>DS990592.1:5399281-5514226 GCA_000155695.1 Verrucomicrobiia bacterium DG1235 | reverse complement strand
CGCAAAGCGACGAGCTTCCAAGTGACGAACTCCCACCAATCACCTCCTCCATGATTGGAATCATCCGAAAAGAAGGAGCCGAAATCGACGAAAATGACTACCGCAAACACCTAGAGGACAGGTACCTGTGAAAGTCCTATTGGATACCAATGTGATTCTGGACGTTTGGCTTGCGAGAGAGCCTTTCTGGAAGGATGCAGCGGCAGTACTGGCAAAAGCGGAAAGGAAGGAAATAGAAGGATGGATCTGCCCTACGACAATCACTACGCTTCACTACCTTGGCAAAAAGGTCCTAGGTGAGAAAAATACGAGATCACTACTCGATAAGCTCATCACGATCTGCAAAGTAGGGAAAATGTCTCGACAGACTTTCAAAGTCGCACTCGAGAGCGAAATTACAGATTTCGAAGACGCAGTGATCGAGGCGGTATGCATAGGGAGCGATGTCGACTTGATAGCCACAAGAAACATCGGAGATTTCAAAAAATCTAAGATCCCAGCAAGAGAACCTTCCCAAATAAAATAGAGAACAAGTCGTGGCATACAATTCCGATAGGCTGCGCCGCCTCCATCGTATGCACTCGGCGTTGAAAAATTAATCATTATGAAAACAAAAACGCTCTTCCTTATCCTATTCTTGTTTGCTCATGCAAACGGAATGGATTTAACAAAACTCATTCAAGAGACCCAACAAATTGCACAAAAACCACAGCAATTAAGTTTTGTATGGTGGATGCCTCAAGTCTATTGGGAGAATAATTTTGATCAAAACCCAGGAATGACAGAAGGACAAAAAGAGGAAATTCTGAAACGATTAAAAAAGTACAATATCTTCGCTGTGGTCCAAAGCGATATCGGCACTTTTGGGTCGTTTACCCATAAAGAAAAGCGAGAAATAAGACAGAATATTAAGCTTCAATCTGACGGGGTCGAAATTGAAGAAATTCCATACACTGTAGTTGATCAAGAAGTTTCAAATCTACTAATCTCCATGAAGCCATTGCTCGGTCAAGCAATGGGCGAACTAGGAAAAGGAATAGAATTCATAGTCTATCCGGGTGAAGTGGCCGGCGAAAAAATACTAGATCCGACCTCCGACGGTTCGTTCATCATTACATCCTTTGAAAACGATTTCAGATGGAGACTTCCACTCGGTTCTCTCATGCCGTCAGTAATTGATTCAGAAACCGGAGAAGAGTTTCCGGGGAACTATAAATTCAATCCGTATAACGGTAATCCACTTACTCAAATAGAATAACCCCAACTAAACGTGGCATACAATTTCGGCAACTGTGCCGCCTCCATTGTATGCAATTGGAGTTGTAGAATAAAATGAAAAGAGAGCACAACGAATCCGACTGGAAGCGATTTGGGAAGATTGTTCCCGAGCTCCGTGAACGCTACCTCGAAAAGAAAAACAAAGAGCTTCTCAAGAGCCTGTCTGATGCTGGAAAAACTCCAACCGAACAGTTCTGGGACACTTTCGAAAAGATGAAAAAAGAGAAAAAGATTCTAGAAGACTGTTTGGACGGTCACTCAAGATCAAAGCAGTTCTTCTACATGGTTTCGATGTGTAGTTATGGAATGATGAGGAAAGAGGATCTTGATGGATTCTCCGAAGAACTTAAATCCAGCTTAGCCGAGTATATAAAAGAATAAAAATCAAGATCCCCGCCGCAAGCAGCAGGATATTTGAAAAACAATTCAACTATGCTTGGGACAGCGCCCAAGCCCTACCTTTTCGACCAGCAAAAGGGTAGGGCCCGGGCGCCGCCCCGGACCTAGCGTCGCAAGCGACGGGGTATTAGACCCGAAGCGAATAAGCTACAACCAAGCAACCGAGGAACGGCGTACTATGTGGTTACGAACAGCCCCGAAGCCAGCTACTTACACAAAATCTTTCACACCCTCAAAGCCGAGCTGACCACAAACGACGGCAATCTAGAGAGAAAAGACCTGTAACCCTCCAAGCGTTCTTGTTGTACTATAGAGTACGAAATCTTCATCTCTCCATTCCGTTCCATGAAAACGCTTCTAACCTTCATTCTCCTAGTCCTGCTCTTCGTAATCTGCTGGCCGCTCGCCATTCTCACCTTGCTGCTTTGGCCCCTTTTCTGGCTGCTCTCCATTCCCTTTCGCATCGTAGGCACCCTAATGGAAGCCATCCTAGCCACCGTTAAGAGCATCCTCTTCCTACCAGCCAGAATCCTCGGCCACAAGTAACCGTGGCGAGAATATGGCGCAATGCTCCGACGCTTGACTTATCTATAGATCGTCAAGGCCTTCGCGAATCCCCCGACGCAGGTCGTCAAGATTGCTCGTGCTCGGACTGATTCGGGTTCCATACTGATCATAGACGGTCGCGCTCGAACTACGGCCTCCATACTCGCAAACGACGTTGCTGTAAGTCCGACAGAGATACTGCACACGTTCTAGAAAATTGTCGTCAGCCGTTCCACAAACGACAGTCACCTTTCCAGGATTCGCATAACGCACTCGACCTCGGTTGTATCCAGATGATCCCGACACCACATTCACAGTCTGATTATTGTTGATCACTGGCTGAGAAACTTGAGCCGATCTCACAATTGTATTTCGTTCGACTACGCGAGAAATGGATTTGCGAGCTGTGTTCTGCGCAGTTGAATCCTCCGGCCCAGCTGCAAAGTCCGGATCAACATATATCACCCTACCCTCTTCCAAGCGAATACTGCTCTCTCCAAACATTATGTGATGAACACCGTTTCTCTTCAGTTCGCCAGTAGGATCACGTCCAGCTTTTTGAAAAACCATCTCGAGTGTATCGCCAACAAGAATAGGCTCAAATCCCGGAGATTCGTCCGCCTTGTCACCCACCTCTGTGCCACTCTTTTTTTCCGTAGACGGCAGACAGGCAGATAAAGCCAACGCGGCACCAATAATCGGGAGAGCAGCAAGCCAAAACCGAAACAAGCGCTTAGGGGAGTTTGAGTGACTGAATTTTCCTACCGTAGGCATCACTTCCCATACGGCAAAAATACTTAAAACCTTAACGCGTTTCTTCAACACTCGTACCAGAACAAAAACTCACCTCATCACTCTTATCGCCATTGAAAAGAATCACAAAAAAACGCCCCGCTCAAACCAAGCGAGGCGTCCTCAAATTTTAACTACAGTAGAATCGATTAACCACCTACCGCGATCTTCGCCATCGCGCCCATGTGTCCGCGGAGCACTGCGCCGATCTTCTCGACACCGTGGCTGCGGATCTTAGCGTTGGCCGCCACGAGCTCCTGGTTGTCAACTGCAGCACAGCCGCACTCCAGACCCTTGCCGATCACATCGGTCTTAACGCCCTTCATAAAATCGCCAAGCAACGGAATCGCCGCGTTGGAGAACAAGTAGCAACCGTACTCAGCCGTGTCGGAAATAACCTTGTTCATCTCGTAGAGCTTCTTCCGACCGATTGTGTTAGCGATGAGCGGAGTTTCATGGAGGGACTCGTAGTAAGCGGACTCAGCCTTGATTCCCGCATTGGTCATCGACTCGAATGCGAGCTCAACCCCAGCGCGAACAAACGCCACCATCAAGATGCCCTTGTCGAAGTACTCTTGCTCGGAAATTTCAACATCGCCCGCAGTGGACTTTTCGAAAGCGGTCGTATTCGTCGCTTCGCGCCATGCGAGCAGATCCACGTCGTCCTTGTCCCAGTCAGCCATCATACCGCTGGAGAACGCGCCGGACATAATGTCTTCCTGATGCTTGTCGAAAAGGTCGCGCATGATGTCCTTCAGCTGCTCGGAAAGCTCGAACGCCTTCAGTTTCGCAGGGTTGGACAAGCGATCCATCATATTGGTGATGCCGCCATGCTTCAGCGCTTCGCAAATCGTGTCGAAAGAGTGCTGAACAAACTTGGACGCCCAACCCGCTTCAATCCCTTCCTCGATCATCTTGTCGTATGCAAGCAAGGAACCGGCCTGTAAAAGACCGCAGAGAATCGTCTGCTCGCCCATGAGGTCGGACTTAACTTCAGCGATGAAGCTCGACTCGAGACAGCCGGCGCGATCGCCACCCGTCGCAGCCGCGTAGGCCTTGGCGGTATCCCAGCCCTTGCCCTCCGGATCGTTTTCCGTGTGCACCGCGAGAAGAGTCGGCACGCCAAAACCGCGCTTGTACTCTTCGCGAACTTCCGTACCGGGGCTCTTCGGAGCCACCATGATCACCGTGAGATCCTCACGAATTTCCATGCCTTCCTCGACGATGTTGAAGCCGTGCGAATAAGCGAGTGTCGCGCCCTTTTTCATGAGGGGCTGCACCGCGTTGATCACTGCGGTATGTTGCTTGTCAGGAGTGAGATTGAGCACGAGGTCAGCCGTCGGCAGCATTTCCGCATAGGTGCCAACCGCGAAGCCGTTCTCAGTCGCGTTCTTCCACGACTGACGCTTTTCGGAGATCGCCGCTTCGCGAAGCGTGTAGCTAACATCGAGACCGGAATCGCGCATGTTGAGACCTTGATTAAGCCCCTGAGCGCCACAACCCACGATCACAACCTTCTTGCCCTTGAGGGCTTCGACTCCGTTGAACTCGGAGGCATTCATGAAACGGCAACGGCCGAGCTGCTCAAGCTTCTGGGCCAAAGTCAGTGTATTGAAGTAGTTTTTTCTGCTCATGGGTAGGTCCTCAAAAATTGGGAAAGCACGCACTATGCTCCCCTAGCCCCTCGGGTAAAGCGCTTTTTCACAGGGCGCGAAACCGTGCATTAATACGAGAGAACGCAGCGCTTACCCTCTGAGCATATCCCACTAACAAGCTTCCTCATGAAAGCACTCGTTACCGGTGGCACCGGATTCATTGGCTCCTATATCGTCGTCGAACTGCTCGAAGCCGGACACGAAATCACTATCCTCGCCCGCAATCCGAGCAAAGTTTCCACCTTCACCCAAGACGAACGCATACGTTTCATAAAAGGAGACCTATCCGAACACGCTATCCTCCGCGACGCTGTTCGCGGCATGGACGCCGTCATTCACGTAGCCCTCGGCTGGGGCGACGAAGCGGAAACCATGCTCCTGAACGATACGCTTCCCTCCATTATACTAATGGAAGCGGCCAAAAACGCTGGCGTGCAACACTTCATCTACACCTCCTCCACCGCCTGCCACGGCGAGATGCGCAAGCTGATGGGTCCAGATTCCAAAACCCGCCCCACCGACTTCTACGGCGCAACCAAGGCCAGTACCGAAAACTTCCTCATCGCCCTCTCCCACCAAAGCGAGATGCGCTGCAACATCATCCGGCCCGGCTACACCTTCGGAAACCCCGTCGTACCCGGCGCGTCCATTTACTCCGACACCCGCTTCAAGGACATCGCCCGAAACGCCGCCCGCGGCCTCCCCATCGAAGTCACCCAGCACGACGGCACCCAGTTCATCTGGGCCGGCGACCTCGCCAAAATCTACCGCTCCGTGCTCGAAAGCGACTGCAACCGAGAAATCTACCAAGGCCTCGCCTCCGTCTTCACCTCCTGGGAAGACGTCGCCCGACAGGCCATCGAACTCACCGGATCCAGCAGCGAGATCCGCACAATCAACCAAGGCTACGACGCCGAACCAAACCTCTGGTGCGTCGCTAAAATCCAGGAGCACTTCGGCTACGCCTTCAACGGAGAGCCAAAAATCCCCGCCCATCTCCAGCACTTCGTCGACCAACTCCCCACCAGCTAGCCAAGCCTCAACTCATCTCAATCTCAATTCACCCCTCAGTACTCAATAGTATCACCAGTCATCTAGCTACCCACATCCGACAATCCTCCGAAAAATCCCGTACAGCCGCCGATTCCCGAGCCAGCTCGCTGCGCATCGCGTCTTCCACCAGGCTCAATCCCACGCTCTCCAAATCCTCCACTACCTCCGCCCGACGCGGCACATGCATAAACGTGGTCCCGTGCTCCGTCTCGAAATGGCGGTCTCCGAAATCGACCAGGTTCGCGTTCCGAGCCAAATCGTGCTCCGGATCGTCCGCGTCCGCGAAAACCTTCGAGTACAAGCGATCGTCGCGGTCCAATGTCGAAAACACGATATGCCCGCCCGGTCGCAGCACGCGCCGCATCTCCGCCAGCGCTTTCCGGCGCTCGCTCCGGCCGGGTATCTGCATCAGACCGTTAAACGCGAACACCACACCGTCAAAACTCCCGTCCGCGAAGCTCAATGCCGTCGCGTCCTCCCTCTGAAAGCGAAACGGACAGCCCAAGCACTCCGCAATCTCCCTCGACTCCTCCACCATGCCCTCCGCCAAATCCGCGCCCAACACTCTCTCGAACCCCTCCTCCCACAGGCCGACGCTCGCCCGACCCGCTCCGCAGCCTAGATCGAGCAAATAATCTTGGCGAGAGAAGTACCTGTTAAACAACAGCTTCTCCGACTCCCACAAGCCCACGTTCGCCACAGCCTTAGCATAGTGTTGCACTGTGCTCTTCTCGTTGAAATAACCCCGAACTCTCTCTACGTCCATTTATCAAAATTTTTCCGATAAAAAGATTGATCAAACGCCGCGAAGCGACCTTATTACGCGGTTTCCAATTTTTCCGATGAAAGCAACCATCCAAACACAGGGCAAACAGTACACCGTCACAGAAGGCGACGTTCTCATCTTGAACCGCTACCCAGACACGGAAGCTGGACAGAAGCTCGAAATCAGCGAAGTCCTCACCGTGGGCGAAGGCGATGCTTTCAAGCTCGGCGCCCCGTTCGTAAACGGCGCCAAGGTCTCCGCAACGATTCTTGAAAACAAGCGCGGTCGCAAGATCGTCGTCTTCAAGAAGAAGAAGCGCAAAGGCTACGAGCGCCGACGCGGTCACCGCCAGGAACTCTCCGTCATCAAGATCGACTCCATCGAGTCATAACCATCTACCCTTTTAGCTAGAACGATAGCACCTTTCAGCCATGGCACATAAAAAAGGACAAGGCACTTCCAAGAACGGACGCGACTCAAACCCAAAGAACCTCGGCGTAAAGAAGTTCGGCGGAGAAGAAGTCATCGCGGGTAACATCATCATCCGCCAGCGCGGCACTCGCTTCCACGCTGGAAAAAACGTTGGCATGGGCCGCGACCACACACTCTTCGCCCTCTCCGACGGCAAGGTCGTTTTCGACAAAGAGCACCGCAAGGTAGCCGTCGAAGCCTAAGACGCGTAAACAGTAAAATTTACTAAGCCCTTTCCGAAACAGTTCGGAGAGGGCTTTTTCGTGCCCAAACGAGTCATGAACCATTCTAATCGAACAGGATCCGAAACCGCACTGGAATTCACCCCCTCCTTGACAAAGGCCACAAATAAAACTCGTTCAAGTTAGGTTCAAAGATCAAGGTACATTGTTTCCTTGCGCTGATTACTTACGAAGCAGTACTAATATTCATCCCTGCTTTGCGCTAAAAGAATTCCTGCAGATTTAAGCTCAATGCCAAAACTCAGCGATAGCTACCCTAACATAGACGCGATCAAGGCTGAGATTGAAAACCGAATAGGACTCTGCCCGGCCTTCTTCCTAACAGCTGAAGACTCTCCCAAGGTTCTAGAGAATCTGTGGCGCCAAGCCCAATTATCCTACCTGGACAACCCCCTCCCCTCCCTATTCAAGGACCGCCTCTTCACCTACCTGTCTCGGTTTTGCGAAACTCCCTACTGCCTCGCCCGCCACTGCGCCTTTCTCGCCGGCCAAGGACATATCGCGGGCGATCCCTCCTGCGAGCCCGTCGATCCCGCTTCGATCCTACGACTGCTCAAGCAGCCATTTCCAAACGCAAAGGAGCTAGCCGAGAGACTGGAAACTCTAGCAGCAGCAGACACCCCACTGCCCTCCTGGCCAGCTCCCGAAGAAGAGCTCGAGCTGTGCATTATCCTCAGCTCAGCCTGCATTTTCCTGAGGCGCGAAAACTACCAAGAATGCCAGAAAACCCTGACCCGCCTCCTTGGAAAAACTCGATTCAACGAGCTCCTCAGCCTGCTTGCATTCATACAAACAGCTCACTTCTGGACAGAAACCCATCCTGAAATACACTTCGAAAGAGACATCAAGGAGCTGCTCGACAAGCAATCGGAATTGAAACTATGGATTCGATTCTACCCGTCCACCGTCAGGGCCGAAATCAACAGCGTCGACACCAGCCAACTGCCAAGCAAGGAGGAAGCTCGGAGGGACAGCGACATTCGCTTCCAAATAGCCACTCAAGATCACTACTTGAAACGCGAGCTCTACGAAAAGTTTCGCACGAACCCCGAAGTCATTGAATTTCTGGACAACAGTTCAATAGACGGCATTTGGTATTGGGATATCGAAAACCCCGATCGCGAATGGATGAGTCCGAAATTCTGGACGACCCTCGGATTCTCGCCTAATGAAAAACAGCACAGTCCTCGCGAGTGGCAAAAACTAATCTACCCGGAAGACCTCGCTCTTTCTCAAAAGAATTTCGAGAAGCACTGCGACGACCCCAAGCACCCCTACGACCAACTCGTACGCTACCATCACAAGAACGGATCCACAATTTGGATACGCTGCCATGGCCTTGCAATTAGAAATCAAGATGGCAAGCCCATCAGAATGCTCGGCGTTCATAACGATGTTACAGCCGCCATACTCACAGCCGGTGAACGCGCCAGCGACCAGCAATTCCACGCCTTTTTCCAAGGATCCGCGATTGGCGCCATACAGCTCGACTCCAAGTGGCGGCTCCTACGGGTAAACGATCGCTATTGCGAAATGACCGGCTACAGTCGCTCCGAGCTTCTCGACACTTCCCCCAGCAATCTCGATCACCCGGATGACAAAGAATCCGATCGCAAAGCAATCGCGCGCTTTATAAATGGAAGCGAACCCATCCACAAACACGAAAAGCGTTATATCAGAAAAGATGGAAGTGTTATTTGGGTCAAAGTCACGGTCTCTCCGATCTACGATGAACGGGGCGCGATAATCGGTGGAGCGGGGATCGTACAAGACATTTCAGAAAACAAGCAAATCGAGCAAAACCACGCATTCCTCGACAGGCTGCACGCGGAGCTCATGAAGCCGAACTCGCCTCAAAAGCTCAAAGAATTTACCCTCAAAGCACTGGTCAAGCACCTCGATGTCGATGGCGCCAATTTCGGAATATTCACCAGCGATGCCCAGTACCTTATCGTTCAACAAGAATTTCAGGACCACCGTCCCAGTATACTCGGTCGCCACAAAATCTCAGACTTCGGAGCCCAGGCAGATTCCGAAAAAATGCTGGCCGGCCAAGAAATACAGGTAGACGACGTCAATCAGAAGGGCCTATCGAGAGATGTCATAGAAAGATTCAACAAGATCGGAGTCGCCGCCTATCTCACCGAACCACTCGTCATCGTAAAGGAAGCAAAATCACTCATCACCGTCACGTCTAGCTCCCCGCGGAAATGGAAGCCCCACGAAACTCAACTGCTGCGAGAGGTCTGCTCACGACTCTTCCCCGCAATTGAACGAGCCTTGACTGAAGAAACGCTACGCGAGAGCGAGGAACGAGCTCGCCTCCTCCTCGACAACGCTCCAGCAGCCATCGCAATATTCGATCGCGACATGCTCTACCTGTCCGTCAGCCAGCGCTGGATGGACGACAATAAGCACACGGAAAGCCTCATCGGAAAGCATCACTACGAAGTCGTTCAGTACATGCCCGACCACTGGAAGGCAGCCCACCGAAGATCACTCAAAGGCGAAACCGTGAAAGCCAACAAAGACTTGTTCGTAGATGATAACGAACAAGTCAGATGGATAAAGTGGGAAACAAGGCCATGGCTAAATGGCGACGGTGAGATAGGAGGAATCGTCCTCATGACCGAGGAGATTACAGATCGAGTGAAAGCCGAGAACCTCCTCGAAGAAAGCGAACGAAGAGCAAAACTCTACCTGGAAAACGCCCCAGCCGGTATCGCCGTATTCGATACAAAAATGCGCTATCTGGCAGCAAGTCGACGTTGGCTAAACGACTACGGATTTGACAGGGATCAAGATGTCATCGGCAAGTCACACTACCACCTCTTTCCAGAAATACCAGAAAGATGGAAAGACATACACCGCCGGACACTGGCAGGTGAAATCATCAGTGACGACAAGGACGAATTCATTCGAGCCGACGGAACAAGCCAATGGATAAAGTGGGTCTGCATGCCTTGGACCGAAAACGATAGTCAGATCGGCGGCCTAGCTATCATGGCTGAAGACATTACTGATAATGTAGTTGCAGAAAAACTACAATTGGAAAGCGACCTGCGCTTTCGTAGCACCTTCGAAAACGCCGCAGTCGGCATCGCCCACCTCTCACCCGAAGGAAACTGGCTGCGCGTCAATCAGAAGATTTGCGATATGGTCGACTACAGCAAGGAAGAGCTCCTATCGATGACCTTCGGTGACATCACTCATCCCGACGACCTCGAAGCAGACTGGGACCTCGCAAGAAAGGTGCTAGTCGGAGATATCAGCAATTACTCGATAGATAAGAGGTACATCCGGAGAGACGGCTCCACAACCTGGGTCTCGCTCACCGTTTCCCTTCAACTCTCCGATGATGGAAGCCCCGACTACTTCATTTCAATCACAAGAGATATTAACGCGCAGAAGCGGGCGGAAGACGCCTTGCTCCAACGCGAGGAAGAATTGATCAGCGCCAAAAACGCGGCCGAGAAAGCAAACAGAGCAAAGGACGAGTTCCTCTCGGTCATGAGCCACGAGCTTCGAACCCCCCTCAACCCCATTATCGGATTCGCTCAACTATTGGCGCAACGGAGCGACGAAGCCTTCGTAAAGGAGGCTTCATCCTTCACACTAAGTTCAGCTCAAAGAATGCTCAGCCTCGTCGATAGCCTTCTCGACTTCGCAAACCTAGACCGCACCAATGCCAACTTCCCGCTAGAGTCATTCTCGCTCGAAGAACTCCTCGCAGAAGTGAAAGCCCTTCGTGAGACCATCGAATACCCGTGCAGCCTCCAAATCCGCAACGGGTGCGACCCTCTTTCCGGCATTCCAGAAAACGCGAAACTTTGCGGACCGCTCGAGCCAATTCGAAAAGTCCTCTCCCACCTCGTCGGCAACGCCTTCAAATACGCCGGCGATAGCGGAGTAATTATCACGCTCAGTTACAAGCAGCGAACAGATCCACCCGAAGAATATCTCCAAATTGAAGTGAGCGACCTCGGTCCAGGCGTACCTCCCGAATACGTTCCCGAACTCTTCACCCCCTTCAATCAAGCAGACAGCTCCCACACCCGCAGGCACGGCGGCCTCGGACTCGGCCTCGCCATCAGCGAAAAGCTAGTCCAGCAAATGAACGGATCCATCAAGTTTCGGCCCAACCTTCCTCAAGGAGCCGTTTTCACATTCTCAGTTCCCGTCAGACTCGTCCCTGCCAGCCAACGGGGCATGGAGGCTCTCGCTCACAAAACCTCCACCCACCTACCGGCACCGAGCCGGCCAAAAATCCTAATCGTCGAAGACAACCAGGAAAACGCCGACTACTTCCTACACGCCCTCAGAGAGTTCGACGTCGAGATTATCCACGTGACAAGCGGAGAGGAAGCCATCAAACGCTGCAGCAAAGCTCATTTCGAAATCGCCATGATCGATATCAGCATGTCAGGCCTCAGCGGAATCGAGACCCTCGAAAAGCTCAAACTCATCCCAGACTTCTACGAACACACCACGGCAATCGCCGTAACAGCTCACGCCTCAAACAGCATGCGACAAACCTGTCTCAAGAAAGGTTTTCACGCATTCCTCTCAAAGCCCGTAACCCTAGCCGCCCTTCGCCAGACCATTCAGAGCCTACTGGTCGATTCCAATGTTTGAAGCCAGGAGCAAGCGGTGAGTCATCCACCACCGCTCAATCCACCCCTCATTCTGCCGATGCTAGAAGCAGAAACCAATGGACAGCGAACGACTTCAAAAACTACGAAGACAGAAAAACATCCTCCTCGAGCATCTCGACTGGATCAATCAAGAGATTGATCGGGAAACCCTAGCCGCCACTCCAAATACGAGCCCCAAAGCAAGTCGCCTCGCCGAAGCCATACCCGATGACAAGCTCGTCGCCGCAAGCCTAGAACTTGAAAACGCCCCTCAATCACAAGTCGCTTCCGACCTCTATACCGAACTCGGACCAGATACCAAAAACGCAGTCGCAGACACCAAACGCGGCTGCCTCATCATCGGAGGTATCGCCTTCGCCTCCTTCGCAGCCATCTGCGGCTACGTAATTTTCTACTACTAGCCTCAACCCGAAAAAAGAAGAGCTAAGAAGCCATTCTTAGCGCGCTTCCCTAGCCCTTGAGCACATGCTCGTTCGCCATGACGACTCCACTCAGCATACTGCCCACGATCCCAAGGTAGCCCTGATCGGTCCCGCACAGAAAGAGATTCTCCCAAGGCGTTCGACCATCCTTAAGCTTCTCCGAAGATCCATAAATCGCCCCGCGCGCCCGACGCGTAAACTTCTTCACTGTACGCGGCGTAAACATGTCCGTTGCCACAAGGTCATCCGAATAGTTACGCGTCGCCTCAGGCATCATCGGAAGTATCGATTTCTGGATACGCCTAAACCACTGCTTTTTCGCCTCTGCGTAATCAGTATCCGAATACCCAATCCACGTTTCATAGTTCGCTAAGCATGTCACACGGACAAGCCCCTCGCCAAGAGGACGATCCGCGAACTCGAAATTGTTCGGCAAGCAAATGACTCCGCTCCGCAAGTCTATTGGTTCAGCAGGATTTCGGTAAGCGAACCGCTTCGCGTTGTTGAAAAACACGATTGTATCGTCGCCCCACCCCCAAGTCTCCGGAAGCTCGCGATACACCGCTATAGTCTCAGAAAACGAAAGCTTACCCGCCTGATTCGACTCATCCGAGACAAGCGACGGATCGACCAATTCATACGTCTCAGGCAAGCCTGCGCAGGAAAGCACCACATCAGCTGTGATCTCCTCTCCCGAATCCAAGACAATTCTCGAAATGCGTCCGTTCTCCGCCACAAGTCGCTTCACACCCGTCTTCATTTTTCGGATACCGCCAAGCTTGCGATAACGATCAAGCACTACTCGTATCAACAGGCGAATGCCTTCAACTGGACGAGCCAATCCTTCGTGAAAGATCGACCGAAACATGATCACGAACTGACCGACATCCATATCATCCTCAACTGCGGATCCGTAATACATCAACGGGCAAAAGATCATCTCCTCCAAATCCGGATCTGTAATGAATTGCTTAATCCACTCGCGGGTCGAGCGAAACGACTGCTCAAGGTCAGCATCGGGATAGTTTCGGATCGTTTCGCTAAGTCGTCTGAAGCCATCGATTTGGCCAGAAAAAGCCCGTTCTACTTCACTATCAAGCAACGACTCGTCGTTCCCAAACCGAAGGTTAGTATCCGGAAACGCAATACGGGATGTCTTTTGCTCTATCAGGTCAAGATCCGCCCGATCAATTCTCAACTGGCGAAGCAGCTTATTGAAAATAGCCCTTCGCTCGGAGGCGGGCACATAGTTCGTCATGGCGTGCAAGCCCACGTCGTACTTTCGCCCTTCCTTTGCGTAGAAGCTATTCAGGCCCCCAGGAGCATTGTGCTGCTCCAGAATGATCGCGCGCTTGCCAAAATGCGCGGCGCGAATTCCAGCGGACAAGCCAGACATCCCCGCCCCAATGATCGCTACATCGTAATGCTGTGACATTTCGTACTCGCCTCGTGGATACAATAATGGCCCAACCTGTTACGGCGGGCCAGTTCAGGAAAGCAATTCTGTGCTGTCAGCGTCTTAGACGAGAGCGTTGAACTTGGGTGTCAAGTACTCCGAACAACTGTCTAGAGAAGCGAGCTGGCCGTAGTCGGCCTCAGGCACTTCGATGCTGTGTTGTTTACGGAGTTCCATCACGATATCGAGAAAATCCATCGAATCGAGATCCAGTTGCTCACGCAGGGCGATCTCGCCTTTTACATCGCTAAGATCCTCGTCAGGAGCTATTTCCGCAATGATGTCGAGCACCACTTGCTTGCATTCGTCTTTGGTCATGTAAGTTGTCTTTAGCTAGTTCGAAAAGCGCTTTATGATCAGCGCCGAGTTAATACCGAGCATACCAAAGGAATTATTAAGAATGGCGTCAACCCGTTTCGCTTGCTTCGGTTTGTTGATCACCAAACCTGGCAAATCGCACTTCGGATCGAGATCATCTAGGTTGATCGTGGGATGAACCAAACCATCTTCAAACGAAGGCAGGTTACCCGCCAACTCAAGAGCGCCAGCCGCTCCCATCGCATGTCCAATGTAGCCCTTCGTGTTGTTTACATGCGTATCTGGACAGTCCTTGAACACCTCGCGAACTGCTTCACACTCCTGAATATCTCCCATCGGAGTCGCCGTCGCATGCGTGCTCACGATGTGAATGTCATTAGGCTGCATACCAGCCTTTTGAAGCGCTCCGCGCATGCACTCGGCCTGGCGTTCCGGATTCGGAAGCACGTAGTCAGTCGCGTCTGAATTGATTTTGTAGCCAACGATCTCCCCGTAGATTTTCGCTCCGCGCGCCTGCGCGTCTTCGAGCCTCTCAAGCGTATAAAGCGCCCCGCCTTCCGAAACCACGATACCGTTTCGCCCCGTGTCGAACGGACGCGAAGCCTTGTTGGGATCCTCGTGCTCCGCCAACGCTCCTTGACTCTTGAAGCCGGCGAAAATGCCAAAGGTGCGAATGCTTTCAGAAACGCCGCCAGCGATCGCAAAATCAACCTCGCCGAGTTGAAGCATCTGCATTCCTTGAATCAAACCGAGATTTCCGGCCGCGCAGGCGGCTCCTATGGTGTAGGCGGGGCCGTGCACTTTGAGGTTCAGCGATACTTCGCCAGCAGGGTTGTTCGAAACCGTACGCGGATTGTGATGATGAGACCAGAACTTCGTGTCGTAGTCGAATTGCGAAATGTTGTAGACCTCGTTCTCCGTCTCCACGTTTCCGTGCTCGGTCGTTCCCACATAAATTCCAGTTCGCTTGGAGTCCAGCTGATCAGCTTCAATCCCAGCATCAGCCAGGGCCTCGCGAGCGCAGTAGATCGAGATGCTGCCCGCTCGTGTGCCAACGCGAAGCTCCTTGCGCTTCTGGTACTTAGTCGCCTCAAAATCGCACACTCCTGCAAGCACCTGCCCCATGTAGCGCATATCAATGCGACTGATTCCTCCTTGTCCCTCAAGAAGACTTTGTCGAAACTCCGCAAGCGTGTTGCCGTTGGGAGAAGTTAGACCTACGCCTGTGATTACTACTCTACTTAATGCCATGGGTATTTTCGAAGTTTGCTAGCGAGCAAGACAAGGCATCGGGGTTAGCCATTTCTCATCGCCGTTCAACACAATTTCAGACCCAAGCTTTACCTGAGCGAAAAGTAGCCCTATAATGCCGTACTGACAGCGAGCGCGCCTACGTGACCGCAACAATCGGAGATCCAGCGCCCTTGTCAGTAAACTTGCCTCAAAACCATAGGGCGTTCACCCTATTAACTTGAATTTCCTTAAACAGAAACAAATATAAGCGCCTAAAGCTGCAACAAACATGTTGCCTAGATTTATTCAGTGATCATTAATAGGACTTAATAAAGTAGTATTAATACGTACAACTCCTGAATCGTCACCTAAGAAAACTCCATCACCCGTCGCTCTGTATTTAGACCGTAGACCGCATGAAAGTCGTACTCATAGAAGACCAAATCCTATTTAGAGAACTCACCGAATCCATTGTCAGGACCGATTTCGGGCTCGACGTCGTCGGGCAATACGACGACGGAGAAGAAGGCTTGCAAGCGTGTCTCGATCTCCAACCGGATCTCGTAATCCTCGACCTTAAGATAAAGAAGCTGGGAGGCTTGACGGTGTTCAACCGCATCAAGGACCGGACGCCAGAATGTAAGGTCATCCTCGTATCAGCTCACTTCACGCCGGAGATTGTTAAGAACACCGTGGAACGCGGTGTTAACGGACTCGTCACCAAAAACAGCTCTATCGAAAGCCTCAAAGACGCGATCGGACAAATCCTCAAAGGAGCCGTCTACTACTCGCCCGAGGCCTACAAGCTGCTCCGCCAACCCATCACCAACAAGGACTACAACGATAGCCTCAAGATGCTCACGCCCCGCGAGACCGATGTGCTCCAAATGGTGGGAGAGGGCTACAGCTCCAAAGAAATCGCTCGCTCATTCAACCTGAGCGTCCGCACGATCGACGCCCATCGGTCAAATATCATGCGCAAGCTGAACCTCAGGGGGGCCACCGATATGACTCGGCTCGCGGTGAAGCTCAAACTGGTCAGCCAAGACTAGGGCAAACACCCCTTGTTTCAACTTTCAAAAAAAAGCGACCCGGCTGGCCGGGTCGCTTTTTTTGCGAATGAAATTCGCATCAAAGTCTATTTAGAATATCGGATACATCGCGAATGTAAGCATCCGACTCACTCTCAATTCTCTCCACAAGATCGGGGATCGTCAAAATTTTCCCTTCGCGACAGAGCGTGAGCGCGCTTTCAGTCACCCGATAAAGCTTTCGAGCCCCCAAAGCCGCAGCCGAACCCTTCATCTGGTGAATCACGTCGTAAACGTCCTCCTCATTCTTCGCCGCTACCGCCGCCTCAAGCTCCTCGAGCAAACGCGGAGTCTCCTCCAAATAAATTTCGAACAAGCGACGCAGCAACGGGCGGCCGTCTTTCTCCCGCAGCAGCAATTCGTCAACCGTGGCCTTGTCGTAAACAACTTCGTTTGAGACGTCAGGTAGCATTATGGCAAAAACCTAAGCAACCTCAGTAACGTTTGCGAGCGTCAAGCGCGCTTTTCAGAGTGCCGGAATCCGCATAAAGCACCGAAGCCCCGCTCGGTAGGCCAAACCCGATCCGAGACACCTCGACTTTATCGCTCTCAACTAGCTCCGTCAGGTAATGGCAAGTCGCCTCTCCTTCCACGTCGTTAGGCAAGGCGAGTATCAGCTCTCCCACCCCCTCCTCTTCAATACGCTTCGCTAAACCATCCAAATTTAGATTCTCCGGTCCCACCCCATTTATAGGCGAAAGCTTGCCGTGCAGCACGTGATAGCGACCACGGTAAGCTCCCGACTTCTCAATCGCCATCAAATCACTCACATGCTCGACCACGCAAAGCGATCCGCTCTCCTCGCGACGAGAATCCGCGCAAATCGAACAAAGCTCGTCCTCGCAGACATTTCCGCAAACGGAACAACTCCTAACGCATTCCCGCGCCCTGAGAATTGCCTCGCTCAATCGTTCAGCCGCCTCCGGCTTCTCCAAAAGCAGATAAATCGCCATACGCTCCGCCGAGCGAAAACCAACGCCCGGCAAACGCTTCAGCTCTTTCTGCAATGCTTCAAAAGCAGGAGTCATCAGGATCGTATCAAAGAATCGACTACATCAAGCCAGGCATGCTAAACCCTTGGGTCGCCTTGGCCATTTCCTCTTCGTTGAAGGCCTTCGCCTTGCTCGCGGCTTCCTTTACCGCCTCGAGCAACGTTTCCTCCACAAGACTCGCCTCTTCCTTCAAAAGCTCTGGATCGATCTTCAAGGAGCGAAACTCGCTCTGCCCATTGATCTTAATCACGACAGCGCCGCCGCCGCTCGAAATCTCGAGCTCCTTCTGAGCAAGCTCTTCCTGCATGCTTTCGATCTTTTTCTGCATCTTCGCCGCTTGCTTCATTAATTTGCCAACACCAGCCATTGTTCAGCTCCTATCTATTTGTTGTTTCAGGGTTAATTGAGTGACTTAAAACAGCGGGCAAACCTGCCGTTCCACAAACTCCTCGTCAATCTCTATCCCCGCTCCAGCAAGTCCGAAAAACCCTCTCGAAAGCTGGCGAAATACGGCTTCCACTCCACCGCTCGCTTCAGTTTCGCATTGCTAATTCTTCGATTAGCGGGTCGCCCCGTTTCCCCAAGCCTGCGCGAAGCCCGGCCGCTTGAGTCTGCTCTCCCTGAGAACTCCGGAACCGGCGTCCCTAGCGTTCCCGCTAGCCACTCTACCATATCCTGCTTCAAAGCCGGCTCGTCATCCACCACCGTGTAAATCCCTTCCGTCAACGCGACCGCTTCCAAACAAGCCCTTACCGCCGAAACCACATCCTCGATGCGTACCAAGTTCAAGTAATAGTCCCCCCATCCAGGCAATTCGCCCGGTCCTTCCTTCAGTCGATTCAGCATGATATGTCGACCCGGACCGTAAAGCCCAGCCAGTCGCAGTACGACGCCCGTCCCCTTCCAAAGACCATCGAGAAAGACAGCCTCTGACTCGCGAACCAAAGAGCCCCGCTCATTCGAAGGATCGCAATCAGAGTCCTCATCCACCCAATCGCCGCCAGCGTCACCGTAAACACTAACACTACTCGTATAGATCGCTCGCCCTTCGAATCCCGACTGCTCCGCCCATTTGCAAAGCGACTCATTCCCGCCAATGTATGATTGACGATAGCCAGCCAAACCACCCCCTGCGGAACTCACGCAATTCACCACAAAATCCACTTCCGACCCCGCGAACTCATGCCAGCCGGCCTCATCTACCATTCCCTCGAAAACATCAGCCCCTATCGAGCGCGCCTCAGCCAACGTATCCAGATTTCGTGACACCGCTTTCACCCGCATCCCTCTGGAAACAGCCTCATCCACCAAACGCGTCCCCAAATAACCGCAGCCCAATACCAGCAAACACTTCCCCGCCAAATCAGTCATCCCACTCTTCTCTGAAACCTCATCACCGCTCGCAAGCCAAACCAACTCCACCCAACCACAACAAAAACAATTGCCCGCCACACCACCTTCCCCCCAAATCAAAGCCATGCCCGCAACCACACCAACCGCACTCGTCATCGTCTTCGACGGCATCGAAGAAATCGAGGCCCTGACCCCCGTCGACATCCTCCGCCGCGCCGAAATCAAGGTCACGGTCGCCAGCGTCAACGGCCTACCAACCGTCACCGGACGAAACCAAATCACCTTCGCCGCCGACACCTCGATCACCCGCGTGGCCGAGGACTCATTTGACCTCGTCATCCTGCCCGGAGGACCCGGAGTTCTGGAACTTCTCGAAAACCAAGCAGTCAGCCACATCCTCGTCGCACAAGACAAAGCCCAAAAAGAGCTCGCCGCCATCTGCGCTGCTCCAAAGGTCCTAGCTAACCACGGAATCCTCAACAGTCGCAAAGCCACATCCCACAGCTCCGTGCGCGATGCCCTTCCACGTCCCAGCGACGACCCAGTAGTCATCGACAGCCATATCACCACCTCCCAGGGCCTCGGCACCGCAGTCGACTTCTCACTCACACTCGTTAAGAAACTGAAAGGCGAAGCCCTAGCCCAAAAAATCGCCGAATCCATCCACCACTCATCAAGAATTTTCTAGTCCAATTTCCAAAACCATGACCAAAATGTACGATTTCATAGCCATCGGCGGCGGCTCCGGCGGCTTCAACGCAGCCCGCGTCGCCCGCGGATTTTCTGACAGCGTCGCTGTAATCGACGGAGCCAGCGAGCTCGGCGGACTCTGCATCCTCCGCGGCTGCATGCCATCCAAAACCCTGATCTACTCGGCCGAAGTGCTTCACCTCGCCCAGAACGCCAAGAAATTCGGCCTAAACATACCGAGTGCCAAGGTGGACATGCCAACCCTCCACCAACGCAAGCTGGACACCATCAAGGAATTCACAGACTACCGCGTCGAGTCGATGACCAGCGGCAAGTACGACCTCTACCGCTCCTTCGCCAAATTCGTTGACCGCAACACCATCGAGCTCGCCGACGGTACTCGCCTTCAAGGCAAGAAATTCATCGTCAGCACAGGGTCCTCCGTATCCGTTCCTTCAATACCAGGACTCGACCACTCCGACATCTGGACAAGCGACCAAGTCCTCGACCTCGATTTCCTCCCCGAATCCGTCATCGTCCTCGGCGGTGGAGTCGTCGCCTGCGAGCTCGCCCAATTCCTCAATCGCGTCGGATCAAAAGTCACCCAAATCCAGCGAAGCCCCCACATCCTCAAAGACCAAGCGTCCGACGTTTCCGAAACCGTCGAAAAAGCCTTCCGCGACGAAGGACTCACGCTCTATACCGACACGAAGCTAAGCCGTATCGAAAAAACGGACACCGGTTTCACTGCCCACTTCGCACACGAAGGAAAGGAAAAATCCGCCTCAGCCGCCTACCTCGTTAACGCTCTCGGCCGCGCTCCCAACACTTCAAACCTTGGACTCGATCTCGCAGGCGTAGAACTCAAGCCAAACGGCCAGATTCAGACCGACGAGCACCAACGCACCACCAACCCCGACATCTACGCGGCGGGCGACGTCTGTGGCCCCTTCGAAATCGTACACACCGCCGTGCTCCAAGGCGAATACGCCGCCCGACACGCCTTCGACAAACCGAGCAGCGTCTTCGGCCCAATCAACTACGACCACATGCTCGACGTCGTCTTCACCGATCCCCAAGTCGCTCGCGTGGGCCTCACCCAGAAAACCCTCGACGAACGGGGCATCGACTACATCGCTGCCGACTACCCATTCGACGACCACGGAAAATCCATCCTCATGGAAGCCAAGTACGGCTTCGTCCGCCTCTTCGGAGAAAAACCGACCGGACGAATCCTTGGCGCCGAAATCGTGTCCAAAGACGCAGGCGAACTCATCCACGCGCTATCGGTCGCAGTCTCAAACAACCTCACGGCCGCCGACCTTCTAAAAACACATTGGTACCACCCCACCCTCGCCGAAATCATCTCGTATCCCCTAGAAGATATCGTAGACGAACTTGAATAAAAATCGCGGCCAACAACAAAAAAAGCATGCGTACAATAATCATTACAGGCGTATCCAAAGGCCTGGGACAAGCCCTTGCTAAAACGCTAGCAGACGAAGATACGCGCCTCATTGGCTTCGGTCGAACTCAAGGCGACTTCACCGGAACGTTTCACAGCTGCGACTTCACCAAGCCCCAGCTCGCCGCCAGCATCTTCGAGTCCGCCCTCGCAGCATTACCGCTCGAAGACTCCGAATCCATCACCTTCATAGCGAACGCCGGGCGCCTCGGAATCCTAGCCAAAGCCCAAAACCTAGATTCCTACGACATCGAGGAAACCATCGCCGCAAACCTTACCGGCTCCGCTCTCGCCGCTTCAGCGTTCCTCAGACGCGTCGAACAAATCCCCGTCCCCAAAACATTCGTCCAAATCTCATCTGGCGCCGCCCTCCCCGATCGAGCCAAAGCAAGCTGGTCCCTCTACTGCGCCTCTAAAGCCGGACAGGAGCAACTGGTCCGCTCAATCGCCCGAGAACAAGAAAACGCCCAGCACCCGACCACCTTCGTCAATATAAACCCCGGCGTCATGGAAACCTCCATGCAAGAGCAGATCCGTCAAACCACTCCTGAGTCCTTTCCCGAAGTCGAACGATTTATAAAGATGAAAGAAGAAGGACGTATTCCGACTCCGGATACAGTTGCGGCAAAGATTCGCGATCTCCTTTCCAACGCGGCTTCTTTAGAAAACGGTAAAACCTACTCACTCGCCAACTACTAGGCCGCCTTTCACTTGCTCCCGCCTCAGCCATTCACATCAAACACTTTATGTCATCTAAAAAACAAGCACCCGACTTTCTACTAGAGCTCCTCGAAGCTAAAAGCCCCTCCGGAGCCGAGCATCAAGCTCAAGCCGTATTCGACAAATACGTCGAGCCCTTCTCCGACGAATACCAAAAAGACACCATCGGAAACCGCATTGGAATCATCAACCCGAACGCCGAAACCTCCGTACTCTTCGCCGGACACCTCGACGAACTTGGCCTGCAAATCAACTACATCGACGACAACGGCTTTCTCTATTTCAGCACCCTAGGAGGTCACGATCGCATCGTCATCTCCGGACGCCGCGTCCTCATCCAAACCAAAAACGGCATCGTCAACGGCGTTACCGGCAAACGAGCCGTCCATCTCATGGACGCCAAAGACCGCGAAAAAGTCCCGCAAATCCACGAGATGTGGATCGATATCGCCGCTAAAGACAAAGCCGACGCCGAATCCCGCGTGCAAGTCGGCGACGTCGCCACCTACGACCACGAGTTCACGCTCCTCAACGGAAGCGTAGCCACCGCCCGAGCCTTCGACAACAAAGGCGGCTCCTACATCGTCGGCGAAACCCTCCGTCGCCTTTCTGAGGAAAAGGACAAGCTCCAAGCCAAAGTCATCTCCGTCGGCAACGCCCAGGAAGAAGTCGGCGTGCGCGGAGCCATGATTTCCACCTACGGAGCCAAGCCCACCTTCGCCGTAGCCGTCGACGTCGGCCACGCAACCGACCATCCCGATTGCGACAAACGCAAATTCGGCGACATCAAGCTCGGAGGCGGCCCCATCATCACCCGCGGTCCAAACATCAATCCTATCGTCTTCCAAAAACTCATAGACGCCGCGGAATCCAACAATATTCCCTACCAACTCGAAGGCGATCCGCGCCCGACCGGCACCGACGCCCGCGCCATCCAAGTCGCCGGTCCCGGCGTCGCGACAGGTCTCATCAGTCTCCCACTGCGCTACATGCACACACCCAGCGAACTCGTCGATCTCGAAGACGTCGAACACTGTATCCAACTTCTGGTGGCGTTCTCGAAAAACCTAAAATCCGGCGAAACCGGAGTTTGGTAGAAACACAATCATAAAACCAAAAAAAGGCCGAAGCCCGTAGTAGGGCTTCGGCCTTCCGCGTAAATTAGCGATCCATTCAGGCCCCCTGAGCCTGCAGCTGTTTAACAACCCCTATGTCTTCAAGAGTCGTGGTGTCTCCCTTGATCTCCTTACCAGCCGCAATGTCCTTCAAAAGACGACGCATAATCTTTCCGCTACGTGTTTTCGGAAGAGCGGAAGCGAAGCGAATTTCATCCGGTTTGGCTATCGCTCCAATTTCTTTTCCCACATGTTCACGCAGCTGCTTACGAAGCTCTTCAGTCGTCTTAATCCCTTCTTTCACCGTCACGAAACAGACAACGGCGCTTCCCTTGAGATCATGCGGACGACCGACAACTGCCGCCTCAGCTACGGAGTGATGGCTTACCAAAGCGCTCTCTACCTCAGCGGTTCCCAGGCGATGTCCTGAAACATTCAATACATCGTCGATCCGACCAACGATCCAAAAATAGCCATCCTTGTCTTGCTTGCAACCATCGCCACAGAAATAGACTCCCTTGTACTCGCTCCAGTACGTATCCTTGAAGCGCTGACTATCTCCGTAAAGAGTGCGAAGCATAGACGGCCAAGGCTGCGTGAGCACCAGCTTGCCGTTCTCGCCCTTTTTGACTTCCTTTCCATCGTCGTCGAACACCTTTGGCACCACTCCGAAAAATGGCAGCCCCGCAGATCCAGGTTTTGAATACACAGCGCCGGGCAAGGTCGTTATCATAATGCCGCCTGTTTCCGTCTGCCACCAGGTGTCAATGATTGGGCAACGTCCCCCACCAATTGTCTTATGATACCATCTCCAAGCTTCCGGATTAATCGGCTCTCCAACGGTTCCAAGCAAGCGCAGCGAACTCAAATCATGCTTCTTGATGTGCTGATCGCCCCATTTCATGAAAGCGCGTATCGCCGTCGGAGCCGTGTAGAAAATAGAAACGCGATGCCGTTCCACGATATCCCAGAATCGATCCAAATCTGGAAAATTTGGAGCTCCCTCGTAAATGAGATTCGTCGCCCCATTGCTAAGAATTCCATAAGTCACATAGCTGTGCCCGGTAATCCATCCAATATCCGCGGTACACCAGTAGGTATCCGATTCCTTGAGATCGAAAACATACTTCGCGCTGATCGTCGTACCGAGAAGATAGCCCCCACTCGTGTGCAACACCCCTTTGGGCTTACCGGTGCTTCCACTCGTATAAAGAATGAATAGTGGAGTTTCAGAGTCGAACGCCTTTGCCGTATGCTTATGGCTAGCAGTCGCCATCTGGTCGTGATACCAGACATCGCGTCCCGATTTCATGGATACACGATTTCCAATTCGCTTCACTACCACGACTGAATCAACTGATGGACAACCCTTTACGGCTTCATTGACGCTCTTTTTTAGTTCTACAACAGAGCCTCGGCGCCAACCGCCATCAGCCGTTATCACGACCTTCGCCTGACAATCATTCACACGATCCTTAATCGATTCGGCACTGAATCCGCCAAAAATCACAGTGTGCACCACTCCGATACGCGCGCACGACAGCATCGCCACCACCGCTTCGCAAACCATCGGCATGTAGATCGCGACACGATCGCCCTTCTTCAGACCAAGACCTTCCAAGACATTGGCGAATTTACAGACTTCTACATGCAATTGCTTGTAGGTGAGCGTGCGCTGATCACCCGTCTCACCCTCGAAAATAAGGGCCGCCTTGTTCTCGCGAGGCGTTCCAAGATGACGGTCGACGCAATTCTCGCAAACATTTAGCTTGCCTCCTACGAACCATTTGGCTTGGGGTTCTTTCCACTCAAGCGTTTTCTTCCAAGGCTTACGCCACTGAAGCAATTCCTTCGCTTGCGCATTCCAAAACTTTTCCGGGTTAGAAACGGACTCCGTGTAAAGCCGCTTATATTCGGCCATACTACTAACGGTAGCCTGCTTTTTGAATTCGGGTGACGGCGAAATCTTTTCGCCCATCTTCGCAACTGAAGTGTTCTTGTCTGGCACTCTCGTAGTCCTCTTTGTTGGGGGTTAGGGGATTAAAACAGACTCGATAATGTTCCTCGCGAACGAGTTCGGTCAAGCTTTGGAAGGCGCTTAAATCACTCTCCTCTAACTTTTTCGAATCGGACCGCCGGCTTTAACCCCCAGATCGCCACCGTATTCGAATTATTCACACACACTCATTACTTTCACAAATCCGCCGCATTAATTTCGGTTCGTTATGGACAACGAAAACGAGCAATCAGAACAAACCATCACCGTCGAGGGAGTCCTCGAGGTCAGCAAAAAGAAGACCGGCCAACTACTGGACTTGAGCAAAAACGGTCGCCAGCGCCCGACGGACCCATTCGTCCCGAAAGAGCTCATCCGACGCTTTAAGCTTCGCTCCGGCAGCCATATCGTCGCCCAGGCGACCGCCGATCCTCGCTTTCAAAATCCGAAAGTTCGTTTCATCGAGAAAGTGGACGGCGTCAGCGTAGAAGAACGCCGCAAATTCATGCCTTTCACGCAGCTCACGACCATCACGCCGGAAGAGCACATCCGCCTCGAGACGACGCAGAAGCTCATGACCACCCGTTGCATGGACCTCTTCTGCCCGATCGGCAAAGGAACCCGCGGCCTCATCGTCGCCCCGCCCCGTACCGGCAAGACCACTCTCCTCACCCACATCGCCCAAGGAATCAACGCCAACCACCCCGAGATACACCTCATGGTGCTTCTCGTCGACGAACGCCCCGAGGAAGTCACCGACTTTCGCCGCAACATAGATGCCGAAGTCTGGGCCTCCTCCAACGACGAACAGCTCGAAAGCCACCTTCGCGTCGCCGACCTCTGCATAGAGCGAGCCAAAAACCTCGTCGAAACCGGCAAGGACGTCGTCATCCTCATGGACTCCATCACTCGACTCGCCCGCGCCCACAACGCTGCGAGCAAAGGAAAACGCACCATGTCGGGCGGCCTCGACATCCGAGCCCTCGAAAAACCACGCCAGATATTCGCCGCCGCTCGCAATACCGAAGAAGCTGGCAGCCTTACCATCGTCGCCTCCGCTCTCATCGAGACCGGCAGCCGCATGGACGAACTCATTTTTCAGGAATTCAAAGGCACGGGCAACATGGAGATGGTGCTCGACCGAAAAATCGCCGACATGCGAATCTACCCGGCAATGAACATCGCCACTTCCGGCACTCGCCGCGAAGAATTGCTCATTCCGGAAGAAAAACTCGAAGCCATCCACTTCTTCCGCCGCGCCCTCGTGCAGCAGAAGCCAGAGGAAGCTGCCGAGACCATGATCACTCGACTTTCAAAAACCGACTCGAACCAGGACCTCCTCGACCTAATTAGTAGATAAGCGACCCGAAAAGGCGGTTCTTTCGACAATAAGCTGCGCCAAACGCGCTTAACGCTTGAACTGCCTCGTCTAGTCGCGAGAAAAAGAACGTTTCCTCTGCTCGCAGGACACAAGCGAGCGCCACACTAGTTCTCAAATATTCAATGGATAGCTTCTCCGAACAGTGCCTCGACATGGCTCGCTCCATGCTCAGCCACAATTTGGATTCCATCAATCCCGATGGAACCATCACACCCGTCGAAGGTGAAGATTCGCGCTTAGACGAGTCCGGCCATGCCGCGCTCGCTATTGGCGAATTCTACCGCGCCACCGGAGAAACCGAGCTTGACGGCAAGGATCTCATCGACCTCGCGGCCCGCTGCATCACAGCGCAGGCCTTCCGTGACCCTCCTCAGGAGAACGGACTCGCATACGCCGCCCTCGCCCTACTCTCCTTCGGCCCGTCCAAGGAACGCAATCCCGTCTGGGAGCGCCTCGTAGACGAGACACGCGAAAACCTCGACCGCCTCCTGCTCAACCGCAGCGACTACAACAACCACTGGCAGTCGTTCAATGTCGCCAAGGCTGTCTGCCGCTTCTCGCTCGGACTCTCGAAAAAGGACGAAACAGGACGCCTCATCGAGCGCTTCCTCTCCCGCATCGAAGAAACCAGCTCAAACGGCTACTTCGACGACGTATCCGAAGAAGGCATCGGAGGAGCATTCTCCCTCCACGGAGTCATGGCTTTCGTCTTCACTCGCCAAGCCCTGCAGCTGCACAGCAACCCGGGGCTTCGCGAACGCAAGCTCCCATCCCTCCGCACCTTCGCGGAAAAGTACATCAAGCTGCTTCCGGACATGGTCCGCGAAGACGGCCTCGGCTGGACCTGCTCTGAAAACGCAGGAGCTTACGGCCAGATGCACCTCATCTCCCTCCTTCTCCAAGGATTCCGCGACGGATGGGTCCCCGACGACAAGCGCCCGCAATACTTCGACCTGCTGCGTCGCCTCTTCTACTTCTTCTACGTCACCTACCTCGACCAGGAGCACGGCTACCTCGTCGTACGGGACGAAGAGCGCACCGCCTTCCCGAACCATACCACCCGTATGGCCAACTTCGACGGCGCTCGCTACCTCTCCCAGTGGGCTCGTCTCTCCAAGCAGATCGACGCTCCGCCAGCCACGCCTCCGGCACCCTTCAAGTCTGGCTGCCGCTTCGTCATCTTCGATAAGTCCAACAAGAAGGAGCAAGGCCTCCTGCTCTACCGCAACGTAGAGTCCGGCCTCCAGCTGCAAATGCCCCTCATGTCCAACAACGGACACCCCGGCGCAGACTGCCAAGCCTTCCCTCACTCTCCCGGCGTATTCGATTGGCCAAACAGCCAGTACCTGCCCGTCATGATTCCAGAGCTCACCGTAGGGGATAACGTATTCGTTCCCTCCTACTACGGAAAGAAGTGCACTACCGGCCTCGGCTTCAAGCGCTCCTTCTACTTCCGCTACGAGCAGCCAGAGTGGATCAACACCCAAGAGCAGATCGTTCCAGGACTCGGAACCGTCAAGGTCAACTGGACCTTCGCCGGCAACAAGATCTCCTGCGAGTTCATCTACGCCGTGAAGAACCAGGTCACCCTGGACCGCTTCCGCTACGTCCTCGCCATTGCGGCGCCGCACTCGCGCTACCGCGTGGACTCCTCGCCAATGCTAGGAGCCGAAGGCCTGCGTTGCGCCATCCAGAAGGATGACTTCCAAGGCACCTGGAAAGAGACTGAAGTCGTCACCAACGACCGCTCCTACCGCTCCAACTACGGCAACCTGCACTACCTTCAAATCCTCGAGCGCGACCACCCGCTTATCATGCGTCCTGGTCAAACCTACCGCTTCGCGGCCTCCTTCGATCCCGATATCATCGCGGTCGGCGAAGCCGAGTAAACGAAAGGCACTTTTCCAAAGGGCGGCTCCAATTCGGAGCCGCCCTTTTTTTATTGTCCCACTCGACGATCCTTTCACTCTTCACCACTCACCACTCACTCTTCCACCACCGTGCTAGCCAAACGCATCATTCCCTGTCTCGACGTCCACGCCGGCCGCGTCGTCAAAGGCGTTAAGTTCAAAGAGCTCCGCGACGCGGGCGACCCCGTCGAATCCGCCAAAGCCTACGACCAGCAAGGAGCCGACGAACTCGTCTTCCTCGACATCACCGCTTCCTCCGACGAGCGCGGCATCATGCGCGACGTCGTCGAACGCACCGCATCCGAGTGCTTCATGCCCCTCACCGTCGGCGGCGGACTCCGCACCGTCGACGACATCACTAAGATGCTTCACTCCGGAGCCGACAAAGTCTCCCTCAACACCGCCGCCATCAACAATCCGGACCTCATCTTCCAGTCCGCCAGAAAATTCGGCAACCAGTGCATCGTCCTCGCCATCGACGCCAAGCGCGACGGCGACTCCTGGCGCGTCTACACCCACGGGGGACGCAACCCCACTCCCCTCGACGCCATCGAATGGGCGAAAAAAGCCGTCTCGCTCGGCGCCGGCGAAATACTCCTCACCTCCATGGACGCCGACGGCACCCTCGCCGGCTATGATTGCGAACTCACCCGCCGCATTTCCGAATCCGTCGAAGTCCCCGTCATCGCCTCCGGTGGAGCCGGCAACCTCGACCACCTCGTCGATGTCCTCGAAAAAGGCAAAGCCTCCGCCGTGCTCGCCGCCTCCATCTTCCACTTCGGCACCTACACTATAAAGGAAGCCAAAGAACACCTCGCCGCCGCTGGACTCCCCGCTCGCCTTTAACAAAACGCTCCCCGCTGATTTCAACCCCCGCCAAATGGAGCTTACGAAATTCACAGACTATAGCCTTCGGATGCTCCTATACCTCGGACTGAATGAAGAACGTCTCGTCTCCCTGACCGAAATCGCCGACGCCTACTCCATTTCAAAAAATCACTTGGTAAAGATTTCCGCGCACCTCTCCCAAAATGGAATAGTCGCCGCCACTCGCGGAAAAGGCGGAGGCATACGCCTGGCAAAACAGCCACACGAGATCAACATTGGCACCGTAGTCCGCAGCACAGAAGGCCACACGCCACTGGTCGAGTGTTTCGACCCAGAAAACAACCGCTGCTGCATCACAAAAAACTGCACTCTCAAGAGCGTGCTTAAAAAGGCGGAGAAAGCCTTCTACGCAGAACTCGATCAGCATACGCTTCAAGATCTCTTGAAAAATCGCAAAGGCCTCGCCGCCACTTTTGCCAAAGATTGAGCGCCGGCGATTTCCGGAATCACGATTTTCCGCAGCTTCTAGAATTCCCAGAACTCATTTACATTAATGGAATTCATAGTTCTCTCTTACTGAGAATCGATCACAACTATTGTAGTTAAATATCACCTACAACGAGGCCTTTAGGGATATTTTCTTAAAGTTGTATTCTAAATGCCTGTTTTGGCATTTCAGATGCTAAAACCGGATTAGCAATCCATTGCCTAATCCGAAAAATGAAAAAGAAAGCCATCCTCTACACGGCGCTGCTTGGCGGTGCCCTAATCTCTTCGACACTATTCCTATCAGGTTGCGGCGGAAGCGCCGAAGCCTCTACGAGCGGGATATCTCCCCAGAAAATGGCGGACGGACTACACCTTGTAATGAAGTCAGACCGTACTATATATACACGCAACGTCGTCAATCGCCTCGTCAAGCAGGACAAAGTTATCAAAGCCTCCGAGCATTGGGCGGACGACAAGGCCCTTCCACTGCCCGCCCAGATGTTTCGCATGGGAGCTGAAATGGTCGCCAAAGAACCGGACGCCGGTTTCAGCTACTCGCTCCAATCCATTTGGCCCATCAATCAGCAAAACGCGCCAAAAACCGAAGCCGAAAAAATCGGCCTTCAATACGTAATTGATAATCCAGGACAGAACTACTACGCCGAAGAAGAACTGGGAGGCGTCAATTATTTCACCGGAGTGTACGCGGACACGGGCGTGGCCGCTGCCTGTATCGACTGCCATAACGAGCACAAGGACTCTCCGAAAACTGACTTCAAGCTCGGAGACGTGATGGGGGGAGTCGTAATCCGCATTCCAATCGACTAGCGGTCTTCGAATTCTACACAACCTCGACCGCTATCATGATCCGCTCACTGGAAGAGGAGCAAAACGCCAAGCTCTTCATTAGCGCCAGCGTCGCCTTATGCGCCCTCCTCGCAATTGCTGGTTGCGCAAAAAGCGAACCGGCCGCTGCCGAGAAGCCCCTTGACCCGCTATCGATAACTCTCACGGACCCCGATCTGATAGCTGGACAAGCCACCTGGGGAGCCACTTGTAAGACCTGTCACCTAACAGGTCTTACAGGAGCGCCCATTATAGGAAACCATGAAGCATGGGCTCCGCGAATAGCCAAAGGCTTAGACACGCTCTACGACCACGCCCTCAACGGATTCATCGGTCCGGACTACACGGAAATGCCGCCCAAAGGCGGATTTGCTGAACTGAGCGACGAACAAGTCAAGCAAGCCGTCCGCTTCATGACTCACCTAAGCCAATAACCTGAACAACCTCCAAAATCTAACGACATGACAGAACGACAAATCGAACTCGTACAAACCTCCTGGAACAAATGTATCCCCATCGCCGATACAGCCGCTTCCATATTCTACGCGAAACTCTTCGAAATCGATCCCTCGCTGAGACCTCTCTTCACCTCGGATATCAAAGAACAAGGCCGCAAGCTCATGACCATGATCACTACCGCCGTCCGAGGACTCAATAACCTCGAAGGCATCGTAGGCGCCGTCCAGGCCATGGGCAAACGCCACGTTGGATACGGCGTCAAAGACGAGCACTACGAGACGGTCGGCACCGCCCTCATCTGGACCCTCGGCCAAGGCCTTGGCGACGCTTTCACGGATGAGACCGAGGAAGCCTGGATCGCCACTTACACTCTCCTAGCGACGACCATGAAGGATGCAGCCAACGAAACGGCTGCATAGCGTTTCTTTCAACAAACCAGAATACAGGTAGACGCTAATAGATTGGCGTGGGCAGCCCCATGGCTCGCCCACGCCTCCGCGTAGCCATCATTCCTACTTTGATCGCATCCGCTTCAAAACCTAAGAAACGCCGGATAATCGTCGTCGGCAACGGCATGGTCTCGCATCGTTTTTGCCACGAACTCGCCAAGCGAAAAGCCAACAAGACCTTCGACGTCACCGTATTCGGAGAGGAGTCAAGCCCCGCCTACGATCGCGTTCACCTAACGGACTATTTCAAAAACCCGTCTTCCCACACTCTCAGCCTAGGGAGTTCCGATTGGTACTCGAAAAACGGATACACGCTCCATGTTTCAGCCCGCATTGATTCCATCGATCGCGAGAAGAAACAAGTTCTAGATTCCAAAGGGAATCTTCACTCCTACGACGAGCTCATACTCGCGTGCGGCTCTTATCCTTTCGTACCCCCCATCGAAGGAAAGGAATCTCCAGGAGTTTTCGTCTACCGGACGCTTCAGGACGCCGACGCTATTATAAGTCACTGCAAAAGCAAAAAATCTGCCATAGTACTCGGCGGAGGATTGCTCGGGCTCGAGGCGGCCAATGCCATGCGGGAACTCGGGCTTCACGCGACCGTGGTCGAATTCGCAAACGGACTCATGCCTCGCCAGCTTAATCAAGACGCCTCCCTTGTACTTGAACAGCAAATACGGGAGCTTGGCGTCAATCCACTCGTCGGAAAAGGAGCCCAGAAGATCGAAACGACCGATAGTGGCCTCCTAGTCTCTTTCAGCGACGAGTCATCACAACATACCGATATCCTCATCATTGCCACTGGAGTCCGACCCGCCGACGAGCTCGCCCGAAAGTCCGAGCTACAGGTCGGAGCTCGAGGTGGCATCATCATAAACGACCAGCTGCAAACCTCAGATCCTTCAATCTACGCCATAGGCGAATGTGCCCTGCACCGAGGTCAAATCTACGGCTTCGTCGCTCCAGGATACCAAATGGCAGAAGCTCTCGTCGATCAGCTCTGCGGCGGCTCAAAGACTTTTCAAGGCTCCGATCTCTCCTGCCGCCTCAAGCTCATGGGCATCGAGGTGAGCGCCTTCGGCGATTATCTCGGCGAAGGACGCACCCTCGTGCACCGCACTCCGACAAGCTACCGTTCGCTGATTCTCAAACGGGACTGCTTCGCAGGCGGCACCGTAGTTGGCGACTGGGACCAAACCCACCAGCTCCAGCTTTCTATCAGGGAAGAGCGGTTCATGACTCCCTCCGAGCAAGCCGCATTCGAGCGAAGCGGCGAAATCCCTGCCGCAGACGCTCTCGCGGACTGGCCCGCCAACGCTATCATCTGCAACTGCACCCAAACAAGCAAAGGCACCCTTTCCGCATGCATTTCCTCTGGATGCAAAACTGCCGCCGACCTCTCAGCCGCTACCGGAGCGGGCGAAGTCTGCGGATCCTGTCGTCCGCTTCTCGCTCAACTCTGTGGAGAAACAGGCGATGAAGCCGCCTACAAGCCCAAAGGCCGCAAGCCGCTTTGGATCGCAGGGCTCGCCGCTCTCGCTACCTGCATCGCTTTCCTAGCTCTCTCCGCCTTTCCTGAGCCCGAAAGCGTTCAGACCGCCTACTACCAGATCTCCCGCCTCTGGCACGAATCCCTCTACAAGCAAATCTCGGGTTACACCATGGCAGGCCTCTCCTTGCTGGCTCTTCTCCTGTCCGCCCGCAAACGCATCCGCTTCCTACGCTTTGGCAATTTCGGCTGGTGGCGGGCCGTCCATAGCAGCCTTGGCGTCCTCTGCCTCATTGCGCTCGTCGCCCACACCGGGCTCGACTTTGGCAACAACCTAAACCTCTGGCTGATGACTTGCTTCGTCGGCCTAAACCTTGTCGGTGCCTTCGCCGCCCTCAGCGTCGCCATGGAAGACCGCTTCAGCGGCCCTTGGTCAAGACGTATTCGTTCTTTCGTTACAAAGACCCATATCCTCTTCTTCTGGCCCTACCCCGTCCTCCTAGGATTCCACATCTACAAAGCCTACGCCTACTAGCATGAATCGCAAAAAGCTCCAGTGGATCCTCGCCGCCCTCGCCCCGCTCTGGCTTGCATTTCACTTTTCCGCATCCATCAAAGGCGAGAAGCAAAACGCCTTCATGCCGGGCGACGCCTCCCACGGCCACCATCAGATTCAGCTACAATGCTCCGCCTGCCATACCGAGGATATGGGAGTGAAGCACGACGCCTGCGCCAGCTGCCACCAGGAGGAACTGGATCGCGTCGCCGATTCCCACCCGGTCACCAAATTTCTCGATCCCAGAAACGCCGACCGCGTCGCCATCCTGGACGCTCGCAAATGCGTTACCTGCCACGTCGAGCATCAGCCCGACCAGACGGCCCAGATGGGAGTCACTCTCCCCGAAGACTACTGCTACTTCTGCCATCAAGACGTCGCCGAAGAACGTCCCACCCACGAAGGCCTTCCCTTCAACAGCTGCTCGACTACCGGCTGCCACAACTTCCACGACAACTCCGCCCTCTACGAAGACTTCCTCGAAAAACACCTCGACGACCCCATCCACAAACCCGATCCCAGCGTTCCGCCTCGTACCCTCTACCAAAACTGGGCCCACGAAAACGAAACGTCCCCACTCTCCCTCGCCCAACGCGACGCCCCCACCTCCACCCACTACTCGCAAGACATCGCTTTCGAGTGGTCCACCTCCAGCCACGCCCAAGCCGGAGTCAATTGCATGGACTGCCACCAAAGCGAGCAATCCTCCGATTGGGTCGCCAAGCCTGGAATAGCTTCCTGCCAGAATTGCCACGACTACGAAACAGACACCTTTCTCCAAAGCCGACACGGCATGCGTCTCGACCTCGGCCTCTCACCCATGACTCCCGCTCACGCCAAGCTGCCCATGCACGCCGGCGCCGGCCACAAAGAGCTCAGCTGCGTCTCCTGCCACGACGACCATAGCTTCGAAACTCGCTTCGCTGCTGTAAACGCCTGCATGAGCTGCCACGACGACTCCCACACCAACTCCTACAAAGAGTCGAAACACTACCAGCTCTGGCTGGCGGAATCCAACGGCACCGCTCCCGCCGGCACTGGCGTCAGCTGCGCCACCTGCCACTTGCCGCGAGTGGAAGTCACCGAATTCGGCGAAACGCTCACCAAGGTCCTGCACAACCAAAACGACGTCCTCCGCCCCAACGAGAAAATGATTCGCCCCGTCTGCATCCAATGCCACGGAGTCGGCTTCTCCATCGACGCCCTCGCAGACCCAAATCTCCTCGAAAACAACTTCAGCGGCCCCTCGTCCATACACGTCGAAAGCCTCGAAATGGTAGTCGAAAAACTAAGCCGCGTAGCCGCTAGGCGCTCTCAGGGGACAAACTGAGGACTTGCCTCTAAGAGCCTACCCGTACCCCAATCGACAGGGCTTGTGAAGGCACCATTTTTTAACCGAAGAAATGACGATAAGCCTTTCGCTATATGCTTTTTTGAATAGATTCAACGCCGATGATCCTTGGCCAACTCATCCAAACCGGCAGACGCTTTTGCGAATGCAGATCGAGCGATTTCGTGCCCGACTCCGAAGACGAAATCATCGTAATTGCTTACTCGATACAGGACAAATTTTTAGCGCATTCCTTCGACATCGAGCTCCCAAATCTAAAAGCTCGCGTCAAAGACTGGCTCTTTGAAATCGAAGCCGTCGCCTACATACTCATCCGCCGCGAGCTCCACCGCTCCCAGACAGAATTCCCATTCCCTATCGGCCGCGAACCCATGGACCGCGTCATCATCACCGCCGCGACTCGCCACGCTTTCGACGTCGTAGCCTATTTTCTCGAAGAGCGTAAAAACCTAGACGCTTACAAGCTCGTGCCGACTAAAAGCTCTAGAATCCATCTCGAGGCCGACCACGCCAACCTCCTAGAATCCTCCGATTCAGACACCGGCTCCCGACAGCACACGCTCTTTCCGGAGTTCACCGAATTCGCCAGCTAGAGCGCCTCGGCTTCGCGCAAACAAAAGACTAGCCTCTTCCAAGCTTGTCGCCAAAGCCTACCGGCCTTTTAACAGATGCCATGATCAAATTTCTCCATACCCGCGTCCGCGTAGCCGATCTCGAAAAGTCCATCGACTTCTACACCCAGCACTGTGGCTTCAAAGTCTTCAAAGGCCCCAACACCAGCCCGCAAGGCAACAAGATCGTCCACCTCGAGCTCCCGGGCAACGAACACATGCTCGAGCTCACCTACTCGCCCGACTTCAAAGTCGAGTTCCCAGAAGACCTCATGCACACCTGCATCGGCGTCGACGATATCAACGCCTACTGCCAAAAGCTCGAAGACGCCGGAGTCGAAGTCTGGCCCGGCAACTGGAAGGAAAAGGAAAACTTCAACATGGCCTTCATCACAGACCCCGACGGCTACGAAGTCGAAATTCTCCCCAACAAACGCTAAAAGGTGGCACCCGACGTCCTCGGCAGGCGCTCTCGACCCAACTCAGTCCAACATCTCCAGCAACTCGCCCTCGACCACGTCGCCGGCGAGTTTTTTTAGCCTCACCCGCCCGCAACGGTTCGCTAAATCCATTCCCTGCTCCGCCGCCAGCTCCCCCAAACGCGGCACCACTACCCGGATATAATTATCTGTGTAGCTAGGCCAGCTCTCGGGCTTCGGATTCTCGAAAAGCACCCGCATCTCCTTGCCGAGATAGCTCTCGTAAAAATCGTACCGTTTCTTCGCCGACAGCCGACGCAGATACGCGCTCCGCCTCGCCCGCTCGGGAATCTCCACCTGATCCTCCCGACGCGCCGCCACCGTGCCCTTCCGCTCCGAGTAGCTGAACACATGGCAAAAATCGAAAGGGTTATCCAAAAACACGCGGCACGTCTCCTGAAAGTCCTCCTCCGTCTCCCCGGGAAATCCGACCATGATGTCCGAGCCAACATACAAACCAGGCACGTTATCGTGCGCCAAATGCAAAAACTCCAAGTATTCGCCAACTGAATACCGCCGCCGCATCTCCTTCAGCACCTTGTCGCACCCGCTCTGCAGCGGAATGTGAAAAAACGGCAGCAAGGCATGCTGAGGATCGTTCATCAACCCGAACAACTCCGTCGGAATCGTCGTCGGCTCAATGCTGCTGATCCGAATCCGATCAATTCCCTCAACCGCGTTCAAGCCCTCCAACACCTTCAGCAAGCCCCCGCCCTTCGTGTCATAAGTCCCGATATTCACGCCCGTGATCACGATCTCGCGAATTCCCTGCTCCGCCTTCTGCCGCGCCTCCTCCAAGAGATTTCCCATCTCCCGCGCCCGAGCCGCCCCGCGCGCGAACGGAATGATGCAAAAGCTGCACACGAAACTGCACCCATCCTGAATCTTCAGATTCGCCCGCTGGTTGAACGGGATATCCCCGAAATTATGAATCGTGAAATCCTCCTGAGAGATCTTCTCCCGCACGATCACCGGCTTCTCGTTCTTCTCCTGGCCGATGTAGTCGATCACGCTCATCTTCTCCTGATTGCCGATGATCAAATCAACGCCGCCAATTTCCGCGATTTCCTTCGACCCCATCTGCGAATAGCAGCCAATCACCGCCGTATATGCCTCCGGATTCTTCCGCACGAACTGCCGAATCGTCTGCCGGCACTTCGAATCCGCCAGATTCGTCACCGTGCAGGTATTGATGATACCCAGATCCGCCGCCTCCCCAAACGGCACGATATCGTAGCCACGCTCCTGCAGCCCCTGCTCGATCAGCAAAGTCTCCGACTGGTTCAACCTGCATCCCAAAGTATGCAGCGACGCCCTTTTCCTCTTCGCGCTATCCATTCTAGAAAACCCGCAAACAAAAGCCCTCCCGCCCAGATGTCATGCAAAATCGCGATTTCCCCCACACCAACCAACCAACCAACCAACCAACCAACCCCCGCACCTAAAATCAGGCGCAATCCAATGTCTAACGTTAGACATTGGATTGCGCCACCTTCCCGAAGCCTAACAAATAAGCTTCGATTTTGGACTCGCCCCCGACCGCCAAGGCGCTTCCCTCGAACCCACTGCACAATGCTGTCCGAATCACTAGACAACACACCCTCCCAAGCTCCGGCCCCAAAACTCGCCAAATGGGAAATCAGCGGCAGCGATTTCGGCATTTTCGTAGCCCTGCTCTTCTCGTGCATGGTCGTCGCCTCCGCTATTTTCGGCAACCTGGCCGAATGGATTATCAAACCCGACCCAGAAGCGGATCGCCCCATGCTTATTTCCCTCGCGGAAAACCTCGGCATGCAATTCGGCATGCTGGCCGCCTTTCTGGCATTCCTGAAAATAACCTACCATCAGGACTTTACGCTCGTTTCACCCAATCGCGCCCCCATCACAAAAGCCATCTCTATCGGCCTGAAATGGCTGCTCATCGCCTACCCTATCATGATTGGGGTCAATCTCCTTTCTCGCACCATCCTCAACGCACAAGGCTTCGAGCAAGTCATTCAAGATCCCATCCGCATGGTGCAGGAAGGCGGAACCCGTCTCGAGCAAGGAGTCATCTATGCCATGATCGTCCTCGTCGCACCCATCTGCGAGGAATTCGTCTTTCGCGGCGCCATCTTCCGCTACCTCCACCATCGCCTTCCACTCTACGGAGCCATCGCCCTTTCAGCCGCGCTCTTCGCCCTGCTGCACTCAAACCTGTACAGTTTCGCTCCCCTCATGGTCATTGGCTGTACGCTCGCACTCGCCTACCGCGAATCCGGCTCCCTCGTATCCGCCATCTCCTTCCACGCCGCCTTTAATACCATCAACCTCCTGCTCATCCTCCTCTTTCCCGAACTCCAATGAACCCCTTCGCCGCCGATCCCTCTCAAGCCATCTCCAGCCTCGGCGAATCAAAACTCATCGAGCAAATGCAAGTCTGGCTCGGCGAAGCCAACCCAGCCCCGCCAAATGGCATCGGAGACGACTGCGCCGTCGCCCCTACTCCAACTCCAAACACAAAGCAACTCGTCACCGCCGACCCCGTCATCTACGGCAAGCACTTCAACGATTCTCACTCCCCCGAGCAAGCGGCCTCCAAACTCGCCCGACGCAACCTCTCCGACATCGCCGCCATGGGCGGACGCCCCACCCACGCGATCATCTGCCTCGCCCTCTCGAAAAACGTATCCATATCCTGGATCAAACGCTTCTACCAAACCCTTGCACACGAGGCCAACACTCACCAATTCAAAATCATCGGCGGCGACGTTTCCAGCACCGACGATTTCCTCGGAGCCTTCCTCACGCTCCACGGCGAAACCCTTCCAGGCACGCAGCCCCTCCTCCGCAAACGAGCCGTCCTCCGCAGCCCCCTCTTCGTAACCGGAACCCTCGGCGGCAGCCTTATCCAAAAACACCACGCCTTCACGCCCCGTCTCGCCGAAGGCCAATGGCTCGCCCAAAAGGGCGCCTGCCTCACCTGCACCGACATCAGCGACGGCCTCGGCAAAGACTTCGCCAACCTCCTTCCAAGCCACCTCGCCGCTCAAATCGACTGCCATCACATCCCCATATCAGAAGACGCCAAAACCTTCGCCAAATCCTCCGGTCTCCTTCCCATGTATCACGCGTTCAACGACGGCGAAGACTACGAGCTCCTCTTCGCTCTCCCACCCGAGACCGACCTGCCCGCCTTCCACGCCGCCTGGAGCCAAGCCTTCTCCACCCCCCTCCATCAAATCGGCACCGCCATCAAACGGCCCGCCAACGCTCCGTCCGCCCTCCACCTCCTAAACGCCCCTGCAGGCCTCTCCGCCACCGGCTATGAACATCTTAGATAAGCTCCAGGCCGGCGTCACCACCCAGTCGCCCGAAGAGACCTACGCCATCGCTCGAGAACTAGCCGACACCCTGCCCGAAGAAGCCGTCCTCACCCTCGAAGGCGATCTAGGCGCCGGCAAAACCACCTTCGTCAAAGGACTCGCTCAAGCATGGCGTATCCAAGAAACAGTTACTAGCCCTACCTTCAATATCTATAACCTCTACCAAGGCGAACGCCAGCTCGCCCACATGGACGCCTACCGCCTCGAGGAGTCACCAGAAATCTGGGACGAGCTCATGCTCGAAGAGCTCATCTCCCCACCCTTCTGCCTCGCCATCGAATGGCCCAGCAAGCTCCCCTTCATCCCCTGGCCCATCACCCATCAACTCCAGTTGGCAGCTAACAACGAACCCCGAACTATCACCCTGAAAAAGGTAACATGAACAAATGGGACCAACGCTACGCCGCCGCAGAATTCGCATACGGCAAGCAGCCAAACGCCTTCCTCAAGGAAAACGCCCATCTCATCCCCGCTGGACCCGTCCTCTGCCTCGCCGATGGCGAAGGCCGAAACGGCCGTCTACCTCGCCACTCTTGGACATCCAGTCACCTCCCTCGACTCCTCATCAGTCGGCCTGCAGAAAGCCCATCAACTCGCCAAGGAAAACAAAGCCAGCATCGAAACCCTCTGCTGCGACATCGCCGACTTCGCATTCCCCATTCAAGCCTACACCGGCATCGTATCCATTTTCTGCCACCTTCCGCCCGAGCTTCGCCGAAGCACCTACGCCCAAGTCGCCCAATCCCTCCGTCCCGGAGGCGTCTTCATCCTCGAAGCCTATACACCCGCCCAGCTCAAGCACAGGACCGGAGGCCCACCCACTCCAGAGCTACTTGTCACCATCGAACAACTACGCCAAGAGCTGACGGGTCTAGACATTACCCTCGCCCGCGAAATCGAACGTAACATCCATGAAGGCTCCCTCCACACCGGCCGCGGATCCGTCGCCCAACTCATCGCCCACAAAAGCTAGAGTTGCTATTCAAAGCAACGAGCGATCAACCAACCTTACCGGTGGCTCGCATTCCTCATGCGAATGCAGGAGTATTGTAGTGACGAATTGACTACTTCGTCATGAAGCGGCCAAAGCGAATCACAAATTAGCAACTCCACACCTCGGATCGCCAACTCTCCCACGACATCGTCAATCCTCACCCTTCGAATTGGCTCAACGGTCTCTTCCGAAACGTAGTAGCCCGCCTCCGAGTCCACCAATCGAAAAATTTCCGAGGGCAAATGATAAACCCAAACTACAGCATTGCGGACGCGCCGTTCCCAACTTTTCTCAATAGCTACAACATGCCCTGTAGTTGAACATCCATACACGCGCTCAACATCCTCTTTCAAACACCCCTTCTTCACGTTGAAGGCGACCCGCGGACAGTCTCTCGGAAGCAGGTAGTTAACCAGTCGCTTTTCGTCAATCGCCCACACAATGGGCCGGGCAACCCCTTCCACGCGCCTCACTGGCAAGCGAGGCTCGAAACGCTCGATTCCCGGAAATTCACTCACATGAAAAAAAGTCGAATCCTTCATAGGCAACGATCTCCTCAACGCTCCAACAACTCGCTTAAACGGGAAATGCTAAAATCCGCCTCAAGCTTCCTCTCATCAATCTTCTGCGGCCAAATCGCTTGTATTATCTCCATCGTGAAGACCGTCGTAAATCCCAGAGAGCGAGCTCCTCGCAACTCGTCAGATCCGCCATCGCCAACAAATAAAGACTCCTCCGCTGAAACCCCAAAAGTCGCCAATCCTCGCCTGTAAATCTCTGGCTCAGGTTTGATAGAACCGACCTCAAAGGAAAAAATCACAGTATCAAAATACGAAGCCAATGGAGACTCGCCCCATCCGGCGACTTCTACAGAATCCGCATTGCTGATTAACCCGAGCTTCTTTCCATCTCTTTTCAAACGAGCAAGGGTATCGACTGTTTCCTTACGAACGTTTTTCAGTCCATCTCGAAACCGAACTTCACGCAAATCCGCCGCCTCTCGCACCCTTTCCTCACTGATCCGCGGATCATACACCTTGGCAAGCTCTCGAATGATCGAATACTTGTCGCGAACTTCACCGCGCAGCCTGCGATCAGAAGAATTAAAAAGCAGATTGTTCCAAACGTCTTCTGGAATCCCCAAAACCTCGCTCGTGTTTCTACCCTTTATCCCATCCGACTTGAACGAGAAAAGCGTATGAAACAAGTCGAAGTATATGGCCGATGACTCTGATACTCGATCTGCCAAACTCATTTTCAGATCCCGTTTCCTAAAACAAAAAGCCACCGCCTTTCCACAAAAGCGGTGGCCCAATTTCAAAGCCGCTTAGCGAACGCCAAAGACATGTACCGTCTTCGAGCAGAAAACTTCCCCCGGACGTAGCGTCGTCATTGGGAAGTGACCGTGATTCGGCGAATCGGGAAAATGCTGCGTCTCCAGGCAAAAGCCGCTGCGCTTCTCGTACACGTGCCCGCCTTTACCGGTCAGAGAACCATCGAGGAAATTGCCGGAGTAAAACTGCACGCCTGGCTCCGTCGTATAAACTTTCAACTCGCGCCCAGAGGCAGCGTCGTAAGCCACAGCAGCCAAACCGAGCTCGCCGGGCTTCTTGTCGATCACGAAATTGTGATCGAAACCACCGCGTGAACTGACAACCGGGTCAGCCGAATCTACCGCGCTGCCAATCGTCTTCGCCGCGCGGAAATCCATATCCGTTCCAGCTACGCTCAAAACCTCACCCGTCGGGATTCCGCCAGCGTCACACGCCGTGAAAAGCTTCGCATTTAATTGTACCTCGTGGCTCAGCGGAGACGCGCCATCATGCCCCGCCAAATTGAAATAGCTGTGGTTCGTCGGGTTGTAGACCGTCGCCTTGTCCGACACCGCCTCGTACTCGATCACCCACTCGTTCGCGTCCGTGAGCTTATAGACCACAGTAGCATCGAGATTACCTGGATAACCTTCTTCGCCATCCACGCTGCGATAGCTGAGCTTCACGCCTGTGTACCCCTCGCCGGAAATGCGTTCCGCCGTCCACGCTACCTTGTCGAAGCCAACCTTGCCGCCGTGCAAGTGGTTGCCTTCATCATTGTCGAAAAGGCCGCTCACTTCAGCGCCGTCGACCGAAAAGCCGCAACCGCCGATACGATTGCCGAAGCGACCTATGATCGCGCCAAAATACGCGTCATTATGATCCTGATACTCTTCGATCGAATCGAAACCGAGCGCGATATCAGCGAATTTTCCGTCACGATCTGGTACGTGAATTTCAGATACGATTCCGCCAAAGTTCGTGAGCTTCAGTTTCAGACCGTTTTTGTTTTCGAGGGTGTAGAATTCCATGAATTCGATTCGAGAAGTGTAGAGGGTTTTAGAATACGCCGACGGGCCAAAAATCCGCCGACGCTTCGCATTCTAAGCGCTACCCCGCCGACGCAAGCCCCAAGTCAAACTCGTCTACGACTCCTGACCCAACATCTTCCCAAACACCATGCGCCCCCCACTGGTCGGAATGATACTGTCCACCTCGACCAACACGCTGGAGCCGACCAGATCCGCCGCCCCATTCACCACCACCATCGATCCATCCTCGAGATAGCCAACCCCCTGACTATCCTCGCGGCCCGTCTTGACGAGCTTAACAGATACCGCCTGCCCGACATCTACTTCCCGAGCGAGAGCCTTAGCCAGACCCAACATATCGATAAAAGGCACCCCTTCCTGCTTCGCTCGAGCTGTCAAAGACTCGCTCGTCGTCAGAAGCCTACCCTTCAAGCTACGAGCGATGAAAAGCATCTTCTCCTCCCTACTTTGACCTGCCTTCAGCTCGCTCTCATGCAAGCGCACCTCCAAATGCTCAAACGAACGCAGCTCCCCTAAAGTCTTCAAACCGCGCTTACCGCGATTCCTCTCCTCCTCAACCGTCGAATTGCTCAACTCGTTCAGTTCGTCCACCACGAACTTTGGCACGAAAAGCACGTCCACCAGCAAGCGCGCCGCTGCCAGTTTCGACACCCTGCCATCGACGAGCGCCGCGTCGTCAAGCACCGCCAAAGGCGACTCCACATGCTGCGGATCGAAACGCACGTACGGGATCACCAAGTTAAACTCGTCCTTGCCCCGCAAGGCGATGATCGCCCCCAGATATGTCACCGCGATAAAGACGCCAACCCGCGAAATATAGATCACCTGCGCGTCACCGCCCTCAAAAAGCGGCGAAATCGTGATCAAGTGCGCCGCTAAAATCCCCGCCAGCAGGCCAAAGGTCAGCGCCGACAAGCCTCGCAACGAAAACCCTTTCAGCAGCATATCGATCAAGATCAGCAGAAAACCGATCAAGCCAGCCACCGTTATGCTCAGCCACACCGAGCCAATATCGGGAAAAAGATACCAAACGACATAGCCGCCGAGAGCGCAGAAGCTCAGCAGAATCGCGCGAAAAATGAGAATGGATTGATTCATGAGTCGAGTCGGGCCGGACAGGGATGGGGAATAACGTGGAAGTCCGCAGGGCAATAATCAAAGCCCTGACCAACAAGTTCATATCGACCGGAAAGCCCTCCAATCAACCGGAAAAAGACACGTACAACAACCCAATCAGCGGCACAGCGATGAACACCGCCATCACCCAATAAATTATTCGCTTGGCGCGCTTCGCCTCTTCACTGTTTTCTTCCGGCTCTTCCATCAATAGGGTCGTCAAAACACACGCTAGACCACAGCCACTTTCAGTAAAGACCGAAACCGGCGACCCTATCTCCTGACATTCCTCCAAATCCCCAGCTCCCACATCCATTTTTCCAACGTGTTTCAAACAATCACCATCGTAGCTCCCGGACTCCTCGGCGCCTCCCTCGCTATCGCGGCAAGCGAGAAAGGCATCGCCCAACACGTCTCCCTCTACGCCCGACGACAGGAAGCCGTCGACCAGCTCCTGCAGAAGCCTTGGTGCTCCCGAGCCAGCGCCGACCTCGCCGAAGCCTGCCGCGACGCCGAACTCATCGTACTCTGCGCCCCCGTCGACCGCATCATCACCCTCGCCCAGGAAATCGCCAAATTCGCCACCGGCAACCCCATCGTCACCGACGTCGGCTCCGTCAAGGGCGACATCGTTCGCCACTGCGAAACCGCCCTCACCGGCAAAGCCCGCTTCATCGGCTCCCACCCCATGGCAGGCTCCGAAAAGACCGGCATGGAAAACGCCTGCAGCGACCTCTTCGAAGACCGCGCTTGTTTCGTAACCCCATCGCCAAACTCCGATTCCGACGCCCTCGCCAAAACCATCGCCTTCTGGAAAGCCGTCGGCTCCACCATCATCGAAGAAACGCCCGACAAGCACGACGAAATCGTCGCCCAAGTCAGCCACCTCCCCCACGTGCTCGCCTCGTCGCTCTCCGCCTTTCTCGCCCAACGCTGCCCAAATGCCGAAGAGTACTGCGGCAACGGACTCCGCGACACCACCCGCGTCGCCTCCGGCAGTCCCGACCTCTGGCGAGAGATCATCGGCCAAAACCGCCACGAAGTCCTCCGCGCCATCCGCGACTACCAGGACCACCTGCAAGCCTTAAACTCCGCCATCGCCAACGAAAGCGACTTCGAGCTCCTGCGCCAACTGTCCGACGGAAAAGCCTTCCGCGATAAACTTTAGGAATTTCAAGATGCAAGACCCACATCCCATCATCCCCTTCACCACTCCCGTCAACGGCAGCGTCACCGTTCCAGGCTCGAAAAGCATCACCAACCGAGCCCTCATCATCGCCGCCCTCGCCAACGGAGAAACCCTGCTCGAAAACTGCCTCTTCAGCGAAGATACTGAGATCATGGTCAAAGCCCTGCAGGACCTAGGCTTCGAAATCCAGCCGGACCGCGACGCCAAAACCATCCGCGTATCCGGCCTCTCAGGACAGATCCCCAACAAGCAGGCCAACATCTTCGTCGGAAACTCCGGCACCTCCGCCCGCTTCCTCACCGCTTTCCTCTGCCTCAGCGAAGGAGGCGACTACACCCTCGACGGCGTCCCGCAAATGCGAAAGCGCCCCATCGCAGACCTCGCCGAAACGCTCAACCAGCTCGGAGCCGAAATCGAAACCACCAACGGCTTCGCCCCCCTGCGCATTAAGTCCCGCGGACTCCGCGGCGGCCGCGCCAGCATCGACGCCTCCTCCTCCAGCCAATTCGTCTCCGCGCTCGTCATGGCAGCTCCCTACGCGACCGAAGGCGTCGAGATTGTCCTAGCCGATACCTCCGTACGCCGCGGCTACATCGACATGACCCTCGAAATGCTCAAGCAATTCGGCGTCCCAAAATCTGCCCTCGCATCCTCAGAATCTGGATACTCCATCCAACGGCATACGCCCTACCAAGCCAAGCCGGAAGGCTACCTCGTAGAAGGCGACGCCTCCGCAGCCTCCTACTTTTTCGCCCTGCCGGTCGCCGTTACCGGGCAACTAGAAATTCACGGTGTCACCAAAAAATCCTTACAAGGTGATATCGCCTTCTCCACCCGCATGGAAGAAGCAGGCGCCTACATCGAGTGGCACGACACCTACGCCGTCTGCCACTACGAGCCAGGAGCCCAGCCAGAATCTCTTCAAGGAAGCTTCTATCCCTACTCGGACACCTTTCTCACCGCCGCCGCCATCGCTCCGCTCCTAAACGGCCCCACCACTATCGAGGAAATAGGACACACCCGACACCAAGAATGCGACCGCATCGCCGCAATGGCAGACGGACTCCAACGCCTCGGCCAAATCGTCGCCGAAACCGAAGGCTCACTCACGATCACTCCGCAACCCCTTCAGCCTTCCTCCGTCGCCACCTATCACGACCACCGCGTCGCCATGAGCTTCGGCATTCTCGGCTGCTACGACGCCCTCGGCAACGGACAGCCCTGGCTGCAAATTGAAAACCCGACCTGTTGCAAAAAAACTTTTCCCGACTTCTTTCAAGTATTGGAAAAACTGAGACAAGAAAGCCTCATAGCTAAAACGGATGCCTAAAAAAGATTTTATCATCGTCGCCATAGACGGCGGCGCAGCTGCCGGTAAAAGCTCCACCTCGCGAGCTCTAAGCAAACACTTTAACCTCATGCACGTGGACACAGGTTCCTTCTACCGAGCCACCACTGTCAAGCTCCTCGAAGCTAAAGTGCCCGCCGAAGCAGGCCCTGCCCTCAACAATTGGCTCTCCTCCCTAAAACTTGGCACCCATATCGACGGCACCTCCGCATCCATCGTAGTCAACGACTGGATACCCGACTCGTCCATCCGCTCGGAAAAAGTCAACGCAAACGTATCCCACTACGCAGCCATTCCCGAGCTGCGAAAATTCCTCCTCGACTACCAGCGCAACCAAGCCCGCATCGCTCGCGAAAAAGGCTTCGCCGGACTAGTCATGGAAGGCCGCGACATAGGATCCGTTATCTTCCCCGACGCCGATCTCCGCCTATATCTTTACGCAGACCCCGCCAAACGCGCCGCTCGTCGCGCCGCAGAAGGCCTTACCGACAGCATTGAAAAACGCGACGCCATGGACGAAAACCGCAAGACAGCTCCACTCTCCGTCCCCGAAGGCGCCACCCTCGTCGACTCCTCGGAACTCACCCTTGAAGAAGTCGTCGAACACGTCTCTCAACTCGTATCCGAAGTTCAAGCGCAATAGACATGCCAGCCTCCTACTCGCCCACCATCTACCACGCCAGCAAAACCTTTGCAGCCGGCGTTCTTAAGCAGCTTCTGATCGGCGAGGTCGAAGGCATGAAAAACGTGCCGAGACACGGCCCCGTCATCCTCGCAGTCAACCACGCCAGCCACTTCGATCCCCCGCTTATCGGTTGCCTCTTGCCACGCCCCATCAACTTCTTCGCCCGCAAAACCCTTTGGTTCAACAAAGGGGCCAGCTGGTGGCTCGACTCCGTCGGCACAATTCCCGTCGACCGCGACGGCGACTCCGACATCAAGGCCATGAAAGCCACCCTTTCCACCCTCAAAAACGGCGGCCTGCTCTCGCTCTTCCCCGAAGGCACCCGCAGCCCGGACGGCAAGCTCCAAACAGCCAAACCGGGCATCGGACTCATCGCCGCCAAATCGCAGGCCACCGTCATCCCCTGCCGCATTTTCAATTCCTCCAAAGTCCTCTCCAAGGGCAAAGCCCTGCCAAACTTCGACCTCAGCGTACACATGCGCTACGGCTCTCCCCTCCCTCCCTCGGCCTACGACCCGGGGCGCGAAGCTGGCAAAGAACGCTACCAAATCGTCGCCAACCGCATCATGGAAGAGATCGCCAAACTTACCCGACCCAGAGCGCTCGCCCTCTAGTCGCCTGCAGAAAATTCTTTAAGTCGCGTCGGGTCGCATTAGCTTAGCGCTTTTAATTAGAGTAAACTCATGAAAGTCGCGAACCGCATTCTACAAGCCCTGGCCCTCATCGGAGCCATCGCGTCCGGCGTGTTCTACTTCCAGCATAAATCGGAATACCAGACCTTCGACACCGATCTCCAATCCGCCAACGCCAGCCTTCGCCAAGAGAGAGCCAGAGCCGACGCCCTTCAAAAAGAACGCGACTCCCAAGCCGAAACCCTCGCATCGCGAGAGAGCGTTCTCAAGAAACTCACCGCGGACGCCACCCTCGCCAACAACCAACTCATGCAGATCCAGCGGGAAAACAAGCGCCTCCTCGACGAGCAGAAAGCCCAGGAACTTGCCGAACGCCAATTGCAGAAAGAGAACGGACGCCTCACCCAGGAGCTCAACGTCCTCAAGGCCACCAGCGTGCCGCAAGACGAAATCGCCAGCTACGAAATCCAAATCGAGGACCTTGAACGGCAGATCCTCGAGCTTCAGCAAACCCGAGCCCCTCAAGAGCTTGCCCGCTCTCTTCCCACAGCCATCGCGACCGATCCCAGCCTAAAAGGAAGTATCCTGACCGTCGGCAAAGGCGCCTCATTCGTGGTCCTCGACATCGGCTACAACGACGGGGTCCGGCTCCAAAATGAACTTTATATCCAACACGCTGACACACCTATTGCCAAAATACAGGTAACCGAAGTGAAGGAAAACTTGAGCATCGCCCGAGTTCTGCCAGAGTCACTCATCAAAACCCCGCAAATAGGGGACTCGGTCTCGAGCCTAAACTGACCTTACAAACCATGAAAAAGTTCATCTCCCTTGTCCTCGCCATCGCGAGCATCTCGACTCTCTTCTTCGTCACCGGCTGCGCCGATCCAGACGAATCCACCATTCCTTGGAGCCGTCCAAAGGACTGGGAGGGCGGAGTTCCCGGTATGGGAAGCAACTAACCGCTTCCTGCACTCACCACCTAGCTCGCAATACGCGCTAGCGAATGTCTAGCGACAATCCCTCACTCACTCCCGAAGCGGGCCACCTCTACGTCGTTGCCACGCCCATCGGCAACCTTGCCGATCTCTCGCAGCGCGCCCTCTCCATCCTCTCAAAGGTCGATTCCATTGCCTGCGAGGATACCCGCACCACCGGCGCCATGCTCACTCGCCTCGAGATCCGGCGCCCCCTCTTCGCCTACCACGACCACAACGAGAAACGCGCCGCCGATACCATCGTAGCGAAGCTGCAAGCAGGCAAATCCGTAGCGCTCGTCTCTGACGCGGGCACTCCCGGCATTTCAGACCCAGGATTTCGAGCCGCCCGCGAATGCCAGCGCCTCGGCCTCCCCGTCGTCCCCGTCCCCGGAGCCTGCGCCCTTACCTCGCTGCTTTCCGTCAGCGGACTCCCTACAGACGCCTTTTTCTTCGCCGGATTCCTCGCTCCTAAATCCGCCGCTCGAAGACGCTTTTTCGAAGAGTATCGAGATTTCAAACACACCATCGCCCTCTACGAATCAACACACCGCATCGAGAAAATGACCGCTGAACTGGAAGACGTGCTCGGTCCAGATCGGGTCGTCTGTATCGGCCGGGAAATCACCAAAAAATTCGAGACCATCCGCTCCGGTCCGATCTCAAAAATCCGCGAGCAGATGGCAGCCTCCAGCAAAAAAGGCGAGTTCGTCGTTCTCATCGCTCCCAATGGCTACGAGCTCTAGTCCCGAAACTGTCGGAGTCATCGACGTCGGCAGCAACACCATCAAACTGCTCATCGCAAAACCCGGATCAAAAGTTCCGGCCGAAAAAGTCGAATTCATCGTCGAGGAAACTCGTATCGGAGAAGGCATGACAGGCCAACCGCCCACCATCGACGCCGACGCCATAGCCCGCGGATCTGCAGCGATCGCCCGTCTCGCCCAAGCCGCAAGCAATTGCAACGCTATCTGCATAGTCGCCACTTCTGCCGTTCGAGATTCTTCCAACAAGCAAGCCTTCGTCAACGCCGTCGAAAAAGCCTGCGGCCACGAACTGCGCATCCTCTCGGGCGACGAAGAAGCCGCCTACATAGGACTCGCCCTCAAGTGCGACCCCGCCCTCTCTCAACTCGACTCCTACTCCCTGCTCGATCTCGGAGGCGGCAGCCTCGAATGTATCCAGTTTTCCAATCACAAACTCCTAAACGCGGAAAGCCTCCAACTCGGATCCGTCCGCCTCGCATCTCTGCTCCTCACAGACCGAACCGAGCCCCTCACGCCAGCCAACCGCGCCCGTATCGCCCGCTATGTTCAAGAACATTGGAGCGTCTCCCAATTCCCCAAAAACTCTAGCCCTAGCGAAATCGCGGTCCTCACTGGCGGAGCCGCCAAACACCTATCGGAATCTCTCACCGGTTCCCAACTCATAAACGGACTCTCCATCTCAGAGTTCACCCGCATCGCACACCACCTTTGTTCGCTACCGCTTATCGAACGCGTCCAGCAATACGGAATTCCCGAAAGCCGTGCAGACATTTTTCCTACTGCCATGATCACCCTCGAGGAATCCCTCAAACACCTTGGCTGCGAGCGACTCTATTTCTCCGAATACAATCTTCGCTTCGGAGTCGCGACCACTCTCCTCACCCACGGTCGACTGGTTGCTATTTAAGCAGCTTCGCAATCTCCGCGAACCATTGCTTCCGCATAGTCGCGTCTCGCTTGCGATCTGTAGCGATTTCCAGAATACGCGCACCTTGAGACGGCTCTGTAAGCTTAGCCGAGAAATCATCCCAGGAACTCATCAACTCGTAAGAGATTCCGTAGGTTTTTGCCCAATCCGAGAAATCCACCTGCTGGTCCGTACCGTAATGTTTTTCGAATACATCCTCGAACTCCGATACCGGCAACATCTCGAAAATCCCGCCCCCCGCATGTTCACCAGCACAATCGTCAGGCTTCTTTCAGTTGCTTCGAGATCAAGGCGCCGTTCGTATCGTGAAGGAGCGCGAGATCTCCCGTCAGCAGATAAGTCGGCTCGCCTTCGTGAGCGACCCCCATCGCAGTAGAAAGAATCCCATCAATCCCGTTCGCCCCACGCGAGCTGTACACAGAAACGGATCCTTCACGCTTTCCGAAATAGAACTCCATATCACGCGGAGGCATGCTATTGGAAACGCAGAGAGCCGACCATTCCGGCAAGGCCTGCGACAGCATCCAAGACACCTTGCCCTCAAAAAACTCCTCCATGGATTCGAAACGCTTATCAAGTTCGGCTGACACATCTGCATCCAGGCCCAACCATCGCCTGCAATAATCCTGAGAGTTCCCTTCCCCAACTAATACTCCCCCGAATTCAAAATCCGCATACACATGATTCGCCCGTGACTGCGTAGCGTCAGTATTCACAGGTCGATCAGACAAGAACGTCATCGAAACATCCCCTTTACCAATCCAAGCCCGAAGCTCTTTGCTCGTAGGCAGCGACCCAACCACAAGTACATGCTCCGGAGCGAGCTCCTCTTTCAGAGCCTCGCTTCTCAATATGTACTCGTATCCACTCACCAATGACTCAAAGTCAGAGCAATTCGAACGAGCGGGATTCAAGGCATCTGCCAAAACAGGCCAACCCAAGGAGTTCGCCAAACTCGCGACATTCTCGCACCAAGCGTCTTCATTCACGGGAGAACAAGGGCCCACAAGGATCAAACCTCGCTCTACTTTCAAAAGAGTCTTCGGAAGCTGCGCCTGAATCAAAGGCAAGCTATCGGTCGACTCCAAGTGCGCAAAAAACGCCTCGTAGCTCTCCTCGTCAAACGGAGACGCAAAACCATCGACCGCCACTGGTATGAGCGGATCGCGAAAAGGTACATTCAAGTGCACAGGTCCACGATCCGGCGCAATCGCCAGATTCGTGCAGTGCGAAACTGCCTGCCGCAAATACCTCAGCATCGCCACAGACGCCTCAGGTACCGCCAGCTCAACTTGTTTGCGAACGTATCCACCAAAAAACTTCACCTGGTCAATCGTCTGCCCTGCAGAACAATCGCGAAGCTCCGGTGGACGATCCGCAGTCAAAACAATTATGGGAGCGCCACTTTCACTGGCTTCTACAATCGCTGGGAAAAAATTGGCCACCGCCGAACCGGAGGTGCATACCAAGGCCACCGGCTTTCCCGTCCGCTTCGCCAAGCCCAGAGCGAAAAACGCGGCGGAACGCTCATCAAGAATCGGAATTGCCTCGATCGCCTCATTTCGGGCGAAGGCAAATGTCAGAGGCGAACTCCTCGACCCCGGACAAGTGATCGCATAGTCGACGCCCTTGCGACGCAGCGTCTCGACCAGCACGTCCGCCCAAAGCTCGTTCGCATTTGCCCAATTGTACGGCATATCAAAGCAAATTCTCTTTAAGAGCCTGAAACTTCAAGTTCGTTTCAACGTACTCTCGCTCTGGAACGGATCCCTCGACGATGCCAACTCCCGCATACAGACGAGCCTTTTCCCCATCTACTAGCGCAGAGCGGATGCCTACCAAAAACTCTCCCTCTCCCTTGGCATTGATCCATCCAATCGGCCCCGCATACAGTCCGCGATCAAATCGCTCAAGCTCGCGAATACGCGGCACCGCCGCTTCACGTGGAGTCCCTCCAACTGCTGGCGTAGGATGCAGAGCAGTGACCATATCGAGAAGATGGATACCGTTCACCAATTCCGCCTCAACATCAACGAAGAGATGCTGCACATTCTGTAGTTTTTTCAATGAAGGCAAACACTCTCCTTTTACGATCAGGCCCAAATCACTCAAGCGGCGGCAAACCGACTCATAGACGATTTGATGCTCTCGACGATCCTTCTCGCTCTCAAGCAAGCCTGCACCGAGCCGAGCATCTTCCGATGCGGTCTTCCCTCGAGAAGCAGTGCCAGCCAGCACGTCCACGTTCACTCGTCCTTTTGACACGGATACAAGCCGCTCCGGGCTCGCCCCGATGAAGCTCTGCCCCTTTCCGTTGGCTATCGAGAACGCATAGCAATCTTCATAACGCTCGCGAAGCGTGTTCAGAATCTCAAGCGGATGAAACGATTGATCCGCCCTCAAATCAAGAGCTCGAGCTAGAACGATCTTCTCGAATTCGCCCGCCGAAATCCTTTCCAATGCGGCCGCGACAGATTCCTTAAAAACGGAATCCCCGCCACATTCCGTCGTCTCAAGAACCTTTAAACGCTCCCGCTTGGATCGTTCTTCTTCGTCCGAATAGTCGAATGTTCTAAACTTCGTATTCGCGTTCCAGATACGCTTGGCAACTGCCTCCACGTCATCGCCATCGGCAATAGTCGCATTGGCAATCGCCACGCAACGTCCTCCGGTCACTGCCACCTGCCAACGTGGCACGAAAACCGTAGACGCAGGAAACGAAGCATCCTCGTCTACCTTTTCGAAAAAGCTGAAACCGCAAAAAAAGGTAGGACCAAAAAACGGCAGATTCGGGTCACCTACCGCAATGGTGTTGTCTAGTGTGTCTTCAATCCAATCCCTGACCGATTTGAAACGGGTACAGCTTTCAGGAGAGTAGCTGATAGCATTCTCCGCCCCAGCGATCGCAACATCGTCGCGCTTACGCTCCACATAGAAATGCTGCTGACGGTCCTCGTAGATCGATTCCAAAACAGCCAAAGGATCAAGAGCGGAAGAGGCCGCCGCGATACTCACCAATTGAGCGCGTCCCTTCTCTACCGCCTTGAACTGACACCCTTGCAAGAAGGCATAGAGAGCTTCGTAGCTCTTGGCCTGCGTTGGGTCTAACTGAATGGTATCCACCGTTTCGAGCAGTCCCTACTTCTTCTCTTGCTGGGGCTTAGGAAAAAGAATGACTTTCTCTCCTACCTTCGCGCCAGTCAGAGCATCGGAAGCCTGAATCCGCTCGAGCCAAGAAGCCGATCCATCGTATCCGAGAAGCTCATACACGCGAGTAGTGGTCGCTGGCATGACAGGCTCAAGCAAGCCCACTGCCCTGCGCAGGGCCTCGGCCATCAGCGACAACGAAGTCGCAACGATTTCCTTATCTTTAGGATCCTCTGATTTGGCTAGCCGCCACGGCGAACGCTGCTCGGCATAACGATTGATCTGACGTATGAAGTTAAACGTAAGCTCTAGCCCCTTGTGAAACTGGAATTCCTCATAGAGCTCGACCACCTTTTTCTCGGTCTCCGCCCACGCAGCCTCAAGTTCCTCCTCGGGACCTTCGCTTACCGTGCGAGCGGGAAAAGTCTCTCCACAGTAGCGCGGCGTCATCGTGAGGACACGATTGAGCAAATTGCCAAGATCGTTGGCGAGGTCGCTATTGTAGCGATTCGTGAAGAGCTCGTCCGAAAAGTCGCTGTCCTGTCCCACGCTCATTTCGCGTATCAGAAAATAGCGCAAAGCATCCACGCTGTACTCCTTCACGAACTCGCTTGGCTCGATGAAGTTGCCCGTGCTCTTGGACATCTTCTCGCCGTTGATCGACCACCACCCGTGCACCAGCAAACTGGACGGAATTTCAATGCCAATGGCCTTGAGCATGATTGGCCAATAGACCGCATGCGGCGGAACAAGAATGTCCTTCCCAATTACGTGGTAGTTGACGGGCCAATACTTCTCGAAATCCGGAGTGCCGTAGCCGATCGCGCTGATGTAGTTCACCAACGCATCGAACCAAACGTAGGTCACGTATTCCTCGTCAAACGGAAGCGGAATACCCCATTCGAGGCGTTCCTTCGGACGAGAAATACAAAGATCGTTTATTGGCTCCTTGAGAAATTCGAGAACCTGCTTCGCGCGGAAACGCGGGAAGATGAAATCCTCGTGCGTCTTGATGTGCTCGACGAGCCAATCCTGGTACTTGCTGAGCTTGAAGAAATAGTTGCTCTCCGTGATTTCGTTCACTTCGCCGAAGATCTCCGGCCACTTTCCGTCGACCATGTCCTTTTCTTGAAGAAACTGCTCGGCGCGAGCGCTGTAGAAGCCCTTGTACTCCGCTTTGTAAATCTCACCACGATCAAAGAGATCCTGCAGAATGCTCCGCACCACGTCCTTATGGCGTGTCTCAGTCGTGCGGATGAAATCGTCATTGGAGATCTCAAGGCTCTCGCAAAGCTCCTGAAACTGCCCCGCAGCCTCGTCGCATAGCTCGATCGGCTCGATGCCGCGCTTGGCCGCAGACTGCTGCACCTTCTGCCCGTGCTCATCGATTCCAGTGAGAAAATAGACCTCGTCCCCCATCAGGCGGCGGAAGCGGGCGACCACGTCGGTCAGCACCTTTTCGTAGGCGTGCCCGAGGTGCGGGGAGCCGTTCGCGTAGTCGATAGCGGTAGTGATGTAAAAGGACTTCATCGGTTCAAAATAAACGGTAGGGCATAATCGCCGCCAATAGCAGTCGCAACCCAAATAAGAAAACGGGGCAAAGCGAACCACGAAGGCAATTCACTTAGGGGAGAAGCGAAAATTTCACATGAACTCACTGAGTCCTGACCACCAACAAAAGCCACGGCCTGAGGAGTTTCATTCATCAGTTTTTACGCAAATACGCCATTTCAAGGATCAGTCCAAAATTTCGATCAATTTTACCGATAAATACTTAATCAGCCAAAACTGGATGAAAAAAACTGCCGAAAACCCCAAATCCTTGAATCGAAAATCCGCGTTCACGCTCGTGGAAGTCATGGTCGCGTCCGTAATTCTGACAATTACAGGCATCGGAGTCCTTACCGGCCTGCTCCAGGCTCGGAAAATGACCGAGGGATCCATCTACGTCGCCACCGCCACGACCGTCGCCCAAGGCTACATCGAGCAAATCAAGAATATGGAGTTCAATCTCCTCGATGGCTCTACCATTCCGGAGCTAATGAGCCAAGGTACTCCCGATTTTCTCAACATCTCCCCTCTTCCCTCTGATCCCGAAGCTGGCGACTCATCCTCAGACCTCGTCAACACGCGCAGTATCGACATAAACAATACGCCGGACAACGCCCAAGACGATCTCGACATCGAATTTGTCGTCTACGTCGAAGACATCACTGACGAGGCCAACGGCGTGGGCGAAGCCCGCAGAATTATTCTCCGCTGGGGATACATAGACAACACCACGGGAAGCGACGTTCCGATTGGCAACACGCTCTACTCCATCCGATCCCGAATCCCAACTTTCTAGGCGTATGAGAAAAACAGTTACAGCCGCACGAAAGAAAGCATTCACCCTTGTCGAAGTCATGGTCACCACCGTGGTCTTCGGTGTCGTTATGGGAGCCGTGATGAGCTTCCTCATCTCAAGCGCGAACTTCACTGCCTACAACGAAGGCAAGCTGCTCGTGAACCGCGACATTCGAAAGTTCACCAGCGAACTTAGCGACTTCGCCACCTACTCAAACTTTTTCGTCATCTACAAATCCTTCACAGACCGCACCGTCATCGACGACGGCGGATCCGGCGACTTCCTCGTGCTGGCCTTCGTGGACGACGACAACCCCTCGCTCTACACTGCCGTTATCGGATTCTACCGCTCAGCCACGGAAGACACCGAAGGACCGGTGCGAAAGTTCGCGATAAGCTACAACACTCCCCAAGACGAGCTACTCGCCGACCTATTGCCAGCAGCCAGCACGAACGGAACGCACGAAGAAATCATCGAGCTCTCGAAAGGCCTCAGCGACGGACGACTCTTCTACAACTTTTTCAACCGAAGCATAACGATCCAGGGAGAGATTCTCCATCAAGGCAGCAATCTCAAACGAGCCACCAATACCTATAACTTCACAGTCTCACCAAGAGGGTAAGCCTATGAGAACATCATCTAAGAAATTCAGCGACAAGCGAGGCAGCGTCATGATGGCGGTCTTCGTTATTTCGACCTCCCTTGCGATCGTGCTCGGAGCAGTGCTTAGCCACTCGCTCACGGAACGAAAGGTCAACACTCGCCACGAGCTGAGATTGATCGCCAAAAACGCCTCCGAAGCCGTCGTCGAATACGGCTTCGCTCAGCTTCGGCACAAATTCGAAAATCGCACCAACTTCTCCGAATCGGCTCTCTCCCCCGATTCCGCCGATGCCCTTTCGATGCCATCCACCGACCTCTTCGGCTCGCACGTCGACCACCAGAACTCTCAAATCGTAGGCGGCGTCATCGAAGCGGAACCGACGGAACTAACCTATATCGACCCAGCTGACCCAGCTAACGAGTTCGACCCCCTTCGCGGACAAAAAGTCTACGCCCGCCAAATCGCGCTCTTCGCGAAAGCCACCGTGCAAGATCCTCGCGGCGGTCCCGACATTACCAGCTACGTGACCCAGAAGATGCAGGTTCGCGATGCTCCGCTCTTCGCTCACGCCATTTTCTACAACCTCGACCTCGAAGTCTCTCCCGGTCCGAAGATGGAAATCCACGGTCCCGTCCACACAAACGGCGACCTCTATCTACAAGCAATTTCCGGTGTAGACTTCTTTTACCCTGTCTCCACCGCTCAAGACATGTTCTACGGCTGGGGTACAGATGTCAGTTCAGCTCAGGGCTCCGGCAATGAGTCTCTGCAAACCGGTCACGTGAAATTCAAGAACCGAGCCGGCAACCTAGTCTCAATGAAAGACGGAAGCTCGTATATGGATTCCGACTACAGCGATTGGCGTATCTACGCCGCAAATCGTTGGAACGGAAACCTGCTCACCCAGGAGCACGGCGTCGAAGTCTATCAGCCTGTCGCCTTCCCAGACTACGAACCAGACGATCCAACGACCTCAGCTTACGATCCAGTCAATTCTGGCCACGCTCTCATCGAACCGCCGCTTCCCTCCTCAGATCCCGACTACAACGAAGAAGTCGAAGATCAAAAACTCTCTAACAAAGCCGGCCTCTATTTCACATGGGACGTCCAGACGGGCGACGTAAAGGCATTCGATATCGATGGCACCGAATACGACCTTTCTGACCTAGAAGGCGCCGGCACTGACTACCTTTACGAAATCAAGCCAAACGCGATGTACGACCACCGTCGCTACCAGTATATCGACATCCTCGAATTCAATGTCGGAAAGCTGAAACAGCTGATCGAAACACCCGACTACGATGCAGAGAATGGATACATCAAACCTCACTTTGAGCCAGGCGAAATGCCCGAGGAAGACTCCACTGAATACCTCTCAGCTACATTCAGTCCATCAACCGAGTGGAATGGAATCGTGTACTTCGAGACCAAGACAAGCTCTACCAGCACCACGGACAAGGAGAGGCTACACTACTCCGGAGTACGCTTGTGGGGTGGCGAAACCGATCGCACAGGACAAGGCATCCCCAGCCGCGGCGTAGATCCAGGCATGACCTTCGCAACAAACAACGCCCTCTACGTGAAGGGACACTTCAACGCGGACGGAACCGTACACGACACCTGGACTAGCGAAAACAGCTCCATCGTTCCAGAGGTCGGCGAAGTACCCGTAGCGCTCTACGGAGACAGCGTGACAATACTCTCAAACAGTTGGAACGACTCGGTCACGACCAAATCGCCCCAAGCCTCAACCACCGAAGTCGCAGCCGCAATCGTATCGGGCCTCATCCCGAGCAACGCGGACAATAATGGGCGCAGTAGCGGTGGCGTGCACAACTTTCCACGCTTCCTCGAGAGTTGGTCCAATCAAGATCTCTACATTCGCGGATCTCTCGTCTGCCTCTACGAAAGCGAGACAGATGACAGCGCGTGGCGTATCGACTACTACGGCCCTCCCGGTCGTAAGTGGGGGTTCAGCGAGCTCTTCCTCAACGGCACCTACCCTCCAGGCACTCCTCTTCTCAGAACGTATCGTAGAATCAACTACACAAATTTAACGGAAAGCGAATACGCGAGCTCCATCGCTGGCCTTCCCTGGTCTGGCAGCGTCGTCACTCCAGATCCGGAACCTGAGCCGAATCCGGAGCCAACCACAGATCCAGAGCCAGAACCTGATCCAGAGCCAGAGCCGACCACTGATCCTGAACCGGATCCAAATACAGATCCGGAACCAGATCCGGAACCAGATCCAGTAGTCGATCCAGAGCCCGACACTTCAACCGATCCAGATCCCGACGACAACGGGCACGACAATAAGAAGAAGAAAAAATGGTGGTGGTGGCGCTGGTAGCGAGCTCAATCCGCTCCGACTCAGCGCACGCGCATACAGCCAAACCAGCAAATGAAACTCAAGGCACTCATAGCTCTCCTGCTTGCCGCCGCCACTTCCATGGCGGCGGACCCGAGACAGACAGTTTTGCAAACGGAAGAATCGGACATCGTCCCCATTCATTGGCCACAAACGCCTCGCCCCGCACTCGGGGCTATGGAATACCGAACGACCTTTGACGGGATCAGCGTGCCCATGCTTCTGCTTCAATTGGATAAGCTGTCCTTCGAGCTATCGAAGCGGAAGAGCCTCAAAATCCGGAAATCGAGTTCACCTCGATACTCGGGAGAGCTCTCCGACGAGCGAATCCCTGGAGTTTCCATCGGACTCTCCATCTTCAATCAAGGGGAGTTTCTAGAAGACCTATCCGATCAATCATGGGAAAGCTACAAAGCGGGCCTAATGATCGATAAACCAGGCATCGAGATCGTCTTCGAAAACTCGAATATCGAATCCCCCGCCACGCCCTATGTGTTTGGACAAACATTCAGACAGATCGCCTACGAACAAGTCACAGCAAACATGACCATCAAACGTCGAGAGATCTTCGCAAAGGTCGGCGACCGACTTCTGGTGATCACCATGAGTGGCACCAAGGACTCTATCGATCAAAATTGGAGCTCCTCAGAGCAGCTGATCAGTGAAATGAGTTTAAAGTGAAACCCATTCCTTTAGCACTAATTAGAAAAAACTCAGTTAATTTGTTAATTATTGGATCACGCTAAGGTTAAGCGATTCCTGCCCATAAGGGATTGGATGAGTGGATGTTCATCCAAGTTCGGATTCGCATGAGCAGACCAGTCTAAGGATTGAAGCCGCACAAACGAGCCGTTGTTGTAGTAGCATCCACTCAACAACGCAATGAAACCTCTCCTCATCACAACTGCCTGCCTGATTACGGCTACGATTGTATGCGCTGACATCTCCAATGATGAATTAAATCCTGATCATCAATCTGCCTTGCCTACTGTGCAAGCAATGGAATCAAAGGCCTCCATCAGCCCAAACATCGATTTCACTCCCTCAATGTACGGAGTCTGCGGTGCGCTCGCTATGGCCACAGTGATTGCGAGTAGACGTTCTAAAGCGCAGATTTAAAATTTGCCACAACCTGCGTCGAATCTACAAGCCAACCCCCTATCGAGGTGGTTGGCTTTTTGCTATTCAAAAATAGGAGTTAAGACAATAACTCCCGTATCAGTTTATTCACTACCTGCGGATTAGCCTTGCCGCGACTCTTCTTCATCACAGGACCGAGCAAAGCATTCAATGCCTTCTCGTTTCCATCCTTGTAATTCTGAACCGGCTTCGGGTTCTCATCGATCGCTTCCTGACACCAGACTTTCACCTGCCCTTCGTCAAAATCTGCCTTGAGTCCTTTGCGTTCGATCACCTCTTCCGCAGTTTCGCCGGTCTTGAACATCTCAGGAAAAACGTCCTTGTTCGCCACGTTCTTGGGTATTGTCCCCTTTTCGACAACTTTCACAAGACCTAGCAATGTATCCGGAGTTATCTTACAATCAACCAGTGCCTGCCCCGCTTCGCTCAATTCGCGAAGAAGATCATTGGCGACCAAATTCCCAACAGACTGAGCCAGCTTCGGAGCCTGCTTAGCGGCTGCCTCGAACCACTCGCTCAACAATCGATCCGGCACCAGCACCGAAGTGATAGAGTATGGCAACTCATACTCTTCCATGAAGCGACGCTGCTTATTCCAAGGAAGCTCTGGTATCTCCGCAAAAAGACGCGATTTCCAATCCTCGTCAATCTTCACCGGCATCAAATCGGGATCCGGGAAGTAACGATAATCATGGGCGTCTTCCTTTTCGCGCATCATCTCAGTTTGCCCGAGATTCGCATTCCAACGCCAGGTGGCCTGAGTGATCGGATTTCCCTTTTTGAGCTCACGCGTCTGGCGCTTGATCTCGTATTCGATGCCATTCTTTACACCAGTGATGCTGTTAAGATTCTTGAGCTCTATCTTCTGCCCGAGCTCCTTCTGTCCCACCGGCCTCACCGAAATATTGGCGTCGGCCCGCATCTGGCCCTTTTCCATATCGCAGTCGGAGATGCCGCAATAGATCATCGTTTGACGAATCGCCGTCAGAAAGGCGAAAGCCTCTTCGCCGGAATGCATATCCGGCTCACTCACGATCTCCATCAAGGACGTGAAAGCGCGATTATAGTCAACAAGGCTATCCTCCGCAAAGTGGTTTAGTTTCCCCACGTCGTTCTCCAGGTGGATACGAGTCAGAGCGATCTTCTTATGCTCTCCCATCACCGCGCGCGTATCGCCCGGCAACTCAATCTCGACATAGCCGCCATCACAGATCGGCTGGTCGTACTGAGTTATCTGATAGTTGTTCGGACTATCCGGATAAAAGTAATTCTTACGGTCCCATTTGCAGGTTTCAGGAATCGTACAATTAAGGGCAAGACCCGCCTTGATGATCCCATCAAGCGCCGCCTTGTTCATCACTGGCAAGGCTCCAGGCAAGCCCATCACAACGGGATCGACCAACTTGTTCGGCTCATGCCCGTAGCCCGCGCGAACGCGCGAGAAAATCTTGGATTCCGCCTTTATCTGAACGTGAACTTCCAGACCAATTACTGCTTCGTATTCCATCTTAAAAACTAGAGGCTTGGGTGTTGATCCTTAAAACCATGAGCCGCCTCGAACTCATTCGCGATCGAGAGCATTTCATCTTCCTGAAAAGGCTTGCCAAGAATTTGTAGCCCAACCGGGAGACCGTCACTGTATCCGCACGGCAACGACATCCCAGGTATGCCCGCCAGATTCGCGGAAATCGTATAAATGTCGCTTAGGTACATAGAAAGCGGATCGCTCGACTTCTCCCCCTTCTTGAAAGCAGGGGTCGGCGAAGTCGGCGTCAGCAAAGCGTCGACCTCCTCAAACGCTTTCTCGAAATCCTGACGTATCAAAGTGCGAACCTTTTGAGCTTTCAAGTAGTACGCATCGTAGTAGCCGCTGCTAAGCACATAAGTGCCGAGGATCACGCGACGCTTCACCTCCTCGCCAAAGCCTTCCGCTCGCGACTGACAGTAAATATCAACGGAGTCTTTCGTATCGAATTTCTCAGCGCGATGCGTATAGCGGATACCATCGTAGCGAGCCAAATTCGAAGACGCCTCAGCAGTCGCGATAATGTAATACGTCGCCACCGCGTAATCCGTATGCGGAAGAGAAACTTCCTTAACCTCGCAGCCTAGACTCCTATAAAATTCTATCGCCTTCAATACCGGCTCCATCGCCGGCGTACTCGCAGCATTCGCAAAGTACTCCTTTGGCAATCCAAGCGTCCATTTACGGCCACGCTGCTTCTCCATTGACGCTAGAAAATTCGGCTCGGAAATCCTATACGAAGTCGAATCACGCTCGTCATGACCAGAAATCGCCTGCAGGAGCAAAGCGGCATCTTTAACGTTGCGAGTTACCGGACCGATCTGATCCAAGGAAGACGCGAACGCCGCCAAACCATAACGCGAAACACGGCCATAAGTCGGCTTCACGCCTACCACGCCACAATGCGACGCCGGCTGACGAATCGATCCACCGGTATCGCTACCGAGAGTCATCGCTGCCTGCCCAGCCGCAGTCGCAGCGGCCGAACCGCCCGAACTGCCTCCTGGAATACATTCTAGATTCCAAGGATTCGAGGTGGTCTTGAACGCAGAGTTCTCCGTTGACGAGCCCATCGCAAATTCATCTAGATTCAAGCGCCCCCAAAGTACCGCCCCCTCCGTCTTCAGTTTTTCGATACAAGTCGCATCATAGGGAGAAACGAACTTCTCCAACATCTTGCTAGAGCAAGTCAGCGGCTGCCCATTGACAGCCAGATTGTCCTTAATCCCTACCGGAATCCCATCCAGCGGACCAAGCGCCTCACCCGCCGCTCTACGCGCGTCCGACGCTTCCGCCTGCTTGAGAGCATCCGCCTCGTCGTAGGAATTAAAAGCAGCGACCTTGTCTTCCACTGCCTTCGTTCGAGCAATCGTCGCTTTCATAAGCTCGACCGCCGATAGTTCTTTCTTCCCTAGCAACTCCGAGAGCTCGCTAGCCGACTTGTAGTGAAGTTCTTCCGACACAGTATTATTCGCTAATCTTAACGATTTTCGTGGTTAAAAAAATCAATCAACCACCTTGGGCACTACGATCATGTTATCTCGCTGAGCAGGGGCATTCTTCAATGCCTCCTCGATCGACAACTCACTCGCAACCACGTCTTCCTGCCAAACATTGTAGACAGGATGCGGATGAGCCGTCGGCTCAACTCCAGACGTATCCAACTCTTCGAGTTTCTCGACGTATCCAATGATTGAATCGAGCTGACTCGAAAGTTTTTCCTTTTCGGCATCAGTCAGGTTGATACGCGCTAACTTCGCAGTGTAATCGATATCGATATGCTTTTCTTCAGACATAGGACAAACTGCTGAAATTAATCGCGAATGCCGTACGGCGACTTCTCGCGCACTTGCTTCTGGATTTCGTCAAAGGCGGAGTTCACTTCCTTGTCCTTCAAGGTCCGATCGAGCGCCCTAAAAGTCATCGATACCGCGATGCTCTTCTTGTCACCGGGAACACCGACACCTTCGTAAACGTCGAACACGGATACGTTTTCGACGTCAAAGCCCTTGCTCGCCTTGGTAGCGATCTTGCCAATAGCGCGAACCACCTCTTCTGCCTGCTCGTTCTTATCCACGACCAATGCGAGATCTCGACTCGAAGCGGGGAAAAGACTGAATGGCTTAAACTTGATACGCTTCGGCTCTCGCAATCGTTCGGGCAAATAGCAGAAAATCCCGGCCAACACTTCGCCTTGGATATCCATTTCCTTGATACGCGATAGATTCATAAGTCCCATTCGCGCAAAAAATCCGGCTTTCGGCTCTTCATACGCAGAGCTATGCCCTTCCTGCCAAGCGCTCACATTCTCCTCAACCGGACGAGTCTTGAACTTCGACAAATCGATTCCAGCGTAGCTCGCAATCGTCTTCACGCGCTGCTTCGCAGTGTAGAAATCATCGTAGCCCTTTTCCTTCCAGGTACGACCCGTAGCCCCGTTGCATTCGAGAAATGCGACCGCCACCATTTCCACGATCTTGCCATTCAGCTCTTGGAAAATCCGCCCCGTTTCGAAAAAGCGATAGGCGCCTGTCTTACGGGACTGATTCAGGTGGAGAACTTCTAGCATGCCCGGAAGCAAGCTATGACGCAGCTGCGTCTGGTCTTCGCTGATCGGGTTGAGAAGAGCGAGCTCATCGGCAGAAACATGGCTCGCCCAAAGCGTTTGCTCTTCAGCGGATCGCAAGGTGTAGGTGACGCTTTCAGAGAAATTCTGTCCTACCAGAAACGCCGATGACTTTCGGACAAACTCAGTGATCGGGCTATCGCTCGCAGTCGTCGTCGTAGCTCTCACTTGCCCACCGGGTATCTTATCGGTTCCAAAGATGCGCAACACCTCCTCGAGGAGATCAACCGGACGGTAAAGATCGCCACGATAGCTCGGTATCGAAACTGTCCATACGTCATCGTTGCCAACCGAAATGCTCATATCGAGCAGTTCCAGAGCTTCGCGAATTTCCGCATCGGTAATTTCGAAACCACTCTTCTTTCGTATCCAATCAGGAGTTATTTCAACATCCGTCTGCGAAACCGGCTCCTTGCCTGCAGTCATTCCGTTGGAACAAAGCGCGCCTCCAGCCGTTTCTAGGATAAGAGAGACTGCTCGCTCAGTCGCGTAACGAAGCGAGAGCGGATCCACCCCACGCTCGAAACGATAGGAACTATCGGTCGAAAGTCCCAGCTTCTTGGATACCCAACGTATCGTACTTGGCTTAAAGTAGGCGACTTCCAAAACAAGATCTGTCGTATCGTCCTTAACCTCGGAATTCTGCCCACCCATAACGCCGGCCACCGCGAGAGCCTTATCGTCATCGGCGATTACCACCATACGATTGGACAACTTTCGCTCTTCGCCATCGAGAGTCGTCATCACCTCTCCTTCGCCGGCATTGCGAACGCAAATCTTGCCACCCGCAATATCTCGAGCGTCGAAAGCGTGCATTGGATTTCCGCACTCGTGCATCACGAAGTTCGTTACGTCGACCACATTGTTGATTGGACGCAATCCGATCGCCGAAAGCGATTCCTTCAGCCACTGCGGACTCGGACCCACCTTTACGCCCTTGATCACACTTGCTATATAGAGCGGGCAGTCCTCGCTAGCTTCAACGGTGACACTATCGAAAATACCTTCGCCTTTCGCGCGATTGCTTTCCGCTGGGACGTCATTAACATCCGGATACCGAACGTCTCGGCGATACCAAGCCGCTAGCTCTCGAGCGATACCAATGTGCGACAAACAATCCGGACGATTCGGCGTTACCTCCAGATTAAAGACAGTATCGCTATCCGTCAGGACTTGATTGATTGGAGTGCCTGTAGCTGGAGCCTTATCGAGAATCAGCAAACCCGCGTGATCATCGCCAGCCCCAATCTCCTTGCCCGAGCACATCATCCCATCGGAAGGCACGCCACGCAGTTTGGACTTCTTAATCTTAAAACCGCCGGGCAGTTCGGCGCCAGGAAGCGCAACCGGCACGCGGTCGCCGACCTTGTAGTTGCTGGCTCCGCACACGATCGACTTTTCGCCGATCTCCGAACCGCAATCGACACGGCAAACGCCGAGCTTGTCCGCATCGGGATGCTGATCGCGCTGCAGGACTTCGCCAACAACGACGTTTTCGAGAGGAGGCACACCAGTGGTCTCCATATCATCCACCTCGAAACCGAGGAGAGTGAGAGAGGCAGCGAGCTCCTTGGGAGACTCGTCGAGGTCTACGTAACGCTTAAGCCACTTGAGAGATACTTTCACGGTAGAATATTGTTAGAAATTTTGGATACAGGGGCGGTTATGCGAACTGCGACAGGAAGCGAGCATCGTTCTGGTAGAAGTAACGGATGTCATCGATCCCGTAGAGAATCATAGCGATGCGCTCAATTCCCATACCGAAGGCGAAACCGGAATACTTTTCTGGATCATAGCCAACCGAATCGAAAACCGCAGGCTCCACCATGCCGCAACCCGCTATCTCGACCCACTCGCTGCCGAGCTTGGCCAAATGGCTGGAAGAGAAATCAACCTCGAAACTCGGCTCCGTATACGGGAAAAAATGCGGACGGAAGCGCGTCTTCGTTCCCTTCCCCAACAATCGCTCGAAGAAATAGTCGAGCACGGCCTTCAAATCGCGAACCGTTACATCCTCGTCGATGTAGAGTCCTTCGATTTGGTGGAAATTCGCGCTGTGCGTCGCATCGACCGTATCGCGACGGAAGCAGCGACCTGGCGAAATGATACGCAGGGGCGGCTTCTCCTTGAGCATCGTGCGGATCTGCACCGAAGAAGTATGCGTCCGTAGCAAGTAACGCTCGTCTGATTTTTTGGATACGTTCCCAAATTGAGCGTCATCCGGCAGGTAAAACGTATCTTGCAAATCGCGAGCCGGATGATCAGCCGGCGTATTAAGCGCGTCGAAACAGTAGTACTCAGTCTCGACTTCCGTACCCTCCGTCACGGTAAAGCCTATCTGCTTGAAGATACTGCAAATCTCTTCGCGCACCTTGGTAAGCGGATGCTGGCTACCGAGCGCCGCATTGGGCGATGGAAGCGAAGGATCAATCGCTGGGCCGATTCTTGCCGCAAGCTCCGCCTGCTCGATCGCGGAAAACACGTCATCGTAGAATCCTTGGATCTGCGTCTTGGCCTGGTTGATCAGCTTGCCAAATGTCGGGCGATCCTCCTTGGGAATCGCCCCCATGTTTTTCATCACTTTCGTGAGAGCGCCGTTGGGACCCGTGATCTCCGCCTTGATTGCCTCGAAACCGGCTCGGCTCGTGACAGCGGTGATCTTTTGCTTAGCGGATGCTACGATATTCTTGAGTTCTTCTTCCATGGGAAGGGAGGGGTTCTAGTGCCTTGGCGGGTTCATTAACCGCCGATTTAGATTCGGGAAATTTGGAAATAAAAAAAGGAGTCCGAGCAGATACTCGAACTCCTTCTAGTGAAAGGAAAAATGTGATGTCCGAGCTCTTTTTGCGAGCTTCGGAAAAACGCTTTCGCTTCGTGACTTACGCTGACGCCTTAGCCTTCAGGGCTTCCTTGGCCTTTTCGACCAATCCCTTGAACGCGATAGGATCGTTGACAGCGATGTCGGCGAGGATCTTGCGATCGAGAACGATTTCCGCAGCCTTGAGGCCTTCGGTAAATCGGCTGTAGCTCATTTCCTCAGCGCGGCAAGCGGCGTTGATGCGGACGATCCAAAGAGCGCGCCAGGTGCGCTTCTTGTTGCGGCGGTCACGGTATGCGTACTGCAGCGCGTGGGCTACCGATTCTTTTGCGTACTTGTACAAGCGAGACTTGTTGCCGAAGTGGCCTTTGGCCTGCTTCAGCATCTTCTTGCGACGCTTGTTGTATGCGGGTGCGTTTGTTGCTCTAGGCATGTTTTATAACTTTCTAGTATTGGATTTCGTCAGGTCGCCTTGATAAGAATTTACCTGAGCGAAATAATTGTCGTCGTAACAGAGACTTAGAGACCGTGAGGCAAGCCGCGAATTAGGTCGGCCTGACGTCCCGCGGAAACGGATTTGTCCTTGTTGAGGTTGCGCTTCTGCTTCGTTGTCTTCTGGTGCAGATGGTGACGCTGGCCAGGAGAACGACGACGGAGCTTACCGTTGCCGGTGAGCTTGAAGCGTTTTGCGATAGATTTCTTGGTCTTTTGCATGACTTTGAAGGAATCGATGACAAAGATACAAAACCTCCCACGTGTAAAGGGGAAAGAACGCAATTTTCGTCCCGCCCTACCTCCCTTTCCTGAGAGCATCGCAACTCTCTGATATCCCCTTTTTCAAAACGCGAAAAAACCGCCGATCCGGAGACTGGCGGTTTTCCTTAAAAATGGAGCCGGTGATGGGACTCGAACCCGCAACCTACTGATTACAAATCAGTTGCTCTACCAATTGAGCTACACCGGCGTGGTGATTTTACTAAACGGATCGGCTCCGCTAAACTTTAAACTATTTGGTACCCCCCCGGGGACTCGAACCCCGAACCAATTGATTAAGAGTCAACTGCTCTACCGATTGAGCTAGAGAGGCGTCAAATGGAAGGCCCCGAAAATCTAATTTAGGCACCTTGTGTCAACTATGTTTTCGGAAAAAGTGGGAACTACTGCGACCACGGCCCCTTAAAAGTCCTGTAATGCCCCCTGCCCCAACGGACTTTCCTCGTAAAATCGATCCCAGACCTCGCCTATCAGGTAAATCGAGCCGCTGATCACCAGAGGTCGATCTGTCGCCAGATCCAAAGCGCAAACGCCTTTTTCGGGAAACAGCTCCGCCACCGAGGACTCCAATACCTCACCCGCAAACCCGCCGGGTACGAAACTTCTCAGCTCCTCGAAACTGCAGGCCCGGTCCTGAGACGGCTTCACGAAGGTCAGACTATTCGCCCATCTCGCGGCCACTGGCACCAAAGCTACAGCTCGATACGCCCCCATCACGCCCATCACCAAGTCCGCCTTCGCCCCGCAACGCTTCACCAAGTCCGCCAAACTCTCGTCCAGCCAACGAGCGCCCTCCGGATTGTGCGATACGTCGAAAACGATTTTTCGCCCCTTTAGCTCTCGCTCCTCCCAGCGCCCCGGCCAGGCGACATCGAGCAGGCTTCGACTCGCCGCCTCCCGATCGAGAGAAAACCGTTCAGCGACCAGATCCACCACCATCAGAGCGATCGCCGCATTGATTCGCTGATAGCTGCCATGAAGATTCGTCTGAGGAAATTTCGCCAAATCCTCGCCAAAGCGATCCGCAACACAATGCAGCTCGCAAGCTCGTTCCTTGCAGATTCGACGCACCACTTCCATCGCCTCAGGCTCGAGCAAGCCAACCACTACCGGCACGCCAGGTTTGATGATTCCGGCCTTCTCGCCCGCGATCGCAGCAACCGTATCGCCCAATATCTCGCAATGATCGAGCGCGATTGAGGTGATCACGCTCACCTCCGGCATCAAGACGTTCGTCGCGTCGAGTCGCCCGCCGAGACCGACTTCCACCAGAGCGATATCAACCTTCTCGCGGGCGAAATGCATGAACGCCATCGCGGTCATGAATTCGAAAAAGCTCGGATGCAGCTCCGGATCCTCGCGAGCGATCTGCTCCGCAAAGGGCTGAAGCTCCTTCACGTAGCGAAAGATCTGCTCCTCGCTTAGGATCCTCCGATTCACCTGAATCCGCTCCCCCTGCCTCACCAGATGCGGTGACGTCGACAACCCCGCGCGAAAGCCCTGATCCCGAAAAATCCGCTCAAGCATGGCGCAGGTCGAACCCTTGCCATTCGTACCCGCCACATGAATACAGGGGTAAGCCTTTTGCGGATGGCCCAGCGCCTCCGCGAATCGCTCCATACGGTCGATGCCGTACTTAGAGCCGCGATTCTTCAGCGAATAGAGCCAGTCGCGGGCAACCTCGTAGGACGATAAGTCAACCACTAGAACGAGGACTCCTAGGCAGTCTGCGGTTCCTTCTTCGTGTAAATCGCAGAGAGGATATCCCGAAGACGAACGCGCATCTCCGTGCGCGGTACGATTTGGTCAATCAAACCACGCTGGAAGAGAAACTCGGCCGACTGAAAGCCGTCCGGCAACTCCTCGTTGGTCGTCTCCTTAATCACGCGAGCGCCAGCGAAACATATCCGAGCGCCCGGCTCGGCGAGAATCACGTCGCCAAGCGTCGCAAAACTGGCCGTCACCCCGCCCGCAGTTGGGTCAGTCAATATGGATATGAACGGTACCTTCGCTTCGGCCAGCCGGCCGAGAGCCGCGCTGGTTTTCGCCATCTGCATCAGGCTGAGTATGCCCTCCTGCATGCGAGCTCCGCCGGAAGCGGAAATCACGATGCACGGTATCTTCTTCTCAAGGGCCACCTCGATCGCTCGAGTGATCTTTTCGCCAGCCACCGAACCGAGCGAGCCCCCGCTAAACTGAAAGTCAAAAACCGCGAGCGATACGGGAATGCCGTGAATCTTGCCAAGCCCGCTCACGATCGAGTCCAGCTCGCCCGTCTTCTTTTGGCTGCGCGCCAGACGCTCCGGATAAGGCTGCGAATCCACGAACTCGAGCGGGTCGCCGGGCGTGAGTCCCTTGTCCATCTCCGCAAAGCTCCCTTCGTCGAGCAAGTGATGAATCCGCTTCCGAGCGGTAATCGGGAAATGGTAGCCGCTCTTGGCCACGACATTCTGGTTCTGCTCGAGCTCCTTGTTATAGATAATCTCGCCCGAGACGGGACACTTCTTCCACATGCCCTGCGGAATGTCTTTTTTCTTAACGACTACGGTCGAGTACTTCGGTTTTTGGAAAAGCGCCATGATGTGTAAGCAGTGGTTTTGAAACAGGTCGAAATGCCAGAACGGGCCTATCCGTGCCCTACGGTAAGAACGTCTATTTGCCGAGCTCCCGAGCGCCGCAAGGCTGCGGCGCACGCGTTGACAGTTGAACCTGTGGTGAAGACGTCATCTACAATAATATAGCGTTGGGCCGGGTCTATGGCACGGTTTTGGCGCAAAGAAAAGGCATTTTTGAGGTTCCGAACCCTCTCGCTCCGATTGAATTGCGTCTGGGAAACCGTGTCCAAAGCCCGCCGCAAAACCTCGTTTCGCGAACATTCCGGAAACAGCTCAACTAGCTCTCGCACAATCAGGTCGCTCTGATTGTACCCTCTTTCCCGCAGCTTGCGCGGATGCAAAGGCACCGGCACCAAAACCGAGCCGGACACGTACTCCTCCAAACCGAGAGCCGTCTTCGCCAAACGCCTAATGTCTCTCAATGCCCAAAGACCAGCTTGGTACTTCAGCGAATAAATCAACTCTCTCAGGGGACCGCGAAAAAGAGCGATCGACCACCCTTGCCCGAACTCCGGCTTCAAATGTTCGCAATGCATGCAATGCGTGTGCGACTCGGTCTCCCCAAAAAACGGAAAGCCGCAGGTCAGGCACTTCGGATCCGCTATGAGCTGCAGCCGCAGCGAGCATTCCGGACAAATGCTCCCATACCGCGATCCCTCTACCAAACCGCCGCAACTAACGCACTGGCTCGGAAAAACGGTTTCCAAAGACAAATCAAGAGATCGAGCTAAGAGACGGGGCAGTTTCAAAACAAAAAAGCGGACTTCCTGTACTCAACAGAAAGCCCGCCCGAAAATCAATCGCTCAGCTCAAACGCCTTATGCAGTCGCAGTTGCTACTTCCGCTCGGGCCTTTTCGCCCAAGGGAGTGCTGATGTAGCGTTCGCCAGCAGAGCAAGCCACCGTCACGATCGTCTTGCCGGCCATCTCCGGGCGCTTGGCAAGCTGGATCGCCGCCCAGACATTCGCTCCAGAGGAGATGCCAACACTGAGACCTTCCTTCTGAGCCATATCTTGAGCCGTCGCGAACGCGTCCTCGTTCTCAACCGTAATCACATCGTCGATGATGTCCTTGTTGCAATTCTTCGGGATGAAGCCTGCGCCGATTCCCTGAATCTTGTGCGGCCCCGGGCTTCCGCCGGAAATCACCGGACTGTTGGTCGGCTCGACCGCGACCGTGAACAAATCCTTGCGGCTCTTGATCACCTCCGAAACGCCAGTGATCGTACCGCCAGTACCAACTCCCGCCACAAACGCGTCGATCCTGCCGCCGGTCGCTTCCCAAATTTCCTCTGCGGTGGTTTCACGATGAACCTGAGGATTCGCGGGATTCTCAAACTGCTGCGGCATGAAAGCGTTTTCGCCATACTCCGCCACGAGCTCAGTGGCCCGAGCGATCGCGCCGGGCATGCCTTTCGGACCGGGAGTCAAAACCAGCTCCGCGCCAAGCATTCTCAAAAGAACGCGTCGCTCCATGGACATTGTCTCGGGCATAGTGAGGATCAGACGATATCCCTTGGCCGCCGCGATAAAGGCGAGCGCGATACCGGTGTTGCCAGAAGTTGGCTCAATAATGATGGAATCGGCATTCAACTTACCATCACGCTCCGCAGCTTCGATCATGGCCTTGCCAATACGATCCTTTACGCTGGAGAGAGGATTGAAAAATTCACATTTGACATAGATGTCAGCAGCAAGGCCTTCGGTAAGGCGGTTTAGCTTGATCAGCGGGGTATCGCCGATCGCTTCTGTAATGTTAGCAAATAATTTAGCCATGGTGACGCTTTATATGGGTTTCTTACTCTAGTTAGTCAAGATTACTAAAAATGGGCGTTTAGGCTATACGTTTAGAAGCGCTTCGTCGATTGCTGATTACGATAAAACCCGCTCAAAAGCTTCCTCCAGACGCGGCACCGCAAACCGATAGCCCGAATCTTCAAGAACCTTCGGCTCTGCCCGAATGCTGCTCAGCAAAGCTTGATCACCCATCTCGCCCAGGGCCAAACGAATCGCCCATCTCGGAGCGGGCAAAACCGCCGGGCGCCCCAATCGACGCCCAAGAATCTTCGCAAACTGTCTTTGTCGCAATGCCTCGGGAGCGACCAGATTCACCGGACCGGAAACCTCTTCACAAAACAACAGCCAATTCACCGCTCCCATCCAGTCTTCCAGACCGATCCAGGGAAACCATTGCTTTCCATCCCCCAGAGGACCGCCCAGGCCCAAGCGAAACGCTGGCAACATCTGCTGCAAGGCTCCGCCCCTTGGATCGATCACCACCCCAGTCCGCAGCAAACACACGCGAGCGCCCAAAGACTCAACCCGCAAAGCTGCCGCTTCCCACGCCTCGCAAAGCTCAGCCAGAAACCCCTCGCCGCGACGCGATCCTTCGGCAAAAACCGTCTCCGTCTCACTTCCGTAAAATCCAATCCCGGAACCGCTCAAAAAAACGCCTGGCGGCTTTTCAAGCCGCAGAAACACGTCCGCCAAAAACGCAGTCGAATCCACGCGGCTGGACCACAGCCTACGCTTCCGCTCCTCGTTCCATCGACCGGAGGTCAAACTCTCGCCCGCAAGATGAATCACCGCATCGAGCCCCTCCATACGAGACAGCTCGATTTCTCCCTTATGTGGATCCCATCGGATATCACTCTCCCGTCGCTTGCTTCGCGTCACAACAAAGACCTCATGTCCCTGAGAGTTCAACAGAGCACTCAGCTGCGTACCCAGAAATCCACTACCTCCGGTAATGGCAATTTTCATCGGACGAAAATGCGGCAAGGCCGCCTTCAGCTCCAAATCCTTTTTCGTAATCCAATGCCGGTACTCGAAACTCTTCTCGAGCTGACGCTCTACAAACGAGGATCCCAACGCCTCGCCCAACGAGCCAAACGGCAGCTCGAAATCAATCTGATCGATTAACTCGGCCGAAGACTCTCCCCACTGAGCAAATTCATGCCGGTGCGTCCACGACTTAAACGGCCCCTGATCCTGCGTATCCGTAAATTCCTGACCTTCAACACACGACGTGTGCCGAGCCTTCCAAACGCGTTTTCCAAGCGGTGTGCCGAGTTTAAGCTCGATACGCTTGCCTGTCGCTAGTCCCGCATCCTCGCGAAGCACCTCCACTGTTTGCCACGGCGGCGTCAATCGAGCAAACGCTCCCGGACGCCCATGCCACTCGAATAGCTCCCGAGCCGAAGCCTGGATTTCACTGCGTTTCTCGAATTTCATTCTCTACCGGATAAGACGTTCGAACATACAATTAGCGTGCATCCCTCATTTCCGCATACGCATCCAAAGCTGCCTTTCTCGCCTTTCCGTGATCGACGATCGGCATTGGATAATTTCCGCCGAGATCCACTCCCGCCTTCTCGAGCAGAGCTGCCGGAGCTTCCCAAGGCTTGAAAAGATACTTGTTGGGAAGTCTAGCCAACTCCGGCATCCACCGCCTCGTATAAGTCCCATCGCCATCGAAACGCTCACCCTGCGTAATGGGATTAAAAATACGAAAATACGGAGCCGCATCCGCTCCGCAGCCAGCTACCCACTGCCACCCCATGGTGTTGTTGGCCAAATCCGCATCGACCAGAGTATCCCAAAACCAAGCCGCCCCATCCTGCCACGGCTGCAGCAAATGCTTCACCAGAAACGAGGAGGCGATCATGCGCACTCGATTATGCATCCAACCAGTTTGCCAAAGTTCACGCATTCCCGCATCGACAATCGGATAGCCTGTTTGCCCCGTCTGCCACGCTTTCAGCCATCCCGGATTTCGCGTCCATGGAAATGCGGCAAACTCAGGCCTTAACGGTTCACTCGGCGTATCCTTAAAATGGAACAAAAGATGATGAGCGAATTCTCGCCACGCGATTTGACGCAGATACGGCTCGTGCTTCTTGCGATCAAGAGCGTGCCATATCTGGTTCGGAGAAATCTCTCCGAAATGCAGATGCGGAGACAAACGAGAAACGCCGCGCACCGAGGGCGTATCACGATCCTTCGCATATTTCGCTGCTCCCCCTTTGGCAAACAAGGACAAAGCTTTCTCTGCTCCCTTCTCTCCAGGAATCCACTCCTCGTTAAATCCATCCGCCCACGAAAGCCTTGGCAACAGTTCGAAGCTCTCCAGCGATTCGCCTTTCGGCAAAGACTTTGGAGTCGTCAACGCATCGGGCTTCGCCAACGGAGTCCGTGTACTCAAATTCTGGATATGCTTCCAAAATGGAGTGAACACTTTGAAGGGAGTGCCGGACTTGTTGGCCACGCTTAACGGCGATTGCATGAGCGAACCATTGAAGCTCCGCGCTTGCACCCCACAATCAACCAAAGACTTCTTAATCTCCGTATCCCGCTCCACCACAGCTGGCTCGTAGCGACGATTCCAAAAAACAGCCCTAGCGCCCATCTCTCGACAAAGCTCGACCAGCGCGGATTTCGAGGAACCTCGCAGCAAGACAAGCCTAGAGCCGAGCCCCTTCAAGCTTTCGTCAAGTGACGCCAGCGAATGATGCAGCCACCACTTGCTCGCTGCGCCATCCGGCGAATCGCCCTCCCCCTCCTCATCGAAAACATAGACAGGAAGGACCGGCTCGCCCGAAGCCAACGCCTCGGATAAAGCTGGATTATCCGCAAGACGCAGATCACGCCGAAACCAAACGATAACCGGAGATGCATCAGACATTCCGGAATCATGCGACGGAGCGGCGCTTTAAAACAAGGCTTATCCACCGAACAAGCCCTTGTTTTGTAACCAGTTACGAACTACTCCAAAAAACGTGCCGCTTAGATCGAGTCTTGGTAAAGCGCCTCGTACTCAGCCGTAACCCGTTTCCAGGAAAAGTCGCGGCTCATCGCCCGCTTGATCGCCTTTTCCATCGCCTTCTTATCGGCGAAAAGCTCAAGCGAAGCCTTTAGCCCTTCGCTGAAACCAGCGTCATTCGGCTCGAAGACCACGCCCGTTCCATTATCCGGATCGCTCACGATATCGATCACCGTATCCTTAAGTCCGCCCACGCCCGACACCAATGGGAGCGTGCCATAGCGTTGGCTGTACATCTGGTTCAGCCCGCACGGCTCGAAAATCGAAGGCATAATGAAAAAGTCAGAACCGGCTTCCACGGAATGCGACATCTCCTCGTCGAGAACGATACAAACCGCGATATGCTCAGGGTGCGTCTTCGCCCAGCGCTTGAGCGCCTTCTCGTAAGTCGGATCACCCTTGCCGAGCACCACAAGGCGGCAGTCGTTTTTCACGAAGAAATTCAATCGCTTGAGCAAAAGGTCCAAGCCCTTCTGCTCGGTGAGGCGCGCGATCATTCCGTAAACCGGACCGTCCCCCTTTTTCAGACCGACCTTTTTAAGAAGCGCCTCCTGACAAAGCTTTTTCCCGGACAAATCCGATGATCCGTAATGGTTGAGCAAATACGGGTCCTTACGAGGATTCCAGATTTCCGTGTCAATTCCGTTCGCGATCCCGACCAAATCCTCCTCGCGCACCTTGAGAGCTCCCTCAAGACCGCAGCCAAACTCGGAGGTCAAAATCTCACGAGCATAGTTCGGACTCACCGTCATGATCTTATCCGCGAAAAAGATGCCTCCCTTGATCAAGCTGATCTGTTCGTAGAACTCTAGTCCGTCGAGGCCATTGAACTCCAAGGGCAGGTTCGTGAGCTTGAAAGAAGCCCGCGGATAGAGGCCTTGGAACGCGAGATTATGGATGGAGAAAAATGTCTTCAACGCGAGCGACTTGCCCGTCTCCTGCTCGGTCATCCGCAAAAACAGCGGAAGCAAGCCCGTCTGCCAATCGTGACAGTGCAAGATATCCGCCTTGATGCCGAGCAGGCGCATCGCCTGCACCACCGCCTTGCTGAAGTAGATGAAGCGGCTGTCGTTGTCGTCGTAGTCACGCTGACGCGTACCATACAAATTCGCCCGGTCGTAAAACTCGTCGCGGCGAATCACATAAAGCGTTTGTCGCTTGCCTAGCGAGATCGCCCAAACCTCGCCTCTAAGAAATTGCTCGCCTAGCTCAACTTGCAGCACCACCTTTAACTTAGCGTTCTCAAACTCCTTTGAATCGATTATCTTTCGATAGCCCGGGAGAAAGAACGAAACCTCGTGACCAACCCCGGCCAGCGACTTGAAGAGGGAACCGCAGACGTCTGCCAAGCCCCCTGTTTTCACAAAGGGAAACATCTCGCTTGCTGCATGAACTATTTTCATAGATCTCTCTGATCTAGGGATACGGGGCGCGAATCCAATAACAAACTGAACGCCCGAAGGCCAATAATCGGCCAAATACGCTATAAATGAAACTTAGGGAACGAATCATCGCCCTCATGCAACAAGCGGACTACGCTCCGCTCGACAAGTCAGGCATCGCCTCAGAACTTGGACTCGGCAAAAAGGAACGCCGAAATCTAGACTACGAAATGCGGCTTCTCCTCTCCAAAGGGGACATCATTCGCATCAAAGGAGACTCCTTCTGCATCCCGAAAGATGTAGATCTCGTCACCGGCACCATCAAATTCCGCCAGAAAGGCTCCGCCATCCTCATCCCCGACGCGAAGGCTGGAGAACCGAAACCAAAGGCCATCGAGATCGCCGCCGAGGACACCAGCGTCGCCATGCACGACGATAAGGTCGTCGTGCGCCTGGCCGACGCCCCTCCCAACGAACCCGTCTGGAAACGAGGCCGCAAACAAGCAAGCGCCTACCAGCCAACCGGCCCCTTCGGTCGCGTCATCCGCATCCAGAAGCGAGCCCGCGAAACCATGGTCGGCACGCTCTGCAAAACCCGCTTCTTTCACTATGTCGCTCCGGACGATCCACGCATCATCCACGACATCTACGTGCCGCCCCCCGAAGAGTCCCGCCTCGACCCGCTCCCCACCGTAGGCAGCAAAGTCGTCGTAAAACTCCACGAATGGGAGCAACGCCACGTCAACCCAGAAGGCGAGCTCATCGCCAACCTCGGAAAAACCCACGAGCCCCAAGCGGAGCTCATGGGGGTCCTACACAAGTACAACCTCGACCCCGAATTCCCGCCCGAAGTCATGAAAGAGGCGGAATCCGTTCCCTCAAAGGTAACGGAGAAACAGCTCATCGGGCGGCGAGATCTGAGAAAAGCCTTCACCTTCACCATCGATCCGGACGACGCCAAGGACTTCGACGACGCCATCTCTCTCGAGTATCCAGACGACAAGCACGTCAGAGTAGGCATCCATATCGCCGACGTCGCCGCCTACGTCCGCGGTGGCACCAAGCTCGACACCGAAGCCTTCAACCGCGGCAACTCGACCTACCTCGTCGGCATCGTCATCCCCATGCTGCCACGCTCCCTCTCAAACGGGATCTGCAGTCTGGTCGAAGACGAGGATCGATTAACGAAGTCCGTATTCGTCACCTTCAACAAGAAGGGCGACATCGTCGAAGTCGACTACGCCAACACCGTTATCCGCAGCAACAAGCGCCTCACCTACAAGCAAGCCTACACGCTGCTCAAGGAAAACGACCTGCAGGCCGCCCGAGACCTCAAGCTTCCGCCAGCTCACCAAACAGGCTCCACCGGACGCGCCCTCAATACGCTTTCGGACGCCGAGCTGGGCAAGCTGCAGAAAGGTATCCGCGAACTCTGGAGCATCGCCTCCAAACTTCGCGCCGCCCGCTTCAAGCACGGCAGCCTCAACCTCGACATGGAGGAGACCAAAATCTTCGTCGACGAAAAGGGCTACGCCGACCGCCTCGAGAAAATAGTCAACGACGAGAGCCATCAGCTCATCGAAGAATACATGCTGCTCGCCAACGAATGCGTCGCCAAGGAGATGAAGCGAAATCGCCTCCCCTGCATCTACCGCGTTCACGAAGATCCAGACGAAGAGCGGCTCAACGACCTGCGCGAATACATGGCGACCTGGGGAATCGAAACCAGTGACCTCAACAACCGCAAAGATCTCAACAAGCTGCTCGAAACGCTTTCGGCGCACCCGCAAAGTCGACTCCTCCGCACCCAGGTTCTTCGATCCCTCAAAAAAGCCTGCTACAAATCCACCCCCGACGGCCACTACGGGCTCTGCAAAAACGACTACCTGCACTTCACGTCTCCAATCCGCCGATACAGTGATCTAGTCACGCACCGCGTCTTCAACCACTTCCTCGTCAAAGTGCGCGGCGAGCCCGCTCTCAACGAATCCACCCTTCGCTACAACGCCTCCAAAGCCTCATCGGTCGCCGACCACCTCAGCCAAACCGAGGTCAACTCCGTCGAAGCCGAACGAGAATCGATCAAGGTGAAACTGCTCGAATTCTTCGAACGCGAGCTGGACAAGAAAAAGAAGACCGCCTTCGACGCCATCATCACCGAAGTGCGCAACCACGGGATGTTCATCGAGCTCAAGGAATCCAACGCCTTCGGCATGGTCCACATTTCCGCCCTACGCGACGACCTTTACAGGCTAAACGCGAGCGGTACCGCCCTTATCGGCCGCCGGAAGAAAAACGCCTACTCCCTCGGCCAAATGATCCAAGTCGAAGTCCACAAGGTTGACCGATTCAAGCGACAGGTGGATTTCAGGCTCTGCGATAAGCAGGACCCAAACAATCCCAAGCCCACCATCATGCCCACTGAAGCCGCCGAGGTTTCACCGGCGAAACCAAGCCCATCCTCTCAAAACGGAAAAACACCAAAGCGCGGCTCGAAACGACCCGCCCGCAAGCAAGGCAAAGCGAAACCAGCAGGCGGAAAAGCGCGTAAAGCGAAACCTTCCCGAGCAACCTCCGACAAAGGCAAGCCAACCAAGCCCGCCCGCTCCGCCGCCAGCGCCAAGCCGAAGAAAAAACGCCCGGCCAAGAATCCCACTCCCCCAGCCGCCCCGCCACGTAAACGGAACCGGTAACAAACCCTCCGCTCCCTCCCACCCGCGGCCCCCACGCGCCCTCAAGCCCGCTCCCAGCAAGATTCTGCGCAATCCAATGTCTAACGTTAGACATTGGATTGCGCCCTTTTCCAGGGAATCTCCAGTTCAAGAGCCTTGTTTTCCGCTTAGAGAAATCCGTGATTCGGTCGATTTCGCATGGCCGGCAGGTAACGAATTGCCTGCCCACAGGTATCGAGTTGCCCGGTAGTTCATATTGGAAACAAGAGCGGCATCCCTGCAAAAACGGCGATGCGCCCAAATTCCGCGTTTTCTTTAAACGAGACGGATGCGCTGCGGCGTATCCTCTGCACAAACGCGCTCAACTTCGACCTTGAAGTCGCGACAGAGTATCATTCGTACTCTCAAGGCATGAGACACTACACCTACCAAGACAGCTTCAAAAAACTCTACGCCAAGTCCGTAGAACTCTACCGCTCCGGAAACATGGACAAAAGCTCATGGTTCGACGCGAACGAGCTAGCGTTCATCGCGGAAAACGGCTGGCGCGTCCAAGACTTCTTCGACTACGGGGAAGATCAAGTCCACGGAGGCGAGCCATCCTACGAAATCGCCCAATCCATCGAGCAAGTACGCCGCGACTACTTCCTTCACATCCAAAAAAGCAACACCTCCGAACACCGCATCGAAGCCGCCGCCCTGCCACCGAAGCCAGAAGCCGTCGACGGCATCGAGTGGCTGCCACGCATCATTCAAAAAGCGATCGGCAAGCTCAAGGGCGAGCTCTGCGAGGAAATCATGTATTGCTGCGGTGGAGACAGAAATTTTCTTCAAACCCATGACATACACCCGGCTGAGTTCCTCCGACTCGTTTGGGCAAACATGGACAACCATCAAGCAATCATAGACTTCGTCAAAAGCAGAAGTCCGATTGTAAAAAGTTAAACTCGATAAACGGAGCGAAATTTTAAGTAACCGCTTCCATTAAATCGGGTACTAGACAGTATCATGAAACGAAACAACCTACTCTTTTGCTCCGCTCTTCTCCTCGCGCCGATCAGCAGCGCGCTCGCAGACGAAGCGACTCCGATATTGCCCGAGCCGATCTTTGCAGAGGCGCCCGCGACCGCAGAACCATTCGAAAATCTATCGGTCGAACGCAGCGCCACTACAATCGCCAAAAAGCTAGCCGCTAAAAACCTGGCGAAATACATCTCTTCCAATCCACTCGCTAACTCAGACGCCTTCAAGCCGAAGCCAGACCTGATGATGGCCCGTCTCAAAGAAAACGTAGAGCCCGGTGTTTCGGAAAAGAAAAAGGATATTGAAGCCGCTGCAGCGGTAGCGCCCGATGGTCGAACAGCAGCTAACCCAAGTATCTCAATTTCAAATACATAGAAACGAGCTCGCGCTCGTGCCCATGACAGAAAAGAAGATGCAGGCGATCCAGCCTGCATCTTCTTTGTTTTTAAAAAGAACTCGTTGCTTGCTATGGTAGTCTACTCGATTTCCACCCCGATCCAACGATAGACGCCACGGTAAGTTACGAGTAGCATATTCTTGCCGTTCTGATTCAAGGCTGCAGCTGCCGAACCAACATCGGTCACCTTCTTGCCATTGACCTTCTGGATTACCATACCGACCGGAAGCATCTGCACATAGGGGCTATTGGCGTCGACCTCGGTAATGAGAACACCTTCGACCGATTCATCGATTTCAAACTCTTCGCGTAAGTCATCACTCAGACTCTGTACCGTCACGCCGCGCAAGAACCCAGTCGCTGGCGCGTTTCTGGAAATGATGCGACCGTCTCTGCCGCGCTCAGCTAGCACAACTTCAATTGCCTCGCGCTCCTTGTCGCGAACGATCTCGATCATCACCGAATCACCCGGCTTGCGAGCGGCGATTCTAACGCGCAAATCGCTCGGTGAATCAACTTCCGCTCCATCGACTTTCACGATTACGTCGCCAGCCCGAATACCAGCCTCGTCCGCCGGCGTATTCGGATTCACCTGATTCACCAAGGCTCCCTTCAAACTATCGATACCAAAGTACTCAGCCTTATCTTCATCGAGACCTTCAATCCCGACTCCCAGAAAACCGCGAGAAACAGTACCAGTCTCAATGAGATCAGTCATAACCGAGTAAGCCAGATTCACCGGCACAGCGAAACCAATGCCGATGTTTCCCGTTGATGCGCCATCGGTCTGGATCAGAGTGTTGATCCCTATCAAACGGCCTTTCGTATCGACCAGAGCTCCACCGGAATTACCAGAGTTAATTGGAGCGTCGGTCTGGATGAAATTCTCAAATCCCCCATCGATCACACCCATCTCCTGTCGTTTTGTAGCGGATACAATTCCCATCGTCACGGTCTTGCCGACACCTAATGGATTCCCAATCGCGAAAACAACATCTCCAATTTCAAGTAAATCACTATTCGATAGCTTGATGTAAGGAAGCTCATCCTCTTCGATTTTTATTACTGCAATATCCGTGCTCGGATCCGTGCCGATCAACTTCGCGTCGTAAATCTTCTGATTGTCGAGCTGGACCTTGATTTCATCCGCCTGCCGTATGACATGATTATTCGTCAAAATGTATCCATTTCCGGATACGATTACTCCCGACCCGAGACCCATTTGCGGAACTTGGCGGCGGCGAGGCGTGATACCAAAAAGCTGCTGCATGAGCAACTCCTCGCGACTGTAGGAATTCCCGAGCGACTTCGCATAGACGCTGACCACCGCCGGTCTCGCGTCCTTCAGAGATTCCGCGTAGCTAACAACTCCGCCATTAAGCGAGCGATCGAGAGGCGAGCCGTCGATCACGACGAGATCCGCTACGTTTACATCCTTTTGCGCCTGCGCCAAGGGAGCCAAGGCAAACAGGAAGAGACCGAGACAAGTAATTGAATGCTTGAGATTAGCCATAGTGAATTTCCGACAGAGTTGAACGATGAAAGTTTCCAACTCTAAGACGGAAAATGGCGATTTCCAAGCAATTGCTTTAGAAGCCCTTAACTCTGAAAAGACTCGTAACGCTTTCGTTATTGTTGATGCGAAGAATCGCCTCACCCAACAAAGGCGCAACGCTGAGCACCTTGATCGGCAGCCCCTTCGGATCCACGGGAATCGTGTCAGTGACGATGACCTCGTCAATAGGACCGTCCTTCAAACGCTCGTAGGCCATTTCCTGCAAATTCGCGTGCGTAACCGCGGCGAGGATTTTACGAGCTCCCTGTTTTTTTATCAGCCGAGCCGCCGCGCAAAGCGTGCCAGCCGTTTCGGTCATGTCATCGATCAGAAGCACATCGCAGTCCTTCACATCGCCAACGATACTGGTCGCTTCCACCTGCGTCGCGCTGTGGCGTTTCTTAGCCACGAAGCCCAACCCGCTCTTCAGCATGCGAGCGTAGGCGTCAGCCATCTTCACCCCACCCACGTCCGGAGCCATGACGACCAAATTCTTCAAATCCTTCTTCGCGATGTACTCGTAGAGAACCGGAAAAGCCAAGAGGTGATCCACCGGAATATCGAAAAAACCCTGGATCTGCCCGGCGTGCAAATCAACCGCCACGACGCGATTGGCTCCCGCAGACGTCAGCAAATTCGCCACTAGCTTGGCCGTAATCGGTACACGCGGCTGATCCTTTCGGTCTTGACGAGCGTAGCCGTAGAAAGGAATCACCGCGGTGATACGCTTGGCCGACGCGCGACGAGCCGCGTCGATCATGATCAGAAGCTCGACCAAATTGTTGTTTACCGGAGGACAGCTGGACTGGATAAGAAAGACGTCCTGTCCACGCACGTTCTCGTTGATCTTAACGAAAGATTCTCCATCTGGAAAACTCGTTACAGTAGCATCGGTTAGCTCAACTCCGATAAACTTGCAGATGTCTTCCGCTAGTTTGCGGTTCGAATTTCCGGAGATTATTTTGAGGTTGTTAGCTCGCATGAGGAGGGCGTGGATGTAGTGATCGTCGCTGTGTTAGGAGGAAGAGGTTTTGTAGCAAAAGCGCGCAGATTGCACAGGACTAAATGAGCTATTCGCCAAGTAATTGGGATTCGAGCCGAGTCAGCCGTTTGAAGAGCTCGGGCAAACGTCGCGTTATTACAGTGATGCGCTGATAGGCAACCAGTGGAATTGCCGGAGCGCCGCCGTACTTTGCTCCTCCCTCGAGATCAGAATACGCCACGCACTGGCCAGACAGCTGCGCTCCGCCGCCAATTTCGATATGTCCCGACGCTCCAGCTCGACCTCCCATCACAACGTAATCTCCCAGCTTCGTGCTCCCCGCTATGCCAACCTGCGCGCATAGAATGCAATGCTTGCCGACTGCCACGTTGTGACCTATCTGCACGAGATTATCGATCTTGCTCCCCTCCCCGATCCGCGTCGGTCCGAAACGTCCTCGGTCAATGGTCGTGTTGGCACCGATTTCAACATCATCGCCCACATTGACCAATCCGATCTGAGGGATCTTCCGATGACGCCCATTCTCGAATTCGTAGCCGAATCCATCCGATCCGAGAACAACGCCGGCGTGGATTCGAACACGTTTTCCAACTATTGTATCTCGCTCCAAAGTAACATTCGAGGACAGGTGGCAGCCTTCTCCCAATTGGCAAGCGGGACCGATGGCTGAACCTGTGCCCACAACGCATCCGGGCCCGACGATAGCTCCTTCACCAATCGTCGCAAACGCTTCAATTGTAGCGCTTTCATCAATACGGGCTGAAGGATGGATGTCGGCAAGACGATGAACACCGGGATCTGGCCGATTCCACATCTTTTGAGAGATCAATTCGCAAAGCTTGGCGATCTCGATAGACGGATTATCGACTCGCAAAATGAGTTGTCCTGACTTCGGAGACACTTCGAGATCCTTGCTCACCACAATCAACGAAGCCCTACTCTCTTTTAACTCCTGGATATACTTTGAGGAAGCCACGAACGTAGCATCGCCCTGCTTTGCTTCATTTAGGGAAGCGACACCCGTTATGTTTCTCACACCCAACTCTCCTTCAAACGAAGAATAATCGATGCGATCCAGTACGGCATTCAGTGAAAGTGAGATATCCATGCGATTGGCGATGAGAAAATTCGTTGAGAGAATGCAAGCCTTGCGATCTGGAATCAATCCACGAGAGCAACAAAAAAGCCCCGCCAACACCGGCAGGGCTAAAATTTGTTCGAGTATCAAGTATCCGCTTACTCAGCAGGGGCTTCTTCAGCAACCGGAGCGTCTACGTTGATTCGCTCGATCACAACTGGCGTGATGTCATAAGAACCATCGGTGTAGAGCACGGGAGCGCGGCCATCGCCTGCGCGAGCCGTGATGTCGATCACGAGAGTCGCCTTTCGCTCAGCTGCGATCTCAGCGATCACTTCCGCGATTTCCTGGTAGAAAAGGTTCAACTGCTGCTGGCGACGGCTCGCGAACTGTTGGCGGGTGTTGCCGACGAACTGACGGAGCTCCTGTTCCTTAGCCTGGATTTCCTGCATCTTCGCCTGAGCGTCCTGAGTCGCTTCCTGCTTGGCCTCTTCCATCAGGATGTCGCTGTTCGCCTGCTCGCGCAACTCTTGGAACTGCTCGACGAGGGCTGTGCCTTCGGCTTCGATTTCGGCCGCCTTCTTACGGGCTTCTTCTTCGCTCTTCTCCATCTCGGCCAGGAAGTCCTGTACCTTGTAGTAGCTGCCGAGCGCATCATCCACCATCACGGTGACAATCACGTCGTTTTCTGCAGCCTGAAGGCTTGTTACGGCCATGAAAATGGCACTGAGGGTAGCGAGGAGGGTGTTAAAACGTTTCATTTAGAATAGGAGTTTATCGTTGTGTGAGAGAGATTAGAATCTTCCCCCAAAAGTAAAGTTGAATTGTCCGCCGTTGTCGTTGCCGCCATTCGGAACAGTGCCATCGGTAGAGATCGGTAGAGCGTAATCAAGACGCAGCGGCGTACCCATCATGGACATACGAATACCAAAGCCGTAGTTGTCATTCCAACCCGAGCGGTTTTGCCCGGTGTAAATTGGATTTCCGGTCGGGTACTGTCCTTCATTGAAAATGAACATTTTTTCGCGATCCAAGCTGAAGTCACCCGCCGCCTTATTGACGAATCCACCATCGTAGAAAGCTGCCAAGCGGAAATCCTCTGTTATGCCAAAGGAGTACTCTACGCCCAACATGCCGTAAGTCTTGCCTCCAATAGGATAAGGCGGATTGCCAACTTCGTTTGCTACGATGAAACCTCCCTCTTTCGGGCTGACGTCACGGTATTCGAAGCCGCGTAGCGTGTTCGGTCCCCCCAGGAAGAATCGTTCCTCCCATGGCACAATCGAACCGTCGTTGGTCTCGTCAACTATACCCGCTCGCACTAGGAACTCCACGGTTTGGGTAAATTTCTCGGACAGGGGCAAATAGAACGCGTTGCGCGTCTCGATCTTGTAGAAGTCAAAGTCTCCTCCCAATGCATCGCCGGCGTAAGAAAGGTCGAGCTCCAGTCGCATGCCTCTGTGGGAATTGATCAGGCGATCGCGATTGTCACGCAGCAGGAGCAAATTCACGCGAGAGGTGATACCGATACTCGCTTGAAGCCTCTGCTGAGTGCTCGCGTCCTCGTAGGAATTGAAATCCTGCTCCGTCAGTGAATAAGAGAGGCGACCTTCGATCAGCTCTATGAGACGCTTTCTTAGAGAAATATCGAAGCCTTGCTGAACGGAGTTATAGAGCTGATTGTCGTAGTTAGTTTCCTGATTGAATACCTGAAAACCGAGAGCCAATCGCCTCTCGAAAAGCCACGGCTCCTCGAAAGCGAGGACGAGCGACGAGGAACGGCCGCCAATCTGAGCTTTCAAACGAAACTTCTGTCCGTCGCCCTGGAAGGCTCCGCGCCAATTGAAAATGTCGAAATTCGACTGAGTCAGTTCGATGAAGAAGACTCCCTTTTCAAGGGAACTGAAACCGGCTCCAAAAGAAAAGTTACCCGTACGACCTTCGCGGAAAGTTACTCGGAGGTCCTTGCGACCCGGAACGTTCGTGGACTGAGGCGTTACGTTCGTGTCTTCGAAATAGCGTGTATTGTCCAAACGCATACGACTGGCTTCCATGCGAACGCTGTCGAATGTGCTGCCGGGAGTAAGGGCGAGTTCACGCAGAACCACCACGCTCTTCGTCTTGGTATTGCCCTCGATGTCAATGGACTCGACCTGATACTTTTCGCTCTCGTAGACAACGTACTGGATGTCGATGTCACCCGACTCAACATTAGGCACGCGAACCATACGGACTCGAGTTTCCATGTATCCAAATTGTCCATAAAAGTCCTCGAGACGCTCGACGTCTTCGTCGATTTTCTCAGGACGGTAGATTGAGCCGGGAAGCACGCGAAGCATCAAACGAAGGACCGAATCCTCATAAGTCTCATTCCCTACGAACTCGACATTGCCGACTTTGTACTGCTTGCCCTCGCCCACGTTGATATCGATACGCATGCGATTGTCCGACGGGTAGGAAAACTGCACTTTCGCGGGATCGATATCAATATCGAGAAACCCTTCTTCTCTGTAAACGTCTTTCAAGGATTCGAGGTCGTCTTCAAACTTGTCGCGATCAAAGCGTCCGCCACCGGTCAGTACCGAAAGGAATCCCCACTTCTTAGTTTCCATCGCCTTCTTGAGCTTGCGACGCTTCACGCTATCATTTCCCACGAAGTTGATGCCCCCAATCTTGAATTTACGTCCTTCTCGAATCTGGAACGTGACCGTGGCAAATCCCGTGACCGGACTGCGGTCGATCTGATAGTCTACCCGAGCTTGCGAAAAGCCCTTCTTAAGGTACAGCTCCTGCAAATCCTCAGCGGATGACTTAACGCGCGGTTCATTCAAAACCTGATTAACCACGATCGGAGTTTCTCGCTTCAGCTTGTTGTTACTGAGCCGCTCGTTGCCTTCGTAGATAATCGCTGAAATGCGGAACTTCGGGCGGATGTCGAATATGACGTCGATCGCGTTCTCTCCCACGGGAGCGATGCGAGCCTCGATGTATTCGAAAAGATTGGACCGATACAGAGAACGAATGTCTCGATCGACCGCCACCGGATCGTAAAGCTCGCCTTCTCGAATCGACATATTCGCCCGGGCGACCTCCTCGTTTACGTTCGAGAGTCCGGTAAAGTTGATGATTAGCTTATTGATCGTGGGCGGATCTGGCTCCCCCTCTTCCTGGGCGGAAAGCGAAAGCAGGCCAAGCGGGACCAAAACAAGCGCGAGGGAGGCGCGCGCAAAGCGGATAAGGCTATTCTGTGTAATCTTCAAAACGGGTTATGTCTCTAATGAAGTTGAGCTTAATTTCGCCGACGGGGCCACTACGTTGCTTGGCGATGATTAGGTCTGCCTTATCAGCTGCAACGGAAAAATCGTCAGTCGCGTCTTTCGGTCGAGCCAAAAGCAGAACGACGTCAGCATCTTGCTCGATAGAGCCCGATTCGCGCAGGTCGGAGAGCTTGGGCTGACGTTTTTCTTTTTCTGAGTCACGATTTAGCTGACTTAGTACAATGACCGGAACTTTGAGTTCCTTCGCGAGGCCTTTAATACCGCGAGATATTTCAGAAATCTGCTGCTCGCGCTGAATTCGCGGATCTGTACCAGAGAGGAGCTGAAGATAATCGATCACGATTAGGCCCATGTTCTTGTTTCGAGCGAAGACTCGTCGGGCCTTGGCTCGAAGCTGGTTGATCGTAACCGATGACGCATCGTCGATCCATATCGGAGCCTGCTTCAGTTCGATCGCAGCGGCAGCCAGGCGCTCCTGCTCGTCCTTGTTCACGAACCCTTCCCTCAATCGCTGCGAACTGACCCGAGCTCGACCGGTGAGCAAACGCATCGCCAACTGCTCGGCACCCATTTCCAAACTGAATATCAAGGAACCGGCCTGAGCCTGCTTGCCATCGCGAGGCATCGAAATTGCCTCCGCGATATTTACAGCCAAACTAGTCTTTCCCATCGATGGTCTCGCCGCCAGAACGATCATTTCCGTCGGGTGCAAACCGTGCAGCATCTTGTCGAGATCCCTGTAGCCCGTGGAAACGCCGCTCAACTCGCCGCGACCTTCGAGCATCTTTTTGATGAGACTAACCGCCTCGCCCACGGATTCGCGTATCGGATGGGAGGTGTCAGCGACCTGCGCGTCGGAGATCGCGTAAATCTCCTTTTCAATCTCGTCTACCAAGGACTCGATACCGCTGTCGTCCGCAGTGTAGCAACGTTCGATACTGCGAGAGGCGCTAGCAATCAGGCGACGCTTCGTGTAATGCTCGCGAACCTTATCGAGAAAATAGTTCGCGTGAGCGGTCGTCTCGATATGCGAAGTAAGATCCGCCACGTAAACGAGGCCGCCCACTTCCTCGAGCTTTCCTAGACTGCGCAGCTCTTCCGCCAGCACTTGGGCGTCGAGCATCGACTTGTTTTCGAACAAGTCGCAGCACGTCTGATAGACGACCTGATGGGCCGGATGATAGAAAGCCTCCTGCGGCAGTTTCGAAGCCAAACAGCGAGAGATGATCTCAGCCGGGTCCAGCAAACATGCAGCAAGGAGGCCTTTCTCCGCCTCCAAACTATGAGGAGGCGCGAGCCCGGCCAACGAAATTGGCGACGGGCTAATTTTTTTGTCGGAGGATCGACTCCCCGAAAACGGCTTGTTCGACATGCGGGATCGTCAAGCCGTTGAAGATTACTCTGCGTCAGAAGCTTCGCCTTCAGCCTCTTCAGCTTCTGGCTCGACAATCGGATTCTCGGAAACGACATCGATCTTCATTTCGACGTCTACTTCCGGGTGTACCTTCACGGTGAAAACATGCTGACCAAGTTCCTTGATCGGATGCTCGAGGTGGATCTTCTTGCGATCGATCTCGTAGCCGGCTTCGAGCAACTTGTCGTGGATGTGGATCGTCGTGACGGCGCCAAACATGCGTCCCGCCTCACCCGTCTTCACCGCGATGCCGATCTGGGTTTCGCCCAGCTTGGCTGCCTGCACCTTGGCGTCTTCAAGTTCCTTGACCTCACGCTTGGCGCGACGGTCCTTGAGAGCTTCGATCTGCTTGCGATTGGAGCGGTTTACCGGAATCGCCTTCTTTGTTGGAAGGAGGAAATTACGAGCAAAGCCCGCTTTTACTGTGACTTGATCGCCTTCGCCGCCGAGACCTTGAACGGCCTCGATGAGTAGTACTTCGCTAGTTGCCATGATGTGCGAGTGGTTAAGTGTGTTCTAAAATTCGGTTTGGTGTGATGACGCTGCCTTGAATCAGAAAGGGACGTCTTCTTCGATGTCTCCGCTAGGAGCGGGAGCTGATGGTGATGAAGTGGATGGAGAGCTGGATCGTTCAGCAGGGGCGTAGTTGCCGGACCCTTGCTGGCCAGCATTGTCGCCGCGACTGCCCATAAGCTGCATGTTTTCAACGATGACTTTCAGCTTGCTGCGCTTTTCGCCTTCCTTCGATTCCCAGGAATCGAACTTAAGACGACCTTCCACGAAGAGCGGATTCCCCTTGTTGACGTACTTGGAAATGATCTCGGCCTGCTTTCCCCATGCCTCTAGATCAACAAAAGTCGTTTCCTCCTGCGTCTCGTCGCCGGAGCGATAGACTCGGTTAACCGCCATGCCAAACTGACACACAGACGTGCCTTTGGGCGTCACGCGAAGTTCTGGATCGCGAGTGAGATTGCCGAGGAGAATTACTCTGTTGAAGTTAGCCATGGTTCGAGTCGGGGGTAGAAGATTCAGAGGAGGCGCGATTTACGCCTTTTGAATCATCTTGTGCGAAACCAACTTGTTCAAGCGGAGTTTTTCGAGCACGGCAGCCGGAGTCTCAGGAGAGCCCGTGAAGTCGTACTGTACGTAAACGCCAGCCGTGTACTTGACGTCAGGAGTGCGGACGAAGTCCTGGCGGCCGATGTTCTCGACTGCCGTTACTTCAGCGCCGACGGATGCGAGCTCCGCCTTGAGGCCTTCGACGAGATCGTCGACAGACTCTTCGCGACCGCGAGTGTCGAGTATGAAGGTTGCTTTGTAGTTAGATGCTGTTGCTGTCATCGTTTTTTCTTTTTCGATTGATTTGGTTCATCGCCAGTTCCGGACCTAAAGTCAGCAGGAGCTCAATGCTCTCCACATACCGATCCATCGAGGCGGCGACGACTGACGCGTCGTCATTTGAAAAGTTTCCTAGAACATAATCCGCGAGCGGAACTTCCTTATCTGGCTTCGCCCCGATTCCTACCCGGATTCGAGCGAAACGCGGCGCGATGCGACCGAGAATATCAGCGAGGCCATTATGCCCTCCCGCGCTGCCACTCATGCTTAGCTTCACCTCTCCGACCGACAAGTTGATCTCGTCGTAGACTACGATCACCTCCTCAGGCGGTATCTTATAGAAGCTGCAGAGCTTTTGCACACAGACGCCACTTTCGTTCATAAAGGTCGTCGGCTTCACGAGGATCTGCTTCCCAAGCTTCGACGAACTTAGCGTGGCGATCTCCCCTTTCAGCTTCCGGTCCTTTTTCCAAGCGTCAGCGCCATGCTTCGCAGCAAGGGCCTCGACCACTCGAAAACCGATATTGTGGCGGGTCTCGGCATACTCGCTTCCGGGATTGCCGAGGCCGACTATCATCCGGTAGCTCATGAGCCGTTCTAGAATTTTAGAAAGAACAAAAAAGTGGGCCACCCATATCAGGCAGTCCACCAGGGTTAAGAGGGTCTACTTGACGACGGCGAAGACTGGCTGCTCGGGAGCGTCCAAGTACTCGATGCCATCCATCTCAGGAAGCTGGCTCACGTGGAAACTGTCTCCAACTTTGAGAGCGCTAACATCTGCATCAATCGAAGCAGGAATGTTCTTCGGAAGGCAGCGAACGCTGACCGTGTGCGATACGGTTTCGATCGTTCCGCTCTCGTTCTTGACACCGTCAGCTTCGCCAATCGGGTGAACAGGAATCTCGAGAACGATGAGCTCGTCCGCGCCCACTTCCTGGAAGTCCACGTGAGTGTAGGAGTCCTTGATCGGGTGACGCTGAACTTCCTTAATGATGGAAGTGCGTGGCTCGCCATCGTCGGCCTTGAGCTGCACGACTGGCGTGTTGTTGCCGATCGTGCGAAGGAGAATGCGAAGTTCGCGAGCGTCGAGCGACAGGTTTTGAGGCGCCTTGCTCTTGCCGTATACTACAGCTGGCACGCGGCCTTCGGCACGGAGACGGCCGGATGATGCAGATCCCGCCTGATCGCGGTTGGAAGCGTTGATTGTGAGCGTATTCATGGTACGAAAATCGATTGCTGCGGAGCGGTACTCCGGGTGAAAGGGAGCGAACGCTAAGTCGCCATCCTCGGAAATCAATCAAAAGTTTGCTCAAAACGCAGAAAATTCTGGCAAAAGCAAAACGGGCTACAGTTGAGCCGTTTTCTAACAACAGCTGCCTGAGCACAAAAAATCCGCCTTCCACGGGCGGATGAACTTAACTGACAACCTCGAAAGGCTGAAAAATGGCTGCCCCGGTTGGATTCGAACCAACGACCAAGTGATTAACAGTCACCTGCTCTACCACTGAGCTACAGGGCAAGAATGGAGTCGGAAAAAGTCGTTTTGTCGCGCCCTTGTCAACCCTTTGATTTAAGAATCTCAAAAAATTACCCGCGACTTCCAAGCGCGTTTGACCAATCGCCTTCCTGCACGGCATCATTGCTGCCTAATCTTAGCCTAGACCAACCATGCCACTTCGACTCATCGCTCTATTCTTGCCGATCGCCGCAGCAATCCTTCTTGGCGGATGCGCCACCGAGCCCAGCCTCTACACCGGCGAAACCGCCTACTACGGATACACTTGGGAGAAGGAGCTCGAACTCGGCCGCCAATCAGACGTCGGCATCGTCAAGCAAATGGGGCTCTACCAAGACGACCAACTCGCCGCCTACATTCGCGAACTCGGAAACGACCTGCTCGCCCACAGCGCCATCCGCAGCGAGTCCGCCCCCGAAATCTATCGCAACACCGAGTTCACGTTTCGCCTGCTCGACTCTCCCGTTGTCAACGCCTTCGCCCTGCCCGGCGGCTATGTCTATGTCACGCGAGGATTGCTTGCCCATCTCGAGAACGAAGCTCAGCTCGCTGTCGTGATTGGACACGAAATCACTCATGTCGAAGCCCGTCACGCTTCCAAGCAAGCACTCAAGCAGCAAATTGGACAGATCGGTCTTATCGCAGGAGCGGTCATCGGCGAGCACGTCGCGGAAAACAAGGAATTGGCCCGTGAAATGATAAACCTCAGCGGCGACGTCTTCCAGCTCGTCTCTCTGAAATACGGACGTGACGCTGAACGCGAGTCAGACCTTCATGGCGTGGAGTACGCAGCCAAAGCCGGCTACGCGGCAGAGGAAGGCAGCGCCTTTTTCCGATCGCTCGACCGCATATCCGAAAAGTCAGGACAAAGCATTCCCTCCTGGATGTCCTCTCACCCAGATCCAGGCGAACGGGAAAAAACAATCAGCGAGTTGGCAGCTCAGTGGCGCACGACGTCAAATGGTCAACCTATCATCGGCCGCGAACGCTTTTTCGAAAAGGTGGACGGTCTCATCGTCGGAGAAAATCCACGAAACGGATACACGGATGGAAGTCGTTTCTATCACCCTGACCTAGCCATACAATTTAACACGCCACAAGGCTGGACCCTGCAAAACGAGAGCGGAGCAGTCTATCTAACTGATCCGAACCGCACAGTCCTAGTCGCCTTCACGCTTGCCCATGAAAGCAGCCCGCTCGAAGCAGCCCTTAAGCTAAAGGAAAAGCTCTCTCTCGAAACCAGCTACGCTCAAGATACAAACGTCAACGGCCTCCCAGCCTACATTCTGGAAGGCAGCGTCACTTCCGCAAACGGGAGCCTGCAAATCCACTCAACCTTCGTCCAGCATGACTCTCATGTATTCACATTTTTGGGATATGGAAACGGAGCTACCTTCTCGAATTTCCAATCACTCATTCGCGGCATACCCGGATCCTTTCAGAAAATCACGAACCCGCAGATCCTGAACGTCCAGCCCTACCGCATCGCAATCACCCCAGCCGAGCGATCTGCAAGCTTCAAAGAACTCCTTCCAGGCCGACTCCCACCTGGAACGGATGCTCAGGATTGGGCCATAATGAATCAACTGGATCTCGACGAGCGCATCGAACGCGGACGACTGATCAAGTTACCCGCGCAGATCCGCTAAATCGCTTTCGAGAAACCTTTCGCGGCGGTGTCCAGATACCCGTCGAATCGCGAGGCGACATTTCGAATGAGCAGGCGCCCCAAGGGCGTAACCTTCAGACCCGTTCCGGTGAACGCGACCAGGCCGTCCTGCTCGAGAGCCCTTAGGCTTTCGACCTCCCCGCCAAAATAGTCGGAGAAATCAATGCCGTTCGCCTTGCCGCGGGCATCGAAGTCCAATTCGAGATCGCACATCAAGCGCATGATGACCTCTCTACGGATCTGATCGTCCCGTGTTAACAAATAGCCTTTCTCAAGCGGAATATTTCCCTCGTCCAGCATTCGGTAGTAGGTATCCAAATCCTTATGGTTCTGACGAAACGCGTTTTGCGACTGACTGATAGCCGACATGCCAAACGCGCAAATATCAACGTTCGCATGAAGGCTGTAGCCCTGAAAATTACGTTGCAAGGTCTTCGCCTCTTGAGCTTTGACCATAGGATCCGAGTGCTTTGCGAAATGATCCATGCCGACATGGGTATACCCAGAGCTCGTTAGCTTCTCGACCGTCTGGATCAAGATTTCGATTTTCGAGTCAGCGGACGGGAGCGGCGATCGTTCGAGAATCTTCTGCGCTGGCTTGCTCCAAGGCACATGAGCATAAGAGAAAACAGCAAGCCGCTCCGGATCGTACGCGAGCACTTCCTCCAATGTCTCCTTGAAGCCATCCTCCGTCTGGTGCGGCAGTCCATAGATCAAATCGACATTGATCGATCCAATGCCCGCCTCTCGCAGCCAACTAATCGTTTTCTCGTTCGTCTCTGTTGGCTGAATACGGTGAATCGCCTCCTGCACTTTCGTATTCACATCCTGAACACCAATAGAAGCGCGATTCACCCCCAAATCGGTAAACGCAAGAACCTGAGCTCGCGAAAGCGTGCGCGGATCCAGCTCGACACTGATCTCGGCGCTCTCGTCGATTTCAAACGATCCCCTCAAAATCCCCGCCATTCGCTTGATCTGCGATGGCGACAGAAAATTCGGCGTGCCCCCTCCAAAATGGAGCTGCACCACCTTTCGCCCCGAACGAATCAGCTCGGCATAGCGCCGCACCTCTATCGCCAGGTAGTCGAGATAGCGATCCGCCAGGGCCGTATTCGTCGAGATGATCTTCGCGCAGCCGCAAAACCAGCAGAGACTCCGACAATACGGAACATGAACGTAGAGGGACAAAGGTCCCTCCGCGTCCTCAAGATCCGCCAGCAAGGCCGAACGACTGCTACGATCCTCAACCGTCCTGAACTTCAACGCTGTCGGGTAAGAAGTGTAGCGCGGGGCGGGCTGATTGTATTTCCGAATAAGCTCGGCGCTTAGCCCGAGCTCTTCTCGCGAGGTGTTGGTTGGCGTTAACGACATGATACTTTAGTTCCGTTTTTTTCGTGGGTCCTAGACGTCGTTGGTGCCCGTCTTGGGCACGTCTGCGTCTAGCTCTATCGGAGAAAGGTTGCGACGCTGAGTCACTCGGCGACGGCTCTTATTTCGAATGAGCCGGTCCAATTTTTCAGCCAGCGACCCGATTGCTTGATACAGATCATCTCCCAAAGCGCTTGCGTCGAAATGGTCGTGACGATCCACGACATGGCCCTTGGCGATAAATTCATTCTGATGCGTTTTAGAATGAAGCTCCATTTCTAGCTCCACCCTTATGCGGGTGATCCCCGAGTCATGCTCGTAAAGCTTTTCGACGACTTCATTAACTTTCGCTTTCAAGGATTCGGTCAATTCGAGGTGGCGACCGACAATTTCGACATTTCGTTTAGGGTTCATGCACAGACTATCGCGCAAAAATGATAATCCCCCTACTCGGATCCGGCGGTTTACTACGCAAATTCGGCTAAAAGTTATTTAAATACCATTGACTCTTTATTAGAAGAGCCAATTGATGGAGGCATGGCGAGAAAGAGAGCGAAACGAGTCAAGAGCAGCGTCGAGTACGCGAGCCCCGAGGAAAGTCGCGAACTTGCCAAGCGCATCGGAGCGACCCGTCTCTTCGCCAAATACGAGCGCTCCTTCACCGCCGCCTCGGGCCTGCCGCTCACCATACGTCCACTCGGAACGTTTCGCATGCCAGCGACCGGACACAAACGAGAGAATCCCTTCTGCGCCCTGGTATCCACCTCTCGCAAGGGCTGCCTCGCTTGCCTCCTCGCTCAGACCGATCTCGAAAAGGGCAACAGCGCCAAAGCCCGTACCACACGCTGCTTCGCCGGCCTCCACGATTCGCTCGTGCCCATAAAAATGGGCCGACGCATCATCGCCTATCTGCAGACAGGCCAAGTCGCTATCGGAGATCTCGACGCCTCGAGTTTCGACCACGCACATAGTGAACTTATTCTACGCGGCATCGACCTCGATTCTCGAACTGCCCGCACGGCCTACCTTCGCAGCGTGTCCCTCGAACGCGAAGCCTATCAGGGCTTCCTCAAAATGCTCGAAATCTTCGCCGAAAGCCTCGGAGTCGCGGCGAACGCCCTCCAAATCAGCAAGGCGGAAAAAACTGGAAATCCTGCAGCCACCAAAGCGATTCGCCACATCCGCCAGAATTTCGAGCGTGCGATCTCCTTGGCGGAAATATCGAAAGTCGCAGGCGCCAGCTGCAGACACTTCAGCAAAGTGTTTAAAGAGGAAACCGGCCACACCTTCGTCGACTACCTCACCCGGACTCGAGTGGAGAGCGCCAAAAAACGAATCAGCGAAACAAGCGACCGGATCAGCGAAATCGCATTCGCCTGCGGATTCGAGTCAATCGCCCAATTCAACCGAGCCTTCAAAAGCGTTTCTGGCGAGTCGCCCAGCAGCTACCGCCTGACCGCTAACAGCTAGCAGCTAGCGACACAGCAGTCTACGCGATGTGAGACCAGTCCCCATCCTCGGGATTGAACTGCTCGACCTTGCCGGAACGGATATCGTAGTAGCAGGCGTGAATCGAAAGTTGGCCGCTAGACGCCGCAGCAAGGACGCAGGGATACTCGAGCAAACGCTCAGCCTGGGCGATCACGTTCGCCTTGGTCAAAGACTCCATGGTGGTGCCCTCGTTATCCTCGAGAACGGAAACGGCGTACTCTACCCATGAAGCCAGCATGCGATCCATCGGCGCCTTCCCGAGTTGCGACAGAGCTTTGACGCCTCCGCAATCCGAATGGCCGCAAACCACGAGATGGTTCACCTTCAACTGCTCAACGGCAAAGTGAAGGGCCGAACCCACCGAAGCCTCATCCGCCGCCAAGGGCGGCACGATGTTCGCCACGTTGCGAAGAATAAAAAGCTCACCCGGCTCCGCTCCCAAAATTCTCTCGGGCGGCACGCGGGAGTCCGCGCAGCCGATCCACATCACCTTTGGAGCCTGCGCATCGGCAAGGTGAGCGAACAACTCTTCATTGCTCGCATAGTCATTTCGCAAAAAGCGCTTGTGCCCTTTCCTCAAGGACGCAGGCAAGGGATTCGAATCTTTGTTAGATGGCATCTAAAGGCACTCAGCTAGAATAACTCGCCTTTATTGAGAAGCTTAATCGCGCCTATTTTTCAGACGCCCTCCCTCGCACCGAGGACTAAACCGGCATATCGCCCATCAATCCTAACGGATTGCCCCATGGGTCTTCGAAAAAGCCCAGCCAAGACGACTTCCCCATAAACTCTTCCACGATGCAGCTTGGTCCGCTCTTGAAATGAATCCCATTGGCCTTGAGGTGTTCCGCTACTTCATGCACGCGACCGTCGACTCGGAAGTATATGGGGCAACCGATCGGGCGAGTCGTAGACTCCTGCACCATTATGGAAAGATCGCCGCATCGCAGCATCATCGTCTGGCCGAAACTCGAATCCATCTCCACGCCCAAAGCATCTACGTAAAACGCTCGCGCTTCTTCCAGGTCCCCCACCCTAATTTCAAGTTGGCCGATTGAATCGAGAATAGGAGCGATAGCTTGAGTCATAGTGTCTTCGATGAGAGGGGTTCTTTTTAGTCAGTACGGTCGAGACTTGAACGACATTTAAAGGACAATCCTGAATCGATTCCCCCAAATATGCAGAAATACCCTATATTCATTTCTCTCATCATCGCCTATCGACCACGCCTGCGGTTCACTCTAAAAAGCGAATGAGCGCCCTAACCGCTTTGCGCCAAAGCGAGCAAGCCCTGGAGTGACTTCACCCCACTCGCCAACAGATCCGGACCGGCCTTCGAGTCGTTCACTATCGAATCAAACAAGTCGCGCTTCTCCTTCTGCAGATGGTGGATCTTCTCCTCGATAGTGCCCTGAGCGAGAAGGCGATAGACAAACACATTGTTCGTCTGACCGATGCGGTGCACGCGGTCGATCGCCTGACTCTCCACCGCCGGGTTCCACCATGGATCCAAGAGGAACACATAGTCCGCCGTGTGAAGCGTTATCCCTACGCTCGCCGCCTTCAAGCTGACCAGCATCGCCGCGGTCTGGTCCGTGTTTTGAAACTCCCGCACCGGAGCCTCTCTATCGTGGGTCGAACCCGTGAGCTCGAAGATTGGCAGCTCTGGAAAAGACTCTTCCACCATGATCCGGGCGCGTTTCAAGAAACGGACGAACTGGCTGAAAATCACGACCTTGTGCCCCGTTCCAAGCACTTCGATCAGCTTCTCCAGCAACACCATGAGCTTGCCGCTATCCTCGATCGAAGATTCCATCCAAGGCAGCAAATTCGGATCGCAGCTCACCTGCCGCAGACGCGTAAGCAAGCTTAGCGTCGCGAATCGGTTCGTCCGCAGCGCGCTGCCAAGGTCATCCCCAAAACGGGCCAAGCCCTCTTCGCAAATCCGTTTGTACTCCCGAGCCTGGACCGGCGTGATTGGACACTCCAGATCCACGATCATCTTCTCCGGCAACTCGAGAGCCACCTCGTCCTTCTTCCGCCGAAGCATAAACGGCTTGATCTGGGCCCGCAGCCTGGCCTTGAACGCTCCCGGATTCGCCGCGAACAAATTCTCGAACTGCTCCTGCGACCCAAGCAAGCCAGGCATCAGAAATTGGAAGGCTGGCCAGATGTCGAGAGGCTTGTTCTCGATCGGCGTGCCCGTTAGCGCGATCCGACGCTTCGCTTTGATGCGACGACAGCTCCGCGAAACCTTCGACTTCGGATTCTTTATAAACTGCGCCTCGTCGATGACCGCGTATTCGAACTCCTCGCAGGCGATCTTCTCAATGCGATTTCTCAACAAGGCATAGCTGATGACAAGCACATCCGGCTCCTCGGCTCCACGGGCCAGCTTACGCCCATACCTCCCTATCGTCATTCCGGGGGCAAACTTGGCGAACTCGGAAATCCAAACCGGAACCACGCTCGCCGGACAAACCACCAAGGTCCTCTGCCCGGGCTTGTGATCCGAAAGAAGCAAAGCGATAACCTGAACCGTCTTTCCCAAGCCCATTTCGTCAGCCAGCAAACAATGACAATCGTGACGCAGCAAACGCGACATCCACTCCACCCCCTGCCGCTGGTAAGGTCGCAGACAAGGCAAGACATTGAGGTCTTCGCTGGCCTGAGGATTCAACAAGCCTTCCTTCCATTCGCCTAGCTCCTCCGAAAGCTCCACTTGCTCCTCCCCTTCGCCAAAAAGCGAAAACAATTGGTACAGGTGGCCAGCTCCTCCCGCTTCCGGCTCCACTTCCCGCCAAGCGCTCAGAGCGAGGCGAGACTCCTCGGAAAGCGTCACCACTCCAAGCTCAGGCACCAACATCGGCTCTTCATCTCGGGCCAAAAGCTCATCCGCCAAACCGGAGTCAAGTATCCGCGCCCCCGAGTCAAAAACCCATTGAAGATCCAGCCCGCCAGACTTCGTCCGACTGGCCTTCGGCTTGAGCTTGATCTTCGTCACCCCCTTTTGGATGTGCTTCACATTCTCTCGCTCTTCCGTCGAAAAACGAGTCTTCCACGTCGGCCACACGCTTTGAACGAAATAAACGATCTCGCGCAAATTCTCCAAAAGGTAGCCGCCAAACTCGGGCGAATAGCCGAAGTGCGACTTGCGAGCCCGAGCAGCCAACATGATCAGCTTCCCGCGCTCCTCGGAATTCCCCGCTCGAGGCGAGCCGTCCTCCTTGCTCAAAGCCGAGGTGCGCGTTCCATCCTGTGCCAGCCAGTACGCCTCGCAAATCAAGCCCTTGAAATGCGTATCCAACACCAGGTGCAAGGTTCGCGACTCGCGCTGCTCAGCCCATATGCTCGATTCGGTCTCCTTTCCATCGCCCTCCGAGTCAATTGACTCCGACAGATCCGCCTCCTCAGCGATCATCGACAAATCCTCATCAGCGAGAAGCTCCTCGATTTCGAGCAAGCCCGCCACCGCTATCGCGTTCCCCTCGACTTCGTCGAGACTCGAGAAACGCACGCTCAACTTTTCACCCGACCACTCGATGACTGAATAGCTCTCCCAGCTGCCCATTTTGCAATTCACGATGACGTCCGCGTCATTGAGCGAGATCTCCCGAATCCCACCCTTCTTATAGATCCTGCGTCCGCGACGAAGAGCAGCTGCCGAAAACGCGTCTTCCCAATCCTCGCCCAGACGAGAACCCCAAAGCTCTAGCGAATGCCGTGAATAAAGGCGATTGGCTCCCTTCCAGTTCATAAACCGATCACCTTGAAAAACCTGCCGTGGCCACTCAACGCTTTTCGATCCTTCTCTCAAAAGCGAAACCAAATCCATTTTGGCGTGTACCTTGTCTGCAATTCCACAACACTCCTACCGAAAGCAACCTAGCCTCCATGTTCGCAAAACTTCGCAAATCCTTCTTTTCCGGCCTCGTCCTACTCGCGCCGATCGGCATCACGCTCTTCGTCTTCAACTGGCTCGTCGTCAAGGTGGGAGGAAGCGTCAAAGAACCCCTCCTGCAACTTTTCTTCATCCCGGAAGACCTGATATCCAAGGAAAGCCTCTCCACTGTCTGGAACATTCTAGCTACCATAATCGTGCTGCTCTGCATCACCTTGCTGGGCTACTTTTCCCGCTACTTCATCGCCAAGTACATGTTCTCGATCGGAGAACGCTTTCTCAACAACGTCCCCATCATCAACACGGTCTACACCTCCGTGAAACAGATTGTGGATACGTTCAGTTCGCAAAATAGAGCCGTCTTCCAAAAAGTCGTTCTCGTCGAGTTCCCCAAGGAAAACTGCTACGCTCTCGGATTCCTAACCGGCGACGGAAAGGGCGAGATCCAGCACAAGACCGACGACTTTCTGCAAAACGTCTTCGTGCCGACCACTCCGAATCCGACCAGCGGCTTCCTCGTAATGATGAAAAAAGAGGACATCCGCATTCTAGACATGACAGTGGGCCAAGGGATGAAGCTCATCATCTCCGGAGGGGCCGTCGCCCCGCCCTACCCACCTGTCAAAGAAAGCCTAGAGTTCAAAACCAAAAGCAAGAAATTCGAGGGCAAGCCAAAGGATGCCGGCTGAGAAGTTGATCGTAGCCGACGCTATCGTTCTCAAGCTCAGCCCCACTGGCGAAAAGTTCACCCAAGTTCGCCTGCTCTCTCCCGAAATCGGGTTGCTCAGCCTACTGAAACGAAATCGAGCGAAAACGAGCAGCTTCTCGATCGATCTCTTCGATCAAGGCGAAGCTCACATCGACCACAAGCCTGGAGAAAGCTCCAACAACGGGTTCCTGACCGACTTCATCGTATCCAAAAAACGGAGCGGAATAGGAAAAAGCTACCGATCGCTGCAAGCCGCGTCCTGGCTATCGAGCCTACTTCTCGCCAATCCGCTTCACGAAGGAAATCAGGAAGATACCTTTCACCTCGCTCAGAAAGCCTATGACTCCCTGAGCGAAGGACTCCCTCCTCAATCCATAATGCTAAAAACTCTCTACCTTTTCGCCAGAGACGAGGGCTACCCCGTCGTCGAAGACTGGGCTCGAAAGCTTCCCGAATCGCTCAGCCGCAATGCGGCGACACTTCTCAATACGCCCTTGAGCGAAATCCGCCTCAAAAACGACGAACAACAAGCCACACTCAACTCGCTCGCTCACTACATCGAGCACAACACCCACATCCACCTGCCTCGAAAGTAGCAAGCAGCCTTACTCTACCATAGTGGTCTGCATATACTTATCCAACTGAGCTTTGAACTCAGTGTAAGAACCTTGGATCATGTCCTTCCAGTGCTCCGCTTTCAACGGAGCGCGTCCATCACTAGCGATTAGCTCCAAGCCTTTCGCCAGATCCAGGATGTTGCGAGCGCCCAGCAAAGCGAGCGCCCCCTTGAGCGAGTGAGCTCGCATCCCGATATCCTTCCGATCGCCGCCCTCGATCGAATCGATCAGACTAGCGACCTCCGCGTCAACGATGCCAACTGCCGTACCCACGATTTCGCCACGACTGGTATCAACCGTTTTCATGCGATCAATGTAAGCCTCAAGAATCGCGGCATCCAGACTATCACGCCCCGTTTCAGAAACGAAACTAACGATATTGTCACTCTCATCCTCAAGAGAAAGCGCCTTCACGTCTTCATCGGCAAACATCGGCGTCTCCATCTCAATCGACCGATCACCAACTTTCGAATACAAATACAAATCTAGCACCTCTCGAAGCCGCTTGAAGTCCACCGGCTTGTGAACGACTTCAACCATGCCAGCCTCGATGCAACGAACCTGATCGCGGCGGAACACTTTCGCCGTCACCCCCACGATCGGAACTGGCGGCTTGCGACGTGTCTGCTGGAGAATCTTTTCGGTCGCCTCATAGCCATTCATCTCAGGAAGCATGACGTCCATGAGAATCAAATCGTATTTGCTATCGTCATACACTTCCACCGCTGACCGCCCATTATCCACGTGGTCGTATTCAGCGCCGTAGTCCTGCAGAAAATGCCCCAAGATGTCCGCATTAAGCTGGTTATCCTCTACGATCAGGATCCGCTTAGGCTTTACTTCTCCAGCTCTCTCCTCACTCCTATGCCCTCGCTCTTCCAGCAAGACAGAGCCTGCCTCGGTAGAGCCTCCTTCTGATTCGCCAGTCTCGCGAAGCGGCAATACCATTTCAAATAAACTACCACCTTCATCCGGATGATGCAGCTGTAAATTGCCACCCATCTTTTCCACCAGCTCCTTGCTTATCGCCAAGCCAAGCCCCGTCCCCTCTGGAGCCTTGCTCTGTTCACCTAGCTGAAAAAACGGGCGAAAAATAGAGTCAACATCGCCTTCGCTAACTCCTGGCCCCGTATCCTGAACACCAATACGCAGTGAAGAATCCTTGCAAGTGACAAAGACAGTTACCCAGCCATGCTCAGTAAACTTTATAGCATTTGCGATCAAGTTGCTTAAAACCTGCGTAATTCGCATCCGAGGCAGCAAGGCTCTCACATTCGCATCCGATCCGATCTCGAGACGCAATTCGAGTCCCTTCTTGCGAGCGCGCTCGCGAAACAAGCCCACAACCTCGCGCACAAAAAAGTCGATGCTCACCGTTTCAGTTCGAAGGTCGATTTTTGAAGTGGCGACTCTGGAATACTCGAGGATGTCGTTGATAAGCCCCTTGAGCATGTTATTGCACGATTGAAGCTTATCCAATATCGCATGCTGATCCGAGTCGAGAGTCGTGCCACCCAAGACATTGGCAAAGCCGATAACGCCATTGAGAGCGACCCGTAACTCGTGGCTCACCGTCGTAAGAAAATCCAGCGATTCTCTATCCACTTGCTCGGCGGAATCCGCCGCCGGAACCGAACGCGTCACTACGATTTCAGCGTAGACCAGATCTGAGTTTGGGCCGAATCTCTCGCAGGCGAAACTGGCCTCGAGGATTTCGCCGCTCTCGCACTTCAGATAGCCGACCTTGCGAAGCACCTTGTCAGATTCGTCAGGAATGTACTTTGGCGAATCCTCCACAACTAAACTTTGCCAATCGAGCGGCTCGGCGGCGGATCCCTCCACTCCGAGCAAAAGCTGAAGCTCCTTGCACATTTTCAAAACCCGCAACTGCGAATCGAAAATGACCACAAACTTCACCTCTTTACCGCTAGTCATGGAGCTCGCCTACAAAGTCACAAGCCCCGTGCGCACTGCAAAAAGGGTCACGCCCGCAATATCGAAGATCTTCAGCTTCTTCGAAATATTGCTCCGATGCGACTCGACCGTCTTTATGCTAAGGCCAAGATTTTGGGCTATTTCCTTGTTCGTCATGCCCGAGGCTACAAATACCACGATCTGCTTTTCACGATCGCTCAAAGTCTCAAGCAACTCCTTCTGATCCAGCACATCTGGCGAGTCAGACTGAGTCTGAGCAGAAGCCTTCACGAAGATATTGCCATTCGCTACCGCCTCGATCGCCTGCTCGAAAACCGAGAACTCCTCCTTTTTGTTCAAAAAGCCAGTCACGCCCATCTGCAGCAGAGATCCGATTCGCTTTGGATCCTCAACCGATGAGATGATCAGAATCTTCGCCTCCGGCTGTTCGTTGATTAGACGTTCGGCCAGTTCCTGCCCAGTTATGCCGGGCAGTCGAAGATCCAAAATCACCAGATCGGGCCGATGATCGTCGCACAATTGATAGGCCTCTTCGCCAGTGGCGACTTCACCTATGATTTCGAAACCGAAACGTTGACGTATGATTCTAACTAGGAAGTCGCGAAACAAAGTTTCGTCCTCGGCAACCACTACTTTCAGATTTTGTTTAGACATTTTTGGATTGGCTGCCAAGACGCGGGGGGAGCGGCTTAAACAACTTGGCTTTGGCTAGAAACACTAACCATTCGGGATTATGCTGTTAGGGGAGATGATGCCTCGACGGCATGCTGATCCTAATTCAGTACGCAAATCTAGGAAGTGACGCAAGTTAAGTCTTTCCCCATTACCTAGAAGATTGAGTCAGTACTTCCACGTACAAGTCAATCAAGCCCCAAGATCAGGAACCACGCCGAATTTCCGAACCCTTGAAACGGATCAGAATACGCCACACCTTCTTCGTCCTGCAACGGATCTGCCCCGTCGTTACGTCGAACTCCTCCGGAATCTCGATCTTATGCAAATCGACCGAGGCGTGGTAACCCCGCTCCGAAAAAATATCGATCAGCATCGCCATCGCCGAAGGCGTATCGAGAGTCGGGTCTTCCGTGTTGATGTGAGCCGCGCCCGTGATAGCGTGACGCCGCACGATCGGCATGATCTTCCCCTCGATGAAGTCGATGATACCGTGAAACAGCTCCGTCTCCTCCATTTCGTACTGGTCGAGTCGACGAACAAGCTGCTGACGGGCATGCTCCACGATCTTGCTCGCGATCGGCAAGCGATGCAGCGAGTCAAAGGTACGTGGATCCAGTTCAAGTGAGCTCTGGTACTGAAGCTCCTTGATGATGTTCTGGCGCACCTCGGGAAGCTCTCCCTGCGCGCTGATAAAGTGGTAGTGGAAAACTTCCCGCAAGGATTGCAACGCATCGTAAGTCGCCTCCTTAAAGACCCGATAACGGCGCTGAGCTGCCTTCGGATCCAAGTCCGTAGGCCGTGTCTCCATGAGCTCGCCAATGCCAGTGCGCTCGACTTCTTCGTTGTATTCCTGAATCTCCCGTCCACGCTTGAGCTGTCGCGACACACTCTCCTTCTCATCGATGAAAAGCATCATGATGTGGATCAGCGGCTGGCGAAAATGCGAACGGTATTCAGTATTAAAATACTCCGCGCGAAGCTGCAGCATCTTATGATACAGCATCTTCATACACTCCACCTGCACGAACGTACGGGGAAATCCGTCGAGAATCGCTCCATCTCGATAATCCGGCTGAAGCAAACGCTCGAGCAAGATAGAGATCACTTCCCGGTCTCCGACCATGCCGCCTGAATCCTTGATGCGACGCATCTCAGGCGTATCCAGCAAGGAGCTGACAACGATAGGTTCCGCGGTTAGTCCGCGGACCTCTTGAATAAACGGAGTGTTCGTCCCCTTACCGGCTCCAGGCGCTCCTCCCAAAAGAATGAGCTCCTGAGGAAAATGCAAACGCGTCCGACCATACTTCTCTTCTAAGCTCGTCCAGACCGAGTTAAAGATGATCTGAGCATCCTTAATTTCCAAGTCCTGGTGGCGTTCGGCGGTTTCTGTCTTCTTAGGTGGCTCGGTTGCAGCAGTTGGTTTCAGCGGGGTGTCGCTCATAGGTCGGCAAAATAGGTGAACAGAATGAAAGAAAAAGACTAGCGCGAGATGTCTCGCTGACTGAGGACCCGATGACTGTGCGTATTCAAAATATGAACCGCCAGCTCCATGTCCTCGATATTCATCGCAAGCGCCGACTTGCCATGCGGACGACTTACAAAGGCATATATGTAATGCACATTGATCTCAGTTTGTAGTAGCGACGCCAATACACGATGTACATCATGCTCTCCAGATATCTCGACGGCGAGAATCTCGCTCTCGCTAAACGCTATGCTGTGCTCCCAAAGCAGCTCTCTCGCCTGCTGAGGATCGTCCACCACGACTCGCGTGATCGCGCAGTCCGTCGTGTCTAAGGTCGTCAACGCCAAGATGTGAATCTGGTGCTCGTCGAACAAACGACAGATATCGGACAAGCGCCCCACCTTGTTCTCCATGAAAATCGAGAACTGCTTAACCGGGTCCGGCACAGACGTTTCAATAGCGGCTTTTTCCATCTAAATTTGAGTTCCAGATGCTGACTACGGGGGAAACCGCTATTACTTAAGCACCAATGAAAAGATAGCAAGGTTTCGCGCCATGAGAAAATTGCAACCGAGAAAACGAAAACGCCCTTCCCCGCCTCAAGCTTGCCAAAAAACGACGGCTGGTACTCCCGGCGGGAATCGAACCCACATCCTCGGCTTCGGAGACCAATGTTCTATCCATTGAACTACAGGAGCATTAAACCAACGACGCCACCTTCCCAAACACCCAACCCTAAAGTCGAGCGCGAAAAACGACAGCCAAAACAAAAAAACGGAGCGGCCCCAAAAGAACCGCTCCGAAATCAGGAAATCTAAATGTGGATCGCCTCCTGGTGCGTGTCGGCGGCCGCTTCGGCAAGCGCCTCGCTCATCGTCGGATGCGCGTGGATCGTGCCATGAATCTCGTCGATCGTGCCTTCCATCTCCATCGCTAGGCAGTACTCCGTAATGAGCTCAGTCGCGTCCCGGCCAATAATGTGCGCCCCAAGGATCTCGCCCGTCTTCGCGTCGCTGATCAGCTTCACGAAGCCCTCCGAATGAGCGCCAGCGACCGCCTTCCCGGAAGCCACAAACGGGAACTTGCCAACCTTGTAGTCAAGCTTCAGCTCATTGGCCTTCTTCTCCGTCACGCCCGTGCTGGCAATCTGAGGATTACAGTAAGTCGCGCCTGGGAAATTCTTCACGCGACGCGGCTTGCTCGCCCCGAAAATTCCATTCACCGCCTGGACCGCCTCAAAGGTCGCCACGTGCGCCAGCCAAGGCGGACCGATAATATCGCCCGCCGCATAGACGCCAGCTACGTTCGTCATGTAGCGATCGTCCACGACCAGATAGTCGCGATCCGTCTTCAAGTTCAGTACAGGATTCACCGCCCCATCCAGAAACGCTACTACGCCGACCGCTTGGATAACCACGTCGACTTCCAGCGTCACATCCTTGCCCTTCTTCGAATAGACAAGCTTCACGCCAGACTTGGTCAACTCAGCAGCAGTCACCTGCACGCCGAGCTCAGTCTTGATTCCCTGCTTCTTGAACTCGCGACCCAAAGTCTGGGCAATCTCCTCGTCCTCAACCGGAACCAGCTGCGGAAGCACTTCGAGAATCGTCACCTCCGTTCCAAACGAATTAAGAAAATACGCGAACTCCACGCCAATCGCGCCAGAGCCGATAATCGCTACCGACTTGGGCTGCTTCTTCATCACCAACGCCTCGCGAGACGTCATCACCCGCTCATCGTCATTCGGCAAAAACGGCAGCTTGCGAGCCCGACAACCCGTAGCGATTAGGATATGATCAGTCTTCAGCTTCTTGCCCTTGCTCGAGCCTTCCACGACCGAAACCGTCTTCGCGTCGTCCACGTGGGCCTTGCCCGTAATGTACTCGACCTTGTTCTTCTTGAACAAAAACTCGATGCCCTTCGCCATCTGATCGGCCACGCCACGGGAGCGCTTGATGATCTTCGCAAAATCGTAGTCCACCGAACCGACCTTGATGCCGAACTCCTCCGACTTCTTGATCGAATTGATCAATTCCGCGCTCTTCAGCAAAGCCTTGCTCGGTATGCAACCCCAGTTCAGGCACGTGCCGCCCGCGCGATCCATCTCTATACAGGCAACCTTCTTGCCGAGCTGTCCTGCTCGAATTGCCGCCGCATAGCCCGCCGGGCCACCGCCTACTACTACCAAATCGTATTTTTCGTCAGCCATAATTTAACCGGATTAAGAAAGCCTAGCGGGATACCCGCCAGCTCTAAAAGTGTCTAGCGCAATCGCCTCCAAGCCCACGCCAAAAAGACAGCAAGCAACTAGATATCGATAACGTCGTCCTTCGCCTTCACCTTGCGCGGCTTAGGCTCGCTCCGCCTCGAGCCCGCCGAACCATTCGCCCGCACCCGAAACGAGCTCCGCCGCGCCCCGCCAATCCACCCTGTGAAAATCAGATTCATGAAGGTCACGAACAAAGCCCCGAAAAACGCGGCCCCAAAGCTAGCCACGTGAAAACCGTCCACCAGATTGCCCACCAGCAAATACAGCAGCGCATTAATGAAAAGCACCCCAATCCCCAGCGTCAGCACCACAAACGGCAAGGCCAGCAAAACCAGCAAAGGCTTCAAAACCGCCGTAAACAAGCCGAGCAGCAGCACCACGATCAACAGCGTCGAATTCTCGTCGTAGCTGATGCCATCCACGAAATAGCTGCCGAGCCAAACGCCCAAACCACTCACTGCCCAACGCTTCAAAATCGAAGCCAAACCTTCCGAACCCTCACGACTCATATTTCCTAAAACCCTCACCCAACGCCCCCGTTCCACGCGAGCGAAAAAAAACGCCCAGAAAACCACAAACACAAATTCTTGCTCCGCTCCCGCCACTCCTCACTCTCACTCCATGAGCGAATCCATCACCGGCGGCTGCTACTGCGGAAAAATCCAATACCAAGCCAAGCCACCCATCCTCTACCGAGCCTACTGCCACTGCGACAATTGCCGCAAAGCCATCGGCGCCCAAGTCGTCGCGTGGATCACCGTCGAGTCCTCAAACTTCGAATACACCGCCGACACGCCAAAAGCCTACCAAACCCCGACCTCCGCCACCCGTACCTTCTGTCCCGACTGCGGCACCTCCCTCACCTACACCCACCCCGACCGCCCCACCCACGTCGACATCGTCACCGGCTCCCTCGACCACCCAGAAGCCTACCCGCCCGACCGCGACGTCTTCCCCGAGGAAAAGCTCCCCTGGGTCGCCCTCTGCAATCCCAAGATTCCTCATTCCTAATTCCCCTTTGAAACTCATCATTCTACAGGACCACCTCCGCAACGGAGGCACCGAGCAACAAACCCTCGCCATCGCCCAAGGCCTCGCCAAAAGCGGCGTCGACGTCCACCTCGTCGTCTTCCGTCGCGGCGGCACCCTCGACCCCGCCCCATCTCCCTTCTCGCCTCAAACCATTCACCACTCACTACTCACTACTCACTACTCAAACCAGCGCTTCATAAAAACCGACTGGTACGCCCCCGGCCTCAAGGCCCTCATCGCAAAACTCCAGCCCGACGCCGTCCTCCCCATGGGCCGCATGGCCAACTGCCACGCCGGACTCCTCACCTTCTCAAAAAACCGCCCCTACCAGCTCTTCGCCACCTTCCGCACCGGCCGTCCCATCCCCTACCTCTACCGACGCGCCCTCCGCCACGCCGACCACATCGTAGCCAACTCCCACGAAGCCCTCCGCCGCATCGCCTCCGACTACCGTATCCACCGCCCCAATACATCCACCGTCATCTACAACGGCTGCATCCGCGACTTCGAAACCCACATCCCCACAGCTCCTACAATTCACTCCACCACCCAGAACCCAGAACCCAAAACCCAAAACCCAAACGCTCACTTCGTGAGCGTTTCCATGTTCCGCCCTCAGAAAAAGCAGATCCGCCTCATCCGCATCTGCTCCCAGCTTCCGGCCAACATCGACTGGAAGCTCACTCTCGCCGGCGACGGACCCACCCGCGCTGCCTGCCAAGCCGAAGCCGCCCGCCTCGGCCTCGCCGAGCGCATCCACTTTCCCGGACTCCTCAAAGATCCCCGCAGCCTCTACGCCGACGCCGACATCGCCCTCCACACATCCGACCAAGAATCCCTCCCAAACTTCCTCGTCGAAGCCCAAATGTCCGGCCTCCCCGTCATCGCCTACGACGTCAACGGCGTCTCCGAAACCTTCCGACACGGCACCTCCGGCACCCTCATCCCACACCGCGACGAGCCCTCATTCCTCGCCGCCCTCCAAAAACTCGCCACCAATCCCGACCTAAGACTCCAGATGTCCCACGCCGCGCGCGAATATGCCCGAAAACACTTCTCCCTAAAATCCCAGACCGCCGCCTACGCCCGCCTCCTAAAGTCCATCAAGCACACATAAAAAACGCAGCCGACCACCAACCCATTCCGTAGCAAACACCGAAAAACTACAGCCACCCACTTCATTCGAAGAGACCAAAAACAGCCAACAAAAAAACGACCATGATAAAAGCCTACGCAACCCACACTCCCGGCGGAAAACTCGAACCCTTCGAATACGACCCCGGCGAACTCGCGCCCACCGACGTTGAGATCAACGTCGAACACTGCGGCATCTGCCACAGCGACCTCAGCATGCTCAACAACGAATGGGGCATGACCACCTATCCCTTCGTCCCCGGACACGAAGTCGTCGGCACCATCGGTGCTATCGGCTCAGACGTCAAAAACCTCGCCCCAGGCCAACGCGTCGGACTCGGCTGGCACTCGTCCTACTGCACCACCTGCCCAAGCTGCCTCTCCGGCGACCACAACCTCTGCCAAGCCGCCGCCGGCACCATCGTCGGACGCCACGGCGGATTCGCCGACAAAGTCCGCGCCAGCGCCCTCAGCGTCATCCCGCTGCCAGACTCCATCGACGCCGCCAAAGCAGGCCCCCTCTTCTGCGGAGGTATCACCGTATTCAATCCCCTTATACAGTACGAAGTCAGCCCCACCGCAAAAGTCGCCGTCATCGGCATCGGCGGCCTCGGGCACATGGCCCTAGCCTTCCTCAACGCATGGGGCTGCGAAGTCACCGCCTTCACCACCTCCGAAGCCAAACGCCAAGAAGCCCTCAAGCTCGGCGCCCACCACACCCTCAACTCCCGCGACGCCGCAGAAATCGAAGCCGCCGCCGGACGCTTCGACCTCATACTCTCCACCGTCAACGTCGGACTCGACTGGAACGGCTACGTCAACACCCTCAAGCCCAAAGGCCGCCTCCACTTCCTCGGCGCCGCCCTAGAGCCCATCCAGATCGGAGCCTTCTCCCTCATCATGGCCCAACGCCAAATCTCCGGCTCACCCGTCGGCAGCCCCGCCACCATCGCCAAGATGATCGAATTCGCCGCCCTCCACAAAATCGAGCCCGTAACCGAGCACTTCAAATTCGACCAAGCCAACGAAGCCCTCGCCCACCTCGAAAGCGGCCAAGCCCGCTACCGCATAGTGCTCAGCCACTAAGCCACCCGAACCTCAGAATTTAACGAAACGGGAAGCCAAATACGCTTCCCCTCGTTCCCCTTACCCACTTCCCTTGCAAGACGCGGGCTTCGCCCCAGACCCGCAACAGCAACCCCCACCCCAAAAAGGAAGTCCGGCAAACAGTCCTCAAACCTTGACCAATCAAACGGTCCCCCATCTCGTCGAGTTCACTTTTCCAATTTCACTCTTCACTCCACCAAATGCCCACCGCCGCTTCCAACAAGCCCACCGCCATCCGCCTCCGCGGCGTGCGCCAAAACAACCTCAAGAACATCGACGTCGATATCCCCCTCGGCAAATTCATCGCCGTCACCGGCCTCAGCGGAGCCGGCAAGTCCTCCCTCGTCTTCGACACCCTCCACGCCGAAGGCCAGCGCCGCTACGTCGAAACCTTCTCTGCCTACACCCGCCAATTCCTCGACCTGCTCGAAAAGCCCGACCTCGATTCCGCCGAAAACGTGCGCCCCTCGATCGCCATCGAGCAGAAGAACACCATCAAAACCTCCCGCTCCACCGTCGGCACCATGACCGAGCTCACCGACTTCTTCAAAGTCTGGTTCTCCCACGTTGCCGCCCTCTACGACCCCGTCACCAACGAGCAAATACACGACGACAACCCAATCACCATCTGGCAAAAATCCCTCGCCACCTACTCCAAGCAAACCGTCACCCTCGCCTTCCAAGTCACCAAGCCCGAAAAGTTAACGTGGCCCGAAATCCTCAAAAACATCAAAGCCCAAGGCTACTCCCGCCTCTACCAAACCACCCCGAAATCAGCCTCAGCCCCACAACTGCACAGAATCGAAACGATTAGTGAAGATTCGTGCAATTCGTGGGCAGACAACACCACCCTCCACGTTGTCCAAGACCGTATCCAACTTTTCAATACAAACCGCTCCCGCTTCCTCGAAGCCGCCGAAACCGCCCTCGAATTCGGCCAAGGCCAGCTCCTCCTCCTCGACAAAAACGGCGACACCCTCGCCCGCCACTCCCGCGGCCTCCACTCCCCCACCAGCGGAAAAACCTACCGACCCGCCAGCCCGCCGCTCTTCTCCTTCAACTCACCCATCGGCGCCTGCCCCAAATGCCGCGGCTTCGGACGCGTCATCGAGATCGACTACCGCCTCGCCATCCCCGACACCAACAAATCCATCGCCGACGGACTCATCAAACCCTTCGAAGGCCAAGTCTACGGCGAGTCGAAAAACGACCTCGTCCGCGCCTGCAAACGTCTCAAGATTTTCACTACAAAACCCTTCAACAAACTCACCCAACGCCAGCAAGACAACGTCATCCTCGGCGAGCCCGCCTACCGCAAGCTCCCGCCCGGCAGCGAATCCGACGGACTCTGGTACGGCGTCAAAGGCTTCTTCGACTGGCTCGAGCGCAACACCTACAAGATGCACGTCCGCATCTTCCTCTCCCGCTACCGCGCCTACGTCAAATGCCCCGACTGCCAAGGCACCCGCCTCCAGCCCGACTCCCTCTGCTGGAAGTGGCAAGGCTACCGCCTCCCCGACCTCTACCAACTCCCCGTCGACCAACTCCTCCACCTCATCGAGTCCTCCCAACCCAAAACCCAAGCACCCCAAACACAAAAAGCCCGAAATCCCATTCGAGAAGATTCGAGCGATTCGTGGGCAAAAAATCCACTACCGAGCGGAGCGACACTTGAGGAGTTTCGCGACGAAACACCCAACCACCAAGCCACCATCGCCTCGGACGCCATCCTCTCCCGCCTCCGCTACCTCGACCACGTCGGACTCGGCTACCTCACCCTCAACCGCTCAGCCCGCACCCTCTCCGGTGGCGAAGTCGAACGAGTCAACCTCACCTCCTGCCTCGGCGCCTCCCTCGTCGACACCCTCTTCGTCCTCGACGAACCCTCCGTCGGCCTGCACGCCCGCGACATCGACCGCCTCATCCACATCGTCCGCACCTTAACAGATGCCGGCAACACCGTCGTCCTCGTCGAGCACGACGACGCCATGATCCGCGCTGCCGACCACGTCATCGAGATAGGCCCCCAACCCGGAGCCGCCGGCGGCCACCTCGTCTTCCAAGGCACCCAAGCCCAGCTCCTAAAATCCAGAAAATCCATCACCGGCCAATACCTCTCCGGCAAAAAACAAATCCCCGTCCCCACACAAACCCGATCCGTGGGAAGCGACCTTGTGTCGCGATCAACTAGCACTTCGAGCAAAGCGAGAACCCGCCATAGCTCGAAGAGCGAAGGTGGGCTCCACATCACCTCCGCATCCAAGCACAACATCCAAGACCTCAGCCTCTCCATCCCCCTCCAACGCTTCGTCTGCCTCTCCGGCGTCTCCGGCTCCGGCAAGTCCACCCTCCTCAACGCCGTCCTCTACCAAAACCTCATCGCCCAGCGCGGACTCATCGCCGAAGACCCCGCCTCCGTCGCCTCCCTCACCACCGACCTACCCTTCGAGGAAATCACCCTCGTCGACCAATCACCCGTCTCCCGCACCCCACGCTCAAATCCCGTCGTCTTCGTCGAAGCCTGGGACCACATCCGCACCCTCTACGGAAAACTCCCCCAGTCCGTAGAAAACGGATACACCGCCTCCAGCTTCTCCTTCAACGCCGGCGACGGACGCTGCGAGCCCTGCAAAGGTCTTGGCTACGAAAAGATCGAGATGCAGTTCCTCTCCGACGTCTACGTCCCCTGCCCCCATTGCGACGGCAAACGCTTCAAATCCGAGCTCCTCGAAATCACTCACGAAGGCTACAACATCTCCCAGCTCCTCGACCTCACCATCGACCAACTCCTCAAGCTCTTCGAAGCGTATCCAAAAATCCACTCCAAGCTCGCCGCCCTCGAAGAAGTAGGCCTCGGCTACCTAAAATCCGGCCAACCCCTCAACACCCTCTCCGGCGGCGAATCCCAACGCCTCAAACTCGTCAAATACCTCTCCTCCTCCACGCGAGTCAACGACTCAACTCACCACTCACCACTCACTACTCAAAACTCAACAGGATCTCTGATCCTGTTAGACGAGCCCACCACCGGCCTCCACAAGCACGACGTCCGCAGACTCCTCACCGTCCTCCAGAAGATCGTCGACTCCGGGCACAGCCTCATCGTCATCGAGCACAACATCGACGTCCTCAAATCCGCCGACTGGCTCATCGAGATGGGCCCCGAAGCCGGAGCCAAAGGCGGCCAAGTCGTCTTCCAAGGCACCCCCGAAACCTGCGCCCAAACCACCACCGAAACCGCCAAATACCTCCAACCGGAGTTCGACTCTCGAACTCAAATCTCAAATCTCAAATCCGAGATCCCAAATCCCACCCTCCTCGCCGCCGAAGCCAAATCTTCCTACAACTCCAACTCACCACTCACTCCTCACTCCTCACCACTCGACGGGCAAAGCTCCGCTCTGACCGTCACAGGAGCCCGCCACCACAACCTCAAAAATATCACCGTATCCATTCCCCACTACGAATTCACCGTAGTCACCGGAGCCTCCGGATCCGGCAAGTCCACCCTCGCCTTCGACATCGTCTTCGGAGAAGGCCAGCGCCGCTTCATGGAATCCATGTCGCCCTACGCCCGCCAATTCGTCGAGCAGCTCCCCCGCCCAGATCTCGACCAGCTCACCGGCATCCAGCCCACCGTCGCCATCGAGCAACGCGTCACCCGCGGCTCCCGCAAGTCCACCGTCGCCACCATCACCGAAGTCGCCCAATACTTGCGCCTGCTCTACTCCCGCCTCGGCATCCCGCACAACCCCGACTCCGGCGCCCCCCTCATCTCCCAAACCGAGACAGAAATCCAAAAACGTCTCCAAAAAATAATCACATCCCCCGAAGCCAAAAAAGCCAAGCACCTCTTCCTCCTCGCTCCCCTCATCCGCAACCGAAAAGGCCACCACCAGCCCATAGCCAACTGGATCGCCGACCACGGCTACGAGATGATGCGCGTCGACGGGAAGCTCATCTTCACCGACGACTTCAAAAAACTCGACCGCTACAAAGAGCACAACATCGAAGTCGTCATCGCCGACCTCAAGCCCCTAACAGGTAGCGGCCGTTCTCCGATCGGCCAAATCAACCGCCACCTCAAAGAAGCCCTCCACCGCGGCAAAGGCACCGCCCTTGTCGTCTTCGACGACAAAGTAGTGAGTAGTGAGTTTAAAGGAGTGAAATCTCGAGCAACTCACTCCTCACTCCTCACCACTCA
>DS990592.1:5337096-5399261 GCA_000155695.1 Verrucomicrobiia bacterium DG1235 | reverse complement strand
CAAACGGGCGCCGCCCTCGCCGAGCTCGACCCCAAAGACTTCTCCTTCAACTCCCACAAAGGCTGGTGCCCCGCCTGCCGCGGGCACGGACGCATCTACCCCTGGATGCGCGAACGCCTCGAAGACGACGAGGAGCTCGCCAAAGCCATCGGAGCCGACGACTCCGCCGAAGACGAAACCCAAGCCATCATCTGCCCCGAGTGCCAAGGCGAACGCCTCAACCGCACCTCCCGCCACGTCTACCTGTATCTAAAAAACGGCGACAAGCTATCACTGCCAAAACTCCTCGCCCAAGACCCAAGACACCTCCTCGCCACCCTCAAGAAACTCAAGCTCGACAAACGCGGCCAAATCATAGCCCGCGACATCGTCGCCCAAATCCACGAGCGTCTCCAGTTTCTGGATAAAGTCGGCCTCGAGTACCTCTCCCTCGACCGCCCCACCCAAACCCTCTCCGGCGGCGAAGCACAACGCATCCGCCTCGCCGCCCAGCTCGGCTCAAACCTCGCCGGCGTCCTCTACGTCCTCGACGAGCCCAGCATCGGCCTGCACGCCCGCGACGGCGACCGCCTCATCGAGACTCTCAAAACCCTAAAAGGCAAAGGCAACACCCTCCTCGTCGTCGAGCACGACGACGCCACCATGGAGCAAGCCGATCACATCATCGACCTCGGCCCCGGCGCCGGCATCCACGGCGGCGAGATCATAGCCGAAGGCACCGTCGCCCAACTCAAGAAAAACAAAGCCTCCCTCACCGGCCGCTACCTAAAAACCGGCATCCCCCACCCACTCCAAAGCCACTACCGAAAAATCGAAAAAGGTAGCGCCCGATCTCCGAGCGGACATTCATTCATCACCCTCACCAAAGCCACCTTCCGTAACCTCACCAACCAAACCGTCCACATCCCCAAAAACCGACTCACCATGGTTTGCGGCGCCTCCGGAGCCGGCAAGTCCTCGCTCATCCGCGACCTGCTCGCCCCCGCCGCCACCCACTCCATCAAAACAAAAAAGGCCACCCTCACCGGCAAAGCCTTCGCCAAAGACGGCCCCAGCATCGAAGGAAACGAAGGCCAAGTCCTCTTCGAAAAACTCACCGGAGCCCACGAGTTCCGCGCCGTCATCGAAGTTGACCAAGACCCCATCGGCAAAACCCCACGCTCCACACCCGCCACCTACCTCGGCGTATTCGATATCATAAGACAATTCTTCGCCAGCCTACCCGAGTCCAAGATGCGTGGATACAAGCCCGGCCGCTTCTCCTTCAACACTCCCCACGGCCGCTGCGACACCTGCTCCGGCGCCGGCCGCGTAAAGCTCGAGATGAGCTTCATGCCCGACACCTACGTCACCTGCGAAGACTGCGACGGCTCCCGCTACGGCCCCGAACTGCTCGACCTCCATTGGAAAGGCAAAAACATCGCCGACGTCCTCTCCATGTCCTTCGAAGACGCCGCCGAATTCTTCTCCTTCCACAGCCAGCTCGGCGAAGTCATGCAGCTCATGGTCGAGACCGGCCTCGGCTACCTCACCCTCGGCCAAAGCAGCCCCACCCTAAGCGGAGGCGAAGCCCAGCGCCTCAAGCTCGTCACCGAGCTCGCCAAAGGCCTGCAAAGCTACACCGAACGCTCCCGCGGCATCACCCGCACCAATCTCTACATCCTAGAAGAGCCCACCATCGGCCTGCACCTAAGCGACTGCGAAAAGCTCATCCGCCTCCTCCACAAGCTCGTCGACCAAGGCCATACCGTCGTCGTCATCGAACACCACCTCGACCTCATACAAGAAGCCGACTACCTCGTTGAGCTCGGCCCCGCCGGCGGTCCCAAAGGCGGCAAGATCCTCTACCAAGGCCCCCTCGCCGGCATCCAAAAATCCAAACGCAGCATCACCGCCCCCTACCTAAAGAAGTAGAGCAGCACTTCAGCCCGCGACACCACACAGCCTTGTAAGGTTGGACCTTGGTCCATACCGAAACCCCAAAAATCTTCTACGCCTCCACCCGCAGTCATCAGACTGCCCTCCACAAAAAGCTCACATCTTCGCCGAAACCCAAAGGGCGAAAGCTGGATCAGAGCTTCCCAAAACTCCTCTCCAAATATCAGCGTCCATCCGCGTTCATCTGCGGTAGAAAAAATCCTTCAAAACACAGCCTCTCCATTTCTCAATCCCAATCCAAATTCGCATCCATCTGCGTTCATCTGCGGTAAAAAAACCAAACTCAATCCCCCATGCCAACGGACCCCATCACCAAAGGCACCGCCCTCTTCTGGTCTATCGCCGAAACCCTGTATTCAGATCCCAAGGTCAAGGAAGGCACCATGATGGGCTTCAAATGCCTCCGCTCCGACGGTGCTTTCTTCGCCACTCTCGACCACCGCAGCGGAGCCCTCATCGCCAAGCTCCCCGCCGACCGCGTCCAAACCCTCATAGCCGACGGTACCGTCCGACCCTTCGCCCCCGCCCGCCGCGTATTCAAAGAATGGGTATCCATCCCCACCATCAGCCGCCCCCTCTGGACCAAACTCCTCACCGAAGCCAAAGCCTTCGCTACAAAATAACAGATTACTCTCTCTTCATCCCTCATCCTTCATCCCTCATCCTTCAAAAAAACCCTCAATCCCTGCAGTCATCAGACTGCCCTACACAAAAAGCTCATCAGAGCTTCCCTAAACCCCTCTCCCAAAAATTCGCGTTCATTCGCGGTTAAAACCCAACTATCCCTCTCCCACATCCTTCAAAACACCCTCCGCCGCTTCGAGGGATTCAACCTCCCTGCCACCTTCTCCTGATCCTTCCGCGGCACAAAATCCGGCCGCCGATTCTCCTCTTCGCACCGAACCTGGAACGCCTGCATTTCCATAAAAATCTCCAGCATTTGCTCCGGTATCGTATACTCGTCCAGCCCGCTCCGCTCCAAAGCCAACAACAATTCATGAGTCGCCTCCAGCGTCGACAAACACCCCGCCTCCGGCTGACGTTTAATCACATAGCGACTCGGAGCCGCACCCGAAAACATCACCCTCGGCAGCCGCTGCAAAGATTCGCTAAACCGCAGCATCGGCCGCACCTGCCGCCAAGTCCCATCCAGCAAAAAAACAACCAGCCGGCGCCCCTCAAAATCTCCCGCCCGCAGCTCCCCCTTCGAAAGATCCCACGCCCCTTCCCCCGGATATAGCAGCACCGGATAGTTCTGCGGATCGGCGATCAAAGCCTGGACCGCCACATGCTCGTCGAAACGCTCCCCCACGTACAATTCGCTATCCGCCAAGCAAAAATGAGTTAACCGGCCTGTATTCAGTTTAATCTGACGATGCTCATACGGATGCATAAGAATCACAAACTTCGTCCGCGTTGCCATCGGCACTACCTTCCCACACCAGCACAACTGCTGCGGTCTGTTACACTTATAGCACATCACTCGACTCATTCCCACACCATTACCAGTACGAAGCACCAAGACCAGCGTTTTTTACAAAACCCACGAATCATACAATCAGCAAAAACAATTTTTCAGATCCCAAGCGAATATACAGTATTCTGGCATTTGAATATTCTATTAAAGATAGTTAAAGTATTACAAAAAACTATCAGAAAATACTAATACTTAAAATAGTAATTCTTATACAAAATCTAAATACAAATTAAACTCACTATATACTCCTATATTTTCAACTAAAACCCCATAAAGAACCCCCTCATCTATCAACAAATTTTTCTCTATATTTCCAGCAACTTAAATTTAACCTAATAAAAATATCAGAAAGGTTTCTAATAGATTTCATTGTCACTTTAAGTCTGTCTCAGCGAATATTCTTAGACTAATATCAAACAATTTCGGAGGCACAAAGAAATCCCATGAAATTTATATACAAAACCCTTCTTACCTTATTCACATTTCTAATCTTACCAGCGGCATCAAACGCGTCGCTGCAACTTAATGATAAAAACGTTCACTTCATATACATCTCTCCTGCCGATGTCCCACGTAAAGAACACTACGAGAGAGTGTTAACCTCGACCATTGTCGATCTACAGCTGTGGTTCGCATCACAACTAGACGGAGCCAGCTTCAACGTCGCCGAAGAGGGCCATCCGTGGACCAATGTCAGCTGGTACCAGCATTCTCACAAATCATCCTTATTCAATAGTGAAACGAACTCCGGTCAGTTCATGTTTATAACACTATTGGGAGCTCATTCATTTCTCCAATCCCAAAGTCCTGACCCAAACGACATATGGGTTGTTTTTGTGGATGTAGACGCGGCGCCCAATCAAGATTGGGGAGCCATGGAAAGCATTGTCGTCGTACCCGCCGAATTCCTTAAGGGACTCTCCGGTGAGGGCGATACTGGAACTGGACCGACGAGCCTATTTCCTTGGTGGCTCCCCGATCAGTTACGCTGGAAAGGCGAACTCGCATGGTTCCTTGGCATCGCGCTTGGCTTGCCGCCGCAACCTCCAGGCAATACCAACGATCTCATGTCCGAAGGCTTTCTCTACTACCCGGACACTGCCTTGAATGACGATCACAAAACGCTGCTAAATGACCACGATATGATCGCAATGTCCTATAGGGCCGTCACATACGCGAGAACATACTCTTTCCCTGGCTTTGGATCTTCCCTTGAAAACGGAAGTTTCGAAAGTGGACTAAACCCTTGGGTTTTCACTACCGATGGGTCTGGAACAGCCTTCGTAGACTACCTTGGGCACCTATCGCCAAACAGCCTCATAATCACTATGAACGATGACGATTCGAATACGCAGCTATCCCAAAACGACATAGAGCTGAAGCCTGATACAGAATACTTTCTGTCATTTGCCGCATACTCTGAAAAAGGAAGAGACTTGAATGTATCCCTAGCAAGTGATTCCTCTCCATCTAATAACTACGGAATAACGCTAAGCCAGACTCGCTTCGATTTAAAACCATATTGGGATGTGTACTTGCTGCGGTTTACTACACAGGGATTCGATCTACCTGTAGAAGACGGAAAACTTCTCTTCAGAATGGTAAATAGTGACATAGACAATGATCGCCGTTTCTACTTGGATGAAATTATGCTTACAGAAATCGTTCGTGGCGATTACGTTTCAATGGCACACCCTGAATTCCCCCCAAGGAACCTTAAGGCAAGCTTGCTCTCCAATACCGAAGTCAGACTCAGTTGGGACCCTGGACAAACAAATTCATATGGGCCCATATTAACACTTGCCTATTTTATCCACCGAAACGGAGAGTATATAGGTGTCACCACAACAAACTCTTTCGAAGATAAGACTGTATTAGCTGGATCATATTACGATTATGAAGTACGAACAGTGAATCGTGCGGGCTTAGAATTAATAGATCCCGCCGAAGTTAGCGTCTTCACTCTGCCACCGGGCAACCGACTCATGAACGGTGGCTTCGAAGAAGGCGGTATCTACTGGGGCCTTGCTAAGGACAAGATTGTTGAGCCGGGATACATCGGAGACAAGTCGGCTTCCATCTGCCTCCGCGGCACCGGCAGCGAGACCTTGCTCTACCAAAATAGCTTCGACCTGTATCTAGGCGTCTACTACCGACTTTCCTTCCACGCTCGCTCGAGCTTAGGCGACGACATCCGCGTACTGGTACACGAAGGACTACCAGAAATGCCAGTTGAACTCACTACCGAGTGGCAGTACTACGACTACCTCTTCAGCAAACCGGAGAATAGCCCAGTGACCTGGAATAGCCACCTTCTCATCCGAGTAGGCCAAGACCCACGACCCTGGCAATGCTATGAGTTCGATGACATCATTTTGGAACCTGTAATCGTTCCCGAAGACGAACCTCTCGACCCACCGACCTCTCTTAGCTCCAGCATGGGAAGCGAGTCACTCGTCTGCCTCACCTGGAAGGCACCAGCAAACAATCCAGGCGGAGTAGAATACATCGTTTACCGCGACGAAACCGAAATCGGCAGGACGGTGTCCAAAAAATATATCGATCACGGCCTAGACCTAAGCCAACTCTATGAATACACCGTCGTGGCCACGGATCCATTTGGACGTATCTCCCAAGCATCCACAGTCCATCAAGTCGCGACTCCAGATTCCCCCATCGATGGCGTCAATCTCGTCCAAAACGGCGGCTTCGAAGGAGGAATGTTCCCATGGAAAAGTGAAGCCCTTAGAGCCTACGCCGCCGCCTTGGACCCTGTCGAAGGACTCAGCTGCGGCAGAATCCACTTCCCCATAGTTCCCAAGAAAGCCAGCTTCTGGCAATCGCGAGTCGTTCTTGAACACGAAACGCAGTACCACCTCTCCTTCTTCGCTCGCTCAAACCGAGCCAAGAACGACGAAATGATTCTAGATGTCACAGCTCCGGCCGGCTCGTTCGTAGGCATTCCCTACGGCCCCTACAGTTTCGGAATCGACGAACACTCCATCGACGTGTCCACCGATTGGCAGGCTTATTTCATAAGCTTCGATACCCCTTCCAGCTTCTTCGGTGGAGAAAGCACAACACTCAGCTTTAGTTTCGAGGAACTATCAGGCCTTCTCGGCTCCTACAGCCTAGACCAAGTTTTCCTCGTAAGAGACGGAGAAATAGAAAACCACGCTTGGGCGCCTTAGACTGCCCTGTAACCACCCGCTTGCCAAAGCGCTCGAAAACGCGAGCTCCAGGCTAGCCCAATGTGCCTAGCCAAAAAAAGCGAAGAGGGCCGAATATATTCACGACCCTCTTCGCAAAAGCCTCACGGCTGCACAATCGGACGATTCCGCTGTACCACCACTGGCGCTTCATAGTCATTGTTGTCGACTACTAGATGCGCCCGTTCCTTCGGATCGTGCAGCTCTAAATGCTTCCTCTGACCAGGCAAATAGCGTCCGTGGTACTTCCGCTTCAGCGTATTCACTCCTCCAAGACGCTCAACGTCTCGCACCAGTGCCCGCTCCAGAATCGTCTCCTCGTCCACGTCCACAAAAATCCGGTAGTCGAAGAAATCCCCGAGCTGATCGCAAAACAGCATCACTCCCTCGAAGATCAGAATCGAATCCGGATGCGCCTGCTCGAACGCAGCCTCCGTTTCGCTATCCGTGACGAAATCGTAAAGCGACGCCTTGTATTCACCATTCCCTGACGGACCGAGCGGAGCAAGCACCTTCTCAATCACCGCCTCCTTATTGAAAGAGTCCTCCACGTACCCGCTCACCGAATCTGTACCTTGCCGATACCGCACCTCCGGCGGATGGTGAAACCCATCGATCGACGCGCGAATAACATGCCGCCCCATCGCCTCCAGCGGAGCTACCAAGCTATCTGCAAATCGCGTCTTACCCGAGGCGCTTGCCCCGTCGATGCCCACCCGTACCGGATGCTTCAAATCCAACGATGCGATCGCCTCCACAATTTCCTCGATGAGCTTTGCCTTCATAAAAAACCAAGGCTTATGGCGACTCTCCAAACTCGCTGCAAGGTTTGCCGTCCTAGTGCGTCAATCGCCCGCTCACGCCCTCCTATTCTTTCAGCTCACTCTTGCCGCGACCTCGCCAGAGGACAAGAGCCACAGCAGGAGGCCCATTCTACTCTTGAGATTATCACTCGTTTAAGAGAATAATACCAAATCTAATCCAACACAGCCGACACCGCTATCTAATTTCGCGAATTGTGCCGGCTTTCTCTTGTATATAAACGCGCCGCTGAACACTGCGGAAACGATCCATCACTAAACAGCTATAGGCGACTCTACTATAGCTCAGCGCCACTCCCTATCGTGGAGTAACAACGCCTGCCAGTCCTACTGGAAATAGTGCGCGACCTTGGCTTTCTTGACCGAAAAATCCAATCCAACTCAAATCCATGACAAACACGCAATCCCACATCACCCACCTCCTGAATTCCGGCCAACGCTTCGTTACCTTCGCCGGTAGTGAAACCTTCCTGCTATTTCAACGGGACTACCCGCTACGCGATTTTTGCGCCTTCGAAATACTCGACAACGAAGACGTCTGGAACGACTTCGAAAAAACCTTGCTCGTCCCGATACTGGACGCCGCCGCCAAAGCGGGTCTCGGCATCATCACAGACTCGTTCTGCTGGCGAGCCGCCCCCGACCATATCGCGAATCTCGGATACGCGCCCGCAGAGCTCGATCGCTTCAACCAACTCGGCATCGACCGCGTCTCTCGCATGGTTTCGAAATGGCGAACAGAGAACAGCTACGACACAACGCAATGCCCCGTCATACTCGCCTCAGAGATCGGTCCCCGCGGAGACGGCTACTCCGTGCCCGAATCGGAAATCAGCATCGAAGACGCGAAAAGCTACCACCTTACACAAATAAAATCCATCGCCGCCACCGGCGCCGAAATGGTGGTCGCCCTTACCATCACCAACCTCAACGAAGCCATCGGCATCGCGCTCGCCGCCCAAGAAGCCGGACTCCCCGTTATCATTTCGCCCACCGTCGAGACCAACGGTCGACTTCCAGACGGCAGCTCGCTCGGTGATTTCATCAAGCAAGTGGACGACGCCACCTCATCAGCTCCAAGCTTCTACCTGGTCAACTGCGCCCATCCCGAACACCTAGAAACCACCCTAGCCGAAGCCAAAGAAACCAACGCCGACTGGCTTCCTCGTTTTCGTGGCCTCCGCGCCAACGCCTCCTGCAAAAGCCACGAAGAACTGGACAACTCTACAGAGATCGACCGAGGCGATCCCTCTGACCTTGGAGAACAAATGGCAAAACTCACCATAGACTTCGACCTTTCAGTGTTTGGTGGATGCTGCGGAACCGACTCCCACCACATCCAAGAGATGATTGAAGCCTTCAACAAACGTTCGGCTCCCAGCTTGAGCTAGAGCCGTTTTCGCTTGGTCAGTCGAACAAGACAAAACTCGCTCCTTTTTGGGAACGCGCTTCGAAAACCTGGGCTCGGACGATTCGAGCCCAGGTTTATTTTTCCTCCGGCACGTACTGAAACACCTCGCCGAGCTCCTTGCCAAAAACTTCGGCTATCTTAAAAGCCAACTCCAAAGTCGGAGAATAACGCGCCGCCTCGATCGCCAGCACCGTCTGGCGCGTCACGCCGATCTTCTCAGCGAGCGCTTGCTGCGTCATCTCGTCCGCATCGAAACGCAATCGACGAATCGTGTTCTTAATCGGTAGTTTCTTTGCCATTACGCTATTCCCCTCCGGTAGTGAATCACATGTGTGATCGACCCAACCAAGGTTCCCAGCCAGGCCACCAGAAAGACCGAGTGGATCAGCAAATTGATCGTTTCAAAAGGCACCGCATCCGGATTCATCCGCTCAAAGCGCTCATTCAACAAAGCCGAGATCACGACCACCCAAAGCAAGCCCGAAACCGCCCAGTAAGCATTGCGAAATCCCTTCAGCTCGATCATCCGATCCATCTCGTCCTTCTCCACGTGCTTCTCCTTGTTCAAAGCCCAGTTCACGATCGCCAGCACCGCGCCCGCAACCGACGAGTAAATGATGATCTTAACGATAAACGGCAGGAAGAAATCCAAATCCGCGTTCAGCCCTCCTTCAAGCGACAGAACCTTTAGGAAATAATAAGCCAAGGCCCAGACTCCAATGAGAATGGCGATCCAGTGATTACGTTCTTGGTATGAGATATTCATGGTGTTTTGTGTTAGAAGTTTCAGACTATGTGTTAATTATTCTTAACCTTAAGAATACCAAACCATGCACATGTCAACTATTTTTAACACAGAGTCCAAGATCAAGTACACGCCCCCCCCCTTTCTCTGCTTTGCATGGCATGCGAGTTACGCTAGTCTCGCCCGCGAAAAACCAACCCACTCTGCCATGCCACAAGACCTCTCCGACGAAAAGATGTCCGAAATCGCCCAAGCCCTAGAAAAGGGCCGAGCCATTGCCGCCATCAAACTCTACCGCGAAGCCACCGGCGTGGGACTGAAGGAAGCGAAAGACGCCATCGACGCTATCCAAGCCGACCTCCACAAGCAGTTCCCCGACCGTTTCGCCGCTCGACCCAACACCGCCGGCTGCAGCTCCTCTGCAGCCCTATTTTGCCTCACCCTCTGCCTCGTTTTCCTCTACCCCTACCAGGCCTAGAATTCCGGACGGCTAGGATCGCCTTCGTCTCCTGGGCTTGTACCGCACCGCAAGCACCACACCGGCGAGAAATCCGAACAAGTGCCCTTCCCAGGAAACGCGCTCATCGGTCGGCATGATTCCCCATATCATTCCGCCAAAGAATATCATCACCGCCGTAGAAATGACAATCGAGCTAATCCTTCCATCATAAATCCCGCGTGTCATGATGTATCCAAAATATCCGAACACCAGCCCGCTCGCTCCCACGTGCAAGGCGTCGCGTCCCATCAGCCAAACGCCAAGCCCCGCGTAGAGCGTAATGAAAAAGCTCAACGTCAGAAACTCCCGCGACGATCCGCGCAAGGAGATGATCGCTCCGAATACGACCAAAGTCACTGTATTGCTCGTCAAATGCGTCAGGTTCGCATGCAAAAACGGCCACAGCAAAACCCCCTCGACCTGATCCCAGTCCCTCGGCAGAATTCCAAAACGCAGCAAATCGTAGCCCGTCACCGCGCCAAAAAGAAAGCTCGCCCAAATCGCCGCTACCAAAAAGTACAGCCCGGTTAATTTCCCGCCAAACATAAACAGCTCGCTTATAAGGAGATTCGAGAAAGCCTCGTCAAACGCTTCCTCAAAAAAGCTTAGCGAGCCTACTGGAATACCCAGATCATATTTGCGCACCGCCACTCGCCGGAAAGATGCATTGAAACGCACTCTGGCCCAAAGGCTCCTTGCACAATCCTGGAAACAACACCGACTACAAAAAGCAGGCTACTGGAAAAGAATCCGACAAAAAAAGAGAGGAAACGCAGCCAAACGGGATACAAACGAGTCTACGACCTAGCATTCTCGCCGGATCGAACAGCCCTTTCTCCCTCAAATAGTCAGACTAAACCACGAAGCTGCCTGTCCCATGAACGACTCGCTACTCCTCCTCTGATTCGCTCTCAAGCAAGCGCCTGTCTTCTTCGGTCATTTCCACAACTTCTAGCTCGCCCATTCGCACTTTGTAATCGCCGCGTTTGACCACCCGAGTCGACAGACCATCGCTCTCCCTCCCGAAAAACTCGCCGGCGGCGATGCTCAACAACGGCAGCGATTCACGAAAATTCGTGCCAACAGATTGCACACTCATCCGAGTCGACCACAGCAGCTTCCGCTCCTTACTCTCAAGCAAAGCCCGATTGTCCCAAGCCATCAAAACCACGAAATAACGATCTCGATCGAGTTGCGCCTTTAGCGTTCTCTCCTTCTCCGTAGGGACCAATTTACTCTCCTCATCTGCAAGCGCTTCGGAGTATCCGAGCAAACGTGCGTTTCGCCTTATTTGAGCCGCGCGCGACATCCGGTTAGTATCATCCATCATCTGAGCGAATCGAACCTCAGAGTCGTCGTAGTCATCCGCTTCAGGATTTAGACTATACGACTCCCGAATCAGATCATCCTGCTCAGGATCATCCTGCACAATCGTAGTCCCCCAATGAACCACAATCAGCAGATCCGCAGACTCCATGCCGTCCGCAGGACAATAGTTACGCTCCGCCAAATCTTTCGCCAGATTTTCAACAACATTGCCAAAGGACTGTTCCGACACCGAGCCATCTCGCGCCCCGCCAGCAAAATACTTTCCCTGAGAAATCACATAAGTCTCCGGTATGTCCGCCAGCTCAGCTCGACGCTGCTCATACTCAGCCGTAGCGTTCGCCTGCACCACTATTCGCTGCTTGTTCCGAGCATCAAGATTCGCGGCAAAGCAGGAAAGACACAGGGCAATCAGCCAAAGCGTAAACGAGTACAAGGTCAGGCGCATACCGGCAGTCCTACATTCTTAAAAAGGTAACAGCAGAGAGATCGGATGCTCCCTTTTTGACCCCGGATTATCAACTAAATCAGACGTGCGGAAAAAACAGCCAATTGGATAGGCGCGGCCTAGCTAGAGCGACTGTTTCAACAGCCATTCATACAAATCCTTGCTAGCGTAGATTCGCCGCCAAGTGTCGTGACCTTGGTCCGCATGGATTGTGAAGCGAACATCCTCGTGTCCAAACGCTTCCAACTGTTGCAGGCCAGGATAAAAATACTCTACCCGTACCGCCGAATCGCGCCCCCCAGCAAAGACCCAAAGCGGCTTTCGCGAGGCGGCCAAGGGCTCCGTCAAATCTGGATGACCGTATCCAACCACTGGATTCAGCGCCGCAAATCGATCAGGACGCTTCGAACCCAAATACCAAGTCCCATAGCCACCATAACTGAGTCCCGACAAATAGACCCGCTTCGCGTCCGTATCGAAATCAGACTCCAACCTGTTGAGGATATCCAGCAGATTCTGCTCGAGCTTGAACCACCCGTCGACCGGGCCCTCGATCCGCATTCGAAACCGCGCCAAGCAGCTCGTCGTCCCCGGTGTAGTGAGGCGGATATTCATGAATCCCCTCTTCCAAGCGCTCAGGTATCCAGTCTCTGGAGCGACCTTTGATATAACTCACCTCTCCCATACTGAAAATCGGCAGCTGCGGTGAAACGATGACAAAAGGCAGATCCCGCTTCTGCGCCCAAGCCTCAAACAAGGGACCATGGATCAGCACGTAGTCGAGCTCCTCTTTCGCATCGCCACGTTCACCATTGCCATGGAGAAAGAAAAGCACCGGCCAATTTTCCTGCTGATCGTACCCCCGAGGCAAATACACGAAAAAGTCCCGCTCCTCACCCGTAGCGACACTGTCATAAGACACACGCTTCAACTGCGGCTCGGAAAGCTTCGGCCTCTCCGCGCAGCCAAACGCTTACAGACTAAGAATTGCGAAAAGGTAACAAGGAGCAGCTTTAATGATGGGAGCAGTGGGGCTAAAGATGCGAAGCCTGATTCAGCCAAATAGAATAGCAAAACACCTATCCACTCGCATCTACGAAAATCGGACAGACTCTTCGTTCACGCCCCGCCTCTCGAAAGCCCCCCTAGTCAACGACTACTTTTCGCTTTCGACAAAACCGTGCTCCGGCTTGATCGGATGCTTCGTGAAGACTTCCAAGTTCGTCTCCGCCAACCAAGTCATCATCTCGTCGCGCTTGTCCTCAAGCTCGTAGTGAAACGGGCAAGGATCGCCGTTTCCACACCAACCCGGACCAAAGGGGCACATCAGCGCCTCCTCAACCTTTTCAAACAGCCGCACGATCTCCAAAAGCGTTATATCCTTTGGCGCTCGCGAAAGGAAAAAGCCACCACCCGGACCGGGCGTCCCGTTTACGAGACCAGCAGTAGACATCTGAGACATCAGCTTGCCCACAAGCGGACGGGAAAGATTGCGAGCGGTCGCGATTGTCTGCGAGTTCGCCTTGAACCCTTCCTTTTCGTAATTCGCGGCCAGATAGCTTAAGCTAGCGATCGCGTAATTGGCCATTTTTCCGTAACCGAACATAAGTGAAACTAATTTAAATGCTTATGGCGGCTGCAGTTCATCCAATAAAGGTTTTTTTGTGTTTTTTTCTGCATTGCCAGTCACTCAGACAGTCACAGCCAACTTTCGATCCCGGCTCGCCGATACAAAAAAGACCTGCAGACGAAGACTGAGGGCCTCGCCTGCAGGCGCGATTGAACAACGCTTTTACACCAAGAAATTCTCTAAGCCTCGCAATTGTAGTGGGGTTGTAATTACAAAGTCTTGTACCATTCGAAGACTCCGTTTGACTTTCTGACAGCTAAGGAAGCCCCCATAAAAAGGGCTTCCCCGCTTGTGCCTAATCCAACTTGGCTCGTATATTGCCTGACAGAAATTCAATGGCGACTTCGCCTGAGGTTTCGCCCGCTTCCGCTAGATCCCAAACTCGTTTTGGAGTAACTCTATTTTGCCTTTTTGCTCCGTTGAGCACGAGTTGATTTTGAGTTTGGTAGTCTAGCGGAGCGCTTGAAACTGAAAATGAACATAGGAGTGAAATTCCATCATGCAACCTTATTTGATGATAAACTTGTATTTTTTTATCTTATTCTTCGTTAGTAAGTGAACCTACTGGTTATAAGCCTACAGAGACTCCCTAAAACAGGGGGCGAGCGCTACTTACCAGAGCGCTTTCCAAGAGCGCTCCACACGATTCCGAGGCTAATTATCGAGCTCAGCGGCATCAAAACCGCCGCGACGAGCGGAGTCACCCAACCGATCAGCGACAACCCGATAGCGAAGAGATTGTAGGCCACCGCAAAGGTCATCAGGCCGACCAACGCCTTTCTCCTCTGTTCGCCGATCGTAAGCAAACTCCGGATGCCCCCAATCCCGTTTCCTAGATAGTGGAAATCGGCCTTCTCCGCTACTATCCCCTGCTCATTGGCAGGAGCCCCCGCGCAAAACGCGCTGCGAAAGGCCAAAGTATCATTCGCTCCGTCTCCAACCATCAGGGTCGCCTCAGGCTCGTGCGACTCGATCCAAGCCGCCTTCTCCTCCGGCAATAGATTTCCAAAGACTTGCCTCGGATCCAAACCGAGCGAGTCGCCGATCAGCCGCGCCTTCTCCTCGCGGTCGCCACTCAGGATTGCGATCGAAAGCCCGCCCTTCCCCAGTTCCTTGATTTCCCGATTCGAATCCGGAAGCGGCAAATCCTCAAAACTCAAATCCAGCAGCTGCCGACCGTCTCGAGCGAAGACCGTACCCTCCCCCAACTCGCAGGCCCAAGGAGCCTTCCCAAGCCTCCAAAGACTGCCACTAGCATTCAACTCGACTCCAAGCCCGACCTGCTCCACCGCCTCAGAAGCTCCATCAGCTCGAAACAGTCCTTTCGCCATCAAATGCTCGCGAATCGTATTCGAAACCGGATGACGCGTCTGAGCGCAAAGCGCGCTCAACGCTCTAAGTTCCCCCGGCGCCAGGCGATCAATTCCCTCGGGATTCACCATCGTAAGCGACGAACGCGTCAAAGTCCCAGTCTTGTCGAAGACGATCCTCCGCACCCGCGAAAGACGGTTCCAAAGCGAATGCGTCGTCACGAACACTCCCTGCTGCTTCAGCCGAGCCAGAGCGATTTCGTCCCCAAACGGCCAGGCAATTCCCAACGCGCAGGGACAGGAGACGACCAACACCGATATGAAAACCTTCAGTCCCGACGATAAATCGCCCATCGCCAGCCAAACGCCGCCCCCCACAACAGCGATCCCGAACGCCACCACCAGATAACGAAAAATCCACTTCTGCGCCACCAGATCACGCTCCAGCGAACGCGCCTCCCGAGCGCTCAATTTATTCAGCAGAGAATCACTCCACTCCTCCGCCGCTTCCAGCCGAACCGAAAACTGATTCTCCAGAGACGCCCCAGACGGAGCCTCGCCGTCGCGCTCCACGATCCGCGATTCCGACTCACCGCTGATCCAGTCCATTCCCAAACTCGCCCGTTCGCTCAACAGCTTCGAACGCACCGGCACCCGTTGGCCAGAAGCCAGCCAATACACCTCGCCCGACTTGATCTGATCCGCTCGCGTCTTAATTCGGCTGCCACTGCCGCTCTCGATTTCAACTTCAGGCGCCTCAAGTCGAATATCCGCCAAACGATTTCGATTTCGCTCTATCGCCACCACCTGCAGCCAGCGACCCACCAGCATCAGAAAAACGAAAGTCGAAACGAAATCGAAATAGACCAGATTCTCGTCCCCCTTCCACAAACCGTACCAGCTCACCAAATACGCGAAAACGATCCCGATCGAAATCGGCAGGTCCAGATGGGCAATCCCCTGCGCCGCCGCCTTCGCCGCTTTCCCAATAAAATAGGAACCGCAGAATACCATGCTCAAGGAAGCGAAAATCGAAGAGAGCCAGTGAAAATGCGGAGCCACCAAAAAATCCGGATCCATGCCAAGATAAACAGGCAAGGTGTAAAGCATGCCGTTCAATGCAAAGGCACCCGAGAGCCCTAGCTTCCAGACAATACTCCGAGACTCGGATTCATCCGAATCGCGAGCCGGACAAACACGGTAACCAAACTTCTTGATACGACCCACAAAAGACAGGACATCGAAAACGCCCGTCTCCCACTCCATGTCGATCGTGCCGTACTGCACATTGACGCGACAGGAAATTCCCCCTTTCGATTCCGCAAAAACGCGATCAATCAGCCAAACGCAGCCCACACACGAAATCCCTTCAAGCGCAAGGCTAAGGCTTGCGATCTTCCCCTTCGATTCAGCCACCTCGATCAAAGCGACCAGCCAAGGGTAGTCCGTATTCTCAAAAACGCTCGAGCCTACCGGACGAGACACATTCCCACGCAAATCGTAAAACCGTTCTAAGGATTCGTCATGAATTATCCGATACACGTACTCGCAGCCAGAACAGCAAAACTCGACATGCGACTTCGAAGGACTAAACCGCGTTCCACAATGCTTGCACGCGACCTCCCCGCAAGATTCCCCATCAGGCGATTGCTTCCTCCCTACTCGCACAATGCATCTCCCGAAACGACCGCCGCGGCATCGGTACCCACGAAGGCTCGCAGACAAAGCAAGCCTACCGCTACCAACGCTATCCCCCGACGAAGATAGCTAAGCTTTGTCGCATCCATGCGAAGCGACAGCCAAGCCCAACCGCTCTGCGCGAGCAGCATCAGCGGAGCCGTGCCCGCCGCGAAACAAAACATCACCAACGCGCCCTGCGCTGCAGAACCACTCATCGTCGTAGCCCAAAGCATCAGGTAAAGCGGTCCACAAGGAATCAAGGGCGTAAGCACACCCAGCGAAAAACCGCGAGTGTGCCCAGAAAATCGATACGCCCGTTGTACAAGTCCGCGACCGATTCCGCTCTTCGCCTGCCACTTCGTCAAAAGCCCATCGAGATTCAAGGCCAAGGCTACAAAAAAGATAGCGAACGCCCACGGAGCGTACTGAGCCGGATTTTCACCAACCCACGAAACGATCCTGCTGCCCAACGCTCCCGCCAAACTTCCAAGAATCGTATAAGACAAAAATCGCCCTAAATGATATATCCCATGCGACGGAAGAGCCGAGCGCCCCTTTTTCTGCCCAATCAAAGCGCAGCTCAAGGGTCCGCACATCCCTACGCAGTGTAAGCTCACCAGCATGCCAGCGACAAACGCAGCCACCGGATTTAGCAATGCGTAGAGATTTCCGTCCTCTATCATTTCGTTTGATTCAAGGGAATCGGCTCCGGAGCATTCTCGGAGGCGACCTTGATCAGAAAATACCAAGCGATGATAAGCCCCACGAATGTGAGCGTAACCCATACCCCCAAAGTGCGCCAGCCGCCTTTGGCTTGAGAAGTCTCTTCCTTTTTCATCGCTACTCTTTCTCTTTGTTCAACAGCCTTGGACTTGGACCAATGAACTCAAGAGGACGTTCCCCTATCGTCTCACCTTCTTCGTCCAGGATCTTCACAACCATGGAAAAAGCTCCCGTAAAAGTCTCTTTACTCGCAAGCACAATCACAGGCCTAACGAAATCCCCATTGCCGGCGATCTCAAAAGCCTCGTCCACACCCCTTACCTCAATCCCGGGCTGCGCCGTATCAAGCTGCAAACTGTAGACGCCTTTGTCGTTCTTCGTGTTGGTCACTCGAACCATAAACTGATTTCGCACCACGTCCGCGTCCACATAATAAGGCGAGCCAGGCGCCCTCCACGTCGTAATCGTAGCATCTCCCAGGCCACGCAAGGACACCAGCAAGACCCCCGCGCCAATCATAAGCAGCACCGTGTACAGAATCATGCGCGGTCGAACGTACTTCGTCTTCCGACCCTCAAGACCCTCCATAGAATCATAACGGACCAAACCGCGCGGACGCTTCAGGCGGTCCATAACCGTATCGCAGGCGTCGATACAAGCCGAACAACCAATGCACTCCATCTGCAAGCCCTGGCGAATATCGATACCCGTCGGACAAACCTGCACGCAACGATTGCAGTCGATACAATCACCCGCATTGACGTCCTTCGCCTTACCCCTCGGCTCGCCCCGCTTCTCATCGTAGCCAATCACCATCGAATGCTCGTCGATAAGCGCGGACTGCAGGCGTCCATAAGGGCAGATCACGATGCAGAGCTGCTCGCGGAACCAGGCAAAATTAAAATACAAGACCGCCGCGTATGCGAAAACGAATACAAAGACCTTCCAATTCTCGGCCGGCGCTTCCTGCATCATCTTCCAAAGTCCCGGAACGGATACGAAATAGGCCATGAACATGTGCGCCAAGGCGAGCGACAGACCCGCAAATATCACATGCTTGAGACTACGTTTAATGATCCGCTCAAAACCCCAACCTGAAGTGTCGAGCTTGCGTCGTTTGATAGCGTCTCCCTCGATCCAACGCTCGACGCGTCGATAAACGTGCTCGAGAAAAACCGTCTGAGGACAAGCCCATCCACACCAAATGCGACCCAGCAAAGCGGTCACATAAAAGAGACCGAAGCCCAATCCGGATATCAGAAAAAACGCCAGCCAAAGATCCTGCGAGCCAAAGGTCAGTCCAAGGAAGTGGAAGCGCATCGCGTCCGTATCCAAAAACAAGGCCGGATAGCCGCCGATATCTATCCATGGAAGCGCGGCATAAAGCAGAATAAGAAAGTAGGCCGAAAACTGACGCCAAAAAGTAAACCTCCCCTTCACGTCAGCCGGATGGATGATGTACCGCGACCCGTCATCGTTAATCGCCGTAACAGAGTCGCGGTTAGGAAGGTGTTTCTTGCTTTCAGTCGACATATTCAAATGCACTCGGCTCTCGATGAGAGCCGAACGCTTACTTAGAATGCTTGCTCAAGAGATAGGCGACGACTTGGTTGACCTTTTCTTCGCCAAGCACAGGTCCCCACGGAGGCATCCCGGCCGCCGCGACGCCCTCGACCACTATCTTCTTTATATCAAGCGGATTGCTGCCGTGCTTCCACTCGCTGTCATTGAGAGCAAGTCCGATGCCGCCCTCAAGAGCCTGACCATGGCAGGATGAACAAGTCTGCTTGTAGATTTGCTCGCCGGGCGTCACGTATTCAGAATCTTTTGACATAACCCAAAACGTGTCGTTATCGAGCACGCCCGCTTCGGCTTTAGCCTTCGCCACAGCTTCATCTATCAATGCGAGTTGAGCTTCCAGTTCCTGTTCCTGCGTTAGCCCAATATCCGCCTTCTGGTAGTATACCCAATAAGCGATCGAAAAAATGATCGTCGCATAGAGGGTGAACAACCACCAGTTCGGCAGACTCTTGTCGAATTCCTCAATGCCGTCGTAGCTGTGCTCACGGACCTTATCTTCCTTCGGTTGCTGACTCATTTCTAAAAGTAATATGTAGGTTTAATCTTAATACAGCTTTAGTCGTCGAGCGGCATGCGACTCGCCTTGCTGCTATCCTTCTTGCTCATTTTGATCGCCTTCCAGACAACGATGCCGAAGGCGACGAAGAAAAGGACAAAACCAATCTTCGGGAAGAGAGTCTGCCATTCCGTGTATTCAACTCTTTGAAACATAATATAATCTCCTCACTGCTAGTTGTTGGCGACTTGTTCAGAAACCTCTACCGACTTGCCGAGCTGCTGGAGGTAGGCGATAAGAGCCACGATCTGCGTGTCCTGATCCACTTCCTTGCCCTGCTCCTCAAGCGATTCCTTAATCGCCTTCGCCTGAGCCTTTGCCGCAGAGTCAATCTCCGCGGGAGACCAATCTGGGAATGGCACGCCAAGTACCTTCTGAGTGCTTATTTTGGATGGAAGCGCCCCGTAATCAGTGAACTTCTTGAAGAGCCACGGATAAACCGGCATATTCGAACCAGGAGATGTCTGACGCGGATCCAGCATATGATCGTAGTGCCAGGAATCTGAATACTTCCCGCCGAGTCGCGCCAAGTCTGGTCCAGTCCGGCGAGATCCCCACTGATAAGGGTGATCATATATCGACTCGCCAAGTCGGCTGTAGTCTCCATAGCGCTTAACTTCAGCTACGAACGGACGAATCTGCTGAGAGTGACAATTGTAACAGCCTTCGCTGATATAAATGTCGCGACCCGCCAATTCCAGCGGCGTGTAGACCACCTGCATCCTATCCTCCGCTACGCTATCGCGATCGAGGTTAACCAAGGGTACAATTTCCGCAACACCGCCCACTGCTGCCGAAATAAGCACCAGCACCGTAAACGGCAGCGAATTCTCCAACAACTTCCCGTACCAGTCCGCAAAGCTGTCACCGCTACGAGTGAAGTGAACCACGCAGCTCATTACCACTACAATGGTTAGACCCATTCCGAGAAGTTCGATGAAACCATCAGCGAACAGCCAGACACATGAAAAGATCACCAGACCTGCCGAATAAAGGAAAGCCGGATGGGTAATCGCTCCAATCAAAGAAAGCTTCTTCTGCTCCTCCTCAACCACTGAAACTTCGCAGGTGCCATTGACCGCCTTGCCTGACTTCGCAGTCATCCAAAGATTGTAAGCCATCATGATGAATCCAATCAGGTAGAGACCACCACCAACGACACGCGTCAACATGAGCGGACGAATCGACTGCAGCGTTTCCAAGAAATTTGGATACGCGAGGATGCCTTGCTCGTCCGCGTTGTTGAGCATAAGCCCTTGCGTGATGCCAGATACCCACATCGAAGCCACGTAGAGAAGAATCCCCACCAGCCCGAGCCAGAAGTGCATGTTGGCCATCGCCACAGAGTAGAGCTTCGTGTTCCACAAACGCGGAGCAAGGAAGTAGAACATGCCCGCCGCCATAAAACCGTTCCAACCGAGCGTGCCTGCGTGAACGTGTCCGATGATCCAATCCGTGTAGTGCGCCAAAGCGTTTACCGAACGAATGGAAAGCAACGGTCCCTCGAAGGTCGCCATTCCGTAAAAAGTAACCCCAGCCGCGAAAAACTTGAGGACAGGATCCGTGCGGAGCTTATCCCAAGCGCCGCGAAGCGTGAGCAAGCCATTGAGCATGCCTCCCCAAGATGGAGCCCAAAGCATCAAGCTGAAAATCATGCCGAGCTGCTGCAGCCATCCGGGAAGCGAGGTGTAGAGCAAATGGTGTGGCCCTGCCCAGATGTAGATAAATACCAGCGACCAGAAATGCACCACCGACAAGCGATAAGAGTAGACTGGACGATCCGCCGCCTTCGGCATATAGTAGTACATGATACCCAAGATCGGCGTCGTCAGAAAGAACGCTACCGCGTTATGACCATACCACCACTGTACAAGCGCGTCCTGAACGCCTCCAAAAATTGGATACGAATGGAGCAAGCTGGTCGGAATCGACAAGTGGTTCACGATGTAAAGCATCGCCACCGTCATGATTGTCGCGATGTAGAACCAAATCGCTACGTAAAGGGACTTCTCATTCCGCTTCGCAAGCGTGAGGAAGAAATTGAGGGCGAAGACCACCCAGATAAGCACCACCGCAAGATTGATCGGCCAAATCAGCTCCGCGTACTCCTTGCCGCGTGTGAAGCCGAGCGGAAGCGTGATCGCCGCCGACACGATGATCAGCTGCCATCCCCAGAAGTGAATCTTCGAAAGCAGGTCCGAACCGAGCCGGGCCTTCACCAGTCGCTGCGTGGAATGATAGACGCCCGCAAACATCATATTGCCCACGAAGGCGAAAATCACCGCGTTCGTGTGGAGCGGTCGGAGTCGCCCAAAGGTAAGCCACTCCATTTTGAAATTAAGCACATGATAGTTCAGCTGAGCTGCTACCAGGACGCCGACAAGCATGCCGACAATACCCCAAACAACGGAGGCTATCATGAACATGCGAACAGTCTGGTCGTCGTATTCGATTACGCGTTTCTGATCGGACATAAGGTCAGTGGGTTAGAGGAGGTGTAAATGGATAGAAAACAATTGCCGGCGCTCAATCAGTCGTGACTGCGGTGCTCCACAGTCTTCTCCTCCTCCAGCGGCATCAGACTGTCCCGCTCCGGACTACTCCAATGAGACGATTTCCGCGTGAAAGCGAAAAAAGACAAAGCGAGCCCGACGAGTATGAGACCGATGAAAACTGTGAGGAAAATGACGTTCACTGGGCGAATAGAAGATACTCTAATTGTGTAGATTAAGATTAATACTATTAACTACCTTTATTTCTTTTATTACTTATCGATCCAAGAGATCAAGCTTTATAGGGGGACATCAAACATTTTGCGTTTCGGAGACTGCGTCAGCCAGGTTCCATAAGCCAAAATGATCGATCTCGCAAATAGGCGTTTGGATTAGCAAACAAACTTGGCCGCGTTCCCGACATTGAAACGCGAGTATTGAACCAAATTACACGCGCGACGAGCAGCCGAAGAAACAGCATGTCGGCGACGGCCATCGAAATGAACAGCGAATCAGTTCTTCGCCAAACCAGCTGCTACTGGTTAACCGACAAAGACAGCAGGAATCCACTGCCCCCCATTTTCTGCAAAAGGCAATTCACGATCTCATTCCCCTGGTGAAACGCGAAAACCATGCTGTCATTCCTGAACACGCTCACCCCTGGCTGTCCGATTCTCACGATAGCGCCCTGAATGTACTCCCAGTGGGACTTCGGGAAATAGTCGTCGTCTCGCTTGCCCTCCGAAAAGTGCTTCTGACAAAACTCGCCCGCCTTCCCTGAAGCCGATTCGATCTGTCCCTCACTATCCAAAAAGAAGGAAACCACTCCTACTCTACCCTCCTTCGACATTAGCTCCACCACCCGGTCACGCACAATTCGGTAGTAAACCTCTCTCGCGCACGACAATATCGCGCGATACTCGCCACGTGGCTGCCACCTAAAATCGAGATTCTGAGCAAACTCACCCTTTACAAGATGGACGCTTAGACTCACCCGAAACCCAATCGACATGGACAATAATACAGCGTCATCTGAAACCTCGGTGATCTCAATGCTCTCGTAGGTGTCCACAGACTCTGAACGGACATACTCCTCCTGCAGGCGAATCGCTGCATCCTCTAGCTGGAACTGCCTTACCAAATAAGCTCGCAAGTCGGTCCAGTCATTGAAGGCCTTATAGTCGAGCAACCCAGACTCACGCGATACATTCGCATCGCGACTACTAAACTTCACTGATAATCGATGTTTCAAACGTAGGAGTCTCTTCGAACCAATAGGTAAACCAATTACAACCTTAGATTCTCGATAATGGAATACCCGACCCAGAATTTAAACACAATTGGACCGATAATCTAGAAGACAGTATCTAGAAGTCAGAAGTTGGATACAGCCTTCTTGAAGAAACACCTAGGTTCTGTCGAGAAAGATTTCATATTTTACTTACGTAAGGACACTACTCCCGTTCTAGCGAGGGCAACAAGGACCTTGTCTCGCTAGCTATTTGACCGATTTGACGAATCGCGCGCGACCGCTCCAGTCATCGATCCCTAGCGACTCGGCATAGCCAGCATTCTCGCAAAGCGCCAAAAGCTCAGCTCGATGCCCAATCCCCGTCTCCAGCCAAAGCATGCCGCCCGGCTTCAACCGACCGAAAGCTCCCTGCAAAATCGTTTCCAAGTCCGACAATCCCTCACGATCCGCCACCAAAGCTCCCACCGGCTCGTGCTCGCGAACCTCCGGTTCCGCCGACTCAAGCTCTTCCTGCGTGAGGTAAGGCGGATTCGATACGATTAGGTCGAATTCCCCCTCCGGATCAAAATCGGAAAACCAGTCCGAAAGAACGAAATTCACCCGGTTCTGAAGCCCGCATCGCAATGCGTTCTCTTGGGCCAACTCAAGCGCCTCCCGGCTCGCATCCACCGCGAATATCTCCGCTCTCGGCAAAGCGAAAGCCAGGGCCAAAGCAATCGCGCCGCTCCCTGTACCCAAATCTATAATACGATACGGAGCGTCATTCTCTCCGAGCGAACCAAGAACCAGCTCCACAAGCTGCTCCGTCTCCGGACGCGGAATCAACGCCCTAGCGTCCACCTTCAAGTCCAGCTCATGAAACGGGGCCGAACCAATAATATACTGTAGCGGCTCCCTCTTCGCCCGCCGCGCCACCATCGAGCGCATGTCCGCCAGCTCGGCCTCCTTAAGCGGGCGATCGAATTGCATGTAAAGCTTCATCCGATCGATCCCAAGCGCCGACGCGATCAGCCACTCCGCATTCAGCCGAGCGCTCTCCACTCCCTTGGCCTCAAGGAACGAAGAGCTCCGCTGGATCACGTCCAACACTGTCAGCATTTCAGGCATCGTAGACAGAGCGTATCCAGATTACTTAGACTGCGTGCTGCTCATCAACGCGTCGATCTTCAGGCGCATGTCCTCATTCTCGAGCGTCTCGAGAATCTCTTCCATATCCCCGTCCATAACCGCCGGCAAGCTATGCAGCGTCAGCCCGATACGATGATCAGTCAGGCGGCTCTGCGGAAAGTTATAAGTGCGGATCCGCTCGCTTCGATCTCCCGTGCCCACCTGCTTCTTGCGGTTCTCCGCGTACTTCGAACGCTCCTCCTCCTGCTTCACTTGAAGAATGCGAGAGTAAAGCACCTTCATCGCCTTCGCCCGGTTCTTGATCTGCGAACGCTCGTCCGCACAATAAACCGTGATCCCCGTCGGCTTGTGCACAATGTTGATCGCAGAGTCGGTCGTATTGACGTGCTGACCGCCCGCTCCACTCGCTCGACAAGTTGTGACCTCCAAATCCTGAGGATTGATCTCGACGTCTACTTCCTCCGCTTCAGGCAAAACCGCTACCGTAGCCGTCGAGGTATGGATACGTCCCTGCGACTCCGTTTCCGGCACGCGTTGTACGCGGTGCACGCCGCTCTCTAGCTTCAGCTTCTTGTAAACCTCCTCGCCCGTGATCGAAAAAATGACTTCCTTAAAACCATCGATGCCGCTCTCGCTCGCGCTCATCTGCTCGACCCGCCAGCCCTTTCGCTCAGCCAGTCGCGTATACATGCGATACAAGTCCGCCGCGAAGAGCGACGCCTCGTCCCCGCCAGCCCCAGCGCGGATTTCCACGATCGTGTTGCGAGAATCCGTCTCGTCAGGTGGGATCATCGCCTTGAGAATCTTCTCCTCCAGCTTCTCCACCTTCTCCTCCAACTCCGGAATCTCCATTTCGGCCAATTCCTTAAGCTCCGCGTCGCCTGACGAGTCGTCCAGCATCTCCTGGTTCTCCGCAAGCTGCTGCTTAGCCTTATCCAGAGCGTCGTAGTCTTCGATCAACTGACGAAGTTTGATCTGCTCCCGCGAAAGCGCAGCAGAGCGACGGGCATCACTATAGAAGTCCGGCGCGCTCATCAATCCGTCGATCTCCTCGACGCGTGCCTTAAAAGGTGAAATTTCTGGAAGCTTGATAGCCATAAATAAAATCCTCGGCGCCTCGCGGCAGCCAATTTGTTGAAAAGGACGCAAATCCGTTACCGAAACAAAGCCCATTGGCAAGCGTGGCATTTGCAGATTGCTTCCCACGCCGCCAAATTCACCATCCATACCTCAACTTTCACTCATCCCTACCGTGTCTCAAACATACTCTACTCAGAACAAAATCGCCATCATCTGGGATTTCGACAAAACCCTCATTCCCGGCTACATGCAGCAGCCGATCTTCGAAAAGTTCGAAGTCGACGAAGCCCTCTTCTGGGACGAGGTCAACACCATGGCCGCCCGCTACAAGGAACGCGGCTACACCGTCTCCGGCGAATCCGTCTACCTCAACCACATCCTCACCTACGCCCGCGCCGGCAAGATGCCCGGACTCAACAACAAAATGCTCCGCGAGCTGGGCAAAGAAATCGAATTCTACGAAGGCCTCCCCCAATTCTTCGAAGATCTCCGCGCCGTCACCCGCTCCAAGCCGGAATACGCCCGCCACGACATCCAGCTCGAGCACTACATCGTCTCCACCGGCCTCGCCGAAATGATCCGCGGCTCCGCCATCGCACCCTACGTCGAAGGCATCTGGGGCTCCGAATTCATCGAAAACCCCCTCCAGCCGGGCTACCTCGACCAGGACGACTTCGAAATGGAGAGCGACGACATCATCTCCCAAATCGGGACCATGATCGACAACACCACCAAGACCCGAGCCCTCTTCGAAATCAACAAAGGCTCCAACAAAAACGAAAGCATCGACGTCAACGCCAAGCTCGCAGCCGAAGACCGACGCATCCCCTTCCAAAACATGATCTACATCGCCGACGGCCCGAGCGACGTGCCCTCCTTCTCCGTCATCCGCAAGTTCGGCGGCAAAGCCTACGCCGTCTACAAGCCGGGCAACGACGCCGAATTCGAGCAAAACGACCTCCTTCTCCAGACCGACCGCATCCACGCCTACGGCCCCGCTCGCTACTCACCCGACTCAAACACCTCCATGTGGCTCCGCATGCACGTCCAAAAGATCTGCCAACGCATAGCCACCGACCGCGAAGCCTACCTCGCCCAACGCATCGCCAAGCCCCCCCGTCATTTGAAAGACCACGAAGAAGCTCCCCCCGAACCCGATCCCACCTCAGAACAAGACACCCTAGACCTCGACTAACCCCCAGCACCCAGACGACCTCGCTATAGCGGGGTCACACCCAACCCAATTCTTCGTGCCTTTTTGTGGCACCCCCCATCGCTCAGAACCCCAAGCTTTCGCCATTTCACTCCCCAGCAACCAATTCCTAATTCCTAATTAGAATGCACCGCCGCCAATTCATCCAAAAAACCGCCCTCGCCGCCACCGCCGCCACCCTACTCCCAAAAATTAACTCCTCACACCTCACCACTCACTCCTCCCCCATGCTCCCCTTCACCCTCGACCTCAACCCCGGCATCATCGGCGTCTCCGCCAACTCCCAAGCCGAGCTGCTCCAGATGGCTATCCGCCACGGCTACCAATCCATTACCCCCTTCTCCGGCCAGCTCGCCGACATGTCCGCCGAAGAACTCTCCGAATTCACCGCCGCCCGCCAAGCAGCCCACATCAGCTGGGGCTCTACCAACCTCCCCGTCCAATTCCGCGAGTCCGAAGAACGCTTCCAGCAAGACCTCGCCCAACTCCCCCGCCACGCCGCCGCCATGCGAGCCGCCGGAGCCACCCGCATGAACACCTGGATCATGCCCACGCATCCAGATCTCCACTACAGCGCCAACATGCGCCAGCACGCCGAACGCCTACGCGCCTGCGGCCAAATCCTCGCCGACTCCGGCATCCAGCTCGGCCTCGAATACGTCGGAGCAAAAACCCTCATGGCCCGCGACCGCTTCGCATTCATCCGCACCCTAGTCGAGCTCCAAGATCTCCTCCTAAACATCGGCCTCGCAAACGTCGGCTACGTCCTCGACACCTTCCACTGGCACTGCGCCGAAGACTCCGTCGAGCAAATCCTCGCCCTCGACCCCGCCAGCATCGCCTCCGTCGACCTCAACGACGCCCGAGCCGACCTCTCCCGCGACGCCCAAATCGACGGCTCGCGCCACCTTCCCCTCGCCACCGGAGTCATCGATCTCAAAAGCTTCCTCCAAGCCCTCGTCCAAATCAACTACACCGGCCCCATCCGCGCCGAACCCTTCAACCAAGCCCTCAACGATATGGACAACGAAGCCGCCCTCGCCGCCACCCACAAAGCCATGTCCGCCGCCTTCACCCTCGTGAGGTGATTCGAATATGGGTACCAAGCTCAGCGACACTTCAGACGCGAAGCTCCAAAACACCTGCTCGTCACGCCATTCTCCCTCCCACAACCCAATTCCCTTCATCCTTCATCCTTCATCCTTCATCCTTCATCCTTCATCCTCCCCACCACCCCGCAAAAAAATCCAAACGGAAACTTGAAATCCATTTCGCTGTTTCTTACAGCAAGGACCCGATAAAAAGCTCCCCTTAACCGAGGAGCTTTCGCGTATCCCAAGCCAATTCCCAAAAGATCAAATCGAACTGAAAATCCTATGGTTACAGTAGATCGACTCGTAAAAGACTACGGCACGCTCCGCGCTGTCGACCACGTCTCATTCACCATAAACAAAGGCGATATCCTCGGCTTTCTCGGACCCAACGGAGCAGGCAAGTCCACGACCATGAAAATGATCACCGGCTTCCTCACCCCCACCTCCGGCACCGCCACCATCGACGGCTTCGACGTCGCCAAAGATCCCATCGAGGTCAAGAAACGCATCGGCTACCTGCCCGAATCCAGCGCCGCGTATCCAGAAATGACCGTCGTCGAATTCCTCACCTACGTCGCCGAAGCCCGCGGCATCACCGACAAGGACGAGCTCAACAAACGCCTCGCCGACGTCATCGTCAAATGCCACCTCGACTCCGTTAAATACCGATCCATCGAAAACCTCTCCAAAGGCTACCGACAACGCGTCGGCGTCGCCCAAGCCATCATCCACGATCCCCAAGTGCTCGTACTCGACGAGCCCACCGACGGCCTCGACCCCAACCAGAAGCATGAAGTGAGAAAGCTGATACAAGCCATGTCCGCCGACAAGGCCATCATCCTCTCCACCCACATCCTCGAAGAAGTCGAAGCCATCTGCAACCGCGTCATCATCATCGACCAAGGCAGAGTCCTCGTCGACGAATCCCCAGCAGAATTCAAAGCCCGCATCCCCGGCGCCACCATCGACGAAGTCTTCCGCGACCTCACCAAAGACTCCGCCCTCGCCTAAAAAAAATCCGAGCGTGCTTGTCACGCGATTCCAGAACCCGATCACACAACAGCCCGATCCATAAAGCCTCGAGCAATTCATAACTCACTCTTCACTACTCACCACTTTCCCACCATGCCCATCTTCAAAAAAGAATTCTTCGGCTACTTCCGCTCACCCGTCGGCTACGTCATCCTCGCCGTCTTCCACATCATGGTCATCGGCCTCGCCCTCTACTCCGGCTACTATAGCCGCGGAGAAGCGTCCCTAAACACCCTCTTCCAGCCGCTCCCCTGGATCCTCATCGTCTTCATCCCCGCCGTCGGCATGCGACTCTGGGCCGAAGAAAAACGATCCGGCAGCATCGAGCTCCTCTTCACCCTCCCCATTTCCCCTCGTTCCGCTGTTATCGCCAAGTTCCTCGCCGCCCTCGCCTTCATCGGCATCGGACTCGCCCTCACCCTTTCACTCGCATTCACCACCGGCTACCTCGGCGATCCAGATTGGGGTGTAATGTTTTCCGGATACATCGGAGCCCTTCTCACCGCATCCGCCTTTCTCTCCATCACCGCAGTCTGCTCCGCCCTTACCAAAAACCAAGTCATCGCCTTCGTCATCAGCGTCATGATCTGCCTCTTCGCCACCCTCATGGGCTCGGACTGGCTCGCCCAATTCCTCGGAAGCTCCGTCCCCACCGCAGCCCTCGACTTCCTTCGCCTCATGAGCTTCGAGCAACACTTCGACACCATGGCAAAAGGCCTCATCGATATCAGCGCCCTGTCTTTCTACATCACGCTCACTATCGCCTGCCTAGGACTCAACCTCATCGTCATCGAAAGGTAATACCCCCCAAGAATCGCCCTCGCGCAATTCACCACTCACTCTTCACCACTCACCACTTTCAAGATGTCCCTTACAAAAAAACTCACCGCAGCCGTCCTCATACTCGTAAACTTCCTTTTGCTGCACTACATCGTATCCTCCCTTCCACTACGGATGGACTTCACGCAGGAAGGCATTTACACCCTTTCCGACAGCACCAAGACCATGCTCTCGAAAATCGAAGAGCCGATCACCATCGATTTCTACACCTCCAAATCCGTCGGCGAACTCCAGTCCTGGTTCAAGAACTTCTCCGACCGCGTCGAGCAAATGCTCGAACAATACTCCAAAGCCTCAGGAGGAAAAATCAGCCTAAACGTCATCGACCCTAAGCCAGACACTCCCGAAGAAGAACGCGCCATCGCCGCCGGACTCAACGGCCAGGAAATCGCCACCGGAGACCGCGTCTTCCTCGGCATGGTCGTCGCCCAAGGCGACACCGAAAAAATCCAGCCCTTCTTCAACTGGAACCGCGAAACCTTCCTCGAATACGACATCTCCAAAACCATCTACGAAACACAGCTCCTCACCAAGCCGCGCATCGGCCTCATCACCTCCCTCCCGCTCATGGCTCCCCCCATGCCGCCCATGCCCGGACAGCCTGCCCCCAGCAACCAAATCATCATAGACCAACTCTCCACCCAATTCGAAATCGTCCCCGTCGAGCCCTCCGCCGAAACCCTCCCCGCCGGACTCGACCTCCTCGCCCTCGTCCACCCCAAGGACCTCAGTGACACCCTCAAGTATTCGATCGACCAATACGCCCTATCCGGCAAACCCGTATTCCTAGCCCTCGACCCCTCCTCCGTCACCGAACGCGAACAAGGCCGCCAGCAAATGATGATGGGCCAAATGAGCCAGCCCACCCCGAGCGATCTACCCGAACTCCTCGCCGCCTGGGGCATAGAGTACGATCCGCAATTCGTTCTCACCGACCCCGACAACTCCCTCTCCCAGGGTCGCTTCACCCAGCCAGCCTGGCTCGTCTTCCGCGACGAATACACCAACCGCGACCTCCTCCCATCCTCCGAACTCGAAGGCCTTCTCCTCCTCGAAGCCGGCCAACTCGCCCACGCAGAAGACGCCACCACCACATGGGAGCCCATCCTCACCACCTCAGAGCAAGCTGGGCAAGTCGGCAGCATGACCCTCCAGTTTACCCAGCCCCAGCAACTCCTCCGCCAAGCCCAACCCATCGGAAACGCCGTCAGCGTAGCCGGACTTCTCACCGGCGAGGCCAGCACAGCCTACCCGGACCGCGAAGAAGAAACTCACCTCGCCTCAGGAGACATCACCGTATTCATCATCTCTGACAGCGACTTCCTCCTCGATCAGTTCTCCGTCCAGAAAGTCAACTTCCTCGGCATGGAACAGATCCAGAAGCTCAACGACAACCAAAACCTCGTCGCAAACTTCGTCGAATACCTCGGCGGCAGCCGTGACCTCATCGGCATTCGCGGAAAAGCCGGCACCGCCCGCCCCTTCGACGTCGTCCAAGCCATGGAAGCCGACGCCCAAAAGCAATACCAAGCCAAGCTCGAAATCGTCGAAGCCGAGCTACAAGAAATAAACTCCAAGCTCACCCAGCTAGTAAGCGAGCAAGCCAACTCCGGCATCATCTACGCCACCCCCGAGATGGAAGAAGTCATCGCCGAAAACCGAGCCAAGCAAGCCGAGCTCAAATCCCAGATCCGCGTCATCCGCCGCGACCTCCGACAAGGTATCGAAACTCTGGGTACCGTCATCGGAGCCATCAATCTCCTCTGGGCCCCCATCGGCCTCCTCATCTTCGCCATCATCTTCAACCGCCTCCGCAAAAACCGATAGGCGGGATTTCCACCTTAACGAGCAGCTCAAACTAACTCTCAAAGACAGATTCAATCCCCCTTTCTCCATTCGAGAACATTCGTGAAATTCGTGGGCAAAAATTCTCTTAGGCCCGACGTATCCAAGAATAATCAATTCAAGCCAAAACCCAAAGATTCATTAGCCCCATATCAAATCTAGATCCCTCACAGCCAAATCTGTGATCATCTGAGCAATCTGTGGGCAAAAAACAAATACAATGAACTTAAAAATACTCTCCATCTCCACTCTCGTCTTAGCGGTTCTCGCCACAATCACTTACTTCGTCAAAAACGCCGACAACTCCGCTCCCCAAGACCCCCGCGTCGGCCAAGCCATCATCGCCAACGAAGCCCTAAACTCCGTCACCACCTTCGAGATGATCAGCGGCAACGAGTCCATGACCTTCGTCAAAGACGACGCCTCCGCCCAATGGCTGCTCCAGGAGCAATACAATCTCCCCGCCAACGCCAAGCAAATCGCCGACCTCATCACCCAGCTCAAAGACGCCAAACTCGAACGCGTCGCCTCCACCAATCCCGCCCGCATCGCCGACTTCGGCTTCGGCATCGACTACATCAACCTCCTCAACGCCAACGGCGACTCCGTCCTCTCGCTCGACCTAGGACGCGAAACCGACTCCGGTAAGCAACTCGTCCGCTACGGCCAGGAAAACGTAGCCTTCATCGCCAACGACGCCTTCACCGTAAACGGCGATCCCACCTCATGGCTCGACAAGACTCTCCTCGAAATCTCCCGCGACGACATTCGCTCCGCCGCCTTCACTCTCCCCGACGGCCAAACCCTCGCCGTCTCCCGCGAGTCCGACACCGCCGACTGGACCACCAGCGACCCACTTCCCGCCGGCAAGCAGCTCGACCAAGGCGCCATCACCCGCGCCCTAAACCGCTTCGCCAAAGTCAGCTTCACCAGCCTCGCCGACCTCACCGATCCCGAAGCCCTCGCCGCCAAAGCCAACAGCCGCTCCCTCTCCCTTACCCTCGCCGACAGCTCCAGCTACGACATCACCCTCGGCCGCCGCCCCGAAGTCCGCGTCATGAAAGACGTCGAGACCACCAACGACGCCGGCGAAACCGTCACCGAGCAACGAGAAGATGTCGAAACCCCAGCCGGCCCCGTCTTCATCTCCATCAAGAGCGCCAAGACAGACGATCCAATAAATGAATACATGACCCGCACCGCCTACCAAGCCGGAGCCTTCCTCTTCACCAACATGCCCCAAACCCTCGACTCCCTCCTCGCCGACGCTCCCGAGCCCGAACCAGAGCCAACCCCCACCACCCCCACCGAGTAGGCTAACAAAGCATCCCCCGGGCAAGCCCTCGACCTTAGGTCGCCTAACGCTCCACGACAGCGAGGTATTTGAGAAATCTAGAGGTAGCGGCCCAAAAAAAACAACACAACAAGCGGCCCCCAGCCGCCCCTCACCAAGGACAAGCCATCCCAGCTTGTCCTTTTTTAATATCCCACTAATGCTTTCCGCTTCCCCATCAGGTATTCTGTAAAATTAACAGATTTCGTAATACAATTTTACAGCAATTCTAATGCAGACAAAGAAAAAGTAAGTGCGTTTCTGAGCAGAAAGCCCACGTTAACCACTGATCAGTAGGAGTTTAATAAAAATTCAATCATAAATAGAGTCTATTCTCTATATCCGATGGTCCGCTCATTGCTGTTGAATATGTCCCTAACAGAAAAGCCTCACTCCCAACATTCAAAAGAATATGATCCAACTACTCAAAAGAACACTTACACTAGCCGTCGCAGCCCTCACCTGCTCCGCAGCTTTCGCCGATGAAGAAGTCCTCCACATCGACCTCGATCTCTTCCTCGACTTCAACTACGATGTCGACGGTTTCAACGTAAAGGAATACATCGAGGACAGAGACTGGTATACCTACACAGATACAGAATTCGAAGATGACTATCCTATTTTCGACGGAGCAGCCGACTACGACGTATACGGCTTCGGCTCCTTCGAGTACGATTTCTATAACTTCGACGTCGGCCCAACATTCGACCTCAACGAGAAATACGACTGGGAAATCTGGATCGAAAGTGAAGCGGGCTTCATAGCCGATGTTGATACCGGATCAGGCATTGAAGAGTACGACGGCTACGACTACTTCTACGACGAATTCGAGGTAGAAGAAACCTCGGTCTCCGATGTCACGGGAATAATTGGACTAACACCTGAAGACTTAGTGGCAGAAATCGTCGCCTTCTTCTCTCCACTACCCGGATCGGGCACACTTGCCGACTTGCTCACCGCTCTCAGCCTACCAACGACTCTGCCTCTCGTCTCCATCAATCCGACTACGATAGAGTACGATACCAGCTTCGAAATGCCCTTCGGCTATGTCGATGTCGCCCTACACGAACCCTTCGTGATTCCCACCACTCCAGTCTCTCCACCGACTTCCATCGACTACCTGCTTCAGTCGCTAGCATATGTAAATGCAGGCGCCGACGTCGATATTCATATCCGAGCAGTGCGCCAAGTCCCCGATTCCGGAACAACCGGCATCCTCGGCCTGCTCGGATTCACCCTCCTCATCGCCGCCAAGCGCCGCTTCCAAAACTAGTACACCCCACAAGCCCTTTCCCCTTCACAGCCCTCCGCTACCATGGAGGGCTTTTTCGTCTCCCCCCTCATCCATCTCCCCCTAGAAAATTCCAACCGACCTACCCACATCCCAATTCACCACATTGTCACGCCTTAGCGAAGGCTACCGAGCCGCACCCCGACAGCGGAGCGAACAACAGGCAGATTAATTACCACTTGGCATCCAAACCCTATCCAGCGACAGTCCATCTCAATCCCTCCTCATGAAGATCGCCGCCATCATCGTCGCATCCCTCAACACCCTCCCCCTCGGAGTCTGGTTTTACATCGCTATCCCCCTCTTTCAAATAGTCAGAAAAGACGTCGAGTTCGGCGACTCCGCCATGTCACACTTTTGCGGATACGGCTTCCTCTGGGGCGCCCTGCTCTACCCGGTCATCCTTATTTTCAACCACGTCTTCTTCCTACGAAACTACCTCCGCCAAGCTTACCGAGCCGCCCTCACCAACCAACTCATCACCCTCGCCTACCTCTTCCTCGTCCTCATCTACGCCCTCATAGCTCACGCCTGAAACCCCCGCTTCCCCTTTGCAAGCGCCTTGACCTCCCATGCCGCAACCCATTCCCTCCAGTCCACTAAACCCGATCCCAAGCCACTCATGAAAATCCGCACCTTCCTCTCATCCCTCTCCGCCTTACTCATCCTAGCCGCCAGCCTCCACGCCCAAGACGAAGGCGCCGCGCTCTCCGACGAAGAAGCTCAAGCCGCCGCCCAAGCCCAATGGGACGCCTTCATGGACAGCCTCGCCTGGCAGACCGAAGGAGTCGGCGACCTCAAGGAGTGGGCCACCATCGATATCCCCTACGGCTATCGCTACCTCAACGGCGAGGACGCCGCCAAGCTCATGCAAGCCTACGGCAATCTCCCCTCCACCTACGAAGGTCTCATCGCCACCGACGACCTCAGCTGGCTCGTCCTCTTCGAATTCGACCCCATGGGCTACGTCCAAGATGACGAAAAAGACGAACTCGACGCCGACAAGCTCCTGGCCTCCATGAAAGAAAGCCAAGAAGAAGGAAACCGCTACCGCCGCGATCAAGGCCTCGAGCCCATGTACCTCGACGGCTGGGCCATGGAGCCACGCTACAACGAACGCACCAACAACCTCGAGTGGGGCCTCCTCCTGCGAACCGGCAACTCCGGTCAATTCGTCAACTACCAGACCAAGCTCCTCGGCCGCGAAGGCGTCATGGAAGTTACCTTGATTTGCGACCTCGACAAGATGGACTACGTCCTCCCTACCTACCAAGACCTCCTCCTCGGACACGTCTACAAAGAAGGCAAGTCCTACGCCGAGTACCGCCAAGGCGACAAGATCGCCGAGTACGGACTCACCGCCCTCATCGCCGGCGGAGCCATCTACGGAGCAGCCAAGCTCGGCTTCCTCGGCCCCGTCATCATCTTCTTCAAGAAGTTCTTCAAATTCATCATCATCGGGCTCGTCGCCATCGGAGCTGCCCTCAAGAAGTTCTTCTCCCGCATGGCCGGACGCGAAATCCGCGAAGAACCGCCAACAAACAACACCCCCTCCTAAAAACCGCCGCGCTTCCCCTAGCGCGGACCCCCCATCACAACACACCCAGATCCTCAGTGTACATCAGTGTCATTAGTGGTTCTCAGAAAAGCAGAACCTACTCCCACAACATCTAAAACCTGTGGTTAAACAATAACCACCCGCACACTTCAATATCCCGCCATTCCAAGCCCAAAACACTCCCTCGTCCAACGGTAGTCTCCCGCATGACCGACGGCCAATCCTTCTACCTCGTCCTCACGCTCTTCTACCTGCTGGAGTGCGTCAAATTCGCCCCGCCAAAATCGCTCGGCCTCGTAAGCCGCATCGGCCGATTCGGCGCCTGCGCCCCGCGCCCCCAGCTCATGATGGCCTGGGGCATCAAAAAATCCGTCTTCGTCGCGCCATTCCTTCCCTGGCCAGCGATCATGTATATCATTTCCGGATACACGGACGCCGACCACTCATCCAAGCGCCTTAAAACCGCCAGCGCCATCCGCCACCACCACCGCTTCCTCAAACGAGCGACCAATAAACTCCGCAGCCTCGCCATCCTCAACCTGCTCAACTTCTTCCTCGTCCTCCCCATCGTATACACCCGCACCTACGACGAATTCGCCATCCTCTACTGCCTCGCCTACAGCTACGCCGTTCTCCTCCTCACCGCCATCCACTTCCACGCCCTCCACAAACGCCTCTTCCCCACCCACAAGGCCGATCGCCTAAAAGCCACCCTCTACACCGCCCTGCTCCCCTGGCACGCCCCCCGTGCCGCCGACGAGATCTATCTCAAAGCCTCCAGTCAATGGAGCCCCCTCGCCGCCCTCGCCGCAAACACTCACCACCCCGCCACCCTCGACCTCCTCCAGCGACACTGGAGAAAAGCCCACTTCCAACCCCAGCCCAACTATACCGCGACCACCCTTTCCGCCGTACTCGCCCGAGCCCAAATAGACCCCGGCACCTGGCTCCAAGCCCCATCAGATCTCGACAGTCCCAAATACTGCCCGTGCTGTCACAACGGATACGAAGCCATCGCCACCCACTGCGCCGACTGCCAAGGCATCCCCCTCAAAAAAAAGTAATGCCCGCTATCCCAGCCGCCACTAACAAAGTCCGCCGTATCCTTGGAGAAGGAGGATCACCTCTCTCCCATTCGCATCCATTCGCGTTCATTCGCGGTTAAAAAGCACAACCCATTCCCCTCATCCTTTATCCCCCTACTCAATCACCAGCACCTCATGGTCCACTACCCGCTCCAGCTCGAAGCGTATCCATCCCTCAACCACACGTGACTTCAGCCGCTCGCCCGACACCAACGATCTCACCCGCGGCCTTCCCTTCGACTCCAACAACTTCACGCTAACCGCAAACGGTCCCACTGCGATGTACTCGTGCACCGGCGTGCGCCACGTCCCCGCACTCGTCAGATTCCCCACATGCAGCACCAGCCGACTCCCCTGCTGCTGATACAGATTCACGTCCACCAGCCCCGTACCCTCTACCTTGATCGGCACCTCATCCCGCGCCGCCCAACGAATCACATTCGCCAGCAAATCCCCATGATCCGGGATATTCTCCCGCGAAAACTGTCTATCAATATCAGCCGGTAGATACGCCACCCGACTTCCATTCGGCAGCTCATTCAAAACCAGCCCCGGTATATCCGATACCGGCTCCCGCATGTAAACACCCTCCGCCGGCGAATTCGGACTCGGCGGCACAAAGGTCAACGGCACCACCGCCCGCGTATCCACTTTCAGGGCACCGAGCATCCCGCCATACGCCAGAATGTCCGTTTTCTCAAATCCCTGCAAAACCGCATGCCGCTCGCCCGACACCGTCGGAGCATCGCTCTTCGGACCATACACGCCCCCGCGCAGCTCCGGCGTCAGCCGCAGATACGTATGCTTCCACTCCGTCGCCCACGCGTCACGCGACGCCTCCTTCACAAACCCATGCCCCTTCACAAGGCTGGCCCCAAACAAATCCGCCAAAGCAAAATCCTCCCTCGCATCGCCCCACTCCGTAAACAAGGAACTCGCCCCCGTCGCCACCAAGCTACCGCCCGCCTCCACAAACTTCCGTACCCCCAACACCTGCTCATCCGACATTGCCCCGATATTCGGCAGAATCAGCACATTCATCTCCTTCGCCTCCCGCTCGATGTCATCCAAATGCACCGGCGTATACGGAATCCGATCCCGTACCATCGCCTGCCCCATCCCGTTCCACGGATCGCTCACATGCGCCCCCGCGTTATCGCGTCCGAAGAAATCCATATTCCGCTGCGACCACAGTAGTCCCACCGTGGATACCGGACGCCGATTCATCAAATACTCCTCGTTCGCCTCGTGCCAATCCATCAAAGGCTTAGCCGTCTCAAACATTCGCCTATCCTGCTGATCCGCTCCCACATGATGCCACCAAGGCTGCACCCCGCCCGCGAAGCCCTCCAGCATCCACATCCGCGCCTCCGCCACCGGCTTCGTCGCATGACGAAAATTATTATCCGTCAAATGATACATCGCCATGCTCTCCGGAATCACCTTGTCCCAACCACCCACGCTGCGCAGCCGCTTGCCGATCTCCGCATTATGCATAAAGCCCTGCCCATCGTGCCGCCGCTGATCGTCCAGCATGATCATGTCCGCCCGACGATAGACCTCCCTATCATCTCGAAAAACCCGAGCCTGCCAATTCTGCGAGCCCGCCATCATCCCCACCCAAATACAGTCCGGTCCACCCGCCTCCCGCGAAGCCGCATTAAACGTATCCCAAATCTCGAGACGCCTATCATAGTTCCACATGATCCACTCCCGATACAGCGGATCGTCCCAATTCACCTCCACCGGAATCGCCGCACCCGTCCTTGCTTTAAAACTACGCTGACAATACCCGCAATAGCACGGCTGGTGACGCATCGGCCCATTCCAATTGTTATCCGTGAACCCCTCCGGCTTATACTTTCCCGCGATCTCCCGCAAAATCGCCGTAATGTGCTCGTCATAGTACGGACTATTAACGCACGCGATATACAAGCCCGTGCTCATATACGGCTTCCCATTCACATCGTGAGCAAACCAATCCGGATGCGCCTCATAGAATTCCCGGTCCGCCCGATTCGCATCCATACGCGCAAAGACCGCCAAGCCATCCTCGCGCGCCGCCGAAACCAGCTCCCCAAACAAATCCCTATCCCCCAAAAACTCCGCCCGGCGATGAAACGGCACCTCGCTCGGATAATAGCATACGATCCCCCCGCCATTGATCACCACCCCCTGCACCTTCGTATTCTTCCAATGCTGCCTCCACCAAGCGATGTCATAGCGCCCCGGATCGATCTCCACGATGTTCGTCTGCCCCCACCGCACCGCTGTCTTATACCACGGCAAGCCCGTTCCTACAGCACTTCCCATCACACTATTCGCGGCCCAATGCCCCCTCAACTCCACCGTCGCCAACGCCATCGAGCCAAGCGCCGCCGTCTTGATAAAATTACGCCGCGTATCCAAAAAATCATTCGAGAGGGTATCTTTAGTCATAAGGCAAACAATTCAGGGTATGCTCCCAACATACAAAAAGCCGCCTCCGACTCAACCCCGATCCCCACGCTTACCAAAGAAACCAATCCCATATGTAGCAGGCTGAACGATTCAGAAACTCAGAGCCCAGTGCCGAAAGCCCTACCGCTGCTCCGCATCCAGATGCAACGGCTGCTCGCTACACTGCAAATTCCAAGCGTAACCAACTACGTGATACAGCCCGTCAACTGGAACGAACGCAGAAAGCGAATCTAGACCAACGCCCGAGACGAAACGGCGACAACAACAGCTTTTTCACACGCAACCGCCCCAAGCCCCCCTATCACCACTCACCACTCCCCCTCACTACTCACCACTCACCCCTCACTACTCACCACTCACCCCTCACCACTCACCACTCACCACTCACCACCCCTTCACTCTTCACTTTTCACCATTCTCTCTTCACCCTCCCCACTACCCATGAAAAAACACCTACTCCTGCTGCTCGCCCTACCCCTTATACTCTCCTCCGCCCGCGCCGAGAGCGTCTACCTCCTTCACGACGCCGACTCCCCCCAAGCCGCCTACGCCGCACGCAAGCTCGGCGAAGCCCTCGCCGACGCCGGCCACACCCTCCTCGAAACCCGCGACGGCTACCAACGCCTCGTCAGCCTCGCCACCCACCCGGTTCGCCTCGGCCCGGAAGCCTTTCAAATCATCCCCGAAGACAAGGTCGTCACCATCTACGGCGGCGACGACCGCGGCATGATCTACGGCGCCCTCGCCCTCGCCGAGACCCTCCGCAACGGCACTCCCCTCGCCGATATCCAGCCCTCCGAAGAATCCCCGAACCTCGAATTCCGCGGCATCAAGTACAACCTCCCCTGGGAAACCTACCGCCCAAGCTCCGCGCTCGACCAACACTACGACACCGCCCGCGATCCAGCCTACTGGGAAGCCTTCCTCGACATGATGGTCGAGAACCGCTTCAACGTCGTCTCCCTCTGGAACATGAATCCCTTCACCTACATGGTGAAAACCAAGACCTTCCCCGAAGCCAGTCCCTGGACCGAAGAGGAACAGGCCGAGTGGGAAAACCTCTACCGCGAAATCTTCCGCATGGCCAAAGAACGCTCGCTCGACACCTACATCGTCCAGTGGAGCATCTTCGTCAGCCAAGACTTCTCCCAGACCCACGGCGTCGCCACACAAAACCACTACCCGCACTACTACGTCCCGGGCGACACCTCCGAGATCGTCCGCCGCTACATCCGCGAAAGCGTCACCCAAATCCTCAATCAGTATCCAGATCTTGATGGCGTCGGCATCTCCCACGGCGAAGGCATGGCCGACATGACTCCCCTCGAACGTCAGCAATGGATGGACGACGTCATCATCGCCGGCATGCTCGAAGCCGACCGTAAGGTTAAGCTGATACACCGCGTCCCCTTCTCCTCCGGCCGATCCTCCGATCCTGGAGTCAGCAAAAATGTCGAGCAAGTCACCCGCGACGCCATGGAAAAGCTGGAAGACTCCTTCGACGGCCCCATCTGGGTCGAGATGAAGTTCAACTGGTCCCACGCCCACTCCACCCCCAAGCTCGTCAAAGTCCACGGCGGCAAACTGGGCGACACCTACTTCGATCCCCTCCCCACAAACTACAAAATCACCTGGCAAGCCCGCAACGAAGACTTCTTCTGCCTCCGCTGGGGCGTGCCCGACTTCATCCGCCAACACATCGCCCTCAACGCCCAAGCAGCCTACGTCGGCGGCTACTTCGTCGGCTCCGAAACCTACATTCCCGCCCTCGACTACTTTACCGCCTCCGACAAACCCGTCGACTGGACCTACGCCTTCCAGCGCCAATGGCTCTTCTACAAGCTCTGGGGCCGACTCCTCTACGATCCCCAAACACCCGACACCCTCTTCCAAGCCGAGTTCAACCGCCGCTATGGCGACTCCGGAGACAACCTCCTAAACGCCCTCTCCCTCTCCTCCTCCACCCAGCTGCGACTCGCCTCCCTGTACGACTCCCGCTGGGACTTCACCCTCTACTCCGAAGGCTTCCTCGCCCTCCAAGGCGACACCACTTCCTACATCGGCATCGAGGAATTCATCAAACACCCGACCATGGACCCCGCCTACGTATCCATTTCCAAATACGTTTCCACAACCCAATCCGGAGGCTCCTTCGGCGTCGACCGCATCACCCCGCCCATCCTCGCCGACACCCTAGAACGCGACAACCGCGAAGCCCTCCGCCTCGTCCAGGACATCGACACTAGCGACAACGAATCCCTCATGTACGAAGTCGCCGACATCAAAGCATGGTCCCGCCTCGGCCTCCATCTCGCCGAAAAGCTCCGCGGAGCGGTCGCCCTCCAGACGTATCGAGAAACCGGCGACAAATCCCAGCAACGCCAAGCCATCGCTCACCTCGAGCAAGCCCTGGCCGAGTGGGACGAACTCGTCGCCATCACCCGTCCCATCTACAAAGACATGCGCCTCACCCACTACAACCACAACTCCTTCGACGCCAACCCCGACAACCTCTTCCACTGGGCCCTCATCCGCGACGAAGTCGCCCAAGACCTAGAACTCGCCAAAGCCGAGTAACAACAAACACCCGCTCCCCAGCAGCAAAGGAACTTCCCACCTCCTCTCTATCCTCCTCACCCAAATCCGCCACAAATCCTACCCCACACTTGCAGGATCTCTTTGTAACTTTTCGTGCCTCCGCAAGTCCGCCAAAGCTTAACCGGCGACGGCTGGGTTCGTGGCCATAAAAAACACAGATCGATCCCCCCACTGCAGGATCTCTTGTGCATTCTGTGCCTCTTGTGGTTAAACAAGCACAACCCAATCCCTCCACCATTCTCCCCTACTCACCTCTCCCCAAGACTCGCCCGCAGCGCCTCCCGCGACGCTCGGTCCACAAGTGAAAACACCCGCTCTTCGCGAGACTTCCCTTCCGATCGGCCATGTCCCTGCACCTTCACAAAGGCGCAATCATACTCGTCCATCGCGTCATAGAATTTCCGATACAATTCGCCATTCTTAAGCGCCCTCCCTCCACGAGAGCAAAACGCATTCGCCTCCAGTCGCTCACGCCTCTCCGGCAACCCAACGATTGTCTGCGAATCCGTATAGACAAGCACCTCTCCCTTCTCTCCACCCAGCGAATCAAGCGCCCAGAGCAGCGTCTCAAGCTCCAGCCTTGACGAAGACGTCGGATGAAACCGACACGTTTGAACACCAGCCTTCAACTCATCAAGCGACCTCGAGTCTTTAACTGCCAAAATCAGCATCGCACCGAACCCGACCTTCGAACACGGGTCAGAACTGCCATCCGTAAAAAGTCTCACCGCCATATCCACACCATCAATCCCCCAACGCCCAAGCCGCGAGCGAAATCCCCAACAACCCCCCAACCACCCAAAAACATCTGAGTCCATCTGCGAAACCTGTGGGCAAATCCAAATCCACTACTCACCACTCACCACTCACCACTCACCACTCACTACTCACCACTCACCACTCACTACTCACCACTCACCACTCACTACTCACCACTCACCACTCGCCCACATGTACAAAGGAGAGAAATTCAACAGCATCACCCACCTCGTCGGCACTGCCCTCGCCATCGCCGCCCTCTCCGTGCTCGTGCTCTTCGCCTCCCTCCAAGGCGACCCCTGGAAGATCGTCAGCTTCAGCGTCTACGGCGCCACCCTCGTCCTGCTCTACCTCTTCTCCACGCTTTACCACAGCTTCAAAGGACCGGCCAAAACCCTCTTTCGCCAGTTCGACCACCTTGCCATCTACCTCCTCATCGCCGGCACCTATACGCCCTTCAGCCTCATCACCCTGCGAGGAGCATGGGGCTGGTCCATCTTCGGCGTCGTCTGGCTACTCGCCATCGTCGGCATTCTCCTCGAAACCCTCTTTCGCAGCGAAAAACGCATCCTGCCGGTCGTCATTTATATCTGCATGGGCTGGCTCATCCTCATCGCCTTCAAGCCCCTTTTCAGCGCCCTCCCGACCCGCGGCGCCATCCTCCTCGTCGCCGGAGGCGTCTTCTACACCACAGGCGTCATTTTCTACGCCCAGGACAAAAAGTTCCGACACTTCCACGGCATCTGGCACCTCTTCGTCCTAGCCGGCAGCGCCAGCCACTTCCTCGCCATCCTCCTAGACGTCCTCTAATCCCCAATCCCCCGCAACCCAATCCCCCCTCGCAGGATCTCTTTGTGACTCTTCGTGCCTCTTGTTTGGTCACTGTCGTTCCTCTTGTCGCTACGCTCGGAAGTGGCTATAAAACACAACCAAAATTCCACCCCCCATTGCAGGATCTCTTGTGTTTTCTGTGCTTCTTGTGGTTAAAAAAATAATTCAAATCCCTACAACAACCTTCAAAACCATCTGAGCCCATCCGTGCAATCTGTGGGCAAAAACCACCCAACCCACTCACTACTCACCACTCCATGAAACCCATCCTTTCCTTCCTCATCGCCTCCCTCGCAGCCAGTATCGCGTTCGCGGATACCATCAGCCTCTCGCTCAACAACGACTCAGGCGTCTACCAAAAAGGCGAAACAATCATCGTAACAGCCAACTCTGTCACAAACGCTCCCACCGACGGCAAGAAGAGCACCACTCTCCTCAGCCTGAAAGTGCTCAAAAACAACGACGAGGTCCTTCTGGAAAAGGAGCTAACAGTCTTAGACAACGAGAACATCATCTATGAAACCACCCTCGACGAGCCATCCTCACTCATCATCGAAGCCACCTTCGGCGACGCCAAAGACACCATCGGAGCCATCGTAGCCCCCGATCAGCTACAGCCCGGCTCCCCGCGTCCCCACGACTTCGATACATTCTGGAAAGCCAAGAAACAGGCCATCGCCGCCCTTCCCCTCGAAGTCGACCTCCAACCCATCGACCTCGAAGCAAGCGACGCCGGCTACGCAGCCTTCGACGTCGAAATCAACGCCCCCGGCCCACGCCCCGCCCGCGCCATCTTCGTCAAGCCCGCCAATGCCGTCCCCAAGTCCCTCCCCATCGTGCTCAACCTCCACGCCGCCGGCGTAAAGGGCGACTGGTGCCGCGCCCACCTCTGGGAAGCCGTCGCCAACGCCAAAAAAGGAAACGGCGCCCTCAGCTTCGACCTCAACGCCCACGGCATGCTCAACCACGAGGACGAAACCTACTACGAAGAGCTCGAAAACGGCCCGCTCAAAAACTACTGGGACCACGGCAACACCAGCCGCGAAGACTACTATTTCCTCAACATGTACGCCCGCATGCTGCGCAGCATCGAGTTTCTCACCCAACAACCTGAGTGGGACGGCCAACGCATCCTCGTCATCGGCGAAAGCCAAGGCGGCGGACAAGCCCTCGCCGCCGCCGGACTCGACCCCCGCGTTACCGCCGCAGTCGTCACCGTCCCCGCCATGTGCGACTTCGGAGGACCGCTCGCCAACCGAAAAGGTGGCTGGCCCCAGCCCATCGACTGGAACCGCGACAATCCAAAAGTCGTCGAAACCGCCCCCTACTTCGACGCCGCCCACCTCCTCGCAGGATCGCAAGCAACCATCGTAGTCGAAATCGGACTCATCGACGAAACCTGCCCCTCCACCTCCATCTACGCCGCCGTCAACCAAGCCGCAAAGGACGCCATCATCTACCCCGTCACCTACCGCACTCACGGCTGGCCAGAAGGCGACGACCTTGCCGAATGGGAAACCTCCGTCCGATCCGCCAAAAACACCTTCATCGACGACTACCTCAAGTAGTCTCCCCCGCTTCGCGACCTTCAAAGTCCCGCTCGCGACATTGAAGGTGCCATAGGGACCGCAGCCGGCTTCGCTGCAGGCACTATGAAAACGCCTGCACAACCTCGCCTCTACGAACTGGATTGGCTTCGTACCGCCGCCATCATCCTCGTCGTCTGGTATCACACCGGCATGTTTTTCGTCAGCTGGGATTTCCATATCAATTCCAGCAATCCCGTCACCTCCATCGAGCCTCTCATGGTCTGGATGCACAAGTGGCGCATGCCCCTCCTTCTTTTCATTTCCGGAATCGGCACCGCCTTCATGCTGCGAAACCGTTCCATCGGTCGCTTCGTCTGGGACAGGCACAACCGCCTCTTCATCCCCCTCCTCTTCGGCATGTTCTTCATCGTGCCACCGCAGATCTATATCGAAAAGATCGACCAATACGCTTCCTTCCTCGACTTCTATCCCTCCGTCTTCCAACTCGAACCGTATCCAGAAGGCAACTTCAGCTGGCACCACCTCTGGTTCATCCTCTACCTCTTTCTCTACAGCCTCATCGGCCTTCCACTCTTCGCTTTTTTCCGCAGCAAGAAATCCGATGCCATAAAAAACGCCCTCGGCTCCTTCCTCTCCCGCAAGTGGACCTTCGCCCTCGGCATCATTCCCTTCCTCGTAGCGGAAATCCTACTACGTCGCCATTTTCCAGAATACACCCACGGCCTCACCGACGACTGGGCAGGCTTCACCCACTACTTCCTCTACTTCATCGGAGGCTACTTCGCCATGGTCCTCCCTGGCATCTGGCAAGCCATCAAACGTGACCGCTGGTTCTATACCGTCCTTGCCATCACCTCCTTCATCCTCCTCGAACTCCGCTACTTCGAACTCATACCCGACGTCGGCGTCAATCGCCTCAATTTCATCTGGGTCACCCTCAGCATCACCACCGGCTGGTTCACGCTCCTCGCCCTCATCGGCTGGGCCCAAGTCCACCTCCGCCGCAGGAGCGACCGCCTCTCCCGCTGGAACGAAGCGAGCTACCCCGTCTACATCCTCCACCAGAGCATCCTCATCGTCGTCGCCTACCCATTCATCGACTCGTCCCTGCCCTGGCAGCTCAGCTTCACCACCCTATTCCTAATAAGCCTCGTCGGTTCCTTCCTCATCTACCAAACCGTCATCAAGCACTTCAACCCTCTCCGCCTCGTCTTTGGATTGAAGTGGAAGACACCGATCTCTAAACAATCTGTACGCAATGCCCGTCCCCTCACCGAAAAAGCTCTTCCTCTGGCTGAACATTAATCCCAAATGGGCTTGGGCCGCCGTCGCCGTCTTCACAACCATCGGCCTACTCAACTTCAGCGCCGCCTACTCCTTCAATCAAAGCTACGGGCTGGGAATCGACATCCCAGCCCGTCTCTTCGACGAGCTCACCGGCACCTGGTCCCTGCTCGTTCCCCTTCCCTTCCTCCTCAAGTGGTTCGAGCTCTACCCCCTCTCAAAATCCAACTGGACCCGCCGCCTCCCCATCTACCTCGCCGCCATGATCGCCATGGGGCTGCTCCACACCACCATCATGACGGTCGTCCGCAACCTCGCGTATCCGGTTCTTGGATTCGGAACCTACGATCCCGGAGAACTCCTCTACCGCTACGTCATGGAAACAGCCAAAGTCTCACCCAGCTTCTGGTTTTTCTACATCGGACACCTCCTCTACCTCAAAAACCGCGAGAAACAAAAGGAAGCCCTCCAGCTCGCCTCCCTCCAAGGCGAGCTCGCCGAAGCCAAATTGGGCTCCCTAAAAAACCAGCTCAACCCCCACTTCCTCTTCAACACCCTCAACATGATCTCCTCCGTCATGTACGAGGACATCAAAAAAGCCGACAGCCTCCTCGCCGACCTCAGCGAGTTCCTCCGCTACAACCTCGCCTTCGACCAAGTCCAAAAAGTCACCCTGAAACAAGAGCTCGCCATCACCCAGAAATACATCGACATCATGGCCTCCCGCTTCGACCAGAAGCTCTCCATCAAACTCGATATCGACCCCGAACTCCTCCAAAAGGAAATCCCCGTCTTCTGCCTCCAGCCCCTCGTCGAAAACGCCGTCAAGTACACCATGGACGCCTCCGACACCGGCGAGATCGCCATCCAAATCTCCCAAGTCGATTCCTCCATCCGCGTCTCCGTGAGCGACAACGGCCCCGGCCTCACCGCCAAATCCCAAGGCACCCAGCTCGGCCTGCAAAACATCCGCCAACGCCTCGAAACCCTCTACCGCGGAGCCGCCTCGCTCGATCTCCAAGACCGCCCCGAAGGCGGAGCCATCGCCGTATTAGAAATCCCACTACACGCCGCCTAGATCAAACGATGCCCCCGCCACTCAAAATCCTCATCGTCGACGACGAACCCCCCGCCCGCGCGAAACTCAAGCTCTTCCTCAGCGACTGCCTCCCAGACGCCACCCTCTACGAAGCAGCCAACGGCACCGAAGCCCTCGAGCTCCTCGAAAGCGCAGCCCCCGACCTCGCCTTCCTCGACATCCAAATGCCCGGCATGACCGGACTCGAAGTCGTCGAAGCCTTCGGCCCCGAAGAAATGCCGCCCCTCATCTTCACCACCGCCTACGACCAATACGCCGTCAAAGCCTTCGAGCACAACGCCGTCGACTACCTCCTAAAGCCCTTCGACGACCGACGCTTCCGAAAAGCCCTCGACAAAGCCACCTCCAAACTCGTCCCCAGCCCGACCCTCGACTCCGCCCTCCTCACCCAGCTCGCCGCCAGCATCCAGCAGCCCAGCTACCTCGAGCGCATTATGGTCCGCGAAAACGACCGCATCATCCCCATACTCGTAAGCGACATCCATTGGCTCGAAGCTGACGACAAATACGTCCGTATCCATCTTTCCACGTCAAAACGCTACATCCGCAATACGATATCCAATTTAGAGAAACGCCTCGACACCAAAAACTTCGTCCGCACCCACCGCTCCACCATCGTCAACCTCGACCAAATCCAAGAGCTCGAATCCCTCACCCACGGCGACTACCAAATCCGCCTAAAATCCGGCACCACCCTCCCCCTAAGCCGCCGCTACGCCGACCACCTAAAAGACAACTTCTTCCAATAAATAAAAAGGCGGATCGAGACGCCCCGGCCCGCTTCCTATCACAACCCAATCCCCCACAGCAGGATCTCTTTGTGGAAAAAAACAGCTAAACCATCCCGTCTCCAATCCATGAATACTTCCCCCACCAAAGTCGCCCTCATCACCGGAGCCAGCCGCGGCATCGGCAAAGCCATCGCCATCTCCCTATCGAAATCTGGATACAAGCTCGCCCTCGTAGCCCGCAACACCGCTGCCCTCGAATCCGTCCGCGACGAAATCGAAGCCGCTGGAGGCACGGCCCGCTGCTACGAGGCCGACGTCACCGACGCCCCTCGCGCCGCCGAAATCATCCACGACTGCGAATCCCAGCTCGGCCCCATCGATCTCCTCGTCAACAACGCCGGCAGCTCCGTCGCCGGCGGACCTCTCTGGGAGAACGACCTCGAAACCCTCTGGAAAGGCATAGAAACAAATATCCGTGGCCCCATTGTCTATTGCAAAGCGGTCCTCGATTCCATGATCGCCCGCCAGTCCGGCACCATCATCAACATGGGCAGCTACGCCTCCATTCGCCCCATCGAGGGAAACCCCGGATACGCCGCCAGTAAGGCCGCCCTCGTCCGTCTCTCCGACTCCCTCGCCGTATCCACAAAACCACACGGCATCTCCGTCTTCACCGTCAGCCCCGGACTCGTCCTCACCGACATGACCCGCGACGTCCCCATTTTCAAGGATCTTCCCCCCGAAGCCTGGAGCTCCATCGACGACATCTGCAAACTCGTCGCCAACCTCTCCTCTGGCAGCTACTCCGCCCTCTCCGGCCGCTTCATCCACGTCAATGACGATCTCCAACAGCTCGCCCAAAACCTCGATCGCATCAAATCAGAAAACCTCTACACCCTACACCTCGCAAACCTCGAAGGACCCGTTCAATAGCCTCGCCAGCCAACCCGAAAAGAATGTCCGAGCCCCGCCTCCAGCTCCTCCGCCAAGCCATAAACGCCTACGCCCCGCTCACCGAAACCACCTGGCAGCAGCTAAAGTCCGCCTGCCGTACCCGATCCATTCCTCGCTCCGAAAACCTCGTCCCCTTCGGCTCCACCACCCAATCCCTCTACTTCGTCTGCAGCGGCCTCTTCCGTAGCTTCACCGTCTCCGCCGACGGCAAGGAATACAACAAACACTTCTTCCCCGAAAACACCTTTCCCGCCTCCATCCGCACCCTCCTCACCGGCGAGCCAAGCGCTTTCGCCCTCCAAGCCCTCGAAGACTCAACCGTCATCGAAATCGACCACCGAGCCTACCGCAAACTCCTACGAGACCACGACGACCTCAAATGGTACCACATCCAGTACCTCGAAAAAAACTGGGTCCTAGACAAGGAGCCCATCGAGGTCGCCCTCGCCATCGACGACGCCCGCACCCGCTATCTTCGTTTCATAGAAGCCAATCCCGGCCTAGCCAGCCGCATCCCTCTCCACCACATCGCTTCCCGCATCGGAGTAACTCCAACCCAGCTCAGCCGTATCCGAAAATCCCTCACAACATAGGTTTCCACAATTTATCAAAAATCCCCATCTCTCAACATAGGTTGATGCCGCCGACCCATTCACGCGCTAGGATGCACTCATGAAACCATTCCTATTCGCGCTCATCGGACTCTCCGCCGGAGCCGCCATCACCATCCAAAGCTCCCTCAGCGGCCAACTCTCCAAGCGCCTCGCCAATCCCCTCCTCGCCAGCTCCTCCGTCTTCATCGTCGGATTCCTCGCCATCGCGTTTTTACTCCTGCTCAAATCCCACCCCCTCCCCAGTCGCGAGAGCATCGCCCAAATTCCCCTCCATCTCTGGATCGCCGGAGGCCTCATCAGCGCCGCGGCCCTCTCCACCGTCTACTGGATCATGCCCCAAGCCGGCGTCTCCAACACTCTGCTCTACGTCATCACCGGACAGCTCCTCGCCTCCGCCCTCGTCAGCCACTTCTCCTGGTTCGACCTCCCCGGTTCCCCCATCAACCCACAACGCGCCTTCGCCCTTATCCTCGTTCTCTCCGGAGCCCTACTCTTTACATCAAGACAAGCTACATAAAGAATCCAACCAACACGCCACACCGATGAACCCAGCCCGAACCACGTCCCATACCGCCAACAGCGACACCATCGACCTCGACGCCTACCTCGCTCGAATCGGCTATACCGAAAATCTGAATACATCCGCCCAAACGCTGATCCAGCTCCACACCCGCCACGTTCAGTCCATCCCCTTCGAAAACCTCGACGTCCTCCAAGGCAAAAAAATCTCCATCGCCTTGCCCGACATCGAACGCAAACTCGTCCACCAAAAACGCGGTGGCTACTGCTTCGAACAAAACGGACTCTTCACCGCCGCCCTCCGCCAAATCGGTTTCACCGTCAGCCCCAAGATCGCCCGCGTCCGCTGGCAAGCCCCGGTCGACCTCATCTCTCCGCTCAGCCACATGGTCCTTGAAGTCCACACCAGCGACGGAACCTACCTTGCCGACGTCGGCTTCGGAGGCGTCGGCCTCATCGAAGCCATCAAGCTCGAGACAGACACCATCCAACACCAAGCCTTCGAACCCCGCCGCCTCCTGCATAAGGACGGCGAACTCCTCCACCAAGTCCTCATCGGCGACAACTGGCAAGACGTCTACCAATTTTCCCTACGCGAAGCCGCTCCCATCGACCTCGAAATCGCCAACTGGTACTCCTGCACCCATCCGCAAGCCCGCTTCCTCAACCATCTCCTCGTAGCCCAAGCCACTCCCACCGGTCGTAAGGTCATCGCGGATACAGAACTCATCCTGCGCGAACACACCGGAACCCTCGAAAGACACCCCCTATCCTCTCAAGCAGAGCTACTAGAAGCCCTCGCCAAACACTTCGACCTCCACCACCCAGAGCGCACGAACTTCACCCATCCAAAGTTCGACCAACTCCAATAGCACTCCAAAGTGCAACGGGACGTCCCATCCCACTCTACCTCAGTTCCACAAAACCACCCCAAGCCCCACCAACAGCATGATCTCTTTCCGCCCTTAGCGACCTTAGCGGCAAAAAAAACAGAACCCAATTTCCCTCTCACCAGCAGCTATCAAGCTGCTCCTCAAAACCTAATCAAAATCCGCGTGCATCTGAGTCCATCTGCGGTAAGGAAACACAACAAGATCTCCACTCCATTTTGCCATTTACTTCGCCAACTCCGCTTCGCTCCGTCTGTGATCTAAAGCCCCCACTGCAGAATCCCAACTCGCAGCTCATACCCTCAAGCCGCAAATCAGATTCGTATCAAAACTTCCCCTACAAGCTGCCCTACTCCCCAAGCACCTTGTAGTCCTGCGCCGCGTAGTGACGCCCCGTCGGTCCCCCATCCGGCAACAAAACCGGCACCAGCGCGCCCGGCAAAACCGTCGTCACCTCATCCCACGCGTCCGGACCGCCCAGATCCGTCTTCAACCAGCCAGGATCGACATAATTAACCAACACATTGTCATCCTTAACCGCCGTCGATAAATCCCGCGAAAACTTGTCGACCGCCGCCTTCGAAACACTGTAGACAGCCAGATCCGGCTGATCCGCGATCCCTGAAGTCAAATTCACGATGCGTCCCCACTTGCGCTCCTGCATTCCAGGAGCAAAGGCCTGACACAGGCGAATCAAGGCATGCACGTTCACCTGGAAAACCCGATCCCATAGCTCGCGCGACTGCTCGAAGATCGACTGCCCTTCGTGCGATATCGCCGCATTATTGTACAAAATATCGATCACTCCGACCTTCGCCTTCACCTGCTCGATGATCGACTCCACTCCCTCCACCGAGCTCAATTCGCCCGCTACGACCTCAACCGAAACAGGTAACTCAGCGAGAAGCTCAACCGTCTGCGCCGCAGCTGCTTCGCTGCGACCATGCACGATCACATTCGCCCCACAACGAGCGAGTCCTAGAGCGATCTGCTGACCGATACCACGTGTCGAGCCCGTTACCAGAGCCCACTTTCCAGAAAGAGAGATTTTCATAGGCGGTCATTCAGCGCCCGCCTTTTCGAGCTGTCCATCCGCAAGCTACACTTCTCATAAGAGACAGGGGTATTTCAGCATGCGAGAAAGCGGCCGGGGCATATTTACCAAGCAGCTACCTGCGCCCTGTCAGCCTACAACACACTAACCTTACCTCAAAGCTGCCCTGCGACGCTCTCTCTCGGTGCGATTCGACGCAGAACGAATTCGGGCCATGCGGGCGATTTGAGCAGCGCTCAATTCTACAGGAGGCGTAGCGTCGGATTCGACAGGCTTGTTAACAACAGTCTCAACGAAAGGTTTAGATATTTGCTGATTCATAACGAAAAATGATAAAATTTACGGACAAAAACCATCGCCGGTTAATATGGGAACCGAGAGGTCGACGAAGCGAAAGTGACGATTGAGGAGCCAATATTTCAGGCGAAAAAAACGCCTCGTCGGGCGGAAGGGCCAAAACCGATAGACGAACCTCTAACGGAGTGGCGGTGAAAGTTTCCAATGGATCAAACGGAGAACCAAGGTGAAAGAAACCTCCATGTCGCGTTCGAAAGAAAATTATACGGCAGAGAAAGCCCGCCGTAAAGAGCGAACAGTAACGAACCCTCAGAAAGACGTGTTAATCCGGACGATCATCCGGCTTTCTGCAAGGACTCCCTACTTGTTTGCAGCGTTCCGCGCCCAAAATCATACCTAGTATCGCCCGGTCACTCGCGAAACCATGACCGAGTACGACTTTCTTCACCTTGGAATCGCCTCCCTGTAAACCCAACACCAACTGTCCGACGAGCCGCTTCAGCATTCTAGCGTCAGAAACCGAAAGTCCCTCACTGCACGTTCCAATCGCTGCAGGATTCAGATCAGACACTAGCCATGGGATGAGACTATCCCTTGGCACCCTAGCCAAACGCCTCCACCCGTACCCAAAAATTAGGTACACAAGCTCAAGTCACCATTCGTCGCTATCACCTGACGCTCCGCGCATTTCGCTTTTTCCCGCCTCATTCTCCTCAGCTTCGCCATCCCGTTTCTGCATTTCCTTTATCATCGACTTCCGCGCTAGCAACACGATTACAAACAACGCAACAAGCCCCAACAAAGCCGAAAACACAAACCCAACAATACTATCAATCATATGAACGCTCCCCTTCTTTCTCATCCGAATCGGCCTCCACGATCGTCCAACCTTTCAAGCCAAAGAAAATGGAGAGCACCGGATTGATCAGATTGAAAAACGCAAACGGAAGATAGGCCAGCGGATTCACCGCCAATACCGACATCATGAATACGCCGCATGAATTCCAAGGCACTAAGGGTGATGTTATCGTACCGCCATCTTCCAAGGCTCGGGAAAGATTCTTGGCCGCCAGCCCTTTCTGCTTATAGGCTTCCTTATACATCCTGCCGGGCACGATGATCGACAGGTACTGGTCGGGAGCGATCAGATTCATCCCAATGCAAGTCGCCACCGTTGCTGCGACAAGCTGACCACCCGTCTCGGCGACCCTCAACAAGGATTCGGCGATCGCTCTCAGCATCCCGCTCGTCTCCATCACTCCGCCAAACGCCATGGAGCAGACGATCAGCGAGATCGTCCAAAACATACTCTCCAAACCTCCCCTCGTTAACAGCTCGTCAATTTCAGCCACGCCCGATGCCGAAACAAATCCTTCCTGAGCCGCAATAAGCATCTCTGCAAAAGATGCTCCCTGTAACCAAACTCCCATTACAACACCTAAAAAAGCCCCGGCAAGCAAGGACGGCAAAGCCGATACACGCAAAAGAATCAAAGCAAGCACACAAAACGGGGGCAGCAATAGCCAAGGACTCAGCACGAACAAATCCGACAGCGTACCCGAAAGATCGGACATCCCGTCGCTCCCAACAACACCGACCTCCACCTTCAAACCGAGCACCGTGTAGATAATAAGAGAAATCACAATGCTCGGACCACTCGTCCACGCCATATGCCGAATATGATCAAACAGCTTAGCCCCCGCCACCGCCGGCGCTAAATTCGTCGTTTCAGAAAGGGGCGACATCTTATCCCCAAAATAGGCTCCGGAAATAACCGCCCCCGCTACCATCGGCAGCGAAAAGCCCAAGCCCTGGCCGACTCCGATTAAAGCCACCCCGACAGTGCCAGCCGTCGACCAGGAGCTCCCCGTTGAAAGCGAAACCACTATACTTATCACACAAGCCGCTGGCAGAAAATACGCAGGAGACAAAAGCTCCAAGCCAAGCGTAATGAGATAGGGAACCACACCACTTGCCGTCCAAGTCCCAATCAACATTCCGATCGCCATCAAAATAAGGACAGAAGGCAGAGCGACCGAAATCCCCCGAACGATCCCCGCCTCCAAACGCGCCCAGTCCATACCTCGATATACCGCAATCACCGCAGCCACCACAGTTGCGAATACCAAGGAAAGATGAGGTGGTATATCCAATATTTGGATACTTCCATAAAGAGAAATCACCAAAACGAAAACAGGAATCAATGACACCGTAAGCCGAGCGCGAACCCGATTCATGCCTCACCTCCTACTCTATCAAACTCTCCATAAACCTCAGCAAACGGAACCCAAGTATCGTTTTTCAAATCGGGCTCGTTCAGCCGTACAATGTTCAAGGTAACCTGAAGCTCCTTTAAGGCAGACTCGAACCGACTCTTGCTACATCCAAACCGCTCCATCGCCTCGCGCCGAATCTCCGCGCTCGTACCGGGACTTAGCCGGATGATATCATACACATGTCGCGCGAGCTCCCTACAGTCCGCCACCGGACGCTTGCTTTTCCGATAGTGCGTCTTTCTCAGGTAATCCATGCTCATCAACACGGCATGCCCACCCTTTATCTTTCCGTAGTATACATCATCCGGATACAAAGTCGGAAGCTCCGTCTTCCAGGCCCAGACGGCCTCAGTGCGAGCTCCCCATCTCGTCCGTCCTCCGCTTCTATCCGGCAAATCCACTACATCCCACAGAGCCTGGACCCCCTCTACGCTGCCGCTAAATATCGTGCATATCCCCACCCCTTGGATGAAGTCAAACGCCTCCTCGATCGTGCGAACTTCAGACATACGCGAAAACCTACACCTCGCACGCTAAAGCGAAAGCTCAAACGATCAGCAATGCCTAGACCAAATCGAAGGCTCGGCGGAGCGAGTCCAGAACCACAGGCTTCGATATGTAGTCATTCATTCCCGCCATCATGCACTCTTCCCGGTCATACTCGCTCGTGAAAGCAGTCACCCCTACGATCGGAACAGTTCGATTAATCGGACAAGAACCGCCATCCCGAATCAAGCGCGTCAAGCTCAACCCGTCCAGCCGAGGCATCTGGACATCCATAAAGACAATGTCATAAGGACGCTCCCTCAGCATGTCTCGCGCTTCGATACCATCCTTAGCGAAATCCGTATTCGCATAACCAAGACATTCAACCAAATCGTTAAGAACACCCAAATTCATGCTGTTATCCTCCACGATGAGAATACGCTTCGGCGACCTAGCTTCCAGTCCCGCCCCATTCGAAACAGCTCCAGAATTTCCTTCCTCCGACTTCACTCGCCTAAAACTCAATACAACCGAGAAAGTCGTGCCTTCCCCTTTCACGCTTTCACACCGTATCTCGCCTCCCATGCCCTTGACGAGACTCTTGACGATCGCCAGGCCCATCCCAACGCCACCCGACTTCTTATCCTCCGATCGCCCTATCTGCCGAAACGGTTCAAAGATCGCCGCCAGGTGCTTCGAGGCTATTCCAATTCCGCTGTCACGAACTTCGATATAATACTCCACAAAGCCCTTCGCCCGATCCTTCGAAAGAATCTTCACTCGAGTCCCGCCCCTTTCAGAGTACTTCAACGCGTTCTGTAACAGATTGCTCAATACCTGACGCAGACTCACTGCATCGAAATCGACTTTCAATCGATCCCCCTCATGCGCGACTTCGAGCCCAAGACCCTTGCCAGCGTACAGCAACTCGAAGCCCTTGACAGTCGACTCAACAACTTCGATCGGGTCGCCAGGCTTGTACCACCGCTCCACATTCCCCGCCTCCAAATGCGAGTACTCCAGAATACTATCGATCAACCCCGACATATGCGCCCCACACTCTTCGATCGTGTTGGCGATCTCCACGACCTCGGCATCTCGCTCACGCATGCGCAAAAGCTGAGCGTAGCCCATCATGGCATTCAAAGGCGTTCGTACCTCATGGCCCATCATTCCTAAAAACTCGCTTTTGATCCGCTCGGATTCAGCTGCCTTTTCGGCGCTGCGCCTAACCTCGTCCTCAAGAACTATGGTCGAATAAGCGTTTGAAACCACCAGCGCGAATTGACGAAGCAAAGTGCCCGATCTCCGATTTACACTATCGGTCTTGATCAAATCGTCCACCGCAATGAACCCCAAAATGGCCCCCTTGTGAATCAACGGCACAGTGATCCGAGTGCCATAGCCCAATACCTTCAGTTCGCCGCTGCGAAGCGGATTAGCTATATCCAAATAATAGTGCGGAGAGCGTTCCCAGGAGCTTCGCATCGAGCGAATGTATCCAGAGTTGTCGTAAAACCGTAGCTCGCGTTCATCGATAACTTCACCCGTGCCGCTCACTCCAAAAGTACCGACAGCCGTTCTCGACTCCTCCTTCAACAGCCATATCCCGATCCGAGCAAATCCAAGCCGCTCCCGAGCCAACATAACAGATTTCCGCATCAGCTCATCAGCATCCTGCTCCACCGCCAAGGTCGCAGCTATATCAGGAATCTTCGCGAGCTGCTCCTCTAGCCAGTCTTCCGCGCACGGGCGAGGCAATTCACTTCTGAATGCAGCAGGACGGCCACTGGGAACTCGCGTTGTCATAGATGATTAAGAGGAATATCGGCCGAAAATCGGTGCGCCAAGACCAGAGGGATAAAGCCTTCGCATAGCCCTTATAACGCGAATCAGAAATTTTTCAAACGACTCAACCAAGGTTTTTCCGGCAGCCACCCTAGGCGAACCACTTGTTAAGCAGTCCGAGAAAACCCCGAACAATGGCCCAATTTGCCACTCCAAAAGCTTCTTCGCCCCTACTCCTTAAGCACCATATCGATACACATAACCGCCGCTAGGATAAGCTTCCGCAACGAGCTATCCGCCTCGATTGCCGGATCAATGCTCAGCATGTAATTGTCCGCAGAAGTAAACAGCTCCTTGCCGATTCCCGACCACTTCTTGCTCACATGGGCAAACTCCACTCCGTCCAGACCAAACGAAAAATCCCACCCCGTCCACTTTCCCTGCAAAGTACAAAGAACCACCCCCTCAGGGGAAAAGACATCGAACTTCCCACCGATCGACAGAAACTTCTGCTTGAAGCTACCCAGCGGCGTGCCCTCCCCGTCGAAAACCTCCACCTTCGAGAGCAAGAAAGCCACCCCCCTCTTGACCTCGACCAACGTCCTTCCATTCGGCTCGCGGATTTCGATATGAAACGGAGTCATCCGCTTATAGTCCGTAAACCTCAACAACTTCGTAAACCCACCCAGCTTCTCTTCCCGACACTCCAACACCCTCTCGCCCGTCGCCGGATCGAATATGTCAAAATTGTTCGCCGCCTTGAACATGCCCACATGCTCCTTGACGATAAACTGGTTGAGCGAAAGAGGAGAAACGCGAGAAGAGGTCATACACCACCAAAAACAGTCTAAGCCCTTCCCCGCAAGCTCCTTGAACCACCTCAATCAACCGCTCCCACCAAAAAACATCGCCCATTTCACCCTTCACTTTTCACCCTTCACTCTTCATTCCCTTCCCTCCGCATGAGCCAAACCGAGAGCAAGCCCGCCAACCGCACCCTTCCCGCACCCATTCAGGCAGGACAGCCCCTCACCGCCCTCGCCCCCATGCAAGACGTCACCGACCGCCCGTTCATGGCCGTCATCGCGAATTGCGGCGCCCCCGACTACTTCGTCACCGAGTACTTCCGCGTCCACGTCCAGTCCCGCCTCGAGAAACACATCCTTGAGGCCGTCACGGAAAACGAAACCGGACGCCCCGTCTTCGCTCAAATGATCGGCGAGGACATCCACCACCTCACCCGCACCGCCAAAGATCTCCAGTCACACCCCATCGCCGGAGTCGACCTCAACATGGGCTGCCCCGCCCCCACCGTCTACAAAAAGCACTGCGGCGGCGGACTCCTGCGCGACCCCCAAAAAATCGACCAAGTCCTCGGCGCCCTCCGCCAAACCATCCCCGGACTCTTCACCGTCAAGATGCGTATCGGATTCGAGAATACAGAAAACTTCGAGACCATCCTCGACCTCGTCAACAAGCACCAAGTCGACCTCCTCAGCCTGCACGGCCGCACCGTCAAGGAAATGTACCGCTCCGAAGTCCACTACGACTTCATCAAACGCGCCGCCGAACGAATCAACTGCCCCCTCCTCGCCAACGGCGACGTCACCTCCGCCGCCAAAGCCCGCCAAATCCTCGACTACACCGGAGCCGCCGGCGTCATGGTCGGCCGCCACGCCATCCGCAACCCCTGGATCTTCCGCCAAATCCGCGAAGACCAAGCCGGACTCCCCGTATCCAAAATCTCACTCAACCAAGTCAACCGCTACGTCAAAGACCTCTACGCCGCCGTGGAGCGACCCCACGCCCCAGAGCAAGCCCAGGTCAACAAGATGAAGAAATACCTCAACTTCGTCGGGCAAGGCGTCGATTCCGAAGGCAAGTTCCTCTACGAGATGCGTCGCTCCAAAACCAAGGCCCAGCTCTTCGAGATCTGCGACCGCCACATGCCCGACGATGGCGCCCTCTTCGCCGACGAACCCTACCCCGGCGTCATCGCCCGCCCCAGCCGCGAAAGCTAGGCGGGAGCGAGCTCCTTACGCAATTCCTTACACTCCCCTTACCCAATCCACGTACGCCGGCAAGGCCACATCCGGCTCTTCGAGCTCCCGATGCCAGCGCTTCTCGTGCTCAAACACGTACCAGCCATCGTAGCCGCTCTTCTTTAGCGCCGAAACTGCCTCTGCCAATGGCAACTGACCCCGGCCCGGCAAAACATAGCGCCAGCCATCCTTCATCGCCTGCGGATGCGAAGCATCCTCTATCGCGTCCTTCAAATGCACGCAAAGAACCGATTCTCCCAAAGCGCCAAACGTCGCCTCCACTGTTTCGCCACCTATTCGCGACGTATGCCCTACATCCCAGAGGATTTTAAATCGCCTATGCTCTATCGCGTTCATTAACTGCAAGCACACATCAGAATAAATCCAATAATCATGCATCTCTAGCAGCCAATTGATTTGGTCCGCTCCATCGATTTCGAAAATAGCATCCATGCATTGTCGTGCCTGATCAATCCACACCGCCCGGCTTTTCGCAGGGTCTCCGTATCCAAAAACCCTTACCTGCTCAGCCCCCAGTTCCAGAGCCAGCGGAACCGTCCGCCTCGCCTCCTCCACATTCGCATCAAACAACTCCCGATCACAAATGCGAAGGCTGGAGCTGATCCCGCTGACAATTATGCCATGCCCCTTTATCAAAGACCTCGTATTCGCAATTCCCGACGTAAACGCTGCCTGAGTAGTAATATCGAGACCTTCTTTCGTGCCGCGAAAATCTACCCCGTCGTATCCATAGGCCTTCGCTTTGCCTACTATCGTTTCCACATCCCAGTCGGGACAAGCTAATGTCGTAAATGCCAATTTCATCTCAATTCCAATCTACCGCTATCTCTCAACTCCAATCGATACACCTTCCCGGCAAATCGAGCAACCCCTTCCACCGGATCAGAAGCCGCGTAATACAAGTTCAAGCCACCTTCAGGAGAATTCCAATCCAAGGCCAAGTTTACCTTCGAATTAAACTTCATCTCCAGTACGTCTCCAACTTTTAAATACTTTGCCTCCACTAAACCAATCTGAGACCCCCCAGAGGGATTCAGACTGAAGTGAGCAAAAAATGCGTCAGTCTTCCAATTCGACTCTCCAATACTCTGATCAGATGCATTCGCCACAAGCCAAACCGAGCTTCTCTCATTGCGCACAACGATTCGATCTTCAGACTTTCGCTCATAAATATACTCCGCTCCTCCTTCTCCCTTCGCAACGGGCTCGAGAAAAGTAAGACCTAGCGCGCCTTCACCCGACCTGCTATGCTTTAGATAAGGAAAACTAGCGTAGTCACCCTTTATGTAGGTAAGTTCTCCTTCGAGAATCTCCGTCTTAAATCCCTTTCCCCAGAACCACTGTCGCAATCCGGACTCCGGACCGTAATCGTCTTCCGAATACGTCCAGCGATGCAATGACTCTCCAGAATCCAAGCTGGCCCGCCCTCCGTGCATCACGACATCAATCTTCCCTGAGGCAGGTAAGGCAACTCGATCAACGATCGCGAAATCATCTCCTCCCAGCATCGCCACCATACGCTGATGCTTTCCGCCATTCGCATAAGGAGCCTCTTTGATTTCACACGAGAAAAACGGTGTCGCTAAACGCGCCCGGGATGCAGGCCCTACATTCGGAAGCGTATCCACCGGAGCCTCGCCATTCGCAAGAACGACATTATGAGCCTCGGGAGTCACGTACCAACCCTTGCGTATCGCCTCTCCATAACTCGCTCTCGTGTATCCTGAATCCGATGACATCAGTTGATTTTCCGCCTCGAGTACGAAACTCAAATGATCGCTATGCTCATGATTGTCCGCATCTGCAACCGCCTGAAAAATCAAAGTCCGCCCCTTGGCATCATTGAATCCCCAGCCATTGCGAAACACGCTTTGCCCCGAATCCAGAAACTGCACTGGAGATACATCCGGAACCATCGCCACAATATCGGGCTCATAGCACAAGTACTCGATCAGCGCTTTGGCATAATCCCAAGTAGCCCCCGTGTAATTGTAGCCGCTCCTCTTTTCAGACTGATCAAAAGCCCCATAATCAGTATTCCTGAAATTCCACTGCAAAACCTCTGCTAAAGACGCCGAACCATGCAAACGCGTCGTTGCTTCTCGATACGCTCCCGCCACGAGCTGCGAAGGATAAGGACGAATAAAGCTGTCCTCAAAGTTCGGCATCCACCCTTTGCCATTTCGGCTCAATACCGGCCACTCGAACGCAGGCTGGAAGGCCTCAAACGCATCGTATCCGCTTGTATTACGATAATGATACAAAAACGGAACGAAGTTGATGAAGGAGAACAAATAGTAGTGCGACCCCTCGCGATAAATTCCATCAGAGCTAAAGAAGTAACGCGTGTTGGCGTTCGAAGCGGCCACCGCTCTCTCCAGCCACGCCTTCGCCTCCGGATGGTCCGATAGCGCCAATGCCACGCTCCCCAAGCCCCAGGCCGGTTTCGACAAGTGATTATGCGGACTGCTCGCCCAAGACCACAGGTTCTCGTGCATATAGCGTGCGTGCTTCACAAGATGCCCACGAATCATGGCATCGTCTTCGGCAGACAAGCCGGGCTGCACCCAGTCATATGCAGCCGCAAAGTTCTGCGCCCACAGCCCTTGATAGATCTCGTCCACCGCGCTTCCCTTTACGATCGGATCCAGCTCGTAAAGAGGTCCGGCATACCCTCGCCTCAAAGCTCCCACAGCCTTTTCGAAATACGCCGCTTTATTGTCATCAGATACCTGATACAAAAACGCGTTGTAAGCCGCGATCTGCGTCAACGCCCCGTAGTACTTGTGCACCACCTTCTTATCATCCGACAATACAGGCACCGCAGGAAGCTCCGCCAACACATATTCGCTACCTACCAATGCCTCCCAATAATCCTTAGCGGTCACATCCGCGTTCCGCTTCGCAGCCAAAGCCGCGATATCGTCCACCCCGAACCAGAGGGAAGGATGAACCTCCTCAGCAGGCATCACAACCGTCTCCGGTAAACTAAAGCCATTGTAGGTGAAATGGCGCTCCTCGAAGTCTATCCCAATTGCGCTCGCCACTCCGAGAAGGCCCAGTAGCGCGGCAGCTATTTTCCTAACAACCATATGCGCCTCCATTAATGTCCAAGGTGGCCCCGGTAATGAACCCATCGAATTCGGAGGCCAGAAACAAAACCGCCCGAGCTACGTCATCGGGCGTACCTGCTCTCTCCAAGGGTAAACTCTTGATCGTCTCCTGTGCGGACTCATCAGTAGTGTGCGTATTGTGAAACGAGGTGCCGAGAATCAATCCCGGAGCTACCGCGTTCACGCGCACCCCTTGCGGCCC
>DS990592.1:5214507-5336881 GCA_000155695.1 Verrucomicrobiia bacterium DG1235 | reverse complement strand
AAAAATTGGAAGTCATGTTCACATCCCAGACCGAACGCCAAAACTCGTCCTCAATCTCACCCAGCTTCCGTCGACCGATGAGCGAGCCAGCATTATTAACGAGGATATCCAAACCTCCCAAGTACTCCCCTACCTCCGCCGCCACCCGCTGAGCCTCGTCGCGTTTAGAAAGGTCGCCCTGTATCGAGATCGCTTTCTGATCCTTCGATACAGCATAAGCGACCAACTCGCGGGCAATCTTGTCACTTGAAAAGTAGTGAATCGCCACCTGGGCTCCCGCATCGATAAATCGTCGCACTATTGCCTCGCCGATCCCCTGAGCCCCGGCTGTCACCAAAACTCGCTTACCGTTTAGTTTTTCGAAAATCATAGTTCAATCTCTCTTTGCGTCCATTAATTGGATACATTTGGCAATGACTCATCTTCAATCAGCCAGACGCCCAACTTCGGATGATTTAGCTCCCAACGTCCTTCATCCAATGACGCCACCGACCAAACTTCCATCTCCAACTCATCCGTTCCAGCCCAGCTCAGACAAGCCAGCACCCTCGCCTCGTCAGCAGCCAACTCGGTTTCCAAAACAGCCGTAGCATGATAAGGAGCTTGGATATGCCGTCGCGGTCCATCCTTCACGCTCAACCGAGCATCGAAGGTCCCATTCGAATACCCACTCAAAGCCTGCAGCTTCACCCCGCGCTCTCCGTTCCAAGCCTGCAATACCGGATAAGTCGCGTTCACCTCCAAATCAGCCTCTTGCATCGATGGAAGCGCATAGCCACCATGCCTTAAAGTAGACGCATCCTTTGCTATCACTCGATGCACGATCAATTGCCAATTCGCCTTCCACCACATCCGCGTCTCCACCGAAACCTGAAATTGCTCAAGCTTGCCTCCCAGACTGTACAGACAACCCATATGCTCCGAAGTCATCGCAAACGGAGCGGTGTAATGGCGTCCATAGACAGCCTCGGATCCACGTTTCTGCGCTGTCAGGCCTCCATCAAATGGATACGCGTCGGGCCTACTAGACAAGGCAAAGCCCCAAGCGGTCTTGTAGCTAAGCCTTCCCCATTTATGCGGTCCAAATCGCGTATTCACTGAAGCGATCTGCGACCCTGCATTGATGATCTCCACCTCGCCCTCTACCGCTCTCACTACCAGGCTAGGCGCCTTCAAAGCCAAGGATCGAGATTCCTGCGCACCCACGCCGACACTCTCCTCTTCCGACCAAAACGCATCATCAGGGGACAATAGCAAAGGAGCAAACGCCTTCGCTGCCCAATACGGCGATCCACCGCATGAATACACTTCTACCAAAGGCAAGAACTCGTCATACCAACCGAGCGACAAACACCCTTGCCCTTGCGAAATAGGTTTTGACAAAAAGAACTCCAAACTGCGCTGGCACAAGCCCCGCGCTTCCGCCGGATCCACCGGCGACGCCCCCAAACCGTGAGCCAAAGCAAAGGGAGCCGTCGCATTAAATCGATATGCGATCGAACGCCCAAACGCCGGATGCTCCCCACTCTTCGCAAAGAAAATGGGATAGTCCTCCAAAAACCGTCTGGTGCGCGACTTGAAGCGCTCACAGCGTTCAGGATTGCTCTCTCCATACAAGGCCACCCACCAAAGACTGTAGTAGTGCCACGCATACGCATTATAGAAATCATACGCTTGATTCATGCCGTCCATATACCAGCCCTCATCCGCATACATTCCCTCTAGTTCCTCGAACCAACGGTCAACCACTCCTCGATACGCCGCTCGCGAGCGACCTTCACGCTCCAGAAACTCGAGCACAAAAATCCCAAAAAACATATGGTTATTCCAATGATGACCATTGCCGGCATCCGACTCCAGCCAAGACACCACTTGATCCCGCTCGCTAGCGCTCAATTCGTCCCACAGCCAGTCCCTGCTCAATTCGAGCGCGATCACCAGCAAGCCCATTTCCACCGAATGTTGATGAAAGTTCGCCGAGTATCCAAAAAACTGATCCGAGCGTGGGTTGCTGCCCAAGAGCAAAGCCTGACGAAACCAGTCCTTTGACTTATCCAAAATCGGGATATCACTCTCCTCGCAATACACCCGCGTCGATTGCTCCCAATGGCAAAACAACAAGAACGGCCGCGCAAACGCTTCCAACCGATCCGCATTCAGATCATGGTCGCTGGCCGGTCCTTGAATCTCGAGATGGGCCCTGCCCGCCTCCATCAGCCCTGCAAGAGGAGTAATCAAATCCTTGGCATGGTTCTGCCAAACGCGATACGCGCTCGGAACCGTTTCCCGCTTTAGGCCAGCGTTATCGTAAAACTTTGCTATCAACTCTTTTGTATCCATTTTCCTATAATTTTATTATGTAGATCGATCATAGACCTCTAAAGTGATCGGCTGCAGCAGCGACTCCGACCGCTGATATCGACGAAGGTTTTCTAAACTGTGATCCGCCGCATCCCGCCGCCGATCTGTGGATGGACCACCCAAATGAGGTAAGAGCACGATATTTCGACAACCTCGAAACGGATGCTTCTCCGGCAGAGGCTCCACTGAATAAACGTCTAGCCCAACTTGTATTTCTCCCTTTGCAGCCACTCGGTAAAGCGCCTCTTCGTCTACCAAAGCTCCCCGTGCCACGTTTACGAATACACTTCCCTTCGACATGCTCGAGAGCAGCTTCTCGTCCACGATTCGTACTCGATCCGGCGTCAACGCCTCCGCTTCGATTACCACGTCATTCTCCGCAAACAAGCGCTCCAAACTCGCTTCCTGGCGCACTCCACAAGCATCGAAAACTTCCGACGGCACCCCATCTGAGTAGCTTGAAATCGACTTCGTAAATGGCCGCAGCAAAGGAACCAAGGCTTTGGCTACCGAGCCAATTCCGTGAATCCCCACCCGCCGCTCAAACAAGGACTGCGTCTCGGTCGTACCATTCTTCCAGCCGCCGCAGTCGTGCATCTGGTGCGACCAATACGCCACCCTCCGCATGCAAGCGAGACTCAGCAAGAGAGCGCATTCCGCGACAGTTCGGCTGATAGACCCGCTCCAGTTCGTGACCAAAACCCCTTCTTCCAAGAGCCTGCGAGGAACAAGCTTCCGCACCGAGCCAGGTAAGTAGCAAACATACCTCAAAGCGGAAGCGAAATCCGAAAGCGTGCTCTCGGGAAGCGGCTTCGCTTTCCAACCGGCCACCAGGATTTCAGGATTCGCCTCACGCAACAGCCCGAGCCACTCCTCCTCGGAACAAGAATCCGCGTCAATCACTTGGCATGGAGAAATTAGTTCCTTCAACTCCTCAAGTCGACCATCCACCAAGAAAGTGTCGATCTCCCACTGTGTCATGACAATCAGGTTAGTCGTATTCATTTCTCGAATATTAAAATCTCGGACCCGCCAGCTCTAAGAGCTCCAAACCATCTTCCGTTTCAATCCTTACTTCGCCCGCTCCCGCAGCGACGAGAGCCCGACTAAAGGGCTCCAAGGCGAGAGTCAGTTCACCTACTCTCAAGATCCCCGATCCCTTCGTTACCAATACAATATAGAAACCGTTCTCGCTCTTTGTAATAGACTTTTCAATACAGGTAGAGCGGGCTACAAAGCAATTCGTTCTATCCGTCCCAATCAGGAGTCGCTGCGTCGATCCATCATCAAACCGACGCAGTTCGCGTGGCTCACACCGAAACGCTGAGGCAGGCTTTGCTTCGAGATCAAAAACCGACAAGCCAAAGTCCAAATCCTTGCCCATGTAGCGAGACTCCTCTGGCAAGGTAAAACCACCCCGCTCGTACTCGAAGCGTACCACCAAGTCGCTGGCCTCCATCAGCTCCACCATCAAAATCCCCTCTCCCAAAGCATGCGGACAGCCACCCGGAATCAAAAAAACGTCCCCCACCTTTACCGGTATCTTGTCGAAGCTCGCTTCGATCGCAGCAATGTCCTGCACCTCTATCCATCGCTTCAGCTCTTCCCGAGACGGCGGTCGCTGAAAGCCAGCGTAGATGTAAGGCTCCTTTACGTCATCACGTACCGAAAGGATCACATAAGCCTCCGTCTTGCCTTTGCTCACGCCTAGATGCCTCTCGGAAAACTCTGCCCTAGGGTGCACTTGGAAATGCAAGCGTATCGCGGAATCGAGATACTTGACCAAGATCCGCATATCCGTTCCAAACCGGTCTACATGCGACTTCCCGAGATAGAACTCAGGATCCTCAGAAATCAAATCCGCAAGCAGGACAGACTCTCCCGATTCGAGCCTTACCCGTGATAGCCCTTCTTCTGGAGACCTATTGTCTGGATTGTTTGCAGCCGTCACAGAGCCAATCCAGTCTTCTGGAAAACTGCCATCCGCCGCCTCCTTCACCCCCTCCAACGTATCCAAAAGCTTACCACCCAGATAGCTCCGCCAAACTCGGTTTGCTTCAAACGGTATCACGCTAAACTTCCGACCGCTCATACCTTAGCCTTTCCAGTATTCGCTAATGCGTAACCAATTGCCAACAGGACTGCTCCACAAAATACAAACGCAAGACGCCCGAGCAAAGGATTGGGTATCAGGCACAGCAGGAGGACAAATCCACCATAGATCATCGAAAGCACGCCTAAGGCCTTGCCTTGGGAACTGTCCTTTTCTACCGACCCCGTCTCTTCCGCAGTCACCGGAGTAGATAGATCCTTGAAAAAGCCATCGACCTCAGCCTTGCGAGTCGGATTCGGCTCTTTGTAAAAAACACTCGATCCTAGATAGACCGCGGAACCAACCGTCAAATTGATAACAACCCCGAGTATCAAAGACAGATCGCTACTTTCACGACCGGAGAATGGCGTATCCAAACCTAAGATACCTTCGATCCACTCCGGCGTCATCCATACCTTAACCACAAAGGACACGCAAAGCCCCACCACAATCGTTACCCAGCTGGCCCAGTCGGGAACGCGCTTGACCAAAATCCCCCAGATCAAAGGCACTTGCATCGGAATCGCCACCAAGGCCCCGAACTGCAACATCAGATCAAACAAACCGATATCCTTCAGCTGACTGAACTGAATCCCCGCAAAAATGATTCCCGACCCAAACGCGACAGTGGAAACCTTGCCCACCATCAACAGTTCCTTCTCCGAAGCATTTGGCCGAATCAGCGGCAGATAAAAGTTCCTCACGAAAATCCCCGCATTGCGGTTCAAGCCGCTATCCATCGAGGACATCGTCGCTGCAAATATGCCCGACATCAAAAGCCCCAACATGCCCGCCGGCAAGGTCATGATACATATCGCCACATAGGACGCTTCCTCTGGCTTTTTCAGTTGAGGAAACATCGCTCCAAGATCTGGATACAGAATAGCGGACGCCATCGGCGGAATAAACCAAACTGCAGGTCCGATGATAAAGAGCGCCGAAGCCAACAGAGCGCCCTTCCGCGCTTCCTTTGTATCGCGAGCGCAAAGATACCGTGACGCATCCATCATATTATTGGTCGAAGCAAACTGCTTTAAGAGAATCACCACCACCCAAATCCAAATTAACGTCGAGTAGTTCGTATCGCCGCCAAAAAGCCGGTCCGCTGGAAAGTTCGCCACCAGCTCCCCGACTCCACCTACCTCCCGTAATGCGAAAAACGCGGCCACTACGCTGATCGGCATCAACACAAGCACTTGCATAAAGTCCGATGCCACGACCGCCCAACTTCCACCCGTCACCGAGAGGATCAATACCACCGTGCCGGTAACCAAAACCGTCGTCTTAATGTCAAATCCAAATACCGCCGAAAAGAAAACACCGAGCCCATTCAGCCAAATCCCTGCATAAAGCGTACCTATCGGCAACTGCAGCCAGGTAAACACCTGCTCCGCTGTCTTGCCAAAGCGGATACGCATCGCTTCCACAGCAGTAATCACGCGCGACTGACGACACTTCGCCGCGAAGTACCAATAGTTCGCCACAAAACCCACTGCGTTACCAAAGAAAATGACCAGCACCAGCAAGCCGTCTTGATACGCCTTGCTCGCCGCCCCAGTAAAAGTCCACGCGCTAAACTGTACCATGAACGCGCTGCTGCCGGCCATCCACCAGGACATCTGGCCTCCACCCCGGAAAAAGTCGCTCGTATTTCCGATGAACTTCCGAAAAAGCAAACCGATCGCCAGCATGAACAGGAAATAGAATCCAACCACGCCATAGTCGAAATTTGTTAGTGATGTTTCCATAGCAAATGCAGTTGTCCTTAGCTAGCGACGAGACAACTCCTCCCAAAGGCGCATCTCTTCCTTTAAAAATTCAGGCAGCTCTCCGAGCCTTCGACTGAGCTGGGCCTCAAAAAGCGATGCTGGCTCTACCGCCGCTCCAAGACTTTCAACAACCCCAACGCTCGATTCCTCAAACTCAGTCGCCAATCCATGAAATCCAACAATCACCGGATCCAAAAACCGATCGCGCTTATTCGGGTTCTCTCTCCAAAAATCGAATACAGGCTCATCGCCTCCCGTTCGCTCGTAATTCCAAATCGTAAGATAGCGCATGTGATTCGGCATCCCCGCTAGCGGACCACCTGACCGACCATACATCCAGCCTCCAGAACACGCGTCCAGAAGAGTCGCGTAAGGTCCGGTCGAATGCGAATCAAACGACGAGTCCGGACTTCCCTCATATCGCCAGAAAACGCTCGAAGCGCTCTGGTAGCCCACGCTCGGCCCGTGATGATTCCCCATCGTATCAGACACCAGCCCAATCAGGTTGCCGTAGCCTCGACGCGTGTGAATACCGAAATGCCCCTTCACCCCAGCCAACTGTACCCGCAGAACGCTGGTTGCGGACGTATCGAAAAGACTGAGCGAATAGTTCCAGCTATCGAAAGTCACATCGCGTACCCAAGAGTTCCTTACGCTCGTTAGCCGCAGGCAACTCCACGCGCCATCGTCCCGAGCGCTCCTGTGATGAATGAAATCCTCGGTCCAGCCACCAAGAAAGCGAATGGATTCCACCCCGATCTCCTCCAAAGCCACATACTCCCGCAACTCCCAGTCGAAAGCCGCGTCCACATCAACTTGCAAGGGCTCGGCGAAACGTACGCTCCTTCCATCAATCTCCGCTATCTGATGACGCTCCGCCAACATCACACCTTGCTTAAAGACTCGTGACCACAGTTCTGATACGTCTCGCTCGCCAAAGAAAGATGCTACCGCATCCTCATCTTCCAGAAAAAGCGTCACCCAATCGCCCACCTGCAATTCACCGGTATCAGCGATCTCCAACTGAAAACTTCCTCGCTTCGCGCCAGAAGCGACCGTTGCCAAGCGCCGCTCCGAAACCTCCCGCGGAGAAACCTGAATCACAAACGGCGTGGAATACATTTTGTCCGGATCCAAAGGATACAGCGGCCGATCCATGCGAAGCGTCGTGCCCCCTTCTCCAGATCCCTGCCCCAGCAGAACCGTATTGCTCGCGTACAGCCGCAAAGGCTCAGTCTCGCCTGTCTCCGCATCCAAAACATACTCGCCTCGTCCAAAAACAATCGTCGCCCCACCCAGTCTCTCGGCCTCGTCAAACGCAGCCTGCAACGCATCCCGGTCAGAACTTCCGTCATCGGGAATCGCCCCAAAGTCAGCTACGTCAAGCCGTGGACTCGTCCCGCCTGGAATTGGAACCTCGCTATACCGGTAACCGGAATACGAAAAATCGGAAAGCTCCTCCCACGACTCTCCAGATTCAAGAAAACGTTCATAAACGCCTTCCACTCCTTCTACCGCAACAGTCTGTTCTGTCACGGTGTGGCAAACAGCCAAACAAATGGCGCCAGCGATAATTGGGTATCTCAGATTCATGGGGTTTGTCCTTTCGACCAAAACTCCCTCCGCTCCCAAACCAATATCCACTGGCTGAACACTTTCAGAGACTGATCAAAACAATGAAGCACTTATAATTATTAGTTTCATTAGTGTCAATTCATTTGCAGGATATATCGTGTATTTTACTCAATTCGCTTCCAATTTTGTGGCTTCACATTCCTGATATCTAATATATATAAAGAAGAAGCTGATAACTCCACGACTTTCCCTCATCATGAGCCAACCCAGACCCAAACGAATCTCCCAAGCCCAGATCGCAAAAGAGATTGGCTGCTCCCAAGCCCTCGTCTCCATGGCCCTAAACGGCCGCACCAAGGGCATATCCGAGAAGACCTACCACCTCATTCGCGAAATGGCTGCCCAACAGGGATACACTCCCAAGGGCATGAAAATCGAGGCGAGCGAGGGAGAGCTGCGGCAGCGCACCATCGGCTACATCCTCCGCTCCCCCCTAAAACTGGCCAACAAGAGCAACTTCTTCAGCCATGTTCACCAGGGCCTCCACGAGCACCTCAAAGAACATCGACTTAAAACCGTATACCTCGGATCCGAAGACGATCTCATCGAATCCGAATCCGCATTTTCCTCCCATTTCTCGGACTCGGTTCGGGGCATCGCCATCATGGGCGAAGTCGCCCCCGCCTTCCTCGCAAAAGTCCGCGATACGGGGCGCCCCCTCGTCTATCTCTCCGCTCGCGCCTCCGGACAATGCCACTCCGTTCTCTCCAACGAACTCGAATCCGCGGAACTTCTCGTAAACCACCTCTACGACCTCGGACACCGCAGCTTCGCCTGGCTCGGCGGAGGCAAGCCACGCGGTCGCCACGACGAACGACTCGCATCGCTCGAAGCCGCTCTCGCCACCAAACAGCTAAAACTGGATGCACGCCTCAAAGCCACCCTCGACGGAGCCGACCGAAAAGAAGGCTACGAGGCCGCGAAACAAATCCTCGCCAGCGGCCAACCGCTCCCTACAGCCTGGATTTGCCTAAACGGACTCATGGCCCGCGGAGCTATTAATTGCCTGCTCCAGAAACAAATCGAGATCGGCAAGAAAGTAAGCGTCGCCGCATTCGACATGACTCGAATCTGCGAAGAGGAACACCCGACCCTCACCTCCGCCGGAGCGGACCCGGAAGCCATGGGACGCGAAGCCGGCCGCATCCTCACCCAAGCCCTCGAAGACAACACACCCGGCCTTACCGACATCACCCTACCAGCGAAGCTCACTACCCGCGAGTCGACCGCCCCGGCTCCTAGGGCATCGAGAAAAAAAACTACCGCAAAATAGCGATATCCAATCTTCAAATACGAAAACTGCGACCCCTTCTACAGGGATCGCAGTTTTGTTTTGCGTACAGCCTACCCAATAAATTCTCACACAAAACGCGCGGTCCTACCTAAGACCGCGCGCCATTGTCATTCCACAAGAACTTACCCCTTTCAGGGAAAGTCTTGTAAAGTCAGCGTAGTCTAAAACTCGCCTTTGACGCCAAACGCCCACTGAACGCCAAACTCTTCGATTCGCTCAGGGACTATGATACTGCGGTCAGCGTTAGCGACGAATTGCTTCTGCTCCTTGTTGAAAATATTACGACCACTTACAAAAATCCTTGTCTTCTCATTCATATCATAATCGATATTTATATCAAATTGTTCTAGTTTATCACGGTAGAGTTGAAACGGCACATAATAGCTATCGTCAAAAACCGGATACGTGCGCAAATCAGTGTAATCACCCACCAATTGCTCCCCCTTACTATTAAACTTAAGCTGAACCTTCCAAGGATCACGATCATAGGTCAGCCCTAAATTATAGCTTTCCTCGACCATATCTTGCAACTCATTATAAGATACAGCCGTTTTCACATTTCGAATATATTCGAAAGTATCCAGCTCCACATCCAAATAGGTAGCATTAGCCAAAAAGCTAAAACTAGACAACCAATCGGGCATGCCAGCTCCACTTAAAGAGCGGAAATAACTAAGCTCTATACCATCTACGCTCGCGTCACCTCCATTAACCTCCGTTTGATAAGCATAGAGAGGTGTATCCAACAAAAAGGAAGGCAAATCAAATCCATCAAAATCCGCTTGGCTAAGTTGATCTAGAGTCCCGAATTCATCAACGATGTAATTGCTTATCTCCTTCTTAAACAAAGCAGCCGATATACTACCGCCCGCACTCGGATAATACTCGAAGGTCAAATCATAGTTATCTGCATTCTGTGGAACCAAAGATGTGTTATTAAATTCAACAACACCGTCAGACTCAACTTCATCTTCAGAAGGGATATCCAGTTCAAGCTGCGGAATAATTGAACTAAAGTTCTGACGACCAATCGTATTCGCATAAGCGAATCGTATTAGAAAGTTCTCACTAACGTCATAGACGAAGTGAATACTTGGATAAAAATCGTCATAAGAAACACTCGAGCTTTTCCGTTGACTCCACTGAGCAAGAAGTCGACCTGCTTCATCGAGAATACCTTCTCCTAGACTTTCATCGAAATAGCCTCCAACACCAGTCATCTCTGTTTTCTCATACCGGACTCCTCCAGTGACCTTCAATCGGGAATCCATAAACTTCAACTGACTCATGACGTAAGCGGCTGATATTTTCTCTTCCGCATGAAACTTCTGATTCGCGATTTCAACAACGTTTCCAGCAGTACGGCTTCCCCACTCGAAGTTATCAGGATTATCAGCGTAATAGTCGTATATATCCTCGTAGTCAGGCCACTGAATCACGCCTTCGCCAATATGAATAGCACTTTCGCCAGAATAGATTTCCTCAGCCGGAAGCCCCGTATCATCATAGGTGGAATCTACGTGACGCAAACGAATGCGATTACGCTTCGCATGACGTTTCTGCTCCTGCATGCGAACCCCCATTTTAAAATAACCGGAAGATTCGCCCACACGGACATTCCGCTTCATATCGAAGTTGAATCCAGCGAAATCGTCCTGAGCGTTTTGCTCACGAGTCTGGACCTCATCTAGGTCAAAAGTAGACAAACTACCTACTCCATATGTTGGATCTACATTTCCATCCGAATCATAGAGAGTAAGCGTTGGCGTATAGGCTAAAATTCCGGCATAGGGATCACCAATATTACTAAACTCGAAACGACCGCGGTAGTCGTCATCACCGACAACTTGCATAATCATGCCTTGAGAAAAATCGTCATAGAAATTGGTCGCACTGGAAGCGAAAGCTCCGGCCTCGTATGTCCAAACTTCTCCATAGTGTTTTATGGATACATTGCCATGCCAGGTGTCTCCGTATTTATTGCGGTAAGAACCTCCCAAATCAATATCACCTCGATCAGGGTCCCCGTACATATAAGTTGGAGAAATTACGGAATCGCTTTCATTACCATCGCTATCATCTACTTGCGTAATATTACTATCCCAAGTTATGTTTCTGTTACGAAATTCGGACGAATAATCGTTAAATTGAAGACTTCCTGAAACTACCGTATTTTCACCCCATTTATAATCAGTCTTCACATGAAACGATTCACGGTGGGTATACTTCGGGCCATCCTGAATATAGTAACGTCGTAGAAGCGGAGTGCCCACTCCTTCATCATCATAGTCATTGTCCGTTACCCAACGCGTTCTGACACGATGCTGCTCATTAAATTGATTCGAATTGGTATAATTGAAAATCACACCCAGCGTACCTTCCTTAAAAACATCCGCATAAGTAAGGTCAAAACCTGGCTTGATCTTGTGACTATTGAAATCGCCATGGCCAGCCGTCGATCCGAGGTCGAAATCCTCACTATTTGCGCTAAAATAAACACGATACTTTATCTGACGTCCGTCGCGTTCAAACGCGCTCTTGCTCACCAAATTCACCGCCCCACCGAGCGAATCAGCCGCGATATCCGGAGTCGGCACCTTTGCCACTTCTACACGCTCGATGTTGTTGATAGATAGCTGCTCGAGCTCGAAGTCTCGAGCCTTGTTGCCAGAAGCCGCACTTGCCATGCGATTCCCATCAACCGTCACCGGCGTGAAATTGTCCGCCATGCCGCGTACCGTGATCGTACGTGCGTCAGCCGCCACATAGTTGATGTTTACACCGGGAAGGAACTTCACGAATTCGCCAACGTTCCCCTCCGTCACATCACCAAACGTACCAGAATCAACCACGTTGACGTTGTAGTCGGAAACGCGCTGCTGGTTGATCGCTCGGCTGTAAGCATCCACTTCACCGCGTACATGAAAAGCGTCCAAGTCATAAACATCCTCATCGCCCTCCTCGTCGAAACTACTGCGACTCTTCAACTTGACCACGTCTACCGTTGAAAGCTGCCCCGCCGTCACTTCAACCATGACATTGCGGGAAAAATAGCCGTAGTGCTCAACACTCAGCGAATAAGTGCCTGCATCCAAACCGCCGATACGGAAAGTACCATCCGACGTAGTGCGGACCGATTCGCCAGTGTCCGTAACAGTAACGGTGACATTCTCAACATAACGGCCTTCCACCGCATCCTGCACGCGGCCTTGCACACGGCCCGTATCCTGGCCATACGCGTTCACACACATCGCCACCGAGGCAATTAGCAAAATCAAAAAGCGAGACAATGCACCTCCATGGGCAAGTCTACGCGACATTCTCGCACGAGAATCTAGTTTCATAAGTCGATAGGGTTAGGGTTCTTTTGGGGAAAACCGAACGCGCGCCGCAATGATCGGAGCGCGACAACTGAACCCAACAAACCAACAGCCCAGCCCTTGTGTCAATTATAAACTTATAATTATAATTAAGATCCTAATAGTCATAACCAAATCTGCAAAAAAAACACAGTCATCGGTTCGTCGCAAAATCCAGGACCAGGGAAAGAGCCTAGGCGTGCAGACAAAAAAAGCCCCGCTCGAAGCGGGGCGAATAAGTTATGATTATGAAATTCCCAAAATCTGGCGTCCCTCTTCCGAGATCATTTGCGGATTCCAGACCGGATCCCAGACGATCTCCACCGCCGCTTCCTCCACCTCGTCCAGCAGCTTAATACGTGTCCGCGCATCCTCAGCGATTACCGGCCCCATGCCGCAACCCTGAGCAGTCAGCGTCATCTTCACGTACACCTGCGGCTGCCCTGCAGCGCTTCCAGGCTCGATTCGCATATCATAGATCAAACCGAGATCCACGATGTTGATCGGTATCTCCGGATCGAAGCACTGCTTGAGCGCCCCCCAAACCTGATCTTCCAAAGACTCCCCTTGGGCCGCCTTAGACGAGCCCGACTCGCCAAGATCAACCTCCTCCAAAGCGTCCACGTCGAAGCTAGCGATGCGAAACAATCCGCCATCCGCCCGCACCGTCACGTTTCCGCCCAGCGTCTGCGTGATGAAGACGCTCGTCCCTTTCGCTAAAGTCACCGCGTTCCCCGCAGGAATCGCCGTTGCGCTGCAATCTCTTGTAAGTACCGTTTCCATGTTCTAATTCCTAAAAGCTAATCGACTACTACCGTGTAAGGCAAAACCGCATACACACCCTTCGGGTCATTGAAGCGAGAGCTAATCTCACTCACTTCGCGATAAAGATCTACAAGCGGCCGCAACGCTAAATTCGCCTTCGCGTCCGCCGCCTGTTCTGAAACGCCAGACAATAGATCCTGCAGAAAATTCCTCGCCTCCGGCAACTCCATCACCGCCGGACCCTCGCCCAAATCCGCTTGCTCCCCTGCATAGGCTATCGCTTCGCCAAGTCCGCCTAGCTCATCCACAAGCCCAAGCTCTAGAGCGTCCGCTCCCGACCAGATTCGCCCTTCCGCAATCTCCGCCACCGCCTCGAGCTCCAGACCGCGACCTTCCGCAACCTTCGCCAAAAACGAATCGTAGATCACGTCCACATGACGTTGCACCAAGCTCATTTCCCTCTCCGTCTTCGGACGAAACTGCGCCATCAAGTCCGCATGTTCCGTGGTCTTAACCGTATCGAAATTCACCCCATGCGTTGCCGCTAGCTCCTCGTAGTTGAAGAAGACGCCAATCACCCCAATCGATCCGGTCAAGGTATTCGGTTGGGCGAAAATCCTGTCCGCGTATGCAGAAATCCAATACCCGCCCGACGCCGCCACAGATCCCATCGATACCACCACTGGCATCTTTTCCTTCGCCAATCGCATCTCGCGCTGGATCACCTCGCTGGCCAGAGCGCTGCCGCCCGGCGAGTTCACGCGCAACACGATCGCCTTCACCCTGTCGTCCTGGCGAGCCTTTCGAATGACGCGAGCGAGTCCACTTCCCCCGACCTGTCCTTCGTTACCTTCGCCATTTACAATAGTGCCCTCCGCGTAGATCACAGCCACGAATCCATCGCTTGAATACATCGGCTTAACCTTGTCCAAGAGATAGTCCCCCATACTAGTCTGCCGAAAAGAGTTCGATTCCTCGTCTACCCCAGAAACCTTCCGCAGCGCGGCAATCAGCTCATCCGTAAACATAAGCTCGTCCACCAATCCCAATCGTTCGGCATCCACCGCCGTCAACATTCCAAGTTCGTTAAGCATCCTCTCGTATTCAGCTGCTTCGATCCCCGCCCCATTCGCGATTACACTCAGATACTCCGACCAAAAGTCCTCCAATACCGCTGCATTCGCCTCGCGAGACGGCTCGCTCATCCCTTCCAGCACGAAACTCTCCGCCGCCGCCTTGTAATCTCCCGCTCGCGTGACCTGCACGCCCACGCCATACTTCTTCATGAATCCGCCTAGGTAAGGATAGCTCATCGACATGCCCGTATCAGACACCACGCCTTCAGGATTCATGTAAATCGTATCCGCCGCAGAAATCACATACATGTCACGAGCAGTTGGATACACCACATAAGCCCAGACCGGCTTCCCCGACTCCGAGAAAACCTCCACCGCCTCATGCACTTCCTTCAGCGCCGCAAACCCGGACCCGTAGCCTTCGACCGCAAACGAGCCGGTCAGCAGCAACCCCTCGATTCGGTCGTCACTCGCCGCAGCCCGAATCCCGCGCGTTAAGGTGCGGAGCGATATTTTCCGAAGCCGCTGTCCGCCTATCGCTTCGTCGATAAACGCGTCGCGCGTCATTCCAACCGGCCGATCCTGAATGGAGGCCGACATGTCGAATACCAACACGCTCCCATTCACAACCTGAGGCAACGGCTGGCTCATCGAGGAAATTACCCCGAACAAAATAACCACTAATATAAACAACCCGCCCGCCGCGAACACGATCGCCAGCAAGGACGCGAAAAACGTCTTCAAAAATCCCTTCATAATACTTGATAGATAAGCTGCCCCTAAACGACTCCCAAAGCAGGCAGGCCGCAAACTTAAAGTAAGCTAGCAGGAACGGCCCCCATCGGCATGCGGAGAGGACCTACTCAAGGGCTCCAGCGATTCCTCCAAAACCCCGCGAGCCTTCGGCCAAGACAGAAAGGCCTCCACCACCATCCAGGCCTCCAGAGCCAATGTCGCTAAGGCGATAAAGATCAAAGGCCAGTTCTTCGACTCCGCCGACAGCCACGCTCCCTCGCCTGCGAAAAGCTGATAGCTCATCGCCCAAGCCGGCATCACCAGCATGAAAATCGTCGGAATCACCACAAACCAAACCGGCAAACGCCGACGCCACATCCAAAACGCAATCACTAGAAAAGCCAGCCCGCCCAGCAACTGATTCGTCGCCCCAAACATCGGCCACAGAATCATGCCCCCCTTGCCAACGTTCGCCCAAGTCCATCCCATCCCATCCGGAGGGACCGCCGCCATGAGAAACGCAACCAGCACCGCGAAAATCGTCGCCCCGTGCTTATCCGTCAGCCACGAAAACGGATTCCCGTCCAATACAGGACGCCCCGCCAAATCCCTTCGAACAAAGGTTCCCGCGAGTTCCTGCACCACGTAGCGTTGCAAACGACAAGCCGTATCCAGCGTCGTCGCCGCGAAGGAAGCCACCAGCACTCCCATCAAGGCCACCGCGAACTGTGGCGCCAAGCCGATCGACTTCAGAAAATTCGCCGCCCCGTCCACAAAAGCTCCCACCTTGGCAGCCAAGCCGCCCGCCGCCGCCCAAGACGCATAGCGCGCCGTGTACGCCGCCTCCCCCATCAGCATCTCGCCGTTGCTCCCCTGAATCCCAAGTCCCAAGCCCGCCACGCAAGCGAGAATCACCAGCGTCGCCAAAAAGCCCTCCAACAACATCGAGCCAAACCCCACAAACTGCGCATCGGTCTCGCAACGGAGCTGCTTGCTGGAAGTGCCGCTTGAAACCAAACAGTGAAATCCGCTGATCGCCCCACAGGCCACTGTGATAAAGAGAAACGGAAAAATCATCGGAGCCCCCATCGCTCCCGAACGAAACGCGGGCGCCGCAATCTCGAGCGAGGGACGCAATTCCGATCCCCCGACCGGAGCGCCGCCAAAAAACGCAGCAACCACCAGACCTAGCACCACAAGCCCAAGCGCCGTGATAAGCTGCAGACTGTTAATGAAGTCCCTCGGCTGCAACAAGGACCATACCGGCAGCACCGAAGCGATATAGGAATACACCAGTAAAACCACCACCCAAGTGCCCACTTCCCACGAAGCTAAGCTTGTATTGAAACTATGGATAAACCCCGCCTCGTCGCCAAATGCCACCGAAAGATACATCAGAGCCAGAGCGATTATAGAAGGCACCAGCAAACTGATCCCCTTGCGATGCAGCCAAACCCCAATCGCCACCGCTAGCGGGATCTGCACCATGCATGGAAAAATCGCTCCGGGATAATTCTTGAAGACAATCGCGATCACCAAGCCAAAAATCGCCAGCACGATCGTCAGCGCGAGAAAGAGGATAAACAGAAACAGAAACCGTATCCGAGGATTCAATACTCGACCCGAAATCTCGCCCACCGTCTGACCGCGATTCCGCATAGAGACAACCAAAGAGCCAAAGTCATGCACCGCCCCCAGCAAAACCGATCCAAACAAAACCCAAAGCAAAGCCGGCACCCAACCCCAAATCACCGCGATCGCCGGACCCACGATCGGTCCCGTGCCCGCGATAGACGTGAAATGATGCCCAAACACCACGAACTTGTCCGTCGGCACGAAATCCGCGTCGTCATTGAGCGCCACACTCGGAGCCTCCACATCCGCGCGAAGCTTGAAGATCTTTTGAGCGAGGAAACGGCCGTAAGTGTGGTAGGCCACAAGGTACAAAATTCCCGCGCCGAGAGCGACTAGTAGGGTAGACATAGGCTTGAGATGAGGGACAAATTCGAAGAAACGAGCCTTTCCATCCAATTCGCCCCCGCCACCTAGGCAACCTTTTTTGCCGCAGGCCGCTCGAACCAACCCGTCCAATTGTCACCACAAGCTTCGATCCCAGTTTGACCTGCCACCCGCGCGTACTATGGATACTCCTAAACACACATACACCGCACCCAAACGCCGCCAATATGGACACCCATTCGGAACCCAGCGAGTTCCTCACCACCAACCGCAAAGCCCTCACCATCAATCTCGATGCCCTGAGGTACGGCACCTTCGCTGAAATCGGAGCAGGACAAGAGACCTGTCGCAACTTCTTCCAGGCTGGAGGCGCCGCCGGAACCATCGCCAAGACCATGTCCGCCTACGACATGACCTTCAGCGACTCCATCTACGGAAAAGTCGGACGCTACGTATCCGTCGAGCGCGTCATTAAAATGCTCGAGCACGAGTACGCCCTCCTCGAAGAGCGCCTCAAGAACGACGTCGGACACGAACGCACCTTCTTCGCCTACGCCAACACCATGAAGGCGAAAAGCTACCGCGGCGGCGACGACACCCACGGCTGGATGGGCATTCGCTTCCAAACCCGCCCAGGCGGTCCGCCGAACGAGATCTTTCTGCACACTCGCCTCTGGGATCCCGAAAACATCCAGCAACAACACGCCGTCGGCATCCTCGGCACCAACCTCATCTACGGAGCCTTCTACCTTCACGACAACGTCGAGAAACTGATCGAATCCCTCGTCGACAACGTTGGCGCCGAACGCATCGAAGTCGATCTCATCCACTTCTCCGGACCCGCCTTCGAAGGCGTCGACGACCGCATAGCCAATCTCCACCTCGTGCGACGCGGCCTCACCAACGCGGTCCTCTTCTCCCCCAGAGGCGAAATCACCCAGCCCTCCGAAGCGCTCTATAAAAAGGCAATCCTCGTCGAACGCGGCAGCTTCCGCCCAGTCACCAAGGTCAACATCGACATGCTCAAAGGCTCCGGCGCCCAATTCATCCAAGAACCCTCCGTTCAAGGAAAGGACCTCATCGTCCTCGCCGAAATCACCATGAACAACCTCCTCGCCTCCGGCAAACTCGACTACGAGGACTACCTCGCCCGCATCGACACCATCGGAGCCACCGGAAACTACGTCCTCATCTCAAACTACTTCGAATTCTACCGGCTCACGTCCTACTTTCGTCGATACACCAAAGAAATGATCGGCGTCACCATGGGCATCAACAACCTGCTCGAAGTCTTCGACGAGAAATACTACGCCCACCTCGCCGGCGGCATTCTCGAGAGCTTCGGCCGACTCTTCAAAAACTCCGTGCGCCTCTACATCTACCCGATGAAGCAAAAGGCCTACCGCCGCTACCTCCAGCTTCTTAAAGAGGAAGCCAACGGTCTCGCCATAGCCGAAGACATCCATACCAGCGGACTCGCCGACGATCTCCTCATCACCTGCAACAACCTCCGCGTCACTCCCCAGCTCACAAACCTATACCTCCACCTACTGGAAAACGGATACATCGAGCACATACGCGACTTCGACGAAAACCTCCTCGAGATCTTCTCGAAAGACATCCTCCGCGCCATCGCGGAAAACGATCCCGTCTGGGAAAAAATGGTCCCGCCCGCCGCCGTCGAATACATAAAAACGAAACAACTTTTTGGATACGAGCAGTAGACACACGACTGCTACAAGCCAAGCGGGCCAACCAAATCCACCACCAGCGCTCGCAGAGACTTCCCTCCCTCATTTGCACGCTCGACTTGGCATTAACGACTACCCGACTACCTTATAAACAGCATGGCAGAAGAATCAACCGCACCCACCGAGGCCAAACCCAACAAAAGCGTCCTCAAAGAACTCGCCCTGAAACTAGGAGTGCTGCAACGCGAAGCCGGCAAGCTGGGCATACCCACGCTTGTGACGATAGAGGGCCTCGACGCATCCTACAAAGGCAGGCTCCTCAATCAAGTCCTGCTCGATATTGATAGCCGTTCCTTCAAAGTCTACTCCACCCACGCCTCCCACAAGGAGCCGCGAAACTACCCGCTCCTCCACCGCTTCTGGAACCATACGCCGGACGAAGGCAAGATACAGTTCTACGATCGCGGCCCCTATTACCTCGTGCTCGACAGCTGGGCCGAAGGCAAACTCCACGAAGACGAGCTCACCGGCTATTGGGAAGACATCGTAAACTTCGAGCGCCAGCTCCACGACAGCGGCGTCGAGATCGTGAAAATATTCCTCACCGTTCCCAAGAAAATCCAGTCCAAACGCTTTCGCCGTCTCGAAGAAAATCCCAAAACCGCCTGGCGTGTCACCCCCAAGGACTGGCGACGCAACCGCCAATACAACTCCTATCTCAGTATCGTCAAAAAAGGGATTAAAGCCACCGACCGCGACTACGCGAAATGGCATTCCGTCGACACAGAGCATTTCAAAGGAGCCCTCATCGAAGTCTACAACCGCATCATCGACCACCTCCAAGCTGCGGTTACGAAAAAAAAGCTCCACCGCCCCATCCCCAAAAAAACAGGAACCCCCAACGTCTGGATACCGTATCAAGGCCACAATTACCTGGCAGACGTCAAATTCAAAGAACCCCTCGAACGCCAACACTACAAAGCGACCCTCAAGGAACGCCAGGACACCCTCCACGAGCTCGTACACGAAATACACTCCCACCAGATTCCTATCGTCATCGTCTTCTGCGGCTGGGACGCCGCCGGAAAAGGCGGCTGCATCAAGCGACTCGTCCAGTGCATCGACCCACGCGGATACGACGTCACGCCAATCGCAGCCCCTTCGAAGATAGAGCTCAGCCACCACTACCTCTGGCGCTTCTGGAAAGAAATGCCGCCGCGAGGAAAAATCGCCGTCTTCGACCGCTCGTGGTACGGACGCGTCCTCGTCGAGCGAGTCGAATCCCTTTGCGCCAACGAAGAATGGCAAGCCGCCTACCAAGAGATCAACGAGATGGAACAGCATCTCGCAAACTTCGGCACGGCCATTATCAAATTCTGGCTCCACATCGACAAGGACACCCAACTCGAACGCTTCAAAGCGCGAGAGGAGAACCCCCTCAAACAGTGGAAGATAACAGAAGAAGATTGGCGGAACCGCGAGAAATGGGATCGCTACGAAGAATCCATCAACGAGATGGTCGACAAGACCAACACCTCGCACGCTCCCTGGAAGATCATCCCGGCAAACTGCAAAATGCGGGCTCGTATAAATGTTCTCGATACCGTTATCGCCACCCTTCGCAAAGCCATAAAGCACTCGCGCAAAACTCCTCTCTGACAAGACCAAGCGCTTCCCCACGCTAACTACGAGACTCTAAGCGGCTCAAAAAAGCTCTCCACTTCCCTTCCCAAAAAAGAGTTTCATCACCCAACAGTGTGGAAATATGATCCACCCCGGATGGCGTCACTCTTGCCATCTTGAATCCTGCCGAAAAAGGCAGATCCGCTATCCAGACCACTCAATCCAGCCGCAAACACACAAGCCCATTCGAATCCTGCTGGTCGCAGGCCACCCTGTTCCGGCCAAAGGCCGGATCTCAGCTAAACCAGTTCCTACCCGTCCACTCGAATTGGCAATGAACCAAAAAAAAGCCGAGGCATCACTGCCTCGGCTTTTGAATTTAGAAAGGATTGAAGCGACTACTTCTTCTTCTTTTTCTTCGCTGCCTTCTTGGCAACTTTCTTAGGAGCTGCCTTCTTAGCTACCTTCTTGGCGGCTTTCTTAGCAGCTTTCTTAGGAGCTGCCTTCTTGGCTGCCTTTTTAACTACCGCCTTCTTTGCTGCCTTCTTAACAGCTTTCTTAGGAGCTGCCTTTTTAACTGCTTTCTTGGCTGCCTTCTTGGCTGCCTTTTTAGCAGGAGCCTTCTTCACTGCCTTTTTAGCTGCTTTCTTGGCTGCCTTCTTAGCGGCCTTCTTAGCAGGAGCCTTTTTAGCTGCTTTTTTAGCCGCCTTCTTGGCTGCCTTCTTAGCAGGCTTTGGCTTCGGTGCAGACTTTTCGATTCCAGACTTTCCTGGAACAGTAGGAAGCGTTTCGAGAGCTGCGCGGAGCAGTTCACCGATGCTTACCTTCTTGGTCTTAGCGAGCTTGACGAGGTCCTTCTTTTGATTGAGCGGAAGACGCACCGAAATCTGACGGTGGTTTTCCACTGCCGGAGCGAATCCAGCGTAGTCGAAGCCGGCGATCGCGTAGCGAATGATTTCGCTTTTGGATACACCAAGCTGCTTCTGATATTTATCTAGGACAGAAATGAGATCTGCCTTTAGATCGAATGTGAGAGGTGAACTCTCAGCGCCTTTTTTTGCGGCCATAACTTTAGTATGGTTAGGATTAACGGTTTATTCGGTGGGAATTATTAAACCTGAAGTAGCGTTCAATTACCTAAAACCTTTAGTTTTTCAAACATAAACTTGTTAGTATTTTTTGGGTACAGCCAGTTTTTACACAATTTTGCGTCGTTTTGGGCCCGTATTCAGATTTCTGGCATCAGATATTCGAATAGCGTATTAGAAACGTATCCAGTTCATAAAACCGGATACGTGGGAAATACTTCCCATAAACATACCCCCCGAAACACTTACAAAAAGAGGTACAAGAATCGTCGATACAAGAGAACCGTATCCACAAACCTCATCAAAACAGAAGCTCGCTCCCATTTCGACACTACGCTTTCAAGCTACGTTTCAAGCTCCTGAAAACGTATTGAAAAAGCCAATGCCCAACGCCTCTTTCCCCCTCGGACAAAGGGTTTGACGATACCTCTCCCTGCCGCAAATCTTTCCACGCCCACCGCAGCCGCGCCTGCTAGAAATTCAACCTGCCCCAGAATCATGGCGACCGTCGACCTTTCCAAACTGCTAAAGATCTATCCGAATCGAAAAGGCGATGACGTCACAGCCGTCAACCAAATCGATCTCACCATCAAGGATCGAGAGTTCATGGTTCTCGTCGGCCCATCGGGTTGCGGCAAGTCGACCACTCTGCGCATGATCGCCGGACTCGAAGAAGTCACCGACGGCGAAATCAAAATCGACGGACACGTGATCAACAACGTGCAGCCAAAAGACCGAAATATCGCCATGGTCTTCCAAAACTACGCTCTGTATCCGCACATGAGCGTATTCGAAAACATGGCATTCGGACTAAAGCTTCGAAAATTCAAGAAGGACGAAATCGCTTGCCGCGTCCAGGACGCCGCCGAAATCCTAGGCATCGAAGATCTACTGCAGCGCAAGCCCTTCGCCCTTTCCGGCGGCCAACGCCAGCGCGTCGCCGTCGGCCGCGCCATCGTCCGAAAGCCAAAGGTCTTCCTCTTCGACGAGCCGCTTTCAAATCTCGACGCCAAAATGCGCGTATCCACTCGAGCCGAAATCTCCAAGCTCCACACCCGTCTCGCCTCTACCATGATCTATGTCACCCACGACCAAGTCGAAGCCATGACCATGGGCGATCGCATCTGCGTCATGAACGGGGGCGACATCATGCAAGTCGACGAGCCGCTCACCATCTACAACAATCCGGCGAACATGTTCGTCGCCAGCTTCATCGGCAGCCCTCCCATGAACCTCGTCAACGGCGCCATCCAAAGCCAAGACAACACCCTCTACTTCCAAGCCGACAACTCACCCCTCCGCGTCAAGCTGAGCAATCAACTCGTCGACGTATCCACAAACCACATCGACAAACCCATCGTTCTCGGAATTCGCTCCGAAGACATCCACGACGTCCGCGCCCTTTCCGATTACGAAACCGAGCATACCGCAGAGCTCACCATCGACGTCGCCGAGCCAATGGGCAACGAAACCTTCATTTACCTTTCCACCGGCCAACAAAGCCTTATCGGACGCGTCCGCAGCGATGCCCGCCCCGCCACCGGCGAGCAAATCAAAGTCTGGCTCGACCTCAACAAAGCCCACCTCTTCGATCCTGCCACCGAGAAAAACCTCGCTAACTAGCGACCGCTGCAACATCCGCCGCGCACAAAGCGGAACACGCCTTCAGATCCAGCTTCCCCGTTCCCAGCAAAGGCAGCTTCTCCACTTCCACTATCGCCTGCGGCACCCAGAGATTCGGGAAACCTCGCTCGCGCAGCCTGCGCCCCAGATCGGCGAGATCCAATGCCTTCGTCGCCAACAAAACCAAAGCCTCCCCCTTGCGTTCGCATCGTCGCGCCCCAACGAAAAAGGCCGCCCCTTCATCTCCAGAATTTGAATACGCCTCGGCTACGGCCAACTCCACTCCCGTGTGCGAAACCATCTCGCCCGCAATCTTCGAAAAACGCGACTGCCTTCCCTCGATCGCCAGACAACCGTCCTCGTCTAGCCGACCGATATCGCCCGTATCCATCCACCCATTCTCCAAAAACCGGTTCTCGCCCGAAGCGTCCAAATAGCCGCGGAACACATTCGCCCCCTTCACCAAAATCAGGCCGGACTCGCCTCGAGCAAGAGAGCGACGCGAATCCGCTTCATCCACGATGCGAAGCCAAATCCCCGGCAGCGGCCGCCCCGCCGTACCGCTCTTAAAACCCTTTTGATGCAACGCGTAGCGGCCAAGCATTTCGCAGCTATGCAAGCAATTCGCTGAAATCACCGGAGCGCACTCCGTCAGCCCATACCCTTCTAGAATCGGAATCCCAAACCGATTCTCCCACTCCTCCGCCAAGGAACGCGGCAGCTTTTCAGCCCCAGCGATCACCAATCGCAGCGTCGCGAAATCATCCGTGCTCGCCCGATTCAAATAGCCCCGCAAAAACGTTGGAGTCCCCAGCATCACGCTCACCCCGCCCTCGCGAACCGCCGCAACGTTTTCCTTGATCTGCAACGGCGATGGCGTCGCCACAATCCTCATACCTTTCAGCAATGGAAGCCAAAGCCCGCCGGTAAGTCCGAAACTGTGAAACAAGGGCAAATTCGCCAACAAGCTATCCGTCGAACGCATCAAGTAACACTCCGATAGCTGCAGAGCATTCGCCACCAGATTGCGATGAGACAAGGGAATCCCCTTTGGCTCGGCCGAACTCCCGCTGGAAAACAAAAGCGTCGCCTCCCTATCTCCGCCGAAGGTCGAAACTCGGTAGAGCTTCGCCAAAACCCTAGCCGGAAGAACGATCCCAGCCAACGCGTACAGCCACATCCGAGCGCCACGCATCCGCGGCATCAGATCTTCCACGAATGCCAATTCCACTCCCGAGAAATCAAGCTCGGGAAAACGCGCCAAAAGCTTTCGAGAACTCAGAACCAGCGACACGTCCGCAGCCGCCAACATCGATCGAAACGAACCGGAGCTCACCGTCGGATTCAGATTCACGCTGGACTTGCCCGCCCACAAAGCTCCGAGATTCGCCGAGAACCCAGGCAATCCCGGCGGCAACAAGATCCCTACGCGACGCCCCTTCGCCTGCCTCCGAAAAAAGCGAGCGAAGCCCAAGCCGACCGCCGCCAGACCGTATCCACGCGCCCGCAAACCACCAAGCCCGCGATCTACCAAACGCTCCCGAAACGGCTGCTTCTTCAGCTCGCGCAAAACCATCTCGCCAAGCGAGCCATCTAATTCCTCGCGAGCCGAAAACGTTTCGTAGCCGAGTCGCATCACAGCATCCTGCATAGCCGATGTGCTCGCAGCCTCATTCGCAATCGCATCTCCAAAAAAGACCCTAACCTCGCGACGCAAAGGCATTCCCGCCCGATATCGAAACGGCTTGTCAGCAAAACTGAATACAGACCCCCACATGCCATCGATCGAAACCGGCACCACCGGAGCGCCCGACAAGCGAGCCATCAGCTCCGCCCCTTTCTTAAAAGGCATCACCATTCCCGTCCGCGTCAAAGCTCCCTCCGGAAAAACGCACACCACGCTTCCCGCCTTCAAAGCCGCCACCGTCTTGCCGATCGCATCCTTCGCCCGATCGGGCGAAACCGCGATCACGTCAAATTTCCGATACACCCAACGCATCCACGGATAACGCAGCATCTCGTCCGTTCCCATAAAACGAATCGGACGCGGTGAGGCGACCAGAAGCAAAAGCGCATCCGCATAGCTCACGTGATTCGCCACCAGCAACACCCCGCCTTCCTTCGGCATCTTCTCCACGCCACGCAATCGCATCGGATAAACCACCTTCACCACCGCCAACAACAACACGCGCGCCAAACTCTCCGGCACCAGCCAGGTCATAAACCCGACCACCACAAAGCTGGTCGCCGCGACAACCCAAAGCTGCGCCTGGGGGCTCCATACCAAGTAGCCCATGACCGACGCCAGGCCGACAAAAAGCCCGGCCACGACATTGATCACCAAATTGTTCGCAGCGATCGAGCCGACCCGCGCCTCGTCACGCGCCGACGCCACAAACAAGGCGTTCAGCGGAGCCGAAAAAAGTCCGCCCGCCAAACCGAGTAACAACACGCCCGCCGACGCCCAAAGCCCGGACTCCCAAACCAAAGCGGTATAAGGTACCAATACCGCCAACGCCAAAGCCCCCAGAAAAGACAGCCCAACCTCAATCCGTCTACGACACAAGTAGGCCGCCAAGCCGCTACCCGCCGCTACTCCCAATCCCAACAAAGCCGCCATCACACCACCTTGGCTCGCAGAGCCGATCTCCTGGCCATGCTCCCAACGACTATCCTGCAGAAGAATCATCACCATCATCGCGCCCACCCCGTAAAACCACGCCAAACCGAGCGAGGCCCAACGCAGCGCCGGACGCGTACCCACTTCCCTCAACACATCGACAAAACGACCGCTCGCCTCGCGCTCGCCCTCCGCGTCGCTCCGTATTCCCGATACCACTACATACGCTAAAGTCGCAATCGCAGCCGAGACTCCACCAGCTACCGCCGTAGCCGCCCAAGGCGAACCGAGCATCTCCCAGAAGCGATCAAACGACCATCCGCCCAAAGCCAATCCGGCCAAAGTCGCTCCCACTCCCGCCAAGCCGAGCAGCCCCATCATTTGTCCGATTTTCTGAATACCGCACAAATCCTTGAGCAAGGCATTCCGAGAAGGAGCGAGCAAACTCGACTGACACGCCACAAAAGCGAGCGACATCAAAACACCGGCGAACGAATGAAACGCCGCGCTCACGCCCAAACCCGCCATTGCGGCCGCCTGCAACAACAAGCTTCCCTTCACCACCGCCACCTTCGAATACCTCCCGGTCAAACGCCCCGCCACCGGAGCGAGGAAAATAAAGGGCAACACATAGAGCGCCGACACGACACCCACCCAGACCGCCGCTTGCCGCTCAGGAAAAGTCGCCGCTATCAAAGCCGAAGCCGTGATCTTCGCGCAGTGATCCCCAAAGGCGTTCAGCCCTTGGGAAGCGATTAACCGATAAGAAGAAGAGAAAGGCGCATGTGTGCTCATGCCCTCCCATTTGCTCAGCTCGTGCCAATGCGTACAGCCACCGCCCTATCTTGCACTAAGATCCTAACCAACAGTGACTTAAAAAAGGACCTAGAAGAAACCCGCCCTAAAAAGCGAACCTTACGACATTATTAGCCCAGTCACTCTGGACAAAATATGTCAATCGACCCCAAGCACGTACCGCTTCGCCGTGCGGCGATCCACCTGTAGAGCCCGAGCAGTCTCCTCGTAGCTCCCGTTTCTCCGATAGATCTCCTGGGCGTAGCGGCTCAGCAACTGATTCGCCGTCAAACCGCCTTCGACTCCCGCCTTCACTCGCTCCGCATCGCTGCGGCTGAGCCCCAAATCCTCCGCCTCATAACGGCCGTGTATCAAGATATTGCGTACGCACTGCTCGAGCTCCCGAAAATTTCCGGGCCATTGATACGCCTGCCCCAAGTTCTTCTGAATCCAAGTCGTCGCCTCATCCGCCAGCGAATCCCCATCGACCGGACCCGCGACCTTAAACGAAATATGACGTACGAGCACCTCCAGTTCGTTTCCCTTGTCAGACAGAATCTCCTTTAAGGCCGGCGTGCGAATCCGATCCGCGCACAAACGGAAGTAGAAATCTTCCCGAAACGTCCCCGCCGCAATCTCCTCCGGCAGATCACGATTCGTCGCCGCCATCACCTTGCCCACGAACGGCCGCAGCGTCGTATCTCCCAAACGCTGAAACTGCCGCGTCTGCAGCACCCGCAAAAGCTTCACCTGAATCGCGCTATCCGTCTCCCCAATCTCATCGAGAAACACCGTGCCAAACGCCCCGCACTCCTCAAAGTACCCCTCCCGGTCCTGCAAGGCTCCCGTAAACGCTCCCTTGCGATGCCCAAACAGCTCAGACTCAATCAAAGTCGGCGACAAAGCCGAAAGATTCAGCGGATAAAACGCCGAGCCGAAATCCACCGCGAACTTCCCCGACTTCAAGTCAAACGGCACGAAACGCGACATGCCGACCGCACGCGCTACCAGCTCTTTGCCACTCCCCGACGGACCCGTGATCAGAGTTACGATATCGCTCATCCGATTGTATAGAGATCTCTGATACCGCCGCATGTCATGCGTGAAACAGCTGCTCCAAATCCTACCGCGCAACGCGCAAATCGCTGGCGATCCGCCCACTAGATAACGGTAAATATTCAGCCAAGCCCGCCGCAACTGAAAATAGAGCGCAAAATACAGAGACTCCTGATCCGGCGAAAAACGAGTCGCCGCATGCACCGCCAAAAAGTACCGCTGTCGATCTCTGTATTCATAATAAAACGACACACCACCGGGCTGCGGCTTTCCTTCCAGCGAGCTCTCGATCAGCTTGTCGTACTTCTCCATAAACTCGTGATAAACCACGAAGTGCACCAGATTCTCGTACGCCGCCACCTCGGCCTCCTGCACCTCCTTGGCCTTCGCCAGCTTCGCCCGGGCCGGCTCCATCAGAGATCTCGCAAGCCCAAGCAGCTTGTTTAAATTCGGAGCAAGCAGCTCCTCCGCCTCACCTGGCACCACATAGCGCGAGCGCTCCTGATACTCCTTGCCCAAACACTCGCGCTCCAACTCCCAGCGAGACTCTTCAAAGGGATTCCGATAGACGATCGCCGCCAGCTTCTGAGCCAGCGGCCACTGATCACGAGAAAAGATCTTTTGAGGCATCCCCGTACAATATTTGTACAACGCCTTCAGTCAATATCCGCCTAAACAACCCATTCAAATCAAAAAAGCGCAACACAACGAAATCACATTTCCCTCTACAGCAGAAACTTAGAAAACCCTCACTCATTCTGGCACCCGCGCTGCAAACACGATCAGCATGAATTCCATAAACTCCATTCGCCAACGCGTCGCATTTCGCATCACCAAAGTCTGTCTCTGCTGCTTCGTCATCGCTGGCGCCACCGTCCTCGCCTCCGGATTCCTCAAGCTGGGACTCCTCAACAACGACCAGAAACTGGCCGAGGCATTCGCCGTCTTCCGCCCCATAAACGAAAGCCTCCAGCAAATCGTCGAACGCTCCCTCTATTGAGGAACGCGACCTACTCTTCCACTTTCGCCGCCTTTAGAAAAGAGAGCTCCGTGCCGTAGATATTCTTCGACAAGCCATCGAGCTCGAAAACCCATTCCGGCACGCCAACTCCGATCGCCGCGTCGAGCACCTTGAAGCGCGTCTTGTCACGCGTCTTTTCATTGCGCACGTCGACCTGACTGAGCACGCCTTGCCCATCCACGATCTTAAAAGCGACCACCGAAACGGTCTTCGACAACTCTTCCGCCGCATCGAAGATCTCCACTCGATTCAGCACGTGAAACTCCTCGTCGAGATATATCCGCACACTGGATACATGCTCTTTCATTTGCTCGTCCTCTTCGGGAGGGTAAAGCGAAAACACATGCGTTGGCCGACTCCGCGTCGTCGTTCGTCCTTCGTAACGAAATTCCTGCCAAAAGGTAAACGGCATCAACAAATCAAATACCGTGAAATCACTGCCGGCGATCCCATCGAAGTACTCGCTAGACTCGATCAAACTGGAAGCAGTCTCCTCCCCTTCCCAGCTATTCGCCTCCAAGGCGTTCGCGAAAATTCCGTTCTGCAGAAGGAGCCGCTTCACCTCGGCCGGCACCAGCTCTCCTCGCTCCGTTACGTCCGACGGCTTCAGAGCCACATCGATACGGGTCAGCGGACCATACGCAGACTGCGTTCCCAGCAACAGCCCTGACACCGTGGTCGTCTTTTCACGACGCGGCATGATGCGAAGCTGAAAACTCAGACGATAGTCCCCAGCCACGCCCATCCGGCGAAACGTGTTCAGTATCTCAAGCCCATCCGCCTGGCTGACCTCTTCGCCCAAGGTATCAAGCGGACTCGGAGTCAGTCGCCTCTGAGCCTCCGCTTGCGCAGCAAGCAAAGAAACAACCAGCACACACACGCCCAGCGGGGTTAACCATCGATTGAATACAGACACAAAAAAGGCCGGGCTCTTTCCCATGTGTTGGGTAGACCCGGCCATTTGATAAAGTTTCCTTTTCAGGCGATTTCGCCTATTGTTCGGCAGGAACCGGAAGCTCTTCCGCAGCGCCTTCCACAGCTGCCTCAGCTTCGACCGCCGCATCAGTCGCGGCGGCTTCGAGGTCCTCGGATTGCGAAATCAACTCCTGAAGCATGCTGGAAGCCGCGCTTGGCTCAGTCGCTTCGATTTCCGGAAGAGCGGATGCCTCTTCCTTCATCGCCAACTCGTGCTGATTGAGCTTGGAAAGATAGAGTCCAAAGGTGAGCACGAAAAACACGATAGCCGTGTTGCGGGTCCACTTGGAAAGTACGCTCGTCGTCTCCGCGCCTAGGGCTGATTCAGCCATGCCGCCGCCCATCGCCGCGCCGAGGCCGCCGTTGGCGCTGCCGCGTTGCATGAGCACCAGAAGGATCATGAAAACCGAGACGAGTACTAGGACTACAGTGAGTAAGGCGTTAAGAAATTCCATAATGAGAGCCGGAGACAGTCGAAAAAGGATTTTACCTTGTCAAGGACGTAAACCGCCAAGGAAACAGCCTACTGTCTGGAGATTCGTCCTCAACCTTCCTCCAAACCGATCTTTTCGAGAATCCGCTGCAAATCGTCGTTGCCCGTGTACTCGATCAAAATCTTCCCCTTCTTGGGCGTGTGGTTGAGAGCAACCTTTGCGTTCAGATAGGAAACCATACGCTTTTCGATGTCCTCAATAGCCGCCGCTTCCGCAGAACTCACGGGCCGCCCGCTACTTTGCTTGCCCTTGCCGGAGCGCTTCATCGACTCGATCAAGGCCTCCGTGCCGCGCACGCTTACGCCCTCTTCTATAATGCGGCGCGCGATCAGCGTTTGCTCCGCCTTCGCCTCGAGCCCGAGCAATACCTTCGCATGCCCCGTCGAAAGCAATCCGGTGGAAAGATAGCCGCGCACCTCGTCCGGCAACGTCAGCAAGCGAAGCGAATTCGCGATCGTAGCGCGCCCCTTGCCGACACGCTCCGCGACTTGCTCCTGCTTCAAATCGAAATCCCGCAAGAGACTCGCGTAGCCTAGCGCCTCTTCGATCGGGTTCAGGTTCTCCCGCTGCAAGTTCTCGATCAGCGCCATCGAAGCCGACGAGGAATCCCCCGCCTTGATGATACGGGCCGGAATCTTGCTGATCTTCAATAACTTAAAAGCCCGCCAGCGGCGCTCGCCAGCGATGAGCTGATAGCGTCCATCCACTTCGCGCACCACGATCGGCTGAATCAATCCCTCGCTGCGAATGCTCTCGGCGAGATCGGAAAGCTGGCTTTCCTCAAACTCGCGCCGCGGCTGATAAGGATTCGGCTCCACCTTCGAAACAGAGAGCTCTAGGAAACTGGCATTGCCAACGACTTCCTCCTTCAGAGCGGGAGCGGGCGAAGCCTTTCCTGATGCTGCCTGCTTTTTAGTCGCGGCTGGCGCGACCGTTTTCTTGGCAGGAGACGCCGTCTTGTTTGCTGTGTTACCGGAAATGAGGCCGGCTAGCCCTTTGCCCAATCTGGGTTTCGCTTTCGCCATGTGGTGTGGGGATCTATTCGGATGCTTGAGGAACGAAAATTCTTTGACCGACCTGAAGGAGTCGAGGGTCCGAAATCTTGTTAGCGTTTTGAATCCAGTCGATACGCGAATTAAACTTCTTCGCAATCCCGGCGAGACTATCCCCCGGAGCTACGTTATAAGGAACTCCCGAAGAGGGATAGTTACTGGGAAAATCCGTCCTCACATTCGGATCGGGTTTCGCAATCGAAGGTACGGAATTAATCGCTCCCTCGATCTTCTTCGCAAACTCGTCCAACTGCTTTCCAAACTGGGCCACCAACTCCTTGCGCATCACATCGTCTCGAGCCTCCAGCGAAGAAACCGTCTTGCGAACCAGCTCGTTCACCTGACCGACTGTCGCGTAATTGCCGGACTGACGATCGACCTTGCCCTGGTAATCCTCAACCAGAGCGCGCAGTCGCGAGTTCTCGCGGCGTAGCTCGTCCATCTCCGTCAACACGCCGCGCATCTGTTCCATCATCAAACGCTGATCTTCCACCAAGTTCGCAACTTGGTACTGAAGATTGGAGGACTGGGCAATCGCCTGCGAACAAAACGCAGCGACGGCAAAGACTACGGCGAGAACAAATTTGGGGGTGCGAATCATAATTTCAAATGCTGGGTAATTCTGTTTTCGAAAACAAGTGTTTAGAAGAAGCGCAAGGCTTCTTCTGCCGACTAATCAACGGACGTGTTCAGCCGTCACAAGTTCCGACATCGCCCGAGAATCGAAGACACTGCCAACTGGCAGATCGAATCCTCGCAAAAATTCCGCCGCCGCAAGCATCTTGCCACCCGGCCGCTGCAAACGCTTCAACAACACGGAACCATGGCCGCAAGCAACCCGAAGCCCTTCTGGTTCGATGCCCATCACCGTCCCCGGCTTCGCTTCAAGCTCAGCATCGTCGCTCGTGGCCAGTCCGACCTTAATCAAAACCTCGCCTAAACAAGCACGCGTCGCCGGCCACGGGAAAAGCCCGTTAATTCGCTTGGCCAACACCTTCCCGGATACCCGAAAATCCAGTTCCCCATCTTCCTTGCCTAACTTGCGCACAAAACTTGCCCGCTCCGGGTCTTGCTCCGCCAGCGTTGGATCTCCCGCATGAGCATGCGGCAAGCCACGCTGCAGAAGCGGCACACAGGCCGCCGACAACTTCGCCTCGACATCAAGTGCCGTATCCTCTTCTCCAATACTAACGCACTCCACGTCGAGCACCGGACCTGCATCCATCTCGCGAACCATCTTCATGAGCGAGACGCCAGTCTCGGAATCTCCACTCGCCACCGCGCACTGAATCGGCGAAGCGCCGCGATACTTCGGCAGGAGCGATGTATGCAAATTCCAGATACCGAACTTCGGAGTATCGATTAGCTTCTGCGATAAGATATGCCCATAGGCCATCACCAAAATCGAATCCGCCCCCATCGCCTCGATCTCCAGCCGCTCCGCCTTGCCCATCTTCTCAGGCTGAAAAACCGGCAAGCCTCGCTCCAGAGTCCACGTTTTGATCTCATTCGGCGCCACCTTCTTGCCGCGCCCGCGCGGCCGATCTGGCTGCGTATAGACCGCCACTAATTCGATCTCGCCGCACCTCCCCGCCGCCACTGCTTCCAGCGCCGGCAGAGCGATCGAGTCGGAACCCATAAATATCATTCGAAACGCCATCTTCAGCCAAAAGTAGCGCGGAGCTTCAGCCCGCGTCCATCCCGTAGATCAAAAGTCCCGAGATCTCCTAGCGCTCTTCCTGGACGTAAGGGTTCGTCTTGTTCACCAAATCGAAGACCATCGGACACCCATCGAGCTCAAACTCCTGCACAAGCCCCTTCAACAAAAAGCGCCTGTAAGAATCGCTCAGCTTCTTGGCCTGATTACAGAAAATCTTAAATCGATACGGATAGTTTCCAGTGTGCACCGCGTAGTAGATGCGGAAGCGACGCCCATCCTGCTTCGGAGCTGGCAGACGCTCGGCCATCTTATAAAGCTTATTGTTCAGACGCCCCGTCGGAATGGTGCGGGCCTGACGCTTGTTCAACTGGCGGGCGGAAAGAAGGATCTTCTCAACATCGATTCCTTCCTTCGCAGATACGAAGCGTATCGGAGATCCGGGTACAAAAAACAGCTCGCGGTGAATCCCTTTCTCGAAGGCCTCGCGGAATTGCTTCTCCGTCTCGAAGCCATCGATCTCCTCGTTTTCCCAGGCCTTCAGAGCAAGGTCCCACTTATTGACCACGATGACGACTGGCTTGTTTGCCTTGGTCGCCTCGCCCGCGATCGCCTTGTCCTGATTGGTCGGCCCTTCCTTGGCGTCGATAACCATGAAGACCACGTCCACATCGCGAATCGCGTCTAGCGAGCGTACGCGAGAGAAATACTCGACCGAAGAATTCAGCTTCGTCTGTTTCCGAATTCCAGCGGTATCCGTCAGCATGAAATGCCAATCCTCGCCGCGCTTGGATTTCCAGACAAAGGGCATTTCGATCGAGTCGCGCGTCGTGCCGGGCACGTCGCTCACGATGAAACGCTCGGACTGAACCAGACAGTTGCTCAGAGACGACTTGCCAACATTCGGACGGCCAATGAAGCAAACCTTCAAGACCTTCTTGCCATCGTCCTCCTCCTCTATCGGCGGACCGGCCACTTCATCACGAATCCTCAGAACCTCGCGACGAAGCGTATTCATGCCTCGTCCGTGTTCCGCGGATACGAGATGCGGCTCTCCGAATCCGTATCGGTAAAACTCCTTCTCGTTGATCGCGGTCTGTTCCGTATCGACCTTGTTGATAACAAGAATCACCCGCTTCTCGCCCTTGCGAAGACGCTCCGCCATCTGCTTGTCGAGCGGCATCAAGCCTTCACGGCCATCCACCACAAACAAAATCAAGTTCGCCGCGTCGATAGAAAACTCGATCTGCCCTTCGACCGCGTCCACGATCTTGCCCGGCGTATCGCTCATCCCTTCGACCAGGCCCATACCGCCCGTATCCATCAAGGTATAGCCGTCGTCCAAATCGCGCGTGATGATGTCACGCGTCACGCCCGGCATATCGTGAACGATAGAAATGCGTTTTCCCGCCAATCGATTAAAAAGGCGGCTCTTGCCAACATTAGGTCGGCCTACGATTGCCACTGTGAAGTTCATATCCAGATTTTACTTACAAGAATTCGACTCGAATCCTATTTACAACTATTGACGAAACGCTCGATGCGATTGCAGGCCTCGACAAGCTGGTCGTAGCTCGTCGCGAAACTGCAGCGAACAAAGCCTTCGCCATATTTACCGAAAGCCGTGCCCGGCACCATAGCCACGCTCTCCTCCTCAAGCAAGCGCTTGGCGAAAGTTACCGAGTCAAGACCAGTCGAAGTGATATTAGGAAACGCGTAAAAAGTCGCGCTCGGCTTGTGACAAGCGATTCCAATTTCATTGAAGCGACGCACCACCAGATCGCGGCGACGCTGGTAGGCCTGACGCATCTTCTTCACCGCCTCGTCGCCATTGCGAAGCGCCTCAATACCCGCGTCCTGAGCGATAATCGAAGCGCACATCATCGAATACTGATGCACCTTCATCATGGCTTCGGTCAACGCTACCGGAGCGCAGGCATAGCCCAATCGCCAACCGGTCATCGCCCAGCCCTTCGAAAAGCCATGCAAGAAGATCGTTCGTTCGCGCATGCCCGGAAAGGTGCCAATACTGACGTGCTCCCCCTCGTAAGTCATCTCCGCGTAGATCTCGTCGCTAATGACCAGCATGTCCTTCTCGACCGCGAACTTCGCGATTTCCTCAAGCTCCTTGCGCTCGGCGACGCCACCGGTCGGGTTACAAGGGAGGTTAATCATCAGAACCTTGCAGCCCGGCTCCCAGGATTTCTTCACCTCCTCAGCCCGAAGTGTGAAAGCAGACTCGGCATCCGTCTTGATCGCCACGCCAACGCCATGAGCAAGCATCACCGTCGGATGGTAGGATACGAAACACGGGTCCTGATAGAGCACCTTGTCGCCCGGATTAAGCACCGCTCGCAAAGCGATATCCATCGCTTCCGAGACGCCCACCGTGACCAAGACTTCGTTTTGGGGATTGTACTCCAAACCAAAGTTCCGCCCGACGTATGACGAAATTTCACGCCGCAACTCGATCAAGCCGAGGTTCGACGTGTAAAAAGTGCGCCCCTTCTCCAATGCGTAGATCGCCGCCTCGCGAATGTGCCAGGGCGTGGTGAAGTCCGGCTCGCCGATTCCCAGCGAGATGACGTCCTTCATACCCGCCACCAGCTCGAAGAAGTCGCGGATTCCCGAGCGCGGGAGTCCGATAACATGATCGGCGATAAAACGGTTTTGATCTTCAGACATTGGTATTTGCTTTGTTTGTTGGAATGGCAGTCAGAGCGACCGCGTATTCAAAAATTTGATGCGTATAGAAACTGGAAGAGCGGCGTGACAAAAGTCGCGGCCGCTCGAAAGGTTCGAAAGTATCGTTTCGCTCCCCGCTACGGCGTCACGTCGAGACGCGCCTTGTCTTCCGCCGGTTGTTCAATCAAGTAGCCCTGTTCCTTATAGGCACGGAGCATGAAGTGCGTCGCCGTCGAGAGCACCCCCTCGATCGTAGAAAGGCGCTCGGAAACGAAGCTCGCCACTTTGTGCAACGAGGCGCCCTTCACCACTACCAGCAAATCGTAGCCGCCAGACATCAGGTAGCAGGATTCGACCTCGTCGAAACGGCTGATGCGCTGGGCCAGACGATTGAACCCGCCATCGCGCTCCGGGGTGATCTTCACCTCGATCGCAGCCCGCACGGCAAGAGAGTCGTCCTTCTCCGGATTAAGCACGGGAATCCAGCCGAGAAGGAGTTCCTTTTCCTTCAACGCAGCAAGTTGCGCCTCAACCTCTTCCACGGACAAGCCAAGAATTTCGGCCATCTGCCGATCGTTGAGTCGCTCGCCTTCTGCTAGCAGCTTAAATACCTCATTCATAATTGGCGGTCACATTGCGCGATTCCCCTCGAAGATCCAGAAGGAAATTCACGCCATAGAATTCCATTCAACGACAAGCTCTTCATTTTTGCAGCAAGCAGGCTTTACCAATCCAAACAAAGCCCTAACCTCCCGGCCTTATGTTCGAAAGCCTGACAGACAAGCTCACCAACGCCATGCGCAACCTGCGTGGCACAGCCAAGCTTTCCGAGGAAAACATGGCCGAAGCGCTCAAGGAAGTGCGCGCCGCCCTGCTTTCCGCAGACGTACATTTCAAGGTCGCCAAAACCTTCATCGAGCGAGTGAAGGAAAAATGCGTCGGCCAAGACGTACTCAAGACCGTCACCCCCGGACAGCAGATCATCAAGATCATCAACGACGAGCTCACCGCCCTGCTCGGAGAAGGCTCGACCGAACTGTCCAAGAAAAAGCCCCTCAAAATCATGATGGTCGGCCTGCAAGGCGGCGGTAAGACCACCACCACCGCCAAGCTCGCCAAATCCCTCAAAAAGGACGGCTACAAGCCGCGCCTCGTTGCCTGTGACGTCTATCGCCCCGCCGCCATCGACCAGCTCGAGACCGTAGCGCGCCAGATCGACGTCCCCTGTTTCGCCAAGCGCGGCACCCCTGACGTGCCCGCCATTGGAGAAGAAGGACTCCGCGAAGCACTCGCCGTCGGTGACGATCTCATCATCTTCGACACCGCCGGCCGCCTGCAGATTGACGATGCCCTCATCGAGGAAATCAAGGAGCTCAAGCGACGCGTTCAGCCGGATGAAGTCCTCCTCGTCGTCGACGGAGCCATCGGCCAGGAAGCGGTAAACGTAGCCAAGACTTTCAACGAAGCCGTGCAGCTCACCGGCATCGTCATGACCAAGCTCGACGGCGACGCCCGAGGCGGCGCCGCCCTCTCCATGAAGGAGATCACCGAAGTGCCGATCAAGTTCGCCGGCACCGGCGAAAAGCTCGACGACTTCGACGTCTTCTACCCAGACCGCATGGCCAGCCGCATCCTCGGCATGGGCGACGTGGTTTCTCTCGTCGAGAAGGCCCAGGAAACCATCGACGAAAAAGACGCCGCCAACATGGCCGAGCGCATGATGGCCGGGGATTTCAACTTCGAGGATATGCTCAAGCAATTCCGCCAAATCAAAAAGCTCGGCTCCATGTCCTCAATCATGGGCATGCTGCCCGGCATGGGCAAAATGGCCGGCAACATGAACATGGACGACAAGGCCGAAGGTCAGATGAAACGCAGCGAGGCTATCATCCTCTCCATGACCAAAGTCGAACGCCAAAAGCCTCAGCTTCTCAACTCCAGCCGACGCACCCGTATCGCCCGCGGCTCCGGCACCAAGCTCGCCGAGGTCAACCAGCTCATCAAACAGCACATGCAGATGAAAAAGATGATGAAGAAGATGCAAGGCGGCGGAAAAAAGATGGGCAATATGAAGAAAATGATGAAGCAAATGAAAGCTTCCGGCATGGACCCGAACCAGATGGGCGGCATGGGCGGAGGCGGAGGCATGCCTGACCTCGGCAAGCTAAAGTTCTAGAACTGTAGAATCCTCTTATTCACCAAACAAACAAGGCGACCCCTAGCGGAGTCGCCTTTGAAATTTCTAAACTCGTCTGCCGACTACTCGCTCGACGGCAATTCAGTCTGGTCATCGGTCACCTTCTTCTCGCGCATAGCGGCCTTCGCCTTTTGAAGCGCTTCAGATACCGATTTGCCCACTTGGCGGAAATCCACATTCGCGGTCGAACCGGCGTTCATGTCTTTGCCAATGTCACCCTCGCCCGCGAAGAATCGCTCAGCCGAACGGGTCGTAACCTGCAAGTCAGCGGCAGCGGCGGGATCCAGTTCGGCAAGACGCTGCAAACGACGGCGCGGCTGCGGATCGAGACGATCGATCAGCAAGTCAAGATTACGCACTTCGTAGGCCTGAGCATTGATCGGTCCCAATTCAATAACTTCGAGATTGTCCATGTTCATGTGCGGGGCCATCTCCTCGGCGCGGCGCTTGTTCTCCTCCTTGTACTCCGCGAAAAGCTCGTTCACCGTTTCAGCGTCGAACGACTTTGTCCCCACGCTCGGAGCGATCGGCGCCGAAGCTTTCTCTGCTTCAGGCTCAGCTTCGGCGGCTACGAGAGGCGAAACGTTCTCCCCATCATCCGCCAGCGCGAAACTAGCGAAGAAAAAGGGGGCAAGAAGAAGAGATTTGAGGCGCGGTGTCATTGGCATACGGCGTCGGGGCAGTGGTTTGTTTTTTGAATTTCTGGGTCCGAAAAGGTAAAAACTCCACAAAAAAAGGGAGCCCCTACCTCACATGACCCATCAGAGAGACTCTGACCTGAGCAATTCGTTCAAGATCCTTTATTCCGGGCTCAATTTCGAGAGAACTATTGAAATCCAGGCATTTCGCGCCCGTAGCCGCGATCGCTTCCCCCGCATTCTCCGGTGAAATCCCGCCCGCTAAAACCCAGCGCTTCTCAGGATACTGGGCGCTCATTTCGCGAAACGACTCCCAATCGCTCTTCATACCCGTGCCGCCAAAGCTTTTCTCGTCCGCCTTGAATGCATCCCACAAAACTCCGTCCGCCAGCTCCAGTAATGCAGGATTGAAACTGACGCCGGGAGGGATTTTCGGGGCGAGCCAAAGTCGCTCCTTGCCAACAAGCCTAGACCAAGCTGCGACTTCCTCCGACAAGCCGATGGGAAAATGAATCTGGAAATAGTCGAAATCCGCCCCCTCGAGCTGAGAAAGCGTATACAAGTCCGGAGCCACCGAAACCGCCACCTTGGGAACACCCGGCAAGCGCTCCTGAATGGTGCGATAACTCTCCAGTCGGATTTTCCTCGGAGACTGCGGATAGAAAATGAAGCCGAGAAAATCAGCTCCCGCCTCCGCAGCCGCCTGAGCGTCACGCGCCCGCGTCAGACCACAAACCTTGAACTGGATTCCATTTACCATTACCTAAGCAAGCCGCTCACTCGAAAGCGTTTAGCTTTTCGATCACGTAGTCAACTTCCTCATCCGTCAACTCCGGCACGATCGGCAGACTCAAGCAAGTCCTGGCCAACTCTTCAGATACCGGAAAATCCCCTTCCTTGTAGCCCAGGAAATTGAAGCATGGCTGCAGGTGCAGCGGATACGGATAAACGATATCGCTCCCAATACCCTGCTCGGCAAGGTAGGCCTTCAGCCGATCGCGCTCCGCATGGCGAATCGTAAACATATGATAGACCGATTCCCCGTACCGCGCCGGCATCGGCAGCGAAATGTCCGGATTCCGAATGCCGCCCAAATAGGCTCGGGCAATCTTCTGCCGCCGCGCCGTCTTTCCGCGAAGATGCGGAAGCTTCACGTTTAGCGAAGCCGCCTGCAATCCTTCCAAACGGTTGTTGTAGCCGACAAAGTGATTCAAATAGCGCTCTTTCGATCCATGGGCGCGCAGTATCCGCACTTGATCGAGAAGCTCCCCATCGCGCGAAGTGATCGCCCCGCCCTCGCCCAAGGCGCCGAGATTCTTGGTTGGGTAAAACGAAAACGCTCCCGCGTCGCCGATGTCTCCTACGGAGCGGCCCTTGTATTGAGCGAGGTGCGCCTGAGCCGCGTCTTCCACAACCTTGATTCCATGCTCCGACGCGATCCCGAGAATCGGCTCCATATCCGCAGCCTGACCAAAGAGATGCGTCACCACGATCGCCTTCGTCTTCTCCGTAATGAGCTTTTCGATACTCTGCGGATCAATAGTGAAGGTCTTCGGATCGATGTCCGCAAAAACCACCTTCGCTCCCACATACTGGGAAAACCAAGCCGAAGCGATAAACGTGAAGGCGGGCACGATCACCTCGTCGCCAGGCCCGACCCCCATCGCCAATGCGATTAGGTGCAAAGCCTCTGTACCGCTACCAACGCCAACGGCCCCCGCCAATCCGAGCTCTTCCGCAAAGCCGGCCTCAAACGCCTCGACATCCGGCCCCAAGCAAAATCCGCCATGGTCGAGCGTCTTCGAAAACGCCTCGAGCAACTCCTCCTTCAGCGGAGCGTGAGCTCGCTGCAAATCGATAAAAGGAACCTTCATTATATAATGTGCTAAAAACTACAAAAGAACTGAAAAGCCTAGCAAAGCAAGGAGCAGACACCTCCTATTTCCCGAAGCGCCTCACCACCGAATCAACCAAACTGTCCAGGCTCGCCTCCTTCGCCTCCAGGTCGACAGGCAGACCAATCTGCTTCATCGTCGCGGAGGTGATCGGACCGATGCTGATCGTCTTGGGCCGAAGCGCCGAAGCGGATAGCTGCAAATGCTTGGCCTGATCCACAAAAGAACGAACTCCAGAAGAGCTGGTGAACAAAATCCCATCCGCTCCCTGCTCGCGAAACATCTTCGCCGCCGGATTCTCGCTAAGATCCGTCTGCTCCGTCTTGTAAACCTCGAAACGATCCACGATCGCGCGCGCCTCCTCGAGCTTGTCGATCAGAACGTCGCGCCCGAGGTTCCCCGCCACCACCAGCACCTTCGCGCTGTCGAGACTATCGGTCGCCACCAAAGCCTCCGCCAAACTCTCGGCATTCGCCTCCGGCGGCACCAAATCCGTAGTCACGTAGAACTTCTTAATCTCCTTGGCCGTCGACTTCCCCACCGCCGCGATACGCAAAAAGCCGAGGGAGCGAATGTCCTCGAACTTCTCGAAAAAGGCCTCGAAAAAGTATCTCACTCCGTTCGGGCTCGAGAAGACCAGCCAATCGTAAGAGGCGATTTCGCCAAACACGTCAGCCGCGGTCTGCTTATCAACATTGCCCGAGATGGTAATCAGAGGAAGGCCAATGACCTCCGCTCCGAGTTTCTCTAGCATAGAGCTCAGCTCGCTCGCTTGACCCTGGCTTCGCGTCACAACGAGCTTACGCCCTTGCAGCGGCTTCTTTTCAAACCATGACAAATCTTCACTCATAGCAGCAGTTTCTCCTACAATTATTATGGCAGGCGCCTTCAGATCGAACGCTTTTGCAGTTTCCGAAATTGTACCCAATTTTCCACGACATATACGCTGATGCCCCATCGTCGCCCACTCCACGCAGACAACCGGGGTTTCCTCTAAAAACCCACCCGAGCGTAGTCGCTCGGCAATCCGATCAAGATTCGCGACCCCCATATAGATGCAGATCGTAGAATTCTTTTTCGGCAGGCTTTCCCAGTCCACCGTTGTATCCAATTTTTCAGGATCCTCGTGCCCAGTTACAAAAACCAAGGTCGCATTCGTATTGCGATTCGTCAGCGGTATTCCACTAAAGGCGGATGCCCCCATAGCCGCCGTGATCCCGGGAATCACCTCAAACTCAATACCCGCAGAAGCGAGAGCCATAGCCTCCTCGCCTCCCCGACCAAATAGAAAGGGATCCCCCCCCTTGAGGCGAACGACTCGCTTCCCCTCATTCGCCTTGGCAATCAAAATTGCTTGTATCTCCTCCTGCTTCTTGGAGTGAAAGCCCTTGCGCTTTCCCACGCAGATCTGCTCGCAACTAGTCGAAAGCAAGTGCGTGAACGCAGGATGGACAAGATAATCGTAGACCAGCACTTCAGCGGTCTCTATCAGTTCCTTGGCTCGCACGGTCAAGAGCTCCGGATTTCCCGGGCCAGCTCCGACGAGATAAACCATTCCCTTAGGCATCTTTAAGTTCGAGCTGCTCGATCAGCTTGGCCGCGATTTGCTCGTAGTGAGTGGCCACATACTCTTGCGGAAGGTCGCGAACCTCCTTGCCGCACTGCTTGTGGTAAATCCGCAACCGACCGCCTACATAATTAACCGCGAAGGCGACCTGACAACCGCCGCCTAGCTCCTCAAGAAAAGAGCGCTCAAGGTTCACCGCGATTGCTGTCTCTTCGTCCAAGTGGGCCCGAAACGTATCCACATCTTCCTCACGACATTGGATAGCCACTGCCGCTTGCCCCACCGCTGGTACGCATTCGTCGAGCGTCAGCTTGCGAAAAGTCACGCCTTCCCAGGACTCGATCCCCAACCGATTCAAACCCGCAGAAGCAAGTACCGTCGCGTCGGCATCGCCCCGAGCGATCTTGGTAAGACGCGTATCCACATTTCCACGAATCTCCGTAAACTCAGCCTTCGGAAAAAGATAACGCAGCTGAATGCGGCGACGCGGACTACCAGTCGCGATCAGCTTCGGCGACTCCACTCCATCTCGCAAGATGAGCACATCCTCACAAGTCTGACGCGGCAGAAAACCTGCAAGGGCCAGCCCTTTCGGCATTTCCGACGGCAGGTCCTTCGCGCTATGAACCGCGAAATCCGCGCGGCCCTCAAGCAATGCGTCTTCTAGCTCCTTCGTGAAAAGTCCCTTGCCTCCCTGCTTCTCGAGCGACCACTCCTGACGCTTATCGCCAGTAGTCACCATTTTCTCGATACGGAAAACAGCATCCGGCATCCCTCGCTGAAAGAGCTCCTTGGCTAGATGGGTCTGAGCCATCGCCAATGGACTCTTGCGAGTGGCGATGACATATTCCCGAGCGGGCTTAATCATCTCAAAAATCTCGTTCGACGACTCTTTCGCCGCCTAGCGCTCCATGGCCAGGTTACCAGTGCGCCCGAGCTCTATGATGCCAAAGTCGTCCACCAATTTCAGGAAGGCTTCGATCTTACCTTCATCACCGGTGATCTCCGCAACCACGTCCGCCCGATTAACGCTGATGATCTTCGCGCGGAAGAGTTCACAAATCTGAATGATCTCGGCGCGATTGTTCGAGTCGGTCTTGAGCTTAACCATAACGAGCTCGCGAGAAACCGCCTGCCCACTCTGAAAATCGTGCACCTCAACGACGTTGATCAGCTTCTTTAGTTGCTTGGTGATCTGGTCGAGAACGGCATCGTCACCACGTACCACAGCAGTCACACGAGATAGTTCTGGGTCGTGCGTAGGCGCCACATTGAGAGTGTCGATGTTGAAGCCGCGACCACTGAAGAGGCCTGCGATACGTGCTAGAACGCCGAATTTATTTTCTACGAGTACGGAGATGGTGTGTCTCATGAGGGATCGGATTTTTGGAAAAGGGCGCCTTCTTAGCCGAGCGATTCAGGTCATGCAAGGAGCATGTTCCCTTCGACCCAATTTTCCTCAAAAATTGCCTTGCCAAGGGACAGGAGCAGATTCTTATTTGCGGCCTTTCCTGATGGACGGGTAGCTCAGTTGGTTAGAGCAACTGGTTTACACCCAGTAGGTCGGGGGTTCGAGTCCCTTCCCGTCCACCATTCTTCGCCAAGCGAAGAATTTCGGCTTTGCCTCAGGCATTCCGCCAACCAAACAAGAGAATTTAGGCGTGAATTGCCCTACTCTCAGGTTCTGCTTGAAAGAGCCCCCTACCTTATCAATGTCCAGAGGCTGTAATCCTCCGCCTAGATGCCTGCTAAAGCTGAGCCGAAACCTGATCCAATCCCGATAACGCCCTGGAAGAAAGCCATGCTACTGGCAGTCGCGGCTCTCTTCGGAGGTACCCTATTCGAATACTATCGAGGAGGAATCAACGAAACTGGCGGCTGGCTCTGGCCAATGCTCTTCGTTCCCCTGATCCTTTATCTGCTAGGGATCGTATATGGAGACGTGCCAGCTCGCTACTACGATCTCAAGGTTCTCAAACCCTTTCCCGTTCCTTTCGCCAGACAGTTCGACCGCTGCGTCCTAGCGATAATCGTACTCTTCACCGGGCTTTTCCTGAACATCGTGCTTCTCAGCATCACGCTCATTGTCGGAGCCAAGCTTCTGCTCACTGTCTTCTACCTGCTCTACATGGTGCTCATGCTCGCGGAGCTCCCTAACTCTCTGCGCATCTTCCGATTCATCCAGCACGTTAACACCGTGCAATACGTCTCGGCCATTCACCCGAATACCTTCAAGAAAGCCCTTTCCTACTACTCTCCAGAGCAAGACAAACTCTGCGGCGAAGAGCTTAAACGACATTTAGGCACCCTCTACAAAAGCCTGGCGGCCGAAGCGGAAGAACTCGTTCTAGAAGCCTCCCCTCTAAGCAAAGAACAACAAATCGCCCTCAACCTAGCAGTACGCGCCGGGGAAGCGATTCGCCGCTGCCGCATCGCCAACAAGGACAAAGAATGCGACCGCCTTCGCGCCAACATATTCCTACTGGAAGCTCTCGAGAGCAATGCCGGCCTCGTTCTACCCAAAGACATCCGCCAGCTTCGCAATCAGGTCAAAGGCCTGGAGCCCCCCGAAACCTCCGAGGAACCCCCTCAAGTCAAGCAAGCCTAGGCCAAACGCCGCAAAGCGAATCCGTCGCAGCCAGACAACGACTCGCCCGCAGCCCTCCCTACCCTCGAAAAAGCCAAGCGTTCCCGGGTCAAAGAGGATCGACTCGAAGTCGACTGACGATCCAGCAAGAACGTTGACGCAAAAAAGCCGGCTTCCCCCTGAGGGAAAGCCGACTGGAAAGGAATTATCCTTGCTTGCCTAGGCTTAAAGAGCGGCGTCGCCGGCCTCGTCAGTACGGATGCGAACCGCTTCCTCGAGAGGAATGACGAAAACCTTGCCGTCGCCTATCTTGCCAGTCTTGGCAGACTTCACGATAGCCTCCGCGGCCTTAGAAACGACATCATCCGGAACGGCGATCTCGATCTTGACCTTGGGAAGAAAGTCCACGGTGTACTCGCTGCCGCGGTAGATTTCCGTGTGACCCTTTTGGCGTCCGAAGCCCTTCACCTCTGTTACGGTCATGCCTTCGATGCCGATTTCAGAGAGTGCTTCTTTTACCTCTTCCAGTTTGAAGGGCTTAATAATGGCTACAACTAATTTCATAGGAAAAAAACTTTGAGGGTTAGGTGTTTAGTACGGATTGAGTTACTTTATGCAAGTAAATGTCCTTCTTAACCTTACAGGACTCCCCTAGCGGGAAGTAACGGAGAAGTCTGGATAGGCTTCTTGACCGTGCTCACCGATGTCGAGGCCTTCAAACTCCTCTTCTTCAGAAACTCGGATTCCCATGATTGCCTTGATGATCAAGAACAGCACGAGGGAGAAGACGAACGCGAATACGTAAACCCCTACCACGCCGATCAGCTGCGACATGAAACTGGCGCCGCCGAAGATGGCAACGGCGATCGTGCCCCAGATACCGCAGACTCCGTGTACGGAGATCGCGCCAACAGGGTCGTCGATCTTGATCTTATCAAAGAAGAGGATCGAGAATACGACGATTACGCCACCGATTGCGCCCATGATTACAGCGCTCCATACGGATACCGCGTCAGCGCCGGCTGTGATACTGACCAAACCTGCGAGCAAGCCGTTCAGCGCCATAGAAAGGTCTGGCTTCTTGAGAACTAACCAAGATGTAAAGATCGAGGAAATGCCACCCGCAGCTGCCGCGAGAGCTGTTGTGGTGAAGACGAGACCGAGAGGACCTGGGTTGGCAGAGAGCACGGAACCACCGTTGAATCCGAACCATCCGAAGAAGAGCAGGAAGACACCTACAGCAGCCAAAGGCATGCTGTGTCCGAGGATCGGCTTGATTTTGCCGTCCTTAGTGTACTTGCCCAGACGAGGTCCAAGAACCATGACAGCCGCCAAAGCCGCTGCTCCACCGAAACCGTGTACAACCGTTGAACCAGCGAAATCGTAGAACGCGTCGTCGCCGCCACCGAGCTGAGAAAGCCAGCCGCCACCCCAGTGCCAAGAACCGGCGATCGTGTAGCCGAAAGCTACGAGGATCGTTGAGTAGATCATGAAAGAGGAGAGCTTGATACGCTCAGCGACAGCGCCGGATACGATGGTAGCCGCTGTAGCCGCGAACATAGCCTGGAAGATAAAGTCACCGTAAGCGGTCATGGCTAAACCGAGCCCACCGTAACCCCAAGTGTCGTTGCCATCAGCGTTCAAATCGCCGATTGGACCACCAATTCCGATCCAGTTTTCGATCTGCCATGCTCCTGGGTAATGCGTGTTGAAACCGAGAAGAGCGTAAGTGATGAGACCAATCGAGATGATCCAAACATTCTTGAAGAGAATGTTTACCGTGTTCTTCGATTGAGTCAGTCCAGCCTCGAGAGTAGCGAAGCCAAGGTGCATGATGAATACGAGTCCCGCTGCGATGACAGTCCAAAGCATCGATACCGTGAAAAAGTCGAATGCAGGAGCGTATTCGGCTCCGTAGGACTCGACCATCTCAGTGTAATCCGCCACTGGGCTTTCTTCTTCCTGGGCGTTTGCAGTTACCGCACCCAATGTCAGGACCGCCATCACCATAAACAGCGAGTACCTGGGGAATAATTGAAGGAGTTTTTTCATTTGAATCTATTGATTATTATTCAGGATTTGACGCTGCTAAGTGCAGATCAACGACCTCGCACCTTTAGCAACTGGCGTGCCAGCACTCCAAACCTGTGAACAATTCGTTAACTCCCCTCTGGGAATGCATGAAAAAAATTACTGCATTCCAGAGATCTAGGTAGATCCAGTTACTTCGCGTTTTTCGGGCGCTCAAATGTAACCGAACGTAAAAAAAGAGGCCGCTCGAAATTGAGCGGCCCCCATTAAATACTGTGGCTGAGCTGATAAGCGGAACTTCCCGCTCGGTCGCCTATTCCTCGTCGTCGAGAACAGTCGTATCGATATGCAAATCCTTCAGCTGCTTCGCCGTCACCGGAGTCGGGCTATCCGTCATGAGACACTGCCCCTTCTGCGTCTTCGGAAAGGCGATCACATCACGAATGCTGCTCAGGCCGGCAAGGATCATCACGAGACGATCAAGACCGAACGCGATACCGCCATGAGGCGGAGCCCCGTACTTGAAGGCTTCAAGCATGTAGCCGAAACGCTCCTGGACCACGTCCGCAGGAATATTAAGCACGTCTTCGAAAATCTTTTTCTGAACCGCCGCCTGGTGAATACGAATCGATCCGCCACCAAGCTCCACGCCATTGAGCACGAGATCGTAGTGCTGGCCGCGAACACGCTTCGGGTCTGTATCCAAATACTGGACATCCTCCGCAACCGGAGCCGTAAACGGATGATGCGTCGCCGCATAGCCGCCACGCTCCTCGTCAAAGGACATGAGCGGAAATTCGATCACCCAGAGAAAATCAAACTGATCCTTGGGAATCTCCAGACGCCCACGCTTCTTCAGCAATTCAGCGCACTCCAAACGCGTGCGACCGAGAATCGCGCAAGCCTGCTCCCACTCGGAAGCGGCGAAGAAGACGATATCTCCTTCCGCAAGCTCAAGACGCTCGCTCAATGCCGCCTTCTCCTCCTCGGAAAAGAACTTCACGATCGGCGACTTCCACTCGCCGCCTTCGCCAACCTTGATAAAGGCCAGCCCCTTAGCTCCAAGCGATTTGGCTACTTCTTCGAGATTCTTCATCTCGCCTTGAGTCACGTCCGCCAATGTCGGCGCCTTGAACGCCTTGACCACGCCACCCTTGGCAACCGTCGCCTGAAAAACCTTGAAGGAGGAATTCGCGAAGGCTTCCGAGAAATCCTGAATCTCGAGACCGAAACGCGTATCTGGCTTGTCAACGCCATAGCGATTCATCGCGTCCTCGAATGACATGCGCGGAAACGGAGTCGGCAGATCGACATCCAGCACGTCTTTCCAGATCTTTTTCATCAACCCCTCTATAAGAGAGTACATATCCTCGCGATCGATGAACGACAGCTCGATATCAAGTTGAGTAAACTCCATCTGACGATCCGCACGAAGATCCTCGTCGCGGAAACAGCGAGCGATCTGATAATAGCGCTCCACGCCCGCAACCATCAGCATCTGCTTAAACTGCTGCGGCGATTGAGGCAACGCGTAGAACTCCCCGGGATTGATGCGACTCGGCACCAAATACTCGCGCGCTCCCTCCGGAGTGCTTTTGAAGAGAATCGGCGTCTCCACATCCACGAACGCATTCTCGTCCATGTAATCGCGAATCGAGCGCGAAGTCGCGTGACGCAAACGCACCACCTTATTCATCTTGCTGCGACGCAAGTCGAGGTAGCGGTAGCGAAGACGCATGTCCTCGTTCACCTTGTCACCCTTATCGTCATCGATCGGAAACGGCGGCGTCTCGGAAATGTTGTGCACGACAACTGTCAGCGCCTGCACCTCGATTTCGCCCGTGGGCATCTTCGGGTTAACCGTTCCATCGGCCCGAGCTTCCACTTCACCATGAAACTCAACCACCGACTCCGGCTTCAGGCTGTTGATCGCCGCATTGAAATTCGCGTCATCGCTATTCGGATTCGCTTTCACCTGAGTCAGGCCTTCGCGGTCTCTTAGATCAATAAAGAGAATGCCGCCGTGATCGCGGATGGAGTCCACCCAGCCGATCAGCGCTACCGATTTTCCAACGTCGCCGGAGCGAAGTTGGCCGCAATGATGTGTTCGTTTCATAGCTCTTGGGAAAAAGGGCAGCACATTGGGCAAAACCTCCCAGAGAAAGCAAACCCATTCTCAACCTCACAAAATCTCCCCGTCCCCTCTCTCTCCACTCATATTTCGCAACTTTTTTCGGCTAGCTTCCGAATAAAGCTAGCGACGCCCGAACCCAGCCGGATTGCGAAACGCCCGCTAAAATCGAATCAATCGACAAGCTCCGGCGCGCTTCAGGCTACGTAGCAATTCTCAACTTCAACCTGACGAACCATGATTATCATCATCAGAGACGAGCTGCTCAATCCTCCGACTTGGTTTTCATCATTTCGAGACCTCACCTTGATATGTAGCCTTCGACTGCAAACCGACATCCTCATCGAAAGCTCGGATATCGACCTCTACTACCACTGGCTCAAAGCTCGCGGCGGCATGGATTTCGTAGACGACTTCGTTCGCCCTGGGAGCGAAGACGGACTCAGACTCGACACTGAATACCAGTTCGACCCATCCATCGTCACCGATCGGATCGTTCCCGAAAACACCCACCTCCTCTTCCAGCGCATCCAGAACGCAGTCGGTTTCTAGCCCCGAAATCAGAGGCGAAAACCACCGCTAATAGCCCTCGCAAAACCTTTTTCCTCCGTCCTTGACACGTCCCTTCCCATCGCCAGTATCCGCGCATTCCTAAAAACGGGCATGTCAGATAACTTCAAAGATACCCTGAATCTTCCCAAAACCGCGTTCCCCATGAGGGCCAATCTCGGCAAGCGGGAACCCGCTAGAGTCGACCACTGGGACAAGATCGGACTGTATCAAAAGCTCCAGGAAAAGAACGCGGACGGACCAGCATTCATACTGCACGACGGGCCCCCGTTCACCAATGGCGAGCTCCATCTTGGCCACGCCCTGAACAAGACTCTCAAGGAAATCGTCCTACGCTACAAGGCCGCCCAAGGTTTCCACACCCCCTACATCCCAGGCTGGGACTGCCACGGACTCCCCATCGAGCACAAGGTCACCAAGGAACTGCAGGCCGAAGGCAAAGACCTTCCCACCGCCGAGCTCCGAGACAAGTGCGACGCATTCTCCGAACACTGGATCGACGTCCAACGCTCCCAGTTCAAACGCCTCGGTGTCCTCGCTGACTGGGAAAACGAATACAAGACCAAGAAGCCAAGCTACGAGGCGGAAATCCTCCGCACCCTCGCCTCTTTCGTCGAGCAGGACCTCGTCTACCGCAGCAAGAAACCCGTCTACTGGTCCATCCCCTGCGCCACCGCCCTCGCCGAAGCCGAGATCGAGTACCGCGAACACTCCAGCCCATCCATCTGGGTCGCCTTCGATATCGCGGAAAAAGCCAAGTTCGGCATCGACAAGCCACTTTCAGTCGTCATCTGGACGACCACCCCCTGGACCATCCCAGCCAACCTCGCCGTAGCCGTCCATCCACGAATGACCTACGCCTTCGTCGACGCCGGCGAGCGTGTACACATCGTGGCTAAGGATCTAGCCGAGCAATTCGCCGCCGATCTCGGTCTCGAAAACTGGAAAATCGTCCACGAAGTCCAAGGCGAAACCCTCGAAAACGTCCAGTCCCGCCACCCTTTTATCGATCGCCCAAGCCCGATCGTGCTGGCAGACTACGTCACCACCGAGTCCGGTACCGGCTGCGTGCACACCGCTCCCGGACACGGACAAGAGGATTACATGACCGGACTCAAGTACGGCCTCGACATCTACTGCCCGGTCAACGACGAGGGCAAATACGCCGACGACGGCCAAGTTCCTGATTTCCTCGTCGGCGAGTCCGTTCTCGAAGAAAAAGGCTGGGTCCCCGCCAACGGCAAGGTCCTCAAAGCCCTCGACGAAGCCGGCGCCCTTCTTAAAAAGAAGAAAATCACGCACAGCTACCCGCATTGCTGGCGCTCCAAGACGCCCGTTATTTTCCGAGCCGTCGATCAATGGTTCGTCGCCATCGACAAAAACGGCAAACGCAAGGCCGCTCTCGAAGCCATCGAGCAGGTCAAATGGATCCCCGAATGGGGCCAGAAGCGCATCACCGCAAACGTCGAAGCCCGTCCGGACTGGTGCATCAGCCGCCAGCGCTCGTGGGGCGTGCCTATCCCCGCTTTTTACGACGAAGATGGCGAAGCCTACATGGACGCCGACGTCATCAAAGCCATCGCCGACAAAGTCGCCACCGCTGGCACCAATCTCTGGTACACCTCGACCGTCGAAGAACTCCTCTCCGGCATCGAGCTCCCGGAAAGCTGGAAGGGCAAGACCCTCAAAGCCGGCACCGATACGCTCGACGTCTGGATCGACTCCGGCTCCAGCCACTTCGCAGTTCTCAAAAACACCGAAGGACTCAGTTGGCCCTGCGATCTCTATCTAGAAGGCAGCGACCAACACCGCGGCTGGTTCCAGTCCTCCCTCTGGACCGGCGTCATCCGCGCCGGCGGAGCTCCCTACAAAAGCATCCTCACCCACGGTTTCCTTGTAAATCAGGACGGTTCCAAACTCTCCAAGAGCGACGGCGCCATGACCCTGATGCACTACATGGACAAGTTCGGTTCCGACGTCGTTCGCCTCTGGGTCGCGTCCACCGATTTCCGAAACGACATCGGCATCTCCGAACAAATCCTTGGTGGCGTTGGCGACGCTTACCGCCTCTTCCGCAACACCTTCCGCTTCCAGCTCTCCAACCTTTACGACTTCGACTTCGAAAAGGACAGCATGCCCATCTCCGAGCTGCACGAGCTGGATCGCTGGGCTGTGCACAAAGTCGGCGAGCTCGCCGAAGCCGTAGAAAAAGCCTACGAGAACTACGAGTTCCACAAAGTCTTCCAGCTCTGCAACCAGTTCTGCTCGGTCACCCTTTCCTCCCTGTACCACGACATCCTCAAGGATCGACTGTACACCCTCGCCTACGACGCGCCCCTGCGACGTTCCTCGCAGACCGCCATCTACCACATTTTCAAGACTCTCGTCCGCATCACCGGACCAATCATCCCTTTCACCACCGACGAAGCCTGGGCCTATTTCAAGGAGGGCAGCGACTTCACCGAAGATGCCCTCGCCCTGCAACCCTGGCCCACCGAAGCCAAAGATTGGCAGGACCAGACCCTCGCCGACGACTTTGTCGAACTCTTCGCGTTTCGAGACCAAGTTAACGAAAAACTGGAATCTCTTCGCTCTAGCGGTGAAATCGGACGCTCTCTCGACGCGTTCGTCTCAATCTCCGGCGACTCGAAACAGGAGGATTTCTCCCGGCTCGACCGCTATTCACACTTTCTCGAGGAACTCCTCATTGTCTCCCAAGTCGAACTCGCTGCTCAATCGGGAGCGGATATCGCCGTAACTGCAAGTAAAGCTAGCGGAGGCCGTTGCCCTCGCTGCTGGAGATGGGAACCCCAACTAATTAATGGAACCGACAACGAGCGCACATGCTCACGCTGCGACCAAGCCTTAAAAAAAGCCTGATACAAATGCCCGAAAAGAAGACCTCCCCCAAAAAAGCCGCGAAAAAAGCCACAGCGAAAACGAAAGCTCCCGCGAAAAAGGCCGCCAAGAAAGCCACCAAGAAAAACGGCGCAGCGGCTAGCGGATTCTCGCTAGACGACGCGCTGGCTATCGCAAGCACCCGAGCTGATGACGACTCCAAGAAAATTTCCGATGTAGAAGCGAAGGAAAAAGCCCGCAAAGCCCTCGAAGAAGCGGAAGCGAAAAAACAAAAACAAAGCTTCGGAGCCGCCTCACTCGCCGACATTCTCGGATATAATCCAGCCGCTCCCACGCCAACCGTCAAGAAACGCGACGAGAAGGACGTCCCCGCCAAATACAAAAAATTCTACGCTCTGCTCATCGAGCTGCGCGACCACGTCAAAAACGGCCTCAACACTCACGCCGAAGAAACCCTCAAGCGCTCCAGCAAGGACGACTCGGGCGATCTCTCCGGCTACAGCCAGCACATGGCCGACGCAGGTACAGACACGTTCGACCGCGACTTCGCGCTCAGCATGGTATCCAGCGAGCAGGACGCCCTTCAGGAAATCGAAGAAGCCATCGACCGAATCTTCAAAGGCACCTACGGCATTTGCGAAATGACCGGAAAACAGATCCGCGAAGAGCGCCTCATGGCCGTCCCCTTTACGCGCTACTCCATGAAAACCCAAGAGCAGATCGAGAAGAACACCTTCCGTTCCCGCAACCAAGTCGGCGGCGTATTCGCGGACGCCTCCTCGGAAGACTCGCTCAACTACGGCTCAGACGAAAACGACGACAACTAAAACGACCGCGTGTCCAAATTTTCCAAATACAGGCTGCTGCTAATCTTGGCAGCAGCCGTTTTGTTTCTCGACCAAGCCACTAAGCTTTGGATCGTCAACACCCTCCCCTTCGAAGGCGCTTTCTTCCCGCCAGACGCCATCGAGGTCATCCCTGGCTTTTTCAATATCGTCTACGTCACCAACACCGGAGCCGCCTGGTCCATGTTTTCTGAATACACATGGGCCCTCACCCTCGTCGGAGTTCTCGCCCTAGGCTTCATCTACTTTTTCCGCAAGCCACTCGAGCTCGACCAGCCGAAAATCCAGCTAGGATACGGGCTCATCATCGGCGGAATCATCGGAAACATGATCGACCGCGTGCGACTCCAACGCGTCATCGACTTCCTCGACTTCCATTGGAAGGACTACTACTTCCCCAGCTTCAACGTCGCTGACTCAGGCATCACCGTCGGCGTCATCCTCTACATCTTCTTCACCTTTCGGCAGTCCAAGAAGTCAGAAGAGAGTAGCGCGGAGTAAAAATAGACCGCGACAAACCCGCACCCTACTCCACGTTCGCCACCTGCTCGCGAATCCGCTCGAGCTCGTTCTTCATCTCAAGCACCAGACGCGACACCTCGATCGAGCTCGCCTTGCTCCCGCTCGTGTTGATCTCGCGACCCACCTCCTGCAGCAAAAACTCTAGAGGACGCCCGATCGCCTCCTCCTTCTCGATCAATTGAGCGAACTGCTCCAAATGGCTTTCAAGACGCGTGATCTCTTCGGAAATATCGCAGCGGTCCGCGAACAAAGCGATCTCCCGCAGCACGCGATCGTCATTCACGTCGAGCTCCAACCCGCCCTGTTCTAGGCGCGCCAGCAAATTCTCCCGATACTTGTCCACCATCCCCGGAGCCTGCTCCTTCACCTGCTCGACAAGTGTAACCAAATTTCCACGACGCGTTTCCAGATCCGACTTAAGCGCCGCCCCTTCCCTCTCTCGCATCGCCACCAGCTCCTCCAGAGCCGTATCCACCGCGCGGAACAAAAGCGTCTCCGCAGTCTTTTCCGGCAAGCCCGCATCCTCATGCTCCAGCAATCGCGAAACCTGCACCAGCAAATCCGCATTCACCTCAAACGCCGCGCCATGCCGCTCCGCGATTCCCTTTAAGCGAGTCAAAGCAGCATCCACCTGCTCGTCGCTAGGCAAGCCTCCGTTGGCCGCTCCATCCTGGCGAACTTCCAGCGAAAACTGAAACCTCCCTCGAGCCGCCACCTTTCGCACGCGATCCTGCACCTGCCGCTCGAGCTGCTGCAATTCCTTCGGCAAAGAACACATGACCTCCAGATTCTTGCGGTTCACCGAGCTCACGCGCAGCGAAACCACCACTCCATCCTCCGCCACCTCGCAGCGGCCAAACCCAGTCATGCTCTTCATAATACAGCCCTTTTTCTATCCACGAATCTCACAAATTCACACGAATACACATCTGAATTCGCAGTTCTAAATAACCCAATTGAAAACACCTGCAGGAATTCGTGAACATTCGTGCTATTCGTGGGCAAAAATTCAAAATCCTAAACGTCCGCCCCCAAAATCTTGGCGACTTGATTCACGTCCTTATCGCCACGCCCGCTTAAGCTCATCACCAGAATCTTGTCCTTGCTCAGCTGAGGAGCGCGTTTGATCACATAAGCGATCGCGTGGCTCGACTCGAGAGCAGGGATGATCCCCTCCGTACGGCTTAAACGCTGAAACGCTTCCATCACATCGTCATCGGTCGCATACGCGTACTCGATACGGCCCGTATCTCGATAGTAGGCGTGCTCCGGTCCGATCGCCGCATAGTCGAGACCCGCCGACACGCTATGCGTCAGCTCGATCTGCCCATCGGCATTCTGCAAAATATAAGTCTTCGACCCCTGCAGCACTCCAAGACGGCCACCCTCGAAACGAGCCGCATGCTTGCCTTGCTCGATCCCATAGCCACCCGCCTCCACGCCGACCATACGAACACCCTCATCATCAAGAAAATCGTAGAACAAGCCGATCGCATTGCTCCCACCGCCCACGCATGCGACAAGCTCGTCTGGCAGACGTCCTTCTTTTTCGAGAATCTCCTTTCGCGTCTCCTCGCCGATCACCTTGTGGAAATCCCTCACCATCATCGGGTAAGGATGCGCCCCGAGCGCCGAACCGAGAATATAGTGCGTATCGCGAACATTGGTTACCCAATCGCGCATCGCCTCGTTCACCGCGTCCTTCAAAGTCCTTTGGCCGCTCTCCACACTACGCACTTCCGCCCCGCAAAGACGCATGCGGAAGACATTGAGCTTCTGGCGCTCCATATCCACCGCGCCCATGTAAACCACGCATTCGAGGCCGAATCTCGCACAAACCGTCGCCGTCGCCACCCCGTGCTGACCCGCTCCTGTTTCAGCGATCACCCGCTTCTTGCCCATGCGCTTCGCCAGCAAGGCCTGCCCGATCGCGTTGTTGATCTTATGCGCCCCGGTATGCAGCAAATCTTCTCGCTTCAGGTAGATCTTCGCTCCTCCCAGTTCCTCGGTCAGCCGCTCCGCATAATATAGCCCTGTCGGACGCCCCGCGAACTCCTTCAAATAGAAGGCCAACTCCTTCTGAAAATCCGGATCACGCTTCGCCACCTCGTACTCCTTATTGAGATCCTCGAGAGCAGTCACCAACGTCTCCGGCACATAACTGCCGCCAAACTGGCCAAAACGCCCGTGCTTGTCAGGCAAGGCTGACTTATCATTCTTGGTTTCAGGGCTTACGCTCATCCTTTCATCGAATGATCGACGCCCCCGCTAAGCAATCTGAAAAGCGCATCTCCCCACCAAGCTCCTCTTGAATTAGCGGAATGCAGCCACGACGCCGCTCTTGAAGCACGATCGAGAATCTAGTAAAATTCTTGCCATGCCCCTGAAACTTGACGCCCACCAACACTTCTGGACCTTCGAACAAAGCGAATACAAATGGATCGAAGAATGGATGGATCCCCTGCGACGCGACATCACTCCCGCAGACCTCGACCCCGAACTCGCCGAAGCAAAAATCGACGGGACCATCGCAGTCGAAGCGCGAGGCAGCCTAGCCGAAACCGAAAACCTCCTCCGTATCGCCGCCGAGACAGACTTCGTGCGCGGCGTCGTCGGCTGGCTTCCTCTGACTGATCCGAAACTAGAAGCGCTTCTGGAACGCTATACGAATAACCCAAAACTCATCGGCCTTCGCCACGCGATATCCGCCGAACCAGATTCTGGATACATGTTCCGAAAAGACGTCAACCAAGGCATATCCCTTCTCAAGAAATTCGATCTTACCTTCGACCTTTCCTTCACCCCACATCAGCTCCCCATTTGTCTCGACTTCGTCGACCAGCATCCTGAGCAAACCTTCGTTCTCGACCACCTTGCCAAGCCCTACATTCGCGATCAAAAAATCGAACCATGGAAAGGCCAGATTCGCGAACTCGCCAAACGGCCAAACGTTTTCTGCAAGCTCTCCGGTCTTGCCACCGAGGCTGACATTGAAAACTGGATACCAAAAGACCTCGATCCCTACCTAGACACCGTCCTCGAAGCCTTCACTCCAAACAGGCTCATGTTCGGATCCGACTGGCCCGTCTGTCTCCTAGCAACCGACTACCAACGCTGGGTGCGCACGATCGAGCACTGGACCTCCAAACTCACCGCTACAGAACAAGAAAGCATTTGGTCTACCACCGCTCGGCGAGCCTATCGAATTACAGAAATTCTGTAATCGATTTACAGATACAAATGAAGCCCATCACCTCAGCTCTTAAAACGAGATACGTCGATCCCATACTTCTTTACCCGCAATCCCGCCTTTCGCTCCGTCAGCCCTAGTCTTCGGGACGCCTCTGCCAAGTTGCTCCCCGTTTCCTTTAAGGCGTCTACAATCATCTCCCGCTCCAAGGCCTGAATCGCATCTTCCAGCGTGGCGACTTCCGAGGATTCCGCACGCGACTTCTTCTGCAAAGTAGGCGGCAAATGGTGCGCCTTGATACTCTGACCCTTCGCCAAAAGCACCGCCCGTTCGATACAGTTCTCCAGTTCACGCACGTTCCCCGCCCAATGATAGCTGACCAACATATCGATCGCAGCTGATGAGATCCGAATCGGCTTGCGCCCCATCCGCTTAGCGAACTTCTCGATGAAGTGGTCCGCCAACATCAGGATATCGCACTTCCGCTCCCGCAGAGGCGGCATGTAGATGGGAAACACGTTTAAACGGTAATAAAGATCCTCACGAAAAGTCCCCGCCTCCATCATCTCTTCGAGATTCCGACTTGTAGCCGCTATCACTCGAACATCCACCCGCCGCGTCTCCTGACTCCCCACTCGCTCAAACTCCCGCTCCTGCAATACGCGAAGCAGCTTCACCTGCGTCGACAGCGAAATATCTCCTATCTCATCCAAGAAAATAGTGCCTCCATTCGCCGACTCGAAACGCCCTTTGCGCATGGCAAGAGCCCCCGTGAACGCTCCCTTCTCATGGCCAAACAACTCGCTCTCTATAATCGAGTCCGGCAAAGCCGCGCAGTTAAATTTCACGAAGGGCTTGTTCCTGCGCGAACTCTTTTCGTGCAAGGCCTTCGCCACTAGCTCCTTCCCCGTCCCGCTCTCGCCGCGAATCAGCACTGTAGTCGCGCTGTTAGCCACCTGCTCGATGTGATAGTACACTGAGCGCATCGTACTAGAGGAACCGATTATGTTTTCCGGCCGGAAACCGTGAGCGATCTCTTCCTGCAAACGTTCGTTCTCAGCGCGCAAACTCTGAATCTGCTCCGCCGCATCCCGTCTTACCCGAGCCGCCTGGGCCACGATAGAAGCGATCATGCCAAGTATACGCAGATCCGATTCCCAACCGAAATTCGTATTCGCTCTCTCAATACTTAAGGTACCAATCGCCTCCTCGTCAAATTTCAAAGGCACACTGACCATCCCAACTCCATCAGCCAAACGCAAAGACTCGAGAACGTCTTCCTCAACCCCTTGCTTCCTCGCCCAAACAGCCAAATCAGTGATGACAACCGGATCACGGCTCTCAACCGTTCGCTCCAGAATCGGACGAATCATATCCAAATAATTTGCAGGCGGCAGTCCGCGAGGCAAACCGATCGCCTCTGCCAAAAGAAAGCCGCCCGTATCGCGGTTCAGTATCGAAATCGTCCCTCGCTCCAAACCAATAAATCCCTGCATCCGACGCAATGCCGGCCGCACGATATCCCCCAAGTCCAAGCTCTTTTCCAAAGTCTGGCTGATTGAAAACAGCAGCCCGAGCTCCTGAACCGAGCGACAACTCACTCCCGTCGCTCGATTCAACAACTCGAGTGGCGGCCCTTCTTTCGCTAAAGAGCACTCGCCCACTCGACAATTCACAGTCTGCATCATGCCTGCCCTCAAGCTGGAACGGCGCCTAACGAATGGAGCGCTCAAATTCAGCCAGCGTGTTAAATCAAGTGTTATTCAAGCAAATATCTACCATTAGAATTCGTAACATTCCTAAGCCTACAAAATCGTAGGATTCCAGCCTACATCCTACAAAAACGTAGGATTTTCAAAGCCTCCATAGCCCGAATCAGAACCCTGAAAATCCGGCATATACTAAAATTCAACTTTTATATAACTACCCAACAAAGACTTACCACTAACTCCAAAGCAGCTGGCACAAGACGTGATGAAGAAGACCCAAGACTTCACCACCAATCACAACACAAACCAAAGACGGAATATGTCAGCTACATTGGAAGCACCTACTACAGAAAAGACTGCGGTCAAAAAGATGCGCAAGATCGCGATCTACGGAAAAGGAGGTATTGGTAAATCCACTACCACTCAAAACACCGTAGCCGCCCTGGCGGAGATGGGAAAGAAAATCATGGTCGTCGGTTGCGACCCGAAAGCGGACTCCACGCGACTCCTGCTAGGCGGACTCGCCCAACGCTCCGTGCTCGATACCCTACGCGAAGAAGGCGAGGACGTAGAGCTCGAAGACATTCGTAGCGGTGGCTTCTGCAGCACGCTATGCGTCGAATCAGGAGGACCGGAGCCGGGAGTCGGCTGCGCCGGCCGCGGCATCATCACCTCCATAAACATGCTCGAGCAACTCGGCGCCTATGACGAAGAGCAAGAACTCGACTACGTCTTTTACGACGTCCTTGGCGACGTCGTATGCGGCGGATTCGCAATGCCGATCCGCGAAGGCAAAGCGGAGGAAATCTACATCGTCTGCTCCGGCGAGATGATGGCCATGTACGCGGCCAATAACATTTGCAAGGGCATCATGAAATTCGCCGAGACAGGCGTCGTCCGCCTCGGCGGCCTCATCTGCAACAGCCGCAACGTCGACCGCGAGCGCGATCTCATCGAAGAGTTCGCAAAGCGACTCGGCACGCAGATGGTCCACTTTGTTCCCCGCGACAACGACGTGCAACGCGCCGAAATCAACCGCAAAACAGTCATCGACTGGAACTCCGAGGTGAATCAGGCAAACGAGTACCGCACCCTCGCAAAAAACATCGACAAAAATACCATGACAGTGATCCCCAAGCCCTTGGAGATCGAAGAGCTCGAAGCTCTCCTCATGGAATACGGACTCTTCAACTAGGTCCCCCAGCACCAGACATTAGACTGGGTAGGCATCGAGAGCGGCGGCCCGGATTCCGCCGTTCTCACCCTTCCTCGCGGTGCCAGAAGCAGCCGCGCCATCCTTCCGAGAGAACTCGCGACGCAAACTCGATCCTCAACTCGTCGCCGCAAACTGAATACATACCGATTTCACCACCATGTCAGACGAAACAGCACAAAACGACTTCCCCATGGGCGACGGTCCCAGCGCCGCCGAAACCCGCGAGAAAATGCTCGAGGTCTATCCGAAAAAGACCCAACGAAAACGCGGCAAGCAAATGCTTGTCAACGAGACGCCGGAAACGCCGGCCGCCATCGGAGCCAATAGCCGTACTGTCCCGGGCATCATAACCCAGCGAGGCTGCTCCTACGCTGGGTGCAAGGGCGTGGTCATCGGCCCCATCTACGACATCCTCCACATCACCCACGGACCCATCGGCTGCGGATGGTACAGCTGGCTCTCACGTCGCAACATGACCAAGATCCGCCATCCGGAAGAAACAAACTACCTCCAGTACTCCATGTCCACCGACATGCAAGAGGACCACATCGTCTTCGGTGGAGAGAAGCAGCTCGAGCAAGCCATCCAGGAAGCTTACGACGAATTCAAGCCGAAAGCCATCAGCGTCTACGCCACCTGTCCAGTAGGACTCATCGGTGACGACATCCACGCAGTGTGCCGTAAGATGAAAGAAAAACTCGGAATCAACATCTTCGGCTTCTCCTGCGAGGGCTACAAGGGCGTCAGCCAATCTGCCGGACACCACATCGCCAACAACGGCGTATTCAAACACATGATCGGGCTCGACGACACCCCCGTCGAAGCAAAGTACAAGCTCAACGTATTGGGCGAGTACAACATCGGCGGAGATGCGTGGGAAATCGACCGCATCCTCAGACTCTGCGGTATCCATATTATTGGCACGCTTTCAGGTGGCGTCAGCTACGACGAGATTTGCAATTGTCACAACGCCGACCTCAACGTCGTCATGTGCCATCGCTCCATCAACTACATGGCCGAGATGATGGAGCAAAAATTCGGAATTCCCTGGTTCAAGGTAAACTTCATCGGCATCGAAGGCACCAAGAAGTCGCTTCGCAAAATCGCCAAGTACTTCGGAGATAAGGAACTCATCGACCGAGTCGAAGAAGTCATCGCCATGGAGATGGTAGACGTCCGCCCGGTCATCGCAGACGTCACCACCCGCACCAAAGGGAAAAAAGCGGCCCTCTTCGTCGGCGGCAGCCGCGCCCACCACTACCAGGATCTCTTCTCGGACATGGGCATGAAAACAATCGCAGCCGGATACGAATTCGCCCACCGCGACGACTACGAAGGCCGCGACGTGCTCCCTAGCATCAAGATCGACGCCGATAGCCGAAACATCGAAGAACTCGACGTGAAAGCAGATCCCGAACGATTCAACCTTCGCAAAACTCAAGAGCGCAAAGTTGCTCTCGAGGAGAGCGGCTTCGATTTCAGCGACTACGAAGGCATGATGCGTCAGATGGCCAAGGATACCTTGGTCATAGACGACATCTCCCACCACGAGCTCGAAAAGCTAATCGAACTCCACAAGCCAGACGTCATCGGCTCCGGCATCAAAGACAAGTACGTCATCGAAAAGATGGGCGTACCCTGTAAACAACTACACTCCTACGACTACGGAGGTCCCTACGCTGGATTCAAGGGAGCAATCAACTTCTTCAAGGAAATCGACCGCATGATTTCTTCCAAGGTTTGGAAGCTTACCCGTGCGCCCTGGAAGGATGACAGCGACAGCCAATCCACCGCCGCCAAAGAACCGGTCGCGGTCTCCTAAAAAACAAACGCTAAAAGAGAGATTCTAAACATGCTAGAAGGAACCACAGCAGAAATCCGCGAACGCAAAGCGCTCCGCGTCAATCCAGCCAAAACATGCCAGCCTATCGGCGCCATGTACGCGTCACTCGGTATCCATAAATGTATGCCGCACTCCCACGGCTCACAAGGCTGCTGCGCCTACCATCGCAGTCACCTTACCAGGCACCACAAGGAACCTATCGTCGCCACTACGAGCTCCTTCACCGAAGGCGCGTCAGTATTCGGAGGTCTCGCCAACCTCAAGACCGCTCTAGAGAATATTTTCACCATCTACGAGCCAGACATCGTATCCGTCCACACGACTTGCCTCTCGGAAGTCATCGGAGACGACATTCCCACTATTGTTAAGAAGTCGGAAGAAGCGGGAATCATTCCCGAAGGCAAAATGGTTATCCACGCGAATACCCCTAGCTTCGTGGGAAGTCACGTAACCGGTTTCTCCGTACAGTGCGCCGCCTTCGTCAACTACCTCGCTGAATCTAACGGGGCCAAGAAAAACGTTATCAACATCTTCCCGGGCTGGGTCGAACCGGCAGACATGCGAGAACTCAAGCGAATCGCCGAGCTTCTCGGAGTCGAATACATCCTAGCTCCGGATACCTCCGACGTTTTGGACTCCGCTCTCGACGGTGAATACAAAATGTATCCAGACGGCGGAACAACCGTCTCTCAACTCAAGGCTATGGGAGACAGTCTCGCCACTCTTGCTCTCGGTCCGATGGCAAGCGCCCTCGCAGCTGAAAAACTTACCAAAAAATGCAAAGTAGATCATAGCATTCTCGAACTCCCCATCGGAATCAGCGCCACGGACGCTTTTGTCAACGCTCTGCGTATCGCGGGCGACGTCACCGTACCGCGCGAACTGGAAAAGGAACGCGGGCGCCTCGTCGATATGGTCAGCGACATGTCCCAATACCTGCACCGCAAGAAAGTCGCAATCTTCGGAGATCCGGATCACCTCACGCCTATGATCAAATTCCTTGTCGAGGTCGGTATGCAACCGGCCGTCGTCGTCACTGGCACCAAAGGCAAGAAATGGGCACAGAACATACGCGAGATTTGCAGCGAGGCGAATCCCGAAGTCGAGGTCGTCCCCTTCAGCGACATTCACTACCTTCACCAATGGATCAAAGCGAATCCTGTCGATTTGCTTATGGGCAACACCTACGGCAAATACGTCGCCAAGAGTGAAAACCTTCCCTTCGTACGCTTCGGGTTCCCTATCCTCGACCGCGTCGGCCACAGAGCGTTTCCACTTCTTGGATACGCCGGCGGCCTCCGCTTGATAGAGAAAATCACCGACGCCTTTTTCGATAAGCGCGACCGCGAAGATCCGGACCACGAAATCGAACTAGTCCTTTAGCCAAAACAATAGGTCATCGGTTGATGGGCGGGGCTCCGCCTCCCCGCCCATTTCCTCCCGCAAACAACGATACAAACACAAGTTCCATCACTTTCATGAATTCAAAAGTTTCCACCGCCTTGCTCGAGCAAGCAAATCACGAACTGTTCGCCGCACACTCCTACAAAGCCATGGCTCTCTGGTGCTCCTTCAAAGACTATCCAGGGTTCGCAGAGTTTTTCTCAAGCCAAGCCGAAGAAGAGCAAGAACATGCCGACAAGTTCCTCGAGTTCCTACTCGAACGCGGAGAAAGGCCAATCCTCTCTTCCATCGAGGTTCCGAAACCGGACTTCTCTAGCCTGTCCGAGATTGCTGAATACGCTCTCAAACTTGAAAAGATAAACTCACAAAAGATCGAAGCCTGCTACGAGCTCGCCCTCGAAACCAAAGACTACGCATCCCAACCACTCTTGCTCGAATTCATCAGCGAACAAGTGGAGGAGGAAGCATGGGCGGATACGATGATCTCGCTCACCAAACGAGCAGAATGCCCTGGAGCATCCCTCAATCTAGACAGGCATATCGTTAAGATCCTCAGTGAACCTGAATAGCGAAATATCGTATCTTGTTTTTAAATACAACCTGCATATTCGCCCGAAGATTCAAACATGAAAGCAGACGAGCCAACGAAAGTCATACAAGTCCTCGACGATAGAGCTGCGCAGGTATGGACCAAGGGATCGGGCGAAGCTTTCGTTTGCGACCGCAAAAGTACCGCCGGTTCTGTTACCCAACGAGCCTGCGCCTTCTGCGGATCTCGCGTCGTGTTATATCCAATAGCAGACGCCCTGCATATCGTGCATGGACCAATCGGCTGCGCGGTTTACAACTGGGATATTAGAGGATCCCTCTCATCTGGCTCGCAACTCCACCGCAACAGCTTCTCTACGGACCTCGCAGAAAAAGAAGTCATCTTCGGAGGGGAGAAGAAACTCGAAGCATCTCTCCTAGAGCTTATCGAATATTATAAACCGAAAGCTGCCTTTGTTTACTCGACCTGCATCGTCGGCCTCATCGGAGACGACGTACAAGCGATCTGCCGAAAAGTATCCAAAAAAACAAACATCGATTGCATTCCAGTCGATTCCCCAGGCTTCAAAGGAACAAAAAAAACCGGATACCAAGCCGCCTGCGAGGCTGCCTACAAGCTGGTAGGCACCGGCGATACGTCAGGCATCAGCAAATACAGCATCAACCTCATGGGCGAGTTCAACATAGGTGGCGAAGCATGGATGATTCGAGAGTACTACGAACGCATCGGCATCGAAGTAGTCGCCACCATCACCGGCGACGGACGAGTAGACGACCTGCGACGCTGCCACGGCGCCGCCCTCAATCTCGTACAGTGCAGCGGCTCCATGACACACCTCGCCCAACTGCTCGAAGAAGAACACGGCATTCCCCTAAAGCGAGTCTCCTTCTTCGGATTCGAGGACACCGCTCAAGCCCTATACACCGCAGCTGAACACTTCGGCGATCCAGAACTCATGTGCAAAGCGGAGGAACTTGTTCGCGATGAAATCGCCAAGTACACGCCTAAGATCAAAGCCTACCGCAAAGAGTTGAAAGGTAAAAAAGCCGCTCTCTACGTCGGCGGAGCCTTCAAAGCCTTTTCTCTGGTGCTCGCCCTCCGCGCCCTCGGCATGAAGACCGTTCTCGCCGGCACTCAGACCGGCAACGCCGAAGACTACAAACAACTGCAAGACATCTGCGACCCGGGAACCGTCATCGTCGACGACTCCAACCCCCTTGAACTAGCCAAGTTCGTACTGGAAAAAGAGGTCGATCTCTTCATCGGCGGAGTCAAGGAGCGTCCCATCGCCTTTAAGCTGGGTGTCGCCTTCTGCGACCACAACCACGAGCGCAAGATCCCGCTCGCCGGTTTCGAGGGCATGCTCCACTTCGCGGACGAAGTAGCCAAGAGCGTCCTCTCACCCATATGGAAATTCGCGCCACGACACGAGCTTCGTGCCCTGAAAATAAATACACAAATCGCAGATACAGAGTCGCCATGAATCCTGACAACACCACAGCTCAAGGAACTCCAGCCGAAGGCGAACTTCCAGCCTCCGCCACCCGCAACGCATGTAAATTATGCAGCCCTCTCGGTGCCGCCATGGTCTTCAAGGGCGTGCGCTCATGCCTCCCATTCCTCCATGGCAGCCAAGGCTGCGCCACTTATATTCGCCGATACATGATCAGCCATTTCCGCGAACCGGTGGATATCGCCTCCTCCAGCTTCAGCGAGGAAGACGCCATCTTCGGCGGAGCGCGCAATTTCGAACAGGGAGTCGAGAATGTCATCAGCCAATATCAACCGGAGCTCATCGGAGTCGCCACCACCTGCCTCTCCGAAACCATTGGCGACAACATGCTTGGAATGATAAAATCCTATCAGGACAAGCACAACTCAAGCGGCCCGCCTCTCGTCCACGTATCCACTCCCGCATACACAGGCACCCATAGCGACGGATACTACGGCGCCATAGATCAGCTTGTCCGCACTTTCGCGAAGCCAATGACGGCCAAAATCGCCGGCCATGTTAATATCCTGCCAGCTATGATGTCCTGCGCGGACCTCAGGCACCTCCGTGAGCTATGCGAATTGTACCAACTAAGCCCTACGATTCTTCCGGACTACAGCGCCACCCTGGAAGGAAGCAGCTGGGGCGAATACCACCGCATATCGCCAGGCGGAACCTCCCTCGAGGAAATCGAGGAAATGGGCTCCGCCACCGCAACCATCGAGATCGGCCACACGCGCGCTTATCTCAAAAATACACCCGCTGACTACCTGGAAAAGACAAGTTCCGTCAAACGACACGCCCTCGGGTGGCCCCTCGGCATCCGTCACACCGACCAGTTCGTCACATCACTTTCTCAAATATCAGGCAACCGCCTGCCGGAAAGCCTCAAAGACGAACGAGGCCGGCTCGTCGACGCCTACGCCGATGCCCATAAGTACGTCTCGGGAAAAACCGCCGCCATATTCGGCGAACCCGATCTTGTCATCGCCCAAGCCGCTTTCCTCAGCGAGATCGGCATCCGTCCCATCATTTGCGCCACTGGAGCGAAAGTGAAGAAGTGGAAGCAACTCCTCTCCAGCGAAATCGAAGGCGGCGTAGCCGACGTCGAAGCCCTCTCCGGAACGGATCATGCAAAAATCTCCGCCCGCATTCGCGAGCTGAAACCCGACCTTATCCTCGGTTCTAGCAAGGGGTACCCAATTGCCAGAGAACTTTCCATCCCACTCCTGCGTATCGGATTTCCAATACACGATCGATTCGGAGGCCAACGCATCTTGCAAGTCGGCTACCGCGGCACCCTCGCAGCATTCGATCGCGTCGTAAACGCCCTCCTGGAAAACAAGCAGGACACATCAGAAACTGGATACAGCTATCTTTAAACTAAAACGCTATGACACCAGACACCGCCTCTCCTCCCACTCCCAACGAAATCAATCTCGACAACCATCCATGCTTCAATCGCGAAGCCTGTTCCACACACGGTCGCATACACCTCCCAGTCGCTCCGAACTGCAACATCCAGTGCAACTACTGCAACCGAGACTTCGACTGCGTCAACGAAAGTCGCCCGGGCGTGACCTCCACTATTCTTTCACCGGGACAAGCCCTTGTCTACCTAGAGAAGATAATGGAATCCCGCGAAGACATCGCAGTCGTCGGCATCGCCGGCCCGGGCGACCCATTCGCAAATCCAAACGAAACCATGGAAACATTCCGCCTCGTGCGGGCTCGTTTTCCTAACATGATCCTCTGCCTCTCCACCAACGGCCTCGGCCTGACGGAGGAATACGTCAAAGAGCTCGCTGCCCTTCAAGTCAGCCACGTGACCATCACAATGAATGGCACCGACCCCGAGATCGCAGGACAAGTCTATGCGTGGGCTCGCCATGACAAACGAATCTTCCGCCATGAAAAAGCCGGAGCCTTGATGATTGAAAAACAACTACAAGCCATCCGCTGGATCAAGCAGTACGGCATGATAGCCAAGGTGAACTCAATCATCGTGCCAGGCGTCAACGACGAACACCTTCATGAGATCGCCAAGACAGTATCCGAGCTCGGGGCGGACATCATGAATTGTATCCCTCTTCTCCCTACAAAAGATACCGTTTTCGAAAATCACCCAGAACCGGATTCCAAAATGCGCTTCGCCACCCAAATCAAATGTGGCGAATACGTGAACCAAATGACCCACTGCGCCCGCTGCCGCGCCGATGCTATCGGCAAGCTCAGCGAACCCATGAGCGAGGACATCCACGAACTCATCCAGAGCTGCTCGCGACTCCCGCTCAACCCCAAGCAAGACCGCCCTTACGTCGCCGTCGCCACTCGAGAAGGCATGCTGGTCAACCAGCACCTCGGAGAAGCCCGAGACTTCACGATCTTCAAAATCGACCCAGACGACGAAGAGGAATTCCTCGCTTTCGAAAAACGGCCCGCTCCCCCGCTTGGTGGTAGAGACGACCGTTGGGCTCAGCTCGCCCACACCCTAAAGGACTGCCGTGCCATCCTCGTCAACGCCGCCGGCATGGCTCCTAAGGAAGCCTTACACGCCGCCGGAATCCAAGTCATCGAAATGGCAGGCATGATCGAAGCCGGACTCTCTCACCTTTACCACGGGGAGGAACTCCCCCCCAGCCTCCGACAAGAATTCAAAAGCTGCGGCAAAGGCGTCACCTGCGGCGGCGACGGAACAGGTTGCGGCTAATCGAGCCCCGACTCCCCACACCAATATCCAAAACCAAAAAACTATGAATAAGCCAGAACACCATCTCTTCATCTGCGGCAGCGCTCGGGCCTCGGGCGAACTCCAAGGCGTTTGTTGCAACAAAGACTCCGTCGCCCTCCTTTCCTACACACAAGGCGAAGTTCAAGACCGCATGCTCAGTGGCGTCGAAGTCTCCATGACCGGTTGTCTCAACATGTGCACCCGAGGTCCCGTGGTCATCGACTACCCTAGCGGGCACTACTACGAAAATGCGACCGAGGAACTGATCGACGAAATCCTCGACGCCATTGAGGACGGGGAAGTCTGTGAAACCAACCTCATCGCGGAAGGGTAAAAATGTACCCAGACAACCGATACCTAATTGACACCACCCTTCGAGATGGCGAACAAGCCGCCGGAGTAGCATTCTCTCTCTCAGAGAAAAAAGCGATCGCCACCTTGCTCAGCCAAACTGGGATACCCGAAATCGAAGTGGGAATTCCAGCGATGGGCGAGTGCGAACGACAGCACATCCGCGCCATCTCGCAGCTCGATCTCGACTGCCGTATCCTCACATGGGGAAGAGCAGTCCGCGAGGACTTGCGTGCCGCCAGCAAATCTGGCGCGGACGGATTTCACTTTTCCCTCCCCGCTAGCCCATTGCACCTGCGTATCTGGAAAAAGAACGAGCGTTGGGTCCTCAGAACAATGTCCGAACTCGCCAAAGAAGCAGCAGACACCTTCGAATACTTCAGCGTAGGAGCCCAGGATGCCTCTCGAGCAGATCGCGACTTTCTGAAACTTTTCATCGACGCGGCTCAGGTCTTAGGCGCAAGCCGTGTCCGCATCGCGGATACAACGGGACGGCTCAATCCCATCGATACACTCGATCTTTTCTGCGACATCACCAAAAACGCTTCCATCGACCTGGAGTTTCACGCCCACAACGATCTCGGAATGGCTGTCGCCAATACCGTATCGGCCTTCATCGGAGGCGCCACCTGCGCCAGCGTCACGGTAAATGGCTTGGGAGAACGTGCCGGAAATGCCGCGCTCGAAGAGGTATCCATGGCTCTAAAGCACTCTACCGATATCGACATCCCCATGGATGCCTCCCACTACTACAAGCTTAGCGACTACGTGGCGAACGCCTCCCAACGACGCCTCGCATGGAACAAGCCCGTCACCGGACCGGGCGCACATTCACACGAATCAGGCATCCACTGCAAAGGCCTGCTGACCGACTCCAGAAGCTACGAAACAGTATCGCCCGAGGAAATCGGACAAAGCCGACCCGAGTTCGCCATTGGAAGGCACTCAGGATCCGCAGCCGTTATCGCTGCCGCCCAGAAGCTGGGTCACACGCTTTCCGCCAAAAAGGCCACCGCCCTGCTTCCACTAATACGAACCGCCGCCGAGCAACGCGGACGCTCCCTCACCGCCTCTGAACTCTCGCGACTTATCGAAATCCACTAAACCCAGTTCTCCATGTCATTCTATCTTTACCACAGAACAAACGAATCCTACACCCGCATTAAGCCTGTTACCCTAACCGGACCCGACGGACTTCTCGCGCGCTACCTGCAATCAAAGGCTAGCGTGGATACGCCCTTCGCCTGGGAGCTTACGACGCCTAGCCTCGTCAAACTCATCGATCCAAACATCTGCGAGAACTCTCACGAACTCGTACTGGATATGCTTCCGGAAGAAATGATCGAAGTTTGCCTCTATAAAGTCACTACCATTCGCGGCAGCTCCGATCTCGATGAAAGCGACCTCATACTTGCGTTCAAAATTCTCAGCCAAGGAAGAACTCCAGTATCCAGTAGTGAATACAAAAAGTTTTTCACTCTCAAAGAGGAGCCGAGCAAACGCCAAATGCTCGAAGCCTTCCGCCTGACCGGAGGCACCCTCGAAGGCACCTACCGCTGGGCCTCTCCAAAAATGAATATCGGAGCCGCCGTCTGCCCAGCATCCGCATAAAGCGCACCACAAACAAAACAACCACGAACCTTCGCTAAAATGAAAATCACAGTCATCTACGGAACGGAAACGGGAAACTGCAAAGGCCTCGCCGCTAAGGTTGCCAAAAAAGCGGCCAAGAACGGAGTCGATATCGATGTGATCGACCTAGCAACCTACGACATCGATCAACTTGCGTCACTCGAGGAGCCTTTGCTCATCATCATCTCCACTTGGGACGACGGAGCGCCTCCGCCAAAGTGCGAAGCTACTTTCAACAAACTGATGGAGCGCGAAGAACCCTTGCCTGACCTTCGTTACACCGTCCTCGCCCTTGGCGATACCGAGTATCCGCTCTTCTGCGAGTGCGGCCGAAAAATCGACGCCCAGCTCGCCGAACTCGGGGCCACACGCCTTCTGGAACGAACCGACCTCGGGGCAGAATTTATGGTCACATACATCGGCTGGTCGAAACGCTTCTGGAAAATGCTCGCCGGCGTCTTCGGAAAAGCGGCCTAACAGGGCCGACTACCTGCGCATCCGAATATCTACTACTCTCCCTAAAAATGATCGCAACTCCCGCAGCAGAATCGCCACGCATCACGCGCGACGGCAACGAAGCAGTCGCTTCCGTCGCCTACCGTATGAGCGAGCTCATATCGATCTATCCGATCACTCCCTCCACCTCTATGGCGGAACTGTGCGACGAATGGTCCGCTCAAGGAAAACCCAATCTCTGGGATGAAATACCACAGGTATCCCAGATGCAGAGCGAAGGTGGCGTGGCGGGTACCATGCACGGGATCACCATGGGCGGGACCTTGAGCACCACATTCACCGCTTCACAGGGCCTCCTGCTCATGATCCCCAACATGTACAAGCTCGCCGGAGAGCTGACTCCCAATGTCATTCACGTATCCGCTAGAGCGATCGCCACCAATGCCCTCTCAATCTTCGGTGATCATAGCGATGTAATGGCGTGTCGGCAAACCGGATACGCCATGCTCGCATCCAACTCCGTGCAGGAAGCCCAGGATCTGGCCGCCATCTCCCACGCCGCCACTCTCAGTAGCCGCGTCCCCTTTCTTCACTTCTTCGATGGATTCCGCACCTCCCACGAAATCAACTCACTCGACTACGTATCCAACGAAACGTTACTCGATCTCATCGACGATAAGGCTCTCGACGAATACTACCAACGCGCCCTCACTCCTGACGCCCCTACAGTGCGCGGCACTGCCCAAAACCCAGACACCTACTTCCAAGCTCGCGAAGCAGTAAACAGCTTCTACAAGGAAGTTCCAACCATCGTACAAGCGACCATGGATCGCTTCGCCGAAAAGACCGGCCGCAGCTACAAGCTCTTCGACTACTACGGTCACCCGGAAGCGGAAAAAGTCATTGTCATGATGGGTTCGGGTGTCGAAACCGCCGCAGAAACCGCTGCATGGCTCAACCAAAACCAAGGCACGAAATACGGCATTGTCGCAGTTCGGCTCTACCGGCCTTTCAATACCAAAGCCTTCATCCACTCGCTCCCGAAAACAGTTAAATCCATCGCCGTGCTCGATCGCACAAAAGAGCCCGGCTCCATCGGCGAACCGCTCTACCTCGACGTCACTTTCGCATTACGCAAAGCGAGTCGCTGCCTAAACAATTGCCTTCCACACGATCCAGAGTTGATCGGCGGTCGCTATGGAATCGGGTCCAAAGAATTCACTCCCGCCATGGTGAAAGCGGTCTTCGACAACCTCGAATCCGAAACTCCTAAAGACCATTTCACTGTAGGTATCCGTGATGATGTTACAAATCAGTCTCTCGACTGGGACAAGTCCTTCACTATCCAAATCGCCAATGCCCAATCCGCCCTATTCTTCGGACTGGGCTCAGACGGGACCGTTGGAGCAAACAAGAACACGATCAAAATAATTGGCGAGGCAACCGACCTCTACACGCAGGCCTATTTCGTCTACGATTCTAAAAAATCCGGAGGCCTCACCACATCCCACCTCCGCTTCGGAGCCGACCCGATCAAAGCCCCCTATTTGATCGAAGAGTCAGATTTCGTCGGATGCCACCAACCCCAATTTGTTGGCCGCGTCGATATGCTGAGCAAGATCGCCCAAGGCGGCACCTTCCTCATAAACACCTCCACCGACGCAGACGAAGTCTGGCACAGCCTTCCACACGACGTACAGGAAGCGATCATCGAGAAGCAACTCAAGCTCCACGTCATAGATGCCTATAAAGTCGCAGGAGAGTCCGGTATGGGACGTCGCATCAACACCATCATGCAGGTGTGCTACTTCGCTCTCAGCGATGTCCTCCCCACGGAAGACGCGATCAGCCGCATAAAGACCTCGATCGAAAAAACCTACGGACGCAAGGGACCGAAGATCGTCGCTATGAATTGCGCCGCTGTAGACGCGGCACTAGCCTTCCTCAAACAGATCAAAATACCGGAGAAACCTACAAATGCTCCAGCATCCATAGAATGGATACCTGATTCCGCTCCTGATTTCGTCAAGAGAGTCACCGGTCCGCTACTCGCCGGACAAGGTGACCTCCTCCCAGTCAGCGCCTTCCCCATCGGAGGCGTCTGGCCTTCCTCAACATCCCAATACGAAAAACGAAGCATCGCCAGTGCCATTCCCGTCTGGGATGCGGAGACTTGTACCCAGTGCAACAAGTGCAGCCTCTTCTGTCCGCACGCCGCCATCCGCCCAAAAATCTACTGCGAAAGCGAACTCGAAAATGCCCCACAAGGTTTCAAGAGCACCGCATACAACGGTCCTGGAGCTGAAGACAAGGCCTTCACCATTCAAGTCTATCCACAGGATTGCACCGGCTGCAACGCCTGCGTCGAGCTTTGCCCAGCCACCAATGCAGACGGTCGTCGGGCCATAGAAATGGAGCAGCTCGCCCCCATCCTCGACCAAGAGAAAGAAAGCCTCGCCTTCTTCCAAGAAATTGCGGAGCAGACCATCGATCCGACCATAGCAACCGCCAAAAGCATCGCCTTACGACAACCTCTCTTCGAGTTCTCGGGCGCATGTTCAGGATGTACGCAAACCCCTTATATTCGTCTTTTGTCTCAACTTTTTGGCGACAGACTCTTAATTGCCAACGCGACCGGCTGCTCTTCCATCTATGGAGGAAACCTGCCCACCACTCCCTACTGCTCGGACGCCAACGGTCGCGGCCCAGCCTGGGCGAACTCCCTCTTCGAAGACAACGCGGAGTTCGGACTTGGCCTTCACCTATCATCCAAGTGGCGCAGCGAAACCGCACGCACTCTACTCCAAAACCTCGATCAGGATATCGGTCCAGAAGAAGTCACTGACTTCCTCTCAATCCCATCCAAAGACATCGACAAGAAACGAAAAGCAATCGAGACCTTTCGAACGCGTCTGCAAAAGATCAAAGGATCCAAATCGACGCGACTTCTCCAACACCTCGACTACCTCGTAGAAAAAAGCACCTGGATTGTCGGCGGAGACGGTTGGGCCTACGATATTGGATTCGGAGGATTGGACCACGTTCTCGCAACCGGAGCAAACGTCAACGTGCTCGTGCTGGATACCGAAGTGTATTCAAATACTGGAGGCCAATCGAGCAAAGCGACTCCCACCGGGGCTCAAGCAAAATTCGCCGCCAAGGGAAAAGAACTTCCCAAAAAAGATCTCGGCCAAATTGCGATGAGCTACGGCGGAATCTACGTCGCTCAGATCGCGTTCGGAGCGAACGAACAGCAAACCCTTGACGTATTGCGGGAAGCGGAAAGCTACCAAGGCCCGTCACTAGTCATCGGATACGGCCCTTGCCTCGCCCATGGCATCGACCTCTCCCATGGACCCGCGCGTCAAAAATCTGCCGTAGACAGCGGCTACTGGCCTCTCTACCGCTTCGATCCGCGCAACGCCGATTCCGACCTGCCAGTATTTCGCCTAGACTCCTTCGCTCCATCCATACCGGTCGCGGATTTCATGCTAAACGAAAATCGCTTCCGCTCCCTCGAACGCTCCAACCCCGAAAGAGCCAGCTTACTTCTCGAACGAGCCCAAGCTCAAGTCGACTCGCGTTGGGCCCGACTTGAAGCCATGGCCGCCGCAGGTCTCGAAGACGACGATGACGAAGATGACGGTTGGGGTTGATCAACAATGACCACCCCCTCCCGCGTCGTAGCCTTCAACCACTGCGCTATCCCGCCATGGATCATCGCCTCGGACCACTTCAACCTCGAGCCGCGACCGCTTGAAATCTCAGGTGTTCGCCGTTCCAACCGAGACCTCTTCGAAAAACTCGACCAGCAAGCCGATCCAGAAGCCCGCGGACACATCTTCCATGACTACCTCGACGTAAAATTCGCTCTGCATCAATGGAGTGAATACTCCGGAAAAGCTCGCAGCAGCATCCGCAACAGCTACCTACGTTTCCTCAACGGATGGCAAGTGGACAGCAACAACGTAGAGGGCGCCGTTCTCAAAAGCTGGGTCGAAAGCCGCTTCGGCGTAATCCCTACGTTTCACCGAGGCATTCTCCGGCGTATCGAGGAAGAGGAAGACAACCGCTTCGCCCGAGACCGCATGAAAGGCAGCGCCCGCACCAACGCCATCTACTCCCAACTCGACCTCGTCTACGAGTATTGCCAGTACGAATACAACCGACGGTTTCCTACAAAGAAGACCCTCACCCTCTACCGCGGGACCAACGATCCCGAAGAACATCCACTCATCGAACGCAGGTCCCAACGAGAAAATTGCATCCGCCTCAACAACCTGGTCTCCTTCACTTCAGACCGTGAAAAAGCATGGGAGTTCGGCTCTTCAGTCTGGCAAGCCACTTGCGCGATTTCCAAAATCGTTTTCTCCAGCGATCTTCTCCCAAGTAGCCTCTTGTCAGGGGAAAACGAATACCTCCTTATAGGTGGGGACTACTGGGTCAAGGAGCTGCTCTACTAGTGAACGAAGATGAGCAGTCTACAAAATACGCCAGAGCAGATTCGCAGTGGTATGTGGGGCCTCCTCATCGGAGATGCCTGCGGTGTTCCCTATGAATTTCGGCGACCGGAGGAACTCCCGCCTATCGAGCGTCTCGACATGTTTCCTCCGAAGAATTTTCTTCGATCCTACGCTCACGTCCCACTGGGAACATGGTCGGATGACGGAGCTCAAGCCCTCTGCCTATACTCCTCTCTAACTAGCTGTGGTCACTACCATCCGCACGATTTCGCAAGCCGTCTCCTCCGCTGGCACGATCACGGATACATGGCGGTCGATAACTACGTTTTCGACATCGGCAACCAAACCAGTGTATCCATCAACCGCCTAAAAAGCGGCGCTACGACCAACGACTCTGGCATGCGCGGCGAACGAAACAACGGCAACGGTTCCCTCATGCGCTGCCTTCCCCTCGCTCTCCTCCACCGCGGCAGCGACGACTCACTCGTCGCAGACGCTCATCGCCAGTCACGCCTCACGCACGGGCACGCGCGCGCGCAAGTTTGCTGCGCTCTCTACTGCCTTTGGGCTAGGCGAGAGCTACAGGGCATTTGCGACGCATGGGAGGACGCCGTCGAGAGTCTTAAAAAGATTTATCGTTTCGACCCCAAAAACAGCATGGAACTTCATGAACATGTCCTTAAGCGCGAAGAAAAGAGACCGCAAGGGACAGGGTACGTCGTAGACTCTCTACACTCCGCAAAGCTGGCCTGCCAAGAGTCAAATTTCGAGAGAACGATCAAGAAAGCGATATCGCTGGGAAATGACACCGATACCACCGCTTCCATAGCGGGAGGTATTGCTGGCATTCGCTTTGGAGCATCTAACTTCCCGACTTTTTGGAAAGAAGCGCTACGCGGGAAAGAGATACTCGCATGGCTCGACTTACAGATACCATAAGCGGCTTTTCTCCCCGATTTGAGAAAACCTGTATCTTAAAGGCAACTACGCACAAAAAAACTTTTTTCAGTTTTTTTCGCATAAAGTTCCGCCCGCACGTTCTCTTTATTCGGCGCCGGGCAATGAAGCCCTACTCACTAGATCGATCTGACACACACACTCGTCTCAGAAACACAAATGCACAAACAATCAAGTACTATTGCACGAACCGCTTTGCGCGGTATCGCTATTGCTGCCTGCCTCGCCGCAGTCAGCGCCCACGCCGTATCCCTTAAGATAAAAGTTGAAAACGTCAGCGCTTCCGACGGTCTCTGGTTTACGCCAGTGTTCTTCGGTTTCCACGATGGATCCAGCGACTTCGATACCTTCGACCCCGGCCTTCCAGCCACCACCTCAATCGAAGATCTCGCCGAGGAGGGCAACCCCGGCGGTTTGATAGCCGATTTCGCCGCAGCGGGCGGGGCCAAGACCCACGTGCTCTTGCAGGATGGCAGCGGAGCCCCTCCTGGCGTTCTCTTCGCACCAGGCGAATCGAACCACTTCACCATCGATCTCGACACCTCGCTCAATCGATACCTGAGCTTTGCCGCTATGCTTCTCCCATCAAACGACGCCTTTTTCGCAAATGCGTCCCAGACAGGATACGAGCTATTCGACATGGCAGGCAACTTCAACGGCGCCTTCGAAATCAACCTCTTCGGCAGTAACATTTGGGACGCCGGAACCGAGGAAAACAACTTTCTTGGTCAACCCTTTTCACCCCTCCCGGGCAGCATCGATACCATAGGAGGATCCGTATCTCTGCTCGGCCAAGCGGGAGTGGATGGATTTGCCGGAGCGGGCGTCGGACCCACGATGTCAAACCTCGCTTCCACCCTCGATGTTAACGATCAAATCGCCCGCATCTCCATCGAGGAATACACGCCCAAGGCAGTGCCCGACTCCACTCAATACATCGGATTCATGGGCGCCATTGCCCTCATCGGCTTCCGTTTCATCTCCAGAAAACGCATGGGGAAATCCGCCGCGTAACAGGTTTCACACACAGCACACACACACAGCGGAAGGCAGCCTCGTGAGAGGCTGCCTTTTTGCTCTTCAAAAATCGACGCCTGCCACTTTCCCGCTTCACTCTTCTCCATTCACAATTCACTCTTCCTCCAATGGATCCCATCAGCCAAGGCGTACTCGGCTCCATCGCCGCCCTCACTTTCGCCAAGCCGACACATACACGGCTCGCCGCCCTTGCCGGCTGCATAGGCGGCATGCTCGCCGACGCCGACATTCTCATCAGCTCCGAGTCAGATCCGCTACTAAGCATTGAATACCATCGCCACTTTAGCCATTCCCTCGCCTTTATTCCGATCGGAGGGCTCATCGCAGCCGCACTCCTCTACCCGTTTCTACGAAACTCCCTGTCCAAAGCGAACCTCTACCTGTACTGTACTGCCGGATACGCGACGGCCGGCTTACTCGATGCCTGTACAAGCTACGGCACCCAACTGCTTTGGCCCTTCTCCGATCTTCGAATTTCCTGGAGCATCATCTCCATCATAGACCCGGTCTTCACCTTGCCTCTTCTCATTCTCCTTGGTCTAGCCGTATTCAAAAGATCCCCACGCTTCGCTCGAATCGCCTCAATATTCGCCCTAAGCTACCTTTCCTTCGGCATCCTACAAAACCACAGAGCGTCCTCACACCTGCAAGAACTCGTCGCAAGCCGAGGACACCACACTGCCACACGCCTCACCGTAAAGCCCTCCATCGCCAATCTCATCCTATGGCGAAGCATCTACCTCCACGAAGGAACCTTCTACGTCGACGCCCTACGCGTCGGCTTCTTCTCCTCAAACCGCACATACCCCGGTCAATCCATTCCCGCTTTCGATACAAAGGCGAAAATCGCAGAGCTCACTCACGACAATCCGCTCGCCAAAGACCTCGCCCGATTCAACCATTTCTCGGAAGGCTACCTCGCCCAACTTCCTTCTGAGCCAAACTTCATTATCGATCTCCGCTACTCGGCCATACCCAATTCTATCAATCCCCTGTGGGGTATCGACCTATCGGATACGACCGAAAGCGGCCACGCCGCCTTCGAAACGCGACGCAAAATTCCCGAGGCAGACCGCAAAGCCTTCGTTCACATGCTCAAAGGCGAGCAATCGTTACCCCAGATACCTGAGGGCTAGTCCCTCGGCCAAGGAAACCGAGTCCGACCATTCACAAGAGGATGCTCTTCCTTTTTGCCATCGATGTACGTGGCAACCCACTCAGATAGACGGCGACCCAAGCGCTTCGGCGAATCCAACTCCCGCTCGCTGCGCGGCTCACCCGCAATCGTCGCTCCATAGTGCAGCGTGAACTGCTGCGCCACATAGTCCGTCACCCCGAAAACGAGAAATCCATAGTTCATCATCACCGTCATCAAGGCCTGGCAATTCAGCTCAGCTCCGCCGCCCCAACCGCCTTGCGTCGCGAAGGCGCAGCCAATCTTCCCGTCGATCTTGCCCCAATGTGGCTGCATCTTCACATCCCAAAACTGCTTCATCTCCCACGGGATCGATCCCATGTGCGTCGGAGAGCCAAGAGCGATCCCATCGCACCAGAGCACATCCTCAGCCGTCGCTTCCGAAACCGAGCGAAGCCTCACCTCGGCTCCATCAACCTCCTTTGCGCCTTCGCCAACACACTCGGCGACCTTACGTGTGTTCCCTGATTCGCTAAAATACAGAACTAAAATCTTGCCCATAGCGAACCAGAATCAGCACCCGAAACGGTCATTTCAAGCCCCGTAGGCTAAGGATTTATGCGATATAATGAATAATTTTCATCTTATTATTTAATTAAATTCATCCCAACAGCCAAGGGGGTATATACCTCCATTTTGATAAGGTGCCTTCCTTAAGACCTGGCTAAGAAAATCCGATTGGGACTCACGAACACTATTTTCACAGAACAGCTATTCGGTTACGCCCATGAAAAACGCCCTCTCATCTCACGAAAGCCCAACCAAAACTGCTTCTCCAGAACGGATCCGCAGCCTCTCTCGATCCTTGGCTCAGAACTTCGACGGAGCCCTCAAGGAAATCGATACCATCAACCTCCAAACGCGACTCCTCTCCTTCAACGCGCAAGTCGAGGCCGCCAGAGCTGGAGCCGTCGGAGCCTCCTTCTCCGTCGTCGCGGGAGAAATGCAAGTCCTCTCGCAGCATACTGACAAAATCGCCCGACGCATGGAGCTGGAAACGAAAACAGCCGTCAACGAACTGGAAGACATCAGCGAGGTGATGGCCAACAATGTCCGCGGCACCCGCCTCTCCGACATGGCCCTCGTCAACATAGACCTCATCGATCGCAATCTCTACGAGCGTACCTGCGACGTTCGCTGGTGGGCCACCGATTCTGCCATGGTGCAGGCCGCCGCGAATCCAAGCTCAGAGAACACCGCCTACGCGAGCAAGCGGCTCGGCGTCATACTCGACGCCTACACCGTCTACCACGACCTCGTCCTATGCGATCTCAACGGCAAAGTTATCGCAAACGGACGCCCCAATCAATTTCGCTCCGTCGGCGACAACGTCTCCTCGACCACCTGGTTCAAAGCCGCCGTCGCGTCGTCCTCAGGAGATGAATACGGCTTCCAAAGCGTCACCGTAAACCCGCTCGTTAGCAACAAGCTTACCCTCGCCTACTCCTGTGGCGTTCGAGAAAATGGCGACTCCAACGGCAGGCTCATCGGAGTCCTCGGCATCCTCTTCAATTGGGAGAGCCTCGCTCAAGTCATAATGGAAAACACACCCATTGCCGCCAACCAAAAGGCAAACACCCGACGCTGCATCATCGACGACCAGGGCAACGTACTGGCAGACTCGCGAAACAAAATCCTCCAAGAGAGACTCCACGTCCCCAACCTCTCCTCCCTTCAAAGCGAAGCCAAAACCTGGTTGCGAGAAACCATAGAATCTCAAGAGTGCTTTATTGGATACGCCCATGCCCCTGGCTACGAAACCTACTCCACCGGTTGGCATTCGATCATCATCCAGCCCGTTGAAGATCGGTCCAACTAGCGAAATTTCCGCAAAAGCTGCAGCAAAGACCCCAGCCTGCCCTCCTCTGCGGAAGAATACAAAAACAGCTCCTGCAACTTCGCGTCCTTCCCGCTAAGCGACAAGGACATCACTCTTCCGCTAGCGCGTCGCAAAGCTGAACTTGGCAACAACGCCAAACCGCAGCCAGCAGCCACCATGCACAAAATAGCGTCAACTCCATTCGTCTCCCTCACCGCCTCCGGTCGAACACCTGCCTTCTCGTAAAGACCGTCCAAAAATTCTCGATACGAAGGCGCGATCCGCTCAGACAGAGCCACAAGGGGTTCCCCTCCAAGATCCTCGATACGCAAACGCTTCCGCGACTCTAGCCGATGCCCCTTCGGCAGGCAAACCTGCACCGACTCGACCTTCCACTCGACGAATGATATCGACGCCGGCAACACGCGCGGCTTCACCCCGAGAAAGGCCCCGTCGAGCTCTCCAGCCTCTACCTTCTCCATCAATTCTGCCGGACCCAGATCCAACAAAGACAGCTGTGTATCCGAATTCATCCTACGATAAGATTCGAACACTTCCACCAACTCGTCTCCCATCAAAGCCCCCACGAAGCCAATCCGCAAAACAGAGCCCTCACCCTCTGCCGCTCGACGAGCCCCCTCAACCGCTCGAGACAGTATCCCCGGCAGCTGATACGCCTCCTTCAGAAAAACCTCACCCGCCGCAGTCAAGGCGACCCGTCGACTCGAGCGACGAAACAACTCCGCGCCTACCAACTCCTCCAATTCGCGAATGTGCCGACTCAACGGGGGCTGAGCCATTCCCAGACGCTTCGCCGCCCTCGTAAAATGAAAATCACGACACACCTCCAAGAAACACGAAACCTGCCTATACGATGGAATATTCATACCTTTCTGATATGAATAGACTGTTTTAAAATATTTTCGATATTTATTTTAATCTGCTACTTTAGCGGATGCCTACACAAACCCCATCCGAGATTCGCCTTGCCGGCAGAATCAAAAACCTCACTGGATCCGTCGCGCGCGACATCCTTTCCCGCACTCAGAACAAAGATATCATCTCCTTCGCCGGCGGACTCCCCGACGCTTCTCTCTGGCAAAACCTCCAGCTCCCGGCTACCCCGCCCGCCGCCTACCAATACGGCCCATCCGAAGGCGAGCTCCCACTACGCCAAATCCTCGCGTCCCGCGCCGCCACTCTCGGTCTTCCCGCCAACGCCCAAACCACTCTCATCACCTCCGGCTCCCAACAAGGCCTCGACCTCGCCGCCAAACTCTTCCTCGAAGCAGGCACGCCCCTCATCCTCGAAGCCCCCACCTACCTCGCCGCCCTGCAAGTCTTCCAACTCTTCGAGGCCAATATCCACGCCCTCCCCCTCAACGCCGAAGGCCTGGAACCTGACGCTCTCGATGCCCTGCTCACCCGCACCCAGGCTCCCCTCGTCTACCTCAACCCGACCTTCCAAAACCCTTCCGGCGCCTGCTACTCGCTCAAACGCAGAAAACAAATCGCCGCCGTCCTCGACGCCCACAATACCGTACTTCTCGAAGACGACCCCTACCGCGACATCTCATACGAAGACGATGCCCCTCCTCCCATCGCCAGATTCCTCCAAAAGACCCCATGGATCTATCTTTCCAGCGTATCTAAAACATTAATACCAGGACTTCGACTCGGCAGCCTCTGCTGCTCTCCTCAACTCTTCGAGCCCCTCCTCAAGCTCAAGCAAGCCGCCGACCTCCACAGCAACCGGCCCGCCCAATTCGTCGCCGCCCAAATGCTCGACAACCCGGCAGAAAACCAAAAACGCATCCTCGCCCTGCGTCACCACTACCGCCAAAAGCGCGACCACATGCAAAGCGCCCTCCAACAACACTTCGGCGATATCGCCCAATGGACTCTGCCACGCGGAGGCATGTTCTTCTGGCTCACCCTCCCCCAATCGCGCGACCTCGCCGCAGCCCTAGAAAGCACCCTCCAGCAAGGTGTCGCCTTCATGCCCGGATCTCCATTCTTTCTCCCCAAGCAAAACAATCCCTGCTGCCTCAGACTCAACTTCTCGCTCGTCCCGCTAGAGAAAATGCAGCAGGGCCTGCGCATTCTCAGCTCCGTCCTCAAACGACAGCAGAGTAATTAACAGAAGACCGCTTCAGTCCCCGCCAAATTACTAAACAACTGTAAACTTGACCGGGGCTTAGCAAATGCCCGTGCCATACACATAGGGTAGACCCATGCTTAAACTAAGGATGTCTCTCCAGAACCGCATTGCACAATTACCGGTGAATACGCATCTGGGACCGAAACCTCACTTGCTCCAGGTCCTGATTGGCGTATTCGCGATTCTATTTCCGCCGCTCTCCCTTTTCTCAGCTACGGATCCCCTTCCCATGTTCGAGCGCTACTCGACCTCGGACGGCCTTTCGAACAACTGGGTCAAATGCATCCTCCAGGACGAAGCGGGCTTTCTTTGGTTCGGAACCAAAGACGGGCTCAATCGCTACGACGCCTACGACTTCAAAACCTACACCTTCGACGCGAGCAACCACCGCAGCCTTCGAAACAACACCATCAACTTCCTGCAAGCAGACCCCCGAGGCGGATTCTGGATCGGCACCTCCGGCGGCGTCGAACGCTTCGATCCAAGCTCGGAAAGCTTCCAGCTCATCGAAGCCCTGCCCAACTACGATTCCCTCAGCGCCAGCCTCTCCCAAACAGGCATCTGGATCGGCACCGCCGAAGGCCTCTTCCACTACACCTTCGATAGCGACGAAGTCCTCTCCCTCCTCCATCAAACCGAGGATCCCCAAAGCCTCGCCGACCACATGTGCCGCGCCCTGCTCACCGACGCCGATGGAAACCTATGGGTCGGCACCGACAAAGCGCTTTCCCGCGTCGATGCGAAAACCCGCAGTATCCAAAATATCGTACTCGGCACCCAAGGCCTCGACGGCAGCCACATCAACGACCTCGAGCAAGACGAACGCGGCTATCTCTGGGTCGCTACAGAGAAAGGAGGCCTCTTCCGCTCGAAATCTCCCCTATCTCATTCCGCAACACCAAGCTTCGAGAACATCCTATCCGGCCACATCCTTACCATCACCTTCGAAACGCCATACACTCTTTGGGTCGGACACCGATCCGCAAAAGGTATCCAAATACTCGATATCAATCCAGAGACCAATTCCATCGCATCGCGAAAAAACCTCGCCAACAACCCAAACGATCCCTCCAGCCTAGGTGACAACGCCATACATGCCATCTACCGAGACAAAGTGGGAGACCTCTGGATCGGAGGCTACGCCCAAGGAATCAGCCACTACAGCAAACAAAGAAAACCCTTTCACGTATTCACACATAGGAACGAAGACTCCAACTCCATCCCCAACGACACCGTCAACGCGCTCGCAGAAGACGAGAGCCGCATCTGGGTCGCTACCGACAAAGGCCTCGCCTACCTAGACCGAGATGACGACCGCTGGCATCGCTTCCCCTCCCTTCCAAACCACCCCTCCAGCCCCGGCACCAACGGGCTCTACGCCCTCCACCGAGACTCCGCCGGCACCCTTTGGGTCGGCGGTTGGGACGAAGGACTCAACCGATACGACCCGGAAACGAACACCTTCCAAAAATTTCGCAGCAACCAGCCAGCGGGCCAAAGCATCAACAACGACAATGTCTTCGCCATCGCGGACGACCGCAAAGGCAGCCTTTGGATCGGCACCATAGGCGGCGGACTCAACCGCTACGACTACGCCACCAAAACGTTTAGCTACTACACCCAAAACCTCGAAAAAGACGGGTATTTACACGACAACTACGTCAACGCCATCCTCGTTTCAAACTCGGGCGAACTCTGGGTCTCCACCTACAACACCCTCAACCGCTTCGACTACCAAACCCAAACCTTCAAACACTACACCCGCCAAACCTACCAAGGAGCCGGCATGTCAAACGCAGACCTGCTCGACATTTTCGAAGACTCCACAGGAGCCCTCTGGCTCGCCACCGAGGGCGGACTCATTCGCTTCGACGCCCGCACCGAAACCTTCTCCCAATACAACCAAACCAACGGCCTACAGCTCAACACCATCAACGCTATCGAAGAAGACCTCTCAGGAAACCTCTGGCTCTCCACCAACCGAGGCCTCCTCAAATTCATCGACGGCATCAAAGCCCAGACCCACCCAAAATTCAGACTCTACGACTCCTCCGAAGGCCTGCCGGGCAACCAGTTTCTCCCGCGAGCCTCCCTGCTAACCTCGGACGGGAAACTCTACTTCGGAGGCACCTTCGGCATCGCCCACTTCCTTCCAGGGCAAATCAAGGACAACCAAAACAAAACCCCCATCGCCCTAACCGAACTACAGCTCTTCAACCGCCCCGTCCACCCCCACGAGCAAGAATCCCCGCTGGAAGCAAGCCTCAACACCAGCGAGAAAATTACCCTCTCCAGCAAACACTCCGTCGTATCCATCCACTACGCCGCCCTCTCCTACCTCGACTCCGACAAAAACCAGTACCGCTACCGCCTCCAAGGCTTCGAAGAAAACTGGAACGAAGTCGGGAACCGCCGCGCCGCCACCTACACCCGCCTGCCCGCCGGACAATATACCTTCCTCGTCAACGCCACCAACAACGACGGCCTCTGGAGCGACTCGCCCCGCTCACTCGAGATTCGAGTCCTGCCCCCATGGTGGCAATCCATGTGGTTCAATACCATCGCAATCATATTCCTGATCGTCGCCATCTATTCGATCTACCACTTCAGAGTTCGCTCCCTGCGCAAGCAGAAGCTCCAGCTAGAAGACCAGGTCAAAGAGCGTACCAACAAACTCGCCTCCGCCAACTACACCCTCGCGGAAAGCAAAGAGGAAATCGAACGACAAAACGCCGAGCTCGCCAGACACCGCAACATCCTCGAAGACCTCGTGAAAGAACGCACCGCCAAGATGGAAGCGGCCCTCCTCCTCGCCGAAGACTCCGAACGCCTCAAGTCCGCCTTCCTCGCAAACGTCAGCCACGAGATCCGCACCCCCATGAACGCCATCGTCGGCTTCTCCTCGCTCCTCGACGACCCCAGCGTCACCCACGCGGAACGCTCCGAATACGTCGAGCTCATCCGAGAAAACTCCGACGCCCTCATCTCACTCATCGACGATATCGTCGAAGTCTCACGTATCGAATCCCGACAAATCACCTCCAAACGCCGCCCCTTCGACCTCGACCTCAAACTCGACGAGCTCCAACAATTTTTCAAAGCCGAATCCGGGAGCCGCGTAACCATCCGCTTCCTCAATCGAAACCTCGACAGACCCACCATCATCGAAACCGACGAACTCCTCTTCGGTCAAATAATGACCTCCCTCATCGGAAACGCCATCAAGTACACAAAACAAGGGTCCGTAGATTTCGGATACCAAATCGATGGCCAAAACATCATCCTCTACGTTTCGGATACCGGCATCGGCATACCCGAGGAGGAACACGAAAAAATCTTCGACCGCTTCTATAAAGTCACCCAAAAAGTCAGCGAGCTCTACCGCGGCCTCGGCCTCGGACTCTCCATCACAAAAAGCCTCGTCAACCTCCTCGACGGCGAAATCTGGCTAAAGTCAAAACCGGGCTCCGGCTCCACCTTCTACGTCAAGATCCCCCACAAGAAAACCGATTCCCCAAATCCACCCCAACCCGACTTGCCAAACCCCTGAGCCACCCCCAAGCTCACTCCCATGAAGCCCGCCAACCCGCAAAGCCCCGTCGACCTCTACTTCATGGACGCCCGCTCCAAGCTCATCGACATCGCAGCCTTCATGGACCGTGTCGAACGCGACCAAGCCACCGACGACTTCCGCTACCAAGCCTTTCTCAAAGCCCTCAAAGAACTCGAAAATAGCGACCGAGCCACCGCCGTCCTGCGCTCCCTCAGCGACCCCACCAGCGAACTCATCCCCGCAGCCACCACCAAAGCCGCCTGCGGAGCCCCTCCCCCAGCCGACTCCTAATTCATCATTTCCAATTCCTGATCTCCAAATAGCATGCGCTACATAGAGCCCCACGCCCACATGGTCAGCCGCACCACCGACGACTACGTCGCCATGGTCACCGCCGGATGCAAAGCCGTCTGCGAACCCGCCTTCTGGGCAGGCTTCGACCGCTCCTCCTCCAAAGGCTTCTACGACTACTTCCGCCAGCTCACCGAGTACGAGCCCGCCCGAGCGGCCAAATTCCACCTCCCCCACTTCTCCTGGCTCTGCATCAACCCCAAGGAATCAGAAGATATCGCGCTCGCCAACGAGGTGATCGACCTCATTCCCCAATTCCTCGACAAGCCAAACGTTCTCGGCATCGGCGAAATCGGTCTCAACAAAAACTCGCGCAACGAGATGACCATCCTCGAGCGCCACGTCGACCTCGCCGCCACGCACAAGCAGCTCATCCTCGTCCACACCCCCCACCTCGAGGACAAGCTCAAAGGCACCCGACTCATCGTCGATCTCATCAAGTCAGACTCCCGCATCGACCCCTCCCGCGTCCTCATCGACCACGTCGAAGAGCACACCGTCAAATACGTCATGGACGCCGGCATGTGGGGCGGCATCACCCTGTATCCAGAATCCAAAGCCACCGCCCCGCGCGCCATCGATATTCTCGAAACCTACGGAGCCGACCGACTCTGGATGAACTCCGCCTGCGACTGGGGCGTCTCCGTCCCCCTCGCCGTTCCCTACGCCGCCATGGAAATGCGACGCCGCGGCTACGACGACGACATCATCGACCAAGTCTTCTACCGCTCTCCCGTCGCCTTCCTCCGCCAATCCCCCAATTTTCAAATCGACCAAACCAAACCCTAGCAACTCCCTCGCTCCCCGCAGCCCCATCGCAGAGCCCGCCCCAAGCAAGTCTTTTACAAGTCGCCTGTTGCCTTTCCTATAGGAACATTTAAAAGTCGCCGACCAACACTATCTGATAAAAATAGCGATCAGATAACCATGCCTCTAACCCCTACCCCTCACAGGTAGCTCGTCGATTGTTTCCACCTTTATGAGCAGCGATTCTCAAGCCAAAGGCTCATTTCCCGATAGCCCCGATTTCCTGAAGTCCGACAACGCGCAAGCCGGCATCCTAAAAGCGCTATGGGACAACTCCCCATACGGCATTATCATCATCGCCAAAGGCTCAGACCCGAAGCAGCCCATCGTCATCGGAGACTGCAATCAGGCCACCTGCCAGATGCACGGATACACCCGAGAAGAGCTCATTGGTCAATCCATGGATCTCATCCACGCAGTACCCTGGACACACGCCATCGAAGACAACTACCTCGAATCCATGCAGGGCACCCCGCCAGTCACCGGCGAGTCACTCCACCGTCGCAAAGACGGCTCGACCTTCATGATCGAATTCACCGTCACTCACACCCTCATCGACGGAGTTCCCTGTGCCATCGGCTTCGATAGAGCGATTTCCGCAGGCACCGAGCAAGAAAATACCCTCCACGAAATCGGGAACCGCTGGATGAACGCCATGGAAAGCAGCGACGAAGGCATCTGGGATTTCGACGTCCCAAACGGCATCGTCTGGACCTCGCACCGATGGCAATCAATTCTCGGCTACCCGCCGCTCCCAAAGGAATACCAAATCGAAGAAATCACCGAACGCGTCCACCCAGACGACAGGAACCAATTTCAACAAAACCTCAACGACGTCCGATCTAGCCAAACCAAACGCCTGGACATCGAGGTCAGATTCCAGAATTCCCAAAACACCTGGACCTGGCTCCGACTCCGCGGAAAAGTCGCTCACGACTCCCACGGAGACGCGAACCGACTGCTGGGAAGCATGACCGACGTTACCCAACGAAAACGCGACGAACAAGCCTTGCAAGTCGCCCGCGACAAAGCCGAATCCGCCAACCGCGCGAAAAGCCAGTTCCTCGCAGTCATGAGCCATGAAATCCGCACGCCCATGAACGGCGTCATGGGCATGGCCGCCCTCCTCGCCTCCACCAAACTCGACGAAGAACAAAGCGCTTACCTACGTACCATCGAAAGCAGCGGCGAGTCGCTCCTCAATATCATCGACGAAGTCCTCAGCTTCTCGAAGCTGGAAGCGGGAAACATAGAGCTCGAACAAAACGCCTTCAATATCGGCGAATGCCTCACCTCCGCCCTCCAAATAATCTCGCCCATGGCCAAGGAAAAAGGCCTCGAGCTCATCTTGAATATCGACTCCAGCCTCCCCCTCCAAGTCATCGGAGATGAAAGCAAAATAAAACAAGTACTCGTCAACCTTCTAGGCAACGCCGTCAAATTCACCCACGCAGGAGAAATCGAACTCCGCGCCAAAGCCGAAAACCACGAAGATCCCACCACCGGCGAAAACACCAAGCTCATCAAACTAACCGTGCGCGACACAGGCATCGGCATCTCGCCCGACGCCATCAAGTCACTCTTCGAACCCTTCACCCAAGAAGACGCTTCCACCACACGACGCTACGGCGGCACCGGCCTCGGCCTCGCCATCAGCCGCAGTCTTCTCGAGCTCATGGGCGGAGCCATCGAGATCGACAGCGCTCCCGGCGAAGGCAGCACCTTCACCTGCGCAGCCATTCTGCAAAAGGAAGGCGAGTTTTCCGCCCTCTCCCCATCCCCCAGACTTCAAGGAAAACGCATTCTGCTCATCCAAGACGAAGGCGCCGCCTACGACGCGTTGACTGACATGCTCCTCGCCATCGGACTTCAAGCCACACGAGCCAGCCAAAGCGAACACATCTTCCAGCTTCTCCAACAAGAGCCAGAATTCGACTGCGCCATCATCGACAAGACGCTCAAAACAGAAGACGGAGCCAGACTGGCCAGACGCATCAAACTCGAATTCACCCGCTACAGAATCCCATTCATCGGCCTCTGTCCAATCGGAGAACCAGAAGGAGGAAGCCGAGAGGACCGCCTCTTCTCCTACCGAATCACCAAGCCATTCTCACCCGCAGGACTCAAACTCGCCCTCCACAAAGCCATCCTCAAAGAAGGCGGAAACAGCGACTTCGCGCCCACCGCCTACAGGCTCCCGACCGACGCCAAGCGGCGAGACGAAACCGTGCTCCTTGTCGAAGACAACCAAGTCAACCGCCTCGTCGCCACCCAGCTGCTCAAAAAACTGGGATTCATCGCAGACAGCGCCGAAAGCGGATTCGACGCCCTCGACAGCTGCCTCGAAAAAAAGTACGACATCATCTTCATGGACCTGCAAATGCCCGGAATCAACGGCTTCGAAACCGTCGAGAGAATCCGTGCCCGCAATCCAAATACAGCCCCACAACCATGGATCATCGCCCTAACCGCAGACTCCATGCAAGGCGACCGCGAAAAATGCCTCGAAGCCGGCATGGACGACTACATCGCAAAACCCATTCGCCCGGAAAACCTACAAGAAAGCCTCGATCGAGCGCTGGAAGCCATCGCCGAACGCTCCTAAAAATAGACCGCCGCCAAGAAGCCACATAAGCAAGAGCCCAATAACACCCCCACCAAAAGGCGTACTGCATCGACAGAACGCCTTTTTGCATTCTAAAAAGCCCCAAAAGCCTGCCCAAGGTCCCAAACTCGATTTCAAAAATACAACTTCAACATTCAGCCAATATACAGTGCTCGTTCTTCCCAAAACCCACCTTGCCTACTGCACCAACGTCCACCCCGGACGCGATTGGGCCGAAACCTTCCACTCCCTCCAAACCCACACCCTAGCCGTCAAACGCTCCGTGTGTCCAAATTCCAGATACGCCATCGGACTCCGACTCTCCGCCTCGGCCGCCCAAGAACTCTCCCACCCCCCCACCCTCGTCGCATTCCAACGCTGGCTCGACCAAGAAGACTGCTACGTATTCACCATAAACGGCTTTCCCTACGGCGACTTCCACAACACCCGCGTCAAAGAAAACGTCTACCTACCCGACTGGTCCTCCCCCGACCGTCTCGCCTACACCAAGCAAGTCTTCGATCTCCTCGTCCAGCTTCTACCCGACGGCGTCGCCGGATCCGTCTCCACCGTCCCCGGCTCATTCAAGCCCTTCAACACAACCCCCGAGCAGCTCGCCGCCATTCACGAAAACCTGTATCAGCTTTATCAACACATCGACAAACTCTCCGAAAAACACCACACCGACCTCCACCTCGGCCTCGAGCCCGAACCCCTCTGCCTTTTCGAAACCACCCCCGAAACCATCGCATTCTTCGAGCAGTTCCTCGACAAACGTCCAGACCCGACCGCCATCCGCCAACGCATCGGCGTGAACTACGACACCTGCCACCTCGCCCTCCAATACGAAGACGCGCCCACCTCCCTCGCCGCCCTTCAAGACGCCGGAATTCGCGTATCCAAAATCCACCTATCCTCCGCCCTAAAAGTACGCGACTTCAGCCAATCCACACTCGCCCAGCTCGACACCTTCTGCGAACCCACCTACCTCCACCAAACCCTCGCCACTCCCACTCGCCACTCCTACCTCGACCTCCCCCACGCCCTCGCCGCAAGACGCGCCGGCCAAGACACCGCTGCAGAATGGCGCATCCACTTCCACATCCCCCTCCACGCCCAACCCGCCGCCCCGCTCGAATCCACCGCCGACCACCTCGAAGCCACCATCGAGTACCTCAAAGCCCAACCCGACCTCTGCCAGCACCTCGAAATGGAAACCTACACCTGGGGCGTAATGCCATCTCAACTACAAAGCAAAAACCCCGCCGAGCAAATCATCGCCGAATACCAATACCTCCTCCCCATCCTCCACGCCTAGCCATCCATAAGCTCTCAGTTATTGTTCCGCGGTATTACGAATACAAGTCGCGCTCCCCCCGCCCCAACGTCGCAGACAAATCCTTTCTCCAAGATCGCCAGTTTTTCCTAGATCATTCACGCCCATATGTGTCATTCGTCATAAACGAAAAATGACGCCACTCCGCACCCACCTCACACTCGCCCGCGCCTCAAACCTACCCACCGTCTGGTCAAACATCCTCTGCGCCTGGATCATCGTCGGCGGCTACGACCCCCTCCAACTCGCCGCCCTCCTCGTCGGAGCCAGCCTCCTCTACACAGGCGGCATGTACCTCAATGACTACTGCGACCGAGAGTTCGACGCCGAACATCGCCCCGAACGCCCCATTCCCGCCGGCCTCGTCGCCGCCACCCAAGTCCAAAAAACCTCCATCGCTCTCCTCGCACTCGGCTTCGCCACCATCGCCGCCCCCACCCTACTACAGTCCCCCTTCACCGCCGCCTCACTCCTCCCCGCCGCCTTCGCCGCCGGCCTCGTCGCCGCCATCGTCATCTACGACCTCCACCACAAAGGAAACGCCGCCGCCCCCATATTCATGGCCGCCTGCCGCGCCCTCCTCTACCTCGCCGTCGCATCCGCCTTCGAAAACGGCATCGACACCAACAACCTCATCGCCACCGGCACCATCTTCACCTTCATTCTCGGCGTCACCTACCTCGCCCGCAGCGAGTCCACCACCAACGCCATCGACTACCCCGCCCTCGCCACGATCGGCGCTCCCATCCTCGGCGCCTTCTACTACAACCGCCACGGCTTCGACGCCCAACAAACCGCCATCCTCGCCCTCTTCCTCGTCTGGCAAGCACGCACCTTCCTCCGCGCCCGCGTCGACGGCCAGCTCGTCATCGGCAAAACCATCGGCCCCCTCCTCGCCTCCATCCCCCTGCTAGACCTCCTCATCCTCTCCACCCTCAGTCTCGCCACCCAAACCCACCTCATCATCTTCGCCACCCTCTTCGCCCTCACCACCGCCACCCAACGCCTCATCCCCGCCAGCTAAATCACCAACCACCCAAGCCAATCTCAATCCACCTGCAAACACACAAACCCATTCGAATCCTGCTGACCGCAGGCCACCCTGTTCCGGCCAAAGGCCGGATCTCAGTTAAAACACTTCATCCCCGTCCACTCGATTTGACGATGAACCTAAAAAAAGACCATCAATCCAACACAAATCACCTCAGTAATTCGTGTCCATTCGAGCAATTCGTGGGCAAAAAACAGCTTGTCCTCCGTAGCCTTGGCAAAGGAGGGAACCCAATCACTCGAAAAAATCACCTGTGATCATATGAGCTACCGAGCATAGCGACACAGAAACGCAGTGACCAAACATCTGCGGGCAAAAAAACAGTACCAAAACACTTCCCGCCAATTCGTGGGCAAAAAATACAGCATGTCATCCCTCCCAAACATCGAGCACTCCATCGCCATTCCCTACCAGCTCCGCGTCCTCTTCACCGAGCGCGCCTTCGAGCCCGCCAACCCACTCGTCCGACAGCTCCTCTGCACCAAAGAATCCGGAGCCCGCCGCAAAGCCATCATCTACATCGACGAAGGCGTCGCCACCGCCAATTCCCAGCTCGTCCCCCAGATCGAAGCCTACTTCCAGCACCACCGCGCTGACCTCAACCTCCGCGGCATCCACCTCCTCCCCGCCGGCGAACCCATCAAAAACGAAACCGACTACCTCAAGCAAATCTACGCCCAAATCGAAGACCAAAAAATCTGCCGCCACTCCTACCTCATCGCCATCGGCGGAGGCGCTCTCCTCGACACCGTCGGCTTCGCCGCCGCCACCGCACACCGCGGCATCCGCCATATCCGCTTTCCCACTACAACCCTCGGCCAAGGCGACGCCGGAGTCGGCGTCAAAAACGGCTTCAACTTCCGCGGCAAGAAAAACTTCGTCGGCACCTTCTCCCCCCCCTTCGCCGTCGTAAACGACTTCGCCTTCCTCGAAACCCTGCCCGAAAAACACCTCCGCAACGGCTACATCGAAGCCATCAAAGTAGCCCTCATACGCGACGCCTCCTTCTTCGAGTGGATCGAGTCAAACGCCGACGCCCTCAACCGCTTCGACCCCGACGCCCTCCGCCAGCTCGTCCACACCTCCGCCCAACACCACGTCACCCACATCGCCACCTCCGGCGACCCCTTCGAAATGGGCTCCGTCCGCCCCCTCGACTTCGGACACTGGGCCGCACACAAGCTCGAGCAACTCTCCGACTTCCGCATCTCACACGGAGAAGCCGTCGCCATCGGCATCGCCATCGACACCCTCTACTCCCAAAACATCGGCTACCTCGACGCCCCCAGCGCCGACCGCATCCTAGCCCTCATAAAAAAGCTCCACCTCCCCACCTACGCCCCCGAGCTCGAACTCCAAACCTCAGAAAACCAAAACGCCACCCTAGCCGGTCTCGAAGAATTCCGCGAACACCTCGGCGGCCTTCTCACAATCACCCTCTTAAAGCAAATCGGCCAACGCTTCGAAGTCCACGAAATGGATACAGAAAAAATCCTCCAATCCATCGCCCAACTCCCCCGCTAAAAGTTCTCCCACAGATTGCACCGATCCTCACAGATAAAAGAATCCACAAACAAGTATCTAAGTTAATCCGCGCAATCTGTGGAAAAAAACACACAACCAAAATCACCCAATACCCATTCGAGAAGATTCGAGTCATTCGTGGGCAAAAAAATAATCCAACAACCACAAACCCATCCGCGTCCATCCGTAGTTCCCTAAAACCCCCACAAACCACCTCTCAAAAATCCGCGTCCATCCGCGTCCATCTGCGGTTAAAAAACACAACCCAATCACCCTCTTACCCTTTTCCCCCTTCATCCTCTCCCACTTCATCCTTCATCCTAAAAGAATGCGCACCGCCGTCCTCAACATCGTAGGCCTCACCCCCCGCCACATCGGCCCCCACACCCCGCGCATCGCCGCCTACGCCGCCGCCCATCACAGCGCCCCCTACCGGCCCGCCTTCCCCGCCCTCACCTGCACCGCCCAGTCCGACATCCTCACCGGACAGCCCCCCGCCAACCACGGCATCGTCGCCAACGGCTGGTACAACCGCGACTACTCCGAAGTCCACTTCTGGAAACAATCCAACCACCTCGTCCAGTCCCCAAAAATCTGGCAAACCCTCAAAGCCCAGAACCCCGACTTCACCTGCGCCAAACTCTTCTGGTGGTACAACATGTATTCGACCGCCGACTACACCATCACTCCCCGGCCCATGTACCCCGCCGACGGACGCAAAGTCTTCGACATCTACACCCAGCCCGCATCCATCCGCCAAGACATCAAAGCCGACCTCGGCGAATTCCCCTTCTTCACCTTCTGGGGCCCAAAAGCCGACATCGACTGCTCCCAGTGGATCGCCAAATCCGCCATCTGGACCGAAGAAAAATACGCCCCCACCCTCTCCCTCGTCTACCTCCCCCACCTCGACTACAACCTCCAACGCCTCGGCCCCTCCCACCCCGACATCGCCAAAGACCTCGCCCAAATCGACACCGTCGTCGGCCAGCTCCTCGACTTCTACGCAGCCCGCGACATTCAAGTCGTATTGCTTTCCGAATACGGCATCACCGACGTCGACACCCCCATCCACCCCAATCGCGCCCTCCGCCAAAAAGGCTGGCTAGCCACCAAAGACGAGCTCGGCCTCGAGCAGCTCGACCCCGGCGCCAGCCAAGCCTTCGCCGTCGCCGACCACCAAGTCGCCCACATCTACCTCAACGACCCAACAATAGAAACCCAAGTCCGCGACACCCTCCTCGCCCTCCCCGGCGTCGCCCAAGTCCTCGACCGCGCCGCCCAAAAATCGCTCGGCATCGCCCACCCCCGCTCCGGCGACCTCATCGCCGTCTCCCACGAAAACGCCTGGTTCACCTACTACTACTGGCTCGACGACGCCAAAGCCCCCGACTACGCCCGCACCATCGACATCCACCGCAAGCCCGGCTACGATCCCGTAGAACTCTTCGTCGATCCCACCCTCAAGCTACCCGCCGCCAAGATCGCCAAATTCCTCCTCAAGAAAAAGCTCGGCTTCCGCGCCCTACTCGACGTCATCCCCCTCGACGCCACCCTAGTCCGCGGCTCCCACGGCTGCCTCCCCCAAGACCAAAAAGACTGGCCCGTATTCATCTCCCCCCTACAAGCCCCCAAATCCCTCACCTCCACCCAAATCCACGACCACCTCCTCGCCCACTTTCAATAACACCACCAATCCGCCAACCTCAACCTGTTACAAATCCAACCATGAACTACAGCAAACTCCGATACCTCATCAAAAAAACGGAAGAAAGAACACGCGCAGTTAAAAACCTGATACAACTCCGCCACCAGCTCGATCGCTCCGTCCCAGCTAAAGACGCCGAAGACAACCTCCTCCTCTCCACCTTCAACATCAGAGACCTCGGCAAACGAAACCGCCGCGGCTGGGGCAAGCGCCTCCCAGAGTCCTGGTTCTACATCGCGGAAACCATCTCCCGATTCGACTTCGTCGCCGTACAGGAAGTCAACGAACTCGACGAATGGCAGAAGATCATGAGCATCCTCGGCCCCGACTGGAGCTATATCGCCACCGACGAAACAGACCCCATGCTCGGCGGAAACGGCGAACGCATGACCTTCGTCTACGACAATCGAAAAGTACGCTTCCAAAGCATCGCCGGCGAGATCGTCCTCCCGCCCAACATGCTCATCAGCAGCGCCCAAATCGAGATCGACGGCAAAAAAGTCAAAGCCGGAAACCAATTCAAACGCACCCCCTTTATCGCCTCCTTCCAATCCGGTTGGCTCAAATTCGACATCTGCACCGTCCACCTGTACTTCGGAGCCAACTACGGCGAAAAGCTCGATCAACGCGTCGAAGAAATCGGCACCATCGCCAAGTACCTCGCCACCCGGGCAGATCGAGCCCTCGGCGACGACCGAGCCCTCTTCCTGCTCGGCGACTTCAACATCGTCAGTCCCGAACACCGCACCATGAAAGCCCTCACCGCCGAAGGCTTCAAAGTCCCCCAAGCCCTTCGCGACAAGCCGACCACCGGCACCGAAAAGTACTACGACCAGATCGCCTTCAAAACGAAGCCAGAGGTACTCGAATACGTGGAGTCACGCTCCGCCGACCCCCTCAAGCGCAACGCCGGCGTCGTTAAGCTCTTCGAGAAAGTCTTCACCGACAACGAATTCGACGCCTACAAATCCATCGTAAAAACCAAAACCACCGCCGGTAAAAAAGCCACCACCCAGGCCCAGCTCAAGAAAGCCTACCAAAACTGGCGCACCTACCAATTCTCCGACCACTACCCCATGTGGGTCCGCCTCAAAACCGACAACAGCCAAGCCTACCTGAGCCGCTTCCTCTAACCCCAGCCCAGCCCCCACCGCCTCTACCGCCCACCACAAAAGACACCCACCACAACACACCCCTCACCAGACTCACCACAACCACCCTCAAAAAACTTCCGGAACGCGAAAAGCGCAACGTTACACGTTTCGCGCCCCAACGCCGCTATCCGCCACCCCCCCTAAAACTCCCCGTCACGCCCGCCGCCCGTCACTCAAAATTTTCCTAATTCACTATCGCCCCGCCGCCCCACTCCCTATCATCTGTGGGCAACATGAGCGCAAGCCAAAGCACATCACCCTTCCATCCCATCCGCGCCGTCGCCATCGACCTCGACGGCACCCTCCTCGCGCCCGACCACTCCATCTCCGCGGAAAACCGAGCCGCCATCGAGGCCATGCACGACGCCGGGGTCGAAATCATCCTCGCCTCCGGACGCCACTACCAAAGCATGCTGCCCTACGCTCGCAAGCTCCCCCAAGTCCGCTACATGGTCTCAGCCCAAGGCGCCTACGCCTCCGACGTCGACAATCAACACACTCTTTTCGAATCCCATCTCCCAACCACCGACGCGCAGGCAGCCATCAATTTCGGCCTCGAAAACAATCTGTCCATCGTCGTCTACGCTGCCAGCGGACTCTACTCCCTCACGCCACCCTCCCAGTGGCTCACCTACTACTCAAACCTCGCCGGCATCACCCCCGCGCCCACCACGCCGGAAGCCATCCTCCATGAGTCCATCTTCAAGGTCGTCTACTTCGAATCATCCGAACGTCTCGATCAAATCCAGCAAGATCCCTTCCTCGCCAACTCCCAGCTCTACACCGTACGCTCCATGGGCAACATCTTCGAGCAAGCCGACCCGCGCACCAACAAAGCCGCCGCCCTCCAGCCTCTCATCGCCCACCTCGGCATCGACGCCTCAGAACTCGCCACCTTCGGCGACGGCAACAACGACATCCCCATGTTCCAGCTCGCCGGCTTCTCCGCCGCGATGGACCGCGCCTGGCCCGACGCCAAAGCAGCCGCCACCCTCGTCAGCCCCGACGGCCCACCGGAAACATCCTTCGCCCGCGCCATCGCCGCCATGCAAGCCCACTACGCCAAGTAGCCTGAAGCCAGCGCGGCTTCTCCGCGAAACCTTCTCTCCGACTTCGCGGGCCGGAACCTCCCACAATTCGAAGCGGTCTCTTGCCAGCAGCCTTCCACTTCGACACTAAATAGTGGGAGCTCTTGTTGCCCTCCCGTGAAATTCCGCCCGCGCCAGTTCCTCCTCAAATCCCTCCGAGTCCTCGCCCTCCTCTCGGTCCTTTTCGCCATTTGCCTCGCAGCCCTCTGGCTCGCCCGAACCAGCCTGCTCTCCTACGCAGCTAAACGTAGCCTTCAAAACCTCGGCATTGACCAACCCGAGTTCGCCATCACCACTGCAGACCTGCACTCGATCGCCGTAGAAGACATCATCCTCGAATCCCCCGACGGCAAGGTCTCCATCGAACGCCTTGAAATCACCTACTCGCCGTCCACGCTCCTCTCCGAAAAGCGTATCCAAAACCTAACCGTTTCTAAAGCCCTCGCAGAAATAGCCATCCCGCTTTCCTCCGAGTCTACCGACTCTCCCGAACCCTCATTCAATCTCGATCTCGAGCCCTACTTCCCCCTCCCTTTCAAGCGTATCCAAATTCTAGATTCCAAAATTCTAGTTAGTTACCCAAACCTCGCGCCAATCTCAGCAAACCTCGACGCCACCCTTGCCGCAGCTACCCCAGACACCCTCTCCCTCGAAGCCACGCTCACACGCCCAAACGAAACGCTTATCCTATCCGGCCAATCCTCTGCCAACAACCCCTTCGATCTCTCAGCCGCTCTCCAGCTCGACTCCCCAATAACTCTCCTCGACACCTACTACCCCGACTGGAATTCGATCGTCCCCGACCTCCATTCCCTCAAATCTGGCCCGCTTGAACTTACTACCCATATCCAGTCATCAACTACAAATACGCCAGCGATTTCCTTCACCCTCTCCGCCACAGAACTCGCCCTCGCCTACGAAGAGATAGAAGCCCAATTCACCAACATTCAAACGGACGGATTCTTCCAAACGGCCGAGACAACCTCCGACCTCCATTTTCACCTCGTCGCCAACCCCGAGCGACTCACCCGCGACACACTTTCGCTAGCCCCCAACTCCCCTATCGACCTCCAACTAAAACTCCGCGAACTCAACGCCCTCTCCCTCAAGACCAACTCTCCCCTCAACTGGAACTACGACTCCGGATTCGCCACCGGCTCCAGTACCCTCGATCTCCACTTCGATCTTACTTCCCCTACCATTCCCCTCCACGGAACCGTCACCACTGAAAACATAGTCGTATCCGAAATCCAACTTCAACCAACCGACCTCTCCCTTCAAGGCGACCTCAAGTCTGTTGCCTTCACTGCCACCCCGCTTTTTCTCTCCGACGACACCCACCCCCTCGCCACCAAAGTCCAAGGCTCCGTCCATATTCCTGAACCCGACGATCAACCCATAAAGCTCACCGCTACCGCCCTACTCCATCCCGACTCATTATCCCAACTCCCCCCAGAGACCAGCTTACCCACCTTCGACCTCTCTCTTACCACCCAAGTCTTCGACATCTCCAGCCACACTCTGCTCGACCTAGTAAACCAAAACGGCCCGGCCACGTTCTCCCTTACCGCCTTCGACCAAACCACCAACGCCACCGGCGACCTCAAGCTCCACTTCGACCTCGCCCAAGACGACGCCTCCGAACTATTCACCGGGCACGCCACCATCGATGCATCCAATTTCTCACTACAGTCGCCCACTCTCCAGGGAAACGGTATCGCCCTTCAGGCAAAAACCAATTTCCACGACCTCAACACCGACCTCGCCAACACAGAACTACCCGCCAGCGAACTCCTAAAAAAGCTCCTACCGCAATTCGACCTCAACCTCGACTGGCAAGCCAACCAAATTTCTACCGACACCCTCACCGCTGACTGGACCGGCGGCTCCTTCACCCTTCAGCCTACCGACGCCGGACTGCAAACCACCTCATCCTTCGGAGCGGGCATCCTCACTCTCGGCGCCCTTCGCCTCGAACAAGCCTACCTCGAAAACCAATTCCAAGGAAAGCTCGCCCAGCTCTCAGGCACCACCTCCATCAGCGCCTTGCTTGACGGCGTCCCTCTCGAGTTGACCACCACGCAAACCCTTTCTTCTCCGCTAGAGAATTTGTCATTAAAAGGTGAATACACACTCACTCCCACCTCCTTTAGCCATTCCGATCTTCTCGCCCGTTTCGATCCCACATTCGCTGGCCTTACCTTATCAGCCAAGCTCTCCGCCGCCGGAGCCTTCACCGCCAACACCGCTACCGCCGACGCCTCGCTAGACCTTCATCTTTCCGAAGCCTCCCTCGACTACCCAGCATCCCGAATCAACGCCTCCGGCATCACGGCCAACCTTCACCTCGCTTCCCTCCATCAACTCGAAAGCGGAGACCTCCCGTCAAATCTCTCGGTTGAGCTCATCCAGGCCGGCGACTTCCAAGCCAGCCAAGCAAACGCCAGCCTTCTCCTCTCGAACGGCTCCCACCTCCAGCTCGACTCCGCCTCCGTCAACCTCTTCGAAGGAAGCGCGTTTCTAGAATCCACCAGCATCCCCATCGACGGCTCCGATTTCACCGGGCAACTGTTCCTCGAAAACCTCTCGCTCTCCCAAATCGCCCAATACATCGATATCTTCGACGGTTCCATGGAAGGCTCCGTCAGCGGCTACCTTCCCTACCGCCTCCACGAAGGAAACTTCGAACTCCTCGCCGGCAAACTCACCCTCCCCGACGGCACCCCCGCCACCCTCCACTACCGCACAAAAGGACTGCTCACCGCCAATGCCGCCAGCCAAACTCCCACAAAACCCACCTTCTCCGAACGTCTCCTAAAATTCCTAAAAATCGAACCCGACGCCGTCGCCGAACAAGCCCTCGGAAACATCACCATCCAAGAATTCACCGCCGAACTCTTCCCCGAAGACGCGCCCGAGACCCCCATCCGTATCCGCATCGCCGGTACAGCTCACTCCGACATCGCCGACATCCCCGTCGTCATCAGCACCCAAGTCCACGGATCCCTCACCGAGCTTTACAATTTCCTCATCCGACTTAGTTCTCTCTAAGACAACATTCGCATAAAATCCCGGAAACAAACGTCCTAACCACACAGTCCCACTCTCAACGAAACACCGCACCCGCCTCACCGTGAAACAATCCCTAGCACTACTCTTCCTCGCCCTATCCGCGTTCGCCGTCTCCGGCTGCATCAACGTGCGTACCCACAGCAGCTTCGACCCCATCTACCTCAGCCTCGACATCAACCTCAAGGTCCAGCTCCAGAAAGAGCTCGCCAACGTCTTCGGCGATATCGACGCCGCCTCCACCTCCGTCACCGAATCTGAATAACTCTCTCCGCGCTCACGTCAAAACCGCCATGAAAACACTCTCCCGCATCCTTCCCCTCTTCGTCCTCCTGCTCGCCCTCGCGCCCGCCGTCGCCACCTCGACCGCCCAAACCCAGGACGAAGACGCCATCAAGCAACGCATGATCGAACGCATCGGCCAAGTCGACGCCCTCAAGCTCGCCGGCAAGCTCGGCGAAAACAACGCCGGCCTTCTCGAGCAACGCGCCATGCTCAAGCCCGCCGAAACCGCCCTCATGAATTCCCAAAACGCCGACCGACGCGCCCTTTACACCCTTATCGGCCAACGCCTCGGACTCACCGCCACCGTCGTCGGCCAGGGCCGCGCCGAAGAGCTTCGCAAAAAATCCGCCCCCGGCGTCTGGATCCAGGCCCCCGACGGCGCCTGGTCCCGCAAAAGCTAGTCCGCGGCAGCGTGCTTGTCACGCGATCCCCTGCGCCGTCTCCCATCCGAAAAGCAAATCTTGCTCCACTCCTTCGGATCGCCTAAACGCTCTCCCCAATGAAGATCGTTATCGTTGGAGCCGGTGAAGTCGGCAGCCATTTAAGCGAAACCCTAAGCATCGCCGACCACGACGTCACCGTCATCGAACGCGAAGAAACGCTCGCCCAAGCCCTCAGCGAGACCATGGACGTGCGCATCGTCAAAGGCAACGGAGCCTCCGCCAGCACCCTCCTCAAAGCAGGAGCCAGCAAATGCGACTTCTTCCTCGCCATGACTTCTTCAGACGAGACCAACCTCGTCTCCGCCTCCCTCGCCAAAGCCCTCGGAGCCAAGAAAACCTTCGCCCGAGCCCACGACGCCACCTATCGCGACAACACCCTCATCAATCACCAGCGCCACTTCGGCATCGATCACCTCGTCAACCCCGAAGCCCTCGCCGCCGTCGAGCTGGCCAAACGCATCCGGAATCCCGGCCGCGTCGCCGTCGAAGACTTCGGCCGCGGCCAGATCGAAGTCATCTCCATCGAGATCCAGTCCGGCGCAAAAATCACCAACACCCAGCTAAAAGACCTAAAACTCCCGGGAAACATTCGCATCGGTCTCATCCAGCGAGGCGAAAAAAACATCGTCGCCAACGCCCAAACCATACTGTCCGTCGGAGACCAGGTCACCCTCTTCGGACACCCCGACTCCCTTTTCGAGACCAAAGCCCTCTTCGACCCTTCCTCCAAGGGAGCCAGCAAAATCTCCGTCACCATTCTTTCCGGCTCCGAGATCGCCATCTCCCTCGCTCGCCTCCTCTCGAATCCCCGCTTCAAGATCCGCATCATCGAAAAGGATCTGAAACACTGCCACGCCCTCGCCGAGCGCCTCCCCTCCGTCACTATGATCCATGGAGACGGCACCTCCCTGCGCATACTCGAAGAAGAGGAAGTCGGCCATTCCGACTTCTTCGTCGCCTGCCGCAAAGACGACGAGGACAACATAATGACCTGCCTCCAAGCCTTCAAGCTAGGAGCCAAGCACACCATGCTCGCCATCAACCGAGCCGACTACATCGAGATACTCGAAAAGCTGAATACCAACCTCGGCGTCGAACTCGCCGTCTCGCCTCGAATCGCCGCCACCAACGAAGTCCTACGCTACATCGGCAAAAAGCCATTCATCGAACTCGAGGACAACTCCAACGCAGATACCGAGAACAACTGCATCATCGAACTCGATATCGCCGAAAAGTCCGAAGTAGTCGACAAGCGGATACGCGACATCAAATGGCCGCCCGAATGCGTCATCGTAGGCCACGAACACAACTATATGCCCAAGACGCCCACCGGCGACGACATCCTACAAGCCGGAGACTCCATCATCGCCATTCTCTGCAAAAGTCGGATCAAAGAACTCCTCAAGCTCACCAAGTAGCCACACCTCCCCCCCTTCATACTTCGAACTTCACAACACACCTCCTCCTTTCCGTGACCTCCGTGGCGAAAAAATAGCTCAACCCATTCACCACTCACTCCTCACTACTCACCACTCACTCCTCACTACTCACCACTCTCCGTGAACTTCCCACTCGTATCGAAACTGCTAGGCGTCGTCATGCTGATCCTTACGATCGCATTCACCGTCTGCCTCGGCGTCGCCTACCTGCTCGACTCGCCAGAGGAGCTTCAGTATACGCGAGATACCTTTCTCCTCTCCATCTGCATCTCCCTCGTCTCCGCCGGGCTCTTCTTCTGGATAGGCAAAGGGAGCACCAAGAAATTCTTCCGAAAAGAAGCCCTCTGCACTATCGGCATCGCCTGGCTCCTCGCCAGCTTGATTGGATCCATTCCCTACGTCATGATCCTGCCGGACGCCACCCTCGCAGACGGCATATTCGAGAGCTCCTCCGGACTCACCACCACCGGCGCGTCCGTATTCACAAACCTTGAGAGCTTCCCTCGCAGCCTCATGTTCTGGCGTTGCCTCAGCCAATGGATCGGAGGCATGGGTGTTGTCGTATTCTTCGTGGCGGTCCTCGGCTTCATCGGAGTCGGAGCCAAAATGCTCTACGCCAACGAAGCCTCAGGCACAGTCTCCGAATTCGAGGAAAGCCGCATCCAGTCCACCGTCGCTCGCCTCGTCTGGGTATACCTTGGCCTATCCACCGCCTGCTGCCTCTCCTACTGGGGAGCCGGCATGTCGCTCTTCGACGCCATCAACCACAGCTTCACCACCGTATCCACCGCCGGATTCAGCACGCGCACCGATAGCTTCGCCGCCTTCAACAGCCCCATGATCGAGTGGATCTCCATCGTCTTCATGATCCTCGCCGGACTGAACTTCCTGCTCATCCTTCGCCTCAGCCTCGGCAGGTTTCACTTCGTACGACGAAATACCGAGTTCATCGCCTACATCGTCATCTTGGCGGTATCCTCCGTCATGGTGAGCCTCTACCTCATGCTCGACGGAACCGCATGGGACGCGGAACACGCCTTCCGAGCAGGGACCTTCCAAGTCGTCTCCATTATGACGACCACCGGCTTCGCCACCGAAGACTTCGCCACCTGGAGCGCCCTTCCCCAAATGATGCTCCTGCTCCTCATGGTCGTAGGCGGCTGCTCAGGCTCCACCGCTGGCGGCATCAAAATCTCCCGTCTCGTCATCGCCCTAAGGCTTTCCTTCGTCAGCATCGAACGCTCATTCCGCACCCGTGTCGTGCGCCAGATTCGCATCAACGGCAACACCCTCGGCCAACAAGCCGTCAACGAGGTCATCACCTACCTCGTCCTTATCGGCGGAGTCATCACCTGCTCGATGGTCCTGGTCGCCATCTTCGAAACAACCCACGAAGTCGATACCTGCCTCTCCGTCGTCTACGCCACCCTTTTCAATGTCGGACCGGGCATCGCCGAAGTCGGTCCCACCGAAAACTTCGGCTTCCTCCATTCCCATACCAAGATCTTTCTCTCGTTGCTCATGATCATGGGACGCCTCGAGCTCTACGCCATCCTCGCCCTCTTCTCCCCCTCGCTCTGGAAACGCTTCTCCTGAGCGCCAATCACGATGCCAGACTCGACCCAACGCTTCTCAAACCGAGTCGACTCCTACGTCAAATACCGACCGAGCTATCCCTCACAGGCGATTGACAAGCTCGTTTCCTCCTGTCGTATTACGCCGGCAACTACGATCGCCGAGATCGGATCAGGCACCGGCATCCTCACAAAGCTGCTCCTTGAGCGCGGATTGAGCGTCCAGGCCATCGAACCAAACCGCCCCATGCGAGAAGCTGCCGAACGCCTCCTCGCGAGCCATTTCACTTTCTCCAGCCTAAACGCCACCGCCGAATCTACCGGCCTACCGGACAGCTCCGTCGATCTCGTCGTCGCCGCCCAAGCCTTTCACTGGTTCGATCTAGACCAGACCAAAACCGAATTTCGACGCATCCTAAAGCCCGGAGGATACCTCGCTCTCCTCTGGAACGAACGCCTCACCGACACCACCCCCTTCCTCCGCGACTACGAAAACCTGCTCACCGCACACGCCACCGACTATTCCGCAGTCAACCACGCCAACATCACCGACGCGGACATCGAAGCCTTCTTCGCACCCGCTCCAGTACGAAAAGCCACTTTCGAAAACCAACAGAGCTTCGACTACTCCGGCCTCGAAGGCCGATGCCTCTCCTCCTCCTACGTGCCGGCCCCGGAACATCCGAGCCACGCTACCTTCTTCCGAAAACTCCAAGAGCTATTCGCCCGCCACCAAAGAGATGGACAGGTCCACTTCGACTATAAGACCACGCTCTACACAGGCTTACTAGGATAGACGCAAAAAAAACGCGCCTCCACCGGAGACGCGTTCTTAAAAAATATTTAGCCAGCCGACTACTCTTCGCCGTCGTCGCCAATCGCCTCTACCGGACAACCTTCCAAAGCCTCCATACAAAGGTCGATTTCGTCCTGCGTCTTCGGCTGCTTGTGGACAAACGAATACGCTTCATCGTCGTTACGCGTGAAGAAGTCTGGGGCGGTTTCACGGCAGAGATCACAGTCGATGCACTGCTCATCTACATAAAACTTGCCTGCTGCGTTATCTGACCACTTATCGGATTTGTCTGCCATATAAACCGTATAAATCGAAAATGCGCCCCCTCTGTCAAGAGGCTAGCGCGACTCATCCAGCCAGCTAAGCACCCCACCAACAGTGCGTGCGACCGCGCCCCTACTTGACTGGTGCCAGGCTCGTCCGCCCTCTCCCATTTTCGCCCGAGCTCCAGCGTCTATGCTCAATTCGACAATCGCCTCGATCGCGCTCGCCGTATCCAAAACCTCGCGAGCTGCCCCATTCTGCAGCAAGCCCTCCCGAATACTGCGAAAATTCGACATCCCCGGACCAAACACCATCGCAGTCCCCAACACCCCGCACTCCACCGGCGTCTGCCCCTCCGTATGCGGCGGCAAAGACTTCCCCACAAACGCCAAATCCGCCAGCTGCGTCAAAGCGCGCAACTCCCCATGCGTATCCGCCACCAGGATATCAAGCTCCCCCTCCGGGGCCCCTCGACTCTTCAGATGCCAACGCAAGTCATCCGCTCGCTCGCGTAGCATCGCCTCGATCTCATGCCGTCGCTCCGCATGCCGCGGCACGATCAACAAGCGCGCCTTCGGGTCGCCTTCGCGAATCGCTCGAAACGCGTCCAACAGCATCTCCTCTTCGCCCGGCCACGTCGACGAGCCAAGAAGTATGAAGCCGTCGCCCAGCCCCAACTCGCCACGCATCGCAGAACGCGTCGCCTCCTCCAAAATGGGCTCGATCGTCACGTCCACCTTTATATTGCCCGTCGTCTCCACGCGATTGGCAGGCGCCCCTAGCTCCACGAACCGATCCTGATCCAGCTTCGAACAAGCATACACGCAACTTGTATTCAAAAGTACCACACGGAAAAAACCTCGCAGCCTCTTCGCTCGTCTAAACGATCGATCAGACAAACGGGCGTTCACCAACAAAAACGGCACCCCACGCCTCTTCGCCTGCTGAACGTGCTCCGGCCAAAGCTCCGTCTCCGCGCAAATCGCAAGATCAGGCTGCACCTCGTTCCAAACCCGACTGCTAAACGGAGCGAAATCCACCGGAAAATAAGAGATCCCTACCGCAAGCTCGCTATACTTCTCACAAGCTACCGCATAACCGGTGCTTGTAGTCACTGTAAGATAAATTTCAATACGCTCGTCCGCAGCCAATGCCTTCAACAAGGGCTCGATCGCCAGCATCTCCCCCAAGCTAACCGCCTGTATCCAAATTCTCCGCGCTCCAGGACGTTTCGCCGGAACCTCCAGACCGCGCCCGAAACGCGTGCCGAAACGCTCCCGATACCCGCCGCGCTTGCGAATATGCAGCAAATAGCCGGGCAAGGTCAGCGCCCAAAGCGGAAGAAACAGGATTCTGTAGATCCAAATAAACACTTGCCTTCCAAACCAAGTCTTCCGCCCCAAAGCAAGCTTCCTCCTCGCCAAGCCGCCACACTGCCAAACCTACATTTTTGTGCAAAAACGCCGCTCGAAGCCCTCATTGACAAGCCACCCGCCAAACCTATTCTCCGCCTTCCAATATATGATGGATCACCTTCACGCATACTGGAGAATGGAATACGTGAAGCAGGAGAAGACGCCTGCGGAACGGCACCCCTTCGTCGATTTGCCCAAAATGGACGACGATCGGGCCACCCTGATTCTCTCCCGAGAGAAGCACAGCTTCATCATCATGAACCGCTACCCCTACAACGCGGGGCACCTCCTCATCCTTCCCTACCGAGAAGTACCTGACCTTGAGGACCTCAGCGACGAAGAGCTGCTCTGCTTCACAAAAACCACCCTCAAAGCCAAACGCCTCCTCCAAAAAGCCCTCAAGCCCAACGGCTTCAACATCGGCATCAACCTCGGGGAAGCCGCCGGAGCGGGCATCCCAAAACACCTGCACCAGCACGTCGTCCCTCGCTGGAGCGGCGATACCAACTTCATGCCCGTCCTCGGCTCGACACGCGTCCTCCCCCAATCCCTCGAAGCCATGTGGGATCACTTGAAGAGCTTACTGAATAGCGAGGAGTGACCCCCTTCCCTCGCCCCTTCTCCATCGAGAAATTCACCACTCACTCCTCACGACTCACCATTCCCAATGCCGTCCCGCAAGATCCATTTCCAGAGCCCTCGCCAACTCAGCGAGCTCTACTGCAGCAATCAGGAGAACCTCGAGCTACTGGAGACCACCTTCTCAGTCACCGTGCTCTGCCGCGACAACTGGCTGCAAATCGACAGTGACAAGGACGAGGACATCTCCTCCGTCGCCGACGTCTTCGAACTGCTCCTCGAAGGCCGCGAGCAAGGCCTATCCCTCAAAAATTCCGACTTCCAAAAAACCGTCGAAGGCGTAGCCGACGGCAAAAAAGAGGAGCTCAGCTCCCTCTTCGAAGGCGGATCCGTCATAAAGACCAAGCGCAAGAGCATCGTGCCCAAGACCTTGGGTCAAAAACGCTACCTGCGCTCCATTTTCGAAAACGACGTCGTTTTCGGCATCGGCCCTGCTGGTACAGGCAAAACCTATCTCGCCATGGCCGCCGCCGTATCCATGCTCATCGAAGGAAAAGTCGAACGCATCATCCTCTCGCGACCCGCCGTCGAGGCTGGCGAAACCCTCGGCTTCCTCCCAGGCGACCTCCAGGAAAAGATTCTCCCCTACCTCCGCCCGCTCTACGACGCCCTCAACGACATGCTCAGCCCGTCCGACATCGAAAAGCTCACCGAACGCGGCGTCATCGAAATCGCCCCGCTCGCCTACATGCGCGGACGCACCCTGAGCAACTCCTTCGTCATTCTCGACGAAGCCCAAAACACCACTTCCGAGCAAATGATGATGTTTCTCACCCGTCTCGGCGACGGAAGCCGCATGGTCGTCACCGGAGACCTCACCCAAATCGACATTCCGAAATCCCGCGCCTCCGGACTCCTCGAAGTGAAGAACATCCTTAAAGACCTGAAGGGCATATCCTTCCATTTTTTCGACGCAGCCGACGTAGTTCGCCATCACCTCGTCCAAAAGATTATCCTCGCCTACGACCGCTACCGCGATACCCACCATTGATTTCCTATCAAGAATCAGACTCGCCTCAGCCAAGCAAAGAAACGCTTGCCCTAAATTGAATCATTTAAATATCAGCGAGTCTCTCCACATATGCCCGTATCAGAGCAACTAAAGGCATGGTTCCAGAAAGCATTTCCGAAAAAACGGAAACGCCGCACGGAAATGCCATCTACCTTGCCTCGCTACCTCGAGGAGAGCGCCCTCGTCGGCTTCCTGGTGTTCCTCACAACCGTCGCCCTCATCGTCGTCACCAGTTTCGTGGGCATCAAGCCAAGCGGCTTCCAGATTCTCCCCAACCAAGTCGCCTCCATCCGCATTGTCGCCGGAGAGGAATTCTCCTACCGATCCAAAATCCTCAGCGAACGCAAGCGCCAGCAGCTCCTCGAAGAAGCCCCCCACGTCTATCGCATCGACATGGAGCCCTTCCACACCTTCGAGAAACACATAAACGACCTGCTCGCCGCCATCGCCAATTTCAAGGAAATCGAGGAAGACCTCTCCGCCAGCCAGGCCCAGACTGCCATCGAGAACTTCACCAGCGATTTCAACGCCAAGGGAGACTACCGAGTCACGCCGGAAAACATGACGCTCATCCTCGAGAACATGGATACCAAAAGCTTGCGGGGCCTCATCGAAACCGGACTCATCAGCATCGAGGAAAGCTTCAAGCTAGGCATCTACGACGAAAACGATCCGACCTTCAACTTCGGCAAAGGCGCCGTCGCCATCTTCCACATCGCCAATCAGGAAAACAAAATCGGCCAGAAACGCGTCGAATCCATCGAGGACGCCCTCCGCTCCGTGCGCATCAACCTCAGCGCCGCAAACATCCCGCCAAATACCGCCGAAGCCGTCATTCGCATCTTCCGCGACGCCCTCAAGCCCAACCTCCGCAAAAGCGAGCGAGAGATGGAGCTCAACCGCCAAAAACTCCTCACCTCTTTCGAGCCCGTTATCGTCAACGTCCAGGAAGGCGCCTCCATCATCGAGCCAGGCCAGGCCGTCACCCAGGAGCAGCACGAGCAGCTCGTTGCCTACCAGCGCCACATCGCCAACAAAAACATCGGCACCATAGACAACCAGCTCATCGGCCGCATCCTCCTCGTGCTCGCCATGGTCATCGCCGCCACCTTCTACATACGCCTCGAGCATAAAGTCACTTTCCAGAGCAACGGCCGACTCGCCCTGCTCGCGCTCGTCGTCGTCGTCAACCTCGTGCTGGTGCGCACCTGCTTCGAGCTCGGAAACTTCGAAGCCTTCCTCTACGACAGCGAGCTCTCCGCCATTCTCCCCTACATCACGCCGACCGTGCTCGCCCCCATGCTCGTCGCCATCCTCATCGGCACCGGCCCCGGCCTGCTCATGGCCCTCATGATCAGCCTCTTCACCGCCGTCATGTTCGGCAACCGCCTCGACCTTCTCGTCATGTCCTTCCTCGCTTCCGTAGTCGCCATCTACGTCTCGAGAAACCTCAGAAAACGCGGCCGCGTCGTCTCCGCCGGCTTCTTCGCCGGACTCTCTGTCGCTATCTTCACCCTACTCTTCAACCGCGTCGACGGACTCCCATGGTCCACCATCATCTACCAAATGACCGGCGGACTGGGTACCGGGCTCATCGAAGGCGTAGTAGTAGTCGGCGTCCTTCCCATTCTCGAAGGCCTTTTCCGCCGCACCACCGATATCACGCTGCTCGAACTGTCCGACTACAATCACCCCATCCTGCGCCGCATGCAGCTCGAGGCCCCCGGCACCTGGCACCACTCGCTCATGGTCGCAAACCTCGCCGAAAACGCCTGCAACGCCATCGGAGCAAACGGCCTGCTCGCCCGCGTCGCCTGCATGTTCCACGACATCGGCAAACTCGTGAAACCCGAGTACTTCACCGAAAACCAGCTCGACGGATACAACCCCCACGACGAAAAAACGCCCTCCTTCTCCGCTCTCATCATCAAGAGCCACGTCAAAGAAGGCGTAGACCTCGGCCTCACCTACAAGCTGCCGCGCCCCATTATCGACGTCATACGCCAGCACCACGGCACCAACCTCATCCGCTTCTTCTTTCACAAGGCCAAACAACAGGCCGACGACCCAGCTCACGTCCAAGAATCGACCTACCGCTACGACGGGCCAAAACCCCAGTTCAAGGAAAGCGCCGTTATCCTCCTCGCCGACTCCGTCGAAGCCGCATCGCGCTCCCTCGCCAAAGTCACCCCCCAAAACGTCGAGGAACTCGTCGACCGCATCTTCTCCGCCAATATCGACGACGGACAGCTCAACGACTGCCCCATCACCATAGCGGAAGTCGCCAAGGTACGCGAATCCTTCATGTTCACCTTGCTCAACTCGCTTCACACACGCATCGCCTACCCCGGCCAAAAGCCAATAGAGAAAAGCGCCAAGAAACAGGCCGCGAAAAAGGATGACCGAAAAACCGAACGAGCAGAAGCGAATCCAAGCAAATAATCTGTGCCCAAAACTCAGATACGACGAATCCGAAATCGAAAAGCTCATCCAAACGCTTGATCGAGCCGGAGCATTCGACGCCCCCGCAGGCGAGCTCTCCATCGCCTTCGTCGACAAAGACTACATCGCCCAACTGCACGACCAGTTCATGGACGACCCCACCCCAACCGACGTCATCACCTTTCCCGGCGACCCCGATTTCGACCAAGCAGGCGAAATCATCGTCTGCCCCCAAGTAGCCCAAGAATACGCCCAAAAGGCAAACCTCTCCTTCTCGGACGAGCTCGGCCTCTACCTCATCCACGGCTATCTCCACCTCTGCGGCTTCGACGATATCGCCGACTCCGACCGAGCCCAAATGCGCCTCGCCGAGCAGCAAGCCCTAGAAATAGCCCGCTCCGCCAACGCCCTGCCAAAATTCAACTTGAAGTAGAGCGGCCTAGCCCAAGCCAGCCGCTTCGCCTCTACTTCATAAACGGCAAATCGCCCACGCCGTTCACCACGAACTGCACCGCGATCACCGCGAAAAGCAGCCCCATCACGCGACGCAAAATTCGCATCAAAATCGGATTCAGCCACTCGCCCCCCTTCGCCGAGGCGCTCAAGATCAAGTAGCACGCCACGAAGACCACTACGATGCTCACCAAAAGCATCGAGCTCTCCATCATCGACGTCGTCTGCCCCTGCAGAATGATAACCGTCGAGACCGAACCCGGTCCGCAAAGAAGCGGCACCGCCAACGGAGTCACCGAAATATCCTCCTTCTCCTTCGCCAAGTCGCTCTCCGTCTCATTCAATCGCTTCGGAGCATCCGGAGCCCGCACCATCTCAAACCCGATCGAAAAGAGCAGAACGCCACCCGCAATCTGCAAAGCCGGCAAAGTGATCCCAAGCAAGCTGAAGATAAACTCCCCCAGCACCGCCGTCAAAATCAGCAAGCACACCGCGATCAAACACGCCAAACGCGCCGACCTCCGACGCTCCACCACCGATTCGCCTGGCGTGATCGCCAAAAATGCCGGCACCGCCGAAAACGGATTCACGATCGTGAAAATCGATACCGTCGAAAGCAGCAAAAATTCCAAAGAAGACCCCATAATCAATCACCCACCAAACCCTCACCCCACTCTCACAGCAATCCCAAACCCAACCCACTCCCAACTCCCCAAAAACTCATCACTCACTACTCACCACTTCCCACTTCCTCCCCACGCTTCCGCATTTCCCTCAGCCCCATCGCCCCTGCTCGCTTCGCCAACCGCCTTCCCTCCGTATCCAAAACTAAAGGACAATGAAAAAACGAAGGAGCGGCCTCACCCAAGACCCGATAAATCAACAACTGCCGCGCCGTCGAAGCCAGCAAATCCTCCCCCCGCACCACCTCCGTGATCCCTTGGGCAACATCATCCGCCACCACCGCCAGCTCGTAAGACGGAAACCCATCCTTACGCCAAACCAGAAAATCCCCAAAATCGCGACCCGCCACAAAAGACTGCTCCCCCAGCCGTCCATCCACGAAACGGATAGACTCCCCATCCGGCACCCGAAAGCGCCAATTGACAGCCCAAGCTTCCTCCGGCCGGGCAAACTCCACCAGCTTCTCCCGACACGTTCCCGGATAAATCGCCTCCTGCCCCTCCACATGCGGAGCCCGAATCGCCTCCGCCACATCCTTTCGCGAACAGCTGCACGGATAGATCACGCCGCGATCCCTAAGCCTCATCATCACATCCCTGTACCACTCAAGCCGCTCGCTCTGCACCAAGACCTCCGGCTCCCACTTCAACCCAGCCCACGCCAAATCCTCCTCCAGTGCCTCCACAAACTCCCGCTTGCACCGAGCTTGATCCAAATCCTCGATACGCAAAAACAACTCCCCCCCCGCAGCCAAAGCACGCTCCTGAGCCATCAAAAACGTCCGAGCATGCCCAAGATGCATGTATCCAGTCGGCGTAGGCGCCACCCTGCCCCTATACTCAACCACAACAAACCCTCCCAACAATCCTACTCTCAGTCATACTCATACTCTCACTTTCATTCTCCCTTCACTACTCACCACTCACTACTCACCACTCACCACTCACCACTCACCACTCACCACTCACCACTCACTACTCACTACTCACTACTCACTACTTCTCCCTCCCCCGTCATACCCCCAGCACTACACGTTCAAAATAAATTAAACTTTTTCTTGCCTGAACCAGTCCATACGCTTTTAGTCCCGACACTTAACTTATCAAACTACAAATCTGATTAAGAGAATGATGCGCATCGTACACACAAATTTCCAGATCCTCTCAATGAGGAACGAGCGCTTCTAAAATTCAACAAAATCAGAAGGCTCGTTAGTTACCATCAGCGGGCCGCCAAAAAATTTCCCTCCCATCCCCTGGCCCGCTTAACAGCGGGCCTCTTTTTTTGTCCGCATTTGATCACGAACCACGCGTTCACTCCCATCAAAGCCAACTCTTTCTCCTGCGGACATGACCTTAAAACTTCACGACGATTCGGGCGAGACCCTATCCGGCCCCCGACTAGTTTGGAACCTCATCAGCGGATTCCGACGCAAATACCTCTGGGCTGCCCTCGCCCTCTTCATCGCGACGGCCTTCCAGTTCATCATCCCCCTCATCGGCAGCGCCACCATCGACTACGTCCTAGCCGACGACCCCGCCACCTTCTATCCGGAAACCCTTCCGCTCAAGAAGGTCGAAAGCGTTCCCGTGCTCAAGCGGCACGACAGCCCACTCCTCGGATACGTCATCGAAATGATCGGCGGAGCCGAGACAGTTACCCGAAACCTCTGGGTCCCCGCCATTGCCATGCTTCTCTTCGCAGCCCTCGGCGGCATCTTCAACTACATGCAAAAACTAGCCGCCGCCAAAGCCTCCGACGGCATTTGCAAGCGACTCAAGGACCAGCTCTACGACCACATCCAGCGACTATCCAACCGCTACCTCGACCAAGCCCAAACCGGCGACCTCGTCCAGCGCTGCACCTCCGACATCGAGACCGCCCGCATCTTCCTCGCCGCCCACGTCGTGGAAATCGGCCGCGGAGCCATTCTCATCATCACAGTCCTCCCCATCATGCTCTCCATGCACGTCGGGCTGACCATCGCATCTATGGGACTCATCCCAGTCATCATTGTATATAGCTACCTCTACATCAAAAAAGTGAAGCACCTCTTCACAGACGTAGACGAAGCCGAAGGCCGACTCACATCCGTCGTCCAGGAAAACATCACCGGCATCCGCGTCGTCCGCGCCTTCGGTCGCCACGACTTCGAGATAGAGAAATTCGAAAAGCCCAACACCGAATACCGCGACACCAGCCTCAAGCTGATCAACATCATGTCCTGGTTCTGGTCCGTGTCGGATATCATCAGCCTCTCCCAAATCGGTATCGCCCTCATCGCCAGCGCCTATCTGGCCATTCAAGGCAGCGTATCCATAGGCACCATCTTCGCCTTCCTCGCCCTTATGAACATGGTCCTCTGGCCCGTGCGCATGATCGGGCGCATCCTTACCGATTTCGGAAAAACCTCCGTCGCCCTCAAGCGTATCAACGAAATCCTTACACAGCCCTACGAAACCGAAACCGACCAAATCACAGTCAAACCAGACTCCCCCGTCTCCGGAAGAGTACAGCTCAACCAAGTCACCTTCTCCCACGGCGAAGGAGAACCCACCCTGCAAGATATCAGCATCTCCATCGAGCCAGGCGAGACCCTCGCCATCCTCGGACCCTCCGGATCAGGCAAGACTACCCTTATGCACCTGCTCCTCCGCTTCTACGACGCCGACAAAGGATCAATTCTCCTCGACGGAATCAATATCAACACCCTCGACCGCGCCTACCTGCGCGCCCAGTTCGGAGTCGTCCTGCAAGAGCCCTTCCTCTACTCGCGCAGCATACGCAGCAACATCCAGTTCGGAGTCGAAGCCGCCAACCAAACCGACGTCGAAGAAGCCGCTCGCATGGCCTGTATCCACGACGCCATACAAAACTTCTCAGACGGCTACGAAACCGAAATCGGAGAAAAAGGCATCACCCTCTCCGGTGGACAACGCCAACGCGTCGCCATCTCCCGCGCACTCCTGCGCAACCCACCCATCCTCCTGCTTGACGACGCCCTCAGCGCCGTCGACAACGAAACCGAATCCTCCATTATCGGAGCGCTAAAAGATCGGCACGGCAAGCAGACCACCATCGTCATCGCCCACCGACTCTCCACCCTCGCCCACGCCGACAAAATCGTCGTACTCGAAGGAGGTCGCATCACCCAATCCGGTACCCACAAAACACTTACAAACGAAGAAGGCCTCTACAAACGCCTCTGGAACATCCAAACCCAACTCGAAGCCACCCTAGCCGCCGAAACCAACAGCTAGCACGGGCCCTCGCCCGACTCCTTCATACTTCATCATTCATACTTCATACTTTCCCATGACCTCTCCACCCGAAGAAGAATTCCACTCCAAGATCGACTTCGATCTCTGGCGACGCATCTTCCGCTTCGCCCTCAACCACAAGCGCCTCCTCTATCCGCTCAGCATCAGCGCCCTCGTGCTCAGCCTCATCGACGCCGCATTCCCCATCGCCACCATGATGGCAGTCGACGTCGTGCAAACCGGCGGCGTCACCAAAGACCTGATACCCGTCGCCGCCCTCTTCTTCGGACTCTCCATCAGCCTCGCAGCTCTCGTCTACATCTTCATCCGCTGCGCCGGCGGCATCTCCCACCACATCGCCTTCGACATCAAGCGCGACTGCTTCAAGCGCCTCCAAGAGCTCGAGTTCTCCTTCTACGACAAGCAACCCACCGGCTGGCTCATCTCCCGCCTCACCGCCGACTGCGACCGACTCTCCCGCATCCTCGCCTGGGGCTTCCTCGACGTCATGTGGGGCAGCTTCTTCGTGCTCGCCATGACCGGCACCATGCTCGTTCTCAACTGGAAACTGGCCCTCATCGTACTCGCCACCCTGCCGCCCCTCATCGCCGTCAGCGTCTATTTCCAGCGAAAAATGCTGCTCACTTCTCGCCTCATCCGAAAGCACAACGCCCGCATCACCGCCTCCTACAACGAAGGCATCGCCGGCGTCAAAACCACCAAAACCCTCGGACGCGAAACCAAAAACCTCAGCGAATTCGAAGGCATGTCCACCGACATGTACTCCGCCTCCGTGCGACGCGCCCTGCTCAGCGCCATCTACCTGCCCCTCGTCATGCTCATCGGCAGCCTCGGCTCCGGCCTCGCCCTTTGGTATGGCGGTCTCAATGTCCTCAGCGGCACCATCAGCCTCGGCGTGCTCGTCGCCTTCATCAGCTACGCAGGCAACTTCTTCCACCCCATCAACCAAATCGCCCAAATCCTCGCCGAAATCCAAGGCGCCCAAGCCGCCGGCGAACGCGTCATGAGCCTCCTCGCCACCCAACCCAAAATCAAAGACTCCAAAGAAGTCCTCGAAAAGATCGCCACCCACCAATCCCGTAACGCAGTGCTTCAGCCCGCGTCTCGGAACCCAGAACCTGGAACCCATGACCCCGTCGACGGAGGAGACGCCCATATTGATTCCATCCAATTCGCCGACGTCACCTTCTCCTACAACGAAAAGGAGCAAGTCCTCAAGCGCTTCAACCTCACCGTCAAACGCGGCCAAACCATCGCCCTCGTCGGCCCAAGCGGCGGCGGCAAAAGCACCATCGTATCCCTCGTATCCAGATTCTACGAACCCGTCAAAGGCGAGATCCGCTACAACGGCATCGACTACCGCCAACGCTCCCTCGACTGGCTACAAGCCCAGCTCGGCATCGTCCTCCAAACACCACACCTCTTCAACGGCACCGTCATGGAAAACATCCGCTACGGACGCCTTGACGCCACCGACGAAGAAATCCGCGAAGCCGCCCAGCTCGTCAACGCCCACGACTTCGTCATGAATCTAGAAAATGGATACAACACCAAGATCGGCGAAGGCGGAGCCCGTCTCTCAACCGGCGAGCGCCAGCTCATATCCTTCGCCCGGGCGCTCATAGCCGACCCTCAAATCTTCATCATGGACGAGGCCACATCCTCCATCGATACCGAGACCGAAAAGCTCATCCAAGACGGCATGCAGCGCGTCTTCGACGGACGCATCAGCTTCGTCATCGCCCACCGCCTCTCCACCATTCGCTCCGCCGACCAAATCCTCGTCATCAGCAAAGGCGAAATCGAAGAGCAAGGCACCCACACGGAACTCCTCGCCCAACGCGGACACTACTACGATCTCTACGTCAACCAGTTCCGCCGCGAAGGCGAAGCCCAAGCCCTCGAAGCCGGGTAACCACATCCAGGAGTCCATTACCCGCAAGCAGACAACAAACCTCCTCTTCATCTGCAGCCGCAACCAGTGGCGAAGCCCGACGGCAGAATCCATCTACCGCAAGCTCCCCGGCTTCGCCACCCGCTCCCGCGGCACCAGCAAAAAAGCCGTCCGCCACGTATCCGAAAACGACATACGCTGGGCCGACGCCATCTTCGCCATGGAGCCCAAACACGCCCAACGCCTCCGAGCATCCCACCACCACGCCCTCCAGCACACTCCCCTCCACATCCTAAACATCCCCGACAACTACCAGTACATGGACCCCAGACTGGTTCTCGCGCTGCGCTACGCCATCGACTCTATCCTTAAAATCCACTTAACCACCACCCCATGAAAATCGAACACGTCGCCTTCAACGTCACCGACCCCAACGACGTCGCCGCATGGTACGTCGCCCACCTCGGCATGACCGTCGCCCGCAAAATCGAGGAAGCCCCTTTCACCCACTTCCTCGCCGACTCCTCCGGCTCGGTAATGATCGAGATCTACAACAACCCCAGCGACCAAGTCCCCGACTACCGCTCCATGCACCCGCTCCTCCTTCACGTCGCATTCGTATCGGCAGATCCAAACGCCGACCAAACTCGACTCGAAGCCGCCGGCGCTACCTTCGCCGAAGAAGTGAAAACACCCGACGGCTCACACCTCGTCATGCTCCGCGACCCCTGGGGTCTCGCCCTCCAGCTCTGCCGCCGCGGACAACCCATGCTCTAGCCGTAAGATCCAAATTCAGGCCGGCCCACTCGATTCGCCCCCCCAGACGATCTGTTCATCAGTGTCATCAGTAGTTCTCAGAATACGAGCAATCTACCTCGGTCCGCGCCGTCTGGCGATTAACCCAATAATTAGCCCGATGGCCTGTTAGGACCACCGGGCTTAGAAGTCTAGCTACCGCTAGTTAGACAACAAAGGGATTGTGAATTTCTGCGATTAAATGAGATTCACAGCAAAGCGTTTAAGATATATTACCTAAAGCAACCCAATTCACTCATATGAACAAATTTTATTCTATTATAGGACCAAATATTAATCATAAACCCTTAACACCGTTTTCCTAGAGTAACTAACCCCAAAGGGGTACCAACTCTGGACTTCTCAAAAGCACGTCCAAAACCGAGAGCTCACTGAATAACTCGGGCCGCGCAGCAGGACAGAACTACTAGAGATGAAGTCGCCACCCTCGCAGCACATCGAACCCTAAAGCTCACTGCCACATATACACGCTCCCCTTCCCACTAGGGCCACCGGGTACCGAGGTCGAAGACCGACACTCGAGCGAAGCGAGACATCGAAGATGACCGGTGGCCATGCACATCTCATACTTCACTAGGGCCACCGGGAATCGTTCCGAGCGCAGCGACAAGACCGGGCCGCGCAGCGGAACCGGAACACCGAAGGTGAGATTCCCGTCTAAGGAAACGCCAAAGGCAAAGGCTTCGCCAATCTAAGCACATCGTCTACTCCACACACTAGGGCCACCGGGTACCGAGGTCGAAGACCGACACTCGAGCGAAGCGAGACATCGAAGATGACCGGTGCCCATGCACATCTCATACTCCGCTAGGGCCACCGGGAATCGAACCCAGATCTAAAGTTTAGGAAACTCTTGTTCTATCCGTTGAACTATGGCCCCAGAGCATCTCGCGCTAACTAAAAAGCGGGATCGCCTGATTTCTGCCCAAAGCTGCTTCTAGTGTAAAGGATTTGCTGCCGCGAAAATCTCTCTTTCCGTTATTGACACGGGTCCGCCAAGTCCTACGTTTCGCCGTTCCTATGAGCACAGAGAAAAAATCACAGAGCCTCACGCCACAAGAGTTGGACTTCCACCACGCTCACATCCTCGCTCGCTACGTCACTGAGACTGGCAAGATCATCCCTGCGAAGATGAACCGCATCAACGCGAAGCAACAACGGAAGATCACCAAGGCTATCAAGCGCGCCCGCAACTTGCGCTTGATGAAGTAAGCTCCCGCATCCGCGCGGACTACTTGCTGCATACGCGGGACCCGGTTGGCCCGCTCGCTCCCACTAATCATGGCGAACATACTCCAACCTACAGAGGAAAACTTACGCGAACTGCGTAAGTTTTTGCTTTTTGGGGGTCTCGTCGGCGTCCCGACCGAAACGGTCTACGGACTCGCCGCAAACGCATTCGATCCCGAAGCCTGCGCCAAGATCTTCGAAGTCAAGCAGCGCCCAGCCAACGACCCGCTCATCTGCCACGTCTCAGGCGCAGACGCTCTCGAGGACATTTGCCACGCCAACCCCCTCGCCCTCCGACTCGCCAAAAGATTCTGGCCAGGCCCGCTGACCTTCGTCCTCCCCAAAAAGAGCAAAATCCCTAACATCGTGACCGCGGGACTCGATTCCGTCGCCGTCCGCTGCTCCGCCCATCCGGACTTTCACCGCCTCGTCGAGCAGTGCGATTTTCCCATCGCCGCCCCGAGCGCCAACCCTTTCGCCTACATTAGCCCCACTACCGCTCAGCACGTGCAAGCGGGACTAGGCAGCAAAATCACTTTCATCCTCGACGGCGGTTCCTGCTCATTCGGCGTCGAATCAACCATTCTCGACCTGCGCGACGAAACCAATCCCCGCATTCTCCGCTACGGGGCCCTTCCCGCCGAAGACATCGAAGTCGAACTCGGACGCTCCATCGAAAAACCGACCTTCATCACCGCCGACGAATCCGTGCAGCACCTCGCTCCCGGAGCCTTGCCTAAGCACTACAGTCCACGCACCCCACTCGAATTGCGCGGCGGCATCTCCAACGCGGAACTCGCGAGCCTGAAAAACGACCAAGCCGCCCTCCTCCTCGCGCGGCCAGAAGGCAGTTTTCCCGGCAACGTACACTGGCTTTCCGAAAACGGAAAACTCTCCGAAATCGCTTCAAATCTGTACGCGAAGCTCCGCGAAATAGACGAATCCGGCTACGCAACCATTTTCGCCGAAGAGGCGCCCGAGCTCGGTCTCGGCCTCGCCATCAACGACAGGCTGAGACGCGCGTCCTTCCGCTAGGCCTTGTCTTCTTCGACGGAAGGCTCGCCCTCTGCAGCGACCTCGCTGGATACTGATTCCGCGACGACCTTCACCGACGCGCTGAGCACGCGGCGCTCATCGACTCCCGTCACCTTTATCTCTAGGTCCTTGATGCGAAACTCCTCATCCATTCGAGGCATCCGGCCCAGTTCGTAAGTGATGTATCCACCAAATGTAGACACCTCCTCAGCTTCGATTTTTATCCCAATCTCCTCCGCCAAATCATGCAGAGCCATAAGACCGTCCACCTCGTAAGTTCCCGTTTCCGTTTCGGTCACCATCTTTTCTTCGCGGTCAAATTCGTCCTGGATCTCTCCCACTAGCTCCTCAAGCACGTCCTCCAGAGTCACCGCGCCTACCGTGCCTCCGAACTCGTCCTTCAACAGAGCAAAGTGCTTTCGCGTTTTCAGAAACCGCTGCAGCACGACCTCAAGCGGCTCGTCCATCGAGAAAGTAATCATCGGGCGCTTGAGCTTATCCCAATTGATCTTCATCCCTTCCTGCCCACTGCGAAAAACATCCTTGATGTGGATAATGCCCACGCAGTCGTCCAAATCCCCATTGCAAACCGGAAAACGCGTGTGCCCCGACTTTCTGGCGATATCCAAGCTCTCAGCCGGAGTGTCCTCGAGATCGATGTACTGCAACTGGTTGCGAGGAATCATGATATCGTGCGCCACACGTTTCCTGAACTCCAAGGCGTTGCTCACAATCCGCTCCGCCAAAGCAGGCAACTCATCCCCCTCGTTCACGATCGAACGAATCTGCGCCTGCACGTCGAGTAGATCAAGATCCTGACTCTGCTCCAGACGAAAGCACTTTAGAATCAAGCCGGAGAAAAAGTTCAACATCGCCGAGATCGGACGGGCGACTAGACGAAAGACCAAGACAAACGGCAAAGCCCACCGAATCGTGGCCACCGGATGTTGCAAGGCAACCGCTCGCGGCACCAATTCGCCCAATACGAAATGCGCCACGACCGCGACCAGCAGCGAAAGGCCGATCGACATCCTCAGCTCGTAGCCCGACGCCCACCCCATCCGAGTCGTCAAGGTATAGGCCAGCGGCAAGATCAGATAAGCCGCCCCAATCGAAAAAATTGAAATGCCCAGACGCAGCATCTTGATGCTAGCGTTCATATCCTCAAGCAAACCAGCGATGCGCTCCGATTCGCGCGCCGCCTTCATCTTGCCGGAGCCAAAACGAGTAAACCTCAGTTTCACGAGGCTGAACTCCGCCCCGACGAAGATCGCGTTCAATGCAAGAAGTGCCGCGACTCCGAGTCCGCAGGCTGTTAATTCCGAAGCTGTATAGATGTACACTGCTAATTCAAAAGAAGCGCTGTTCCGAAGACTCGCAAAAGGGGAGGCTAAAACTCCCGAACAGGCACTCCTAAGATGCTGGCGACGCCCCTAGGATTTCAAGAACGAAGTGAGCTCCCTCAATGCCATCTCGTTTTGCTCAGGCAATCCAATGCTCACTCGCACCCACTCCGGCATTCCGTAAGGCGCAAGCGGACGAATGATCACCCCGGCATTCTGCAGCTCCTGAAAGCAACGAACGCCCTTTCCCACCTTCACTGTCACGAAATTCGCGTAGCTACGGATGTATTCACAGCCCAAAGACATGAATCCCGCCTCAAGCTGCAATCGCCCAATCTCATTGGCCACCCGACAGTCTTCCACGAATTCCTCGTCGCCCAGCGCCGCAACCGCCGCCGCCTGAGCGATCGCATTCACGTTGAAGGGCTCCCGAGCTCGATTTAGCAGACCGATCAATTCCGGATCACCGTAGCCATAGCCGATCCGCAAGCCGGCCAAGCCGTAAACCTTCGAAAACGTACGCGTACAAAAAACCTTCCGCCCCGCCGCTATCAGATCCCGCAAATCCGGGCCATTCTCTAAATACTCGGCGTACGCTTCGTCCAAAATGAAAAGCACATGGTCAGGCAGCTTGCCTACAAAATCGCGAATCTCCTCCTCAGAATTCGCCGTGCCGCTCGGATTGTCCGGGCTGGGGAGAAAAACAACCTTCGTCCGCTCCGTCACCGCCGCCGCCATCGCTTCGAGGTCATGGGTGAAATTCGACATCGGCACCTCCACCGGAGTCGCCCCAAAAAGCAGGGTCACCAACTTGTAGACAATGAAAGCGCCCTTCCCCATCACCGCCTCGTCTCCCGGCCCAAGCAAGGCGTGGCCAATGATCTCCAACACCTCGTTAGACCCATTGCCGACAATGAACTGCTCCGGAGCGAGACCGAGCTTCGCCGACAAAGCCTTCTTCAGCTCGAAGCATCCGCCATCTGGATACAGCTCCACATCCTCAAGCGCTCGCTTCCCGGCTTCGATGGCCTTAGGCGACGCGCCCAGCGGATTTTCGTTCGAGGCCAGCTTGATAATTCCCGCCGGATTAAGTCCGAGCTCGCGGGCTACCTCCTCGATTGGCTTGCCGCCCTGATATACAGGCTGAGAAAGGAGTTCCGGTTTGACGAGATCTGAGTAGCTCAAAGACATGAGGCGAAATTCAGCCAAGCCACACGGCCTAGAGCAAGTCTGTAGAAACGCTCCAGAAGTAAGTTCACGATTCCCAAAACCAAACCTAGGGAATACCCCAAAACGAGAAAAACCCGGGCGAATCCCCATCCGCCCGGGCCCTCCTCTAGTTTTTCTGGGTTCCTCAAATCCACACCAGAAAAAATGTTCTGACCACTTGGATCAAATGGTAGAACGAACAACTGCTATGTCTGAATGTGACCTTGAAAGAAATTTTCTGTTTCCACTTTTTAATGAATTTATCGCCGAAAAAGATTTTCAGGAATTCCTACGCGCGGGTTAGCCCTCCTGGATTCTATATTCTGGAAATCCTCTCGGAATGCTCACAGTTTACGTCTCCCGCCCACCTCTTACTTCACCATTATGAGCCCTCTTCTCC
>DS990592.1:4926537-5214388 GCA_000155695.1 Verrucomicrobiia bacterium DG1235 | reverse complement strand
CCGCCGGATTTCGTTACGTGGCATCTGCTCTCGTCATCGCCGCCGCCCTTGGCGCTCTCTTTAACTTTATCACCCAAAACGTCACGGAAGTCATAAACGTCGCCCCAGAATACCAGGCCCGCCTCCAGCCTTTGATCGGAAAAGTCATCAGCTGGCTCCCCATCGAAGAGCCGCCCAGCCTGCGCGAATTCGTCGGCCAATTCGACTTCAGCACGATAATTTCCCGACTCGCCTCCTCCCTCGCCTCCATCGCCGGAAATGCCAGCATCATCAGCATCTACGTCATCTTCCTCTTTCTGGAGCAGCGCAGCTTCGGACCGAAAATCAAAGCCATGACGCGCGGCACCGACTCCTCCAAAAACATTTTCGAGATCATTTCGGAAATCAACGCGGACACCCGAACCTACATCGGCATCAAAACCCTCACCAGCGCCATCACCGGACTCGTCAGCTTCGGCATCATGGCCGCCATCGGACTCGACTTCGCCGCCTTCTGGGGCGTACTCATCTTCTTCCTCAACTTCATCCCTACCGTCGGCTCCATCCTCGCCACCATCTTCCCCTCGCTGCTCTCGCTGCTGGCCTTCGACACTCCCCTCCCCATCGTCGGAATCATCGGCGGAGTCGTCGCGACCCAAGTGCTGGTCGGCAACGTTCTCGAGCCGCGCCTCATGGGAAATTCCCTCAATCTGAGCCCGCTCGTCATTCTTCTCTCCCTCAGTTTCTGGGGAGCCCTCTGGGGCGTCACCGGCATGTTCCTCTGCGTGCCGATCACCGTCATCACCATGATCATCTGCTCGCACTTCCCGCAGACACGCCCCTTCGCCGTACTCCTCTCCAGCAACGGCCGAATCCGCGGCAAAAAGAAACTCGAAGCCTAAAACGCAGAGCGCCTCCTTAGCCCACACAGCCTCATACTTCATCCCTCATACTTCATACTTCACCCTTCTAAGCGCCAGCGTACTCCCCGTTCCCTTAAAAAACTCGTGATCCACATCCTGGATACAGCTATCGAATCCCAACTCGCCCGCGAGCTCCATCAACTCATCTAAATGCGGATAAGGCTCGTTCGCACGGTCCACGATCGGATGAATTCTCACCTCCTCCTTCGCCACCCGACAAAGCTCCCGCAACGACGCTCGGTGAAACTCCAAATCCAGCGTGTCCGAGTAAACGAAGAGCAAATGCCCGCAAAGCACGATGTCGAATTCATCGTCCTCAAATTCCAAATACGGCAGCGAACCCTCTCGATAGCGCCCCAAGGCTTTGCCAATCCCATAGTCGGCTAAAAAACGCTCCAGCCCGAGTCTTCGAACGCGCTCCGCCTCTTCGATACTCCGATAAGTACGGCGAGCGAAGCGATCAGGCGCCGCGCGAACCTTGTCGAACATCACCCGAAAATCCGCCAGGGCAAGATCACGAATCGCCGACGGCTTTCGATAAAAAAGCGGATCCACGCCTATAGCGCCGATTCCCGCCGCATTCGCCTCAAGCACGAAAGACGACGGACCGGACGGGCATTCCAGAACAGATTTTCCGATAAGCTCAGCCTCCTCTAAACCGAAGCACTTTAAGAGCTCCGCATAAGGACGGCCAAAGAAATAGATAGAATTCAACTCAATGAGATTTTGCGACATGATAAATTGGGTTCGAAAGTGAATTTTGAATACAAAAAAGCCTGCTTCCTTTCAACGGACAGCAGGCTCAGCGACAGAGTAAACCGGAAGTAGCTAACTAGCTACACCATCGCCAAACCTTCGAAACACGCCACCACAAGCTCACTCCTCGAAGAGAGTTCTCGTAACACAAAGAAGTGGCAGCGATTTTCATGACCCGAAAACACTCACCGCAAATAGCGCCTCTTGACAAGCGGGAATTCAGAAATCACGAATAATTCACTAAGTACTGGAACGAATCCCACTCTGCAGGGATCTCAGTGATTCACCCCTAGCGCCAATAACTCTTCCCTCTAAACCTACACATCCCAAGCTAATGCTGTTCAAACACTTATCCCTCTACGCGGGCCTTACCACCTGTGCCCTATTCTCTCAGATCGCTTTCGGCTACAACTTAGAAGCCAGTCTTGACCTTTCAAAAAATGAAGAAGCGCAAGACCCAGCCTATTCCGGTCAAATCACCTACTTCTTCAGCCCAGTGAATCACGGCACCTCAACTCCGTGGGCCGAAGTCACCTTCACCGAGCGCATCAGCTTTCTCCAAGGGCATGCCAACTATGATCGGCAAAGCCATTCCGTAGACATAAACTACTATGGCGAAACCAACTTCGCCCCGGTAGAATTGAAGGTAAAAAGAACGTCCTACGGAGCCAACTACACCTTTAGAAATCCCAATAGCCCCCATAGCTTCTCCGCATTGTTCGACTATTCGAAAATCAAATTCGACAATATCACCACCGCTCCCTGGAGGCGCTGGATTCCAGGCGAATCCGGATACGCCCCAGGAGAAAACAGCTACACCATCAACACCAACTCACAAGATATCTACAGCTACGGAGCAGCTTACGACTACTACCTCCAACACAATTGGACCCTAGGCGTCGCCGCAGGCATCACAGACAGCGATGGACCAGATAGCTACACAGTTGGTATCCATACAAATCGACTCTGGAATCTCGGAAACAACAAGTGGGCCGGCGTCAAAGCAGCCATCACACGGAATGAAATCGACGGTTACTCAAGCGACAACTGGCTCTACGAACTCGAAGGACGATACTACTTCAACGAGCGAACCGGTTTCTCCCTAGGCATCGAGATTCCAGACGACGGCTACTCCAAAATCTTCTCTGTCGCTTTTCATCGCTACCTTACCAAACAACTCTCGCTCAACGTCGGCTACGACTATACGAAACTGGACTACCCTAGCTACGCCGTACAGCCCAATGGCGGCACTCTTGACGATACGAACACCAACTTTCGCGCAAGACTGAGCCTCCGCTTCTAACGAATCGCCTGCACACTGAATACTGCCCTAATCGCAGTATTCAGACATATCATACAAATTCGGGTCACGCTTGCTTCCGAGCAGGCGGCGACGCAATTGACGGATTTTTCCCGCCGCGCTCATGTCCGCGCCATCGCCGCCGAGTTCGTCCATCCCGTCGAGCGCATCGCCATACTCCGCTTCGAGCGCCTCCGGATCTTCGCCGGATTCGAGACGACTCACCATCTCCTCCATCTCGCCGGGCAGCTTCTCGCCAGTGAGCGATGTCATCTTGCGCATCAGATGAGCCATCTGCTTCGGATCGGGATTCTCCTCGTCCATCCCAGCCATGTCCTTCTCCAGTTCCGCCATCACGCTCTCCATTTTCGCATCATCGATATCGTCCAAGGGCCCATCCTCCGAAGGCTCCTTAGCCGTTCCGATAAAAGCGAACCCGCTCACCTTCTTCTGCATCTCGAAAGCGGCATTATCGGGGCACCGTGGCGTCTTCTCACCGTAAGAAAGCGACTTGGCGAGAAACGAGTAGGTCGTGTTGTTTTCAGGGCAATAAAACTCGTAGATCGGCATGCTTATGTTCGAAATGGCTTCCCCTGCTTATGGCAAATTCAAAAATTGCTGATGCTTGCAATGAATTCAGTCCTAACCTTGCCTTTAATTGAATCCACATACGCAATCTCTGCGAACCATACGATCTTGTTGGAATCCCAAACCCTCTTTCAATGCACCCTACAACTCGCCTCTTTCTTGGGCTAGCGCTCGCGACAGCTCCCCTACTTACCCAGGCAGCCGAAGAGCTTCCACAGATCAGCCTTAGCGTTACAGCTCCCATCGTTGATAGTTACCAAAACGAACCGGGAGCCTTCATTTTCAAACGGACCGGAGATCTCAGCGAAAATTTCTATGTACCTATCCGGCTGGTTGGAACCTATACCGATGGACCCAGCAATATAGCTGCTCCAGGAATCGATTATCGGGTTGAGAGCAGCGCTTTCCTCGACGAAGAACCGCAAACGAGCGCCGACTCCTATAGCGACATAGTAGGAGTCTTGGCCATGGGAGCCAACCATGACACATTTGCCTTGAAAATCATTCCGATGAACAATTGGTACAACCACTCCAGCAAAGTAGTCGTTCTTCAAATACAAGAAAATCCCGAACAATTCACAGTAGAAGGCGACAGCCTCGCCGAGTACACCATTGAGAACCGAAGCTACAATCTTTGGGCCGAAAAACGGACACTACCAAACGATTTGGCTGACCCCGAACTTGACGCTGATCACGATGGGCTTAGCAACCTCGCCGAATACGCGCTACTCTCCGATCCTAACAAGCCAAATTCAATTGCCTACGCTCAGCCAGAGCTCGTCAACATCGACGGAAGGTATCTACTCGGCGTCAGTTTCGATCGACTCAGCAATACCGAAGACCTCCTTTCCTACTCACTCGAAGTCAACAACGGAGAAGCGAATTGGAGTGGTACAGTATCCAGTACAAAGATACACCAAACGCGACCAAACGGCACAGAACGCGTAACCCTCTATACAGCCGACGAGCTAACAGATCCCATTCCTGCTACTCTTTTCCGGGTTAAGATAAGACTTCTCTCCAGAACAAACACATCCAGCTAAGAGATCTCTATTCTCTCTCAATCGGGAAACGGGCTTCGAAACAGGCTCCCCCTCGATCGCGATTGCTCGCCTTCAAGGTCCCCCCATGCTTTTCCACGATCTCTCTAGAAATCGATAATCCCAGCCCTAAGCCAAAGCTACCGCTCGAATTCTTAGTCGTGAAATTCGCCTCGAAAATCGAAACGAGCTTTTCCGGATCAATCCCCGTACCAGAATCCTCGATACGAACGACAAGTTCATTTCCATCGACCTTCGCCGAGACCGAAATTTCGCCCCCCTCCTCAGTCGCGTCCATCGCGTTCACGAGCAAGTTCGTCCAAACCTGATTCACCTCGCCCAAGTGACACGAGATCGGCGGTAGCTCCTCAAGCTCAAGCCTTAGCTCATAGCGCTTCAAGCGATTGTTCAAAACCGTAAGCGTATCGCGAATCCCATCGACAATATCACACACCTCCCAAGCCGTACCGCCTTGCTTTCCATAGTTCCGCAGGCTTGTCACAATGTTCCCAATACGCCCGCCCGAGAGACGAACAGCCCTAAAACACACGCCGAGCTCGTACACAGATAGCAGACGGTCCAGCTCGCTTGCCTTTCCGCCAACGAAGCCTTGCAACAAGCCAAAAGCCTTATCGGTCAGCTGCGCCAACCTGCGAGCCAAAGCCGGCCGATCGCTGGGTTCGTCGCAAGCACCGCGTCAATTCGCGTCCGCTTCTCCTCCGGACTCCAATAAGGACAATCCCAGCCTTCGTGCACCAAGGCATTCTCCAGATGTTTCCCTTCATCCGACGGAAAAGCCACCTCAAGCGCCGCCTTGGCCGACTCGATTCCACGCAGCAACGCCCCCACCGGATTGTTGATCTCGTGAGCGATACCGGCAAGCAATTGCCCCATAGTCGCCAGCTTTTCCTGATTCACCATTCGATTCGTGGTCTCCTCAAGACGCTTCAGCGTAGTGCGTAAATGGTTACGCTCTTCCTCCAACTGGGTGGACAGTTTTTCACGGGCCACCTGAGAGCGTATCATATTGCGATACCGGTCGGACAAATCCGAACGAAGAGGCCTGCACTGCTCGAACGAAGTCCGGATGCTCCGCCGTCAGCGAATCGAAGAGAGCCCTATCAATCGAAACGCAAGTCAACGGCGTATCGGCTTTCACACTGGCGAAAACCTCCGTCTTCCCCCAAAAACTGGTCAATCCGAGCAAAGCTCCTGGACCAAACGTATCCACAACCAAAGGACGTCCTTGCTCGTCCGTTTTGATCAGCCGCGCTCTCCCCTCCATAAGGATGACAAGGCAATCGTTCGGCTCCCCTTCCTGAAGAATCGTATCGTCGACATCAAACTCCCGCCGAGACGCATCGAGCTGCGGCAAGGCTTCCACGAGAGCGCGTATTCCTTTCGCCGATAGCGTAGACTCGGCAAAGATGCTTGTTAACGATTCGTCCATTTCAAGAAATCATGTGTCAGACATGAGCCCGCGCGTATAAGCGTTCTCCGCCAAACGCGCCGTATCCAAAAGCGCCATATACGGCAGCGGCTCGAGATTGCGCTCGATCACGTAGTCCGTGAGCAATCGCTTCGCCGCCTGCAAAATTCCTTCACGCGTCCATGGCTTCGCCAAATAATAGTCAAGACTCGCGTTATTGACCGCCGAAACCGTCGCCTCCAAGCCTGCCTGTCCAGTGAGCAGCGCCTTACGAGTCACCCGCCATTCCGGAGTCTCCTCCATCCAGCGCAAAAACTCGCCGCCTGTCTCCTTGGGCATCACATGGTCGCAAAAGACGACTCCGACTTCGCCGCCAGCCTCCTTTATTCGCTCGAGCACCGAGCGGGCCTCGTCAGCTGATGACGCCGTCTCCAGCGGAAAAACGGTCTCCAGCTTGGCGAGATCTCGCTCCACGGCTTCAAGCACGTCGGCTTCGTCATCGATACAGAGTATATAAACCTGCTTCATTTTGATAATCAGAGTTTGGGGTTAGCTGATAACTGCTGGCCAGAAAGTCAGACAAAACACTATAGCGAGAACCAGCCCGGCTACGCCAACAGTTATTCCGACTTTAGCCATGTCTTTCGTTTCTATTATGCCAGTCGCCATCGCGATCGCATTCGGCGGGGTTGAAATAGGCAGCACCATCGCGCAGCTCACAATCGCAGTGATCGAAACAATCGACGCCACAAGATTGAAACCGCCCGCAGCCGCCAAAGCCGCGCCGACCGTAATCGCCAAGGGCATGATCATCGTAGCGGCAACCGTATGAGAAATCAAATTAGCGATCAGATAACCAACGATGCCAAACACGATCACCACCCCAAGCGCCCCGAGTGTATTCCAGGAAACCAGACCGATCAGCCAAACCGCCAGTCCCGTTTCCTTCATCGAAAGTCCGAGCGAGATGCCCCCGCCCACCAGCCAAAGCACCTCCCACGAAAAGCCGCGAATATCCTTCTTGTCGAGAACGCCTAGAGCCGGGAGCGCGGCAATCGGCAAAAACGCCACCATTGTAGTTGAAATCCCATGCAGCTTCTCCGTTACCCAAAGTAACACCGTCACTGCGAAGATGACATACGACGCAATCGCCTTCGGAGACTTGTTGAACTTTCCGTCCAGCTTGATCTCAAGCGTCTTAGTCTCAGGCTTAAAGAACGCCATCAGTACCCACCAAGCGAATACAAGTAGAATCAAGGTGAAAGGAACCGCCAACACCATCCAGTTGGAAAACGATATATTGATTCCGTTCTCCTTCAGAGCCGCAAGCGCCACCGCGTTCGGTGGCGTTCCGATCGGCGTCGCAATCCCCCCGATGTTCGCCGCAACAGGTACCGCCAAGGCAACGCACTTCCGAAACGGATCGCTCACCGCTACGCTGGCCACGATTGGAAGGACCACCGTCATCATCATCGCGGTCGTTGCCGTATTGCTCATAAACGCAGACAAAGTCGCCGTGCTCACCATCAGCCCGAGACAGACCATCGCTGGCTTCGTCCCAAAGGGCCTCAAAAGGACGCGCGTCAAATTCTTGTCCAAACCAAACTTCACCGCAGACGCCGCGAGAGCAAAGCCGCCGAGAAAAAGCATAATGATCGGACTGGCCAGCGTGTTGTAGAACGCGGAGTACGAGCCCGCTCCCGAAGTGATCGAGCGATGCGTCGGATCCGCGATCACCACTACCTCCTCCGTGAGTCCCTTGCCAACAACAGCAAGTCTACCACCACCCAGCGCTTCGACCGACGCGGGCTTTATCTTTCCAACCGACTTTCCCTGCTTGTTGAGATAGAGAAATCCATCCTCGCTCAAGGCCGAAGCGGGCACGATCAAAGCTCCGCCCTCAACCGCCTCCGTCTCCGCCACCGGCGCGTTCCTTGGCGAAAATACAAAGCCCTGCCCACTCAAAAGCATGACCTGCAACAGAATCACGCACATCGAGGTCGCGTAGATCGGGATCGGCTCCGAAATCCAGAAAATCGCGGCGAAAAGGAAGATTCCCAGCGTTATACGAGCCGACAGCTCCAGGCCTTCTATTGGCAAAATTAAGGCGACAGCAAAAGCCGCGACTCCGAGTAAAACTCCTATCAGGGTTTTAGAGTTCATGTAATAAACGATTGGATTTGGCGCGCTCCCCACAAAAAGGAGCGATGATTAGTGTTGTTCAAAAGAAGGTAAGCCTAGCAAGCCCATGCAATTTGGCTATACGCCGAGAATTTTTAGTAGTAGTTTAGCGAATACAGTCATCATGATCAGCGCCACGGGATAAGCAGTCGCATAAGATACAATCGGTTGCTGCGAAGTGCTGGATGCGGTCAAGGCCCCAAGAGCGGGCGTACTTGTCATGCCACCGCAAATACCGCCCAGAGTTTGAGCCTGCGTCAGTCCGAGGATTTTCCGGGCAAAAGGATAAGCGATCAAAAGCGGGAAAATCGTAATCAACGCGCCCGCCACAAAAACGCTTACGCCGTACTGCGAAACCGTTGCTCCCAAACTCCCGCCACCAATGATCCCGGCATTCGCCAGAAAAAGCACCAGCCCAAGCTCCTGCAAAAGCATACGAGTCGGGCGAGGAATATGCCCCACCACGCGTCCCACTCGGCCGAAATAACCAAGCACCAAGGCCACGAAAAGCGGCCCACCGGCCAAACCGAGCGTCATCGGATCTCCCCCGGGAAGCGCGATCGGTACCATACCGCAAAAGATTCCCGCGCTCAGCCCGATCGTGAGCGAAATCATATCCGTCTGATCGAACGCCTGAGGGCGATGCCCGATGTAGTCCGAGAACCGCTTCACTCCGTCCGACTGGCCAACCGTCGTGAGCACGTCGTAAGTCTCCAGCCGCGTCGTCGGCGTCGGCACAAACGTATACCCCAGCCGACTCACCCGGGTGATCACCACGCCAAAGTTACGCATCGTCCCGATGTCCTGCAGCGTCTTGCCGCCCACGTCCTTGGAAGTGACCACCAAACGCTGGCGCTCGTTCTCCGTGTCCATGACAAAGGACTTCGAGCTCAGTTTCCCAATGTAGTCCGTCGCTATCTTGATATCCCGCGACCGACCGACCAGCAGGATGCTCTGGCCATTCTCGAAAACCTCTTCCTCGCTGATCGGAATCAGGCGCGTCTCCTTCAACACGCGCGAAACCAGACAGCCAAATCCAGACAGATTCGCCTCGGAAATCTTCACCCCAACCAGATTGGAATTCGTGACCTCCACCAGCACGTTCTGCACCTCGTTCTGGCCAGACTCCTCCTCATCCGAAGCCTCCTCCTTACGCGCCTTGATAAATCTCGGCAAGAGCTGCACGAACAGCACCACGCCAATCACGCCAAACGGATAGGCGATCCCATAGCCGATCGCCACGCCCTGACCTCCAGCCGCGCCCTCAGAGGCAGCCGCTAAAGCCGGCGTACTCGTCAGCGCCCCCGCAAAAAGTCCCGCCGTGATGTCAGCGGGCAACTCGAATAACTTGCCCAAACCCCAAGCCGCCAGCACGCCAACAGACACGATCACAAACCCGAGCTTCGCCAAGCCGCCGCCCTCGCGCGCCAAAGCCGGAAAAAACCGCGGCCCCGCCCCGATCCCCACGCAGTACACGAAAAGCGCCAAGCCAAAGCTCCCAACCCCCGCAGGCACCTCCAGCCCGAAGTGCCCCGCCAGCAAGGCCGTGAAAAGCACGCCCGAGCTCCCCAGACTGATCCCCTTCACCGTCACGCTCCCAAACAGCAGGCCGGAGCCCACCACCAGAAACAGAACGATCAACGCGTTCTCAAAAATAAATTCCAGTACATTCATACGCTTAAATCAGAAGCGAGTACCCTGCCACTGGGGCTTGGTGTAGGGAGCCGTTTTCTTCGAACTATTTGCAACAGAACAATCTACTAGCCGACAGGCTCGCTCTGTGAAAGCAAAATAAATACTAGCTTGTAATTAATACCTCTAAGTCCATTTCTTCGCCGGCGCGTCGGCCGCCGACCGGCCTACTCGATCTCAGCCAGCACGCTCTCGATAGAACGAATCCGCTCCGGAGCATGGAAGCCGTTGATCCGACAGATGATCTGCTGCAGAATCCCGTCCGGACAGGAAGCTCCGCCGGTGACCAGCACCTTGACCCGCTCCTTCTCCGGTAAAAACGCCCGCGTCTCCATCACGCCCTGCTTCGGGTCGCCGGGATTGTAGGGAAAAATGAAGTGCTCGATCTCGTCCCGCGAAAGAATGTTCGCCTCGGACTGGATGTAGAACGCCCGCTCGCCAAAGCGCTCCTGGCAAAGCCGGAATAGCTGAAACGTATTCGAGCTATTCTTGCCGCCTACCACGATGGCCGCGTCGATATCCTCGTCGAGCGCCTTGGCCAGCGCGTCCTGGTTCACCTGCGTCGCGTAGCAAAGCGTGTCGCCCTTGCTGCTCATCGCCAGATGCTCCTTCACGTGGGCCTCGCCATACGTTTCGGCCAAAGTCTCCTCCAGATAGGCGATGATCTTAAGCGTCTCGTTCCGTAGCAAAGTCGTCTGGTTCACTAGCGCCAAGCGATCGAGATCCTTGCTCGGATCGAAGCCGACCGAGGCTCGCGAAACAAACGGCTCGAACAAACGCTGCTTCTCCTCCTTCGACTTCGCCCGAATCACCTCGCCCAGAATCGACGCCTCCTTGATGTCGCGAATCACCACCGACGGGGCGTACTTCGCGCTATTGGAAAAAGTCGCCTTCGTCTCCTCGTGCTCGGCTTTGCCGTGAATCACGATCGTGTAGCCCTGCTCGCCATAGCGCCGCGCCGCCTTCCAAACCTTCTCCACCAACATGCAGGTCGCGTCGTACTGACGGATCGGCAAGCCCCGCTCGATCAGCCGCAGCTTATCCTCGTCCCGAGCTCCGAAAGCCGGAATGATCACGATATCCGCGTCGCTCAAGCCGTCCCAATACGGCCGTCCCGTCGCCTCCTCGATCAACGGCACTCCCTTGTCGCTCTGCAAATACTTGAGCCCGCGGGCCTGCAGGTCCTCGTTCACAAAGGGATTATGGATCAGCTCGCTCAACATGAAAACCCGCTTGCCGGGATTCGCCGCCAAGGTCTCGTAAGCCCGCTCGATCGCGTTCTGCACCCCGAGACAAAACCCGAAGTGGCTGGGCAAAAGATACTCCGTCGCCCCGAAATCCAGTCGAGCCGGGCTCGTCGCAGAACGCTCCTTCCCACGCTTCACCGCCTTGATCGCATCACAAAGCGCGCTCTGGTAAAGCGCCACCGAACGATCATCCACTTGGTAAATCTTGCGATTCCGCTCCCGCTCCGCCCGAAAACGATAAATGAAGTCGTTGGAATTCAAATACAAGTAAGGCACCCGAATCGCGTTCCTCCGGATACGATCCATCCACTCAGCCGGAAGCTTCGCCTCCTCATAGAAAACTCTCAATGGCTCCGCCATCCACCCGCCAGCAGCCCAAGCCTCCGGAAGCTCCATCTCGTCAAGCGCCACGAAATAAAGTCCCTCCTCCACCTCGACCGCCTTCTCCGAGCGGCCCAGTTTATCCAACATCGCCCGCGCCTCCGCGATCGCCGCCGGACCGAAGGCAAAGGGCTTGAGCTTGCCGCAATTCTTACCCCGCCGCACCACCATCTTGCTGTTGCCCAAAAACAGACACACTGCCGCAACGGCTTCGCTGGCAATTTCATTGGTCGAACTAGTTACGGAAGAACTCATGAGCGGCCCATTGAAGCCACTCCACACCGCACCGCAACGCCAGATTGCGACTCTCGCACTTTGATAAAGCCCTCGCTTGCATGACACGAGATTCTGCCCAAATTGTAGACTCACGGAGCGCTCCAAGCCGCTCCCCCCCAGCGATCATGGCAGACAGCACGGCAAGCGACTCATCCAAACCTAAAAAGACCGGCAAACGCAGCCTGGGCATCGACTTCGCCCCGCTGCGAAAAACCGCCGCCGGCTACAACAGCCAGAAATTCTCCGGAGACGCCCGAGCAGCCATCAACGTCGCCCTCCTCGCCTTTCCCCAAGGCATGGCCTACGCCGCCATCGCCGGACTCCCCCTGCGCTACGGAATCTTCGGATCCGTCGTCGCCACCGTACTGGGCACTCTCTTCTCAGGGTCGAAGTACATCACCCTCGGTCCAACCAACGCAACGTCGGTCATGGTGCTCAGCGCCTTCACCACCCTTGGATTCGTATCAGAGCAGGACGCGGTATCCAACATATCACTACTTCTCCTACTCGTAGGAGTCGTGCTCGTTATCGGGTCCTTCCTTCGCCTCGCCAACCTTATCCAATACGTCTCCCGCACCGTCATCACCGGCTATATAACCGCGGCCGCATCGCTCATCATAGCCAACCAGCTCCGTAAAACCCTTGGCTTCGACTTCACCGACGCCGAAAAGTCCGAGGCATCCACCTTCTTCGAAGTCGTCACCTTAACCGTGCGCCACTTCAACGAAACCGACTGGTCTACGCTCTCGCTCAGCATCGCCACCGCCCTCGTCTACCTCGCAATAGACAGATTCTTCAAACGCCTTCCCAGCGTCGCCATCACCCTCATCATCTCATCCATTTTCGCGTATCTAGGCAGCTACTATATCGAAGGGTTCTCAGTCGCTCTCCTGCCTGGCCTCGACGCCAGCAAGTGGGGGCTCACCCTCCCCGTCTTCGAGTACGACCGCTTCAATATGCTGCTCTCCCCCGCCATCGCCATCGCTCTCATCTGCACCCTGGAAGGCAACTCCATCGGCAAATCCCTCGCCGCCCGCGACGGCGCGCGCGTCAACGGAAACCAGGAAATGTTCTCCGCCGGCATGGCCAATATCGGCTGCGCCCTCTTCACCGGCATGGCAGCCTCCGGCTCCCTCACCCGATCCCAGCTCAACGTAAACTCCGGCGCCAAGACCCCCCTCTCCGGCCTCTATTCCGGCATCATCATCCTAGCAGGCGCCTTCCTCCTCGCAGACTTCATCCAGTACGTGCCCACCGCATCCCTCGCCGTCGTCGTCATCGCCATCGGCTTCTCCCTCCTCAACAAGCACCACCTCAAACTCGTCACAAAAACCACCCGCTCCGACACCATCACCTTCTACGTCACCTTTCTCACTGGACTCTTTCTCGCCCTCGACTTCGCCATTTACATCGGCACCTGCTGCTCCATCGCCCTCTTCCTCAAAAAAGTCGCCAGCCCGGAGATCGTCGAATACGCCTTCGACGAATCCGGCCAGCTCGGTCAGCTCAGCAACAAAGACCAACGCTCCGATCCAGAAGTCTCCATAGTGCACGTCGAAGGCGAACTCTTCTTCGGCGCCGCCGAACTCTTCCGCGACCAGATGCGACGCGTCTCCGACGATCCCAATCTCAAGATCGTCGTCATGAAGCTCCGCAACGCCTACAACCTCGACGCCACCAGCTGCATGGCCCTCGAGGAGCTCATCAAATACATGAACGAGCACGATCGCATCCTCCTCGTTAGCGAGGTCCGCCCCGACACCATGCGCATCTTCCGCAACTCCGGCCTCATAAACGTAGTCAACCCCATCAACCTCTTCGAAGACGAGGAAAGCAACCCCACCCTCTCCACCGCCAAAGCCCTCAAACGCGCCCGCCAGATCCTCGGCGGCCTCACCCCCAAAGTCTCCATCTACGCCAAAGAAAAACGCTAGGCCACGGCACCGCCTCTCCGCAGGCGTTCAGCCTCCCCAATCCCCCTCAGGCGCTGCTTCCCCTGTCCGCCGACCCACCCGCCGACCTGTCCACCGACTTGTCCGCCGTAGCCTTGGCGAAGGCGGAAGCCTTGGCGGAGGCGGAAGCCCACAGTGCACAAGCTACCTAAATCCTGCTGGCGAAGCCATCCTGCCCGCGAAGCGGACCCCTGTTAACAAATACCCAAACACTCGTAGGGTCGGACCTCTTGACGAGCGAAGTACGAAGACTGTAGGTCCAGACCGCACAGCCCGACCAGAAACCAAAACCTCTTGGCCGCAGGCCACCTAATCGGCAAAGCCGACCTGACAAGCTCCCCCCTACTCCTCACCCTCGCCCCCGAAGATCGCGTCCACGTAGTTGTCCACTCGATACTCCTGCAAATCCTCCGGCTTCTCGCCGAACCCAAGGAAAAAGATCGGCAGCTTCAATTCGCGATAGATCCCAACCAAAGCCCCGCCCCGACTCGTCCCGTCCAGCTTCGTCACCACCAAGCCATCGAGCCCGAACTTCTCGTTAAACACCCGCGCCTGCTCGATCGAGTTCGACCCGAGACTCCCGTCCACCACCAGCAGACTGTAGTGCGGAGCCGTCTCGTCATGCTTCTGCAAAACCCGACGAATCTTCGCCAGCTCATCCATCAAATTGCTCTTCGTGTGAAGCCGACCCGCCGTATCCACAATTAAAGTATCGTGCCCGCGAGCCTTCGCCGCTTGATAGGCGTCAAACGCCACCGCCGCCGAATCCGCTCCATGCTGCCCCGCAATAATGTCGAGCCCAAGACGCGACGACCACTCCTTCAGCTGCTCGATGGCCGCCGCCCGAAACGTGTCGCACGCCGCCAGCATCGGATTACGCCCGTCCTGCTTATACTGATAGCCAAGCTTCGCGGTCGTAGTCGTCTTCCCCGACCCATTTACGCCGATCAGGCAAATCACAGTCGGCTTGTCCTCCAAAAACTGGATACGCCCCTCCGAGCCATCAAGCACGCGCCTCAGCACCGAAGCTCCGATCCCCGCCACGTCCTGCCCGCGCAAATTCTTGTCCTTGCTGTAGGCGGCCTGCGTTTCCTCGATGATCTCCTCCGTCGTCTCGTAGCCAAAGTCAGAAGCGAAAAGCGCCTCCTCCAGCTCCTCGATCGAAGACGCGTCGAGCTTCTTGCGACCGAAAATGCCACCGGTCTTCTCGGCTATGCTCTTAGCCGACTTGGCGAGACCTTCCTTGAACTTCTTGAAAATCGACAACATCGCTGAAACCTTTCTGAATTCACCACCCCAATTGCAAGAGTCGACTCACCCGAGATCGAGCGAATCCTCCCGCCTCGCTTTACCCGACACCCCCAAAAAGTCACTACTCACCACTCCAACTACTCCCAGCTCGCCGTACGCGAGGGACGATCGAGCTCGCCCTTGAGCTTGTCCAAGATCCCGTTCACGAAACGACGCGACTCCGCCGTCGAAAACTCCTTACTCAGATCGATCGCCTCGTTGATCGTCACCACCGGCGGGATATCCTTGCGGAAAAGCAGCTCGTAAGCCGCCAAACGCAAAATAGCCAAATCTATCTTCGCAATACGCGAAAAATCCCAGTTCTTCGCCAGACCCATGATCTTGTCGTCGATATCCTCGGAATTCTCGACCATTCCATGAATCAACTCCTCCGCGAAGGAATAATAGTCGCGCTCCTCCTCGAGGCCTTCGAAAAACACAGTCAGATCGTCGACCAGATTATTCGGACGATTGATCGACCAAGCGTAAATGTATTGCATCGCGGCGACGCGACACTGCCGGCGTTGAGTTTTTTTTCCCTCGGACATATCAGCAATATTTGCGGCGAAACTTCGCCATTTCTAAGGCGCATTGGCCAAACTCGGATCCCTTCGGAATCGAGCCAACGCAACGCTCCCTCACTTGCTCCTCGTTCTCGCCCACTATCAGACCGCTCACCACAGGCGTTCCGCTCGTGATCGCGACTTCCTGCAAGCCATAGTTAGCCGAATCGGAAACCATCTCGTAGTGGCGCGTCCCGCCAGCGATGACCACGCCCAGCGCGATCACTACGTCGAATTTTCCCGAATCCACCATCAACTTGGCCGCCACCGGAAGCTCGTTCGAGCCGGGCACGCGTTCGACCACGATCGCCTCGTCGCTCACGCCGGCCTGCCTGAGAGTACCCAGAGCCCCGTCGAGCAAACCCGACACGTACTCCTCGTTAAAACGAGCTGCAACGATGCCGATCCGAAAGTCGGACCCGTCGATCTGCAGCGCGGCTGGCGATAATTGGCTCATAATAAGAACAGCTTGGTGAGAATAGCTTCGTGAGAGGAGAGACGCAACTTGCCTCCCTCCCTTCTCTTGTAAAGTCAAAAGGCGGATCCGAAGCCCAACTCCGAATCACAGCCCCAAATCAAAGACTCATCCATAAAACCAGTGAAAACCCATATCTCAATCCCTCAGTCGCCCCCTCCCAGCCGTCATCAGACGGCTCCTCTGACTCCGCCATCAGAGCGGAGCTTCACTCACTAAGAAATCCGCGTTCATCCGCGGTTAAAAAACCTCCACGTAAATGGTGATGAACCGAATCAAAGCCCCACCGTTTCCACGATCTCTAGACCATAGCCATCCAGAGCGATCACGTTACGATTGGTCTGCGAGAGCAAACGTATCTTCTGCAAGCCCAGCGACGAAAGAATCTGCGCCCCGATGCCATACTCGCGCAAGCCCATGCTCTTGTCCTCCGGCGAGTTCGCCAAACCGCCGCCCGGACGGCGAATGTAGACGATCGCCCCGCAACCCTCCTCCGCGATACGCTTCATCGCCAGACCGATCGAGTCCTCAGCTCCCGCATCCGACGGGTGAAAAAGATCCTTCACCACATTCTCCGCATGCACTCGCACCAGCGTCGTCTCAGAACAAATCTCGCCCGCCACCAAGGCCACATGCTCCCGCCCGTCCAGCAAGCTGCGAAACACCTTCATCGAAAACTCCCCATGCACGCTGGAAAACGGCTGCTCGCGAATCAGTTCCACCAGATTCTCCCGCTGATGCCGGTATTCGATCAAAGACGCGATCGAGATCATCTTCAGCCCAAACCGCTCCTTAAACGCGAAAAGCTCAGGCGTACGCGCCATCGTCCCATCGTCGTTCAAAACCTCGCAAATCACCGCGCAAGGAAACTGTCCCGCCAGCGACGCCAAATCAACCGCCGCCTCCGTATGCCCCGCCCGCTCCAACACGCCGCCAGACTTCGCCTTCAACGGAAAAATATGCCCCGGCTGCACCAGCTCGTCCGGCCGCGTGTCCGGATTGGCCAGCAGCTGAATCGTGTGAAAGCGATCATAGGCGCTGATCCCCGTCGTGATCCCCTCCGCCGCGTCCACCGACACCGTAAAGTCCGTCTTATGCGACTCCCGGTTCTCCTGCACCATCGGACTGATCCCCAGCCGATGCAGGTGATGCGGCGTGCACGGCACGCAAATCAGACCCCGAGCATGCTGGATCATCATATTCACGTTCTCCACCGAAGCCTTCGAAGCCGCGAAAACAAGATCCCCCTCGTTCTCCCTATCCTCGTCGTCCGTCACGATCACAGGCTTGCCCGCCGCGATATCCGCGATCGCCTCCTCCACCGAATCAAAAACTACCTCATCTCTGGTTTCCGCCATAGTCCCCCGAGCAAAACCAGCTCCCCCATCCCTGACAATCCGATAACAAGCCAACTTTTACCAAGGACCCCAACCCACTCCCCAAAAGCAAGGCGCAATCGAATGTCTAACGTTAGACATCAGATTGCGCCCTCTCACATTCCAGATCTTCCCCTCCCATCCAAACGCAAAGAAGCGAGGCCGCATCACCAGCCTCGCTTCGGAGAATCCATCTCTAATAGGAACAATATCTAACGTTATAAAAATCCCGAAACCCAAAGGCGGCGGATCTCTATTATCGGATTCAACTCAGTCCCCTTTAGGCAATTTTCCAATTAAATGAAGAAAAGCGCTCACCCCACCCAATAATCCCCCCACCTCCCACTCCCACTCCCACTCCCAATCCCAATCCCAATCCCAATCTCCCCCTCTTCACCACTCACTCCTCACTCCTCACTCCTCACCACTCACCACTCACTCCTCACTCCTCACCCCCTCCTGGCCTCCAATTAAACTGGCAACCCAAACCCAACAAGCCTTTGCTCCCAACCACTTCGCAAAGCACCCGAGCAAATCAGCGTCCACTGCGGTTCAATACCGCCACAAGACACACTCCACCCAACACCCGTGATCGAAGCCAACAAACTCACCAAAACATTCCGCGACCGCAAACGCGGCCTCGTCCGCGCCGTCGACCGCGTCTCCTTCACCTGCCACCCCGGCCAAATCTTCGGCCTGCTCGGCGCCAACGGAGCCGGCAAGACCACCACCCTGCGCATGCTCGGCACCCTCCTCGAGCCCACTCTCGGCTCCGCCACCGTCGCCGGGTTCGACGTCGCCAAGCGCCCCGAAGACGTCCGCCGCTCCATCGGCTTCCTCTCAAACGGCACCGCCCTCTACGGACGCCTCACCGCCCGCGAAATGCTCGAATACTTCGGCCGCCTCAACGGCATCCACGGAGCCGCCCTACAAACCCGCGTCGACGAGCTCGTCGAAAACCTCGAAATCGGCGAATTCCAGAAAGGCCGCTGCGACAAGCTCTCCACCGGCCAAAAGCAACGCGTCTCCATCGCCCGCTCCATCATCCACCGCCCACCCGTCATGATCTTCGACGAGCCCACCACCGGCCTCGACGTCATGACCTCCCAGACCATCATGCGCTTCATCGAGCAATGCCGCGACGAAGGCCTCACCGTCGTCTTCTCCACCCACATCATGTCCGAAGTCGAACGCCTTTGCGACGAAGTCGCCATCGTCCACCACGGCAAGATCGCCACCGAAGGCACCGTATCCGAAATCAAAACACAAACCGGCGAAGACGTCCTCGAAAACGCCTTCCTAAAAATCGTCCACCAACTCGAAGCCGAGGCCGCTCAACAAATTCATAATTCATAATTTCCCCAAATGCCTAGCCTCACCAAAGTCATCTTCCTAAAAGAGCTGCGCGAGACCCTCCGCGACAAACGCGTCATCCTCGGCGTAGTCGTTTCCCCACTACTGCTCACCCCCGCCCTTATGGGAGCCGTCATGTTCTTCGCCAGCAAAAAAGCCGTCGAGCAACAAACCGCCACCCTCGAAGTCGGCATCTACCAAGAAGCAGCCTTCCCCGAGCTCACCGACTACATCGAAAAAAACGAAGGCCTCACCGTCTCCCCCTTCGACACCCGCGAAGCCGCCATCGAAGCCATCCAAACCTTCCAGACCCGCGCAGTCATCGCCATCCCCCTCGAAGCCCGCATCACCTTCCAGGCAAACGGCTCCGCACCCATCGAGATCATCTACGACCAAGCCAACGAAAACTCCGGCAACGCCCACAACCGCCTCCAAGGCATCCTCCGCGAGTTCAACCAAGAGCAAACCAAGCTCCGCCTCATCTCCTCGAACCTCGACGAAAGCTTCATCAAGCCCACCGAGATCAAGTCCACCAGCATCGCCGAAAACTCCGCCGTCGTCGGCTTCGTCCTATCCATGTTCCTCCCCTACATCGTCATCATGGGAGCCGCCTTCGGAGGACTCAACACCGCCTTCGACCTCTGCGCCGGCGAAAAAGAACGCGGCACCATGGAAACCCTCCTCGTGTCACCAGCTTCTCGATACGAAATCGTCAAAGGCAAACTCTACACCATCTTCATCGTCAGCCTCATCTCCGCCATCTGCTCCATCCTCGGCATTCTCATCGCCATGGCCTTCGGCGACCAAATCATCCAGACCATCTTCGGCGAATCCATGTCCATCTCCTACCTCAACCTCCTCGCCCTCGTAATAATAGTAGTCCCGCTCGCCCTCCTCAGCTCCGCCGCCCTGCTCATCGTATCCACCTTCGCCCGCAACCCCAAAGAAGCCCAAGCCTACATCTTCCCCTTCATCGCCATCTTCCTCTTTCCCGCCGCCCTCTCCTTCGTCCTCGGAGCCGAAAGCCCCATCTACACCGCCCTCATCCCCGTCCTCAACATCGCAATCTCCATGAAGCAGTTGCTCGGAAACGCCTTCGACCTAAGCTACTTCAGCATCGCCCTCGCCACCTCCCTCGCCTACGCTTGGCTCACCATCCGCCTCGTTTCCCACCTCTTCCAACGCGAAACCATCCTCTTCCGCTCCTAACCCCCCCCAAGCACCTACTCTTACTCCAAAAATCCCAACTCCACGTCCGCCGAAGCCTTGGCGAAGGAAGAACCCACCACCACCACCACCACCACTCCGCACTCCTCAATTAACCACTCACTCCTCACTACTCACCACTCACCACTCACCACTCACCACTCACTCCTCACATCCACCCTCCTCTCCCAATTCCCAATTCATAATTCATAATTCATAATTCCAACATCCCCTAATCCCCCCTATTAGAAAAATCGCAATCTGCCCCAGATCAGTCGATAATCAAATCTTATACTTCACATACAAAGACCAAAGGCCTAGCTTATAACCCTCGCACTCTAAACGCGAAACCTCGGAGTCCATCTGGCACCGATAGAAAAATCATATAAACTAGGAATACCCCGCTCATCAAAGCGGCCTTCTAGAAAAGGCGATCACGCCGCCACCAACCACATCTTAAAAATTCGCGTTCATTCGCGGTTGAAAAGCAAAGCCCAATCCAAAGGACACCCATCACCCAACTTCCCAACCAATAACGTCATGAGCAAACCAGTCATCTTCAACAACACCGTCCTGCGCGACGGGCACCAGTCCCTCGCCGCCACCCGCATGACCACCGCCCAGATGCTGCCCGCCCTCGAGGCCCTCGACAGCCTTGGTTTCGGCTGCATCGAGACATGGGGCGGCGCCACCATCGACGCCGGCCTGCGCTTCCTCAAAGAATTCCCCTTCGACCGCCTCGACGCCATCCGCGCCAAGACCAAGACCAAGCACATGATGCTCTTGCGCGGCCAAAACATCGTCCAGTACGCCCACTTCCCCGACGACATCGTCGAATCCTTCATCACCACGTCCGCCAAACACGGCATGGACATCTTCCGCATCTTCGACGCCCTAAACGACCCCCGCAACATGGGCACCGCCATCAAGGCCGCTAAAGCCGCCGGCAAAGAAGCCCAAGGCGTCATCTGCTACACCACCTCCCCCGTCCACACCACCGAAGCCTTCGTCAAGCTCGGCCAAGAGCTCGAAGAAATGGGCTGCGGCTCCCTCTGCCTCAAAGACATGGCCGGACTCGTCCCCCCACGCCAAGCCTACGACATCATCAAAGGCCTCAAAGACACCGTCAAAATCCCCATCGTCCTCCACACCCACGAGACCGCCGGCCTCGGCGCCTCCACCTACTACGCCGGCATCGAAGCCGGTGTCGACTATGTGGATACATCCATCATCCCCTTCGCAAACGGTACCGGACAACCCGATACAGCCCGCATGCTCGCCCTCCTAGAGAGGCACCCCCGCTGCCCCAAGTACGACCTCGACGCCCTCCAGTTCCTCCGCGAACACTTCACCAAAGTCTACGCCGAGCTCTCCGACTTCACCTCATTCGCCAACGAACGCGTCGACTCCGACGCCCTCAAATACCAAGTCCCCGGCGGCATGCTCTCCAACTTCCGCAACCAGCTCAAAGAGCAGAAGATGGAAGACAAATTCGAAGACGTCTTTAAGGAAATCCCCGTCGTGCGCAAAGCCCTCGGCTGGATCCCCCTCGTCACCCCCACCTCCCAAATCGTCGGCGTGCAAGCCATGCTCAACGTCAAGTTCGGCCGCTGGAAGAACTTCTCCCCCCAAGCCACCGACATCGCCCTCGGCTACTACGGACGCACCCCCGCCCCCGTCGACCCCGAAGTCCAAAAAATCGCCGCCCAAAAGTCCGGCAAAGACCCCATCACCGTCCGCCCCGCCGACCTCAAAGAGCCCGGCATGGACAAGCTCCGCAGCGAGCTCAAAGCCAAAGACTTCCCCACCAACGACGAGCACTGCGTCGTCCACGCCATGTTCCCCCAAGAGCTCGAAGTCTACTACAAAAGCAAAGACCAGCCCGCCGCGGCCCCCGCGCCAAAGCCCCAAGCTCCCGCTCCCGCAAAGACTGGCCCCGCCGAAACCGTCGAGCTCAGCGACTCCGCCCGCCAATACAACATCTCCGTCCAAGGCAAAAGCTTCGCCGTCTCCGTCGAAGAAGTATAAAGGCAAAACAGGGCACCCCAAGCCCAACAGAGCGCCCCCACTCCAAAAAACTCAAAAGACCCGCCACCCCGCGGGTCTTTTTCATACCCCCATCCCACTCCCGCTTTTACTCTAAATCTCTCCCCCCAGCCCCATCTCCAAAGATTCGCTCCTCCTTGACCGCCGAAGCCTTAGCAAAAGAGGAACCCAAGCACCAACCACCAACACTCCCGCTAAAAAATCTCATCATAACTCCCCAGCCCCTTCGCCACCCAAAAATTCCCAATCCCCAACTCCCAATTCCCAATACAAAATTCATATTTCATAATTCATAATTCATAATTCATAACTCCTCCCCTCCTCCTCTTCCCCAACAAAGTGCAAAACAACGCAAGCCGTCACCGTAGAATCCCCTAGTTAACCCTTGTCAAATCCAACGTCCAACAACACTCTCCGAAAAACGTCCTACGTCCGAATAACCATTTTCAAAAAAAAGTGCTTATTACCATTTTCCTACACATAACCACGCCCCTGTCCGGTTATTTTCCCGATTCAACGCGCAAAACCGCAAATAACATTTCTAATGTTATTCGCACCAAAACGACATAGAATACTATTCTGTTAGGCAGAAAAAATGAAATACCAAAAGCTAGCTAGCAACCCTCTTATTTGGATAGCGATCGCTTGTCTTATCGGTATTGTAGTCGACGTCCTCATTAGTCTGACCGTTTGGCCATCGTCCATCGTAGGACTTGAGGCCTCTAACGCCGTGGTGGGTTATGGACTCGCCTGCTGGATCTGGAAAGATTCGAACAAAAGAAAAATATATTTCCCTGCTGATCTAACACTACTTTTCAGTTGGATCGCTATTCCTGCATATGCATATGAATCGAGAGGCTGGAAAGGTCTCTTACTCTTGGTTCTAGCTTCTGTTGGATACATATTCTATCTTTATCTCTATTCGACTATTTCTTACTGAGCATACCATATCCACAAAACGTATAAATAGCCTAACCAAGAAGCTCACACAATGCCGGCAAACGCCCCACTCTTTAAAAACGACCCCATGAAAATCAACCTCAACAGACTTGGAACCTCAACCGTAGCCGGCATCGTGTGGCTTTGACGATTCACAGAAATGAAAAATATCACGATCCGAGTATTGCTCGATGATGAGTGGGAGCTCTATCGAGATACGCGACTCCGCGCGTTGGCCGATTCTCCGGACGCATTTGGCTCTACCCTCGAGAAAGAGAAATCCTTCGCCGAGCAAGACTGGAAACGCCGACTCGCACGAAAAGATTGCCTAACTCTTGTCGCAGAATCTCCAGACAAAAAAAGTTGCGGACTCATAGTTGGAGCACCTTACGAAAATCACGCAGGAGTATTCTCGATGTGGATAGATCCCGATTTTCGAAGTATTGGACTGGGAAGTAGACTAATTAAAGAAGTCATAGATTGGGCGACTCAACTTGAGAAAGAGCAGATTCTTTTGGATGTAGGAGACGACAATCTTCCGGCTATTAAGCTTTATCAGAGCAACGGTTTCAAACCTACAGGAACAGTGGGAAGTCTTCCCCCACCAAGAGACCATATCAAGGAGCACCAGCGTTCGAAGAAACTAAAACAACGAAATGCGAACAAGTCAGCGGATACAACTCCAGCCAGCGCTCCGCGCTGACTATATCCGCGTATCGCTTTCACGTTAGAAAAAGCAACAGATCGCAGATGCAGAACAATATCGAGATACGAGAACAAATTGATTCCTCGACTGAAGACACTGCCTACGTATGTCGAAAATTTAAAGAATTTAACGACAAGAATACCGGCATCCATCCTTCGAAGGAACTGCTTCTGGTTGCATACGGCAGCGACGAAAAGGTTATTGGCGGTCTATTCGGAGACATATCCTGGGGTTGGATGCATGTCGACGTATTGTGGGTCGACGAAGCTCATAGAAACAATCGAATAGGATCTTCTCTGATGGACCGAGCCGAGGCCGAAGCAAAAGCAATGGGTGTGACTAAGGCCTATATCGAGACAACTGACTTCCAAGCCGTAGAATTTTATGAAAAACGCGGATACAAAGTCTTTGCTAGAATAGACAACCAGCCGCCCGGTCATGCCTGTTACTACATGCAAAGAACCGATTTCTAATAAAACGTGTCAGGCAACAAGCGCAAGGGCTCGCCGCCTGCACTCAGCGTGCAGATAGCTAAGAAATGAAAATAAGAAAACTAGATGCATCTATAGACTTGGAAGCTTTCAAATCGATTCGCGTAGAGTCTACTGTAGACGCACCAGAGTCATTTCGGGCGACCGAGGACGAGATGAGTTCCGAGCCAATCGAAACCTTCCGAAAGCAACTCTCAGGTGAGGCGGGTAGGATGACTTTCATTGGTTCTTACGATGAAAACGAACTTGTTGGAGTAGCCGCTCTCTATTGGGATAAGAGTCAGAAGCTTTCGCACAAGGCGACCGTAGGTTCAGTTTTCGTGACCCGCACCAATAGAGGAAAGTGAATCGGAAAGGAACTCATGAAAGAATTGTTGAGAATAGCAAAAGAAGAAGAAGCACTCGCACAGCTCAACCTCACGGTTAGTACAACCAACAAGGTAGCGGTCACGCTGTATCAAAACCTAGGTTTCTCGATCTTCGGCACCGAAAAGAATGCAGCGATTTTCGAAGGACGTTCATACGACGAGCACTACATGCAACTCGCATTCTAACTTTCGATATGGAAAATAAGGCCAACCAGTCGTCCCATTCAACTCCGACCAGCGCTCCACGCCTATATACGCGTATGGACTTCACGTTAGGAAAAATTGAATGAAAGCGATTATCTTCGATCTTGATGAAACGTTAATCGACCGCACCTCTACGGCCAGAAAGTTTCTCGGCGATCAGTACGATCGTTTAGCTGATCGACTCAATTGTCAAAAGGACGATTTTATCGAAACAGTGATAAAGCACCAAAAGAATGGATACGCAGATAAATTGGTCGCATACGAACAATCTTGCACTGATCTCAAAGAATCAATCGCCCATGATCTCCACCTCGATTTCAGAATGCGATACGGAGCAGATGCGATTAGCTTTCCTGGCACCCTCAGCACGCTTGAAGAACTCTCCGATAACTACACGCTAGCAATTATCACCAATGGAAGATCCTCAGGCCAGAACTCAAAGATCGATTCCACCGGTATTCGACGCTTTTTCTCTGCGATTAAAATATCTGAAGAAGAAGGAATAAAGAAACCAAATGAAGAGATTTACATAAGATGTTTGTCCGATCTGGGCTTATCGTCAGCTGATTGTCTATTTATCGGTGACAACCCATTAGTTGATGTAATCCCACCGAAGAAATTGGGCATGAAAGCGGTTTGGGTACGAAGCATTCACAACGATGAACCGAAAGAAGCAGATGCTATAGTTGATTCAGTCGTCGACTTGCCAAACCTACTGAAGAGAATGAACAGAGCCCAACCAGATGGTGGTCACAATTCCGGCAGCTCCGCCGCCTCCCTCGTGAAACCTTAGCGTTCGGCGAAATAACATGGACATCGAACAAGCACACTTAAACGACATCAATGCCATATTCACAGTTGATGCTGAGATATCGAAGGACATGCTTGAACGAAAAATACGAGACGGAGAGATCCTCATAACTAAGGAAGAAGGAAAGATCATAGCCCTGTTGAGGTATTCGTTCTTCTGGGACAGCATACCGTTTCTAAACCTGATCAAGGTTGAGTCAAAAAACAGAGGTAAAGGATTTGGCTCTGCATTACTCATGCAATGGGAAGAGTCGATGAAAGAAGGCGGACACGAGCTCCTAATGTTGTCCACACAGTCGGATGAAGATGGGCAGTATTTCTTCAAACGCCTCGGTTACCGAAAAACTGGTAGTTTCGAGTTTCCTGGACAAGAAGACGAAATCATCCTGTCGAAAACATTAAAGCAAAACATGCCCAACGAGGCACATCAAACAACGAGTTCAAGCCCTCGTCGTGTGTGACCTCGAACTTGCTCAGAAAATGAATACAAATTCCATTAGAGTACGTGCGGCAGCGGTCTTCATCAAAGACGATAGAATTCTGGTACATATCGTGAAAAACCAAGACGATGGAAAAATCTGGTATATCCCTCCCGGAGGGGGCATCCAATTCGGAGAATCAAGCATTGAAGCACTCAAAAGAGAAATCAAAGAAGAGTTAGGTTTGGAAATCTCGAATGAAGGCCTGATCGGCTCATTCGAAAGCTACCACTCCATCAATGGAATCAAGGAGCATGAGATTTCTTTCGTATACGAATCGAAGCCCCTATCCTATTCAAGCATCGCTTTCGCCAACCGAGATATCGTTGAAGAAAACGGAAAGAAGAAAACATTCCAGTGGGTTGAACTAGAAACTCTAAAGCATTCTCAATCTTTAGTGTACCCAAAAGGCTTATTTGAAAAAATCGAAATTAGCCAAAGATCGCGCACCACTCCGGGCGGTGCACGCCCTATGTCATAATTCTTTAACTGAAAAAAGTGAACAAAATAGTATTATCATCAGTAATCCTTATACTTCTAGCATTTTCGCTGCCTCACTTAAATGCGACTCCTAGCGTTGAATCTACCGAACCGAAAACGGCGGAGACACTCTCCTTTCCTTACCGAAAGGTAGGGATCGTGTACATTCACCCAAAGAAAGTGAGAATCGCAAACGTATCGCTCAATCCATTCAAAAATAAATTGGCAGAAGTGGACTTCAATATAGGCGAAATCATCGAAAAAAAAGCTATCACAGGAACTGTATAACAAACTTGGAATAGAAGCCGTAACAAGCAAAGAGCTCAATTTTACCATGGTGGTTCCAACCTTCGAATCGGGACGGTCCTTTAAAATTCACCTAAAAAAGCTAAAGAACAAAATGAACGAGAACGGCCTTGAGGCAGTGCTCATCGTTAGGAGCTACCCCTACACACAGGCTGGCGAAATCGGATCCGCCCCAGAGGGCATCGGCTTTTATCGCGTAGGCTGGCCCAGTGAACTGAACGGCAGATGCTACTTACTCGGAGAACTGGAAACCGTAATCTTCGACCCCAGCAAACTCAAGTTCCTTACCGGCAGGGAACCGTACATCTCTTACACGTTTCGCTACGAACTTGAAGCATCTAAAAGCGACTGGCCCAAGCGCGAAAAGCAATACCACCAATTTCTTGAGCGCTACGGGAAACCTGTGCTCGATGAGCAACTCAACAAAGCTGCAAAGAGCATGGTTGAGCGTTTGGACCCAAATGAAGCGAACGTTCACGACCACAGACCCCTTGGCCAACAACGCCCAAAACGAAGATGGTTGAAATAAACCGAAGAAGTTATCTATAAAAAACGGCTCAGATAAACACGACGTAAACCCCAGTCAATGCTCCGTGCACATGCCTCACCTTATCCTAAATCCATGAAATACGTTTTTCTACTCAGTCTTTTTGCTTTATGCAAAACAAGCTTCGGCGAGAGCATTGACACAAAACTAGATTCATTCTTCGATGCCCTGAAGGCGAATAATACCGAGCTTGCCGCTCACTCGATATTGCACGTATCGAACAGCAAATTAAATAACAAAGAAGCAAGACTACAACTGGAGAAAGCCTTGGGCGATCTCCTAGACACCCATGGCCCCTTCGAGACACCGAGCTAATCACAAGTAAGAAAGTCGGTAAATATGTTCGAGGCTATGTATACATGCTGGATCAAAAGAAAGGCCCATTCATGATTTCCATCGTATTCTATAAATACGATACCGGATGGTTCGCGAAGCACATAGAGGTTGACCAGGATTTCGGTAAAACATTTGCTGAATCACTCAAAAAATCGATTTAGAGAGAAGCTCACTCGAACTCCTAGTCTTCGGCGCATGAATCACTGACCTGCTCCTCTTAAAACGGCAGTCTGCATTGCAGCCGTCAGATGTCCTGACTAACTTTATGCGTCATGGAAATTCGAGCCTCCAGCGACAGCGACCTTACTAGGATTTCAGACCTCGAAACCACCTCCTTCGGACCCAGCGAAGGCCCTATCATTACCGTGCTCGTAAACAAATTGCTCGACGACCCCACCGCCCAGCCACGCATCTCTCTCGCGGCCTGCGAAATCGAACGCCTCACAGGACACATCCTCTTCACCAACGCTAAAATCGAGGGAGCTCCCCAAGAGATCTCAGCCAGCATCCTCGCGCCGCTCGCCGTGCTGCCCGAAAGGCAAAGAGCCGGAATCGGCAAACGCCTCGTCACGCAGGGCCTAAAACGCCTCGCCGAGGAACACACAGACCTCGTCTTCGTACTCGGGCACCCTGGCTACTACCCGAGATTCGGCTTCTCACCGGCGGGCTCCCAAGGCCTCGAAGCTCCCTACCCCATCCCTCGAAAAAACGCCGACGCTTGGATGGTCCTCTTTCTCAATTCCAAGCTCGCAGGAAAAATCCAAGGGCGGGTCCTCTGCTCAAACGTCCTCGCCCAGCCCGAGTACTGGCGAGAGTAGCAAGACCCCATTTCCACCCGACCTCTCGCAATTTCCACCCAAATCCCCATTTTTCATGAAACGCGGGCCAACAACAGTGATACTAGACACTGTGAACCAGAAAATCCGTGGAAGAATCTGACGACGAAATTCTAATGCTCCAGGTGCGCGAGGGCGACCTTGACAAGCTTTCCCAGCTCTTCGAGCGATACAGCGGCATGCTCTATTCCTTCTTCATGAAAAGGAGCGGAGTTCACACCCTAAGCGAGGACCTCACCCAGGAAGTTTTTCTCAGAATCCTCAAATACCGTCGATCCTACCACCCCGGCTCTTCCTTCAAGGCCTGGCTCTTCACCATCGCCCGCAACATTCAGTACAAGCACTGGACCAAAGGAAAATCCAGACGGAATGTCATCCGCGAAGAACCCCCAGCCGACGAGCGATTCGAGCCGATCGACGAAGGAATCCGACCCGACGACCAAGCAAGCCGCAGCGAAGAAACAGAGCTCCTCTACGAAGCCCTCGAAAAACTGCCAGAAGAAAAGCGGCAGCTTGTCGTGATGAGGCGGATACAAGACCTAGAATACGCTGAAATGGCCCGCATCCTCGGATGCGAAACCAACCTCCTTAAAGTTCGCGTCCACCGAGCGGTGGTCGAACTGACCAAACAATTGAAATCCCTAACGAAGGAGAGATCCTATGAAATGCCAGGAATGTAACGACTCCCTACTCGACTATATCGAAGGAGAACTCTCGGAAATCGAATCCGAGCGCGTGCGCTCCCATATCGAAACCTGCCCAAGCTGCGCCCAATCCCACAGCGAGCTTTCCACCACCTGGAACTCCATTGGCGAGCTGCCCAAACCGAGCGAGCTCATGCAAGCAAGATTCGACTCCGCCTTGAAAGCCTACAAAAAAGGCCAGGCCGAAGGAATCGCCCTCCTCGCCGAAGAGCGAAAACGCAATCCCTTTACCCGTGTATTATCCAATGGATACGCGCTCGCCGCCTCTATCGCAATCGCGTTCCTAATCGGCGCCTTCGTGACTAAGCCCGGAACCGACCTACCAAACGACGCAGGGCGACTTGCCTCCATCGAATCGGAACTAAGCTCGCTAAAACAATTCACCGCCCTCTCGCTTCTCACCCAGTCCTCGGCCACCGAGCGACTTCGCGGCGTCGAATGGATCGCCGAACTGAACGACAGGGACCCCAAGGCCCTCGCCGCTCTCTATGAAAAAGTCACCTACGATCCGAGCATCAACGTTCGATTCGCCGCGCTCGAAACCCTGAACACCTTCGCCGAAGACGCCGACGTTCGACGCACCCTAATGAATCTTCTGGAGTCTCCGAACTCTCCCCTTATTCGGGCAGAGCTCATCAAGCTGTTCGTACGCCACATGGACAAAGAATCGATACCTGCCCTGGATCGAATCAGCCAGAACCCAGAGGAAGACCAGACCATTCGAGAACTCGCCGAATGGAGCGTGGAAAAACTGAAAGGAAACAACAATGAGACCATTTAAGACAATCCCTCTCATCTGTCTGCTGACGACATGCCTTAGTCCGCTTTGCTCCGGTCACGACTGCTCCTTCGAACACGACGAGACAATCTCTTTCACGAAGGAATTCACCTTCGATCCCAATCTCAAGCACCGCGAAATCGTAGTAGACAATATCTCAGGCTCCATAGACGTGGAAGGCTACGACGGAGAGATCGTGAAGCTCGAAGTCAAGCGCCTCATCTTAGCTCGCAGCGAATCGCGACTCGCTGTCGCCCAAAAGGAAGTCTGGCTGGACACCCGAGAAGACGGTGACGCCGTCATCATCTCCGTCGAAGGTCCATTTCGCGGCGACTCGGGCAAGGTCAACTATCGCGGGTGCCGATATTATGGATACACTAATCAGTTCGACATGCGTATTCTCGTTCCGAAAGACACAGAGATCTACCTGAGCACTGTCAACGACGGGGATCTATCCATTCAAGGAACCTCAGGAAAGTTCGACCTGAAAAACGTGAACGGATCCATCTCGGCGAAAAACGTCACTGGCTCGGGCAACGCCAGCACCATCAACGGACCCGTCTCTATATCATTTCTCAACAATCCCGAGGACAACTGCCACTTCCACTCAATCAACGGACACATCGATATAGCCTTCCGGCCAAGCCTTAACGCAGACCTCTTCTTCAAAACCATGAACGGCGAGGTCTATTCGGATTTCGAAGTGAGCGGGATTCCGCCTTCATCCGCTTTCGCCAACAAGAAGAAAGACAATCATGCTATCGACGGCGTGAGAACCTACAGAGGCCAAGATTCCAACGGCGTTCGCGCAGGAAAAGGCGGACCAAGAATTAGTTTCGAAACGCTCAACGGAAATATGATTATTAAGAAAGTGGATACAGTAAACTAAGCATTTCAAAAACAGAGGAGACCAAATGAATACAATTTTAAAAAAATACATCATCTTCGCCATCGCCTCCATTCTCATGGCAGGCGCCTTGCGAGCCCAGGAAGAAGAACTTGATCCGAACGTCGATCGACTAAGCATACCATTTCGTAACGATAGTCAAAAACGGCTCGAAGCCAACCTCCTCAACGGGGGAATCACCGTCGTAGGATACGAAGGCGAAGAAGCCATCGTCGAAGCGAAAAGACGAAACTTCGAAAAGGAATCTGTCAGCAACAATGGCATGCGCATGATCCAGTTGCCTTCCACCGGCCTCTTCGCCGAGGAATTCAACAACCAGATCAAGGTCGGCTCCAACGCATTAAAAGCCACCGTCGACATAACTATTAAAGTGCCATTCGAAACATCCCTCAGCCTAAACTGCGTCAACAAAGGCGACATCCTCATCGAAAACATCACCGGAGAAATCGAAGTGCAAAACGTCAACGGCGCCATCACCATAAATAATAGCTCCGGCGCCGTCCTCGCCCACGCATTGAATCGCGACATCGTCGTAACCCTCAACGAGGTGTATCCAGACAAGCCAATGTCCTTCACCAGTCTAAACGGAGACATTGATCTCACCATACCGGCCGACACTAAAGCCGAACTCAAACTGCAAACCTTCAACGGGAAGATAATGTCCGACTTCGACATCGATGTCGAAGCGCGAGACAAATCGCCAAAAATCACTGACGGAAGACCAGAAGGAGGACGCTATCGCCTAGAGTTCGAAAAAGCATTCTACGGATCCATCAACGGAGGAGGCCCCCAATTCATTATCAACACCCACAACGGCGTAATCAGTATCCGTAAACTAACTACCGAATAAGCTGCTCACAACTTTACAATAAAAAGCTCCCAAGCCCGCGACCACCCATCGCGGGCTTTCTTCAATAAACCACAACCCGCGCTCTCGCCACTGCAGCCATCAAACTGATCACCACCATCCAACCTTGACTTAGTCAGATTTCTACATACATAGATTTCTGACTATGACAAAGGACAGAAAAAAAGACCACCTGCTAGGCGCCTTGGACCTGCTCATCTTGCGCGTCCTGTCGACGAAGCCGAACCACGGCTACGGCATCGCAAGACGCATCGAACAAATCAGCTCCGAAGTCCTCAGCGTGCAGCAAGGCTCCCTCTACCCTGCCCTGCACCGCCTGGAGAAGAAGGCCTTCATCCAATCCGAATGGCGAACCGGCGAAACCAGCAAACCCATTCGAACCTACACTCTAACGTCCGCGGGCGAAGCCTACCTTGCCGACGAAATAAGCAACTGGGAGCTCTTTTCCGCAGCGGTAAACGTCATCATCAAAGAAGCCTAAGTTTCCCGCTAAACCACTTCGATGAGACGCCTCCGCGAGCTCTACCTGCAAATCAGGGCCCATTTCCGCTCCAGCGACATAGCGGACGAAATCGACGCGGAAATAGAGCAGCACCTCGAGTTCATGATCGAGGACTACATCGCCGAAGGACACTCCCCCGCCGCAGCCCGCCGCCTCGCCCTGAAGAAGTTCGGTAATATCGACGCCCACAAGGAACGCGCCCGAGATTCATGGGGCACGCGACGCGTCTTCGACTCGATACGTGACTTCAAATTCGGACTTCGACTCTGCCTGCGCTTCCCGAGCTCAAGCATCATGGCCGTGCTCGTGCTCAGCATCGGAATCGCCCTTTCAACCATGATGTTTACCATCTCGTATCGAATTTTGAATACGAGTGCCGGAGCAGACCTTGACGACTCCCAACTTTTCATCGAGTGGGAAACAGGCCGAGAAGAAGGCCAGTTGATCAACTCACTCGACCTAAAGGTCTTCCGCCAGGATTCCGATGCTCTGGAAAACTTCATCGGCATCCAAAACACCAATTTCTGGTTCAACCTCCCGGGCAAAAAAGACGAGGGAACCCTATACGTTGGCGTCTTCGTCTCGCCCAGCTTCTTCTCTCTCTCTGATACACCTCCACTACGCGGTCACCTCTTTTCGGATACATCATTCTCCAACAGCGCACTCCCGCAAGCCGTCATCTCCGAAACGATCTGGGAAACCTTTTTCGAAAGAGACGAAAACACTATCGGCGCTACCGTATTCCTGAACGATCAAGAATGCCAGATCGTCGCCATCATGCCGAGCGACTTCAGCTTCCCGAGAAACCAGCGAATATGGGTAGCCACCGATTGGTCCGAGTACGACGGACAGCCTCGCTCTCTCGCTCCCAACCTCGGACTCGTCGCTAGTCTCAAAAAGGACCGCAGCATCAACCACGCCCGGGCCGAATTCACAACCATCGCCTCCAACCTCGAGATCCAGTTTCCGGATACAAACCGCGACAAGACTCAACTCCGCATCACTCCCTACCGAGAAAAATTCGTCGACGCTGACTCACTCTGGATGGTGAGCCTCATCATGATTGGATCACTACCCGTGCTCCTGCTGGCTTGCGTCAACACCTTCAATATCATCATGGCCCGAACCGCCACTCGCACCCACGAGCTAGCCGTCCGGTCCAGCCTGGGAGCGCGCCGGAGCCACATCATCTGGCAAGTCGTCGTCGATGGCCTAACCCTCGCCAGCATCGGCACCATTCTGGGCGTTCTCCTAGCTGTTTGGGGCATCGAAATCGCCACCGGCATTCTCCAAAATATCAATACGCCAGGCCTGCACATGCGTGAGTTTCGCATCGACCAGCGGGTAATTCTCTTTTCCATCGGTGCCGCCATTCTTGCAGGCCTTACCTCCAGCATCATACCGGCATGGCGAGCCTCCAGCATCGACGCCTACGCCATTATGAAGGACGATGCTCGAAGCTCCAACAGCATCTACATCGGCTGGCTGTCAAAAGTCGCGGTCCTCGCCCAAGTCGCGTTTTCGGGCGTCCTCATCTTCATGAGTTTCATGTTCTTCATGCCGACTCAGTTTTTCGAAACCATCGAAATGCCATTCGAGGAGGACACCATCCTAGCGGTCCGAATGGAGCTCGCAACGGACTCGCAATTCGACTCAAGCACCGCTGCCGATCAGCTCTACACCCAACTGACACGTCGACTCACCGCCGAACCTGGCGTCGAAACCTTAGCCATCACCTCAGCCGCATTCGGAATGGTTGGCGACGTGATGACCTTCGAATTCGAAGGCGAAACCAATGACACCCAACTCTCCTCCGACTTCACCCAAATCACGTCGATCACGCCAAACTACCTCGAAGCCTTCGGCGAGGAAATCGTAGAGGGGCGAATGATCTCAGCCTTCGACACTGCCGACACCACCCCCGTTTGCGTGGTCAATACCAACTTCGTCAATACCCACTGCCAACACCTCAACCCTATCGGCATGCGCCTTCGCCTCTCGCCCGAAGACGACAATGCCAATTGGATAACCATCGTCGGTGTCATCCCCAGCCTCAAGCCAGACGACCTCGGCCCCTCGGGCAAAGACGTCGATCGCTCCTTCAGCGAGATCCTTGTACCCATTTCTCAACGACCGACCTGGAGCCCCACCCTTCTGCTTAAAGCGGAAGACGCCGCCCACCCCCGCTACCGACAGGCCATGCGCCAAGCCATGCAGGAGCTCGCCCCGCGCGTGCAGACCAGCACGCCTCTCACTCTCGGAGAATTGATCGACGCCCTGAGCCGACTCTTCAACGGACTCTCCCTCGCCGCCCAGATCTTCGGCGGAGCCATCCTCTGCATGTCCCTCGTTGGACTTTATTCAATAATCACCTTCGCCACCACCCAGCGTCAAAAGGAGTTCGGCATTCGGATCGCCGTTGGAGCGAACTCATGGAACATCGCCAAGTCCGTATTGAAACCTTGGACACTGACTATCGGAGGCGGACTCGGACTCGCCGCCGTCTGCAGCGTCATCATCATCTCTTCCTTCATCGCCTACGGCACCATGGGCAACTCTAGCAGCAAAGACTGGAAAAGCATCGTCCTGCCCGCTCTGGTCACCCTTTCCACCATCAGCTTCGCCAGTCTGCTCGCCATGGCCATCCCGACCTGGCGAGCCACGAAGACCGATCCCATCAAAGCGATTCGCTTCGACTAGCTTCAATCCTTTGCTCCCAGCTACTGCTTCCCCATCAATCCGACAACCGCTTTCGACGCGTTAATCTTACCCTTGCTGCGGTAGTCCTCATGATAAACGTCGATCCGATCAAGACGATACAGGTAGTTTATCATGATCCCCGCCGACTCCTGCATCCCCTTGGATGACGTATCGCCCATCCAATTGAGCTGCTCCATCCGAGCCCCGTTGCTCAAATGAAAATGCGCCACTGGATTCGCCGCCGTCTGCATTCCCGATCGCTTTACGCTGAGCAAATAAGTCGCGCAAAGCCGGAGCAACACCGGCTTCAGCGCCTCGCTCTGCGCCTCGTCCCGTATCCACCTGCTCGTCTCTAATGCTTTTTCTACGAACTCGATTGGCTTCACCTCGCCCGCCACAGGCTTTAGCTTTTTCACCTCCGTTGGCAGCAATTGTATCGCCCCCTTAGCCAACTCCGCCCGAAGCCAATTCACGTATCCAGGAATCGGCGACAAGGTCGCGAATCGCTTAAGATTGGGCAACTCCCTACGCAAACAGTCTACCACTTGCTTGATCAGAAAATTCCCGAAGCTTATCCCCACCAATCCTTTCTGCGCGTTCGAGATAGAATAGAAAATCGCGGTATCCGCCTCGTCCGGCTCCATCGCCGAAGCCTTCTCGTTCAACAAGCCCTGGATCTGATTCGCAAGCCCCTTCACAAGCGCCACCTCAATGAAAATCAAAGGCTCGTCCTGCATACAGGGATGGAAAAACGCGAAACAGCGACGGTCGCTATCGAGACGATTCTTCAAGTCCTGCCAACCGCGCATCCGGTGCACCGCCTCATAACGGCCGAGCTTTTCCAGAAGCGACGCTGGAGAATTCCAATTGATACTCCGCAAATCCAAAAACCCGATATCAAACCACGAACGCAGCAGCTCCTTCAAGTCCCGCTCAAGCGAAGCGAGCTCGGGATGCTCCCTCTTCAACTCGATAAGCTCCCGACGAAGCTCCACCAAAAAGCGCGGCCCGGACTGCAAGGTGTTAAACTCCTGCAAGAGCTTCACCCGAGCGGGCTCCAAGGCCAGCCGCAACCGATAACGCGCGGTCTCGATTTCCTCCACCTCCGTCGCCATCTGCAACTCATCCACCGCTCCCGCAACCAAATCCGCATCCGCTCCGAACTCGTTGTTCAGGATCCGCAAAAACTCCAGACGCTCCTCGGGCGAAAAATCGAGATAGGCCCGCGCCAGAGTCGCCGCTCGATTTCGAGCCGACACCTCCCCGCCCTTCTGAGCGAGGCACGCCTTGATCTGCTCGCGAATATTGTCGGGATTCGCATCGCCATTCGTATCCGCACGAGTGGATACACGTACAATCTCGTTCCAAGCAGACCGCAATCCCTGCCAAGTACTTCCCAAAAAACTTTCCTTGGAGCCCTCGCTCCCCTCAGCCTTCTTAACCATAACTAATTGTCCTATTCAAATTCACTCTGCCAACGCCGCTCAACAGCCATTCGTCGGATTCACAAAACCCCAATAGAAAAACAAAACGAACGCATGTTCAAACTATCTCGACTCCGCGAGAATGCGAACCCCCTAAGCCTCGAGCTCTTTCTCTACGAACCGAGCGCTCGCCAGGGTACAAGTATTGCCACCTTGCAATAGCTCAGCTCGCAGGTAGTACATCGAGTGAAACCGCTTTTCCACCCAAGCTCGAATGCAAACGCTTGGGCCGACTTCAACCGAACGCTTATAGCGAAGATTCAAATCCCCCGTCGCTCCAAAAATCCCCTGAGCCATGAGCGCGCACGTCATCGCCTGGTCCAGAACCAACGCCTGCAAACCTCCATGCACGTAGCCGTTGAAGCTCGTCATCTCCTTCGTAAAATCGAAGGCGCACCGAATCACATTTGGACCCTCAAGCGCGAAATCGAGCTTCAGGTCCGGATGCGTGCAAGCAAGGCAAGAGCTATGCCCGAGCTGCCTCATGTTATCGAGTTCGATAACACTTGAATGTCCCACCTCTGCCATAACTACGAATGCGTATGCCCGTCGCCCCCGCATGAATCTCCATGCGAACAAAGCGAACTGTCTGGGAAGTCGATGCTACGCCCCAGGTTGTGATTCTCAAGCGCTTCGAACACCGTCCGCCCCACGGACTGGCCGATCAATATCCCCGCAGCATGGCAACGCCCCAACGCGCCCCTCCCCATCCCACGGCAAAGCACCGCCCGAGCTCCACCTTTAACCAACGCGTGAATCGGCGCGCACTCGCTTGGCAGACGCACCGCATCCGACTCGATATACTCGCAATTCTCTCCATCGCTATCCAAGAGTATAAACCCCTTGGACTTTCCAAAGTGCGCGCTGACTCGCGAGTCTACACCCGCGTTTCCAAGCACCGGAAATGCGATTCTATGCTTAATAGCTACAAGTTCTTCTATCATAATTTTACTGGTGAAAAGAGTTCGTGCGCCTGGATAACCGTCAGTCCCGCTGCGAGAAGCGCGTGAATATTCGCCGCAGCAAGATACTCGAGCGCATCTGGTCCAAAGCGACCGGCTGCCACCCCCGTCACCCCAGCCTTTTTCAAAGCAACGGTTGCCTTCCGAGACGCGCTTCGGCTAACGTTTGTGCCCGGATTTTCGATACATTTCTCAATTTCGCCCTTATCATTCAAAACGACAAAAGCTGAGGCCCGGCCAAAGAGACGAGACACGAGTGAGCCTGTCTCGGGAATCATTACTGCGATAGCCAGGCGCCCAGCTTGAGGATTCTCCCCAGAAAGCAACGCCCGCTCCTCAGGCAAATCGAGCTCGAGGTGATTGCTGGCGTCGAGGTAGAGCGGAGCGCGTTTCTCGATACCGAGAGCGAGAGCCCGACGCGCCCGGTCAAGCATGCGCCCCGCCGTGCTGCGCGATACGCCTACCTTATCGGCAGCAGCCTCAATGTGATAGCCGTGCCCATCGACAAGCCGGACGATTTCGAAATCCTCGATCGCTACTTCACACGGCGGCGGCTGTTCGGCTTCACCATTAAGAGGCATGTAAAGAACTGCCTTTGCCGCCCTCTCCAGCTTTCTTGACTTACGTGGTCGTGGCATAGCTTGGCTCTTCCTTGACCTTGGCGCCGCCGCGAACAAAACGCGGAAATCGAATTCGTTGCCCGGCATGGCATTCGAGATAGCGCCCTTCATAGGCTGTCATCAACCGAGCCTGAGCCACGCCACCTGTACAATGATTTCCTCCCACCCAATCTGGATCGATCGCCTCCAGGTCCGCGAGCGTTCGCTCCAGCCGAACCGAACTGGCGTGCAGCAAATGCATCCCGCCAACGACTGCATGAATCCTCCGCCCTGTTAGTTCCCGCACGTAGCGCAGCGTATTTATCAGCCCCGAATGCGCGCAGCCGAGAATAACCACCACACCAAGCTCCGTATCGAAAAACAAAGCCTGGTCATCGAGCAAAGCATCTTCGCAATTCCCCTCAGCGTCGCTGAAAAACGCCCCGCCCGTATCCTCGTAATCCGTTATACGAGGGATCTCTCCCGTCATCCACAATCCCTTCACAACCTCAGTCGGACTTCGCACGTCCACCACCCTGCCTGCTTCCGATCTCAGTGTCCTCGAAAATCGCTCGTTACTCACCAACTCAATCGCTCCGCCATTGCCGCGATGATACTTGGGCCGCACTGCATCAGGATGAATATATACCGCACTTGCCTTCGCCTTGGCCGGCATTTGAGCCCAGGCCCCGACATGATCGTAGTGCCCATGGCTGATCGCGATTGCATCCACGCTCTCAATGTCGATCCCTAGCCGACCCGCATTGCTGAAAAGCCCCAAACCTTGCCCTAGGTCAAAAAGCACACGCTTCCCCTCCACCTCGATCCACCACGAAAGACCATGTTCGCCAATCACCCCTATTCCCCTCGCGGTATTCTCGCACAACAGGCGAATCGTAACCGATGACAAACGCTGCAACTCTCCTCTTTGCATACCTCAGTTATGAGAATATTCCCATAATATGCAATTTCGTTTCGAAGCCAATCCGATCTTAGAACCGGAGCTAATCAAAAAACCGCCAGCTCTTATACATTAGCGAATCAGAGCCTGCACTCTGTCTTGCCTATGCGTCCCAATCGGAAAGGATCGACACACTCCGCCCCAATCCGACAACCCCGTCTCCTATGCTCTTTCGAAACAAGATCATTCTATTTCTCACCTTCGCCAGCAAGGTTTGTCCACTTCTTACGGCCAACCCTTCAGTTGTATTCGATCATTCACTACATCAGGCCGCCTTCGCCGCAGAGGAAATTGAGAAGGCCCTGCAATCTCGCGAGGATTCCGATACAAACGGAGAAATCATCCTACAGCTCATAGAAGGCGATCTCGCACCAGAAGCATTCCAAATCACCACTGACGGATCAACGATCTCCATTTCCGCCTCCGATCCAGCAGGCCTCATGTACGGCGGACTGGAAGTCGCCGAACTCATCCGTATTGGCGGATTGGATGCTATCGCCGACGACACCCAGACTCCCTACATGCAAATGCGTGGAGTTAAGTTCAACATCCCGCTGGACGTCCGCACCCCGAGCTACAGCGACATGAGCGACTCAGCTCAGCTCAACCTGCCTCACATGTGGGACTTCTCCTTTTGGCAAGAGTACATCGACACCCTCGCTCGCTACCGCTACAACTACGTCTCGCTCTGGAACCTCCACCCTTTCCCCTCCCTCGTTAAAGTCCCCGACTATCCCGATGTCGCCCTCGACGACGTCCAACGCTCCACCCTCTCCCGAGGCAGCTTCCCCACCGGAAACCACGCCGAGTTCGACGAGCTGTATCCAACCACCGGACACGAGATGGATCAGCCAAAAATCCTCGCCAACACCGAAACCCTGCTCGAACTAAGCATCGACCAAAAGATCGATTTCTGGCGACGCGTCATGGCCTACGGAAAAAGTCGCAACGTCGACTTCTACATCATCACCTGGAACATCTTCACCTACGGCACCGACGGAAAATACGGCATCGACGACAGTATCGAAAATCCCACGACAATCGATTACTTCCGAAAAAGCGTCCGAGAACTCTTCCTCACCTATCCCGATCTCCGAGGCATCGGCGTCACCACAGGAGAAAACATGCACGGTGCCTCCTCCGACGCAAAAGAAGACTGGATCTTCAAAACCTACGGGCAAGGCGTGCTCGATGTCGCCAAGGAACAGCCGGACCGAAAAATCCGCTTCATCCATCGCCAACACCAAGCCAGTGCCGAAGCGATCGCCGCCACCTTTAAAAGCCTGCTAGAGAATCCAAACATCGATTTTATCTTCAGCTATAAATACGCCCAAGCCCACGTCTACAGCTCCACCAATCAGAATTTCCACCAAGGATTCTTAAAGCAAATCGGCGACGTCAAAACCATCTGGACCCTTCGCAATGACGACGTCTACCACTTCCGCTGGGGAGCCCCCGACTTCGTTCGAGAATTCATAAAAAACATCCCCAAAGAGTCCAGCCAAGGACTGTACCTCGGATCCGATCAATACGTCTGGGGACGCGAATTCCTCGAGCGAAACCCCACCCTCAAGCCCGACGGCATCCGCCAGCTCGAGCTCTCCAAACACTGGTACCACTGGGCCCTCTGGGGACGCCTCAGCTACAATCCCGAGCTCTCCAACCAACGCTTCAAAGGCATCCTCGCCACCAAGTTCCCTACCGCAAACGCCACGCAACTCTTCGACGCCTGGCAATCCGCCTCCATGATCTACCCGCTCGTCACTGGCTTTCACTGGGGACGTCTCGACTTCCAATGGTACATCGAAGGCGGAAAGAGCAGACCCGGCCCCGCTCAAACCCCCAACGGCTTCCACGACCTCAATCGCTTCATCAACCTCCCTCCGCATCCAGATACCAACTACACCTCCATCCCCGACTTTAACTCAAACCCCGCACCCCACGACCCCGATCAACTCTCGCCTCTCCAAGTCGCAGACTCCATCGACAAACACGCCGACCAAGCCCTCCTCGCCTTCGAAACCTTCGCCGTTACTGACGACACGGAACTCTTCAAAACCCTCGAAGATATCCGCATCATCTCGTATCTAGGAAAGTACTACGCCGCCAAGATCCGAGCCGCCACCCACCTCGACCAATTCCGACGCAGCGGCGACCTCGACTCCCTGCACACCGCCCAATTCGCCGCCAAGCGCTCCGCCGAATTCTGGAGACACTACACCTCCACCGCCCTTACCCACTACCACAACCCCATCTGGCTCAATCGCGTCGGCTACGTGGACTGGCGAGAAACCACAGACGACGTCCTGCATGAACTGACAAACCTCGGCAGCGACTCCGAACTCGCGCCCATGACGCCCACTCCCGGCGGCTCAATCCTCGAAGCCGAAGACGCCGAGCACTTCTCCTGCGCCGTCGACACCCGCTATCCAGGCTTCACCGGCTCGGGCTACGCCCGCCCCTACAGCGAATCGCGTCCCTACATCGAATGGACCTACCAGGCCAAGACAGCCGGAACCTACACCCTAGAATTTCGCTACGCCACCACATGGTGGAGCGGCTTCACTAAACTGCCGGTATCCATCAACGGCGTACAATCCGACACCTTCCAATACTACCGCACCGGGTCCCCCATCAGCTGGTCCTGCGATCGTATCCACGTAAAATTACAAAAAGGCGAAAACACCATCCGCCTCCAAGGCAACCGATCGATCATCGTCGACCACCTGAATATCCTCCCAACAAGTCAGATCGCTAACGAACTCTAGACTTCCTCCCACCGCGCTTTTCCGTCACCCTACCCGCATTTGACGCTCCAAGACGCCATCGACTTCATCAACGCCTCGCTCGCGCCCGCCGTCCTCATCACCGGCATCGGCCTCCTCCTAGCCGGCCTGCAGACCAAGTACAGCACCATCGCCGCCGTCATTCGACAGCTCAACAGCGAGAAGCGATCCACCCCCAGCGAGACTCCCACCCTCCGACGCATACGCGGCCAGATCGACTCCCTCATGCAGCGAGCCAAACTCATCCGAAACGCCATCTTCTGCTTCTACTTCGCCGTCTTCTTCGTCATCTGCTCCTCCATCGCTCTCGGACTCGGCTCGCTCCAAATCGTCAACTCCTCAGCGCTCGTATTCCTCCTCTTCGGCATTGCCCTGCTGTTCCTCTTCATCGGACTCTGGCACGCCACCCGCGAAGCCCTCCTCTCCTACCGTATCGTTCAACTGGAGACATGCGATGACTGACCTGCTCGACTTAAACCTCGCCAGCTACAAGGCCATCCTCGCGCCCTTCGTCATGATGACCTCCTCCGCAACCCTCGTCTGGGCCCTGCAAAACCGCTTCAGCCGCATCGTCCAAGCCATCCGCTCCCTCGTATCCGAAGGCAAACGCGACAACATCGACTACACCCATTCCCTCGCCAAGCAAATCGCCTGGCTCAAGCAGCGCAGCCACCTCCTCCGCAACAGCATCGCCGACCTCTACGTCGCCATGTGCTGCTTCCTCCTCAGCACCATGCTGCTAACCCTCGCAACTGCCGCCGACCTCAACATCCCCCACCTCGTCATCGGAACTTTCCTCCTCGGACTCTTCACTATCGCCGCCGCTCTCGTCACCGCCCTCATCGAAACCAGCCGCAGCTACGCTTCCCTCAAAGAAGAAGTATCCAACCGATCCCAGGCCCCCAAGAGTGCACCAAGCGATGCGTAGGATTGGACCTCTGCCCAAACCGCCCCCCAAAAAAAAACGTCCACCTTCACCCGCCCCTCTCATCCCCACCTATTGCACTTTGTCCCCCTACCTTGCCTCAGTCCCATAGCCATATTTTTCCACCCCTAAAAAATAAAAACCTGCCACTGCACCTCCCCCCAAAAAAGCAACTGTGTCTCAGGCAAGTGCGACATCGAGTTTTTTAACTAAGTAGTGAGTGTGGATAAGTAGCTTCCTCATGGCAGCGACAACTGCCCACTTGAACGGCCGGCCGGCATCGAGAAAGTGTTGGGTGTAGGCTCTAATGACATCGTTGTGGCGGTAGGCCGCCACCGCGGCCAGATAAAGGCAGCGGCGAACCTTTGCTCGCCCGCCGAAAATCTTCCGGATCTTCTTGGAGTCCCCCGAGTCCCGATTGTAGGGAGCCAGACCGGCGAGCGCTACCACTTGGTTGCGGCTGAGCCGACCCAGTTCGGGCAGGTAGGCCAACAGGGTCCATGCCGTAACCGGCCCGATGCCCACTACCGAAACAAGTGTTTCGTAGACTTTGGCGAAGGATGCGAAGCCGGCGACCAGCCGGCGAATCTGCCCGTCTACTGTCTCGATCTCGCGTTCGACTATGTCGATCATGCGTCCCACGCTTTGCGCGACCAATCCGTCGCACTTCTGCAGACGGGTCTTCTCTCGCTTGAGCTGCTCGCTCAAGTGCTCCCGCCGATCCATCAGCGCCGCCAAGGCCTTGCGTTGCGGACTTGGAGCAGGAGTTGCCCGGGGACGCTTTTCCCGCGCGAAACGCAGAAGCATCTTCGCGTCAATCGGATCGGTCTTGGCCTTCACGCCCTCGCTTTGGGCAAAGTAGCGGACCTTGGCCGGCGACACCACGCTCACCGCTATGCCGCGAGAATGCAGCAGGCCCACCAGGGCGCGTTCGTACCCTCCAGTCGCCTCGCAGATGAAATGCGACTGAGAGAAACCGGCATGCTTCTTGAGCAGCCCCTCCAACGCGGCCTCGCTGTTGGCGACGCTGCGGCTTTTGCTCCAATCCTCGGAAAGGACCTCCAAGGTCTTCTTGGAGACATCGATGGCGATATATGAAACGGCTTGTGTATCCATGGCTTAACTCCTACTTGTAGAGGTGAACTCACGCGGCGCGCCGCGAGGTTCTTGCAACTGTTTGAGATTAAGCCAGGAGGCTGCGCGGGACCGGCGCTTTTTTCTGAGCTCAGGCTTCCCTCGCTCTTGGTTCATCTTGATCTCACGCGCAACCCCGGCGCGTCCTCTGCCAAGGGCGCGTCGGTTCCCGGCTCCTTCACAGAGTAGCGCTGTGAAGGGCTTTATCGAGTCCTTCCTCCGACGAGTGGTTTCCACCCATGGCTTCGCTGTCGCCTGCGGCTCGGTAGCTCGGAAGGACTCGAAAAGCGAAGACTTCATAGGCCAGTAACCTACAAGGGTTCATCACCAAACACAGTGGAAACAAGATCCACCCCGAATGGCGTCACTCTTGCCATCTCGAATCCTGCCGGCCGCAGGCCACCCTGTTACGGCCAAAGGCCGGATCACTGTTAAACCAGTTCCTCCCCGTCCACTCGATTTGACGATGAACCAAAAAGAAAGCGCCCACTGCCCACCCCCAACAATTCCACCCATCCCCCCACAACCCCAAACCCTTCTGTGCAATCCAATGTCTAACGTTAGACATTGGATTGCGCCTCCTCCAAAGACCCACCCAGTATCCCCCAATTTCCAACGCATTTTAATTGCACTAATGTGCATCTTAACTCACAAATCCTCCCATGATTAAAACCCCTTCACGACTCGCACGACTCCTCTCCGCCGCGCTCATCCTCATCTGCGCTACAATGTCCCACGCCTCCTCTCCCACCTCCGCCTCCCCCAGCCTCGCCCAGAGCGAGGCCAGCCTCCTCGCCGGCCTGCAAAAAGGCATCGCCTACTCCGGCTTCCGCCACGGCCAGCATCCGGATCGCGGAGACGGAGCCGTCCTGCCCACCGACGCTCAAATCCTCGAAGACCTTCACATTCTGCAAAACGCGGGCTTCGAATTCATCCGCCTCTACGACAGCCAGGAAAACTCATCGGACGTCCTCCGCCTCATTCGCGCCAACGATATTCCGCTAAAGGTCATGCTGGGCATCTGGCTCAAGGGAGAAATCAGCAACCACGAAGGCTGCGCTTGGATTACCGAGCCAACCCCCGAAGCCGAGCTCGCCCAAAACGCCGCCAAAAACCGCCTCGAAGTCGAAGCCGGCATCCGTCTCGCCAACAAGTACCCAGATATCATCGCCGCAGTAAATGTCGGAAACGAAGCCCTCGTCACCTGGAACGACCACCTCGTCTCCCTCGAGTCCATGATCTCCTACGTCAAAACCATTCGCTCCCGTATCCAGCAACCCATTACAACCGCCGACAACTACAAAGTCTTCGCCCAATACGGACACGAGCTCGCCGACCACCTCGACTTCCTAGCCGTCCACACCTACCCAGCCTGGGAAGGCAAGACCATCGACCAAGCACTCCCCTTCTCCATCGAAAACCTTCTCGAGATCCGCGCCGTCCTGCCGGACAAGCCCATGGTCATCGCCGAGGCAGGCTGGGCTTCCACCGCATCCGAATTCGGCCCCCGAGCCACCGAGGCCAACCAAACCCGCCATTACCGCGAGCTCATGGAATTCGGCAAAGAAAACAACATCGCCGTCTTCTGGTTCGAAGCATTCGACGAAGACTGGAAAGGCAACCCCGACAACCCCGCCGGCGCCGAAAAACACTGGGGACTTTACAATATCGACCGCACGCCCAAGCCAGCAGCGCAATAGCCGCCTCCTTTCTCCCCGCCTTCCCTATAGGGAAGGCCCTTCATCGAACTGAATTTCGCGCCTTTTTGTGGCCAAAAAAAACATCCAATCTCTTCAGCCTCCCAATCGCTCCATCATCCCTTCATCTAGTTCGATTTCCACCGACTCCAAATTGCTCCGGTATTGCTCGAATCGGCTAAACCCAAGCAGCGGAATCACACGCGGCCGCTGGTGTAGCAACCAAGCGTAAACGAGCTGACTCGGCAATACGCCCAACTCTCCCGCAAGCTCCCGTATCCGCGTCAAGCGAACCCGCGAATCCTCGCTCTCAAACTGGTCCCAAGCATAGTAAGCCTTTCGCTTTTCCTCACTGTCATAAAGACCTTTCAGCAGCGGCGAATACCCTAGAAGCGCCACCTCCGGATTCTCCTTCAAATAGTCAATCAACTCTGTATCCACATTTCGCATCACCCCGAAATTCGCATTAGAATTCGGCCAGAGATAAGAGTACTGCTGCTGAATCGCCACCGGTTCCGCCCAGCCTTCTCTACGACAAATCTCCCTCGCCTCTCGAAGCCGTTCAGTCGTAAAATTACTGCAGCCGAGATAGCGGGCCTTCCCCGCCATCACTATACTATTAAGAGCTTCAAGCGTCTCTTCCAGAGGCACCCGAGGATCCATGATATGCGCATAATACAGATCCACATGATCGGTCTGCAATCGTCGTAAGCTCTCATCAATCTCGCGCTCTATCGTCCCCGCCGTCTGCAGCTCATATTCATTTGGCAGTCTACTCCAGTCAATCATCCCATCCGCTCCCCGCATACTCGCGACATCCTGCAATCGGCCGCCAACTTTTGTCGCAAGAAACACCTTATCCCGCGCCCCTCGAAGCTTCATCCACTCGCCTACAACCAACTCGCTCTCGTCCCCCACAAACGCTCCGTCGCCCACCCACCAAGCATAGCAATTCGCCGTATCCAGAAAATCCCCACCAGCCGCCAAGAAATCATCCATCACTCGAAACGATTCCTCTCTGCTCGTCGTCGAGCCCATCAACATACAGCCAAGGCAAATCTCACTCACCCGTTCGCCCGTCTGAGCCAACTCTACCTTTTTCAATTCAATCGTCTTCTCTATCGTTTTCATAGAGCAGTACTCTAGCCCAAACGACCGACCGCGTATTGAAAAAATGCGAACGAACTAGTCCTCCTCGACAGTCCCAGCCCAACCTTCAGGCATCTCCCGGACTCTTTCCTTAAAATGCCTCGGCGTGTATCCAGTCATTCGCGACACGTCTCGACTCATGTGAGCCTGATCGGAAAATTCAAATTCAGCAGCCAATCCCGCCCAATCCGCCTCGCGATCCCTTATCAGGTTCGCGACCGCTCCCAGTCGCGTTATCTGAGCGAATCGCTTTGGAGAAATCCCCAGCGTCCGCTTGAAAACCAATTCCAAAAAACGACGACTCACCCCCAACTCCGTCGCCAAAGCATCGATACGCCCACTTCCCTTGCTTGCTATGATGCTATCCGTAGCGCGTCTCACCCACCGCGAGTCCGCATCATCTATCCCGACGACCTTCTCAAGAATCGGCGATAGAATTCCCTCCACCACCGAAACCTCAGCCCCTTCTTCAAACATATTCCGAATCTCGCGAGCAGCAATCCCTCCAAACTCCTCTCGCTCCACTTCTTCGTCACACAAGGGCCTCCGATCAACCAAACCTCTCGAGAGCGCAACCCCCGGCCTCAACCGAGCGCCCGCGTACCGCGTCCCTTTCTCCATAATCAATTGCCGCCGCTTCGTCGCCACACCGTAAAGAATGAACCGCGGACTCCCTCTCGAAAGCGATATTCCAAAATCGAATCGCCCATCCGGCACCACTTCGAACACCCCACTCGCAGATTCCTCTACCAGCCAGAAATATTCGACTGAGGAGGTCCACCTCTCAGACGGTTGCGCTATCGTCCACGCTTCCATTTCAGCGTTCCTAGCGGCATCTTCCCTTTTCAGCAACGGCTAAACCTTCCGCATGCCAAAGCTCCCCCTCGGGGACACACGATTCTCCCCAAAAATCCTTGAACACTAGCCGGGCATCGACAGCGTCCTCTGATTCTCGAATCGAGACCGTCAATATCTCCATCGCGTCGCGCCCATTCATGCCTCGTCCATCTTCTCTCAACACCAAATCCATTCGCCGCGTCAAAGACGGCGTCCGCCGATTCCTCGAAAACATGGCGGGCGAGCGGGACGACGAGCAAGACCACGACCAAGAGACTCAAGTGATCCCGTCGCAAGCCGATCCGGACACGAAAAACCTCCCCGACGACCTCGTCCGCGCCGCCCAGCTCGAAACCTCCATCCTCGAAGCCGAGCAACGCCAAATCGCCAAATGGCGTACCGAGCTCGACGCCATCCTCAAGGACCGCGAAGAACGTCAGACCTATTTCAGCGACCTCGCCGCCGAGCGCGAAACCCGTTTCGCCCTCATGCTCGAAAGCGCCCACGCCCAGCTCGCAGGCCGCCCTCCCATCGAAACTCCCGTCGAAGAGGAAGCGGAAACAGAAGCAGAACCTCCTCGCCGCGAAGCGGAGATCCTGAGCTCGTCGACGAGCATTCCCTACGCAGCTCCCACCATCGAGCTTCTGGAAGCCTCCCAACTCGACTCTACAACTCTCGTCTCGCCCGATGCCCTCGAGACCCAGGAACGCGCCCTCCAAGGCACCCTCGACAACTTCGCCGTAGACGCCCTCGTCTATGACGCCGTCGTCGGCCCCCGCGTCACCCAGTTCCGCGTTCGCCCAGGCATCGGCGTACGCGTCGAGAAAATCAGCGCTCTGCAGAAAAACATTTCGCTCAACCTCGCCCAGACCAACGTCCGCATCCAAGCCCCCATCCCAGGCGAACCCTTCGTCGGCGTCGAAGTGAGCAACGGCAACACACTGCCCATCCGCCTTCGCTCCGTCTTCGAATCAAAGGCTTGGCAACACGGCTCCGAGTCCATCCCGCTCGCCATCGGCATGGATATCCAAGGCAAGATCATCGTGGCCGACCTCGCCAAAGCTCCCCACCTCCTTATAGCAGGCGCCACCGGCAGCGGCAAGTCCGTCTGCATGAGCAACCTCATCGTCAGCCTCCTCTACAAATTTTCCCCGCAAGAGCTCGAGCTCGTTCTCATCGACCCGAAACGTGTCGAATTCGGACTCTTTAAAGACGTCCCCCACCTCATCCACCCCGTCGTCGGCGACCCTAAAACCGCCGTCCTCCTCCTCAAATGGGTCGTCAAGGAAATGGAGGACCGCTACGAAACCCTCGCGGAAAAACAGGTCCGCAACATCGCCGGCTACAACGCCAAGGCCGAAGCCCAAGGCTTCGAGAAAATGCCCTTCATGGTCGTCATCATCGACGAGCTGGCCGATCTCATGATGACCTCCAAAGGCGAGGCCGAAGCCTCCCTCGCCCGCATCGCCCAGCTCTCCCGCGCCGTCGGCATCCATACCATCATCGCCACCCAGCGCCCCTCGGTGAACGTCATCACCGGCGTCATCAAGGCCAACTACCCGACCCGCATCGCCTTTCAAGTATCCTCCATCGTCGACTCCCGCACCATCCTCGATTGCAAAGGAGCCGAATCCCTCCTCGGCCAAGGCGACATGCTTTTCAATCCTCCTGGCTTCGCCCGACTCGTACGTATCCAAAGTCCCATGGTACAAGACGAGGAACTCACCCGCGTCGTAACCCACGTTTCCGCTGAGCAACCCGACCGCAACCGCGTCGACCTCGCCACCATCACTCCCGCAGCCGACGGCACCCTCGCAGAAGGGGCCGACGACCTCTACCTCGAGGCCCTCGCTATCGTAGCCGAAACTCAAAAAGCCAGCACCAGCTATCTCCAGCGCCGCCTCCGCATCGGTTACAACCGAGCCGCCACCCTCATCGAGGAAATGGAAGACCGCTTCCACATCGGCCCGCAAAACGGCTCCACCCCCCGCGAAGTTTTCGTAACATCGGAGGACCTCGGACGATGAGCACCGCAACCGACGTAGGGCTGGCGCTCGCGCCACGCCGCACTGCAAGCGCCCCCACAACCCCAGCCTTAGGGCACGGGCTTTACTGCACGTCCCGCGCTGCAGGATCCCTCTCCCTTTTCACAACTCACTCTTCACTACTCACCACTCAGGAGCGCAGCTACTAAATGGACATCCTATCCATAAACGATCTGCTCGACGCCCTCGAAGAGCACGGCAGCGAGAAAGTGATCAAAGGCACCCGCAAGCGCCCCATCTCCAGCTTCGCCCTTCGCAGCCTGTATTCAGATTATTCAGACAACTCGAAGCATGTCCTCTTTCTTGCCCAGTACCCGCTCATCCCATCGGAACTAGCCCAAACCATTGCCACCGAGCTAAAACCCAAGCAGATAGAAATAGCAGCAGCCCTCGCCGCAAACCCCCGTTCCTCTCAGCAGACGCTCAACCAACTGGCAGCTCACAAAAACGCGAGCGTACGCGTCGCCGTCGCCCGCAACCCAAACGTCAGCCCTAAGGAGTGCCAAAACCTCGCTGAAGACGAAGCCGCCTTCGTCCGCGCCGCCATAGCCGAAAACCCCGCCCTGCCGACCTACCTCCAATTCATCCTCGCCGGCGACGCGGAGCCTGCCGTCAAGATCTCCCTCGCCGACCGCGAAAACCTCGACACCGACGTCGCCCACCACCTAAGCCGCGACCCGAGCATTCTCGTCAAAACCGCCCTCCTGCAAAACTCCGCTCTCGAGCCCGAGCTCCTCCAAATGTGGGCCGACCTCGACGACGAGTCCCTGCAATCCCTCCTACTCCGCCAAACCACTCCCCTCTCCCCCACCGTCCAGACCTCCCTGCGCTACTCCACCCACCCGAGCGTCCGCTTCCCCGCTCTCGACCGTACAGCGATCTCACTTCCGGAAATGCTCTGGCTCGCCGAGTCCGACTACACCGACGACCGCGTCTACCTAGCCCAACAACCAGACTTGCCCGCCGCTATCCAACGTATCCTCGCTCAGGATACATCCGAAAAAGCCCGCCGCTACCTCGCCGCCAGCGCCAATCTCCAGCAAGACATCGCCGAGCGCATCGCCGCTTCCCACGACCTGCAAGCATGCTGCGCCCTCGCAAAAAATCCAAGCGCCAGCCCCGAACTTATCGGCGAACTCTGCCTCCACCCGAATCCACAAGTCGCCAAACTCGTCGCCTACCGCGAAGACCTAAACGACACACATTGGGATCGCCTCATCAACCAACGCCAAGACGACGAAGTAGCCGAACACATCGCCTTCCAAGCCATCGACTACCCGCACATCGAAGAAGCCGCCGCCGAACGCTTCGCCGCCAGCGCGAACCCATCCCTGCGAGCCTTCGCCGCCAACGCCCTCAGCCTTTCCACTCAGACCCTCGTCACTCTCAGCCAAGACCCTTGCGAGAAAGTGCGCGAATCCGTGGTCAACAACGACAAGCTGCCCGAAGCCCAGCTCAAAGCGCTCTGCTACGACCCCAGCCAAGACATCGCCAACGCCGCCGAAAAAGCCATCGCCCGCCGCAACCAGATCTTGAATACGCCCTCAAGCTCGACAGACGCCGAACCCCTTCAATCCGCAAGAGCCACCAGTCACTCAACCAGCTCGCACCGAAACATTCTCAAAAACATATTAACCTTTTTCAAAGAATAGAGACATGGCCAAAAAACAGCAAAAACTCGAACCCATCTCCTTCACGGAGATCGTCCTACGCGGCGACAGCGAAACAATTCGCCAAGCCCTCGAAGCCCGCACCCAGATCGATACCCTTCTCGAAGAGCGCGAAGCTGCCTACCAGCGCATCAGCGAACTCGAAGGTCAGGTAGAATCCATCGTCGGCGAAGAAGGCGTCTTCCCCTTCCCCGAGCCCCCCGCCCCTGTATCCGCTTTCCCAACACCTACCGCTCCCAAAAAAGCCGCCAAGAAAGCCGTGGCCAAGTCAGCTGAAGACAAAGAGCAGACAGCCGAAAAGGAATCCGACAAAAAGGAAACTCCAGCCGAAGAAGAAGAATAGTAATTCTTCTTCCCCGAATATCACGAATCCACACGAATCATATCGTTCGTGACGATTCGAGCAATTCGTGGGCGAAAAACGCAATGTCAGATAACATGTCCATAGACGAGCTCGTCGCGGTCAACTCCCTCCTCATCGAGCGGGAGACTACCCTCGCCGACCTCAACCACATCGAGACCAGCATCTCGGGCATCCTTGGGCAACCCTACCCCTTCGCCACACCCCAGGCGGCACTGCCCTCCGCCACCAAGCGAAAACGCGCCAAAGCGAAGAAGCTCCCCAAGAAAAAAGGCCCGCCTAAAATTCGACGCCTCAAAGACGGAGAATTCGCCTACCGCGTCACCCTAGTGGAAAACGGCGAACAAAAGACGCACGATCTCCTCGACTTCGCCCCCTTCCAATCCCTCCTGGCAACCCCACTCCCCCACCACCGTATCCAATCGATACACACGATTAACGACTTACTGGAACGCGTCGACGCTCTTCACGAGAGCTAACAAAATCAGCCGCGATCAGCCTATCGTGCTCCACTCTCTCGCCTCCCCGCAACAATACCCCACACAAAAAAGAGCGGATCGATCAGATCCGCTCCATTCCTGAAGTCAATTCGCGCCCATTCGTGCGATTCGTGGGCAAAAAACGCTACAGACTCGCCAGCAATCTCGCGATCTCGTCGCGCTTGGCTTGCGTATCCGCAAGCTGCTTACGCGCTCCTTCTACAACAGCTGCCGGAGCCTTGTTTACGAAATTCGGACTATTTAGCTTGCCGCTGCCGGCCTTGATCGCCCCGTCGAGCTTCGCGAGCTCTTTGCCGAGACGCTCCTTTTCGGCCTCCACGTCGATCGCGCTGGATAGGTCGAGATAAACCGTGCCAAGCGCCCCAACCGAACCTGGGCAGCCGTCTACGCTGTCCTTGAGCTCTATCGTCGCTGCTCCGGCTAGCTTCTTAATCGTATCCAGGTTTTCGGACACGATTGTCGAACTCGCAGCATCCGTCGGAGTTACGAAGAGCGTCACGTCACGCTTGGAGGCGACATTGTACTCCGCCTTAACCGCGCGAGCCTTCGTGATGAGCTCCTTAACGTGCTCGACATTAGCGGCTCCCGCCGCATCAACCGTCACGCCCGCAGCCGCCAGCTTCTCAGACAGCTCGTCCGCCTTAATCAAAACCGTATCCTGAATAAACGCGCCCTCCTCGCAAAAGCCCATGGCGTGCCAAAGCTCTTCTGTAATATGCGGCATGACCGGATGGAGAAGTTGCAAGGCCTGTCGTATCACGAGGTCGGATACAGCCAAAGCCATATTGTGACGCGGATCTTCCTTCTTCTGAAGCAAAGCCTTTGCCGCCTCGACGTACCAATCGCAAAAATCACCCCAGACGAAATTATAAAGCGTGCTCGTCAGCTGCTGCATCTCGAACTTCGCGAACTGGCCCTCGATTTCACGCATGGTTTCGAGCATGCGGGATAGAATCCAATTGCTGTATCCATCGAGCGGCGACGTCTGTAAGCGATCAAGAATCCCATCAAGCGTAGCGTTAGCGTCGGCCGGGCCATTCATCTGACGGAAGCGGCAGGCGTTCCAGAGCTTGTTGCTAAAGTTACGCCCGATTTCGATGCGGTCTTCCGAGAAGAGAATATCGGAACCGCTTGGAGCAATGTTGATAATGCCAAAGCGCAATCCGTCCGCCCCGAACTTCTCGATGAGATCGAGCGGGTCGGGAGAGTTGCCAAGCGTCTTAGACATCTTGCGACCCTTTTCGTCGCGAATGAGGCCGTGGATGAAGATATCCTTAAATGGGATACGAGCCGCGATTTCGTCATCAGTCAGCTCCTTCTTATCGTCTCCGTAGAGCTCAAGCCCCGCCATGATCATGCGAGCCACCCAGAAGAAGATGATGTCGAAGCCGGTTACCAAAGTGCTGGTGGGATAAAAGTGCTCGAGCTCCTTGAGGGTCTTCTCATCCGTATTCGGCCAACCAAGCGTGGCAAAGGGCCAGAGATAGGAAGACGCCCACGTGTCCAAAGCGTCCTCGTCCTGCTCCCAGTTCTCCGGGTCAGACGGACCGTCGACCGAAACATGCCAATTCGCCGAGTCCAAGCGATCCTCGCCCTTCTTGTACCAAACCGGAATGCGCTGTCCCCACCAGAGCTGGCGGCTGATGCACCAGTCCTGAATGTTGTTGAGCCAATGCAGGTAAACCTTTTCCCAGCGCTTCGGGTGAAACTTGATGATCCCCTTTTCGACCGCCGCTTTGGCTTCCTCTACCTTCGGGTATTTGAGGTACCACTGCTCAGAAAGGCGTGGTTCGATAGGCACGTCCGCTCGTTCGGAGAAGCCAACGTTGTTTTCGTAGTCTTCCGTGTCGACGAGCAGTCCGAGCTCTTCGAGCTTCTTGGCTGCGTACTTTCGGGCGGCGAATCGCTCCATGCCCGCGAACTCTTCGCCTGCCGCGTCGCTAAGCGTGCCGTCAGGATTCATGATGTCGATGAGCGGCAGGTTGTGGCGCTTGCCGATGTCGAAGTCGACCTGGTCGTGGGCCGGAGTGACCTTGAGGGCTCCCGTTCCGAAGTCCTTCTCGACCGCGCGGTCCGCGACGACTGGAATCGCCTCGCGTGGGAAAGGACGCCAAACCTTCTTGCCTACGATATCAGCATAACGCTCGTCGTCGGGATGAACCGCAACCGCCGTATCGCCCATGATCGTTTCCGGACGCGTGGTGGAAATCTCGATGAAACGGCCCGGTTCCTCGACGAGCTCGTAGCGCATCTTCCAGAACTTCCCCTTCTGGGGCTTCATGATGACTTCCTCGTTGGAAAGAGCTGTCTGCGAACTTGGGCACCAGTTGACGAGGCGCTTGCCACGGTAGATGTAACCGCGGTCGTAGAGCTTTACGAAGGCCGCCCGAACGCTGCGCTCGTAGCTCTCGTCCATCGTGAACGTCGTGCGCCGCCAATCGCAGGACGCCCCGAGCTTCTTCAGCTGATTTAGAATCTTGCCGCCGTGATCGTCGCTCCACTGCCAGGCGCGTTCGAGAAACTTTTCACGGCCGACCTCGCGACGACTCGTGCCCTCGGCTCTGAGAGCCTGCTCGACCTTGGTCTGCGTGGCGATAGACGCGTGATCCGTTCCGGGAAACCAGAGCGTACTCTTACCTTCGAGACGGGCCCGGCGGATGAAGATATCCTGCAAAGTATTGTCCAGGACGTGTCCCATGTGCAGGATGCCCGTGACGTTCGGCGGCGGGATCATGATGCTATAAGGCTCTTTGCCTTCCTGCACTTCGCCTTCGAAGCAGCCGCTTTTTTCCCAAGCGGCGTACCACTTGGTCTCAACTTCCTTCGGATCGTAGCCTTGATTGATTTCCTTTGCCATGAGCTTTACGCGGTTTTTCGAAAAAAAGGGCCTAGCGATAAGCAGCCCTAAGAGGGAGGGCAAGCCCGTTCCACTCGCCTCGTTTTCTACGAGTTGACGCAATGGCTCCGCTCGCAAAATTCCCTAATCAATCGCTTTGCTCACCGCTTCAACCGTTCGCTCAACGAGATTCTCGAACTTAGGCAACAATTCCTCAACCTTCGCCGAATCCCCCTCAAGACAGGCGGTCTCGATTTGCTTAGCCACTCGCTCTAGCGGTTCCGCTCCATAGTTCGAACTCGAACCCTTAATCGTGTGACAGTAGCGACGAATGACCTCCAGATCCAAGGGCGGCGAATCCAGCTCCCTTATCTCCAAAAGCTGCTCGCTCAGACTCTCCACGAAAGCGACCAGCACAGGACGCAAATCGCTGCTATCATCGCCAAAAATGCTCCGAATCCCCCGCAGATCCACCAGTTCCTTTTCCGATGAATTTTCCTGCCTTACAGAAGATACAAACTCCTTAATCGAAACACCTTCCCCAATCCACTGCTTGACCACTCTTCGCAATTCCGCCGGCCGAATCGGCTTGGCGATGTAGTCGCTCATGCCGACGCGTATGCACTTTTCCCGATCGCCTTCCATCGCGTTCGCCGTGAGCGCCACTATCGGAGTGTCTCGATTTTGACTTCCCTCAGAGTCGCCACGTATCAATTGAGTCGCTTCGTATCCATCCATATTCGGCATCATGCAATCCATGAAAATCAGGTCATAACGTTTTTCCACGGCAGCCGCCACCGCCTCCTCCCCATCTTTTCGCACTTCAGAATCAACTCCAAATTTCAGGAGCAGCTTCTGAGCAACCATCCGATTGGTCTCATTGTCGTCGACGACCAAAACCTTCACGTCGCTGTAGTCGCCTAATTGCGCGCCCTCAGTCTCTTTCGCAGAAACCGTATGCTCTGTCTGTAACGGTCCACTGAATACACGAAGCAAGGACTCTGGCGCCACCGGCAATTGAAGAGAGTGAACACCATCTACAGTTCGCGCCAATTCTACCGCTACATCGTCGTTAGGTTCATGAATAAGTACCACCTTGCTCGCTTTCAAGGCAGAGAGAGTCGTCTTCAAGATCGAGCGGCTGCACATCCTAGAATCTAAATAGAGAGCATCGAACTCGCGTCCCCTCGCCGCGACCACAAACTGCGAAACATCATCAACCTCGCGACAAGCAAAACCAGCGAACGACAAAGTTCGGGCAATCTCAGAGCGGACCAGACCCGGCATCATGCACAGCATCGTATCCATGCTTTCGGCACCTTTGCTAGATTCGCCTACACAAAACCGAGGAGTTGAATCTCCATATTTCATTTCCAATGCGAACGTGAACGTGGTCCCAACTCCTAATTCACTTTCGACTTGAAGTCGACCACCCAAATACTGCACAAGGCGCTGCGATATAGCTAGCCCGAGCCCCGTCCCCCCGAACCTACGGGTAGTCGAAGCATCTGCCTGAGAGAACGACTTGAAGAGCGTGTCAACCACTTCGGGGGCGATCCCAATCCCCGTATCGACAACCTCAAACCGTATCCGAGCTCCATCTTCCCGAGGCTCCTCGATCTCAATCCTTAGAGTCACATCGCCCTTCTCCGTGAACTTAATCGCATTGCTCAGCAAATTCGCAAGCACCTGCTTCAAACGGTAGGGATCAGTGACAAAAGTCTTGTAACAATCCAATGGATACACGGAAACCAACTCGACTCCCTTCGCTTGAGCATTCGATGCAAAAAGTGAGCTCACCTGCGCCTGCAGGTCCATCACATCGACATCCATCTGTTCAATCGTCATCTTCCCAGCTTCGATTTTCGAGAGATCGAGTATGTCATTGATAAGAACAAGCAGAGACTCGGTGCTGTTAAGCATCGTCTCGACGTACTCTTGCTGGGTTTCATTCAGCTCAGTATCCTGCAATAGATGCGTCATGCCAATGACACCGTTCATTGGCGTCCTGATTTCATGACTCATGTTCGCAAGAAACTCGCTTTTGAGGCGTTCAGCTAAAATCGCCTTCTCCGCCATTTCACTCGCCCGTTCGGTTTGCAACCTCAGATCACGATTCAAATTCTCTGTCTCCATCCGAGACTTGTTGGCTTGGGCGACCCCCTCCTCCACTTGACGCTCCAAAGTCTGATTGTAGGCGCTGATCGATTCGTGAGCCATGCGAAGATTCTTCACGAGAAGATAACCTAACATATAAGTCGCAAACGCCGAAAACGCCACCAAGCCTATCGTCCAGATCCGCGCCCATTTCGTCGCTACCTCTTCGTCAGACAGTGTCTGCTCAAGGGAGTCACGAATATCCTTGATCGCTCTACCAAAAGAATCCGCCAGAACCAGCAAGTCACGACTCGGCAATTCGAGATTAGCTGAATCACCAAGAATCGATTCGGACTGACCTAAGATTCCGAGAAAGGACAGTCGCCGCTTCGCTTCAAGCCGCTTCATCAATCGCGGCCTAAGGATCTCATATTCCCCTAAAGCATAGAGGATACGCGTATCAAGGCCCGAAACCACTCCGTTAATAAGCTCAAATCCTCGAAGCCTCCTGACCCGCCCTAAATCCGCTTCGACTTGAACAAAGAGATTCTCAGCCCCTTCGATGAGTCGCGATGCCTCATCCCCTGAACTTGATTGAATCGCCCCGTCCAAGGCCATCCCAAGCGCAAACAATTTCAACTGCGCCCGTGGCAAATCCTGGGCGAAAACCGCCGGAGCATCCTTCTCCTTTGCCAAAGCCACTCGCACCTCAACCAGCTCCTCAAGCCCACGCAATAACCTCTGCCAATCGCCTTGCATACCGTCTCGCAAAGTTTGCGCGGCTCCAAGCCAAGCTACATGCAATACGTCTCCCGAATTTGAATCCCGCTCGAAATAGTCATTTCCTACGTCTAGTCTTTCGAAAACCTCAACGTTCAGTTCCTCTCGTCCATCTGCCGAAGAAAATCTATCGGTAAGCAGCGCATAGACTGCCTCGTCGATAGCTCCGACAACTTCTAGCCTATCCCTATTCTCCGCGACTCGTTGGACGCGAGTGTTCATCTCCTCTACTCGAAGATAGGCGAAATAGATCAGAGGGAGCAGCAACACCGCGGTTGTCATCGCGAGTTTTCGCCCAATCACCGAACCGTCAAAGGAGAGACGCCCCTCTTCTTTCGATTTTACCTGTAAAAATTCGCGCTCCATCAGTTTTCTATAATTTCCGCTATCTCCAGAATTTGCGGCTCCCAATAGAGACCCTCTCGCTGGGCCGCTCTTCGGCTTAACAGAATGCCTGGCATACCTTCGTCATTATATACAATAAGTGATACACCTAGAGGAGCCATCTCAGGATTATTCGATACTGTAATCGCTCGATTCTTCCGAGCGTATTCAATTGCCGCTAATACCGACTTTTCATTCGACGCGACAATTACATCAACTCCGCCTCGAGGAATACCCTCGCCCCATGTCACACTCTCCACCCTACGGTTCCCAATCATCATTCCCTTCTTAGTCAAAAACTGCTTGGCCAGACTCTCTTGATCCATGACATGGATACGAACGGCCTCCGACCTTCCCTCACTCGTCTCAAACGCTAGAACCTTTGTGATAATGGCTGCCGCCAAAGAGTCCGGCAACACTTCACCTCTGGACACTCCCAGCCTAACAAAAGCGAAAAGCGCTATCGCGAATAGGCCCAAGAGGCGAATAACCTTCAGCTTCGATTTCATTCTATAAATCAAAACTTACCCTCAAGGTATATTTTCTTTCTTTCACCTGCGGGATGAGCGAATTCTGAAAACCATCGCGATCCACCGTAAAGTCGTCCCCGGAAGCTGCACTCTCCACCCCCGGAACGAGGTAGTCTTCTTCAAACAGATTCTCGACCTTGAAGGAGACACTATAGTCTCCAAACGAATAGAGTAAGTTCAAATCTACAAGAGAGTAGGCCTCCGCTTTCCGATCCAAGCTACGCTCAGAGTTCGAATCCGCTCGAAGTGGATTTTCTGAAAACAATTTCCGCTCCCCCACCCAAAGCCCGGAGAAGTTGGCATTGAGCTTCTTCCCGATCGGAATATTCAGGTTCAGGTTCACCTTGTGCGGAGCGACATCACCTTGCGCGGCACGTTGATCCACCCAAGTTCCAGTAGCATTTTCGTACTGCTGATCGCTCACTGATCGGGTATACGTATAGAAAAGATTACCACTAATCGCCGCCGAACCAGAGATCGGATTCTCCACACGAAAGGAATTTTTGTATTCAAATCCTACTACATCACGCCCTCCTACGTTTTGCCCTGTAGCGATCGCATTTTGAAATTCGGAATGATAAACTGAAAAATCGTGCTGGAATCGCTCATGTTGGAGAATTGCGACAAATTCCGTTGTATACACTTTCTCCGGCCTCAGAGCGGAATTACTCGTTCGCCCCGCATAAGCCCCGTAAAGATCTTTTGGAGAGGGCTCCTGAAACGCCTCGCCATACACTAGCTTAAAAGTGGTCTCAGCATCCTTATGATAGATCAAAGCGCCTCGAGGACTGTAGTCCGAACCATAAGCGCTATTCTCGTCCCAACGAAGACTTCCATTGAAGCGCAAATCTCCCCTATCATATATCATCTGGGCGTAGATCCCAATATCATCGGTATCGCTGGCATTAAAATCAGGAGCATACCGATCATCTATATCCTCCGATAAGCGCATAGGGCTTTCGGAAGACACATCGGCCGCAGCCTGTACGCTTGATTCACCAACCGCTACGCCAAGACCATCCCAATAATTGCTCAGTATATAAGCTCGATTAAGTCGCTTGAACTCGTACTTCCAACCGCCATTGAACTGAAGATCATCAGTTTTGCTAAAAGTAAATCGCTGTTCGAGTCGCCAGGCCTTGTTAAAAGAATTCCAATCCGAAAGACTTACAAATCCACCAAAGGACTCGGCCCATTCCTCTCCTCCGACTCGACTCTCGCGATACACCAACTCACTCTCGACCCTCACAGCCTCGTCTATCAACCAGTCCTCACGCTCTATATAATACTGCCGAGAAGAATGCGTCCAAAGCGAATTCGGCTGACCATCTAGAAACGAATAATACGGCCCATACCCTTCATTCGTTTCCCAGACGATCGCTCCAAAAGTCGTACCGGAAAAACGAAGCTCACCAATGAATCCGTAGTCCTCCGTCGGATCCGCGTATTCACCGATTGGGGACCCACGCACCAACTCGTCTTCTTCTACGAATCCATCCACATCCAAGTCTCCTGCCGGGCTAAATCTGCCCGTAGCCGGATCCGCCCCCGCCCCGATCCCCGCACCCCAAGCGGCTGGATTCGACAACAAGCTTGGGTCCGTGTAACCCCAGTCAGAGTAATCCTCGATCCCAGCTTCGTCGCTGTTGAAATAATTGAAGCCAATGTCAAAAGACACCTCGCCCCACCTTCCACCAAATGCCGTATCAAGATTCTGGGTATCGTAACTGCCAAGCGCCCCACTTATTTCGAAGTAGGTTTCCCCATCCTCAAGTTCTGAAGCGTCGCGAGTGATGATATTGATCACCCCCAAAAATGCGTTCGGGCCATAGACAGCGCCTGCCGGGCCATACAACGTCTCGACCCTGTCGATCGCCCCTATCGGATACTGACGCGAAATTTGAGCTCCGTGATTCCAAAGGTTGTTGTCCGGCTTACCGTTGACGAGCAAGAGAGTCCGCTGCGTCCAAGGCGTCCGGTAGCCACGCTGGTAGGCCACCGTTTCCATCGTACCGCCCGTTCTAATGACATCAAATCCGGGCAATCCAAAAAGCAGGTCGTCCAAACTATCGTAGCCGCGACGGCGAAAATCCTTCTGCCGTAGGACCACCATCGAGGCCGGAGCATCACGGAGAGCTTCGCTGACGCCCGAAGCCGTATCAGAGTCTCGATACAATTCCGGATGCTGCTTTAGTAGTTCTCCCAGAGTCATCTCCTCCAGATCGCCCGCTCCGACAAGGGAACTACAGAGTACTAGCAAAACGAGAAAAAGACCGAATCCTCTAAACAACTGAATGGGAGCGCAAAACATCAGGCAAAAATGAGAAAAGTAGGACCGACTACTCATAAGAACAACGACTCATATCTATTAGATATCGTCTACGAACTTCTCCGATGGAGGCCTTTTTTACCATTGCTTAAAAGCTGAAATGGCGAACGTAAGCCGAGACCATTAGGCGATCACCCTCCCAAAATAGGATTGAGCCCGCCATCGACAGCAGCATCCTAGCTCCCTCACCCCTAATGAGCGCAGCCTGCACCGGGAAAGCGCCACTCAATCCAATCGATGCCTAACCCCCTGTTTATGGACCAACCACTACCTCGCCGAGAGCTCATCAAAAAAGTCGCCGTTGGCGCCGCAGCCATTGCCTCCACCAAGGCCTTCTCGAGTCACCATGAGAAAGCTGCCAAAAAAGCGATGCCATCCGAACACAATACACCCCTTCTTCGCAACATCCGCCACTCCGCCTGCCGCTGGTGCTACAACAGCATCGAGCTCGACGAGCTTTGCCGCCGCGGCAAGGAAGCAGGCCTCGAAGCCATCGACTTGGTAAACGTCGACGAGATCCCCACCCTCAAGAAACACGGCCTCGCCGCTTCCCTCGTCTGGGGTGTGCCGGGAGGCATCGTGCAAGGGCTCAATCGTCTCGAAAACCATGACGAAATCGTAGCCTATTTCGAAGACGTCACGCCAAAGGTAGCCGCCGAAGGCATGAAACGAATCATCGTTTTCTCAGGCAATCGCGACGGGCTCGACGACGAGCAGGGCCTAGAAAACTGCAAGATCGGCCTCGACCGCATCATGCCCATCGTCGAAAAGCACAAGATCCAAGTCGTCATGGAGCTGCTCAACTCCAAACGCTCCCATCCGGACTACCAGTGCGACCACACTCTCTGGGGCGTCGAGCTCGCTAAGCAAGTCAGCTCGGAGAACTTCAAGCTGCTCTACGATATCTATCACATGCAAATCATGGACGGCGACGTCATCGCCACCATCCGCGACTACCATCAGTACTTCGGCCACTACCACACAGGCGGCGTCCCCGGCCGAAACGAGATCAACGAAACCCAAGAGCTCTACTATCCAGCCATCATGAAAGCGATTCTGGAAACCGGCTACGACGGCTACGTCGCCCAGGAATTCGTCCCCACCTGGGACGACCCCATCGCCGCCCTCGCCGCCGCGATCCGCATCTGCGACGTGTAGACAGTAGGTGGGAGCGCGCTTGTCACGCGATTCTACCTCGCCACTTCGTTTAAGCAAAAAGGCCGACCTCGCTAGAGGTCGGCCCTTTTGTATCCAAAATCTTACTCTTCGCTTCCGAGCCTAAGCCCGTCCACCCATCTTCTCGAGCAACTTCTTCGTCATCAAAATCCCAGTAGGCTCGTCAAGCGAGCGTCCTTCCCACTCGATATCGACGTATCCACGGAATCCTGACTTCTTAATGATTTCGAAAAGACGAGGATAATCCATGTCGCGCTCCATCCCCTCCGGATTGAAGTTAAAGGTCTTCCCGCTCACGCCCTTGGCAAACGGCATTAGCTGCTGCACACCCAAGTACATGTCGTAGTTCTCGCCCGTCTCGCGATCGATCACGAAATTTCCAAAGTCCGGCAAAGTCCCGCAACGCGGGTGGTCCACCAGCCGCATCACCGCCGCCAGCCAAGCCCCATTGCTCGAAAGCCCGCCATGGTTCTCCACGATCACGTTGAGGCCATAGGTGTCGCCGATTTCGCACAAACGCCGCAGTCCGTCCGCCGCTAGCTTAAGCTGATCGTCAAACTTACCCTCCGAAGCCGCGTTCACGCGAATCGCATGACAGCCAAGAGCCCGCGCCGCTTCCAACCACTTCACATGGTTCTCGATGGCCTCCGTACGCTTCGCCTCGTCCGGATCGCCAAGACGTCCCTCGCGATCGCACATGATCAGCACGTTCTTCACACCCTCCCCATGAGAGACGCGTACCAACTCGTCCACTACCGATTGCGAGAATCCTTCTTGGTAGAACTGATTAACGTACTCCACCGCATTCACCCCAAACTCGTTCTTCGCGATCTGGGCAAAACGCATCTTGTCCTTCTCTCCACTCCAAAACGCCTTGTTGATCGACCACTGAGCCAGAGAGATATCAAACCAAGTGCCGTCGAGGCGTTCCTTCTTAGCGCTATCGGCCGCAAGGCCCGAACGTGCGAAAATCGAGGCTGCTGCGAGCCCGACGGCTCCTTTCAAGAAATGTCTACGTGTATCCATTTATCCGGGTAGTAATTTGGGGTTAAAATCTGTTGCCTTAGCTTCAGTCAAAGACTGACTCTCGAAAACTGCCATCCAACATCACGCTTGCCAATACATAAGAGTCCAAGCGCCTTTGCGTATAGCAATCGCCCACTTTCACATCACATTTCCTACAGAATATGAGATCCCTTGTCGCCACCCTAACGATAGCGGGATTCGCCGCCTCATCCATTGCCGCTCCCAAGATGCAACTGGAGGAGGAAGATCGACGTCCAACACCGATCATCGACGAAGCCAGCTCCGAAACCGCACTCGCTGTCCAACAGCTCCAACTGCCCGCAGGCATCGAAGCATCCCTCTGGGCCGCCGAGCCTATGCTGGCCAATCCCGTCGCCTTCGCCTTCGACGAGCAAGGGCGACTCTTCGTCTCCGAAACCTACCGCTACCGCACCAGCACCTTGGACATCCGCCACTACATCGAGATGCTCGAGGAAGACATGGCATTTCGCACCGTCGACGACAGAGCCCAAGGCATTGAAGACCTCTTCGGAGACGCCGCCCGCGACTTCGAAATCGAGTCCGAAGTCGTACGCCTCGTCGAAGACCGCGACGGCGACGGCGTAGCGGATTTCTCCTCCGCCTACGCAGACGGATTCAACTCCTCCCTCGACGGCATCGCTTCCGGCGTCCTCGCCCGCAAGGGAGACGTCTACTTCACTAACATCCCCAGCCTCTGGAAGATGGAAGGCATCGACGCCGACGGAAAAGCCAAGTCGCGCGAAGAGGTCCTCCGTGGCTTCGGCGTCCACTTCGGCTATACCGGCCACGATTTCCACGGACTCGCCGTCGGACCCGACGGAAAACTCTACTTCTCCATCGGCGATCGTGGCACCCACGTCGAAACCAAAGAAGGCGGAGTCGTATCCTACCCGGACATGGGAGCCGTCTACCGCTCCAACCTCGACGGCACCGACCTCGAAATCGTCCACTATGGACTGCGCAATCCGCAGGAGCTCGCCTTCGACGAACTGGGCAACCTCTTCACCGGCGACAACGACTGCGACAACGGCGACTTCGAACGCCTCGTCCAAATCGCCGAAGGGGGCGACTCTGGCTGGCGCATCGGCCACCAGCACGCTCCACTCGGAGGAGCAGGCGTCTGGATGTCAGAAGGCTGGTGGAAAACGCGCTTCGAAGGACGCGCCAAATTCGCCCTTCCCCCAATCTCCTACATCGAAGACGGTCCCTCCGGAATAGCCTACTATCCAGGCACAGGACTTTCGCCCGACTATGCAGGACACCTTTTCATCACCCACTTCAAAGGCGCCATCGCCACCAGCGGCGTCTACACCTACACCATGAAGCCCCAAGGCACGTCCTTCGAACTCGACGAGAAAAAGCAGTTCCTCAAAGGCGTCCTCCCAACCGACGTCACCTTCGCGCCAGACGGAAAATTCTACGTGCTCGACTGGGTAAACGGCTGGCCAAAATCCAACAAAGGCCGCGTCTACGCCCTCTCGAATCCCGAGCACCAGTCCAGCGATATCGTCGCCCAAACCAAAGTCATCATCGGCGAAGGCATGAGCGACCGCTCGACAAACGAGCTCGGCGAGCTCCTCGCCCACCCGAACTGGAACATCCGCCTCGAGGCCCAACTCGAACTCGCCGACCGCGGTCCGAAAAGTATCAAAACTTTCACTACAATCGCCAGCGACAAGTCGGCTGAGCTCTACCCGCGCCTCCACGCGACGTGGGGCCTCGGCATCCTCGCCGAACGCGGCTCGAAAAAAGCCGCCAGCGAGATCAGCGCCCTCGCTCAAACTTCAACCAGCGAAGTCCGGGCCCAAGCCTCCAAGCTCATCGGCGACCACGCCATCTCTGGCAACCACGATCTGCTCGTCTCCTACTTAAAGGACGAGTCAGCTCGCGTCCGCTACTTCGCCGCCCAAAGCCTCGGCAAGCTCGGCAATCCCGCAGCCGCCGCAGCCCTCGTCGAAGCAGCCCGCGCCAACGACAGCGAAGACGCCTACCTCGAACACGCCATCGTCATGGGCCTCGTCGGCTCAAATAACGCCAAAGTTCTCGAAGCCGCCGTGACCGACAAATCCAAGGCCGTCCGCTTCGCCGCCCTACTCGCGTATCGAAGACTTGGAGACGCCAAGGTCGCCCACTTCCTCGAAGACGCGGACAAGGAAATCGTATTCGCAGCCGCCCGAGCCATCAACGACCAGCCAATCGAAGCCGCATTTCCAGCCCTCGCAGCCGCCATCGACAGCCCCTTCGCCGACGATCCCATACTCGCCAACCGCGCCCTCAACGCCATCTTCCGCCTCGGCGGCGAACAGCAGGCCAAAACCCTCGCCAAATTCGCAGCCAACAACAAGCGCAGCGAGGAACTTCGCGTCGAAGCCATCACCCAGCTCGCCTCGTGGGCCGAACCCTTCCAGCGCGACCGCATCATCGGCGTCTACCGCCCGCTTGCGAATCGCGACCCGAAACCCGCCATCGACGCCATCGCATCCGTCACGGAAAAGATCTTCCAATCCGACTCCGGCGCAGTCCAGGCAGAGCTCATCGACGCCATCAACAAACTCGAAATCGGAGGCCTGTCCGACCTGTTCTACGCCCTCGTGCTAGACGAAACCAAAGACGGAACCGCCCGCGTCGCCGCCTACAACTCTCTCAACGACGCCAACGACCCTCGCCTCGACGAGCTCGTCGTCGCCGCCAGCCAGTCCAGCTCCTCCGAGCTGCGACTAGCCACCTTGCCGACTATCGCCAAACGCTCCCCGGCCCAAGCTGAGAAATCGCTCTCACTCATGGTCAATGGCAGCGTCGAAGAACAGCGCGCCGCCTACGAAACGCTCGCCAAAACCGGCGATCCCTACGCCGCCCAACTTCTCGCCGACGCCCTCAAGCGCCTCGCGAAAAACGCAGTGCCCATCGCCGCCCAGCTCGAGCTCATCGCCGCCACCGAAAACCACGCCAACCCTGCCGTCAAAGCCGCCTACGCCGCCTACCAAGCAGTGGTCGCCGCGGATCCAGATCCGATCGCCCCCTACCGCTTCGCGCTCGAAGGCGGCAACAATTGGCCCGGATTCCGCGTCTTCACCTACAACCAAACCATGGCCTGCGTGCGCTGCCACGTGGTGACAGGCCCCGGCGACGCGGCCGGACCAAACCTCACCGACATCGGTCTCCGCCTCGACCGCAAACAACTCCTCGAAGGGATTGTCGCTCCAAACGCCACCATCGCAGACGGATTCGAAAACGTAATCCTCACCCTCAAGGACGGCAGCTCCAAATTCGGCGTCGTTCATGCGGAGAACGACAGTTCGATTACCATCACGCTCCCCAGCGGCGAAAACGAAAGCGTCACCAAGTCAAGCATCGCCCAGCGCAGCTCCATGCCCTCCAGCATGCCAGCCATCTTCGCCTCCATGCTCTCCCGCGAAGACCTGCGCGACGTCGTCGAATTCCTCGCCAACCGCACGGAGGACCCCAACGCCCGCATCAGCCACGGCGAGTAGCCAAAATCCGAATACTCAAACACTTCACCGCGAAAGGCGCCCCATAAGAGGGGCGCCTTTCTCTTTTTCTAGGGACTTCACTCCATTCGCTATTCTAGAAAATTACATCCCCCATTTGCTGCGCTTCTGCCTGAGCCCCTTTAGGCCTCTTCCATTGACGGCTATTCCCATCCGATCCACCCACCTCGCTTCGCTAAACTCAAAACCCGAGCGCAACGAAAATGTCAGAAAGATCGAATACACAAGGAAACCCAGCCGTCGTCGGATTGGCCGGGTTTGGAATCACCACACTGCTACTGCAGTTTCACAACGTCGGCTGGTGCGAAATCGGCCCCGTACTGGCCCTCGCCATCGTTTTCGGTGGCCTCGCCCAACTCGTCGCCGGATTTCAGGAATTCAAATGCGGTAACAATTTCGGCTACAGCGCCTTCACCGCCTATGGCTCCTTCTGGATCGCCTTCGCCCTCATTCTCCTCTCCAACAAATACGAGATCTACGCCTCAAGCGCCACCGACGTCGGCTGGTTCCTCGTCGGATTCGGAATCTACACCCTCATCATGCTCGTCGCCGCCATGAGAGTAAGCGGCATGATGGCACTCACCTTTCTCCTGCTCGCCATTGGATTCATCCTGCTCGTTCTCGCCCATTTCGGCTATCCGCAGCTAACCAAAGTCGCTGGATTCGAACTCATGGCCTGCGCCCTCTGCGCCCTCTACATGATGGCTGCCGCCATCTACGCCCAAGTCTTCGGACGCCCCATCTTGCCCCTGGGCAAAGCCTGGCTGTCCTAGTTCGGCAAAACGAAGAGCCAAGCGCCTCCGCCAAAAGGATGCCTATTGCGGGCATCCTCACGGTATCGAGAAAATGGCAGCGCTAGCCCTGACGCCAGGATTCCACTCAGGCCCCTGCCGAGCCACGCTTCCTGTAGCTTGCTGTTGACCCGCAGAACCTCATAGGCCTTTCTGCAAATCGACGCCGAGCCGCGCCCGCAGCTCCCAATCGATCCATGCGATGATTCAAGCCTTTGCAAAACGACTGAAGAACGAAGCCGCCAGCCAGCTGGCCTTTACCGAGGAAACAACTCCGGCGGAAAAACTCGCCGCGCTCAAAGGCTTTCTGAAATCAGAAACCGAATACATCAAAGCGGAACATCGCAACGGCGCCCCCGGACTCGAAATAGCCAAGGCCCGCTCCGAGATGATCGACACCCTCATCTCCCGCCTCGCCGAGCCCGCGATCGCAACCGTCCAATCCAGCCCCGACACCGCAGACCTCGCCATCAGCGTCGTCGCCCTCGGAGGCTACGGACGCGAAGAGCTCTGCCCGCTCAGCGATATCGACATCATGTTCCTGTATCCATCGGATACCGACGCTCGCCTCCTCGAAAAAGCCCAAGACATTCTCGTAAACCACGTCCTCTACCCGCTCTGGGACGCCGGGCTCAAAGTCGGCCACTCCACCCGCTCCGTGGAAGAGGCCTTCAAGGAAGCGAAGGCGGATATCCAGACCAAGACCGCCCTACTAGAAGCCCGACTCATCTGCGGGTCCACCCCGCTCTTCGAAGGCTTCCAAACCTCCTACCACCTCTTCTATCGCAAAGAAGACCCAAAGGGCTACATCAAGCTCCGCCTCGACGACCAACGAAGCAGACGAGCCAAATTCGGCGGCAGCATCTACATGCAGGAGCCCGATATCAAAAGCGGGGTCGGCGGCCTGCGCGACTACCACAACACCCTTTGGATGGCTCAGGTACGCCTCAACCTCCACAACATGGAAGGCCTCGTCCCGCTCAACTACCTCAGCAAGCAAGAGCTCAAAGACATCAAGGAAGCCTACGAATTTCTCATCCGGGTCCGCAACGAGCTCCACTTCCGCCTCAAGCGCCCGACCGACCTGCTCTCCCTCGAGCTTCAGCCCAAAGTCGCCTACCGCCTCGGCTACAAGCAGCGCGACATCCTCGAGCGCGTCGAAAGCTTCATGCGCGACTACTACAAACGCGCCCAAACCATTTTCCGCGTATCCAAAAACATCGAGAAGCGACTCGCCCTCAACGCCGCGGACACCACTAAGAGCCCCCTCCAATCCGTCAAAAACTTCCTCCTCGCCCGGAGAAAGGAACGCGTCAAAAACATCGACGGCTTCCTCATTCGCGGACAAGAAATCACCTTCGCGGACAAGTCCGTCTTCACCGAAGAGCCCAACCGGCTCATCCGCATCTTCCGACACTGCCAGCAAAACAACGTCGAGATAGATTTTGAGCTCAATGCACTAATTCGATCATCCCTCGACCTGATCGACGACAGCATACGCGTCTCCCCGGAAGCCAACCTCAGCCTCCGGACCATCATGCAGGAAACCGGAAACGTCTACCCGACTCTCAACGAAATGCACGAGCTCGGAGTCCTTGGCGCCTTCATCCCGGAATGGGGAAAGCTCACCTGCCTCGTCCAACATGAATACTATCATCGCTATACCGCAGATGTTCATACCCTTCATACAATTAGAGAGCTCGATGAAATATTTTCAAATCCGGACACCCTCTACAAACCCTATCGAGAAGCCCTCCACGAGCTTCGCCTGCCAAATCTAATCTACCTCATCCTGCTGCTCCACGACATCGGCAAGGCCCGCGGCATTCGCAACCACGCCGAATCAGGCGTCGAAATCGCAGAGCCCATCCTCGATCGACTTCAGATAGATGAAGAAAATCGAGCCTCAGTTCGCTTTATTATTAAGAATCATCTGCAGATGGCGCGATTTTGGCAGAGGTTCGATATTGATGATCCAGACACCGCAAAAGCGTTTGCCGAACAAGTCGAGTCGCCCGAATACCTACGACTCCTCTACGTGCACACATTCTGCGACGCCAAGGGCACCGCAGCCGGTCTCTGGAACCAGTACAAGGACACCTTGCACCGCACTCTCTACCGCCGCACCGTTGACGTCTTCAAGGCAGAGGGGAAGCTTGATGAAAAATTCGAGGAGCAGAAAAAGATGACCCAGCGAGAACTCCTCTCCATCGACATAGAAGGAGTCGGAACGGAAGAAATCGACGCTCACTTCAAACTCCTTCCCGACCGCTACTTCATCAATACCTCTCAGGACGAGATCATTCAGCACATCCGAATGATCAACCAACTCATCAAGGAAATCGCCAACGCGAACTCGCTCGGCGCCCTCAAGCCAGTCATCGACTGGAAACACGACATCAACCGCTCCCTCACCGTGGTCAATATCGTCACCTGGGATCGAGCCGGACTCTTCCACAAGCTCGCCGGAGCGCTCAATATCGCCGGCTACTCCATCCTCTCCGCCAAGGCCATCTCCCGAGACGACCACATCGCCATCGACACCTTCTACGTGACCGAAAGCGGGCGCGGCCCCTCCGATCCAGAGAAAGCCAAGGAAGCCTTCGCCAACGCCGTACGAGACGCCCTCGTCTCCAACCAGGATCTCTACCCGCGCATCCTCGAAATCGTTCGCAAGGAGGCCGCGGACATCTTCGTCAAAAACGACGACAACCCCCTCGCCGAATCCTTCGAGCCACAGGTCGACGTCTATCACGAGCTATCCCTCCAACGGACCATCCTCGAAGTGCAAGCTCCCGACCACCTCGGCCTGCTCTACCAAATCTCCCACCAAATCTCCAAACACGGCTTCGACATCACCTTCGCCCGCATCAACACAGAGCGCGGCATCGCCATCGACACCCTCTACCTCAGCGAAATCGATCCGGAAGAGGAATCCAATGGCGAAAAACTCATGGAGCTGCGCGACACCCTCACGAAAACGCTATCGGAGAACAGCTCGCAAGACTAGGCGAAGGCTCCGCTAGGACTCCTCAACCGTCGCCCCCAACTCCTCAAGTCGCTTAAGCATATCCTCCGGCGACTGAGCTTTCTCGAAGGCCTCGCGCGCCGTGATCTTGCCCTGATTGTACAAGCTGAGCAGGTGCGTATCCATAGTTATCATACCGAGAGCCGCTCCAGTCTGAATATCCGAGTTCACGCGGTAAGTCTTGTTGTCTCGAATCAAGGCGCTGATCGAAGTCGTCGTAACCATAATCTCGAGACCAGCCACGCGACCGCCGCCGATCTTCTTGCAAAGCACCTGAGAAATCACGCCCACGATCGACGAGGCAAGCTGCGTGCGGATCATCTCCTTCATGTTCGCCGGAAACGCGTCCACGATACGGTCTATCGTCTTCGCCGCGCTATTCGTATGCAAAGTTCCAAAGACCAAGTGGCCCGTCTCAGCCGCGCTGATCGCCGCCTCGATCGTCTCCAAGTCGCGCATTTCACCCACAAGAATAACATCCGGATCCTGACGCAGGGCGCTGCGAATCGCCCCGGAAAAGCTCTCCACATCCACGCCGACTTCGCGCTGCGTTACGATGCATTTCTTGTGGTCGTGAAAATACTCGATCGGATCTTCGATCGTGATGATGTGTCCGCTCCGGCGCTCGTTGATGTAGTTCACCATCGAGGCCAAAGTAGTACTCTTACCCGAGCCCGTCGGACCCGTCACCAATATCAAGCCACGCGGCCGATACAGCAAATCGCGAATCTTGTCCGGAATCCCAATCTTATCGAGCGGTATGAAATCCGCCGGGATCATACGAAGCACCAGCCCGTAAGTCCCCTTCGCCCGCATCACGCTCACGCGAAAACGAGCCCTGTCGAGATAGGCAAAACCAAAGTCCGCGCCCCCCGTCGTCTTCACCGCCTGAATATAAGTGTCAGGTGTGATCGACTGCATGAGTTTCTCCGTGTCCGAAGGCGTCAAGTCCGGCCCATCGACCGAAACCATCTCGCCGCTCAAGCGGATCGTAGGCGGACGCCCCACCTGAAGATGCAGGTCGGAGGCTCCCTCGTCGAAGACCAGCTCCAGCAATTCGTTCATCTCGTAACTCATATAGCAGAAGTATCGTCAAAATAGCTCCGCACCTGAGCTCCGCAACCCAACGAATCTCCCCTACGCAAGCACCCCTGGGCGCACCCCGCCGAGTCACTGCCTCCCTAGATGAGCACCGGCTCGTCCACCGTCACGGAGAGCACTTCCTCCACCGTCGTCATTCCGGCCATGACCTTGCGAACCCCGTCCTCCCGCATCGACCGCATGCCGAGCTGCCGCGCTAACGACCGCAGCTGAGCAGATGTCCCGTTCGAATAAATCAGGCGCTCGACCTCCTCGTTGACCTTGAAAAGCTCAAACACTCCGATTCGTCCCTTGAAGCCCTGTCCATGACACTCGTCACAGCCCGCTCCCCTCATGAAACTAACCGAACGCCCCCCGGCCGCATCCAAGCCGATCGCATGCATCTCCCTCAGACTCGGCTCGTAGCGCTCGCGGCAGGCCGGACAAATCTTGCGCACCAAACGCTGGGCCAAAGCGGCCCTCAGCGAGGTCGCCACCAGATACGGCTTCACGCCGATATCCACCAGGCGCGTCACCGCGGAGGGAGCGTCATTGGTATGCAAAGTACTGAAGACCATGTGACCGGTTAGCGAAGCATTGATCGCAATGTCCGCCGTCTCCAGATCGCGTATCTCGCCGACCATGATGATGTTGGGCGCCTGACGTAGAATCGCCTTCAAGGCAGCCGCGAAGCTCATCCCAATCTCCTTCTTCACCGGTACCTGATTGATGCCCGGCATCTGGTACTCGATCGGATCTTCGACCGTTATGATTTTCCGGTCGGGCTTGTTGAGAAAGTGCAGACAACTGTAGAGCGTCGTGGTCTTGCCCGAGCCCGTCGGTCCAGTGACCAAAAGCATCCCGTCCGGCATCGCAATCATCCGCTCGTAGGTTTCCTGGTCATCCGGCAGAAAACCCAATTCCGGCAAGCCCAGCATCAGACTCGACTTGTCCAGAACACGCATCACCACGCTTTCGCCATAGGCCGTAGGAAGCGACGAAACGCGCAAATCATATTCGACCCCCTCGACTCTTACCTGAATACGGCCGTCCTGAGGCAGACGCTTCTCGGCAATGCTCATCTTCGCCATCACTTTAATTCGTGAGATAACCGGCAACTGCAAACGCTGCGGCGGCGGATTCGGAACCTCCTGAAGTTTGCCATCCACCCGAAAACGCACCCGAAAACGCGCTTCCAAGGGCTCGAAGTGAATATCGGACGCCCGCAGCCTGATCGCCTCAGAGATGATCACCTGCACGAGCCGGATGATCGGAGCATCGTCCTCGCCCGTCATAGCAGTCGATATCTCCACCCCGCTCTCCGCAACCGACACTTCATCGGCCAGCTTGCTCTCCTCCTTGCTTAAACGCGCCGAGGCGGTCTCGCTTTGATTGATGTAAGAAGCGTCGATAGCGATCTCCACATCCTCCTCTAGAGCAAGCACCGGCTCCACTTGCTTGCCGAGCAAATGCGAAAGCGTATCAAGCTCCTGCAAAGGATCCGCAATCGCCACCCGCAGACGATCCCGACTGCCAGACAGCGGAAAAGCCTGAAAACGGCGAGCGAGACTTTCTTCAAGCAACTCTCGGGCATTGTTCGGCCACGGAGCCTCCGAAAGATTGACCGAATCGATGGCGAACTCGTCAGCGACTTCCCGAACAACCGCCTTTCGGTCCGCATAGCCCTTCGAAAAAAGAGCTTCCAACACCTCATCGTCGCCCGCTTTCGGCAAGGACTGCCTCACGACGCGAAGCTGCTCGTCGGATACAAGTCCACGATTTTCAACAACTTGGAGAATAAGCGACGCGTCAGCCATTGATCAGTTCACTCAAACCAAACCCCTCCAATCCTGCCAGACAATTCCACCAGCTCCCCGATGACGCCCCTCCTAAAAGCCTCTCGAACTCAGCCACAAAAAACCGACGCCCCCAACCAAGGAGCGTCGGCCTCATCATTAAGACTAAGTTAGGCTACTTCAGCGACATCAAGAACTCGATATTGTTCTTCGTAACTTTCAGACGCTTGATAAGCATCTCCATCGCCTCCACGCCGGGCACGCCCTGCATCACACGACGCAATCCGTAAACCTTCTCCATCTCCTGCGGATGATAGAGTAGCTCCTCCTTGCGGGTGCCGCTACGTTCGAAATTGATAGCCGGGAAAACGCGCTTGTTGATCAAGTCACGATCAAGGTGGATCTCCATGTTACCGGTGCCCTTGAACTCCTCGAAAATCACCTCGTCCATCTTGCTGCCCGTATCCACCAAGGCGCTGCCCATAATGGTCAAGCTGCCGCCGCCTTCGATGTTTCGGGCGGAGCCAAAGAAACGCTTAGGCTTCTGCATCGCCGTCGCCTCGATACCGCCAGACATGATCTTGCCGCTATTGCTAGCCAGAGCATTGTAGGCGCGAGCCAAACGAGTGATCGAATCGAGCAGGATGACAACATTCTTTCCCTGCTCCACCATGCGACGCGCCTTCTCGCAAACCATCTCCGCGCAATGCACGTGACTCGTCGGCGTCTCGTCAAAAGTGGAGCTCACCACCTCGCCCTTCACTTGACGCCGAAAATCCGTCACTTCCTCCGGCCGCTCGTCGATGAGCAGCACGATCAAGTGCGTATCCTTCCAATTCTCCTGAATCGAGTGGGCCAAGCCCTGCAAAAGAATCGTCTTGCCCGTGCGAGGTGGAGCTACGATCAGCCCACGCTGGCCAAAGCCTATCGGCGTAAGCAGATCAAAGGCCCGCATCGACACATCCTTCTTGTTCGTCCCGGGATCCGGCCTCTCGAGAACCAAACGCTCCGTCGGATAATAAGGGATCAAATCTTCGAAGGGAGTCACCTTGGCAAGGTCCTCGGGAGCTCCGCCCATCGCCGAAACGATTCGCAAAGCCGCCGGGCAACGTTCGCCCTCTTCCGGAGCGATTGCCAAAACTTCGAGCTCGTGCCCGCGCTGCAACCCATACTCGCGAATCAGCGAGGCCGGCACATACACGCTCTCGGGCTTGAGCTGATAATTGCTCGCCGAGTGAACAATATAACCGTGCCCATCATCGCTCGTATCTAAAAATCCCGTATCCTTGAGAACCTTCTTCCCCTCGCGGGAAACCTTGTAAAGGGCTTCAATCGCTTGCTTGCGGCTGCACTTTTCCTCCAATTCCGCTCCGAGCTCTCGAACCGCTGCTGCCATGGGCTCGACCTTCAACTCGTACAGCGACGTCAAATCAATCGGCTCAGCCCCATCGAGCTCCGTGAAGAGCGCCTCGCAGGCTTCCTTGTTCGAGAAGCGAGAGGACGCGGGAAGTTCGCCTTCGATAAAATCGCGCTCGGACGGCGGTGGTGGCTGGCGCCAGCCGCCCTGCTGCTTGCCGCCCTTCTGGCCGCGACCGCCCTTGCCCCATGCCTGCTTCCCGCCTTGAGCGTTTCCGCCTTGCTGGTCACCACGGCGGTTCCCCTTCTTGTTCTTGTTGAATTTTCCTTTTCCCTGGTGCTGCTGGCGGTCTCCGTGCTGCGAACGATTTCCTCCATCGCGATGATTTTTCTGGCGATCGCCAGACTGCCCCTCGCGATCCTTCGGCTTCTGATCTTTCTCGCCAGAATCTTCACCGGACTTGACCGTATCTTCAGGAGTGACGCGCTTCCGCTCGACCGGAGTCTCCGCAACGTCAGGGACGACTTCTACGCGCTCCTTTCCGTCCAGGTGCGATCCACGTCCCTTAAAATCGGCGGGGCGAAATTCATTGTCATCGCTTGCAGCTTTCGCAGCGGCAGCCGGCTTTTCCTTTTCAGCAGGCGCCGGCTTTTCCTTCACAGCGGGCGCTTCTGCCGGAGCTGGAGAATCCTCCACCACCTTGGCGGTCTTTCGAGCCACTTTCTTGGCAGCCTTTTTAGCTACTTTCTTAGCCGCTTTCTTGGCAGTCTTCTTAGCCGCCTTTTTAGCAGCTTTTCGCGGCAAGTTATCAAAGCCGTAGTCAAGTGGCAGTCCGCCACCATTGTTTTCTTCAGAATCGCTAGACATATCGAAATGTTTCTAGAAGGGCCGGGAACGGATCTGTTCCCAGAACACTGGCCACGTCGGCCACGCGTTCAAAAGTTAAGACGCTTTTAGTTATAGAGGGTTTTGATTTTGGAGATCAGACGATCAACCTGCTTAGTGAGGAATTCAAGGCTGCCATCATTCAGCAATACGATGTCTGCTAGCTCGGCTTTTTCAGACAATGGCATCTGCCGTTTCATACGGGCCAGGGCTTGAGTTCGAATCATACCTTTCTGCTCAAGACGCTCGACCTGCGATTGCGGATCAGAGAACACGCATATCGTAAGATCAACGTTTTTCTGAAGGTTTTTTTCGAACAACAAGGGGATCTCGATCACCCAGTCTTCTCCGTCCGCCGTCGCCGATTCCCAGGCCGCGCGTACCCGAGGATGCAAAATCGCTTCCAGCTTCGCCAACTGCTCACCATCCTCGAACACCAGCTTGCCTACTGCCGCCCTGTCTATGCCTCCCGCAGCCAATCGCACGGACTCCCCAAATAGTCCCACAACGGCCGCGATCGTATCAGCGTCATCGGACAATAGCGCATGCACCACCGCATCCGTATCCATCGTCGAAAAACCGCGTTCGCGAAACAACTTCGCCACCGTCGACTTCCCGCACCCAATTCCCCCTGTCAGCCCAATCTTCACTTCCCACAATCCCTAGTCCTATCGCTCCAGTCGTCTAGCCCAAAACCGCCGCCAGCACTTCTCACCAGACCAAAAACCCTTGCCTCGACCCCATCGATACAAAGACTCCTCTTACCTCCTGTTACCCAACTCCTTACCCACAAACTCCTCACCCATCCCCTCAAATGCTAGCAATCGTATCTAGCGCGGCCCTGCAAGGAATCCAGGCCGTGCCCGTCCTCGTCGAAGTCAACTCCGGCGAATCCGGCGATCCGCGACTCATCATGGTCGGCCTCCCGGACGCCGCCGTCAAAGAATCCGACGACCGCGTCTTCTCCGCTCTCGCCAACTCCGGCTACCGCAAGCCGCAAACCCGCACCACCATCAATCTCGCTCCGGGCGACCTCCGCAAGGAAGGTCCCATGTACGATCTTCCCATCGCCCTCGGCATTCTCGCCGCCACCAACCAACTATCCGGCGAGCAACGCCTGCGCGACTTTCTCATCGGCGGCGAACTCTCCCTTTCTGGAGCTACCCGCCCCATTCGCGGCGGACTCGCCTTCGCCCTGCAAGCCCGAGCCGCCCAGAAACGCGGCGTCATCCTACCCCTCGCTTCCGCCCGAGAAGCCTCCCTCGTCGCGGGAATCGAAGTCTACGGAGTCGAATCCCTCACCCAAGCCAAACGCTTCATCGAAGGTGATCTCGAATTGCCAAACCTATCAGGCAAAACCGTCTTCGACCCCAACGCCCACTCCTCCGATCTCGATTTCGCCGAAGTCAAAGGCCAAGCCACCGTAAAACGCGCCGTCGAAATCGCCGTAGCCGGCGGACACAATATTCTCATGATTGGCCCGCCCGGCTCCGGCAAGTCCATGATAGCCAAGCGCATTCCCTCAGTCATGCCAGAGCCGACCCTCGACGAATTCCTCGAAATCCTGCAAATAGAATCCGCCGCCGGCATCACGCGAAGCTCCAGAATCACCAAACACCGCCCCTTTCGCTCCCCCCACCATACCATCTCTGACGTAGGTCTACTCGGCGGCGGCTCCATCCCCGGACCGGGCGAAATCTCTCTCGCCCACAACGGAGTCCTCTTCATGGACGAGCTACCAGAGTTCAAACGCTCCGCCCTCGAAGTCATGCGCCAGCCCCTCGAAGACGGCCAGGTTACCATCTCACGCTCCGCCGGCAAAGTCACCCTCCCCTGCAACTTCATGCTGGTTGCCGCCATGAACCCCTGCCCCTGCGGCTACCTCGGCTCCCAACAAAAGGAATGCTCCTGCTCACCGCACCAAGTGCAAAAATACCGCCAGCGCATCAGCGGCCCTCTACTCGATCGTATCGATCTGCACGTCGAAGCCCCAGCCCTCACCATCGCTCAACTCCGCGAAGCAAAACGCGGCGAAAAGTCCGAACACGTCCGCCAGCGCGTCGAAACCGCCAGAAGCCTTCAGCGTTCTCGCTATTCCGATTCCCAAATACGTTCAAATGCTGACATGGGCCACAATTCCATCCGACGCCATTGCCAAATTGCCCCCGAGCTCGGCGATCTCCTACAAACCGCTATGGAGCGCCTATCTCTCTCGGCCCGAGCCTACGATCGTATCCTAAAAGTCAGCCGCACCATCGCAGACCTCGCGGATTCTGAGAACATCCAAGCCCCTCACCTCCTCGAAGCCATTCAATTTCGCTCACTAGATCGCTCGAATACGTAAGGTCGCACGAGCAGAGTATGGACTCACAGCCGAACGGGCTTCGGATTGACCGAAATTTAGGATTGTCGCCAAAGAAGAGTCCCCAAAGGCCCTAATTCAATCACTATGGAAGCCTTAATCCTTAGAAAATCACCCGAATTGTAAAATTACTCTAAGGAAGAGAGAAATATAACATCAGGCTATTACCTAAAACGGGCTCAAACGCGGTGTTCAGTTGACATAGATTACAAAAAATTTACAGTTTTCTCCATGGGATAGCTAAGTAGCTTCTCCTAGGAGAGTAAGTTAGCCCCCACTGACACATCGGGTTTTCTTCCAAAGGTTGCCTCAAGTCTTGTGACTAATTGACAAGCATTACAAAAAGTTTACATGTTAAGACCGAACCTAATTACACGAAATTCTCCTCCTCGACGCAGTTGAATCTCGTCTAGATTCAAAATTCCATTCTCCGGCAGCGACCAAAAAAACCAGTAGCTCCAGAGAACGCTCTCCGAAGTGCGCCTAAAAACGCAACGACAAGGCGAACAAAAACCAACGAACTCCCATTACCACACACGCTTCAAATTCACACAAATCCACTCAGATATGAAAACGACCAAACTATTAGCGCTAAGTCTAGCGGTATCGCTGACTAGCCACCTAGCCCACGGCACTATAATCGGCGGCTCTATCGATAACATAGCTCCCGGCGGAGGAGGCATCACAGAAGAGTTTATCAAACTACCAACTCCATTTGCCAACAAAAATGGGAATTCAGTGGTTGGGCAAAATCACTTCGATGATCGGGATAACTTTTACGGATTTGACGAGAGTCAAAACATCGCCTTTCAAAATCCGACCGACGCCACTCTGATCGCTGAAATTGCGGCTCAAGGATTAACTGCAACGCTGGTAGAAGGTCTTATTGTCGCTAGTCACTTTATCTTCTTCGATCCCCCAACAATCGATCCCGGTGGAGCAGACGGAGCCTACAAACTGATCAACGCCAGTGTTACGTTCGATTCAAACATACTGGCAGTATTCAGTAAGACAGACTCTCTCATCGCACTAAACTACCTTAACAGTCCCGATGTCACTTACGTGACCCCTCCTCTGCTTGGACTCGAGCCCGGCAACACTGCAACGATCAACGGTGCTGACCCGAAACAGCTCGATCTGGTTCTTATAGCAAGCAGCCCTGGAGACTACCTTCGCGTTCTGACCGAAAAATCTCCGAGTGTGCCGCCACCTTCTGTCCCCGACACCGGCACCACCTCCGCTCTCCTCGCGTTCGGCATCGCCATCCTCCTCGGCATTCGCCGTATCAAACGCAACTAACGAGCAGAAAACTCTACATTCTTTCCAGCCCGCAGGCCCTTAAGCCTGCGGGCTTTTTTGTGCCCAAAAAGCAATGTCGCTTCTATCTGCGGACTCATCAGTCGGCATCCTCAAAACACTCCCAAGGCTCCACATGCGGAACGTATACAAAACAACCTAGGAATACCCACAAGCAACCAGCTAATATCAATATAACCACTTTATATAAATACCCCAGAAAGCGGCAGTCTCATCGACACGAATATTAAATAACATAAACTAAAAGAATCCAAATCCCGCACCAGCAAACGACACCGACTAACACCTGCACAATCAATAGCTACCAAATCTTAATACATAAAACCAAACCTCTAAATTTCTGTATAATCGATCATGATATAAACAAAAAAGAAGCCTAATAACAAAAACCCAGCCAACTCTAAAATGAAGCTCCTAAAGTTAGTAGTCAGTCTCCTAGCCTTCGCCCTAGCAAGTCAGCTAGCTCATGCCATTATTCTCAGCGGAAACATCGAACACATCCAACCTAAGTATGCGACAGATCCGGATGTAACGCCAGCCATGGAAGCAGACATCGCAGCTGCTACATTCGTCAAGCTTACCGTCCCATTCACCGAGTCTGACCCAGACTATACAGTCGGCCAAAATAACTTCGACGACTTTAATTTCTACGGCTTCGACGAAGATCAAAACGTTATGACGACTCATGACCACACGCCCGATGTAGGAATTGGACTTCTACCAATGGGCACTACCGTCGCTAGTCACTACGTCTTTTGGGATCCTATTACCTTAAGCCTTGATCCCAATCGAGCCTTCCACATTTGCGGCTCTGTTCTCTTCGACGCAAACATACTCGCGATCTTCACACAAACAGATCCTCTGTTCGATACTGACTACCTTGCCAATACTGGCGTGACCTATCTCAACCCCGAGCTGCGCGGACTCGAAACTCCTCCGAACATCGCTGAAATCGATCCGCTTAACCCCAAGCAACTAAAAGTTAACTGGAACTCCAGCTCCCCGGGAGACTATGTCAGAGTGCTCACTGAATGCTCACGTGGCGCGAAAGTACCCGACTCAGGAACCACGGTCCTTTTGACTAGCCTCGGTCTACTTGCACTCGCAGGCGCACGACGCCTCAGACCCTAGCAACTAGCTCAACTACCGTTCTTCAGACAGTCCGCTATCCTTCAGGTAGCGGACTTTCGCTTTTTACAATAGTCCACAATTAGTTTCGAGCATATCTAATCGGAGAACCCCTAATCCATTAGATAGCGCCATGAAAGGCTTCGACCTCTCTCAACCCCCTCGATAATACTAGCACCAAAACAACCTCACACCTGCCCCATGCCCCATCTCTCCCGCCGACACTTCATCAAAGGCTCCGCTCTCCTAGTCGGCGCCTACGCCACCCACCGAAGCTTCGGCACCGATCTTAACAGCGAAATCCGAATCGCCGTCGTCGGCCTCCACTGGCGAGGCGGACAACTCATCGAGGACGTCATGCGCACCAAAGGCGCTAGACTCGTCGCCCTCTGCGATGTCGATTCGGCCGAACTCACCAAAGCCGCCGCAGAGGTCAAATCCAAGCACGGCATCACTGTTGCCCAAGTATCCGAGTTTCGCACCCTCCTCGAACGCCCCGACATCGATGCCGTAGCCATCGCGACGCCTAATCACTGGCACGCCCTGCAAGCCATCTGGGCCCTGCAAGCAGGCAAAGACGTCTACCTCGAAAAGCCCGTTTGCCACACCCTTTGGGAAGGCCGCCAAATCATTAGGGCTGCCAGCAAATACAACAAAATCGTACAAGCCGGCTTACAGAATCGCTCCGACATCGGCCTCAAGGAAGCATTCGCCTACATTCAAGAAGGGAACCTCGGAGCCATCAAACAAGTCCGCGGCCTCTGCTACAAAAACCGAGCTAGCATCGGCAAACGGTCCACGCCACTTACTCCCCCCTCTAGCCTCAACTATGACCTTTGGCTCGGCCCCGCCGCAGATCAGCCGCTCTTTCGCGAGAGAATCCACTACGACTGGCACTGGGACTGGAACACCGGAAACGGCGACCTTGGCAATCAAGGCGTACACGAGCTCGACCTCGTTCGCTGGGTTCTCGGCGAGCCGGACCACCCCACTGCCGTTTCTAGCATGGGAAGACGCTTCGCCTGGCACGACGCCGGACAAACCCCCAACATGCAAATCTGCAAACTCCACTGGCCTGATCGCGACGTCATCTTCGAAGTGAACAACCTCTGGATGAACCCGGAAACCGACGCCGCCTCGCACTACAAAGGACACCGTATAGGAGTGATCGTCACCTGCGAAGGAGGCGAATTCCGCGGCGGCCGCGGCGGAGGCATCGTCTACGACGAAAACAACAAAAAGCGCGAACGCTTCAAAGGCGACGGAGGCTATGACCATTTCCCTAGTTTCATCAGAGCAATCAACAGTCGCCAGCAGTCCGACCTCGCCGCCCCTCTCGAACAATCCTTCAAATCCACCGCTCTCAGCCAGCTCTGCAACCTTTCCTACCAGACGGGAAAATCACTTCCCCAGAAACGAGTAGAAAACTACGTAGCCGACGACACCAATCTCGCCGCAACCTACCAACGCTTCGCCCAGCACCTCGACAAGTGGAAAATCGACCTCGAAAGCGAGCGCTGGGTCGTCGGCAGCGCCCTCGAATTCGACCCTGCCACCGAGCGCTTCAACGGAGGTCCCGGCCACAAGCAAGCCAACGCCCAACTCCGCCGAAACTACCGCAAAGGCTACGTCGTACCGGAAATCGTCTAGGAGAAAAGCCTCGCCCCTACCTCATATCGAGAAGCCCGCTCGCACAAAAGGCATCTCCCTCACGCGTCTGCCTGTCGCCGCAAAAAGCGCGTTCGCGATTGCGGGAGCAACCGGAGCGAAAGGCGGCTCGCCTAAGCCACTTGGCGGATTGTCACTTTCGATGAAATGACATTCGATTGTAGGTGTTTGATCAATACGCAACAACGGATAGTCCCTAAAATTGCTCTGCTTCGCCGTTCCCGCGATGAATTCGATCTCAAGCTGCGAACACGTGCTCAAAGCATCCACGACACAGCCTTCGACCTGATTCTCCGCTCCGCTTCGATTGAGCACTGGGCCAACATCGATCGCCGACACGACACGATCCACCTTGTATCGACCGCCTGAGCCGACGCTCACCTCAGCAATATGAGTGGCGAATCCTCCATGATCAAAGTGAAACGCTAGCCCCATGCCTCGCTTCTCGCCAAGCTCCCGCCCCCAGCCAGCCTTTTCCGCCGCAAGCTTAAGCGTCGCCCTTGTCCGCGCCAAATCAAGCGGCGGTTCGCCAAACGACCTTGAAAGCAGCTCCATTCGAAACTCCAAAGGGTCGCGCCCGCTCGCATCACAAACGTCGTCGAAGAAGCTCTGAAACGCCCAGCAAAACGCGGAATGCCCCGGCGAACGCCAAGGCCCCGTAGGCACATGACAAGGAATCATCGACTGACGCAGGCGAAAATTCTCAACAAGACCCGCCGGATAGTGAGATCTCGAAATACCAGCGCCAGACACGGATCTACCTTCATTTCCAAAGGTGACGAAATGGTGATCCCACGCGACCATCCGACCTCCCTCGTCCAGGCCTGCCTTAAAGTCATGCCAACCCGCGGGACGATAGAAGTCATGGCTCATATCATCCTCGCGCGTCCACTGCAGCTGAACCGGACGCCTCACCTCGCGTGCGATCCACGCCACTTCCGCCGCAAACTCGTTCACGAGCCGACGCCCAAAGCCGCCACCCATTCGCGTCATATGAATTTGAATACTTTCGTTCTTAAGTCCCAAGGTTCTGGATACAGCATCACGAGCGCTACCGGGCAGCTGAGTCGGAGCCCACAGTTCTATCCTTCCAGAATCATGATACAAGGCCGTGCAATTCTGCGGCTCCATCGGGGCGTGCGAAACGAAAGGATAATAATAGCTCCCCTCTACAATTCGCTCCGCCATTCCGAACGCCTCCTCTACCTGACCATCTTCCCGAAGCGTCTCACCCGCCTCCTTCCTCAATGCATCCGCCTGCCGCTCGTAGTCATAGCTGGAGTCAGACTGCGCTGTTTCCCAGTCCACCCTCAAGTACCGCCGGGCCGCATTCGCCTCCCACCACGTTTCCGCCACGATCGCTACGCCTGGAGCCAAACCAGTCGGATCCGCTCCACCTTCCACCACAAACGCATGCGTCACGCCGGGCATCTCGAGAACCTGCTCCACATTCGCCTTGTTCACGCGACCGCCAAACGACGGACACTTCACATAAACCGCATAAAGCATTCCCTCCAAACGCGTATCACACCCAAATAAAGCCTTGCCCGTGTGGATCTTCGCATTGTCGACACCAGCTATGCGACGCCCCAAAAGCTTGAAATCCTTAGGTTTGGAAACCAACGAAAGCGCCTCGAGATTAGGCGCGGCTTGCTTCGCCGCCAACTTCAACAAATCCCCGTACCTCGCGCTCAACCCCTTGGCTTCACACAAAACCCGTCCCTCGCGAGCCACGCACTCCGAAGGAGCCACACTCCACTTTTCCGCAGCCGCCGCTACGAGCATGACGCGAGCCCCCGTTCCAGCGACCCTTAGGTCATTCCAAGCGTCCGGTGTAGATCCGCTTCCAGCCGCCGCCTGCCGCCCCAGCCTGTCATCCAAGCCCGCCTGATCCACGCGAACCTGCTCCCAATCTACCTCAAGGCATTCAGCTACAATCATCGGCAGCGCCGTTTTCACTCCTTGCCCGCATTCCGGATTCTTGCTCAGGATGAAAACCGTATTGTCAGGATCGATACGAAGATAAAGGTTCGGCGACCAATCAGCCTCATCAGCAGAGCCGCCAGCCCAAAGCTCCCTGCGGTACGCGACACCCACCAAAAAAGCTCCCGATGCGAGAAGCGTCGTCTTCAAAAACGATCGCCTTGGCAGAACTGAATTCAAACTCGCTTCAACCGTCATGACACCACTCCTTCCTGCCCATACTTTGCCGCTAGCTTGATCGCCTTCCGAATTCGCTGATACGTGCCGCAGCGACACAACACGCCAGACATCGCCATATCGATATCCGCATCGCTAGGATCCGGATTGCCTTCCAAAAGCGAGACTGCCGTCAACAGTTGCCCACCCTGACAATATCCGCATTGAGACACGTCGACCTCGTCCCAAGCCACCTGAGTCGGATGCTTCCCATCCGGATCCAAGCCTTCGATCGTAGTGATCTCAGCCCCCTGCTCGCTCATCGCCGTCGTCATACACGAATGCTCAGGCCTTCCGTCGATCAAGACCGTGCAGGCCCCGCAAACCCCGATACCACAACTGTATTTAGTTCCCACCAAATTGAGCTTGTCCCGAAGAGCCCAAAGCAACGGCATATCCGATGGAACGTCGATTGCATGAGAGGCTCCGTTAACATTCAATGTTATCTGACTCATTGCTACATCCGTTTGGAATTAGGGTAAAACGTAAGCGCATACACTTGCGCCAATAGCCGACTCGTCTCTATATCGAGACCAGCCCAAAATGGAAAGAGCAATCAGTTCTCAACAGGCTTGCAATCCACCCCAAGCGAACGAAAAAACTCCGTCAAATAGAGCCGATTAGAAACCATTCTGTATCCAATTTCCAATAACATCCCTTTTATTTAAATGCCCATCAAGCTCACCAAAGAGGAAACAGCCGAAGCCATCCCCTCCATCCAGCAATACATCGAAGAGGAATTCGATACCGAGATCGGCGAACTCAAAGCCAAACTCCTGCTCGACTTCTTTCTTACCGAAATTGCTCCGTTTGCCTACAACCAGGGCGTAAACGACGCCGAATCCTACTTCCGCCAAAAAGCCGACGACCTCAAGGGCTCCTGCCATGAGCACCCCCTCACCTACTGGACAAAAAGGAAACGATAGACAATACATCCCGCAGGCTCGCTTCTAAAAACCCAAAAAAATGGTCACTCCCTACAAATCATCCGTCCCCCGCAGCAGAAGCATCTCCACCACTCTCGCCGTCCTAGGCGTCCTCGCCTCTCTCGCTGCTCTGCTTTTCATCAAATACTACGCAAGAGACATCGCCGCATCCTACGCGGAAGATTCACTCAATGAATACAACGCTTTCAAAGACCAAATCGAGCGATCCAGCCCTCCCATCCTTCTCGAAGGCCTCCCCCACCCCGCTAGCGAAGCAGATCTCTATCTCGTAGAATCGCTCCGCCCTGACATCTCCAGCTTCCGCGGCCACTACGAAAGCGATGCCCTCAACCTCTACACCACCCCCCTACCACTCGGCGACTTGGAGGCGATGCAACTCACCAACATCATTACCAACAGCCACTCCATCGCCCTCAACGCGTCCGCCAAAGCCTGCGGCCCTTTTCACGCAGACTACGCCTTGCGCTTCGATCAATTCGAAGCTCGCCCCATCCACGTTTTCATCTGCTTCAGCTGCAGCGAAGTTCAATTCACCGGAAGTCTCCCCACCCTCTCATGCGAGCTCAGCGAAAACGCTACCACGGAACTCAAAGCCATCCTCACATCGAAAGTACAGAACCGGCCAAACCCCGCTCACAAGAGCTTCTTCGAGCAAGCTGTCGAAATGAACGAACGATCACCTCAATATTAGTCGATCTACCAATAAGTAGTTTAAATTCAACTACCGAATCGTCTCACCTAGTTCCCCTCTGGCTCGCGCGAATAAAACGGCACTAGCTCGTTGAGGTGTCCCTCGATTATCTTAGCGATATGCCCGGGAGCCAGCTCCCGCTTGTGCAGCTCGAAAATCGCCACCAGCAAGGCGAGCTCGATATCGTTCTTCTTCGCCGAGACGCCCTTCATCTCCGCCAATATCTCCATCGCCTTCTTCTCGGCTCGCTTGTAGTCCTCGAAATTTTTCTCGCTCGGTGTCGCCATAATCTAGCCGCACAGCAAGCGCCGGCCAACCGGTTGCGTCAAATCTCAAAAACAGAATCCGCCACTTCAGAACAACTCGTCAAGCGCCTCCTCAAACGAAGGCTGGGCCACGTCGTTATGCTCCACCGGGTACGACTTCCGAATCACCGTCAAACCACTGTAGCCCCGCGATTCTATCTTATTTTTGAAGTTCGTCACCCAAGTATCGTTGTTCTGCGTCCCGGTCGCGCTCGTCAAATAGAGCGTCACATCCATCTCGTTCCCAGCCTCAAACCTCGTCTGCTCCAAGGCGTTCGTCGCAGTTCGATGCGTCCAAAAACTCCCGTCAAAGGAGAGGTAGTTTGTAAAGTGCGGAGCCTCTGCATCGTCCATCAGCAAAACCAGACCCACCAGCAAACCTCCGTAAGACGTCCCGCAAATCGTCCGCTCGCTCGCGTCCACTCGATACACCGTCTCGATCGCAGGCATAAGCTCCTCGGTGAAAAACTCGAAATAGGTCGTCGCCCCCGGAAGCAAATAATCAGTCGCCCGCCTATCGCCCGGCCCCTGCTCTACCGTCACTAGAATCACCTGCTTCTCCTTCTCCGCGATCGCCGATGAGAATCCTTCAGATATCCATTGCCCATCCGTGGCATAGATTACTGGATACGTCTGCGTCGATTCTCCATATCCTTCCGGGACGTATACATGTATTGGATACTCGATCGTAGTTAGCTCCGATGTTATCGAATCATGCACCTCCACACGCACCTTGAAGAAAATCGAATCCAAGGCGGTCTCCACCCCAAAAGAGATCTCCTCTCCTTCGCCGATTCGCGGCGCCTCCGCCTCGCTCCAATCCACTAAGTCCGTCGATTGCAGCAGCGTGTACTTAAGCCCAGACAAGCCCCCAACTGTCACGCTTTCCTGATACGAGTCTCTTGATAGAGCGCCTTGGCCTATCGCTAACATGACCAAGACCGCAACGAACTGAATCGAGATAACTCTCATTAAACAGGGGCGCATTCTACCAAAGCGTACGCTTCCAGATCCGCCTTTCCTTCAAGAAAGTTTATCCTACGGGCGACGACCCTCTTCCACCTCGATATAGTCGAGGAAGCTGCGCACATCGTCACGATCTTCGATGCCTAGCTCCTTCTTGAAGCCATCCAAGACCGGCGTTCCGTCATCGTCCCATCCGCGCTTCACGGAAAAACCATTCCAAATCAACACATGAGTCTCATTCAAGGGCACGCCCTCGCTACGCGTCCAATCCAGGATTTCGTCATCCGTCGCTCCCGCTTCCACCTTCTCAACTACCTCCCCATAGGAAATCCCAAGATAGCCGCAAAGACGGCCGTCAAACCCCTTCCCTAGCAGAGGCAAATACGACTCCGCAAGTTCACCCCGCTGCTTTAGTCGGATCTTGTCCAACATGCGTGGAAAGTAAATGAGACCGCCGAGGGCGTCGAAAGGGCTGCAAGGATGTGTCATGCTAAGCTATTGATAAGGGAGTAATTTCCAGTTTGGCCAACGAATACCTAAAGAACTTTCCTGCGCAGAGATCGCGACCACTTCTAACGATTTTCAATTAAACTAATACCCTCCAAGATATCCGTTTCTAACTTGGTCAAACCCACGCTTCTACGGTTCAGTAGATATCAAACCCCCTAACTAAAAAAACTATGAGCGACTATTTTAAAACCACCCCAGATGCAGCAGGCCAGTTCGGCGAATTCGGAGGCAGCTTCATTCCTCCCGACCTCCAAGTCGAAATGGATCGGATCACCGATGCCTACTACAACATCAGCAAATCGCACGCCTTCATCTCCGAGCTGCGCAGCATCCGCAAACACTTCCAAGGACGCCCCACCCCGGTCTACTATTGCCAGCGCCTTTCCGAAACCTACGGCGGACGCATCTACCTCAAGCGCGAAGACCTGAACCACACCGGCGCCCACAAGCTCAACCATTGCATGGGCGAAGCCCTTCTCGCCAAACACATGGGCAAGAAGCGTCTCATCGCCGAAACCGGAGCCGGCCAGCACGGAGTCGCCCTCGCTACCGCAGCCGCCTACTTCGGCCTCGAGTGCGAAATCCATATGGGCGAGGTCGATATCGAAAAGGAGCACCCAAACGTCGTACGCATGAAAATCCTCGGCGCGGAAGTCGTCCCGGTCGGTCACGGACTTCGCACACTCAAGGAAGCCGTCGACTCCGCATTCCAGTCCTACCTCAAGGACCCGGTCAACACCATCTACTGCATCGGCTCCGTCGTCGGACCCCACCCCTTCCCCATGATGGTACGCGACTTTCAGCGCGTCGTCGGCATCGAAGCACGCGAGCAATTCCACGAAATGACAGGCGAGCTGCCCGATAACGTCCTCGCCTGTGTCGGCGGCGGCAGCAACGCCATGGGCATTTTCTCCGCCTTTCTCGGCGACAGCGAAACCGCCCTCTACGGAGTCGAGCCAGCCGGTCGCTCCTACGAGACAGGCGACCACGCCTGTACCATGCACTTCGGTACGCCAGGCATCATCCACGGCTTCAAGTGCCTGCTGCTGCAGGATGAAAAGGGCGAACCCTCTCCCGTCTACTCGGTCGCCAGCGGACTCGACTACCCAGGAGTTGGCCCAGAGCACTGCATGCTCAAAGGCAAGGAGCGCGTGAACTACGTCGATGCCAACGACAAGGAAACCATCGACGCCTTCTACAAGCTCAGCCGCCTCGAAGGCATCATCCCCGCCCTCGAAAGCGCCCACGCCGTCGCCTACGCCATGAAACTGGCCAAGGAAAACCCACGCCAGTCTATCCTCGTCAACCTCAGCGGTCGCGGCGATAAGGACATCGACTTCGTCGTAGATAATTTCGGACTTCCAGAGGACGCCTAGACTCAGTCCCCGGCTAGGCATTAAACATCGACAAGGGAGAACCCAATCTCGCAAGTTCGACCCAATGCCTACAACCGACGGAACTGATTTCATCGCTCCCCCATGCCATGAGGAGATAGAAATCCTGTATCGGGATGACGCGATTCTGCTGATCAACAAACCCAGCGGACTCCTCAGCCTGTCTGGGAAAAACCCAGCCAATCTCGACTCGGTACACTATCGACTCGTCCAAAGCTATTCTGGCGCCCTGATGATCCACCGCCTCGATCTTGGCACCTCTGGCATCATGGTTCTCGCTCTCAGCAAAACAGCGAACGCGAACCTCTGCCTTCAATTCAAGAACAGAAGCGTCGCCAAAACCTACACAGCCCTGCTCAACGGCCGACTTGCCGAAACGATAGGCACCATCGACATTCCCATCATCAAGGATAAGGAAAATTTTCCGTATCAGAAAACCTGTTACAAAACAGGAAAACCCGCGCAGAGCGAATACCAAGTCCTAGACTATGACGCGGGAAACGACGTTTCCCGCGTCCTCTTCACACCGCTTACCGGCCGAACCCACCAGCTTCGCATCCACAGCCAGGCCTTCGGCCACTCAATACTAGGCTGCGACCTCTACGCCTCAAAAGCGATCGAAGAAAAAGCAAACAGGCTAATGCTCCACGCCACTTCCCTATCATTCGATCACCCGACTAGCGGTAAACGGATAGAGGCGGAATGCCCCTGCCCGTTCTAATTCAAAACCTACTCGCCGAACTTAAAATACACTGTCCCCGAAAAACTCTGACCTCCACGATGAGGCCAGTTTTTCTGGCTCGCCGGACCATGCTTGTCGGCAGTCTTGAACTTAGTGCCGATCGCCGCAATCCCATGCAAAAACGAAAGGTCGCCCTCCGGAAACTCCACATGAGTATCACGAGGCTCCGCCGATTCAGTCGGCGTGAAAAGTCGAAGATTTATATCGGGTGACGCAATCACGATGCTAAGCGGCGAAACCTCGCTCTGCAACTTTGCGGCGTAAACGTCATCGTGAAATCCCTTGAATTCTGGATACACCCACTGATCGCCAGTCACCGTATCATTGTATTCCTTTTCCCAAACGCCAAACTCGACACCCTTCCTCCGGTTTTTCCAAACGCGGTATGGCCCCTTGCCTAGCCAACGCACTCCCTCAACGTCGGACTCGTCAAAGTCGAAGCTCACCCCGAAATAGTCATAAGGCACTTCGTACCGATAATAGTACTCGTAATCCATCTTCAACCAACCAGACGGGAGAAGTTCCCAACTCAGCGAGCGCAAAGCCCCGTCGTAACTAACGCGAACAACACCATCGACTATGTTGATTTCAGAAAGCTCCCCTTGCTCAGCTAAAACAATCGGACCATTATTAAGCGGCGAGACAACATCTCCATTCCTTGCCGAGACGAGCCGACCCGTTTCCTTATCTATCACGATTTCCACATCTCCTCCTGAAAGCGTTATCGCCGCAGCAGTCTCACTTGCCTCTGCCTCTCCTTCACCATAGCCAACAAGGTCCTTCGCAAGCGTATCCGGATTTCGGATCATCCAACTCCAAGTATAGATTTCACGATCACTCGGATCAAAAACCGCCAACTCCACAGCGTCATTAGCCGCCCACCCCACAGGAAGGTCTAGCTTCAGATCCCCCACAAGCGACGGAGCGATCGCAGGCGAACGCGCCATCCCACTTTCAGTCACCGTACGCGATAGCTCATCTATCGTACTCCCCTCGAAGCGAACGAGCCGCCACTCGAACCGCAGCTGATCGACATTCGTAAACGAATACCGGTTCTCAATACGGAGCGTCCCATCAAAGCTTGCCGGCAACGTATCCAACTCCGCACGGGGCAAACAAATAGGCGCCCAGATTTCCTTTATCGTATAAAAGCTGCCCTCCTTCTCGCGATACGGCCCAACGATGCCATCCGGAGCTCGATTTCCCTCCACATCGATTCGACCATCCTGATCATCACGCACAATCCCCTCGTCCGCGAACGCCCACAGAAAACCGCCCAACCCAAGCGGATGACCTTGAATCAGCTTCCACCAGTCATCGAGCCCCGCTCCATGTCCGCCATCGTACAGACCATGCAAAAATTCGGTAGGCATAATAAGATCGCTCCCGTTGAAGAGCCAATTCGTACCGGAGTTATAGTTCTCGTAGTGACTCGTATTCACGCCATTGAAATTGTTCCACGGATGAAGAACGGTTCGGCTTTGAGGATCGTAGAGAGCGTAATCGTCATCCAAGTCCGTATTCCATCCACCTTCGTTTCCATTAGCCCAAAAAACGATCGATGGATGATTCACATCGCGAGTCACGGTCTCGCGAACAAGCTTCGCGCCGACTTCGGAATCATAACTTTTCTGCCAACCGCCAAGCTCGTCCAAGACATAAAGACCAAGCCGGTCACAAGCCTCGAGAAAATGAGGATCCGGTGGATAATGACTCATGCGTACCGCGTTCATATTCATCTCCTTCATCAGAAGAACGTCATTCTCGCTGAGCGTCGCATTCGTAGTGCGTCCGGTATCCGGCCAGAAAGTATGTCGATTCGATCCCTTAAGAACAACCTTCCGCCCGTTAACGTAAAACCCGTCCTCCGCTCGAAGCTCCAGCGTTCTAAACCCGATCGTCTCCACAACCGAGTGCAACAGCTTGCCCTTCCCCTTCAGCTCGACTTCCAACCGGTATAGATTTGGCCACTCGGCCGACCAGGGCTTCACTCCGCGAGCCGTTCCGACCAATTGAGTTTCTTCTTGTCCTTGAGAAATCGATACCGTTTTCGAACGCCCAAGAACGCGTCCATCCAGATCCTTGATCGTAGCCCGAGCGGTGGCGGGCGATTCAACTCCATCCACAAAAACGTCCACCGAAAAGCCGCCGTCATGCCGAGCATCCACCGCAATCCGTTCGATATGCCTTACAGGGCGCGTCTCGAGCCAAACGGGACGATAGATTCCGCCAAAAAGCCAGTAGTCCGCCTCCCGTTCGGCAAGGTTCACCGATTCGTTGCTCGAGAATTTTCGAACGTCCACTTCCAGGAGATTGCTATCACCATATTCGAGCAAAGAGCTGATCTCATAGCGAAATTGATAGAATCCCCCTTGATGCGCAGGGCCAGCGGGCTTCCCGTTTACCCGCACTTCCGTATCGGTCATCGCCCCGCCAAACACGATATCGACGCTCTGCCCTTTCCATTCCGCGGGCACATCAAAACGATAGCGGTACTGACCCAGCGAGTCGGGAGCCTCACGTTCCTCGCCCCAATCCTTCCAATAATGGTAAGTCCCATAGCCCTGCATCTCCCAATTCGAAGGCACCGGAATCGTAGACCACTCTCCACTATTCCTTCCCCCATTCACCTTAAACTCCCAATCCACTGTATCATCGCTTCCACTACCGGAAAGAAGGGTTATTTCGCTCTCACGAGACACACCCGTCGAAAAACCGACAATAGCAGCAGCTATTGCAGTGAGACCAATTCTATAAAACTTCATACTTAACAGGGGTTTTAGGGGTACAATCCGCCTTACAGCAGAACTCGAATTTCAATCTCTAACAAAACGTCTCCAAACGATTCGATTTGGCGAACAATCAAAACCCTAAGCAACGCCAAGCTCCGTATCAAGCCGCCACCTACGAAACCCACATTGAACTAGCAAAATCAGCGCAACGCATTAAACTCACCGCAAAACAGACAAAAGCCCCCATTTCCATGTCCTCAATTCCACCTGAAAAAAAGTCCTCTCTCCAATCTCACCTTAGCGACGCAGTGAGCAGCCTCGGCAAGCTGGTCTCCTTCCCTATACATCTCGTAAAGCCTCCCAAACCAACCGTCGCCCGCAAGATAGCGTCATCCCCTGGCATCGAATACGCTAAAGGCGTCGATACTCCGCCAGAGGATAACAGCATCCCGATCCAATGCATCGATTTCGGCAAAGGCGGCTTCGAGAAAAAATCCTTCGCCAATATACAAGATCTGCTCGTTCACCCGCGCCCCGAATGGGGAGGTCACCGCTGGATCAATATCGAAGGTCTACACCCATTCATCATTAACGAACTTCGGAAGAGCCACGATTTCCACACCCTCGCGGCAGAAGACGTGCTTCACACCCCGCAGCGGCCCAAACTCGAATTATACGATGACCATTCCCTCATAATCCTCGATATGGTTCGGCTCAAAAACGAGACCCTCAATAGAGAACAGGTCAGCTTCATCGTCGGCAAGGACACCCTTATCACTTTTCAGGAATCAACTGGCGATGTCTGGGACCCCGTACGAGCTCGTATCGAAAATCCGGAGTCACGCTTTCGCCGCTACTCTATCTGGTACCTCGCATACGCCCTCACTGACGCTATCGTCGACAATGTCTACCCGATCATCGAACGCTACGGCGACGTACTCAACGACCTCGAAGAGCAGGCCATGATCGATCCTAAGCCTAGCATCCAACAGCACATCTACCTCATCAAGCGCGAGCTCTACAGCCTGCGCCGCTCCTTCTGGCCAGTCCGCGAGCTCACCAGCAAGCTCTGCTTCGACGAGGCCTCACCGGTTGACAAAAAAGTACGCGTCTACCTTCGCGACGTACACGACCACTCCCTACAGATTATCGAACTGATCGAAAGCTCGCGGGAAATGTGTAACAGCCTGCAAGACTTCTACATCTCCGTCGTATCGAACCGCATGAACGAAGTCATGAAAGCCCTGACCATCATGGCCAGTCTCTTCATGCCCATCACTTTCTTCGCCGGCCTCTATGGAATGAACTTCGAATACATCCCCGAACTCGGCTGGAAGTACTCGTATCCAATTTTCCTAGGCGTGTGTGTTACCAGCACCATCGGACTCCTTTGGTTCTTCAAACGCAAAGGCTGGATCGGAAAATAGCACTAAAAGGTAGCGGCCGCTGTCCCAGCGGCCACAGGCCCTCGCAAACCCGCCCTATCCACAAAGTTTCCTTAGCCAAGCCTTACACGCTCAACCCAAGCTGACCAAACGCAACGCTTCGCTCCTCGAGCAGCTCCGCATTCGACGCCGCGATCTTCTGCTTCGCGTATTCAGAAAGCTTTACACCCTCCACCACACGCCACTTGCCAGCTCCGTCGACGCGAATCGGAAGCGAGGTGATGATGCCTGCAGGCGTACCATACTCGCCACGCGAAATCACACAAACGCTATGAATATCCCCGCGAGTCGGAGTCGACAGATCACGCACCGTATCCACCACCGCGTTCGCCGCGGAAGCAGCGGAAGATGAGCCGCGCGCCTCGATAACCGCCTTGCCGCGCTGCCCAACAGTCGGAACAAAAGTGTCGCGAAACCACGCTTGATCAAGGATCACGTCGGTCGCCTTGCCGCGACCAATTTTAGCGTTTTCAAAATCTGGATACATTGTCGGACTATGATTCCCCCAAACGCAAAGTTCGGAGACCTCGCGCACCGGCACGCCCGCCTTCTGGGCAATCTGGGTCTTGGCGCGATTCTCGTCGAGACGCGTCATAGCGAAGAATTGCTCGTTCGGGATATTCGTAGCGCTCGTCATGGCAATCAGCGCATTGGTATTGCACGGATTCCCGACAACGAGAACCCGCACGTTTGGCTTCGCAAAATCGTTGATCGCCTTGCCCTGTCCCACAAAAACCTTGCCGTTCACGCTGAGCAAATCCGCTCGCTCCATTCCCTGCCTGCGCGGCACGGAACCGACAAGCAACGCCCAGTCGACATCCTTGAAGCCAACGCTCAAATCGTCCGTCTGCACGATCTCCGTCACGAGCGGAAACGCGCAATCGTCTAGCTCCATCGCCACTCCCTCCAAAGCCTTCATGCCCGGCGGAATCTCAATCAAATTCAATGCAACCGGCTGGTTCGGTCCGAACATTGCCCCAGAAGCGATTCGAAACAGGAGAGCGTAGCCGATGTTCCCAGCCGCGCCTGTTACCGCAACGCGAATAGGAGCTTTCTTGGAGGAAAATGTATTCATAATTTGGTGCCTAGTAGAATTTTCGTATAGGAAGCGGCCTAGTGCCGCGATCTCTTTACTCTACCCAAGTTTCGCCATGATTTGATCGGTGATCTTCTTCACGAGCGCTTCATCTACCGAAGTTCCAGCCGCAGGAGCGGCGCAAGAACAAGCCGAGCCAGCAGCTTGAGTATTTACCGTTACTTCACCCGCATCACAAAGCTCGCACTCCTTGAGCTCATCGAGTCGATGATCCGGCATGCCGAGCTTCTTGCGAAGAAGGATAAGATCCTTGAGCTTGTCAGGACCGTAGGCCTTCGGCCCGCCGATCTGCATGGAAATCGAAACCGTCTGGCAAAACGCATCCGTGTTCTCCATCTTCCAATACGCGTCCTCAACGTCAGTACCCCAGCAGATCACACCGTGATTCTGCATCAGAATGGACTGGTGACGCTTCGCCAATGCTCCAACCTCGCGAGCGTTCTCCGGCGTACCAGGAGTCTGGTAGCTGGCAAAACCGATTTCGCCGAGAAACACTTCCGGCTCGGGAATCAGGCAAGATGGAGGCGTTACGCCAGCCACCGCGAAAGCAGTAGCGTAAACTGGATGAGCGTGCACACAAGACTTGGCCTTAGGCTCGGCCTTCATGATGCCGAGGTGCGTATTCACTTCTGAAGTACGTGGACGCGTACCGGCTACTTGGTTGCCGTCGAGATCGACCATGCAGATATCATCCGGAACCATGAAGCCCTTTGAAATCAATGTCGGCGTACAAAGTACAAGATTGTCACCCACGCGAACCGTGATGTTACCACCATTTCCATCCACATAACCTTTGCTCCAGATGCGCTTTCCGATATGGCAGATCCGCTCCTTAAGAGCTTGAATCTCTGGAGAGAAGAAAAAGCGCTCGAGCTCAGCGGCGGTCTTTGGGTCCGCGCCAGGCTTCCAATTGTATTCAGCTCGCGGAAGCACGGGCTCGTGAATACGGGGAGAAGAGCCACTCGCCGCCGGAGCTGCTGCCGGGGCTGCGGAAACTGCTGTACCAGCAGGAGCGCTACGCTTGTGCTTTCGCATTATGTCACGCGCCATCGGCGTCAGCTTCGCGTCAGCGGGTACGCTGCAGAGCGACTGGCCTTGCTTTATCAATTGTTCGAGATCCTTTGCGGTATAGAGCTTACTCATGTGTCGAGTGTTTGGTTTTTATTAAATTAAAATATGTGGCTAAGCCGACCTAGGCCGGCGGCGAAAACTGGAAACTGTCGAGCAATGCGACAGATATAGCGTCCAAGGGAATTGGATACGGAAAAGGTTGCGTCGCCTCGGCTCCTTCCACGTAGAGAATCTGATCCCCTACTCCGGCTCCGAGCTTATCGTATACGACCGGAGTCGACGCCTGACTGTACGTCCGTTTTCCGGTGAGCTCCTCGGAACCCATGGGGCTCACCATCACCCACTTCCCTCCACGAAACTGCGGAGCGAGGTGACTGAAAGTAACTGTGCCGATAACGGTGCCGATTTTCATGACGGGTCTACAAGTCCGATGACTTGGTTGCGAATGGGCGAGTCGTCATGCCCGGTCGTTTTCTGCGACCAAGAACCATCCGTGGTGATAAAAACGATCGCATGCCGCCCGGCTCCCAAAGGATCGAGCGCTGCGAACGGAAAGCCTGCATCCTCACCGTTCTCGTCAACCGGCGTGCACAGCACGATCGTCTGACCTTTGAGACTTGCGTCGCAAAAGCTGGAGGTCGCGTGGCCGTCTATTCGAGCGAGAATCATGCGTAAATGCCTACAGGCTTCAGAACTAAACGATATTGAGGTTATCCACCAAAGTGCAGCGGCGGAAGCGTGTGAACGTGCGTGGCGTGGTGATCCCCTCGCCTGTCGTCGTCGCGATCGAGAAGCTGATGTAGCCTTCGCCACCCATGCCAAGACCCGCCACACAGGGACCGTTCTTGACGAAGAGAGTCGTATCCATAGAGCGAGCCATATGAGTCATATTCGCTACGTTCATCGTGTGGACCATGGCAGAGTGCTTGTATCCATGTTCTGATACTTTTGCCGCAGTCACGGCTTCAGCGAAATTGCTAGAGCGAACAATTGGCAGGAGCGGCATCATCTGCTCTTCGATGACGAGCAAGTCGTCGGCTGCCGTTTCCGCGATGAGCATCTCGATCTTGGGATCGATGGTCAGTCCAGCGATCGCCGCGAGCTTAGCAGGCGATGCTCCAACGTATTCACGATTCAATACAGCATGGGAACAACCACCGTCACCGGGGCGGTAAGTGAATACTTCCTTTTTAATGGCTTCGACTTGCTGGCTATTAAGAAGTAGAGCTCCCTGACGCTGGAAGGCGGCAAGCGACTTCTGATAGGCGTCGCCTACTGCGAAGACCTGTTTCTCGCCGATACAGAGGAGATTGTTGTCGAACCCGCCGCCGAAAACGATATCGCGGGCGACCTTGTCGAAATCAAGAGCGCTGCAGTCGTCAATGACTACGGGAGGATTTCCCGGACCGGCACAGATCGCGCGCTTACCGGTCTTCATCGCCGCATCCACTACAGCGGGTCCGCCAGTGATGCAGAGCAGATCGACATCTTCCGAAGCGCAGAGCTCGTTGAATGATTCGAGCGACGGCTTTTCGACCGTACAAAAAAGATTACTGATACCGAGCTCGGCTTTGATCGCCTCGTTGATCTCATGAACCGCGAGGGCCGCGACTGCCGCTCCGCCTGGATGCGGATTAAACACCGCGGCATTTCCGGCAGCGACCATGTTTACCATGTTTCCCGCCATCGTCGGCACGGAGTGAGTCACCGGCAAGATCCCGCCAACAACGCCCCAAGGCGCGGCTTCGTCCATGGTGATCCCCGCATCGCCACTCATGCCTGTCGGAGCAAGGTACTCTGTGCCGAGCACGTTCTTAATGCCGTGAAGCTTGGCGATCTTGTGATCGAGTCGACCTATCTTAGTCTCCTCGAATTCGATCGTGCCCCAACGGTCCGCCTGATCGGCGCACATAGTCTTGACGATCTCAATCACTTTGGCCCGAGCTGCCCAGCCCTTGCGGGAGAGTTGCTCGAAACCGCCTCGAGCCGCCTTCGCAGCCGATTTCGCGTCGTCGAAAACGCCATGGCGTCCGGGACGTGAGACGACTGCAGGTGGCTGGGCCAACTGCATCTGGGCGATGACTTCCGCCACCACGTTCCTAATTGCTACTTCGCTAAATTGACTCATTTTCTATTCCTTTGACTGCGGTTCAGCTGTCTTTGGCGGCGTATGTTTTTTGGCCCAAAACATTGACCGTATCGACAAGGCCGACGATAGCGGCGTCCACGGGCAATTCCTTGAGTCCATCCGCTTGGCGAGCCGAGCTTCCTTGGGCGAGCATCACGAGCTCACCCTCTCCGGCTCCAAGCGTATCGATCGCTACGATCGTGTTGCTTCCTTCCTTGAACTGGCTCGGATTTTCAGGGTCGATCAACATGGGACGAACCATGAGCAGCTTACGGCCGCGCATGCTTTCGTCCTTCTTGGTCGAGACGACCGAACCTATTACTTTCGCCAGGTACATGGCCTTACTTGGCTGAGCGTTTCGCGGCTGGCTTAGCTGCTGCTTGGGAATGTGGAATGATCGTCTCCGTGTCCTCGTGAGGACGAGCGATGACGTGAGCGCTGACCACTTCGCCATGCTGGCTAGCGGAGTCTGCTCCCGTTTCGATAGCCGCCTTCACAGCTGCTACGTCGCCGCGGATGGTGACGCTTACGAGAGCGCTGCCGACGCCAGTCATTGGACCGGCGACTTCCACGTTCGCAGATTTGAGCATCGCGTCCGTGCCTTGCACGAGAGCGATGAGGCCTTTGGTTTCGAGGATTCCGATTGCTTGTGTTGCCATTTTGATTCTTTGGGTTTTCGGCTCGCTAGAGCCATTTGGTTAATATTCTGAAAAGTAATTATTATTTGGATACTTGTCGGTAAACTTCCCGAGCGATGACGAGTTCTTCATTCGCGGGAATGACCACGACTTTTATTTTAGAGTCGGAAGCGCTAATGACGCCTTCCTTGCCGCGGATGGTTGACGCATTGGCTTCAGGATCGATTTTTACCCCGAGTCCTTCGAGCCCTGCGCAAACTGCCGCGCGAAGCTCCACGTCGTTTTCGCCGATGCCAGCAGTGAAGGAGATCACCTCCGCCCCTCCCATCTTGAAAAAGAAGGAACCTGCCCAATGGCGAATGCTGTCGACAAGGGCGTCGGTCGCCAGCTTCGCGTCAGCATTGCCGGACGCAGCAGCCTCTCGTACGTCACGAGCGTCATTGCTGACTCCGGAAAGTCCGAGCAAGCCACTCTCTTTGTTAAGCTGACGCTCCGCCTCTTCGACCGTGATCCCAAGCATCTTGCAGGCGTAAGGAATCGCCATCGAATCCAGATCGCCCACGCGATTGTTTTGCGGCAAACCGCTCTGCGGGCTAAAGCCCATGCTGCTGCCGATCGCCAATCCGTCACGAATCCCGGTTACCGAACTACTGCCTCCAAGATGGCAGGACAGCACGCGCAAAGGAGCGCCTTCGAATGAACCGGCACCGGAAACGTAGAGCTGGCGAACGCGTTGAGCCACGTCTTCGCGGCCGAGCAATTCTGCCGTGCGTTCGGCGATAAATTTGTGGCTGGCTCCATGAAATCCGTAGCGACGGATGCCAAGGTCTCGCCAAGCCTGCGGGATGGCGTAGCTATAAGCTGCGGGCTCCATCCATTGGTAAAACGCCGTCTCGAAAAGCGCGACCCGACGCACGTCCGGCAGGAGCCGTTCGAAGCAGCGAATGCCTTCCGCATAGGCGGGGTTATGAGCGGGAGCGACTTCCTTGAAGCCTTCCAGGGCGGCGAGGACGCGATCATCCGCGTCCACGCAGCCGCTGAGATCCTTGCCCAGCACAGTCTTGAAACCGACCGCGTCGAGCTCAGAGCCCGATGCCAAATGACCTTCCGAAATCAAATCCTCCAACATCTTCTCGATGCACGGCGTGTATTCGGAGACCCGCTCGAAACCGCCTTGGGCGAGCATCGAAGAAGCCGCTCCATCCATATCGTAGAGACGATACTTGAAGGAGGTCGATCCGAGGTTGGCGATGAGGATTTTCACGATATTGGCTGGGTCCTTGGCTGGATGTCAGGGTTCTAGAAAAGCCGATTATCCGATCCAGCTTCCGAGCTTACTGAGGTCGTCGTGCGGACGTGGAATTACCTGCACGGCTACGACTTCGCCCACTTGCGAAGCGGCTTCCGAGCCTGCTTCTACAGCTGCCTTCACAGCCGCTACGTCGCCGGTGAAAAATCCGGTTACGAGCCCAGAGCCGATCTTCTCCCAGCCTGTCATCGTGACGTCCGCTGATTTGAGAGCTGCGTCTGCGGCTTCCATGAGGCTAATCAGCCCCTTACATTCGATCATTCCAATTGCTTGTTTAGCCATTTTATTTATGTCTCCAGATATTGGTTACGCGCCGAAATACTTGAGAAGCTCTTCGTGCGGACGAGCGATTACGTTGGAGCCAACGAGTTCGCCTACACGGTTTGCCGCTTCCGCGCCTGCTTCGACAGCCGCCTTCACGCTGCCGACGTCTCCCTTGACGAGAACGGTCAAAAAGCCGCCGCCGATAGAGATTTGCTTTACGAGGGTCACCGCCGCGGCCTTGGCCATGGCGTCACTCGCCTCGATTGAGCCAGTCAGGCCCTTGGTTTCGATCAATCCGATGGATTCACTCATTGCTTATTTGGTTTTTGGGTTTCTCTTTTTAAACGTTTCAGAATTCTAAATTTTCGTATCCGAAAAATTGTTACTTGATCAACTCGCACTCCACGTCAGGCCCGAGCCCGCACGCGTTGGCTTCGTCAGTATCGATGTGAACCTCGAGCTTAAAGGCCGGGTCTACGCGGACAAATATCCGATCAAAGGTCACCCCTAACGGACCGCCTACTCGCAGCTTCATGTAGCTCTTGTTTTCGACGCCGTAGTGCTCCGCGTCCTTCGGATGCATGTGCACGTGCGGAGCAGCCCGAATCACGCCTTCATCCATTTCAAGAAATCCCGCCGGCCCCATCAACATGCAGCCGGGCGTCCCAGCGATATCGCCGGAGTTGCGAACCGGAATCTTAAAGCCCAAGGAAATCGAATCCGTAAAGGCGAGCTCCACTTGGTTAAGATTTCGACACGGCCCGAGAATGCGGAGATTCGAGATCACGCGACTGCGGGGGCCGATCAAGGTCACCGATTCCTTGGCGGCGAATTGCCCATCCATATAGAGCGATTTCATCGGCGTAAGCGTATGCCCCTTTCCAAAAAGGGTCTCCACCGCTTCCGGCGACAAGTGGCAATGGCGAGCGCTGGAATTCACCACCAACGGACTCGGCGCAGCAGTCGCCGCAACACCTAACTGACGACTGAGACTAGCGCGAACCAACTGTTCTACTTGAGCTCTACTGAGGGTACTATTCATTTAATCAATGTTGGCTTTTGTTGGTTTAATCGACAAAACCCACATTTTCCCAAATAAAGTCAACATATTTCTTGCCTATACACAGATATACACAAACCTGTAACACGCCCAATGTTAGCTCCAGAACGCCAGCAAATCATCCTGTCCCTCATCGAAGATCGCGGCATGGTACGCACCATCGACCTGGCGGAAGAATTCCAAGTCACCGATGAAACCATCCGGCGCGACCTCCAAGCCCTCGAGGCGAGCGGCCAATTGAAGCGCATCCACGGCGGAGCCAGTAGCGTGACGGGCCGCCCCCGACTCCAGTCATTCATCGAGCGTCGCAGTCTTCACGTCGAAAAGAAGGCGGCCATCGCCCAAGCCGCTCTAGAGCTCGTGCAGCCGGGCCGCACCTACGCCTTCGACAGCAGCACCACTGCCTTCGCTTTGGTGAGCGCCCTAGCGGATCTTCCCTTCCGCGTCGTCACCAATTCCTTCGCCGTGCTCGAGCACTTTTCCCACATGCAGGAAGTCGAGCTGATTTCGGTAGGCGGACGCTACCACCCGAAGACCCACACCTTCGTGGGAGGCGACACTATTGACGCCCTCAAACGCCACAATATCCACACCGCCTTCATTTCCTGCATCGGCTTCGATACCGAACGAGGAGCCAGCGAAGGCTTCGAGCAACAGGCCACCTTCAAGACCCGCCTCGTCGAACACGCTGAAAACGTCGTCCTTCTGGTCGACTCCAGCAAATTCAACAAACGCTCAGAATACTTTTTCGCTGATCCGGCCAACATCACCGAGATCATCACCGACTCCGACGTTGATCCGCAGATCGTTGCGGAGAACCGAGCCCTCGGCCGCAAGATCACCATCGCTCCCCCGCCAGCCTAGAACATCAAACAGCAATCCCAAAGGTCATGCTTATTCAACTACAGCCCGACCTCTACCAGCTACGCAGCTTTCTCGCATCGTCTTATTTGATAATCGATGGCAGGGAGGTCTGCCTCATTGATGGCGGCTTCCTTGGCGGAATGAAGCTCATCAAACAATGCCTTTCCGAAAACGGTCTCCACTGGTCGAATATCACCTCCATCCTCCTTACCCACGGACACCTCGACCACACTTTTAACATCGCTGAAATCCAGCACCGTTCCTCCGCCAAACTCTACGTCCACCCCCTCGAACAAGATCACCTCACCGGCACGCACAAATACCGCGGCGTCGCACGCGCTTGCGGCCTCATCGAAACCTGCGGGCGAATCCTTTTTGGCTTCCAACTTCCCACCCTCGATCAAACCCTGACGCACAACCAGAATCTAGACATAGCAGGCAGTATCCAAGTCATCCATACACCAGGACACACCGCCGGACACTGTTCCTTCTACTGGAAAAAGCACGACCTGCTCTTCTCCGGCGACCTCTTCGCCACCGGCCACAAGCGCACCTTTTTACCACCGCCTCACCTCAACGCCTGCCCCGAGCACTTTCCCGCTAGCATCCAACGCGTCCTCGACCTTGCCCCCGCCGGCATCCTCAGCAACCACTGCAACCTCGCCAGCCCACAGCTTCAGCGCGAACGCTTTTTCAAGCAGTTCGCTTCGGCAGACTAATAGCTCAAAAAAAAGGACGCCCTACTGGACGTCCCTAAATTTTAGATACACGTCGAGAGCTCTAGTCTCCCACAAGTCGCTCGATCATTTCCAGGTCCGGAGCTCCCGAGCTAAAGCTATCACCATGCCACTCGAAAATGCCGAAATCGCCTTTGTACTCCCAGTTTGCCCAGGCCATTCCGCTCTCCTCCATCGCATCCGTAATATCCGCGTAGTACTGGAGACGTCCCTCGCGCGGGACCGTCGGCAAGCAGCCAAACTCGCCGCAATAGAGCTGCAGTCCGAGCTCGCGGGCTCGCTTTAGGGCTGGCTCGAACTTCTTCTTCATCTGAGCCTTGTTCCAATTCAGATTCGAGTCGCCGACCAGATCTTTCAAGCTACCGCCATTCACCGCCATCAGCCGCTCGTACTCCGCATCCTCGAGCACTTTCCCAGGATAGTTGACGGGGCCTCTGTAGTCCTTCAGCGGCGTCCAATTCGCCGTGTAATGGGTGAAGACAAAGGGCGAATAAACGTGGGTGCTGAGGATGATGTTCTTGTCGCCTTCCGGTACTTTCAGGTAGCCCAAGGTCTCCGGGATTTGCCACAAGTTCGAGCCAATCACGATAACGCGATTCGGTTCGCTGGCCCGAATCTGAGCCAAGGACGCCGCCACAAGCTTGTTCCAATCCTCGTGGTCGTCCGCAACCGGCTCGTTCATGATTTCGTAGGCAACCTGGTCCACCGGATGCTTCGCAAAGCGCTCGGAAAGCTCCGCCCAAAGATCGAGAAAATGCTGCTGCGCCGCCGGATCGGTCCAAAGCGTGTTTTCCAAGCCTTCGTTCACCGCATTGAAGTGATGAGCGTTGATGGTGTGCAAATCGATGACCACCCGAAGATCATTCTTACGACACCACTCGAGCGCGCTCTCGACCAAGACAAACGCCTCCTCGTTCGGCGAACCGTCTTCCAGCCACATTTCCTTCTCGTCGAGCGGCAAGCGCACATGATCGAAGCCAATCCCGGCGATGTAGCGAATGTCATTCTCAGTGATCAGCTCTTCACGGGGCGTCCATCCGAAGTCTTGTGAGAGCCAATGGCTCAAATTCACGCCGCGCTTGATGACGAAGCCCGACGGATTGGTAGGCGCTTTTGCAGCAAAGCCTACGCTTCCGACGCATAGCGCCACGCAAAGCGTCAAAATTCGCTTCAGCCCGAGGGCTTTCTTAACAGATTTTATTTTCATAATTCGGTATAGTCTAACAGGGGTTAAAGCAATCTGAGCTCCTTCCGAAGGCTGACAAATCGCAGCCTAGGTGAACACTACCAAATCCGCCATCCCTTTATTCTTTCATCAATCTCAAGAGGCACTAATCACCCGAGAAAGCTACACTAATACCCAGTCCCTTGGCCATTGCTCAAAAAACCAAGGTCTAAGCGAATCCGCCATTGGCGCGGATATTCTGCCCCGTGATCCAGCCGCTCGCATCACCCGCCAGAAAGGCGATCGCCTCGGCAATCTCCTCTGGAGTTCCGAGTCGGTTAAACGCAGCTCCGTTGGCTAAGCGCTGGATCATCTCCGGACTCTTCCCGAGCTTAAAAAGCTCCGTATCGGTGGGACCCGGAGAGACGGCATTCACCGTGATACCCCGTGAGCCGAGCTCCTTGGAGAGCGTACGCGTGAGCTGCTCGACCGCGCCTTTGGTCGCCACGTAAGCGCCATAAGTCGGCAACATGACAGCGGTCGTGGTGCTCGACAGATTTATGATACGCCCACCATCGCTTAGCCGAAGCGCCGCTTGCTGACAGGCGAAAAACGTGCCTTTCACATTGACCGCGAAGATACGGTCAAACTCCTCTTCCGTCACCGCCGCGACGGGTTTGTTGAAGAGAATTCCAGCGTTGTTTACCAGCACGTCGACCTTGCCATAGCGTGCAATCGTCTCGTCGAAAAGACGCGTCACTTCCGATACGCGAGCCACATCGGCTTGAATCGCAAAGGCCCGTCCGCCGGCCGCTTTTATTTCATCCACGACTGACTCCGCCTCTTCCGCAGAACGGGCATAGTTGACCGCGACCGCCATTCCGTCCCGAGCCAGACGCAAGGCGATGGCTCGCCCGATCCCCCGCGAAGCCCCTGTGACGATGGCTACTTTATTCTTAGATTCCGTATTCATAATTTTGACACCTATGAAATTTTAGGACGCGACAGGCGCAGTGGAAAGCCGTTGCTCCCGCCAACGACCCGGCGGCAAGCCTTCCCAGTTTTGAAAAGCTCGAAAGAAGGAACTGGCGTCTTCATAGCCGAGCAAATACGCGGTTTCGTTAAGCTCTAAGTTGGAGTGTATCAGGTAATGGTGGGCCAATTCCCGTCGAGCATCTTCCAGCACTTGCTGGTAGGTGACCCCGCCTTCCTTCAGCCGGCGCTGTAAGGTCCGCGTGCTCTGCCCAACCTCTTTGGCCACGTCTTTTATATCGGGCCGCCTACCGGCCAACACCCGCTTAAGGGTCGTCTTCACCTGCTCCTGCACGCTGACTTGGGAGCGCTGCATCGCTAGTTCGTTTTCGAGCTGCGGGGAAATGGCGGCCAACAAATCGGGATTGTGCGTGATAAAAGGAACATCGAGATCGCTCTGCCGAAATACGATGGCATTGGCGCTTGCTCCAAAAAGAACCGAACAACCGAAATGCCGCTCGAAAACGTCTCGGCTCGACTCCCGCCGGGCATATTCCACGCGCAGCGGTGAAAGCGGCAAGCCGGTACCCCGACGACCGATGGACAGCAACCAAGCAAAACAAAGGTCGGTAAGCATTGGCGGCTCGAGTTCGTTCGCCTTTGTCCACAAAAACCGGATACAGCACTCTTCGCTACGCGAACGCATCTCGATCTTTTCCGGGCAGGTCAACTGCTTATAGCGGGCAGCTCTATGCATCGCTTCCCGAAAGCTGCGCGTATAAAGCGAGGTGATTGCAACCGGGTCGTAGCGTTCGATGCGGTCTTCGCTCCCGATCTTCAAGGCGATTCCTGGCTCGCCCGCCAGCGTCTCGATCGACCGCCATAATCTAAACAGCTCCTCCGTACTGAGGTAGCATTTCTCCTGTTCGCAAAGAGAGCACGACAGCTCCGCCTGTCTGAGCACCGCCTCCGGCGAAAGAGAAAGCTCCTCCAGTTTTTGCCACAATTGGCCGGATACACGAAAACGCTTACTCATCATTTCTCTGTCTCGTTCGCTTGATCGACGAATGTCGTAGCGAAAGGGACCCGCCCGAAATTCGCAACCTAAGAGAGTCATTCGCGCTAAACCTGATGCGTTGGCATGATCATCAGTTGCGGCAGGTTGACGCGCTTCGGCAAGCCGACCGTGAAAGCGATCGACGTGGCGATATCCTCCGCCTTGAGCACTTCCATCGACGCAAAGGCGCCCGCGATCCAGTCTTTGGCAGCTTCATCCTGCACGTGGCTCGCAAGTTCCGTTTCTACGAAACCGGGCTCGATCACGGAAACGCGCACGTCCTTGGGACCTAGTTCGGCGCGAAGGTTGAGGGACAAATGCGTGACTGCGGCCTTCGACGCGCAGTAGACCGAGAAGCTGGGAAAAACGTTTCGAGCCCCGATCGAGGAAATCGTTACCAGATCCGCAACGCCTGCTGAAGCCGCACTCCGCGTAAGGGCAGCAGTAAAGCCTTTGATGATTCGCATCACCCCTGTGATATTCAAATCGATCATCGCCTGCCAATCGTCGATCTTACCCTGCTCGATGGGGGCTGGCAGCATGACGCCTGCGTTGTTGATCACGATGCTCGCCATGCCCATTTCGCTCTCCACGGTCCGGGCCGCCGCATCGACCGAATTTTGAGAGGTAACATCCACCTCCACCACGAGAGCAACGCCCCCGGCGGCTTCGATTTCCACAGCAAGCTGGGCGAGCCTACTCTTGCGGCGAGCCAGCAAAGCGACCTTCGCCCCGTGGGCAGCAAGCAGCTTGGCGGTGGCGGCTCCGATACCGCTGGAAGCTCCGGTCACGACCGCAACGCGGCCGGCGAGAGAATTAAAAAATGAACTCGGGTTCGCTAGATCTTCAGTGCTCATTGAGACACCTTAACCGATCCGAGCCGGAAACGCATTAGCAGGACACGCCAATGCATATGCAAACCACGCCACACGTTTCGAACCGACCGGGCTGCCTTCAACCGCTCGCGACGATCCCCAAGTCCTCCTCCGGGTCCGCCTCGATGCTAGCAAACGCACTTCGCCAGAAACCCGTCGACCGAGCGCTTCGGAGTCCTGCAAAGCTTTCGCATCACCGAAAACGGAGCGTCGAACAATCCGTAGCGATCTCCTATCGTATCCAACATCCGGATCCAGAGCTTGGTCGTCATCTCCGAATCGTAAAGCGCCCGGTGAAAAACGCCATCCACTGAAAAATTCGCATAGCGGACGAGCGTTCCGAGCTGATGATTCGGAGCATCCTGAAAAAGTCTCCGCGCTGCCAACATAGAGCAAACGAAGTCACCGACTCGACGCTGCGAGATCCGAGCCAATTCCGCATCGAGAAACCGCTGGTCGAAGGACGCGTTATGAGCCACTAAATTGTGCCCTCCGATAAACTCCGCAAAGCGTTCCATCACAACCTCGCAGGGTTCCGCATCCCGCAGCATACCATTAGTGATCCCCGTGTAGTCCTCGATAAACCCGCTAATCCGGCACCCCGGGTTCATCAGTTCCTGAAACCGCCCCGTCACCTCGCCGCCCTCGATCCGCACCGCGCCGATCTCGATCGCCCTGTCGCCTAAACTTGGAGACAAGCCCGTCGTCTCGAAATCCAGCACGACAACCGTATCCGCCTTATCCATACTAAGAACCCTTCTTCAACCAATTCAGCTGCACTCCCGTCCCGGTTCCCTTCTTGGGTTTCTTGGGCAGCACGCCTTGTATGTACTGAAGCAATACGCCACGACCCGCCCGATCAACCGAGGAACAAGGAATCATCTCCGGCACACGTAGCTCAAGAGCCTCCAGCGTTTCCTGATAGATATCCATGTTGCGCCGCCAAATATCCTCCTGCTCCTCGTCTGTCTTCGTGAATACAATCACATGCGGCACCGGACAATCCTCCAGCCAATTTAGAAAACCGAGATCAAGTTCCATCGGCTCGTTTCGCGCATCGACTAAGGCGCAGATCAGCTTCAACTGCGTACGCCCCATAAGGTATCCGCTCACCGCTTCATTGAAGTCCACCTGCTTTCCCTTGGACACCTGCGCAAAGCCGTACCCCGGCAAATCAACCAGATTCCACCACTTGTTCATCGTAAAAAAGTTAAGCAACTTCGTAGCCCCAGGCTTCTTGGAGACCTTGGCCAAACTCTTCTGCTTGGTCAGCATGTTGACCAGCGACGACTTACCGACATTCGAGCGACCGATAAATGCGACCTCAGGAAGGGAGGAACGAGGACAATCCTCAAGGTCTTTGGCGCTGGTTAGAAACTCGGCTGATTCGATCTTCATAAGCGCGAAGACAATCCTTTCTCCACTCGCAGGTCAAAGACGAACACCATTTCTATTACCGAAGCTGCCTATTCCTTTTCCGCCTCCTGGACGACCAAATCCAACACCGCGATTTCGCTACCAAAACCAGAACTCAATACCATAAAAGGCCTCGTGGACTCCGCCATGATTGGAATATTCTCCTTCGCCACAAAGCCTCCGCTATCCTCTACCCGCAATGTCCCCGCTTCGTAGTCAACCAGAAAGCTAGCCTGAAACGTGCCCCAGTCCAGTCCCCGAAGACCCAGCAGTTCCCTGCCTTCAGACGCGATTCCCTCCAGCTCCGGTGTATCCGGCCGCCAAATGCTAGTCGAAATCAGAGCTTCCCATTCCAGCTGCTCCTCCTCGCTCCCATTTCCTTCGGAAAGAACTACAAACTCATACGAATCCGCACCCGTCTTCCGAAAGCCGAAAAACACGCCATCCACATTGATCAGGCTACCCGCTTCCGCCTGATCCTGGACATTCGGATAAAAGGTCAACTCAACCCGAAACCGCCCGCGACGCTCACCATCCGTAACCGCCAAGACGAGCTTGGACTCCTTCCCGATCCGCACCGGCTCATAGTCCACCACCTGCACATCTCGCTTTCCGTCGATCGTCCGCCAAACCGCGCCGGAAAAACTACGCCTAAAACTAACGACATCTACCCTACCACCCTCGCCTAGCACCACCAGCTCCCCCTGTTTTTCGATTTCGACCCGATCGTCTTCAACACTTGCTAGAGCCAAACCATCCCGCAGAGCCACCTCTCCAGTCTCCGCCAGAGGTTCGAGGCCTGAAATCCCTTCTTGCGACAGATCTAGCTGAATCGGTATAGAAAGAGAGCTCGAAACAAGCGAAAAAAGCGCCGACAAACAAGCGGAGCGAAACAGCAACGAAAGCGAACGGCTATTCATAGCGAATCAAGAGGGAATGGGGTTACGAGATAACAGCTCTCAACGCGTCCCTAGCCCAGAAAAGCGTAGAGACACTCAAGTCAACGCCCCAGATCAAGACTAAGTTGCAAATTCTCGTTGGACACGTCCCCGCTTTCTCCCCAAAACCGTTCGCCTTATGACTATCTTGGAAGATCTGCATTGGAGAGGACTCGTGAACGACTGCACCGCCGCCGAAGAGCTGGCCAAGCGTCTAGAAGAAGGACCCATCTCCCTGTATGCCGGCTTCGACCCCACCGCCGACAGCCTGCACGTGGGCAACCTCGTTCCGCTCATCGGACTGCGACGCTTCCAAAACTACGGCCACAAGCCCATCGCCCTCGCCGGCGGTGCCACCGGATCCATCGGCGATCCCTCCGGCAAGAAGTCCGAACGCCAGCTGCTCACCAAGGAAGTCCTCGACCACAACATCGCCCAAGTCCGTGTCCAGCTCACCCGCCTGCTCGACTTCTCCGAAGACATCGAAAACACCGCTAAGCTCGTCGACAACGCCTCCTGGATGAGCCAGATCAGCTTCCTCGACTTCCTCCGCGACACCGGCAAGTACATCACGGTCAACTCCATGGTCAGCAAGGACTCCGTCAAGTCCCGCATGGGCGACGAGAAGTCCGGCATCTCCTTCACCGAGTTCTCCTACATGCTCCTGCAGGGCTACGACTTCTACCACCTCAACCAGGCGGAAAGCTGCGAGCTCCAGATCGGCGGCTCCGACCAATGGGGCAACATCACCGTAGGCACCGAGCTCACACGCAAAAAAGCGGGCAACACCGTCTACGGCCTCACCCTCCCCCTCATCACCAACTCCGACGGCTCCAAGTTCGGCAAATCTGAAAAAGGCGCCATCTGGCTCGATCCCGCCAAGACCAGCGTCTACCGCTTCTACCAGTACTTCGTAAACGTCGACGACCGCGACGTCGTCCGCTACCTCAAGTTCTTCACCTTTCTCTCCCAAGAGCAGATCGCCGAACTCGAAAAGCAGCACGCCGAAAACCCCGGCGCCCGCGTCGCCCACCACGCCCTCGCCACCGAGATGACCAACCTCATCCACGGCGAGCACGCCACCCAGGACGCCATCACCGCATCGAAAATCCTCTTCGGCGGCGGACTCGACGGCATCTCCGAAAACGCCCTCGCCAATGTCGCCGGCGAAATCCCCACCGCCAAGATTTCGGCGGACAAGCTCGCCAGCGAAGACGGCCTGCTCCTCCTCGACGCCCTCGTCGACACCGGACTCTCCAACTCCCGCGGCGAAGCCAAAAAAGCCGTCAAAGAAGGAGGAGCCTACGTCAACAACCAGCGTATCCAAGAAATGGGCTACAAGCTCAGCGACTCCGACGTGCACTACGGCAAGTACATCCTCCTCCGCCGCGGCAAGAAAAACTACGCCGCCCTCATCGTGGAATAGCTCGCTTCCCACGAAGTTTCAGCTTCAAAATTCATCCTTCATACTTCATCCTTGGTTTTCATGGCAACCTACGTTTACGAGACCATCCCCCAGTCCCCCGACGAGAAGCCAGAGCGCTTCGAAGTCCAGCAAAGCATGAAAGACGACGCCCTCACCGCCCACCCGGAAACCGGCAAGCCGGTCAAGCGGCTCATCTCCGGCGGCTACGGCTTCTCCGTCGCCGGTTCCCCACCTCCCGCCCCTAGCCACTCATGTGGCGGAGGCTCCTGCGGCTGCCACAATTAGCCCATAGCGCGGTGCTTCAATCCGCGGCCACGGCGGAAGATCCATTCTCCCTGTACGCGTGCTGAAGCTCCGCGCTACATCATCTCATGCATCCTCCACTCCGCATCGCCCTCATCGAGCCCTTCTTCTCCGGCTCGCACCGGCGCTGGGCCGAGGAACTGCAGCGGCACTCCCGCCACCAGATCGACCTCATCACCCTGCCCGGCCGCCACTGGAAATGGCGCATGCATGGAGCAGCCGTCACCCTCGCAAACCAACTCCTGTCGCGAGAAACCGAATACGATCTAATCCTAGCTACCGACATGCTGGACTTCGCGGTCTTCCTCGCTCTGGTCCGCTCCCGCTACGCCCACACGCCAACAGCCGTCTACTTTCACGAAAACCAGCTCTGCTACCCATGGTCTCCCCGCGATGCCGACGTCAAGAAAAGCCGCGATCTCCACTACGCCTTCATAAACTACACCACCGCTCTCGCAGCTGATCGCGTGTACTATAATTCCAACTACCACCGCGAAGCCTTTCTCAGCGCCCTGCCCGATTTCCTCGACCGCTACCCGGACCACCAAAACAAGTCCACTCTCGAATCCATCTCCACCAAAAGCCAAGCCCTTCCCCTCGGTCTCGACCTAAAAGCCTTCGACCCCTACAAGCCGGCCCAACGAAAACCCAACGCCGTCCCCCTCCTGCTCTGGAACCACCGCTGGGAATACGACAAAAACCCCAAAGGCTTCTGCAAACTCCTATACAAACTTCTTGATCGAGGAATCGATTTCGATGTCGCTCTTCTCGGCGACCGCTTCGAGGAAGAGCCAGAATACTTCCGCGAGGCCAGAGAAAAGCTAGACCACCGCATTGTCGCGTATGGAAGAGCGGATACATTCGAAGACTACGCAAAGTGGCTTTGGAAGGCGGACATCATCCCTGTAACCTCACGACAAGATTTCTTCGGCGGCAGCGTCGTCGAAGCCATCTACTGCGGCTGCCACCCTATTCTGCCCAATCGCCTCGCCTATCCAGACCACGTAGACGCAAAAAGACACCCCGAACTCTACTTCGAAAACCTCGAGCAAGCTGCAGACAAAATCGAAAAACTCGTCACTTCCGAAAACTGGGAAAGCCCCTGCTCCCTCGCCTCCGACATGGCCCGCTACGACTGGTCGAACTGCATCGAACGCTACGACAATACGCTTTCCCTTGCCTAGCGCAGCTCCACAACGTAGGCGCTGAACAAATTGTTCGCCAAGTACTCGTAGGTGAAAAAACCATACCCGCCTGCTCCCCACTTCGCTCCCCAAGAATTACGAAAGATGAACTTAGTATCTTCGATTTTTCCCGTAGAACAGCGATATCCAACGATCGTCACCGCATGCCCTGCTCCCTGCTGAGGAGGCTGCTTCGACAAAAGACTCGTACTGCGCACGCGCTGATCATTTGGCCATCCGACTCCAACTACTACAGGCATCTTGGCATTGAGCACGTGTACCAGATTTCCAATACCAACCGGTGTACTTCCGCCCGGAATCTGAAACGGACTAAAATTCACATCCCTAAATTCTTCGGCAAACAATTCTGGATCTACCTCGCCTTGCTTGGCCTCGAGCACCAAGCCATGTCCGCGAATTGCCTGAAACACGTGTTCGAGAGCAAATCCCTCATCTACTATCGACTCCCTCTCCTGCGTACCGCTCAGATCATTCAAGGGCTTTCTCCCAAGAGTCTTTGAAGTCGCATCAACGAGGTAGCGTTCAGACACATTAATACGCTTACCCTGCTTTTCCGCGTACTGAAATTCCAAGGCCGCTACAATCGCATGCACCGAGCAACTTGGACCCCGCTGCTTTCGGATCCCAATCCCATGTCCGCGAAACTGCGGGCGAAGATCGAGCTCCGAACTGATTCGCGGAGCATTTCCAAATCGAGCAAACGCCCTCTTTAGCCACTGCGGCTCTCCTGTGCCTGATTCAGATCCAAGGCTCACCGCCTTGCGAATCCGATCGTTCGCTTGAGCAACCTGAGCCTCTCGAATCGTTTGCAGACGTTTACCGCGTTCGACATCAGCGGATGCCTTGTATCCATATTTCGCTTGCAGCTCCGAGTCTAAATCCGCCAAAGCGACTTGTGATAAACCCTTGCTATGCCGAATCGAGAGTGACGATTCGTTGGCAGAAAGTACGTACACACGATAGTATCGTGCTCCGCCGGCATCCAAAGATTCAAAAAAATCTGCTGCCTGAAGCGAAACGGATACAAGAAAACAAAGCGCTATTATTATTCGTTTCATCCGCAAAGAATTGAAGAGTCCTTCATCTCTCTTCGGATTTTCCAAGTCGATCTTCAGCCGGGTAAAAAGAAAGACGCGTCCCTTGGAGGAACGCGTCTCGAAATTCATAAGATTTGGAGGCTATCAGTTATTCCACATGTCCGCGAAGGCATCATCGCTGACCTCTTGATTCTGGCGTGGCTTCGAAGCAGGCGCAGCATCAAACGAGCGATTCGCAGGCTTCGGCGAAGATACATGCGAGCCCTTAACTCCAGATGGTGAACTACCGCCTCCATTAACAACCGCAACCAGATCCTGAATCGTCCGTTGCATGCTGCTTGACTGCTCAAGCAATACGCGACTCGAGGAAGCAGTTTCTTCCGCCCCTGCTGCATTTCGCTGCGTCACGGTATCCATAGAGTTGATGGAAGTCTGAATTAGACTGACGCCACGATTCTGCTCAGCAGAAGCATCTGAAATCTGTCCAACAATGTCGTCCATCTTCTGGGTATGGCTCACGATGGTCTGCAGATTCTCCGCGACGCGCTGATTGATCTCAACACCGCGCTCAGACTTCTGAACCGAATTCTCAATCTTCTGAGCAGTGATCGACGCCGCTTCCGCGCTACGATGCGCAAGGCTGCGAACCTCATCCGCTACCACCGCGAATCCAGCGCCAGACTCGCCGGCACGCGCAGCTTCAACCGCTGCGTTGAGTGCGAGAATATTGGTTTGGAATGCGATCTCATCGATAGTCTTGATAATATTAGCGATATTATCGGAAGACTCTTTGATATCCTCCATCGCCGTGATCATGTCCTTCATCGACTCGGCTCCAGACTCAGCCGCTACACGGGCTTCGCTGGCTAGTTTCTTCGCGTTCTCCGCATTCTGAGCGTTCTTCTCAGTCATGGCGTTCACTTCTTCCAGAGAGGAACTTGTCTCCTCGATCGAAGCTGCCTGCTCCGAAGAGTCGCGGGCAAGGGATTCACTGCTAGAGGAAACTTGCTCAGATGCTACGAGGGTTTCAGCAGCAGCTCCTTGAAGACGTCCAACGATTTCGTCGATACTTTTCGTGATACCGCGAACCACTATCCAGCCACCGACAGAACCGATCGAGAGGCCTACAAGGCTGATAACGAGAACCGAGAAATTAACAGTGGCCTGCAGGCTTTCCGCAGAGGACTTGAGCTCACTCTGATGCTCAGCAATCGTGCCCTGAAATACTTTCATTGTATCCACAAACTTAGGACCAACCGGCTCCAGCTTATTGTCATAGATATCCTTGATGTCCTTAAGAGCGGCCGCAAGATCGGAGACTCCCTTCGCGTACTCAGCTGAAACTTCGAGACTACGAGCGAGGACGCGTTCCTTTAGCTCGTCCTTCAAGCTATCGTCAAAGTCTACGTTCATATCGTAGTCCTCCTTCACTGTAGCAAGCTTTTCGCCAAACTCCGCTACCATCGCGTTTGCCTGGGCAATGTCCTTCTCATTGTACTTGACGATGACTCGGTTGATAGCCGAATCCGCTTCGAACATGCTTTGCAAAGCCGAAGATGTGGCAAACGCTCCCGCGATGTCCCCCTTGCTTTGATCAGCTGCGAGCAATTCCTTAAGAAGATCCTTGATCTCCTGACCGCCTGGCTGAACGACCTCCTCTAGTATTCGAGTCTGCTTACCCTTCAAGTCTACAATCGACTCGAAAGCAGAGTTGTATCCATTCATCAATGCCTGAGCTTCGTCCAGAGCGGATCGAGCCTTGTCGTTGTCAGCCTTCCTAGATGCGACATCGAGCTCTTTGGCGAGCTCGCTATACATTTTCTTGTGGGACGAAACATTGGCCGCATTTGTAGACGTCAAATATTCCGCTATGTTCGAACGCATCGACAATGCGACGTTTACTTTATCTGAAGCCGCATTACCTTCTTCGACACTTGAGGAGAATTCTCCAAACGAGTCGTTGAGATTCGAAACCGCCACGTATGAAACTGTGGCTAGTACGACGAAAAAGGTGAGAGCTATCGCGAGTGTGAAGCCAATTTTTTTGGCAAGTGATAGTGAACTCATTTTATTGGTGGGATGTGATGTGAGTGGTTGACAGTGAAAATTGAAATGTAGTGACTCTTTTGATACAGACGACTGAAGATTAACTCGCAGGGGCTTCGTCCGGAGCCGGGGGGGTGTATACAAATTTGAACGGTACGCGGAGCTTGGACTTCACGCTCTTGCCTCCTACTTGGGCTGGCTCAAAAATCCAGGTCTTCGCCGCTTCGAGCGAAGGAGGCTCCAACTCGGAATGCGTGGACTTCTTAACGGAAGCATGGATGACCTGCCCGCTTTCATTTAGAACGAGATCGACAGAGACCATGCCCTTGAAATCTTCGCTTAGAAACTGATCAGGCAGATTCGGCATGGAGCTCGACTTGATGCGAGGCTGAACATCCCACTTCGTGTAGACGTCCACCGCTTGCGGGTTTTCCGCAACCCATGATTCAATCGCACCTTGGCTGGCTGCATCAAAGTCTCCAATCGGAGCGTTGATCCGTTCCTCTCCAACCCTAAGGTATACGGAACCGTCAAGAACCTTGTATATTCTCCCTTCGAAGGAAGTGCCGTCGTTCTTGGTGAAAGCATCTCCATACACAGCGAAGACTGGGGCAAGTCCGGCCGCAAGGAGAGCTAAGAGTCGAGTGAGTCGAGTTTTCATTTTACGTGGAGTTTTGGGATATAAAAACTGAGTTATGCGCTCAGCACTTTCCTAGATCGGTTTTTCGCATAGGAGCTTGAACACGTTTTACAATTAGCCTTCCAAATAGGGGTTATTATCCAGACGGACTCACTATTAACACTAGACAGTCACTAGGACTTCGCCCCGAAAGGGCTTCAAAACGAATCTCTGCAATAACCCACGAGAATTGCGCGTAGGCTCGATACACCCTCTAAAACCAAGAAAGACTACTATGAGAACCTTCGCGAAACCACTATTCACTCTCCTCGCCACTATCCTGTTTGCAGGGTCGGCCTTTTCTAAATCCGTAGATGTCGTCGAGCCAGACATAGTGGGGCTCTACTTCTACGCGAGCTGGTGCAGCTCCTGCAAAGTGCTCGACCCCCATTTGGAAGTCGCAAAGAAATCACTTAAAAAATCGCCGTTCCTCCTCGTCAAGATGGACGTGTCCAACAAGGTCACCCAACACCAAGCGGGAATGATGGCCGCAACCATGGGGTACGACGAAGTCTATAAAAAAACCGGTCTCAAGACAGGCTTTATCATTCTAGTCGACACCGCTACGGGCGAGGAAATCGAACGCATCACCAAGGAAGACGACGCGGCAGCTATTGCCAGCAAAATCAAGGCTTTGACTGAAGCCTAGCCCCCTTCCCGATTCAATCTCGACAAGCGAAAGGCGCGCCCCCGAATTTCGGGAACGCGCCTTTACAATAGAGAGAAATGAATCGATCTCTCGCTAGCTAGGCGCCGAAACGACTTTTGAGAAAATCGAGATCCAGCTCGCCGTAGAGGACGAACTCGTCGAGCAGCGCCTTCACCCGTCCACGCGCTTCCGCGATGACCTCCGCAGGGAGCTCGTACTTTACCTTGCTTTGCTTGCCGGCGTTCTTGCCGGTGGCGATAGTGGCTGGCTTCGTGTTGGAGAGGATGAGCTTAAAGATCGCCGCAATCTCCTTCATCTGATCAACGCCCATTCCAAGCGAAGTCACCGCCGGAGTGCCGACACGCAGACCGCTAGTGTAGTGCGGTCCATTGGGATCGAAGGGCAAAGAATTGCGATTCAAGGTCACGCCCGCCTCGCGCACCGCCGCTTCCGCCTGACGGCCGTTAAGCCCGAAGCTGGTAACGTTGATCAAAAGCAAGTGGTTGTCCGAACCGCCAGTCGCGATGCTCAGGCCTTCGTCGATCATCGCCTGAGCGAGAGCTCGTGAGTTTTCCACAACCCGTGCCGCGTAGGCCTTAAACTCTGGCTTGAGCGCCTCCTCGAAAGCGATGGCTTTGGCCGCCATCACGTGCGGAAGAGGTCCGCCAATGACCAGCGGGCAACCCTTGTCGATGAACTCCGCGAACTCCTTCTTGCAAAGGACGATACCGCCGCGAGGACCGCGAAGCGTCTTGTGAGTGGTGGAAGTCACCACATCGGCAAACGGCATAGGATTGTAGTCACCCTCAAAAACGTCGCCAGCCACCAGACCCGCGAAGTGCGCCATGTCCACCATCAAGACTGCGCCCACCTTGTCGGCGATCTCCTTCATGCGGCGAAAATCCACCTTCCGCGGATAAGCGCTGTAGCCAGCCAGTAAAATGAGCGGCTTCACCTCTTCGGCTTGTTTCTCAAGCGCATCGTAGTCGAGCAAGCCTGTCGCCTCGTCGACCGAGTAGCTATACGCGTCGAAGAACTGGGCGGAAACGTTGAAACGATAGCCATGCGTCAGGTGTCCACCCGAGTAGTAGTCGAGGCCTAGCATGCGCTGGTTGCCCATCGCCGCGCGGACCTTGTTCCAATCCTCGCGGGAGAGCTTAGCAGGATTCGGCTCGCCCAAACCTTCAAGCGTCGGCACGCCCACCTTCGCCTGCAAAATCGCCCAAAAGGCGATCATGTTCGCATCCGCGCCAGAGTGCGGCTGCACATAGGCGTGCTCGGCTTTGAAAAGCTCGCAGGCGAGGCGACAGGCTTCGGACTCGATATCGTCAATGTTGTCGCAGCCAGCGTAGTAGCGAGCTCCGGCGAAGCCTTCAGCGTACTTGTCCGTGAGCAAGTTGCCCATGGCAGCCTGCGTATTCGTAGAAGTGTAGTTCTCGGAAGCGATTAGCTTCAGATTGCTTCGCTGATCCTCAAGCTCCTTAACGATCGACTTGGCGATCGACGGATTGACTTCGGCAACCTGCTGGAGACTGGCCAAATAACCAATCATAGCTGGCGACACGGAGTCGGCGGAACGGGAGGACAAGTAGTCCTGCAGTGGCGTGGCAGCAGTGGTATCACTCATGATCTTTTTTGGAAACTGTTAGCGGTTTTTCTCTGAAAAGTTCTACCCAGGCGCACGATAGAACTGTGCCGCTTCCCGGCGGTCAATCCCGCCTTTGCTTCGCCAGTCGCATTCGAGAAAAAAGTGCCTCGCCTTCCGCAAGTCAACCCGAAGAACACGCGATCAGCGAATCAACAGGCAATCCCCTACTATCGCGCCTCTTCGAACCGCCTTTGGACAAATCCACTAGGCGCTTGGAGGCCTTGTATCGCATTCCCAGTTCAGCTGCGGCACCGAGCCACACGCATCTACTGCCCGAGAGCCTGCTCGTAGCAATCGAGATACTGCGGCACGATTCGCTCCGCTGTGAACTCTGAAAACGCTCGAGATTTGGCCGCCTCCCCGAATCGCCTCCCCCGATCGCGATTCTCCACCAATCGATCAATTTCCCCCGCCATGGCCTCGCAGTCCTCGAAATCGCACAAGACCCCCGACTCTCCCTCGACCATCACTTCCGGTATCCCTCCGACTCGAAACGCGATGGATGCCTTACCCAAAAACATGCCTTCCAAAATACTCAGGCAAAAGCTCTCCGTCTGAGACGTATAGATTCCGAGATCGCTGGCTTCGATGTAGTTTTCGATCGGATACCCATTTTCCCGAACAATTACCACGTTTTCCAAGCCCAGCTCGCGAACTTTCGACCGAAATTCCTCAAAGGAAGAACCCGCCAGAATGATAAGCTTCAACCGCGAAAGATTCCGACACCGGCTTACCGACTCGAGCAGCAAATCGATCCGCTTAACCGACCGCAAATTCGACGCGTGGAAAAGCGTAAACGAATTCCCAAGCCCCAGCTCCTCTCTCATCTCCTGACGAGACCGAGTAGGCACTCCAGGCGTATAGAAATTGTGAATCACCTTCACCGCTTTCCCGACGTCGAAAATCTCCTCCGTATCGCGTCTCAAACTATTGGATACAGTTGTCACCATATCCGAATGCTGCAGCGAATACTCTATCGCCCGCCGGTAATTCGGATCGCGACCCAACAAAGTCGTATCCGTCCCATGTAGCGTCGTCACGATGCGCAGCTTGTCCTGCTTCGCCATTCGCTTGGCGATGTAGGCAGCCGTCGCGTGCGGCACCGCGTAGTGAGCGTGGATTATGTCAAGATGCTCGTGATCCGCCACTTCTGCCATTTTCACTGCTAGCGGCAGCGTGTAGTCCGCATATTCAAACAGCTTATACTTGCTCACGGAGACCGGATGGAAATGTATCCGAGGCAAGCTGGTATCGAGCCGCACCGGCTTGGCATAGCTGAAGAAATGCACTTCATGCCCACGTTCCGCCAACTCAATGCCGAGCGCCGAGGCGAGAATCCCGCTCCCTCCGACCAATGGATAGCAGGCAATGCCGATTTTCAGCTTTCGTTGAGAACTCACCTAGAACAAACGAGCTCCGCGGGGCGCCGAATTCAAGCTATCCACTAATACTGGATCATTCGGCCAGAGAACTTGCGCATACTCACACCCTGTTTGCAGCCCCAGCGTACGCGCTCGCGATACCTGTAGCTCCAAATAACGTCGCGTCTTCATTTGCGAAGCATGGCAAGCCATCAAATCCTTCCAGCCCTCAACGTTTTCCGAAACGTCGAACAGAAACGGCGTCCCCTCCACTGGTTCCGCGCCCGGCGTAATCGCATAAAAATACAGTGAGTCAATGGCGTGAACCGAAGCTCCCTTCAGGGCATCCAAGCCCGCATAGCGTGCAAGGCGCGCCGCTTCACGGGTCGCTCTGCCGATAGCGCAATGATCTGGATGCTGGTTCTCCACCAGAGACGGAGCCAATACCACACTGGCCTGCGTCTCCCGAATCACGCGAGCGATAGTGATCGCGTTTCCCCGCGATCCCTCAAGCTTTCCATCTCCGCCACAGTCGATAAAGCTCAAGCTTGCCCCAAGCTGCCTCGCAGCCGTCGAGCACTCTTCTTCTCGTCCTTCTGGGGAACCATTACTCCCAGCTTCCCCCTTAGAACAAAGGAGAAAATGAATACGAGCTCCGGCTGCCGCCTCTTTGAGCAATATCGCTCCGCACCCGAACTCGATATCATCCGGATGCGCTCCGACCGCTAGAATTGTTGCTGGCTTATTCTCCGACATAGGCTTCGTCACTACGTTCAATTACGTCGCGCTCCACAAATTCGATCTCAGGAGCTTCTGCCGTATTCAAGTACTTAATCTCTCCCGCTCCCGCTATATAGTGAGTACAATGAAGAACCGACTGCATCCAACACAGACGCGTATCGCGCGTCGGAGTAATTCGACTCTTATCTAAACAATCCGCCTCCACCTTGAGAAAGGAGCTACCTCCCTGATGCAGAGCGAAACCGTCCTCGTGCTTACGAGCTCGCACCAGTTCGCCTCCGTGCCGCGTATCCACAAAATAATCATCCACATCGATAGCCTTGCAGCGAAAATCGGCTGCCCCTGAACGTTCGACGCGGATGCCCTCGAGCAGACCCATACCTCGATACATTTCGAGACAAAAGTCTGCCACGTTCTCAGCCTTGATTCCAGCGAAGAGCTCGACCAACGCCTCGTTAACGAAATTCGGCAACTGGCGCGCTGTATTCGCCTGCCAATTACGATCCACTCGCTTTGCGAATAAAGGAGAATACTTCTTCTGAATCTTGTTCTCGAAAGTGAAGTTCAAACTCTGCACCTCCCCCGTTTTCGAATGCCGCAATCTCGTCTGCGTCTCCCGCGGGTCATGATCGCAATCATGATAGAAAAACATGATTTCCCCACCAATCTCCTTCTGCAGCCGAAGCGCAGTCCAAATTTTGGAGACCAAAAATCGCTTCGGGAAAAACCCACACGGCTGCTGACCAAAACAAATTACCGGCTGCTCACTCATGACTCAGACACCTTCCCCTCCGAACGAAAAACAGTCATCTGCAAAAGCAATGAAAGCAGCATCACCAACACGCACCCAATCAAATTGTACCAGAGATAGCCGATATCCGTAAACTTGAACATAAGCAATACCGACGCCTGCGTAATCAAAGCAGCCAGAAAAACGGCACTCCCGTGCACCGACTTCAAAAAGAACGCCACGAAGAAGATCCCCAGAATTCCTCCGTAAAAGAGGGATCCGAGAATATTCACCGCCTCGATCAAATTCTCCACCAAGTTCGCATACAAAGCGAAAAATATGGCCAACACTCCCCAAGCCGCAGTCAGTATCCGCGAGACACGTACATAATGCGCGTCCGACTTCTCATGTCGGATCAAACGACGATAGATATCAACCATCGTCGTGGATCCGAGAGCATTCAACTCTGAAGCCGTGGACGACATCGCCGCAGCGAAAATAACCGCCACCAAAAGACCGACCAATCCTTCCGGCAGATAATCCAGAATAAACGTAATGAAAACATAGTCAGAGTCTTTTGCCTCGAAATCCTCACCCGCCTTGCTGATCAACTCCTTCACCTCGTTTCGAACTAGCAACGCCCGCTCTTCCAACTCCACGGCTTTCGCCTTCGCGAGGCCTATCTCAGCTTCATCTCCTTTATCAAGCGCAACCGCAAGCTGACGAACAGCTACCGATCTTTGATCAACGATTTCTCCGTATTCACCTTCTAGCGACAATAACTGACCCGCATGCTCCGTTTGCGCCACAGCATCGAGCGTCGATTGATTAAAGAAAACGGGCGGCTTCTCAAAAAGATAAAACACGAAGACCATCACACCCACAAATAGGATAAAAAACTGCATCGGGATCTTAACCACCGCATTGAAAAGAAGCCCAAACTTACTGGCGCTTGAAGAGCTCCCAGCCAGATAACGCTGCACCTGCGATTGGTCCGTCCCAAAATACGAAAGCGATAGGAATACGCCGCCAAAGAGCCCGGACCAGAAAGTATAGCGCTCTTCGATATCAAACGAGAAGTTAACCACTTCGAGCTTGTCCATCGCGCCTGCTACCGAGAGTGCCGAACCAAAAGAAATATCGCTGGGCAGATTCCCGACTATCATACCAAAAGCGATGAACATCCCAATCATGATCACCGCCATCTGATAACGCTGAGTGATGCTAACCGCCTTCGTTCCGCCAGACACCGTATAGATGATCACGAGCGCGCCGACCAACACGATCGTCAGATCGAGATTCCAACCGAGAAGCGAAGAGATGACAATTGCCGGAGCATAGATCGTGATGCCTGCCGCTAATCCTCTTTGCACGAGAAAGAGGATCGCTCCCAAATACCGAGTCTTCGAATCGAAGCGCTGCCCAAGGTATTCGTAAGACGTATACACATTTAACTTACGGTAGATAGGAATGAAAAACACGCAGATAAAGATGATCGCGAATGGCATCCCGAAGTAGTTTTGCACAAACCCCATTCCATCGTCGTAAGCCTTTCCCGGAGTAGACAGAAAAGTAATCGCGCTGGCCTGAGTCGCCATAACCGAAAGGCCTATAGTTCCCCATTTTATCGAATCGTCTCCCTTCAAGTAACCTTGCAGACCCCCACTCTCTCGAGTGCGCCACATTCCATAAGCGGCGATGCCAACTAAGGTTCCCAGCAGTACAATGTAGTCGAGCGTACTCACGAGTAAAAACGGGTAAACAGATAGAAGAGGCCCACCTCGACAACGAAGAAGAGAGCCACGAACCAGTACACACGTCTCCAGCTTCCCAATACAGGTGGCTGATTATCGTTAAGCTGAGATTTACTTTTTACGGCCATGTTTAGCTAGAGTTGGTCCGTCGAATAGCTCGAGTGCCCAAGCGACAGAAGGTTGGCGAAAATGCGATACGCCCCGGGAACACCAGCCGGAAGTTGCCTGAACCACGAAATCCCCGTGTAAACGAAATACCCTTCTCCATACTCCGCCACGAGCAGGCTTCCTTCGCGAGATGGCTCCCCTGGATCATTAAGCGAGAGGATTGGCACAAAGGCTTCATCCCAAGAATTTGGAAAATAAAGCCCGCGCTCCTGCGTCCAATTCGAAAAGTCTCGAGCAGTGATCACATTCGGAGTCGTCATCACTGGATGCTTTGGAGCGAGCACGCGGATCTCCGCGGTCTCATCCGTCACACGATCTCGAGATAGCGAAAGCGGATACGGAGCTATCTTCTCGGTCTTCAAACGGTGGCTCGTGTTGTATTGAGCGATGACCGTTCCCCCAGCTTCCGCGAAAGCGAAAAGCTCCTCCATAATCGCTCCGATCCCATCGATTGTATTGTAAGCCCGGATACCAAGAACGACCGTGTCAATTCCAGCCAAATCATCAACGCCAAATCCTTCCGGCGACAACTCCACAACTTCGAAGCCAATCTCCCGAATGCTATCCGGAACCGAATCCCCCGCTCCCGGCAAGTAACCGATCCTCTGACCGGCTCTAGCGACTTCCAGACTTACCGCTCGGGTGGATGCCACTGCGAATACAGTCTGCTCGCGAATGTGGTCGTATTCTATCCGAGCGACTGACTTTCCAAATGTCCCCTGATCCGTAACAAAGCGAGCAGAAATGGCGACCTCCTCCGAAACCGAAGCCGGCGTAATTTCAAAGGCATAGCTTCGATCACCCCCTTCCCGAATAGTATCCACCGTGTGAATTCTCGGCTCTGAACTCCACCCCTCCGGCAGGTCAATCTCGAGCCGACCGGATAAATCCGATAGCATGGCGGAAACCTTCACCTCTAAAGTTCGACTCTCAAAATTCGGAAAAAGACTTACTGGAGTCGCAAAAGAAACCGCCGCTTGCGGCAAGTTCAGCACCGGCCGTATCGTCTCCCCCTTGGCTGGATCGACATCGCGGTAAACCAAGGGCAACTCCACCGTGATAGAAGTTCCCATCACATCTAGCTCCGCCAGCGCATAGAATGCGGGATCGTTCTCAGCCTTCCCAATCAAGAGTTGATCTTCCACGTCAAACATTCCCAAGCTTCCATCAGTTGCTAGCCAATAGGGTTGTGGCAAAGACGCAGACTGCGGAACCCTTGCGGTCATGGACTGTTCGATACGCGAATTGTAAGCTAAGTCGACGTCAACTGCCTCCTCTCTCTCCGCAAACGGCAGCGACACACCCACCAGACGAGCCGCAACCTCAGAGCGATTAATCATCTCAAGCTTGAGATCCATAGCTTCTCCATTCCGAACGTAAGGAGAGTCATTCAGTGCGCGGATGTCCACGCCCATACAGGAAAGAATAATTCGGTCCACCTCGTTTCGCTTACGCAGAATCCATTCCGAATCACCTGCCCGAGTCAGGTCCGCCCGAAGGTCCAAAAGAGCTGGTACAGCCAACTCAGGTTTAGCGACGTCAAAAGCGTCAATAATGGAAGTTACCTGTTGCTGGATCGTATTCGAATTTCCAACACGAGACCAGCCCACATCGACTCCATCGAAAATATCATCGGTCAACTCCGCCCCTGCAAGATACTTGAAGTACTCGATGCGAGAACCGCGATCAATCCGCGTGCCAAACCCTTGACTCAAGTGCTTGCTTCGACTCGCGGAGGCAATTTCATTGTACGATTTCCCAAGCAAAGGGTCATACCCGCCAACATCGACCTTAGTATACTCGCTTTCGTCGAACTCGGCTCCGCTATTTCGAAAAAACCAAGAGCTCGTATTCCAAACCACACGCTTCGCCTGCCACGTATCCGCAAATTCAAGCTGCTCGGAAAATCGATCCGGATCGGCTGCCGCCTCAAAAGCTTCGATCGCCAAAATGGCGGAAGCGGTATGGTGACCATGCGTGTATCCAGGTTCTGGATTGAATCGTGTCACAATCACATCAGGCTGAAAATTCCGTATCACCCAAACTGTATCGGCCAAGACCTCTTCACGATCCCAAATGCCAAAAGTCTCATCCGGGTGCTTGGAAAAGCCAAAATCCTTCGCTCTGCTGAAGAACTGTCGTCCGCCATCGACCCGGCGAGCTTCGATCAATTCCTGCGTACGGATCACCCCTAGCTGATCGCGTAGTTCTGGACCTATCAGATTTTGCCCTCCATCGCCACGCGTTAGCGACAGGTAAGCGGTGTCATACTTTCGACCTAGCGAAAGATAAGAGATAAGGCTCGTATTTTCGTCATCCGGATGCGCGGCGACATATAGAGAGCGACCCAGCGTATCCAGTTTTTGGAGAGACCACAGAATCTCGGAGCCAGTCGTTGGTCCCGGAGCCGGAACGGAATCGGCGCGCAATAACGCAACAGCTACGAAGATACCGGCAAGATGGCAGGTCGCAATTTTCAAAGATAGGAAAGGCATGCTCGGGAGGCGCTGGAACTAAATTGAATTCGAAAAAAGAAGATCCTCTCTCTAAGTGAGAAAGGATCCGAATTTGCGGCTAAAGGGCTGCTAGTATATCCTTCGCGATTTTCTGGTAGTCTGCATTGTTCGCAGCGGTCGCGAGCTCGAGCGTCTTTTCAGCGGACGCTTTTGCAGCGGCTTTCTTGCCTAGATCCACTTCGAGACGGGCCTTGCGAGCATACATCCAAAACGCGGGCTGCTCCCTCTTTTCGCAGGCCTCGCCTACCCAAGCAAGAGCCTGTTCTAAATCCTTGCCAGACTCATGGTAATAAGTGCCGGCGCCAAAGAGCACGTTTGGATTCTCAAAAGCGGGAGTTCCCTTGAGCTCGTCGATCTGGGACATCACTTTCGCATCCGTTGGCACCTCAACCGAAAACGCTACGCGAGTGTGATCCCAGTCAAGATAAATGCTGGCAGATGAGTTGCTCAATGAATCGAGGCCAATGGTTAAGGACTCTACAGCATGCCCCAGTTTGCTGGGCTTCACTTTGAACCGAACCACATCGTTCGCCTGGTCGTATCCAAAAGAACCCCACAGCTCCGTATTCGAGTAGATGATCACCGTCCACTCGCTTTTACCTGGTATAGTGTAGAGAGCGTAGGTTCCCGCGTCCACCTCTTTGCCGCCGAGTACCACATCGTCGCTGAAGCTGATTTTGGTCGGCTGATTCGCGCCAGTGCGCCAGACGGATCCGTATGGCACCAGACCGCCAAATATCTCCCGCCCCTTCATACTCGGGCGCGAGTACACTAGCTGTATTTCCGTAAGTCCTACTGTTTGCTTGAGCTCTGAATACGGGCTCGCAGCAGGCGTGTTCAATTGAGCGGAGGCCGAAACGGCTAGGGCAAAGGCAGCGGCAGTGGCGGCTAATTTCAAAGCGTGGGAAATGGAGGCATTCATACTAAAGGTGTTCGATAGGGTTGAGTTAGTTTTCGCAAAGACGGTCGGATTACTCCAAACCGTGCAAGATATACTCCACAGGACCTCGTTTGGCTGCATGTTTTTTACTATCCATGTTCATCCAGATGAGAGACTTGCTCCAAGCCGGGAACGAACACGCGTACAGCCCACCTATACTCCCGCCTTTGCGCTTGCCTGCCCTATCACCTCCCCTAATAAACGACGCCCTTGAGCCTCGCCACGGAAAAACCACCTGTCAAAAGCCTTTCGCTAGGCGTCATATTCCTCACGATTTTCATCGATCTCGTGGGCTTCAGCGTGATCTTTCCGTTATTCCCCTCGATGCTCGACTACTACCTCGAGCTCGACGGGCAACACGGGGTACTTGCTTGGCTCCTAAGCCAATTGGATCACGTGTCTCAACTGGCCGACGGCAGCGAGCGATTCACGCCTGTCCTCTTCGGCGGCGTGCTCGGCTCTCTCTACGCCGCGCTTCAGTTCTTCTTCGCTCCGCTTTGGGGATCCCTGTCGGATCGCAAAGGACGCCGCCCAATCCTGCTCATCACCGTAAGCGGCACCTTTCTAAGCTACGTTCTCTGGCTCTTCGCAGGAAACTTCGCCTTGCTCATTATCGCTCGAATTGTCGGAGGCGCCATGAGCGGCAATCTCTCCGTGGCCACCGCCGCCGTAGCGGACGTGACAACCAAGGAGAATCGCTCCAAAGGCATGGGCATGATCGGAGCCGCCTTCGGACTCGGCTTCGTGGTCGGACCCGCAATCGGCGGAGCCTGCGTGATGCTCAACCCACTCGACTGGAATCCAGCTCTAGCGGATTTCGGCATCAATCCATTCTCGACCGTCGCGGCAGTTGCCTGCCTACTCTCACTAGTAAACATTATCTGGATACGCGCTCGTTTCGCCGAGTCGCTTCCTCCAGAGGCGCGGGGCGACGCCAATTTCGTCACCAACCCCGTCAAGCGACTCCTGCAGACGCAAACCCCTCCCGTGCGTCGCACCAACTTCGCCTACCTCGTCTACATCCTAGCCTTTAGCGGCATGGAGTTCACCCTGTCGTTCTTGGGAGTAGAACGTTTTGGATACACGCCCGTGGACATAACCAAAATGATGATCTTCATCGGATTCATCCTCATCGTAGTCCAAGGCGGTATCGTCCGCCGCCTCGCCCCCAAGATCGGCGAAAAAGCGACCGCCCTCAGCGGACTCGTCCTCGTATCCATCGGCCTCGGTTTTCTCTCTCAAGCAAGCAATCAGGCAATTCTATACACGGGACTCGGTTTCATGGCTCTCGGAGCCGGGCTCTGCAGCCCAACCCTAACCTCCTTGGTTTCACTCTACGCGGACCCGCAGGAGCAAGGCCGCGCTCTCGGCGTCTTTCGCTCGATCGGCTCCCTCGGTCGCGCCGTCGGACCGATCGGCGCGAGCTTCATATTCTGGTGGTTCGGCTCGGACAATCTCTACTTAATCGGAGCCCTCATCGTCGCGATCGCCGCTCTCCTCTGCCTTCGCCTGCCTAAGCCAGACAAGCACTAGGCGAGTCGCTTTCTCAACAAGAAAACGCCAGCTCCATCCATGCGGTCCCTCCAGGGAAGACTGCGTTCGCTTCTCTCGAGCATGAAACAAGTCCCCGCCTCGCTCTGCAGAAAAGCGTCCACCACTCCCGCGTTCTCCTCATCATCTATGCTGCAAGTACTGTAGACCAAAGACCCACCTGGCTTCACTAGCTTGGACGCCGCCGCCAGAAGCTTGCCCTGCAAAGAGACAATCGATCTCAGGCTTTCGGGAGTCTGTCTCCAGCGAGCGTCGATCTTGTGCTGCAACACTCCCGAATTGCTGCACGGCGCATCAAGAAGAACTCCGTCAAACAAACCCCGCGACTCTGCGCTCAGCTCGAACACGTCCGCCGCAAGCGGCTTAATCCGCTTCGCCTCGTACCGCTCGAAGTTCCCGACCATCTTCTGATAACGCGGCCCAGCCAGATCGACAGAGACGATTTCATCCACGCCCGCCCCCGCCAACTTTTCCATCAGAAGGCTCTTCCCGCCGGGAGCCGCGCACAAATCAAGAAAGCGCCCAACCCGAACCGATTCAACCAGTAGCCGAGGAGCGATGCTCGCGGCCGGATTCTGCACATAAAGACGCCCTGCTTCTATATAAGAAGAGATTTTTTCCCAAGCGCCCGACTCCAAACTGAAAAAACCTGGGCGCTCCTCAAGCGGCGTCAATTCCGGCAACACGTCCGGCTCTCCCTGCCAGCGAGCAAACACGCCCGCTTCCGATTGATTCCACCGCAAAAACGCTCGCGTCGCCTCCAATCCCATTTGCTCGAGCCAACGAGACACCAACCACTGCGGATGACTGTAGCGCCAGGCCAAGTCCTCCGGCGAGCTCACCTCCATCGCCAAAAGCTCCGGCAATCGCTTCGCCACCTTTCGCAGCACCGCATTCGCCAAACCCTTTTCCGCCTTGCTGTAGCGACCTCCGATTTGCGAAACCGCATTGTGCACGATCTTCGCGCTGCGCTCCGGCTGCTCCATCAGCTCGCGGCTGGCCACCAAGAGGCAGGACCACAAGCCCGGTTTTGGCCGTTTTCGCAAAAATTCGTCCAATGCCTTTTCAAGAAGACGAAGGTGCCGTACCGTGCCGAACAACAAGGACTGGCAAGCCCGCCGCCGCCCCGGCTCCCACCTCGACGGAATCCGCTCCTGCAGGTGCGACATGCGCGCCGGTTTTTTCAAGAAACTCGACACTAAATCTGCCGCTACACTCCAGGAATCATCACTCATAAATTAAGGAGCACTATTGATGATCTGCCTGTCTCATTGACAACTCCATAAAAAGCCCCCTGTCTTATTCCTTTTAGTCTCTTTACACGACGATGAACGAAGAAGCCGTATTGGAAATCATCACTAGAAAGCCGGAGCTGAAGGCAGCAAAGGCCAAACTGGAGGCTATGCAGCCAGGCAACTACTGCATCCACCAAAGCTGGGGCTTCGGTCAGATCAAGGACTACGACGCTCCCGAAAACAAATTGATCATCGATTTCGAGGGCAAAGAAGGTCATCGCATGGATCCAGGCTTTTGCGTGAATACCATGCAAGTGCTTCTCCCCGAGCACCTTCTCGTTCGCAAGGAGCTTGAGCCAGCAGCCGTGGAAGAGCTTATCGCTAATCAACCTGCGGAGCTCATCGTCGAGCTCCTCAAGCAATACCCGAACTTCGCGGCCAGCACCGCCGAAATCGAAAGCGTGCTCGCCCGCGTCATCGGCCCCATCAAGTACAAGAAGTGGTGGACGGCTACCAAGAAGCTTCTGGCAAAGGACCCGCGCGTCTCCGTTCCAGCCCGCAAAACCGGCATGTACATTCTCCGCGACGAGCCAATCACTCTGGAAGAAGAGCTCATCGAAGACTACAACTCCACCCAGTCAGCCAAGCGACGCGTCATCATCGCAGAGCAACTGCTCGACTCGGCCGGCGAAAAGCTCGACGAACTCCGCGACCAACTCGGACTCATTCTCCACACCCTCGCAACCGCCGTTCGCGAATCCAACCAGCTCACCTCCGCCGAAAAGCTCAAGGGTGCCTGGATCCGCAACGACTTGGCCCGACTTCTCGAAATCGACGTCGAAGACTTCGAGCCATCCGTGGTTCAGATTCTCTCGGACATCGACGGTCTCGACCAACTCATCGACGAGCTCCCAACCAATTCCCAAGGCCGCGCCCTCAAGGCCATCAAGGCCTCCCATCCCGCCGACTGGAAGGAAATCTGTTTCAGCCTCCTTAAGAACAGCTCCGGCAAATTCACCACCGACAGCGTCAACTTCCTCGTCGAAAACGGCTTCGCCGACGAAATCAAGGAAACCTTCAACCGCTGGCAGACCGAGCAAAACCTCAAGGAGCCCGTTCTACTCTGGATCGTTAAGAATCGCTCTTCGAAAAAGTACTCCGATCTCGTGCACGACATGATCCAGCCACGACTCCTCGGATCCATCTTCTTCGCCATCGACTACGAAGCCCTCCAGTCCGCAAGCTCGCGACGCATCCCGCTCGCAGATATTCTCAGCGAAGACAAGGAGCTCATCCCCGACCTCCTCGCCACCGCCGACGCGGAAACCGCTCGCGACCTCGCGAACAACCTCCTGCTCAACCAGGGATTCGAGGAACTCACCAAAAAGTCTCTCCTCGCCCGCTTCATCAAGCTCTTCCCCGGCGTGCAAACCCTTCTCGAATCCGACGAAACCCAAGAGAGCCAAGGCCTCATGGTTTCCAAGGGAAGCTACGAAAAGGCAGTCGCCGAATTCGACGACATCGTTACCAAGAAAATCCCAGAGAACTCCCAAGCCATCGCCGAAGCTCGCGAACTGGGAGACCTCAAGGAAAATTCCGAGTACAAGATGGCCAAGCAGGATCAGCAGATCCTCATGTCGCGCCGCAACCTTCTCGAAGCCGACATCAAGCGCGCCCAGATCACCGACTTCACTTCCGCCACCACCGAAACCATCGGTATCGGAAACATCGTCACGCTCAAAGACGAGAAGGATGGGTCCGAAGTTACCTACACGCTCCTCGGAGCATGGGACGGCGATCCTGACAACTTCATCATCTCCTACCTCACTCCACTGGGCAAAAGCATGCTCGGCAAGCGAATCGGGGACGAAGTGTCCGTCACCGTCGGATCTACGGAAAACAAGCTCACCATCACGGACATCACTCGCTACATCGACGCCAAGTAGTCGAAACGCGAATACTCACACTTTCAAACGCCGCTCCGAAACGAGCGGCGTTTTTTCGCCCCGGAGATAGCGCCAATCGAGCATTTTCGTTTTCACTTTTCACTCCTCACTCCCCACTCTTCCCCCATGAAACACGCCTGGGACATTCTCAAAACCCTCGCCGACCCGACCCGCCTGCGTATCCTAAACCTCCTCTCGAGGGACGAGCTTTCAGTCGCCGAGCTCCAGGACGCCCTCGGCATGGCCCAGTCCCGTATATCCTCTCAGCTAGCCGTGCTCCGCCAATCGGAACTCGTTGCCGATAGACGAGAAGGAAAAAAATCATTCTACTCAATCGCTCCCGACATCCCTCCCCACGAGTTCAACCTCCTCGAAGCCGCCCTCTCCGCCGCAGCAAGCACTCCAGAAATCATGGAGGATAAGGAGAACCTCGATCTGGTCATCGCCAAAAGACGCCAGCGAGCAGAAGAATATTTCAATCTCATAGCCGGTCGCCTCGGCAAAAACTACTGTCCCGGCCGTTCATGGGAAGGCATCGGCCATTTCCTACTCTACCTTGTCCCGCATATCCGCATCGTCGATCTCGGAGCAGGCGAAGGCCTCATCTCCCAACTCCTCGCCCGTCGCGCCGAGCACGTCTACTGCGTCGATAGCTCCACCCGTATGGTAGAAGTGGGTACAGAACTGGCCAAGACCAACAAGCTCGACAATCTCGAGTACATCCTTGGCGACATCGAAAAGACTCCGCTCCAAAACGAATCCGTCCACCTCGCGCTGCTCAGCCAAGCCCTTCACCACGCCCTACATCCCGAGCGAGCTATAGCGGAAGCATTTCGCCTCCTCAAACCAGGCGGACGGCTCGTCATCATCGACCTCAAGGAACACACCTTCGAAAAGGCCCGCGAGCTCTACGCCGACCATTGGCTCGGCTTCGCCGAAAACAAACTCCACTCATGGATGAAAGACGCCGGATTCGAAAGCGTCGAAGTCACCGCCGTCGCCAAAGAATCCAAGGAGCCGCAATTCGAAACACTCCTCGCCAGCGGAATAAAACCCAGCTAGGATAAAGGCCGCGTCAACCGCGGCTCCAAAATCCTAATACAGCTGATCCATTCGAGACGTGTAAAAGTCCAGAAGTCGCTCGAGAATGAGCGATCCGTCAGTCGTCTCAAGAGCCATCTTCGCGATAGCGCGAGCCTCCGCCATATCCATATTCTGCACAACGTACTTAACATTGGGCAGAAGCGATGGCGACATACTCAAACTCTCGACGCCAAGGCCAACTAGAAGCGGCACCATAACTGGATCCCCAGCTACCTCGCCGCAAACGCTCACGCCGATACCGCCATTTCGACCCGCGTCGATAATCATCTTCAAAGTCCTCACAACCGCCGGATGGGTCGGCTCATAGAGGTGCGCAACCCTGTCATTGAGACGGTCGACCGCCAAAAGATACTGTATCAGGTCGTTAGTCCCGACACTGAAAAACGAAGACCCTTCCACCAGTGTATCAGCAGCTACCGCAGCGCTCGGAATCTCTATCATCGTCCCCGCACGCAAATCCTCGTCAAACGCGATCCCCTTCTCCCGAAGTTGCTCTTTCGCCAGCTCAAACATCTCATTAGCGCGGCTGAGCTCCAGAGCGCCACTAATCATTGGATACATGATCCGGACTTTGCCAAACGCGCTCGCGCGCAAGATCGCCCGCAGCTGGTCGAGAAAAAGTTTTTCGTGATCCAGACAGAACCGAATCGCCCTGTATCCAAGAAATGGATTCGATTCCCGATACATGGGCACATCAGAAGAATCTAGAATCTTGTCGCCGCCCAGATCCAAGGTCCGGATCGTCACAGGCAGACCGTTCATCCCGGTGACGGCTAGGCGATACGCCTCAAATTGCTCCTCTTCCGAGGGAAGCCGATTCCCGTTCATGAAAAGATATTCAGAACGAAAAAGACCAATACCGTCCGCTCCTAGACTGACCGCCCGCTCCGCCTCCTCCGCGCGCTCGATATTGGCCATCAAGTCGATCCGAGAGCCGTCGCGCGTACACGAAGCCTCCTTCGTAAACTCGATCATGCGCTTCTCGAGCGAGAGCTTCTTGTCCTTGAGCTTGCCGTACTTGAAAAGCGTCGCCTCGCTGGGATTCACCACGACCTTGCCGTCGTATCCATCCACCAACACCACCGAATCGGAGTGAATCTTCGAACAAAAATCCCCCAATCCAACCACCGCAGGGATCCCCATCGAACGCGCCACAATGACCGCGTGACTTGTCTTACTTCCGGCATCCGTCACGATCCCCAGCAAATTGGACTGCCCCATGGAAGCGGAATCCGAAGGAGTCACGTCGTTCGCCACCAACACTCGACTCTTCACGATCTCGCCCAAATGGCGCAACTGCTGCCCAGTCAAATTGCTAAGCAAGCGACGCATCACGTCGCGAATATCACTGGATCGCTCGCGCAAATACTCGTCGTCGATCTGCTCAAAGGCCTCAACGTAGCGCTGCCCCACCCGCCAAATAGCGTTTTCCACATTGCAGAAATCACGCCTCATGTCGCGGATCGACTCGTCAATCAGCGCCGTATCTTCCAGCACCAGCAAGTGCGCGTCGAAGATGCGAGCCTCGTCCTCACCGATGGAACTGCGAATCTCCTCCTGAATCGTTTGGATCTGCTGGCGAGTCTCGACAATCGCATTGTCCAGGCGCTCCTCCTCCTTCTCGAATTGAGTCTCTAAGATCGCATATTTCGGTACCTTTATCTCGCGCTCGCTAAGAAGATAAACCTGCCCGTGGGCGATCCCCGGCGAAGCGGCGATTCCCGTAAAAATTTGTTCCGACCTATCCTTAGCGTCCATGAATCTCAGGCTGTTCGCGTGAAGGGCTTGCACGAACGAACGTGCCATAGCAAACGGGAAAGCCCCGCGCCTCAAGAGGAAATAATATAATGCGTACTAAACTTTAGCCTATTATCCTCGCTCGCTGTACAAAAGCCCGCTTTCCCCAAGCTTCCTTCACAATAGACTCCAGCTCAACTCCAGATTTTTCCGACGATACCAACGCGAAACAACAACTCCCGCTTCCCGACATCAGACAGGATAAGTCGTTGTCGCCCAACTCCCTGAATAAAAGCGGCAACGCCTCGAATTTGCCGAAAACAGGCCCCTCAAAACTGTTATGCAACAGCGATTCGAGCGACAGATCACCCTCCTCCCACTCACGCAGTCGACCTTCCGCCCACTCCCGCGAATCATAAGCTCCCGCAGTCGCAGCCAAAGCCCCGTAGGCCCAAGCAGTGCCAATCGAAAAGCTGGGCTTGAATAAAATCACCTCGCGCCCGGCCAGCCCACTTAAGGCCCCGTCCGACACCTTCGAAAGCCGCTCCCCGCGACCCCGCATCACCACCGGCTTCGCCTCCAAAAACAACGGACAATCCGAGCCCAGCTCCGCCGCCAGCTCCATTTGCTCCCCGCGCGAAAGCCCAAGCTGTCCCACCTCCGCCGCCAATTTCGAAAGCCCCTTGAGCACCGCTGACGCATTGCTGCTCCCGCCGCCAAGGCCCGCCCCATGCGGAATTCGCTTCTCCAAGTGAATCCGAACCCGCCAGCCCAAACCGCTGCGCAGCAGAAAACCCTCCGCCGCCGCATAGGCCAGATTCCGCCCATCCGTCGGCAGACTCGCGTCAGAACAAGTCAACTCGACCCCCGCTTCGCTCGCCTCCTCCACCTCGATCCGCAAGGTGTCGCCGAAATCCACCGGAGCCACCAAACTGACAAGCTCGTGAAACCCGTTTTCCATCCGCCCGAGAACCGAAAGAAACAGGTTGATCTTTGCTGGACTGAAAACCTCGATTTGTCCCATAGTCGCCAAAATCAAAATACAACCTAATCGCTACATGTCGGACACGCTTCAAAGCAAAAATACCTGCGAGCTCATCCTCGCCCTCGATATCGAAGACCGAAAGGACGCCCTCACCCTCCTCGCCAACGCGGGGCCAGAGCTCAAATGGGCCAAGATCGGCCTGCAGATGTTCACCAAATACGGGCCCGACTACGTCCGCCAAATCGCCGATCTCGGCAAAAACGTCTTCCTCGACCTCAAACTTCACGACATCCCAAACACCGTCGCCAAAGCCATCGAGTCCGTCGGCAAGCTCCCCATCCAGATGCTCACCATCCACACCTGCGGCGGAAAAGAAATGATGCAGTGGGCCGTCCAAGCCCAGGAAAACATCAACCCCAATCTCCAGCTCCTCGGCGTCACCGTCCTCACCTCCATGGACCAGACCTCCCTCGATCTCCTCGGAATCCAGCAAACGCCCGCCGAACGCGTCACCCACCTCGCCGGTCTCGCCCGCGAAGCCGGCATGTCCGGACTCGTCTGCTCCACGCACGAAGTCCAAACCATCCGCGCCGCACACGGAGACCACTTTAAGCTCGTCACCCCCGGGGTGCGACCGACCGGCTCCGCCGCCGGCGACCAAAAACGCATCATGACGCCCGCTCAGGCCAAGCAGGTCGGCTCAAACTACATCGTAGTCGGCCGCCCCATCTACGGAGCCGAGGATCCGGCCGCCGCCGTCGCCGCCATCAACGCCGAACTCGCATAAGAGCACGAGCCGTTCCGAGCGAACGTCCAAAACCAGCACCATGCCAGCAAAGCACAAGGCAACTGCCATCCTCCTCGCAGGAGGCTCCGGCAATCGCATGCAAGGCGAAGTAGATGATAAAATCCTCACCCCCCTCGCCGGACAGCCCGTAATTCTCCACTCCCTAAACGCATTCCTAGCGAGCGAATCCATACAAACCTTCGTCATCGTCACCCGAGACGCCGAGCAACAGGCCGCCATCGAAGCCTGCCTTCCAAAGGAAGTCGCCCCTATCTACATCCGCGGCGGAGCCCAGCGCCAAGACTCCGTCTGGGCCGGCCTGCAAGCCGCTCCTGCCGATACCGAAATCATCCTCATCCACGACTGCGCCCGCCCTTGCGTCTCCCCCGAAGCCATCCGCGAGTCGATCGGTCAAGCCGCCAAAATCGGAGCCGCCTGCCTCGCCCATCCCGTCACCGACACCCTAAAGTCCGCCGACACCTACGACGGCGCCTACCTTCCCACCACCGTCGATCGCTCCAAACTCTGGGCCATGGAAACGCCCCAAACCTTCCGCTACGAAATCATCCAACCCGCCTACCAAAAAATCATCGAGTCCAAGACCCCCATCACCGACGACCTCTCCGCCATCGAAGACATCGACCAACCCGTCGCCTTCATCGACAACCGCCGCCCCAACCCCAAAATCACCACCCCAACCGACCTCTCCTACGTCACCTTCCTCCTCTTCCATTCATAGCGCCTCCGCCCAATTCCTAATTCCTAATTCCTAATTTGAAAACACTCCCTCCCATTCGCATCGGCCAAGGCTACGACATCCACCCCTTCAAGGACGGGCGCCCCATGGTGCTCGGCGGCGTCACCTTCGACACCCCCTACGGCCTCGACGGACACTCCGACGCGGACGTCCTCACCCACGCCATCTGCGACGCCCTTCTCGGAGCCGCCGGCCTACCCGATATCGGACACTATTTTCCCAACACCGACCCCGCCTACAAAGGCATCGACTCCCAAGAGCTCCTCAAGCAAGTCGCCATCACCCTGCACGAATCCTGCTGGGAGATCGTCAACATCGATACCGCCCTCATCGCCGAGAAACCAAAGATCTATCCACGGGTCGAAGACATGAAAGCTCGTCTCGCCGCATCCGCAGGCATAGAAACCAGCCAAATCGGAATCAAAGCCACCACCAACGAAAAAATCGGCTCCCTCGGTCGCGCCGAAGGCATCGCAGCCCACGCCTCCGCTCTCATCTACAAAACGAACGAGCCAAACAACTAATATGCTACGTTCACTCACCACTCTCTACTCTCTACTCACTACTGTTCTCGCAGCCCTCCTGCTCGTGTCTTGCGCCAAACACGACGACGGAAAAGCAACAAGGGACCAAGCCACTGCAGACAACATCCTCCTCTTTGGCAATTCAAGTGAGCCTCCTAGCCTCGACCCCCACCTCAACACAGCGAGCAACGGCAACAAGATCATCACAGCCCTTATCGAAGGGCTCGTAACGTACCATCCAAGCAACGACAATCTTCCAGAACCGGGCGTCGCCAAATCTTGGACACACGTCGACTCCACCATTTGGACTTTTCAGCTGAGAGAAGACGCCCGCTGGTCAAACGGCGATCCAGTCACCGCCCATGATTTCATATACGGATACGAGCGCATGCTCCACCCCGACCTGGGAGCGAAATACGCGCAACTCCTCTACCTCCTAAAAAACGCTCAACAATTCAACGAAGGCGCCCTTACCGACTTCTCCGAAGTTGGAGCAAAGGCCATCGACGACCATACCCTAGAAATAACGCTCGAAGGCCCCACCCCCTATTTTCTAGGCCTTATCAAGCACCATTCATGGCATCCCGTCCATCCTCCTACTATCGAAGCAGCCGGCGGAATGACCAAGCCAGATTCGGCCTGGACGCGCGACAATTATGTCGGGAATGGACCGTACCGACTGAAAGAATGGGTTATCAGCAAGATCATTAAGGTGGAGAAAAACCCGCTCTATTGGGACAAAGAAAACGTATCGATTAACGAGATACACTTTCTTCCTATCGATGATATCAACACTGAAGACCAAGTCTTCAACTCGGGTGGACTACATTATCAAAACACGATCCCCACCCACATGTTCCCGATCTACGAGAAGAACGAAGACCCTTACCTTCGCGTCGAGCCATGGATCGGTTCCTACTTTTACCGCGTAAACGTCACAGAGCCCCACCTCGCCGACAAACGCGTACGCCAAGCGCTTTCCCTCGCCATCAACCGACGCGCTATTACGAAGCGAATACTCAAAGGCGCCCACTTCGCCTCGCAAAGCATAACGCCAAACGGGATCGAAGGCTACCAACCTCCCCAGTGCCAAGACTTCAACCCTAAGAAAGCGCGTCAACTTCTCGCTGAAGCAGGTTACCCAAACGGAGAAGGATTCCCCACAAGCATCCTACTTTTCAACTCCTCCGAACAGCACAAGCAAATCGCCGAAGCCATTCAACAGATGTGGCTCAACATTCTCGGCGTCGAGTTCGAGCTTCGCAACCAAGAGTGGAAGACCTACCTCGAAAGCCAACAAAACCTCGACTACGCCATATCCCGCGCCGCTTGGATCGGCGACTACGTTTACCCGGACACTTTCCTAACCATGTTCCGAACCGGAGATGGGAACAACATGACAGGCTGGTCAAACGCTCGCTACGATAAGCTGATCACTGACTCGATGAAGGTCTCCGATTCCACAAAACGCCTCGCCATGCTGCACGAGGCCGAGGAAATCTTAATGGATGAAATGCCCATTATCCCCATCTATCACTACGCTCGCAACTACCGCATCGATCCTGCTGTGAAAGGTTGGTATCCAAAACTCACCGACAACCGAAATTTCAAGTTCATCTCCCTCGAGCCGGACAAAAGAAATTCCACAAGCGAGTAGTCCAAAAAACCGAGCGAAAGGATGTATCGATTTTTATCGAAAGAACGATCAAGAGCCGCTCTAGCGGTGATCGCTCTCCTCCCTTTCCTCTCCTCCTGCAATCCGAACAAGGAAAAATCTTCCGTCCGCGAACAGGCAACGCGCGACGGCATTTTTCTCTACGGAAACACGGGCGAACCGCCCTCCATCGACCCACACCTCAATACCGCGATCAACGGCATGCGCGTCACCGAAGCATTGGTCGAAGGCCTCATCGCCAACCACCCCACCGACCACAACCTGCCAGAGCCGGGCGTCGCCAAAAACTGGACACATCAAGACGCCACAGTCTGGACCTTCGAGCTCCGCGAAAACGCGCGCTGGTCAAATGGAGACCCCCTCACCGCCCGCGACTTCCTCTACTCCATTCGCCGCGTACTCGAGCCGGACCTCGGATCAAACAACGCATACTTCCTCTACATCATCGACAACGCCCAAGCGTACAACGAAGGCAAGATCACCGACTTCTCACAAGTTGGCGTCAAGGCCCTCGGCGACTATCGAATCGAATTCACCCTTACCGGCCCCTTCCCGCACTTTCCAAACATCATCAAACACCCGGCCTGGCACCCGGTCCATTCGCCGACCATCGAAGCGGCCGGGGGCATGACCAAGCCGGACTCCAACTGGACACGCAAAAACTACGTCGGAAACGGTCCCTTCAAACTCAAGGAATGGGTCGTCAACAAGACCATTAGCGTCGAACGAAACCCATACTATTGGGATGCCGAAACCGTATCGATAAATGAGATACACTTCCTCCCCATCGACAACACCAATACCGAGGATCAGGTTTTCAACTCGGGACGCCTCCACTACCAAAATTCCGTTCCGCCTCCGATGATTCCCATCTACTTGGACAATGGCGATCCCTACATCCGAGCCGAACCGTGGCTCGGGACCTATTTCTACATGTTAAATACCGAGGTTCCAGCGCTCGCAGATAAACGTGTCCGCAAGGCCCTCTCCCTCTCCATCAACCGCAAGGCCCTCGTCAAACGCATTCTTCAGGGCGAGCAGCATCCTGCTCTCAGCTTCACGCCGCTCGGCATCGAAGGCTACGAACCTCCAGAACTGGAAGGCTTCGACCCCAACCTGGCTCGCCAGCTTTTCGCTGATGCGGGTTATCCGGATGGCGAAGGCTTCCCCCGCTTGAGCCTTCTTTTTAACTCTTCGGAAACGCACAAACAAATCGCGGAATCCGTCCTCCAAATGTGGTCGTCAGTGCTAAACATCGAAGTCGACCTGCAAAACCAAGAGTGGAAAACCTTTCTCGAGTCACGCAGCAACCGCAACTTTCACATAGCCCGCTCCGGCTGGATCGGCACCTGGGCCTACCCCGACATCTTCCTCAGCCTCTTCATCTCCGGCGGCGGCAATAACGATACCGGATGGGCAAATCCAAATTACGACAGCTTTTTAGAGAAGGCGAACAACGAGCCAGATCCCGAAAAACGCCTCGCCTTCATGCACGAAGCCGAGCAGGTCTTGCTTGAAGAGTCGCCCGTCATCCCGATCTACCACTACAGCCGCGTCTACCGGATCGCCCCCGAAGTAAAAGGATGGTATCCAAAACTCAACGACAACCGAAACTACAAATACCTAAAACTGGAGGCGGCGACCCCCTAGCGAACTGCCGCCCACGCCACGAATTCTCATCGACAATCCTCTGAACCCAGCTCTCAATAACGCTGCCCACACCGCGATTATTCAGGGTAATATTCACTTCGATCCGTGCTCACTTTCATACTCAAACGCCTCGGCCAAGCAGTTCCCGTTCTGCTCGCCATCTACACGATCACATTCTTCATGATCCGCCTCGCGCCGGGCGGTCCCTTTTCCGACGAACGAAAAGTGGCGGAACACATCCTCGAACGGCAGATGGAGTACTACGGCTATAATGATCCGCTCATCGTCCAGTACGGCCGAACCCTCCTCCAACATGTCAAACTCGACCTCCCACCGCTCACCTCGCACATCGGTCTCACCGCAGCGGACATTATTTCAGAGTCTTTCCCCGTTTCCCTCGAGCTAGGCCTCTGGGCCATGGCTATCGCCCTCTTCCTTGGAGTGCCCGCCGGCGTCATCGCCGCCTCGCGCCAAAACACCTGGCTGGACTATACGCCCATGTCTCTCGCCATGACAGGGATCTGCCTGCCCACCTTTGTTGTCGGCCCGATCCTCGCCCTTATATTCGGCATCTGGCTACGCTGGACCTCCGTCGCTGGCTGGGCCAGTCCAGTTGACCGCATTCTGCCCTCCCTCACGCTCGGTCTCTACTACGCCGCCTACATCGCCCGACTCACCCGCGGCGGAATGCTGGAAATCCTCAGCTCCGACTTCGTACGCACCGCCCGGGCCAAAGGCGCCACCGAATTCCGAGCCGTCGTCATCCACGCCCTGCGCGGTGGGATTCTACCGGTAATATCCTTCCTCGGCCCCGCCCTTGCAGGCCTCGTCACAGGATCCTTCGTCGTCGAAACCATTTTCCAAGTTCCCGGGCTAGGTCGCCACTTCGTGCTCGCTGCAGTCAATCGAGACCACTCGCTCATCCTCTCCACCGTCCTTTTCTACGCCTCCCTCATCATGCTGGCAAACCTCATGGTCGACGTCCTCCAGGTGCTCCTCAACCCGAAACTCCGCTACAAGTAGGAGCGACACGGGTCACGAAACTCAATCGAAGGAAAGCAACATGCATCTTTCTCCAAAAATCAAAACCGAACCCGAAGCTCCCCGCAGCCTCTGGACAGACTCATTCCGACGCCTGCTCGACAACCGCCTCGCGCTCTTCGGTCTCGGATTCTTCGCCTTCATCTCGATCATGTGCTACCTCGGGCCATTCGCGTATCGACTTTCCCCAGACAGCCAAGTCCTCGCCCTCGAAAGCACCCTGCCCTTCACCAAAGCGCAACTCGTCGAAGTTCGCTACGACTCCGAGAAAGCGACCCCTGACGAGGTCACAACCCTCGTCGATTTCGGCGAAGTCTACGCCCTCGATCCGGAAGCGGATACCGCCGCGCTCTCCCGCGACGGAACCCTTACGCTAAAAGGCATCAAGTTCGATGCAGTCGAGCGCTTCCACCTCCTCGGCACCGACTCAAAAGGACGCGACATCCTCGCCCGCATCATGCGCGGTGGCCGCATCTCCCTCGGCGTAGCCTTCCTCGCCACCCTCACTGCCCTCCTTATCGGAGTAAATTACGGACTCGTTTCCGGCTACTTTGGCGGACGCCTCGATGTGCTAATGATGCGCTTTGTCGACATACTCTACGCCATCCCATTCCTCATTTTCGTGATCCTGCTCATGATCCTTTTCGACGGCTTCCGCTACAAAATCCTCCTGGTCTTCATTGCGATCGGCGCCGTCGAGTGGCTCACCATGGCCCGAATCGTCCGCGGCCAAGTTCTCCACCTCAAAGAGCAAGAATTCATATCCGCCGCCCGCGCCACCGGAGTGAAAACCTTCTCGATACTCTCCAAACACCTAGCCCCCAACCTCCTCGGCCCTGTCGTGGTCTACTCCACCTTGCTCATCCCCGCCGTCATGCTCCTCGAATCGACACTCAGCTTCCTCGGCCTCGGCATGGGCGCAAACATGGCAAGCTGGGGCACCATGATCAAAGACGGACAAGAATCCATGCGCTCCGCGCCATGGGAACTCATCGCCCCCTCCATCTTCTTCTCCGCCACCCTCTTCGCCATGAACTTCCTCGGCGACGGCCTCCGCGACGCCCTCGACGTCAAATCCGCCAAAGACTAATCCCCGCCACGCCACCCCGGAGCGCGAAAAGCGCAACCTTACACGTTTCGCGCCCCAGCTCCCTTCGCCTTCCTACTCCCTGCTCTTCGGATCCTCATTCTCCTTGCACGCCCATCGCCTTTTGTGATTAGCCCTCCCCGTCTCCCATTCCTAATTTCTTAATTCCTAATTTCAACACACCGGCGTGCTCAAAGACCTAAAAACCTTCCTCGGCCTTCTCTCCGAACATAAGAAGTCCGTCGTCCTCGCCATGGCCCTCGGCTCCATTGGCGGCCTCGTCACAGGCGGCGGCCTGACCACCGGAGTCGAACGGCTCTTCACTATGATCTTCTCGGACGACCGCAGTCTGTCCACCTCCCAGGTCATCGGAGTCGCCTCCAGCTTCCCCATCCTTTTCCTCATTCTCGGCTTTTGCGTCTTCGCCAGCGCCTACCTGCTCAACCACGCCGGACTCGCCGCCATCCGCGACCTCCGCGCCCAAGTCTTCGCCCGCGTTCAACGCCTGCCGCTTGCCTACTTCCAAACTTCCAAAACCGGCGACCTCATCTCGCGCATCACCGCCGACACCGCCGTCCTCCAACAGACCCTTACCTTCATCGCCCGCAACGTCATCACGCAGCCGGCCACCATCATCGGAGCCGTCGCATACCTCTACATCGTCGCCTCCAAAAACGAAGGCGTCTACCAAATCTACCTCTGCCTCATCGCACTCCCCATCGTCATTTTCCCGATTCGAAAATTCACCCACAAGATCGAATACAAGGCCCGCCAACAACAGGAAGAGCTCGGAGCCCTCACCAACAACCTCGCCCAAAACCTCACCGCCGCCCGCGAAATCCGCGCCTTCAATCTCCAGGAGCGCGAAAACACCCGCTTCACCACCCGCCTCGCCGACCTCTTCATCTCCCAGATGAAAGTCGTCAAATACCAGTTCGGCCTCGGACCCATCGTCGAGGTCTGCTCCTCCATCGGACTCTCCATCGCCTTCATCATCGGCTACTACAACGGCGTCCCCGCCGGCGTCTTCACCTCCATCTTCCTCGCCCTCTACCTCACTTACACCGCCGTCAAAAAGCTGGGCACCTTCGCCTCCGAACTCTCAAAAGGCGTCGCCTCCTACCAGCGCATCGCCGAGATCCTCGATTCACCCGTAGACATCGACGACCCGGCCGAGCCTCTCGAAATCGGCCACGTCAACGGCGAAATAGAATTCAAGGACGTCTCCTTCGCCTACGGCGAAACCCCTGCTCTCAAGTCCGCCAACGCCCGTATCCAAAAAGGTGATATCTGCGCCCTCGTCGGCCCATCCGGAGCCGGCAAGTCCACCTTCGCCAACCTCGTCCCCCGCTTCTACGACGTCACCACCGGCGGCATTTACCTCGACGGACACGACCTTCGCCGCTTCCGCCTAACCCACCTGCGCGACCAAATCGCCATCGTCTCCCAAGACCCCGTCCTCTTCGACGATACCATCCTCGAGAACATCCGCCTCGGTCGCCAAGACGCCACCGACGAAGAAGTCCGGGAAGCCGCCCGCCAAGCCTTCGCTCACGACTTCATCACCGACAAAACCAACTGCCCCCAAGGCTACGACACCTTCGTCGGCGAACGCGGAGCTCGCCTCTCCGGCGGCCAAAAGCAACGCATCGCCATCGCCCGCGCCTTCCTCCGCTCCGCCCCCATTCTCATCCTCGACGAAGCCACCTCCGCCCTCGACTCCGAGTCCGAAGCCCAAGTCCAAATCGCCCTCGACAAGCTCGTATCCGGAAAGACAGTACTCATCATCGCCCACCGATTTTCCACCATCAAAAACGCCACCAAGATCATCGTCTTCAGCGAAGGCCAAATCATCGACACCGGACCCCACGAGCAGCTCTACACCCGCTGCCCCCTATACAAGTCCCTCTACGACCAGCAGCAAGCCACTTAGTTTTGGCGCGGGCTCGTTCACGCGATTCCCAAAAGTCCAATTCTCCCTGCAATGAAGCCAACTCTTACCATCGCCACCCTTGCCCTTGCCCTGCTTCCCAGCCTCTTCGCCAAGTCTCCTAAGCTCGAGCCCTACGCCAATATCCAGCCCCAGGCCATCGACGAATCTTCCGGCATCGTCAAAAGCCGACAATTCAAAAACGTCTACTGGACCCACAACGACTCGGGCGACACAGCCCGCATCTTCCCAATCACACGCGACGGCCAAGGCATCCAAACCGACTGGGCCAAAGAGAACGACAAGACTTACGAAGGCATCACCATTGGCGAAGCCGTCAACATAGATTGGGAAGACATCGCTGCCGACGACCAAGGCAACCTCATCATCGCCGCCTGCGGAAACAACGCCAACCTCCGTCAAGACCTCGCCGTCTACATCATCCCAGAGCCGAATCCCAACGAAGTATGGAAAACACGGATACGCCGCCGCATCGACTTCCACTTTCCCGACCAGTCTCCCTACTTCGATCCGACAAACCTCAACTTCGACTGCGAGTCCCTCTTCTACGCAAACGACAAAATCTATCTCGTATCCAAAAACCGCAGCAACACCTTAGCGAAACTCTACCGCCTCGACGAGACTGAGCCCTTCGTCAGCAATCCCCTCACCCTGCTCGGCAACTTCGACCTAAAAGGCCAGGCGACCGCCGCCGACGCCACGCCAGACGGACGTCAACTCGCCATCCTCACCTACTCAGGTTGCTGGGTCTTCATCGCCCCCGAAGACAGCGACGACTACTTCGCTGGCCAAACCTTCTACAAGCCCTTCCGCGCCAAACAATGCGAAGCAATCTGCTGGGACGACGAAAACACCCTCATCATCACCAACGAACAAGGCGGGCTCTTCGAGCTGAAACTCTCCGACATCCCTCCGACAGACTAGCTCTAACAAAAAAAATCGAGCCAATCGGAGGCGATCCAAACGCCTCTCGAAAGCCCGATTTGTATCCATAAGAACACTTCGAAGTGGTCCACCCGTTCTCCTTCATTTCCAGAAACGCCGACAGCAACTAAAACAGTTGCCGGCGAACACGTTCCTTCAAACTGCGTTCCATTTTACGCAGTTGACGCGAACGCTTCCGAGCCCTTTCAGGTCGAATCGAGGCGAGTTCTTCCGGATACTTCCTAAGCAGTTGCTCGATCCAATCTTCAAGGGGATATCGAAGTCGAACTGATTCGTCACACTTGTGAACCTCGTAGTTGCGATTTAATTTCATCTATTCCCTCCTTCATCATATTGATACGAAGAATAGACTTAATTGGATGTGTTACGTTCCCTAATACTGGGGTTTCACACAGATTTTAAAACCTCCCAATCAGGTAAAAACCGTCACGTTAATTCGAATACATCGAGGCATTTTTATCCGAAGACGCTGCAAACTTTTTCAACTGAATTTCGCTCGTATCCCCAGCAAGATACTCCTCAGGGAAGATAAAAGCCCCACGAGCTTTCTTGCCATCAATTGAGCGAATCACCTGATGCATGATCTCTAGACGCTCCCTGTCGCGCGGCTCAAGCGAGCCCCGCTTCGAACTGAGCACGAGCTGCTTTTGCCAAAAGTTTGGATACGCGGATACATCATAACCGACCGCGGACAACAAATATAATGCGACCAAATCCGCCTCGACCGAAAAGGCCCAATGATAACGCCGTCCACTGAAGTTGCCCAGAGCGCCCGTCGTCGTAATCCCGCCAGTCTGAGCAGCAATATCGAGCACCTGTCCCATCCACTGATTCTTTCGCCTCTTTTCGGGATGACGCATTATATTCTGCGCCAAAACGTAAGCGCACGCATAAGCAAAATTATTCGGATCGGTCACACCCTCCACCAAGTCAAGGCTCAGCCAGACCATTTCACCATCGGCCCTCATATCGCTCACTCTCTCGTTCGAAACCGCAACCGCATAGTACGCAGCCTTACGGGCTTCCACTTGCGCCTTGAATACTTTTCCCTTTCGAGAAACCTCGATCACGTTCAACTCGTCGGGCTTGAAAAGGCGTTTCACTTTCACCGACGCAAAACGTGCCGCCCTATCCCAACGTGGCATGCGAGTCCCATTTATCGAAAGCAATCGATCCCCCGGCATCAAGCCCGCCAAATCCGCCGGCGATCCTGGAAAAACCTGAGACACAGAAATGTAAGGCCCTAGGTTTGACGAACGCGCCGTACCTATAAGGCGCTCCGGATAGAAACGCTCCGTCACAAAGGCCGCCCCAATATAGCCAAACGTCTCATCCTCCTGATAGTTGGCGCCCTCTCGCATTAGCGGCTCCAAAGTATCCCACGCTCGAGCCTCCGCCACTATCAAGCGCTCCAGCTCCGACTGCTTTTCCATTCGAGCCTGTTGCCGCGCCATCGCCTCCTCATTCTCGCGAATGGCCGATTCCGTGGAATCGCAGCCAGTTAATACAACCGCAAACGCCAATCCCACCAACGCAAGACAACGTCGGTCCTCTCTCCAGCCCTTGGCAAAGGCCCATCTATCAAGTTTAAGCATCAGTAACGCGATGCATAAGATGGCGCGCTAACCCATCTTGATCAAGACTAGGCTTCACCCAATCGCCATTGAGAGAAAATCAATCCTCAACCTGCACCGCAGTCCCGTAGGCCACCATCTCGGCCGCCCCTTGCATCACCATCGACGTCGACAAACGCGTCGCCACAATCGCATTCGCCCCCATACGCTCCGCCTCCTGCTTCATCCGATCGATAGACTGCTCGCGAACTTCGCCCATGAGCTTCGTGTACTCGTGAATCTCGCCGCCGACGATTGTCTGCAGCCCCGCCATGATATCCTTGCCCACATGCCGGGCACGGATCGCGTTTCCTCTCACCAAGCCATAGGTCGCCGTAATCCGCTTCCCCGGCACATCATCTGTCGTGCATACTATCATTTTTCAATATCCTTATAAGGGTCGTCAGGCAGCGACTTTACGCGCTCCCTGACCTTAACGATTAAAAGTATCAAAAATCCAACTACCACCGCCCCGACCGCCAATCCGGCCACCGTCACCTCATGGCTCGACGCCAGAAGCCCCGCCACCGCATAGATCGCCAAGACAGCTAAACCGACCCCGATCAGCCAGATCGCCAGCCCCGAAGCCACCACGTTAAACGGACTCCGCCACAGCTTCTTCAAAGCCTCCTCATCCGGCATATCCATTCCAACACGCTCAAGCTTACCGCAGGCGCTTCTCAGCGATTCGTATTCATCCCTCAATGACGCATCTCTCATTAGCCTATCATTCACCTCCGCCATTTCCGCAGCAGAAAGCTCCCCATCCATAAAGGCCATTAGCAACGCTTGCTCTTCACTTAGTTTAGAATCTGTTCCATCATCAGCCATCACGATTCACCTTCCATAGTTTCCAATTCACGCTTAAACGCCTTTCTCGCGTAATAAAGGCGGCTCATTACAGTCCCTCTCGAAATCCCGACCACTTGCGAAATTTCCTCGTAGCTGTATTCAGAAAAATACTTCAAAACAAGAATCTCCCTAAACTCCGTTTTCAAGCGACCCAGCGCCGCATGCACCTCAGCTTCCTCTTCCGCCCGCTCGAGAGATTGCTGCGGAGCTATCGAATCTTGCAACGCCTCTTCAACCTTCAACTGTTCCGCTCCACGAACCGCCGTCCGCTTTCGACTCAGCAAGTTCAGACAATGATTCCGCAGAATCGAATAGAACCACGGATAAAACCGCTCCAGCTCCGCCAGCCTTGGCATCGCTTGAAACGCCTTGCGAAACGCGTCCTGACACGCATCCGCCGCGTCCTCCCGATTTCCCATCCATCCCCAAGCATGTCGCATAGCCTGCTGACGATAATGCTTCACCAAATACTCGAACCCCGCGGCGTCTCGCCGGTCTAGACAGAGTTTTATAGCTTTCGTTTCGTTCATCAGTCGCAGGTTTCCAAACACTATAACCAGCCAGCAGCCAATATATTCAAAACGGTTTCAGTTTTCCGAAAAAGAATTAAAGTCAGAAGTATTCCAAGCGACAACGGTTTAAATCCGCCAAACTCGAACACCCCAAACCAAACCTCGACGCCCTATGCACCTCCGTATCTTCGCGCTCGCGAGTGCCTTACTGCTCGCTACCCTTTCCGAAGCTCGAGTAGCTCCGGTTCCCGCCAGCCTCCGCTCGACCCTCAAGCAGCAAATCGGCAAGACGAACGTCACCGTCGAATACTCACGCCCCAACGTCAAAGACCGCGTCGTCTTCGGCGAACTCGTTCCATTTGGCGAAGTCTGGCGCACCGGAGCAAACGTCTCAACCGCCCTCAAGTTCGACACCCCGCTCACCATCGGCGACACTGAACTCCCCGCCGGTCGCTACTCCCTCTTCACCATACCCAGAGAATCGAGCTGGACCATCATCGTAAACACCGTCCCGGACGAATTCGGAGCCTTTACCTACGACGCCGCTAAAGACGCCCTCCGCTTCGAAGTCGAGCCCTTCACCATTCCAAGCCACATTGAGACTTTCGAAATCGCCTTCGCAGAACTCGGGAAAAACGTAGGACAATTACAACTACGCTGGGCGAACACCATCGTGCCCATCCCCCTCTCCGTCACCGAAGAAAGCAATGACCAAGTCATGCTCTCCGAAATCAAGGCCGACATCATCGACGGCGGCGAGCCGACTTGGGGAAACTACGGCGAAGCCGCACGTTTCTACGACAAGCGCGACCTAGACCTAGCCGCCGCCGACGAATGGTACGGCAAATGCACTGAGCTCAATCCAAACGCATTCTGGATGCACGTCGAACACGCCAATCTCCTCATTCGCCTCGAACGCCTCAACGAAGCGCGGGCCGAGCTAGAAGCAGGCCTTTCCTCAGCCGAAAAACAAAACCACGAAGACGGCATCAACTGGATCAAAGGAGAGCTCGCCAAGCTCGCCCCGTAGGCCAAGCACCGCAGGTCCATGCTCCATCGCATCTGGAAACGCACTGCCTTCGCAGCGTCGATTCTCTATATATCCTTAATCTGCTACGGACAATCCGACTACGCAAATTACAGCACGCCTGATGTCCCCGGCAGACTCTACATTCCCGCCAACGAAAACTCCCAAGAAAAACGTCCCCTCATCCTCGGTCTCCACGGAGGAGGCGGACGTGGAAGCGACAACACACGCCACCTCGTCGACTTCTCAAACCTCCTGCAGACCGCCAAGGCACGCTCCTGCTTCCTCTACCTGCCCCAGGCTAAAACCTCATTTTGGCACCCAGCCAATCGAGCCGCCGACATCATAGCTCAGATCGACAAAGCCATCGCCGAGCGAAACGTCGATCCCCAGAGAATCTACATCACCGGATTCTCCATGGGCGGCGGAGGCGTATGGGATTTGCTAAATCTATACCCAAATCGTTTCGCAGCTGCCATCCCTATTTGCGGCATAAGCCCACGCACAGGATCCATCACAGAAAACCTATCCAAAATCCCAATACGGACGTTTCACGCCCGAAATGATTCGATCGTTTCAGTTTCCACCACGCGAGCGATTGTGAACGACCTTATCAGAGCAAACGATCACCTAGCACCCGCGTATCCAGAAAACGGCGACTTCATTTACCGAGACGACAGCCTTACCATAAGCTATACGGAATACGCCACAGGTGGGCACGCCATTTGGAACCAAGTCTGGAATACCGACTCGCTCTACGACTGGCTACTCGACCACCAATTAGCAGACCCCACTCCACCCCGACTTTCAGGAGCGCAAATCGCCTACTCTCACGCAAACCAGCAGTGGACACTCACTACCGAAACCGACTCCACGCCAGACCCCATCATCCAGCAAAGCTTCGATCTCGCCAATTGGGCAGACGTACCCATGGAAACAAGTTCCTCTAGCACCCGCCAATTCCCCATCGCATCCCCAGCCATTTTCATCCGAGCCCGGAATCCATAGGAACAATTCAACCTTGCTCCTTTACACAGGCCTAAGCATGAGTACTGAGAACCCTTCTCTTGCCCATGCCTGTCCCCATCCCGGCCAACCTCCGCGCCCTCGCCAAGCGCCCCGGCTTCACCCTAGCCGCCATTTCCATCGTAGCCCTCGGAATCGCGCTCGCCACCACCGTCGCCTCAGTGGTAGACGCCCTCATTTTCCGCCCCATCCCCGTCGCAAATATCGAAGCGCTGCACCGCGTAAACGGCAACCTCTTCGGAGGCGCCCTTCCCGCACCTGACGTTCGCGATATCATCGAACGCACCGACGCCCCCGCATTCAGCTACGGCCACCGCTTCTCAGTCGAATACGCCCTCGACAAAAACGCCGGCTTGATCGTCCTCTGCGAACTCCAAGGGCAAACCTTCGAAACCCTTCAATGGACCCCCGAAAAAGGTCGTCTCCTTCAGCCCGATGACTACCTCCGCGGCTCCGAGCCCGTCACCGTCATCTCTCACTCCTTCTGGCAAAACGAACTGGCCGCCCGTCCCTCCGTCATCGGCGAATCCCTCCTCCTCAACGGCAAGCCCTTCCGCGTCGTCGGCATCCTCAAGCCCCAGTTCCACCGCCTGCACCGCACCATCAAGCCACACGCCTACACCGCCCTCGTCCACACCTTCGAAGACTGGGTCTACGACCGCCGCGGATACTACTGCCAAACCATGTTGGCCCGCCTCGACTCGCCCGCAGCCCTGCCCGCCTACCAAACCCAGCTCGACCAAGCCGCCGCCTACATCGACGATATCAACGCCGGCGAGCGCGACAACCGCTCCCTCGCCCCCCTCGCCGAAACTGCAGCCGCCCGCGAAAACGCCGCAGAAACCGCACAACAAAGCTTCATCATCATCGGACTCGTCGCAGCCCTGCTCCTCATTACCTGCTTCAACGTCGGAAACATGCTTCTCTCCAACGCCTACCGCCGCGAACGCGAGTTCGCTATCCGCCGCTCCGTAGGCGCCGCACCACTACAAATCGTCCGCCAACTCTTCACCGAAAGCATGGCGGTCTCCCTGCTCGGCGGCGTCCTCGGCATCGCCCTCAGCCTCTGGCTCGTTCAACTCGCAGACGATCTCCCCTTCGCCCAATACGTCGACGTCCGCTTCAACGCCTCCACGCTCGCCATCGCCATAGCCGCAATCCTGATCACCGCCCTGATCAGCGGATTGCTGCCCGCATGGCACCTCGCCCGCGGAAACTCCGCAGACGCCCTCAAACGCGGCGGCAAAGCATCCCGCGTAAACCTTTCCGCCAAGCTCCTCGTCGTCGCCCAAGTCGCCCTCTCCTCCACGCTGCTCTGCGCCGCCTTCCTCTACACCCTCTCGCTCAAGAAATCCCTCGATTTCGACCCGGGCATCGATGCCGACCAACTCGCCTACTTCGAAGCCTCCCTCCAAAGCGTACCGCAAAACCGACGCCGGCAAGTCGCCCAAGACCTCCGTGCCAAGCTAGCCAACATTCCTGGAGTCGAAACCGCAAGTTTCGCCACCTCCCGCCCCTTCCGCGAATACGGCACCAGTCACATCAACACCGATCGTTTTAAGTCCAACGAAGAAGAAGACCACTGCGCCTCAGGATACACATACGTGTCAGCAGACTATTTCAAATCCCTCGGCGTACCCATTTTGTCAGGACGCGATTTCCGCGAAGGCGAAGCCGTCTGGCCCTTCGAAGTCGCCCTCGTCAATCAAGCCTTCGAACGCCGCTTCTTCCCCGACTCCAGCGCTGTCGATCAAACCTTCAAGCCATGGGGCGGCGACGAGCAACCGCCCGTGCGCATCATCGGCGTCTTCAAAGACTACCCCAGCGAACCCTGGACCGAGCCTCGCCCCCTCTTCGCCCTCACCCAAGCCCAGTCCCGCGTCACCTACCACCTTCGCTCCACGAGCGATCCGCGCTCCATTCTCAACACCATCGAAACGATCACCCGCGACCCCAGCAACGAATTCGTCGCCCGGGAAGTTCTATTCTTTACAGACGCCCAAAAACGCAGCCTCCGCAACGAACGCTCCGCCCTCGTCGTCCTCGGCACCCTCGCCGTCTCCGCCCTCCTCCTCTCCTCCGTCGGCATCTGGTACACCACCCGCCAATTTGTCCGCCAAAGCCAAAAGGAGCTCTCTATCCGCCTCGCCCTAGGAGCCGCTCCCTCAAATCTTCTTAAGCTCACCCTCCGCCGCAGCCTCGCTCTCATCGGCACCGGACTCGTACTCGGCATCATCCTTTCCTTCGTCACCGCTCGCTGGATACAGTCCGCCCTGCAGGGCGTCTCCGCCACCGACCCGCTGCCCTACCTCCTCATGGCCGCCACCCTCTTCGCCGTAGCCCTCCTCGCCACCTACCTCCCCGCTAGAAACGCCCTCAAAGCCGATCCCCGCGACGCCCTCACAGAAGTCTGATCAACAAAGGTAGGGCGTGAGCGCCGCCCCACGCATAAGCTCGTGCAAGAGCACCTTCGCAATTTCGCCATAGATCTCCGAGCGAAGGCTGGAGGTCGCGAACCCGCAACCAAAGGTGGGAGCGTGCTTGCCACGCGATTCTCTAAACGTGCCCCCACAATTTACACTCGCACATCTACTTACACCAAATACCGTCCCAGCAAGTTCCCATGCTGATGCCCACTCCCACAGATCCCCAAGTCCAAGCCTTCATAGAACGCTGGCACGACTCCGGCGGCCACGAAATCGGCACCGCCCAACAATTCATCCTCGAACTCTGCCAGTTTCTCGGAGTCGAGACACCCCGACCCGCTCCGCAAGAAATCGAAGCCCGCGAGTACTGCTTCGAACGCGGCATCCCGCGCATCGATACCATTACCGGCAAGGAAACCACCGTTCGCATCGACTGCTACAAGCGCGGCCACTTCGTCCTCGAAACCAAACAAGGCATCAACCCCGACGAAACGACCGAAGACCTCAAACGAGTCAAAGAACGCCTCGACCAACAAAAACCTAAAACCACCAAGCCTCAAGGACACGGCGTCCGCGGCACACCCCGCTGGGACAAGGAAATGCTGAAAGCCAAAGGCCAGGCCGAAGGCTACGTGCGCGACCTCCCCGCCTCCGAAGGCCGCCCGCCCTTCATCGTCGTCTGCGATGTCGGCTACATGTTCGAACTCTACGCCGAGTTCTCGCTCACCGGCGGCCGCTACGTCCGCTTCCCCGATCCGCAGTCGCACCGCATCTACCTCGAAGACCTGGCCGACCCCGCCAAGCTCGACCTGCTTCGCACCCTCTGGACCGACCCCCTCTCCCTCGACCCCTCCAAACGCGCCGCCGCCGTCACCCGCGGGATCTCCGACTACCTCGCCACCCTTGCCCAAAGCATGGAAGCCGCCGGACACAGCTCCCAGTCCACCGCCCTCTTCCTCCAGCGCTGCCTCTTCACCATGTTCGCCGAAGACGTCGGACTGCTCCCCACTAACGGCTTCCTCGACCTCCTCGAAAAACTAAAGGACAACCCCGCCGCCGCCCCGCAGTTCCTCACCACCTTGTGGAAGGAAATGGCCACCGGCACCCCCACCTCCCTTCTCCTCTTCCAAGAAATAGCCTACTTCAACGGCGGCCTCTTCGAAGACGTCAAAGTCGAGCCCATCACAAAACCACAGATCGAGCTCCTCATCGCCGCCGCCAAGACCGACTGGTCAAACGTCGAGCCCGCCATCTTCGGCACCCTGCTCGAACGTGCCCTCTCCCCCAACGAGCGACACAAGCTCGGCGCCCACTACACCCCGCGCTCCTACGTCGAACGCCTCGTCAAGCCCACCATCATCGACCCGCTCCGCAAACAGTGGGACGACATCATGCTGGAAGCCGCCAAATTCCAGGAAATCGGCAAACCCGACAAAGCTATCGCCGCCGTACACGAGTTCCATCACGAACTCTGCCGTATCCGTATTTTGGATCCCGCCTGCGGCTCCGGCAACTTCCTCTACGTCACCCTCGAGCACATGAAACGCCTCGAAGGCGAAGTCATCGAGCTGCTCCAACAACTCGGCGACTCCACTCTCCTTTTGGAGATGGACCAATACAAAGTCCGCCCCCAGCAATTTCTCGGCCTCGAGATCAACGAACGCGCCGTTGCCGTCGCCCAGCTGGTCCTCTGGATCGGCTACTTCCAATGGCACAAACGCGCCACCGGTTCCGCTGACACAAAAGACCGCCCTCTCATCCCCAAAGCCCGCACCATCGTCCAGCAAGACGCCGTACTCGCCTACGACGACTGCCTCCCTCGCAAGGACGCCGACGGAAACTTCGTCTGCATCTGGGACGGCCGTACCACCAAGCCCCACCCCGTCACCGGCAAGGAAGTCCCCAACGAAACCGCCACCAAGCCCGTCTACGATTACATAAATCCCCGCCGCGCCACCTGGCCCGACGCCGACTACATCGTCGGCAACCCGCCCTTCATCGGCACCTCCCGCATGCGAGATCTCCTAGGAGATGGATACACCGAAGCCTTAAGAAAAGTGTGGAAAGGCGACGTGCCCGAGTCCGCCGACTTCGTCATGTTCTGGTGGCAAAAAGCCGCCGAGCTCGTACGCGACGGAAAAGCCAAACGCTTCGGCTTCATCACCACAAACTCGATACACCAAACCTTCAACCGCCGCGTCATCGAGCCTCACCTCGCTAACGAGAAGAAGCCTCTCCACCTCGCCTACGCCATCCCCGACCATCCCTGGGTCGACTCCGCCTCCGGCGCCGCCGTGCGCATCGCCATGACGGTCGCCACCTCTGGCCAAGGCGAAGGCCAACTCGAAACCGCCACCGCCGAACACGAACTGCCGGATGGAGAGCATGGGGTTACTTTGTCATCAAAATCCGGACTGGTCGTTCCCAATCTCAAGATTGGGGCAAACGTATCCAGTTCTTCATCACTTCTGGCAAACGAAGAGATTAGCTGTCCTGGAGTAAAGCTTCACGGCTCCGGCTTCATTGTCTCTCAAGATGACGCAACAAAACTTGGACTCGGTCGAATCGATGGAATGGAATCTGTAATTCGAGGCTACCGAAACGGAAGGGATCTGACCTCCTCACCGCGAAACGTGATGGTAATCGATCTCTACGGCTATTCTGAGCAGGAGGCTAAAGAAAAATTCCCCGAAGCCTTTCAACACGTCCTCACGACTGTTAAACCTGAGCGGGATCAAAATAAGCGAGACACCTATCGCCTCAAGTGGTGGACTTTCGGCGAGCCAAGAGGAAAATTTCGCCCCGCTCTCCACGGCCTCCCTCGCTACATCGCAACTGTCGAAACCAGCAAGCACCGTTTCTTCACTTTCCTCGACCAATCGATCCTTCCAGACAATATGCTCGTCAACATCGCGACTGACGACGCCTACTTCCTCGGAACCCTTTCCTCAATCGTCCACGTCAAATGGGCACTAGCAGCTGGTGGACGCCTAGGCTACGGGAATGATCCCCGCTACAATAAAACCCGTTGCTTCGAAACCTTCCCCTTCCCTGTCCTCGAAGACGGTGAATTGAAAAACCGGATACGCGAACTTGGCGAGCAGCTCGACGCCCACCGCAAAGCCCGCCAAGCCGAATACGCTGACCTCACGATGACCGGCATGTACAACGTGCTCGAAAAGCTCCGCAAGGAAGAGCCGCTCACCGAAAAGGAAAAGAAGATCCACGACAACGGTCTCGTCACCCTCCTCAAGCAATACCACGACGACATCGACGCCGCCGTCCTCCAAGCCTACGGCTGGCTCGACCTGAGCTCGTCGAACGCTAAGGACCTCGCCACTTCAACACCGCTGGCCGACCGACTCGCCCGCGGCGACGAAGAGCTCGAACAGCAAATTCTCACCCGTCTCGTCGCCCTCAACCACGAGCGGGCCGCCGAAGAAAAACGCGGTCTCATCCGCTACCTTCGCCCCGAGTATCAGAATCCCAACTACCAAGCCGAGCACACCGAGCAAGACGACCTCGCCATCGAAACCCCAACCGCCCAGCCTGCCACCAAAACCAAGCTCAAGTGGCCCAAGCAAGTCCGCGAGCAAGGCGCCCTGCTCAAGAAACTGCTGCCCGCCATCGGCCCCGACGCCACCGCCCTCAGCGCCCAATTCGGCCGCAAGTCAGCCAAGCGCGAAGGAGAAATCCAACACCTCCTAAAAATCCTCACCAACCTCGGCCAACTTTAGAAGCATGTATAAAAGCCATCGATAATAACTCCGACATCCCGTGAGAAACAAGAAAGGCGCAGAGCTAGAGGCAGCTCTTCAGGATTTATTAAAAGCACGTCCTCCCATTCCAAATACTTTTTGCAAAAGACAAGTCTTCCTGAACCGACACCACAATGTAGACGGAGTCCAATTCGAGGTAGACGTCGAAGTAGAAGTCACTGATGCCAAGGGAAACAAAAGGGTGACTATCTACGAATGCAAAGACTGGAAGAAAGCTGTTGGCCCCAATGAACTCGCTTGGCTCAAAGAAAAAGTAGCCCTGCTCAAAGCTGAAAAAGGATTTCTTGCCGCAAACAGCTTTAGCAAAGGCCTACAGAATCTCTGCAAACGCTACCCCAACATTGAAATCTTAAAGGTACAAAAAGAGTCCCTCCAAACCTTCGAAGTCTGGGCCAATACCGCCTGCTGGGAGAACACTCAACTAAAGGTGAATTGGAAACCTTCCGAAAATTCACCCCCAAGCACCTTTGATATCTTCCAGAGCGAGTGTATCGCAGGAGGAAATCACATTAACCTAATATCCAGCTGCAACGCTGCATTAGACATTGAAAAAGAGGCAATCCTCCGAACACACGGGCCAAAACTAAAACTCCCAGGAGTACATTCTATCCCTGTAACCATCCGTATCCTAGAAAATCAAAATATTATTTCTATAAACGATATTCTCGTAACCAAGCTGGTGTTAAACAGCGTTTTCATTTTCGAAGAATCCAAATGCATTGTCGAACAGCACTGGGACATTGAAAAGTGCGGCTGGAAAACAACCTACTCACCCCGCTACCATTCCTACACCGAAAAGGTCGATATCGAGGTAATCGGTAAAGCAACCGAGCAATAACGACAAATGCCCATCAAACACGCCATCTGGACCGTCGGCGAAAAACCGGCACCCCTTCCGCTATCTCAACTTTCGAGCGAGCAACTTCTCGAAGACATGATCGAGAAAGATCCCACCATTTTGTCGGACAATTGGATGCTCATAGGTCGACAAGAAGTAACACCGTTTGGTGGTCGCACCGACCTCCTTGCCATCGACCCCAGCGGCAATCTCGTCCTCATCGAATTAAAACGCCATCGCACTCCACGCGAGATTGTCGCCCAAGCCTTAGACTACGCCGCATGGGTCGGGAAACTGACTTCCGACAAAATAGCTCAAATCTACCAACGATATTCAAAAGGCGGTAGCATCAACGACGCTTTCAAAGCACGCTTCGGGACCGAACTCGACGAAGAAACATTAAACGAATCCCATCAGATCATATTAGTCGCCGCAGAGCTGGACTACGCCACCGAGCGCATCATTCGCTACCTCAACGAGCGCGACGTCGCGATCAACGTATTCTTCTTTCAAATCTTCCAAAGAGGAACCGAGCAACTGCTCAGCCGAGCCTGGTACATTGATCCCGGTGAGACCCAAATCAACGCAGCGACCTACAGCAAAGGAACTAGCTCAAAGGAGCCTTGGAACGGCGAGTTCTACGTGTCTTTTGGAGGAGCTCATCGTTCCTGGGAAGAAGCCCGAAAACATGGTTTCATCAGTGGAGGTGGAGGAAGCTGGTACAGCCAGACTCTCAAACTCCTATCATCTGGCGATCTCGTTTGGGTCAAGATCCCAAAACGTGGGTACGTGGGAGTCGCTCGAGTCATCGAATCCGTTCAGCCAGTCAGTGAATTCCAAATAGATGGAAAACCTTGTCTCGAAGTTCTGAGTACCGCCGATCAGCTTTCACTCCACGCAAACGATCCAGAGATGGCAGAATACTTTGTCCGTGTCGAATGGCTGGATACCGTAAACGAAAGCTCGGCCTTCGACGGAGTCGGCCTGTTCGGAAACCAAAACACGGTCTGTCAACCCGTCACCCCCAAATGGCGCCACACCGTCGAACGCCTAAAAAGTAAATTCAAAAACTGGGAAAACAAAACACCTACCCCATAGCCCCCACCCAATCCATTCCCGAGCCGCAGACATCAGACTGCCCTCCACATAAGCTCCTCAGAGCTTCCCTAGCACCTCCCAAAAACTGATTTGCATCTCCGTTCCACTCCGTCGCATCCATTAGCGTTCATTCGTCATATACCCTGAGCCTGTCGAACGGGCGGTAAGGCAAAATCACTAGCCCCATCAATTCTTCGCCCCGCTCAGAGTAAATCCTCGCCGGTCTCAGTCCGGATTAAGCGCAGTGCTGTTAAAAAACACCGATAAATCCTTCGTGCACTTTAGTTCCCCCATGGGCAATCCCGAACAACCCAACAAAACCTCCCGGACGCAGGCCACCTACTCGGCCCAGCCGGCCTGACAATCCTCAGCAGCCTCCGAAACGAACACTCTGCCCTCGTCTTCCTCGGCAGTCTCACCCTCATCGGCACCGGACTCGTACTCGGCATCATCCTTTCCTTCGTCACCGCTCGCTGGATACAGTCCGCCCTGCAAGGCATCTCTGCCACCGACCCGCTACCCTACCTCCTCATGGCCGCCACCCTCTTCTCAGTCGCCCTCCTCGCCACCTACCTCCCCGCGAGAAACGCCCTCAAAGCCGACCCCCGCGACGCCCTCACAGAAGTCTAAACAAATCTCCTTCTCTCACCCTATGGTCACGCAACCCGATCTCTTTGTGACTCTTCGTGCCTTCTCGTGGCCAAAACCAGCACAACCCAATCACACAACCTCCTGTGCTACTCGTGCTAAAAGAACATCCACACCCAGGACCCTAATCCTCCACCGCTCAAGCGCCGGTCCAGGAGACGTAGACTCGAGGCATTCAGCTATACCCGTCCAGAATGGCATAAAAATATCAACGTATCCACTTTATCATTACACCTATTTGTTAACTTTTACGCCTCGTCCGCACGGGTAAAGTTCACTTCGATGCACGTGCCTCCCTGGTCTCGTGGCACCTTGCTCAAGCGCCATCGATGGGTGCGGCAAAGCCGTTCAACGAGCGTCAACCCATACCCGTGCCCGGGCGCCGACGCCACAGCGGCATTCTTGAATTCAGGCAATCCCGGACCGTCGTCCTCGACCCGCAATCGCCCTTCGCCATCGATTGAGTCCACTCGCACGCATAGTTCTCCACCTGGGAGATGGGTGAATGCGTTGCCGATCAGGTTATGGCACAAAACTGCCAGTACCTCGCGGTGGCAGTCGATCGTCACGGTTTGGTCGGCCCTTAATTGAATCCGCAGCGGGTGCGTGGGATAAAGTGCACGCATTTCGTCCACCACCTCAGAGACGACCTCGGCCGCGTCGACCGCCTGCGTCGGCATCCGGTGGCTGCCTTCTCGAGCGACCATCAAAAAGATCTCGATCAAGCGCTCCATGCGATGCACCGAACGTTCGATTCGTCCGAAATAACGTTCTCGCGCAGCGTCATCCGCACTGTTCTGGAGCAACGCGACCGCCCCTTTCAAGACGGCAACAGGCGTGCGCAACTCGTGACTGCAATCCGCCAGGAAGTCGCGCTCTCGGGCGAGCGACTCGCGCAGGCGCGCTTCGTAGGCTTCCAAGGCGCTTTCGAGAACTCCCACTTCGTCGTGGCCGACTTGAGCAGTCCGTCCGGGGTAAAGCACATCGGCCTTTATGTCTGGATCCCGCTTTTGTACACGTTCGGCGAGAGCGATGATCGGCTTCAAGGTCCATCGGGCGATCAGCGAACCTGCGGAAAGCGCCACCACAATGACAACGAGCGCCGCAATCAGGAGCGCGACCTGAAGGGAGCGACCAATCGCGTCGGTGTATTCGTCTGCCGGAGAGACGAGCCAGGTCACCGCTTTCCCCGGCCCAGGCGAGTCGACCCAGATCACATATTCCTCGTCCAAGTCCGACCAGTATACGTAGTCGAGAAGTCCATACATCACTTCGGTCCGATTCTGCGCGCTGTCGCGAAATGCTGAATACAGACCGCGCTCCGTAGGCGGAGTCGCAAGCCCTAGCGCTTCGCTGATCGATTCGTTGGAAGTATAGCGGATGACACCGGGAGGCAGCGGCGCCGTAGGTCCGGCCTGAGCCGCGTATTCGAGAAGGTGCTCATAGTATTGGTTGCGGATCAGCTCTTCGGCGGCGAGCAACAACATCCACCCAACTGACGCGAACACGGCGGCCTGCAATACAGCGAGGCCAACGAGCAGCCAGCGAATCCGCGAAGCCAGGCGGCCGGGCTGCTGTTTTTTCGATTCACTCATGTCCTCGCTCGGGCTCTGTCAGGGCGATCTGATAACCAACTCCGCGGTGCGTATGTAGCAGCGCGGTTCGCTCCGCTCGATCCACTTCAGCGCGCAGGGTCGCGATATGCGTGCGCAGCGCATCGCTCCCGGGCGGGTCATCCGCCCAGAGATGACGTTCCAATTCCTGGCGGGGGACGACAGCCGGGGATCGCGCCAACAGGTATTCGAGAATGGAATAGTCCATGGGCGTGAGGACGAGTCGTCGCGCGCCCCGGCGGACCTCCCGCGTCGAGGGATTCAATTCGAGGTCGTGCAGACGGAACACCGAGGTTGGAGACAGCGCTGAACTGCGACGCACGAGGGCGCGCAATCGGGCGAGCAATTCCGGCAAGGCAAATGGCTTCACCATGTAGTCGTCCGCGCCTGCCGCGAATCCCGTCAGCCGGTCGTCGAGCAAGTCGGCGGCGGTCAACATAAGCACCGGAATCCGGGGGGCTATGCTGCTCCGCAAACGACGGCAGACCTCCAGCCCGTCGATAACCGGGAGGCGAAGATCGAGAATCACCGCCGCGTGCGTCTGCTCGTTCACGCGGTGCAGGGCGAGGGCTCCGTTGGGCACGTAGTCGACACTCCAGCCCCGTTGCTCGAGGTAGTCCTGAATATTGCCGGCTAGGTCGAAGTTGTCCTCCACGAGGAGAACGGGTGTGTTGGGAGCGTCGTTCATCTTGAAAAGCGCACGTGGCCAAAAAGCGCCATCGTCCGAGCGGGTTCCAACTTGGAAGCCGAAACCAGCCATCATTTCAACCTGTTTGTACCGCGCTGCGAGGCTGAAGAGCTCACGGAGGCGCGATTTTGCGTTTCCTTAACGTTCGCCTCACGACGCGTTCACGCGCGCTCGCGTAGTCTCTCGAATCTATATGAGTAAGATTTCAAGACAGGTATTATGGTTCACTCTATCGGCGGTGCTAATTGGCTTTCCAATTTTCGCCCAGGCAGCAGAGGCGCCCGGTGGGATGACTATTGTTGTTAAAGATCAGATTACTGAGCGGCCACTCTCAAACGCGCAGATCACGATCACGGAACGGGAAAACAATTCCACGCGATCCGTTGAAACCGACGCGCGAGGTCGCATCGTCATTGAACCGCTCGACCCCGGCCTCTACTCGGTGAATGTAGCCAAAGGCGGATTCGCTTCATCGTACGAGCCAAGTGTACGCGTGATAACGCGCAAAAACATTCTGATTCGATTCGAACTACTCGAACAACTTGGAGAGATGGTGGAACTTGAGGGAGTAGTGGTTCGAGCCCAACAGGCCGATACATTTGCTTCAGCTTCGAGCTCCTATCGCAATAGGGAAGAGTTGCGAAGTTCGGTTGGTGGCGGCGCAGATCCGCTGCTTTCATTGGACGGACTACCGGGCTTGGCATCCACCAATGAATTCGCGAACTTCAACGTGCGCGGACGCGGACCGAGAGATAATTTGTTGTTCGTCGATGACTTTCCCTTTGATAAAGCGGTGCACTTCGACGCGACATTGGGTGAAGAAGAAGATGTCGGCGGCGGCGGCCGTTTCTCGATCTTCGCTCCGAATGTTATAAGCGGAGCAGAGTTCTCACCCGGCGGATGGGGTCCGGCTTATGGCGGCCGCGCGGCATCGCTTCTAAAATTGGAAGTCGCCAGTGGCAACCCAAGTCCTTCCGCAAGTCTGCGCTTTGACATTGCGGGCAATGAATTTGGATACGACGGACCTGCCGGCATAACAGAAGGCTCTACTTTGCTCGTCTCTGCACGAGATCTGGATTTCGGCGACTTTTTCGAAGATATCGAAGAGCTAGATATCGGAAATCCTGTCTTAAGCGATATTATCGTAAAGTCGGTCATACCCATCAACGAGAACCACACGTTCGAGGCCCTACTGATCGATACACAAGAAGACTATACCCGCGATGTGACGCACGTCTTTGCGTCGCCTAACTTCGAAGATGCTGCGCTGCTAGATTTCAAACAAGACAGTGATTTGTACGGATTCACATTGCGATCGTTGATCGGCGCAGAAGCAGTTTGGACCAACAAGGTATACTACCGCAAAAGCGACAAGACGAGCTCAGAGGGTGAAGCCTTTCCTGATCTCGTACCTCCGGGATCGCCCGCATCCAGTTTTCCAGTACGGGAAAACATCATAACCATCGGTGAAGGTGAGAAAGAGACCGGCTGGCGAAGCGACTTCACGACGGTGAACCAATGGGGCGTATTCAGCGCAGGCATACAAGCAACCCAAGTTGAACTGGACTACGACACGGTCTTGGATGGCAATTGGAACCGTTTTGTCTACGATGCCGATGACTTTAGACCAAACTCCGATCAGCGTTATATTACGCTGACTCCCGCCAGTATCAACGCTTCACTCAACCAGAAAGAAACAAACCTCGCAGGCTACGTTGATCAGGTTTTTGAACGTGGCGATTGGGACATTCGCACAGGCCTGCGATTCGAACAAGACGGTTTTGCCGACCAAAGCTTCGCGTCGCCCCGGTTCAGCGTCAATTGGCGGCCGAGCAATACGGTTCGATACTTTGCGACCGCAGGACTCTTTCATCAGTCGCCACGATATTTAGACCTTGCCGCCGACACGTCGAACACCCTTGAGAACGAAGAAATCACGCACGGCAGTTTCGGCGTACAATTTTTCACGAACGAAAACTGGTCCGTGTTGACTGAGGTCTATTATCAAAACCTCGACAACCTGGTCGTAGACCTGGATCGAGTAAACGGCACGTATTCAAACATCGGAGACGGAACATCGTACGGCCTCGATATCGTTGTCAACGGCACCATCCGCGAAGGTCTTTACGCTACGGCAACCTACTCCTACAACGATGCCGTAGTCGACGAGAAGGACGGTCGCGGTGACGTTGCCGCCGACTTCAGCCGCGAGCATGTCGCGACCCTCGGCATGACTTGGGAAATCAGCGACCGCTGGAAAGTCGCCGCGCGCTACAAATACCTTTCCGGCCGGCCATACGACGACTTTATTATCCACTCAGACGTTCTGGGTGCAGGCCAACCGCTCCGTTTCTCGAAAGAGATCACCGAGCGCAATGTTGGTCGCAACAGCGGTTACGGCTTGCTGAACCTTCGCGTTGACTATCGGCGCTCGTTCGGCCCCATAGACGTAACAACCTTTCTCGACGTCATCAACCTAACGGCAGCCTCGTCGAGCGACGACACCGAGTTTGACTACCGCCGAGGCGTCCAAGTGGAAGACGAAAGCGAAGCCGAACCGCTCATTGGCATACGCCTGGACTACGCCTGGTGAAGGAGAGCAGTAGCTGGTACAAGTACTGGCTTCACAAAACTGAAGTGAAACGACGGGAAATTGCATTTTCCAGGGACTAGCAGGCGATCCTTAGGGTCGCGGCATATCCTTCAATCCCATAATCAAATCCTCCGACTCAGCGCGCGAGCAACCCACAAGCCCATAAATAAAGGCAACTGCTACGACTATTGCCAAAACAATACACGACTTCCTTAAACTTAAACTCATAGAGGTACTGCCTTAGAAATAAGATCCTGATAACCCACCAAACTGCAAGCGCTCCCTTCCTCAACACCTTGATTCACAAGCATACCCACGCCTCACGACTTACGCTCCCCTAGAAAGCTACCATTCCACTCAATGTATACAATTTTCCCCTACAATCAATCGTAGTTGAAGTCTACATCCTTCTTCCGCTTCCATCCTACAACGAAACCATCGGCTATCAAAAATTGCGTCTCAGCAGTTACGGTGGAAGTTTCCGGACTAATACGATCCGTCCCAACGTATTCAGTGCTCTTTACGACTTGAGTGTAAACCCAAACCTCGAAGCCCTCCCGCGGAGCTTCTACATCCCGCACTTCCTCAGGCTCTCCCAGCAACTCAATCAACTCGGAGGCAGGCAACCCTTTTTCGATTACAATCGTCTCAGAGGGAACTACCTTTTTACCCGGCACGCTCGTTACGCTGCCACATCCCACAAACGTCGCCGCAATAGCGAATAGAACAACGAACCGAAAATAAGAGATGTAAATGCTCACAGTCAGAAAAAAGCTCAGGGTTGCCATAGCAATACCCTCCCAAAAATGACACTACTTCAGAATTTCAAGCAATGCGCAAAAGTGTCAATCCTTGCTCTTTGCGGTAGGCAATACAGTTCGACCTCCTATTTAGGGTTCTGATCTTTGGCTAGTATACGCACATGTCCACCGAATGAGGAAAACAGTATAAGTAGACTGCAGATTGAAAAAAGAACGCCTCGAGCTCTTCCGGCAAAGCAGACCGAGCGTGTCACGTTTCTGTAAGCCTTCGAATCAAACCCACCCCGCTCCCGCAGAGCCATTCGAGAACGTCCCATCCCTCCTCGAACGCCCGACCCTACACCCCAACTCTCGCTATCTTCCCGCCCTGCATTAGTCATCAGACTGCACTTCACAAAAACCTTCAGAGCTTCGCTAGCTACGTCTCAAAAATTAGCGTCCATTCGCGTTCATTCGTCATATACCTCCCCGCCCGCTCCGCCCTCAAAGCCCACCCCTGCGACGCCCTCACCGAAGTCTAGAGCCGCGAGCAAGACACAACAGAGTCTTTTTGTGCCTCTTCGTGGCCAAAACCAACACATCCCAATCTCATGTGCCTTCTGTGCTTCTTGTGGTCAATAATCACCGTTCACCCGCTCCCCTGCACCACGCCATCGAGCTCCAAAGCCCGCTCCAGCTCCCGCTGAATCAGCGACTTCCTCAACCCCCAATCCGGAGCCACCAGATCCTCCTCGTCCGCCACCCCAAACAAACGCTGCACCACGATCTCCGGAGATAGCCGCGCCAAAAACTTCCCCAGAAACGACGCGTAGCTCTCCAGCGTAAACAGCTCGAACGGCTCATCCCGATACCGCTTCGCCAGTATCGAACCTTTAACTACATGCAGATGATGCAGCTTCACGTGCCGAATCGGCAGTCGATTCAACTCATCCGCCACCGCTAGCCAATCACCCTCCGCCTCGCCCGGTAGCCCGAATATCGTATGCGCGCACACCTCGAAGCCATACTCCGCCGTCAACTCCACCGCCGCCACGAACTCCTCATGCGTCGTCCCACGGTTAATCCCCGCCAAAACATCGTCCCGCATCGACTCCAGCCCGTATTCGATAGATACGTACAAATGCCCAAACCGACGCTTCAGCATCTCCAGCTTTTCTCGATCAATGCAATCCGGACGCGTCCCGATCGTCAGCCCAACCACCTCGCCCGGAGCAGCATCAACCGCTTGTGAGTAAATCCGCTCCAGCGTATCCACATCCGAATACGTATTCGTGTTCGGCTGAAAATACACCATGAACTTTTCCGCCCCATACTTGCGGCGAGCCCGCTCCATCCCCTCGATCACCTGCTCCCGCACGCTCGCTAAGCTCCTACGATTCTCCTTCGGCGTAAACGAATCCACATTGCAGTACGAACAACCGCCCCAGCCCTTCGTCCCATCCCGATTCGGACAAGTGAAGCCCGCGTCCACGATCACCCGAAACACTCGCGCCCCGAAACGCTCCCGTAAAAACCGTCCATAAGCGTGATAACGCTTCGGATAAAAACGCTCCTCCAGATCAGTACCCAATTCCCTAGGTCTCGTCATCCTCATTAGGAGACCAGCCAATAATTACACTTCTATCTTTATTCGAGCTAATTTGGCCCCCAAAAAAACTTTCAACAATCAAAAAGCTAAGGTTGTCAGACCCTTATCAAAACCTCCCCCAACCTCCAAATCCTCAACTCCCATCAAAGCATTCATGCCGCAGTCATCCGACTGCCCTCCACAAAAGCTCACTAGAGCCTCCCCAACCGCCTATCAAAAATTCGCGTTAATTAGCGTCCATCTGCCGCTAAAAAACTCCCCATTCGGATCTACCATTTAAGATCTCGGATTTATCCCCCGACTTTATCCCCAAAGCTTCGATGCCAGAAAGCATGAATCGCATTCATGGAAACCCCCTTGCTTCATTCATGTTACGCCAGATTAGTTCGCGCCCGATGAAACGAATAGAAACCCTCCCTCTTAGATAACTCGCTCTACTCTCCCTGCCCCAAGTTTGCCTCGCCCAAGAAGCGTCAACTGAAGGAGTTGTAGACACAGGTACTACCGCGTGGATGCTCATATCCACCGTTTTGGTACTCTTCATGGTCCCCGGACTGGCCATGTTTTACGGCGGCCTCGTCCGTACTAAAAACGTGCTCAGCACCATGATGCACTCTTTCGTGGCCATGGCCGTCATCAGCGTCCTCTGGGTCGTCTGCGGCTACGCCCTCACCTTTGGCGACGGCATCCTCGGTGGCTTCGTCGGCTGGAATCCCGACTGCTTCATGCTAAGCGGCATTAACGAAAGCATCGTCGACGGCGTCCCCGAGTACATCCTTGCCATGTTCCAAGGCAAGTTCGCCATCATCACCCCCGCCCTCATCTCCGGCGCCCTCGCCGAACGCATGCTCTTCCGCGTCGACAAGCAAAGAGAGATCACCGGCCTCGGCCAAACCCTCCACGGCGAACACGGCTACGGCCTCGTCCACAGCGACTAGATCGGCCAGCGAGTAGCCAACTATTCCCAAAGCCCTGACCGCCCCGAGCGTGCAGGGCTTTTTCGTACCCGAGCAAACAGGAAAGACACGCCCCGTCACCTCTACCCTCCCCCGCTTATCCTATCCTGGAAGGCGTCAACTCGACACCCGCCCAACCTAAACCATTGTTTCGCTATTCTGGCTTCGCATTCCTGCCGAACCTCTCACATTTTGACGCAACTTCCTCTACTCCCATTTCATCCTAACACTCTTCCGAAACATGCCAATCCGCGCCTTCTCAAGCCTCCTGATCCTCGCCGCGGCTCATATTGCTCCCGCTCCAGTCGCTCCCGGTCCCGAAACGCTTCGCCAAGCTGCCAACGACAAGCTACTCATCGGTTGCCCCGTCGGCGGTATCGATCTGTCGAATACGCTGCTGCTCGACCTCGTCTTGCGCGAGTTCAACACCATCACCATCGAAACCGAGCTCATGCCTTTCAAGCTCGGAGCGGACGAAGACGACTACGCCTTCGAAAACGCAGACCGTGTCCTAGAGTGGGCCGACGCCCATGACCTGCCCGTCTACGGACACATGCTGCTATGGGACTACCGCACGCCGCAATGGATGTTTACCGACCCAAACGGCACTCCTCTCCCCCGTGAACAAGGAATCGCCAACCTTAAAACCTATATCCAAAAAGTGGCGACACACTACCGCGGCCGCCTCGCCGGCTGGAACGTCGTCAACGAAGCCATCAGCGACACCCCTGGAGAATACCTCCGCGAAACATCCGCCTACCGCAGCATCGGCCCAGACTACGTCCAGCTCGCCTTCCAATTCGCCCAAGAAGCCGATCCGAACGTTCCACTCTACTACAACGACTACAACCTCGTCGTCCCAGAGAAACGCGAAAAAGCCCTTCGCCTCATTCGCGAACTCCAAGCCGCCGACATCCGGCTCGACGCTATCGGCATGCAAGGCCATTGGCTCCTCGGCTTCCCGGAGATTCAGTGGATCCACGACTCCATCAATGCCTTCGCCGGCGAGGGTATCGACATTTACATTACAGAGCTCGATGTCGATGTACTGCCACGCACCGTCGCGGGGGCAAACATGGCCACCGTCGACGAAGGTCCAAACCCCTACCCAGACGCCCTCCCCGAGCCGGTCCAGCGCGAGCTCGCCCAAATCTACCACGAATTTTTTGCCGCTATCCTCGAGCACCCGGAAGTCAAGATGATCACCTTCTGGGGCTCTCACGACGGACGATCCTGGCTCAATGACTTCCCGGTAACCGGCCGCACAAACTACCCGCTCCTTTTCGACCGAAACCTGCAAAAAAAGCCCGCCCACCAATCCGTACTCAAAGCCTTTTCCAAATAAGCGCCGCTTCTCCTGTCCGAAACTTTCCGCCGTGACACACTCTTCCCATCGTGGGAAACCTTCCGTCAACACATGCTACGCTTTCTCCTCCTACTTTCCGGCGTCTTCTTCTGCTCGACCTCCGTCATCATCATCCGGTCCAGCGAACTCCCGCCGAGCCTGCTCGCAGCCTATCGGCTCATCTTCGCCGCCGTCCTCCTCTCCCCGCCCTTCCTTCTCGCCTGGAAAAAACATCGCAACGCATTCCCCGCTCGCCAATTCCTGCGCTGCATTCTCCCCGCAGTCCTGCTAGCCACCCACTTCATTTCATGGGCCTGGGGAGCTCGCCTCACCTACATCGCCAACGCGACCCTCATTATCAACCTCACCCCAGCCGTCATGCCCTTCCTCGCCCACTTCCTTATTCGAGAAAAGGTTACTCGTAAGGAAATCCTGGGTACGCTTGTTGCGCTCTGCGGAGTCTTCATCCTGTCCTACAGCGCCTTCAGCATAGACCCCCAGTTCCTACTCGGAAACGTAGTCTGCTTCGGGTCGATGATCACCTTCGCCGCCTACCTCGCCTTCGGCCGCATCAACCGCGACTTCCCCTCCATCTGGCTTTACATGATTCCCATCTACGTGATCGCCTCCGTCATTTGCTTCATCTTTTCTTTCTTCACGCTCGACTCCCTTTCCATCCGCAGCACAGACGAAGTCGGCTGGATGCTCGCCATGGCGGTTCTGCCAACGATACTCGGGCACGTCACCCTCAACCGCAGCCTACGCTACTTCGCCGCCCAAACCTTCGCCGTCGTCAACCTCCACCAATTCGTCTTCGCCGGCATTATGGGCTGGCTCATCTTCAAGGACACTCCGCCGACCATCTTCTACTTTGCCGCCGTCCTCTGCATAAGCGGAGCCGTAATCGTCGTCCACGAAGCCGCTCGTATCCGAAAAACCGCGACGCAATAATCACGTCACCCTCACTCGATCTCCGAGACGTCACCCTGCAAGTAGGCTTCCGGAAAAATCGGCTCTTCCGCTTCGATCTTTTCCGTGAGTGAATCGATCACTTTACCCATGATCTCAATTCGCTCCGCCTCCTTCACCGTAAGCTCTCCCTTGCGAGATCGACTACGCAATGATCTATCCCAGAAATCTGGATACGCTTCAATTTCATATCCCGAGGAAGCGAGGAGATACAGAGCAATCAAATCCGCCTCCACCTCGAAAGCATGCGAATACGCATTGTCACCCATCGCTCCAAACAGACCGCCAGTGCCCACCCCGCTCGCAGCGGCGGCCACATCGAGCAGCTGACCGATAAACGCGTTCTTCCCCTTTTGCTTCGGATGACGCATCACACTTTTCGCCAGGGCGTAAGCGCACAAGTAAGACAGATCCTCGCTTCTCTCCAAAGCCTCCACCAGTGATAAGCCAATCCAAATCACATCCCCGTCAACCTGTAAGTCCACCGTATTGGAAGCGACCACCACGACCGCGTAATAAGCGCCCTCGACCGGCTCGACACGCAACGTTAGAACCTCCTCACCTCGCAACACCTCCAGCTCATTTTCGACTCCCGGCTCCAACAACCCCTTCACTCGCCGAGCCGCAAACATTGCCGCTCGCTGCCCATTCGGAGACTTGATCCCATTCACCGACAGCAAACGATCCCCAGGCTTCAGCCCCGCGCTCTCCGCCGGAGAGTCCGGAAAAACCGTAAGCACAGAAACATAGGGACCAAACCCTTCCGCACGCGCCTCCAAGAGCAAGGCTTCGCTATAGAAGGCCTCGGTAACAAACACCGCTCCGATGTAGCCATTCGTCTCCGACTCCCGATAATTCGCAGCCTGCTGAATGAGCGGATGCAAAATCTCCCAAACCTCCGACTCCGCTTCGTGGATACGCCCCAGAAACGCCGCCCTCAGCCGAGCCTGCTCCTCAGCTTGTCGCGCCCGCTGTTCCTTCCGAGTCGCGCTATCGGTCGTCTCGCATCCGGCGAGAGCCAAAAAGCAAAGTGTCAGCAAACAGCAATAGAAACGCATCATTGGAGACTCGACCTTATAAGAGACTCTTCGCCGCGTTTGCGAGCCTACTTATTCCAAGTAGCCACCCTTCAAGCGCGCCTTTCCGAAACTAAACTAGTTGTTCAAATATCGCCGCACCTCGCCAATCGTCTCGCCAACGATGCCCTCAAGTCGCTCGATGCTCTCAAGCGCAAAACTTGTTTCGCCAGCCCGAAGGGACTCTTCGATCTTGAATGTGAGAGCCGACACCGCGCTTAAGTCAGCATTTTGCGAGGCGCCTTTCATCGCGTGAATGCGATGAGTAGCAACGCCAATTTCACCGGATTCGATCGCGTCCACAAATTCGAGAAAGTTAGCGTTTATATCGGGTACGCAAGCTTCGAGAACTTGAGCTGCCAATTCCTCGTCTCCCATCAATCGTGAGAGGAGGCGATCAGAATCGAAGAGTTTTAGGGAAGTCTCCCGGCGGTCAGGCATGTCGGATGGTCAATCAAAATTAAGGGTCTGGTCCTCCAGATAGATCGACCCAGGCAGCCCGTTTTAAAGGTCATGAACGCTTATCGCGTCAAATACCTAACCAAACCCCAAGACATGTACCTAACCAACTAGTTATTAACCGCAGTCTTCGCCTCATGCGAAAAAACTGGATCCGATTCTGCATCAATAGTTTCCGACCCATCAGGCGGACTCGGCAAGGTGAACTTAAATACTGATCCGACCCCAATCTCAGACTCCACCCAAATTCTACCGTGATGCGCCTCGATCACCCGATTGCAAATTGCTAGTCCAAGACCGACTCCTTCCGGGTCCTCTCGACCGGTCAGCCGCTTAAACGGCTCGAAAATACGATTAAAGTACTTCGGATCGATTCCTCTTCCATTGTCTGTCACTGAAATCTCCACCTCGCCCGCAAGTTGTCGTCCGCTCACCTTGATATGAGGTCGAGCGTCACCATGGTACTTGATTCCGTTGGAAATCAGATTCTGCAAAACGTGAATCAACAAGCCCTCATCCGCCTGCACCTTCGGCAAGTTCTCAATTTCGACCGTCGCCCCATCCTCTTCCACGCGGGCAGTGAGATTTGAGACCGCTTGGCGAGTCAAACGCTCCACATCCACAGCAGTCAAATTGACCGCCTTCTCCCCGAGAACGCTAAAATGTAAAAGACTGTCCACCAACTTTTCAGCCTGGTCCGTGAAATTCTCAATCAAGCCGAGAAATTCGAGCTCCTCAGAATCGGCCTCGCGAGAGAGCGCCTTCTGCTTGAGAAGATGCGCGTACACCCCGATCGAATTAACCGGAGACTTCAGATCATGAGCCGCCACATGCGCGAAACTCTTCAAGTTGCGCTGAGCCTCGTCCAACGCCATCCGCTGCCTCCACCGCTCAAGCCCATAGCGAACCGCTCGAGCCAGCTGGTCCGCGCCGAATTCGCCCTTCGTCAAAAAGTCGATCGCACCGCTTCTTATCGAGCTCTCACCAATGCCTTCGCTGGAATTGGCAGTCAATACGATGACCGGGTTAGAAGGTCCCATGACCCGGAAAAACGTGTTCAAAGTCTCCAAGCCTTGACTCTCGGGCAGCCCCAAATCCAGCACCACCAAATCGTAACGCGAGTCCGCGAGCAGCTCAAAACACTGCCCCAAAGATTCCGCCAAATCAATACGATGCGCGTGCTTGAAAGCCTTGCCGAGCGCAGCCTGAAAAAAGACCGCTTGGTCACGGCTATCCTCCACTAGTAAAATGCGTATCGGCCTAGGAAATTCCATCTTCTAACGCAAAATACTCAAAAACACCTACTCTCAAACGCTAGGGGCTTTTTAGAAAGTATTTCGCAAGTAGACCTAGCGAAACGCTCGCCCGAAACGCCACGCCTAGGGACCAAGAGGAAGCTTCAGTGGCAACTTAAACGAAAACTGCACTCCAGACTTAACATGGTTCTTGAGCTCCAACGAACATCCCATCGAATCCAGCATATGACTCGCCACTTGGATTGAACAGATCGCTGGACGATCCGCGGTGCTCGTACCCTCTCGCGGCGTGCCGGTCGTACTGCATAGCGATGCGAAATCAGCAGACTCGATGCCACGCCCCTCACATTCAATCGACAGGGCTAGATACCCGTCCTCTACCGCCGATTCGATGCGAACCGTCTTGTCGTTCCCTGAATAGCAAAGCGCAGCTGATAGAAGATTACGCAACACAGTCGAAAGCATCCGCTCGTCGCAGTAAGCCTTGAAGTCGAAAACTCCGCGCTGAGCAATGTAGATGCCACGCTCGTCCGCCAGCGCCGTTAGCAAACGCACCGCCCGATGAATGCTGTTTGCCACATCGACCATGGTCATGCTTGGTCGCATCGCTCCGCGAACGCTTCTCCCCCAGTCAAGAAGTTCCTTCGTGGCGACCAGCGCTTCACAAGAAGTCTGGTAAGCAGTCTCCAACAGTTCGATCAACATCTCCTTGGGCATGTGATCCGCCTCTTTGTAAGTTGTCGAAAGCAGTTGGTTCAAGGCGAACAAAGGCGTAGCCAAGTCCGTTTCAAGCAGAGACATCAGCCAGTCCTTCGACGCGTTCGCGACTCTCAAAGAGGTTTCGCTGCGCTTCCTCTCGACGGCATACTGCGCCATTCGATCGAAAATGATCCCGCAATCCTTGGTCTTCTGCACGAAATTCACCGCTCCGGCCCGAATCCCTCGCTTATAGACATCAGGGTCCTGGTTTCCAGTCACCAAAATGTAAGCCGAGCCTGGGTAACTGGCCGATAGGCTCTCAATGACTTCCGAGCCTTCTTCAAGACCAAGATTGTAGTCAACAGCCACAATCTCGTAATCGCTTTCCTCGAGCTTTGACTCCGCTTCTTCAGAATTGCGGGCCCAATCAAACTCATAGTTGTTGTCAGAATTGGTTCCAATCATTACCGACAGCGAGCGGTAGTCGTGGATACTGTCGTCCACTATTAATACATTCACGGGACTATTGGAGGTGCGGATCGCTGTAGATTCAGTTGTTGAATTCATAATGTGGTCAGTGGTGTTCGTGACGAGGGGTGATTCGCCTGTGCGCTCGGTCAAAGCTACACAGGCCCATTGTCGTTTTGGCGGTTTCGCCACCCTAGAGATCGGCGCTGCATTCACCTTACAAAGCGGAGTCTAGACACTAAAGAAGCTAACCTTCCCGATTAGCGCCGCTTTTAAAGTCGGCGGCGAATCGCTGTTCTCAAGTGGTCAAAAAAAAGCGAATTCCAAGAATTCGCTTACAACTAATTAACGTAGCCTACCCCCAAGAATACGCCGCTGAGTCAAAGCGCCGAAGGGTCGCGCCGAGATTCGCTTAACTACGCTCGGCAAAGTACCTCTCCACCGCCTGGATAGAATTCCCTACCACTTCATCAAGATCTGGCCGAAGAGAACGCGCCTTGTCGACAAGACCACTGTAGAGCGCGTCTTCAATCTCAAGTGACAAGAGCGACAAGGCTTTCAAATCGGAATTCTGAGCGGAGCCCTTGATCGTATGAATTGTTCGTGTCGCTTCCTTGTAAAGGCCGTCTTCTAGCTGCTGGCTGAACAGCTTCACGTTGTCATTCAAGTCCGGAAGACAAGCATCGAGCACTTCCTTCATGAGGTCTTCATCATCCATCAACCGAGAAAGTAGCGTTTCAGGAATAAAGAACTTATGGGCTTTGTAGGATAATTCGGACATGCTACTTTTCGCGTACTGCGAAGGAGAATTTTCCCACACTATGCTAAACTGCCTTGAAGGGCAAAACGCCGAGGAACATTTATCCGAAAAAAGGCCGTCCACTCGTAGTGGACGACCTCAAGAAGAAAGGAATCTTCAGGCGACTAGCCGTAGATCTCGTCGTCCGAGAAGAAACGCTTAAGCTCTGCTGCCGCAGTATCAGGGCCATCGGAAGCATGCACTACGTTGCGCATCATGTCCGTGCCAAAGTCCCCGCGAATCGTGCCAGCAGGAGCCTTGGTGGAATCCGTCGGACCAAGCAAGTCGCGAACGCGAGAGATCACGTTCTCTCCCTGCAAAGCTACAAAAATCACTGTGCGCGAACTCATGAAGACCTCAATGTCCGGGAAGAAAGGCTTGTCCGTTACGTGCGCATAATGTTCACGCAAAATCGCGGAGCCTAGCTTCGACATCTTGCATGCCACGATCTGGAAGCCTTCTTTTTCAAAGCGCTGCAGCACTTGGCCGGCGAGCCCTTTTTCCATACAGTCTGGCTTCAGGATAATAAACGTCTTTTCCATTTTCACTTACTAGGGTTATAAATCGTATCTAAATTCTAACTACACCGCCTTAAATATCAGCGATGCGTTTTGACCGCCAAAGCCGAGACTGTTGCTCATCGTGTAGGTGAGCTTCGCGTCGCGGGCTTCGTTGGGCACGTAGTCGAGATCGCAGTCTGGATCCGGGTTTTGCAGATTCATAGTCGGCGCTACCTTGCCTTCCTGCAGCATCTTCGCGCAGGCAACCGACTCGATTCCACCGGCCGCTCCTAGCAAGTGACCAGTCATCGACTTCGTAGAGCTGATCATCAGCTTATCGGCGTGAGCTCCAAAAAGCCCGCGCACCGCCGCCGTCTCGAACTTGTCGTTGTAAGGAGTCGAAGTGCCATGAGCATTGATATATTCGATCTGATCCGAATTGATTTTCGCGGAACCAAGAGCTCTCTTCATAGCGGAGATCAAGCCCTTGCCTTCTGGATGCGGAGCCGTGATGTGGTTCGCGTCACAAGAAGCTCCATAACCGGCTACTTCACAGATGATATTCGCTCCACGATTTCTCGCGTGCTCAAGCGTCTCCAAGACGATGATACCTGCGCCCTCGCCCATAATGAAACCGTCGCGTCCGGAATCAAAGGGACGACTCGCGTGCTCGGGATCGTCGTTATTGGTCGACATCGCCTTCATCGAGCAGAAGCCCGCGTAAGCGAGAGGAGTGATTGTCGCCTCGCTGCCGCCGCAAATCATCACGTCCGCTTCGCCGAGACGCAGCGTCTTGACCGACTCGCCAATCGCGTGAGCTCCCGTCGCGCAGGCGCTGACAATCGAAAAGTTCGGCCCCATGGCTCCGTACTCGATTGCAAGCACGCCCGAGGCCATGTTGGAAATCAAAGCCGGGATCAGAAACGGAGACACCTTGCGCGGACCGCTTTCGAGCAGCTTTTTGCAGTTTTTCTCCATCGTATCCATTCCTCCGATACCGGAACCAACAAAAACGCCAATGCGCTCGGGATCCTCCTTATCGAACTCGAGACCGGACTGAGTCACGGCTTCCTTCGCCGCCGCGAAGGCGAACTGTACGAATCGGTCGTTGCGACGGGCTTCCTTCGGATCCATCACGGCCGTCGGGTCGAAGTCACGAATCTGGCCACCGATCTTACAGGTGAACGGCTCCGTGTCGAAAGCGTCGACGCGGCTGATCCCGTTTTTGCCTGCGATCAGGCCGTTGAAGAAGCTATCGACGTCAAGGCCGATAGGGGTGACGGCGCCTAGGCCCGTCACTACCACTCTTTGATTATCCGGCAATTCACTCATAGAATGCTGCTGTTCTTGTACGAAAAAGTCGCTTGAAGCAAAGACTTCCAAGCGACTCTTGTCGAAAATTGATCTTCGGGGTGAAACGCCTTACGCGCCCGCCTTGCCGTTGATGTATGTGATCACATCTCCAACAGTCTGAAGCTTCTCAGCGTCAGACTCCGGAATTTCGCCGTTGATCTCATCCTTGAACTCTTCCTCGAAGGCCATGATGAGCTCGACTGTATCGAGGGAGTCCGCACCCAAGTCGTCTAGAAAAGAAGCGCCTGGTGTGATCTGCTCTTCGTTTACGTTGAGCTGGTTTACGATGATCTCGGAGACCCGTTGTTCGATTGTTTTTTCGTCAGCCATTTTCGGTCAAAAATTTTGTAATAAAAAGAAACGAGGGATCACATCGCCATGCCGCCGTCAACGGTAAAAACTTGACCCGTGATATAATTAGCCTCTTCCGAAGCTAAGTACGTGACCATGTTGGCGATATCGCTTGCCTCGCCCATCCGCTTCAGAGGGATTTGCGGCAAAACCATATCCAGCGCCGCGTCAGCCAATTTCGACGTCATATCCGTTTTGATGAAGCCCGGAGCAACCGCATTCACCGTGATGCTGCGAGACGCCAATTCGCGCGCAAGACTCTTGGTAAAGCCAATCATGCCCGCCTTCGAAGCCGAATAGTTGGTCTGGCCAGCGTTGCCCATGATCCCGGAAACCGAAGTTATATTGATCACGCGGCCGAAACGCTTACGGGTCATCGGACGAGCAAGCCCCTTCACCCAGTAAAAAACGCTGTTGAGATTGGTGCTGATGACATCCTCCCAATCCTCCTCAGACATGCGAAACACGAGGTTGTCCTTGGTGATCCCGGCGTTGTTTACCAGAATATCAATGTTGCCGTACTCCGCGAGCAACTCCTCGCACACCTTGGCAACATCCGCCTTGTTGCCCACGTCGACAGCCTTCGCAACCGCCTTGCCGCCCGACGCGTTGATCGCCTCGGCCGCTTCGCCGCAGGACGATTCGGACCGAGAAACGCAAATGACGGTAACGCCTTCCTTAGCAAGAGATTCGGCAATCGCGCGACCGATGCCACGGCCGGCGCCCGTTACAAGTGCAACTTTATTTTCAAATGTGAGCTTCATGATTGGGAAGGGTTGCGGTTTTCGAACGATCCGATCACGGTCGATCTCATAAAAAGAAGAGAAGGACTATGACTGACATGGCACTTGGCAACGATAGTTTTCCCGAAAGCGAAAGCTTAATGACAAGAAACATTGCCACAGCGGGTTTCCCCTGCACGATCTGCCGTTTTTTCCGATGGACTCGCCACAGCTGATACGAACTCAAAAACTCCTCGCCGACGCCGGAATTTGCTCACGCCGCGTCGCGGAAGAGTACATCAAAAACGGAGAGGTAACCATCAACGGCAAAACAGCCGAGCTCGGGTCGAAGGTCGATCCAGCCATCGACGACGTCCGCCTCAACGGCCGCCGCATCAAAGTCGTCAAACACAAGCAGCTCGTCATCGCCCTCAACAAGCCAAAAGGCTTCATCTGCAGCAACGACGACCCGCACAACGATCGCACCGTATTCGACCTCCTGCCAACCGACTACAACCGCGAACGCCTCTTCTGCGCAGGACGCCTCGACAAAGACAGCGAAGGCCTCCTCATCCTCACCAACGACGGAGACCTGGCCAACCGCCTCATGCACCCGTCCAACCTCGTCACGAAGCGCTACCACGTCTCGCTCAAGCAGCCCTTCCCCAAAGCCAAGATCTTCCGCCTCATGCGAGGCGTCACTGTCGAAGGCGAGAAACTAAAAGTCGAAAAAGCTGTCTTCGCTGGTGACAAGAACAAGGCCGAATCGACCGAACTCGACCTCGCCATGCACCACGGCAAGAAGCGGGAAATCCGACGCCTGTTTCAAGCCCTCCACTACGACGTCAAGAAACTCAAACGGTATCAAATCGGCAGATACAGCATAAAAGGCATGCCCAAAGGAGCCAGCATCGGCCTATCTCCCCGCGACATCAGCCTGCTCTTCAAAGCCGATTCAGACCTATAAAATTCTCTCAACCAACACGATTATGAAGCACCTTATCGCACTCCTAGTCGCAGCTATTGCAGTCGTCGCAACCGCGACAGCAAGCATACCCGTCCACCTCGATCCGACCGGCGAAGCTCCCCAAATCGGCGAGCTTGAAGCTATCTCCCTCGCTGTCGCCGCCGAGTGGCCGCGCGACGTCGCGCCTCAAGACGGCTGGCAGCCAATTCTATTCAACGGAGTCTTCGAAGTGTATGTAGACAACAATGACATTGGCAAAAATCTAGCAGCCAAACCTGGTGTCCCCTACCACCTCTCGCCAGAGAAAACCTCGCCCATGCTCTGCATCGCCACCGACAAGGACAAAGTCGATATCCTCAGCGTGGATACATGGTTTTGCAAGATGCAGCTCGAGACCATCGTCGTCGGCTACATTCCGAGCTCCTCCATCGAAGCCGAAAGCATCGTCACCAGCCTACCCGCTGCAGCCGTGCCGCAAACAAGCGCCACACCGACCGCAACCGCCATCACCGAACTCGTCGGCCGTTTAGACAAAACCGGCCTCCTCGGTCGCAACCGCACCGGACTCCCCTACAAGCTCATCGGCCCCACCGGCAAAACGCTTGCCTTCATCGACGCTTCTGACGTGCCAGAGCGAATACAAATCGACGAGTTCCTCACTCGCGAAGTTCGCATTTCCGGATTCCTTAAACAAAGCGAAAATGGTTCAGATGTCATCCTCACCGCAAAATCTATAAAGAAACTGTTCTGATTTAGCCTTCACCAGACACTTCCACTCGTCACCTACCCACTCTCCTTTCCTTTCCTAATGAAACTCATCGACGGAAAACAAATCTCCCAAGACATCGTATCCGAACTGACTACAGAGGTCGCCGAACTCAAGGGGACAAAACCCTGCATCGCCTTCATCCGAGTCGGCGAAGATCCCGCCTCCGTTTCATACGTACGCCAGAAAAACCGAACGGCAGAGAAAATCGGCATTACGCCACTACTCTTCGAACTGCCCGAGACCGTCACCCAAGAAGAACTATTCGCCAAGGTCGAGGAGCTCAATGCGGACAAAACCGTCAATGGCATCCTAATCCAATCCCCCCTCCCAAAGCACCTCGACGAGCAAGCTGCCTTCAACCTCATCGATCCAAACAAGGACGTCGACGGCTTCCACGTGCAAAACGCAGGGCGCGTCGTCCAGGAAGATCCCGATGGCTTCGTCTCCTGCACACCCGCTGGAATCATCGAAATTTGTAAGCGAGAAGGAATCTCCCTGGAAGGAAAACACGTTGTCGTGATCGGCCGCAGCCTCATCGTCGGCAAAACCTTTGCCTTGCTCGCCATGCAAAAAGGTCCGCACGCGAATGCGACCGTCACCGTTTGCCACTCCCGCACCAAGAACCTGCCGGAAGTCGTCCGCGCCGCAGACGTGGTAGTAGCGGCGATTGGCCGCCCGAATTTCGTAACCGCCGACATGGTCAAAGACGGCGCAGTCGTCATCGACGTCGGCATAAACCGCGTCGAAGACCCTTCCAAGAAATCCGGCTACCGCATCGTCGGCGACGTGGATTTCGCAGCAGTCGAGCCCAAAGCCTCGCGTATCACTCCCGTCCCCGGCGGCGTCGGGCCAATGACTGTTGCAATGCTCATGAAAAACACTTTCAAAGCCTACCAACTTCAGTCACGTTCCTAGCAGAATCTCCTCTTATCGTTTGCCCCCATCCTGAATGAGCGAACTCACTCCAACTCAAGAAATTCCACAAGTAAAACGCACCGTCCTCGTCGTCGACGACGAGCCAATCAACATCCAGCTGCTGCAACGCAAACTGGAGTGGGACGGCATCACCGTTCTTACCGCTACAAATGGAGAAGCCTGTCTCAAAGTAGCCAAAGCGGAACGCCCGGATCTGATCCTCCTAGACGTGATGATGCCCGGCATGGACGGCTTCGCTGTCTGCGCCAAGCTTCGCGAGGACAAACGCACCAAGGCGATCCCCGTCATCTTCGTCACCGCTCACAACTCCAAGAAAGGCAAACTCGAGGGACTTGAAGCCGGAGCGGTGGATTACATCACCAAACCGATCGACCTCGACGAAACCATCGCCCGTGTACGCACCCAGCTCAGCTACCTCGCCATCAACAAGGCAAACATCGAGCTCACGCGCCGCCTCGGCGAATCTCGTCGCTCCGCGGCCATCGGCGCCCTCACCCAAGGCATTGCACACAATCTAAACAACCTGCTCGGCGTCGTCATGGGCTACCTCGAATTGGCCAAGGTCAACTACAAGGATCCCGACAAGGTGCTCAAGAATATCGCCCGCGTGGAGTCCGCATCCAATCGCATCGTCGGCATCATCAAACAGCTGAGCACCGTCGCCTTCACTACTCGGCTTCCACTTCACGAGATGAGACTCGACCGCCTCATCTCCGGCAGTTTGCGTCGAGCCAAGGAAGACACGAACCGCGACTACAAAGTGGATGTCAAAAACGAGCTCGGCGAAAAATTTATCCGCACCAATATCGAAGCCTTCGAAGACGCTCTCTCAAAACTCGTCATCAACGCGTGGGAAAGCTACGGCTCAGACTTTGCAGGTCCTCGCCCCATCACGCTTGAGGTGTCCTCCGTCGACAACGAAATCGAATTCCGCCTCATCGATCAGGGCAACGGCATCGACCCCGAAGTAGAAGAGAACATGTTCGAACCCTTCATCAGCACCAAAAACACAGTTGGAGTCGGCATGGGCCTTACCGTGGCTCGACACGCTATCCGAACCCTCGGCGGAGAAATATACATAAATCCAAACGAGGATGGCAAAGGCGTCACAACTAAATTCTCCCACCCCATTAATCGGGACGAAGGCTAAAGGCTTTCAAGAGACTTTACCTAGCTGGGACACATTATGAAAATCGGATTTATCGGAGCCGGCAACATGGGCCGTGCCGTCGCAAATGGGATTGTCGCAAAAGGAATCTGCGAGCCTAAAGACCTACTCTGCATCAGCGCATCGGGCAAAGGCTCAGCCATCATGGCCGAACAAACAGGAGCGACAATCGCTTCCAGCAAGGTCGACCTTATCGCAGCTTCAGACGTCATCGTCCTCGCCTTCAAACCACAGCACCTCGAAACCATTACCGAAGAAGAAGCGGTAGCAGCCAAGGGTAAACTCGTCGTATCCGTCCTAGCAGGACGCACGCTCGAGTCTATGCGAGCCGTTTTCCCTCTCGCCGCAAATCTCGTACGCGTCATGCCCAACACGCCCTCGCAAATTGGCAAAGGCGTATCGACCTACTGCTTTCACAAACAACCAAGCGAGCAGGAGAAGACTGATATCGAGGCCATTCTCAGTTCGCTCGGCACAGCCTACGAGGTACAAGAAAATCAACTACACATCGCTACCGTCATAAACGGTTGCGGGCCAGCCTTCTACTTTCGCATTGCCCAGCTACTCGGCGACGCCGCAGAAGCGCGCGGACTCGACAAAGAACTCGCGATTCGACTCGCCGCCGAGACAGCTATCGGTTCGCTCGAACTCCTGCTAGCTAGCGAACGCGATCCCCAGGAGCTGATAGACGAAGTTGTCTCGCCAAACGGTGTGACCCACGCACTACTCACGAGTCTCGATCGCCAAGGTCTTCCCGCTATCATGGACCAATCCGCTCAAGATGCCGTCAATCGCTCCATAGAGCTATCGAAAGCATAGCGTGTATCGATACATCAACTACAACGAAATTTTCACTAAAAAGACCGCTCTGAAATCCAGAGCGGTCTTTTTGTAAATTCGTTCATTCGCGGAATATCAAAAATGCTCGGCAAGCTCGTCAGCTGTCCAAGCTCCGCGAGTGCCAATTGCCGCTCGAACTTCAGCGACTTGCTCCGCAGTGACTTCACTCGCGCCGTTGTCCCAAGAACCGCGTATATAACTCACGATTGCCGCGATATGCGCGTCATCCCAAACAGCGCCGAAGGCGGGCATCGCTCCGTTGTATGAAACACCCTTCACTTCGATAGGACCTCCAAGACCCGATAGCAGGATCTTGATTGGAAGCTCAGGTTCGCCGGTTACCCACTCCGAGTCCGCAAGCGGAGGAAAAGCTCCGGCTAGACCTTGACCTGAAGCTTGGTGGCACGCGACGCACTGTTGAGCGTACAACTGAGCCCCATCGATAACCACTGGACCCGCAGGCTCCTTCGGTCGGGCTTTCCAAGCCTCCAAAGCAGCTATCTGCTCGCGCTCGGCAAGCACGCCCGCTGAATCCATTTCCGCAAAATAACGACGGCCGTAGAACCAAGCGAAAACGAAAACTATGATAAAAGCTACCGCTGTGAAAAAAGCGACCGGTGAACCTTCAACGCGCTGACGGCGTAGCTGAGCGTGAACACGAAGGACGCTTTCGTCGGTCGCCTTACTCGCGTCGACTCCCGGTAGATGTGGTTGTTCTTGATCGTCTTGCATCACTTGAAGGCGAGCTTTTCAGGCGTCGGAGCCTCTTCAATTTCATAGGCTTGGCTCAAACCTAGCATGTAGGCGACCAAAGCGTCCGCGTCGCGAGTCGGCACGACTTCAAACCCTTCCGCCGGACGGAAGCCTTCAGGAAGTTCAAGCGCGCGATCAGAGGGTTCGCCCACGATCTCGCGAGTCTCGAATAGAAAATCAAACGGCGGCATATTGCTGCCAGCTGAAGTGATCTGAGGATTGTAGAAATGGAGATAGTGCCAATTCGCCTCGCCGCGACGAACGCCTACGTTTGCAAGATCGGGACCTACGCGATTCGTGCCTGTGAAAACTGGACTCTGGTCGATGTAATCGAGCGGCATGGACTGACGCTCTCCCCAACCTCGCTCTATGTCAGAACCGACAAGGGCAAGCGTTTGCTGCGTGTGGCAATTGACACAGCCTTGCTCCTGATAAACGTCACGCCCCTGTTCAGCGAGACCCGTAAGACGAGCCGGTATACGATCATTGCCAATTCCGATCGCTTGCAGATTGCCCGCTTCCTGAATCGGTTTGACCAAGGTGAGCGCCCAAGAAAGCGAGACGATAATCAGAACGCCTATGAAGATGAAAGGTCCTCTGTTCATGAATGCGTATACTCAAGTTCAGGAGCAGACTTGATCAAGTCAGCCGATTTTTCCTTCTCAGTGCGAGGAGAGAGTAGTATCCAAACAAATGATACCGCGTAGGCGAAATTGCCAAAAGCGAATATCACGGAACCGAGCGATGTGAGAAAGAGATATCCTTTCGTGTTGAATAGAATAGCGATCGTGTCGGCGTCGCTTCCGTTCAACAACGCTCCGTGGGCGTAGCCACCGGCCACGAGGCTCACTGTTATCGTGAAAATCCCCAAGCCCTGAACCCAAAACTGCAAATCAGCTAGGGACGAATTGGGGAGCTCCTTATTGAGGAGGCGCGGAAGCATGTAGTAGATCATGCCAGTGAAAGCCATGCCCGCAAATCCGACTAGAAAGAGGTAACGCACGCCGTCGTTGAACTGGCTGAATTGCGTTACTTCCTGCACCCCGCGCAGAGATCCGAGAATCAGCAGAACGGTCGAAACGATAAAAGCGACCACTGCGTAAAACGCGAATCGAGCGGATATCGTATCCCAAACCCTTGAGAAGCTCGCCAGAAAGCTGGATACGAACTGCATCGTAAAAACCGAAAGCGGCAGGAAAAGCCCAAAACTCGCCACGACTCCTACTGAAGCCACCCATGCGGGAAATGGTCCGTTAACGAGTGAGGCGAGACCGCTGCAGCTGGCAAACAGGATCCAGCTCCAAAACGCGATACCAGATTGGCCGTAACCGATGATGTGCTGTCCCAAAACTTTGGGAATGATGTAATAGATTACCGCGAAGGCGAAAGGCGCGACCACTAGTCCGAGGAGATTCCCTCCGAACCAAGCAGCTACCACGCTTTGGAAAACACCTTGGGCAGGCAGGCAGAAAATCATTACCTGGGCGACCGTGAAGATCCAAAGGAAACTGAACACGCCTGCGAGGGCGTACCATTGGGAGGCGAAGGACGAACGATAAGCGCGGGCCTTGAACGCCAACAAAATCCAAAGGCCGATTCCAATAAAAGCAGCGAAGAGAAACGGAGCCACGTACACCGGGAACTCGAGCATACGGTAAGGGTTCTGGTCGCCCTTGAAAATTCCAAATAGTCCGATGATGACCGCGATATTCCAAGCTCCGCTGGCGATGATCAGCAAACCGCCGTTACCGATCGGACGCCCCCCGAGACGAGCGACGATCCAAGCCACACAAGCCAGCCCAGCATTGAAAAGCCAACCATAGACGAGAGCGTTCCAAAATGCAGGATACGCTTTACCGTAAGTCAACCAGCCGTATTCAGAAAGGTAGGACGGAGAATGCAGCTTAAGCGAAACGATCAAGCCCAGCAGCGACACGACAAGCAGCCACACGACGGAGCCCTTGATAAGCCCAAGCACCGCGAAGCGGACGGACGCGTCGATATTCTGTTCCCTTTCGCGATGCGTTCCATCGCTTTCCAAATTTGGAAAGAACGATGAAAATAGGTTGCAGATCAAATTCATAGCTTAGTTCGATATTTCGAATGCGTCAGGCGACTAATTGCCCACTTACTTGGAATTCTCCGCAATCACGAGATCCTTAGCTCGCTCGAGATCAAGGCGAACCTTGCCGTTGGCAGCATCGGTGACCTTGGAAGTTGAGAGAAGAGTGGCTGCAGCTCCTTCATGTTCCGCAAGCGTCTGGTCGACGACCGTGAAGTTAGATACAGGTGCAGCTTCATTCTGGTCCACGTAAACCTTGCTCGTGAGGAACCAGAAAAGAAGGAAAATGCCGACTATTGCGACAACGACAGGGAAGGAGCTACGCGATGGTGTATGCGCTTGAGTACTCATGATAAAAACTAGTGGTTGTGGCCCAAACACTCGCCTATCCGGGGATCGCGAATCGGGATAATCTTAACCTTGTGGTAGCTGGTCCAATAAGCCCAGAGCAGGATGCCGATGCCGCCGAGCACAGAGGCGCCAAGCCAGAGGAAGCCGAGCGGCTCGTGGAACAGTTGAGCTGTCTGTCCGTGGATCTTCAACGAAGGCAGAATGTTGAAGATCAGGTCGAACAACTGCATGAAGAGAATCCAGCAAGCCATAAAAACCATGGCTGGGTACTTCGTCTTCAGCGGAAATTGTAGCATGAACAGGAACGGGAAGAGGAAGTGTCCGAATATCAAAAACATGGATACGCTGTACCACATGCCTTCCTCGCGGAAGTTGTACCAGAACGTCTCTTCCGGAATGTTTCCATTCCAGATCAGGAAGTACTGCGAGAAGCTGATGTACGCCCAGAAAACCGTGAAGGCGAAGCTCAAGGTACTCAAATCGTGCAAGTGCTTGGTATTGAATATCCCCTTGAGAGGTCCCTTAGCCACGAGAAACGCAGCTACGAGAATCAGCACAGCTAGAGCCGCCCGCATCGAGTTAGCGAAAAACCAAACGCCAAACATGGTGGAGAACCAGTGGTACTCGAGAGACATGATCCAGTCGAAGCCAGCCATCGACCAGGTCAAAGCCACGACAACCAATCCGCCGGCCGCGTGCTTACGGCTTGAATACGTGTGTTCAGCGGATCCGTCCTTATCCTGATTGAAGGAATTGCGACGGAACGTGCGGGCGAAGTAGACCCACGATACGAAACAGACCACCGCGCGAATCCAAAAGAAAGTCTCGTTCAACCACCAAGTCTTCTTTTGGTAGAGGATATCTCCCCCTACCGTTCCGTGACCATGGAGCTCATGGTCCGGATTCATCCAGATCCAAAGCGTATCTTGCTTGTAAAGATAGGTGATAAGGAAAAGCGGAATGAAAAGCACCGCCATCCAGGGTAGCGCCGCGAGAAAATTCTCAGCCTGACGTCTAATAACCGTAGACCAGTAGGCATCGAAGATATGGTGAATCATCACCAAGAAAAGCATGCCGATCGTGATCGACGTCGTGAAGATCAGACCAATCAGGTAGCAGAAGGAAGCCATTCGCGGATCGACGAAAAAGCCGACAAACGAGATGATCAGGCCAACGGCCCCAATCAAGAGCCACTTAGTTGGGTTGGGAAGCGAAGCGTCGCGTTCTGCACTCATAGTCCTAGTCCCTCCTTGTCAGCAGGAGTTAAGTCATTAACGGAACCGTTCGCGGCGCGCTGCAACGCGCGGACGTAGAGAACGACCTTCCAGCGGTCCTCGACCGAAAGCTTTTCCTTGTAGCCATACATACGTCCACTGCGGCTACCGTTTACGATGTAGTGGTAGATCTCGCCCTCTGGCATCTCCGTGTAGGGAGCGGCCGTCAGGTTTGCGATCGCAGTCATGCCGTAGGCAGCAAGTCTACCTTGGCCATCACCAGCCGCGCCGTGGCACGGCGTGCAGTAGATGTTGTAGCGCTCTTCACCACGCTTCATGGCAGCGTTGTCCACAGCGATTGGAAAACCGGAACCGTAAGCATCGCCGTTTTTCCCGGAAGCCTTGAAAGCGTCAGGCTCGAAAGTGCCGCGAGCGACGGTGCCTGGAACGGGGAGTCGATCCGTACGGCCATCCGCGAAAAAGGCACTCTCATCCTGCGGTTGATACTTCGGCATGTGGTCCATGTCGTCGAAGATCTCGAGTGGATTCTTAGTAGACTTCGTGCCTCGGAAACCGAGCACGCTCACCGCCGCTATAACGACGAAAATCAATATCAGGTATACGTAGCGCATCTCGTTATGCCTCCATGTCGGATACTTCGACCGGATGAAGCCCTTCGACAAAGGAGCGGGTCTTGGTGTCGTCGTATTGTGGGTCCTCAGACTCTATGTAGAGGAAGAACTTGTCGTCCGAAGCTTCGGCAACCCTGTCGATCTTCAGCGCCGGATGGTAGTGCATCGGAAGCTTGTTCAAGATAAACATGCCAGCGATGGACGCAAAAGCCGAGAAGAGGATGGTAAGCTCGTACGATACCGGAAAGGCAAAGAACGGGCTGAAGAGCGGCTTGCCGCCGATCAGGATCTTGTAGTCAAACGCGTTGGTGAAGAAGATCATGCTCATGCCGGCAATGAAACCGGTCGTGCCGCCCACGATTGTGAAACGGGGCACCCAGGAGCGCTTCAGCCCCATGGCGCCATCCATGCCGTGTATCGGAAACGGAGTGATCACGTCCCAACGCTTGAAGCCAGCGTCCCTCACCTTTTCCGCTGCATGCATGATGTCAGCCGGGGTGTCGAACTTAGCGAGTATTCCAAATTTGTCCGCCATTATAAGAGGAGTCGACGTTTAGAGATTAGTGGTGGTGAGGATCAGCCTGCGGTGTGACTGCCTTGATTTCCGCCATGGCCATAAGCGGCACGAAGCGAAGGAAGAGCAGGAACAGCACCGAGAAGAGGCCGAAAGTTCCTAGGTAAGTGAAGATGTCCACCACTGTCGGAGAGTAGTAACCCCAGCTCGAAGGAAGGAAGTCACGGGACAGGGAGGTAACGGTGATAACGAAACGCTCGAACCACATGCCGACATTGACGAAAAGGGAGATAACCCAAACCAGCGTCGTGTTTTCGCGGATACTTTTGAACCAGAAGAACTGCGGCGAGATAACGTTACAGGAAATCATGATCCAGTATGCCCAGGCGTAGTTGCCGAAGGCACGGTTCACGAAAGCGAAGATTTCGAAGTCATTCGCGCCATAGGCAGCGATGAAGAACTCCATACCATAGGCATAGCCAACCATCGTACCGGTGGCCAAGATGATCTTGGTCATACAGTCGATGTGGTACTGCGTAATGAGATCTTGGAGACCGTACACGGCGCGTAGCGGCAGCATCAAGGTGATCACCATGCCGAAGCCGGAGAAGATAGCCCCTGCCACGAAGTACGGCGGGAAGATCGTCGTGTGCCAGCCAGGCACGAGAGAGATCGCGAAGTCGAAGGATACGATCGTATGAACCGAAAGAACGAGCGGCGTGGAAAGACCGGCCAAGATCAAATAGAGCATCTCGTAGTTGCTCCAATGGCGATTCGATCCGCGCCAGCCCATGGCCACGATGCCGTAAGCGATTTTGCGAATTTTTGTCGTCGCGCGATCGCGGACCGTAGCGAAGTCGGGAATCAATCCGATATACCAGAAGAGCACCGAAACGGTGCCGTAAGTCGAAACCGCAAACACGTCCCAAAGGAGAGCAGAACGGAAGTTCGGCCAGATCGCGTTCGCGTTCGGGAATGGGAAAAGATACCCGGGATAAATTGCGAACCACACGCGACCGACGTGAAATACCGGGAACAAGCCCGCACAGACAACCGCGAAGATCGTCATCGCTTCCGCTGCCCGGTTGATCGAAGTGCGCCACTTTTGTCTTAGAAGACAGAGGATAGCGGAGATCAGTGTACCCGCATGGCCAATACCGATCCAGAATACGAAGTTTACGATCGCCCAACCCCAATTAACTGGATTGGCGAGACCCCAAACACCAACACCCGTAACCGTCAGGTAAGCAAGACCGATAACTGTGAAGCTAGCGGTACAGCAAGCGATGATGAAGCAAACCCACCACCAGGTAGGCGTCTTCTCTTCGATGATTCCGCAGACCTTTTCGGTGATCCAATTGAAACTGCGGTCGTTCGCTACGCAGGGTTGGCGCGGAATATCGACCGGATCCACTTCATCGAGAATCGCGGGTCTCATATCTTGAGAATGGTGGCTAGCGCTGGCCATTAGTGGTGTCCTCCTTCAGTGTCAGAATGGGAATCGGAGTGGTCTTCGTCATGCGAGCCATGTGGTGAAGCGGCATTGTACTCTACCGTGGATAGCGGTAGATCCTGGTAGTCCGGCATCTTTGGATTAGGATTACGGATGCGGGCCATGAAAGTCGTTCTCGGACGCGTGTTGAGGTACCCAAGAAGCGAATACGAGCGTTCGTTTTCGCGAAGCTGAGCGACGCGGCTTTCTTTGTCCAGCAGGTCGCCAAAGACAATAGCATCGGTCGGGCAAGCCTGTTCGCAAGCCACTTGGATCGCACCGTCGCGCACTCGAACGTCGTCTCCCCCGCCGGCCTTCGCCTGCTGGGCAATTTTCGCCTGATTGATGCGCTGAACACAGAAGGTACACTTCTCCATTACGCCGCGCATACGCACGGATACGTCTGGATTCTGCGCCATCTGCACGAGCTCTGGCATGCCTTTCGGAGCTAGCGGTCCGAGGTAGAGCTTGTCCAACTGGCGTTGCTGGTAATCGAAGAAGTTGAAGCGGCGAACTTTGTACGGGCAGTTGTTCGCGCAGTAGCGCGTACCGATACAACGGTTGTACGCCATGGCATTGAGGCCTTCCTCGTCGTGCACTGTCGCGTTGACCGGACAAACGGTTTCACACGGAGCCGTTTCGCACTGCATACAAGCGATTGGCTGGAGGGATACCTGCGGATCTTCGGGGATTTCCGCGAGATCCTCGGAACCGGACGAAAAGTAACGATCGAGGCGAATCCAGTGCATCTCGCGTCCGCGACGAACTTGGTCGCGTCCAACAATCGGGATGTTGTTTTCGCTCTGACAGGCGATTACACAGGAGTTACAGCCCGTGCAAACATTGAGGTCGATGCTCATACCCCACTGGTGGATACCAGTCAGATCGGGGTGTTCGTACATCGAACCGCCACGCGGCGTTTCGGTGATCTTCTCCTGGGTGGTCATGTCCTCCGCTCCGGCGTAAATAGCCGGCGAATGAGACTCCATACCCATCTTGGAAACGAAAGAATTATCCGCCTCGTAATCGTCGAGGTTCGCCTCGCGAACAATCGCGCGACCTTCCATAGACCAGTGCGACTGCGTTTCCGCGAGCTGGTACTCAGCGCCCGAAAGCTCAAGCGAAGCGCCGGAGACAAAGGCGGTCTCGCTACGCAGCGCGTAGGCGCTGAATCCCGAACCTGTGCCAACGCGGCCAGTTTTTTCGCGACCGTATCCAAGCGGGAGGATAACCGTGTAGTTATCGAGGCCGGGCTGAATATGGATCGCGCCTTCAATCTCGCGGCCACCCACTGAAATTTTCGCGACCTGAGCGAATTGGCGACCGTCACGAACCTTGTTCGGATTCTTGCGGGCGATTTGCTTGGCGGAGTCGGGAGCGACGATGTCGAGTTCCTTCGCGAGACGCGGACTCACGATGATCGCGTTGTCCCAAGTCAGCTTGGTCATTGGGTCCGGACATTCCTGCAACCAGCCGTTATTCGCGTAACGTCCATCGTCGACAGAGGCGTCGTTAAGAAAACGAACTTCGAGGTTTTCCTTACCGGTCGGAGCCGCAGGAGCCGCGTAGCCTTTGAGGAGGTCGGCGAGCTCGAGGCCGGACACGTTGGTATTCGACACTTTGTAGCCACCTGCTGCGAAACCTTCGTTAAGGAATGCATCAAAGCCGCGCTTTCCGGAATTTCCGTTCGCAGACTGGAAGGTGGAGTAAACTTGGCTGTAGCCATCCGCCGCCGTTTCGCCAAGCAGGCGAGCAAGGACTTCGATTTCGGACAAGCCGTCGAAGAGCGGAAGAATCATTGGCTGCTGGGCAACCACGTCGCCACCGTAAGTACGTCCATCGCCCCACGCTTCGAGGAAGTGAGACTGCAGGAGGTGGTAGGAAGATTCTTCGGACGTCTCGTCAGCGTAGTATCCAAGGCGTACGACCTCCCCTACCTTCATGAGCAAGGATGAAAAATCGAGATCGACCGGAGCGTTGTAGACAGGGTTCCCGCCAAGGATGACGAGAGACTGAACCGCTTCGTTTTCGATGGCAGCCGCGAGGTCCCGAATGGAAGCGGTAGTACCCTTGTCAACCGATACGAGAGAGACCGTCTTCTTCAGATTGCCGAGCTTCTCGTTTACCAAGAGGCCGAGAGCATGGGCTTCGGGAGAGAGATGCTGCCCAACAAAAACGAGACTTTCGCCCTTGTGATGGGCTAGATCATCGGCGCACTTCGCTGCCCACTCCTTCGTCTCTGCGTCGAGCTTCGCCGCGAGCGGTTCGAGAACAGACTTGAGAGCATTTCCCTCGACTCCGAGATCAAGCTCGAGAGCGATGGCCGCAAGAAACGCCACCATCTGGCTCGTAGCGAGACGCTTGCGATGGTCCGCCATGCCGCCAGTGATCGAGAAAATGCTCTCGACTGAATAGAGGCGATTCATCTTGTCGTGGCTCGAGCGTACCCGACGCCCTTCCGCGAACTGCTTGGAGAACTGAACCGAACCTTGCTCCTCGTCGAGGAAGTCGGCGTCTACCGCAAGGATGCGGGATGCCTTGGTAAGGTCGTACTTTGGCTGAAGCTTGTCATTGCCAGTAACTTTCGCAGCGCCAATGGCGGCATTGCTGGCGTCGATGGCGTCGTACTCTGCCCATGTCGCTTGCGGAAAAGCCTTGAGGAAAGCTTTCTTGAGGCGAAGGCGCGTTGGCGAAGAGGAACTTTCGGCTAGAACTGCGACACCGGCTCCCTTGGAGGCCGAATAGCTCTTATTGAGATTGGCGAGCAGATCGTAGACGTCTGCGTTGCTGATCTTAGAGGTACCCTTGGTGTGAGCGGTCGCGCGATCTGGATCGTAGAGATCGAGGATAGCGGCCTGCGCCTTACGCGTCGTTCCGCCTTTGTAGCCGGAGTGCTCAGCGTTGCCTTCAACCTTGGTTGGACGGCCAGTGTGGGTCTCGATGAGGAGTGGAAGCGTTTCGCCACGCAGCGGAAAACCAGTCGCGTAATAAAGCGCCTGACCAGGAATCTGATGCTCCGGCATCTTGGAGTGCGGGAGGATATGGGCATCGGGACGGCGACAGCCGGAAAATCCGAGTCCGCCAATCGCGAAAGAAGCCGCCATAATCTTGAAGAAGTGACGACGATCAACGTCGTTCATTTCCGAGGCTTCCGGACCGAACTCGCGCTCAACTTCCGCGAGAAACTCGGGCGTTTGCGAGAGTTCGTCTAGGCTGCGCCAGTAGCGCGGGCCAGACAGTTCCGCTGTTTCAGGATGGTTGTAAGGTGCGCGTTTCATCGGTGGCAGCCTGTGCAGCTTTGTGGAGGAGTGATGTTACGTTCTTTGATGAACTCGAGGCCGGCCTTCGTCTGGCCGAGCGGGCCGCCGGGATGTTCCCAATCAAGGTTGAAGACTTCGTCGATCGGACGCAGCGCTTCTTCCGGATGGCGGTGGCAGTCGAGACACCAGCTCATGCTCATCGGCTCAGCGTGAGAAACAACTTCCATCTCGTCCACCTTGCCATGGCATTCCACGCAGGAAACCCCACGGGTCACGTGAGCCTGATGGCTAAAATAAACATAGTCCGGTACCTGATGCACGCGCTTCCAAGCGACTGGCTGCCCAGTAGCAAAGCTCTCGCGGATCGGCGCTAACAGCGCGCTGTCAGTCTTGATCATGCTATGACACTTCATACAGGTGTCAGCCGCCGGGATGTTAGCGACATCCGACTGGTCGACCTTATCGTGACAGTAACGGCAGTCGAGCCCGAGCTCACCCACGTGAAAACTGTGATCGTAAGGGACCGGCTGAGTCGGCTCGTATCCGACTCGCACATACTTTGGCGTCACATAGTAGGTGATGCCGGCTAGGAGCGTAGTCACGAAGACGAAGAGAAAAACAACGATCTTCAGTGGCAACGCGTTCGACCACTTTGGAAACACTTTAGACATAGCGGTTAAAAGGTTGTCCGTTCCTGTCAGGGAAAACGGTTAGGCGAATCGCGAATCCTCTCGATGAACGGAACGAGGATCCTGGCGCAGCTTTATGAGAGAAGCTGACTGAGTGGAACTGCCTTTCGCCTTCGCGCGAGCAAGCAGTTTAGGCAATGCGATTACGCCAGCCACAACGGCCGCGATCGCAAGTAAGAATGATTTGCGGGAATTTTCGGAACTCACTGAGCAGAGGATTAGTCTTTAGAGGATTTCGGAGTGAAAGATTAGTGCATTGAAAAGCAAATAAAATGTGGGCGACTTTGAAATGCTCCATTCGGGTTATAAGTTAAGCTGCAAGCACATGTTCGATTTCCTTATAGTCAACACCTGGAAGCATGCAACCTAATCGACGAAAAGCCCGTCCTCCATTCGAAGGATGCGATCGCAGCGCTTCGCAAGATCTGGATTGTGGGTGACGATCAACACCGCTTGGCGATACTCCTTCGCCAGTCGGGTCAGCAGATCGAAAACCATCATCGAGTTTTTTACATCGAGATTACCTGTCGGCTCGTCCGCGAGCAGGACGCTCGGGCGATTCGCTAAAGACCGGGCGATCGCCACTCGCTGCTGCTCTCCCCCGGAGAGCTGAGACGGTCGGCGCCCCATCTTCTCACCGAGGCCGACCTCCTTCAGCAACTCGCTGGCGCGATCCACCATCTCACCTTCGGCCAAAGCTCCAAGCTTCCGCATCGGCAGCATCACGTTTTCAAGCGCAGTGAATTCCGGCAGCAAAAAGTGAAACTGGAATACGAAACCGATATGCTCGCAGCGCAATTTCGTATGCGCCCCGTCCCTATCCATCGGCACATCCTCTCCCTGAACGAAAATCATTCCGTCATCCTGCCGGTCAAGGAGCCCGAGCAAGTAAAGCAAAGTGCTCTTCCCGCAGCCAGAAGGACCAACCACCGCAGACACCTCACCGCGACGAAGATCAAGATCGACTCCCCTAAGCACATGCACACGGGTCTCGCCTTCGCCCAGATACTTGTGAAGACCACGGCACGCCATGGCCGCCTCGGATTCGGCTAGCACCTCGCTCATGCTGCTGTCCCCCGAATCACATCTCCAGGAATCAGTCTCGCCGCCCTTCGAGCCGGTGCAAAACTTGCGAACATAACTATAATCACCGCAGTCACCGCCGCCCAGAAATAGTGAGCGAGCGACCAATCAACCACATAGCTGTCCGTCGAAAAAATACCGCGCACACGCAGCGGAAGATTGGAAACCGCATAAGTTACCCCGGCGCCCAAGGCGAAGCCCACGACAATGCCAAGCGCCAAAACGATCCCTCCTTGCCAAAGAAAAATCGACGATATGTCCGCCCGGCTATATCCCATCGAGCGCAAAATCGCGATCTCGCGCGTCTTCTCCATCACTATCATGACTAGCGTGTTGAACATCCCCAGTCCCGAAATCAGGATTATCGTGGAAACAGTGATCACAGCTGAAACCTGCAAGGCCTTAAAAACATCCAGCCAAACCTTCTCCCGATCCTGCCACGGGGCTGCGGAATGCTGCACCATGTTTTCAATCACCAGAGCATCGTACTCCGCGCGGTCACGGTCAAAAACGCTCACCTGAATGAAACTAACTCCGTGGGGACGCTGCAAAAGCGAGCGAGCCTGGTCAAGGTGCATGAAAATTCGCACACGATCGATATCGGAAACCCCCGTTTCATAAACGCCGCTCACTCGATAGCGATTCTGCGTTCCCTTGCTTTCAATCATGATTGAATCGCCCACGCGGGCTTGCAAACGGTCCGCCAACTTTCGCCCCACCAAAATTCCCGAAGGCGTCGCGCGAAACTCCTCCAAACTCCCAAACACAAGCTGATCCTCCAAATCCGATACTGAAAGGTGGTCATTCAGGACGATGCCGAATACCTGAGCCGACTCTTCCCGCAGCGGGCTCTGAACGGAAATTCTCCCCTTCAATACGGAAGAGGTAGACGCCACATTCGGCAAGATGCGCAAGGCCTCGATAATCTGGTCCGGATACTCTACCCCTTCCACATAACGCCGATTGCCGCGATCCGCCACGAAGAACGAAGTGTTCCCCGTGCTGCTCGAAGCCGCTTCGACTTGAGCTAATGTCGATTGAAACTTGTCCTCTATCCGGATCGCGCCATCCGTCCCGAGAATCGTATCGATGAAGAACTCCTCGAAGCCAGTCAGCTGAGCCTGCGTGACTATAAAAAAACCGACTCCAAACCCTATCCCACACAAACTCATGAGCATGGAACGCTTCTTGGCTATCAGAAACCGGATGGCTATTTGAATATTAGGACTCATCGAAAGAAAGCCCTAGCAAGGGCACTTTGTTCCCAAGCTTCAACTACAAGTTTTACCATTTGCGCGGGTCCATGAAAAAGGATCAAACTTCCCCTGAGCGCCTTGTCGCTTCCAACAAGCTCAGCAACTGCCCTTTCGTAAACGGTTTTGGCAGGAAAGACGAGGCGCCCAAACTCCGAGCCTTATCCTCATCACCTTCCATCGTATATGCGGACTGAACGATAACAGGCACTTCGGTATCCACCGAGCGGATATGGCTTAGAACCTCGTACCCATCCTTCTTGGGAATCAAAACATCAAGCAACACCATGCCGAAGCCACCCTCGTCAAAAGCCTCGATAGCGGCAACTCCATCTTGAGCCCAAGTAATCTCTGCCCCAGTCGACCGTAAAGCCTTCTCAATAAAAAGGTAGTTCGGCTCCTCGTCCTCAACCAACAGCACCTTTACGCCGCGCAAATCCGGAGCACTCTCAAGCGAAACGGGGACACTCTCCGCTTCAGGCGTCTCTGACTGATCAGGCCCCTGCTCACATTCAACGATTGGACGTGTGAAAGTCGCACTAAAGCAGGTCCCCTTCCCCACCTCAGAATTCACTTCGATCACGCCTGACATCATCTCAGACAATCTCTTCGATATCGTAAGCCCCAGCCCGGTGCCCCGATGAACACGGCCATCCGGATCCTCAACCTTGTGAAATCGATCAAATATCTTTTCCAAATGATCCTGAGGAATCCCGACTCCCGAATCGGAAACAAAAAAGCGAATGCGCACCTCTGATCCCAAATTTTCAGAATCATAACCAAACAAAATCTCGCCCTTCTCCGTAAACTTGATCGCGTTTGAAAGAAGATTAGTCAAAATCTGCTTCAGCCTTACAGGATCGAACTCCAAACAAAACTCGTCTCGCGCCTCATTCAACAAAGAGCCCTCCACTCCATCCCGAACGAGCTTCAGAACCACATCGCCATCCGACTCCTTTTTAGTCACGTACCTAAAAAGCGAATACAGTTCTTCACACACTTCGTCAACTCGACACGGTTGCAGCTGAAGCGTGGCCTCCCCCGACTCGATGCGAGACAAATCCAGAATATCATCGATAAGCGTCATCAACGTTCTACTACTCTGGCGAATAACCTCCGCATAAGTCTCCCGCTCATCCTCAGGCAAATCTTCTTTGTGAACGATTTCCAACAAACCGACGATCGCATTCATCGGGGTACGAATTTCGTGAGACATGTTCGCAAGAAACGCTGACTTCAACCGATCCGAGCGCTCGGCCTTTTCCTTGGAAACCTCTAACTCGCGAGTTCGAGTGGCCACCATCTTTTCCAAATTCTGACGATGACCCAGAAGCTCCGCATTCTGAACCTGAATCTGCGACTGCTTACTCTCCAATAACTTGTAAGCTCGCCCAAGTTCCTCATGAGCTCTCTGCAAATCGCTCGTTCGCTTGTTTACCGTCGATTCCAGAAGTAGCTTCTGCTCCCGATTTCGTTTCAAACGCCTAATGGCGTATAAGAAAGGAAGCGAAATCGCCAAGACGACAGCCAACCCACGAAACCAAGGCGTCTGCCAATAAGGCCTTTGTATAATAATCTCCAAGATCCGAGGAACCTCGTTCCAATAACCATCATTATTGGAAGCCTTAACCATGAAGACGTATCTTCCCGGATTCAAATTTGTATAAGTTGCCTCTCTGCGTGACCCAACATAACTCCAGTGCTCATCGAACCCATCCAATTTATACGCATATTGATTTTTATCGGGCTGGATATAATTTAGAGCAACAAACTCGATGGAAAACACCTTTTGGTCATGCCCTAACCGAACCGAACCCAGCTCCAGTATATTTTCATCAAGCGTCCCCAGCCCTCCATTCTCAGGATCAATCCGAAGAGATCTGTTAAGAGCTTTCAATCCGGATATGTAAACCTCCGGCACAACAGTGTTATCTTCAATTTCCGAAGGCCTAAAAAAGACAACGCCATTTCGGTGACCGAAATACAAGCGCCCCTCAAAGTCCTTCGTTACAGCGCGGGGATAAAACTCGTCATGCCCCAATCCGTCACCCGCCGTATAAGTGCTAACCTTACCTGTCTCTGGGTCAAAACGACTCAACCCATCATAGGTTCCCAACCAAAGAAATCCATCATCATCCTGTATGATCGAAACAACTACACGGTTACTTAACCCCTCCTCCACGGAAAAACGCTCAAAAGACGATTCATCATGACTGTAAAGATTTAAGCCATCATTCGTGCCAATCCAAATTCGCCCTTCTCGATCTTGATAAACATCGTTAATCGTTCCATTCGATAGCCCCTTCGAATTTTCAGGATCAGCACGAACGCCCTCCCCGCGCATCGTTTCAACATCAAGAATGAAAAACCCCATTCCCGTTCCAACTAAAAGCCGATTCCCTTCTATCAAATCCAAGGTGCTTCCCCAGTTGTCTATCAAACTTTCCGGGTCGGGAGCATAGTCTCTAACATAGTTGGTAAATTCGCCTTTTTCCACATCGAAATAGCAAATGCCCATGCCATGAGTATTCACCCAAAAATTACCGTCACTCGCTTCGAGTACCGTGCGAACATCGTTGCCGGCAATTGAAGTATCATCCCCAGCTATTTTCTTGTAGGTTTCAAAATCCTCCGTCTCAGGATTATACTTTTGCAAACCTCCCATAAACGTACCGATCCATATATCACCACGACTATCCTCTATCATCGAAAAAACTGTACTAGGCCCAAGAGAGCGCGAATTACTTGGATCGTTTCGAAACTCAATCTTCGCTCCTCCGCCAGCAGGAAAAACGTCAATGCCTGTCGCATTCCGACCCACCCACAGATTCCCCTGACTATCGAACAACAAAGAGGAAACAACCGTCTGGCGGCTTTTTTCATTTCCAATTACATAATCAGGAATCCGATGAAAAAGCTTATTCCGAGCGGCCATGTAAATTCCGTGATAGCGTGAGCCCGCCCAAACATTACCCTGCGCATCTAAAAGCATGGAATGAATCCCACTACTGGGCAACGGGCTAACGGCGTCGTTACGATTATACCGAGCCAACGCTTCAGCATCGGAAGAATAAACAGTTAATCCATCACTATGGCATATCCATATATTCCCCAACGAATCAATCTGCATCTCATGCACGTATGACTCATTCGAATACACTCTCGCTAAAGGATTTATACTACCGCTCTCCGGATTCAGAAGAATCGTCCCGTACGCCGCCGTTCCGAGCCAAACTTCATCCGAAGAGACGTACAACAAAGCTTCGACAAAGTTATTCACAGCGCCATCCTCAGGAGACAGGCCATCTGAATAGCGAACGACATCACCTGAATCTAGATTAAGTCTAAACAGGCTATTGAGCGAACCAATCCACAACTCACCGCTAGATCCCGCCGCCATAGATTTAATGATCCCGAGCGGCGAAGACTGGATTCGCACGAATTGATCCATTTCCACGTCATAGCGGCAAACGTATCCAACTTCTGTTGACGCATATATTCCACCGTTTTGAGTTTGGACGATCGCATTCACGTTCAAGGCTTCGTTACCCCCAAGCGTGTAATTCCTGAAAGAATCGAGCCCGAGATCGTAACGGCTAACTCCCCGATCTGTCCCCACCCACAAATTGTCCTCAGCATCCAGAAAGAGCTCTAAAACCGTGCTGCTAATGATGGAATTGGACGCTCCGGGCACCTTAGAATAAGTCCTAACCGCATATCCATCGAACCTGTGAACCCCCTCCCTTGTAGCGTACCAGACAAAGCCCAAGGAATCCTGGACAATACGCTTCACTTCCCCGCTCGGCTCAGACTCGTTCATATCGACCGACTCGAACCGCAAAGCATTCAAATCCACCTTCCAATCCTGAGCGCCCGCAATACGTGCGAAGCTCAATAAAACGTACAAAGTCAATGCAACGCTAGATAACGAAAAGCCAGTTCGACTAGTCGAGAAAGTGGACATAGAGGCACTTTTGGGATCCGGAGACTTAGGTGGGAAACATCGCCCTAGGAGACGTGGGCTATTCAATACGAAACTCGCACTGGCAATGCAAGAACAGAGCCCCCAATCCCCGTTAGCCGGACAAACTACCGCTCAGCTGAAAAACCGCAGATATGATCCCTAGCGCCACCAAGCCTACGAAAACGAAAACAAAAAGCAGCACCCCAATCGAAGTCACTCCGATGAATGACTTGATCGCCTTGTCCACGCGCTCCGAATACTGACGGCTCAATTGCTTCAAACCTGGCACCACGTTCCCCGTATTTTCGCCAACGGTAAATATGTCCAAAGCCATTCCGTCGAAATACCCCGTCGCCTTGAAGGAACCCGATAGCGACGAGCCCTCCGTCACCTTACCGCGAGCCTCCACGAAACGCTGCCGCATCGCGTAGTTCGAAAGCGCCCGCTCAGACATGTGCAAAGACTGCACCATCGTGATTCCGTTCTCCAGCAAGAGAGAGAGTACCTGAGTCAGGCGAAGCACCTGCACATCCCTCAAAAAACTACCCAGCAAGGGAAGGCCTAAAATGAGCTCGTCGAACCGCACTCTACCGGCCTTCGTCTTCCGCCAGGAAATCGTAGCCACCACGCCAAAAACCGCCGCCAGAACCGCCAGCCAGCCATAGGCCAAGGCCCAGTCCGCCAAACCAATCAGCAGCTTCGTCGACCACGGCAGGTTCCCGCCCAGCGACGTGAGCAGTCCTTCTATTTTCGGCAAAAGGAAAAACAGAAACATCAGCACAAGCCCCATTGCCACCACCATCAGAAATGCCGGATAGGCCATCGCCGCGCTGAGCTTCGACTTGATCGCTTTCGTCTCCTCGAGATTCGCCACCAGACGACCGAGCACATTGTTTAAGTTGCCCGTCGCCTCTCCAGCCTCGATCAAGCTGACCATGCTTTCGTCAAAAACTCGTGTCTGCTTCCGGCAGGCTTCAGAGAGCGAACGCCCCTGCCTCACGTCATCCCAAAGCTCCGTCGCCAAACGCTTCTGCGAAGGATCATTAAGACGCGAACTCATGAGCTGCAGCGAGTCTCCAGCCTGCACTCCGCATGCGAGCAACTCCTTTAACGCGGTGAGAAACGGCAGCGTCACCCGACTGTCCAGAGTTCCTGCCTGCTTCGATCTCGTCTTGGAAAAAAGACTCGAAACCGAACTCCCCTTCGATTCGCTTCCGGAATCGCCTCCTGCTTCGCTCACCGATATTGGACGTAGCCGCTGTGACGCCAAACGACTCAGAGCCAGCTTGCGGTTAGCCGCCTCCAGTTCCCCGCGATGCTGCGCGCCCGACTCGTCCCTAGCGTTGTATTTGTAGATCGGCACTCGTCTAAATTAAAAAGTAAAACCGAAGAATGAAGACATAATACAACTCCTCATCCCATAAACTCTCAATTCTGCATTCTTCATTTTCACCTTAGCCTACTCGCCTTCCTTCACCGAAATCGTGCGCACCACTTCCTCCAAAGTGGTCAATTTCCGATCAACCAGATTCCAGCCGGATCGGCCGAGAGAGACCATCCCCGCCTCAAGACCCAACTGACGAATCACCGGAGCCGCTTCGCGCCGTACGATCGGCTCGTGCATCTTCTCCGTCACGCGAAGAATTTCATAGATCCCAATTCGACCCTTGTATCCAATTCCTCGACACGTCTCGCAACCACAGGACTCAGGCAACTCGCTCACCCCGCTCGCTAGCGAAGGCGACAAGTCCAGGACCTTCAAGGCATCTTCGATCTCCATCGGCTCCGCAGATCGCATACCCATGCAGGACGGACAGGCGCGTCGCAACAGCCGCTGAGCAATCACCATCTCCACACTGGAAGCGATGAGAAACGGCTCCACTCCCATATCGATCAAACGGGTAATCGCCCCCGCAGAATCATTCGTGTGCAAGGTCGAGAAGACCAAATGCCCCGTCAAGGAAGCCTGCACCGCGATATCCGCCGTCTCGCGGTCGCGGATTTCCCCGACCATGATCACGTTCGGATCCTGACGCAGCACGTGACGCAACGCCTCCGCAAAGCCAAAGCCAATATCAGGCTTCACCTGGATTTGGTTCACCCCAGCCACTTCGTACTCGATCGGATCCTCCACCGTGATGATACGGCGATCGTCAGAATTGATAGAACGGATAAACGCATTGAGCGAAGTCGATTTCCCCGATCCCGTCGGACCTGTTACGAGAATGATTCCATGCGGCAAATTCAAGACGCGGTTCACCACCGAGGTGTCCCGCTCCGACATTCCGAGCTGCGCCAGACTCAGTGGCTTATCCTTCTTGTTGAGCAGACGCAGGCTGATGCTCTCGCCATACATCACCGGCATCGTCGACAGACGTATATCCAGCGTCGTCGAACCTACCTTGTGATTGATGCGTCCATCCTGCGGCAAGCGGCGCTCGGAAATATTGAGCTTCGCCATGATCTTGAGTCGAGACACAATCGCGTCCTGAAAACGTCTCAAATTTTCGGGTACCGGCACCGGCACAAGCAATCCATCGATACGATAGCGAATCCGCAGATAATCCTCCATCGGCTCGAAATGAATATCAGTCGCCCCACCAGAAATCGCCTGATTGAAAACCTCGTTCACGAAACGAATGATCGCCGCATCTTCGTCCTCTTCCTCGTCCTCCACTGTGGCCAGCTCCGCCTCAAGCTCGAACGAGTCATCCAAGCTTTCCGCTCCCACACCCAAGTTCTGCGTAATGAAATTCGAAATACGCTCCGGGTGCGCGATTACCCAGCGCGGACGATCACCGCACGCAGCGTAGACCCAGTCGTCCATCTCGGGCGTCACCGGCCAACTTGTCGCTAGTGTGAACGGGAAACGCGTAGCCTCGTCGCCAACCTCCTCATCGTCTTCGCCGGAAAGCAGACCTATCGGTACGCAATGAAACTCATGCAAAATCCGCACCGGCACCTTTTGTAGCGCCTTCAAGTCAAAGCGGTTGTGCTCCACCTGCTCGAGCCCGCAAAACTCCGCCATCTCGCCTACCAGCTCGTTCAGACTTCTCCCCGCGTAACGCGAGATCCGTTCCAGTCGCTCGCCCCGACGCGAATTCACCATCTCTACCAACTGCTCTTCGGTAAGCTCGAAACGTTCCTCAAATCCTGTATTCACAAGCTGCATACTATAATACTAGCGACCTCCCGCCGTGCTTCGCTCTTCCAACCGCTTACGACGCTCCGCTCTCCGGCGACGTATTTCCTCAGCCACACGCTGAATGCGCTTACGCGCCTCCTCATCCGACTCCACTTCAGCGGGTCCCTGAGGACGGCTCGTTACAGAAGGAGTAGACACAGCGACCGGCGAGACTGGCGGAGAGGTGATTTTCAAGGCCTCGATCTTCACTTTATTCAGACTCAAAGACTTCGTCACACCTCCCTGAACAATTACAACCGATTCGTTTTCGTCGTTGAATCGCTGGAAGCTAAGCCCCATTTCCCCGAGCTCCCCTTCAGTCAGCCAAAAATTCTTCTTCGTCTTCGAATCGAATACGCTGATCCGCAAGACTCCGCCCAGCTTCATTATCCCGTTGAACTCGAAACCATCCAGCGACGTCACCGCATCCTCCGGAACGACCGGCCCCGAAGCAGGCGTAGGAGGTGGAGTCCGGAAGGGATTCTCAGCAGTCGCGTCCTGCCCGAAAGCCCACGTGGCTACGAAGAAACTGACTACGAAAACTGTTTTCCCTACCATGCTCATACCCTCTACTTTCTAAATCCCTTACCCTTAGGTTGAGCCTTCGGAGCCTCTTCATCTAGATCGCCTATTTTAGAAATGTCCAACTCGCCCGTTTCAAGAAATCGCTGAATCGCCGCCGCCGCCTCTAGCTCGTCGATTTTTTTGCTGGCATCCTGATTAACGTCATCCGTTGTCCGAATAACCTCGGGACGAATGAACACCAAAAGTTCAGTCTTTACGCTCTCATCAGAACGTCGGTTGAACAAACCGCCCAGCAAAGGAATCTCACCAAGGAAACTCATTTTCGACCTCCCCTTAGTTACTCTATTTCGCTGTAGTCCACCGAGAACTACAAGCTCGTGATTAGCTACGCTCACATAGGAAGTCGCCTGACGTCTTCCAATGATCGGTTGGTCGTTTCCATCAATCGTCACCTTCCCCGAAATATCGTCAATCTTCTGATCGATCTCCAATTGTATCACGTCGTTTGGACCAATCAACGGTGTAACCGTTAACTCAATACCAATATCTTCATACTGCACATTCTGTCGAAACGTATCAGAAATTGAAGACGTTTGAGAACTCGTCACAATCGGACGAGCTTCTGCCACGACAATCGTCGCTTCCTTGTTATGCGTCGTCACCAAAGTGGGTACCGATAGGAGCTGAACATTTGAATTGGAGCGAGCCGTATTGAGTATTCCATTCAAGGTAAGACCGCTTATCACCCCATCATTGTAGTTAAAACTTCCATCGAGACCTAAACCGAGAAAATTGATTGCGGGAGCGTCATCCCCTGGCCCGGGGATGGTTATGTTCGCCGAACCATCATCTTGTTCGGCATAGGTCATCGAGAACGCATCCATCCCTCGAGAAAGCCCTTCGTTCTCGTTCAGACTGACCTCAGCAATAATCACCTCAATGCGAACCTGAGGAAGCAATATATCGATCTTGTTCACTAGCACTGTCATCAGGTCGAGGTCGCTACGCGTTCCGGATATTACCAGCGAATTGCTGCGCTCGTCCGCAAGAATCGTCATAAAAGTACTGAACTGACTATCGCGGTCCTCCCCAACAGAAGAACCTGCTCCAGCTCCCAAAGTTTCCCGAACAGGCGTGTCGTTCTGGTTAGCGCCCCCAAAGGTAGGCGAACCCGCTCCTCCGCTTCGTCCACTTCTTGTATTCGTATTTCCAGGACTATTCGTACGATCGTTCGTATCATTTTTCGTCTTGCCGGATACGAATTGACTAAGCAAGGAAGCGACCTCTGTCGCATCCGCGTGCTTCAGTGGGATCACTTCGATTCGCGTCGAAGGGTCCGCCTTGATGTCGAGCTTTTGGATGATACCCTCGAAGAATTCGAGATTCGTCGGAGCAGTCATGATGATGATCTGATTCGTCCGGTCATCCGCAGATATCGCCGTATTCGAGCCAAACAGAATCTGGCTAATCGAACCACCCTCAAGCTCTCCGCCCACTCCGGGTGGAACCGGAGGAGGCACGTTGCCGGAATTGTTGTTTACCCGCCCTGTATTGGAATTGTTCTGATCTCCAAAGCGGTTGCGCGCGTCCTCGATCATCTGCTGAATTTGCTGAGCCACCTCGCTGGCCTGGGCAAACTGCAGCGTGTAAAAGACAGGCTCGATGTTCAAACGCGACGGCTTGTCGACCTCGCCTACCACATACTCAAGTCGCTGCAAATTGCTGATCGTGTCCGTGACAATTACCGCATTCGAGTTTTGAAACGGGATAATCGAACTAAACCCCGGGCTCAAGAACGGCTGGATCTGCTGCTGAAAAGTCTGCGAATCCAAATGTTGGAGACGGAAGAGCTTACTCACCACCTGCCCGCTGGACTGACGCTCGGCAAGACTGGAGATCACCAGCTCCGGCGCCTCCGTGCGAATCTCGTTGAGCGGAACCACCTTCAAGAATCGCTCTCCAAGCGGAGAAACTCCAATATCATTCAAGCTTAGCAAACTCTCGAGCGCCAGAATAAGCTCTCCAATTGTTATCGGACCCCCGCTATCGAAAGTGATCTTAGGAGTTGGCAAGGCCTGCGGGCGGAGAATCGAACGCCCCGTCATCTCGGACAAGATCTCCAACACTCCCTGCAACTCCTGATCCACGACCTTGTAACTCTCGACCACCGTGTTCCGATCTGGAGCCGTTCGCTCCGTAGTGTCCTGCCCCTGCAGTGGCAGGGCTGCAGCAAGGCCACAGGCGACGGCTAGCATCGCGATCTTTGTCTTATGCGCCCAGATTCTCATTTTGTATATTCAATAGACTTAAAAACATAACGCACATCCACGAAACTATCGTCCCTCGCCTGTGCTTGAATTACGATGCGCTCAAGACTGAGAAATGGTAACTCAGCCTTAACCCTCTCTGTGAAACTCTTGATCTTCGGATAGCTCGCCTTCTGTACGACGAGCTGAAACGTATGAAAGTTCATCTCAGCTCCCTCCTCCGTCCGGGGCTGCCCCAAGTCAAAAGAGGAAAAGCCGGAACGACGCACCAAAGCATCAATCAGCCCGCTCGCCTCATCCTTCGTCGGCAAGGACGTCAGGTCGATCTCAGATTTCTGACTCTCATAAGTCGCCCGAACATTAGGCCCGTCATCGAGCTCCAGCTTTTGGTTACTTTCAGCAATTCGAGCAGTATTATGCCCCGCTCCCAACAGAGCGTGTCGATCAAGCTGCCAAGAGAACCAGACAAACAACAAGGCGAAAGCGAAGAGCAAGACCAAGACCTTCTCCCGCATCGTCATCTTGAAAAACGCCCGACGCGACTTCACGAAAGCCGCCGACAGACGAACGCCTAATCCTGACACTGCCTTATCCATCGCTACTCACCCCCGCTAGTCCATAGAAGGCTCCAAAATTGAAGCGAATCGTCGTCGTAAAAGTCGTGCCGGAAGGATTGTTAACCTGGTTCGAGAGCTCCACCGATGAAATCTTGTTAAACCGCTCAAGGCGCTTCTTAAACTCCGTCACCTGCGTCTGGTTCGACGCCCTCGCGTCAATCACCAACACGTCAGGCCCCTCCGTCTCAAATTTCCTGTATACGATATCTGGATACCTTTGCAGAGGCCACAGAGCTTCGATCATCGCGAACGGCATTAGGTTCGATTCCTGAAAATCGCGTAGCGTGACGCTCGTATTCCTGAGTCCCTGAATCTCCTGCACCTGCGGCGCTCGCTTCGAAATCCCGTCTTCGCGATACGAAAGGTAAACCGAACTACCCGCCCAATAAAGCTCTCCGAGAAGCAACAGACCAATACACGCCGCCAGCGCCCCGAGCCCCTTCCAAAGAAATCCGTTCTGCCGCTCGTCCCTCTTCGCCTGGTCTACAAGATCCGGATCGCGCAAATCCGCCTTCCAAATCTGATCACGCGAGAAGGAAAACTTCGCAGCCGGAGCCTCGCTCGAGTCAACAGCCCCCAGCCACGCCGTTTGCCCTACCCACTTCGCATCCGTATTAGCGAACCAAATACGGTTTTCCTCAAAACCGAGTCGCTCCTTCGCCGACTCCAAAAACGCCTCCAGCTGGCTATTCAGCGGCGAAGCCTCCTCATCGCCTTCCGGCAATTCACGCGACTCCGCATAGAAGCCCGCAGGCAAACTCGAAGACTCGTCGTAGGCGAATGCGACAAACGCTTTCTCCGTCACCAGCGCAAGCCCGCCATCCCCCTTCGCCTCGGGATGAAGCCCGATCAGAAAGTCCGGCAAGACCGCGTCGATCCGCCGCCAATCTCCCTGGTCCACCCGCTCGAAGCGGCGTTTGTACGCTGCGAAAACGAACGCGTACCTTCCCGCCTCGTCCAAGCGGTAGCCAAAATTCAGATGCTCCAGCGGAAACGGAGACATGTTTTCCAGTTCCAGCAGAGCAAAGCCCTCCACCTCGCTCGACTCCAAATCCATAGGGATTTCGATACGACGACAGAAAAACCAATGACCCGGCGCCATAAAGGCATCTAAATCATAGGCTTGGGCTTTCGGCTTGATTTTAGAAAGAAGAGACACGATTCGCAAAAATCTCTAGGCAAACGTTATGAGGGTCGAGCATTATTAACTCCCGGTTGTTCCCTTAATTCGAGAAAAAGAAACGGATAGCGCAGGTTCCCCCCACTTTGCTCCAAAGCCGGAGCTTCCGTCTGTACGCTCAAAGTTCCAATCAAAGTATAGCTGTATCCACCCTCGCTCACAGAAACTCTAATCGTAAGCACCGATATCTGATGCCCAAGCGGAGCACCCTCCGGAATGTCCACCAGCACCGCCGACACATCCTCAGCCGACGCGAAATAGTTGTCGTCCTCCGTGCCAAGCTCGCCATCGAGCCCCTTCTGAAACTCGTCGATCGCTGCTTGTCATATTCATCCAAATCCGCGATCGCCCGCAATGCCAGCGACGAAGCGGCATTCACGTTCAGCGAATTCACTTCGAACGTCGTCACCGCCTCCTCAAGCTGAGTGAAGACCGGAAGCGGCAACCCGTTCTCCTCGAAAAACAATTCCTGAAATCCGAACAAGTAACGAAGCTCGTCGAGCGACTTAAGCGGCTGGTTCGCCGGATGAGCGTCTAGCTCGAGCGTGCTGTACTCGCGCGACTCCGCCCCCTCGATCCGCGTCTGATCATCCTCGTCGATCCAATCCAACAACACGTCGCTCAACTTCGACGAAATCTCCAAATCAAACCCGAGCTCGTCAAAAAGCAGTATCAGCGAATCGCGTTCCAGTGTATTGATATTAACCTTACCGCTTTCGTCTATGAATTCGAAACTTACCTCCAGCCCCTCCCGAGGCTCCACTTGAGCGTACTCCAAAGGATTGTTCCAGCCCTGCACCGGAGCATAAAGCGCATTGTCGACCGCCTTCACGTCCGCCAAAACCGCCACCGCCACCTCCATCATCGACCACGCCTCCTTGCGAAGCTCCGCTCGCTTCACATAGTAGCCCTCACTCTTGATCTCCACCTCCGCCTTCTCGATGAACATCGTCAAGGCGAACGACACCACCACGATGAGCACCAGCACCATGAGCAGAATAGAACCTCGCCTGTCTCGAATTCCCCTCATCACAAAATCGGAGTCCCCTCCATGATCTTAGGCAGAATGAGCTGTCGCCGAATCTCCTCCGTCTTAAAGACAAACAATATCTCGATCCGCTCAGGCAAAATGTACGTTTGGTCCGCCTCCTGCAGCGGCGTCGTCTCAATCTCCCACTCGGGATTCTCCTCCTCGTAGTTGATATAATGATACCGAATCTCCCTCACGAAAGGAGAGATCAAAGTACGCCGCGGAGGATCCTCGTCAAACACCTCCTCCAAGCGCGAACGCCAAAGCAAGAACAAGCCCTCGTCCTCGTCGAACTGCAGCGAGCAAACCACATGCGGCAGCGGATCCTCCGGCCAAATCAAGGCCCCTGGGCTCCTCTCCAGCTCGAAGCTCAAAAACTCCTCGTTCCGAGAATCATCCCCCTCCCAATTCATCCAAAAGACCGGAGAGCTTCCTTCCGCCTCCGTACTGTAACGAGCGCTCGCCTTCAAAAACCCGCTCTCCAAAAACCGCGAAACCCCACGCGCATGCTTCTCGAAAAGCCGCTCGTTCGAGCCCGCCCCCCAAAGCTCGGCCATGCTGAAAATGAAGGTCGTAATCGCCGTCATAATAAACGCTCCCATAGCCACAGCCAAAAGAACCTCCAACAAGGTAAAACCGGAACGTCGTCCCCGCGTCGACCTGCTAAGTCTCCCTCTCATCGGCTCAAATTCAACTGCCTATCCAACAGCTTTTCTCGGGTTCGCGCCCTCAGCTCCTCCCGCTCCAACGGCTCCGACCAAGTTGGGCGCGTCAGATAAAACGTCTCCTCGGCTTCCGTCGCCCCATTCTCCTTGTCGACCGGGTCCAGCTCCACAGAAAGCGTCACCAAAAACAAATCCGCCACCTCTGTCGGTTCGTATTCAATTTTCCAGCGCGCCAACCCATGCTCACCCGTTACGAGATCTCCGCCCGCCTCGACATCCTCGATATCCGAAAGCAGCAAAGCCTGACGCCGAATCGCCGCCATATCCTGCTCCAAAGCCTGATCCCCGCGCGTCCCCTCGATCGCCATCAAAGTATTCAAGTAAGTCATCGAGAACACCGTCACCGCCATGACAAACAACGCCATCGCCACCATCACCTCCAGCAAAGTGAAGCCACTCTCAGCTCTAGATCCCCATTTCATTCTCGTTCGGATTCACCAGCTGCACTCCCGTCCACGGGTCCATTTGAAAATGCGTTTCGAAGCCCGCGATCTTCAGCGACACCGTATACGGCGAACAAGTCCCGTCAGGGAAAAACCCCACCGTCGCGATCTCCCGCTTCGAAACCAGCTCCCCGCCAATCAAGACGTAACTATTCTCCGGAGCGATCTCCTCAAAAAACACCTCCACCTCCACGTCGCCCATCGACTCCGTATCGATTTCGAACGACTCCACCGAACCCGCCGAGCGAACCAAAAACTGCCGCCCCTTCCCGTCCCATTCGATAAAGTGTGGTTGCTGTTTGAATACAGCTCCCATGCGTGCCGTCTCCACCGCCCGCCAATACTCCTTCTCCAGCGTCTCCAATTCCCCGTCACGCAGAAGAGTGCCCACATTTAATACAAAAACAGACCCAAGCATCGCCACCAAAGCGATCGCCAAGAGCATCTCTACCAGAGTGAATCCCTTTCGGCTATATTTCGAGAATTCAGCCATAAGGAGCTGCCCGCACCAACTCGTGGTATCGAACTAACAACTACCAGTTACCGATATCGTCTCCCGATTCGACTCCATCAGGTCCGAGTGAATACAAGTCGTAACTGCCCACGTTTTTAGTCCCCGGAAAACGATACTTCAACTCGTTCCCCCAAAAGTCTATCAGGTCGTCCGGCTTGTTTACATAAGGCCCCTTCCACCGACCACGGTCATCCCCCGGCTTTTGCAGCAAAGCCTTAATCCCCTGCTGCGTCGTAGGATAGTTCCCAGTATCCGCGCGATACTTGAATAGCGGCACACTAAAGGACTCCTTCACCTTCATCTCAGTGATCGCCACCTGGTTTCCGCCAAAAATCTGGTCCGACTTCATCACCGCAAACCCCACCAGCATCCCGAGCAGAGCCAGCACCAAAAGCATTTCAATAAGCGTAAAGCCAGACTTCTTACCGCGAAAGTTCTCTCTCCTTTTCATTCTTCGTACAACAGGGTTTGGGTTCAGGGATTGTCTGGCAAGAGTTCCAATCGGAAGAGCAGACCGTGTAAAGTGTTTATAGACTGCGAGCTTTGCAACAATGTTGCGCCCTTCCTGCACAAGACGCCAGATTCACACTCCATCTTGATCCAAACCGATATTGTACCCCATCCCACGCTGCGCTAGCGCTTACTCCCATGAGCGACGAATCATCACTCCCCCACGAACCCCTCTCGCTAGTTGAAACCCGCATCCTCGGCTGCCTCATCGAAAAGGAAGCCACCACGCCGGACATCTACCCGCTCACCCTCAATTCCCTCGTAAACGCCTGCAACCAAAAGAGCAACCGCGCCCCCGTGCTCGACCTCGACGACGAAGTCGTCGCCGCCGCAATCGAGTCGCTCCGCCACAAGCACCTCGTCCTCCTCGTCACCCAAACCGTCGCCCGAGTCGCCAAATACAAGCACAACCTCGACACCGTCTATCCCATCCCCAAGCCCCAGATCGCCATCCTCGCAGAACTCCTCCTTCGCGGCCCCCAAACCGCCGGCGAGCTCCGCACCCGCTGCGAGCGCATGTGCCCGATCGGCGGCCTCGATTCGATGCGCGAGGAGCTCGACCAACTCTCCTCCCGCGCAACGCCCCTCATCCTCGAGCTCCCCCGCCAACTCGGCAAAAAAGACTCCCGCTTCACCCACCTCCTCTCCGGCCCACCCGACCTCGAAGCTCTTACCTCAGCCGCGCCCGCCAGCGCCCCCGTCAAAGTCGACGTCGCCCTCACCCTCCCCGCCGAAGCCGAAACCCGCATCGCCACCCTCGAATCCACCGTCTCCACCCTCGAGACGAAAGTTTCCGCCCTCGAATCCACCCTCGCCCAACAATCCATCACCATCGCCACCCTCCAAAACGACCTCGCCACCTTCCGCGCCCAATTCGAGTAAGCTCTCCCAACAATCCCCGCAGCCCCTCCCGCCAAGTCACTCCCACTCAGCCTTTTCCCCAACTCACCACTCCCCACCCCGCAGTCCACTCCCCCCACCTCGCCCTCCACCTCACCATTCCCCACTACCCAGCCCGCAGCCCGCAAAACCCCTCTGGCACACGAAATGCGCAACGTTACACGTTTCGCGCCCCAGCAACGCTTCCCCTCCTCCCGATCCCCCGCCGCCCCGTTTCCGCTCTCCCCCGCCAGAACGATTCCTCTCTAAGAATCGCTAGCTGCCAGACCCTAGGCAAAAACGATTCGCTTTGCGGAAATAGCGGTACCTTTCTGCCGAGTTCCCGCAGGAAGAAATTTTCCCTAGACAACATTCGCGTTGTCTTCCAACGACTTACATAAGTTGGCACGCCAAAAGCTAAGTTGGGCGCCGTAAACCTTATGATCGCATCAATGAAAGTGACAGACCGTGCGCAGCAGCGTTGGGACGCTATCGTAGAACGTTTCCGCAGCGCCTGCATCCTCCACCGTGACGGCAAGGAATGGGAGTCGCGTCGCATCATTAAAGAGGAGCTTCCGCCGCTGATCAAACTGTGGATGCAAATGCTCCCTTCAGGTCTGAAGGAAGACGCCAAAGCCGACCTGCGCGACATGTTCACCCGCGAGCAGAGCATCGTCGACCAAGGCCACAAGCTGCAAAAACTTTTCAAGGAAACCCTCGTCAAGCGCATCATCCCGCAAGTCGAGGAACGTATCGCCTCCAAATACCGCTCCCTTTACGTCACCAAACTCGAGGAAAATAAAGTCAAGCGCCAGGAAGAGCTCGCCGGCTCATGGGTTCGCCCCTCCTACAGCGAGGAGCAAAAGCACACGCCCCTCGGATTCAACACCGGCGATCGCCGCGTCAAGCTCGGCAACGTGAGCGACATGATCGACGCCCTCCAAGAGACCGACAGCGAAGCGCTCGCCGATTCCATCCTTTCACTAGACGACATCGTACAAGGCATGAACGAAGCAAATATCGATCCTATCCTAAAAGCCTAGTTCAGCGCGAGACGTCTACCTGCATCATAATATTAGAAATCTAACCGACCACAAAAAATGAGTATCACAACATCCAAAACCGCCCCAAAAAAAACCAAAGCGAAGAAGACCACCAACGATCTCCTTCTTGTCGGACTCGACCTCGGCACCAATACTACGTGCATCCAAGTCGCCAAACCAACCACCGGCAAAGTCGACGCCTCGGAGCTCATCCCCTCCATCGTCGGCTACACCACCGAAGGCATCCTCCCAGGCATCATCCCCGGAGACGCCACCACACTTTACGGAGAGCTTGCCCTTAAATACAAGCTGCACCTAAACCTCGTCCAACCCCTGCGCGACGGAATCATCGCCGATATGGACGCGGCCCGCGACTTCCTCGTACACATCAAGCAGACCGCCGGCATCTCCCCAGACGCAGAAGTCCGCGCCGTCATCGGCATGCCCGCCAACGCCGACGCTGAAGCGCGCGAAAACACCCGCCTCGCCGTCACCGGAATTTTCGACAAGGTCATCCTCATCCCCGAGCCATTCCTCGCAGCCCTCGGCTCCCGAGAAGAAGCGCAGCTCGTCAAGAGCGACTACGTCGACCCAGTCTGCAACTCGCTCTTCGTCGACATTGGGGCCGGCTCCACCGACGTCTGCCTCATCCAAGGCTACTACCCCTCCGCCGAAGACCAGATTTCCTTCGCCTTCGCCGGAGACTCCGTTGACGAGATGATCCAGGAATCCCTCCTCAACAAGTACCCAGACAGCCAGGTCTCCATCGCCAAGTGTCGCGAGATCAAGGAAAAGCACTCTTTCGTACAAGGCTCCACCAAGGACGCCACCCACCCCGTGATGATCAGCGGCAAGATCAAGCAGCTCGAAGTGGCCGACGCCGTAGGCGCCGCATGCGACAAGCTTCTCGGCAAGATCTACGAAGCAGTCCGCGCCCTCATCGTAAAGGCCGATCCGGACAGCATTCCCGATCTGCTCCAAAACATCATCATCACCGGCGGCGGCAGCATGATCAAGGGACTCGACGCCTCCCTCCAGAAGCTCCTCTCCGATGAAGGCTTTGAAGGCTGCGTCGTCACCAGCGTAGGCGAAGACTACAAGACTCGCGTAGCCAGCGGCGCCATCAAAGCCGCCTTCCAGGCCAAGGAACGCCAGTGGCAAACCCTGCTGCGATAGGTTTTCAGGTAATCAGTTAATCAGGTAGTAGTATATAAACAGCAAAGACCCCCACTCATTTTAATTTGTGGTGCAGGAATAGGATGGCGGGCTCTGGGAAACCGGAGCCCGTCTTTTTCATGCCCATTCCCAAAAGCTCGCCCCCATTCGCGATTTTTTCCTCCCGACGCTCAACCCAAACACAGTTATCTGAGATTTAATCCAAATTTAACACCTCACCCGTCAAACGGCGAAAACTACCTTAAACTCGTGTGAATCCAGACGCATATCAGCTACCCACCCTGCTAGAACCTCCGCAACGCCCGGTCGCAAAAGAGCCTAGCCAACCAAGGATCCTGCGCATTGGCGCTTAAGAAAAGATTCCCATGTCCGTAATTCAAAGGAGCAAAAGGAAATCTCTTATAATGAAAAGCGTCGTAATAATCGAAGATCAAACAGCAATCCGAGAAATGGTCTCGGAGTTCATATCCATGCTTCCGGGCTATGAGATTGTGGGCTCCTTCGGGACCGGCGAGGAAGGATTGCAAGGGTGTATAAAGCTAAAACCCGAGATCGTCATCCTCGATGTTGGCCTTCCTGAGCTCAGCGGAACAGAAGTTCTGCGTGGCCTTACCCTGCACGTACCCGGTGTCAAAGTCCTCGTCTTCTCCGGAAGAGCGAGCTCCGCGAACATCCGCGAACTGCTGTCGGCCGGAGCGCAAGGATATGTCGACAAGATGGACGGCTTCGATGAGTTCAAGAAAGCTCTCGATATCATCTCAGGCGGAGGCACCTTCATCGGCCCGAAAATGGCCAGCGTGATGCGCTCCCTCATCCTCAACCCGGATGCCGCATCCAGCGAAATCCCACTTTCCGATCGCGAAAAGCAAATACTGCAGCTCGTGGCCGAATCCTTCTCCACGAAGGAAATCGCTTCCCGCTTGAACATCTCCGTTCGCACCGTGGACAACCACCGCACGAACATCATGCGCAAGCTCAACCTGCACGACGTAGCAGCCCTCACCCGCTACGCCATCAAGCACGAGCTCATCTCGCTCTCTTGATCAGCCGCGCAGGCCCCAAAAAAACTATTCCAATCAAGCATCACCGGACGGATCCGCCCCACAGCGACCGCTCGATGAAATTTCACCAACAGCCGAGCTCGGGTACCATTCCCGAACTCGGCCGTGGGCTAAAAGGACTTAGCCCATTTTACCACCAAAGCACTACCCACGGACGGACAGTATGCTTAGCGAGAGCCATAGCAAAAAACAACAGCCCCACAACGGATCGCGCCTTCCCGCCGAATCCGAAGCTAGGAGCGAACGCGCCCTTTCCACGGAACCCAAATCCGAGCAAAGCCCGAATCCCGTCGTACTCGACTGGCCCTTCTTCGCGAAGCTCAGCACTCCCGGCGAAAACGCCGCCTACTCGCTCCACGACGGCTCGCTCGCCTTCATCGATTGCGACGCCAACGCAGACCGCGTCTGGGGACTCGCTCCCGGCCAAGCCAAAGCCACCTCACTTTCCCTTCTCGTAAACGACGGCCCCGCCCTCAAAAGCTGGCTCGTAAACCTCGACCCCGCCGCCGCATCCCACGAATTCCGCGTCGCGCTCGGCGCCCCCGGATCAGCCGGACAAGCCCTCCTCCTCAAGGCCTTCCCCATCTACATTTCCACCGACGCCGAGCAGACACGCATTGTGCTCAAGGCCGTCCAGACCAGCGACTCCCCGTCCAGCGCCAAAGCCTTCCCGGTCAATCTCAACCTATCCTCCACCCACGCTTTCGACGGACGCTTCAAAACCGCATCCGTCAGCTGGGCCGAGCTGCTCGGAATAAACATCGAGCAATTCAAGGATCTCAACATCAGCGAAATCGTTGTCCCCACCGACGCCGAGCGACTGGAAAACTTCCTCAAGGACGCCCAGCAGGCCCACTCCGTCAAATCCTGCATCATACGCTTCCAGGCAAAAAGCGACCGCATCAAGTCCATCCTGCTCTCCGCCCGACGCGACGCTTCCCAAACCAAGCTCGTCATCGAAGCCAAGAACATGACCGTCGAGGGAAACAACCCGGCCATGGACCTGCTCAAAACCTCCGTCGAGCTCGTCAAAGAGTCCGTGCTCCTGCTCATGAAAGTCGGGCCCAGCTTCCGCATCTGCTACGCAAACCGCGCCTTCGAGCACATGACCGGCTACCGCTACTCCCGCGTCGCCGGCTCCTCGCTCGCCTGCCTCCACGGACCCAAGACCAACGCCCGGGCCATTCTCGACATCGAAGAATCCCTCCAGGAACAAAAAGAACACAACGGAAACCTCCTTCTCTACCGCAAAAGCGGCGACGCCTTCTGGGCAAACGCAGACCTCATTCCCCTGCGAGACGACACCGGCTCCGCCAACTACTTCGCCGTCATCCTCGAAGACGCCACCGAAGTCCGCACCGTCTCAGACGAGCTCGCCAAGAAAAACGACGAACTCCAGAAAGCCCTCTCAGACCTCAAGGAAACCCAGAAAAACCTCATCCAGCAAGAATCCCTGAGAGCCCTCGGACAAATGGCCTCCGGCATCGCCCACGACTTCAACAATCTCCTCGCCCCCATCCTAGGCTTCTCCGAGCTCCTCCTCACCGTCCCCAAGACCATGCAGGACAAGGGCAAGCTCACCTCCTACCTCAAGAAAATCCAAGTAGCCGCACAGGACGGAGCCGCCGTCGTCAGCCGACTCCGCGAATTCTACCGCTCCCAAAACTCCCCAGAAGAATTCATCCAGATCCTCCCAGACGAGCTGCTCTGGCAAGTCAAAGAGCTCACCCGCCACCGCTGGAAAAACCAAGCGGAAGCCAAAGGCCTCAACATCCACTTCAAAATGAGCATGTCCTCCGGTCGCCCCATCATGGGCAACGAGCCGGAGCTGCGACAAGTCTTCACCAACCTCATCATCAACGCCGTAGACGCCATGGCCCGCGACGGCGACATCACCGTCGGCGTATCGGACCGAGACGAACGCGTCCGAATAGAAATCGCAGACAGCGGCTGCGGCATGAACGAAGAAACGCGTCGCAAATGCCTCGAGCCATTCTACACCACCAAAGGCAAGCTCGGCACCGGCCTAGGGCTCTCCATCGTGTTCGGCGTCGTCCAGCGACACCACGGCACCTTCAACATCGAATCAAAAGAAGGAATCGGCACACGCATCATCATGGAGTTTCCCGCCGTCAAAGCTGAGAAAAAAGAGGAGACACACGTGAGCGCGACCGGCGAAACAAAATCCCTCCGCATCATGCTCGTAGACGACGAAGAGGTCCTCCTCGAAGTCATCTCCGAACTCCTGGCCAGCGGAGGCCACACCGTAGACATCTACGGAGACCCCAACAGCGCCATCGACGCTTTCCAAGACAAGACCTACGACCTCGTCATCACAGACAGAGCCATGCCGCTCATGAGCGGAGACCAACTCGCCGCCGCCATCAAACGCGTCGCCCCGCATACCCCCATTTACATGATCACCGGCTTCGGAGATCTCATCAAAGACTCCGGCGAAAAGCCCGAGTACATCGACGAAGTCCTCGGCAAGCCCGTCCCCCTCGACGTGCTCAACCGCAAGCTCGCCGAACTCGCCTCCAAGAAGTAGTTCAGACTTCAATCCAAAGGATTGAACGTCTACCTATAGAGCGCTCAAACAAATCGTTGAAGCGATCACGTTTAGGACCTGCAATGACCCTACCAGTGGGTTCCATTTCGCAGCCCCAGCCCCAAACTACATCACGATGAAACGCTTCGCCACCTACGCCGCGGCCCTCGCCGCCACGCTACTCGCCGCCACCGCTCTCCACGCCCAAGACATCGCCCACCGCAAGGCAGACCTCACCGTACAGGTCCAGACCGGCAGCGGCACGCCCCTCGAAGGAGCCACCGTCGAGATCGAAATGCTCAACCACGCATTCCGCTTCGGCACCGCCGTCAATATCGGCAAGCTCGAGCAAGCCAACGGACAATACGACCCCAAGACCGTGGAAGAGATCACCAAGTACTTCAACTCCATCACCTTCGAGAACGCCATGAAATGGGGTTCCTACGAAAACAGCACCCCCTCCCGCATCGTCAGCCTCGCCAACCTCGCCAAGTCCTACAAAGCCTTCAACGGCCCCGACGACTTCCGCCTCAGAGGCCATGTCACGCTCTGGAGCCAGCAAATGCCAAACAGCGCCAGATCCCTTACAGACCCGGACGAGCTCAACCAAAGAGCCCTCGACCACGTCGAAGCCTTCCACACCACACTCAAAGACGTCGGCATCGACAGCTTCGATCTCTACAACGAGCACATGCGCGCCCCCGCAGACCTCATCGACAAAATCGTGCCGAGCAAAAACCTAGCCGAACAAGCCACCATCGTCGCCGCATGGTTCAACAAGGCCAAGGAAGTAGATCCCAACGCCAACCTCTTCGTCAACGACTACAACATCCTCAACTTCTGGAACAACAACGACCAGTTCGTCGTTGAGTACAAAGAATACATCGACGCCGTCCGCGACGCCGGCGGCCAGATAGACGGCATCGGCCTGCAAGCCCACATGGACCGCTTCATCACCAAAGAGCAAATAACCCGCCGGCTCGACCTGCTCGCCGCGCCCATGGCTCCCACCGCAAACCACCCCGACGGCCTCCCCGGACTCCGCATCGAAATCACCGAGCTCGACATCAACGATCAACAGTGGTCCAACGCCACCGACGAGCAAGAAGCAGAAGTCACCCAAAACGTCCTCGAAGGCGCCTTCGAACACCCCTCCGTCGACGGCGTCACCATTTGGGTCATAAACGACGGTAGCCACTGGCGCGGCAACGCCATCCTCTTCGACGATTCCGACCCCAACAACTGGGTCGTCAAGCAATCCGGCCAAGTCTGGATCGACAAAGTCCTCAACGAATGGTGGCAAGACCACTCCGGCGCCTCCGCCACTAACGGAGCCTACACCGCCAACACCTTCAAAGGCACTCACCGCGTCACCGTCACCTTCAACGGCGAAACCAAAGAAGAAATCGTCGCCCTAGACGACGACAACACCATCACCGTCAACTTCGCCGCCGAAGCCGCTGACGCCGCCACCTACGACGCCTGGACCGCCTTCATCACCTGGGGCCAAGCCTCCAACCTGCGAGACGCAGACCCCGACGACGACGGCCTCACCAACCTTGATGAATACCTCATCGGCTCCGACCCCCTTGAAGCCGCCCCCTCACCAACCGTTCCCAAAATCCAGCAGACAGACGGCAACGCCCTCTCCATCGATTTCCTGACCCGCGCACAAGGAGCATCCTTCCTTATAGAATACTCCCAAAACCTCACCACCTGGACGCCCATCGATCAACTCGCCTGGCCAGACGTCGTCCCCACACCGCAGCTCGATCTCAAACAAACCCAACTCCCCAACGGCCAAACGAGACACACCCTCGAGCTATCCAACATAGTGGGATTCTTTCGCATCACCCTCTCAGAACCCAGCCAGTCCTAGACCTCGCAAGCAATTCCCCCCACCTTTCAAAGCCGCGATTCCAATCGCGGCTTTTTCTTTTCCAAATGACTAAGAGGCGCTCATACTACCTACCTTCAATACCCAAACCATGAAACTCGTCACTACCCTCATCCCCGGGCTAGCAATCCTTAGCTTGGCTATCCCCGCCGCCGCCCAAGACATCGCCCACCGCAAGGCAGGCCTCACCGTCCAAGTCCAGACCGGCAGCGGCACCCCACTCGAAGGAGCCACCGTCGAGATCGAAATGCTCAACCACGCCTTCCGCTTCGGCTGCGCGGTAGAACACCAATTCATCGACCCTTCCTCCAGCAGCTACGACCCCTTCACCGTCGACACCCTCCAAACCTACTTCAACTCCGCCACCTACGGAAACATCATGAAGTGGACCTACTACGAGGACCGCACCGACGCCCAAAACCTCGCCATCGCCGCCCTCCCCCAGTCCTTCAGCGCCTTCGACGGCCCAGACAAGCTACGCCTCCGCGGACACGTCACCGTATGGGGAGCCTCCTACCAAGTTCCCAACCGCGTCCGAAACTCCACCGACGGAGCCTACATCTCCGAGCAAATCCTCGACCACGTCTTCGACTACCACACCACCTACAAAAACTCCGGCGTCGATAACTACGACCTCTACAACGAGCATTTCAACGAACGCGACCTCCTCATCGAAAAAATCGTCACCAACGGAGTCGTCGCCGAAGAAGCCGCAGAAGTCGCCACCTGGTTCAACAAAGCCAAAGAAGCCGATCCCGCCGCCATCCTCTTCATCAACGACTACAACGTGCTCAACGACTGGACCGGCGGCGACACCCGAGTCGTCGCCTATAAAGAATTCGTCGACGCCGTCCGCGACGCCGGCGGCCAGATAGACGGCATCGGCCTCCAAGCCCACATGGACCGACCCACCACCACCAAGACCGACGTCACCCGCCGCCTCGACATCCTCGCCGCCCCCATGGCCCCCACCGCCAACCACCCCGACGGCCTCCCAGGGCTACGCCTCGAGATCACCGAGCTCGACATGTCCATCCGCAACCGATTCTTCGACAACACCTGGGGCTGGCCAAACCCGACCATCGAAGACGAAGTAGCCGTCACCCAAGCCGTGCTCGAAGGCGCCTTCGAACACCCCGCCGTCGACGGCATCACCGTCTGGGGCATCGACGACTTCACTCACTGGCGCGGCAACTCCATCATGTTCGACAACCTCCAGGACGAGGAAACCGGCACCAGCCGCACCCGCATCGATCCCGTACTCAAGGAAACCGGCCAGCTCTACATCGACAAAGTCCTCGGCGAATGGTGGCAAGACCACTCCGGAGCATCCGCCTCCAGCGGCGCCTACACCGCCAACACCTTCAAAGGCACCCACCGCGTCACCGTCACCTTCAACGGCGAAACCCAAGAAGAAATCGTCACTCTATCCGAAGACGACACCCTCACCGTCAACTTCGCCGCCGAGGCCGCCGACGCCACCACCTACGACGCCTGGGCCGCCTTCATCACCTGGGGAGAAGCTTCTAACGCCCGCACCGACGACCCAGACCAAGACGGACGCTCAAACCTCCACGAATTTGTATTCGGCACCCATCCCCTCGCTCAGGACACTCCCAAATCCCCTCGACTCATCCTCGCCGACGGAGCCGCGGACTTCATCAAATACACCCTCCGAGCGCGCAACGAAGGACTCGATATACAACTCGCGAAATCCACCAACCTCGTTGACTGGACCCCCATCCAAGCAAACTTGGACGGAGTAAATATTGGAGACGGCCTAGCCGACCACACCCTCCGCTTCAGCCAGTCAGACCTCGAGCCCACCGCCGAAGAAGGCTCTATCTTCTACCGCATCCAAGTCGCCGAAGCAGACTAAACTCTCGAAGCGCCCGCCCACCTAGCTAAAATACCCGCGCTGCTTGTCGCTAATCGGCAAGCCCGCCTTCTCCATCACCTTCAGCCAGTCCTCCCACGCGCTGCGCTTGTCACGCTTCGTGTCATTGCGAATCAAATACGACGGATGATACGTCGGCAACATCGGCACGCCCGCAAACTCCGTCCACTGCCCCTTCACGTCGCGCAGATTCTTCACGTTCGCCGCGCCCAGCAGACCCTTAACCGCCGTCGCTCCCAAAGCCACGATCAGCTTAGGCTGCACGATCTCAAGCTGCCCTTTCAGGTAAGGCATGCAAAAATTCATCTCCTCCACCGTCGGAGGACGCTTGCCCCTCTCCGTCGAAGCCTCAGGACGCCAATTCATGATATCCGCGATGTAAACGTCCCCACGCTTCAAGCCCATCGCCCCGATCATCTTACCCAGCAAATCTCCAGCCGGACCGCTAAACGGAACTCCCGTATCCTCATCCTCGATACCCGGAGCCTCGCCGCAAAAGAAAATATCAGCATCCAAATTCCCACTACCAAAAACGAGCTTCTTCCCTTCCTTTAAACGGCCCTTGCAAACCACGCAGCCCATCACCTGCTCGCGCAAGGCCTCCCACTGAGCCTGCTTATCCCCCTTCACCAAGTTCACCAACGGAGCCCGCGGCAACTTCGGCCCGCCGCTCTGCGACGCCGCTCGCTTCGTCTCCGTCGAGGTATCCGTAAACACCTTGTCGAAATCCTTCGCGTCCGCAGAACGCACCCGCTCCGGAATCGAACTCAAAACCGCCTCGCGCGTCGAAGTGTCAACGCCCTTGTCGACCGAACGCTTCCGCAGAGCCTGTATCGCCGAATCGGATACATTCACCCGAGATACGCCCGCCTTCCGCAAACGCTTCAACTCCTCAACCAACGCCTCAACCTCAGCCTTCATAACTCTTTTCCCACGCTCAAATCAATTTTTGTGACTTCTGTGCTTCTTGTGGTTGAAGACACCTCATCACGCATCCCGCTGCGCCACGATCTTCTCCGTATACTTCGCTATCAAATCGAACTCCAAATTCACCGCGTCGCCCACGCCCTTCTCGCCGATCGACGTCACCTCAAGCGTATGCGGAATCAGCCAAATCGTCACCATTCTACCCTTCACCTCCGCCACCGTCAGCGACATCCCATCGATCGCGATACAGCCCTTGTAGACCAAATACTTCTCAAAACCCTCCGGAGCCTCGATCTCCAAAATCACGTCCTTCCCCTCCGGCCGCAGCGTCCTGATCACGCCTGTCCCGTCAATGTGCCCGCTCACGAAATGCCCGCCCACGCGCCCATCGAAACGCAAGCTGCGCTCCAAATTCACCGAAGACCCCACCGCGATATCGCGCAAATTCGTCAGACGCCGCGTCTCCTCCAAAACATCGAAGCTCAACACCCCCTCGCCAATCTCCACCACCGTCAAGCAACAGCCATTCACCGCCACGCTATCGCCCAAAGAAATCTCCGCGCCGACCACCTCGACCGCCACGCGATAACGCCAGGAACCCTCAAGCTCCTCGCAAGCCACAACCTTGCCCTTTTCCTCAACAATTCCAGTAAACATAGCAACCCGCACCATGACCACCGCCCGACCACTTGCAAAGCCAAAGATCCCTCCCCCAAAAAACCAAACCCGCCTCCCCCAAAACACCCCTGGAACTCGAATCGCGCAACCTTACACGTTTCGCGCCCCAGACCGCAACCCCTCCTCGCCCCTCCTCCCACTTCCCCCGAACACCCTTCAACTCACATCACAAGCCCCCGCAGAATCACCGTTCGTGACAGGCCCCATTGCAGAATGACCCGTCACACCACAAAACCTTTTTAAGTTTATAATTAAAATATAAACCTTTTTATGTTTACTTAATCAATATAAACCTTTTTAGGTTTATTTGTGATTTCAGTACTCACAGGCGACATCGTAGATTCACAAAAGCTAGAAAACAGAGAGCGCTCCAAACTCTCCTCCGCTCTGCGAGAAGCTGCCAACTATGCTCAGCTCGGCGAAAGCTTCGAAGTTTTCGGCGGCGACAGCTGGCAAGCTCTCTGCCAGCCTCCCCAAACCGTCTTCGTGCGCTCTCTGGTTTTTCGCTCCTACCTGCAGGGCATCAAAGGCATCGACACCCGCATCAGCATCGGCATCGGCTCCTATGAATCCATTAGACCCCAAAAGATTTCTCTCTCCCAAGGCGAAGCATTCGTCCTCTCCGGCCAAGGCCTGAAATCCATCTCCGCAGATAGACGTCTCGCCATTCACACTACCGAAGCCCTACCCATCGCCACCCGACAGCTCCTCGACGCCGCCACTACTCTACTGGATGGCATCACCTCCAACTGGACCTCCAAGCAAGCTCAAGCCATCGCTCTCGCTAGCACCGAAGCAGCAAACATCGAGCTCGCCAAAAAATTCAATCCGCCCATTTCCGCTCAAGCCTTCGGCAAACACCTCGCCAGTGCCCAGTGGAAACTCGTAAAACAAGCCCTCCAATACATCTCCCAAGCCCTCAGCCAGTCAGCCCCCTCCCCATAAGGCCAGCCCGCACACCCCTCCTCATTTCACAGCTCACCCTCCACAAATTCACTTATACCATGCCGTCCTTCGACCTCGCCCTCCTCGTCCCCCTGCTCGCCGCCCACCTCCTCTCGGACTTCGCCCTGCAGACCGACGCCATGGCCCGAGCTAAAGGACGGCCTCTCACCCTCCTCCTCCACCTCCTCATCACCGGCCTCTGCGCCTATCTCCTCCTCGGCGACTTCACCGAGTGGCGCATTCCCCTTCTCGTCGTCGCCAGCCACGGCCTTATCGACCTTCTAAAAATCCGTCTCTCCCCCCGCTTCATTCGCGAGGCTCCCGCCTTCGTCGCCGACCAGGCCGCCCACCTCGCCGTCATCTTCGCCATCGCCGCCATCGACTGGTCCCGCATCGGACTCTTCAACCCCTGGTGGCTCAACCACAATCCCGTCACCTACCTGCAAACTCTCGTCGTCCTCACCGGCATCCTAGCCAACACCCTCGCCGCCGGACACTTCATCGCCAAAGCCCTCCCCACCATGCTCTCCACCGACCCGAGCGCACTCCAAACCGACGCCGGCCTCAACGGAGCCGGACGCTACATCGGCCACCTCGAGCGACTTCTCCTGCTCATCTTCGTCTACTCCGGCCAACTCTCCGCCGCCGGCTTCCTCATCGCCGCCAAATCCATTCTTCGCTTCCAAAAAGCCAACGAAAGCCGCCGCGAAACCGAATACATCCTCGTCGGCACCCTTCTCAGCTTCACCCTCGGCATCGCCCTCGCCTACGCCACCAAACTCCTCCTGCAATGAACCCACTCGCCCATCGACTCTACTTGCCACCCATCAGTCACTCAAAAACCTACCGGCCGTAGGCCACCTATTTGGCAAAGCCAACCTGACCAACTCCCTCACTACTCACCACTCACCACTTCTCCCCATCGGGTTCTTCATCACCGCGTCAAACACAGTCGCCAAGCACCCCATCAGCTGATCCTCCTCCGACTCGCTAACCGCCACCGTCAACCCATCCCTCATCGGAAACAGCACCCCCGCCTCCAAAGCCCGCCGAATCTCCCCCTCGCAAAGCTTCACCAGCCTACGCAGATGCCCGCCGATCACCACCCGCGACGGATTGAAAACCTGCACCAGCTGCACCAGCCCCTCGCCGATCTGACGTCCCTCTTCAGCCAGCGCCGCCAAAACCCGCTCATCCCCAGCCGCCGCCAAATCGCAAATCCGCTCGATCCAGCCCAAATCCCCCCCTTCGCCCGCGCCAAATCCCACGCCAGCCCGCTCTAGCTTTCTCAACACCCCCGACGCCCCGATCTCCGTCACCCAGCAGCCGCACTTCCCGCAGCCGCAAAGCTCCCCGCCCGCCACGAACGGCACATGCCCCACCTGCCCCGCGAAGCCCTGCCTCCCGCGCAACAATTCCCCGTCCACGAACACCCCCGCGCTCAAACCCACCCCCAAGCTCAGGTAAATCAAGTCAGCCTCCCCACGCGGCTCACCCAAATGATGCGCCGCGATCGCACCCGCATGCGCCTCGTTCTCCACGAAAACCGGCACCCCGAAACGCGCCTCCCAATTCTGCTTGATCGCCACCCCCGCCCAACCCGAGGTTGGGCCCAAGGCCAACTCGCCACTCTTTCTCTCGACCAAGCCCGCCCAGGCCACGCAAATCCCCAAACAGCGCAGCAAGCGACTCTCCCCCTCCTCCATCACCTCCTCCACCAACTCCAAAGCGCTCCGCATCCCCTCCTCCGGCGATACGTTCCGAGCCAAAGCCACCTCGCCACGCCACAGAAAATCCATCCCCACATTCGCCAAAACCACCGCCACCCGATCGATATCCAACTCCACCGCGATCATCGACCCGCAAGCTGGATTCAGCTCGAGTAACATCCCCCTACGCCCCAGTCCGCCCTCCTCAAACTCGCTCTCCGTCACCAGAGAAACCCCAATCAAATCCGCCACGATGTTCGACACCGTCGCCCGCGTCAGCCCCAGCCGCTCCGCGATCTGAGCCCGCGACATCGGACCACCCCGCCGCAACTGATTCAACGCGCTCACCGCGTTCATCCTGCGAATGTCTCCCCTGTCGAATCGCTCCTTCATCTCCAGTTTGTTTAGTTAATAAACTATTGATTTCAAGCCCCAAGGCGCTACCGTCGCGAACATGGCTAGCACCCCCACCCCTTTCACCGCGGCTTCGGAACCATCCAACCCATCTCGCCGCCACTTCCTGAAAACGTCCGCCGCCCTCGGCGCCTTCGCCTTCCTCCCCTCCAGCATGCTCTGGGGAAAAAGTGCCCCGAGCTCGACCGTCAACCTCGCCGTCGTCGGCATCGGCAACCAAGGCCTCAACGACCTCAAAGCCCTCGCCCAAAGCGGACACTGCCAAGTCGTCGCCCTCTGCGACGTCGACCTGCGCGGCCCACACACCGCCGAAGCCCAAACCCTCTACCCAAAGGCGAAAACCTTCGTCGACTTCCGCAAAATGTTCGACGCCATGGCCGACGACATCGACGCCGTCCTCGTCGCCACCCCCGACCACTCCCACTTCAGCATCACCATGCTAGCCATGTCTCTCGGCAAACACGTCTACGTCGAGAAACCCCTCGCCCACACCTTCGGCCAAACCCAGCGCCTCATCGACCTCGCCCACCGCTCCGGAGTCGTCACCCAAATGGGCAACCAAGGCCACTCCGGCGGAAACTACTTCCAATTCAAAGCCTGGACCGAAGCCGGCCTCATCAAAGACGTCACCCGCATCACCGCCTACATGAACAACAAGCGCCGCTGGCACGGCTGGGGCGCCACCGTCGCCGAGTACCCATCCGAACCCCTCCCCGAAGGCATGGACTGGGAGCTCTGGATGGACTACGCCCCCGAACACCCCTTCAGCGCCAAGCTCCACCCCCAAGAATGGCGCTCCTGGTTCGACTACGGCTCCGGCGCCTTCGGCGACTGGGGTCCCCACATTCTCGATACAGCCCACCAATTCCTCCACCTCGGCCTCCCCCAGAAAATCACCGCCCTCAAACGAGAAGGCCCCAACCCCCTCGTATACCCACAAGCCTCCACCATAAACTTCGCCTTCGAAAAACGCGGCAAAATGCCCGCCTGCGACGTCACCTGGTACGACGGCACCGAAAACCTCCCGCCCGTCGAGCCCGAGCTCGGCACCCTCCAGACCGATCCCCACACCGGCAAGACCGCCCGCGTACCCTTCGAAATCAAACGCCCCGGCAAAATCATCTACAGCAAGGAGCACGTCTTCCAAGGCGACTCCCACGAACGCATCCTCCAGATCCTCCCCTACGAGAAATACATGGACATGCGCCGCAAGCTCCCCCGCTTCCCCCAGAAAAACTCCAACCACTACGCCAACTTCCTCCTCGCCTGCAAAGGCCAAGAAGAATCCCGCTCCCCCTTCTCCATCAGCGGCCCCCTCACCCAAGTCTTCAACCTCGGATGCATCGCCCAACGCCTCGGAGGCACCCTAAAATTCGACCCTAAGAAAAACCGCATCACCAACAACAAGCTCGCCCAATCCCTCCTCGACCCCACCCCCCGCCCCGCCTGGCAACAATACTACAACCTGTAGGGTTGGACCTTGGTCCAGACCGCAGAACCCAACAACCCAATCCGCTGGAAGCTGCCTAGTCGAAGAGCCTGAGCCTACCGAATGGGCGCCGCGATTCTCCATTCCCCCCAAAAAAACAACCCAATCCTGCTCGCCAAAGGCGACCCTGCTTCCGCGCAGCGGAACCCCTGTTAAAACCCAACCCAACCCAACCCTTTCTCCCTACACAACCCGTCACCATGCCCACCAACCTCATCACCCCCATCCTCGCCACCACCCTCATCCTACTCGCCTCTACCATCACCGCCTGCCACGCCCAAGACACCCCCAACGACTGGCCAAAAGGCATCGATCCCAGTACCCTACTTCTGAATACGGAGCCCGAGCCCGACCTCAGCCAGCCCGGTTTTGTCAACCTCTTCAACGGCCGCGACCTCACCGGATGGACCGTCAAAGGCGCCCAGATGCCCTACCACGTCGATAACGGCGAAATCGTCGGCACCTGCATCCCCGACCTCTCGCCCAACGCCTTCCTCTGCACCGACCAGACCTACGACAACTTCATCTTCACCACCGAGTTCAAGTGGGACGTCTACGGAAACTCCGGCATCATGTTCCGCGCCGACACCCAGCCCGCCGACGCCAACGGAGTCGAGCGCGTCTTCGGCTACCAAAGCGAAATGGAAGCCACCGACCGAGCCTGGACCGGCGGCATCTACGGCGAAGTCATGGGCGGCTGGAAGTTCCCCCTCTCCCGCGAAGCCGGCCACGCCGCAGCCCGAGCCGCCCTCAAAGGCCCCGACGTCTGGAACCGCATGACCATCTACGCCTCCGGCAACACTATCCGCACCTGGGTCAACGGAGTCCCCTGCGCCTTCCTCGTCGACGACGACCGCTCATCCGGCTTCTTCGGACTCCAAGTCCACTCCGGCCCAGAAGGCACCGTCCGCTGGAGAAATATCAAAGTAAAATCCATCCCCGCCGAAACCACCTGGACCGACCTCTTCCAATCCGGCGACTTCTCCCAATGGACAAAAGTCAACGGATCCCCCGTATCCGAAAAATGGAGCATCGAAGACGGTATCATCACCCGCCGCGGCCTCAAGCCCGGCGACATCGTCACCAAAACCCACTACCAAAACTTCGAACTCCTCTTCGACTGGAAGATTACCGAAGCCGGCAATAGCGGCCTCAAATACCGCACCCGCGGTAGCCTCGGCCTAGAGTACCAAATCCTCGACGACGCCAAACACAGCGATCGCGAAGACCCCACCCACCGCACCGCAGCCCTCTACGACCTCAAACGCCCCGCCCACGACAAACCCATCCGTCCCGTTGGTGAATGGAACAACGCCCGCATCCTCGTCCAAGGCGACCAAATCACCCACTACCTCAACGGCCAACCCGTAGTTGAAATCCAATACGGATCCGAAGAATGGCAGACCGCCTTCGCAAAAAGCAAGTACTCCCAGCACGAAGGCTTCGGCAGCTGGACCGGCCCCATCCTCCTCCAAGACCACGCCGACCAAGTCTCCTTCCGCAACCTCCTCATCCGCCCCCTCTAGCCCCCAACCTTCCGTCTTCCCCAATTCACCACTCACCACTCCTCCCTCCTTCCTCCCCAAAATTTCACCACTCACCACTCACCACTCACTACTCACTACTCACCACTCACCACTCACTACTCACTACTCACCACTCTCTCCCCCTCCCCATCCAGCACCTCAAAAAAATGCTGGATGAAAAAACGCTTCTCCGTCGGCAGCAGCGTATCCGCAGTCCCCACAATCGGCCGAAGCGAAGTCATCATCTGCACGCAAACCAACAGATAGATCGCCAGCCACCCCTTCAGGCGAGCGCTCCCGCCCCTTCGCCCTAAAAACCGACTCAAAAGCCTCGCTCCCAAACCAACCGCGACGCCCCAAAACACAAGGTGCATCACCGCCATGAGCGCCACCGAATCCGTCGATTGAGAGAAAACCCAGGCGACCGGAGCCAGTCCGATCAGCATCACCGCCGACAAGCTTACCATCGCAATCAAAGCCCCAAAGACCTCCTTCACCCGAGCGTCAAATCCGCCCAAGCACAAGAAGACGTAGAGACTCGGCAGACAAATCAAAGACGCCACCGCCGTCCCTAATACGATCTTCACCGGAGCCGCCCAAAGCTGAACCCCACCGGAAAGACTGCCCGCCACCACTCCATAAACGGCAAGGCAAACCACCGCGATCAACGCCAGAGACCCGGCCACTCCAAACGAAGCACCATTTCGCAACGCGAACAAAACTCTCCCCGGCCGTTTTAACAAAGCCTCAAGCGAAGCCCAAAAGCCAACATCCTCCATCGGCTCCTCAGCGTAAACGTCAGGCAACTCCTTCACATCAGGCCGCTTCGTTTCTTCAGATTTAAGATCAATAGGTTTCGGATCAGTTGTCATAATATTTTAGATACAGTAATAGAATTAAGAGAATAATTGCATCAGCGACCGCCAGACCTGCTCGTAAAACCCGCCCCAGAACGGATCATCCCGCAAGAACTGCACAGGCAAATTAGGATTTCCGATAAAGGGCCTCAGGATCCAAGAAACCTGACTTCCCAGCAGCAGATTTCCCGCTAGCCAGGCGAACAAAGTGGATCGAGCGTTCAGCGTCGAAGGAGCCGTGTATTTGAGCAATCGATACAGATTCCAATTCCCCGCCCAACCGGCAAAAGCGATCACTCCCACGTGAGCCAACAAAGTCAGGCTATGCCCCGTCTCCGCCGCTTCCGAACCGAGAGGTGGCGTATTCAAAAGCAGAAACAAAGTCAGCGGCGAGAGAGACAGCAAAACCATCGCCGCCACCCCAAAGCTCATCAAGATCGCCAAAGTCGATTGCCGAAAACTAAGGCCGCTCGAACAAACCTGAGCCAGAATCCCATTAAGCAAAACGTTTCCGCCACAAGTCAGTAGCACGACCAAAGGAAACTTCACCGCCGTAAACACCGCCTGCTCCCCGCTCCGCCAAAGCCCGATCGTCGCCCCATACGCCCCGCACCCAATCCAAATCGCCAGCAGACACACAGCCCAGCTCCCCCGCGACCGCCCCGACAGCCAGCCAAAGATCTCTTCCGGCCGGCCCGCCAGCAACTCACGCAAACGCTCAAGAATCAAACTCAACACGCCTCGCATACTAGCGAGCCACTATGAAGTCCCCGTGAACTCCAAATGACTTTTCCATGAAATCCCCCCAACTCAATTTCGCTCACTCAAACCTCCTTCACCCTTCAACTTTTCCTCGGAATACTAAGAAAAACGATCGCCCCCCTCCCAAGCCCCCTCGAACAATTCACCACTCCCTCCTCACCACTCACCACTCCTCCCCCAACCTTGACGCCAACCCCCTTTTCCCCAACATCCCTCCTCTTTTTCCAATGGTAAACCGATTCGCTACACACCGCCGTCAGACTCGCTCCCAACACGCAACTTCATATCATCTGCGCCCATCTGAGCTACCGAGCATAGCGACACAGGAACGCAGTGACCCAACATCTGTGGGCAAAAAAACATCTCCCTCCCATTCATGCCCATTCGTGCGATTCGTGGGCTAACACTCCTAATTTCAAAAACAACACAGCGTCATCAGACGCGCTCCCAACACACAACCAAATCAAAATTAGCGGTCATTCGCGGTAAATACACCCTCAAAGACCATCTGAGTTCATCCGCGTCCATCTACGGTCAAAAACCACTTTAAATACTTTTCAAAAATTCATGCCCATACGCGGGCAGACCCTTTCCACAAAAACACTTTCCATCATGTCCACAAAATCACCCGACTACAACTTCAGCGAAATCGAATCGACCTGGCAGCGCTACTGGGAAGACAACAAAACATTCGCGGCCTCCAACGAGTCCGACAAGGAGAAGTTCTTCGTCCTCGACATGTTCCCCTACCCGTCCGGCGCCGGCCTCCACATCGGACACCCGCTCGGCTACACCGGCTCCGACATCCTCGCCCGCTACAAGCGCGCCCAAGGCAAAAACGTCCTCCACCCCATCGGTTGGGACGCCTTCGGCCTCGCCACCGAACAATACGCCATCAAGACCGGCAAACACCCGCGCACCACTTCCGTCGAGCGCATCGGCCACTTCCGCAAGCAGCTCAAGACCATCGGCTTCTCCTTCGACTACGACCGCGAAGTAGACACCACCGACCCGAAGTACTACCGCTGGACCCAGTGGATTTTCCTCCAACTCTTCAAGCGCGGCCTCGCCTACGTAGACATGCGCCCCGTCTGGTGGTGCGACGAACTCAAAACCGTCCTCGCCAACGAAGAAGTCATCGACGGCAAATCCGAACGCGGCAACCACCCCGTCGTCCGCCGCAACCTCCGCCAAGTCGTTCTAAAAATCACCGAGTACGCCGACCGACTCATCGAAGACCTCAAGGACGTAGACTGGCCCGCATCCACCAAAAAGATGCAAGCTGAGTGGATCGGCAAATCCACCGGAGCCACCGCCCGCTTCGCCCTCTACGGACACGACGACTCCCTCGAGATCTACACCACCCGCCCCGACACCCTCATGGGCGTCACCTACATGGTGCTCTCTCCCGAGCACCCGCTCGTCGACAAGCTCACCTCCGCCGACAAGAAAGACGAAGTCGCCCAATACATCACCGCAGCCGCCGCCAAGTCCGACCTCGAGCGCACCGACCTCGCCAAAGGCAAGACCGGCGTCTTCACCGGCTCCTACGCCGTGCATCCAATTACTGGAGACAAGATCCCAGTCTGGATCGCCGACTACGTGCTCATCTCCTACGGCACCGGCGCCATCATGGCCGTGCCCGCCCACGACAAGCGCGACCACGAATTCGCCGAGCAATTCGATCTCCCGATCACGCCCGTCATCAAAGGCAGCGACGAAGACACCCTCCCCTACACCGGCGACGGCGTCCTCATCAACTCCGGCGAATTCGACGGACTCCCCTGGCAAGAAGCCAAAGAAAAAATCACCGCCCAGCTCAAGTCCGCCGGCACCGGCGAAGAATCCACCCAGTACAAACTCCGCGACTGGCTCTTCTCCCGCCAGCGCTACTGGGGCGAGCCCTTCCCCATCGCCTGGGTATCCAAAGAAGACTACGTCACCGCAGTCGCATCCGGCACCCTCGCCGACTGGCTCCCTGCAGAGCCCGTCACCTACACCGACGAGACCGGCACCGTCTATGCCCTTCCCGTACCACCTTCCTCCCTTCCCCTCGAGCTCCCCTACGTCGAGTCCTACGAGCCAGCCGGCACCGGCGAAAGCCCGCTCAAGAAAGCCGACGACTGGATGGAGATCTGGTACAACTTCGCCACCGGCGCCTACGTCCCCGCCTCCGGCGAAAAGCCCGAAGGCGAGATGTGGGTACGCGCCTCCCGCGAGACCAACACCATGCCCCAGTGGGCCGGCTCCTGCTGGTACTACCTCCGCTACATGGATCCTCACAACGAGGACGCCCTCGCCTCCCCCGAAGCCCTCGAGTATTGGAAAACTCCCGACATGTACGTCGGCGGCGCCGAGCACGCCGTGCTCCACCTCCTCTACGCCCGCTTCTGGCACAAGGTGCTCTACGATGCAGGCGTCGTGAAAAACAAGGAGCCATTCCGCAAGCTCTTCCACCAAGGCATGCTCCTCGGCGAAGACGGCAAAAAGATCTCCAAATCCGCCGGCAACGGCGTCGATCCCGTGTCCGTAGTTAATGAATACGGAGCCGACACCATGCGCATGTACCTCATGTTCCTCGGCCCGCTCGAAGCCCGCAAGCCCTGGAACTCCAAAGGCATCGGCGGCATCAGCCGCTTCCTCAACAAAGCCTGGCGCGAGATCGTCGGCAAAGACGGCGAGCTCAACTCCAAGATCCAAGACGGCTACCAAGACTCCAAAGAAACCGAGAAGCTCCTCCACGAAACCATTAAAAAGGTCAGCGAGGACCTCGACGCCCTCAGCTTCAACACCGCCATTTCGCAGTTGATGATCCTCATCAACCACCTGCAAGGGCAAGAAGCCATCTCTCTCGCCACCGCCAAAGCCTTCGTGCAAATGATAGCCCCCATGGCCCCTCACATCGGCGAAGAGCTCTGGTCTCGCCTCGGCGAGCAAAACTCAGTCTGCTTCGGCCCCTGGCCCGAATTCGACGAAAAGAAGCTCGTCTCCGACGAAGTCAACGTCGTCTTCCAAGTCATGGGCAAGATGCGTGGCCAAGCCATGGTATCCAAAACTTCGACACAAGACGAAGTCCTCGCCATCGCCCAAGCCGACGAACGCGTCGCCGCCCACCTAGAAGGCAAAACCATAAGAAAAGTCATCTACGTCCCCGGCCGCATCCTAAACATAGTCGCCAACTAGAAGAGGTATTTTAAACCGCAGATTCACGCAGATGGACTCAGATGATTTCGAATACAAAACCGAAAACTTCGCCATTCTTGGAGCTGCTATGGAAGTTTCTAACATTCTCGGACACGGGCTCAAAGAAAAGCCCTACGAGAATGCTATAGTAGTCGAATTTGGACTACAATCAATCCCTTATGTCCAACAACCACGATTCACAATAGATTACAAAGGTACAAATGTCGGCGACTACATCCCAGACCTGATAGCCTACGACAAAATCGTAGTAGACACCAAAGTCATCGATCAAATTACCGACAACGAAATCGGTCAAATGCTCAACTATCTAGCAATCACCAAAATGAAAGTCGGCCTGATCATAAACTTCAAACACCCAAAACTAGAATGGAAGCGAGTCGTACGAACTAATTCCTGAACCGCAGATACACGCAGATGAAAATTAGATAACAACACAGCGTCATCAGACGCGCTCCCAATCACGACCAGATCAATATCTGAGTTCATCCGCGTCCATCTGCGGTAAAAAAAGCACAACCATCCATGTCCCAATTCCTCCCACCAGGCTTCACCCCCACCGCCCCCGTCGGCCTTATCGCCGGGCGCGGCGTCTACCCACGTCTGGTCGCGGAGAAAGCCCTCGCCGCCGGCATCGACCTCCGCCTCATCGCCTTCGAAGGCGAAGCCGCCGCCGAAACCATCGACCTCTTCCCCGCCGACAAACGAGCCATCATCAACGTCGGCAAAGTCGGAACCTGGCTCAAAGCCCTGCGCAAATTCGACTGCCGCTACACCATCGCCGCCGGCCAAGTGAAGCCCGGCAAACTCTTCCGCGACCTCAAGCCCGACGTCAAAGCCGCCGCCCTCCTCCTCAAGCTCAAGCGCAAGAACGCCCACACCATCTTCGGAGCCATCGCCGACGAGCTCGCCGCCAACGGTCAAACCGCCCTCGACGCCCGCAGCTTCCTCGACGACCAAATGGCCACTCCCGGCCACATGACCAAAGCGTATGAGAAAATCGAGGACACCTACATCCAGCACGGCATCGAGATCGCCCAAGAGATGGCTCGCCTCGACGTCGGCCAAGGCGTCGTCGTGCGCAAAGGAACAGTCTTAGCGGTCGAAGCCTTCGAAGGCACCGACCCCATGCTCAAACGAGCCGGCACCTTCAAGACCGACCAGCTCATCTTCGTCAAAACCGTCAAGCGCGAGCAAGACTACCGCTTCGACGTACCCGTTTTCGGACTACGCACCCTAGAGATCATGGCCGAGCAAAACATCCGCACCGCAGTCCTAAAAGCCGGCGACGTCATCATGGTCGAAAAAGAAAAAATCCTCGCCGCCGCCGCCAAAGCCAAGATCCAGATCATCGGATTTTGAAAACGATTCTGACACTACTTGATCCAAAAGAATGCAATACTGCATTCCTTTAAAAGATTCCAAGCCGCTCGAATCCAATCAATTCGAGATCAGAAATCTTCTCAAATCATGATCAGCAACAATTTAATTGCAGAGCTAAGTACTTACTAATAGACAGGCATTTTACCTAGTCACCAATCCAACACTTCAAAATGAAATGACTGAATCAGCTCTAAGAGTCCCAAAGGAGAGAACTCCAGAAAAGTCATCTACCAAAAAATCCAATAAAGCTGACGAACTAATATCTCAGTCAATTACTGACGAATTGGTCGTCGCATTCTGCTGCCCGATTGGGACCCCCATACAAGATGTCGTTAATAGTTATGCCGGTGAAATAGAAAGTAGAAACTACAAAGTTCACAAAATTAAGATCAGCCGGCTAATCCAAGAGATTTCTCACGAAATCCTTGATTCTGATGATATAATCAAGCGAAAGAACAACTATATAAAAGCTGGCGACAACATCAGAAAGAAACACAAACAATCAAACTACTTGGCTGTATCAGCCATTGCAGACATTTTAGCTTATAAAAAAGAAAATAAAAGAGTCCAAAACGAATCTGATAGAATTTGTTATCTGATTGATTCCCTGAAGCATCCTGACGAAATCAATATTTTAAAAAAAGTTTACGGCGACTCATTTTTCTTAATTGGCGTTTTCTCAGACAGAAAAACAAGAATAGCAAAACTTACAGGAGGTAATACTTCACTAAACATTAAGGCAGAAGATCTCATCGAGGCAGACAGTAAAGGACATAAAGAATCAGAACCCGAATACACACAAAAACTAGGTAAAGTTTTCCACCAATCCGATTATTTCATCAACACAAACGGAACGGATATAGACCATGTACAAACCAAGATAAAGAGGTTCAATGATATCGTTTTTGGAACTAAATTAATAACTCCAGATATTCACGAAAAATCTATGTACGCCGCCTGGTCTTCCGCTTCCAATAGCGCCTGCATGTCGAGACAAGTCGGAGCTTCTGTAGTTAGTAAAAGCGGCAACATTATCGGATTAGGATGGAACGATGTCCCCAAGGCAGGGGGAGGGGTGTACAACGATGAAAACACACACAACAATAAAAACAGTCCCCCAACAACATGGGATAATCGATGCTACAACTGGCAAGAAAAACAGTGCTTAAACGATGTTACAAAAAACAAAATTATAAGTAAACTAGCCGACACAATCCGCACTCATTTCTCTGACAAACTTGAACTCCATGATTCTCCTCAAATCGAAAAATTATTAAAAGACTCAGAAATAGGCGACATAACTGAATATTCTAGGGCCATTCACGCTGAAATGCATGCTATATTCAATGCATTTAAGGATCATTCTTCGGAAATCACAGGAGGCAGTATCTATGTGACAACATTTCCATGCCACAACTGCGCAAGGCACATAGTTCTGAGTGGAATCATGAACATTCACTTCATAGAGCCGTACCCTAAAAGCCGAGCTACTATCTTACATCGAGATACATTGACTCTCGACAATTCTGATCAAAATCAAGTTCGGCTTTTCCCCTTTGAGGGATTGGCCCCATCCCGCTATCTCGATCTTTTATCCTACGCGTCTCAGAAACGTAAAGACCTCAAAACCTGCAAGTTACGAGACTCAGATCCCAAAACGGAATCCCCAAGGTCAAGAATAAACCTTGAAGCCGTTAGCGTTCTCGAAAAGTATGCACTGGATCAGCAAGCCAAAGATCTGGATGAACAACAAAAACCATAAGGCGAAGAACAAAAACCAGTTATCCCTGCCCCTGGAAGAGCCATCACCAGAGGATAGCTGTTCGAAGATTGTAAATTTCAATCAGGAAGCAGTTCGCATACGCAGGGAACAAAGGCTAGCTCGATACAAACGAATCCTCGATGAGGATAATGCAAAAGAAATGTGATCTCACATTGAGACGACGAATCTCGTTGAAGAGGAACTGGCCAATTGCCCTCCCAAAACAAGGAACCGCAGCAGGACTTACCTGACAACCTGTAGGTATTGTATTCATTGACTGATCAGTCTGGCAAACTAAGCACGACAATCATACACAAACTGCATCGCTCCTGTCGGCAATCAGCTAAACCTACGAAAATGCTAATTATTTCGGTCGGTATCACTTTAGCACTATAGAGCCCGCCCCACGGTATAGCTTTGAGAGAATACGATCGTACTCCAGATCCCGAGCTTCCACCACATAGTGGAGGAATTAATGCAACATCAATACCGCTCCCGGATTACATATCAAAAATGGTACTATTATGCATCTCTACCGCTCGAAATCTTCGAGGCCTCTTCGAACAACCCATCACGGCTATTTAGTCCCATAATTTCAGAAATATCTCGAGCACCGACTCCAGCTCTCAAGAGATGCGCACCAAAGCTATCGCGCAGAACTCCGGCGGAGATTCCCCTTTTTAGTCCAGCCTTTTCACATCCACTCCGAATGGCTCCGCGCAGAGTATTCGTAGTAATGTGATGTCGAGTTCTTTTTCCATTTCGAGGATCAAGGTACAATTTGCGAGACGGGAAAACCCACTGCCAATCAAGCGGTTGTTCTTTCTGGGCACCTGCTTTTTCTCCTCTTATCCAAACTCCTTGAATCTGCATTTCTTGGTCCTGCAAAAAAAGACGAGTCAAGTATTCGATATGAACTTCGAGATCGCTAAGTAATTCACTAGAGAACACCGTGACTCGTGGTCTAGCCGCTGGACCACCACCTACGGTTATCAAGCGCCTTGCCAGATCTATATCTCGAATTCGCAGACCCACGACTTCACTTGCTCTCAATCCTGAACCATAGCAAAACCCTACTAGAAGACGCGAATCACCTTCCAGGGAATCTATTAATCGATCACAATCGCGAGAAGACAGGCTCGCAACATTTCTATGAGGTGTATTACGTGATACCGTCTGAACACGTTCCTCATCAAAATCTAGGCTCAAACTTTTTGCAAATTTCAATAGAGCATATCGAGCTTGGTTTAGAGATGAGCTACTCGTCTCTTTTTCACTCTTCAAGTAATTCAAAAAAGCTCCTAAATCACTTTCACTAAACCGCCGAGGATTCGCTAAGAAACCAGATTCCATATATTTGCGTACCCAATTAACATAAGTTTTCTCGGTTCGAAGTGTTACACCGCAAGCTCTAAGGTATTTTATAAAATCAGATTCCCAGTCGATCATTTCACTCCTTCTTCGATTTCACAAAGCTGATTCCATTCTTCGAGATCACAAAATCCTCGCTCTAAATCAATCCGCTGTTGCTCAACCACAAGAGATTTAACCTGCCCTGCCATACTATTTCTTTTGTGTTTCTTTCGACTCTCCTCTGACAGGCCAGCATATCCAGATGAGCCCCCTGAATGAGTGTTTGTAAGTCGAAACGGTCGTTTCAGCAGCTGAATCAACAATACCTCGATTGCCCCAGCCTGATCCAGGCTTAAACCAGAGCGAATCACATGGATATCAATCGGTGTACCACTTGCCTGACAACTCTTCAGCCAATTTTCCTTGTAGACGTTACTCGCACGTCCGCAATCAGCAAAGTGCTGCTTCAATCGAACTTCGATCGCTTGGCTTGTAATTCCGATATAGCGGACATGCTTCCCTGATTCCAGTAAACAATACACACAGTAGTCACCTCCTCTAGGGTCCCATCGTTTTGCAAACTCCAATTCAGGATTACTCCCCCTCTTAAGTAGTCGGCTGACTCGAGCGGCCCTGTTACATTCATTCACACTTGGAATGTATTTACCTTTCTCTGCAGTGAACATACCGATAGATACTTCAGACAAAAACCTTCGCCGTCACCACTCAATTGATATTAGTGGGTAAAAAAGGAAAAGGTGGAGAAAAAAAGGAGTCGATCCGTAATGTTTGATATTCGAATCCGTTCGCAGAAGGAGTACCCTCAAGCAAACACCTCTTCGACTCGATCAAACGGAAGCGCCTTCATCCCATCGCTAAAGTCCTGCTCTTGGCCTGCGTAGACGAGATATTTCCCGCTTAGCGGCGAAGCGTTCTCCGAAAAATGATTCAAGCCCTCCTTGAAGGTGAAGGCGAAAAAGGGGTCGATCCGTAATATTTGATATTCCCCGACTTCCGAAACGAACCCCTCCTGACAACTCTCTAGCCAAAACATTAAAACTCCTAAATGGGATCTCGATAACCGCCACCATACGTTCCCGACTTAGCCCCAAACTCAACGCTTCCGCTAGTGCCTGCCCTCTAAAAAACCGGATCCTGAGTCGCTTGAATTCGGACGAAAATACTGCGAGGGAGGCCGTAGCCGTTTATCGTTGCGGTGACCGTTGCGAGTCCCGCAATCGGCGTATCCAATTGAGTCGAAAACTCTACTCTGGTTAAGCCTGCATCATCATATGAATTGGAGGAGTAAAACTGACGCAGATCCAGCGACCACTGATAAGCGAAAACCAGATCGTTGGCGGAAGCAGCATTGTGAGGATGGACAAAGGTGGTCGCTGTCTCACTTATCTCGACAAGAGCGAGCCCTGCGGTCGCTTGGGTCGGATCTGTTCCAAAAAGATTCTCGATGCCATTTGGCTGACCGTCGTGGTCTGGATCGTCCTGAAGTCCCATGTCTTGTTCGTCCAGAGAATAGCTAGCAATCCACGCTGCGTAGGTGGCTTGCGGATCCCATTCGATCGTAGGAAGCCCGCCAAAGCGTGATTCCCAGCCAGTCGTCCCCAACTCATAGTAAACAACCGCTTGCTCCGCCCCGTTGTCGAAAAGATTATCTCCGTGCACGGGCGCATTCCCTTTGAAATAAACTTGCTCGAGCTCAGGACAGCCTGCAAACGCTTGCTCACCGAGGCTAACGACGCTGGCCGTAAGCGTAACCGACTCAAGCGAACTGCTGTTGAGAAACGCTCGGTTCCCAATCGTTTCGAGTCCCTCGTCAAACCTTATTGTAGCCAATTCGACCGTGTAGGCAAAAGCATCGTCAGCAATAGTGGATACGCTTCCCGGCACATAATACTGGCCGCGTTTGCCGGGCGGATAAATCAGCAAAGTCGCCATTTCCTTATCGAAAAGCACCCCACGCCTACTGCTAAAGGTGGAGTTGCTCTGGTTCGTGAAAAACCCAATGAAGCGATCGCATCCCCAAAACGCACGATCGCCCACACTGGAAATGCCTTCCGAAAGCCTAACGCTGATTAGGTTCCCTTCATCAAGAAACGCTTCGTCAGCGATCGAGCTCACCGGCAAACCTTCTATTTCATCCGGCAGCTCGATCTGTCTTCCCGCGCCAATGTATCCAGTAACGGCAACCTCCTCTCCAACTATGTCATAAGTATATGGATACCATTGAGCAGTGGGCAAATTGCCAAAAACCTGCCCCCACCCCGAACTATCTGCCGTATAGTATACGACCCCATTCGGAGCCCCCATGAACACGGACTCTTTTAAAGCTGGAGCATCTCCTTCGAACGCGATGCGCACCAAATTCGTACATCCGACAAACGCTTTATAATCAATCAAAGCCAAACCCTTGCCTATGGTTACGCTCTCAAGGCCTGTACAGCTAGAGAAGGCATGATCACCGATACTCGTAACCGCATCTGGGATACTAATCGTTTTCAAATTGCTGCAGTGTGAGAAGGCATTGACGCCGATACTAGCGACCTTATCCCCTATCACGACCTCGGACAAATCATAGCAATCCACGAAGGCATAGTGCCCGATTTCAGTGACGCGATGCGGAATGTCGATGCTCACGAGCCCACTTCCACTGAAAGCAGAATCACCCAGTTCAGTGAGCCACATCGGGAGGGTTATATTCTGGAGGGCTTCACAATAGGAAAAGGCAGCTTCGCCAATGCTTGTTAACGCGTCTCCGAAAAAGACTTCTTCCAAATTCGTGCAATCTCGAAATGCGGCGTATTCAATGCGCTCAAGGTTCTCGCCAAGGGTAAGGCTTCGTACCGAATCAGACTCAAGAAAAGCCTCAACACCGATCCGAGTAACGGGAAGCCCATCAACCGTGTCGGGAACAATCACCGTCTCCTCAGTCCCCTCGTATCCAGTAATCGTTACTTCATCGTTAACGACCCTATACCAAAAGGTGTCTGCATCCAGCGAGGAAGGAACTCCTAGGAGCACTATCAACAAGCTGGCAAACAGCCAAAACGAACTTTCCTGTCTAAAAATTTTCATAATCGTATCAACCGTCCGAGTACCTGCGTTGTTCGCACGTAGCAATCCACAAGCGGAAATGACAACACGCCCAGCTGTCTCTCTCGATCAAGCTCCTAACCTATCGCCACCAAGCAATCGGCCTGCACAAACTAAAAGCTGCTCCCGAAGCAAAATAAAAATTCCAGGTCCATCAGTGTTCATCTGTGATTAAAAAAGCAAAACCCGATCTTTTATGACCCTTGTGCTTCTTGTGGTTAAAAACAAAACACAGCCCGATCACTCAGCAGCTATCAAGCTGCCCCCGAAGCCCGATCAAAATTTGCGTCCATTAGCGGCCATTAGCGGTTAAAAAGCACAACCAAAGCATCTTCCCTTGCCCACTATCGTAGCATCTCGCCTCTGGTCGCTAATCGTCCAAGAGCAATGCCCATGATGCATAGCGGAGCCACGATCCAAGCGCTAGCTGGCAAATTTTCGGGCGAGAAAATTGCGAAAAGCAGTACGACGAGGAAACCTACTAGGCTAATGATCGCAGCAATGCCCGCGCAGGTTTTCATGTTGTTCGTTCTGTCATTCATAGTCTTCGATTTCGTTTAAGGATAAAATTCATCTTTCGAAACGAAGTGCCCTATTCCTGACAAAAGGTTACAGACTTTTTCAAAACAGTGAAAAAACAAGAGGGTACAATCACATCAGTTCACCGCCTACGTGCTCCTTAGCTTGAGCGGCGGAGGAAGCTCGAAGAGCAAATACCGAATCAGAGCAGTCTCACAAAATAGTGGTCCAGCTGCCGCCACATCAGCAATACTCCATAGCCGTGGAACGCTTGATCATGCCTCTAAACACGAACGACCAAGAGTTCTCTCCCCTCCTTCTCGATGACCCGACAAAGCCATGCGAACGAAGAGTTCAAGTCATCAATTGCGGCGAAAAGTGCCGGACGGAGTCGTCCATAATGTTTGACTTACGAAGGTTTTCCGATGCGCCCCCACCGGCACCAGCTCACCTCTCTCCCCTACAACAATCTTGGTTCAAGCTCGTTCGGTTTACCTACTGGAGAGAATAGGATCTCCCACGCGAGCAAATCACACTAAACTAACAAGGCCCTGCTTAAGCCTATCCAACACTGAATTAGAAAACTCCATATAGTCCGCACCAGGGATATTTTGACTTCTATTAATAGCAGTATGCAGCAAAGCCCAGCCAATCTCACGAACCATACACACTGACTTCATATCATGCAGCGTTTTGCGCATATCCCCATCAGAATAACCGAAGTAACTTTTCAACATAACCTCATCGGTTGTTTCGTCGAAACCACAGGAAAAGGACAAAGTCGCGAGATCAAACCATATATCCCCCAAACCGGAAAGCTCCCAATCTAGCATCTTAATACTATCGTCACTAGAAATTATCATATTATGAGTGAACGCATCGTTGTGACAATAATGCTTCAAATAACTAGAATCCTCTTGGCGCGCTACTTCAAAAACACTCATATCTTCCAAGAATTTTTCTAAATCCGGCGGACAAGGAATTCCAAGCTCTTCAGCACCTTTGAGATAACCCCGCGTCAACGAAAACGGAGTGCTGGTACGTTTGCCGGAATACGGTATCTCATGAATCTTCTTCAGAACTCCAATTACCTTGTTTAAGTTCCTAGGGTTACTCGCATCTTCGACGGAAAGCATTTCTCCCTCTATAAATTCAGTTATTAGAAAATCTGATTCATTTTCGCACTGCAGAACCATCGGCGTCAAACCCTGCGTAGCAGCAAGAGACATAGCACTGACTTCATCTTCGTACTCTAACCCTAAAAATGTATTTTGCTTACCATTAATCCTTAGAGCATAAATTTTGTCGTCGACGAAAATCTTATATATAAAATTCGAATACCCACCACTCAAAGGCTCATAACGAATAGATTTCGCATTCTCCCAGACAGGGACCCTCTTAATAATTTCGTCTATATTCATATTCAAACATTTTCTAAACTAGATCCAACATCCACCTCGCACTATATTTGACGGTCGAGACTTTATAAAAACTCATAGGAAATGTTCGGAATCTACCGTTTATTTAAAAGCTACGATGGGATATGCTCATCAGTTATACATAAAACGATACTAACGCAAGCCTTCACGCTGCGATCCATGCCGGATTCGAACGGCAATACACCAAACCCAAGGTTCACGATCAACCAAAACCGCGTAGCCAAAAACCGACTACTGCTCAGCAGAACGCTAAACGGGTTTCGAACGGAAAAAGTATCAAACTACGCGTTTTGATGTAGCAGTAAATCGACGACCCCTCACGCCGTACTCCCATCCGCTCATGCCAGTCCGCCGACTTCGCTCACTATTGCCTGGGCGAATGAGTAGGCCCGAAGAGCAAACACCAATAAAGATCAGCCTCATAAAAAGCGCTGCCCCAATGCCACCGCCAAAGCCCAATATCCAGATCATCGGCTTCTAGCCCCCTCACGACTCACCCCATCGCGGACCCGGCACCCACTCCGCGGCTCGATTCTCCTACATCCTCCCTTCCCAATTACTTGCATCCCGAAATCAACTCCTCTCTGCTGCCCTCCAATGAAGCCTAACGTAACGCTCGCAGAAACGACCACCCCCAACGGAGCTCGCATGACGCTCGTCAAACACGACGGCAGCTTTTGCATTCGAGTAAACGGTCAGCAGCTCATGCATTCCAAAGTCGCTACTTCCGAAATCGAACTCGGCAGAGTGGCATGCGAACATCACGCCGCAGCAGACCTTCAACCCAAAGTGCTCATCGGTGGACTCGGCCTAGGCTTCACTTTAAAAAGCGTACTTGAATCAACAGGACCTCAAGCAACTGTGCACGTCGTCGAACTGTTCCCCGAGATCGTCGAATGGAACCGCACCTTCATGGCCAACCTCAACGGCGACGCGCTGAAGGACGAACGCGTAGAAGTGCTCACCGAAGACGTCACCGACGTGATCGCCCGCTCCTCACAATCCCCCTACGACGCAATCGCCCTCGATATCGACAACAACACCACCGCCATGGTGAAAACGGAAAATCACAACCTATACGGGAAGCAGGGCATAAAGAAAATCTGGAGCGCCCTGCGTCCCGGCGGACGAGCAGCCATCTGGTTCGCCGCCCCCGACGCGGCAATCGAACGCATGCTCAAGAAGGCAGGCTTCAACGTACAAGCCATGCCCGCCAAAGTATTCGGCTCCTCCCGACGCGAAGCCTACATGATTTACGTCGCCGACAAGCCCCTAAGCGCCGCGACCAACACAGATTAAACGCCTTTTCCTCAGACGCTCCCTCCTCCCTTCGCGAACAACACCCGGCCCGAGCATCGAGAGCCACACCCAAAGTCCGTTCGCGACTACCCAATCCGTGTAACCAGAAATCAACTACTTCTCAGCCGCAGCGAGCTCAACCGCATAGACGTGTATCGGCCCGTGCATGTTGGAGCGAAAAAGAAGCCACTTCTGATCAGAGGTGAAATGCACATTCGGCTCCAATCTATAATCATGGTCCGACATGTTCACCAACTTCTCCGCCTCCAAAACGCCTGGATGGATTAACGACTCCGAACCCTCCGCGCTGATATCCGCCACGTCGGGTATACCGCGCGGCCGAAATAAGTAGAGCCACTTGCCGTCGGGAGCATGAGCCACCATCTCCGAATCTCCGCCATCGCCAGCGAGCAGTTTTCCATCCGGCGATATGTTGAAATGCACCGACCATTCGTTGCGCTCGATATGATATTGCCGCCGGCGACCGTCCTCCAAATCGTAGGCGGCCACCCAAAAATCCTCACCGCGCGGAGTCTGCAGATCATACCAAATCGTTTTCCCGGCAGGCCCGAAGAACTCATGCCCCGCGATTTCCATGTTCATGGTACGCATATGCCGCTTCGCCAAACCGGTGCCATCCGTGCGGATCGTCCAAATACGATCGACCACGTGCCAGTTACCCTCATGACAGAACATTATCAAATTCGGATCGACTGGATTGAACTGCACGTGGCCCAGCCAATGCGTCGTCTCCTGCAGTACCGTCCGCTTGCCCGTGCGTAGATCGATCGTGAAGAGCTCCATCGGAAGCTTCTGCTGAAGCCGTTGGTGGATCAACACCTCCCGCATCTCGGCAAAAGTCAGTACGCGCCCGTCATTCCCATGCATCACCGTCCCCGGCGGGGCCAACTGCTGAACTTCGGCCGGTCTGGATCAGGTTTCGTATAGGTGCCGACTAGCAGCGTCTCGTCAGCGTTGATGTCTGACATGCGATCGTTCGGCGAAAGCTCGATCACCTTACGCTGCTCCAACGTATCCGGATTAACCGCGTACAGGGTATTGTCCTTGTAGTAATAAACATCGCCCGTAACCGCACCCACTTCGATCCCTGCGCTCGTTCCCGGACGATAGCCGACCTCCGGCACGATCATCCGAGTCTCGCGCGTTTTAAGGTCAATCGTAGCAATCCCACGAGGATTCACCACGATCGCCCGCGAACCATCTTTGGTAAACGCGTCCTGATGGAAATAAAGACTCGCCGTATCCGGCTCGCTCGACAGTCGAACGACCCGACGTCCCGTATCCGGATCAATCCATTCCAAAGGGATTTCTTCGGCTTGAACGGGCCAAGCAATTAAAAGCGCGAGGGATAGAAAACGTAGTTTCATGGGGCATCAAGCTATAAGAAAAGCCTACTACAGTGCCCCACTAATCCGCAACTGCAACGACCCTCTCATCGGAACGTCTGAGCCGAAGGAAGAGGCCATGCTGCCACTAATCATCTCTTGATCATCAGTGATCACCCCCCCCCTGCTGCCCTAGACGCAAAAAAGGATCCCTGCAATCAGGGATCCTTTGTAATTAAAAACCAGTTACGCGGAGCGCCTAAAACGTATATCGAGCGGTCACGCCGATCTGCCTTGGATCCGCCGGATCCTCGTAGCGAGTCGGAGTCCAGTCGGGCTGAGCGTTTCCGAAATAGAAGAGACGTTTCTGGTACTCCTCGTCGAAGAGATTATTAGCCCAGAGCGAAAAGGTCCAATCCTCGTACTTGTATCCAATCGTTGCATTCACCAGCGAATAGGCGGTACGCTTCTCGTTGTTGCTTGAGCTATTCGACTCGAAATACTCATCGCTACCAGTGAGCTCCAGACTGCCAAACAATCCGCTATCTCCGCTGTAGCTGAGAGCGGCATTGTAAGTATAGCTCGGGGAATTTGAAAGCTCGCTACCAGTAGCATCGTGTTTCGTATCGAGCAAACCGATACCGGCATTCAATGTCCAATTCTCGGATACGTACCAACGAGTTTCAGCTTCCAGACCGAAATGCTCGGCGTCTCCTTGATTGGAGGTGAAATAGCGAAAAAAGCCGCCAGCCCCAGCAGAATCGCGCAACTGGGCGTCGCTGCGGTCGAGGTAGAAGGCAGTCACCGTCGAAGTCAGCACGCCATCGAGCCAGCGGCTACGCAGCCCGAGCTCATAATTCCACAGAGTCTCGTCGCCATAGGTGAGAGGATCGCCTTCTTCGAGAAAGGCAGCGATGTTTGCCCCTCCTGCTTTATAACCACGAGCGAGGGTGGCGAAGAAGAGATGGTTTTCAGCCAGATCGTTCTCAAGGGTAAGCTTGCCTCCAAATACGGTGCCGGACTCCTTGCCATTACCACTAGGCAACGGAGATCCATAATACAGGCCTTCCGAATCGGCCTCGATGGAGTAGTACTCGGTACGCAGGCCGAGAGTAAGACGCGTCTTCTCGGAGAGCGCCTTTTCGACCTGGCCGAAGACGGCGAGATTCTCGCTTTCATAGCTCGAGTCCGCCAGCACTGGCCACTCGAGACTGCTCCACATGTCGCGGTAGTCGATGTCACTTGATTCGTCGAGCAGGCCAAGATAAGCACCTAGCGTCCAGCGATCAATGGCTCCATCGGCTACGGAGTCGTAACGGACCTCCTGCGAAAATGCTTCGCGCTCGCGGGCGATTTCCATGTAGGCATCGTAAGAGCGAGGATCGACACTGCTGAGCGTGGTCCAGTCCGAGTCGTAGCTATAGTAGGAATCGGTAGCGCTAACACTAGTAATGGTGGTAAAGGTGGCGTCGTCAGACTGTTGCCACGTCCCACGCAGGCTGCCGGCAAACGACTCCTGCTCGTCGCGCCCGGGCTCGTCAGAGTACACCTCGAAGCCGGTATTGTCCAAGGACCACTCGTCGTAGCCGTTATTGGCGTCGGCATAGAAGACCGTACCGTCCCAGCTCCAAGCGTCCGAGGCGAGCCAACGCAACTTCAGACGTGTGGTCAGCTCGTCCCGCTCGTTCGTATCGCTGCGGCCGAGCGTCTTGTTGTCGCGCCAACCGTCTTGAGAAAGCTGATGAATCGAGATGCGATAGCTCAGCTCCTCTCCTGCCAGAGCGCCACCGAAGGCCACTCCCGCCGAGAAGAGGTTATCCTCGCCGATGCTTGTTTCGACGAGTCCCGAGCGATAGGCCGTCGGGGCTGCGGAGACGAGCTTGATAACCCCTCCCGCCGCGTTGAGACCGAAGGCTCCGGCCTGAGGACCGCGCAGCACTTCTACCTGCTCCATGTCAAAAAGGCTGCCAATGGTGCCCACTCCAGTGAAGTCGAGATCGTCGATAACGAAACGGACCGACGAGTCCGGCGTTTCCCCCTCGAACTGCGAATTCTCTCCGATGCCACGAATTTGGATGTAGCGGGGACGCGAGGTGCCGCCCGTCCAAGTGAGATTCGGTATGGCGCCGATGAGGTTTTCGAAGTGCTGTGAGCCGTTGCCAGTAAAGCGCTGGTCGTCGAGCACAGTCACGCTCGCGGTCGTGTCCAGCAATTCGGACTGCCAGAGGGAGCCAGTCACGAAGAGCTCTGGAAGCTCCACAACCGACATCGTGTCAGTGTCGCGCGTCCAAGCGGACGCACATGCGCTGGCTGCCGCGAGCGACAGCATCATTTTGTTTCTACGTTTGTACATTTTGGATCTCAATTATTGATGTTTGAGACCCGGCAATGAGCGTCGAAAAGCGAGGTTTCCTCTTTTGAGAGGTCGACTCTTACCTTTTCCTACGCCGGGATCAACCGGATCAGGTTCTAAGGGACCGCTTCTGCGCAGATGGCTGTTAACCACCGGCAAGGAAACATCTCAGACCCATACCAGGTCGCCCCCAAGGATTGCGTTTTGAAGTAGCCCTCGAGCCGCCCTTGTCAACAACAAGTCTTGCAGCGAAGCCGACATCGAAGGTCGACAGCGGCCCCGAAGTCCGTTTTTGAAAGCTAGACTCGCAATGGATACCTTTATCGACCAAATCCAGCAAACCTCTCTCGTTGAATGGCTTGGAACCGCCACCGGCCTCGTCGGCGTCTACCTGAGCATCAAAGAAAAAGCCCTCGCCTGGCTTTTCTACATACTTTGCTACACCCTATACGCCTACCTGAGCTATTCGGCGGGCCTCTACGCGGCCCTCGTCCTGAATGCCTGCTTCATCCCCATTTCTATCTACGGCTGGCAACAATGGAGCAAGACGACTCGAAGCAAAAATGGCGACCTCGCCGAAAAGGAATTGCCCATCAGCCCTCTGCGCGGCGGGCCTCTCGCCTGGGCCATCGCAATCGCAATTGTCGGCACCGTCGCAGTCGGGACCCTTCTCTCCCGCTACAGCGAAGGCACCGCCCCTTACCTGGACGCTTTCGCCACCACCCTCTCCTTCCTCGCCCAATGGATGCTCGGCCGAAAATACATCGAAAACTGGCTGGTCTGGATCGCGGCCGATATCGCCTTCGTCGTTCTCTGGGGCAGCCAAGGCTATTGGGTCGCGGTAGCCATGTTCCTCGTCTTCACAGTCCTAGCGCTTGTTGGATACGCGAGCTGGAAAAAGGAAATGCTCCGCAATGCTAGCTAAGCAGAAAATCCCGCTTCGAATTGTTTTCACCGGGGCAGAGTGTACCGGAAAAACTACTCTTATCGAGGCCCTCTCGCAAAAACTCGGAGAGCCCTACTCCAAGGAATATGTGCGCGAGTACGCAGACCAGGTCAGCCGACCGCTTGAAGCCCGCGACCTCGACCCCATCGCTCGCGGCCAACTAAAAGGCGAAGACGAAGCAGCGCGAACGGCGACGAAGTTTATCCTGCACGACACCAACCTCCTCTCTTCCATCCTCTACGCCGAGCACTACTTCGACGTGCACATTCCCTGGGTCGACCAAACCTTCGTAGAGCGAGACTACACCCGCTACTTTTTCTGTCAGCCAGATATCCCCTGGGAAGCCGACCCCGGCCAGCGCGTCAGCTCCAACGAGCGAACAAAGCTTCACTCCCTTTTCCAAGGAATACTGGCCCGATACCAAATCAACCCGACGATCCTTCGCGGCTCAATCGAACAACGTATCCAAACTGTCCTGACAGAGTTGCAGGATATTCGATAGAAAAACAATCCTCTCAAAAACGAAATCAAGTCGTTGATTCTTAAGCGTAATATATCCATGCAAACAAAACGATATCACAGAGAATTAAAACTATCTTTCCTAGCTATCCCCGCGCTTGCAATCTTGCTAACCAGCGGCTGTCAAACGACCGTATATAAACCCACCAACGCCAAAAGTCTGGTTGGGTATGCCGATGAAAAACTAGATGCGAATGTATACGAGATAACCTTTTGCGGCATACTCAACGGTTCTGAAAAAACAACGTTTAATCTAGCCGTACTGAGAGCAGCAGAGATAACCCAGGAAGCTGGATACTCTCACTTCAAACTGCACCAAGTCGAAATAGACTCCATACGCGCCCCTAACGCTCTTGCAGACATACCTACCGGAATGAACAGTCCATTCTCAGGGACGGCGGTTTTCAGAAGTGGTTCCTGGGAATTCGAAACCCCAGCAGCTCCGGATGCATCAACGACTCCCGCCTTACCTGGCAGATTCAAGAAAAAGCACCCCGTTTGCAAACTACTTGTCGAGTGCCTCAACTACGAAGGTCCAGCAGACGAACGCATTTCCAACGCAGCCGAATTAGCTCAAAAACTTCGAGCCGAACTCAAACTAACCGAACCAAAACGCAAAGAAACAAAACAAGAGCCCTAGTTTTTCGTACCCAAATTCTAGTTACAAACGTTTCAATCCGCAATCGACCGAAACATCCACATCGCCGCCGCCATAGAACCAGCAGCCGTCAAGCATACTCCTCCAACAAGTCGAAATTCTGCGTCTTGTTAAATTCGTCCAAGCGCGCCACGAGAGCCTTGTCTCCCGGACGGATAAACGAACCACCCGGCACCGCCAAGCCTTCGTCGAACAAGCCGATAAAAAGCGATAGCCCCTTGCCCTTTGCGGAAGCAGCCGCTTTCGCTACGCTTTCCAGCTGCGGCGGAGTGTATTCACCTTTTTGGAACGAACTAGCAAGCGGTGTCCCTTTCGCCGCATAGGTGGGATTTAGGTGCATATTGATCGGCACGCCAAACTTGTCAGAAGACGAAGACAGGTAATCGATCGCCGCCTTTATGTCATCGATAGCCTCCTCCTCACTCATACTCGGAACCGGCTTTTGCATAAAGTAACACTTCAGCCCGTATCCATAAGGCCGCATACGCTCCAGCAGTTTTTCGAAAACCGGAAGCGAAAGCCCTTTCACAAACACTTCGTTGCGAATCGTCTCGTCAAAGGCCTCAAAGCCAATCGCGAGCTCCATATGACAATCGCTTTCGCGCTCCTTCAAAAGCCGATCCAACAAAGCAAGCTCATCCCAATCCACATACTCGGGCCGCGTCTCCAGACAAACCGAATTCATCTTCGGCAACAGACAATTCAGTTGAACCATCAGATGAAACAAGGCCGTCGACGGAAAGGTAATCTCATCGAGCATCGAGCCGTTATTGCTCAAGATTACCTTATCTATCTCGCCCAGCTTGCCTCGGATTTCCGGGATGGCGAATACCGCATCGACCTGCTCTATAATATCTTTGAAGTGAACCTTCTCCAAAGACGACATGGACGGAAGGTTGCAGCCGAGACAGCGATTCCATCGGCACGCCAAGGTATAAAAAACGACGAACAATCCCAAGCCCTCCTCCGTGTTCTGAAACCACCACTGAGCAGGTTGAGTGGGATCCTGAGTGTTGAAGCTAAAGGTCTTATCGACTCTTTCCGAGCCGGCTAGGATCTGATCTTTGGGGTCTAGGGCCATACCAACAGTGTTTATGCTTAGATTCCGCAGTGCGAGTTCAATTCATCGACGGCGGTCATCTGAGTAGGTCGAATTATAGGAGCGAACAGCCAGAGCTGTATGGAAAAACCCATGACAACTCGCAACAGCCCCATAACGACAACGCTCGAGACATGCTTGCCTCGTCATCTGGCACCCTGCAGCCGAAACAAGTCACCCTGTCCCGCCGCCTGAAGATTCGAAATCAATCGCAGGAAGCCAGACGAACCCATCTGCGAAGAACCTAACCAAAAAAAACCAACTATCGATACCTCGCACATCAAAGCAAAAAAAGATTGAACCATGTTTGAATCAATATTTTCACAATAAAAGATTCTAATTCTTCCAATCAATTGTTCAAATCCTTCGTATTCACTACAAAACCGAATTCAACCTGAATTCAACTTGAAACAATTAATACCCTTGGAGAGAAACGAATGACACTTAAAACAACACTCAAAGCACTGATTATTACCTTGGCTGGCACACTCGCCCTCAGCTCCGCCACAGCGGGTAGCTACAAGAGCAAAAAGGAAACCAAAGATATCGTCGGAGTCGCAGCTTCCGCTGAGAACTTCTCGACTCTCGTCGCTGCGGTGAAGGCGGCCGACCTCGTCGGCGTGCTGCAAGGAGACGGGCCCTACACAGTCTTCGCTCCCACGGACGCAGCCTTTGCCGCCTTGCCAGAAGGAACCCTCGAAACCTTGCTCAAGCCGGAAAACAAGGACCAGCTCATCGCCATTCTTACCTACCACGTCGTACCCGCCAAAGTCTTAGCCAAGGACGTATCAGCTGGAATGGTAGACACCGCCAACGGCACAAAACTCAACATCGCCCTCAGCAATGGATCGGTCATGGTGCAAGACGCCACAGTCGTAGCTACCGACATCATGGCATCCAACGGAGTGATTCACGTCATAGACAAAGTCATCATTCCCGAAGCATAATTCTTAGTCGCAAACAACAGGTCAAATCGAGCCGAGCTGGAAAGCTCGGCTCGTCTTTGCTTAGACTTCAAACCCAAGTTTTCTTCTCTCCATCCTCACCGTGAACCACGGTCTCGAATCCGCTCAACCCGCTGCTCCTCTCACTTCGTTCGTCCCTAGCCGGGGCGAGGCACTGAACAGGCTGAAAGACTTCGTCGTCAGAGCCGGAAGCGACTACCGGGCAAATCGAAATCACGACGGAGGAGCCGGTCAACACGTTTACGTGTCACAGCTTTCTCCCTACATTCGTAACGGCCTTATTTCAGAAGAGGAGGTCGTCGCTACCATTCTGAAATCCCACACCTTCGCCGAAGCGGAAAAGTTCCTTCAAGAGGTCTTTTGGCGCGTCTACTGGAAGGGCTACCTAGAGAACCGACCCGTCCTATGGACCCGCTATCGAGAAGATCTAGAAATCCTGAAAAACAAAGCAGCCGACTATCAGGACTACCCTAGAGCAGACTCCGCATCTACCGGTATCAAATGTTTCGATACATGGTCTCAGGAGCTTCAAGAAACCGGCTACCTTCACAATCACACTCGCATGTGGTTCGCCAGCATCTGGATCTTCACACTCAAACTCCCATGGCAATTGGGCGCCGACTTCTTCCTACGCCACCTACTGGATGGAGACCCCGCCAGCAACACTCTCAGCTGGCGCTGGGTAGCCGGTCTCCATACGAAAGGAAAGAACTACCTCGCTCGCTCCAGCAACATAGCGAAATTCACGGCAAACCGATTCCCAGACGTCAACGGCCTCGCTACCCAAGCCGACGCAATCGAGGAATCCCATCCAGACAGCCCAATCACTTCCACAGAGCTCCCGCTCCCGCCCCCATTTCTTTCAAATGGCCAAGGCCTGCTCATCCTCGACGAAGACCTACGAGAGCACATTCCCAGCCTCGACCCGACCACCCCCGTCCTCGGCCTGTATCCGGAACTTTCTTACGAAGTCGAAAACACTTCGCCGACCGTTTCCACATACAAAAAAGCATGTCTCGCTGAGGCCCTTGCTTCACTCGAAAGCAAGCACGGATGCAATACGGAATTCACCCCACAGCCGACCGCTCGCAATATCCTCGAATGGGCCAAGCGAAACAATCTGCAAACCCTCTTTCTCGCCCAGCCCCAAGTCGGTCCCTGGCGGGACCTCTGGCACAGTATCGCCGCCTCTCTGAAGGCCGAAGGCGTCGCGCTTTCCTACTTCCGTCCGTGGTGGGAAAAAGAACTCTTTCCCAGCGCCACCCACGGCTTTTTCAAGTTCAGGAAAGGCATCCAATCCGTCGCCCAGCGAATGTCCGCTGAAGACTCTTCAAATCGCCATGCCTCATCATAAAGCCAAGCTGCCCAGTAAAATCTGTCCGGTCTGCGAGCGCCCCTTTTCTTGGCGCAAAAAATGGCAACTCAACTGGGACAACGTCACCTACTGCTCGGAGCGTTGCCGTAGGCAGCGTTCCCGAAAAAACACTCCCGCTAAAGGGCCTTGCTAGAATCGCTATCCTCCCGCGAAACAATCTCGTAGGCCAGGAGCGATGGCAGCCACGCCGCTAAGCCCTCTGGATCTGCTAGTCCAACCAAAGCCCCGACCACAGCTCCCCGATGGCAGCTATCTCCACCCACTTTCGTGTTGGCAACAATAGCCCTTCCGAAATCATCACTGTATTTCCAAGCCAAATACAAGGCCGCCGGAAACGAATGGTCAATGTAGCAGGCTGGACTCAAAATGCGTCCAATCACCTCCCGGTCCTCCAAACGCTCCCACGCGCTTGCCTTTCGAGTCGAAAACCAATCCGAGCCAGATACTAGTAAGGCCGCCCGTACCGACATGCCTTCTCTGATATCAAATAGCAGACGAGCCAAGCAATCCGCTGCACGAAGCACCCCCTCATGACGATGCGTCAAAGCCACATGACGCTTCACCCCCGCTCGAACCTCCTCCCGAGTCTCCCCTTCCAAGGCCGCCACCAAAGCCGGCACATGAGCAAGGCCGCCAATGTGCTCGTCTTCGATTCCGCATTTTCGCGGAGCCTTGCCCTGAGCGTAGCCTGTGAAGAAGGCCCGATGATATTCCTCCAAATACGTATCCCCATGCCAGCCGGGCGTCAGCATCCTGCCAATATAGAGCTCCAGCCAATCGTCTTCCGCATACGCCCCGCCCGCTCGCACTTGCTTGTACAGTTCGCACGCCAGCTTGAAGTTCACCGTATTCTCGCCGGCCGCCAAGTTCTGATGATAATGAATCCCCCGCTGCCCCCAGAAACGAGCCTGATCGTGCAAAATATCCCCCTTCTCATTAAGCGCCTCATAATGAGAACGCCAAAGAATGCTCCCACTGTGCTGCGCTAGCGGAGCCCTGTATCCATCCAGATCCGGATAATTCGCATCAAGCGCTGCTCGATCATAATACCAGTGCACCGGCATCGCCAAAGCGTCAGCGACCAAAGATCCTAAAAAAGCGTTTTTCATCAACGACCAATAAAACTCCCGCCACCCCAAAAAAACTGCGACGGAGTTCACCCTACTCGTTTTCAGAATTCATTTCCGAGTCATCTCCGTTGCACCCGTATGTCAGGATTTGGATACAAGCTTTTGAAGCAGTTCACTCATCGAAAAAAGCCTAGTGGCAAATACACCCACACCCCAAGGACCCGCTTCGCCCCGACCCAAGCCGCCACGCCAAGACCATGAGCGATCCCGCCTATAGCATCGTCTGGTTCAAGCGCGACCTACGCGTACACGACCACCGCCCCCTGTTCGAAGCCTCCCGCCTCGGTCCGGTTCTGCCACTCTACATCGTCGAACCAATCCTGCTCGACAGTAACGACATCGCCCCATGCCACGGTTCCTTCATCAACGACTCTTTGCGCGACCTCGACACCTCCCTCCGCAAACTCGGAACAGCCCTCGTCGTCCACGAAGGTACCGCGACCGAAGTCTTCCAATCGCTCCTGAAATCCATCGGCCCCTTCCGCCTCTTCTCGCACGAGGAAACAGGCAACGCCCTCACTTTCCGTCGCGACCGAGACGTCGCCGCCTGGACCAAGACCCAACGCATACAATGGATCGAGTATCCACAAAATGGAGTCATTCGACGCCTTACCACTCGCGACGGCTGGGCCGACCGCTGGCACGAACGGATGAAAGTCGAGCAAATCTCCGCCCCCAAGCACATCGCACCCATCCTCAAAAGCCAATCCCCAACCGACTTTCCCAAAGTCCTCCGCACTCCCCCCGCAAACCCAAGCCTCCAAGCCGGTGGCGAAACCCCAGCAAACAAATGCCTCGCATCTTTCCTACAAGAACGAGGCCGCGCCTACCATAAGGAGATGAGTAGCCCCCTCACTGCGGATACCAGCTGCTCCCGCCTCAGCCCCTACCTAGCCTACGGCTGCATTTCCATGAAAACCGTCGTCCAATCCACCTGGACAAAAGCCGCCCACCTCCGCGAGCAAAAGGCCGCCGCCAAAGCCGAAAAGACGCCCTACCACGAGCGCTATTCGCTTATGGCCCTCCGTTCCTTTCTCTCCCGCTGCCACTGGCACTGCCACTTCATACAGAAGCTGGAAGACCAACCCTCCATCGAATTCAAGCCCTTCAACCCCGCCCTCGAAGGACTACGCCGGCTCGAGCCTAACCACGCATTTCTCGAAGCTTGGCAAACCGGACACACCGGATACCCTTTCGTAGATGCGTGTATCCGCTATCTCAACACACATAAATGGATCAATTTCCGCATGCGAGCCATGCTGGTCTCATTCGCCGCCTACGACCTCTGGATCGATTGGCGACACTTCAAAGACCACCTCGCCCGCGCCTTCCTCGACTACGAACCAGGTATCCACTATTCGCAGATCCAGATGCAAAGTGGCACCACCGGCATCAACACCTTGCGTATCTACAACCCCATAAAACAAGGACGCGACCAAGACCCTCGCGGCATTTTCATCAAGCGCTGGGTACCAGAGTTAGCCGCCATTCCCGCAGAGCACGTCCACGAGCCTTGGACCCTCAGCCAAACCCAACAGAAAAAGCTCTCCTGCCTCCTCGGAAAACACTACCCGCTCCCCATCATCGACCACGCGGAAGCCATTCGAAAAGCCCGCGTCAAATTCAAGGCCCTACGAGCTCTTCCTGAATTCAAGGAGCATGCCGACGCCGTAAAACAAAAGCACGGCAGTCGAAAGGTCTCGAACCGAAAAAAAACAAGCCAAACGCCGAGGTCAAAGTCACAGCTTCAACTGCCCTTTCAATAGCGAATAAATCGAGAGCCATTCGAGACGGATACAATCCAGTCCGACTCGTTCACCAAAAGCAGCTTCAGGACAATGACTTCGCCCCCACCGCTACAAGGACGTACGCTGATACCGGCGGTACTGCGGTTCCCAGAAGACCTTGTCGATCGCTCGCTCCAAAGCCAACTCCGTTAGCTCGAAGGCGACCCCCTCCTCCATCGCTTGCTTTGCCACCCGACGCGCGATCAGGCGACTCAAATCTCGAATCTCATTGAGAGCCGGCAACAAGGGCTGCCCCAGGCTTCTCTGCTGCGGAGCGCTGTCCGCCAGAGTTCGACTCGCCGCGATTAGCATGCCTTCCGTCACGCGACGCGCCTTGCTCGCCAGCACGCCCAAGCCGATACCCGGAAAGATATAGCTATTGTTGCACTGAGAAACCTGATGCGCCTGCCCCTTGTAGTTGACCGGCTCGAACGGACTACCCGTAGCCACAATCCCCTTACCATCCGTCCAATTTATCACATCCTGCGGCGTAGCTTCCGCCAAAGCGGTAGGGTTGGACAATGGCAATATGATGGGCCGCTCCACATGCTTGGCCATCTCTCGAATCTGCTCCTCTTTGAACAATCCAAACTGTCCGGAAACACCCACCAACACCGTTGGCTTCACCTGCTCCATCACTTTCATTAGGGGCACTCGCCCGCTTTCGTCCCGCCACGCGTCGGCAAGCTCGCCATCCTGAGCGAGATCTCTCTGGAAGTCTAACAAGCCTCTCATATCAGTCGTCAAAAGCCCCTCCCTATCCACCATAAACATGCGCGACTTCGCATCCGCTTCCGAAAGCCCGACCGACCTCAGATGCGCCACTAGATGGGCAGCAATCCCACATCCCGCCGATCCCGCGCCCACAAAACAAATACGCTGATCCGCAAGCGTTTCACCCTTGCGTTCACAGGCAGCCAGCAAGGTGCCAGCCGTCACCGCAGCCGTGCCCTGAATATCATCGTTGAAACAGCACAGCTCGTCCTGATATCGCTTCAAGAGCGGCATCGCATTGGGCTGGGCAAAGTCTTCGAACTGCAAAAGCACGTCCGGCCACAAGTCCTTCACCGCCGTAATAAACTTGTCCACAAACTCGAAATACGCCTCCCCGCGAATTCGCGGTGAACGTTTGCCCATGTACATCGGGTCATTGATCAAATCCTCGTTATCGCACCCCACATCCAATGTGATTGGCAATGTATTCGCCGGACTGATACCGCCACACGCTGAGTAGATTGCTAACTTCCCTATCGGAATCCCCATTCCGCCAATGCCCTGATCGCCCAAGCCAAGAATACGCTCCCCATCGGTCACCACAATTACGCTCACCCGCTTGCGCGTCGCGTTGCGCAAGATCCGATCTATCTTGTCCCTATCCTCGTAGCTGATGAACAGTCCACGCTTGCGGCGATAGATCTGCGAAAAACGCTGACACGCTTCGCCCACAGTCGGCGTGTAGATCAGCGGCAACATTTCCTCCAGGTAACGAGCCAGCAGAGAATAATACAAGGTCTCGTTGGTATCCTGAATTCCGCGCAGATAGATGTGCTTCTCCATCCGCGAAGTCAGTTCACTGAACTGCAGATAAGAACGTTCACGCTGTTCCTCGATCGTCTCAATACAATGCGGCAGAAGGCCTTCCAGATTGAACTCGCGCCGCTCTCGCTCCGTGAAGGCGCTGCCCTTGTTCAGCAAAGGAACTTCCAGAAGGACAGGTCCGGCATAAGGAATGTAGAGATCACGTTTCGACTCGGCTTCAGGCATCAACCGCATAGAAGAACCGCCCCCGCCCAACGCAAGGAGATTATTTTTCCAAACTAATATTCACCATTAGAAAACTAAGCTCTTCTAATAACTGAGCCTTGATCTCGAATCGGAGCTTCCCTAGCATCACCAACCTTCAACTTCACGCGAAACTGAAGACTCAACAAAAATGCGCAGAATTGAAATCGCCGTCCATTGCGTATCAGACTTACCGATACACTAGAGTTATCTGTCTCTATCCCAAGCGAGTTTCATTCGCCTAAGCCCAAGAGACCCTAGCCAGACAGCCCACCTCGCCCACCCATGAAAAATTTCTACTGCTCAAACTGCGACTCACGAGTCTTCTTCACTAACACCGTCTGCCTCAGCTGCGGGAATTCCATCGGGTTCGACCTCGAAAGCTCCGAAATGGTCGCCCTGCCTAGCGAGCCCGAAAGCGGCGACTTTAAACGCTGCCACAACTACGCGGAGTTCCACACCTGCAATTGGGTCGTCAAAGCCGACTCGCAGCAGACCTATTGCGATTCCTGCAGTTTGACTGACATCATACCCGACCTAACGCTTCCCGAAAACCACGTCACCTGGGCGAAGATCGAAGAAGCGAAACGACGCCTCGTCTACAACCTCGAAAGACTTGGACTCAGGCCTCAACCACGCAGCGAGTCCAATCCCGACGGTCTCCTCTTCCGCTTTCTCGCCGACCCAGACGACCCGAAAGAAGAGCCAATCCTCACCGGTCACGCAGCTGGCATCGTGACTCTCAACGTCGCTGAAGCCAACGACTCGGAACGCGAGCGACGCCGCACCGCACTCGGCGAACCCTACCGCACCCTCGTCGGTCACCTGCGGCACGAAGTCGGCCACTTCTATTGGGACCAGCTCGTTCAAGGCCATTGCGAAGACGCATTCCGGGAACTCTTCGGCGACGAAACGCAGGACTACGGCGAGGCCCTCAAAAAGCACTACAAAGACGGTCCGAAGGCCAACTGGTCCAAGTCGCACATCAGCAGCTACGCCGCCGCTCACCCCTGGGAAGACTGGGCGGAGACCTGGGCTCACTACCTTCACATGATGGATTCGATCGGCACCGCCATCCACTCCAGCGTTAAAATCAATAGGACACGTAAAAATGATCCAGTTTTCAACTACGAGGAAATCGACCTAAATTCCTTCGAGTCCATCATCGAAGCATGGCCGGCTCTCGCCTGCCTGATCAACAGCTTCAACCGCAGCCTCGGCATGCCCGACGCCTATCCATTCATAACTGCCACTCCAGTCATTGAAAAACTCAAGTTCATCCACGACCTAATCGACGAGCGAGGCAGCCCTTGGTATCGCGTAAAATAGACTATCGAATTTCCTACGGGTAGTCAGAATTTGAAAAAGACACTCAAGCTCAGCTATTCCACCAGCCGCAGCCGATAGAATTGCGGGTCATTCTCTTTCGGAACATTCAAGCGAATTTCACCTGCATTCGTTTCCGCTTCAAACTGCGACACCACACTCCATTCGTCCCCGAGCGTAGACGATGTCTCCAGCACATACTCAGCACTCGTAGCCGGCCAGGACAAAGTCACATAATCCGCATCACCAAACGGAAAGACTTTGCGTATCTTAAAACCAAATACCTCCGCATCCACCTCGCCCGAAGCGAGAGTGAACCTCTCGACGATCCGCGAGGACGGCGTCGCCTCAAAATTTTCGTAGTTCGAACGACCGCCAATTACGTAAATGCTATTCCCCACCGAAACGGCTGAGTGAAACCCACGAGCAGTCGGCATTTGAGGAGCGCTCGCCCACGCATCAGCTTCAGGATCATAGACCTCCACTACGGAGCTAGCATCGGGAGCTCCACCAGTCGCGTAGATCTTTCCATCAAGCACCACGGTCGCGAGGTTTTGCCTCGGCGTAGGAATATCGGCTTTCCTCTCCCAACTATCAGCGCCAAAATCATATTGCCAAACAGAATCCGCGTCCTGACGCCCGCCTACTAAAAACAACTTTTCTCCAATGAGGCTTAGCCTAAAATAGTTATCCGCAAACGGCATCACTCCTCCTGAACTCCATGTATCAGAATCCGGTTCATAGATATCCACCGTATCCAAATTACCGACACTAAAATTCCTACCGCCGAAAACGTAAATCCTATTCTCAAACGCTATTGCCGATGCCCCAGTCCTTGCCTGAGGCAATGACGCGCGAACCGACCAAGCATCTGAAACAGGATCGTAAACTTCATTCACGCCAGAGATATTGTCTTCTATCTCCTGTATTTGACCGCCAATTACAAAAATCTTACCGTCCACAACGGCAACCGCGGTGTCCTGCCTAGCAGTCGGCATCTCCGCTCTGCTTTCCCACAAGTCTGTCGTGGGATCGTACACCTCCACAACCGGAACGATAGGGTATCCATTCGCTCCCCCTATGGTATAGATATTTCCGCCGAAGGACACCGATGACAGGCTATGCCGAGGCGTTGGCAGTGGAGCACGCGTTTGTTCTTCGAGCCACGGATTAGATTCAGCCGAATCGACAATCACCATTACAACCTCCTCCGAGCTCAAGCCAGCACTATCGGTCGCCCTTATCGTAAGCGACACCGGTCCCCCAGTCACGTCGGGTTCTGGCGCCACGATGATGTACCGGGACTCATCGTTTCCGTGCACGCTCAAGCCGCTATCGGGAATCAGCTCCTGCGAATCACTGCGAACGGTGACTTCTAGCGGAGCGCCCCCTTCTTCTCCATCATACACCGTTATACCGATTTGAGCTTCCAATGCATTTTCGACAAAAATTTGCGTCGTGGGCACATAGACCGCGGGCGGCGCATTATCGCGAACAAAGACGCGGAGGCGAAATTCCGAACTCCCGCCAAAGCTGTCAGTCGCAGTAAGCGTGATATTCACGAAATCCCCAAATGCATCGTTCGTAGTGAAACTGAAACTACGCTCCGAGCCTTCTCCTTCCAATTTTATATTCTCATCTGAAATTAGAAACTGGTTCGAACTGCTAGCGGAAACTGAAATGCCGCTTGCTGTTTCATCCATATCGGTAACGGAAAACGGATACACATCGCTGGAGTGGTTCTTGAAGGCTACGATCTGATGGGGAGGGACAGATAGCTCCGGCAAGGCATTGGCGAAGGCTAATATTTCTAGCTCGAAACTCGAGTGAGTCGATCTGCCGTCGGTATCTGTCACCGTAAGCATTATCTTCGCCACTCCTCGCACCGTTTCATCAAGAGGCGTCAATTGAATGGTTCGACTCTCGCCGAAACCGCCTAGACTGATACCGCTGGCAGCGATCAAGTGCGGCGAGTCGCTCGTAGCAGTCAATACAAGGTCTTCTCCAGCATCCTCCTCATCGCTGACAGCCACCGTTAGCTCCGGCGTCGACTCATGGGCGCTCACCGAAACGTTCGCCGGAACGTCTAGTTCAGGCGCCCAATTCGCGCCAGCGGGAACCGGAAAATTCGCTTCCATCCAGTCCTTGGCCTCGATCGTCAGTTCATCCTGAGGGAAGGTGCCGGGCAATGCGTCGTCGCCCATCGCCGCCGCGAGTTTTAGGGTCGTGTTCTTCCAATCGTCATGCGGATAAAACTCCTCTCCAGCCGAGGCCGTTTTAGGCAGCGTTACGCCAAGATTGGTATCGATGTAGTTAAGATCCTGAGACACGGAAGAGTCGAAACTACCGTCTTGAAGATTGGTGTTAGTCAAGTCTCCAAAGTCCACCTCGCCGCCATCCAATTGCAGGTAATCAAACCCTCGAGCTTCGCTACCTTGCACCGAAACTCCGAAAGGCAAAAACACGAACTCGTAGAAGCCACCGTCCTCGCCGACGCCAACAGTCTCATCCAAAGCGGATTCATACAGCACATCGAATTCACCTGCAGGAGTTCGGGTGAAATCCAGCGTCCAAAACGCCTCATTCCAGCTTTGCCGGTAACTGTATGCGTAATTCATGACGCTGGGATAATTTACTTTCCCGTTGATGTCATCTGCACCGCCATGCTTCAGCCCTAGATTGTGCCCGAGCTCGTGCATAAACACTGCGGCCTGATCGATATCACTGTATCCGCTACCAATGAATATCACGAAGTCGTCGCCGGGCGTGAGTCCGCAACCGCCTATCCGTTTTGGACCTGACGCATTCGCCACAATACAATAACGATACGCCAATGCCTTTGCCTCCAAAAGCTCCGCATTGGATTGCTCTCCGGTGGTACCGTAGTTGAAAAGTCGCCACTCGTCGAAATCTAGCGGCCAGCATCCGTCGGTTTGCCAAACTTCCTCGAAGGGCAGATCCGTCTCGTCAATCAACAGATGCAAGGTCGCCCCGGTATCCCCATCCGGATTCGTATAGGGCGCCAAATAGAAGGCGAATTCTAGTTCGAGCAGAGCGCCCTCGCTCAAGGCGAGACCTTGCATGCTGTCTACCTCGACATAGAGGTCCTTGTGAAACGGATCTGCATCCGGCAGCAGAAAACGTTGATCGCGACCCATGCTGTCCACGTAGGGAATCCCGTCCGTCTCCCACTCGTCCAAGAGGCCATCCCCATCTGTATCGCCCGATACGTACCGCGACAGAAATCCCACCCTACCCTCCGACTCCACAAGACTACGATCATCCTGCCCTCCCACATAGACTGCATCGCCGCTAACCGTGCCTTCTATAACACCAACTGAAACCGAAGCTGAAAGCCGCTCACGCGTCGTTGAAGACCGGGACGAATTCAGATTATTGGGAAGGCCCCATTCCCATAAGAGCTCCCCTTCCGTATCGTACTTCAACAAGATAGCGGAAACCCGCTCATCCTCGATATCGCTCGTCACCTTCTCGTATCCAAAAACATAGACATCTCCAGAATTCCCAATTGCGAGATCGATCCCGTCCCCGAACAGAAGGTCCGTCGTCCATTTCCATTGGCCGCCTGAGTCCACTTTCGAAAGCTGGTACTTTTTGCCGCTTTCCGTTGAAACCCGATGTAGAAGGTAAGCGCTCCCTTCGCGATCAAACTCTATCCTTTCAGGACTCGTATACGATTGTTCCCCGAAAGGATTGAGCCACTCTTGAGAGCCCGACTCGTCATATCTCGCAAAATACGGCGTCCCCTCATCGTTCCCCGCCACATAGAGTCCGCCATCAGGTCCGCTCACGACGAGCGTAGTCGAATAATGCGAGGGAAACGGCAGTCCGTAGAGCGGCAAGTCGAGAGTCAAAGATCCGTTGGAGGAAAACTTCATCACCTTGATGCCATGGAGCACGGCATCGTAGCGCGCGGTGAGGTAGACTCCTCCTTCGTCATCGACCGACAGATAAGACCGTCCGCTGGGGACCGAGCGCGTCCAAACCAGCTGCCCGTCTTTCGAAAACTTCAAAATCCGGTCGCAACAATACAGTCCCATCGCGCAATACACGAACACGTTCTGCAAGGCATCCACCTTAAGGTAACGATACCTCTGGCTCGTGTTGCCACGATCGTTCTCGTCCCTTTGCACCGCCCAAAGCTCATCGCCGGAGGCGTTGTACTTCACCAGAAACGGTTCGTTGTTGAAACGATCGCCGACTCCTCGGTTTGTCCGAAACGCGTCCCCTCGGCTCATCCCTATCATATAGACATTGCCGTCTTTGTCCACATCCACGCCCGTCACCAGATCCCCCTGCGAGGTATCCACATCGATCGTCCAATCGACCTCGTAAGGATCTTCCGCAAACAGGGCGGAGGATAGCATCACTGATAAGCGTGCCATGGCACTCAGAAACAAAAATCGTTTTAGTACCATGTACTGTAACTCGTTGGATTATACTGCTGCGACTCACTCGGAAAGAACTGGCGACAAATCAAAAAGGCACAGGACCCGTCGCAGCGCTTCCGATAACAGACGCCACCTTACCAAGGTCAGCGTTTCGCAAGCGTTCCCGAAACGTTTATCGCCTCGAATAATCCAAAAATATCCAATTTCAGGAGAAGGCTTAACAAATCACCTTCTCACACGCAGATCAAATGAGGGGGTAAACCCTCACTCAGCAGGCGTTCACTCTGGCCAGCCTTCAAGCACCAGCTTTCCAATCGATCGTCCCGTTTCGATTTGAAGGTGCGCTTTGACGACGTTCTCCGCGGTAATTTGACCGAGCGAGCCATTGGCTGTCGTCTTAATTTTTCCGGAATCAATCAGCTCCGCAACGCGCTTCAGGATCTCATGCTGCTTCACCATATCCGCTGTCTTGAACATCGAACGAGTAAACATCAGCTCCCAGGCAATGCTCACGCTCTTCAGCTTGTACAAGCCACCGACATCGAGATTGCCCTTCTGTTCGACGATCAAGACAACGCCTCCCTGCGGAGCGATCACCTCACCCATCACGTCCCAATACGCCTCGGTGTTGTTATAGTTCGCGATGTAGTCGACCGTTTCATAACCGAACTCCTTCAACTGAGGAGCGAGCTCCTCGCGATGATTGACCACGTAGTCCGCCCCTAGGTCGCGACACCATTGTTCGCTCTCTGGACGAGAAGCCGTCGCGATAACCGTAAGGCCCGCGAGCTTGGCGAGCTGTATCCCAATTGACCCCACGCCGCCCGCTCCACCTATGATAAGAAGCGACTTCCCCCTGTCCGCCCCTTCCGGATCAATACCAAGTCGATCAAAAAGCGATTCCCAAGCAGTCAGCGAAGTTAGCGGCAGCGCCGCGCTCGAACCAGCGTCAAGCGAACTGGGACGGACCGCAGCGATCCGTTCGTCTACCAATTGAAACTGCGCGTTCGACCCGGGACGGGTAATGTCGCCCGCATAATAAACCTTGTCTCCCACCTGCAAGATCTTCGTCTCATTACCCACAGCGACCACAGTTCCAGAAGCGTCGTAGCCCAACACCTTGGGCTCTCCTTCCGCGCCAGGTCGTACTTTGGTATCCACCGGGTTGAGAGCGACAGCCTCGATTTCCACTAAGATGTCGCGACCCGATGCTTCTGGCAAAGGCAGGTCAACTTCGCGAGCGACGTCAGGACTATTGATGGAGAGACCGGGCTGGAATTGGATAGCTTTCATAATGAGGAACAGCCTGCATCCTTCCGACAAAGCCTGCCAAGCGGAAACTCGCCACAGGCCAAAACCATAAAGAAATTACTTAGCTAAAGATTGCGATTTCGATGGGAAAAGCGTCACACTACACTTCATGACCCGGTCTTGCGCAATCCACTCTCATCCAAGAAAAACTTTGCTGATCTACCCCTTCGCCCTCTGCCTTATTCTTTGTTCGCTCCCCAGCTCATCCCTCGCAAACACCTTTCCACTCATAGGCAGCCCCTCTTGGACAACCGGAAACACGAGCGTCTCCAAACTCGAATTCCTCACCCCTCAAGTAGTCCAGTTCCACACTCAAGCAGGCGTTTCCGTCTGGCGAATCGACTCCGGCGAAGAACTCGTCTCCGAATCGCGCCCTTCCCAAGCCCCCGTTATCGACTACGAATACGAATCAGACACCCAACTAATTCTAGACTCCGGAAAACTGTATCTGAAAACCGGAGACAGCCCTGATTTGCTTCCCATTGGCGATCCAGAAAACAACTACATGGAAGCCAACTTCACACAAGACGGACAAACTGTCCTCGCCACGGGGCGCCACACTTCCCTATCAGATCAATTCATAGAGCGACTTTCAATCGTCGACGGAACGCGACTCTGGTTCGAATCCGTAAACTCCGATACCCACTTCCACGCAATGAGCGAAACTGGCCGTATCGCGATACTTGAAAGAACCGTTGGTTCCAGCTGGCACGATCGCCTCTCCCTAATCGACGAAACCACCGGCCAAACCATTGTCTCTGGAGATATCAGCGCGGCTCACATGACCGATTTTTCCCAATCGTACATCGATCCACTCGACCGACTCATCGTGGCAGCGGGAAACGGCGACACCGTGTATTTTCTGAACGCGATCTCAAATACCCTTGTCGAAGCCAACTACGGCTCGCTTGGATTCTACCCCCGATACCACGCCCCTGAGATGTCTCTCGATGCCAGCCGCATCATCCTTCAGTTCGGCGGCAGCTTCGAACCGATCCGTATCATCAACACACTTACAGGAGAAACAATCGCAGACGTAAAAGACATTCCTCTCAACACCTCTCAATTCTTCCAAACCTCCTTCAACCTATCGCCCGACGGAGAATCCCTCTACATCCTAACCGCACCCGGCCGCATCGAAAAATGGGATCTCGATTCCCACTCATCAATCAGAACCTTCACCCACACGAACGTTCCCTTCACTCACCTCCTGCTCACGCCCGACGAGTCCATCCTGCTTGCCGCTCGCTCCACCGGTCGAGAAAACGACTACATCGTAGCCTTCAACACTTCAGACAGTTCGCTTCGCTACAATTTTCTTCGCCCCTTCGCCCTGACCCTGGCAGGGAGCGGCTTCGTAACGTCCCCTTCTGAAACGCTCAAGCTATCACCGGACGGGCGCTACTTATACTTCAGCTCCAGCAACTCGACCCACTTTTTCGATCTGGACGACGGGGCCGAAACTAATTTGCTCCCGGCTACCTACGGGCAGCTCCTCGGCTCCGCCTACATCTCAAACCGCTCCAACTACCTGCTCATCTACAAAAGCGGCGTCATGGAAGAACGATCAGGAACCGACTTTTCCATCGTGAATAAAGGACTGTATCCAAATTTCAGATTCACCGACGATCTCCTACTCGACGAAAGCACTGGGCGCGCCTTGCTGAAAATCGGAGGCGGACTCCACGCTCTCGACACCTTCACAGGACAAATCATCTGGTCCGCCCCAGACTTTGGCTTCGATGCCGGCTACTACGACTTTGGGGCAAACGGAGAGCAGTTCATCCTTACCAATCCAAGCGAAACCAGTGGCGTATTCGACATCGAGGAAAACGCATTCGTCCTAGATTTCTCAAATTTCGAAAATGGCGGAGCATGGGAGCACGCCCTTTCACACGACGGCACGCGCTACGGCCGCATCACCACCGACATCGAAGACACAAACAACAAGCAAATCGAGATCTACTCCATCCCAGAGGGCGATCTTCTCTACCGATCCGAATCCTTCGCAGACATCGACTCTCTCCAATTCCTAGACGAACCAAACGAGATACTCTTTGTCGCCCAGCAGGATTCTTCTGACAAAGACCTACTTCGTACCCTAAAAATAGATACAAGCTCTCAATCAATTCTGTCAGAAACTCCCTTCAAGCTTCCCGAAGACAAAACCATCGCTTCCACAAGCCTATCCACCGACCAAACGCGACTCTTCATCATGACGCTCGACGATACGCTCTACACTGTCGATCTCGCTACGCATAAAAGCTCAACTCCACTAAAGCTCCGAAGCACGCCTATCGACTACTACAGAGACTCCAGTATTTCGACGAACACGGATGGCTCCACCTACCTCTTCGTCGGTCGCGAAGCGCTTGCCGAAGGGGGCCAAATTCAGACAGCCCGACTGCTCTCAGCCTCAATTGAAGAGAGTCCAGCCGGCCTCCTCGTAACAACGAGCACCGCCGAACAAGCGACCGCCTACCAAATGCAGGTCAGCGACAATCTCGTCGAATGGAGCGACCAAGGAGAGCCCCTCACCGCCGATCCCGCCATCCCTCCCGCATGGAATTTCGACATCCCAGAAAACGGCATCCTGTTTGGCCGAATCATCGGCATCGAATAACGCTCCCTCAAATCCCCCTCTCAACCGTTCAAATCTACGACAAACAATGCCTACAACCCCCCTCATCATCCGCCTCGCCACGCCAGTCGACGTTCCGACCATCGCGAAGTTCAACACCGCCATGGCCCACGAAACCGAGGACAAGAAACTCGACCCCGAAACCATTACCGCCGGCGTTACCTCACTCTTTCAACACCCCGAGCTCGGGTTCTATCTCGTCGCTGAACAGGACGACACTGTCCTCGCCAGCCTCATGATCACCACCGAATGGAGCGACTGGCGAAACGGTATTTTCTGGTGGATACAAAGCGTCTACGTCATCCCCGAAGCGCGGCGTCAAGGCATATTCACCCGACTCTACCAACACATCGAAAAACTTGCTTCAGCCGACCCACGCATCTGCGGCTTCCGCCTCTACGTCGAGCAAGAAAACCAAGTCGCCCAATCCACCTACCGCTCCCTCGGCATGCAAGCGACCCACTACAAGCTTTTCGAGAAACTAAAGGCGTAGTCATTTCTCGAATACACGGAAAATGATCTCTATAGATCAACCCAACCTCGCCTCGGCAGATTCCGGTTTTTTCCCGATCAACTTTGAGATTATTTCGAACAACTGATCTGCCTTAGCAGGCTTCGTCAAAAAGCCATTCATTCCCGCCTCAAAACAGGCTTTCTCAGATTTCGAATACGAGTGAGCCGTCAGAGCTACGATCGGCAAATCCTTCAAAGCATCGTTTTTCCGAATCTCCTCCGTCGCCTCGATCCCATCCATAACCGGCATGCTGATATCCATCAGCACCAAATCGAACGCCCCCGGACGAAGGATCTCCACTGCCTTCTTTCCGTTGTCCACGCAAACGGTCTTGGCTCCCAATTTCTTGAGCAAAGCCGTCACTACCTTTTGGTTTACGAGGTCGTCCTCAACAACCAGTACTTCCGGCGGCTGAGTGAACTGCATCAGTTTGCTTTTTCGCTTGGGATCGGTTGTTCCCACCAGCACTAACTCAACAGGAATCTCCACTGTAAAGGTCGAGCCAATTCCTATTTCGCTCTCCACCCGAATGGCGCCGCCCATCGCTCCTGCTATTGCCTGACACGCGGATAGCCCCAGACCAAATCCACCCGCATCACGCGTCCAGCCGGACTTCTCCTGCACAAACGGGTCAAACAAGCGATCGATCGCCTTGCAATCTATCCCACACCCCGTGTCACTCACTTCGATCGCAAGCCGATGCGTCCTGCCTCCATCGCCGCTCGCTAAGCACAGAGCTATCGCCACACTTCCCTTGTCCGTAAACTTCAAGGCATTGCTGCCGAGCTCGTCGATAATCTGCAAAGTTCTGCGGTTATCTAAAACCAATCGATCACGAGCCGCGCCCTCGCAGTGCACATGGAACTCCAAGTTCTTCTCCTCGGCCAGCAATTGCAGCCGACTCCGGATGTCCCTTCGCAACTCCGCCCAAGTTCTCTCGTTCCTAACAAGCGTTAGCTCACCGCGATCCAGTTCCGAAAAGTCGACGACCTTGTCGATCATAAGCAGCAAGTGCTCTCCAGATCGCCGCATCAATTCCAACTGGTCCTTGCTCTCCGAGCGCAAGGCCTGATCCTCCTCCAAAAGATCCAGAAAACCGAGAATCGGATTCAGCGGCGTACGAAGCTCATGGCTTATCACTGACAAAAACCGATCCTTCGCCTTTGAAGCGGCTTCCGTTCGGTCTCGCTCCTCTTTCAAAGCCTTAGCCTGCTCTTCTAGTTCGACCGCCTGCTCCTCAAGCTTCACCGCCTGCTCCTTAAGAATGTCATTGGAATTTTGAAGCTCCTGCTCACGGCCTCGCAGCGCGGTAATCGTATTCTGCAAAGTCTTGGTAACCCATGCGACCAACAGCGCACTGCACACCGTGTAGAAAGCAAACGAGGACAAGGTGACTACCCATTGCCCGGCCGTATGGTCAGATACCGAATCCCCGCCATCAAGAATGGCCACATAAGGATTCAAGTAAGCAGCCAGCGAGACCAAGCCGATGCTGACCGCGAGCGTGCCCATAGAAGCCTTGCAGCTGTGAAACATGGCCGCAAACACGCATCCGAAGTTGAGAACGATTAGACGGCTCGGAGCCGGACCCCAAGCAGCGATTCCACAAACTCCCACTAGAATGACGACGACCACCACCAGATGGGACAGGCCTCTGCTACCTCCTCGAGACGAAGACCAAAAACCCACCGCCAGAGCCACATAAGCGAATATCTGTACCAACAAGTACCAGTTCCAATGCTCGCTCAGCCCACGGTAAACCAACAGAAGCAACACAGGAGCCGAAAAAATTAGAACGTAACCCAGCGCAAGTCTCAGCACCCTTAGGCGCAATGTTTCCAAATCGAGTAGCGGGCCCCCTTGATCATGCCCTAGAAGTCTTCGTAACTGGTCTAACATCTAATCGTTTAAGTCGTCATCGTCACATCGACACCCGTCCCACGAACCAGAGACAATGAAAAGCGTTTAAGATATAATTTACTGCGAAATCCCCATCAATCCCACCCACACCTTTCTGCCGGTCAAAATCATTCAACGTACAGACTCATTGTGGTTCTGATCAGCGCACTTACATATGTAAGTCCTTACCTCAGTATACTCCATCACCCAATTTCCAAAACCCGAGTCACCACAACCCATGTATCCAAAAATCACCCTCACGCTCACAATAATCACCCTATCGCTTTCCCTGTTCACCTCTGCAGCTAAAGGGGATATTCCCCACCTCCAAAAACAAGGCACCGCCACTCAGCTCATCGTCGAAGGCCAGCCCTTCCTCGTACGCGGCGGAGAGCTCGGCAACTCCATCGCCTCAAACCGAGAACGCCTCGGCCAATACTGGAAAAAATTCCAGCAGCTCAATATGAACACCGTGGTCGCCCCCGTCTACTGGGACCTCATCGAGCCCGCCGAAGGCAAATTCGATTTCGCCCTCGTCGACAGCCTCATCGAAGACGCTCGCGCCCATGGCATGAAGTTGAATCTCCTCTGGTTCGGCAGCTGGAAAAACAGCATGTCCAGCTACACGCCTGCGTGGGTAAAGACCAACTACCAACGCTTCCCCCGAGCCCGCGATCGAGACGGGCGCCCCTACGAAATACTCTCCCCTTTTCACGAGGAAAACTACCTCGCCGACGCTCGCGCCTATCGCGCCCTCATGCGTCATATCAAGAAAGTGGATACAGATCAGACAGTCATTATGATGCAGCCGGAAAACGAGATCGGCATGGTCAACCTCGCTCGCGAATACAGCGACACCGCCAATCAGGCCTACACCTCCGCAGTCCCAACTGCCCTCCTCAACTACCTCGACGAACACAGGGATTCCCTCACGCCGGAACTACAAGCGGCATGGGCCGCCTCGAACTCTTCCACATCCGGCTCCTGGACCGAAGTCTTCGGCTCCTCGCCCCAAAGCGAGGAAATCTTCATGGCCTGGCACTTCGCCTACTACACCGAGCAAGTAACGAAAGCGGGACGCGAGGAATACGACCTTCCCTCCTTCGTCAACGCCGCCCTCATCCGCCCGGGCTACGAACCCGGCCAGCACGTCAGCGCCGGCCCCCTCCCCCACCTCATCGACGTCTGGCGAGCCGCCGCTCCCTCCATCGACTTCATCGCCCCCGACATCTATTTCCCCAACTTCACCGAGTGGACCGAACGCTACACCCGAAGCGGTAACCCCCTCTATATCCCCGAAGCCCTCCGCAGTAACGAAGCCTCCGTCAACGCCCTCTACGCCTACGCCGAGCACGACGCCATGGGCTTCAGCCCCTTCGGCATCGAGTCCATATCCGGCACCGCCGAAAACCTGCTCGCCAATAGCTACGACATCGTCGACCAGCTCGAACACCTCATCCTCGAGCACCAAGGCAAAGACACCATGCGGGGCTTCCTCCAAATCAGCGACCAGCAACGCGCCCCCAAACAAATCCGCCTCGGCGACTACGAGATGCATGTGAAATTTGAATACGCTCGCCCCCCATCGCTAGCCGACGGAGTCATCAACGAAAGCGGCGACGTCTCCCGCGGCCCTCGCGTGCCAGCCGGCGGACTCGTCATACAGACCGGCGAAGACGAATTCATCTTCGCCGGTATCGGAATTACCATTACATTCGACTCCCTCGAGCTAAACGAAGAAGCCGGCATCGTCTCCGCCGAAAGCGTCAAGTACGTCGACGAACAGCTCCAGAACATCTTCTGGAACAACGGCGACCAAACCCACCAAGGGCGACACATCCGCCTCGTCCCCGGCCAATTCAGTATCCAAAAAGTAAAACTATACCGCTACAAATAATTAAGGCGGGAAGCGACCCGTACCGCGATTGATAGCTGCGTAAAGCCCTAGCTCCCCTCCACCATCAAAGCTCCAGCGTCACGAGCGACTTCGCAGGAAGCTCAACCACCAGTTTACCGCCCTCTACTTTTGCCCCACTGAAATCCTGAGGCACTAGCGTATCGGGCGCGTCAAAGGTGTTGTGCGTATTCATCGCGTCAGCCGTCAGAATCTTCCCCCAACGAACCTTTTTCGCATCCATTCCTTTCAGATCCACCTCGACCACGCGACTCGCATTCGGATCGATGTTTGTCAGACTAATGTGGATACGCCCTGCATCGTCAATCGAAGCGGTAGCGCTCAAAGCGGGAATAGACTCACCCTCATACTCATACTCGCCGCGATCGAGCTCGAACGGCAGGGCCTTAGCCTCGCGGTGGACTTTATACATATCGAAGGTGTGGTAAGTCGGCGTGCGCAGCATGCGCTCGCCATCGGTAAGGATCATCGCCTGCAGTACGTTAATCGTCTGGGCGATGTTCGCCATTTTCACACGGTCGAGATGTTGATGAAAAATATCTAGCGTGATCGATGCGGTCAACGCGTCGCGCAACGTGTTTTGCTGATAAAGGAATCCGGGAGTCGAGCCTTCCTCCTGCTCGTGCCAGGTCCCCCACTCGCCCACGATGAGCCAAACGCGTTTCTCCGGATCATGAGCGTCCATGATAGCAGAGTGATTCGTGAGCAGCTCGTCCATTTCCTGAGTTCTCCCCATCAGACGAAACCAGCCACCCTCGTCGAAATTGACAGCCTGCCCCTTATGCGTCGTCCAAGAGCCGTCGAGCGTGTAGTGGTGCAAGTCGATGCCATCTATCATGTTGCCCGCCCGCTCCATCACGACTTCAGTCCAATTGTAGTCGGCACCAGCCGGCCCAGTCGCAATGCGAAAGGCTTTTGTATCCCCATAACTGTGAAGGAAGGTAGCGAAGCGGCGATAAAGATCGGCGTAGTACTCGGGACGCATGTTTCCACCGCAGCCCCAGCTCTCGTTGCCCACACCCCAGAAGCTCACGTTCCAAGGGTCTTCACGACCATTCTCGCGACGGAGTTTCGCCATCGGACTCTCGCCCGGATGATTGATGTATTGCCACCAATTGGCCATGTCCTCGACCGTGCCGCTGCCAACATTGCCAACCACGATCGGCTCCGTCTCCAATTCGGCCACAAGCTCCATAAACTCGTGCGTGCCGACCGAATTGTCCTCGGTCACTCCCCCCCAGAGATTGTTGACCACGCTGGGACGATCCTCCTTCGGACCGATTCCATGCTCCCAAAAGTAATAGTCCGCAAAACAGCCGCCCGGCCAACGCAGATTCGGCACCCCGAGCTCCTTCATCGACGCGACCACATCATCGCGCACAACATATTGGCCGTCGGCATCCTTCTTCCAAAAACCGTCGTATATTCCACGACCGAGGTGCTCGGCAAAATGGCCGTAAAGATGACGGCTGATCACGCCGCTGCTCTCGGTCGTGTCGACTGTCAACTTCTGTGGCTCGTCCGCAGCGGACATAAGACTTGCCGCAACTACGGCGCAAAGAGGGATGAGGTATTTCATAGAAGATAGGGTAGAGTTTTATTAGCCTAAAAAAAGTAGCTGAAGATCATCGCACAACCAATTACGTTTTGCTGAATCGTTAAGTTTATCTCGGCAGGCCCCCAAATTCCCATCGCCCTCCGCATGATTTTGCCACAAGATCGAAGACACCACCTACCCCATGACGCTTCAGATCGCTCTCGTTCTCGGTATCCTCCTCGCCGCGCTCATCCTTTTCATCGCGGAAAAAGTCAGGATGGACGTCACCGCTCTACTCGTCCTCGTCGCTCTGGCATTCACAGGAATCATCGAGCCCACAGAAGCCATTTCCGGCTTTGCCAACCCCGCCGTCATCACCGTATGGGCCATGTTCATCCTCAGCGAGGGCCTCGCCCAGACGGGCGTGGCCAGCATCATCGGCGTTCACGTCCTCAAGTTCACCGGAAAAACGGAGTCCCGCATGATCTTCGTCATCATGCTCACCTCCGGCGTCCTCTCCGCCTTGATGAACAACATCGGAGTCGCCGCCCTCATGCTTCCCGTCGTCCTCAACGTCGCCCGCCAAACCGGCGTCAGCCCCTCAAAGCTCCTCATGCCGCTCGCCTACGGCTCTCTGCTGGGCGGACTCACCACCCTCATCGGCACGCCTCCCAATCTTCTGATCAGCAATGCCCTCGCCCGAGAAGGCTACACTCCCTTCGGCCTCTTCGACTTCACTCCGATCGGACTTGTCGTCATGCTCGCAGGCGTCGCCTTCGTCGCCCTGGCCTCTCGCCTGCTCCTTCCGGACAATGGCCCCGCCGCCAACCTTACCGGCGGGGCAGACGCCAAAGCCCTCTTCAAGGAATACCAATTGGGCGAACGCTCCTTCTTCGTCCGCCTTCTCCCCAAATCCACCCTCGCAGGCGCAACGCTCCGCGAAAGCCGCCTGGGCAAAGCCCTTGGCCTGCGTGTCGTCGCCCTCCAGCGTGGCGGTGAAGCCCACTTCTCGCCCGGTCCCGACTTCGTGCTCGCAAGCGGCGACTCCCTCTTCATCCAAGGCCGCGTCGAGCGCCTCAACGAACTGAAAAGCTGGCAGGAGCTCCAAGCAGAGAAAATCGCCAGCGACTCCGGAACCTTGCTCTCTCCGGATACCCTGCTGGTCGAAGCAAACATCCCTCCAGAGTCCGAACTCGCCGGCCAAACCATTCGCCAGCTCGACTTCCGCAAGCGCTTCGGGCTAAACATACTCCTCATCCGCCAAACCGGCTCTACCCGCGAGAACGACGTCGCATCAGCCACCCTACAAGTGGGAGACAGGCTTGTCCTACAAGGACGGATACATCGGATCGAAGCCATCCGAGAAGATCCCAACTTCACCCAAGTCGAAAACGCCTCCGAACAAGACCTGCAACGCTACGGCGATATTGCTCAACGCCTCTTCGAGGTTACCGTGCCTCCCGCCTCCTGGCTCGCCGACAAGCCGCTACACGAAAGCGAACTCCGTCGCAGCTTCGACCTCCATGTATTGAAGATCCAAAGACAGTCGGGCGAAGAAATCCTTCTACCCGAACCTGACGAAAAAATTCGTGCCGGAGATCGGCTCACCCTCCACGGACGCCTCGAAGACCTCTCCATCATCAAGTCCCTGCAAAGTCTCGAAATGCGCTTCTCCGAAAAGGAGGAAGCCGAGCTTCTCGAATCAGGCAACGTTGGGCTCGCCGAAGCCACGTTCTCCCCAAAATCCCAATTGCCCGGCAACACTCCCGCCGAGATCGACTTCCAAGCCCGTTTCGGCGTGCAGCTTCTCAGCATCATGCGAGCCGCCCGTTCCTACCGCTCAAATCTTGCCAACGTCGCCCTTCACCACGGCGACAGCTTCCTGCTCATGGGTCCACGAGAGAAACTCGACCAGCTTCAGACCGAGAAGGACTTCATCATCCTCTCCCAAGTCGAAAAGCGCAGCTACCGAAGCGACAAGGCCATCCTCTCCTCAGCCATCATGCTAGCCGTGCTCGTGCCCGTCTTCTTCGGCTGGTTTCCCATCGCCATCACCGCCATCGCCGGAGCTATGCTCATGGTACTGACTGGATGCCTGAAGATGGAAGACGCCTACGCCGCTATCGAGTGGAAATCCGTCTTTCTCATCGCCGGCATGCTTCCCCTCGGACTCGCCATCGAACGCTCCGGAGCCGCCGAACTCCTAGCCCAAGGAGTATTGTCCTCAGTCGGAGGATACGGACCTTGGGTCGTCATCGGAGCGCTCTATCTAATCACCGCAGCCGCCACGACCATCATTCCCACCGCAGCGCTTGTCGTCCTCATGGCTCCCATCGTCATCAAGTCCTGCAACGATCTCGGAATACCACCCCAGACCGGCATGATGGCCATCGCCATGGCCGCTTCCGCCAGCTTCACCAGCCCCATATCCCATCCCGCCAACATCTTGGTTATGGGACCCGGCGGGTATCGATTTATCGACTACATCAAAGTAGGAGCCCCGCTAGCAATCATCGTTTTCATCGTCGTGATGCTTGCCCTGCCCTTCTTCTGGCCTATTTGAAAAGATCAGGCGGAAACTCTAAAACTCGTCCAGCGCCTTAATCATCGTCGCCGCCTGCACCGGCTTGAAAAAGAACCTATCCACGCCCGCCTTCTCCGCAGCCGCCCGCAGATTCGGCTCGACGCATCCGGTAAGCATAAACACTTGAGCGGAGGAATTCGACTTCAGATCCCTTATCAATTCCAAGCCATTCTTTCCCTCCATCAAATGGTCCACCACAGCGAGACGATAGTCCGTCTCATCAAGACGCTCCAAAGCCTCTTCGCACGAAGAGACCGCGACTACCTCCCAGCCGTAATGGGCAAAAAGCATGTTGAGCGACTCCAGTACCATACGGTCGTCATCGATGATGAGTACTCGATTTCGAATTGAATCTGCCTTTAGCGCGACCATGTGCCTCTAGTCTCCCAACAACTTTTTCTCCCAAGCGCGTTCCGCTTCCATCACGCGCTGCAGAAACGCTTCCTCGCCCTGAGCGGTCGGGATCGATCCCGGATCCAGCGGCAAAAGGATATTGAAGCGGGCACCGCCCATTTTCGACCTTTCGACGTCAATGGTGCCGGAATGATGATGCACGAGGAAAAAGGCTGCCAAAAGATTTATCCCGTACTGGTCAGGCTTGCCGCTTCGAGTGAAGAACGGATCAAAGAGACATTGCATGTTAGCGGACGTCAGACCGGGGCCATCGTCCTCCAGCACCACGCGCACTCCATCCCAACCTTGCTCCGCGCTATCCGCTTCGAGTGATATCTGAATGCTTCCGTTCTCATTCGCATTCTCGGACTCGTCCCGCAAAAGCAATTCGAAAAGGCGATCGATCATAGCCTTGTTCGCAGCAATCGGCGGCACTGTCACCGACTTAAGATTCACGCTGATGAAACGCTTATCGAAAGCTGCCTTTTCACGCTCGATCGCCGAACCGATGACCTCATTCAAATCAACGCTGTCACCCGTCGGAGCGCTGGGCGGCTCGGGAATCTCCTGCACCTCCTTCAGTAGCTCAAGCACGCGATTCATCGATTCCTGCGCGGTCGCGTAGAAATGCGTCCAGTAGTTCGGATTCCGAAGAGAACGAATATCCACATTTTCGCTCTGCAACTTAAGCGGAGCCAAATCGAGGAAAGTCTTCACCGCCGTCAGGCCGTTTCGCATGTGGTGGTTAAGACCGGCGGCAAAGATACCCAGACTGATCAGACGATCCGTCATCATAAGCCTCTGCACCGCCGACATCTTTTCGCGCATGAGCAAATCTCGCTCGCGCTGAATCAAAAAGAACTCCATCGCCCGCTTGATTGTGATCTCCAGCTCTGGAGTTTCGACGGGTTTAGTGACGTACTTGTAAATCGCCCCCACATTGACCGCGTCGATCGCGGCATCGATATCCGCGTAAGCCGTGCAGAGGATTCGAATGCTGCGAGGACGCTCAGCGCGTATCTTCTCAAGCAGTTCCGTACCCTGCGCGCCGGGCATGCGCTGGTCGGTAACCACCACCGCAAATGAACCTGGGTTCTCCTGAAAGAGCTCCCATGCGTCTTCCGCATTATACGCGGTCACGATGTCAAACGTATCCACAAGATACTCACGCATCAAGTCGGTCGTCTGCTCTTCATCGTCCACGAATAAAACGCGGAACTTCTTATAATCGTATTGGCCTGTCATTTAGTTATGGATACGGCTGGAGATTTTCGGCTGTAAACGGGGAACTCCATAATAAAGCGGGCCCATTCTCCTGCCTCACTCTCCACGTTTATCGAGCCCTTATGTTGTTGGATGATACGGTGACATATGCTGAGGCCTAAACCCACTCCTTGTCCAACTTTCTTCGTAGTAAAAAAGGCATCGAAAACCCGATCTATTTCATCAGGGGATATACCCATCCCATTATCCTCGAAAACAAGTGATACCCGCTCCTCTACCTCACTGCAGCGAATTCGGATCTCTCGTCCTTCTCCGCCACGCTCGCGCAAACTATCCACGGAGTTCTGCAACAAATTAATGAATACATGCATCAGCTGATTCTGATTTCCGCTAATCATCGGACTGCCTTCCAACTCCTGAACTAGGGTGATTTCCGCAGCGGGAATCTGCACAAAACGTATCGCAGTATTGAGAGCCGTCCTCAAATCGACCCGTTCGAAACGAACCGTGTCCGGATGAGTGAACTCGCGCAAGCTGGATACAATTGACGACACGCGCCGGATCCCGTCATGCAAATCCGTCAGTGGCTTCTCCAGCAACTCGGGCTCCGGATGAGGCGAATTCCCTAGCCTCTTTCTCAGCAAGTGGATGGAAGTGGTGGCAAAGTTAAGCGGATTGTTCACCTCGTGCAAAAGCCCCGCGCTGAGTTGCCCAAGCGAAGCCATTTTCGCCTGCTGTACCATCTGCGTCTCAGTCTGCTTGATTTGCTCGAGCGCTTTCTCGAGCCTAACCGTTCGGTCTTCGATCTGCTGCTGCATTTCGTAGACCGAAGCGAGATTCCTGCACCGAGCGAGCAATTCCGTCGACGAGAACGGCTTTGTCAAAAAGTCCGTCGCTCCCGCGTCCAAAGCCTGAAATTTCACCTCCTCGTCTGCTCGCGCCGTAAGAATGATAATCGGCACGCCGCGATGGCTCGGCATTTCCCGCAAGCGACGAGTCGCTTCGATACCGTCGACTTGAGGCATCATAAAATCCAGTAGAATAAGATGATGGCGACGCTTCGAGGCAATCTCTAGCGCCTCCGCTCCATCTCTCGCTTCATCTACGCGGTAACGACCGCTCAATTGAGAACGGAGAAAGCGCATCATCTCCGGCTCGTCGTCCGCTATCAGTATCGCTGGCCTACTCGCCTCGGAATCGTCGCTTAAATCCGCGACGGAATCCACTGCCTCATCCTCTTGTTCGTCTTCTTCACCAGTCGGCTTGACTGCCGCATGTGAAGGGAAAAACTCAGCTCTCCGATAGAGCTTCTCGAGCCACTTTGTATCCACAGGTGACTTACCTTCGCTTATTTCAAGCGGCAAAGGCTCGACCGGAACCTCCGCGTTTAGACTCACTCGCATCACAGTGCCCTCGCCTTGAACACTGCTCGCTTCCACGTCGCCGCCGTGCAGCCGCGCAAGATCGCGGACAAGCGCCAGCCCAATTCCCACACCTTGGTAGCGCCGGTTCGACGAAGTCTCCGCCTGCCAGAAACGATCGAAGATGCTAGCCAACTCCTCCGCCGCGATCCCTTGCCCGCTATCTTCTACTTCGATTCTCAAGAATTCGCCGTCACGGCGGGCTCGTAAGATGATTTTGCCGCCGGGCGGGGTAAACTTAATCGCGTTGAAAAGTAAATTAAGAAGAATCTTCTCTACCTTGTCGCGGTCGAGATTCACGTTTGGCTGCCCGCCGTCCTCGATTTCCCAAGTAAAGTCGAGCCGTCGCTCACTAGCCATCGGATAGAAGGATCGACAAATCCCTTCGAGATAGTGACGAAGCTCGAGGGTCGCAGGACGCAGCTGCAATGTGCCGCTATCCAAGCGCACGAGATTGAGCAAGTCATTGATCAGGCGCATGAGACGCATCGCATTCTGCTGCATGATGTCCAGCAGCTCCTCGCGTTCCTTCGCAGAGGGTTGGTCGCCATTGTGACGCAACCTATCGAGAGGACCAATTAGAAGAGTAAGCGGAGTGCGAAGCTCATGACTAATATTCGCGAAGAAATTCGTCTTGGCCTTGTCCATCTCGACCAGCTTGAGGTTGGAAGCCTCTAGTTCGCTCCTATTTTCGTCGAGCTCATGCCGCAACGCGTACTCGCGATAACGCGAACGATTCAGAAAATAGCTGCCAGTAACGCCGATCGTTCCCGTCAAAACTATAAAGTACAAGTTGTTGAAAAGGAGAGGAATCGAGACCGCTCCATGAAAATAACAGGCTAAGCCGTAGATTAAAAGCGTCAGTAAAACCGAAATCAGACTCTCGACTACATACATTTGAGCAACCCACGAGAGCCCAATCAGCATCAAATTCAATCCAGCGTAATAGGGCGAACTTACCCCTTCGGTATAGTAGATCATCAAACTGATGAACACTGAGGGCAATGCGAATAGAAACAGTCCAAACACGCGATAGAACCGCAAACCTAGCGGCCCTTTCATGATCCACCAAAAAAACAGGGCTATCACCGAGCACAAGATTCTCAGGAAAAAGAAGAAGCCTAGCTGCTCTGGGTAGACGAAATAGTCCAGCAAAGAGCCGAAGGGCATCAACAAAACGATCAGCAAAGTACCGACTCGCGAGTTAGCTATTCGAGTCGACTTGTTGTATTCGAAGAATCGAAGCCGCAAAGCCTCCTCCTCATGGGATTCGGCTTCAGGCATGGCATTCGGGCTTTCGAATCTCTAAAAAGATATTCACCCCTGAAGGATCTTTCAATACCCTCATATCCTCAGCTTTCGCCTCTTTCGGAGCCAAAGCCATAAGTTGCTCTGAGTTTCGATATATCAAATGCCACTCCATGACATACTCCATCACCCCTTGCATCGGATTGCTCTCGTCCACGTTTGTTACGACAACCAAGCCACCTGGAGCTGTCATATTGTAAAACGTTTCTATCAGGCGCTGACATACCCGATCCGACAAATAATCGAATAGCCCCGCGCAATAGACGATATCGTACTTTGTGGGAGCTTCCTCCACGTCCCCAATCTTCGCCCCCTCACGCAATATCTGGTTAACGGAACGCTGAATCATGCGAATCGAAGTCGAGCGACGATGTTTCGCTTTCAAGTCGTTTAGAAGATGGCTCGTCTGCTTGATCGTCTCTTCGTTGAAGTCGAGCAATGCGAATTCAGCCCGCTCGCAAAGGTCTTCATTCGCCAAAAACTCCTGCACCTCCTTTGCCGGACCGCATCCAAGATTGAAGATGCGAGCACTCTTGCTCAAACGGACGCGGCGACGCGTTTCCCGGGACAGCATTTCAATCAGATAAACGATTCGGTTGCGATGCGCTTCAGCTGGTGGCGCCGCTAAGAACTGACTGTTCAGAACCTTGGCGAATATCGAAGCTCCCTCATTTGGATCTCGAAGAATCATATTCACCATCTCGTAGTCACCAGCGTAGCCCAACGGCTTATCGTAAGTCCGATGGACAAATGGAGCACACATCACCAGAGGATGAAGCTGACGGCGACAGTAGGCTCGGTGAATGGCGATAGCCTCCTCTGAAACCGTAGCCGTTATAGACTCAAACTTCCCAAACTGCTCAGCAATGACAGGAGATATCAACGAATTTATCTTCTCGATTACCTGAATTTCATTTCGAGCTCGATCAGGTGGAGGCGACGATCGGACCGCGATCTCCAGCTGTTCCGTCCACCGCTGCAAATCCGTCAACAAAGTCTCGATGTCAGAAACATTGATTTTGAGTTCGGGCGATACGTTCTCAAGCTTGTTCCAATCCTTAATCAGACGATCAAAGTCTTCGGCAAGCCGCTCCACCTGCGCCGCCGGAGAAAGAATCTCAACATCCATCCAAGCTTCGTCATCAAGCGAGGCCTCGCAGACCAGCACCAAGCCCGTATTTACCATGTTGCTTACGATAGCTCTGCCTCGATAAACCGTACGGGAGTTGATAATAATCTCGAAGTCGCTTAACGCCTCCGACAACTGTAAAATACTGTAAGGGTTATATACCTCGAAGGTCGCCAGATACCGAGTCATGCGCATCAAAGTAGCGCGTAACTGTGTGCCTTGACTGTTTTTGCAGAGAACTAGACTTTCGTTTTCAAGATCGGGAATTGATGGCATTACTGTTTGGGAAGCTGTACTGTAAAACTCGTGCCCCGGCCTGGTCGCGAACAGATCGATATCGCTCCCTTGGCTGACTCTACAATAGTTCTCGCTATGTACAGCCCGAGACCGGTGCCCTTTTTCTTTGTTGTATATCGGGGTTGAAAAATCTTCTGAATCAGAGCAGGCGCAATGCCGCAGCCATTGTCGTGTACAATGAATTCAACGGATCCGCCTTTCATACGGGCGTGAAAATTCACCTTTCCGGTATCGCGTTCAACAGCTTCAATCGCGTTTTGCAGCAGGTTTACCAAAATCCGAACCACCGCATGCTGGTTCAAAGACGGGCGAACCTTGTCGTCGCTCAAATGAAGAATCATCGCCACTCCCTTGGCCTCGGCCCGAAGCTGCACCAGCTTTATCGCCTGGTCGGCGATTTCTCCCATCTCAGAGCAATCATCCTCAAGAGTGTCCGGTTCGGAAAACGAGCGCCATTGCTGAATCAGCGACGAGAGATAAGAAATGTTCTCGAAAATCATCCCAGAAAGCTCCTCGCACTTCTTCGAGTCGGAAAAACTCTCCTTCAGCAAGGTGGAAAACGCCATCAGGCTGGTGAGCGGATTGCTGATATCGTGCAAAAACGCGGACGACGCCAAATCTTCTGGCCAAGCATCCTTGAAATCGTACTTTTCCGCCGCCTCACCCACCGCCGACGCCTCGACAACAGGCTCTTCGTCGATCGTCAACTCCCGCAGGCGCGACTTTAGGACTGAAGCGTCGAACGGCTTGTGCAAACAATCAGAAGCGCCCAGACGTAGCGATTCCTCTACCGCCTCCAGCGTCGCGAATCCCGTGAGGATAATCACAGGAGCAAACCTATCCATGCTACGGATCGAGCGAAGAGCTTCCAAACCGTGGCTGTCGGGCAAATGCAGATCAAGAATCACTGCATTTGGGCTCAAAGAGTCGAACAATCGAACGCCATCCCTCACTGTAGCAGCGGAGTGGGTATCGAACTCGTCCCTTAACAGCATCTGCAAGGCATCGCTGACAGAGGGATCATCGTCAATCAGCAGGATCTTCTTTTTCGGGTGGATCAAAGCGGGTCAAATCTCGAATTCGTGCCACAGTTCTAGGAATGAGCTCTAAACTTACAAGTAACAAACCCATCAAACAAAGCGCAAAGACAAGAACGCCTAATCCCCAAAAACACCTACACAACGAAGGTAAATTGACGCGAACAAAAACCAGAACATGCCTTATCCCCTGCAGCTTTGCTCGCAACAATTAGCGAGAACTGCTAACCGCTCTCCCTATGGTCGTATTGGAAAGTATAGTACCAGTTCTCATCCTCATAATCTTCGGTAAATCCTTGTCGCAGGCCCGCTTCTTCGCCGATGGCTTCTTTCGAGAACTGAATCGACTGACCTACTTCTGGGGTCTTCCCGCGCTCCTCCTGTACAAAGTCGCCGAGATCGATCTCCGAGACGAACCCGGTATCGGGATTCTGTATACGCTCCTCATTGTCATAGCCGCGTCCATTGTACTTGGATACGCCCTAGTGTTTCTCCTTAAAGTCCCTCGCTACTCCATCGGGGCATTCATCCAAGGCAGCTACCGTGGCAACCTTGCATTCGTCGGATTTCCCGTCGTCTACTTCGCTCTTGGACAGGAAGGACTTGATCTCGGCATGTTCAGCAGCGGCATCTGCATTCTCGTTTACAACATCACTGGCGTTGCCTTGCTCATCCTCCACGCCAAAACCGAAAACCAACACCCTCTCAAAGCAATTTGGCAACACGGCCTGCGCAATCCTCTCATCCTCGCTTGCGCCATCGGATTTGCTCTCAACCTCGCGGGCTGGGAAATCCCTGTAATGGCCCGCCGCTCCCTCGAAGCCATCGGACAACTCGCGCTTCCCCTGGCTCTCATAGGCCTCGGAGCCGGCCTAAAATTCGAAGAAATCAAAGGCCGCATCAGCCTCTCAGTCGTCGCCTCGCTCATAAATGTCGCCTTCAGCCCTATCCTCGGCTACTTCGTCGGCCGCTCTCTCGGACTCGACCCCGTCAGCCTGAAGGTCACCGTCATCTTCCTCGCCTGTCCCACCGCCATTTTCTCCTACGTGCTCGCTGAGATGCTGGGCAACGACAGCGTCATGGCTCGAAACATCGTGATCATCAGCACCCTTCTTTCAATCGTCTCTCTCGTCCTCGCCATCGCCCTGCTCTAAGGCCTAAGGAGAGTTAACGCGCAGAGCAAACTCTCAACAACACTGCAGCACCAGCCACACCTTGCTGAAATCGCCCTTTCGCGCATCGGATTCGCGTATCCAAAAATAAAGCACCCCCGAATCTCCCCACATCCACCCCGTCTCTTCATCGGAATCTAGCTGCAGGAGAAGCTTCCAATCGCTCGCTTCCTTCTTCAACTCTGGAATCCGCGGATCATTATGCCCCTCTGGACTCCCCATGTAGATACCATTCGAGGCAAGCTGGCATTCGACCTCCATGTCGTCATCCTGAACGGGCGAAGGGTATCCAAGAACCTGATGCAAAGGCTGCCCCTCAAACGCCGCCAAACGCAGCGCGTCGTACGCGTCGCCCTCCCGGTCCCAGTCCCACTCTGCCTTCGGAAGACTCAGAGAATCGGGCAAAAGCTCAATACGCTGCGGGACAACAGCCTTCGGCCGATAGATCGACTCCTCTGCCAACCCCTCAGGGACCGAATACGGAAGAAAACCACTGGGATCTCCTTGGACGTAAAGCACCCGCCAAGCTCCAAAATCGTTAGGATCAAACCCCCACTCTCCCTGATCCTGATCATAGAAAAAATAAAGATAGCCCGTATCCGGCAAAAAAGACGGCAAAGCCTCTCCCATGGCTCCCAAATCCAGCTGAGCGAGAAAGGCCTGAGGCTTGTTTTGCCACGAAGGCCACTCCATTCCATAGGGCATGCTGGGCAGGCCGCCTAGACGCGAAAAACCATTCGACTCCCCCTGCCGCAAATGAATCGCCGGCAGGTAGTAGCCCGCGTAACGCAGCTGCAGCGATTCTAGCATAGCCTGAGAATCCTCATTGACGATGGGTTCAGACGATCGTTCCCCCGAATCCGAACCCAAGCCAAAGAGCCGTCTAAACCACTTCATTCTCCCAAACCTAATAGACGATTCCATCTTGGCGAGAAAGTTTAATAGACCGTATTAAAATCGAAAAACCATCGTTTCGCCACAAAAACAAAGCAGCAATCTGCAGAAAACCAGAACGCCTCCGCATTCTCCAAATAATGGATACGTCACCCCAAACAATCCGAAAAGTGGCATCCTTTTGACAAGCAAGTCACCAATCGCACGGAGTGTCTACCCAGATCATCACCCCCTCCCAAGGGCTCAGCGCTAGTGCTATTACCCTAAACAACTTCCAACCGGGAGTACACTCGCACCTAAACAACCATTAATCCGTACCTAGGGACACTCCCGTATCCAGAAATTCATATACAAACATTAGGCAATATTGAAGGAAATGCTCGAAGCTCGGAGTAGTTCTGAAGCATCCACATGCTTGTACTCATCCGCCACCGCCTCACTCTTTTCAGTATGCTGCTTCTCCTAGCGAGAGTAGCGCTGGCGCAAGAGCTGGCATCGACCCAAGAAAACGCCCCCAATCTTTCGCCCTACCAATCGATCGAGTTCTTAAGCGACGACGTGGCTCAAATCCACCGTGACTCGGGAAACAGCGTTTGGGACTTCAAACGCAGCCTGCTCATAGCCGGCGGACTCGACGGCTCCCGACCGACCGAGATTGCCGACTACTCCCTAGCAACAAATGCAATACTGTATTCAAAAAACGGATCTGAACTATTCCTAAAGCGAAAAGGAGAGCAAACCCGCAAAGCCTTCGGGCCCTCAGGCCTATTCTACTTCGATGTTGATTTCTCCAAATCAGGGGACGCAGTTCTCGCAATCTGCGAAGACCAGAAAACAAACACCCCAGCCGCCTACTACCTGTCTACGAAAAATGGTTCCATCCTATGGAAAGAAACCGGCAACGCCGCCACCCGATACGTCTCCTTGCGCAAAACACGACGCTTGATTCGCTTCAACAAGTCACTGCTCGATGAATTCTACGAAACCGTCTCACTCATCGATACAGAATCAGGGGAGATTCAAATCACCCTCGACATTTCCAAAGCCAAACTCAGTCCAAACTTTCAATTCGCCCGCGACGATCTCGATCGCATCTACCTCTGCGCAGGTCAAACAGACAGCACCCTTCTCATAAGCGCCCACGCCGATACCATCGTAACCTTGAATGATGGCAAAAACCCAAGCCTCATTTCCCTCTCCCAAGACGCGAGCCGAATCATCATGAAAAACGGGTCGAGCCTCGCAGCGCCCAAAATCCGCGATGCCAAAACCGGAAAGGTCATCGCAAGCTTAGAAGAATTCCTCCCCGATCATCCAACACTCCTCAACCCGCGAGCCTTCACACTCTCCCCAGACGGAAAATCGGTCTACACCCACGGAGAACGCGGTGTCATCCGAAAATGGAACATTGACGACCTGTCACTGAAAAACGAATACAAATACGGCGACCTTCAATTCACTAGCCTTACCCTGTCTCCCGACGAAGCCACCCTCTACGGCACCCTGACTCCCGCCTTTGGCGATCGGACAATCGTCGCACTCGACCTCGCAGCAAACGCTCGCGAGCCGAAATTCATCCGAACCGAACCGGAAGCGAAAACCATCTCCATCGATTGGTTCAATGGCACACTCGTCAACAAGTTCGGCTTCTCCCCAAACCGCAGCGCCTACTTCTTCGCAGACCCCGGATCCATCCAATTCTACAACGCCAACAACAACCAGCCACTCTTACAGCTCTCCGCCCCCAAGTCCCTCGCCCAATCACGCTAAGCTCTCTAACTATACAATATTACCTCTCCTTATTCCCTTCGCACGCTAGCGAATCCCAAGTAAAAATCCGCCAAAAGCGCTAAGCGAAAACCTTTGGCTCCGATTGCTCCCCATGTGAAGCAATCCATTCACAAGACCTCCCACTCCATCATCGCCGCCGGCTACGAGGCATTCCACAAGCACCTACCCGTCGCTTCCTTCTGAATGGATCTCGATCGCCGTATTCAAGGCTTCAACAAAAAACTGCTAAGCCTAGTGGGCAACCCATCCCCAGCAGCCCTCGTAAACGCCCGCGAAGAGGATCTCATCGCTACCGACAACTGGGAAGCCCTCGACTCGCTCAACGAAGCCGCCC
>DS990592.1:4923694-4926261 GCA_000155695.1 Verrucomicrobiia bacterium DG1235 | reverse complement strand
GGGCGGCGACTACTTTGCTTCCGCGCCCTCGAAGACGGGGCTACTCGATGCTGCTCGCCGATCTCACCGGCCACGGCGTCACCGCAGCCCTCTTCATGGCATTGCTCAAATACATCTCCCAAGAAACTCCAGAGGAAGTCCGCGTCCTCCCCGGCTACTTCCTCAACTATCTGGACATGGAGTTCTACGGACAGATTCCCAACGGCTTCTTCACCGCATTCGCCGCCACCGCCCACTACAACGAAAAACGCCAGGTTGTTGAAATCGACTACTCCAACGCCGCCCACCCCGTCTCAATCATCATACGGACAGACGGCAGCTACGAGCTCCTCGAATCAGGACACTTCGCAATCGGCCTCATGGACCTCGTCGAAAGAAAGCCCCATACCAACGACCTCAACTTCGGCGACAGACTCTACGCCTACACCGACGGCTTCCTCGAAAGCATCGACCCGGACGGAAACGAATTCGGCCTCGAAGCCCTCTGCAAAACCCTTGCCGCTCATCGACACCTTCCCCTCAAAGACAGCATCCAGAAAGCCTACGACGCCCTCGCCTCCTTCAGCCAAAGCGACGAACCACAAGACGATCTCACCATCCTAGCAATCGAAGCCAGGCCCAAGCCGCAAAACGAGCTCGACCCCCTCGACCCAAACGAAGACCCCTGGGACTTCAACTAATGAGCGGCTAACCGTCAACGAGCGATCTTCCAAACGCGCCCGAAACGAGGCAACTCAGCCGCGCTCGGAAGCGATACAGAAACTTCCCTCGACTCTACTGGCCGGAAAAAGTCCACTACGTCCCAATCGCGTAGATCGGAGGACAAGTCGTACTGGTATTCACTTCCTGGATTCACGTTAAAGACGATCTGTGTCTTAAGCGACTCGTGATCAAAATTGAAGCTCACTTCCGCGCCCTCTACCGCTGGTAGATTCTGATATTCCGCCTCCATCCAAGTGCCTCCAGCGTGCAAGTTGTGATTGTCACGATGATTGTAGTACGCCACATGCTCGTGCGACGAACCCGTACCCCAAGGCGTGCGACAATCCGTCGATACCCACAGCGGCTCCCAAAAAATCACACCCACGCCACCGGCATCGATTACCTCCTGCGTCAGGTCCACCATATACTTCCGCTGCATATTCGGACTAACCGGACTGTACTGAGGATCCACATCCGCTATGATGTTGTTCAATCCATCAATGTTCGCCGTATCCCACGGGTATCCAGTTTCCAATACCATCGGATCGTATTGCGGGTACTTCGTCTTGAACGCTCGTATCAAATTCCCCGTGTGAGAAATAGAACCACCATGCCAGGCAAAGTAGTAGGATATCCCGGCGATATCGAAATCCGTCACGCCGATCCTAACCATACGATCAAAGAAACCCATCATATCCCCCGGATCCGCTACATGCAGCGCTATCTTCGGATTGACGCTCGCTACGGCCCCGACCTCGCGTACCGCGCGGATTCCCGCGTTCCATAGCTTTGACAGGCGCTCGTCGCCCCCGCGCCAAGTCCCTCCACCCTCAATTTCCAGAAAGCCTCCTTCGAGTTCCCGCACACTTAGCTCATCCTCAAGCAGCATCCCCGAATTCGTCTCATTGCCCAGTGTCACGATTTCCGGCATCAGTCCCTGCTCGTCCAGGCCGACCAATACCGACTTCACGTATTCATAAAGCAACTGCGCCAAAGCATCGTCATCACCCGCCGCATGCTGCCACTCTCTCGGGATAACCTGACGTCCCGGATCCGCCCACATGTCAGAAAAGTGAAAATCCAAAATCACATCCATACCCGCCTCTTTCGATCGGCGAATCGCCTTCGTCACATCTTCAAGATTGCTGTACTGAGCCTTCACGTTCTCATTCAGCTTCGGCACCAGCTCCAGCCAATAAGGATCATTCCACAAACGCACCCGCACCAGATTCGTTCCATGCGTCGCCATCGAAACAAACGGGTCCACCACCTCGTCGTTCTCCCGATAAACCGCTCCGCAATCCTCCATCTCGTTCACGTAGGAAAGATCGTTTCCAAAGTAAAACGGCGTTTGCGCCCCTAGCGAACAAAGAGCGGACAGGCCAAACGCTCCGGCCGACACAGCTGCTAACAAAACTCTCTTCATCATCATTCCTCCAATCTCAAATCAAGCTCGTCGTCGAACGCGCTTCATACTCATCTTAATCCAAATCCCGCCTCGTTAGGTACTCGCAAATCGCTCGCTCAAACCCTTCGCTCTCAACCGTGAGCGAAAAGGACTCGCAGCCAACCGGTCTGCGAATCACGATCGAAGCCACGCCTGACTCCGCCGCGATCTGAGCAGGACCTACGATGCTCGCCGACCCGCATATCGAAAACGCCACCTCGAGCGAAGAGCTTTTACACAGCTGACCATTCGCATCCAACACCCGAGCGTGAGCAAAAGCACATCCGATTGGTCACGACTCCCCTCAACTCCCGCATCATCGATCTGCAAGTCGAGCTTCACCGCCTCGCAGGAGTAGCGATCGCGTGCGAGCCTTCTCTCGCCCCGATGTATCCACCGCTTCTAGCGACCGGGATGA
>DS990592.1:4920421-4922981 GCA_000155695.1 Verrucomicrobiia bacterium DG1235 | reverse complement strand
AATGACCGATGTTCTGAAGCGTATCCATAAACTCATCATCCATCGCCGTTTCATTTAGCGAGAGCTCCCAGAAAATGACGCACGGATGATTGCGATCACGCCGGATCACATCTCGAGCATTCTGATAACAGGCCTCGCGAAAAACGTCGCCGCCGATAAACTGCCAGCCGGGAATACAATTCATCACCAGTATCCCCAAGCGGTCGCAGGCATCCAGAAATGCCGGCGACTGCGGATAATGCGAAAGCCGAACATAATCAAAGCCCGACTCCTTGATCCGCTTCGCGTCGCGATACTGAGCCGCGTCAGAAAGAGCGTATCCAATCCTTGGATAATCTTGATGCCGATTCGCTCCGCGAGGACGAATCCGCTCTCCATTTAGCAGTATTCCTGTGCTCCGGGCGACCGAGATACGACGGATGCCAAAACACTCCTCGACCGAATCCACCACGCTTCCCGCTTCATCTACCAAAGATATCCGCAGCCGATGCATGCGAGGCGTTCTCAGATTCCAAACACGTGGATTCGCCACCGTGACTTCTCGCTCGAACTGCTCGGCAGCCTTCGCCTCGAGACTCAACTTGTCGATCAACCCTTTCGCTACCACATCGCCCAAATCATCAAGCACCTCGTACTCAATCGAAAATGAACAAGGCGACGAAGCGGAATTCTCCACGTGCGCAGAGACGGCCAGCTTCGCCTCGGCTTCGCTCAGGCTCTCCGTTCGCACAAACACGCCACCACCCGCAACGACTCCAGCCGCCACGGAATCCGTGACATGAAGCAATGGATACACACGCAGCTCTACATGCCGGTACAGGCCGCCGTAAGTACAGAAATCAAGTTCCCTAAAGGGCTTTCCCGGTGGCACCTCCTCATTATCGCGATTGTCAAGAACCACGCTAAGCTCACGCTCCACGCCGCCCTCCAAATAGGAGCTCACATCAATCTCAAACGGCAAGTAGCCACCGCTATGACGCCCCACTTCCTCCCCGTCGATCGAAACGACAGCCGTATGCATCGCCGCGCCAAAGTAGAGCTTGTAAAGACACGCCTTATCGCTCGGGTCGACTTTAAGCTTACGCCGGTATTCGCAGACACCATGCCAATGCTCGAGACCGTCGAGGTCCGCGTCAAACGGGCTGTGAGGCAGACTTATCGACTCCCACGCATGATCGCCGTCCAGTCGCTTGAATCGCCACGCATCAACAAGGCGCTGATTTAAACATGTCATAAAAATTCAAATACAATAGACTAAACCGAATTCCTCTCGATCAGACGCACCGGCATCTTGACCGAATGAGTTTCCACGGATTGGCCCTGGGTAAGTTCATCCAGCATCGTGACCGCTGTTTCAGCCATCTCCTTCAATGGCTCCTCAATTGCGGTCAGAGGCGGAATAATTAGTTCAGAAATACCTTCGTTCTCTCCTCCGATAATGGAGATGTCCTCGGGAACTCGCATCCCCATCACGTAAGTTAAGAGATGAATACACTCCATCGCCTGCAAACTCGTACCCGGTACGTAAATACAATCCGCGCCGCTCCTAGCGATACGAGTAACGATGGCCGAATTGTTGCCCGAACCAGCCGGCACCAGCAGCCGCTCGTCGAGCTCAAGCCCAGCTTCAGCGATCGCAGCGCGGTAGCCTCTCAACCGTTCCGCAAACCCGGGTCCCTCGCCGCCAAAACAGGCAAGCTTCTTCTTGCCGCGCTCTATGAAGTGCTTCGCCGCTAGATAGCCGGAATTGTAGTGGTCGGAAAAAACTCGATACTGCTTAGCGGTCACCTCGAACTTATCCATGTACACGATCGGCAGCCGGTTCTCGAACTCCTTGAGAAACTCCAACATCTTCGTGTCGTAAGTCACCGCTACGATCCCATCCAAAAACAAGCCCGGCAATTGCTCGAACGGATCAGACGGAAGCACAATGCCGATCTTCCGCTTGGAAAAGGCGAAGGAAAGGTGAGCAGTCAAGGTCGCCGCGTAGCCTTCAACTCGGTCCGTAAACTTCGGGTCGGAGAGAATGGCGACCTGCCGCGTGCGGACCGACGCTTGCGGCTTCAGATCCAGCTCCTTAGCCGCCTTTAAGATCGCCTCCCGCGTTTCAGGTTTCACCTTGTCACGATTGTTAAGCACGCGGCTCACAGTACCGGGCGAGAAGCCTGTATGCTTGGCCAGATCATAGATTGTGACCTTCTTCCCAGCCCCGTTCGCCTTGCTGATTCGTTTATTGGATACAGAATTCATGATAACTATACAGCTCCGCGTCTCGCCTCGAGCGCGTCACGAGTATTGTAAGCTCGCTGTCGAGTGATTGGATAGAAATAGAGGACCGCCATTGCAAGGATTGCCCACACCGCAGTCGATATTGCTAAAACAAGCCTTAGCGATAGTATCGTATTCGGCGACTGATTTCCACCCAATTCCGCGTCAAATCCGGAAAGAACAAGAACGATGCCAACGCCTAGCGAAGATAGGGAATATCCCACCTTTTGCACCCAAAGGTAAACAGAGCTAAACATCCCCTCGCGTCTCTGCCCGAACTTAAGTTCGTCAT
>DS990592.1:4747330-4919791 GCA_000155695.1 Verrucomicrobiia bacterium DG1235 | reverse complement strand
CGGAACCGCATACACAGTCGAGCATGTATAAAACACAATCAGGGTAACCAGCAGATACCCCGTCATCCAATTTTCATTCCAACCTGTGGGCACCATCCAGATCGCCCCAAATGCGATACCCTGCAGGATCGCACCTATCGCAACAAACGGCCTCCTGCGACCCCACTTGGTGTGGACATTATCTGATATGTAACCAACTATTGGATCCGTTATCGCATCCCAAATCCTCGGGATAAAAAGGGCAAATCCGATCATCAACGGATTTACCTTCAGAGTCATGTTGTAGAATGGATACACAATCACGTTTATAACCGCATTGCCCAAAAACAAAGGCATATATCCACTGCCCAAAGCTAACTTTTCCTTCAAGCTAACCTTGTCCTCGTCCTTAGTTACCCTGTGCTCGCCTTCCGCGCTGGCTAAGTTCGATTCGCGTACATTCTTAGACTTGCTATGCTTGGAAGCAGACATGGAGAGATCTTTGAGGAAGGGATTTGAAGCAGGCTCGACAGACCTGAAACTCAGCCCGTCGAGAAGGGGGGTTAATCGCAGCTCTAAGACCGGCTAACAATGGCCCGCTGACTGCCGAAAGACTCTAGTGACAACATTGATTCGTCAATAGTTTAATCTTTAATAAAACTGTTTTATTTCTTCACAACAAAGCCTGTCGCTAGCGAACCTCCTCTACCTCGATCGTCGCCTGCCCCGCGCCGCCTGCATTTCGAAGTTCGACACGGTAATCTCCCGTCGGCAGCGAAACCACCAGGCCTGCCTCTATCAGATCCACCTCCTCACCGGAAAGGCCGCCGCGCAAGGCGAGCACTTCGAATACAGAGTCCGTCGCGCCCGTCTCTCGCTTCGAGTTGCTGGAAACCAAAGACTCACCGTCCTCATCCACACGATAAACGACGATCTCCGGACGAGCCCCGGAAGACTCACGCGACGCTCCGAAAACCGAGCCAGTCCAAGCCCTGATCGCTATCATACGCGCCTCGCCTTCCGAGATCGAAAACCTGACCGACGCAGGAGCACCGCTTTCTAATTCCGATGAAATCACCACCTTCGAAAGCGCAGCTGATTTCACCACGACGCTCCCTTCTGACACTCCTCCCACTTGAATGCCCTCATTGAGCACAAAATAAACGCCTTCCCCCGCCCGAGCTTCCGCATCCTCCATGGACGCTACACTCCAAATCGGTCTGCCTCGACCATCGTCGAAATCCAAGGTCACAAAACTACCCGCCCCCTCGCTCGAGAAACGATAGGAGATCTGAGCTCCAGCAAAAGCCTTTTCGCTCACCGCCCCCCCTCGTAAAGCATGCGCCTTCAGAAATGCCTCCACGCCGATGCGCGCGCCAAGCGTGCGCCCGATAAAGTCATCCGCCCGCACGTGAATACCTCCGTAGAGCCGCGATAGGCCGGCCTGATCCGCCGCGTCAAAATAAGTGGCCCACTCCAAGGTCAGGTCTTCGCTCGGCCCCGCCTCAAACTCCAGAAAACCATTCTTCTCAAAATGAAACTCTCCCTTCCCGCCGGGAAAGAAGGGCGACCCGGTAAGCAAGGCCAACGCCTCAGCTCCCGCCCGACTAAAGCAACTGTGCCCTGAAACATAGGCCGCAAAAGCAGGAGTCACGAAGGTGCTGCGCTGATAAGGCATCCACTCCTCCGCGAGGATCCAATCTACCCCGCCCACCTGACTATGACTATCCGCCGGCTCGCCCGCCCAAGAACGGATCGCGATCTCCCCAACCTCAAACGCCAGATGCTCATGCCGCTCCCCCGCAGCCGAACTCGCCTCCGTCACTATCTCGATCAATCCCTCAACGAGCGGAAGCCCCTGCTCATGATAGCTCAATCCGCTCGGATCGCTCGATTGACCCAAGCCGCCCAAGTATCGGATCATGGATACAGGCCGCGAGTAGTCGTACTGACGCTTCAAAGTCCACGCCGCCACCGCCGCATCATGCATCGCTCCATTCAAGGCGAGATACGACTGCACATTCCACTCCAGCTCAGAAAGAGCGTCTCCAATTCCCAAATACCTACGTTCGAACAGTGGGTCGTCGCTCACCTCGTTAAGCAGCGAATTCCAATGCCCTGGAGGCGTCTCCGAAGCGGGGCCATCCGCCCAAAACTCCGCTAAAATTCGACCATAGTCCGCATGCTTCACTCGATTTTCAGCATAAGGCAGACCCGTATACGGATTTACACTACGTCCCTGCCCATCATTCGTTCCCAGCGGATTATTGAGCAAAGCCCCAGGGGAAACGTCGATCAGTTCGCTAGAACTCGGATCAAGAAAAGCGGAGTACCGAATCACCTCGACCGCCGATTCCACAAAAGCGTCATGCGTCTCCATGCCAAACAACGGTGGCGGTCCCGGATCCCAGGCAATCGTAATTCCACTATCCTTCTCAATAGCGAATGTATCCACTTCGCGCCAATTCACTCCCACAAAGCTTTGCACCTTCTCCGACTCGGGAAGCCCATTCTGCGTCACGCGAAAATCAAATGCCAAAGGCTGCCAACGATTCGGATCCGCCATCTCCGTTCCGGGCAGCTCAAAGGCCATCGGCTCGTTCGCCTCTGCATAGCCGCTCGTATCCGCATAGCCATTCGCCTCATTCGAGCCATCATTTAAAGTCTCCGCAATCGTGGCCGCCGCAATCCGGTTGCCCACCGCAGCCGGCGAATTACCCACCACCGTTTCCACCGCTACATCATAGCCAAGCTGCTCCATCAGCCAATCAATGTTATATCGTATCCGCTCCGCGCTTACGCTATTCGCATAGCGCTGCCTCAGCATGCGGTAGCACGCGTAACTCATCGCCTCCCGTCGCGCGTCCTCACGACTCGCACCCCAGTCAGATTCAGACAACAATTCCTTGTGGAAAACAGGCGTTACGCGCGCCCAAGCATTCGGTTCATAGGCCCAGTAAGCATCCCACAGCACCGCCGACATGTGATAAAGATTTCGACTGTGCTTCGTCGGATCAGGGAAGTCCTTGCGAATCGAAGCCAAGAGAAACTCGTTCCACCAACGGGCAATGCTATGCTTCTCAAGATCAATGCTCGCAGTCACTACCGCCTCCTCGGAGAGCGTCTCCCCCACAGGATTGATCACTCTCACTCGATAGGAGCCCGCGTCGTAAGGCTGCAAGCGTTTGATCTCATAGCTGGACTGTGTCGCTCCAAAAACTGGCTTGCCATCCTTCTCCCAAACGTATGTCGCCGCCGGGTCGCTCAGCGCTTCCACTCGCAACTCAAGCGTGTCTCCCACCGCCAAATTCCCACCAACCGGCTGAAGCGTAACCTGTGGAGCGACCAGTGCAAGATCCGGCTCGAGAACAGGATGCACGAAATTCGTATCCAAATTCTCGATCACCTGACGAATTCCACTAGGCCAACGAATCTCCACCCTATCGACCGATTCGCCCGCAGCTCCCAATCCAAAATGCAGGACTCCCTCTCTCTGCCCCATGTAAGCATTGCTAGGGTTAAAAACCGCGGTTTGCGTTTTATCACCATCGGTCACGCTCACCACCGCTCCCACTCCGTCACGATTCGACTGCTCCCCCTCAAGCTTGAAACGTATCCACTTTCTCCCGTTCTCACTCGCATTGCTCCGATAAACAATCGGACTGCCAAAGGTCTGCGTTACAATCACATCCTCATCGCCATCATTGTCATAATCGAGCACGACCAAGGCCTTACCATAACCATCGTCCGAAACCCCAGACGCGGTCGTGATATTCGAAAACCTGCCCGTTCCCCCGTTTTGGAAAACAGTCGTCGGATCATCAAGGGCTTCCAAATAGAAAAACGGATCCCAAGTCGCAGTATCCATCCCATTCGTCACCATCAAGTCTGGATCGCCATCGTTATCGTACTCGAAAAACACTGCCCCCCAGGACCAGCCGACTTGATGAACGCCAGAAGCCCGCGCCACTTCTTCAAACTTTCTGCCTCCAATATTCTGATACAGCTTGTTTCCGGTATTCGTCGACGTGGCATCGAGCAACTTCTGGTTGTAAATCGAAGTCGCGTAATAATCCAAATCTCCATCCAAGTCATAGTCCGCCACCGCGACCCCCATGCCAAACTCATCCAAGCCTACTCCTGCCGAATCCGTCCCCTCGGAAAATGATCCATTCCCCTGATTCCAGTACAAGCGGCTCCCTCCAAAATCCGCCATCAATGCGAGATCAGGCCACCCATCCTCATCAAAATCAGCCCACCCAGTGGAAAAGCCATGCTGCCGCTCTACACCTTCTTCCGGCTGTATCAATCCGGCCGCCGCAGTCAAATTCTCAAAAAAGCCCGGAGCCTCTGCCCCTCGATTTCTCAGCAAAACAGAGTGCCGATCCGCATCTAGCCCCGCTGTCGGCCCCCATTCGCTCACGTACACATCCAGATACCCATCGAGGTCGAAATCGACCAGCCCAATACTATGCCCCTCATGCGGCTCTTCGGTTCGGGACAGAGCCGCTCCGCGCTCGACTGCCGCCTCAGAAAACACTCCATTCCCATCATTCAAGAAAAAGAAAAAACGCTCTCCCCGGTGCGGCGCCACGAACAAGTCCTGATCTCCGTCGTTGTCAAAATCACCCGCCGCAAAAGTCGCCGCATCGACCGCTAGATCAAGCCCTCGGGCGGATCCGTCTTCCGAGAAAGTACCGTCGCCCTGGTTCATGAAAAGAACCGGCGGCAAGGCATAACGTCCACCGATGAAATCCGTCCAACCGTCACCGTCGGCGTCAAAGGCAGCCGCCCCCGCGTGGTTCGAAACAGGCGTATAGGTTTCGCGATCCAGCCCAAGCTCTTCGTTCGTCGGCACCGTGTCTTTGTTCGCATGCTGATAAAGAATGCCCACGCTTTCGCTAACATCTGTGAAGGACGCGAAAACGCTCCCTCCAAAGACAAGAGCAACCAATGACACCAATAAACCCCTTACCTTCATTCTACCACGCTCTGTATTCGACTTTCGATTACCGTTCGCAACTCACGGTTTCCCTTCGCCAGCTCCAGACCTGTTTCCCAAGTCGCCCTCGCCCCTGACGCATTGCCCGCAGCCAATTGGATATCGCCTAAACTCACAGACAAAACCGGATCTTCAGGACGACGCTCCATCAAAGCCCGCACAACTCCCTCAGCATCTGCAAATCGCTTGATATGCATCAAAACCTTAACCTTGTTCAAATAAGCCTCCTCGAGAGAGGCATCCGCTTCTATTGCCCGCGAGTAAACAGCTACCGCCTTCTCAAACGCGCCCTCTCGAGCCTCTTCGTTCCCCTGCCTCATCAAACTCAACGCAAGCAGATTGCGAATATCCGTATTCTCAGGATCGATACGCCTTGCCTCCTCGACCACCGCGATCGCAGCCTCGAAATCCCCTTTCTCGAGATAATAGTTGCCCAAAGTCATTCGCGTCGCGAAATCCGTCGGCTGCAAGGTCCGCAGCATTTCCAGCTGATCGAGAGCGGCCTCTTTTTTTCCTTCTTCCCAATAGAGTTTCGCTAAAGTGCGATTGGCGGAAATATGAGCGGGGGCGAGAGCAAGAGCCTGCTGCAAGAGCTCCACACCCTCGTCTCGTAGTCCTCTCTTCAATACAATATCGGAAAGAACAACCATCAAATCAACCGTTTGAGGAGCGCGCTCTAGTCCTTCCCGAGCCATACGTTCGGCTTCCTCGACCTGTCCGCTTTCCGAAAGACAGGTTGTCAGGTAATAATAGAGGCTCGCCGTATCTCCACCTAGAGCGATTGCCTTGCGGTAGTGCGGCACCGCTTGCCCGTAGCGCTTCACCTGATAGTACGCGTAGCCGCGCAGCATGTGGGGGTTGGAATCTGTCGGATCGATTTCCTCCATCCGATCCAGATAAACAAACGCCTTTTCGAGCTGACCGGCCTTAAGATAATCCTCGAAGATAAAACTGAGGCGCTGCGAATCGAAACAATGCTCAAGAAGCGCTTCCATCCATGGATTCGGAGTGGGAGCAGGCTTGCGTCGACTTATTTCAGACCGGATCATCGACGCTTTCTCCCGCTCGCCAAGTGTATCCAAAACTTGGGTAAGCAAAGTAATTCCATCGATATAGTTCGGATCTCGCTTGGCGATCCTCAATAACAATGGCAAAGCCTCCTCAGGCCTATTCTGCAACATCTCAAACCGCGCCAGCTCAAGTAAAGCCTTGGGGTTATCCACGTTCTTTTTAAGCACGCGATTGTAGAGCGCTGACGCAGCCTGTACATCTCCCGACTTCGCCGTCACCTCCGCGTAGTCAAGCAGGGCCGGCAGAGAGTCAGGAGCCAAAGCAATCGATTTCGCCAAAGAGCGCTTCGCAGCAGCTAGGTCTCCTTCTTGCTTAGCGATATCAGCAAGCAAGTAATGAGCTACAGCCGCATCCTCGTCAGAACGGCTGATCGACTCGAGATAACAAACCTCAGCCTCCGCATAAAAACGGTTCGCATGATAAAGCTGCCCCAGCTCGAACCAACAACTCGCTCGATTCGACCACGGATAAAACAGACAGCGCTCGGCCTTCGAAAGTCGCTCGCTCAAAATTGGCGAAAACGAGGCCAAATCCGGACGAGGCGGCAAAGCGCTCCGAGCATAAAATCCGCTAAACGCTACAAAAACGCATAGCAGTATCAAACAGGCCACTACTAAAAGCTTCGCCTTGGCGGGTCGGGGTGCGTGAGATCGAATCGACATCGTCTAAGTTCAATACTGAGAAAACAAAGGGCCGCTTAAGCGTCAACTCAAGCGGCCCCAGTTAATATTGCTTACCGCAACGTTTCTAGATCAAAGAAACCAAGCTACCAGGTAAAGGTTGATTGCAGCGTCCAGGTCGGACCAAACTCGATGCGGAAACCTGTCTCCTCACCATCCGAGTTGGCATTGATCGCCTGGAATCCGTCCTTGCGAGTGACGTTCTGCACATTGAGCTGAATGCCCATCGTCACCTTGTCGTTCATGATTTGACGCTCGAAACCAGCCCAAAGGTCTAGATCCGTAGTCGCTTCGTCGACGAATGGATTTTCAAGGTCGAGACCGACAACGAGACCGTTTTCCTGAATCGTCGCGAAACCGATCGCAGCCTCATCCTGCCAACGGACCGCGCCACCCATGTTCCAGCCTTTCATTCGACCATCGGTAAAGGTGTAATTGGCGATCGCGTTCATGCGCCACTCGCGAAGCTGAGGATTCGAGCGCCCTTCCGCAGCATTATACGTCAGCGTGCGGGTGCCAGGGAAGTAGTCGAAAAACTCATGTGGATTTCCTTCGTAACCCCAGGTCGCGTAAGTGATGTCGCTGTCCCAAACCGAGCCGCCCTCAAGACCTTGCCAGTAAGGAAGCGCTTCCTCGAGAAAACGAGTAACAGACTTGCCGATATTACTGGAAACCGCGTCCTGCTGCGAAAGATTCGCCATGAAACGCCAGTTTTGCGTTGGGTTGTAAATCAGGTCAATTTCGAGGCCTTCCGCCACGACATCCGCAGTCGTAACGATGTTGCCATCGCCTACGTCCAAAGTCGAAACGCGAGTGTAAGGCACGCCTTCAGCCGCAGCCACGTCAGCCATTACATTCTGGTCCATGAAGAGCAGCTCCCACTGAGCGAGCTGCATGGCATCACCCCAAGGAAGACGAGAGTCCGTCTGCTCCACTTCGTACCAGTTGAAGCGCACGTTCATCTTACCTTCCATCAGGTCGAGCGAAAAGCCGTAGTCCTTACCAGAGCCAGCAGGAGGAGCGACCGTCTCGCCGTACATGTTCACCTGCCCCACTGAAGGCTGGAAGTTTTCGGATTCGTTATAGTGAAGCGAGAGCCATTCGGTCGGGTGAGCGACGACACCAAAGGTCGAAGTGTTCCCAGAAACCGGGTCGCCCTCCTCTGTATCGTTGCCTAGCTCGACAAGACCATCACTGCCGATAGCATTGTAAGTTCCTTGGGCTGCGGTGGCTTTATCCTTACGCCAACCAGCGGTGCCCACAATCATATTGTCGAGCCAGTAACTCTGCCAAATCAAGCCGGAGGATTCGATCACAGTCGATCCCAGGTCGCGACGCTTCGTGGTGAACATCGAATTATAAGTATCCGTCGCCCAACTACTCGTATCCCAGTTGTAGTAAGTGTAAGGAACGCCATCCGGCTCGAGAACAGGGGATACAGGAGCGATCGTCGCCTGAGAATCCGCAGTGCCGCCGAGGTAGCGTATGCGAGTGATCTGCCAGTTTTCACTATCAGCCCGATTGCTTGCGTCCAAATAAGACGGCGTGTCTTCACGAATCTCATTGAACACATTGCTCAAATAATCGCTTTCCTGACGCTCTGCAAGAGCGGTAAAATTGTGACGCCCAAACCACTTGTTGTCCGCCTTGCCTGCAAGATCGAGCTCGTAGGTCATCGTCGCGCGAATCATCTCGTTGCCATTCTCGCCAGCAGACTTGCTGTCGAGCGTACGCTGCGGAATATAAGTCTCGCCAAAATGCGGATTCGTTGTGCCGTCAGGCAAGGTCGTATTGTTGTCCACGTAGATAGCAAAACCACGAGTGAACGACAGACCGTCGTAAGAAAGATCTTCCTTTACGTAACCGACATTCAAATACAAATCTTCCGCTAGCTTCTGATCCCAACTGAATCCGAACGCATCCATATCCTGATTATAAATATTTGGATTCAGATTCATATCGTGGAAGGGAGCTACACTGTTGTCCGAAAACGCAGTTTCCGTCCAGATATCCGCTCCACTGCTCTGCTGGGTGACAGCCGCCCAGTAGTTGTCGCCAGCTCCACCTATGAAGAAGTGGTCCGGCGTGCCATCTGAGTTGATGATCGCGACCTGAGTGTCACTCTGCACACGCGTCAGATAGCCGGGACCGTTCCAGTAGTCGTCATTCGCCGCATCCCAAGCAGGACGCCCCTGCTCGACCCACTCCGTCACATGGTCAAGTGGCGTAATCGTGTTCGGGTGGTTCTGCTTTTGATCAACCTTCTCGTAGTTGAATTTCAATGTCGTGTTCTCAAACGGTCGGTAAGTGGCAGCCAAGTTCAATCGACGATCCTTGAAATGAGAGGGCTGTTGCTCGAAACCGCGATCAGAAACGAGGCCGAGCAGCCGGATCGCGAAGGTTTCATCCGCAAGAACTCGATTGAAATCGAACGTGCCGCGAAGATCGGAATTCGAGCCTATGCGAATACCCACTTCGTTCGAATCCTCGCTCAAGATAGCGTGCTTCGTGGAGTAGTTAACGACGCCAGTCGGGTTCCCTAAACCGTAGAGAATCGAGTTCGGACCCCTGTTTATCGTGACGCGCTCTACATTGTAAGAGTCAACCCCCACGTTTTGGCCAATGCTGCGGAAGTAGTCGCGCGTCAGGTCCGCCGAGCCGATTCCTCGCACGCGATTCTGGTTCTGCGGATTGTTGGCGACGTTGTCGTTGGTGCCAAACTGGCCCGCAGCAGTGTAGTTTTTCGTGCTCTCGGTATTGCCCGTGTAGACCAGTATGTCATTGAGATCGACCGCGCCGACGTCCTCGATAAAAGCTTCCGTCACCACGCTGATCGAGGCGGCGACGTCCTTGAGACTGGTGTTGATACGGCTGCCCGCGAGCGTGTTCGTCGCGCGGTAACCTTCGTCTTCGGAGGCGTTCACCTCAAAGGGCGAAAGGGTGAATACTTCTTCGTCATCTTCGTCCTGGGCAAAGCCAGTCGAAGCCGTAGCGGTCGCGGCAAGCGCGTAGATCGCGAGCCGGTAGCCTCGTAATCGCTTCATTCTAGTCAGTTGTGAATAGGGTTTCATTGGGTGTTACCTTCGTTTGTAGCTTAATACCTACAGGCATGCCTCACGCGAAAGCGCGGCCGACCTGTCGGTTGTAAGATTGGGTTTCGGGTGTCGTTCGATAGTTAGGCAGACCTTCGACCGGGGGCATCAGGGTTGGGGCGAACGCGCTTCAGCAGAGGGGCGCTCGTAAGGGATTGGGGTCGAAACAAGTCCGTTCTGTGACTGTTATACTCTTCGTTAAACTGTTTTATTTTTGCCGCGCAAGAAAAAACGTCGAAGCGAGAGCCTGCGCCTGAAACTCGGGGGCTAAAGCAGCGAATCCTCCTAGGGAGCTTCCCAGAGCGCCACCCGACTCACATGCACGAAAGGCGGATAAAAATGCAGGCCGCCCGTCACCAGCTCCACCCTTCCATCTCCGTCCATATCGGCCGCATCCACTACAATTAGATGCGTGGGCCGATTGGCTAACACCTGTTTCTCGAACACCTGATCACCCCTGTTCTCAAAAACAACAAGCGACTCCGCATCCTCCTGCGTCCAATCATTAAACGCGCTGGTCGTCACAAAATCCAAATCGCCATCGCCATCTATATCTACCACTCGCGGACTATAGCTTCCGGAAAAGTCGCCAATCCGGTGAAACGCGAAACGCCCAGTTCCATCGTTTTCCAGCCACTGCGCTCCATGCCAAGGCCTCGAACCGGGAGTCGCGTAGTCAAACCCGTCTCCATTCGTGTAAGCGATATCCGTATCTCCATCGCCATCGAAATCCACCATTTCGATTCCACTGCTTCCATAGTCTTTGTTCGGAGAGCCAAAGACCACCCGACTCTCGAAAGTACCGCGGCCATCGTTCTCGAAAACGTAGATCTCTTCCCAATCCTGAGAGATCAAAGCAACGATATCCAAATCTCCATCGCCATCCACGTCCGTAATCGGAGCGTGGATACAGCCTGACAGCTTGATAAGCGTTCGATTCTCAAATTCCCAATTACCGAGGTTCTCCATCCAGCGCACCTCCCCCTCGAAATAGCCAAACGCCCCCACCGAAAGGTCCAAGTCCCCATCCCCATCCAAATCTCCCGCCTGCACATCCGTCACACGATCTATGCCCTCGACCAGCACGCGCTTCGAGAAAACCTCCGCTCCCTCATTTTCCAAAATCACCACCGATCCGATCTTCTGATCGTTCGGCGTCACGATCCCCATGCTCGCCACCAACACATCCATATCCCCATCCAAGTCAAAATCTACCACTTCCACATGAGCCGCCCCCGCTATACCCGCAGCGAGCTCCACCTCGTTGTATTCTCCTAATGGATACTGGCGAATCCACCCCACCGTATTCATGCGCCCCTCCGCAAAAACTACGTCCAACAAGCCATCTTCGTCCAAATCCGCAATCGCCAAATCCGTAATCCACGGCTGCCCCACCACGGGCTGGCCAATTCCTCTCGGGACGAGAGCGGCTACCCGAGACAACTTCGACTCTATTCCCTCCGCCCCCGTCTCGGACTCTCCAGAACGCTTGCAACCCACGCCCTCTACAAAAAGCAGAACCAAAACCAGCCAACAACTAAACCGCTTCATAGCTCAACCCCCTTAGCTCGCCCAATAAAACCTGTCAACCTACAGACCGCATAGCGACGCGCTCTCAATCAAGCCCCCCAGCGACTCGTTCGCCCCCTAAAGGCAAACCTCAAGCTCGAAGCAACGCTCACCTGAAAACCCTCCATGAACCAAACCAACAAAGCTCCCTACGACACGATCATCGTAGGCGGCGGACTGGCCGGACTCTCCGCCGCTCTCGAGCTGCAGAAATCCGGAAAGAACATACTTCTCCTCGAAGCCTCCGATCGCGTGGGTGGACGCCTTCGCTCCGACCTTCACCAAGGCTTCATTCTCGACCACGGATTCCAAGTCATGCTCACCGCCTACAGCGAGTGTCAGCGCCTTCTCGACTATTCAGCCCTCAAGCTCAAAACCTTCGATCCTGGATCCTATCTCTGGACCGGTTCCAAACTAGAAGTCGTCGCCGATCCGCTTCGCCTGCCGTCCCAACTGCTAAAAACGCTCGCCAGTTCAGCCGGCACCCTCTCCGACAAACTAAAAATCGGAACCCTAAAAAGAAAAGTCGCCAAAGCCTCCGACTCCGAACTCTTCCAAACGCCCGAGCAATCCACACGAGACGCCCTCCTGCAACGCGGCTTTTCAGAAGCCATCATCGATCGTTTTCTACGCCCCTTCTTCACCGGAATCTTCCTCGAAGACCAATTGGCTTCCTCTAGCCGCATGTTCGATTTTGTATTCAAATGCTTCGGACAAGGACACGCCGCCCTCCCCGAACAAGGCATGGCAGACATCCCACAACAGCTCGCCGCAAAACTTCCCCCCTCCGCGATCCAACTTAAAACGAAAGTCCAATCCCTCACCGCGAAACAGGTCACCACCGAGCACGGAGAGGTGCTCAAGGCGCGCTCCGTCATCCTCGCTACCGACATGAGCAACGCTGCCCAGCTTTCCGCATTCGTCAAAGATCGAAGCTGGAACGGCACTCGTTGCTACTACTTCTCCGCCCCACGCTCACCGCTCGCCCGCCCCATGATCGCCCTCAACGCGAGCGGGACCGGCCTTATCCAAAATCTCTGCGTTCCGAGCGACGTTTCAAAAAACTACGCTCCAACGGGACAATCCCTACTCTGCATCTCGACCGCGCCGACCCCCGAGGCGGACTCCGAACGCATCCAACAAGAACTCACAAACTGGTTCGGTCCCACAGCAAACGACTACCAGTTCCTGCGTTCCTACTACATCCCACACTCTCTCCCACGCCAGCTCCCCGGCGACCTGCCCTTCGAATCCTTCACCCCGAAAAACGAAGAAGGCATCTGGATCTGCGGAGACCACACCCACTCCAGCTCCATTCACGGAGCCCTTCGCTCCGGCAGGAAAACCGCCGAAGCGCTAATAGCTTGGCCTCAACAGCTATAATGAAGATCCCAGCCGCAAGCAGAGGGGCAATTGAGAAACAGTCTAATGAGGCTTGGGACAGCGCCCAAGCCCTACCTTTTCGACAAGCACAAGGGTAGAGTCCGGGCGCCGCTCCGGACCTGGCGTCGCAAGCGAGCGGGTATTGAACCCCAACCAAAAAAACCTTCCGAAACAAGCGAGTCTCACCCCGTAAGGTTGGACGCTCTCTAAGATTTGTCCTACCGAGTTTGGCTTTATCCAAGCTTTTGCGAGAGCCCAGTTTCTCTTCCCTCGTTCATAGTCGAATCCTACCCGACCCCTCCAACCCCTTACCACGGAGACTCGCTATGAACCGACTTCGCAACATCGTCGCCACCACCCTTCTTATCCTATCGCCGCTCTGCGCCGTCGCAAATCCCGCCGGAGCTCCCTCCGAGCCGCTCTGCGACCAGACCGCACTCGAAGCGCCCGATTGGATTCGCAATCGGACCATCTACGAGGTAAACGTACGCCAATACTCCGAAGATGGCACCTTCGCCGCTGTTGAGGCTGATCTCGACCGTATCCAAGATCTGGGCATAGGCGTTATTTGGCTCATGCCCATCCAGCCAATCGGAGCCGTCAACCGAAAAGGCCCCCTCGGCAGCTACTACTCAGTAGCCGACTATATGGGAATCAACTCTGAGTTCGGAGACGCCGAAAGCTTCCGTTCACTCGTCGACGCCGCCCACGACCGCGATATCAAAGTCATAATCGACTGGGTCGGCAACCACACCGCATGGGACAACCCGCTTACCGACGAGCATCCAGAATTCTTCATCAAAGACGCCGAGGGCAATTTCACTCCGCCCCACGGCACCGACTGGACGGACGTCATTCAGCTCGATTTCTCAAATCGCGAGCTCTGGGACTACATGAGCAAAGCCATGGAGTATTGGATTATCGAATACGATATCGACGGATTCCGCTGCGACTACGCCGTCGGGCTCCCAACCAAATTCTGGAACTTCGCCTCCCGCAACCTGCGAACCCTCGACCCTGAGCTCTTCCTCCTCGCAGAATCCGAGGCCCCGGATCTCAACCTCCACGCCTTCCACGCTTCCTACGGCTGGCCCATGCACCACACCTTTAACAGCGTAGCCAAAGGCGACAAATCCGCATCCGCCATCCTCGACCAATTCAACCGCCAGTCCATCGAGTTCCCCAGCAGCACCCTTCTCCTAAACTTCACCACCAACCACGACGAAAACTCTTGGAACGGCACCACGGCCGAACGACTCGGCCCCGCCAAACGAACCTTCGACACCCTCGTCTTCACCCTTCCAGGAATTCCTCTCATCTACAACGGACAAGAGGCCAGCCTCGCCAAACGCCTCGAGTTCTTCGAGCGCGACCCCATCGACTGGTCCGACCTCTCAGAAATGAACTTCTATCAAGAACTTACCGCCCTGAAGGCAAGCCATCCGGCTCTGTCAAATCCGAACGCTACCTTCGCTCGCATCCCGACTGATCGCGACGAGCAGATCTTCGCCTTCACGCGAACCCTCGGAAATCGACAAGTCACTGTTATTTCAAACCTCTCCGCGGATCCGATCGAAATCCACGCTGCAGATCGCGCCATCGTAGGCGAACACGTCGATCACTTCACCGGCGAAACGACCACCCTCTCCTACCCAGCCGCCCTACAGCTTCAAGCATGGGAATTTCGCGTCCTCACTCGCTAATCCAAGAATTTTAATCACCTTCTATTATGCACCTCAAAGTCGCTAGCGCCTTTCTCGCCTTGCTCTTCGCAAGTTCCGCATGGACCCAAACTCCCAGCCGCATCGAGCCTCCCTTCTGGTGGACAAATATGCCCGTATCCGAGCTTCAGTTACAACTCTACAGAGAAAACATCGGACTCTACCGCGCCACTATCGACGCCCCCGGCATCAGCATCACGAAACAAGTCGCCGTCGATTCCACCAACTACCTCTTCCTCTATCTTAATATAGACGAGACCGCCCAAGCCGGCACGCTCGCTATCGAATTGAGCAACGGCGACGAAAGCTTCACCCTCGACTACGAACTGCGCGAACGCGATTCGATCGAAGGACGCAACCTCGGCTTCGACTCCAGCGACCTCATCTACCTCATGATGCCGGACCGCTTCGCCAACGGGAACACCGAAAACGACAATGTCGAGGGCCTCACCGAAACCGTCGATCGCTCCGATCCCACCAAACGACAAGGCGGCGACATCCAAGGCATCTCCGATCACCTCGACTATATCGACGAACTGGGCATGACCGCCATCTGGTTCACCCCCATGTTCGAGAATAACTCTCCCCCTAGCTACGGTGGATACCACGGTTACGCCGCCACGGACATGTACAATGTCGACCGACGCGTCGGCTCGAACGAGGCCTACAAGCAACTCGTTACCGACGTCCACGCCCGCGGCATGAAAGTCATCATGGACATGATCCACAACCATATCGGTCTCGACCACTGGTGGATGAGCGACCTCCCCACCAAAGACTGGATCCACGATGTAGAAGAATATGGATACACAAATTTCAAAGGCACCATCCAAGGCGATCCAAACGCATCTCAATACGACAAAGAGAAACTCGTAAAAGGCTGGTTCGTCCCCTACATGCCAGACCTCAACCAGCGAAACGATCTACTCGCCGACTACCTCATCCAAAACTCCATCTGGTGGATCGAGTACTCCGGCATCGACGGCATCCGCATGGACACTTACTTGTACCCATATCCAGAATACATGTCTCGCTGGGTAAGCGAAGTACTCGCAGCCTATCCGAATTTCAATATCGTCGGCGAAGTCTGGGTCGAAACCGTCGCCCACGAATCCTACTGGCAAGACGACTCGAAAAACGCCGACGGCTACGACTCCGAACTCCCATCCGTCACAGACTTCCCGCTCAGCTTCGCCATTCGCAACGGACTCAACGAAGAGTTCGGATGGGAAACCGGCCTCAGCCGCATCTACTACGCATTCGCCCAAGACCGCCTCTACACCGACCCGAACAACAACGTAATCTTCATCGACAACCACGATATGAGTCGCGTCTACGAACATCTCGGCAAAGACGAGGACCTCTTCAAAATCGCCTACTCCGTCCTGCTCACCGCCCGCGGCATTCCTCAAGTCTACTACGGTACCGAGCTCATGATGGAGCACGAAAACCGCGGCGGCGACGACGAAGCCTGGCGCCAGACCATGCCGGGTGGCTGGCCCGACGACGATCGAAATGTATTCAAAAAGTCCGGACGTACGGAAAAGGAAAACGAAATCCTCTCCTACATGAAAAAGATGAATGAATGGAGAAAGCAGACCCCAGCCGTGCACGACGGAAAGCTACTCCAATTCATTCCCGACGAAAACACCTTCGTCTACTTCCGCATCCTCGAAGACCAAGCAGTGATGGTCGCCATCAACGGCTCCGACGAGGAAAAATCACTTTCCACAGATCGATTCGCCGAGGTGCTCGACCACTACAAGACCGCAAAAGTCGCGCCAACCGACAAACGTATCCAGATTTCTGAAACGATCACTCTCGAAGCGAAAAGCGCCCTCGTTCTCACGCTTTCAAAATGAAGAGCTTCTCAATTAGAAAATGTTATTTTAATCAACCCCAAGCCCTGATATTTTAATTTGATATGTAGTCCACGTAAGACCTGTTGGTAGCAGTAATGAGAAGAGTGCCCGGAACTCCTAATTTCGTCTAGCGAGTACAGTTCCAATCACTTTCACTACGTTGAAACCCTATCCATAATTATGGATAGGGTTTTCTTTTTCTATTGATATCCATAAACTTACACAGCGACAACCGCCCCCTCCTCAGATGAAAAACTCAAATTCGTAGAGAGAATCGGGAACCTAGGTTTTGTCCTACCCATATCAGTTTTATTATGCAGTTCCGATTGGAAAAATAGGCAATTTAGGACGAGCTTGTAGACACTCCAAGAAAGTACCCCAACTGGCCATTGGCGTTGCCTTCTTTTATCACGACTAACCCTAACGTGCTCATTCGCTTCATCCTATATACAGCGAGGATCGGCTACCAAACTACCCCGTTCCGCCGGCACGACCATTCAAACTGAATACCACGGATATGAAAAACAAACTCGCACCAAGCGCCTACGCTAGGGCCACGCGGATCAGCTCCGCTGCCTTGCTTGTGCTAGGCCTCGCCACCAGTCCACTCGTCCACTCGCAAATTTCGAGCGAAGACGAAACGGAAGCTGAAAATCTAAAACTCCTACAAGACGAGCAGAATAGAAACCGTAGCTTCCAAGAAGACGACGTTTTTGAACTCGACGCCTTCAAAGTCACAGGTGGATACGCCGGCAGTATCGCAGCCTCCACCGAGGCCAAGCGACTCGCTCCCGTTATCGTTGAAGCAATCTCGGCAGAGGACATCGGCAAGCTTCCAGACACCTCAATCGCTGAGACCCTCGCTCGTCTCCCTGGTATCACTACACAGCGCATCAACTCCCGCGCCCAAGGCATCGTAATCCGCGGTCTTGACGGAGATTTCAGCACCGCTCTCCTAAACGGCCGTCAACAGGTCAGCACAAGCGGCGACCGCGCCGTCGAGTTCGACCAGTACCCTGCGGAACTTCTGAACGGTGTCGTTGTGTACAAGTCTACCACCCCTTCGATCATCGGCCAAGGCATCGCCGGCACTGTCGATATGCGTACCGTAAGCCCTCTAAAGCACGGCAAGCGCACCATCGCCGGAAACGTGTTTTACGAGTGGGCGGACTTGGGTAACCTAAATCCCGACTCTGACGATTCCGGACTTCGCTACTCCCTTAACTACATCGATCAGTTCAACGAGGGTAAGGTCGGATTCGCTTTCGGATACGTTAAGACCGACAAGCCTGGACAAGGAGAGCAATGGAACGCTTGGGGCTACCCTGACGGCCCAGACGGCAATCGAGTTCTTGGCGGTGCCAAGCCATTCGTACGCTCAAGCAATATAGACCGTGAATCATTCTTCACGGTACTCGAACTAGAGCCCAATGATCGTATCCAAACAACCTTTGACTTGTTCTACTCAGAATTCTCAGAAAACCAATACCTGCGCGGCATTGAAATGCCACTCTGGTGGTCGTCTGCGTCACTAGATGATGGATACACAGTCGAAGACGAGCTCGTCGTCGATGGCTCGTTCAGCAACTTCTATGGTGTTATGCGTAACGACATCGTTTGGCGCGACGCCGATATCTTCAACGCTGGTTGGAACATTCGTATCGGCGACGACGGTAGCGATGGCTGGATTTTCGAAGCCGACCTAAGCACCTCGCAGATGAACCGTCAGGACAACGTCCTCGAAACCTATTCTGGCTACGCCTCCAATCAAGTTGGCACCGCCGACACCGTTCGCTACACGCTCGAAACAGGTAATGGAGCGCTCTTCACACCAACCCTCGACTACGCTGACCACAATGCCATCAAGCTCACCAGCCCTCAAGGATGGGGCAGCGGTACTATCCCAGGCGGACAGGTTGGATTCTTCAAAGGACCCAAGGCCGACGACATCATCAAGCAAGGCAAGGTACTCACCGAAAAGGAACTGCCTGGCTTCTTCAATCGTTTCGAAGGTGGACTCGCCTACACAGGACGCGACAAGAAGGAAACCGAAATTGGCCCCGGAGGCACCGAAGGTTTCTTCCTCGGATTGCCCGACGGCCAAACCTCAGCCGATCTTCCCCCTTCCATTGGCACTACAGATCTCAGCTTCATCGGCATCCCTGGAATGATCAGCTACGACGCCCGAGCCCTCTTCGAAAGCGGCTACTACACCATGGCGCCCAACACGGACCCATCTCTCCGAGCGAACAACTACGAAGTGAGCGAAGACATCGTCACCACCTATGTACAGTTCGACATGAGCGGCACTTGGGGCGACACTCCCGTGACCGGAACGATCGGGGCCCAGTACATCCAGTCCGAGCAAGAATCTACGGGCGTAGCGATCGGCGCCGATAGCGTATCCGAAATCACCCAGGGCCACGACTATGGCGACTTCGTTCCAAGTCTGAACCTCAACTTCGCTGTTGGTCAGCGCAGCAACATCCGCTTCAGCGCCGCCCGTCAACTCGCGCGTCAAGAAATGGTGGATATGCGTGCCGGATCGACATACGGATTCGACGTCAACAAAGAGACTTCCACAGACCCACAAAACAGCCCTTGGAACGGCAGCGGCGGAAACCCAGCTCTCGAACCTTGGCGCTCAAATTCGATTGACCTCACCTACGAGCGTTACTTCGACAAGGGGCGTGGATACTGGGCAATCAACGCCTTCCACAAGGATCTCGTAAGCTACACCTTCAACGAATCGATACTCACCGACTTCACCGGATTCAATCCGGGCATCGGCAATAGCCCAGTCATCTTCGAAGGCTACCGCACCGTTCCTACCAACGGCTCCGGCGGTTCGCTCAAAGGTCTTGAAGCGACACTCTCCATTCCAGGCGTAGGCATCTCGGACGCCCTCAAGGGTTGGGGACTCATGCTCAACGGCGCCTTCGTAGACAGCTCCATTCAGCCAGATCCGGGCAATCCAGCCCAGTCAATCCCGGGCCTATCTGATGAGGTCATCAACGGAACAATCTACTACGAAAACGAAAGCGGCTTCCAAGCTCGCGCTAGCGCCCGCTACCGCTCCGAATATCGCGGAGATATCTCAACCTTCGGACCTCGCGGCGAAAACTTCCGCAGCCTCCAGGACGAGACCGTGGTGGACGCCCAGGTCAGCTATACCTTCAATTCAGGAACCTTCGAGGGCATGACTCTCACGCTGCAAGGCTACAACCTCACCGACGAACCACTCTTCGCAACTGAAGGTGATACCGACGGCCGCCTCGTACAGGACTACCAAAGCTACGGAGCCCAGTACTCCTTCGGCGTCTCTTACAAATACTAAGAACACACTACAGGCCTGCCGGGCTCAGAACTGCTCGGCACGGCCTTTATTCTGTACTCTCTAGATCGAGACGGACCGCGATCATCACTTATACATGAAAGCGAAAACGGCCGTCTCCCACTTTTCTGAGGACTGTGACCTGTCCTTGCCTCCCGCCGCGCCGCTGAGCTGGCGGGAGGCCTTAGGTCCGGCTTTGCCCGCACACCCACAGCCCTCCCATTTCTGTAACCAGAATCTTCCTACACTTCTTAAAAATGTCTCACGCTGCTCCTAGCTGGCTAACCGCTCGCCAATCCGGCGCCCTCATTCACGTAAGCTCCCTGCCGAGCGACACGGGAATCGGCAACCTCGGAGACGGTGCCCGACGCTTCGTGGACTTTCTCGCCGCCGCAGGATTCTCCTACTGGCAAGTCTGCCCAGTCGGACCCACCGGATACGGCGACTCACCTTACCAATCGTTTTCCGCATTCGCCGGAAACCCCTATTTCATCGATCTCGCCGAGCTCGTCGAGCACGCCCTCCTCACCGAGAGCGAAGTCTCCGAACTCCGCGACCTGCCTACAGATCACGTCGACTACGGCATGCTCTACCACAGATTCTGGAGCATACTCGCCAAAGCCCACCGACGCTTCGACCCGCAGACCTTCGCCCTTCCTCACGGCCCCTCCTTTCACGAATTCTACGAAACTCAAGCGTATTGGCTTGATCCCTACACCACCTTCATGGCCCTCAAAGGTCGCTTCGGCCAACGCTCCTGGATCGAGTGGCCCGTCGAGTTTCGCGACCCGGCAAACATCGCCTCGCTCAAGCTCAACCCAGCCGAAATCGCTGAACGCTCCCGCCACGCATTCTACCAATACGTCTTCTTCAATCAGTGGGCTCGCCTCAAACGCTACGCCAACGAACGCGGCGTGCAGATCGTCGGAGACATCCCCATCTACGTCGCCCTCGACAGCGCCGACGTCTGGAGCCGACGCGCGAATTTCCACGTAAAAGCCGACGGCGACCTCGACGCAGTCGCAGGCGTCCCCCCCGACTACTTTTCCGAAACCGGTCAGCTCTGGGGCAACCCTCTCTACGATTGGAAGCACCTCGAAAAAAATGGATACAAATGGTGGATCGAACGCATCCGCTCCAGCCTCGAGCTTTTCGACGTGCTCCGTTTCGACCACTTTCGTGGCTTTGCAGATTATTGGGTAGTGCCTTCCCACGCTCCAGATGCATCTGAAGGGGCGTGGGAAACAGGTCCGGGCATCTCCCTCTTCTACGCCATCGAGCGTGCCATCCCAAACGCCAAGTTCATCGCCGAAGACCTCGGATACATCAACGAGACCGTATTCAACCTTCGCGTACAAACCGGCTACCCGGGAATGAAAATTATGCAATTCGGATACGGGCACGACGACAACAACGTCAACCTCCCCCACTTCTTCGAACGCAACCAAGTCGTCTACACCGGCACCCACGACAACAATACCACCCAAGGCTGGCTCGACACCATCAGCGGCGAAAACCGCCAAAAGATCTTCGACTACTTCGACCTCAACGACAACCCCATCGCCGCCCGCATCGTCCAAGCTGCGTTTGCATCGGTAGCCCGCCTTGTCATCACCCCCGTGCAAGACCTGCTAGGACTCTCCAGCTCAGCCCGAATGAACACCCCCGGCACCTCCGTCGGAAACTGGCAGTGGCGGCTCGATCCGGAAACATTCAATCGACTTTCGGAAGACTTCACCTCTACTCTCCTCGCCCTCCACCTACGCTACAATCGCGTCGACGACACCCAACAACGCGACTACTCCGCCCCGCCCGAGCCCGCCGCCGAGCTCACCCCAATTCCCAATTCCTAATTCCTAATTTTTAATTCACCCTCCCATGCCTCAACCCCGTCTTACCTTCTGGCAAATCTGGAACATGTCCTTCGGCTTCCTCGGCATCCAATTCGGATGGGGACTCCAGATGGCCAACATGTCCGCCATCTACCAATACCTCGGAGCCGAAGAAAGCGACATCCCCATTCTCTGGCTGGCCGCTCCCATCACCGGTCTCATCGTCCAGCCCATCATCGGCTACTATAGTGACCGCACCTGGTGTCGCCTCGGACGCCGCCGCCCTTACTTCCTCGTCGGAGCCATCTTCGCCAGCCTGGCCCTAATCGCCATGCCGAACTCCTCCACCCTCTGGATGGCAGCCGGCCTGCTCTGGATCCTCGACGCCTCGGTCAATATCTCCATGGAGCCCTTCCGCGCCTTCGTCGGCGACAAGCTCCCCGAAGAACAGCGCAAAACCGGCTTCGCAATGCAAAGCCTACTCATCGGACTCGGCGCCGTGGCCGCCTCCTCTCTCCCTTGGCTCTTCACAAACGTCTTCGGCCTCGAAACCGGCGCCCAAGAAGGCAGCGCCATTCCCTACTCCGTCAAACTCTCCTTCTACATCGGCTCCGTCATCTTCTTCGTAGCCGTCATGTATACCATTCTCACTACAAAAGAAACACCGCCAGAAGACATCGAAGCCTTCGAGAAAGAAAAAGCGGAATCCGCTGGAGTCGGCCACATGTTCGTCGAAATTTTCTCCGGCATAAAGAGCATGCCCAAAGCCATGCGGCAGCTCGCAGTCTCCCAATTCTTCACCTGGCTCGGCCTCTTCTGCCTCTGGCTCTACTTCTCCCCCGCCGTCGCCACCCGCGTCTTCGGAGGAGTCGTCGGACAACCCGAATACCAAGAAGGTGTCGAATGGGCAGGCGTCTGCCTCAGCGCCTACAACTTCATCGCATTCCTATTCTCCTTCGCCCTCATCGCCCTCACCAAAAAATACTCGGCCAAAGCGATTCACACCGTCTGCCTTCTTTGCGGCGCCCTCGGACTCTCCTCCATCCCCTTCATCACCGAGCCAAAACTCCTCCTCGTATCCATGGTGGGCGTCGGAGTCGCCTGGGCCTCCATCCTCTCCATGCCCTACGCCATGCTCTCGAATGTCATCCCCGCCAAGAAAATGGGCTTCTATATGGGCGTATTCAATTTCTTCATCGTCCTCCCGCAAATCGTCGCCTCCCTCGGACTCGGCCAAGTCGTCAACCACCTCCTCGACAACAACGCCGCCATCGCCGTCGCCCTCGGAGGCGTCTCCATGCTCGTAGCCGCTTTCTCACTACGCTTCGTCGACGAAAACAACTAAGGCGAAGCAAGACGTCCCGACTCGCTTTCTCCACCACAAAAAAAGCACGTCCTCTTTTCGATTCGAGTACCTTGAGCCTCTAGCGGTCACACCTCCGCCTCAGAAGTGACCCCAAAAGACTCAACCGATTCAACAGCTCCCACAGCGACATCAGTCGCCCTCCTAAAAAAAGGCGATCACGCCGCCACTAAAACCCTCTCAAAAATCAGCGTTCATCTGCGGTCAAAAACGCACGCTCCGATTACCTAAATTTCCAACTCAAACACCACCAAGGGCCCATCCGAACAGCCCACCAAGAGCTCTCCTCGCCCATCCCCATCCAAGTCAGCCCAAGCCAATCGCTTCGGCTGACCGACTTCGATCACCAGCCCCGACTCCCAAGGCAACAGCGCCTTAAACGTCCCTGCTCCATCATTGAGCAACACCGTCAAATGCCCCTTGTTCGGCCCTAGCGCTACCCACGGCTGAGGCGAGACTGGCTCGTTCACCAAGACCGCATCCAGGTCACCGTCTGAATCCAGATCGGCAAGCAAGCTGTCCACCACGCGCCCCGCCTGCGCCAGATGCGGCAAAGGCATCACTTTAAAGTGCCCGCCCTCTTCCTGCAGCAAAACCACCGAGCGCAGCTCTCTCAAAACCAAGCGCTCCAGTCCAGCTACAACACCCTCCCCGAACGCCTCTTCCACCGTCATGTCACCAAACGCCTCATACGTTCCGGTTCTAGACATTTCCTCAGGCAAATACATCTGATGCAAAGTCCGCGTCTCAGTCGGATAACTCTCTCCTCCCGTCCGAATCGCATCGATAAATAAACGGGGCGAAGCCACCGGATCCCGACTGAAATACAACTCCGGCACCTCCGCCTCAGTTACCTGATACTTCGTATTCAAACCCAAATTACCGAGGAGCAATTCGATTCGTCCATTCCCGTTCAAATCACCAAACTCCACAGACGCCCAGTATCCATTCATTTCCTCGCCAAATTCATGACGCCGTAGTCCCCCAGCTTCATTCCACATTACCACAGGCGTCCCCCATTGCTCCGCCCCTACTAAGTCCACATCTCCATCCCCGTCCAAATCCAGCGCCTTCAAATCGACAGGCTTCCCTAAGTCCGCCAAAGCTCTGCCAACTTCGCCCTCCTTCACCCGCAAACCACTATCGCCAATTTCAAACACCCGATTCAACTCCGCCAAGGGATACGTTCGTACGATCGGGCCACCCGCCTGCAATAGCTCCTCAACCCCATCACCATCGAAATCCGCTACCGTCATCGCACCCGTGCTCAAAGGAATCTTCGCCAACAAGGCATCCCCCGCATCCACAAAATCGATACCGCCTCGACTAAGAAACACCCGATCCACCAAAGCCTCATCTCCTCTCGCGTGCTCGATACCACCGTTTCCAAGTACCAAATCCTTCCGTCCATCCACATCATAGTCTAACAATACCAAAGAGCTCACATCAGACTCTCGAGTCACCTCAAACACATCCGTATCCACAATCTTAAGACTGCGTCCACCTCGATTTCGAAACACCCGCACCAGCGTCCCAACCGGTCCACCCAAAACCACATCCAACCAACCATCCCCATCCAAATCTTCCACCAGCAACGGAGCCCCTTCCCTATCCTCCGAAAACGGCAACAACGCCTGATCCCGATCCACCCGCTTCAAAACCTCCGAACTCTCGCTCCCCAGCGGACGAGACAACCCACTCTCCACAAACCTAACGGCCGCAGGCCACCTATTCGGCGACGTGTCCTCTGTAGCCTCGGCGTAGGGGGAAGCCGACCTGACAAAACCTTCCGCAGCTCCCTCCTCCTCCACCAAAACCCGCTGCCCCGTCTTCACCTCTTCCAGCACCTGAGTCACCCCACTCGGCCACTCCACTCGCAACTCATCCACACGCTCCGCCCCCTCAAAGGCGAAAAACGCCGCCGGCTCATCCGTCGCCATATACCCCCTCGTCGAAGTCAACTCCCGCACCTGCACCGCATCGCCTACTCTCGCCGTCACCTTTGCCCCCAGCCCAAAACGATTACTCTCCACCCCTCGCAAGTCCACCACCAGCCGATCTCCCCTGTCAGATAAATTTCGATACACGCTGACCTCATCCTCCCAATTCCCCACCACCAAATCCAAGTCCCCATCCCCATCGAAATCCGCGAACGCCGACGCAAAGCTCACCCCCAACAAATCCAATCCCCATTCCGCTCCCATTTCCTCAAATCGAAAATCCCCAAAATTCCGATACGCAAGATTCCGCTCCTCCAAAACCGGACTACGCTGATAATGCGCCACCTGCTCGCGCCGACTTCTCGCTTTCGCCACCCTCACTCCCAAGTCAGCGTCATGAAAAGCCCTCACCATGCCATTCGTGAAAAACGCGTCCAACCACCCATCCGTATCCAAATCCACCAGACGCGGAGCCCAAGTCCAATTCGTCGCCGCCATTCCGGTTAAGTTACCCACGTCCGCGAACTGCCCCGGACCGACATTCGCCGACACCACGTTCTGCATGTACTGCCCCACACCCATGCGGTCGATTGAGAACAACTTAGCCGAAAGTGGCCCAACCGTCTTCAAATAGTACGCTCGATCCCGAGGCTTCATCTCCCCGACAAAAAAATCAACATGCCCATCGTTGTTCAAATCTCCCAAATCCGCCCCCATCGCCGAATAAGGAGCGAACTCAAACGTATCCCTCAAAACATCGGAAAACGTTCCGTCTCTATTATTTCGATACAGCCGATCATCCTCCGCAAAATCGTTCGATACGTAAACGTCCTGCCAGCCGTCCTCGTCAAAGTCCCACCAGATCGCCGCATGTCCCTGCCCCTCGCCAAAAATGCCAGCCGCCTCCGTCACATCCACAAACTCGCCGCCCACATTCTCCAATAAAAAGTCCGGCATTCCAGCCGGATTCTCAGACGCCTCCCAGTAGTTGCACTGCAGATACAAGTCCAAATCCCCGTCCCGATCATAATCCGCAAACGAAGGCGCATTCGACCCCGTCTCCAAATCCAAACCCCACTGCTCAGCCCGCTCAGAAAAACGCCCCGCCCCATCATTCACAAACAACTCGTTCGCCGATCCGACGAAACACACGTAAAGATCCAAATCGCCGTCGTTATCGATATCCACCATCGCCGCTCCTGCCGCCATCCCCTCGGAACCGGCAATACCAGCCGCCTCCGTCACATCCTCGAAGCGAAAGTCCCCACGATTCAAATACAAAGCATTCGACGAATCCTTCCCCACCAAAAACACATCCGGCAAACCATCTCCGTTTACATCCCCCAAGCAAATCCCCGAACCGATCGAGCCGATAAAATACTGCCGCCAAAGCGACCTCCAAAGCTCCGGATTCTCAAACCGACTCTCAAAGGCGATCCCCGTCCACTCCGCCTCCATAAGCTCGAACAAGCGAGCCCCTTCGTCACGAACCTCCCCGCTTGCAAGAGCCTCCTTCTTCTGCCCCCAAGCCGCAACGGCCAAGACAAAGGGCAAAACAAAAATTACGTGACGGCAAAGGAAAGACATACCCCTTCTATCGTGCCCCTTCCGCGGCTTCTGACAAACCTATATCAGTCTTCCGTTCCAGGCCCAACTGTCCGCACTTTCCACAGCACGCTCTGCCCCGCCTCCACAGGAAGGACCACTTCCGTGCGATCGCTCTCGGACCCTGCAAACGCCTTCACCTCCTCCCATGATCCAATACTCCTCGGATCAGAACTCGCTTCGATCAAGTAGTCCTGACTATCGATCGTATTCCGAACCGTTACCGACAAAGTCCCTTCTTCCGAATCAAAACCACTCGGCTCGACAACAGGCGCAGCTAAATCCGCCGGACCATAAACCGCGTATCCACGAGCTGGACACTTCAAAACCACAGTCCCGTCCTCTCCGCAAACAACATCCGACGGCTGCACATTCTGTCCCGCCGCATAACTGAACCAAGCATAGCATTTCAAACGCTTTCCGCGTAGATAAGGATTTCCCGTCTTCACGATCGCCTCACCGACTTGAGAAACGCCATCGTTGATCGCCACCAAATACCCCGGAGCGCTCGGAATTCCACTGCGACTCCCATACACCAGCAAGTCCCGATCATCCCCCTGCAGAACTTCGACCTTCGGCCTACCGCCCGCCAAAGCCCCCCTTGCCCAAACCAAGGCCTTGATCCCATTGCCCGACTGCCCGCCGAGATCCGCTAACCCGCGATCGAAATAGTCCCGCCAAAACAAACACGGATACCCCTCGTAAGTCAGAATAAACGCATAGGCCAACATCCGGTTTCGCGTGATCTCGTCCGTGTCATGATTCGCCACGAAGGTTACCGCGTATTCAGAATCTCGTGCCGCATACACACGCTCTGGATCTACAAGCGACGAAATATCCCCCGCCCCCGTCGCGCTGTTGAACACGTCCCGCATCGTATAATAACCTGGAAAATCAAACGCCGACGCCCCTCCGCACACCGTCTGGTACGCCTCAATCATCGCCATCCCATCCCAACACTCCAAAATCCCAAACGCATTTCCAGTACCCGTGCTAAATCGTCGAATCATGCTCGGCGAAACGCCCTTCACATAATCGAAACGCCACCCGCCATCGAAACCGGCATTCTCAGTATCCATCAACCAGTTACCCCATTCTACCAAATCGTATCCCGGATCCCCCGAACCCTCATTCGCGACATGGCAGACATCCGGAAACCCCGCAAAAACGCCTTCATCACTTAGCTCCAAACTCGACGGATGAAAATCGTCGTAAGTCCACGTCGCCCTTCCACTCGCCACTCCCGAAAAATCAGTCCAGTACGCGGCTCCAGTATTTGGATTCGTTTCCCACGCCCCGCCACTTCGATGATTCAATACGATATCCGCCATGCAAACGATTCCTTGCTCACGATACGCGGATAGCACCGCCTTCAACTCCGTCTGCGTCCCGAATCGCGTCCGCACCGTCCCTTTCTGACTATACTGCCCGAGATCAAAATAGTCATACGGATCGTAGCCCATCGAGTGCGGCCCCGACTCCCCTTTGCTCGGCGGCGGAAACCACATTCGATCGATCCCCTGCCCACTGCCCATATTGCGCAGCTCCGCCGCCTTCTCCGCCATTGTCGCATACCAAGTCCCCGCCGGCACATCCCAATAAAATCCCTGCATCATCACCCGAGCCCGGCTCGCTGTTTCCGGCAGCCGAGGCGGCCCTGGCAACTCTCCAAACCCCGCACCCGCGTTCACCGCCACATGCCAATCCGCGCCCCCGTTATTGTCCCAATTATCATTCGCGTCACGAAACACGAAATCGATCCCATAAGCCGCCTCCGACACCCGATAGCTAAACGAGAAAACACCCGTCTCCTCATCCAGCTCCATCTCCTGATCCGGCCCCGCGATCGCTCCCCAGTCATTGAAAGCTCGATACACGAAAATCCTCGAAGCCCCAGCTAAAGCCCCCCCAGCAGGATCATAAAAGATCGTTATCTCCTCGCCAGCCTCCAGCACCTCCGGCTCCACCCAAGCCGACGATCCAGCTAGCCGAACAACCAAAACCAAACTCAATAAAAACAGGGCTATTTTCATAGGGGTAACAAACCCCAATATCCTATTCCCTGCTCTCCAGCTCCCAAGCCCTCAAACCAGCACAAACCCAAGATTCCCCCAACAAAACCTATCCCCGCCCTCTCTTACTGTTCCTACTCATACTCCCTCTCCCACTCACCCGCTCCGCCACCCCTTAGCGCTTAAGAAAAACGACCCGATAAATCAAAACCCAATACACATATCAACAGTGTGCTCAATAGTTCAAAAAACCACAACCCACCCCCCATCTTCACACCTCAACCTTCACACCTCACACTTCACACTTCAACCTTCACACTTCAACCACTCACTCCTCCCGATGCGACTCGCCCGCCGAGTAATCCACATGATCATAGTAGATCGTCTTCGGCCGCACCTCTTCCTTGCGACGCCGCTCCTCGCTCTGCGAGCGATACTCCTGCGGCGACATGTCCAGAAACTTCTTAAACACCCGCGCGAAATACGCCGGATCCGAAAACCCGCTCGACCAAGCGATCTCCGACACATACAGCGGCGTCGTCTGCAGCGCCAAAGCCGCCCCCTCGATACGGATACGCTGGATGTAGTGAGTCAGCTTCTCACCCGTCTGCGTATTGAAAAGATGCGACAAATAGTCCGGCGAGCACTGCAGCCGCTCCGCCAACATCTTCACGTTTAGCTCTGTATTCGAAATCTGCTCACGGATCAGCCACTTCGCCTGAAACACCTTGCCGATATCCTGATTGATCCCGTCGCTGCCCCGCTCCACCAGCCCGCGAATCATCGCGAAAAGCGCTATACTCAAGCCCTTCACCACCCGATCACGCGTCTGACCGCTCTTATGGCTATTCTCCACCAAGCTATTCGTCAGATTCAAAAACACGTCCAAATTTGGCGCATCATAAAACTCTATCACGTCGATCTCCGGCTTGCCCGTCTCCACCTCGAACGCAAGGTGCACGCTGATCGCGTTACTGTAGAAGCCAATCACTAGATTGCGAAACGCCTCCTTATCAGAGGAAATCATCTCCTGATGCGGCACCCCCGCCGGCATGATGCACACCTCGCCCGGACTTACCGTCACCGTCTCGCTCGGCACCTTGAACTTCGTCCAGCCACTAATCTGAACAAAAATCTCCGGCTTAAAATGATAGTGCATTCCCGGCCGCTTCTGCAGACGCCCCTCCTCGCTCGGCGTCTTCAGCCGCAGTTGGTTGTACTCAGACTCGCGGATACAGCGATCCAGCGTGTCGATAATCTCGATACGGTCGCTCTTCGCTAATGGACTGCCGATATGATCCTTAGAACGATCAGTTCGAGAGCCTTTCATTACATTCATATCTTGGGGTAGAAAATCTAAAAGTAGGGCACCAAAACGTCCCAAATACCTAAGACCAACACAACCTCAAAAAGATGCTCAGCAAAGTCACCCAAACGACACATTTCGATTTCCCGTTTTCTTCGCTCGCAACTCGCAGAACTACTAGCACCTTGACTGCAGCCAGCTCCGCGACCGATTCGTCGTAGTGCCAAACTCTAGCCTACAACCTCTTTCTCAATCGTGATTAAAGCATTCCTCACCGTACTCAGCATTCTCGGCGTCGTCTTCTTCGCCATCTTCATGGTCAAGGCCAAGCAATTCGAACCGGCCCCGCCCATGGCGTTCCCGCCAGCCGTCATCACCTCCGCCGTGGCCGGCGAGCAAACATGGGAGCAAACCGTCAACGCAACCGGCTCCCTCCAAGCCTCGAAAGGCGTCATGGTCTCCTCCGAAGTCCCCGGCACCGTTGCCGAAATCTACTTCGAGTCCGGCCAGGAAGTCCAGCAGGGCGACCTCCTAATCAAACTTGACGACTCCACCGAACAAGCCCAGCTCCGCGCCGCCGAAGCCACCGCCCAGCTAGCCGAGGTCAACCTCAAGCGCTCCCGCGACCTCCTCCAGTCCCGCACCATCTCCCAGTCCGAGTTCGATCGCGCCGAAGCCACCGCCGCCCAATCCACCGCCCAGCTCGAGCAAATCAAAGCCGTCCTCGACAAGAAGCAAATCCACGCCCCCTTCTCCGGCACCCTCGGCATCCGACTCGTCGACATCGGCGAGTACCTCAGCCCCGGCGTCGCCATCGCCTCCCTCCAGCAGCTCAGCCCCATCTACGTCGACTTCAACCTCCCCCAAAAGCAGCTCGCCGCAGCCGCCAAAGGCTACCCGATCGAAGTCGCCATCGACTCCTACCCAGACACCATCTTCCGAGGCGCCGTCGAAGCCACCAACCCCGAGCTCGACACCCGCACCCGCACCTTCCGCGTTCGCGGCATCCTGCCAAACGACGACCGCCTTCTCCGCCCCGGCATGTTCGGCTCCGTCAAAGTCGTCCAGCCCGAGCCGCTCGAAGTCGTCGCCATCCCCAACACCGCCATCTACTACCAAGCTTACGGAAACTCCATTTTCGTCATCAAGACCGCTGAGGACGGCTCCGGCCAAACCGTCGAGCAACGCTTCGTCAAGCTGGGCAAAACCAAAGGCGATTTCGTCGCCGTCACCGAAGGCCTCGAGCCGGGCGAAGAAGTCGCCAACGCCGGCGTCTTCAAGCTCTCCAACGGTCGCGGCGTCGTCGTCGACAACTCAAAAGGCCTCACCCCCTCCCTCGATCCCCAACCCGACAACGCCTAAACCTCCCAGCCTGTCTCTTAATCCTCATCCCAAGTCCCTCTCCCACAGCTAAATCAGTCGCCCTCCTAAAAAGGCGATCTCGCCGCCACTAAATCCTTCTCAAAAATTTAGCATCCACCTGTCCTCCGAAGCTTCCAGCGAAGGACGGATTCGCGGTAAAAAAAGACGGAGCCACTCACCCACCCAGCACCCGGAACCCACTCTCCACCACTCACCCTCCAGGAACCCGGAACCCAACACCCGGAACCCATTTCCAGCCATGAGCTACCATAAAAAAGCCTTCACCGACCTCTTCGTCCGCCGCCCAGTTCTGGCCATCGTCGTCAACCTCGTCATCATCATCGCCGGCGGCCAAGCCATCTACACCGCCACCCAGGGCGGCGAAGGCTTCACCGTCCGCCAGTACCCGCGCAGCGAAAACGCCGTCGTCACCATCAATACCCCCTACATCGGAGCCGACGCCGAACTCGTGCGCGGCTTCATCACCGCCCCCCTCGAGCGAGCCATCGCCGCCGCCGACTCCATCGACTACCTCGAGTCCACCAGCCAACAAAGCTTCTCCTCCATCTCCGCCCGCCTCAAGCTCAACGCCGACGCCACCAAAGCCCTCGCCGAGATCTCCTCAAAAGTCGACCAAGCCCGCGCCGACCTCCCGCCGGAAGCAGAAGTCCCCGTCATCAACATCGAGACCGCCGATACCCAGTTCGCCTCCATGTACCTGAGCTTCGGCTCCGACAAGCTCCAGCGAAACGAAGTCACCGACTACCTCGTCCGCGTCATCCAGCCCGCCCTCACCGCCGTCGAAGGCGTCCAGCGCGCCGAAATCCTCGGAGCCCGCACCTTCGCCATGCGCATCTGGCTCGACCCCGCCAAACTCGCCGCCTTCAACATCTCCGCATCCGAAGTCCGCTCCGCCCTCGCCGCCAACAACACCCTCTCCGCCGTCGGCCAAACCAAAGGCAACTTCATCCAAGTCAAACTCTCCACCAACACCGCCCTCGAATCCGCCGAAGGCTTCCGCCAACTCGCCATCCGCCAAGACGGCGCCACCATCGTCCGCCTCGAAGACGTCGCCGAAGTCGAGCTCGGAGCCGAAACCTACGACGCCGACGTACGCTTCGACGGCGAGCAAGCCGTCTTCATGGGCATCTGGTCCCTCCCCTCCGCCAACTCCCTCGACGTCATCGCCCGCATCCGCGCCGAGATGGAAAACCTCCGCCAGCGCTTCCCCACCGGTTTCCGCGGCGAGATCGCCTACGACGCCACCAAGTACATCGACAACGCCCTCAAGGAAGTCGTCACCACCCTCGGCGAGACCCTCCTCGTCGTCGTCATCGTCATCTTCCTCTTCCTCGGCTCCGTCCGCTCCGTCCTCGTCCCCCTCGTCGCCATCCCCGTCTCCCTCGTCGGCGCCGTCTTCCTCATGCAGGTCTTCGGATTCTCCATCAACCTCATCACCCTCCTCGCCATCGTCCTCTCCGTCGGACTCGTCGTAGACGACGCCATCGTCATCGTCGAAAACGTCGAACGACACATGAGAGAAGGCCGCACCCCCTTCGACTCCGCCCTCATCGGAGCGCGCGAGCTCATCGGCCCCATCATCGCCACCACCCTCACCCTCGCCGCCGTCTACGCCCCCATCGCCTTCCAAGGCGGCCTCACCGGCTCCCTCTTCCGAGAATTCACCATCACCCTCGCCGGCGCCATTGTCATCTCCGCCTTCGTAGCCCTCACCCTCTCGCCCATGCTGGCGTCCAAAGTGCTCAACCCGAAAAGCGAAGAAAAAGGCCTCACCGGCTTCACCAACCACCTCTTCGATCGGCTACGCGAATTCTACCGCCGCATCGTCAAAGCCACCCTGCGCACCCGCCCCGCCATCTACACCGGCTGGACCCTCGTCACCCTCGCCATCTTCCCGCTCTTCATCCTTTCCTCGATGAACACCCAGCTCGCTCCCACCGAAGACCAAGGCATCGTCTTCGGAGTCGTCAGCACCGCCTCCAACACCTCCATCGAAAACACCTCGCACTTCACCGAACAAGCCCAAGACGCCTTCGAAACCATCCCCGAGTACGACTACTCCTTCCAAATCACATTCCCTACCGGCGGCTACGGCGGCATGATCGCCAAGCCTTGGGACGAACGCGAGCGAGACATCTTCGCCATCCGTCAGGAACTCATGCCCAAGCTGGGCGCCATCCCAGGCATCACCATCTTCCCCGTCCTCCCCGCCGCCCTCCCCGGCGCCGGAAACTTCCCCGTCGAAATGGTCATCGCCTCCACCGCCGATACCAAGCAAATCGCCGAACTCGCCCGCGAAATCGCCAACAAAGCCGCCACCAGCGGACTCTTCGCCTTTCCTCCAGAGCTCGACGTCAAGGTCGACGAACCCCAGTCCCGCATCGTCTTCGACCGCGACAAAGTCGCCGCCCTCGGCCTAAACATGGCCACCGTCGGCTTCGACGTCGCCGCAAACATCGGAGGCAACTACATCAACCGCTTCCCCATGGACGGACGCTCCTACAAAGTCATCTCCCAAGTCGAGCGCGCCAGCCGCCTCACCACCGACGACCTAAACGACATCCAAGTCCGCGGACCCGACGGCCAGCTCGTCCCCCTCTCCACCTTCGCCACCATCGAAGACACCGTCGAGCCGCGAAACCTCAAACGCTTCAACCAGCTCAACGCCGTCAAAATCACCGGCGTCCCCGCCGCCCCGCTCGACACCGTCCTCTCCTTCCTCGAAAACGAAGCCCGCCAAACACTCCCGCTCGACTACAACGTCGACTACGGAGGCGAATCCCGCCAGCTCCGCAAAGAAGGCACCAACTTCCTCCCCTCCCTCGGCCTCGCCCTCATCCTCATCTTCCTCGTGCTCGCCGCCCAGTTCAATTCCTTCCGAGACCCCCTCATCATCCTCCTCGGCTCCGTCCCCCTCGGCATGTTCGGCGCCCTCATCTTCACCGCCCTCCGCGCCCCCGGAGGCCCATGGGATCCTCACTGGAGCTGGGGCTGGACCACCTCCTGGAATATCTACTCCCAAGTCGGCGTCATCACCCTCCTCGGCCTAGTATCCAAAAATTCCATACTCATCGTCGAATTCGCAAACTCGCTCCAGCGCCAAGGCCGCAGCAAGATCGAAGCCGTCGCCGAAGCCGCCGCCGTGCGCCTGCGCCCCATCCTCATGACCACCGCCGCCACCGTCTTCGGCCACATGATGCTCATCTTCGTCACCGGAGCCGGAGCCGCCGCCCGAAACTCCATCGGCCTCGTCCTCGTCTGCGGCATGGCCATCGGCACCCTCTTCACCCTCTTCTTCGTCCCCTCCCTCTACGTCCTCCTCGCCAAAGACCACCACGGCCAAGAAGACCCCATCCCCGAACCCAACGCCCAAGCCTAGCACACCAACCCACTCACAACGACATCAGTCGCCCTCCAAAAAAAGGCGATCACGCCGCCACTAAATTCCTCTCAAACATCAGCGTTCATCTGCGGTCAAAAAAACAAAACACACCCATCCGTGGAATCTGCGGAAAAAAAAGACACGCAACCCAATCACTCACTCCTCACCACTCACTACTCACTACTCACTACTCACTACTCACTACTCACTACTCACTACTCACTACTCACTACTCACTACTCACTACTCACTACTCACCACTCACCACTTTCAACCGTGTATCCAAAATTCAAACGCGCCGCCGCTCTCTTAGCGACCCTCGTCGTCTCCCTCGCTCCCCTGCGAGCCCAAGACACGCCCGAGGTTCCCCAAACCCTCGACCTCCAGACCACCCTCGAATTCGCCCTCGAGCACAACTTCGCCATCCAGACCGCCCTCGAGACCATCCGCGAACAAGAAGGCCTCATCGTCGAAGTCAAATCACGCGCCCTGCCCACCCTCGCCCTCAACTCCTCCTACCGCCAGCTCGACGAAGGACTCAGCGACACCGGCGGCGGCCTCTTCCCCGCCACCACAGAATCCTGGAGCATCACCCTCTCCGCCCGCCAAGCCCTCTACGAAGGCGGCGGCATCCAGGCCGCACTCGACGTCCAAGACCTCCTCCGCGAGTCCGCCCTGCTCTCCCTCGAGTCCACCATCCTCGACGCCCTCCTCGAAGTCCGCACCCGCTACTACGCCGCCATCCTCTCACGCGACCAAATCGGCGTCGAAGAACAAAACGTGCAGCTCCTCGAAGAAACCCTCGCCAACGCCAAACTCCGCCGCGAAGCCGGCGACGTCTCCGACTTCGAAGTCCTCCGCGCCGAAGTCCTTCTCGCCAACGCCCAGCCCGCCCTCATCCGCCGCCGAGGAGCCTACCGCGTCTCCATCGAACAACTACGCCAATCCATGGGCTACCAAAACTACCGCCGCGATTCCCTAAACCTCAACCGCGTCCCCGAGCTCACCGACACCCTCGTCTACGAACCCATCGACTACGACCTCGAAACCGGACTCCAAACCGCCCTCGCCGAACGAGCCGAACTCAAGCAACTCGCCGCCATCACCAAAGCCCGCGAAGCCGGACTCAAGATCGCCGACTCCGGCCGCCGCCCCTCCGTCGACCTCGTCGGCACCTACGGCAAGCAACGCTCCAACTTCTCATCCGCCTTCGACGACGCCCCCGAAGGCTGGACCATCGGCATCGAAGCCAGCTGGAACATCTGGGACGGCAACAAGACCCGCGGCCAAAAGCTCCAAGCCCTTTCCCAGCTCGAGCAATCCCGCATCCAGCAAGAATCCCTCCGCCTGGCCATCGAAGTCCAAGTCCGACAAGCCATCTCCGCCCTCCAAGAAGCCGACCAGCTCGCCCAAGCCGCCGTCAAAGTCGTCGAGCAAGCCGAGGAAGCCCTCCGCATGGCCGACAGCCGCTTCACCACCGGCTCCATCAGCCAGCTCGACGTCCTCGAAGCCCGCGTCGCCCTCACCGAAGCCCGCACCAACGCCCTCGCAGCCAACTACCAGCACCTCGTCGCCAAAGCCCAATTCCGCCGCGCCATCGCCGCCGAAACCATCCAACACCCCTAATAACCAACTCCAACGCCCCCATCACCCACCACCCAATTCCCAATTCATAATTCATAATTCATAATTCATAATTCAAAATACCCAACTTCCCAAAATTCGCCCCAAAAAAATTACAGTCTCCACATTTAGGGAATCTTAGCTTAAATGTTTGATCAAATCAGCCGATCCCTCTTTAGCACTACCTAAGCGCCCGAGCGCGGCGACCAAGCAGCCAGATCCCAAATGAACACCAGCGTTATCCAAGTTACCGTAAAAGGCGTCATGCCAACAGTTAACGGATGCGCCGTATTCCTCGGAAACGACGACAAGGTATTCGTCATCTACGTCGACCACAGCGTCGGCAACGCCATCTCCATGGCAATCAACGGCGTCAAAAAAGAACGTCCCCTCACCCACGATCTCATCTCATCCATGCTGATCGGCCTCGAGGCCAAGATCTCCCGCATCGTCATCAACGACAAGCAAGAGAGCACATTCTTCGCCCGCATATTCATCGAGATGAGCAACGAAGTGGACACCAAGATCATCGAGCTCGACGCCCGCCCCAGCGACTCCATCGTCCTCTCCCTCCAAAACAACGTCCCCATCTACGTAGCCGAGCAAGTCTTCACCACCACCGAAGACATGAGCTCCATCCTCGAACGCGTGCTCAAGCAGCAAAGCGACGAGCAAGAAGGCAAGTAGTCCCTCCGCGGCCACCTCATTTCGCCTCGCGCCCCTTAAGAACCGTCCAACGGGCTCTTCACATGCATCCCCGGACGATTCATCACGTGCAGATAGATCATCGTCGTCTCCACCGACGCGTGCCCCAACAGCTCCTGCACCGTCCGGATGTCGTACCCGTCCTCCAGCAAATGAGTGGCGAACGAATGCCTCATCACATGAGGCGTCACACGTTTATGGATACCCGCCGCCATCGCCGCGTCCTTCACCGCCCTCTGGATCACTCGCTCTCCCCAATGATGCCTGCGGAAAGCCTCGCTCCGCGGATCCTTCACCAGCTTGTCCGTCGGAAAAACGTACTGCCAGATCCATTCCCTCGACGCATTCGGGTACTTCCTTTCTAGCTTGTTCGGCAAATACACGCCATCGCGCCCCTCCGCCCTGTCCTTATCGAACAATACCCTGACCTTCCTCAACTGCTCCCGCAACGGGCCAACCAAGCCAGCTGGCAAAGTCGTCCTTCTATCCTTTCCGCCCTTCCCGTCACGCACCACTACGCTGCCGTGAGCGAAGTCCAGGTCCTTCACCCTTAACCTCAAAGCTTCAGACAAACGCAGGCCGCCACCGTACAGCAGTTTCACCAAAACCCCCACCTTAAGTTCCACGCAATCAAGGAACCTGCCAATTTCGCCCTTAGACAGTACCACTGGCAAAGCCCTCCCGCGCGTAGCGCCCCTATACTCGGGAAGCAACCCAGGCTCAATGCCCAGACACGCCCTGAATGCGAAAATCAAGGCGTTGAGTGCCTGCCTCTGAGTCGCGACCGCAACCCCCTCCACCACCGCAATATGGTCGAGAAAGCCGGAAATAGCCCGCTCAAGCTCCTCGCCAGCCTGCTCACGGCTCTCCAACCCCACCGAACCGACGCCCTGGACCTTCCACCACCTGCGTAGGCGTCCCGTCCAAGTCACGTAGCTCTTCTCCGTCTTCAAAGCTCGCCCCTTTCTTCTCGCGACGATCCGTACGCAAACCTCCATCCCGCCCTTCTCGACAAAATACTCCTCGATGTCTCCCCAGGCTGGCAACTCCATCGAAGGAAGGCGCACCCTCTCCCTCACCGCCATTTCCGCAGCTGAAGACTCCGGCCTATGGGAGCAAGCGGCGTCTAGCAGCCAATCGACCGCGCGGCGAGCGCTGTCGACCCGCCAGTCCTCCAGCTTCCAGCTATCCCGGAGCATCCTGTCAAACGAGTCGGCGGCACCGTAGCCAGGAGTCTCCTCGGGGAGAGCCCCGTCGTTTCTCCTCTCCAGGTAGGTCAGGAACTTCTTGATCCACTCCGGACTCCATTTCATATCGAGGCCGGCAGGGGCGCTGCCGGACGGCCAAAGAGCCCGGGCGCGGCAAAGCCACTCCGGGCTATTCGATTCGCTCTTCATACGGTCACAATTTCGAGGTTGAATTCCAGACGGATAACCAAAGTAGCAGTTACTATAGTTAACCGTCTGCAAATCTACCTAAGTCGTTGACAAAGGCAACTTCAATAAGTAAAACTCCCTAAAAACTAGACGGATAACCAAAGCTGGTTATCCCGACAAATTTGACAGTTAATAATACTGTTCTGCAAAAATAAATGAAAACATTTCTACGCATCCTGACCATAGTAGTGGTCGTACCGGTCGTTGGTATGATCGTCGCCATTGTCGCTTCAACCGTTCTCAGCAACTCGAAGATTGCCGATGAGAATAGTGAACTCAAATCACGCATCACGATGCTAGAGAAACAACTCGGCGAGCTTAAGAATCAACCTGACCTTCTGTTATCCAAAGCAATAGACTTGAGAAACACGAATAGACCAAGTGAAGCAAAAGATACGTTATTCGAGCTACAAGAGAAGTATTCGAATTTCAAAAGTGACGAAATTAATAAACTAATTTCTGAATTGGACTACGAGATCATTGTTCAGAAAGAACTCGAAGCAGAAGAACAAAAAAGGAAAGATGAAGAAGAAAGCCGGTTAGCCGAAGAAAAAGCCAAACACCTTGAGCAACAAAGAATCGAAGAAGAACGGTTAGCTAACGAAAGAAAGATAGCCTTAGCTGCAGCTACAAAGAATCTAAAGAGTTCAGTTGATGAAATAAAAGAGATCGAGTTCTTCAAGGACCGATCCTCACCAGATACAAACGCGGTCAAAAACATTCACGCATACATCGGAAAAAAGGGAAACCAAGTTTGGCTCAGATTCAAGATGAGCTACAACAGTGATGACTGGCTATTTGTGGAATCCGCTACTTTCAAAGTCGACGGAGAGTTAGTCACACTCAAGTACAACTTCTTCGATGACTGGGAACGCGACAACGGATATGGAGGCATCTGGGAGTGGAAAGACGTTTCAGTAGATCGAGAAATATGGAATCTAATAAATCAAATTTCTGATTCAGATGACACGATGATGCGTTATGGAGGACGTCAATACCATCACGACAGAAAGGTTTCTAGCCGAGAGAAAGCAGCACTCAAGAATGTGATCTTAGCGTATGAGGCAATGGGAGGCGTTCCCCCCGAAAAATGAAGAAGCAGAACCAGACGGTCGATACAACTGCGGTCAGCGCTCCGCGCTGATCCTCGCGTATCACCTCGACGTTAGCAGAAAGTAATCGTTAAGTTTAGGCAGCTATCGCGACAAGCGGAGAAGAGACACACGGAAAGAAACGAGGTATTCAGACGAACACGACAGGAAGGATTGGGTTGAGATGAAAAGTAACGAAACGAAAGATCAGGTTGTGATGAAAGGTTGTGCTAACCAGTCGCTCGATACAACTCGGCCCAAGCGCCCGAGTTGTGGACGCAGCAAGGACGTATCTCACCCTACTCTTTCACATCCACCAATCTAGGCCCTCGCGTATCAGCTTCACGTTCTACAAGAAATGAACTCAACAATCATTCATCCAGAAACTAGGCCCGAATTCCTTCGTGAACGATTCGATATTTTTCAATCGCTTTACGAAAAACGAAGGAAAGAAATAACGGATGCATCCCTCTTTCTGCGCCCTATCAAATGGTTACAAGTTCGTAGTTGGGCTCTGAAAGAAACGAAGAAAGAAATGATTCGGCGAGGTTATAACCAAGACCCAAGATATCTGTATTCATCCCATGGATCGACTTCGAATCAATCAAATGAAGAAAACGAAAAAGGGTAGAACCAGGCAGAGCTCACAATATCGGCAAACGCCCGCCGCTTTCAAAACGACCCCATGAAAATCAACCTCAACAGCCGTGGAATCTCAGTCGAAGCCGACATCGTGAGTCTTTGACGTTCGACGAAAAAATGAAAACTAAATTAGCACTAGTACTCGGGATATCCATCGGTTCTCTGGTATTCCAGTTTTTGACCAAAGAGAGCAGTGAAATTGATTACTACAGACCTCTCTACCTAGCTGTCATTGCTTTCATCATACTGCTTTTCGTCCCACAACGATACCTCGACAAAAAACCGAAGGAATCAAAGTAAAAGAAGCAAAGAAAGAGTGATCCTCGAAGCAATCAAAGAAAGAAATCAACTATCCAAGGAATCCAACTGGTTTATACAAAAACAAATAGGTCGAACAAGTCGGCCCATACAATTCCGGCAAACGCCCGCCTCTTTCACTACGAACCCAGACTTGAAAACAGCAACTTGAAATGGAACCCAAACTGAGGCCTCCACGTATGGCCTCTGCGTTAGCCACTTATGAAGAAAATTATATTGAGAGAGTTTTTGATCCGAAGGAGGCAACATCCTCGGACAGTGAACTAGACTTCTTGACCTAGAGAACCCAAGCTTAGCCGATACCCAAGTTACCCTAGCCCTAAGATGACCAACCCAGTCCTATGCCAGTTTAATGATTCGATTCTAGTGTATTCCGCATTTGGAGACACGAATTATTTGGCTAACCAGGCAGCCCACACAATGTCGGGAAGTGCACGCCAGTTTCACAACGAAGCCCTGGATATCAACCTCAACCGAAATGGGAACTCAACCGAAGCCGACATCGTGTGGCTTTGACGTTCTACGAAACTAAAGAATCAAACCGGTGAAGAGATTTATGGTTTTCGAATCGAGGGAAGCAGCATCCTCAGCCAGTGCGACCACGACATTCCAAACGAACACGACAGATAGATTTCAATTGATTCCGACGAACCGAAGGAACGAGACGAACTTTTGACTTCGACATTTCAAGCTTCACGAAGACACAATTCAACCTGTTACCCAAGCATGACGAGCAAGGCCCGATGCCAGTTTAAAGATTCGATTCGAGTGGACTCAACGACTGGAGACACGTTCCTGAAAAAAGTAGAACAAGTCGGTCGATACAACTCGGGTAAGCGCTCGCCGAAATTCAAACACACTAGACACACTCAACCTCAACCCAACGTTCGAGCCCTAGCTTGAGCTCGCGTATCACCTCGGCGTTCGCTAAAAATATATTAAATGACATTATGAAAAATTATCTTACGATAAAAGAATTCGAATCCTCCATCTACGCTGATTGGGAAATAACCAAAAAAATTCAAGAAGACGGATGGAAATTCATATCCACTCGTATAATTCGCCCCAAGCCCAGACCAGATGGCTCCTTCGAGGAAGAATTGATATATGTGCTGGGGCATGAGTCTAGCAATCCATGACCTCTTGTTCATTGCGAATCGAATCGCTGATGGGTGGCCAGCATAATGGGAATCTTCTGAATATACATCAAATACCCTCCAGTCATCTTTTAGCCACTCATTGGTTCTCTTTGTAGAATCCACCAATTTAAACTCCCCTGAAAACAGAACTAAAAAAAAGCGAACAAAACGGTGGATACAATTCGCGACAGTGCCGCCAATTGAACGTGGATGCTTTATTTGAGTGTCGCTCATCGTATCACCTCCGCGATGGGCGAATCAAAAAGAACTATTGAAATGACGAAGTTATTTCAGGCGAAGCCTCCCCGAAGGGAAAAATTTTGAAATTTCAGCTACTATCCAAAACCTGAACGAATCGGGTAACAGAAATCCAACTACAGAAAAGAAATCCCCACTGCTAGAACTTCGAGATCCAAGCATCTCCCCTATCCGACCCAAAAGAAAAACGAATTGAAGATCGAACCAAAAACTAAAAATTGAAGAGATCGTGATTCGACAAGGACACCAACACCTTTCAAAAAGAAAAACGCCCATCAAGGCGTCTCACACAACGAGCGCAAGCGCTCGTCGTGTGGACTAGACGATATGCAGAAAAATAATTGATAAGCGAATCGTGGATACAAGAACCGAAGAACCAACCTCAAGAAAAAGCACCCTACTCGATTTCATTCGAACGGGAATCGACTAAACCAAAAGAAAAAGCAATTCAAACGACCAAACGGTTTCGAACCATCGAGTGAAAAAAGTGGCGACGATCAACAGAACCAAAAAAGGAAAACCAACGAAGCATTCAAAATGAAGGATCAACCAATCGAAACTGAGCCTGCTGTGATGAAACAAAAAATTGGCATATCAAGTCGGTGCTCACAACGAGCGCAAGCGCCCGCGTGAGACCTCTGCGTTCGACGAAATAAAAACATGAAAGCAAAACACTTAGGAATCATCATACTCATAGGAGTCTGCTCAGGCATTCTAGCCGCTGTAATCACGAAAGTATTGGGACGAAATTTTGATCACTATGCCATAGGAGCATCAGCAGCTTTTGCTTCAGTCGTGTCAGTCATGTATTTGGCATCCAAAAAAGAAGAAAAGAATGATCCTGCATTGAAAGAAAGATGATCCTTGAAGCATTCTAAGAAAGATAGCAACTACCCAAAAAATCCAACTGGTGAATACAAAACAAATAGGTCGAACAAGGCGTTTCAGGCAACTTCGGCCATCGCACGCCAACTTTCACTACGACCCCATGCAAACCAACCAACTCAACACTTTGAATCCTCACACAGGCCTTGTCGCCTGAACTTGGCGATATGCAGAATGAAATGAAAGAAGAGATCCGGAAGCTCGCAGCTCTCGCGTCATTCGCTATCGGAATCCCAATTTGGCTTGAAACCGATTTTCCAGCCATGTTCCTCGGTTTCGTTTTAATCGGAATCTACGACCTCTTCAAATGGGTCTACACAAAGTCCAAACCGAAAGAGACCTCCCGAGAAGCTTGGGACAGGATAAGGAAAGAACACAAAGAGAGAGAAGAGAATAAAAAGAAACCAAAGAATTGGATTACTACTGTTTTCTACGTTCTGATGGTTGCCTCGATGATGGGCGGTGTTCTCACCAAATCCGGCGATTGGGAATCAGGGATTCCAGTACGATTATTCACAGTCACGAGTGGCCTTTTGGCTTCTCTGCTATTTGTCATCGAACTGGTATCCACAATTAGGAAACATAAAAAAGCATATCAAGTCGTCGCTCACAACTCCGGGGGCTCCGCCCCCTCCGCGTGAGGACTTAGCGTTCTCCAAAAAAGATGAAACTCGAACCACCACTCATGAACCTCGTCAGTCGTTGCCAAACGATTTGCGTTGCTGAGTGCTGCGGCGTCGAGGCCTATGACTTCTCTCCGGTCCAGATAGCATCGTTTCTCACGATGTACAGCGGTCTGCCTGAAAAAGAAGAAATAGAAAAAATCCAACTACAATTGAGGAGTCTTCGTAAAGGTATCGACGAATCCGAGGGCGAGTTATCGATAGAAGATATGAATCAAACATTCTCTCCTGAAGATTTGGATACGTTTATCCATGAAATCGAAGGAAATTTGGAAGTAGCCTTAGAGCTGATCCAAACCAGTGAAGAAAAAAGAATCAAAATAGGAGAACCAGGCAGCTCACACAATGTCGGCAAACGCCCGCCTCTTTCGTAACGATCCCATGGAAATCAACCTCAACAGACTTGGAGCCTCAACCGAAGCCGACATCGTGTGGCTTTGACGTTCTAAAAAGATGACTAAAGAAGAATTCAACACGCGCTTCGAAGACGCTCTTCGAGAACTGAGGCCTGAATTCAGGAAAGCAGCCATCATCTACGTTGTCGTAATTTTCGCCTTTTCGGGACTAGCCCTATTCCTACTAAAAAACGGATACATCGAAGGATTTACGGGTGCAGCGGTTATGGCAGTTTCAGTGAGTGTTCCACTAATCTGGATTTTTAAGAAATTCAAAGAATGGAAACCTACCTATCGAAAGAATGGATTATCGTGTTCTGAATGTGGAACGGTTTTCGACATTACCAACAAGAGCCTCATTCTTACCAAGAAGATTTGCCCGAAGTGTAAGGCGATCGTGATTACAGACTAGAATGAACAACTTAGAACAAGTCGGCGCATACAATTCCGGCAAACGCTCGCCTCTTTCACAACGAACCCTCACAAATCAACGACTACTGAAACTTAACCATTAGCGTGGCCTACACGTATGGCCTCGGCGATGGGGAGAACTATTATAGAAATGACGGAGTTATTTCTGGCGAAGCCTTCCCGAAGGGAAAAAATTTTGAAAATTCGAGCTACTATCGATCACGACTGAAGAAAAAGGAAGATCCTGCAGCGGAGTTAAGATCGACTTTCGACAAGGCCGACCAAATCCAAATTCCTTTAAAGACAGATGATCCTGCAGTCCAATTAAGATCGATTCAGAACAAAGACACCCTACTCTAGTTCAAAAATAAGAGGATCCGAAACTTCCATGTCCAACCCAACTCTAACCCTGAATTATTTAACCCCATCAAGTCGGTGCTCACAACTCGCGCAAGCGCTCGCGTGAGACCTCTGCGTTCGACGAAGAAAATAAATGAGCCTATTCCTAAAGGAACGATTCGCGATGAGTATTCGAGGTTGTCCAGCTTCGAAGCTCATACGTCTTTTCAAAAAATCCGAAAGTCACGAAATGGGTGTGAGTCTATCCCAGCTAGAGGCTCACCACCTTTGTGGCGGAGACCCATTCGGAGTAGTTGACCAGCTTATCGATGCAAAAAGAGACGGGATAGAGCTAGAGTGGGATCGAGCGTGCGCAATCGATCTAGCGACGATGAACACCGATGACAGTCTTTCACTGGCTATCGAAAGAGCAAAGTCGAGTATCCACGATAGCTTTGAAATGGAGTTATCTTCTTCAGGAAAAAGATCATGGATTTTGACGATCACAGTCTCACACAAAGTTAACCTTCATCGTTACGTGGGGGGAGCCGACTTCCCAGTCTTGAAAGAAAGAACTATTCAGAGAATTGAAGAGTTCTACGAATCAAAGAAAGAGACGATAGCATCGATTTTTCCGATCCAAGATCTTAAGTCTTACATTCTTGAGAAGTCTACAGATGTAGGCACTAAACTTACCATCACTGACATTGAAATAGAACTACAAAACTAGGTCGAACAAATCGTAGCAGGCAACGAGCGCAAGCGCTCGCCGCCTGTACTCGGCGTTCTACAAAATAAATTAGTGTTTAGTCTACGAAACAGAACGATAAAGCGCCTCACGAAACGAGCGACCAAAACCATCGATTCTTGGACGAAGAAGAACGGACGAGAACCGACAATGGCGGAGATTAATAGCCTTCCCGCTCTAGGAGCTTTCGAAAGAATCGGCTTCATTGTTTTGGGAGGCATTTTTCTCTGGGTTTCGTTTCTGTTGGCCACAGATGATTCATGGGCATTTCCGTTGTTCATTCTACCGATTGCTGGATACGTCGCAATTCGAGGGATCATCGGGCACGAACTAAAAATAAGAGAAAAAGATTCACGTGATTTAGCCACACCCGAAGGACTCGTTCTATCCGCACAAAGCGAATTAACGAGTACAGGCCGAAAGCTTCTGGCATTAGACATCTGCCTAGCTATACTATTGCTCATCATCGAGCTGGTCTTTGCTATTCTAGGCAGCATTGCAGCCTCACTAAGTTAAAATGAAGAAAGGTAGAACCAGTCGTTTCAGGCAACGCGGGCAAGCCCGCGTCACCTGAACTCAGCGTTATCAGAAAATAAGAAATGCAATCGCTCATGGAACACCTTGAAACAATTGGTCTGATAGCTGGTTTGATCAGCGCTTTCATCGCCGTCTACCAATGGGCAACCATCAACGAGATAAAAAAGCGTGGGAAGGAAATCCAGTATCTCCTAGCCGGAATAAACAACTCGGCAGTTCAAAAGAACCAATCATGGAAACGTCAGATTCAGCTTCTAGGCGAACCTAAAGATGAGAACGATTGGAAAGTAGTCAGAGCACACGCAAGAGCAGCCGATGACTTCGAAGACCTTGCGACTCTAGTCACCGCATTAGAAGGAACGATAGATACCGAATCATCAGCTATTAAAGACATGATGAGGAAGTATAAAGAAACAGTAGAGTTGAACAATCAGCTTCAAGCTGAAGGCCTCAAGAATCCTCTCAACCAACAAAAAGAACACGAATGAAATATTGTGATAACCAGTCAGCCCATACAACTCCGGCCATCGCTCCGCGATGACCTCCGCGTATGGCTTTCACGATATGCAGATAAGAAAATGGATACTACCGATTGCACAGCTGGTGATATCCATTGCCTTTATCGTGACTCATATTTCGACGAGCCCGAAGTTCGACGCATTAGCCAAAGGCTGGGCATCCACGGAAGCAAAACAAACTGAAGAACGCTACGAAGGGACAACTACTGAAGAGGCCATCCTCTACATCATCGCTTTAATCCCGATAGTAATCATTGGAAGAAAAGAAAAAGAAGTGATGAGCCTAATGAAAATCATGAGTATTGGAGGATTTTTCGTCTCACTGATTTGGTTGGGGCTTTGTTCATTCCTTTGGGTTTTCGGACTTAACCCTACCGCACCAGCTTTTATCCTACTGTCAGCGTTACTCTGGACATTAGCATGGAAAAGAATGAAAAATGAGCATATCAAGTCGTCGCTCACAACTCCGGGGGCTGCCGCCCCCTCCGCGTGAGGACTCAGCGTTAGCCACTTATGAAGAAAATTATATTGAGAGAGTTTTAGATCCGAAGGAGGCAACATCCTCGAACAGTGAACTAGACTTCTTGACCTAGAGAATCCAAGCTTAGCCGATACCCAAGTTACCCTAGCCCTAAGATGACCAACCCAGTCCTATGCCAGATTAATGATTCGATTCTAGTGTATTCCGCATTTGGAGACACGAATTATTTGGCTAACCAGGCAGCCCACACAATGTCGGTAAGTGCACGCCAGTTTCACAACGAAGCCCTGGATATCAACCTCAACCGAAATGGAAACTCAACCGAAGCCGACATCGTGTGGCTTTGACGTTAGAAAGTTTTGATTTATGGATACGATTCTAGTCACGAAGGAGGCATTATCCTCAGCCAGTGCGACCACGACAAATTCGACTGGAAAAGAAAGGCTACGAGGGGGCGACAAGGAACGAGACGAAACTATGAATCCGCTTTCGACACTTTCGGCGAACGCGAATCGGCGTCGAGGCGTTCTGGGACTAGGAAGCCTGAGACGTGGAAGCCACAAGGGAATCCGACCTCGATTTTTGATCGGCGATTGCGATTTTCGAGTCGCAGCCACGAGCATCCTCGGCGAAGCTAGCAGACCCTTGACCTCGAGACTTCAAGCTTCCTGCAGGACAGTTTCGAGCCGAATGCACTTTCGAGCCGCGCAGTCCAGCGAGATTCGAAAAGGAACCCCTACTCTGATGAAATACGAAAGTTCTAACCAGTCGTCCCATACAACTTCGGCCATCGCTCCGCGATAGCCTACGTCGTATGGACTTCGCGTTCGGAAAAAATAAGTGAGCCAACTAACCCCGACATCCTATCCAAAGCGAATTGCCGCTTTCACGATCAATTTTCTGATTGGATCGCTTCTGGTATCGATCCCCAAATACTTGGAAATCGACGACGAGTTAAAGCAAAGGCTACCGATGTTGATCGGTCTGGCTTTTATTCTCACGTTTACCATGATACCGGAATCCCCGGGCAAGCGGCTTCTTGGGCTTCAGACGCTCGATCTAGAAAAGAACCCAATCAGTGCAAAGAAAAGATGGATACGCAATTCAGTCTATCTGGCATATTTCACAGCGATGAGTTTCCTCTACTTTTTGCCGCCATTTGACTTAAGAGAAATGGGGACGTCGATCTTCTGGCTAATTCCTACGCATATGCTGATTCCCTTGTTTATGATGGCGAACGGATTGACGGTTTTCATGAACCCTTCGGGTCAATCGCTTATAGACATGAGAACCAAGTCCCAAACTTATGGATACGTAAAACCGAAGGGGATACTCAAAGCATACTAAAGAAATGAATCCGAACCAGACGTCGCTCACAACTCCGGACGCTGCGCGTCCTACGTCGTGAGGACTCGACGTTAGGCAGAAAAGAAAATGAGCACACATACGACAAAACTCATTGCCCCGATGTTGGCGGTTGCTGACATGAAGGAAACGATAGGCTTCTATGTTGATGTTCTGAAGTTCGACGTTCTCATGGAGTCCCCAAACTATTCTGTCATTAAATCTGGGGACGCAAAGATCCACTTAATGCTGGCTAGCGATGAGAAAGTTATGGAATGCGTGAGAGGTCACACTGATATCTACATCGAAGTCGAAGGCATCGACTTACTTTGGAATCACGTGAAAAACTACAAAGAAAAATACAAAACCAATGACCCATCCGATAGAGATTATGGAATGAGAGAGTTCCATATTTCAGACCCAAACGAGTGCCTTGTCTTTGTCGGAGAAGAAATCAAAAATGCCTAACCAATCGACGCATACAACTTCGGCAAACGCCCGCCTTTTTCACAACGAACCTTTAGAAAACAACGACCTCAGAAATGGAAGCCAAGCTTAGGCCTCGTCGTATGGTCTCGGCGTTAGCCACTTCTGAAGAATATATAATACCATTGAGGGTTTTTGAATCGAAGGAAGCAGCAACCTCTACCAACGGAATAGACTATTTGACTTCGACATTTCGAGCTTCACCGCAACCCATAGAACCCTGTCACCCAAATTCAATGAGCAAGGCCCTATGCCAGTTTAAAAAATCGATTCGAGTGGATTCGACATCTGGATACACGTTCCATTTGGCTAACAAGGCATCGCACACAATGTCGGTCATCGCCCGCCCCTTTCACAACGAAACCCTTACAAATCAACCAACCCAGACGTGGAATCCCAGCTGAGACCGACATCGTGTGGATTTGACGTTGTCTAAATAGAATGGGAAAAACAACTACAGGCGTATTTATCTCTCTTCTGTTTTGCACGTCATGCACGACGTTCCATCTAGAAAGGGCGAGCCTGATTCCCAATCCCCAACCTAATCAAATAGTCGGAAGCTACTTTCATTGGTCAGCCCCGTTTAGCAGTAGTAAGTTACTCCTTAAACCAGATCGGTCCTTTGAATTTTCCTACGAGATGATGGATTCCTACGTTGAAGCAGGTTACCCTGAAGAGGGTCCGGTTTTCCATGGAACGTGGGAAGAGACCTCCGGAACATGGTCGGTCATTAGGAACGAACTACATCTCAGTTTCCAAAGCCCAACGAAGAAAGAAATAGAAGCGACATATCTCCTGTACCTACACAAAGGTCGATCAACCCTAGTCCCCAAGGAAAAGAAAAGAGATTTTTTTCGTACGATTAGGCATCACCCAGAAAGCTACGACTATTCGTCCGATAAGGCTCCTTTCTTTCGTATTGGACTACTAAAGAACGAAGACAACCAGACGGTCGATACAACGGCGCCAAACGCCCGCCTCTTTCTCATCGACACTTCGAAATCAACCAACCCAGACGTGGTAGCGATGACCGAAGCCGCCGTCGTATCACCTTAGCGTTAGGAAAATAAAATGAGAAGTTTGCTGAGCAAATTCAACGAGGAGGTAGTCGCTCTAAGTTCGACTTTCTACACTTGGAAAGGAATCCACGATATTGCCTACGAATGCTCAGAAATCGAACGTACCCTCAACCTTGATGCCGAAACCTGGAACATAATTCTTCATTCACTCCAAGTCACGCATTTCATGACTCTCGGCCGAATTTTCGATATCGATGGAGACGCATTTTCTATTCACAAGCTCTTAAGAGAATGCATCGATAATATCGACGATTTTTCCAAGGAAGCTCTACGTGAACGAAAACGCGTCGCTCCTCCGGTAAATGCTGACAGAAATTGGCTGGATTCCTACATGGACTCCAAATACTCGCCAACTCAAGCCGACTTCCTCAGACTACGAGGTGAAACTTCCAAGAAACAGAAAGACTACGAAGAGCACATAAAACCAATTAGACACAAGGTATACGCACATACAGATTTTAGCATGATGGATACAGCTCATCTGCTTTTCTCAAAAACCAAGATCAAACAAATTGAGGATCTTGTTATCTATGCACTTAAGATAGATCGTGTTCTCACCCGCCTCTATGACAACGGCGATAACTTATCCTTTGATAAAATTACGATTCAAGAAGAGGAACACCACAAAGCATCAGTCGAGAAATTACTAAAAAGAATTAAATCCTAACCAGTCAGCCCATACAACTCCAGCCAGCGCTCCGCGCTGACTTCCGCGTATGGCTTTCACGTTAGCCACTTATGAAGAAATTTATATTGAGAGAGTTTTAGGTCCGAAGGAGGCAACATCCTCGAACAGTGAACTAGACTTCTTGACCTAGAGAATCCAAGCTTAGCCGATACCCAAGTTACCCTAGCCCTAAGATGACCAACCCAGTCCTATGCCAGATTAATGATTCGATTCTAGTGTATTCCACATTTGGAGACACGAATCATTTGGCTAACAAGGCGGCGCACACAATGTCGGCAAGCGCTCGCCTCTTTCACTTCGATCGCATCCGTAATCGCATCGAAACTACTGGAACCTCTACCCGAAAAGCTGCCGCCATCGTGTAGCCTCGACGTTCGACGAAGAAAAAATGTCAGTCCTCAGAATAATCGAACTCCTAAACGCTGTAGCCCTAATCGGGCTCCTCGGAACTCAGGCGTATTTCGGTTATATGATAATGGAGAATGTCGAGGGTTCTAGGACAAAGTACCCTCGACTAGAGTACGTCACGAACGAAAACCTCCTGACTGAAAAAGGAAAGATTTACAGAAAAAGGTATCTATTTCACCTCCGTCTTTTCGTTCTCTCGATGATAGCAAGCATTTGCTTCTATTACCTTAAGAAATAGATTCCTGCACAGAAATATGGATACGAAAGAAAGAATTAAAAATAGGTCGAACAAATCGGTCGATACAATTCGGGTAAGCGCTCGCCGTTTTTCATTCCCACCAGACACATTCAACCTTAACCAAACGATCGAGCTTTAACTTGAGCTCACGTATCACCTCGGCGTTGTCGAAGAAATGAAAAGAAAGAACCCAGGCAAGCCCGGCATATCTCGATATGAATACGATCGGGCTAAAGGCTGGTACGTTAGATATAGAAGAGAAGGAGTTCCTTTTGATAAGCTATTTCACGATTCAGCATGCGGTGGTTCGGAGGCGGCATTGAAGGAAGCCGAAAGCTACCACCGAGAACTACTTGAACTTTTTCCACCGCTTACAAGAAAGGAGCTGTCTGAGAGAAAAACTAAACGTACAGGTGAAATCGCAGGAGTACGTAAAACTCGTTCAGTTATAAAAGGAAATGAATATTTCTTTTGGACAGCAGGATGGTCGCCTGAATACAAAAAGAGGAAGACCAAATCATTTAGCATAAATGACCTGCTCCCCCTTTCAGTACCGTCAGCAGTGAGAGGCTTCCGTAGTTGTTTTGTGGTTATTGTTTCTGGATTGGTCAACTGTATCATTCCTACCCAAGCCCCCTAGGGGGCTCGCCGCCAGTTTGGCTGCGTAGCGCCTCGGCGTCAGGTTACCCAGACTGGAGTGCGGACGCACCTCGTTGTAGTCCTCCCACCAGCTCTCGACGACGCCTCGAGCGTGGACGACGCTGTCGAACCAATGCTCGTTGAGGCACTCGTCGCGAAGCTTCCCGTTGAAGCTCTCCGCGTAGCAGTTCTGCTGCGGCTTGCCGGGCTGGATAAAGGTGTGCTCGACGCCGTTCTCGTAGCACCACCGGTCCAGCGCCATGCCGGCGAACTCCGGGCCGTTGTCGCTGTGTATCCTCCCGGGCTTGCCCCGCAGCTCGGACAGGTGGCCGAGGATCTGCGACACCCGGCTTCCCGGGATCGAGGTGGCGACCTCGATCCATAGGCACTCCTTGGTGCAGTCGTCCACGACAGTGAGCATCCTCATCGTCCGCCCCTTCCATGTGGAGTCGTGCACGAAGTCCATGCTCCACCGCTGGTTGGGTTCGGTGGAGACGAACGGCTCGAAGGTCCTGGCCACGCGATGGCGCTTCCTCTTGCGGCGCCTCACCTGCAGCCCCTCGTCGCGGTACACGCGGTAGGTCCGCTTGAGGTTGACCTCCATGCCTTCGCGCCTGACCAGCACGTGCAGCCGGCGGTAGCCCCATCGCTTGCGCTCGAGGGCCTTCTCCCTGAGCAGCCCCGCCAGCTCGGAGTCGTCGCGGGACGGCTCGTAGGCGTAGCTGCTTCTCGACATGGACATAAGCCCGCAGGATCGCCGCAGGGAAAAGCCGCGGCTCTCGCGAAGGTGGTCGACGGCTCGACGCTTCTCTACGGGCTTGACCAGTTTTTTGAGTTGATCTCCTTGAGCGCCTCGATGTCGAGCATGCGCTCGGCCACCATCCTCTTGAGCTTGGCGTTCTCGGCCTCCAGCTCCTTCAGCCTTCGCAGGTGGACCGCGTCCATCCCCGCGTACTGGTTGCGCCAGCGGTAGAAGGTGCCGGCGGATATGTTGTGCTTGCGAAGGATCTCCGCCACGGGCGTACCGCCCTCGGCGTCGCGCAGGATGCGCACGATCTCCTCCTCCTTGTATCGTTTGCCTTTTCCTCGGCTCATATGGTCTTCCTTTCATGTTGATCACGGGAAGACTCTCAACTCAAATGGCTCTGTTTACGGGGAGCAGGTCAGCCACAGCAATACTGACAAAACCAAACCAATGAAAGAAAGAGGGCACAACCAGGCGGTCGATACAACTCGGGCCAAGCGCCCGAGTTGTGGATGCAGCAACGACATATCTTGCCCTACTCTTTCACCACGTTCAATCTAGGCCCTCGCGTATCACCTTCACGTTCTGTACCAAAAATTGAAATGAAGGAACCACTCATTCTAGCTGCGATTTCAATGGTCGCATTGATCGCTTTTCTAATGGTCAGGATTCATTTGAAAAGAAAACGAATGAAAAGTAGGTTTCACAATCTACACCTTGATAGAACTGAAACGGATTCCCCTGCTAAAAGAAAGAAATTTTGGGATGCTTATACTAGCGGGCCTGGCGACCTCGGTGGCGGAGATTTTGGAAATGATTAAAGAAATCAGACAGAACAAGACGTACCTAGTAATTCGTGACAGTCCCGCCCGAATTCACAATGGATACATCCTAGGCTGTCACTCTTACTAGAACTTGGCGTTGGATGAAGAAATTGAATACAGTTCTAGCCGCTCTAGCGATCTCAGCCATTGCATCCGCTGATTGGTTGACTGATAGCATTCTTGGTGAGGACTTCGGCGAACTAGCTGAGTCCCAGTTCACTTCTCGTTTTGAAGCAGTTCGAATAGATGAAGATGCGAAAAACGATTTTGCTGAAATGGAGCAAGGTCTCAAATTCTACATCGAATCCTCCCAAGAAGAGAAAGATGAGTTTACGATCATAGTCCTCCCATCCACTTTTGTCATGCTCAGAGCCGAACTCTACTTGGGTGAAGAAAAAGTTACGAAAGAAAGCATAGCACTAATGGGACACTCTCCGATCTTGTCATCGGTTTCACTTACGAAACCGATTTCGACCAGACAGCTAGGCATAGAGCCCCTAGAGGCCGAACTAGAAAAGAGAGATCCAATCCTGCTAGAACTGAGAGAGATTAAAACGATATGGAAATAGTATCCAACAAAGCGCTCCAGGCAACTGCGGCAAACGCCCGCCTCTTTCACTTCGACCCCATGAAAATCAAACACCCCAGAAATTCAAACGATAGCCGAGGCCTTGTCGCCTGAGCTCGACGTTCGACGAAAGAAAATGACGAAATCGATCACACACAACGACATCGAATCGACTTACGATGAGCCAGACCACCCGATACCGGCTTTGGGCTACATCGACAACTACGGTATTCGAAAAGATGGAGGAGCCGATTTCCACGTCATCATCGCAAGTCCCCTACAGTCGGATGAGCATTCACAGAAGAGATTGTTGGAAAAATTAAGAGGCTATTTCAGCTTCATACGAAGTAAGGACTTCGAAGCCGTTTGCAGCACGGCTACCAAAGAAAACACAACGATCATAGTCGACATTCATCCTCATTCGTCACCCGAATCTTTCGATCTTCTCGAACGATGTAAACCTTGGGTCGAAGACAACGAAGCAATGCTGAAGATCGAAAAGTTGAAACTGAAAGAAGAATGAAAATAAGGTCGAACAAGTCGCTCGATACAACTCGGGCCAAGCGCCCGAGTTGTGGACGCAGCAAGGACGAATCTCAGTCTACTCTTTCTCTACGGCTTCCGAGCCCTCGCGTATCAGCTTAGCGATGGGGAGAACTATTATTGAAATGACGAAGTTATTTCAGGCGAAGCCTTCCCGAAGGGAAAAATTTTTGAAATTCGAGCTACTATCGATCACGACTGAAGAAAAACGAAGATCCTGCAGCGGAAGAAAGATCGACATTCGACAGGTCCGACCAACTCCCAATTCCTCTTTAAAAAAGATGATCCTGCAGAGGCATAAAGGATCGAACTAGAACAAAAGAGCCCTACCCTAATACAAAACTAAGAAACCCCATCAAGACGGCTCACACAACGAGCGCAAGCGCTCGCCGTGTGGCCTCGACGTTAGGCAGAAATCATAGAATGTCATTTCTATACAAATACAGGCCATTCAACAAGGATACGTTGAAAACACTAGCACTCCGAAAGCTGTTCTTCTCAAGACCCGCTTTCTTCAACGATCCTTTTGATAGCCAGCTCTCACCCGAAGAGTTCGCACGCGAACTGAATACAGAGGGAATCACTCATGGCACAAAAAAAATAGAGATGGCCTCTTCGTTTATGGACCGGTGCTTGAGAGATGCCGGCATTCTATGCCTAAGCAAGAAAAACGAAAATATTCTCATGTGGTCTCACTACGCTGATTCTCACAGAGGATTATGCATAGGTTTCACTGATAGCTTATTAGAAGACCTAAACGCCCGCAACGAAAGAAAGCAGTTCTCGGAGTACGAAGTCTCGTACGATACAAACCATCCGTTTTTAGAAATACAGAGAGATATTTTGTACGGACACAAATACGGGACTGGCGATGCTTTCATCGATCAGTGCACCCTAGAGGACGATCTACTTGAAGCATCCATCTCGAAGAAACACGAGCATTGGATTTACGAGGATGAGGTTCGGTTCTACACGCAGTCATACGGCTTATACGAATTTAGCTCATCAAGCGTTGATCATATTATTTTTGGAATGAACGCTTCCTTGGACGATATCGAGACAGTCAGAAACATACTGAAGACAGAAGAATGGGCTCATGTTGAGTTGCTTAACGCTCACCGAAAGCCATGTGCACTCGAATTAGAAATACCAATAAAATTAGCCTAACAAAACGCCGCAGACAACGAGCGCAAGCGCTCGTCGTCTGAGCTCGACGTTCTACAAATAAGATGAATTTCCCATTCGGCAGAAAGACGATCGAAGTCACAATCTGTGATGACGAACATAACGAATCTGCATTCAAGGGAATGGAAGAGTTTCTCCAAAAGATCTACGGAGCTGAGTATATCGGCGATGATTGGGGAGTTGGAGGCTCACAAGAGATCTACCAAAAGAACTACAAAATCAAAAAGGATACAGTAACTCTTCAGAAGGAGACTTACATGGGCATTTCACTCGTCGGGCCGAAGTCTCTGGTTACCGAAATAACGACAAGAGGAAAGAATCGATGGGAATAAACAGTAACCAAATAGAAGATACAGTAGAACAAGGCAGAGCTCACAATGTCGGCAAACGCCCGCCCTTCTTCAACGATCACACGTATTTCAACCTCAACAGAACTGGAACCCCAGTCGAAGCCGCCATCGTGAGTCTTTGACGATATGCAGGGATAGATAAAATGGATACCGACCCAGAATTCTACGATCGAGCAGACGCACACATCCATCTATCAAACAGCCAGATCAACAATGAAATCGGTCCTGGAAAAGTTAGTGCGTCATTCCTTTACTCCGTTGCACGATTCAACGCATGGTTGACCGCGACAGGTTTCTCCAACGGGGAGGAAATGAAAGAAAAGAAAAACGAAGTTATCGAGTACTTCAAAACAGAGTACCTCAAGATGTTGGAAGAGAATCTAGACGACTACATATCCCAATTCGACGACTACATGGAGGTTAATAAGAAATAAGCATATCAAGGCGCAGCTCACAACGTCGGCAAGCCGCCGCGTGAGTGCTTAGCGTTGGCCAGAAAGAACAATTATGATCGATAGCAAGCAAAACCTAGGTTTCATCGGCTCCATGCAAAGGAAAGCATCAGGCAAGAACGTTCTCCTTCTGTTTGTCGTAACGATGGCCGTTTACCTGCTAATGCTTTTGGTCACAATTCCTAGCGTCCAAAGCTACGCTCCAGACACAGCTCTGTTTGACCTGTCGCCCACCGGTTACACTCATTCGCAAGCCTTGAGCCTACTAGAATCTCTCGGTCAAGACGGCAGAAGCACATATCTCTTCCCTCAACTCGCAATCGATTTTATCTACCCTGGCTTATTCGCAATTTGCTTTTCATTGATGTTTATCTGGGGTTACTCCAAACGAGTTCGGTCGGACTCCAAGTTTTTATATTTGGCCGCTCTCCCAGTATTCGGAGGCATTTTTGACTATGTCGAAAATATATTGATAATCCGAATGATCATGACGTTTCCTGACGTATCCAAAGGACTAGTTTCTGTCGCTAGTAGTTTTACTTTGTTAAAAAGTGCATTCTCAACAGCTTCCTTTTTGATGCTGATTCTTGGATTTCTATTCCTCTTAAAGAAAACATCGATGGGTAGTCCCCAAAAGGTAATTCCACCGAAGCCTAAAGGCCAACAAGGTGTTTGAGGCAATGCCTGTTACGCTCCGCTCCACTGGCATCGCCTCAACTTGACGTTCTACAAAAAATGGAAGTAAACGAGACTCCAGAGTATCCCGTAAGCTCGGAAGCCGTATCCAAAGTCTACGGAAAAGAAAAACTGATAGAGTTTCTTGGACACTGGCCATCGTTTCACGACATGGAAGTCGTTAAGCTTGAATTTGATCGCTTACAGAATCATCCGTCGATCTACAGCGACTTGAACGCGGAGTTTTACGTTTACGACCTTTACCAATCACCAAACAGTCCCGAAAGAAAACAAGCCTTTCTCGATATTGAATTCACAGGAATTAAAGATTTAGAAATGAAAGGATGGAATCATCAAAACGCGATTCATGGACTATCAATTCAGAAGAATGACGAGAAACTGTTTATAGTCTCTTGGGGCGGTTGCGGCCACGACGTTTCGTTTTCATGCGAAAGCATCTCAATCATGCGAATCAGAGAAAGAAACCCATTCAAAGAAAAACAAAATTGGTAGAACAAGTCGGCCCACACAATTCCGGCCATCGCTCCGCGACGGCCTCCACGTGTGGCCTCAGCGTTGGAGACAGAACTATATATATTATTGATTTTATTTCTACCGACTTCGAACCGAAGGAAGCCTCAAACTCAACCAACTGAATAGACTTCTTGTATCAAACATTTCGAGCTTCACCGAAAGAGCGAGTTTACCCATAATCGAGATTGAACGAAACAGACTCCGAACCGAAGGACGCAGCATCCTCGACCGAATCACCAGACTTCTTGATTTCTACATTTCAACCTTCACGAAACGACATGCGACCAAAGCCCCAAATATGACGACCCAAGCCCGAAGCGAGTTAGATGATTCGATTCAAGTGGACTCGACGACTGGAGACACGTTCCTAGGCTCCAACAAGGCGGATCATATAATTCCGGCAAACGCTCGCCTCTTTCACCTCGACCCCACCAAATCAACCCTACTTTAAGTTAAACCCAAACAGGGCCTACATCATATGGCCTTGGCGTTAGGCAAATAATTATGAAACTAGATCAAAAAGAAAGACTCCAACTCGCCAACCAATTCAAAATTTTGGCAGCTCTCTATCCTGATGAAAGATCGGACTATGAGAAGAACGTAAAGATCCTAGAGAGCGGATACGAGTGGCACTATGACTCATTCGTAGAGTATTATTACGATGGTCTCTCGACGGACGAATGCAAATTCGTTGTAGACGTCCTAGACATGCACCGGTCACTAAAGAACTCTTTTTATGCACTAAAAGACAAAGGTGACCTAACTCCTGAAGATATTCGTTTCTCAGGATTCGACGGGAACCATGAAACTGAGCTGATGGCATATGCCGAGTTTTTCGTACGTGATCTCGGACGCTTTGAAGAATTTATGGATGTCGACTTCAACAGCCACACAGCAAGTGTAGGACGCTATCAGGAAATGCTTTCGATCCTAGAGAAGCACTCCAAAGCAAACAGGAATAATCTATCACTAGAGGACATTAAAGAAGTAATATTAAAATAGGCCTAACCAGGCAGCCCATACAACTCCGGCCATCGCTCCGCGATGGCCTACGCGTATGGCTTTGACGATGGGCGAAAAATTGAGATCGCAATCCTAAGCACTTACACCAATATGACACCATGACACGGATCGAAGCATTGAAAATCGAGGCTATGGACCTGACAGACTCCGACAGAGCCACACTGGCAAGCGAACTCCTTTACTCTCTTCCAGCTACCCTATCAGACGAAGACGAGGGAATGGCCGAAGCCCTAAGGCGAGATGCCGATCTTACAGCAAACCCATCGAGCGGAATGACTTGGGATGAACTGAAGAAAGGGATTGGCCGAGACTGATGAGCTTGATTTTCCATAAGCTAGTCCAGAGAGACCTGAGAGTCGTCCTGCGGTACTACGAAGAAGAAGGCGGTCCACAATTAGCGGACCGCTTCTTTCTTGAACTCGGCTCACTGGTGAGGGACGTCGAATTAACACCCGAAAAGTTTCACGAAGTGAAGAACGGCTTGAAGCGAGCGAACATGCCGAACTTCCCCTACCACCTCCTTTTCAGCATCCACGGACAAGGAGTCCGAATCTTAGTTTTACGCCACCACCGACGACATCCTCGCTACGGAATGAGTAGAAAATGAAATGCCCATCAAGTCGGTGCTCACAACTCGCGCAAGCGCTCGCCTGAGACCTCGGCGTTCAACAAAAATGGAAAAAGCGATTATCGAGACTTGGGTTGGCGCCTTTTCAGTAACCCAGCTTAACCTCAACAAAGAAGGAATAAGAAGATTCAGGGAAGCGTTGGACAAGGTTGAGCAAGAAAAGAACGCTGTAGTTGCAGACGACTACGAAACATCCATCGAGCTCTCACTCTGCGAACAACCTCAAGAAATACCAAAGAAAGGAAAGAAAAGAACTTATTTTGGACTTATTCTGACTTACCTATCTATGATCTTGTTGGTCGGATTTGCGATCCTAGGAGCTTTCTACTTAAAGGAACTACTAGGTTGAACAAGACGCTCCAGGCAACTGCGGCAAACGCCCCCTCTTCTGCAACGAATCCATAAAATCCAACCAACCCAGAAATTCAAACGATAGCCTAGGCCTTGTCGCCTGAGCTCGACGTTGGCAGATAAAATGAATACAGTTCTCACAGTCATAATTCCTCTTGCGCTAATAATAGCGATCGGGATGTCGTCACACGACTGCATCAGAGATAAAGAGTTTTCACCTACCGCGAAAGTCGCATTGGTAGTTTGCATTTGCTTACTGCCGATTCTAGGAATCCCTCTTTACTACAGTCTTTCAAAACGTATACAGAAAAGAAGACTAAAAAATAAGCTAGGGATGATCTGGACTGAAAAACAAAGACAAACTAGTGGATCTTAAGAAAACAAATTCTTGCCAACAAGGCAGTCCTATTAGATAAACAAGGATAATTTAGAGTTTTTCTATATCACTACAAATATCAGTCGATCTTAGGCTTGAACCCGAGTGAGTCGAAGGCGACCCGAAGCGGCGACCGTGGCGAGCCATCGTGTTTGGCTTTCACATTGGCTGAAATGGATGGACTTGAAAAGACCCGGAAACTCGCACAGGGACAAGCGACCTAATCCCCTGAAAAATAACAGGCGCTCAAGATGAAAAACAAACGCGACACTGGCGACGAGTCGTCACGACTCGCATCGTCTCCGCCTTCGCCCGCTAGCGCTCGACTCTCGCTTTCCTATCCTAATCGATCTGCACGATTCCGTGGCGAATCGCTTCGATGGCTGCCTCCGTTCGGTCGCGGACCTTTAGCTTGGCGAAGAGCGACTTCAGGTGCGACTTTACGGTTTCCTCCGAAAGGTAGAGGCTGGATGCGATCTCCTTGTTGCTGCGACCTTTGATCAAGTACTCCAGCACATCCCGCTCGCGCTCCGTAAGCTGCTGCCGCTTCGAACGCTCTTCCAAGCGCTCCGCCACCTGCCGCGGAAGACTGGAAATCCCCTCGTGCACTTCGCGCACGGTACTAGCGATCTCCTCCACCGACATGTCTTTTAGCAGGTAGGACTTGGCGCCCGACTGAATCGCACGGTGGATATCCTCGTCCCAATCATAGGTCGACAGCACGATGACCTTCGCGTCCGGGTGTTTCTTGCAAATGGAAAGTATCGCCTCGACTCCCCCCATGCCGGGCATGCGAAGATCCATCATCACGATATCTGGAAGCACGTCGTCATAGACCTCGATCGCCTCTTCGCCATCCGACGCCTCCGCAATCACGTCCATACCGGGCTGACTTTTGATCAAGGCAATCAAGCCCATACGCATCGGCGGATGATCGTCGACCACTAGCAAGCGAATCTTAGCGCCACTCTCGAGGTCTTCCTTTTTAGGTACGCTCACCTTAACTTCCGAGGTCATTGCAATTGGTCATGTGAAGTGGAAACAAGCAAACAGCGCTCATTGCCAGAGTGTACCACGTGCCATCTATCGCCGCCCTCACCCATTTGGGGGAATTCGCGCCATCCCCAACGTTGCTAATGTCAAAGTGGCTTTTATAGCGTAATTTACTAACTCTAAAACACATATTGGACCCAGCCACGTTCCTCCGTCTACACCGAAACTGCAACCACGATCAAGGCGCCTTCGCCCGGTCGACTCTCCACTTCAATCGTACCGCCTAGCACGTCCACCCGCTCACGGAGACCGACCAGTCCGAAGCTTCTCTCGCTTCCGTTTAGAGCTTCATCGATGGCGAACCCAACCCCGTCGTCCTTCACAGATAGGCACACCCTACGCCGCTCGAAATTCAGCCCTACATCGATGCGACTGGGCTTCCCATGCTTGCATGCATTCGTGATGGCCTCCTGCCCGATACGCAAAAGGTTGTTCTCAACAACTGGCGGCAAACGACGCTTCGTACCCTCGACTTTGATATCGAAGCGAACTCCCGTATCATCCGTCAGTCGGGTCAGGATCCGCCTCAACGCCTCGCTAAGGTCGCACCTCTCGAGCACCTGCGAACGCATATTCCAAATCGAGTCACGCGCCTCGGCCAACGCGCCTCGAGCCAGCTCGTGCGCCGTGCTCAGATGGCTAAGGGCTGCCGCGCTCATTTCGTTGGCCCGCGTTCGAACGAGCTCCAACTGCACCGATATAGCTCCCAGGCTTTGCGAAAGCGTATCGTGAATCTCGCGCGCCACCCGGTTCCGCTCATTCAGAATCGCCGTAAACTCTGTCTCAGCCATGGCCCGGCGGTGATCCTGCTCCCTCAGCCGATAACGCGACGCCTGCATCACCACCGCAACGGCAATCACTGCGATTACGAGGAAAGCTAACAATATCCACGCGATTCGCTCCGCAGTCCACCGAGGCGGTGGCTGCACCACTATGAGATCGCTGGGAGAACGCAGCAGAAGCTCGAAGGACCGAGGCACCCATAGCCCGCCCAAAGGCCTCGGAGCATCCGCAAGCACCGAGCAGATTCCCGATACGCGCACAATGCTCCCCGCCAGCCAGTCCTTGGGCACTTCATTAGAGTTCTGCAAATGCAGTTGGGCCTCGATCGTCGATTCCCCCCAGTCAAAAGTCAGCAGCAAGCGATCCGAGTACCATCTCGTCTCAGCCAGCCGCGCCTCCAGCTCCACCAAGTCCGCCTCGAAGCTCACCGCGCTGGAGTCATAGGTCAAAGTGTGCGGCACAGGCGCTTCCCCCGTTCCCACCCGACGAAACACAGCATCCTCCAAAGCCGCATTGTAATTCCCCATTACCGGAAACCCCAGCACGTCCACCTCGTCACCAGGCTGCAAAACCTCCTGCTGCATCGTTTCCACTCGCAAGCTCTGCTCCCGATCGCGAATCCACAGAAAATCACCCGGCTGGTGATGTATCACCTTTCCACGTACATGAACGCGATGCCCCTGCACTCCCGTCAACTGGTCAAAGCGAAGCAGGTTCGACACGGGACGAGGCTCGGAGCGAAACGGAGTCGGCGAAGGAGGCTTCAAGACAACTAGATCAACACCACTTGGCACCTGAACAAAGGGGCCTACGAACTGACGGTTGCTGTTGTGAAGATTGAAACAAAGTCCTCGAATCCGAACCTCGGCATCTACATACTCAGCAGGATCAATTATCTTATCTATCTCGACCATCACACGTCCCTCGCCAAACGCAATCTTCAGCTTCACTTCCGTATCGCTTGGCTGAGAAATATCCGTAGCCGAATCTATATAACGAGTGCCAGGGGGAGGCGGTGACATATCGCTCAGCGCCTTTCGCTCAACGCTCCGCACGATCCCCGTAAACTCAACCCACTGCCCGTCCAACTGCCCCTCGCTCAACTCGTGCAAAGTCACGCGCAAAGGATCAGGAATCGTCCCAGATCCAATTTTCCGTAGTTCATGAGCCACTACAAATGGAGCGAAGCCACCCGGATCCGTAACCCCCTCGAGCTCGATTAAGTCTCCCCTGCCGAGCCCTGCTACCTGATCCGCAGGCGCTTGAACGTAAATGCCTTGAGTCCCGTCATGAATAATGAATGCGATTCCCAAAGGATCGGCCTCTCCCATGAAAACCCCCTTCAGCTCCACAGGAAGCGCGCGCCCAGCCTCCTGCTCGGAGAGCAAGCGTACTTGAGTTGCGGATGTGAGCAGAACGCCATCCCCCGCCTTTTGACCAAACAGAAATGGCTGCGCCGCAAGAAAACAGCTCAAGAATAGCCCCACCCTAAACGGACGAATGCTCGAAACAACAGAGAGTCGACGACAGGATACGAGGAAGTAGAGCGAATCTAGAAGCACAATAGAATATAATTCATGCGAGAATGAAGAAGGCAATACTGGCCCGTAGGTACATCAAATTCAATCACAAGTCTCCACCGTACACGAAGCAAGCATAGGACCTAAGTATGCATTCCTTGATCAGCTTACTTTAGTTTCCTAAGGCAGTGGAGTCACACGATAAAGCCCGGCGCCGTGTGACGGAATATCGCGAAAAAACGAACTCTCGAATTCACCTAGATCTTGGTCCGCCCAAAGGTCTCGCACCCTAGCCCTTTCAAATTCGCCGAGGTCGCTGAAGTTAACTCTCACTTCAGTATCCACCGATAAGGCATCGCTCGACTCTTCCGTCATCACACCGAAAACCACCGAACCTACATCTGTCACAACTCCCTTCGCAGTAAACCGATCGTAGCCTTCCGGCAAATCGTAGATGATCGTAGACTCAGAGTGAGTACCGATCCCCTCCACCAATTCGCCGCCCACCAAAAGGGGCTGACCATCGCAAGCCAGGTTAACACGAGCTTCGCCCCACCCTGCATCAGCATAGGACCATTCCAAATCGGTTAATTTCAGTGTGCCCTTCGGTCCCTCAAGAATGGGATTAACCCAGACCGCATGGTCATGATGAAAGTCATCGCCGCCATCTTTCACGAAAAGCGCCAAACGCTTCGCGCCTTTGATAGAGAGGGATACTTCCTGAGATTGTCCTAGCCCGGCAATGATGGGACTCGCGTAATCCGCGTCGCCAAAATCAAGGTTTTCGCTTTCACTCTGGGCATTGAACAAGGCCACGTATTTATCTTCGCTACCAGGCACGTCTGCAGCCCAAACGATGTGGTTTCTAAACCGGTGAACTTGCCTATTGTTCGTACTGTTCTGGTTCACTTCCAACATCGCAGGGTGCGTCAACATCCGCTTTGTGAATACATCGAGCTTCGTCATATCCCCACCAAAAATAAGCGGAGAACGCGCGATGCTCCAAAGAGTCATCAAGGTGTATTGCTCGTCCTCAGTGAATTTTGTCTGACGATCGAACTCGATAACGCCAATCGGTAGCATGTCAGCATCCGGCCAAGCCCCTGGCCGACGGAATTTAGTCCAGGTATCGCAGCGCTCAAACATCGCTTTCAAAGCGCCCCATCGATCCCAAAAATCGTCAGTAATACGCCAAAGGTTCGCATGCTCCATAACGTGCTCACCCGCGGAAATAGGCGTCGCTCCTGGAGAAAGGCTAAGCACTATCGGGCGACCTGTCTTATCGATAGCCTTGCGGATCGCTTCGATTTCCGACCGCTGCACTTCATCATACGGCCGGGAAATGTCATCGACCTTTACATAGTCGACTCCCCAGTCCGCATACAATTGGAAGATAGAGTCATAGTAGGCTTGTCCCGCCGGCTGACCGACATCTACCCCATACATATCCGGATTCCAAGGACAGACCGAATCCCTTAATCCGACATCACTCGCAGACGAGTCGCTCCCGAACAACTCAGCCCCTCTCTCAACCGCCTGACGCGGGATACCTCGCATGATGTGAATCCCAAATCTCAAGCCCTTCGAATGAACGTAATCTGCCAGCGGCTTAAAACCCTTCCCGTCAGCGGCAGATGGGAAGCGATTGAGAGCAGGCGTAAGCCGACTATACTTGTCCATCGTCAATTCGGCCCCTGGCTCATAGAAATGCCCATGTGCCCCCGGCTCGTACCATTGAATATCGACCGTCAGGATATCGTAGCCAGAAGGCAATAGATGCTCCGCCATCGCATCCGCTTGTTCCCGTATCTGAGTTTCCGTTACAGTCGTCCCAAAAATATCCCAACTATTCCAGCCCAGAGGAGGCTTTTCAGCGAACTCCCAATGGGCCGGTTCTGCTAAGGCAATCATCGAAAAGGCTAATGCCGCCGTGCTGCAAACAGCTAATTTTACAGTGTTTGTATTCATTTTATGATACGGAATTGATCCCTAAATTAAAAAACAGACATCAGTCCCTTCAGAACTACTTCTTTTCTACCTGAAGTCTCAAAAACAACACCTCGTCAGATCCCATAGGGCGGACGAATCGTATCCATCTAACCATACCATCATCCGAAACAAGCTCGCTGGTTCCTTCGGCTAAGTTCCACAGAGGAGACAAGTCAGAAGATTCAAGGACACGATACTCGAGATCCGTCGCACTAGAAGATCGCCGGTAAACGACGGCGAGAGGAGAAATCATTTTATCTAAATACGGCATTAGGTCCCCCTCGGCCATATTCGGATCTCCCCCGAAGGCACGCTCTAGAAGGTTGACTACATCGTCGCCATCCGGATCCGCATCGTCGGCTGCAACTCCAGATGCGTCTATCGTCCCGAAATGCAGCGTACGCCATTCGTCTCCAGGCGAAAGCAAACTCGCGAGGTAGGATCCTGAATACAAGCTTTCACCCGCCTCGTTCACCGCAGCTACGGCGTAATAGATCTTCGTCTTCCCGGAAATATCCGTATCGGTGAAAGTGTTACTAAACAGGTCAGATCCAACCACAACAAACGGTCCATCACTAGATTCGGAACGCGTAACTGTGTAACGGGTAGCCCCGGGAACGTGTTCCCAGTCGAGTACGAGTTCGCTCCCTGTATACTCGCTTGAAAAGCCAGAAGGCGTAGATGGCGACTCGACTCCTGCAACCGCAGCAACTTCGCCCGCTACTAGAGCGTAATTGAAAACGCGAAAGTCATCCACTCGACCACGGAAAAAAGTCCCTGAATTCGATTGGCCCTTACCAATGAAATTCAAAACAGATGCTATATCAGATGGCTTGATCGAAACAGAGCTCTCATCGACCAAAGCTCCGTCGATATACAATTGAGCAGTCGCTTCGCCAAGGACGACTGAAAGGTGAGTCCACCGGCTTTCCTCAAGGGCTGTTCCGTCTAGTTGCCCTTCTACTCCATCATTCTTGATAACGAAACGAAGACCCCCGTCGTTTGCTTTGGGAGTCAAATAGAAGCTAGATTCAGAGTCGTCTCCAAATTCGAAGACACGCTGGTCATCCGATCCGCCGCTCCAATAAACCCAGCACGCGACAGTCAATTGATCATAGTTTCCTACAGTCGCAGGCAAACTCGCAGAGTTGTTCACTCCATTAAAATACAAGGATTTCGAACCTACCCTACCTTCGAGATAACCTGCGCCGACACTCACCCCAGCATCGTTGCCATTGCCCGAACTGTCGGCGGCATTGTCTTCAAAATCCAATGACATCACTAGCGCGTGCCCGCCCTTTGGAGTCGCCATGACCTGAGCCGAGTATTCCGAATGGTTGAGCGATTGGTCGACAGCCTTAAGGCAATAGTAATACGGACCACCTTGATTGGCGGTCTTGTCTACGAAAGAGCTCGCCGTAACTCCCCGTGCAATCAATTCACAAGGTCCATCCGGAGCGGTGGAACGATAGACGCTGTACCCGCCAAAATCTGATTCCGAATTTGCATCCCAACGGAGCCTAACGGAGACCGCATTTGCCCGTGCGCTCAGACCGGCGGGAGCTGCGGGAGGGTTGAATTCAACCGAAGCCCCGGCGGGAATAAAACGCCATTGCTGAAGGGCTCCACCCGAACCATCACCTAACTGGATATTCGCTCCATCGGTAGACGACCCCTCGGCGACCTCCAGATACTTGCCACTGAAACGGCTACGGATAGTGAAGTACCCATCTTCGACGTATTCAAGAATCCATTGCTGGTTGCTTCCGCCCGCGTAGTCATACAACCGAACGTCTGCCCCTGCGCTAAGATTCCATTCCCATACGTCGCCTGTTTTCGAAGAATCGTGAAAAGGTTTCATCGTGAAATAGGACCAATCCCCTCCTATCGTGTTAGGAACTGGGTCAACAAACCACGATTGATGATCGCTGTAGTTCGGGCTCCCTTGGCGAATATTGGCTCCATCCTCCGAGCTTCCATTTTCCACTTCCATCACTTTTCCACTTTGGCGGTTCACTAAGGTATAGCGAGCGTCGATCACAGGCTGTATATCCTCTCCCCAAGTAATATGAACCACACGCTCCGCATTCTTATGCGCGGTCGTCTGATAGCCGGAGCCGCCAGTCGTATTCACTGTATAAGTACGTTGGGGGCCAACGCCATCGAAATAGACATCACGTTCTTTCGAAACGAATTGATAGGAAGTCGGGCGAGCTTGTCGCTCCGACTCGCCGACAAACGCCAGCACTTTACCACTTGGGGCGCGGTAAACGGAGGCTGCTGTCCAATTGGGACGATGCTCGGCATAACCTAACCGCCGACCGTCGCTCGCCTTCACGAACTCTCCTCTCGTGTATTCGGCCGAGCCCCACCAGATAGCGGCATCCATCCCATATTCCGCGCCAACCATGGCCTCCATCACATTATGGAGTTCATCATTGAGACCGTAGTCACCTCTCGATTCTACGTATTCGAAAAATGATACATAAGTATCGAAATTTCCAGCCAGCTGATGCGTATTTCCCTCGTCCAGATAATCCCTCGCGACGCTGTACCATGCAACGGCCTCGTCGTTGTTGAGGGTGTTTCCTCCTGCAAGTCGAATCTGGCTAAAGCTGTCCTTATATTTTGGATCCGTACGCAACAGGGCGCAAATATCCTTCATCCTATCCGCATCACCCTGCTTTGAATTCGGATCATCAGGCTCGTTGAAAGGGGCGACGGAGAGGACAACCCGCCCTGCGTCTTCGCATTTTTGGCGCGTTACGTCTATGAGATCAGCCCACCGATCCGCCCTGACGCTTGAAGCGGTATCCATAAACCAGGGGTCTATGCCGTCGGAATCGTTATTAAAGTAGAGAGCGGCATCGGGTTTCGTATAAGTATCCACGATATTCATACGTTCATTAAATTCTGCTTGTCGCGTGGCTTCTAAGTCACCATCGACGAGGGGCTTGTCGCCCGTAAAAGAGAAGCGTATCACATCCACTTGCTCCTTGCCCATGAACTCGACACCGCGGGCAACATTCGCCTCGGAAAGCCAGGCTGTATCCAACCCCCAGATATCAATGGACTTGTCGACACCAGGGTCTTCCACATCGAAGAAGACCGTGCGATCTTGGGAAAATGCCGTTGCGGCTGCCAACAATGCAGCGAAATGCATAACGCCCAGCCGCGCGAATCGCTTCATCCGGGTCTCCCAAAATGAACATCGGGCTATTTCTGAAAAAACTGGGGTTCGAATTAAGCTCATCTCTGTTGGAGTATTCGTGTCTGGTGGCACTAAATTGGTGATCTCTTGAAACACTGAGTTCCATGCGGTCTGAATACGCGTCGCCACAGACCTAGCCCGCGTCGACCTCAAAAAAAAGCGGGGCATCCCAACTGGGTGCCCCGCTGAAATATAGCATATCGAAACTAGAAACTAAACGTGTTACTAATTGACCACGTAGTTTCTCCCGGGATACGGACCTGAGCAATTGAACCGTCAGGATTGGCCTGGACTGGAATCAAGTCATCCTGAGCAAAGAGGTCATAAACATTCAACTGGATAGACCATGTCTTGTTGTCGCCAATGTTGGTTTCGTAGGAAATCCAAGCATCAACATAGTCCTCGCTGGAACCCTTGATAGGGTTATTCACGTCATTCACCCAAGCGTTGGCGTCAGCGTCATACTTTGGATAGTAACCGAGGTTTGATTCATCCATCCAACGATACGCTCCACCGAATCCTAAGCCCTTGAACTTGCCATCGGAGAAACTGTAGTTCGACACCAAGTTGAAGTGCCACTCTCTGAGTTCGTTGACCAACTGGCTTTCAGTCGCTTTCGCTTGGTAGTACTTAGCGAGGATCTGCGAGCCATATTCAGTGCCAAGTCTTCCCGAAACACCGAGCTCGTTACCAGGAGTTTGCGGAATATCATAGAATCCTTTGATGGACCAATAATCCATCCCCGGCTGGTCATAGAGCGCATACCCGCCGTCAAACCACAGATCCATGCTCTGCTCAATGTACTCGTCCCACGCGTTGAGGACGTTCGAACGGACCGCCTCTGCTCTCGAAGCATTGAAGGAGAGACGCCAGTTTTCAGTCGGATTAGCCGTCACTTCGTACTCAATACCTGTAGATTCGAGGTCGTTCAAGCTTCTCGCAGAATCGGGAACCTGCCAAGCCGTGAGTTCCCAGAATCCGCCCCAATCTGCGTCAATCTGTTCGAAGTTCATCGCATTCCAGAATGTCTGGTCGACTGGTCGGGACCATTCGGCATCCGTGCGAGCTCTGTACCACTCGTTACGATATGCGACTTCTTCCGCCGTTAGAGGTGGCGCAACGTAGGCGAGATCAAGGTCGGGGTTAATGTCACCCTGAGCGACGTATGTCGCCGAACCAGGGACCGCGGCAGCACGAATGCGTAGCGGCTGGTTCATGATATTAGCATTGTCGCGCCAGTCTGCAGGTAGCGGTTCATTCGCAATTGAAGAATCGTAATTGCCAGCGCCAAACATCCAATCGTTGACCAACCATTCGGGAGTCGGCTGATAGCGATCAGCGGCAGGCGTTCCGCCGTCTGAAGGCAAGTTGCCGAAGTGCGGGCCGATTTCCCACATCATTCCATCCATAGCTCGACCAAGAATAGCCTTGTTGTTATTGAAGGCCGGAGCATCGCCGATAAACGGCGTATTCAACTGAGTCGTCTTATACTTGGTAACACGCAGCGAGAATTTGTTATCTAAAGCCGAAACCAACAAGCTTACGTCCTTAGTCGTGCCGGATGGGTTCGCTTCCTGTCGACCATATACGTCTGTGGCGACATCCGAAGGACGGAAGCTACTCGAATCATTGAAGAGAAGCGTCATGTCCATGCCGTTGGGCAACTCGCGACCGAACAGGTCCAAAAGCTCCTTGCCGTGCAAGGCAACACTCCAGCTACGACGCTGAGCTTTCGCTATGATCGGGCTGCGTTCCTCTGCATTGTAAACCCAATTCTCGCTATAAGGGAGAACGGTATTATAAACTGGGTCTCTTCCGGTTTCTACACCATTAGCGTTGCTAGGCGACGGCTTGTTCCAGCGTTCGTATTCGTCCTCACGCCAACCGAAGATCGGAACAATCGCTCCATTGAGCATATCGCCTTGCCAGACAAATACCTTCGAATCGGTTGTGTCGTTACCTTGGTTGGCGCCATCGTAGAGTTTGTCTATATCGGACTGCCAATTCAAAAGACCGTATTCACTTTGTCCCCACTCCCAGTCTCCGTCAGCATTTCTACCGTTAGTCAAAACAGACTGGTTGAGCATTGGGTTCTGGTTAACAGTCACACCGGTCACTCCCGTGATCTGGTCCATCGAGGTGGTACCAAGGATACTGTCACTGAGGTAGTGAATTCCCCGCCAAGTCGCGTAGCCGGGGTTAGACCATTCGAGCTCTTCGCTATAGGGCTCATCCCAGCGGTAGAGAGCGAAATTGCGATCGAAGTTCTCGAATTTCTGGGATGAGACAACGCCCGTAAAGGTGTGGTCGCCCAAGATTGTAGTGAACACGCTGTCAGAATCGAAGAAATCATCCGCATGCACTTCACCGAATACAGTGGCACGCCAGTTCTCGCGCGTTTTTTCATAAATCGCGCCACGTCCCTCACCGATCGTATAGAGTCGGCCAACGTTAGGATTGTTACCTTCACCGTTACGCAGTGACTCGTTGATATCGATCGAGATTATGTTCCCACCCCAGAGACCTTCCATCTCGTTGGTGTATCCAGAACGGTATGACTGATTGTTGTAGGCGAAATTCCAACCGAAACGATTGTTCAAATACGTTTGTGTGGCGATAACGTTAAACGTCTCGAAATTGTTGAACTCCGATTTGTTAGGGCCCACAAGATTCTGCTCACGAACCAATTCAGCAATGGGTCCGTCAATAATCATCTGCGTGGGCCACAAGCCTGCGCCGAAACCATGGAAGGTCTCGCCCGTCTGCGACTCGTAGTCACTGATGATTCCAGAGAGGAGTGGATCATTGGCGTAGTAAGCGGGTTGATTCTTTTCATGGCCGTGGTTTCCAAGCTCCCAGTTGGGGTTGGTTAAGCCAACATAGCTACCCCATCCGCCGCCATAGACATTGCTCCAACCACGGAGCGCCATGGCATCGGGTCCGCCCGACATACCTATCGAGCCACTTGTTGGATCAGAGAAGAAGGAAACGGGATGATCGTCCCAAACCTGGCCACCGATAGATTGAGCTCCGTAAATGGCTTCATGAGCGCCAAAGCCAGCAAGGCCTTCGGCATCGCCGGGATCCGTCCAATACTCGTCGTTTGAAACCAGGTTCCGATCCGTCGCTCCATACCAATTAGAGAGGAAATCGCCGGGAGTACCCGCCATCGGGCGGTTGGCCTTGATCTTGCCCCATTCACCGTTGGCGTCGATTTGCGTGAAGACTCCTTCCTTGAGCTCCGGCTGCCAACGCACCGCAGCGAAAATACGACGGTCGTCGTTAAAAGTGGAGTTCTGACGAAATTTGGCTTCGTCGTTCAGAGCGACTACGCGAACTCCTAACTCATCTTCAATAATCGATTTGTTGAGATCGACCACCCCACGCATAGAGCCGTACTTGTCGAAGCGAATTTCAACAGAGCGACTGTCCTCAGACATAATCGGCGTCTTGAGCGTGTTGTTGATAAGACCAGCAGGGCTGCCCAATCCAAAAAGGATCGAATTCGGACCGCGGCTGATATCGACGCGGGAAAGGCTGTACCAGTCGATCGGGATGTCCGACGGGAAAAAATCGCGAGTGATGTCCGCCGTGTTCAAACCACGGATACGAGTGGTTCGATGAGGCTCCACGAGCATGTTCCTCGCGTGACCCTTGTCCCATGTGTCGCCTCCGTAGAAATTGCCTTCCACGCCAGCCACTTCCGTGTTGGTCGTGTAGACGAGAAGCTTTTGCAGATCCGTCGCCCCAATGTCCTTCATGAACTCCGGAGTGATGGCTTGAACGGCCGCCGCGATGTCTCTCAACTCAGTATTTAGACGGGAACCGGCAAGCGACGAGGTCGCCATGTATCCGACATCCTCATCTCCCGTCACCTCAAACGGAGACAATTCGAATATTTCATCCTCTTCGTCCTCGTTGTTGCCTGAGGTCTGGGCAAACAAAACTGGCGTCGCCAGCGATAGGACGCCAAGCGACGCGAGAAATCTCGGGGCACGATACGTCCTAGGTTTAATTCTTATTAGGGATCTACTCATCTTGGTTTGTTAGTTTGTTTATGGGAAGTCACGTCATAGCGAGGCTATCAAAACTGAATAGGCACAAAGCACCCGACAAAACCTAGAGGTCTTAAAATACTTTAGCTTTTGAAAAAGCTAAGAAAGGGTAGTTTGGGGAATTAAGGCAGTTTATCAAAACGCGGGGATAACGAGGCGGAGAATAGCAATACTTAGACTAGGTCTCAATCCCCCAATCGGGGGAAATCAGATCCCGCTCCCCTCTCGCATGGTCCTCACTTACTCCAGTGAACGAGGAGATCTCGCTAGCAGTGACGAGGCGCTCAAACGAAAACCTATCAGTTTGTCACTCATTTCTCAGTCGCGAATTAACCGATGCTTATGCAATTCGCTCTGAGAAAGGATAGAAAAAAAGGACACAGAAATCCCGTTTTCTAACGCCCTTCTCACTCGCATCCAATCGATTAAGAGCTTACATCAACGTATCCAATTTTCACATTCGCAACCCATTTCATTGTAGTATCCAGATTCTAATACATGACCTCAACCGCAAAAACGCAGATGCAACAGCGAATACCTCTTAATTGCTCCTCCCCCATTTGGGGGAATATTATAAACTCGTCTCAAGAGCAGCCAGCAACAGGCTAAACGACTAGCCTTCAGGCACACCAAACAACTGATTCCTTTACGCCGACTTTTGATCCTAGCTCCATAGACGCCACGCGTAGCAATTGCTTGCTGCTCTCCATTCCTCGCTGGAACAAACTACACAATACTTTCAGAAACACATATCCCCTATGAAATACCTAGCTTACGCAATCATCGCCTCAGCAGCGCTTTGTACAGTAACTACAAAAGCAGACGAATTCCAAAAAAACGACGAAGCGTACCTGCTGACTTCATTCCGCGGAAATGGAGACGGCCTACACTTAGCCTACAGCTACGACGCGAAAGACTGGACGGACCTCGACACCGTCTACCTCGAACCAGTCGTAGGCTCAAAGCTCATGCGCGACCCCGATATCAAACAGGACTCGGACGGCACCTACCACATGGTCTGGACAAGCGGCTGGGGAGACCTCGGAATTGGCTACGCCCACTCTAGCGATTTACGAAACTGGTCCGAACAAAAATTCATTCCTCTCATGAAGGACTTCGAAGGAGCTCGGCTGTGCTGGGCTCCGGAGACATTCTACGACGAAGCGAACGACCAATTCCTCATCGTGTGGTCCAGCGAAGTCAACACCCCTGGATATCCCAACAACGGCTTCCGATCCTACTACTCGCTAACATCGGACTTCGAGACCTTCACGCCTCCAGCGATCTTCTTCGATCCCGGTTTCAACAATATCGATACCACAGTCATAAAACAAGCGGGCGCCTATTACGCGATACTGAAGGAGACCGACGACCAACCAGCTAAAAACTACGGCTCCATCCACGTCGCGAAATCCGAAAACCTCCTCGGGCCCTACGCTCTCCTCGAATCGCCCGTTCTCGAAAAAGAACAAGCAGAGGGCCCTACTGCTATCACTACAGACTCCGGAACGATCGTCTACTACGACTACTACACGAATCATCACTTCGGAGGTCGTGTCACTACTGATTGGATACACTGGGAAGAGATACCCGGCGACATTGCTTTTCCAGAAGGACAGAGACACGGATCTATCATCACAGTCCCGCACGACCTAGTCGAATCACTGCTTTCCGAAGCAGCCTCCATCGCCCCGGCACCCGCCTTGCTGGGCGAGTTTACCGCCGACCCAGCCATCCGCGCTTTTGGCGATCGCTACTACATTTACCCCACCTCCGATCGTCCTTACTGGAACACTACAGAATTCGCAGTCTGGTCATCGCCCAACCTCATCGATTGGCAAAAGGAAGGCATCGCTCTCGACATCACAAAAGACCTGACTTGGGCCAACAGCAAAGCCTGGGCTCCCGACTGTATCGAACGCGATGGCAAATACTATTTCTACTTCTGCGCCAACCACAACATCGGCGTCGCAGTCAGCGATTCGCCGACCGGTCCTTTCAAAGACGCTTTGGACCGGCCCATGATCGACAACGAAACCATAAAGACATTCAGCATCGATCCCTACGCATTCATCGACGACGATGGTCAGGCCTACCTCTACTTCGGAAATGGAACTCCCACGGTGTATCGACTCAATGAAGACATGATTTCCTTTGACGGCGAGCCAGTCGAAATACCACTGCAAGAATTCCGTGAAGGCATCACCGTATTCAAAAGAAATGACACTTACTACTTCATGTGGTCCATTGACGACGCCCGCAGCCCTGACTACCGCGTCGGCTGGGGCACATCCAAGTCCCCATACGGCCCCGTGAAAAGTCCGGACAAGAACTTCATCGTTCTACGACAAAACGGTCCCGCCCAGGGCGCCGCTCACCACAGCATAGTCAATGTTCCGGGAACCGACCGCTGGTACGTTGCCTACCATCGCCACGCCGTTCCCGGAGGAGGAGGCTACAAACGTGAAACATGCATCGTGCGCATGGAGTTCGACGATGAGGGAAACATAATCCCAATGGATCCGATGAGCCTATCCTTCCCTCCTGGATCTCTTGGCGAACCCATCAAGTAGAAAACCAATCTAACAAGCTCTCTGCAAAATCCGCAGAAGTCCGTGTCATTGCTTTCCCCCTACGACCGAATGCGACTTGAGCTCTTTCGCTCATATCCCTTCGGCTCGTTGCGGAATAGAGCTTAGGAAACACAATTCGATCAGCCTCAACTTGTCGGCAAATCGCAATTCCGATTCGCCGCCGCAACACTGCCAAAAACATACGCTTCCGCGTCACCACCCACTCTCTAAGAGAAACAAAAAAAGGCCTCCCCGAAGGGAGGCCTCTGAACTATAACAACGATCAGAAAACTTAACCTAGAAGCTAAAGGTATTCGAAAGCGTCCACGTAGTCTTGGAAGGGATACGCACTTGGGCAATCGATCCATCCGGATTCGCGAGAATCGGGATCATCGCGTCGTCCGCAAAGAGATTGCGGACGTTGAGCTGAACCCGGTAATCGATATTATCATTGAGCGGGCGTTCATAGCCCACCCATGCGTCGAAGTTCTCCTCGGTCGGTCCGTAGATCGGACGATCCACGTCGGTTACCCAAATCCCAGCATCTTCATTGTATTCGGGATAGTATCCGATCGCCGCCTTATCCTGCCAACGGACCGCGCCGCCAGCATTGAATCCTTTCAGAAGGCCGTCCTCGGCGAACTGGTAGTTGGAGACTAAGTTGAAGCGCCACTTGCGCAGTTCGTTTACGCCCTGCCCCTCACCTGCTATGAAGTTATGGTAGGGACCGTAGACAGCGTTCATCATGCGCCCGCCAGTCGTCTCACCGTATCCAGAATAGCTTTGATCGCTATACCAGTGGCGCACGTCCGCGAATCCGTCAATCGTCCAGTAGTTCAACCCGTCGACCTCTTCCTGAGTGTTGTTGAAACCATCAAACCATATGGGAGCCATTGAATCTACGAATGCGGGCCAGTCTGGCAGAATATTGGTACGAGTGGCCTCGTTCTTGGAAGCATTCAAGGTCATGCGCCAACGATCCGTAGGATTCGCGGTGATCTCGAATTCGACTCCCTTGGATACAAGATCGTTGGTCAACTTTTGCCCGGCAGGAGGATTCTGTTCCCAAAGGTAGTAGTCATTCGTGATTTTCTCAAAATCCTTCGATGCGACCCACTCGGAATCGAGAGGCCGGAACCACTCCGCGTCCGTACGAGCGTCAAACCAAGCCTGGCGATACTCCTTCTCATCCGCGGTCAGCAATGGACCGAGGTACGGAAGACCATTATCCGGATTTATATCTCCTTGAGCCACGTAGTTGTCAGACCCTGACACTGCTCCTTGACGAATGCGAAGCGGCTGGCCAACCAAGGTGGAAAGCTGATCGCGCCAGTCGGCCGGTATTGGCTGATTCATTACACTGGCGTCGTAAGCGCCTTCCCCAAGGAACCAGTCGTTGACCAGCCACTCAGGAACCGGCTGGTGATAGCGCTCGGTAGACGAGCCCCATGTCTCCATAGCAAGACCGTCGACGTGCCGGACGATGCCAGCCTTCGCCCAGAAGATCATACCTGGATCGCTAAGGGTAGTGTTCTGCTGAGTGGTCTCGTACCAGGTTGTACGCAGTTCGACCTTGTTGTCGAAGAGCGAGAGACGGAATCCGTAGTCCTCAGTAGAGCCGGATGGCGACGCCAATTTATTGCCGTAGTTGTCAATCCCTACATCAGCAGGGCGGAAGCTGGTGGAGTCATTATAGAACACGCTGAACTCGGTGCCCTTCGGCATCTCAGCGCCAAACAAATCAAGCAACTGGTTCGCGTGAACCACTACGCCCCAGCTAGTGCGCGAGGCCTTGGCGTTGATTGGCTCTATACCCTCGTAATCCCAATCGGAGGCAAACGGCAGGTAGTAGTTGTAAGTTTCGTCACGAGGCGGAGCGGCCTTGTCCCAGCGCTCGTACTCATCCTCACGCCAACCGAAGAGCGGGATTATCGAATCATTGAGCAGACGACCCTGCCAGACAAAGGCAAGCGACTCAGTCGTGTCGTATCCTTCCCAAGCCCAATTGTAGAGAGGAGCCTTGTCACCTCTGTAGTTGAGAATATTGGACGTTCCAGTAACCCATGTGTTAGTATCTGCGTAGTCGAAGGTCAGAACATGGTTGCTGTCGCCAGGCTCCTGGACGACATTGAGTCCTTGAATCGCAGAAGCAGGGATGGAATCGAAGGTGGAGTAGCCACTCAAGTTATCCCCTATATAGCGAGCGCTCCAAGTGTTTCCGTACGTCAGGCTGTCGTTATAGCGCTGGTTGAAAGTCTCGGCGTCCCACACGAACGGATTGTAGTTGGCTCCAAAATTGGTCTTCTTCTCGTCAGTATAGACAGCAGTAAAGGTCTGCTCGCCGAAGAACTTTCCTATAAAGTCGTTGCCGGAAGCTTCCCCAGGGTCGAACTTGTAATAAGCCGTCGTACGAAACGAGCTGACAGTGTCCTCCGCGTCGCTGGCGCTGTTTCCGCCGTAGACGACCGGACGGCCAGCATCCGGGTTGGAATACCCGGCGCGAAGGTTCGCATTCACATCGATCGTCACAGAATTTGTATCGATAAAATTCATACGACCGTGATCGTAAGTCTCTTTGTAGTATCCCACATTGAAGCCCAAATCCCCTCCGAGGTAGGTTTGCGAGAGGGAAAGTTCGAGGGAGTCAAACTCGTTGTACTCACTCTTGTTCGGCCCCTGAATCGTCTGATCAATGAAAGCCAGAGGGCCGTCCAAGATCATTTGAGTCGGCCAGAGAGAACCGAAGCCCTCGAAGGACTGACCCGTCGCGCTTTCGTAGCTTGAGATGAGCGAGGAGACATCAGGATTATTGGCATAATAAGAAACCTGATCCTTGTCGGAGGCCCAGTTTCTTCCACCGAGACCGCTTAGCCCGCCCCATGGACTGCCGTCACGCTGGCGGTACGCGTCCAGAGTGCCGTTGCCGACTACGCTAGAATTGGGGTCCTGGAAAATCGTAGCTGGCCAGCCGTTCCACCAAGATCCAGCAGGAGCTCCGGTGAAAAAGGTTCTCAGGTCGTCTCTCGTTGCGTAGGGATTATCGGGATCTCCCGTAGGCTCCTGAGGAGCTCCATTCGCGCTAAGCGGCTCGTACATATAGAGCTGCTCCGCGCGCCACCAATTCGAGGCGAAGTCAGCGGCAGTGGTTGAAACGGGCCGATTCGCGTCGATTTCGCCAAACTCGCCACGCACGTCGAATTGCGTGAAAATGCCGTCGGCAAGCTTCGGCTGCCAACGCAAGGCCCCATAATAGCGTCGATCATCGTTGAAGGTATGATCCTGACGGAACTTAGATTCATCGTTCATCGCAATGAAACGAACCGCCAAGACATCCTCGATCAGAGGCCTGCTCACATCGATCACTTCACGGTGCGAGCCATAGCTGTCGAAACCGATCTCGAAGGCGCCGCCGGCTTCATTCATATACGGGTCCTTGAGAGATCCATTGATGATACCCGCCGGGCTTCCAAGTCCATAAAGAATCGAGTTGGAACCGCGCTGGATATCTACCCTAGAGGTGTTGTAGGAATTGGTCGGGATATTCGAGGTGAAGTAGTTTCGCGTGATATCCGCCTGATTAAGACCGCGTAAACGGGTGCCGCGCTGCGGGTTGACCAACATCTCGTTGCGATAGCCCCCGTCATCGGCGTTCGTACCGTAGAAGTTTCCGCCAATTCCAGCTACTTCCGAGTTCGTTGTGTAAATCAGAATATCTTGAAGATCCGTTGAAGCCGTATCCTTCAAAAACTCCTCCGTCACTACCGATATTGAGGAGGCAACATCCTTTAGCTGCGTCTTGAGACGGGATCCAGCAAGCGAGGACGTGGCTCGGTAGCCCTCGTTTTCATCTGCAGTCACTTCGAAAGGCGAAAGCTCATAGACTTCCTCTTCCAAATCAGGGTCAGATACTTGAGCGAATAACAACGGAGTAGACGCAGTCGCCAAACTGGCGAATACTAGAATCTCCGGCAACTTCAACGAACTGAAGCGATTACGTTTCATGGGGTTCATTTTCATTGGGTTTGTGTCTGTGGGTAGGTAGTAGGTAGGCAGTGACTACTCAGAGCACTGAGAGACTCTCGCCTACAGACGATTAGAACTCTTCACTGGTCATACAGCGTAGGGCATCGGGTTATCGATTAGGTGAAGCGTTGATTACTTCAGGCTAACATCAAAAGGAGCCACAGCGTTACGGCCTCCATAAATATGGAGAACAAAACTATGCCTCGGGGTATCTTAATATATACTACCCGAATATTCCCTATTTCCGCTATCCCCCGTTCGGGTGAAATATAAATAGAGTTTTAAAATGATACTCCGAGGGAAATCACTAGTGAGTCCCTTGAGATACAAGCGGCATCGCGAATAAGCCTCTTAAAAGACCTTCCACTCGAAGATCCCAATTTTACTTTCTTCCTGTACCTCAGGAAAAACGATCCTCAAAAGCCGGGTCCGCACGTCAGACTCAAACACAAGAGGCGAACCCGAAACAGGGTGCTTAATATGATCGATCAGAACAGCCCAATCCTCTCCATCAAGCGAGTATTCAATTTTAAATGACATGGCGACCCAAGCATACTCCGGGAGCAGAATCTGCTTCTTAATCGAGACCACTTCGCCAAGATCTAGCTGCAGCCAAGCCTCATCGGAACTATCCGGGGCCTGCCAACGCGTTGCAAAGTTGTCATCCAAAACGCTATCGGGCGAGGCAGACGGAAATCGACTTCCTGAAGCGCTCGCCCGAGCAGGCAATCCAGCCAATTCACGCACCGCCGAGCTCAGGCCGAAGTCGCTTTCCCCATGGGTCGGAACTACCGCTTCGATCAATCCATCTTCATCAAAATTCAACTCGTCCACGCATATCTGACGCAACATCGGGTTATCCCGAAAGGGTATGCTATGACGATGATAGAGTACATAATGCTGTCCTTCATTTTCCACTACAGTGTGATGACCGGGACCCAATATATTTTTTGACTCATCACTCACTAGAATCGGACTATTCGAGGCAAGGTGAAACGGCCCCAGAGGACTCTCCCCAATTGCGTAATGAACCTTATACGTATCATCTGTTGTCTTACCTTCTGAATACATCAAGTAATAATCCCCATTGTGCTTCAGCATGAACGGAGCCTCGAAAAAATGAGGAGGTGTCACGTCCTGAACCTCGCCTGCAAAGGTCACTAAATCAGCTTCGAGCTCGACCGCCCAGCAACGTCCGTTTTCCCAATTAAGCCCTGATCCCCAGTAGAGAAATGCCTTCCCGTCGTCATCGATAAAATACTCCCCGTCGATCATGTGGTAGCCTGGACGATAGTCGCCAGGCACAAGAGGCTTTCCCTGATTTGCATCCCTCCAAGGACCAAGCGGATGCTCGGCTACGCCAGCCCACATCTCGCTCCCTACAGACACGATCATATGGAACAAGCCATCAGGCCCCGAAACCACCGACGGCGCCCAGACCCGATTCGCATTCGATGTCGGACTCGAACAGGCTTCCTTCGTAGGCCAATTTAAAACGCGGTAGGTCCAGTCCTTCAAATTCTCAGACTCCCAACAGCCTAGCGTCTCCCCTCCCCAAGGATCAAGCGTCGCGTAAAGGTAGTAGGTCCCATCAAGTTCCACCACGCTTGGATCTCCAAAATAGCCGGGCAGCAAAGGATTTCCCGATCCCGAAGCCTCGCCACTTAGCGATCCAAGCTCCTTTCCATCACGAGCAAGCAAAGCATCGACGATTTCCTTCTCCACGGAAAAGGCAGTTCCATGTCGAATTCCATCTGGCATGGACAGCTCGCTGGAAACATTCACCCACTCTTTTAAATTCTTCGATCTCAACACTCCGTAATTTCCATCTGAATACGCATCGAAATAGAGATAAACGTAGTCGCCAATCCGTACCGATGTTGGACCCTCTACCCATGAATCCGGAGGAGTGATGTAGTCTTCAACAACCGTGTACGGTCCTTCAACATTTTCCGCTATCGCCAGGCGCAAATTTTTCATCGGACTCGGATAGTTCGACTCGTCCTTGAAAAACATATACACCTGATCGTTTTCGATCAGCAGAGTTGAATCGATACAATTAAACCCGGGCTCGAAAAACAGTTTCGTCGGCGTGAAGTCCTGAAAGTCCTTTGTCGTCGTGCTATAGATACGATGATTATTATGATTCTCTCCTTCGTACCATGTTTCAGTAAACTTCTCCGGCAAGGTCGTAGCCCAAAAGATCAAGAACTGCTCGCCCTCTGCATCATAAACGATTTCCGGAGCCCAGCAATTCACAGCAGTCGACTCATGCGCCATCACCGGTATTTCCTTCTGTTCGGACCAAGTAACGAAGTCCCGCGTCGACGCATAGCCGATCGTCTTAGAATGCCAGCTATCCGTCCAAACCATGTGGTAAACACCATCCGGCCCTCTCGCCAAGCATGGGTCACGCATGAGCTTCGACTCGCCTACCTGAGGGTGCAAAAAGGATTGCCCGTCATTTAGTTTATGCCACTTCAAGCCGTCCTGGCTCCATGCGAGACGCAACCCGTCCTGTCCATTATCCTCGAAGTAAGAAAACAAATAGAGTGACTCGTCGTCACCGTCTGTTGCGATCGCCCCAAGAGAGCCAAAAGCGATCGCCCCAAGGGCGCAAAGAAATCTGCGAAGAGTGGACCTTGTTTTCATAATTACCGCCTTGTATTACAGCGCTCGATACAGCTTTCAAATCAGTTAGTTTCCGGAACTCGGGCCAACGCGTCTCCAACATAAATCTCAAAACCCTTAATGCGACCGCGGGAATCGGAACCGGGAACCGGTACGATCCGTGCCCCGCTCAATTGCGTTTTCCGTCCCAAATCGATCACTAGGGCGTGAGGATGTTTTGGGGTATTATGAGCGTAGTAGCTGCTCCAGTAGCTCGCCGTCTGACCGTCAATCGCGTTTTCGGCTGTGCCGTCGATCTCGTAGCGTTCCTCGCTGCTCACGTACGCCACCGTCCAACTTCCATGGGAAATCAAGTCACCGTTTTCATCAAGAAGATCAATCTCGCCAATCGCGGCCACTACGTCTTCGCCGTAAGAATCAAGTGTCTTCAAACAAAGAAACCGTCCTTCCGCCAACTCGTCGAATCGAACCGTATTCACGCCATCTCCCTGCTTGAGAGTGCCAGCATAAACAGGTTCGCTACCATCGAGAGCGAGTTCGCGCAAAGGGCGACGCGGACCGGAAAAATCCAGCTCTGGCCGAAGCGTATCCAAAACCGGCTTCTCCAGTCCGGCGATCACCGGCGACTCCGGGCCTAGAAGATCAAGCACCACGATTTCATTACGCCCCTCCTTCAACCAAGGTCCTGGCACGTACATCGTCTGAGTCGGGCCAATGTTCCAATAGCGACCGAGCGCGTATCCATTAATCCATACTGCTCCCTTTCCCCAGCTGCTCAGATCAAGGAACGTATCACCAGTCTCCTTAAGCTCGAATTCGCTGCGCCAAAACGCGGGGCTCTTCTCTTCGCTTGCTGCCTGGTACTTAAGTGACGCGAGATAGTCATCATCCATAGGCAAAGAATGGTGCTTCCAGCCTTTCAACTGACGTGCTCTACCCTTTTCGTCTACGAGCTCGACAGGACCGATCAGCCCCTTCCGATCATGCACCTCTGGACCAAAATTAATACGCCCCATGGCATAGACGAGAATCTCTAAAGTAGCCGGACTATCGCGTTTCGGAATATCGATCGAAAACGTGCGACTACGGCGATCAAAGGTCCCCATCGGCTCTCCATCAACAAACACCCAACCGAAGTCATTTACCGCAGCAGCTTTAAGCGTAACTGCCGGTCCCTTAGGCAACTTGGCTTGATACACTACCGCTCCTTTGGCCTGATCCAGTTTCTCGAAATTGAGCGGCTCCTTCGATTTTAGAGATGATGGCAAATTAGCAAATACCTGTGCTGATTTTTCGAATACAATAGGATCAATCGTAATCACTGGATTCGCCGCAGGCGGCTCGGGCAATTCCTCTCCCTCGGGCAAATGACTTTGCATCAACTCTCGCAGTCGAAAGTACTGCGGCGTCGTCCAGCCGGCTTCCGAAACGGGAGCATCGTAGTCATAACTGGAAGTATCCGGCTTGAACGGCCTATCCGCTCCAGCCCAAAAACCAAAGGTCGTTCCGCCATGCGCCATATAGATACTAAACGAGGCTCTCATCTCCATCATACGGCCGAGCGCTCCGGTGTAATTCTCGATCTTTCCCGTATGGTGCGGGTTCCCCCACGTGTCGAACCAACCAGGATAAAACTCGCCGCACATCAGCGGGCCAGTCGCCTGCACCTTGCGAAGCTCCGCAAAGGCCGACTCGGGTTCGCTACCAAAATTAACCACTTGAAAAAGATCGTCGCGATAGCCGCGCTCGAGGTGATACGGCGGATTGCAGGCAAACAGTGGCACCTCAAATCCAGCATCGATCAAAGACTCGCGAATCGCGCCCATGTACTCGGGATCCGAACCGTAAAATCCATATTCGTTTTCGACCTGTACCATCAGAATCGGCCCGCCACGACTCACCTGCAAATTGCCAAGCGTTCGCCCGACTTCAGCCATGTAATTTCGGGCAGCGGAAATGAAGCGCTTATCTGTAGTGCGTAATTGGATATCATCATGTTTCAACAACCACCAAGGCAGGCCGCCCATCTCCCACTCCGCGCAGGAGTACGGCCCCGGACGAAGCACGACCCAAAGCCCCGCCTCTTGAGCCAAGCGACAAAACTCGACCACATCCGCCTGCCCTTCCCAAGTGAACTCGCCCTCCTCGCGCTCATGATAGTTCCAGAAAAGATACACGCACACCGCATTCATCCCCATAGCTCGAATCATCTCGATGCGATGCTTCCAATACTCGCGAGGCACTCTCGAATAATGCAGCTCTCCACAGCGAATCTGAATCGGCTCCCCATCGAGCAGAAAATCGTTTTCGCCTATGGTGAAGGACTTTCCCTCCTCACGCCCAAGAGCAAGAGAAGGACCAAAGGCGATAGCAAAAATCGCTATAAGTGAAGCGATGAGAAGAGAAGAGTGATGAAAGGGCTTATTCTTGCGAGAATTCACGGCGATTCTAAATGGGGTATCGTATTTTGAGTTGGCCAGCCACGCGATGACTGACAAGGGAAGCTGAAATCCGCCGTTTAGGGATGAAGCAAACGCCCCAATCCTCAAACAACGACAAATTCAATCAGTCAAAGTATAGAGAATTCGCACGACAAGGTCTCTCCCCCATTTGGGTGGTATAGACGGAATCCCGCCCCCAAAAACACTATCGAATCTCCGCCACCAGCGAAAGCACGCTCCGCTTCGGTACATACAAACGGTCACCTACAGAATCCGCCGTCAAATCAGTGTCCTGATTCGTCAAGTAAATCGCTTGCTCGACGATTCCCTTCCCTTCCGGAATCCCACCAACCTCTAACTCGATCTCCTCGGTCGCGTCTCCTGCGTTCACTACCACCACTACCAAACGATCGCCTTCCGGGCTCCTATAAGCCGACGCCATCACGCCCTCTAGGTCATCCACTCCGGGCAAACTAACCCTCACATAACCCGGCCGAACAAATCGACTGTAGTTACCGAGCACCCACAAGACCTTGGAATCCTCCATCGAATCAGCATTCAAAGAAGAATCGATCTTCACCAAGCCGTCCTTGTAATCGTAAGGCGTCAAACCAAGCCACCAATGCCAGGCCGACGCATTGAGCCGAGTCAGATCACGGTGAATCACCTTCCCAACATGCAAGGCGTAGTCCATGTCGTCCGGATCGAAGCCTCCACCCACAAAAGACCTCGCATCACCCGCCCTACCGAGAATGCAAAATTCGCTCATCCACACCTTTGCCTCCGCCGAGGCCGCCTTCGCGTTCTGCCAAGTCAAATCCCTCAACCGCCCCATCCGGGCAGAATGAGCATCCGTGAAATAGCCATGCATCGAAATCTTGTTCCCCAAGATCTTCCTCATCTCCGCATCGCCAAGAAGCTCGTCCAAGTAATTTCGATACAAGCCCAACCCTCGCTTGTTCATCCCTCCATCAAAGATCTTACCATCGAATTCTATCTTGTCGCTATCGCCTAGCGCCGCCCCATACTCAACGACTTCCGCTCCATCCAAATGAACAGAGTCCGATAGCCCCGCCTCCGCGAGAGCCCGATATACCGCTCGATAAACCGCTTTCTGCTCCTCCACATTATACCGATTCCCCTCCTGACTCTGGCCTTCCCATTCCCAAGTTGGTTCGTTGATCGGACTGATGTGATTCACAGGCACGCCCACCAAATCGCCTCTCAAATACTCCGCCACATTCACCAGAAATTGAGCGAACACATCTACCTTTTCAGGTGCGAGATTACTCGATCCGACCGTCGCCCCATCACCCGGGTGAGCCAGCCCGTTCTTCGTTGCCCAAACAGGAGAACTATTCGCAAACACCACAAATTCCGAAACGCCTCGCTCATACGCTTCTTTCAAAAACCGCACCTGCCCAGCCTGCTTAGAAGTATCGACACCAGAATCTGGATGCGGAAACAGCAATTCCGCCCTCCGATACGGATCACGGATCGCGCTCGCCTTCCCTTGCTCGAAACTTCCCGCCCCCACATTGAATCGCCAAGCCGAGAGCCCAATACCCTTCGTCTCGGAAAACAGCAAATCAGCTAACCTCTCAATCGCCTCCTCGTCCCCAGCTTCGCTCCACTTGTTGATAGCAGGGTTTATCGACCAAGCATCCGAAGCTCCGAAACTATCGATCTCCTGATGCCTTTCCTCTAAGTTAATTTTCAACTCAAGATCAGCGCACACGGTCGATCCAAAAACCAAAACCAATAGTAGACCTATCTTCCCACGCTTCGATTTCATGCTGCCAATTCTTCTGTATCTTTTTTTCAACTACTCCGCCGAAAACCGATAAATCGTCGTGCTTCGATAAGTCTCTCCCGGCCGAAGTATCGTATCGGGAAAATGAGCTTGATTCACCGCATCCGGATAACGCTGCGGCTCCAAGCAAAACGCAGACCGGCGCGGATAGCCACGACCAGACTTCCCAATAAAAGTGCCATCCAGAAAATTGCCCGAGTAAAACTGCAGGCCCGGCTCGGTCGTCAGCACCTCAAGCACGCGCCCCGACTCTGGCTCGCTCACCACCGCAGCAAGAGCCATAGATCCATCCTGCGAATCGAGCGCGAAATTATGATCGTAGCCGCCGCCAAAAACGATCTGCTCCGATTCGGCTTCCACATTCTCTCCAATTGCCCGCGGAGTCCGAAAGTCAAACGGTGTACCGGCCACTTCCGCGATTTCCCCTGTAGGAATCAACCCTTTATCAACAGGCGTATAGGCTCGAGCATGAACCGTGAGCTGGTGATCAAGGATCGTCGCATCACCCTCTCCGGCCAGATTGAAATACGCGTGATTGGTCAGATTGACCGGCGTCGTCTTGTTCGTGGTCGCGGAATATTCAATCATCAACCCATTGTCATGGGTAAGCGAATACACGACCTCGACCTTTAACTCGCCTGGAAACCCTTCCTCGCCATCCGGACTCGTATATCGCAGTTTCAATGCAGGCTGGCCATTCTTCTCAAAAGGCTCCGCCTCCCAAATAACTTTGTCAAAGCCCACATTGCCTCCATGCAAATGACACGGTACGCCGCCCGGAGCATTATTCGTGGCTATCGAATAGGTTTCGCCCTCAAGGCTAAAGCGCCCATCCGCGATTCGATTCCCGACTCTCCCGATCAAGGCCCCGAAATAAGCCCGCGACTGCACAAAGCCATCCACCGAATCAAACCCCAAGGCGACATCCGCTAGCTTACCGTTTCGATCGGGGGCGAATATCCTCACGATCGCTCCACCAAAATCCGTGATGTCGACTCGAAAACCGTTCTCGTTTTCCAGCACATACAAATGCGTCTCTCGTCCATCAGGTAGAAGGCCAAACGTCGTCGCCTCCTCAGCTGAAAAGACAAACAAAGGCGAAGCCCAAGAAAGAAACAAAGCGAGTATAATTTTTTTCATACAGTGTCGCATCCAACAGAAGGAATTTTCGCACTCGCCACAATAGCATTCATTTGAGGAAGGGGTTCGAGAACTGTCAGATCCACATTCCCTTCCAGTCAAACGATAAACAATTATACCCAATAATATCACCCTTTTGGGGGAGCGGATGCCCGTTGCCATCAGTATTCCCTTCTGCTTTCCTGCCCCGCAATTCTCGTCAACCCGGAATGTCTATGACCTCCCTCAAAGCCCTCGCCCTATCGGCAGTACTCTGCCTCCAATCCCTCCCTTCATTCGCCGAATCAATCACCATCGGCCAACAGCTCCTCACCGACTCGACTGCCATCAAAGAGGTCATGCTACGAGTCGCGGATTACCAGGAGCGGGCCTTCGGAGACGATCACCGAACCGACTGGAAAGCAGGCACCTTCTACAGCGGTCTCTACGCCGCCTATCAGGCCACCGACGACACGCGCTTCCAAACGCCCGCCCGAGCTTGGTGCGAGGCCGCGGAGTGGTCCCTATCCGACCGATACTTCTTCGCCGACGACATCTGCGCCGCCCAAACCTTCCTCGACATCTACCTCGACGAAAAGGACCCCGCGATGATCGCCAACACCATCGCCGCCCTCGAACCCTACTTCGCCAAGGAAACCATAGACCGCGACGCCCTCGGGCATCCCGTCTGGCAAGACGGCCCACGCTCCTTCGAAGGCCGCAACGTCTGGTGGTGGTGCGACGCCCTCTACATGGCCCCGCCCGTCCTCACCCGCCTCCACGCCGCCACCGGCGACGAGCGCTATCTCGACCTGCTCCACAGCTTCTACTGGGATACCGTCGCCTTTCTCTTCAGCGAGGAAAACGGACTCTTCTTCCGCGACGAATCCTACTTCGATCAAACAACTCCCAGCGGCAAACCGGTCTTCTGGTCCCGCGGAAACGGCTGGGTTTACGCCGGCCTCATTCGCCTTCTCGACCACCTCCCAGAGAACGATCCTCATCGCCAGCAATACATTGACCTCTTCGCCAAAATGACCCGCGCCATCGTCGACCTCCAACAGGAAGACGGACTCTGGCGCCCGAGCCTCAACGATCCGAGCTGGAAACCTTCCAAAGAAAGCAGCGGCACCTCCTTCTACACCTTCGGCCTCCTTGCCGGCATCAATCGCGGCTACCTCGACAAACAATCCTACCTCCCCGTCGCCCTAAAAGCATGGCAAGGCCTGCTCTCCTGCATCAACGACGACGGCAGACTAGGCTATGCCCAACTCGTCGCCGGCGGCCCAGCCCATGTACGTCCTTCCGATTCCATCGACTACGCAAACGGCGCCTTCCTCCTCGCCGCCAGCGAACTCTACAAGATGGACCTTTCGCGCGCCGACTTCGCCGACCTCGCCGATCCCATCGACATCAAAACCCTCGCACGCGACGGAACCTGGACCTGGTTCAACGACGAACGGGTCATCTACGATGGCGACGGCCTCTACATCGGCTCCATCGATTCCACCGGCCGCAGCCGCGTCGACTACTACTCCACCGCCAACGCTCAAAGCCCCTACGCCTACCGCCAATATCCGCTCAGCAGCTGGCAAAGCAAAGACGACCACAACAACCCCGCCCTTCTCGAGCTAGACTCCGGCGAACTCCTCGCCGTCTACGCGAAGCACCACCTCGAGCCCGTCTGGTACACCCGCAAAGGCGAAAAACGCGGGCCCGCCTCTTTCCGCACTGTCACATGGTCCGAAGAGCAAGCCATCGACGCCCCAGCAAAAGTCACCTACAGCAACCTTATCCAACTTTCCGCCGAAGACGGACGCATTTTCAACTTCATGCGCTGTATCGGCTGGAACCCTACACTCGTCACCTCCGACGATCAGGGAGACAGCTGGAACGCCCCCATCGAACTCATCCAGTCCGGCAATGAATGGACACGCCCCTACGCCAAGTACGCCGACAACGGAAAAGACCGTATCGATATCATCTTTACAGACGCCCATCCGCGACAAGCCCCTATCAACAACGTCTACCACCTCTACTATCAAGACGGCTTCTTCCACACCTCCAACGGTACCAAGATCCGCTCGCTCGAAGCCGTCAAGAGCCAGCCGCTCCTCCCCAGCGAGGCGACCCTGATCTACTCCGGCGAAGAAGCAGGCCGTGCCTGGGTATGGGATCTTGAATACGACAAAATCGGATCACCCGTCGCCGCCTTCATCAACTCCGTCGATCACGAAGTCGGAAACGACCTGCGCTACCGGCTCGCCCATTGGGATCCGTCCGCTCAAAGCTGGACCCAAAGCCAAATCGCCTACGCCGGCACCCACCTCTACGACCGCGAAGAACACTACGCCGGCGGCATTACAATTGATCCGCAAAACACCAATCAGCTCTACCTCTCCACCGACGTCGATCCCACCACCGGAAAGCCCAACGCCACCGGAAAGCACCAGATCTACTGCGCCCTACAAGGCAACGCTGGCTGGACCTTTCAGCAGCTCACCTTCGACGCCCAATCCGAAAACATCCGGCCTTTCATACCGCGTAACCACAATTTCGATACGATTGCCATTTGGCTCCAAGGCCGCTACACCACCTACGAAGACTACGAAACCCGCGTCGTCGGCATCCTCGAAAACGAATAAGAAACGAGCCTAAACTCTTTTTCCCCCTTGCCCGGCACGTTTAGCAAATGTGCTCGGAGGCACTCCAAAACATTTTTTAAATACCCGAGAGAAATGAAACACATCGGCATACCCCACTTCCGCCGCCGCTTGCTTAACTTGCAGGTTCCCTCGCAATAACTTTTGAGCCGCGTAGTTCATCTTCATCCGGTCGAGATACGCCTTAGGCGTTTCGTTTGAGAAGCGCGCAAACAAACGCGAAAGGTAGGCAGCCGAAACCCCGCAAGCAGTCGCAACCTCAGCCAAGCTGGTCTGCTCCAGGTAATTCTCAGACAAATAATTTCGGCAGCGTTCAAAACTCAACCAAGCCTGAGCTTTGTACTCTCCCTCTCCCATGTGCTCCGGTAAACGGGCCAACAACAGCTCCAAAGTCAGACGAGCCAAACGCTTTCGTGCCGAAGGAGCCAAGAGTCGAATCTCGACGATTTGGTCAAAAAGTTCCCGTATCCAGCGATGCTGAAATATCAAGCAATCTGTCCCAGGAGACAGCTTTGCTTCCTCAAGTCGTCTCTCAGCATCACTTCCCGCGAAATCCACAAAATACTTGCTCAAGCCCGAACGCGATAGCGGCCTCAAGCGATAGGCCACACCAGGACCATAGCTGAACACGCAGCCTGGACTCAAAACCCGCTTCTTCCCTTGAAAAGATAGCTCCCATTCACCTCCCGCGATAAATTCAATGGCAAGGTACGGGAAGCTTTCACGTTCGATTCGGTAATCTTCCGCACAGTCTTCCCAACCGGCGCAATAGACCTCGAGCGATTCATTTTCATGCCCCTCTTCTTCGGTCACCAAATAGATGCCACGTTTAATCTGCGAAGATAAAAAGCTAGGAGAAGATGGTTCAGGCACAATTCCCGAGGTAAAATTCGTCTATACCCCTGTCAAGCTCATCTATTGTCGCTCCAACTCAAATGAGATATCATTTAAATCCCACCCTACTCCGACATTATGACAGATTCGATTGCCCCCACCACCGCGCCGCGTCGCGCGATGCCCCAAGGTGCCATGCCCATTATCGGTATGGGCACATTCGGCTCCGACCACGTTTCTCCCGAAGAAATGGCAGAGGCTACTATTGGAGCCGCCGAAGCAGGCTACCGACATTTCGACTGCGCCGAAGTCTACGGAAACGAATTCGAGATCGGACGTTCGCTTGAAGCCATGCAAGCCGGAGGCATTCCTCGCGAAGAGCTTTGGATCAATTCCAAAGTCTGGAACAATCACCACGCCCCTCAAGACACGATCTCCGCCTGCGAACGCTCGCTTGAAAACCTGCGTTTAGACTACCTCGATCTCTATCTCGTCCACTGGCCCTTCCCAAACTTCCACCCGCCGGGTTGCTCCGTAGATTCCAGAAGCCCGGATTCGCGTCCGTATTCACATCTTGAGTTCATGAAAACATGGGAAGCCATGGAAAGTCTACTCGCTCGGGGCCTCGTTCGAAACATCGGCGTTTCGAACATGACAATCCCAAAGCTGAAGCTCCTCCTCGCAGACGCCTCCATCAAGCCTGCCTGCAACGAGATGGAGATACACCCGCACTTCCAACAAGCGGAGCTTTTCTCTTTTCTGCAAAGCCACGAAATAGTCCCAATCGGGTATTGCCCCTTGGGCTCACCTAGTAGACCCGAACGCGACAGAACTGCGGATGACACTTCGGATTTGGAAGACCCGACAATCGTATCCATCGCTCAAGCACACGATACTCACCCCACCGCAGTTTGTCTAAAATGGGCCGCTCAACGCGGGCAAATCCCGATCCCAATGTCGAAAAATCCGAGCAACTATCGAGCCAACTTGCGCGCCATTCTAGAAGACCCGCTGACTGATTCGGAAATGAAGGCAATCTCTAAAATCGACCGAAACTGCCGACTCATAAAAGGGCAAGTCTTCCTATGGCAAGGAGCTCGAAATTGGGAAGATCTTTGGGATCTCGATGGCTCCATCCCAAGTTGAACCAAAATCGAAATAACTACGATCCAAATGAAAACCGCAATTCCAGACCGTATCCAAGGAGCCATACTTCCCGGTGACAGCACCGCAGAATTGAAAGAGTTCGAACTGAGCAAACCAAGTCATGGCGAAGTTCTTATCCGAGTAAAAGCATCCACTATATGCGGATCGGACATCCGCTGTATCTACCACGAACACCTCGGAAAAGGACCGGAAGGCTACCAAGGCGTCATAGCAGGCCACGAGCCAGCAGGTATTATCGAAAGCACAGGACCTGGTTGTCGCCGCTTTAAAAAAGGTGATCGCGTCGTCGTCTACCACATATCGGGTTGCGGCGTCTGCAACGACTGTCGACGTGGATACATGATATCCTGCACCAACGAAACCTACCGAAGAGCGTATGGCTGGCAAAGAGACGGCGGCATGGCTCCATATATGATCGCCGAAGAGAAAGACCTGCTCGCCCTGCCAGACGAACTAAGTTACCTCGACGGAGCACAGGTCGCCTGCGGATTTGGAACTGTCTATGAAGGTCTTGAAAAGATTGGCATCTGCGGAAACGACGCCGTCCTCATCACCGGACTAGGCCCCGTAGGCCTCGCGACCGCGATGCTCGCCAAAGCTCTCGGAGCTCAGAAAATCATTGGCACCGACGCCCTCGAACCTCGACTAAAAATCGCTAAAGACCTAGGACTTTGTGATCACGTTCTCAAGGCGGGTCCTGACAATGTATCCGAAATCCGGGCACTTACAGGAGGTCACGGCGTCGAAAGAGCTATCGATTGCTCCGCTCATCCAGCCGCTCGCAAAACCGCCATACAAGCCACTAGAAAATGGGGACGCATCGTCCTCATCGGAGAGGGAAACAGCCTCAGCTTCGATCCTTCGCCGGATATGATACATGATCAGAAGACCCTCTTCGGTTCGTGGGTTACCTCCACCTGGAAAATGGAAGAGCTACTGGAACGGCTTGTGCGTTGGGGCATCCATCCGGCCGATCTTGTCACGCATCGATTCTCTCTCGATCGGGTTTCTCAAGCATACGAACTCATGTCCTCCGGAAACTGCGGCAAAGTCGCTGTCTGCTTCGACGAAGAGCTCGCCTAGCGTTCGGTCCGTCCACGAGCCCAATCAGATAAAAATGCCATTCAAGCCCTTGCCCATCTATTCGCTAAAGCGTTGAAATGAAATCCACCTGATTCCTTTCTCTTTATAGCAACCTGTTAGTTGCATCATAGGCTCTACCAATCAGCTTTGTCTGCTCAGCCAACTTCCTAGAAGCGATTATCGACACCGCATCGAAAAAGAGCTTACCTCCCAATCGATGCAAAAAAGCTCAGACACTCGCCCGCAAGCTGCTCGGCTGATTCAGCCACTCGGCCTTCTCCACTGAGCCACCCTGCAACCGATAAGCTGATGCGAACAAAGACCTCCCGTCCGCGCCTCCCTCTTCTCCGGTTCCTCAAAGGCTACCGCCGCAAAGACCTCGCAGCTGACACCAAGGCGGGCGCAAACGTAGCTCTGCTCGATTTTCCCCAAGGCATGGCCTACGCCATGATCGCCGGACTCCCCGTAAACTTCGGCATATACTCCAGCGCCATCGGATCCCTCTGCGGTTCCCTGTTCGGAAGCTCCCGCTTTCTCATGCTGGGTCCGACCAACGCCAGCGCCGTCCTCCTCCTCAGCGGATTCCTCTCTCTCGATTGGCCGGAGCCCACGCGAATCGCCGCCATGCCGCTACTGCTCCTCATGATCGCGGCCATCATGATTCTCGGCGCCCTCATTCGCGCCGATATCGTCATTCGCTACGTATCCCGCAGCGTCGTCACCGGCTACGTCAGCGCCGCCGCCCTCCTCATAATCATCAATCAACTCAAGCCTGCCCTCGGTATCGAAGCCCCTCGGGCCGCCAGCTTCTGGGAATCACTGGTCCTCACAATTAAACACATCAGCACCTTTTCACCCTCCGCTCTCATCCTCTCGGCAGGCACCATACTACTCGCCCTCGCCCTTAAACGCTGGCTCAAGTCCATTCCCTACGTCGCCGTCACGCTCGCCGCAGCAGCGCTCGCCGCCTGGTACGCTCCTCGCTTCGGCTATACCTTCCAATCCCTCGACTCCGTGCCCATCGGCAAGTGGCCAATCAGTCTACCGATTTTCGACTTCGAGCAAATGCACGACTTGCTCGGAGTCGCCTTTGCCATCGCCTTCCTCTCCTTGCTCGAAAGCGCGTCCATAGCGAAATCCCTTGCATCCCAAGCAGGCGACACCGTCGATATCCGCCAACAAATGATAAGTATGGGAATCGCGGATACAGTAAACGCATTCGGGTCAGGCATGCCCGTATCAGGATCCCTCACACGCTCCACCCTCAACCACGCCAGCGGAGCTCGCACTCCCATCTCCAGCATGACCAGCGGGGCGATACTCATCGCTGGCGCCCTCCTACTCGGCCCCGTCATTGGCTACGTACCCAAACCCGCCCTCGCCGCACTCGTCATCCTCGTCGGCATTTCCCTCATACGCCCAACCACCATAAAGGCTCTTCTCAAAGCCACTAAATCCGACGCCACCACCTTTCTCGTCACATTCTCCGCTGGACTGCTTTTTCCACTCGATACCGCCATCTACGCAGGCGTCGCCGCCTCCATTCTCTTGTTTCTAAAAAAGGCGTCGACTCCCGATCTCGTAGAATACGGCTTCAACGAACGCGGAGAACTCGCCGAAAAAGAAACCGAACACGCCGCCGCCATTTCAATCATGCACGTCGAAGGCGACCTCTTTTTTGGATCCACCGACGTATTCGAAGAGCAATTACGCCAACTGGCAAGTCGTCCCGAGCTCAAAGCCATCATCCTCCGCCTCAAAAACGCTCGCCACCTCGACGCCACCGGAGCCCTCGCCATCGGAGACTTCGTCCAGCAAGCCCGCAAGCGGCAGGTCCACGTCATCGTTAGCGGAGCCATGCCGGAAATTCTCCACGTGCTCGACAATACGAATGTCACCAAGCTTATCGGTCCGGAAAACATCTTCGCCTATACTCCTGACAATGTGACCCTCAGCACGCGCAACGCGCTCAAACGCACTCAAACGCTCCTTGGGGTAAGCTCAGCCGACATCCTCCTCTTCGGCCGCAAACAGCCAAAAAGCGAACCCGAATAAGCAAACGCAGCAACCTGCGATGCCTATCCAAAACCTATCGATACAAGGAACGGATCGCAGCCGCGTCGACCTCCACCAAATCCGCTTCAACCGCTTCCCCTGCGTAGTCGAGAAGACTCTTCCTAAATTGGGCGACCACCGGATTCTCCTCCGCGTCCAAGTCCACGCTGGTCACGATAAGACGGCCCTTGCCTACCTTCACTTCGAAGGCCAAGGCGAGCCGGCGAACATGAAACCAATCATCCACTACGCGAACGATCGGCTTAATCTCCGCAGGCAAGTCATCGAGAATCATAGCCGCCGAGTTGGTGATCACATACCACCACTGCCAATCGCTGTGGAACTCCGTCGGAAATTCAGCCAAAGCTGCGTGCTCCGGATTACAAAGGATACCCATCGTATGCGGAGCCTGCCCGCCGGTCCAAGACGTATTCCAAAAAGTCGTCGAAAAGCCAAGCTGTACCGGCCCATCCGTATCGCCTTGCACCTGCTTGGGATCAATCTGCAAGACAATCGTCCCGCCCCCTTCAAGCGCCTTCAGAGCTCCATCATCGAGTTCGCGAACAAACTGAACTTCCGTCCCTACATTCGAGTCTTTCGATTCTGGATACACCCAGAGATTCCAGTCGTTCGCAAACTCGGTGCCTGCAATCGCTAACTCGAAACGATACCGAGCCGGACTCGCCAATCCGGCGAAATCGAGCTCCAGTTCGCCAAGCGTCAAAAGCCCCTCTGCCGGCAAGTCGCGTGACGCGAGCTCTCCAGATCGCACCGTCACGCCCGCCTCGTTGATCAATTTCCAAACCGGAGTTGCCGACCGAAACGTATCCGCCCCGTAATGACTAAGTTCGAGTCCGACCGTCACGCGCTCGCCTTGCGTAAACACGCGCTTCGCGAAACGTGCCAATGGCACCACCGCATTGCAGAATCGACCATACTCCGCTGGCGAAATATATCCCTTCTCCTCCCAAAACGGATCGAGCACCCCGACCAAAGCTGTTCCCTGCCCGGGAAAGTCATGCAGGTCGAGCAGCTGAAACCCGCCCATGCCTGAAGTCCGCAAAGCGGACTCGATGTCTTCCTTGTAGCAAAGCGCCTGCAACTTCCCGGAAGCCATCACAAAATCCTTCGCCAAATGCCCCATCTCCTTCGCTTCTAGCCATTCCCGAAAAATTTCAAAATTCTTCGGCTTCAAATAGCCGGTGTACTTATCCATCTCCTCGAAATTTGGATACACGCACCACTGGCCGATCTCATGGCTGACCACCGGCACCGCTCGTTCTTCGATATAGTCCCGATAGTCGGTCATCGTTTCCGGAGGCAGGCTGTTGATACGGGACTTCAAACCATCTCCCCATTGCTGAATACGCGGATCGGAGGTGACGTGGAATTCGTTTTCTGATATCTGAGGCCAACCGGCTCCACCCGTATACAGTCGTCGATCATCCGACGCCTTGCGGCGTGCCACCCAGCCTTGCAACCACTCCTCATGCCTTTCCCCGCCGGGCTCGTTGCCAGATGCCATCAGGACGAAGGAAGCATGGTTACCATAAGCAGCGAGCACCCGCTTCGTCTCCGCCTCTATCCATTCGTCAATCGGAGCTCCGTCTCCAAGAGTCGTGCTCTGGTTCGGCCAAGACGCAGCCTCGACTTGCAGATAGACCCCCATCTCATCCGCCGCCACAAACGCGGCCTCAGGTGGACACCAGGAGTGAAAGCGCACATGGTTCAAACCATGCGCCTGCACCGCCGCATAAACCTTTTGCCATGACGCCACATCTGTCGGCGGGTACCCTGTTTTGGGAAAAATCGCGCACTCCAAAGTCCCCCGCAGAAAAAGCTTACGCCCATTAATTCGCAACTGACGCCCATCAGCTTCGATCTTGCGAAATCCAAACCGAGTCTTCGAAACATTGCTCTCCACGCGGTCATTCAGTTTCAGCTCCACGCCTAGTTCGTAGAGTTCCGGAGTAAACTCGCTCCAAAGACTTGCATCACCAGAAAACGAATACACCGCTTCAAATCGAATCGATTCACCTTCGAAATCCAACCCCTGCGACACTGCTTCGCCCATTAACGGAGCTGCGCCCATTAACGGAACAACCGCAACCCCAAGCTCGCCTACCACTGACTTACCGGTCGCGTTTCGAATCGTTCCCTCGATTCGCACCTGATTCGTATCCGCATCCGGATACACGCGCAGCCCATCAACCCAAACAGGTTCGCTGACCGCAAGCTCTATTCGACCGACGATCCCGTTCCAGTTCCCTTGCGTATGGTCCGATACGCTATGCGAGTTCTCTCCGACATCAACGACACTCGAATTATCGACACGAATCGTAAGCGTGCGCACGCCTGCTGCCACTACAACACCGAGATCGTAGACATGCACAGTACTCAGACTCACGTCAGATCCGATCTCACGCCCATCGAGCCAAACCGTCGTCTTCCAATGCGGGCGCTCAAGGCTCAAGGTCACGCGTTTGCCCACCCATGCGTCATCAAAAGTTATCTTTCTCTGATACCAAGCGGGTCCGGCATAGTACAATTCAGGCTGGAGCCAGAATGGTACCTTTATGTTGTCGGGCTCGCGATACGGAGCAAAGCGTTCGGCCTTGTAATACGAAGCGTCAAATACGCTGCCCACCCATGGCGTATCAACTGTAATCGGATTCCCAATACCCTGAGACGTTAGATCCCCCGGAAGCAAAACGCGCCCGTCAAGGGTCTGGTCAAACCATCGTTCTTCTATCCCGGAATTCCCTAAATCCAAGGCAAAGCGCCACTCTCCCTCGAGTGACTGAGTTTCAATTGAATGGGCGAATGAAAGTGGAAGCATAAGAAAACAGGATTTTTTAAGTAAGTTCATTCAAAATACGGAGCTTGCAACAAGAGAGTATATTCAGGCCAATTGGCTTATTCCAGAGAGAGCTAGCTTGCGCAGCTTCTCCAAACGATCGTCTCGCGTCGTTTGTATGTCATCCTCAAATACAAGGAGATTGGGCAAAGAAGTCGCAAAGTAGTCGATCTTCGCCTCCTTCCCGAGCTCTGTTTCTACATAAGAAACCATGGCCTCAAAAAGCTCTCGAGCTTCGACCTCTCGCCCGAGTTCTATAAGAGACAAGCCTTGAAAATAGGAAACTTCAGAAAATGCGACAACCTCCATATCTTGAAAGTCATTCTTCTCCCTAGCGCTTGCCTCAAAACGGTAAGCCGCTGCCTCTTCGCGCCCGAGAGCCTTTAACGTTTTCCCTATCCAGAAATTCACATCCGCCTTGGCTTGCAGGAAATGGTAGGCTTCACCGAGATTTTCAGGCGTATCAAAGGCTTCCTCGAAATAGCTCAAAGCCCTCTCGAAGTCCCCGTCTTTAAGGCTAGCTTTCCCGAGTCCGATCTTCGCAGCGGTAAATTGACGCAACACCCTTCCCTCGCCGCCTTCCCAAGGGTGAAAGCGGCGACTGGTCAACAAAGCTAAAGCATCCTCATGGCGAAAACTTTCGTTAAGAAGCGATACATACTCAACACAAGCGTCATCGCGCGACATCACTAAGTCCCGATTCGCTTCAAGCGTTGCAAGCCGCTCGCTCAAATCATCCCCGATTCTCTTGCGCAACTGGTCGTATTCAAAAAGCAAACGCGCATCGCTTTGATCGAGCTCGATCGCTCCTTGATAGAACGCACGGGCTTGAGTCGAGTCTCTGCGACAATTCCAATACGCGATCCCGAGGTTTCGATGAACCGTCGCGATCTTCGTATCGCCTTCAACCGCTTCAACCCAAACCCGTATCGCATCCTCGTGACGACGTTTGTCGCAATAGTAGTTGCCCAAGCCGAAACGCGGAAGATCCGCCATACTCTTCGAACAAGCCCATTCGAGGACGAGCTGCTCTTCCCAGCGTGAAGGGAAAAAGTAGTCCGAGCTCTGAGCATTCGCCTTACCTAAGACCTCCGACGACGACGACTTGCCCATTCGATCTCGCAACCAAGCCAGACAATACAGCGTCATTTGCGAGCGCTCCAAGGGATTTGGAGTCGCCACGGCAACGCTTGCCGCGGACAAGTGCCACTCTAGCAAGGACTCTGCCTTCTCAAACGCTCCAAGGCTCGCGTATTCAAAAACCAAATCCAGCACTGTTTGAGCGTCGTTTCGAAACCGCAATCGAAACGCCTCCAGATCGCCGCCGGACTGTCGCGCCGCTTCGTAATTCGCCCACGGATCCAAAGCGTCCCGCTTCAACACCTCATCCAAAGCTTCCCTCGCATTCTCTAGCTCCCCAAGCTCCATCAAAGCCAAAGCTAGGAGAACACCGGCCTTATTGTTTTTCGTATTCGTTTCTAAACTACTCCTAGCTTGATTTCGAGCCGCAGTAAATCGGCCCTTTGCAAAGTCGATGCAGCCCAACTCATAATAAGCCGCCGATCTCCATTCATAATTCCATGTTGCCCGAAAGAACAGAGCATAGGCTTCCTCGAACTGACCCAGGTAGCGACGGCTAAGTCCCGCGTAATAGTGGGCCTCCCCACTCGAAGGATTGGGATGATGCCGCGTGTAACGAGCAATCGCCGCGTCAAAATGCGTCCGAGCCTCGACGAATTCCCCACGCTTTAAAGCGGCCTTGCCAAGCGCCAAATGACATCGGGCATCGCCCGCATCCCGCTTCAAGCCTTCCTTCCAATACACTTCTGGATCGCGCGTCGGGTGACGGTACTGCTCGAGGTGCTCGCCCACCAGAAAAAGCTTTTCCACCGATTCGATCGCCTCAGCTTCCTCAGGCTCGACCGCTACCTCGCGGCGGCGTTCCCGCTTTTCACCTTCCGCCGCTGGACGATAGCGCCCGAGCGTTTTGCCGCTCTGGTCGTACACCGAGAACTCCAGCCGATGCGCGCTTTCGCCCGCAAGGGCGTACTCTGTCGATGCCCAAAGATCTCCTGGAGCCAAGTCCAACTCTGTATCCAGAATCACGATATCCGCCTCCGTCATTCGAATGCGAAGCCCCACCTGCACCCGCGAAACATTCAAGGCGGCCTCTATCGTCCTATCCTTGCGAACGACCAAGCGAAGAGCCATCTCTTCGTTCGCTTCTTGCACGGGACCGGTCTTCTGAATCGGCCACCAATACTGCGAAAACGTCTTCGTCTCATAGGGCAGCAGATAGGAAAAATCGGGCTGGTTATCCGTGTACACACCAGCCATGAGCTCGACATACGGGCCGCCCTCATCGGTAAGCTCCCTATCCCAAGCCCATCCAAATTCATGATTCCCCCAAGTCCACTGCTTCTTGCCGGGCGAGAGGTGCCTGTTGGCCACATGCACAAACCCGCCTTGCTTGTTGAAATCGTAACCACCGAAAAATCCGCCTTGAGTGTCGCATACCATGTAACTCGTCGGTACCGGAATGTTCTTGTACCAACTCAAGTCGTTCGCCCCGGATCGTCCCGCGTAGTCGACTCCGTAATAGTCGTTCTTCGCTTCCGGAAAGGAGCTCATCGCCCTCACCGCATGGTCGGCCACGTAGTGAACATCCGGCGGAAAAAAGCTCTGAAAATTATCGTGCACCTTCGCTGCCACATTCGCCCACCAGAGAAAAGTCTGCGTCACCGGAGTGCGATTAAACAAGCGCACGCGCAGCTCCACCAACGAACTTCCGGGCCTCAGCCTAACTCCATGCATCCCCTTCATCCGCTGCAAGGGATCGATCTCCGACATCCAAACTGTGCGCGCCCCATCCGCCTCTTCTTCGATAAAAACATCGGTTGGCATATAAGTACCGGGTCGATGATGCTGCGGCCAATTAAACTCAACCCCACCCGACAACCACGGTCCCGCTAAGCCCACTAGAGCGGGCTTGATCGCATCCTGCCGATAGAAGAAATCGTAGTCCTCGTTCGTCTTGTCCTGACCCTTGAATATCCGCCCGCCGATCTCCGGCAACATCTCCAGATAAACGTATTCGTTTTCCAATGTCACCAGCTGGTACTCTCGATCCACCGGCTCATCGTAAACCTTGTCGATAAACGGCAGTGGATACACCTTTCCGTTCGATCCCTGATACACTCGCTTCTCGAAAAACAAGGGATTCTTCTCCGGCTCACCCAAAGGATAAGTCGGTAGCGTACACTTCGAAATCTCAGCTCTAACACACATAGAAAAATTCGGTTCGCTCGCCACGCCTGCAGCGAACCTTTCTTCAAATAGTACTATAATCCGATTGCTAGAATTCAGCAATGCCCTGAACAATGCTACGACCTAGATTTTCTTATGATTCCACTTGATGAAGGATTCCCCAGCCAAACCCTCGTCCGCATGCCTGTCGAGACGGTCTCCTGCCTGCAACAGCTCCCCTTTTGCCGTTCACTCTACGCCGCAGACATAGGACACTACCCGGAAGCCCGCAACCATTTGGTCAAACGCGATCAGGGCTGCCCCAACCACATACTCATCTACTGCATAGGCGGACAAGGCTGGTATTCGCTCAACGGGGAGAAACGCATTCCAGTCCAAGCCGGACAAGCCATTCTCATACCCGCAAAAAGTCCTCACGCCTATGGCTCGACCGAAGGCCAAAGCTGGCGCCTCTATTGGATACACTTTTCGGGAACCGAAGCCGACGGTCTCTTCAATTTCCTCTCAGACGAACGAACCAATGCTCTCATCTACCTCCCACACCACGCCTCCATCATCACAGCTTTCGAAGACGCCATTCGATGGACCCAACGAGAACACTCAAAAAGCGTCCTACACGCCTTTGCGGGCTCCTGCTCTCGACTTCTCGGAATCATCGCCGAAGGCAAACGCCCCAACTCCAGTCGAGCGCGCTTCGTCGAAGAACGCGTCCGCTCAACCATCACGCGCATGCGCGAAACCCTACGATCACCCCTCAGCCTCGAACAGCTCGCAAGTGAAGCTTGCCTCTCCGTACCCCACTATTCCGCCCTTTTCAAAAAGCAGACCAGCTCCTCCCCCATTCAGATGTATTCACAAATGCGGATACAACTCGCCTGTGAGCTCCTCCACAACACCGATCTAGGAATAAAAGAAGTCGCCGAGACCGCCGGCTACGAAGACGCCTACTACTTCTCCAGAGCCTTCAAGAAAGTCATGGGCTGCCCACCCAGCGCCTACCGTAACAGTCTCGACAAACGCCAACGAGACCCAAGCGAGTAGTTGGCGTACGGCAAGCCCCTACCGCTCAGGCTTTGAGCCTAATACGAGTACCCCGCGACGCTCCGTTTCAAAGCGAAACGGATCTATTTTTAGAAATGTATCCGCTACGCCGAAATCCGGCTTCAAACCGGAATACTCGAGATCGACCATGTATTCGTATCTTTCGTACATTGGATGAAATACGAAAATCATTTCCTCTCCTTCGAGTTGGGCCTCGAAGCGTTTCAAGCTGATTTCCCAAGGGCGGCCGTAGTAGAAATGGTCGGCAACAAGTTCCCCACCCACAAATGCCAGACCTCTATCTCCCACGTAGGGAACGGACAAAAACAAATCGCCTATTTCATCGAAGGAACCTTCCACCGAGAGAGCGAATTTCCGCTTCGAAACCTGACGTACCTTGAACTGTGGTGCCTTGCCTTTCAATTCGAGCTCCAGAGTCGTGAAATCCGAATGCAGAGCGGAAACCTCCCGCGACGTCGCGGTCGCAACAGCCAAGTCCTCGCCTTCAAGACGCGGCAGGACGTGTACCAATACCGGGGCTTCTCCACGCGAGATCACATCCACGCGTCCGTTCTTTTGCAAAAGCGTCGCCGACGAGAAAAGCAGTCGCCCGTCCCCGCTTCGCCACGCCTGTTCGGCCAGCCCCTGAGGCAGACAAACAAATCGTATATCCGATATTGTGAAGAAAAAACGCCGTCATCAGGCCCCTTCACTATCGTATGTCCTCCATCGATGGATACAGAAACGCCCCTATCCGCACGCACCTTCACCGTTCCCGAAAACGCGAATTCGGCTCCCATCCCTTCGCGCGCCGCAAAGACATAGAGCGGTTCGCCCTCAGATCCTTCGAGCTGCGAAAGAGCTTGAGCAGTCGCGTAGCGTAAGACCTGACCGCTACAATCCATATTAAAGGGCAGGATTGCGAAAGCATCTACCGGCAAGTCAAAAGTCCCGCTCTGCGGAATCTTAAAAGTCTCGCTCTCGAGCTGAATGCTCAAGCTGACATCCTCGATTGCCTCGTTCGGCAAATGATCCTGAAAGTTGTGCATAAAGACAAAACCTGACTCGCCCTGCGAACGGACCGCGTAGCGCAAGGTGGTCTTATCTTCCGGCCTTATCCTCGCATTCGTCGAAGGCAAAGTCGTTTTCATCGGAGCGAGACGCTCGCCAAAATCCTCCAGAAAAAGATGAATCCCGTTAAGACTGCGGTGGTGCGAACGTATCTGTCCATACTCCCCAATCGGAGCCTGAAAGTCGTAGTTGATTTTTGGAACGCCATTACTCTCCTCGCTATAAAAGCGATCAAACACTGGCGTCGATCCGCCGTGGTACATGTAGTAGCCGATCCCGTTAGAACCGCTGCCGAGCGTTCGAACAATCAAGGGAGCCACGCTGTCAGGATCTACCAGCGGTCGACGCTTCCAAGTAGCGACGATTCCCGGCCCAAGCTCCGCGGGAATCGACGGATAAAGTTCCGCCTCGAAACTCACCGGAGAATAGTCGGGATACTTGTGAATGTCTTTGTATAAATAAAATGGAGACGGCTCGGGCTTAGCCCAAAACGGGTACGCATAGCCCGCAGTCACCGGCAGACTTCCCTTTTGCACGATAGCTGCGTTTCCCCATCCAGTCGCTGTATACAAGGGCACCTCCACCCCGTGTCGCTTGGCGATCGCCTTCAAGTTCGCCATATGGTCACTACCGTACTCAGCATTCGCGTTCTCCACCTCGCTCACGCTCACCCCAGCATGCGTCACGCCGACATCACGCTCCGCGACCGTATACTCTCTAACCGCTCCGGGATACGTAAGCTCCCAAGGAGCCGCGGAATGCTGAAACTCGTTCTCCAGCTGCACGCCTATAACCGGTCCCCCATCCCTGAAAAGCTTGCCGCGAATCTGCTCGGCGATCTGTCCATAAAGCGTATTCACATAGGCAAGATAGCCAGCGTCATTGGACCGAACCTCGAAGGGTCGCCCATACAGCCAATCGGGCAAACCGCCATTTCGCATTTCGCCATGGCAAAACGGTCCCATTCGAATAATCGCATAAATATCGTTGGCTTCACAGAGCTCGACAAAACGCCGCAAGTTCAAATCCCCCGCCCAATCAAAGCTACCCTCCTCCCTCTCGTGGATATTCCAAAAAACGTAGGTAGCGACCACGTTGATGCCGCCCGCCTTCATCTTGCGAATCTCCTCGTCCCACTTGTCCGACGGATAACGCGAGTAGTGAAACTCGCCCACGACCGGGATAAACGGCTTGCCAGCGCGCTCAATGAAATAACTGTTCACCTCGATACTCTCGCCACTAGGATTCGAACCACCCAAGTCAAGGTGCCCGCGGGTAATCGGTTTCGGACTTGAATCGATCTTAATATGGTAGTCGGCGCTTTTCATAGTACAGGCAAACCCCAGAGCAACGCCCGCGAGCACGAGACGCCTCATAGTCTCTATAAGTTTGTTTCGGAATATTATCATGAGCGTATCGGGGAAAGGGAGAAACAAGCAATAGGACAATCCGCTTACCAAGAAGCGATTCCCCCCATTCTCGTGAAATCCTAACATAACACTTCTAAAGCACGGGAAGAATAGACCTTCCTCGCAAACCAGATGGACAATTTTAAGTAAACCCACCTCTACTCCTCACTCAAAATGGCTAACCCTTAGAAGTGCCGGAAGTCAAAACCATCCATGAGCACGTCAAGCTGGTCTATTGCGTACCGCCTACAATTGAGCTAAGCTCGACACGACTTACCCAAAGTCGCGCTCTGAAATCCTTACCCGTATTCCTAGAGACCGCTCTTACGACAACTCCGTCCTACAAATATAATGATAAAACCCCTGATCGCATTTCTAATTGCCAGTCCCGCCCTCTTGTTAGCGGACGACACTCCCCCCTACCAAGCCAACTGGGATTCGCTCGCCCAACACCAAGCCGCCCCCGAATGGTTCAGCGACGCCAAGCTGGGTATCTACTTCCATTGGGGCGTGTATTCAGTTCCCGCCTACGATTCAGAATGGTACCCGCGCCTCATGCACGTACCAGGACACCGGGCCTACGAGCATCACCTGAAAACCTACGGTCCGCATTCCGAGTTCGGCTATCATGATTTCGTCCCAGACTTCACCGCCGAACATTTCGACGCGGCCGAGTGGGTCGCCCTTTTCAGAAAAGCGGGCGCCCGTTTCATCGGCCCAGTCGCGGAACACCACGATGGATTCGCCATGTGGGATAGTGCCACAACTCCGTGGAACGCGTTCGACAAAGGGCCCATGCGCGACATCACCGGCGAGCTCGCCAAGGCCGCTCGAGACGAAAACCTCAAGTTCATTACGACCTTCCACCACGCTCGCCACCTTCAGCGCTATCGTGAGACAGCAGCCGAAGAATTCGGAAAAATGAAGCAAAACATGTGGCACGGATTCAACGACAGCCACTACCCCTACCTGCCTGAGTATCCAAGTTCTAGCGACGACCCCGAACTCTCCTACCTCTACGGAAATATCCCCGAAGACCAATGGCTCGAAACCGTCTGGCTCGCTAAAGTGAAAGAAGTTGTCGACCAATACGAACCCGACATCATCTGGTTTGACAGCTGGCTGGACACCATTCCCGAAACCTACCGAGCCCGCATGTCCGCCTACTACCTCAATCACGCAGCCGAGAGAAACAAGGAAGTCGTCATCGTTCGCAAACAAGACGACCTGCCCCTCTCGTTCTCCGTTGACGACCTCGAAAAGTCCCGCAAAAACAAGCTCGAGCCAACTCCCTGGATGACCGACGAGACCCTCAGCACTGGAAGCTGGTGCTACACCGAAGGGCTCACCCTAAAGCCAACCGCGGACGTAATTCACATTCTCGTCGATATCGTCAGCAAGAACGGAGTCCTCCTCCTCAATGTTTCACCAAAAGCCGACGGCACCATCCCAGAAGACCAACGAGGCAGCCTCCTCGAAATGGGCGATTGGCTTAAGCGAAACGGCGAAGCCATCTACGAAACCCGCTCCTGGTACACCTTCGGCGAAGGTCCAACCACCCAACCTGAAGGCAGTTTCGAAAACCACCACGAATTCTCGAAAATCAAATATTCGTATCAGGACATTAGATACACGACCAAAGGCGACTGCATCTATGCGACTACCTTAGGTCGCCCCCAAGACGAATCAATCACCCTAAGTGCCTTCGCAGCCGAAGAGCTCCCTCAACCGCTTGCCATCAAATCCGTCACCCTACTCGACTCGAACCTTCCGGTTGAATGGAGCTTGCAAGACGACGGCCTGCACCTGCAGGCCGATTGGTCCCAAGCCGATCCGTCAGCTGTTACACTCAAGATCGACTGTTCTAAATAGAGCAGAACTACTCTACAGACAACGCCGCGATCCCCGAAGCGAGGCCCTCGGCAGTAACCTTCACGCGGACCTCACCAGCCTCGCCTGGTTTCGCTTTCACGATCACCAAGCAAAGGCCATTGAAAGCCGCGCGCTCATGGGAGTGAAAAGATACGAGGCTCGTCGGATCGCCATTGTCCGTGGCCACGATCTCACCTGGCCCTTCAACGCTAAACGAGAGAGCGTTCTTCGCATGCGGAACAAGCCGTCCGTTCTCATCGAGTACGCGAACGGTGACAAACGACAAGTCCTCGCCATCTCCCGCTATGACCGAACGATCGACCTCGAGCTCGAGCTTCGCCGCAGAACCAGTCGTCTGAACGACCTCGCTGGCCCATTCAGTCCCATCTTTGAAAGCAACAACCTTCAACTCGCCGGGTTCATAGACGACATCATCCCAACGAATCCTGTATTCAAATTCTCCCTTCGATTTTCGGCCGAGAGACTTGCCGTTGAGAAACAACTCCGCATCGTCTCCAGAAGTGAATACATGAACCGGCGTTACCTCGCCAACTCGATCCGGCCAATTCCAATGCGGCAAGATATGAGCCATCGGAAAGTCCGGACGCCATGCAGCCTGGTAAAGATAAAACCTATCCTTCTTAAACCCAGCTAAATCAATTACGCCAAAATAGGAGCTACGCGCCGAGTAGTATGGCGTCGGCTCGCCGAGATAATCCCAGCCACTCCAAATAAACCCGCCGCCCACGTAAGGATGTCGAGCCAAGGAGCCGAGCACCTTGTCAGCCGAAGACCCAAACGGAGCCGTGTAAAGTTCGTAAGAACTCACATGAGCCGAAACCGGATTTCCTCCAGCCCCATCAGCCACCGGAGCGCTGATCCCCTCCGCAACCGGAAACAGATACTCGCCCCGAGAGCTAACCGCCGCCGCGTTTTCGCTACTGACAATCAGCTTGTCCGGATACGCGTCGTGAAACTTCGGATACAGCGGCGGAGTATTGATCCCCTTCAAGTGCGCGTAGGCCGGCGCGTTACGAATGCCCTCGCCTTGATAGTTCAGGCTCACCGAATCCGTGACCGCCGTGATCGGCATATCTGGTTTGGCAAAGTTAAAGGAAGCTGCCGTAGGCCGCGTCGGATCTTCTTGCTCAACGATGTCCTGCAGGCGCTGAGCCACGGCCACTCCCGCATCGCCAGTGTATTGCTCGCCGACCTCGTTGCCAATACTCCACATGATGACCGATGGATTATTGCGATCTCTCCGCAAAAATGCCCGCATGTCCGGCTCGCTCCACTCTGGAAAGATCAGGTGAAAATCGAGTGGCGTCTTCTTGCGCTCCCAGCAGTCAAAAATCTCGTCGATCACCAAAAAACCCATCCGATCCGTCAGCTCGAGCAGCTCGGCAGCCGGCGGATTGTGCGCCATGCGAATCGCATTGCAGCCCATCTCGCGAAGGATCTCCAACTGCCGTTCCGCAGCCCTCACGTTGAAAGCCGCGCCAAGCGCCCCGAGATCGTGGTGCTGGTTGACACCCTGAAAATACACCGACTCCCCATTGATGAAAAATCCTTCCTCGCCATCGAAACGCAACTCGCGAATCCCGAACCGAGTCTCGTAGCGATCTAGCAATTTCTTTCCACTCCGTATCGAAGTTATAGCGACGTATCGATTTGGCGTCTGGGTCGGATAAGGCCCCCACAGGCGTGGATTCTCGATGATCACTTGCCTCTCAAGTACGGAATTTGAATGCGCTGCGACCTTTAGTTTCTCCTTATCAAAAGAAACAACCACTCCACCTTCCAGTTCCCCATTCTCGTCGATCGCGTATACATCCGTTTCCACGCTTACCTTGGCGGCTTTTGCCGAATCGTTGTCGATCGTGACTTCAAGATTTACTGTCGCCGCATCACTCGAAACCTTAGGCGTCGTCACATACGTCCCCCATTGACCGACCCGCACCGGGTTCGTCTTGCTCAACCACACATTACGATAAAGACCGCCGCCCGGATACCAGCGAGAAGAGGCCGGAGGATTGTCCACACGAATAGCGATTTGATTTTCGCCTCCAAATCTCAAATACGGAGTCAAATCCACTTGCCAAGACGCATACCCATAAGGCCAGCCTCCTACCAGACTTCCATTGCACCAAACCATCGCATAGGACATGGCTCCATCGATATCCAGAAAGATCGATTTACCCTTGTCGGAACTTGGAACATCGAGCGCCTTGCGATACCAAGCCACGCCCGGACTGGGCAAACGTCCCATGCCGCCTCCGACCGGAGCGTCATGCCCTTCCATAAACGGCCCCGCAATCGCCCAGTCATGCGGCAGCGTCACTGCTTCCCATGCGCTGTCATCGAAGTCGCTCTGCACAAACGGGAAATCACTGCCAGGATTGCCGTCCGGACGAACATGACGTTCGGCGGGATCCTTTATGAAAGCATTTGCGGTTGGCAGTATCCAATCCTTCAACACAGGTTGTTTCGCTTCTACCTCCACCGCTTCGGTCGGCTTCGCGTCAGCAGCCTTGCCATCCTCGTCATCGAGAAATTCAGGCCGTACGTCGTAGATCAGATCGTCAGCCTGCTCAGCCGATTCATATTTCATGAAGCGCCAACCATCGTTAATCGAAACCCGTTCCCGAGCTCCGAAACCTGAGGACGCCATGCTCAAACCGAGAATAGCAGCGAAAAACAATCGAATAGATCTAGTCATGAAATTTTGAGCTAATGCAAAGCAACGAACTAAAACAATAAAAGGAGTCAGGGCAATTTAATGAACTAACTTACTGTTTGAATGAAATGCGATAGAAGCGTTTCTCGGAATCTCCACCGATTGAAGCACTCATCTCTAAGGTCACAGATTCCTCTTCCAAATCGATCTCGAAGCCGCTTCCCCTTTGCAACAGAAGATCAAAAAGCGCCTCCGTGGTCCAATTCTCCAAATCTGAGCTGCTCTGAAGCTCAACGCGCCCGTCACGAGCCAGGGAGGAAATCTTCGTCCTCAGAGTGTCCAGATCATCCTCCATTTTCCATTCAAGCAAATGCCTATCCGGCGTCGCCGGATCCGAAGCAATCAAGTACTCCAATCCGGTTGTCATTCCGTCTCCATCTACATCCACCTCGAAACCGTGAAGCTCCAGCGACAGTCCTCGCTCCTCCACATAACCCTCGAAGCCCGGAAAATCCGACTCGGCGACATAATCCCGCAACCATTTCATGGCAGGACGCTCGGCCCCATTGTTCAACACCAGATAAGCCCCCTGGTCGCTACGCCACATCCCTGGTCGAAATCCCCACAAAGTAACCCCTATCACCGCAGGGTGTTCCCAGAACACGGGAAAAATCTTCTTGTAGTCCGAAAGCTGAGCAAGGTCAGTCGCTCCATCCACGTCCATCTCCGTAACCATAATCGGCAAACCGCGCGATGCGAGTGTATCCAAATTTTGCTCCATTACCGCGGCCGATGTTCGGGTGGAAAAGGCGTGAGCCTGAAATGAAATTACATCGATCAGATCCTCCGCCATCAACAAATCGACGATCTCCAGATAGTCATCCACCGCCTGGGCGCTCCCGATAATTCCATAATCGTTAATCACCAGCGGCGTATCCGGAAAATACTTTCGGGCGAGACGAAAGGATTCGATCAACCAGTCCCAACCGGTTTCACCCTCGCCGCCGAGAGCCGCGATGTAGTTGGCGCGACCGGACACGACCCCCGTATCCCCACCATCTGGAGCTTGATGCAGCGGCTCGTTCACGACTTCCAAGTAGTCAATATCCGGATACCGCTCCGCGACCGCAGATATCCATTCCTCGATCTCCACTAATTGCTCCTCCGGAGAAAGATCGTTTATCCAACCGGGCTGCTGCGCTCCCCAAATAAGGATATGCATGCGAAACTTGTATCCATTTTCCTTAGCGAAGTCATAGGCCGCATCGAGTCCGCCCCAGTTCATCACATCGCGAGTCCCCTCGACGCTCCCCCACTTCCCCGCATTCTCAGGGGTCACCTGATTCCAGTACGCCGTGAAGTCCTGCAACTGACTTGCCGAGTGCACGCTGCCGAGCCATTTCCACTTTCCGGTCGCGATCGGCGGACCTGTAGGCGTAAACGGCTCGTTTGGCGTCGATTCGGCTCCCGCCTCGCCTTTATCCAAGTTATCGACCGTGTAGAAAAACCCATCCCAGCCAAACGCGAACTTATCGATCCGCAAGCCATCCTCGCGAGCGCCAATGTCGAAGGTCTGAGTCAGCTGCCCCGACGGAACCGAAAAGTTGATCGGATCCTCGCCACCGTTGAAGCCCGAAAGCATCACCCACTTCCACACCTGCGACCCCGCCGCGCCCTCGCCGGGCACATAGTCCTCAGGACTCGTGGAGCCTATCCCGCTGCCGAGCTGATTGACCAAAATCCAATCCGCATCATCGGCCGGATCCTTCTCCCCAAACCCATTCCCGTAGAAAAAGCTGTCATCGCTTCCAGACTCCGGACCGACGTAGAGCCGCACATAGAGTTGGTAAATACCAGCCTCCGGAAAGGTCACGCTAAACCGCGCCGTCCGCGCCTCCGAGCCCGGACTATTTCCAGCCCCGTCCGAAGTGGCGGTCAAAAACTCAACGCCCCCTTCCGAAGCAGAGCTCATCTCCGCCCCAGTCACCGCGTCCTCGGCCTCTACGATCACAGGTTCGCTCGCCTGTAGGGAGCAAACAAACAAAGCCAAAACTGACAAAAAAACTTGGGGTAATTTTCGAAGCATCATTTATCTAGTACGGTCTAAGTCCACATCCTTCAAAAAGCCACAAGGAGTGAATTAGACGTTCTTCAACCCATTCCCTATCGAATATGACACCCCCAGTCTCAACTTCGTTCATACTTTCCGTCAAAGTTGGCGCACTCGCTCTGGCTATCATTCTCTCCAGCTTCCTTCCTGCCCAAACCTGGACAGCCGACAACGGAAACGGCACCTTCACCAATCCGCTCTTCTACGACGAATTCTCAGATCCCGATCTCATCCGCGTTGGCGAAGACTACTACCTGACCGGCACCACCATGCATACCATGCCCGGCCTGCCCATCCTCCACTCGCGAGACCTCGTCAACTGGTCCTTGCTCACCTACGCCCTCGACACGCTCGATCTCGGACCGGAGTTCCGACTCGAAGGAGGCGAGATCTACGGCCAAGGGATTTGGGCGCCCTGCCTGCGCTACCACAAGGGCACCTTCTACATTTTCACCAATGTCAACGGACAGAAGACTCAGATCTTCTCCGCCACCGATCCCGCCGGACCCTGGAAGCGCCAAGAGATGAAAATCTCCCTGCACGACCTTTCCGTGCTCTTCGATGACGACGGAACAGCGTATGCGATCTGGGGATACAACGAAATCCGCATGGTCGAGCTCACTCCCGATCTTCTCGACATCGTCCCCGGCAGCGAACGCGTCATCATCCCCGCCGGCAGCGGCATCGGCGAGGGCGTGCACTTCTACAAAATCGACGGCCAATACATCATCACCAGCTCCAACTACAGCCCCATGCTCTACATGCCCTGCGCCCGCTCCGAGCAAATAGACGGTCCCTACGGAGTCACCACCATCAGCGCCCGGGAGACCTATGGCAAAGGAAACGGCTGGCGACTCGAAGGCTGGGGTCGCAACGGTTCAGCGATCGACCTCATCGAACCTACGCCCGAATCAGGCAGTACAATCTCTCTCCACCAAGGCGGTCTCGTGGACACGCCGAGCGGCCAGTGGTGGGGCTTCTCCATGATAGACTACAATTCCGTCGGACGCCTCACCTGCCTCTCGCCGGTTACCTGGCAAGACGGCTGGCCCTACTTCGGCCTTCCGGGCAACCTCACACGCTCCCCACGCACCTGGCTCAAGCCTGAAACCGACTTCCCAGTAGAAACTCCCTACGCGCCCTACCAACGCAGCGACGACTTCGACGGCCCACTCGCCAACGTCTGGCAATGGAACCACGTTCCAGACGACTCCAAATGGTCCCTCGCCGAAAGCCCCGGACACCTCCGCCTTCACTCCCTTCCCGCCGACTCCTTCTGGTCCGCTCGCAATACACTCACCCAACGCTCCGTCGGTCCTCAATCCACTGCCACTACCACTCTCAATACCCGCGGTCTCGAAGCTGGCGACGCAGCCGGCCTCGCCCTTCTAAACTTCCCCTACGCTTGGATCAGAGTCTCCAAATCGAGCGAACACCTATTCCTCGAGCACTACGATCAAATCACTGATATCCGATTCCAGAAACCAATTACAAGCGATACCATTCATCTCCGCGTCGACTGCGACTTCGACGCCGAATTCGCCCGATTCAGCTACAGCGAAGACGGTGAAACGTTCAAACCCTTCGGCAAACCATCCACCATGGTTTTCCAGCTAAAAACCTTCCAAGGAGTCAGGTACTCACTATTCAACTACAACGAAAACGGCAATCCCGGCGGCTACGCCGACTTCGACTCCTTCACAGTGGACGAACCAGTCGCGGCAGCTCCCATTCGTCAAATCCCTCTCGGCAAAACAATCTCCCTATCCAGCATCGCCGACGGATCCAGCATCGTCGCCTGGAACGGCTTCCTACGCCCTGTAGCGCCAGATTCTGAACTCGCGACCTCCTCCGCCGCCCACTTCCAAGTCATCGATCGCGGACAAGGTCGAGTCGCACTCAAATCCAACGACGGTCTATTCGCTAAGGTCACCGGTGTTGGCGCTGTAGGCGACGTCCGACTCGTCTCCGAAGACTCCGGTCAAGCCAGCCTTTTCCAATGGCAAGACCTCCTAAACGGCGACATCATGTTAATGTCGCTGGCCACAAACCGCTACCTCCACGCACTACCGCACCTCGGCGAACTCACCTCCGCCGACTCCCCCGGAGCCGCCCCAGATCGCAAAGGCGGAGCCTGCTTCCGTTGGGAAATCGTGGATTAGGCTCAATCAGCCCAGTCGACCATCCATATCCTCCCGATCCTCTTCAGCCGACAAAGGAAAACGGATCGGGCCATTATCACGAGTCGATCGATAGATGGCCGTGAATAGCTCAACGACCTTCCGACCCTCATATCCCGTCACAGCCGGCTCGCGCTCCTCATCGATCGACTCAGCCATATCCTGGATCTGAAGACCGATATAGTGAACCGTGGGATCGACCGCGCCAAACGATGCCGTATCCTCCCGAATCCATTGCTCCCGAAAATCCTCTTCGCCCGGCACCGTCCAAAGGTCATTGATTGCCGGCTCCATCACGCTCGTAGAGCCAGCGATAAACATCGAGCCGCCTTCCGGCTGAGTCCCGACCGATGCGCCATTCTCCCCATGCACGTGCACCTTCGCATAAAGCCCCGGCTTCTGCGAATTGCTTAAAACGATATTCCCAATCGCTCCGCTTTTGAACTTCACCACCGCCACTGCTGTATCCTCTACTTCGATACCAGGATGATTCAAATTCCGACGAATCCCATAGACCTCCTCCACATCGCCCATGTACCACAAAAACAAATCCAGCGGATGCGGAGCCTGGTTCACCATCACACCGCCCCCTTCCATCGCCCAAGTGCCTCGCCATTCATCCATGTCGTAATAGCTCTGGTCTCGCCAGCCGAGCATCACTACCGTTCCAAGAATCGGCTTACCGATCTTACCCGCATCGATCGCCGCCTTCACGCGAATCGAAGCTTCATACCAGCGTCGTTGACTGACGACTCCCAGTTTCACTCCCTTCGCCCGACAAACCTCAATCATCCGATCACAATCCGCCAATGTCGACGCGAGCGGCTTCTCCACCAAAACGTGAGCCCCCGCCCTTGCGGCTTCTTCAACTGAGTCCGCGTGAAACGGATGCGGCGTACACACGATCACGATATCGATCGACTCATTCCGAACCATTTCGGCAATGCGCTCACAAGCTTTCACCTCATAAGAATCGGCAAACTCAACAGCATTCGCCCACGTACGACTCCAAACTCCGACCAATTCGATTGATTCCAAATCCGCAATCGCTCGCGCGTGCAAATGCGCCACCTTGCCGCAACCTGCGATCCCCACTCGATACGTTCGTTTCATCCTATGGCTTCAGTATCACTTTTCCCGATACGAGATTATTTTTGAGCTTCTCAAACCAAGCGGCTCCTTCCGACAGCGGAGCAACCGCCGCTATATGCTCGTCCACTCGAATCTTCCCTTTTTCGATCAATTCAAGAGCATCCGGATACTCGCCGCAAATCGCGCAGCTCCCTTGGATCCGTAGTTGACGCGTCACTACTTTTTGGAGCGGGAAGCTTACGTCGGGAGCCAAATTGCCAACCAGCACCGCCGTTCCGCCTTTGCGCAAAAGATCAACAGCCAGATTAACCGTGGGCTCGATTCCCACCGCCTCGATCGCCAGATCGACGCCGCGACCCTCTGTCATCCCCTGAATTCGCTCCACCAGCCCTTCTTCCGCCGGGTCGAACGCTTCCGCCGCACCCTGCTTCATCGCCCGTTCGCGGTTCCTAGAATTCAAATCGACAGCGTACACCGTTTCGACACCGAGAGCTCTCAGTGCTTGAAGAACGAATACACCAATCATTCCCACTCCCACGACCACGCACCGTTGCGATGGATCCACTTCCGCCAACCGCAAAGCATGCAAAGCGACCGCAATCGGCTCGACCATGGCAGCCTGCTCGTAAGTCACCGAATCCGGAATCGTATGAAGTATGTGCTCGGGAATCGAAACGAATTCCGCAAACGCTCCATGACGTCGAAAATCACCCGGCGACACGCCAAGCACCTCCCGCTTATCGCTCAAATTATACAAGCCTCTCTTCGTGTACCAGTCATCCAATCGATAGACAGTCGAATCAAAGGTCACCCGATTTCCTATACTCCACGACTCGACCTCCGCCCCTACCTCAACAATCTCACCCGACGCCTCATGCCCCATGATAATGGGTGGGATACGCCTCCCCGTGCTGCCATCCATCCCATGCACATCCGAGCCACAAATTCCACACACCTCGACCTTCACCAAAACTTCCTTCGGCCCGATTTCCGGCCTAGCTACCTCCTTATACTCGAATCGTCCGTACTCCTCTAAAACCAGCGCTTTCATCGTAACCTCCTCACTTAAGTTTCACCCAATACTCGGCAAAGAGGAATTCCCACATAAAACACCAGCCTTTGCAAACCTCACTCTAAGAGCGAAGCCCAGCTACCCAAAAGCAAACGGAGGCCGCTCTGCAACGACCTCCGCGACTACTCATAGAATCGGATACCTCTGATTCTAAAATTCTAGCGTTGTCGTTAGATAGAATCGACGTGGATCTACGATCCGGAAAGCCGTTTTCTGGCCGTTCGGATTAATCCCAATCGCTTCAAGCCCACCACTCTCAAGCGCATCACGCACGTTGAGCTGAAACTTGAGATTCGCCTTATCCGACAGCACCGGCATCGAGTAACTTGCCCATAGATCGACGTGAAACTCCTCGCCCGAGTATACCGGACGATTCGGATCAAGCTCTCGCAATACGCCATCCGCATCCGGAGTTCCGCCAAGGTATCCAATGATCGCTGCATCTTCCCAACGAGCGCTTCCGCCCACGCCGAGTCCCTTGAAGCGGCCATCGTTAAACTTGTAGTTTGTGATTACGTTCCAGCGCCACTCGCGCTGGTTCGGCGTTGCCTTGCCCTCGAGTTTTTTCTGAAGAGCCATATTCGCATCGACGTTCGTGTTGAACCAGGCCTCTGGCGTATTCAAAGTTCCATGCAAGGCATTGCGCTTCGTACCGATATCATAGGGAGCGTTGTCGTTATCATAGTCCCAGAAATTCTGGAAACCATCGGGCAAAAGACTGGAGCTCGCGTTTTGCCAAACCGCAAGGCGCTCGGCTTTCCAGGCTTCGTACTCGGGAGCAATATCGCTGAACACAGTTTCCTGCTGTGCTACGTTGAACTTGAAGTTCCAATTCGGAAGCGGATTGTAGATCACCTGTAGCTCAGTTCCCTCAGCTTGCAAGGTACTCGTGCCCACGACGTTGTCGTTGTACTGCGCAAAGTTCGCCGGCCACTGAGTGATCTCCTGCACGCGAGCATCCGCGGCAGAGCCCGAGAGCCCTTCGAGATCAGCCACATGCGCCGCCCAATCTCCGAAGAAATCCTCGTCGAAATAACCCATTCTCCAAATGAAGGTTCCCGTGCCTCCAACTCTGGAATTCACTTGAGCGGCTTCGAAGAAATTCAGATTCGCATAAAGCTTTCCTTCGAACAGGTTGAAACCAATCCCCCAATCCTTGCCCTCGCCCGTAGGCAATGGAAGAAAGCTGCCATCGCGAATATCGTAGGAAACTCCCTCCGGCGTGAAGTTGTCAGATTCGTTGTAGTGGAAATTCAACCACTCCGTCGGCTTGACCACGATACCTCGCGTACTGGTGCTTCCAGACACTTCCTGCCAATCACTCCAATCCGTGCCTACCTCCGCAGGATCGGCGCGACCGGTAACTGGGTCGATTGCGGGGAAGTTGCTCGAACGACCGCGGTTGTCATCGCTTCGCCAACCGAGCGTAGTGACAATCTTCTTGTCCCAAAAATGACTCTGCAAAACAAATGCCTCCGAATCCGTATCCTGATTGCCTGCCGGAGAAACGAAATGAAGCTCGTTATCTAGCGCTACGGCCTCAGTCGTCCAAACGAAGGAATCCAGAGGAGCATCAGCGGCGACGGCCTCAGTCGGATAAGCAACCGAGAAAGAAGTGCTCAGAGGACCATTCAGAATAATTCCTGGATCATAGTCCACAGTGCCATCCGTTCCACCTAAATACATGCGGCGATAAATCGCTCCGCCCGCTCCGGCCGACAAATTCGAGGGGTTAACCCATGGATTATCCGACACAACCATCTGCCGCCAGCGATAATAGCTCGTATCGTAGTCACGCGATGAAGCGAGTCCCATCGCTCGATGCGAACCGAAATGCCGCGTCCAATTGTCAGTCTGCGTGAAATCCATTTCATAGGCGATCGTCGCGCGAATATTCGAATTATCCTCCGTCTGCAAAAACTCATCCGGCTCGCGAGTCTCGACAAACGCTCTTCCGAAATAAGGATTCGCGCTCCCATCCAACATATGGGTATTCGGATCGATCTGGATCGTCGCGCCCGTTTGCTGTCCGATGAAATAACTGTTTCTCGACTCGAAGCTTTCTTCGAAGAATCCAAGATTCAAATACAGATTCGGAAGAATCTTCTGATCGATTTCCAAACTCTGAATCGTGGCCTCATCCTCTCCGACATTCGAAGAAACGATGTTAATGCTTTCCCAATCGTAAACGGAACGATCCGTAACACCAGGCAAGACATACAAGGGCCCCTCTACATCTCCATTGGAAACCATCTGACGATAAACAGTTCCACCACCGACATTCCCCGGCTCATTGCCAAAGCGTCGCTGATAGAATCCTTCAAGCTCTCCTTGGTCATAATAGAACAAAGGTCGACCGCTTTGCCCGCCAAGCCCATTGGGAAGATCTGAGTCAGAATCAATAGCCGCGGACGTGGCTCCGTTGATCGTGAAGGTTCGCGTAAGCGGATTCCAAGCCGGGCTTCCCGCATTGACCCAAGAAGTCACCATATCACGCGGAGTCACATTGTTCGGGCGACGGTTCTCATTCCGATAACGCTCGTACGTGCCTCGAACCGAAGTGCTGTCAGTGGGCCGATAAGTGAGGGCAATGTACTCACGGTTAGTACGATCATAGGACGGCTTGCGACGATAGCCCTTTTCGTCATTCAACACGGATACATTTACGGCGAGACGATTCTCGACTATAGTCCGATTGATGCTCGCACTAGCCCGAAACGAATCCCAACTGCCGAAGCGGACCTGAACTTCACCACTATTCGAGCCGACAACTGCTTTCGACTGACTTTGGTTCACGATACCGGCGGCGCTTCCTAAACCAAAGAGAATAGAGTTCGGTCCTCTATTTATCTCAATCGTCTGCGTATTATACGCATCGAAAGGAATACGCGCTATACTCGGAAAATAGTCGCGAGCCGTATCCGCAGGAGCAATGCCTCGCACGCGATTCGAAGTCGAAGGACCACTGGCGATTCCTCCGTTGCTTCGACCGGCTCCGAGGTCCTGGACTGCTCCATTCTTATCCACTTCGTAAGCTGTATAATTTCCCATCCCCTCCGTGTTTGCCTCATACAAAAACACGTCGTTTATATCAACAGCGGCCGTATCCTCGAGCTGTTGACTGGTTACAACCGTAATCGAAGACGCCAAATCAGAGATACTGCTATTTAAGCGACTTCCCGCTAGCGTATTCTCAGAATAGTATCCTATATCATTATCGGAATTTTTAACTTCGAAAGGCGACAATTCAAACACTTCGTCTCCATCTACATTTACATCTTCGACCTGAGCGACTCCCTCAGTCGCAACAAGTCCAGGAGCTGCAATCGCTACCAATCCCCTAAAGAGACTGCCTATTTTAATCTTCTTCTTCGTTTTTTTGAAATTCATTGGTGGTTCTTCTTTTGTACTTTGTAAGTCAAGCTGATCAGACGAATCCGTATCCAAATCCGTTGATCGTTCTATAATTCCGTACGCTTTCCCATTGCTAACCGGGACGGCCACGAGTGGGGTGCCCTCCAGCATCAAACTTAAGGCTTCTTGAACCTCGAACCGACCTCTTATGGTATTCGTCTGCACATTGGAGGAAGCCTCTACAGAAATTAGAATCTCCACATCTCCTTGTATCGCTGCGACCTTCAATGTTTCGACCGCTTTGCCTCCTGCGACATCGAACTCCAACACCTTCGCATCCGAACGCAAACAAGCGCTCCACGCGAGCAAGAGCCCTACGAAGACCAACCAAACGTTGCAGTGGCAACGATAGAAAATCATCTAGACAAAACTGGGGTATTTGGAGCAAAGGCATGCGAATATGTGTTCGCTTCCTAAGACACTTGGCACTTGGTAATTAACTAAAATATAACGATACTAAATATATAATTGTTGGATCTTATAATTCCAACCGAACAACTATAAAGACTCATAAAAATATTATTCACCCTCGAAAAGTATAATCTTGGAAAACCCAACCCGCTCTGCCCGCACCTTATCCGTCAACGCCAATAATTCAACAAACTCATCCAACTTGTTCGGACGAAAAGCCGCAGTTACGGGCAACGAATTCAATGCTGCATCGCCAATAACAAGCTGCGTGTGATTACGACGATTAAATTCGAGTATCACTTCCGACAGCGGCGTATTCGTGAAATCCAAACTTTCATTCTTCCACGCCAGACGCTCCTCTATCATCGAAATTGACACATCCTCCACCACCAGCGGAACCACTTCCATGTTGAGCAATACAACTGAACGCTGCCCCGCGTGAAGTTTCCTTACCAACGGCTCCACTTCTTCAACGATGCTCTGCCGCGTCGTAGCTATCGAGGGATTCATGAGAACACGACCTTCCGTCACCAGAACCTCAACTTCATCCAAGCTCAAAGAGACATTAAAGGCCGTTCCGACAGCCTGCACAACCGTCCCTCTCGCCCGCACCACAAACGGTCGCGACTCATCCTTGGCCACCGTAAAATGCGCCTCTCCAGACAACAAATCGACCAGCCGCTTCTCCTTCGAAAAACGCAAGGAAACTTGAGCTCCGCGATTCAGCTCAACAACGGAACCATCCTCTAATACATGTTGCTCATAAAACCGAGCGGATGCACCCGAAGCGAGCATCGTAGGCTCAACGTGAACCGCGTGAAAGAAATGGTTCCAAATAAAGAGCCCCAAGATAAACAAAGCAGCAATTCCAGCGTAGGCGAAAAACCTCACGACCCTAGAGCCTTGCACTGAGACTGCCAGCAGGTCCGGATTAGGCTCCAAGCTATGCTCGGGCCGCCACTCCGCGAGAAGGTTCATCTGACGCCAAACACATTCACGGTTTCTATATACTTCTGCGTGCCTTGGATCTTTAGCAAGCCAGTCGAAAAAATCGTCTTGCTCCTTAGGCGTGAACCCTCGGTCCCGAATGGCTAGCCAATCAGACGCCTCTCTTTTGATACGCTCTTCAATCGAAGACCGATTCGCTTCACCTTCTGTGCTCATACTTTACCCGTTTCACAAAAGCGACCGACATACTCAGCGCACTTGTTTACCCCTATAGAAATTTGCGCATTCACCGTGCGCGCAGATATGTTTAATTTCTTAGCGATATCCCTTTGGGACATTCCGTAAACCTTTCTCAAGGTAAAAATCTGTCTGCACCGGTCCGGGAGCGACTGTATCGCTTTCGTCAATATCTCCAACTCCTGATTCCGAGCAACCGTCTCGTGTACCCCGTCAGATTCGTCGAGAATATCAAATTCGCTGAAATCGCGAGAGGTATCTTCACACCTGACCTTAGCTCTTCGCGTAGCGTTCAACGCTAAGTTACGAGCAGTCGCAAAAAGAAATGCCTTTGGAGCCCTTACGGGTTCCTTGAGATGCGCGCTCATGACCTTCACGTACGCCTCCTGCATGATATCATCGATATCGACTCCCAATGAAAACCGACTCTTCAGCCATGCCCGAAGCATTGCATCATGCTGATGCAAATTTTCGGCAAACCATCGACCTTTATCTAGATCTACTAGAGACATTGAGTCTGAAACAAATTCATTTAAAATGAAGGACACCCCATGATCCCAAAGTGACTAAGGGCTTTTTCGAACGCTCCGCGAACTGACCGCCATCCACGTATCCAGCAAGTTGCGAATCGATTCAGACACTCAGGCTCTAGAGCTAATACCTTGGATTCCCTTGAAAACGACTGCAGGAAGCAGCCGCCTAACAGTCGAGAGTATGGACACACCCTTCGCGACAACTCCAACGCAGCAGTCTCTGACAGTAAGAGCCTTCCTGCTCAAACACCGCCTGAACCAGCAAGTATCGCGTCACGCGATCGTTACAACTTTCAGATTCCCATCGCCAAGTACCTTCTCTAGCTCAAAGGTATACGTGCCCAACCGGACACTACACGCATCGTGAAACTAGCGCTCGTCACCGAAACCTATCCACCTGAAATCAACGGGGTCGCCATGACCCTCAGCCAATTAGTCAGCGGGCTTCGCGACAAAAGGCACACGGTACAAGTTGTCCGCCCCTTGCAAGCCAATGAAGGCGGGAAACCGACAGTAACGGAAATGTCGATCACCGTATCCGGCCTTCCGATACCGAGATATTCCGACCTTCGCTTCGGACTACCCTGTCGCAAGCGACTCATTCGCGCCTGGCAAAACCAGCGCCCTGATGTCGTCCATGTGGCGACCGAAGGCCCGCTCGGGCTCTCGGCGATTCGGGCCGCGAAAAAGCTGGGCATTCCCACCACTTCGACCTTTCACACAAATTTCCACAGCTACAGCGAACACTACAACGCCAAGTTCGCGACCCAGATCATCCTCGCCTTCCTCCGCTGGATACACAACCAAACCAGCTGTACCATGGCTCCCACTGCCGCTCTCGCCCACGAGCTCTCGATCGTAGGATTCAAAAATATGGACGTTTTCGGCCGTGGCGTGAACCTGAAGCTCTTCAACCGCAACGCTCGGGACGAATCCCTCCGCCAAAAATGGGGAGCGACACCCGACTCTCCAGTATTCATTCACGTCAGCCGTCTCGCCTCGGAGAAAAACTACGCCCTCCTTGAAAAGGCATATTCACAGATCCGGCACGCGTATCCAGATTCTAAATTCGTCATTGTAGGCGGCGGCCCCTTGGAAGCCCAACTCAAGAAAGACTTCCCATACGCTATCTTCCCAGGAGCGATTCCACTAGAAGAACGAGGAGAGCTGGCTCGACTCTACGCCTCGGCCGACGTTTTTCTGTACCCAAGCAAAACCGAAACCTACGGCAACGTCGCTACAGAGGCAATGGCCTGCGGCAACGCCCTCGTAGGATTTGACTACGCAGCGCCAGCGCTCCATGTAAGCCAAGGCGAGACCGGGTTCGTCGCTCCGCTAGATGACGACGATAGCTTTATTCAGCACAGCTTGACTCTCGCCGGAAACGCCGAACTCCGCAGACGGATCGGACTAGCAGCTGCGAGCTACGCTCCCGCCTTCGATTGGCAGCCCGTGGTCGATCGTTTCGAAGCGATTCTTGAAAGGACAAGGCAAGCGCGAAGCTAACCCATTTCTTTCACGTTCGAAGCATCATCCTGCTCCTCGGAAAGACGATTGTAGGTCTTGGCGATCACGTCCTTCAAATCGTCCAACTTGAATGGCTTCGTCAAATATCCATCCATCCCGGCAGCGAAACAATTCTCGCGATCTTCGCGCATGGCGTTGGCTGTAAGAGCGATGATACGCGGACGCTCCGACGGCCAACGCTTGATGATCTCACGCGTCGCCTCCAAACCATCCATCTCCGGCATCTGAATATCCATAAAGACTAGTTCAAACTCGTTTTCGCCGATCATCGCTACCGCCTCCAGTCCATTTTGAGCGACTGAAATCTCGTAACCCATTTTCTTAAAAAGACGCTTCGCGACCTTTTGATTGATCACATTGTCCTCGGCTAGAAGGATCCGCAAAGGCTTCTGCTCTCCGAGTTTTGTACCATCTTGAGCAACCTTTTTGATGCGAGGGGCGGCTTTCCCGCATATCTCTAGCAGACGGGTCTTAACATTCTCCAATTTGTAGGGCTTAATCAATGACAGCGTCTGAGCATCGGCGTTCTCGCCAAGCTGCACACCGCCAAGTCGACCCGTAAATATCACCCGAATATCATCGCGCTGAGCAAGAGCTCGGATCTTCTCCTTCAAGTCCTTATATCCAAGCCCTCCAAGACCTGATTCCACGAAAACCACATTCGTATCCGGATGCTTGCTAACAAGCGTCTCCAGATCGCCTAAAGTCGAGCCGGTCACAACCCGGACCTCAAAAAGCTCCAACTGGCTCGTAAGCGACTCGCAACTGAACGCTTGATGATCAATCACGATAGCCTTGTTACCAGCGATCTTATCAGGCTTTCGAGTAGCTCCCATATCGAAGCTAAATGCAGCTCGATTGAAGGAAACCGTGAAGTGGAAGGTAGATCCTTCTCCATCTTCGCTTTCCACCCACATCGATCCTCCCATGAGTTCGACGAGATTCTTGCTAATCGCCAGACCAAGACCCGTACCTCCGTACTTACGAGTCGTAGAAGCGTCCACCTGACTGAACGAACCGAAGAGGCGGTCGATGCGGTCAGCCGGAATACCGATCCCCGTATCGGTTACTTTGAAGTGAAGAATCACATCGTCATCCTTGATGTGAAACGGATCTACGCGCACCACGACTCCACCTTTGGCGGTGAATTTGACCGCATTACCTATCAGGTTTACGATTACTTGGCGAAGCCGAGTCGGATCTCCTAGCAAGGATCCTGGTACTTCCTTTCCAAATACATACGAGACATCGAGCCCCTTCTCCGTTGCTTGGATCGCGAGCGTATCGATCGCCTCCTCCATACAATCCCGAAGATCGAACATGATGTTTTCGATTTCGAGCTTACCGGACTCTATTTTGGAAAAGTCCAATATATCGTTGATCACGACTAGGAGAGCTTCACTACTCGCACGGATTGTATCCACATAATCATGCTGCTCGTTTTCGAGAGTCGTTTCGGAGAGCAGTCCCGTCATACCGATGATGCCGTTCATCGGAGTGCGGATTTCGTGAGACATGTTCGCGAGGAAGTAGCTCTTGGCGCGATTCGCCTCCTCCGCTTCGCGCATCGTAGCGCGCAGACGCTCCTCGGAACGCTTTTGCTCAGTCACTTCATGGAAGAACCAAACGCGACCGTAAGACTCGCCCAACGGCGAGGAGATAGGAATCGAAGTGCGCTCGAAGGTACGCCCGTCCTCGAAATCGAGAACATCCTTAAAGGTTTCGGTTTCATCCTCTGAGATCTTCATCGCCCGCTCAAAGAAAGCTTCAGAATCCGCAACCTGCTTCGACGCTACATTCCAAATTTTCTCCGGACGACCCACATCCATAAGATTCGTAGAAAGCCCCCATATCTTGCAGAACCGTCGGTTAAAATTGGATACAATTCCACGCTCGTTCACCACGAGAATACCATCCGTCGCCGCCTCGCTCTGCGCCTTGAGAACCGAATTGTAGCGCTTGAGGAGATTTTGGCGGCGCTTGTTGTGCGTGACGTCTGTTCCAGTAACCACGAGAGCGGAAACGCGACCCTTCTCATCCTTCACGGATACAGAGCGGAAATAAATGTCCAGCTGCCGCCCCGACTCAGTCATCACCTGCACATCACCCTGCCAATGCCCGTACTCAAGCGTCTCCTGCAGGATCTTATCGTACACAAGCTTCTCGCCAAAAAGAGCCTTAACCCCGCCCTTTTCATTGAGTAGATCTATCGTCTGATAGCCGACTATGTTGGTAAAGGAGTTGTTGCGATAGAGAGCATCACCATCGCGATTCACCATAAGAACAAAATCACTCGATGCCTCGACCGCCGCGGAAACCATGCGAAGGCGCTCTTCCGATTCCTTACGCATCGTGATGTCCTCAAAAATCCCATACCAAACGACGCGAAGCCCCGAACGCTTCTCAGGAATCGCCTTGGTCGCGACCCACTTCTTGCGGCCGCTGGGCATGTTGACGCGATACTCGATATAAAGAGGGGTCAAGTTCTGACTCGAAACCGCCAAAGACTCGTAGACACGTTCCATATCTTCGATACAAACCGCTCCCATAGCTGCAGACGCATCCTCCATCACCTCAGCTGCTTCAACACCCAGAAGCTCCTTAACCTTTTCGCTGATGTACGGAAAACTTGGCTCGCCGCTCTCATTCATCGACAGATGAAAATAGACGCCCGGCACCTGAGCGCTGAGCCGATCAAGCTCGTTCGCGCTTTTCTCCAACTTGCTCTGCACGCGAACCTCTTCCGTTACGTCACGCAGACAAATAACGTAATCGCCATCTCGTGATGAAAATACGGATACAGATAGCTCAGCCTCTATTCCATCCCGAAACGTCACAGACCTCTGAAACAAAGCCGGCTGCCCCGTCGCCGCCTCCTCAAAATACGAATCAAGCTCTAGATCGTCAAAATACGGAAAAACCGTCTTTAGTTGGCGGCCCACCACACTCTCGATGGGTTGTCCGAAAAAAGTCTCGGTCGCCTTATTCGCGAACCGAATCACAAAATCGCGGCCTGCATCATCCGAGTTTCGCCCGCTCAGGCAGAGCACGGCATCGGACGTCGCATGAAGCGCGCTTTCCAGAGATGTCGCAGAACCGTTCGATTCGATCTGGTCGAGCCAAACCGGCTCTAGGCACCAAAGACTCGTCGCCTCGTCGATAAGCGTCTCTAGGATATTGCATGCGATCGGACCGTTCTCTGATGGAGAGCTGAGAAAGAGCAGAGAAGAACCGTTTTTTTTACCGAACTTCTTGTCAGCATGGTCGAAGTATTCTTGAAGCGGAGCATTCACCAGAGACTGACAATCTGGATTGCCGAGCAACAAACTTCCCGCCGCTCGGTTCGCGGAGGATATTTTGACGCCCGAAACGATTAGCTGAGCTTTCGGGGATTTGAAAAAAGCGTCTTCGAATATTTGAGACATGTTCATCAGGCAGGATAGGGACAGGAAGCAGCATCGCCTAATTCTTTACCTATTAGAGGGTTAGGTAATCTATAGCGTTTTGGGTAATAAACGGGACTATGCATGTCGTTAGGCATGGAGTTCGCGAAAGCGGCGCTTCGATATGCTTCAATCGGCAATACTGCTCACTTCTTAACCGCCAGAAGCCATTCAATGCGGGGGGCGAAGAACCTAAAGCAGGGAGGAATCTACCCAGAGAGAAGTCGGACCGATCAACCTACCCTTTGCCTCAGACGCAGATACAAGGCCAGAGCCGCCGCAAACAGGCCTATCGCCAGCCCCATCCACACCCCAATCGCGCCAAATCCAAGCGGAAAACCGATCACGTACCCCACCGGCAAAGCCAAAATCCAATAGGTCACAAAAGTGATGAGCATCGGCACATTCACGTCAGATATCCCTCGCAAAGCACCGAGGATCGTCACCTGAGCCCCGTCAAAAATCTGAAACAAGCCCACCACCACGAAAATCGAGGCAGCGATCGATACCACCTGCTCATCCTCCACAAACAAGCTCGCCAACAAACCGCCCGCCAAGAGGAAAAACAAGGCCGACACCACCGTCTGCGCCAAGGAAAAGCCCAGAGCCGACGAATAGATCATCCGCAACCTCGCATGGTCTCCTCCCCCATAGGCCTCACCCACCCGGATGCCGCACGCAATCGACAAGCCGAGCGGAATCATAAACGCCATCGCCGCGCAGGACATCGCGATCTGGTGAGCCGCCAAAGCCTCCTTGCTGATCCAGCCCACGATGATGCCAGCCCCTCCAAACGCCCCTACCTCGAAAAGATGCTGGGCCGCCATCGGCAAGCCAAGCTTCAGCATCTTCCTAAACTCCGTCCAGCGGTAGCCACTCAGCCAACGCCTCGGAAGATAAGCCGCAAACCGACGCGCCCGCAGCGTCAGCGCGAACATGGCGATCGCTATCGCCCAACGAGCAATCAAGGTCGCCCAGCCCGCTCCCTCCAAGCCGAGAGCCGGAAGTCCGAGCTTGCCGAAAATCAGCAGCCAATTGAGCAAGACGTTCAGCCCAATCCCGGCGAGAAGCACCAGCATCGGAAGCCGCGACCAGCCCAGCCCCTCCCAAACGCTCTTCAGACAATGATAAAGAAGAGCCGGAATCATCGAAGCCGCGATCAGCCAGTAGTAAGAGCGAGACGCTTCTACCACAACCGCCTCCTGACCATAGCGATCCAGGAATAGCGAATTCGCCGCCATCAGCAAAAACATCGCAATCGAAACTACAGCCGTCAGGCCCAAACCGTGACGAACGATCCGCCCCACCTGCCTGTCGTCCGCAGCTCCCTTCGACTGAGAAACCAAAACCGTGACCGCTGCCAAAAGCCCCATCATAGTCACCAGCGGGATCACGAACACGTTGTTCACGAACGCGGAGGCGCCGAGCGGCGCCACTCCCAGGCGGCCAATCATCAGCGTATCGACGACGCCGATCAAAATCTGCCCCAAATTGCCGAGCACGATTGGCCCCGCCAACCTCAAGGTAAGGCCCAACTCCACCTTCCAGCTACCTTTCGATTCACCCCTCATTTATGAGGCGCACAGCTTGCCCGCACCCATTCGGCGAGCAACCTAAATAAGAATGCCGCGCTCGGCGAAACCGCGTTAGCTCGCGATCTGGAAAATGCGATGCAGACGCAGCAGCTCGATCACGGACTGCACCGGCGCCTTCACACTCGTCAGTCGCACGCTGGCGTTGCCCTGAGGCAGGCGCTTGTACACGCCGAGCAAAGCGCCCACGCCGGAACTGTCGATAAAGTCCACCTTCGAGAAATCGAATTCGACAGCCGTCACGCCATCACTCCAGAGAGAGTCGATCTCCTTCTTAAATTCACGAGAAGAGGCCGCGTCGAGACGGTTGACCCCAACTTCTGCTCGAAGCGTTCCTTCTACAGTTTGTCCTTCAATTACGATGCTCATGCTTGTGGGATTTAGAAATAGGTTTGATTCCAAAGGCTTTAGGCAAAGATTGCCCGCCATATAAATCGACACCGCCCAAGCTCGCTTGAGCTCCCCATCCCAATTCCTCTATATCTCACCTCACATGCAAAAACCACTTCTCGTCGGCATCACCGGCGGCAGCGGCTCCGGAAAAAGCTGGCTCGCCCGCCACCTCCTCTCCCACTTCGGAGCGGACCAAACATGCCTGCTCGAGCAAGACTGGTACTACCGCGACCTCAGCCACCTCCCCCACGACGAAGCGGCGAAAACCGATTTCGACGACCCCGCCTCCCTCGAGCTCGACCTGCTCGAAACCCATCTCCAACAGCTCGCGGCAGGCCACCCCATCGAAGCCCCGCAATATGACTTCTCCAGCTTCTCCCGCAAAAACGAAACCCTGCGCGTCGCCCCGCGCCCCCTCATCGTAGTGGAAGGACTCTTCATTCTCCACCGCAGAAGCCTCGCCAAAAAACTCGACCTCAGCGTCTTCGTCGAGACCGCCAGCGACATCCGCCTGCTACGCCGCATCCGTCGAGATCTCAGCGAACGTGGCTACCAGCTCGAACGCGTGCTCGACTTCTGGGAAAACGACCAAGTCCCCAGTTTTACCAAATTCGTACAGCCCCAGAGGGAAAACGCCTCATTGATATGGGACTCATTGCAAGATACCGCTTTTGTCCCCGCATTTCTGGCCGATTTACAGAATCGAACAACCAGAAATGCAGACCAACCCACATCTTAAGGACGAGGAAATCGTCGACTACTGGTCGAAGGCAGGCACCCCTGTCGGAAAAGCCAAACTCAACTTTCGCGTAAAATCCAAACGAGCCGCATGGGCTCTCGTGCTTGGATTCTCCCTCGGACTGAAACGCGTTATCGATATCGTGGCGTCCGCCTGCGCCCTGCTTGCCCTTTCTCCCGTCTACGCCATCACCGCCCTTCTGATCAAAATCGAAGATCGCGGACCCATCTTCTTCAACCAGGAACGCATCGGCTACCGCGGCGCCAGCTTCCAAATGTGGAAATTCCGCTCCATGGTCGTCAACGCCGACCAAATAAAAGACGAGCTCCTCGAACAAAACGAACACGGAGGCAACACCGTTACCTTCAAGATGAAGCGCGACCCCCGCATCACACGCGTCGGACGCTTCATCCGCAAATACTCCGTAGACGAGCTCCCCCAATTCTGGAATGTGTTCTGCGGAGACATGTCCATCGTCGGCCCGCGCCCCTGCGTCCCCCGCGAAGTCGTCATGTACACCGTCGAAGACCGCGCCCGCCTCCTCGCCAAGCCAGGACTCACCTGCTTCTGGCAAGTCGCCGGACGCGCCGATATCGATTTCGCAGGCCAAGTCCGCCTCGACGTCGAATACATCCGCTCGGAAAGCGTCTGGCTCGACCTCAAGCTCCTCTTTCTCACCATTCCCGCCGTACTCCTCGGCAAGGGAGCCTACTAATCCCTACAGGCCATCCCATGAAAAAGACCTGGCAACTTCTCTTCCCGGACTGGAGCTCATACGACACGCTCTGGCAGTCCGAACGCCCCTTCGCCCTCTGGCCCATCGGAAACCAGCCGCTCCTCTCCTACTGGATGGACGAAGCCGTCCACCAGGAGATCGATCATATCACTATCTACACCGCCGATCGCCCCAACGAGCTGCGCGACTACCTCAAAGGCGGCGCCTTCTGGTCCCGTCCCGTCGAAGTCGTTCCCATCCGCTCGGACGAGGAATCGCCGGAGGACGCCATCCCTGTCGTTGGACTCCCCGACAAAAACCGCCTCCGCGAACCCATCGAAGGAGAAACCGGCCTCCTCCAACAGTGGCTTCGTCTCAACCGCGAGTGGCTCGACTCCATCCAAGAGCATACCCTCAAGATAGAAGTCAAACACCCCGCAGGAGGCTGGGTCGGCCCGCACACTAGGATTCACCCAAAGGCGAAGCTTGTATCTCCTTTTTGGATACAAGGAAAATGCGAAATCGCAGCCGACGCTCAAGTCGGCCCGTACGCCTGTATCGGCGAAAACGCTATCATCGACGAAAAAGCCACCGTGCAACGCTCCATCGTCCTGCCGGGCACCATGGTCGGCTGCAACCTCGCCCTCGAAAACGTCGCCGTTGAAGGCGGACTGCTCCTCGACGCCAAACACGGCTGCCGCGTCGCCATTACCGATTCCTTCATCCTTTCCAATATCAGCGAGAAAATCTCCAGCCCGAGCATTCTCGAGCGCCTCGCTGCCCTCCTTCTCTTCTGCGTCATTTCCCCCATCGCAGCCCTCTCCCGCATCGACTGGAGCGAACTCGAAGCCCACGACGGACGCGGCGGAGCCCTTCACCTAAAAACAGGCAACCGAGGCCGGCTCATCGTCCGCAGATGGCATTGGCTAAAAGAAGTCATCAAGGGTCGCATGCGCCTCGTCGGCATCCTTCCACGATCCGTCGACTGGACATCCGAAACAGCAGATCTCGACGTCTCTCGACGTCTCGTCAAAACCCCTCCCGGCGTCATCGCCCTGTCCGACGTGCACGATTGCCACAGTCCGCAAGACCCCACAGAATGGATACACGCCTCCTATCAGGCGCTCTGCGACGACAAAAGCATCGGAAAGCTCATACGCTCCAAGCTTTGGAAGCTCGTCTTTAAGCCTATTTCATGAGTAGCAAATCCATAGCGTATCACGAAACGGGATACTGTGAATTTCCCGCGCAGCTCGAAAACGTAGCCAAAGTCTCCGCATTGCTCAAAGCCTTCTGCCAACGCAACTGCATGGATGAAACCCTCTGGCCACAATTCGACTTGGCAATTTGCGAAAGTCTCAACAACGCTATTGAACACGGCTGCCAAGAAGACCCAGCCCTCACCGTAAAAGCCAGGTGGGCCTGGAAAGCCGAAAAACTCATCGTCGAAGTAGAAGACCCCGGTCCCTACTTCGAACCCGCTGACGAAGCGAGCCTACCCGACGACCCGACCTCCGAGTCCGGCCGTGGCTACTTCATCATCCAATCCATCGCAGAATCCTTTCAGACCGAAAAGACCGACTACGGTCACAAGGTCACCCTTACCTTCGCCACCCATCCTAGATCCGACATCCTCGTCAAAACCGAGGAAATGTATTCCATGCTTCAAAACCTGACAAACGATCTCAACCTCGCCTACGCCGAAAGAGATATCATTGCCGGCCTCGCCCACGATCTCACCAACTGCCCCGCTATCGAGACCTTCATCGAGAAAAGCGTCGAACGCCTGCGCGGAATCGTAGACATCACCCAAGCGAACGTCTGGACCCTCGTCGCAGACGGCAGCCTCGAAAACGCCTACCACGAAGGCGAGCAACCCCTCGAAATACGAGAGGCCATGATCAGCCGCGACCAGGCCTGCGCCTGCATGACGGTGATCGCATCCGAGCGTGAACTCTTCGTGGAACACTGCTCCCACCTCGATCAGACAGACCCTCTGTACGAAGATTCTGGATGCGCTATCGTGCTCCCCATCCTCTACCAACGAGACTGCCTCGGCACCATCGCCATTCACTCGAACGAAGGAAGCAAACAAACCCTCTTCGAAACCGCCCTCCCGCTCGCTCGAACTTTCTGCCAATTCCTCGGATTGGCCTATACCAGCGTAAAAACCTTCCGTCACCGCGAAGAGCACGAACGCTCCCAAACGCAACTCGAAGTTGCCGCCGAGATTCAAAGATCTCTCCTTCCCTCCTCGTATCCAAGTAACAAGCACTGTAAAGCGACCGGCCGCTGCGTCGCCGCCATGGCCGTAGGAGGCGACTACATCGATACCATCGAAATCCGCGACGTCGGCCTCCTAATCGTCATTGCCGACGTCATGGGCAAAGGCGTGCCCGCCGCCCTTCTCGCCACCATCTTCCGCACCGCCATCCGCTCCCGTCTCAACCTCGCAGAAACCCCGGGCTGGCTTCTGGCAAAGATCAACAAGCAGATCCACGACGAGCTTGGACATCTAAATATGTTCATCACCGCTCAAGCCGCCTTCCTCTCCTACGACAAGAAAGTCCTCAAGCTCGCCAGTGCAGGACACTGCCCCGCCATCTTGCTCGACTCCGTGTCCAGCGAAACTCAACTACTGGAAGCCGAAGGCATGCCGCTCGGAATCGACCCGAGCGACCTCTACGAGGAAAACCTGATCCAACTTTCGGATACATCTCGCCTGCTCTTCATCACCGACGGCTTCTACGAAGCGGAAAACCCGACAGGCGACATGCTGGGTATGGAAAGACTCATCGCCGCAATTCCAGACATCTGGAACGACGGAATCGAATCCGTGCCAAACAAAGCCTTCGGACTCGTCAGCAAATTTGCCAAAGGGCGATCCGCCACCGACGACCAAACCATGGTCGCCCTAGAAATCCTCTAAAGCCAATCTGCCTTGTCCTTAAGTCGCTCGCGCAAATGCGAACCGACCCGACTGGAGTCGAAGCTCAGGCTATCCTGAGAGCGAGCTGCCGGATCCAGCGTATCCAAAAGCACGGACACAAATTGCCTTGTTCGCTCTTCCGACAACGATGCCGCCGAATCCGGAATCTGAATCAAGCCCGCCTGCATGTCCTCACCCCGCGTAGCGAGCTCATGCATCATCCTGTAGAAGACATAGTTGGCTAATCCCATTCCCGCGCTGTGAGACGGCGACGCCTGAAAATTTGCCGTAGTCAAACGCAACGCTAGCTCTCGATACGGCAACCCCGTCCAGTATCCAGGATCCCCCGACAGTTTAATCAATTTCCTGCGGGGGCGCCTGCCTAGCCGATCCTTCCATGTCACGTCCGCCTCATTGATAGCGATTCGTTCAATTGCGTAACTATCGCACGACTTGTCAGCGAGACAAACCACCGCATCCCAATTCTCCTCGAGGGCAGATTCCAATGGCTCGAAACAGTCGTCCCAACTCGCAGGCAGTTGCAGAACCTGAACCCGATGATCTTCAAATTCAATCCCCTCACAGGCGGAAACGCATTTCCAAGAATTGCTCCCGGCAGCCGGATCCATCGACTCAAATCCTACAAGCAGTAAGTTCATGCGGATCAAAAAGAAGCAGAAGATGACTTAGGTCAAAACCTCACAAGGTTTTGCAAGCGATTTTACGAAGCGGATAACACACCCTTTTTGAATCGACCCCCCAGCCCACATACCCTCATCTTCCCCGCCCCAATCTCGCATGAACCCGTTCACAAAAAGGAGCCCCTTCTCTTCGCTATTCATCAGCTCTTCCCTGATGATTTCACTTTCCATGGGCCAAAACGCCGACGAGTCCGACGTTATCGTCAGCGAACGGGAAAAGGTCGAACTCGTCCAGGACTCGAACGTCTCCGAGGCGATCGAGCGACGCCCCGACCTGCAGTTCAACAACATCACCATAGACGGCGAAGCTTCCGGCAGCTCGCTCTCAGACCTGCCGTCCGAAGCTGTCGATTCCCTCGAAGTCATGCGCGCCATCACGCCCGACCTCGACGCCGATGCTCGGGGTGGCTCGCTCAACGTCGAATCTAAGCCCATCTTCCTACTCGAAGAGTCCGTCAACAAACTGGAAGCCTCGCTCGAATACGACGAGGAAGGCTCCTCCTGGGGACAAGATTTCTCGATTTCCACCAGCCGTACGACTGGGAATTTTGGATACCGACTCGGCTTTTCAATAGATCACTACAATAGCTACAACGAAGCGTCTTTCTCCGACTGGATCTATCACGAGGAGCAAATGCATTTCGCCCCGGAGTTCCTCACCGTCGAAACCGAAGAGTCAGAGGAATCCGAATACAAATTCAACTCTCGCATCGACTACAAAGTAAGCGATTCGCTGTACCTCTTTACCCGAGTCGATCTCGGCCAAGAGGATCGCGAGGAGACCAATCCAAGCATCGTCTACCGCTTCGATTCAGGCGACTACTCCAACCTCACCGCAAACTCCGGCCAAAGCGCGAACGCCCGCATCGACCGCAACCTCCTCGACTTCAGCTCCGAAGATACAGAACGCTTCTGGCAAGTCGGAGCCGTCCATGACAAGGACGCCTTCCATCTCGACGCAAAAGTCTCCATCGAGAAAAACCGCTACTACGAGCCGGATTGGTACATCATTGAATTCGAACAAAACGACGTCGATCTCGCCTATCAATGGAATGATCCGCAAAGCATCGAAGTCACCACTGGAGAATCGCAGGCAAGCGATTTCGCCTTCGACGAAATCGTAGACGAGCGATGGCACAACGACCAGGACGACCTCATCGCCACCCTAAACCTCAAGCGCAGCTTCGAAACAGATCGCTTCAAAGGATTCCTCAAAGGCGGCCTCAAATACCGCAACCGAGAAAAACGCCAAAACTCCGACTCTCACCTGCACGATCAGTACAACGGCGCTTTCGACCTATCCGATGTCGCGATCGACGGTGGAACGAGCTCAGAGCTGGACAAAGCCTACGACATCGGCCCCGTAGCAGGAGCGTCAGAATCCCACGACTTCTTCGAGCAAAACTACGCAAACTTTCCGCTCAACATCAGACGCACCCGCGAACACTCCGACGGAAACAGCTACTTCGTCAGCGAAGACATTACCTCCGCGTATGTAATGTTGAATACAGAATGGGGCGCCTTTCGCAGTATCCTCGGAGGCCGCGTAGAAGAAACCACCATCAGCTACGAGGCGAGCGAAGTCGTCATCGGAGAAAACGGCGAATACATCGAGTCGCTCCCACGTGCGGGAGATCGCTCCTATAGCAACTTCTTCCCCTCCGCCCACCTCCGCTATTTTCTAAATGATCGCACCACTCTCATCGGATCCTGGACCCAGTCCATCAAGCGCCCGAACTACGGAAGCGTCGTCCCCTTCCGCTCCATCAACTACGGAAACCGCTCCATCGAAGAAGGAAGCCCCGAACTCAAGCCCACTCTTTTCGACAACCTCGACCTCTCCCTCGACTACGAGCTGACCGAAAACAGCACCGTTTCGCTCGAGCTCTTTCGCCGCGACATCTCCGACCTCGTCTTCTGGGAAAACACCCGTATCGATAGCGGCGAGTTCGCCGGATTCGACCTCGGCCGAAACAGAAACGGACCCAGCGCCGACCGCCAAGGACTCAACCTCATCTGGAACCAAAGCCTGCAAGACTGGAGCCAAAAACTCGAAGGCATCTCCTTCAACCTTAAGGCATCCCTCATCGACTCGGAAAGCGAATACCCCAATCGCCCCCACGACACCTTGCCCGCCGTCTACGACTCCGACTTCAGCCTGCAGATATCAGCCACCTACGACCGCGAAAAAGTCTTCGCACAGCTCACCTACAGCGACCGCGACGACTACCTCAAGTCCGTCGACGACCTTATCTGGCGCGACCGCTACGACCGCGGCCGCGAACAGCTCGAACTGTCCGCGAGCTATCAAATAAACAAAAACACTCGCATCTTTTTTGAAGCCGAAAACCTCCTCGTCTCCCACAACCAAGACTACCTCGGTGACACGAGCCGTCCCATGTTTTTCGGCGTTTCCCGCAAGGAATACACGCTGGGCGCGAGAATGAACTTCTAGCAGATTCTCAGCCTTCCGCCAGCGGCTCCGGCATCTTACGATGGAAGCTCCGCTTTTTGCCAACTCCGCCAACGCACTGGCTCTGAGTCTTGCGCTCGATCTCCAAAGACATCGATTCGATCTCAGGCCTCTCCGCCTTGAAATCTATCTTGATCAGCTCGTCCCTCTCGAAAGCCTTGCGAATCTCGAGAACCACTGGCTCGCCCAAACCGTTCTTACCGATGTGGATAGCGGGCTTCAATCTTTGAGCAGCGCCGCGAAGCTCTGCCTTTTCCTTGCTGCTAAGCAAATTCATGCAGCTCTCTTGCGTGCCCCAACTCCGAATGTCAATCGAGAGATAGCTCCGAACGCGCCCGATTCAGGCTCTCCTCCAAACGCTCCAAAGTCAGCGGTTTGGAAAGATAGTCATTCATCCCAGATTCCAGACACCTCTCCTTGTCGCCCAACAAAGCGTGCGCAGTGACTGCAATAATGTAAGCGGACGAGCAGCTCTCCCCTGCTTCGCCCTGGCGGATCATCTGCGTCGTCTCTATACCGTTGATAGGAGCCATCCGCACATCCATGAGGACGATGTCGAATTGCTCGGCCTTCATTTTTTTGAGAGCCTCTACTCCACTGTTAACAGTCTCTGCTTCGTATCCAAGATGCTGAGACAATTTGGATGTTATCAAAAGGTTATTAGGATTGTCATCGACCACTAGAAGACGAAGTGGAGCACGACCTTCAGAATGGCCAGCCGACTCATCTTCACTCTTCCTTTTCCGCCCCCCTTTTTCCTCCACCGAATAATCGCTATCCAAAGCCAAAGCCTCCGCATTTTTCTTGGGGAGATGTATTTCAAAAACAAATACACTTCCCTTCCCAGGCTTCGTGCTCTCCACCCAGACATCACCATGCATCGCCTCACACAGCCTCTTACAAATAGCAAGGCCCAGACCCGAACCACCGAACTCTCTCGCAATTCGCATGTGGGCTTGAGCGAAAGGACAAAAGAGTGATCGTAAACGATCCGCCCGTATGCCAATCCCAGTATCCTCGACGCGAACCTGCAGACACAGGTGGCCAAGATGGTGACTGTCAAACGATCGAGCCTTCAATACGATGCTGCCGTCCCGAGTGAACTTAAACGCGTTCCCTAGCAGGTTGATCAAAACTTGCTTCACGCGCGTCGTGTCGCCCACCAAAAGCTCGTCGCTCAAATTCTCTTTCTCCACCACGAACTCGATGTCCGTCTCCTTCAGACGAACTCCCATCATAGCTTGCACTTCTAGCAGTATCTGGTCGAAGGAAAGCTCCTCGCTCTCGAGATGCAAATGCCCGCTCTCGATCTTGGAGTAGTCGAGCACTTGACCGATCAACTTGATCAATAACTGCCCGCTATGATTAATCGCCTCCAAGTACTCTTCCTGTTCCTCGTCCAGTTTCGTATTCGAAAGCAAATCACAAAATCCGATCACCGCGTTCATCGGCGTGCGAATCTCATGCGACATGTTAGCCAGAAAATCCGACTTCGCGTCACTCTCAGCCTTCGCGTACTCGATCTGAGTGCGAGCCGAAACGAGCGCCTGTTCCAAACCCTTGTTCGCCCGCGTTATCTCTTGAAAAATGTCACGCATCTCCGCCAGCTTCGACAAACTGTTTGCCGCTGTGGAAACTGACGAATCCTGCGTCGAATCCCTCCGCAAGGTCGACCTCAAACCGCCCACCAAAATACTCGCGACAGATCCGTCATCGGCGAACTGCGGCATTATCGAGAAATCCTGCTCCTCTTTGTCAAAGCCCTCCAGTCGCATGGACACACAACTTGCGACACCCTTCACCGCAGAGATCCAAGCGTTAAAAAAGACCTCCCCACCCTCGGAGCTGAATCGAAAGAAATCACGAGCCTGCACAGCCGAGTCGAGCAGCCCGCTATCATTCCAACGCTTTCTCAATTCGGCAGAACACGATAGCAAGCATCCGTCTACGCCAAAGCGAAGCCAGCCATCGTAAAGGCGGTTCAATTGAGGCTCAGAGTAGTAAGGCAACATTACGGTGATTCAAAAGGAGCGAGAAGAGTTGAATTTCCACTATGCAACGAAGAAGGGCAGCAAACAAATGCTACCACGCCGTGGCGTCAAATTTACCACGATATTTATAAAAACACTTAGGTATTTTACGTTCCAACGATGCCCCGCTGACAAATCAAGCTATAATCCTCAGGCCATCGACCGAACTACTGCCTTTGGACGCCCTTTTTACCCGCCGCAGCAGGCGTCCACATCCTGAGCAAATACTCCGACAAATTCAGCATGCTGATCCTGCCGCCGCCGGGCTGCAGCGCCTCAGCAAATGCGCTTTCGGAACGCGAACGCTCCTCGAAGTACTCCCAAAGCTCAGCGTTCAAACCCAACGCCGCCTCCTCTCGACGCCCGCTGCCCCTCGCTACCTCGACCACACGATCAACCCAGTAGCGCTTCTCCTCTGGCAGAGATTCGATGTAGTCATGCAAAAGCTGCTCGTAGCGATTTAGGCTCATCGCCAATACCGCTGGCTTTCAGACGAATCTTGGCAACGCTTTTTTCAAAAAAATCGTATCCAATCAACAATTACGGCTACCTCAACTTTCTCTCGCTCAAGCCATTAAGCGTACGCATATCCTCCACAAATCTCTTGGTGAACGAAACCAGCTCAACCGCGTCCTCGTCCGACAAAAACAGTCTCCTAAAGTCAAATCTCAGCAGCTTCCCCCTCACTAAAGCATAGGTCACGGTCATGATCATCGGTTGGCGGATCTCTTGACGAGAAGTCTGGTAGACGAATTCCGAAGTGGAAAAATACATCACCAGATCGGGCTCATCCATCGCTCTGAAAAAGTAGCCGTCGAGAAACTCATCCACCTCCTCGTCCCGACCTTGCTTGAAGTCAATGTAATCCTCGAACTCCATAAAATCATCCCGATCAACGACCTTGCGACGATCCTCCACAATCCTCTGCCGCAGCGTTTCCTTAAACTCAGAGAAACTAGCCCCCGTCATCGACAAAAACGCAGACTCCTGCGGCACCCAAATCAAACCAAACTCGTTCACGTACTTCGAACGCGTCGCCCGCACAAATTGAGCATTCGTGATCGCAAGCGCCAAATGCTCCCCAGGTACGCCGCTTCGGGCCTGCAACGCGTAAAACTCGGAATTCGCCTTCACGCCCCGCCAGCCTAGATAAGCTGGCACCCGCAACTTCAAGGCGCCCGCCCGTATCGTCCACTCGTCATGATACGCCACCCCATGCCGGTAAACCGGGTCCGAAGTGCCCACCGTCGACCGACGACGCACCGGAAGCACGCGAACCGGCTCCCTCGACTCCACACCTCGCTCCTCCACATCCTGAGCGACTCGCGAGAGAGCAGCCTCCGCCGCCGCATTCATCGCATCCTGATCTAAGATCTCCGACGAATCCTGCGCGCTCAGCGTCCCTAAAAACATCGCCAAAGACACCGTCGCCAAAACAAGCCGACGTCTCATTCCACCACTCAAGATGCCTGATCCAAATTCCTCCTTCATCACTCTCTCGTCCTCATAACACTTCGAGGCGCCTACCCTTGTCAACGCGGAGCGAGCCCACACTGCAGCGCCCAATTTTGAACAATGCTAAAGCCGCGATCCTAAGGGCATCCCGTAGCGGTCGCTGAGGCGCGAATTGACTTGTCCCAAAAGCCTCTTTTCGCAAAGTTCCCCCTCAAGTAAAAAAGCTGTAAGCAAATAGTCAAATAGCTCACAGCAAATGACTTACAAACATAGCTAGTTCCGATTTTCCTATAGTTGATGTTAGTGGCCGGTCCGGGAGGACCGGCCTATAGCATTTCTAATAAGTCCAAATGTCAAAAACCCGGTAATTACCTGCCGCGCTACGTTTTTGTCATAATGAAAAACCCTCTTCGCGCCGAATAGTAAGGCAGAAATAAAAGGAAAGCCTCAGGCACTTCAGCCAGGCCGAAAACACTTTTTTAGACTCTTAGTTGGTTGGTTAACTATAAAAGGCGCTCGGACTTTCGTCCGGGCGCCATTTTGTTTTTCGCAGCGCTGCGCATCAGTCCGCCTGACAGTAATCCCAGCCGTCCTCCAAAACCTCCCCCTAGCGCATCGAAGCAAAGGTCTGCAGCAAAAGCTCCTTATCCGACTTTTGCCCCTGCTTTTCGCGCGTCGCCTCGATCAAGTCCCGCTCGAGCTGGTTCTTCGTCGGATGCTTCGACTCGTAGTAGACGCCAAACTTCCCAGGCCACGGCTCCTCAGCCAAAGCAAGAGCCGCCGCCATGTCACCCACGTCATGCTCAGTCTCGTCAATGACCTCGAAGGCGCCCCCCTTCCGAGGATTCCCCGCGTCAAAAGCGCCCTTGTAAAATTCGACGCACTCGCTGAGCACCTCGATCACCGAAAAACCATCATGCTTCGCGGCCCGCTCGTACATCTCCATCATGTGCTTTATCTGTGTCGCATGTGTTCGTGCCACGAAAGTCGCTCCACTCGACAAAAGCTTGCGCATCGGATTCGTCGGCCGATCGAATACGCCCCACGGATCTGTCTTCGACTTGAACCCTGCCGGCGAAGTGGGAGACGTCTGCTTCTTCGTCAACCCATAGACGAAGTTATCCATGATCACATAAGTCAGCCGAAAGTTTTTGCGGCCAGCGTGATCGAGATGATTCCCCCCGATCGAGAAGCCATCCCCGTCCCCACCAAAAACAAATACATGCAAATCATCACGAGCCATGCTCACTCCGGAAGCGAACGGCAAAGAACGCCCATGAATGAAATGCGCCCCATGCGTATTCACAAAATAAGGAAAACGCGAAGAACAACCAATGCCCGCCAGCGTCACGATGTTTTGCTGCGGCAGCTTGAGTTTCTCTAGAGTCTTGTAGTAAGCAGCCAAAACCGCGAAATCCCCGCATCCAGGACACCACGTCGGATGATCCGCCTGAAGACCTTTTTTAGTGAGAACGCCGCGTTCGGCTTTTGCTGCAATAGGTGCTGAGCTCATCGTTTCTAGTCTCCTTGATTACTTGCTGGTCGTTTGACTGGGGCAGATCGCCTCAATGCCACGCATGATTTCTTTGATCTTGAAGGTCAGCCCATCGGTCTTGCTCAGGCTCCGAATGCCTGGGTTGCAATAACGAGCCCGCAAAAGCGTCGCCAACTGTCCGTATCCATAAAGTCCCTCGTTATTCATCTCCACCACGAGGATTTTTTCGAATCGACGAAAAATCTCGCCCAAATCGTTCGGCAATGGATTTAGGTAACGGACCTGCAAATGTCCGACCTTTCGGCCCCGATCGAGCTCGCGAATAACCGTTTCCCGAATCGGCCCCCAGGTCGAACCCCAGCCTACCACAAGCACCTCTCCTTCCTTGTCTCCAAAAACCTGAGACGCAGGCAAAGCGTCCGCCAACTTCTGGATCTTCTCTCGCCGCTTCGTCATCATCTCCACATGCATTTGAGGATTTGCCGAGGGGTGTCCGGACTCGTCATGCTCTAGCCCCGTCACCTGAGGAAACACGCCTCCCTCCACCCAAGATCCGGGAGGAGCATGATGAGTGATACGCCGCAAGTCATAAGGCTTGAAATCCGCCGGACGATCCACCGTGTCGAGCTTGGGCTCGATCATCAGCTCGTCGAGGTCCGGCTCGTCAAACGCCTCGATACGCGAAGCCAAGGACATGTCAGACAATACGAATACAGGCACGCTGTACAAACGAGCGATCTCGCAAGCCTCCCGAGCGATGTAGAAACAGTCCTCCACGTTTTGAGCGGCCAGCACCACCCTCGGACAATCCCCGTGACTTCCGTAAATCGCCTGCAACAAATCGCTTTGCTCCACGTTCGTAGGCAATCCCGTGCTCGGTCCGCCACGCTGGATGTTGACCACCACCAATGGAATTTCCGCCATCGTCGCCCAGCCAAGCGCTTCCATCTTCAGCGAGATCCCCGGACCCGAACTGCCCGTCACCGCAAGGTTTCCAGCATAAGAGAATCCGATCGCCATGGATACCGCCGCCAGCTCGTCCTCAGCCTGCACAAACACGCCGCCGTATTTGGGCAATTGCTGACGCAGCATCTCCATGATCGTCGACCATGGAGTGATCGGATAACCAGATCCGTGACGCACCCCGCCTGCTATCAAACCGAGCGTAAGCGCCGTATTACCGTCCATCGTCACCTGCGAAGAATCATCATCCTCCGTCCCCTCATGGAAAGCATAGTAGCGATGAAGAACATTATCTATTGGATACGAAAAACCGGCGTCAAAAGCTAGGTTCACATTGCGCAGCACATCCTCCGCCTTTCCGCCAAAGCGCTCCTTGAAAATCAGCCGCAGCTTCTTCACGTCGAGCTTGAAAATCCGAGACAGCAAACCGAGCGCAAAAAGGTTCTTCCCCTTCTCGCGACTCGAGCCGCCGAGAGCCTCAACCGTCAAAGCCGAAATCGGCACCCCGACCTTCAAAAACCGACTCTCCCCTTCGTCCGGCTCTACATGATCGGAATCATAAAGCAAAACGCCGCCTTCCTTCAAAAAGCCAATGTGGTTGTCATAACTGTGCTGGTAAAAAGCTAAAAGGAAATCCGCCTCGTCACCAGCCGACAGCACTTCGCCCGTGCCCATGCGAACCTGAAAAATCGACGGTCCTCCCGATATCGTCGCCGGAATCGTCATGTACGTCATGACTTCCTGGGCGCTTCTTCCGGCAAGCCGGGCTAAGAAACCGCCGATCGATTGAATGCCGTCCTGCGAATTACCAGAAAGACGAATGACTGCATCGCGAATCAGTTCCTCGCGAGCAGGAGTAGGGGTAGCTGAATTTTGGGGCATTTACGAAGACGAGCCTTAATCCCTTCCAATGGCATTAGTCAATCCGATGCACGCTAAAACCAGCTCTAATTTCAGCGCTGAAACCTCCTTCGCCACATACGCCAAATTCCAACCGAATTGCCGACAAAGGCGCCGCGCCAGCAAAAATTGGATACAGAACACCCGCAAACCCCACAAAAGTAGTAATTTAGGCAGAAGGATGTTGACCTAATCGATGTAAACAACTTGTGAATAACTTCTCAGTTTTGTTAATAAGCCTGCGGGGCAGGATTTCGAAATCGCCTCGCACCCGACCCCGGCTTCAATTTCAACCCGCAATTCACCACCCTCGCGCCGATCACGGCCGCGCATTCAAACGACCGATTCCTTTCAGACAAATTCTCAGTCCTCCCAATCGATATACCATCCTCCTAGGCACACGCACCCAAAGCGTTCACACACTGCAAGTACAGTGACTGTAGCGTAATTTAATGCCGATTCCCGAAAGCCAGCAAAAAGACCAGTCGAACGACCCTTCCCAATCTGAAGCCATTTCCTCTTCAGAAACGCTCTTCCTTCTCTCCATTTCCAGGGACGAAGACGATGCCGCCGCACTGCGCTCCGACCTCAAACGGTCCGCCCTCAAAAACTACAAGATCCAGCGCTGCGTCCATCTCGACGACGCGAATCACCTCCTTCAAGTCTGCGGCTTCGACCTCGCATTCATTCGCCTCGATGACTTTCAGGACCGCCAAAGCGCCATCGATCTAATACGCCAGTCGGATACGGAGCTCTCAATCGTCGCGCTTCTCTCCAGTCGACTCCTCGCTTCTGAGGACTTCGAAATGCCGAACGGCGTCGACACCCATTGCCGGCTGGAAGACCTCTCCCCAACCCTCGTCTCAAACCTCGTCTCCAACGTCCTGGAGCAGAAACGAGCCCGCAAAGAACAACTCCGCCTCAACCAGGAACTGAACTTCGCCATCAATGCCGGCGAACTCGGATCCTGGACCCTCGATATCGAAACCGGCCACGTTACCCTCAGCGAAAGCGCCGCCAAACAGCTCGATCTCGCGACGCCCGGCCAATGCCCCTACTTCGACGACTTGCTTGAAAGAGCGTATCCGGAAGATCAGGACAGGCTCAAGCGCCTGTTCGACCTCGCCATCGAAACGCAAGGCGACCTCGAAACCAACTTCCGCTCCGCCCGCGACGACCAACCCGGTCCCTCCATCGAGATCTCCGCCAAGTACCGCCCCGGTGGACCCCGCGCCAACCCCACCCTCTACGGCTTCATCAAACGCGAAACCCAAACGGCCGACGAGATCCAGACCCGCATCGAAGCCGCTAACCAAGCCATCCAGAAAGCCCTCACTCTCCGCGACGACGCTATCCAGACAGCCAGCCAAGAACTCGAGCTCCTCATGCAAAAGATCAGCTCGATCGAAGAAGCCAAACCCACCGCAAACAAAGCTCCCGTCCCGCCAACAACAACAACAAAGCCCGCGCTCCCCTCCGAATCAAGCGCAGCCCCGGCTCCCCTTCCACAAGTTCAGCTTCCCAAACCTATACCGGAAGACCAGCCCGACTCTTCAGCCGAAGAGGCCGAACAAGACGAGCAGCGGCTCAGCATCGACAAATCCCAAGCTCTGCAAAACGTGCTCAAGTCGATCACCCGCCAAAAGAAAGAGCAGAGCAGCAACACCTTCCCCTTCGACTTTTCCACCGAGCAACAGTCCGACTATACCGAGCCAAGCCCCCAGCAAGACGGATTCATCGGCGCCGCCAAGCGACTCGTATCCATCACCTAAAACGGCCACCAGCTCTCCGTCACCCTCAGCGTCGACAACGACGGAGCCATCGAAAGCGAGCGAGAGAAAGACCTCCTCTTCGAAATCCTCCGCGAGCTTCTCACCAACGTGGTCAAGCACGCCCACGCCACCGAGTGCATCATCGCCCTCTTCCGCGACGAAGACGAATGGGTCCTCCAAGTCGAGGACGACGGCGTCGGCCTCGAAAACAATCTCGTATCCATTTCTACCCCACTCAACAAGATCGGCCTCTTCCGCATCCGCACCAAGCTCGCCCTAAAAGGCGGTCAGCTCGATCTTACCCCCACTTTTCCCAAAGGCCTCATCGCCCGAGCGCGACTCCCCGTCACCCTCAGCAACCGCGACGCCGAGCGCGCCTAGCCACCCCGCTACCCCGCCAGCCTCCGCTGCGGATTGTCCGCCCAGAAAGCCGACGCCAGCAAGACCAGCGAAGCCACACCCGCTCCCCAGTGCACCAGCTCATAGCTGCCCGTCGCCCCGCGCGTCACACTGAAAAGCAAAGGCCCCACCGCGCTCCCGATCACGATTAGCGACGCGAAAAAACCGCTGATCGCCCCCAAGTGCTTCAGCCCAAAAAAACGCGGCATAAACACCCCGCTCAAAGCCCCGAAGCAGCCGCCGCCAATTCCAAAGCCAACCACCACTGCCGCCGACAACCACCAGCCATCCAAAGCCGCCAAGCCCAAAGCAGCCACCGCATTGCCCCCGGCCATGAAAGCCAGCAGGTACTTCAAGCGCCACCGGTCGCACGCCCACCCCACGAACAAGCTCACCCCCGCGTTCAACAACGCCGCCGGCACAAACAGATTCAACATCGCCCCCTTGCTCACGCCGGCATCAGCAGCCACATCCACCACATGGAAAGCGTAGGCAGTGAAGTAGAGAGCCTGCAAAGCGAAGACCAAGCTAAATGCCCAAAACGCGAACGTCCCCAAAGCTTCACTACGCGAAAACTCCTTCACGAAGCGAAACTCCGGATCGTCCGCCTGCTTCGCATCAGGCAGTTTTCCCACGTCCACCTCAAGTCCACACTCGTCAGGATTATCTCGATACAAGAGCCACGCCACAAAAACAAACCCCGGCACCAGGCAAATCGCCATCAAACGCCACGCCTCCCGCCACCCCATCGACTCGATCATCCCGTCAAAAACCTTCGGAGCCAAAGAAAAACAAACCGCTACCGCAATTCCCCCAATCGAAAAAACCTTCCCACGATGCGACACCCACCACTTCCCAATCATATTACGCGACGTCATCATCACCACCCCCTGCCCGAAAAAACGCATCAAGAAAAAGCCTAGAATCAAGCTCACCATACGTATCCAAAAATTCGATTCGCCAAATCCCAGCACACCGCCGACTCCATCAGCCACCCTATCCACCACGCTCATATAGCCCAGAGCTGCAGCGAGAGCGAAACTCGCCCACACGATCATTCGCCGAGCCCCAAATCGATCAAACAAGCTCCCCGCAAACGGCAAGGCCAAGCCACTCACCGCCGTTCCCACAAAATACGCCGCGCTCACATTCGTCCGCGTCAATCCCAAGGCCTCGATCAGCTTCTCGCTGAAGACGTTCACCCCCACCGTCTGGCCCGGCACGCTCGCCACCATACCCAAGGTGCCCACCGCCGCCACGATCCAACCATAATGAAGCGGAGCCCTTCCCGCCCCAAACGGAAACCCCACCCTAAAAACCTTATCGCCAAACTTCACCCAGCCATTCCCTAACCCCAAACCACAAACCCGCCACCCAAAACCCAACTCTTACTCAAGCCCCCCACTCTCAACCCAAATCCCATCCCCACCACCAGTCCCATCCTTCAACTATCATCCTTCACCCCAAAAATCATCGCTGGCGCAGCCGCTCATCGTCCAAAAAAAAAATCGCCCCCGAGTCATCAGACTCGTCCACAAAAGCCCCCACAAAACCAAGCACCCCCATCCGCGTCCATCTGCGGTAAAAAAAACAAACGCCAATCCTACCCTATCCTCACCCCTCACCCACCAACACCCCCAAAAAAACATTTCGCCAAACCCCGCCCTCATTCGTAGCACCTAGTTAACGCAAAACCATGGAAACGCTACGCAACATCGCCCTTCAGACCTGGCTCATGATCGCCGAAATGGGCCCGTACCTCCTGCTCGGGCTCGCCATCTCCGTCCTCCTCCACCGCTACCTCAAGCAAGCCTGGATCGAGCGCCTCATGGGGCGGCGCAACCTCTCCTCCGTCATCTGGGGCAGCGTTGTCGGCGTCCCCATGCCCCTCTGCTCCTGCGGCGTCATCCCCGTCACCATGAGCCTCCACTCAAAAGGCGCCAGCCGCGGAGCCACCGTCTCCTTCCTCACCTCCACCCCTCAGACCGGCGTCGACTCCTTCCTCGCCACCTACGGCATGCTCGGCCCCATCTTCGCCCTCTATAAGACAATAGTCGCCTTCGTCTCCGGCATCCTCGTCGGCCTCACCACCGATCTCCTCGACAAAAAACCACCCCCCGCTCCCAAACCTACCTCGAGCAATTCACCACTCACTACTCACCACTCTCTACTCAAATCCCTCCGCTACGGCTTCTACACCATGCCCGGCGACCTCGCCTCCGCCCTCCTCGTCGGCTTCCTCCTCGCCGGACTCATCGCTGCCCTCGCCCCCGCCGACCTCCTCGCCAACATCCCCGGCGGCGCCCTCTCTGCCATCCTGCTCGCCACCCTTATCTCCGTCCCCTTCTACATCTGCTCCACAGGCTCCATCCCGCTCGCCCTCGCCCTCGTGCATAGCGGACTCCCCATCTCAGCCGCCCTCGTCCTCCTCATCGCCGGCCCCGCCACCAACATCGCCACTATCACCACCATGCGCAAAGTCCTCGGCGGACGCTCCACCCTCATCTACGTCGCCGGCGTCATCCTCACCACCTGGATCGCCGCCGCCATCTACCACTTTTTCCTAGACACCGGGACCCTCGGCACCCACGGCATGTCGCACGAAATGGCCCTCCCCTGGTGGAAACACCTCGGCGGCGCCCTCCTCCTCGCCCTCCTCATCTTCCCCCACCTAAAAACCACCTTCACCAAAACCACCCAGAACCCAACACCCATGACCCAGAACCCAGAAATGCAACACACCCTCTCCATCACCGGTATGAACTGCAGCCACTGCGAAAACTCCGTCAAAAACGGCCTCGCCTCCCTGCCCAACATCGAGGTTCTCGCCGTCGACAAGACCACCTCCACCGCCACCATCCAATCCGCCCCCCTCGACGAAACCGCCATCCGCGAAAAAATCACCTCCCTCGGCTTCACCTACCAAGGCACCAAGTAGGAGCGAACCGAAGACGCAACCCTCACTTGCTCGAGAACACACAACCGTACCCATGCGCCTCTCTCCTTTCACTACTCACAACTCACTACTCACTACTCTCCTTCCCCTCCTCCTCCTTTCATCCCTCATCCTTCATCCCTCATCCCTCCACTCCGCCACTCCGCTCCTCAACCTCGACAACCAAGCCACCACCCTCGCCCAACACCTCCAGTCCCCCACCACCCTCATTCTCATCGTCACCGAGCAAGTCGATCTCCCCGAAGCCCAACGCCTCCTCACCCTAGCCGTATCCCAAGACCAGCCCGCCCTCATCCTCATCCAGCTCCCCGACAGCCGCCTCAAAGCCGCCGCCCTCCGTCGCGCCGCCCGCCCGTATTTCAAATCCCACTACAGCCAAACCCACGTCTACTACCTCAACGCCTCCGACCACCCCCATCCCACCGCCAAAACTCTCCTCCTAGATCCCAATCACCCCACCCCCATCTACCAATCAACCACCTACCCCCCAGTCCTCCCAAAAAACAAATAGCAGTCATCAGACTGCCCTCCTAAAAAAGCTCATCAGAGCGCCACTAATTCCCTCTAAAAAAATCCGCGTCCATCCGCGGTAAAAAAACACACAACCCAATCTCCCTATTTCAACCAAATCATCAGTGCCCATCAGTGTCCTCAGTGGTTCAATCTAAGCCACAACCAATCCTACAACCTCATCACCATCTCTCTCCTCAGTGGTCCAAACTAACCCACAGCCCGATCCCGCAGATCTCCCCGATCCCTTCGCCCAAATCCACTACCCGCCGGAACTCCCCATCTCCCAGCGGCGCGACGAGATTGTATCCGCAATCCAAGCGCACCAGACCATCGTCCTCACCGGCGAAACCGGCTCCGGCAAGACCACACAAATCCCCAAGATGCTGCTCGACGCCGGCTACGCCCGCTCCGGCAAAAAGATCGCCTGCACCCAGCCCCGCCGCGTCGCCGCCCTCTCCGTAGCCAAACGCGTCTCCGAAGAGCTCGGCGTCGAGTTCGGCCAAGAAGTCGGAGCCAAGATCCGCTTCACCGACCAAACCTCCAAAAAGACCCGCGTCAAATTCATGACCGACGGCATGCTCCTCACCGAGATCCACGCCGACCCCCTCATGCGCGACTACGACGCCGTCATCATCGACGAAGCCCACGAGCGCTCCCTCAACATCGACTTCCTCCTCGGCCACCTCAACCAGCTCCGCGCCCGCCGACCCGATCTCAAGATCGTCATCACCTCCGCCACCATCGACACCGACAAATTCTCCACCGCCTTCGACCACGCCCCCATCATCGAAGTCTCCGGCCGCGTCTACCCCGTCGACATCATCTACGCCCCCCTCGACGAGCTCCTCGAAGACTCCGGCGACTACACCTACCTCGAAGGCATCGCCGAATCCACCCAGCGGATACAAGACGAGTTCGGCCCCTCCGGCGACATCCTCGCCTTCCTCCCCACCGAAAAAGACATCCGCGAAGCCATGGACCTCCTCGAGGACCGCTTCGGCCGCCGCCTCGAAATCATCCCCTGCTTCGGCCGCCTCTCCAACGCCGACCAACAACGCATCTTCCAAACCTCCCCCAAGCGAAAACTCATCCTCGCCACCAACATCGCCGAAACCTCCCTCACCATCCCCGGCATCCGCTTCGTCATCGACACCGGCCTCGCCCGCATATCCCGCTACAACCCCCGCGGCCGCACCAAACGCCTCCCCATCACCAAGATCTCCCAATCCTCCGCCAACCAACGCTCCGGCCGCTGCGGACGCGTCGCCGACGGCATCTGCATCCGCCTGTACTCAGAAAAAGACTACCAATCCCGCGACATCTATTCCACCCCCGAAATCCAGCGAGCCAACCTCGCCGACGTCATCCTCCGCATGTTAGCGTCCCGCCTCGGCCACGTCGAAACCTTCCCATTCATCGATCCCCCCACCCCCGCCGCCATCACCGCCGGCTACCAACTCCTCCAAGAACTCGGCGCCCTCAAGCCACCCAGAACCCAGAACCCAGAACCCAAAACCCTCACACAAACAGGCCGCCAACTCGCCCGCCTCCCCGCCGATCCCACCGTCGGCCGCATGCTCCTCGAAGCCAACCGCCACAACGTCACCCACGAAGTCCTAGTCATCGCATCCGCACTCTCGATACAAGACCCCCGCGAGCGCCCCATGGACCGCGAAGCCGCCGCCCGCCAAGCCCACGCCCAGTTCGACCACCCCCACTCCGACTTCCTCACGCTGCTCAATATCTGGGAAGCCCTCCACGACAACTTCGAAAAGCTCTCCCAATCCCGCCTTCGAAAATTCTGCAAAAAGAACTTCCTCAACTACCTCCGCATCCGCGAATGGCGCGACATCTACCAACAACTCCAACGCTCCTTACCAAAAGGTCGGAGCGAGCTTGCTCGCGAACACACAACTCAATCCCCAAAACCTACCGGCTCGAAGAGCCACCTACTCGGCGAAGCCGACCTGACAAAATCTCGCAGAAACCCACCCACAACCAAATCCAACTCACCCCTCACTCCTCACTCCTCACCCCTCCCCATCGAGCGCGCCAGCGCTCGATATGAATCCATCCACGCCTGCCTCCTCACCGGCCTCCTCTCCAACATCGGCCGACGCGAAGAGACCAACCTCTACCGCAGCTCCGCCAACCGGAAGCCCCTCATCTTCCCCGGTTCCGCCCTCTTCATCCGCCAAGCCCGCAACAAGAAAACCGGCAAACGAAAAGACCCCGGCACCGAGTCCGGACCCAAGAAAAAGAAGTCCCCCGAGTGGATCCTCTCCGGCGAGATCGTTGAAACCAGCCGCCTCTACGCCCGCACCGTAGCCTCCATCGACCCCACCTGGATCCTCGACGTCGGCAGCCACATCGTCACCCACTCCTACTCCGACCCCGATTTCCTCCCCGACCAAGGTCGCGTCGTCGCCAGAGAATCAATACGCATCCACGGCCTCGAGATCCAAAACAAGCAAGTCAGCTACCTCAAGGTCGACCCCGCCAAAGCCACCGAGATTTTCATCAGAGAAGCCCTCCTCAACGAAGACTACGAAGCACCCGCCAACTGGACCACCTTCCTCGAGCCAAACCGCCGCCTCATTTCCCGTATCCAAAACGCCCAGACAGTCATCTCCGTGGCCCACTGGATGGGCGTCGAAGAAGCCGCCTACCAATTCTACAAAAAGCGCCTCCAAAACCAAGTCGCCTCCAACGCCGACCTAAACCGCCTCCTAAAATCCCTCCACCATCCCGCATCAGCGGAATCCCCACAAAGCCCAGAAAACATCAGCGTCCATCCGCGTCCATCTGCGGTAAAAAAACAAAACCCAAATCAACCCCATTCCTCAACCCAATCTAACGCCAAAAACATTCGCATCCATTCGCATTCATCCGCGGTTAAGAAACAAAACCCAGATCACTCCCAACCCGACTCTTCTTCCAAAAAATTCGAGTCAATTCGTGAGATTCGTGGGCAACAATCCCCCCTCCTCCTCATGCAGGAGTCCGACCTCACTTCCTCCGAAACCGCCTCCGTCGACCTCTCCCTCTTCCCCGAAACCATCCAGCTCGAAAACTCCGCCCTGCCCATCGAGTACCAATACAAAGCCGGCCACGCCAACGACGGCGTCACCCTCAAGCTCCCCTACGCCAAAGCCAAATCCGTCAACGACGCCCTGCTCGACTGGCTCATACCCGGCCACCTCGAGCCCAAGATCCACGCGCTTCTAAAAGCTCTGCCCAAGCAAATCCGCGCCCGCCTCATCCCCCTCGCCGAAACCGCCAAAACCATCGCCGCAGACATCCGCCCCACCGGCGACACCCTCACCACCTCCCTCCAACACCACCTTCAAAAAACGTATTCAATCGAAACCTACGCCAGCGATTGGGACGACACCGTCATACCCGACCACCTCCGCGCCCGCGTCGAGATCCACGACAAAACCGGCAAACCCATCGCCCAAGCCCGCGACGCCGCCACCCTCCACCAAAAGCTCGCCGAACAAGAGCGCGCCCTCAGCGAAGCCGCCACCAACGACACCACCTCCCTCTGGCAAAAAGCCCGCCAAACCCACGAACGCCAAATCCACTCCATCTCCGACCTCCGCCAAGTCCTTTCCGCCACCGACAATCGCACAGAAGCGCCCCTCCCCTCCCAATCAAATTCACCACTCACTACTCACTACTCACTACTTCTCATCGGCTGCCCCAACGGCATCCCCCTCTACGCCTACCCCGCCCTCCGCAGCTCCCCCATAAGCATCTCCACAACCCAGAACCCAGAACCTAGCACCCAGCACCCAGAAATTCACATTTCACTCTTCCGCACCCCCGAAGAAGCCACCGCCTCCAACCACGCCGGCATCTCTGCCCTCCTCGAGCACGAGCTCCGCCGCGAGCTCGCCTGGATCCGCACCGACCTCAAAGACGTCTCCCGCGTCGGCCCCGTCGCCATCCCCTTCCGCCCCATCGCCGACCTTAAAGAAGACGTCTACGAACACATCCGCCAAACCCTCCGTATCCACGATCTCGATACCCTCGACCCCGAAGCCCTCCACGCCGCCCGCGAACGCGCCCACGAGCGCTCCAAAGGCATCCTCTACAAAACCGTAGACCAGCTCAAAGCCATCCTCGAGAAACGCCAAGCCCTCATCGTCCAGCCCCCCATCGCCAAAGCCTACGCCGCCGACATCGACCGCCTCCTCCCCCCCGACTTCCTCCGCCACACCCCCAACCACATCCTCCCAAGAATCCCCGTCTACCTCGACACCATCGCCCACCGAGCCAAAACCGCCGCCCAAAACCCCACCCGCGACGCCCAACGCCAAACCCAGCTCGACCACTACCGCCAACGCCTCACCCAACTCCACGCCGGTGCAGGATCCATTCACCACTCACCACTCACTACTCACCAATCTGCAAATTCCTCGATCGCGAAACTCCGTTTCATGATTGAGGAATTTGCAGTTTCCCTCTTCGCCCAGCACCTCGGCACCGCCCATCCCATCTCCCCCAAAAAGCTCGACCAAGCCTTCGCCGAGGCAGGCCAAACAACGACCTTCAAGCAAAGCGAGAAACCTGAGCCAGCGAAGCGAGTCGAAGAGCACAAACCCACCGCTTCCGACTCCTCACGGCAGATCAAAGAGAAACAAGACAAACCCACCCAAGCCGACCTCAACTCGCTAAAGAACCTCTTCAAATAAGCCCTTCCTCGCGCCACCTGCCGGCGAATCGATAACAATTCTTGGTAGTATCTTCAGCTATCCACTCTACCTGCGTTTTCCCGCCTCTATCACATTCACCTTGCCGATATGAGGGTTACATGAAAATACGTAAACGGAGATGCGATTTTCCCGAATATTACAACTCAGAACCCTCCTCCACGCACTTACAATAATCGTTGGTATTCACGCGGCACCTCATTCAATACACGCATCAGACTACCAAGCCATACCAGAATTCGTCTCCCCAGTTGAATCCCCTCTTTCTTTGGTCGACTTTCAACTCCTAGCCAATGGAGAGCTCCTAATTGAAACCTCTCAGGACAATCTACTTCAACTCCACGGATCCCCCAACTCAAACCTGACCACCTTTGGAATCGCCCGAGCAGACGGAACCCTTCGCTCGCTACTTCCGTCCGATGCCTCAAGATACCTCTACTCCCTTCCAAACGGGGATTTCGTAGATCGTGGATTCGACTGTTTCGACCTTAATGGCGTGCCCAAAAACCCAATACCAGCCCCCACAGGATCGATACTCCTAGCGGTACTGCCAGACAAACGCTTTCTAACAATTCGCCGCGAATTCATTGGGTTGTACTATCTATATACAAACCTAGAGATCCTCCACCAAGACGGTTCTCTCGACACATCATTCAACACAAGCGCACCTCTACCAGTCGACCTCAATGGCGTAACCAATTTCGAGCAGAAAATCTACTTGGTTGTTGAAGACAAGTCTTCCTATCCGCCGTGTGGCTATTGTCTACGAATCATCCAAATCAACAGCGACGGCACCACAAACGAAACTTTCAATTCTCCGATCATCGAAGGCGAAATCGGTCAAATCACCGCAACCGACCACGGAATTTATATTATTGGCAGAACCCTAAGCTCCTCATCGCAGTTAAGAATAGACGGTAAAGCCAAACCTTTCGGCCTTCGCCTCACCCTTACCGGAGAACTCGATTCCACCTACGCTCCCGAGGAGCAACTCGAAAAACCAGAATGGTCGATCGAGAATCCAGGCAAATACAGAGAAATTAAAGTTTTCACCTCTCACGGCTTCAGCGTCCAACTCGCCCTCGATCCCGACGAGCCGCTGTCGCCCCCAAGCCTTTGGCTAATTCCTCCATTCGATGTCCCCTCCAAGCTCCACACCGACATCCAATGGCTATCCGCGAAAAGCACGATTTCCCCAGGTGGAGAAGTCTTCATTGCAGGCGAAATACAGACGCAAGAGGGCAGCGTCCAAAAAATGATACGTTACTCAACACAACCCGAATTAGCCTACTCAACTCCGCGTCTCCAAGCCCTCGCGCAGCCAAGTACAATCCAAAACCTCGAGGCCACATTCGCCCAGCAGGATCAATACACTTACCAATGGAATAAAGATGAAATCCTAATTCCCGGATCCACTTCCCCTGCCATAAACGTTCAAGTCTCTTCAAGCGAAGCAATTGGTTCCTATACTCTCATAGCTAAAAACGCTGAACACGAAATATCTGTCGGCCCTTTTGAAATCTTGGCACCCGCCAAGCCTAGCTTTCTAACGCAGCCGCAGAACAACTTCCGAGCACTCCAAATCCCCACCCGCATCACCAGCCGAACCAGTGCAGCCCCTTCTGCCACATACCAATGGTACCGAGACGGAATACCCATCCCTGGTGCAAACAGCCCAACCTACTTCATCGTCCCCAATCAAATCGAAGAACTCGGCACTTACCAACTAAGAGCAAGCAACTCGATTGGTCACAGTTGGAGCGAGTCCATCATCATCACAACAAACGAATATTGGTCGACAAATACAGAATACTACACACTCGACGATGGTCCAGGAACTTCCACCAACCAACACACCATCGAACTAAGCTCAACTCCGACCAGCGACGGTTCTATTCTTTTCACCACTTCGAGCACATACATCGACGATACTCCTACCGGCCCTATCGGTAAAATGTCCTCTATCGGTAAAATCGATCCCTCCTTTGACACCAGAGAAAGCCTAGCCGAAACCTCCAATCTCGGCATCCCCATTTCACTATCCGACAATACGATTCTCGCCCCCTCTCTATCGGACGAATTGCAACACGCCTACCTGCTCGATTCTAACGGAGCGTTAATATCTTCATTCGAGTTCAATGCCGCAGGAACCTCTCCAATCGTTTATCCACACCAGCCTGGAGGATTCCTCGTAGTAAGTGTTTCATCCCAAAATTACTGGCAACTAGAACGCTTTCTTTTCAGCGGCGAACGAGACGAGACCTTCAACAACGAACTCCAATTAGTATCCGTCACGGAAAGTGAATTCTATCCACTTAGCCTTTTTTCACCTCAAATTAAAATAGACTCATACGGCCGGATCTACACTCACTTTCATCCCTCAGAAAGCCATCCATTCGGTAAAATACAACGACTCAAAGTCGATGGGCAATTCGATCAAGATTTTTCATTCGCCAGCACGGAGGCCACCAAAGCCGTTTTGCTCGACTCATCAGATCGCATCTACGTCGTATCCAATACATTGATGCGACTTCACAATGACGGCATAATCGACGCGAGCTACAAAAATAATATAACAAATCCCAATATCGTTCTACCTCTACCCAATTCACGCATGTTCGTCGACTCCCTCATTTTCGACGAAGACGGAAACCTCGAAACCGACCTACATTCAGTACAAGGAGCAAATAGACCGGCGACATATACCGCCATTGGTTCAACTATAATAGAAAGAGACGCTTGGATCGCTCCTTTCTCGAACAACACTCGATTAATTTTCTACAACCCCATCAGTCTTCCAAGCATACTATCGCAGCCTCGCTCCGTTACAATTACGGACGAAAAGGAGTTCTCACTTTCCATCGAAATAGCAGATTCACTTTCCACTAGCTTTCAATGGTACAAAGACGGAGAACCCATCGCTGACGAAACTCAAGACACCTTAATTGTACGAACAACTTCAACTGCGGATGCTGGAGACTACTACGTCCAAGTCACAACCCAAACGAACTCATTCCCATCTTCGATAGCCACCATCACTATCGAAGAAAAACCGCTCGTTTCTCAACTCGCTCAAATACCAATAACAATTAAAACCAGCACCGAGCATTTCTTCCTCTCCTGGCAAAACGAACAAAACCTAATTCTCAAAATCCAGACATCCACCGATGCAAAAACATGGACCTCAGACGGACCCAGTATAACGAGTGATGAGACCAAACAAAGTGTAGTTCTCGATTTCAAGAACTACCCACCGCCCATTTTTCTAAGACTTATCAAAGCGAGCGATTAAGCCCCTTATACCACCAGCCAAATAACGCCTTCCATGTCATCAGACTCGCGTTCCAACGCCTCCGAAAACCCAAAACCCGAACTACCAAGCCGAAACCCAGCACACCAAGCAAACCGACCTCGCCATCGAGTCCCAGCCCGCCGCCGTGCCCACAAAAGCCACCAAGCTCAAGTGGCCCAAGACCACCCGCGAGCAGATCGCCATCCTCAAGCAGCTCATCCCCATCCACGGCGACAAAGCCCCCCAACTCTCCGCCCATCCCATCTCCCCCAAAAAGCTCGACCAAGCCTTCGCCCAGATTACCTCCACCGACGAACCTGCCGGCGCCTCGCGCCACCTAATCGGCAAAGCCGACCTGACCAAATCCTCTCCCCTCACAAAAAAACAAACTGCTTCCAACACCTCCGACTCGTCACGGCGTATCAACGAAAAGCCGGACAAACCCACAAAAGCCGACCTCGATTCCCTCAAGAACCTCTTCAAATAACCCGCTCCCTCGCCTAAAACTCCGGTAGCTCAATGGACCTGCCAAACCAAATCCTTCTCTACCTCCTCCTCGTTACCGCCGGACAAGGTCTCGCCCTCTCCATAGTCCTCGGCCTACAGCCTCGTAGCCACATTTCCGTTCGCTACCTTTGGCTTTTTTTCACACTCCTATCGCTGGGCTGCCTGGAAAAATCGATCGAGGGAATTTTCTTTCCTGAATCCGGCTTCGAGCTTCCCCTGCCGCTCGCATTCCCTCTTTCCTACTATCCAGCGATCTACCTTCACATACGTCTCCTAGCCCGACCCGAAGAGCCCCTCCAGCCCCAAACCCTTCTCCTTTTCGCTCCCGCCGCGCTTCTCGATTTCGCCTCCTTCTACCTGATCGATTGGCAGGGTAATCCAACTTCCCTCGCTGTCGTTCCCAGCAAGTTCATCAATGCTTTCGAGTTCGCCTACAGCCTCGTCTTCGTCGCCCAGTTTCTCATCTACACCCTCTTCATCAATCGTATCCGAAAAACCCTCGTAGCCTCAAACCTAGCTCCAAGCGATCCGCGTCCCGATTGGATCCGACGCCTCTTCTACCTGCTGATCGTTTTCTGGACGAGTTGGGTGCTCGTGCGGCTGATCGGAAAAACCAATCCCATCGGCTACCTCAGCTCCTTCGTCATCCACGGTTCCGTCATCGTCCTCATATACGGTATCGGATACAGGTTCATACTCAGGGAAAGCAAACCGCTGGAGCGACAACTCTCGCGACTCGCAGGAATCGACGCCCAAAAAACCTCCGAGATCCTCGGCCGCCTGCGAAACCGCAAGCTTCACCGGACCCATTCCCTCACGCTTGCAGGCGCCGCAAAGCTATTGGGCTGTTCCCAAAAACACCTCGCCAACGCCATCGCCACCGAACGCCACGCCAACTTCAGCGACTTCATAAACGACCTGCGCATCGATGACTTCAAGCAACTGGCAACCGATCCGGACTCTCAAAAACTCTCCGCCTTCGGTATCGCCCAAGCCGCAGGATTCGCCTCGAAAAGCTCCTTCCATCGGATCTTCAAGAAACGCTGCGGCCAAACCCCTGGCGAATTCATCAGCACCCTCACTGCATAGCGCTTTCCGACTGCTCGCAGAGAAAAACGGCAAGTCCCAAATACCGATCTGACACCTTGGCGCCGTTGATTGACGCCTCCAAGACACCCATTTTGGTCGCCACCATGAATTCCAACACTCGTATCCAACCCACCCCTACCCGCATCGTAGCGATCGACGCCCTGCGGGGCTTCGCCCTATTCGGCATCTACCTCTCCATCATCCACAGCTACAACGGCTCCATGGTCTACGGAGGAGTCGAAAACGACCAAGCCGGACGCTTCATCGGCCTCCTCTCCTCCACCTTCATAAACCTCCGCTTCATCGGACTCTTCTCCCTCCTCTTCGGACTCGGCATCGCCCTCCAAGAAAACCGCTTCCGCGCTCGCTCCCTCCCCTTCAGCCCCTTCTTCCTCCGACGCATGGCCATCCTCGCCTGCTTCGGCCTCATCAACACCACCTTCTTCTTCAATACCGAAATCCTCCTCGTCTACGCCGTCTTCGGCACCGCCGCCTACGCCCTCGCGAAACTCAACCTAAAACTCGCAGTCGCAGTCGCAGCCTTCGCATTCTTCATCTGGGGCAACTACTTCGAACTCGCCCACCGCGGTTCTCTCATAGAATCCTTTGGCTGGTTCCAAGAAGCCTACCCATTCGAAAGAATCAAAGAAATCTACCGCACCGGCTCCCTGCACGAAATGGCCCGCCTCCGCTGGATCGAATACGCCATAGTCTACACCGACAATGGCTTCCACCTCGGCATGTCGATCGCCATGATCATCTGCGGCTACTCCATCGGCGCAAAAGGCCTTCACATTCGTTTCCTCGAAAATCTTCAAGCCTACCAAAAACAATTCGCCCTCGCCCTCGCATTTTCACTCGTCTTCGCCCTCTACGCCATCGCCACAGGCCGCGCCCTATTTCTCGTCACCGAAGGCCCGATCAGCGCAGTCGCTTACTCTGTTTTTCTGCTTTGCACACTCTTCGTCTACCTCTACCTCATCTGCCTCCTACACCAAAAGACCCACGGAAAAAGCCTCCTCGTCAAAGCCCTCGCCAACAACGGCAAGCTCTGCCTCACCGGCTACATGGGCGGCGCCTTCGCCTACACTTTCATTTTTCACAGCAACGGACTCGGCCTCTACGCCACAGTCAAGGCCATCCCCCTCCACGCCATCGCCCTCGGCACTTACCTCGCCTTCACCCTCTTCTCTTACCTCTGGCTCACCCGCTTCAAACAAGGCCCCCTCGAATCCTTGTATCGAAAAATATCATACAAAAACTAATACCATCCGGCTCCCGATCAAACCCATCTCCTTCTTGAACAGCGGAACCAATGGTTCGAAAAAACGTCCCCATCAACCTATCCAAACGTCCCACCTCAAAAACCATACCCCACAAACAACCGCAAGTCCGTCCCTTCCTGCTCCCTGCGATCCCCCGCGAAATCCCGACGCCCATAGCCGCCCTTAAACGCGACCCACACATTGTTCTCGAACGCGTACTTCACCACTACATCCAATTCCTGCTCCTCGCGTTCATCTTCATGCTGCGCCCCCACCAAGACTCCCACCAAAGTCCACTTGCCCATCTTGTGGGCCGCTTTCAAATGCAGCGAATCCGTACCCGCCTCATACTGGTTCGTATACCACAATAAGGTCGCATCGATCACGTACGATGTGCGAAACGGCACTAACAAACTCGATCCATCCGAAATATGCGTCCACCCCGTATCAAGCGTCAGCCCGCCCTTCTCATAGCGTAAGTTCAGCTCAAGCGAGTCCGCATCATGCCCAGGCATCTTGCCACTACTATCCCCGTCCTGCTGTATGTAGTGACCGGATACCGTCCAAAATGCGTCACGCCTCTCGCCACCAAATGAATAGGCAGCCTTCACGCCCGCATTGTTATACAGCGAGTCAGCAAAGTAGTCATACACCGTAAACGACATCGCATCACCGCGCTCCCAGCTCGCCGAAGCGAACTGCACGCCTTTATCTCCGCCGTCAAACCCGAGTCGCTCGCTCAAATCACGGAACTCGCCCGTCAAAGCCGAAGGCCCATCCTCGCGACAACTCCACGTGCTATACCGCTCGATGTGCCCGACATCGAGAGACACCCCGTCCCTCACTTTCGTCTTCACCACCAGCCCCTCAAAAGCCTGCTCCTTCTGCCTCACCTTGTAAGTACCAAAAAAGTCGTAGCCCGCCGTCTGACGCCCGATTTTCACATTCGTATCACCAAATCCGATACGCTCCAAATCCCAATCAACATACAGCTCGTTCAAAACGCTCGTCGTATCGTTCGACAGCCAATACCCTGCATCATCCTTCCCATTCTCGTATAGGTTTTGCACATGCAAAAGTTGTCCGCCCACCAGCACCGACTCCGACAGCTGCGAACGCCCTTCCAAAGTCAAAGCCACCGTCGCGCTCTCCCCCTTCGCGTCACCCCCATAGTCACGCCCCATCACCAACAACTGAGTCGAACCGCCCATCTTCACCTCCGCAGCCCCACAATCCAAACCAGCCAAAACACACGCCCCCAACATTCCCAAACGCCCCAATGACACGGTCCGCTCAAACACACTCATCAATCCATTCATCATATCCTAGCTCCATAAAAAACGAGCCGCTGCACTAGGACACCTAGACACCCCCTACAACCCGCGAGAGCCAAACCCGCCCTCTTTGAAGCCCCCCTTATCCCATTCATAACCGCATACCATAGCCCGGAACCCACCTAAGCCCACCGCCATCCCGCAATTCCCAACCTATCAACCAAAACCTAACGCCTCGCAGAGGCACCTAATCGGCAAAGCCGACCTGATAAAACCCCAAGCAAAGCACAATCCAAATTCAATATCCAATTCGCGCCTATTCGAGCGATTCGTGGGCAAAAACCACACCCCGCTCCCTTACCACCCCACTTGAGCTAGCCAAAAGCCACCTGTTCCCTACTCTGCCATCCATGCCCACCGCCGCCAAAGTCACCAAGCCCCGCTCCCTCTCCCTCGTCTGGAGCGTCCCCTTCATCGCCCTCCTCTTCGCCGGCTATCTCATTTTTCACGAGCTGCAAAGCCGTGGCCCCACCATCACCATCACCTTCGAAAGCGGCGACGGACTCGTCGCAGGCCGCACCGTCCTCCAATACAAAGGCATGGCCGTCGGCACCGTCGACACCCTTGCACTCTCCCCAGATCTCAGCCACGTCGAAGTTCAGGTCGCCCTGCAAAAGTCCGCCAAAAGCCTCGCCCGCCAAGGATCCAAATTCTGGATACTTCGCCCCGAAATTGGCTTCGAAGGCGTGCGCGGACTCGATACCCTCATCTCCGGGCCCACCCTCCAAGTCACCCCCGGCGTCGGCCCCTTCCAAAAACGCTTCGAAGGCCTCCCCCGCGCCCCCCTCGAAGGCAGCGAACTCGGCTACCACTACCTTCTGCGCGTCGATCAGCTCGGCTCCCTCAAGCCCGGTTCCCCCGTCCTCTACAGACAAGTCAAAGTCGGCGAAGTCACCAAAACCAAACTCGCCCCCGACGCCACCTCCGTACTCGTCAAAATTCTGATCAACTCTCCCTACGACAAGCTCGTTCGCTCCGACACCGTCTTCTGGAACGCCTCCGGCATCGACATGAAAGTCGGCCTTCTCGGAGCCAAAATCCAAACCGACTCCCTCGAATCCATCCTCGCCGGCGGCATCATGTTCGCCACCCCCGACGAGGACGACCAACTCGCCGGCCTCGCCCCCGCCAACACCGAATTCCCCCTCCACACCGAACTCGACGAAGACTGGCTCGAATGGAAACCCACCATCCCCCTCCAGTAGCCCCTCGCCCATGTAAGCTTGGACCTTGGTCCAGACCGCACTGCAAGATACTCTCTCCAATAGACAACACCCCATCACCTCCTCATCCTCTCCCAATTCACCACTCACTCCTCACCACTCACTACTACCTCCCCTTCCTTCCCAAAATCACCGCTGCCCCCGCCAAGCCAAAGCATCCCGCCACGAACCACCAAGCCACGCCCAACTCCCCATACAGCCACACACCCGCGCTGGCCAACAAGTTGCTCAGCGCCCACGTCATACCCCGCAGACCAAAGTACCGCCCCCGATACTTCTCCGGCGCCAAGCCACTGCTATACGCCATTCCCAAAGGCAGGGCGATAATTTCGCCAATCGTGAAAACTACCATCGCCACCACGAAGCCCACGACCGACTCCGCAAAAGCGAACAACCCGCAGCCCATACCAATCAAAGCGTATCCAAACGCCAATACAGGCCTCGGATTCAGAGTCTTGATCCACTGCATCGCAGGCATCTCCACCACGATGATGATCACCCCATTCAAAGCCATCACCATACCATAAACAGCCGGCGACAAACCTCGATCAGAGGCAAACAACGACAAGATCATAAAGATCTGCGCAAACGATACGCCCATCAATAACACCGCCGTCAAAAAGCGCCGAAACTCCACGTTCCGATGCGCGTCTACCGCCGCATCAATCCAATTCCGCACAACCACCCGAGGCGAGCTCACGTTACCCTCGATCGTCCGCAAGCCATGCGGCAAAAAGAAAAAGGCTAAAACCGCGAACGCTAAAGTCGACGCCGCATCCCCCACGAAAATATAAAAAGGCGACTTCACGTACAACAGCCCAGCCACCGCCGGGCCCGCCGCAAACCCCGCATTGATCGCCAGTCGAAACAAAGCAAACGCCGTCACCCGCTTCTCCACAGGAACCAAGTCCGTCAACAAAGCGCTCGCCGGAGCCCCAAAGACGAACACCGAAAATCCATATAAAGCCCCCACGCCCAGCAACAAGACGTAGTTGTCCATAAAATACATCACCATCAGAAGCGTCGCGCTTGAGACCAGTGACACCACGATCGTATTTCTCCGTCCAATCGCGTCCGCCAAGTAGCCACCAGCGATCGGACCCAAGAAATGCCCCGTTCCCAACGCCGCCATCACACCCGCTATCTCAGACAAATCAAATGACTTGTCCTTCAAGTAAAGAGCGAAAAACGGATAAACGAAAGAGCCGAAGCGATTGAGAAACTGCCCCAGCACCAGCACGAAAACGGGTCGCGGCATAGAGCGAATCTCAGAGTAGAGCTCCTTCATGGATTGGATTACTGAATACATTTTATATCATGGTTTAAGGTGCGGTTGCACAAAAACAAAAAGCCCCTGCTAACTCGACGAGTAGCAGGGGCTTTTTGAGTAGAGATACTTTAATTGTATCGACTAACTGAATATGCCTTTCCTGCCGTCATCGGTGCCAAAACGGGTCTTACCAAGACCGGACCCGGACCAATCCTTCACAGTCATATGCGAACGGAGCGCGCACGCTTCGCTTTGTTTCATCATGACTGTAGGCAGTTGTAACATTCATCGCGAAACAACCCGTCCGTCCCCCAAAGAGCAAGCCCCAAATGGTCTAGGGCCTAAAACCCAACGCCAGATACAGCCGTCGCCACTCCCAATACTATATATACGAAAGACGGCAACACCGCCGCCCACCGCGTCCGCCCACTCTTCCTCAACCGCGACGAAAGCGTCCCGGACAACAGCGCCCAACTGCTATCGCCCAACCACCCGATCACCACGAACGTCACCCCAAGCGTCAACAGTTGTATCCAAATCTCCCCGCGCTCCGCATCCACAAACTGCGGCAAAAACGCCAACAGAAACAAAATCACCTTCGGGTTCAGCAAGGCCACCAAAATGCCCTTCGCGAAATCCGACCGACGCGACCGCCGTGCCTTCGCTGGCCCCTCTATCTCCGCCGCATTCCCATTCGCAAACAGTCCACGAATCCCCAGAAAAACCAAATACCCCGCGCCCAAATAACGCACCGCATCCAAAGCCCAATCCGTCGAAGCGATCACCGCCGACACCCCAAACGCCGCCGCCAAGGCATGCGTCAAGTTACCCAAACCAATTCCCGCCGCCGTCACCAGACCCGTGCGACGCCCCCCTTCCACGCTCCGCGCCACGATAAACATCATCGCCGGCCCTGGCACAGCCACCAGAGCCAAGCTCGCCAAAACAAAAACCAGCCATTCAGACGCCTCGAACACCCCCAACCCCTCTCAACAAACCCACTCCCACGCCAGCCAATATTCTCCTCAACAAATCCAATCCACCGCTCAACCCACCAAATCAACCGCTCCCCAAAAGAATACCAACAAACCCACCGTTCTCTCCTCAACTCCATCCCATCAACCAAAACCTAACGCCTCGCAGAGGCACCTAATCGGCAACGCCGACCTGACAAAAAGCCAAGCAAAGCATCAATCCAAACCCAATATCCAATTCGTGCCCATTCGAGCAATTGTTTCGGCGCTTCGCTTCTCAAGTGTCGTCACTTCGCTCCTTATTGCCTGTCCAAGTTGTTAATCAATGCTGCGAGGAGTCCGAAGGACAAGACTCGCCGCAGCAGCATTGTTAACAACTTGCCGCGGCGGAGCTCTGAGGGAAACTTGTGGCGTCGGCCGTCCCGCACAACGGCTGTCGCTTTGGTTTCCCTCGAGGAATTTACCGAGAGCGCCGGCGGGGCGGAAAAGACGCCGCAAAACGAATGCTCAAGAAGAATGGACCGTGCGGATCCATCCAATAAGCGCTTCGCCGCGGCGCCTGCCTTCGCAAAAGAATAACTGAAAGCATAGTCATGATTGAGCTGAATAACCCGTTTTGCAACCAGTCCTCGCATGCCGCTTACGCTAGCGTGGACTGGGGACACCAGACCAACTGCATACATTTTCTTCCCGCGGGATCTCGAAGCGAGCAGCGCTTCGAGGTAGCCGCCGACCCAGGCTCCATGAACGCGTTCATGGCCGGGCTGCGCGAGCGCGTCGGGCAAGGGCGAGTCGCCATCCTCAGCGAGCAGAGCAAGGGGGCTCTGGTCAACCTGCTGCTCGACTTCGAGTTCGTGGACCTGTTCGCGGTCAATCCCCTTGCCGCGGCGAGGTTCCGCAAGAGCCTCCATCCCAGCGGGGCCAAGAGCGACCCCATCGACTCAAGCGCCTTGCTTCGCATGCTCTTCACTCATCGCGACCGCATCAAGCCAGTGCTCAAGGGCGACGAGGCCAGCCGTCGCCTCGACGCGTTAAACGCGCATCGCCGGGAGCTGGTCGAACAGCGCGTCGCGGTGGCCTTGCGTCTCAAAAGCCTGCTACGCGAGTACTATCCGCAGGCCCTGCCTATGGTCGGCGACGAGCTTTGGGACCCGATCAGCTTGGCGTTCCTGCGCAGATGGCCCTGTTACTCGAAGCTCTCCAAGTCCAAGGACCAGACACTCGAACGCTTCTACTACGCCAACGGCAGCCGCAGCGCGAAGGCTATCGCCAAACGCGTCGCCGCGTTGCGGTCGAGCTCGAAGCTAAGCTCCGACCCCTTGCTCGAGGAGCTTGGGGCCCTGCGTCTGGGCAACTGCGTCGAGCAGCTGAGCGTATTGAACAGTCAGATACGGGCTATAGCCAAATGCGTTAAGTCCTGCTTCGGCAGCCATCCCGAGAAGGATCTCTTCGCGACGCTTCCCGGGGCCGGTGCAGCGATGGCCCCTCGGCTTGCCGCCGCCTTCGGCAGCGACAGGGAACGCTTCGAGGACGTCTCCAAGTTCCAGGTCTACGTAGGAATCGCCCCGATCAAGGTCTCAAGCGGGACGAAGAACTATACCTTCATGAGGGGGCGCTGCCATAAGTTCCTGAGGCAAAGCTTCCACGAATGGGCTGGACTGACGATCCAGTTCAGCCCTTGGGCCAAGGCTTGCTACGAGCTGATGAGGCAACGCGGCAAGCGCGTCGGCGTGGCCAAGCGCGCCCTGGCGTTCAAGTGGACTCGAATCCTCTATCGCTGCTGGAAGGACCGAACCCAGTACGACGAGGCCGCCTACGTGAGAAGCCTCGCCAAACGCGGTTCGCCGATCATCGGCAAGATGAAAGAACTCGGATTTATCGACGATGAAAACAATCTACTTTTTACTTGATGGAAAGGCTCAGAAGTCTCGGTAGTGGGCATACTACAACAACCCAATTCCACAACCTTCCAACCCCAACCCTTTCAACCAAAATCAATCCCATCCGTGCTCATCTGAGTAATCTGTGGGCAAAAAACAAACCCAACCCAATCCACCATGAAAACCGTATCCATAATCCTAATCACCCTCCTCGCCCTCGCCACCACCGCCTTCGCCGCTCCCCAACAAAGCTTCGAAGCCAAAGTCACCGGCTCCGGCCCCACCATCATCTTCATCCCCGGCCTTGCCAGCGACGGCTCCGTCTGGGACGAAACCATCGCCCGCTACGCCGACACCCACCAGTGCCACGTCCTCACCCTCGCCGGCTTCGGCTCCTCCACCCTCCCGCCCCTCAAAACCGACGCCTTCCTGAAAAATGTCAAAACCGACCTCGCCCTCTACATCGCCGAAAACCACCTCGACTCCCCCACCATCGTCGGCCACAGCCTCGGCGGATTCCTCGCCCTCCAGCTCGCCATCGACCACCCCCAGCTCGCCTCCCAGCTCCTCATCGTCGACAGCCTTCCCTTCCTCCCCGCCAGCATGGACCCCACCGCCACCGCCGAAAGCATGCAAGCCCAGTCCGCCGCCCAACGCGACATGATGCAGCAAGGCGGCCAAAACGAAGCCCAACTCCGCATGATGATGCAAATGATGACCACCGCCCCCGCCAACATCGACCGCGCCCTCGCCCTCGCCCTCTCCATGCAAAGCGACCCCGCCACCGTCGTCCAAGCCATGTACGAACTTAATACCACCGACCTCCGCAGCCAAGTATCCAAAATCCAAACACCCACCACCATCCTCGGAGCCTGGGTCGCCTACCAACAAGTCGGCTCCACCAAAGAATCCACCGCCGCCATCTTCGACGCCCAATACGCCAAACTGCCAAACTACCAACTCCACATGAGCGACCACGGCAAACACTTCATCATGTGGGACGACCCCCTGTTCTTCCAAACCCACCTAGACGCCCTCCTATCCAAAAACTAACCCACCGTAGGACCGGCGCTCGTCACAGATCACGAGCTCGTCGAACGGCGCCGTCCCGCAACACCAATCGCTCCACAACCAAAACCTAACGCCTCGCAGAGGCACCTAATCGGCAAAGCCGACCTGATAAAACCCCAAGCAAAGCACAATCCAAATTCAATATCCAATTCGTGCCCATTCGAGCGATTCGTAGGCAAAAAACATCAACTACAAATCCCATCCATGCTCATCTGAGCAATTGTTTCGGCGCTTCGCTTCTCAAGTGTCGTCACTTCGCTCCTCGGTAGTGGGCAAAACAACAGTAACAACAACCCAATCCCCTACAACACCGGCATCCAAGACCCCACCGCTACCTTCCAAATCGTCTTCTTAACCGTCTTAAACACCACCTTCACCGGTACAGTCACGACCTTCTTCCAAAGCGCCTTCTTCACCTTCATCTTAGCCGTCCCCTCGAAATCCCTCATCCACGGTTCCGCCGCCACGAAATCCGCCGACAGCTCCTCTCCCCTCAAAACCCGATACCCATCCAACGCCGTACCCAAATCATCATTACGATTCAAATTCTCAACCCCATCCCCTGGCCGCCTCGGCTCGAACCGCCCCCGACCGCTTCCCACAGCAGCCCCACCAGTCTCAGCTTCACCCGGGCGTCTCGGTTCGAACCGACCAGACCGCGACGCTTGCCTAGGCAGTTCCTCCTCAAAAACCGACGCTTGCCTATCCGCCCCTCCAGCTCGTATCCGACTCGCATTCGCGTCTCCCGGTCGAGTAGGAGCATACCGTCCATTCGCTAGAATCGGACGGTAGTTAGTTTCTAAATACTCTCCGCGCCCTGCATCCCCTGCCCACTGAGCATGAACCGTTTCCACAGATGCGAACCCGCATAGGCAAACCACGATCGGCAGAAAGAACTTTAAGCGAAGCATTCCCCAACCCCAACAACAACCCGCCCACCCAGCAAGTGCATAAAGACCGCTCACCCCCCACTTTCGACCGCTCCCACAAATCCTATCCCCATCCCCGCCCGCATCCCGCAGCTTCCATCCCATGAACAACAACTCCTTCCCCCAACAACTCCTCATCGAACGCAGACGCTTCGCCCTCCAGACAAACGGCGTCATCTGCGCCCCCGCCGCCGGCGGCATCTACTGGGCAGCCCTCGCACTCCTCGCCGGCCGCGTCGACACCCAGCTCTGGTGCTTCTTCGCCTTCGTCGGCAGCGGCGCCATCTTCCCCCTCGCTCTCCTCCTCCAAAAGCCGCTCCGCGCCAACATGATGGTCAAAAAGAATCCCCTCGCCGGACCCGGTTCCTACGCCTTCGCCAACATGGCCCTCTGCTGGGCTCTCACCATCCCCGCCTTCCACACCGACGCGCAACTCGTTCCTCTTATCCTCGGCATCGGCATGAGTCTCCATCTCGTGGGTACAGCCTGGGCCATGAACCTCAAGTCCTACCTCATCCACCCATTGCTCAGAGCAGTCGTCGTTGTCACCCTCTGGTACCTCCTCCCCGAGCAACGCTTCCTCGCCATCCCCATTGCCATCGCCGCCACTTATTTCCTCACCATCCCCGCCGTCCTCCGCGAACTCTCCAACCACCGCAAAACCCTGTCCAAAACCTAAGCCGCCAAAAAACACCCTACACCTATTCCCCCCAACCAACCGGCATCAGCCGGTTCCCACCACGTTTGGCATTGCCAAACGTACTAATCCAAACCCATCCGCGTCCATCCGCGGTTAATAAACACAACCTAAACCACCATAACCATGAAACACCTCCGCACCCTCATCGCCTCCCTCTTCACCCTCGCCATCCTCATGTACATCGCCTACCTCCTTGGAAAATCCCTTGAAGGCTTCATCCCACCCCTCATTGTCTGGCTCCTCCTCGCCGTCAACGGCATGCGAAAATCCACCAGCAAACCCAACTGCCAACTCTAACTTCCAGGTGACACGGCTTCTCCGAAGACGCAATCTCAACCGCCCTCCACAATTCCTCCAGCATCCCCCCTTTTGTGACTCTTGTGCTTTCTGTGGTTAACTAAAAATACCCAAACCCATGTCCGCAACCTCCTCCGCAGCCCACCGCACCTCCACCCTCTACTGGATCCTCCAACTCCTCGGCTGGCTCGCGTATGGAACAATCGGATACGCCACCAACATCCGCTTCAACCCCGGCGTCACCCACCTAAAAGTCGCCGCCCTCGCCTACAGCGGCTCCGCCCTCCTATTCCTGCTCACTCACCTCCTCCGCCGACACTCCCTCCGCCACCACTGGGTCCAGCTCTCCTTCGACAAGCTCATCCTCCGCCTCGCCGTATCCACTTTTTTGATCTCCACCCTCAGCCAGCTGATCATCTCAGCCCTCATGTTCTGGCCCATCGACGTCATCACACCAGAGCAACCCTACAGCCTCGGCTACCTCGTCATCTACATCCTCCAAACCCAGATCATTCTCCTGCTCTGGTCCCTCGTCTACTTCAGCTACCACGCCATCCGAAACTACAAAAACGAGGAGATCGAAAAATGGCGCCTCCAGGCCGCCGTCAAAGACGCCGAACTCATCGCCCTCAAAGCCCAGATCAATCCCCACTTCATCTTCAACTGCCTCAACAACATCCGAGCCCTCGTCCTCGAAGACGCCGAAAAAGCCCGCGACGCCATCACCAAGCTCTCCGACCTTCTCCGCTACTCCATCCAGTCCAACCAAGCCGAGAAAATCACCATCGCCGAAGAGCTCTTCACCGTACGCGACTACCTCGACCTCGAGACCATCCACATGGAATCCCGTCTCCAACATTCCATTACCGTCGACCCCGTCGCCGAAGAATTCGAAATCCCCCCCATGGCCATCCAGCTCCTCGTCGAAAACGCCATCAAGCATTCCCTCGCCAAACTCCCCACCGGCGGCCGCATCGACATCGCCATAACCAGCGAACCTACAAGCATCCGTATCCAAGTCCTCAACACCGGCCAACTCGCACCCGCCGCCGATCCCACCTCCACCAGCATTGGCCTAAAAAACATCCGCGACCGCCTTCACCTCCTCTCCGGCCCCACCGCCACCCTCACCTTAGAAAACCACACCCCCACCCAAGTCCTCGCCCAAATCACCCTACCCCGCCACCCCTAACCCATCATACTTCATCCTTCATACTTCATACTTCATCCTTCATACTTCATACTTCATACTTCATCCCTCATACTTCATCCTTCATCCCTCTCCCGGCCAAAACGCCTTGCTCCTCCCCCTCCCATCCACACCCTCCTTTCCCATGAAATCAACCCCCTTCACCCTCCCCCTCACTATCGCAGCTCTCGCGCTTTCCATCACCGCCTCCGCCCAGGACGAAGAGCTCACGCCCTACGAGCAATCCCGCCTCTCCGAACAGTGGGATCCCAAGCCCGAAGTCATCGATACTCACTCCGGCATTCCCGGCGACGCCATCATCCTCTTCGACGGCTCCAACCTCGACGCCTGGGAGCTCGACAATCCCGAAGCCAAACCCTGGAAAATCGAAGACGGAGCCTTCACCGTCATCCCTCAAAAGCCATCCTCCGGCATCCACACCAAACAGTCCTTCGGCGACGTCCAACTCCACCTCGAGTTCCGCTCCCCCACCGACATCGAAGGCCACGACGGTCAAGATCGCGGAAACTCCGGCATCTTCTTCATGGGCCAATACGAGATCCAAGTCCTCGACTCGTATCAGAACGACACCTACGTCAACGGCCAGCTCGGCTCCATCTACAAGCAATACCCGCCCCTCGCCAATCCTGCCCGCAAGCCAGGTGAATGGCAAAGCTACGACATCATCTTCATCGCCCCAAAATTCCACGAAGACGGCACCCTCAAGTCACCCGCCCGCATGACCGCCATCCTCAACGGCGTGCTCGTCCAGTACGACTCCGAACTCTTCGGACCCACCGAGTGGATCGGCTTCCCCAAATACAAAGCCCACGCCGCCAAGCTCCCCATCTCCCTCCAAGATCACCAGCACTTCGTATCGTATCGAAATATCTGGATACGTGAACTCGACGGCCAAGAAATCCAAAACCGCACCATCCACCCAGACCTAAAACACTAGCCCCAGGTAGGGCGTGGGCGCCGCCCCACGCCTCACCCAATCCCATTCCTAATTCATAATTCCTAATTCCTAATTAGAAATGCGTGCCCTCATCGTCGAAGACTCCCGCCTCGCTCGCCAGGAGCTCAAGCACCTGCTCAAAGACTTCCCCGAGATCACCCTGCTCGGAGAAGCCGCCAACGCCGAGCAAGCCCTCGCCCTCATCGACGAACACCAGCCCGACCTCCTCTTCCTCGACATCCAAATGCCGGGCAAAGACGGCTTCCAGCTCCTCGAAGAACTCGACCACGCCCCCCACGTCATCTTCACCACCGCCTACGACCAATACGCCCTCAAAGCCTTCGACTACAACGCCCTGGACTACCTCCAAAAGCCCATCCAAAAGGACCGCCTCGCCACCGCCCTCAACAAGCTCGCCCAGACCCTCAGCTCCCCAGCTACCTCCTCTCCAACCCAGAACCCAGAACCCAATCCCCAGAAGCCCGTCGCGCTCAGCGCGGCATCCCAAGTCTTCGTAAAAGACGGCGACCACTGCTGGTTCGTCAAGCTCGCCGACATCCGCCTCTTCGAGATCGACGGCAGCTACACTCGTATCCATTTTTCGGATCAAAAACCCATGATCCCTAAAACCCTCAACCAGCTCGAAGAACGCCTCGACCCCGCCGCCTTCTTCCGCGCCAACCGCCAGCAGATCGTCAACCTCACCGCCATCGCCAACATCGAGCCCTGGTTCTCCGGCGGCCTCAAGCTCACCCTCGCCGGCGGCGAAGAAGTCGAAATCTCCCGCCGCCAAGCCTCCAAGTTCAAGGAGCTCACCAGCCTATAGACCGAGCGATCGCTATCCCAACGAACAATCAAAATCACTTCATAGGTCGCAGCGAACAAGCCTTCTCAGAGTTCACCCAAACTCGGTACTTCACTCGGAAATTCGAGATAAAATAATATAGATCCACTCGACTCCCACCCAGGCAAAATTAATCGCCGTTCACTACTTGAATCGATCCCCTCAAAATCAGGACTAGCTAGCCAATCATATGTCGCTACGGAAAGTGTGCCTATTGTTGTTTTCAACTCTATCCCCGCCGCTTCAAGGAGATCCTTTCTCGGACTCACAATCAAAGGCTCTCCACTCTCAGACATCTTTATACTCAAAGGCATGTCGGGACTTAGAGGATCTCTATCTAGAAGATATTCAAAATAGTTTAGCACACCATCTCGATCCGCATCTCCAGAAGGATCCATCACTGCATCCAATAATTGTTGACGTATTCGATGTAAATCAAACCAGGTTTCATAACCATCCCCAACCAATTGTGTACTTTGAATATTATGAAGAATTATGGAGTTGTCGTAAGAGTGAGACATAACTCGAAGCACAAATTCATCATCTCGTGATTCGACCAAAAAACGATAACTATACTTTGTTCTCCACTTATCTACATAAACTTCCTTTGAGACCACTTGTAAAGGATGTCCATTCTTCCAAGCCTTCAAAGAATAGCGATCAATTTCACCAACTAAGAGTTCAACGGTAACTATTCCTTGTTCAAAACCATTCATCCTAAAAAAAATCATTTCTTCGTCACCAATACTTAAAAACTCATTTCCACCTTCTTCGAATTCAGTGACCACCCCTCCTCCGGCCACTTCAACTTTTCGACCTAACGCAAACAGCGACCTCCACTTCACTCCCTCAACTCGAAGA
>DS990592.1:4598059-4746960 GCA_000155695.1 Verrucomicrobiia bacterium DG1235 | reverse complement strand
CCAAAATCTCACTCAGATACTACTATACTCAAACACCAATACAGCAGGCCCTCTATTTCAGTTTCCAATGCCCCAGCTCCTCGAAACAAGTATTCAGATCCATTCATTTGAAACTTTACATTGTCTAACCGCCAAAGGCGTCCATCTATCTCAACACTCTCTATTCGACAAAAAACTGGCTCTGGAACTTTCTCGTTCCCGATTCTTATCAAACGCCTTCTCCCTCCAGTATATCCATCATTCCAACCTGAGAAATTGTATCCACTATCCGGCATAGCCACAAACTCTACAACCTGACCTTCTTCGGTAAATTCGGCTCCGAATGCTGGCTCTAAATATCCACCATCGAATACACGGCGTGCGATAGTATAGCCAGGTAAAAGCTCAACCTGTTCTAAAACGAAGGAACTCTTCGGCTCTCCTCGATGAATGAATACAAGCTCGTGTTCACCAGAAGGTATTTGAATTCCAACTGAAACACTCCCTCCCAAGCTCACATTCCAAATATTATAATTTTCTCCATCAAGACGCACTTCATGATCTCCTTCATATTCATTGGTAATATAACCCCGAAACTGGAAAAAAGCAGGTCCTTCGACCATCAGCTGTATCGAATTCTCAAGGGGCGCCCCTGTTCCAATCTCGCTTCTCCAGCGAAAATCATCTTCTCCTAATCCCGTGCGTGACCATCTGCCCCAAGCACTTTCATGATTTAGGGCCACCTCGCCGAAATCAGTCGCAATGCTTCCTCTGAAAACTGGCCTAACGACTTCATTAGATCCTTCATCTAATTCAATTGAAGCATCCGCTGGCAAAAGCGCTCCATCCACAATCCACCCGACCAAGGCGCCTGTAGAGTTCTCATCGAGCACGACTTGACTCGTATCTACATCGTATTTCACCTCTACGGTTCTGGAAGAATCGTAATTGGGAGCCCACTCGAAACTCTGGAAAAATCCCTTTAAGAGCAGTCCCTTATCAATTCTAAGCGACGTGCCTTTCTCTACAAAACGACGTTTGTACTGCCAGTTCCTATTGCTAGCCTTCTGAAGTTGCATCCACTCTATAGTCATATCCTCATGGGCAAAAAGCTCAACTTTACCTTCAGTTGAAACTAACTCCTCCCCTTCACTCCCTTCCACTACGACCAAGTTCCCATCAAAAGAAGTTCGTGGCGTGACCCTAGACAATTCCAAAGGGAAAGGTCGATAAACCGCCTGCATTTGAATATCTCGGTCAACAAATAGTCTGATCTCTTGCTCGTAGCTATACCAATTCGATTGACCGTAGCTCGACCCTTTTGTCAACCACCCCGAAAATCGATTCCCATCATCGTCTACCAACGGTGTATTTAGAACGATATATTCACCAGCCGGATATAGACCATCCTCAAAAGGGATGGATTCACCAAGCACCTTAACCTCGTAACTGTACTCATAGATCGGCAACGACAATCTGACCCAACGATGCAGGTAGTCTTTAAACACTTCGCCATCGTATTCAAAATTCATTTCAACTACATGCTCACCTGCTTCTAGAGAGCGCCAACCCATATTGTCCATCCAGTTGAACTCCAATACTTCTCCATCAACCTTAACCTCTCCTTTTAGTGAGTCTATATAATCGGGTAGTTCAAATTTGAACCCGACACTAGAATTCTCCTCCAACAATAAAGTTCCTCTAACGCTTCCTTCTTGTATGCCATCACCAGCTACCAACTTCCAAGACATGTATCCAGGTTCCCACCACCAAGCCTCAAAATACTCTGAAGCTAATCCCTCAAACTCCCACTCCCTCCCATCTACCACAATTTCTTGGCTAAAAAGAGCATCCACAGACATATGCTCTTGGACTTCGATTGTAAACGGATTCGGACGGTCCCCATAAGGTCCACTCCAAGAGTTAAATTTCGCTCCTTGGTTCGGTATCGCTTCAAACGTCAATGTTTCACCTCGTTCGAAAAACGGACCTTGGGGACTAACTTCTACGCTCCCTCCCCCCTTGGACTTTGTATCAACTCGGTAGCCAGACACAAAACTCAACGAACGTATTCCAGGAGCATTATCTACCCAATCGAAAGGATACCCACTACTAGCCTTCAGCTTCAATTCAACTTCATGATAACCTTCATCTATCAAAATAGCTAGAGAACTACTCGTATCTATAATTTCAGTACCATCCACCGTAACAAGTAGAGATTCCAGAAGATACTTGCCTCCAATCAGCATCCCCGGTCCCTGGACAGTAGCCGTCAACGCGACTTCTAACGATTCACCCGTCAGAGCGATTGAATCGTCTACCCAGCGATCGTTGTAAACTGACCCCGGGCGATCGACCTCCCACACCACCTCACCAGTCGTAAAACGCGGTAGTTCGTATTTCGCCACTCCACTAATCTGACTATTAACCTCGATACTACCTTCCTCTCCAAATCCAACTAGATCGCCTGTCCAACCCACAAACTCTTCCTCTCCAAATCCCTCCGCTTCAAAGCTCAATAATTCGCCTCGCCGTACACGTCCTTGCCATAAAGGATGCTGATTCGGTATTTCAATTCGATCCAAAGCTGGTTGGCTCGCAAAACTACCCCAAGGAACTGACAAATATACACTATAGGATATCACCGGCGTATCTATACGGAAAGGAATGAAGACAGTATCATCCTTCGCTTTCACCTCTATCCAAAATAGATGCTCCCCATCAGGAACCAAAATATTCGTATTTCCAGTAAACAACCTTCCTTGTCCCCAAGTGTCTAAATAAATTTTAGACTCAATATCTAGTTCGCCATCTTGCGAAGATAACGAAATTTCACAATGCGATGGACCCTTAAGTTTCCCATAGATACGTAGCACCTCTTCAGCTCCCAGTTCACTCGGAGAAGTCCAGCCTTCGTCATCGTGCACCCAACTCCCCTTCTCACCCTCCGCAATGAACAATTCCCCATCCAATGGGATCCCAAAATGAGCAGTCACTTGAGACTCCCCTTCCACGGTCAAATCAAGTTCATCCCCTACTCCTTCTCCATCACCCCACCAACCGAGAAAGACATATTCATCAGTCGGATTTGCCTTAAAAATTAGTTCAGTCTCCTGAGCGATACGGGTAGTCCCAATATTTAATCCTTCAACTGTTCCGCCCTGAGTTGCTTCCAATGTTACAAAATAACCCGATTCCACCTTCAAGTCGCCAATTCCTATTCTCAATGGAGAAGAAGCAGATTCCCCAATGCCGAATAGTTCTACAACATGTTCACCCGAATCCAATTCTAACACATGGCTTTCCAGACCTCCCTCGGGGTCTAGTTCGAGCGAAACTTCACTACGGCCATCAATCCGCAATCCTGCCCTGTATCCATCTGTAAAATACGTTTTGAATGAAACAATTGCAGGTCCCTCGACCTCAAAAGAAAGATCTGTAGAATCAACACCTTCCCAGAACAATCCTCCTCCATCCGTTGACTCCCACGGGGTCTTACTCTTGCCAACAAGACTTGTATCACCCAGAGCCAGATCCTGAGTAAATATCGCAGTCAACGACTCCGAAATTTCGCCTGACAACTCGATTGTAACAGACTCGCTCTCGAAGGTACCCTCCCAACGATCGAAGCTCCAACCTGCCTCTGGCTTTGCAGTTAATTCAGCGCTTTGCCCGGCAAGCATAACACCATTTTCCGGTATCCCTTCCACTTCTCCCATTCCCTCGATCGTGATTTTCAATCTATTCCCCGCCTGAAAGCGCGGATGCGCAAACTCCACGCTTCCTTCGACTGTCATCTCGTAAATCCGACCCGCCGAAACCCATCCTCCATCTCTTTCCATCCGAAGAAGTGCTTTTCCCGAAAGGAAGTCGTCGTATCCATCGACTCGCCAGCGCTTCTTACTTGATAACTGAGATAACCAGACTCCTCAGTAACAAAATAGAATCCTCCCGATTCTCCCGAAAGGGAAACCTTCTGCGCTTCACCGCTTTCCTCATGAATGGAAAAGTCCAACGCTCCATCTTCTACTACGAACGCAAGTCCGACGATTTCTATGTTAGCGCCACTTACCGGGTGAAACATCGAACCATTATCAGGCGATGGCAAGCGGCCTTGCCAATGAGGATTCCTACTAGCCGACGAGTGCATCGGCCCATCAGACCAAAATAGAAAACTTCGCCCCTGATCTGCAACCGCGACTACGTCGACCCATTCTCCAACTTGGTAAAACTCGCGTTCGGGCTCAACATCGAGCGCCAAGCCCTCAAAGGATCTCTCCAATCGAAATCCTGGAAAAATGTCTATTTCATCCAAATAAACAACCCGATCAACATTAATTGACTCAAAATCCCACTTCAAAGTCGAGCTCTCTCGATGCTCGGATTCAAACTCAAGCCAAGTTCCTAACTTGTCAGCGCTTGTTAAAATGGGAGAAGGAGAATTATACGGCCCAGCACTCCAAGGTCCCTCACCTGTTTCTATTTGGTAGCGAAACCGCAGCACACTAGGATCATCAACGTTATTGGTCGATATGAATCCACTTTCTCCCGCTGGTACAAAAACTCGAAGAACTGTCCCTCCAACTCCACTGTCAAATTCGACAGGTGTGACTTCGAATCCATTTCCCTGCGTGAAGGACCAACTCCAATCAGATTCTAAATCCAGCGCATCGGAAATCTCATCAGAAGAGCCAGAATGAACGATCGTAGCGGCTAAAAAAGCTAGCAGCAAATGAGGGAGCTCTAAATTCATTCCCTAACTCAAACGCCACGAACACAACTAGCAAGTTTGTATACGTAGTTACTCTCAGATACTATTTATCCCTACTAGATACATGGAGAAAATACCAAACTCTGCGAAGAACCGAATTAAGCATGCACAATCAGTAACTGTATGAGGCCAACCAAATTCTGCTAGCTTAATCTAAATCAAATAAATCTGCCAAGCCTCCAAGTTCAAGGAGCTCACCAGCCTATAGACCGAGCGATCGCTATCCCAACGAACAGCCTAGAGCTCATTCACTACTTCACCCGAATCAGAATGTCCCCATCGATTGTCTTTAGCGAAATCGAAGGGCCTCCCTCTCCGATAACTCCATCGACAGTCACCCCGACCCATCCTCCGAATCCGCCCTTCTTACCTCTCCGCTGAATCGAAAGCTCTGAATCGAATTCCCCGTCAATCGTCGATGCGGATATCGTCGCTCCCAATGATTTCGGAGCAATCATTACTACATCGCCATCCACTGTCGCTAAGGAAATAGGGTTAACTAATTTCGTATTTGATAATTCAATACGAATATCTCCATCAACCGTGTTTGCCACGATTCCACCGCTTACGTCCTCCAACAAAATATCTCCATCGATCGCCGTCAACTCGATCTCTCTATCAATCGAGCTTATTACGATATCCCCATCCCGCGTGCGAAGACGCAGCGATACAGACCTCGGAACAAGAAGCGTCAGGTCAGACTCCTTCAAATCCTTAAACGTCTTCAAACGAAAAATGCCCTCCTCGAAATCAACATCCACCTTCGCTCGATTTCGATCCTCGTCAAACGAGGAAAACTTATCCACAATTACCTCTATCGACGGCCGATCTTCTCCGACTATCTTCAAATCCCCCTCCGAAGAATCCACCACTACTAGAATATCCAAAGCATCGCCTAGATCTATTTCCGTTCTGCGGTTCTCCAGCCAAATCTCGTCCGCCCGAACACTTGCTAAAAAACCTGCCGCACACGCGGCCAAAACCCATATGTATCTTAAATTTTTCATATTAATATCCACTTTCTAAATACGTTGATTATTTGCATCCCAAAAGGTCTTAACCCTTGGCTCCATCGGCATCGCCTCCAGCCGCTCTACCAGCTCATCCTGCGATCCCTCTTCCACAAGATTCAATACCTGCCTTAAAATCTCCAACTGCACGATCGGCGACGCCTCCTTCTCCATTCTCTCTAAAAGCACAGCCAGCGCCTCTTCGCGCGGCAAAGCCTGCAAAGCAGCCACCGCAGCAAGACGCACATTGATATTCGCATCCGTATCAAATGCATGGACCACCGATTTTCGCAGTTGCTCGCTCGGCTCGCTGATCTTCGAAACAGTCGCCAATCCCGCCAGACGCTTCGAAGCCGAAGACTCATCCAGCAAAGACAAAGCCAAGGTCTCTTGAGTCGCCCTTAACTCAGCCTGCAGCGTATCCGTCCGTTCCATATACGAATGCGCCACGAATCCAGCCAAGGCGAAAACCGCCGCCGCTCCCGCCACCAAGCCGTAGCTCACTACCGACCAAAACGGCGAGCGACGTCTCTCCGAGCTAGCCTCTCCTACGCCTTCCTTATCCAAAGCAGCATCCCACCCAAGACGATACGCGTCCAACTTGTCTTGGAAATCGGATACAAGCCCATTGTCGACAGCCTCTGGCTCTTTGAGCTCTCCCAAGTCATCCCAAATCGCAGCAAGCTGCTGTTCTTCGTCAGACAAGTTTTCATCGATCCCAATAGGCTCATTCGAAGCCCGCAAGCGGTCTACAAATGCCTTCATCTCTTTCTCGTTCATACTGCTTTCTCTCCTCCCAATTCTACAAAAACATCTTTCAATTCCTGCAAAGCTCTAAAGAGCCTCACTTTTAAAGTTCCCACGCTGCAGCCAAAGATTGGAGCAATCTCAGCATACGGCAGCTCCTCGAAACGACACATCACAATCAGCTCCCGCTTCTCCTCAGGCAGCTTTCCGAGAGCCTGCCGCAAAAGCTGCTTATTGTCCGATCGCTCGACCTCCTTCTCCACATCACAATCAGGCTCGGCAAATCGTTCGGGCTCGAGCTCGATACGATCATCGAAAACCCGACTGGCAGATGCGTTCTTCTTCGCTTGGTCATACATTATATTTCGGGCTATCTGATACATCCAGGCGCGAAACGGCCGCCGAGAATCATAAGTTTTCCGATAGCGAAGAATCCGCCAAAACGTTTCCTGAGCCAGGTCCTCGCTAAGCTGGCTCTGCCCGCCCATACGCCGAAAGAATCCAACCAGCGCCACATGATACTTCTCAAACAAAGTCCCAATTCCATCCAGATCGCCGGCCTTCACCGCCATCATCAGCCTATTGTCTTCTTCCGTGTCCACTTGCTTCAACGCTATCGTTCACAAATAGACTACTTTCCCAACCCCACAAGGTTACAGCACCCCCAAAAAAAATCCTGCTCGCCGCAGGCGATCCTCTCGTCCGCCGACATGTCCGCCAAAGCCATGGCGAAGGTGGAAGCTTGAGCGAAGGAGGAGCCCGCGCAGCGGATCCCTGTTAAGAAAATAACTCCCAAGCCCCCACCACCCTCAACCCTTCATCTCTGATCCCCTCAAACGCACCAAAAAAACCAAAACCCTACATCCCCAAAGCCTCCAGCGGATCCAACCGCGACGCCTTCCGCGCCGGTACCCAGCACGCCACCACCGACGCCATCACGATCACCGCGCCCGCCCCGATCAAGTTCCCCAGCGACAAGCCATCCATTCCATAAACGACCGACTCCAACACCTTAGTAAGAGCGTAACTACCGCCCAGTCCTATCGCCAAACCAACTCCGACCCAAATCGCCCCCTGACGGTAAACCAAACGCCACACGTCCGCCTCCCGAGCTCCCAAAGCCTTCCGTACGCCAATCTCCCGCGTCCGCAGCAAGATGTGGTAAGACAAAGTCCCGTACAGCCCCACCGCCACCAACCCCAAAGCCACCGCCATAAATACGTTCACCATACCCGCCATCGTCCGCTCCCCAGCCGTTCCGTCCTCCACTACCTGTCGCAACGTACGCACATCCTCCAAAGCTAGCTCCGGATTCACCTCCGCCATCACCTCACGCAAGCCTTGGGCCAAGCCAGCCGCAGACCCTTCCGCCCGCACTACCAAATTGATCCGCGTCCCCCAATGCCTCTCCGGCGTCGTGTACATTTCCGGCTGCACCTCCGCTCGAGCGCCCCATTGCTTCACGTCTTCCACCACGCCAACCACCGTAGCCCGATACCAAGGATCGCTCTCCTGGTTCGCCCGAATCAACTCGCCCAACGGATTCTTGTCCGGCCACGCCTTCTCCACAAACGCCCGATTCACCACCACGCCGAGCTGCCCCTCCTCGGTCATCGCGTCGCTAGGCTGCAGCTTCCTTCCCTGCAGTAGCCTCAAGCCCATCGCCTCGAAATAATTCTCAGTAATCGAAGAGCGCTCAATGCTCGTCCGCTGCTGGCTCGCATCGTAAACCTCGTCGTTCACCAAGCCATTGGTATTGTTTCCGCCCTCTAGCGGCAGCTTCGACGTTATCCCCGCAAAGCGAACCCCCGGCAACGCAGCCAAACGCTCCTTAATTTCCTCCCAGATACGCACCCTGTCCTCATTTTCCTGATACGTATCGCCCTGCAACGACACCTTCGCAGTCAAAACCTCATCCGTCGTCAAAAGCTCGTTCTCCTTCAACAGCTCATAATAACTCGCCGAAAACAATGCCGCCCCATTCGCCAATACAAACGCTAGCGCCACCTGACCGATCACCAAACCGCGCAACATGAAGTTGCGAGACCGCGACCCCACCGAACCACGCGCGTCATTGCGGATAATCGTAGCGATCGAAGTCTTCAGGACAGCGAACACCGGCGGTAGTCCCGCCAGAAACGCCGTCACCACCGTCGCCGCCAACGCAAAGCCAATCACAGGCCCATCCAAAACCATCGCCGCCTTCCGCGCCACGCTCACCGGCGAAATCGCCTTCATCACCTCGTTCCCCCCATAAGCAAGGGCCAAGCCAAGCGCCGCCCCCGCAAGTGCCAACACCAGACTCTCCGCCAATGCCAGGCGAAACAAGTTCCCCTTCGTCGCCCCCAGAGCCACGCGCACCGCATACTCACCCTGACGCTGCGCCCCGCGCGACAGCAACATGCTCGCCACATTCGAACACGCCACCAGCAGCACCAAGCCGACCGCCGCAAACAAAAGCCAAACCTGCTCCCCCACATCCCGCGTCATCTCGAAATGCAAAGACCGCACCAGGAACTTCTTGCTGAAGTTACTATTTGGATACAGCTCGCTCAACCGAACCCCGATTCCCTTCACCTCCGCGTCCGCCGCCTCGACCGATACCCCTTCCTTCAGCCGCGCCACGCCACACAACCAATGGCCATCCCGCATGTCCCGCTGATCCTCCGGAATCCGCATCGGCAGCCACACCTTGCAGTCCTCCGTCCGTATCCAAGGCCCCGCGAACTCAAAACTCTCCGGCATGATTCCCACCACCGTCGCGTTCCCGCCGTTTAAGCGAATGGTACTGCCGACCATTCCCTCGCGAGCCCCAAAGTACCCCTGCCACAATCCATAGCTTATCACCGCAACTGGTTCAGCTCCCTCGAGCTCATCTGTCTCCACCAGCCAACGCCCCTCTCTCGGCCTAATCCCAAACGACTCCAAAACGCCCGCCGTGCTTACCGCTCCCTGAACCGCCAGAGCATTCTCCGCCCCCACATTAAAAGACTGAGGGTTATACACACCGAAACGCTCAAACGAGTCCATCTGCTCATGCAAATCCAGGTAGTCCGCCGGCGAAAGCGGCCAATAGTCCCCCGACCACACCTGCACCATTCGATCCGCTTCAGGGTAGTCAAACGGCTCCAAAACCAAGGCCCGCAAGGTGGAAAAAATCGTCGTCACCGAACCGATTCCCACCGCAAGCGTTAGGATCGCGACAATCGCAAACCCACGAGATTTCTGAAGCTGACGAAAAGAAAGAAGAAGATCAGAGAGCATAACTACCAAAAGGCTACTCCCCCCACCCTTATCCGTTACAAAAAATCTCACCCAAGCTCACATCCCCCATCCCAATCCTACTCCTACCCGCAATTCCGAATCCTAAAACCGACTTCGCTATAGCGAAGTTCCTCCATCGGCCTGATATTCACGCCTATTTGTGGCCAAAAAAGCGCTACCAAATTCCCATCAACCTTCGCCCACTCCCAACTCATCTTCCAACTCCCCACCCAAAAAATCCTGCTCGCCGAAGGCGATCCTGCCCGCGCAGCGGATTCCTGTTAATTCTCCCAGCGCCCAAAACCCAAAACAATCCCTCATAATTCAAATCACACCCCCTCCGCCATCTCCAAAAACGCCGACTCCTTCGCCAACAGCTTCCGCTCCCGCCACGCGATCCCCACCACCAAAGCCTCCGGATCCGGATCCAAGTCCAGCAAACACACCCGTCCTCCCGCCACGCAACTCAGCGACTCCGTTACCACCCCCACTCCCATACCCGCCTCAATCGCCGCCACCAAGCTGCTCACACTCTCATGCTCCTCCGCCAGCTTCACCCGCATCCCCGCCGGGCGCAAAACCTTCCCCAACAAGTCCCCATATTCCGGATACTCGCTCAAATTATAGCCAACCAAAGCCTCCCGCTTCAAGTCCTTCACCTTTACCGGCCCACCACTCGCCCAAGCATGATCCCTCCCCACGCCTAGCCGAATCGCCTCCCGCTTTAGCGGCCGAAACAAAAACGACGCCAAAGTCTTCACTTTGCTCTCCAACATAAACGCAAAATCCAACTTCCCGCTCCTCAACCCATCCAGCATCTCCTCAGTCGACATATCATAAAGCTTCACCTTCACCTTCGGGTACTCCGCCTGAAACGCCCGAATCGTCGGCGGCAAGATCTTCACCGTCAGCGACGGAGCATAGCCCACGTGAATCTCCCCGCTCCCGTCTTCCGCCGCCGCTCGAGCTGCCGCCACCCCCACCTCCAAACGCTCCAGCACCGCGCTCGCCTCATCCAAAAACACCCGGCCCGCCTCCGTCAGCGAAACCGACTTCGCGCTCCGCTCCAGCAAGGCAAAGCCCAGCTCCTCCTCCAAGTCCCGCACCTGCCGACTCAAAGCCGGTTGCGACACATGCAGCTTCTCCGCCGCCCGCGTCACATTCTCCTCCAACGCCACCTCAATAAAATACCTCAAATGCCTCAGCTCCATAACAATATCCAAAAAATAAATACTACGACACCAATCACAACCATCCTACCGATCCATCGCGACCATCCTGCCCGAGCAGCGGATCCTGTTTCTCCCACCCAACCAACAACATCCTATTCTTCTCAAAAACCATTCGTGCAAATTCGTGTTATTCGTGGGCAAAAACTAAAACCAATTCACCCATCCCGCCAACCATAACTAAAACGCATGCTCAGGCAAGAATCATAGTCTTTCCCTAAAACGCTCCCCCCATGGCATACTGCGTCCATGAACAAAACAGACACCGCCACCCTCAACATACGCAGATCAAACCAGCGCGGCCACGCCAACCACGGCTGGCTCGAATCCTACCACAGCTTCAGCTTCGCCAGCTACTACGACCCCGAGTGGATGGGATTCCGCTCACTCCGCGTCATCAACGACGACATCGTCATGCCCACCAAAGGCTTCGGCACCCACCCCCACCAGGACATGGAAATCATCACCTACGTCCTCTCCGGCCAACTCGAACACAAAGACTCCATGGGCAACGGCCGCGTCATCCGCCCCGGTGACTTCCAGTACATGGCCGCCGGCACCGGCGTCCAGCACAGCGAGTTCAACCCCTCGCCCGACGAAGCCGTCCACCTCCTGCAAATCTGGATACAGCCCGACCAAAAAGGCGTCGCCCCCCGCTACGCCGAACGCTCCCTAGCCGAAGCCCCCACCGGCGCTTGGCACCTCGCCGCCTCCAAATCCGGCCGCGACAACTCCATCGCCATTCACCAAGACGCCGACCTCTCCCTTGCCCGCCTCGAACCATCCCAAGAAATCGAATACAATCTAGCAGAAAATCGCCACGCCTGGCTCCACCTCGCCGAAGGAACCCTCGAGGTCAACGGCCAAACCCTCCACTCCGGCGACGCCGCCTACCTCACCGGCCCCGCAACCCTCCACCTAAAATCCACCACCCAAACCCAAACCCTCCTCTTCGACCTAAGCTAAAGCACTATCTAAACCAATCCAAAGCCAGCTACATAAATTCAAAACCTAACGTCCGAAGGACACCTATTCGGCAAAGCCGACCTGACAATCGTCAACAATCACCAAATTATGAATACGATCATCAAAACCATCCTCGCGACCAACAACAATGTCGCTCCCCTCATCGCCCGCCTGACCCTGGCCATCGTCATCTTCCCGCACGGAGCCCAAAAGCTCCTCGGCTGGTTCGGCGGCTACGGCTTTAGCGGCACCATGGGCTTCTTCACCGAAAACATGGGCATCCCCGCACTCTTCGCCGCCCTCGCCATCATCGCCGAATCCATCGGAGCCGTCGCCCTCTTCGCCGGAGCCCTCAGCCGCGTCGCCGCCTTCGGTATCGGAATTACCATGACAGTTGCAATGTTCATGGGACACACCGCCAACGGCTTCTTCATGAACTGGTACGGCAACCAAGCAGGCGAAGGCTTCGAGTACCACCTCCTCACCATCGGCCTCGCCCTCATCACCATCATCTCCGGCGGCGGAGCCCTCTCAGTCGACCGCGCGGTCACAAAAACCAAATAACTGAATTCACTATCCACTTCTTCAACAAACGGCGGCGATACAAGCGAAAGCAAAGCACTCGCTTTCCAGCACCTTTAATCAAGCTTGCATCGCCGCCGCGCAAGAATTCGAGCGAACAAGGAATCCATTGTTAAACTCGAACAACCGTCTCTCCAAAGTCGCCGAACCACCAAGGCGCACTCTGTTCTTGCTCAACTTTGAACAACTATCCTTCGCGTTCCCTCTGTAGCGACAACTGGCGCTTCTGATGCTTCCGGCGAGGCATATAAAAAGATGTCTATGAAACGCCGAGAATGGATTAAAAATGCCGCGCTCATTGGCGGCAGCCTCAGCATGTCCTCCGCTTTGCGCGGCATGCCCACCGTCGCTCCCTTGGGAACGGCGACGCCTAGCGACAGCTCGCACGGGTATATTAATTTGAGCATTAACGAAAACCAATGGGGTCCTTCGCCAAAAGCCCGATCGGCTATGGTCGAAGCAGTGTCATACGCTTATGAATACCCAGCCGTACCCTACCGAAAGCTGCGCGATGAGATCGCAAAACACGAAGGAGTCGCTCCCTCCCAGGTCCTCATCGGAGCGGGATCCTCAGACTTCCTGAAGGCAGGCTCCTACGTCTTCGGTGGCAAAGGTGGCTCCATTGTTGCCGCGGATCCGACCTTCAACGACCTCATGCAATGGGCAGAACCAAACGGAGCTAAACTGTTCCGCATTCCCTGGAACGATGCCCACTCACCCGACCTTCCTGCACTGCAGAGCGCCATCCGCCCCGACACCGGCCTCGTCTACGTTTGCAATCCCGAGAACCCAGCCGGCACCCTGCTCGATACCGCCGCCCTCAAAGCGTTTTGCGAAGAGACTTCCGAAAAATGCCCCGTCTTCGTCGACGAAGCCTATATCGATTTCGCCGGAGATGCGGATGCACTTACTATGATGGGACTCGTGCGCGACGGACTCCCCATAATCGTGAGCCGTACCTTTTCGAAAGCCTACGGTCTCGGCGGCATGAGAGTCGGCTACGCTGTCACGACTCCAGAGCTCGCCGAAAAAATGAAATCCGCATACGTGCACGGAGTTGTCTGCGGAGCATCTCATGTATCCATAGAAGGAGCACGCGCCGCCTACGCCGACAAAAAATGGCTCGCCCACGTGGTGCAAGAAACAGCGAAAGTCCGCCAAGATTTCACAGCCTTTTGCGAATCAATCGGTCAAAGCTACATCCCATCTCATACGACCTTCGTCCTTATGCCAGTTAAGCAAGATTCAAAGATGCTCGCCGACACGCTTTTCAAGGCGACCAACGTCAAGATCAGTCCGCGGTTCATCCACAACCAAAACTACCTTCGCATCAGCCTAGGAAGCCCAGCCCAAATGCAACGCCTCCAAACCGGCATGAAACTCTTACTAGCCTCAACTTAACAAACCATCTCGAGAAAAACGTTTCCTTATGCAGTATTCGAATTTTAATGACAACTTCAATCACCATCGTCTCCGTCGGCGGAGTCCTCTCCGTTGACCGAACGCTATCGAAGAAGAAAGCCGAGTAGCTACAAATTCTAGACCAAAACGAATCGTGACCCTGCCTCGCGATTCCCCATCAAGCCGCGAGTCACTCTCGCGGCTTGTTTTATTAGCGACACCCACCTCATAAAAAAACTAACCTATTTCCATGCGATTCCCGGCTACGCGGGTGTCTCCCTTTATCCACTGAATATTTTCCAAGCGCCCCCAGACCGAAAATGGAAGCCCCCCGCACCGACCAAGATCTCCTAAAAGACTTCGCCCAAAAGTCCGATCAAGCCGCCTTCACCACCCTCGTCGAGCGCCACCTCAAGCTCGTCTACTCAGTCGCCCATCGCATTCTAAATGGAGACACCCATCTAGCCGAAGACGTATCCCAGCAAGTCTTCGCAGACCTCGCCCGGAAGTCGAACAAGCTCGCCCGCCACCAAAACCTTCCCGCGTGGCTCTACACCAGCGCCCGTTTCGCCGCCGCGAAAACCGTTAGAACTCGGGCCCGACGCGCAAAACGCGAAAAAGCCAGCAACGCCCTGCTCGAAATGACAACAGAGCCATCCACCGATCTCCTTTGGGAAAACGTCAAACCCTTCATCGACGAAGCAGTCGACTCCCTGCCCGACCCCGACAAAACCGCCCTCATCCTCCGCTACTACGAACAACAAGATTACCACACCATCGGAAAGCAAATCGGAGCATCGCCAAACACCGCCCGCATGAAAGTGCAACGCGCCCTACAAAAACTGGAGCACTCCCTTTCAAAACGCGGCATCACTTCCACAAGCGCCGCCTTGGCCACCGCGATTTCCGCGAACGCGATGACCGCCGCCCCCAACTCTTTGGCCCTCGCCATCGCCGCACAAACTAGCCAACTCGCCATCGCCACCGCCACTTCAAGCATCATCGCCGCCGCAGGCTGGCCAGTCGCCGCCACCATCGCCATCGTCGCCATTGGCTTAAACACCACGCCAACCCCAGCTCCTCAGCCCGACCCCGCAACCTCCTCGCTGCTCGCAGAACCAACAATAACACAGCCGCCCGCCCTCGCCTCTGTGCAAGCTCCCCATTCTCCCGATCCCATCGAGCTGGCCTACGCCGCGCTCGACCGTGACGCTCAACTTCTCACCCAAATGCTCACCAAGATTGACGAGAAAATCGCCCGCAAAATCAACGCTCCCGTAAACCGAGAAAAAACCTACAACTTCGCCGAACTCGACACCAAGCCTCGTATCCTCAAGGGAACGCCGCCTAAGTATCCAACTTCCCATGACGGAACAAAAGTCGCGGGATCCGTGGTCGTGGAAATCGTCTTGGACAAAAACGGAATCCCGCAATCATTCACCACTCTAAAAGCCACTCACCCCGACTTCGCCGAGAGCGCCTTAGAAGCTCTCAAAGAATGGAAATTCGACCCCGGCTCGATCCAAGGCCTCGCCGTCAACAGTCGCGTAAAGCTTCCCATCAAATTCACGCCCAGCGACGAAGGCCCCAACTTCCAAGACTGGTTCTAAGCCGCTCAAGCCACCCCAAACATGCGTCCTTCTTTCACAAAACTCCTTTGGATCCTGCCCCTCGCCACCGCTGCCTTCTTCCTCTTCCACCCTCAGCCAAAAGCCGAACCTTCCGCCGAAAAACCAATCGTCGCCAAACCCGACCTCTCCAAGCATGTCGCAGAGTCGCAAGACCGCGTCGACCAAGCTGCCATTGCGTCCCTCCGCGTAGAGATCAGCGAACTCGAACAACGCCTCCACGCCCGCGAGCAACTCCTCAACCAACGCAGCCAACACCGCCAACCAAAGCTCGACTCACCCACCCTAGCACGCCCCGGACTCACCCCCGACCAATGGAGCAACAAAAGCCACACAACTCCAAACCACAGCATCGAAACCCTACTCTGGGCAGGAGCTTCCGGCGACCTCGACACCATGGCAAACTCCCTAGCGCTCGACAAAACCGGTTCCATACTCGCCCAAGAGCTATTCGACCGCCTTCCACCAGATATCCAAGCTCAATACAATACGCCCAATCGTATCATCGCCCTGAATACGATTGATCAAATTCCCCTCTCGGAAGCGAAAATCATAAGTCAACTAACAGACTCCGAAGACCATACAACCATCGGCCTACAATTTAGCTCAAACGTCGATTCCCCAAAATTCGTAAAGCTCGAGCTGAACAAAGATAAATCCGGCGACTGGAAAATAGCCATCCCCGCAGCTGTCATACTCAACTACGCCAACAGCCTAGGCATAGAACTAGACTAACATAACCTCATCTTCCCCAACCTCCACCACCAGGCGTTCTAATCTCGAGCACCGTCCCCGCATCCAGCTCCCAACTCCCGTTACCCGGCAAACGCTTCTCACTCCCGTCATCCCCCTTTAAAACCTGCTGACCACAAGCTCCAGCTTCACCACCCAACACCCCAAACGGAGCTTCCACCCGACGCTGCGTCAAAAGCGACAAAGTCACAGCATCCAAAAATCGGATACGCTTCACCATGCCATCTCCGCCATTCGTCTTTCCCGCTCCACCCGAACCCGCTCTCAAGGCAAACGCTTCCACCCGCACCGGATAGCGCAGTTCCATGATCTCCGGATCCGTCATCGCCGTATTCGTCATATGCGTGTGCACCCCGCTTGCACCATCGCGAACCTCCGTCGCACCCTCTCCGCCAGCGATCGTTTCATAGTATCCAAAATCCTTCGTCCCGAAGATCAGATTATTCATCGTCGACTGGCTGCAAGCCGCCAAACCGAAAGCCTTCAGAAGTACAGAGACCACCAACTGGCTCACCTCCACATTCCCCGCCACCACCGCCGGGCACTTCTCCGCATCCAAGTCAAACACCGGATTCAACATTCCCTCCGGTATCCGAATATCCACAACATCCAAGAACCCCTCATTTAGAGGCACATCCACCGCCGCCAACAAACGCAGCACATAAATCACCGCGCTCGTCACAATCGCCGGAGTCGCATTATAGTTATCCGCCTGCACATCCGCCGAGCCCTCAAAATCCACCAACCACTTCCCACTCTCCAAACGCGACACCCGTACCCGCACCTCCGCCCCGCAATCCAACCTCTCCAGGTAGGGCGTGTGCGCCGCCCCACGCCTAACCTCAACCTCATCCCCCAAAGCCCTACGCAGCGCCACCGCTGCTCGCTCCTTCAAAGCCCCCATAAAATAGGCCACCCGCTCCGCCCCCTCCTTCACCGCCAATTCCCGCAGCGCCGCCTGCCCCTTCCTCACCGAAGCCAACTGCGCCGACAAATCCGCCACATTCTCCTCCACCGACCGACTCGGCCAGTCCCCACTGCTCAACAAATCCAACAACGGCTCCCAATCCGCCATTCCGCCCGCCACTAACTTGATCGGAGCAATCACCACGCCCTCCTCCGCCAAATTCCGCGCATTCGGCGGCATACTGCCCGGTGATATTCCCCCGATCTCCGCATGATGAGCCCGATTCGCCACATAACCCAGAAGAACGTCACCACCCTCTGAATACACGGGAGCCAATAAAGTGACGTCTGGCAAATGCGATCCCCCAAAGCCCGGATGATTCGTCACCACCACATCGCCCGCCTGTAAATCCAGCGACTCCAAAACCGTGCGTAAACAAACGCCCAAGGCCCCCAAATGCACCGGAATATGCGGAGCATTCGCTACCAAAAACCCGTTCCTATCCAGCAAGGCGCACGAAAAATCCTTCCTATCCTTCACGTTCGTCGAAAACGCCGCACGCTCCAGCAAAGCGCCCATCTCCTCCACCACCGACAAAAACCGATTCGTAAACAACTCCAATTCCACCACCCCTGAAGCCGTCCCAGCGCCCTTCACCACCTCAACCCGCTCCAAACGCAAAGTCCCCAAGGCCCCCACCACAGCCTCCCAGCCCGTATCCACAAAAACCGTACTAAACGCATCCTGCACCACTAACGGCCCCACTAACCGCTCCCCCGCCACTAAATCTCCCCTATCCAAAAATCCCCCGCAGGGTTGGGGCCCTGGCAGTCGTAGCTCATAGAGCGAAGTCTGTTTGGTCCAGACCCCATCATCCCCACCAAACCTCTCTACCTCAACAGCCGCCACCCCACTCCGAGCCGCCACCCGAATCGCCACCAACTCCACCTCCAGCCCCTCCGGCAAAAACCCAAACTGCTCCGCATACGCCTCCTCGAAGCGTACCCGCAATTCCCCTACATTTCCCCCCTCCAAAACCACCACCGACTCCTGCCCCCGAAACCGCAACTCATACCGCGCCGGCATCAGCTCCACTTCATCTACCCCCACTCCATCCAAAGCCAGCTTCCCCAAAGCCTCCTCCTTCAAATTCTCCACCCAACTCTCCAACTCCCCTTCGCAGCTTCCCAGTCCCCGCAACACCTGCCGCCCCGCAAACTGCTCCATCTGTGCATACCGCAGCCCATACGCGCTCAACAAGCCCGCATCCGCCGGAAACACAATCGTATCCATCCCCAAAATACCCGCCACCGCGCACGCATGCAAACCGCCCGCCCCGCCAAAGGCCACCAAGGCATACTCCGCCGTATCGTAGCCCTCCCCCGTTGAAATCTTGCGAATCGCCTCCGCCATCGTCTCATTCGCAATCGCCAAAAACCCTTCCAAAATGTCCCGCTCGCCCAACGCCTCACCCGTCGCCGCCGCAACCTCCGCCCGCAGCTCCGCCAATCGCTCACGAGCCGCCTCCTCAAAAACCGGAATGCCAAACTTCGATGCATCCAGCCGCCCCAACAACAAATTCACATCCGTCACCGCCAGCGGACCACCCGCCCCATAACACGCCGGCCCCGGATTCGCGCTCGCACTCTCCGGCCCCACCCGCAACGCCGTTCCATCGAACCAGCAAATCGAGCCCCCGCCCGCCGCCACCGTCTCAATCCGTAAGGAAGGAGCAAATACACGAGCCGCCCCGATCCGCTGCTCGAATCGATAGTCCAACTGCCCATCGAAGCGCGACACATCCGTACTCGTCCCCCCCATATCAAACGCGATCGTCCGCCCAAAGCCCGCCTTCAACCCCGACCGCGAAGCCCCCACCACGCCCCCCGCCGGACCACTCAAAAGACTATCCTTCGCCCGATACTGCCCCCGACTCACCAAGCCCCCAGCACTTGTCATCACCCTCAGTTTCGCAGATCTCTCCCTCTTCTTTGTGACCTTTTGTGCCTCTTCGTGGCCAATTCCACCCTTCCCGATCACCCCCTCCACCGCATCCAAATACGCATCCATGATCGGCGCCAGGTACCCATCTACCACCGTCGTCTCCGCTCGCGGCAACAGCTTCGCAAACGCCGCCAGCTCGCTCGAAACCGACACGTACGCCGCCCCCTCCTCCCGTAATATCTCCGCCACCCGCAGCTCCTGTTCCGGATTCCGGTATCCATGCAGCAACGCCACCGCAAACGCCTCCACTCCCTCCGCCAAAGCCGCCTGAGCAAACGCCCGCACCCCAGCTTCATCCAAAGCCACGATCACCCGTCCCTCCGCATCCAAACGTCCCCCCACCTCATAGACCCGCTCATGCAGCGGATCCAACTTCTGAATACCCAGCTCAAACAGATCCGGCCGACGCTGATCCCCAATTCGCAACAAATCCCTAAATCCCTCCGTCACCAGAAACGCCAGCTTAGCACCCTTGCGCTCAAGCAAAGCATTCGTCCCCCGCGTCGTCGCCAACCGCATCTCTAATTCCGGCAACGCCTCGTCTAAACGTTTCCCCGTCAAAATCCGCGCCGCCAAGACCGGCGGCTCCTCCGGCGACTGCAACTCGCACAATGCTCCCACTCCCAACTCCCCCAAATCCTCATCCACTTCCAGCACCCCCGCCTCAACATCCCAGCCCACAACCTTTAGCTCATGGCCCAATCTCAACCCAGCACCCAGCACCCGCTTGTCCGCCAAAGCCTTGGCCAAGGAGGAAAACCCATAACCCCGATAAAAGTCATCACAAACTGGATACGCCAAATCCACCCGCACCCGTCGCGGATCGATCACCTCCACAACACTCCCTCGCAAAGCCGACGAAGACAACGTCTTCACCCGCGAAACCACCCCATCCGGCCCCTCCGCCAAACAATCCGTAAACGTCCCCCCCGTATCGATCCAAAACTTCCACATAAGCCCGAACCGTAGCGCGAAGCGTCAGCCCGCGTCCACGCCAATCCCCTTACACAAGCTCAACTAATCCATATTACCATCCAACCACCAATACGCTCCGGATACCCACTTTTCCAAAACCCACTAATCAAATGGCGGTGAATAGGTAAAAATAGCGTTCTCCACAATGGACCCCAATCCAAATAGAATAACGAAAAAAGGAGAAACTAAGATGAATATCAACCACATCCTGACTTTGATCACAGCAAGCACTATCTTCGCATTACCCGTACTTTCAGCCAATGAAGCCTTCGAAGTCGAAAAGACATACGAGCTGCCGCGCATCGAATCTAGAACCATCCAAACCCTGCCCAAACCAAGCATCACACACCTTGGTAAAGTAGGAGATGACCTTATTGGAGTGACAATCGAAATGAAATTCCGGATAGACAAAAACGGTCGTCCTAGAGGAGTAGACTCGGTCACACCTCTCTTCGCTCTCGACCCCAAAGAAGCAGATCTAGCATGTATGCTTCGTGGTTCGATCAAAATCTGGAAATTTCAACCCGCACTCGATTCTCACGGAAATCCAGTCGCCGTCAGAGTCATCCTTCCAGTGAGGATCATCGAAAGTGGGGGTCAACAGTTAGCCTCAATAAGACTTCGACTTGACCCCGGCAAAAGAGGTTCCTGATTCGTAAGAGACACAGGTACTATCTAATATCCGAAATTTACAAATATGACTGAATCAAAGATTCCAAAAACACCCAACTTGGACCGCCCGGAAATAAGAAAAAACAATTTCTTATATAATTATTACGTAAATTTCTTTCTCGTTTCCTCCGGTTCAATTTCTTTGCCATACGTATAAGATGATAGCTACGCTCCGCCAGATATGGAGGAGTGAGCAACTGCCCGCCTTCCAATCCGGAATCCAAGATCTTGCAACAACCTAGCGCCACTAGTCGGCACCTATTCGAATGGTGAGACTACGACGTCCAGAAGGGTACCATCAAGGTTTTCACTAACTGTGGGCAGTTACTCAATATTGCTATGAAAAATGCTTATTGTTTTCTGTTCGCGGCATTACTAGCCGCTTTCACCCCGACGACATTAACAAAAGCGTCGTTACCCCTTGATCAGGGGTATGTTCATTTCGTCTATTTGTCCCCATCGGACGTTTCCTATAAACCCTATTACGAACGTGCGATAACGTTTGCCGCCCTTGACCTGCAGGTTTGGTTCGCCTCGGAGCTAGAAGGAGCTAGCTTCAGCCTCGCGCCAAATCCGGTCACCTGGTATCAGCTACCGCATGATTCGGAATACTATGAGCAGGTTCCTACTAGAGCTGAGTTCAGAAATGCAGTAGCAACAGATTCGGAATCCCTGATTCACTCGAGCACTAGCGACCCCAATGATATATGGATCATCTTTGTCGATTCTCAGAGCCGAACAGAGTATCCAATTTGGTATGGAAGCGATGGAAATCGAGCAATCTTGAGTCTAGGCAAACTGCATGGTATTTCCGGCGAATTTAGTGGACCCGTCGTGACGGATGAAGAAATTGATTTTTTCTACATCACCCCCTCGCTTTATTACGAAATTGGAGATCTTGGTCGCAATATTGGAAGTGCATTTGGATTGCCTGCCTACGACCCCCACGTGAACAGCACCCTAATGAGTAGCGGGGCTTTCGACTATCCCGATACCTATTTGTTCAACTCGCACAAATCGTATTTGCTTTCGCATGCGATGATTTCCCATGACTACGGCCTTGCCAACTCCTCGGAACCGACATCGCTCATAAAAAACGGAGGATTCGAAGATGGTACGAACTCATGGGTATTCTATACAAACGGTATCGGCGAGGCCAACACTGTGGTGCCTGGATACACTTCTCGGAATAGTCTTGAGATTTCTATTCAAGAAGATGGTACGAACACCCAATTTCTCCAACGCGGCATTCACTTGGAACCAAAAACTGACTATCTTTTCGCGTTTTCTGCGTTATCAGAAATTGGATACGATCTAAGCGTAACCCTGTCGAATGATTCAACTCCGTATGTAAATTACGGCATCAATCGAAAGTCGACGCAGTTTTTCCTTCGAGATGTTTGGCAGACGTATTTGCACGGTTTCACGACAAAGGGATTCAATTCGCCTGTTAGCGATGGCAAGTTGTTTTTCTGGCTAATAGACGGACTTTATACGGACGATACCTACCGAATTGATGACGTCTTACTGGTTCCGCTTACACAGGGAGCCACAGAGCGACCCGATGCGCCTGAAGCGCTAGCTGTGCATCATGTATCTGACACACGTGTTGAACTGACCTGGAAGGCGAGCAACGAAGACAGGGTCATTGGGTACTTTGTTTACAGGGACGGCGAACATATCAGCGCTAACTCAAAAGACTATTATGTGAACAAATATCTAGATCCGCTGACGGAGTACTCGTATTATATAACGGCGGTCAACGAAATGGGATACGAGTCTGACCCATCCGAAGTGATTTATGTCAAAACACGACCATCGTCTAACCTAATTCGAAATGGCGGCTTCGATCAATTTGGAGAGCACTGGCCGATTCGAGACGATCAAGTTTTCGAAGATACCGAAGGAGTATCCTATTTCCCCAAGTGGGCAACGATATGCAAATCTGGGGTGGGTGGCCAAATGCTACTCCACCAGAATGAAATCGAACTGTTTCCAAGCACTAGCTATCGCTTGTCGCTCATAGCGAGATCCACAATGGGCGGCGATATAGAGGTGACCTTGCATCAAGGCGTTGACAAGAAAGCGATCGACCTGAGCGCGGTGTGGGAAAAATACGATTTATACTTTACTACGCCAGATTTCGGAATGCCCTTGTACAAGGGGTTTATTCACATCGCGATAGGCCCAGATGATCGAACGGCGCAGTGCTATGAATTCGATTCAATTGTGCTGACGCAGGTCGAACCGGCGAATGTGGGTGCTCTCGATCCACCTGTATCGCTGACGAAGAGTCTTTGCAGCGAATCGGTGGTTTGCCTCTCGTGGAAAGCGCCGGCAAGCGATCCGGGCGAATTGAGCTACATCGTCTTTAAGGATGGCGTTCAAATCGGAACCACCACTTCGACGAAGCACGTAGACTACGGTCTGAGCCTTGACCAAACCTACGAGTACACGGTCGTGGCGGTCGACGGGATCGGGCGCGTATCCGAAGCCTCGGTTGTACGTCGCGTAACCACTCCGGTGGAGCCTATAAACGGGGTCAACTTAGTTCGCAACGGAGGCTTCGAGGAAGGCATGTTCCGCTGGAATAGCGAGCAGCTACGAGCCTACGCCAGCGCGCTTGAGCCAATGGAGGGCGACAGCTGCGGTAGAGCGCACTTCCCGCTCACGCCGATGAAGGCGAGCCTGTGGCAGGGGAATGTAGTTCTGGAACCAGAAACGAAGTATCTCCTCTCCTTCTTCGCCCGGTCCAACCGCGCGAAGAACGACGAGATCCTGCTGGATGTGACCGCTCCTGGAGGAGTGATCGCGGAAGTGCCATACGTTCCATTCAGTTTCGGACTGGAGGAATACTCCGTCGAGGTGGGCACAAATTGGCGAATCTACTGCATCGAGTTCGAAACCCCGCCGTCGTTCTTCACGTCGGAACGCACAACGCTGTCGTTCGGCTTCAAGGACCACTCCGGCCTACGCGGTTCGTACAGCCTCGACAAGATCGCTCTGGTGAAGAAGGGGGGCGTAGAGGCCCTGATGAAGCTATCAGATGGAACCGTTGCCTACGAACAGAAGATTTCCCAAACGGAAGGGGGCTTCGGAGGTTTGCTCAATTTAGTCGATCTTTTTGGTTTTGAAGTCGACGACTTGGGTGACGTGAATGGTGATGGCGTCACTGACCTAGCAGTGGGCACTTTCGACGACGACGGAGGATTCAATACCGGTGCCGTTTGGATTCTGTTTATGAACGAGGACGGAACGGTCGCCGCGGAGCAAAAAATTTCGGACACACAGGGAGAATTCACGGGCGATCTCAACACTAACGCTTTGTTTGGATCTGCTCTGTGCGGTATCGGAGACCTGAACGGAGACGGGATTCCGGATCTCGCGGTCGGCAACTATGGGGATAACGACGGTGGGAACGATCGCGGCGCAGTCTGGATTCTTTTCCTAAACAGCGACGGCACGGTAGGCAACCACCAGAAGATATCCCAAACTCGTGGCGGCTTTACGGCCCCACTCTTGAATGACGATCAATTCGGCAGTGCCGTAGCCAATATTGGAGATCTTGACGGCGACGGAGTTACAGATATCGCCGTGGGATCTTGGCATGACGATGACGGAGGTTCCAATAAAGGCGCGGTCTGGATTCTCAATCTTAACGCCGATGGTACTGTGAAGGATTATCAGAAAATATCTTCACTTTCCGGAGGCTTTAACGGTGCTTTGGACAACGAAGATCAATTCGGCTCGGCCCTAGCTCGCCTTGATGATTTGAATGGCGACGGCGTTGATGAATTAATCGTTAGTGCTGCGTATGACGACGATGCCGGCGAAAATTTCGGAGCGCTTTGGATTCTATACATGAATCCGGACGGAACCGTTAAGGATCAAAGTAAAATATCCGCTTTCGAGGGTGGATTTACTGGACCGCTTGTCGGATCCAACTCGCTGTTCGGGTTTGGAGTCGATGGAGTGGCGGATCTGAACGGGGACGGTACGCCGGAAATCGTTGTCGGAGTTCGAGGCGACCCCGGTGGCGGGCACATGCGCGGCGCAATCTGGACCTTGTTCTTGAATCCAAACGGAACCGTTGCTTCCGAGCAGAAAGTCACCACCAGCACTGGTGGTTTTGGAGGAATGTTAATGGATGAGGACCTCTTTGGCACCTCGGTGTCAACCGTCTCGGATTTGAATGGAGACGGGGTCCCAGAATATGCAGTAGGAGCTTCTTCAGCTGACGACGGTGGCAACGCCAAAGGATCGGTATGGATCCTGTTTTTGAACAAAATCTAGCCTGAACACTGACAGCACAATCACGCAACGATCCCTCCAATATCTATAAACATCAATCAACAGAAATTCATTGGTCGGGGCTGCCACTGACAGTCTCAGCTGAGCCTCGGCCTAAGCTTTGCTTCCCTAGCTTCGTCTTTTTAAAAAGATCCCGCATAAACGCGGACTCTTCTAGACCACACTACACAGTCCCCTAGAAACGCGCACTTAAAGTTAAACGCAAACTTCTCCGACTATAATACACATCAGTTCGTCTCTGAACCCCTTCTTCTCCATTTCTGTAATAAACAATCGACTGCCCTTTTCGATCATCCAACATATTATAAACATTTAGCTGAAGCTTTAAGTCCGCTTCAGAAAATTTCCACCGGTACCCAAGTCCTAAATCTATCCGGTACCGCTCTTCCGTTGCTGGTGTGCCAAACGAGTTTTCACCCACCGCAATACCGCCAATCGGTATCGATGTCTCAGCGGGTCCGGTATAGATCAATCCAAAACTCGAATTCAACCCCCTCAATCTACCTTCCAAAAAATCGTAATTAGCCCAAAGTGAAGCCGAATCTTCCGAACCGGTATAAAGGCTGACCCCCTGCAGACCAGCGATCGAATCATTCGGGCTGACATCACCCATCGACACAGGCTGACCGTTCTTGGTCACCTGATCGACCACCCCGTCCCCATCGACATCATGCTCCTCTAGCCCGAAAGCCTCCCGCCCAAATCGAAATACCCAAACATCGTATTCACTTCCCAACGCTTCTCCCGTATCTGGATCGTTCGCTTCAGCCATTAGGAACGGTGTAATCGCCTCTCTCTCCGTATGCGCGTAATTGAAAACCAATTGCAGCCTACGCGAAGGCGAATACACTAGCTGCATATCGACTCCTTTAGCCTCGTCAGTGTAAGAAACGATCGCGCCCAGCCTGTCACTGGGATTCATCAAATAGTCCTGATTCGGAATTCTAAAATAGTGAACAGGATAAAAGTTCTCAGATCCAAACTCTCCCGTAAACGCCCGCTCAGCTCGCCCTCCATCCGCAAACGCCTTCTCAAGAAAGTAACGCCAGGTGTGACCTATTTCGTTTCCGTATTTATCTATAGCTGGCAAATCCAACTTGTTATAGTCATAGAATGCGAAGTTGAACGGGTTCGGAGGTCCGCCTACCCCATAACCTACAGCCAATAGTCCGTCTGGATACTCCGAAACTGACCCTACCAAATTTCCCTCGTCGTCAAAAACATCGCGAGCCACTTCACCAAGCTCCACTCCTTCTGGATAGAAGTACACCGACCCTCCATACGATGCCGGCAACGTTCCACTAAGCACCAAGCTGGGATCATAACCTTCGCCTGCCGCCAGTTCATCCGTTGGATGCACAACCCCTCCCACCCACCTCGCCGGAGCGGGAGCAAAATAGAAATCCCACAACGCATTCTCACGCTCTATCCGATAAGTGGATACAGATCCCGACAACTTTCCCTCCATCAAATCGAACTTTACACCTACCTCCTCGCTCGTGCTCTTTTCCGAAGGAAATCCCTCCAAGTTACCATCCCGAACTCCCGTATTGGGCATCAGTCCCTCGGAGCTCAAAGCGTAGAGTGAGAGGCCTTCGCGGAGCTCGTAGTCAACCGCGAACATCTTCGTTGTCGTTTTCTCGGCCCGATCGGGATGCGGGATATACTCACTTACTCCTTCTATAGCGGGATAGAATCCAAAGGTTTCATTACCGGGATTCTCAACCACTCCTGTCCATGCATCTGGCGCGACCGCAGTATTCTGTCCCGTGTAACTATCCCCATAATAAGCCTCATCATCGAACCGGTCATAGAGTCGATCGCGAGCCTGGTATCGATCACGACGCGCTCCAAAAACCAAACCAAGCTTATCATCAAGCAACTGACCTTGATAAAGGGCGTAGTGACCCGTGAACCACATCTCTACATTGCGAAATTCACGACCGGGAATAGACAACTGCTCACCCTGATAACGAAAGACGCTATGGTCATCGATCGACCTAAAATGCAGAGGATCACTATCCGCGAGCTCTTTCCCAATCGCGTACTGCCAGTCAATCTCAGCATCGCCAACCACCACATCTACGTCATCCTTGATATCGTGCCGCCCTACTAAAAAACGGTGCTTCGCCATCGAATCTCCCCACAGTCTAGACTCGAAATCGTAGCTCAACCGAATCCGGTACTGCTCCGTATCTGTAGACTCAGGACGCTTCTCCCACCAGTACCTCACCGTTCGAAAATCCCTTATGTCACGAGGGTCCCATTCTTTCTGCAAAACCTTGAGGTGGTCGTTAGAGCGAATCGTAACCACAGCATCCGACCAAGCTTGAATCTTCCCCCAGTCCTCCGTCGCTGTATTCTCGCCTCTTTGAACCAATGGCGCCAAATCAAACTCATCAAAATAGTCATCCCCACTGTTCACAATCGTAGAAACATTCACATCAAAGGTCTCCTCGTCGGAGCCTGTCAGAAAAGCCCCCACCGAGATCGTCAAATCGTCAATCGGCGTGAAATCCAAATTTGCCAGCAGATTCCCTTCCCTTCTCGAGTGATACGTATCCGGTCCGGTGATACGAAAACTTTCCGACAATCCTCCTAGACTCTTCGTCCAGTTAACTTGCTCACCGTACTCGTTTCGGTACCCCTTGTCATACGCTCCCGTCACATCGTCATGAATATGCTGGTCCCCGATACCCCACTCCACTTGATCGGCAAACTGGCCTTCGACAAGGAACGATACCCGATCAGTGTACCATTCCAATTGCCCAACATAATACTCGAGATCCTTGCTCCGCCAATCCGTCCAATGATCGCCATTCTCTAGCGTCGCCCCGAAACGATAGTTCAAACGCCCACCCCACAAGTCTTTCGACAAGGGACCCGTTGCGCCAATCGTTGTTCTCCAGTAACCCTCGCTGCCCACTCCTACCGAAAACTCTCGCGACTGCGCCGACAAGGGCCGCTTCGGTATTACGTTCACGATACCCGACAATACGCCCACACCATAAAGCAGCGAATTCGGACCCCGCACAACCTCCAAACGATCAATATTCGAAGCATCCGAAATACCCCCAAGTATCGTTCCGTATTGAGCTACCAAACCTCCATAGCGAAACCCATCCCTATTCTGAAAAGGCACATTAAATCCGCGAATGACCAAAGCCTTGTCATAGTGACCGTTCACCCCTCCCAGAGACGAAGGCGACACGTCGGCGCTTCCGTACCGATTCGCCCCCAAAGTCCTGATCTCGTCACTCAAATCACTCTGAAAGATCCCCGAAGAATAGGCCAGGGCCTCCTCAAGGTTTGTCGCCCCCAAGTCCTCGATAAACTGTCCGTTTATTACTTCAATCGACATTGGCAAATCCTGAATTCGCGTATTCAGACTGGTGCCTGAAACTGAATTCGACGACCAATACCGATCATCTTCACTCGCATCGACGACGAACGGAGACAGTTCATACACCTCCCGATCCTCCCCCGACTCTTGAGCGAAAATCCTGGTTCCAAACAGTAGTCCGAATCCCACTACACTGCTTAAACGCCGCAAGGTAAGTACCAATCGGCGCTCAAACGATTCAGGCTGCAGTAAACCGGACATTTCTCGAACGAACTCAAACAAGCTCCCAGCAGAGTAACTTCAGAAAGCTAACCACTTTTCGCAAAACCGCAAAACCAAGAAATGCCCGCTACCATCCTCCCCATCAAATGATCGCCCATTCCATGAAACCCAAGTCCCTTCTTCAAAGGAACGATCTACAAACACCTGCCTTCCAACCAGATAAAACGCTCCAAATAAGCCAAACTATAAAAAACAGTATTTTATACTACATTTCACCAATCCTAATAAAAAAACAACTCCCTTCAATTCACCTAAATCTAGTCCCCAATCAAATCAGTCTGCACTTTCCACAGGTTCGCGTAATGCCCGTCAATGTGAATCAGCTCGTCATGCGTGCCCGTTTCAATGATACGGCCTTGATCTAGCACCACAATCTTGTCCGCCTTCAAAACCGTTGATAGCCGATGAGCGATCACGAGCGTCGTCCGCTCCTTCACCAGATTGTCCACTGCTGCCTGTATCTTAGCTTCCGTCAGCGTATCCACGGCCGAAGTTGCTTCATCCAAAATCACCAGCGGTGGATTTCTTAGAATCACGCGAGCAATCGTCAGCCGTTGCTTTTCGCCCATACTAAGCCGAATGCCGCGCTCGCCTATCAAGGTGTCCATTCCGTCAGGCAGTTTGGATACAAATTCCCACGCGCACGCTCCTTCCAAGGCCTGTCTCAGCTCCTCGTCACTCGCCCCTTCCCGGGCCAGCTGAAGGTTATCGCGAATCGACCCGTCGAAAAGAAACGGGTCCTGCGCCACCATGCCAATATTAGAACGCAGCGACTGTAGCGTCAGCTCCCGCACGTCTACCCCATTGATCGTCACCGATCCCTCGCTCACGTCATAGTAGCGCTGCAGCAGATTCGCCACCGTCGACTTGCCCGCCCCCGTATGGCCGACCAAAGCCGTTACTTTTCCAGCTGGCATGATCAAAGAAAAATCGCTCAACAAGTTCGACCGCTCCGAATAGTTGAAATCCACCGCATTGAAACAAATCTCAAGCGGAGACGCCGGAAAGGGCTTCGCCGTATCCGGATCCTTGATATCAATCGGATAATCCAACAAATCAAACACGCGCTCCGCCGAAGCCTTGCCGGTCGCGAACATATTGTTCAAGGAAGAAAACAAGGTAAGCGGCGCGTAAAGCATGTAACAGAAAAGCAAATACTCCACCAAATCTCCGGTCTTGAACGTTTCTGGCTCCGAGAAAGTCAGATATCCGCCATACCCGATTACCGCCACCGTCCCGAGACTGACGATGAAGCCATTGAGCGGTCCTTGCAAAGACCAGCGAAACATCCCGCGGAGCGTGTACTTCCGCAGTTCATGCGCCTTATCCGAAAAGCGGCCCTTTTCCCGATCCTTGAGAGCGAAGGAGTTGATGAGGCGATTTCCCTGAATGTCCTCGATCAACAGCGAGCTAAGCTCTCCAGACGCCTTGCGCACCTTTCGCCAGTTCACGCTCTGCGTCTTGAAATGCAGCCGCGAGAGCAGAACCATCACCGGAATAGGCAGAATCATCAGCGTCGCTAATCGAGGCTCCGAATAGAACATCATCCCGCAAACCCCGAAAAGCGTCAGCAAGGCTGTGCTCCCCTGCTCCGTTCCATCGAGAATCACCCGCTCCACATTCTGCACGTCCTCGATCACCCGCGATGCGATATCCCCCGATTTGCGACTGTCGAAATAGCGCACCGGCAAGTCCAGCAGCTTGGTGTGCAGATCGAGGCGCAGATCGATCAAGACCTTCTGCTCGAGCACGTTATTCAGCCGAATCCGAAGAGAGTTGAGCAGCTCGCGCATCGCGAAACAGCCGACCAAAATCGCTACCAACGGCCAATAACCATCCAAACTCTCCTGCCCTACCAGCTTGTTCACGATGAAACCGGCCACCTTTGGAACCACCAAGTAGAACAGCGTGCTGCCAATCGCCAAGGCGATCGTTCCCCAAAACATCCACTTGTAGCGAAACAAGTACGTCGAAACTCTCCAAATCGTTTTCATTGAAACGGCCGATTCAGACAGCCCAAGCCCTCAAGACAAGCCTCATCCCGCAGATAGCCCTCGCTCCCTTCCAAAAAGAAAGAAGGCCAGCAAACCGCCGACCTTCTGCCTCTTCAATCGCTCCCGACCCGCGAGCGATCAAGCCAAAGCAACTGCCATTAACGATGCCCTCCGCTTCAAGGCAACTCAGTCAACTTAACCTCATCGATGTAGTAGCGCTCGCCTCCCCAGATTCGGTCTGCGAACCAGAAGATAAGGCGACCGTCATCAACTGCTTGGTCAAAATTTCCAGTCGTGAACTCGATAGTGAAGACCTCCCAATCCGTGCCCAAGTCCACTTTCACGTTGCTTAGGCCATAGTTAACATAAGCTCCGCTTTGCCTGAAGAGCGATACGCTCATATCGCGCCCGACATTCGAGTAAGCTGCAAAGCTCAAACGGTAGGAAGTATTAGGAAGGAGTGATATATCATTTTGATATAATTGTATATTGGATCCTACCTTATCAATCTTAACGAGAACCGCGCTCTCGCTCTGACCATAGCCAGGCTTACTGAGATCAGCGCTTCCTCGTCCATTCGTATAGAAAGTCCAATCTGATATATCCGTTTCGAAACCACCGTTATCAATAGCGCTGACAAGCTCCTCCTCGACTGGATCCTGATCAAGCTCAAGCGGCAGGCTATACCCTGGTTCCGACTCCAGCTCGAAACCATGGTCGACATCTACCGGCGCTTCGGCTCCCGCCTTTACCAATCGTACATTATCAATCATGTAGCGATCTCCTGGGCGAGCATCATCCGCGAGCCAAAAGTACAGTCGACCATTACTCACAGAAGAACCAAAGTTTCTCGTAGTGAATGTGATAGTATTCGTTTGCCATTCCGTAGTCAGGTCAACTCGATCCTTATTAATACCATAGTTTGTATAAGGAGTGCTGTGCTTTGCCAAACTGACTCGCACATCATGTCCAGTATTCGAATACGCATCGAAGCTCAAGGTATACTCGGTATTCGGCTCTAGCGATACCTCATTTTGATAGAGTTGAATATTCGACCCTCTTGAATAAAGATTAATCTGCATGGCGCTATCGGAGCCGTCGCTTACGATGCTAGCTCTGCCAGATCCATTGGTGTAGAATCTCCAGTCGGTCATGCCCGCTTCGAAATCCCCATTATCAATACTATCTTCAATTGGCTCCGCATCAGGCCATTGCACAAGCGACGCCCCAGCGAGAGCCTCTTCGAGATCGCTCAACAGCCCGGAAACCAGCTGACCTTCATTCGTGTGATCAAACAAGTCAGGATGCTGCAACGTGCCGACAAACCCATCGACGTTCGATTCTAGAATTTCCACCAAAGCTCCCGAGACCTGGCTGATCTGCTGCGAGCCGATTGCCAAGCCCAGCAGCGCTTCGCCGTTCACCTGGAAGTCTACGTTCTCGATGAGTTCCCAATCCAAAGCGTCGTGCGAATAGAAGAGCGACACCGTTCCGCCGCTTCCTTGAATGCGGAGAAAAGCCTGATCCCCTACTGACTCTCCAATCTTCAGAGCGACCTCTTCACCTCGCGCCGAACGCACTAAGGATTCATAACTGCCCATCTCGTTTACAACTACCGACGCATGCCTCGCGTCGTCAGCCAATCCCTCGCGCAGCATCAACCCTACCCGAGCAAAGTCATCATCACCTTTAAAATAGTGCACCTGAGCAGTAAGAGAAAAATCCTCGCCAACCGGCACATAAGAAAAACGTATTTCGTCCTTGTGGGTCTCGTAGCCTAAACCACTCGCCGTCATCAGATACATATTGATATCTTCATCGTAAAAAGTAGTGGCCTCGCTGGGAAGCCCTCCGATTTGGGAAGTCGTCAATACGACCTGCGTTCCTTGCCCATTTCCATCCGAGCTGACAAAAGTGGAAACAACGTCCGTATAATCTGAATACCCGAATGGGTTAAACGCCCTCAAACGATAATCGTAACGCGAACCGGACTGCACATCCCTATCTATAAAAGTTGTTTCATTTGCAACGGTTTCACCCAGCTGCACGAACTCGCCTCCATCTACCGATCTCTCGATCTCGAACCCCTGCTCAATCGCTGACTCGTCAATCCAAGCCAGATGAACCTCTTCGGAAAACGAGACACTTGTAAGACTGATCGCTCCCCACAGCGCCACTTTGCGCCAGCACCGAGCGGCCGCTGCCAAACCTCTCCTAGCAACACGATTTCCACTCCTCGCCAAATAATTTAAAAGTAATATTTTCATTCTGTCGTGCGGTAAATTCATAGCTTTTTGCTACCTTGGGAACGTCGTGAAAATAGGGCCTCTTGATGGAGGCCACGGCTTTCATTCTCGTTTTACTTCCCATCGGATTTTCGAAAATCCCGACACATGGGGAATCGTATCCAAACCCACTTCAGATTTGACCAAGCGAAAAAAGGAACATCCCTCCCTATTGCTATAGGCTAGTTTCTAGGAAGAATTTCTCTTTGTCCCTAGGCATTCCCGATTCATCTAGTTCTAACTACGTACCCTATCGCTCGTGTACGGATCAATTCATCGAAACCTACCTACAATAACGCTGCCCTATTAGAATTTTTTATTTTCGTCCAAAGCATACTCACCCCAGATTCGCCTAGACCCCGTTCCAAGCCATTTCGAATATGCGAAGAAGCTTCGTCGCCGAATATTTCCTAAGGGGCACCAATTGCATCCCCTACGACTCCTTAGAGAAGATCAAACTCGGATCGCCGATTTCCTACACCAAAACGACAAGGCCAGAGAAATCCCCGCCGCGCCTGCCTTCTCTTTCGCGAAACGCGCAGCAAACAACATCGCCAAACCCGCGCTGGACAAGGCCTCAACTGCCCAACACCTTTCTCCCCCTCTTTTAGCATGCAAGAAATCGACATCAACTGGGACACCCTCGAACGCCTCCGCAACCGCTTCCTCGACACCGCAAAACCTGCCGGCGTCTACTGGCAGAGCGAGGAAGACCTCGCCCACTACCACCACACCTTCGCAGCCCGCATCGGCTGGAAGTGGGACAACGCCCTCGCCGAAGCCAACCAAGCCGGCTTCCAGCTACAGGCGCGCCGCATCCTCGACTGGGGCTGCGGGTCCGGCATCGCCACCCTCCGCGTCCTCGCCCATTTCGGCCCCGACGCCATCGACGAAGTCCTCCTCTGGGACCACTCCCTCGCCGCCTGTCGCTTCGCCAAAAAAACCATCCGCGACGCCTACCCAAATCTCAAAGTAGAGATCGCCGCCGCCCCATCCACCGCAGACACCGACACCCTCGTCCTCGTCTCCCACGCCCTCACCGAGCTCAGCCAGGACACGCAAGACGCCCTCGCCAAACAAATCAGCTCCGCCGCCCAGATCCTCGTCGTCGAGCCGGGCGACTACTCCGCCAGCCGCAAGCTTATCGCCCTGCGCGAAACGCTGCGCACCGACTTCCACATCGCCGCCCCCTGCACTCAATGCGAAGCCTGCCCCATGCTCACCGTCGAAAACGGACGCCATTGGTGCCACTTCTTCGGCAAGCCCCCCGTCGAAGCCTTCACCGAAAGCTTCTGGGCCCGCTTCGCCCAGTTGATGGAGATCGATCTTCGCAGCCTCCCCTATAGCTTCCTCGCCGTGCAAAACAAAACCCTCTCCCCGCCTCATCCTTCACAATTCACAATTCATCCTTCCGCCGCGTCGCGCCTCATCGGCCGCCCCCGACAATTCAAAGGCTACACGCGCCTGCTCTCCTGCGACTCCGCCGGCATTCGCGATCTCGAGCTCCAGAAACGCGACGACAAGCAGCTCTGGAAAGCCCTCAAAAAAGGACCCGCCTCAACCCTCTTCCAGTGGACCGAAATTGAAGACCCCACCGCCCGCCTCAAATCCGGCCGTCCTTTATAAAGTACAAGACACAAACCGCATCCTACCGAAAAACACGGTTCACCCAGCCCAGCGCCACTCACTTTCCCATTTACAACAACGAGCCCTTTCGCCTCCCTCCTTTTCAACATGAGCAGCGAGCCATCCATCTTCGACACCGTCTACGACCGCACCGAAACCGACAGCCAGAAATGGCAGAAATACGAGGGCAAGGATATCCTCCCCATGTGGGTCGCAGACATGGACTTCCACGCCCCCGAAGTCGTGCTCGACGCCTTGCACGAGCGCATAGACCATGGCATTTTTGGATACGCCCGCCCCGAGCCATCCTGCACCGAAGCCACCGTCGAAATGCTCGAGCGCGAATACTCCTGGAAGGTCAACCCGGACTGGCTCGTCTGGCTTCCCGGACTGGTTGTTGGCCTAAACATCGCCAGCCGCGCCTTCTGCGAAACGAACGATAGCGTGCTGACGACCACCCCCATCTATCCGCCATTCATCTTCGGCCCCAAATTCCAGAAACGCCCCGTCGTAAAAGCCCCCATGGCCATCGACGGCGATCGCTACGTCATCGACTGGGACGCCCTCGAGGCAGCGGTCAGACCCGACACTAAACTCTTCCTATTCTGCAATCCGCACAACCCCTGCGCCCGCGTCTTCGAACGCGAAGAGCTGCTCAAGGTCATCGATTTCTGCGAGCGGCACGACTTGATCTGCTGTTCCGACGAGATCCACTGCGAACTCACGCTCGACGGACGCCAGCACATCCCCCTCGCCTCCGTATCGCCCGAAGCGGCTAAGCGAGTCTTCACCTTCATCGCCCCGAGCAAGACCTACAATCTCGCAGGACTCGGCTGCTCCATAGCCATCTTCCCCGACGAAGATCTCCGCCGCCAATTCGTAGCCGCGACCCGCGGAATCATGGCAGAGGTAAACAACCTCGGCTACACCGCTTGCGAAGCCGCCTACCGCTACGCCGGCGACTGGCGAGACGAGCTTCAGGCCTACCTAGCGAAAAACCGCGACCTTATCCACGACTTCGTCAAACGCGAAACCCCAGAGATAGGAATCTACCAGCACGAAGCGACTTATCTGAGCTGGATGGACGTATCCAAATTCGAGCTACAAGATCCCGTATCCCATTTCGAAAGCCACGGCATCGGCCTAAGCGACGGAGCGTTCTTCGACAGCAAGCAGCACGTCCGGCTAAACTTCGGCTGCCCCCGCGTTACCCTCGAAGAAGGCCTACGCAGACTCAAAGCAGGCGTAGAAGCGCTGAGGTAGCGCCTTTATAAGGCAGCAGCCTCGCTCTTCTTTCTCTCGCTAAAATAAACCGAAAGGGCATCGGCTAAGGCCGCCAAGAGAAGGATCGCCTCCTGAAAGCGAATGCGTTGCGACTCCTCGTCCATTGTTCCTGCTTCGCGGTATTCGAGAAAGCCCTTGTTCAAGCGTATCGCTCCGCAAGTTGGCTGGCGAGCAAGCGATCTGAGTCGAGCAGCGATCGGCTCCTGTAAAACGATCGAAGCGAACTCCACCTCACTGCAGCGCAATTCTACGCCTTCCAATACAGGCAAACGCTCCAGCGCTTCATTCAAAGTAAAACGGGATACCGAATCAGTCGCGGAAAACTCTACACACAACTCAAGATCTTCGACGAACAAGACTTCGAGCGTCAATGAAGTCCAGACTCTCTTCTCCCTGCCCTTCCCAACAAAGTGACTGTAAAGAGAAAGCGGATACCCTCTGTTCTCTCCAAACAACGAGTAGCGCTCGCCAATCCCCTTTCCCCAACGGCTTTTGGATACGCGACGCGTCAGACCGAAGCGCTTCTCCAGCACTTCGTACTCTTTGAGCATGCGCTCTTGGCGCCGCCCAAGAAAGCGCGGAAGCAGAAGCAAAAGAGCTGCTGCCACGAGTCCTGCGATCAGGATTTGCACTCGATTTAGTGACTTCCGCAGTTCGCAATAAACATACGACTTTCCGTACCGCCTTCGCCTACCCGCACCGTGAAGGGCGTGAAGCACTTCGGGCAACGACCCACATACGCGTCTCCGTCATCGTTAAGATAAAGGCGACCATAGGTATTGCAGGTAGCGAAGCGGACTCCGAGGAATCGCTTGTGTTGTAGCGTCGTTTTGAATGATGGTTTAGTCGGCATGGTTGATTCTCCTACCTAATAGCGTATTCAAATTGACTAGAAAGAACTTGCATCGCGCCAATCACGGTAGACCAGGAATAGTCATCTCGCGAGTAAGGCTCATAGCATTCCACTACTCCAGTCTCTCCATCTCTCTGCCAAAGCATAAGATAGTAGTCGAGGCCGGCTCGTCCGTCGCTGTAGTTCTTACAGCCTTTTAACGTACGGCTTTTGAGATAGCCGAGCGCCGGATGGTCCGCTTCGACCTCCGCTTGCAGGGCGTCGAGCTCCGGCTTGCCCGCATTCTCTTCTTCGAAGTCTCCTATGACCTCCCAAACAGCGCTTTTGTAGGCCGCTACAGTGATGAGCGGCTTAGCTTCGTCCAAGACCAGCGAATACACTTTTTCAGGACCAGTCGCCGGCACGTGAATGAGAGCGATGTAGTCCTTGGTAAAGCGATTCGCCCGATTCCGAGGCACAAAAGTGAGGAGGGTATTGAGATACTGATCTACTGCTGAAATCATGGGGAAATTGTTTTTAAAGTTTTTGAGGCAACGATCTCTCTTAGTTGAGAAGACGCAAAACCGATTCCGGCAGCGAATTCGCTTGAGAGAGCATGGCAGTACCGGATTGAACGAGAATTTGATACTTGGCGAGTCGAGTTGACTCCTCCGCAACATCCACATCTCGAATACGAGAGTTAGCCGCCGTGAGGTTCTCGCTCTGCACTTGAAGCTGCGCATCCACAATCTCGAGACGCGACTGCACCGCGCCCAAAGTCGCCCGATTATCGGCCACCTGCTGAACCGCCTCTATAAGCGTATCCATTGCTGTCGAAGAATCGACACTGATATCCGCCTGACCACTGTCGACCGAGTTATCCCAGAGCAAGTCCGAGAGAGCTCCACCGATTTCGCGCAGATTCACCTGGCCGATATTCATGGTCTGATCTCCGTTCGCTCCGACGACTGCCTTAAGGTCTGGGCGAGCCCCGAAAAGACTAATGCCATTGAACGATCCAGTGGGCTCGGACCCGGATATATTCCAGTTCGGCGCGCTATTGGTGCCGTTTGGACCATTGCCGATAATATCGCGCAATTGATCCTTAAGCTGATCAAACTCCGTGCCGTATAATGCTATATCATCCGGGTTCTTTGTAACATCTTTCGCGAGCATCGACAGCTCACTCATTCGATTCAAAACCGTGCTCATCGTAGACAGAAATCCGTCCGCGGTTTGTACAAGCGAAACAGCGTTTTGAGCATTTACCTTTGCCGCGCGAATACGAGAGTTCTGGGCCTCTAGCTTTTCGGATACAGCGAGTCCGGCAGCATCGTCGGACGGATTTATAATCTTAGAGCCAGAGCTCAATCGAGCAAGGCTGCGACTGAGCTGCATAGAGCTTCTCTGCAGACTGCTAGCAGCTTCTACAGCGTTGGAGTTTGTATTGATAACCATGTTACGACCTCTTCCTTTAGGTTACTTGTTGTGAGTGGCTGACCTCTCGCGGACGCTTCATGCGCCTTGGTTAGGCGAGGTGCCGGCCGTTTGTTTTGACTGCTTCTTAGAGGCAAGGCTTTTAGCCAAGCCAGATAGCTTAGGCTTAGCGGGGATACCGCCTGCTGCCACTGCGACGGGCGTCGCGATGGCCTCCTTATTGGCCTTTTGCATTTCTTCGAAGAGCTCTTTTCGGACGATCGGTATCGACCTTGGGGCGTCGATGCCGATCTTCACGGTGTCCCCGTCGATACGGGTAATTTTGATCTCGATGTTTTCGGCGATGACGATCGCCTCATTCACTTTGCGGGAAAGTATTAGCATGTCGGAGTCCTTCCTTGGGGCTGCTCGTTACGAGTTGGTTGCCACGGCGCTCTCAGCCAGCAAGGGGTGCCGAGCGGAAAACTTCATGTAGTTTGCGGCGATCACCTGCTTGCCCTTGAGGGTGCGGCGGTTGAGCACTATAGGTCCGATCAGATTTACCGTGGCGGACTCGATATCGTCGTCTTTGAGCGTGACGATGTTGAGCACGATCGCGTCGTCGGCTCCCTGAATCTCAAGACCCTTGGCATCATCGTCGGCTATCTCTACATCGTAGTCGTTGAGAATAGCCGATGGCTCGATCACCACGAATCCAAGCTCGTGACGCTCGACGGCGCGGATCCACATGAAGGGCTCCTCCTCTTCGTTGATCAGCAACTCGAAGCGAGTAGCGTCCTCCAAACCGATCAAGCCTCCCGGGAGCTCGAACTCCATGGGCTTGATCCAAACCTGTTTTTCTGCCTGGGAATCTGGTGCGACTTTCATGAATAGTGTGGTCTAAATAAGGTGTTAGGCGTCGTGAACTATTTTATATATAGTCGAGCAATGATTGGTTGAGCACCTGGCCGGCGCTCTTCAGCGAGGCCTGATACGCGTTCTGCACTTGTGTTAGCCTAACCACAGTTTGCGCAATGTCCACATCAGCCTCTGCAGATATGTTTTCCTCGAGGTCGGTGAAGCGTTGCTTATTGAGTGAAAGATCAAATTCGATGCGCATTTGCACGGAGCCCTGACGACTGAGGGCGAAGATCATTTCGTCCTCCGACTCCTCCAGATCCGTGCGCATAGTGGAAGTCACCGCTGCCGAGTCTCCAGTCTCAAGAGCATCTCGAAGCTCAACCATGCGGTTGATGAAATCGCCGAGCTGCTGGTTGGTCGCCCCATCGGTGAAGGGCTTGATCTTTCCTGTTTCGGATAGGTGAAATTCAGGTCCGGTCGCAGCGCCTTCATAAGTCACGGCGCCTCCTGGGGCGGCGATGATCTTCCCGTCCGCGTCCGTGTTGGCCACGAAGGGCTCAGTCCCGGAATCGACGCCGCCAAAAATGTACTCTCCATTGAACTTCGCGTTGGCGCTTTGCATCGCGTGCTTGATGAGCTCGTCGACTTCCTCCGCATAGGCTCGCATACCGTCTGCTCCCTTAAGACCGTCGGCCAAGGTGGCGAGCTCCCCTACGCGATCGGAGATCTGGATGAAATTCTGGAGCTGAGAGATCGTGGTATTGTTGATGTTCTGAGCGCGGGCCGCATTCTTAGAAAACTGAGTGATGCGGTGCTTCTCCTCCTGCATGTCGAGGATGCGATTCGCGGAGGCGGAGTCTTCGGAAACCTTGGAAATGCGCTGCCCGGTAGCCACCTGCTCGTTGAGCATGTTCATGTCCTTCGTGACACGCTGAAGGTGGCTGAGAAGGGTATCGGGGAATGTGTTGTTGGTGACTCTCATTTTTGTGGGAAAACGGAGATTAGCGCGTATTCAGGATTTGGATTAAATAAGTCGATTCACAATCACATCGAGCATCTCGTCGATGGTTTGGATAAGCTTGCCCGTTGCTTGGAAGGCTCGCTGGAATTTCATCATGTCAGTCATTTCCTCGTCGATGGAAACGCCGGACACCGCGTCCTGCTGTTGCTTGAGCAGTTCGAAAACAATGTTCTCATCCTCGAGTCGAGAATCGACCGCCGCCACGTTCTCGCCAAGATCGGTGACGATCGAGCGATAGAAGGTCCCGAAGTTGCGGTTTCCAAGAGCGGCTTGATTCGTGTCGTCGAGCTCCGCGATCGCGAGCGTGAGACTGTTATCGCCGAGGTCCGTAGAAGCGTTGGAAGTACGAAGCGTCGAGGCCGTGAGGTCGGAGGCTAGCGTAATGCCTGCAGCGGTAAACTCGCTGGGGTCACTAGTATCAGAAAAGAAATTCGTATCGTTAGGAGAGACCCCGGAATTGTAGAGGCCGTTGACCTGAGTCACCAGCTCCTTCGCGAGATCGTCTAAACCTCTCTGATACTCGGCGATGGCGCCATCCCTAGATTTCAAGGCTCCGTGCACGCTGCCGCCGCGCACATCGATCTGAATCGCATCCTCGCCAACCGTAAAGACTGGATTCACGCCGGAATCATCGAGGTCAACCGTCTGAAAACGGCCACGGCTCACAAGGTCGAGCTGCGGGCTGTCTCCGCCTATGGTAGGAATGTAAACCCGAATCTGGCCAGCGCTATCGTCAATGTTCTCAGTCTTGATCTGCATGATCTCTGAGAGATCTCTCAGAACGGCTTGCCGCTGATCGCGAAGACTGAGGGCTTGGCCAGCGTGACTTGATTCCGCTCTCGCAATCTCGGCGTTCAAAGTAGCGATCTCCTCGATCATCTGGTTCGCAGAATCGAGATCGGTTTCAACCTCAAGAGTCAATGCCTCGCGAAGATCCGAGAAACGCTCCGATGTCACATTGAGCTTCTCGGTAAGGATCTCAGCCTTCTGCAAAAGAGACTCCTTTTCCGCGTCCGAACCTGGATTGGCGGAAAGCGAATGGAAGGCGTTGAAGAAATTGTTGAGCGTTTCCGCGATGCCGCCAGAGCCGCCGCCATCTGCAGTCGCGCCATCGATAAAAGGCGAATCGCCAGAACGATTGATCTCCTGGCCAAGACTCGACTCGGCCTTTCCAAGCGCTGCTTGCTGCGCCGTAAGAGAAGCATTGAGACTCGTCTCGCGGAGAACTTCGCGATCGAGAACCGCGTCTCGCATATGCTGGAAACCGACGACTTCGACACCCATGCCCTGCGGACCGGCGATAGTCTGGATCATCCCCTCCTCACCGATCAGCACGCGCTGACGAGCGTAGTCGGGATTGTTGACGTTCGCCAAGTTGTTGCCCGCAGTCGTCACCCCGAAGCGATGAGCGCTTAGGGCTTTAGTAGCGTTGGCGAGGTCGCCGAAAATATTGCTGCTGGACATGTGGTGTGGGTATCCAAATTTTAAATTCGAGCCGCGGGCAGACTACACGAACGCTTGGTAGCGCGACGGCATCTGAGTCTTCACTCCAACGCGCCCTTTCTTCGTGTAAGTCTTGTTGAAGTTCCCTGGCTGCAGAGCCTGCATCGTCTCGTGGTTAATCTCCATCGTACGAGAGAGGAGCATGAAATTCTGACGCGCCTTGTGGCGGGTACGGCGAATCATGTGGTTAATCTCATCAACCAATGCTTGTAGCATCGGACGCATAAAGTCGGGAAAGTGAGCGAGCAGCTTGGAAAGCGGCTGATCTTCGTCGGCTCCACACTCGCGAGCCATTTCGCGTACAAACGCTTCGCGGCGATTACGCAAACCGCCCATATCGGACATGTAGCCTTCGATTTCCGCGTTCGTATCGAGTACCAATTGAGGGTCGCGCTTGAAAATCTCCTCCTGCTGACGTTCGAGCAAGTTGTAGAGTCCTCCATACTCCTGCACTTCGTTGCGCAGCAGATCGACCAACGGGTCCCAGTCTTTTTCTGCAAAAATATTACTCATGGGATGATGCTCCCTCTCCTTCGTTTAGATTATCGGGAAACAGCTGAACCTGCAGCACCGAGGAGAATCCGAGCGACCCTGCCTCCGTAATGCTAGAGGCCAACGAGTCCTTGATTAAATGTTCGTACATGGGCGATATCTCCGAGCCAAAGTATCCATTTTCCGGATCCATAGGCTTCAGGGCTTCGTCCAAAAACTGGCGCAGGAGCACGCCCTCGAACTCGCCCGCGAGTTGATCGACTTGTTCCTTACGCGAGGCGTCACCGGCGAGCATTTGCTCTTTCCAGGATTGGCCGGTTAGGCCTGACATCGCTGTACTTGTGACTTCCATCTAGTTGTATCAGTTAAAGCTTAAAAGTGTAGTGACTACTTAATTACGAGTTCCGCCTGCAGAGCCCCAGCGCTCTTCATGGCCTGAAGAATGGACATCATCTCACGGGTCGACACGCCCATCGCGTTAAGCGCGTTGGTCACCTGCTGAATCGTCGGGTAGTCGGGAATGATATGAAAAGCTCCAAGCTCCTCGACCACTTCCAACTCCGTGCCTTCGGCCACTGCAGTCTCCCCTGTTTGAGAAAAGGGTCCCGGCTGGGAAATGTTTTGCGAACGAGCGATGGTCAAACTGAGCGAGCCATGGCTGACCGCGACGGTCGAGACGCGTACGCCTGCTGTCGCGACGATCGTGCCGGTGCGCTCGTTGATAATAATACGGGCCGGCGTGTCGGGCTCGATCGAAATTCCGCCAACAGAGGAGATGAAATCGACTTCCCTACCGAGGTAGATTTCTGGGATAGTGATCTGCACCGCCGCCGCATCGAGAGCGATCGTGCTTGATGGGAATATTACGTTGATCCCTTCGGCGAGTTTCGAAGCGGTGTTATAATCCGGGTTGCGAAGGATCAGCTTCACGAATCCGCCCTTGCCAACCTCCATCTCAATCTCGCGCTCCACGATGGCTCCATTGGATATCGAACCAACAGTCGGGTGATTCTTCTGAACGGTCGCGCCCCCTGCTCCGCCTCCGCCGCCGATGTAGCCACCGACTGCGATTTGACCCTGAGCAACTGCGTACACTGCCTCGTCCGCACCCATAAGAGGGGTTTGAAGAAGCACTCCGCCTTGCAGGCTTTCAGCGTCTCCAATCGATGAAACCGTTACGTCGATACGAGTCCCTTCGCGAGCGAAAGGAGGGATGTCCGCAGTAATCATTACAGCGGCCACATTCTCGGACTTGATCTCTTCCGCATCAACGGTGAGCCCGAAACGACGCAGTGAATTCGCAACCGCGTTGATCGTCATCGGCGATGAGCTGTCGCCGTCTCCCGCAAGTCCGACAACTAGACCGTATCCGACCAACTGATTGTCTCGTCCGCCTTCGACGGATACGAGGTCCTTGACTCTAGCAGCCTGTACCGCAGATGCGGATACGGCGAAAAGTAGGATGATGCGCGCTAGGAGTTTCACTGTAGAAATAGGAATTGGGTGCTGTCTTACGACTAGAGGATATTGGTCACGTCGACCAGACGCTGAACCCAGCCCTTGGTCTGTGCGTTTTTGAGATCGCCTTCGCTGAAGAGCTCAACTGCGGCATTGAGAACATTGGCAGACAAGACGGTATTGTTGGCATCCACGTCATCTCCGCGCACAATACCGCGAACGACAAGGTACTGAGCTTCACCCGAAGACATGACTTTTCTGGCTCCCTCGATGACGAGATTTCCGTTCGGCTTTACGTCGACAACCATCACCGAAATTTTCGACTCCATAATGTTCGCGTCGCTAATCGATCCACTACCATTGAAGCTTTCAGTAGGTGAAATATCAATACTAGGCAGGACCGTGTCCGAATCCAAAATATCAGGTAGAACGAGCGAATCAAATCCATGACCTACATTCGAGTCCGTCGAAGAGGTCTTAGCAGAAGAACGATTCACAATCGTCTCTTCGCTGACCTCGATCATCAGAATGTCGCCGACACGAGCCGCAGTGCGATCCGCGAACATGCCCGCCTCGTTGTTCTTCTTCGAATTCCAAAGGGACTTCGCCGGCAGGTTCGCCGCGAGGAGTAGAGCAAGTGTAATGAAAAGATGTATACGCATTATAAGTGTCGTTGAATATTTCTAGAATATGACTTCTACCCTATTCTCCCCGATCACTCGGGCAGAGAATTCTTTGGCTGAATCAATATTTCTAAGGAGAATCAAATCGCCATCCGTGCCGTCCTGACGAGCGATGGCGCGCATAGTGATAGCTAGAAGTCCGTTGACGGCGGAGACCTCTACTACGTCGCCTTTGCGAACGAGCGCCCGCTCCATAAGATCCTTCCAGTTAAGCGGTCTGCCTGGTGTAATATCCCTGCTGTACTCGTGGCGAAGCAGGCTCTCGAGAGCCTGCCGGCACTGCGTCAGGCTCGGCAAGCAAATCGACTTGGCGAATATCGAAATCCGACGGCGTCGCGAGATCTCCACGACGAAGGTGCGCCCGCGGATACCAAACTTCGCTAAAAAGGTGTACGCGAAACGGAACACTCCACTCGCCTAGGATGCCTTCCTCGTTCTCCACCTGAAATCTCAGTAGGACATTTCCACGCGAAAGACGACCTGGCACCGTGATCAAGTTCACCGCGAACGGATGCGAATAAGACGAAAGGTCCGGCAAGTCTCGCAAGGGCACGAGCGTAAGGTCTCCCGCAGGGCGAAGGCTTTCCTGCATCGCAGCCACCACCGCTTCGTGCACGTCCGATGCGAGGATCGAATCCGCTGCGTACTCCTCCTCCACTTCAACCGGCGGCGACTTAACGATGGGGCTAACCGCGACGACCGATTCGAGCGTACGTAAGCTTGGCTTGGATACAGCGGCAACTTCCGCCATCGGCAAAGGAGCGAGAATGTCTTCGAGCGAAGCGCGAAGAGCGGACGCGAAAATAAATACGGCGATGCCGAGTCCGATGGTGAGGCGTAGAAGTATCGAAAATTTCATGACTAGCGCTTGAGCTGGGCGACTTGCTGCATCATGGAGTCCGAAGTCTGGATGGACTTTGAATTAATTTCGTAGGCTCGCTGGGCGAGAATCATGTTCACCATCTCTTCGACAATGTTCACGTTAGAGGTTTCGAGGTAACCTTGTTGAAGCGTGCCAGAACCATCCGCTCCAGGATTTCCTACCGTAGGAGCTCCACTGGCGTCGGTTTCACGAAAGAGATTTCCGCCAAGAGCAAGCAAACCGGAGGAGTTGCGGAAGCGAGCTGTCTGCAATTGGCCTCGACCCAGCACGTCGCTGTCATCCGCGAGATAGGTAACCCCTCCCGTGTCATTGATCACGACCTTGGTAGTACCAGCGGGCGGAGCGGCGAAGTCGATCGCCGTCATGCCTTGGCTGTTCGTCACCTCTCCCGTAGGCCCCACCTTGAAAGCTCCGTCACGTGTGTAGAGCGTTTCGTTATCTGGACCGGTAACGCGAAAGAATCCGTCTCCCACGATGGCGACGTCGAGCTGCTCACCGGTCTGAGAGACCTGACCTTGAGTGAAAACCTTGGACGTGGACACGACCTGCGTGCCAGTACCAACCTGAATACCAGTCGGGAGGATGTTGCCTCCGGAGTCCGCGCCGACTGACTTCGGCACCTGGTAGAACATGTCCTGAAACTCGACCTTGCTCTTCTTGAAGCCGGTCGTGCTCACGTTGGCAATGTTGTTGGAGATGACATTGAGATTTGTCTGCTGGGCCTCCATGCCGCTCGCTGCCGAGTAAAGTGAGATGCTCATAGTTCGTTAGGTGGGTTGTTCTGAAAAAGTCGTATTGAGGATTTGGCTACTAGCGGCCTCCGAGCGTTTGAATCGCTTTGCCGAGGACGTCATCATGCTGCTGGATCACTCTCTGGTTGATTTGAAAGGAGCGGGAAACATTGATGAGATTGATCATCTCAGTAGTAGCGGAGACGTTGCTCTGCTCGAGAGAGCCGTGACGAACGAAAGGAGCTTCGATGTGGCGAGCTGCCTCTTCATTATTCGGACCGAGGATAAAGCCGCCATTGGAGCGGATCATGTATTCCGGATTCTCGACTCCACGAATGCTCATCTCGGCGACCTTCTGTCCGCCTTGACGCAGCGTGCCGTCATTGGCCGCCTGAAGACGCCCTCCATCCGGGATCAACTGAATGATGTTTCGCGTATCCGACATCACGTGAAAGCCTTGCTTGCTCACGAGCTCGCCCTGGTCATTCATCTTGAACTGACCGTCACGGGTGTAGACCAATTGTCCGTCATCCGCCCTGAGCTCGAAAAAGCCGTCACCCTCGAGAGCGAAGTCAAATTCGCCGTTTGTAGTAACGATCGAGCCACTGGAAAAATCTACCGCCCCAACGCCCTTGGTCTGGATGCTGGCGTGCTGCAGCGTGTTGCCGAAAGAATTCTTAATGCCAACTGAGCCCGCTTCCACCCCTTCGAAGGAAAGCATCGCCTTCTTGTAGCCGGGCGTGGACGACTGGGCGATGTTCTGGGCAATCGAATTGTTCCAGTTCTCAAGGCCCGTCATGGCCGCTGCATTTTGATAGACTCCGTTCAGCATTTGGGTGCCTACAAAGCAACCCACATGCCAGATTCACAATTAGCTGTCAGTCAATGAATTACGAGATCAGCTAAATTAAACGGCAATTTTTTCCCTCACCTAGGAGGCAGCTTGCGCAGGGATCACTCCTCGTATTTGCAATCGATCTCGGTGACCTGGCCGCAATTGCAGGTGACGACGATCTTGGTCACGCGCCCCTCTTCCGTGACGTAGGCCACCTTGCTTCCACCCTCTCCGCAGACTTCCTTCTCCTCCGCATCCTCGGAGGGCGGCAAAGCCAAGTCACCGAGGCCCTTTTGCGAAGGGCCAAGCTGCATCGGGATCTTGTTCTTCTTGGATTCCCCAACTTGTTCTCTACCTGAAAGATAACTGTCCATTACTGAGTCGGCGCCACTGGAGGATTCCCCTCCGAAGCGCGTTCATCGAGAATGTTAAACACCTCTGACAAGACAAGGCTTATCGAGACGCGATCATTCGCCTCCGCCGTCGGGTGCATGAAAGGAAGTGGCTCCATATTGCCGTGCGAGGTGACGGACTTAAACTGTCCCCTTCGCACGCCGTAGCGCTCCAGGAGCCTTCGGGTCGAATTCGCGCGATCGCTGGACAACTCCCATGCGGTGTACTCCCAGCCGTCGCCTTCAAAGCCCTCCGAGACGTATCCATCCACTCGAACCATAAAATTGTGTCGTTGCACGAGCCAGGCGAGCGTCTCAATCACGAACGAGCCCCAAGGCGTGTAGTCCGCGCTGTTCTCAACGAAAAAGGGATGAGCGTCCCGATCGTACAAGGTCACGCGGAGCCCGTCGCTCGTCACGTCGAGATCGACCGGCTTCTGATCGGGATTCGCGCTGTCGATGTTGAGCAGGCGCATGAACTCCTGGGCCATTTCGTAGAGCACCTTGAAGTCCGATATCTCGGCCTTGCCCTTGGCTTGCCCATTGGCGCTAGAAGGCTGGCCTTCCGTCGGGCTTTCGATAACGCCCATGGAATTGTCCATCGGCGTATTGTAGGGATCCTGAAAATACTTGGCGAGGTCCCGCTTGAGACTCTCGTCCTGAGAGGTCAGCCAGAGTACCATAAAGAGAGCCATCATCGCCGTCACGAAATCCGCGTACGCGACCTTCCAAGCTCCGCCGTGGTGTGTCCCCAATTGCTTCATCGCCTAGGATCAGCCTCCGGTGGAGGACTTCAGGATGTTTTCCAAATCATCCGCGCTCGGCACCATGCTCGCCTCGAGACTGCGACGAGCGAGCTCAACCGCCATGATAGGAGCGAGGCCGCGAGCAAAGGCTCCGATCGAGCGAGACATGCAAATGTAGTAGGTCTCCTCAGCCTCGTTTCCGAACTCGATCACGTTACACAGCGGATTGATGAATCCGTAGGCCACGAAAATTCCGAGAAAGGTACCGGAGAGCGCCGCGGAAATCTTGCCGCCAATCACCATAACTCCCTGGTCCAATACGCTCATGGTCAGGATAATACCCATAACCGCCGCCACGATTCCGATACCAGGAAGCGAGTCACCCAAGAGGTGCAAGACGTTGATCGGCCCGTGAGCCGCATGCTTCTTGGCGTCGATCTCAGCCTTGAGCAAGGGCTCGAGCTGGTCGGGCTTGATCTTGCCGTCAATGATCGGTCTTAAAGCGGAGCAGAGAAAGGTGACCTTGTCCTTGTCCGCCAGAAAGCTGGGATAGTTTTGAAAGATCGAGCTCGATTCGGGAGAACTCACGTGCTCGTCGAGGGCGAGCAGACCATTGCGGCGGCCGAGCATGAAGAGCTCGTACATCACCTTCATAAGATCGAGATAGTCGTCCTTGCTCGGACCAGCGCCTTTCAAGGCTCCCAAAATCGCGTGGACCGTGTGGATCAAGACATCCTTAGGGGCGCAAATCACCGCTACCCCAAGACTGATGCCGCCAATCGCCAAAATCTCGGGTGGGTGCCACAGCAATATCAAGCTGCCACCGGACCAGATAAAGGCCCCGACGGTCGCTCCCAAAACGATTAGTGATCCAATAATTACAAACATAGCTGCTGGTCTCTCCTATCGGTCCGCGAAGGGAGAACTTTACCCAGAACGTGGAGAAAATTACTTATGCATCACGCTCGTGATATAGCTTCTCAAGCTTATGATCGCCTGCGAGTGAATCTGGCAAATGCGAGACTCGGTAAGGCCAAACACCTCCGCGATTTCCGCGAGACGCATGTCCTGGAAGTAATACATCGCCAACACCTTGCGCGGCGTTTCAGGAAGCTGGTTGATCCGCTCCGCCACCAGACGCGTCACCTCGTCCTTCTCCATCTTGGAGGTGACGGGGACAACGTTGTCGTCCGGAATGACTTCGTACAAGTCCGCCCCTTCCCCATCGTCTCCGCCCGCAGCGGCGTTGTCTAGAGGCAGAAAGCTCACAGGGCGGGTTTCCGCCATCAGCTGGTCGTACTCCTTGCGGTTGAGGCCGAGCTCGGCCCGGATCTCCTCTTCCGTCGCAGGTCGTCCAAGGCGTTGTTCAACTTCCTCGATCGTGGCGCGAAGCTTCTTAAAATTCGTTCGGGCATTGCGAGGCATCCAGTCCATGCGACGCAGCTCGTCGAGGATGGAACCGCGGATACGCATCGCAGCATAGGAGCCAAAGGATTTCTTCTGCGCAGGATCGTACTTCTTAAGCGCCGCGATCAGACCAGTGATGCCAACACTGTGCAGATCCTGCTCGTCGATGTGCGGAGGCAGGTTGATTTTAATTCTGGCAACAATCGAGCGCACAAGAGGCATGTACGTCTCAAAAAGTTCGGCTTGCTGGACGGGTGGCTTCGAGGATTCATCCACGCCGTAGGCCTTCGCCGCCTGCGCTTTCTTTCCCTTTGAACTGTCCTTCCTCTCCTTCACGTTAATATCATTCATAGTTGGTTGGGTATTTATACGGGTTTTGATCCGCGCTCTTTAGCGTCATGCTGTTTTCTTTCCTCAGCCTCCGCCATCGCAGCGATAGCGGCTTGACGCTTCTCCATGAGCATTTGCCTAACATTCCTTATCCAAATTTGTCCGACCCACAGGAAAAGCAGTCCGCAAAGAAAGCTGCCCACGCTCGCTTGAGAAAGCGCGCTCAATGGCTCTTTTCCGACCGCCAGGCCGATTAGAAAAATCGACGCGAAGCCGAGTAAACCTCCCATTAGCATGGCGTACATCACGATCTAACAGACGCCTCCCTTGTCGCGCTTGACGCTCTCCGATTCCCCCTCTTCGAGGCGGCAGCAAGCTCTCTCCCGTTCGGGAAGGAGCGCTCAAGCAGATAGCTGTAGGTTTCCATCGTGTATTCACCAGCTGGATTCGGGCCTTCACTGAAGAACAAAGGCTCCATCCGTCGATTTAACAAAAACTTCCAAAGCTTCCCGGCTTTCCGGGTCTCCTCCAAGTGGGTAAACACTACCTTGTTCGCGCCGATCGATTCGCCGGCGGCAAGCATGTCGGCAATCAGTTCCGCCTCGTAGGCAGCATTCACCACGATAATTCTCTCCTCGATGCCTAGCGTGTCTAGCGTCTCGCGGCACGCTTCGAGCGAGCCCTCGTCTCCGAGCGAATAGCCGGGCATATCCACAAGCAAAGGCCGTTCATCACTAATTTCCTCCACCTCGCTCGCCGAGCGCGCCAGGCCCACTCCCATGATCTCGCAAAAGACTTCCAAGCCATCGCTTGGATTAGGGAGTTCTGAATCAACCTTGAGCACCGTTGGGGCCAGTCCCTTTATGAAAACGTCCGACGAGAGCATTTTGCACAAGGCAGATGTCTTGCCCACGCCACTACAACCAATGAATGCCCGACGGTTTCTCAACTGAGGCTTATCGGTATGCGGAAAACGACTACGCAGCCAATCGCAAATCTTCGCGTACAAGTCCATCGTCGGTAAAGAGCCGATATCCTTAAAATCTACCTCCGAGCGCACCCGCTCAATCAAAGACCGATCAAAGCCTACCGACTCTAACATCGATATCGCTCGCGTCACCGCCTCCAGCGTGCCGCGCTTCACAGGATTGGCTGCCGTGCCGAGCTGAGCCTCCGAAGACGATGCTTGCTTAGCCGATTCCTGCTCTTCCTTCGCGGCAGGCGTCTCATCTTCAAACTGGGAAAAATAGTTGCCAGAGTCCTCAGACGCTTGAGATTTTGAATACAGATCCCCGATCGGGCTCTGATTGAGCGGCGCCGATTTCGAGGATTCTTTCGTATCCATCTTTTGAACATCCGATACTGGAGCTTGAGCCACAGCGGGAGCTTCCGCCCGAGGCTTGGGAGCAGACTCTTTCGCCGCTGCGGGAATCTCTACGATTACCTCTAGGCGCGGCTTGCTGACCAGTCGCTTCAGGCCGCCCGCTTCCACCTGCTTGACAGAGAGCACGCGAGCGAGCTCGCCATACTTCTCGCGGATCACGTTAACCGCCTCGCTCGCAGTGTTGACGAGGAGTTTTATCTGGGTGCCTGCTGGAATAGGGTCTTGGCTCATGAAAAAGTGGCTCGGTTAACTAGTTTTGGAAACTGGCTGCCATCGGGGCGTTTTGAGCGGCATTTGTAGCGCCATTTGCCTGGGCCTGCGTCTGCATGTCCCTCTGAGCAAAATCCGGGAACAGTATGATGGCGTGATTCATAATCTCGGTGCTAGACGGGAGCTCCTGGTAACTCAAGATGTTGAGCTTGGGCAGCGAAGGTTCGAAGAATCTCTTGAAGGGCAAGCGTATTTCAGCTGCGGTTACAAGAATAGGTAATAAACCATTTTCTATCTGGTCATTAGCCTTTATGGCTAGCTCTCGGAGTAGGTACTGCGCGAGCTGCGGGTCTAAGGAAAGTGTGTAATCCGTATTTGTGCGTTGGACCTTAGAGGCCAGTACCTGCTCAAGGCGCGGATCCATAGTAATCGCCTTCAAAACGCCCTTCTCAGACTCGTATTCCGAAACGAAAAACTCCCCAGTGCGACGGCGAACGTACTCGGATAAATCGTCTGGATTCTTAGAAATTGGAGCAAAGTCTCCAATGCCCTCTAGGATCAAGGTCAGGTTACGAATAGCTACGCCTTCCTTAAGTAGATTTTGGAAAACCCTATGTATCGTTCCTATGGATACGAGATCCGGCATAAGCTCCTGAACAAGCGCCGGATGAGACTCGGCCACATGGTCGACAAGCTTCTGCACGTCCTGACGACTGAGCAAATGGTGAGCATTCGTCTTGAGAGCCTCCGAAAGATGAGTGATCAAAACAGACGCGGAATCGACCACCGAGTAACCATTGATTTCGGCGCTCTTCTTCTCGTCCTCGTCGATCCAGACCGCGTCGATCCCGAAGACCGGCTCCTTGGTTGGGATGCCATTGAGCTCCGTCTCGCTGCCGGATACGTTCATCGCCATCCAGCGATTCGGCATCACCTGTCCTCGAGCAACTTCCTTATTGTGCAAAAGGAAACGGTACTCCTGACCGTCGAGCTCCATGTTGTCGCGCACGGCAATAGGCGGGACCACGATGCCGAGCTCGCGAGCGAGCGTCTTGCGCACTCCAGTGACACGCTCAAGCAAATCGCCCCCTTGGGCCTTGTCCGCGAGCGTCAGTAAGTTAAATCCGATTTCTAAGGCAAACACGTCTACTTCTATTAGTTTTTCAAATTCAGCCGGCAGGTGCTTCGACCCAGAGTCATCTTCCGATCCACCCTGCGACGCTCCTTGGCGCGACTTTGCTTCTTGCTCTATTTCCTTAACCTTGTCTTCCGCCGCCTTCTTGTTGTGCACGCGATTGACCGCGATAGCGACAATGCCGACAGCGATCGATAAAGCGAAGAAAGGGATAAATGGCATTCCTGGAATGATCCCAAAGAGAGCCAGCATGCCGGAAAGCACGCCGAGCGCCTTAGGATAGGCAGCCACTTGGCCACCGATTTGCGCTCCTAGGTCTTCACCCTCGCCCGAGGTGCGAGTGACAAGAAGACCGGCCGCAAGCGAGATGATCAAAGCTGGGATCTGGGAAACCAGACCGTCTCCGATCGAGAGAAGCGTAAAAGTCTGCAACGCTTCCTGAAAACTCATGCCCTGCTGCCACATGCCGATGGCGATACCGCCGAGCACATTGATCGCGGTAATGAGAATACCGGCCGTGGCATCCCCTCGGACGAACTTGCTCGCGCCATCCATCGAACCGTAGAAGTCAGCCTCCTTCTGCACCTTCTCGCGGCGCTTGGTCGCCTTGACCTCGTCGATGATGCCAGCATTGAGCTCCGCATCGATCGCCATCTGCTTACCGGGCATCGCGTCCAAAGTGAAACGCGCGGCAACCTCCGCAATACGACCCGCGCCCTTGGTGATAACGATGAAGTTAATCGCCACCAAAATCAGGAAGATTACCGTGCCCACCAAGTAGTTGTTTCTCACTACAAAGGAGCCAAAGGACTCGATGACGCTACCGGCATAGCCGTCGAGAAGGATGAGACGCGTGGACGCAACGTTCAGTCCTAGCCTAAAAAGCGTGACACCAAGCAACACCGTCGGGAATCCCGAAAACTCGGATGGCTCCTTGACGTAGACGATGATCAAAAGAATCAGCAAGGACGCTCCCACGCTGGCTGCCAAAAGCATATCCAAAAGCAGCGGCGGCAACGGCAGCACCAGCAAAAGCACCGTTCCAAACAAGCAGGCTACCAGTGCGGTATCCCCTCTTTTTAAGAAGGTAAAGGCCTTGCCAAAATTTACAGCTTGTTGCGAGTCGCTCATTACTTATCGGACTTGAGTGCGGCTCTACGGCCTTTGAGTTTGTAGAAATAGTAGCGGTGCGTCTTGTAGACGAAGGCCAGGATCTCGGCCACGGACTGAAACATCTCCATGGGAATCGCAGCTCCCACCTGAGCCACCTTGTAAAGCATGCGAGCAACCATCTTGTTCTCGACCACCGGTACGCCATGCTCCGCCGCAACCTCCTTGATGCGTTGAGCGAAGGCATTCTCGCCCTTTGCCAAAACCATTGGAGCCGAATCGACGCCACGCTCGTACTTCAGAGCGACTGCGTAGTGTGTTGGATTTGTCACTACAACGTCAGCGGTAGCCACCTCGTCCAACATCTGACCCTGCATAAGGCGCATCGCCATCTGCATACGAGCCTTGCGGATCTCAGGGCTCATATCCTGGTCCTTACGCTCCTGCTTTACCTCTTCCTTGGTCATCTTCATCTTGTCCATCGTCTTCTTGCTCTGCCACAAATAGCTGATGATCGCGATGAGACCGACCGCGATCGTCAGACGAATGAACACATAAACAAGCGTATCCGTGATGAACATACCGACGTGCACGATGTCGATAGGAGCATAGAAAATCGGATCCTTGATGATCTTCCGCATAGCGACCCACAGTATCAGGCCCATTGCTCCCATCTTGAGAAGGTCGATCCCAAAGCGGACAAACACGTCCTTGGACACAAGCTGCTTCGCGCCGTTGATCGGGTTAAGCTTATTGAACTTGATGCCGAGCGCCTTGGGGGTGAAGCGAAAACGCGTCTGCAACCCGCCGGCAATAATGCCTGAAACCATCCCGGCCAGCATAAAAGGAGCTGCGAGACGGCCGAGGACAACAATCACTTCGTTAAAGAAATAGCTTATGTTATTCGTCGAAAGATCAATCGAGCTAAGGTTTCCGAGAATCGAGGACGAAAAGCTAAAGGCGTTACTAGCAATCGTCTGTCCTGAAAACATAACTACGAGCAGTCCAGCCAACAAAGTAAAGGTAACCCCAACTTCCTGAGCCTGAGGAAAATTTCCTTTTTCCTGCTCGTCGGTCAAACGCTTAGCAGTTGGCTTTTCGGTCTTCGAATCTTGATCGGTATCGGCCATCGTCTACGCTTGAGGTCTGAAGAAAATGAAGCGAAGCATCATTTCTGGAGTTTCTTCGATATAGGCCATCGCGTAGTGAGCGAGTAGACCAACCGTTAAAGTCAGCACTGTAGTGCCAAGGAAGATACGAGCGGAGAAGCTGAGAATGAATACGTTCAGCTTCGGCACGACCTTGCCGAGCGTGGCGAATACGAGATTCACCAGAAAATTGACCGCCACGATGGGAGCCCCCATCAGAATGCCGATTCTGAAAATGTCCGCCGTTTTAAGAATGATAAAATCCGCAGCGAAGGAATTCAGTCCAAAGAAACCGATCGGGGCTATTTCGAAGCTCCGCATGAAGGCCCTAAGCATATTGTACTCGCTACCGGACAACAGCAGCATGAGACCTAGAAAGTAGATGATCGTGCCCAAAGGATTGCCTTGGCTAGAGGAGCTGCCGGGATCGAAAGCGGGGCCAGGCTGAAGACCAATCTCAACTGTGATCACGTGTGATGCGAAATCCAATACAAAGAAAACCATGCGAATCGCGATGCCCATCATCAGGCCAACCGTGAGCTCTTTCGCGAACCAAAGCGTCAACGACCAGATCGAAGCTGGATTCGCCACCTCATGATCCACCATCGGGAAGACCATCATGGCAAAGGCCGCCGCCAGGGTGACTTTAGCGATCACCGGAATCGACTTGTGGGAGAAGACAGGCGCTGCCAAGAAAAGCCCGAGCACACGCGTCAGGATCAGCAAAAACAGGGTTATGTCTTCTAGAGTAAACATCTTTTGGATACGCTCAGTTCTCTAAAGCAACTAAAACGCGATCTCCGGAATCTTTTGATACACCTCGATAGTGAAGCCCATGAGCGTCTTCAATAGCCACGAAGAGCCGACGATTAGGACACCGCCCACCGCAAAGAGCTTAGGCGCAAACGACAGTGTTTGCTCCTGAATACTGGTCACCGACTGGATGAGACTGATCACCAAACCGACGACAATCGTCGTGATTAGGATCGGGCTAACCAACATGAGAGCGTTGGTCACAGCCTGACGGAAGAGTTCGATAGCGGTCTCGAGATTCATATGTTGAAACTTTGTACCAAGGATTTGATTACAAGCGTCCATCCGTCCACGAGGACGAAGAGCAGAAGCTTAAACGGAAGTGAAATTACCACTGGCGGCATCATCATCATACCCATCGCCATAAGCGTGGTGCCAACGAGGAAGTCGACCATGATGAAGGGCAAGAAGATCAAGAAGCCCATCTTGAAAGCGGTACGAATTTCGCTCATCACAAATGCCGGTACCACAACGCGCATCGGCAACTCGGAAGCGGTGGTCGGTCCGTAATTCGAAAGATCCAAAAAGAACTCTATGTCCTGCAAGCGCGTCTGATTAAGCATGAACTCGCGCAGCGGACCGGAACCTGCCTCGAAGGCTTGAGCTGTGGTGATCTCCTTTGCCATGAGCGGCTGCAGCGCGTTGTCGTTCACGTTCGAGAGAACCGGCTGCATTATGAAGAAAGTGATGATCAAGGACAGGCCAACAATGATCTGATTCGAGGGCGCTTGGTGAACTCCAATTGCCGTGCGGACAAACCCAAGCACGATGATGATGCGAGTGAAGCTCGTCATGAGCACCACAATCGATGGGCCCAAAGTCAGCAAGGTCATCAACAGCAGCACTTGAATCGCTGCTCCCACATCCTGCTGACCGTCTTCACCGCCCATATTCACGCTCAGTTGCAGTCCAGGAGAACCAGCCGGATCCGGAGCCGCAGTCTGGGCCGATGCTGCGCTCACGCAAAAGAGCGCTATAGCGAGTATCCAGAAAATGGATAGGCTCTTCTTCACGCGTGTCCTCCTTGGCCCGTTTGCTCGATAGGAGCATCTACTTGCGGAAATTCATTCGAATAGCTTCGCAGCGTCGTAAGGTAGTCGATTTTGCCAGGCCCTACTCCGATCAGGATCTTCTGATCCTCGTATTCGATTACAGAAATGAACTGGCGATTTCCGAGCATACGCGTCTCGGCAACCTTCAGTTTGCCCTCCCCCTTAGCGAAAGGCTTTCGAATAAGTCCCCGCTTAAAGAGATACCAGACGACGACCGCCAAAGCTCCGATGATGACGGCATAGCCAACGAAAGTGATAAGCGCCCCGGAAGAGGTAGCCTCGCCCGAAAACAGGCCCTGCATCGCGTCGGAAGACTTTTCTTCCGAATCCTCAACGACGGTCCGAGACGGATCAATCAACTGATCCGAATCTACAGCGAGGGAGGTTTGGCAAAGTGTTAGCGTCGCGAATGTGATGAACGCGACAATTGTGGAACGGACGGACATAGGTGGTTAGTGGTTGGTGCGCTCATGTCTTAGCAACCGAGGTGCCAAAGAAACCAACACAAACCTAAGTCCCTGATAGCAAACGCTATAAAATCTCAAAAAACATTTAAGTTATTCCGGAATTATCCGTATAGGCAGTATTTTCCTAGTCGAAAATCAGACCTCCCCGAACACCACCACAACCGGCCGCCTCACCTTTCGGCGCAATCCAATGTCTAACGTTAGACATTGGATTGCGCCTTACTCCCCGCCGCCCTCGTTTCGAAGAGGCTTTTGCGCTCTTGCGCCAATCTTGGCGGGTGGCGAAAAAAAAGGGTTCTGGAGAATCCGTGGCGAAACGATTTTGCCGTGGCCTTTGCGGAGGTCGCCGCAATGGGAGCAATGGGCACAAAGAAGCCGCGCCCCTCTTCACAAGGGCGCGGCTTCTTAAACATTTCAGTTGCGTATCAAATATGTCTCGCCAGCGGGAGCCGTTCGCTAGCCGTTTGCCATCTCGGTGATCTTGATTCCGAAATTATCCTCTACGACTACTACCTCGCCATAGGCGATGAGCTTGTCATTAATGTAGAGACCTACCGGGTCCTTCGCTTCTTGGTTAAGCTGTATAACAGATCCTGGCACGAGCTCCATAACTTCGCGCATCGGCATACGGCAAGATCCAAGCTGGACGGTGAGCTTCACGCGCACGTCCATCAAGAGGCCTAGGTCTTTTGTTTCTTCTAGCATGTTCATTATTCAGGCGATTCCTCTTCTAGCTTTTTATCAAGTTTCACGGCGACTCGATCATTCTCGAGGCCGACTTCTCCAGTAAATTTTATTGAATTAGAAAGTCTTACACGCGTGTCCTTCAACACCGTCTTGGGAAAGCGAATAACATCTCCCGGTCGCAGGTTCATAACTTCTTTTGTGGTAAGCGTCTGCCCATCCCATTCAGCCTGAACTGGAATGTCTATTTGATTGAAGCTCGACTGCCAACTGCTCTCCGCCTGAGTGAGATCCATGCCAAGGTCTTTTTCCTTAGCTTCGTGCATCCGCTTAATGATTGGCTCGAGCGTATAATACGGAAGTCCGATCTGAATGGTCTCCGAACAGTCACCCACTCCCGCTTCCATTGACAGCACCAACATGATCGCATCCGCCGGAGACGTCTCCAAAAAGCGACCGTTGCTCTCGTGCCCAATGATAGTTGTATCCAGCTCCTGCTCGCTTTTCCACTGGCGACACCACTCTTCCAATACAATGCCGACTACGTCGTCGACGAGATTGGTTTCGATCTCCGTGAGGTAGCGCTCCCCTTGTACAGAGTGCCCCTTGCCGCCGAGCATGCGATCCACCATAGTGAGAGCGAGGCGCGGATTGATATCAATTACACCTACCCCAAAGAGCTGCTCGATTTTGAAGAGTACTACATGGGCGGGATTCGGGATTGTCTCAGTAAACTTGCTATAAGTCAGCGTCGATAGACGCGACATCTTCAGAGAATACTCCAAACGCAAAAAGATTGAAAGACGAGCCGCTAGATAACGAATAAACTCCTCGTGACGAATTCGAACCCTTCGCAGCTCAACCTCCGTAAGAAAGATCGGATTGCGAAAATCATAAGGTTCGATGCGTGTCCCTTTCGGGGTCTTAACCTTGTTGCCTTCAGGATCATATATAATCTCCTCCGGCTCCTCCATCGCCTCTTGGATAAGAGCATCGATGTCGGTTTGGTTTAGCAGTTCGCCTTCTGTAGGATCGTCAGCCATTTGGATTCGCCTATTGAACTACGAATTGGGAGAATGAGATGTCCTCAACGATCGGCTTACCGATCTTATGATTAAAGCCTTCTCGCAACTGGTTGCGAACGATGTTTTTCATCTCGCGACGCTCCAGATCAGCCAAGGTCAGATTGCCCAATATACTATCAGCATGATCGCGAAGACGATCCTTCTTGCCCTCTACCAATGATTCAAAATCCGGGTGCGTTCCGTAGACAGTGAAGATCGCCTGGATGAAACGCGTCTGACTCGTACCCTTCACATTCGCCACCACTGGCTCAAACACAACGCTGTACTCGGTGCCCGACTCGTCGTAGGTGATCTCTAGATCCTCCGCAGTGATCTGCGCCTCTTCCCCATGCTCGGGGAGCTCGGCTTTGATCATCGGAATAATCATAAATTTAAACATCGCGAATGAGATCACCGGCATGAGCACGATGACGAGGAGGGCGGGAATCATCCCGCTACCTCCTCCACCCTTCGCGGACTGTTTAGGAGCTTCTGAAGCTGCTTGTTCTTCTGCCATTCTATTCAGTCTTTGGGGGTTAGTTACTACTTACTACTAGGTTAGTTAGTTGGTTGGTTTATCGCTTCAGGTTTACGACTTCCTGAAGAATGTCATCGGATACCGTAATGATACGGGATCCCGCCTGAAAACCACGCTGTGTGGTTATCATATTGGCAAATTCGTTGGTGAGATCCACATTCGAAAGCTCAAGAGCTCCTTGCTGTATAGATCCCAGACCATTTGTTCCGGCAACCTGAAGGCCGTCTATATTTCCATTCTGAGATTCCTTAACACCAGCGGCACCAAAACTACTATATAAATTCTGACCTTCGCGAATCAGAGCCGTCTTGTCATTAAAATCTATCAACTGAATCTGACCGCGCTCAAAACTATCACCATTATTCAAGAAATAGACGATACTACCCTGATCATCGATGGAGAATCGACTCAGCTCAGGAGTCTTATCAGCTCGCACCGCACTAATCAGAGATTCAGCTTCGGTCAAAGAGCCCGGAAAGCTTTCCATTATAGCAGTTACAGTTGCCTGCTCGTCGATTGTATTATTCCAGGTTAAATCACCATTACCGATCATCAATTGCTGTACGGCAGTGCCATCCATATTGATGTTTGCTGCTGCATCTATATCAGCTCCAAACATCGCATAAAAGAAATCACTACTTACTGCCTGTTCGATCTCTGCATCAGTCACAACGCCTGTAAGACTACCTTCATTACTGACATTTCGTAGCGTCTTCAAATTTGCGACAGCTTCTTCCATAAAGGCATGCCATCCAGTCACGCCTTCCACTCCAGTGGCATCACCATCGGAATTTGTCGAAAAAACGAAAGATCCAACACGGTGCGGATTACTAGCGTCTCCATAAACGACTGAGTCGGTATCGATAACGCCGTTACCATCTGGAGTTGGGATACTTCCCAAAACGGCATTGCCACTAGCATCGCGTCCAACCAAGTCATTGGTGAACATCACGGAGTTACGAGCTAAAGTTCCACTCGTGTGCTTGGAATTCACAACTTCGGCGTCACCCTTATCGTAGTCCAAACGTATATCACCGTAAGATTCCGGAGCGATCGTACCATTTTGAGTGTCTTCGTTCGGAACAAATTGCCACTTGCCGTCTTCACCCACATCCACTTCGAAACCGATTGATCCACCCGTCAGACCTTGGACGCGCATACCGCCACTCGTTACGAGAAATCCTCTGTCATCGATACGAAAATCACCACCGCGAGTAGCAAACTGAGAGGTAGCATTTTTTGGATCTTCAACAAGAAAGAAACCCTCGCCGGATATCGCCAAGTCAGTCAGCTGATTCGTGGATGACAAACCGCCCTGGTGGAACTGACCCACAATACCTTCGACTTGCACACCCAGACCGACTTGAGACGCCTGAACATTGGAACGATCTCCGCTCGATGGAGATGGGGCTGATTGCTTGAGGACCTGATTAAACGTCTCCGAATACTTGATACGTGAAGACTTAAAGGAAACTGTATTAACATTCGCGATGTTATTACCGATGACTTCCATGCCCTTTGAGAAACTGTTAAGGGCGCTAATTCCGCTACTGAGTGCTCCGAATGCCATGATGATTTAGTATTTTATAAAAGGTTTTTGGTTGGAAATTACTATAAAGGAAATGGATCTGCGAACTAGGTCCTGCGAGCCGGAGCGTCGATACCTTCCGAATCGCCGTCTTCAGCGCTTCCATCGGTTGATTGTGATCCGACAGACTGTTTCGCGACCGCGCTGGAGCTTTGCTCTTCTACTTCCTCAGTCGTCTCGGATTCATCTGTCGTATTCGCTACTTGCCGGGAGGAGCTGATCGCCGGGCTATCGGTCGACTCCACTCTGTATATCGTACCGATATCGCGTCCATCCGTGTTGCTTCCATCAAGGAATACAAGCGTCTGCCCATTCTGGCGCTCTACAGATGTCACTTCTCCCACTTCGCCACTCGAGAGACTTACTGTCTTCCCTATATAACCGTGAGCGGAAGCGAATTGTTGGGTGCTGTTAAAGTTATCGAAACTCTTGGTCAGATTAGACGTCATCTCCAGCTCACTGAAACTCGCCATTTGGGCGATAAATGCGGTGTCCTCCATTGGTTCGAGAGGATCCTGCGAAGCGAGCTGAGTCGTAAGTAGCTTAAAGAATTCATCCTGGCCGAGGGCCTTTTGCTCGATTCTATCCTGCCCCGAAGACGCCGAATTTGTGGTCGTCACATTTTCGAGGGTTTGAGTCGTGCTGCCTATTGCATCAGTTGGCATAGTGAGAGTTTGGTCGGTATGGAGGTTCTTGTTGTTCGCGTACGTTTCTGACTACCCCTCTCTAAGCAACAGCGATGCCAAACCTAGAATAATAAACTTAAAACATTGATAACCATCTACTTAAAAATTCATTTTTATTCAAAGCTTCCTTCCCCGCATCACTGGGCAAGATGTGCCGAGCTCGGGGAGGCAAAGGTTCACCCGCAACCAAATACTCGAAGCTGCTGACCCGTTACTCCCTACCCTAAAACGAAGAAACGGAGACCCCATGCAGGGTCCCCGTTCCAGTCTCGAACAATGTACGCGTGTTCGAAAATATTCTCTCTTTAGGCGTAAGTCTTAAGCTCCTTGTCGGAGACGACCTCGTCGCTGGAATTCGAAGAAACCGTCTCGGCTTCCACACCATCGGGCGAACCATTCGAGAAGCCTCTGCTTGTGGCAGATCTTCCGTTCGAGCTCTGACCGCGTCCCTCGCCATTTCTGGCGTCTGCCTGGCGGTCCTGCTTAGAGGCAAACTCGTTCAAATCGTCAAATGACCCTTTCGCTGTCTCCGAATTCTGGAATTGAGGCGTATTCAGCTTCACCCCTTTTTGATTCCAGTCACTAGCCAATTCGGTCCAATTCGCCTTGATCGCTCCTTCGAGTCCGACCACATCCGTCTGCATCGAGGTGGAAACTTGTCCTCCATCCATTGAAACGCGGAGGCTCAAGCTGCCCCCTCCTTCGAAGTTAATCTTCAAATTCATGGCGCCCGCCTTGTTTGTCACCAAACGATCAATACTCTTTGTCAATGTCGCGACGACTTCCTTTACCTCATCGGCGGTCTTGCTCACGTAAGAGGTCTGTCGAGCCTTGCTAGCGGCTTCCGATCGGCGATTAGACGTCGCCGCATCAACTTTCGCATCAAAGGACTGCGCCCCATCTGCGGAGGGTTTCTCAGCTCCCTTCGCTCCAGTCGTTTGCTTTAAGGCGGCTGAAAAATCCTTGCTTGAAGCAGGGTCTCCACTGTCCTGATTCTGAGCTCCGCCTTGCTGAGCTCCGCGAGCCATCGCGTTGGAGGCTAAGCCCTGACCTGCGGTAACTCCGCTCAATCCGGTCTGAGTTCCAGTTGCCTGACCGGTATTCTGACCCTTGCCTTGTGTCACTGGAGTTTGAATACGAGCGGCGACACCGGATGCTGACTCGCGAGCGGACTGAGTCGCAGCAGCGCTATTGGAAACTTGATTCGACGCGCCTTTGGCATCCGACGACGCATTCTCTAACCCAGCGGAATTGGCGCGGGCGATCGCGCTCGAATCTGCCGTTGCTGTTTTGACCGCAGCAGCTCGCGATTGAGCTGAGGTAATAGGCTCGCGCTTGGCGACTTCACCCGAGCTTAAGTCCTTAGCTTCCCCGCCGGGCATTTCCGAGGTCCTCGCGGTGGACGCTTCTCCTGCGAGTGGCTTTGCTACGCCTTCGCGGTTTTCAGCTGTCATCGATTGCTGGACTGGCGACGGATTGACGCTCGATTGATTGACCGGGCTAGCTGCAGGCTTGCTTGCTGTCGACGCACGAGCGAGTCCCTCCGAAACCGCCTCCTTCGCTTTCGCTACATCAAACCCTAGAGTTTCCTTCGAACTACCGTTCTCGCGTACAGCTGTTTCGCCCTCAGCCTTCGATTGGATACCACTTTGAGTGGTCGCTACTGGCGTATCAGATTTTGCGATACTTTGATTCGGTACAGCAACCTGGTTCGCTTGTCCTGCATTGGTTTTATCAGCCTGAGAACCATTCGCATGAGCAGCCCCCTTCACATTAGTTGCTTGAGCAGCTGGCTGAACGTTGGGGTTCGTCGCCGCGTTGGCGCCCCCTTGAGTTGGCACGTTCGACTGCTTGGTCGCTTCACTTCCATTTGCCACCGTCGTATTCACTTTCTGATCACTGGAGGCTACAGGTGGCACAGTTTGAATTGATTGCGAATTTCCGGTAAGCGGCTTCGAGCTCTCCGTCTCACTACTAAGCTGCTGGGAGCTTGCTGTTGGTACTATCGGAGTGGCCGGTTGGGCAGCAGCTGTAATCGACTCCGCGCTTGTAATTGCCGATACTGGCACCGGCACCTGGGCTTGAGTGGCCACGCCCTTCTGCGCTGCTCTCGCAGCAGGTTTCGAAACCGGTTTCTCCTCGACGGTCTTCTCTTCATCGAGCGGATCTTCCGACACGATTTTTTCCTTCGCTACGGTCTGGTTTTCGCGAGGATTCGCTTCAACAGGAGCACGCTCCTTCGCGACATACTCAGCCTTCTCCGTGAAGCTAGCTGAGCTCTGGTCGTAATGGCTAGTCTGGCTGTCCGGCACAGACCGCGACGTGGCAACTGAACCAAAAGTGTTGCCTCCAAAGGCTGAAGCTCCGAAACGGCCGAAGCCGCGGCTGCCAAAACCAGGCACCGTATCAAATACGGCACTGTTACCCTTCGGCGCGCGCTCTTCCGCGTGATCATCCGTCTCGCTCGTTTCGTCGGGCGTCGTGGGCTTGGAGGAATCCAAGCCAAAAAGCTTTTGGGCGCCGTTGATGGCTTTCTCCCAAATGCTGTCGAGGGGGCGATCCTTGCCTCCGGTAGAGCTTCCTTGCATCGCCGTCCATGAACTAGTGTTCGACGACGACTTTTCAACTTCGCGTACCGGTGAATTCGATACGCTGGTGGGCTCTATTGGCATGATTAAGTTTGTTGGAGATTATCTTTTGTATTGTCCGTAAAAAGTCTGAGCATGTCCGAGATCTTAGCAGCTCGACGCACTTGCTCCGCTACGCCGCCATTCGCAGTCGCCATTTCTTGAAGAATAGCTCCCACGGTATCTGCCTTCATGAAAAACAGAATCTTAACGACAGTCGCATCCTCGAGCTCGCGAAAAATATTGACCGTAGCGTCTGGCGTTAGCGTCGCATAAGTCTTCGCAAGGCGCTTGAGGTTTTCAGTTTCATCCGATTCGAGCTTAACCACGCCTTCCAGCAAATGCTCGCGCATCAGCTCGACCTGAGTCTTGATTTCCTCGATCTCAGCGCGATCCGCCCCTAGACGAGCCTCATAGGCAGCCAGCTCTTCCTCTCGTGCGTCCAAGGCGGCTATCCGGCTGTGCAATTCCGATTCGAGCTGATTGATATAGTCTGAGGCAAAGCCCCACTGAAAGGGCTCGGGCTCCTCGCGCTGGACGACGAGAGCTTGCGCGCTCGGCTCTGGAAAAAGTTCCGACCAGTAGAGCTTCAGTGCGACAAACTGAGTTCCCAACATCAACAAGAGAGCGATGAGGGCGATGACCAAAGGTTTAGATAACATCTGCATAGCTACTAGCGAGCGCTCCTCCGCCCATTGAATATATCTTCAATTTCATTTGCTTCCTGCTTCAAAAGCTCCGCGTTGTACGCTTGAAGCCGCTTCTCTTTAAGGTTCGTAACCACTTTTCGATTACGCGAGGCATTCTGCAGGGACTGCATCGCCTTCGCGCGACGGTTTTCGGCGCCTTGCATCGCCTGGCGCGCTTGCTCTGTCTGGCGCTGTAAATCCGCTACCTGCGCAGCCAGTCCGACTCGATCCATCGGCGAAAACCGACGACCGCTTTCGCCATCCCAAGAGCTATATGTACCCGCAACAGACGCTTCCAAATTATCGATCTGCTGCTTGATGCCCTCGATCTGGTTATTGACTTCCGTCAATGCCATTCGGGCGTTCTGCTCCTCCCAGTCTCGGAGTGTTAAGAGGGACTCTAGGCTGAAGCTAAATTTTTTCATCTGATAAGTTCAGCAAGTTTTTGATAGCATTCCTCGCGCGGAACGCACTCGGTATAGCTCTGTTTCAAGTAGTTCATGACGCGCTCGTTCGCGATGATGGCGGCGTCGATTTTCTGATTCGCCCCACGAACATAAGCGCCCAGGTTCACGATGTCCTCGTTTTTTCGATACAAGGCCAAATAGTCGCGAGCGAGCCCCGCCGTCGCGAGCTCCTCCTCGGTTGAAATATCGTTACGCAGTCGACTGATGCTCTCAAGAACATCGATGGCTGGAAAATGATTTGCGGTAGCTAGCTGACGAGAAAGCACTATGTGCCCGTCGAGAATACCACGCACCGCATCGGCGATCGGCTCGTTCAAGTCATCCCCTTCCACCAACACCGTGTAAAACGCTGTGATCGTGCCCTTATCCGAATTACCCGAACGCTCGAGCAGACGAGGCAAGGTCGAAAAGACAGATGGCGTGTAGCCGCGACTGGCAGGAGGCTCTCCCACGGCAAGTCCGATTTCACGCTGGGCCATGGCAAAACGCGTCACAGAATCCATGAGGAAGAGAACCCGCTTTCCAGAGTCTCTGAAATTCTCCGCGATGCTAGTAGCCATATTGGCCGCCCGCAAACGCATCGGAGCAGACTGGTCAGAAGTTGCCACCACCACTACGGTGCGAGCCATGCCTTCCGGACCGAGGTCCTTCTCGATGAATTCCCGAAGCTCGCGCCCTCTTTCCCCCACGAGAGCAATCACGTTTACATCCGCATTCGAACCGCGAGCGAGCATGCCGAGCAGCGTCGACTTACCCACGCCAGATCCGGCGAAGACGCCCATACGTTGTCCTTCCCCAACCGGAGAAAAAAGATCGATCGCCTTCACGCCCGTGTTGAACGGCACGGTGATTCTCTTACGCAAAAGTGGATTTGGAACCTTGCCCGTCATCGAGCCCGGATCCTGATAATGCATCGGACCAATGCCATCGATAGGCCGACCCATTCCATCAACGACGCGCCCTAATACTTCATTGCCGGAAGGAATCTTATTGAAACCGGAACTGAGCTTCACGTCGCAACCGGGGTGCACGCCAGCGACATCGCCCAGGGGCATTAGCAAAATGCGTTGCTCGCGAAAACCGACAACTTCGGCGAACACCTTGACGGAAGTGCCTGGCGAGCTGATCTCGCAGACTTCCCCAAGGCTGGCCTGCGGGCCCTCCGACTCGATAATCAAACCGGTTACCTGAGCGACCTTACCAAGATGGCTAAGCGTATCCAAAGCCCCAACACGCATTCCGATATCGGATGCCCAATCTGGAAGCATGCGGTTCATGATGGGCGTATGCTCTCCCGAAGCTTTGAAAGTTTGTTATCAATCGTTCCGTCGATTTTTCCGAAACGACTCGCAAGGATGCAATCTCCACGACGCAACAAATCGTCGCTTACGAATTCAAGACCCGGGTGCTTGCTCCGTAGGTCGGAATCAATGTCCTCGAGCAAAGCTATGTCAGCGGAATGTAGCCGAACTTCCATACGCTCGTCGTCCAGACCGGCTTCTTTCACGACTGATTCCACGATCTTTTCGACCGCTTCCGCCTGCATTTCGAAGCCGCCAAGCGTTTGCGTAACGCACTCATAGGTCAAAGTCATAAGAGCTTCGCGGGCCTCCGAAACGAGGTTGCCGAATTTACTCTCGAGTTGGGAAAAGGTACCCTCGCGCAAGTCGTTGATTTCAGAACGGAAATCGAGAATCTGCTGATTGTATTGAGAGCTCGCATCCTCGTATCCAGACTTGTAGGACGCATCGACCTCCGCCTTATGAGCGGAACTGCCCACGCGCGACGCTCCATCATAGGCGATGTCGAGGGATACGAGACGATGCTCGAGAACCAGCTGATTCCGCTTAGACTGTTTGGCCGCCACCATCGAGACTGATCTCCTCCTGTTCTTCGAGTCTGCGCACCACTTGGATCACGCGTTCCTGAGCTGCTTCGACTTCGGTCAGCTTGACCGGACCCATCATTTCGAGCTCTTCCTTCAAGGTTTCCGCAGCGCGCTTCGAGACCGCCGACATAACCGCTTCCCGCAGGGCATCGGTCGCGGACTTGAGGGCCACGATAAGATCGCCCGAATCCACTTCGCGCATGATGCGCTGCAAGTCCGGCAACTCGAGGCGGGACAGATCTTCGAAGCTGAACATCTTCTTGCGGATCTCCGCGCCGAGAGCAGGATTGCGCTCCTCGATGTTGGCGAGAAGAGCCTTGCTGTCTTCCTTCTCCAACGTGTTGAGGAGATCCGCCACCATGCGAATGCCGCCGCTCTTGTTGAGCGTCGTTTTCTGCTTTGTATCCAAATTCTTAGAGAGCGAGTTCGCGACCTTGTTGATCAGCTCGAGCGAGGTCGGCTCCATGATGCCGAGACGCTCGATTACTTCCTCGCGAACCTCGTGATTAAACATGCCAAGAATCGGACCGGCCTTGTCTCGCTCGAGATACGAGAGCACGAAAGCGATGGTCTGTGCCTGCTCGGTCTTGATCATGTTGAAAATCTGGCGCGGCTCCATCTGCTCGATTTCCTTGATCACCTCCGCGGAATTACTCGTCGGGGCGATACGCTCGAGAATGCTCGTAGCCTTAAAGTCTCCCTTTGCGATCTCGAGAGCGCGGCGCGTATAAAGCGGTCCACCGAGCAAAGACCCGTAGCTAGACAGAATGAAGCTGGAGAATTCCTCGACTGCCGCCTTCTGCATATCCTCCTCGATCGAGGCGATATTGGTCATCTCCTTACAGATAACCTCAATGGCTTCGTCATCAAATTCCTTGAGAACGTGAGCCGCGGCTTCAGGACCAATCACCACCAGAAAGGTGGCGAGGCGCTGCACGCGCGAAAGGTTTTTATAATCGGCAGGCATGGCTATTTCTTAGAAACTTCGTCACCTATCCAATCGCGCAGAGACACGCCGATATTTGCCGGCTTCTGGCGTATTAATTCATTGAGCATCTCCGGAGTCACCACACTGGTGTCCTCCATCTTGCGAGTCTGGAGCATTTGGTCTGGCTGAAGCACCTCGATGGACATTTTCTCAGGCTTGTAGCGCTTGAGCATCTGCATGAAGAAGATGATCACGCCAATGCCTAGCACTGCGCCAATTCCGTTCTTACCGAGCTCGATGTAACGCTGGATCGTAGCGTCCTCCTTCAGCAGCTCGCCGTGATTCTCAAAGGGGTCCACCGCGAACGCCATTTCCTTGACCGTTACGAAATCCGCCGCCGTTTGCCCTGGGGCTAGCTGAATGCCAAGCGCCGTCACCACGATGTCGCTCAACTCTTCAAGCTGCTCGGGCGTGCGATCTACAAAATTCATTTGCCCGCGAACGTCCTCCATCCGCTTAGCCACGAGAAGCGAAGCGGTTAGGCGTTTGATCGAGCCTGGATTTTGCACGCTGCTTACGATGCGCTCATTGATTTCGAAATTCTCGGTGCGGGTCTTGTTCTTATCCTCACGTTCCTTGAGCGTAGAAAAAGCTGTCTGCCCTGCTCCGCCCGCTGCCGGAGTGTTCGAGCTCACGCCCGTCGCCCCTGCTCCCTCGCCACTGGTTTCGCGCTCAACTTGCGAATCCTCGTCAGAAACGGTGGAGCGAGCTACTTGGCTTTCAGGATCAAAAGTTTTTTCAGTGGTCTGCACAGATGCGGTTTCGATATCTACCGCGACTCGGACTTCCGATTGGTTCGGCCCTAGAACTCGATCAAGCATCGACTGAACTTTACCAGTAAAATAATTTTCGAGCGATTTGCGGTATTTGATCACATCATTACTGATGCCACTGCCAATACCGTCGCTGCGTAGTTCCTCGCTCAATACAGTTCCCATACTATCGACAACCACAACATCATTGATGCTGAGTCGCTGGATCGCGTTGGCCACGAGGTGACGGATAGAATTAACAGTCCCCGTAGAAAGCCCTCCGCCGTCAACGAAGACAGAGGCCGTCGGACGATCCTGGCCTTCACGAGAAGCGAGGAGACGGTTCTCCGGCATCACCACCATCACGCGAGCGGATTCAACTCCATCAAACTGAGAAATCGTACGAGCCAGCTCCCCCTGTACCGCTCGGAGAAAATTGGTACGCTGCACGAAATCGCTGATGCCAAAGCTTCCTTCGTCAAAAAGCTCGAAGCCCGGTCCGCTGCCACCAGCCGGAATTCCCTCTGTGGCGAGCTCCATGCGAATGCGGTGAACCTGCGAAGCCTCTACGTAAATCGAATTACCGCCGGATCCCGTTTCGAAAGCCACACCCTTTTGCTCTAGCTTCGCGACGATCTTGCCCGCTTCTTCCGCAGATAGCTTTCCGTAAAGAAGCTGCATGTCGGGCTGAGCAGCCCAGATCATCATGCCGATCATGGCGAGAACCACGAGTCCTGAGGCGAGAATCAGCGAGATCCGCTGGTTCGCTCCCAGAGATTGCCAAATTTCCTTAAATTGATTTCCCATTGTAGTTCTTATTTATCGTATTCGCGTATTAACTACACTGGCATCTTCATCAGCTCCTGATAGGACTGAACGAGTTTATTGCGGACTTCGACCATCATGTTGAAGGCGACTCCTGCCTCCTGCATGGCAATCATGGATTGGTGAACATTGTCCGTCTCACCGAGGAGCATCTTATTCGTCTCAGCCACTGCGACCTTGTGCTTGGCGTCCACTTCACCGACAAATTTGCCAACAATGCTGTCGAAGGATTTGGTCTCAGTTGGCTTGCTCAGCCCTTCAGCCTGATTGGGGAACTCGACGCTCCGCAACTTGGTATGCTCTAGCTGGTTTTGCTTGAAAAGCTGCTGCGCGGCTAAATTGGATACAGAATCGATCATGTGCTTGTGGCGCTAACGGTGGAGGAAATTAGGAATTAAAAAGTGGAACTATCGCTGTCCGATTCGGAGGGCTTGCTGAGCCATTTGCTTCGAAGTGCGGACCACCTGAAGATTGGCCTCGTAGGAACGGGAGGCGGAAATCAGATCCACCATCTCATGGGTAAGGTTTACGTTTGGCAGCTGGACCATGCCCTTCTCGTCCGCATCGGGATGACCAGGATTGAAGACAAGCGGGCCATTCGTCTCGTCGGTCACCACGTCACGGACATTCACGCCCTGAGCGGTCTGCATCTTCCCATTCTGGTCGCGACCGAGTTCCATCAACTTCGCTTCAAACTGAACGGTCTGCCGTTGGTATGGCATGCCGTCCGGACCGCGAGTCGTGTGAGCGTTGGCAATATTCTGCCCGATGATGTCCATACGAAGCTTCTCTGCCTGCAGGGCAGATGAAGTCGTCTCGATTCCTGGCATTAAATTCATAGCTCGGTCCTATCTATTAAATACGTTTCGATTAAATTCGTCCCGAGATCGCCGTCTTCAGGCGTGAGAGCGAGTTGGAGGTGTAGTTCGCGAGAAATTCGTACTGAACCGCGTTCTTCTGCATATTCAGCATTTCCTGGTCTATCTGTACGTTGTTACCATCAGGTCGCACACTCGGCGAACCGAGGTCCGTCACCGTGCGGAATTGAAGATCCTGAATTCCCGACACGTCATTCGACTTAGCCACTTGGCGAAGCTTGGCCTCGAAGTCCGTCTCGATATCAATGCGTTTGTAGCCGGGCGTCTCCACATTGGCCAAATTACTGGCGAACGCGTTTTGCTTGGGCGTGAGACACGTCCAACAGCTTTTTGGCTAAGACGTAATTTCGCGCTGCATGAGATCATCTATCATGCCTCGCACTAAGCAAAGCCTATGCCCGGAGTCCCTGTAGACCTTCCTACCTCCTAGAAATCAACGACTTAAAATAGCAAAAAAAATCTAAAGCTCGCGATAAAACAGTCGAAGGCAGATTTTGCCTAGGCTTCGAAATCCCAATTTCCAGCGTGTTCAATCGTGTAAATTTCGCCCGAATCGGGGAACACTTCCGTTCGCTCCGCCACCCGATTCGCCGTCCATTCAAAAGGACATTGCTTCGCAAATGGTGGTACGCATGGCATCGAAATCTCCTGCTGAGCCGGTCCCGTCGCCTGGCCCTTCAGCACCGAAGAAAGATCCAAACCATCGCGCCCCAGACGACCGGAGACTCCAGCCAGCCCAAGCAAAGTGGGCCCTAGATCCGTAAGGCTCATCAGCAAATTCTCGTCCACACCCGACCGAACGCCCTTTATCAGCATCGGCACCCGAACCGCTCCCTCATCCGGCCAGCCCTTGCGAAATTTCCCATCGAGCCCGTGCATATCCCCATGCGCGGATGTGAAAGCGAAAAGACATTCACCCCAGCCCTCCCTTGCCTTCTCCGCTTTGAGCAAACGACCGATCGCCCGATCCGTGGCCTCGATATGGGCGTAGTACCCCGCCAACTCCCTGCGAGCGGTTGAACGTTCCACAGGCTCGCGCGTCGTGCCGACCTGAAGCCGAATAGACTCCGGCTCACCCGCCTCGACTCCAGACGCAGGTGCTGCGTAGGGCGGATGCGGCGCATCCAAGCTCAAAACAGCGAAGAGCGGCCGCCGAGAGTCTCGCTTCTCCCGAAAACCCAAAAACCGATCGACTAGCACCTCGCTCTGGTACCCTTCAAACCGAGTCGGCTCTGGCAGTCCCGTTCCATGCAAAAGCGGGTCATTAAGCAAAAAGCCCGACTCAAACCCCTCCCAATGTCCAAATCCGCCGCGGCGCTCCTCCGGAACATTCACCCGCGCATGAGCCTCACCCACCACTGGAGCATCCGGATCCCGCTCGAAAAGCTGCCACTTTCCGAAAAACGCGGTCTCGTATCCAGCCTCGCCAAAAACATGAGCCAAAGTGCGAGCATCCGCTGGCAATGGATCATAATAGTCCCGCACTCCATTCGCGGGCGAACGCGTACCCGTCAAAAACGCAGCTCGAGCAAAAACACCAAAAGGATGCGGCGTCACCGCCTGCTTCACCCAAAGCGAATCCGAAGCCAACGCATCCAAACAAGGCGTCCTCGCATTCGGATCCCCCGAGAAGCCAAGCGCCGACGCCCGCCACTGCGTCGTCAACACCACCAGCACATCCGGCAAACGCTTCACGCCACTCTTCTCTCCAGCAAACATTGCCCCCATACCTGATCCACCCAAAAAAAATTGCCAACGGAAAACGCGACCCACCCTCCAATGACTGCGACCTCACGAATAGCGTTCGCCACGGGCGGCGTTTTCACTTTGATGCCCAAGCGAACATGCTCTCCCGAATCAAATGGCTCACCTTTCTATCGCTCGATGCTCCCCTCGTTGCCGTCGCCTGGCAGGCTCTGTTCTCCCGCGAGTCCGAAAATGATCTATCTTGGTATCACTACCTCATCGTCTTCATGTCCGTATGGCTTGGATACGCGGCCGATCGCTGGTTCGACAACCGGAAGAGCAACCGCCCTCGCAGCGAACAACATCAATTCCTAGCGCGTCACAGTAGATTCGTACAAATTATCTGGATACCTGTCCTTTTAGCCGACGTGATCCTCGCTTTCAGTAAGCTCACCGCTGGCGAGCTCACCCGCGGTTTCGCGCTGATGGCAGCTTCCCTTGCCTACACGTTCTTCGCCCAACGATGCCGACACATTCCCGGCTACCCCTTGCTGAAATCGCTGCTCACCGCATTCCTCATCATGGCCAGCGCGACTCTATTCCTTCCCGCAGAATCTATTTCGCAAACCAGCACACTGCTCTGCCTAGTCGCTATCTGGCTACTCTTCGCCAGCAATTGTCTATTCATTAGAGCCTGGACCCGCGAATCCGAACCTCGCTCTGGCAGACTGGCCCACCTCCTCGCCATAGGATCCGCACTAATCTCCGTAATTGTTTTCTGGACACCCATGAAGCTAGTCGGAGCGGCAGCGGTAATTGCCCTCGTTGGGATCGTTTCTCTAAACGTTCTACGGATTCGCGTCCCTAACCAACCCCGTCGGACCCTAGCCGACATTTGCCTACTAAGCCCCCTCCTAGTTATTCTCTTAACCTAATGCCCAGCTTCGACACCATAGCGGGCGCCTACGAAAGACTCGAACGCCTCACATTCGCCGGAAGCTTGCAAGCGGCACGCTTCTCTTGCCTAGACCACGTCAAGGCCTGCGAGTTCGGACTTCTAATCGGCGACGGCGATGGACGTTTCTCCTCCGAGCTACTACAACAAAACCCAAGCATCAAACTAGACAGCATCGACATCAGCCCACGCATGCTTGAACTCGCCCAAGCTCGATCGGGCCCAAACGCTGCTAGACTTACAACCATCAACGCAAATGCGATCGAATTTTCGTACCCAAAAAACAGTTACGATTTTATCGGACTACACTTCTGCTTGGACTGCTTCACGCAATCCGAGATCTCGCGGCTACTTCCGCGATTGGAAAACGCGCTGAAGCCCGGCGGCATCATCGCTTATTCCGATTTCCAATCCCAAAACACCTGGCATCGCGTAGCCATTCGACTCCTCTACCTTTCCTTCAAACTCGTTGCAGGACTCAAAACACAAAACCTACCTCAAGTCGAGTGGAGCGAGCAGCTCAAACCAATCGAAGAAAAACAGTTTCTCGGCGGTTTAGTATTCAGCAAATTACTACGCAAAAAAGAGGCACAACCCACCTTTACTGCAGCGGCCCTGGAAATCCATTCAAAGACCCGTTAAGAACCTCCAGAGTTTCCTTCAGCTCGCCAGTGTTCAACTGCTGCGTAAGATCCAGAGTGGAGATCGGAACAAAGTTATTCACCAAAGCGCAGTAGCGACGATTCACCATCACGCCCAGTAGCTCGCCTGTTTTCGATAAAACGAGATCGCCGGTCGAAGGCGAAAATTCTCCAAAAATCGCGCTAAAGATCTTAGTCTGCATCTTCACGAACCCAGGAGTGCTCGCATCCAGCTTGAACTCGACCTCGCCATAATAGTCGCCTTGCCGGTTAACCAGCACAGCTTCGGCGAACTTAAATGGTTCGATGGCGGTTAAGTAAGGCTTCCCTCCGAGACGTTTCGCTTCAGCTTCCGTCAGTGAGATCGAAACAATGCGTGGATCCAAAGCGAGAAACTGCACCTGACTCGCCTTCTTCTGAGCCCCCGCTCGATTAAGCGAAAGCGTGACGGAGCGAACGGTTGAAGGATTCGTCTTCAAACCGAAGGGGAGACTATCGATATGCGCCAAGGCGTAAAAGCTCGTCCCGTCGCTGACAAGTATCGTAGAGGTCGAATCCTCTGTTTTCACGTAACGATTACGCGTTAGTTTCACAGCCGAAAAATCAGCTTGAATCTGATTGTTCTTAAAATCGCTGAAGAGCTGATTTGCGTTTATCTCAAAACTTGAACGAAGCTCCTGACGCAGATCCTGCGAGCTCGCTGCCAGCTCGCTCACTCCCTGAGCGAGTACGGTCGACTGCTCCTGCAGGCGCTGACGCTCCTCCCGCTCCGCTACGACTTCACCCTTCAAAGTGGAAACCGACTCCTGAAGAAAAGTGTTCTCCTGCTCGCGCATCTTCACCTGCACGTCTAGCTCCTGAACCTTTTGCTGAGTCGCAGCAAGCTCCTGATTTTTCTTCGCGAGAGCACTTTCCTTGGCTGCGATCTCCGCGAGCTTTTGCTCAAGCTCTTCTTGCAGGAGTCGCGACTGCGCTTGGTTTTGCAGAGCTTCCTGCTCTGTCTCAGCCAACTTCTGAGTAACGGACCGATACTCTGTCTGCGTCGTGGCAATCTGCGCCTCTAGATTTTTAGTATCCTCCTCCAAGGCGGCTCGCGCAGCAGCGAGCTCTCGCTCGCGTTTCTCCGCTTCCGTCAAGTTTTGCTCGAGATTCTGGATACGATTCTGACGTTGGGCCAACTCTTCCTCGCGACGAGCGAGCTCCGCAGCCTTTGCGGCCAAATCTTCAGCTAGCTCGCTTCGCTCCGTCTGCTCCTCCTCGAGCGAGTAGGTAAGCGTGTCGAGCAAATCCTGCTCCATCATCGCCATGGCCGAAACGCTTACATCCTGATCCTCTTCTACCGCGCCTGCCGAAGATGCGGGAGCGTCCTCTTCCATTTTCCACATGGAGAGAATGGTAAGCAGCAAAAAATCGCAGAGTATAAGTAGTAGGGTCTTGTTCATCTCTATCGGAGTGCGGACGAGCCTAAGACTTCTTGGACAGATCGACGATCTGCTGCTCGCTCGCCATGATAAGCTTCGTCTTATAAGGGCGAACGAGGCGAATTTTCACAATCGCCACACAGAGGATGCCGAAAAGATTCGAGGAATAAGCGGCGAGCAGGTTGGCTTCCACCAAATTGATGACCTGCATCACGAGCGCAATACACGTGCCGGCGATTCCAACGTATAGACCGGCGTCGAATAGGTTCTCCTCATTCTCCATGAGCTTGAGTTTCACAAGCGGATCGAAGTCCCGCCGCTCGATCTCGCGCACCTTAAGCATGCAAATGAGGAAGACCAATGCCTGAAGCAGAAAGAAAAAGGCGATGGATAATAAGGTTGCTGGTTCCATAGACGTAGTGGGCGTGGTTTCAATAATCTGTAGTTCACCGTCGACCTGAGCAAGAACAGGCAGAACAAAGGTAAAATTATAGCCGTCAAAGGTGCCGGCTCCCGATAGAAAGGGTTCGCTCAATACAGCGAAAACGAGCACCGAGGCGGCCGCGCCAAAGAAGCGTTGCGTGAAGGCCAACATGGGCGACACCGTCTCTCGGTAAAATCGACCGAATAAGCTTAGGCCATAAAGCGCGACGAAGGAACCGACAAAAAACGAACTGTATTTGATTCCCAAGGACAATTGAGGGTTACGCAAACTGAAGGGTGACAAGGCGGTTTGAACGTTTGAGACAAACGAACCCACATCCTCGATCACTTCAATTTCGATCGGAAGCTGTTCCCGCAAAGCAAGCAGGTAACCATCGACCCCAGTCGCCAGCGAGGACTCGAGCCGGTCGAAGCCTTCATCTCCAAAAGTCGCCAGATAGTCGAACAAATCGGCTAGGTCGCGACTCGCCAAGCTCATAGCATAGACAAGAGCTTGCCGCTCCGGCTTACGGTGAAAAAGAAAACGAAGGCGCTTCAGGTCCTCAGTCGATTCCGCGCGCGAAAGCAACTCCTTGAGCTGCCCCCAACTAAACATCCTCATCAAAGAAAGAGCATCGAGGTAGAAGTCCTCCAAAGCTCCTATGCTGCCAGAAGCTTTCGCTTCGAGGATCAAGCCGCGCAACTCCAGCCGAAGCCCATCAGTCAAATGATCCCCTTGAGCTGCTAGACCTAAACCGAGCAAACTCACTTCGAGCGGTCGTCCTGAAGTGCTGGATACAGGAAAAAGTCGGCGGTACGTCGTGAATTCGCCCGTTGCCAGCAAATCCTGCACAAGTGGATTGCGGGAGTTTTCCAAAAGCCGCGAAACCGCAGTGCGGCAGGGCTTGGCGAGCAAAACGCCCAAAAAGCCCGGTTCGGTGGAATAATCATCTAGAGGAACGTTTTTGAGCGCCGCTTCAAGAAACGGATCCCATGCTCCCCAAAGAGCAAGTTGCTCATTGGACTCGATCTCCATCGCGACTTGGGCGCTAACCAGAGCGCTCTCCTTCTCGCCAAGTCGGCTCGCGCCCTTCGCCATCAGTTCAGCCGCTCCATAATTTCCGTCGAGCAGGTAAAAACGCGCCTGATCGGAAACCCTTGCACCCGCTTGCCCCGCTTCCCGCACCACTCCAAAGGGCACCGACTTGAATCGAGAAGGTATCACCCAGCCGAAAGCGATCAACGCGAAGCCAAGAAGCAGCATCAAGCTCCCGACAAGGGCGTGAGAGCGAAACGGCTTTACGGGGTCAGACATGGACAATCAGGGAGAGAAGAAAGAAATTGAATTAGATTTGGCCTAAGTGTTGGTTAGGTCAAAAACGAAGACCAATGCTGCTACAAATAGTTCAATATGGAGAAAAGGTGCTACATGAGACAGGGAAACCTGTCACGAAGTTCGACGCGGAACTGGCCGAACTCTTCGAAAATATGGTGGATACCATGTACGAAGCAGAGGGGATTGGTCTGGCAGCTCAGCAAGTCGGACTGCCGCTGATGTTTTGCGTGGTCGACCTAAACGGCTGTGATCCCGACTTCGACTACACTCTGGACGGGGCTAAGCCCCCGTTCGACCTTTTCATGCCGATGGCTATCGCCAATCCCAAGGTGGAATTGATCAAATCCAAGGAGCTCGCCTACGAAGAAGGCTGCTTGTCCTTTCCGGAAATACGCGGCGACGTAGAACGAACAGATTGGATTCGGTGCGAATTCCAAGACCTTCAAGGCAATCCCCACGTCATAGAGGCCAATGGCCTACTCGGACGCTGCATCCAGCATGAAGTAGATCACCTGAACGGTATCCTCTTCATCGACCGAATGAAAAAACGCGTCCTAAAGAAGATCCAACCCCAGGTTAACCAGCTGAAAGCGAAAACGCTGCAAAACCTGAAAAAGGCCACCAGGTAGACCTCTCCCTAAAAAAAGGCGGACCTCAAGATCCGCCCTTTATTGGCCAAATTCAAAGATAATCAGAGCAAGTCTGCCGCGAGCTCGGCGAGCAAAGACCGCTCTCCCTTCGTCAGCTGCACATGTGCTGCGATCGCCTGCCCCTTCATGCGATTCGAGCAGTAGACCAGCCCATTGCTTCGTGAGTCCACATAAGGGTTGTCGATCTGGGCCGGATCCCCAATCAGCACAATCTTCGATCCCTCAGAAATTCGAGTGATCACCGTCTTCACCTCATGCGGCGTCAGCTGCTGAGCCTCGTCTAGAATAAAAAAACGATGCGAAATCGAGCGCCCTCGAATAAAACAGAGCGCCTCGATTTCCACGATTCCGCTTTCGAGCAGCTTCTCGTAAGGCTTTTGCGGCCCCTTCCCCGGTGCCGTGTCCTCCTTGTCCTTCGCCTTACGACGCTGGCGCTTGTTCTCGAATTGAGGATCCTTGGGTTCCTTGGTCGGGATCAAAACCTCAAGCGCATCGTAGTAAGGCTGCAGCCAAGGATTCATCTTCTCCTCAAGCGTTCCTGGCAAAAACCCGATTTCCTTGCCCACGCCAATCACCGGACGAGAGATGGAAACACCGTCGTATTTGCAATCTGATGACGAAACCGTCTGATGAATCGCGCATACCGTGGAGAGCAAAGTCTTGCCCGTACCCGCTTTTCCATAACACGTGATAAGCGAAATCGTATCATCCAACAACGCGTCCATGAAAAAACGCTGCTCCAAATTCCGCGGACGAATCGGCACTCCGCCTGGAGCCTTCACATACTCGGGAATAATAAGCTTACGCAACACCCCATCTCCATAGTGACGCGCCGGAATCGTCTTCCCCTCCTCAGAGACAAGCAGAACATAGTCGTTCACAAAAAGCTTGTTCTCGTCAAAATCGGACAATTCAAATTCCCCCTCGGATGCGAATCGCTGTAGTTCATATTTCGATACCTCAATCTTTCGATAGGACTTAAACTCCGGCTCCTCCGGAGCCTTGTCATTCAAATAGTCCTCCGCCTCAAGCCCCACAGCCCGAGCCTTCAGCTGAACATTGATATCTTTGGAGACCAGTATCGTCGGAGGCGGCAAGTTCTCCTGCACAAACAACGCCGCCGCGATGATACGGTTATCCTTTTTCTCGAAATCAAGCAGTGCATGAAATTGTCTAATATGTTCGGGGATATTTTCACTCGTGTCATGTATGTACTTATTAATTACAACTGACAAAGTCCCGCCCGTATCCATAAGGACGCCTTCCGCCATCGATCGCGAGTCAGGCAGCAGCTCCCTCAACATCCGATGGACCCGCCTAGCGTTTCTGCCACGCTCAGAGCTCTGCTCCATCTTAATCGAATCCAGCTCCTCCAATACTTCGATGGGGATGACTAGATTGTTATCGTCAAATTTGAAGATGCAATGCGGGTCGTGGATCAGGACGTTTGTATCCAAAACATACGTCTTTACTCGACTAGCGGCAGTCTTGCTATGCTTCAATTTGGAAGAACCGGAAGGTATTCCCATGTAACAATTAAATTAATACAGATCGCGGGGTTGTCCACTCATAATTGCGTTACAATTAAAATTCGAAAGCGAAATCTGAGTAGCGACGAAACGAGAAATGCGACTGTATGCATATAAGCCCTACAATCTCAATAACTTGGATCGACAGCTCACTTCAGCATTAAGCGCGCCGAGCAATAAGGAAAAAATGCTTTGAGCAAAAATGATCTTATCGAAGGCCACCCGCAAAATAAGAAGCGTAATCACTTGACCCAGAGGAAAAGGGATGCCCTTGGATATCGATCAAAACGACCTCTTCGCGGGTCACGCCTTTGTCCGTGCGCAGCACTACAAACTCGTGAAATCCCGCCTTCAGTGGCACGCCTACCAAGGCGTTCTCTTTCTTATCTAGACTCAGACCCGCTGGCAGCGTGCTTTTCTCGCCGCTCGCATTTTCGCCTGACGCGAACCTAATCGCCGAGTACGAATCCTCAGCCTTCAACTCGTAGCGAAAACGCTCTCCAACCCGAGCGAAAACCATGACGCAGCTGCTTCCACATTCACTTTTCTCCAAAGCGACTTCGACCGAAGTGCCAAAGTCATCTCGAGCCTCCGTGACCGTCACCAAGGCGACCAAAGAAATCAGGGCAGTCAGTGAAAGGGCGAAACGTGAAAAGGAGAGCTTTTTCATGAGAGCGAATTAATTGAGGTTAGTCAGCAGCTAAGATCAGCGACGAGGACGCGCCGTTGGCGCTGCTTCTCATTTCATCGAGCGCTGAATCACCAAGCTTCACTCACCCAGCAAAAATCAGCACCATCCTTGCAAATTCGACAAGCGCCATGATTCGCAGCGCCTAGTGAACGAGTGAGCCGAGAACGAATCACCCTTACAAAAACCTACCCATCGACGCCTGTTCCACACCCTTCCTGCCCCTCGAATCCATACTGCTCCAACATCCCCAGCACCAAGGTGGCAAGCTCCTCCGTATTCCCCACGCCGGAACCGAACTCTGCAGAGCACTGAATGTATCCAACTATCGATGAAGGACTTGCACCTCTACCATCCTTCGTCAAACGCGACTGAACGATCTCAATAGACTCGAGCCAAGCGGAAATGCCAAATTTTGACTCGTCCACTAAGGTTCGCAATCCAGCCAAAAAACGGTCTGCCGTTCGCCCTTCCGCCGCGAGCCCAGCTAAAAGCGATTCAAGATTTCTCGGGCTTTGCAAATGGGTGATCAGCGTCACGGCGCTCTTGTCAGACGCCCCTGCCGCCCTGAGCTTCTCCGCAACGGACTTCCAGACGAGAGTCAACGAGACAATCGTTCCGCACTTGGCGAGAATTGCGGCTTCAACGACATCAGATAGCTTTGAATCATCCATAGAAACCGAAACCTTCTCTTCAAAAATCCCACTTTGGCGAATCGATTCTTCTTCCGCCCCAGCAGAAATTACCCCCGATCCCCTACAAGCTTCTCGTCAGGCGAAACGAAAGATCACGCGAATCGCCTTCCAAACGAAATCCATCCGCCCGCAATCTCATCCGCGATACGCTTCCCGGCTCGAAAAACGGCGAATCAGACGCCATCGCTTCCGCCGAATCCATCGATACGGTTCGCAAACTAAGAACACCCTGCTCTTTTCCGCTCAATGTCGTCTCAAAATCAAGACTTCCAACAAAGTGCTTCGAACGCTCGCTGGACTCCTCGTCCATACGGACAACTCCCTTTACAAAAGCTCCCTCGTCACGCACCTCCGTGATAACGAGCTGAACGTCCCGCGACGCAACCGCGTCCTCGCCCAAGATAGCGACTCCACTAAAGTAGGCACCTTCCGCGAGAGCCATCTTCACCCGCTCGCGCTGCTTATCGTTCTCGATTTTCAGAGCCATTTGCCCAGCCTCGATATCTGAACGCAGTCTGTCTATCTTAGCTACATACGCAGTCGCATCTGACTTGTATTCAGAAAACACATTCGCGAATTCCAAGGAATCAATATCGTAGGCGTTCTCTCCAAAAGCGTATTTCGGTTCGCCCTCAGGCCACTTGAGCTCCTCCTTGTATCCACTTACCTTAATACGAGAAAGCTCCCAATCAGATTCCTTCGACTCACGGGTCAAACCATAGGTCACTCGAAGCGAGAGGATCTCGTCCTTCGCCGCAGAGATTTGATACAAGCTATCCCAGGGCTTATCTGGATAATGGCCTATCTCTTCCGGAAAATGACGATGAGCGTAGCTCAAAGAATCGACAAGACCTTGTTCATCGTAATCCATTCTCTCCTTCAGCTCTGATTCCAAAACTGGAGTGTAAAGGTTTTCGCGAAGCTGAGCTCCGACAAGAGCATGAAGCCGTATTTCATTTTCTGATACGCGACGAACCTCGCTATCCACCCATTGCATCCGGTAAAGCCCTTGCTCGTCAAACTCGCTCAACGCATGCGTGCCTATCGATTCGATTTCATGAATCAGCGCCGAACCATCGATATCTCGCCCTTCGTAGTACTCGACAATCTGCTGCTTCCAAATTGCAAGAATGCTGGCCGTTCCAATCAGCACGAGTCCAGCAGCGACAGCCATCGAATGCGTCACTCGCCAAATCAAACTGGGCTTTGGCATTTCAGCTACAGCTGCGGGCTTGGCCTCTGCTGCCGCAACTTGCTCCTCTCCGTTTTCAGCGGCTTCTTCTTGCTCAGACTCTTCCGATCCCGGAAGCTCCGCCGCATCGCTATCTGTTAGCTCGCCGATGTTTTCATCGAAATCGTCGAGAGAAAGATCTCCCGCAAACGGATCCTGAATCTCACCTTCGTCAGGCGACTCTTCAGGAACAGCCGCAACTTCCGCAACCGGCTCCTCAGGCTGAGAGTCCTCTTCCGGCGGATCATCGTCAATTATCTCCACCGGAGCGGGCGGAGGAGGAGGCAAATCACCTGGATGATCAGCAATGTTTCCGGAAGTCGAATCGCTCTCCTCGACAGCTTCACCTCCCTCTGACGCCTCAGCCATCATGGTCGCCGGATCAGGCATCGCCACAACGTCCTCATCGTCATCCTCTTCGGCATCAGAGATCAAGGACTCCGGAGACGGCATGGCGACAATTTCCTCTTCATCATCGTCATCAAGCACGTCGAGCAAAGCGCTCGCTCCATCAACTGGCTTTTCCGCATCCGCGTTGAGAAGACCTCCCGCCTTCATCAAAAGCTCCTCAGCGCTTGGCATAGAGGAGTCAGCCGACTCTACCTCATCTTCAAGAGTTTCAGTCGATTCCGTAGTATCGTCTTCAGAGATTGAGGCTTCGATTTCATCGTCATCATCGTCGATAACCGCTAATTCGGGAGCGTCACCGAGGATTGACTCGCTTTCCTCCGACGCAGACTCGTCTCCCATCGATGAAAGCAGAGCCGAAATATCTTCCTCATCCAAATCTTCAGGGACCTCCGTCAATCCGGGAATAGCCGACTCTTCCGCGCTAGAAGCTTCACCATCATCCGGCTTCAGGTCATCCGCCGAAGGCAAATCGACAATCTCCTCTTCGTCATCATCCTCGATCGCTTCAGTCGACTGATCTTCGATCGCCTCAGCAGCATCTTCCGAAATCTCTTCTGAATCGTCTTCTACCGCAGCCGCCACCAGCTCGGAAATATCCTCTTCCTCCTCTTCGACTTCGCTTAGGCCAGAAATCGCCTCCTCATCAAGATCCGCAACAGCCGCCTCTTCTTCAGGTTCCGAATTCAATTCGTCCTCGTCCGCAACATCGGACGTTTCAGCTTCATCCTCTATAGTGGCCTTACCATCCTCTTGCTCTACGGCATCGTCTTCAGCAGAACTCGCAGCCGCTACCAGCTCGGAAATATTCTCTTCCTCCTCATCGGCATCGCTCAATCCAGGATTCGCCTCCTCCGAATCAGAAATCACTTCATTTTCAACCTCCTGGACAGGCTCATTCTCACTCGCTGTAGCCTCGGCCATTTCACCATCGGACGCTGAAGCTTCCTCACTTATTTCTTCCACAGATGCATCTGGCTCCATCTCTGAAGAGATATCGTCCGAGATAATTTCATCTTCCGAATCAGCGACAGCCGCCACCAGCTCGGAAATGTCCTCCTCGTCTTCCACTTCGTCCGACACGGATTCCTCGTCAATTACAGCATCAGATTCCTCTGCTTCATTCTCCGAAGCCACTGGCTCATCTTCGGCGGAGAAAAGCACTTTTTCGTGTCCCTCCACTGGCTCGGATTCCTCTTCCGGCAAATCCTCAGGAACACCCTCAGTTTCAGCAATAGGCTCATCAGACTCTTCCTCAATCGACGCTTCCTGAGGTTCTACTTGAACCTCTGGATCCGCAGGGATCTCAAAATCCGAAAAATCAGGAGCGACGCCGGTCGCATCGTCGACAACCGGATCTTGCTTCGAATCCGCAACCACCTCGCTCTCTTCCCGCTCCGACTCAATTTCCACTTCATCCGGAGCGACCGCATCCTCGATCGGCAATTCTTCCACTGAATCCGATTCCGGATCTGCCGCTGGTTCTGGATCTGCCGGAATCTCGAAATCCGCGGGCGGACTCGGAAAGGCAGGAGCTGACTCTCGCGGCTCTTCCTCCACATCCTCCACCGCGTTCGAATCGACAGACTTGCTCAAGGAATCATCAGGATCATCCATTTTGAAAATCCCGCTCTCATCAGACTCAGAACCCGCCTCAGAATCTTCTTCATCGAGCTCCACAAAGCCCCCGGCTTCAAAATCTTCAACCTCGTCCATCAAGTCATCGATCACGTCCTCGAAACTGATTGATTCCCCATCCGAATCGATTTCGGCAAAAACATCCGCGCCCAAATCGTCATCCCCGAGGGCTCGACTGGGCTTCGGCTCCTTCTTCTTCTCAATCCTGCTGACGGGCTCCACTGGAGCAGAGGAACTCTCTTCCATCTCTCCGTCAGCCGCACTTCCACTTTCAACAGTTTCAGAATCACTCGACTGGGAAGCGCTCACGTCAGTTTCAGCAGCAGCCGGCAAATCATCGATTGCGAATCCACTCAAGGCCTCATCGTCAACGTTTTCTTCGTCCACAAAATTATCCTTAAGTGCCTCCTCCTCTGGCACTTGTAGCGGTTTACCCACAGGATCGGAGCCCTTCTCTGAAGACATGGTTTCTCCCTGCTTGGAAGCGGAGGCTTCATCGCCTTCTACTTCCAAGTCCGATATGTCGAACTCGAAGTCTGGAGAATCCGATTGAGTCATTTTGGTTTTTTCCGGAAAAAGCGGTCGTCGAACGAAGTGGGGACCGCATACTCACATATCGACCGCATCCCGGCATTGTTTAAGGGTTTTGTCGCGACAAAGCACCCCTACATCACATCTTATCCTCTCACTATGAGTGACTTATCAATTCAAGACCTTCAAATAAAGCAGACTTTTCTCGAACGGCATATCGAAGAGCAAGACCGAGTCCTCTACGCGATGCAGAACCAAATCGACAAGCTTCAACGCAAAATAGAGCAAATGGAAACCCGCCTCGACTCGTCCACGAACTCCGACAACGCCTCAATGCCGGCAGACGAGCGCCCGCCTCACTATTGAAGAGCAAAAGTCACGACGGGCCCATGCACAGTTCGCGTTTTTCGAATCGACTGACGACACGCAGCCCATCAGTACCTCTAGCTTTCCAGAAATAGCCCTTTTGATGGACGTCTCCTTCATAATCCCCGTTTTCAATCACCTCGACCTGACCCTCGACTGCATCAGCTCCCTGCAGCAAACAGCGTCCTCCATCGAATACGAAATCATTCTAGTAAACGACGGCAGCGATGAAGAAGCGACCCATGGCCTAAACGAACTCGCCAACGACCGCATCCGAGTCATCGAAAACCGGACCAACCAAGGATTCGCCCACTCCAACAACATCGGAGCTGTCCACGCCCGAGGAGAAACACTGATCCTCGCAAACAACGACCTCATCTTCTTACCAGGCTGGCTGGAGCCCATGCTCGCTGCCTTCAAGAAAGTGCCTAAGCTCGGCCTCGTCGGAAATATCCAGACAAGCGTGGCCACCGGCGAGATCGACCACGCAGGTACATACACATCTCCCAAAGGCAGCATAGTTCACAAAAAATCTGAAAACCGTAACCTCATTGGACAGCCTGCTTACACAAGATTTCATTCAGTCACCGGAGCCTGCTGCGCCATAAAACGCTCGCTCTACCTGGAAATCGGCGGTTTCGACGAAGCCTTCGTCAATGGCGGAGAAGACGTAGACCTTTGCTTTCGGCTCTCGAAAAACGGCTACAAGATAGCCGTCGCTAATCGAAGCATCGTCCAGCACCACGTCAGCGCCACTCGCAAAAAATCTAGCGACAACGACGAGCGTAACTCCCGACTCCTCCAACGAAAATGGAGCGCGCGACTCGCTCATCAAGCCGCCAGCCTCTGGCCAGACCGCTACCTCGCCGAAGCCAAAACGATTCCCCATCCCAGAGCTCTGGACGCCAAGCTTCTCAAAGACGCCCTGCTAAGATTTCTCTGCCTAAAAAAAGGCCCCGCCCCCGCCGCCCTCCACAACGCCTACTGCGAACAAGAGAGAAACGAACGACACTGGAAAGCCCGACTCGACCACTGGACCGACGAAATGATCAAGCAAGAAGAACGCAACGCCCACGCATCCCCCCTCAAAGACCGGTACGAATATGAAGGACTCTACACGCACTGGACAGACAGGCCAGGCGTTTGGATGCGCGAAAAAGCGACGATCAGCCTCCCTCGCGGAACCCTAATCTCATCCATCTCCATCACCGGTAAAATCGCCGACTCGAACGTGCCATGGGCGGCAGGCAAGCTCGGACTCGCCATCAAAGTCAACGACGCTGCCGTCAACACCCACTACCCGATCAAGCCAGGAGAATTTAGCCTCGATTTCGACAATGCTCCCGCTCGAGCCCAAGACAGCACCCATATCGAAATCAAGCTCCTCGGCGTAGAAAAGAGCAACACCAAGGCATACCTCGGAAGGAAGCTCGCTGGCGTATCCATAATTCCATCACGCATTCGAAAACACTTCGCTAGATACCGCGATCAGGAGCTCAACAAGCGCCTCTCGATCCACAGCATCAGAATCAACGACGAAGACGTCTACAACTTCGCCAAAGACGCCACCAACCCGCTCAACACCGAATACGCCGTCAAGCACGCCCAACTCGGCATCAACCTCGTGGGATGGTTCAAGGCCGAACTCGGCATCGGTGAGTCGGTTCGGCTCGCCGCCAAGGCACTCGATTTCAGCGATATCCCGCACACCTTCGTGCCGCTCAAAGTCAACTGCCTCGCTTCACAAGGCGACCAAACCTACGCAGGTCAACTCTTCCCGGAAAATCCCTATCCCATAAACATCTTCCACATCGACGCCCCCCAAAGCCCCGATATCGACCACCACCACGGAAAAGCCTTTCGCGAAGGACGATACAATATCGCTTACTGGGCCTGGGAGCTGCCCGACTTCCCGGACGAATGGACCCAGCACATCCGCTACTTCAACGAAATCTGGACCCCCTCCAACTTCGTTCGCGAGGCCATCTCCATCAAATCCCCGGTCCCCGTCATCACCGTCCCCCACTGTATCGACTTTTCAATACCGGACCGCGACTACCGACAAGAGCTCGGCCTGCCAAGCGACAAGTTTCTCTTCTCCTTCGCCTACGACCTCAACAGCTACCAAGAACGCAAAAACCCTAAGGCCGCCATCGAAGCCTTCCGCGAAGCCTTCATGGGAAGCGATAGAGCGAACGACGTCGGACTCGTCATCAAAATCCACTCGGCGAACAACAACAAAGCCGCCTACCAGGAGCTTCAAACTCTCCTGAAAGGGCTGCCCAACTGCTACCTCATCGACCGAACCCTCTCCCGAGATATGACCTACGGCCTCATGGCCGCCTGCGACTCCTACGTGTCCCTGCACAGATCCGAAGGCTTCGGCCTCACCGTCGCCGAAAGCATGTTTCTCGAAAAGCCCGTCATCTCCACAAACTGGTCCGCCACCAGCGAATTCGTAAACGCCAGCAACGGATATCCCGTCGCCTTCAAGCTCACCCAACTCACCCAAAACCACGGACCCTACAAAAAAGGCCAGCTCTGGGCCGACCCCGATCCACTCGACGCCGCCAAGCACATGCAAACCCTCGTGGCCAATCCCGATCGTGCCGCCGAACTCGGAAAGCAAGCCAAGCAAACAATCGTCGAACTCTACTCGCCCGACCGGATCTCAAACATTTACCGCAAACGACTCCGCTCCATCGCGCTCTGGTAGCGCTCCAGACGGTCTCAGCCCAGACGAGACCTTAGTCTACGAAGGCGTACTTCGTGATCACATACAAAGCCCGAAACCCGTCCCGAGCCCCGATCTTCTTCCCGTCGTCGAAAGTGCGACGATCGTAGCTGATCGGAATTTCCAAAAACGAAAGCCCCAGAGCCGCCGCCTTCGCCGTGATCTCCGGCTCCACTCCAAACCGATCCTCCGTCAGCGTTATTTGGTCGAGCACCCGCTTCGGGAACATCTTATAGCAAGTCTCCATGTCCGTGAGACGCAGTCCGGTGAAAAAATTAGAGTACTCAGTAAGCCCACGATTCACCATGCGGTGCCAAAACGGACTGATCTTCTTTATCTCAGGATTCAAAAACCGAGAGCCATAGACCACGTCCGCTTCTCCTTTCTCCAAAAGATCCAACATCAGCTGCAGCTCGTTCGGATCGTACTCAAGGTCAGCATCCTGAAAGACCACATACTTGCCAGTCGCTGCCTCTATTCCCGTGCGCAAGGCCGCTCCCTTACCGCGGTTTTTCTCATGCATCACCACCAGGTCTATGTCGTCGCCCAGCTCCCCATCCAGCAATTGGCGCGTTCCATCGGTGGAGTAATCATCCACCACCACCAGCTGCACATCCTTCAGGCTGCACGCGCGTACCGCCTCTATCACCGAAGAGAGAGTCTTCACTTCATTGAAAACGGGAATAATAATGGAAAGAAGCGCCATAATCGAACAATGCTGAGCGAAAGGGAATTTCGCCTTTCTTGAGAGGCTCCTTTCCTTAGCTTCATTAAACCCTATGTCCACCCATTTCCAAATTCTCACCCGAGCAGAAGCATCGGATTGCAATGGACAAAGCCGCTCACGCCACTAACCAAACTACGGTCCGAATATCTTCCAATCCACCCAAAACCAGCCACATCCTTGAACATCCTATTCGTAAGTTACGGTCATCTACGTTCAAATAGCATGATCCATATTGTCCCGTTCGCGAACGAGCTCTGCACACAAGGACACTCAAGTGCAGTAGTAACCGAGTCGGCTCCCGAAGAGGCAGACGTGAACAAATCCGGATACCTCTTCCCGCACTTCAACTACGAGGAAATACTGGACGGAAAAGAGCCCTTCCCTGACGCCAAACCCGCCACTATCATACACGCGTGGACTCCTCGAGAGAACGTTCGAAAATTTGTCCAAGAATATCAGTCTCGCTTCCCATCGACGAAACTCATCATCCACTTGGAGGACAACGAGGTATCTATTCTGGAAAGCGCTTACCAATGCGACATCATCTCTTTGCAAAGACGTTGCCTAGAAGAACCAAATTTTAACTGGAATCCCCGACTCTGCCACCCCATCGAATACAGAGAATTTCTTGCCTCCTCTGATGCCGTCACTTTACTCGCTCCTTCGCTCAAAGAGCTCATTCCGGTACCCAAGCTCACCCAAGACATCACACCAATCTTCGAACTAGAGCCGGAGAGCTCGCCGGAAACGAAATTAGCTAAACGAAAAAGCTTAGGCCTTTCAGAAGACGAAAAAATAATAGTCTATCCGGGAGGAATTACTTCAAGCAATCGGGCTGACATTCGAGAACTCTATCTCGCAATACGTATCCTAAATCAAGAAGGGATCCGATGCCGTATCGTGAAAGCAGGCGCGAGTTGTTCAGACTTTGAATCTAGTTTCGAATTTCCTCTCGATGAGGTATCTACCGACATTGGGAATCTCAACGTCGAAGAAGTCCCCAAGCTACTTGCCATCGCCGATCTCCTCGTACAACCGGGCAAAGACAATCAGTTCAACCGTGATCGTTTTCCATGCAAAATCCCAGAATTTCTCGCATCTGGACGCCCATGCATCATTCCAAAAATGTACGAGATTTCTGAGGATTTCGACGAACCTTATTGCCTTTTCCTTGAACAAAGCACTCCCCGCGAAATAGCCTATCTAGCCAAAAGCATATTTCAAAACGAATCACTCGCAAATCAACTAGGAAAGAACGCAAGAAGATATGTCGAAAAGCGCTTCGCTAGAAAAAGAAATTACCAAATTTTGGTCCGCTTCTATCAACGCGTAGAAAATGCCGAACACTCACTAACAAAACCACCACAACTACAATTCGTACAAGACAGAGAAATATCACAGCAAGAGATTCACCTCCTAAAATCAGAGCTAGAACAGAAAGAGTCGGTCAATAAATCCATTTCCGAAGAACTCGAATCCTTAAAAGAGAAATCACATCACATTGAACAAATTCTTAAAGAAAAAGAAGAAAAGGTGCGAAGAATCGAATCAACAGTCTCGTGGAAACTAACAGCTCCACTTCGTTTCCTTCGCAGAAACCTTATAGACCCATTTAAGACAAAAGATACCGCTACAGATTCAGTCACTGTCGAAGAACAAAAAAAAACAATAGAAACTGACCTCCCGCCCAAAGGCCATCCTTCTTACCACAAAGAGTATTATAAATACATTGCGGCTGAAAAAAAGAAAGTCACCCAATTCATTGAAAACTATAGTGAGTCACAAACGAATTGTGACAAGATTTCCATAATCCTTCCCGTGTACGACGTAGAGGAAATTTGGCTTCGAAAATGCATAGATTCTGTGCTCTCACAAATTTACACCAATTGGGAGCTTTGCATCGCTGACGATTGCTCTAATAAACCACACATCAAAGAGGTTCTGCATCAATACGCCCAAAGTGATTCACGAATCAAAATTACCTTCAGAAAAGAAAATGGACACATTTCACAGGCGAGCAACTCAGCCGCAAGCCTCGCAACAGGAACCTATCTCGCACTACTTGATCACGACGATGAGTTAGCACCTCATGCATTGGCTAAAGTTGCCGAAAGCATCAGCACCAACCCTACAGCCAAACTAATTTACTCCGACGAAGATAAAATTGATCAGAACGGACTCAGACATGGACCTCACTTCAAAAGCGACTGGAATTACGATCTGTTTCTCGGCTGCAATATGATAAGTCACCTTGGAGTATATCGCAAAGATATCTTCGAACAAACTGGCGGCTTTCGAGGCGGATACGAAGGAGCTCAAGACTGGGACCTCGCACTGCGTTTTATCGAAATAATACCAAGCTCTGACATTATCCACATTCCTGAAATACTGTATCATTGGAGAAACATAGAAGGTTCAACCGCACACAACATTGAGCATAAAAACTACGCAATTGCCGCCCAAAAAAAAGCAATCGAGGCACATTTGAGAAGAACCACTACAAAAGCAATTGTCAAAAGTGTAGATGGATTCGACTGGAAAATAGAATACGAGATCCCGACACCGCAACCGACCGTATCAATCATCATACCGACTAAAGATCGTATCGACCTTCTGAAGCCATGCATAGATAGCATCTTAAAGAAAACGAACTATTCAAATTACAAAATAGTAATCATAGATAATGGCTCAGAGTTAGAAGACACAATAAGATACTTAAATAGTATCAATAGCTACGAAAACATATCAATTTTAAAGGACTCAGAAGAATTCAACTATTCCAGGCTCAACAACAAAGCAATAAGCGCGACGTCATCTGAAATTATATGTCTGCTGAACAACGACATTGAAGTAACACAAGACAACTGGCTCAATGAAATGGTACGGCATACAACGCGAAACGAAATTGGCGTCGTAGGAGCAAAACTGCTATATCCACACAACCACGTTCAACATGGAGGAGTCATAATGGGTATCGGTGGTGTAGCTGCACATGCATTCAAATACTTGCATCGCGACGACGACGGACACATTCATAGGGCTCACCTAGTCAGTGGATACTCAGCTGTTACAGGAGCATGCATGATGTTCAAGAAAAGTCTATGGTCAGAACTTGGCGGTTTCGACGAAAAGAACCTTAAAGTGTCTTACAGTGATATCGATTTTTGCCTTCGAGCCGGTAAAACAGGAAAAAAGACAATCTTAACTCCATTCGCTCTCCTTTATCATAAGGAATCCGAAACACGAGGAAACCCACTATCTAATAAAAAAGATTCAACACAATTCACTTTAGAAATGAACTACATGTACGGCAAATGGCGTAAAACAATAGATAGAGATCCCTATTATAATCCCAATCTAACCAAAGATAGCGAAGACTTTAGCTACTCACTTTAAAAAGCCATGGCTACCGAAACCACCGATCATTTAATAAACGACGGTCTCCAAACCTTTGGCCCACTGTCCAAAGGCAAGCGAAAAACAATCATCGTACTGGGCGTTGGAAGAGGCGGTACATCACTTTGCTCCAAAGCCTTAAATGAATTAGGAGTCTTTACTGGCAAAGATAGTCGCCCACCAATTTTTGAAGATATACCACTCAGTAAAGCTCTTGAAGCCCACAATTTTGAAGAGGCGACGAAACTAATCGAGGAATACAACCAATCATATGAAGTATGGGCCTTCAAACGCCCCACAACTAACGACACCATTGAAACCCTTCATAACCTACTCTCAAACCCTATATACATAGTCATATTTAGAGATATTCTAGCTATTGCCCAGAGAAACAGTCTATCAATGGAAGCAAAGCCCTTCCCTACCATGCATTCGGCTATAAGTGATTATCAAAAAATTTTGGCGTTCATTGAAAAGCATACTCCGAGCACCTTGCTCCTGTCGTACGAAAAAACTCTAAAAAACCCAGAACCCTTCATAAATAAACTCTTGGAATTCACAGGCCTAAAAGAAACAACAAGCGAAGAAAAAAGAAAAAACGCGATCAACTCCATACAGCCAAGCCCCAGAGACTATCTCATCAATACAAGCGCAGTTAAACACTACGGATATCTCGATTCTGTAATCGGCCCTAAGGCTTCAGGCTGGGCCGCCTACTCAAAATCAAACCAGAAAGTAGCTCTGGATCTTTTTGTAAATGAAAAATACCAAACTACGTTTATACCATTAGATTTCAGAGAAGACATCTTGACCAAAGGCCTACACCCCACCGGCTACTGCGGCTTTAACATTTCACACCCTGCGATTGGAAAGACAGAAACTGGCGACACTATCGCCATTCGGATAAAGGAAACTGGAACCGATCTTAGAAATAGTCCATGGACAATTACCTCCTAAACAGGAATGACTAGGAATCCATATGTAATTATAAGCGGAATGGAGCACTCAGGAACAACATTCCTCACTAGCCTCATAAAATCCAACACAAACACTTTGAACTGCGCTTTCGAGTGCGGCGTCCTACTATCCAAAACTAGTCCAAAAGATTTCAATGAAGTACAACCATTTTACGACTGGCTTTGCATGCCGGTCGAAACAGGACAATGGGGGCTAACTAAGCAAGAACGAAACTGGGTCTGCGCAACAGAGAACTGGAGAGAGTTCTACGTTAGACTAGCCCAAGCAAGCCCTGCAATTAGGCCCGGCCAACAGTTAATCGACAAGACTCCAGCCTACGCATACAATCTTTGTGATATCATTTCTAGAGTACCAGAGACACCATTTATTATCATACTCAAAGACATAAGATTACTTTACAAATCGTACAAAAAAAGAAAAGTCCCAATTGAGTTATTCCTAGCCCGTTACCTCAAATACAAAGAATCGCTAGACAGGGCACTAGATTCGGACCGCGATAACATTTACTTAATAGATCATAAAAAGCTTTGTTGCACACCTGAACAAGAACTCGGAAAGATATTCAGGTCATTACAGATCGATATTCCAGTAAAAATAAACTCACAACTAGAAAACACAGAACTCCCCCCTCTCACGAAAGACTATAACTACGAAAAGGAAGTGCTTACCCTGCACGAACACCTAACAACAACAGAACTAGACAGGCTCAGCCGCATCACTCCTAATTGTTAATATTACAAAATAAAAAAAAGGAACACCCTGAAGAGGGTGTACAAAATTTTGTGTAAGTAGCTGGCTGCGGGGCTGTTCGTAAGCATAAAGGACACCCTACGATGAAAGACAAGATCAAGGACGAGCTGCTTGACCAGCTCCTTGAGAACTACAGCAAGCCCGAGGACCTCACCGGTCCCGACGGGCTTTTGACCGAGCTGAAAAGGCGGCTGATAAACCGCGTGATGGATGCCGAACTGACCACCCACCTAGGTTACGACAAGCACGGCAAGAGGTTGGAGCCTGGCGGCGACTCGCGCAACGGACACAGCAAGAAGAGCTTGCGAAGCGACGACGGGAAGATCGAGGTGAAGGTGCCGCGGGATAGCGACGGCGACTTCGAGCCGGTTCTCGTGCCCAAGGGGCAGCGCCACTTCGACGGCTTCGACGATGCTATCGTCAGCCTGTACTCGCGCGGTCTCACGGTTCGCGAGATCCAGGAGCACCTCAAGGAGATCTACAAGGTCGAGGTCTCGCCCATGCTCGTCTCCAACGCCACCGACGCGGTCGCCGAAGAGGTCAAGGCGTGGCAGTCCCGTCCGCTGGAGCGCCTCTACCCGATCGTCTACTTCGACGCCATCGTGGCGAAGGTCAGGCACGAGGGGAAGGTAAGCTCGCGCGCGATCTACCTGGCCCTCGCCGTCAACCTGGAGGGCCGCAAGGAGATCCTCGGGATGTGGTCCTCGCAGAACGAGGGCTCGCGCTTCTGGCTGGGCGTGTTCACCGAGCTGCAGAACCGGGGCGTATCCGATATCCTGATATGCTGCGTGGACGGGCTGAAGGGCTTGCCCGAGGCTATCGAGTCGGTCTTCCCGCTGGCCAAGGTGCAGCTGTGCATAGTGCATATGCTTCGCAACAGTTTGAAGTTCGTGAGCTGGAAGGAGCGCAAGGCGGTCGCCGCCCAGCTAAAGAACGTGTACAACGCCTCCAGCGCCGAAGCGGCGAAAGCCGCCTTGGACGAGTTCCGCGAGACCTACGACGAACGTCTCCCCGCCATCGGCCAGAGCTGGGAATCGAACTGGGAGCGGGTGGTCCCGTTCTTCGACTACCCGCCGGAGATCCGAAAGATCATATATACGACCAACGCGATCGAGTCGCTCAACAGCTCGTTCCGCAAGGTCAGCCGCCACCGCAACCTCTTCCCGACGCTGGACTCGCTCTACAAGCTGTTCTACCTCTCGGCGAGGAACATCGCCAAGAAGTGGACCCATCCGGTTCGCGACTGGCCTGCGGCCCTGAACCGTTTCACCATTGAGTTCGGCGAGAGAATCACCGACAACATCAACAAATAGAACAACTCCGGAAAAAGCGACTTACACAAACATCCTTACACCGCCACCTGAATGCAATTTAACACTCCTTTATATATAATTGGTTTTCTGCCAACAGTCTGTTTTGTTTTCTTCATACTAAAGTCACGGTTTTCGCATTCTGCAGCACTAGTTTGGCTACTATCTTCCTCACTGTTTTTCTATGCATATCGAAACCCATACCACATCTTTCTCCTAACAAGCTCGATAGGATTCAATTATCTACTTACAAAAATTTTCCTAAGCGAATCGTTTTCAGAAGTTTTCAATAACAACAAAAAAACATCACAGACAGTTGCTATCTCTATTGGAATTGCCACCAATCTCATAATTCTAGCATGTTTCAAGTATTGGAATTTTTTCAAAACAGAAATTTTACTAGTACAAGGAAACACAGAACCGCTTCAAAATGCAATTCTTCCTCTAGCAATTAGCTTTTTCACTTTTCAGCAAATCGCCTACCTTGTAGATTGCTTCAGGGACAAGCGACAAGAAAAGGACTTTCTCAATTACGCACTTTTCGTATCCTTCTTTCCCCAGCTAGTGTCAGGTCCAATTGTCCATCATTCCGAAATGATGCCGCAGTTCGCAGACAAAAAGAACAGCCATCCTAATACGATAAACATCGTTTTAGGCATCTCAATTTTTTTTATTGGACTCTTCAAAAAGAGCGTCATTGCCGACCCCATCGCCAACGTAGTCGATATCGGATTCAACAATATAGATCATCTAGGCTTTATAGACGCCTGGGTCGTAACACTTGGATTCACACTTCAAATCTACTACGATTTCTCCGGTTACACCGACATGGCCTGTGGAGCCGCACTACTATTCAACATATCACTTCCTCGCAACTTCAACTCACCGTACAAGGCACTGAGCATTCGCGATTTCTGGAAAAGATGGCACATGACGCTTTCAAGGTGGTTTGAAAACTATCTATACATACCCCTAGGCGGCAGTAAATCAGGAATCAGCAGAACCTACATCAACATTCTCTTAACTTTTTTGCTTAGCGGCCTTTGGCATGGCGCAGGATGGACTTTCGTCTTCTGGGGAGTGTTGCACGGAACTGCCGTATCCATTAATAGAATTTGGTCGAATACGGGCTTGAGAATGCCTAAAGCACTAGCATGGCTTCTCACCTTTATCACACTAAACATACTTTGGGTACTGTTCCGATCTGACAGCATATCGGAAAGCATGGTATTAATTACTAAATTACTCGGATCTTACGAATCGAGCTATTCATCAGAGTTCCTAAACCTATTACGATCGAATTTTGAGTATTCTTATTATTACACAAGCCTAACTACAGAAAAAACAAATATCATTCCCATAGAAATCCCAATAGTCATAGGCCTAATAGGCCTTCTGTTCAAAAACTCTAATCAACTAGAAAATTATATTAGAAATTCTTTTAACAAAAAGACATCGATCATAACCTTTTCGTTCATTGGAACAATCGCTGGAATCTCGATTTACAAGATTCTTTCAACAAGCGGTAATGAATTCATATACTTTAATTTTTAAATTATGAAATCAAAAATTCGTTTCTGTATATTTTTTTCCGTCTTTTTTATAATCGGACTGTCAACTATTCCAACAATCCACTACCGTATTGATCGCTGGCGCGTACTCAATGAAGACATTAAACACGCTTACAATATAGTTCAGCCCCATCCTAGAGTAAATGCTTCATTTCTAAGAGTTTCTCACCTTATCAAAAACAAGGAAAATTTCAACAGCGTCATATTCGGATCATCACGAGTCTTTCATGGGTTTGGAACCGAACAACTGAACGAGACCCTCGGAGGAAAGTGGTACAAGCTAACCTACCCCGGCGGAGCCCCTTATGAACATTTACATAACTTAAAAACACTAATATCGCATGGAGTTGAACTGACAAACGTCATATTTGCCCTCGATGACGCCGACCTATACAGGCTTCGAGACGACTACAAATTATACAACTTTTACCCGCACCCTAGCAATAGTTTCGAGTGGATAAAATACTACATATTCTACCTTTTCAAACCTGTAACTTTTGAAGATCTAGATATACTAAAAGGTAACAGAAAATTAATTGAATTCAGTTGGACAATTGAGAATTACACAAAAAGAGGGCATGAACTACCTTCAAATTTTGATCTCGATAAACATAAGAAAAAACTACTTAAGCAGCGCCCACATGGACTCCACCTTCTAAAGCAAGACCCCAGATCATCAGAATTACTTACAGAAATATCGGAGACCATAAAGCTGTGTAGAGAAAAAAATATTCGAATCAATTTTTTCATCACCCCCAGATTCCACAAGACACTCTATGCTCGGGATAGGAATACTATTGACGAATTTAAACGGAGGCTAACGGAAATAACAAATTTTTACGATTTCACAGAGGTATCTGAATACACTCAAAATCCGAAATACTGGCTGGACACAAGTCACTACACTTCTGAACTGGGTTCCATTTTGTTAAACGAACTTTCTGGAAAAGTACATAACGCAAAACCGTTCGGTTATTTAGCAAAACGAGGAAATATTGATATTAAACTAGAAAAGATTCGAAAGGATTTAATTACATCTCTACCCTTAATCAAGAAAACAGACAAAACACTTGTGATACACGAATCATTACTTGAAGGATCAAACATTGCCGACTAAGCCCCAAAGTAAACTTGCTGTACCACTCGCAAACAAATTGCACAAAACACAGCCCCAAGGTAAGCGTTACAGTCAAAATACCGGCTTTCCACCCGACGGGCAGCACATCGACTGCACGTGATACAGAATGAGAGTAAGCGGTACAGAATCTGTCCCCTAGCCGTTTGATCGTTTTTCCGCTAATGTTCCTTCATGTCCACTGAACCAGGAGAACGTTACACCCAAGACCAGAAGAAGGAGCTTTTCGAGCCCTTCCGCCAAAGCGGATTGTAAACCTCGCCTTTCTACAAGGAGATGAAACTGAGCTATCCGACTCTGAAACGTTGGCTCGGACCTGGACCGATGAAGTCGGTTCAGTTCGTCGAGCTTGCCGGAGAACAGGAAACCGACCAGCGATTGAAAGTGGCCTTGCCCAATGGTCTTTGGGCGTAGTTTCCTATGAATGCCCAAAAGTCCTTCATCGGAGGCTGGAAACGGGAGCTGAAGGCATGCTGAGTTTTTCCTCCGCGATTCGCATTTAACTGGCGATTAATTCCGTGGGTATGCGAAAGAGCTTCGACGGTCTCTACGCGGTCGCGATCAACCATCCGAAAGAAAACCCACTGAGTGGCGGACTATTCGTTTTCTCGAACAGGCGGTGCAACCGCCTCAAGATTCTGTTCTGGGACGGAACGGGACTCTGGGTCCTGGCCAAACGCCTTGAGAAGGGAGGTTTCACGTGGCCTCTCGGAGTCGACACTTCAAGCGGCAAACTTACGCTCAAGAACGAAGCCCTCTCGTTGCTCCTTGGGGAGAATCGACCTCAAGGACGGGATGGCCAAGGCCTGGTACCAACGCTGAAGAAAACGGTCTATCCGCAACGCGTATCCTCTATTCAAATACGCGATGCCTCCGATCGAAGTAAGCGGTACAAGATCAGCCTAGGGGTGGATTCTGTACCGGCTTACAAGCCTAGGACGCTTGTCGCTACAAATAGAAGAGCTCAGTCTAGACGAATGGCATGCCGCTTCGCGACACGCTTTCCTTCCAATCGGACAACAGGGCCTTATTTACCATCCACAAATACAGATACAAGAAGAGCCTGTCTCGAAAAAGACAGGCTCTTCAAAGGAATTCTAGGAGTATTTTAGTCTATTTCATTCTCCCAAAGAGCAATTACAGCAGACCCGTCTGGCGAACTGACTCCATCATCTTCCGCATAAACTCGGAAAATATAGCGACCTGGATCTAAAGTCAGCAAAACCGCAGCATCCAGGCTCATATGCTCAGTTTGAAAGTTTCGTGCTTCTAAAACCCGAGTCAGTCGCTCCATATTAGTCTCAACTGCCAACAAACCATTCGACGGATCAGCTACACCATCTTGGTCATCCCAATCATTATTGGTAATAATGAGTTGATTTCCGTTAGGCCCCTGAAGTCGCGTCACTTCGAGTCTCGGGTTCTCTAACACAATATCCGGGTTACCATTCAAAGCGTCACGAACATAAGGACCTTGAATCACGGCCAAAACCTCTTTCGGGACGTTCCCTTTAATGATAATTCCTCCATTAAAAATTCCGCCATCAGCCAGATAGCCTCTCGAAGATAAATTAACAATTCGATTGTCATGAATTATCGGTCCACCAGGACCATCGAACTCAGCGTCGAAAAGACCTACCGCTATATTTCCACTTACGCCTGAAGATGTCGCTCTGAAAAGCACACTGGCGTTGGTAGCAACATCCTCCAGAATTACAGCATCCTTCGAATCGTCGAAGAAAACGGGCGACCCCACATTCGCCATAGTCAGCTTTATGTCGTCAGTATCTGGATTAGGGTTACCAGGGTTAGTAAAGTCTTCCATCCAATCATCATTGGTTGCAACCTCGGAACCTCCCAGATAATACTCAAGGAGCACTTCGTCAGTCCAAGTTGAGATGTTATTGTTCTCATTGTGATACGGCCCGAAGCCTAGCGCCATGAGTTTCTTGAGAGGATCATTACCAGCCAGTCGCGCTCCGACATTCAGAAGCTTAAAAGGAGCTAGAGCACTATCCTGATCTACATAGGCTCGAGATGAGATATTGGCAAAATACGATCTTTCCGATGTAATTGCAGAGGGAAGATTGCTTAGAGTCGCGGCAAAGGACCCGACAGAAAACAGTCTATATTCATATTCTCGGCCTGGCATAACATTAGTATCTTCGAAAGAATTGTCGCCACCATCAACGACACCTATACTTTCCCAGTCGCCAGAAGGTGTTTTACGCTGTACGATAAAACCACCGGCAGTATCACCAGATGCGGTCCATGTGAGCGTACTCTTACCCCCAGCATTAACTACTCCTAAACTAGGAGCAGCAGGCGCAGTGGTCGATGGTGGGTTATTAACCGCAAAAGCCGTCTTGCCTGCTGAGCTCGGAACGTCACCGAGAGACACTAGTTTCGTCGCTGCTGCAGTAAAAAGCTTTAGGCTATGGAGTAGCGTTCCATCAGCGGGCATCACCCACTCGTCACCGCTCGCCAAACCAATCGCGTCCGCAAATACTCCATACGCTGTATCAGCAGCCGGACTCATGTTTGAAGACGATAGCGTTGGAAACCAAAAGAGTGCGAGTTTATCGTCCTCACTCCAATTCGATCCGTAGCTAACTCCCCCCTCGGTTAACAAAGTTATGTCAGGCGAGGCAAAATCATAGTCGTCAAGGTCCCAATAGGTCACCACTTCATCATTGCCTGAAGCTATGCTCCCACCACCCGGTAACTGAAACCCATCGTCACCTGTATCGACTACGAGCACGATCAGACCACTGTCTGATATGCTGTTCACTCCATCACTCTGTGCGAGAGCTTCGATATCGAGCGAGAATGAGACTTTCGCGGAAGCACCGCTGACCGCGAGTCCTGCGGCGATTGTAAATGCTGCTAGTTTTTTCATTGTGCGAGACTCCATTCGTTAACCCAGTAATTTGTACCGTCTATTCCTGCTGCCTTTCGAACAGCGATTCCTTGACCAGCTTTGATCATCGTAGAACCGGCGTCGGCGGAATCGCCCTCTAACTGCCAGGCCCCTCCCGTATATTGGTAAGCCTTCGGGGCTTGATTCTTTCCTCCCGCCATTGAGAAGACCAACAACCTGTCGTCTGCGCCAAAAACGCCACTGCTATGAAGCTGCAGATCGTTGATTGTCAGACCAAGGGGACGTTCAACGGCAACGAAATTGTCGATGCTATCACCTGTCGCAGAAACGATTGGAATAGCCAGCGGACCATATTCAACCTCTCCGAAGAAGAAATAATCAAGATCCGTAGCTCCGTTGTTTCGGACAACAAAAGCTGTGCCCGGCTCGATCACTGCTGAATTTAGATTTGATTCTAGAGGTTTTCCGACTTCCCGCCAAGCAGCTTCAGTATCGTCTTCGTAGAAATAGAAAATACGATTGGCAGCCAAGCCCCCACCTACTGATCTCAGATCCGGAACGATCACCTCTACGACGCGGCGCCCCGCTTGCGATTCTTTGAAGTAGCCCACCCCTTCCGGGAAGAGCGTTCCTAGCGTCCAGTGAGCTCTAATCGACACGTTCGCTCCGGACAGCCCGGTGAGATCCGCGGCGTCAAGAGTGACGGCCGATGCCGTGTTCGAGACGATGTCGAAATGACGTCCTTTGAGACCTTCATTTTCAACATAAAGGTAGTGGGACGCAATTCCGTCTGTGGCGTTAAACTCGCCTTCAGTCAGCGTGTCTGCTCCCAGAGACGCTACCGAACCGTCAACAGCGGTGACGTTTCCGCCAGCCGCTTTTTCCTGCTTGAACGGCAGGGCAACCATTACGTCCGATTGACTTGGGACTTTAACCGCTACTGCGCCGATCGTCGCGGAGTAAACCTCCTGGGCTTGGATCGGACAAAATGGGGCAGCGAGTAGAGCCAAGGCAGTCGCTCGAGTGAGAAAAATAGACACCTTGTTTTTCATATAATTTCTAATTGAATGGGGGGAATACGAAGCATTACGAGAGTAGATACCTTTACGGATGCATCAAGTGTCAATTTGCTTAAAATAATTTTTCGGCGGACCAACCGCACCAAGCTTAGATCGGTTCGAGCCAATACCTCTTGAAGTAAAACACGGAAACTACCTACCGCAACACTGTTTAAACTTCTTACCGCTCCCGCAGGGACAGGGTTCATTCCGCCCTACCTTAGGAAGATTTCTCTTTATCGCGACCTTGGGCAACTGCACCTCCTTGCCTTGAGCCCCCTTCAGCTTGGCCTGCCCCTGCGCTACCGGCTCCGCTCCCCCGCCTTGAGCGACCGCCTGGCGAGCGAGCATGTTTTTCACATTCTCGATCGCCACGAGGTTCGTAGCAGTTCGGAAAAGCCGAGTACAAACCTGAGACCTCACGTTCCGCATGAGTTCTTCAAAATAAATATAGGCCTCGTTCTTGTACTCGTTGAGAGGATCTTTTTGTCCATAGCTTCTGAGGCCGACATTCCGCCTAAGGTCCTCCATCTCAGTAAGATGCTCCTGCCAACGACCATCGATCGAGCTCAACAGCACGTAGCGCTCGAGATGCTCGAGAGCCGCCTCGTTTTCCGCCGTTTTCTTGATTCGATAAGCCTCTCGGATGGAATCTAGCACCGCCTTCAACTGCTCATCACCTGACTTGCTCGAAACCGTTTCCTCCGACAAACCGATCGGAAAATGAGAATTCGCCCAAGTCACGAATCCAGCCAAGTCACCCTTAGCTTCATCAAGGCGATCCGCGACCTCCTCTTCGACCAGCTCCAGAACGGTTTCAAACGGCGTATCGCTATGAAGCGCTTCGTTGCGCAGTCCATAAATGATTTCTCTCTGCTTGTTGAGCACGTCGTCGTACTGAAGAAGACGCTTGCGGACCGAGTAATTGCTGCCCTCGACCTTCTTCTGAGCTGTCTCAATCGAGCGATTCAACAGGGAGTGCTCGAGCGGTTCGCCCTCCTCCATCGACCCATGGAGGATCTTAGCCATAAACCCTGAATTCGCGAAGAGACGCATCAGATCGTCCTCGAGCGAAATATAGAACTTCGAACGCCCGGGATCACCCTGGCGAGAGCAACGTCCACGCAACTGGCGGTCGATACGCCTAGACTCGTGACGCTCCGTGCCGATCACGAGCAAACCGCCAGCTTCCTTGACCCCTTCGCCAAGTTTGATGTCGGTACCACGTCCGGCCATGTTCGTAGCGATTGTCACAGCGCCCTTCATCCCCGCTCGAGCTACGATTTCCGCCTCTTGCTGGTGAAATTTCGCGTTCAAAACATTGTGGGCGATATTCTTCCGTCGCAGCATTCGACCCACCAATTCCGACGCCTCGACGGAAACCGTTCCGACCAGCACCGGCTGCCCTTTCTTGTGAGCCGCCTCAACCTCGTCGACCACTGCGTTGTACTTCTCGCGGCGCGACTTGTAGATAACGTCGTTTTCATCGATGCGAATACAAGGCTTGTTGGTCGGAATAACAGCTACGCCCAAATTGTAGATATCGTGAAATTCCGTCGCTTCGGTTTCAGCCGTACCCGTCATTCCCGACAACTTGTCGTACAAGCGAAAATAATTCTGAACCGTGACAGTCGCGAAAGTCCTCGTTTCACGTTCGATAGTCACGTTCTCCTTCGCCTCGACCGCCTGGTGCAAGCCATCACCCCAACGACGCCCCGCCATTACGCGGCCCGTGTTCTCATCGACGATCACTACCTTGCCCTCCTGCACGACGTACTCCACGTCTTTCTCGTAAAGCGCGTAGGCGCGAAGCAATTGACTGATCGCGTGGATATCCTCGCCAACCACCTCCAGAGCCTCTTGCTCCTTCAGCTTGATAGCGTCCTTCTCCTCCGGGCTCAGCGAAGCATCCTTGTCGAGCTCGCTAAAACGGGTCGCCAAATCCGGCAAAACGAAGGCGTCCGGATTGTCCGGGCGCAGCTCCGTGCGTCCATTCTCAGTCAAGTCCGCCTGGCGCTGCTTTTCGTCGATCACGAAAAAGAGGTCCTCCTTCAATGCGAAGAATTTCTCCTTGTTCATGTCGCTATGCATCTCGAGGTCAGACTTATCGAGAAGCTTACGGTATTCCCCGTTCTCGAGCAGACGCAGCAACTGCTTGTTCTTAGGCATGCCAAGCTTCACCTGAAGCATCTTCAGACCCACCTCCCACATATCACAGTCGCCGCTCTCGAGCTCCTTCTTCACTTCGGCAATCAAATTATTGCAGAAGCGGTTTTGCGTCGAAACGAGCCCTTCAATCGCCGTCTTCAAGCGAGTATATGGCTGCTCTCGCTGGATAGGAGCCGGTCCCGATATGATGAGAGGCGTACGAGCCTCGTCCACAAGGATCGAGTCAACTTCATCGATGATCACGAAAAAATGGTCTCTCTGCACCTGCTCCTGCTTGCTATGAGCCATTCCGTTATCACGGAGGTAGTCGAAACCGAATTCCGAAGCGGTACCGTAGGTGACATCACATTTATACATCTCACGCTTCAATGGCGGAGGCATCTGATTCTTGATACAACCGACAGTGAGTCCCAGATAGGTGAAAAGATGCCCCATCCACTCAGAGTCGCGCAGCGCAAGATACTCATTGACCGTGACCAACTGCACGTTTCGACTCGCCATCGCGTTGAGGTAAATCGGAAGCGTCGATACGAGCGTCTTCCCCTCGCCCGTCGCCATCTCAGCAATACGGCCTTGGTGCAAAGCCATACCACCTACCAACTGCACATCATAGTGCACCATATCCCAACGCTGCTCCCGTCCGCAAACCATCGCGGTACTGCCCACTAGTCGACGAGCGGCGTTTTTTACCGTGGCAAAGGCCTCAGGCAAGATGTCGTCCAAAGACTCGCCGTTGGCCACGCGCTCCCGAAACTTCGCGGTGTTTGCCTTAAGCTCCTCCTCCGAGAGAGACTGGTACGAGCTTTCAAACTCGTTGATTAAAGCGACAGTTGGTTCGCACGACTTGAGCCACTTCTTATTGGAGCGCCCAGCGAATTTCTTGAAAAATGACGATAGCATTAGAGCTTGGGTAAATTGAAAGCCTGTCCGGCTAGACAAAAGCGGACAGGCTTGCAACGAAAAGGTTTACCATAGTTTAGGATCTAAACGGAAAATCATACCCCCAGATCCTTCCGAAAATAAGCGATCGTCTCCCGCAGCCCTTCTTCAAGCGGAACCTTCGGCTCCCAGCCGAGCTTCTCCTTCGCGATCGAAATATCCGGCTGACGCTGCTTCGGGTCATCCGCCGGTAGATCGAGATGCACCAGCTTCGACTTCGAGCCGACTTCCCTCAGCACCGCCTCCGCCAGCTCCAGCATCGTAAACTCGCCCGGATTTCCAATATTCACCGGCCCCGTCGTCTCATCCTGACTCATCAAGCGGATAAAGCCCTCGATCAGGTCGCTGTAGAAGCAGAACGAGCGCGTCTGCGACCCATCCCCGTAAATCGTCAGATCCTCGCCCTTCAAGGCCTGCACAATGAAATTCGAGACCACGCGCCCGTCGTTCGCCAACATCCTCGGCCCGTAAGTGTTGAAGATGCGAGCGATGCGGATATCCACGCCATTCTGCCGATGGTAGTCGAAAAACAAAGTCTCCGCGCAACGCTTCCCCTCGTCGTAGCAAGAGCGAATCCCGATCGGATTCACATTCCCCCAGTAAGCCTCCGTCTGCGGATGCTCGACCGGATCTCCATAGATTTCCGAAGTCGAAGCCTGAAACACGCGAGCCCGAAGCCGCTTCGCCAGCCCGAGACAATTGATAGCCCCCATCACCGAGGTCTTGATCGTCTTGATCGCATTGTACTGGTAGTGCGGCGGCGACGCCGGACAGGCCAAATTATAGATCTGATCGACCTCGAACTTAAACGGATCGATCACATCGTGACGCGCAAACTCGAAATACGGATTCGAAAGCAAGTGGGCGATATTCGCCTTCCGCCCCGTAAAAAGGTTATCGAGACAAACCACCTCATGACCCTCGCCAAGCAAACGCTCGCATAGATGACTCCCCAAAAAACCAGCCCCACCAGTTATCAAAATTCTCATATTCGTATCGTTTACAAGTCAGTCAGACGGCTCCAAAGCACAAAACCTTGATCATCCTGTCAATCCATGCCGAACCCAAGTTGCTCCTACTCCTCGTCTTCCTTCCGAAAGAAACTGTAGTTGGCCAAAAACGACACGCCGAGCAATGCGCCCAACTGCCGCATAGGTCGCATCGCCCCGATCGCCTGAGTCAGCGTCGCCGCCTTCGGCTCCGCCACCCCAAACAAGATCAAGCCCGTCAACAGCGTCGCCGTATGATGGATACAGGACATCACATGAAAAACGCCCACTAGGTCAACGAAGCTCGATTCAGCCCAAGCGAATATAAACCCGCCCACGATCGGAGCGACAGCAGCCGACAGCGAACTCGCCGCCAGGTTAAAACTGATCGCCGCCGTCTTCGCCTCAGGCGGAATCAGCTTTAGAATCATGCTAAACGATCCAAACAAAAAGCCAGCTCCCGCCGTACCCCCTATTCCCCAGATCACATACAACACCCAAAGCCGCTCGGGAGTCGCGAAAAAATACCCATATCCAATTCCCATCCAGACGCCCAATGCGATCAGCAAGCTGGGACGGCAGCCATACTTATCGCAAATGCGCCCCCACAGCGGCATCGATAAAGCGCCCGTAGTAGTCGCCACCATCGCCAGCCGCGCCACCTCGGCCACGCTCATGCCCAAAGCCTTATAGAAGAAAACCGGAAAAAACGGCCCCATCACATTCGCCGTAAAACCAAACACCGCGCCGAAAAGCACAAACCGAGTCAACGGCTTGTTCTTCAAAATAACGGAAAACTGCTCCACCAATCGCGAGCCTCGTTCATCAGCTATCCGCTTCGTCGGCAGTATCCGAAGCTGCAATACAATCGAAACCGCCCGCATCGCCACACTCCCGAAAATCACCATCTGAAAACCGAACAAGGCACTCTCCTTCCAGTATCCGATAAACCAAGACGCAGCCACCAGAAACGCCACAGTACTGATCTGAAGCAATCGGTTCCGCCTGCCCAAGTACTTTCCCCGAGCCTTCGTCGGTAGCCACTCCTGCACCCAAGACGTCCAGCTCACATTCACCAAAGAGAAAGCCAAAGCTCCCAAGGCAAACAGCAGCACGACCAAAGTCGGCGAATGCCAAGGCCCTCCCATCGCGATCTTCGGCAGCGAATACCCAATCGCCGTCCAACACATCAAGTGTATCCACGAAAAGGATAAGCAAATCGTCTTCTGCGACAAGTGCCGCGTCAACCAAGGCAACGCAAATAGCTGCACGACATTCGCCCAAGCCGGCAAAGACGCAATCACGCCATAGACCGACTCCTTCAGCCCGATCGCCTCCGTCGCCAAACTCGCAGTCAGAAAATTTCCCGGCAAAGCGAAGAAACAGATCGGCATCGCGAAAAGCCCCTCCACCACCGAGAGCTTCATATTCACTCGCAACTTCGATTCGGCCCTATCATGCGCCTCGCTCATATATCCATTCCTCAACTACAAATCTACGTCGAGGCCCTACCCGTCGCCCCGCTCGCCTGCTTCGTAGCGCTCGATCCAGTCCTTACTCCATTTCGCAAAAGTCCCCGCCTCGATATGCCCGCGAACTTGCTCCATCAAATCCAAATAGAAATGCAAATTGTGCAAGGTCAGCAAGGTACAACTCAGCATCTCCTTCGCCATCGTCAGGTGACGCAAGTAAGCTCGCGAAAAATTCCGACACGTATAGTTCTCCATCCCATCCACAAGCGGACTTAAGTCCGTCGCGAAGCGAGCGTTGCGGATGTTCTTCATCCCATCCGGCGTAAAAAACGCCCCATTGCGCGCCACCCGACTCGGCAACACGCAATCAAACATATCCACGCCCGCCGCGATCATCTTCAACATCTGCGGAGGCGTCCCCAAGCCCATCGTATAGCGTGGCTTATCCTCAGGCAAAAACGGCGCCGTCGCCCGCACCTGCTTTAGCATCTCCGGCTCCGGTTCGCCCACGCTCACTCCGCCAATCGCATACCCTGGAAAATCTAGCTCCGCCAACTCCTCGGCAGAACGCCGACGCAAATCCTCATACTCCGACCCCTGAGCAATCGCAAAGACATGATGCCCCGTATCCAAAAAACCATTATCCAACGCGATCTCCTTGCACGCCTTCGCCCAACGCGTCGTACGCTCGATCGCCTTTACGCAATCGTCCTTCTTGCACGGATACGGCGGACACTCGTCAATCACCATCGCGATATCCGACCCCAAGTTCGCCTGAATCGTCATCACCTCCTTCGGCCCCAGAAAAACCTTCGAGCCATCCAAGTGCGACTGAAACGCCACTCCCTCCTCCGTCAGCTTGCTCAGCTTCGCCAAGCTAAACGCCTGAAAGCCCCCGCTATCCGTCAAGATCGGCCCATCCCAGCCCATGAACGTATGCAAGCCCCCCGCATCGCGAATCAGCTCCGACCCCGGCCGCAGATTCAAGTGGTAGGTATTGCCCAAAATAATCTGCGCACCCACCTCCTCCTTGATCTGCAAAGGCGTCAGCCCCTTCACCGTGCCCTGCGTTCCCACCGGCATGAAAATCGGCGTCTCGATCGTGCCATGCACCGTCTTCAAACGCCCGCGCCGCGCGTCCGTCTCCCCATCCTTCTTCAGCAATTCAAAATGTTCGCTCATAAAACCGCGACACCCTATCCTCCCACCCCCTCCAAACAACCCAAATATTTCACTCATCGCTTTTCGCCATCCACCCTTTTCCACTCCGCCCAAGCTACTTATTCACACTCCCTGCGCTGAGCTTGACCCACCTCCCGCCGCCCTATTTAAACCACAGCCAACACCACACAACATGCTGCTTGTCATCGACAACTACGACTCCTTCACCTTCAACCTCGTCCAGTACTTCGGTACCCTAGGCGTCGAGCAGCGCGTCTTCCGAAACGACCAGATCACCACCGAAGAAGCCCTTGCGCTCAAGCCCGAACGCGTCCTCATCTCCCCCGGGCCCTGCTCCCCCACCGAAGCCGGCATCTCCATCGCCATGATCGAAGCCTTCGCCGGCAAGGTCCCCCTCTTCGGCGTCTGCCTCGGCCACCAGTCCATCGGCCAGCACTTCGGAGGAAAAGTCGTCCGCGCCGACCGCCTCATGCACGGCAAGACCTCCCCCATCTCCCACAACGGAAAAGACCTCTTCCGCGGACTCCCCCAAGGCCTCGCCGCCACCCGCTACCACTCCCTCCTCGTCGAGCGAGCCTCATTCCCCGACTGCCTCGAAATCACCGCCGAGACCGCCGAAGGCGAGATCATGGGCCTGCGCCACCGCCAGCTCCCCATCTGGGGCGTCCAGTTCCACCCCGAATCCATCGCCACCGAAAACGGGATGGATATTCTCAAAAACTTCCTTACCCTCTAGCCACCATGAGATGCCCAAAGTGCGGATCCGAGCTAGATAAAGTCATCGACTCCCGAGCCTCCAAAGACGGCTCCACTATCCGCCGACGACGCGAGTGCCTCGACTGCTCCCACCGCTTCTCCACCACCGAGCAAGTCCTCCGCGAAAACCTCTACGTCACCAAACGCGACGGACGCCGCGAAGACTTCGACAAAGCCAAGATCATCTACTCCCTCCGCCGCGCCTGCCAAAAGCGCCCCGTCGACGCCGAGCAGATCAACATCCTCGTCGAAGACATGATCGACGCCCTCGAATCCGAATTCGGCATGGAATTCCCCTCCTCCGCCATCGGCGACAAAGTCCTCGAAAACCTCAAATCCATCGACCCCATCGCCTACATCCGCTTCGCCTCCGTATATAAAGACTTCAAAAACCTCGACGAATTCCTCGACGAAATAGGAGGCATCAACGCCCCCAAACTCCTATAAAATCCACCTATTCACCTTCTGTACAAACAACCCAAAACCTAAAGTCGCGTAGCGACACCTAATTGGCCACAGGCCAACCTGACAAATTACCTTGAAAACAGGCGCCCACAAAGACTTCTCCAAGCTCCAGATCATCTGCGCCCTCTTCGCCGAGAACATCGGCGACGACCTCTACTTCGCCCGCCAAATCAAAGAATCCATCGAAGCCGCCCTCCCCGAGCCCGCCCGCGATTCCCCCTCCGCCTTCCTCGCCGCCGCCCAAACCCTCGTCGAGCAAACCGCACGCCACCCCGAACGCTCCATCGTCGACCTCGTCGCCGCCCCCGAAGCCCAAGGCTACTCCGAGCTCGCCCTCCGCGCCCGCCTCCTCGAAGCCCTCAAGCGCACCTGCCGCTTCGAGCGACCCCTCCTCGTCCTCACCGGACTCAAAGAATCAATTTGCCCCGCCGGAAAACGCTGGACCACCCGCCGCAAAGCCGAATACCAAAACGCCATCGCCTACGCCCGCGCCTTCTGCCAATCCCGCACCCGCCCCTCCAGCCACCTAAACCTCATCATCTACTAGCATCCCCAAAGCCATATCTGTGCTCATCTGAGCAATCTGTGGGCGAAAAATCACATGTCCGAAAAAACCATCTTCCAAAAAATCATCGACCGCGAGATCCCCGCCACCATCGAGTACGAAGACGACCACTGCATCGTCATCCACGACATCGCCGCCCAAGCCCCCACCCATCTCCTCCTCATCCCCAAAAAGCTCATCGTCCGCATCGGCGAAGCCACCCCCGAAGACACCCAGCTCCTCGGCCACCTCATGTCCATCATCCCCCAGCTCGCCGCCAAGCTCGGCTGGACCGAAGGCTTCCGCACCGTCATCAACAACGGCCCCCACGGCGGCGAAGCCGTCCCCCATCTCCACATCCACCTCCTAGCCGGCCGCCAAATGGCCTGGCCCCCCGGCTGAGCAGCCCACCCGGGAACGCCGACCCCCAGCTCGGCACCAACAGCACCCTCACACCAAGCTCGGCCCATCCGCCGAGCTTTCCCATCTCTACCCAATTCGCCACCCCGGCCGACCCGACCACCCAAGCAGAGCCAATACAACAAACTCCACTCCCACCTGCTGGCCAAAGGCCATCCTGCTCGCGCAGCGATCCCTGTTAAAAACACTCCCTCCCCATCCCGACCGCCGGCCTTGACTCTCACGCCCTATATCACATACCAATCTGTCTTTAATTCAATTTCCGAAACAAAGACAGCCATGAGCGCCACCACCACCGCACCAAACACCGCCGCAACTCCGACCACCACCGCGTCCCCCCACGTCGAAACCCTCGCTCCCGCCGGCTGCTACGCATCCCTCAAAGCCGCCATCGACTCCGGCGCGCACTCCGTCTACTTCGGCCTCGCCCAGCTCAACATGCGCGCCCGCGCCCGCCGCTCCTTCCAGCTACAGGACCTCGCCGAAATCATGGACCGCTGCCACATCGCCGGCATCCGCGGCTACCTCACGCTCAACACCCTCCTCTACGACCACGACCTTCGCCTCTGCTTCGCCCTCCTCGAAGAAGCCGCCAAACAAAAAGTCGACGCCGTCATCGCCTCCGACATGGCCTGCATCCTCAGAGCCCGCGAACTCGGCCTCGAAGTCCACCTCTCCACCCAGCTCTCCGTCTCCAACTACCAATCCTTCAAGTTCTACGCACAATTCTGCGACCGCATCGTGCTCGCTCGAGAGCTCAACCTCTCCATGATCCGAAAAATCCGCCAGCAAGTCCTCGACGACGACCTCCGCGGACCCTCCGGACGCCCCGTCGAGATCGAAGCCTTCGCCCACGGAGCCCTCTGCATCGCCGTCTCCGGCCGCTGCGGCATGTCCCTCTACACCGACAATGCCTCCGCAAACCGCGGAGCCTGCACCCAAAACTGCCGCAAAGAGTACAAAGTCGTCGACCCGGAGTCCGGCCAAGAACTCCTCGTCGACAACAACTACGTCATGTCCCCCAACGACATTTGCACCATCGACTTCCTCGACCAAGTCCTCGAAGCCGGCGTGCACACCCTCAAACTCGAAGGCCGCGGCCGCTCCCCCGAATACGTCTCCACCGTCACAGCCACCTACCGCCGCGCCGTCGACGCCATTCAGTCCAAAACCTACACGCCCGAACTCGTCGCAGATCTCCAATCCGACCTCAAAAAAGTCTACCACCGCGGTCACTCCTCCGGCTACTACCTCGGCCGCCAACAAGGCTGGTCCGCCGCATACGGCACCAAGTCCAGTCGCCAAAAACTGCTCGCCGGAAAAGTCACCCACTACTACCAAAAGATCGGCGTCGCCGAAATCACCGCCACCGGCCCCATCGCCAAAGGCCAAGAATACCTCATCATCGGCGAAAGCACCGGCGTGCTCTCCGGCACCCTCGAAGAGCTTCGCCTCGACGACACCTCCCTCGTCGACCATGTCGAAGCCAAGCAAGTCTTCAGCATCAAAGTCGACCAACGCGTCCGCCTAAACGACAGATTCTTCCTCCACCTCCCCGTCTAAACTCCCCCATTTCACCCTTCACTCTTCTCCCGTGCTCCTCATCAAACACAAACGCCAAGACTGCATCGGCTGCGCCCTCTGCGCCGAAGTCGCCCCCAACTATTGGCACATGGACACCGAAGGCCTCGCTCAGCTCCACCAAGTCCACCGCGAAGAGTCCCCCTACCAGATAGCCCAAGGCTTCGAAGAAGACCGCCCCGCCCTCGAAGAAGCCGCCCTCCACTGCCCCGTCTCCATCATCCGCCTCGAAGGCTAGCCAACCTCTTCTCCCCGAAGGAAGCTGCCTCTTGACGGTCGTAGTTCGCACGCGAACGAAGACTGTTGTGCCGCGATCAACCAACGCTAGAGTCTCACCCACTCCAGCCAGCCTATCGGCCGTAGCCCGCCTACTCGGCGCAGCCGACCTGACAAAATGCCCCCAAAATCCATCCTACTCGCCGCCACCATCGCCGTCCTCCATCCCCTCATGACCGCCACCCCAACATCCCACCTAGTACCCAAAACCCAGAACCCAGAACCCAATCCACCCCTCATCGTCGCCCACCGCGGAGCCTCCGCCGACGCCCCAGAAAACACCCTGCCCGCCTTCCAGCTCGCCTGGCAGCAAGGAGCCGACGCTATCGAAGGCGACTTCCACCTGACCCGCGACCGCCAGATCGTCTGTATCCACGACGACAATACATCTGCCTACTCGCACAAAAAACTCACCGTCCGCAAAACCAAGCTCGCCGATCTACAAGCCCTCGACCTTCTCTTCCCAAAATTCACAACTCACTCCTCACCACTCACTCCTTATAAAATCCCCACCCTCGCCGAAGTCCTCGCCACCGTCCCCGCCGGTAAAAAGCTCTACATCGAAATCAAAAGCTCAGCCCGCATCGTACGCCACCTCTTCGCCACCATCGACGCCTCCGGCATTGACCCCGACCAACTCGTCATCATCGCCTTCTCCGCCCGCGTCATCAAAAAAATCAAATCCCAACGCCCCTCCCTAAAAGCCATGTGGCTCACCGACATCCGCCATCGCTCCAAAGGCGCCCCCCTCGAACCCACCCCCGACCAAATCCTCCACACCCTCCGCCGCACCGGAGCCGACGGCGTCTCGGTCTACGCTCATCCCCATGTCGACTCAGCCTACTTCCAGCCCATTCACCACGCCGGCTACCAGCTCCACGTCTGGACCGTCGACACCCCCGCCGAAGCCCAACGCTGGACCGACCTCGGAGCCCTCTCCCTCACCACCAACCAACCCGCCCTACTCCTCCAAGCGCTCAAAAAAACCAACAAACACCAAAACAAAACAAAATAACGCGCAATCTGATGTCTAACGTTAGACATCAGATTGCGCATCCCCGGCTTCCGCGGAAGCTCCCTTTTACTCTTCCCATTCCAAACACAAAGAACCCGCAGTCTTCACTGCGGGTCCCACTGTTGCTTGGAGAAAATGTCTTCTTCGTTTTCTGAGACAGCCACGGATCCCTCCGTCACTGTGCCGCAGATAGTAGCGCATTCGCTAAGCCTTTGTAAATCAGGCGTAAACGCGACATGTCCCTCCTCTAATCCCCTAGAGTCAGCAACCTAACAAGAAAAGCCTTCCGAATAGGCTGAATTCCTGCATTCGAGCTTAACCCAAAGGCCAAACCGCCGAATGACCAATTAAGCTTACGACTCAAAAGTGGCAACGAATCAGCAAATCCAAAAGAAAGGCATCCTCACGCGTGCCTACCATCGCACCTTCAACATGGGAGCTCTGCGCCCTCACGTGAAGACCCTCCTTCCCTACTTCGATTCTCCCGGAGGAAAATTCGTCGAAATCGGAGCCCGCGACGGCATCAAAGGCAGCATCACCCCCTACCTCGAAAAAGCCCTCGGCTGGAAAGGCCTCCTCGTCGAGCCATGGCCCCACCTCTTTCACCGCTGCCGAAAAAACCGCAAGTCAAGCGTTGCCCTCAACGTAGCGGCATCCGAACGACTCCTACGCGACTCCTACATTGAGATAGTCGGCATGCCACCCGCCGCATCCGTCCGCCAAAAACTCCTTCAAGAAGCCAAAGAACGCCTTGAAGGAAAACCCATCGAAGCGCCAAAACCTGGCCAAACTCAGCGCAAACAAGTCCACTACGTCAGCACAAACTCTATTGTCGGCATCCTCGAGCGGGCAAACTTCGAGAGCAACTTCGAGCTTATGGTCTTCAACCTCATCGGCTATGAAGCCCGCGCCCTCGACGGCATGAACTTCGACCGCTACAAGCCCACCTTCCTTCTGATTCGCACCGAATCAGACACCATCAGCCTGCCAAACTTGCCGCCCTACTACCAGCGCATCACCGCCAGCAAGCACGACGACAACACCACCTTTCACCTCTTCCGCTACTCAGACTTCGGAGCCAACTAGCCAGGTTGTGGAAGCGTGCTTGTCACGCGATTTTCTGGCATAGCAGAAAGAGCCTAACCCCGCAGCCGCTCCGCCAACACCTTCACAACTACCTTCTTCACCACAGCGCCCTCGCGCTCAGTGAAAAGCTGAGGCATGTGAGCGTCCTGCGGAAACAACACCGCAAAGGTCCCCGGATACATCGAAAGCTGGAGCTTGCCCGGCTCCTTGTATTCAAAAAACTCTACATCCCGCTCCGCGTCATACGTATCCTTCGTCACCATTTCATGCGTCGGATAAACCGCGATCCGCTCCGACTCCACTAAAGCCATCTGAATGTCCACATACTTGCGATGCGCCTCCAGTACCGCAGTCGGATCCGTTTCCACCTTCGTCGGATAGCTCATCACGCGAGCGAAAATAGCGTCCCCATCGATCGGATACTCCTTCTCCTCCGCATCCACCGAAAGCGTTTCCAAAAAGCCAAACGCCTTTTCCCATGCCTCGCCGAGCGAATAGCTTTTCCAATTCGAAATATGGTCAACGATCATAGGCGGCCATCCTCACCTCTCCTCTCCGGTATTCCAATCTCCAATTCATCCTTCATCCTTCATCCGCTCCTTCTTCAGCTTCTCCCACCGATCAAGACGCTTAGCGATCTCCGTCTCCTCGCCCACCCGGTTCAGCTCCAGAAACCGCATCGGCTCCACCATGTACTCCTGCCCGGATATATTCTCTGCAAAGTCATGGCTATACCGATAGTCCTTCGAGTTCCCCAAAGCCTTCGACGCCTTCCCGCCCTTGTCCCGAAGCCACAGCGGCACCTCCTGCACCGGTCCCGCCTCGATCGCCGCCAAAGCCTTCGCCAAAGCCGAGTACGCCGAATTACTCTTCGGCGCCGCCGCCATATAGCTCACGCAATGGGCCAAATTGATCCGACACTCCGGCATCCCTACGAAGTCGCACGCCTGCTGCGTCGCCACCGCCAAACTCAGGGCCCCCGAATCCGCCAGCCCCACATCCTCCGACGCAAACACCACCAGCCGCCGCGCAATAAATCGCGGATCCTCGCCGCCTTTCAACATCTTCGCCAGCCAGTACAAAGCCCCATCGGGCGAGCCTCCGCGCATGCTCTTGATAAACGCTGAAATCGTATCGTAGTGCTCGTCCTCATCCGCGTCATAGCGGATCTGTCGTTCCGACGCGAATACACCCACCGACTCCTCCGTAATCTCTCCGCCCTCCTCGAGCCCCATCGCGATCACCTCCAAGGCGTTCAAACCCCTCCGCAAATCCCCGTCGCACAACTTCGCCAATCCCTCCAGCACCCCCGCCACTGCAGTGATCTTCCGCTCACCAAGCCCCCGCTCCTCATCCGTCAAAGCCTTCGCCAGCGTAGCCGCCACCGTATCCACATCATGGGGATTCAAGCGAAACAAATGACTTCGGCTCAACAGCGGTGCATTCACATAAAACCCAGGGTTATGCGTCGTCGCCCCGATCAAGCGAATATTCCCCGCCTCCACATCCGGCAAAAGCAAATCCTGCTGCGACTTGTTGAAGCGATGGATCTCATCGATAAAAAGCACCGTATCCTTATCCTCCATACGGCGGGCGATACCGAGAATCTCCCGCAGCTCCGCCACGTTCGACATCACCGCATTGATTCGCACGAAGCGACTCTTCGTTTCCCCCGCGATCGCCTCCGCCATGCTCGTCTTCCCGCAACCCGGAGGCCCATAAAATAGCAGACTCCCAAACGTGTTCGCTTCCACTAACCGCGGAAGAAGTTTTCCGGGAGCCAAGATATGCTCCTGCCCCACGACCTCGCTCAAGCTCCGCGGACGCAGCCGCGCCGCCAAGGGCTGACGCTTATTCGAGCGCTCCCCAGCAGACTCCCGCAAGGTCACTTCCTCCTCCTCCCCAAACAAACTCGACTGATCATCCATCCCCAACAAGTAGCGCGGTGCTTCAGCCCGCGTCAAAGCCATCATATCGATATCGCAGCCAAATCGGCACGCGACCCCTGATAGCTCCGCAAAAGCCAACTTATCCTCCCTCGAAAGCTCACAGTTAATTAACTTCAAGACCTCTTCCTTTCAGACGATTTTCAACCCATGGACTCACTAAAAGTGAAAGGAGAGGAATTCCTCGCGATCACCCGCAAACTCGAATCAGTCGCCGCCAAGGAAAGCCCCTTTACAATTCGGAGCGAGGCCTATCACCAGACTCTCAACACCTACGACTCAGCCACTTCTGCTTTCGAGTTTCACTTCGATGGAAAACTGAAAGACACCGCAGCCCACCTTCGTGACGAGACAATACGGCTCTCGATGACCTCCGTTGCCCACCCCCACTTCCCGCGCTTCAACTCCAACCAGGATATGGCGCGTAAGCTCTTCGAAAAAGAAATCGCGGAGCTGATCGAGCGAAACTGAGCTCGCTACAAAAAGCGACTCGCACCATCCGATTCATCAGGGAATCCAGCCCTATTTTCCAAAGCGGGGACTTGGCATCTACAATCCTTTCACTAAGCTCGTCCCTCGACGACCGCCTGCACCCTACAGCTTTCCTCTAGCTCAAAACACCTCCACCCCTTACCCTACATGCCCAAAGCCACCAAGCCGCGACGCGTACCGCTGCTTTGGATACTGCTACCCTACGCCACCGGGATCTGCATCGCCCGATTTCTGCCGCTTCCCCAAACTCCAATACTCATCGCTATTGCGATCATCGGATTATTCCTCGCCTACAAAGCATCCCACAAAGGAAGCAGCACCTGGCATCTATTCTTCTCCGCAAGTATCATCCTACTGGGAGCGACACGCTTTCTCACCTCTCATCTTGCTCCGAACTCCGAAGTTTCCAAAATTCCTAGAGAAGCTGAAATAGAGCTACAAATCAAAACCCTGTTCAACGCTACCGATCCTGAAACAGCCCTCGGAATTGCCACCGTAGTTAGCGCCCCAATACAACAATCAGAGCTGAAAGGGCTTCGCCTCTTCTTCTTTCTCGAAACCCAGCGACTCGACAACTACCCGGTTGAAGGAGAGACCTTCTCCGCCATTGGCGTCATCCGTCCTTTGCTCCCCTATTACGAAGGCGATCGCTTCGACGCCTACCTGCGCAACCTCGGCATCGTCCACGCCTACAAACAAGGCTACCTGCTCGAACGCACCGCTCCCGCCATAGGACTCGCCTCGCTCGCAAACCAAGCCCGCACCGCATTCGCAAACTCCCTCTCCCAAAACAAAATCCCCGAAAGTCCCTACACCGGGGCCTACAAAGGTCTTATGCTCGGGCAAAAGAGCGAACTCACTCCCGAACAAAAACAACTGTTCCTTTCAAACGGAACCATGCACATCTTCGCGATCAGCGGTCTGCACATCGGCGTCATCGCGCTCTGCTTCCATCACTTGCTTTCCCTGATGCGACTCGATGGTAGCGTCCGCGCCGTCGTCGCCCTTCTAGCAGTCGCATGCTTCGTCATCATCACCGGTGGGTCCGCATCCTCCTGGCGGGCTCTGCTGATGGTCGCCTGCCTTTACCTCACCACATTTGGACACAAGCAGGCATCTCCCCTCAATGCTCTTGTCGCCTCAGCCCTCATCTACCTCCTACTACTTCCCGGCCAGCTATTTCAAGCCGGCTTTCAAATGTCTTACCTCACGGTCTCCTCCATTCTCCTCCTCGGGCTCCCGCTCGCCAAGTCACTCAATCGCCTTCTCCCACTATTCCCCCATATCCCGCACGCGATCCAGACGACTTGGCAACGCTGGCTATGCGTATCCAAACGTTGGCTACTCGACGCAACTGGAGTCAGTATCGCCGCGTTCCTAAGCTCCGCATTGCTCGGCATCTACTACTTCCAGATCCTTCCAACCTACGGCATTCTGATAAACCTCGTCGCCCTCCCCATCGCATCACTAGCGATCGTAGCAGGCTTTCTCTCGCTCCTCCTCTCACCCCTAAACACCATCCTCCCCATTAGCGAACTGTTCAACAATGCAGCACTCGTACTTATAAAACTGATACACCTAACACTAGAATTCACATCTACCCTGCCGGCCTCCAGCATAGCAACTGCTCCCATACCCGCCAGCCTAGCAGCGACCGCCATTCTCAGCTCCCTCGCGCTTGTCGCATACGGCTATTGCCAACTCGGAAAGCCACGCGAGCAGCACTGGCAATTCGCTAGCGTCTTGGCATGCGGACTCTGGATCGGCTACCTTCAGCTTTGAGCAATTCCATTGACCCAAGCGTCAAGTCTCGTAATTCCAATCATATGAAATCCGCCTACGAACTCGCCATGGAACGCCTCGCCGCAAAGGATGGCGACCACAAGCCGGTTACCGAAGAGCAAAAAGCAAAGCTCGCCGAGATCGACGAAAAATACCGGGCCAAGATCGCCGAGCGCGAAGTCTTTCTCACTCCCAAGCTCGCCTCCGCTCAAGCCAGTGGAAACCTCCCCGAAGCCGAAGACATCCGCAAGCAACTCGCCAACGAAAAAGCCCGCCTTGAAGAAGAACGCGAAGAGAAAAAGGAAGCTGTCCGAAAGAACAGTTAGTCTCTCGGATTAAATAAGGCTTAAGATGCTAGTTTCACTTAAAGGGCTGAAGGCAGCCCTATCCGATCCATTTCACGATCAACCTGTAACTCTAAAGATTTGAAAAAACTTTCATCAAAGTAGCGAAACGTCCTAATATCGTTTTTCTTCGAAACGCCTAATCTTTCTATAACGGTTGCTAGACGAGCTTCATTACAAGCCTCGCCATATACATCCACGATCGTACGCGTCATTTCTTTCATCGGATCTTTGATAAATTCATGATAGCTGAAATAGTGAAAGTCATTGCCTCCTCTATCTATTATCCACTTGTTTGCAAAACGCTTCCAATAATCAATACGTTCTTGTGCCCAAGGCTTGAATACATCAATCGAATCCTTATCCGTCCCCCACAGTCCTTTACTAAAATTCATCAAATACCAAGAGACAATAGACTCTATCGGCGTCCGATAACGAACCGAATAGACAAGAGGTAATTCCTTCGATACATTTAGGAAAAAATCATGCGTCTTATGACAATTCATGTTTCTTAGTAGACTTGGGACAATGTTTCTAGCCTCATGGCAATCAACATGGTGAAACATACCTGAACCAAAGTAATTCGATAGAATCCGAACTGTAATCTCATGCCCACTACGCGGGTAAGATGCCATAATTACATTATTCACAATAATCTATATGATTAAATCTATTATCGATGGTCTTGCTTTAGCCAAAGTCTCAAGAGATTGACTCTCATACTTCCGAAAACCTCATTGCATAAACCATTCAGATACAAGCCACAAATTTTCCTAGATTCAACACACCCTTTCCAGAGACAATCACAGTTAAAAAAGTGAAGTTTCAGTCGCAAACTCACTTTAAAGGTAGAATCATTAAGCTAGTCTCAAAGAGCAAAAAAGTCCGTTTATTCGTGACAAGCTATGAGATCCCTATTCCTCTGCCTCTTCAGCTGAGGCTGATTCTTCCACTACACGAACCTTCGTATCAGTATCCAAAATTTGAGGGCGTACTAAAAGACCGCCAGAGCTCTCAACTTCAGCCTCCCGGTTTGGCAATGCTTTCGTAACAGGAACGATTAATTCATCGGCAGCCGGATTCTCGATTTCCTGTTTCTGAACCTTCGACACCGCCAGCTGCGAAGCCAAAGGAATTGTCTCCGGCTCAATAAGCTTCGTTTTCTTCTTCTTAAACCAAAGAAACTTCTTCTTTTTGACCTTTTTGGTCTGCACCAGCTTGGCGTGCTTAAACTGCGTTTCGCTGGCTTTAATAATCTTCATCGGCTCTGCCTTCGGCTTCTTATTCGCTGCCTCGATATTCGACGAAAGCAATAGAGCTCCCGCAATATAAACAGCGACAAAGAATCGGCAGAAACGAATCATCATTCGGGCTCCGCCGTACCTTCAACGACCCACTCCTGAGCGTCCGGCACTTGCTTATAGAATTCGCCCAAGGCCGCGCTCAAGTGTTCCGCGTAACGGTAATGGGCACCCAGTCCCGTGCGGAGTTCCGCTTCGTAAATAAACTTGTCAGCGTGAGTCGAGTGCTCGAAAGGCGTCTGACTGCCAAGCATCAGCCCGTAAACATAGCTTGCCTCACCGCGCTCCATGAGCTTGGAGAGAAATGCCTTTTGACGCTCCAGAAAAGGACGAAACTCCTCGCGATCAATTTCTTCAGGCAAATAAAATCCAGTTTGGATACATGGTGTGTAGCGGTGCCCCGTTCGATGACGATTGAGATCACGCAATTCGGCGATAGCCATGTTGTTCCAAGCAAAAGAGACCCGCATGCGTCGAACTCCCGTACCACAATAGCCGTAGCGATTCGCACGGTACTTGAGGGCATTCGCGATCGACTGTTTCTCTTTGAGAAACGGCGGCACGCTTTTGTCGACACTCACCCAAACCTGGTCTTCGAGTGCCTCGATCGAAAGGCGCGACTTCAGCAAATCCAAGCTACGATTGTGTTCCTCAAGCGCTTGTCGCTGAAACGATTTTTCGGCCTTGCTGTGCTTGACGAGGCGTGGAGCAAACTTCGCGACCTCCTCGCGTATCTTTTCCGCAACTACCTGAGCTTCCTTCTGCGGTAGCGATGCCAAGTGCTTGATCGTCTGCGCCCACATGCGGGCGGACATGACTAAGGCTAAGTTCGTTTTGGTCGCAAACGGGATGAAGTAACGCGCTCGATCGAGTGCGTAGTTCTTGCGCATACGAGCGAGCACCTTCTCCGGCGTTTCTTCCGGAGCGCGCACTATGCTGGGATCTTCCTTCGCCACCCTATCCAAACGGGCGTACTCCTTGTTATAGCAGTCGAATGCTTCGCTAACGATTGAGAGCCATTCTTCCGCAAGGTCAACCGGCATCCCAATCTCGTCGGGCGTCGGAATATTCTGCGGATCCATCGCTATGTAGCGCGTGCTGGACTCCTGCCCGTCACTCATCTGAGACACCTCAAAAAGCTTGTACGCCAGCCACATCGAAACGTCGTCGATAGCGATCGCGATACCGCCGGTCAGTCCCCCAATCGAGGCATGCCCGTAATCTACGAACTTTAAAATTCGATCGATCGACTTATCAGCATTCTTCAAGTCGACTTTCGACATGATCGTCGAAATGCCTTCGTTGCTGCGCGAGTAGCGAGCCAATACGGATGCAAGAAGCTCAGGCGTTACCTTGAAACCTTCCTCTGCGGACTCTGGTGGTACGATCGCGAGACCAGTTACTTTCATTCGTATTTCGTATTCGGGGATTTTGTTAAAAACTGGTAAACAGTTCCAATTCTATAAGGTTGCCAACTCAACCTTAATCGCAACAAAGCCCGCCGATTTTGGCGAGCTTAGAGCTTAATAAACAGTGAATTACAGGGTTTCTATTGACCGGAAAGCCAGGATCCGAGTGGTCCCTGGAAGAAGCCCAATACAATCGAACCGCCAACAGCGAAGACAATCGCGAGTCGGCCAAGAGCCGTCAGAGACTGACCGGGCAAAACCGCCGGGGCATCGCTCTTCTCATCCTCGTCAGTGAAGCTCCAGACTTCGAAGAAAGCAGCTTTGATCACGCCGAAGTAATAGTAGATCGAGATTACAACACCGACGATGCCCACGCCAAGCAGCACATAAAGCTCTGCCTTGAACGCAGCGACGAAGATCAAAAACTTCCCGATGAAACCAGCAAGTGGCGGAATCCCTGCAAGAGAACCAATCCCAATCGCCAAGGCGATACCCAGAAATCCGTTCTTCTTAGCTAGATCTCCGAGATCGTCGAGCGACAGATCCGCATCCCATTCCTTAGGAAGGTGAGCAAGAACACAGAAGACCGCCATCGATCCGAGCAGATAGGCAAAGAGATAAAACAGCACCCAATTGGTCGCTTCCGGAACCGTCTGGACCGCAACAACCCCCACCAGCAAAAAGCCAGCATGAGAAACGCCCGACAAACCTATCATGCGCTTGAGATTCCGTTGCGTGAGAGCCGCGAAATTACCAAACAGAATCGTCAGCGCCGCAATGCCCGAAAGCAGCGGCAACAGCCAATCTGATAGCGGAGAAAAAACCTTTGTCAGCGTTAGCAAGACCGCAAAGCCCGCCGCCTTTGACGATACAGCGAGAAAGGCAGTCGTAGAAACGGGCGCGCCTTGGTAGACATCGGGAATCCAGATTTGGAACGGGAAGGCGCCGATCTTAAACGCGACACCAGAAATAACCAGCAGCATGCCCAAAATCGAAAGCGTATCGGTCGGATTCGCCTCGAGGAACACCCGCAGATTTTGGAAATTCATCGAATCCAGGCTACTGCCTGCCATAGCAGGATTGCTGGCCGCTCCATAGAGCAAAACAATGCCAAAAAGCAAGATGGCTGAGCTGAGCGCTCCCATGATCAAATACTTCAAGCCCGCCTCGAGAGAAAGTGTGTTTTGGCGGAAGTAGCTGACGAGAATGTAGAAGCCAACTGTCGCCGTTTCGAGAGCGACAAAGAGCATTACAAAATGATTGCTCATCGCCATGATGGAAAGAGCCCCGGTAACGACCAGCGTGATGGCGAAGTACTCGACTCGGGCAAGCGTCTTGTTCTCGAAGCTCACCATCGCCAGATAGCTTACGAATATCGAGGCGAGCAGGAAGAAGATGCGCAGTGCTTGAGACGTTCCGGAAAGCTCGATCATTCCCCCGAAGGCAATTCCATTACAACAGCCGGCAGGATCGAAAATGATGATGTAGCCCAGCAACAACACCTGACCAAGAATCGAGATTCTAGGAATCGCGCCGTGGGCGAACTTCGGCAAGATCACTTCGAGAGCGAGCAACGCCAGTGCTAGGCAGCCGAGGATCAATTCCGGATAGATCGCTCCCCAGCTATTGGTAGCGGCGATATCGCCGAGGGATTTCAGAGTTTCAGTTGGCATCGTGTATCCAAAAATTGATTATTCGCCGGCTTCCGCCTTTGCATAGACGGGTTCACTCTCAAGGGCTTCGTTGAGGGAGGAAGTCACTGTTTTCGGGAAAAGCCCGATAAAGAAAAGCAATACGAGAAGGATCAAAGCAGGCACGCGTTCTGCCCAAGTCATATCAGTCACACTGTTCTCCTTCTGCACTTCGAGGAAGTCCTCAGACTCGTTCCCGAAAAAGACCCGCGATATCGAACGCAGCCCGTAGACCGCAGATATTATAATACCAGTCGCCGCCACAAAAAGCACCCACGGCTTGTATTCCCAAATGCTGACGAAGATTCCAAACTCTCCCCAGAAATTCGCGAGACCCGGTCCAGGCAATCCAATGCTAGCCATCATCGCGCAAACGAAGAATGCGCTAAGCACCGGAGCTTTCTTGGATAGCCCGCCCATTTCCTCCATTTCGAAAGTCTGAGTGCGGTGGTGAATCATTGTCGAAAGCATAAAAAGCAATGCAACCGTAAGACCATGCGCCACCATCATGAGAACCGCCCCGCCGACACCAAGAACTGACATCGCCGCGATCCCGAGAAAGGCGTAACCCATGTGCATCACCGAACTGTAACCGAGCATCTGCTTCAAGTCCCGCTGAGCCATCGTAATGAGCCCGACTACCACGACGTTTCCAAGTGCGAGCCAGACGATCCAGTTCTCCCACTGCCCTACTCCGCCCGGAATGAGCGGCACAGCGATTTGGATCAAGCCATAGAGACCGAACTTCTTCAACACACCCGCGTGCAGCATCGCTGCCGAACTCGGAGCTGCCCCATAGCCTAAGGGTGCCCAAGTGTGTAGTGGCCAGAGCGATACAAGAATACCAAACCCAAAAAGCAGGAGTCCGAACGCGTAATGCGAAACCGTTTCGCTAAGCGGAGCGGCAGCGAGGTGCGCCTTCAGCGTAATCAAGTCGAAGGAGTTCGCGCCGCTTTTGACATAAAGAGCAATCAGACCGGCCAAAGAAATCATGGCGCCGAGCGTGAGATAGATCGTCATCTTCATTGCCGCGTAACCACGATCGCGACCGCCCCAAACGCCGACCATCACAAAGGTCGGAATCAGTGCAAGCTCGTGGAAGAAGTAGAAAAAGAAAACGTCGATCGAAGCAAAGACCCCCATCAAACCGCCCTGCATAATCAAAAGGCAGAAAAGGTAGCGAGATAGGTTTTCCGCCTTTGACTGAGCTGCGTAAAGCCCTGCCGCGAGACCCACTACCGCAGACATCACAAAAAGAGGAAGCGAAATGCCATTCAAACCAAGGTGCAGACTGATGCCGACCGATTCGAGACCTGTATTGTGACGAGTGACGAAATCATAACCGCCAGCGACTTCAGGACTGTAAGCGATCCAGGCTACGAGAGCCAATATAGTAGGAATCGCAAACCCAGTGATCGATACGATTTGCACCGCAGGACGACCGAGCTTGCCCGCCCACAACGTGGCGAACGCGGCGATTATCGGAACCGCAATGGTGAAATGGAGAAGTGAAACGGAGTCGTTCATTTTAGAAAGTGTGTTTGGCTATCGTATCTCGCTCGTAAGTTAGAAACCGCCAGCAAAGGCCCAGAAAATCGCGAGACCCGCGATAAACCAGTAGACGTATTGATGAAGACTCCCCACGTGCAGAGCCTTCAAGCCGATGCCGACCAAGCCAGCCACGCCAGCCGCTCCACGAATGATCAGTCCCGAAAGCGCGATCTGCTCGATGAGGTTGAGAGCCGACGCGAAGCGCTGCTGGATCTTTGCGATGTAGAATCCGTAAACCTCGTCGAAGAAAAACTTCTTCTCAAGCAGGCCGTAGAGTCGTCCAGTCATCTTCTTGAAACGATCTTCCTTCGCTCCCGCCGCATAAATCACAAACGCCAGTACAAGGCCGATCGCCCATGCGCCACCGCCAAAAAGAGCGATCGTCGTGTGGTGCTCTCCGTGAGCGATATGTTCGCCCGCTTCGATGATCGGCATGAGCGCCTGCGGGTAAATAAACGCGAATCCACCCACGACCGAAAGCGCTGCCAGAAGAATGAGAGGTACTGTTATCACTAAGCCATTCTCCTTCGCATGATCCGCGTTTTCGGAATTTGCCTTACCAAAGAAGGTGATCTTCCAAAGACGAATCATGTAGAAAGTGGTGAGGAAAGCGCCAAAGACCAATAGATAGAAGGCAGCAGTGTTTTGCTCGTAGGCGAGCGCAAGAATCGCGTCCTTTGAATAGAAGCCCGCCGAAATGAAAGGCGTGCCAATCAATGCCATCAGGCCGAGAGAAAAACACACAAAGGTGATCGGCATCTTCTTGGCCAAGCCGCCCATCTTGAAGATGTCCTGCTCGTGGTGACAGGCGTGGATGATGGAGCCGGAGCCGAGGAAGAGCAAAGCCTTGAAGAAGGCGTGCGTGGTCAAGTGAAACATCGCCGCCGCAACGCCGCCCGTGATGACCGCGCCGGCTGCATCCGCCGGATTTGCCGCGAGCGCTGCGAGGCTACCGAGAGCGAAGGCCGCCACCATATAGCCGAGCTGCGAAACAGTAGAGTAAGCGAGAATCTTCTTAATGTCGCGCTGAGCGATTGCGGTAAGACCTGCAAAAATCGCCGTTGCCACGCCCACCCAAAGAATCACCTGCAAGGCGTCAGCCGTCATGAGAAAACCAGTACGGCAGAGTAAAAACACGCCCGCCGCGACCATAGTTGCCGCGTGAATAAGGGCAGACACTGGTGTTGGCCCCTCCATCGCGTCCGGAAGCCAAACATGCAACGGGATCTGACCGGATTTGCCGACCGTACCGCAAAAGAGTAAAAGTCCGAGTCCCGTCGCCGCCCCAATCGAAGCAATCACAACCTCGCCCGAAACCACCATCTCGCGCATCTCGGAAAGATTGACCGTGCCAAAAATCCAAAAGGCCATAGCGATGCCAACGAGGAATCCAAAATCCCCCACCCGATTCGCGATGAACGCCTTATTGGCAGCGGCAGATGCGCTAGGCTTGTCGAGATAGAAGCCAATCAGCATGTAAGAGCTAAAGCCGACCAGCTCCCAGAAGATGAAGAGCGTGACGAGACTGCTCGCCATTACCAAGCCGATCATAGAAAACATGAAGATCGAAAGACCGCCGAAAAAACGGGCCTTGTTCGGATCGTCCTTCATGTATCCAAGACTGAATACGTGCACGAGAAATCCGACAAACGCCACGACGAAAAGCATGAGCTTGGCAAGGTCGTCGACGAGAAAACCGAAATCAATCGAGAGCGGCCCGACTTGAAGCCAATTCACGCTGAACTCGAAGGTATCGAGGCGGAAAATAATGTGGAGCGCAGTCGCTAGAAGAAGAGCAGCCGCGCCGACGGAAACGCCGGAAGCCAAGGCCCCATTGCGACGCATCCCAAACGCGATCGAAACCGCCGAGATCAAAGGAAACGCGAGAAGAGCGTATGCGAAGAGTTCTGGTTTCATCAGTAAGCTAGTTCTTCAGGGCGTTGAGGTCTGGCACCTGCACTGTCTGGCGCTTGCGAAACAGGGCTACGATGATGGCCAAACCGACTGCGACTTCGGCCGCCGCCACCGTTATCGTGAAAAAGACAAAGATAGATCCGCTCATCCCGCCGTGGTATCGCGAAAAGGCGATTAGGCCGAGGTTGCACGCGTTGAGCATCAGCTCGAGGCACATGTAGATGACGAGCGTGTTCTTGCGAAGCAAAACGCCAAAGAAACCGATGGCAAAAAGCGAAGCGCTCAACGCGATATAATGTTCAAGTCCGACGGTCATCGATTATGAAAAGAGGAGAGTTTCGTGTAGAGGATGAAAATATTACAAACAGCTAATCGGTCTTAACGCGCTTGCTGAGCACGATTACGCCGATCATGGCGACGAGAAGAAGGAAGCCAGTCACTTGCATGGGAAGCTGATAGGTTGTGAAGAGTTCGTAGCCAAAATTCTTAAGAGTGGCCCCGGCAGCCTCAGGAAGCGTTTCGGTAGTGGCCTTGATGTTATCGCTTGAGGTAATGCCAACGACCCCAACCAGCAGTATCGCAAATCCAATTACACTCGCTACGAGCGTGAGCGGTTTGAGCTTCGCCTTGGATTCTTCCTTAACATCGAGAAGCATGATGATGAAGAGAAAGAGTACGACCACCGCTCCCGCATAAACCAACACTTGGATTACCGCGAGGAAGTAAGCCTCGAGCATCACGAAAAGCGACGCCATGCCAAGGAAGGTCAAGATGAGAAACATCGCCGCGTTGACGGGATTGCGGCTGAACACGACTGCGAAGGCGCAGGCGAGCGTGATTGCCGCGAAGATGTAGAAAAACAGGTCAGTCATCTGAGGAGGGAGAGTATTCCAAATTTAGAATCAGTGGTGGCCGCCGCCGTGCTCAGCAGCTTCCTTCTTTTTGTTCCACTTAAAGTGTTCGTCGGGAAGCGTGCCACCGAGTTCGTAGAGCTTCGTCTTGTCGTTCACCATTTCGGCGCGGCTGTAGCCGGACATTGAATACTGATTCTGCAGCCAGATCGCCTCTTCAGGACAAACTTCCTGGCACATGCCACAGTAGATGCAGCGCAGCATATCGATATCAAATTCCTTCGGCCCCTTTTCCACGTGAGCGTACTCGCTGTCTTCGGGTATTTCGCCCGGCGTAATACGAATGGCCTTGGGTGGACAAACGAATTCGCACAACTGGCAGGACACACACTTCTCGCGCCCTTCGGGATCGCGAACCAGCGTGGGCACTCCACGGTAGCCTGCCGGAATCGGCGGACGTTGTTCCGGGTACTCGAGCGTGACGGTTTCGCCGAACAGCATCCGACGGAACGTAACCGCTAGACCGCGAGCGATCTCCGGAATGTAGAGTTTTTCAAGTAGATTGAGTGGTTTTCTCTTAACGACGATAGCCATGGCTCGTGTGGGTTAAGGTCTCTCCAAAAAGTAGATTATAAAAGTATAGAGGACCAAGTTCGCGATCGACGCGGGCAGCAACATTTGCCAGCCGAGCTTCATCACTTGGTCGTATCGGAAACGTGGAAGCGTCCAGCGAATCCACATGAAGAAGAACATGAAGCCGCAAAGCTTGCCAATCAAGGTGCCAACCGAAAGTACGCCAGCCAAGAGACCATGCACTCCGAAATCAGCCCATGTCATGAAGGGTAGCGGATGCCAGCCTCCAAGGAAAAGAATAGCGACAATCGCGGACCCGACCAGCATATGGGCGTACTCGCCCACGAAAAACAGGCCGAACTTGAAAGAGCTGTACTCCGTGTGGAAACCACTGACGAGCTCCGTCTCAGACTCAGCCATGTCGAAGGGCAAGCGATTCGTTTCTGCGAAAATACAAACGACAAAAATCAAAAACGAGCCCGGCATCCACATCGCGTACCAGAGCGCTCCGCCTTGCGAGTTAACCACATCTACCAAACTCAGCGTTCCAGCTGTACCCGGAGCGTTAAGCCACATGAAAACGGGCAAAACGGAAATGCCCATCGCAAGCTCATAGGAGATCATCTGTGCAGAAGCGCGAATGCCTCCAAGAAATGGATACTTAGAGTTAGAAGACCACCCCGCAAGCACGATGCCGTACACCCCAAGAGAGGAAACCGCGAAGAGGAAGAGAATCGCCACATTGAGATCGGTGAGCACAAGCGTAACCACTTCGCCCGCAGCATTCTCATAATAGCCAAACGGCACAACGACCACCGTCGTTAAGGCCGGAATCAGCGACAAGATCGGAGCAAGCGTGAAATACAACTTGTTAACATGGGCGGGCGTGATGTCTTCCTTAAAGAGAAACTTCGCTCCATCCGCAATTGGCTGAAAGACACCAAGACGCGTCAAAAAACGACCGATGTACGGTATCGAGCTGATAAAGGGAAGCGAAGTACGGTTCGGTCCCACGCGGCCTTGGATCCAGCTGGAAATCTTGCGCTCGGCGAGAACGGCATAGGAGCAAAAGCCCATCAACACGCTCACTACGATAACTGCGTAGATCGACTTGATTGCTATATCTGAAAGTTCCATGACGCTTATTCCGCTGCAGCGGCTTCGAGCTTGGGTTCAAAGTGAAGTGACTTGCCCTCCGCAAACGCAAGGCCTGCAAAAGCTGAGCCATCAAGAAGAGCGCCAGTATCAGGAATCCCCTTGAAACTGAGACCTTCGAAAATGCTACCTTCAGCCGCGATCCTCTCCCAAACCGTTCCAACTACCGTAGGCATCGTCTCACCGGACAGGCTGGCTTGAATCGCTGACAAGGCAGCCAAATCGTCTATCGAGCCAACCGGACCCGGAACTGCCTTATGGAATTTTTGGATACGGAACTGCTGGTTGATGAGCGTGCCTGATTTTTCAAATTGAGTCAGTCCAGCGATCACCACATCTGCATTCGCAGTCGTATCGGAAGCGTGCGTGTCAATGACTACAAGCTTCACCTTCTTCAATTGTTCAACAGTGAGGCCAGCCGCTACCAAATCTTCTTTCGTAGCGAGAAGCGTCTTCACCTCTCCAGAATCAATCTGAGAAGCGAGAACGGAAAGCTGCTCAGCTGGAAGATCGGAAATCAATCCGGTCGCCAATGCTCCGCGAACGTTCGGATTGCGATCCTTGGAAACGAGAATTTCGTCATCGTCACCGTACCGAGCTACTAAATACACACCCTTGGCGTTCACTCGATCAGCGATTGCTTTAAGCACGAATTGCTCTTCCACTGTATTCCGACCGGAACCGACGATTGCCACGCCCTCCCCTTTCAAAAGCTCGGCAGCAGACTTGATTGCTTCGACAGCCGATGTCTCAGAGCCATTCACGCTCGAGAACGAAAGACGATCGACCGCTTCGACTTGCTTATAAAGCTCGCGGCCGGAGTCAGGCATCCACGTGTCGTTTACTTCATCATTCTGACGCGGCGTGATCCGATAGATTTTCCCTTCGCGTGAGGACACGACCGTATTGCATCCAACGCTCGATTCAAAATCTATACTCTTAGTTTCCTTGAGGAACCAGACGCGCATTTTGAAACGGAAATCGGTGCTGGTGAGAGCTCCCACCGGACAGATATCAACCGTGTTCAAAGAGTAATTGTTCGCGAGCTCCTTGCCCGGGAAGCAGGTCAGCGTCGAATAGCTTCCGCGATCCGTGAAGCCAAGCACATCATCCTTGGCAACTTCCTGACTGAAACGGATACAACGCGAGCAGAGAATACAACGTTCGTCGTCAAGCGTCACTCTCGGACCGAGACGCGTGCGCTTTGGCTTAACATTTTTCTCTTCCACGAAACGGCTGTATCCACGTCCGTGCGACGCAGAAAACTCTTGTAGCTTGCATTCGCCAGCTTGGTCGCAGATCGGGCAGTCGAGCGGGTGATTGATAAGAAGAAATTCAGTCACTGACTCACGCGATTCGACCGCCTTCGGCGAGTTCGTCTTAATGTGCATGCCAGGTGCCGCCTTGGTGCCGCAAGCGATTGCCGGACCAGGCATCCACATTATCTTGGGCGTGCCATCCTCGTTCAGCATGGCTTCGCCTGTCGCGCGGTCGCGGCCTGGCATACCCATCTCCACGAGACACATGCGGCAATTTCCCGCCACGGAAAGCTTAGGATGGTAGCAGTAATGCGGGACCTCCTTGCCGAGCATTTTGACCGCCTCGACCATGTTGGTACCCGGAGGCACCTGCAGGTCTTGTCCGTCAATATTGACCGTTATCAGGTTTTCTTTGTTTTCCTCAGCCATTACACGCGAGTTCCTTTATGGCTTGGCGGTCAGCATTTGGATCGCTGAGGCGCGCCGCATATTCTCTAAATTCATCTTCAAACTTGGCAATGTAGCTCTGTACCGGCCACGCCACGGCGAAACCGAAGGCGCAAATCGTACGGCCCGCTATCTGGCCAGCTACATCGAGCATGAGGTCCACGTCCTCAGGGCGAGCCTGCTCGTGAACCATGCGCGAAGTAATCTTCTTCAACCAGAGCGAACCTTCACGACACGGCGTACATTGACCGCAACTCTCGTGAGAGTAGAAGGCCATCAAGTTTGCTAACGCTCCCGGAATGGATACCGTGTCGTCGAGCACCATCATACCACCTGAGCCGGACATAGAACCGGCCGCCGCGATGCCATCGTAGTCGAGCGGAATGTCCTCAAGTCCCCAATCGTACTCAGATCCATCTGGATTCTTGCCTGTATAACGCTCTCCGTTCTTGAGGATCTTCATCGAAGAGCCACCGGGGATGATTGCCTTGATCGTACGCCCCGGTAGCGGTCCACCACAAATGTCATAGACCAGTTCGCCGAGCGTCATCTCACCAACTTCGTAGTACCCCGGACGCTGCACTCCACCGGATACGCACCAGATACGAGTACCCGCATTGTTGGGACGGCCAATTTTCGTAAACGCCTCCGCGCCCATGTCGAGAATATGGACCGCGTTACAAAGCGTTTCGACGTTGTTTACGATAGTCGGGCAATTGTAGAGACCGAGCACCGCCGGAAAATAGGGAGGTTTGATACGGGGATTCGCCCGCTTGCCCTCTAAAGATTCGATAAGACCTGTCTCTTCACCGCAAATATAGGCCGCCGCTCCACGATGCACAACGATATCGCAGCTGTATCCAGATCCCAATACATTATCGCCAACAAAGCCCTTCTCCTTCGCTTCGAGGATGGCCTGGTCCAAAATTTTCGCGCCGTGCGGCATCTCTTCACGAATGTAGATGAAGGACTTCGCGACGTTGTTCGCGAAAGCGGATATCATCATTCCTTCGATCAACTGGTGCGGATCCTTGTGCACGATCTGGCGGTCCTTGAAAGTTCCGGGCTCGGATTCGTCACAGTTGCAGACCAGATAAATAGGCTTACCCGACTTGCGATCCACGAAGCTCCACTTGAGCCCGCAAGGGAAACCAGCTCCACCGCGGCCGCGAAGCGTCGACTTCTTGACCTCGTCCATGATCGCCTGCGGCTCCATGGTGACTGCCTTCTTAAGCATGTCATAACCGCCATGCTCCAGATAGCTATCGATACTTGGAGTGTAGCCAGGCTCGTCAGCGTACTTGAGAATCAGGCGTTGCTCTTTTGGATGTATTGCCATCGTAACTACGCTTTCGCCTCCGCTTTAATCTTATCGCAAATTTCCTTGGCCTTCGCTTCGTCGAGATTCTCGTGAAGCTCCTCGTCCACCAACATGACTGGAGCGCTGCCGCAACTTGCAAGGCACTCGGCAAACTCCACGGTCACTTCACCGTCGGGTGATACGCCATTCAGCTCGGTCTCGAACTCCTTGAGCATACGATCGCAAACCTTCGCCCCACCCGCCATCGCGCAAGAAAGCGTGCGACATACGCGAATGTGGCGCTTGCCTATCTGATGCTGGCGAAAGAAGGGATAAAAGGAGATAACCGAAAGTACGTTAATCGGGGCGATACCCAGCTTTTCGGCAACCCACTCCGCAGCCTCGTTGGTGAGGGTGCCTTGATCCTTCTGAATCGCATGCAGCAATGGCATCACCGCGCTCTGCTTTTCCGGATATTTCGGAATCGCAGCTTCGATCTCAGCTAGCGTCTCTGGCTTTAAGTCCATTTTTTTGAAAATATGAATTATGAAACGTGAAGTATGATGTAGCTTAATATGGATACTGATCCCAACTCACCATTCGCTCTTCACCAGTCACTATTGTTATCTATCGCATTCCCCCATTACGAAGTCGAAGCTGCCAAGGATCGACGGGATGTCGGATACCATGACGCCAACACAGAGTTTTGGCAAAATGCTTAAGTTACAGAAAGAGGGACCACGAATTTTCATGCGGTAAGGGACTCCTCCACCTTTCGAATGGATGAAAAATCCAAGCGCTCCCTTCGGGGCTTCGCCCTCGAAGTAGACTTCGCCAGCGGGAATCTGCGGGCCTTCCGTCGTGATCATGAAATTCTGAATGAGCTCCTCCATGGAAGTGAGCGTCTTGTCCTTGTGCGGAAGAATGATCTTCTTCGCGTCTTCAGCGCGATAAGGACCCTCCGGCATCTGAGCAATGACTTGCCGGATAATGCGAACGCTCTGCCGCATCTCTTCCATGCGAACGAGATAGCGATCGTAGCAGTCGCCGTTTTCGCCAAGAGCTACCTCGAAGTCGTACTTCTCGTAGCCGGAATAAGGGGCGTCGCGACGGAGATCGAGATCGAGACCGGAGGCGCGAGCATTCGGTCCCGTCAATCCATACGCGATCGCGTCTTCCTTGCTGATGATTCCAATGTCCGCCGTGCGATCCACGAAAACACGGTTACGCGAAAGCAAGCTCTCGACATCGTCCAAGAGCGGGAGAAAGTGGTCGCAGAAGCCAAGCACCCTGTCCATCCAGCCATCCGGCATGTCGCGGGTGACTCCTCCTATCCTACTATAACTAGTAGTGAAGCGAGCTCCGGTAAGCTCCTCGAAAAGCGTGTAGAGATTTTCACGCTCGGTGAAGGTAATCATGAACACCGTCAAAGCCCCGACATCCATAGTGTAAGCTCCGAGTCCTAGCAGGTGGGAGGAGATTCGGGCCATCTCGCTCGTTAGCACGCGGATCGCCTGGCAACGCTCAGGCACCTCAATACCGGTGAGCTTTTCCACCGCGATCGCGTAGATTGCGTTGTTCGCTAGCGGAGCAAGATAGTCCAATCGGTCCGTGTAAGGCACAAACTGATTGTAAGTCATGTTCTCCGCAATCTTCTCGTCGCCACGATGAAGATATCCAAGCACGGGGTCGCACTTCTGGATGATCTCTCCGTCGAGCTCGAGGTTGAGTCGCAAAACCCCGTGCGTGGACGGGTGAGACGGTCCCATGCTAAGCTCGAGCTTTTCAGTCTCGAACTCTTCCGAAGCTTGCGCCGCGCGGCTTGCCGCATCGGGCATCGAGTATTCTTTAGATTCGGTCGCCATTAGCTAAATTCGTTTGGATGTGGAGGCTTTCGCGACGCAGCGCTCAGCCTTCCGGCTTCTCCTTCTTCTCATTCCAGCTCTCATCCTTGGCTCGCGGCTCTTTCTGAGCCTCGAAGTTGGAACTTTTCGATACGAATGGTCCACCCGCCATCGGAGCAGGAATTACCTTCGTTCCCGTTTCTTCCCTGATTTCCTCGTCCCAAAGGTCGTCCTCGTGGCCGGCCAACGGGAAATCCTTGCGCAGCGGGTGGTGCGGATAACTGTCCCACATCAGAATGCGGCGCATATCCGGATGGTTCTCATAAGTGATGCCTAGCAAATCGTAGGCTTCGCGCTCGTGCCAGTCAGCGCCCGGCCACAGACCGGAAACAGTAGGGGCAACTGGATTTTCGCTGTCTGCGCAGTCTGCCGCGACCCGCACGTAAACGTGATTCGCCGTCGAAAGCAGATGGTAGATCACGGTGAAACGCGGGCTCGCGTCGACTCCATTATCCATACCAGTCGCATCGACCAGCATGTCGTAGCCATGGTTGTCGCGGAGGACCTTGAGCACAGCCACGAGCGAATCGATCGGACAGTTGAAAGAGGGCCAATCGGCCGATTCCCGCTCTGCGACTTCGGAGCTGACTCCTTGCAGGGCGACGAGAAGATCTTGAGCAATCATCGTGCGGGCGATCAGGATTTTACTTTGAACAAATTCTGGGTCGACGTTTCCGTGCTGACCTTGTCCTGCAACTTTATTAGAGCGTCGAGCAAGGCTTCCGGGCGAGGCGGGCAACCGCTGATATAAACGTCAACCGGAACAATCCGGTCCACTCCCTGCAAGGTGGCGTAGGAACGATACATTCCACCCGAAGACGCGCAGGCGCCCATGGCGATCACCCACTTCGGCTCAGCCATCTGGTCGTAGATACGACGGACGATGGGCGCCATCTTATAAGTGACGGTGCCAGCGACGATCATCACGTCCGACTGGCGGGGCGAAAAGCGCATCACCTCGGCGCCGAAGCGCGAGATATCGAACTTCGAAGCGCCGGCGGCCATGAGCTCGATCGCGCAGCACGCCAGCCCCATTGGCATCGGCCAAAGCGAGTGGGTGCGAATCCAGTTAATAACCGCATCGGCCTTGGAAACGATGACGCCGCCCTCGACCTTGCTGTTGTAACCTATATCTGCGTTAGAAGAGACCATTTTTCTCGGAACACTACAAACGCCAGAACGTAAGTGGGGGCATCTAACATGCAAGCGGGTTTTTACTTTTAAACGGGCCGTGAAGCGCCCCAAATCACTTTTTCAGAAAAGACATTGACCGAGCATATGCGAATCGCCTTATTAGGCCGTTCTTTTCTAGGGGCTCCCAGGCCACCTTCGAGAAGAAAAGACCGGAGAGATGGCAGAGTGGTCGAATGCGCACGCTTGGAAAGCGTGTGTACCGCAAGGTACCGGGGGTTCGAATCCCTCTCTCTCCGCCACTTTATCAACGACTTACGCTTGTCTTTGCCAATTAGAATTGGCAAATTTGGACCATGTCCAACTCAAGCACCCCTGCGTCGCTTCCAGGGGAAAAGAAGCGAAAGAAATACGGGAAGTTCACCGTCCAGCGGATGAAGCACCCCACCGGAACCGTCTACTGGCGAGTTGCCGGAACCATCAACGGCAAACGCTACCGCAAGAACTTCCAGGAGAAGTCTGAGGCTACCGAGGAAAAGCAGCGGCTCGAAGTAAAGCAACGCGCCGAGCAGAACTACGAAAAGGTCGTCATGACTTCCCTCAGTCGCGAAGAATGCGAGGAAGCCAAGATCGCCTTCAAGATGCTCGAAGGCCGCAAGAAACCTCTCTCCTACTATGTAAGGTACGCCCTCGACCGCTACCGCGAAGCGGAGTTCGAGCAAACCGTCGAAACCTCCATCGACGAATACTTGAAGCACAAGCGAATCGAGCATCAGCGAAACATCATCACCGCCGTGCAACTTCGTACCATGACCACGCAGCTCACCAAATTTAAAGCAGAGTACGGCGAAAAGCTTCTTGGCGAGATGGATCCCGAGCTCATCCGCAACTACCTTAACAATCTGACCTTTGGCGAAAACAACAGCCATATCAGCCCCAAGACCTTCAACAACAAGCGAGGCTACCTGAACACCTTCTTTCGCTTTTGTGTGCTCAAGGATTGGCTCATGCTCAATCCTCTCGACAAGGTCCCTCAGTTCACGATCAAAGCGAAGCGAGGCTCTGCGGAAACGATCACCGCCGAGCAAGCCGAGGCACTCATGAAGTACGTCGAGGACTACGACGGCGATCCTGACAACCCAAAGCGTAAGCCTCTCCCCAAAGGCATCTTCGTCCCGTATTTTGCTCTCTGCCTCTTCGCAGGACTCCGGCCAGACATTCGCACCGGCGAAATCGGTCGCCTCAAGAAAGAGCATATACGCCTCGATACGGGCGTGATCCTCATCGAACCGGAAGTTTCCAAGGTCGATGAAAAGCGAGCCATCAAGATCCAACCAAACTTGCGTCTCTGGCTGGAAAAGTACCCGCTCGACGAATACCCCATCGTCCCCAATCGCCTCGAGTACCATCGCAAAATTATCCGAAAAAAGAACGGACTCGATCACAACGTCCTCCGTCACACCTTCATTTCGATGATCGTGGGAGCTTTTCAGTCCGTCGGAGACGCCGCCCTACAAGCTGGCAACTCCGAGAACATCATCCGCAAACACTACCTCGACTTGAAGACCGAGGCAGAAGCCGACGAGTTCTGGAGAATCACACCCGAAGGCACGAACCTTCCCCAAAATCTCGTGAAGGTTGCTGGACGTTTCGAAGAAGCGAAAGAGCTGAAAGTTGCATTGTAGAGACCTTCATCAAACCACAAATACATTGACTCGTGCACAATACACCTATCTTGTGCACAACTATGGTTTTTAGAATTAAAGAAGAGACAGAAAGTGCAAGGGAGAGAGCGATCCACTACCTAACGGAGGGGCTAAATCGAGATGTAAGACCTTCCAGCATACAGAAGTTAAAAGAATTGATTGATGAGCATGGTCCTGTGGTCGAGAGCTATCCAAGCTGGCATCCTATGGTAAATTTGAAGCCGGATGAATTCGGAACTGAAACAATACCGAGTGAACGATGTGGATACAGAGGCATCGACCACACCATCTTCATGCGAGGAGGATTCATTACTTGTCCTTACGCAGGGGACGACGCTGTCATCCAATCTATAGAAGAATGCGACCAGAGTGAAGCCTTGGCACACATAGAAGCTACTCGACTGGATTTCCCTCTTTATTATGAGAACGCAACTCCGGTTTTAGTCACCTGCGAAAGTTATGATTATATCCCAGGCGATGGTAGCATTCCGACGAGGTCGGCAGTTGCTATGATGCTGGAGAAGGAAATTCCCAGTTGGCGAAATGCGAGTGTTGGCGAACATTGGGAAGACATGAGGCCTTACTTCCTTGGCAGGCCGTGTGGAAAAGTCTCATCGCTTTTTGTCAGCAAGGAAACTGGACAAGCGATCAAGCGTGTTTGGGAAACCCTAAACAGTGTAGGCGTCTTCGGTCCAATGAGATGAGTCAGGCACTCAGTCTCCTTCTTGCTTCGCAAGTGGGAGCATGAGCTCGCTGTAGTCGCTAACTTAGGTTTCGCCCCTTCGGTTCGACTCCGTCAGTAGACGGCTTCGCGATTCCTCCGGATGCCCTCGCGCGATTTCTGGCGCGGGGCGTTTTTGCGTTTTTTCTGGCGAGCGCGTTTTTCGCGCTTCGCTTGCCCATCCCCCTAACCCCCTTCCCGGGCGAGTGCGTTTTTTGGGCTTCGCCCGGGTGAGCCCTTCGGCTTCGCTCAGGACAGGCGGCTCAGTCATCGCGTTTGCTGCGTTTGAGCTCTTCCCGGATCTTGATCGTGAGGTAGACGATGGTGAGGAGTCCTACGAGGATGCCCACTGAAGTGTGGATGTGTTTGAGCGCGACCGTCCAGGCGGTTCCGGCAGAGCCGATGAGGGCGGCACGATCTTCGAGAAGGCTGAGGAGGATGCGTTTCACTTCGCGGCTCCTTGTCCAAAGTAAAAGGCCACAACGGCGAGCAGCGCTTGGCGGGTTTCGGGAGTGATGAGCAAGCCGTCGATTGCTTGAAAGCGAACGGCGTTTTTGGCGGGGCCAAATAGGCCGAAGAGTTTTCCTCCGGTTTGCTCGGAGTATTGGAGGACAGTTCCAGCGTCTGTAAAGACGGTGACAATGAAGGGGGCGAGGATTACGGCGAAGACGATGGCGGCAACGAGCAAGCGGCGTATCCACTGTCCGGCGACGCTGGCAGCCCGAACGCGCGAAGCCTCCGAGAGGTGACGCCGCTCGGAGGCTCGTATGTGTTCGGCGTGACGCTCTTTCCGCTCTTCTGCCTTATGTTTCATGTAGAAACCGGCAACAGCTGAGGCGCCCATCGTCAAAAGGTCTGGAGAAATATCGAATGCCATAACACGACCTCATGCTGAGGCGAACGAACCAAGCTGCGAGCCGACAACTCAACCCGTTTTCACGCTCTTTCACTGTCGCGTTTTTCTCTCCGCTTCGCGGCTGCGTGACAGCGCAGGCCAGCTGTGTTTAGGCGCGTACAATGCCAATGGCCCACGTCGCAGGTTTTCTCTTTGAAGAGCGTTTTTTCTGGAACCGACTTTGCAACCTGCCAAGCGGCGAGCGTTTGAGGAGACGGGGGAGCGAGGCGGTCAAGGTGGAGGCGAGCGTTAGCGAGCACTACCTTGAGGGGCGAACTCAACCGGCCACGCTGGGAAGCACGCATGGAGGGTTTGATTGTTGCGGGCGGCTTGGCCGCTCGGCGACTGGCGGCGTAGCTGCAGGCGATTCGACGTGCTGGGGGCGCGTAAGCGGCAATGCCGGCCAGCGGAGCGACGCCGGCGAAGACGCGGGGCCACCGCGTCCGCGCAGCGGGTGGCGGGGGGAAGGCCCCTGTTATCTTCTTGATGGCAGGGGCCGCCTGGAGCAGCCGGACAATCGTACTCGACAAGCGAATACAGAATGGGCGACAAAGCGATGACTTACCAAGCACCCCGGGCGGGGGCGGGGTAGCCCGCACTACTCAGGACTGAGCGAAGCGAAGGACGTCTCTTTCGGCTCGGCTGCACTCGACTCTCCTTCCCAGCCGGGGCCCGGGTGGCTGGGAACAGCTACAATCGATAAGAGCCGAAAAGCTAACAGCGTGGAATCGCGTCAGCGATGGTGACTCGACAGAAGCCGCGAATCTTGGCGACAGCCAAGAACGCAACGGAGCCGACCGACCCACGAAAGCGTACAATACGACATTATGTACCATCTCGTGACCGAGAGCAGGCATACCTGCCAAGCGAGGGTGAGCGTAGCGTGAACGAAATGGACATAATGTCACGTTGTACGGGCGAAGCCGGACTGCAGTGGGTGCAGCTTCGTGTGACAGCTTTGCTGGCACTCAAGATGCGAGGGGGGTGTAGTTGCGTTTCGGTGACAACCGATGAGCGGCGATGTTTGTCGTTTGCGGATGGAGTGAGTTTGGCGAGCGATCGCGGTGATTCGAGAGCCCGCCGAGCAGTGGTAGTGGCAGCTATAGGCGAAGCTGAGGAACGAAGCGTAGACGGTTGCTGCTGCTAGCTCTGCGAACGGGCGACCACGGGGATGTTGATTGCGAATTGGGCGAACAGTCGCTGACGTCTGAGAGATCGTAGTGAAATGGAGCGTGCCGTTTCAGTGGTGGCGGCTCGGGGCTGCTGGTGCCACGTGCCTGCGAAGCAGGACGCGAATCCGCGGACGATGCGATAAGCGAGACCAGTGCTCGGCTTGTCCGAGATCTGGACTCGCCGCATCGGTAGCGGTTGAGCGAGGGGCACGAGCAGAAACGAGGGAAAGCCACCGCGAACGGCTAAGCGGAATGGAACGGAGAGAGCGAAGATCTCAGCGTCTGCGGGTGGAGTCGAGTTGGGTGGATGTTGCCGCGACAGCACGACGACCAACGGGAGGAGGACTACCGAGCGAGCGCCAGCGAGTGAGGGGTTGTTGTCAGTCGTGGCTGGATACGATCTTGCCGAGTTTGGAGTCGCCTGTTGTTAGGCGTCCTCGCCAGTTTGGATTTTCTGCCAGCCACTCTCGTGCTTCTTCGAGCGTGGTTCGATTGCCGCCCATCACGAAGCCTGCCTTTCGCATGAGGTAGACGTAGTTCGGGTGGCGATTGAGTTTCCAAGCGAGTTCTTTGACGGAGAGTAATTGTTCTTCGGAATTTGAGGCCATGAGCGATAAGGCGTTTTAAGCTTCCCGACCCGTCTATGACGATGACACCCCCCTAAAGGGGGGTCGTCATAGTGTCATATGATAGGGCTTTGCGACCTGTCATTATGACATGTCATAGAACGTGACTCGGGAATTTTGTAGGTGGTTGTAGGATACGGATTTAGGCGATCAAATCGCTTCCCTTTTTAGTGAGTTTGTATCCCCGTTTTTCAGTGCGAAAATAGCCCTCCTTTTTGCCTTTGGCCAAAATGCGGTCTAAAGAGCGGCGTGAACCGGCTTCGGATCCGCCCAGTTCGGCATGGATTTCGGAGTTCTTTTTCGGCTTATCGAGGAGTTGTTGAGCGACTTCTTTGATGGAGAAGTTCGTGTTCAACTGCTTGCCGTCGACATCGGCTTTCCAGGCTTGGAGGTCGAAGGATGCGTCGATCCCGTAGAGCATGGTTGTGTCGTCGAGCTTGAGGCCGACGGGGTCGAAGGGTTTGGCGTCGTTGGACTTTCCACTGCTTAGGATGATGCGGGATGGGTCGTCGGGATCGGCGGGGGCTATGTTGATTTGGGAACGTGCTCCCGAGTACAGGGCCTTGGATCCGAGGGCGTAGTTGCCTTTGTCCCAACCGACGGCTTGAGCGATGTTTGCCCGACCGGTTCGTCCATGGTGCACGATGACGATGGCAGTACGGGGATTGAAGCGGCGACAGACTTTGGTGATTTCTCGGAGGGTGTGGCGGACGTCGGCATCCTTGTTGATGTCCCCCACGTGAACTTCTCCATAAGGATCGATGTAAACGACGTCGGGATTGACGAGTTCGAATGTATCCACCCACTTCTTACGGATGTCGTCCGACCCAAGGTGTATGAAGGCGTCGTCCATCTCTTGGACCACATGCAAGAACATGTTGGCATCTACTTGCTCCCGTTGTTCAGGTGAGAGCGACTGAGTCATCTTTCGATATTCGGACTTCTGGCGGTATATGCTGTTCTCGGTACCGATGAGCAGGTGTTTCAGTGGTTCGGGGTGCGTCTTCAGTCCGGCCATGCTCCATCCGAGGATTTGGGAGATGGCGATCTGCATGGTGACGCGACTCTTTCCTGTGCCTCCCTGTCCGATGATGGTGGTTAGCTGACCGAGCGAGATGACGCCGTCGCCAAGGATATCGACCTTCTCGGGCACAGGGATCGAGCGGAGTTTCGAACCGTTGAGAACGGTGAAGGGTTTGGGCGATGGGTGTAGTTGGTTCTCGGTGACGTGGAAGTTGGGATCCTCGATCTCCTTCCAGATTTCTATAAGGTTGGTGCTCATGGGTGTTTTCCTCCTTCGCTAAAGCTATGGCGGACACGGGGTGCAGAGCCCTTCGACGAGCTCAGGGTTCGAGGCGAGCTCGAAGGATTGAAGTAGAGGATGTCCTGTGTCTTTCCGTTGTCTCGGCGTCCTCCTGGCATGCGTACGAGCTTGGAGGCGTCCCAGAGTGAGGCGTCGGATCCGAGGAAGACGGAATGGCGGAAGAATCGGAGCTTGGAGGCTTCGTCGAGGGTGCGAACGTCGAACCATCCGTGCAGTGACTTACCTCCTGAGTAGACGACCATGATGAGGGGCGTGTATTCAGTGTGTAGTGACGAGAGGATGGATGCTTGTTCTTCGAGAGTGCCACGGTCGTATTCAATGACTTGGTAGGTCTTGGATCGGGTGGCGTTATCGAGGGAGCGGCAAGAGATGTTGCCGGATTGTGTGATGCCTGTTTCTTTGGTCATGGCATTGGGAACCAAAAACTGCATAGCAGCTTCCGACCCGCGCCATAATTGGCGTCGTTGGGTGACAGCACTCTTGGTATCAAGCGACATGCAGAGCAGGTCGTTTTCGGAGAAAAGACGGTCTATGACCGCGCTGGCAGGCAACTGAGCGCCTTCGCCCCCGAAGAGTCTCGGGTGGTCGAGCCGACGATTCCAGGCGTCTTGGTTGAACTTGGGCCAAGGCGGAATGCGTTCGGACTCGGGAGGTGCTTCGCGATCTTCGAAGGCTCGAGCGATGGCTCGGTCGATCTCCGGAGTGAAGTCGCGGTCGTTCCACTGAGAGGCGACGCTCATCAGGAAGGAGCGTATCTTTTCGCGTGAAGCGACGTTCTTCGCACGCTTGGCGACTGTATAGAGCCAGACGTTTCGTTGTCCGGGCTCGGGTGGATGCTTGAGTGATGCCTCAAGGGCTTTGGTGGTGTTTTTTAAGATGGCCATTTTGTAGGTTGTTTAGGTGGTAGGTTTTTAGGCTGTAGGGATGAGGCCCGCCACGGCGGACGGGCCCTACCTGATTGGGGTCTGCTACTTGGTGTAGCAATGGGATGTCTTCGCTGCGCTCGAGTGTCGGAACCTGCGGTTCCTCGGTACGACGAGACCAGCGCTGGTGTTACTTTGTATAGCAGCTGGTCTCTATTCCCTCGGCGGCGACGGGCAGGCCGGGGATCCAGTCGGGTGTTTGGGCGAGTAGGTCCGTTACGGTTTCGACGGTGATGTCGGAGTTCTCGGGGACTTCGCAGATGACTTCGTCGTGGACGGTCCAGAGAATACGGATGCCCGCTTTGTGGATACGCAGGAGTCCTTCTGCGAAGACGTCTCTTGCAGTGGCTTGGACGAGGTTTTCGGTGAGCTTTCCGCCGTACCAGTGGAGACGTCGGCCGCCGCGTTCGGTGGTGGCGGTTAGGCCCTCCTCTTCTTGCACGTCGAAGTAGCGGATGGATCGCAGGCTCGGCAGGTACATGAAGAAGGTGCTCCCGATGTGATAGCGCATGCTGTCTTCGACAGCTTGCCAGAGACTGACGATACGAGGGTTCGCTTTGCGGAAGTCGTCGACGGTGCGTTTGGCTTCGCCGATGGACATCTCCAATCCGTATCCACGCGCCAAGGACTGGAAGGTCTTGCAACCGGCTCCGTAGCCGAGACCGATGACGCGGCATTTGGCGAGGAGATAGAGGTTCGAGTTCTCTTTCTTGAGATCACCACCTTTCCAGTTCATCGAGGTTTCGGCGTGGGCTTGGTAGATCGGGAGGCCGTTGCGGATCTTGTCGAAGAGTTCGCGATCGCCCGCGATCCATGCGAGGACGCGGGGTTCGATCTGAGAAAGGTCGGCGATTATGAGCTTATGCCCTGGTCGCGCGACGAGGCACTTGCGGGGATCGACTCCATAGTAGGCTTCGCGATTGAAGTTCTGGAAGTTGAGCCCGGCGTCGCCTGCCCAGCGTCCGGTCGCGATAGCTCCGAAGTACTTGAGACCGAATGGAAGGCTGCCATCGCGGCGACAGCGGCTTTGCATGGTTTCGAGAACCTTGAGCATGCGATTGGCCTTTCGCCACTCGCTCATGTGTTTGAGCCATGGATACCGTTCTCCATAGCGCTCGATCCATTCTTGAGTTTGCGGATCGTCTTCGCTGGTGGAGTTGGGAATCGGGATGCGTGCTTGCTGGCAAGCCTCGGCGAATGCCTTGGGACTGCTCGGCTTGAGACGTGGGAACCAAGGGAGGTTCGTCGCTTCATCGTCGCGAACTTGGGTGAGCGTTTCGATGCCTTCGCGGATTCGCTTCTGGTCGAGGTGCACGCCGTACTCGCCTTGCTCGATGGTGAGCTGAGAAAGAAGGCGTTCCTTCTTGGGCCATTTGTCGCAATGGGAAATCCAGAGTTCGCAAGCGAGGCGAGCATCGTCGAGGGCGTAGTCGAGCACGGCTTTGTCGTGGCAGAGCAAACCGCCTTGGATGCCTTTCATCGCGTCGCGGATGGCCTTGTTCGGCTTTTCGCCAAGCAGCTTTTCTGCGGCTCCTGCGAGGTTGCGAGGAGCTTGCAGATAGACGGCCAAAGCGGCGGAGTCGTGCCACTCGCGAGGCATGATGTGAGCGGGAACGATTCCGAGCTCTTTCATGCGGAAGAACACGGCACGGTCGAAACGGGCGTTGTGGGAGATCCAGACACAGTCGTTGAACTCTTCCCAAGGACATTCGCTCGGGTGGCCGACGAAGTTGCCATGCGGTCCCCAGAAGGACGCGAGGTAGCAATCGAAGCGAGGATCGGCGACGTAGGCGTCTACTCCGAGGGAGCGGATGTCGTATCCTTTTGAGTAATACGTTTCGGTATCGAAGCCGTAGACGCGACGTTGCGCGGGTTGGATGCGGGAGCCGCCGTTGGCCCCGGCCAGGAGTCCGAGACTCATCTGGTCGGGGTCGGTTGGTTCCGGCTTGGCGTAAGGTGGACTTAAGCAAACCATGATCGTTTAGCGTCGACGAGGGTTGACGGTGCAGTTTTCGCTGAGGGCTTGCCTCACCTCTTCTACGTCGAATCGGACGAGGTGGCCGATCTTGACGTATGGGATTTTGCGTTGGGCCTGCATTTGACGGACCCAGCGAACGGAGGGTCGAGAGGACTTGTCGAAGAGGACTTCGAGCAGTCCGTTTGCATCAACGAGTTTGGGTTTAGATTCGGTAGATAAACTTGTTTCCATTTAGATTTTTAGGTTTCTGCACACGCGGGTGCATTGGGTTGCGTAATTGAGTTTTAGAAAAGGAGGCCCGCCCATCTGCGGACGGGCCTTTAGTTGTGGGTTTTTACAGCTTCGAGAGGTCGTCGGAGTGGACCAGTATCCAGAATCCCTTACGGTTCTTCTCGGCTAGACAAACGACGGGAGTTTTCTGCTCCTTGTCGGCGAGTTGCTTCGTTTCATCCCAGAGCGTGACGGCGGAATGTTTCTGACGTTGCTTGCACTCGATGAAGAGATCGGGGTGCAGCGAGTCGGAGCGAGTGACCTTGGAGTTGCCGCCGGAGAGAGCGTTGCGTTCCGTGTTGAAGTACGTGGCAACGCGTCTCTCTAGGGCTTTCCAAGCTTTATCAGCCATGTTTAGCTCCCTTCCGTGGATCGAAGCCCTTCATATGCCTCCACATGGAGCAGGCCTTTTTGAATACGTCGTATTCCTCGATCAGAAGTTCAGGAGTGTAGGAGCAGACTTCGAGGCGTCCGGGCTCCGTGGTGGAGATGTAGACATTGGCTCCGAAGACATTTCCGAGGTTCTCCTCGCCCCAGTAGGTCGCGGCATAGGCTGCGATCTGCATGGCTTGGCCGTCGTAAGGATACACGGGTTGGCCGGGAGTGGTCTTGCGGGTCTTGAAGTCAATGACGCCAATTCCGTCCCCTCCATAGCGACAAGCTACATCCATTGTTCCGGCGAATCCTTCCTTGTGGTTTACAAGCGTCTTTTCGCGTTCAACGAACTCGATTTGCTTCTCATGTTTCCAGTCGATAACCGGTTTGGTGTAGACTTGGAGGTCTTCGGCAATCGGTACGCCTTCGAAGTACTTTTCGAGAGCGTCGTGGATACGCGAACCGAGTTCCGCAGCTTCGCCGACTTGAGCGAAAGCTTCTTCGATGATGCGATCCGAGAAGTACTCATCGCTTTCGTTTTTCGTGCGTTCGAGTCGCATCGAAGCGAGGGCGACTTGACGCATCTTCCAGCGGTCGAGTTGAGGCTTGGCGAAGATTCCGAGGATGGAGGTAACGCTTGGATACAAACGCAGACGTCGGGCGTCGCGAATGGTGGTGGGACGGAGCCCGTCACCGCCTGCACGAGGCACGCGATGACAAGGACTACCGTCTTCTTTGTACCAGTGGGATGAGGAGCCACTGTCTTTTTTGAGAACTGCCATTTCTATTCTAGGTGTTTAGGCTATAGGTTTTGAGGCTGTAGGCTTGGCCTAGAACGGGTTGCTCGGATTCTGAGGAGCAATGGCAGGATTCCAGGCAGGCTGTGGAGCTTGCTGCTGGGGTGCCTGTGGTTGAGCGGGCTGGACCGCTTGCGGGTACTGCCCATGCATCGGTACATTCGCGGGAATGTGAGCCGCAGGAACGGAAGCAGGTTGTGCTTGAGGGGTGGATACAGGAGCTTGTTGCTCTTGATCTGCTGGGAAGGCTTCGAGTGGAAGCACTTCGCCCTTCAGCTGCTCGATGACAGGAGCGATGCTGTTGAGGCTAGCAAAGGTACGAGTGTTGTCGCGGTTTTGCTTGTGGGCGATGGTGATCATCGCGCCTTGGCCTTTCAGTTCACAGTAGTCCCAGCCGTACTTTGGGGGATTGCCGAGCCAGGCAGTGAGGAACTTGAAGAGGTTGCTCTTCGGAGAACCGCTGATGCGGAACTCGTAGGATTGAACCTTGTAGATGTTTCCGTCCTGTCCACGGAGGCCGAAGAGGAAACGAGTCACGTCGATCTTCTCGCTCTCGTTGGGATTCTCGAACTTCGGGCGTTCGACGCCGAATTGATCGAGTACGTCGAGACAAGTCGCGACGAAAGTTCCAGCTGGTGCGAGTTCTCCGACTTCGAAAGTGCTCGCTGAGGGTTGTGCAAGTTTTGCCATAATGATTTTCGATTCATTAGGCAGCCCCTCCTTTACTAGGACACCGCGTCTTTGTTTCTCGGAGGAGCTGCTAACACCCCCAAGGCGCGACTTTCGGCGTCACATCTGTGACATTTGGCGTCACATCTCATTTTTCTTTTGAAAATCCACGATTCTAGCGTCTTGCGAAATGGTTGAGATCCGTTCTCAAGAATTGACTTGAGTTTCCGGCAATCTTATTCAGACAAGGATCGTAAACCAAAACGTAATGAAACCTATCTTCGCGCTCATCTTCACAATCGCTCTCGCGTGCAACTCTGCACTAGCGGGCATTGGCGGTTGGGTCTACTGCGTCGAGAAGGGCTCCGGAACGATTTGCAGCGTCACTTCGGAGAAGACTGCTAACCTTCCGGAAAACTGCTGTCCAATCGAGGAGGTAAAGAGTTCAGCGAACGCACCACGTCCTTTCGAATGCGACCACTGCATCGATTACGAAATCGATGCGAGCGAGGAAGAAGCGACTGTCAGCGTTGACCGAGTTGTCGTAAAAGCTATTGCTGTTATCGCTTGGACTTCGACGGACTTAATTGTAGTCCGCAACGAAGAGATAATCTCAAAGAATACTCCTGTAAGGGCTCCACCAATACAAAATGGAGCCGCCCGGCTTTTTGCGGACACCGTCGTGTTCCGCGTCTGATATCCTGTTTTAAATTCGAAACCGTCCTAAGCGCCTAGGAGTGCCTCGGACCTTTCTGACCGCGATTCCCACAGGGAAACCGCGTTCTACACTCGAAAACGAAACAGGATTTTCCATGCCCAGTCACCAATCTTCTACTTTAGAAATCGCGCCGCATTGGCGTCTCAGATTAATAGCTATTTCGCTCGCTACCGCGCTTGCCTTCGCTGGCACAGCCGCCAAGGCACGAACGCCGGCTCATCCCGCTCATCCGGCTCCACGCGACATTCCGAGCGAAACTGAGGCTCCAAGAGTATCGGGTACCGTCACGCTTCAGCGTGCTATTTCGCTCGCCATCGAGCACAGCCCCGAGCTTCAGGCGCTCGCTTGGGATGCCAACGGCTCGCTTGCCAGAATTCGCCAAGCTCGCCTCTGGCCGAACCCAGAGCTTGAATACGAACGCGAGAACTTTGGAGGCAACGGAAAATTCGACGGTTCGGACTTGGCCGAATCCACTCTAAGCCTCGCGCAAACCCTCCCGCTCGGTGGAGGCATTAAGCAACGCAGAAAGATCGCTGAACTAGACTCCCAACTCGCCGACTGGGACTATCACGCGGCCCGCCTTGAAACCATTGCCGAAGTCACGCGGCGATTCATCGCCGCTCTCGCTGCGGATCGGAGCCTGGATCTTGCTAAACAGGAACTCGAACTCGCCGAAGCCACCGAAGAACTCACTCAAAACCGCGTTGACGCAGGCGATGCATCACCGCTGGAACTCTCCCGAGTAATCGTCCCCGTTATAACGACCGAGCTCGCACTCAAACGCGCCGAACGGCTACGCGAGGCCGCTTATCGAAGACTTTCCCTAAGCTGGGGAGAACGAGTAGTGACGTTCACAGAAATCGCTGGCGACCTGGACGCAGTGTCGCCAGCCCCCAGTCCCGAGGCCTTGATCCAACATCTAGGCGAGAATCCAGACGTTGCTCGTTGGGCCATCGAAATCAGCGCTCGGATCGCCGAACGCCGCCTCGCTAAAGCCGAAGCCATCCCGAATATAACTGGACGATTCGGACTAAAGCGAGACAACGAAAGCGGAGACGAAGCCATCGTAGTCGGGATATCACTACCACTGCCGCTATTTAATAGAGGACAAGCGCAAATTCAATCCGCCCGAGCTGGCGAAGCCTCAGCCCGCAGTCGCCAGAAAGCTGCCGAGCTTCGCCTCGAACGACTCCTTAGCGAATCCTATTCCGAACTTGCCAACGCCTACGACGAAGCCGTCGCCATCCGCGACCGAGCGCTACCCGCCGCAGAAAAGGCTTACCAAGGAACCCAGCTCGCATTCAAGGAAGGCAAGCTTCCCTTCCTCGACGTTCTCGACGCGCAGCGAACCCTTTTCGAGCTCCAAGAGAGCTACCTGCAAGCGCTCCAATCCTACCACATCGGAGCCGCCAACATCGAATCGCTGATCGGCCGCAGTCTCGCCGAGCT
>DS990592.1:4595568-4597572 GCA_000155695.1 Verrucomicrobiia bacterium DG1235 | reverse complement strand
TGGTCACCTAAGGCAACAAACGGTGCACTACGACACCGAACTAAATAAGGATATCGACATCTCTAGAATCGAGATCGTACGTGCCAACAAAAGCACGACAACGATAACAACCGCTAGAGTATCTTCCACAAGCAGAACAGGAAATCGCAATATGGCCCAAGTTGTCACGACAAGGTACGTCGAAATCGCATCGGGCAAACATAGAGAGCGCACGCAACATTTCCACAGCAATCGCTCGAACGAACAATCACCCTCCAAATAAACGAATATGAGAAAAAACAAAACGTATCCAAATATCGGATTGTCGTCACTGACAGCGGTTCTCCTCGCAGTCGGAACGCTCTTATTGAGTGGCTGCGGCCAAGAGAAGACGGAAGTCGCCAAAGCGGATGATCATGCCGGGCACGATCACGCCGCAGAGGAAGGCTACACGCCAATCCCTCACAGTCATGAAGTCGCAAGCGAAACATGTTTCATCTGCGACGCATCGAAACGCGACAAAGGCCGACTCTGGTGCAAGGAGCATGACCGCTACGAAGACCGCTGCTGGCTCTGCCATCCTGAACTGGAAGACAAGAGCCGCATGTGGTGCAAGGAACATTCCCTCTACGAAGACGAGTGCTACCTTTGCCATCCAGAGTTGAAGAAGGAAGACGGGGCCTCTGCCTCTGTCACCCCTTCAGCCAAAACCAGCGAGGGCGGTCACGCCCTTTTTTGCAACGAACACAACGTGCCCGAAGCGGAGTGCGGGATCTGCCAGCCAGACCTCGCCGCTTCGCTTCTCCCTGGCGGTGAAATGAAGATCCGCTTCATCTCCGAAAACTCCGCAGGCAAGGCAGGCATCCGAACGGAGCTTCCTCGCATGAGCGAGGCCGCTCCTGTCATCGGGGCCTTCTGCGAAACGCAATACAACCTCAACACAATGGCCAAGGTGACTCCCCTCGTCGGGGGCGTCATCCGCCTTGTGCACAAGGACGTCGGCGAAAAGGTCGAGGCAGGCGAACCGCTCGTAGAACTCCACTCCGCCGAAGTCGCCGCCGCTAAGAGCGCCTACCTTTCCGCTGTAGTGGAACTAGACATACGCAAGCAATCCTTCGACCGTGAAACACGTCTCCAGAAGCAAAGCGTCACTTCCGAAAAGGAGCTGCTCGAAGCTCAAGCCAACTACCGCAAGGCTAAACTAGCCGCTAGCAACCTTCGCCAACGCCTTCTCAACCTCGGCCTCGAAGACGACGAAATCGCTCGCGTCGAAAACGAGCAAGACACCTCTGCCCAGCTCATCGTCTGCGCCCCGTTCTCCGGCACTCTGGTCGACCGCAAATCCGTGATGGGCGAAGCCGTCGAAGCGGGGCACCCGCTCTTCACGCTCGCAGACCTCTCCACGCGCTGGCTAGAGATTTCTGTTCCCTCCGATCACGTAGGTCAGCTTCAAGTCGGCCAACCCGTTGAAGCCGCCTTCCCCGAACTGCCAGGCGCGCGCGTTACTGGGCGCATCACTTGGGTAGACACTTCCATCGATCCGGACACCCGCATGATACGAGCGCGCGCCCTCATCACGGAAAACGCCGAACAACTCACCTCGGGCCTCTTCGGCAAGATCTACATCGCCACCGGCCAGAAACAGCTATCGGCCATCGTACCCAAATCTTCCGTACAACGACATGAAGGTTCGGATTTCGTATTCGTGCAAAACGCTCCCGACCTGTTCGCCCTCCGCCGCGTATCGCTCGGCAACGCGAGAGACGGCCAAGTGCATGTGCTCGCCGGACTAAACCCACGCGACTCCGTCGTCACCGATGGAAGTTTCATCGTCATGTCCGAATTTCTAAAATCCCGCCTCGGGGCTGGCTGCGTGGACGACTAAGCCGCTTTTCATTCCATTTATCTAGAACCGGATTTTCATCATGCTTTCAAAACTAGTCGAATTTTCTCTCAAAAACCGCCTGCTCATCGCGCTCCTATTCGCCGCTGTCAGCGTAGTTGGCATCTGGAGGCTGAGCATGT
>DS990592.1:4485391-4594664 GCA_000155695.1 Verrucomicrobiia bacterium DG1235 | reverse complement strand
AGTCGTCTACGACCGTACCGAGCTCACCACCTCGGTCATAGGCACCGTGCAGCACAATCTTTTCCTCGGGGCCATCCTCGTTATCGTAGTTCTTTTTCTGTTACTCGGAAACGTCCGAGCCGGGCTCCTCGTGGCCTTCGCCATCCCGCTTGCCATGCTTCTCGCCATTCTCGGCATGTACGAATTCGCCATCGCCGCCAGCCTGCTCAGCCTCGGCGCCATCGACTTCGGCATCATCATCGACGGCTCCGTCGTCATGACCGAATCCAACCTGCGCAACCTCGCCAACAAATCAAAACAGCTCGGCCGGCCGCTCACTAAATCCGAGCGACTGCAAACGATTATCGAATCCGCCAAACAAGTCGCCCGACCCATCGCCTTCGGTATTGGCATCATCATCATCGTTTTTATTCCCATCCTCACCCTCGAAGGCATCGAAGGAAAGATGTTCAAGCCCATGGCCTGGACCTTCATCTTCGCCTTGCTCGGAGCCCTCGTCCTTTCGCTCACGCTATCGCCTGTACTCAGCTACTACTTCCTCCCCCGCAAGCAAAAGCACAGCCAAGGGATCGTAGAGAAAGCCATCCTCGGCGTCTACGGCTTTTGCCTCAACGGAGCCTTGAAAGTAAAGAAGGCCGTACTCATCACCGTACTCGCCATTCTGGCGCTATCCGGCTGGCAAGCCTTCCGACTCGGCGGCGAATTCCTCCCGCGACTCAGCGAAGGGGCCATCGCCATCAATACCATCCGCCTCGCCGGAATCTCCGTAGACGAATCCACCGCCTACAACACCCGCATCGAACAGCTCCTCAAAGACAATTTCCCCGACGAAATTCGCCACGTCTGGAGCCGCATCGGCACTGCCGAAGTCGCCACCGACCCCATGGGCACCGAGCTCACCGATATCTTCGTCTCGCTCATGCCCCGCGACGAGTGGACCAAAGCCGACAACCAAACCGAGCTCGTCGCCGCCATGCAAACGGTCTTGTCTGATCTTCCCGGACTCAATCAAGCATTCACCCAGCCCATCGAAATGCGGCTCAACGAAATGGTGTCCGGCATCCGCTCCGACCTCGGCATAAAAATCTACGGCGACGACTTTGACGAACTCGTCCGAATCAGCGACGACATACAACGCGTCCTGCTAACCGTCCCTGGAGCGACCGACATCGCCGTCGATCAGCTCACCGGGCAACCCACCTTGCAAGTCCGCGTCGACCAGCAAGCCATCGCTCGCTACGGCGTCCCCGCCAACGACGTGCTCCAATTCGTCGAAGCCGTCGGCGGACGCGAAGTCGGCGAAGTATTCGAAGGACAACGACACTTCGACCTCGTAGCCCGTCTCCCCGACGAGCACCGCAGCGACGCCACAACACTCGCCAACACCATCGTGCCCACCGAGATCGGACAACGCCTGCCGCTCCGCACCCTCGCCAACATTGAAGAAACTGCAGGCTCCGCCACCATCAACCGCGAGTGGGGTCGCCGCCTCATTCGTGTCCAGTGCAATATCGCCGGACGCGACGCCCGCTCCTTCATAGAAGAAGCCCGAGAAAAGATAGAGCAATCCGTGTCGCTTCCAGATGGATACGTCGTCGAATGGGGCGGGCAGTTCGAAAACCTAGAACGCGCCCAAAACCGCCTCATGCTCGTCGTGCCCGCCACGCTGCTGCTCGTCTTCCTGCTCCTCTTCTTCAGCATGAAGAACCTCCGAGACGTGTTGCTCATCTATACCGGCATCCCATTTGCCCTCATTGGAGGCGTATTTGCCCTCTGGATGCGCGACATCAACTTCAGCGTCAGCGCCGCCGTCGGTTTCATCGCTCTATCCGGCATCGCCGTCCTCAACGGACAAATCCTCGTCGTCGCCATCCGTAACTTCATCGACGAAGGGCAAGCCATCGGAGCCTCCGTCAAAAACGCCGCTCTGCAACGCCTCAAGCCCGTCCTCGCCACCGCAGTCACCGACGCCGTCGGCTTCCTGCCCATGGCGTTATCCACCGGCGTAGGAGCCGAAGTCCAACGACCACTCGCCACCGTCGTCATCGGAGGCGTCGTTACCTCGACCATCCTTACGCTCATCGTCCTCCCTATCCTCTACACCATGTTCGGAAAGAAGAAACCGGAAGCCACAGATGGAATGCAAGAAAACGACCTTTAAGATCAAGGACATGGACTGCCCTTCCGAGGAGCAGATGATCCGCATGAAGCTCGAACCGCTAGACAACGTCTGCCGGCTCGACTTCGACATCCCTGAACGCTCTCTGGAAGTCTACCATCACGAAGATCCACAAGAGATATTCGAAGCGCTGGCCGAGCTAGATCTCGGCTCTGAAATGCTTTCAACCATCGACGCCCTTGCACCGAGTCACTCCGACCCCCACATCCAGCGAACCGCTCTCTGGTGGGTGCTCGGGATCAACTTCGGCTTCTTCCTTATCGAAATGACGGCTGGCTGGATCGCCCATTCGATGGGGCTAGTGGCGGATTCGCTCGACATGCTGGCCGACTCCATGGTCTACGGCCTCAGCCTCTTCGCAGTAGGGGCGGCCGTCGCCACCAAAAAGAAGATCGCCAAGCTTAGCGGCTTCTTCCAGATGGGACTCGCCATCCTCGGCTTCGCCGAAGTGATACGGCGCTTTTGCTTTAGCACCGAGACGCCGCTCTTCGGCTGGATGATCCTCGTCGCCGCGCTCGCTCTGATAGCGAACCTCATCTCTCTGCTCATCATCACCAAAGCCAAAAGCAGCGAAGCCCACATGCAAGCCAGCGCCATTTTCACCTCCAACGACATCATCGTAAACGGCGGCGTGATCGTAGCGGGCCTCCTTGTATACGCTCTGGAATCCCGTTGGCCCGACCTCCTCGTCGGCGCCATCGTCTTCGCCTTCGTCATGAAAGGCGCGATCAAGATCCTGAAGCTGTCGCGGTAGCTCATAGATCATGACGAACGCTTGCCGAATTCCTCCAAGACAGCGCATCTCGAATCGCCGCTCGATTCGCAGGCGGCTAGCAAACGCTTGAGGGATTTTGAGAAACTTCGCATCTCGCGAATCTTCGCATCCAATTCGCCAATACGTTCCTTGAGAAGTTCTTGGACGTCTGGACAGGCTTCGTTTGGCAGGTTTTCCCATTCGAGCAGGATCTTGATATCGGCAAGCTTCAAGCCGCATCCTTGAGCGTGCTTGATAAAGCGGAGCCGTTCCAAATCCTCCTCTTCGTACTCGCGATAACCCGAGTCGTAGCGCCGCCTAGCTTCAGGCAAAATGCCTTCCCGTTCGTAATATCGTATGGTCTGGGCCGTGAGCCCGGCAGTCTTCGCTAATTCGCCAATCTTCATGTCATTTGAGAAAACGCCTTTACCTTATACCTTACTGCAAGGTTTACAATGCGAACAATGATAGAGGACCGGAAATCGAGAAAGCGGAACTGGCTACTGACCGGAGGACTCGGAGCGGCGTTCCTCGGGTCGCTTTGCTGCATCGGACCGGCGGTCTTCATAGCCTTGGGTCTCGGCAGCTTCACGGCGGGAGCGTTTTTCGAAAGCATCCGCCCTTGGATGGGAGGCGTGGCAATCATCGCTTTGGCCTTCGCGTGGCGACAAGCGCTTCGCAAAAAACCCTGCCTCAATGAGGCGTGCGAAGTTCGACCCAAGCGAGACAAGGGGCAAATAGCCATGCTTAGCATCGGGACGCTGCTAGCTGCTGGCCTCTTGGCTTACCCATACATTTCCGAAGAAATCCTCGAAGCGCGAAATGCCGGTTCGATTGAGGAAACTGATGGAGCGATTCATTTAGCCGTCTCGATTCCGAGCATGGATTGCGCGGCCTGCGCGGTCGGCATCCAAAGCAAGCTTGTTGGACTAGAGGGCATCGAAAGCGCGCGCATCACCTACGAAACCAAGCTCGCTCAGTTCGTCTTTGACTCGCGACTGATTTCCGAAACCGAGATCCTAGAAGCCATCGAAGCGACCGGATTTCCTCCCAAGCAAATTCAGCCCAACGACTCCCATGTCCAATAGCCAGAGCGTCAAACCCGACTCGACAATTACCTGTCCGCATTGCGGTCACAGTCAGACCGACACCATGCCGACCGACCGTTGCCAGTTCTTCTGGAAGTGCCCAAGTTGCGAATCGCTCCTCAAGCCCAAGGAAGGCGACTGTTGCGTGTATTGCTCTTACGGAGACACTCCTTGCCCTCCGATCCAAGAAGCCGAAGAGTACGGCGACGGCTGTTGTCGAAGCTGATCCCCGAAATCGACTTTCCACACTTCGCCCGCCTCAGAGCGTGTAAGCGCATGTGTATCCAAATCTTAGTTCGCTATGCAGAGTGTTGCAAAATCCACAAAGACTCCAAATTTTCGTAACCTTTTCCTTCACCGTTTTTTCGAAAACCGGTCCTTGCGCCGAGCCCTACTTGAGCTCAAGGGCTTCAGGTTCGCGAAGAGATTCTACTTCTATTGGCAACAGGGAGGCTTCTCTCCTGGGTTCTTCGGAGGCCAAGCGGTCCACAGAGAAACGGCAACTAAGGCCAAAACGCCAAGAGGCAGTAAATCCCCGGCTCCGGGAGAGAGCTTTCCTAAGGTTACGAGGATAGCTCCGACCAACCCATAGCGTACCGGCCTGTATCCACGCCACTTGGACGCTCTCCAAGCGAGAGCGATGAGGCTGAGAAGAACGGCGAGTCCGAGGACAGCACCAGTCCATTCCCCTGCAAGGAAATGATCGAGGGCGTAGGCAGCAGCAGTCGCCAAGGCCCCATAGACGGGATAACGATAGATATTCATTACAACTTCAATTCATTCTCGTCGGTACCGATGGGATAGCCACTTTCTTCCGGAATAGTAGCCTCCCGAATCGCAAAGGACGTCGATTCTCAATACTGTGTTGTCTAGGCACACAATGCAAAGATCCCCTTCAACCTGCGGAAGAGGTACTCCTGAAGCTTTTCCTTGTATCGATTGTTCAAGCATTATTGGACTTGCTTCAAGAATTCGCGTTTCACGGCCATCGATAATCGCAATAGCTCCTTCGCAAAAGGGATTGCATGCATTCGTCAGCGCTTGGACTTGCTCGGCAGTTTGACGACGCCAATCAACTACGATATCCGCTCTCTTGGGATTCCGATAAAAACGGGCCATGGCAGCGTTTTGGTCAGAAAGTCGGAGATGCCCTTTTCGTTTTTCCAATTCATAAAGTAGCCTGATGGTAAACTTCCTGGAAATAGTCCCAAGATGCTCCAAAGCCTCACCGAAAGTTGTAGAATCGTCTAACCGACAATGCTCTCGCTCGTAGATTGGACCGCAATCGAGATGCTCAGTCATTTTATGAATAGTAAGAGCAAACGATCTTTGCCGGTTTCGAATGGCCCAAAAAAGTGGGCTGCCTCGTTCTTCGGGCAAAGCGCCCGGATGGAAGTTGTAGAATCCGTACTTTGGGATAGCTAAACAGCTTTGAGCAATTTTGAAATTGAACGTGTAAACGAGGACCACTTCAGCGTGAGAATCACGTAGCCAATCCGACATTTCCGTTTCATGACTTGACCTTTCGAAGGTATAGATGGGAGCTCCTGCCGCATCGATCGAATCCGCAAGGAGACCAACGTTCTCTCCACCGGTCTTCCCAACTCCGATTCCGACTAGCTCGTGCTTCGAGATGATTGCTGACAAGCTCGGATTAGCCATGGAGCTATTTAGAAGAATCGCGACTTTCATCTGAGACTTATTAATCGTTGAATTGCACTCTGTTCACTTTTAGTATTCAGAAAACAATACTTAGCGAATGGAGAACTATTCACCTTGAGGCTTTCTGCTTTTCTTAACTCGATGACGCCACCAATCACGCACGCACCATGCCGCTAGGATAATCAGAATGCCACCAGAGCCTATTGGCAGGAAAATCTCCTTTTCATGAGTCACAGAATACCAGACGTAGATTGCAAACCCGATGATGAACAAGATGGCCGCAGCAGAAAGCCAAACGGCCATGCTCTTGCGTTCTCGTTGTTCCTTAAGAAGCTTGTGCTTACTTCGCTTACTAATCCGTTTTTTGGATACTTTCAAAACAAGTAGTCAGGTCCGTAAATCAAGCTTCCACCAAAGTGCCCTGCTGTTAAGACGAGAAGAGTGAGTGCCGCGTAAAGCGGAATACGGTAACGCGTTTTAGGCCAGTAGAGGATAACGGCTGAAACCAACACGGCGAGTGTCGCCACACTCGTGCCCAGCCATCGATGGTATTCAAGTATTACCGACAGGTTGTCAGGATAGGACGATTGAGATGCCGCGATCCACCCCATGATAGCCGCGACAACCGCAGCAAAGGCACCGGCGACCAGTGAGATGTCCGCCAGTTGATTGAATGCTGGCTTTCGTAGCAATGGGCTAAGAATAGCCAGCAAAGCGGCAAAGGGTATCAGAGCCACCGGAAAATGCACAGCAAGCACATGCAACTTGCCGAGAAAAGAAACGATCGGGTTGGAACCGCCTTCGCCATGGTCAGAGTGATCGTGCTCGGAGTCGCCGTGTTCGCCCCCATCATCTGAACCATGGGCCTGTGTCTCAGTTGAACCGTGCTCGTGCCCACCGTGCCCTCCGCTTTCTTTCGCGGAGGTCAAGTTGGCCAAATAGGCTTCCGGGTCCTTATTGAAGTCGCGCAGACAAGACTTGCAGCAGAAGTAAATCGTCTCGCCATAATATTCGGTATGAATGTCCGCTTCAGCGAGGTCGGTCGGCGTGACGGGGCAGTATTCGTTGCTTGGAGTGTCCCGTTCTGGTGAAGCCAGTAGAAGCAACGGCATGGCAAAGACTCCGAGAACGAAAGAGAGTAAAATAGTTTTCATAAGCAGTTAATTTAAGATTCAGCATCCCCATCAAGGCAGGCATCCAGCTGCGGAGCGCGTCCTTTCAATCGCAGACGTTTTGCGAGTAGCAGAACCGGTATGGCGACTGAGGAAGAGAGTAAGGCCCCCATCTTAGCAGCTCCTTGAAAATCAGTCTCCACACGAAATGCTTGGCCGCTTACGAACAGCGCGACGGTAAGCCCTAAACTGGCGATGGTTCCGGCAAAAAACAGATGCCGTAGCCCCATGCCTTGAGGCAATGGAAAGCCAAGTTTGATGCCTATGATCGAGAAGAGCGACACCCCGAAAGTCTTGCCTATAACAAGCGAGAGCAGGACGATCCACGTGAGTTCGCTCATATTGGAAAAGACTACGCCCGCGTTCGCAAAAGCGAAGAAGAACAGTCCAACGTCGACTGGCAGTTTGAGCTGGTGCTCGAAGCGTTCCAAAGCGAACGGCGGTACTGCGTGACTTTCCTCCACAAAGAGCCCTTCATCGTTTTTAGCCGATGGCATGAAGGGCACGATAAAGACAAGCGCCAACGCTGGATGAAGATTGGCACTGTAGAGTCCGTACCAAGCAAGCCCACCTCCCAATAGCACATAGGCTATCCAGTGTTGCACACCCGCTTTACGCAAAGCGAACGCCACTAGCATTGCAGGCAGTATCCAGAGTACATTAAGCCACTCGGGATCGGCAACGGGATAGAACAATGCAATGATCACCAATCCGATCGCGTCATCAGCCACCGCTAACAGAAGAAGGAAACTCACGGCAGGATGCCCTTTGCCGAACGCAGCCCGAGCGACAAGCCAAGCCAGCGCGATATCCGTCGCAGTCGGGATGCCCCAGCCCCCAGTCCACTCAGTCCTGCCCATCACAGAATTGAGGAATAAATAGACAGCAACAGGTCCCAGCACTCCGCCCAAAGTCCCGAGCAATGGATTGAACGCTCGATTGAGCGGGTTCAACGCTCCCCTTGGCAGGCAGGATTCCACTATTTCCTTGGCCGCAATTCCAAAGAACAGAACCATGAAGATATCGTTGATGAGAAAATGTGCCGTAAACTTCGTAGCATGCAGCGACTCCGTCCCCGGATCGCCTCCAAGAAGCAGGAGCTTATTAAGCGGAAGGTGCACAATCTTCTCGTAGAGCTCGTGATTCGCATTCGCGAATACGATAGCTGCGACGACTCCTAGAATGAGAGGAATTGAAAATTCCTGCAGGATGTTTACCAATCGACGAGATGGAGAAGCCATGGTCTTACTTTTTGACAGAGCAATTTACAGATTCCTAAAAAAAGATTTTGTATGTCCCCTTAGGTACTCCATCGGAGAAACGCGGGAGCTGTCCTCCTCGACTGGCTCCCGCGCTCTGTTACCCTTCCTCAAATTCTAATGGCTATGGCCACTATGGTCGTGGCTGCCTTCTTTCTTCTTCATATTTCCGTGGTCCATGTTTCCATGGCCACCCTTTGCAGAGGCGAGCGTTTCTTGCACGGAGCCGCACTTGAGCATCATCGCCCCATAATAGGGGTTGGCGAGATCCTCGCTGTTTTGCAGCCAGGCGCCGCCTTTGTTGTTAAAGGCCATTGGGCAATGCATCTTAACGACGTCGCTCTTGCCGGAGGTCCCGACGTGCTCGACCATCTTAGCGAGGTCCTTAGAGATCGCGTGAAAGGCTACGCGGGCGATCTTGATATCGGAGGCCGATTGGATCTTAGCCGCTTCTTCGGTAAGATCAGCGAGCGATGGAGCGTCTTCGTGCGAAGGGCCGTGGCCGAGCATCATCTTAAAGGTTCCGGCACTGCTTTTAGCGGTGGCAAGGTCATCCTTGGCAAGTGCGGTTTGCAGCTCGAAATAAGGCGTTAGGAGCATGTCGACGTACTCCGGCTTGATGGCCTTGGAGTGGGCGAATGCGGAGGAAGCGCCCATGAGGGCAACGATTAGTATGGTAATGAATTTCTTGTTCATAGCTGTATTAGATTTATGGTTACTTAATTTTAGAATATTTCACCCGTGGGTGTTTATGATCCGGTCGAGAGTTGCTTCGCAGCTGGTCGGAGAACAACCATAGGGCGAACTCGCTGTTCGCTCTTGCTGAACCCAAACTGCACCTTGCCCATCTTGAGCGGCATCGCATCTGAAGAGGAACAAGTCCAAGGACTCGTTACGCTCAAGATCTTCAAGTACAGCCGCGATGCTCACAGACAGTTTTGAAAATTCGCTTCTGGCGGCAAAAAGCTGCTGCGACTTTCCGATGCGATGCGCCGCCTGCCGTATTTCAGAGAACTTGGAGTGGGCGCGTTCGCTTGGTCCCCTGTTGAAGGACTTGGAAAGGTTCTTGCCGTGATCTCTTGCTGTATGAAGATCGCCTTCCCTGAGGGCTTTTTGAATCTCGAGATACTCACAGAGCAAGGAATCGACAAATTCAGGCGATACCCCACCCGAGTGGGCTCGAAGGGATGGACCTGCCCAAAAGAGCAAGGCGGAGGCGACCAGTATCCGGAATATCCCGACGTCGTTGAGCATTGGTTTAATTAGGATATCGCTCATTAGCTTGAATTCACTTGCTGCAGCAGGAGCTTCCGCTCCCATGCGAGCAGGACTGCGATGAACCCGCGTCGTGATTACACCCGGCACTCGATGAGCCTGGAGAAGAGACCGAAGTGCCGATGCTGCCTACGACTGACCCACATCGCAGCATACTCGCTCCGTAATAGGGATTAGCGACTTCTTGAGAGTCTTGAATCCACTCTGCGCCTTGTCCGTCAAATGCCATTCCGCAGCGTACGATGTAGAGCGGAGAACTGGCAGCTCCAGATAGGTATTCGAAGAGCGTCTTGGCCTGACCACTCAAGGGCTTGAAGGCCTCGCGGGCCAGCGACAGGTTTGCCGCACTCGCAATGGCATCGGCGTGCTGGGTGAAGTTTTCGACATTGAGCTCAGCTTTGGACTTCTGAAAGGCGGAGATGTAGAACAGAGCAGCCTCTTGAGCGCCGATCAAATCGTCTTGGGAGAGGCTCCTCTGAATCGTGAGATAGCCCTCTGTTAGGTCTTGTTGAAAGACAGATGGCTCTGTTTTCGGGTGATGCTGGGCAACGAGGCTCGAAGCTGCAGCCAACCCTAAGATTACAGACGCTAGTTTGATTATCTTCATACTAATAATTGATTTGCCGGAGAAAGCGGCACCAGACGAACTTCGCCCAGAACGACTACTTCTCTGGCTCCTAAACGCACGTTTGCTCAACAACCCTCACATTTATTCGAAATACTTTCAGTAACCGCGCGAAAAGTCACCGACGCCGATTTCGTCGAAAATTGCCGAGCTATTCTTCTTCCTCTTTTGATAAGCTGCGAAGCAATCGGTTGAGCAAAGAGCCACGACGCCTTCTCCTTCCTTAAGAACGCAGTAGATGCGTTTACCGCCAAACTCGTAGTCACATACATGACAGCTCGGTGGCGGCGTTTCGAAGTTGTATCGGCGTCGCGCGCTCATCAATCGATTCCTCCATCAGCTGTTCCTATTTCGTGAATTTCGTTTTGATCTCCTCGATCCCGCAATAAAGCACGGGAACGACGAAGATCGTCAGAATGGCTAGCATCATGCCTCCAAAGGACGGAATCGCCATCGGCACCATGATGTCCGATCCGCGCCCGACCGAGGTCAGAACCGGCAACAATGCTAAGATCGTAGTGGCGCTGGTCATCATGGCAGGACGCACGCGGCGGTTGCCCGCTTCGATGGTAGCCGCGCGAATCTCCGAGATGCTTTTGGGCGACTTCTCGCGGAAGATTTGCTGCAGGTAGGTACAGACGATGACGCCGTTGTCGGTCGCAATGCCGAACAAGGCCAGGAAGCCCACCCAAACCGCAACGCTCAAGTTGATCGTCTCCATCTGGAAAAGGGCTCGCAGGTTGTGACCAAAAAGATCGATGTTCATAAACCACGGCTGACCGTAGAGCCAGATCAGCACGAAGCCACCCGACCAGGCGAAAAGGATCCCTGAGAATACCAGCACAGTCTCCGAGATGCGCTTGAACTGGAAATACAGTATGAGCCAGATCGCAAACAAGGCGATAGGCAGCACGATAGAGAGCCGCTTCTCCGCACGGACTTGGTTCTCGTAGCTTCCGGTGAACTTGTAGCTGACGCCTGCTGGAATATCGAGCTCGCCGCTGGCGATCTTGCCTTGCAGAAACTCCTGAGCTTGCTCCACCACCTCGACTTCCGCGTAGCCGTCGCGTTTGTCGAAAATGACATAGCCCACGAGAAAGGTGTCCTCGCTCTTGATGACTTGCGGGCCACGTACGTAGTTGATGGTGGCTAGCTCACGAAGCGGCACTTGGGTACCGTTGGGCGAGGCAACCAGTATTTGCTCTATGGATTCAATCGTATCTCGAAGCTCTCGCATGTAACGCACCCGAACGGGGTAGCGTTCGCGACCTTCGACGGTTTGCGTAATGGGCTTCCCGCCGATGGCGACTTCGATGACGTCTTGCACCATCTTGATTTTCACCCCGTAGCGAGCGATGGCATCGCGGTCGATGTCGATCTCCAGATACGGCTTGCCGACGATTCGGTCAGCCAAGACCGCCTCCTTTTTGATGGAAGGCACTTGCTTGAGCAGCCCTTCGATATCAAGCGCGACTTTCTCGAGCGTTTCCAAATCAGGACCGTAGACCTTGAGGCCCATGGGAGCTCTCATGCCGCTTTGCAGCATTACGATACGCGCCGCGATGGGCTGCAGCTTAGGCGCGGAGGTCGTGCCGGGAATCGAAGCCGCCTTCACAATCTCGTCCCAGATGTCGTCGGGACTTTTGATCTCGTCTCGCCACTGGCGGAAGGGGCGACCGTCTGGATCGAGCACAAGCTCCTCGTTCGCGTCGCGAACGAATTCGTCAGCGGCCTCGTCGTAGGCGAAGCTAAGGATACGACCGTCCTCGTCGGTGATGAACTCCGACTTGTAGGAAATGATGGTCTCGATCATCGAAATCGGCGCGGGATCGAGCGGGCTCTCGACACGGCCCAGCTTGCCCACTGCGCTCTCGACTTCTGGAATGGCGTTGATGGCCATGTCTTGTTTTCTCAATACATCCATGACTTCGCCAATCGAAGCGTGTGGCATGGTAGTCGGCATGAGAAGATAAGACCCTTCGTCGAGTGATGGCATAAACTCTTTTCCGAGCCCGGGCATGGTGTGGTTCATCGACACATACGTATCGGTCTTCTTAGCCCATTCCGGCATCCAGCCAAAGGTTTTTTCCCACCCCAGCCATGCCGTGAACCCCATCAAGACGATGAGCAAGCTTCCGGCGACGAACAGCATCTTCACCTTTAAAAGGAGCTGAAGAATCGGCGCGTAGAACCGGATAAAGATGTAGAAGAAACCAAGCAGTCCGCCCACCGTCAGCAGAACGAAAATAGTATTGTGCAGCGGCACCTCGGGTCCCAGAGGCTTCCAGTCGAGAGCGAGCCAAACAGCGACCACCGCCGCGACTACGAAGTTGAAACTAAACAAGGTGCCCCGCTGGACCTTGGCCGGAATTTTCGGTCCGGCGATATGAAACGCTGCCGAAGCTACGAGGAGCAATCCAAGCCACCAGGGGAACCATGCAAAAGCAAAGATACCCACAATGCCGAACAAACCCACCACTCCCCACAAGCTCGCCTTCGCTAGGTTCGACTTTGAACGGCCAGCGATGAACCAATGAGCGAGCGGCGGGATGACGGTCAGAGCGACCACAATCGAACCGATCAAGGCAAAGGTCTTGGTGTAGGCCAGTGGGCGAAAGAGCTTACCCTCTGCCGCCTGCATCGTGAAGACGGGCAAGAAGCTGATCACGGTCGTGAGCACTGCGGTTACCACGGCGCTAGCAACTTCCGTGCACGCTCGATAGACGACCTCAAGCCGGTTTTCCTCTGGAGGAGCCTCATCGAGATGCTTGAGGATGTTCTCAATGAGCACGACCCCCATATCGACTATCGTCCCTATCGCGATAGCAATCCCTGAAAGGGCTACCACATTAGCGTCCACACCGAACAGCTTCATGCCGATGAAAGAGAAAAGGACCGCCAGCGGGAGCACGCCAGATATCAACGCAGCGCTACGCAGGTGCATCATCATTACAATCACGACGATTATTGTAACCAATATTTGCTGACGCACTGCGTCTTCGAGCGTACCAAGCGTTTCGTAGATCAAGCCGGTTCGGTCATAGAACGGCACGATCTGCACTTGGCTAACAGTCCCGTCTTCGAGTGTCTTCTTAGGCAGGCCAGGAGAGATCTCCGCGATCTTGTCCTTTACTCGCTTGATCACCGCCAACGGGTTCTCGCCGTAGCGCGTGACGACCACGCCACCGACCGCTTCCGCGCCTGCCTTGTCGAGCGCGCCGCGTCGCAAGGCGGGACCGTATTCGATTTCGGCAACCTCATCGAGCGTGATAGGGATGTTTTCCCGTTGCGTGATGACCGTCTTACGCAGGTCGTCCAGGCTTTCAATAAAGCCGAGGCCACGAATCACGTATTCGGCTGCGTTGATCTCGATGGTGCGCGCCCCCACGTCGAGATTGCTGCCCCGCACCGCGTCAAACACCTCGTGCAAGGCGATCCCATAGGTTCGCAAAGCATCGGGGTCCACGTCCACTTGATACTCTTTTACGTAGCCACCAATCGAAGCGACCTCCGCCACTCCATCTACCCCTTGCAAGGCGTAGCGAACGTACCAGTCCTGAGCGCTGCGGAGTTCGTCGAGATCCCATTCGCCAGTAGGCTCTCCTTCCGCGTCCATGCCCTCAAGCGTATACCAATAGACCTGCCCAAGCGACGTCGCGTCCGGACCGAGTTGAGGCGATACGCCTTGCGGCAAGGTTCCAGACGGAAGGCTGTTAAGCTTCTCCAGAATACGACTACGGGTCCAATAGAACTCTGCGTCTTCCTTGAAAATGATGTAGATCGAGGAAAAGCCGAACATCGAGTAGCTGCGGATCGTCTTCACCTGCGGCAGGCCAAGCAAGGCGGTCGTCAGCGGGTAGGTAATCTGGTCTTCGATGTCCTGCGGCGAACGCCCCATCCATTGCGTGAATACAATTTGCTGATTCTCTCCAATATCGGGAATCGCGTCTACCGGCACCGGGTCGCGCGGCAGGGATTCCGTTTCCCAGTCAAAGGGAGCTACCATGATCCCCCAAAGGATCAGGCCTGTGGTGAAAAGAACTACGACAAGCTTGTTTTCGAGACAGAAGCGAATCAGCTTGTTGATCGGATTTGAAGAATTATCAGTGGGCATGATCTTGATGAGCGTCAGAGTTTACTTCGATGGTTTCCTTAACGTCTCCGCACTTGAGCATCATAGCTCCAAAGTAGGGATTCTGCAGCGGTTCGCCGCTCTGCAGCCAATCGGCTCCCATGTTGTTTAAGGCCATGGGGCAATTCATTACAGTGAGCGATTGCTCGAATACGCTCGGATCCGATTTGGCAGCGGCGATCATAGCACTTGAAAGGAGCGCAAAATGCGGATTGCGCAGGGCATCCAAGCTTTCCACTGCAAGCATGTCGTGCAACAGCTTGGGCAGTTCGCCCGAGTGGCCCGTCGTTTTCATCATCGCTTTGGCGGCAGCCTTCGCCGCCTCGAGATCATCGCCAGCGAGAGCGGCTTGCATATCCAGATAGTCGCCTATCAACTGCGATGCTTGTTCGGGCTCAACTTCCAGAGCCGACATCTGATGGCCGCTATGATCTTCGCCGCCTTGAGCTGGTGAGCCGCCATGGTTGTGCCCAGGAGCAGGGCCTCCTCCTTGTGGGTTCATCATGCTGGGCTTCGCTTGGATTTGTAGAGAGCTATCGATCTTGAAGGCTCCTTTAGTGACCACGCGTTCGCCTTCGTCCAATCCAGCGGCAACGAGAAACTGATCGCCTGCCCGAGGACCGAGCACGATCTCGCGTCCTTCGTAGGTCGGACGTTCCGTATCCGGTTTCTCGATATACACGACCGCGCGCTTGCCGGTACGCATGACGGCTGAAGCGGGAACGTAGAGCGGAGCTTCGTCCTCCTCGTCACGCACGTATCCAAGCTCCTCAGCGGGCACGAGATCCATGCCGCAGATGTCGCAATCCCCTGGACCATCCTTCACGATTTCTGGGTGCATGGGGCTAATCCATTTTCCCGCGAACTCTGGGGCATAGACTTTTCCGCCTTCCGCGAGCTGAGCTTCGACAAGCCCCTTGGCGAACATGCCGGGCTTCAAACGCTGCCCATTATTCGGAACGTTGACGCGCACTTGGACTGTGCGTGTCTTGCTGTCCACTTCCGGCTCGATGAAGGCGATTTGGCCATGAAAGGATTCACCGGGGAATGCTTCTACCGTGAAGGCAACGTCCTGTCCGTAGCGGAGCCACGCGAGATCGGACTCGTAGGCGTCGAGATAGAGCCATAGTTCGTCAAGGTCGACGATGCGGAACAAGGACTCACCCGTCTTCACGTAGTCTCCTTCGTTCACTTTTTTGGATACAACGACGCCGCCGATGGGAGCCCGCAGGATGAAATGATCTTTCGCTTGGCCGCTTTCGAGAATCGCATCGATCTGGTCCGGCAAGAGATCCCAGAGCCGAAGCTTCTCGCGAGCGGCTGCGGTGATCGATGAAGACGGGTCGCTCCGAAAGGAAGTGAGCAACTCGCGTTGAGCGGTCAGCAGCTCGGGGCTGTAGACCTTAGCGAGATGCTCGCCTCGCTTCACGGCTATTCCTGTGTAGTTGACGAAGAGCTCGTCGATACGAGCCGGAAAGCGGGCCGTGAGCGATTTCTCCTTGGTCTCATCGTAGGCAAGCTTGCCGACGAGTCTCACTTCGGTGCTCGGAAAACCGCGTTGCACGGCAGTCGTCTGGATCTCGGCCAACGCCTGCGAGCTTTTGCTCATGCTCATGACGCGGGGGCCATCGTCGGCTCCAGAGTCCTTCTCCAAGGGGATCAGATCCATGCCGCAGATCGGGCAATCGCCCGGCTCGGGCTGCTGGATCTGCGGGTGCATCGAGCAGGTCCATGTACTCGGTTCAGCGGTCGCTGATTGGTCGGCCGAGCCGGATCCATCCGCTGCGTGGTTGTGCCCTTCGTGCCCCGCGTCTGGAGCAAGAACGAAGCGGCCGATACCGAGGCCAATGATGAGAGCTGCGCCTACTGAAGTGGCGAGAGTGACAATAGGTTTCCTGTTCATTTCGATTGAGTAGCTTGAAAGGTTCCGAGAATAGGTTGGTTCGCGAGCGTCTGAGCGGCGACAAGTTGCTGCCACGCGTCAGCGGCGGCCCGCCAGTAAAGAAGTTGGAGTTCGAGCAGCGACCGCTCGCTGTCGATGACTTCGAGAATCCCAGTGCGTCCGCCTTGATAGCTCATGCGGCTGTTTTCCACCGCTTGTTCGGCTAGACCGAGCAGCTCCTCCCCGTAAAGCTCAAGGCGGCGGTTTGCATCGGTGAGCGAAGAAAGGCTACTTGCGAGATCGGCTTTCAGCGCATTGAGTCGATTTTGGTATTCCGACTGGATCGCTTGTTGCGACGAGGCGGCTTCCGCTTGAGCCGCACGGTTCTTTTTCGACCAAAGCGGAATATTGACGCCAAAGGTCACTCCCCAGGCATCCTTGCCCGAGTCGGGGCTCATGGCAGGCGTATCAAGGTCGCCAATTTGCACGTAATTCAAACCTACGGTGAAGTCAGGACGGCTTTCCAGCTTGGCCAATTCGATCCTCGCTGCGGCGCTGGCGATCTTGCGTTCGAGCATTTGCAGCTGCGGATTGTTGGACTCGATGGATTCGAGCAGTGAAGTTGCCCTTGGGCTAACGAGCCCCGGCTTCTGCCATTCGGGCCATGGAAGCAGCGTCGATTCAGGAAGGGCCAGCAATTCGCTCAGCTGAGCCGATTGAGTAACACGCTTTTGCTGCAGCGACTGCAAACGATCGTTCACCTTGCCGATTTCCACCTTAAGGCGAAGCAGAGCGTTGAGGTCTCCGCCCGCTTTTACCTTCTCCTCCACGATGGGCTCTAGCTGTGCTAAAAGATCGAGGTTTTCGCGGGTTAGCTGCGTCGCTCGTTGGGTGTACCCATATTCGTAGTACATCTTTGAAACCATGCGGGCGAGCATGAGTTGCTGCCCCTGATAGGCATACCAAAGAGCCTCCGCTTGCTCGCTCGTCGCCTTTTCGCGAGCGTCCAACTTGCCGAACCACGGAATCCGTTGGTTGACCATTAGAGCGTTCTCCTGGGGGCCGTTGCGCGTCTGAACCGACTCGACGAAGCTTGTCACCTGCAACATCGGATCCGGCAAGGCGGCTGCCTGAGGAATCCGCTGAGTGGCCGCTTCGTAGCGTTTCTCGAAAGCGTCGAGCTGCGGGTTGGCCGCTTGAGCGCGAGCGAGATAGTCCTCTAAAGAGGAGAGCTGGCTCGCAACTCCATCGTTCTGGCCGAAAAGCGCGCTAACACCCAAAACCCCGCAAAGAGCAAGGGCGGTTGTACGCAGTTTATGAAGGTGGCTTCGTAGTCGTAAAGTCATCGGTATTCGCTTCAACGCAGTGAGTTTAGAAAACCCTCAAAAAACATTTTCAGAAATAAATATCCCGCCGCAAGCGGCGGGATATTTCAACAAATCAGGTAGCGGCCGCTGTCCCAGCGGCCACAAGCAAGAATCACAACGTCGCAAGCGACGGGGTATTATACCCGAACAAGAATAAACGTGCATTTTGAGGGTTTGTGAAAAACGCCACGTTTAAGAGGCGGGCGCGCGTAGGATATGCAACCCCATTCAGAAAGTGAAAATCGCTTCACTTAGAACTCATAACTGAAAACCCACAAATAAGAATGAATGCAAACCAGATAAAGGTGTACCTCATGGCGCCTGCACTCCTAGGCGTCTGCCTGACCGGTACGGCGCAAGTTTCTCAAAACGCTCAAACCGCCTCTCGCTCAGCTGCTCTAATTGATCCCACCATGCTTGGCGAAGACTCCATAATACACTTTGCAGGATACTTTGACACAGGCTACGCTATGCCAGAGGGAAACAGCGACGATCTCTTCACTGCCAAGTATGCTCCCATCGTCCATTACCAGTACCAGGACTGGCTTTTCTTCGAAGCTGAGGGAGAATTCGGTTACGAAGACAACGGGACCGTTGAGAAGGAGTCGGGCTTGGAGTACGCCAACCTGAATTTCATAGTTAACGACAACCTCGCTATCGGAGTAGGTAAGTATCTCAGTCCGGTCGGACAGTTCGTGCAAAACCTCCACCCGTCATGGATCAACAAGCTGCCGTCCGCTCCGATTGGATTTATGGGCGGCCACGGGAGCATAGGCGCAACGCCGAATGCCGACTTCGGCGTGCAAGCGCGAGGGGGATTCCAAACCGGCGAGAATAGCCGATTGAATTACGCTCTCTTCGCCGGCAATGGCCCCGAACTCGTCGTCGAGGACCCCGGCGACGGAGATCTTATCATTGAAGGCCTGAACTTCCCCGCCAAGATAGAGGACGAAAATTCCGACAAGGCTCTGGGCGGCCGATTCGGATTTCTTCCCATACCCAATCTAGAAATAGGCGTCTCCTTTGAAACGGCGTCCGCCGCTTTCGCAAGCGTCAAGGAAGCGGACGAACATGCCGAAGAAGAAGGGGATGACCACGGCGAAGAAGAGGAAGAGGATGACCACGGCGAAGAAGGTGGCGGCTCCCTAGTCCGCGATCGTGATTTCGACGTGTGGGGAGTTGATTTCTATTACGCTCCATCCGCCATCAAAAACCTCACGCTGAGAGGCGAGTTCGCCTCGACCAAACTAAGCGCTGGACGCCCTGATGAATACGACCGCTCACAAAAACGCTGGGAAGCCTGGTACACTCAAGCTTCTTACTTCTTCGCCGATCGCAAGCTCGAGGCAGTTACGCGTTACGGAAACTTCCAGTCAAACGGACAGCCGAAGAGCAAGCAATGGGCTCTCGGACTGAATTACCTACTAAAGAGCAACAGCATCATAAAAGCTGCCTACGAGTTCAATGACTCCGATGGTGATGACACACTACTCTTCCAGTACGCCTACGGATTCTAGCCGAACCTATAATCAATAAAACTAAAAAGGATATTCAAAGACATGAAACATTCTAAATCATCATCAATACTCAAGGCTGGAGCCGTCGCCTTCCTAATCGCAACAATCAGCGTCGCGATAGCAAATCTCTCAGCCAACGAAAGCAACGGGCAAGCCACTCAAAGCGCGAAGAAGACTCCCGAAGGCAATTTCGCCAAAGGCGCAAGCATCTGGGCCAATACCTGTGTCCGCTGTCACAACATGCGTGACCCGAAAGAACTCGACGATTTCCAATGGAAGGCAACCCTCTCGCACATGAGAATACGCGCTGGACTCACTGGGCAGGATGCTCGTGACGTTCTCGCCTTCCTCCAACAAAGCAACGGCAAATAGCCATGAGAGTCGTAAGTAAACTCGCAATATGTCTATCTTTGCTTGCAGTTTCGTCGAGCGCATTTCCGAGCGACGATAGCACGCTCTCCCCTGAAACCCTAGCGAAGGGTAAAACGGTCTTCATGGGGACTTGCTTTGCCTGCCATGGGGCAGACGGGAAGGGTCTCGTGCCTGGGACACCCAATCTCAGAGGCAAGAAAAGCCCGCTACACCAAGAAGACCCTGTGCTAATTGAGCGGATACTAAACGGATATCAAAGCAAAGGATCGCCGATGGCGATGCCGCCAAAGGGAGGCAATCCGAATCTAAACGAAGAAGACATAGAAGCTGTCGTCGCCTATATGAAGGACGCTTTTCTAAAAGAGAAATAGCCTCACTTCTAGTATCCAAGAAACGGGCTGTGCGAACTCCGATGAGTCGCGCAGCCCATCCATATCCGATGGCTACCTTCACAAACGAACCTCCCCTAGTCAGAGGCCGGTATTGAACCCCACCGTAACGGCTTGCTTAAGCCAGGCATTTCGATCCCGCCCCAAGTACAGTCTCTAAGAACCGGAACACGGCAAATGGTCAAATCACTTTCGAAGCGCCGCGATACTATTCTTTTCCACAACCGTCATCGCTTTCACCAACTAAAGCTTGAATCCTCGTAGTCTCAAGGCATTCGAAATCACCGACACCGAGCTCAATGCCATCGCCGCTCCCGCGATCATGGGACTCAACAGAACCCCGAATATTGGGTACAAGATTCCCGCTGCCACCGGAACGCCTACCGCGTTGTAAACGAAGGCGAAAAAGAGGTTTTGCCGGATGTTGCTCATCACGGCGCGACTCAATCTAAGCCCGCCAACGATCCCGCGAAGATCGCCTTTCACGAGAGTCAGACCCGCGCTCTCGATGGCGACGTCGGTGCCCGTACCCATAGCGATGCCGACATCGGCAGCGGCCAGCGCAGGAGCATCGTTAATACCGTCGCCCGCCATAGCTACGCGATGCCCTTGGGCTTGCAGTTCCTTTACGATGCGTTGCTTGTCTTCAGGAGAAACCTCAGCATGCACCGTGTCGATCCCAAGCTCCGCAGCAACTGCATTTGCCGTTCTCGGATTGTCGCCCGTGCACATGACGACCGAAATCCCGAGTTTGTGAAGCGACTCGATAGCTTCCTTCGATGAAGCTTTTATCGGGTCCGCGATGGCAATCAGGCCCAGCAAACGATCTTCGCGAGCCACCCAGATAACCGTTTTAGCTTCCGCCTGCAATTCCTCGGCTCGCTTCGCAAACGAATTGGGGATCTCGACTCTTTCGCCTTCAATAAAGGCTTGCTTGCCGACCCTGACCAAGCCGCCTTCAACGCGAGCCTGCACGCCACCACCCGTCGTGCTTTCGAAATCGGCAGCATCGGGAATATCACTGCCCGCCGCCTTCGCCTTTTCTACGACGGAACGGGCCAGTGGGTGTTCCGACTGGGACTCCACCGCCGCCGCAAGGCGTAGCAATTCCTCGGAAGAGCTATTCTTGTGTACCACCATTACAACTACACTAGGCTTTCCCTCGGTCAGCGTACCCGTCTTGTCGGTAATCAGATGCGTGATCTTCTCGGCGCGTTCAATAGCCTCCGCATTCTTAACGAGAATACCATTTTGAGCTCCTTTCCCCACGCCAACCATGATAGACATGGGAGTGGCCAAACCTAGGGCACAGGGGCAAGCGATGATCAGCACCGAGACGGCCACGACAATCGCATACGCCATAGCCGGAGCTGGACCAAGCAACGCCCAAACTCCGAAAGCGACCAGAGCCACCAACACAACCGCCGGAACAAAATACCCCGCGACAGAATCCGCCAGCTTTTGGATCGGGGCCCGGCTGCGTTGGGCATCAGCAACCATACCGACAATTCGCGAAAGCATTGTCTCTTCGCCCACCGCTTCCGCTTCCATCACGAAACTACCCGTTTGATTCACGGTCGCGCCAATGACTCTATCGCCAACGGACTTCTCCACGGGAACAGGTTCGCCAGTGATCATTGACTCATCGACAGTGCTCTTCCCATCCAAGATCGAGCCATCGAGTGGAATCTTTTCGCCTGGCCGCACTCGGAGTTTATCCCTTTTTTGGATACGGTCTATATCGACCTCTTCCTCTTCGCCCTCAGCGTTCAAGCGGTGAGCGGTCTTTGCCGCCAGATCGAGCAGGCTTTCGATTGCTTTACCTGTCTGTTTGCGGGCTCGCGCTTCCAGCCATTGCCCAAACAATATCAGCACAGTAATCACCGCTCCCGCTTCGAAATAGAGAGCGACCTCGCCATGCATGCGGAAGGAGTCTGGGAAGAACTCCGGAAACAAGACAGCCGTGACGCTGTAAACGTAGGCCGCACCAACGCCTAACATGATCAGCGTGAACATGTTAAGACTTCGGTTGACGAGCGAACGCCAACCTCGCGCAAAAAACATACCTCCCGCCCAAAGGATGACCGGCGTCGCAAACGCCAGTTCAAGCCAGCCCTGTATCCGCTGTGAGATGACACTTTCAAAAGAGAGCCCCGGAATCATGCTGTCGAAAGCGAGCAACAAGACCGGCAAGGTGAGAATTGCTGCAAGAACGGTTTTTTGCTTCAACTCTCCAATTTCCCCATCGTCATCCTCCTCGTCCCTAGCTCCTGCAATCGGCTCCAAGTCCATCCCACACTTTGGGCATTCCCCCGGATGGTCCTGCTGCACTTCCGGGTGCATTGGGCAAGTCCAAACCTTAGCAGAGGCGGCTTTGTAGGCAGGATTGCGCTCCAACCTCATGCCGCACTTCGGGCAGTCGTCAGGCCTGTCCGATTCGACACCGGGACACATGGGGCAAAAGTACTTTGCGTTCGCTGTAGGCGTTACAGAATCGTCGCGCGAATGGTTGTGCTGGCAGCAGCTGTGCTTCTTTTTCATACGACTATGATAGCAGATTGGCGGTTTGATTTTCTTACATTGTGATGGCGAATCCTTACGAAATTCGGCCTGTACCGCTCAGATCGAGTCGAGAGAGCGGCGAGCCGGACGGTCCGATTTCTTGAACTGGCTAGGCGACATTCCCGTTTCCCGCTTAAACTGAGCGGAGAAGTGCGCCGCGCTGCTGAAGTCGAGCAACTCGGATATTTCGGTAACGTTCAACTCCCCGTAGGAAAGCAATTCCTTCGCCCTCTCAATCCGCTGAAGCATCGAATAACGCTCAATCGTCACCGCTTCGACTGCCGAAAACACTTTGCTCAAATAGCTATACTCATAACCAAGCGACTCCGCTAAGTATGCAGATAACTTAAGAGGCGATGAAATATCCGCATAATGAATACGCTCCAAAATCGACGACTTGATTTTATTTATCAGACGCTTCTCCTTGGAAAACAAGATCTCGAAACCGCTTTCTTCCAGCATTTCAGCGAACGAGCGAAATTCGGCATCGGTCAATTGCCGTTTAAGCTTCACCTCACCCAATGAAACCGATTCGGCCTGGAAGCCGAGTCTATCGACTACCGACTCCACTGTCGTGACACAACGGGGACAAACCATGTGCTTGATGTGAATTGATTCTACAAGTCCATCCATTTCGAGATGTGCCCTAGTTCGGGATGCGGTCGATCGAATACTCGGTGCAGAGTTCTGAGTAGAGCTCGTTAATAGTCTTACCGCAATTTTCGATGCGAGCAATCATGATTATCTCATTTTTCCTTAATTGGAGCGGTGGGTTCTAGACGGTTCAACGAACGCGACGGCGAAAGCCCTCAAACTCTTGGGTAAAAACCGCTAGCAGCACGATAGCACCCCCGAGAAAGGAAGTTGGCTCTGGGCGCTCGCCTGCGAAAACATAGGCCCAGGCTACACCTAAAACAGGCACTAGGAACAAATACATGCCGAGTCCGGAAGCCTGCTCCCTTTGCAGAAGATAGAACCATGCCCACGCCACAAATGCCGTGTTGAGTATCGCCAAGAACAGCAGGATGCCGAGGAAAGCGGGAGTCCACTCTATCGAATCATTCTCGAAGATCAAGGAAGCGAATAGGAGAATAATGCCTCCTGTCGCGAGCTGCGTGCCGACGAACGCTACAATTGAATCGCCGAGTTTGATGTAGCGTCCCAAAACCGTTCCTATTGCCGCGGAAAGCGAAGTCATCAATGCTATGAGCGAGCCAATTAGCAAAGCATTCTCTTTAGCTCCGAAGCTGGGCGATACAATCACAATGACGCCAATCAGCCCGAATAGTAGAGCAAGCGCTCGCAACGGCGAAAGGCGTTCCTGCAGGAAAAAGAATCCGATCGCAGCAATGAAAAGCGGTTGAGCATTACCGAGAATCGAAGCAATTCCCGCACCAGCGAACCCTGGACTGAGGAACATGGTACCGAAGGTCAGAGAGGTCGCTGTCAGAGCGACACAGGGTACCCATTTCCAAAGGCGCCGCTCTGGAAGAATACGGCCTGTTCGTAACGCAGAGATCCCTAGTAGAGTCACTCCTCCAATAAACGTGCGAAAACCGGCAAATGCTAATGGAGGAGCATATTCCAGTCCCCGCAATATGAATACGTAACAAAAGGAAGCGGTTAAAACGATGTACAGAAGCAGCCCTATTCGAAGGAGCGGCTGTACTTTGGAAATTATTACGGGGCTTGAGCTTGTCACGAAGCATCCCTTTTTCTTTCGATGTGGGCGAGGGCTTCGCTTGCGTCCAGCTCCGTCGTCGTGTTGCCCGCACGCAGGTAATAGCGCCGGACATCTCCGTCTTTACAGAAGACTGGATCCGCAACGGCATCGACGTAGACGAGTGCTACCGTCTTGCCGCGATCCGACACGAAAACAACATGCGCTGCTCCCGTATGATCTCCTCCGAGATGAGTGGTCACAAGTACCATTAGCCGTTGTTCGAACCCATCGAGATCCTTGCGTCTCAAACTCATTAGATCGTTTTCGATTCCAAGAATCGAACCGCCGTCATCGACCCCGATCAAGAGAACCCCGCCACTCTGGTTCATAAGCCCGCTTATAGTTTTCGCGATAACCCCTTCAAGAGCCTTATTTACGCTTCGACGTCTCCAATCCCAGCGAAGCGAAGACTTGAATTCCAAGCGCTCGCCCTCTCCTTGAGAAATCAGCGATCTCAGTCCTTCGATATCCCCGACTCTGCTATCTTGCTTGACCGAACTCCTTCTCCACCGCTCTTGGAAGCGAGCGAAAACCGCTCCGCCAAGTAAGCCCAATGCGCCGAGCACTGCGGTAATCGGCAACATCGATACCGTGAACGCCTCCGCGACGGGATCGATCAACGAGTTCGCGATCGAGATTCCCGTGCCATCGCCCATGCGCCAGCGGTGAAGCAACTCCAGCACGGGATGCCCTATCAAGACGAGCGTCACGACTCCGACTCCGGCCTTCCATGTCCAGAAACATCCCAACATTCCCTTGCTACGCCTACGCGACTCTAGATTTCGCTTGTTAAGCATACCGGCGATACAGTCCATAGCGTTCATAAAAGCCGTGAGGTAGGGGCGCTAGGATCAGCGGCAAGAAGCCAGAGACAATCAGTACCAAAAAGATCCAAAAGCTATGCAAACCGGGCGAGATGACCATCACCACGAACAATGACAATAGGACGTTCCAGAATAAATTTCTCGAGTTCATTGCGAGCGCCTCCTGCCAAAACGCGCCGATAGATTATAGACGACCGCAACAAGGGCTCCGAAGAGCCAGCTTAGAATGACAGTATTCACAAAGCCTGAGACAGTAACGCCTATCGATATATCGTCCACTAATATAGGACGTAGATCTAGACCGTGGAATAGCCCATTGAAAAAGAACCCGAGATTTTCAACGCCAGCAAAAGCCATCAAAAATAAGCAACCCAAGTAAAAGAGCCCCGCAGCCGAAGCGCAGCCGAATCCGAATCGTTTTGGACTTAGCGACATGACTTCTTTCCTCCTTTTTTATTAAGCTTGATTTCATCTTCCTTCACTTCGCGAACCTGCTCATACTCTCCATGAGAATGGCCTCCCATCATAAAGATATGACACGCGAACATCAGAACGAGAAAGTAACGTCGGAGCCAACGCCCAGTGCGGGTAGAGTAAATACCGACGCAATCGGAACCAGACAGCCTAAAACATGCAAGAACTCGTGTTTCATGATATTATACCAATGTGAAGTTTGAGGTTTCGACGAACGCGGGAATCGCTTTTCGGTAGGCTATGTACGATTCAGAGAATCCCTCCTCGACTCCACGATTCACACTAATCGCCAAGCGGCAGTAGGGGAAGATGACGAAGCTCGGACAAGCGATGTGCTTGAACCATATTCTCTCGATTAGATGGATCATATAATCATTCTATCAAATTTCAAAAAGATGCTCCACGCTATTGTGCAAAAATTGTTGTTCGTCACTTAATCAATCCTGAACCTGTTCTCTATTAGGAACGTTCGACCTAGATACGAACACAAGAGACAACGAGAATACCTTCCCGTTCACTTTTATCAATGAGCGCACAGAGCTGCCTCGCCGAAGGTACCTTACTCAAAAGGATCTCCCCCGGGTTAACGTCGACAGGCTCCATTCCGATCCCTTCGGCGATTTTCCAAAGGCAGCGAGTTCTCTCTTTTGTATCCGCCTTGCAAACCTTGATACGGCATTGCACGACCGCCGCCATATCCCATACATCCACCATTTGTTCGATTTCCCTAACCATGCCTTCGCGTTTAACGTATCCAAACGAAACTCCACTGAATTTTGACTCGATTGCTACCACAGCAAAATTAGCAAACAAGAACTTGTTGAGGTAAAGCGCGTCGGGTATTCAAAACCCGCCGCGCTTACCTCTATTCCATCACTTGCTCGCTACCTCCATTCACCTTGATGCTCTGCCCCTGTCCTTAGAATGCGGAATCGGCCTGTCCTTGTCGCCTCTAATACGCCCAACCTTTGTATAATCTGAGTTTGAACTCAGGAGTGCAGTACCTGCATTTCGTTGTCGCTTCATTTTGGCATTAGGGACAGGCCGATCTTTATCGCCCCTGTTCCTAGTCAGAAAGCCCTCGTGACCTTCCGAAAGTTTCGCCTGATCCTGATACTCGCTCATTGCTACGCGATTCTCTGAACGCTGATCATCTATTCGAGTATCTCCGCCTTTCGGGCCTGCGGCAAAAGCCGATCCGGAAAATAATATAGAAACCGCTAATACAACCATTTTCTTCATCTTCAATGTCTCCTCCTAAGCTTTCCAAATCGCTGCGGGCTACAAACCCGCAGCGACGTGTGTATTTTTTGTACGACTACAATTACCCCTAAGAAACGGGGTAAAACTATTAAAACGCTCGCGAACACGCCCCACACGAGACTCATTCCTCGCCCTCGTTCGTGCTTGAACATATCCCTCAATTTTATCTCTATCAAACTCTATGCTATAACGTCCCCCCGTCGAATACTCGATCTCCAAAGAATTCACTCGAGTTTGTATCGCGAACGAACTTCGATGATGCACCGAGTGCACCTCCCAGTTTAATATGGAGTCGTTCAGCAGGCCTACACCCTCTAACTCATCCAGTCGCTCCAAAACACGAGATGTACCCACAAGATGTATACTTAAACTCTTATCCATCCCAACGAAAGTCCACTCGGTGAAAGAATTACCCTCCAGATTTCGCACCTCCTTGGAACATCTATCCACCAGCGTTACGACATCCAACAAAGGTTCCTTGCTGTAAGTACGGTGCCAGAAGGAGTGAGCTTTCAGCTCTCCATCAATTGTCGTGACCATTCCTTCCCCGAGCCCATTGGAGTGTCCTCCAACAATCTCAATCGCGACTTCCAGTAAATCAATCTCCTTAAAATCATTCATCGTTCGCTTTCCCATTTAAACGTAAGTCACCTCGGAATCCCTCAAAGATTTTGTTGAAAAACACTGCTATAACTTACGCGGCGATCGTGCAGACATTTCGCCAACGACCGACGCAGCGACTCCCTACAGCACAGCACGTCGCAAGTCGGATCAACTGTGCCTTGGGATATCAGGAAATCCGCCATTTCCTCGCCCACATCGAGCATGGACACGATGCAAACGATATCGCGTTCATGCGAACTACTCGCTTCCCGCATCAAATCCAAAGTCGATTCCTTCAAGACAAATTTCCTCCAAGCGACTTCGACAAGTTCGCCGGGGTCGAATTTGCAAAAACACTTGCTCGGGCAATTGCAGTGCCCGGCGGTGCGACCGTCCCATGAAACTTCAGGAGTGCATATTTTCATAGCACTTTCTTAAACGCGACCCCTGAACCAAACCCTCATGAGAAGCCGGCTTGATCGGAGATACGCACGCCACCTATACCAGTCGATCCATCAGTAAATCCCCTACAGTTATCGGCAGCGCCTCAGTCTCTAAAAAACAGTCGACACGCGCACACAACCCACACCCTAGTAAGCGCCTTCCAAAGTATCCCGCAGGGCCTTGCGAGCTCGGTAGATGCGCATCTCCACCGTTTTGCGATTCGTATTCAGGGCCTCAGCGCAATCATCGTAGCTGTGCTCCTCTAAGACGCAAAAGATGAAAGGGATTTTCAATTTGTGCGGAAGCTCGTCAATCGCCGCCTCGATGGCAGACAGAGCCTCGTTAGACACGGATTCCTGATCCGGCAAACGCTCCTTCGATTCAACCACATCGACAAGTTGCAACCCCTCAGCCCCTGGCACCGGAGAATTCAGCGACACGTCATTGCGGCGCTTTTTACCCCGGCGCAAAAAATCGCGGCACAGGTTACCCGCAATCGAAAAGATCCAAGTCACCACCTTCGCCCGAGGGCGGAACTTGCTAGCGTTTTGAAAGACCCGCACAAACGTCTCCTCCGTCAAATCCGCAGCATCCGTCTCGTTCGACACAAAGCGAAAACAAAAACGAAAGATCGAATCGCGGTGACATTCCATCAGCTCGACCAATCCCTGCTCCTCGCCCGCCTGAATACGCTCAATTGCCCGCAAATCCGTATCCATCGCTCGGATCCCATCGCTCATTCCGGTTCGCTGAGAGCCTCGACAGCCAACTTCCTCAGCTTCTCCTTCTTCTCCGGAGGCAATACGCTCATCATCTCATAATAATGGCGAATCGATAGCTCCTGAAGTGTGCCATGAATGACATGCAACTCATGGATCGCCGCATTCACCTCAGGAGAAAAGTCATCCTTTTCGACCAACAAGCCACGTAACTTGGCTATCTGCGCATTGAAATCATCCAAAAGCTTCGCCCGATCCCGGCGATAGTCAGGCTCGAACGCATCCACCGCAACGACCTCAGACGGCGTCAAGGCTAGCTCCTGGTGAAGCCAATGGTGTCCAAGCTCTTCATCATGCTCCCAAGACTGCTCGTTCCGCACCATTAGACCCGTCACGAAGTAGGATACCCCCACACAAACGGCCACCAGCAAAGCCGCCCAAATCGCCAACGTCCCAATTCGTTTTGCTCGTACCTTGATTTCTTCCATAGCGCTAGTTTTCGATATTCAGAATTTTGGCTTCAGCAAACACGTCGAATCCCAGAGCTTCTGACGCCAAAACCTTACGCGCCGAACCATTCGCAAAAGCGGAGGTCGCCAAAACGCTAGCGGTGGTGCTGATCAACAAAGCTGCCACCATCGCGGTCGCCGCAAAACGAGTCTGCTCGAAAATCCCCAGCAACCAATCCAAGCCAAAGGTCTCTGCCGACTCAGAACGTGCCATACGCAACCGGCGCAGCACATTCGACTCAAGAGCAGGAGGGCAACCCGGTATCGGTTTCTCCCTAGCCACTCCAATCAAACGATCCAAATCCTTATCCTTCATATTCACCGTAAACGTATTCAAATCCAAAAACCCTCAAACTAATCAGAAAAAAGATCCTCCAAAAACCAAAATACTCAGAAAGCCGAAGAAGAGAATCCCGAGTTCCCTCAAGCAAACGGCCACAACCCATTGCCAATTCATTGCCAATCTGAAGTTTTTTTGATGCAAAAAGGCTCATTTTTCAGCAATCCCAACTTTCCATAAGGTCATAAACAGTAACGCTTTGTGAAGAATAGTGAAAGTCGATTCACTGTTCGAATCCCTCTCTCTCCGCCACTACTTTCAAAGAAAACGTCGTCCTACTAGGTGGCGTTTTTTTGTAGGACGCGTTCCGGGATTCGGACCCGAGCAGAGGGTTTGTGAAGCGAAGCGGAACGGACATTGCGCAGCAATGGGGACGAAGTCCTGAGCGAAGCGAACCAATCCCTCTCTCTCCGCCACTACTTTCAAGAAAACGTCATCCCACCAGGTGGCGTTTTTTTGTATTCGGCGACACAGAGATGATAACCCGAGCGGAGCATTTGCGGAGCGAAGCAAACCACTTCCTCGTCTCGTCGCATCCTCTTTTGCTTGCTGCGTAAGATCTCTAAGGCAATCTCCGCTAATGGAAACTCCCCCTTTCGATGCCCCGCTCTAAATCGAAGACTTTTGCCCTCATCCTCACCCTGCTGATTGCCGCTGCAGCCATTTGGACCTACTTCCCAAACACCCCTCCCTCATCTGAGCCCCAGAACATTCCGCCTCGGATTGCCGCTCCGGCTCCTGAAGCGCGTCCCCGCATCGAACAATCCAACACCCTATCTCGCTTTCTGGAGAACACTGTCGCGCCACTTACCCTCCAGGATCTCCACTCACTCTCTCTCGAGCTCGAGCAGCTCGGTCCCAAAAACGCAGTTGAAGAAATCCTCGCCTTCCTTGACACAAACGTCGACCGCTCCACCGACCTTCGCTTCTCCGTCGGCGAAGGCGGCTCTATCCCCACTCCGACCAGCCTACGAGTCTTCCTTCTAGACACGCTCGGTGAAACCGACCCCGAAATCGCCGCCGCATACTCCTACACTATCTTCGAAGCCAAAAACTCGCCCGACGAATGGGCACTCGCTCTCAGAAATCTCGGGCGTGTCCGCCGCGAAGATACAGCTACAAAAACCGAAGTCGCTCAATACGCCCACGAGCTCCTCACACACCAGCCTTGGCAGGATAAACCCACGCCGGCTTACCTCGAATCCTTCGACGCGATCGCCTACGCAGCTCAAGACACCTCGACTCAAGAACTCTGCCGCATCATCAACAAAAGCGACGACAAAGCACTTCGCTTCGCTGCCTACCTCACGCTGGAACGTCTCGTCGAACAAGCTCCCCGCAAAACTCTCCAAGCGCTCAGTCAATATCCCGACTGGCTAGAAAGTCGTCCGCAAACCCGAGCCGGACTCTTCGCAAAACTCCGAACCGTCACGCCCCAAGACAAAGAGCTCCTTGCAAACTACCTCTCGGACAAGCGCTTCCCAGAATCGGAACGAATCCAATTCCTGAAACAGATCCCGAGCTCAAACCAGTTCCACTCCTACACCCTGCTCTCCAATAATCCAAATATCGGATACGCCACTGAAGGCACTCTAGCTACCATCGGAGACATGCTCGCAGCCGTAGACTCATCAAAGCTAGAATCCGAAGTCAGCAAGCAGTTAACCGCATCTATCCAACGGCTAAGCTCAACGGAAAAGATCGAGCAATGAAAATCTGGATACAAACCCTAACCTGTACGCTCCTCTTCTTTTTCGTCGCAGTCGCGAGCACCGAGGTATTAGCCCAAGCCATCCCTGTCGAAGTCACCACCCCGATGGAAGACAGACCAAACGTCTACAACTTTAGACTCCAGTCAAACTACTCCTCATACAGCACCCTTTACAGCGGCGTCGCCGTCACTCCCCACGTTATCGCCACCGTCGCCCACGGCCTCTTCGACGATGAAAACCTCGTTTGGACCAGCGACGTCCGCCGCATCGCGGCCAACAACGAAGCTAACTACGGCTATCACCTGGACGAACCTACAATTCGAAACCTCAACCAAAAGGTCTGGACCAGCTACGCCTCACGCGTCGGCGAGGAAACGGGCGAATCCGGCTCCGCCACACTCGATACGCTCAACGCCGACTTTGGAGCCGTCTACCGGCACGAACGCCTCGCAAACTACTACGCACCCACCGATATCGTCTCGAGCGACCCCTACCTCTGGCTCGACGGCGACCTTCCCAAAAAGCTGCAAGGCTTCCCACTCGCCGATCCCATTCCATGGACAAGCCAAGGAAGACTCCACGAAATCGACCTCGGAACCAGCGGCTTCAAGCACTGGACGGACGGGCGCGACAGCGACGGCATGCCCTACATGCTCTTCGACCTCGAGGGATCAGAGTCTTACGGCGGCAACAGCGGAGGCCCCATCCTCGCCAAAGACTCGAACGGCAACTGGCAAGCGCTCGCCGTCTTCATAGGCGGCACAGGAAGCCTATTCGTACGATCCTTCGACAACGAAGCGCACAAGCTCGTCAAACTCGCCGACGAGGCCGCAGGCGGGAAAGGAGTCACCGAAACCAAGCCAAGTATCTTCACCGCTCCAGATGATATCCTGTATCGACCCGGAGACTACGCATCGATAAAAGTCAGCGCTAGTATTGGTCCCTCCACTACCATAGACTGGTATAAAGACCAGAAACTGCTGCCCGACAAAAACAGCCTCGAACTCGTCCTCGACACAAACTCCTCATCAACCCCCGGCAACTACTGGATGATCGCAGGCAACTCGAAAGGCACCACCGTCACCTCCCATATAAACGTCAAGCCCTACCCGCCGCCAACAATCACCTCCCAGTCGAGCGACAGCTACTTCTGGCTAAACGCAACTGCCTCGATCAACGTCCAGTACCAATCCTTGATACCCGCCACCATCCAGTGGTACAAAGACGACGTCGCTATCCCAAACGCCAACTCGACCAGTCTCTTCTTCGCAGGCGAGCAAACGGACGCCGGCATCTACACCGCCCAAGTGCAAAGCGAAACCGGCACCGCCACCTCCCAACCCGTCAAAGTCTCCTTCTTCAGTATCGACGCCTTCAATCACTCCATTCCCCTCGAACTCGGAATCAGACAAACCATCTCCATCCCCGTCCAAGCTCCGGACGAGATCACCTACCGATGGACTACGCCAAGTAGTATTGTCGAAACGGATACGCCCGAGCTCCTCCTCGAAAACACCGAAGAAAGCGATCTCGGCGACTACCAGATCGCCCTCATCGCCCCCGACAGCTCCACCCTCTACGAGCGAGATTTCAGCGCTCGAGAAAAACTGCCAACCGTCGTGGCCGACATTCCCGAAAGCACCCTCTACGGCAAACCCTTCGAACCCTTCAAAATCACCATCGACGTCACCGGCGACTACACGCCCTACGTCATCCAATGGTACAAAAACGACACCCTCATCGAAGGCGCTAACGATGCCACCCTCACCCTCTACCCCTTCCAGCAAAGCGACAGCGGAACCTACCGATTCACCCTCGTCGATTCCCGAGGCGACTCATTCGGGTCACAACCCCTACTTGTCGAGCTCGACGCTAGCGGCGCCCCGACGCAACTCGCTTATTCAAGCTACCGCCTCCTCCCCAGCTCCGGAAAAGCGGAGGCGGTCTTCAATAGCTCTTCTTACTACAATGCGACCATAGCCCAAGGCTCATGGGTCTACCAAAACGGCAAATCGGGAATCTACAGCTATATCGAGCACAGCGAATTGCCCGACTCCATCATCTACCGCCAAAACCTCGTAGACATAGCAGGCTGCAGCTGGGGGTTCTGCGCCCTCCAGCTCGACGGAACCCTGAGCGTATTCGAAGACTTCCAAGAAACCGCCCAGCAATCCCTCGGCCCCGACATCGTCGATATCGCCATGAACGACGCCGGCCCCATCGCCCTCGACTCCCAAGGCAGGCTCCACCTTCTCGACGCCTACCGCCCCTCCGTCGACACGCCCGAAAACCACCCCAACTGGAAACGCCTCATCCGCATCGAAGCCGAAGGCCAATCCCTGCTCGCCCTCCGCTCCGACCAAACCCTCCTCCACTGGGACTTCGCCACCGCCACCTCCTCCATCCTCTCCCAAGGCCACCCCATACGCGACTTCGACATCGCCGCCCACAACATCCCCGTCCTCTTCGAAGACGACACCATCCTCCAGCTCGGCTACCAGCACACCCTCTCCGGCGCTCCCGCCAACGAGCCCGCCCCCGACCTCAGCGGCAAATCCCCCCTCAGCCTACACGCCACCGAAAACTTCACCTTCGCCCGCCTCCGCGACCGCACCGTGCACGTCTGGGGAAAAGCCGCTCCCATCCAGTCCGGAGGCGACCCCCTCACCTTCGCAAACGCCACCTACCTCGCGGACGCCGTCATCACCAGCCGACACGGCTACGCAATTATCAACAACTACGACCACACCCAGACCCGCTTCCTCCCCCGAAAACTCGTCGCAAATCCCGGCGACTTCTTCGTAGCCCGCGCCTCAGGTCCATCAGGAAAAATCCGCTCCGCCATCTGGGACCGCTCCGGCTTCCGCATCCCCACTCCCTCGCACGGCTCCGTATTCTCAAATGCCGCCAGCACCGACGACCTCGCAAACTACCGCATCGGACCAGACTTCCCACTCAGCGAATTCGCCGAGCTCGACATCCAGCTAAGCGGCGAACCAAGCATCTACTACCTCCCCGAAAGCCTTGAGGCCATCGTCGGCAACCCAGTCGAAATCCGCATCGGCCTCAACCTCCCAGAAGACAGACCCTACGAAATACAGTGGAGCGAAAACGGGTTCCCTACCTCCTGGTCTTATTCCCTCTCCGGCCTCAGGTACTTCTTCACCAGAGAACCCGAAGACAGCAGCTACCAATTCGCCGTCTACAGCTACGGCGAGTTGCTGCTCGAAAGCGATCCCGTCCAACTCACCATCACGCCCCAAAAAAGCTATGCCGATTGGACCCAAGAAAAGAATCTCGTCCCGCCAGCAGACTACTGGAAAGCAGACCCCGACGATGACAGCCTCGTCAACTTCGTCGAATACCTCTTCGACAGCGACCCCCTTCATCCCGCTCCGCTCCCCATCGAATTCATCCGCGACACACCCTTCCCAGTCGCTCGCTTCACCCTACCCAATCGGCAAACCTACGACGAATACGAATTCCAGTTGGACATCCCCCATCCCATCCAGCCGGGGCAACTCCTTGACGATATAGACCAGTACTACATCGGCCTCGGTCCCAATGGAGCCAACTACGAAGTTCCCCTCGACGGTGAAAATGGTAGCACCCTCTTATTCAAATTCCTGATACAAAAAACCGAGTAGCTTCCCTGTAAAAGGCAGCGATCAATCAGCCATCAATTCACCCAACCTCGCCGATATCCCTTACAGACTGCTCGCCCGCTACGCTGTACGCACTTAACCGCTCAATCGGCAATGCTATCAATAGATCGATCCGCCGCGTTATCTGCAACGCCACGTCCCTAAAATGTCGATACGTCTCTTCCTCTGAACCTACAAACGCTGCCGGATCCGGAGACCCCCAGTGCGCAACAATCGGTTGACCAGGCCATACGGGACAAGTCTCACGCGCCTTGTCGCAAACCGTAATCACTAAATCGAAACTCCCATCCTTGAACTCCTCCCAGGACTTGCTCCGAGCGCTCGAAGCATCTATTTGAAAATGCTCCCGCAATACACGAATCGCCATCGGATGAGGTCCGTCCTTTGGACTCGCCCCAGCGCTGAAACTCTCGAAACGCAGAGAGTCACGCTTACCCAGTATGTACTCACCCAATACACTGCGAGCAGTATTGCCGGTACAAAGGAATAGAACCTTAAGCTTTTTCATAACAAAATTCGAATCTCCATAGCTCCCCACCTTATCAGAATGCGAACAGACTGAATAATTCTTTGCTATGAATATTCACTAAGAGGAATACTTTTAAACTCTATTCTTTTCCGTAACCTATTCTTAACAAAAGGCGATTCGACCAGATGGCGGGCATATCCCGAACCATTTCCCAAAACCCAACGCAAACAGGAGACGATGTGGTAGAAAAGAAGGTACGCGTCTTACTGATCAGGCGCCCCTCCCAAAACCTACCAGCCAGCCGCACCGCGAATCGCGTCCTCGATTTCGTCAGCCAACAGCTCGTGCTGCTCCACCGTCAATTGGATATCGCTCGGCGTTTCCGCATAGTAGCCAGCCTCCGCGGACTGATCCATCGATCGCCTGCCGCACGCTCTCGCGCCACCACCGTCTCCAAAGTCAATCGTAGCTGCTCGCGTATCTCAGCGCCCTCCGTGCCGAGAACATCCGAGTGAAAATTGCTTTCCACCAAAATGATATGGGAAAGTGGATACACCGTACGCACCCGCATTACAAAACCGCTAAACACCTCCAAATACTCCTTCGCATCCAACATCCCCGCATCAAAGTCAGTACCGAGATTGATCACCACCAAATCGGGCTGATACGCCCCATGATCCCAATGCACCCCCTTCAAAGCTGGGCTCGCCAACTCAAAATACTCCGGAACTAAACAAACGTGCTCCCCCTAGCTCTTACCAACGAAATTGGCCTAGTTCCTCAACCGCGCAGAGGAACGCGCCATCACCACCACGTCATCATTGGTAAATCGCTTTCGATCCGGACCACTCGATCGCACCTCGATCCTCGTCATCGACTCCGCATGAAAGAATAGCGGCATTCCCCAACGATCCAACAAGCGACCCTCTGAGTCGATGTATCGATTTTCAGGAGACACAAAAGCAATCCCTTCAGGATTCCCACCGCTCAAGCTACGCACGATATCTTCGTTCGATCCCACCATCAAAAGATCAGGATCCTTAAACAACATCCAGAAACGCTGCAGCACCCCATTCACCAAATCCAAATCATCCTTCGCCGTGCGATTCGCCTCTCCATAGTGACGCAGCAAGCGCGGGTTTTTCAGATCTTCAATCGTATCGCCCGTCTCCAAACCCGCACGCCCCACGCTTCTATCAAGTGGTTCGGTCGGTTCCAGCTCTCGAGCCCCAACACTCTCGTCACCGATCTTTGGATACTCTGGTGAGGGATCTTTCTCCCAGAATAACCAAAGCCCTACCGCCATAGTCGCCAACACCAACGCCCCCGCCCAAAGCCAAAATCCTTTGCCCATCAACCCCACAAACCGATCGGTGCCTGGCTTGATCCTACATCGTAGAACCGGTCAATATTCGGCAGCATCTGCGATAGATCCGACGCATCCGCCCCCATCCACAGCGCTAGTTCCGCAAAGTACTGATCTACCGAAATCGTCGGCACGAGCCGTCCTCGACCTGTATCCAAATTATTGCCGATTCCGAGATCCTCCGGATACTCTCCATAGAGGCGCCTTCCATTGAGACCGCCCCCGAGAACGAAGTGATTGCCTCCCCATCCATGATCAGTGCCGTCACCATTGCTCGTCAACGTTCGACCAAAATCGGATGCGGAGAACAGCACCACCTGATCCTGCATACCCATCTCCGTAATCGCGGCCCAAAACGCAGCCACCGAAGCGCTGACGTCTGCCAAAAGCTCACTGTGTTTCGCTAAGTGGTTGTTATGAGTGTCCCAACCGTGATAGTTTGCCAGAAACGTTTGGCGAGTGTGTCCAAGAGGAACATTGGCGGCGATGCTCCGAGCTATCATCTTCAACTGATTGCCGTACGGAGAATCCGGAAACTCCGTACTGAAAGGAACTCCCAGCGCCACCGCATCATTAAACTCTATGCCGAGATCGATAGCATTCCGAGTTAGCTTCGAATAGGTACGCTGCAGTAAATTCTGATACTCTTGCTCGAGGAGGCTATCAACCGCTCCCTTAAAATAGGCATGATCTGTATCATTATAAAACTGCAGATCAACAGCCCCTTCATTTGTGATCGAATAAGGAATAACACTATTGCCCGTTTGAAGAATATTCGATCCGCGCAGAGATATATTCATCGACACTTTAGCATTCCCATTTATCGGATTCAATATATCCGCCATACGACCTAGCCAGCCCTTCGAGTCACGCTTGTCAGGAGTCGAAGTCTGCCAGTGCATAATCTGGTCTGCATGGGAAAACAATCCTAGCGGCAGTCGCGCGCTACGGTTTTCAAAAGCCTGCAGAGTAGTCGGCTCGACGAGAGTCCCGGCATTGCATACGAAAGCGAGCTCCTCGGAATCGAAAAGCGACTTCATGCCGGTCATGGTCGGATGAAGACCAAATGCTCTACCGCTTGCGGAATCAGTAATTGGCAACAGCTCCTCAAAAGATAAAGCCATCGACTCGTCGCTTTCCTTGCCTCGCGAGTCAAAGTACCGACTGTACTCATCGGCTTCGCGCGGCACCAGCATGTTGTACGAGTCGTTTCCGCCGTTCATAAACAAGCACACGAGAGCCTTGTGTCCACTGCCCGGCACTAGGCTCTGAGCGGATACCTGATTCGTTGCCAGCAGATTTATCAAGGTTGAATAAAAAGCCGTCGAACCCACCGCTGCGCAACTCATCTGTCCAACAAACTTCCGGCGAGAGATTTCACTATCTGACTTTTTTCTCATCGTAATCATCTGACAACTACATAGTGACTGCGAACTCGGGGGAGAGGATCACAATCCGAATAAGCGCAGAGGCCGCCAATCTATCGTTGTTCTTTATCCACCCAGGAAATCCCTCGTATACATCTCTCAACAACTGCCGCGTATCTTCCCTCAGCGTACCGTGACAAAGGATAATATCCAGCCGCTCGATCAAGCCCTCTATATCATTCTCCGCCAACAAGGCAGCCTCCTCGTCAAGACTGAACACATGGCTCGCGCAGCCGCATTCCTCATCCCAATCAGCAAACCCCCACATCAGTGAGCTTCCGAAAATCCGTTGCGTCGTCATAGCAGTCGCCGCATTGAAAATCTCAAACTCCGGACCCACCAAGGCTGCATCCGCCATTTCGCCCGGCGGCACATAATCTGGTAAGAAGAAATTAAATACAGAGTTCGAGCTCATCCAACGCTGCCCCATTTCATCGAGATGACCCCAGTCGGGAATTTTGCTTTCAAACTCTCCCCATTCCAAACTGAAACGAAAGGACGTCACCAAACGCACCCAGCGCAAATAGGGTTCGCGCAAACGACCCGCATTCGGATCGTCGTTAGCGGCAGGACTTCTCGCCTCCTTATCAAGCAGGATCGCCCGAATCACGGAGCGCATATCGCCACGCACGCCTCGTCCATTGTCCGCGAACACACGCCCAACTCGCTCAACGTATTCAGGAGATGGATTCGACTTCACAAAACGCTGAATCAATCGATAAGAGATAAACGGACCCATATTCGGGTGTTCGAACAGATTATCGATCGCATCCTCAAAATCATCCATAGGGGTACGGTCTGGTTCATCTTCAAACGCGGGAAGAACCGTGCCGCGCAAAAGCCTCTTCTCGCCCGTATCATGCTCCCTAGGCCACGCCTTCATCGGCTCGTCCCAAACATAATCAGCCCAGCTGGGAAACAGAAACTGAGTTATGTCATTCGTATCCTTACTCTCACCACCCCATGCGAATCCAGTAAAAACCCGTGCGAAGTTCGTTATGTCGTCGTTGTCGTAAGTCGGAATATCATTTCCATTTTCATCCTGTTTTCGAGTGCCATCCGGGTTTAGCTCAAACAAGCCGATACTGAATAGCTGCATCACCTCGCGGGCAAAATTCTCGTCAGGGAAACGGGTCCCAGCCGCATCCGCCTTCCGGTTTTGCATGTGGCTCAGGTACTCGCCCATCACAGGATGCAAGGATACGTCCTTAAGAATATCACGAGCGTTGCCGAACGAGTTCTCGAGCAACATGTCATGGTAATCCGCCATCCCCTCCAAAGCCGCTCCCCCATCCAAGGCAGAATCGGAAACCACATAAATCTCTCCCAAGGCGACAGCCAACCGCTGACGCAGCAGATCGCTCGAAGTCAGCAATTGCTCCCACCACGCATAGCGACGATGCACATTGAAGGGATTGTTCTCAGGGTCGTTTTCGCGGTACCAATCGTACCAGCCCCAGACTCCAGGCAGAATCTTTCCGACCGGCTGCCCAAACTGGTCGTCGATCCACGCATCGTAACCCATCTCCGCCACCGCTTCGATATCCTCCATCCGCGAACTCAAAGCCGCCTGCGTCAAAAACCGCGACGCCTCCGCCAAAGTCGGCCCCGCTCCCGCTACCTGCTTACCCGCAATCTCAAACGGCCCCTCGCTGTAGAAATCCCGCATCAGCCGAGCCATATCACCCCCGAGAAAATCCGCGCTCGAATGCTGGCTTAGCGGATCGTAGCCGAGCAGATTCTCCTCGAAATCCGAGATTCCATCTCCGTCCGTGTCGCCGCCCACCCGGAATCGCATAAACCGCACTTGCGCGCCGGGCCTCTCTCCCACCAGTCGCTCCGCGCCGCCATCGCTGAATACCCGCTCCGCCGCCTCCTTCCAATTCACTAGATCCCAACTCTCCTCCAGCCAGTAGCTCTGTCCTTCCACCCCCTCGAAAAGAAACGCCACCCCCTCAGGAGCCGACTCAAAGCGATACGAGCCAAAACGCGAATCCGCGTCAAAAGGGTCCGTCCCATGCTCGCACTCCTGCTGATTCGTGCGCCCATCGCCATCCGCGTCCCCATCCGCGTCCAATCCCTGCGCCTCAAATGCGATTTGCCAAACCTCGCTCAACCCATCGCCGTCGAGGTCAACCATCGAGCCAGCTCCGAGACTTACCACCCCTGAGGCAACCACCCACGCAGCACTGACGTGGAATAATCTCAGTTTGAATCTCATTTGCGGGGTATACGGGGAAAAGGCGGACCTCAAAAACACGCGACCTCCTAAACTGAACCGTTTCCGTCCAAGATCAACACTTTCACGCCCCCATCAGGTCCCAAGCACAAAGAAAGCGAACTTAACCCAGAACCATCGACTACCAACGACAAACCGCCCTAGCATTCTTCACACTCCCTCTGCACTAAGTACCTAAAAACAAATCACACATACATAAAACCTCTGTTAAACAACGAAGAATCGGTGCAACAGCTTTTACAGCGAACTGACTTTGTCCAATAATGGTGGTAACACGAAGCCACTTTGACTAAGCACTCCGCATTTCGCTCTTCGCCAGCGTTCACCCAAACGCTCCTCTCGATCGCGCTCGTCGCAACCGCCCTCACGAATGCGGCAGCCCAGATCGAAAGCCTCGATTCATGGGGCATCCCACGCGTCGAAACCTACTACGCCAAAGAAACTGGCCTGCGCGGAAACATCAGCTCCATCGCCACTATGCCAAAAGGAGAGGTCGCATTCCTCACCACCATCGGCATCTACTCCTTCGACGGGACCAACTGGACCCAGTACCAAGGCACCGAATGGGCGACCACCAGCACACCCATTTCCGAAACCGAAATCGCCATCGCCAACAACTTCGGCATATCCATCCTCGAGAGCGACGACACCGGCAGCTACCAGACCCGGACCATCACCCCCCCAGATCGCTACCACTTCAACCTACCCCCCATCGAGAACGTCGCCATCGCCCGCGAACACATTTTCGGCCAAACCGGCAACAATCTCGTCGTTGTTTCCCCGGACGCCTCCATCACTCACTATCCTCTCGCCAACTGGGCCACCAGCTGCTTCGCCGTCGGCGACGAGATCTACCTCACTGGTGGGACCAGCGACCTGCTCAGCCGCTGGAATTGGGAAAAACAAAACCTCGAAAACGCTACCTATCTCCTGGACAACTCCAAGATCTACGAGTGGATGATCAAAAGCGTCCCCCGCAAAGAGGGAGGCGCTTGGCTTACAACCCAAACCGACAAGATCATCGGCTTCGACGGGACAAAAACATGGGCCTGGCCAGGCAACGAAACCATCGCCAAACGCAACATCAAGATCAGCGCCATCGGCGAAATCGGCCCCGACAGCCTCGCCATTGGTTCCTCCCTCCAGGGCATGCTCCTCTTCGACCCACAAGGCGCCATCGAATTCGAATACTCTCAAAAGCACGGCCTCGACGACTCCCGCATCCTCACAATCGGTTCGGACATCCAAGGCGGCATTTGGATAGCCACCCAAAACAGCCTCTCCCGCATCCCCCACAAATCCCGAAACACAGTCTTCGACTCCAACCACGGCATCGCCGACAGCGTCACAGCCATCGCCTTCTTCAACGACCTCCTCTACCTCGGAACAAGCCGCGGCCTCTACGTCAACAACCCCGAGGCCCGCTCCATGGGCGAAACCTTCAAGCTCATCCTCGACCAAAGCGACATCGACGACCTCCAAGTCTTCGGGGACTACCTTCTCGTGGCAGGAACCGAAGCCAAAGCCGTCGACAAACAAGGCCAGATCGTCCACATCGACCCCCTCGGAGCCACTAACTTCCACCAGCCAAGCTCCCATCCCGACATCCTCCTAGGCGGCAACTACCGAGGCGTCCTACGCTTCGACTACCAAGACGGAAAAATCAGCAAGCCCATTCAGCTCGAAGGCCCCTCCGAAGACATCTATTCCATCGCCGAAAATAAAGAGGGCGAACTCTTCGGAAGCCTCGGCGACAACCGATTCGCTCGCATCTACCTCGACCCCGACGGCGACTACTTCGAAATCCACGACCTCCCCAGTCGCACCTCCACCATGTGGAGCTCCATCGTCAACATAAACGGCGACGCCTACATCAACGACTCACCCTGCCTCAGGTGGGATCACGACTCTCAGGAATTCGTCGAAGACCCCCAGATGCACTACTACGTCGGCACCCCTCCCTATGGCTTCGAGCAAGTATGGGGAACCTCCGCCGAAACCGCCGTCGTCGCCAAAACAGCTCGCAGCGGCACCACTCTTCCGCGCCCGCCACCGCAAATCATCGGAGAAATCTCCAGCCTCGGCAACGCAATCGACACCCGAGCCCTCTGCCTCGCTTACGACTCAAACGGCGATGTCTGGGCCGGAGGCCCCTACGGCCTCATCCACGCCGTCATTCCCAAAAAACAATCGCTTCAAGAGAGCATCAAGCCACGAATCCACAGCCTCATCTCCATAAAGGACGGAGCTAGCCTCCCCATCCAGGCCACCGCCGAAAAGCCCCTTATCCTCGAAACCACCCAAAACTCCCTCCAGCTCACCATCGAGTTCCCCAGCTTCAACGCAGCAACCCACCACCAGTACCAAATCCACCTCGACGGTGTCGACGGAGAATGGCTCGACTACTCTGACTCCAAAAAACGCGAATTCACCAACCTCGCCCCCGGCACCTATACCCTCATGATCAACGCCAGGGACGCCACCGGAAAGAGCTACTCCGCAGACAACTTCCATATCGTCGTCCGCCCCCCATGGTACCTCACTCCACTCGCATATTCGCTCTATCTAATCGCCGCCATAGCACTCATAGCCTCCATCGTCTTCGCCTACAACCGCAACCAAATCCGCAAAAGCCGCAAACTCCAAGCCCTCGTCAAGGAGCGAACTCAAGAAATCGAGGCCAAGAACGCCGAGCTCGAGCAACAAGCCGAACGCCTCGAACGCCAAAACGAAGAGCTCGAACACAAGACCGAAGAGCTCCAAACCACTACCCACACCCTCACCAGCACCCTCCACGAACTACAGAAAATGCAGGACCAGCTCGTCTCGACAGCCCGCACCGCAGGGAAAGCCGAGATCGCTATAAACGTCCTGCACAACGTCGGAAACGTCCTCAACAGCATCAACGTCAGCCTCACCCTGCTCAGCGAAAAGACAGCCAAGTCAAACGTATCCAAGCTCTCGCGACTCGCAGACCTCATCGAAACCCACAAGCAAGATCTCGCTAACTTCTGCGCAAACGATCCAAAAGGAAAATCCGTGCCCGATTACCTGATACAGCTCTCCCTAACACTCAGCGAGGAAATGTCAGCCATCCAGCACGAGCTCGCCATCATGGAAGAAGACGTAGACCACGTCAAAAGCATCATCGTCGCCCAGCAATCCCACGCCAAAAACCAAAGCGTCTTCGAGACTCTAAACGTACACGACCTCTGCGAAAGCGCCCTATCCATCCTCGGTAACGAGCAAATGCGATCCCAGCTCGAGATCATCAACGATATCCCCAAGCACATCGAAATCGAAAACGACAAACACCGCCTCCTCGAAATCATCCTCAACCTCATCACCAACGCCCAAGACGCGATCAAAGAGCAAGACCCCGAAATAGGCGTCATCACCTTCTCAGCCGAAACCCCGCACGATACCAAAAACTTACTCGTCAAAGTTAAGGACAACGGCTCCGGAATCGAATCAGAAACCCTCCAAAAACTCTTTCGTCACGGGTTCACTACCAAGAAAAACGGCCACGGCTTCGGACTCCACAGCTCAGCCAACTCCGCCCGTTCGCTCGGCGGACACCTCGAAATCGACAGCCCCGGTCCGGGCCTCGGCGCCACCGCTACACTCTCACTCCCCCTTTCCACACCGAGAGCCGCAATCGACAATCTGTAACCAAATTTTCAGCACAAAAAAACGACCGCCCTCAAAAGATGGCAGCCGTTCCGAAATGCTTAGAAAGCCAACTACTCGCTGCGAGCCGTCACTTCCAAAAGATGGTAGCCAAACTGCGTCTTCACCGGCCCCTGCACCTCGTTCACCGGCGCCGAGAACACCACCGTGTCAAATTCAGGCACCATCTGGCCGCGGCCAAATTCACCGAGAGCCCCGCCGCGCTGGCCCGATGGACACTGGGAATGCTCCTTCGCGAGGTCCTCGAAAGACGCTCCACCGGCAATTTTAGATTTCAGATCGCTGCACTGCTCTTCAGTCGCGACAAGGATGTGACGGGCACTTGCTCTAGCCATAATATCAATAGGTTTTCAGTTACTCTGTAAAACGAAGCCGCAAAGCCTTGCCCACCACCCCAAAAACGTAAAGCCCCAAAACCCACCGTAACCTCCTAGGCTTGCAGCTCCCTGCAGACCGCACAACCCAACAGCCACCTCCAAACCCCCAGCCCTAAGAAAAACTACCCCCCTCGAAAGAGTGTTCGATGCCCACCCCCATTTCCCCCTTCACTCCCCTACAAAGAACCGCCAATCTCTCCCCAGCCCCAACACCATGAAAACCACCCCACTCATTTCACTCTTCGCCCTTCTCGCCTCACTCCTCTCGCCCGCCCGCGCAGGCGAGCTCATCCCCTTCACCCTCCCCTGGAACGACGCCGCCCCAGGCATCACCGACCTCTCCTCCCTCAACCACACCCCAGCCGGCAAGCACGGCTACATCTCCGTCGACGCCGACGCCCACTTCACCGTCGGCGACGAACGCATCCGCCTCTGGGGCGTCAACATCACCGCAGACTCCTGCTTCCCCACCCACGCCGAAGCCGAAGGCATCGCCGCGCGCCTCGCCAAATTCGGCTTCAATATCGTCCGCTTCCACCACATGGACAACAACTGGGGCTCCGGATCCATCATCGACTACGCCCAAGGCAACTCCCGAAACCTCCACGCCGCCAATCTCGAAAAACTCGACTACTTCATCGCCCAACTAAAGTCCCACGGCATCTACTCCAACATCAACCTCATCAACTCCCGCGAATTCCTCCCATCCGACGGACTCGACGCCGGAGTCGCCAACCTCGAGTGGAAAGCCCGCCACATCCTCGGCTTCGTCGACCCCACCCTGCGCGACCTCGAAAAGGAATACGCCCGCAAACTCCTCACCCACGTCAACCCCTACACCGGCCTCACCTACGCAGAGGACCCCGCCATCGCCGTCGTCGAGATCAACAACGAAAACGGCATCTTCCAAACCCTCTTCGACGGACACATCGCCCTCTGGCCCCAAGTATACAAAGACCAACTACAAACCAAATGGAATACATGGCTCTCTGACCGCTATGCCGACACCGCCGAACTCCTCGCCGCCTGGAGCGGCACCTCCGTCCCCTTCGGTCCGCAGCTTATCACCAACCCCACCTTCACAAACGGCACCACCAACTGGAACATCGAGCAACGCGAAGGAGCCGCCGTCACCGCCACCACCGGCACCTTCACCGACCGCCAAGCCATCAAGCTAGACGTCACCTCCGCCGCCTCAGCAGGCTGGCACATCCAGATGAACCAAAGCGGCAAAAACCTCACCGAAGGCCAGCTCTACACCCTCAGCTTCTGGGTCCGCGCCGACTCCGAACGCTCACTCTCCGCCGCCATCGGCCAAGCCTACGACCCCTGGGGCACCATCCAATCCTTCAACAACGTCGCCGTCACCACCGAGTGGACACAGCACACCTTCCTCTTCGAATCCGCCGTATCCGATTCAAACCTACGCCTAAACTTCAACGGCTTCGCCCAGCAAACCGGAGCCCTCTACCTCTCCGACATATCCCTCCAAGTCGGCGGAGACCTCTCCGCCACCCTCCCAGATGGACAAACCCTCGAAGCCGCAAACATCCAGACCAACGTCGAATCCGGCGCCGACCTCCCCAACCGCACCCTCGACTGGACCCGCTTCCTCATCGACCTCGGCACCGACTACTGGACCGACATGGGCTCCTACATCAAAGACGAACTCGCCTACTCCGGCCTCGTCAACGGCACCACCATCATGAACTCCACGCCCAACATCCAAGGCGTGTTCGACCTAGTGGATACACACTCCTACTGGCAGCACCCCGTCTTCCCCGGCGAAGACTGGGACCCCAACAACTGGTACGTCAACCCCGTCTCCATGGTCAATGACCTCAACGGTTCCACCTTTGCCGGACTCGCCCGCCAACGCGTCGACGGCTTCCCACACACCGTCTCCGAATACCGACACGCCTACCCCAACCCCTTCGCCTCCGAAGGCCCTCTCCTCATCGCCGCATACGGCTCCCTCCAAGACTGGGACGGCATCTACTTCTTCGACTACGCCAAAGGCTCCAGCTGGGACCAAGGCTACTGGGACAACTACTTCAACATGAACGCCCACCCCTCCGCCATGGGCAACGCCCTCGCCGCCGCCCGCATGTTCCGTCAAGGCCACGTATCCGCTTCCTCAGGACAACTCCTCTTCAACTTCAACCCAGACCTCGAAGCCGAGCTCGTCGCCACCCGCGGCCGCGCCTGGAACGTTGGAGACGGCCGCCAGCTCGACATCCCACCCGAGCACATCGCCATCCAACGCATCGCCCTCTCCATCGGCGAAGACGCCACCGGCCTCACCGGCACTCCCCCCGCCGCCCCTGCCGGCCCCGTCTACGCCGCCGACACCAACCAACTCCAGTGGGACCTCTCCCTACAAGACCAAGGCGTCATCACCATCGACACCCCGCAAACCATCGGCATGGTCGGCTACGTCTCCGGCCGCACCTTCGGCAACAGCCAAGTCGGTATCGAAATCGGGGATACACAAGAAAACTGGGCCACCCTCACCATCGCCGCCCAGCAAGGATCCTTCGAAAACCCCTACGGCCAAGCCAGCCTCCTCATCGTCGCCACCGGGCTCACCGAAAACACCGGCATGATCTGGACCGACGAAACCAAAAGCTCCGTCGGCCGAAACTGGGGCAGCGGCCCCTCCATGACCGAAGCCATCCCCGCCACCATTACCCTCCCCTACGCACCCGAGCGCGTCCAAGCCTGGGCCCTCGACGAGACCGGCCAACGCTCCGCCAGCCTCACCATCGCTCCCACCGAAAACGGCAGCTCCCTCCAAATCGGCGCCGCCCAAAAATCACTCTGGTATGAAGTCCAGGTCACCGCCGACGAAACCCACGACCCCTACACCACCTGGCGTCAAAGCCAGTGGGCCGACGCCCAAGAGCAAACCGACGACGCCCTCTCCGGGCCCGCCGCCGATCCCGACCTAGACGGCATCCGCAACCTCGTCGAATACCTCGCCGACCTCGACCCCCATTCCCCCGATGCCAAAAACCCCATCCAGCAATCCATCACCTGGCAAAACCAAAAGCCCACCTTCACCTATCGCCTTCCCATCCCCATCGACTACCCCGTCGAAAACCTCTCCATCGCCGCCACCCAAAACCTCGTCTCCTGGACCACCCACGCCCTCGGCCAAGACCCCGTTTCAATCACCGTCGAGTCGCATACCACCACCCACAACACCCTCGTCATCCAGCACGAGCCCAGCAACTACCCCGCCTTCTCCACCCTCCAAGGCCCCTCACAATAAGCTCACCCTTCGGAGGGCGCGGCACTCACGGTCCAATTCCAGAACCACTCAATAAAGCCACCCGATCCGAAACGAAGCGCCCACAAACACAAGCAGTAGGGAAACGAAGGTTATGAGCGCGACATGCCATTTCAACAAGCCGAGGCCATAGCTTTCGACTTTGGGAAACAGGCGGAAACGCAGGTCGATCACCAGCGCCACAGTGATCAGGAGCAAGACAAGGTTTAGTCCAATCATGCGCCCCATCGGATTGCCGAAATCAAGCCACGATCCGAAATCAGGCAGATGAAGGTAGGCCAACAAAAACCCAGTCACTACCTCCAGCAGCAAGGCAGGAATACCAATGTTTGAGTAAGCAGACTCAATCCGATACGACAAAGAAGCATCACGCGATTTCGCGCCTTGAGGTAAAATCGAGCATGCTAGCACCACATGCCCGCCCACCCAAACACACGCCCCTAGCAAATGCAGGACTATCAGACTGCCATAAATATTCATTCCAAAAACTTCGCCCTCAACAACCAATCGCCAAAAAGACAGGCTTCCGATTTAACAACGCCACGCAACACCATTCCATCCTGCCCAGCTCTACAACACTCCTCAACTCACCCCTCACCCCTCACTACTCACCACTCACTACTCACCACTCACCACTCACTACTTCACCATCCCCAGAACCCAATAGATTGACACCCCGCCCTTAAATCCTACGGTCCCCGCTGCCCGCCCCGCCTTGGCGCGCACCTGAATCACAAAACCAACATCCACCAACGCGACACATGTCCTACTTCGACACCGTCAGCCTCGCCCCAGCCGATCCCATCCTCAGTCTCACCGAGGCCTTCAAGTCGGATCCCAACCCCGACAAGATCAACCTCTCCGTAGGCGTCTTCGTCGACCAGTCCGGCACCACTCCCATCCTCGACACCGTCAAGGAAGCCGAGAAACGCCTCCTCGCCACCAGCAAGACCAAGAGCTACCTGCCCATGACCGGCAGCCCCGCCTACGCCAGCCTCACCCAGAAACTCGTCTTCGGCGACGAGCTAGCAGCCAGCCTCCAAGGTCGCGTCGCCACCCTGCAAACTCCAGGCGGCACCGGCGCCCTCCGCGTCGCGGCAGACTTCATCGCCAAAAACACATCGGCCCAAAAAATCTGGCTCTCCAATCCCACCTGGGCCAACCACAAAGGCATCTTCTCCGCCCCAGGTCTCGGCCTCGACACCTACGACTACTTCGACAGCGACACCCTCTCACTCGACTACCCAGCCTTCCTCAAGGCCCTCGAAAACATCCCCGCCGGAGACATCGTCGTCCTGCACGGCTGCTGCCACAACCCCACCGGAGCCGACCTCACCCCGGACCAATGGGAAGACGTCGCCCGCATCGCCGCATCCAAGCAATGGATACCGCTCGTCGACTTCGCCTACCAAGGCTTCGGCACAGACATCGACACCGACGCCGCCTCCGCTCGCATCATCGCCGCCGCAGGACTCCCCGTCTTCATCTGCCAGTCCTTCTCCAAAAACCTCGGCCTCTACCAAGACCGCGTCGGAGCCCTTCACGTCGTCACCGACGACGCAGCTAACCACGCGAACATCGTCTCCCAGCTCAAAATCTCCGTCCGCGTCAACTACTCCAACCCGCCCGCCCACGGCGGAGGCATCGTCACCACCATCCTTTCCGACGAAGCCCTCACCGAGAAATGGCACGCCGAAGTAGCCGCCATGCGCGACCGCATCGCCGGTGTCCGTACCCAGTTTGTGGATGCGCTCAAAGCAGCCGGCGTCGAGCGAGACTTCAGCTTCCTCAAGGAGCAAAAAGGCATGTTCTCCTTCACAGGACTCACCAAAGAGCAAGCCATCGCCCTACGCGAGAAACACAGCGTCTACATCGTCGACTCCGGCCGCATCAACGTCGCCGGCATCACCAACGCCAATATCGACCGACTCGTGGCCGCCATCAAATCCGTCCTGTAGTTCCGGATACAAAACCATTTCACCAAAAGGCGAGCCCCTCACGGCTCGCCTTTTTTCCGCCCCAAAACAACTACCAGAACGAACAACTCGCTTTCTCCAATCTGCTCGCTTAATAAACAATCAGAGCAAGCCTCTCCATTCACACCACGAGCGCCGCTCACCCCGGAGAAATCCCGGACAGATTCCTTAAATCCAACTTCTCACCATGGACTCAGACATCGCCTTCCGCACCATCGCCCTCGCCCTCGGCGTCGGCCTCCTGCTCACCGTCATCGCCCATAAGTTCGACTTCCCAACCATCGTCCTGCTCTTCGCCGGCGGCCTCGCCCTCGGCCCCGCCGGACTCGGATGGATCGACCCCCAAAGCCTCGGTCACGTCATGCCGGTCATCGTCTCCCTATCCATCGGCATCATCCTCTTCGAAGGCGGCCTCACCCTCAAGCCCGCCGACTACACCGCATCGCCCACCATCATAAAACTCCTCCTCACCGTCGGAGTCCTCGTCACCTGGCTCTGCGCCGCAGCCGCCATCTACTTCATCTTCCAAGCCTCCTGGCAAATCAGTCTCCTCTCCGGCAGCCTCGTCGTCGTCACCGGCCCGACCGTCATCGTGCCCATGCTGCACCGCCTGCGCCTCAAGGACAAGCTGGGCTCCATCCTACACTGGGAAGGCGTGCTCATAGACCCCATCGGCGTCTTCGTCGCCGTATTCTGCTACGAGCTGGTCGTCGTCGAAGACGGCAGCTCCGCCATCGCCGGACTCGCCCTTCGCCTCCTCGTAGGACTCATTCTCGGCGCCATAGGGGGCGTGGCCATCCAGCAGTGCCTCGAGCGCAAATGGATCCCGGACTCCCTCACCAACCCCTTCGCCCTCGCCGCCGCCGTCCTCGTCTTCACCTGCGCCGAGCTCATCTCCCACGAGTCCGGACTCCTCGCCGTCACCGTCGCCGGCGTCGTCGTCGCCCGCCGCCGCTCCTCCGAAGTCCGCCAAATCAAAGCCTTCAAGGCCGAGCTCACAGACATCCTCATCGCCACCCTATTCCTCCTCCTCGTCAGCCGACTCGATCCCGCCGTCTTCCTTCAAGACCTCTGGAAACTCGTCGCCGCCGCAGCCGTCGTCATGCTCATCGGCCGCCCCCTAAACATCCTCCTCTGCTCCATCGGCAGCGGACTCACCGGCCGCGAAAAACTCTTCCTGGCATGGGTTGCCCCGCGCGGCATTGTCGCCGCCTCCATGGCCTCCCTCTTCGCCCTCCAGCTTAGCGAGTCACCCGAGCACGCCGCCGAATCAGGCATCGTCGAAACCTTCGTCTACACCATCATCTGCGGCACCGTCATCATCCAAGGACTCAGCGCCGGCTGGTGGGCACGAAAACTCCGCGTTTCCCGAGGCAAAGCCGACGGCTGGCTCATCGTCGGCGCCCACGCCCTCGGCCGCGGCATCGCCCGCATCATGGTCGAAAACGGCCGCAACGTCCTCCTCGTCGACTCCAACCAACGCAACATCGACGCCGCCAAACGCGACGGACTCCAAGCCGCCCTCGAAGACGCCCGCGAAGCCGAAGACCTCCGCGACGACGAACGCTTCCAAAACGTCGGCCAGCTCATCGCCCTCACCGACAACGTTGATCTCAACGAACTCGTCGCCAACCGCTGGCTCCCCTTCCTCGGCCGCTCCAAACTCCACGCCTGGTCCCCCCGCTCCGGAGCCGACAACAGCGAAGCCCTCGACACCGTCTTCAACGACCTCCCCGAGCCGAGCATCGCCTCCGAAGAACTCACCCACGGAACCGCTCAGCTCGAGCTTTCCCAAGACCCGATCGCCGACGGAGAAATTCCTCTCATGTGCCTAGGCGACTCCGGCTTCACCCTCCTCTCCCGCAACGAAAAACCGGCTACCAACAACATCCTCCGACTCGTCCGCCAACGCTCCCACCTAGGCCGCGCCATCGAGCGCGGAGGCATCTACCGCCTCGCCAAGCTGAAGGACCTCGACACCATCTACCACAAGCTCTGCGATCAGGCCGTACTCAAAGACCCCCGCCTCGACCGCCCAACCCTCATCGAAGACCTCGAGGAAATGGCCCGCCGCCGCTCCCCCATCTTCGGCGACGACGTCTCAGCCCTCCACCTCTACAGTCCCGTCCTTGAACGCACCCTCTGTTTTCTCGCCTGGCTCGAAACCCCCGTCACCTCCCGCTCCGGACGCACCCAGGTCGAATTCGTCTTCCTCCTCATCAGCCCCACCAACGACTCCGAAGAGCCCCTTCCCCTCCTCGCCCAATTCGTCCACCTCTGCCACGACCACGACGCCCTAGAAGCCTGGGCAGCCAAACAAGAAACCACCGACCCCATATAGCGCAGTCGTAACCCATGATACCCACCTCCACACGCCTGTCCTACGCAAACGGATACATCGAACTCGGCTTAACCAAAGAAGCGGCCGCCGAACTCGACGAAATCTGCGAAGCCGACCGGCTCCAGGACGACGTCCTCTCCATGCGAGCCAAGCTCTACCTCGAAACAAACAACTGGGAAGTCCTCGCCGCCGTCTCCGAACAACTCGCCACCCAATCCCCCGAAATCCCCCACGCCTGGGTCCACTGGGCCTACGCCCTGCGCGAGCTTAACCGCAACGCCGAAGCCAAGTCCGTCGCCCTGCGCGGCCTCAAACACCACCCCCAAGAAGCCGTCCTGCACTTCAACCTCGCCTGCTACTGCTCCCTCCTCGACCAACTCCCAGAAGCCTCCAAGTATCTCGACGCCGCCATCAAACTGGACAAAACCTTCAAGGAAGAAGCCAAAACCGATCCCGACCTCGCCAAGCTCCAAGCCTGGCTCAAAGAAACCTCCTAGTAAGCTACCTGCCTTATAAGGCAGGCTTCGCCAACCCGATTCTTTCTGCCTTTTCGTGGCTAAAAAAACCACCAACGAAAAGCAGCTACCCCAACATCAACCCAACCGGCAAAGCCTCGCCAAACAAACTCGCCCGCTCCGCTCGACCCAGCGGCTGATAGTCGACCAAAGGCCTCACCTTCGTCGCCGCGATTCCCGACTTCTCCAGCTTAGACACGATCTTGCGCCGCATCCGCTCCGGAAGATCCAGAGCCCTATCGTCCACCAGCCGAGCCGCCCGCAGAAACAAGCCACCCAATTCCCCATACTCCGACTCCCGCCAGTCGAGCTTTCGCAATCGCTCGAAAGCCTCCACCACCCGCTCCGGCGGCAACACATACTCCGGTCCCGCCCGAAACGGCGTCCGACTCAAGATCTGCCCCAGCGCCGCAAAGTACGGAGCCGCATAAGCCCCCGACTTCGCTAACTCCAAGCCAGCCTCCAGACACCATTTTCCCAACTCGTCCTTTCGAACTAGATCAACCTTCTCCAACGCGCCCAATAAACGGATACGCTCCGCAGTCGCCCCCTTTCGCGTCCGCGCCTTCTCCCACTCCCTTTCTAGAAGCTCCTGCTGTCGCCGCTCATCCAAGCCGCCCGCTACCCTTCGCCACAAGATAGCCTCCTGCACCTCCACTCGGGCCGATCGCTTTCCCTCACGCGAACAAGTCGCCCAAAGCGTATCCATCCTCCCACTATCGCCCGCATCGCCAAACCCTGGCCTCAAGCAATAGCTTGCCAGCTGCAACCAGCTCTCAGCATGCGAATCCGAACGCTCCACAATCGAGCTTCCGGCCAAAACTACATCGCTCAAACCTCGCAAAACCGGCAAGGACCAATCACTTCGACTCGCGCCCAACGAACTCTCCAACCCCTTCAAAATCCGTGAAGCCTTCGGCCCTGCCGAAAAAAGCTTTTGCTTCAATTCCTTCCCAGCGCGATCCAACTTTTTCGTATCCAAAAATCCATCCGCCTGCTCCCCTACATTCGCATCCGCAGCATCCGCTCCACGCAGATTAAACTCCAATCTCCAGCTTCCCGGCACCTCCGGATCAACGCTTTCACACTCTACCTGCAGCAACCCAAGCTCGTTAACGGAACTTCTCAATCGCACCGCAACCGAGTCCACACCTTCAGCAGACACCTCGATCTCCGCCTCCAAACTTGGCAAGCGAGAAAATCCTACCGTATCCAAACTACGGATATCGCTCAGTCCATCCTCTCCCAACGCATCCCCTTGCCACGACCCGAAACGAGCCCTTCGATTCGTCGCCAGCCGCAAGCCGCTTACGCTAAGCTGCTCCACCACCTCAGGCTGAGCTCCCCGAGGTAAAACGCAAAGTAGCTGCGAACCATCACCCGACGCGGAAGCCACTTCCAAATAGACCCCTCGCCCCAGCCCCGCCGATATCCGCAATGCATCGCGATACTCTAAAGCTCCATACGCCGCCGCTCCGCGAGCCACCGAAAGATCCGTCTCCGCATTGTCGAGAAGCTCCGGAACCACACCAGATTGCCACTTCCCAATTTGATCAATAAGGATTTTCTGGATACGAATCGACGCTAAGGTACCACCATTGAAAAGTACCGCATCCACGCGTCCGCCACACTGACGCAAAAAGTCCGCTAAATGACGCGTCACCGCGCAATCGGGAGCATACGGCAGCCCCCACTCCAGCAAGCCGCCGCTTTGGCGATCCGGACGGGCCGACACTGGGCACGCAGGAAAGAACCCATCCAGCAGCATTTCTTGAACCGCATCACCAGGAATCTCCGCCGACAGCGTTCCTGCCATCAAACCCGAACCGCGACCCGGAATCGCCACCGTCAAAGTCTCCCCTTCCTCGCTTCCATCACCCAAACAACGCTCCTTCATTTCCCGAGCCCGCGCGATCAAATGCCCCCACTGATCCGGACTCAGCTCCGATCCCTCCTCCGTCAGCTCCGACTCGAGAGCATGCGCCAGTGCGAGGTCGATATTGTCCCCGCCCAGCAGAATGTGATCACTCACAGCAACACGCTCGATTTTAGGCGAAGCAGCGTCTTCTCCCTTACCAACCTCGAAAAAGCTGAAGTCTGAAGTACCGCCCCCGATATCCAAAATTAGAATACGCCGACCGTCCTGCAGTGCTTCGCTTTCCCTATGCTCCTCAAGCCACCGATAGAACGCAGCCTGCGGCTCCTCGAGCAATTTCGTACGCTCCGGATAGCCTGCTCGCCGCGCCGCCTCGAGCGTAGCTTTCTGAGCTGCCACATCGAAAGAAGCGGGCACTGTAATCGTTACCTGCTGAAGCTCGAAACGCCAGGCTGGCGACATGTTCGCCATGCCTTCATCCCAACAACGCTTCAAATAGGCGAGAAGCAAAGAGGCCGCCTCGAGCGGAGAAAGCTTTTCGGCATCCGCGATCGAGTCCGACTTCCAAGGCAAGATCCGAGACTCCAGATTAACCGTGTGGTGACACAGCCAAGACTTCGCAGAATGCGCCACCCGATCGGGCGATGACAAGGCGCGTTCGCGAGCGGCCAAGCCGACCACCCAACCATCGACACTCCCAAAAACGTCCCCTCCGATCTGCGAGCGCTCAGCCTCGCTTGGGCGATACAGAAACGAGGGTAAAGTCGTACTCTCAATCGCAGTGGTCAAATCAGACCGTTGCGGAATCGAAAGAACCACCGAGCGTCCCTCGGACTTCGACAGATCGACGTAACTTAAAGCACAATTCGTAGTGCCTAAGTCAATACCTATGCTAAATGCTGGCTTTGCCTGCATGAGATTTCAGACGCCTCCCATCACTCCATGCGAACCTGAAACTCGACCTTCCAGCGCTGCTCCGAAGCTGTGTGCTGCATCCAGAGCTCAAGATTACCAAGCTCCGTCACTACCGACTGCAAGTTCACCGGAATGGGTTGCCCCGCAGGAATCCCATCCATTGGAGGCAAGGTGATCTCAAGCTTGCTCGTCTCGTCCAAAGCCTTTTCCGCATTGGCAACAATCTGCCCCGGCGTATCGCCACCGCGGATCTCCGAAGCGAAAAACCGAAATACCGCAGGTTTCCCGACCACGAGACCAAATTGCCGATCGGACAAAGTATGCGAGCTCCCCTCTTCCATGCCTTGCGGCACCACGCAAACCGCCTTCACCGGCGGCTTGAAACCGGGCACCGCTGGACGCGACGCCTCCAGTCCGATGTAGTAGGAACGGGCCGTTCCGGAACGAATACGTATTCCCTGACCGGATACGCGACTCCGTCCATACGTCGCCGCCCCTTTAGAAACTGCAAGATCCGGCTGAAAGCCTTCGAGCTCGCGCGGAGCCGTGCCTCTATTCCAACTCGCCAGCAGCTTCAACACGCGCTCCCGAATTGCAGTCGCCTTGAACACTCCCCCATTGAAAAGGATCGCGCTGGGCTGCAAGTACGCTCCAGCGAGCAAGGCCTCATCCGCGCCCACCAGCTGCCGCATGCTCTCGCTAGCCTTCACGTTCTCCAAGCTGCGCTTCAGGAAACGGGCCAAGTGCTTGCTCACCACCGCGTCCGCCGCGTAGGGAAGTCCAAACTCCTGCAAAGCCGCGCCTCCGTCCTCTTCAGGCATTTCGTCGATCTGCGTCAGGGCGAAAAACCCATCCACCACAACCGCCTCCAAGACTGAGCGCTCAAGCGTCGTGGAAATCGTTCCGGCGAACAAGCCGGAGCCGCGCGACGGCACCGCTATCGGCGCCTCCGCCAATTCCTCCTTGGAGAACAGGGCCAACTTCGCCTGGCTAGCCGTGTGCACAAGGGCAAGAAACTGCCAATCGTCCAGCTCGCGGCCTTCTTCCTCAAGCTTCGCCTGCAAGGTGTAAGCCAAAGCGAGATCCATGTTATCGCCGCCGAGCAGAATATGCTCCCCAACGCTAATGCGCTCGAGATCCAAATTTCCACTACCGTCATCGCTCACCGCGATAAGACTGAAGTCCGCCGTGCCGCCTCCAACATCACACACCAGCACGATATCCCCTGCCTTCACCTGCGTACGCCAATCGCTCCCCGCCCGATCCGTCCAGGCGTAGAATGCCGCTTGCGGCTCCTCGAGCAAAACGACCTCGGAAAATCCCGCCGCCTCTGCAGCGTCAGCAGTGAGCTTCCGGGCTACCTCGTCAAACGATGCGGGCACCGTCAGCACCACTTGGCACTCGTCCAAATTCCACTCGCGCCCAGCCCGCCTCTCCGCATAGAGCACCCCTTCCTTGAGATGCTCGAGATAAAGGCGAGACGCCTCGAAGGGCGAAACCTTTTCATCCGTCAGCTCCGACCCCCATGGCAAAATCGCCGACTGCGGATCCATGTGCAAGTTGGACAACCAGGACTTAGCAGAAGTCACCAATCGATCCGGCACCTGAGCCCCATGCTCGCGAGCGAAGCTGCCGACAATTTGCTTCGATGCCTCTTCCCCATGCCAAGGCAGTTTAACCGCCTCTGCCGAAAATTCGTTGGCATGCGGCAGGTACAATGCCGACGGAAGTGTATCCTTTTCTCCGATACGACTAGAAGCCAAGATCTGGGTTACGTCCACGACGCGCGTCTCCCCCGCCTCAATATCGCAAAGCGTCACCGCGCTATTGCTCGTACCAAGGTCAATCCCAAGAGTGATTTTCTTTTCCATGTCTGTAGTCCGATTCTGGATACAATTCCAAAAAGACAAAGCAGTTCGCGGCTAGCTGAGCTCCACCTGAGCAGGAGCGATCGGCGGTAAACGATCCGCGTCGGACTGCAACGAACGCGGCAGCTTCACGCTCGTCGCCTTCCAGCCCTTGTGCACCAGCACGCCGGAAAACGGAGCATCGCCGGAGATCTTGCCAACCAAGCTGAATTCATCCGAACCCGAACCAACAGGAACCGTGATCCGCGCCCCTTCCTTTTCATCCGATACCGGCACGATCGTGAAATGCTCCTGTAGCGCCGCCTTGCAGCCCTGCTGCACCACGCGAGCCGCCGCGCCCACCTGCGCATCTCCATAAGCGCTGATGTCATCCATCAGAAAGTCGATCAGACGACCCTTTTGCTGAAAAACGCCGAGCAAGGCCAAGGCCTCCGCCTCGGAAAGATTCTTCACCTCAGGCGCCGGAGCTGCCACCGGCTCGGGCTCCGCCTCCACAGTCTCCACCGGCCGGGACGGAGCGGATTTCGCCATAGAGGTCTGCAGTATCAACCAAAGTGCCGTAGCGATGGATGCCGCCGCGAAGTAAGTCGCCTTCTCCGCAAGTGTGGGCAACAGGGTCAGAGCGTTCAACGCTACGATTACAAGGCCAGCTATGATGGTTCTGGTTTTCATAATAAATTGGATCTTAAAAGTCTGTGTCTTTACGCCAAGGTTCCCGGCTAATTCCGAGACCTCGCATTTTCGGCCGATAACAAAGCCCCCTATCGCCAAGAGTCCATACGATTCGAAACCAAACCCCCTCCCCCAAAGCGAGACTCTGACTGTAGGAGCCCTACACCCTGCCAATCGAAGATTTATCCGCTCAAAATCGAGCTTTCGCTCCCACACTTGATGCCATCTCCCTACGCAGCCCTCCGATCCCTCCTCCGACAGCCGGCCTTCCCCGGTCTCCTCGCATCGACCCTGACCCTCGGAATCGCCTTCTCCTTCGTCGCGCCCTTCCTTTCGAAATGGGGCACCGAAGAAGTGGGCATGTCTCCAAAAGCCTTCGGACTCTTCATGACAGTCGTCTCGCTCAGCGCCATCGCAGTGAGCACCTACCTGGCTCGCCTGTCCGACTCCCGCTTCTCCCGCCGCCAGATGCTGATTCTGGGCAGCCTCGGCGGAGTGTTCGGCTTCGCGGGATACGCCATCATACGAAATCCGATCGCCCTCGTCCTCATCGGCTCCACCCTGCACGCAGTCGCTTCCATCTGCTTTGCCCAACTCTTCTCCCACGTCCGCGAAACCTACAAGCCAGACGACTCTAGTGGCCAAAACGCCAGCTTCCTCATGAGCGTAGTCCGCGTCTGCTTCTCTTTCGCATGGACACTCGGACCCGCTGCCGGATCGCTCGTTCTCATCGCCTACGGATTCCGCGCCCTCTTCCTCGCCGCCGCCGGCCTGTACCTAATCTTCCTTCTAGGCATCATTCGCTTCGTTCCAGAACAGACAATACAGCCCCAAACCGGCAGCCAAAAAATCCCCTCGCTCTGGCGCACCCTAAAACGCCCCGATCTCCTCCTCTGCTTCATCACCTTCGCAACCGTTTTCGCCGCCAACGCCATCAACATGCTCAATCTCCCGCTCGCCATCACCCGCACCCTCGGCGGCACCGAGCGCGACTTTGGAATCATCTTCGGCATCGGCCCACTCGTGGAGATTCCCCTCATGCTCTGGTTCGGACACCTCGCGGGCAAAGGCTACCAACTTTTCCTCATCCGACTCGGCGTAGCCATCATGGCGCTCTACTATTTCGGTCTCTTCTTCGCCTACGCCCCCTGGCACGTCTACCTGCTGCAAATTCTCAGCGGAGCAGGCTTCGCCATCCTGACAAACGTCGCCATCCTCTTCTTCCAAGACCTCGTCCCCGGACAAATGGGACTCGCCACCTCCATCTTCTCCAACGCCGGAGCCGTAGGCAACCTCCTCGGCATGCTCTCCTTCGGCTTCATCGTCGAAGCGCTCGGCCACCAAAACGCATTCTCCATCTGCGCAGGCCTCAGCCTACTCGCCCTTGTCATGATCTTAACCTACCGAGTAGACCGAGTTCCAAAAACAAGCGGAACTCACGAAACTCCCTAATCTCCCAGCGGTGCCAAATCGCTGCTAAAAGGACTGGCTGCGATCTCGAACGTATCCACATCATCGGGACGCGACGGATCGTAGCCTTTAAACGACTCCACTAAAGAATCCGCCAAAGGCAGCTCCGTATCCAAAATCCCCTGTGCCACGCACTTCGCGAGCTGGTAGGCTCCGTAGTTGTTGTGATGCGTCGCATCCTTGCCTCCGTTGCTGAAAGCCATCGGAGCCTTCTCCACGCCAAGCGCCTCGTAAAGAGCCACACTCATTGGCTCAAGATCAATCAAAGCCACGCCTTCCTCATGAGCCACCTCTCGCATGGCCGCCGGGTATTCGCCCAGCGTACTCACTATTTTGCCCGCCTCGTCAAAGCGGCGACGTTGCATCGAGGTCACCAAAACAGGCGTAGCCCCGCGCAGTCGAGCCTCCGCAATCAACACCCTCAAATACGCCTTATACGTGCTGCCTGCCTCCACATAAGTCTGCGGCCACTGCTCCTTCTGGTCGTTATGCGTAAACTGGATGAAAAGATAATCCCCCTCCTTCATGTCCTGCAAAACCTTGGCCAGCCGCAACCCGCTGATAAAGGATTTCATGGTCTCCCCGGACTCCGCATGATTCGCCACCGCGACCTCGTCCTTAAAAAACCGCGACAACATCTGCCCCCAGCTCGCCGCTGGCTCGTAGGGCTGATCGGTCACTGTCGAGTCCCCAATCAAATACACTGTCGGTGCCTCCACAGCCGCGATCTCCACCGAGCGAACCGCCGAAGCAGATCCATTAAACTCTATCGTAAGCTTGCTATCCCAATGCAGCTTCCCAACTTCACGCTCATTCAGCGCGACCGCAGAACCGCCCGGAGCAAACCGCTCTGACGGCACAAGCTTATCATTTCGCGTATTCACAATCACGCTACGCTTCACGAACTCGCCTGCCCCAGTCTCCACCTTTTCAAGCATCAGCCTGCGAGACTCGACCTTCACCGTATTCGATGACGCTCTTTGCTCATCCCCAAACTCTATCGTCACCCGATAGTTTCCATCCCGCGCGTGAACCGAAAAATAGAACGGCTCTCCGTCCTCCCCAGAACCCGTGCCCAAGTCATACCCGTATCCACTCTCTGGATTGTACAAGTCATCACTCCCAACACCCACCGCATCTTTCTCGCCCACAAACGAAACCCGGACCGGTTTCCGAAAGGTGGCATCTACCGTCATGAAATCTTGAAGCGGATTCGCCTGCAAGTCCCGCAGCCCTCCGGCAACACACTCGGCATTCAGAATCGCTCCAGCCCAGCTCGTATGCGTGTGAGCATCCGCAAACAAAGGATCCACCGCCCTTTTCCCAAGAGCATCATAACGATCCGACACGATGTTGTGCAGATCGACAAAGGCCACGCCTTCCCGCTCCGCCACTTGCTTCGCCCAGTCCGCGTAACTTCCCTCACTGCGCTTGATCTTTCCGTCGTCGCCCCAAGTTTTACGCGGCACGAGCGAACAAATAATCGGCGTCGCACCCTTCTCTCTGGCCTCAGCCACAAACTGCCGCAAGTACCAGCCATAAGTGTGCACCACCTCATGTTTTCCCGTCAGCATGTTGTCGATCGCTTCGCTCTCGTCGCCCACACCTTTGATCGTGCCGCGAGCCCGCTTGGCATCGTTGAGAGCGATACCGTCATTGTGCCCGAACTGCATCATCACAAAATCCCCGGGCTTGAGCATCTTCAAAACACGCTCCCAATGCGGACCTGTGAAATAAGTGCGGCTGCTCAAGCCACCGACCGCGCGGTTCACCACGTTGATCTTCTGCTCGTCAAAATCCCTATCCAAAAACGCGCCCCAGCCCCACTCTCCATTCGAACCATCACCGCGTCCGTTGCGCACCGTAGAATCGCCGATCAAAAACAGCGTGGGCAACTCTTTGCGAGCCGGAGCAGGCAAGGTCAGCCACGCAAGATCGTCCGCTTTGACAGCGGCGCCTTTTTCCGAAAGCCAATTATCGACCGGACTCGGCCGTAGGCCCTTAAGACCTGAAACGACCATCGCAGCATGCGCATCCGCTCCAGCCAAACCAGTATGCGTATGATCCTTTGGATACAGAGCCGCCATCGACTCTGGACCCTTCGACTCTAACTGATCCGACATCAAATTCGATAGATCGATAAACGGGACATCCAGCTCCTTCGCCAATTGGTAAGTCAAATATCCGTACATTCCCGATCCCCGCTCGAGGCGGCCATCCTTCCAGATATTTCGTACAGTGAGCGACAGCAGCACAGGCGTCGCTCCCTTCGCCCGCGTATCCGCAATCATCTTACGCATATAGTGCCCGTAGGTGAAAACCGTCTCATGCCTGCCCGTCACCGCATTGTCGATCTCCTCGCTCTCGCTCCCGAGCCCCGGCAAGGAACCCCGAGCCCGCAGCGGACGCGTCGAGCCTTCTGGCTCGCGGTTGATCGCTCCCCCGTCGTTGTGGCCGAACTGGATAAGCACCACGTCGCCTTCCCGCACCTCGAGCAGCATACGCTCCCAATGCCCTTCGGTGATAAAGGTCCGACTACTTCGCCCGCCTCGCGCCTTGTTGAGCACCTCGACCTTAGCCAAATCAAAGTAGTCCGCCAAGGGAGCCCCCCAACCCACCTGAGTCTCGCCATTACCAGGAGCGGCAGTCGAGTCGCCCGCCACGAACAGCCGCGGCAAATCGGGTTTCGCTTCAGCATCCTGCGCGACAGCGGAACAAACGGAAAATACAGACATAACAAGGATCGTGAAAATACGGTTTTTCATGGGGAACAGTGGGGATAATCAAAGCCTCAGAATCGTTCACTTGCCCCGTCGCGTACAGACCTAAGCCGCTCTCTCTTTTCTGACTGTAAGCAAACACGCCCCGAGCGAACTTTTGACCCTGCGCTTCCACTGCCCAAGAATCACTCCATGTCCTATCACCCCCGCCTCATCGCCCTAGCCCTCGCTTGCTTCGCTACCAGCGCCTTCGCCCAAATCGGCACGCGCCTACCTTCAGAAAAAAAGGTCATCGCCGACCCAGTCACCGGCGTGCAACTCGCCTTCCTGACCAGCTCCCAGACCGGCGATTCGAAAATCTACCCGACCCATCCTCAGTGGACCTCCGACGAGCAGTGGCTTGTCTTCCGCTCCGATCGCATCCCCGGCGAAGCCCTCGCGGTAAATGAAGAGTCAGGCGACATCGTGCAAGTCACCGAAGGCGGCTACTTCGGCATGCTTACCCTCGCCCATAAATCCATGAAACTCTACGTCATGCGCGACCCGAACTCGCCCGCTGCCAAACAGCCGCGCTACGGACAAAACAACGCCGACAAAGCCCTCGTCGAGATCGACCTCGAAAAACTCTTTACCGACAGCGCCGCCGGCACACTGAAATCTGCCGACGCCTACCAACGCACCGTCGGACTCATCCCCGCCGCCATGGGAGCCGGAGGCGATATGACCATCGACGCCGACGAAGGCATCATGTACTTCCGCATCGGCAAGGAAGAGGCCGCCAAGCACCTCGCTCCCGAGGTCGAGCTCTTCGAAAACTTCGGACCGCGCAACATGGGAGCCGGCCCGACTGGCATCGCCAGCATGGACCTCGCGACAGGCGAGATCTCATTCATCGCCGCCTTCCCCTTCCAACTCGGCCACATCCAGTCAAATCCCTGGAAGACCGGCGAACTGGTATTCTGCTGGGAAACTGGAGGCAATTCCCCCCAACGCATGTGGACCATGCAAGTCGGCGGCGAGGCCACTCCTCTGTACCCGGAAGCCGAATACGAATGGGTCACCCACGAAGCTATCATTTCGCCCGACGAAGTCGCCTTCGCCATCATGGGGCATCGCCCCGTCGGCACTGACGACGATTGGGGTCCCTCCGGCTCCCGCGAAAAACCGACAGGACTGGGCATCGTAAACCTCCGCACCCGCGAAATGCGCATCGCCGGCCAAACCCGCAGCGGCAGCGGACTCTGGCACGTGCACGGCTCGCCGGACGGACGCTGGGCGGTGGGCGACGACTTTTCCCGCAGCCTCTACCTCATCGACCGCGCGACCGACGAGATGGTATTGCTCACCACCGGACACAAGCCGTCCGCCCGTGACCACGTCCACCCCACCTTCAACCGAGCCGGCACGAAAATCCAAATCCAGTCCGCCATGCTTTCCGAAGACAACCGCTCGATGAACATCTGTATCGTCAACCTCCCGGACTCGCTTCTCGAACGCGACTACGCCAAGGATTTCAGAAAGGACTAGTCGATCTCGCGAATAGTGGCAGCTCGGCTCGCGGCTCGAAGCGTCACACGAATGTCCTCGATCTCGATTGGCTTAATGAGCAGCTTCGGAATTCCAACCTCTTCGCATTTCACACGCGTGTCAGAGGTAACCGTAGAAGTGATCGCGGTAATGTAAGGAAGACCGTCACCATTGTTCCCCTGCTTCTCTAACAACATCGCAGCCGTCTCGAAACCATCCAAATCCGGCATGCGAATATCCATAAAAATCGCGTCGTAGTGATTCGTATCCGCCAAGCTCAATGCCTGAGATCCGCTGTCCGCTTCATGCGGAGTATAGCCAAGCTTTGACAAAGTCGCAGTCAGAAAACTCCGCACAAGCGGACTGTCTTCCACCACCAATATCGAAAGCGGATAAGCCTCAGCGAAACGACGAGCGGATTCATGCTCCAGCTCCCTCATCTGCCCGCCCACGTCATCCATGTCGCGACAAGCGATCGTAAATCGAAAATCAGACCCTCGACCGACCTTACTCTCCACCCGAATAGTACCACCAAGCATCTTAACGAGCCGCTTGCAGATAGCCAGTCCAAGCCCCGTCCCCTGATAGCGACGGCTATAGGAGGAGTCTACCTGCGTGAAGGTGTCAAAAATCGAGTCGATATACTTCGGCGAAATTCCAATGCCCGTATCCGTCACCCGAAACTCCACCAGACAACCGTCAAACTTGCGGGCATGAATGCGAACCTCCCCTTCGGAAGTGAACTTCACCGCGTTGCCCACCAAATTCATCAATACCTGTCGTAACCGACGCGCATCGGAAACAAGCTCCCGCGGCAAACCGCGATCAATATCGACAGCCAGCTTCACCCCCTTTTCCCGAGCGCTGAACGAAACCGCGCTCAAGACCGACGAAATCAAATCCCGCGGACTGAAGCCTTCATAAGCGAGCTCCATTCCGCCCGCCTCGATCTTGCTGATGTCGAGCACGTCGCCAATCAAGGTAAGCTGGCTCTCCGCGCATTGCTTCATCATGCTGAGCAACTCAGTCTCCTGCGGTCCGTTACAGACATTTCCCAAGAGGTTAATTCCCCCTAAAATCCCATTCATCGGCGTTCGAAATTCATGGCTCATCACCGCTAAGAAATCACTCTTCGCCTGCGAAGCCGCTTCCGCCTTCTGCTTGGCTTTCGAAAGCTCCGCCATGAGTCGATAACGCTCGATCGAGTGGCTGATCGTGCGCTCGAGAATCGTAGAGCTTAGACCGTTTTTACTCAAAAATTCCTGCACGCCATGCTGCATCGCCTCCCGGGCAATGACTTCATCCTCCAGGCCACTGAGAATGAGCAGCGGGCAATTCGCCGCTTCCTGCAGCTTCAGCAATACTCCGAGATCGATTGAACCCGACAGGCCGAGATCGAGCAAAACCACGTCAAACCCCTTACTCTCAAGCAAACCGACCGCCTGCTCGATGCTACTGCTCAGCTCCACAACAAACCGAAGCTGCAGCCCTTCGGCCTCCAGGATGCGAGATATGAATTCCCGATCCACATCGCTCTCCTGAAGCACCAGAACCCGACAACTACGCGAAGACGCCCTCTCCACCCAATTCGTCCCGGAAAGCTTACTATCCCTTGTCTCAAGCATCACCCGTTTCATTCCTTCAAACTAGCAAGATTCCCGTTTCTCAACTTCTACCTCCTTCGGGAATCAGCCTACTTCAAAACACACACTTTTTGATTTTTCGCAAAACCATCAGCAAGATTCACTCCCTTCGCCCAGAGTCATCACCCCTCGCTAAATCAGGAATGCCCCAATCTTTTACCACAATTGCTCGCCCCGCACGGTCACTCGCGAATAGTCTGGCCAGCACTTATGAAACAATACGCAGTCATTTGCCAGCTAGCCTAGTATCACACACATGGACAAGGTGATAGACATCGAAAGCATGCAGGAAACGATACGTGACTGGTTCTCCGAAATCCACGGAGCCATCATCGCGTTCTCCGGAGGCGTCGATTCCGCTCTCGTTCTCTACCTCGCTCGTCAACACCTCGGCAAAGAACGAGCAATCGGCTGCATCTCCGACTCTCCCAGCCTCAAGCGATCCGACCTCGAAGAAGCAAAGGCCTTCTGTCGCGAACACGACATCCGTCTCGAAATTATAAATACAAAAGAGATCGACGACGAAGCCTACTACACCAACCCCGTCAACCGCTGCTACGCCTGCAAATCACACCTCTATCAGAACCTCTCAAGCCTGCTTGAACGCTTTCCCGGATTCGTAGCCCTCAACGGTACGAACACCGACGACCTCGGAGACTACCGTCCCGGCCTGCAAGCCGCCAGCCAACAAGCAGTCTGCTCCCCGCTCGCCGAGTCCGGACTCGATAAAGCTGCCGTACGCTCCCTCGCCAAGCGCCTCGGACTAGCGAACTGGGACAAGCCAGCCAGCCCCTGCCTCAGTTCCCGCATCCCCTACGGCAAGCCCGTCACCCGCGAAAAGCTCAACCAGATCGAACTCGCCGAAATCGTGCTTCACCGCTATGGTTTCACAACAGCCCGCGTTCGGCACTTCGATACCGAAGCGCGCATCGAAGTACCCGTAGAACAAATCGAGTCCCTCCGCCCGCACCTGCCAAAAATCGCCGATACCTTCTCCGCTCTCGGATTCAAGCACACTACACTCGACTCAGAAGGGCTTGTATCCGGAAAACTGAACAGAGCCATTTCCGAACACTCATGAGCGACGCATTCGAACTCGATTTCAACCGTCAAGAACGCCTCGGATTCCCCGAGGTCATCTTCGGAGCGAGCAAGCCTCTCTCCGTATTGAAAGACATACTACAAGCTTATCAAGATAAGGGACTCAACGCCCTCGCCACCAAAGTCCAAGCCGACAAAGGCCAGGCCCTCTGCCAACACTTCGAAGGCAGCCTCTTCGACCAAGAGTCCGGGATATTCCTTCTTCAAGAACCAAGAGTCGCCTCAGACAAACACGACGAAGTCGCCATCCTCTCCGCCGGTACCTCCGACGCCTTCGTCGTCAACGAAGCCTACTACACGCTCCAGTTCCTCGGCTGCCACGCAGAACGCTTCAACGACATCGGCATCGCCGGCATACACCGCCTGCTCGGCAAAGTGGAGCAACTTAAGCGTTTCAAAGTGCTCATCGTAGTGGCCGGGTTCGAAGGCGCCCTTCCAACTGCCGTCGGAGGACTACTCTCACAACCCATCATCGCAGTTCCGGCATCCATCGGCTACGGCGTTTCGGAAGGAGGGCACGTAGCCCTCAATACCATGCTCTCGACCTGCGCCAACGGCATCAGCGTTGTCAATATCGACAACGGCTACGGAGCCGCCATGGCCGCCTACCGCATCCTTCGCAGTCTCCCCAAGTAAGTCCGCTCTAGCGAACGGCAAGGTCTGGCTGAAGCTCTCGGGGCAGTATCCTAAGGATATGGCGGTGAGCGGTCTGTAGGCTGCGGGACTGGAAGCGGCCAACCTCTCGCGAGGTTAGCTACTGCTTTCCAATCTCTTGCGAGATTGGCTACGGGTTTTAGGCGATACCGGCTTCTTGGGCGGTGGGTTGGTCGGTGTAGCCTTGGGGGCTGGGAGACCCGTACCATTGGCTTTGGTCGACCTCTGGATTAAGGGCCCAGTCGTTGGCGAAGCGTTCGACGAGATCGGGGTTGCTCATGAAGGGGCGACCGAAGGCGATCATGTCGGCGTGGCCGGCTTCGATGCGTTCTTCGGCGCTTTCCTTAGTGTATCCGCAATTGCCCATTAAGACGCCGCTGTAGAGAGGTCGGAATTCTTCGAGAGTCATGGCTTCGCCTTTTTCGTGGAAGCCGAATCCAAGGCCGTCGATGACGTGGAGATATCCGAGGTCGTAGGTTTCCAGTTGGCGGGCGGTGTAAGCGAATTGCTCGCGGTAGTCGTCTGAGCCCATATCGTTGAAGTTGCCGTTGGGCGATAAGCGTACGCCGATTTGCTTGGCGGGAAAGACTTCGAGGACGCTTTTGACGACTTCATCTAGGAAGCGATAGCGTTTCTCGATGGAGCCGCCGTAGGCGTCTTGGCGGTGGTTGGAGGCGGACTGCAGGAATTGGTCGATAAGGTAGCCGTTGGCTGCGTGGATTTCAACGCCGTCGAAGTTAGCCTCCTTGGCGTGTTTGGCGGCCCGCTTGAATTGGTTAACGAAATCGGGGATTTCGTCTTCCTCGAGGGCTCGGGGCGTCTCGTAGGGCTTCTTGCCTTCGAGAGTGTGGATCTCGTCGCTTGTGATAGCGATGGGCGATGGCGCTACGGGACGGGTGCCTGAGTTTAAGAGACTGTGCGTAGCGCGGCCGGGATGCCAGATTTGCAGGAAGATGGTTCCGCCTTTGGCGTGCACGGCGTCGGTGACTTTTTTCCAGCCTGCGACTTGGGATTCTGAGAAGATGCCCGGCATGCCGAGCCACGCGATGGCGTCACTCGCGATGGCGGTGGCCTCCGCGATTAGCAAACCGGCACTGGCTCGTTGGGCGTAGTGCTCGGCCATGAGGGCGGAGGGCGTGCCGTCTGGCTCGGCCCGCGTGCGAGTGAGGGGAGCGAAGGCGATACGGTTGCGGAGAGTGGTCTCTCCAAGTGAAAGGGAGGCGAATAGTGTCTGTTTCATGGTGCTTGTTTGCACGAACGGGTATGGTTTATGGCTGCGCAGTTGAGTATGGAAGGGGGCGGCAACGGCGAAGCGTTGCCCTCCTGGTGGATGGAAGAACACAAAAAAGCATCCCACGTGCATGAGGGAGGCTGGAAAGTGACGGGCTCCCTATTTTTAGAGGACGGCCTTGATGGTGGTGACGATAGCGCCGCCGCGAGCTGGCAGGTTGGAGCAGTTGACGCGAACGGAGATCTTTAGCTGGCTAACGATGTTTGCGTAGTTGCTGGCGTCGTCGGTGATAAGGTGCAGGGCTCCGACGCGGTCTTTGTAGAGGCCGAGGTTCTTGGAGAAGGATTGGCAAACGAAGGCGGGTAGTCCGGCCTTGGCTACGATGCGAGCGGCGGCGTCTTCTTCGATGCCGTTTCCAAATCCTTGGTAGGCGAAATCGATGAGCGGTATCCAATTCTTGGATGCTGCGCACTAGCGGAACGCCTGAAAGTCACCGCGTAGCGATCCTCCACGTTCAGTTTCGAAAACAACATCGAAAAGATCGTGTTGGCCTTCGCCTTAAAAAGGTTGCGATGCAAAGAGTAGCTTCTGTCAAACTCGAGACGCGCCGCGCCTTCCACGCCGTGAAGCTCACACGAAAAATCCACTACGCCATCGATGCTGAACGACTCCGGCCGCTGAAGCTCTTCCAGCTCATATCCATCGGGTAGGATGAAGGAGAACTGGTCCCGCTTCATCCTTGGATAGGGAAACAGAATATCCGCCACCCTTTCCTCCTCGCCTTGAAAAATCGCTTCGCGCTCCTTCTGGAAAACGACAGGCTGAAAGATTATTCGATCACCCACTACAGTCGCAAAGTCCGGCACCTCCAAATCATAGGAAACCACCACCGGCTCCTCGATCGTCTTCAAATTTTCGATACTAATATTCGAAACCACCGCTCGGGAAATCGCAGCCGCTGTGCGTGAACGAATTCTCTCCTTCGCTTCTTCTTCCGGTAGGTCTGCAAATTCGTTTCGAAACTCCTGCGCCTCGCAACCAGCGCTGCTCTCCACAACTCGGCCGCGCAACTTACCCGATGAGTCGATCGACAATTCCCCCGACCGCTGCGTTGACGACTCCTTCGCAGGCAGGCCAGACGTTCTCAGAAAAATCTCCTCTTTCGGATCCGAAAGCAAAATGCTCGAATCCGCATTCCACCAGTTCAGCTCGCCAAACGGCAGAATAGGAGAACTCGGATCAAAAAACCTCCAGTCCCCTCCTAGCGATACCGCCACAATCTCATCCTTCAAGGCGAACGGGTACTTAAACTGCCGAGTAAACAACAAATCCCGCCGATCCGACACGCTCGCCAATCGCGCCTCAAAGCCCGCCGCATTCGCCATCGCTATAAACAAATACGAAACGTCCGAAGGATTTCCGTAACCACGCTCCAGCGTCTCAGAAGGATTGTCGTTTCTCCTCAGCTTCTCCTTTTCAGTATCCGTATAATAGCCAAAATCCGAATAAGTGTTCCGAATATCGGATACACAAAAATCGTAGATCAATCGAAGCCGAGCCCTCTCTTCTTTCACGCCCGAAAGCAGTTCCTTCACCTTCGACTCAAGCTTGCGACTGCCCTTACTCCGACGCTTCGACTCTCGATATAAGCCCGCCCCCGTCTCTTTCCAATATCTCGTCAAGTTCGGCGTCTTACTGGATATGTAGTCAACGATAACACTCGGCCGCGAATGAATATCAGGCACCCTAAAATCCTCGTCTGGCATAGCCTTGCTATTAATGAGTTCGAATAGTACCGATCCATCCTTCTGCTGCTTCGCTTCCCCATCCCCAAAGTTTAAACCGACAACTCGACTCGCATAGCTTACCGGCGGATTCGAAGGAACCGTAAACGAATCCAACGGCCTTACATCTATCGTCGTGCTACGAGAAGGGATCGATTGATTCAGGCTATAGCTAAAATTCGCCCGCATTCCCTTGATCAAAAATTTCACTTCCACCAAATCGCCGACTTCCAAAGCGGGAACCGGGAAGGCCATCGCCTTTACCTTACCCCTAGACGAGCGAACGAGCTCCGTCTCGTAGACATTGTCAGGATCCAATTCAATATAATTTCCATCGGGCTTAATAGTACGTGCCTCAAGTTTTACGATCCGCATCCCGTGTTGTATTGGATGCTTGAATACCTTTAGTTTGTTCACCCCGTCCTCATTGAAAATCCTAGCCAACAAATGATGCCGACTCTCCGTCTCCAAACGCCACCCTACTAGAAACTGATTTATATCTATCGTCCTAAAAACGAACTCAGCGCCCTCCCCCTCGTCGACAACCGACCTGCTCCTCGAGAACTCGGACTGATCCACAGGATCCCAATTGCTCCCAAAAGCCGAGGCGGAGATCATGGCGATACAAAATACTAAACGATAAGTTCGAAACAGGGGCATGACAAAGAATGGATCAAAAGAGGTAACAGAAACAAAATCCTCTCCCGTACCGAGCCTTGGCACAAACCCAAACGCGCCTTCTCCAGACGACTAAAAAACCTTACAGTCAAACAGACAATCAACTAGCTCTTTCCAGCACCACCGGAGACTGCTCGAAGCTGATGATACTCTCAAAAAATGCCTTCGCCTTGTCGAAGTCTTCCACCGGAATCAGGTTTTCGTTGATCCAGAGCTTACGCTTCAAAATCACCATCTCTTCGCCGATTTCAACACTCGCCTCATAGGTTCCAAAATCTTCCTTCAAGGAAATCGCCTCGGGAAACTCACTCACCTTGAAGCCTACCGGAATGAAAATCTCCGCGATCTCATCCAGATGATCTGGATTCAAAATCATGGGCTGAGTGCGCTTCTTCTTTATCGAAAACGCCAAATCACTTCGCCTATCCAAAATAACCGGCTTGAAGGTCACCAAAGCCCCGCCCATCGCCTTGCCATAGCCAGGAGAGGCGAAATCCACCTTCATTTCGAATACGCCCGTATCCAAATCGTCCTCGACCTCCGGCTCCGAAAGCCTCGCCGCTGGAGCGTAATTAGCCATCCAGCTCTGCAGCCGATCCCTGTATTCAGACAAGCGTTCCTCACTCCGATAAACACGACGCTCACCACGCCCTTCCTGTCCTTTCGATTCCTCGTGAAGCTTCGCCAGCAAACCGCCATTATCGAAAACCTCCGCCTGTATCCATCGTTTCGTTACGCTATTCTCCGGACGCACCACAGGCAAATCAATCAATCCACCCGTTTCTCCCGCCAGCAAAATCCCCTTGCTCCCCTGCAACTGCTGCGGCAAGTCGCCCACCGAGGTCATCTCGCTCGTAGGATCATAGATCAAAAGCCGCCCATGCACAGGATGCTCCACGATCGAATCAGAGCTCACCTCCTCGTCCACCGAGATCGCAATGATGCAATGGTTAAACTGGAGCCCGCTCGGCCACTCCTCATAAATCGTATCGCGCGACTCGGCATTCACGATCAATGGAAAGGCCTTGATCTCCACATCGCCCAACATCGAGCACAGCAACGTCGCCTTGTCCTTACAGTCTCCCCAATTTGTCGAATAGATCTCGTCAGCCGTTCGCGGCACGAAGCCGCCGCCCGAGCCTAGATCTAAGCTTTCTGCAACGTAGTTAACCGAACGCGCGTACTCCGCCAAGGGCTTGATCTTCGACCAATTGTCAGAGCCGGCGGCCGTCAACTCCCTCACCTTTTGACTGATCGCTTCCGAAGAATAAGTCTTCGCGAGGTACTGCTGAGTCATCTCCGTCGAAAGCTCCTTCCAAGAGCGATGAACATGCACCGGGCGCTTCAGTTTCGCGTTTGCCGACGGAAAAATCGAAAAGGTCGCCCACGGCACGAGCTCGCTGTTTAAGGGAGCAAAATCCTGCCGCTCCAATCCAGCAATATTCCTCATTTCCCACGCCTTGTAACCGCCGGACTCCACCGGATCGAGCGGGTCCATATTGAAAAAGAGCGACTTGATCTCCCAACCCTCGGGCACTTTAAAGCGAATCCCCGACCGAAGCCTCGGCTCCTCCCCCTGAAAATACCAGCTCTGCCGCGTAAAGATATTCGTGCCCACGATCGTGGACTCAAAGGCGAAAACCGAACCCACTTTCACATCTCTGCGCGCATCAAGATACTGATACCGACCACTACTCGCAATCTGCCAATTCTGCTTGGAAGTCCGATCCGTGATATCCGATTTACCGAACAATACTGCCTGATTGTTATCGTGAACTACCCACGCCTCAAATTTCTTCACCTTGTCGGTATCCTCTGAATACGAAGCATACGCGATCGCATCATCGAAACCTTCCTTCTTCAGGAGTTTGATCGCATAGCGGGTCTTCGAAATCATTTCACCCTCGTCGTTGATCTCGAAGGTCATCGTATCAAGTAAGCATACGAAATTCGGATCCGAGTCATAGTCCGGAACTGACGCTCGACTTAAATCGACCACCCAGTCAGGCACCTTCTTCAAGTTTTTCTGCATCTTGGCAGCCTGTAGTCCACCTGCGAATACAAGAATGAGCGAGACGCCAAAAAGGCTTAGAAATAGACTTCTAAAATTCATAAGCTGAATAGATTTCCCTGACTACGTGTCGCTTTTCTTGAAAGTCACCGCGTATCCATCTTGTACCTGCACATTCGCAAAAACCTTCTTGAACAAATCGGCCGCTTTTGCGGGAAACATAGTACGCTCCATCGAAAAACTTCGCTCAAACTGCATCACCGGACGAGATTTGTTTAGCTTAACTTTCGCGTCGTAAGACAAAACTTGATCGATCGCAAACGGCTCCACCGCCTTCCCGGACTCCACCACGTATCCGTCAGGCAGCGTGATCTCAAGCTCATCGAGCTCCGACCAAGGATAGTCAAACTGTACGTCCGCAACCCGCTCGCTTTCCTCCTGAAACAGCGCGGACTTGCCATGGTTAAAGATCGCTGGCTGCACGAAAATCCGGTCTCCCACCACCTCGGCATACTCCGGAACCGACAGATCGTAACTCACAATCATCGGCTTGTAGGGATCACGAGCATTCTCGAACACGATATCACTCACTTTCGCGCGGGGCAGCACTGCCGTCACTCGGTCGCGTATCATCTTTTCCGAGTCTTCACTGTTTTGCTCCTCAAGGTCCAAGCGCAGATTTACCGCCTCAAAACCGAGGTACGCCTGCGTCACGCGACCCGTTAAGGCGCCCTGCTCGTCTATCGTCAGATCACCGGTCCGCTTGATCACCGACTCGCTCGCCGGAACCTCGGGAATCATCTGGAAGTTCTCACGCTTCAGATCCGAAACCAAAGCCTTGCTGCCGGAATTCCACCAATTCACATACCCGAACGGCAGCAGAGGATTCGCCGGATTGTAGAACTTCCACTCCTTGCCCAACTTGACCGCCACGATGTCATCCAGAAGAGAAAAGGGAAACTGCAGGTTCTCCGAAAAAATGATACTGCTGTCGTTCGCCACGTTGGCGATTCTCGCCTCGAACCCAGCTGCGTTCGCCATCGCGGCAAACAAAGCGTTAATCTCCTCCGGCTTGCCATACCCCCGATCAAAAGTCTGCCCGGCATTGTCGTTATCCTTCATCTCATCACGCTCGGAATTCGTGATATCGCCGAAATCATAGGTTCGATTTCGAATCTCCGTAATGCAAAAATCATACAACTTGCGAAGCTTCTCTTCACTAGAGGACGACCCCGCCACCAATTCCTTCGCCTTGTCCGAAACCTTCTTGCTCGCCTTTATCGCAGGCCGCGATTCCACAAACTCACGACGGCCCATCTCCTTCCAATAATCCTTCGCGCGTGGAGGATCTTCGAAAATGTAATACATCACCACCGTCGGACGCGTATGGAAATCAGGAATACGGTACGGCTCGTCCGCGTACGCCGGTTCGTTCTCGCGGGTAAACTCAAAAAATCCTCCGCGACCCTTGCCGGTGGCCTCCGGAAAATTCATCCAGACAATCTTGTGCGCGAACCGAGCCCCGCCTTCCGCCTCCGCAGGCTTCAGACGCAGAGTCGTGCGGCGCGAGGGATACTCATTGTTGAAACTGACCGGAAAATACCACTGCCAGCTCCGCGACTTCACTTCCACCTTAACCTCCACGATGTCCCCAGGCTCCAAGGAAGGCACCGCGAACCCTTTGGCCTTAACCTTTCCCTCGGAAGATCGCTCAATCTCCGTATCGAAAATCGAATCCTTATCGATCTCGACGAACGAGCCGTCCGGCTTCACGGTGCGCGCGTCGAGCTCCGACACCCACATCCCATCATAGAGCGGAATCTCGTACTGCGTCATCTCATCCACCCCGACCTCGTCGAAAACCTTGAGCTGGAAGTGAAACTCGTAACGCGTGTGCATCGACCAATCGATGTAGTACTGCACAATCCCTATATTCTGAAAAATGTACTCAACGTTAGCCTCGGGGTCGATCGAGGACTCGGTGACGGAAAATTCAGCCGGATCAATCTCTTCCCATTTCGCGGAAAAAAGCGGAGACACGATAGCAAGAGCGAGGATTATTGCAGAGAGACGAGGAATCATAAGAGCAACGTGGGGTTTAAGCATGCAGCCATGCTTGATTGGGGATTGTGAGGAAACACTTAACTATCTCTCCGAATGCGGAGAAGACTCAAACCATTTTACGCTTACCATTGATTCTTCTCCTGAAAGTCGCGCCGTCAATCCGCCCATGAATCAGTCTACACACTTGTCAGAACGGAATTTTGCTTCCGTCTCGACGAAAGTCCCACCATCTTGCCCAACTCAAGATTCATGCCGAACACGCTCTACATTGAACCCTTCTCCGGACTCGCCGGAGACATGCTCCTCAGCGCTTTCTGCTCCCTGGCGGACGCCCATGAGGAACTCCTAAGCCTGCCCGACAAACTCCACCTTCCGGATGCGAAGATCGAAATCCAGGAGCTCAACAAAAACGGAATCGCCTGCCGCCATATCAAAATCATCGATACCGGAGAACACTCAGAGCAGCCCCATACCCACTCCCACGGCGACGAGAAACACACTCACTCCCACGGCCCTCACCGCCACCTAAGCGACATTATCAAGCTCATCGACGCCGCTCACATCCCCGACAGAGCCAAAACCATCGCCAAAGACATCTTTCAAATCATCGGAGAATCCGAAGCCCGGATACACGACATCCCCATCGAGACGATCCACTTCCACGAAGTCAGCGGCGTCGACTCCATCCTCGATATCGTCGGATGCGCCCTCCTCATCGACCGGCTCGACATCACCGAAACCTACTCCGACCCCGTCTGCGTCGGACACGGCTCAGTCAACACCCAGCATGGACTCCTCCCAGTGCCCGCTCCCGCCACCGCCGATATCCTAAAAGGCATCCCCACCTTCAAAGGATCCGAACAGGGCGAACGCTGCACCCCCACCGGCGCCGCCATTCTCAAGTACCTCTCCCCCCGCTTCGAAGAAGCTCCTTCCCCCGCCAGAGCCATCGCCTACGGCCCGGGACAAAAAGACTTCATTTCCGCCAACGTCGTCCGCCTCTCCCTGCTCGAAGAACACTCTGAAACAGCCAGCTCCGTCATGATCGTCGAAACAAACCTGGACGACATGTCGCCCGAGCTGCTCGGAACCGAATTCCAGGAAGGACTGCTCGCAGCAGGCTCCATCGATTTTCACTTCACCCACGCCTCCATGAAAAAAGGCCGCCCCGGCCTTCTCCTCTCCGCCCTCGCCCCCGCAAAATCGCTCGAAAGCGTCGCGGACTATATTCTCGAAAACACTAGCACCATTGGCATTCGCTACTATCCGGCAAAACGCCGCGTACTCAGCCGAAGAAAGATTGCCATCGAAACAGAATTCGGTACGATTCTAGCTAAAGAATCCGAGCTCCCATCAGGGAGAAGCAAAACCAAACTCGAATACGAATCCCTCAAAGAGCTCGCCCGGAAACACAATATTTCCGCAATCGAACTAAAACGACGAATCCAAGGATCGTAACTCCTTTCAACGACGACCACCAACCCTATATAAAATGAAAAAGACGATCTCCACTCTCGCTGCACTCGCCTTCGCAGCCAACGCAATGGCTCACACTTCGGGCCTCCCACACCTGCACAACGGAGCCGAAACCAACTGGACTCCCGCTATCGCCTGCGTGGCCCTGCTCTCAGTCGCAGCTCTCGTCGTCCTCGGCCTCCGACACAAAAAAGACCGCGCCAAATAGGCAGAGCTCTTCCACATCCCAATCGCGAGATTCGTATCCGCGATCAACTTACCAGCCCGCTGCCCAGCCGCCGCGGGCTTTTTACTGCTAGCTAACCAGAGCTGCACGCATCCTGCAGCAGCCGACTCGCCTCCGCTCGAGTCGCCTCCACAGTCCCCTCCAGACGAAGCCAGACCGCTTCGATCGTTTCCCAGTCGCCAGACACGCAAGCCGTCTCGACCTCGTCCGCGACTTCCCCCAGCCGCACCGCCCCAAAATTCCGCGAACTACCCTTCATCGTATGAGAGTGAAGACGAGCCGCATCCACACTCTCCCTAGCCTCAACCGCTGACTTCAAAGCCGCAAAGCTTTCATCCAGCGAACTCAAATACTTCTCAACAAGACTTCCGATCAAAACCTCGTTATCTCCAAACATCTCGCGAAGCTCCCCCAGATCGAAGAGACGCGTCTCGCTGCCAGAACCACGCGAACTCGCCACACTTTCGGAAGACTGCAACATCTCGTCGAGATCGAGGACACGCGCTTCGCCTACACCCTCGCCTTGCCCCTCCCCAAGCAAAGCGAGCAACTTCTCAGTCAACGCCTTCGGACGTATCGGCTTAGGCAAATACTCATCCATTCCGGCCTCAATACACTTCTCCCTATCCCCCGTCATCGCGTTGGCGGTCAACGCAACAATTGTCACGTTTTTGCACAACGTATCGCTTTCTCCACTACGAATCAAACGCGTCGCATCATAGCCATCGAGATCAGGCATCATGCAATCCATAAAGATAATGTCGTAACAAGTTTCAGCAGTCGCCGCAATCGCCTCCCGGCCACTCTCAACAATGTCAGGACAGATTCCATAACGCTTAAACAACTCTTCCGCCACCAAGCGATTCGCGTCATTATCATCCACCAGCAAAATCTTCGCTTCAGGAAATTGAGGAACCATCTCCTGCTGCAGCTTTTTCACGCCGGCAGACGCGTCTTCACTTAGCAGACAATGCACAAGCCTACGCGCCGTTACAGGAGCCTGCAATAATCGCGCCCCGGAAAGCCCCAGCTCCAAGCTCGTCTTACGACTTGCCGCATCGGCCAGCATCACCACCCTCGACAGCTTGAAACCCTTCCGAGCTTCCACAAGCTGCTCTGTTCCCTCCAATCCAAGAGCCTCTTCAAACACGAGATCCGTAAAGGGACGCGAATCAAAATCCGCCTCTTCCATCAACTCCCTCGCCACGTCGAAATCACAAGCGACCTCCGAGCCCGACAACAAATCAGCCAACCCCTCGCGCAGAGAATCCGCCAATATCGATCTCGTCATCAAAAACAAAACCCGACGCTTCCTCAAACGCTCCAAATCGGAATCCTCAATCTGAAAACGAGGCCCCTCAGCTCGACTCAAAGGTATCTGTATCCAAAATTTTGAGCCAACTCCAGACTCACTCTCGATTCCAATTGTTCCTCCCATCAACTCAACCAATCGCTGACTAATGACCAGCCCCAGACCCGTTCCTCCAAATTTTCGAGAAGTCGATTCGTCCGCCTGAGAAAACGCCTTAAACAAACGCTTCTGCACCGACTCCGGAATCCCAATCCCAGTGTCCTGTATCCAGATATTTGCCACGCTATCCAACGGCCCTCCCTCGTCAATTCGCAGGCCGATCTCTATCTCGCCTTCCTCGGTAAACTTGATCGCATTATTCACCAAGTTCGAAAGCACCTGCTTCAGCCGATGCGGATCGCCAAATACCGGTTCGCTCATTCGCCCATCCTGCAAGCAAATCAGATCAATCCCCTTCTGACTCGCAGTCATGCCAAACAGACTCGATACCTCCTCCAAAACTTCGATCAAATCAAAGGCGCTGTTTTCGACCTCCAATTTGCCCGCCTCGATTTTCGAGAAATCCAAAATGTCGTTGATCAACACCATTAAGCTTTCCGAACAATTAGCCATCGTTTCAAGATAACGACGCTGCATATCATTAAGCGGCGTCTCCCTCAAAACCGTATTCATTCCGACAATACCGTTCATGGGAGTTCGAATTTCGTGACTCATATTCGCCAAGAAGTTAGATTTCGCCTCCTCCGCTTCCTTCGCCCGCCGAGCAAACGCTTCAGCCCTATCAATCTCCGCCTCAAGAGCCTTGTTAACCTTGGTTATCTCAATAGTCCGCTCGTCCACAAGCTCATGCATATCATTGGCAAACTTGCTCAAACTCGCCCCTAGACTATGCAGCTCCACGACATTCGTATCCTTCATACGAATACGCCTCGCTCCTTTCACAGCGCGATCTGCCGCCCGAGAAAGCAACATAATCGGCACTGACAAACGACGGATCGTTTCGCGTATCGTCCTCAAGTAAAAAAAGCACAGAGCAAAAAGAGAAAGAAGAGACCCACACGCCGATATCCACTTCATATCCCGAATCGAAGCTTCCTGCCTCCTCAATACCTGCATCGCAGCACCCTCCATCGTCTCGAGAGAAGATTCCAGTTGCTCCGACACTCGGTCGAAACTCGACCCTCCCTCCATTCTCCCGTTCGCTACTAAATCCGCGTAATGAGTGAAAGTCGCCTCAACCCGCTCCCAGTCGTACTTCCCCCAGGCCTCCTCCTCAGCCCGCATAAGCTCCAATTGGTGTCGGCATTCAGATAAGCGTTTGTCCATTAGCCCCTTGATAGACTCCTCCGCGTTCTCCCGATACACATCGTTGAGCGACCGCAACTCCCTGGCATTATACACAAAAATACTGATGACTTGCTGCTGCTGATAGGCCCTCCCTGCGGCCTTCTCCTTCGCGATAACCATCCAAGCCAAAACCGATACCGTACTCATCGTAATAATCACGACGATCAATATCTTTAGCGAAAGTACCGTTAATAGCTTGGAGAGAGTCACAAAAACAGGGAGAACTAACCCAGTTTTTCGACCGAAGAAGACCCTCAACCAAGCGTTCGCCGAAAATTCGACCGACCTCCCCCTGCTTTAAACCTTTTTTGACCAACAAGAGTGCTTGCAGTCCCTACCGACTGGAACTCAGATTGCAGATATGCTCTCAAAAACTCCCCTCGCCCTCGCAATAATTTCCCTTTTCTGCGCGTCCGCCACCGTTCAAGCGGACGAAACGCTAGACCAAGTTCTAGCAGAACTGCAAAGCCTTCGCCAGGAAGTCGCGAACTTGGAAGCCAGACTACAAGCCGTCGAAAACCAGTCCGCCGAAATCGCCGAAATCCAGCAGGCAACGCCCGCTGCAGTGCAGCCTCGAGAACGCAAAAACTGGTTCGACTCCATGCGCGTCGAACTAAAGAAAGCAGAAGTCCGAGCAAGCGGAGCATGGACGACTCCGGCCACATGGACTCAGATCACGAACGGCTTGAAAGCAGAAGAGGTTATCGCAATTCTCGGCGAGCCGACCTACCGCAAGTTTTCAGTTCGAAAAGACACCGACGAAATTTTCCTCTACGAAGGCGATCTTGAAGGCGCTGGCGAAGTCGTCGAAGGAGAGATCCGTATCTACAAGGGCAAAGTACGACGCTTCACCCCTCCCGACTTCCCGCAAAATTACTAGTGCAAAGCTCTCGCAGCTTCAAAATTCCCACTCCAACTGAGGCGAAGCTGGCTTACGAAAGTGGCTCGTCGATACCTCGGGCGGTTTCGCCATCAGCCCCTCTCTCCTCAGACTCACTGTGAACAGCTGACGAATCTGTTCCGCGAAAATCCCGGTACCGGAAAACCGCTCGCCAAACTCGGATCGATTCAACCCACCTCCGCGGAGGTCCCTCAGGCGACTCTCGACCTTGTCCTTATGACTTGGATACGAAGATTCAAGCCAATCGAAGAATACCTCCTTAACGCCATGCGGAAGCCTAAGCAGCACATAGCTCGCAAACTGCGCCCCAGCTTCCTTCGACGCCTTTAAGATTGCGGGAATCTCATGATCGTTCAGCCCGGGAATCACCGGGGCAATCATGATCCCTACCGGCACTCCCGCAGCCGCGAGCGCCGAGATCGCCTCCAACCTACCCTGAGGAGAACTCGTCCGCGGTTCCATAGTACGCGCTAAACCCGCATCCAGCGTCGTCAGCGAAATCGCCACCGTACAAAGCCGATCCTTCGCCATCTCGCCCAACAAATCTGCATCACGCGAAACCAAGCGATTCTTCGTCACGACTCCCACCGGATTCCTAAAGTCCAACAAGACCTCAAGACACTGGCGCGTGAGCGTGAGCTTCCGCTCCACCGGCTGATACGGATCAGTCACACCGCTAAGCGCGATCAGCTGCGGTTTCCACCGCTTCGCCGAAAGAGCCTGCTTCAAAAGCTCAGGCGCCTTCCGCTTTACCATTATCTTGCTCTCGAAATCCAAGCCCGCGGAAAATCCCAAATACTCATGCGTCGGTCGCGCATAACAATACGCGCAGCCATGCTCGCACCCTCGGTAAGGGTTCAAGCTGGCATCAAACGGAATGTCCGGGCTGGAGTTGTAAGTGATCACGCTTTCCGAAGCGTCGTCGTAAAACCGCGTGCTCGCTCCTGAGCTCGCGCTCCCCTCTTCCGACCGCTCCAAAACGATTTCCAGAGCATCAAACCGGCTCTTCGGATTCGCCCTCGCTCCCCGCCCCTTATTCTTAGCCCCCCGCATCTCCATCACTCGAAACCCTAGCCCCGCCTACCCTCACAGCACAACTCATTAGATTCCAGTTTCCTAGTATCCTAATTTCTTATACGGAATAAACGAATACCGTAGCCTTCATTAGAAAAACGAATTTCGCCACCCATCGCGGACTCGACCATTGCTGCTCTCTCCCCTTCAGATAACATCGTCTCAGACATGCGCTCAATTTGCTCACCTTCATTCCCCGCGTAGACAATCAAGTCGACGAAAACATACAGCGACAAGCTGCACAAAAAAGCTCCACTAGGAAAAACGTGCGCCATCTAAGGATAGCCGAAATCCAAAAGTCGTCTCTCACCGACTACCCACGCAAAATCGCCTGCGTCCTCTTTACGCAAAGATGCAACCTAAACTGTCCCTCCTGCTGCAAAAGCCAACTCATCCCCATACCGACCACCGACGCCGCCGAAAACTACGACATCAAAGACTGCTTCAAGTTTATCGACTCTCGCATTGGCCTCGTCGAAAGCGCCGTTATCACTGGCGGAGAGCCGCTTCTACACCACGATCTACCCGCGCTTCTAGCCCATATCAAAAAAAGAGGTTTGTCAGTAAAACTGGATACAAACGGTACCTTGCCACACCGGCTCCATTGCCTGATCGAAGAAGGCCTCGTAGACTACGTCTCCCTCGAAATCAAAGCTCCGCTATTCGACAAAGCCCTGTATACGAAAGCTGCCGGGGTTCCGGTCAGCACCGACAAAATCATCGAATCAGCCGCTTTAGTCACCGCGCTCTCGCCCAAGTGCGAATACAAGACTATCATCCTTCCAGGCTTCCACACCCTCGAGCGACTCGGCAGTCTCATAAGAGGGCTCCCCAACACCGTCCCGCACTACTTTCAAGCCTACGCTCCCAACCGAGCGCGAACCGAGTACTGGCAAAACCTGCCACCGACAACACCTGATAAACTCAACAACACGGTCAGGCTCCTGCAGAAGTCCTTCCCCAGCCACCCGCTGTTTGCTCGGCACTAAGTTCGCGGTCTGCTCGACGTCTCAATCAACTCGAAAGATCGGAGCCAAACTCCTGCCTGGCCAGTCGAGCTCAACCCATAGTCGAGCCCCCTCGCGGAACGAGCTAGCCCCATCCTGATTTCCATAAAACGAACATTGCCCCCAGCATCACTGACACTCGTGGTCGTCGAGGTGGAGATCGACTGGCCACTCTCATTCTTCACAGCCACCCAAAACTCCTGGTCCGCGCTCGCCGCATTCACCTCATAAGTCACGCGAGCGATCACTTCCCGCCCGCTCAACTCGTCAATGTCCACCTCCTGAACCCAGCTGCGCGGGCTGTGTAAGCCGGAGGAATCAAGAAGGATTCCCACGTCCGTATCCTCGCCAATCGAGCGATCCCCCGCATCCAAGCGGAAGAAAATCGCGCCAGGAAAACGCGTCAGCCCCAGCAGGCGTTCCGCTTCGTCCTCAACCTCGGCCTCCCCAGTTATTGAATACACGAAAGACGCCCCAAAAAGACCGATGCCAATCAAAGCGAACAGCGGCGCGGAACGGCGAGGACTAGCGATCAATTGAATCCGCTCTCGCAAGGCGCTAGACTTTCTATTGCCCAACAAGCAAAGAGCTCCAGCTGGAGAAACCATCGAAGTCCGACAACGCCGCATCACCTGCAAGAGTGTCAAGCCATACGCCCGCACCGTCGTGATACAAACCGTATCCACCACGTCCGCGTCGCACGCCTGCTCCATCGAAATCTTAAACTGACGAAAGACCAGCCAGACCAACGGGTTATACCAGTGGACGAAACAGATCAGCATTAGCAAGTGGTGCAAAAACAGATCGCCGCGCTTATAATGCGTAAGCTCGTGCAGCAACACGCAGCGCACCTCCTCGTCGCTCAAGTCCTCCGCGCAAAACTTCGGTATCACCACGCGAGGATTAAAGATCCCCGCAATCCCAGGAGTCTTCACATCGGCAGACACCAGCAAGGGGACATTCGCGTGAATGCCAAACCGGCGACGCGTGTCCTTGAAAATCTCATACAAACGACCAGAATTCTGCCGCTCTGCTCTATTAAAAAACCGATGTAGCCGAACCGCATTCATCAACAAGCGAGCCATCAGCACCAGAAACCCGATCAGCCACAAGGTCACCAGCGCGTGCTCCCAAGAAAATCCGACCAGCGTGGACTTCACCAACTCGTCCTGCGTCCGAAAGACCGGCGTCACCGTCTCGCCCAAGCCCGCATCCACAACTCCACTACGCAAGACATTAGTCCAGGTCGACGGCTGCAGGCTTTCGCTGATATTGAAAATGCTTCCGCTAAACGGCAGAGCCAACGGCAGAGAGAGGCGAATCACCAGCAGGGCCCAAGCCCAGCAAAGCAACTTCGGAGAAAGCCAGCGCCTTAGCACAGGGATCGCCAGCAGCATAAAGAAACTAAGCAGCGCGAAGCGTACTGAAGCGTCCCAATATGACCAAAATAAGTCCGCCATCCTATTTTGCCTTCCGGTCGAGGATCGCTCTCAGCTCATCCAATTCACCATCCGACAACTCTTCGTTCTCGATGAAATGGAGCATCATCGGAGCAACCTTGCCCCGAAACACTTTGCTAAGAAAATGACTTCCCTCAGTCCGTCGGCACTCCCCCTCGCTCAGCAAGCAGGAATATACGTTCGCGCGGCCCTCACGCTTCGACTCGATAACACCCTTCTGCTCCAATCGAGCCAAGAAGGTGTTCACCGTCTTTTGTTTCCACTGTTCGTGAGGAAGGCGATCGAGCACTTCTGTCGCTGTCATCGGCGCGTGATCCCACACCACCTTCATCACTTCCCACTCTGCATCGGATATCTTGGGGCCTTTTTCCATAGCATAAAATAAAAACGAGACCTGAATAGACTACGACTGTAGTAAAGAGTCAAGCCCTTGGCGCAACTTGCTTGATTCGCAAAAAAAAGGACCGGCGGCGAAGCCGGCCCTTGAAAGTGTTTTGTGGCGGACTACCGAACTAGCTCGAAGACTTTAACTCGTTGACCAGCGAAGAGATAGTGCTCTTCGCATCGCCGTAGATCATCCGGGTATTCTCCATCACAAAGAGCTTGTTGACCAAGCCGGAGAAGCCCTTGCCCTGGCCGCGCTTGAGCACGAAGACCGTCTTGGCCTGGTGCGCCTCGATGATCGGCATCCCGTAGATCGGGCTGCTTTCGTCATCCGTCGCGGCTGGATTCACCACGTCATTCGCGCCGATCACGATCGCCACGTCCACCGTCGGCATCATCGGATTAACCGTGTCCATCTCGAGCAGTTTCTCGTACTCCACGTCCGCCTCGGCGAGCAACACGTTCATGTGCCCTGGCATGCGACCCGCCACCGGGTGGATCGCGAAATTCGCCTCCGTCCCGTTTTCTTCGAGCAGTTCCGCGAGTTCCTTGACCACGTGCTGAGCCTGAGCCACCGCCATGCCGTATCCGGGGATGAAGACCACCGAACTGGCCGCCTCGAGCACGTAAAACGCGTCCTCCACGCTGATGGCCTTCGGCTCGCGGTCGTCCTCCGCTCCACCACTGGAACTGGACGCGCCAAATCCGCTGAAGAGCACGTTCCCGAGCGAACGGTTCATCGCCTTACACATGATCACCGTCAGGATCAACCCGCTGGCCCCGACCAAACAGCCGGCCACGATGAGCACGTTGTTCGAGATAACGAAGCCGGCAGCCGACGCCGCCATTCCAGACAAACTGTTGAGAAGAGAAATCACCACCGGCATATCGCCGCCGCCAATCGGCATCACGCCCATCACCCCAAAAAGAAGCGAGAGTCCCATGCCAGTCAGAAACAGCTTGTAGGTGAGTTCGAGATCGCTGCCCCAAGTGAAGACGATTCCGATGCCAAGAATCGCTACGCAAAGCAAAAGGTTAAATGCCTTCTGCCCCTTGAACACAATCGCCGTGCCGCTCAGCTTTCCGGACAATTTCCCATAGGCGAACAGCGATCCGGTAAAGGTCACGCCGCCGATAAACATCGCTAGATAAATGACGAATCCACTGAAAATCGCGTTCGATTCCATAGCGAGCTCGTAAGCCGCCCAGCCCATTCCGCGGATTTTCTCAAACTCCGCCCAAGCGACCAGCAAACTGGCCAGTCCGCCAAAGCCATTGAACAAGGCCACAAGCTCGGGCATCGCCGTCATCTTAACCAGACGCGCCGCGACCAGCCCAATGGCAGAACCAAGCACCAGACCGGCAAGAATCCAAGTGTAGCTGAGAATGCTGCGGTCGACCAAAGTGACCACCACCGCGAACAGCATGCCCAAGCCCGAAACGAGATTTCCCCGCCGAGCCGTGTCGGCCGAGCCTAGCATCTTGATGCCAAATACGAAAAGCGTGGCCGCGACCACATATGCCAAATTTATTAGTACGTTCGCTTCCATGACCGCTTACTTCCCCTTTTTCTTGAACATCTGAAGCATGCGGTCCGTCACCACATAGCCACCCACCACGTTGATCGTGGCAAACACCAAGGCGACGAAGCCCAGAATCATGCCCATCGAGCCTTGCTCCTCCGCTCCCGTCGCCAGCAAGGCGCCGACGATCGTGATTCCGGAGATCGCGTTCGAGCCCGACATGAGCGGCGTATGCAGCTGCGAAGGCACTTTGCTTATCAGCTCCAGCCCCAGAAAGGCCGCGAGCACGAATATGAAAAATAGTAGTACGAGATCCATGATGTATCCAGTTTTTGCTTATTGCCTGAAAGTTACTTTGCGAAACGCTCGTGCACGATCGATCCGCCTTGAGTGATGACGCATCCCTTGAGGATCTCGTCAGCTAGGTCGCTCTTGATGGCCTTCGCCTCGGCGTCCCAGAAATGCTCGATGAAATTGTATATGTTCGCCGAATACATCTGGCTCGCGTGAACAGCCACTCCACACTCTAATTTGCCAACCCCTACGATACGCACGCCGTTCGCAGTGATCACTTCTTCGTCGAGCCGAGAGCCTTCCACATTGCCGCCAGACTCGACAGCGAGGTCAACCACCACGCTACCATGCTTCATCCCGGAGAGCATCTTCTCATCGACGATCAGAGGAGCCTTCCGGCCAAACAGCTTCGCAGTCGTGATTACGATATCCGACTGAGCGCACACCTTCGCCATGCCCGCCTTCTGCAGTTCCTTCTGCTCATCCGTCAGCTCCTTGGCATAGCCCTGATCCGTCTGCCCCATTTCGCCGAGGTCGATCTTCACAAACTTCGCTCCCAGCGACTTCACCTGCTCCTCGACCACCGGGCGCGTATCAAACGCGTCAACACGCGCTCCCAAGCGCTTGGCAGTCGCGATCGCCTGCAAGCCGGCCACGCCAACTCCGATCACGAAAACGCGAGCAGGAGAAATCGTGCCCGCCGGTGTCATCATCATCGGCAAAATCCTATTCAGCCGCTCCGCTCCCTTCACGACCGCAAAGTAGCCCGCAAGATTCGCTTGGGAACTGATGCCATCCATTTTCTGAGCAAGCGTCGTGCGCGGAATCATCTCCATGCTCACCGCTGTCACGCCAGATTTGGCAAACTGTCCGATCAACTCGCCTTCATTAAAAGGGTCGAGAAACCCAATCGACCAGGAACCGCTCTTCTGAGCAGACGCTTCCTCCATGCTTGGCTTGCTGACACGCAACACCATGTCAGCGCTGGAAAGCTCTCCCGCCCGATCGCTGGATACCCGAGCGCCGGCCGCAGTATAGGCTTCGTCAAGGTAGTAACTTGCCACCCCTGCCCCGGACTCGATTACGATCTCCAAGCCAAGGCCCACGAGTCGTTTTACCGATTCAGGTATGAGAGCGACGCGTTTTTCCGAGTCGGAAGTTTCTGAAGGAACGAATACACGCATTGGATTTTGATGCCTATTAACAGGCATGAAATCAAATCAATCTTACTATCAGAAAAATTGATACCACGAACTCTTAGGATTACCAATAGCTGGAATCAGCAAATCTAATGGCCAGCCTCCAAAGCTCTGAGGCAATATCGAGACACAGGAACGGCCAAGCTCGCGCAAATGCGTCCGCTTGACCGCGTGTCATCACCCCTGTAAAAATAAAGTCGACCCCAGCTCATCCAAGACCTCTTCCGAACAGCGTGTTTTGAACAAACTACTTTTGGTATCGTCGCTTTCCGCAAAGATCAGAGACTAAGAAGCTGGACAGGAGGGGCATTGAATGAAGCAAGATCGCTTCCGAGGCGCTAACCTGAGAAACGATGCATGGGACACTCAAAGAAACCCCAATCTGAAAAAAGCCCCTTCACGCAATTCACTCTTTTATGAGAAATTTTTCGCGCGAGAAAAAAGACCGCCTAATCCGCACTATCAATCGTGCTCAAGCCGGTCGAGCCACGTGCGCTTCAAAATCGCGCAGCACACCATGAAGACCGCGATTCCGATCCACATCTGCTTGTATTCCTTGATCACCAAAAACAGCGGAATCAACACCAGCATGAAGTGCCAGACGATCCCGACCAGAATGTTGAAGATGTGCCGCGGCCAATCCCGATTCGCCTCTATCGTGTCGTCCGTCTTCCGCAAATACTCGATCACCGGTCCCCAGTGACCCCACGGCCTCACCTTCTTATAGAAGGACGCAAGCGTATCCATATCCTCGTGACCTGACGCAAGGCTCCCTCCAATCGCTCCCCCTAGCGAGACGACGAAAATCGCCGGAAACAGCTGGATAAAGGAGAACTGCGGAAAGAGCTCCGGCAGGATAAACGAACTCAAGATACCGCCCAACATTCCGCAAAAGTAGCCCACCCCATTTAAGCGCCACCAGTGCCACTTCAAAATATTCGGCGCTGCATAGCCGCCCCAAAGACCGCCCACGATCCAGCCCATGATGTCGTTGATGCTCTCCATGAAAACGCTCAGAGCCACCCCGATCGCCACCACTAGAAACGAAGCCAAGTAACAAAGCTTCACATAGGAGCTCTCCGTCTCGTTCGGACGAAGGTAGCGCTTGTAAACGTCATTCACCAAATAAGCCGCCCCCGCATTGATCGTAGAGTCAAAGGTCGACATAAACGCCGCCAAAAAGCCCACGATAATCAGCCCCTTCAACCCGATCGGCACGAACTCGCTGATCACGTGCGGCAACACCAGCTCATAGTCGAAAGCCGGATCCTGCAGGCGCAAATCCGTCGAATAGAAGACCAGCCCGAGAACCACGATTCCCGTCACGAGAATCCAGCGGGGAAACAAGGCCAACGAAACGACGCTGCTCATCAAAGCGGCCTCACGCGGATTCCGAGTCGCCAGCAAACGCTGCATGTCGAAATTCGGAGCCGGACCCGCCACGCTGACCAGCACCCCCTTCAACATCATCATCATGAAAAACGGAAAAAACAGCTCGTAGCCCTGTAGGGCGATAATGTCGTTGAGCTGCGGCAGCAAGCCGCTCCAGTCAAGATCGAGCTTCCGGTCAAACCAGACGCTCGACCAACCCTGCGGAGTCACCTCTCGGATCGCCTCCGCCGAAGTAAACGTCATCGCGTAGTACCCGATCACGATCGAGATCGCTATCAGCAGCGAAAACTGGATCAGGTCCGTAAAAATCACGCTGCGTATCCCGCCCAGCGTCGCGTAGGCCAAGGAGACCCCTATCAAAATGAAAGCGTAAGTCGTAGGCTCGATCGCGCTGGGCAAGAAAATCGAGGCAAACCCAGCAAGCCCCTTGAACGCATAGGCCGAAAAACTGACCACGCTCATCAACGCGAAGACCACCACCACCAGGCGCGACATCTCCAGCCCGATCGGATTCTTAAACCGCGTATTCATCCAGTCACCACCGGTCAACGCCCCCGAACGCCGCACCCACTGAGACAGGTACACCATCAAAAAGACCTGATTGTACGTCGGCCAAAGCCAAGGCAGCCACGCCCCCTTGGCCCCGTAGATGAACACCACCGAAACCAGCCACATCGTACCCGCGATATCAAACATCGAAGACGCGTTCGAAACGCCAAGCAGATACCAAGGCACCTTGCGACTCCCCAGAAAATACGACTCCAGACTAACCCCCGCCCGTCGACGAGCAACGAATCCGAAGATCACTACCGTGCACAAATAAAGGGCGATTAAAGACAGATCTAAAGCGTGGAGCTCCATCCAAGAAACAAGTAGGTATATCTATACGAAAGGCGGGGGGACGACGCCCCAAGAAACGAGCTATGCCCCACAAAATGCAAGGCTTCATCAGCCAAACACCGATAAAACCTTAAAGCCTACAAGTTTGCGCAATACCTCTAACCCTCTTCGGCAAGCTCTTCCTCGTCGCCATAGTGCAGCTTCACCAAAACCACATCCTCCGGCACCTCTTTCAGAAAAACGCGGACAAACAATTCCCGCCCTCCGCCATAGGCCGCCTCGAAATCCTTCCTGCGAATCGTGTGACTCTTCTCCCAAACCACTTCCTCGGCCGCATCGATCCCCTTGAATTCGAGCTGCGAAATCGGAGCAATCAGCCGAAGCGACTTCACCCGCATCCGAGTCGTCAAAAGCCAACCCTCCTCCTTCGGATGCAAGGCCACACCCTCAAATGTGGCTACCTCGCTCTCCACAATTTCGAACTCCCAAGCCGGAGTCTCCTCCGCCCGGGCCAGTCCAACCGCCAACACAGCCAGACCCAAAATCAGCCCTCTATACAGTCCACGCACTCCAGATTTCATCATACTCGCTCCTCCTCACAATTAATCAGATTCAAAGCTTACATCGACCATAAGGTCCGCCGCTATAAGCTCTAAATCGCGACGCAGGTCCGCCACGTCGCAATCTTCAGGGATGCAAACCCTAGCCTTCGCCTCGAAAAGCGTCTCGCCCGACATCGGAGCGCTCCGGATTCCCGTGCTCAGCTCCTCCACGTTCACCCCACGCTTGGCGAACGCGTTCGAGATATGGCTCACGATCCCTGGACGATCATTGCCCACGATCTCTATCGTCGCCACCTCGTGGCAGCTCCCGTCCACCGAGTCGCCAGCATCCTTCACCACCACGCTCAAACCCTTCGCCTCCAGCTCCGCAACCGCAGATAAAAGCTCATCCCTGCGTCCATCTCCCGCGCTCACGCGTAGTATTCCAGCAAACTGGCCACCCAAGTGGCACATCCGGCTCTCCAGCCAGTTCCCGCCAGCCGCTTTCACGGTCGAGGCGACCAATTCCACCAATCCCGGACGATCCGGGCCGATAACCGACATTACGATGGGGCTTTCCATAATCACGCAAATCTCTCCACAACCCGCCAACAACTCAAATCCTAATCTCCACCGACACCCAATCTCTCCCAGCAAACACAAACAACTTTGCAACGTTACCACCCACTTTGTCGTCAAAGGACCGCAGACCGCCCGAAACCGCTCCGCGCCTAGCCACCACCGGCCCAGCGAACAAGACGGCAAAAACACAATCATTGATATTGCGGCTGGATAAAACCCCGTCTTTCAATGTCTTACCTTCGTAACACCACGAACCAGCCCTCTCAATTGGACTCTCCACAGCATACCATCGAAGTCGAACAGCTCCACAAACGCTTCGGCAAGATCAACGCCGTCGACGGCATCAGCTTCAAAGTCGAGAAGGGACAAATCGTCGGCTTCCTCGGCCCAAACGGCGCCGGAAAGTCCACCACCATGCGCATCCTCACCGGCTACAACCGAGCCAGCTCCGGAATCGCCAAAATCTGCGGAATCCCCGTCGCCGCCGACCCCCACTTCATCAAACGCCGCATCGGCTACATGCCGGAAAACAACCCCCTCCCCCTCGAGCTCCGCGTCCGCGAATACCTCAAGTGGAGAGCCAAGGTTAAGGAAATCCCCTTCTCCCAACGCCGCCGCGCCATCGAAACCGCACTCGAAAGCTGCGACCTCCTCCGCGCCCAGGACCGCATCATCGGCAAGCTCTCCAAAGGCTTCCGCCAACGCGTCGGAATCGCCGACGCCATCCTCGCCAACCCCGACGTCATCATCATGGACGAGCCCACTATCGGCCTCGATCCGCACCAAGTCATCCTCATCCGCGACCTCATCGCCTCCCTGCGCGGACGCATGACCGTCATCATCTCCTCCCACATCCTGCCCGAGATCGAGATGACCTGCGACCAAATCATAATCATCAACCACGGCAAAATCGTCGGCCAAGGCTCACCCGCCGAACTACGCGACACCTTCATCGACCACACCACCTACGAAGTCGAAATCCACGGCAGTATCGAAAAGCTCAAGACAGCCCTCAGTTCCATCGCCCCCGAGCTCCAGATCGAGAAAACCTCCGAGCGCTGCCCCCAAGGATTCGCTACCGTCGAGATCCAGATCAAAGGCAAGCGCGACTACGGCGAGCGCCTCTTCCAAACCCTCGCAAACTGCCCCGACCTCCGCCCCCGCTCCCTACGCAGCAAAATGGCCCCCCTCGAAGACGTCTTCCTCGCCGCCACCCGCCGCTCATGGGAAGAAGTCGACCAAGAGCTAGTAGCGAATGGCGAGGAACAAGCAGTGAATTAGCTGAAATGAGGCCTAGCGAAGAAACAGATTCATTGCCAATTAAGGAGCGATCGTTCGAGTTCGCTATTCGGATCATCAACTTGTGTAAGGCACTCGAAATTGATTCGAGAGTTTCTCGGACACTCGCCCATCAGCTTCTACGTTCAGGCACCTCAATCGGAGCAAACGTCGAAGAAGCCCAAGGAAGCCAAAGCAAAGCCGACTTCACCGCAAAGATGTACATTGCCTGCAAAGAAGCTCGCGAAACAAACTATTGGCTCAGACTCCTTCTAGAAACCAAAATCCTCGCCGAAGCAAAACTGGCAGCCCTTGTTGACGAATCCAGCCAGCTAGTAGCAATCCTGACAGCCATAACGAGAACCGCCAGAAACAACAAAAAGTGAAGAGCCAAAACCAATTCACCACTCACTCCTCACTACTCACTCCTTAAAATGCGGCATTTTTTTACACTGCTTCGAAACGAGATCTGGCGCCTGCTCATCAGCCCCAGCACCTATATCGCAGGATTCCTCTTTCTCCTCATCATGGGCTTCCTCTTCCAGTGGATGCTCCGCCTCTACACCTCCGACCCGCAAGACGAAACCCCCAGCGTGCTCTTCTTCCGCATGTTCTTCATCCCCGTCTTCTTCATGGTTCCGCTCCTCACCATGCGCTCCATCGCGGACGAACGACGCTCCGGCACCATCGAAACCCTGCTCACCACCCCCGTCACCATTGCCGAAATCGTACTTTCGAAATTCGCCGCCAGCTACCTCTACTACTGTTCCCTCTGGCTCATCACCGCCTCCTTCCACGTCATCTTCTTCGCCTACGCCCAACGCGATACCATCATCGATCCGTATCCACTTATTGGAGGCTATAGCTACATATTCCTCAGCGGGACCCTCTTCCTCTCCCTCGGCATCTTCGCCAGCTCGCTCACCAAAAGCCAACTCGTCGCCGGCATCCTCGGCTTCACCCTCGTATTCGGATTCATCGTCATCGGCAGCAACATCGAAGACCTCTCCGTCCTCGCCACCGACCAAGCCCACTGGCTACGCCAATTCTCCGATCACACCGACGCCCTCCAGCACATGAGCGACTTCTCCACCGGCATCATCGACACCCGAGCCATCATCCTCTACCTCAGCACCGCCCTCACCTTCCTCTTCCTCAGCATCCTAGCCATCGAATACCGCGACGGCACCACCTAAAAATTCCCCCTCACTACTCACTACCCACCACTCACCCCCCACCACTCACTACCCACCACTCACCACTCACCACTCACTACTCACTACTCACCACTCACCACTCACTACTCACCACTCACTACTCACTACTTCCAACCCTTGTCACACGACCTAAAGTCCAGCCGCATTTCAGATCGCTTCCAAGCGATCCTGCAAATCGTACTCGTTTTCCTCATACTCATCGCTGTCAACTACATCGGCATGCGAGCCTACCAGCGCTACGATCTCACCGAAGGAAACATCTACTCCCTCTCCCCCGAGACCCGCGCCTACCTCGCCCAACTCGAACAGCCGATCGAAGCCATCGTCACCATTTCCGAAAACGCCGACGATCCAGGATTCTCCGACATCCTTAAAGACGTAAAGCTCCTCCTACGCGAATACGAATACGCCACCCGCGACCAAGGCCAAAATCGCGTCACCGTCGAGTACCTAAACGTCTACAGCCAGACCAGCCGCGCCCGCTCCCTCGGCATCGAAGATCCAAACGTCATCGTCTTCAAGTCCGGCAACCGCAAACGCGAAGTCCGCATCGACGAACTCTACACAATCCAAGAGTCCGAAATACGCGAGTTCCTCGGAGAAAACGTATTCACCCGATCAATACTCGAAATTGTTGAAACTTCCGAACCGATCATCTACTTCACCACCGGTCATGGCGAATTCTCCGCCCGAGACATCACCGCCTCCACCGGAGCCTCCTCGCTCTTCAACGAACTAAAGTCCCGCAGCTTCGAAACCCGTACCATCGACCTCAGCACCAACGACCGCATCCCGGCCGACGCCTCCCTCATCGCTGTCGCCGCCCCAAAAACCCGCTTCCTTCCCCAAGAAAAACTTCTTCTCGAAAACTACCTCAACAAACGCGCCGGCCGCGTCCTCGTTCTCCTCGAGCCCGGCCGCGAACACGGTCTCGAAGACCTCTTCTTCAACTGGGGCATCCTCGCGGAAGACACCCTCGTCGTCGAACGCGACCCCAACTACGTCATCAACGGCGGCGACCTCATGGTCCGACGCTTCTCCGAACACCCGCTCACCAGCTCGCTCTTTCAGCAAGGCATCCCCATCGTCACCGACCGCGCCTCATCCGTGCGCGAAGACCCCGGCAGACCCATCGACGACTCCCTCGTCGTCACCGAACTGCTCTACACATCCGACCAAAGCTGGGCCGAACGCCAGTACCAGCAAGACACCCGGCCGACATACGATCCCAGCATCGACATCCGAGGCCCAATCAGAGTCGCCACCATCTCCGAACGCCAAGTCGACTCCTCCCTCGGAATCACCCTTCCCGGCGGAAAACTCACCGTAGTCGGCACCTCCAACTTCATATCCAACCAGCGAATACAAGCCTCCGGAAACCTTTACCTCATCCTCAACGCCATCAACTATTCCGTAGACCGCTACACGCGCCTCAACATCCCTCCCCGCCCCATCCGAAAGGTCAAACTCGACCTCAGCATCGAGCAACTCCACCTCGCCCGCTACCTCATCTGGTTCGCGCCCCCAGGCGTCCTCGGACTCCTCGGACTCCTCGTCTACCTCGCCCGCCGCAACTAGATCATTTTCAATATTCACTTTTAAAACATTCACCATTCCTGACCCGTGCGCCTAAAAATCACACTTACGCTCCTCGCCATCCTGCTCGGGCTGCTCACCTACATCTTCTACATCGATAACAGAAGCGACTCCGGCGACTTCCCAGAAACCCGATCAAACATACTCGGAGACCTCGCCGTAGGCATCGACTACCTCAGTATCCAAAACAACGCTACAGGACAAAACATCACCCTAGAACTCGAAAACAAACGCTGGATGCTCCGCGAGCCCTACCTCTGGCCCGCCAACGAATTCGCTGTCCAACGCATCCTCACCGAACTCCGATTCCTCGAACGCGTCTCAAGCTTCGAAACCAACATATTCTCAAACACCGGCGTCGACCTGCCTGACTACGGACTTCGACCATCCCAAACCGCTCTCATGATCGGACGCGGCGACCGACGCTCCACCCTCCACATCGGAAAGCCAACCGAGATCGGAAACAACCTATACATCCTCTCCACCGACCAAAGTCACGTCCACGTCGTCAACCGCTCCCTGCTCGACTCCATCTCCGTCAACCTCGACGACCTCCGCTCCTCACGCCTCTTCGACATCGCCGTATTCGAAGCCACCTCCTGGAATATCCAAGTCCGCGAAAACAACCGAAACCTCCGAGCATGGTTCGCTCGCAACGGAGACAACTGGGTATTCGAAACGCCAATACGAGCCCGAGCCGACTCCGCCGCGGTCAATACCCTCCTCAACCGCTGCCTCAGCCTCGAAACCGACTCCATCGTAGCGCCAAACCCCAGCGACCTCTCCCCCTACGGCCTGCAAAACCCCAGCTACCGCATCGCCATCGAGTCCGACCAAAACCGAGAAGTACTCGAAATCGGCGAAAAAGTCTCAGAAGACTCCGAGTTCCGCTACGCCAAACGCGAGAGCCGTCCCGCCGTATTCCAACTGCGTATCGACTTTTTGGATCTGCTCGCCAACGCCCAGACCAAGCTGCGCGAAAGACGTATCTTCGAAATCGACGCCACCGCAGCCACCACCGCCACCATCGAGCAACGCGACCAACTGCCCCTCACCCTCCAAAAACTCGAAGACGGAACATGGGAAATTGTCGTGCGCGACGAGAGCCAAGGCATCCAAACCCTCGAAGGCGACTCCTCCTCCATCGAGGAAATACTCAAATGGCTCAACGAACTCAAAGCCGTGCCAGACACCGGATTCGTCAACGACGCCCCCTCCGATCCTGACCTGGAATCCTACGGCCTCGAAGTCCCAGAATACTCCATCACCATCACTTCCAATCGCCGCTACGGAGAAGACGCGCCACTAGAGAACCTACAGTCCGAAACCCTCATCATCGGTGATCGCACCCAAAACGAGCCCCTCGAAAGCTACATAAAAATCGAAAACAAAGACTTCGTTTTCGCTACCTACAACGAACTCTTTTCCCGTATAGACACCGATCCGCTGCGCTACAAAAGCCGCCAAGTTATCGACCTGCCGGAAACCGCCGCCATCCAGCACATCACCATTGAACGACTCGCCGACAAAGAACTGCTGCTCGACGAAACCATCGACGCCGAGACAGCTCCAGAATCCCCCGAGGCCAAGCTTGCCGAGCTGATCTCCGAACTATCCATCGAAAGCTACACGATGGAAGGCTTCACCCGAACCGTCGAAATAGCAGGAAGAGAAAAGCCCTGGGCATACCGCCTCGTTGCAGATGCTCAACACAGCGAAGCCGACGCGACCGCGACCGAGCAAATCGAAATCTTCGTCTCAGAAACCACCGGCGGCCCGCTCCTCTACGGAGGCATTCCCGAAGACGACCTCGGCTTCCGATTCAGTATCGAATTTATAGATACCTTTTCTGATGTCGTCTTCAACCGCGTCGCTCGTGATGCCCCAGAAGATCCCTTCAGCTCAAAGCCACTCCCCAACGCCGAAAACGCTACCCCTCCCGCAAGCGACGATATCTTCGAAGCAGCTAGACCAAACGAAACTGCCGAGCCTTCCGAGTAGGGCAGCATGAGCAAGCGCCGCAAAAAAACGATCCGCTTCGCTTGGAAAAGCGCCTGCGCCACCTGTAAAGCCCTCTTCCAATGGTGCTACTCAGCTATCGTTCTCGTCCTCGTCACCGCCACCATCTTCGCAGCATACGTCGCCACCCTGGACGACATACCTGTACCCAGTTTCATAATACGAGAGCTGCGAGACCAACTTAAGACCAAAGGCCTCACCTTGCGTATGGATGGCGTCCGCTTCCAGCCAAACGGACGCATCATCTTCGAAGGCCCAGAACTGTTCTCGCCCGAGCTGGGCTCCACCGTCGTCGCCGCAGAAAAGGCCGTCGCCAAAATCAAGCTAAGCCACCTTCTCTTTGGAAGCGTCGCCCTCGACGAAGTGCGCCTCTCATCCGGCCGCTTCGTCATCCCGGCCATGCTCACCCCCTCCGGTGAGCCCACCACCGCCATCAGCTCCATCAACATAGAAGCAACCCACCGCGCCCAACGCTGGAACATACACTACGCCACCTGCGCCATCGACGACCTCAAGCTCTCACTCGCTGGGCGACTCGACGACTCGCTCCTCAGCCTCCCGCCGCCCAAGCCGGATGCCCCGAAATTCTCCGCCACCCGCGCCATTCTAGATCTCGCCCCCAGAATCTCCAATCTCCAGAAAGAGCTCAAAAGCCTCGACTCCCCATTCTGCTCCGTCGAGCTCGATATCGAAAACAAACAGCAAGTCGCACGCATCCATCTCGGAACCAGCCGCATAAAGGTCAATCCAGACCTGCAGATCCACGAAGTCGTCCTCCATGCAAACTGCACAGCAGACTCCCAACTCTCACTCACACTCGACGCCAGCCGGGCAGACCTGCCTCAAGAAGCCACTATAGAATCCCTTCGCCTCGCCGCCCATTGGAATAAGCTGCCCACCCAAAAAGACTTTCTCCCAAACCGTATCCAAGCTTCCGCTACAACCGTCGCCTACCAAGGCGCCACTCTCCCATCCATCGTCGCGCTCGCCCAACCAGCCCCTGACGCTCATCGCGCCACCATCCAGATCGCATTTCCAGAACGCCCCCTCGTCGCCGAACTCTATCACGATGCTACCAGCAAGGAAACCACTCTCGACCTCACCGCGCAGCTCGACTCCGCCACCCTCGCTGGCATCAACCCGATCGCCCAAAACATCGCAAAGCAAGACCTCCTCAGCCTAGCCAGCCTCAGCAGCGCCATAGACATTCACGCAATCGCCAACTTCGACTCCGACTTCAAACCCACTAACGTCGAAGCCTTCGCCCTAGCCGGAGCCACCTCCATCCTCGGAGCCAATATCGACTACGCCTCCACCCGAGCCTCCATAAACGGTCCCCAAATCGACGTAAGCGAAATCCACCTGCGCAGCGGCAAGCAGTCAGGTGTCATAAAAATTGGATACAACCTCGAAACCCTGCTCCGCCGCGTCCTCGTCGAAGGCTCCTTCGACCCTACCATGATCAACGCCTGGTTCAAGCCCTGGTGGTCCGCCATGTGGGACGGCATGGTCTTCCCGGAAGAAGGCATGCTCACCTACCTCGACTCCATCGCCACCTTCAAACGCCCCGACACCGTACGCGTCACCGGCACCGGCTATGTTCAAAACCTCGACCTGCGAGGCATGCCGGTCGAAGAACTCCGCACCCGCATCTTCTCCCTCTTTCACTACGTCGACCTATACGATCTAGAGCTAAGCTCCACCGACGGCCAGGAAGCCTTCGGCGAAGTCCAGTTCCACATGGACCGAGACATTCGCGACGAAAAGGACAAGCTTACCGGAATCTGGATACAAGCCCTCTCCACCCTCGACGTCAAAAACGCCCCGAACATCCTCTGGGAAATCGCCGACTCCGCCGCCGAAATCCTCGCCCCCTACTGCTACGACCTCCCCCCCTTCATCGAAGCTCGCTCCGCCTCCGTTCGCCACCAAGACGAATACATCAACGACATCGACCTCCAAATCGAAACCCAATCCCAATTCTCCTACTACGGCTACCCCTTCGAAAGCCTCGAGACCTTCGTCCATATCGATGACGACATTGTCGACATCCCGACCGCCAAAGGCGGCCTCGGCGGTGGCACCCTACACGCCTCCGCATTCATCGTAGGCGACGCCGTAGAGATCGACGCATCCCTCGAATCCGCCAGCTTCGGCCAAACCCTCAAAGCCACCAACACCTACTTCGCGAACGATGGCAGCGAGACCGCCCAAGCCATGGACGTCGAAAAGCTCCTCAACTTCGGCGGCCAAATCAACGCCACCTTCCAAGGCGACGGCATCACCGGCGACTCGCTCTCCTACCTCGGAGACGGAGCCTTCGAAATCGCCGGCGCCGACTTCGGCAGCTTCCGCATGCTCGGCCTCCTCTCCATGGCCCTCGAAATCACCCCCCTCCGATTCACCACCCTCAAATTCAACAAAGCCTCCTCCCCCTTCTCCGTCCTCCGCGAGCAAGTCCATTTCTCCGACATCAAGATAGAAGGCCCAGTCGCCACCATCCAAAGCGAAGGCGACTACAATATAGAAACCGACGCCCTCGACTTCTCCGCCAAGCTCTTCCCCTTCCGCAACAGCAAAGTCCCCCTCATCTCCCCCATCATCAACATCCCGCTCAACATCTTCTCAAACGTCCTCGAAGTCTCCGTCACCGGCACCTTCGACGAGCCCCAGCTCCGCCTCTTCGACCCCAGCACCAAAGAAGGCATCGACGTCGTCAGCCCCCGCAACCCCCGCGAACACCGCCCCACCCGCTAGCCGGCGCGGACCAACCCCATCAACCACCAAACCGCCACCAAAAGCGGCTACTCGCTCGCCCCTACCCAAATTTCCCCAACCCGCCTCATCCGCACTCATCGTGCTTTTTCGTGGCCAATAACCCCCCTCCATTTCCCCCAAGCATCCCCAACTCTTCCCCCGAGTCATCAGACTCGCCCCTCATACTTCATCCCTCATACTTCATACTTCAACCTTCATACTTAAACCTTCTCCCACTCACCCTTTCCGCCGCCCAAAACACCCCAGAAAACACACGTAAAAACCCCGTAAACGCAGCGCGCCAAAACGGCGCCAGCCCTAAGTCCTTCATCCCGAAATCCTTATCCTCAAAACGCCCCCGAACCGACACTTTTTCGACGCAAATCAAGCCCAAAAAAAAATTAATACCGCGTTGACGGTCGGGAAATCCTCCCAATATCTTGTGGTCCATAAATAGCCGACCACACTATCTTGTGGTTAATTTGAAGTGGATAAGTCGGAATAACTCCCGCTCGCCAGAGCGAAGGGGCTATGTTCCCTTCTCCACCCTTCTCGTTTTCCATCCTCCCCACAACTCAACTCAACAAAGCCTAAACTGTCTCTACACAGCTCGATTCAACCATGCAAAAAACCTACACTGTCGGCGCCAAGACTTTCGTCCTCGATCAGACCAAGGCGGAAGAAGCCTTCAAGGCCAAAAAGATCATCAATGGCCGCGAGACCATGACCTTCAATCTCCTCCCGCTTAAGTACAACTGGGCCTACGAGATCTACAAGACCATGAAGGCAAACCACTGGGAGCCTGAAGATATCGGCATGAACAAAGATATCGAGCAGTGGAAGGATACCGAACAAGTCAGCGAAATCGAGCGCTGGATCATCATGATGGGCATCGGCTACTTCTCAGCCGCAGAAGGCATCGTAGGCGACAACATCCTGCACGTCATCCGCGAGCTCGTCACCGCCCCCGAGCTCAAGCTGGTGCTGGGCCGCCACGCCCACGAAGAAAACGTCCACGCCGACTCCCTTCTCTACATGATCTCCTCGCTCGGCATCAACCCGCACGAGTGCGAGGCCATGTTCGAGGACATCCCCACCATCGTTAAGAAAAACGAATTCGTCACCCGCCAGTCCCACGCCCTGCGCAACGACGTCGACCTCACCATCACCGAAAACAAGCAGAAGTTCGCTAAAAACGTCTTCCTCTTCGGCCAATGCATGGAAGGCACCCAGTTCTACGGCATGTTCGGCATGATCCTCTCCCTCTACCGCCAGAACAAGTTCCGGGGCATTGGCGAGATGTTCCGCTACACCCTGCGCGACGAGTCCAACCACATAGAGCTCCTGCGCAACCTCTTCATGGACCTCATCGAGGAAAACCCAGACGTCTGGACCCCCGAGTTCAAGGCCGAGCTCCGCGACGCCATGTCCGAAGCCATCGCCCTCGAGAAAGAGTTCATCGCGGACTGCCTCCCCGTCGACTCCATCGGCCTGCGCAAAGAAGATTTCGTACAATACATCGACTACATCGCGGACCGCCGCCTCGAAGGCTGCGGACTCGATCCCCTCACACCCGGCGTCACCAACCCCCTTCCATGGCTCGCCGAGATGATGGACATCAAGAAGGAGCAAAACTTCTTCGAAGGTCGCGTCACCGAGTACCAAAAGGCCTCCTCCCTCGAAAACGAGTCCGACGACGACCTCTAGGATAAGGATGAATTAAGAAGTATGAGGAATGAAAAACACCTCATGCTTCATCCCTCACCCTTCATCCTTTCTTCCGATTCACGAGAGCCCATCAGGGCTCTTTCAGAACCAAAATCATTCGCGTAAATTCGCGTCCATTCGCGGTTGAAACCAACCCTACCCCACCCAACCAAATCTAACCACCCATTCGCGGTTCCCCAAATTCACTACTCACTCTTCACCACTCACCACTCAGCGTAGCGCCACCATGATCAATCCAAATCTCCAAGAAGACCTCGCACTCAAACGCCTCGTAACCGCATCCCGCGAAAAAGCCCACGGCTTCGACTGGCGCTCCGGCCTCGCCGACCAAGACACCCAACGCGCCGCCATCAACGTCGTCACCCACCAAGGCGAAGCCACCTTCGACCTCTCCGAAATCGTCGACACCATCGGCAACGCCCTCGCCAACGTACTCCTCTCCAAGAACAACACCGAAGTCTTTACCGACGAAAACCGCCAGTGGGTCTGCACCGTCGCCCGCCAAGTCGTCGACAAGCTCGAGTCAAAGTCCCCCGAAACCCTCGAGTCCCGCGTCGGTCTCAGCGAACTTTACGACCTCATCGAAAACACCCTCGTAGACAACAACGCCTACGACGTCGCCAAATCCATGCTCATCAACCGTCAGCGCAAACTCGTCGCCGACAAAACCATAGGACTCAAAAACGTGCGCCTCATCCGACGTGACCGAAAAGTAGTGCCCTGGAAGCAAGAGAAGATCGAAATCGCCGTCCGCCGCGCCTTCCTCTCCCTCGAGCAAAACTCCGACCCCGCCGTCGAAGTCGCCGCCATCGTCACAGAACGCATCCAAGCCACCGGCCAAGCCTTCGTCGAAATCGAAGAAGTCCAGGACATCGTCCAGGAAGAGCTCATGAAGCAAGGCCACTTCAAAGTCGCCGCCCACTACGTCCTCTACCGCGAGCAACGCCGCGCCCACCGCGAGCAAGAAGCCCTCCAGCTCGCCACCGACACCGAGCAAGACTCCATGGTCGTCGTCAAAAAGACAGACGGCTCCACCTACTTCTGGGACGGCATCGACCTCAAAAAACGCATCGAATTCGCTTCTATCGGCCTCGACCTCTGCCTCAACCACGACGAAATCGAGATCGAGCTCCGCCGCTCCATCTTCGACGAGATCTCCGAAGCGGACCTCGAGAAAACCATCACCCTCAACGCTCGCACCCTCATCGAGCAAGACGCCGACTTCGCCAAGTTCGCCGCCCGCATCAAGCTCTCCTACATGTACCAGGAGACCCTCGGCTGGGACATCGTCCGCGACGGCATCGGCGCCATCAAAACCTTCCACCAAAAGAAATTTAAGGAGTACGTCCGCCACGGCATCATGATCGGACGCCTCAACCCCAAGCTCAAAGAGTACGACATCAACAAGCTCGCCAAGCAGCTCGACCCCTCCGCCGACCTCGAATTCGACTACCTCGGCATACAGACCCTCTACGATCGCTACCTCATCATCGACAAGACCCAGAAGCAGCAGCGCCGCATCGAGACCCCACAGTTCTTCTGGATGCGCGTCGCCATGGGCCTCTTCCACGCCGAAGAAGAACGCGAGCTCAAGGCCAAGACCCTCTACAAGCTCTACAAGTCCCGCCGCTTCTGCTCCTCCACACCCACACTCTTCAATGCAGGCACCTGCCACTCGCAGCTCTCCTCCTGCTACCTCTACTACGTAGACGACTCCATCGAAGGCATCATGCAACGCGGCATCGCCGACAACGCATACCTCTCCAAATGGGCAGGCGGACTCGGCGGCTCATGGACATCCGTCCGCGGCACCGGCTCCTACATCAAAGGCACCAACGGCGAATCCCAAGGCATCGTCCCCTTCCTCAAGCTCCACAACGACCTCCTCATCGCGGTCAACCAAGGCGGCAAGCGCCGCGGCTCCGGCTGCGCCTATCTCGAAACCTGGCACAACGACCTCTACGACTTCCTCGAACTTCGTAAGAACACCGGCGACGACCGACGCCGCTGCCACGACATGAACACCGCCAACTGGGTGCCCGACCTCTTCATGAAGCGCATGGAAGCCCGCCAAATGTGGTCCTTCTTCCGCACCTCCGAAGTGCCCGACCTCCACGACTCCTACGGCGCCGACTTCGAAAAGAAATACACCGAGTACGAAGCCAAAGCAGCCAAAGGCGAGATCTGGTCAAAAGAAGTCCCCGCCATCGAAGTCTGGAAACGCATGCTCTCCATGATCTTCGAAACCGGCCACCCATGGATCACCTTCAAGGACCCCTGCAACGTCCGCTCCCCGCAAGACCACTGCGGCGTCGTGCACTCCTCAAACCTCTGCACCGAGATCACCCTCAACACCTCCAAAGAAGAAACCGCCGTCTGCAACCTCGGGTCCATCGTCCTCGACCAGCACCTCGACAAAGACGGCAACATCGACCACGACAAGCTCCGCGAGACCGTCCAGACCGCCATCCGCGCCCTCGACAACGTCATCGACATCAACTTCTACCCAACCGAAGCAGCCAAGCTCGCCAACTCCCGCCACCGCCCCATCGGCCTCGGCATCATGGGCCTGCAAAACTGCCTCTACCTCCGCGACACCCCCTTCGCCTCCCAAGAAGCCGTCGAATTCAACGACGAGATCATGGAAGCCGTGGCCTACTACGCCATCGAAGCCTCCTCAGACCTCGCCGCCGAACGCGGCACCTACAAATCCTATAAAGGCTCCAAGTGGGACCGCGGCCTCCTCCCTCAAGACACCGTCGACCTCCTCGAAAAAGAACGCGGCGTAGAAGTAGACGTCCCCCGCGGCGGCAAGCTCGACTGGACCCCCATCCGCGAAAAAGTCACCAAGCACGGCATGCGCAACTCCAACGTCATGGCCATCGCCCCCACCGCCACCATCTCCAACATCACCGGCACCAGCCCCTGCATCGAGCCCGGCTACAAGAACCTCTTCGTCAAGAGCAACCTCTCCGGCGAGTTCATCATCCTCAACCAACACCTCGTCCGCGACCTCAAAGCCCGCGGCCTCTGGAACGCCGAGATGCGCGACAACCTCAAGTACTTCGACGGAGAGCTCGAAGAGATCGACTCCATCCCCGCCGACCTCAAAGCAAAGTACAAGACCGCCTTCAGCGTGGACTACAGCTGGTTAGTATTAGCCGCCGCCCGCCGCCAAAAGTGGATTGATCAAAGCCAGAGCGTGAATCTCTTCCTCGCCAGCCCCGACATGAAGACCCTCAGTCACATGTACCGAGCCGCCTGGAAGCACGGCCTCAAGACCACCTACTACCTCCGCACCCTCGGCGCCTCCAACATCGAAAAAGCCACCGTAGGCGCCAAAAAAGAGCTAAGAGGCATCGTAGGCGGCAAAGCCGCCCCCCCAGAACCCGAAGTCTGCGAGTCCTGTCAGTAAGGTAGCGGCCACTATCCCAGCGGCCAAAATTAATGCTATTTTTCCAAGACCCTGCATGATCTAAAAAATGCAGGGTCTTTTATTTCATAAATTATCCCTCGGACAGCAATTGTCCCACTAACGATTCTATACTCATAGACAATGAACCCATCTCCTTCTTTTCGCTTTCTGGACTTCTGCGCAGGTATCGGAGCAGGACACGCCGCAGCTGTAAAACTCGGTGGCGAATGCGTCGGCTATTCCGAAATCAATCCCAAGGCCAAGCGTACCTACAGAATGCTCCATGAACTTGATACGCTTTGGGAGCCTCAACTCGATCTTGGAGATCTGACTAAAATTAACCCAAATGATGCTCCCGACTTCGACGTCATGCTGGGAGGTTTTCCTTGCCAAACTTTTTCCATCGTCGGAAGACGCGAAGGTTTTAGCGATCCACGTGGTCAAATAATCTTCGCCCTTAGCGATATTCTGGCAGCCAAAAAACCAAACTACTTCGTCCTTGAAAATGTTAAGGGCTTAATGAGCCACAACAAAGGAGAGACTCTCCGCCAAATTCTCATCGAACTAGAATCAGCAGGCTACAACGTCGCATGGAAACTAGTTTCCTCAGTAGATTTCGGAGTCCCCCAAATGCGAGAGCGCGTTTACTTCGTCGGCGTTCGCAAAGACTTGGTCAATTCCAATTTTGACTTCACCTTTCCCGAAAAAGCCAAACGCGTCAAAGGCCTCGGCAGTTACCTGAAATCAAAGGATCCAAGTTACGCACTTTCCGACGCGGGTTACGCCTATCTAGAAAAGTACCTAAACAACAAATACAACAAAGAATCTGGAGTATCAGTCGAAGATCTAAAAGCCCTACCGGACTTCACAATGATAGACACCCGTCAATCAGACCTTCGCATCTTCAAAACAATTTCTCCCACACTTCGCTCCGGACGCCACGGCCTCCTATACGCAAGAAACGGTCACCTAAGGAAACTCTCCGGACTGGAAGGCCTCGCACTACAGGGCTTTGATACATCTTTCCAAAAACGCATCAAAAATGTATCCGATTCCGACTTACTCCATCAAGCAGGCAATGCATTCACAGTCGATGTAGTGTATAAGCTCCTTGAAAGCCTATTCCAACAAGCAATTAACCCAGCAGCCTGCGCTTAAGTGACAATCAACACTACAAACGTCATAGGATCTGGGGCAGCCATAACGCAATCAATAGGATCTCGCACAGCCAGAGATGGCTTTCAAAACGAACGAGAAATAGTCGAGCATTTCAATAATTGGACAAATGATGAAACAGCTAGAGCCTGGCTTCTCGGAATGGGCTACGAACTCAAACGTATCACGAAACTAGAAGCGACCCCCATTACAGGCAGCTACAAGACCGACGTCCAAGTACAGGTGACAATATCTACAGGAGCGCATGAACAAACTGACCTCCAAAACCTTCAGGTAAAGCTCGTAACAAACAAGAAAGGCTCGAACCAAATAGACAAAAGAAGAGTCGCAACGTACAAAGAGCTTTGGAGCATACCTGATAACATTTCGCTCCTTCTTGAATACTTCACCGGCGAAAAACCACCTTACAAATCCGGAACCTCTAAACCCAACCGGATGTATCTGCACGAGTTCACAGAAGAGGAACAAAATGCAGTTCTGAGGTTTCTCGAGCAAAACCGCATGCTCATCTTGGCGGATATAATCAAAGGTCGTGGCCCATTCAGCGTGGAATGGCTTTTAGTAATACAAAAAGCGGGAAGCCGCTGGGCGCTCGTGAATATTAATAAAGTGCTTTCAATACTCGACGGTGACATTTCCTCAACATCTCAAGGCGGAATGAAAATTGGCAACGTCACGATTCAAAGAAAAGGCGGAGACAAAGGTGCTGATACAGCTAAGATGCTCCAATTTAAAATAAATCCGACTATATTTTTTGACTAATCACAGGGAGTTTGCTGCCAAAAGCTACATGCTTTCATAACCTATTGCTACTCAAACCCTACAAAACTTTCAACACGATACACTCGATGCATTTTGTAGTTTAGAAGAGCATCTCCACTTCAACTCCCGAATGAGACCCTCTTTCCTCAAACATGAAAAGCTTCTCAGGCAAACAAATCCACAAAGCGGGCAACGACCTTCAAAGCTTCGATACGCTAAGCAAGGAGGAGTTCAACAAAGTCATGGATGTATTATCGTTCTGGAGATTTTGCCATGAAGAACCATTAAATTCAGCGCTAGCATCCCTAAGGGCAACAGTATTCAAGAGAGACAAAAACGCTTTTTTTGCCAAGAGGCTTAAAAGATACGTTTCTATATATAAAAAATTAAACAGATTCCCTCAAATGAGCTTGCGAAATATGCAAGACATAGGTGGTTGCAGAGCTGTCATAGAAAGCGACAAGAAGCTAAAACAAAGCGTAAGGGACCTTAAGAAGCTACCCTATTTCAAAACGGAAGCAGGAAACTACAGAACAAAAGACTACATTAAAAACCCTAAAAAGGATGGCTATAGAAGCTACCACCTTGTCGGGAGGTTCCCCACTTCGAATGGAGAATATCGCAATATAGAGCTTCAGCTAAGAACCAGAATTCAGCACTACTGGGCCACAGCACTCGAAATAGTAGACCTATTCACCGGACAAGCTTTAAAATCGAATCAAGGGTCCCCAGATTGGAGCGATTTTTTCATCCAAATAAGCCATCAATTCTCACTGATGGACAGTATTCACCTTTTCGAACACTCAACTCCACGCGAAAAGAGGGTAAAATACATTACAGCATTACGAAAATCAAAATCTTCCCACAAATCACACATAGCGACCCAAGTCCTAGCGAAAAAATTAAAAGTTGAACGAAAGCTCAACGCGTTCGCAAACTCAGTAGAAATCATAGAAAAACGCCTAAACGACTCTCCAAATCTAGGCTATGCATTATTGAAGGTGGATACTGGAAAGAAACTAGTAAAATCCGTTTTTTTTGACAAAGATAGTAGTGGAGAAGCCGAGCAAAGATATATTGAAGCAGAGAAAGAAGCAGCACTTACTACTGAACTAGTAGTGGCACTTGTATCTTCAAACGCAATCGGTGGTATTAAGGAAGCATATCCAAACTACTTCGCCGATTCTACTGAGTTTCTTTCGCATTTAAATCTGATAACGTCCGTCAATATATGAAAAGGTGGGCAGGTAGGTACGGACCAATCAAGAAGCCCCGGGGTGCCGCGAGGGCACAAAGAGGGGTTGATCTATATTCGGTACGGACCGGAGACATCGGTAACAGTTAGACCGGGGACATAGGTAACACTTATATTCAGGGCTATGCCCTGGATAAAGCAGTCTCCTATGGATCAAAAACTCAGATTCGTCCACCTTGCCCGTAGCGGCAAGTTCCACATATCCGACCTGTGCATCGAGTTCGGGATCAGCCGCAAAACCGGGCACAAGTACATGGCGCGTTTCGCTGAACTCGGATCGGCGGGGCTGGCGGAGAGGAGCCGCAGGCCGCTCGTCAGCGCCAACGCGACCGACGCCGAGGTGGAGAGGCTCATCATCAATGAAAGACGCCTGCACAGGACTTGGGGACCAAAGAAGCTTAGAGTGATCCTGCAGACCAAGCACGGCATCGAGTCGCCTCCGGCGACCAGCACCATTGGCTCGATTCTCAAGCGCTCCGGGCTGACCAAGACGAGAAGTAGAGGACAGGGAGCGAACTGCGTCGAACGCGGCGAGCTGACCGTCCCCACGCATCCCAACGAAGTCTGGACGGTGGACTTCAAGGGATGGTTCCTGCTGGGCAACGGACAGCGATGCGACCCTCTCACTGTATGCGACCTGAACACCCACTACGTCCTCGGATGCAGGGCGATGCCCAACCAGCAGTATTCGCGCGCCCACTACGAGTTCAGGCGGCTCATGAGGCGGCAGGCCTGCCGGAGATCATACGCGTGGACAACGGGACGCCCTTCGCCTCGGTAGGCCTGGGGCGGGCTTTCCAGGCTGAGCGTGTGGTGGATTTCGCAAGGAATCAGCGTGGAGTTCACCCGCCCGCTGCCGCAGACACGCTCGCACGACGCATGCACAGGACTGAAGCGAGCGACCAAGCCGCCTCCGCGAACGCCAGAGCCCAGAAGCGCAGTCAGAGATGAACGACGAGTTCAACAACGACCGCCCCCACGAGCCCTCGGCATGAAGGTGCCCTCGGATTTGTACCGCCGCTCCGAGCGACGGCTCAACCAATGCGACATCGTGCGCTATCCCAAAGGCCATGACGTGGCCAGAGTCGGCGACAGCGAACATATCTACTACGAGAGAAGAAACTGGAGAGTCGGAGAAGCCTTTATCGGTCAGTCCATCGGATTGCTTAAAACCGGCAAAAGGCCACGTCGAAGCCCACTACGCCAACGTTCGTCTCGGCCATCTCGCCTACGGGAGCGACGGGGCCAAAAGGGGGGTACGGACCGGAGACATCGGTAACAGTTAGACCGGGGACATAGGTAACACTTATATTCAGGGCTATGCCCTGGATAAAGCAGTCTCCTATGGATCAAAAACTCAGATTCGTCCACCTTGCCCGTAGCGGCAAGTTCCACATATCCGACCTGTGCATCGAGTTCGGGATCAGCCGCAAAACCGGGCACAAGTACATGGCGCGTTTCGCTGAACTCGGATCGGCGGGGCTGGCGGAGAGGAGCCGCAGGCCGCTCGTCAGCGCCAACGCGACCGACGCCGAGGTGGAGAGGCTCATCATCAATGAAAGACGCCTGCACAGGACTTGGGGACCAAAGAAGCTTAGAGTGATCCTGCAGACCAAGCACGGCATCGAGTCGCCTCCGGCGACCAGCACCATTGGCTCGATTCTCAAGCGCTCCGGGCTGACCAAGACGAGAAGGAGAGGACCGGGAGCGAACTGCGTCGAACGCGGCGAGCTGACCGTCCCCACGCATCCCAACGAAGTCTGGACGGTGGACTTCAAGGGATGGTTCCTGCTGGGCAACGGACAGCGATGCGACCCTCTCACTGTATGCGACCTGAACACCCACTACGTCCTCGGATGCAGGGCGATGCCCAACCAGCAGTATTCGCGCGCCCACTACGAGTTCAGGCGGCTCATGAGGCGGCAGGGCCTGCCGGAGATCATACGCGTGGACAACGGGACGCCCTTCGCCTCGGTAGGCCTGGGCGGGCTTTCCAGGCTGAGCGTGTGGTGGATTTCGCAAGGAATCAGCGTGGAGTTCACCCGCCCCGGCTGCCCGCAGGACAACGGCTCGCACGAACGCATGCACAGGGAC
>DS990592.1:3857819-4484958 GCA_000155695.1 Verrucomicrobiia bacterium DG1235 | reverse complement strand
CCCCTTCGCTCCAAAACCCTCGACATCAACAACCCCTTAAAACATAAAACCAAATGATATAAGTGTAACCGATGTGTCCGGTTTTTGTGTTACCGATGTCCATCTCGTACCGGTCAAACCGTAACAAGGCAAAAAAGGGGTCAAACCGTAATGTTTGACTTCCTTCTAACAACGACCACCCTTTCATCATGCCCAGAGCCCCGAGAATAGAGTTTCCAGGAGCCATCTACCACGTTCTCAACCGTGGAAACTACAGGTCTTGGATCTTCGAAGATGACGGGGCCAAAAGGGCCTTCGAGAAATGCCTCTTCGAGGCCTGCGAGCGCGCGGGATGGATACTTCACGCCTATTGCGTCATGGGCAACCACTACCACCTCGCGATCGAGACGCCCAAGCCGAACCTAAGCGAGGGAATGCGGTGGCTACAGAGCGTTTACGCAAACAGGTACAATCGATTCAGGAAGGAGCAAGGGCACCTGTTCCAGGGCCGGTTCAAGAGCATCATCGTGGGTGATCGCGACCGGCTCGCGTGGCTTTGCCACTACATCCACCTGAACCCAGTCAGGGCAGGAGCTTGCGAGGTGTCCCAGCTGAAGGACTACGCATTCTCAAGCTACCCGAAACTCTTCAGGAAGGCCGCGAGGGGAAGCCCCATGAACTGCGAGGCGTTCCTGGATGGAGCGGGCGGCCTCAAGGACACGCCAGCCGGAAGAAGGAAGTACTTCCAATACCTTGAATGGCTTGCCGAGAACGAACAGGCCCAGAAGGACGCGGCATTCGAAAAGATGAGCAAAGGCTGGGCCATCGCCACCAAGAACTTCAAGAAGGCAGTTGTTGCAGACGAACGCAATCGATTGGCCTCAATTGAAACCGGCGACAAGGACTTTGCTGAGATTAGGGAGGAAACCTGGGAAGCAGAGCTCGAACGCTGCATGAAGACACTTGGAAAGTCCCACAAGGACTCCGAAAAGGATCCCAAATCTTCGGACTGGAAAACGGCAATAGCCACTTACCTGAAAAACAAACATCTCTGCAAGAATCCATGGCTGTCCTATCACCTCAACATGGGCGCTCCTGCCGGAGTAAGCCGCTATTGTTCGGAACTAAGGTCAGGCAGTCGCAAACAAGCCGCCAAACTCCTGAAGAAGCTAAATTAAAACATTACGGTCTGACCCTTACTCACGCTTACCCTTACTCACGCTTATCGGACCAATCAAGAAGCCCCGGGGTGCCGCGAGGGCACAAAGAGGGGTTGATCTATATTCTTGATATCCGGGAATCAGAAAGACCGCCCCGCGCAAAAAAAACAATAGGCATCAATCAGAGCATCGTCGAATAGCCTCACTAAGGTATCACCTTCGCCCTCTAGGACCCAATCCCTTCGCGCCTTTTCGCTCTCTTTGTGGCTAGTCAAACATTTTCTCCTGAGATCAACCAAACAACATCCCCAAAGCTCCGCGACCTTAGCGGTAAAAAGCGCCGCCCACCCAACCAACCTAATCCCGCAGGGACCTGTTTGCCGCAGGCAACCTGACAATCATCGCCTCACCGTTGTTCGTCGCCTCCCACGGCAGAGGAATCCAAGAATGCTCCCCGCCCGAGACACTCCTCGTGTTCGCAATTTTGGATACATTCCGAGAAAACCTCAAATTTGACATTCCCTGAAACCAAACCAACCCTTTCTCATCAACCAAACCTTACCCTGCAACCGATCTTTTCATACGACTCCATGAAACACTTATACATTTTCGTTTCACTACTGTGCTTGACCATCTTCAACGCCAATGCTCAAGAAGTCCTTCCGCTCTACCCAAGCGAAATACCGAACGCTAAAGCATCCGAGCTTCAGGAACCCGAAAACAATATATCCGAGCCACTGATCCGCGTTTCAGTTACGCCAACCTTACAAGCCTTTCTTCCCGAGAAAGAAAAAGCGACCGGACAGGCCGTGGTCATTTGTCCCGGTGGAGGCTATTCCGTAATCGTCTATCAAGGTGAAGGCGTAGGCACGGCAAAACAACTCGCCGCAAACGGTATCGCGGCCTTCGTGCTCAAGTACCGCCTGCCTATGGACGAAACCATGGTCGACAAGACGATCGGCCCGCTTCAGGACGCCCAGCAAGCAATCAAGCTCGTGCGCGAGAATGCCGAGCAATGGAATGTCGATCCTAACAAGGTCGGTATCATGGGCTTTTCCGCTGGCGGTCATCTCGCTTCCACCGCGGCCACTCACTTCGAAACATCCCACATTGAAAACTCAGAAGGCACTAGTCTCCGTCCTGACTTTCAGATTCTAGTATACCCAGTGACCAGCATGCAGGATGAACTGACTCACGCAGACTCAAGAAGGCAGCTCTTAGGCGAAAACCCTTCGCAGGAAATGATCGACCTCTATTCCAACGAACTTGAAATAAAGGACAACGCCCCACCCGCCTATATCATTCACGCCGGCGACGATGACCTTGTCGATGTTGACAACAGCATCGAGTACTTCCAGAAGCTTAGAAAACTGGGCATCCCAACCGAGCTGCACGTCTATCCCTCCGGCGGCCACGGCTTTATCTTTCGCCAAGAAGGCTGGATCGATCCTTTGCTACACTGGATGACGACTCTCAACTAAGTCAGCTCTGGATAAGCCCTGCCAGGGAAACACACAGCGCAACAGGGCTCGCCTTTTTCTTAATCACGCATGAGGCGCTCACTTCTTCGTGTCCTCATTGATTGGATACATCCTTCTTCAGCAAAAGAGAAAAAGGAGGGCGCACGTCCTGTTCCACCTCAGAAACGAACGTTCACTTCGCCTGATTCGTCATCAGCTTCTCGGTTAGATAAGTGTATTCGAGGGCCACGCGCTTGGCAAGGCACACAATGGGGTCAGCTCAAAAATCTTGTTATAGCCCCAACTCGCACACCCTCAACTCGCAGTCCACATGAAAGTCCAACTTTCGGCAGACACCCAGGCGATGCTTGATAGCCTACAAAAATCTGTCCGTGAAACACTCGAGCGAAAACGGCGACTTGGCCAATATGCAATAATCGGGAAAAACGGAAAATAGAGAAGCTCACGTTCGAGTCTCAGTCAGTCAATGAAGACAAAGGCTAATACAACAAACAGAATGACCAACAAAGTTGAGTTAGAGCCCTCCGCCATCCGAACATGGACAGAAGTCCGAACTATATTCCCCGAGCTCGGTAATGGTCGCATCATCGGATTCCCAGCAAACCGCTTCAGTCGCCTGAAGGCCACATCCGAAGAAGAACTCAAAGCCGTCGAAATCCAAGTCAACGGTTACGCCCTCCGCTGGGAGGGCCTAGATAAAGACATCACCGTTCCCGGAATCGTCAAAGGACACTTCGAACTCCCGCCCGAACCCGATACATCAAGATTTAAGATCTGCAACCAGCGAAGCTCACACGATCACCCTCCGCTATCGTCACGTTTACACTTACGCTTGAGACCTGCTAATCAATTATCACAGAGCGAACACCGGTTCGCTCCCTTCTGACTCCTGACCTGACACAAAGCAAAAAACACAAGTAATGATAGCCAAATAGGAACGCTACTGTCGGGAACTGCCGCATAGGAATCCGGAGCGAGGGGGTCTATAGACGCTACGACTGAATTGCTCACCGCCTCAAAGGGGTAATTCGCGGGTGCAAGCAAACTCTGAAAACCGAACAAGCCCAAAGTTTCTCCGGATAAAACCCCGCTTAGTAGATATTTCAGATTCGCTAGGGCTTCTTCGTATTCAAAGTTTGCTGACGCTATGGAATCATCGCGAGTTTCGGAGATTTCCGCTACCGCGTCGAAATATTCGTTTCGATTGTTATTTTGAGCAGTCAGTAATGCCTCGTCGTTTCTTTGAAGCGCTAGGATCTTCTCTTCATTATTGAGAGACGTATCGTTCTCAATCTGTACCTTTGAAAGGTACCACTCAGTTAGGGCGACATTATTTTTCTGCTGGAGTAGGTTTGCAGCCGCAATCTGATCCGGATCCGAATTAAAGGCGTCTGTTGCAGCCTGAATGGCCGAATCACGAATTTTCTCAGCTTCGCCCCTCTTTTCGAAATAAGTAGTCTCTTGAAAATCGATCCCGGCAGCGGCTAAGCTCGATCTGTAGTCTTGTTCCGCAGATTCAATAGCATCGTCTCTTACAACAACAAACGGAGATATTTCGTCATTGAAAGTATCAGTGATGGAAACCAATTGAAGAAAATAGGCCTGCTGTGCCGCTTCTGTATTCGATTCGCGCTCTTCTTCTGTAATAATTCCGTCAGCCCAGTTTTTCTCGATCATATTTATTTCGAGACCTAACTGGTTTTGGGCGATGAGTCTTTGGCTTTGGAAAGCTTGAGTGGCTGAGGTGACTTCTGGAGCATTATCGTAGGAATCGTTCGCGGCTTGAATAGCCTGCTCTCTGGTATCGCTTATAGAATTGAAGCTACCCGCTTTGCTCAATGTGGAGCTCAGATTCGCATCTATGTCGGTGTTAAAGAAACGGAGCACCCAGGGCGCAGACTCGAATGTGCTGGCCGGGTGAGTTAGCGAACCACTACCTGCCGTTGAACCTTGATAGCTCCAATTGGAGTCAGAGCTTGCCTCGAAAGAGTAGGTCCAATTTTCCGGGGTGAACACACTGTCACTTATTATCGCGTTGCTTGCCCTCACGAAGAACGGGATGCGGAACTCGTGAATACGCAGCTTCGGATCGGCAGATGTATTTGTAACTGAATACGAGTAGTCGAACACTCCATCATTTGCGCTGACGGTGGCTGAAAACGACGCTTGTGGAACGACAACGGAGTGCGCTTTGGCAACGAGGGCCAACGAAGCGAGCAGTAAAAAAATAGTGGGTAGGCAATTGTGCATTAGTAAGGCTATAGGTAAATTGAGGAGGATTCTGGGCTTGTCTGGTTGCATACTTGCTTCAATCCCATTTTGCATCAAACGCGTGCTCAAGCATCAGACCATGTGGCACTGGGTATCCGCTTCACATACGTAAACAGTTTGTCTGAAGTCATAGGGACAATCGAATTAGCTAGTGGAAGAACCATGAGCAGTATTAATACCAAATAAGCTTTTGCCTTAGCCAATATCACTCATTCGAACAACATCCTCCTAATCAATAAAGCTTTACAACATCCATAAAAAGGCGTGCCCAATTTTTTGGGTCACAAAAAGTGTAAAGCGACCTGAGAAGTGTAAATTCTACTTACTCTCCCGTTCCCGGAATCGTCAAAGAACACTTCGAACTCCCGCCCGAACCCGATACATCAAGATTTAAGATCTGCCCCTATTCCGTCTATCTTCTATTCTCTCAGAAGACGTAACCTTCATTACCTATAAAAGTATATAGATCCATTGCTCATGCAAATTTTGCATTAGGAAACATGGACAAAAAAAGCTCAATCTCCACTGGAGAGCTAACGGCTGGCAACAAACAACACGTCCCCTATTCCCTAGCTACCAGAACGATTCTATTTGGTTCGTAGTCAACACGGGCAAAATACCGAAAGCTCACAACATTCAAGAATTGAGATAGGCTTATCGACTCTTCCGTCAGGAAATCGAGATCAGGTTGAATACCCTTTGCCTCTTCGCCCATATCGATCTCAAATCGAACGTCTCCCTCTTCAGCTTTCTCTGGATTAAGATCGTGTATCGAACGATTGATGACACGCGTCAGCTCCTCAAAATTTTGTCCAAGTAAAGCGCTCACTTCCAATTCAACTTCGTCGCTGAGGGCATGGATTTTTTCAATTTTGCTGAGGAAGCTGTCATCCTGCTCACTCCGCAACTGCTCCCAAACAGAATGAATGATCACACTCGAAGCGCTATCCGGATGCATCCACCGCGAACCGCAAGATGCCAGCAGCTTATTGTTCCCAGACCAAAGACCGAATCGATTTCGAATCCCCATTCCCCAACCCGTGTGAAATTGGATGAGGTCGTCTTCTTTGCGGGTAGCCACAAAAAGCTTATCCTCTTCAGACATCTCAGAAATCAGAAGATCAGTCGCCTCTTCTAGACTCTCTGGAATCCGAGGCAGAGCATGCAACTCTTTATGCGGTTCGCTAGCTCTAACAAGATTCATGCTGAACTCTTCACCGTTAAGATTCAGTGAATTCCCGCTTTCATCAAAAACCACTTCATAAACTGTAGGGTGATCACTAGAAGGATGTTCTATCCCAAGGATTTCTCCCTCTATCCCGAAACCTCCCGTCCGTCTGGTCTGGATACGAAACCCATCATCAGAAAGGAGCTCGAATGTCCCATTCGGAAGAAAATCTATCTCCCAACCGATTTCATCTAGGGAGTAGGAACCGCTGAAATCATCAGTCGTTTTCCACTTACCCACAATTGGGTGGTCGATTCGCGAACACCCAAGCAAACAAGCCGCTGCTATACACACGCATAATACATTTTTCATATCTATTCTTACAACTGTAGGACTTTATGCAAAGCAAAGAGTTCCATGTTTACGGTTCAACAGCCACCTCATCTGAAGCGTCACCGAAGGGTCCCTGCAAGGCAACGATCCAGAGAGATTCCTGCGACTGATAAAAGCTAGGTCGACCCGCGACAGTCGGGAGTTTCACCCGCAGCCAACGTCTCCTCAAGCCGCGCCTACAGTTTTGTCCGTGTTGAACTAAGTTTTGTAGGTGCATCGATCTTGGACTTTCGCGGCACCTTTCACTTCAGTCTATCAACAACACGTCTTCAAAATAACGTTCCGCTATGCGTACCCCATACACCGTTCTATTGCTCCTTCTAGCTGGAAGCTTACTTGCCACGGCAAACGCCAAGACCTACAAAGTCTACTTCCTCGGCGGCCAGTCCAACATGGTCGGCTTCGGCCACGAAAACGAACTTCCCGGGGACCTGGACAGACGCATCTATGAAGTTCCCATTTTCAGCGGCTCCTCAAAGATGGACGAGAACCTAGCCGGCGGCGACGGCAAGTGGACAACCCTTGGGATTGGCTTCGGGCTCGGCTCCGACTTCGTCGACGGCCAGTACGTCTTGAGCGATCGCTTCGGTCCCGAAATCACCTTTGCCGACGAACTTCTGAAAATCGCCCCCGAGGAAAACATAGCGATCATCAAATACGCATGGGGCGGCACCGCTCTGCTCGACGGCGTCTCCGGCTACGGTTCCTGGGATCCAAAAGTCCGCAAGCTCAACCAATACGACTACTTCCTGAAAACGGTCCGCAAGGCCTTGGCCGCACGCGACATCGATAACGACGGTGAACACGACCTACTCGTGCCAGCAGGCATCATCTGGATGCAGGGAGAGGCCGACGCCTTTGAAAGCCAGGCCGCTTCACAGGCTTACCAGGAAAACCTCGCCAACTTGATGAGCCTCATGCGGGCCGCTTTTCACGACAACTCGCTACCCATCGTAATCGGCCGGATCACAGATTCGCGAAGCGGCCAGTCCAAGCCGGTCATGAAATATTCCCACACCGTGCGCCAGGCGCAAAAAGCCTTCGCCGCCCAAGACCCCTTCGCGTCGCTCTCAACGGTCACCGAACAACTCGAATACGGCGAACACGACGCGTGGCATTACCTGTCGGAAGGCTATCTACTCATGGGCCGGGACTTCGCCCAAGAGATCCACTCTCTCAACCAAACAAAACCAACCGACTGATACTGAGGAAATCCTCGAATGCTTAAGGAAAACCGTTCACGAGACCCTCGAACGCAAACGTCGCCTCGGCCAATACGCAATCGTGGGGAAAATGGCAGAATCAAAAAACTACCCCCAAATGAAATAGGCGAACTGCTACAAAAGATAGAACCGCAAAACTAGGTACGGACCGGAGACATCGGTAACAGTTAGACCCGGCACAAATACATAGCGCGTTTCGCTGATCTCGGGTCGGCGGGATTGGCGGAGAGAAGTCGCAGGCCGCTCGTCAGCGCCAACGCGACAGACGTCGAGATAGAGAGGCTCATTATCAATGAAAGACGCCTGCACAGGACTTGGGTACCCACTTTAGGCGATATAGTACGAAATCGATTAAAACTTCGTTCCAATGGCGAATCGGTATGTATGACGGTCGCGAAGATACCCCTTGTATCCTGTATCAATTCCCAAATACGAAAGAGGACAACCCTTACCTTTTTCAGCTTCAACTTCCACGTAATACCCTTTCCATAAATCCCTCCTCAAGCTAACGGAGTGCGAATCACCATATTCATTGTCAGAAAACTGCTTTCCTAAGCTAACTCGGGTTTTCCAATCAACATAGTAATCTACTAGACCAACAACCTTAAAGTCACTACCACCTGGCTCCCAAAACAAAAATCTATATACGCTATCACTTTTCACATCTTCATAAATCATAAACAATCCAAGTGAAAACAATTGCGATTCGGTAATGGGTATCAATTTTTTGAGATCAAACTCGTATTTATAATTATCCTCATACACAAACCTAGACCACTCTGGTTTACTCACATAACTCCACTCCCACTCAATACTCTCACTTGCAACTCCCAGCTTCGCATATAAACCCTCTCCAAGATACCGACCCAAACCCAATTCATACGCCCTCGTTTTATCACGAATATACCCGGTATAATCGAATGGTCCGAATACTTTCGCGTCACATTTTTGACCTCCCGCAGCAACTACAAAATGCCAAGGAGACTCAACAGATTTCCAATCATACCTTAGCCCCAGTGACTCCTGTCTTTCATTCAATCGGCTAAACCAAACCTCATCAAAAGTGGGTCTTTCATCCCCATAACTATCAAGATCGATCGTCAAAGATGGAACTCGGGTAAAAAACACTGACTCCCCGAAATGGGGAATCACTCGTAGTTCTGCTTCTGTAAAATACGATACAAATTCTAAGCTATAGAACGCGCTGTTCGGTTTGCCTGTACATTCGAAAAATTCATGTGGTTCAATATCCGCCACTGTGACAGTAACCTTCGAGTCGTATTTCCACGCAAATGCAGTGCCTACTACGCAAGTCATGAGAATGAACAATACGCATACTTTCTCTGACAAGTTCTTTTTCATCGCTATCCTTATATAGTATTTAGTTCAGATTCTCACACATATGAAAAACGATATTTCGCCCAGAAATCCGCCATACCTCTCCAACATATCGCGCAAAGAAAAATGTAGGCGGGAGACGGTACGGACCGGAGACATCGATAGCGGTTAGACCGGGGACATAGGTACCGGTTACATTCGGGGCTATGCCTTGGATCCTAGTAGGACCTTACGGAGCAAAACTCCCCAAGGCACAGCCTACCCCTCTTTTTCGCCCTCCCATCCCTCTCGAAAGGAGTCAAACCAGCAAAGCGCTTATTCCAATACACGCTCCAGTCGATGAGAGCTGTTATTCGAGCCATGTCTTCGCTCCGCTTGCACCGTATCCTAGTGGAAAACCTTAAGCTCTAGATACTAGGTTCAAAAATCTTGCTGCAGCGGAAAGCACCTTGCTAACTCGGAGCAGCCATAGCTGGCATTACCTAGGGTGGCCCAACTCCTCGAACCACCCGCTCCACCTCCCTCATCCACTCAAAGCGATGCAATCACGAATCCTAAACGCGATTCTCTCAACCGCAGCCTGTTGCGCTCTCGCGAGCATAGCATCTGCTCAGCCCCAGACCCACAAGCTTCTCCCCGACTTCGAGACCGGGTCCGCTTCTTTTACTTCCTCGGTCGCTATCAGTGGAAACACCGCTATCGTCGGGAACCGCTTCGACAGACACAACGATGTTCAATCGGGGGCGGCGTACCTCTTCGACGCCAGCACGGGGACTCAGACCGCGAAGCTCACCGCAGAGGATGGAATGAGAAACGACTCTTTCGGAGTCTCCGTGGCAGTCAGTGGAAATACCGTTATAGTAGGGAGCCACCTAGACGACGACAACAGGAGCAACTCGGGCTCGGCCTACCTCTTCGACGCCAGCACGGGAGCTCAGATCGCAAAGCTCACCCCAGACGACGGGGCGCTAGGTGACCATTTCGGACACTCCGTGGCTATCAGCGGAAACACCGCCATCGTGGGGAGCTTCCGGGACGACGACAACGGGTTCAACTCTGGGTCAGCCTACCTCTTCGACACCAGCACGGGTGCTCAGATCGCGAAGCTCATCCCAGACGATGGAGCGGCAGAAGATTGGTTTGGATTCTCGGTAGCCATCAGTGGAAACACCGCCATCGTCGGGAGCTACGGGGACGACGACAACGGGGTCTACTCGGGGTCGGCATACCTCTTCGACGCACAAACGGGTGCCCAGATCGCCAAGCTCACACCAGGGGATGGAGAGGCTTACGACTCCTTCGGTTACTCCGTGGCTATCAGCGGAAACACAGCCATCGTCGGGAGCTATTGGGACTACGACAACGAAAACAGATCAGGCTCGGCGTACCTCCTCGACGCACGTACAGGTGCCCAGATCGCGAAGCTCATTCCAGGTGATGGGGCGGCATACGACAATTTCGGTAGCTCAGTGGCTATCAGCGGAAACACAGCCATAGTGGGGAGCCGTAGCGATGACGATAACGGGACCGACTCGGGTTCGGCGTACCTCTTCGCCGTGTACTCGGGCGCCCGGATCGCGAAGCTCACGCCGGGGGATGGAGCGCCGTACAACTCTTTCGGATACTCCGTGTCCATAAAAGGAAACACAGCCATCGTCGTGAGCACCGGAGGCGAAGAATCGGGCGCGGCTTACCTCTTCTCTGTACCAAACGTCGCTCCCGAAGCAGCAAACATCATTAAAGATGGAGAGTTTCGAAACGACCCCAATCGCAGCGGACCCTGGTCCGTGGTGAAGACTGGTGATGTAGATTTCGTGATCGCTTCAAGACTTCCCGAAGATACGTCGGAAGACCAGATTTCCGATACAAGCTATTTGAAAATCAAATCGCAAAACTCGGACGACGAATGGACCTTAGGTCAGCTCGTCAGAAAAGTTGATGAATTTGGCGAGTATCAATTGTCGTTCTCCGCAAGATCGAAGAAGGGGTCGGATCTGATAGTAGCCTTGAAAGGGGAAGGCTACGGCGACGTTGTAGATCCCTATTTCCTACCTCCTACTGCCTTTGACCTCACATCGAAATGGCAGGATTTCACGGTTAATTTCAATATAGACGAAAGATTCAAACGCCTTGACCATGTATTGATCGCGATCGGACCCAATGATGACCTAGAGGACAACGAATCCATCGATATAGATCATATATTTCTTTCGGATTGGCTGATTGCTGAAGTACCTATGCCGCAAAAGCCAACCGAGCTGAACGCTAGATTCGTTTCACGTTCAGCGGTGTTGCTCGAATGGGAACTTCCCGCCGGAACCGCAGGGACAACAGGATACCTCATCTTTCGCGATGGCACCATCGTTGGCTCAAGTAACAATCGCTCATATATAGATGACAATCTCGTTAAGCCGGGGCCCTATCTATATGAAATAGTAGCTATTGACAACAAAGGTAACCAATCAGATCCCTCTCCAGCAAGAAAAGTTTTCAACGGTCCAAATGTTCAATTTTCCGAAAAAGTACCATTTTTCGGCAACATGTCTCCGGATGGTAAAGCATTCCTCGGGACAGTCAGATCTGAAGTGACAAACAACTGGCAGATCAAGCGATGGACAGAGGCGGGAGAAACTATCGTATTCGAGTATGAAAAACCCAATTGGTTTATCATACAATCCGTAGCCAATGGAGGCCACGCCGCCACAGGAGTGACATATGATCCCGAGTCGAACCTACATCTACCATTCTACTGGTCAGAATATGACGGTTTTAAAGTCATTGGTTTAGATCTGCCTGAAGGAATGCTTGGCGGATACAACGAGGGTACCGCCATATCAGCGGATGGGAATGCAGTCGTCGGATTTCTTGAAGTTCCATCGACCTTCAATTTTGAGGCATTTAGATGGACTGAAGCGGATGGAATACGATGGCTAGGAACACTACCCGGCTACTCACAGTCTATAGCGAATGCAGTTTCTGACGGCGGCAGAGTCGTAGTTGGTGTAAACGAAGGACAAGTCGACGCCGGTTTTATTTGGACAGAAAGAGGGGAAATCGAGAAGGTTGAACCACTGCTGGGTGACAATGGGGGATCTGTTTGGGATGTTTCGCATTACGGTAGCGCCTTGATTGGAACATCCTGGTATGATTCTCTCGGAACGTTTCATTACCGTTGGTCAGAGGCAGATGGATTTACCAGATTACAGGATTTGGACGGTGGCCAAAACAGGGCTACCTTGCATGCCATTTCTGGTGATGGCTCAATGGTAGTAGGAACTGGAACGAATACAGATAATACTGGAAATGCTGTTTTTTGGAATAGCAGATACGATTGGTCTCCAATAAATATAAACGAGTTTATTCTATCTAAAGGTCATGACTCCGAAGGTGACATTTACACAACCGCCGCCGATGTATCATATGATGGTCAAACGTTCCTTTTGAGAGCCAACAACGGCACTAACACAAGGTTACGTCTAAATCTGTCGACCAGAGATTCGAACACGAATCTGGTTTACAACGGTGGTTTCGAAAAGTCATGGAGCTCCTGGGAGCTTTCACGTTGGGAACAAAGGCTGAGCAAGGAGAAGAAGCTGCTTGTAGCTCCAGGCTTCATGGAGGAACAAGCGGCTCGGATCCGCATGGGGAACCAGTCTGCGGATCCTAAGACGCTTCACTTGAGTCAGAGTGGTATTAAACTAGAACCTAACTCCGAGTACTACCTCTCCTTTTCCGTTAAAGCTAGCTTACCCGGCAGAGCGAAAGTGAGTCTCCTCAAGGACAGTGACCATCGCGAGGTTTACGATGTAGATAAAGAATTCGAGCTGAGTACCGAATGGCAAACACAGGTCATCGAGTTCCACACCGACGCATTGGGTGAACCGGTATCCGATGGAAGACTACAATTCACCTTCGTACGCGGCGGATACAAACGCGTACTCGAATTCTTCGTAGACGAAATAGCCATTCACGAAAAGTAGTTATCGTAAAAACATACAACAACGACAAAGAGGAGAGACATTAAAAGCTGAATGCAGAAAGGGGGTACGGACCTGGCTTTTTGCAGACACCACGCTCGCCTCCCGCCCCTTCTGGGTATAAGCGAAGGGTCCGTACCGCGTTCAAGCAATCCCGCCCGTATCGAACTTGGACACGACCGCATCACCCGCCAACAACTTGAGTCCTACCTAACCGGAAAAGACAAAGACATTCAGCTTAATAATACAAAACACCTCGTCATTTGGCGAAAGATGCCGTCACAGAACCTACCCCAGTACCCCGCCCTCTCTAAACGCGAAACAGAAATCTACGAGCTACTCCTCGCTGGCCTCACTCTTCCCGAAATCGCCGCGGATCTCGGCATCAGCCAACGCACCGTCGAGAAGCACGTCGAAAACATCTACAAAAAACTGGAAGTACACTCTTACAACGAACTTCTTTTCTCTAGCTAGACAAAGGCTATAGCTAAGTAGCATCGAGCAACACCTTGTATTTCACACTCCTCGCACCCAACCTTTGGATTAGCTAAAGCAATCGTGCGGACCGGAAAAATCGGTGACACATATGTCCAAGACTATGAAATGGATTAAGCAGTCTCACACGATAAAAGACAGGTCCCGTCACATTGCGGAAAACACTAGTGTTCTGTCATTGAAATTTTCACATTATACAAAACAGCTATTGCTATTCATCTTGCGACTTGTTAAGAGCGATTATTCGCCTCTTTTAGATATAAAAATATATTAAAAATGCGACACTCGCAGTGCTCAAGCTCGAAGCCTTGCTCTACTTAAGAGGAAATGGCAGAAGAGACCATTGCCTACTCGACGTTTAGTATCTCAATCTCGAAGATCACCGTCGAAAACGGAGGCACCTGCCCGCTGCGCCCCTTCTCTCGGTAGGCAAACTGCGACGGGATCGCTATCGAGTAACGCCCACCTTTCTGCATCAACGGCAAAGACAATTCCCAACCCATGATAACCTCCCGAGGATCCGCCCCCACCTCGAAACGATAGGTGTGAAACTGTCCCGCCTTACGATTGAAGACCGTCCCATCCAGCAGCTTTCCCGTGTAAATCGCCTCCACTTTATCTCCCTCGCATATCGAAGGCCCCTCGCCGGCTTCTATCTCCAAAAAACGGATACCTCCATCGATGACTCTAGCTCCCGGCATCAGATCATCCACCTGAGCCGCGTGAGCCGGCGGTAAATAGTCTAAGCTTAGGATTTCGCTTCGCCCCGAAACAAGCGAGACGAATGCGACGCTAGAAACCGCCAGAATCTGAAAGCCAAAATCACGAACCAATGAAAACATATCCGCATAAACGGCCCCGCCCTCAACATGAATTCGCTGAACCTGCCAAAACTGAAATACTTCAAATCAGACTCCCCAGACGCCAACACCCGAGCCCCATTCCCACCTATCCTCCGATGAGGCGCTCCCACTCCACCAGAGCTGAAAGCAGCTCTATGAATATCGAGAACCAGTACTAAACAATCCCAACAAACAAACCACACTAGAACTCAAGAAAACCTGCCCCTTGTCGAACAGCCGACAGTACCTCGCGACTGCCCCCGGAGGCAGACTTCCTTACCCGTTGGCCTTTCTAAAATCGTCACGTTTTGAGGTTAAGGTTGCCCTCCCAACGTGACTGTTCAAATACGGCGAAGCCGCGCTCAAGGATCCCGCTAACACTCTTCCTCCGCTTCATGCAGATGATGTTACCGATATTCCAACGAAGGCCCAAACGAGCCCGCACTTAATAAAGCTTCGATCGCGCTATTTCTGAACAAATGCAGAATCAAAGGACGATGTATCCACATTTCTTGGAATCGTCTTACCTGTAGCGTAGGCATAGAGGTAGGCTTTGAACACCGAGTCCGCCGCAGAAATGAAGGCTGAAATCAACACAATTGCCAGAATGCCCACGCCGATCACTGCCGTAAGACCAAACGACGAAAAGGTTCCTGCAACTGAGGAGAGCACCAAAAAGAGAATAAGAAAAACAGGCAACATAATCAAAAAGCCGATCAGGCCTAGCGAGAAGTTACCACTCAAGGCAGTCCCCCAGTTCTCCTTGAGAATCTTCGTCGACTTCTTGATCGCGCCTACCGCGCCCTCTCCATCGACAACAATGACCGGCACGACGAAATAGGCCAAGGCAGTCCAGGCGAGACCGAGAATTGACGAAATGAACACGCCGACCTTTTCGTTCATTCGCTCAATCATCTTTAGGATCACGCCCACGACAGCAGACAAGAGCGCCCAGCTTAGAATTTGCGGCAAACGCTTCACGGCAAAAGACAAGCCATAAGATACCGGCGCTGCGTCCCCATTTATAATTTTCAAGGCGCAAGCGACTAGAGCTGTATTAAAAAACAAGATCACGAAATAATTGCAGAAATAGAACGCGAACGCCACCAAGTAAAAGGCCGAGTCCTCTCGCGCCGCAGGATCTCCATCCATAAACGCCTGCCATTCCTCTATCTGCCCCGACTGCCAAAGCGGCAAGGCAAAGCTAGCAAAGACGAGTGCGGCCGAAACAGTTGATATAACTGGAAACAGGATCAGGTGCTTATTCTCCCACATAAGCCCATAGCTCAATTTTGCGAATTCCCAGCTCCGTGATAAACTTTCAAACATGACAAGTAGTAATTGGCTTTAAGAGGGTGATCAGAAGCAGAACAATCGCTCAATCCGCCGCAAAAGGGCAATCCTGAAAAATTTAATGAAAGCGGAAAAAGCCTAGAAATTCAGGACCTAGAAATCGAAAGCACCTGAACTGGGACGGTACTCAAATTTCGAATTCTCCAACTTCACAAGCTCCTCTGGCTCCAAACGAATAAAGACAGCCAAAGCTAGTAACACGATATCGATTACATTTATTACAACCATTTTCGGATCCAGCTAAGATCGCTAAAAACCCATCGCACCTCAATAAAGCATTTCCTAAATCAACAGTCGCAATCCGAATAAGCTCAAGTCGAGACGAAGCGGACGCGAACCCCGAACAGAATTAGCATCTCCCCGCAAAATGCTCACTTCCCCGCCACCTCTTGTCTCTATCGATTCAAACTCAAGCTTTCCGCTGCAACTACAAAAACGAGCGTGCATAAAAGACGCCTCGCTGTATATTACCATTCATGCGCCTGTTCCTCCTATTCTTTCTCCTTAGCCTCGCCACGTACGCCCGGGGATCCGTCGAGCAACGTCAAACCACCATCGAAGGCGCCACAGTATCCGCTCTCGTCGATCCTGATCGGTGGAATCAGAAACTGATAATTATCGCCCATGGCTACGTTCCCGAAGATAGCCCCCTGGTCGACGCCCTAGAAGAGAGCGATCCTGATCTAGCGCCCTTTCTGGAGGCCGGGTGGATGGTCGCCAGCACCAGCTACCGCCGCAACGGTATCATCGTACGAGATGCCATCACCGACCTCGAGCTGCTCTACGATTGGCTCGTCGAAGAATACGGCAACCCGTCGATAACCATTCTACACGGAGGTTCTATGGGAGGCATGGTTGTCACTCTCATAGCCGAGCAAGATCAAACCCGCTTCGATGGAGCATTAGGCGCCGGAGCAGCTCTCCAAATACGGGAACAAAAAAATCCATTGGATCTCACCCACCATCCGCGAATTCCCCTGCTCTTCCTGAGCAATCGCAGCGAGATCGACGGACCCGCCAACTACCAGCAAAAGGCCCAAAAGCTCGGGACTCAGGTCGCTCTGTGGCGAGTCGACCGAGACGGACACGTCAATATCAACCCAAAGGAACGCTACGAAGCTAATAGCGCCCTCGAGCAATGGATCGCCGGTAGAGAGATTGAGTTCAACCGAGATTGCACCATAGAAATGTCTCCTCAAAACTCCAACACCCAGCTAGTCGACCAATCCCTCCAAGTACCCGTAAAAGAAGTCGACAAGACCTACGGCAACCTCCGTCTAGATCTTGTCAAAAGCGATCTCGAAGCCATCGACGCAAAACTCGGTGATACCATAACCATCACTTACCAAAGCCAAACGTACGCTTGCCTGATAGGAACGACCTACGGCGACGTTGAAGTCGGCAAATGGGTTCTCTTTCAAACTGCCGACGGTTACTACTTACTTTCGCGCAACTTCGCCAATGCAGCCGATTCCCTCGGCATCGATGAAGGCGAAACGCTCCAGTTATCACTACCCGAAAGATAAAGAAACGACGAGCAGCTAGACTTCACCCCCGCGGAGGCATCTTCTTTATTTCCTCCATCACTTCGATCGCCTCTTCGTACCCACCTGAATTCAACAGCGTTTTAGCGAGACCAATTCGCCAATCAGCGACGTCGGGATGCACCTCGACTGCTTGGCGATAATAGAATGCCGCTGCCTCGTGTTATCTGACATATATTTATCGCCCTCCAAACCGGTCAGATAAAAATCAATCGCTTCCTGAAGACTCCCTTCTTCCGCCATAAAATTACCCGCTATAAATACAGAAGCGGCGATGCGTCTTCGTCTAGAAAATCATAGAGTTCCTCTGGATCTTCTTCCCTATCAAGCAGAGCCTGCTTCGCGTTCAAAATACTACTATCTATAATATAGTGCGAATTATTTTCCTTTTCTGCCTCAAGCTCTCTAAATCGCCGCATTATTTCGTCTTTCGTAAGCAAAAATTCTTCAGCCCCTTCCCGAGCCTCTACAGATGACGATAGCTCCGCGGCTTCTTCCGGCTCACAGTCCGCCTCTGCTGGGTTCGGAGCATTCTCTAAACTCGCATCCGATCGAACCACCTGCCTCGGCCCCGAACAAACTCGACACTTCGGAGCTAGTCGGTTCCGCAACCGCAGCTAGCGTTTCGTCTCTTTGGCTCACCAGAAAAGACCATAAGAAAGCAGCGAGCAAAACCACCGTCAAGACGATATATGCTTTTTTCATACAAGAGGAAATTGAGGGTTAACAATCCTGAAACAAAAGACTACGTTTGAAGGAATAAATCAAATCCTAGCTTTATATAACGAACCCAAATCCTATACAAATCCAACCCGACGCACCTCTTCCACTTTGACTTCTCCAAATGCCAACGAACACTCTTGACTTAAACAGAGTTGCTAACCCGACAGCGTCACGACGCTTCAAAATCAATAGCATACTCGGTGACAGCTGGGGTGGAGCGGCTGAAACAACTTGTTCGACTATCGCACTAGAGTATCCGACAAAAACCCCTACTTATCAGATAAAGGCTAAGCCAGCTACTCAGCCGAAGGATCAGTCAGCTTGATCCCCATCTTCTTCGCCCGCTCCTTCCATCTGCGGCGCGCCAGCTCCCGCATGTCCTCTTCCTGATCGGACTCGTCAACGATCTCCAAGCCAAGCAGGGTCTCAATAAGATCCTCGTTCGTCACCACTCCAGACATGCCGCCATACTCGTCGACGACCAAAGCGATCTGCTCCTTGTGATAAAAAAGATCTCGGAACAAATCGGAGAGCGAATCGTTTTCCGAAACCATTCGGATCGGCCTCTTGATATCCGCCAGAGAACAAGAATGCCTATCCAAGGCGACTTCCTCCAGTATTTGCTGTTTCAATACATAGCCGCTTATGTGCTCCGGGTCGTCGGCAAATACAGGTATGCGTGAAAAAAGCTCCGTTGGCATTTCCTTGATAGCTGCACCACAGGTCAGGTTTTCAGATAGCTTTCCGACAACAATCCGCGGCGTCATGATATCCTCGATACATATCTTGCGAAACCGAATCAAGTTCCGGATGATCTTGCTTTCGCTCTCCGCAATCACGCCCTCGCTTAGCCCCAGCTGAGCAAGGGCCACAAGCTCGTCCCGGCTTACAAGCTCATCCCTCTTGCCCTTCGGCTGAACGAGCACCGTCAGTTTCTCAGATATCCAGACAAGCGGCAATAGACCAACGATGATCGCCTTGCACGAGATAGCGGTGAATCCAGCCAACTGCCTCCAATAGATCGCCCCTAAGGTCTTCGGAATAATCTCTGAGACGAACAGAATCAACAAGGTCAGGACAGCCGAAATCAGCCCGAAATACCCTTCCCCGAAAACCGCAGCCGCCTGAGCGCCCACCCCCGCCGCTCCCACCGTGTGAGCGATCGTATTCAGCGATAGAATCGCCGACAAAGGCCGATCGATGTTCTTCTTCAACCCGGCAAGCCGCTTCCCACTCTTCGTGCCCTTTGCTTCCTCTGTCTTCACGAAAGACGGAGGCATCGACAGGAGACTAGCCTCCAGAATCGAACAAAGAAACGAAAACCCAAGAGCGAGAACCAAGAAAAAGACCAACAAAGCCATCCAAGCAGTCCAAACCCCATCCCTCCCAAAAACGAGCAAGAAAACCAATCCACACTCAACTCCTCCACCAAAACTTCAAAATCCATGTAAGGAATACAATTAACCTGCGTTCTCCACTATACGACGCCGCGCCTTTTCGGCACAGATCCGCTCCACAGAAAACACTCAAGAACCAATCATGAAAACACGTGCCCAACTCGCTCTAGAAACACGCTCAGCGGCAAACACACTCGCCGCTTCCTACCCTACGATCAGCCACGAATCCAACGGCGAAGAAACAGCCTATCGCCACCCGAGCGACTCCCCGCTTAAGGGGACGCCATCGCACTCCGCCAACTTCACCAAAGGCTTGCCGCACAACTACAAAACCGGCCTCGCCCTCAACCCAATCGACTACTCCCTATTCGTCAAAGGAATCGAAACCGGAGACTCCCCAGAATTCGAAAAGACACCACTAGGCCCCGCTGTTGATGACTCGCCTAGCTCCAAACCGATCTGCCCTTCTCAGACTGACATCAACTGCCAAACCTCCGACGCTGAACGAAAGCTCATCTGGAAATCGGACATAGGACAAAACGGCCCCGCCGTATTCGAACCTCCTGTCTGCGATGGTGACAAAACAGATCCAAAAGACCCAACAAAGGGAATTTTTGAATACAAAACTGCAACAGTGCGCGCGTGGGAAAGCGCCGGCGCCGGAAACCTCTTCGACCTCGAAGGACCAGACGCTCAAGCGGTCACCATGCCGCCCGCTCCCAAACTCGATTCCGACGAGCTCACTATCGAAATCGCCGAGGTCTACCTGCAAGCCCTCCTACGCGATACCCATTTCTCCCAGTTTCGAGACCCCGAGCTAGAAAAGCAGACTGAAGCCGAACCCTCCTGCGAGAACACCTACGCCAACCCTGACGAAGCAAACGCCATACTCGAGACACTTGGCTCAAAGCGCATCAACGACCGCCTCTTTCGCGGCCTAGCAAAAGGCGACGAAGTCGGACCCTACCTCTCTCAATTCCTTCTCATCGGAAACAAGGGAATTAACGGTTCCCCCAACGGCAGAGATCGTTGCCCCAAGAAAGGCGAAATCTCCTACGGAGCCCAAAAACTCTCCCAAATGGTCAAAACAGCCACACCTTGTATCGACTATCTCACGACATGGGAATCATGGTTCGACGCTCAAAACGGCGCCGATTTCCGCGGATATGAAACCTACCTCACCTCCCCCGACTATCGCTTCATCATCACCCCGCGCGACCTAGCCACGTACGTACACTACGATGCCCTCTACCAGGCCTATCTCAATGCCTGCCTCATTATGCTGGGCATGGGAATACCTTTCGATCCAGGCATCCCCTACCAGACCGACGACGTTTACGATAAACAACAGGGCTTCGCCCACTTTGGTGGCCCCCAGATCCTCAGTCTGGTCTGTGAAGTCGCAACCCGCGCCCTCAAAGCGGTCCGCTTCCAAAAGTTCAACCTCCATCGCCGCCTCCGCCCGGAGGCTCTTGCTGGACGTATCCATGCGCAAATGACAGGTAAAATCGACCTGCCCGAAATCGACGCTCTGATCGGCAAGCTGCAGCAAACCGACATACTCGATCGCGTCAAAGCCCACAATGCCGCACGCAACCCCGTCGGTCCCCACAAAGGGGACGCGAGCGCCGGAAGCAATTCCTATCTTCTTCCAATGGCCTTCCCCGAAGGATCGCCTATGCACCCAAGCTACGGAGCTGGCCACGCCACCGTCGCCGGAGCATGCGTCACCGTTCTCAAAGCATTCTTCGACCACGGCCAAGAACTTGGAACCAAGTCCTACGAAGCGAATGCAAACGGCTCGAAGCTCACCGCAGTGAACCTAAAAGCCCCCCTCACCGTTGAAGGAGAACTCAACAAGCTCGCCGCCAATATCTCTATCGGTCGCGACTGGGCCGGAGTTCATTACTACTCAGACTACAAGGAGTCGCTCCTCATGGGTGAACAAATCGCCCTCGGAATCCTAAAGGAGCAAAAGCTCACCTTCCCGGAAACGTTCCACATGGACGTTCCTCTCTTCGAAGGCGGCACCGCGCGCATTTAGCTTTCTATTCAAAGAACCTTCCCTTGAGTCGAAACAACTAGGAGCTTCCTCTCCTAGTTGTTTTCTAAATACAGCCAGAATGTCTCGAAAGAACTCACCTAAAGTGCTCCGATCAATTCCGCTTTCCCATCGTGGTAGAAGTGCGCCTAAAGGCGATACTCCCTTGGTACTTCTATTAGATCCGTAGCCGGAAACATCCTTTCCCTACATGCCACGGGAAATAGGCATTCGAATCGGATCTTTCCGAAACTCCCTCTACTGGATTCTTGTATTGAAACCACGATTCCCAGGGTGATAACTAAGATACCAGTGCCCAACCATTCGAAGAAAAACGAAAGCTTAAGAAACCTAGCTAAGGAGGCCGCCAACCCTCCGCCAAAAGACGCCACCCCGCTTTCTGATACCGATATCCAAGCACACCTTGAAGTCCTTGAAAATTGGAACCTATCCACAGAATCCGACAGGACCTGGCTTCTCAAAACGTTCAAATTCCGCTCCTACCTAGCCGCGCTCGATTTCACCAACTCTGTCGCCAAGCTCGCAGAAGATGCAGGTCATCATCCACGTATCATCCTCGAATGGGGCAAAGTCACCGTCGCGTGGCACACCTTCGACATCGGCGGTCTGCACAAAACAGACTTCATCCTAGCCGCCGGAGCCCAACTTATCTACTCAGAAACATAATCCTGAAACAACTTACAAGAGCCAAACCAGCTAGCAACGCCCCTTCAAATTTTCACCTGTTTGCGAACAAGGTGTTCAGACGCTTCATTGCTACGCTCAGCCCCGAATGCTGATCTCCATTATACATCACCTAAAGGAATGATATATCAAGCAACCAGAATCGAATTTCTATAGTAACTATCAAGATCGACAACTTGCATTCATACTTTGAATACTTAAGAATACGCTTGTGTTGCTCGCAAAAGGAAACTGCCCACTCATTTATCAGCAACCACTCGACGATCCCAAACAATCCCCCTGAGATCAAATCGAATCACCTACTATGCCTCCATCTTTCTCAACATCCATCTCAACAAGCCCTCCAAATCATCCCGTCCCAACGATTGCCTCAAGGGGTGCTCGCTAGGCGTACCAGCCAAAGGAAAAAAAGCGGTAGTGCTCAGAGCGATCCAACGGGCATCAACGCGAGGCTGGCCAACCGCTAAACCGGATTCCTTCGCCTCGTTTAAAATCGTTGCTACCGCATCGAGAAACCTTTTCTGAGCAATCCCCGGCGTCTCGGGAGCATGTCTCAAAACCGCTTCCGCTAGCTCAAGCGGTCCCTGAGCGTTCTGCCCAAATGGCTGCCACATGTCGTAAAACCCTAGAACGTAGTCCAGCAGCTTTCTCTGCGGTTTCCTGCGTCTCGCCAGCACCTCCTCCACAAACGCGTCATGCCTCTCCGCAAAGGCATACGCCACGCGACGCACGATAGCGGTCTTGTCCTTATGATACAAATACACCGTGCCCACCGCCACGCCAGCCTTCTTCGCTATATCCTGAATAGTCGTCTTCCGAACTCCACGCTCCAAAAACAAGCCAATCGCCGCATCGACAATCTGCCTATCCTTCTCTCCCGTTCTAGGCCTTACCATTTTTCAACTGTCGATAAAGAAACATCGGAAAACTGAAGGCCAAGCTCCCCGCAAAGGCGAGGACAAGATACGCCATTACACTTACCCATGATCGTGTCCTCAAAAACACATACCAAAGAAACAACCCCAAAAGCATCATTGCCTCGATCATGAACGCGAGCGAGACCGGATTCCGCAAAGCCTCCCCATTCAATTCAGGCTGAGTAACCGCGTAATAAAGATACATCCCGTTGGGGCCAACTAAGGCCAATAGCGCAACAGCGAGCAACACGCCTCGCTGCCTATCGCTTACCATCAAAGATCTTTTCTGAATTTTCATCAATGAATATTCATTATTAATAATTCATTAATCAAGCCGTTTTTGAAAAAGCATCTGTCAGAGGCCCAGCCCCACCGCCCAAAACAATGCCCAGATGCGACAAAGCCTTCCGCAAATTCACACATTCCACCTGCCAGTCGAAGACACACCCCGAAGAGACAGCGCTCCATGAGCGAGCCTAGAAGCGCTTCGTGAGACTCGCTCACTTCGTGCAGAAGCAGTTCAACTTCCCTTCATAAGGGCGACCGACCAGTTACCATCAATTCAGCTTCAGACAGTTGACTCTCACCCCATCCGAAATAGAACCCTTACTGAGTGTAGCAATCCCTATCACACAACCCGTTCGAACTTAGGAGCCATCCCAAAACAAACGCGGACGCCCCCTTCGAATGCTTGATCAAAAGCGATATCGAATAAGAGCAAGATAGGCCGCTCGCCCCTTTAAAATAGTCGAACCCACAACCCAATAAACGAAATCTCATGAATTCAGAAAGCAAATGCCCGTTCCACCACTCCGCAGGCTCCGGCACTGCCAACCGCGACTGGTGGCCAAACCAACTTAAGCTGGATATCCTCCGCCAACACTCCTCTCTCTCCGATCCCATGGAGGCCGACTTCGACTACGCCAAGGAGTTCGAATCCCTCGACCTTGAAGCGGTCAAAAAGGACCTTACAGCCCTCATGACTGACTCCCAGGACTGGTGGCCCGCCGACTTCGGCCATTACGGCCCCTTCTTCATTCGTATGGCATGGCACAGCGCCGGCACCTACCGCACCGGCGACGGACGCGGCGGAGGCGGCACCGGCTCCCAACGCTTCGCCCCGCTCAATAGCTGGCCAGATAACGTAAACCTCGACAAGGCTCGCCGACTCCTCTGGCCCATCAAGCAAAAGTACGGCCGCAAGATCTCCTGGGCCGACCTCATGATCCTCACCGGAAACGTCGCCCTCGAGTCCATGGGTTTCAAGACTTTCGGCTTCGCCGGCGGGCGCGCCGACATCTGGGAACCAGAAAAGGACGTCTACTGGGGCAACGAAAAGGAATGGCTCAGCGGCGAGGAACGCTACTCAAGCGGCTCAGAAGGCACCGACAAGGAACACAACGCCTTGGTCACCGACGACGAAGCTGACGGCGATATCCACAGCCGCGATCTCGAAAACCCGCTCGCCGCCGTCCAGATGGGACTCATCTACGTCAACCCGGAAGGACCCGACGGAAACCCTGACCCCATCGCGGCCGCTCACGACATTCGCGAAACCTTCGCTCGCATGGCCATGAACGACGAGGAAACCGTCGCCCTCATCGCCGGCGGCCACACCTTCGGCAAGACCCACGGAGCAGGCGACGCCGCCACCGTCGGACCCGACCCCGAAGCCGCCCCCATTCACGAGCAAGGCCTTGGCTGGACCTGCTCCCACGGCACTGGCAAAGGCGGAGACACCATTACCAGCGGACTCGAAGTCACCTGGACCCAGACCCCCACCCAGTGGAGCAATGGCTTCTTCAAAAACCTCTTCGAATACGAATGGGAACTCACCAAAAGTCCCGCCGGAGCCCACCAGTGGAAACCCAAGGACGGAGCAGGCGAAGGCACCGTGCCACACGCCGCCGACGCCTCGCAGAAGATCGCCCCATCCATGCTCACCACCGACCTCTCCCTCCGCTTCGATCCGGAGTACGAGAAGATCTCGCGTCGCTTCTTTGAAAATCCGGACCAGTTCGCCGACGCCTTCGCCCGCGCCTGGTTCAAGCTCACCCACCGCGACATGGGGCCCAAGGCCCGCTACCTCGGACCGGAAGTTCCTGCCGAAGACCTTATCTGGCAGGATCCCATCCCCGCCGTCGACCACGAGCTGATCAACGACACCGACGTCGCTACCCTCAAAGAAAAAATCCTCGCCTCCGGCCTCTCAGCCTCCGAGCTCGTATCCACCGCATGGGCATCCGCCTCCACATACCGAGGCTCAGACATGCGCGGAGGAGCCAACGGCGCCCGCATCCGCCTCGCCCCGCAAAAGGACTGGAAGGTCAACCAGCCGGAAACCCTCGCCAAGGTTCTCAAAACTCTCGAAGGCATCCAGAGCGACTTCGCTAAAAAAGTCTCCCTCGCCGACCTCATCGTGATCGCAGGCAACGCCGCAGTCGAGTCCGCCGCCAAAGCCGCCGGACAAGATCTCACCGTCCCCTTCACCCCAGGCCGCACGGACGCCTCACAAGAGCAGACCGACGTCGAATCATTCGCCGTACTCGAACCGATGGCAGACGGCTTCCGCAATTACGAAAAAACGAAGTTCTCTGTATCAGCCGAAGAACTACTCGTCGACAAGGCCCAGCTTCTCACCCTTACCGCTCCAGAGCTCACCGTGCTCGTAGGCGGTATGCGTGCCCTGGATACAAACTGGGACGGCTCTAAGCACGGCATCTTCACCGACAAGCCCGGCGTCCTCACAAACGACTTCTTTGTCAACCTCCTCGACATGAGCCTCGCATGGTTCCCGCAGGACAAGGACGAGCAAGTCTTCGACGGACGCGACCGCAAGACCGGCGAAATCAAGCGCACCGCCACTCGAGTCGACCTCCTCTTCGGCTCAAACTCCGAGCTCCGCGCCCTCGCCGAAGTCTACGGCTGCTCCGACTCGCAGGAAAAGTTCGTCAACGACTTCGCCGCCGCCTGGACCAAGGTCATGAACCTCGACCGCTTCGACCTCAAGTAGCAGTCCCCCGCTCAAATACACCACTTCACATCCCAGCGGCCTTCGTTATCAACGAAGGTCGCTTTTTTTGTCTTTGAATTGCTCCAGCTTAAGCCCGCGGCTAAAAGACAAACATGCCGGCTCGCAACGCCATCATCCAGACCCGCCACAAGGAAAACATGATGTTTCAGTCCGCGCCCGAGGATTTCGGACTAGGCGAAGCGCGAAACATAGAAACGGAAACCGTCCTATCCGACCCGAGCTGGACTCTCTATTGCCTCGACCACGAAAAACGCGAAGCCCTCTTCGTCAAAACCCCACACAACCTCGACCTCACCCAAGCCCCATTTCTCTTCCAGGCTCAATTCCTCAATGCTCAGGAGCTCATCACAATAGACTTCGAGACCTTTCACCGCCTCGCGGCCACCATTAAACCAGACTCGCAAAAAATCATTTTCGTCCATTCAGTCGGACGCTGCGGCTCCACCCTTATGAGCAAGGTTTTCAGCTCCCTACCTGGAGTTTGCAGCTTATCCGAGCCGGATCCCGCCACCCAACTCACAGAGTGGCGCGGACGCCATTTACTGCCGGAGCGCGAACTCTACGCTCTCTCCGAAAGCTCCACCCGGTTTAGCTGCAAGCCATGGCCAGCTCGCAACCACGACACCCGCTGGGCATTCAAATACCGAGCCCAGTGTATCGAAATCGCCGACTGGCTCATGAAAGCCTTTCCAAACGCGAAACAACTTTTTATCCGCCGCCAACCCCTATCCTGGCTCGAATCGGCCTTTCGAGCTTTCGTCGAGCCCGAGCAATACCGTGACCCAGCCTTTATCGCGCTCTTCGAAGAGGTGTGGGGCCACTACCTTCCCCTCATTCAAAATCAGCAGACCCCCGGCAAACCGATGAGCGTATCCAAAACTTGGATGTATATATGGATTGCCGTTCGCGAATCCCAAAAACACCACGAATCCGCCGGACTACACTTCCACGAACTCGACTACGAACAACTAAAGACCAACCCCGAACACATCCTCAAAAAGGCTTTCGAATACTGCGGCCTAACAACCGACGACTGGTCCCCAGTCCACGCCACCCTACAAGAAGACTCACAGGCAGGAACAGTCATCGCCCGGAGCAAAATTCGAAATCTCGACCGTGCCGTTCCCCAAGACGGCCTAGCAGAAGCGATCTCCCTGCTAACACAATGGGGTTATCCGCCAGCGCCCATCCAATGACCAGGCGAGCTCCCAAGAGCTACTCTAATCAAAACACCACGAAGCCTAGATAAAGAAACAACATTCCCACCAGCACTGCCAAGGCACCAAGAATCTGAGCCGTCTTTACCGACATGCCCCAAACCTCAATAGCTACCTTCTGAACAGCAGCAGGCACGAGTACCTCCATCAAACCTACTATAAACATTAGCAGCCCAAGGACTAAGAACAATAGCGAGTACAGCTGAGCAGAATCCCACGCAACTACAGCCGTGCCCAATCCGAAAAAGATCAAGAACGCGCCTAACATCCGTATGTTTCCCCGATTGCTCACGAATTCCCTCGTTAGCCGCAAAGTCGCTTCCGGCGCAAAAAGCAACGGCGCTCGAGCAATGATAATTATCACTCCGATAAAAATGCTAATTGCTTGCAGATAGTTCATCGTAGCCCCTTTCGAAAAACCAAACCGACCCCCAACCCCAACAGCTCTTTCCTCGCTTCTCAGCCTTAACCCTGAAGAAAAAGCGAAAAGCAAACTATTGCTTCACGCCTAGACAAAGCTGACACCATTTTCCCAAATCCGTCCCTATCTAAGCTCATATTTTCAGATAAGCTAATATCAAAAAAACGAAAGAAGCAGTCTAGGACTATCACTCAAAACGTTTCCGCATACTTGCATCAGCTCATCTAAAAACTGTAGTCGAGACTAGACTCTAAAATCTTGAAAGTTGCCACCTAAAACCAAAACCAATATGCTTCTTTGTTTAGCAAAGGAGGGAATATGCAAAAAACACTCTACTGCTCAGGATTGGTCCTTGTAGCCATATTGATTGCCACATGCGCGCGAGAAGCGAACTCTCCCCAAGGCTTCAGACTTCCAAGTGGAAATGCCGAAGCCGGAAAAATGGCATTCACCACCGTAGGCTGCATTCAATGCCATACCATCAAAGGAGAATCCTTGCCCGAGCCTAACGCGCCACGGGAAATCAACGTTCCACTCGGAGGCGATGTAAGCCAAGTAAAGACCTATGCTCAGCTTGTAACATCAATCATCTATCCGTCTCACATAATTAAGAACAAGTACAAAGACGCCTACCGAGACGAACAGGGAAATTCGGTAATGACCGACTTCACCGAAAATATGACAGTGCGTCAAATGATCGACATCGCTCAGTATTTACAGACCCACTACAATGTAGTGATGCCGACGTATCCAAATCCTGTGTTTTACTAGCCCTAAGAGGAAACCTAGACACAGTTCAAAGCTTGGCACGATTCGAGCACATTGGCTAAAAAACAAAGCATGATTTACCCTGCTTCTTCCGCGCTTTAAACCTCACTCACGCGGGGCGCTTCTTTGGCGAGTTCGCGGTGGTCTTAGAGGCGCTGAAGGAGCTCAGCCTTCTTAGAGGAAAATTCCTCGTCGGTTAAAATCCCCTTTTCCTTTAGGGCAGCGAGGCGCTCGATTTTGTTGAAGATGTCCTGCTCGTTCGCATCACTACTTGCCGACATTTGGACATTTGTAGGTTGAGCGGGGGGCAGTTGAGAGTCTAGAGGCGGGGCGGCTTGAAACTCTGCTTGCTGTTGAGCCACGATAGGTTGCTGCATCGGTGGCGGAGCTTTTTGTGTCACGCCGTCAATTGAAACGATAGGGAGCTGCGAAACCTGAATGAGGCCATATTGACTGGTGAAACTCATGGAGGCATCGCCGCTTTGCTGCTGCGAAACGCCCCCTATCTGATGGTCAAGCGTATCGTAGACCGTCACGCGGCCGTTGATCTCGATGGCGAGGCGATGGGACTGAGGGAAAACAGCGTAGCGGATGTTGTTTTGCCCGCCAGTGGAGGAAGCGATACCGAGGTCGTCACCCCACCAGTTCCCCTGGTTTCCGGAGATGTAGATACTGTTGCCCTGCTGCTGGCCGGATTGGGCGGGGCGTTTTTTGACGGGCACGAAAATAGCCGAGCTTTCGTTGTAGAGCAGTGTCGATAGCTCTGAGCAAATGTTGTCGACGGTGTTCTTAAGCCCGTTGTTGAACATATCGCCAACCATCGTCATGCCACCTTGCATCCACTGCCCGCCGCCGCCGAGTTCGGGGCAGTTGAACTGAGCCATGGTACCTCCGCCATTACTGACAGCATAGAGCATATGGATGACCGCATCGTTCGAGATACCGTAGCGATTAGCTATGTCGTTGATGACGCTGAGTCCGTAGTCGGTGAAGTTTTGCATGATGAAATTTGATTCGAAGTCCTTTGATCCTGCCGCCCGGGCACGGTGCGTTTCTTTTCGAGAATCCGCACACCACCACCCTAAGCTCGATCAAGGCCGACGGAAGATGCCGCCCGAAATCGCGCTATACGATGAAAATCGGAAAGTATTTTCGCACGAAACCGTCACGCGAATACGAAGATGAATCAGATTTCTGCCAAAAGCGAGAAAGCCTAAGTTCCTGCGGGCGACACCCCGACTTCAATTTGGCTCACAAGAGAGCACAGAGAGCGATCAAATCGCTCGAGTACGGACCGAGACGTAGTAACAGCTAAATGTAAACCATGACCACTGAGAGAGCCAAGCCTGCGACTGCGTATGCCAATCCTATTTTCATGATTCGAGATTTTGGAAGAAACATGAAGAAAGAGGAGACTACGAAAAACAGCAGCGAAACTCCAAAGAATACATTTAGGAAAAAGAGCGGACGATCCGAGGTGGCTTTATGCATTTCCTCAAACGCCTTCAGCACCGCGGGAAGCTCCTTTCGCGTGTAGCGAGCTTCTCCCGATTCACGATCGTAGATTCCGCCACGAAAGACGATTTCCCCTTCCGTTTCCGACTCCGCTCGCAAGCCCCTAATCCTGAGGGCTTCGCCGAGTTCCTCAGCCGTCAAACCGGGCTCGACCGTTCGCACTATCTGCTTCTCGATCTTCAAGAAATCCGTATTGCGGAAGATCATGATCACGCCGCTGAGAGCGTAGATTGCCATTACCCCTGACAGGAAAAACCCAAGATACCGGTGATATATCCTAAACTTATTTCTCATAATAAATACGATAGTTTTTCGATAGCTGAATCTCCTGCTGAGAGCTTCGCTTCTTCAGACCGTCAACCTAGCCCCTCTACGTGTAATGACAATTTAATTACCATTACAAAATTGCAATGCTCAAACTGCGAGTGCCCTATAAACAGCACTAAGAGACTGTCCACCGAGCCATCTCCCAAAGCTAACCGATTAGCTAAAAACGAGCCTATATTCAGATAAGCTTATAATCGAGTTGATGCCGACTCGAATTTTGATATATTCCTGAAGAAGAATATTGTACCTCCAATACACTCGAAGAGAGGGGATCTCGCATGGAACGCAAGAGCGACCAATAGCACCCCTTCTCCTCAATCAATCAGTATCGCATTCTCGCCGGAAACAAGGACTTGAGTGGTTTCGCCCCAGATAAAATTTCCGACCAGGCCTTCGGGCAAAGTTACCGTACCCTCAATTCCACTACGGCCAGATCGTCTAAGATCCACTTCGATCAAGCCCAAAGCATGCGGCACCACTCCTTTTGCGTATGCCAAATCTCCTAGGCGAGGCTCAATGCGGACAGTTTTGAAACCGCTTTCTCCAGGCTCTATACCACATACGTATCTGAGCATACCATGCACAGGATGAGCTCCCCAAGCGTGAGAATCAGAGCGCGAACCGGGGGGCGGCGTTTCCGGCAGAGTCGTAAATCCCTTCGTCAACAATCCACGCCAAGGTCCCAGCTCTCGGAGATAACGATCACCCAGACCTGCCTTAACAAGAGCCTCATGAACGTAAAAGCTAAAATACAAAGTAGCTTGAGTAAGATCCTTTTCTTCAAGCATCAGATTCGCCAAGTCACTGAGAGACCTAGCGCCATCTTCAGCAGTCAAAATGAAATATGCATTCGCATGCTGACTAAACGTAAGTTTCTCTGACGTATCCGCAACAAGCCTACGATCCGAGTCCCAACACCGCTCTTCAACGCTTTCTCGGATTAGATTCGCAAGGTCCTGACAAGCCCGAGCGTCTTCTTCGAATCCGAATGCAGTAAACAAATCCCTCGCTTGCTGCAAAGTATAGACGTACTGTAAGTCAAGAATAGCTGAGCTTCCCTTTGCGTCGCGAGGAGGCACTCCCCCGAGACCCACCACCGGATCCGATCCCCATTCCCCTTTCCAATCCACATAGTTCCACCAAAGTCGTCCCGTGTAGGATCCGGTCTCCGGATCAGAATGCTCACGAAAATAACGCAACACCTCACGAACCCCGGGAAGACGATCTCTGACGAAATTTGGATCATCTCGCAGTCGCCAAAAATCATGTATCATACTTATCCATACAAGCGAATAGGGAGGAATGAGCTGGTGTCGCGAATCAGGGTAGCGACTACTCGTTAAACCATTGGCATTTCGGCTTTCGTCGAAAACGAGAATCGATTTTCGCATCATCCGGTCGTCTCCACTTACACAAAGTGAAACCAAGGCCTCAAGCCTCGTGTCGCCAACATAACTAAGCTGTTCATAATACGGACTATCCGTGTAAACTTCGTGCGTGCCGGTTCTGATCGTCCTCCACGCGATCTCCCATATCTTCTCCAAATCTGGATCAGAACTACTGAAACGGGCTCGCTCCACAAAAGGATACGCGGTAAATTCCGCTTCTAGACTCTCCAAGATGAGCGGCTCCTCACTGGTGCGAACCTCCAACTCGACATAGCGATAAGTACGCCAGCGCAGCGGGCGAAAACTCTGTCGCTCCCCTCCATCCGGAAGAAACCTGTCCTCAAATCCACGAATATGCTTCCCCTCCACTTCGTCTCGATTTCCCTTGATACGCGACATATCACCCAGCGGTCCTTCGTACAGCGACTCCGCATAGGTGATCTTAATCTCACTCCCCGCTCCGCCACTTGTAGTGAGAATTGGATACGCAGTCGTTAGCTCGTTCTGGTCGAGCAAAATGCGGCATACGGAGTTCGCCGGAATAACTGTCGGCGATTGCGACAAAAGATGAACATCCCCTATCGCAATATTCTCAGTCCGACGAATCCGCTGAAAATGGACCTGCTTAGATTCCATCAATGGAATCGACCGAGGAACCAGCAGCCACTTTCCATCCGTCGAAGTGCCACGTGGCTGCGCCTTGCGGAGCTGCTCAGCGATAGGCCAGCCACTGTCATCGAAGTCCGACTTTTCCCAATCCCAAAGGTAACGAGAAGCGTCCACACTATCCCCTGGACCCACAACAATGTAGGTTTGAAGCCGTTCGCCTATACCGGAAATGGGCGAGTAAGCAGGATTCTTGATCGCTCTCCACGAGGCATCAGTATTGACAACCGATTCCAGTTCGCCGTCGCCCTGCATAACCAAGGCCGTTTGCTGCGATATCTGAGCAACAGGCGCCTCCACTCCGAAATTCCACACCTGCACCGCCAAGACATTCCTGCCAGTCTTCAAAAAACTCGCAATATCCAATGAATCAAATCGCCAATGCTGAAGGTCTCCCCTCGCCGGTCCGATGTGAACCGAAACATCGTTAACAAAAAGCCGATACCGATTGTCCGCCGAAATGTGAACTACAAAACGCTCAGGGGCGTCAGCCAAATCAAACGACTTCCTGTAGTGGTAAACTCCATACTCCTTTGAAGCGATATCAGCTGGAGCAATCCAATTCGCATCCCACACCCGCTCGACTACGTGAGCTCCGGGAACAACTGCTAGCTCGGCTTGAGCAGACCCCGAGAGGAGCGATGGTATCACGAACAACAAAAAGAGAGTATAAAAGCTTGGGGTGTTCATAACGCTATAACGAAACTTCGCCCAGATCGGGAAAGAGAGAGGTTTACCAAGCACTCAAACCCAAAAACTCAACAGACACAACGCCATTGCTCAAACAGACGCCACAGTCCCCTGTTGATCTTGTCGCGAAGCAGATAGTTCAAAGCTCTCAGGCGATGCCGTCTAAGCTAACTATTCGGATTCTTAGGAGCCCACTTGCCCAACATCGCCCGCAGATCGTTCGGATCGATCGGCTTCGTCATAAAATCGTTCATGCCAGCCTGCAGACATTGCTCTTCATAACCCTTTAAAGCATTCGCGGTCAAAGCGATGATTGGCACGCCAGACTGACTTCCAGAGCTCTTACGAATTTCCTCCGTCGCTTCAAAACCGTTTAGGATCGGCATCTGACAATCCATAAACACGAGATCGAATTCCTCGTCTCTTAAACGATCAAGAGCCTCCTTACCGTCGTTCACTAATTCGCAGTCAAACCCAGCTCGACCGAGCATCATACGAATGACCTTCTGATTCACCTTATTGTCCTCAGCTACAAGTACGCGGGCAGACGTATTGAAGTCCACCTTGACCTTTCCCACGCTGCCTACCTTGCGCCTTTCCTTTTCGACACTCGCGAGGCTAGACTTATCCAACACCGCCTGCAGGAGAGATTCCTCCTTCAAAGGCTTGCTGAGCTGCAATGTAAAATGCGAACCCTCCGGTCGGGACGCGCCGATCGAAGAAATAGCAACCAAACCTGGCTTGCTCGATCCGGCAGTCAGCTTCACACGCTGCGCCAACGCTTCCGCCTTCGACTCGCCAATTCGCGTATCAATGAAAACACGATCGAATGCCCTGCCGGACCTCAAGCCTTCCTCTATCATCGACAAGAGAGACTCACCTTGACTAACCACCTGCGTGGATACGGCATAAGCCGACAATGTTTGCTCAATCGCTTTGGCAACATCCTTATGAGACTCGAAAAAGATTGGACGGCGCGTCTGCCCATTCGAGTAGTGACTCTTCTCTATCTTTGATTTCGAGGAGTCCTCCTCCACTTCAATTTCGAACCAAAAAACCGAGCCTTCACCCACGACACTGGTCACGCCTATTTCGCCACTCATGAGCTCCGCGAGTTTTTTGCAAATGCTCAGTCCAAGACCCGTACCACCGAAATTTCGGGTCGTCGAGGAATCAACCTGGCTGAACGGGTCGAATAGCGTATCCACTTTTTCAGGAGGGATTCCCATTCCCGTATCACTAATCTCAAAGCGAAGTCGAGTCGCATTCCTCGGCTGCTGCGCTGCCTTCGACACAGCCAACATAACCGTCCCCTCCTTAGTGAACTTCAAGGAATTCCCCAAAAGATTGATACACAACTGACGTATGCGAAGCGGATCGCCAATCAGGTACCTTGGCACATCGCTCGCGATCTGCGCCACTAGCTCGAGTCCCTTGTCATGGGCTGTCAATGACACCAGATCCGTCGCCCCGTAAATCGAGTCTCTCAAGTCAAACTCCGTCTTCTCTATGTCGATCGCGTTCGCCTCGATCTTAGAAAAGTCCAAAATCTCGTTCACGATCTCCAATAAGCTTTTCGCGGAATCCTGCGCAGTAAGAATCAAGTCTGCCTGATCAGCCGGATTGTCCATGTCCTCCAGCAAGTTGAGCATACCCAAAATGCCGTTCATCGGCGTGCGAATCTCATGACTCATATTGGCGAGAAAAGAACTCTTCGTTTCATTAGCCGCCTTGGCCTGACGGGCTAACTCTCGAGCTTCAGCCGCACTATCATTGGCAAGCTTAGCCTGCTGCTCCAACTCCTTATTCGCCCTCGTGAGCTGCGCAGTACGAGCATCTACGATATCATGCAAACTGTTCGCGTAAACCTGAACCCCGTCAATCAGCGCCTGCACCTCCATTGGCCCGCGCGGCATCACGTTCATCTTCCTGCCCGTTTCATGCGATGACGAAGCAGCCTCTGAAAGATCTACAATTGGATCGACAATATCATTTACCGTACGGGTACGTATCCATAAAATAGATATCGAAAAAGCAACCACTGCCGACACCAAAACCGCAGTCGATACATACTTGAAATTCTCAATCCTCGACCGATCCTCCATAGCCAAGGCCAAAGCCTTTTGGTCAATTTCATCCAAACTATTGCGAAACACCCCGGAATACACAGCCAACATTGCGGACAAATCGCGGTCGTTCGGATCAGAGATCACTTGCTGGGATGTCTCCTTCAACCGATCGAGCTCCGACTCGATTTTCGCAAAATCAAAAGCGTCTTTCTCTTCTACGCTAGCCCTCGCAACCTCTAAGCTTTCATAGCTCCTATCGAACCCCTCCTTGATCAGGAGTTGGATGATAACTGCATCCTTATTATCGCTCTGAGCAGCCACATCAAAGTACAGGAGCAAGGAACGGGAATCCTCCGTGAACGAGTTAATCGCCCGGTGCTTCAAACCCGCGCTGCCAGATTCCTGCTCTTTGCTGTAGATCAACGCGAAAATCCCCGCGACCACAGTCGCAAGAACCACGGATCCGACAATCGCGGTTCCGACCAAGTGGGTAATTTTCTGCTTTACACGCATCAAAAGTAATGGGTCGCGGCTTCCGCGAGAAACCTAAAAGATCCCAGCGGTTGAATAGTCCTATCGGGGAGCATTCATTCAACCTGAAGCCGAAGACTCCCCCCGTTGTGTCGCTTTACCCTTTTTTAAAAAGGAACTCGAAACATACGCTCTGCCCAATCAAAAACACATTCACCCGCCCAGATGGTATACCCCAAAATCCTTTACGCCTAGCTCCATACAAAAAATGAAAGCCATCGTTTACGAAAGATACGGATCGCCAGACGTGCTCAAACTCGCCGAGGTCGAACCGCCAGCGCCAGCCACAAATGAGATTCTCATCAAAATCCACGCCGTCGAGGCAACCAAAGCAGATTGCGAAATGCGTAGCTTCCGCTTCGCCGTCAAATGGTTCTGGCTGCCCCTTCGCTTAGCATTCGGCATCCGCAAGCCAAGGAACAAAATCCTAGGAGCTTATTTCGCAGGCGAGGTCGAATCGGTCCCCCAAACCTGTTCCAGACTGAAAGTTGGCGACAAGGTGTTCGGAGCCTCCAAGCTCAAACTTGGCGCCTACGGAGAATACCTGTCATTGCCAGACAACTACGCCATAGAAAAAATGCCCGCTAACATGAGCTTCGAAGAAGCGGCCGCATCCCTGCTCGGAGGATGGAACGCCCTTCACTTCATAGACAAAGTCAAGCTCAAGGCAGGCGAAAGCATTCTCATCAACGGAGCCGGCGGCAGCATCGGCCTATTCGCCATCCAAATCGCCAAATCAATCGGCGCTAAAGTAACCGCCGTAGACAAAGCCAGCAAACACGATGTGCTGAAAACCGCGGGAGCGAACAGAATAATAGACTACCAAGAGCAATCCTTTGCCGATTCTGACGAACGCTATGATGTCGTCTTCGACATGGTGGCGAGCAGCTCCTACTCGAGCTGCATCAGTGTCTTGAACCCCAAAGGCCGCTACGCAAAAGGAAACCCACGCTTACTAGACCTCCTCAGATCCTTAGTTACCCCGAGACTCTCCGGCAAGGAAGTGGTCGTCGCCTTCGCAGGCGAAACCATTCAAGAACTCGCTACACTTAAAGAAATGATCGAAGCTGGAAAAATCCGTTCAATCATCGACTCCACATTCTCGATGGAACAAGCCGCAGCAGCCCACCGCAAAGTGGAAACCGAAAAGCGCAACGGCGCCATCGTCATTTCCATCCCTTAAGCCCACGGGGAAAGGAGCGAACAAGCTTCAAGCCCAAGCCCGGGGTCTCGCTCGCGTCTTCTCTAGCGCCTGGCAAGCGTGCAAGACATCCTCCTCCAACTAGAAATCGAACATACCGACCGCAGCAAAATCAGCACCCTTCGAAAACGCGTACTGAAAGCCTTCACTCGGCGAAATCGAGCCCGCCGCCAAAAACTTAAAGGCAATCCACGGTTTCTTCACCCTTTGCATAAACGCCGCAGTCCGATCCGGAAACAGATCAAACATATTATCATGAAAGCGGTTGTGGTCGAGATGCCGCTGACCATCGACCTCGAACTCCCTTCAGTTTTCCCGCGGATGCGTCGACCAATACCTATCGGGATGAAATGTCTTCACGTAATAGTCGACTTCCAAACCAAGGAGCTCCGACCCTTCAATAACCATGAGCGAATGAGCCCCAGTCCCACTGGGCCTCCATAGGAACGCATTCAATCGAGCAACTTCGCCACAAGATCGATCTTCCCATGCTTGATGAGGTGATCTCCCGCCGCTCCATTTATATACATCGTATCCATACCCCAACTACACGATTTATCAATATAGCTAAATACATCTCCTTTAGGATTTCGAATCTGAGTAATCGACTGTAGGTTCCCTCCGAATTCATTATTGTACGCACTCTGATAGTGCAGCTCGCCCAATCGCAGACTTGATAGAGCGCAATGGAAACAGCAACTCCCGCTAAGGCTTGCCTTCAGACGCAAAAAAAGAGGATTCGGAAAACGACAACGCAAGTGCTGTCGCTTTCTAAATCCTCTCGAAAACCTATAAACTTATAGGATTACCTATTACTCAATTCAAAAGCTTTGTATGTAGCGGGGCTCAAGACCCGATCGAAACGCCTTAGGCTTCAACCGAGGCGAAAGAGGCCGGAGCCTTGCTCATCTTAAGCATGAGCCAAAGTACAAAACGGGGTGCCGGGCCAAGCCCTCTCTCTCGAGATCGCACCCCAAACTTCGCGGCATCGTGAAGTCCGCGAGCGAACCTAGCCGGTGGCCACTCTCCCACGATTCGCCTAGACTCCTCTCCCATCTTGATCCTATCCGTTTCGTCCGAAGCCATTTGACTCAGTGCAGCTGTAAGACCTTCGACATCGCTTGGGTCAAAGTGAAAACCATTCTTTCCCGGGTGAACCAGATCTTGATAGCAGCCCGATCCTGTTGAAACGATTACAGGCAGTCCTGTAGCCATCGCCTCGTTCACCACAAGAGCCCACTGATCCACAATCGCTGGATGAACAAGAGCCCCCGCAAACGCATAGTAAGCGCTCACCTCGTCTAGCGGTCTCAATCCAGCGAAGGTCACTCCACCAATCTCGTCACGTTCGATTTGCCCCTCAAGCTCCGGTCGCAAACGCCCATCGCCGAGTATTACAAGTCGCCAAGGGCGATCAGACTCACGCCTGTAATTACCATAGGCCGAAAGAAGGCGATCGAAGTTCTTACGCGGAATAAACCGACTCGATACCAAGAAATAAGGCTCGTCATCGAAAAGCCCTGGCAGATGAGAAAAGGAGCCTGGATTCGCCCTCGCCCTTTCAGCTGCATCTGCGAAAAAGTCATTATCCACGACATCAAGCCCGTCGTAAATACACTCCGGCTTTAGGCCAAGCTTCTGCAAATAAGCGCGATGCGGCTTTCCGGCGACAAGCGCTGCATTATATTGCCGAACGATGATCGATTTCAAAAACTCACGCCATCGCACCCTCGGAGCGTCATCCTCCTTGCTATCGACCATGGTTACTGCAGCGCGAGCATTTCGACGGCACCACCGCAAAGCAGATCTCGTATCCGGCAAAAAATAGCTATTCGTAGCGACTGCGTCCGGATTTAATTCATCAAGACTATCTTGTACTGCGCGATCCATTTCGGTCGGAGATATATCTTCAAAGACTCTATCAGGAAACAGCTGAATTCGCCTATAGGGAGTTTCAACCTTCTTTGCCTCCTTTACCAAAGACCCCTTGCTACCAGCCGTCTCCAAGCAAATGAGCTCTATCCCAAACTCTTTCAGATACAGATAAGCCGCCTCCAATCGGGCAAGATGATACGGACCCACCGATTGCCAGAGTACGCAAATAGATTTCAATCGAGTTGTATCAACACTCATTAACTCAACATTCCGCTTTCGCAACCGACTCAGTCGGTTCACGCTCGTCGAGAAAAACCTCATACTTTGTACCTGCCAAAGCCGTCTCGATTTCCTCGTAGTTCTCTATCGAATCGCGTAGCGAACGAGGAGAGATTTTCTTGTACGCGCAATTCCCCTCTTCGTAAGGAATACCGATAAAATCACAAACCAGCGGCATCATCATTCGCTGCTTATCTTCGCTCGCAATATGATCCTCGTAAGTCAATGTTAACGAAGGAACGCCTTCTAGCAACTTGTCCTCGTAAGCGTAAAGCCCTTCCGTTCGAGTCATCCAACCCATCAATTCCTCTAAGTCGACATGGACCTTACCTGTCTTTTTCAGCTTCTTCGCCTTTTGTTGATGATAACCAAACTTGTTCGCTCGGATATTTGAAAGAGCATGATGAACAAGGTTTTTGCGTCGCAGGTGGATAATCTTAAATTCATTCTCGTGAAGCTGCTTTACAAATCCATCTCGATCCCGAATCGGCTGAAGATCTCGGATATGAAATGCCAGAACTTTGCAGCCATAGACATCACACTTCGACTTACTCGCCCCCATCATAACGTGTTGATGCGGAAAAGGCACCTTAAACGCGAGCACCTCATTATCACATTGCACGCCTTCGATCGACCCAAGACGGCTAACAAGCGCCGTACTCCCACAGCGCCCTTCTCCGAATATAATAAAGCGCTTGCTCGGCATTGCTGGACGACGAACCTTGTAGCTTGCCAACGACGCAAGGTGACGCGGCACTGATGTATATTTTCTTAAAAGGAATTTAATCATGACTTTATATATATTCTAATTCGCTTAGTCCCTTTTCTATATTGACTTCGCAGCTTCATAACTCGGCTTGCTCGCCTGAGCCCTTTGCACTTTCGCTACACCACTTTTCACAAGACTGATTCCTTCGAGCTTTCCCTCAAGTCGCTCGACCTTTATCTTGCAGTGAAAAACAAAATCACTCTTGAGCAACGAGCTGGGCAACAACAAGGCCAACTTGCACAATTGCAGCTTCGCCCAACTCCCATACCTTTGCTTAAGACAAAAGAGGCCGCCCCTATCCGCTGCGGCGATACCTTTTCCCTTCCCGTCTTTTCGCTTGTAGTCAAGAAGCCACTCTACTGAACAACGCTGCGGCGGCACATAGTGCCACACAATCGCATCGGGCAAGAAATACGCCTTCACCCCGTTTCGCAGCATCGTCTCCTGAACATTGGTTTCGTCAGAATTCGCAGAAGTTCCCGGACCGCAACGCTCGTCATAACCTCCAGCTGCTCGGAGATCGTTCGCAAAAGCCGCCCAATTGAAACCAAGGGCTCTAGACTCCGTCAGTTCGCAAACGGATTCAGACGGAGCCCAGCCTAGCGCCGCGTCGGGTAGAAACTTCATCAACCACTCAGCCGGCCGCTCATCGTAATCCACCTTGCAATGCCCACCAAAAAAGCTACCGCCTGACATGCCTTCCGCCGCTTTTGCGTAAGCCATGAGCGTACCTTTATGAACACGAACGTCGTCGTCAAAATAAACGATGAACTCATCATCCAACAAATCGAGAGCTCCGTTTAACGCGCCGCACTTTTTAGCGTTCTGAAAATAGTGATGCTCTACCGGGAGCCTTCCCGCGAAATCATCTACGATACCTTCGCCTACAGACTCAGGTCCGTTCTCAGCGACAATCACTCGCGAAAGAGTACCGGGCAGTCGGCAGTCCGCTAGCGTTTGCAAAGTGCGACGTAACAAATCCGTCGGCATACACGTCGCAATCACTATAACCATCTTCGGTTCCGACTTCATAATTCCTGACTAATTCAAACCTTCGTGGCTAAACGCCTGATGCGACTTCGACCTTCGCGCTCTTGAGCCCGGACAAACCGTTCGACAGTTTGATCGGGTGACCGGTTTTTGGTATCATTATCGCCAGCGAAGTATCCTCAACCCATACGAAATCCACCTCACTCACGACTTCCGACATAATCTCTTCCACTGCCTGAGTCACACCTGGCATCACTGCGTAGTCATGCCAGACAACCACACCCTCTCTCCCCTCGACCAGTCGCAGTGCTGTCCGCGAGTCCGATATAGCATTTTGATAACCATGTCCCGCGTCTACGAAAACATAGTCCTGAGCACCAAACCACGGAGAAAAATCAAACTCTAAAGTGTTACCGAAAATCTGCTCAATCTTTCCATCTTTCACCTTATCCTGAATTAGCATGCCTGGCGTCTTGCCGTCAGGCGCGCCCGGAGAACCAGCTGGCAAGTCGATCGTATGCATAGAGGCCTCTGGTCGATTCAACCACAGATTCAAGGTCGTACGTCCATCGAAGGTACCGATTTCAAAGATGCTCTCAGGACTCCGTTTCCGCACCAAGCTCGCTATTACAGTTAGCTCAACCATCGTAACTTGCCAACGACCGCGAATGTACTGCTGGAGAACAATCTCCTCAGAGCTATCGATAAGCTCGTGGGCAGCGATCCGCGCCAAATGCGGAGTGCGCAAGTACACATGAAAGTGTTCGCGACTCGCTTCTAGAAATTTTATTCTGGCGGGACGGCTGAAGGGGCTGGCTATCGCGTGACCAGCCATTCGAGCAAACCCGCTGCAAATTGTACCAAGTGTATTTGTAAAAGACATACGATTTTTGAACTTTGAATTTATAATTGAGCGAAAAATAAAACTCCGACCGCTTTAGAGTGTTAGTGATAGAATCATAATAGGCGTCTACTAAGATGGTTCAGCTTTTGTTCGATCATTTACCGAAACAGCCTTCTTTGCTTGCCGAAACGCTTTCCCAAACAGGACGCGCAGCGTACTCGAATCCGTTATCGCAAACAACAGTTTGCGAAACTTCATTCCCTTTGTTCGCTGGTGAAGTATGTGAACGTCCGACCAACGTCCCTCAGAAACCACAGCCTTCTTCGCGATACTTCTGCAGTTCCAACGCAAATTCGATACGATCCCCCATCTCAACCCGCACTCCTCGAACACGTTTTCATTCTGTAGAAGATTATTAAAGAAGTACTGATCGCCAAAATGCCCGGCCCACATATCCGCCGCATCATGAGCGCGCACCGCAGTTTCCCAACGCTCTAGAAAACGACAAGTCGCTTCGGATTTTCGAAACAAAAGAACGCCGGTGTTATACTCCCCTTCCATGACCATAGATATTAAAACCGGCGGCCTGACTTCATAGTCAGCAAGGTGAGCGTTCGCCGCGCAGAAATCACGGTCCTTCAATTCGTCAAACAAGGGCTTCAAGGAACCTCTTATCGTCGTATCCGTATCTAGAAATAAGGTTTCCTCAAACGGAGACCGGCGAAGAGACGCGACCTTATGCTTGTGCGCGTTATCAGCAAGTTCGAGCGGCTCGCATTCCAATTCGTACCTGCGAGGTATGGCAAAATCCGTAAACACTAGAATTGGCAAATCAGGCTCGTGCTTACGAAGGCTATTCACAGAGCTCAACAATTCGCCCAAGTAGCTACGCCCTCCCGTCACCACATAGATGACTCCCCGTTTCCCGCAGATATTCGAATCTGCCGTCATATGTACAAAGCGCCAGCACGGCGCAGTCTCTCTTTTTTATATTGATGACGCATCATTCGTTTTCGCAGCCCAACTATTGTCTTAAACTCCACAAAAATCAGTCCTGCTCTTCCTCTGGTTCCTCAAGAACATCCTCTTCTTCTTTTTCTGGATGAGCTCTGACCCAATTTCCACACGATATCACGGCGGCAGTCGAGATCCAGAACTGACCGCTCGAATAAATCGCTCCACCAAACATTTGATACATGAAGAACAAGACGAAAATCAGAGAAACCCAGCCGAGCTCAGGTCGTTTCAGCATGATGAGCCAAGCCGACCTAAAAGCAAAAAACAAAACAATAGACAGTGGGATCGTCCCGACAAACCCAGTCGCGAGCATCGACTCCAAAAACAGATTATGCGGATACATATCCGTTCCATCTTCCGCCCTTAGCGTGAGGCTAGATCCGAAAACGGGTCTCTCCGTTATCTCCGCAAGAGCCATCTCATAGAGATCCATACGGGCAGCACCTTCACTTTCGTTCTCGATAGCGTAACCGATACCCATCAAACGATCGATAACCGTACTGCCCGTGGCCTGCGCCAACATCACGACACCCGATACCCCCAGAAAACCGGTCACAAGCATCATCGTAACCTTTTTGAAGTCGAGCCTGCGAGCCTGGGAGGCCAACAGGAAGAAAGCCGTAGCGCTCGCGCAGATAATCGGTCCCCGAGAGGCGCTACCCACCATAATAAACACGCCCATACCACCAAACGCAAAAGCGAGCAACGTCACCCAAATACTCTTCTTCGTAAGGCATACGAAAAAGTACAGACACATCATCACCAACGAAGCCCCAAGATAGCCAATCGCAATCGAATTCACCGTATCGACAGAGCCAGTCGTATCACCAGCCGACATTCGATTTTCGAAATTGGTAAACCGAGATCCGTAGAACAAAATAGTCGTCAATCCCGACGCAATCGCCAGCCCGAAGGTCAAATTGCGAATGAACTTCGCCCATTCCCAACAAGAATTTACCATTATGGACAGGGCGGGAATAAAAACGCCGCCAATTGCCATCGTCGCAATAAACTCAAGAGTGAATCGTCCTGTCTCCACGACGACGTCCACACGGGTAGCGGCAACCAGTAAAATCCGACAACCAAAAGCTAACCAAAATGCGAAATACGCGATTAAGACAACGCTTCCATTAAATTTTTTCGGACGGAAAAGCAGAGAGAAAAGACCCGCTAAGGCCAAACATAACAACAGAGCTCTCGAAGGCACCGTCACCATTCGGGAACCGACTCCCAAGCCGGCCGCTGCCAGCACCGCGCTGATCTGACCGTAAAGGCCGTAGGCGACAACTCCTCCCAGCAAAAAGCCCCCGAATCGGTAAGCCCGATCGGCAGCACTCGGTTCCGAGTCATACAAATCCTCAGGATAGTCTTCGGCGTATGCAGTGATCTGACTCATGAAATTCAATTATCGGTCCCGGAAACAGCAGTCGATCAGCGCTTTGCTGGGAATTGGACGAAATTCCCCACAAACGTGTTCTAACGAAATCAGTCATTTTCCCTCACTATCGCCCAGACCTAGCACGCTACCGCCATTTCGGCGCCCGATCGAGAAACGATGCGTCGTTATCTACACCCCTTGCCCGATCAGCAAATACAGGCATCGCCAGCATCCAACTAGACCATTGATCGACTCCAATCGCTTTCGAAAACAGGCACGAGAACGAAGCCAGGCCGCGTGGTCAGAAAGAATGGATTCCAGCAATATCTAACAGCTTACGAGTAAGGACTTACAACTAGCCTCAAGCTGCTCCCACCCGAGGGATTTTCAAGAAATATTTACAAAACCCCGCAAAGCTAAAGCCACCCCCCAAAGGCGAATCAGGGCAAAGACTAGAAGACGGGGAGTTCCGACTTCCAGATTTCCAACGAGTGTCCCCACCGCCGATCCTCAAGCCTTCTACTGGAGCAAAACTCCTACCGCCCAACCAACCCACAGACCAGCTACTCCTTTCATGGTACCCCAACCCCATCGGTGGCTGTCAGGCAGAGTTACCCTCAACCCTAGCTGATTCCGCAGCAAACCTGTCGGCTCCAGGAATCTTAAAGTACCCCCAAAGCAGCGCGTGCGTCACCTCACCCCTGAGTTCCCTAAGCCATGCCCCAGACATTCGCTCTCCTAACAAGCCCCAGCTTACCCGCCGAAATGCCCTAAACACAGGCTTCAATTCGGAGTCCAGCTCTCATTCCACGCCATAAGTCCTGCCTAAATACCAGACGTCGCGCACAATACAGACGAATGCAGAGCCCTACTCCACAATAGGATGCAGACATTCACCACTAAACCCATAAACGCATCCAAAAAATAAATACATGACTAATCTAGTGCTCAAAAATCCTTCGCATAAAGACAAAGAGTAGTAATTAACCGATCTTTTTCTCTATTTAACAAAGCATTATCAAGGATTCCAGCTCCATCAGAACGCTAACTATTTCGAACCTACATCGAATACGAACTCATAAGACTCTCCCTCTAGGGTTAGAAAAACTCGAAGGGGAGTGTCTGGCAATATATCATTTGCGTCAACTTTCAAGACCCCTCTAACCGCTCGCCCCGGTTCAATATGCACCGGAACGATTAGGTTCGAAAGCTCGCGCAGCCGCTTCTCCTGAGCTTCTCGAACGGCTGCTGCACGATTGGCGTTTTTAGCAGCTGAAATCGTCGCCAATGCCATACTTGGATCTTGCCTAGCAGCATCTGACTGCAAAAAAACTTCCGCTTGCTGCCCGCTATATTCTTCCGCTTCGCGCTGGGATTCCTCTTGAATTCGCTCGCTAAGCTCAGAGGGCGTATATTTATGAACAGCTTGCTCGCCAGAGAGCACACGTACATGCTCTGGCAGAAAATAGATCCCCTCCGAGCCACGGTTTTCCAAGGTAATTACGAAAGACGGCAACTCATCGACCTCGTTCGAAAACATAGGAGCCAAAAGCTCAACACTCACGCCATGTGACTGTACAACAAGCCCCATAGAGCCCACGCTTGGAGTAATCGAAAATCGTGACGAAGAAGAGCAACCAACAAATAAGGCTAATATACAAAAAAGAAATCCTCGAGAAGCGAATCGACATACATACCTTGAGTTAAGTCTATAAAACATAACACAAAGAACGCTACCCCTAGATAAAACACAACACATACATGATGATAAATCATTTATATATCAGATTTTCATCAAGCCTTAACCGCCACCGCGCAAAACCTTATATACTTTTCGACAGCTCAATCAATACTCCGCTCTCCTCTTAAGCTAAACTCTACGCTTGAATCACGACGAAAAGCTGAAAAAACAGAACTCAAAGAACTACAAAATGGACTGGACGAAATTTCAAAACATGGACCCGCACCTGCTCGTAGGCATCGTAAACACCGCCATACGAAACCACTTTGATTCACTCGAAGAATTGTGCCTTAGCCATTCGATCGACCGGAAAGAGCTTTGCGAAAAGCTCGCGAGCGGCGGCTATGACTACCTAGAGCAGGCTAAACAGTTTCGCTAAGCTGAAATCCTTTCATAGGCGATTCGATTGCCGCGACTCATTCCACAGTATCCACGCTAAGCTTCAGAAAGAGCTTCGACTCTTGCCCTGGAGGCAATTCAGCTTCGACTTCCACAGCGCCGTCTTGATTTCCTCCTGCGACACTCCGCCAAACTACTTTGGCAAACTCGCCCGTCGGCGCTTCACTCGAGCGCACCTCGTAGCTCAGCGCCGGATCATCCAATTGTGAAAGAGTCCAGACAAGCTTGTCGTCTTCTACCCTCACCCGCCAGTTCGGGTCCCCATCAGCCTGCGTCGGATCCGTACCCAAGGCATATTCTACCAAGTTCGTACGCCCATCTTCATCTGGATCATCTCCATTGCCTGCTACGCCAGCGACCGGATTCTGGCCAAAATGCGTCGTCCTCCATTCTTGGATACGTGTCTCTCTCAGCTGATTAGATAGAACCGCAACACGGAATGACTTCAACGCGAAGGACTTGCTTACAGAATTCAATGGATTGACAGCGAACACCCCCGCCGTCAAATCACTCACCCCGTCAAGAAATTCGGCATTCGGCGACTGAGGACTAACAGACACGGCATCCACCAGATAACTCCACTCTCCAGCCTCCCTCGCTATCGTCACCGACAAGCCGTCAGCCAGATCGTAAACGGAGCCATCAAAAGTCGGCCCAACGTCCGACCCCAATTGAGTATGCACTCCCAAGCCTTCGGGGATCGCCGACTGTATAATACCCGCCCGCGTTAATGTCGTGGCCGAGCTGCCTACAAAGACTCCAAGCTGGTCCACGCTCTCCAGCCCTTCCAGCGGTCCAAACTCTGCGCTAACCGAGAAATCCTGCGATCCGTTGAAGCCGAGCTCCGAGAGATTGACTCCCACCGCGGATAAGGTCGCCATCCCAGCTTGCCCATTGAAGTCACTCTCGGATGACGCCATCAACAGCCTACTGTTTACCGCGTCAAGCGTCAGGTTCGAATCGCGAGCAGTATGGTTCGCTCCCGTTCCGCTCAGCCTTGCCGTCAGTCCTGTCAGCCTACCTTCGACATCGAAAATCCCACTAGATGCTTCAGCATCGAACCCAAAACGAGCTTCCTCAAATCGGTATCCACCTCCTACATACACCGAAAACCGGACCTCATCCGCTAAACTCGGATCGATCAAATCAAACAACTGTATGTGAACCGTAAATACCTGGCCCATTTGCGAGGCCAATGGCTCCCAAGTGATCTCACCAGAAACTACATCCACCTGCAAACCATCGGGTGCTTCCACAACCTTATACTCCAAAACCAAATCCGTAGCTGGCTCCCTGTTGCTCAGAACGAGCGACAGACTTTCACCCATCGCCAAAGCCATATCGGGAATCGGCTCTAGATCGGGCGGATTCAGGTTGCCCGTGCGGTCCAGAACTGCCACCTCACTGCCCCAGAGCGATACTCCATCCTGAGAAATAGCAGAGAACCCATTTAGCCACTTGCGGTTTTCATCATCCCACTGTTCGCAGACAACCCCCTTGAACAGAACTCCATCCATGGTGATTCGGATATTCTTGCCGTCTATCATCTCCCAGCTTCCAGCCGCCCCGACAAGCCCTCCGCTCGCAGTAAGCCCAACAACCGATGAAGTCTTTGGGACAGCCTCTCTGGTCACGTCCTTGCCGTGGTTGATCACCTTATACGATCCAGCGATCTGCTCAGTCGTGTAGTCGCCTTGAGTCTCACCAGCATATCGATGCGGCGCCATCACAGGCCAGCCGTCCTCGTTAAAAAACAGCTGGTGAACGCGAACCTCATGCGCCTCGCCTCGTCCTACGAAACGCGTATGGAAAAAATTGAACCACTTGCCATTAGCCGGATCCTTCATCACGGAGTTGTGACCCGGCGCTAGGTAGCCCGCCGGAGTTTGCTCGAACTCCCCCTCTACCGCCGTAAACTGCCATCCGCCCGCTAACTTGAGACCATTCTGAGTCCAGGAGCCAGAAGAGGCAGTCGACATGTTCGTACCTGCAGGATCGAAAAACGGCCCGTCTGGATTTTCCGACCTGAGCACGCGCATCTGATATCCGTCCGCCGCAGCAAGACCACCATAAGACAAGAAAAGATAGTAGTATCCAGTTTCTGGATTATAATCCATGAACGGCCCTTCAATCGAAGCGAACCGACCATCCAAGAGCTTCGTTCCCCATCCCTGCCCCGGTTTCTGAAATCCCGTCACGTCATCCATTTCGAGCGTGAAGATTCCGCCGGAATAAGAGCCGTAAACCATCCAAAGGTTACCCTCCGTGTCACGGTAGAGCGTGGGATCAATAGTGTTTGGATCGAAAGCAGGATCAAAGCCAGCCACCCCCGTGCCTCCCTTCAAGAGCTCTCCCACATTCGCGTAAGGGCCCTCGATATCATCAGATACCGCCAGCCCCATGTAGCTTCGATAACTGAGATGATCCGTCCAAACATTGTAATAATAATAATACTTCCCGTCCTCTAGCTGATAGACGTCCGCCGCCCACAAGGTCCCTGCCTGAGTCCACGTGAACAGATCGGACAGAGTGGACTGCCAGTTCGTAAAATGAACCTTGCCACTCTGCATCCCTGAAGCCACCTGCGTCCAATTCATCAAATCCTCCGTCCAGGCAGACGCCCCGTGAGAACCGAAAACGTAGAAGCGATCGCCAACCTTGATGACCGACGGATCGTGCACCGACGCATCGCGGGTGAAACTCGGCGTCTGGGCCGCAAGATAAGAGCCTACGCTACAGAGCGCCAAAAGTAGTAAAACTGATCGCTGAAAAAGCCTCATAAACGGAAAAGGTAATGCTAGACAATAAAATGGGGAACGGGATAGACGACGGCTCCCCAAGCAAATTGGGATAAATGAACTGGGCCTACCCATAAATGCGCCAAACGCTCACCAAACCCGCCAATCACCGCCTTAATTACCCTTCCGCCTTCCCATAGACCCTCCCCAGCGAAGATCATTGCCCTCAGGCCCACAAAAAACCCAGTCCCACTTCGCTCATCTACACGCCGAGAAATTCCCACGCGCAAAAAATAAAACTCTCCACCGCCGCCATTCTCCTTAGCCTGATCACTCTCACCATGACAGAAACAAACGAAGACGAATTTCTTATCCGCGATCAAGGCAATGAACTCCCTCAGCTCACCATGGCGAGCGCCTCCCATTTGGCTTCGCTCGCCCTCAATTGCATCGGTCAGGAGTATCCCAACAAGATCGGACACGTGCTGGAGAGCGACGCTGACCTCGGCCCCCCGCGCGAACTGCATCCCGCCTTCTACGGCTGCTTCGATTGGCACTCTTCCGTACACGGACACTGGATGCTCATCCGCTTAATGAAAGAATTTCGCGAGCTCCCAGAAACCGCTGAAATACGGGCCGCCATCGACAAAAACCTGCAACCGGAAAAAATACTCAGAGAACTCGACTACATGAGCGCTCGCGTGCGCAAAAGCTTCGAACGCACCTACGGCTGGGCATGGCTCCTGAAACTCTCCGAAGAGCTAAACACCTGGGACGACTCGCAAGCTAAAGCCTGGGCAGAAGCGCTTCAACCCCTCGCGGATAGAATCGAATTCCTCTACATCGATTTCCTGCCCCGCCAAACCTACCCCATCCGCACCGGAATCCACCCAAACACCGCCTTCGGCCTGTCTTTCGCATGGGACTACGCTGTCGCGCAAGAGCGAGTTGAACTGAAAGCCGCTATTCAAGACGCCGCCAATCGCTACTATATTTCGGATACAAACTGTCCGGCAAACTATGAGCCAAGCGGCACTGATTTCCTCTCACCCTGCCTGGAAGAGGCCAACCTCATGCAACGCCTCCTGCCGGAAGCAGAATTTGCAGCTTGGTTTGACAAGTTTCTTCCAGACCTCCCCGCAACGCTCGCCGTGCCAGCAACCGTCACCGGCCGCACAGACGGACACCTCGTCCACCTCGACGGACTAAATATCAGCCGAGCTTGGTGCCTTGCTGCCATCGCCAAAAAGCTCCCCATAAACGATCCACGCAAACACCAGTTTCGAGAAATCGCCACCAATCATATAGAAGTCACATTGCCCAACATAGCGAGCGGAGGCTACGAGGGCGAACACTGGCTAGCGTCCTTCGCCGTCTATGCGCTTTCCATAGCCAGACGATAATATCGAAATGCCCTAATTCGTATCCGTATCTGGATACAATAAGCTCGTAACCTTTCGCCAGCAGGGGCCGAAAGCTCTTCTTTTTCAGAAACGAGCTGAGTCTTCAGAACAGGCCATTACACCTTACAGGTTACTCAAAAATACCAAAGAAACATCCACACACCCAGCGTATAGCTTCACTTCACACGAACCAGCCAAAGATCTGCCCTATTCACCTGCGCCTCTCCTCTCGTAGTACTAATATCAATACGGACCCTCTCTCCCCTCTTCACCGAAAAAGTGTGATTTGTGTTTTCGTTCAAAAGAACGACCCCATTTCTAACCGAGGCGGGAGTCAAAGTCTTACCGACGAAGAATGCCTCCTTATCCCCTCCAACCCAAAGGATGCCTCTCAAAAAGCCTCCACGCAGAGAGACAGCTGAAACCTTAGATTCTAAGCTCCAAGTACCCGTTGAAGGAATCTCCACTTCGCAAACCGTTACCTTAGAATTTGGACTCACTCGCGAGCGCAATTTCTTCGCTCTTACTTCATCTGAGGAATACTCATCCAACACTATTCTCAGATCACCAACGCGAATATCCGCTACACTACAAACCACTAATTTGACAAAAGCAGTTTGGTTCGTAGTTGAGACAATAAAGCGATTACTTACGCTCGCAGTATTAGAGAAACGCCGACTGTAAACTTCATTCTTTTTCCCGCCTTTCTCTCCTGTTTCAATCAACACATCTAATTCCCCACCACCCACAGCGAGCGAATTAAAGTCTACTTTGAACTCCCAATCTCCCGGCTCTGGCGAAAACTGATACGCATAAGCAATATTCTTCCACGGGCCATCCCATGGCGTAAACCAAAACCAAGGCGGAGTATCAATGTAGCTGTAAGTCAGACACTCCCTTGGAAACTCGGACAATTTCACCGTATTACTCTCCCGGCAATCCTCCTTGATGACAATTCTTGCAGTATCGAGAGAATTGAAGCCGCCATGACTCATAACTTTGATTTCGCATAAAACCCCTTTAGCAGCATTCACTACATACTGCTTCGATTTTTGAAGTAAATACATGCGCGGATATACATAATGCGGCGTCACAGATCTCTTTTGAACCAAATCTCTACGGACTCCATCTACCCAAAACTCCGCCTGCCCATTCCCACCGCTTAAAGGGTAAGACAAAACGTCAAAATCCAGGATCCATTTCCCCGCATAAGGGATCTCAATTTCGGCAGCGGTCACGTAACTTCTACGATAAAATGAATTCACCTTCTTATTGGCCGTCATACGTGACTGCCTCAAGAGTTTTCCCAAATCGAGAATACCCCCTGAGCGAATCAAGCGCTCATCAGTCTTTACCGTTGTGGTCGCACCCAAAGTCCGGCTTATAATGTCAGAATGCCTTCCCGCTAGAACATCCCTCTCCGTGAAGCTTGAGTAAGCGAGGGCTACCGCCCCTGTCACATGCGGAGCCGCCATGGAAGTACCACTTCCAAACATATACCTATTCTTTGGGTACAGCGACAATATCCCTAAACCGGGAGCTGAAATATCAACGCTTCTAGGCCCGAAATTGGAAAAGCTGGTCAGAGTATCACTCGGACTGACAGCTCCCACAGACAAGATGTTTTCATTCAAATAACTAGCGGGATACTTCGGCCGAACATCTGTACTCCTTCCATCGTTACCAGCGGAGACGACAACCGTCACGCCATGCTGCTCCGCAATCGACAAAGCGTCTTTCATTTCCCGACTATACCAATCTCCTCCTAAACTTATATTAATAACGGACGCGCCCATCTCCACAGCATATACAATACCTTCAGCGATCCGATGTGTATAGATACGCCCTGCTTCGTCACTTACTTTCACCCCCATTATATCCGACTGCCAAGACACCCCTGAGATACCGATCCCATTATTGCCGCACGCCCCAACAATACCCGCAACATGCGTACCATGCCCTATCGTGTCCATTACGTCTCCATCATCATCGCCAAAATCGTAGCCGTGTACATCATCAACAAAACCATTCCCATCATCATCAATTCCATTGCCTTCAATTTCGCCAGGATTGGCCCACATGTTCCCGGCAATATCCTCATGCAGATAATCCACTCCAGTATCGATGATTGCTACTACAATATCCCTCGAGTCGGTTATCACTTCCCAACCTGCCTGAGCATTAATTGATTCCAACCCCCAGGAGCTCGAAAACTTGGGATCGTTCGGATAATCCAAAATTTCGATACGGCTACTTTCTCCTACGTACTCGACCAAGGGACTCTCCATTAGCGACTCTATCAATCGGCGGCGCTCCCAAATATTCATCCCCTTACAATCAAGCTTTCGGTACCCTAAAAAACCTAGACTTTCTCCTCTGCACTCAAGCTGGAGTACCGGAAAGGCTGACTCAATTTCACTACGAAGCCTAATCGCATCAGCAGACTCAGCCTCAATATCAGAGCTAAACTTCACCATCAATACATTCGGGTCGAACCTTGATTCACCCTCCTCCCAGATATCTATCGCCTCCACCATTATCGGCGGAACCTGGGCAAAGGCCAATCCCGTAAGAACCTGCAAGCTTAAATACCAAACGACCAAAACCTGATGCACTACTCTCTTCATGACTTCTCCCTTTCCAATGATTCGCTTCGCAGGAAGGCCAGCGCTCCCGTATATGAGAAAACGACTTTTCAATGAAAAAGCCGCCACGCTTCCAGAGAGACCTAAACTACCCGCAAGCGAGGTGAGGTGTGCAGCTGACGAGCGGACAACGCTCATTTTCAGCGAATAAAGTTTAACCCGACATCCAGACCTGCCTAAACCTTACCGCGGTCCCATTTGCCGTAGAATACGCTCGCTCAACATTTCCACCAACATCCGGCCGCTTCGCTCGTTCAAGTGAATTGTATCCGTGAGAAGGCGCAAACCATGCGAACGCGAAATCGCATCCCAGCCTCTGAACAACAAATAGTGTTTCGCCATTGATACAAGCATCAGCCGCCTACCATCTTGGTGAGGGACAAACGCCCCTTTTCCCGCGTCAGCTAATGCAGCCTTCATTCGTTCATTCAAGTCCACCAATCCCAAGCCGTGAGCTTCGCAGATTTGGAAAATCTCACGATTATAATCGTCGACCAGTCGATTGGCTACGTGGTCTAAAACCTCCCCCAGCAACGGCAAGCTCACAAGAATAAGCTCGCATCCTTGAAGCGTCTTCAGACTCACAACAATCTGCTCCAAACTCTGCACGAAAAACTCCTTGTCAGGCGTTTGAGGCAGCCCACCACGCTCCACATAACGCTGCGTAAGCGAAGGGCTCGCAATCGCATTCACGTCGTTGGTGCCAAGCAGAACCACCACTAAATCCGGCTCGAACGCCAACACCTCCCCCAACCGCAGGCCTGCGTTATAAGCGAGCTCGCCATTTACTCCAAAATTCGCCATCTCAACACCGTCGCCAGCCAGCCGACATTCAAGCTCTCTAAACCAGCTATAGCCAAACGTCCCCCGAGTATGACTATCCCCTAAACAAGCTACCTTGAACGACTGCACATCTTCCATACGACCCCTAAAGATAAAGGATACAACCCCTTATTCGTCAAAAAGCACAAAAAGAGCGACCCACAAAGAACTCAGCTACTCTACATCGAAAGCAGTCAATCCGCTTCGCCAACGCCCCTGCCTCGATGAAATCTAAGATACTCTCCCATTTTATATCAAGAGACCCTTCACAATATAATTCTCTCTGCGAACAGTTGCCCAAAATTGCGAAATACCCCGATAATGATATTCGAAGTCGAAGCGCATGAGACTGCCGACGGCGGCTCCCTCTTCAAGCCCCTCGGGGCCGAACCCCTGCCGAGCATACTCGTACTCCACGGAAGTGAAGGCGGCGACTCAGGCTGGAGTCATCTCAAAGCAATGTGGCTCGCTCAATACGGCTTCAACACCTATCCACTCAACTACAGCGTAGAGGGCAGCCCCTGGCACGCTGGAAACATCGTAGATGTCGATCTGGCCCGTACCCAAAACGCGTTGCACTACCTCCGAGAAGAGGTTAGCCTTGGAAAAAAAGTGGGCATCTACGGATTCTCAAGAGGCGCGGAACACGCTCTTCTCCTTGCTAGCCTCATGGCAAAAGAATCCGTCCGAAAAGACCTACCGGATGCCATAGCGGTCCACAGCCCCACCGACACTGTTGCTGGCCCATTCCGCCCCAAGAACCATTCAGCCATCTCACCAGAATTGAATTCCCCCTTGTCCCCCGCCGCTTGGAGGTGGAAAGGAAGCTCAAAAGACATTTTACTCGGCACTCCCATCAAAATAGAAAGATACCAAGGTCCTGTCTTTATCAGCCACGGAACTGCCGACACGATCTGGTCCTGCCAAAGGTCTAGAAACCTAGAGGTCCGACTGCGAGCGGCAGGCCATTCTCCTGAAATCCACTACTACGATGGACAAGGCCACACCCTCGACAAAGCTTCGAACAGTATTCAACAAAAACGACTTGTAGCATTTTTCAAAGCGAAACTATCGAGCTGACCCTAGATCTAAAACAACCGCAGTCTCGATTCAAACTGCTCCGCACTCGACCCAACTGCTAGAACATCCAAACACCTGTACAAATATATCTTATATATACATATTCACGGATTCTCTAGGCAATAATGGAGTTTTGGACCGCTTCCTATGCTTCTTCACAAGCCGCCTTCGAATCAAACAAAACCTGGGCCAAAATCGCCCAAAGCCCTTAACCCTTTCTCGCCAATCCCCATATCTGGAAGATCCCCTCCCCTAATGCCCCGAAAACCCATTTGGCGATTGAGTCGCCCACTCAAACCAAGTACAAAAAAGACACCATGTTACGAGTCCTTGTATTCGGCAATTCAGGTTCCGGAAAATCGACACTCGCCCAGCGCCTAGCCGGCCTGACCGAAATCGGGCATTTGGATCTAGACGACGTCGCCTGGAAGCCAGGCCACCCCGGAGTCAGACAGTCGCTGCACACAAGTTTTGAGGCCATCGACGCCTTCATCGAAGCAAATCCCCAATGGGTGATCGAAGGCTGCTACACCTCGCTACTCGACTACGCGGCGGAGAACGCTAACGAAATTATCTTCCTCAATCCCGGCATTGAAATCTGCCAGCAAAACTGCCGTTCCCGTCCTTGGGAGCCCCACAAGTACGCCTCGAAAACCGCCCAAGACAAGAACCTGCAAATGCTTCTCAACTGGGTTGCCGACTACCAAACGCGAGACGACGAATTCTCCCTGCAAGAGCACCTGCTCTTCTACAACTCCTTCGATGGAGCAAAATCAGAACTAAGGTCAAACGAGGAGATCCTAGCCAAAGCGAAAGAAATCACGAACAGAAATCGTTCGATAAAGAGTTGATCCCCAAGCAAACAAACGCGAACGAACGCTCGCAATCGATTGGCGACCGATAGAAGATTCCGACCTTACTCTCCGCTCGCTACCATGTGCGCCTGCTCTCAAAGCTCCATCCTCTTCGAAACCGACCGTCTCGTCGTTCGCTCGATCACTCAAGACGACGTCGACTCTATTTACGCTGTCTACAGCGCTCCGAAAGCAATGCGCTGGGTCGGCGATGGTCAGCCCATCAAGTACAATGATTGCATAAAATGGGTAGAGGTCACAGCCAACAACTACGCTAGTCGAGGATATGGGCTCTCCGCCCTACAATTGAGCGATACCGGCGAAATCATTGGATTTTGCGGCCTCGTTCACCCGAACGGGCAGCATGAGCCAGAGATCAAATACGCTTTGCTCGAGAGGTATTGGGGAAAAGGATACGCATCAGAATGCGTTAAAGGTATGATCCAATACGGCCACAAGCAATATGGAATGGATAGCATTATCGCCACCGTCGCCGCAGAAAACGCCGCATCTCAAAAGGTCCTCGCAAAATGCGACATGCGTCATCGAGAAACAATTACAGAAGACGACAATTCCTCGACTCTCGTTTTCGCATGGAGTCCGAAAACCATAGAAACCTCCGCCCAATGCCACTGATCGACTGCCCAGAATGCTCCCACAAAATCTCCTCCCAAGCATACGCATGCCCGCAATGCGGCTGTCCTAGCGAAACAGAAAAGCCCAAGAGCGAAACGGATAAAAAAGGCATGTGGAAAGCAGTTACCAAAGCGCGCACGCCGATAAACGTCTTCGCCCTTGCCATGATGGGAGCCGCATCCGTGTTCGGAGCCAGCGCCACACAGATAAAGGGAGCTGAACTGACAGCCTTCACCTATGCGCTCCACATATTTCTCGCCGTCGCCGGCATGTTCTTCGTTTGCCTACTCTTCTGTCGCTCCGCCATCTATCACCCAGAGGACTTGGCCAATGCCAAAAAATCCGGCTACGACCCAGCTCCAGATAGACCCCTGCTAGCCGCTATCCTCATCGGCGTCATGTTTCTTGGATACACCCTGTACCAAGGATGGATATACTCAAAGGAAATTGGCAACTAAGCCACTACCTAGCCACCCCTAGAATTCGCGAATTTTAATCGCGACTCCCCACGAACTGTCTTTGTGATAGTAATCCACCAAATCGCTGTTGTATCCATAACGATACCACAAAGACGTATATTTGAAGCCTATCTCTAGCCGAGCCGTCAATCGCTCAAACGGATCGTTGTAGCCAGTACGTAGCTCTAGAGTCACCTCGTTCGCATCCAATATCCAATTTAAACTGTTGGACTGGTAGCGAAAACTCGCTCGAAGCCCGTCCACCTTGTCTCGGCTAATTTCACCGTCATATTCCGCTAGCCAGTTACTGTCATTCTCCCATACATTGTATTCTTCGGACTTACCCTGCATAATCCCGTCATCGAGATAATACCGGCCATCGAGAATCAAATAAACACGTCCTGTATCAACCTTCCAACTACTCGCCCAGCGAGCACCCAAATAGTCCCAACCTCGGCTTAGCTCGTCCCGAGCAATCCTTGGATCCCCATCCACGATTTCATACTCTCGCTGCAATGACTCGAAACGGATCCGTCCCAGATTCTCTTGCTCTTCATTTTGAGGATCCTCCACATCTCCGATACGCTGACCGTTCGACTCATGACCGTATGCGAACTCGAAGTAGTCATGTAAGCCAAATTCACCTTCCGAATTCGAAGTCAAGTCACGCTCTTTCTGCCACCAACGCATACTAAATAGCGGATTGAAACGTTTTCCGACTACGGGTGACGATTCACGTGTCTTGATATACTGTCCCGCCCGCCCGCTAAAAGCTAAATACAGACGTGGCTGATAAGGGAACATCTTCGGCTCCTCGTATTCTGCTGTACCCGGAAACTTGTTACGCGGATTCCATGACTCCCAAGGAAACAGAATCGATGCCGGCGTGATCACCGAGAGCGAAAAGTCCATAAATGCCTGATCGTCCTCATCAAAGGTGTAGCCTACGTAGATTGGCTCGTAGGTTCGAACCACATCTTTCCATGAAGGAACCACCCCTTCACTCTCCGACTCTAGCTCTTGTCCCCACATCGAAACTACAAGCGACACTGATAGAAAACTCACTAACCAAGGCTTCCAAAATGGATTCTTCATCCCGCTACTATTACCAAACTCTTCCCAACCTCAACCTCTTGAAGAAAAAACTCGCTTCCATCCCTAGGCACTAAAAGGCCGCGCTCCGAAAAGCGCGGCAAAGAGAATTTCAGCCTAAGCGAAATCTAAGCGTTTGCTTTGCGTTCCTGCAGCTCCGCTTCGATTTTCGCGATCTTCTTGGAATCAAGCGGATAAACCCACAAGGCAATAGCCTTCAAAACCGCAAAAAAGGCAGGAATGAAAGTAAACATCAGCACTATCCCCAGAATTGCAGTATCCGTTTGTTCGACATCCCTGACGAACCCAAAGATAGCAAGTACATAACCGCCCAAAGCCCCCGCGATCATGCTGCCCATCTTGAGCGAAAACAACGAGGCGGAGTGGATAAGACCTGTCGAGCGGCGGCCAAACTTGTGCTCACCATAGTCCGCCACATCGCCGTACATTGACCATACCAGGGCGGATGTCGGACCCATCGCAAAAGAACCGATAATATTCAAAACGACCATCAGAGTGTATTGCTCCACCGGGATGAAATAAAACGAAAACAAACACACCGCCGTCGTAAGGGTCAGACCCGTCGCAAGCGCCCTCTTGTCGCAGAAACGAACGAAGAAGCCGACGCAAAAGACCCCTATCATCATCGACAGCTTCCCAAACGACAAGAATAGCGAAGTCTTATCCAGAATCCAAAACACCTTCTCATCCCCGACCTTTGCAACGTACTTGAAAAAGTGAATCGTCACCGAATCTCGCGCCACGATAAAGGTCACCGAAAAGACCGACGCCCAGAACAGCACAATCCAAGGCTTGTTCTTAACCAATTCTCCCAACTCCTCCCAAATATTGTTCTTCTGATCGACCGGTGGCTTCACCCTTTCCTTCGTCGTCGCGAACGTAACCCAAAACAATAGTATCGAAATCACCGCGAACAATCCCATCGCGTACTGAAAGCCCTTTACCTCGTCTCCTCCCCCCAGCTCCTCGACGAGTGGACGTACGAACATAGAGATCGCAAGGCCGCCGCCAAAGGCGCCCACGAAACGGAAGTTGGAAGCAATCGTACGAGCAAACGAAGAAGGACTCAAAACTCCCATCAATGAAGAATACGGAACGTTGATCGCCGTGTAAGCCAGCATCATAAGCGAGTAAGTTATATAGGCGTAGACCAATTTGCTCGCGCCTTCCAAATCCGGATTGGCGAAGATTAGGTATCCACAAATTCCGTACGGGATCGCCATCCAAAGAAGGTAAGGCCGATATTTGCCCCAACGCGTATTCGTCCGATCAGCAATGATCCCCATTGCCGGATCCGTGAAAGCGTCAAGGGCGCGCGTCACGATAAACATCGTTCCCGCCGCCGCCGCGCCGATACCGAACACATCAGTATAATAATAGAGGAGAAAGATATTGAAGGTCTGGAAGAAAAAATTGGAAGCCATGTCGCCGAGGCCGAATCCAAAGTTCTCTGTGAACGATAACTTCTCTTTCTTTTTTTGAGGGGCAGAATCAAGGGGCATTGGGCGACCCTAGCGTTACCTCCTAGCTCGACAAGCGTTTTAGCTAAATAGAATCAGCGCTCCTTATGCGCACTGGACCAGAAAACGAAACGCCTACAGCCGCTTAACGCTTACAAGCGTCAAATCGTCATCGTAACTCCACTTGCCGCTAAAGCTCTCCAAGGTCTCGAGCAACCCCTCGTTTATCTCAGCAGCCGTTCGCTTCCGCAGCGACTTTACCGCATCTGCTAGCCTCGAAGTAGAGAATTCCTTGCCAGTATTATTCGCAGTCTCGATCACCCCATCCGTAAACACGACGAAGATATCGCCTTCCTCAAACGGAATCGTCTTCTCCTCCAGAAATGGGTCAAACTGCTCGCTGGGAATCATCCCAATCGGGAAGCCGTCACTATCAGGAAATGAAGCGTGCGAGACTCCGCGCTCCCTATCAGTCGAACACAGCAAGGGTCGCTCATGCCCCGCCCGAGCGTAGACAATTTCGTTCCTATCTAAATCGATGACTGCATAAAGAACCGTCACATACATGTCCTGCTTCAACTCTCCCGTCATCGCATGATTGACCTCGCTCAATACCTTCCACGGCGAATGCTCGATCTGGGCGACCCGATGAAGATTCGTACGACAAATCGCCATTACGATTGATGCAGGTATCCCCTTCCCGGATACATCCGCAATAGCCACGCCAAACTTCCGCCCACCCAAGGGTATCACGTCGTAAAGGTCCCCGCCAATGCTGTGCGATGACACATAGCGGGCATCGATATCGACTCCGGGCACCACCGGCAACTCCTGAGGCAAGAGCAAAAGCTGCACGTTCCGAGCAAGAGCGAGATCCACATCAATCTGCTTTCGCTCCATCATCAATGTCAGAAAAGCATTGTTCCGGATAGCAATGCCAGCCTGCTCGGCGAGCGATTGCACCACGGATTGATCCGTCGATGTAAACGAGGCTCCATCCGCCGAGTTGCATACGGCCAACACACCTAGAACCTCATCGCGAAACATGATGGGAGCGCAGATCGCCGTGGTCACGAGAAGCGAGGAATCGTCATGACGCACCACCCGCGGATCGGATCGCCCGTCCTCTATCAATATCGTCTTCTTCGTGCGATACACTTCGCCCGCCACTCCTTCAGTGATTGGAAACTCCTCATTATTGAGCACGCTTTCGATGAACTTGGCGCGCGTGGAAACCTTCGCTCTCACATGCTCAGGCAAGGGTCGGTGCGGAGGGAAAAGCCCCTCCACCGCCACACTGCGCAAGGTGTCCTTGTCTGTCTTTTCGAATACACAAGCGCTGAGAGCTCCCGTGCTCACAATAGAGGCGTGGACAATGCGCTGAAAAAGCTCCTCCTTCGTGAGCTCCTCCCCAAGAGCCTGCACCATCTCGTGCATAAAATCCGCTACGATGAGCTTCTCCTGCTGGGCAAGCTGAGCGCGCTCGAAGTATTCGGAGCTACGTTTTAGCTCACGAAAATACAGCCAGCCCAAAAGCCCCGAGCACAGCAACAGCATGAATAACAAAAACAGAGACATCAAAGACAAGGAGTTGGGGTAATTTCAAAACTGGCGGGCTCTCATTTAAATAGACTAAACGAGACGACACGACACCAGCTAAGCCTCGTCTTCTACTCGATTCTTCAAATACGCAATGACGTCTTGAAACTTCTCTCGATTATCCGAATCCGCAGCGACTAGACTCTCGTGCGCTTCTAGACACAGACGAGCGTTCTCGAGCTCGTCCAGTTGCTTGGCATTCAAAGCGGTCGTCGCCCCGACTCCAGAAGCCACTCCGTTCTCGCCGGCATCCACCGTAGCGATGCGATGAAGGCCGAGATTCTTCACAAGCTCGAGATTCCGATCGTTTAGCCGAGAGAGGACCAACGACCCTTTCGGCTCGAGACGTCTCAGCTCGAGAGCGCACCCCGCCAACACGCCTAAGACGGTACTATCCATTCCCGTGCACTGGCTGAAATCGAATACGAAGTCCCGCTTCCCCGAGGCGTAGGAGCTCTTGAGAAACTCCTTGAGCGGCACCACGTTCTGAAACGACGCGCGGCCCGCTATCCGAACGGCCACTGGGCTGGAATACGGATCAACTAGAAAGACAGGAGACTCTTCGGGCATGACTTCGAAACGACCTTGAATGGATAACGCTAGCGGCTACTGGGCTAAGGATTACTTCGCAGCTTTTAGAATATCACGAAGAACATACTGCAAGATGCCGCCGTTGCGAATATATTCTACTTCGATGTCCGTATCCACGCGAACCTTCATCTCGACCTCATCCGTCTCGCCATTCGCTCGCTCAATAACAGCAGTAAGCGTCTGACCTGGCTTGAGATCATCGCCGAGCCCGGGAAGCGAGACGATTTCGCTACCGTCGAGACCGAGCGACTGAGCGCTCTGCCCATCGAGGAACTCCAGCGGAAGCACTCCCATCCCAATCAGGTTCGAGCGGTGGATCCGCTCGTAACTGCGAGCCACTACCGCCTTCACTCCGAGAAGATTCGTGCCTTTGGCGGCCCAGTCGCGCGAGCTGCCCATGCCGTAGTCAATTCCAGTAAACACGATCAGCGGTGTGCCGCGCTCCTTGTAGGTCTGGCATGCGTCGAAGATCGTCGCGGGAGTACCCTCCGGCATGATCTTGGTGAAGCCGCCTTCCTTGCCGTCCGCCATGAGGTTCTTCACGCGAACATTGGCGAAAGTGCCACGAGTCATAATCAAGTCATTGCCCCGACGGCTGCCATAAGAATTGAAATCCTTTGGCTCGACGCCACGCGATTGCAGATACTTGCCAGCCGGCGTCTCAGGCTTAAACGCGCCTGCAGGAGAAATATGGTCCGTCGTGACCGAATCGCCCATAATGGCTAGCGGACGCATCCCGGTGATCGGCTGAATCGTTCCGACCTCCATTGAAAATCCATCGAAGAACGGCGGACGGTGAATGTAAGTCGACTCGTCATTCCACTTGTAGATAGAGCCAGTTGACGACTCGATCTTGAGCCACTCGGGATTCGCACTGGCCACGTCAGAGTACTGACGTTGGAACATCTCCGGCTTCAGCCCCTTGGTCACGGCGTCCTCGATTTCGGCATTGGTCGGCCAAATGTCCTTCAAATAAACAGGCTCCCCATCGCTTCCAGTTCCCAACGGCTCTTCGAAGAGATCGATATCCACCCGACCGGCCAATGCGTAGGCGACCACCAGCGGCGGAGACATTAGGAAGTTCGACTTGATCGACCCATGAACGCGGGCCTCGAAATTACGGTTGCCAGAAAGAACCGAAGCCGCCACGAGCTCGCCCTTGGAAATAGCAGCTTCGATCGGATCCGCGAGAGGACCGGAATTACCGATACAAGTCGTGCAGCCGTAGCCCACGAGATTGAAGCCTAGCGCGTCGAGCGATGACTGAAGATCCGTTTCAGCAAGGTAATCCGTTACCACACGAGACCCCGGCGCGAGCGAAGTTTTTACAGTCGGGTTAACCGATAACCCCTTTTCGACCGCTTTCTTAGCAAGAAGTCCAGCCGCAAGCATCACGCTCGGATTCGAAGTGTTCGTGCAAGAAGTGATCGCCGCAATCAGCACCGACCCATGCCCGATCTCCTGACCGTTCATCGCGTCGTCGCTATCGACTGTTACCTTCGCGGCCCGGTCCGCCGGAGCGCGCCCAAATCCGCCGTCAGCCACCGACTGAACAAAAAGCTCGTCGAAAGCTCCCTTGAGATTCTTCACGTCGATGCGGTCCTGTGGACGCTTCGGCCCCGCGACGCCTGGCTCGATGGTCGACATGTCGAGATCGACTACATTCGTATACTCGAGCTCGCCGGCCGCAGGAATGCCAAAAAGATTCTGAGCTTCGAGATACGCCTTCACGGAAGCCACTGCCTGAGGGTCGCGACCCGTCGCCTCCAAATACTGTAGTGATTTTTCGTCTACAGGAAAATAACCCATCGTCGCGCCGTATTCTGGAGCCATGTTAGCGATCGTACCGCGGTCCGCCAGAGATAGATTACGAGCCCCCTCGCCGTGAAACTCCACAAACTTGCCGACAACCTTTTCCTGACGCAAAAGCTCGGTGATGCGCAGAGTCAGGTCAGTCGCGGTCACGCCTTCCTTCAATTCGCCAGTGAGATTTACGCCGATAACTTCGGGCGTGAGAAAATAAACCGGCTGGCCAAGCATGCCGGACTCCGCCTCGATCCCGCCTACACCCCAGCCAACTACGCCGAGACCATTGATCATCGTAGTGTGAGAATCCGTACCCACCAACGTGTCTGGATAGAATACATTGCCACCCTCGACCGCCTTGGCATGCACCACCTTCGCAAGATACTCGAGATTGACCTGGTGCACGATGCCGATACCGGGAGGCACGACCTGGAAAGTCTCAAACGCCTGCTGCCCCCACTTCAGGAACTCGTAGCGCTCCATGTTACGATCGAACTCGATCGCCATGTTCTGCAGAAACGAGTCAGCTGTGCCCGACTTGTCTACCTGTACTGAGTGGTCAACTACAAGATCCACCGGCACGAGAGGCTCGATGACAGACGAATCCTTGCCAAGGTCAGCCACAGCGGAACGCATCGCGGCGAGATCGACAAGAAGCGGCACTCCCGTGAAATCCTGCAATACGATGCGAGACAACACGAAGGGAATCTCAACCTTTGCCGGATCCTTCGCGTTCCAGTTCGCCAAAGTCTTCACATCCTCTTCCTTCACGCGCTTGCCATCGCAATTGCGAAGCACAGACTCCAGTACTACCCGAATGGATACAGGCAACTTCGAGATCGGGCCGACGCCTCCCTCTTCCAACGACGGAAGCGAATAGAAGAAAGACTCGCCCTCTAGGCCGGAGTCGAAAGTTTTCAGTGAGTTCAGCGGATTAGGAAGTACGCTCATTTGTGTCGTGTCAGTCTTTTCGGAAAAGAAATTGGAAAATCGTCAGTCGATAAAACAGGACGGGCCCCAAAGGCGCCGCCCCGGTCAGTGGCAAGCGCCGACGCCTAAGCGAGAGCAGCCTTGATCGCGGCAAAATTCGGAAGCTGCTTCGGGTCGTCGCTCGACTCCGAATATACAACATCGCCGTCCTTGCTGATCACAAACGCCGCTCGCTTGGAGACACCCTTGAAACCAAGAAGGTCTTCAAAAAGCACATCGTATGCCGCGCTCACATCCTTGTTAAAATCGCTCAAAAGCGGAAAATTCAAGCCGTTTGCCTTCGCAAAAGCTTCCTGCGAAAACGGACTGTCGACGCTGATCCCATAGACCTGCGCGTCCAAGCTAGAGTAGTCAGCCAGAGAGTCGCGAATGCCGCAAAGCTCAGCTTCGCAAACGCTCGTGAACGCCAGAGGGAAAAAGAGCAGAACCGTCGCCGACGAACCATAGTTCGCGCTCAGAGTGACGTCAGCCAAACCTTCGTCGTTTTTGCTCTTCAAAGTGAAATCCGGGGCCTTGGTGCCAGTCGCGATTGCCATAGTCTTGATGTGTTTCCGTGTTGGTAGTTAACGAGGAATCCGAGAGCATTGTACTTTCCCAATACGGGGCAAATCGAAAGTTGGCCCAAAACCGTGAAATCCACGGGAATTCACCCAACTAAGCCCCAACACGCCCTCCCACGCCCAAGTCCCGCCCAGCCCCACGCCCTCAAAGCCACCACCCCGCCGCCCAGTCGAGCAACCAAGCAGCCCCAAAAACCACCCACCATCCCAATCCCCAAAACCTAGAACCTAGTACCTATTAATGCGAATGCGTCTCAATTCCAACATTGACAGCCCACCTACGAAGCCATTTGTTGCGACTCTCTCTCAACAACGACCGCGACAAACCGAAAATGCCAGACCAAGATGCGAGCACGCGTTCCGCTCCGACGACCTATTGCCCTTTCAAGGCACCGTCGCGCCTCACGCTGCCAGTCGGCGACCAAGCGATCGACATCCGACGCTTCGAGCAACGCCCCGGCATCGCCCTCGTTCACGCAAATGTAAATCAAGCAACCAATGGTCAACGCCTCGCATGGCCGGGCAAATCCCACCTGCAAATCGTATTCGTCTCCCAAGGACACATCGCCTTCGCCCCTAACGACTCCGACCTAAACCACTGCGCCAGCGGAGACTGGGCTCTCGTCAAGCCCGCCGGACTCCCCTTCCACTTCTCCTGCCAGCAAACCTGCCAGCTCCACTGGCTCGAGTTCGACGAGCAAGCCGCCGCTAGCCTCACCGGATTCTCCGACACCGTCTCCCCCCAGCTCCTCGATCCCGACAAAAGCTTCCTCAACTCCGGATCCGCCGCCGGCCGACTCCTCGCCCTCGGCCAGGAACTCTCCGAACTCGAAGGAGCGAACACTCGCGAACGCCTCCTCATCGAGGCCAAGACCCTCGAGTGGCTCGCCCTTCTGCTCGACCAGCCCGCCTTCTCCCCCTGCCGCGCCATCGTCCCCCAACGGGCCTCCCGCGACGAGCTCGCCCTCGCTGCCGCCGCCCGCATCCTCGAAACCCGCTACGGCGAAGACCATTCCATCGCCCAGCTCAGCCGAACCGTCCACCTAAACGAATTCAAGCTCAAACGCGGCTTCAAGGAACGATTCGGCACCACCGTATTCGGATACCTGAGACAAAAACGCATGGAGCGCGCCCGCGAGTTCCTCCAAGCCGGAGAGCGCAGCGTCATCGAAATCGCCAACGCCGTCGGCTACAGCAACCCCAGCCACTTCGCCCGCGCCTTCAAAGAAGCCTACGGCCTCAACCCCTCCGAAATCTCCCCCAGCCACTAGAATCCAATCTCCACAAAAAAGAACACCCGCACCACACGAGGAAAAATACTCCAAAATAAGAAATCCCTCCCGGAGCGGCCAAAATCCCTCTCGGAGCAGCCTTCCACCCCTTTCTCCCGTTAAACTCTCCGCCTCTAACACGGCTATGAAACTGAAAATCAAATCGCTCTGCGGCATCAAGAAGTCCGCCTTCAAGGAACACTTCGACGAAATTCAGCTCCTCGTCTGCCAGCCAAAGTTCGTCTGCGGCAAGTGCGCCCGCGTCGCCGGTTGCGGCGACCACCTCTGCAAAGCCCGCAAGCTCAAGATCGGCTAGAGTCATCGAGCGACACCCAAATCCAAGCTTCACAGGCAAAAATCTCACATTCTAATCCTCGCCACACTGGACAAGCGGATCCCTCCGATCTAACTTAGCCCCATGAATTTACCTACCGAACTCAAGCAAGCCCTCAACGCTCAAATAGGCATGGAGTTCCAAGCCTCCTACTCCTACCTCTCCATGGCCGCTTACTTCGAAGCCAACTCATGGGACGGATTCGCCAGCTGGATGTCCATGCAGAGTGACGAAGAACGCGAGCACGCCATGAAGTTCTACACCTACCTGCTCGACCGCGGCGCCGACATCGAACTCCCCGCCCTCGAAGCCCCTGTTCACCAGTTCTCTTCCCCACTCGCCGTCTTCGAATCCAGCCTCGAGCAAGAGAAGAAAGTGACCGCCGCCATCAACAATCTCTATAAGATTGCCCACGACTCCGCCGACTACGCCACCGTCTCCTTCCTCAAGTGGTTCGTCGACGAGCAAGTCGAAGAAGAGAAAAACGTCAGCGACATGATCGAAAAGATAAAGAGAGCCGGCGAAAACCCAGACGCCCTGATGATGCTCGACACCCTCGCAGGCAACCGCGGGCCCGAAGAGGAGTAGGCCCGACCCCATAAAAAGAGGCTCAAACGCCTCCCACCCTTCTCACATCCATAACTCTTTTTCGTATGGCTACGAAAAAGAGTTATTTCATTTGCGATCCGTTACCGGAACCGTGTTCTCGTACAGCTGGTCCAGAAACCTCGCCAACGAAATCCTCGACCCCTCGCTCACGCGAGCCCCCGCCGAGCAAACCGTCGAAACCGACGCCACTATGCGCAGTCGGCCTATCTCGCTCCAGCAACGCTTCGAAATCACCCAGTCGTGGAACCCCAATTGGGAAGCGATCTCCATCCCAGCCTCATCAGGCCGTCGCGGTGGCGGTCGCCAACAAGGCGGGCAAGGAGGTGGAGCTCACCAACACGGCGAAAGCGGCCGTCGCCCCGAAGGCGGACCCAACCGCGACATCCACCCCATTTCCATCACACTCTCAGGCGACTGGTTCCCCAAAAAACGGTCTAGCCTGCAAGCATTTCGTTCACATTCCCGGAGGCGGCCCCGTGGGACGGCCGCCTCTCGGCCTTCCGCCACCTCCACCGCCGCCCATCGGCCGCCCACCCATCTCTGGCTTGTATCCATCGGGCAATGTCACGAACGCATCTTCGATCTCCATAGCTTCGATCCCAACCGCCTTCATCGAAAATGCTTTTTTTCCCTTCGCATTTGGCAGCGCGATCAATAGCGGAACCGCCTCCCGCTCCTCAAAGTACAAAGGCATCAAGCCCTTCTTCTCCTCCAACGCCTTCAATCGCGGAATAGCCATGCCCGAAATCGCTCCGAGATCATCCACCCACCAAAGCTGCAACCTCTTTCCCGGCCCCTTCAGTTCCTCCAGCTGAGCGCTTCGACCAAGCAAATCCAAATACCGCTTATTTACCACAACCACCTTCTCAAGGTCCACGGGCTTCCCTCCCTTTTTCTTCTTCCCCCTAGCATCTCCCGGCGGCGACCCCGCCGGTCCCGGCCCAAAGCTCCCTGCACCAATCGAGCGAAAACTCTCGCCCGCCTCATTCACAAGAAACGCTTCCCCCGTCTCAGAATTCCCAATACGCAATTCGAAAACCTGCTGACCGCTCCTCAGCTCCGATCTCCACAGGTCCCCCTTCAGCCAAACCGCATACCTCCAAACCTGACCGCCGCTATCTATCTCGTAGTCGATCCGTCCCTCGAAACTATCCTCGGCAAAAGCCGTAGACGCCGAGCCCAGTAAACCAAAAAACAGAGAAAAGAAAATATTCCGCATCGCCGCAATGACCCACGCGTGCCGATCGCGTTTCCTCCCAAATCCCAACATTACGAAAATGTAATCTAACCTACCCCACTGAGCGATCGAGCGGTTCGTCACGGAGACGAACAATCGGATTCATTGAAATTTGCCCAACTTGAAAAAGTACCAATCCAAAAAACAGACAACTACCCTAGGATACCGCTGCTTTTACTGAACAAGATTAATCCGTCACGGAGCATCCAGAATCCCTTACGGGGCGGAAACCAAACCGCCCATCGCGCTATCGTGCTCGCAGATGGATTCACTCGCGCAACCGCGGGCCTCCATCGATAGCACAAACTGGATTCAAAGATGAAAAACCTGAAATCACTCCTCACAGGATGCGCCCTCGGTACGCTCGGATTCGCCGGCACCGCCAGCGCCCAAAACAGCGTAGACGCGCCAGTCACCGAAGACCAAGCATTCGAGCTCAGCGGCTTTACCGTATTCGGCGACAACTACGACACCATCGGGGCCGCCACCCGCCTACCGCTCTCCGACCGAGAAACGCCGCAGACGATCAGCCTGATCGACAGCTCCCGCCTCGAAGCGGAATCCATGTACAACATGGACGACGTCATGCGCAACGTCACCGGAGTCAACGTGTCCATGTACGACACCCAGCGCCCCCTCTACTTCTCGCGCGGCTTCCAAATCACCGACTTCCAAGTCGACGGCATCCCGACCTACAGCGGTGACACAAATCAAGAGTTCGACACCGCTCTCTACCAGCGCGTCGAAATCCTGCGCGGCGCCAACGGCCTCTTCAGCGGCTCCGGCAAACCCTCCGGTACCGTCAATCTCCACCGCAAACAAGCTGGCAAGAATTTTGCCGCCTCCGTTACACAAACCGTAGGCTCATGGGACTACATCCGCACCCAGGTCGATGTGAATACGCCCATCACTTCCGAGGGTAAATTCCGCAGCCGATTCGTAGCCGCCTACACCGACCGCGACAGCTTCCGCGACCGATACGAAGAAGAAAAACTCGCATACCTTGCCACCTTCTCCGCCGACCTCGCTGAAAACTCTACCCTCACCTTCGGCTTCCAACGACAGGACAACGAGCCAACCGCCTCCGTTTGGGGCACCGTTCCCCCACTCGCCGCTGACGGTACGCCATCCGAACTTCCACACACCACCAACTTCGCCACCGACTGGGCCTACTGGCACCGCCACTCCAGCACAGCCTTCGTCAACCTAGAACACGCCATCAACGACAGATGGCAACTCAAGGCCGCCATCAACCACACCACCGGTGACGAAGAAAGCCTCAGCGTCTACGCAAACGCCTACGCAGCCACCTGGCTCGACAAGGAAGACGGCTCCGGCGTCGTCATCTCGGGCTACTCATGGGACAGCTCGGACGAACGCAACAGCCTAGACCTCTACCTCAACGGCAAGTTCGACCTCTTCGAACGCGAGCACGAGGTCGTCTTCGGCGCCAGCCACGCAGAATACGAAAGCGTCGCCCTCAACACCGCCTCCGGCTTCGCTGGCTCCCCCTACAACTACACCATTCCCAACTTCTACACCTGGGACGGCACCGCCCCGGAAATGGAGCTCGCCTACCTCCCCGGCCAAGGCGTCATCCGCACCAAACAAACCGGCCTCTACTCCTCCACTCGCCTCCGCCTCAGCGACGCCTTCTCAGCCATTCTCGGCGGACGTATCACAAAATGGGATACCATTGACTACGGACGCGACGACGCAGGAGCCACCTCCTACGTCACCAGCGAATACGAAATCGACAACGAGTTCACTCCCTACGTCGGATTCACCTATGACCTGAACGAAAGCCTCACCTTCTACGGGAGCTACACCACCATCTTCGAACCGCAAGATAACGTGGACGCGAGCGGCAACATTCTCGATCCAGTCGACGGGCACAACTACGAGATCGGCCTCAAGTCCAGCTTCGCCGAAGGTCGCGCCACCTTCACCGCAGCCCTCTTCGAAACCACCCAAGACAACTTCGCCGTCGCCGACCCGCTCAACCCAGCCCCACTAGAGAGCGGCAAGTATCCACAAATCGGAGTCGACGGCACCAAGGCCGAAGGCGTCGAGCTGCAACTCAGCGGAAAGGTCACCAAAGACTTGTCCATGATATTCGGATACACTCACAACAACACCTCCCGCCACGAAGGCGATCCCATCTGGACCAACCTTCCCGAAGACCTCGTGCAGCTCTCCACCCACTACCAGTTCCCTGGACAGTGGAGCCGCCTCGCGATCGGTGGTGGAGCCACATGGCAAAGCAAAATCATCGGCAGCCAATTCATCCCCGGCCAAGGAAACGTAGAGATCAGCCAAGATCCCTACACCCTCGTAAATCTCCACCTAAACTACGCCATCAACGAGAATTTTTCCGCCACCCTCAGCGCCAAGAACGCTCTCGACGAAATCTACCTCGCCAACCTCGACTACCCGCAATTCGGCGAGCCGCAGAACTTCCTGCTCTCCTTCAAGTGGCAATACTAAGTCTCTAATCAAGTCCCGACACCTATTCCGTCCACCTGCAGCAACTGCAGGTGGACTTTTCACTTTCCAAAACAAATGAAAAAACGCCTCTGGCAAATTCACTCCTGGCTCGGACTCATCTGCGGCCTCGGACTCATCCTCATCGGCCTCACCGGCAGCGTCCTCGTCTTCCACAAGGAAATAAACGCCACAGTCTACTCTGAAACAAACCGAGCAGACTTCACGCCAGACGCCACACACATCCCCCTCGACCAACAAATAGCTAAGGTCCGCTCAGCATTCCCAGACTTCTGGGTCTCGGGATGGCTACTCAACCGCGACCCCGAATCTCGCGACATTGCCTACATGAAGCCGCTCGGAACCGACGACTGGCATAAGCTCCGCGTCGACCAGTACACCGGCAAGATCCCCGGCCAACCACTCGGCTATCAAGACACCCTCCAGGGCTGGTTTGTGGATCTCCACTACAAACTCTTCGCCGATCACATCGGCATGGCAATCACCGCCCTCCTCGCCCTCGGGCTCATCGCCCTCAGCGTAACCGGAATTTGGATATACCGCTCCTTCTGGAAAAACCTCTTCCGTCTCCGCTTCGGCAAAAGCCTGCGCATCTTTTGTTCGGATCTGCACAAGGCAATCGGCATCGCCTCCATCCCTCTCAATCTCATTCTCGGCGTCACCGGAGCCTACTGGAACATCGCCCACCTCATCCACGAAATCGAAGAGCACGCCCACGAAGAAGAGCACCCCATTCTTATGCCGCTCGAGAGTTCGCTTCCCATCGATCAGCTCATCTCGACCGCCACCAGCGAATGGCCCGTATTCAGAATCAACTACATCTACTTCCCCACCGATCACGACCCCAACATCTACTTCTACGGCAGTAACCACTTCGACAGCCCCTTCCTCAGTCCCTACGGCAGCTGGATGGGCGTCGATGCAAACACCGGAGAAATTGCCATCAAAAACGATCTCCGCGAAACCGGCCTCTGGTCCCTTATAGTAGACTCCTTCGAACCTTTCCACTTCGGCGACTTCGGCGGACTCTTCACCAAGATCATCTGGTGCTTCGCCGGCCTCGCTCCTGGTATCCTAGCGATCTCCGGCTCCCTCATCTACTTCTCCCGACGCCGCAAAAAGGCATAAACAAGGAAGTCACTTCAAGCAATCCCTCTCAGGGCTCCTTGAATCCCTCTCGGAGCTGATGCGGAGCATGAAATAGTGCATTCTCGAGAATGCTATAACCAACATGTCTTATTTCATGAATACAAACTACAAATACAACTCTCTCGTCACTGCCCTTTGCTTGCTGGGCACGACGTCCACACTTACAGGACAAACAACTGTTAACGAAACTGAGAGCGACATCTTCGATCTCGCGCCCTTCACCGTCAAAGCAGACGGTGTACAAAAAGTCCTTCAGATCACTGAACGCGACCTCTCGCAACGCCAAGCGACTGACCTCGAAGACGCCCTTTCCCTCGATCCAAGCATTACCGTCGGCGGATCCACCGCCGTCGCCCAAAAGATCTACGTGCGCAGCATAGGCGAAGCCATGCTCAACGTCAGCGTCGACGGTGCCTCCCAATCAGGAGCTCTCTTCCACCACCTCGGACGAAATGTGCTCGAGCCAGAATTGCTCAAACGCATCGAAATCCAATCTGGCATCGGAAACGCCACCGACGGACCCGGCGCGCTTGGCGGAGCCATTCGCTTTGTCACCAAGGATCCGGAAGATCTCCTGCGAGACAACCAACAAGTCGGAGGCCTCTTCAGGTACGGATACTACAGCAACACCGACGGATCCAAGGCAAGCGGTACTGTGTATGGAAAATTCAACGACGCGTGGAGCGGACTCGCCAGTTACGTGACATCGGAACACGACGACCTCGAAGACGCAGAGGGAAACGCTTCTCCCGGTTCCAACAGCGAACAGGACGTATTTTTCGGCAAAATAGTCGGCAGCCTAAACAACGGACAACGCCTGGAATTTAGCGTCGAGAGCATAACGGAATCCGGTGAACACCTACGCCGTCCCGAGTGGTCCTTCGTCAGCCCACGAAATCCCCTCCTCTTCCTAGAGTCCGAACGCGCCACCGCCGTGCTCAGCTATCAATTCGATTCAGAAGAAAACGAGTGGCTAAATCTGGATACACGTCTGAGCGTCACCGAAGGCGAAATTCGCCAAGGCGCGGAAGACCCTTACATGGGCAACATCGAGAGCAAGCAGCTCTACCTCGCCAACGCCCAAAACCTCTCGAACCACGAGCTCACCTATGGCATCGACTACCGCGAGGACAACATCGTATCCGGCACCGTCGGCGCCGATCTCGCCGGCCAGGAAACAGCCAAGGTCAAGGGCCTCTTCGTCCAAGACCGCATCCAGGCTTCCGAAAACCTCGTCGTCACCCTCGGAGCCCGCTTCGACGACTACGAGCTCAACGACCTAGCTGGACAAAAGCTCACCAACGACGATTTCAGCCCAAACCTCGGCCTGACCTACTCCCTCTCCCCGGAGCTCACCTTGACCGCCGGCAGCGCCAGCGCTTTCCGCGGTCCGGAAATCAACGATGCCTTCAAACTCTGGCAATCAGGCGCAAGACTTGGTTCAGCCAATGATCCAAACCTCAAAGGCGAATCCGCTCGCAACGACGAAGTCAGCCTTAGCTACGCCAAAGACCGCCTCTCCTTCGAATTCGGACTCTTTAAGAACACCATTGACGACATTATCGTAAACACAGAAGAAGCGGATAAGGACGCCTTGCGCTCCGTGCCTTGGGGCACCTTCTACACAAACCTCGGCGAACTCGAAACCGAAGGCTTCTACGTCAGAACCAGCTACAGCGCCGACAACTATAACATCAGCCTGCTCTACGACAACGCCGACACCACCGTCAACGGACACCAAGCTACCCGCTACCAATACGGCTCCATCGCCGCCACCATGGGCAGCACTTGGGTACTCGACGCCTTCTGGCAAGCAAACAGCCAACTCGACGTCGGCTGGAACATTCGCCTCGTAGAAGGAGTGGACGACATCGACGTACTTATCCCATCGACTGCTTACGGTGACACCACCGGCAGCATCGACAAACCCGGCTACAGCACCCACGACTTCTACCTCCGCTGGACCCCCGAGTTCATCGAAAACGTGACCTTCAACCTCACTGTTAAGAACGTATTCGAAAAGCTCTACCGCAGCCACGGCAGCATGGAAGACTTCTCCCACATCGGCGGCTACGAATCCATCATCGGCGCCTACGAGCCCGGACGCGACATCCGCCTCTCCGCCTCATACAAATTCTAGTTAAATTAACCGTTCATTGATCACCTAGCCGCCTCGCTCGTCAAGGCGGCTTTTTTCCAATCAGCACCAGATCTCTTCCCATGTTCCGAAAAACCATATTCTGGATACATCTCATTTCCGGTCTCGTCTCCGGCCTAGTCATCGCAGTCATGTCTATCACAGGCATCGGCATCGCCTTCGAAGAGGAGATCCTGCATTGGTTCGATCGACACGTCTCTCAGGTCGAAGTCCCCGCCAATGCCACTCCCATATCCATAGAACAACTACAAGACATCGTCCGCGAGCAACGCCCCGACTTTCCCTTCAACTACGTCCGCGTCTATAGCGACCCCACCGCCGCTCACCAATTCCTCGTCGGCTACGAAAACCCGCTCTACGTCAATCCCTATACCGGCGAGCTTGCCGACACCCAAGCCCACACCGCCCATGAAATCATTCACGAGCTCGAAATGTGGCACCGCTTCTTCGGTCTCGACAGCAAAGACACTTGGCTCATCGGCCGCCACATAAACGGTGCCGCCAACCTCGCGTTTCTACTGCTCTGCCTCACCGGCATCTACATCTGGTTCCCTCGCGCCCTAAAATGGCGCCTCTTCGAAAAAGCCCTCATCTTCAACAAGAAAGCCAAAGGCAAAGCCCGCGACTTCAATTGGCACAACGTATTCGGAATCTGGAGTCTTTCCGGACTCATCATTCTCTCAGCCACAGCAGTCGTCATCTCCTACGAGTGGGGTCACAAAATTCCCTTTCTCATATTCGGTGAAGAAGCGACACCTGCTCGCAACTTCGGAATGATGGCCGTCGAGCCAGCGCGCACGCCACTTCCACCGGAAGGTGCTCCGCTCGTTAGCCACTCGAAGCTCACCCAATTCGCCAAAGAGCGCTACCCCGACTGGGTCAGCATCGGGCTAGCTCTTCCCAAACCAACGACACCCGGAGAAATTGCCGCGCCTATTACCCTCAACCTGACCCGGCCCGACTACATGCCAAACCGAGCATGGGTCCCCGTAGAAGTCGATCCCTACTCCGGCTCCATCCTTCAAGCCATCCACTTCGAAGACCGAAGTCCCGGTCTCCGCGCCCGCATCTGGACCCGCTTTATCCATACCGGCGGCGGCTTCGGATTCTGGGGAAAACTCATAGCCTGCCTCTTCACTCTAGGTTCTCTCTTCCTCGTCTACACCGGTTTCGCTCTCAGCTATCGTCGATTCTTCGGAAAACCAAATTCAGGCAAAGCTCAATAAAACCAGTCCGTTCGACTGCATGCAGAAAATCAATCCCTCTCGGAGCGCAAGCAATCCCTCCGCGAGCGGAAACGCTTTTCTAATCCTGTCACTATGGCAGGGTTATGACCTTTAACCTGACACCACTTCTGCTTCTCCCCGCAGTCCTTTTGGCTTCCCAACTCAAGGCCCAAAGCCTCTCCGAAGACGATATCGTCGAGCTCGACGCCATCACCGTACAAGGCGAAAAGCTCGGCCGCACCCTTCAGGAAACCCAGACCTCAGTCGCCATCCACGGCCGCGAAGCAATCGCGCAATCCACCGACGCCAGCCTATTCGACGTCTTCGAACGCACCGCCAACACCTTCGCGAAAAACGGATCCTTCTCCATCCGCGGCATATCCAACAACGGCCTCACGTATTCAGAAGGCAGTGACATGGCAACCGTGCTCCTAGACGGAGCTGCCGTTGACGCCCAAATGCTCCAGTACGACGGCCTCTCCGTCTGGGATCTCGACCACGTCGAAATTCTCCGCGGCCCACAGTCCACCAGCCAAGGTCGAAACTCCATGGCTGGCGCCGTCATCGCAAAGACCCGAAATCCAACTTTCAACTACAGCGGGAAATTCCGTGCCACCTACGGCGAAGACGGCTCCAGCCAACTCGGCCTCGCGTACGGAGGCCCCTTAGTAAAGGACGCCCTCGCCTTCCGCCTCTCCGCTACTAAGCAGTCAAGCGACGGAGCATTCTTCAACCAAACTCTGGATACAAGCGACTGGGACCATCAGGAGCAACTTACCCTGCGCGGCAAACTGCTCTTCGAACCGGCCAAATGGGATGGTTTCTCCGCCCTCCTCAGCTACTCCCACTCCGAAAATGACGCCCCCTACCGCGTCTATAGCTACGGCCCCGACCGCCAAGCCCTCTACCAGCGCATCGCCCATGAAAACACCCCGGAAATCACAGACGCCACCACGCGTCTCGCATCCCTGGAAATCAACAAGGAAATGGCAAACGGCTGGCTCCTCACCGCGACCAACTCATGGAGCGACTTCTTTCGCAGCGCCTCCTATGACGGAGACCGCACCCCCGAAGAGGACCTCGTCTACGGATTCGACAGCGACAACAAAACCGTCAGCCAGGAAATCCGCCTTCTCGGCAAAGGCGAAAACTGGAACGCCCTCTTCGGACTTTACGCCGCCGAAGAGACCAGAGGCTACGCGACCGATGGCCCATTCTACTACACCATAGCCAGCCCCCTCGACGCCGTATTCGGGCTCACCCCGCCAGCCCAAGCGCTCCTCAGCATCATCCAGTACAGCAAAACCGACATCGCAAACACCGCCTTCTTCTTCAACGGAGACTACCAGCCAAACAAGCGCTGGACCCTATCCGCCGGACTCCGCCTCGACCAGGAGAAGAACGAACGCGACCGCAACCAGTTCGTCGAACTCCTCGAAGGCTTCCCCAACGCTGTCGCCCTCATAGACGTCCCCTCCTACGGCATACCAGCTGGCACTCCCGCCAATGTCGTGCTCCAAAGCCTCGTCGCCGACGCCACCGCAGAGGGACTCGGAGACGACGAGTTCGACGTCGCGCTTCCCACGCTCGGAGCCACCTATCACTTGCAAGAGGACCTCAGCCTCGGCTTCACCTTTAGCCAGGGATACCGCTCCGGTGGAGTCGCGTTCAACCAAGCTCGAGCCGAAATCGTCCCCTACGATCCAGAGTTCACCGACAACTACGAGCTATCCCTCCGCAGCCAATGGCACGACAGAAAAGTCACGCTCAACGCGAACGCCTTCTACGTCGATTGGACCGACCAACAAGTTAGCGTCCAGCTCTCCAACGACACCTTCGACCGCCAAGTCGAAAACGCAGGCGCATCCACCTACTACGGCTTCGAGGCAGAAATGCGCCAACGCCTTGAGAACGGTTGGAGCCTGTTTCAAAATATTGGATACACCCACACCGAGTTCAAAGACTTCGCGACCAGCGTCGACGACTACACCGGCAAGGAATTTCCAAACGCTCCACGCTGGACCCTCGGAGCTGGCGTCTCCTATCAAGCTCCGAGAGACTGGTTCGGCACCGCCTCCCTCACCTACTACAGCAACGTCCACGCCGCGCCCGAAAACGACCCAGACATGACGCTTGGAGACCGCCTGATTCTAAACGCAAAAATCGGCTACCAAAAAGAGTCATGGAGCGCCTACCTCTACGGCAAAAATCTGCTCGACGACGACTACCTAAACAGCCTCTGGGAGCAAAACGCCACTACCCTCGCCGCACAAGTCGGAGACCCGCGCCAGATCGGCATCGGCGTCGACCTCCACTTCTAAACCCGAAACGCGCTCCTCTCCTCCTAACGACTACTATGCCCAACGCAAATACACTCACCAAACCTGTATCCAAAAAACAGATCTCCGGAAAAATCTACCAACTTGTTTGGAAATGGCATTTCTGGGCAGGGCTCCTCGTATCTCCGTTTCTCATAGTAGTCTCCATCACAGGAGCTCTCTACGTTTTTAAGGACGAGATCGAGCGCTACACTCATTCCGAGCTCCTCTTCGTCGAGCCCGGCGAAACCACCGTTGGCCACACCGCCCTCGAAGAGACCATCGCTGCCGAACTCCCCGAAGCCGAACTCCACTACATAAGCGTATCCAAAGGATCAGACAGGTCCTGGGCCGCATTCGTGGAAATCCATCAGGAAGACGGAAGCGAACAAGTCCGCTTCGTCTATTTCGACCAATATCGAGGCAAGATCCTTGGTCACAAAGCCTCCGACGAAGGCTTTTTCCGCATTGTACTCACACTCCACCGCAGCCTCCTCGCTGGCACGCCCGGCCGCATCATCATCGAAGTGGCCACCTGCTGGGGCATTATTTCCATGCTCGCGGGTCTCTACCTCTGGTGGCCGCGAAAGAAAGAAAAGGTAAAGGGTGTATGGGTTCCTAGGATACGGGGAAACTTCCGCGTCATCCTACGCGATTGGCACACCGTTCCGGGCATGTACTTATCCATTTTTCTCCTCGCGATTATGGGCACAGGACTATTCTTCACCTCAATCTGGGGCACTGGATTCCGCCTCGGCACCGCCCTCTCGGGAGGATTCCCAGATTTCTACGTCAGCCCGCCCCAGTCCGCTCACGTGGAAGATCATAGCCTGCACACTCGCATCAGTCTCGACGAAGCATTCACCGAAGCCAACCAAGCTTTCCCTTTCGAAGGGCGAAGCTACGGCATCGACTTGCCGCATCACGATACGGACAACGCCTTCTCAATCATCACAGAAATCACCGAACCCTTCGTGGAACTCGGAGCCACTTACATCGACCAATACAATGGCGAGTTATTACTCACCGCCACCAATCAAGACCTGCCATGGCGGACCCACGCGATACTGCTCTTCTACCCGATTCACGTCGGAAGCATCTTCGGCATCGGCACTAAGATTATAGCCGTACTCAGTTGCCTCATACTCACCGCCATGTGCGCCACGGGCGTATGGCTTTGGTGGAGACGTCGCCCCAAAGGCACATTCGGAGCCCCGAAAAAGACCCTGCCCAAAACCGCTCCCCGCTGGCTCGCATGGCTCACCATTGCCCTCGCAATCTTCCTACCCATGGTCGGGCTAAGCCTCATCCTAATTGGTTTATTCCAATGGATCGCGGCCAAAACATCTCAACCAAGAACAGTATAGCTCCACAAATCCCGCTAGGAGCTTTCGGAATCCGCCGCGGGGTGGATACTTCATCTCATAATCTATAGAATCGGTTAATACTGAGTAATAAAAGTTACCATGATTCCGCTTCTCCAATCTGTAAACGCATCCAACAATTCGATACATTGCGAGGTCAACAGCCCAAACACCCAGCTCGCCAAAGACCTTAGCAACATCGCAAAATCCTGCGCTATCGACCTCAAGCTGGCCCTCCCCATCCGCACAACGGAAAAGACCGTCTCCGGAAAACGCAGTTCCAGCATCACTCTCACCTTTCCCTTCGAGATAGCCGTCTCAAGCGACACCGTCTGGAAGCTCGCCAGCCGCATCGCCTGCTTCTGCCCGCAAGCCAAAGTCACAGCTCAAATCGAAGCGAACACCCCAAGCAAATACTAGCAAAATGCGTTTTCACGAATATTCCCTTACCTCTTCTCACAATGAAATTCACTCTATCCAAAATTCGGATACAGTTACCATCTCGACAATGTCGGACGGCAGAATCCCCCTCTATTGCGATTGGTCCTCCATCATGCTGCATGCCGGAAGCATGCCAGATTTCTACGTTCAAACGCGCCATCGCTACGCCCGACTCGTAGCGCGTGTCACCGCCGACTCACTTTCTTGTTCCTTCGCACAAAGCAATTGCCGTCTGTCCCTTTCGAAATCAACAGCATGCTCTGTCAACGCCTTCGTAGAACGCTGCCCTTGCTGCAGCTCTCCTGGCCGTATCGAATTTCAAACGACCTCGGGCGAAGAGTTCATACAAATCTGCCCGTCAAGCGCGACCCCCGCGAATAAGTGGGGCAGACTCGTCCAGTCGCTCCAAGTCGCTCCACGCAGCGCAGCAATAAACCAGTTCCAAACTTCCCCTTTTTCATCGGAGCTTCCCAGTCAATCGCTGCTTACACCGCTACACCCAACTCTACTCGGCAAGATTATCGGCACCATCGCCGATAGCGGAGGTAATATTCAAGCGACGCTATCAAACGACTACAGCTTCCATTGCCGCGAAATCCAACCTGCTAGCATCGAGGCAAACGACACATTTCTAGCCGTCTATTCAGACGATTCCACTTTTCAAATCGTGATCCAAGCCGCTCGCCACGTCTACCTCGACCTCAGCCGCGCCAGCCCAGGACTCACCCTAAGCGGACCGCAAGGCGAACCACTGCTCACCATCGCAGCCGCCAAGGACGAACTCTCAAAAGACTGCTTTCTCGAAACGCTCGAAGAGCTCATTCCAGAACTCCTCTAGTCAAAATGAAAACGCGCAAAGCCACTCCGCCCATCCACGCCGATGATCATAAAACGCTTTTGCGCTTTTCCTTCCACTTGCTTTGCCCGCTCGCCCTTCTGCTCATGCTCCTCTATTCATTTCGGCTCTCCACCTAAGAGCGAACAAGATAAGCTCCTCTCGAACAAAGAGCTACGCTCTACAAAAATCCTTCACGGGTTCAAGATTATCCCTCTCGGAGCGGCCCCGCAAACTCCGTTCATGTAAAGTCCGCGGCTTCATTACGAACAGGATATCGAACATGATACAAAATCCACAACTCACCGCCCGCCTCGCGATCGCTTTGATCGCTGGCGCTTCCATCAATTTCGCCTCCGGACAAGACACCGAATCAAGCGAAGACTCCGTCTACGATCTCGCCCCATTCGTCGTATCCGGAGAAACATACGCCTTCGGCGCCCAGAAAATCGTCCACGTGACCGCCGAAGACCTAGAGCGTCTCCAAGCAAGCGATCTCTCGGACATCTTCTCTCAAGATCCTTCCATCATGGTTGGAGGAGGCATCTCAGCCGCCGAGAAAATCTACGTTCGCGGCATAGAAGACAAGATGCTCAACGTCTCCATAGACGGAGCGACCCAAGCGGGCTACCTCTCCCACCACCAGGGACAGTACTCCATCGAGCCAGAGCTACTCAAGTTCGCTACCGCAGAACCAGGAGCAGGCGGAGCCGCAGTAGGCCCGGGCGCCCTCGCCGGCGCCATCAAATTCGAAAACAAGGGAGCATCCGACTTTCTAACAGGCGACGCTACCTTCGGCTCATTCAGCAAAGCCAGCTATGGCAGCAATGGAGATCAACTAAAGCTCACCGGAGCCCTCTTCGGAAATGTCAGCGACAGCGTATCCGCTCTATTCGCGTACACGTATTCGGATTCCAACGACTACAAGGACGGAAATGGCGACACAGTTGATCTCACCGCAACCGACACGAACCGTGCTTTCCTCAAACTCGACGCGCAAATCGACGCCAAACAAAGCCTCGACTTCAGCTTTGAAGACCGCGACAGCAAAGGCACTTACCGGCACCGTCCTAACTTCGCAGGATACTTCAACCATCCGGTAGCTCCTAACGTCCCAGTCGAAATGGAGTTCGCCCGCCAGACCGCCACGCTCGGCTACGGGTACTACTCTGCCGAAGACAATCTCGATTTCCAGGCGAACCTCTATCATACCGATAATAGCATAGACAGAACAGGACAGTACGAAATGGGCTACAAGAGCCTCGGCCTTGACCTTTCGAACACTGCTGCTTACGGCGACCATGAACCGTCCTACGGTTTCAACTACAGAGATGACTCCGCATACTTCACCGGCAAAGGACAAGCAGTCGGTTTCGCTCGACCGCTCGTCTACAATACCATCCCAGACGAAACCATCGAAATCATCGGCTTCTTCGCTCAGGACGAATGGCAAGTCAGCGAACAGCTTCAGGCGTCATTCGGACTCCGCTGGGATGAGTACGTATACAATGATAAAGACGGACAAACCTTCAAGAACTCCGGCTTCAGCCCGAATCTTGGCATCAGTTTCGCCGCTACAGAAGAGCTCGATCTTAACATCAGCTACGGCACCGCATTCCGAGGAGTCACGCCTATCGATCTCATCACCGCAAACGAAGGCGGCGTCACAAATCATGACAGCATCGACCCAGAATGGGCCGAAAACACCGAGATCGGTTTCCAATACGACAACGGCACCTACTTCGCCAATGGCACGCTCTACCAGCAAACCATCAACGATGTCATCATCTCCAGCGGCATTCGTGACAACTCAGGCGACCTCGAAGTCGACGGCTACGATTTCTCCTTCGGGCTTCGCCAAGGCGAGTTCACATCGAGCCTAGGTGTCTCCCACTCGAATCCAGAGCTCGACGGAGTCGCCCTCGTAGATACCGATTTCGGACTGGGAAGTTCATACGGACGTACTTGGAACGCTAATACGGACTACGCTTTCACTGATCAACAAATCCATGTCGGCTGGTCTCTCAACTACGTTGAAAAATACGACGAATCACCTGAATCCCTCGCCCACAAACCCTCCTACTTCGTCAACGACTTTTACGTGCAATGGGTCACGGGCGAAGACGACAACATCGCGGTAACGCTCACCCTCGACAACGCTTTCGACAAGTACTACGTCGACCAAGCGACCGCCGGGTACAATGCTCGACTAGCCCGAGTCGCCGGTCTCGCCGCCCCCGGTCGCGACATCCGCCTCTCGACTTCGATCAAATTCTAGTTTTATTAGTACATTCATTGATCAATAAGCCGCTTGGATTTTTCCAAGCGGCTTTCTTCAATTTAGCTTAAACTCAAACGACTCTTCCTGTGACTTTCCGAAAAACCATATTCTGGATACACCGCCCGAGCTTGTAAACGCCGCAGTCTATTTGCCGGGCTTCTTTCAAAGCCAAGGCTATACGCCACTTTCGATAGATCCAATTACCGGCGAAGTCCTTAAGTTTACCCTCTTCGAAGAACGCTCCGTCGGGCTGCAATCTCGCGTATGGATACGCTTCCTTCACACCGGTGAAGCCTTCGGACTGATTGGCAAAATCATAGCCACCCTCGCCACTGCGGCTTCCCTCATCCTCATCTATACAGGATTCGCGCTTTCCTGGAGAAGATTCTTCGGTCAACGGAAATCCCGCTCGGGGCTTTCAGAATCCCGCTCGGGGTAGTCCAAATACGATTACACTGCTATACTCCGCAGCATAATAACACTTTTCGGAAACACAAACAGTCGTTAGAGAAGGGGCGGTTCGCGAAAGCGAGCCGTCCCTAGCTGCTTTTAGAATCCTCTTCGTCCGTTTGCACGTAAAAGGGCCCGCTGACTTGATCCAATGCCGCGTAATTTCGAATTCGCTGAATTGTCGCCGCGGTGAGCCAATTCCCAGCCTCTACAAGGAGCACGTCATTCACCGTGTACACATCGGATACGATCACCATACCGGGCTTGAGGCTTTGAAGATCCAAAGTCTGCACCGGCTTCTCCTTCGAAATCGAAGTCGAAAGATAGTCAGGATAATACTTGAAGCAAAGTTCGAGTATCTGCGGATCATAATACCCGCGGCGATCGACCATCACCTCAAATGCAGCTCGGCCTCCCGTTCCCTCTCGCTCTAACTCCATACGATCCTCGAACACCCGCAACAATCGCGAACCCAGCGGTATCGACTGACCCTTTACTTCATCCTTGGGAAACCCGGTTCCGTCAAAATTCTTTCGCTGGTACTTTATGACTCGCGCGATTTTCTCCAGCTTGGGAACCGCCGCGACTAGCTCGTATCCAATAATTGGAACCTGACGCACCACAGTCGCTTCGTGACCCGTAAGCTCCTCACCCATCTCAAGCTTCGTTATAAGATCGACCGGTAAAGACGTGTACCCAATCGACGAGAGCAAGGCTGCGACTTCGTGCTGCCAAGTGCTCTTCATCTTTAAAACTTCCATAAACGGCGTAAGACTGGCCTTCAAACGCTGTCCCCGTCCCAGAGCGAAAGGCGCCACCAGACCGAGAACATCAGTGAGGACCTTCACGCAGCCAGCAACAGTTTCTTCGAGACGATTATGCTCTACCTGCATCAAGTCATAGTGATCTGAAGCATCTTTCAGAGCCGATATTAAATCCTCAACCGAACAGGGCTTGTTAAGAAAACGGTATACATGACCGCGGTTCACTGCTTCGGTCGCGGTCTCCTGATCCGCATTCCCCGTGAGCATGATGCGAACGGACTCGGGAGAAATTTCGATCGATTTCTCCAGAAACTCTACACCATTCATTCCCGGCATCTTCATATCGGAAACGATGATGCCAAACGGACCTTCCTTGGACATGAGCTCTAAAGCCTCGTTCGCGCTTTCAGCAGTCACCATATCAAAGCGCTTTCTCATATTGCGGCGAAACGCCGCGAGCACGCTCTTGTTGTCGTCTACAAACAATACTTTCATCTTCGTCGTTATCTAACTGTTTTCCGCAGAGACGGCTTCATCTTCTTCCGGAGCTTCAATTGGTAAAGTCACACAAAACCGGGTGCCTTTCCCTAGTTCGCTTTCGCAATCGATTTCACCCCTATGCGACTTCAGAATGATGTTCCGCACCATAGCCAAACCTTGACCCGTACCCTTTCCTACTTCCTTAGTCGTAAAAAACGGCTCATAGATCCTAGACTTCACATCTTCACTCATCCCAACACCCGTATCGCTTATTTCGATACAGACGTTCCCTCCCAAACTGAAAGTCCTCACGCCTATACTGCCCTGTCTTGTTTCAGTAGCCGCAATGGCATGCGTCGCGTTGATGATCAGGTTCAGCAAAACTTGGTTTATCTCATCCACCAGACAAGCGACCTCAGGCAGCTCAGGATCGAGATCCAAATCAAGCTCAGCCACGCCTTTCCACTCGTTTCTCGCGACATTTAGCGTGTTCTCAATCGCATGATTCAAGTCTGTCTTGCATTTTTCAGGAGAAGATGGATACGAAAACTCCTTCATCGAACTTACGATTTTAGCAATCTGCTTCAGACCGTCGGCACTCTGCTTTATCGATTCTGGAATCTCCTCCTGCAGAAAATCCAGATCAACCTCGTCCACCGCAGACTCGAGCTGACCGCACTCCGTACCCAAAGACTCGATACCCTTCGCCTTTTCCAGCAAAGCCTTCGCAGCCGAAAGAACCTTTTCAATATCACGGTACGCGTCGCCTAGGAAGCGCACATTATCGGCGACGAACTGCGTCGGCGAATTGATCTCATGGGCCACGCCAGCCGCAAGCGATCCTATCGCCTCCAAGCGCTGGGCCAAGTGCAGTCGCACCTCCAGCTCCTTGCGCACTTCTTCCTCCTCCTTCTTCTTGGTGATATCCTTGGAAATCCCAAAGGTACCGATGATTTCCCCATCGACCCCGCGTAAAGGCAGCTTGGTCGTGGATGCCCAGGTCACCTCCTCATTATCCCAATTCTCCCGCTCTTCCTTATCGATGATCATCTCGCCGGTTTCGATGATCCGCTTCTCGTCCTCATAAGCCTCTGAAGCATGGCTCACTCCGAAAAAATGAAAATCGGTTTTGCCGATCACCTCATGCGGATGTGTCAGCCCGAATCGCTGAATCAGCGAACTGCTTGCCCGTAAGAAACGACTCTCCTTATCCTTGAAATAAATAGCGTCCTTGGAGTGAGCGAGCAGCCCCAACAACAACTCGCGATCCTTCCAGCCACGCAAGGTCTCAAAACTCGAGCACGGAATCGGCTCACCATGACAGAACAAAAACTTCTCCTTCTTCTCACCCTCTATTGCCTCGTTCCAAAATCGAATCGCCAACGGCAGATCACCACCCCAAAGATCCCGAAAAGTCAGCTTTCCCTCCCACTGTCCGGTAACCTTCAGCATTGTGAATATACCGGAGTCGAATCGGTTCTTGTCCTGGACTGATACGATATCCCGCAGCACAAATCGCTCAGCAGCCAAACTCCGCCCTTGATGAGGATTCAGAATCTTGCGGCCAATCGCATTCACAAAGGCAACCTCCATATCGGGGTACCTGAATACGACTCCCAGAGACTTTTTTCCATCTACTCCGCGCCCTTCAAGAACGTCGCTAAACTTTTGAATCTCAACTGTGTCGATCTTGGATTCGTCTACGGATCTAAACTCCGCGTCATTCTCTTCAAATACAGCCATTTGTGGATCTGGTGTTACCAATGATCCGCTAGTCGTTGATCTAGCAGCCATTGAGTGGGTCCTCATAATAATCGACCCTAACCTACCTCAATTTAACGCCCGTATGCTCGGTAAGACACAGATTAACAAGCTCTTCGCGAAATGCAAAAACACGCCTGAGGAGAAGTCCCCACCAGCGACTGCAAATGACCTCAGAGCGCACCGCCAGATAGAGGAAAAAGTCCCGAATCCCGCAACCCGTTAAAGATGAACTGCACCGCCAAAGCCGCCAGCAAAAGCCCCGCCAATCGCGTGATCACTCGCATGAAGAGAGGGTTCATCCAAGCCGCGCCCTTGTCGGCTAGCTTGAGGATCAGAAAGGTAAGACCGCAGATGAAAATGATGACCCCGTACAACGCCATCCTCTGATCCCAAGCCTCCGCCTGATTCGCCAAAACGATACAAGTCGTGATCGCCCCAGGCCCCGCCAGCAGCGGCACCGCAAGCGGCGTGATCGCGATGTCTTCCTTCGCCGTCCCCGCGTCGCTTTCCTCCTGTGTGATCTTCCGGCTCGACTCCTTCGCCTGCAACATGTCGAGGGCGATCAGAAGGAGCAGAATTCCTCCGGAAGTCTGGAAAGCAGCCACCGAGATACCGAAAAACTCCAGCAGGGACATTCCCACCACCGCGAACAGCAGCAGCACCGTCACCATCGTCACGCAAGCGATCTTGGCAGTACGCGTCCTCGCCGACCGGTCGTTGCCCGCCGTCATGGCAAGGAAGATCGGCGCGATCGAAATCGGCTCGACGATCACGAACAGCGTCACGAACGCTAATAAAGTATACTCAAGCAATCCCATGCCAAAACCTCTTGTTAGAAGCGCCCACTATCAAAAGCGAACCCAATCTACGCTCCCTCAAGCACCCTTTCCATCAAGGCTCTTCTCAATCAAATCCACCAAGCCATTCATATCAATCGGCTTCCCGTGCAAGCCATCAAATCCAGCCCGCAAAACGCGATCTCGAATGTCGTCCGTCAACGATGCCGTTACAGCGATTACAGGCATCGATCCGCGGATCCCGCGCAGTCGCTCGAACACCTCGAAGCCGCTCATATCGGGCAGCTTTATATCGAGAAGCATTATATCGTATGTTCCGTTGACTGCTCTCTCAAGAGCCTCCCCACCGCTCTTAGCTGTATCCACATCAAAATGACAGCGAGACAAGCCGACTTCCAGCAACCTGAGGTTCGCTTCAATGTCATCCACACAAAGAACCTTCCGTCTTCTTCCGGCATACTCCCGCGAAGCCGTATCAAGCGCAGGCTCGTTTTCTTTAGCAGGCTTCGGAGCCAAAGCCGGCAAACGCACCGAAAAACGAGACCCGACTCCCAACTCGCTCTCCACCGAAACTTGCCCTCCATGCAAGTCGACAATCCGCTTTACGATCGCCAACCCCAGACCGGCCCCTTCACCAAGTTCGGAATCGCCCGACTCCACCTGCTCAAACGGCTCGAAGATCCGGTCCAGCCAGTCAGGAGCAATGCCACGCCCTTCATCCCATACAACGATCTCGACGATCTCACCCTGGCCCTGAGCCGACACACCAATCCGCGAACCCTCCGAACTAAACTTGATAGCGTTGCTCAACAAATTATGCAGCACCTGGTGCAGGCGACGCTCATCCGCCTCGAAACGGATCGGATCACAATCAAGCTCGATCGAAAGCCTTTTCTCTCGAGCCGGTAACTTCAGCATTGAAGCGATAAGCTCCAGCAGCTCGTCCAGATGGACCTCCCGCTTCTCCAAACGCATCTTACCCGTGTCGATACGCGCCAGATCCAAGATCTCCGTTATCATGCCGAGCAAGTGCTTTCCCGCCGCCTTTATCAAACCCGCGTACTCCCCGATCCGCTCGAAACACTTCTCCTCCACATCCTGCTCAATCAGATCGCTAAACCCAATCACGCAGTTCAGAGGAGAGCGCAGCTCGTGACTCATGTTCGCCAGAAACTCGCTCTTATAGGCGTTCGTCCGCTCAGCCATTTCCTTGGCGGAGATTAGCTCCTCCCGATACCGCTCGTTACTCAAACTCGAGCCAATCGTATCGCACGCGATCTTCAGCAAAGCCAAATCCTGCTCGTTCCAGTTTCGGAATTCCGCCACCGCGTCAAACCCGACAAATCCAAGCAAGTCCTTACCGTGAAACATCGGGTAAACAATCAGCGACTTAATAGACTGCTCGTTAAGGACCCCTTTCAGCGAGCACTCCGCCATATCGGGAATAGAAGGTATATAGACATGCTCGCCCTTCTGAAAATGGGCAACCCAGTCTGCCAACACATCGATCCCCACCGTCGGCACCAGGTGGATCTGCGGTTTGGTCCCCTCCGCGCACCACTCGTAGCTATAATAGCTCAACCATTCGCTGTAGTTGAAAGTGAATACATACGAACGCTCCACCTTCGCGTACCGACCCAATATCCCAAGAGCTTCGGTGATCGTCCTGTCCACATCGCCCAGCTGATTCTTCGCCAGCAGCACCGATACCTCAGTCGCAACCGAGTTAAATCTACCCAATGACTCGAGATTCGCGTCAACCATCAGGGTATTAGACTACAGATCCCACCCCACTCCACAAGCCGGAATAACGAGGCTCCGGGCGCGACGCCGGAAACTTCAATCCGAAAGGAAACGGCTCCCCAAGCTTGCAGCCACCCTCGCTCCCACGCAAGATCCACGGCTAGGCACCTACCTCATGAAGCAAAGCGCAGCCCAGCACCACCAACACTCCCACACCTTCGGCCAGGAAAAGCAAAAGGAAGGAGAACGCAGCACCCTAATCGTCATCGCCATCACCCTCGTCATGATGGTGGTCGAAATCACCGCCGGCACGATTTTCGGTTCCATGGCCCTCCTGGCGGACGGACTGCACATGGCCTCCCACAGCGCCGCCCTCACCATCACCGCCTTCGCCTACATCTACGCCCGCAAAAACGCAGCCAACCCGAAGTTCAGCTTCGGCACCGGCAAGGTCAACGCCCTCGGCGGATTCACCGGAGCCATGCTCCTCGCCGGCTTCGCCATCATGATGGCATGGGAAAGCGTCGACCGCCTCCTCAACCCCGTCGAAATCCAATTCAACTGGGCCATCGGAGTCGCCATCGTCGGACTCGTCGTAAACGGAGCCAGCATGTTCATCCTCGGAGAAAAAGGACACAACCATTCCCATGGCCACGATCACGACCATGGGCATTCGCATGACCACCATCACCACGGACACTCACACGACCACAATCTCCGCTCCGCCTACCTCCATGTCATGGCCGACGCCCTCACCTCAGTCACCGCCATTTTCGCCCTGCTCGCCGCCAAATACTTCGGAGCCATCTGGATGGACCCCGTTATGGGCATCGTCGGCTCCCTACTCGTGGCCAACTGGTCCATCGGCCTCATCCGCACCAGCAGCCACACAATTCTCGACTATCAAGCCGAGCCAAAAAAACTGGACGAGCTCCGCTCAGCCGTGGAGACCGACGACGAGAAAATCATCGATCTTCACATGTGGTCTATCGGCCCCGGCATCTACAACGCCATGATCACCATTCTGGCGAAAAAGCCCCAAGAGCCGGAAGTCTACAAAGCTCGTCTTCCCGACAAGCTCGGCATCGTGCACGTCACCGTCGAAGTCCACCAATCCTAGACGGGATTCGCCGCCTAGTTGAAGAAAACTTCCGACTGGGAACGATCCGCCAAAGGCTGCGAGTCGAAATCGTCGAATGACGACGCCGCCGGACGCGCGCTCCTGGCCGGAGAACGGCCGCCCGAATGCCCGCGATGGCGATCCGAGCCAGCTCCATTGGCCACCTTCTCCAGCTCTCGCAAGAGACTGTTCAGCTTATCCGTCTCACCCGCCAGCGAATGCGAGGCGCTCGCGGTTTCTTCAGCCGTCGCGGCATGCTCCTGCACCACGCGATCCACATCCGAAATCGCCGAATTCACCTGGGAAATTCCCTCCGATTGCTCCATGCTGGACTTCGCTATCTCTTCGATACTCGTCCGTACGTTTTCCACCGAAGTGGCGATACCATCAAAATTCTCCGCTACCTTTGTATTCACTTCGGCCGTGCTCTTCACGTTCGCCTGCATGCCTTCCAGCAAATGAGCCGTGCTGCTCGCAGCCTCAGCCGAACGCAGAGCCAACGCTCGAACTTCCTCCGCAACTACAGCGAATCCAGCGCCAGCCTCGCCAGCTCTCGCCGCTTCAACCGCTGCGTTAAGAGCCAATATATTCGTCTGAAACGCGATCTCGTCGATCGTCTTAATAATCTTCGCCGTCTCTTGCGACGCCGTTTCGATGTTCGCAATCGCTTCACCCATCTCCGCCATAGAGCTCACACCCTGCGAGACCCTTACGCTCGAGTCCTTGATATGGCTATTGCAATCCTGCGCCGCGCTAGCGTTGCCCTGAGCCCGCTCGGCCATCTCGTTCATCGAAGCAGTCGTCTCCTCAAGGCTCGCAGCCTGCCGACTCGAACCTTCCGCAAGCTGATTGCTCGCAGTGCGAACCGTAACTACCGCTTGCTCTACGTTCTCCCCACTCGATCCGAGTTTCTCCAAAATCGAGTTGATAGGACCCAAGATAGTAGACCGAACAACGATGTAACTAAAGACACAACCAATAGTCGCGCAAACGATAAAGATACCCGCGTTGATGTTTCTCTGAGTTTTGCTCTTGTCCTCAATTTCCACGAGTTCAGCCGTCACGCTGTTCGATAGTTCCGACTCCAAAGATTGAATACGATCCGTCAGACTGGTCGTCATAAGATTGATCGACGCGGCCTTCTCCTGCAAATCACTGCTGAAATTACCGTTCGCCATCTCTCCGTAAAGCTCCGCAAGCTGCGGCTTTACCTCGCGAACATCACTCAAAACCGCGTCAATAGAAGCGGTGAATTCGCTCTCCTCGGACAATCGGTCGAGGACCTTCGTCAGCGTCTCGTCCACCGAGTTCAGAGCGGCAGTCGCTTTGTCAACAAGCTCCGAATCCCCCATCATCGCCGCATCCTGATACAAGCGAAGCGACTCCGCGAAATGGGTCTTCGTGGATTGCCCACTCAGCGCGTTGGGAAAGGACTGCTCCTTGATAGCCGCCAAGTCGCTCTTAAGGCTCTCGCCGGCGATGAAGGCTTGGACCATTGAGAACGCGTATCCAGCTAACAGGATACCGAGTCCAATATATATTTTTTTTGCGATACTGAGGGATTTCATTTTGAGTCTTTGCGAAGTATTTTTAGGAACGTGGCCGGATCCCCAGCCACGTATCCAAATTATGAACTATTTTCCGATAACAGGTAGTCCTCCCGCTACACTGTCATCTACGATCCCGATTGCTCCGGGGGTCGAAGAAACCTTGGAAACCACATCGGCTTCCGCGCCGACCTGAGTCGGAGCCACACCGCCCCCTGTCATGAAGAGCTTTCTCCAGTGGTTGTTAAACTGCGAACCGGTCTTTCCTATCTTCGACTTGAGAAAGTTCTCTTGTCCATCGCTGGCCTTCGCCACGACGATTACCACACGCTTGCCTCCAAGGCTTACGTTCTTTCCAAGAAGCACTGCTTGCATGTCCGAGTCGCTCAAGCTCACCCCTTCCAGACTGGCGTTTCCAATCAATACCGGAGCGGCAGAAACCGCTGAACAACTGAGTGCGATAGCGGATAGTCCCGCGATTACTAGTTTGCTTAATGTCATGGCTCTAGAAGGTGTAGGTTGTCTTGGCAGCGAAGAGCATCCACGAACCATCGCGGTCCTCTACCGGCTGGAGATAGCTTGGAGTCGAAAAGATCTTCCCAGATCCATCCATGTAGTGAGCCTCTAGCTTGAAAAGCAGATTGTAGTTATAATCGTAGCGCACGCTCACAGAAAGGTCCGCCTGCTCGTAGTCGGGGAAAGCCGTCACACCATCACTAGAAACCTGAGTCTCCATCGAGTAGCTGTAGTAAGCGCCAACTTCGAACTTCTCGCTCAAGCGACGCGCCACAGATGCGTACGCGTACTCCACCTCAAAATCGAGGAAGATATCGAAAGAGTTTCCATCGGCATCGGTAATGTCATAAAGAGCCGTTTCGCGTCCCATTTCTCCGGCAAAAACCCAATCGCCAACAGAATACTCAGCCGAAAGCAGCTGCCGCTTATAATCCTGCGTACCGCGATTTAGAATAACCGGCGGAAAACCAGGACCAAAGGAAACCTCGCGGTCCATGTTGAAATTGTCGAAAACCGAAGCCGAATAGCCCAATCTCAATCCGTCCAATCCCGTGTTCCAGAAAATCGAGCCGCCAGTCGCCGAATCCATTCCAATGGATGTATTCGGATAAGGAAGATCCTGGTTAAAGTAATCGTTCGCTCCTGACTCGACCTTCATCGGAATGTCTCCGTGGTAGACTTTATAGTCGAAGCTGTTCGAGTCGCCGATCGCAACGTTGCCAAACATCATCACTCCATCAAAGGATGCGTTGAAGTCGCGGAGGCGAGCATCGTAGACACTCTGCGGCATAAGCACGAAAGGACGAATCGAGTCCACATCGAGCGCTTCATTGTAGAGACCGCGCGGCGTCTTCACACGCCCAGCTCGAAAACCGAGCCACTGCGCAGGCTGGTAGTCAATCGACGCCCAGTCCAAGGCGAGTTCGTCGTTGCCGTAAACGCCAAGCTTCTGTCCGAAGACCTGAGCGCCGATGCGCCATTCACCCGTCGCGTAAGAAGCGCTGGCGGCGTACTCGCGAAAATCAAAGGTGCCTTCGCTCGTTTCGCCAAGATAGTCATTATCGCCGGAGTTAACAAGATAGCCTTGGCTGGCAAATCCGCCAAATTGGATTCCCTTCCAAGAACCCGCTCCAAAAGCGTTCGAACTAGCGAGAGCCGCAATCAACAGAGTCGCGCCGATTTTGTTGTATCTGGTAGTGATGTTCATAATATTCGTAATGGTCGTTAGTTTTTTGCATTTTCATAACGACCTTGGCTTCACTACAGCTTAGGCTAATTGCCCTAAACTAACCGATATAACACAGATTTTACTCCATCACTAAGAGCAAACACCGAGTCGGGTCTAATGGTTCTCCACGGTTTTAAATACGTGCTTCCATCCATATAAGGAACCCTCCAAGCCCTTATTAATCAAAGCACTACTCAAGGGAAACTACCCAAATCTGCCTACAATTCGGCGCACGAAATCGAACAGTCCTAACTTTATCTGCTAATGAAAAAAGCGTACCCAATACTTGGGTACACTTTAAATTTTCAGATTCTGAAGACAGATTATTTCCCAACTACGGGCAGACCGCCCACAAGGCTATCGTCCACAATTCCGATCGCTCCAGAGGTCGCGGCCACCACAGAAACTACGTCGGATTCAGCGGCGACTTGGGTCGGAGCCACCCCACCACCTGTCATGAAAAGTTTTCTCCAGTGATTGTTGAACTGTGAGCCTGTCTTTCCTATCTTCGACTTCAGAAACGCCTCCTGGCCATCGCTGGCCTTCGCAACCACAATCACCACGCGCTTGCCACCCAGGCTCACGTTCTTGCCAAGCAGCACCGCCTGGATGTCTGAGTCGCTCAGGCTCACCCCGTCCAAGCTGGAGTTGCCGATTAGAACAGGTGCAGCGGAAGCGGTCGACACCGCGAGCGCCGCTGCCACAGCGCATACGCCAAATAGTTTACTAATCATCATTGTCTTAGAAGGTATAGGTTGTCTTTACAGCGAAAAGAGTCCAAGAATTATCACGGTTCTCTACCGGTTGAGGATATGCTGGTGTAGAAAAAATCTTTCCGGATCCATCCATGTAGTGAGCCTCTAGTTTGAACAATAAATTGTAGTTAAGATCATAGCGAATACTAACTGATATATCCTTTTGCTCAAAATCTGGAGCTACGATATTTTCGTCAGTATCAAAGACTGAACTTTCTTTAGAATAACTGTAGTAAGCTCCCATTTCGAATTTTTCATTCAGCCTCCTCGATACCGATACATAACCATAGTCCACAGCTACATCCTGAGTTCCCGCAGAAGGAGCGCCTATGTAACCCAAATCATAAAGCGCGCTATCACCACCACCCTCTATCGCAAAGACCCAATCACCGGTAGAATACTCGGCAGAAAAAAGCTGACGCTTGTAGCCTGAAGTCACTTTATAGTAAGTCGGTTCCCCAGGCCATGCAGTGATAATCCTATCCATCCCAAAGTCCTTGAAGACCGAGGAAGAATATCCCAAACGTAAACCTTCTATAGAAGTGTTCCAAAACAATGAACCGCCTCTGGCAGTATCCATCCCTATTCTCGTGTTAGGCAGGGGAAAATCAGTATTAAAGTAATCACTCGCGCCAGAATTCAATTTCATTGGCACTTCGCCATAGTACAGCTTATAATCGACGCTGTTCGAATCGCCAATCTCTACATTCCCAAACACCATTCCTCCGTCAAAGGAAGCATTGAAATCGCGAAGACGCGCATCGTATACACTCTGAGGCATCAATACAAAGGGGCGAATAGAATCCACGTCCAAAGCCTCATTATATAGTCCGCGAGGAGTCTTTACGCGACCGGCTCGCACTCCAAACCATTGAGAGGGCTGATAATCAATCGTCGCCCAATCGAGCGACAACTCATCATTCCCGTAGTTACCTAGCTTTTGCCCAAACACCTGAGCTCCGATCCGCCATTCTCCAATCGCATAGGAGGCGTTCGCTGCGTATTCACGAAAGTCATACATTCCCTCGCTAGTTTCTCCGAGGTAGTCATTGTCTCCTGTGTTCTCGAGGTAGCCTTGGCTGACAAAGCCCCCAAACTGAATCCCTTTCCAGGACCCTGCTCCGAAAGAGCTTGATCCCAATAGAATGCTCATGGCGATGATCGCCCCTATCTTTTGCTTCATGGTCGTAGTGGTCATTCTGAGTCTTTTTGGTCTCATCCCCATTTCGACCCTACAATCCGAAAGAAAACCCTATTTCCAAATCTGCCCTAGAAAATTACAGACGATTTACTCATTAATTGGTTATTCATACCCAGAGACGCTAAAAACTTGCTACGAATGAGACTCCATAGTCTCCCCCGACCAATACAGCCGACCAACCCGCACTGACCCCTCAAAACAGAGGGTAAAACCTCAATCATTCTATCAGAAAATTCTCTTCCCTCCTCCCTTTCACAGGTCTCCCCATTTTCCAACACCCTCCATAGATAGCGCCCAAAAAGCTTTCGCTCGCCTTCACCACCCCAACTCCCCAACCTCTCCGCCTTTTCGAAACAGACAAACCTGAGACACGTGGAAACTCCAGAAAGCCAAACCCCAGAGAACACTCCCTCCAGCCCCCTTGACGCCGCCCGCCAAGCCATCGCCCAGGCCGACGCCATCGCCCAAAAGGACCGCAACGCCCACGCGGAAGCGGTCAAAGGCTTTGACCACGCCCTCGAGCTCCTCGCCGATCCAGCCGTCGAAGCGTCAGACGCCAAACACCACCTCCTCGGCTGGGCCGAGATGGGCAAGGCCAACGCCCTCGCCAACTCCGACACCACCGAAGGCGTCGAAAAAGCCATCGCCGGCTACCAAGTCGCCCTCAAGCACTTCGAAGCCATCCAGGAGAAAAGCCCCTCTCACAAGGCCGACATCGCCGCCGTCTGGGGAAACATCGGGCACACCCAATCCCGCGTCCCCCAAAAGGAAGCTCTCGAGCAAGCCACCAACTGCTTCCGCCAGTCCATCGTTCTCCTCGACGAGCTTCCCTGGAAAGAAAACATCCGCTACCGCCACCAGCTCGCCGCCACCTGGCTGAATCTCGGCAACGTCTACGCCCGCCAGAGCAATCCCCAAAAGCCCGAGCAGCGCACCATAGACGCCTACGAGAAGTCCCTCGAAGTCATCGATGATCTCCCCACCGAAGAAGCCTCCATCGGCGCCCTGGTAGCCGGCGTCCGCTCTAGCCTAGGACGTGCCCTCATGTGGAGCTCGGACAAAAGCAACCTCGACCTCGCCATCTCCTCCTTCGAAGAAACCATTCGCGTCATCGGCGGCATCAAAGACAAATCCGACCCGCGCCTCGGCATCGAAATCGCATCCGCCCACGCCAACCGAGCCAATCTCCTCAGCCGCGTCCCGCCCTCCTCCGAATCCGTACAGCAGACAATCCAGTCCTGCGAGTTCGCCCTAAAGATCGCCGGACCCAACGAAAAGACCCACCTCGTCGCCGCCGAAATCTCCCTCAGCGCCCGACGCTCCTACTGCCACGCCTTCGGCATGCTCATCGCAGCCCAAAAGCCCGAAGCCCAGCAAGAGATCCACGACAAAGCCTCCGACCTCCTCGAAGACGGACTCAAACTCGTCAAGCACTGGGAGTCAAAAGGAGCCCAAGGCCTCCGCCCCTCCGCCCAGCACCTCTTCCACCTCGGCTGCGCCTTCTACTGCACCCAGCAGCCACACTTCCTCCCGGAGTTCATCAAAGAAAACCTAGACGCCGAAAAGCCCGACGCCACCATGCGCCAGTCCGCCCAAAAAACAGTCGAGGAAGCTCTTAACCGTATCCAAAAGTCGGATGCAGCCGACAGCGAAGTCGCCACCGCCCTCAACGCCACCCTAGAAAAACTAAAGTCCCTAGCCTAACTCCCCCCCCGCAACCCAAATCCCCAAGCCGCGACCCCAAAAAGTCGCGGCTTCTTCATACCCCGATCCTCAGCGCAAATCCGCAACCACCTCACCCCCACAACCCCTTCACCCTTCACCTTTCATCCTTCACACTTCACACTTCACCCTTCACCCTTCACCCTTCACCCTTCACCCTTCACCGCCACCTTCGGCCGAAACCCAAACCACATCAAAACCAAGGCCCCCAGCGTCAGCCCAGCGCACAGCAAATGCACGAGTCGCTGGTCAACCGCCGCCACGTGACCGGACAAAGCCGTCCCCACGAAACGCGACGTCCCCACCACCAGCATCGTATACACTCCCTGGATCGAATTCCGATTCGACTCCGTCGCCAATCCATTAATATACGTCGGCGGAATCACCATCATCGCGCAAATCATCGCCCCGTGGAAAACCTGAGTCCCGATCGCCACCAGCAGATTCGGAAACGCATACATCAGCCCGAACCTCAATAAGGTCAAAGCTACCGCCCCCAGCATCACCACCCGCAATCCCCACCTCAGCTCCATTCGCGTCAGCCCGAGTATGAAGAAGACTTCGATCAACGCCCCCGACATAATCACGATCCCGATCCAATGCTTCGCCAGACCCAAATCATCCGCCAGATAAACCGGATACATCGTGTGATACGCCGCCGAACACGCGAGCAGCAGAAACATCGCTAGCGAAAACACCACCGTCTCCCGCCCAAACAGCGCCCTCACCGCATCTCCCGTCGGAAGACCCTGCGCCCGCTTCGCCGTTTCCCGACGCCCCCGATCCGGCATGCTAAACGTATTCAAGAAAAGGAGACCGAAGCAAGCCACGCCAAACCAAACCGCTAGGCTTACGTCCCCAATTCGCTTCATCGGATAAAACAACAACAACAGGAGCCCCGTGTATCCAAAAGTTCCCCACACGCGAACCTTGTTGTAGTGCGTCTCAGGCACCCCGCACTCGCGTTGCGAACGCTGATACCCAAAAGCGATCCCATCCTGCAGCGGTATCATCGCCGTCACCGCCAGCGAGTACAAAAAGAAAAACGCCATCAAGAGCCAATAGCTCTCCGACAACAACAGCGCCACCAAGGCCGCCGAGGTCCCCAGACAAAGCGCCGCCATCAAACGCCTCGGTTGCATCCGCGTATCCGCGATCAGCGTTATCAAAGCCGGACTCAACATGATCGCCCAGCCGGACATTCCCATCGCGTAGCCAATCTGCTCCTCGTCCAATCCACGCTCCTTGAAAAGCAAAGCCACAAACGGCTGAACCGCCGCAAACGAGCCAAACAAAAGAAAAAACTGTGCCTTGAGGGAACGCATGGATGAGAGGAGAACGCCAACATCCCCCCGCCCCCTTCAATTGCAAACCCCGAATCCACTCATACCCAAGAGCCCTTTCCCGCTTCACATCGCCTCACCATAGTCCTACCTTCCCCACCTTGCTCTAATACCCTCAACTCCAAACCTTAGCCGCCCATGCCACTGACTCGCCGCCACTTCATCAACAAATCCAGCTCAGCCCTCGGGCTCGCCGCCCTCTCCGTTACCCTCCCCTCCGGAAAACTCTTCGCAGACCACCACCAAAACTCGGGCAAAAACATCGGCATCGCCCTCGTCGGCCTCGGCTCCTACGCCATGGGCGAGCTCGCCCCCGGCCTACGAAAGACGAGCCACTGCCACCTCTCCGGACTCGTTACCGGCACCCCCTCGAAAAAAGAACGCTACGGCAGACAATACGAAATCGGAGACGAGCACATCTACGACTACGACACCTACGACCGCATCGCCCACGACCCCGCCATCGACGCCGTCTACGTCGTCCTGCCAAACTCCATGCACGCGGAATATTCCATCCGCGCCGCCGAAGCCGGCAAGCACGTCATCTGCGAAAAACCCATGGCCGTCAGCGTCGAGGAATGCCAAAAGATGATCGACGCCTGCAAGGCCAACGGAGTCACCCTCAACATCGGCTACCGCCTCCACCACGACCCGTATCACGACGTCTTCCGCAAACTCGCCGCCGAGCAACCCCACGGTCCCGCCAAATTTGTTCAAACCGAGTTCGCCTTCCGCACCGGCAACCCCGACCAATGGAGGCTCAAACGCGCCCTCGCCGGAGGAGGAGCCATGATGGACGTAGGGATTTATTGTATACAAGCCGCCCGCTACACCACTGCCGAAGAGCCCGTCGCCGTCACCGCCCGCGAATACAAGACCGACCCCGTTAAATTCGCCGAAGTCGACGAAACCATCGTCTGGGAAATGGAGTTCCCATCCGGCGCCGTCGCCGCCTGCAACACCTCCTACAACTACCGAGCCGAGCGCCTCCACGTCGGCTACCGTGACGACAACTTCGAAGCCGAGCTATCCCCCGCCTACATCTACCGCAACCTCAAAGGCCGCGTCGGTAGCGAGCCACTCGACTTCGGAAACCCGCCGCAGCAATCCCTTCACATGGACGCCATCGCCCAATCAATCAACTCCGGTGTTCCACTCACCACTACAGGCGAGGAAGGCATGCAAGACATGCGCATCATCGAAGCCATCTACCGCTCCATCGCCAACAACGGAGCCCGCACCCCCATAAACACCTAACTCCCCCCCCAGTACGCAGTACCTCAATGGGAACACCGCACTCTCGCTACAAGCCCCATACGCATCCCCTACAACTAAGCCGCGACCCGTAAAAAAGTCGCGGCTTTTCTGTATCTAAAAAACAATACATCTCAGCGATTCAGAACAATCCGAGCATCTCAATATCCTCGGTGCTCCATAAGCCATCCATACCTAACGAGAACAGTTATCCCTCCCCAAAACTCTCCTCGAAAAACGCCTTCGCCCCTTCCACGAACTCCGTCGGATCCTCCGCAAATTCCGAGCTATCCGTCTCGATCGCCATCACGCCCGTCCAGTCGTCCTCGATGATCGCCTCCACAAGCTCCGCGTAATTCGAATTCCCCAGACCGATAAACGTATCCGTCGGACGACCACGATCATCCTCCAGGTCAAGACGCTTGTCCTTCAAATGCATATCATAAACGCGGTCCCCATAATTCTTATACACTGAAGCCGCATCGAAGCCAGCAGCCGTTACCCAGCCAATATCCATACAAACTCCGATCCGGTGGTCACGCTCCGCCAGCATGTGCTTCACCGTGGACGGATTTCCATAAGTCGTGCCCGTTCCATGATTATGAACCGCGAGCTTAATGTCGTACTCCTTCACCAGCTCCTCGAGATTCCCCCAGATCATCTGATCCCCGGGCTCCACCACGATCACCTTCATCCCAAACAACTTCGCCAACTCAAACAGCTTCCGGTTGTCCTCCTTCTCCAGCGTCGTACGGCTCACCCCAATCGAATAGGCAGTCACGCCATGCTTCTTGAGAAACGCGATCTTCTTGAGATTCACTTCCACCGGATCATTCGCATCGATATGCTTCCGGAAAAACTCCACGTACTTGATCCCATGCTTCGCGGCAAACTCCACCGTCTCCTCGAAACTCATATTCCGACAAGTCCACGACTGGAGACCGAGCTGCGGCGCAGCAGAGACAATTGAAAACAGAAAGCATGACGCAACAAGCGCAAGGGTAGTGAGTTTTTTCATGGGCATAGCGTTCTATTCAAACAGGTCCGCCGCATCCATCAAGCACACTCTCTCACTGTAGAGCATTCACCGGAAAACCTGTGCAAGCCGCAGTCTTCCGCCTCCAAATATGCGCAAAAGGCGGAAGACGCGACCAACACTACTCAATCAATTCCTTCGCAACACAATCGTTTGCACCGACTGAGCCGGCACAAGGATCTCATGCCTCGCTCCCTCAAGCTCGAGCCCGTACTCGAGCTCTTCCATTCCCTCGTTCAAGCTGACCACCACAAGCGATCCATCCTCATTCCGAACAGCCGTCGCCTGCAAGCCTTCTGGCGTATCCCCCATACCAATACGAACCGCCCCGGGACGAATAAACCGGCTAAAATGGCACATCGTATAGTATAACGGCGTATAAAATACCTTCCCGGAATCGCGATCAATCAAAACAGGCGCTCCGCAGAAATTACTCACATGATTCGGACCACCGCGAAAATCAAGCGCCATGTTCCAATCAATCCAACCACTCATCCAATGATTCAAGCCGCCTATCAAGTCCCGAGCGTAGCGATACACAGGCACGTACTTCGGATGATCTGGCTTATCCTCGTCCGGAGCCCAGATCCAACCCCAGTCCGTCGCCTCGGCTCGCCACCACCAGTCCGCTTCCAACCACGAACCAATCGGCTCGTCATCACCCAGAGCATCAATGCAACCCTCAGAATGAATAATCCCCTTTTCCGGATACTGCTCATGCACCGCGTCCAGCTCGTCCTCGCATACCGAAACCGTGCTGCTGTACCAATGCACCGCCATGCCATCAACATGCTTCGCCGCCTCAGGATCGCCATAGATCACCTCCGCCCAGTCCTGCATGTGATTGCGATTCTGATCGAAGATATAAAGTTTCGTATCAAGATCATGACTACGCATAACCGGTCCCAAATGATCAGCGATAAACGCCCGCATCTCCTCAGGGTCGAAGACCATACTCTCCCAATTCGAGTCATTTCCCTCAGGCTCGTTCACAGGCGTCAAACCCCAGATCGGCACACCCTCCGCCTCGTAGGCATCAATGTACTTCACCAAGTACTCCGCAAACACATCGCCATACTTTAACAACAAACGCCCGCCATACCAGTCGCCATTATCCTTCATCCAAGGAGGCGCCGTCCACGGTGACGACATTATCTTAAACGCCGCCCCATCCACCGCTTGGCTATCCTTTATCAGCGGCAACAAATACCTGCGATCCCGCTCAATGCTGAAGTGCGAAAGCTCCACATCACCCGCCACCTCGGCATAACTGTACTTTCCAAGCGAAAAGTCGCAGCTGCCAATATGAGTCCGCATCAGACTATATCCCGCTCCCTCCGGAGAGAAATACGCCTCCAACACCTCCAGCCGCTTTTCCTCGGACAAAACCGACAAGGCAATCGCCGCGCTCTCCGTAAACGATCCCCCGATACCCACAATCGACTGGTAAGTATCTTCCGGATACAATTCCAGGGAAGCAACAGCCCCCTTCTCCACCTCTTCTACCGCCACGCGCTTCAGCGTATCGCCGGAACGCGTCGTCTGGTAGAGCTCCACCGACCACTCGGAAGCCACTACATTCATCGTAATCGCAGCAGCCAAAACAGCGCCAGCCCGAAAGCCAGCAAGCCTGCCTGCCATTTTTATTCTATTTGGGTTCATAAGAAAATCAGACTTGGAAACCGATGACCGACCCACCGCTTCCCTTGGGGAAATATGAGTCAAATTTTAAGCTGCACTTTAATGCAACACAAAACAACTGTCACTCTCGCTGAATCCTTCGCTTGGATTTAAACATTCGTCCCAAAAATGGGATTTCCGACGTTCCGGATACGGAATCCCGCAGCATTTCAAATGCCCCTTGTAAGGAATCTTGAACTCGCAACTCCTTGTCGCCATGCTACTTGCCTTTTCCCCATTAAGGCTTGGCATGCGAAATGATTAGCTCTTCTTCTAAATACATCTAACGCTCACGCAGTTCCCAAGAATCCAAAGCCCAGCAAACCACCCTACTCCCAACTCTTTGTGACTTTTCGCGCCCCTTCGTGGCTAAAAAAACACAAGCCAGCACCCCAACTCCCAACCCTCCATGCCCTCAGCCAACTCGAAACGAATCCTGATCGCCGACGACAACAAGGACGTGCTCCAAGCCATCCGACTCGCCCTCAAGTCCGAAGGCTACCAAGCCGACTGCGTCACCTCTCCCGCCGATGCCATCAAACGTATCCAGCAAAACGAATACGCCACCGCCATCATCGACCTAAACTACCACCTCGACACCACCTCCGGACAAGAAGGCATCGAGCTCCTTGAAAAAATTCGCGAGCTCGAGCCCGAACTCCCCGTCGTCATTATGACCGCCTGGGCCACTATCGACGTCGCCGTCGAATGCATGCAGCGCGGAGCAAACGACTTCCTGCAAAAACCATGGGAAGACGAGCGACTCCTCGCCATCGTCCGCTGCCAGACCCAGCTCTGCTCCGCCCAGCAAGAATCCCACCTCCTCCGCGAAGAAAACCGCACCCTACGCAAAAACCGCTCAGGCGGCTTCATCGCCAAATCCCGCGCCATGAAGCCCGTCCTCGAGCTCGTCGAAAGCGTCGCCGACTCCGACGCCGCCATCCTCATCACCGGCGAAAACGGCACCGGGAAAGGCGTAATTGCTAACCTGATACACCAAAACTCTGGCCGTGCCGAGTCCCCCTTCATCTCCGTCAACATGGGCGGCATACCCGACGGCGTCTTCGAATCCGAACTCTTCGGCCACGTCAAAGGAGCCTTCACCGACGCCAAAGAAAACCGCATCGGCCGCTTCGAGCTCGCCGCCGGCGGCACCCTCTTCCTCGACGAAGTCGCCAACATGCCCCTCGCCCAACAGCAAAAGCTCCTCCGCGCCCTCGAAACCCGCGAGTTCGAACGCGTCGGCTCCTCCCGTACCCAAAAATTCAATGCGCGCCTCGTCGTAGCCACCAACGCCGACCTTCAAGCCGAAGTCGACCAAGGCCGCTTCCGCATGGACCTCCTCTATCGCCTCAACACCATCACCATCCACCTCCCGCCCCTGCGCGAGCGCGTCGAAGATATTCAGCCCCTCGCCACCTCACTCCTTTCCAAATACACTAAGAAGTACCGCAAACCCGGCCTCGCCCTATGCGAGCATGCCCTCGAAGCCATGCGCGCCTACGAATGGCCCGGCAACATCCGCGAGCTCGACCACTCCCTCGAGCGCGCCGTCCTCACCTGCCGCTCCGAAAGCATCGGCGAATCCGAGCTCGGACTCCGCCAGTCCACCGCCAGTCCAGCCAGCAGCAACCTCGACGACATGAGCCTCGAAGAAGTCGAAACCTACCTCATCAAACGCGCCCTCTCCCGCTGCGGCGGCAAAGCCAACGAAGCCGCCAACGAACTCGGCCTCAGCCGCTCCGCCTTCTACCGCCGCATGCAACGCTACGGCCTCTAAATCAGTATCCAAAAATCCACTTCAATCCCTACAAAGCCCAACCACTCCCGCGCACCCAATTCATAATTCATAATTCATAATTAAAAAACCCCTCCCTTGTCCTCCTCCCGCAAAAAACCATCCCGCCTCTCCTACGAAGCCTCCATCGTACTGCGAGCCGCCCTCTGCGCCTCACCCGCAGCCATCATCGCCGTTGCCCTGCTTCTCCACCTCGAAGCGAAATGGGAGCTCTGGGTCACTTGCCTCACCCTCATCATCCTCCCCTTCCCCTTCATGGCCTGGAGCTTGCAAAACTGGATCACCAGCCCGCTCCGCGTCGCCGCAAACGTCATCTCCTCCATCCGCGAAGGAGACTTCACCCTGCGGTCCCGCCGCGTCACCGAAGCCTCCGGCACCATCGTCGAACTCTACAACGAGATCAATTCCATCGCCGCCATCCTCGAAAAGTCCCGACTCACCGGCATCGAAACCCAAAAAGTCATCGACAAGATCTCGGCAAATATCGACGTCGCCACCCTCATCGTCAGACCCGATCGCGTCGTCGCCCAAGCAAACGAAGCCGCCCGACGCCTCATATCCTCCATCAACCAGTGGGAATCCACCCCCGACCATAAAACCGTCGACGAACTCAACATCGCATTCGTACTCGACGAGTCCTCACAAGACTTCAGCCGCTTCAGCTTCATCAACGACGGGCGACGCTTCGAAGGCCGACGCGGCATCTTCATCCTAGACGGCGAACGCTTCGACCTCATCCTCCTCACCGATATCACCCGCGCCGCCAGCGAACAAGAACGCGACTCCTGGAAACGACTCCTCCGCGTCCTCGGCCACGAGCTCAACAACTCCATCGCCCCCATCAGCTCCCTCGCCAGCACCCTTTCGAAAATTGCAAAACACGCAGACATCGAAACAGAGACCAAAACCGACATCCTCGAAGGCCTCGACACCATCACCAGCCGCTCAAACAACATCATCCGCTTCATGGGCGACTACACCCGCCTCGCCAAGCTCCCCAATCCCCAGACCACCTCAAACGAGCTCGTCCCCCTCTTCCAGTCCGCCTGCCAGCTCTTCGGAGAAAACGTCAGCTTCTCCGAGCCAGAATCCAACCCCACCGTATCCATAGATCGGGCACAATTCGAGCAAGCCCTCATCAACCTCCTCAAAAACGCCACCGAAGCCTCCAGCAAGAAGCCCGGCAGCGTCGCCTGCTCCATCGAAATACACAACGATCTCGCCATCCTCACCATCGCAGACGACGGCCCCGGCATCGCCAACCCCGACAACCTCTTCGTCCCCTTCTACACCACCAAAGACAAAGGCAGCGGCATCGGCCTAGCCCTCAGCAAGCAAATCGTCGAAGCCGTCGGCGGCACCCTCACCCTCGCCAACCGCGAAGACCAAAAAGGCTGCCGCGCCACCATCCAGCTCGACATCGCCCCGCAAAACGAAAAAAGCGAATCCCGAAACTCTAGCCTGTAGCTCAAAGCACGTAACTCATAGCTCATAGCTCATAGCTCACGGTAGCACTCCCCAAAAGAACCGGTAACAAAAGTCCTAAAACCGACACCAGCTTGTGAAACATGCGCAATCCAATGTCTAACGTTAGACATTGGATTGCGCACAAACCGCAAATACCGCCCTCCTCGCCTACCAAGAGCTTCGGAGCCAACTTCCCCAGGGTAGGGTTGCAGCTCGTCCTTGATCAAAGCTCGCCGAATGGCTGCAGATCGCATTACGCCGATCCCCCAGCCCCACACCTCCCAGAGGTTTCATCTCCGTTCTACGGGAAAACCCAGGGCTAAGATGTATTCTCACGCCGCAGCATAGGAGAAGCCACGCTAATAGGCTCCATAAACCGTCCCAATACCGGGACGATTCGCTTCCCGCTATCGATACCCTCCCAAGGGCACGCATAGCGGATGCAAATACCAGCAAAAACTTAGTCGCTAAACATCAATGCTTTAGCAGATCACCACTAAAGCTGGCACGGCAAATGATATAGGAAGACCAAGAAAAGCACTCCCACACCCACCGAGCCGCAAGGCTCGTTCCGCCTTTCCCTTCCACATCCAACCACCCACTGCCATGCTCAACGACCTACACTTCGGGCTGCGCCAGCTCATGAAGTCACCCGGCTTCACCTTCATCACCGTGCTCACCCTCGCCATCGGCATTGGCGCCAACACCGCCATCTTCAGCCTGATCAACGCCTATTTTCTCAAAGCCCTCCCCTACGAAGATGCCGACAGCCTGGTGGCTATTTCGTATGACATGGGCGAGAAAGACACAAACTATGTAACAAATGGAAATCTGCTGGAAGACCTTCTGGCTCATTCAACCCAGCTAGAGTCTTTTACAGGATTCACTCACACTGGCGCTACCTTCAGCTTGGGCGGCATTGAAACCCCGACCGAACTCAGTGGGCACCAGGTAACCGGGCCGATGCTGGAAACGCTTGGCCTGCGCCCAATATACGGATCGGACTTCACCGCCGATCACCAGAGCGCAACCGGTGACGACAAGGTTGTCCTCCTGTCGGACGAAGTATGGCGGCAACACTTCGACAGCGACCCCAATACCGTTGGAAAATCAATCCAGCTTAGTCGCGAAGGCTACACCGTTATCGGGATCTATGACAAGAAGGCCATCACCACTTTTCTGTGGTGGCAGTCCTCCGACCTAATGGTTCCCGCCGCATTTTCTAAATACGCCTTCAAAAAGGAATGGGGCTATGGCACCGTCGCCCGCCTCGCCCCTGGAGCCACTCTCGCCTCAGCAAAACAAGAGCTGGAAACAATAAAGTCTCAACTGGCAAACAACTACTCCGATCGCGTGCGAGAATCGAAAGTATTGGTTAGAACAATACGAAGCGACAGTTTCGGAGGATCTTTTAAAAAAACCACCTTCCTCCTGTTTGCAGCCGTCGGCCTCGTATTGCTTGTGGCCTGCGCCAACGTGGCCAATCTTCTCTTTGCTCGAGCGACCGCTCGTCAATCCGAGATCGCCCTGCGCACCGCCATCGGCGCTTCCGGTTGGCGCATCGTACGGCTTCTCCTCTGCGAAAGCGCATTGCTCTCACTCGCCGGGGCCGTAGGAGGTCTCTTTATTTGTATCAATGCCCTACCCCTCTTAGGTCGACTGGTCGTTTTTTCCAATTGGCCCGAAATGGACTACTCGATCGATCTCAGTGTTCTCGCCTTCACACTGGTCGTGAGCATTGGCACCGGACTCCTCTTCGGCGTCTTTCCCGCTGTGAAGGTCCTACGCCAAGGCTCAGCCGAAGGGCTTAGCGAGTCGAGCCGCTCCTTTACTTCCTCCCAGGGTAACAGGCTGCAGTCTTCGCTTATCGTTATAGAAATCGCCCTGTCAGTCGTTCTCCTTGTATCCATAGGTCTACTACTAAAAAGCACCTCCAATGCGCTCAACGCCGAACGCGGATTTCAAGAAGCAAATATTTACAGCTTCAAAGTGGCGAGAGTCCGGGAAACGCTTCCTAAAACCGAGCCGGAATGGACAAGGAAGTGGGATAACGAAATCCGCACGCGCTTTTCGAGTAACCTGGTCGAACGGCTCAAGCAGATACCCGGTGTGGAGGACGCTGCCATGGCCTCAAGAGCACCTATGGCACCCGGTGGAGGGATTTGGAAAAAGGACTTCTGGCGCGACGACCAACCAGACGCCCCGAAAACCTACCAAGTTGGCCACGCTCATGTGAATGGAGAAGCGCTTTCAATACTCGACATCCCCTTGATTCGCGGACGGGCCATTGAGGAACGCGATCAGCGTTTCGAAGCACAGAAAGTAGCCGTTATCGACGAACTGCTCGTTCAAGAGAAATTCCCGGACATCGATCCGATGGGACAGACCATCCATGTGGCTGGAACAGCCTATGAAATCATCGGTATCGTCGGCAGTATCATCCCAAATAAACTCGACGAGAAAAGATACCCCGTCGTCTATACGCCTCAGATCCATACTCCATGGAATACGGGATACATCGTGAAGTCGCTACTGGCTCAAGGCGAACTCGAAAGAAGCGTCCTAGCAGCGGTCAAGTCACTCGATCCCGATCAGCCAATCGGAGAACTTCAGGCTCTTGAGCAACTCGCCAAGGACTCCCTAAATCATCGAGCCGTCATAAACATTCTCCTAGGGCTCTTCGGCTGCATCGCGGTGCTTCTAGCTGGCATCGGTATCTACGGACTCATGACATACCTCGTCGAGCTGCGGCAACGAGAAATCGGCGTTCGTCTCGCCATCGGCGCCTACCCGAGGGAAATAGTCGGCATGATTCTCAAGCGCGGCATGATTCTCACTGCTATAGGTACTGCCGTAGGGATTGCAGCCATACTCCTTATCGGACGGTTTCTCGGCTTCATGCTGTATCAGGTTACTCCCTACGACCCAATTATCCTAAGCGGAGTAGCTCTCTTCGTCTTCCTCGTCACCGCCTTCGCCTGCTGGCGCCCCGCCAAGTCCGCTAGTAAAGTCCACCCCTCCGAAGCCCTCCAGCTTGGGTGATTTCAGAATCAAAATAAGTGGTAGCGTGCTTGTCACGCGATCAAGCGACGAACCAACTCCCAACCTACCGCCGCAACGCGGCACCTACATGGCCAAAGGCCATCCTGACCAAAGCCAACAGAAACCACCTTCCATCCACCCACTGCCATGCTCAACGACCTACACTTCGGGCTGCGCCAGCTCATGAAGTCCCCAGGCTTCACCTTGATTACCATACTCACCCTCGCCATCGGCATCGGCGCCAACACCGCCATATTCTCCCTTATCAACGCCTACTTCATCCGCCCATTGCCCTATGAGGATCCCGATCGGCTTGTAACCGTTTTATACGATACTGGGCCAAACTCTACATTCGATACCTATGCAACCTTGCTTCAAGACATTGAGAAAAATTCGAGCCAATTCGAATCCTTCGCAGGAATCGGTCACTCCAACTCTACGGGTAGCCTATCGGGTATCGAAACGCCCGCCATGCTCTCTGGCATTGAAGTAACGGGTTCCATCCTAGAAGTTCTTGGTCTCCGCCCTACCCATGGTCAAGATTTCACGCCAGACCACCAATCCGCTACCGGAAACGATCGAGTCGTCCTGCTGTCGGAACAAGCCTGGCGAAAACACCTCAATAGCGATCCCAACATTATCGGGAAATCCATCGTACTAGCGCACGTAGACTACACCGTCATCGGTCTCTATGATAATGAGTTGGTTAACGCATGGCGATATTGGCTTTCCGTCGACTTCATGATTCCCGCCGCTCTTCCCAAATACGAGTATAAGCGGGAGCAATGGAAATATTCTATTATCGGTCGTCTCGCTCCAAAAGCTAATCTGAATACTGTTCAACAAGAAATCCAGGCAATCAAATCCCAATACGCCAGCAAATATCCCGAACACGTCCGCGAGTCCAATGTAGTGGTCGAAACTCTACATCAAAACGCCTTCGGATTCCTTTCAGGTGACACAACTGTTCTACTAGCCGCTGTGGGACTGGTCTTGCTCGTCGCCTGCGCCAACGTAGCGAATCTCCTTTTCGCTCGGGCCACAGCCCGCCAATCCGAAATCGCCCTACGCACCGCCATTGGCGCTTCAGGCTGGCGCATCGTCCGCCTGCTCCTGTGCGAATGCGCCCTGCTTTCCCTCGCCGGCGCTGCGGGCGGGCTTCTTATCTGCCTCAACGCCCTTCCATTTCTAAGTCAGCTCATCGAATATTCAAGATGGCCCGAAGGGGACTTCACTATCGACGCCAGAGTATTGGCTTTCACCCTGATCGTTAGCCTTGGGACAGGCCTTCTCTTTGGCGTCTTTCCAGCCTTGAAAGCCTTGCGGGAAGATTCCGCAAAAGGATTAAGCGAAACGAGCCGTTCCTCTACCGCTTCTCAAGGCAATCGACTACAATCGACCCTAATCGTTACTGAGATCGCCCTGTCAGTCATCCTCCTTGTATCCATCGGCTTATTACTTAAAAGCGCTACCAAAGCGCTCCGCTCCGACCGAGGATTCAGCGAGTCAAACGCCTACACCTTTCATGTCGTAAAAGACTTAAGGCAAAAGAACTTCGATTCGCCGTGGGGAGAGCCGCAACAGATTCGTACCCGTTTCTCGAAAGAAGTGATCGAACGGCTCGAGCAAATACCTGGCGTGGAAAACGCAGCCATGATCTCGCAGCCTCCCATGGACCCGCGTGGAGGTATCTGGCCGCGCGAGTTCTGGCGTGACGACCAACCCGACGCTCAGAGAAACTACGGTGTCCCCTTGCTGTCGGTGAACGGCGATGCGTTTTCAATCCTGGATATCCCACTGATTCGCGGACGCGTTTTCGACGAGCGTGACCAACGCCTCGATGCTCATAAAGTGGCCATCATCGACGAGCTGCTTGCCAAGGAAAAGTTTCCAGATATCGACCCGCTCGGCCAGACCGTCCACATCGTGGGGCAGACCTTTGAAATAATCGGCATTGTTGGCAGTATCATTCCTGGAAGCTTGGCCGAAGGAAAGAGTAGCATCGCATACGTACCGCAGATTCACTGGCCCTGGGATACCAGCTACCTCTTGAAAACGCCTTTGAGTCGAAGCGAGATAGAAAGAGAGATCCAAGAAGCAATAAAGTCCATCGATCCCGACCAAGCCATCGGACCGTTTGAATCCCTCGAGCAACTCGCTGAGGACACCCTGACCTACCGAACCGTTTTAAACACTCTTATTGCACTATTCGGTACTATCGCAGTCTTCCTCGCCGGCATCGGCATCTACGGCTTGATGACTTACCTCGTCGAACAGAGACACCGCGAGATCGGCATCCGCCTCGCCATCGGCGCTCTTCCGCAGGAGATGATCAGCATGATCCTCAAGCACGGCATGCTACTCGCCGCCATAGGAATCGCTATCGGGATCACATTCGGGATCGCCGCGATGCAAGTTTTCACAAGCACGATGAACGACCTCCTGTATCAAGTTTCCCCTTACGACCCGGTCATTCTCGCCACCGTCAGCCTATTCGTCCTCATCGTAACCGCCTTCGCCTGCTGGCGCCCCGCCAAGTCCGCCAGCAAAGTCCATCCCTCCGAAGCCCTTCAGCTTGGGTGATTTCAGAATCAAAATAAGTGGGTACCGAGCAACGTGACACTCGAGCGCAGCGAAGACACGTGCTTGTCACGCGATCAAGTGCCGAATTCATCGCGCGATGAACCTACCTCAAACACCCAAGGCCCCAAAACCTATCCGTACCCAATTATTAGGTACGTTTTCACACCCTTCACCTCTCTAACTCAACCCAACCTAATTGCCATGAATCGTAGAAAATTCGTATCATCCGTGGCGGCAGCTGGAGCTGTCGCTGCGCTCCCGAGCCGCGTCTTCGGCGCCACCACCCCCACCCTCAAAGTCGGTCTCATCGGCTGCGGCTGGTGGGCAGGCATGAGTTTGAACGCCTTTTACGCGCAAGGATCGATAGAAGTCGTATCGCTCTGTGATCCAAATTCCAAAGCCCTTGAGAAAACTCTCAAGGCAGTAAAGGAGAAGCAGGACGCGGAAGCAGAAACCTATTCCGACTATCGTGATATGCTGTCATCGAAAAAGCACGACATCGTGATCGTCACCACGCCTGACCATTGGCATGCATTGCCCGCCATTGCCGCCATGAAAGCGGGTGCTGATGTGTTTCTGGAAAAGCCAATCGGGGTAGACGTGATAGAGGGCGAGGCACTGGTAGCCGCCGCTCGCAAGTACGGCTCTGTAGTCCAAGTAAACTTGCAACGCCGCAGCATGAGCCTCTACCAGGAAGCCAAAGAACGCTACATTGATAGCGGCAAAATAGGGAAGATTGGTTTGGCCGAATGCTTCTTTTATGGAGGCGCCGGAGATAAGGAGGTATTTGAAAACGTAGCGGTGCCGGATCACCTCGACTACGAGTTCTGGACCGGACCTGCTCCAAAAATCCCCTTCGTCGCTCCGTTGGAAACAAGAAAATGGCGCCAGTTTATGGAATACGGAAACGGAACCATTGGCGACATGGGCGTGCATGTGTTCGATCACATTCGACAGATGCTTGATATCGACTGGCCAAAAAAAGTCAGCTCGACTGGAGGGCTTTTTATTTTCAAAGACAAAAGTCCCAATATTTCGGATACACAGACAACAGTTTTTCATTATCCCGATTTGAACGTAAGCTGGGAGCATCGACCCTGGGGCAAATCACCGATTCCCTACCGGCACTGGACCGACAACTGGGGAGCAAAGATTATAGGAACGAAAGGTACCCTCAGTCTTTCCGCTCTCGGGTACTCATTTGAAGCAAACTCCGGTTCTCCCGCAGAAGGCCGACATCTTTGCTCGAAATCGAACGACCTAGAAAATGTAGATTTCGAAAGCATAGGAGCGGCTTGGGACGCGATCGACCAAGCCCATGTGAAGAACTTTCTCGACGCTAGGAAAACACGATCCAAACCCTCTGCTGACGTCGAAGAAGGCCATATCTCCAGCGCCTGCTGTATCCTTGGCAACATGGCCTTAGATCTCGGGCGCCCCCTCTCCTACGATCCCGCAAGTCGCACAATACCAGGAGACGAGGAAGCCACGCGTTTGCTCGCTCGGCCATACAGGGCGCCCTGGAACCACCCAGATCCTGAATCCGTCTAGAAACGGCCCAACTACCAAAAAAGCGACCCCGCTGCTGTCAGCGGGGTTCGCTTGCTTGAGTCCCTAGATCTTGAATACAACTTATCCTAAAGAGGCAGACTCGTATTCCAGGTATCGACCTGCAGTCTCCACACCTTGTCTTTCCCTAGCTTCCAAACGACAACGTAGTGGCCTTCGTCTACGATGTCGTCCCCCTGCTCGGGAACAATCTTGAGGTGGTAGTATCCGATTTCATAAGCGGAGGCGTCGGACAGTGGAGAGACCTCCAGCGTTTCTAGTCGGATCGTGCAATCTCCCATGGCGAGCTCTCCGTCCAGACCCGCCTTGATTGCCTTCCGCCCTTTGTCAGGCGGAAAGTTCGGAGCAACCACGGTAGCATTCTGAGTGAACATCTTAGACAGCGAAGCCGAGTCGCCCTCGTTGTACAATTTCGCAAATTGCTGTTTTCGCGCCGCAATGGTTTCGAACAGCTCGGTTTTTTTCTGTCCTGCAAATAGTTGAGAAGGGATCGCGGCCAGAAGCATGCTCAATAGCACGGTATAGATTAGGTTTTTCATATTAACGTTCATTGTGGTTGGATTAGGTGCGGTGTTATTGGTTGTCATTTTAGTGATGTATTTGGATTAGGTGAAAAAAAGAGGAAAGGTGTGACACAGCGCGAAGGAGCCGCGTCACTGGAAAATAGGCGCATCGGGAAGGGTTCTATTTTCTCGCCCGAACATGCTTGGCCTTCGCGAGCGACTTCCCGATGTGCTTCACCGAAACGTTTGCGAGGCGCTCTAGCTGCGCTTCCGTATCCTCGTCCCTTAAGTTAAAGTGACTGGCATTGACTCTCCAGAGCTCAACAGGCGGCAGATCCAGCTGCATCTCATCGAAATGATAGGCTGCGATTTGAAGAAACAAGGGGTGAATGCTTACCCTCGCTTTCTTTAGTTCACCCCCGATGACCTCGGGAGCGTAGGGCTTTTGATTCCACAGTTCGATGATTTCCCCATTGGGCCCGAGAATCGATTCTGGAGCATTGCGAAGTCGGTTGTAAGTCGGACGAGCAAGCATCTCGTAGCGTCCACCTGCTGTAGTCGCAGCATAATTACGCGTACTGCTAGCGTTTGAATAATCGATACGTGGACGAGCTTTGTAATGTACTAGAGCATCGATAGGCTCGACCCGCAGGTAATCTACTTTGACGATCACTTTTGCCTCTTTGAGATCGTCGACTATGAAGTAGCCCTTCTCTTCCAGAGCTCTTTTAATCCGCTCAGCCGATCCAGCGAGATTTGCGCGATCTATGGCATCTCCCTCGGGGAAGTGCAGATAGCACGGCTTATCGAAGTTAAGTCTCTTAAGAGACTGGGCAGTGACGGAGATTTTCGTTTCGACGCTGTCTGAAAAAGAGTGAGCCGCAAGGGCCACACTTGTGGAGAGTAATACGAATAAACGCAGTATAGAGAGCTGTTTCATGGCAAATGAGATTCGAGTCAGTTGATTTATCGAAGCTCCTAAACGTGCCTGTTACAGAGCCATCGATCGTGTGCCCAAACTCTTATCAAATCGCCTGTTTCCGAATCGTCTCTACATCGTCTCCAAAGCGTTCATCGCCGTCTCTTCAGTCTTATCACACTATCATCCAAAGACTTAAAAAACTCTAAAAAAACGTTTTTATTTACCGAGAATTCTCTTCGATATCAATTCTCAGGAACGTCCGGAATCGGCGCCAGCTCGCCAGCTGCTTCCATGGCTCGAAAGCGTTCGGCCATGCTCTCCTGCTCTGCTAGAGTTTCAGCAAAGAAGGCCTGTACCTCCGGATCCTCTCGAAGGGTATTGAACCAGAAATAGGGAAACATATTACCGTCGGGAACCAAACCGAGGACTTTCTTGCGAGCCGCTATTTCGAAAACCAGTTTTTTGTCATCCCACAAAGCAGCTGCCCTAAGGCCTTGGTTCAAAGTTCGGTTGGACTCAGGAAGTGCTTCCAGTTTTACGATCAACTGGTCAAGAAGGTGGTTCATCTGATCAAGGTCTCCGACAGCCTTAAGCGATCCAGCGATTTCGGAGAGCAACCATAAATCATCCTTATCACTCCCCTCTAGAATGAAGTCCGGTTCGAGCCATTCTGGATAAACTTCTTCATAGCGTTTAAGTGCCCGTTGCTCCTGCCCGGCGTCGATATCGCGCCCGGTCATTCTCAACAGGGTAATATCTCCAGGAACTCCCCCCGGCTTCTCTTTCCACCAAAGCGCATCTGCCTCGTCCAGCTCGCCTTTTAGCAATAGCAGTCGGATTCGGCTATTTGCATCGAGATCTGTTTCCCCGCTCAGTTCGGCCGCTCTCTCCCTCCAAAAGATTTCTTCTTCCTCCGCATTTGCCCTGCTATACGTTTTGGCCAAGACAAGAGCTAGTTGTGGACGCCCTGGATCCGCTGCATAGGCTTTTCTATTCGCGATCAAGGCCTCTTCCTCCAACCCCTTCGATTGATAAAACAGGCCTAAGCGACGATGGATAATCGCACTGTCTGGGTGTTCGCGGGCTGCCCGTTCCAGCAAGAGTAGCGCTTCATCAATTCGGTTCAAATTTTTCAATGCCTGCGCCTCTTGTTGCACGTATTCCAATTCATAGGGATTCAATTCCCGCGCCTTCAATACGTGCCTCAACGCTTTTTCATACTCACCGTGATCACCCAACTCATTCGCATAAGTACTATGAGCCATATCGTTGTTCGGATTGAGCTCGATCGCTTTGAGAAGAGCAGCTTCGGACTTCTCGAAGTCATCCTTTCTCCGCCAGAGCAAACCGAGGGCATCGTAGGCAGCACTCGATTCAGGATCCAACTCGAGAGCTCTATTTATGAGCGGCTCGGACTCGGCTACCTGCTCCTCGATCGATAGGCTAGTCATCCAAACTTGCTTCAGGTGAACCCAAGCTAGTCGCGCATGCGCCAAGGCAAACTCGGGATCGAGCTCGATCGCCCGTTCGAAGTGCTCGATTTTCTGCAGATATCCTGTAGTACTGGTTGGCTCCGCGATTCCTCTGTAGTAGGCTTCCAAGGCGGCGAGATTACTCGTAGGAAGTTTTTCGATACGTTCGCGTTCTTGTGGCGACAGCACTGCGTGCAAGGCGGCTGCGATCTCTTCGGCAATTTCACTTTGGATACTAAAAATATTTTCTGCACTTAGCTCTCGCGTATAGCCCTCAGCCCAAAGCAGGGCATCCGTTTTTGCATCGATCAGCTGAACATTGATTCGTACCTGCTCCCCCGCGCGTTGCACATCGCCTTCTAGGATATTGGACACGCCCAACTCATCACCGATTTGGCGCAGATTCTTGTTGGTCTCGCGATATCCTATAACTGAGGTACGAGAGATGGTCTTTATCTCACCGATATGAGATATCTGGGTGAGCAAGTCGCCGTGAATCCCATCGGTGAAGAAGCGATCCTCCTCCAGCATACTCCTATTTTCGAATGGCAGGATTGCTATAGACTTATCCTCTGGAGCAGCCTCCCCTGTTGGTGTAGCGAACCACCACAGAGCCAGCGCCGATAAACCAATACCTAGCAGAAGAGGTTTCCAGAAAAGCCTAGGTCGCTTTTTTTCCGTATCGGTTTTCGAGGATGGGCTCGCTAGCGGAGCTGCGACTGGCTCTTTCGCGCTCGCTGGCTTTACTCCAGAAATCTCGTTTCGCAGTACCTTCTGCTTCAGGGCCTTTAAGACATCACTGGGTTCAACTCCCAGCTCTTTCATGAGCTGCGTCTCGCAATCTTGATAGGCAGCCAGGGCCGCAGCCCGGTCTCCTTGAAGCGCATGCGCCTCGATGAGAGCGTAGTGACAGGTCTCGTTCAGCTCATTTATCTGTATCCAGATTTTGGAGTAGGAGATTGCTCCCTCGAAAACACCTTCTTCTTTGAGCAAGCCTACTAAACTGCTAAGGGCTTGGACCGCTTCTCGCTCGAGCCGGTCCCGCTCTCGCTCGAGCCAATTATCGTAAAATGCCGGTAACAAACGTCCACGATAATACTCCAGGGCAATCTTATAGTTTTCGATCGCGCTGGATGGCCTGTCTTCCTCCAAAGCGGCCTCCGCTACTTTTATGTGATCCCTGAACAAATCGACATCGAGCGTGTAGGAAGCATTCGCATTCCAGGCTATTTGCCGATTGTCAATCAGCAGAAAGGAACCGGCCTCTGGCAGCATTTGCCGCAAACTATGAATAACATTACGCAGATTGCCCAAAGCCTGCTTTTCATCCGACTCCGGCCAAAACATAAACGCTAATTGCGTACGCGGATGCGAATCGGATGCGTGCAATACAAGGTAAGCCAACAAGGCTTGAACTCGAGGTTTGTCCAAGCCAGCTACGACGCCTTCAGAGTAGGATAGGCAAAAACCTCCCAGAAGTCGTATCGAAAGCAAGGATCGAGTATTTCTAGACATCGCAGAGAACAAGGATGGACCAAGGAGAGCAGCATAACTCATTTACACCGTAAAACCACATCTTTTCATGTCTGCGGAGTTCGAACGACTTACCCCTCTCATTTTAGGAGCTTACTAATCACGCGATCAATCACCCAACGCATCCCATTCCCTTCGTCCCAAAAGCGGGATTAAGTCAGTCCCACTCCCGAGATTTCCAGGGACAGACCCCTGGAACTATTCTCCCAAAAAGAATCCTTTTCCTTAACTAACAACAACTTATATATTAAACGGTAACCACTGGCGCAGTTTCTGGTACTTACAGGCGAACGTTCTCGCCTATGAAAACAAAACCCCTCTTCAGCGCCCTCATTAGCGGGTGCCTTCTCGCTATTGTTACGAACATCACCGTCGCCCACGCCGCCGACAACGTCCTCTTCGACACCTACTCTAGCGACCGCATCGTTAACCTCCGCGGCACTTGGCGTTTCTCCATAGGCGACGATCCACGCTGGTCCGAACCAGAATTCGACGACAAGAAATGGACCAAAGTCGACGCCCCAAACGAATGGGAAGACGAAGGCTACCGTGACTACGACGGATTCGCATGGTACCGAAAAACCTTCTCCTTTCCCTCCAGCAAGCTCAACACCCAATCCTTCATCTCCCTTGGCAGAATCGACGACGCCGAAGAAGTATTCATAAATGGGATACCCATAGGACGCGGCGGACAAATGCCACCAGAGTACAACACCGCCTGGGACGAGCCGAGAAACTACCTCATTCCACCTAAGGTTCTCCAAGCCGGCATGAACAATACCATCGCCATCCGCGTCTACGACGGCGGCGGAGTCGGCGGTCTGCGCAAAGGACCGCTCGGAATCTACGAGACAGAGCTCCCCGCCCTCCTCGTCGACTTCAGCGGCGAGTGGCTTTTCCAGCCCGGCGACAACCTCGAATGGGCAGATCCAGAAGCAGACACCTCCGAATTCGTCACTATCCAAGCCCCCGGAGCATGGGAGCACCAAGGCTTTCCCGATCTCGACGGCTACGCCTGGTACCGCAAAGAATTCAGTATCCAAAATCTCACTGCAGAAGGAAACGTCGTCCTTCTCCTTGGAAAGATCGACGACCTCGACGAAGTCTACCTCAATGGAGAAAAAATCGCAGGAACAGGCGACCTCGAAAACCCCGAAATCGACCGCGGCGTCCACTACTACGCTCAAATTCGAGGCTACTACTTCCCCGCCGCCAAACTGCTCGACCACAACACCATCGCCATCCGCGTGTGGGACGGACGCCAAGACGGCGGCATCTACGAAGGCCCGCTCGGACTCGTCAGCCAAGAAGCCTACATCGAATTCTGGGAAGAACGCCGCGAAAACCGCAGCCTCCTCAAAGACTTCAAACGCCTCTTCGACTAGAGCCTGCACCCCAATCTCCCATTTCCATCCCCATCTTCGTCTTAGTCCTAGTCTCCATTTCCCCCCAACCCTATCACTTTCAAAAAACACCATCGACCGCTATCGGTGGTTAAAAACCAACTACACACCCATCCCGACACTCTGCGCCATCTGCGAGTGAAAAAACACAACCCAAATTCTTTGTGAATTTTTGTGCCTCTTCGTGGCCAAAAAAAAGGCACAAACAAAGCACAATCCCAGCCCATCTACCCAGCACCCAACTCCCCTAAACAACCACCACCATGCTCAACGATCTTAAGTTCGCCTTCCGGCAAATGATCAAGGCCCCCGGCTTCACCCTCATCGCCACCCTTACCCTCGCGCTCGGCATCGGAGCAAACACCGCCATCTTCAGCCTGATCAACGCCCTCCTCCTCAAGCCGCTCCCCTACGAAAACTCCGGCCAAATCGTACAAATCGACCTCGACACCGGACAAGGCCCCAACGCCTTCGCCCCCACTAGCGGCGGGATCTTCATGGACATCGAGCAAAACGTCACCCAGTTCGAATCCCTCACCGTCAGCAAGCCCGTCAATCTCAACCTCACCGGAATCGAAGAGCCACTCCGCCTCTCAGGCCTCGAAGTCTCAGCCTCCTACCTCGACGTCTTCGGACTCTCCGTCGCCCAAGGCCAGAACTTCACCCCGGAAAACGAAAGCCCCAGCGGCGACAACCGCGTCATGCTCATTTCGGACTCGCTCTGGAAAAACCAGTTCGGCCAAGACCCTTCTCTCATCGGCAGCTCCGTCACACTCGACTACCAGAACTATACCATCATTGGTATCCTCAAACCAAATACATTTCTCGTCAGCGGAGTCGACTTCCTCGTGCCCGCCGCCATCGCCGCCAACGAATGGAAGCAAGTCCGCCGCTACGACTACGTCTGCGGCATCATCGGACGTCTCAAAGACGGCGCCACCACGACCTCCGCCAACGTCGAGCTCCAGACCATCAAGACCAGCCTAAACGATCAATACCCAGACATGATGAAGGATTGGACCATGGCGACGCGCACCCTGCAGGACGCCTACTTCGGCTCCAGCACCCCCTACATCCTCACCCTTCTCGTAGCCGTCGGCATGGTCCTCCTCGTCGCCTGCGCCAACGTAGCCAACCTCCTCCTCGCACGCGCCACCGCCCGCCAAGGCGAGATCGCAGTACGCGCCGCCATCGGCGCCTCAGGCTGGACCATCGTCCGCCAACTCCTCTGCGAAAGCACCCTACTCGCCTTCCTAGGAGCTATCGCCGGCCTTATCATTGGCATCGTCTCGCTACAACCTCTCGCCGGACTCGTCGGCTTCGCCCAGCTTCCCAACGTCCCTCTCGAAATCGACCTCAGAGTCCTCGTCTTCACCCTCGCTATCAGCCTGCTCACCGGACTCATCTTCGGCGCATTCCCCGCCTTCAAAGCCCTACGCGTCAGCTCCGCCTCAGGACTCAAAGACTCCACCAGATCCGCCACAAGCTCACAAGGCAACAAGGTCCAGTCCTCCCTCATTATCGCCGAAGTCACCCTCTCCGTCGTCCTTCTCGTCTGCATCGGACTGCTCCTTAAGAGCTCGGTAAACGCCTTCAACACCGACCCAGGATTCCTCCAGGAAAACGTGCTCACCTTCGAAATCGACCGCAGCGGCACACGCTCGCCGACACCCGAAGACAGAACCCGCTTCGCCTCCTCCGTCATCGAAAAGGTTGAGCAGATCCCAGGCGTGCAAAGCGTCGCCATGGTATCGACCACCCCCATGAACGGGAACAACTTCTTCGGAGCCCCCTTCTGGAGAGACGATCAACCCGACACCGCGAATACCTACTTCACCGGATTCGACGCGATAAACGGAAACGTATTTAACGTATTAGGAATTCCAATACTTCGCGGACGCATCTTCGATACGAGAGACCAACAGCCAGACGCGCCCAAAGTCGTCATCATAAACCAGCAAGTCGTCGAAGACCAATTCGAAGGCGTCGAGCCGCTAGGACAAATTATCCACCACGATAACGAAACATGGGAAGTCGTCGGCGTCGTCGGAAACATCAGCCGCTTCAGCCTCGATTCCGGTCAGCAACCCATGGTCTACAAGCCCATGATCAAATGGCCCTGGAGCACCAGCTATGTAGTTAAAACCCTACTACCGCCCCTCGATCTTTCCCAACAAGTCAAAGAAGCCGTGCTCTCCGTCGATTCCGAGCAGCCCATCGATCGCGTCCGCACCCTCGAACAAGCCGTCGAAGAATCCCTAAACGGACGCTCCATCATGGTCACCCTCATCAGCATCTTCGGAGCCATTGCCATCGTCCTCGCTGCCACCGGCATCTACGGCCTCATGTCCTACCTCGTCGAACAACGAAACCGCGAGATCGGCATCCGACTCGCCATCGGCGCCCTGCCAACCGAAATCGTCGGCATGATCTTCAAACGCGGCCTCAGCCTCACCGCCATCGGACTCGTCATCGGCGTCGTCGCCGTCCTAGGCATCGGTCGCTACCTCGCCTTCATCCTCTACGAGGTCGATCCCTACGACCCCTTCGTCCTCGCAGGCGTCACCCTCCTCACTCTCGCCATCACCGCCATCGCCTGCTGGAAGCCAGCCAACACCGCCAGCAAAATCTCCCCCTCCGTCGCCCTTCGCCTCGACTAAGCCACACCCTTCACCCTTCATCCTTCATCCTCCTCCCCCGTCCCATTTTCGGGATTCTCCACGTTTCACCCGTGGGACACATTCGAATAACCCTAATGGGGCTATCTTTAAGGGAACTTTTATCCCACTACCCTACAACAACTTATACCACTATCAACAGACTTGGCACGACACGTGTTTAGAACAAATCTACCTCCTTTACTCACATGGACATTGTAAGAAACGACATAAAAAAGAAGAAACGCCGCAACCGCATCATCGTCGGCTCCTCAGCCGTCATCGTCTTCGGCTTCGCAGCATGGTGGCTCATGGGCCTCGACGTCTCCACACCGACCGTGGAAGAAGAGCGGGTCTGGCTCGGCGATGTCGAACAGGGCGAGATGATGCGCGAAGCCCGCGGCATCGGAACCCTCGTCCCGGAAGACCTCCGCTGGATCGCCTCCGAAACGAGCGGCCGCGTCGAGCGCATCATCGTCCGCCCGGGAGCATGGGTCGAACCAGAGACCCCCATCATGGAGCTCTCCAACCCCACCCTCGAGCAGCAAGCCCTCGACGCGCGCCTCGCCTTCGAAGCCGCCGAAGCGGACTACCTCACCTACGACGTCCAACTCCAAAGCAACATCCTCCAGCTGCAGGCAAATCTCGCCCAGCTCGAAGCTCAACAAAAGGAAGCCGCCCTCGACGCCGAAATCGATACCGAACTCAACAAAGAAGGCCTCGTATCCAATCTTCAAATGCGCCGCTCCCTCCTGCGCCACGAGCAACTCACCACCCGGCTCGATATCGAGCGCCAACGCCTCGAATTCAGTCAAAACAATTTGGATACACAATTGTCTGCGCGAAAAGCTTCGGTTAACCAAGCAAAAGCCCGATTCGACCTTCTGCAAGACCAGTTCGATGGCCTCACCGTGGTAGCTGGTGTGGCTGGCGTACTGCAAAAGCAGACGGTCGAGGAGGGTATGCAGGTGGGCATCGGACAAAACCTCTCCCAAGTCGCCGACCCTAAAAACCTCAAAGCCGTCGTACGCATCGCCGAAATCAACGCCAAAGACCTCATGATCGGCCTCACCGCCATCGTCGACACCCGCAACGGCAAGGTGCGCGGCAAGATCTCCCGCGTCGACCCCAACGTCGAAAACGGCACCGTCGCCGTCGATATCCGATTCATCGACCCCCTCCCCGACGGAGCTCGCCCAGACCTCACCGTCGAAGGCGTCGTAGAGTTCGAGCGCCTCGCAAACGTCGTCAAAGTCAAACGCCCCGCATCCAGCCGACCCGAGTCGCAGATGACCATCTTCAAGCTCAGCGCCGACTCAGACATCGCTCTCCGCGTTCCCATCACATACGGAAAAGCCTCCGTCAGCCAAATCGAAGTCGTCGAAGGCCTCAACCCCGGAGACCGCGTCGTGCTCTCCGACATGAGCGACTGGGACGACCACGACCGAATCCGCATCCAATAGCCCCCGCCCACAGCATCCGACAACCTGTATCCAACTTTACAAACAACCCCAACACGAATTCTGTGGTTAAAAAAACGACACAACCCAATCACCCCAAAATAATCTGAGTCCATCTGTGTAATCTGTGGGCTAAAACACCCACAACCCCAATCCTCTCCAATTCCTAATTCCTAATTCCTAATTCCTAATTCCTAATTAAAAAATCATGTCCGAAAACAATTCAGCCCTCATCCACCTCAAAGATATTTCCAAGGTATTCCTCACCGACGAGATCGAGACCCACGCCCTCTCCGGCATCAGTCTCGATATCAACGAGGGCGAATTCCTCTCCATCTCCGGACCGTCCGGTTGCGGCAAGTCCACCCTGCTCTCCATTCTCGGACTGCTCGACTCCCCCTCCTCCGGCTCCTACTCCCTCGCCGGCAAGGAAGTCGCCTCGCTCAACAACAACGAACGCTCCCGTATCCGAAATCTGGATGTCGGCTTCATCTTCCAGTCATTCAACCTCATCGGCGACCTCACCGTCTACGAAAACGTCGAGCTCCCCCTCGTCTACCGCGGACTCAAGACAGGCGAACGCAAGACCCGCGTCCTCGAAGCCCTCGAAAAGGTCCAAATGTCGCACCGCCAAAACCACTACCCGCACCAGCTCTCCGGCGGTCAGCAGCAGCGCGTCGCAGTCGCCCGCGCCCTCGGCGGCACGCCACGCATCCTCCTCGCCGACGAGCCAACCGGTAACCTCGACTCCAAAAACGGAGCCAAAGTCATGGAGATGCTCCAAGACCTAAACAAAGAAGGAGCCACCATCTGCATGGTTACGCACGACGAGCGCTACAACGAAATCGCCTCCCGCATCGTCCATCTATTCGACGGCAAGGTAGTCGACGAAACCGTGGCCGCCGCAAACCACTAGACAGTGGAAGAGCGACGCTAAGCACCACCGCTTTCCGCCAAGCTCGACGCGAAAGTCGTCAGTAAAAGTCCAGTTCCGTCGTATCCATCGCTCCCCTACGAGCGAGACTGACTCCCCACGCGCACATCTCAAGTTCCACTTTCCAAAAACCCAGCACACCATTTTCCATGTCATTCTCAAACGATTTTAAAGTCGGCATTCGCCAATTTGGACGCAACCCCGGCAGCATGCTGCTTGCTATCATGGCATTCTCGCTCGGACTCGGTCTAGTCGGACTCATGCTCACCCTCGTCTTCGGAGTCATCAAAGGACACCCCAAGGATATCGACTTCGAAAACATCTTCGTCACCCAATGGGACCCCAGCACCCAGCATCTCTGGAAATCAGGAGCGCAGTTCGGTTTCATCCGCCCCAAAGACTTCAGAGAAATTCAAGAGCGCCAGGAAGTATTCGAGACTTTTGAATACATGCGCCCGAACAAGACCTTCACCATCGTCATCGAAAAATACGCGGAACGCTTCAACGGAAGCTTCGTATCCAGCAGACTCTTCGATGCCCTAGGGCTAAGGCCACACATCGGAAACTACTTCGAAGAAGGCGACGATCTGCCCGATAGCGCCGCCAAGGCAGTCATCAGCTACGAGCTCTGGAAAAATCACTTCGACAGCCGTCAATCCATCATCGGAAAATCCTACAACATCAACGGCACCCCCACCACCGTCATCGGAGTCACCCCCGCAGGAGTCGATTTCCCCTCCCAACACGACATCTGGGTCAACGACACCACCAACCACGTCGAAATGTCCCGAGCAGACGGAGACGGACTCTTCGTACTCGGCACCCTCAAAGAAGGGCACACCATCGGCTCCGCTCTTCCCTCCATGAACACTTTGGCCAAGAATATGGCAGAAGCGTATCCAGAAACAAATACAGGCTACATCGCCTTCGAGATCGAAACCCTCAGCGAGAACTTCATGGGAGACGAGTTCCCCAACATGGTCTACCTCCTGCTCGCCTGCTCGCTCATGGTCCTGCTCATCGCCTGCACCAACGTAGCAAACCTCACCCTCTCCCGCGCTACCACCCGCGTAAAGGAGCTCGCCATCCGCGCCTCCCTCGGCGGCAAACGCCAACGCCTCGTTCTCCAAATGCTCGTCGAAGGATTCGCCGTCGCCTTCCTCGGCGGACTCGGCGGACTCATCATCGCCATCTGGACCAGCCGCGCCATCTGGGCATCCGTGCTCGCATCCGCCCAGGCCAATCCCCCCATTTGGATGAATATGAACGTGGATATGCAAACCGTCCTATACCTCGGACTCATCACCCTCGTAGCCAGCGTCATCGCCAGCATCGTCCCCGCCATCCGCGCCTCGAAAACCGACGTCAACGAAATCCTCAAGGACAATAGCCGCGGCGCCTCCAGCCTCAAAATGGGACTCTTCTCCAAATTCCTCGTCCTCGCCCAGCTCACCGTTTCCTGCGCCCTGCTCATCGCCACTTCCGCCATGGTCAGCGGAGCCAAAAACGCCGCCGTATTCGAGCCGCCCTACGATACCAGCAAGGTCATGACCGCCCGTTTCGACCTCCCCGACAGCTACTACCCCGGCGACCAAAGAGCCGCCGGCCTCGCTCACCTCCAATCCCTTATGGAGAACAATCCCGCCCTCGAAGGCGTAGGCTTCACCAGCGCCGTCGACATGATTTTCAACTGGAACTCGCGCTGGGAAGTACGCGGCAGAGAAGCCATCGCCGAAGGCGAAGAACTCCGCGCCCGCAACGAAGTCGTATCAGACAACTACTTCGACCTCCTCGAAATCCCCGTCCTCTACGGCCGCGGTTTCGAAGCAATGGACCAAGGCCCCAACGCCGAAAAAGTCTGCGTCATCAACGAAATCCTCGCTCGCCGCCTCTGGCCCGACAACATCCAAGAAGCCATCGGCCAACAACTCCGCGACCAGTACTCAGACAGCACCCCATGGGTCACCATCGTAGGCATCGTGCCCGACACCAAGATGGCCGGCCCCGGAGCCAACCAAACCGAGGAACAACTCGGAGGCGTCTATCGCCCTATGAGCACCGACCCTCAGGCCAACCTCACCGTATTCGCCAAAACAAAAGGCAACCCCACCGAACAAGCCGCCCAAATCCGCGCAATCCTCCACAACGAGGACGAAAGCTTCGCCCTCTACCGCGTCAAAACCGTAGAAGAAGCCGTCAAAGAAAGCCAGTTCGGCGTCATCTTCTTCCGCAACCTCTTCGGCATGTTCGGTATCGCCGCCTTCATCCTCGCCTCCATCGGAATCTACGGCGTCATGGATTTCTCGATACGACAAAGATTCCAAGAATTCAGCATACGCCAAGCCCTCGGAGCCGGGCGCGCCACCATCATGCGCCAAGTCTTTAAGATGAGCAGCTGGCAAATCGCCGTCGGCATCACCCTCGGCAGCGCCCTCGGCTTTCTCATCCTATCCGTCATGAGCGAGAACCAAATCCTCCCCCCCGACTTCGGAGTAGCGATCTTCCTCCTACCCATCACCCTCATCGTCGCCGTATCCGCCATCGCCACCTTCACCCCCGCACGCTACGTCGTAAACGCCAACCTAAGCGAAACCCTCCGCGCCGACTAACCCACAACCCGATCACCCGACTTCAAACCATCTTGTGACTTTTGTGCCTTCTGTGGTTAATACAAAACACAACCCGATCCTTCATCCTTCATCCTTCATTTTCACCACCTCTCATTCAATCGCTCCGCCATCCCCGGCGAGCCACCATCGTGGGCAAACCCACAAGCCAATTTCAGTCATGACTATTAAGCGCGTCATCGCCACCCTCTCCCTCATCGCTCTCCCCAGCCTGCACGCCGCAGACCAGACCGTGCCCGACCAGATCGATCTGCCAAACCTCATCACGCTCGCCCTCCAGCGCGACTTCCAAATCCGCATCGTCGAGCTCGACAAAGACATCGCCGAACAAAACGCCCGCGGAACCACCGGCTATTGGGACCCCGCCATCCGCGCCTCCCACTCCACCGGCGCCCTCGGCGGCGGCGGCGGAGCCTCCTCCTCCTTCAACTCACAGGAAGGCGACGTCACCTCAGCCGCCATCTCCGCCAACCTCCCCACCGGCGGACAACTCACCCTCGACGCCGCCAGCGGGCGCTTCGAAAACGGCTTCGGCGCCCCCGACACCTACGCCGCAAACGCCGGCCTCGCCCTCTACCAGCCCCTGCTCAAAAACTTCGGCGCCGCCTCCACCAGCTTCATCAAAATAGCCAAGCGCAACTACGAGCAGTCCGAGCAATCCTTCAAGCTCCAAGCCATAGCCACCGTCACCAACGCCATCACCCTCTACAACCAGACCGCCCTGCGTAAAGACTCCCTCCGCGTCGCCGAACAATCCCGCGAACTCGGCCGCCGCCTCGTCGAAGACACCCGCACCCGCGCCCGCCTCGGCACCGTCGAAGCCCGCGGAGTCGAAGTCGCCGAAACCCGACTCTCCCAACGCGAAGCCAACGTCGTCCTCCAACGTCGCCTCTATCTGGATACGCTCAACGAACTCAAACGCTTCGTCTCAAACGAAGCCCTCGCCCTCGTCAACTGGCAAGTCGAGATCGGAGCCATGCCAGCCCCCGCCGACTGGACCGGCGACCTGTCACAAGACTACGAATACGCCATAAAAAATCGCCCCGACTACCGCCAAGCCCTCCTCGAAATCGAAAAAGCCACCATCCGAGCCAAAGCCGCCGGCAGCGAAGTCCTACCCTCCCTCGACCTCAACGCACGCTACTTCCGCACCAACTTCGACGACAACTTCACCAGCTCCTACAAAGGCCTCGCCGACGCCGAAGACGACCTCTTCGTCGGCATCACCTTCAGCCGCCCCATCCTAAACCGCAGCGCCAGCTCCCAACGCGCCTCCGCCCGCCTCTTCCAAGACCGCGCCCTGCTCGTCCAGCAGCAGCTCCAGCAAGCCATCGCCATCCAGCTCGACAACGCCGCCCGCCGCATCGAGTCCGAAGCCCAAAGCCGCGAGCTCGCCCGCCAAGGCCGCGAATTCGCCGAACGCTCCCTCGAAGCCGAAGAGCGCAAGCTCAAGCTCGGCCAAAGCACCACCTACTTCGTCCTCGAAGCCCAGGAAGACCTCACCGCCGCCCAAGTCAGCGAGCTCGAATCCATCGCCAACTACAACATCGCCGTAGCCCGCTACCACCAAGCCAAAGGCTCCACCCTAGCCATCCAAGGCATCGAGTTCTAACCGAAAACACTACCAATCCAAATTCGTCCGATATTCGCTACATAGGGAAACGATCCACCTGCCTTCCCGAGCCGCAATAAAAACAAAAGCGACAGCCCACACGCTACTCGCTGATATTCAGGTAGCCGCTCTTCTGAGGGAAGTCGATTGTCGTTTCAGCTCCCGATGGCCAATGTATCCAAATTTTCGCTTCAGATAATTTCTCAGCTGGAGCGCAGACGAAAACGGTCGGAGTCGACTGACTCAAATAGCCGCCGCCTGCCTGTATTTCCGAAACCTGCCACATTTCGTCACCGCTGCCCACTACCACACGAGCGCCAATCGCATCAGGATTGCCCACTCCTCCGCGGAGTCGCAGCGAAACCAGCGCCTGATCATCAGACTGGATATCAGCAAACGCCAGAGTCGATTGATCGTTACGACTGACGACCGCATCAGGTCGATGATCACTGTTAAGATCAACCAATGACAAAGCTTTAGCATTGCCCGGCGCCTCCCAACCGCTCTCGGCCATCGGCACAGGCTCAAAACCGCCTTCGCCATCCCCACGCAACATCCAACCTAGTCCGCCGTCAAACCGCCCTTGAGCAGGAATCGGCGAATAATCATTCCCCACCAGCAACAAATCGCAAAACCCGTCCCGATCGAAATCCGACGCCACCATGCCCTGCGTCGGCGCGATCTGGGCCAGTCGCGGCAATGGCGAAAACGCATAGGTCCCAGATGGCTGACTCAACAACACGCCGCTTCGCAACTCATCCGCTTCGTAAAGCGTCGCCGCCTCCAAAGCCTCCTCTCCCAAGATTTCCTCCAGCGTCGCCGCCGCAAACACGTCATTGGAGGGAAAGCGTTTCAGCACCTCTGGAATCTTCGCCCCGAGTTCGCTACGACTCGCCACAGGGTACAGCGTTCCGTGGTCATTGTAGGCCAATACCAACTGGGGCTCGCCGCCTCGAGCGAAGTTATCCACAAAAAGCTTCATGGGAAACTCCCGCGACGCACCGTAGAGCGTATTCAGTCCCAAATTACCCAACGCGTAGTCGAGCTTACCGTCGCGATTAAAATCCCCGCTCGCCAGCGACGTCCAAAGACCCGATCCCGCAGAGCCGAATCCCCATTTTTCGGATACGTCGTTCATCGACTTGCCTTCCAAATTGCGAAAAAAACGAATGCCTCCCCACTCCAAGGCAAGCACCAAGTCGATCCATCCATCGCCGTCCACATCGCTCGCTAGGGCTGACGTCACCAGTCCCAACTCCGCCAACTCCGGAGCAAACCGCCCCGTCGCATCCTTCATTCTCCCCTCTCCCTGCAGTAGCAAAACGCTGTAAGCGGGGTCCGGATAGTAACCAGGAAAAAGCCTACCACCCAAAAACAAATCCAGTTTTCCGTCCCGATCAAAATCTGCCGACACTGCCGCTCCCACACTGATAGGGAGCGACGGCAAGAAACCTTCTGGGGCCAAACTGAATCTGCCCTCCCCGTCGTTAAGCCAAAGCCGCGGTTCGTATTCAGGCTCTTCCGCGGGCAGCGCCGCGCCGCCTGCCGTCAAAAGCACGTCGTTGGCTCCATCGCCATTGGCGTCGAGAATCAGCGGCGGTCCGTCGCTGATGAACGGCTTTTCTCCTAGTGACCCTGTATCCAGAATTTCATAACGACCGCCTTGGCGACGCAATACCTTCGCCCCATCGAGCGCCGTCGCCCCGATTACGATCTCATCGATACCATCGCCATCAAGATCTCCCACCGCCAGTCCGGGACCGCGGCGATTAAACCGTCGCGGCAGCAAAGGCTGAACCACCGTGCCCTCGCGCTCTTCCTCGGACTGCAGAATCTCAACCCCAAACGATGCGGACACCTCCTCAAACCGAGCCGATATCGAAGCGCTCTCTCCTGACTCATCCACGCTCCACGCTTCAGGCTCGGTGATCGTATAGCGATGCCCTGTATCCAGGTCCTCAAACACCTGCTCGTGCCCGCTAGGCCATATGACCTTCAAGCGCTCGATCACCATTTCCTCGCCAACCCCGAAATGCACCACCGGCTCACTGGTCGAGAGGTAGCCGCGCGCCGAGATCAATTGCCTTACCTGTGTGCCCGAATTCGTGGTGGCTTCCACGCGAGCTCCCAACCCATAGCGATTCGAGACCACCCCCCGCAGCTCAACGATCACGGCATTGCCGCTCTGGCTGTCGTTTCTCAGAACTGTCGGGCCTTCCTCAAAATTCGTGAAAACGATATCGAGATCGCCATCGCCATCGAAGTCTCCCGTCGCCGATCCAAAGCTCACCCCAAACTTGTCGAGCCCCCATTTCTCGCCGACTTCCTCGAACCGCAATTCGCCCCGATTGGCGTAAGCGAGATTAGCCTGCTTCCAAACGGGAGCCAACTTCGCGATCGCCCGGCGAGCGTTCATACTCGTAGCCGAGAGACGCTTCCTCATCAGGTCGACGTTGTTCTGCTCGTTATCCATGCCGTTCGTAACGAACAGGTCCAAGCGCCCGTCCTGGTCAAAGTCCTCGAAGCGAGGCGACCAAGTCCAATCCGTACCCCTAAGCCCCACCAAATTGGCCGCTTCTAAACTTCTATCCGTACCCGTATTCAAATACAAGGCGTTGTCGAGAATCTGAATCGCCGTATCCACTTTCTCATTTTTTCCGTCATGGCCAACGGCCCTCGACTCCGCTTGACCGCGTTGCTCGAGCTCGTGCGTGCTGCCCGCCATGTCCGCAACGAAGAAATCGATATCTCCATCGTTATCGACATCCCCCAAATCCGCCCCCATCGAAGAATAGGTCGTATGCGGCAACGCCTGATCAATCACATTGGTAAACGTTCCGTCTCCATTATTCCGATACAAAAAATCCGGCGGCGAAAAATCGTTGGCAACGTAAAGGTCCAGCCAGCCGTCCTCATTCTGATCCCACCAGGTCGCGGAGTGACACCGCGTCGGCCGCGAGCTTATCCCCGCCGCCTCGCTCACATCGCGAAAATACCCATCACCTTCGTTGCGAAACAGGTAGTCGGGCTGCCCGTCCCCGCGGCTGTCGTCCATAAGATTCGTCTGAATGTAGACATCCAGCCAACCATCGCGATCGTAGTCGGCAAAACAGCCCATGCCGGACCCCTCCACCAGCGCCAGCCCGCGCTCCTCCGCTTCGTCCCTAAAAGTCCCATCACCCTGATTGATAAATAACTGATTCGCCACCCCAAGCCGACACACATACAGATCGAGCAACCCGTCATTATTCACATCGACAAACGACGCTCCCTGCTTCCACTCGCCGCTGACGTCCTGCACCCCCGCCGCTTCCGTCACATCTTCGAAGCGCCAATCGCCTAGATTGCGGAAGAGTCGCCCAGACTCGATCTTACTGACCACAAAGATATCCGGCCGACCGTCGCCATCGTAGTCGCCGACCGCCACCCCGGTCCCGATACTGCCGAGTTGATACACCCGATAGCGCTCGCCCCACATTCGCGGGTCATCATATCGATTAGTAGTTGAAATCCCAGTACTCCCTTCGGGGAGCTCAGTGAAAAGCGTCGAACCGCTTGCTTTCGAACGAGGAGCGAACGGCACTGACTCGAAGCTTACCTCCGACCGGCCGGGAGCGGTTAAAACGCACAACAGCAAAAAGATCGGCAGCAACAATTTGAAATTGCCAAGCGCATTCTTGCTCGCATTTCCAGCGGCGAGGGGCAGTCTCATCATTTCCATTTTGAAATGACCTATGAGCACCCGCTGCCCATAGCCGAGTCAAGTGGAATGCGCGTCGCCCCCATCACGCTAACGACTCTCCCGAAAGCAAACCGCGCCCATGCCTTCTTCCCTATCAGATTCCGCCCGCCCCACCGCCTCGCTCGCATCCCACACTTGGTGGATCCTGCTCATCGCCGCCTTAGCCCTCCTTTGGCTGACCACCGACCGCCGCATCGAGCGCGTCGAAGCCATCACTGACTCGCCTACCTGGTCGGTCGACGCCCCGAAACGCGACGCCAACAGCCCCACCGGCTACGAAATGGGACAACGCAGACTCATCACCCCCGGACACCACAGCCCGAGCCTTGCGTGGATAATGGAAGCCCAGCAATCCGTCGAGCAAGGCGTCTGGCGCCTCCGCCACATCGACTACGACGCCGCGCCCGATGGCCGCGACATCTCGCGCACCGCCCCCTATCGCTGGTGGCTCATTTCCGTCGGCTGGCTCTATGCCACCATTCACGACGAGCCGCTCGGCTTTGCCATCGAGCGCGGCACCCTCTTCGCCGACCCCATTCTCCTCGCCTTGCTGCTCGTATTCGGGGCCGTCTACAGCGCACGCTACATCGGCTCCTTCGCCGCCATGGGCTTCACCCTCGGAGGCATCTGCATCTTCCCGCTCTCTGCCAACTTCCAGCCAGGCGCCCCGGACCCGCATTCGCTCGCTTGGCTCCTCGCCTTGGGCAGTATCTTGCCATTGCTCGCCTCTCCGGAAAAAACCGGAACCCGCCGCCGCGCCCACTTCATCGCGGCCGGTATCCTCGGCGGACTTGCGCTTTGGAACGACGCCACCAGCCAAGCCCCCCTTCTCCTCGCAACCTTTCTCGGAGCGGTCTGCTACGAATTAGTCCGCAGCCGCGGAGCCGATCAAAAGACCTCAGCAGCCCCTTCCCACTGGCGGGCCTGGGCTCTGACCGGAGCGACAACCACGCTCGCCGCCAGTCTCTTCGAATTCGCTCCCAACCACCTGAGCGGGTCACTCGACGCCATAAACCCGCTTCACGCCCTTATCTGGTGGGGAATGGGCGAAACCGCGCTCGCGGCGGGAACCTGCTTTCGCCAAGGACGCCGCGGCTTCAATTGGCGCTCGGTCGCTCTCCTAGCAGCCGCTGGATTGGCGATCGCATCTTGGCCGGTTGTAGGAGCTCTGACCGAGTCCGGCTCGCTGCTCGCCTCCGATTCCTACGCCCGCGAACTAGCCAACCACCCCAACGGCGGCTCAGAGCTCAGCCTCAGCGCCTGGCTCAACAGCGTAGACATCGGTCCGAAATTCGCTCTCCTGCTGCCCTGCGGCCTCATCGGCTTAGTGGCCACCCGCTTTTTCTTGGGTAAAACCGCGCCCGAAGGCCGCGCCCGCCTTGCCTTGATCGCCATCCCAGCGATCGCCGCCCTCATCCTCGCCTGCCTGCAGCTCCGCTGGTGGAATCTCTTCGACGTGCTGGCCCTCGCGACCTTGACCTTGCTTTTCGCGGAAACAGTCGCCAACGACTTCGCATCCCGAGCGAAAGCGTTTTTGCCGGTGCTGCTCCTCCTGCCAGGTCTATTCGTAGGATTTCCAGAGGCTATCAAAGGAGACGCGGCGGACGATCTTTCCGAAATGGAAACCCGCGCTTTGATCGCCCGCGACTTCTCGTATTGGCTAAACAAGCGCGCCAGCTCGGAACCGCCCGTCTTGTTTTCCGCCCCGCTTTTCTCAGGCGCAGCCGCCTTCTACGGAGGGTTTGACGTGGTCATTTCAAACGACGGAGAAAACGAAGCGGGATTCGCCACCGCCGTTCGCCTCGCCAGCTCCAGCTCATCGAGAGAGCTTACCATCTTGGCCGAATCGAGCGGAATCACCCACATCGCCTTGCCGCTCTGGGATCCCATGATGGATCACTTCGCCCGCATGGGAAGAGGCATACCTCGCGACCAGCCCCCGCCCAGCGAAGCCTTCTCAGTTTCCCTCAAACGTTTCAGTATTCCAAACTGGATACGGCCAATGAACTACTCGGTTTCCCAAGAGAAAGCGTTCAGAGGACTCACCCTCCACCCATTCGCCGTGGCCAATGATGAAGAGACCGAGGTAGCTCTCAGCCGCCTAGCCGATGTATTGGTGGAAAAAGGACGCATCCCCGCGATGCGCTCCATACGAGAAGCCCTACTCGCTTTTCCCCGAAGTGTTCACGCCAAAGCGGCAATCGCCAACATCGACCTAGCCCTAGGCGACCAGGCCGCATTCGAACAATCGCTCGAAGACCTGATCCCCACCCTCTCTCGCCGCTCCGCCCGCAACCTCCCCGCCCACCGACGCATCAGCATCAGCGTACTATTGATTCAGGCCAAACGCATCGAGCTCGCCCGAGACCAAACAAACAGCTGCTTCGAGACCCTCGACGCCGACACCCTCCGCACCCTCACGCCAGTCGCCATCTCACGCCTCCTAGCCCTCAGCAAAGCCCTCGAAATCCCCTTCCCCAACCAAGAACTCAAAACCCTCGCCCTCGAACTCATCCCCCCGAAATTCCGAGAAACCCTATAGCGAGCGGCAGATGCAATATGGTCAGCTCTTAATTCTCGACTTAACACTTCTTGCCGGGTCCCCTGCCCTACATGGGTAGATGCAAAAGGGTCAGCTCTTAATTCTTGACTTAACACTTCTTGCCGGGTCCCCTGCCCTACATGGCCAGACCACTGCGATTCGAATTCCCAGGGGCGATGTATCACGTGATCAATCGCGGAAACTACCGCGAGCGGGTATTCCAGGACGACGGAGCGAAGAAGTCGTTCGAGAAGGCCCTCTTCGAGTCCTGCGAAGAACATCGATGGATCCTGCATGCGTACTGCCTCATGGGGAACCACTTCCACCTCGCCCTCGAGACGCCGGAGGGAAACCTGAGCAAAGGCATGGGATGGCTGCAGAGCACATATGCCATGCGCTTCAATCGCTACAGAAAGGAGAACGGCCACATCTTCCAGGGACGGTTCAAGAGCATTGTGGTCGAGGGCGCGCAGCGATTGGCTTGGCTTTGCCACTACATCCATCTCAATCCGGTGAGAGCCAATATCTTGTCCGCCAACTCCATCGGCAGCTATCGCTATTCCAGCCTGCACTGGCTCGTTCAAGGCAAGAAAGGCAGGCCTCCCTTCTTGGAGTTTTCGACAATGCTCGACACGTGCGGCGGACTGAGGGACGGACCTGTTGGGCGAAAGAAGTACATGGAGTATCTCGCCTGGCTCAGTGTGGACGAGCCAAGGCAGAAGAGCCTCTACTTCGACCGGATGAGCAAGGGCTGGGCTCACGGCAGCGAGGAGTTCAAGGATTCACTGCTAGAAGACAAAAAGGTCGAGACAGCCCAAAGGATCATAGACGGAGACGCCGGCAAGGAAGCAAAAGAGCAGCTTTGGAAGAAAGCCCTAGCGAGCTGCTTGGAGGCGTTGAAAAAGGGAGAAGAAGAAATCGATTCCGACCCGAAGTCAGCCGACTGGAAAGTCGCCGTCTGCGCCTTCCTGCGGCAGCGTTTCCACTGCCAGTCCCGCTGGATCAGCGAACGCATCAACATGGGAACCGAAGCAGGAGTAAGCAGAGGCCTTCGACGACTCAGAGAAAACAAGGGGGCTGAAGCCGAAAGAATTTTGGAAACCCTAAAGTCAAGTTTTAAGAGCTGACTCTATTCTCGCCTCTTCCCTATTCTCACCTCTTCTCGTCCTGAAAACAATACATCAAAATCCAAATGATCCACTAACTCGACTAACAGCATCATATGCTACTTTTCATTAATTAAGTCAGTTATCGCGAGTAGAAGCCTCCCAAATAACCGATCGCCCACGAACAATTGTCTTACTTCTCAAAAATCACTCTCCAACACTATTCCGATTGAGAACTCCGTTCCTACTCTAGATGAAGAAAAACCACTTCCTTAAAGTATGATGCGCACTGGGAAAAGTGGACACGAGATTCTCAACTAAGGAGAATCGAAAAATGAGGAAACCCCGCTACAGCGAAGAGTTCAAGAAGGAAGCCGCTAGGCTGATAATTATCGACGGGATGAGCGTCTCGGACGTATCTAAGAAGCTGGGTGCCAGCCCTGCTCAGCTCTACAAGTGGCGCGACGCCCACCTCGAAAGCCATTCGCAGGAAGCTGCAGCTTTGGGGCAAGCCAGCCCCAAGGAGATGGCCGCCGAGCTGGACAGCCTGCGCAAGCAGTTGCGCAAGGCTGAGCGGGTGAACGAGATTCTAAAAAAAACGGTGAGCTACTTTTCCAAGGACGAGATATGAAGTTCGAGTTCATTGGAAAGCACCGAAGCCTCTACGATGTGGTCGAGATGTGCGAGACCCTTGGCGTATCCACAAGCGGCTACTATCGCCGGGAGAGATCCGAACCTAGCTTTCGCCAGAGCGAAGACGAGTCGCTCAAGGAGAAGATCCTCGAGGTGCACGATCAGGCTGTTGGGGACTACGGGCACCGCCCAGTCCATCGACATTTGCTCGAAGACGGGGTCAACTGCGGGCGGGACCGAACGCTTCGACTGATGAACGAACTGCAGATATCCGGCAGGCAATCGAAGGGATACAAGCCCCAGGGCACAGACAGCGCCCACGACTTCGGCTACAGCCCCAACCTGCTCAAGGCGCTTGGCCAAACCCGTCGCTGCGACGAGGCCTGGGTGGCGGACACCACTTATCTTCGGGTGGGCCTACAGTGGATGTATCTAGCTACCGTAATGGACCTGCATAGTCGCCGCATCCTGGGGTGGAGCGTTTCCCCGAGCAACGACACCGCATTGATCCTTGAAGCTCTCAAAGCGGCCGTAGCGACACGCGGCTCCAAGGCGTCCGGAATAATCCATCACAGCGATCGCGGCAGCACGTACGCTAGCTACGCCTACCAGAACTATCTCTTCGCTCTGGACATGAACTCGAGCATGAGCGCGAAGGGGAACTGCTACGACAATGCGGCTAAGGAGTCCTTCTACGGCCGCTTCAAGAGCGGCAGCGTCCGCGAGCGTATCTTCCTGGACGAGGCCGAGCTAAGACGGCATGTATTCCTCTATATCGAAATGTTCTATAACCGCTTCAGGAAGCATTCATCGATTGGATACAAGAACCCGATCCAATTCGAGCGAGATTTTTTTGCCCCCCATGGGGGGCAAAGCAAGGAAAGATACCTTTACCAGGATCAAACAAACTGATAGATCCACCAACATACCAAACCAAAACCCAACTAACATACCTAACAAATAAGAATCCTGTGTCCCAGTAAATCAGGGCGCTTCAGTAATCCTCCTATTCTTATCAGCACTCCTCCTTCTACCTTCTACCCACAGCAAGGAAAAGAAAGCTAGGTTCGCATGGGCCAACAAGAAGCATGCCATAGACTCTACCACGTGGGAGAGGATGAATAGTATATCTATATATACTCTCAATTTCCCAAGAGAAAAAGGCTTACTTACATACAACTATCCAAGACTGGGATCCATGCTCAACATGAGAGAAGCCACCGAACTCGGAGAAACAATATCAGAAATAAATATAGATTCTTTTCATCAAATTGGAGAGGTTATTTCGAATGCGCTCGAAGAACATGGTCTAAAGGCAAGCTTAAAGAGCGACACCTTCGACCCGAGGTCGTTGCCCACTCTCAAGGGAGGATCATACCATCCACAACTCATACTCCACCAATATAATCTACAAAGCGCTCTAGAACAAGAGAGCAACGACTATGCCTTGATCCTGGACCTCGACAAGCTTGCAGTATACGAGGATCTGAGCGCTCCTATCAAGTTGGTTGGTAAAAGAACTAAAACAGTAGTCCACGGGATTTTGTATAATATAAGGGAACAAAAAGTAGAATCAGAATTTAGGACATATTTGATCCGCAATATAAAAGTAAAGTGGAGGTCATCCAGTGTCTTCGATCAGATCGAAACCGAACTGAACAAAAATATTGCACTATCAGCTGCCGCCATTCTAGAGAGACTTTTTCCCGAACAGGACCTATCATCTGATCTCAAGATCTCTAAAGCGCGAGACAGCAAACGAGAAGAGATCTACGACCAAATACGCAGGATCCGAGCACGCTCAGACGATTTTTCAGGAGTTATGGACTGCTCCGACTACTATCCGCTTACCCAAAACTGCAAATCAAGGGATAGGCTTCAAATTCGAATCAGCGGTCATAACCTAGAGTTCTCTGCAAACACTGACGGCACCATCGTATTCATGAGCTACACTGCTCACAATACCGATTTTGAGTACGGTAAGTCGACTCCATGGCACAGAAGCAGCCCGACTGAATCTCTCTACGAAGTTTACAGCCTATTTGAATCTCACGGAATAAAAGTAGAGAAGATCGACAGCTTTAACATCATAGAACCCAAGCCCGGTTTCTTTATTCATTGCGACTCAAATGCCTTCGACCTTATCAAAGCTCTCGCAGAAAAAGCTCCAAACAAAGGCAGAAGACCGCCTCCTCCTAAAGGTTCACGCGGCAAAGGCCGTCCTTAAAGGAAGGACGCGAACGATAGGGTCAGCTCTTAACGGGCTGTTGCCCAAATGCGCTGGAGTCGGTCTTACTGACCGTTTTCCGACTTCAATAATGGATGCCGTGAGACATCGAAGATGTAAGAGCGTTCGACCATAGCGCATGGCGCCAACTGCAATAAGAGCCGGTATACGGCAGTTATCGGCGCTAAAAACGGTGACAATGCTCCTGCCCGGGAACAGGCGACGCCTCGGTCGCGATCCCTACCGCAATGACTGATGAGGATCTTCACGTTTTGTACCGTGGCAATCAGATGGTCTTGGATTCCCTGACGCCAAAGGCGGCGCCAGCGCGAACGCTTCAATCCGTGCAAGTTCGCTCCTTGGGCGAAGGAGCCCTCCATCAGCCATTTGCGACGATACCTTCCGGTTCGCCCCTCTTGCGTCGCGACTTGGCTCATGCCTTCGTCTATGAGTTCCTGTCCCCAACGTCTCAATACGGTACGTCCCGTTCCTGCCTTGGCGCATTGGCCTTTAAGGGAGCACCCTTGGCAAGTTCCCTTGCGCACGACATACTCTATGCCTTTTCTGATCTTGTCTCCACTCCTCGGGTACAGCTTATTCCCCTTAGGGCAGGTGTAGGTATCGCTGGATGCGTCGTACTTGAAGCGTTCCGAACCGAAGAGCTCGCTGGGACGCCCCGCGAAGGGGTGCATGTGGGTTCGAACGCCCATTGCGGTCGCATCGCGGAAGTTTTCCGCGGTCCCGTATTGGGAATCGCCGACGACGCTGCCAGGCAAGGAGCCGGTGTTCCGCTCGACCTGCAGGAGCAGAGGTCTAAGCAGCTGGTTCTCGCCGACGTCTCCCGACGTGGTTGTCGTGGCGAGGACGACTCCATGCTCGTCGTCGACCGCCCGATGCGCCTTGTAGCGAGGACGAGATTCCCCGCCGGTCTTCTTTCGCACGCATGCGGTGTCCGGATCCGTTGGGCTTACGAGGAAGGCGTTGGCGGGCGGCTTCCCCTTTCTTTCCGGCTTGGGGCGTTCGCCAGATCCTTGGCTCGGCGGATCGTCGGGAGGGTCTTCGTTGCGGTTCGGGTCGATCGATTCCATGGCGGGGCTTTCGAGTTTGCCTTCCTGTATCGCATAGGCTGCTCGAAGGTGTTCGATCATCTCCGGATCGCTCCTCACGACAGAGCCCTTGGCCGCGTCGGCATCGATCAAGCAGCCATCCATGTGCAGGCGCTTGCCGCCTACTAGACCTTGCTCTACGCAAAGCGAAACGCTTTTGATGAACATGCTCTCGAATAGTTCACCGCCCCAACGCCGCCGCGCCTTCGAGAGCGCACTATGGTTGGGTATGGCGTCGTCCAGCCCGTATCCAAGGAACCAGAGATAGTCGAGCCGCTCGGGCAGGCAACGCATGAGCTCACGCTCGCTTTTCACGTTGTCCCAGAACAATAGAAACATCAGCTTGACCACGATCTCGGGATCCAGGCCTACGTTTCCGTTGGTTCCGTAGGTGCTTTTGACTTGCTCGCGCACGAAGCTGAAGTCGCACATCGCGAGGACCTTGCGCAAAGGATGGTCCTCACGGACTCTCTCATCGAGATTAACACGATAGCTGAACAGCTCGCTCTGCGGTACATGGATTCCCATCATGGCACCAACAAACTAGGATGTTTTTATTCGTGTATCCAGTTTTAAAGCGCATTTGGGCAACACCCCGTTAACTCTTGACCTTTGGTATGATCCGAGGACATGCCTACGAAAGAAGATCGGCGGCGAATCTTGTCCACGCTACAAGGCAGCGTCGCAGGCGATAGCCAATACGGCGCCGCGGAAATCTTGCGCGATGCGACCGCAATGGGCGTCCGGACTCATATGCCCCCTTCGCAGGGCCTCCCTGCGAGCTCTTCGGCATCCCTCTGCCTGGCCCTTCAGAATCTCTCCCCACCAGCGTATCGATTCCCTCGATACAGTGAAAACTACCCTACTCCCTACCAGACTCCTCTTCGTCGACGACGCTGATGACCTCCAACTCGCCCATCCTAATCTTGCCAGGAAGTAGGTTACGACGAAACTTGTCAGACTCGTTTCCGAAGAGCGAAGAAGCGGCCATTGCCATAGCGGCCAACTCTTCGTCAAAGTTTCTCCCCTTAGCTCGGATGCTGAAGCGAGTCACCCAAAGCAACTTTTTTTCTTTCTCTTTCCACATCTTTTGGAAATCGAAGGCCTGCAAAATAACAAAGTACCGGTCCGACTCGATCTCGGCCTCTAAATCAAGCAACAAGGATTTCTGTGGACCGGCCGCAACATCAAAGGAATACAATTCCTCCAGCGACGGTGCATAGCCGAGAAGCTTGGCGTTGCTGTAATTCGAGCGTCGCCGACGATTCTCGAACATGTCGTTCATCATCGTCATGGTGATCATCTCCGATATGATGCTTTCTCGCTCGCTCCGAGCGGGGTCAATCCCCTCAGGTGATCGCCCCTCGCCGGCTGCGTCGTTAGTGGCAATTGCCCGGTTGATGCCATTCAACCTGTTCATCGTATCAGACATTCCTATCAAGCCAATCTCGTCCATGCCATCGTCAAACGTGATCGTCTTTCCCCAGCTCACAACAATCACCAAATCCGTCTCTTCAGGTCCTGGAGTGGGCACGTAATTCTCTGTAAGTAGAGCCTTGGAGAGAATTGCACCGAGCTCGTGGAAACTCAATTGGTTGAGCGACTTGTCCCGCTCGGTAGGATCGATCAAGTTCCCTTTTCCGAAAGCGTAGGTAATCGGTTTCCACTGGCCGTCGGGCAGCCTCTCGCGTACGAAAGACGGATCCACGGTCGAGTGAGCGGCAGTCCGCGGCGGCCGATACTTCTTCTCTCTTTCGGCAAACACACTTGCTACCCCCAAGAGCCCAATCGCCACAAGCAATAGGGACTGGAGACTGGAGTTGCCAAATCGGGCGAATCGAGACATTCTGGAATCGTGCACGGCGCAATGGGTAAGCGAACGACGAAACGTCAGCGTAAGAGGAGGAATTCCTGGGGAATATAGTAGGTCAGTAACCTTCTTGGTTCAACATTATTCATCAACACCAGGGAATATACGCATGAAGGATGGCGTAAAAAAGGGTCCGTACCATAGAAAAGCTCATCGTAAAGGATGAGGCGCCCGCATCGCCCCATCACAACCCAAGTCCTCGAAGTCCGCAAAGACGGCCTCTCCCTCTTCCCCGGAAACGTCTCCGACGACCTCAATCCACTCGAACAGGTGGGGAGCTTTAAAAGGGTTCAAACGTCAAAACGCAAATCGACCTTTCGACTACACCAAGACTTGTTCTCGATCGAATCCAGAACTGCTACTAGCAACAATTAGGTACAGCTAAGACGCCTATACTCAACTGCAAGTAGCCGAGCTGAAGGCCAAAGCGGCATCACCTTCCACCACCTTGGCACTCGCTCCATCCGACTTTCCGCGAATTCCACCAGCGGAACAATCATCTCCGTTAGCAACCGCCTTAAGAACAACGCTTCCGACATTTCACCGCCCTTCGCCCGCAACCTGTAGCTCCCCGTCCGCCGTAGCCTCGGCGCAAGCGGGAGTTGCTTAAATCTTTCGGGTTTTATCTCTGATATTCCGCTTCTTGTATCCAATTTCTGTACACAAACTCCTCAACTAAGATTCCTTGACTGGAGCATACGTGCAGCCTTCTGCCCGCCCCCGACGTTTACTTACCTACTGATCAATAGAACATGAAAACAAGGGACCGTATTCTTAAAATCGCCTTAAACCGCACCCAGCAGACTGGGTTTCGTGGCTTTTCGTTCCGCGACCTAGCGGACGAGATCGGCGTCAAGTCGGCAGCGATCCACTACCATTTTCCTACCAAGGCAGAGCTCGGCAAGGAATTGGCCAAACGCTACTACGAGTCCGACATCGCCTACCTCCAGGCCGCGAATGACAGGCCGCCAAAAGAACGAGTTGACCACTTTCTAGAACTGTTCTCGAAGACGCTGGATGACGGTCTATTCTGCCTCTTCGCCAGCGCGGCATCAGACCGTGATGTCGTGCCTGCCGAGATGAATGAATACGCCAAGACCTTTTTCGGCGATGCTTCGAAGTGGCTTGAGAAAGCCTTCCGAGATGCCGATCCGAACGGCATGAACGGGAAAGCAGGCCTAGGAGATGAATTCGTGGCCCTCGTCTACGGCGCCTTCCTAATGGCCCACAACAACGCCGATCCGGAACTCTTCCAGAAGCTCACTACGTCCTACCGGGCATCAAACCTTCCCGTCTAATTTAGCCCAGAACTCCCTCAAAAACCTCTCCCATCCGTCATCAGACCGCTCCCCAGCTCCGCCATCAGTGTGGAGCCTCTCTTAATCCAAAAAATCCGCGTTCATTCGCAGCTAAAAATCCGGCCGCAAAACGAGTATTCTTTTTCGCACCAAAAACCTACCTACTGATAAATAAGCATGAACAACACACCAACCGTACTCATCATCAATGCAAGCCCTCGCGGCGAACGTTCCCTCTCTCGGGAAATGGCTAGCTACTTCGAGGAGAACTGGCTAACCCGACTTCCAGACTCCAAGATTATCGTCAAAAACGTGGGCACCGAGCCCCCGCCGTTCGTTTCGGAGGCGTGGATAGCAGCCGTCTTCACGCCCCCTGAGCAAAGAAGCGCAACACAACGAAAGCTGCTCGAATACTCTGACCAAGCGATCAGCGAGCTAAAGGCGGCCGACACCCTTGTCATCGCCACACCCATGCACAACTACGGCGTGCCCGCAGCCCTGAAAGCCTGGGTTGACCAGGTCGTTCGCATCGGCGAAATCTTTTCCTTCGATCTGGAACGAGGCGACTTCCCACTAGAGCCGATTCTCTCTGGGAAGCGGATGGTGACTTTGACCTCAAGCGGAGAATTCGGCTTCACTGGCAACGGCATTCGCGCCGACTGGAATCACCTTCATCCGCATATTGAAGTAGTCTCCCGATACTTTGGAGTCTCCCATTCCTGGCAGCAAGGCATCGAGTATCAAGAATTCGGCGACAAGCGATTCGAAGACTCCAAAGCCAAGTCCTTCGCGGCCATCCCCGTAATCGTGGACGAGGTCCTGTCGTCGTTCGACCGGGAAAAACGGTTGCCACTCGCCAACGCGAAAACACTGGAGGGGTAGACTGCGCGATCGGGCAATCCTCGCCGCCACTGGTCATCCTTCTCTTAGGGAGTGTCCAATAAGTCGCTTTCGAGTGCTCGTAGTATAATTCGCGCTCAAAATCTCGGCTTCCGATTTAAGGCATACCCAGAGGGTATATCGAAATGAGGAAACAAGATTTCGAGCCGAATTCACAAATTCACAGCTCAATCGTTGAATAAACGAGTAGCGCGCAAACGAGGACATTGGCCACAGTTCCGTATTTCGCGTCTTTCCAAAACGAGACGATGAGTCCCTGCGAAACGAGCATCGCGATCAGCCCAACGAGAACCCAAAGACCAGAGCCAAGAAACAATAGTCCTGATGATACAAGGAAAAGGCCAGTCGCAAGAAGCCAGATAAGCCCTGCCATTTTCGAAATTGGCAATGTCAATTCTTCGACCTTTGCGTAGCCAAATGCCTTCACAAACCCAAGTAAATGAATGGCGCCATGAACGATCAGAACGATTGCGATAAAGACCTTCAGTATCATTTGAGGAATCCATTCATAAAGAGTTCAAAAGGCCCTTGTCGATACTTCGCGGAAGTCAGCGCGAACCGCTAGCAGCACACCCAACACCGTGCGGAATAGACAAAGCCAAAAGAACAGGCTTTGCCCGAATTATACCACCTTTCCAGCGGGCCAGTAGCTCCCCGTCCGCCGTAGCCTCGGCGTAGGCGGAAGTTGGTTAGTTCCGAGCTACCGAGCTGGAGTCGACCTGACCACGACAGCCCAAGCGACATCTATTCGCGACGCGAATACACAGTGGACCTGTCCACTGCTCGGGGATTGACAAGATAGCTCGGTCCTCCCAAACACTCTTCCCTACTAAGCGGGCCTGTAGCTCAGTTGGTTAGAGCAGTGGACTCATAATCCATTGGTCCTCGGTTCGAGTCCGAGCGGGCCTACCAATTCTCGAAGGCGGAAATCGTTTCCGCCTCACAACCCAAAAGCTGGGGCTAACCTCGAACCGACGACGGAGTCCTCGGTGGCAGGCCTTCTCGCTACGCTCGTGAACGAGTCCGAGCGGGCCTACCAATTCCTGAAGGCGGAAATCGTTTCCGCCTCAAAACCCAAAAGCTGCGGCTACGGGCTACCCATTCTGAATTCTCGCACCCAGAGCCCTCGCTCGCTCTACGAAGACACAGCCAAGCCGTTCTTCTGCAGCAAAAGAGCAAACGCCCCCGGGGCGTTATCGCGGAGAAACTCCAATTGAACCCTCAGCCCCTGCGAGATAACCTCCTTCGAGGCCAAATAGAAATTCGAGTGCGTCTCATCGTCGAAACACTCTCCGGCAATCGTTTCGGACGCCGCCGCCAGGTCATCGAAGTACATCTCCACGTTTTCCTCCACTTCCCGCGCCATTGGAGCAAACACTGCAAGGACGCGTTCGTCGTCGAGGGAATGGACGGTTTTTGACGGGCGACACGAACGGGTGAAAAGGTAGGTCTGGGTATCAGGCTGGCTCATCTTGGATAACTCTAAACTACGGAATAATCAGTCCCCAGTTAACGCCACTGCCGCATATCGAGCTCCTTGACCTAGGCCCAACAAAAGAGAAATAGAGCCAAAACGCCAACTCTCCCGCAATCCACCCTATCCCAAAGCGAAAACTACTCACCAAAGGAAGCAACTCCGCCAGCGGGGTATCGAAAAATTGAAACAAGCGACAGGCAACACTGCGCCGAACCCGAAGCCCTCGCCGAATAATAAATCGCATCCATCAAGCAAAACCTCTGTCCTCCCCGAACAGGCGGTCAGAATCCCTGTCCATCCGAAAATCCAAGCTCTGCCATGACGCCCGCCACTCGCCTCATCCTTTCTCTCGCCGCCTCTCTTTACGGCTTGCTCACAGCCTCCCTCGCGCAACCGAACCCCGTCGAATTCCCGCCCGCTACCGAAGCCATCCTGGCATCCGGCTTCGACGGCACCCTCTGCCTCTACGACCTGAAAACGCAGACCTATCGGACCAATCGAAACCCAAGCATCGACACCCCACGCATCCCCGCCTCCACCTTCAAGATCTTCAGCTCCCTCGTAGCCCTCGAAACCGGCGTCATCGATAGCCGCGAGGCCACCATCGAGTGGGACGGCAACTGGAACTCCCGCACCGAGCTCAACCGCGACCTCACCCTCCAATCCGCCTTTCGCCTCTCCGCCGTTCCCCACTACCAAGAGCTCGTACGCCGCATCGGCCCCGCGCGCATGCAGCGCCACATCGACGCCGTCGGCTACGGAAACCGCGACATCTCCGGCGGCGATGACAGCTTTTGGCTCACCGGCGCCCTACGCATCACTCCCCGCCAGCAAATCGAATTCCTCACCCGCCTCTACTCGGACGACCTCCCCTTCTCCCCAGAGACCATGGCCGCCGTCAGGGCAATGATGCTCGTCGAGGAAACCGCCTCCTACAAGCTCCGCGCCAAGACCGGCCTCGCCATACTCGAAGGTGACCGCTACACGGGCTGGTGGGTCGGCTGGGGCGAACGCAAAGCAGAAGTCACCTTCTTCGCCACCGTCCTCGACGCCCAAAGCCCAGACGAAACCTTCGCCCACGCCCGCATCGCCATCACCCGAGAGGCCTTGGCGCTCCCGGCCAAGTAAAACTCCGCCGGAGCCCAACACCGAAGCAAGCGCTCCACCCCGTCTGCTGCCCACCGATTCCCAACCGATAGCGTACAAAGCCTCCCCGCTACTCACGCGAGTGAATCCAATTGTATCGCTGAAACAAAGGCCCCCAGCTGGGATGCAAGTCATCCGGATCCACCGTCCAAACCTCCCGATGCAGCCAGCTCAGTAAACTCGAGTCTGCAAGCACCAGCTTTCTCTCCGTGGGATTGAGCACCTCAGCCCCCTCCTTGAGCAAGGCCTGCCCCAGCCTCTTCGGACCGTCTCCGGCCTTCATCCTATCCTTCTCCTCAGCCAAGGTGCTACGAATCGCGTTCAAATAGGGATCGACAACCGCGTTCATTATTCCCGCCACCTCGCTCTCCTCCTCGAAGATCCAGTTCGACCGCCGCCAATCAAGCTCATGCTTGCGAACCGCCTTCAGCTCATCCGACTCGTCAATTTCCACCGGCGTAGCCAAAATCCTCATACGCTTCAAAGCTCGCCCGATCGACGGCTTGCTCAAAACCCACGAAACGAGAGGAGCCAGCGTCATCGCGCCGCTCACCGGCAAGGTCCAGTAGAGAAATCCCTCGCTCACCTGCCTCGCTAGAAGAGTGGCCACCAGCCCGACAAGCGCGTGTACGCGATGAGCCTTAAACGCGTCGTAAAGCGAAAGCCCATCACCCGCCGAGCGGTTTTGAGTCGACCAGCCTACTCCTTTACCGAGCGCCGTAAACACCACGAACTGACCGTGATACAGCATCATGATAGGCGCCACTAGAGCGGATGCCACCAGCTCAAGCAACACGCTCGCCGTACACTGTAGTCTTCCTCCAAATACACGTGTTCTTCCCTTTGTCAGCAAAGCATCCATCAACGCCAAAACCTTCGGCAAAAACAACAAGCTAAAGGTCACGCCAAATACCAGCAATCCGTGCTCCACCAAAGGTATCGCAAACAGATCCCCAAAACCGCTCGTCGGCAAAAGCGACAACTTGCTCCGCACCCGATTGTACACCAGGATTCCGCTCAGAATCAGGAAGACCGCCCACAGCAGCGACGAGGCATAGCCCATGATGCCATTCCCAAGATGCAAGCGGCTCGCAAAAGTCAGCCCCCGCGAAAACAGCAGCCAAAAGTGCTGCATATTCCCCTGGCACCAGCGGCGATCCCGCTTCGCATGCTCCACCATATCCTGCGGACACTCCTCGTAGCTCCCTTCCAAGTCATCCGCCAAGCGAACCTCATAGCCAGCCCGCTGCATCAACGCCGCCTCCACGAAATCATGACTCAAAATCTTCCCGCCAAAGGGCTCTCGCCCGGGGAGATCCGGCAAGGCGCAATGCTCCATAAACGGAGCCATGCGGATGATCGCGTTATGCCCCCAATAATTCCCCTGCCCGCCTTGCCAAAAGTTCAATCCCGCCACAAAAACCGGACCGTAGAAGTGATTCGAGAACTGCTGCAGCCTCCCCCAAAAACTCTCGGAGTAAACAATCTTCGGAGCTGTCTGCAAAATCCCGATACGCGCATCTGCCTCCATACGCTCGTAGAGAGCCACGAGCGTTTCGCCACTCATAATGCTATCCGCATCCAGCGTCACCATATAGCGATAACGGGCTCCCCATGCCTCGCAAAACTCCAGCAAATTTCCGGCCTTCTTGTCTGTATTCACAGAACGGCGACGATAGTTAATACGCCCAAACGCCCCCAAATCCCTACACAAGCTTGCCCAGCTTTGCTCCTCCTCAAGCCATCGCTCGGGCTTCGTCGAATCACTCAAAATGAAGAAGTCAAATCGCTCCAGACCGCCCGTCTCCTGCAAGGACTCGTACATGGCGCGCAGCCCTGCGAACACCCTCCTTGGATCTTCGTTGTAGACCGGCAACACGATCGCCACACTGCCGGGATTTTCTCGGTCCGGATCCGCCGCCAAAGGTTGCCGGGCCCGCCGTCGCCGCTTGAAAAAACCTACTAACGAATGCGTCGCCCCCCAGGAGATATTCCAATTCAAAACAGCGAACAATAGCGTAAGCGCCACGATCCCTTGCTCAATGCCAACCCGCCAAAGCAAGTTCGAAAACAAAGCAGTCGGAAAGGCAGTAAACAGCAAGGCCGTAACGAAAAAGAAAACCCGCTGCCAATCCAGAAACCGACCGCTACTTTGAATGCCTTTTCTCATAATCAGCGAAGCAAGTATATCAGCAAAGCAACTACACCAAGATATATGGTCCAGACCGCTAACGCCCCCAAAAGCGGCCACCGATCAATCACCCGCCAAGTCTCGTCCGCCACCGCAGACACAGGTCCTAGATCAATATCACGCGGCGTCATGCGGGCCTCGCTAAACTCTGGCCCCGTCCTCAAATAGGTCGATTTCATCGCCTTCAAAAAAGCCTCCGGCCACGGACCTGGATGCAAAAACTCGCTCTGCCAACGCTTTGGCATATCCGCGAGAAGCAAAGCGAGCCGCCCCTGAGCCCCAAGCTCACCGTGCTCCACACCTGCCTCGCTGAGAACTTCAGCAAACCAGGAACGCACCACCTTCTTCGCCTCTTCCATCGCTAAGACCGAGGGCGACTTCTCCGAGCTCTCTACCCGCTCCGCAGCCCGTGAAAGAATCTGAGCCACCAATTGGCTCAGAAGCAGGCGATCCTGAATTCGCAAGGCGCAAAAATAATTCTCCACCCGCTCGTACGCCTCACCCCAGTCGATGAAGCTCGCCGAACGGGGAGCGATTTGCTTTAGCGGGTCCATTGATAAGCCCAGACCTCCGAGTTCTCGCCGTTGGGAAACATCAGCTGACTCCGAATCTCAGTCACCCCTGCATCGCCTTCCGGTTTGAGTCGGAGCACCACGCGCCAGGATTTTGAATACGGATTCCAAAGCACATGTTCATCTACCAGCTGCGCCGCTCCCTCCACCACCGAAAGCAGCTCCGGCACCCCCGTCTCCTGTGAGCCCGAAAAGTCCACTACAAACACATCCGTGCCTGGATAAGACGGATCCGCTCCCGTACGTGTGGATAAGGCGACAGACCGCGGATACTGAGAAGGCGCGCTCTTTGGAGTCCACGATAATTTGTATTCAAAATCCAATACACTCCCCTTTTCTGGCAATACCGCTGGCTCCCAAAACGCGACCACATTATCCTCAAATTCTGTCTTCGTAGGCAACTCGATCAATTTCACGAAACCCTTTCCCCAGTCGCCTTTCGGCTCGATCCAAACGGACGGACGCTTATGATACTCTGCCTCCAGATCCTGATAACTCTCAAAATCGCGATCACGCTGCATCAGGCCAAACCCACTCAGCCCATCCACGCTAAAATAAGACAAACGCGTACGGTCCCCGATATCAACGACCCGCCACAAGGGATCTTCGTCGCTCTCCGCTACGATCAATCCATCCGAATCGTGGACCTCCGGACGATAATCGCGCTGCTCGCCGCTCCGGTTTTCACCGCGCCAAAACATACTCGTCAACGGAGCGATCCCCAGACTCTCTACCGAATCCCGAAAATACAGACGCGCCTTCACATCCATCACAGTGCTTTCGCCCGGCCGAATCACAAACTCGTAAGCCCCCGTCACACTCGGCCCATCAAGCAAGGCATACATCACCACAGAACTTGAATCGACGAGCGGCTTGCCAAGCCAAACCTCTTTGAACCGAGGAAACTCCTCAGGAATCCCTAAACCTGAATTCACAGCAATTCCTCGGGCCGAAGTCCCATAACGCGTATCCAATCCTGTACCACGAAAATAGCTCGCCCCCAAAAACGAAGCGACTTCGCGATAGTCCGACCGATCAGCTCCCGCATAGGATAGTCGCAGCCCCGCATAATCGAGCGAGGACGGCATCGCCTCTTTCATCGCCGGATCCTCGAAATCGAAAAACGCGCTCAAATAACGAACATGCTGCTCATGCGTCGGCGTAAACTCATGCACCTTCACGCGATCCGTATGCAGAAATCCAGGATGAAAAAAGCCAAGGGTAAACGGCAAGCCCTCATCCTTCCACAGGTACTCGTTCACATTGTAACGAATCTTTCGATACTCGTCATAATCAAGCTCACTCAAAAACGCTGGCAAAGGTTCCGGTTCCTTATAACTTTCGTCAGCAAGGTCCTGGGCGATCTCAGATACGTGTTCAAAGTCGACCTCGACCCTGCGCATCGCATCCACCGAGGCGCAGGAGCAAAGCACGAGACCGAGCGTAAAAGCGCAAGGGATACGTAGGCCGCGAGCTAAACCCGCGAATTTTTGTTCAGACAGTCGTGTAGAGGGAAACGACATTGGAATCAGTTGGGTAAGGTTCAATGAATGTGGATTGGCACGAACAAGTACCACAACCAACACCATATGTTCCCAACACACTTTGTCGATTATTCGTCACCCTGACAATTCACCGAAAATCTTACGTATAAAGACGTACCTCTCGCCCAAGCGCCTCTGCCATTCGCCCTAGAGAAATACCATCAGAGCGAAATCATGACACTACTCCGCGTTCCCGATATAATAAATCGCCATACGGGTAAAAACGCTTTCCAACCGCTCCCTATCGTCAAAATCGTAGAGCAAAGTCCCTTCGTAGCCTTCTTCTTCGTCGAATGTAACCAAAAATTCGCTACGCAGCGGATACCAGGTCTCCAGATCACGACTCGCCTCCAAGCCAAACGCGATATCATCCGCCCACGCCTCCAGCGAAAAATCGACCAAAACCTGCGCAGAATCGCCACTATCAAAACGCCGCAGAACAGGCAGCTTCGTTTTGGACAATGGACTCTGAGCCAAGGCATATTCCACGAAATTCACCACTCCGTCTTCATCCGGATCCCCCTCAAGTCCTCGCTCCGAATCGGGCAAATCCGTCCCGGCAAAGGCTCCCGCCGCCCAATCGCCAAAAGTCAGCGCTCCGTCGTTCTGGAACCGAATCGAATCCACCCAGCCCGTACCGGCCTCTCTTTCCTCAGACCTCAAATTACTCATCCGCACCCGCACCTGATAAAATTGCTCATCCACCCGCAACTCATAGCGTTCCCACTCAGAGCTGGCAACTATACCACTCACGAGCTGACCACTCACGAGCAGCGACATGCGATCACCTCCACTAGGCGTATCCAGTTTCCAATACAGTGACATCACTCCGGGGCCGCGTATCCAAAAAACGAGATCACTTTCAGACTGAGGCTCAAGCCCCGACACGGATAGGGACTTCTGCCCGATCGCCGCATCCGACTCATCGACCGTCCATAAACGCCCCCCCTCGCTCCACACCGCCGTCCCTGGCGTTCCGACAGCCTCTCCATAGTCCGTAGTCAAAACCGCCAATACGGCCTCATCGCTTTCTATCGTCCCCAGCCCATTTTCCACACCCAACTTATAGTGAGCCGCATCCGCATCCCTCACCTTGCCAATCCTTAGTCGCGCATCACTCAACAGATGAGTCTCGCTTCCTTCCAAAGCGACCCCATCCCTAGACCATTGATACGTCATCGGCTCCCGACCCGTCACGTCGGACACAAACTCTATCGACTCGCCCCAGTAGCGCGAACCAGACTGCGGCTGGCTATAGATCAAAGGCTCCTCAACCAGCTCGAAGCCGCTGAGATAAACCTCTAGCTCGTCGCGCCTCAATCCGACGGACTTCACCACGTTCAAGGTCAGACGATTTAAGCCCGTTTTCGCCAGCGGCAATACCACACGCTGCCATTCGCTGTTCTCTCGAGTCTCCCATTGTTTTCCTGCGTTCTCTACTACCCGAACCCTCGAGCCTTCAGACATTCCTGAAGTTCGTATCCAAAATGCAATGCCACGACGCTCGTCGTCTGGAACCTCGATATCGAAAGCAAGCGAACTAAAGGACGAAGCAGTCGTCGCCATATACGACAAAGCTAAACCTCCACCCGGAAACACTCCCTCGCGTGGCTCCCATTCCGCTCCCCCAACTACTAATCGTCCATAGTCCAACCCCAAAGCCTCGTAAAACCCAGTGACCACCACGAGTTCCGCCTCGCTAGAAGTTGCCGTGAGCCCAGCAGCATTTGAGACCACGCAATGATATAGCCCTGCATCCGAACTACCCGATTCTGCAATTACCAGAATCCTCGATTCCTCCCCCTCAATAAGCTCCCCGTCCTTAAACCATCGATACGTAAATTCGCCCTGCCCCAACGCTGAAACCTCCAACGTCGCTTCTTCACCCTCTACCACCCGCAAACCCCGCGGATGCCTAACAACAACCGGAGCTTGCGTGACTCGGATATTGTCCAGATATGCCTCTCTCGATCGCGGAGGACCACCCGAACCTCTCGCAAATCGCCAATTGACCAAATGCTGCCCTTCCCCAATCCAGACCGCTCTTTGGGTCAGCTTTGTCAACGCCTCACTCGTCTGCGTATCGGTGTAGCGAGCCACCTCTCTTCCATCTACTCGCAATGCAACCGACGTACAACAATCCTCCGATCGTATCCCTAGATCAAATACAAGAACACCTGGACCCTCCACCACCCCAGCCAGCTCGCGATCAATATCCTCCTGCCCCTCACCGCTTCTCAAAACAGTATTCCCATCAGCTCGCACCAGACCCTTCCATGTTTTTCCTTCCGAGAGCTCCAGGTCGACCGACCCATCTCCGACATCCTCAGCCAAATCATCTACTACCCTCACCCTAAAGTTTGGGCCACGCCTCAAGCCATACTCGCTGCTCACCTCAAGTCGATAGATCCCCGAATCCTTTCGCTTCACCGTCGAAACTCTGTACTCATTCCCTACATGCCCCCTCAGCGGCAGACCATTCCGAAACCACTGATAGCTCAACGTCCCAGGTCCCTTAACATCAGCCCAAAGATAAAGCGGATCCCCCACCTCCAAAGCAGGAGAGCCTGAATCATGATATAAAAACGGTGCTGTATCCAAACTTGCCTTATCCAGCCACACGGTGCTTCCCACCTCAAGCAGCCCCGAAACCTTCACACTGTGAATTCCTTCCGGCACCCATACGGTCACGCGATGCCAATCCCGCTCGCTATTCAGAACCGCCCCCAGCTTGTTATCCACGTACAGACCCATTCTCGACGCAGCAGCTGCCGTATCCTGTTTCCAATACAACGAAAAGTTTATCGGTCCAACCACCTGAGTTTCCAGAAGAGTCGCAACCCCGAGAAAACTCGTCTCACTCGAAGACTGCAAGGCGTCCACTCCATCAAAAGTATAATCACTCTGCACAAAAAAATATGCGTCTCCCTCGACCTGCCATTCCACACCCTCCAGGTCTAAAGCTTCCGTCACGTCGCCTAGGATCCGGACCCGTGCCCCTTCGCTCCGCGCCGTTCCCAAAGCATTGCGAGCCTCCAAAACATAAACGCCGCCGTCCTCTAGCTCGGCCGATTCTAGAGCGAGCACACGTTCCGTCTCTCCCTCCAACTCTACCCCGTCCTTAAACCATCGATACGAAAACGGAAACGTGCCTTCCACCACCCCAGACAATTGAAACGGCTCGCCCGTTTGCCAGTACCCAGATCGCGGTTGCTTCACGAATTTCGGGGCGAGACTCACATCTCTTACCTGCAAAACCGCAGCCTCTGTCTCCATCGGCTCCGAGGTAAACGCATTGGAAACCCGCAATACATATTCGCCCGCGTCATCGAGACGAGCCGATTCAATTCTCAAGCCTCCTAACACCTCACCCTCCAATGCTATCCCGTCCCGGTACCATTGCATAGACAGAGGCAAGGAGCCAGATACCTTCGCTTCGAAAATACCACTTTGCCCCACATCTAACTGTAAATCTCGCGGCTGCCTTTCAATCGACACCGCTATATCCGCAATCCGAATACGAGCCGCCAAACTTCTTGCCTCGCCGTATTCATTACTCACTACAGCGATGTACTCTCCCGCCTTATCATCCCCATCCGCAAGCAAACGATACGTCGAATCCGTTTCTCCCGAAAGCTCAATACCGTCCTTCAACCACTGATAGCGCAACCCTTCTCCTACCGCCTCGACGCTAAGCGTGTAAGTCGCTCCCCCTCCCAAAACAGCTCCCTCTGGTTGACCCAGAATCACGGGCGGTCCCTCTCCACCTGCGCTGAACATCAAGCCATCCACGAACAAAGCGTCCTGCCCCTCCGCTCCAGAAACGTCCTTCACGTAACGCCATTCCATGCGGTACACCCTCGCCTCCTCCAGATCGAATGACTGCTCTACCCAATCATCCTCCGACCGCAGAGATGACAGCAACTCACCATCTACCAAAAACTGGCCATAATCCCAAAACGGCTCCGCAGAAACTCTCCAAAAAAAGGATACACGCCCCGGGCCGGATACCTCGGTGAAAATCGCCGATTCGCCTCCGTCGTCGATTGGTCCCGACCGCACGCTTGAGCCGCCAATCACCGAATCAAAAGAATACACCGACCACTCCGCATCCCCGTAGGTGTAGACAGGGAGAATCGAAGCATCCCAAGCCTCGCCCAAAAGCTGTTCCGATTCCAATACCGCCACCGTGCTCGACGCCCTAGCCTTCCGATCCTCATTACTGGCCTCGAACCGATACACACCCGCCTGCACCAGAGAAACCGCCACCAAGTCCAGACGCGCCGCAGACTCGCCCGCCAACGCTTCTCCCTCGAAAAACCACTGATAGGTCACCGGAAGCTCGCTCTCAACCTCAGCTTCCAAAGCCAAGCTCGCCCCGACTGGCGCATAAACGTTTCGAGGCGGGCGTGATCGAAAACGCGGCGGCTGCGGCACCTCCGCCAATCCTAGCGAGCTCGCCAGACTTACCAATCCGCCAGACCCCACCCTATCCTCCAAACTCGTCAGCGGGCGCGATCCATAAAAAAGCCGACCCAGGTTATCGCCCAACCCGTCCTCAGGATACTCAGCCATTAACAAAGCCAGAATCCCACTCGCATGCGGAGTCGCCATGGACGTGCCGCTAATCGTCTCATACGCTGACTCCCCTCCAATCCAAGACGATAGAATGCTCGAACCGGGAGCGGACACATCCACATTTTCAGGCCCGTAGTTGGAAAATACTGACAAATCGCCCCTTCGATCCACCGAAGCCACCGACACGACATTACCGAGTTCGTAGGCAGCGGGATAAGCCGGAGCCTTGTCGATATCAGAAGCCGCATTTCCCGCTGCCGCCACAAACGCGACCCCATTTGCCTCCGCTTCAGATATCGCATCATAGAGAGACTGCGAAAACGCTCCACCTCCCCAGCTATTGCTCAAAATATCCGCTCCCATCGTCACCGCATAATCAATACAAGCGATCGCATCCGCTGTCGTGCCGCTCCCGTTCTTTGACAAAAACTTCGCCCCCATGAGCTGCACGTCCCAAGCCACCCCTGTCACGCCAACCCCATCGTTTCCCCGCGCCCCAATCGTACCCGAACAATGGGTACCGTGCCCATTGTCATCCATCGGATCCCCATCCATGCGAATCACATTTATCCCGTGCACGTCGTCCACAAACCCATTCTCATCGTCATCGATCCCATTGCCCGGGATCTCCAACGCGTTCACCCAAACATTCGGAGCCAAATCCTGATGAAGATAGTTTATGCCCGTATCGATCACCGCCACGACGATCCCTTCCGCGCTGCTTCGAATATCCCACCCTTCCGGAGCATCGATATCCACATCCACCACTCCACCCTCCTGCCCCGTATTATGAAGTCCCCAGAGCGACCCATCCACAAACGAAGGATCATCCGGAGCCACCATCGTGTGCACGATGTAGTTGGGTTCCACATACGCCAAAACCACTCCAAGATCCGAACCGTACAACCGCGCCATCCCCTCCGGCACCGCGTCTATCGTCGCCTCCGCAAATATCAGCTCGAAAACCGGCGCCCGCATCAACCGTCTCCCAAGCCTAAGGTCATACTCCCGAAATCGCTCTCGTAGCACCTCCTCGCCCACCCCTTCCACGAAGCGAACAATTACCCGATCCGCCGCCATCTCCACAAAGCCCACCGTACGCTCCTCTCCCGTCGCCAAATCTCGCTCAACCGACCTTTCCACCCGAATCGGGAAATCAAACCCCTCCGTCTCCACAAGGCTCACCCGCTTGAAAGACGCTCCACCCTCTCTCCCAGCAAGTCTCTCCACAATCACCTCTCCCGCTGCTTCGATCGGGCTCGCCACCTCATCATCAAACGAATCAGCGCCCGGCGATACTCCGGGAATCTCAAGCACCTCCGAAACCGCAACCAAAGACTCGCGCCCCTCCTCCACTTCAGACGATTGCGAAACCACCAGCCACCAAACCACTCCGACAAGCACGCACAGCAACAAACCCGCGCCTAGTAACCATCGAAAATTTAACCCCTTCTTCATTTACAGCTCCCCATCGAAGCACCCCCAAACTGAAAGCCCCCCTCTCATAGTCAAATCCATCCCAAGCCCCCTAAAAGTTCGTATACCCACCATACAGGGGAAATCGCTGTCAAAACACGCTACACCTTTCTTATCCTATACCTAAACCACTCTCTATCTGATACTTAATACAGATACGAATGCAAAACTGAGTACAGAAGGCCCCAAAACCCTTACACTTTAGATTGATTCAAAAATTTGAGTAGTTTCCGAAAAAACACCCCGTTAAACACATATATATCAACACTTTACGAGATATAAGATTCAAGAGCTCCACCAAGTTGGCGCGTAGCACGCTAAGAGAGTGCTCAGACTGTGATTCAGTCCTCAAAAACACACAAAGAATGAACAACATCAAAAGAACTCTCCTCACTCTCATAACCGCCTCCGCCGCATTCTCAGCGACGAGTCTCAACGCTACTTCCGTAGGCTACATCAATGCTAGCGGGGGTGACATCAGCGGCTTGAGCGCCTTCGGCCACACCGTCACTTCTCTATCAAATCCAATTGATCTCACCCTTGCTCAGCTCAGCGCCTTCGACGCTGTTATCGTCACTTCAAACTCTACCTTCTCACAGGCAGCGCACATCGGAAACATACTCGCCGATTTCGCTGACCTCGGCGGAGGCGTCGTGCTTACCGAATTCGTATTCCAAGGCGGGTGGGCTCTAGGTGGTCGCATTATGACAGAAGGCTATTCTCCTTTCACAGTCGATCCCCTCAGCGGTGGCTATCTTGGCTTCAACTCCTCCATCGGTACCGTTTTCGAATCCGGCAGCCCTCTGCTTACCGACGTTACGAGCTTGAACAACAACTACGAAGCGAACTCAAACGTTTCCACCGGCGCCACACTGGTCGCAGACTGGACTTCAGGTCGCCACGCCATCGCCTACAACTCTCTAACGAGCTCATCCGTAGTCGGCATCAACGGCTTCCCCGGATCTATGGGAACCCACGGCAACCAGCTCCTCTCCAACGCCATCGAATTCTCGCTCAGCGCCCACTCGGCTCAGCGCTCTTCAGCGGGAGTACCCGACTCAGGCTCTACCTTAGCTCTCACCGCCCTCGGTCTCCTAGCCCTTATCGGCTTCAGAGCGCGTCGAAGCTAGCCACCATTCTTTCAAAAAAACCACAAAGGGTCGGATTCAGTTCCGACCCTTTTTTGCGCCCTCTCCACTCGATCCAGCCGACCGCGCTCTCCGCTTCCCACGCTTGCCATCCGAGCCCTTTGCGGCTCAATTGCCCGCCAAGCCTGCCAAAACCGCAGCGCCACGCCGACAGACCATGCCGAAACTCATTCCCAAGCGCCTCTCCTCCAGCGAGGAAAACACCCGCCAGGCCGCCAAGCCCGAGCTCCTCTCTCCCGCAGGCAACTGGGAATGCGCCCGCGCCGCCGTCGAAAACGGAGCCGACGCCATCTTCTTCGGCCTCGAACGCTTCAACGCCCGCATGCGCGGCAAAAACTTCACCGTCGCCGACCTCCCCGAGCTCATGGCCTACCTCCACTCCCGCGGAGTCAAAGGCTACGTCACCTTCAACATCCTCGTCTTCGCCAACGAACTCGCCGACGCCGAAGACTTCCTCCGCTCCATCATCGCCGTCGGGGTCGACGCCGCCATCGTGCAAGACGTCGGCATCTGCCGCCTCATTCGCAAGCTATCGCCCGACTTCCCCATCCACGCCTCCACCCAAATGTCGGTCACCAGCGAAGCCGGCATCGAATTCGCCCGCGAGCTCGGCTCCAGCGTCGTCGTGCTCGCCCGCGAAACTTCCCTCAAAGAAGTCGGCGCCATCCGCGAGAAAACCATCGCCGCCGGCACCGAGGTCCCCATCGAACTCTTCGTGCACGGCGCCCTCTGCGTCGCCTACTCCGGCCAGTGCCTCACCTCCGAATCCCTCGGCGGCCGCTCCGCCAACCGCGGCGAATGCGCCCAAGCCTGCCGCCTCCCCTACGATCTCTATTCCGACGGCCAACAAATCGAGCTCGGCGCCAAACGCTACCTCCTCTCCCCCCAAGACCTCTCCGGACTCGACGCTATGCCCGAAATCATCGAAGCCGGCGTCGCCACCCTCAAAATCGAAGGCCGCCTAAAATCCCCCGAATACGTCGCCGCCGTCACCCAAGTCTACCGCAAAGCCCTCGACGACGCCTGGACAGCATACATCGGCGAAACCGAAAAAAACCTTCAACCCTCATCCTTCAGTCCTCATCCTTCCCAACGCTACGCGTTGGAAATGACATTCTCCCGCGGACTCTCCGACGGCTGGCTACGCGGCATCGACAACCAAACGCTTGTCCACGCCCGCTTCGGCAAAAAACGCGGCCTCCGCCTCGGCGAAATCAAATCCATCGAAAAAGACGGCGTCCTCCTCCACCTCGAAGCCCCCCTCAAAGCCGGAGACGGCGTCGTCTTCGACCGCGGCCGCCCCGACGAACGCGAAGAAGGCGGCCGTATCATCTCCGTCGATACAAACGGTCCCGACACCTTCATCCGCTTCCTCAACGACTCAATCAACTGGTCCCGCGTCAAAGCAGGGCACACCCTCTACAAAACCTCCGATCCCGCCCTCGACAAAGCCCTCCGCCAATCCTACGAAGTCGAGCAACCCAACTACACCCGCCCCATCGCCGCCACCGTCTACGGCGAACCCGGCAAGCTCCTCACCCTCGAGCTCCGCGACGAACAAGGCCGCGTCGCCCGCTCCGAATCCACAAATCCACTACAGGCCGCCACCGCCCGTCCGCTCGACACCGACACCCTCACCAAACAACTCGGACGACTCGGAGCCACACCCTTCCACCTCGAAACCCTCGACAACCAGCTGGTCGGCGATTGCCACTTCCCCGTCTCCCAGCTAAACCAACTCCGTCGCGACGCCGTGGATACGCTCCTCGCCCTCCGCAAACAACCCCTCCGCTGGACCCTCGCAGAACCCAAATCCGTAGGGTTGAACCTTGGTCCAGACCGCACAGCAAGATCCCAAAACTCACCACTCACTCCTCACTCCTCACCACTCCCTCATCCTTCCCAACCCAGAACCCAACACCCAGCACCCAGCACCCATGATTCGAGCTCCGCTCGAATCATCCCCTACCTCCGCTCCTTCGAGCAACTCGAGACCGCCCTCGAACTCCCGTATCCAGAACTCTACCTCGAGCTCGAAGACCCCAAGAAATACAAGCAAGCCGTTGACCTCGTCCACGCCACTTCCCCCAATAAAAAGATCTGGGTCGCCCCGCCACGCATGTTCAAGACCGGCGAAGACTGGGTCATCAAGCAGCTCACCCAATGCGGAGCCGACGGTTTCCTCGCCCGCAACCACGAGCACCTAAAGTCCCTATCCAAATTTCCACTACGCGGCGACTTCTCGCTAAACGTCGCCAACCCCCTCACCGCCGAATACCTCATCGAGCGCTACCAGCTCCAGCGCCTCACCGCCTCCTACGACCTCAACGCCACCCAGCTCGCCGCCCTCATCGAAGCCTCACCGCCCGAGTGGTTCGAAATCACGCTCCACCAGCACATGCCCATGTTTCACATGGAGCACTGCGTCTTCTGCGCTTTCCTTTCCACCGGCAAAGACTTCCGCGACTGCGGCCGCCCCTGCGACAAACACGCCGTCGCCCTCAAAGACCGCACCGGCATGGTCCACCCGCTCAAAGCCGACGCCGGCTGCCGCAACACCGTCTTCAACGCCAAAGCCCAAACCGGCGCCGAATTCGCCCAAGACCTGCTCGCCCTCGGCATCCGCACCTTCCGCGTCGAATTCCTCAACGAAACGCCCCAGGAAGTCCGCGACACCCTCGACCGCTACGAACGCCTCCTCGCCGGCAAGCTCTCCGGCCAATCCCTCTGGCGCGAACTCAAGCTCATCAACCAGCTCGGCGTCACCCGCGGCACCCTCCGCGAGCGCTAATCCTGCTTTTTCAGGCGAAAACGAGCAAAAGGTATCAAACTGTCCAGTTCCGCATTGCTGTCCCGAAATCCGACACGGTCTCGCTCGGCTAATTCCTCAAGACCGTGCAATGAATAATCCTCCAATGGAATCCAGTTTGCCAAATCGTAACTGCCTTCCAAAATCACATCGCAATCACAAGACCCACTCTCATTCCAGGGCCTGTAATTAGACCACCAATACGGAACAAGCCGAGTTTCTGGTATCCCTCCGGAATAAACCGGCAGCTCATACCAAACGACACGCAGCTCAATTGGAACATCTTCAGAAAACGGATCGACTCCTAAACCTAGCTCCAATATATCACCAATGCTATCCGAGTCGGAATCGTCCGTCGCTGCTATTAAATTGTAATTTCGGCTTTCAAAACGTTTGCCATCCCGGGTCACATATAAACGAAAACTTCCCGTCCGCATCCGCCCTTCTTGCGAAAGCGTAAGGCTAGAACTAGTTGCACCCTCGAGTCTTTCAAATGGTACATACCAGGTATTCGATCGATACCATTGATACGTAAGCTCCCCTTCCAACGGAACATCCGGTGAAAGAATAATATCATCATCAGACCAGTGCACGACATCCACGTCCTCCGCGCCCGCTTCTAACTCTCCATTGAGCTCTATAGAATAAATCGCCTGATGGACCAAGCCTGCTTCCACATAGCCTTGGTAAGGGATCGACCCGTCCAATCCCCCTCCCCAATACGGATCGTCCAGTTCGACTTTCCACTCCAGAAGAAATGAACCCGATTCCTCGATTCGAGTCGTCGCACTTCGAATGGATTCCTCCATCTCTCCTGTATCGAGATTCGAAATCGTCAGCAGCGGTATCCAGTTTCCCGTTTCCTCGGTACGAAACCGAACAACCAACGGACCTTCTGCCACAAGTGACATCTTCGCCTGGGTCGCATGCGTACCAGAACTTGAGAACCGAATGCCTTTCGCTTCATCAGCAAGCTCCTCCATCGTAAAGTATTCAAATTTCAAATCTCTTACATCCGGATAGATAACAGTAGCTAACTCTCGAAGATTCCTTATCTCCACAGAGTCGCTAACTGTTGCGCCATATTCATTGCTTATCACAACGTCATAAACATCTCCATAATCACTATCAGCGAGTTGGCTCAACTCAAACTCTGCCGAAGTCGCTTCTGATATATCATCTCCATTCTTTCTCCATTGGTACGAAACCTTGCCAACAGCGTTGTAGGTATCCACCCGAAGAGTCGCCTTTTCTTCTTCAAACGCACTCGCGAACTGAGGCTGCGTCTGAATCAGTGGCTTCTTATTTACCGACACAGAATCAAGGTACCCCTCGATGACTTCCTGGCTCGAGGTCACACTTCCGGCATAAACCCGCCAGACCAGTTCGAACTCCTGCTCACGATCAAGGATCGTCTCATACCGCTGCCAACCATCTCCCAAATCCGTGATAGAAACCAACTCATGAAAAAACCTGTCGTATTCAGTAAAACGAATTCCCGAACTCTTCACCGGCCCCTTCTGTAGCCAACTTATGGCTGCTGGTCCAGTCACCTCCAAGCTTAGCTCGCTAACATTGCTTCTCTGATTCGGTATGGGTCCCAAACGGACTGCATCCCCATCCACAAAACCCTCTCCATTCTCCGCTACCGGTGCATGGGTACCAGAACTCGTAAACAGTTGATCCGGCTGATCGAGAGCCTCTCCAATTTCAACCTGCCCGTGTAAAGTGCCCGACAAGCAAAAACTTGGGATTAAAATTAAATATAACAACCGATTGAGGGTCCTCATACGTAACTAAAAATGCATAGGCCAATTCGTACAATACGCGAATTCAAAAACTTCGCTGCAAGAACAACCCCGTTCCGAATTCCCTGCGAATTCTCCCCCGCCACCCCGTCAAATAAGAGAAACTCAACCCAACAATTTCCCAGCCCACCGCCAATTTCCCACGTTCCGGTCATTTCACCCTTCACCCTTCATCCTTCAACCCTCAGTCTCCATCCCCTCATGATACCCGACACCCTAAAAACTACCGTCACCAATTCCGGCATCGTCGCCGTCCTCGTCATCGACGACGCAGCAAACGCGGTCCCACTCGCCCACGCCCTACTCGCCGGCGGCGTAAACGTCATGGAATTGACACTACGCACCGATGCCGCGATCGACAGTCTCAAAGCCATCAAAGCCGAGGTGCCGGAAATGGTCGCCGGCATCGGCACCGTCCTTACCCCAGCTCAAGTCAAGCTCGCCCACGACGCAGGAGCCGCCTTCGCCGTCGCGCCAGGCTTCAACCCCCGCGTCGTCGGAGCCGCCAAAGAAGCCGGACTCCCCTTCGCCCCCGGCGTCTGCACTCCCTCGGACATCGAAGGAGCACTCGAATTCGGCTGCAACGTCCTCAAGTTCTTCCCAGCTGAAACCACAGGCGGACTCGCCCATCTTAAGAACATAGCAGCCCCCTACCAGCACCTCGGGCTCAGCTACATCCCGCTCGGCGGAGTCAATTCCACCAACCTCCCCACCTACCTCGGCACCCCGCTCGTCGCCGCCGTCGGAGGATCATGGCTGGCCAAGCGCGACGTCATCGCCGCCCAAGACTGGACGACCATCACCGACAACGCCCGGGAAGCCCGCGACATTATCACCACCGCCCGCGCCTAAAAGCGAACAGCCAGCTAGCGCCCATCCCTCAAGGGCCGAGCTCGCTACAGACCCACCGCCGCCAACTCCTTGCTCTTCTTGCGGTAAGCGCTCGGCGTCGTATGCGTGAGCCGCTTGAAGACCACGCTCATGTACTCGGGATGCTCGAAGCCCGTTATCTCCGCCACTTCAGCAAGAGAAAGCTCCGTCTCGGTCAACATCTGCTTGATCCGCATCACCTGAGCATGCCGAATTTCCACCTGCGGAGAACGTCCCACATATTGGCGAAACCGCTTCTCGAGAAGGCTTCGCGAAATGTGTACGCTCTTGGCCACCTGCTCCACCGTGATTCCCTTGCACGCGTTCTCGCGAATCAAATTCAGCGCCTGCGCAACCGCTGGATCCTCGACTGCTAGAATACTCGTCGAACGCCGCGTCACCACCTCGAGCGGATCGATATAAGTCACCTCCTTGAAATCCGCCGGATCCGCTCCCTTCATCAACGCTTCCAAGGTCTCGCCGGCCACCCGCGCATACTCCGTCACATCAACCGGGATACTCGAAAGCGAAGGCGAACAGAGCTCGCAGCGAGCGCTGTCGTTGTTGATCCCTAGAATAGCCACTTCCTCGGGCACCCGAAACTCGCCCTGGTGACAGGCGTTCACGATATGCATCGCCCGCAAATCATTACAGGCGAGAATCGCCACCGGCTTCGGCAAGGTATCGATCCACTTCGCCATCTCGTCCTCTTCCGCGAACTCCCAGGCCGGCACGCTCACCCCAGGATAGTCCGACTCGAAAACAGCACACTTCTTGCCCGCCAAAGTGAGAGCCTCGATATAGCCCTCGCCCCGTTCACGCGACCAAAGCTCATTCCCAAAACCGCAATAGGCGAAATGACGAAACCCCTTCTCGATGAAATGCTCCGCCCCAGTATGCCCGATCGCAAGATTGTTGGGCCTCATCTTAGGACAGCCTTCGCGCAGATTCCCGTCGTCAGACATGTCCACGCAAGCGATTCCCCGCTCACGCGCCTTCCGAAACAACTCCCCGGAACGCTCCTTGCAGATGATGCCGTCCCAACCCTGGTCTAGCAACCAGTCAGGATTGTCCGCTCCCCTCGCCTGGTCATCCACAAAGACATGCCACTTCGCATTGAAGCGCTTGAATTTTGCGAGGCTATGAAGAATGTTGAGATTCTCCTCCAACCAACCTCTCAATACCAATGCAACACGGGGTCTCTCGATCATTTTAGGTATAGTTTTGTAACTGATAAGTAGGGCTATTTTACGACAACGGGTGAACTGAGCAAAGGTATTTTACTCGATTTCTCATAATAATTTAGATTTTTTCCAATATACTCTCAGGCGGATCGTCGAGAAAAAATCAGAAGAAACCCCTTTTAATTTTTCACACCGCTCGAAAGACCACTCCTTCATTTTATGAGTTCACCAGACTTCGACACACTCAAAAACAGCTTCAAATCCGAGCTGTTCGACAACATCCTGCCCTACTGGTCTCGCTTGCGGACGACCGACAGCTTCATCTCCGCCCTCGATTCGGCCAACCAACCGATCGCCGGCACCCCCCTCGGCCTCATCATGGTTTCCCGCCTGCTCTGGACCTACAGCCGTGCCTACGACCTCTACGGAAATCCCGAGTACAAAGAACTCGCAAGACACGCCAAGCACGTACTCGTCACCCGCTTCGAAGACAAGGAAAACGGCGGCTTCTTCTGGACACTCGACTCCGACGGCCAACCGCTCGACACCCGAAAGCAGTGCTACGGACAAGCCTTCTGCGTCTACGCCTTCTCCGAACACTATCAGGCGACCAAGGATCAAGGCAGCCTCGACCTTGCCCTAAAAATCTTCCGCCTCATCGAAGAAAAAACATGGGACACCAAATCCGGCGGCTACCTCGAAACCTTCGAAGCCGACTGGACCCCACTCGAGAAAATGCGCCTCGGAGCCGAAGACCTCGACGCTCCGAAAACCATGAACAACCACCTCCACCTCATCGAGGCCTTCGCTAATCTCCAGAAAATTGCCCCCTCCCCCGAAGTCAAAGCCACCTGCATTAAAACCCTCCGCGTCATAGCCGACCGTATCATCCTTCCCGATACGCCAAGATTCGGCCTCTTCTACGACATGGACTGGAACCTCATCGATCCCGCCGTCTCCCCCGGCCACGACATCGAAGGCAGCTGGCTCCTCTGGGAAGCCGCCGAAATCGTCGGCGACCACGAACTCGAAAAAGAGTTCAAACAACGCGCCCTCGACATGGCCGAACTCGTGCTCAAAACCGGCCTCGACCCAAAAGACAACGGCGTCTACGACGAATTTCACAACGAACACCCGCAAAGCGAAACAAAATGCTGGTGGCCCCAAGCAGAAGGCGTCGTCGGATTCTTCAACGCGTATCAGCTTTCCGGCGACAAACGCTACCTAGACGCAGCCACGAAAATCTGGGACTACATCCAAAACGTCTTCGTCGACAAGCAAAACGGCGAGTGGATCTGGGGCGTCAACGCCAACGGCAGACCCATGGACAAAGAAAAAGCCGGCCCCTGGAAATCCTCCTACCACAACGGCCGCGCCTGCTTCGAAATGCTCGCCCGCCTCGAGCAAAATTCCAAATAACAAGCCGTCTGAAGCACCGCCCCAAGCGCCCTTTCTCCTTTTGTGCCTCCTGTGCTTTTTGTGGTTAGAACAACTCCTCCCTTACCGAATTAACTCGAAATCAAATCGCCCCGCCAAACCAAGCCCAACCTCAAATGTCCCAACTCCCAAATAATCACAATATTCCCATTCGAGAAAATTCGTGATATTCGTGGGCTAAAAACTCTCTCCCATTTACGTAACCAAAATTACAATACAATGAGCACATACGAAACACGTCTCGCACTTCTCGTCGAAAAGCAGGAAGTATTCCTCGCCCAGCCAAACGCTCCGGTCGAGCCTGGCAACGGCATCTTCCACCGCTACGAGAATCCCGTACTCACCGAAAAGCACGCTCCGCTTTTCTGGTCCTACGACCTCGATCCCGAGACCAATCCCCACCTCATGGAACGCATCGGCGTCCACTGCGCCTTCAACGCCGGAGCCATCCAGCTCGACGGCAAGTTCTACGTCGCAGCCCGCGTCGAAGGAAACGACCGCAAGTCATTCTTCGCCATCGCCGAAAGCCCCAACGGAGTAGACAACTTCCGCTTCTGGGACCACCCCGTCACCATGCCGGAAACCGACGTTCCCGATACCAACGTCTACGACATGCGCCTCACCAAGCACGAAGACGGCTGGATTTACGGCCTCTTCTGCACCGAGCGCAAAGACCCCAACGCCAAGCCCTTCGACCTCTCCTCCGCAGTCGCCCAGTGCGGCATCGCCCGCACCAAGGACCTCAAGACCTGGGAACGCCTCCCCGACCTCAAGACCCCTTCCGCTCAACAGCGAAACGTCGTCCTCCACCCAGAATACGTTGACGGCAAGTACGCCCTCTACACCCGCCCGCAAGACGGATTCATCGACGCCGGCTCCGGCGGCGGCATCGGCTGGGGACTCTGCGACGACATGACTAACGCCGTCGTCGAAAAGGAAACCATCATCGACTCCCGCGAGTACCACACCATCAAGGAAGTCAAAAACGGCCAGGGCGACGCCCCCATCAAGACTACTAAAGGCTGGCTCCACATCGCCCACGGCGTGCGCGGCTGCGCCTCAGGACTCCGCTACGTCATCTACGCCTTCATGACCTCCCTCGAAGATCCGTCAAAACTCACCCACTCCCCCGGCGGATTCCTCATCGCCCCCGAAGGCGAAGAACTCGTCGGCGACGTCATGAACGTAGCCTTCACCAACGGAACCATCGTCACCGACGACGGCGAAGTCTACATCTACTACGCATCGAGCGACACCCGCTTGCATGTTGCGACATCGACCATCGACAAACTCGTCGACTACGTCACCAACACGCCCGCCGATCCGCTCTACAGCGCCATGTGCGTAGCCCAGCGCAACGAGCTCATCGACAAGAACCTCGAGTTCATGTCCAAAAGCGACAGCCCGCTCGTCAAACGAATCGACGCTCTCCGAGCCAAGTAAGAGCAAGTATTCAAATTCACCTTACGCAAAAGGCGTCCGCAACAGCGGACGCCTTTTTATTTGCTTAATTTTCTCAGAACAACGCCTGAATATAAGTAAAAAAAGCCCCAAGACACAAGCCTTGGGACTTCGCGAAATTCTGAGGATTACAAACTATACTATTCCTCTAAACCACGGCGCGAATTCAAATCTCGTCGAATTTCCTCCATCTTTTTCTCGTTTAACGAGAAGAACAAGAAAATGACAATTGCAACAACACCGAACGCCGAAGGTATAATACTCATAAGCTGCACAAGGCTATCCTTAACCTCAGCTGACGGTTCGGTATTCGCAATGAATCCTGACAAATCAAGTAACTTGAGAGCCACGTAAGCCGCAATACCCCAACCAAACTTCTGACTCATTGTAGAGGCAGAAAAAACGAGGGCAGTAGTGCGACGCCCACTCTTCCATTCGCCATGATCAGCTGTATCCGCATACATCGCCCACATCAAAACAGGAAGAGGTGCTCCTACAAAATTACCAATAATCTCCAATCCAAAAATCAAACCTAATTGATTTGGCCCCAAAAACATGTACGCCGCAGTACAAGCAATTTGCATTGAGAGCAGTCCAATAAACATCAAACGCTTTGGAAATTTATCTGCTGCAAACAAAATTGCTACTACGCCTAACACAGAAGCTATCTGCCCTAAGCCATTAAAGGTAGACATCAAGTAGGTGAAACTAAAGTCCTGTCCTAAAAACGTTAGAACAGCATCTTCAGATCCATCATAGATATAATACTTAAAATAGTGTGGAGCAATTGAGCTTCGAAGCGCTACAAAAAGAATCCAAGTCAAAGTAGTACAAAGCAAGATCACCCAAGGCTTATTGGTGATAAGTATGCCGAAATCCTTGAACAAAGAAGAGCTCTTGTCTTCCTTTGGATGAATTCGCTCCTTGGTATTGAAGCCTGTGACCAGAAAGAAACCAATTGCGGCTAAGCCAATTATCACAAAAGAAAGCATCCAGCCCAATTGCGGATTCCCACGAGGAACAAGCACATTCAAAACAGCTCGATCATCTTCCATATCAACAATTTTAGATAGACTTGTTTCAGGATCAATCCCTGCCAAAAGCGAGCCAAGCAACTCCTTGGGAATACCAGTTTGAATGATTGCCTCTGCCTCTTCAGAAGTGTTACCCGCTTCTACGAGTGCAGCGACGACGTCCTCTGGCTTACCTGAAGGCACCAACTTGTTTATTAAAATCTGAGGAATATTCGACTGTACAATAGAATCGAGCAAAGTCTGCGGATCTTCAGACGGTACTATGGCCTTGATGATGCCAGATGCATCATCTGCCTCCACTAGAGATGTCGCCAACTCGCTGGAAACGCCTTTGGCGACAATCGCATCAACCATATTCTGCGGGTCATTTTTCCCACCCAGAAAATCAACAGTTGGCAGCAATGCAAAAGAGATAACGACGCCTGCCGAAAAAGCGAAAATGAATTTATAAGAAGAGAGACGTGTTCGAACAACTGGATTGTCCGTCATGACACCCATCAACGCCGTGTAGGGAATATTCACGACGGTGTACATTATCATTAAGGCATTATAAGTAACAGCAGCCCAAATAAGTTTACCCATCGAGCTATCTATAAATCCAGGTGTTGTAAAAGTAAGAACGCCTGCAATCGCAAAAGGCGTGCATCCCCAAATCAAGAAAGGCCGAAATTTACCCCAGCGGCTTTCATTGCGATCCGCCCAGACTCCAACTGCCACGTCAGTCACTCCATCCAAAGATCGGCTCCAACCAAGCAGAGCTCCCGCTATTGCAGGAGCCAACAAGAACACATCGGTGTAAAAGTACGTTAGGTACTTCATGAAAGTCGTCCAATACAGGACTGACGCAAAATCACCGCAGCCATAGGCCAGCATTTCTTTAACTGATAGTTTTCCGTTCGATTTAGACATAGGAATGTGTCGGGATTACTGTGTGGATCGAAGAAGCTCGAATTATGCTTCTCGAAAAAGGTTTTTTGGATGCAAATCTAATTTGGAAATACTCATATCGAACGATTTAGGCTCAGTACGAGTTTACCTGATGAACATGATCAAACGTTCGGCCTATCGACAATCAACAGGAAACGCCTGGCATATTCGGGGAGGGAATTCTTTTTGGGATTAAAATGTGGAATTAAAAAAATCGGTCCATCGCCAGCGCGTTCGAAAACCCGCGGGCAAAACCGATTCGCTGGATGCTGCAGACTCAATCCTTACGTGCAACTAGGAAAGCCAGTTTCACCCTAAAAAGCTACACCGTTATGTAAGAGTAGCTCCCTCATATCGACTGGCTAGACCCCTGCGGACGACTTGAAATCAAGTCGAGTGATTGATTTCTCAAATTCTCCTCAAGGGTATGGATCCTCGACATGTCTGCCAAATCCCTAAAGCGCGAAATCGCCTCTAGGTTAAAAGGCCTTATCGCCGCCAAACTCATGGACGGCATAACCTCCTGTAATCGACTTTCTGCCTGTTCCGCCCGCCCTTCCGGTTCTGCAAAGCACAGAAGCGTACAATGCGAAATCCGCCCTGAATTGCTGCCTAAATCCGACTCTCAGCCCTATTCGTGCCAAACCTGCGACCTAAGGCTCAGGACTAGCGAACCTGAACCCTCCACCGACTCGAGCTCGAAACGACAAACTCCAGATTCTAAGACAACCGAGACCGCAGCGTCCTCGTCGTCTAAGGGCATTTATTGGGAGCCCCTCAACATTAGAACTTCCGCTTGGGAAGAAACATCATTCGAACGCCAATCGTCATTGGCCCCTAATTGCCTTTCGATCCCATATTCAGAAACAGCATACACTCGAATTCTAGTATCCAAAATTCCCTTATTCAAACTTGCTCCTTAGCCCAAAAAAAAGGACGACAGCCGGCTCATTCATTTCAAGCTCTATCTCCACCGACAGCGATTCCCCCTCTTCCAAGGTCAATTGAAAATCAGCTCCCAACAACGGACCGACCCCCGTCATTCCCACACGATCACGAGAAATTTCACCGAACTCAAAGGTTCCACCAACTGGATCCACCTCAACCGCGGGGATCCCGAGAAGATACTTTGGCTCGACGATCTCAAGCACCTAATTGATAGCCACGCTCTCAAAAGTCCGCTGCACACCGGAAGGCCAATTCACCTCTATCGCATTTACGAAAGTCGCTGACCCCAGACCGAAGTGCAGGTAAGGTTCCCGCTGCCCGATGTAAGCATTGCTAGGATTATAAAGCTGGGTCTGTACTCGAACTTCGGTTACAAGTTTAACGAAACAACCGTATCCATCGCGATTGGACACAGTTCCCTCAAAGGAGAGCCTTAGATAATTCTTTCCATTCTTTGAAGCGTCACTTCGGAAAAGAATGGGTCGACCTCCCGAATTGGTTATAAACGGGTCTTCACCGTCGTTGTCTAAATCTCCCGCCCCAAACCCCCTCGCGTTTAGTATAGAGCTCAAACCTCCAGCAGAAGCCTCTTCGCTAAAAGTACCATTGCTATTGTTAAAATAGAGCAAAGACATTTTTTGCCCTTCACTACCAATATATCAACATAGAAATCTCCGCTTATATTAACCGCCGTCGCTCACCCGCACTTTATGCTCTTCAAATCCGCCTGGACTTAACCTAAGCTATACTCAGCAATATAAGTACTAAAACCAAACATCATCCTAATAGAATCCACCAAGCATGTAGAATATGTACTAATATATGATACGGCTCACTTTCACCCTACCAATGTAGAAACCAAAAGAAAAACGGCGCCCTTGAAGGCGCCGTTCGTTAAAACACATTAAACTAGGCGTTCAAGCCTTAGAACGAGAACGTATTAGCAATCGTCCACGTTCTTTGTGGAGCGATACGAGACGCTGCAGGCGTTCCGTCGACGTTAACAGTGACAGGGATCAATTCATCGTCGGCAGTTACGTTACTTACATTGAGCTGAATCTTCCAGTCAACGCTGTCGGAGAGCTTGATCGTGTAATTCGCCCAGAGGTCTAGCGACGTATCCGATGGGCCCATGTATGGGTTGTTTACGTCATACATCTCGTCGCCTGGCAAGAGGCCGAACTCCTCTATTGCTTCGTCGGCGAGTACACCGGGATATCCGATCGCTACCTCGTCTTGCCAGCGAAGCGCTCCGCCAACATTGAGGCCCGCTAGGCGGCCGTCCGTGAAGCTGTAGTTGGTGATAAAGTTCGCTCTCCACTCGCGAAGCTCAGGAACCTGAGAGCGATTGATAAGAACACCTGCGAGGTAGTTTGCATAGAACTCAGTTCCGTACTTCCAGCGAAGGGTTTCTGGATCGGTGGACGAACCACTGTACAACTTTAGATCACCGTAGGCTCCACCGTCGGCGATTTTGTAAAGGTTCCAGCGCTCTTTCACATAGTTAGCATAAGAACTCGCGATGTTGAAGCGTTGCGCTTCGGTCTTAGCCGCATTGAACACGATGCTCCAGTTATCAGTCGGCTGATAGAAGAGTTCGTACTCCGTACCTTTGGACCGGAAGTCACTGGTCACTGCGAAGCTCGCTGGCTCGCCAGCCCAAGCATTGTCCTGGTCCGGGCTACCCCAAGTACCTTCGCCCGTGATCGCGTCCCAATCCTGTCTCCAGAATTCTTCGATCGCCGCGCTCGGACGGTTAGCAGAATCGAGAACAGCGGAAATCGCTCCCTCTTGGCGTGCCAGAGCAGCCTGAACTGCTGACTGGCGCTGAGCCTCGCTCAAACCATCGAACACCTCCGACCACAGATTGCTAACGTTCGGATCCGTGGGGGCTGGGAACTCGCCGGGGTTTGGCTCGTAACGGAGAACATCGATGTTCGGGTCGATCAGTGGGTTGCTTGTCGCATCGAAGTCGCTTTCAGGATCAACCAACGCGTAGTTGTTTTGGAAGCCGTGAGTACCCAATTGCGCTTGCTTGGCACCCCAGCGAGCGACTCCTTCACCGAATCCGATCATGTATGAGTTACCAAACGAAGAATTCGATAGAGTCGCGTTCTTTACGTTGGTTTCGTAACGATTGACCTTGAAGTGCAGCTTGCCATCAGCCGAAGAGAGGGTGATGCCAAACTCCTCGGTATCGCCAATCTGGTTTGGCACTGCCGCGCCATCGATACCGCGGCGGCTTGCGTCTGGAGAGAAGTTCTCAGAATTCGCGTAGGACAGGCTCACGTTGGTACCCTTGAGCGCGTCCTTGATAGCCTGAGGCGCGTGCCAAACGAGGCTGTAGGTGGATGTGCTTTGACCTACCGAATTGAAGGTCGCTCCATTGGAGCTAGCGGCTGCCTCTGCAGGGCTACCTGGCAGATCCCATTTTTGATCGCCCGTGAACAATCTGTCGTATGGAAGTACCGAACCTGCTCTTGGCCCCGCTGGAGGAGAACCTGCATTCAACGCGTCCGAAGAGTCGTCACGGTACGCGTACATAGGAACGAGCGTATCGTTGAACAGCCAACTCTGCCAAACCAGAACGGTGGAGTCGATTTCATCGCGCGACTTGACCGCTTGCTTATAGAGCGAATCGATATCTCCATTGTCGTAGCTTAGCACTGAGAACGGAGTGGCAACATCGTCGTTATAGACAATAGTTTGCTGACTAGCATGCGGGACAAGCGAGTAGTTGATCGGAGAGATGTTTGCTCCCGATGCGGAACTCCGTCCCGACAGATCATCAGACAGGTAGACAACATTGGACAGGTATCGAGCAGCTCCGTCGATAGAACCACCATCGCCGATGCCATCTGTGATGCTGCGGACCCAAGTCGTGTTCAGCTTGTCGATTTGCTGCTGCGAATAGAGCCCCGTGAACACGTGACGACCCAAGAATCCGAGCGAATCGTTTCCAGAGTCGCGGAAGTCGAAGCTGTAGGTGCCCTGCAAACGGAAGGTCTCACGATCAGTGTTATCGTTGAAGTTGTTTTGCGTTTCACCACCGGCCATCGCTCTTCCGACATTCGGATTAGGTGTGCCGTCAGGGAATTCGGATACAATATCAACGGATATGGACTGACCCCAGTTATCCATAATATTAACCTGTCCGTCGGCGTACTCCTGCTTATCGTAGCCGAGCTCGAGACCGAGCTTACCATCCAACCAAGTGTGACGATAGGTGAGGTTGTACGCTTCCCACTCCTGCCACTCACGCTTGTTGTCGCCATCAAGCAAGTTGTTGTAGAAGTCGAAGATCGTAGGATCGGAAAGCGTATTACTCTTGTAGCCACCGATGCTGGAGAAAGGAACTCCGGCCTTCGCAGCCGCGTCCTTCGAATCGTCGATACCGAGGTAGTTATAACCTGTACCGTCAACCGTCACTGCAGCCATCTTGTAATAGGAAGGCGTGCCGGCTCCGTCATAAAACGCGATCGGACCGTTGAAAATACGGCCGAGAGCTTCGTTTCCGATGTACGCCGCTCCTGGAGTTCCGGTACGGGAATACTCCAAGAGCGTCTGCAAATTATCAGGATCGTCGGAATCACGGGTGATGAAAGTACCCTTGTTGAGGGCGCCCTCGGAAGAATCGAACCATGGAGTGATACGGTCGATGGGTGGCAATACGCGTGGGCGGTTCGCCATGATGTCGCCGTCTTCGTAGTTCGCTGAGAGCTCACCGTGGGAGCCTTCAGACTTCAAGAATGACGGGGCCCATTTGGCGGAGAAGAATATACGGCTGTTTTCCTCGAAAGCCTGATCCTGCTGGAAGCCTTTGTCCGATTCGAGTGCCGCAAAGCGTACCGCTAGCTCATCTTCAATCAGTACTTGGTTGTAATCAACCGTGGCGCGCCACGTGCCGTCGTTGCCAAAATCAAGTCCAACATCTCCTCCATTCTCGAAGTGCGCCGTCTTGAGGTTCGCATTGATAACGCCAGCAGGGCTTCCCAATCCGAAAAGGATCGAGTTTGGTCCACGCTGAATGTCGATGCGATCTACATTGAAGGAATCCCAAGGGATATCAGTCGCATAAAAGCCGCGGGCGCTATCGGCAGCGGCCAAACCACGTACGCGGTTGGAAGCGCTCGGATTTCTGCGCTGGCTGTCGGTGTCAACACGACCACCATCTCCGCCACCTGCGAAGTTACCTTGTGAACCACCAACTTCCGTTCCGAGCGTGTAGAGGAGTAGCGACTCATTGTCGGTAGATCCGGTGTCCTCCAGGAAATCTTCCGTTACCACGGAAATAGCGGTCCCCACATCCTTCAGGTCCGTACGAATACGAGTACCTGCCAGAGTTGAAGTCGCGCGGTATCCCGTGCTCTCATCACCTTCCACTGTAAAAGGAGAAAGCTCGTATACGTTTTCATCCTCATCGTCCTGTGCGGAGCCGAGAGGAGCGACTAGAAGCGCAGCGCCCAGAGCGAGAGCTCCGGATGCGGATCTAGGCCATGCATATCTGTTTATTAGTTTGATCGATTTATTCATTGGGTAGTGTGAATACCAATTCACGATTTGGTTTGTTTGATTGCAGGCCCTACGCGTGGGCCGACAAAAGATCTAAAGCGGGATACAGTACTGTCTTCTGAAGAATGAAATCAGGGTCACAGATAGTAGGGTAGTCTGAGTTGCAGGCGGGGTGTACGTATCTTTAAAGATGCGGAGGCGGATCGAGAAACAGAGTAAACTTATTTCGAAGTAGTCCTTAAAACTCATTCACCCTCGATGGGTACAAAGACATAAAGGCAAGGGCTCGGGTTAGTGGGTCGAACAAAAATAAGACGGGGTTTGGATGAGGAAGACCCCAAGCCCGAAATGCTCCCTTCACATTTTTTTAGACAATCTCACAAAATGCGAAGAGAGCCCTTACTTTGCCGAATCCGGAATGCACATCCGCTCCCCATGACTACAAAGAGTCGCCAACTCCGATCCGGACGCCCTCTCCCTAAAAGTACAACAAAACCCGAATGGACAGAAACTAATAAAGCCGCGTCCTCCCACCGCTTCTACCTGAAAGTCCGCCCTATTAAACCAGCCCAACTCCAAAAATTCCGACCGATCGCAGCGCCCCCTTTCGACATGAACCCCTGCCAGAGCATTCGCCCCACCGACTGTGACCGTCGCCATATGAAAGACCTCCAGATACAAACCAGAGCTTATCTTGGCATTCGCTTCTGAAAGCCCCCCCATCCCCAAGTCGACACACCACTAGCAATTCAACCGAAATCTTGCTCGCCCACAAATCAGCCAGCCGACACCATCCTCCCATGCTGCGCTCCATCGCCATCACGCTTCTAACCTTAGTCATTAGCATCACGCTAAAAGCCGAGGCAGACCTACGTATCGCAGTCGCGTCAAACTTTCACCAAACTTTGGATACGCTCGCCAAACAATACCAATCCGCTCATCCCAAAACTCAAATCACCCTCATCCCGGGCTCCACCGGCAAGCTCTACGCCCAAATCGCTAACGGAGCCCCCTTTCACGCCTTCTTCTCCGCCGACTCCGAACGCCCCGAGATGCTCGAGCAAAACGGACTCGCGCAGCAGAGCTCCCGTTTCACCTACGCCCTCGGAATTCTCGCCCTTTGGCAGCCGGGCTCCAAAGAACCGGACCTCTCAAAAGCGAAAACGCTCGCCTACGCCAAGCCGGAGCTCGCCCCCTTCGGCCGAGCCGCCAAACAATCCCTCCACACTTTCCAACTCCCAGCAAGCCCCCCACGCCACGTCCTCGGGTCAAACGTTTCCGAAGCCTTCAACTTCGCCCTAACCGGCGCCGCCGACTCCGCCTTCGTATCACTTTCCCAATTGATAAAGCTCCAAATAGCGCCCCAGGAATACCTGATTATCGACCCATCCCTCTACGCCCCCATCGAACAACAAGCCATCGCCCTATCAGACTATCCTGAGACCCTCGACTTCCTCCACTACTGCCAAAGCGAATCCGCCCGTCAAATAATCAAGGCCGCCGGCTATCACATCCCCAAAGAACGAGTCCAGGCCTCCCGCCTCTAAAACAATTCCATGACTGTATCCGAAATATGGATCCCATTGGCGCTTACCCTTAAGCTCGCCGCCGTCACCACCATCCTGCTGCTCCTCATTTGCGCCCCTCTATCCTGGTGGCTCGCCCGCTCCAGCTCGCGACTTCGCCCAATCGTCGAGGCCGTTGTCGCCCTTCCAATCGTACTGCCACCCAGCGTCATCGGATTCTACCTGCTCATCTGCCTCGCTCCACAAGGCCCACTCGGCCAACTCTCCGCAGCCCTCGGCGGTCCCGCACTCGTCTTCTCCTTTCCCGGCCTCGTTATCGGCTCCATCATCTACTCCCTTCCCTTCGTCGCCCAGCCTCTGCAAAACGCCTTCAGCTCCATCCGACAAGACCAGCTCGACGCCGCCGCCACACTGGGAGCAGCTCCTCTCGACCGATTCTTCAGCGTCGCCATACCCCTAGCCAAACGCGGCATACTCACCGCCGCCGTGCTCGGTTTCGCGCACACCCTCGGAGAATTCGGAGTCGTCCTCATGATCGGCGGCAGCATCCCGGGCGAAACCCGCACCATGTCGATCGCCATCTACGAAAACGTCGAAATGCTCGAATACGGAAAAGCCCACATACTTGCCGCCACCATGCTTGTATCCAGCTTTCTGCTACTCTTCCTCGTCTATACGATCAATCGAGCAAACAACGCCTCCAAACGATGAAACTCGACTTCAACCTCCAACTAAAAAAAGGAGCCTTCTCGCTCCACGCCGAAGCGAACATTCCGGCCGAGTCAGTCACCGCTATCATCGGCCCATCAGGCGCTGGCAAGTCCACCCTGCTACGCTGCCTCGCCGGACTCGAACCCACCGTCCACGGCCACATACACGCAGGCGAAGAGCACTGGCTAGAAAACAAGCGCAGCCTATCTCCACACTTTCGCCGTATCGGATTCGTATTCCAGCACGCCGCCCTCTTCGAACACCTATCCGTGTCTCAGAATCTCAACTACGCCCGCAAGCGAGCTCTCGATTCCGACCGCTTCACCCTCGAGGAAATCGCCCAAGCGACCCGTATCGAACACCTCCTCTCGCGCTCCCCGGAAAATCTCTCCGGCGGCGAACGCCAACGCGTAGCCATCGCCCGAGCCATCGCCTCCAACCCCCAACTCCTCCTCCTCGACGAACCGCTCTCCGCAGTCGACGAAGCCTCTCGCTTCCAACTCTCCATCGAGCTCGACCGCGCCTTCCACGCCTTCAAAATCCCCGCCCTCTACGTCACCCACAATCTCGCCGAAGCCGCCCGCCTCAGCAACCACGCCATTCGCATGGTCGACGGAAGAATAACCGAGGCCGGCCCCACATCCCAAATCCTCGCCCCAAGCTCCCTCAGCCTCGACGAGCTCAACTCTCCCTTCTCCATCGTCACCATCCACTCCCGACGGGACCTCCCAGGCGAAGGTCTCGTCGAAATCGCCTCGGCCATCGGTCCCCTCACCATCCCCGCAAGCGCCCTCCCCCAAGACCTGCCCGATCGCCTCCTCATCCGAGCTCGAGACATCGGCCTCAGCCTCTCCCGCATTGACCAAAGCAGCTTCCTCAACCAAATTCCAGCCACCGTCAAAACGCTGCAAAGCCAGTCAGCCAGCCAAACCCTCGTCACCCTTTCCTGCCAAGAAGGCACCCTCCACGCCCTCGTTACCCACCGCTCCGCCAAGCACCTGCAGCTCACACCCGGCTCCCCCGTCCACGCCCTGATCAAAAGCGTCACCCTCGTCGACCAAGACTCGACGCCAACTCCCTAGATACGTCCCTTTCTAAATACCTAAAACGCCCTCTCCATCGCCACTAGACAAGGCGACAAAACCTCAGCCTTGAAGCTGAGCGCCTTTCTCAACAAGATAGTCCAATAAGTAAGGAACCTCCCCCGATTTAGCCGCTCTTCAAATCTAGAAGCACTATCGACTTTTTCCATTCAATCCCCCACGTTCACTCCTAAATCACACTCAGCAAAAAGCTTATGAAGCTACCAATTACCCTCGCCACTCTGTCAATTACCGCGCTATTCGCCCTCAACGGCTGCTCGAAAGGCCCGACCGACGAAGAGCTCGCCCGCCTCGCAGCCCTCGAAGCTGAAGTCGCCGAAAACCAAGCCATCGCCCAACGCGAAGCCAAGCGCGCCGAAGAACTCGCCGAAGCGAAACGCCTCGCCGAAGAAGCAGTCGAAAAAGCCGCCGAAGCGGAAGCCGCTCGCCTCGAAGAACTCGCCGCCCAAGTCGAACGCGAAAAAGCCGAGAAAGCCCGCCTCGCCAGCATGGTCGAGAATCTCAACACCCAAGCGGAAGCCATCTCAAAATCCAAAACCGCCCTCGAAGCCCAGCTCGCCCAAGCGCAAGCCGACAGAAAGGTAGCCGCCACCGAGGCAGACATGAAAATCAAGGAAGCTCAGTCAAAGCTCGCCATGGTCGAAGCCAACAAAGCCGCCGAAATCCAAGCAGCACGCGAAGCGGCAATCGCCGAAGCCACCGCCCAGATGGAAGCCCGCGCCGCAGCCTCAGGCCGCACCGCTCCGACAGAGCTCATCACCGACCGCCGCCGCGAAAGCATCAGCGTCTTTCTCTCCGTCGACGTACCCGACCGCAACTTCCGCAACAACACCCGCCGCGTGACCCAACGCCGCATCGGCGGCGAGTAGCTGAAACAATCCATTTTCACCAAGACAGGGCGACTTCTTCGAAGACGCCCTTCTTTGTTCCCGCTAGTCTCCTCTTATTATGTCTACTTTAAACGAGCCTCTCGAGCTACGCGACCTCTTCAAGCGCCTTTCCCCATCGCCACTCGCTCTCGTCCTCATCCTATTCCTCGCGCTCTCCTCTTTCCGCGTTTACGGCTACTTCGGCAGCGAAGTATTCCACGGGCCGCCCATCATGATCGGCTTCGTCCTCATGTGGTTCGTGCCGACCCTCTTCCTCACCCCCTACGGCAGACACCAAATCGGATTCGGACACTCCCTCTCATTCAAGTGGATCGGCCTCGGCATCCTCGCAGGCGCTGCCCTCGCGGGCCTATGCTACCTCCTCGGCATCCTGCTGTATGGAAAAACTGAGCACAACTGGTTCGTCAGTATTGGCTACACCTTCCAGTCAGACGAACGCATCGCCCAGCTCCCCCGCCACATCGCATTTATCGCCTTCACCATTCCCGCCATCATTGCGAGTCCGATCGGCGAGGAGATATTCTTCCGAGGAATGGTCGAGCAAGCAAACCGAGATCGCATGAGCCGATTCGCAGCCAGCAGCTTCGCCGCAACCCTCTTCGCCCTCGTCCACCTAGTGCACCACGGCATCTACCGCGGATCACACGGAATCGAAATAATGCCCATATCGGCCGCCATCTGGTTCGTCCTCATGTTCACCACTAGTCTAGTATTCAGTTTTCTAAGACAAAAAGGAAAATCAATATGGACCGCCGTCCTCGCCCACTCTGCTTTTAACTTAGTGATGAACATCACCATTTTCTTCTCCCTTTTCGTCAGTCACCCGCAAACCAACCCCGCCGGATAATGCGCTTTATCGACTGCAAGCTCGATAAACATGGCGACTCGATTCTCCAAATCTTCAATCACGCTATCGCCACCTCCACCTCCCTCTACGACTACCAGCCACGCACAGAAAAAAGCATGCAGGACTGGTTCGCCACCAAGGAGAAAGGCAATTTCCCCGTCATCGGCATCGAAGCAGAAAATGGAGAACTCATGGGTTTCGCCTCCTACGGAATCTTTCGCCCTCACGCCGCCTATCAATACACCGTAGAACACTCCCTGTATGTACATTCCAACTACAGAGGAAACGGACTAGGCAAGAAATTGCTAAGCGAGATCATCGAACGAGCGCGGCGACAAAACCTTCACCTCATGATCGGCGTCATCGACTCGACCAACACCACCAGCGTCCACCTCCATAAGTCGCTCGGCTTCACCTACGCCGGCACCCTCAACCAAGTCGGCTATAAGTTCGAGCGCTGGCTCGACGCAGATTTCTACCAACTAGCCCTGTCCTAGCCCGAGAACCCGCACCCGTCCTCGTAAAAAGGTTGCCCCGAACGTCGAAGCCGCTATTCTCTTGGATGCTCCAAACGAGCGGCCCGACATGAAAAAGCAACTCATCACCCTAATCGCCGGACTCGTCATCGCAACGGCGTCCGCTGCTCCCAACAACCTGAAAACCAAAATCGTCATCCAAGCGGTCGCTCAGGACGCCTTCATCGATGACGCCCCTGCCTTCATCCTCTATCCAGAGGGCGACGCCTTAAAGGACTTCGAAGAATCAGGCGCCATCAAGCAGCTTGAAAAGTCCATCAAGCGCATGGGCTACACGCTCGTCTCAAAAGACACCGAAGCCGTCGTATTCATCCGCGTAGACTTCGCCCAACACGAGCCCTTCGCCACCGAATTCGAAATCAAAGGCAGACCAAAAATCGACTACTCGAACGCCGCCAGCACCAAGAACTACGCAGCCATGATGAAAGGCGGACGCTACCAGCAACTCGCCGATCCCCAAATTGCCCGCAACATGAATGACCCAGCCTCGATCCTCGGCCCCACCGGCGAGATAATCGTACTCTCCGAACAAGAGCCCAATGCCCCTAAAGTTATCGATGCGGAGTCTCAAAAGCTACAGACCATGATCCACCCGATCACTCTGCAAATCTCCGCCTGGTCCTTCGAAAAGGAAACTGCAAGCAACGACCCCGAACAGCTCTGGGCCGTGCTCGCCACTTACAACAACCTTCGAGACGAGGAAGCCCAGCCCCAACTCCGCGACCTCTGCAAAGCCGCAAGCCGCTTCTTCGGCAAAAACCTGAAAAACGAAAAACTCGTCGCGAGATAGCCCCCGCTCAAGCTCGCAAGCTCATGCTGATTCCGCCACGCAGCGGACCTGGCAAAAAATTGGATACGCGATCGCACACCCGATCAAATCGCTTACCATCCACCAGATTGCTATCCATCCAAACCCCTTCGACCTCAAAATCGCAAAGCTTCGCGTAACGCCGCAAATCCCGCACCGTCAATTCGCGAAAGTGCCCGGGATTCCCTCGGTCCAAGCGAATCAGCTCGTAGGGATTTTTCCCTGACAAAAGCCGTAAACGCTTTTTCAAAGCCACCGCATTCGGCGTTTGCACCAAGATACGCCCTCCCTTTCTTAGCAGACTCCTCAAGCAATTCAAAACCTGCTCCGGCGACGTATACAGATGCTCGATCACTTCCGCGAAGACGATCAAGTCATACCCCTCTCCACCGAGCTTCGGCCATCGATCCTCAAAGTAAGCGTCGTTCAAATCCATCTCCAAATGAACCGAGCCATCACCCGCAGAAAATCGGTGATCATAATAACCGAGCGTATCCACTTGTGAATACGGAAAAAGCGACTTAAGCAAAACCGTCTGAAACGAATTCCCCACATCCAGGATGCGAAAACCCTCCGCCTTTTCCGCCCGCTCGTAAACGAACTCCGCCAACCACTTAAAACGCTTGCGGTGCAGCGACCAGTAGCGAGCCGACTCCGCGCCCAGCCCTAGAGCAAAGCCATCCACTTTCTCCAACGCCCGTCCGACCTCGCTACGCTCGCCCCGCATCGCCACCGTAACCAAAATATCAGTACGCCTCGACCACGTATTTCTGCAGCAGAAGCGCCGTCTCCGCCACCACGCTGAGCCGATCGATCGCCCCGCTCCCAGGAATGCCCACAAGAACCGAGCATTCCTGCTTCGACGACTCGTGCAATCCCGTCTCCTCGTTTCCAATCACGATCGCCACTGGCTTCTCAAGCTCATCCTCAGGACAAATCCCCATCAGCTCCGGCAAAGGCGGACCCTCAATATCAAGCCCGATCACAAAATGCGTCTTGCGCGCTCCCTTGAGAAAACTCGGCACATTATCCACCAGTCGCAAATCCACCATATCAAGTCCGCCGCGAGCCTCACGGTAGGCTTCCTCGCACGGCCGTGCCTGCTTCCGCGTCGCCGCGATCAAAAACTTCTCCACCCCAAAATAGGCCGAAGTGCGAGCGATCCCTCCAAGATTGGCCACGCTGCTAACTCCGTCGAGAATGAGCATCGGCATCCCCTCCTTCGCCCAAAACTCAGCCGCCGTCGTGGTGGCGAGCTCCGGCGGACGACGACGCACGATCGCTACCACGCCACCATGATGCGGCGTGCCGGACACCCGAAGCAGCTCCGCCGAATCCACTTGGTTGTAGGGCTTCTTCTCCTTCGCCAAAAACTTGCAGATCTCCCCAAACATCGGAGCCAGCTCCATTTCGAAATACAGACGCTCCACTATAAATGGCTTACAGTGAAACAAACTGCCCACCGCATGCACGCCACAGACCGGCTCCAGCCACTGGTCGCCCTTTACCTTAACAGCGGCTTGCGGCTTCACCGCGCCCTTCCGATCCGGCTTCGCGTCAGGCCGACCGCGCGGACGCCGACTGTCTTTACGATCATGACGCTCCCGCGGACCTCGCTTCTCGCTCGGCCCCTTGCGTCCCCAAGGCGATTCTGACTGCTCGTGTTTCAACGGCCTAAAAACACACGTGAAACCCGCCGCTTAGCAAGGCGAATCAGGGAACGGTCGCTCGCAAAAGCTGACTAATTCCACCTACCCTGCCAGCTCGCTTGCCAAGCGCGCCACTCCATTGTCTAATAGCCCCGAAAAATGAAAATCTTCTTCCTCGCCCTCATACTAGGCATCTTCGTGGGCTCTATCGCCACCAACTATTTTAGCGACCCGAACGCCTACCAAAAGCTCAAGGACGCCAAAACCCGCCTCCTTGAACCTGCGCAAGCAAACGCCAACGAAGAATCCACCGCCGAGCCCGAACCGCCTGCCATGTTTGAAGTCGGCGGCGGCGAGTTCCAGCCCAACCAGCCTCCCAATAAAACTGTCGAGCCCACCCCGCCTGACGTCGTCGAGGAAACCGAAGTTCCCACAGTCGAAGCGGAGCCGGAACCCGAAACCACAACGACCCAAAATCCCGCCCCGAAAAGCCGCGCCGACGAACTCATCGAGCAAGGCTCCAAAAAGGCGGAAGAGATCGCCGACACCGTCACCGAAAAAGCCAAGGAAGTCGCCGAAGAGGCCAAGCCCTACCTCGAAACCGGAGTCGACCTCACCATCGCCACCGCCATTCGCGCCCAATTCAAACTCGAGCGCCGCATCGATTCCAACGCCATTAGCATCTCCGTCAAAGACCGCGCCGTCACGCTCGGAGGCGAAGTGCCCTCCGCCGAAATCAAGCAACTCGCCATCGAAATCGCCGTCTTCACCAAAGGCGTCACCGGCGTCGAGGAACACTTGACCATCTCGCCCTAAAAAGCCGCGCTGGAACAATCCCTGCTGAGAGAACGCCTCCTAGGCATCCTCCAAAACACTCTCCATGCAGCTCATTGCCGACGATAGTAACGCATTCCTCCGCTTCGACGAAACCGTCTTGGTTAATGGAGCCATAAAGGCCAAAACCGAATCGCTCGTCGCAGGACTCTCCGGGAACCAAGCCCGTGCCAAAACTCTCTTCGAGTGGGTAAGAGACCATATCCCGCATTCCAAAGACGCCGGAGAAGAGCGAGTGACCTGTACCGCCATCGAAGCCTTCGAGCGCGGCACCGGAATCTGCTTTGCAAAATCCCATCTGCTCGCCGCCATGCTCCGACACATCGGCATCCCAGCTGGCTTCTGCTACCAAGTCTTCGAAAATCCGCAAAATCCTGACGACGGATTCCGCACCCTCCACGGACTCAACGCCGTTTTTATAACAGAAACAGCAAGCTGGCACCGCATCGACCCGCGAGGAAACAGAGACGACGTTCACGCCAAATTCTCTCTAGAATCAGAATCACTCGCCTTTCCGGAATTGGATTTTCTCGACTCAAACATCTACGCCAAGCCCCTCGAAAAAGTCGTGAAGAGCCTCAGAGAGGCTAAAAATGTCTCCACTCTCTGGCCAGAATTGCCCATCGCCTCAAACGGCTGATCGCGAAAAACGAGTAGTATCCAAAAACGACGGACAATGAAAAACGCCCTCATCGCTTTCGACAAATTCAAGGACGCCCTCACCGCCCACCAAGCCTGCGCCGCCGCCGCGGAAGCATTCGCCGAAATCTATCCAGACTGGACCGTCGCCACCTCCCCGCTCGCCGACGGAGGAGACGGCTTTTGCGACACCCTCACCCGCCTCTGCGATGGACGCTTCGAAAGCTCCAGCGTATCCGGCCCGCTGGGACAAGAAACCACCGCCCGCTACGGCATCGTCGAAACCAAAACCATTTCGCCACCAGCCGCCAAACTGCTCGCCCTCCCCGCAAACACGAAAACCCTCGCCATCGTCGAGTTCGCCCAGTCCAGCGGCATCGCCCTCGTCCCCCAAGACCAGCGCTCACCTTGGACCACCACCAGCTACGGGCTCGGGCAAACCATCGCCCACGCGAAAGCAAGCGGAGCCGACGCCATCCTCGTCGGACTCGGCGGATCCGCCACCCACGACCTCGCCCTCGGCGCCCTCCAAGCCCTCGGCTACCGATTTCTCGACAAGGACTCAAACGAAGTCGCAGAGCTTCCTATACCCGAAAAATGGGAGAAGATCCGCAGCATCCAAGTGCCCAACTCCCCGCTCAGCCTTCCTGTCCGCATTGCCTGCGATGTGGAGAATCCGCTTCTCGGCCCAAACGGAGCCGCCGCCATCTTCGGCCCCCAAAAAGGCCTCCTCAAAAAAGAATTTCAGCTGCTCGACAGCGAGACCAACCGACTCGCCATCCTACTATGTCATGCAACAAGAACCGGCATCCAAATGATGAATACATCTGGCGCGGGAGCGGCCGGAGGAGCAGCCTTCGGACTTATGGCCGCCCTCGACGGCTCGATCGTCCCAGGCGCCGATCTCGTTTTCGCATGGTCCAGCCTGCACGAAAAGCTGGCCGCCGCCGAACTCGTCATAACCGGAGAAGGTCGCTTCGACGCTTCATCCCTCCAAGGAAAAGGCCCCGGCTCGCTCGCTCGGCTTTCCCTAGCGGAAGGCAAGCGACTCATCATCCTCGCCGGCAGCCTCGGCCCACTGCCAGACCCGAAAATCGCCGACTACGCCAAAGCGATTTCTCCACCCAACATGCCACTGCCGGAAGCTCTAGCGAAAACAGAAGCGAACATTCGCGCCGCGATTCGGTCCGTGCTCACCAGCTAAAACGCCAACGAAGCGTCAATTTTCAACGAAAGAGACGCAGCCCAATCAAGGACGCCGTCCATTCGTCGAGTCATTGAGTAGGCAAGCAACGAAATCTCCACGCGATCCAAACCCATTTGCGAAAACCTTTCACAGATAAACTTGAACGCGACGGGCCCCTGACTCACAACCACCAGCTCCCATGAAAACCATCGAAACCGAGACCCGCCACGACACCGAGCATCGCTCGCGTGAGCACTCTCGGATTCGACGAGCCAAGCAACTCCTTCGCCCCCTGCCTCGCCGGGCAAACTTGCACCGCTGGCCCGTGCTCAAATGGTTCGCCAAAGCCGCCCGCAAAACACCGCACCTCTGGAAGTTCGGCGAACGCGAGGTACGCATGGCAATTTACCTCGGAAGCATCATCGCATTTCTTCCCATCTTCGGAGCGCAGTTCGTCGTCGCCTTTTTCGTGGCTCTCGCAGTCCGGGCCAACTTGCTCGCCATCATGAGCGTGCAGCTCGTCACGAACATCTTCACCGCCATCCCCATCTACGCCTTTACAGCCCACGTTGGCAATTGGCTCGTCGATCTCTGGGGGCTCCCCTCCATGCACGCTGGTATCATGCGAGTCACCTACAACGCAGTCATCGGCGGCATCGTCGTCGGATTGCTTTTCGGCTTCGTGGTCGATCTTATTTTCCGCTTCTTCATCTTCCGCCGACTCAACAAGAGCGTAAATGTGAAGCGGATGCTCAAAAGTTAGGTTTGCCCAATCCACTTAGGCGGTGCAAATTCGGCACCTTCATGCGGAGTGAACCAACTAAAAAACGGGGAACCGCCCCTTTCCCCACTGCCCTCTTGCTCGTTCTGGCTTGCTGCCTTCTTCCATTCGCAGCCTCCGGACAGCATATCCAACAATCCAATACCGCCGCCAAAACGCAGCTGGGCATTGACGTTCTAGAAGCAGACGGCTTCGCCGATCTCAAAGGCAAACGAGTCGGCCTGCTCACTCATCCGGCCGGAGTGAACCGCAACGGGATCAGCACCATTCAAGTCCTGAGCTCCGCCCGCAGCGTCAACCTCACCACCCTCTTCGGACCGGAGCACGGCATCTACGGCAACGAAAAAGCCGACGTCCCTGTGCTCGACAAAGTCGATGCCCGCACCGGACTACCCGTCTACTCGCTCTACGGCCGATATCGCAAGCCGACCCCGGCCATGCTCCAAAATATCGATACTCTCGTCATCGATCTCCAGGACATCGGCACCCGCTCCTACACCTTCGTCAGCTGTATGAAGCTCGCCATCGAAGCCTGCTTCGAAAATGGCAAAGAAGTCGTCATCCTCGACCGTCCCAATCCGCTCGGCGGTCTCAAAGTCGACGGCCCCCCGCTCGAAGCCAAATGGCAAAGCTACGTCGGCGCCTTCCGCACCCCCTACGTTCACGGTCTCACCATCGGCGAACTCGCCCGCATGGCCGTATCCACTCCCGGGATACTCAACATTTCCGAAGCCCAAAGAAACGCCGGCAGCCTAAAAATCGTCACCATGGAAGGCTGGAACCGCTATATGAGCTGGCCCCAGACCGGCCTAAAATGGATACCCACCTCCCCCTTCATTCCTAACTTCGAAGCCGTCGTCGGCTATCCAATGACCGGACTCGGCGCTCAACTGGGCGGCTTCAAACACGGCATCGGTTCCGAATACCCCTTCCGCTGCCTGCGCTACGAAGGCGTCGAACTCGACCAGCTTCTCTCCGAGCTCGAAGCCTGCCAGATCCCCGGCATCACCTTCACCAAAAAGAAAACTAGCCAAGGCGAAGGCCTCTACGTCAAGGTCACCAACTGGAACACATGGCGACCCACCGAGCTGAGCTTCTACATGATGCAAATCACCGCCAAGCTCGAGCCGGACAACCCTTTCGCCCAAGCCACCCAATCACAGGCGGAACTCTTCAACAAGCACACCGGATCAAGCAGCTGGTGGAACCAGCTCGCCCTCAAAGGCGCCCAAGCAAACGTCAGCGGCTACATCACCCTTTGGCAGCGACAAGCCAAGCAATTCCAAATCGAAAGCCGCCACTTCTGGCTCTACGACTAAACCCGCGTATCCGTTTTCTCGATAAGCCCCCGTTCTCACGCCCTACCCACACTCTTATGCAAGCCAGCCCTGCGAGCATTTCGCATTGCCACGCGTTCGACCCCATTTTTACTCCAAAGCATTGATTTAACCCTACACTTTGCCGCCACTCGAAAAGCGGCTCTCCCCTAAATAGAAAACCAAAGCATTATCATGCCTAGACCCGTCACACTCTTCACCGGCCAATGGGCCGACCTCTCAATCGAAGAACTCGCCCCACTCGCTAAGAAAATGGGCTACGACGGCATCGAGCTCGCCTGTTGGGGCGACCACTTCGACGTCGTTCAAGCCGCCCGCAGCAAAAAATACTGCCAAGACAAGTGGGCCCTGCTCGAGGAAAACGGCCTCACCTGCTTCGCCATTTCCAATCACCTCGTCGGCCAAGCCATTTGCGACAATATCGACGATCGTCACAAAGCCATCCTCTCCCCTGAAATCTGGGGCGACGGCAAGCCGGAAGGCGTCCGCAAGCGCGCCGCGAAAAACATGATCACCGCCGCCAAGGCAGCTCGCAAGTTCTTCGACTGCAAGCCAGGCCGCAATCCCAAGGACAAGTCCCCCGCCGTCGTCAACGGATTCACCGGCTCCTCCATCTGGCACGCCCTCTACGCCTTCCCGCCAACGGACCAAGCCTATCTCGAAAAAGGTTTCCAGGACTTCGCCAAACGCTTCATCCCCATCCTCGACGCCTTCGACAAGCTAAACGTCAACTTCGCCCTCGAAGTCCACCCGACCGAAATCGCATTCGACATCGCCTCCGCAGCCCGTGCCATCGACGCCGTCAAAGGGCACAAGCGCTTCGGCTTCAACTACGACCCCTCGCACCTCGGCTATCAAGGCGTCGACTACGTTAAGTTCATCCGCGATTTCTCCGACCGCATCTACCACGTCCACATGAAAGACGTCTGGTGGGGCCACGGAAATGGCGACGTAGGCGTATTTGGCGGACACACCGATTTCGGCGACGCTCGCCGCTATTGGGACTTCCGCTCCCTCGGCCACGGCGACATCAATTTCGAGGAAATCATCGTCGCCCTCAACGACATCGGCTACGCCGGACCGCTCTCCGTCGAGTGGGAAGACATCCGCATGGACCGCGTCCACGGCGCCTCCGAAGCATCCGACTTCGTCCGCGCCTCAGACTTCCCCACCAGCAACGTCGCCTTCGACGCCGCCTTCGACAAGGAGAAGCAATAGTCCTAAGACCCAGGACCCAATACCCAGCACCTAATATTACTATGTCCATAAAAGTAGGAATCATCGGAGCGGGCGGCATGGCCCAGTACCACATCGCCGGATTCAAGCAAGCAGGCGCGGAAATCCTCGCCATCGCCGACCTTAACGAAGCCGCCGCCAAGGCCGCCGCCGAACGCTACGGCGTCGAAAAGTCATTCGGCAGCGTGGAAACCATGTTCGACGAGCTCCCCGAGCTAGACGCCGTCACCATCATCGTGCCGAACAAGTTTCACGCTCCCCTCGCCGTACAAGCTCTAAACGAAGGCAAGCACGTCTTCTGCGAAAAGCCTCCCGCCATCGACGCCGCAGGCGTTCAGCAAATGAAGGACGCCGCCGAAAAAGCGGGCAAGATCCTCATGTTCAACTTCAACAACCGCGCCCGCCCCGAATCCTTCGCCATGCGCGAATACGTCGAAAACGGCACCATTGGAAAAATCAACTCCGCACAAGCCAAATGGATACGCCGCACTGGCATCCCCGGCTTCGGCGGCTGGTTCACCAACAAAGACCTCGCCGGCGGCGGTCCCCTCATCGACCTCCTCCACATGGTCGACCTCTCCATGTACCTCATGGGGTATCCAGAACCTGCATACGTCCTCGGACAAACCTTTTCCGACTTCATCGACGACAAGAACTACAAAGGCCCCTGGGGCATCCCCGACGCTGGTGGACCTACCGACGTCGAAAGCGCCGCCCACGGATTCGTCACCTTCAAGACCGGACAAGTCCTTACCATGCAAGTCTCGTGGGCTGAGCTCGTGAAGCGCGAGGAAGTCTCCGTCGTCTTCCAAGGCACCGGAGCCGGCGGCAAGATCGAGCGCCTCTTCGGAGTCGACGGCCTCGACGAGACCAGCATCGACAGCTGCGAGCTTTACACCCAGGAAGGCGGAAACTCCGTCAATCGCTCCGTGCTCACCGAGCCTTGCGAAGACATGGGACGCTCTCGCTCCGCGGCAAACTTCATCCATTCAATTACAGGCAAGGAAAAGCCCATCAATACTCCCGACCAGGCTCTCTCGCTGATGAAAATCATCGACGCACTCTACGAATCCGCAAAAACCGGCAAGCCCGTCGCCTGCTAGTCACCAAAAACCAAATACCCAGAACCAATCACCTAAGTTCTATGAAAAGAAAATTGAAAATGGGAATGGTCGGCGGAGGCCGCGGAGCCTTCATCGGAGCCGTTCACCGCATGGCTGCCAACCTCGACGGAAAAATCGAACTGGTGGCCGGAGCCTTCTCTTCCGACCCCAAGAAGTCCAAGCTCTCCGGCCAAGACTTCCACCTCGACCCAAGCCGCGTCTACGCATCCTACGAAGAGATGGCGAAAGCCGAAGCCGCCCTTCCCGTCGGCGAACGCATCGATTTCGTCAGTATCGTCGTGCGCAACAATATGCACTTCGCCGTCGCCAAGTGCTTTCTCGAACATGGCTTCAACGTCATCTGCGACAAGCCCATGACCTTCACCCTCAAGGAAGGTAGACAGCTTAAGAAAATCGTCGAAAAGTCCGGCAAAATCTTTGCCCTGACCCACAACTACACCGGCTACCCCATGGTCAAGGAAGCCCGCGACATGGTTTCAAAAGGCAAGCTCGGACGTATCCTAAAAATTGTTACAGAGTATCCGCAAGGCTACTCCGTCGGCGAAATCACAAAAAAGGTCAGCGGAGCCATCGACTCCTGGAGAGCCGACCCCGCCGTAGCCGGAATCTCCAATTGTATGGGAGATATCGGTACACACGCCGAAAACCTTGGCCGCTACATCACCGGTCTCGAAATCGACGAGCTCTGTGCCGAGCTCACCGCCTTCATCCCCGGACGCGAGCTGGACGACGATGGCAACATCCTCCTCCGCTACAAGGGCGGAGCAAAAGGCATTCTCTACGCCTCCCAGATTTCCGGTGGCGACGAGAACAACCTCAACATCCGCATCTACGGCGAAAAGGCTTCGCTGGAGTGGCATCAGGAAGATCCTAACGAGCTCATCGTCAAGTACGCCGACAAGCCTCGCCAAACCTACCGCCGCGGAAACGACTACCTCTGCAAAGCTGCTCAAGAAAACACCCGCACGCCTTTCGGACACCCCGAGGCCTTCATCGAAGCCTTCGCCAACGTCTATCTGGCAGCGGCCAAAGCTATCGCCGCCGAAGTCGAAGGAAAGAAGATCCCCAAAAACCTCGACTTCCCCAACGTGGACGACGGCCTCGAAGGCATGGCCTTCATCGAGAGCGCCGTAAAGTCATCCAAGTCAAAATCCAAGTGGACGAAGTTCATCAAGGTTTAGCCAAGTAGGCAAAATAGCTCACTTCACAAAGGACGCCCGAGACGGCGTCCTTTTTCATTACTCATTGCCATCGTAAGCATACGCTACCTCTCGTATCAGATCAACGAATACACGAGCTCCCGGTGACAAGTACCGCCGCGAATGCGTCAGCGCAAAAAGCAGTCGCTTCATCCGCTCCGAAACCAGCGAACGGTAAACGATCTCAAATGGCAAGTGCTCCTCCTTCGCCATTGCCGGCAAAATAGCAACCCCGAGCCCGAGGTTCACCATCTCCTTCACCGAGCGCACCTGCGAGCACAGAGCCACCACCTTCGGCTCGATGTTCATCTTGTCGAAAAAATCGAAGACCTTGTCGCCCAAGGTAGCCGACTCCCCCAGCAAGACCAATGGCTCATCCTTGAAATCCTCGATCGACACTTTCGACTTCTGCGTCGCGAGTCGGTGCGTTTTGGATACAGCCAAAACCAAGTCTTCCTGCAAAATCGGCTCCGCATCGATGTTCGCCGCATCTCCCGTGTAAGATGAAATCGCTACCTCCAAATGCCCCTGCTGCACCTCGTCAATGAGGCGACGACGGAGATTCTCCTGAATGTTTATTTCCAGATTTGGATAACGCTCCCGACACATCCGAATCACCGGCGGAATCAAATACGGCGTCACCGACGGCGTCACCCCGACCTTAACGATCCCGCGAATATCCTCTTCGTTCTCCTTGATCTGCCGCTCCGCATTCTCCACCTCCATCAAGATCGTGCGAGCTCGCGACTCCAAGAAGGTGCCCGCCCGAGTTAGCTCTGCCCTCCGTCCAAGCCGATTGAAGAGCTTCTGCCCGAGCTCTCCCTCAAGCTTTATGATCTGAGCGCTTAGGGACGGCTGCGAAACGAAACACTTCTCCGCCGCGCGAGTGAAGTTTCCCGCCTCCGCCACCGCCAAAAAATACCTGAGCTGATGCAATTCCATAGTCTGAACCTATGGATTGCATAATTATTAAGTATTTCAACTTATAAATGAAATCCGATATAGTACAAACGACCAGCAATACTGGCTCAACAACATGAACACACACTACACCAGACACATAATCGTAGCAGCCTTGATAGCGTTCGTAACGCTTCTCGGACTTCTGAACCTCTACAGCGGTTCAAAAATGCTAACTGCGAGCACTGCTGTCATTGCAGCGCTCGGATTCTTGGGTGCGCTTGAGCTCCGCCGGGGTACTGGCTCCCGTTTGAAACCACGCCAGTTGAAGAAACGCTCACACGCATAACGATTTGTCTAAGATTTAAAAAATACCGGGGCCAAAAACCCTAATTGAACCAGAGCCCCCAGCCAAAAGCCGGGGGCTCTGCAATTTTACAGCCCCATTACCACCCGCAGCTCAACCACTCCCCTAATTGACCGATGAAAAGACCAAGGCCTGGTCCCTTAGGACTCTTTTCATGATCGACTCCATCAGCAGCGCGAGTTTCGCAACCTACGGACAAAATCGTCGCCCACAAAGCGAGCGGTTTTCCGCTGCGCCGGATTCTCACGATCACGAGCAGGGTTCCAAGCTATCGAACAAAGGTTCAGAGAAAGCCGAGGAAGAAAAATTTTCCAATCCGCAGCAGCTCGACGATGCTGAAAAAAAGCAGGTCGAGGAGCTCAAGCAACGCGACGCCGAAGTCCGCGCTCACGAGCAAGCTCATATGGCCGCCGCTGGCAGCCTCGCCATGGGCGGACCCAATTACACTTTCCAAACCGGACCCGATGGTCGCCAATACGCGATCGGCGGAAATGTGAAAATCGACACCTCTCCTGGCAGGACTCCAGAGGAAACACTTCGCAAATCCCAACAAATCCGAGCCGCAGCCTTGGCGCCGAGCGACCCTTCCGGACAAGACCTGAAGGTTGCCGCTGCCGCCTCCACAATGGAGAACGAGGCTACCGCCAAAAATTCCGACAAGGCTGAGAAAAACCAAAACCGCGTAAGCGGCCCTGGTGAAGACCCAAGCGACAAGTCAAAAGGCGAAATCACCTCCGCCCGCCAAGTCTTCGCATCCTCAGAAAGCGAAAACGGGCAAGGCGAGCCCGGCGACGAGCATTCCGCCCCTCGCCAAAACGCCTACATGCTCCAAGCAGCCAAGCTCTACCAAGCCTAGGCCAGATCCTTTTTCTTCAGGTCCGACCGAAACGCGGATCGATACATCCAGTGATTGATGAACGCCATCAGCGGCACGGCGAAAATACCAAATCCCACGATCTGCAAAGCTGCCAACAGCAGCAACACGAGACGCACCAGCCACTTCGTCAAAAAGCCCTTACTCCAAGGCAAATAGCGACGGTAAGGCGCCACCAGCTGAAAACGGTAGTAGATCACACCTGCGATCAACCCCAGTAAAGGCACGAAACCTAGCGCTGCGGAGATCAGCAGCACCCTCGGCAGTCGGCCATCCACCGTCTCGAAATAGCGCTCGTTCACGACCTTGTCTCCGAAAATAGCGACACCGTCTTCCTTGCAGACGATATCCGCTCCACGCCCCTTAACCTTTTCGCCCGACTTCGGCGACCGCTTCAGCTCGATCAGCCGCACCTTCTGGGCGATCGGATCACCCTCCTTCCCCTCTAGCATTCCGCCCAGAGAACCGAGCGCCACCGGATCTGGATTCGGCGTATTGCAGGAAATACAGGCTGTCGCGAAACAGTGAATACGCGTCTTACAATTCGGGCACTCGATCCGCGCCGCTTCCATCTTGCTCTCATGACGCCTGCGGATCAGCCAAAGCACGCCGAATACAACACCATTGAGCACCAGCACAGCCGCCGGAATCGCCAACAAAATCCACACTCCAAAAGTCGCCCAAAGCTCCTCGCACCAGCTAATAAACTTCCGCAACCCCAGCGAATCATCCTCATCCGCCTCGCTCAAAATTCCCACCACGCCATTGCGCGTCATGCTCAGAAAGAAGGTCAACCCACCGGAAATCGCCGCCGGGATCGAATCAAGGATCCCCGCCTGAGAGACGACCTCTCCCGCAAACGCCACATCAGTCGCGCTGAGCAAACCATAGCTCGTCGCCGCTGAAAGACCGGACTTTACGTAGACCAGTCCTTGGTCCAAGAGCTCGCGAATTTCCGGCGAGCGCTCCGCCACCATTTCCGCCACCGCAAGCGCCCCGAGTCCCCAAACCACTGCCGGATGCGTGAACCAAGTTGGAGCGTTCGCCATCTCCTGAATGAAATCGATCCCTTTCAGCCAAGGCAGACTCGTGCCATACTTCATCGCAAAAGCTGCAGCGAAAGCTGGCAAAAAGGCGCGGGATGCGAAAAAGCCGGAAAGTCCGAAGGCGTAGAGGAGACTATTCAGATCCATGAAAGTAAACGCTGCCGTTTCATCGATAGATTGCCAGTCGAATTTGGACTCGGCAAAAGAAGGAAATCGAAGCTTCGCAAACCGGGCTTAAGCCTTGGTGGAGAGCAAGCTGCCAACAACCGAATCGCCAGCTAAGGCGCCGCGCTGGTCGTAGCCTAATCTTTGGTCCACCATTCGGTGCAACTTCGCCCGCGCCACCTTAAGCAGCGTGTCCTCAGAGATATTCACCGACTGCTTACGAGCCGCCTTTTCCTCAGACGGTCGGCCATGAGCGCTACCGCCACGCGACCCTAGGTCGAAATCTACATCTCGGCCATAGGCAAATCGGTTCAAAGGTATCGCGCTCTCAAAAGACATCTGCCTACTGTTTTAGCGCAAATACACACCAAGACAATAGAGTATAGCGCTCAGTTTAGTCAGATTTTTGCATATTTCCTCCTGGGAAACGCAAAACGATACGGGTAATCCCTAGGCTTTCGCGCAAATGTCGCGGAGCCGCCCCGCTATTTTGGAAGCCAGATAGTCGCTGCTCCGTTGATCGAAACGCACCCCATCGGGCCGCGCCGAATCGTCACGAGCCGCCGACTTAACAAACCCGTACACATCGATCACCTCCACGCCGAGCAATCGGGCAACCGCCTTAGCTTCCTCATTGTAGAGCGAAATCGTCTCGTTGTCGTATCCAAACTCGTCCTGACTTTTCACACGACGCGGATCCACCGGCGGCATCGTGGCCCACACCGGCACCGTCGCGCTATGCTCCAAAGCAATCTTCAAAATACAGCGCACATTCCGCGTAAACGTCTCCAAGGGAACCAGCCGCTCGTTCTCGCCGAAACAGATTTTCCGCGTATCCAAAATTCGTGACGCGAACACAGCGATTTCAGGCTGTCGCTTCAAAACCCATTCACGCAAACCATTCAGCAAATCGACGGATGTACCCGAGTTTTTAGGAGCAAGCCACAGCTCCGCCTTGTCCTTGAGAAGAGCCGCCAAAACAGGGCTGTAGTCCTCGCTAATCTGATCACCAATTAATACTATCCGTTTCATTGCTATTCGAATTTGAACAAGCCACCACGCTAGCGCCAGAAAGACTTGGAATCAACCTATCGCGCCGAGCCGGCCAACTATCAAAGCTACTAATCTACCCTACACTTTCTGCAACCCATCGACCTCGCCCTCCACAATCAGGCGCAGCGAATCAAGTCTCAGGCATGAATCATCAATCGCCTGATTCACCCCCTGCAACTCAGCCTTCGCGATAGCGATCTCCTCGGACCGCACATTGTCGTTGATCTTCTGCAGGTCCATCAACCGCTCAATCTCATGTTGAAGCACCTTCTTGGCCTTCGTTTTGAAAGCTGTCTTCAGGCGCTTGACCCGCTTTTCAGCGATCTCTTCCGCGCCCCCAATCATCGCCTCGAGAAATTCGCGACTGAAGCCTGGCCGCTCGAGAAATCGATTGATATCCCCCGGCTCAAGATTCTCCTCAACCCAAGCCAGATCTCGTTCCTCGGATAAATCGTTTCCGCGAATATCCACCACCACGCGAATCGGTGTCGGAGATAGGAATCGATCTACATGAAGATGCGATAAGGCCACCGTCTCCAATACGAAAACCACCTCCAAACTCAGCCCCGGATCATCGCTCTCATGTAGCGAAAATGCGGATACCCCTTTCTCGGAGGTCACGAGCAAATCGATCGCGTCACTCACCAAGGAGTGGTCCTGCGTAATAAACATCATGTCCTCTCGCGTTATTGCTCGCCTACGCTCGAACGTGGCGAGCGTGCCTTCTGCCGGAAGCGAGGGAAACGATTCCACGTAAGCATGAGACGGATCCAGAATCACATCACCATCTTCCTGCTCGTCCACCCGCACTCCATAGAACTCCAGAAGATCGAAGAGAAAGCTCTTCAAGTTCGAATCGTTCTCCGCCTTCCGCACCTCTCGCACGACTTCCTTCGCCACCTCTCCGTTAAAGGAATTCAGCTCAAGCAAGCGATCTCGCCCCTTGCTGAGACGAGCCGAAAGCTCTGAACGAAACGCCTGCGTCTCGTCAATGAAGGCCTCGAGCTTATCTCGCTTCGCCTTCTTTCCCGATCCGTATTCAATCGCCAATGACACAAGTCGCTCGCCAAATCGGGCCAGATACTCAGCTCCTCCGTGCACACAACTCTCAAAACCATCCAAGCCCTGGTGACACCATTCGGCCACGACCTCTTGCGGCGATCCCACAACATAGGGCACATGAATCTGAATTGTACTGGTTTGGCCAATACGGTCCAAACGTCCGATACGCTGCTCAAGCAAACCAGGATTGATCGGCAGGTCAAAAAGCACCAAGTGCTGGGCGAACTGGAAATTGCGACCTTCACTGCCGATCTCCGAACAAATGAGAACCTGCGCCCCATCCTCTTCCGCAAACCAAGCCGCGTTTCGGTCCCGCTGCACCAGCTGCAGCTCCTCGTGAAACAGCCCGATACTGATGTTCAAGCTCTCTCTCAATGCCGTCTCCAAAGCGATCGCCTTCTGGCGAGATTTACAGATCAGCAAAGTCTTCACTCCCTTGCGGGCCTTAAGAAAGGAAACCAGCCAAACCAATCGCGGATCGCCCTTAAAATTGTATCGAATATCCGACTCGCTATCGGTCGATTCCGCCTCGAGCTCGCGCACGAGCTTGGCAAGCAAAGTCTGGTTGCCCTCGCTTTTCAAAGGAGCCGGACAATACATGCGCTTGGGAAAACCTTTCATGTTCGCCCGCGTATTGCGAAATACCACTCGGCCCGTTCCATGCTCGTCAAGCAAAGCCTTAATCAAAGAATCGCGAGCTCCGGGCTTCTTCGCCGAAAGGTCGGCAAGACGCTTTTTCAACCCATCTTGATCACGGTGAAATATATCCTGCAAAGCCGCGGCGTCGGAATTGTCCAGCTCATCCTCGTCGATAATCTTCGCTGCAATCTCCGCCACTTTCTCAAAACCAGACATCTCCTCCTGAAACGTATCCAAATCTGAATACCGATCAGGATCCAGCAGTCGAAGCCGAGCAAAGTGACCCGCAAGACCGAGCTGCGTCGGAGTAGCGGTCAACAGCAGAAGCCCCGGGCTCCTTTCTCCCAGCGATTCAACCAAAGCGTACTCCGGACTCACTTCCTCCGGCGACCACTCGAGGTGATGAGCCTCGTCAACGATCACGATATCCCAACCGGCTTCGATCGCCTGCCAACTGCGAACCTCGCTATTGGCGAGATAGTCCACGCTGCAAAGCACGAGCTGTTCGTCTAGAAAAGGATTCCCGCCTTCGTTACTCGCTTCGAGCGCGCGACAGCGCTCTTCGTCGAAAATGCCAAACCACAAGCCAAAACGACGCAACAACTCCACAAACCACTGGTGGACTAACGGCTCCGGCACTAAAATCAAAGCTCGTTGAGCGCGGCCCACCGCTCGCAAACGCTGCAAAATTAAACAGGCCTCGATCGTCTTTCCGAGTCCGACCTCGTCCGAGAGCAGGACGCGCGGAAGCTGCCGAGAGGACACCTCTTTTAAAATGTAGTACTGGTGCGGGATGAGATCGAGTCGTCCTCCAAAGAAACCGCGAAGCTCGGAGCTGCGAATCTTGTTTTGCATCAGCAAAGCCCTCTGGCGAAGGTCGAAGACCTCACTGTCTTCAACCTGTCCCGACATCAGTCGGTCCTGCGGATGGCTAAAGCTCCCTGCCGCCACCAATTCGTCCTCCCGAGCGCTCTGCCCCTCGCCTGAGTAAACGAAAATTCCATCGACTTCCTCCATTGCCTCTACCGCGAACGAAGCGCCGGTAAGCGTATTGACCCGTTCACCCTCGCGAAAGATCACCCGCTTCAGCACCGCTGCTCCCGCAGCGTAGATGCGCTTCTCCCCGGAAGCGGGAAAATTCAAACCAACGCGGTACCCGTCGACCTCCTCTACCAAGCCAAGCCCTAGTTCCGGCTCCGGCTCACTTACAAATCGCTGTCCTACTGCGTATGTCTTCATTCGTTTGGCAAGATGGCCCGATAGCCCTGAAAAATCTACGCGAAAGCGGCTTCACCGCATTTTATCGTTTGGCCAACCAAAGAGACTACGTAGCGAAATTGGCGTATCCACCCTAGTTTGACTGCTTTACGACTAAAAAAATGACTCTAACCGCCGATAAAACAAAGGTCGGCCCCAAGCCCCCATTCCCTTTTTCATCCAATCCCCATAGACAATGAGCACGCTCAGTAGTTCAAGAGACTCAATCCTTCTCGAATCAGGCACGAATGAAGTCGAATTCATCGAATTCTACCTCGGCGAAGTCAGCTACGGCATCAACGTATCAAAAGTACAGCGAGTCCTCGCCCGAACCAGCGTGTCCGTTGCCGGCGTCGCCCAAGCGCCCTACGGCGCCATCGGCATGATCCACATCCAGGAAAAGCCGATCATGCTCATGGATCTTAAAATGACCTTGGGAATTCCATTCGATCCGGAAAGCATCGACCCCGAGCGCCAGCTCATCCTCGTTACGACCTTCAACAAGCAAACCACCGCCTTCCTCATCGATGGCATTTCGAAAATCCACCGCACCTCATGGGAGAATTTCGAGCCGATGAACCAAAGCGTCACCTGCGAAGGCGCCGGCGGCTACTCCACTGGCACCGTTACCTTCGACGACAACATCATCGTCATTCTCGACCTCGAGCGCCTCATGATCGCCCTTTTCCCTTCCACCCACGGCAACGGCACCGATCTCGAAGCCATTGAAAGCCGCCCGGAACGGGAAGCGATTCGCATCCTCTATGCCGAAGACTCTAAAGTGGTCCGAGGCATCACGGAAGATATCCTGCGCCGCTCCGGGTACCTGAAGCTTGACGCCTTCGAAAACGGCCAAGACGCCTTCAACCATCTTTGCAGGAAGATCGACAGCGGCGAGTACGAGGGAGACGGTCCCTATGACCTAGTCCTCACCGACATTGAAATGCCAAAAATGGACGGCCTCACCCTTTGCCGACGGATCAAACAGGACGTTTGCTCAAACCATCCGCCTAAGATCATCGTCTACTCGTCGCTCATCAACAAGGAGATGTCGCTCAAGTGCCACTCCGTCGGAGCAGACGCCCAACTCGCCAAGCCGGACGTAGCGGAAATCGTGGAGCTCATCGATTCCCTCACCATCGAAGTCGGCCAGCTCGCCTAAGCCTGCTTCGACGCCAATCCGACCACGCGCCGATTCGCGTAGTCCCAAAAGAATGGCGACTCCGCATCGATCTTCGCGCCTCCCAGCCAACGCTCGGGAAAAGGACCGTTCAGGCAATTGCCACGCCCTTCCAAAATCGCCGCTCCCCGCTCTGTCAACTTAAACGACTGAGCATGAAACGCCTCAAACGCTAATTCCGCCGGAGGACACAAAAAGTCACCCCCACCCGCCACTTCGAGCAACGGTTGCTCGCTGGCGCAAAGCCCGTCGAGTAACTGCCAAAACTCCCAGTTGATTCGAAACCGCGGCGCTTCAGTGGCCTGCACCGCTTCGAACAAAGCTTGTGGCGACGAGACGCCTAGCCTTACCGCATCCAAAATCTGCATCTGCGTGATCGAGAGACCGTTCTCCACACTAGGAAGCTCCTGCAGCCAACGGCTCAGGCCAGTAGCCAGCGACGAAAAACCTTCGGCAGCCGCCCGCTCAAGCACCGCTTCCACCGCGAGCGGATTCGTTCCCGAAACCGCATCCCACGCTCGCGAGTACAGCCCCAACATCCCAGCCGAGAGCGGCTCCGCCACTCGAGCGATTTCGAGCAAAGCTCCCCCTTCGAAAACCGATAGCGAGCCATCCACCAACATCAGACGAGCCTGAGCCCGCTCATCCTCTGAACGCTCGCTCAACCAGCTAAGAATCTGCGCCAGGCGTAACTGATCGACAAGCGAGCCGCCAAAAAGCAAGCAAACCTCGCCGCCAGATCCGAACGCCTCCTTGAGCTCTTCATTGCGAAGCTTCAGGTCAGCCTCGATCACATTGTCCTCGTCCCAGTTCGCCGCAGCATAGGCAAACGAACGAGCCGTTGCGAACGCATCTAAATCATTCCCGGAAACCAAACGGCCAAAGGCGAGCGGATCCTCCCACGCAACCGCCTCTACTCGATTGTCCGCCCTTTCAAGAGCGTTAACCGTAGCTACTTCATTTGTAAAAATCCGCATTGGTCAGGCAATAGGTGTGCCCATTCCAGCGCATCGTCAAATCCGATTTCTACTCAAAATCGCAACGACCCAGCCGCTACTCGCAGCAAAAATCGATCATCAACTCGGAGCCGAGCCCTTCGAATAAATACTGACGGCGAAAACTCATCGAAGCACTATCCACCTTCATCCGCTTGTTTTTCAGTACCTTTGGAGTGGTGAGCATCAAGCTCGGATACCACTTCGTAAGACCTCCCTTCACAAGACCCACCATCATATTTCCCAACTCGCCCAGCGTATCCTGCAAGGCTTCCTCGCTGTCCCCTTCCAGCCAATCTAGGCTCGGCACATCGAATAGCTTCATCGCGAAGCGCTCCGCCGCTGCCTTGGGGAGTACCAGCATTACCTTGCCATTCGCATCTCCCACCCAACTCACCACGATCGCGTACAAGCCGTCCTGAATCGGAAGCTTCGTCAACATGTCGGAAGAGGGATCCGAAATCAGGCACTCCCGCGTTTGCCAAGTCACGACCTCGTCGACCATCGAGTCGAAAACAGTCACCACCGCCTCGCGAGCGAGGTTGTCTAATCGTTCTGTCGGAATAATTTCAGTGGGCATATCGTGCATGGCTTTAAATCCTTGAAAGGCGGCAACTTGGAAAATTTGGGGGACAAACTCTAATCGTCACCTGCAAGAGCTTCTGAACAAATTCACCAAACATCCTGCGTAAAAACGCTCAAATAACGCCAAACACGCTGTCTCGCAGGGAGTTATAGAGAGCTCCAGCTGAGCGCAACTCTTGGCGGGCAAACGCGAAATTTACTTAATAAGACATGAAGTTGCGCCGAAGAAAGAAAAAGGTGTATTACCTCAGCGCGAAATCCGCGAAGCCCCTCCTCCACCTCCTACCCACACGTCGCAGCAAATGACCGACCAGCAAGATACAAGCTCTCCCGTAAAAACGGTAGCCAACGCCATCATCCATGGCATCAAGGAAGGCAAGCTGGAGCTCCCCGTCATGCCATCCGTCGCCGGCAAAATCTTCAGCCTCTCCAAAGACCCGAACGCCGACATGGCAGAGCTCTCCAAGCTCATCCACGGCGACCAATCCATCGCCAGCCACGTCCTGCGCATCGCCAACTCCGCTAGCTACACCAGCGGCGAACCCATCGTATCCCTCCAGCAGGCCGTCACCCGCCTCGGCATGAAACTGCTCGGGGAAATCGCCATCGCCGTCTCCATCCAAAGCGACATCTTCAAAGCCCCCGGCTTCGAGACGCAGATCAAGAGCCTCCTGCGACACGCCCTCGCCGCCGCAGCCTACGGACGCGAGATCGCCCGCAAGCGCCGCCGCAACGTCGAAGGACAATTCCTCTGCGGACTGCTCCACTCGGTCGGACGCCCCATTTGCCTACAGCTCATATCGAACGTGCAGCAACAGGTCGGAGTCACCTTGGAAGACAAGGAGCTCAAACAGCTCGTCGCCGGACTCAGCCCAAAGGTCGCCACCAAAGTCGCCATCGACTGGAAGCTGCCGCGTCAGCTTCAAACCACCACCGTCTACTACCAAAAGTACGCGAGCGCCCCGAACTTCAAAGACGAATGCGCCGCCACCTATCTCTCACAACGATTCGCAAACTGGATCGTCAATCCAGCGGGCACCAACATCATCGAGCTCGCCCGCGATCCCGTCGTTGAGTACCTCAACTTCTACCAGGACGACTACCAAGACCTCCTCAGCAAGAAAGACGACGTCAAAGCGGTCGTATCCGCCATGGAACTATGACCCCAGACGAAACATACGATCTCATCGTCATAGGCTCCGGCCCTGGCGGACAAAAAGCCGCAGACCAAGCCTCCAAGGCCGGACTTAAAGTCGCCATCGTTGAACGCGAGCGCGCCGTCGGCGGTACCTGCGTGCACCTCGGCACCATCCCCAGCAAGACGCTGCGAGAAGCCGCCCTCACCATCGCCACGCTCAAGCGAAACGCGGACGTCTTCGACTTTAAGCTCAAAGACGACATGGAGGTATCCACTTTAATGAGACGCCTCGACACCGTCCTCCAATCCTACACCTCCTTCATTTCGCAGCACATCGGAACCAGCGGCGGAAAAGTCTACCTCGGCCGAGCCAGCTTCATCGACAAGAACACCGTGCTCGTCACCACCGTCAAAGGGACGAAAATCATCCTCGGAACGAAAAACGTCGTCATCGCCACCGGCTCCCGACCACGAACTCCCCCGGACATCCCCGTAGATCACGAGCACATCCTCGATAGCGACTCCATCCTCAGCATGATCTACCTCCCACGCTCGCTGACCGTAATCGGCGCCGGAGTCATCGCCTCGGAATACGCGTCCATCTTCTCCCTGCTTGGCGTTAGAGTGACGATGATCGATCGCACCCCGCGTCCCCTCATGTTCATGGAGCCGGAGCTCACCGAAAAATTCCTCGACAATTTCACCCGCAACGGCGGCACCTACATCGGCAATGCAAAAGCCAAAAGCGTCGAGTGGAACGGCCTTCAAGTACGCGCTGTACTCGATAGCGGCGAAGAGCTCCTCAGCGACAAAATGCTCGTCGCCCAAGGCCGCCTCGCAAACGTAGAGCCGCTTAACCTCGACTCCGTAGAAATGGAGCTCGGCCGAAACGGCGTCATAGCCGTCGACGGCGACTACCAAACATCCGTACCAAACATTTACGCCGTCGGTGACGTGATCGGCCCTCCCTCCCTCGCCTCAGTATCCATGGAGCAAGGACGCCGCGCCATCGACCACATGCTTGGCGAAAAGTCAAAAGACGCCATCGAACTCGTGCCGATCGGCATCTACTCCGTTCCCGAGCTCTCCTCGGTCGGCTTGTCCGAAGAACAAGCCCGCGAAAAATACGGCGACGCCATCGTAATCGGCCGAGCCAACTTCGAGGAAGTCGCCCGCGGGCAGATCGCCGGCATACAGGACGGCATGCTCAAAATGATCGCCGATCCCCAAGGAAAACGCCTCCTCGGCGTCCATATCGTCGCGGAAGGCGCCACCGATCTCGTGCACGTCGGAGAGATGGCAATTCTCAACGGCAACGACATCGACTGCTTCTTGGAAAACATCCTCAATTTCCCCACGCTCGGAGAAGCCTACCGGATCGCAGCGCTCGACATCGCCAACAAGCGGGCCAAACGCGCCAGCAAAAAGCCCGAGCCTCGTATCCAAAAGCTCTTGGATGAAGCGGAGCTAAACTAAGTCAAATCCCTAGCGTCAGATTTTTTTACAAAATCGACTAATTACGGATTGTAAACGACTTGCGTTAGCTTAACCTTCGAGGCCAAGCATGTGTGGGCGTTATACACTGAGAAAAGGACTGAGCAGCATCGCCGAAAAACTAGGCGATTACGCATTGGAATCCGCTCCCGAAGACATCGCGGAGGAAGTCCCGCGCTACAACATCGCCCCGACTCAGAAAAACCTAGTCCTGCGCAAATCCTTCGAAAACCCTGAACTGCTGCAAATTGCTCGCCTCCGCTGGGGGCTCGTTCCGAGTTGGTCGAAGACCCCTCAGACACAGACGCCGATGATCAACGCCCGATCCGAAACCGTCGCCGAAAAACCCTCCTTCCGAGCCGCCTTCCAAAGGCGACGCTGTCTCGTTCCCGCAGACGGATTCTACGAGTGGAAAAAACACAAAGGAGCCAACCTCCCCTACTTCTTCAGCCTAGCGGACGAGTCCGTCTTCCTCATGGCCGGAATTTGGGAAACATGGGTCGGCGAACACAACCAGCAATTCGACAGCTTCACCATACTCACCACCCACGCGAACGCGCTCATGGCCAAGTACCACGAACGAATGCCCGTCATTCTGGACGGAGACCGCATCGCGCAATGGCTTGAAACCGACGTTCCGAAACTTAGCCCAGCGGATCAACACGAGCTCTTCGCTCCCGTCGAATCCGATCACATGGTTTGCCGTCCCGCCAACCCGATCGTGAACAACAATCGCAGCGACGGTCCCGCCTGCCTCGAGGCGCCCGCGAGCAACCCCCTCTCGCAACTCGACCTCGGGCTCTAAAGAAAACGCCCCAGAAACTCCAAGGCGGCAGCCTCGTGCCAAGCCCGCCCCTTTCGCCGCCAACAGGGAAATCCCAGATGCCCGCCCCTGTCAGGAAATAGCGAATACAACGCGTCGCTCGCCAAAGCGATCTCCTCCGGAAAACACGACTCGGAAAGAAACGGATCGTTGCGAGCGTTCAAAAGAAGCGACGGACGTCGTATATCCGCCAGCCAATTCAAAGCGCTGCTCCGACGCCAATAATCTTCCGCGCTCGAAAACCCGTTCAAGGGAGCGGTGTACCTGCCGTCAAACGCCCGAAAATCCTGCAGCTCGCGACACCCCTCGGCATCCACCTCTTGTGGATACACCCGCGCCTTCTCCTCAATCTTCTTGCTAAGAAGCCTAATAAAGCGGCGCATGTAAACCGTGTTGGACTCCTGCCCGATACTCAGCGCCGACCCTTCCAAATCAACCGGAGCGGAAATCGCTACCGCCGCCATCACCTGATCCGAAACGCCTTCCGGATCTTCGCCCATATACTTCAGCGCCACATTTCCCCCAAGGCTGAAACCCACTAAACCGATACGCTTGTATCGCTTTCCCAAATACTCGATCACCTCCCGAAGATCCCCCGTCTCGCCACTATGGTAAAAACGAGCCGCCCGGTTCATCTCCCCACTGCACCCACGCATGTTCATCGCCACCAGATCCCAATCCAAAGATCCCAGCGCCTTGCCAAAACTCTTCACGTACGGAGCGTCCGACGAGCCCTCAAGCCCATGCAGAACAAGCAAGCATGTATCAGATCTTTCCCTACTGCCACGATCTAAGGTATCAAGATCGATGAAATCGCCGTCCTGCAATTCAAGACGTTCGCGCCGATAAGGCGCCAAAATGCGACGGCGACTCACATTTGGCGCAATTGTCTCCAAATGCTTCCCCCTGAGCAACCAAGGGCAACGATACTCTGAAAAAGGAAATATTGGCATACGATTTCGAATACAAGAAAGACCAAGCAATACAGACCCGGCCCTAACTCGACAAACACAGCCAAACCTTTTTTGCGCGATCTTAAAACACCTGACTTGCTGCCCAACCTACAATTTGTCTTAACAAGCAGCTATGGATGAGCGGGAAGAAAAGATCCAGACCGTGAGCAACGCTTTCGACCGAGATCTCAATCGGCTGAAAGAAATGCATCCTAGCGATATCGCCGAAGAGCTGGAAGATCGCGAACTGAGCGAAATCCGCCAGGTGCTCCGCGAGTTCGGAGACGAGCAAGTCGCAGACATCCTCACCGAGCTGCCTCAGGAGATCCAAACCGATCTCCTCGAAAACATGCGCCTTGATCGCGTCTCGGAAATCATCCCGGAAATGTATTCCGACGATGCGGCCGACGCCCTCGGACAAGTTTCCCCGGAACGCCTCCAGGATATCATGGACCAGCTACCGGACGAACACGTGGAAGGGATCACCACCCTGCTCGAGTATCCGGAAGACACCGCTGGCGGCATCATGCGCAGTGAGGTCAACGCCGTCCTCACTTCCATGACCTTGTCGGAAGCGCGCGAAGCAGTCAGACGCGAAGAAGACCAAGATCAGCACAACGCGCTCTACATCTACGTAATCGACGAAAACGGTCGCCTCCAAGGCGTTCTCAAACTGCGAGACCTCCTCTTCCGCGACCTCCGCCTCAAGGTATCCGAAGTCATGATCAGCGAAGTTCGCTCCATCACCGTCAATGCCGATCAGGAGGAAATCGCCAACATCTTCCAGAAATACAACTACCTCGCCCTCCCCGTCGTAGACGACTTCGGCAAGCTCGTCGGACTGGTGACCTCGGACGACGTCATCGACGTTATCCAAGAAGAGGCCACCGAGGACATGCAGCGCATGGTCGGTCTGAGCGGAGAGGAAATGGTCACCACTCCATGGAGACGCTCCGTAAAAAACCGGCTTCCCTGGCTTCTGGTCAACCTCGGCACCGCCTTTCTCGCAGCATGGGTCGTTTCCATGTTCGAGGACACCCTGCTCAAATACGCCATGCTCGCCGCCTTCCTTCCCATCGTCGGCGGCATGGGTGGAAACGCCGGAGCCCAAACCCTCACCATCGTCGTCCGCTCCCTCGCCCTCGGCGAAATAGAAGACAACGAGTGGCGCCGCGTCCTCGTCAAAGAAATCATTATCGGCGTCGTTGCCGGCATGGTCATCGGCCTCACCGTCGGCTTGATCTCCTGGCTGTGGCAAGGAAGCTGGGTCCTCGGAGCAGTCGTCAGCCTCGCCATGTTGCTGAACATGGTGGCAGCCGCTCTCTCAGGCGTGCTGGTCCCAATTGGCCTAAGAGCCGTCAAAGTGGATCCAGCGCTTGCCTCATCGATCATGGTAACCACTGTTACCGATGTCGTAGGCTTCTTCCTCTTCCTGAGCCTCGCGAGCCTCGCTCTCAATTTTCTCCAGCTTTAACGCCGATTTTCCAGACAAGCTTAGACAGCCGTAAATTTCCCGCTAATCAGACTCGCAAACATCTCAGTTAGAGGGAATTGTTCCGATTAATCCACAAACACCGCCGAACCACCGCTAGCCCGCAAGTCTGACCGACGCAAAATGCCGATCTTGCCTAAACGGGCCCAAGCAGCCCTCAATACGAGTAGCCGATAATAGAGAATCCCACGCAAATGTCCGTTTCTGTCCCCGTCGGAAAAATCCACGAATTTCTAAGCTCATCTCTCACCAAAGTGATAGACACGATGGCTAGCATGCAGTGCGAGTATGTCGGCCACGAATCCTATTCCGGCAAACAAGCCTTCAGCCCGAAAATCGATCCCGCAAAGGACGACTCCAAGCGCATGTTCGCCTCCTCAGTCGGCTTCGCTGGCGAAATAAACGGCGTCTGCTACCTCTTCATGACGGAGAAATTCGCCGTCCGCGGAGCTACCAAAATAACCGGGCTCGACCTCGAAGATCTGGACGACGACGTGATCCGCGACGTCTGCGGCGAGCTCACAAACATGTTCGCCGGCACTTTCAAAAACAAGCTAGCGGACCTCGGGCTCCCCTCCACTCTCACTCTCCCCACCGTAGTGCAGGGCAAACGCATGGCCATCAGCACCGCCGGCACCGCAGAGCAATACCGCTTCACCTTCGAGTGCGAAGGGCTAAACATCTACGCGGATCTCCTGCTCTCAAACCGAGCTTAGCCGTTACTGAGTGGAGCGAATCTGATAGGCGCAACGCCGCCCGCCAGATAGCAAATGCTCCACGCGCTCTACTTCGCAGTCAGGACCAAGCACACGCTTGAACACCTCCAGCTCCCGAGCGCAAAGCCCCTTGCAGACGCTCGCCGCAGAACAAATCGGACAGTGGTTCTCCACGAGTCTCAATTCCCCCGTCTCCGTCTCGCTGGCCTCAGCCATGTAGCCTTCCTCGCTGCGAAGCTTGGCCAATTCCGCCACTTTCTCGGCTAAGGATTCCTGCTTCCCCACCCGCTCGCCATAAATCCGGGCCTGAGAAGCCCCGCGCTCGTCGAGCAATCTGTCCATCGCCTCCTCGCCCAACACCGATTCCACGCTGCCGAGCAAATCCAAAATCAAGTCCCGGTGACGATCCGGAAAATGCCGATCCGCCGCCGGCGTGAGCGACCAAAACTTCGTGGGACGCCCCTTGCCCTTGGCTCGGTTCTCCGAAACCACATCACCCGCCAACTCGAGTTCCTGCATGTGCTGCCGAATCGCCATCGACGAGACCCCCAACTCACCCGCCATCTGAATGCTCGAAAGCTCGCCACTCCGCTTCAACATGTCCAGCAAAGCGCGACGCGTAGCCCAATTGGCTCCCTTGTAGCTCCCATTCTTAAGCGGCATGATTTTTAAAAGCTTTTTCTTTCTTAAAAAGTCGAGCCAAAATTCCCGCCCCTCCGCTCCGCCAACCCTCATAAAAACAGGAAGGAGACCCCTCCCTTCCTTCCAACACACCGGGGGTCTCCTTCACTCGCTGAGGCCGCGTTTCCCGCGCCGCCCCATCACGTATACGCTTGTTGTTCGTTCTTAGCCCATCACACACATACCAAAGGTTTTGCTTCCTACATTTGTAGTCATTAAGCGGGAATGCGCAACCTCTTTTCGGAAAAATTTTGGCGAATTCGGCCTGATGAGCACCCTAGGCGTCTAGAACGGTGTGGCTCACGAAAGCCACCTTACGCCCATCGGGCGACCAGCTTGGCACATTGATCGTGCCCTGGCCTCCATAAAGATAAGCCACAATCCTCGGAGCCCCACCCGAAACGGGCATCGTTCGCAAAAACACATGCTTGTAATACGGATGATTGGCCGGCTCCACGTCCTGCCCGTAGGAGAGAAACACCAGTGTCTTCCCATCGGGCGACAGATGCGGAAACCAATTGTTATACTGATCATCCGTCACCTGCTCGGGCTCGCTGCCGTCCGCCTTCATTCGCCAAATCTGCATCAAGCCGCTACGCGTCGAATTGAAGTAAATGTACTTCCCATCAGGACTGTATTCAGATCCGTCGCTCAAGCCCGGCGAATCTGTCAGCTGAGCCTCTTCTCCTTTACCGTCGGTGGTCGTACGCCAGATATTCCACTTCCCGCCGCGCTCTGCAGTGTAGATGACGTATTTGTTATCTGGAGACCAGCCATGCAGAAACGAGGGTCCCTGCAAGGTGAGCTGCTCAGGTATCCCTCCTCGAACTGGCAACTTATAGATGATCGATTTGCCGTCGTGCTCCTCAGTATGATGGCTAATCGCGATCATATCCGCTCCCCAATTCAGCACATGGTCATTGTTGTTTCGAATGCCAAAGCCCGTATCCATCTCAGCGGATACGCCCGAAGCCAACCCGAAGCGGTACAGCCTGCCACCACTGTTATATATCAAAGTCTTCCCGTCAGGAGTCCAGTTCGGCGCTTCGATGCCTTCCTTCGTCGAATAGACGATCTCGCGATCGCCCGTTTCGATATCGAGCAACTCAAGACGACTTCCCAGAAAATCCGTATACGGCACCAAACCTTCCCAAGCCGGCACCGTCAGGCGCGCATCGCCAAAAAACACCTCCGAACCCGCTCCCGCAAACAACCCGACTCGCAAGGAGCCAACCACACCTGCCAACTTCTCCTCCAGGCGAACGTACTCCTCCCCCATTCGGGTCGCAGAGAATACAATCGCATCGCCCTTTCGCTCAAGCTGCAGCACATCGCTGCCTTCAAGACCAACCGCGCTTCCCGCTTCCTCGCCCATCGACGCGATCGGAGACAAGCCACTCGCCGCTGATAGCCGACAAACTTCGTCGCCACTCTCCGTAGCGAGAAGCAGTCCGCACGTCCCGGCGTCGCTGCCCTTTCGAATCCGGGCGCTTAAAATGAAGTCCCCCTCCATCGTCCGATAGAGGAAACAGCTCGCCGATTCCGCGCCGCCACTTGGCCCACGCATAAAGTAAGCTTGCTCGCCTACATCGTAAAAAACGCGACCGGCTTCATCAGCAGAACCGATATCGACGAAAGCCTCGAAAAAGCCGGGAGCTTGTTTATCCAAATTGGAGTAGCGGTACATAAGCGATTAGTTGCGCGATTCAAAAATCAAAATCGACCGCTATCTCATCCAAGAATCGTACGGCGGCGATTTCAATCATCCGTCCCGGCACCCTTTCAATAGAACGCCATGCCCCGAAGTGAGTCCTTCCCTCCAGCAAGTTCTCCCCACAGCGCCTTCATCAAAGTCCCTATCGACAAACCGCTCCAAACCGCTATAGTAAAAAACTGGTAAACGACGCACCGACACGTCGAACCAGCCCCATCCGAAAATGGACGACCTACTCATAGTCAGAAGCTCAGACCGCGTACGCCCCCGCCTTTCGCAGCGCCGTGCTCAGTTCCCGCTCGGAGTAAACATCGGTCTCGTCCTAGGTGTTGCGTTCGGACTCATCGGAGCCACGAAACTTGAGCAGCAGCCACTTGTCGGCATGGCCCTTGGCCTGGCAATCGGACTCGCTCTCGGCGGCATTCTCGGTACTCTCATGAAGCCGCGCTCAAAGCGCCGTCCCGCCTACCCGAAAGACCACTACATCGGATTCCCCAACTCCAACGAAGAGTCGGAAGACTCGAACAAAGACTGATCCGAACGCTCCACCGGAGCCGGTCATCGCTGCGCTTCTCGCGTCAAGCACACAAACTTATAGATAAGTTCTGCTAATTTTGTTATGCTTTACTTATAAGTTATCTTGCGCTATTCGAAAGAACGTCTCCTTGGGCTGATCATTCCCACAGGCCCTCGATGAGATCACTCTCAACCTTAGCACTACCATCAAGCGATGACTCCAAAGCTCTTCTGGATCGCTCCCGGGTCGGCACTTATCGGCCTTTTATTCGCATTTCTCTTTTTCCGCCAAATGACCAAGCAGAACGAAGGTTCTGCCCGCATGCGGGAAATCGCCGGCTACGTCAGCGAAGGAGCGAGAGCGTATCTAAAGCAACAATACAAGGTCGTTACCTTTGCCTTCATCGTCCTAGCAATCCTCTTCGCAATCCTCGCTTACGCCCTGCACGCCCAAAATCCATGGACACCGGTCATTTTCGTAAGCGGCGGACTGCTATCCGGACTTTCGGGATACTTCGGCATGAAGACCGCCACCGCCTCCGCCAGCCGCACCGCCCAAGCAGCCAGCGAATCTCTGGATAGAGGCCTACGCGTCGCTTTCAGAAGCGGAGCCGTCATGGGACTATGCGTAGTGGGTTTGGGACTACTCGCAATCAGCATCTGGTTTGTAGTGCTCACGCAGATACACTACAAGGAAGGAGCTCCAAACATGCCATTCATCACCACCGCGCTTCTCTCCTTTGGCATGGGAGCCTCGCTTCAAGCCCTGTTTGCACGTGTCGGCGGCGGCATCTACACGAAGGCGGCCGACGTCGGGGCAGACCTCGTCGGCAAGGTCGAAGCGGGCATTCCAGAGGATGACCCGCGAAACCCAGCCACTATAGCAGATAACGTGGGCGACTTCGTCGGCGACGTCGCAGGCATGGGAGCCGATCTCTACGAATCCTATTGCGGATCCATTCTCGCCACCGCCGCACTCGGCGCAGCCGCCTTCGCCTACGATCCCGAGCTTCAGCTGCAAGCAGCCGTCGCCCCTATGGTCGTCGCCGGACTAGGCATACTCCTTTCCATCATCGGCATCTACCTCGTTCACGCCAAAGAAGGCAGCTCTCAACACGCCCTCCTCTCCGCGCTGGACCGCGGGGTCAACTTTAGCGCACTCGGCATCGCCGCCTCCTCTGCGGTCGCCATCCACTTGTTCGACCTTCCAAATCCATGGGGAATCTGGGGAGCCATCGTCATGGGCCTCATCGCGGGCATAGCCATCGGAAAAGCGACAGAGTACTACACATCATCCGACTTCAAACCGACGCAAACCATCGTCGCCAACGCCGAAACAGGCCCGGCCACCGTTATCATTTCAGGACTCGGAACCGGCATGATTTCCACCTACGTCGCCGTCCTCGCGGTCAGCGTCAGCATCATGCTTTCCTATACCTTCGCCTCCGGATTCCAGTTGTCGAACATGGCCCACGGCCTCTACGGAATCGGCTTCGCCGCAGTCGGCATGCTTTCCACACTTGGAGTCACCCTCGCAACCGACGCCTACGGCCCCATCGCTGACAATGCCGGCGGCAACGCCGAAATGAGCGGACTCCCGCCGGAAGTCCGCCAACGCACCGACGCCCTCGACTCGCTCGGCAACACCACCGCCGCCATCGGCAAAGGCTTCGCCATCGGATCCGCAGCCCTCACCGCCATGGCCCTGCTGGCCTCCTACGTTTTCGCAAACCCGAATATCGAATCCTACAAGAACGCGAACGAAATGCTCGCGAACTACATCCAAACGCATGAGCTGCACCTCCTCAACCCGCGCGTGCTGATCGGCCTCTTCGTAGGCGGTCTCATGGCCTTCCTCTTCTGCGGTCTCACCATGAACGCAGTCGGCCGCACCGCCAAAGATATGGTTGAGGAGGTTCGCAGGCAGTTCAAAGCAGATCCCGGTATCCTAAAAGGTGATACGGTTCCAGACTACGCAAGCTGCGTCGAAATCTCCACCCTCGGCGCCCAGCGGGAAATGATCGTTCCCGCCCTCATCGCCGTCATCGCGCCAGTCGCCATCGGCCTCCTCTTCGGTCCCGCCGGAGTCGTCGGCCTCCTTACCGGCGGACTGACCACCGGCTTCGTCCTAGCCGTGTTCATGGCCAATTCTGGAGGTGCCTGGGACAACGCCAAGAAATACATAGAGGAGGGCAACATGGGCGGCAAAGGATCCGACGCTCACAAGGCCGCCGTCATCGGAGACACCGTCGGCGACCCCTTCAAGGACACCTCCGGCCCCAGCCTCAATATCCTCATAAAGCTGATGACCATGGTCGCCATCGTCACCGCGGGCATCACCCTCACCTACTCTATATTCTAGAGCAAGGGCGAGCCCGTCGCCTCCAGTCTCAGCCAAATACCATTTCTACCGGACAATGGTCCGACCCGAGAACCTCCGGCAAAATGCTGGCGGACTTCAGCTGCGGACGCAGCGACTCCGAAATCATAAAGTAGTCGATCCTCCACCCAACATTACGGGAACGCGCGCCGCCACGGTAGCTCCACCACGAGTAGTGCCCCTTCCCTTGGGTGAACTCGCGAAACGTGTCCACAAATCCAGCCGCCACGATATCGTCGAAGCCCGCCCGCTCCTCATCGGTAAACCCGGCGTTCTTCCGGTTCGTTTTCGGGTTCGCCAAATCGTCTTCCGTATGGGCCACGTTTAAGTCACCGCAAAAAATCACCGGCTTGGTCGCCTCCAAAGCCTTCACGTAAGCGAGAAAATCACGATCCCACTCCTGTCGATACGGCAGTCTCCGCAACTCGTTTTGAGCATTCGGAGTATACACCGTCACGATAAAAAACTCCGGATACTCTGCCGTCACGACTCGCCCCTCGCCGTCGTGCTTCTCAATGCCAATGCCATAGGATACCGACTCCGGCTCAGTCCGCGCGATGATCGCCGTCCCGGAATAGCCCTTTTTCTCGGCCTCGTTTGCCAACACCGTCTTGGACACGCCCCAGTCGAAATCCTTCACGATATCGGCAGTCGCCTTCGTTTCCTGCAGACAAATAAAGTCCGCGTCACACCCGTCGAAAAAGTCCATCGCGCCCTTTTTCATGATCGCGCGGATACCATTCACATTCCAAGAAACGAATTTCATTCGGTCGGTGATATCGACGCCAGCGAGCGCATCAAACCGAAACCGACAGAAATACGCCCAGACGATCTAGCGCTGGACAAGCCTACGCCTCACCCTAAAGTGCCCGCCTAATCCTAACCATGAGCGCCGGACAACACATCCCCCTAGGCCAAGCCATACCCGACTCCCTACACGCCGTGTCAGTGAGCATTCCGACCATGACTGACGTCGTCGGATACGAGGAGAAAAAATCGGACACCATGGCAAAGCTGACCTCCGGCTACCCACGCTTCGTCCTACACACCTGCCTCAGAGAAATCGAAGCCCACTGGCAAAAACTCTTCGAAACGCCCAACCATTCGATCTGGCCCACCTCCTCCGAGAGCATGGCCAAACGGCTCCAAAAACACCTCGCCCCCACGCCCAGCAAATTCCTCAAACATCGAGGCGTATCTGGCGTCCGGATACAGACTGACCCAGAACTCAACCAGCAGGCAAAGAGCTTCCTCCAACACGTAGGCGGCTTCCTCTCATCCCGCCAAGCCGAGGACTACCTCGTCGCCGAAGGACTGCGAGGAGAGATCCAGCCGGAAAACAATTTCGAAGGCGACGCCCAAGCGGAAATCCTCAAAACGCTCACTCCCCTATACGGAGTCGACGAGGATTCTATCGTTCTGTCCAACACCGGCATGAACGCCTTCTTCGCCGCCTTCGAAGCCGTCCGCTCCATACAATCCCCCAAAGGACGCGACTCTTGGATCAAGCTAGGCTGGCTCTACACGGACACCATGCACATCCTCGACAAGCTCAGCGGAAGCCACGCCGCAAATGTCGAAATCCTAGACATCTTCGATCTCGACGCTCTTGAGGCAGCCCTTGACGAACGCGGCGATACCATCGCAGGCATCGTCACCGAAGCCCCTACCAATCCGCTCATCCAAACGATGGACCTCGATCGTATCCACGAAATAGCGACAAAGCACGGAGCAATTTTTATCGTCGACCCTACTGTTGCCTCCCCAGCCAACATCGACATCACACCCCACGCGGACATCATCGTAAACAGCCTTACAAAATACGCCGCCAACGAAGGCGACGTCATGCTCGGAGCAACCGCCGTGTCCCATTTCTGTCCACATCGAAACGAGCTCCTCGCCTTCCTGCGAGACGATATCGAGCCACCTTACCCACGAGACCTCGCCCGCCTAGCGTACCAACTTCCCGGATACGGAAGCCTCGTTCAAAAAACGAACCAAACCACAGCCAAAGTCGTCGCCTTTCTCGAGTCGCACCCGAAAGTGAAAGCCGTCCACTGGGCAAAAAGCGAAAGGTCCCGAGCAAACTTCGAGAAAATCGCCCGCGCCCCCGATTCCGTCGGCGGACTCATATCCTTCGAATACGACGGTCCCCTCGCACACTTCTACGACGCCACTCCCCTTCCCAAAGGCCCCAGCTTCGGAATGAGCACGACCCTCCTCTGCCCCTACATCTACCTCGCCCACTACTCCATCGTCACTTCAAAATCGGGACGCGAAACCCTCGCCCGCGCAGGCATCAGCCCCGAGCTCCTCCGCCTCGCTATCGGAGCGGAGTCAGCAGAGGAAATCATCGCCGCTCTCAAACAAGGACTAGACGCCTAAACCTCATACCAATAACACCGCGCCACCATGTCACGACCAGATACCGGAATCATCCATCACGACCTTCCATCACCCTACATCCCGCACACATGCGGCCTTCTCCACCTTCCACGCTTCATCGCCAAAGCGAAAAAGTTCGTCAAAGGCGAGCTGGGAGCATCCTACCAACGCAACTATAAAAAAGGTTTCGATCGCTTCCTCTGCCTGCACCTCGGCATCAACCCAGACGACGTAGAGTCCATCGTGCGAGAAAGCTCGGACGACGCTGAGATCGATCGGCGCCTCACGGAAATTCTCCCTGAAGACCTCAAGGTCGCCAAATGGAACCGTGAACTCGTCCAGAAAGGCCTCAGTCCCATGGGACGCGACGCCCTCGAATCCGCTAAACGAAAGATGGGGATAGAAGACCGCGAAGACCTCATGACCTTCGCCGACATGATCGAGTTTGACGAGGAACGAATCCTCTAGCATACAAGGGACACTCTTGCCCATCGCTCCCGAAATTGCGAGCGTCCCCAACCTGTCTCTTGTATACATGCCAGCCTCACCAACCAAGGAAGTCGTAAGCAGTGGATCCCAAAATGCTCGACGTGGCGGATGCCACGAACTCGAGTTTTCCGGCGAACATGTCGTCACCGCCAAGATCCCGACACTCCCGCTAAACCTCACATTCAACCTACCCTCTGGCGCCCGAATCTCAGCTCACGCATTCGCCTGCAGCGACGGCAAAGCTGTCGCTCGCTGCTACCTTCCCGAAGCAGGCGAATGGACTTGGGAAGCGAAAAGCTCCGCAGGCAAAGGCGTCGCCAGCGGACGCATCCAAGTAGAAGACTCAGATCTTCCGGGCAAACTCCGCGCCTCGCAGCTCGATCCCCGACAATTCCAATACGACAGCGGCGCCCCCTACCTTCACTTCGGAGACATCGCAGAAGCCCTTCTCCAGCCCGGCCAAACAAACTGGCAAGCCTACATCAACCAAGCAGCCCAAGCCGGATTCACCAAGATCCGAACCCGTCTGCCAAAAAGCGCCACATCCTCCGCGAACTTCTACGACGAACACCGCAAACAACTAAACCTACCCTTCTGGGACGAAGTTGAAAAAAGACTGCTCTACGCCCTCGAGCACTTTCCGAAAATTCAGTTTCAAGTCGATGTCCTCGCCCAAGACCGCAACGAGCTCGACCGCTACGAAGAAGGAGATCCACTCACCCACCTCGCCGTAAACTACATCATCGAACGCTTCAGCTCGCTCGCAAACGTCCACTGGAGCCTCGCCTCAGAAATTGACCCCGCCAAAGACAGCGCCGTCACCCTCCAGGCCCTCTCGCGCCTCGGCAAAGCATTCTACGAACAAGCCCCTTGGCACTCGCTCATCACCTGCGGTCAACCGCGCTACGCGAACTTCCTCTTCGACCGAGAAAAATGGTGCAGCCTCACCTCACTTGCCTCCCTCGGCCAAGTGGACGGAGCCTTCGTCCAGGAAAACCGAAAGCTCACCAATAAGCCACTCGTCCTCGACAAGGACCGCTCCGAGCACAAGCTCGCGCCGCTTCAGCCACGATACTACTTTCGCCGCCTCTTTTGGGGAGTCCTCCTCTCAGGCGCCCACCCGACCTACCACGGACTCGACACCAGCGGCCAAGGGACCGGCCACAAGTCCGGAATCATCCCCTACTACGACGCCTGCCACGCCGCACGCCTCCACGCCGGAGCCGACGACATACTCCACATCCAAACCTTCCTTCGCGAAACCTGCGGATCGCTAGCTGGATGGATCCCCGACGACGCGATAGGAGGCAACAAGCCCCTTCTCGTTAAAGCCATGCGATCGACCGACGGCGACCAATGCATCGTCTACATCGCCAATCCCGATTCCCACGCCGGGCATACAGGAAAAAACGGCCAAGGCTTCTACTCAGATCAAAACGCTGGAGCCAGCGACATCTTCACCACCTTCAACCTTGAACTACCCTTTAGCAACGGAACCGCAGCGTGGTTCTGCCCCAGCTCCGGACAGTGGAAAGGCAAAGTCGAAATCACCAAAGCCTCCACCATTTTCCTCACCCCTGAGCCCGGAGACTGGATTCTCTGGATACAACGAGACTAAACGTAACTCGCAGGCTGTAGGGAAGTTCCAACAGCAAAATCGCGCCGTCATTCGACAACTTACAGGGCCTGCGCCATCTTTGACACCTAATGGATCTGCCCCTAAAACGCGTCGAAGAATTCCTCCACACGAGGATACCTTTATCCAAAGCAATCAACTGCCAAGTAATCGAAGCGACAGACAAGTCGCTAAAGATTTCCGTACCTAAATTCGCCAATACGGTCATGGACGAGGGGTTTTCAGACCTCAGCGGACTCAACCTCTGCAACCTCGCCAGCTGGGCATTCCTGCAGGTCTCCCTTCAGCGGCTCAACTACAAGCCATTCACCACCCTCTCGCAGGCAAACTACTCCAAAAAACGCGAGGTAGACTCAAACTCGCCCACCATCAGCGCCACCTGCTCGCTCCCGCCGGACAAGGAATGGCAGCAATTTCTGCGAATGCTCTCTCGCAAAGCCCGAGCCACCGTCACCCTCGAAACAGTGCTCAGCGATGAACTCGGCGATACCTCGAAGTTGACTTGCGAGTACGATACGCGTGATCTGGATCCGGCCTAACCCCCCGATCCCGCCATGTCCAAATCAGACTTAGTCGCCCGCATTATTGCCATCATCGAGCAAGAGCTCGCCGTCGCGTCGAAAGCCGCCCTCGAAAGCGCCGAAGACGCCACAGACGACGAGTCGCGTCCAGAAAACAAATACGACACCCACGCCCTCGAAACCTCATACGTCGCCACCGCGCAAGCAGGCTACGCCAAAGACCTCAAGGCAGCCCTGCAAGCCTACCACAACCTCATCCTCCCGCCCGAGCCACACACAGGCCCCATCTCTATGGGATCGCTAGTAGCCACGCTCGGACCAAACGGAAGAGAACAATTCTTCATCGGCCCCGCCCACGGCGGCATCGAAATCGAAACCGACTCCGGTCCAGTCACCGTGCTCAACTCCAAGTCACCCCTCGGCGCCCAGCTCATCGGCAAATCCCTCAGCCAAAACGCCGGCGATCGCCGCATCCTGCGCGTCGATTAAAACGAAACTGGAACCCTAAGGGATACGTATCGTAATCCCTACCTTCAAACTTCCCTCATCGGGAATCAGGTCCCGATTCGCATTTAAGATTTCGCGCCAGCGACTACCGTCGCCGTAAACCAAACGGGCTATCTTGTAGAGCGAATCTCCCGGCTTGGTCGTATAGCTGCGCGTCGCCCCAGCAGGCTCTGGACGCGACGGTGCCACCCTACTCTGCGTATCCGCTCTCAAAGTACGCACCGGCTTAGCGACAACCGACTCACGCTGATACTCCAACGAGGCATCCCCACTCCCGTTCAGACGCCCCCGCGCATCCTTAAGCTGCCGCTTCAAAATCTCGTTCTCCGAACGTAACGCCTCGATCGTATCCAAAAGCTTAAGACGCTCCAGCGGGTCCTTGTACACCTTCGCGTCAAACGTCATCGCGAACTCCTTCGTCGCGCTCTTGATTCGCTCCTCCACCAAATTGATGCGCGTCTGCGCATCCTCTCGCCCGCTTCGCCTCAACAAAGCCTCATAGTGCTTGAAGTGGTAGATCGCCGAAACCGGATCGCGCAAATGCTTCAAGTAAATGTTGCCTGCATCCAGATGAGACTCAGGCGCATTTCCGTTTCGCTTCTGGATCAGCTTCAGGAAGTTCTCCAAAGCCTCGTTCTCCATCCCGCGAGCGTAGAGATCACGAGCCCGCCGAAACACCGGATCATCATCCTCGTCCAACACCTCCAGCGAACCCTGCTGAGCGCAGCCCGCCAAAAGGGCAAACCCCGCAAGCATCAAAAAAATTAGTCTGGAAGCCTTAGCCCTTAGCGTCATTTAGTACCGTTCCTTGATCGAATAAGACAGCAACCCGAGCCGCGTTTCCAAGTCCTAAATCCCAAATAAACAATTTTGCAGCCCACACCCATGGAAACACCCGAAATCATCGCCAAAGGCCAACGCTGCCTCGACATCGAAATCGCCGCCCTCCACGCCACCCGCGACTCCCTCGACGCCCGCTTCGCCCAAGTCGTCAGCCTGCTCCACCAAACCCTCGCCCGAGGAAACAAGCTCATCCTCAGCGGCGTCGGCAAAAACGCCCACATCTGCCAAAAGCTCGTCGGCACCCTAAACTCCACCGGAGCCCCCTCCACCTTCCTCGACCCCGTGCAAGCCCTCCACGGCGACCTCGGACTCTGCCGCCAGCGTGACACCGTCGTCGCCTTCAGCAACTCAGGCGAAACCGCCGAGCTCCTCCGCTTCCTCCCCATGGTCCAACGCTTCGACGTCCAGACCATCGCCGTCACCGCCAAGCCAGACTCCAGCCTCGCCAAAATGTGCGACGCCACCCTCCTCTACGCCATCGAACGCGAAGCCTGCCCCCTCGAGCTCGCCCCAACCGCCAGCACCACCGCCAGCCTCGCCATCGGAGACGCCGTCGCCATGGTCCTCCTCGAACTCAACGCCCTCACCCGCGAAGACTTCGCCAAATTTCACCCCGGCGGCGCCCTCGGCCGCGTCCTCGCTCCCAAGGTCGAGGAAATCATGCGCTCCACCAAGCGCCTCGCCGCCCTCAAAAAAGACGCCACCTGCAAAGACTGCCTCGCCGAAATGTCCGCCAAAAGCTCCGGCTGCGTCGCCCTCCTGGAAACAGACGGCACCCTTGCCGGCATCATGACCGACGGCGACATCCGCCGCTACATCCTCAGCCACCCCAACTTCCTCGAAAGCCCCGCCAGCAGCGTGATGACCCCCAAGCCCATCACCATCGCCGGCGGCTCCTACGCCGCCCAAGCCCTCAAAACCTTCGAAAAGCACAGCATCGACGACCTCATCGTCGTCGACTCCAGCAACCGCCCCATCGGCATCATCGACGGACAAGACCTCACCAAGCTCCGCATCGTCTAACCCCCGTAAACCAAACTCCCCCAAAGAAGACCCACCCTCCCAACTCCAAGCCACCCTCTTTTGCGCAATCCAATGTCTAACGTTAGACATTGGATTGCGCCAAACCCCTAGTTCCCGTTTCATTCCGGAATGACACTGAGCCAGAAATCCAAAGACATACTGGAATTGGTCTTCATGACCGGCCTCGACGCCTTCGCCAACGCCCACCGTCTGCACTCATCCCTAAATTCGTTCGGCGGTTGGGAAAAGTCATCCTCCTACCTCCGCCACATGAGGTCTATGAGAGAGAAAGGGCTGATCAGCTGGCAAGATAGCAGCGAAAAAATAGCATGGGTCCCACAACTCACCCAGACTGGCAAAGCCTCTCTTCCCGAATCAATCGATCCCACTAGTTTCTGGAACCAAGACTGGTCCGGCAACTGGCGAACCCTGACATTCGATCTACCGGCAGATGAGCGAAAAGAGAGAAAGCGACTCAATCGCTGGCTTCAGGAAAACAAATTCGGGCACCTGCAAGGCAGCCTCTGGCTCACTGCCCGCAAGTACGAAGATTGGTCAACGCAACTCGGTTCGCTGAACATAGATCCTCGCTCGGTAATTTTCATCGAAGGCAAACCACTCGGAAACCTGACCGACGCCCTCATCGTCGAAAAGGCTTGGGATTTTACTCACATCGCCAACCTCCAGGAGGAATACCTGCGCTTTCTCGAAAACCGAACCCCAATTGCTGCGCAGTTCTCATCACAGGATTTCGCAGCATGGTTTCGAGACGAATCCGAACTCTGGCGATCTGTGATGAGCTCAGACCCACTCCTCCCATCTCCCCTGCATCCAGCAAACTACCAAGGCCAGCTCTGTTGGCAAAAACGCCGCTCTGCCTTTAGCCCCTGGCGAGACATTCTCTGCTCCTGACCTCTCCCTCCGCGCAAACCTCCATCCCCAATAAGCGCAATCTGATGTCTAACGTTAGACATCAGATTGCGCCACTTCCCACGGACGAAATCCGAAGCGATGTCTCCTCGGCGCATTCGAGTTTGCAATGGCAGCGTCGTATGCGATGCATACTGCTTCCTCTTAACTACCGATGCAAAACCCGCCTCAAACGCCCATAACAGAGCCTGCGAAGCAACTCCCCGAGCTGTTTCAATTGCTCCAGCCCCATTTGAAGGCTTTGGACGCCTTCTTGATGGAACAGATCTCACAATTCGAGCCAGAGATCCGCGAACACGCCGCCTACAGCATCGACACCGGAGGTAAGCGCATCCGTCCCTCCCTCATCTTCTTCAGCGGCTGGCAAAACGACGGCCAAGTCGACGAAAAACTCGTCCGCCTCGCCGCCGTCGTCGAAACCGTCCACCTCGCCACCCTCGTTCACGACGATATCATGGACGAGGCCGACATTCGCCGCAACCGCGCCACCGTCGCCAAAAAATACAACAACGCTACCGCAGTCCTCCTCGGAGACGCCCTCTTCTCGCACGCCGTCTACCTCGCCACCCAATTCCCCACCAACGAAGTCTGCCGAGACATCGCCGTCTCCATGCGCCAAGTCTGCACCGGAGAAATCCTCCAAACCATGCAACGCGGCGACCCAGACCTCGACATGGCAACCTACTTCCGCGTCATCGACCTCAAGACCGCCGAGCTTTTCCGCGTCTCCTGCCATCTCGGCGCTCGACTCGCCGGATTCGAAGACAGCTACGTGCAAGCCGCCGGCGCCTTCGGCCGACACCTCGGCATCGCCTACCAAATCTATGACGATATGACCGACCTCTTCGGCTCGCAGGAGAAGATCGGCAAAACCCTCGGTACCGATATCGCCACTGGCAAGCCCACCATGCCCCTCATCCTCATGCGCGACCGCCTGCCCGACGACCAAGCCCAGCTCCTGCGCGACTCCCTCTCCGGCAAAATCGAAGCCGACGTCCCCCACTGGCTAGAAAAACTCCGCGAAATGGGAATCTTCGAAGAAGTCCGCCAAGCCATCTTCGACGAAATCACCAAAGGCCGCGACGCCATCGCCCCATTCCAAAACAACTCCTCCGCACCCTACCTGCGCACCATCAGCGACCTGCTCTGGAACCAAGTCGCCGCTCTCTAGGTCGCCAACTGACGGTAAAGTAAAAAAGCGGCTTCAAATTCGGGCGTTTTTGCGTATATATTCAGGATTCCCAACTTTTCACCTGCAAACCTAGATGAGCATCAGCAAGGCCATAACCAAGACCTTGGTCTCTACGCCCGAACGGCGACAAGAGGCCGACGACGACCTTGTCATCGTGCAAAAGGTGCAGGCCGGTGATGTAGACGCATTTGACGAGCTCGTCACCAAATACCGAGAACGCATTTACGCCGTCGTCTACAACCTCACCTCAAATCGAGAGGACGCGTCCGACCTCACCCAGGACGCCTTCATCAAGGCCTTCCAATCCGTCGGGCGCTTCAAAGGCAAATCCAGTTTCTTCACCTGGCTCTACCGCATCGCTCTGAATACCACCCTCACCCATCTTCGAAAAAACAAGCTGCGCCGCTTCTTCAGCTTCGAGAAGATGAACGACGAAGACCACTCCGCCGGATTTATCGAGCAACTCACCACCGACTCCGATTCCGACAAGAAGGCCCTCATGAACGAGCTCCAAGAGAAGCTCAACGACGCCTTTCAAAAGCTCTCCGTGAAGCATCGCACCGTCATCACGCTCTACGAGATCGATGGCCTCAGCCACAAGGAAATCGCCGATATTGTCGGCACTTCCGTCGGTACCGTCCGCTCTCGCCTCCACTACGCGAAACAATTTCTACAAGCCGAATTGAAAGACTACGTCCAATAGACGCTTGATCCGATGAACGCCAAATCCCACAGAACAGCCGCCGCGAAAGCTGACCAACGCCTGAGCCAACTCATCAAGCTCAAGCGCCTGGAAACGCCCGACGCCGCGTTTTGGCAAAGTTTCGAACAGCAATTTCGCAGCAGGCAGCTTTCCACATTCGTCCGTATCCAGCCTCTCCATACGCGACTCCGACGCGCCTGCATGATCGCAGCTCGCAAGGCTGCCCCACCGGTCGCCGCAGTCGGAGCGGTCGCCATCACATTTTTTGCCGTTAGCAATACTTCCCACCTGCTCACCTCTACTTCAAGCGACGCCGCTCTACCGCTCACGCCTATAGCCCAGTCAAATGAAAGAGAGGAACCAGAATCCTTCTTCGTCGTCCACTCCCAGCGTAGCGATGCCGTCGCCGAAGCCGAGCTGGAGGCATTGGGAACGGTCTATCAAATCAACACCCTGGACACGGGATACGATTCGAAAAACGACTACCAGCTGAACGCAACGCCCGTCACCTTCTCCCACGGGTCGCAAGCTCAATCCCTAGGAGCGAAAGTCATCAGCGCGAAACCGAGCTACTAAAAATGCCTCGAGCAGCCCGATTTCTCGCAACGACAGGCCTGATGATAGCCTGTTTCAGCCCGCATAGCCACGGAAACGGAAACGAGGGACACAATCAGCTCGTTCAAATCGAAGACCAACTCGTCCGCCTGTATCAACAATACAAGGACGCCGTCGTTAAAGTAAAGGTCGCCGCCAAAACTCAGGATTCGAACGGCAAAGAACAAGTCGCCCTCACTGTTCTGTCCGGCTTCTATATCGACGAAAAAGGAACCGTGCTCACTAATGCCGTACCCCTTCAAGAAGGACCGAGAATACGAATCGAAAAAGACGGTATGCAACTACTAGCCGTTCCCATCGCTTCAGACCCCCGATCCAACCTTGGTCTCGTACAAGTCGCCAAACCTCCAGCCGGCATTCGCTTCATAAATCTTGACCAAGTAGCAAAGGCACCCGCCATCGGATCTCTTGCCTATGCGATTACCAGCCCTCTCGACTTCAACCCTACCCCGAAACTAGGACTCGTCACCGGACGCGAAAGCAGCTTTAGCGACATAGACTTCCCTTTCACCTACACGCGAATAAGCATACCCTCCGGTCCTGCCGAAGGGGGCTCGCCGGTTTTTAGCAGCGAGGGAGAACTGATCGGCATTAGCGTAGCCTCCCTTCCTGATATCAATTCAAGCTATCTCGTACCCACAAATTCCCTACGGCATATCGTAAGTCAACTGCGCGAGACCAAAAGCTTCATCCACCCAATCATTCGAGCGCGATTCTCCGAAAAAACCGATCCCACAAGCTTGAGCCGATCCATAGTCGTCAACGAAGTCGACGAAGGCAGCGCCGCAAGCCAAAGCGGGCTGAAAGCAGGAGACCAAATCATTCAATTCGAGGGAGTTGACGTCACCCAGATCAATACCCTGCGAGACGCGATTTTCTTCAGCGACGCAGATAGCTTCACAAGTTTCATCATTCGGCGAGGTGACGAAGAAATGGAAATCACACTCTTGCTCGAAAGCGAATAAACGACAGACTCGCCGACCATGGCTGTCTATCAAACTCAAATCCAGGTTCGCACCCACGGTCAGTGCACAACTGAAATCACTGACCAAGCGCGCAACGCCCTCCACGAAAGCGGCATGCAGCACGGGACAGTGACCATCTTCTGCCGACACACCAGCTGCAGCCTTGTTCTCATGGAAAATGCGGACCCTAGCGCCCGGCATGACCTTGAAGCATTTCTCAACCGCCTTGTCCCCGACAACGACCCCCATTTCACGCACACCTACGAAGGTCCGGACGACATGCCCAGTCACATCAAAATGGCCCTCACGCGCAGCTCGGAGCTTATCCCGTTCTCCCAAGGATCCCTGATGCTCGGAACCTGGCAGGGCCTCTTCCTCTGGGAACATCGTACCGCCCCACACAGTCGATCACTTGTTATCACCGTTATGGGCGAATAGCCTTTGCGCAAAAAAAACGCCCTCCATCTCTGGAGGGCGCTTTAGGAAAGCAAATTACGTATTGAAAAACTAAATACTATCGATTCTTCAAGGAAACGGCATCTACGCCAGTAGCCTCCATCATCTCCTGCGAGAATACATCTTCAAAATCCGCTTCCTCGCTTGGAAGAATTCGAGCAGTGATGAAGATCAGCAGATTACGCTTCGTTTCAGATTTTGACTCATGCTTGAAAAGACGGCCCAATCCGGGAACCTTTCCAAGGACAGGCACATGGTTTTTATCCTCGGTCCCTGTGCTTTCCATTAAGCCACCAATACCCATAGTAAAACCATCTTTCAAAGCGATTCGCGTTTCTGTACGACGAGTAGAGATAATTGGAATCGATGCATTTCCAGCTCCACCGAAGCTACGCTCACCGGTTCTGCTGCTCACCTCTGGTACGACCTTCATGGTTATGAGCCCGGTATGATTTACCGAAGGAGTCACCTTGAGAATAATTCCAATATCCTTAAACTCGAAGCCACTGACTTCAAATCCGCCCGTCTCTTCATTATACTGATAGTTCGGAATCGGGAATTGTTCGCCGACAGATATCATCGCCTCCTGATTATTCAGAGTGACAACAGTCGGGTTAGAAACAAGACGACTACCACCCTGCTCCTTAAGCGCGCTCAGTACAAAACCAAATTGGTCCGCGGTAAATACTGCCGAAGAAGAGCGATTCAATCCGCTTGTATCAACAAGTGAATACAAGTCCTTGACCGCGCTTGAGATGAGAGTGCTTTCGCCCACAGATGTGGCATCGATGATAGTCTCACCCGTCAGGTTGTTTCGAAGGATACCATTCCTAACGCCAACACCCTCAAGAGACGAGTCGCTACCCTCAAACGTTACTCCTTCCACATTGGTTGAAGCATTTTTATCTTCGTTCGATCCTTGCGAACGTTGTCTCTGAAAACTGTCCCCCCATTGTTTATTGATATTGCCAACGCTGACTCCATAATTGCGGAGTGTTGACCAGTTAACACCAATGTTCTTCACATCCGTGTTCGTAACTTCGATGAATCGAGTTTCGATAAAGACCTGCTGCGTTGGCTTATCGAGACGTTCGACGACCTGGCGAATGTCTTCCATTTTCGAAGCGCGCTCCGAAACGATCAACGCGTTGCTTCGCGTATCCACCTGTACAGCTCCACCCTTGCTGGAATCAACTAGATTACGCAGAGTGCTCGCGATAGAATCTGCCTCCGCATAATTGACCATGAAGATCTCAGTTATAGGCGGTTCGATATTAAGCGCGTCGCGGCTGACGATCTTGATGATCGAACCCTCCTCGATAAACGTGTATCCAACGGGGTCCAGCACAACAGAGTAGATCTGACGCCACGTAACATCGCGTAGTTTAATCGATGTCGTGCCTATGAGAGTATCTGGAACGACCAAGTTCAACGAATACAAGTCCGCCACGTTTCGCAGCACAGTTCGAATCTCTTCGTTGGGATAATCTACTGAAATAAGGTCAGAAGCATCCAGAGTCATCTCCTGTCCCAGTGGAGAAGCAAACGCGTCGTCCAAGGAGGACACCCCATTCTGCTCCTCTCCTTGAGCTACCTCTTCCTCTGCTTGTGGATCCTCAAAGAGTCGGTCGATGTCAGTCAAAGCCGGACCTGAAGGAGGACTTTCTGCAGGAGCTGCTTCACTCTCCTGCAATCCATCTCGAACGTCTCCTAACGGAGCGGATTCCTGACCATAAAGATTTGTCATCCCAACAGCGGTAACAGCTGCTGCCAGTGTGATTGTGATGTTGAATTTCATAATACGCATTTACTTTAGTTTCAATTGCAACTCCGACTCGCCCCTACGGACCTTGTAAGTCGAACCGGTGATATCGGATATAGTGACAGTGTATTCACCGCCGTTAAAATTAACCCTCAACTCGGAGCCAATTTTTAGTTTTTTCTCCTTAAAAATCAGATAGAACTCGCCACCAAACATAAAAATCCCAGTTGGATTTATATAATCAGATAAAGCCGTCAGCAATTCCTCATCAGACAGAACGACTTCTTCTTCCTCCTCAGCAATTACAACATTTCCAAGATTAGGAACAAATGGGCTAGACGCTCTTTCGAGCATTGCGGACTCGACTGGCCTCACTTCATTGGATAGCAATTTCCGAACTGCATCCAAGCTCTCGATACGCTTTTCAGACGACATGATTGCTCCTTCAGCTTCGACCAAAATCAGCGAAAAGGAGAAACACAAAAACAGTATACTATAGCAACTTTTCATTAAGACTTCTTCCCAAATACATTCAAGGTCAGTCGCATGCTAACCTCCGGTTCAGCAGCAAGCTTCTTCGCAGATACGAGCGAAAATCCATCCAACGCGGAAAAGGCTTCACCCCCTTCGAGCTCTCTTAGAAAAGCGAGAACTTCACGATAAGTACCCTCCAGAGCCATATCATAAACTATCTCCTGAAACTGAGAACGCTCGGCCCGCTTGCGTTCCTTTTTGTTCTTTTTTCCTACTGGCAAGGGCTTTATCAATTGTTGGATACTCGTCATTTCTACGCCAGTAGAAGATTCGATTTGATAGAAATAACGCTGATTCGTGGCAAGATCCTCTGGCGAAAACAAACGCCCCTCAACCTCCTCGAGCATCGACTTCATTTCGACGAGATCAGCATCAATCTCCGAGGCGAATTTAAGATTCTTGAGAATCCGGGTACGGCGCACACTCAGATCATCGTAATCAGCAGCAAGGCGAGTAATCTGCTCGCTCCTAACTAGATGAACGCCAAGACACAGCAAAACGACAACTCCACATATCGCTATGATATAGTTCTTCTTCAAATAAGCTATAATTCCATCAAGAGTCACTTTTTCTCCTCCTCTTCTTTTCTCGTCACTTCAATTCGGAACGATATGTTATTCCCGCTTCCATCCCTCTCGAGACTAGTAAGCTTGTACTCAGTCAACAGGCCCTGCAGAGAGTCCGCCTCTTCAATGGATTTAAGATAGTCATTCACCAATCGCGATGCTTCCTCAGCCGGAACCTGAACACTGCCCTCAATTGTCGCTTTATTCTCCAAGTACTCGACTCGAGTTAAATACATGCCCTCAACGAGCCGCGAAGATAGGGCTAAGAGAAAATCGCTTCCTACAAGATTATCCGAAGTGAACTCAATGACTTCATCCATCGTTCGTACGATGCCCATAAATTCGGCGTTAAGCTTCACTTTCTCGTCGTGCCGCGCTTCATAAGAAGAGATCTCCTCCTCCAGCTTCACTATACTCTCGCCGATACTCATCGCCCGATACTCCTGAAACAGAATATATATCGCGAAAACTGCCGCGATACAGATAGCAACAGCAGGGACGAAAATTTGAGTGCGCACTGCCCGCATATCGGGCAAATCTTCGTAGCTTCTAAAATTAGGCCGCCAGTTAAAGGTGCGTTCAGAAGCAGACTTTTTCTTGACCTTTATCATGACGCCTCCCTTCCCTTGCCAAACTCCATAACAAGCGAAAACAGACTAACCCAAGTCGAGTCCAGTTTTTGGATACAGTCATCAGACTGAAACGTTATGTTATTTACCTCAAGCCACTTTCCTATGTCGAATCTAAGCGGCGACATATTGAGAAGATCACAAATGCTGTTTTCGAGCCAAGGAAGAATCCTGCCATCCTTCAAGCAGTAGAGCTCCGAAACAGAGCTTCCGGTTTGAACCTCGAAGAACCCAATCGAGCTTTGCAGTTCGCGAAGCAGCTTTCTCAAGAGCTTAGGAGCTATCGGTCCTAAATCGAAATCCTGCGACTTCAGAATTTTCTCCGCCGCCGATTCGTCCTTCAGGTTCATCTCCTCCTTAAGAGCTTGGACAATGTAAGTGGAGCCACAGTCGATGCGGCGAGCCATCTCCACTCCCTTGGGGCCAACGATGACCGCGTTCGTCGAATCCACGTCAATCTCAAGGAAAAGGATGGGCGAGCGGCTCGCGTCATCACCGATCTCGCTTTTCAAAACGCCTATCGTGCCAATCGTTCCCAATTCGAGGCGGCGCGGATAAATCGCGCTATCTACAAGACGGTTTTGAATCTCCGCGACGCTAGCCTTCGATGTTCCGCACAAGAGCACATCCTTTTTGTTGTACGCCGACAGCTCGATATCGCCGCCGTCTTGCGTGGATAGGCAATAGGCAGAAAACGCTTCTGGATCCACGCCCACCGTGTTTTTGAGATAGTCGACGACGAATTCCACCTCTTTGCCTCTCTGAGCATCCAAGAGAACCTGTCGGACAATCCTATCTTGAGGATACACCGAGCAGGACGCGTGCAGGTAGCCCGTTGGCTTCGCACCAGAGAATTCCCGAATAATAGTCGCTGGAGACTCCTCCTTGGAGAGATCAATCTCGACGACTTTTTCGATAACGGTGGGAGCGGTATCCGAGCTGATACGAGCGGCTCGAATCGTAGAGGCGCGGAATTCTACGATAAAATTGTTCTTTTTGGCTGAGATCATTGTCGGTTCACACCCCCCTAGGCGCTGTCCGCCTTGAGGTGCATATCTGGCTATCGGCCAAGCTCCGACATCATTGAGGCCTATAGAGTGATCTTATGCGGAACCGTCGACATTCGTCATCTGGAGATGCGCATTTTCCACCCTAAGAGAAACTTGATAGCTGAGCCCCAGCCCCCACGGGCTTGGCGAGCAAGTACTCAAATAGTAGCGGCCAAAGCTACCTAATCCCTACACGAGCTCGTTTTTGAAAAAAGCACATTTCAACAGCTTCCCCGATACCGCTTTGCAAGGGAACACGTAGGGGTGGCTTTCGCCAGCATCGACAAGAAAAAGCCCGAACTCTTAGAGTTCGGGCTCGAAATGCGATACAGTCGGGCGCCAGCCGGTTTGGGGACAAGTCGACGGTTTTCAGCTTTGGAGCTTTTCGCGGACCGATAGGTTTGCGAAGTGGCGCCCCGAGTCGAAAACTCAGTCTACCAGGCCTTCTTCTTGTGGCGATTTGACTTCAAGCGCTTGCGACGCTTGTGCTTTGACATCTTTAGTCTGCGTTTTTTCTTAAGATTACCCATTGATTTTGTCCCTTGAAAATTAGGAAAAGCCCGAGAATCTGCGCCTTCCCCCTAAGCCTGTAAAGCAGAAATTGCACAAAGTAGCGGAGCTCACTAGCGACCCGCTTCGACCGGAGATCAACCACGTCCTCCTCGGTACTCGTCGAGACGCTTGAGCAAGGTCTCGAAACGACTCGGCAGAGGGGCGAGAATCGATTCGAGCTTCAAATCCGGAATACGGAACTCCACTTCTACCAAATGGACGCAGAGCGAGCCGTAGAGCGGTTTCTCCCGTCCTCGGCCGGACATGTAGTCACGCTTGATTCGAGACAAGTAGATCTCCTCCCCGTCACTGTAGAAATCCTCGCCAACAATATTGAGCCCACGTTCCGCCGCGTGCACACGGACCTGGTGGACCCTCAAGCTCGTGGTCTCCGCCTCCCACAATTGGTACTGCCCAAACCCGCGGAGAAAACGGAAACGGGTCTCGCACTTTTTACCGGAGCGGTGCGACACGATCATACGCTTGGCCTGATGATGATTCATCAAAGGCAAATCGCAGACAAATTCACGGTCCTCGGTCTCAGCCTTCACCAGCAAATGGAATCGAAAGACGAGCTGCGAGGAGCCCACCGCATTCTTGAGGATTTTCTCGAACTCCTCGTTTTTGGCGAAGACAAGCGCTCCGCTGAGCTCCGAATCGAGATTGTAGGCGCGATAGAGCCCCTCGATGCCGAGCTTCTTGAGCTGCGGCTTCTCATTCAAAAGCTCGCGCCTCAGAGCCATGGAAATATCCGGCTTGCCAAGGGACCATTCATGCTGAAACGAGGCGAGCCCCGCCGGCTTGTTGATGGCGAACAATCCCTCGTCGTTCGCGATGAGGGGAAACTTCTCCGGCCGGCTGCCCAGGTAGCCCGGCGGAAACGAGATAAATTCCTTTTTGGTGCTCATTGTTCAGGCTTGGGATGAAAAAGAAAGAACCCCCATCGTCAGAAACGCATGGGGGCTCATGGATGGGAGGAGGAAAAAATGGATTAACCAGCGATGTACTCCGCGACAGAAGCCTTCGCGCGGCTCGCCTTGTTAGCGTGTACGAGATTGGTCTTCGCAGCCTTATCCATTGCGGATACGTAATTGATCGCGGCGGCCTTGAGCGCTTCCTTGTCAGAACCGTCGGCAGCGAGTGCTGCTACCTTCTTGGCCAGCGTCTTGATACGAGTCTTGCGAGAACGATTGTGCAGAGTACGCGCGATCGTCTTGCGGTTGTTCTTAATTGCTGACTTGGTATTTGCCATAAGGGGAGCGGATATTCCCGCCGGCGGCGCCATTGTCAAGGCTATAGCCAGAAAGATGAAGAAGAATTTGAAGCCCCGCTTTTTCAGGAATCCCAGCGAATGGAAACCGACGGGGAGCTTGGGCTAAAAATGCGCCGCGAGATCCGCAGGCGTATGAAAAGGAAGCTGCTCTCCCACACCCCTCAGCTCTCGCCAAGACTCAATGGTGAAATTGTCGCTGCCCGCCATCTCGGACAAGGCTTCATCGTAGTGAAAATTGGCCCCACCGTTCATCGTGATCTCATAGCCCACTACCGCCCCGAACATATCTCCACTCGACCCACCGCCATGAATATCGAAATTGTAGGTCGGCGCGTACACCGAAGCATAAAGGACGGCGTTTCCGCCTAGCGTGATCTCCTTCGCGCCGTCAGTTGGGTTCATACCGTAGATCACAGCGTTCTCAGCTGAGCTCGAACCATTTGCCATTCCGTTGCCCGCAATCTTCATCGAACCGTCGAGATACATCTCCATCGATGCAGAGCTAACCATGCTGATCATCCCATTGCCCGTGATGTTCACATCTCCGGTGATGATGAGCTTTACGTCGCCCGCAATTGTCAGCGTCGAGCCACCTGAAAGGTTGATGTTGTCAATAATGTACCCCTGAGTTCCTGCTCCACCAATCGTCGTCGATCCCGTGATATTCCCCAGTGAAGTGTAGCCAGTCGAATCCGGAGCAGTAACAGTGGGTAGATCCGCATAAAAATCCGTAGTCACGCGACTCATATCCTTGTGCTTCGATCCATAAGGACCACCAAGATAATCATGAATCGTGCCGTTAGAGCCGATGTCAACCGTCCCTCCTGCAGTGGCGATATATCCTCGTACATCGCCATTCCCAATATCGATCGCGTCATTGAGCACCGCCAGAGTCGCCACCGTACCATTGGCAAACCGATTCACATACGACGTGCTCGTGTAACCCCCAAGGCGGGAGTCATAGCTATCTATCAGCACATTTCCTCCCTTGAAAGTCGTGCTTTGACGGGAGACCACCCCGTTGTCGAAAAGAGATCCGGCATCCATATTGACTCGAATCTGCCGACGAATCGTATCACCCGTCGCCGCGCTGGAAATGCTAGCCTCAGCAGCGACCGACGGATCCGACGGATTCGCGTGCACGTAAATCTTGATCTCCCCCGTCCGTCCGACTCCTGCGTGCACACCGGCCGCCGAGCCCGAAAGGTGCTTGAACCGACCATAGGTTCCATAGGAAGTCCAAGTCGACCAGTCAGCGTTTTTCATAGCCCTAACGCCTTCCTCTAGTCCCGCTTCAGCCAAGGTTACCGCATGCTGCAGCTCAAGATGTCGCCGGGACATCTTCATCTCGGTCATCGAAGCATTAAAAACGGCCGCTGCTAGCGTTCCCGCGAGCACCGCAATGATCAAAGCCCCAACGATCACCGAACCTTGCTTACTTGAATCCAATCCTATTTTCACTACGTATTCACCTTCTTGTTACGCATCATATACCGAGCGGAAATGATCTGGTTCGTGTTCACCGCATTCAATGCGCTCGTCTTCATCAGCGCCTCGAGTTGGATCTCCTTGATCTCGAGCAAGCTCGTCGTCTCCTCGAGCTCCTTCGTCGAGCTGTCGTAAATCATGTTGAAATACGTGAATTCGAGCTCCTCAACGTCATTTAAAATCACATCCGGTACAGCGACCGACAAATCCCCATCTGGATACAGAATACGCGAAAACATCAAAGTCGTGGAATTATAAGTGTATACAACCGTATCCAACCCCCCACTACTATTGTAGACATCCAACGAAACCGTCGTGCCACTCGCCAAGTTCACATCTACTGCCATGCGAGCATCCGAGGCAAACCTGTCGAGCATAAGGCGACTGCGCATATTCATATCATGGTAGTTGCCGATGCTGGCAGCTCCACGCGCCAAAAACAACAAGCTCCCCGTGCTGATCGCCAGCACCAAACCGCCCACGGTGAGACCCACCATCAATTCGATCATCGTGAAGCCTCGCCGAGCTCCCTTGCGAAACCGCGAGAAGGATCTAGAAAGACCGGTAGTAGTAGTCATTGAACCCTCCCTCCGTATACCAAGTTTCAAAGTAGTCATACTTTGTCCGACCGCTATTGTTCGTCCAAAGCACATAAACCCGCAGGCCGTACTGATCCGACGACTTGGAGAAAATGTAGCGATAGCAAGTGTAGCGATTTCCAAACTCCTCCGAAAAACTCGAGTTCGGGACATAGACATCCCACTCCGCCAAGGCGTCGACCTCGCTCCAGCTCAAGGTTCGAAGATCCTCCAACTCGCTTTGAATTATCTGAGCGACACGGGTGCTGTCGCGAGCCTCCTCGATCAGATCCAAACTGCGCCCCAGGGCCGAAAAGACTCCCGTCAGCGATATGCCGATCAAAAAAATTCCGACCATCGCCTCCACAAGCATGGCCCCCGAACGCCGTCCCAAACGGCGACGTTGATGCGACGAAAAGCGATTTTTTGATCTAAATGACAGGGTCTTCATGTAATATTAGCCTCGTTATTCCTGAACAAGAATAAGGGTTTATTCGTATACGGACCCCTAAACTCAAAGTTCATCAATTTGCGGAAACCCACCACCCACTACCCGAGAGCCTGCCGATTTCCTCATGGCTGATGAGCTTCAGAGCCCACTGAACTTCAGGAACCTACAGGGCCTGATTCCCCATGAAGTAACTAGTTTCGGAGCCTGTAAGCCGGATCCTGTATTCTGGCCGAAACCAGAATCGCGTTCATTTATCTGCGCCTCGCCGAAGCGAGAGCCCCTTCTTGCGAAGTGACGCGGCATACCCGGGACCCTTAATGGACGGGCAGTCCAGGTCCCCTATTTTGCCTTGCGCCGGAATGGGTTTACCCTGCCAGTCCAGTTACCTGAACCGCGGTGGGCTCTTACCCCACCTTTTCACCCTTACCTTCCTTCACCAAACAGATCCTCAAATCGAGGGCCTGCCCGCCGAAGCCATGGCGAAGGAGGGCGGTATATTCTCTGTGGCACTGGCCGTCGGGTCGCCTTGAAACGACCCTCCCCCGCTTTCGCGAGGAATCCCGCCCTATGGCGTCCGGACTTTCCTCCCCGTAGACTCTAAAAAGAACAACGGAGCGAACGCGCGGCTCCGAAACTAGTCCCCGTAGTAGAGTATCCGCCCGCAATTGTCGCAAGTGGTAATTTCCTGAGCCGCCTTCACCTCGGAGTCGATCGCGTTGGAAACGCGCATGTGACAGCCTGAACAGCTATGCCCGGAGAGAGCTACGATCACCGGAAACTTCAGCCCGCGCGCCACCTGGGTGTATTTCGACCGAGACGGATTGTCTAGCTCACCCTCGGCTGCCGTCTTGGCGAAGCGAGCGGATTCCAGCTCACCCTTCACTTCGGCCTCCCTTTCATCGAGACGAATGATCTGCGTCTCCTCCAGAGCGATAAACTCCATCGCCTTCACCTCTTCCTCCTCGAAACGCTTACGCTCCTCGTCGAGCTCGTAAAGCACCTCCAACTCGTCCGACTCTAAGTCAGAGATCTTCTTACTCGCGCCTTCAATCTCATGAATGAGGGCCTGGTATTCTTCGTTTTTCTTAACCTGGAGCTGCTGGTTCTTGTATTTTACGATCTGAGCCTCAATCGAAGCCATCTCAGTCTCGATCGTCTTTCCACGCGTCTCCAGTTCCTTGATACGCTGACGAGCCGACTCTATGTCATCCTTAAGCTTGGCGATCTTGGCCTTACACGCCTCTCGCTCTTGCGGAATTGTAAGCAACGCGTCCTCGACTTGCTGCAGCTTCATATCGCGATCCTGGAGGATCAACATCTTGGTCAGGGCATCGGATACCATAGGAGTCCGCCTATTCAGCGAGTCGGATTCGACAGCGTCAAACCTTCAATCCAGCAGATCGCATCTTACCGGAGCCAAACGAATGCCCTATATATAATACATTTCATCAGTCGTGTCCGGCATCAAGTCCCTCACAGTCAACTCACTGGCTTTCTGTTCGAAACAATCCTGCAACACTTTCCACGTTTTGGCGACGGTCGATCCAGAACCGCCCACCGGATTGGCCACCGATCCAAACACATCCCCCTGCACCAACGCGATCACTTCGCGCAAGGTGATTTCCTCCGGAGCGCGGGCCAAAAGGTACCCACCCTGCTTCCCACGGCGACTCTCGATCAAGCCCCCGTTGCGCAACTCCCCAAGAATCTGCACAAGGTAGTTCGCAGGAATCGCCTCCACGTCAGCCAGCTCCTCGATCCTAGAAAGCTCGCCGGAAGGACGACGGGAAGCCATTCTGGCAAGGGCGCGGCAGGCGTAATCGAGTTTGACGGAGAGCTTCATAGGTAGAAATCGCAGCCATTCGACATCCGTTTTGACCAGAAAGTCAATACACAGCCCTATGGGAGTTTAAGAACGGGCCTTGTAAGCACCCTAGAACGCCTCATTTCACCAAAATTCGACAAAGGCCTTGCACGCGCACGCGCGGGACCTTTCATTTAAGGTTTCCACAGACGAGTCGCGTCCAAGCTGCACGCATCAAAGCAGCCTACAGAAAACCTCCACAACTTTATGGATTCCACAAACGAATCTGAAAACGAACCCGTCAACTACGACGGCGATTCCGACTACAACGCTTCCAACATCCAGAAGCTCGAAGGCCTCGAAGGCGTGCGCAAACGCCCCGACATGTACATCGGCGACACCAACGAACGCGGACTCCACCACTGCGTCTTCGAAGTCGTGGACAACTCCATCGACGAAGCCCTCGCCAGCTACTGCAAAAACATCAAGGTCTCCATCCACCTCGACGGCTCCTGCTCCATCGAAGACGACGGCCGCGGCATCCCAGTCGACATCCATCCGAAGTACAACATCCCCGCCCTCGAGCTCGTGCTCACCAACCTCCACGCCGGCGGCAAGTTCGGCAAAGGCGCCTACCAAGTCTCCGGCGGTCTGCACGGCGTCGGCGCCAAGTGCGTGAACGCCGTCTCCGAATGGTTCGAAGCGGAAGTGCGACGCGACGGAAAGATCCATCAGATGCAGTTCAGCAAAGGCCTTACCACCAAGAGCCTGACCATCATCGGCGACACCCAAAAGACCGGCACCAAAATCTCCTTCAAACCAGACCCCGAGATCTTCCAGACCACCCTCACCTTCCAGTACGAGATACTCGGCAAGCGTCTCCGCGAGCTGGCATTCCTCAACCCGGGCATCTCCATCTCCCTCATCGACGAGCGCTCGAACAAAGAAGAGAGCTTCCTCTTCGTCGACGGCATCGCGGAATACATCCGCTTCCTCAATCGCTCCAAAAACGTCCTGCACGAAGATCCCATCTCCTTTTCGGACTCCGTTAAGACAAACGAAGACGCGCCCCCGATCGGCGTCGACGTCTCCCTCCAGTACAACGATTCCTACAACGACCAGATCTTCGCCTACGCGAACTCCATCTTCAACATCGAGGGCGGCACCCACCTCACCGGTTTCCGCACCGCATTGACTCGCGTGGTCAACCAATTCGCCCGCGCCAATAATCTCCTCAAGGACAAGGATCCCGCCATCACCGGTGACGACGCCCGCGAAGGTCTCGTAGCAGTCGTATCGGTCAAGGTTCCCGAACCGCGCTTCGAAGGCCAGACCAAGACCAAACTCTCCAACGGCGAAGTCGACGGCATCGTACAAAAAATCGTCGGCGAACGTCTCAAGTACCACTTCGAAACCGACCCCAAGCTCGCCAAACGCCTCATCGACAAATGCCTCAATGCAGCTCGCGCTCGTGAAGCCGCTCGTAAGGCCCGCGAAACCGTTCGCAAGTCCGCCCTCTCAGGAGGCGGACTTCCCGGCAAGCTCGCCGACTGTTCGTCCCGAAAACCCGAAGAATCCGAAATCTACATTGTGGAGGGTGATTCCGCGGGTGGTTCTGCCAAACAAGGACGCGATCGTCGCACCCAAGCCATCCTTCCCCTGCGCGGTAAGCTCATCAACTCAGAGAAAGCTCGCATCGACAAGGTCCTTTCCAACAACGAAATCCGCACCATGATCACCGCGATCGGTACCGGAATCGGCGATTCGGAAGACGGCGGTGGCTTCAACATCGAGAAAGCCCGCTATCATAAGATCATCATCATGACCGATGCCGACGTCGACGGCTCCCACATCTCGACCCTGCTGTTGACCTTCCTCTACCGCCACATGAAGGGACTCATCGAGCGCGGCTACGTCTACATGGCCCAGCCTCCGCTCTACAAGATCAAGCGCAAGCGCCGCGAGCAGTACATCGACAACGACGAGCAGCTAAACCGCATCCTCCTCGAACTCGGAGGAGACGAATCGGTGCTCACCCGCGTTGACGATGGCCACAAGTTCGAAGGCGAAAAACTCGACAAGATCGTCGAAGTCTTCGCCCAACTCGAACGTATTGGCGGATCAGTTACACGCCACGGCGGTTCGCTTGCCGAATACCTCGAACAGTATTCAAAAGAAAACCACAGCCTCCCCCGCTACCTCGCCCGCGTTCGCGAAGGCAACAACGAGACCTACCACTTCCTCCGCGAGGAATCAGATCGCGCCGCCTTCGTTCAGAACCAAGGCATGGGCGCCGAAGGCCTCAATGAGGAAAACGCCACCGCAACTATCTTCGACGAAGCAGCCGGCATCTCAAAGCGCATCTCCATCTTCGAGATTTTCGAGTCCAACGAGATGTCCAAACTCCTCCACGAAATCGAAAACATCGGGCTCAACCTATCGCAATTCGTCACCTCCGAAGAACCCGTCTACACCTTCACAGAAAACCTCGGATCCAAGAGCGAGAACACCATCGAGATCTTCTCAAACATGTCGATTCTCGACGAGATCAGAAAATCCGGACGCAAGGGACTCAGCATCCAACGCTACAAAGGTCTCGGAGAGATGAACCCTAAGCAGCTCTACGAAACAACTATGGATGTATCCAAACGTAGACTACTCAAGGTCAACATCAACGACGCCGCCAAAGCCGACGAACTCTTCACCATCCTCATGGGAGAAGAAGTCGCCCCACGCCGTCTCTTCATCGAAGACAACGCCCTCAACGTCTCCTACCTCGACGTGTAATCCTCGTGGGAAGCGGCCTCGTGCCGCGATCAAAACAGCAATCCGTATCCATTTTATAATCACTCTCCATGGAAAACATTTCCAACGAAAGAATCTCCTCCACTAGCATCACTGACATCATGCAGACCGCCTACATCGACTACTCGATGTCGGTCATTGTCAGCCGAGCCCTACCCGACGCCCGTGACGGCCTCAAGCCCGTGCAGCGACGCATCCTCTACGCCATGCTGCGGGAAGGCCTACTGCACAACCGTGCCTTCGACAAATGTGCAGGCGTTGTGGGTGAAGTTCTTAAAAACTACCACCCGCATGGCGACTCCTCCGTCTACGACACCCTCGTACGCATGGCCCAAAAGTGGGTGATGCGCTACCCGCTCATCGACCCGCAAGGTAACTTCGGTTCCGTCGACGGCGACTCCCCCGCGGCCTATCGTTATACAGAAGCACGCCTCACCGCCATCGCAGAAGACCTCCTTCGCAACATAGATGAGGATACGGTAGACTTCGTAGCCAACTACAAGGAGTCCACCACCGAGCCATCTGTATTGCCCGCAGGACTACCGAACCTTCTCATGAACGGTTCCACCGGCATCGCAGTCGGCATGGCGACCAACATCCCGCCGCACAACCTCGACGAGCTCATCGACGGCGTTTGCGCCCAGATCGACAATCCCAACATCACCATCGCCGAACTCGGCGAGCTGATCCAAGGACCCGACTTCCCAACCGGCGGACGGATCATCGGCCGCAAGGGCATCGACGAGTACATGAACACCGGACGCGGCATCGTGCGTATGCGCGGAACAGTTACATCCGAGCCCATGGAAGGCGGTGATCGCGAGCGCATCATTATCTCCACGATCCCCTATAACGTCAACCGAGCCACTCTCGTCACCAAGATCGCCGAGCTCGTATCCACCAAGGAAGTGGAAGGCATCTCCGATCTCCGCGACGAATCCGACGAAAACACCCGTATCGTCATCGAGCTCAAGCGAGGCGAGTTCCCAGAGGTCATCATCTCCAAACTCTACAAAAAGACCGCTCTAGAGGCTTCCTTCGGCGTCAATATGCTGGCCTTGGACAACAAGCGTCCAAAGCAGATGAACATGAAGGAGATGATCAACTGCTACATCGATCATCGCCGCGAAGTCATCTACCGCCGCACCGCATTCCGCCTCAAGAAAGCCGAAGACCGCGCCCACATTCTCGAAGGCTACAAGATCGCTCTCGATAACCTGGACGACTTCATCAAGATCATCCGCTCGTCCGCCAATCGCGACGAAGCCAAAGTTCGCCTCCAGGAAAAATACCCGCTCTCGGACCGCCAGGTCACCGCCATTCTCGACCTCCGCCTCTACCAGCTCACCGGCATGGAGCGCGGCAAAATCGAGGAAGAGTACGCCGAACTCCTCAAGCTCATCGAGGAACTCCGCTCCATCCTCGAAAACGAGTACAAGCTCCTCTCCATCATTAAGGAGGAGCTAAGCGAGCTGAAGGAAAAGTACACCAGCCCACGCAAGTGCGAAATCGTTCCTTACGAAGGTGACATCTCCAAGGCCGACATGACCCCGAAGGAAGGGTGCTTCATCACCATCTCCCACAAGGGGTTCATCAAGCGCGTCTCCGACTCCGAATTCCGCACCCAAAAACGCGGCGGCAAGGGCGTGCAAGGCGGCAACACCTACGAGGACGACTTCGTCGAGCACATCTTCACCGCCAATACGCACGACACCATCATGTTCTTCATGAACAACGGTCGCGTTTACGTAGAGAAAGTCTACGAACTGCCTGAAGGCTCCCGCACCTCAAAAGGCCGCAGCATCAACAATGTGCTGCAGCTCCAGAAGGAAGAGCAGATCGCAGCCATGATCTGCGTGAAGGAGATAACAGAAGACTTCAACTTAGTCATGTGCACCAAGCACGGCACAGTGAAGAAAACCAACCTTGCCGCCTACAAGAACTTCCGCAAAGGCGGCATCATCGGCATCAACATCGACGAAGGCGACTCGCTCATCACCGTCAAGTTGACCAACCGCGACAGCGAACTCGTCATCGTCACCCACCTCGGCAAGTCCATCCGTTTCCACGAGTCCGACCTCCGCGAGCAGGGACGCGCCACCCGCGGAGTCCGCGGAGTGAAGCTCTCAGAGAAGGACTACGCTCAAGCCATGGAAGTCGTCGACAACGAGTCCGCCCTTCTCATCTGCGGCATTAACGGCCAGGGCAAGCGTACCACCTTCGACGAGTTCCCCCTCCAGAAACGCGGCGGTAGCGGTGTCATCGCCGCCAAGACAGCCGGAGTCGCAGGCGCTCTCGCAGTCAGAGAAAGCGATGAGATTATGATGCTAACCAAAAACGGCCAAGCCGTCCGCACCAGCGTCAAAGACATCAACCTGATCGGGCGTATCACTAAGGGCGTTCGCTGCATCAATCTCAACAAAGGCGATGTCCTACTAGGTATAGCTCGCATTGTTGAAGACGAAAGCGAATCCGAAGACGACGCCGAAGAAGCTGCTCCAAGCGAAGAATAAGTCCGAATTCTCGGTGCTATAAATTCGCGTCTAAGAGGCTGCAAAAGAACTCTTTAGAGGGTTAAGCTAATAAAGCTTGATCATCTAATTGTTCATACCTAAATTCCGGCCCCCAAATGCTACTTGCGACGAAATTCCTTTATGAAATGTCTGTTTTTGAGCAGAAACTTTCATATTGGAAAATATTACGGAAATTTTTATCTTTCTCTCCTATTGGCAATTAAATTGCTTTTTAGCCAATTCGAACAGAACCAGACAAGCGTTTCAGGATCTAACCAATCTACCTAATATCTCCTCGCTAGTAGCTTGCTACAGGCGTCACTACCTAAAACTCAGATCAATGAACAAACTACTAAGTCTAACCGCAGCCGGTGCGCTGCTATCCAGCTCTGCCCTTTACGGTCAGATCGAAATCAACGACAACCTGTCTATCACAGGTTTCCTCGACATGTCCTTGTACCACGCTGACGACAAAGACGGCGACTCGACATCGTTCGACCTAGACCAGATGGAACTCGATTTCCTCTACTCTTTCGACCAAATCACCGGTCAAGTAGACATCGACTACCAGCGCGGCGAAACAAACGAGCTCGACCTCGAGCAGGCGTTCATCACTTACGACCTCGGTCAGGGCACTTCCATCACTGCTGGTAAGTTCCTCAGCTACCATGGTTGGGAAACCGCAGAGCCTACCGGTCTCTACCAGTACTCTTACGCCTACGGTACAACCATCCCTGGCTACCACAACGGTGTGACCATCGACTTCAGCGATGACTGGGGTGCTCTCGGCCTCGCGCTCGTAGACTCCGTTTACGATGACGACGGCTCGATCAGCAGCGACAGCGATGACTACGACATGGGTATCGAATCCAAGCTCGTCCTCACTCCTGCGGACGGTTGGACATTCTACCTCGGTTACGCAATCGACTCTGCTAACGCAGGACTCGAAGACCGCGAACTCATCAACTTCTGGAGCTCCTACGAGTTCGGGGCCTCCACGCTTGCCGCTGAGTACAACAACTACAGCGACACCTACAGCGACATTCAGCAGTGGCTCGTCATGTACTCCGTCGCTACCGGCGACAAGGGTACTTTCACTGCTCGTATTAGCAACGACAAGCGTGACTACACCAGCCTCGCGGCATCCGCAATGGTAGGTTCCGGCCAGATCAAGGACGAAGACTACAAGATGACTCTCGCCTACATCCACGCCGTCACCGACAACCTGGCGCTCGTCACCGAAGTCAGCCAGACTGACCGAGGCACTTGGAGAGAAGACCTCACAGAATTCGCTGTTGAAGCTCTCTTCACTTTCTAGTTCCTAGAAAGAAATCGAACCTTTCACTCAAAGCCTCCACCTCTCGGTGGAGGCTTTTTTGCACGCTGAACCAACGCACGAAACGACAAAAAATGCGTATCCGCCCGGACAAGACGAATACGCATTTCCGAAAATCAAAAGCTCACAAGACTACACCGTCAGGTACTTCTCCACCATATCATCATCGAGCAGCGATATGGCTCCATTCTGCACCACCGAGCCACGCTCGAGAATGTAGAAGCTTTCACAAGCATTGCGGGCGAAATCAATGTACTGCTCCACGAGGATGACACTCATCTCTCCCTTCTTTCGAATCGCGTAGATCGCGTCCTCGATTTGGTCTATGATCGACGGCTGAATTCCTTCCGTCGGCTCGTCGAGAATGAGCAGCTTCGGCTTCAACAAAAGAGCGCGACCAATCGCAAGCTGCTGCTGCTGCCCTCCGCTAAGAACGCCTCCCTTGCGCTTGAGCATATCCTTCAGCACCGGAAAAAGCTCGTAGACAGACTCTAGGCGAGCAGCCGCCTCTTTCCCAGCATTTGCAACCCGCAGGCTTACGTTGAGATTTTCCCAAACCGTAAGTCCTGGAAAAATGTCGCGCCCCTGGGGCACATACCCGATTCCAAGTCGAGCTCTCGTATCAGGAGCCATTTTTTGAATCGTCCTTCCCGTAAACTCGATAGAACCATTCTTGGTAGCGACCAAGCCCAGTATCGTATTCAGCAAAGTCGTCTTGCCGACCCCATTTCGCCCGAGCAAGGCGACAGCCTTTTTCTCAGGAACGTCAATCGACACGCCCTTTAGGATCATCGACTCATCGTAACCCGCATAGACGTCTCGGACCGAAAGGAGCATTGATTCGTTCTCTTGGACAGCTCCCGCTTCCTCTTGGACTTGTGTATCCATTTTTTGAATTTACTAGTGTTTACGGGTTTGGCGACCGAGATAGACTTCGATCACTTGCGGGTCACTCTTAACAAAATCGAAACTGCCTTCCTTCAGGACATGCCCTTGGTGCAAAACCGTAACGCGACTGGCGATTTGACGGACAAATTCCATGTCATGCTCGATCACGATCAAACTGTGCTTACCCGCCAGACTCAACAAAAGCTCCCCTGTGCGCTCGGTTTCCTCGTCGCTCATCCCAGCCGCAGGCTCGTCGACCAGCATGATCTTGGGATCCTGAGCAAGCAGCATCCCGATCTCCAACCACTGCTTCTGACCGTGCGAAAGGGCGCCCGCCAAATCCTCAGCATTGTCCACCAAGCGAATCGTCTCGAGAACGCTATAGATCTTATCCCGATCCGCAGGCTTCTCGCGATAAAAGAGCGAGTGAAATATCCCACGCTCGCCAGCGAGCGATAGCTTCAGATTATCGTAAACCGTATGAGAACTATAAACCGTCGGGTTCTGGAACTTGCGACCGATTCCAAGCTGACTGACATCGTGCTCTCGCACTCGAGTCAAATCCACGTCTTCCCCATTGTCTAAGTGAAACTTGATCTTGCCCGCGTCCGGTTTCGTGCGAGCCGTAATCAAATCCATGAAAGTACTCTTACCCGCTCCATTCGGACCAATCACCGTGCGGAGCTCACCCTCTTCAAGGTAGAAGTTCAGATCGTTGATCGCCTTGAATCCATCGAAAGACTTCTCAACGCCTTCAACGCTGAGGATAAGAGGAGTATGCTTTTTCGGAGGTATGTGAGCCATTAGGAAGCGGCGATTGCTGAGGTTGAAGAATTACCGCGAATACGCGCCCAAACCGGAGCGAGCTGCTTCGGCAAGCCTACCAATCCGTTCGGCATGAAAAGTACCACGAGCATAAAAATCGCTCCGAGGATAATGAGCCAATAATCTGGATACATCCTTGTTGTGAAACTCTTAATGATGTTCACCACAATCGCCCCGATAATAGGGCCAAACTTTGTCCCGCGTCCACCTAAGGCAACCCAAACAACCACGTCCAGCGACTTGGCAGGAGACATCTCGTTAGCGTTGATTCCGCCAACCTGAGGAACATAAAAGGCGCCGGCAATACCCGCTACCATAGAAGTCCCCACGAAGATCAGCATTTTGTAGGTCGTTGTTGAATACCCCGAAAACCGTACTCGATTCTCGCTATCACGAATTGCCTGCTGTACCTTGCCAAACTTCGTCCGGAGTAACCACGAGATAACAAGATAGACCACAAGCATCAATATCGCGCTCATCACGAATATCCAACGCTGAGTCGACGCGGCGTTCACGTCGTATCCAAAAATTTCCTTAAAGTCCGTAAGTCCGTTGTTTCCACCGAACAAAATGAAATTGTTACCAAACAAGTCCAAGTTGTTCTTAAAGAAGAAAAGACTCGCCGCATACGTCAGCGCCTGAGTAAGGATCGAAAAATAGACGCCCTTAATTCGAGAGCGAAAGGCTAAAAACCCGAACACAAACGCCAACACACCTGGCACCAACAACGTTGCCGCAATCGCAAACGCGCCGTTCTCAAACGGAGCCCAGTACCAAGGCAGAGCCGTGTATCCCTGGAAATCCATGAAGTCCGGCAATGCCGTGTTGTACACGCTATCCACTCCGACATGTAGCATCAGGTACATGCCAAACGCATATGCCCCGAGAGCAAAAAACAAACTCTGACACAGGCAAAGCAAGCCCGTATAACCCCAGAGCAAATTCAAACTCATCGCCATTACGGCGTAGGTGATGTATTTGCCCCACAACGACAGTTGAAAGGACGAGAAATGCATCGAACTCCCTTCCGGAAAAAACGCGTTCATCGCCGGCAGGATCAGGAGCAGCACCACGCAAGCGCTCAAATACCCGCCAAACTCGATCTTATTATCAAATAGCTTCATCAGTGAAATCCCTCCGTACTAGTCATCCATGCTTCGAGATTTCGTCGGGAAGATGCCACCCGGCTTCCACTGCAGGAAGAGAATGATCATACCCAACACGATTATCTTGCCCATGACTGGACCAAACAAAGGCTGTAGGAACTGATCGAATACGCCAATCCCCATTGCCGAGATTCCAGCCCCGAGAAGGTTTCCAACTCCGCCAACCACGACCACCATAAAACTATCCACGATATAAGCCTGTCCCATCGTCGGACCGACATTGCCTATCTGTGTGAGAACCGCTCCCGCCATCGCTGCCAAACCGCAACCGAAAGCAAAGGTCATAGAATTCACACGCTTCACTGGAATTCCCAGACTGGACGCCATGTTTCGGTTTTGCATCACCGCCCGAATATAGAGACCGAGATTCGTTTTCGTGAGCAACAGCCAAGTAAGCACACAAACGAAACCGGCGAACGCGATCGCGAACAAGCGAGCATAGCTCATTGAAATGCCAGCGTATTCAAAATTTCCTAACAGAAGATCAGGATTGGCTACCTGTACATTAGCCGCGCCAAATTTCAAACGAAACGCCTGACGCATTACCATCGAAAGGCCCCAAGTCGCCAGCAATGACTCAAGGGGACGTTTGTAGAGAAAACGGAAGAATCCCTTCTCCAAAACAAACCCGATCCCGCCCGCCACAGCAAAACTGACCGGCAAGGATACCCAGAAAAACCACTGAAATGCTGGACTGCTTTCTCCAAACCAGTTGGAAAAATAGCCCTGAACCACATAACACGTATAGCCGCCGATCGCGATAAACTCGCCATGCGCCATGTTGATGATGCCCATCAACCCAAAGGTAATAGCCAAGCCAAAAGAAACCATCAGCAGCACGCTACCAGTGCTCAATCCACGAAAAAAGCTTCCCGCATGCTTGAGCAACTCCTCATGGTCCGAGATCATGTCACTCGCCTTTTGAGCCGCCACCTGCAAAGCTTCGTCACCAGACTCACCCGCGGAAGCGACGATCGCCAGTATCTTGTCCTTGGCGCGTATGGAATGTAGCTCGCCCAAGCGGATAACCGCTCCGATCAACTCTTCCGACGTCTCCGCGTTCGCAAGCAAGCTGATCATGATTGCCTCCTCAAAGGCTCTCTTGGCCTTCGCGTTCTTCTCATTTTCGAAACGCCTCTGAAGCTCGGGCAAATATTCCGCTCTCTGACTCGCACCTAGTTTCAGTGCGGCCTCCACTCTTGTATTCACATTCTTCGATGCGAGGCCAATCGTATCGGTTACTCGAGTCAACAAACGACGCAACTTTCGAGGAGCGCGGTTCTTGTCTAAAGACTCGTAGACTTCCGAGCTGATATCGATAGTTTCGCCAGTCGACACGCGTATGTATTTTCCAGATACCTCTTGTACGAGAAATAGCTCGGTCCCTGCCTGCTGATATTCCCGAATCTCGCCCACGCGCCATGCGTCAACAAAGGCAGTCACATATTCATCGCCCGAATCGGCAAGTTCCTGCAGAGTGGCTTCCTGATCATCGATCCGCTCAAGGGCTAGATCTTCGAGAAGCGTTCGTATTTCGACTGTTTCGACAGCACCCGCAAGCACGGTCCAAACAAACGAAAAAAGCAATAGGGCTTTCTTCATGAGAGAGCAGAGACAAAATTGGAGGAGGGAGAAATAAAATGAGCTCGCCAGGCCTGATGGGGATAGGGCCGGGCGAGCCCAAGAAAATTATAAAAGCAAGAGACGACTAGAATGTCCCCTTCAGGAAGGGTTCGCCGTAAACGTTATCAAACGACTCGAGGATCTCGAACTGACCATCTTCGAGAATCTCGCCGATGTATACGTTCTTGGTGAGGTGATGATTCTCCTGCGTGGTGACTGTGCCGCCAGGCCCGTCGAACGAAATACCCTTTTCGAGTTCCTTGATCACGGCAGACGTCTCGAAGGTTCCTGCCCGCTCTACCGCAGCTTTCCAGAGATACACGCCATTGTAGGAGAGAACCATAGGAGAGCATGTTACACGACCTTCCTTCTGTACGCTGGAAGGCGCCTTGGTCTCAAGCCACTTCTGGAAGTTCGCAACAAACTCCTTGTTGGCAGGAGTATCGAGCGACATGAAGTAAGTCCAGCATCCGAGGTGCCCCACCAAGTCAGCTGTTGGCAAGCTACGGAACTCGTCCTCGGAAAGTGAATACGAAACGATCGGACAATCCTCTGCCGTGAGTCCGGAAGCAGCAATCTCCTTGAAGAAGGAAACGTTAGAGTCGCCATTCACTGTGTTGAGAACGCACGCATCACCGCCAGCGGCAAAGCTCTTGATATCCGCAACAATCTGCTGATAGTCGGTGTGGCTGAAAGGAGTGTACTTGCCAGCAGAGATCACCTCGCCGTTTTCCTTGCGAAGTCCACCGCCAATGTTTTCTTCCGGGATACCTTTGGACTTGAGGTACTCGAAAAGAACGAGGTTCGTCGTCTGCGGGTAGACGTAGTCAGTGCCGATAAGATAGAACTTAGTGTAGCCTTCTTCTAGTAGGAAGTCCACCGCTGGGATCGCTTGCTGTCCGACCGCTTCAGCCGTGTAAAAGATATTTGGAGACAGCTCTTCGCCTTCATACTGTACCGGATAAAAGAGAAGACCGTTGTACTTTTCGTAGACAGGAAGAACGAACTTGCGGCTCACAGAAGTCCAACAACCGAAAGTTGCAGACACCTTATCCTGAGCGAGTAGTTGCTCCGCCTTTTCCGCGAAGGTCGGCCAGTCAGAAGCGCCGTCGACCACGACTGGTTCGATCTTCTTTCCAAGAACGCCACCGGCTTCGTTGATTTCGTCAAAAGTGAAAAGCAAGATGTCGCGAAGTGAAGTTTCGCTAATCGCCATCGTCCCGCTAAGAGAGTGAAGAACGCCGACTTTCACCGTATCTTGTGCGACAAGCGAAGAGGTAAAAAGCGCAGCAGCTGAGCCAAGGCCTAGGGTTAGTTTCTTGAGATCGTTCATTATTTATCTGTTGGAGGTTGGGTTTTTCTGAGTCAGATGGCTGTACAATCGTGAATAGGGACACGTCATAAACCACGAGGGCTTCTCTAGCATCAGTTGGGCCAATCCTTTAAAACTGTCGTATAAAACCGCGTTTCCATGAAAAACGCGCATCCCGAGCCCGTGTTTGGATTAATAACGAGCATAGCGCTGAAACTGACCCAACATACAGAAGAACAAAGGAGTATGGCCTAATAATTGCTCAAATCAGATTCCGACTCGCACTCCCTCAGCGAGCTGATTTATACCTCTTAACCTCACTGCTTAAAATAGACCATTCGCCATCTCCCCTATGCACCTAACCCCTCGCGAACAAGAGAAACTCATGGTCGTCGTCGCCGCCGACCTCGCTCGCAGAAGACAGGCCCGTGGCCTCAAGCTCAACTACCCGGAAGCGGTCGCCATCATCACCTACGAAATCTTCGAGGGAGCTCGCGACGGCAAATCCGTGGCAGAACTGATGAGCTATGGAGCCACCCTCCTGAAACGAAATGACCTTATGGACGGTGTTCCGGAAATGGTCCACGAAGTCCAAGTCGAGGCGACCTTCCCCGATGGCACCAAACTCGTAACCGTACACAATCCCATCCAATGACCCCCGGAGAGATCATCCCAGCCGACGGCCCGCCACTCGAAGCCAACAAAGGCCTCGCCACCCTCACCCTCGCGGTGAGCAACACCGGAGATCGACCTATCCAAGTCGGCAGCCACTTTCATTTCTTCGAAGTCAACTCCGCGCTCGAATTTGACCGCGCCTCTGCCCGCGGCTTCCGCCTCAACATCGCCGCTGGCACCGCCGTTCGCTTCGAACCGGGCGACTCCAAAGAAGTCGAGCTCGTAGCCCTCGCCGGCAAACGCGAGGTCTACGGCCTCAACAACAAAATCGATGGTCCCCTCTAGTCAAAGAGCATAGGCGGCACACCAATGCGCAGGACCAAGCAACTCCTAAGCCAAAGAGCTTCAGCTCGAAAGGAAGAGATCTTCAACGCAGTCTGCGAAGACGCAGCTGAGGACCTCGACGCCGATCTCGTCAGCATTTGGACCTTCGATTCAGACCTCAGCCAAATCGAGTGCCAAAGCCGCTTCGACGCCATCGATAATTCCTACTCAAAAGGACTCCTCCTTAAACGAAGCGAATACCCAAACTACTTCCGCGCCATAGTCGAAGATAACTTGGTCAACGCCCCCAACGCACGCATCCAAAACGCCACCAAAGAATTCACCGACTCCTACTTCATTCCCAACGGAATCCGCTCCCTTCTCGATTTTATACTGCACAAGGACTTTACGCCCATCGGTATCATCTGCTGCGAAAACCGCCGCAGTATTCGCCATTGGAGCGCCGAAGATGAAAACTACCTCCGCACCATCGCTACCCTCACATCATTCCTCTTCGAACCCACCCTCTAGTTAAACTTTCCCGAAAACAGCCATGAGCCTCAAAATCGACAGACGCCAGTACGCCGAAATGTTCGGCCCCACCGTAGGAGACAAAGTTCGACTCGGTGACACCGAAATCCTGATACAAGTCGAACGCGACCTGATCGCAGAGAACGGCGGTTACGGAAACGAAGTCAAATTCGGCGGAGGCAAAGTCATCCGCGACGGCATGGGCCAATCCCCTAAAGCCGCCGGGGCCGACTCCCTCGACCTCGTCATCACCAACGCCACCATCCTCGACGCCATCCAAGGCGTCATCAAAGCCGACATCGGCATCAAGAACGGACGCATCGTCGGCATCGGACACGCAGGCAACCCCCTTATCCAAGACGGTATCCACCCGTCAATGACAGTAGGAGCTTCCACCGAAGTCATTGCCGGAGAAGGACACATCGTTACCGCAGGTGGCTTCGACTCCCACATCCATTTCATCTGCCCCCAGCAAATCGACGAAGCCCTCGCCTCCGGCGTCACCACCATGACCGGCGGCGGCACCGGACCCGCCACAGGCACCAACGCCACTACCTGCACGCCCGGCGCCTGGAATATCCACCGTATGCTCGAAGCTGCCGAGGAATACCCCATGAACCTAGGCTTCATGGGCAAAGGAAACTCATCCAACCCCGACGCCCTCCGCGAGCAAGTCGCCGCCGGAGCCATGGGGCTAAAGCTTCACGAAGACTGGGGCACCACCCCCGCTGCCATAGATGTCTGCCTCTCCGTCGCCGACGAAATGGACGTACAAGTAGCCATCCACACCGACACCCTCAACGAGTCCGGATTCGTCGAAGACACCATCGCCGCCTTCAAAAACCGCGTCATCCACACCTTTCACTCCGAAGGAGCCGGCGGCGGACACGCCCCCGACATCATAAAAGTCTGCGGCGAGCTCAACGTACTCCCCTCTTCCACTAATCCCACACGTCCTTACACCGTGAATACGATCGACGAGCATCTCGACATGCTCATGGTCTGTCATCACCTCGACTCCAAGATTCCCGAAGACGTCGCATTCGCCGAATCCCGCATTCGCCCTTCCACCATTGCCGCAGAGGATATCCTTCACGACCTAGGAGCCTTTTCCATCATGTCCTCCGACTCCCAAGCCATGGGACGCGTCGGCGAAGTCATCTCCCGCACCTGGCAAACCGCCCACAAAATGAAAGTCCAGCGCGGTAAGCTAGATTCGGATACGCATCCTGAAGCCGACAACTTCCGCGCCCTTCGCTACATCGCCAAATACACCATCAATCCCGCCATCGCTTGCGGAGCCGCACACGAAGTCGGCTCCATCGAAGTCGGAAAGCTCGCCGACATCGTCGTCTGGAAACCGGCCTTCTTCGGCGTGAAGCCAGAGCTCGTCCTTAAAGGCGGTCTTATCGCTCTCGCAAATATGGGAGATCCAAACGCGTCCATCCCCACACCCCAGCCAACCTTCTACCGCAAGCAATTCGCCGCTCACGGAAAAGCCAAGTACAGCACCTCGGTCACCTTCGTAAGCCAGGAATTCCTCGACGAATCCCACAACAACCAGCTGCACCTCCAAAAGCGACTCGTTGCCGTCAAAGGCACCCGCAACATCAGCAAGAAAGACCTCGTCCACAACGACGCCACCCCAAAGATCGAAGTCGATCCCGAGACTTATGAAGTGAAAGCAGACGGCACCCTCCTCACTTGCGAGCCCGCCACCGAAGTCCCCCTCGCCCAACGCTACTTCCTCTTCTAAAACCCTCCCTTCGTGCAACTCATCACCAATCACCTACCCGGCTTCCCCGAATCCAAAAAACAAATACAGCTCCCTGTCGACCGCCGAAAACTCGCCAAACGACGCTTTAGAGCCACCGCCGCTGACGGAACAGACTTCGGATTCGATCTCCCTCACCCACTCAAGCACGGCACCGCATTTCACGAAACCAAAGACAGCGTCTACCTCATCGAGCAAGACCCCGAGCCCGTATTGAAAATTCCATTTCACGACGGAACCACAGGAGCATTCTACGGCTGGATGGTAGGGAATATGCATTTTCCCGCCGCTTTTGAAGCCAATTTCGTGGTAGCCGAAGACGACCCCGCAGTTCGCCAACTCCTCGACCGCAACGAGATTCCCTACCAAGAAGCACGCCAAGTCTTCCAACCCGCAACAGCAGCCAGCGGCCACCATCACCACTAATCCGAAGCTGTTTTTCCGCGATGAATTTCCCCTGGCTCCAGGCAATGCTGCAGACCACGGATCCACTCTTTCCCATTGGATCCTACGCTCACTCCTACGGCTTAGAAGAGCTTTGCGCAAGCGGCGAGGTCCATGACGCCCCCTCCCTCCTTCAATACCTAGAAAGCATCGTCTTCCTCAACCTGCAAGAGTTCGAACTCCCGTATCTACGTTTCACCTACGATGCGGCAGCAAAGCTCAAATTCGATGATATCTGCCAGCTCGACGAAGAAATCTCCGCCTCAAAACCCTGCAAAGAACTCCGTCAAGCCAGCTCCGCTCAAGGAAAACAACGCCTGCGACTCCTCAGCAAGCTACGGCCCAGCCCCTTCTTCGCGGAGCTCAAGCAGCTAAAACTGGAAAAGCGAATCACGCCCCATCACATAACGATCTTCGCCTGCGAAAACGTCGATCTCGAAACCCCGCTCGAAGCCGCACTCGTAGCCTGGAGCTACCAAACCCTCGCCGCCCCTTGCGCCGCATCCCTAAAGCTCATCCGGATCGGACAAGAAGGCGCCCAAACCGTGCTCACAGAATCACTACAGAAAATCGAACCCGTAATCCAGAACTCCCTCTCCATCGAGCGGGACTTCGCCGGAGCCTTCCTACCAACTCTTGACATCGCCTCCCAACGCCACGAACACGCTTTTTCAAGACTCTTTATATCATGACCCAACCATCCAACAACATATCACGCCCCGTCCGCATCGGAATCGGCGGCCCCGTAGGTTCCGGCAAGACCATGCTGCTGCTCCGCCTCTGCGAAGCATTGAAATCCGAATACAAACTCGTCGCCATCACCAACGACATCTACACCCGCGAAGACGCCGAATTCCTAGTCCGCAACAAGGCCCTCGAAGCAGATCGCGTCATGGGCGTCGAAACAGGCGGCTGCCCGCACACCGCCATCCGCGACGACACCAGCATGAATATGGCCGCCATCGACGAGCTTCTTGAACGCCACTCAGACACACAAGCCGTACTCATCGAGTCTGGCGGCGACAACCTGTCCGCCACCTTCTCGCCCGAGCTCGTCGACGCCTTCATCTACGTCATCGACGTCGCCGAGGGAGACAAGATCCCCCGCAAGGGCGGCCCCGCCATCCAGTACTCCGACCTTATGATCATTAACAAGATCGACATCGCTCCCTACGTCGGAGCAGACCTTGGCGTCATGGATCGCGACTCCAAAAAAATGCGAGGAGATCGCCCCTTCCTCTTCTGCGACCTCAAGTCTCACAAAGGGCTCGACGACGTCATAGCCTGGCTAAAAAAGGAATACCTATTCTAGAGCAGATTCTAAATATCCAACCTGTGAATACACCACCTGCCTTTCCAACCTCTCGTCCCCACGTATCAGGCTATCTTCATGCCTGCTGCGAGAAAGACGTGACAGGCAAGAGCGTACTCACGCAAAAGGACTTCAAAACGCCCATCCACATATCAAAGCCCTACTGGGATGGAAACAGCCTGCTCCTCAATCTCATGTGCCCAACTGCCGGCATGCTGGCAGGCGATTCCGTAGACCTAAGCATCCGGACCAAGTCAGAAGCAGCCATCACTGTCTCAAACCCCTCTTCACTTCGTATTCATAAAATGGATTCAAACGAAGAGGCAAACTGGAACCAACGCTTCACCATCGAGGCGAACGCCTTCCTGGAAAATAATCCGGAGTGGCTCATCCTCCAAGGTGATAGCTCATTCACCCAAAGGACCACGATCTCGGTTGATAGGGGCGGCGAACTCTTCTTCATCGAAGCCATCTCCCCAGGTCGTATCGCGCACGGCGAAGCCTTCACATTCAGACGCTTTCGCAACCGACTCTCCCTACGCTACGAAGGAGCGCTATCCCTTCTCGAAAAACACACTATCGAACCACGGCGAAACTCCGCGAGCTCTTGGACCAACGATTTGGGAGAAACCTACCCCTTCTACGTTTCAATTCTACTCGTCTCCGAACGCCTCTCAAATTCAGCCACTTTCTGGAGAGCCATCTACGAAAAACAAAGCGAAGGCCTGAAAATCGGCTCCAGCCAACTCGCCAATGGCCCCTGCTGGAATATCAAGCTACTTGCGAAAGATCCAATCACCGCTCGCAAAGCCATCGCCTTCGCTCGCCAACGCTTTTACGCGGAGATCGGCCGGAACCCCACCGAGCTGAGAAGACAGTGAGTCTTCCACGGGCACACCCCTCTACCAAAAGCTCGTATTTACCGGAAAAAACATGAACAAAACGCCCTGCCGTTTTTCTTCTGTCTCAGGCGTATATTCTTCTACCGCCCCACCAGACCGTAAAAACCCTTCTCGCTTCTCCACTCCCCTGTGAATCCACGCAAAAGCTGCCTCCCCGCCCTCTACCGGACAGGGTTGACAGTGCTCGGAGTGCTCGCCGGCATCCTCCTCACTTCCTGCTCGAGCGTAAAGGTAGCCAATCCCCGAACAAACCTGGAACTCGCCCCCGCTCCCTATTTCGACGACAAGACGGGCATCTACTTTCCAGGCGCCTTGGGAAGCCTTTTTCGACAGCCAGTGGTGGAGCTCGAAGAACGCTCCCCCGGACTCGGACTCGCCATCACCTATCGAAACGCAGACACCCGCATCGACGTATTTGTCTACGACCTACAAGCCAGCATCATTCCAACCGGCATCGACTCAGAAGTCATCCAAAGGAGCTTCCAAGACGCCATAAGCGACCTCAGCCAAGCCTCGAAAAAACGCATTTACACAAATCTCGAAACCGGCCCCACCAGCACTGTTTCACTGGTCGACACGCCCTTTCTCCACGCTCGCTTTCAATACACCGAGGCTCTCACCCAAAAGAGAGGTCAACTTTTTGTCTCAGGGGTAAACAGCCAAATCATCAAAATCCGCACCGCCCAAACACTAACAAGCGACACGGATCTCGAACGACTTCTCGCTTACCTCGGACACGCCATCGAGCAAAGCCGGCGAAACGGCTTCGGAGGTCTGCCAACAAGCAACTACCAGAAAATCGTCGATCAAGTCGCCCAAATCGACCTCCGAAACGGCCTATCCGAAGCCGAAGCGGTATCCATCGCCCAAATCGAGCTCGTCAACCAAGACCACCACAATCGCTACGACGTCAATAGCGCCCAAATGAAACAGAACCGACTACCGTCATCCGCCACCATCACTTTCCGTCAGTATCCGACCTCTCCCGCTCGCATCGTGGAAACCCCGCTCATCATCGAGGTCGATCAAAACGGAAACGCCACCATCGCCGAAATCGCTCGCTAGCCAGATAACATATGAGAGGTAAAAGCTTCGATAATCCTCAACAGCATACCCAAAACCACTTAGTCGTTTGTTGCATTTTTATAGATCGAGGATAGTAGTATTCCTCTCTCCTCAGCGAACATCCTATGTCTTCAAAACCCGTAAAAATCGATTTATCTGAACTCAAGAACCGGTCCATCTTGATCATTGACGACAATCACTCCCTCCACCGCGACTACCAAGCCGTCCTCTGCCCGGACCAGCGAGACGGAGACGAGCAAAAACTGGACGAGCTCGAGAAGATCCTACTCGGCGACGACGAATCTTCCTCTGGGAAAAATCGCGTGCGCAATTTCCAGCTCCAGTCCGCCTACCAGGGAGAGGAAGCCTACGAATTGGTCAGGAAACACAAAGCGAAAAAAATTCGCTATCCCTTGGCCTTCGTCGATATGCGCATGCCGCCCGGGTGGGATGGACTCGAAACCATCGAGAGAATTCGCGAACTCGACGACAAGATTACCTTCGTCATCGTGACCGCCTACTCAGATTACTCCGAAGAGGAAATCGCCCAACGTCTTGGCCCCAAAACTCCCGTGGAAATCATATACAAACCCTTCGATCCTACCGGAATCTATGAGATGTCATTCCAACTCGTGTCCAAATGGAACCACGAAAACACCCGCTAGGGCGACCTCCGACAACACCTGAAAAAGCTTCCAAAGACGAAGGTAGATCCCCCAGAACCAAGGAGCTTGCCTAACGCCCCGAACGGCCGAACAAGCGCGAACGCGGACCAGCCGCAGCCGACTTCTCCTGAGCGTTGAAAAGAGCCGAGTACATGTACTCGAAACCATCCAGCTTCTTGCGCTCAACCTTCTTGCCGATGAAATGCTCGATCGCCGCCGCGTTCTTCACCTCATCCTCCGTCAAAAGCGTAAACGCGTCACCTTCCTTCGAAGCGCGCCCCGTTCGGCCAATGCGATGCACGTAGTCCTCCGCATGCAGCGGCACGTCATAATTGATCACGTGCGTCACGCCCGCGATATCCAAGCCGCGAGCCGCGATATCCGTCGCCACCAGCACTTCGTACCTACCGTCTTTAAAGCCCTTTAGCGCAGCCGTCCGCTCCGACTGAGAACGGTCCGAGTGCAAGGCGGCAACCTTGTGATCCAAACGCTCGAGACGCCGCGTGATCATGTCCGCGTTGAACTTCGTTCGCGTGAAAATTAGCACGCTCTCGTAGTGCGTGCGTTCCAGCAATTCCAGGAGCAACTTGTACTTCTGCCGCTCCACCACCGGATAAAACGCATGGCTCACCGTCTCCGCCGCAGAGCGGTTCTTGCCAATCTCCACCACCGCCGGATTCTTCAATACCCAGCCGGTCAAAGTCTTAATCGCCGCCGGCATCGTCGCCGTGAACAAAAGCGTCTGACGCTCCGCCGAACAATAGTTCTGCACGATCCGCTTCACATCCGGCAGGAAACCCATGTCCAGCATCCGATCCACCTCGTCAAGCACCAGGTAGTCCATCTGCTTCAAGCTCAGGTTGCCCTGCCCTAAATGGTCCAGCAAACGCCCCGGAGTCGCCACGATGATCTCCGCGCCGCCCTCCATCATCTTCAGCTGTCCGCCATACTTCACCCCGCCATAAATCAGCCCGATCTTGATTCCCAAATTCTTGGCAAACACCGTCAAAGCCTCCTCGACCTGCGCCGCTAGCTCGCGCGTCGGCTCGAGAATCAAGCACTGAAACGGCTTGCCGGGCACGATCCGCTGCAAAATCGGCAATCCAAACGCCGCCGTCTTCCCCGTGCCCGTCTGGGCCGATCCGATCAAGTCCCTACCTTCCAATACGATAGGGATCGCTTGTTCCTGAATTGGGGTTGGCTTTTCGAAGCCGAGCTCGCTGAGCGCCTTGTTGATAGGTTCCGATAACCCAAGTCCTGAAAATGGCATCCAGCGTATATGTTGATCCCCCCAACGCGAAGCAAGCCAACAAATAACACGCCCAATCCACACCCAAAACACAATCGACACCCCACTCCCCTTCGTTAGCTTCCCACACCGTCATGACGCAAACAGCCAGACAGCCCACACCGCCCGCCATTCCTGAAGCCCTCGCCCACGTGCGAGCCGACTTCCCCATCCTCCAGCGCTCCGTGCACGGCAAGCCGCTCGTCTACCTCGACAACGCCGCATCCACCCAGAAGCCGCAGTCCGTCATCGACGCCATCACCCGCTACTACTCCCACGAAAACGCCAATATCCACCGCGGCGTCCACCTCCTCTCCACCGAGGCCACCGGCGCCTACGAAGAAGCCCGCGGCAAAATAGCCCGCTTCATCAACGCAGCCGACGATTCCGAAATCGTCTTCACCCGCGGCGCCACCGAGTCCGTCAACCTCGTCGCCCACTCCTACCTCGAACCCAAGATTCAGCCAGGCGACGAGATTCTCATCTCCGCCATGGAACACCACGCCAACATTGTTCCCTGGCAACTCCTCTGCGAACGCACCGGAGCCATCCTCAAGGTCATTCCCGTCACCGACGACGTCGACCTCGACCTCTCCACCTTCGACCAGCTCCTCAACGAGAAGACAAAGCTCCTCGCCATCACCTACGTCTCCAACGCCATCGGCACCGTCAACGACATCAAGCCCCTGCTCGCCCAAGCCAAAGCCGCCGGCATCCCCACCCTCGTCGACGCCGCCCAAGCCATCCAGCACATGCCGCTGGACGTGCAAGCCCTCGGCTGCGACTTCCTCATCGCCTCTGGCCACAAAATCTACGGACCCACCGGCATTGGCCTCCTCTACGGACGCCGCGCCCTGCTCGACACCATGCGGCCCTACCAAGGCGGCGGAGACATGATCGCCCACGTCACCTTCCAAGGCTCCACCTTCAAAGAGCCACCCTCCCGCTTCGAAGCCGGCACCCCCCACATCGAAGGCGCCATCGGCCTCGGAGCCGCCATCGACTACCTTTCCAGCGCCGGCCTCCAAGCCATTCACGACTACGAGTCACAACTCATTGAATACGCCGTCGCCAAGCTCTCCCAAATCGACGGCCTCAAAATCATCGGCAACCCCCGCGTACGCTCCGGCGCCATCTCCTTCACCATGGGCGACGCCCATCCCCACGACATCGGCACCGTGCTCGACACCGAAGGCGTCGCCATCCGCTCCGGCCACCACTGCTGCGAGCCCCTCATGCACCGCCTCGGCGTCAACGCCACCGCCCGCGCCTCCTTCTCCCTCTACAACACCCCAGCCGACGTCGACGCCCTCGCCGCCGCCCTCAAAAAAACCGCCATCCTCTTCCTCTAGCCCAAATTGTGGGAGCGTGCTTGTCACGCGATTAAGCAGCCCGATCCTTTTGTGATTTCTGTGCCTTTTGTGGTTAATCAAAAACCACTATCAGCCACCTCATGAATCCCGACATCCAACAACTCTACAAGCAAACCCTCCTCGCCCACAGCAAGCAGCCGCTCAACAACCACGCCCTGCCCGACGCCCCGCACGCCACCCTGCGCAACCCCCTCTGCGGCGACGAGATCACCGTGTATCAAAAAACCAACGACGACGGCTCCAAGCAAATCACCTTCACCGCCCAAGCCTGCACCATCTGCCTCGCCTCCGCCAGCATGATGACCCAACACCTAGCCACCCTCCCCACCCCCGAAGCCCAAACCTTCGCCGACTCCCTCGTATCCATTTTCCAAAACGCCAAAAAGCCCAACACCCAAACCCCAGACCTCGAAACCCTCCCCGGCGATCTCGCCTCCCTCACCGGAGTCCTCGCCTTCCCCAGCCGCATCCGCTGTGCCACCCTCCCCTTCGAAGCCTACCTAAAACTCTAGCACACTCTGTCTCTAATACTTCAAAACCAATTCGTGCCCATTCGTGATATTCGTGGGCAGAAATCTCTCCCTTTCAACTCGCTCACTCCTTGATCACCCTCCGCAACATCACCCTCCAGTACGGCGAACGCTACCTCTTCAGCGACGCCACCGCCTCCATCGGCGCCAAAGACCGCATCGGCCTCGTCGGAGCCAACGGGGCTGGAAAAACCACTCTCCTCAAGCTCATCGCCGGCCGCGAACCCTACGACGCCGGCTCCATCGACAAAGCCAACTACGTCACCCTCGGCTACCTCCCCCAAGACGGCATCGCCGCCCACGGCAAAACCCTCTTCGACGAAGTCCACACCGCCTTCTCAAACGTCATCGATCTCACCAAACGCATCGAAGACGCCAACGACCGTCTCCACACTCTCGATACAGCCACCGCCGAATACGCCGAAACCCTCGAGCTCCTCGGCGAATGGGAACTCCAGCTCGAAGACCTCGACGTCGCCCGCATCCCCTCCCGCATCGAATCCATCCTCCTCGGCCTCGGCTTCCAGTCCTCCGACATGCGCCGCATGACCGACGAATTCTCCGGCGGCTGGCAAATGCGCATCGCCCTCGCCAAACTCCTGCTCGCCCAGCCCTCTCTCCTCCTCCTCGACGAGCCCACCAACCACCTCGACGTCGAATCCCAAGCCTGGCTCGAAGACTTCCTCCGCCGCTACCACGGCTCCCTCCTCATGGTCTCCCACGACCGCGCCTTCCTCGACTCCCTCATCACCCGCACCTTCGAAGTCTACCAAGGCGCCCTCACCGTCTACACCGGAAACTACTCCAAGTACGAAGTCCAATCCGTCGAACGCCGCGCCCAGCTCGAAAAAGCCTACGTCAAACAACAACGCGAGCTCGCCAAAACCCAGCAATTCATCGACCGCTTCCGGGCCAAAGCCACCAAGGCCAAGCAAGTCCAGTCCCGCATAAAAGCCCTCGACAAAGTCGAACGCATCGAGATCGAAACCGAAGCCGACCAAGTCGCCTTCTCCTTTCCCGAGCCGCCCCGCTCCGGCCAAAACGTCATCGAAGTCAAAGATCTCCGCAAGTGCTACGACGACCTCGAAGTCATCCACTCCGCCAACATCCGCATCGAACGCGGCGACAAGATCGCCGTCGTCGGCGTCAACGGAGCCGGCAAGACCACCCTCGCCAAAGTCCTCGCCGGCGTAGAGCCCTTCCAATCCGGCGAACGTATTGTCGGAGGCAATACAAGCATCTCCTACTTCGCCCAGCACCAAGCCGACGAACTCGACCCCGAACTCGACATCTTCGAAACCATCGAACGCGTCGCCGAGTTTGGCAACAACACCTCGCTGCGCTCCATCCTCGGCTCCTTCCTCTTCCAAGGCGACGACGTCTTCAAGAAAGTCAAAGTCCTCTCCGGCGGCGAGCGCAACCGCGTCGCCCTCGCCAAGATGCTCGTCCAGCCCGCCAACTTCCTCATCCTCGACGAGCCCACCAACCACCTCGACATCCGCTCCCAAGACGTCCTGCGCGGTGCCCTCGAGAAATTCCCCGGCACCTTCCTCATCGTCTCCCACAACCGTGACTTTCTAGACAGCATCGTCACCAAAGTCCTCGAAGTCCGCAAAGACGGCCTCTCCCTCCACCCCGGAAACGTATCCGATTACCTAGCACGCCTAGAAGCCCAAAAAGCAGCCACGCAACAGGTCGCGGCCGCTGTCCCAGCGGCCAAAGCAAGCACCTCTTCTCTAAACCCCAAAGAGCAACGCCGCCTCCGAGCCCAGCAACAAGCCAAGCTCAAGCCCCTCACGGATAAGCTCAAAAAAGCCGAGGCGGAGATCGCGGATCTAGAGTCCCAACAATCTGAATACGAGAAACAGATGGCCGACCCCGACTTCTACAAAGACCCAAAGAAATCCCAAGAAGTCCTCACCACCTACGACGACAACAAGGCCAAGATAGAAGCCGCCTACGAACTCTGGTCCGACCTCTCCGACCAAATCGCAGCAGCAGAATAACAATCTCCGCAAGGATCCATCCTACTAGCAGGCAAAAGCAAAACAACCCAGATCCAAGTTCCCTTGTATCCATACTTTGAATTCAAAAGCACATCAAAAACGTGAAAAGACACAGAGTAGCCCCTATGGTTCCGTTCACCGAACAAAGCATTTCTCTTGTTGCCTCCTAAACAAATCTAACTCTCCTTCCTATCGATGAATTTCGAATCGGATCGAGTGAAAATCGCCACCGCCCTCGCCAAGTGCGGCGAATACTATCCTAGTTTTACCTACCCTTGGAAAGGCCTCGAGGCATGGATGGAAAATTCAAGCCTTCCTCAACTTCCCCTCGTCGGCTATGGCAGCCTCATTAGTCAAGCCTCAGCGGAGCGAACCATAAACGTCGACAGTCAATCACGACGTAAATCCGTGCGAGCCTTCGGAGCCAAACGCATTTTCAACTACCGGATGCCGCCAAGCTTGTTGCAAGAACGCTACCACACGCCACTGAGCTCACCCTTCGTTGCCGCCCTAAACTGCGAGGCCAGCGGCGAAGCGGAAGACCAATTCAACGGCATCCTCACCCACGTGGACATCGATCGACTCGACCCATTGAGAGAACGAGAAAAGCACTACTCCCTCAAACCCATCGTCTTCACCGACTGGGAAAAAACCGACGCAGAACTACAGACCGGCTATATATTCGAGCTCCTACCTAACCCCTCAGTCAAAGGATACTATCCCTACGACGATTCCATCCTCCCACACGTCGAATACGTGGAACTCTGCCGAAAAGGGGCCGCAGCCATCTCCGAAAGCTTCTTAGACTTCTTCGATACTACCTGTATCTTAGCAGACAAGACGACAACGCTATCCCAGTATTTGAAGCGACGCTAACTCAGAGCGCTCCAAAACCCGCTTTTACCAAATGAAGATAACAGCCTTCATTCTTAAAATAGCTTTCGTACTCTATCTCGCTTCACAAACTTTATATAGTTACGATTTAATAGACCTTGCCTACCAGGTCATAACTGGATCATCGCTGAATTTCGCATTCGGTATCAATATTACAAATACGATTCTTTTCGCAGTGGGAGCGACCTACGTCATCATCGTCGAAAGAAAGCGTTCTAGCCGGATCGGATACTATTTCACTACCAAAACCGCCGAGCTCCTCGAACAAAAAGAATCATCCTCAAAAAAGTTCGGCGACGAGCTGAATGCGAACCTATCTAAAATCGTAGAGCAAGCCTTTCCCCCGATGCTTCAGCTTCAGATGTCGGAGATCCTGACCACAGAAGGATTCGGCTTGAACAGTAAAAGCGAAGCAGAGGGCCTGCTCGACTACGTCGAAGATCTTAGCCCCATGGAAGTTGCGACTGCTGCTCTGCTCAATCGCCTTCGACAAGAAGCGCAAGCAAGACAATTCAAAGTCGAACTCCACCTAAGAGAGAACTTCCAGGCCGTTTCCATCGACTCCGGAAACCCAGAATCAGACACCTACATCTGCGTCAAGAAACGACTAGAAAACATCGATGAAAACGATACACTCTTTGCCGGTCTTGCAGAAGAAGCAGCCCAGCGAATGTTCTTCGAAGCAGAAAGCCAACTCTGTCGCGATTTCGCCGCTTTCCAAGATTTCTACGCCCTCGCCAAACAGCTGCATATCGCCTACCAGACCTACGGCACTCCAGACTTCGATCAACACCACAGCGACCTCCTAGCCCGTATCGACGAAATCCTGGAAAAAGATCCTCAGTTCCTCACCCTGCAAGTCCTCAAAGGAGTCATCTTCTTTCATCATCGAAACAAATCCACCGGCATGTTCGAGCAAGCCCAAGCGATATTCGAAAAAGCGATTGCAGACGCCAAGACCTACCAGCGAAACCGAAGGATCTCCACCCGCCAATCATTCACCCCAAGCTTCCTCCTGAAAGAAAAGGACATCAACAACCAACCTCAAATCGACCGAGCATCGCAATACTACGTCACCGGACTTTCCAAAGTTTTCCTCGCCCGCATTTTCACCCAAAAGGCCCACCGATTCGGTACCTTCGATGCCGAAAACACCGACTTCCTAAGCGAATATAAAAACGAGAAAAACAGTCTCCAGAAAGGTATCCGATTTTTGGGCGCAGCCCGTGCTCGATTCCCAAAATTCGCTCTGCTCAACCCTTTTTCAAAACTCTTCCCTCTCGTAGGAGCTCGACTGCCCCTTGGCTTCCAAACACTCGCCCTACTCTACCATTGCCACGACTTTTTTGATCAAAACGAAGTCAATTACCGAAAACGCCGAAAAAACTCAAAAACAACCAACTCGTCCAAAGATCTAAAAAAGGCAATCCATGTCTACGAAAAAGGTCTACGCGTATGTGAAAAACACATACAGAAAAAATCCCCAGATTTCGCTCTCCACTCCAGCACACGAATACAAAACAACCTCGGCTACGCCCGCTTATACCTTAGCCTCATCCAATGCAAGGCAACCAATCAAGCCCTCAGAGAAGATAAACAGTTCGGTACAGCCGAGTACAATCTCTACTTCTCGGCGCTCGAAAGCGAAACATTCTACTCCTATCCTTTCGCAAACCTATCCCTACTCTATTCAATGGAAGGCGAATGGGATTTATCATGGAAAGCCGGCATCGCTGCTCTCGACCCAAGAATCTACCAAACGATTCGAGAGAATCGAGACGCGAAGCTCAAAACCATTCCGATAGACACTCCTTTCTCAGAAAAGAGAAATTCGGACTACCGATCCGAACTTAGCTCTGCCATTTCACAAATCTGTATCCAAGAACCAACACAGAATTCCATATCTAGCGAAAATTGGTCATTCGTCGAAGGCATCTCCGAGCTTTCCTACGGTTTCTTGCTTCGCCATATCTGCGAAAACAAAACTGGTAGCTCCCAAAATCTGCAGACAGGATTAGCTCTCGTCCAACAAGCGCTCCTACGTTTCCAATTCGAAGAAGTCGAAAATGCTATCTCACCTTCTGAGACATGCCTAAATCGGCTTAAAAACGTAATCACAAATTCAATACGAATGTATTGGCACTTCAACAGCCTGCCAACAGAGCGGAACGCCAAAACCAAGCTTCAAGAGCGGCTTGCGAGAATTCACAAAAATCTCCACATCACCGCGGAGCGACTTACCGTGGACTGGAACCCACGCAACCGAACACGAAATGAGCTATTGTCGCTCACACAAGAAGCCCAGAATACTTGGCTAAAATCGCTAGAGCAAGAATTGACGACTTAAGCCTCTCTTTCACCGAATATTATCAACATTGATGACGAGTATCTACTCGCATAACGAAGCATCCAACAATTGCACTAAGGCGATGGCGCCTCAAGTTGAAGCGAAGCGACAAGATCATTCACCCTGAATTGAAAATTCAAGTAACAAATCGATTTTTGAGGAACGAGTATTTACGTTTATTGTGGTTGGTTTACTTAAAGATTCCTTTCTTTGCCGGACGTGAACCCTCCCAAAATTCGCATTCCCCCCATGACTAGTCGCCTCCTCTACCGGAGTCTCATCGCCCTCCTAATGATCTCCACCCTCACCTGCAACTTGGTGATGATCACCTTCCTGCAGCGATTCTTCTACGGCGACCTCAAGGTGGAAGACCCCGCCACCCTCTATCGCATCTCCAGCTCCATAGGCTCCCGCGGCGACCTCAGCTACCCAGACTTCCGCAGATTCTCGGAAACCTGCGACGCCTTCGACTCCCTCAGCGCCACCTTCCTCGAGCGCGGCATCGCCGTCTACCTCGAAGAGAATGCCCTCTGGTCAGACATCGCCTGGGCCAGCGGCTCCTTCTACGACGTCGTTAAAAACGGCAACCTCGTCGGCGGACGCTTCTTCGACGATACCGACGACAAACCGGGCGCCGCCAAAGTCGCCGTCCTCAACCAAAATAGCTGGGAAAAACTTCGCCCGGGCAAACCCTTCCAAGCAGGCGCCCAAGTCTTCGTCAAAGGCCAAGCCTTCGAAGTCGTCGGCATCGTTACCAACGACTTCCCCTTCCTGGACTCCATGGCAGACATAAACGTCTGGGCCCCCATCCAACAAAACCCACTCTCCTGGCAATACGAGATCGACGGGGCCCTCAACTACCAGCTCCTCGCCCGCCTCGACCCCAGTAAAACCAACGTCGCCAACCTGCAAATCGCAGCCGCCCTCGAAGACGTCAAAGAACGCCTCGGCTTCACCTACTCGGCCAAAGTACTCAGTGAAACCGATTTCCGGATACAACGCCGTCCGGGCATGTATCGCCTCTTCCTCGTCCTCTTCCTCGTCACCGGATTCCTCTTCCTCCTCGGCACCGTCAACCAACTGCTGATGCTCGTCACCCGCAGCGTCGCCATCTCCGCCGACCTCAAAGTCATGGCAGCCCTCGGAGCCCGCCCCAAGCACATCCTCTTTCGCTTCCTGCGCGGATTCTCAAACCTCGTAGTCGTCTCAATCGTCGGTGTCGCCCTTTGCTCCGTAACCATCGTCCAGCTCTACAATTATTTCTGGGGAGTCAACTACGGCGTCATTCCGCTCAGCCGCCTCGTCGAACCCCTCCCTCTCGCGATACTGACAACCATGCTTGTCATGCTCGTCACACTACACGTCAGCTTTCCGCTCATTACCTTCTTCTCCGCAGGCGACAGCCTGCTCACCCGAGGAAGAGCTGCCGGCTCTCGCTACTCAGCAAAGAACAGGCTCTCCATCACCGGAGTCATCTTCCAGGTCGCCCTCGTCACCGTCTGCATCCTCGGCTGCGGCGCCTTCCTCAATTCCCTGCAAAGCGAAGGCTCCGTCAAAGCCAGCCACAACGAGCAACGGCTCCTTTGCATCAACATGGCCCTCGCGTCACAGGAAACCGAATACTCAAACGTAGTCAGCAATCGCCTCAACCGCATCGGCAACGCTCTCCTCGAGCTAGGCGGAGTCGAAGCCTACTCCACCTCAAACGCACTCCCCCTACATAACAGCGGCGGCGGTCAAATCATGGTCGAAGGCGAACCCAAAAAAGAAGAGCCGGAATGGATTTCCGCTGCCTTCGTCTCGCCCGGCTATTTCGAAACCATGGGTATCGATATCTACAAAGGCCGCGATTTCCTCCGCGAAGACGCCACCAAATGGCCCCACGAAAAGTACATCATCAACCAAGCCTACGCCGACAAGGAATTCCCCGACACCGAACCCCTCGGCCGACGCATCGCCCCTTGGGAAGGGACTGGATTCGGCGAAATAGTCGCCGTTGTGCAAAACGTGCCCGATACCGTCAGCGGCAATATTCGCCCCAAAATCTACATCCCCTTCTACCAAAACCGCTTCGTCCTCAACCTCTTCCTCTCCCACCCCGTCCTTCCCGAAATCCACGGCCGCCTCATCTCCGAAAAAATCCAAGAAATCGATCCTGAAGCCGTCATCGTCAGTATCGAAACCATCGATACAATCTGGGATGAGATCCTCGCCGCCCCTCGGCTCGGCTTCATTATCCTCCTCACCCTCAGCCTCGTCGGACTCTTCCTCTCCCTAAGCGGAATCTACGGCTACCAAAGCTACATCATCGCCCTCCGCCAGCGCGAATTCGCCATCCGGCACGCCATCGGCCAGCCCACCACAGAGCTCTTCTGGAGCGAAGTCTTCAGAGGCCTAAAAATCACCCTCATCGGATTCGCCTGCGGCGTCGCCATCTTTTACCTCGGCCTCTACGCCTTCAAGGCCGACCTCTACAACATCCACCTGCCCGCCCTTTCTGCCATAATCATATCCATCGCTCTCGTCTCCGCCTTCACGACCATCCTCACCCTAGCCAGCAGCTCCACCAAAACCCCAAAACTCGAAATCCTCATGCGGGAGTGAACTGAGTGGGCAATAAATCCGTACGCGTTTTCTCGCGTACCTTTTGTACTAAACTCTTGGTTGCTTTGCCTATTGACCAATCGCAACACCGACTCAGTAATAGTTCAAAATACTCTAAATCCCTTAAATAAAATCCCCGAACTATGCCCTCCATTTCTTTTCCGAAACTACGGCACGCTTTCCTCGCCCTTCTCGCCTCCCTCTGGATCTCATCAAACACTTCTGCTTTGGAAGTCACGTTTCCAGACGCCACACTTGAAGCGGTCGTCAGAGAAACACTCAACATAAACGAAGGCCCAATCACCGACTCGATGCTAGTCACGCTTTCTTCAATTAACTACGACCGTTATAACGATACGGACTACGGGCCCAAGATCGCCAACCTCGAAGGACTCCAATACGCCACCACACTCGGCACATTGAATCTCTTTGGAAACGACATCTCAGACCTCAGCCCCATTCAAAATCTAAGCAACCTCAAGACCCTAAATCTGGGCAAGAATCCAAATATCGATTTCGATACCTTTCCCCACTTGCCCAACCTCAATCAACTACTACTCGGCTTCAATAAAATCTCAAACGTCGACTTCCTTTATTCGTACCCAAATCTTGAATACTTAGACCTCATATCAAACAACATAACAACCCCGCCAAACGTATCCAACTTCCCAAAACTTGAAACATTGAGTTTAAGCGACAATCAAATAGCCGACGCATCACTCCTATCAAACTCAGATTCCCTCAAGTCCCTATCCCTCACACTCAACCAAATCAGCATTCTTTCACAGCTCCATTCCCTACCCAAGCTGACCTTTCTCAGCTTACAGCGAAACCCACTATCCAATCCCACGGGCAGCCTGAACCTACCGAGCATCACCCAACTAGATTTACAATATACAGAACTCGAGTCCCTCGCCCCATATTCCAATCTAACAAATCTTATAACACTCTACGCGACCAACAATCACCTACAGAGTATCGATCTCCTAACCAACTTCCCCAACCTTCAATACGCCGCTCTCAGCGGCAACCACATCTCGTCACTCCCAGACCTCAGCAGCCTCGACCAGCTGCATACCCTCTACCTCGACAACAACTTCATCGACCTCGATTCCGATGCAGCAGCCATTTCGCTCCTCGAAGGAAGCCTCAGCTCATTTTCGATCGACAATCAAAAAATAGCGAACCTCTCCATCCTCTATAAAGTACCGCTTCTCACCTACCCCAGCCAAACAACACGCGTAGCTACCATTGGCTCCAACACCTATTGGTCAGCCCAAACCGACGCCGACTGGCTAACCCTCGATCCAGAATTTGGATACATCAGCGCAGACCTCAATGCAACTGCTACAGAAAACCTCACCGGTGATCGACGCTCCGCAATGATCACGATCAACGAACAATCATTCGAAGTCAGCCAGGATCCTTACACAGAACTCGAACTCGATCCTGCCTTAGAAGCCCTACTTAGAGCAGCGATTGTCAAACCAACTGGAGTCCTAGCCGCAAGCGATCTCAGTAGTCTGTCAAACCTGACGAGCCATCTCTACGATCCTGAGGAGTCCCAGCAAATCAAAAGCTTGGAAGGACTCGAATACGCCCAGAACCTAAGCGAGCTTCAACTGACAGGCCACGCTGTCACCGACTTCAGCCCGATCAGCCTCCTCACAAACCTCACGACGCTCACCATACAATCCAACCCAACCTTCGACCCCGCCCCCCTTGCCTCGCTCACGAATCTCAAAAACCTGACAATCGAAGACAGCGAGCTCACAAGCCTCGCTTTCGCCTCGAGCTTGCAGAAGCTCGAACGCCTCTCCGCAGGCAACAACGCAATTTCCAACCTTTCAGGGCTCGAAACACTCACGAAACTACAATCGTTGCAGGTGCCAAACAACCTAATCGAAAACATCGATCCACTTTCGAATCTATCGATCCTCTCACAGCTTTCCATCGAGACCAACAAGGTCTCCGAACTTGCGCCCCTTACGGGCTTGGACGCCCTTACGGATCTCAGTATTGGAGAAAACCCCATCCAAAGCATCGCTCCCATCCAGAGCCTCAACCAACTCCAAATCCTCTCTGCCCACAGCATTACCGGAATCGACTTCTCACCAATATCGAATCTCACAAATCTCGCATACTTATCCATACGCTACAACGAGATCGAAGACATCCATTTCCTCTCAGGCCTGACTTCCCTCACTCGGCTCGAAATCGATAACAACCGCATCTTAGACCCCAGCCCGCTCGCCACTCTCACTTCCCTCTCCTACCTGCAAATCTACGCCAATCACATCACCGACATCTCGTCGCTTGAAGCCATCACCCCCACCTACGGCATCGATCTCCACCACAACTTCATCGACTTTTCCGCCGATGCTCCCAGCGTCGCCACCATCGCTCTTTGGCGAGACACCCTCGGCATCGATGTCGGCAACCTTGATCAATACACAGCCAGCTTCTTTCCCAGCTCCTCCACCTCCGTTTACCAGGAGGAAGCCACCACAGGTGCCCTTCACCTCGAAGCCAACACCTACTGGACCGCTCAATCCGATTCGGACTGGCTGCGCCTCACTCCCACATCCGGCTGGAAGACAACTGATATTACCCTCCTCATCGCAGCCAACGGCACCAACCAAGACCGTACCGCCACCCTCAGCTTTGGCGATTCCGAATTCACCATCACCCAAGGCTTCAACTCCGCTTACTTCACCTACCTCGAAACACTCGGTATCGATACCACAGATACCACTTACTGGCCCCTGGCCGACAAAGACGGCGACAAAGATTCCAACCTCTTCGAATACGAAACAGGCCTGGATCTAACAGATGCGAATTCATACTTTGAATACACGCTGTCAGTCGATCCCTCCGATTCGACCAAACAAATCCTCACCATCTCCAAACGCCCCGACGGCTCCGACTTCCCCCTCGAGTCCAGCCCCGATCTCGAAAGCTGGACGCCCTACACACCCTCCAGCGAACAAAGCTCGGAAAGCCGGCGACACCTTTCCGTGCCAGCTACCTCCTTCTTCCTCAGAGCGAAGCTCGGCACGCAATAAAACTGCCTGGATGGGCGCCGACTAAAGCAATACTCATGCGAAGCGAAGACACCTGCTCGCCACGCGTCTTCTCAGTATCCTCTGTGAGCAGTTTCGCGCCGCGATCCTAGACGTCCGCGCTGATCACGAAATCGGCAATATAGTGCAGCAAAAGATCACGCTCACCATCGGAATGCAAATCACCAAAAAACGGAAACATCGTGCCCTCGGACTTACCCAAGGAACGTACATCGGCGAATACATAAGCGGTATCGCGAATCTCCGCTATCTTGATATCCAAACACGCCGGCTGGCCATGATACTTTCTCACAATTGATATCGCAGCGTAGCCATAGTGATCCTCCGCCTCGCAGGACGAGTAGTTAAAACTCACCCCCGCTCCTTTCAGCGCCGCCTTCAGCCAGTTGGCTGACTTCGAAACGATCTCCAATGTTCGAGAAGGCGCGCTTCGCTTCGAGGCCATCACTAGCGACAAATCATCAATGGGTTCGGGATCTCCACTTTTCATAAGTATTGGGTATATATATTATTCTTCAAAAAAATCGATATAAGGCACCGCCTGATGCCCTATCTCGCTTGCAGAGGTTCTACTCGCCGCAGCCTCCATCCTTAAATCCGCAGTCACGACACGAACGGCACTTGCCATCGTGCACATAAGCCATCGAGCCGCATTTCGGACAGGACTCCGCGCTCTTGTTCTGAATACTCTTAAACAAGTCGCTCTTCTTCGCCTCAACCGGCGTCACCGTCACGTCACCACTCTCGGTCTTGGCGACATGCTCGACATTCGCCGCATAATCCAACAAGCGCTCCCCATTCGATTCCGGGAATAGCCATTGCAGGATTTGCATCATCGCATCGACCACGCTCTTACAGCTCTTGATCTGGTCCGCCACCCCATCCTGGTCGCCCACCTTCGTAAACCCGCTCGGATCGAAGGCCGTGTAGCGGAAAGACTCGACCAAACTCGACAGCGGAACTCCGTACTGCAGCGAAATCGAAAACGCCTTACAGAAACTCTCGAACATTCCGTTCGCGAACGAACCAGCCTGGCCCACACGACCAAACACCTCGCCACAGCTTCCGTCTGGATAAACCCCCACCGTGAGGAATCCTTCCATCAGCCCGCCGCCCACTTCGAACTTCAAAGTCTGAGAAAGACGACGACCGGGCAAACGCACGCGCCGCGGCTTGCTGGCCTCCTGCACGATCTCGCCTACCTGCTGACGAACGCCTTCCACAAGCCCGTCCCAAACGTATTCAGGATTCCACTTCCGACCTTCCGGCGTATCTACGTTAAACACGGAAATTCCCTTCGAATCGGCGCGGTAGAGCGCGACGCACTTCACGCCCATCTCATGGCAGTCGACCAGACATTGCTTAATATCTTCACGCGTCGCCGTGTACGGCAAATTCACCGTCTTCGACGTGGCCCCTGAAAGAAACGGCTGAATCGCTCCCAACATTCTCATATGCCCCTTGGCTTGGATCGAACGCACTCCCGTGCCCGAGGTAGCAGAGCAATCGAAGGCGCCAAGATGCTCAGACTTCAGCCAAGGAATGTCCTCCACGTGACTCGCACCTGCCAACACAATTGACTCTTCATCATTGGCCCCTCCAGTCTGGCCCTTTTCACGAAGCTCTTCCAGACAAGCTTCCAGCTTGCTCGCATCGCCAATCTTAAACCCAATCAGCTCGTTCAACTTATGGCGAATCGGCCCAATCTGACTTTCCTCCATATAGTGCCTCAGGTGTCGAGCCACGGCGGCCATCTTCGAGTCACAAGCCGTGAAAAGTCCATCCAACCCTGCCACCTCAAGCGCGGCTTCTCGAACCTGATGCGTAGTGTATCCTTGGGTACGCAAGCCCTCAAGAGCCAAGGTATTAAACATCTTAAGCATTCCGCCACCAGAGAGATTCTTGTACTTGACCAAAGTATAATCTGGCTCGGCCGAAGTCGTTCCCTCGTCGTAGACGCCCATTGGAGCGGAGATGGTCCCAGTCGGAGCCATCACCGTAGTAAAGCTGTTACGGAAGCGCTTCGCAGCGAGAACTTCAGTCCAAGTCGCCGCGTTCACATCCTGAAGCTGCTTTGCAATTTCCGGAGCATCGACCGAATGCTTCTCAAAGCTCTTCGCATAGCCTTTAAGCACGTCGAGAGCAGTCAGTCCCTGCGACATCGGCAAGCGCGAGCCGCGCTTCTTAAAGATAACCTCCGCCTCCTTTTCGACGTCCTTCCCCTCGGCAAACGCGCCGGAGAGATCCTGCACCGCCTTGTGCAGCTCTAGCACTTCGCGCAGATCCGCTTCCGTAGATTCAAATCTTGGATACGCCCCGAGCTCCTGCCCCATCTCAGAACTGGCCTTCCAACAAGTCGAAGTGAGAAGACTCACCAACTGACTCGCAATCAAGCGCCCTTCATCGCTATCATAGGGAATCCCCATCGCCATCAGAAGACCGCCCACATTCGCGTAGCCAATCCCTGTAGTGCGATAGCGATACGTCCCCGCCGCGATTTCCGAGATAGGGAAACCGCCTTCCTCGATGTTCAAATCCGCCGCTATCATCGCTAGGCGAATCGCCTTCTGCAGTTTCTCCACCTTCATCTTCTTCTCATCGCGATCGTAGAAACGAAAGACGTTGAAGCTCGAAAGGTTACATGAGGTGAAATTGAGATGCAGGTACTCCGAACAAGGATTGCTGGTGGAAATGTCGCCGTCGGACTTCACCGGATTCCAGATGTTTATGAAGTCGTTGTTATGGGTGCCGGGCTCCGCATTGTGCCAAACACACTCGGCAATCGCGTCGAGAATCTCCTCGGCCTTAAACGTATCCTCAACCTTGGTCGGATCGCTCACCCAGCGCGTCGCGTATTCGCCCTTCGTCTGGTACGCCTTCCAAAAGTCGCCCTTAAGCGACACAGAATGATTCGCGTTCTGATGCCCCAAGGTCTCGCCGTAAAGCAGCTCGTCCATACCGGAATCGTACTGCCGATCGGTCACCATCGGCATGTCGAGCACGATCCGCGCAGCCATCCGCTCCGCAGGCGAACCTTTCACCGCAAACACCTCAGCCTTCTTCTTCAAAGCCACCGATACGTTATGCTCGCGCAACACAATCTTACCGATGTCCTCTTGCTCATTCTTGGTAGAGATGAACTGAAAGATGTCAGGGTGATCCGCGAACAACAGCACCATGCGAGCCGCTCGGCGCGTCTTTCCACCCGACTTGATCGCGCCCGCCATCCGATCGAAGCCCTTGTCAAAAGAGATAGGACCCGAGGCAAAACCCTTGCCCGCAATCGGCTCCTTGGACGAACGAATCGAAGAGAGATTCACGCCTATCCCCGAACCACTCGAAAAAACTCCCCCTTCCGCGATCTGATGACTGAGGATCTTCTCCATCGAGTCCTCGATGCCCATCAAGAAACAAGCCGAGGCCTGCGGATGCGTATAAGCGTTCGACAGCTCCTTCACTTCTAGATTCCGGTCGTCGTCATCTCCCTCCGGAATGATCGCCTTATAGGCCTTGTTGCCGCGATTATCCATCGTCGGCCTTAGGTCCGGACGTCCCCAACGCCATTGCTCCCAGTGCCCGATGTTAAACCAAACCGGCGAATTCGGCGCCCACATCTGGTACGCCAAAAGATACTTCAACTCATGGTTGTATGCGAGCGCGTCGCCCGTCGTCGCGAAGTAGCCATGACGCCAGCCCCAGACCGTATAGGTATTCGCAATACGATCAAACGCATGCCGCACAGAATCCTCGTACTCCGGCGTATCGGGATCCCGTCCAAACAGATACTTGCTCGCCGTGATCTTCAAAGCGTTCTCCGCCCAAAAAGATGGCACTTCCACTCCCTTACGCTCATAGCTGGGCTTGCCGGTCTTCCAGTCCATGATCACCACGTCCCGTCGCTCCCAGACAATGCTCTCGTAAGGATTCTTCCCGTCTTCCGTGAAGACGCGCTCAATCGTCAATCCCCCCAGCAAGTCTTCGCGCGGATCCAATTGGATGGATTGGCCAAAGCCAACATTGAGACTTGTTTCAGTACTTGGAGAAGGGACGTCGAGTGATTTCATAGTATAAGCAGATAGGTGTTCGAAACGCACAAGGCGCTCAAAAGATCAGAAGAAACAGGAGGGGCTAGAGGTGTGGAATCTTCGCCGATACCATAAGAAAAACACACATCTTTCAAAATCCCGAAAACACGCCCAAACGGCGACCTTCGACAATTAAGAAAGCTATCGTATCCATTCTAAGGTTACAGCAAGAAACAGTGGGAACGCTACGCCGACCAGCTCGACCAAGGACAAGCGAAGTCTGGCTTAACGACACCCACCGATCTAGTAATGCTCCTCGTTCAGGCAAGGTAAGATACTGTAATCATTCCCATAAAAACAGCCTCAAAACTAGGGAGGATCGCCAATTAATTACAGATCTATCTTTAAATGCCTGATACTCAATGCCCTTTATTTTTTTATAACTCACATTAGGTGGCTTGATAATAATCAGGGCATCCCCTGAGGCATCAAAACTTCACAGTCCGAGCAGGCGCCGAAACTTTTCCAAGCCGATCACCTCCACACCCAACTCCCGAGCCTTCTGCAATTTCGCGCCGGGCTCCTTCCCAACCACAAGAAAGTCACAAGCGCTACTCACCGCCGAACGAGTCTCCGCTCCCGCCGCCTCGACCAACGCCATCGCCTCTTTCCTGCTCAATCCCTCTAGCGCGCCTGTAAAGACAAAAATCGTGCCTGCCACTTCGCTTCTAGTATCCATCACTTCGCTACGCGCCCCCAATCCTAACTCAACAAGCCTCCCAATCAGCTCTCGATTCTCGTCAAGCGACAAATACGCAAGCACCGCTTCCCTCGCTACCGGACCGAATCCGACCTCCGCAGCCCTACCACCTGGAGAGAAATCCAAAGCGCTGGCCCGAGCAAATGCGGCCAAATCTCCGTAGGCCGCAGCCAACTTCTTCGAACGCGACACCCCCACTTCCGGAATCCCGAGACCAAACAATACCCTCCACAAAGAAGCTGCCCTACTCCCTGAAATCTCACTCACCAATTTTCGGGCAACCGCTTCTGACCCCACCCCCGCTTGCACCAAATCCGGAACCTCAAGCAAATACAGGTCCGCTACAGTCTCCACCAGTCCAGCATCCATCAAATCGGCAATTTTCGCTGGCCCGATGCCCTCTATTCCAACTGCCCGACTAGAAGCGAAGTGCTCGATTTTTCTCTGCGCCTGAGCAGGACAAGTCGAGCTCCGGCAATACCTCTCCACTCTTCCCTCATCTAGTTCCGCAGCGTATCCACACGACGGGCACAAATCTGGAAAAACATATTTGGTAGAACTTGACTTCCGTTTCGCAAGATTCACCCCCACCACGTTCGGAATCACTTCACCCGCCCTCTCCAAATAGACGACATCGCCTATCCGTAGATCCATCCGCTCTATCACGCCACCATTGTGCAAGCTCGCCCGCCGAATAGAGCTTCCGCCAAGCCTTATCTCCTCCAACTCCGCTACCGGAGTCAGCAGACCAGTCCGACCGACTTGAATCCTTATTCCCAACAAACGCGTCTCCACTCGCTTCTCGGCAAACTTATAAGCCATCGCCCAACGCGGAGCCGATGTACCTAAACCTAACTCCCTTTGAACATCCGCCCGATCGATTTTCACAACCGCCCCGTCCATAGGAAATGGATACAACACTCGACGCTCCTCCATTTCTCGAACCGCAGCTAGCAACGCCTCAGTCCCGCGAGTCTTTCTCAATTCCTCCAAAACCGGTATCCCCCAAGATTGAGCCAACCCGTAAAAACCGCTCTGCGTCTCCGGAGCCTCTTCCACCGGTTCGAAAGCTCCGTATCCAAAAAACACGATAGAAAGCGACCGTTCAGAAACCACCTCCGGATCGTCAAGCTTCAACGAACCAGCAGCCAAACTGCGCGGATGCGCAAAAGGCTCCTCACCAGCCGCTACCCGAGCTTCATTCAAGCGTCGAAATCCCTCAAAGCTCACATAAACCTCGCCCCTCAACTCCACTCGTTCAGGTGGTGACTCCGTCTCCAGTCGACGCGGTAATCCCTCAATCCTCAACACATTTTCAGAAACATCTTCTCCCACCCGCCCATTCCCCCGCGACACCGCCCTGACAAACTCCCCCCGTTCATACAAGACGCTAATCGCCATCCCATCCACCTTCGGCTCTACCAAACAATCCAGCTCCTCAAATGTCAACTGACTCAAAACTCGATCGTAAAAGGAAAGCAACGCTTCCTCAGTGTACGCTTTCTCCAAACTCAACATCGGCGCAAAATGACGAAACTCCCCTCGCACACCCGAACGATCATCCCCGATTTCATCCACGATGAGCAACCCATCCTGTAAATCTGGATACAGTTCCTCCAATCGATGAAGCTCGCGTTTCAGTGCATCATAATCTGCATCGCTAATTTCAGGTGCCGCTTTCCGGTAATACAAATCGTCGTGCCGCGCGATCTCAGCTCGCAGTTCCACCAAACGTCCGCGACCTCGTTCCTCTTCGCTTAATTTGCTCGTATCCCCGAAGGTCGAATACACTCCAAATGACCCAGCTAAACAAATACACATCGACACCAATAGCCACACGCGAACGACAATCGCGCCCCGAAAGAAAAGAGAGTAACAGCTCACCCCAATCACCCACCAAAAACCAGAGTTTTCCGCAAACCAAAACGCTTTCCGTCGCCTAAAAAAGCTCGCCTCACTACTTTCAAGAAATAATTTTAATGCCTATGCTCATCCAACTCGACGACCTTTCGCACCCGGCGATCGCCACGTTCCTCGAGGAACACCTGGAAGACATGCGCTCCGTCTCCCCACCCGAGAGCAAGCACGCCCTCGACCTCGACTCCCTCCGCCAACCGGATGTCACCTTCTATACTGCATGGGACCAAGGCGAGCTCATCGGATGCGGAGCTCTCAAAACGCTCGACTCCCGCCACGGCGAAATCAAATCCATGCGCTCCGACCCCCGCCGGCGTGGTCAAGGCATCGCGTCCACACTCCTCCAACACATCATCGACCAAGCTCGCAAAAACGAACTCGATCGCCTCAGCCTAGAAACGGGCTCAATGCCCTTCTTCGAGCCTGCCAGAAAACTGTATCTAAAATTCGGATTCACGGAATGCTCCCCTTTCGCCAACTACCGCGACGATCCAAACAGTATTTTTATGACTCTTAAAATCTAGGGAGAAAAAGACTAGAAATCCAACGGACTCTCAGCCTCCTTGATCGTTAGGCTGCGCACCGTATGCGTATAGATCATCGTCGTTTCCAAAGAACTGTGACCAAGCAGCTCCTGGATGGTCCGAATATCGTAGTTCGCCTCCAGCAAGTGACTCGCGAAACTATGCCGAAACGTGTGCGCGGTCACCCGCTTCGCTAGCCCCACCCGCCGCGCCGCCTCCCGAATAGCGGCACCAAGCTTCTTTTCATGCGCATGGTAGCGCCGCCGCTCTTCCGTTCCTCTCACCAAGGTCAGCTTCCGATAGGGAAATAGCCACTGCCACGGTAGCTCCTTCGCCAAACTTCCGCCCTTTCTGTCCATCGAACCCGGCATGAAAACCCCGTCGAATCCTCCTTCGATATCCCTTCCCAATTGTATCCGAACTCTCCTTACCTGACGCTCGAGATCCTGCATCAAGCAGCGCGGAAGCGGCACCGTCCTATCCTTTCGCCCCTTCCCGTCATGCACAGTCAGAATCCCCGCCCCGAAATTCAGGCTCCCTACGCGCACATTCACCACCTCAAACAACCTCAAGCCGCATCCGTACATCAGCCTCGTGGCAAGATCGAAAGGATGCGTCAACTGCTCGAAAACTGCATCCACCTCCGCCCGCGATAAGACCACAGGAATATACTTCGTACGCCTCGCCCGAACAACCCCCTCGAACCCCTCGAACCTTCGCTTCAATACGTGCCGAAACAAAAACAGCAAAGCGCTAAACGCCTGATTTTGAGTCGAAGCCACCACTCGCTTCTCGCAGGCGAGATAGGTGAAAAAGCTCGCCGCATTCTCAGCATCCACCGCAACGACCGCCTTTCCTTTCAAGTAATCCTGAAACCGCCGCACCCACATGACATATGTCCTCAACGTATTCGTCGAGTACTGACGCGTCTGGATACATTCGCAGAGCTTCCGAACCACAACATCCCACTCGGCCCCTATCGCCTCAGCCTCTTCGCGATCCCAAAGCTCGAGCTCTTCCTCCGTATCCAAACATTCAAGATACAAACGCACCGCCCTCTCCGCTTGCCTACGCTGAAACGGCCCCTGCCCCTTTTTCAAAAGCATTCTCCCGAACGCTTCTAGGCTGCTCTCTTCCACGGCGTCCAATTGATACTGCTCGCAATACTCCAAAAAGAAACGCAACCACCGCAAGTAGTGACTGCGCTGATAAGCGGGAACCAAGGCCTTTAGCAAGGCTGCCTTAAACCGATTTTCTATAAGATAGGGAATTTCAACCATAGCCCCCATGCCACGAAACGCGCCCAGAAGCGATCAAGCCCTATCAATGCCAATCGAGACTCACTTCCGCTCAAACGCAAAACTCGGAATCCCCTTCACGTCTAGCTTCACCGCAAAGAGACCGCCCGCCTGCGGCTCTCGCTCCCAGTCAGATTCCTCGAAGCCTACGCTGGCGGTCGTGATATAGAGCGTATCCAATTCCTTGCCACCAAATGCGCATGTCGTAACTCGAGCGACCGGAAGCTTGATCTCCTGCAAAAGCGTACCTGTATCCGGATCGTAGCGACGCACCCCCCAGCCCTCCCAAAAAGCGACCCAAAGCTTCCCTTCGGAGTCAATCGTCATACCATCCGGAACGCAATTCGCGCCCGTCACGTCGACAACCACTCTACGATTAGAAATCGAACCAGTTTCAATATCAAAATCATAAGCCCACACCACACGCTGTGGACTATCGATGTAGTAGAATGTCTCACGGTCGAGGCTCCACACTAGACCATTCGAAATCGTGACCCCTTTTTCAATCACCGAAAAATCTGTAGTATTCTTTTCAATACGATACAGACATTGCTGTTCGCCCGGACCCATAGCTCCCACGTACAAACGTCCATCTGGACCGGCCTTACCATCGTTGAGACGATTGTCCGGATCACCCTCCATTGGATCACACCACTTCGTAAGCGTCCCAGTATCGAAATCCAAAGCGTACACGCCATCTTTTAGCGCCACCACGAGTCCGCCATCCCTATTTTCGACAACCGTCCCCACTTGCTGGCCAACTTCGACCGAGACATTCGCGCCTGTATCCGGATCAAAACGACAAACCCGATGACCCTCGATATCGACCCAATAGACCTTCTGCTCCCGCTCGCTCCAAAATACGCCTTCGCCCAATTGGGCCCGATCATGATAGACACAGCTGACTCCGCTCATGACGCGAATCATCACGCGGAACCTAGCCTTGGCCACCTAAAAATGGATCCACCCCACTCTTCCAAAAAAGCCGTATTTCCCAGCTTCCTAAAACAACTGCTGCTGCTCCGCCGCTTGCTTGCTCGCAGCGCTTCCTTGGCTCTCGATCAAAAGCTGCGGCAAGGTCGGTTTCTCCTCCCGAAGCTCACTGCAATAGAGCAGTAAAAGAAGAGCGCTCGCTAGAGCATCATAAAGAGCGCAATGATAGTGCCGACGCCCTTCAGGACAGTACTTCACCGCTAGCTCGTCGAGCTCATGCTGCAACTCCCAACGAATCACCAAGTCTTCCAGCTTGAGCGTCGAACCGTCATCGCCGTAGTTGCGGTAGAGGTACCCCGTATCAATCCAAGGCCCCCAATCCGTTCCCTTCGTCCCTGGCTGTATCCAGTTTTCGGATCGCCGAGCATAAGGAAACGTAGCCTTGATCATCGAATTCTCCGCCGAAGCGAAATGGGCCGCTAGCGGACCCGTTTCGCGCAGATGGGCGAAGCGGTCCCACTCCTGAGCAAACGGGAGCAAACCACTTACGGCCTCGTTGCTTATCCCATGCGTCGCCTGCTCCTTACGCGAGATCGACGCCTTCGGGAGACAGAGGCGGGTCGAGACATTCTCAATCCGTGACCCCTTCAAAGTCACAACGCCAAACTCCACGATCCCGCAGTGCGGGCCGCCTTCGAAATCGATGACGTGGATTGGCAAGTCGTCCCAAGAAGGATCCATAATTGAAGAGGAAAGGGATTTTATACGGCTTGGCAACCGCCTAGATTTCTTAAGGAATCCTTAGAAAACTTTTTATGTTTAACACTGAGGACTCCCGCCGCAAAGTAAGCCCCTTATGCAATTCGAAGAATTCGACGCCTTCACCGGCAAGCTCTGCAAAGAAACCGAACGCCTCATCCTCGAGTACTTCGATTCGCCAAACCTAGAAGTCCTCTCAAAAAGCGACGACACGCCAGTGACAGCAGCCGACCGCAAATCGGAACAAATGATTCGCGGAGCCATCGAGACCCTCTACCCCGAGCACGGCATCATGGGCGAAGAATTCGGCAACACAAACGAATCAGCTGATTACCAATGGGTTGTCGACCCCATCGACGGCACCAAAACCTTTACCGCCGGCAGCCCTCTCTTCGGCACCATGATCGCCCTGCTCAAAGACGACGAACCCCTCTTCGGCTGCATTAATTATCCGGTCATGCGCAAACGCCTCTCCGGCGACAACCAAAGCGCCTTCTGCAACTCCAAACCCATCTCCGCCCGCACAGGCATCCAGCTCTCCGACGCCATCCTACTCACCACCGACCAGCAAGCCATCGGCAAATACCAAAACGGAGCCAACTTCGACGAGCTGCTCGGAAAGACGAAATTCTGCCGCACCTGGGGCGACTGCTTCGGCTACTACCTCGTCGCCACCGGAAAAGCCGATATCATGATCGATCCCATCATGAACCCCTGGGACATCATGGCGCTCGTTCCCGTGTTGCGCGGAGCAGGCGCCGTCATCACCGATTGGCATGGCGGAAACCCCGCCAAAGGAGAATCGTGCATTGCCAGCAATTCAGACCTGCACGAATCCGTAGTTCAAACACTCAACCAATAAACGCGCCCACACGATGAATCGACTTTCCCGCCTCTCACTCCTCGCCACAGCCACCGTCGCCCTATTGCTCGGCGGCTGCGCCGAATCCCCCTACGACGATGTCCACGCCGCTCCCCGCGAAATACAAGCATGGGAAAACGCGGACATCAGCGACTACGACAAATCCCAACTCCTCGTCCACCTGAACATGCTGGCCGACGAGTCACAAAAAGCGGCCGCAGCCGCAGCTTACGTCGAGTTCCATCACCTCGAAGTCGCCCTCACGCCCACGCTCGAAGCCCTCGAAATCAAAGCAGCAGGCAATGAAAAAGCCCTCGCCACCATCGGCGTACTCAAGCCGCTAGCCACCAAGCTCCACCTCGCCGGACACGACGGAAACGTGCCGATGGGAACAAAACTCGCCGCCTCGATCGCCGACCTGAGCAGACGCCTCGCAACCGAAATGCAGTAAGAGCAGCCAGCCCTACTTCGCCGTTTCGACGTACCGCTGCTCGCGCACCACCGTCACGCGAATAGAGCTAGGAAACTCCAGCTGCGACTCTATCTTGTCGCGAATCTCCCGCGCCAGGTTCCGAGCCTCCTCGTCAGTTGATCGCTCCGGATCGACGATCACTCGCACCTCGCGACCCGCTTGGATCGCATAGGCGCAGCTCACTCCCGGAAATGAAAGGGCCACATCCTCAAGATCCTTCAAGCGATCGATGTAGGAAGTGAGCGTCTCCGTCCGCGCTCCGGGACGAACCGCCGAAATCGTATCGGCCAAAATCACCACCCCCGCGTAAAGCGATTCCGGGGCGACTTCCTCGTGGTGAGCGGCCACCGCGTTGACCACGATAGCATCCTCCCCGCGAGTCTTCACGAAATCCGCTCCGACCAACGCATGGCTGCCTTCATACTCCCCGTCGATCGCCTTGCCAATGTCGTGCAAAAGACCGGCGCGCTTGGCTATGTTCGGATCCAGTCCGAGCTCGGACGCTATGATTGAAGCCAGAAACCCAACCTCCACCGAATGCTCCAGCACGTTCTGCGAATAGGAGGTGCGGAACTTCAACTTGCCCAGCAAGCTGATGATCTCCGGATGCAGACGCGAGATCTTGAGTTGCTCGACCGCTGCGTCTCCCGCGTTTTCCACGATCTGGTCCACGTCGTTGCGAGCGTCGCTCACGAATTCCTCAATCGTCGCCGGATGAATTCGACCGTCAGCTACCAGCCGTTCGAGCGCCGTCTTCGCAATCTCGCGACGAACCGGATCAAACGAGGAAAGCAACACCATGCTCGGCGACTCGTCGATCAATACCGTCGTACCCGTCGCCGTTTCAAAACACTTAATGTTTCGCCCCTCCCGACCAATGATACGGCCCTTCATGTCGTCATTAGGGAGTTGGACGACGGTCGCAGTGATGTCGTTGTTCGGCTTGCTGGCGATACGCTGCATCGCCGCTAAAATCGTGCGGCGGGCCTCTCGCTGAATATCCGCTTCCGAGCGCTCGAGGACCTGCTTACGGAGTTTCTTAAGCTCCTCCGCGCAATCCAGCCGCACCTGCTCGCGAAGAGACTCCTTGATCTCCGTCACGTCCATGCTGGCAAGATTCGCCATCGTCCGCTGCATATTCGCAGACATTTCAGAAAGGTCCGCCCGGTTGACCTTCAGCTCGTCGAGCTCCTTCTCGATCTGCTTCTGCCGCAACTCAAGCTGGTGGTCGAGCAAGCCGATCGACTCCTCGTGAGAGCGGATCTCCTTCAGCTTCATCTCGATCTCGAGCTCCGAACGCTGCTCCGCCCGCTCGAAATCACTGCGCAATCCCTCGATTTCGCGCTCCACCTTGGCCTTGGCCTCGAGCGCCTCGATATCAGACTTGCGACGAGCCAATTCGAGCAGAGACTCGGCTTCCGCTTTCGCCTGCTCACGCCTTTGACGCATCGTCCACCGCAAGGTGAGATACGCTCCTACAAAGCCGACTGCCAAAGATGCTAGGGCGATCCAAATGGAACTTACCATACCGAGATATAAAAAGAGAGACACCCAAGGAGGGGTCTCTTGATAAGCAGATGGCAAATAAATTTTACGAGCAACGCAATAACAAGTTCTACCCGCAACAATGGCTAATAAGCGCTAAAACATAAGCAAATGAGTTGTAAAAGACCTTGAGGATCAAACAAGTTGTACGTGATCGGTTTGCCATCCTCGCCACAGCCTGTTGTTTCTCAGGTACTTCCCTCCCTCGACTCTCAATCATCCCACATGTCAGAATCGCTCGCCCGAAAGACCATAGCTGAAATCGAACACGCAATCGCCGACGAAAAGACGACCGCGATCACCGAGATCATTCAACTCATTCAACAGCTGGCCGCAAAAGCGTTCAGCATCTCAATCGAGGAGCTTTCACAACTGATCGGCCGCGATCCCACCATCACCGAAAAAGTCATCAGCTCGGCCAACACCCTCGGCTTCAATCCGATGGGCATCGCCGTCGCCACCATTTCTGACGCTATCCACACCGTCGGCTTCGAAAAAATCCGCAATCTGGCCATCTCGCTCATGCTCGCCGAAAACGCCGGAGAAGGAGCCAACACCTACGAGCAACGAAACGTGGCCGCCCTCTGCGTCTGCAGCGGAATGCTGGCCCAGCAACTCGACCAACAACCCGAAAGCTCCCTAAACTCCGACCTCCTCTTCGTCTGCGCCTCCCTGCGCAGCTACGGCAGACTCCTGCTCTCCACCTTCCTTATCGACAACTACCGCCTCGCGCGCTCGCACGCCCTCGACATGCCCGAGGACCTCGCTTTCGAAAAAGTATTCGGCCTGACTCCTCTCAAATTGGGACAAAAGATTCTCAGCCAAACAAACCTGCCCAAAAGCATCATGTACTCGCTGCGAGCGGTGACCAAAGAAACCATCTCCCGCCCCCCGGAAACCACCGAAGACGAAATCCTCCTCCTCTCCGACCTCTCTATCGGACTCTGCTCCGTCGTCTTCGACGAAACAATCTCTCCGGACGCCTTCAACGACGCCCTCGCAGACGTGCTCTCGCGCTTCTCCAGAAGCTACCCGCTCAGCATCGAAACCGTCAACGAAGCGCTAATCAAAGTCGAAGAGGACATAAGCACCCTGAACCGCGCCGTTCGCCTCGACGAAAAGGACTCGCCCGCCAGCTCCAACCTCATAGCAAGACTAAGCGGATCAGACCTGCCGGAACCGCCCCCTTACGCTCGCATCTCAGCCCAGCTAAAGCAAAAATCCGTCGGCGAGATGAACGAGGACGAACGCAAAACCTTCTCCGACGCCACCTTCGCCCAAGCCGTCGAATCCATATCACTCTGCCTCCAGTCCGGCTCAAAAGTGAAGCTCGAGACCGTTTTCATGTCGGTCTGCATAGCTTTCAAGGAAGCCGTAAATCTCGAAAACTGCCTCGCTTTCGTGCGCGAGGAATTCGATCCGCACTGCCTGTCAGCCCGTTACGGAATCGGCGACCTTTTCGCCAAAGTCAAAAATCGGCCCCTGCTCGCTCCCGACAAGAAAGACATTTTCTCCATCTGCCTCGCTCGCAAGGAAGACATTCTCATCCAAGACACCAACGCCGGAAAAATCCGTTCCGTTATCCCAGACTGGATACACGCCGCCGGCGACACCAGCTCCCTGATCATTCTACCCGTCAACCACGACGGACGCCTCTATTCCATCATCGCAGGAACCGTCTCGCACGAACGGCATATCGACTTGAACGAAAGCGACCTCAAGCACCTCCGCTACATTCGAGCGATGATCTCCGACCTCTACGGAAAGATCGAGTCACAGGACATAACCGCGATTTGACTTTCGATATTCCGACAACCCTTTCATAGGCGCCATCCCGACCCCTCGATAGAGGAAAGTCTCCACGGAAATACTACAGGTAATACAGCGCTTTGCTCGAACCTCTGAGCTCGATTACCAAATCTAGTTCAAGCCGCTAAACGTGGCTGGTTTCCGGGCGAAAAACTGGGCATGGACTCAGTCAATCCTACAGTCGAACAACTACAGCAACAGTTCGAAAAACTTTCCCCCGCCTCACGTATCGGAAAAAGCCTCAGATCAATCGTCGCTGAAGGAAATGTGAACCCCGACGAGATCATGGCGCTCATCCGCCTCGAGCCTCTTCTGGCCATCCGTATCCTCAGGGAAGCGAACCTCACCCAAGACAAACGTCCGGAAGGTTGCCTCAGCATCGAAGAAGCCGTCACCGCGATCGGCTTCCAACGCATGTACGACCTGCTCGGCCTCTATTCCTATCCCAGCAGCAGCCAAGACTGCGCCCTCTCATCCGATACCTGGAAACGAGCCATCACCTGCGCCGTCTGCATGGAAAACCTAGCCGACAAGCACAACCTCGACAAGCAACGCGCCTACACCATCGGACTCATCCATTCCCTCGCGGAAGGCATCGCCAACTGCGAGCGACCGGAAGCCGAAAGCGTAACATCCAGAAATCTCAACAACCGCCTCAAGAAGTACAATTTCTCCGGACTCTGCTCCAAAATGCTGAGCGACTGGGGACTCCCCAGCGCCATCGTCGACCCGATTCGCTTCCAGTACTCGCCGCTCGACTGCCAGACCACAGGAAAAATGGCCTGCCTGCTCAACCTCGCCAAATGGATCACCGGCGTCATCCGCGAAGTCGACGAGCTGCCAGATCAAGCCCTCGGGCCAGACCTGCTCGTGCTCAATCTCCTCGGCGAAGGCGAACAAACGCTTTGGAACCTCATCACCGACGTAAGCGACAGCCTACACTTGGCCGACTCGGTCATTCAGGGGAAACTCTCCTCCTGCTAGACAATTCAATTTCCCAGCCGTAACGCTGGCACCTAAACACTACTCTGACGGAGCTTCTTCGTTCTTTGAACGAGACTGGAGCTCCGTCATCGTGTTTGGCAACTCCACCTCGACCGGCACGATCGGAAGCTCGCGCTCGCGAGCGAAGCTCAAATCCGGCCCTTCGACTTCCGGCTTCTTCCGCCAGTCGAAACCCTCCGCCTCGAGCTGCTTGCGATACTCATCGCGCAAGACCGCGTCCGGATCCGGAGGAGGACCCTCCTTTTCCACCACCTTCTTGTCGGAAATATCGAGCTCCACCGGGTAGCTCATGTCATCGCCACTCTTCATGAACTCCTCCACCATGATTTTCAGGTAAGGAGCGGACATCATCACAAAAACACTCAAAACAAGAGCAGGCAAAACCATGATAAGCATCCGGCGCGAAAGCGGCTTATCCATCTTGCTTTTCCACTGCCGACGCTTCTCGATGAAGTTCGGTTCCCTATTCTTCTGATTCAGCATACTCTGTTTCCTACACCCCTTTAAGAATTGCATCGCGCCAGAAACGCAAGCGCCCAATAAGGACTCCCAAGCACATGCCGAGTTCCCCGACCAGCCAGCATATCCTCTCCGTCAAGGTGCTGCCCAACGCTTCCCGAAGCGAAATCGCCGGCTGGCTCGAAGACGGCAGCCTCAAGATCCGCATCCAGTCGCCCCCACAAGACGGCAAGGCAAACAAAGCCCTCATCGCGTTTCTCGCCAAAGAAACCGGCGTATCCAAAAACCAAATCAGCATCGCTCGCGGAGAGACCAGCAGACAGAAATTGATTGCCTTCGAGCGACTCTCCTCTAGCCAATGGCAGCGACTTCCCCGCCCTTGAACCACCCTTCCAAGCTCCCTATGGGCAAAGAATCAAAAACCAAAAAAGCTCCTAAAAAGAAGAAAAAGCCGGTCTACATCGGCCTCGACGAAAACGGCGACCCGCCAGAATTTCCCTACGTCCGAGCGTCCGAGTCATCCATTCACAATCGCGGACTCTTCGCCGCCAAGCGCATACCGGAAGACGAATACGTCATCCAATACCTCGGCGAACTCGTCAAAAAGAAAGAGTCCACCCAGCGCGCAAACAGTCAGCACGACCTCTCCCAATCCGAAGACGTCGGCGCCGTCTACATCTTCGAACTCGACGACAAGACCGATATCGACGGAAACTTCGACTGGAACATCGCCCGACTCGCCAACCACTCCTGCTCGCCCAACTGCGAAGCCCAAAACGTCGAAGGCGAAATCTGGCTCGTGTCGCTCAAAGAGATCAAGAAAGGCGAGGAGATTACCTTCGACTACGGCTACGCCCTGGAACATTGGAAAGACCACCCCTGTCTTTGCGGCTCAGAAAACTGCGTCGGCCACATCGTTCGAAAAGAGGACTGGGGCAAACTAAAGAAGCTCAAGAAACGCCAGAAAAAGACGGCCAGCGAATCCCGGTAAATGTATAAGCTATTCGCATACATCACGCTCACCCTCGCCGCGCTCAGCTCCACTAGCGAGGCCGTGACCGTTCACCGCGTGCGAAAAGGCGAAACCCTCACCGAAATCGCCCAGGCCTACAAAGTCACCGCTCAGGCGATCAAAAACGCCAACAAGATCTCAAACGCCAACCGCATCAAAGTCGGCCAAGAGCTCACCATTCCCGTCCCCTCCAGCGACACCGTCGAGACCACAGCCACCACCGCCCATCGCGTGCGCAAAGGCGAAACCCTCACCGAAATCGCCCAAGCCTACAAAGTCACGGTCGAAGCCATCAAGAGCGCCAACCAAATCACCAACGCCAACCAGATCGTCGCCGGACAGCAACTCACCATCCCCGCCGCGGCCCCCAGCGTCATCGAGTACAAAATCCGACGCGGAGACAACCTCTCCGACATCGCCAAAAAATACGGAGCCAGCCTGAGCGAGCTGAAAGCCCTCAACGCCATCCGCAACTCAAACAAGATCAGTATCGGGCAAGTCATTCGCATTCCGGTATCTGCAGGCTCCCCCACGGCAAGCCAGCCATCCGCTCCAGCGCCCACTCAATACATCGATTACAAGATCCGACGCGGAGACAGCCTCTCCGACATCGCCAAAACCTACGGCGTCAGCTTGAGCTCTCTCAAAACGCTCAACGCCATCCGCAACTCCAACAAGATCCGCATCGGACAAGTCATCCGCATCCCCGTCGTCGCCGGCTCGCCCGCCGCTGCAGCCGCCAGCAAGCCCAGCCTCGCCTCCTCCGACCTCAAAACGCTCGACCGTACCCGTACCAAGTCCAGCCAATGGCGCCACATCGTCATCCACCACAGCGCCTCAGCCAGCGGCTCAGCCAAAGCCTTCGATCGCTTCCACCGCGAAGAACGACGCATGGAAAACGGACTCGCCTACCACTTCGTCATCGGAAACGGCCGCGGCATGAAAGACGGAGAGCTCCACATCGGCGATCGCTGGAAAAAGCAAATCCAAGGCGGACACCTCTCGAGCTACACGCTCAACCAGATAAGCATCGGCATCTGCCTCGTGGGCGACTTCTCCAAGACCAAGCCAACCGCCAAGCAGATGGCCACCCTCGAAGCCCTCGTCCGCTACCTCATGAGCAAGGCCAAAGTCCCGCTCAGCCGCGTCACCACCCACACCCTCATACACCCCAAGCACACGGAATGTCCCGGCAAGCATTTCCCCACCAAGACCCTCAAAGCCAAGCTCGCCAAGTAACAGGGTAGCCCCCGGGCGCCCTCTGCCCCGGGAACACGAAATGCGCAACCTTACACGTTTCGCGCCCCAAGCCCTCCGCGCTCCTAGCGTCCCAGCGCTCTAGTCAAAGGTACGAGCCATAAACAAAGGATCGTACTCAGCCTTGTAGCCGATGCTGTGGTAGTCGCCAAACTGCCAGCCGAGAAACTCCGGCTCATTCTCGACGACCTCGTCAATCTTGCGATAGCGCCATCCTTCCGGATCGAGCTGGCCGTAGCGAATATGCACCGTCCAACGAATCCGATTACGGTCATGGCCAACGGCGTTCACCCAACCTTGCACCTCATAGCGATCGTCTCCCAGCTCCTTTATCCGAGCTTCGAAGTTTCCCCACACGCCATTCGAATTGAAACGCACGGGATTGAACGAACCCTCCTCCACAAGCTGAAGATTAAAAGTGTTCACGATGTAGTCCCTCGCCAAAGTGAAAACCTCGCGACGATGGAGAGAGATTTCCACCTCACTGGGTTGGTACTCCCGGGCGGAGCAAACGCAGGCAAACGCCAACGCCACTATGCAAAGACGCTTCATCTCACTAGCTAATCGTCTGCTCAGCGGCTTTTTTTAGCGAATCTACCAAGTTTGACCGCTTCATACGCGCTAGACTGGATGCAAAAACGCCATGCACACCCCAAATTATTTTCTGGAAAACCCTGTGTCCCTCAGTACTTTAGCAGAGCAATGATTACCCCGTTCGAGGAAAGCCTCCTGAAGGCGATGATACTTTTCATCATGTTCGGGCTAGGATGTTCCCTTTCTCTAGTTGACTTTAGAAAGGCGATTAAAACCCCAAAACCCGTCATCGTGGGCTTCCTCTCCCAATACGTAATCATGCCCGCCCTCGCCTTCAGCATGGCAAAGTTCTTCCAAATGCCCAACGCGTGGGCCATCGGAATCATCATAGTGGCCTGCTGCCCCTCCGGCACGACATCGAGTCTCTTCAACTACTTCGCAAAAGGAGACCTCGCCCTCAGCATTTCGCTCAGCTCCATTACTACCGGCACCGCCCTACTGGCCATGCCGCTCCTCCTCGCCTTCTACACCGCTCCCTTCGAAGCGGCAAACCTGCAGGTGGACATCAAAGCCGTCATGCTCTCGCTCGTCGCCTGCCTCGTCCCCGTCGCGGGCGGCATCTACCTTCGTCATCGGAGCGAACGCTGGGCAAAGAATATGGAGGAGACCGGAGCCGCTCTCGGCATCATCGTCATCCTCTTCCTCATCGTCAGCTGGCTGCCGCGAAACTTCACCAGCATGATCAATTCCGACCTTTCGATTCTCTTCACCAGCATCGGACTCGGACTCGGGGGCTTTCTCTTCGGCTATTGGGTCAGCCGCGCCTTGGGCATGTCGCGACGCAGCTGTCGAACCGTTTCTCTCGAAACCGGCATCCAGAACGGTCCTCTCGCGTTCGCCATCATCCTACTCAGCTTCCCAGACAAGGAGATCGCCAACCTCATCCTCTGGCCGGCGCTCCTCTACTCATTCTTCATCGTCAACACCTCCACCGTCGTCACCTACTTTATGCGCAAGATTGCCCGCAAAGAGTGGTTCCACTACGAGAACGACGTCGTGAAAGCAGATCTATTTTCCCAAGGCTGGCTCAAACCCTAGAACCCGCCTTTCCCATTCTCCGAAACTCGAGCAAAACCCCGCTTTTACCCAACTTGCTCGAACCCTTGAAAGAACCTCAAACCAAACAAGCAAATGGCACGAAAGACCGCGCAACGCAACGGGTCTCCTCTCTACTGGTCCGCCGAATCTTGGGCCTTCATCTCTCTCCGGCTCTTCCTAGGCCTCCGCTTCCTGCTTGCCGGCCTCGGCAAATTCAAAAACCAGGACGGGGACTATTCCTTCGAAAGCTACTATAACGGCGTCGTTCCCTGGATGATCTCAGCCTTCGAGAAGACCGACATTCCCGGCTTCCTCGTATCCATCTACGCCTACTGTATCGGATACGTCGAAATCATCCTCGGACTCCTGCTTCTCCTCGGAGTCAAGACCAAGTACGTCCTCGCCCTCATCGCTCTCACTTTCGTCTCCCTCGCCTACGGGCAAATGGTCCTCGGAGACGGCGGCAAAGTGAACGAGATCGGCTTCTACCTCCTCTTCACCACCGCCGCCCTCTACTTCGTAAGGCACAACAAATTTGAAAGCCTGCGCTAGCCGCAGACTCTAGATACAAAACTACCCCGAATCGAAACGTCCCAGCTACATCGGCTGGGGCGTTTTGCGTTTCCAGAACTCAGCCCAGTCCTAATTCAACGCAATTATGTTGCGCTAAATTGCCTCTTAATTAAATTACCCTTCAAATGCCCCAATCTACCCCTAGCCCCCTCCATCGAGTCACGATTATTCTCTGGTTCGTCCTCTTTACAATCGCGCCGCTGAACGCCAGTGACATCGATGCCATCATCGACCAGCGCCAAGCCCTCGACGGCTCCATTTGGGAACAGGAAAAACTCGCCCAGCGCTACGAAACCGCATTTATCAACCTCTGGGACGAGATGCGACGTCACGAAGACCAGTCCGTCGCCCTTATACAATTCCCCTTCGATCGCTTTGAGCTACCGTCATTCACCCACGCCCAAAGCTACCAAGACGGCATCGAGTCCTTCGTACCCGCCAGCGATACGGTAAAGCCGCTCTCCCAAAGCGACTTTCGACAGCTCGTAGAAACCTACCAACGCCAAGGATTCCGCATCGAGCAAAGCGAATGGCACCACGCCTCCTTCAACGCCCAGGAAAACGAAGCACCCACCTCCACCTTCACCTTTGCCCTCCACGTATCGGGTCCGAATTCAAATCCGCAGCGCTACATCCTCAAAGGCACGCTCGCCATCGCATGGCAAGATGCCCCAGAGAACGAAATCAGCTATCCAAACTCCATTCGTATCCAAAAAATGGAGATCCTCACTCGAAACAATACGCCTATCTCCAAGCCTACCAAGTGGCTCGAATCCAAGCCAAACACCACACCCTATGGGATCGTGCTTGTCGAAGACCTCAACCAGGACGGACTCCCCGACATCGCCTTCCCCCGAAAAAACGCCCTCTACCTCAACAAGGGGAACTTCCAGTTCCAGGAAACACAACTGGCCAAATTCATGATCCGCGGACTCCCCACCGCAGCCTTTTTCGCCGACCTCAACCTTGACGGAAAAATAGAGTACGTCCTCTCCACCGCTGACGCTCCCTACCTTTTTGCATACACCTTCAATAAAGCCACCAACTCCTTCGATGGCAAACCTTTCGGTATCTGGAAATCCGATACGCCTTTAAAAACCGGTCTTCTTGCAGCGGGTGACATTACCGGTGACGGATATCCGGAAATATACCTTGGCCAATCTGCCCCCATCTACGAAAACGGAAAAATCCCCACTCCCTACTTCGACGCCAACGACGGACGCCCCGCCTTCCTCCTCAAGAACAACCGCAACCTGCTCTTCGAAGACATCACCGAAAAATCCTCCATCGCCCAAAAACGCGGCCGACGCGCCTTCACCGCTTCCTTCCAGGACCTTAACCACGACCAGCGTATTGACCTTCTGGTGACAAGCGACTTCTCCGGAGTCGACGTACACGAAAACCAAAACGGCGCCCTCATCGACAAAACCTCCGAATACCTCGACGACCGAAGCCTCTTCGGCATGAGCCACGCCTTCGCTGATTTCGATCGCGACGGAGCCACCGACCTCCTCGCCGTAGGCATGAGCTCCACCACCGCTCGCCGACTCGAGCAAATGGGGCTCGGACGCGACGAATTTCCCGAACACCAAAAAATGCGCATGCGCATCGCCAAAGGCAATCGCCTCTACTACGGCGACCCCAAAGGACACCTCGCTCAACGAGAAACCAGCGAAAACGTCGCCCGCTCAGGCTGGTCTTGGGGAAGCAGCTCGAAAGACTTCAATAACGACAGCTACCCGGACATTTTCATCGCAAACGGCTACCTCTCAAAGTCCACCGCCCGCGACTATTGCACCAATTTCTGGACTCACGACATCTACTCCGAATCCGCCTTCTCTAGCGAACAGCTTGACTCCTTCTACACCCAGTTCGGTCCCGAAGCCCTCGTAGGCGGAAATCAGATGGGCTGGAATCCATTCGAAAAAGATCACTTCTATCTCAACCTCGAAGGAAAAGGCTTCCTAAACGTGGCCTACCTCTACGGCCTTTCACACGGCGGCGACGGTCGAGCGGTCATCGGCGAAGACTTCGACCGTGATGGGCGCGTAGACCTACTCCTAATCGAACTAGATTCCATCCAGTCACTCGAACGCGTGCACCTCTACCACAATCAACTCAAAAACACCGGCAACTGGATCGGCGTCACCCTACGCCCAACTCCCGGAAAACCAATCCTCGGCACCCGAGTCGTCATCGAGTGCCCCGACTACACCAGCGAGCGGCTCTACACCCACGGAGAAGTCTTCTCAGGACAAAACGCCTCAAACCTGAACTTCGGCCTTGGATCAAATGTAACCATAAACCAATTACGCATTCATTGGCCGGACGGCGAAACAACCTCAATCAAATCTCCAACAATAAACCAGTACCTCACCGTAGACCAAACCCAATAAAAGCATCCGGCCTTAACCGCCTATCCGACGTAGCGCGACCGCCTTGCCTAGTCTCCAGCAGCTTTCAAAGCCAACCTTGCTCCCCGACACTTCCTTCCACGCAACTCCCACCTCCCGGATAGACATCCCGCTCTCCCGAGCCCGAAGGATTAGTTCCAAGTCCAATCCAAACCCATCCTCGCTGAAAGCGAGAGCTTGTTCACGATACCAAGGCCCGGAAACAAACTTGCATCCGCACTGCGTATCCAAAATTCGGATTCCATAAAAAACACGCGTCATCAGAGAAAAAGACCCCGCTAGAAATTTTCGAAACAGCGAGCGCTCTACACGAGCTCCTTTCGCTCTTCGACTCGCCATCACTAGACTCTCTTCATCCAAGTCAAGAGCCACACGCAAGACTCGCACCACTTCGCTCGCAGCGACCGAACCATCCGCATCGACAAAGCCCAGCAGCGGGCAATCATCAGGGGCCAAAGCCCATCCTGATCGGATCGCCAAGCCCTTGCCTCCATTTTCTTTCAAGGCGAATACCTCTCCAACAAATGGATACACATTTCGAACACGCGAAGTCACCTTCCGAAGCTGCTCCACTTCCCGAGTGCCTGACCCGTCATCGACTAACTGAACCCCAACCGAAAGCCCGCTCGAAGCGATTTCCGCGCATAAAAGGTTCAAGAATTCCGGTACACGCTCACTTTCGTGAAAACAGGGAATCACTAAAAAACAATCCAATTTCACGCCTTCCATGAGCAAAACGGTTTCACTCCCCAATTTATAGAACTACAAGTCGCTGCTAAAGCCAGACCGGACTCAGCAGCTCCTAGAGCATCCAGTTCTGATTCGCTCATCAACATCGCTCCGGTCGTTAACGCATCCGCCATAGCCGCAGACTGGCAGCGAGCGAAACTGCGATCCCAACGAATCTCGCTCCCGACGATATGCTCCCCCTGAAAGCCAACACCCGAACTGGAAATCGCGCCCGAACAAAATGGCTGCAAAGCCTCGCCGCAAAGCGTACCGGTCCAAGCTCCCTCGCGCTCCTCGCCCCGAAACAACAAAGTGCTCCCCCCGAAATTCGCCATAGCGATCGGCACTTCCCAATCCTCGATTTCCTCCATCGCGCAATCCAAAGCGAATCCCTTTCCGATCCCGCCAAAGTCCAACACCATACCTTCTCCAAGCTTTATCACTCGTCGCTTTTCAGGATCAATCTCTATTGCAGGGCTACCTTTCAGCGCTCCTTCTCCGGCCATCAAATGCTTCAGAAAAAAAGGTTCACCACCCTTCCTCCGCAATGACTCCCGTCCGAGAAAGGGATGAAATCTCTCGCCCGTTAGACCGCTAGCCAACATGGCCACCTGCAAGCAATCGACACACTCCTCCGAGACCCGCGTTTCCGTACCAGCTTCAAGTAGATTAATACGCGTTACGTCACTACTTTCCTGATACAAACTCAACTTTGCCTCGACCTCATCCACCCGAGCAAAAAAAGCCTGAGCCGCCTGACGCGCGTAATCTGCATCAACTCCGCCAAGTGAAAGCACGAGCTCAGTCGCCATCGCTTCATGGCGAAAGCGATACAGGCCTTCCCTCTCGTCAATCTTCAGCATTTTCCCTGATCCATCGTTCCGCGATTTCGTCAGAAGCCCTTAAAGCCAACAAGGTATTGGGACGCAAGCCATGCAACTCCCAAAATCCCCCATCAGACATAACAGCAGCTTCACTCTCCAATAAACGCGTATCAATCACATCAATAACACCTGCCTGAAAACTGCCAAGATCAGTCCAATAACCAACGCGATCCCACCCGCGAAGATGCCACGGCAACGGCCACGCCGCATCCGGACTGTAAATAGATATATCCTCCTTACCCTTCACCGTCTCAAGCCGATCCAATAGCTTCGCATATCGGGAAGTCGTATGCATGTAGAGGTATGGATTCCGACTCGCGCTCGAAAACTGAAATACCGCCTTTTTCGCATTCCCCCAAAGCTCGCTGCCAAGCCAGAAAGCCAGAACAATTGCCAAGCACGATTTTGCCCAGCGAAACCGCATGCCAATCCCATTTCCCAATTCCACCAACCCGCATGCCGCCGCATAGGCCAGCAAGCAATAGGGCGTTAGCAGCAGCCAAGGGTTCTTGTATGGAATCAGCGAATACACAAAAAACAACAGCAAGCCGCACGCAACGAGATAAAAGCGAAACGAGTTTCTTGATGCATGAAAGACAGATACCCCGACTCCAATTGCAACAGTCACTAAGAACGCCGACTCTCCCCAAGCAACACCTTCACGGCTATGCGGCCACAACAGCATAAAGTAATACAGAAATGGCTTCTCATGCCCCTGTCCTTTCGAGCGCTCCGCATAACTGAAAAACGCAGAAACCCCGTCAAGAATCCCTGCTGGGTTCTCAAAAAAGGAAGAAAAGAAAAAACAATGAAGCAAAAATACGATACCAAAAACGAGCCCCAGATGCTTAGCCGCAACAGAAAACGAAGCCTTGAATTTCTCATTCCCCACAAACGCCAACACGCCCAAAGCAAGAGCAATCGAGGCAACATGCAGAACCGCAGTCTCCTTCGTCACATGCATTAATCCCAAAGCTAGACCGGCTAGCGCCGCACCGCCCCAACTCGGATTTCGCCAATAGGAAAAGAGAGTCACTATAAAGATTAAGGTAAAACACGCCAGCAAGGCCTCCTGAACAAAGTAGGAGCCATAAATAACGCAAAGCGGAGCAACTCCGACAATCAGCCCCCATAGAATCGCCTCAATCATACCACGCCGTCTCAACACCAAAATCCCAAAGGCAATCATCGCCAAACTGAAAACCATTGGCACGCGCCGCATGCCAGCATCCGTCAGCTCGCCATCCGCGTCAGTTAGAAGTGGATACATCCACTTCGAAATATAATAGAGCAAAGGACCGTGATGCTCACTCGCATCGTAGCGATAGAAATCCTCTTCTATCAAACGCCAAGCCTGATAGGATTGGACTCCTTCATCCGCATGAAAAAGACGAAGCTGCGAACTTTCGATTCGCAGCCAAAAAGCGAGCCCTAGCGCGAGGAGCGCTAGGACCCAAAAAACGTAAAGATTGTTTCTAGTAGGCGCCAAACACCTCGACCTCGACGTAATGGTTCATCTCATTACTCGTATTGCCATCTGAATACAAACGCACATAGCGAGCTGAGTTTTCCTTCGCCGAAATAAGCTTTCCTTGGTTGGTTTCAATATAGGCCATGTCCTTGCCAACACCAAAACCGAGGCTGTTATCGTGATCGTTATTGAAAACGGTTACGACCCCATCGGAGAAGTCTTCATCATTCGATAACTGAACAACCATATCCACATAGGCTCGTTTCTGCGTGTGGAAATGCCAGATACCGATTCCATAAAGCTTCGCCTCATCCTCGAGATCGATCTGCACCCATTGCGGGCCTTGAGCGAGCTCAACAAAATAGCCTTCCTCACTTTCCTTGTCGCCATCAGTCACCAGCTCGAGTTCACCGATTATCGGAAAGTCGTCACTGGAAGTGACCTCCTTTTCATAGGCGATATTCTCGACGCCAGCAGGCGCATACACAGCCGCTTGAGGAGCATCGGGAGACTCGAGATTCGGCAACGAGATCGGCACCGGCGTACCCGTCAAAAATGGAGGCGGGTATTCCAATTCGATCTGAACCTTTTCTGCAGCCGCCAGTAAGGGCACGACGGATACAAGCGCGATTGATAAAATTTTCTTTGTCATAATTCGTTTTGATTAAGCTTCAAAGTCTGATGGAGAGAACTCGAGAAGGCACTTCGCCTCCACAGCCTCGTTCACCCGGAAGATGCCGACCTCACTCTTGAAGGAATGTTCACCATCGGCGTTGAGCTTGGCTTTTCCATGCACCGCAGCGAAGAAATTCTCCAAGTGCGGCTGATGCGGTGGCTTGTCGAGCACGATAGGGATATCGAACTTGGCCAGCGGAGCCGTCTCGCGCACGTCGACCTTAGCATCTTCCGCAGGCGGTGGAGCTTCCTCTTGGGTCAAATAGTGCAGGTCAATCCACTTGTCCCAGCTTGGAGCGCCTTCCTCGCGGAAGATCTTCGAGAGGTTTGGATTCTCCGACATCTTAACAGCGCCTTCATCGCCCATGAAATACTCCCAATAGCCGCCACCTGCGCTGGTGGTCGTGAGCGTCTGGTAAAATGCGCGAACCGGTCCGTAAGACGTGTCGTATTCGTAGATCACCATCACGTTGTCATACCACTCGCGATTCGGATAGTAGTCAGCTCCACCACTCGCGAATACATTTTTTGGATACGCATCGAGGAACCAGTTGAAAATATCGATCTGGTGAGCGCCGAGATCCGAAATCGGACCACCGCTAAGATCCTTGAACCAACGCCAGTTGCGGAACTGGTGCATGTCCTCGTAGCCGTAACGCTTGAGGATATCGTCGGGCAAAGCGTACTTCTTTGGCCAGCCAATGTCTGGAGTGACCGCTCGATTCCACTGACCGTTTAGGTTGGTGATACGACCCGGAATCTTCGCCTTCTGGATAAGGTTGTTATACGCGTGCTGGTAGCGCGGATTGCTTCTACGCTGGTGACCGATCTGTAGAAGCTTTCCCGTTTCGCGTGCAGTGAGCACCATCGAACGAGCTTCTTCCACAGTGCGCGCCATCATCTTTTCGCAGTACACGTGCAGCCCCGCCTTCAAGCATAAATTCGTATGGCGAGCGTGCCAGAAGTCAGGCGTCGCAACGATCGCCACATCAAGATCCTTCTCCTTGTCGAGCAAGTCCTCGATGTTCTCGTAAACGTTAACTTCAAAGCCTTCCTTCTGCAGCTTTCTCTGCCCGTAGCGACGACTGTACTCCCAGATATCGCAAACCGCGCGGAAGCGGATTCCGGGGATGTTCAACATCGAGTCGAGCAATACACGACCCTGGACCCCAAGACCGATGAGAGCGACATTCACCTCGCCATTCGCCGACTGAGCTCGGGCCAGATGAGGCGCGATCATAATCCCGCCTCCAGCAATCAAGCCTGTCTTTATGAAATCCCTACGAAAGAGGGGTTTTGATTTCGGTTCATCCGACATTCGAATAGTCCTTTTCTTCTATAGTTTGTTACCGATCGCGAACCGGTTGTACTTAACAAGTACCGCAGCCAGAGCGATGAGGATCATGTGAGTGGCAAGCCAAGCAATACCACCGCTTTCGTTGAGCAGAATGAGACCGACAGAAAGACTGACGTAGACCAGTCCACTCGCGAGGAGCGTGATGCGAGGAAGCGCTCCGAGAAGAAGCAGTACCCCTAGCAACAGCAGGATATAGCCCAGCACGCCCGAATAGAGATCAAGCATCCATACCGGCATCAGAGGCTCAGCGGCAAACTTGTCGTAGAGCGGCTTCGGCAACCCATGGTAGTGGGAAAACCCATACACCTTCTCCTTCACGTTCACCATGGCTCCGCTGATGTCCGGATCGCCAAATTCATCCAACAACGGACGCTGCTTCGTCTCAATTCCCGCGAACTTCTCAAGACCAGTCAAAAGAGACCGAACCCCAAGCCATACGCGTAAAAGCAAGAACGCTATCGACGCTCCGCAACTATCAACCTGGAATCCATTCCCAGAGTCTTCTTCTTTCATCTCGTTTCCTTTTTATTATATCGTTCTCGATTCCTAAAGGGAGCTTAGGCAGGCAAGAACTCCTTATTGTAATCGTACAAGCTACGCAGGTACTTATTCGCGCTTTTCACGTTCTTAACTCTCATTTTCTTAGGGTCGTACTCAATACGCTCACCCGCATAGAGCGACACGTTTCCGAGTAAAGCGACCTCCGTGAACGGCGCCGCATAGTCAAAGTTCGAGCCCGGCATCGTTCCATTACGGATCGCATCGGCAAATTCCTTCTGCGGACCACCCTTGATTCTTGGGAGAGTCTTCTCAGGCAAGTTCGGCTTGATTTCATCGAACTTCTCATCCGGGAAGACGCGCACGCTACTCGAATAAGTATCCGTATAGATCGTGATATCCTCACCAACGATAAACGTGCCGTTCGCAGTGTCGCGGCCATACTGATCGCTGCGGAAAAAGTCTGTCGGGACGTTCTTAATGCCAATCGGCTTAGGACCGCCCTCGAACCAGTGAGCCGTCAGGTCAGTCCCCTTCTTTGTCTTAAATCCGAACTGCACCGTCATAGCCGACGGGAACGTATTATTGTTAAAGCGCGTGCCCTGGGCCTCGACCCACTCCGGATAACCTAAACCGAGGCCGCTGTAGGAAGCGTCCATGATATGACACGCCATATCGCCCACGCTTCCGCAGCCATAGTCACGCCAACCACGCCAGTTAAAGGGCAGAATCGCGCTGGAATAAGACTTCTTCGGAGCAACCCCCAACCACAAGTCGTAGTCAACATGAGCCGGCACCTTTTCAGACGGACGCGAAAGATAGCCCTGCGGCCAGAAAGGACGGTTCGTCCAGTGGTAGACGTCCTTCACCTCTCCCAAAATTCCCGCCGCGTACCACTCTTGAATCAAACGAAGCCCCGCATAAGTGTGGCCTTGGTTGCCCATCTGAGTAATGACACCCGCCTCGGAAGCCGCTCGACGAAGATCGCGAGCCTCCCAGATGCAGCGAGTCAAAGGCTTCTCGCAATAGACGTGCTTGCCATTGGCGATCGCCCACATGGCGATCGGATAGTGCATGTGATCCGGAGTCGTAATCACGACGGCGTCAATCTCCGACCCCATCTGATCAAGCATTACTCGATAGTCTTTAAAATACTTCGCGTTCGGGACTTCCGCTCGCATCTCGGCCGACCGTTCTTCGTCCACATCGCAAAGAGCCACGATATTCTCGCGGGCCAACGCCTGGATGTTGTTTTTGCCGCGGCCTCCCGCTCCAACGAAGGCGATATTCACCTTGCTATTAGCAGAAAGCCCGGACTGACCGAGCATTACGTTAGGAAAAGCGATCGCGCCAGCGGTCGCCAAGGCCGAGGCCTTTATCATTTCACGCCGTGATAAGGGTTCCATTTGACAGGGGTTGGGTGTTAAACGCCGCTGCTATTAGCGACACTTAATTTACCTAAGCGCACCACTACGCGACGTCCAACACGAATGCAATGATTTATCGATATATCTTTGGAATATTATTTGCAGTGATTTGCGCCATAAGGCGTGAGTCGGACGAGAATCAGGATTCAAACATTTTATTGATAAAGTGGTGGTACTTATCGTCCACCACGTGACGCTTGATCTTGAAGGTATTGGTCATTTCGTCCCCAACCTCAAACGGCTTGTCCAACAACTTCAAGCTATGCACGTGCTCGTACTTCTTGAACCCGTTGTCGAACGAGATGAAACGCTTCGCCTCCTCGTGAATCAAACGCACCGCCTCCTTGCTACCGGCCAGCTCCGTCAGTGTTTCCGCCTTTATGCCAGCGGCAGCAAAACCCTCAAGCGATGGCACCACCAAAGCCCCCAAATGCTTCTTGTCCTGACCGACAACCATGCACTGATCGATCAACGGCGACTCGCAAAGCTTCGCCTCGATCGGGATCGGCTCCAAATTCTCGCCGTTGAGAAGCACGATAGTGTCTTTCGAGCGACCCATGATCTTTAGGCAGTCGTTAAAAGTGTACATGCCAATATCGCCCGTATTGAACCAGCCTTCCTTCAGCACGCGATCCGTCGCCTCAGGGTTCTTGTAGTAGCCCTTCATCACCTGCGGCCCCTTGAGGTGAATCTCACCTTTTTGCCCGCGACCATTGGCCCTGTACTTAGTGTTAGGATACAAGATTTCTCCAGTGTTCAGATCCAGAATACGCAACTCCGTTTCAGGATAAAGCGGCCCCACCGTGCCGATCACAAGCTTTGGGACTGTGCGCACCGCGGCAACAGGAGATGTCTCCGTCAATCCATAGCCCTCCTTCACAGGCACTCCAATGTAGTTGAAGAACTCGTCCACATGCGGCTGAAGAGCGCCGCCGCCAGAAACAGTCCCCTTAAAGCTGCCTCCAACGATCTGTCTCAATTTCTCCAATACAACAGCGTTTAAAGCTACATAAAGCGGAAGAAACAGCATGATCTTGAAGACCCCCGACAAAACCTTGCCAAGCGTCTCGCCAATACTGCGCCCCGTCAGGTCCATCTCCTTGCGCTGAAAAAAGAACGTCGATCCCTTCACCATTCGAGAGCTGAAATAAGCCGCCCTAAACAAGCCGCGACGAATCCAATGCGACTCCTTCACATTCTTCATGATCCGCAAGTACAGATTCTCCCAAAGCCGCGGAGCCGAAGCCATGATCGTCGGCTTCACCGTCTTCAAGTCATCTGCAATCGTTCTCAAGCTAGTGAAATAAGTGCAGCACCCGTTACTCACCGCGATCATGTGAAACACCCGCTCATAGCTATGCCACACCGGCAAGATCGAGAGCATGCGATCATCCTGCTCGAGACAAAAAGGCAGATTTCGCACCTGCGACGCCATATTGGAATGAGTCAATTGCACACCCTTCGGCGTGCCCGTCGTGCCCGAAGTGTAGATCAAGGTAAACAAATCGTCCGGTCGGATCTGAGCCATGCGCTCCTCCACGCGACGATCTCCCTGCTCCCGCAACTCCTTGCCCCAGTCCACAAGCTCATAAAGTCCCCGCACGCCCTTGGGCGGTTCGGCCTTGGGGTCCATCAGCACCAAATGCTCGACCTTGTCCAATTTCGGCATCACGCGGATCACCCGCTCGAGCAAGCGAGCGCTTTCCACGAAAACCACCTTCGAGTCCGAATGAGCCAGGATGTATTCAATTTCCTGATTCGTCACGTCCGCGCCCCGAGGCACGTCCGCAGCTCCGCACATCAAAACCGCGTAGTCGGCGATGTTCCACTCCACCCGATTGTCCGATAAAATCGCCACATGATCGCGAGCTTCCACGCCAAGCTCAATCAACGCAGTGCCCAAAAACAGGCCAAAATCATAGAGATCCCGATAGCTGACTGGCTTGAAGACACCGCTCTTAATACGAGTAGCAAACGCCGGCATGTCGCCATAACGCTCCGCTGCGAGTCGATAAACTTCCGCGAGATTCTCTGCTGCGATACCTTGAAACTTCATGAAAACGAGGGAATGGGGAGGGGAACTAATCTGTGATCACCCATCCCCCGTGTTTCAAGTAAGAAGGCTCTCTAATCTTTCCCACCACCCCTAATACTAAAGCGAGAGAGCAGCGTAGTCTCATTTTCCCATTGCCAGCTCCGCCCTCCTCTAGCCTATACACCTAGCCTCGAAACAAGGAATAACACATGCCCGTTCTCAGCGTCACAGAATTGACCATCAGCTTCAGCGGACCCGCCGTACTGGAAAACGCCAGCCTGCACATAGACCGCGGCGAACGCGTCTGCGTGCTCGGACGAAACGGAGCCGGCAAATCCACCCTCCTCAAAGTCATCTCCGGTGAATACGGCGCCAACTCCGGCTCCATCACCTTCCCGGAAGGCGGCATCGCCACCGCCCTGCCCCAGGAGATTCCACAAGATCTCGACGCCACCGTCCGCGAAATCGTCACCTCCGGATTCGGCGCCGAAGGCGAAGCCCTCGCAGCTCTCCACGCAGACCTTCCCCACGACCACCTCGATCCAGAACGCCAATGGCAGATGGAAGCCCGCATCGAGCAAACCCTCAAAGACCTCCAGCTCGACCCCGACGCCCGCTTCCCCACCCTCTCCGGAGGACTCAAACGCCGCGCCCTCCTCGGAAAAGCCCTCGTCTGCGAACCCAGCGTCCTCATCCTCGACGAGCCGACCAACCACCTCGATATCGACTCCATCCTCTGGCTCGAAGACTTCCTCATCGGCAGCAAGCTCACCCTCCTCTTCGTCACACACGACCGCTCCTTCCTCAAGCGCCTCGCCACCCGCATCGTCGAAGTCGACCTCGCCCAGCTCAACAGCTACCGCTGCGACTACGAAACCTACCTCACCCGCAAAGAGGAGCTTCTGGAAATCGAAGCCAAAAACCGGGCCGCCTTCGAAAAGAAACTCTCCCAAGAGGAAGCCTGGCTGCGCAAAGGCATCAAAGCCCGCCGCACCCGCAACGAAGGACGCGTCCTCGCCCTCAAGAAAATGCGCGACGAGCGCAAATCATGGAGAACCCGATCCGGAGCCGCCTCTTTCTCCCTCCAGCAAAGCAACACCTCGGGAGCAAAAGTCATCACCGCCCTTCAGGCGACCGTATCCTACGGAGATACCCAAATCCTCCAGCCCTTCGACGCCACCATCATGCGCGGAGACCGCATCGGAGTCATCGGCCCCAACGGCTCGGGTAAGACCACCCTGCTCAAACTCCTGCTCGGCAAACTCGCGCCGACCACCGGCACCGTCGAACACGGCACAAAGCTCGCCATCGCCTACTTCGACCAAATGCGCGACCAGCTCGACTACGAAAAGACCGTCTTCGAGAACGTGGCCGACGGAAACGAAACCGTCCTCGTCAATGGCAAGCAGCGCCACGTCATGACCTACCTACAGGACTTTCTCTTCACCCCCGACCGCGCCAGAGCCTCCATCAAAACCCTCTCCGGCGGAGAGCGAAACCGCCTCCTGCTCGCCCGCCTCTTCACCCAGCCAGCCAATCTCCTCGTTCTCGACGAGCCGACCAACGACCTCGACGCCGAAACCCTCGAGCTGCTCGAAGAGCGCATCCTCGAGTTCGACGGCACCCTCCTGCTCGTCAGCCACGACCGCGAATTCCTCGAAAACACCATTACCACCCTCTTCGTCCTCGAAACCGGCGGTCAAGTCACCGAACACCCGGGCGGATACAACGACTGGCAAAAACACCGCTCCCTCCAAGACGCAAAGCCCGCTGCCCAAGCGCCCTCCAAGCCGAGCCGCAATAGCTGGAAAGACAAGAAGCCGAAGTTCACCAACAAGCTTCGCAACGAGCTCGAAGCCATTCCCCAACTCATCGATGACCTCGAAAAACGCAAAGAGGCCATCATCGAACAACTGGCCGATCCCGCGACCTACCAGGAAGCCGACAACAAAGTCGGAGACCTGAAATCCGAAATGAGCGAAATCGAAGCGAAACTCGAGACCAGCTTCGAACGGTGGGAAGAATTAGAGGCGCTCAAGGAGTCCCTTACCGATACCAACACATAAGCCAGTAAGCCTAAAAGCACTGAGTATCCACTCTATAACTACTGAGTAGCACACTCTACATCGATCGGCATGCCTGAAATTTAGCAGACTTTTAAAAAAGTCCGTGCGATTTTCTCTAGCAGTCGCATAGGCCAGCGGACGATAATAAAGCCGAGTCTCTGCCTGCGCGCTCCGCGAGCCTAAAACAACTCCAACTTGTATGAATACAGCGAAAAACACAAAACAAGGCTTCACCCTAATCGAACTGATGATCGCCGTCGCTGTTGTCGGAGTGCTCGCCTCAATCGCCATTCCCTTCTTCCAACAATACCTCCGAAACTCCCGGGCGGCCACCTTCGCATCGGATATTCGCACCCTCGCAAACGCAGGTGCCCAATACTCGCTCGAATCAGGCTGGTGGGTTGAAGACTCCTCGACCGGCGAATTCCCGCCTGAACTCGAAGGCTACTTCTCCAAACGAAAATTCGAGCTCGGCAGCTCCCTCGGCGGCCAGTGGGACTTTGAACACAACGACCTCGGAGACTTCACCTCCGCAGTCGGCGTACATCGCCCCACCGAAAACGACGAAATATTCGCCCTCGTTGACAAACGCATCGACGACGGAGACCTCTCCACCGGCTTCTTCCAGAAACTCGAAGCCGATCGCTACTACTACGTCATCGAAGACTAGAACTGCCCCGTACGCAGCATCACAAGCGTACAAGCCTCCAAAGTCTCAATACCCGCCGCTTCCAGCGCCTCGCGAACTGTAGCGTTCTCCGTTCCAGGATTAAAGATCACGCGACGCGGCATCACCTGCAAAAGCCCTTCAACCACTCCGCCCACTCGAGCGGAGCCAATGTAGAGCGTTACCGTATCCACAGGACTATTACATTCCTCAACGCGCCTATCCACAGCCACCCCAAGAATCGACTCGCCTCGCGGCGCGACCAGCGCCACTTGGTGACCCTTTTCCACCAAAAACCTCTGAGCCATGTTCGCATAGCGCTCCGGCTTGTCGCTCGCTCCTAAAATCGCCACCACAGACTCCATTCGCTCAATACCTTGACTGCGAACTGAGTTCAGCGAATCGCCATAGCGAACTCCCGCCCACTCCAAGTCCGCGTCTAGCTCAAGCAATGGCTTCAAGACGAATGCTCGCTCCCGAATACGCGGATGCGGAACCTGCAAGCTCTCTTCCTCGATTCGAGATTCACCAAACAAAAGGATATCAATATCCAAGGTTCGCGGGCCCCAACGCTCGTCGCGAACGCGCTTGAGCTTCCTTTCAATCTCCAAACAGGCGTCTAGCAACTCCCTAGCCGATAAAGATGTTTCCAGACGAGCCACCGCATTCACAAACCAATCCTGATCCGTTTTGCCCACTGGCTCTGTCTTATAAAAAGAGGATAGCTCCACATTCTGAATACCGTCCATCTCCTTCAAAAAAGAAACTGCCCGGCGAATATTCCCAACCTTGCAGCCCAGATTTGACCCCATTCCCAGATAAACTCTATTCATCTCGCTCACGACGTATCGTCACTCCTACCGATCTAAACTTACCGTCTATCGGCGCCTCCGGCTTTCGCACCGTAACCGCCACTTCCTGCACCAAATCAAAGTAGCTGAAAATCTCCTCCGAGAGCTGCTCAGCATAGCTTTCGATCAAATCGCAGCGAGCCTCATCCATCAACTGCTCGGCCAGCGCGAACACCTCAGCATAGCTCACCGTCTGAGCAAGAATATCACTCCGGCCCGCCTTCCTCAAATCCACGCCGAGCTCCACATCGATATAAAAAGTCTGCCCGTTTCGCTTTTCATCCTCGAACACACCGATGTATCCAAAAAGCTCTACACCTTCCAAAAATATCGTATCCAATTTTCTATTCATCCAAGCGACCTCCTCGATAGATCAAATCCGAAAAGTCAAGCGCACGCGCATTTTCCGCGACATCGTGCACACGAAACAACTCAACGCCAGCCATCACTCCAGCAACAGACGTCGCCAAAGTCGCCTCCAAACGCTTTTCTAACGGCAATCCCTTCGGCTGCGCCGTAATACGCTTCCGCGAAGCCCCAAGCATCAATGGGAAACCAAAGCTGCGCAGCACTTCCAATCCGCGTAAAATCTCCAAATCCTCCTGCCGCGTCGTTCCAAAGCCAACCCCCGGGTCGAGAGCGATCGCGCTCTCCGCTACGCCTGCCGCCGATGCCAGCCTCAAAGACTTCTCCCAACTCGCCCGAATCCGATTCAGCACCGATCCACCAAGCTCTCCATCACGACCGTTTCTCATCAGAATCACGCCAGCCGAACTCGCAGCCGCCACAGCCGCCATCTCAGGATCGAACTGAAATCCCCAAATGTCATTCACTACTCGAGCTCCCGCCTTCAATGCCGCCTCTGCCACAATCGCCTTCGACGTATCAACTGAAAGAATACAGTCGGGTCTCTTCCCAATAAGATCTTCAATCACCGGTACCACCCGCCCAATTTCGTCTTCCGGACTTACCGGCTCAAAGCCTGGCCGCGTCGACTCGCCCCCGACGTCTATGATTCCAGCTCCGTCATCCAACATCCGAAGCGCACGCGCCACAGCCGACTCCACGCTATCGACTTGTCCACCATCGGAAAAGCTATCCGGAGTCGCGTTTAGGATTCCCACAATCACGGAACGCGTCCCCAACTCGACACGAGCATCCTTTACAGTCCACTCAATCGCCTTGCTCATACCGCGTTCAAGCGAACATCCTCGCTCTCCAATTTCAAAAACCCGTCACGCAAGGCCGGAAGAAGCGCAGACCGATACGTCACCTCGCTTCCATCGAGAGCCCGATAGCTTCCAACCGACCGCGGACCGTTTCCGGAACTCGTTACAAACACCTCATCCGCCGCGAGCAGATCAGCCTCGGTGAACCGCCCTTCCTCAACCTGAGTTCCACCGGCTCGAGCAAGTCCTATCACCTTCGATCGAACGATTCCATCCAGCAAGCCACACTCCAACTCGGGCGTCTTCAAAACACCGCCTTTCACGAAAAACAAATTGGCGATCGCGCACTCGGTCAGCTGCCCATGCTCGTTGCGAAAAACACATTCGTCGCCCCCCGCCGCCTTCGCTGCCTCAAGCTCCAAGACCGACTCCATATAGTTCAAAGTCTTGTGCCTGCTCGTGAAAGCCCGCGAAGCCTTCACTACCTTCGACGCCATCAGCCGCAGCGGCATCGCCATCTCAGACAATCCGGCCGATCGTACAAACATCGCAAGCTGCCGATTCTCTCCCGTATCCGATATCACAATCTTGAATACGCCACTCCTGCAGCCTTCCGCCTCAAACAATCGATACGCTTGCTCGCGCATGATCGCCTCGTCTAGATCCACTTTCAGTCCTGCCCCGGCGGCAGCCCTACGCAAGCGTTCCAAATGCTCGGCAAAAAAGCACGGCTCCCCATCGATGAACTTCATCGTCTCGAATACGCCGTAGCCATACGCGAAACCGCGACTCAACAAGGGCATCGAAACAGAGACCCGCTCAAGCAATTCTCCATCTAGAAAAAGCCTATTCATTCCCTTCGCCTTTCAAAGCTCGTATCATCGCCTTCGCCTTTAAGAGCGTCTCCTCGTATTCACTTTCCGGATCGCTATCCCAAACAATGCCTCCCCCAACCTGAAAAGACAAGCTTCCATCTGCCACACGTAAAGTCCGAATCGCTATATTCAAATCAGCCCCGCCGTTCGCGTCGAAATACCCGATCGATCCCGTGTAAACTCCCCGCGGCCCACGTTCGAGCTCATCGATTATCTGCATCGAGCGTATCTTAGGAGCGCCCGTAATCGATCCCCCGGGAAACATCGCCTTCACACAGTCAATCGGCCCGCGACCCGTTTCCAAATCCCCGCTCACATCCGCCGTTTGGTGAATCACAGTCGCGTAGCGCTCTAGGCGAAACAAATTGTCCACCCGAATACTCCCCGGCTCGCAAACGCGACCGAGATCATTGCGCTCCAAGTCCACAATCATCAGCAGCTCCGAACGATCCTTTTCGGAATCCTCGAGCTCCTTAGCATTAGCCGCCGCCTCCTCATCATTCGCTCCCGCCGAACGCGTCCCCTTAATCGGCCGCGTCGTAGCATGCCTCCCTTTCACCTGCAGAAAACGCTCCGGCGACGAGGAGACAATTTGCTCGTCACCAAAATCCAGATACGCGGAATAAGGAGCCGGACTCGACTTGGCCAAACGCGAAAAAAGATCGAAAGCAGCCCCTTCGCACTTTGCTTCAAACCGTTGCGAAAGGTTTACCTGATACACATCCCCCTTGCGAATGCTCTCACGCACCGATTGCACGGACTCGACGAACTCTTCGCGTTGAAAATTGCTCTGCAAAGAACTCCTCAACTCGAACGCTTCCATACTCGGCTCGTCCTCACTCAAGGCCACGGCAAGCAGTTCCTCCAAGCCGCCGCTAAGCTTCTCGCTGGTAGACCCAAGCCAGCTTGTCCGATCTACATGATCGAAAACGAGACCGCCATCATAGAACGCAAAGCGGGCGTTCGCCACCTCACCATTCGCCTCTCCCAACGCTGTCTTCTCGAGACAACGTCCCGCGTCGTACGAGAAATAGCCAATCGGTCCTCCCTGAAACGGCAAGCTTCCAGCTTCAGCCTTTCCCATCGCATTAAGCTCCGACTCAAACGCATCGAACACATTCGCCTTAAACTCTCGCTCCGCTCCTCCTTCGCAGATACGAACCACGCCGCCCCTACTTGAAAAAGTCTTCAAAGGATTCGCCGCCAAAATCGAGTAGCGCCCCAGTCCATACGCAGTCAGTCCACTGTAAAGAAACGAGACCCCGGGCATCGCCGAAGCTCGCCGAGCGACGCCTATCGGATCAAACGAGATGTCGAGTTTCCGCTCCATCACCTGCCCGCCTCCAACGCATTCTTAAGCAGCTCCAGTCCTTGTTCCGTCAGGTAAGCCTCAGGATGAAATTGGACTCCAAAAATTGGATACGACCGATGGCGAATCCCCATAATCTCTCCTTCCGCCGAGCGAGCGCTCACCTCGAGCGAACTCGGAAGCGAAGACTCCGCGACCACGAGCGAGTGATACCGAGTTACCCGCAGCGGATTCTTCAATCCCGAAAACAGTCCGCTCCCATCATGCTGTATTTCCCGCACCTTTCCATGCACCGGAGCCAGAGCGTGTTCGACCGATCCGCCGAAGTACGCGGCGATCGTCTGCATCCCCAAGCAGATTCCCAGAATAGGAGTAGTCGCGTGAAACGCATCCAATATCTGCATACAAACACCCGTATCCTTAGGACCGCCCGGTCCCGGAGAAATCACGATCAAGCTGGGATCCAGCGCTCGGACCTCGTCCACCGTCACTTCGTCGTTCCTCCTTACCACGACTTCCTTCCCCAACATGCGAAGGTACTGGAAGAGATTGTAGGTGAATGAATCGTAGTTGTCGACCAGCAGAATCATCTCAGCCCTCGACCTTGCTTTCTTCGACCAGAGGCAAGCCTTCGCCATCCGAGCGCAGCACGTGCAAACTTCCGCTATCGGACAGAATTCGATTCAAGAGAATCTCACGATCCAACTCCGGCATTTCAATCGCGGGAAGATCCGCCAGCTCGAAGAATCGAAACTCTCCCTCCTCAATTTGCTCAGGCAATGCCCGCAGCGGAGCCTTAACCTGAAAAACAAACATCAGCCAATGCCCCGTACCCTCGTAATCCTTCTCCGACAGGATGCAGCGCAAAGCCAAATCGCTTGCCGCGATGCTGACGCCGACCTCTTCCTTCGCCTCGCGAGTCGCGCACTCATACGGCGACTCGCCAGTGGGCATTTCCAGCTTCCCGCCCACCGCGCACCAAAGACCGAGGTTTGGCTGACGGCTTCGACGCATCAAAAGCAAGCGACCTGCTTCATCGATAAAGTACAGCAAGGCGCCAAGACGGAATCGGCCGCTGCGCTCGACGGGACTGGTCTCAGATGTGGACACGAGCGGCATCCTGCCAAGTGCCGTCCCGGCGACAACGCTTTTCTACGCTACAAAGCGCTCTATCTAGAAGAGGGGCTCATCCCCCTCTGACGCCCCGATCACCGGCAAACGCTCGAAAGTGGAAGCTATCTCAACTCGCCCCCCACTTTCAGCCGCCTCTTCGCAAGCGAGCATCGTATCAAAAACATGAAACGCTAGATCCCCATTTGCTCGATGCGGACGATCCCCCGCGATCGCCGCCGCCATGTCCGCGAGACCGAGACTGCGCGCACCTTCGTAGTTGTGCTGCAGAGACAACTCCTCCCACTCCGTATCGTCACTTCGACTCACGCGAAGCGCTCCGCTAAACCAATTCGGGTCGGGCAAAGAAAGATTTCCCTCCGTCCCGTAAACCGTAAGCAGAGGCATGTCGTGCAAGCCCTGCACGTCGAAACTAAACATCGCGCTCACCGTTGCCCCATTCGCGTACTCGATAAGACTGAGATTGTGGGTCGGCGTTTCGACCTGGATCTTGCTCCCCTTTAGTGGCTCGCTGCCAATTGTTCGCTCAGCGAAGGTTCGCTTTCCGGAAGCGACAACCGAGACCGCCGGACCAAAGAGATTCGCCAAGGCCGTAAGGTAGTAAGGTGCCATGTCCAGCACCGGCCCCCCGCCTTTCTTGTAATAGAACTCAGGATTCGGATGCCAACGCTCATGACCCGCGCAGGCGAAAACCGCAGCTCCGCCAAAGGCCTTACCCACGAAGCCGTCATCCACTAGCTTTCGCGCGGTCTGCAGCGGCGAACTCAAAAACGTATCCGGAGCGCATCCCACGCGAAGCCCCAACTTCATCGCCAGCTCGAGCACCTCACGCCCCTCGCTACGGCTGGTCGCAAACGGCTTCTCGCAATACGCGTGCTTGCCCGCCTCCAAAATTCGCTTGTTCACCGGAGCATGAAACTGCGGCGTCGTAAGGTTGAGCACGATGTCGATCTCCGGATCCGCGAGCAACGCATCGACCGTTACCGCTCGCGGCAAACCAAACTCCTCCGCTCTCGATCGAGCCAGCTCCATGTTGATATCCGCGCAAGCGACGATTTCGATCTGCCCGTAAAGCTTAGCTCCATTGAAATACTGCGGGCTGATGTTCCCACAGCCGATGACACCGATTTTGGCTGGCTGACTCATGCTTTTTCTTGATCTAAAATCCTAGTAACCACGGCTTCCGAAAAGAGCCGTCCCGACCCGCACCATCGTGCTGCCTTCGAGAATCGCCTCCTCCATATCTCCGCTCATACCCATTGAAAGCTCCAGCAAGTCGATTCCGAAGGACTTGCTCAAGCCGTCGCGACACTCTCTCAGACGCGCAAAGCAACGACGGGCCACATCCGCATCCTCAGAAAGCGGTGCGATCGTCATCAATCCATCCACCTGCAGACTCTCGCACTTTAATAAAGCTTCCAACAAAGCCGCAGCATCCTCCAGCTCCGCGCCCGACTTCGCCGGATCCCGCCCCGCATTGATCTGCAACAACACCGGCAGACGACGCCCCGCCTCTGCCGCATAGCGATCCAAAGCTGTAGCAATCTTCACGCGATCCACCGTCTGCACCCGCCCGAATCGCTCAGCCACCTTCTTCGCCTTGTTGCTCTGCAAAGGCCCGATCAACTCCCAACAAAGCCGCGAGTCCACGTCGTCCATTTTTCCCAAGGCTTCCTGCACTCGATTTTCGCCCACCGATAGCAGCCCCGCATCCCATGCGTAGCGAGCCGCATCCACAGGATGATTCTTCGTCACAGGCAACAATTTTACCGTATCCACCGCACGTCCCGCCTTCTCGCAGGAAGCATGAATTTTCTCCACAACCTCTTTGAGATTAGCCTGGAAATCATTAAACGATATTATCATTAAGTTTTCTACTGTTTAGTATTGCATTAATTAGCATTAATTATAAATTCGACCTTAACAAATAAGCTCATGCAAATCGATAACTTCAAGATCTTCGCCGACTTAGTCGAAACCAAAAGCTTTTCCAAGGCCGCCCGCCTTAACGGCGTGACGCAGTCGGCCGTCAGTCAGCAGGCAAGATCCATGGAGAAACATTTCGCTGCTCTCCTTATCGACCGCAGCCAAAAACAGTTCCAGCTGACACGCGAAGGCGAGCGCGTTTACCAATCAGCCAAGGAAATCCTGCACGGCTACGAAAAGTTGCTCAGCGAGCTGATGGAAATGCGAAAAGTCATCTCCGGCACCATTCGCATCTCCACCATCTACAGCATCGGCCTTCACGAGCTTCCACCCTATATTAAAAGCTTCCTCAGCGAATTTCCAAACGTGAACGTGCGCGTCGAGTACCGTCGCTCCAATCTCGTGTACGAAGACATCCTGCACAACTCGGTCGATTTCGGACTGGTCGCCTTCCCGCAAAAGAACCGCCAAATCGAAATCACCGACTTCCGCAAGGATCGCCTCATCACCATTTGCCACCCGGAAAATCCATTGGCTAAAGAGACGAACCTCCAGCTCTCCTCGCTCGCGAATCACAAGTTCATCAGCTTCGATCCGGACATCCCGACCCGCAAGGCCGTGGACCAAATCCTCAAGGATCAGAAGATCGAAATCGATCCGGTCATGGAATTCGACAACATCGAAACCGTGAAACGCGCCGTGGAAATCGACGCCGGCATCGCCATCGTTCCGAAGGCAACCGTCCTGCAGGAAATCAAGCAAGGATCCCTCGTAGCGGTGCCCATCGAAGGTCCAGCCTTCGACCGCCCGCTCGGCATTCTTCACCGCAAAGGCCGCGTGCTCACTCCTGCCATGAAGAAGTTCATCGAGATCCTCACCGGCACGGATCTCATGGCGGACTAGCAGTCCCGGATTGCTTCACTCCTTCGCAAACAGTCGGGGCCAGCGATAACCCCTAACGCCGGCCCCGGATTGTCTGCTTCTGTCAAACAATGACAGGAGCGTCACTCCCTCAATCCCTGTTGCCAGGGACGGACCTCTAAACAGCATCGCTTATGCCAAAGACGGGCTCGCGCCCGAATCACTACAAACGAGTCTTCGTTTTGTCGCACAGAGCCTATTCCTCGGGCACGTCGAAGGCCCCGCCGCTCAAATCTGAGCAGACACTTCGGCGCCTTTCACAAGCTGCTGTATCCGATTCAGCTATACGCGAGATTTGGCATGAGCCACTTCTCCGCGACTTCTAGCGCTATGCCCTTACGGCGCGCATAGTCTTCGACTTGGTCTCGCTCAATCTTGCCCACATTAAAATAGCGGGCTTCTTCATTTCCGAAATACAAACCGGAAACCGAACTGCCAGGATTCATCGCGAAACTCGACGTCAGAGACACGCCCGTATTCTCCTCCGCAGACAACAAATCCCAAAGCGTCGCCTTCTCGGTATGGTCCGGACAAGCGGGATAGCCAGCCGCCGGGCGCACGCCGCGATACTTCTCCTTTATCAAGTCTACGATCGCAAGATTCTCGCCCTTGCCAAATCCCCACTGCTCGCGGACGAGCTTATGCAGATACTCGGCAAGCGCCTCAGCAAAACGGTCGCCCAAGGACTGAACCAAGATCGCCGAATAATCATCGCCCGCATCCTTAAAGGTGTGAGCAAAGGCCTCCACCTCTTCCCCTGCCGTCACGGCGAAACCACCCAGCGCGTCCAGTCTACCAGACGCCTTCGGTGCAATGAAGTCCGCCAAACTGTAGTACGTGTCATCGCCAACCTTCTCCTTCTGCTGGCGAAGGAAATGAAAACGAGCGAGCTCCTGCTGAGCCGACTCGTCCGCCCATAGGACCACGTCCTCGCCCTCGGAGTTCGCAGGCCAAAAAGCCGTCACGCCACGCAAACGGAAACGACGCTCCTCGATAACACGCTTCAGCAAAACCTGAGCATCTTCAAAAAGCTCCGTCGCTTGCTTCCCATACTTTGGACTCTTCAAAATCGCTGGATAAACGCCCTTGAGCTCCCACGTCCAAAAGAACGGAGACCAGTCGATGTACTCAGCCACCGTAGCGAGGTCGACATCCTCCCACACCTTCAGCCCATAGGCCTCCGGCTTCGCAAGATCCGCCTTCACCCAATCGGGCACAAACGCCTTCTCGCGAGCCTGAGCAAGCGAAAGCAGACGAGCCTGATTCGTGCCACCCGCAGCATGACGCTCGCGAAGTCCCGCTTGGGCTGTATCCAGTTCCTGGATAAACGTGTCCTTCGTTTCCGGATTCATCAAGTCATTGCAAACGCCTACGACAAGTGACGCATCGGTCACATGAACCACCGGTCCACTATAGTGCTCGGAAATCTTAATCGCAGTGTGAGCCTTGCTCGTAGTAGCGCCTCCAATGAGCAAAGGCACCTTGAATCCCTGACGCTCCATTTCCTTCGCCGCATGGATCATCTCATCGAGTGATGGCGTAATCAGTCCGCTCAGACCGATCGCGTCCGCCCCAATCTCACGAGCCGTATTCAAAATCTTATCGCATGCTACCATCACGCCTAGATCGACAATCTCGTAGTTGTTACAGCTAAGAACCACGCCGACAATATTCTTGCCGATGTCGTGCACGTCGCCCTTCACCGTAGCGAGCACGATCTTTCCACGCGAAGAGCTAGTGTTGTCCTGCTTCTCCGCTTCCATGAAGGGAGTCAAGTGAGCCACCGCCTTCTTCATCACGCGAGCAGACTTCACTACCTGAGGCAGAAACATCTTCCCTTCGCCGAAGAGCTTGCCGACGATTTTCATCCCATCCATCAAGGGTCCTTCGATCACGTCAAGCGGACGAGCCAACTTCAGCCGAGCCTCCTCCGCGTCCTCGTCAACAAAGGTCGATATCCCCTTCACTAAAGAGTGAGACAAACGCTCTTCCACCGTACCGGACCGCCACTCATCGATCTTTTCCTCTACTTTCTTCCCAGACGAATTGGCCTTCACTTCCTCGGCGAGTTCGATCAAGAGCTCTGTCGCGTCTTCGCTCCGATTGAGTAGAACATCCTCAACCAAATCCCGGAGCTTTGGATCGATCTCGTCGTAGACCGCCAGCATCCCAGCGTTGACGATGCCCATGTCGAGGCCGGCGTGGATCGCGTGGTAAAGAAATGCGGCATGAATCGCTTCGCGCACCGGGTTGTTTCCGCGAAAGGAGAATGAAACATTGGATACACCCCCGCTTACCCGAGCATGAGGACAACGCTCCTTTATCTCCCGAGTCGCTTCGATGAAATCGACGGCATAATTCGAATGCTCCTCCATGCCGGTGCCAACGGTCAAAATGTTCGGATCGAAGATGATGTCTTCCGGCGGAAAGTTCAGCTTCTCGACAAGCAAGTCATACGCTCGCTTACAGATGCGAACCTTGTCTTGACGCGTCGCAGCTTGCCCTACCTCATCGAAAGCCATCACAATCACTGCCGCTCCGTATCGACGAACCAATGACGCGGACTGCAGAAATTTTTCCTCGCCTTCCTTCAGGCTGATGGAGTTTACCACGCACTTGCCTTGAGCGCACTTGAGCCCCGCCTCGATGACCGACCACTTGGAGGAGTCGATCATGATCGGCACTCGAGAAATATCCGGTTCGCTGGCGACGAGATTCAGAAACTTCGTCATGCACGCCTCGCTATCCAGCATGCCCTCGTCGAAATTTATATCGATAATGTTCGCCCCGTTCTCCACCTGCTGGCGAGCGACAGCCAGAGCATCGTCAAACTTCTCTTCCTTGATCAGCTTTCGAAAGCGCGGAGAACCGGTCACGTTTGTCCGCTCGCCCACCATTACGAACGGCGCTTTCTCGCCAATCACCTCGAACGGTTCTAGTCCTGAAAGACGTAGTGCTGGCTCAATTACAGGGATCGGACGAGACGGGTATTCGCGGGCCTTGTCGGCAATCGCCTTTATGTGCTCAGGCGTAGTCCCGCAACAACCCCCGATAAGATTCACGAAACTGTTCTGAGCAAAATCCTCGAGAAACCGAGCCGTATCCGCCGGAAGCTCGTCATAGCCCGTTTCGCTAAGCGGATTAGGCAATCCCGCATTGGGATAACAACTGATATAGCAATCCGCGATCTTGGATAGCGACTCGATGTAGGGACGCATATCCTGAGCTCCTAGAGCGCAATTAATGCCCACGCTTAACGGGCGAGCATGCGACACCGAATTCCAGAACGCCTCGATTGTCTGACCGGAAAGCGTGCGACCGGAAGCATCCGTTATCGTGACACTGAGCATGACTGGCATACGCTCGCCTCTTTCTTCGAAATACTCCTCGAGAGCGAAAATACATGCCTTGAGATTGAGCGTATCAAAAGTCGTTTCCGGCAAAAACAAATCGACCCCTGCTTCGCCAAGAGCGCGAATCTGCTCGAGATACGCTTCGCGCAGATCGTCGAAAGTCACCGCTCGGTATTCGGGACGATTCACGTCCGGCGAGAGTGATGCCGTACGATTCGTCGGACCAATCGCCCCGGCGACGAAACACTCGCGACCCGGGTTGGTCGCCACGAAATCCGCCACCGCCTGCTTCGCGACTCGGGCCGAAGCGACATTAAGCTCCTTCACCTTATGCTCCAAACCGTAGTCCGCCTGGGCAATGGTCGTCGCGCTGAAAGTATTCGTCTCTATAATATCAGAGCCCGCTTCGAGAAATGCCTTGTGAATCTCGGCGATGATTTCCGGACGCGTGAGAGAGAGCAGCTCGTTGTTGCCCTTCAGGTCCTTGGCGTGCCCTTCGAAATGGCCGCGGCGAAAATCCGCTTCCTCGAGCTTGTGACGCTGGATCATCGTGCCCATCGCCCCATCAAGGAATAGAATCCGCTCGCCAAGCAAGTGACGTAGGCGAAGGAAAGTTTCGGAAAGTGGTAGGGACTGGGAATCGAGCACAGACATGGTAAACGTTGCGTTAGGAACGAGCACACCATGAGTGCAGCTGCGAAGGGCTCAAGCTCCGACTTTTTCACAAACAAAAAATCACTAGGCGTAGACCCGTTCGGGATTCGGGGTATCTTATTACAAACCGCGAAGGAATGGCTTAAGTTTAAGCTAAATCGAGCGATCTAGTAATCTTCAATAAGTACACCTACTCACACAACGAATGAGTTTCAGTCTAACGAGGCTACGGCGCCAACACACCACAAAAGGCGACGCTCCACCGCCCACAATACCAAAACTACCACTTGGAATGACCCCAAAGGGCAAGATCACAGATCAAGATTACTCCTTCATACGCGACCTGATTTACAAGGAGACCCGCATCAACCTCGGAGACAGCAAGCGAGAGCTTGTCAGCGCCCGCCTAGGCAAAAGACTACGGGCCAACAACCTCGGAAGCTACACGGAGTATTGCAAGATGCTGCAATCCCGCCCGAACAGCGGCGAATTGTATCACCTGATCGACGCGATCTCCACCAACCACACCTTCTTCTTCCGCGAGATAAATCACTTCAATTTTCTCAATAGCGCCATCCTTCCGAGCTTCTCCAACGGCAGCTTCGGATCCAGCCGAGATCTTAAGATCTGGAGCTGCGCCTGCTCCACTGGGGAAGAGCCCTACTCGCTGGCTATCGCTCTCGAAGAGTACTTCGACAAGCAGCAAAGCTCCAATTGGAGCATCCAATGCAGCGACATTTCAAATCGGGTCCTTGATTTCGCGTCGAAAGGGATCTACGACAGCGAACGCCTGAAAAACGTGAAGCCAGAATGGCTTAAACGCTATTTCCAAAAAGGCGAAAAACAGATGGATGGCTACTTCCGCGTCCGGCCGGAGCTCTCTAAGAAAATCAAATTCCAAAGGCTAAACCTCTTCGCTCCATCCTTCCCTTGGCACGAAAAATTTCACGTGATCTTCTGTCGAAACGTCATGATCTACTTCGATCGTGAAACACAGCAAGAGCTCGTAGGAAGACTTGCCCAACACCTCCTGCCCGGCGGCTTCCTTTTGATCGGTCACGCAGAAAGCCTCGCAGGCATCAAGCACCCCTACCAGTCGATCAAGCCCGCCATCTACCAGCTACCCGGCTAGGACGAACCGAGGCTCTGACTCGCTAAAATTCACCGCAAATTCGGTCGCTCCAAGAAGCGTTTGTAAAAAACCATTGAAATCCAGGCTCTTTTCTCAAAGCCGAGTTGCCAGCGGGAGGCGATAGCCTAACCGTTTTCCTCCGAATTGAGCAAAAATCCGAATCTTTCAAATCCCCACGTGCCCGCCTCCGACCTCTCCGCTGCAATCCGCGAAATTGCAGGACCTGCCGCCAGCGAAGCTACCGCGGCCTCCCTCGGACCCGGAATCACCTATCTCCTCGAGATTCCCAACTATCGGCCCACATTCTACAGCCGCAACGACGGCGTCTTTTCCAAAGCATTCTATAAGCTCCTCGAATCCCTGGAAAGTTGGGAAGAACTTGTCGCGGAAGACGATAAAGCCGCCTACCGGGACGCCACCTCGATCGAGAACTTCCAAACCGAAGCGCGCTACCATATCCTGATCAATCGCCGCGGCGAAACGCTGCCGATAGTCGACTTCCGCGAAATCATCTACGACGCGGCCCAGCGCCCGATCGCCATCGCCGGAAGAATCGCCGACGACTCCTTCCGATCCGTAGCCTTAAACTCACTCTCTCGACGCTCCTGGAACGAAATCGCCGCCACCATGACGCGCCGCTTCCTGCACGACTTCAACAACACCATCGCAGGCATCTACTCCCTAAGCGAACTCTACGCCGAACCGGGCTCAGACCCCAAGTCCACCGCCGAAGCCATGGGCCACATTCGTGATTGCGCCGTCCGTGCCCAGGACCTCACCCGAAAGATCCGTTACCTCACCTCGCTCGAAGCGGGCCAGGAAAGCTACTTCGACCTCGGCAAACTCCTCGAAGAGCAGCAAGAATTCATGGAAGCCCTTCTACCCAAAGGGTCCGAAATCCATTTCCAAATAGAACCCGGCGAACACCCCATCCGCATCGACGCCATCGCCTTTCGCCAAGCCATCCTCCACCTAACCAGCAACGCATGCGACGCCTGCGGAGAGGACGCTAAAATCGAAATCGAGCTCGCCACCAGCGAACAAAACGGCCAACGCCTCGCCGAAATCGAATTTCGCGACAACGGGTCCGGCTTCAAGCCAGCCGAGCTGGAGCAGGCCACCACCCCATTCTACTCAACCAAAAACAGCCCTAAACACCCAGGACTCGGGCTAAGCATCGTCAGCAACTTCGCGAAAGAACAAGGAGGTCACCTACAACTGGCTAACCGAGAACAAGGCGGCATCGTCAGAATCGCAATCCCCCTGCTAAAACACGAGCCGTCCACTCCCGCCAAACCTACAGACAAAAAAAAGAGCCCTCCCCCAGAAAAAGCAGCTTCCGAGGCAAAGCCCTCCAACCCACGACCGCCAAAAATCCTTATCTACACCTGGGAGGACATCACGCGCCACCCGCTTCTGCTCGCCATGCAAACCGCTGGCTGGGACACACGCATCCACCTCGACCCAGGTGAGCTCCTCATCGACCTATCCATCGAAAAAGACCAGCTCGACGGCGTTCTCGTCTTCAAAAGCGCCCTCGACGAAAAAGCCGAACCCCTCATCTCAGAGCTGGGCCAAGCGCGCGACTGCGACAAAGTAGCCCTCATCGCCTTGGGTGAGAACGTGGAAGGCCTATCGGTTTCCACAAAAAGGAATTGCGGACTTATCGCCTCAGGCGCATCTAAACCGTCAGCCTTGCTCAACAAGCTCGTCGCCTACTTCAGCTAAGCCATTCCCACCGCAGCGACGACTCCCCCAACAACCTTTCCACCAGAGACCTATGAGATTCTCCGAGCCGAGATCCAGCCACATACTCGTATTGGACGACGACGACATCGTCCTGCTCGCGATGAAAGAAACCCTCGAGCGGGAAGGCTACCAAATATCCGCCTTTACCAGCCCCAACGAAGCCATCGTAGCAGTCGCCGAAAACCGATACGCCGCTATCATTTCCGACCATCGCATGCCGGAAATGACGGGGCTCGAATTTCTCGACCTCTGTAAACAGAAGCAGCCCAACGCGTCCCGCATCCTCATCACCGGGGTCCTCACCCTCAACACCGTAGTCGAAGCCGTCAATCGCGGCGAAATCTTCCGCTTCCTCGCCAAACCATGGATACGCGAGGAACTCCTCGCCACCGTCGAAAACGCCGTACAGCGCTACGCCCTCGTCGAAACCAACGAAAAGCTTCAAGCCGACACCCTCGACCTCAACGAAAAGCTCGTCGCCGCCAACACCGCACTCGAGGAAAAGGTCAGCCAGCTGCAGGACCAGACCGCCATGCTCGACGAGGCGAACCAAGCCCTCGAGCGAAATTTCCAGCACTCGCTCGAAATCTGCTACCGCCTCATCCAAGCCTTCCACCCCATCCTCGGGCAGCAGACCAAGTCCGTCGTCTCCATCTGCGCAGAAATCGCCAAATCGGAACTGCTAGAGCCCCGCGAAGCCGAAGTCCTGAAAGTTGCCTCATGGCTCTATAATCTTGGACGTATCGGCCTCCCACGCGACCTCGTCTCCAAAAGCCTCAACGACGCCCAAAGCCTCAACGAGACGGAAGAGACCCTCATGCGCCACTACCCCGTCTACGGCCAGACCCTCGCCTCCTTCGTGGAAAACCTCAACGAAGTCGGCCTCGCTATCCGATACCACCGCGAACGCTTCGATGGACTCGGCTACCCCGACCAGCTCAGCCGCGAAAGCATACCCGTGCCCGCTCGCCACCTCGCCGTAGCAGTCGGCTTCGTTGAGTGCAACTTGCCGCGTGACCAGGCCCTAGAATTCATCATCCGGGAATCCGGACGCGCCTACCATCCAGAAGCCGTCCGGCTCTTCATGAAGAGCTCCAATCTTACGAACCTCCCCAAAAAGGTTCGCGAGATCACACTCTCGGAACTCGAACCGGGCATGGTCCTCGCCAAAGGCATCTACAGCCCGTCCGGACTCCTGCTCATCCCCGAGGACAAACGCCTCACCGGCGGCATCATCAGCAAGATCAAGGAGCACGACTTCGCCAACCCGATCACGCAGCGCCTGATGGTCTTCCGATAGGAAAGCAGCCCAGATACGGTAGCATCTGCCAATAAGGCCGGCTAAATCTCAGTTAAAGGACCAGAGGCCCGCTCATGCCTTATTTAGTCCTTAAGAAAGAGAGCATCCGAACCGATTTAGCTCCTGACAAACCGTATTTCCACAACACCTCGAGGAAAAAAATATGAGCAACCTCACGTTCGAAGACACTCCCACTCACACTTCTTTCACTTCCGGCAAATTCCTAACCTTCACCCTAGCAGAAGAATGCTACGGCGTAGAAGTGCTCAAGATACGCGAAATCATTCGCATGCAGAAGATCACCCCAGTGCCCCAAATGCCGGAGCACGTCAAAGGCGTCATCAACCTGCGCGGCAAAGTGATTCCCGTCGTAGACCTACGCGTTAAATTCAATCTCCACGCAGGAGAAGCCACCGAACGGACCTGCATCATCGTCGTCGACGTAGACGGCGGCCAAGGCGTCAACCAGCTCCTCGGACTCGTCGTCGACGCGGTCGAGGAAGTGCTCAACGTCTCGGAAAACGAAGTGAAGCCATCGCCAGACTTCGGCACACGACTCAGCACCGAGTGCTGCCTCGGAATCGCCAAGATCAAAGACAGCGTGAAAACGCTCCTCGACATCGAGAAAGTCGTATCAAGCGAACTCGAAGACGCTCTAGGATTTTAGAGAGAACGGGCCACCCACCCGTTTCCGTCACCCGCCTACTTTCGGTGGAACCTCTGCGCCCGACCAATGCAGAGCTCCATCTTTTCCCGAAAGGGAATCCAAATCCATCCCACAGCCGCGAAACCTCTGCCGACAGCAATTACGCCACGCACCTAGAACAAGCACAGAGAGAATTTTGACCACATGAGCGGAGCCCCTACCCTCCCATCCCTATTTCAGCAGCGAGTCGTCGTCGGCGTCGGCGATCTAGCGGTGTCCAACAACGCAAACGTAAACCTAAGCACGTTCGCCCTCGGATCCTGCGTCGGCATCATCGTATACGACAAAGATATCAAAGTCGGCGGCCTTATCCACATCATGCTGCCTGACTCCACTCTCTCGCCAGAGAAAGCCCAAAAACAACCCGCCATGTTCGCGGATACCGGCATGCCCATCATGTTTCGCAACCTCTGCGGACTGAAAGCAGAACGCAGACGCATGAAAGCCTTCGTGGCCGGAGGCGCCTCCGTCATATCCGGATCGGACATGTTTAAAATCGGCGAGCGCAACATCATCGCCGTAAAGAAGCTCATCAACGCCATCGGAATCCAAGTGGTGAAAGCAGATGTAGGCGGCGTGAACAACCGCACCATCCATCTCAACGTGGGCACCGGCGAAGTCACACTCAAGACTCCGCTCGGAACATCAAAATTCAGCCTCGCCTAGCATGACTGTAGAAGAACTTATCAAAAATACGGAGACGCTGCCCCCAGCCCCAGAAGTGCTCCCAAAACTCGTCAAGATCATGAAAGATCCTGACACCGACGCCAACGACATCGTACAGCTCATCTCGACCGACGCCGCCATCATGGCAGGCGTCCTCAAGCTCAGCAACTCCGGCGCCTACTCCCCACCTTCGCCCGTGACAGACATCCATGACGCCGTAGCCATGCTCGGCATCAAGGAAGTCTACCGCATCGTCAATCTCGTCTCCAGCGGAGACTACCTCGACGGAGCCCTCCCCTCCATGGACATCGGCAAAGGCAGCCTCTGGGCCCACAGCCTCGCCGTTGCCCTCATCATGGACCAGATCGCCAAGGAGATCACCGATCTCGAAGGCCTGCCCTACACGCTCGGACTCCTGCACGACATCGGCAAGCTCGGCCTCCACCTCGGCTGCGGCGAACGCTACGTAGACATTTTCAAAAAAATCGAGACAGAACGCATCAGCCTGGACAGAGCCGAAAGCGAAACCCTCGGCTTCGACCACGCCCTCGCCGGCTCCAAAATGCTCGAGGAATGGTCATTCCCCGAAGAGGTCTACATCCCAATCCGCTACCAATACCATCCCAAGGACGCCCCCGAAGAACACCGCCAGCTCGCCGGAGCTCTGCACGTCGCCAACTGGGGAGCCGCCGTCATCGGCTGCAACGACGGTCGCGACAGCTGGGCCCTCGACATGATCGACGGAGCCTTCGAAATCGACCAAAGCAAACTCGAGATCGCTATCATTAACGCCCGCGAAAATCTCGAAAAAGCCCGCAAGGCGATCGCCGTCGGAGCCAACTAGCGTTTTCACGCGAACGTCGGCCCGACCGCTAGGCGCTATACTCTAACAAAAAGCGAGCCTGCATGAGTAGTCTCCGCTAAAGCTTCGCTCAATTTGGACGATGATGAGTTTTGAGTATCCACCAACCTGGGACCGACCGTTCGAAAATGCCCGACTACGACAAGCTGCTCCAAGCAAAACTTCCCCAAGCGCTCGAGAACGCCATCGACGAAATCGACGGCGCACATCAACGCCCAGAGCAACTCCTTCAAGCAGACGTCAGCTCCTTCGAGAAACTCAACTGCTGCGTGTTCGCCTACTTCGCCCGGGACGACATCTTCTACCTCAATCAAAAAGGCAGAAGCCTCCTCCGCCTAAAACTCCCCACGCTGGACCAGAAACGAAACGTGGCCCCACCCATTTTCTGGCTCGAAGACGACTCCAACCTACTCTCAGCCGACCAATACGTCGCCGAACGCCAGCTGCCAATCTTCGAGACCCGCGAGCTGATCACACTTTCCTGGGGCAAGTCCTGGCTGCACGGCGCTAAGTTCCCCATTCGCTCCACTCACGGACAAACCATCGCCCTCCTTTTCGCAGGACGAGAACTCGAGCCCGCAAAACAAATCAAGCTCGTCGCAGACCATTACCAAAACCAACAACAAGGATTCGGAGACAACTAAGATGAAGAAAAACGTACTGCTCGTAGAAGACGATCCCGCCCTGCGCATGGTCATGCGCGAAGTCCTCAAAGACGAATTCGACGTAGACGAAGCCGACAACGGCGACGACGGCATCCACATGGGCACCTCCCCCGGACACGACCTCATCCTCCTCGACTACCACCTTCCCAAAAAAGACGGCCTCCAAGTCATCGAAGCCATTAAAGCCGCCCATCCGGACGTCCCCGTCATCGTATTGACCGGCTACCTCAATCCCGACTCCGAAGCACAGTTCAACCGACTCGGAGCCAACAAGATCTTCCCCAAGCCCTTCAACTACCGAGCTCTGCTCGAAGTCGTACGCTCCCTCACCGTCAGCCTGGAAACCGAGCCGGAAGAAACGCCCGCCACGGAAACGCCGAAAAACAAAGCCCCCTTCACCCAAGCCCAGCTTTCCCCAACCGAAGGAGAGATGCTCACCGACTCCCTAAACGCGCTCGCCTCCCTCGCCGAAAAAGTAGAATTTCTCCAGTCCATCGCCGAAAAGTACTGGATCGAGCCAAACGACATCGGCGCCATCCGAGAAACCACCCGCTGCATGGAAACCGAAATCCAGAAATTCTACGGCAAGATGAACAACTCCCTCTTCGACGCAGGCAACTTCTCCTCGCCCCTCATCACAAACGTCAAGCGACCCTGCCTTTCCAGCAACAACTAAGGAGCGTAATAAAGAGGCTAATTCAGGAAGATTCGTAAAAAAACACCCTCAGAATCTCTGCGAAAAGCCGATTTACTAGACAACGCCAAGCTACTCTCAGTAAATCAGCGAAGCCCCCTCTTCACATATCCAAACCGCACTCAGCTCTCGGAAAATGAAAATTCTAATCGTAGACGACGATCCCGCCATCCGACTCCTACTCTTCACAGTATTCGGTGAAGAACACGACGTCTCAGTCCTATGCGACGGTCACAACGCCGTATCCGTACTCTCTGATCCCAACCACCAATTTGACGTCGTTCTCCTAGACCTCAAGATGCCACGCCTCTCCGGAGAGATGGTCCTCGAATTCCTCTCGGGCTGGCAAAACATCAAGACCAAGTTCATCATCATCTCCGGCTTCCACGACGAAGCCCGACACTTCAAGTACCCGAACCTGGTCGCAACCCTCGCGAAGCCCTTCAACATCAAAGAACTCGTCCGCATCGTGGAATCCTCCCACGACGGCGTCGTCGCCAGCTAAGACTGCTTGCATAAGATTTACCGTATTAGCGGTTCGGATACACTCCGAACCGCTTTTTTGCGTCTACTCGAATCGGACCGTCCGGCCCAAAAGCTTCGTCTCTAATCACGATTCGGATTTGCCATGTACTCGCGCTTTCATATTTTCCCCCAGAACAACGCCCCATGACCTCAGCAGAAACCATAATAGCGGAAAACCTCGCCCGTCTCGGCATCGTAAACGAAGGGGAAAACGAGGACGCCAAGCTGACGCTCACCAAAAAGCAAGCCGACGAAATGCTCGAGCAAGCCTTCAATCTAGGCATCATAGAGGGCAAACGCAGCGTGCTGCACGAGGAGGAAGACATGGCCACCCAGCTCTTCCAGCAGCTCATGGCATCCCTCCCCGACCACGTCTACTTCAAAGACACCCAGAGCCGATTCATCTGCGTCAACCAAGCCATGGCCAACAACTTCGGCCTCGAACACCCAGAAGACATCATCGGCAAGTCAGACTTCGACTTCTTCAAACCCGACTCCGCGAAAAAGAAATTCGAAGACGAACAAGAAATTATCCGCACCGGCAACGGCTGGAGCTTCAAGGAAGAAATGGACCTCCACGAAAGCGACAAAGAACGCTGGGTCATCTCCTCAAAGCTCCCACTCTACGACACCTCAGGAAAAATCTGCGGCACCTTCGGCCTCTCCAGAGATATCACCAAACAAAAACGAGCCGAAAAAGAAGTCCTCCGCCAACGCCGCCTCCTCGAGACCATCGTGCAAATCCTCCCCTGCCGCCTCTTCCTGCGCGACCGGGAGGGCAAATACATCCTCGTCAACCAAGAGTACCGCAAAGTCGTCGGCATCCCCACCGAACTCGATATTACCGGAAAACTCCTCACCGAAGTCATCGACGACCCCCGTGCCGACCGCGTGCTCGCAGAAGACCTGCAAGTCATCGAGAGCGGAATCCCTATCAACAACAAACTCGAGTACGACAAAAGCATCCTCGCAGGCAATCGCTGGATACTCACCTCGAAAGTCCCGCTCCGTACAGACTCAGACAAGATCGAAGGCATCGTAGGCATGTCACTCGACATCACCGAGCAAAAACGTGCCGAAGAACTCGCCCGTAAAGCCAAGGAAGCCCTCCAGGTAAAGAACGAGCAATACGAAGAAGAACTCCTCGTCGCCCGCCAGCTGCAGGAACAGCTCATGTCCATGGGCTTCAACGAAAGCCGACTGTATTCAAAAGACGGCGACAGCTGGAACTTTAGAGCCAGCTACCTCTACAAGCCCAGCCACCATCTCGCCGGAGACTTCTTCTATCTCATCCCCGTCGACGCCAACCGCATCGGCGTACTCGTATGCGACGTCATGGGCCACGGCGTCAAAGCCGCCCTCGTTACCATGCTCATCCGCGGCCTCATGACCGAGATACCCGACATCCTCGGCCACCCCTCAAAAGTCCTCCAACACCTTAACGAGACTATCCTTTCGCTCGCCGAAGACGAAGAATTCCCACGCTTCGTCACCGCAGCCTACATCATCGTAGATCTGGCCAAAGGCGAAGCCGTCATCGCAAACGCCGGCCACCCCTGCCCCATCCTGAAAAACGACTCGAGCGACTTCCAGGAATGTCCCTGCGACATCATCGGCCCCGCCCTCGGACTTCTCGGCGGCGAGCCCTTCGGAGACACCACTTTCGCCCTAGACTCCGAAACCGAGATCTTCCTCTTCACCGACGGCATCATCGAGCAAAGCACCTCAGACGGCGACGAATTCGGAAAAGTCGGACTCGTCAAAGCCCTCGGCTCCGCCACCGAACACAACATCGGAGAACAGCTCGAAAGCGTAAGTAGCTCCCTGCATAAAGCGCTCGCCGGCACCCCATCGAACGACGACATCTGCGTCGTCGCCCTCAAGCTGAAGCCCAACTCCTAACGCCGAACCGCCCCCTACTTGGCGAACTTGCCGTAGGCTCGAGCGACCTGACCAGGGGCCACCTTCGCGTAAGCCTCCTTCATCTTCGGAGGCAACGAATTCTTCAAAAGCAGGCGCTCGTTCTCGCGATCCACGATCATCAGCTTCATGATCTTGTCGCGACACTCCTTCACCAGCGGCTCCAAACCGCGCGGCACCGGCTCGCCCGACTCGTTGATCTTTCTAAGCAGCTCAAGCCCCTTGTCCAAAACAGTCACGAAACCCTTCTTCTTCTCAAGAAACTCCTCGGTCGGAGGAGCTCCGCTGGAGCGCATCATCTGCCCCTCCTCGATGAACAACTCGTGCAAGTCTGAACACAGGCGAACATGTTCACGTAAAATCGCCTCGGTCTTGGCTGGGTCCATAATCCTGAATCGTTCTCTCTAAATCTACTGCGCCTTCAAAAGCTGCAAGCGAGCGATAAGATCATCTTCCCAATTCAAGTGTTCAAGCCTCCATTGCGCCATCTGTCGCAGAGACTTGAGGTTTTCGCCCAAATCCGCATCCGCCACCTGCCCGGACTCCGGATCGAGAATCTCGTCATAGGCGAGCTTCGCCTTCTCCGGCAAACCAAGACGCTCGAAACACAAACCTATCTGATGGATCGCCGGCCAACGCCACGCCGGATTCGGACTGTAGCGAGCAAGCGCCTGATAGATAGTCAAGGCGCTGCGGAAGTCGCCATTCTCATAAAATTCGTTAGCGAGTTCATTGCCCGTCCGACGCTTCCAGTAGTCAACATCCTCCACGTATCCAACTTTCGGATTTGTCTGATCCTGGAGAATGTGAACCACCTCACGCAAAGCTTCCGGCTTGCGATTCAGACGCTCGTAAGACTTAGCCAGCAAATAACGAAGCTCCGGATTGTGCGGACTCTCTGGATACTCGTCGAGAAACAGCTTTAGCTGCGAAACCGCCTGCTGGTAGTTGGCAAGCTCATACAAAAGATAGCACATGCGGTAGTGCACCCGCAAACGCTCCACCGGACGCAACTCAAGTCGGAACAAAGCCTGATAAAGCCGATACGACTCCTGATACTCCTCCCGCTCCTTGTGCGTTTCCGCGATCGCCAACTTCGCGTCTAGTGAAAGCTGGCGATACTTCTCGAGCTGATCGAAAGAAACATTCAACGAGGAATTCAATACCATGTAGTAACGAGAGATCGCCAGTTCCTGAGCTCCCATCTTCCGGTAGATGTTGCCAATCGCCATGTACACCTCCGGAAGCCGGCGACTGTCCGGAAACTCCGTTGCAAGACGCTCGTAGATCGCTGCAGCTTTCGGAAACATGCCCGACTTGTTATAGAGCTCGCCCATCTTCGATAGCACCATCTCCTTCTCCGGTACTTCAGTCGGCACACCCAATGCAGCAGAAAAATAACGCTCCGCAAACTCTACGTCGCCCCCCTTCCATTCCGTGATCGCAGCCTCGTAGTACTGCATGACTTGCTCGGAAGCCAACTCCGGATCCAGCGTCTTCTTCGGCTCGACGATCACGATTCGATTCGGGTCGTAAGCCTTCTCTAAGTGTTCGTCTTCCATCGCTCCAGGAGCGGGAGCAGGCGAAGCCGCCCTAGCTGACACAAGAAGCAAGGACGCCAGTACGGCAGTTTTAATAAAAAAAGTCTTCATCACTATTCCTTCTTCAAAGTCGCCGAACTCTTGATCGTCGTGTTAGTCGTCGGAGTCGCCGGCGAAAACGGCACCATCGCGCCAGATCCTGACAAGTTGGAATCCGTCTCGAAAAAGATCAGAACCTCCTCCGGTCGAAGAACCGTATTACGCTGCTCCTCCAAGTCGAAATGCTCTACCAACTCCTCCTGCACGGTGCGACGCGTATCGATCACTCCCGACACGATCTCATGCGGCTCAAGCTCGATCACGATCTCAGACAAAAGCGACGCATCGTTCATCGCGTCCTCCGGCAGGGCATCCTCGATCAAGTAGGGAACGTACTCGTTGGAAACGAAATTGAATTCGGGCAAAGCCGGCGAAGGAGGACGCGAATTTACCGGATCAACATCCGAAAACCTCAATGACGGCGGGACGTCCACCGCAAGATAACCGTCACGCAAGCTCGGCCCGCGTCGGCCTCCACCTATCAGAATCAAGCCCGCTCCCTTCTTAACCGTGTTGCGAAAACGCTCGCCAATTCCAAGCCCGCGCTTGCTCGCCTCTCCATCATTCACATGAAACGCATCGATCTCCGTCGTCACAAACGCATCGTCTGTCAGCTCGCCATCCACAGAAGGCATTTCCTCGGCCGAATAGCCCGCCTCCGCCAAGCGAGAAGCCTCACGCTCCTCCATCGTCCAAGCTCGCGTCCGCGCCCGAACATGACCGTGCTGCATCGATGCCGCCCACAATTCGCCCCCGAAAAGCAGAGCGAATGAGATCAAAAATGAAGATTTAACTGTTGTGTTCCGTGTCATCTTGGCCAGCTGGTTGAAAGCTTTCGGGAAGACCCGCTCCCCTCGTACTATATCGGTAGTTTTCGCCTCTTTCTTGAGTAGTAACGCTCATTCAAAACTCCTCCGGAAGTCCCTCAGGCTTAAGCCCTTGAGCAGCTCGATAAGTCGCGAGCAAATCCGCCTCCGTGTGAATGTCCAAGGGACCCGCCCTTTCATCCTGAAAAACGCTCCGCATCGCCGAGGGAATCCCGTAAGGATCCTCGTAGTTCGCCAAGCGCTCCACCGACTGCGCCCACGCCGCATACGGCTTCGACAAAGCCTCCCCATCGCGCGTCGCCAACTCCACGGCCCGATCGATCACCGCCGGATCGCACATCGGGAAGTTGATATTGAAATTCACATGCACATCGCACGGATGATTCTCCACGATATGCTGAAAAACCGGAATCGAAGGCACATCGTCCCCCGCCAACTCCACCGGACGACGCAAAACCCTCGCCCCAAAGTCCAAAGCCACCCGAGCGATCAGCTCGCTCTCGGTCGATACCACGATCTCGTCCACCATACGCGCCCGCCGCAAGATCTCCACGCCCAGCCCCACCAGCGGCTTCCCCGCAAACGGCAAAAGATTCTTGTAGGCCAGCCTCTTGCTGCCCAAACGAGCGATTATAGATCCAACAACATGCATGGTTAAGAAAAACGGCCCCCGGCAAGATCTGCCCAGAAACCATCAAAAACAAACTGAATAACACGGTTTTGCAAAACGACCCCTCTACCAAGCAGAAGCTAGGCCAAATAGACAAGTGTCTACGCATAGCACTAATATCCAGCACTTTACATATTTGACCTCAAACAAGTCATGCCAACGAGGCAATTAATACCCACCTTTCTCTTACGCCAGCATCCGGGCTGAAATCCCCCAATTTTCAACCGAAACGCCTCCTTCGACGCCGAGCTTTTTTACAAATCGGGATTGATATTATCCCCAAACATATCTCTCTGTTGGCAAGCCTCGTATGTATCACCGATTCAAACCTGCATGACTCGCATCGTACTCTTCGGCGCGGGACTCGCCGCTCCTCCCATCATAGAAAAAGTTCTCCAACAGGACGAAATTCTGGCTGTGGCGGACAATGACTCGGCCAAGTGGGGCAAGCGACTCCAAGGCCTCCCGATTATCTCTCCCCAAGAAATCGCAAACCTCTCTCCCGACAAAATCGTCATCTCGTCAACCGCCACCTACCCCATATTCCTACAACTGCTGGAATTAGGATTCCCCGCCGATGCCATCAGCTCAGAACTCACCCACCCCTCCAATCGCCAAAGCTGGAACAGCCTAAAAAACTCCCAGTCAGGCAAGCGCATCTTCATCGTAGGCAACGGCCCCAGCCTCCGAATCGAGGATCTCGAAACCATTCATCGCCACCGCGACCTTTCCTTCGCCTTCAACAAAATCTACCTCGCCTTCCCACGCTCCCCCTACCGGCCTAGCTACTACCTCGTCGAAGACGACCTCGTCGCCAAAAACAACCAAGAGAAAATCCGCGCCCTCTCCGGTTTCCCAAAATTCTTCCCCGACTACCTGCTTCCTATTCTCGGCCCGGCCGACGACCAAACCACCCTCTTCCACTTCGACGTTCAAGCCCCGGAACGTTTCACCCCGCGCTTCTCCACAGAGCCACTACTGCTCCATTCCGGCTACACCTGTACCTATTCCGCCATCCAACTCGCCACCTGGATGGGCTGCGACCCCATCATCACCATCGGACTCGATTTCAGTTTCACCCTCCCCGCGGAAAGCGACAGCCAGATCCTCACCAACGAAAACGAACGCAACCACTTCCACCCCGACTACCGCAAAACCGGCGAATCATGGAATCGCCCCTACCTCCAACAATCCGAACAAGCCTACAAACTCGCCAACCAAGTTGCCCTTTCCAAAGGATCCCGCATCCTAAATGCTAGCCGCTCCACCCAGCTCGAAACGTTCCCGCGAGTCGACTTCGATTCCCTTTTCTAATCACCCATGAAACTAGGACTCGGAATCTGTAACTACAATCGCGCAAACGACGCCTGCCAAGCCGTGCAGGCCGCCCTCGACCAAAGTCTGCCCCCAGACGCCCTCGTCGTACTCGACAACGCCTCAACCGACGATTCCGTCTCGCGCCTAGAAAACCAGTTCGGCGACCGCATCTCCCTTCTTACAAAACGCAAGAACACGGGCGGAGCCGGCGGCTTCTCCGAGCTATCCCAAGCTCTCCTCTCGCGTGGAGCCGACCTCATCACCCTAGTCGATAGCGACTGCTTCCTGCAAAGCGACGCCCTGCAATACCTCGCCAAGGCCCTCGACTCCACCCCAGACATCGGCGTCTGCGGAGCACGCATCATGCACGCCGACCGCTCAAACGTCATCCAAGAGTGCGGAGCCTTCATCGATTGGGAAAACGCCTCCTTTCAGCTCAACCGCCGCGACCAAGACCTGACAAGCGCGCCCGCGCTCCCCAACCTCGAATACGTCGACTACGTCCCCGCCTGCGCCCTCATGGCACGTCACCAAGTTTTCAATACCATCGGCCACTTCAACCCCAATCTCTTCATCTACTTCGACGACATCGAATGGTGCCACAAAGCCACCCAATCAGGCTACCGCGTCGCCGTCGCAAACCAAGCCGAAGCCATCCACAAAGGCGGAGGCAAAACAAAGACAAGCCACTTCCCCACCTATTACTATTGGCGGAACCGTATCCATTTTTTCCTAACACATGGCAAACACTCGCAACAATCCGGCCAATATCTCCTAGAAACCGCCACCCGCGCCATCGCCACGTCCGAAACCCTTACTCAGCCAAATTCCGCAGAAACCATCAGACAAGCCACTCTCGACGCCCTCCAGGGCCGCTTCGGCCAAAAAGACTTCGCCACGCTCAACCTCGAGCTGGATCCGCCCAGCCCCTACTTGCAACTCAACGGGAAAAACGTCGAACCAATCCTCGTTGACCATATCTTCGACCCCGTCGACAGACCTGAGGACACAATTCGGCAAGACATATTCGGAAAACGGATACAGGCAAAAACCAGCAGAGCCCTGTTCCCAAAATACCAGCTCGCCCTCCAACGAACAAAGCAAGAACTCGCCCCACTCTTCCAAAAATGTCTAAACGCGTCCTCATAATCGGCTCAGGCTTCTTCGGAGCCGTTTCCGCCAGAGAGCTCACCAACGCCGGCCACCAATGCCAGGTCATCGAAAAGCGCGACCACATCGGCGGAAACTGCTACACACGCTACAGCCCAGAAGCAGACAGCCACCAACACGTCTACGGCGCCCATATCTTCCATACCAACTCCGAAAAAATCTGGAGCTACATCAACCAGTACGCCGCCTTCAACAACTACGTCAACCGAGTCAAAGCTGCCCACGGCGATCGCCTCTACTCCTTCCCCATCAACCTGCTCACTCTCCACCAGCTCTTCGGCGTACGCACCCCACAAGAAGCCAAAGCCCGAATCGCCGAAGACTGCATCCCCAACGCCAATCCGAAGAATATGGAAGAGTACTGCCTCGCCACCTTCGGACGCTCCATCTACGAAACCTTCTTCTACGGCTACTCGCGCAAACAATGGAACCGCGACCCCAAGGAACTCCCCGCCGCCATCGCCCGACGCGTCCTCATCCGATTCAACTTCGACGACAACTACTTCGCCGACCGCTACCAAGGCATCCCCATCGGCGGCTACACCGCCATCTTCCAAAAGCTCCTCGACGGCATCCCCGTCGAGCTCCAAACCGACTTCTTCGCAGACCAGGAAGCCTGGCTCAGAAAATACGACCACGTTATTTTCACCGGCCCCATCGACGCCTACTTCAAGCGCCAGTTCGGCGCTCTCGAATACCGTTCCCTCCGCTGGGATACCGAGCTGCTCGACACCCCCGACGCCCAAGGCTGCGCCGTCGTCAACCACACCAGCGCCGACATCCCCTACACCCGCACCTACGAACACAAACACTTCGATCTCAACTACACCCGCGACCAAACTCTCCTCACCAAAGAATACCCCATCGACTGGAAACCCGGAGGACTAGAAGTGTATCCAGTCAACACCGACGAAAACCAAGCCCTCTACGCCAAATACTCCGCCGCCGCTAACGAGCTTGAAGGAAAAGTCACCTTCGGCGGTCGACTCGGCAGCTACCGCTACTACGACATGCACCAAGTCATCGGAGCCGCCCTCAAAACCGCCAGCGACCTCATCGATTCATGGCGCTAGACATCACCATACTCATCCCAGCCCGCGACGCCGCCGCCACCATCGAGCGCTGCGTTTACTCCCTCGTGGACCAGGACGCCGCCCAAATCATCCTCATCGACGACTTCTCCACCGACGACACCGTCATCCGCGCTCAGGCCATAGCCGGAAAGCTCCTCAAAGTCGTCTCCCCCGCCGAACACATAAACGTTCCCCACGCCCGCAACGCCGGCCTCGCAGCCGTCCAAACCCGCTACGCCATCTGGTGCGACGCCGACGACTGCTACCTCCCCGGCCGCGTCAAACGCCTCTACGATCGCCTCCAAAACGAAGCGATCGATTTCATCTCCGACGCCCAAGAACTCTACGACGGCAAGACCAACCGAAAGCTGCGCGACCTCCCCATCCCCAGCTTCATCCAATCCGACCGAGACAAAGTCCGCCTCTTCGAACGCAACTACCTGCCCGGCATCGGTCACATCGCCTTCGACGTCGAATTCGCTCGAAAAATACGCTACGATCCACAGCAATTCGGCGGAGACGACAGCGACTTCGTCTTCCGCCTCATCGCCGCAGGCGCCCGAATGGGCGTGTGCCAAGAAATCGGATACCGCATGTACGCCTACCCCGGCAGCGACTCCCGCAACATCGCCCGCCAAAAGAAAATGGTCGCCCGCGCCCTTCAGAAGCACGACTACGCCTTCGTCCAATCCCTCCACCAAAAAGCCGGTTTCTCAGACCGCGTCACCGCCTGGGGTCTCGTCTCCATGGCCACCTTCCGCGAAGACTACCAAGCCGCCCTCAACTACCTCCGCCAAGCCTTTCCCCAAGGATCCGATCCCCAAGAGATCCTCGAGCCCACCGGCCCCTACCCTCTCCCCGAAGGCTGGCGCCACGCCTTCACCCTCGGAACCCTTTACCTCCTCCAAGACCAGCCAAACCAAGCCATTTCTAATCTAGAGAAATGCCTCGAATTTTGTCGCTCCCCCGACGTACTCAACAACCTAGGCGTCGCCCACTCCAGAATCGGCGACCACGCCCACGCCAAAAAGCTCTTCGCTAAAGCTCTCGTTCTATTCCCAAACTACCTAGACGCCCGCTTAAACCAAAATAACGTAAAGCACATTACGCCCCATCCTATTCGACTCCAGCCCAGTCGAAACGATTACTAAGACAGCTCTTCGCTGATACAATCCTTAACGACCTCACTAACTCTTCCCGACGAATCGATCTCTAAAAGAGGAACGCCTCTCCCTTTGATGGCAGTCCAAAACTCGTCTGACGCAATCAGACCAGATTCGTAGTAGCGAACGATTACATCCGATTCCTCAAACCCTAAACCTGTTACCATATCTCCGATTACCACCGACCTCGCGCCCGACTTCTTCAGCGAATCAGCGATAAGCCCCTTTGCTTTCGAATTTCCAGTTTCCCAAAGCAATACGCGTCTTTCATCAACCCACTTCACAAGCTTCTGGACTAGGCTCTGCGAACTTAAGCCAAACAAACTCGTTCGTCCGTCAATCCCTAGTCTCCATGTAGGCGCTTCACAAATCGCGGGCAGCATGTCGAAGACATTTTCATAGCCTCCCCCATCAGAGTTACTCGTTGGCACGATTGCCAATCGATACCCGCCTCTTGCAAGCTGGTGCTGAACATCTGTAGCTATACTTTCAATGCATATAGACCCCGGCTTCATATGCATAACTGTCACAATATCACGCAACTCCTCGGGCAGCTCGAATCCTACTTGGGCAAGCAAATCCACTTTCAATTCCTTGTATTGCAAAATAAGCTCAGATATTGCCCGCAAAACGTGCTGAGCCACAGCAGTTCTAAGTATCAAGACACGGTCGCCATCTTGAAGCCCAAGCGACGAAATGCTTGCACGCAGGGCTGATTCATATTTCCCCTGCTCGTTTTCGTCGCCTACAAACATGTCTTCAGGATCATGATACAATTCAATGCCAATGCCATTCTCTCGGTAAAAGCGATTGATCGCAGGCATTAACACTGGAACCCAAAAGCGTTCGCTTCCAAATCGATTGTCTAATCCTGCGTTCTCTCCATGCTCTCGCCAGCGACCTAAAACCTTCGGCAGTGAAAGCAATGGTCCAAAACAGGAAGCCGTACGCGTGAGGAATCCGTCCGGACAAGTAATGAGCTCCTGTGGCAAAGGAAATATTCTATCCAGAACCTCCTTCCTGAAACTCAATCCGGACGTCGGCATGAACGGACTAATCATCCCCCTCTGAAAGGCTACGTTGATTCTACCCAGATCCTTCCAGCGACTCGCAACGTCACCCGTTACCAAAGAGACTGGAACACCGACCGAACCGCGATCCATACTATGCTGGTATACCCCTCCTTCTGGATTCGAACGCATGAAAGCTACCATACGCTCCAGCTTCTCTTCGTGCCATAGGTCATCGCTGTCCAAAAAAAACACATACTCACCCCTGCAAAAACCAATCGCCTGATTAAATGCTGAAGCTTGCCCTGCGTTCTTTTGGACAATTAGTTCATGATGCCTTGGGAAATCAATGAGCGACTCGCGAATCTTCTCAACCGAACCATCCGAAGAGCCATCATCCACAACGATCAATTCGAAGTCTTGGAAGCTCTGTTTCGCAACGCTCTGGATAGCCTCAGTTACGAATTCCTCGTAGTTGTAACTCGTTAAAATGATACTGGCCTGTGGTCGCCTTTTCTCCGTGGAGCTTTCAGCCGAGCTCGATATGGATGGCATGCCTAGTAAAAGCGAATCCACTAAAGCGTCGCGTAACTCCACGTCGTGATGAGTCGTACTACAAACACTATCTACAAACTCTAGCGTGTCTTGAGCTACCTCACTCCAGGTACGAAGACTCTCCTTATTCTCAGTGGCTATATCTATTTTTTCTACCAAATTCTTAACACCATCTGACAACCCTTCAAACCCTTCAAAGAAAACCAAACCCCTTCCACCGATCTTGTTAACAATCTCTCGGTTGACCTCATTGTCATATACCAAAATAGGCTTCCCGAGCCGCATGGCATGAAGAACTGGTAGCCCAAAACCTTCATAAACACTTGGATAAATAAAAGCTGAAACACTCTCGAATAGCTCTTCGAGCTCTCTGTGAGACAGCTTGTTTCCAATGCAGCGTACTCCTGATTGATCGCTAACCTGCCCTAAAACAATAAACTCAATTCCTGAAATCCGCGAAGACCTTAAAACATCAATCGTCTCACTCAGCATCTTATGGTCATACTTCTCGTTTCCCACTACCAACACAGTACGCGAATCCGAAACGGTATGCCGACGCGATTCCTCACATCTCAGGTTTACTCCATGACGTATCACCTTTTCTCTTACAGACTTCGACTGAAGCGAAAACAAGTCCTCGATATCCTTACGAGAATAGTCTGAGATGTAAATCACCCCATCACTCGCACGTAAAGTACTTGCTTGAGCAAACCGTGTTTTCGGCGAATATATGTAGGTACAGCGACAACCTATAACATCGTGCTGAGTGAAAACGATTCTTCGAGCCTTCGAAGCAATCCTTATCCAGTCACGTGTACTCTCAAACTGATAAGGACGTAAACAAATATCAAATACATCTTTCGAAGAAAGCGGCTCTAGATCTTCCAAAGAAACTCCGTGAAAAGCCAAATTCTCTCGATCTCCTAAAACTTGAAACCTACCAAATTTTTCACGTAAACTCGGGTTTCGAAGTTCGTCATATAGCCGGAGACCATACTCAATACAACCGTTATACGCTTTTCCCACGTAGCTTAGATCCAAAAGCAAACTACCCCCTTCTTTGGGAGATATTGCTCGGGAACGCCCCAGACTGCGAATCGCGTTCCGCAGCAACCAGATATTCTCCGGTAACTTAAGCTCCCAGTTCATATTCAGCCACTCCCCCACGTCTTTTTCCTTCAATGTCTCTTGGGCGAGAAAAACGAGACAAGTCGAAAACCCTCGTCTATCCAAAATTCCCGCAAGCTGGTTCGCGAAATCTTCGTCACTCAGCTTTACTAGACTCGACTTACTGCAAGTTGCCAGCGCCTCTTTATGGAAAATAGTTAGCTCTGACTCAACGTATGGCCCCACAAAACTCGTAGATTTCGCACCCGCATCTGCGACTGAAACAACCACCGATGTACCCCTTCGCAATGGAGTATCCAAATCTTGGATCAAACGCACGGCCATCGTATCTCGGAAGACATAAAGATCGAAACCTCCACATAAAAGACCGGACCCAATGAGATCATCCCAAGCCTTCCCCTCTAGACCGAGATCATCCCTCGCCCCTCTTCGATCTGCATCCTTCTGATGCAGAGCATAAACACCATCAAAATTCTCTCTCAGCTCCGCCACATAGGATGCAGTCCACGGCCGACTCTGCTCGAGCAGTGCGAACCTTAGTTTTCCTTCCTCACTCATTGGAATCGTTATCCTCCGAACTCTCAAGATTCACTAGGCGACTGAATAAAGGTGCCATGTAGGAAGCGGTGAGCGTACGGTATTGCTTACCCTGTCCCTCTTCCCCCTCTTCAATCATTGCGCTCAAATCTGCCATAACTCTCTGATACTCTGGATGTGCCATGCGATGCTGTTCAAAAGTGGGATGACACTTGTGACCTTCCGCTTCTAGCCCTGTATATTGCACCCCACTTGCATGAGCCCAAAAACCTTCCTTGCGATCATCGACGGGCTTACCGTCACACCCGAGCAAATATACCTTATCGCAGAAACTACTGGCAATCGGGAGCATGCAAGAATTTAGCACGCTCCAGAATAACGGAATCCTGTATTCAGAAAGCAAATCCAAATTAGGCCGCTTCTCCGCCAGAGGAATCAAGAAGATGCGATCCCTTACCTCAGGCAAATTAACCGACAGTATATAGCCCTGAAATTCGGGAATTACGAGTCTCATGTCCCTCGATTTAAGCTGTCTCACCAAATCCGAACGGTAGGCTTCCGAATAGCTTGAACATCCGAAATGCCACATCGGATCTCCAGCCACAATGAACTGCGGCCTAACTACGTCCAAAATCTCGTCGTTGCTGACGATAGAATTACACATAACTCGTACCGAATTTTCGTACCGATATTCAATGCACTTCTTTAGGCTGGGACCGTTTCCAAATACAAAACCTCGATCAATTCCTCCTCCCTTCAAGTCGAGTGCATAGTCATTGAATCGCTCTCTATTCTCTTCGACTATTTCTTTCCGCCGCGCCTCCGGTGTCATCCACCAAAGCATTTCACAATATACAGCATACTCCCGTCCCTTGACCTCTGCTGTATCTACATTCCATATCCTTTTCCCACTTCGCTTGAGTATCGCGATAGTTTCACTGTCCGAACAGCTGCTATCCCAAACAAGTATTTCACCGGCCTGAGCAAGCGACCACGCATAGCACGCCGATGAGGCGATTCCCCTGAAATGCGAGTAGTCACCACTCGAGCTACCAATCTCTCTTGGCCGCTCATCCTCGTTCGGAAGATTCTCGAGCTTTGGAACGCCGAAAATCACCGACTCACAAACACCCTCAACTCGAGGCAGGTACCACCTCGCCCGAAAATAGTGATTTCGCAAATCATCCCTCTTGCCAAAGGCAGGATAGTAGCAGGTTCGACGGCCGCTTCCCCTGCTCTTCCCTGTTCTTAGAAAGATGCGTAATAACGTTTTAACTACACTCGACTCGTCCACATTTTTCATGAGTCGCTGGCGTATATCTTGTCCATAACCCGCATAAGTTTAAGGGCGTCAGAGGAACTGCCCTGCGAGACCGGCTCGTCAAAATCGATGCAATCTAAGAAGTGCTTAATCTCAGACGCCCACGACTGATCTGAATGGTAAACGATATGCTCTTCATGAGCAAATCCTCCATGAGCATCGGGATTATTCCGCTTGATTGCCAAATCCTCATCCCCATAGACGCCCGACGACGTTTTCAATCCGTTCAGTATCAATGCCCCTCCTTCCAAGAAAATCTCTAGAGAGAACAAATACCGCCACTGAGTCATCGTGGAATGCAAAGAGGCGCAAACACCAGATTGCGAGTTTTTGAAAATCGCAAATACGTTGTCCTCGATCCCATCTATCTTCCAATACAGATTCGAAACTAACGCGTGCACTTGGTCAAAGTCTCCGCTAAAATAGAGGAAAAGATCCAGCATATGGATACCTTGATCTAACATGATACCCGCACCCGCTAGTTCGGGTTTCGCCCGCCAAGTATCGAAATAGGATTCATCGACCTCCTTCCCATACCTTCCACGCATCCAAAGGATTTTTCCCAGCTCGCCACTATCGATCATTGTCTTCATTTTATCGATACTGGCGTGATGCCGGTGATTAAACCCATACATCAGCTTCAGCTTCGGATGTTTCGCTTCTATCGAGCGTATAGACTCTACGTCAGCAGCGTCAAAACCGGGAGGCTTCTCGGCAAACACATGCTTTCCTTTTGTCAGGCATTCCCTGACAAGCGGAGGAAGACGATAGTTTGGAGCGCAAAGAAATACACAGTCTATGCTCGGCGAATCGAGAATTTCTTCCTCTGAAGCAGCTACACGGCAGGGAGCGTCCTCAATTTTCTCCCTATCATAGATCATCACGACTTCCGCCCGCCCACTTTCACGAAGTGCCTTCTCACGAATGCGCCCCATCTTTCCGTATCCAATAATTCCTACCCTTAACATAACTAGATCGATTTGCAAAACACGCGGAAATCATTAGCCAAACCCGAAACAAAATCTCGGCAAGAGCTTGCCACATGAGGCGTCATAAAGAACGGATCCGGATGCAGAGCCGCTAGCTTGCCTCGATATGGCTCTTGCCAAAATACGTCAAATGCTGCTCGCAAACGTCCCGAGATCAGCTCATCGTAAAGAGCCTCCTCGTCCACTATCGGGCCACGAGCTGTATTCACCAATACAGCGCCATCTCTCATCATCGCTAGCTTCTCCTTATCGAAAAAGCCCCGATTCGCTTCGTCAAGCGGTATGTGCAAAGTCACTACATCAGCCTCGAAAATCAAACCATCGAGATCTCCGCTATCCGGAAAAGCGGCGTCGTAGCCTATGACCTCAACAGTAGGCTTGAGCTTATCAACAACGCGACTTCCAATATTGCCCAAGCCGACCACCAAGACACGCCGAGTGCGTGCCATCTCTCGAGGGTACTTTTCCCACGTCTCCAGATCTCCAACCTCCGAGTAAAGCATTCGCAAAACCGTAGACGCAGCGAACGAGGCCGTCTCCTCATAGATAACACTCGACGTTTTCGCGCTTGGTAGTCCGATCCGAATATCACGATCCCTGCATTCCTTAAAGGGCACGTTGTCAGTCCCCACACCACATTTGAATAGCCCTCTCAGTTTCGGCATGGCAGCTAGGCTAATTGGCTTGCTTCCGATTACGGCCACCTCCGCCTCCGCCGAATGGACACAATCTTTCAACTCCGAAACCAAGTCGTCGAGCGTCCCTGTGTTCTTCCAAAACTTCATAGTGCAATGCTCCCTAGCCTTCGTAGTCGATACCCATAAAGCGATCCAGCCAAACGTGGAGAAGCGTCTGGTGAGCTGACTCCGTAATCCCATAAGTCATAGAGGGGACGTAGAAATTTAAATCACCCATTCCTCGCGACTTGTTCTCAGCTGCCATGCCTGAAAAGGTTATGATTTCCATACCCTTGTCTCTTGCCACTTCTATCGTCTTGATGATGTTTGGAGAACTCCCAGAGGAACTTATCGTCACAAGCAAGTCTCCACTTTTTGCATACCAACTCAACGGCGCGCTAAACGCGTGCTCGTATCCCAAATCATTCCCCATGGCTGTCAACAAAGCGGAGTCGCTGAAGGAGAAAGTCGGAACTCCACACGCTTTCGTCCAATCGAGCGCCATGTGATTAGCAAACGCCGCACTGGCGCCATTGCCGCATAAATACATGTTACAGTCAGCGTCGCGAACAATCCTGGTCTTTTCGCATGCTAACTCGAAAGCCCGCTCCTGCTCTATCTCCAGCCCCGAGCGAGCCGTAACCGTCATGCTCTCTAAAGCCTTGTTTAATGTCGCGCAAAAGGAGCGGTAGTAGCTGTCCATGATCGATTTCGCCTAGTTCCTTTAAGAAAATTCAATTATTCAGAAAACACCAAAGGGCACAAAGTTTCGGCAATTTGCAAGTCCCGCTCCGTCTTAATGACATGAGCCGCAAGAGAGCTTACCAGCTGCATACCCACTCTCCCACAATAGGTAGCGCATTCGCCCTTCTGGAACGCGTCTAGATAAGTATCTCTCCGCCAACCCGTAATTGACCAACAAATACGCTGTACAGGTTCTAGTTCCTGAGAGTTAGTCTTCTCGTCCCAACTGAAGTTGATCGGAACCCCATCCTTCGCGCATTCAATCTGAATCTCCTCCACGCTTAGCAAGCAGTCCAAATCCCCCACATTCATACGCTCCACGAAAGAGAGCGTGTCTTCCACCGACAACAAGGGAGCGATACTGTGAACCTGAAAAAGAAACTCGCACTCCCGATTCTCTAGAAACTCTGCTACATACTGCTCACTCGTCGCCACAGAATTGCCCAAATCCAAAGGTCGATGGTGAAAGTTAACTCCCTCAGCCTTCGCAATTTCTCCGAAATCCAGATGCTCAGAATTAACCCAAATCTCGTCAAAGCACCCAGCCTGCTGACACTTACGAATCGCTCTCGTTATCAAGGGAATGCCCCCTAGCTCACGCAAATTCTTCTTAGCCAAACGCTGGCTGCCCATACGAGCGGGTATCATTGCAATCTTCACATTCAGTTCTCCTTTTTGAAGGATTTAAAGTCACGCGCGAGAAGCTGGCGCGACTTGGTGAGCGCCGCTGCCACGACTTGATGCATATCAAAATACTTGTACTGCCCTAGCCGCCCTCCAAAGGTCACTGGCAGATCAAGGGACACCGCTAGCTCCCGGTACTTTTGGTAGGTTTCTGCATTGTTTGAAGTAGAGATTGGATAGTATCGCTCCCTACCTTCGTACCAGTCTTGTGGATACTCCTTCGTTACAAGTGTTCTTGCTTTCGAATAATCTAGATCAAAGTGCTTGTGCTCAATCGTACGCGTGTAAGGAACCTCTATATCTCCACAATTTATTATCGAAGCACCTTGATAATCAACTGTATCCAATATTTCATTCTCGAACCTCAAAGAGCGATACTCCAACAATCCTTCGGAATAGTCGAAAAACGCATCAATTGGACCTGTGTAGATGATATGATCAAAACGGGACATCCAACCGTCTCGGTCAGACATAAAGTCAACTTCCAACTCTACGGAGACACCTTCTAGAAGTCGTTCGAATATTCGCGTGTAGCCACCAATTGGAATTCCCTGAAAGCGATCTCGAAAATAATTATCGTCAAAGTTTAAGCGAACAGGCAAGCGCTTGATAATCGAAGCAGAAAGCTCCCTCGGATCTTTCCTCCATTGCTTGATCGTATATCCCTTGACGAGAAGCTCGTAGAGCTCCGGTCCGATTTCCCCGAGACACCAGTCCTCTAAATTGTCGACATCACCTGTCTGAACCCTCACCTCCTCCAGGCGCATGCGAGCCTCATCAGGCGTTTTCACCCCATAAACCTCATAAAACGTCGATAGGTTGATCGGCAAAGAATACAGTTTTCCCTTACACAACGACTTGCCCCGGTGAACATAGGAATTAAAGGAGCAAAACTGATTCATATAATTCCAAATGTCTTCGGAATTTGTATGGAAAATATGAGGACCATAAGCATGTCGATGGCAGCCTGCCTCTTCCACATGCTCAGTATAGCAATTCCCCCCGATGTGATTTCGACGCTCAATCACACAGCACTTGCAGCCCGCATCAGTCAGCTCCCGAGCCATGACAGACCCATATAATCCCGCCCCAACAATAAGTACATGATTGCCCATCTAGAAGGACGCCAGAAGAAATGGGGGACTGAATAGATTCATCGGAACCGAAACTGAAAGCCCCCATCTACGCTGTCAACCCGTTCCATACAGTCTCGGTAACTGAACTCAGCCCATGAGCTATGCACTCTAAAATACATCGAGAAGACTAGAGTACCTCCGCCCAAAAACTCAACTGCCTACCGGAGGAGACGAATAGATGGGAACCAATACTCACTCCCTCGATGAAAGCACATCTCCCACAGAGACTTCGCCGCGCGTTTGGCCTCAGCCTGATCGTCCTATCTGCTGTCGCTCTCCTGATCCTCAGGAGCGATACCCAACCTCAATCTATTCAGGTAGAGACAGACGGTCAAAATCGAGTAGATCAAGACGCGTCCGATGCCTCTTCGGCTGGCCTCGCAAGCTCTCACGCTACACTACCTTGGACCAAAGTTTCAGGACCTCCCCCTACCCTGCGATTCTTCAAAGACGAGCCGCAAGCACTCCAAGTCGATCCCAAGAAGATCGCAGTTAAAATTACGGATACAGCTGCCGGCGTAGACCTGACTCAAAACACTATTCCCGGATCTTCCGCCATCGAGCATCCCTTACCTGGATGGCGCTATCTCGAACTCGGCAGCCTCTGGGAGACCGCCGCAAACTCGGGATGGAGTGAAACCGACTTTTCACGTACCCTGGTTGAAGCAGCCACCTCACACCCAGGAGTTGAATACGCAGCCCCTGTGTTCCTCGATTTCCGAGGCGACCCCCTCCTGCCCCAACAAGCCCTCCTCATTGGTCTCAGCCCTGAGACCACCGAAGAGCAAGCCCTCTCGCTCGCCTCACTGAAAGGAAACTTCAGTCACTACGAGTTTCTCGGAGCAAACCGGCGAGACCTCTACCTGGAATACCCAGCTCGAAACGGTTTCGAAATCGTTGAGCTCGCTGCCGACCTTAGCCAGCTACCCGAATTCAACTACGCAGAACCGGACATGTTCTTGACCGGCAGAATTCCTGCCTCAACCCCTCTCGCCATCGTCGAGCCAGAAGGGGCAGACCTCGACCTAGGACAAGGCTACAAGCCCGATCCTAGTCTAGAAGACGCTCAGTGGGGCGAGAGCCTCATATCCATGCCAAACGATCCCCTCCTCTCGGACAGCGGCGGTTGGGGACTCGTAAACAGCACACTTAGCGGTTTCGATATGCACGCCCTCGAAGCATGGGACTACACCACCGGCAGCTCCTCAGTTATCGCAGTCGTCATCGACAACGGGATAGAACCAAACCACCCGGACCTAAATCAATGGACCGGTAACGGAAAAGACTTTACCCCCGAAAGCGGCATCAATCCACAAGGCGGTCCCGTCACTTCGAACGACAATCACGGCACAGCAGTAGCCGGCTACATATCCGGCAAGATGAACAACGGCATCGGCGCCGCGGGCATTGCCCCCGGAGTTCAGGTCGCCTCAGCCCGACCCCACTACAACGGGCAACCAAACGGCAGCTTCAGCACAAGCTACTCATGGGTCGTCAACGCTATCAATTGGACCGAAACCATCGGCGCCAAAGTCACAGTCAACAGCAACTCCTACGGAAGCGTCTCATCGTCCGTCAGCTCCGCCTACTCGAACACACGCTCCGCAGGTATCACCCACTTCGCCTCCGCAGGAAACGGCGGACATGGCTCAATCAGCTTTCCCAGCAGTGCCAGCGCTGTCATGTCGGTTGGCGCCTCCCAGCGCACAGGCTCTAAATCGAGTTTCTCCCAATACGGCTCGGGCCTAGAATTCCTCGCCCCCGGTACCGCTGTTACCACCACCGACCGCACCGGCTCTTCAGGCTACAGCAGCAGTGACTACGCTACCGTTAATGGCACCTCGTTTTCCGCTCCCTACGCGAGCGGTGTGGCTGCTCTCCTCCACTCTTACAACAGCTCAATCACTCCCGCCGAAGTCGAGAGTGCCATGCGCAACGGCTGCGAGGACATGGGGACATCAGGCTACGATACCACCAACGGCTACGGACACCTCAGCGCTCGCAATGCCTTGGAGCTCATCGGCATCTCCATCTCCTCCGCCACAGCTAACAGCAAGGTTCGCCTCACGTGGACCGACCCCGCCAATTCAGGCATGGCAAACAGCATCATCTACATTCGTTGCAGCACCAGCGGATTCCCGGCAAGCAGCAGCGACGGAACGGAAATCTACACAGGGACAGCGAGTGAATACGAACACACCGGCCTCACTCCCGGCCAAACCTACTACTACACTTTCTGGGGCAACGATGGCTCCTCCTACGCCAACTTCGGTACCAGTGTACAAACTTCCGTCGAAGCCGTGGGCACCGTCATTCCCATGTTTCTCGAAAATTCGAACACAAGATACGTTGCCAAGTGGATGATCGATTCTCCCGGCACCCGAGCAGCAGGCGGCCTCGCCCACACTTCCCCCATGAGCGCCAACTGGACCATCAAGACCACCGCCGATATGAATGGCGACGGCGTCAAGGATCTCGTCCTGGAAAATACATCCACACGACTCGTATCCAAATGGCTGATGAACGAATACGGAGAACGCGTTTCAGGAGGACTCGTCCATAGCTCCCCTATGGGAACAGGATGGTCGGTAGCGGGAGCAGCAGATCTCAACGGCGACGGCATAGACGATCTTCTCCTCGAAAACAGCAACTCTCGCCTGATCTCAAAATGGCTTCTCAACTCATCCGGAGTGCGCGCATCCGGAGGACTCGTGCACGGATCTCCACTCAGCTCTGGCTGGACCGTCGCCGGCACCGCAGATCTAAATGGAGACGATATCGACGACGTCCTACTCCAAAACACAAGCACAGGATATGTATCCAAATGGCTGATAAACAGCTCCGGTGTCAGAAGCTCAGGAGGACTCGTCCACAGCTCCCCCATGAGCTCTGGATGGTCGATCGCGGGCACAGCCGATCTCAACGGAGATGGCATCGAAGACGTCCTACTCCAAAACCTAAACACAGGATACGTATCCAAATGGCTGATAAACAGCTCCGGCGTCAGAAGCTCAGGTGGGCTCGTTCACAGCTCCCCCATGAGCTCTGGATGGGCAATAACAGCCATCGGCGACCTAAATGGAGACGATATCGACGACGTCATTCTGCATAATTCTGGAACTCAGCTCGTTTCAAAATGGGTAATCAACTCATCCGGCGTACGAAGCGCGGGCGGATTAGTTCATGGCTCCGCAATGTCCGAAAACTGGGAAATTGCTGCCTACGGCAAGTAGCCTTAGCTCCTAGGGCGAAAATAGTCCCGATTCGCCCATAGGTGACAAAGCAACAAAATGCCGTACCACGGAAGCAAAACGCCTTCTATAGCCACCAAAGCCGTATCAATTGCCCGGTTAGCAACAATGGCTTCTAGCAGCCTCAAGGCCACCAACAGCATCGCGAGCAACAACAAAGCTAGGTTCAATCGATAGAGCCAAATGACACGCCCTTCCGGTGTACGACTCCGAACTTTGGATACAATTGCAAACGCGAATACTGAAAGCATCGCGGACACAAAAACGGCTATCCAAAAACCGCTAGGCATACGCGCCTCCCTTCAAATGGTCTCCCAAACGCAGGGCGAGCGCCATCAAGGTCAAACTTGGATTCACCGCCGCGCCACTCGGGAAAACCCCATTCGAAAGAACATACATATTCTGCATTGCCCATACTCGCAAATTCGGATCGACGACACCTTCACTTTCGCCCTTCGAAATGCGACAGCCTCCCATAGGGTGGCATGCCCACAATTGTAACGGCACTTTCGATACAGATTTGCCGCCTACTTCACGAGCGATTCGCTCCATCTCACGGTACGCCCGCTCCTCGCTTTCAGAGTAACCTTCGTAACGATTGCCTATCCTAAGCTTAGCAACCGGATTTCCAAACCGATCCACCAGCTTGTCGCTAAGCTCTACCCTGTGCTCTTCCACCGCAGGCATTTCCAAATGCGCAGAAAGGCAAAGCCTCGGCAGAATTCGCCTGTTCAAATTCAACATAAAACCCCAAGCCCCAGAGGTGACTTCGAAATCTCTGAAAGAGTGACTGCTCGCCAACATGTTAGTTTGTCGAGAAACCCCAGGATCCCAACTCAAGTCAGCGCAAACCCGCAAAATCGGATGGTCCATGAACCCCTTCCCTATCGCTGGATTCTGAAATGCCCCTTCTCCTACGCCATTTCTTCGACTCAAAAGCAAAAGCCTCGAACACTCGATCGCACCCGCTGCCAAAACAACTTGCTCACAATCGACCCGAACGGTTTCACTATCCCCGCGTTTCAAAACGACCGCATCCACCCTGCCACTACCAGAACAGACAAACCCCTCGCAAACCGTGTCGCAACTCAACTCGAAAAGCTCGCTTGCCTGAAGCTGCGGCAGCAAGCCAGCCCTCGGCGTCCACCGAGCCTGAATTGGACAAGCATTGCAGACACCTATCCCATTGCAGTGACCTCTCCCACCATAGGGCCTAGAGTTTCTGGCTTGAGGATAGTCATGCCAAAACACTCCCAGACTCGCAGATCGTCGAGCAATCTCTTCCTCGTATCTAGTCCAAGAGAAGGCAGGCAGCGGAAAGGGAGCGCTCCTCTCTTCGTCCCGACAACCGAGTTTGCCTCCCGCGACACCCATTAAGCGCTCGCTCCTCAGGTAGTAGGTTTCCAACTCCTCAAATCCAAACGGCCAATCGCGACCCACACCCCAAGAACTATTCTGCTTAAAATCCGATCGATTCCACCTCGGCGTATAAGCCTCCCAAGCCTCGCAGCTACCACCCAAAGCCTTCACCCGAGCCAACTTATCATTGTATTCATGCGTCGTATCGAGCTCCAGCTTGTCACGCTCCGCATCAAACCACGTCAGGTCCCGCCAATCCTCAACAGGTGCAGAACCGCCAGCTTCAACAACTAAACAACGACGACCAGACTTTACCAGCTCGCTGGCCAAAGCCAACCCGGCTAATCCCCCTCCAACAATAACATAGGGTGAAGCCTTCGAAATCATCGAAGCCTCCCGTAGTAGTGGCGATTCAAGTACACATGCATCGCTAGCGCAAAAACATACATGGGAAACACTACCGCCTCCCAAATCTCGAGCGGACTCTCCACTCCTGACTCTAGTTCGCTAAATACAATAAACCTTCGTAAGTGAAGGATCACTACAATCGGCAAAAGCAGCAATAAAACCCCGATAAACGATCGACACCACTTTTCCCAAGCCCGAGCCTCTTGTGCAGGCCTGAAAAACAACAAAAGCGAAAAGACGCATGTCCAAACAGCAAAACCTAGAAACAGAATAGCGTGCGAGCTCATTTAAGTCGCCTTTTTCACCGCAAGAAATCCCCCCGCCTGAGAGTATCGCAAAAACGCTATCTCCGATGCATCGGGTAAACTCTCCATTATGGAGAGCCGCGTTCCGGGCGAGACCCCAGCAAATCGCCTCACCACCATCCAGCCACCTGCACGAATCTTACACCAGTGAAGGTCTACATCTTCTTTGAACAATTCTCGATGCTTTGCCCTGCCAAAAACAACAAGACTCAATTCCTCTTCCGGCTCGTACGCTGCCGACTCCGAGCCGAGAAAGAGCCGCACACCTGGCAACTCGCCCAACCGTTTCTCCATTATCGCTTGTTGCGACCTTCCATACTCAGGAATCAACGCAAAAGGATATCGATTCCCTCGACACACCTGCCACTCCCAGTCTTTTCCGATACGGCAACCGTCCACGATATCCACCTTCAACTCAAGACCGTCAATAGATTCGGACCTCAATGAAAGTGCCGCCCCGAGCGAGCCAAAAAACGCTCCGATCTCCGCTACCCGAACTGAACCTTCAAGTCCCGACTCCTGCAATATCCAGTTTTCCAATACGCTTTCATTTTCCAAGGTGAAAGCCTTAGCGTAAGCGATCGCATCCGAGCTGATTATCAAGCCAGCTTGCTGCATCAAAGTCTCGTACGTAGCTGTGTAAACCTGCGATACCATCGGAAACTTTCTCCAAGTTCCACCTGCAAAATGCATAGCTGCGGGGCGACGCCTACTGCCTCTGACAGAGAAACGGACCTCCTCGTCTTGCTCGACAAAATCCACCGCATGACCACAGGCGTGAAAAACAGAATTCGAAGGAAGTCGCGAGAAACGCTCTGGCTCTCGTGCCCTTAACAGTCGAAAGAAGTCCTGCTCGTGCCAATGTCGCTCATACAAGGGACGATTCTCAGTTGCTAACATCAGCTCACGAGCCGCCTTCCAAGTGCTCAGCATGTTCGCGGGCCTAGCAGCGAGTAAACCAATATTCAGCTCGCGGTCAGGGAATTCGATTCGAGAAGCCTCCTCCGGCCTTATTTCACGAAGATAACCGTCCTTGATGGCAATTCCGGAACCGGGGCGAATCCTGCCCATCTCGAGCTCACCTGCCACCTTTCCTTCAGGCAAAGACTCGAATAAACCCGACAACGACTCTTGGAAAATAATGTCCGTATCGCAAAAAACCACCCAATCGAATTGCCCTTCCAGCTCCTCAAGTGCTGGAATGATCCCTAGCTTGCTGAATCGCTTGTTGCGAAACTGACTCCAGTTGGACGGACCATCCGTAGAGGAAGAACCCTCCACCGCAGAAGCAAGCATATCCGAAATTTGGCTACACCCTAAACCGCTCAACTGCTCACACAAGCTTCCGTTCCAAATGTCGCTTTCGCCTCTTCTATCACGTGCATAGCGCATTTCGTTATGTACCGTATTCGCCGCGCCACACCACTCGCTCCAGTCACCAAGCCCTTGCAAATCTCGGACACGCCAACCTACTCCCAAACCGTCTAGCCACTTCCGCGAAACATCAGACAAGCCAGTAGACAACGCAAAGATCTGTCCCGAAAAATCGCCTCCAGTTTTACTTCTCAGAGACTCCACCAACCAACTCACCTGCGGCAGCTGAGGATCATTGCAGTTAAAGAAGACCGCGCAACGCGCATCGGAAAATTTCGCTGTATCCATAAATCAATGTCAGTTCTATCTCAGGCTAGACTCCAAAAATTCCCTCAACTCACCACCGCCATCGGCAATCCCCGGCCTCCAGCTGTTCCATAATTCAAAGTATCCACTAAATCCCTGAGCTCCTTTCAACTTGGCTTCCACCCCATCATTGATGTCCAACCCTACACCCCGTTTCACCAACCCAATCCAAAACGCGAGCCCAGGAGCCAAATTTTCCATATCGAAAAATTGTCCATCGGTTCGCAACACCATCGCGAAGTAATCACAGGCCTTTGCCCCGTCTCCCGACAAGGCCGCCGCAACTCCCCATAGCATTGCCTCCACGGGCCTGTCTTCGACCTCCGATTTCGCGAAGCCTAAGGCTCGCTCCAAACCCTCGCGGTCCGACTTTATTGCAGAAACCAAGGCCACGCTTGCAAACGGATCCTGGACGCCCTTAAAGCACCGACTTCCGTTAGCTGCAGCTTCTGCAATCTTCGTTTCGCCCAACGCGGTCGCCACTCGAACCAAAGCACTGTGCCAAGCCTCAGTCTTTTCGAGCTTCTCGCCAGTTTCGATGTGCAACTGCATGCACCTTTCCCAGTCCGCTCTTAGACCCGCGTCCGCAGATAGCTGCGGAATCTCGTGAATGAAGTCGCGATAGAAGATAGAAACAAGTGCACTGGTATCCACTGACTTGATATTGGTCTCAGAGACAACCCTCGAAATGAACGCTCTCGCTTGATCAATTTGTCGCGTCGCCCCCATTGCTCGCAACACATCAGGCAAATAGGACTCCCTCAAGAAAACCAAATTTTCCGCACTTGCCTCGAAGAACGGCAACGCCTCCCAGTAGCGCCCCTTCTTAGATAGAGCTGCTCCCGCATCAAAACCAATCCTCGTGCGACCGCGATCTCTAAGTAACAAATGCTTGGATACATTAGACGCTTCATCTACTTTGTCGCTTGCAAGAAGCAGCTCTACCCAGCGACACATCAACGGGGCAGGAAGCTTGCCGTCAGTGAAGGCTTGACGATACAACCGATCAGCAGCAGACGATTCGCCACGCAGCTCCATAAGGTATGCCACAGCTTCATCTGCCCCCGCAGAAGCTTCCTCGCCTTCCCTAACTCCATCACTTTCTTCCTCTAGAAAACGAATCATAGATCGTAGCGTTTCAAGAGGCAAAGGCTCGCCAGCATCTGTCTCCGACTCCTTCGAAAGAAGCACTTTTAAGATAACAAAAAGCTTCACACCCTCCTTGCCATCTGCAGTTGCGACTGCCTCCAAGACCGCCAACACTAGGCGTCCCATTCGTCCTTGCATCACCTTTTCAGCCCGAACCGATATCGACGAAACGACTGACTCAGCAAGGGTGAGCCACAACTCTACTTGAGAAGATTGGGCCAGTCTTGTGAAGAACGCTTCCGCCTCCCTGTTTCCGGAAAAGCACAAGTAGTGAACGAGCAGCTCCCGCCGTAGCAGGTAGTCGTACTTAACAATCAACTCTCGATTTGTATCGAGAAACCGGATCGCCGCCGCTCGCGATCGCGGCGACCGCAGCCAAAGAGCCACGTTCTCCACTTCCTTCGGATCCTCGGCTTTCTCACCGACAAGGCCTGCCTCGTGATCGCTCAAGTCTCCCAAAGCCCCCCAAACCACACCCTCCTTTCCGGAAGCCAATGAAAGCAGCCGCGCAATGAATTCGTCTGCGACATCTCCGATAGATACGGTCCCGAAAGCTTCTTCCTTTTTCGGCTCATCCTCGGATCGAACTAACATCTTGATAGCCAGTTTTGCGAAAAGTCGCAACGAGTTGCCACTGGGAAATTCCTCAAACGGATATTCCAATCCTAGGTCAATAAATCCAAAAGGTGACGGCCTAACATCTCCTAGCAATCTGAGCTCGCATCCTGAATTTCGAGCCGCCTGGGTCAATGGAAGAACCGTTCTTTCGTGCCCCGCAAAAAGCCCAACACAAGTCCCGTATCCCTTCAATATCTCCTCAATATCACCCACCGACTTCGCCCCCAGCTCATCAGAGGTCAGACGAAATGATTCCCAGCCTAAGCTGGCTAGCTCACTAAAAACCAACTCACGCAAATAGTCCCGCTTTTCGCCTTCAACCCACAGAACCAAGTGCCCGCCGCCTGCTCGAAGCGTCTTCGCATCCGATGACTCGCCCAAGGGCAGAAGCGGCAGCCAAGTCTTTGCGTACCACTCAAGTTTCTCAACGTCAACCCAAGCTGAGATCTCCTCCGGCCGCAGCTCCGAGAAAACGCCTCGCAGCCCCGCGTCGAGAGCCTCGGTAATTCGTCGCGAAACCACCTCACCATCATCCGAGTCGCCTAATCTAGCGCACGCAACATCCGCCTCAGGAAAACGGATCTTCACGCCCTCCAAAGTATCCAGAGAAATGATGCAGGAATCCGAAGACGCCACCGCGATCTCATCGTAAGCCTCCAAGTTTTTCGCTCCAAAAAATCGATCCGCAAAAGCCTTCAGGTCCCGGCAAACAACCTCGTCGCCCAATCCTTCCTCAATCGCAACCCGTTTTATACGCCACGAGATGAGGCTAATCAGTCCATCCCAACGGCCAGTCGCTAACCCTAAGCAACCATGCAAATCCAAGGCCAGTTCAGGGGTGTCAGTGGCAGTCCGCATACGTGACGATGACTAGGTCCCAAAACCACGGTCAGGTCAAGATCCTCCCAATAATTGCACCATGTAGGTCGAAAGCCGATACATACGGCTGCTTTCATTCTTTATCCCTCCATTTTTTCTCAAACTCTCCTACAATATTTCGCTTAACACACAAATCCTCCGCTCGAGACGGGTAGAAAACCCAAAGCCGTTACTGGAAAAGTGAAAACTTAATGTACCTCCGGTTTTCTTCTCGCTGCGAGAAAACCCCAAGTATGCCCCTCCGAAATTGTCCACAATCCAGAAAAAGAAAAAGGCTCCACAATTTCGAAATCATCGAGGTAACCACAAATGTGAGTCGCCACATCTTCCTCATTCAGATAAGGATTCGTAGTTCCTTTCGGCCCGTATCCAAAAGTCAGAAGGAAAAACCCGCCTGGCCTTACCCGCTTTGCCATTCCACGCACAAACTCGGCCTGCATTTCCCGCGTCGACAAGTGCTCGATCACACAAATCGAGAAAACGTAATCGAACAATCTCCCCTCCTCCCAATTGAGAAAGTCACAATCAATTGCCCGCAAATCGAGAGAGAGCTTCTTCGCAATCTCGTTCTCGTTATCAATCAGAAACGCAGACCGCTCACACTTGTCCACAGACGAGACAGCGATCCCCTTCGAAGCAAGATAGGCGTTTATCAAGCACGAGCCCCCACCTACATTCAACGCAGTCTTTCCGTCGGTCGAATTCACGTCGATGTATGACAGTACCTTGTAGTTCTCCCAAGCCTTGTTCAAGTAATGCTGAGGCGTGCAATCGATTCCGATAAAACGCCCCTCTCTCAACAAAGCCAAAACCGAATCGACAAAAGACTTGGGAGATTCCCCCTCATGGAGAAGAGTAAAGTCGTAGTCCTCCGGCACTGACAAAACGCGACCGCTCACATGAGAGCAATGCAGATTCTGATTCAGTATCCGAGGCTCTACTTCTCGCATCCGGAGCATCGCTTCCGTAACCTCCTTCTTTTCCTCAATGTCAAACTTTGGTGTGCTCATAATTCAAATACACGATTCCATCTCCGCAAAAAGCTCCGATCGACCTGCTGCCAAGGCCACACCTTTCGGAAACTCCCATGACCCCTCCATCCATTTGGAGACGCCACCTGCTCCCAAGACCAGTGGGATCCCCGCCGCAACATCCCAGAGATATATTCCCCTCTCCTCATAGCAGTCTAACCACCCACGCGCTACCCAGGCCATCGATAAAGCCGCAGATCCAAGCAACCGCGCCTTGCGATACCTCGCAACCGATTCAGCGAACCGATCCAGCTCTTCCCGGACATAAGAACGGCCGCTCGGAAATCCAGTTCCTACAACCGCACTTTTCATCTCCGTTATATCGGAAACTCTCAGCAGCTCGCCATTGCAACGCGAAGCCATCGATGGCCCCCCAACATACAATGCGCTCCGGCAAAAGTCATAGACTACACCCAGCACGGGCTCATCGCCCTTCCAAAGGGCAATGGACACACAGCTCAACGGCATCCCTAGCGTGTAGTTTACAGTCCCATCCAAAGGATCAACGATCCAGTTCAACCCATCAATTCCACCAAGCTCCCCAATGCCTTTCGACTCCTCGCTCATGATCGGAATACCCGTCTTGGACAAATGTTCCTTGATCAACTCGTCAGCCAAAAAATCTCCCTCAGATTTCACGTCATGCTCGAGCTCCAAAACGCTCATTGATTCGCGAGCCCCCAACAGCTTCCCCACTTCTCTAGCAGCGCTACATCCTATCTCCGCAAGCTCCGTCAACCGCGAGGTTTCTCTAAACCAATCCATACTAGCGAATAGCCCCTCGTCTATCTGTGTTCACTCTAAATGTGTCGCAAACCTAAACAATCTAGGCGAGATCATTCCCTCAGCTCACGGCTAAATACTGTACTCGCCCACGTCCCCTTCAATTGCTGCCAGCCCGCTTCTGACGATTCACTGAATCCCGAGTAGGCCTCTTGTTTCATCTCTCGTCCCTTCCTTCCTAAAACGCCGAGACAATCTCGAAAGCATTCAATTCCAGAAAAAACCGAGCTAAAAAGTCGTATTCAAAATCGCAAACTCGAACCGGAAGCCCCGCAGTCATGAGCCAATTTGAGCGTAGTTGAAAAACCAATCCGACTGTCTCGAAAAGCGAGCTCCTTACGCTTCAAAAAAATGCGATCAGACGGTCCGTACCCTAGCCCCAAGTTCCCCCTCACCTCATTCTCAAGTACAATGCGAGGCGCGAGCACAGGCCCCTTCTGAGAAGTAATTGGATCAAATCACAGAAAAATCTGGCAAGCCAATCACGCCCTTTTCATCGTTCCGCCACATGAACGTACTCGTAGTAGGAGGAGCTGGCTACATTGGAAGCCATTGCGTGCGTCAACTAGAGGTCGCCGGGCACACGCCCATCGTCCTCGATAACCTTGTCAAGGGACACAAGGAATCGATTCCCGAAGGTGTCGCCTTTCACCAGGCCGACCTCGCCGACAGCTCCGCCGTGGTAAAAATCCTCAAAGACGAAGCCATCGACATCGTCATGCACTTCGCCGCATTCATCGAAGTCGCAGAGTCGATGCAGGACCCCCTCAAACACTACGAAAACAACGTCGCCAAGACCATTTCCCTCCTCCAGTCCATGAGAGAAGCAGGCGTCAACAAATTCGTCTTCTCCTCCTCCTGCACCGTCCTCGGCGAAGAAGCCAAACCGCCTTTCACCGAAGATATGCCACTTCGCCCCATCAGCGCATACGGTCAAACCAAGGCCGACGTCGAAGTCATCCTAGACTACTGCACCAAGGCATACGGCATGTCCGCCGCCATATTCCGCTACTTCAACGCCTCCGGAGCCGCAGAAGGAGGAGTCATAGGAGAAGACCACGATCCCGAAACCCATCTCATCCCTATCGCCATCCAAGTCGCCCTCGGACAACGCGAAAAGATGCTCGTCTTCGGCGACGACTACCCCACTCCCGACGGCACCTGCCTCCGCGACTACGTCCACGTCGACGACCTCTCCCGCGCCCACATCGCCGCCTTCCCCCAGCTGGAGGAAACTGGCAAGCTCCTCACCTACAACCTAGGCACCGGCACGCCTGCAAGCGTACTCGAAATCATCAAAGCCGTGGAAGAGGTTTCCGGAAAGCCCATCCCCTACGACCTCGCTCCTCGCCGCGCTGGCGATGTGCCCTCCGCATACGCCGACAGCGCCAAAGCGAAATCCGATCTCGACTGGACCCCAAAATACGACACCATTCGGAGTATCGTCGAAAGCGCGTGGGCATGGCACCAGTCACACCCGAACGGCTACGACAAAGCATAATTTCCCCATCCCCGACACTCCTCAGACCTTACTCCTCTCAGCGTAGCCACTCTTCAACTACGCAAGAGGTATCGCTTCCCAGCCGTCAGGCAATGGACCTCGTTTAGGTATTATCGCCAAAACGCAGGCTATTGCCTTTCTCTATATCGTTTTCAACAGTACCCGCCTTTTTGAGACCGACCCAAAGAATCACCGAAACCTCTGCTATGACGCGATCCGACCCCTCCATCGAAAAAATCACGGAGGAAAACCAAATCGCGCAAAGCCTGGCAAACTCCCTCATGGAGTTCTCCGGCGAAGGGATCATAGTCATAGATCGGACAGGGCGCGTCCAAAGAGCGAATAAACACGCGTTGAACACGCTTTCGCTCAGCGCCAGCGACGCTACTGGGTCCGCTATCGGAGACATCTTTCTCGCGACCGACCCTCACTCTGGGGAAACGCTAAATCTCGCCGACGAGCGCTACCGCAATCCCCAATTGGCCCACGCCCAGGCCAATCTCAATACAGCTGGCGGGCGATCAATCCCCATCAGCTTCCACCTCAAGCCAAATACCAACGCCGCCCGACCCGACCTCTCCGGAGCCATCCTCTTCTTCAAGGATCTCAGCCAAACCGTCACTACGGAAAACCAGATCCGACTCATCGCCACAGCCCTAAAAAGCATCGGCGAAGGCGTTCTCATCACCGACACCAATTGGGAGCTAGGCGATGCCCGCATCCTCTACACCAACGACGGCTTCACTCAAATCACCGGCTACTCCGACATAGAAGTCATCGGCAAGCCGATCTCCATTCTCAACGGCCCCGCCACCGACCAATCGGTGATCGACGAGATGGTCAAAGACATCCTCTCCGGCCAGCCCGCAGCAGGAGAAACCGTCGGCTACAAAAAAGACGGAGCCGAATTCATCATCGCCTGGAAAGCCTTCCCCGTCCATGGCGCCGAAGGCAAGGTCACCAACTACGTCGTCATCCAGCGAGACGTCTCCCACCTGCGACGCCTCGAGCAAGACCTCTTCCAATCCCAAAAGATGGAAGCCGTCGGACGCCTCGCCGGAGGCATCGCCCACGACTTCAACAACATCCTCGCCGTCATCCTCTCCTTCTCCGACCTCGTCATCGACAAGATCGAAGACGGCGACCCCAACCGCAAGTTCATCACCGAGATCCGCAAGGCCGCCGAACGCGCCGCCGACCTCACCCAACAGCTCCTCTCCTTCTCCCGGCGAAACAAAAACCTCAAGCCGGAGGTGCTCGACGCCATCAAGGTCACCCGCGACATGCAGAAAATCCTGCGTCGCCTCGTCCCGGAAAACATCCAGTACAACCTCCGCTTCTCCGACACCCCGATTTTCGTAAACATCAACCGGACCGCCCTCGAGCAAATCCTCATCAACTTCACCACAAACGCCCGCGACGCCATGCCGGACGGCGGACAGATGGAGCTCTCCATGGTAAGCTGCGAAGTGGATCAAGCGGAGCTTCTCCTCCCGGACTACATGGACGCCAAGCCCTACCTTGTCCTCAGCTTCCAGGACACCGGCACCGGCATCGACGCCGAAACCCAGAAACGCATCTTCGAGCCCTTCTTCACCACCAAAGAACAAGGCAAAGGCACCGGCCTCGGTCTCGCGACCGTCTACGGTATCGTCAAGCAGGTCAACGGACACATCGAAGTCGCCTCAGAAAAAGGAAAAGGCACCCGCTTCCGCATCTTCCTCCCCATCGTCGCCTCGAAGGAAGTCAAGGACGAGGAGATCGACGAAGGCCTCCCCGAAAGCCTCGCCTCCACCGAGCGCGAGTCCATCCTCGTAGTCGAAGACGACGAAACCATGTGCGACTGCATCTCCGGTCTCCTCGGGCTCTACAACTACCAAGTCTACTCCACCAACCAGGCGGAAGACGCCCTCGATTTCTTCGAAGAATCCCACGAGGACATCAAACTCCTCATCACCGACCTCATCCTGCCAAAAATGCGCGGCTCCGAACTCGCGGAACGCCTCATCAAGAAAAATCCAGACATGAAGGTCATCGTCATGACTGGCTACTCCGAGGAACTGCTCTCTCAGTTCAACATCCCGGAAGACGCCATCTTGCTCAAGAAGCCCTTCTCTCTAAAAGCAGCCCTCACCGCCGTGCAAAAACTGCTCAGCGGCTCCAAAAGCGAAAAACAGAGCTGAAGTTAGCCCCGCGACACTCGCCAACGGCCACAGTGTAAAAGAGGCGCGAAATAGCGGCGCGAACCCACCGCTATAAGTAGATCTGACTAAATCCTGAGCGATTTCTCGGTTTTATACTCAAGCAAACGCCACTGGGAGACGATGATTGCCGATACGGCATACGTTTCAACCTAGAGCTATCCCACAAACGAATTTCACAACATGGCGTGGTCACCAGAAGAAATAAAATCATTCGAGGAAATTGCATCCAAACTCGCTTCGGAGGCGCACCTCGCCGAACCGGGTTCAGACAACGGCCTCATCCCAATCTTCAGCTTGGTCAACGAGATCACATGGTCGCTGCCTCAGGATTCCGGCATCACCACAGCCGTCGCCGCCATCCAGGAAGTCCTCCAGAGCATGCTCGACGAAGCCAAGCTCTTCGACGAAGCCTCGGTTCAAGCCATGAGAGCATTCGCTCGCTGGACGGGCGACGCCGTCGAAAGCCTGAAAAACGAGACCGAAATCCCCTTCTTCTCCCTAGCTGACTCCGCAGGTCCCGCCCCAGTCACCACCCCTGAATCCCCTCCCGAAGAAGAAGGCCCCGTCAAACTGCCCTCATTCGACAATATCGACTTCTCCTCTGCGATGCCGCCCGAGGAAACTCCCGGCAACGCCGAAGAAGAGCCGGAACCGATAACCTTTGAGGACGCAGTCGAGCAAGTAGCTCTGCAGGAAGACACTCCTTCCGCCGAAGAACCCGCCCTCGCATCAGACGACAACGAGAACTGGCCACCTCACCTCGTGGAGATATTCTCAAAGATTGCCCAGCAATTCTCTGCCGAGCTCCTACTCGCCTCCGCCGATAGCGACGAAGGCATGCTCCCAGTCTACTCCCTGCTCAAGGACTTCGAAAGCGACTTCGAGCTCAACGAGATCGTCAACGAAGCCCTCACTCCCGTCCTCGCTAAGATGGACAAGCTCCTCGACGACGCGTCCGCCTACGACAAGTACGCCATCCAGCTCCTCACCGAGTTCAACGTCTGGCTCGAGACCGCCCTCACGGAAATCAATGCAGGACGCGACCCCTTCCCCTTCACACCGACTCCAGACGCGCCGGCCGACGAGCCCAGCGAACCCGAAGCCTCCACTTCAGCCCCTGAAGAAGAAGACGACGGACTCCTCGCGGAATTCGCCCAGTACGACATCGTCATGGACCTCAACATGGAGGAGAACGAGGAACTTCTCCAAGAATTCCACACCGAAGCCAACGACCACCTCGGCCAAATAGAGACCGCCGTCCTAGACCTCGAGAAAGACGTCACCAGCCGTGACGCCATCAACTCGATGTTCCGCTCATTCCACACCATAAAAGGCGTCGCCGGCTTCCTAAACCTCGTACCGGTCAACCGCCTCGCCCACGAAGTCGAGTCCCTCATGGACCTCGTCCGCAATGACAAGCTTGGCGTCTTCACCGGCATCATCGACCTCGTACTCGCCGCCAAAGACACCATTACCAAGCAAATCGAGCAAATCACCGAAGCCCTCTCCAACGGAAAGACCCCGACGGAAGTGATCAAGGTGAGCGAACTCATGGCTCGCGCCCGCTGGGCGATGGAAGGTCCGGAAGTCTACGGAAGAAAGACTGGCGAATCCTCAGCCGTAATCGCCACTCCGGAAGCTGAAGCTCCCGTCGAGCTCGAATCCGACGCCCCCGAGGCATCAACCACTCCGGCAGCCCCAGTTGTTCAATCCGCCGAGGAAATCGAAAAAGACGCGAAAAACGCAGCGGCCGCCAAACGCAGAGCCGCCGAAAACGCCACCATCCGAGTCAACACCATCAAACTCGACAACCTCATGGATATGGTTGGCGAGCTCGTCATCGTACAAAGCCAGCTCCTCGAAAGCTCGCGCCAGACAGAAGGAAACGGCACCGCAGGAGGCGACTCCGTTCTCCAGCGAAACATGTCGCAACTCACCCGCATCACCAAGGAGCTCCAGCACACCTCCATGGCCCTGCGCATGATCCCCGTTAAGCCTACCTTCCAGAAGATGGGCCGCATCATTCGCGATATCGGAGCCAAATGCGGCAAGAAAGTACGCTTCGAAACCTTTGGAGAAGACACCGAACTGGACCGCAACGTCGTCGAGGAAATCGGCGATCCCCTCGTCCACATGGTGCGCAACGCCCTCGACCACGGACTCGAAGCCGACGCCGCCGAACGCCAAGCAGCCGGAAAGGACGAGACCGGATACATCGCCCTCAAAGCCTACCACCAAGGCTCCAACATCGTCATCGAACTCTCCGACGACGGACGCGGCATCGATCCCGATCGCGTCCTCAAAAAAGCCATTTCCAACGGAATCGTCTCCGAGAACGACCAGCTCTCCAACGAAGAGATCTACAAGCTCATCTTCGCTCCCGGATTCTCCACCGCCGAGCAAATCACAGACATCTCAGGACGCGGAGTCGGCATGGACGTCGTCAGAAAAAACATCGAGAAGCTGCGCGGCAAAATCGAGATCGAGTCCGAGCTGGGCAAAGGCTCCACCTTCCGTATCCTCCTCCCACTCACCATGGCCATCGTCGACGGCCTCGTGGTCAGAGTCGGCGAAGACCGCTTCATTCTCCCAACGACCTCCGTCAAAGTCGCCCTCCGCCCAGACGAAAACGTACTGGCCAAAGTCCAAGGCAACCAGGAAATCCTCAATATCCGCGGCCAGGTCATCCCTCTCTTCCGCCTCCATCAGCACTTCGCCATCCCCGGCGCCATATCGGAGCCTAAGGACGCCACAGTCGTCGTTGTCGAAACCGCAGGCAAGCCATGCGGACTCCTCGTCGACGATATGGTCAGCAAACAGGAAGTCGTCATCAAATCGCTCGGCGGCATGATGCAAGGCATCCCAGGCGTATCCGGCGGAGCCATACTGGGAGACGGCACCATCGCCCTCATCCTCGATCCGGCCAGCCTCATCTCCGTCGCGTAAGCAGGAAGCAACTACACTTTCTCCCCCTCCACACGAAAGCTCGACCCTCAATTCAGGGTCGGGCTTTTTAGGCTTAACACCCAAGGAATCGCCAGCCAATCTCGCTCGAGAATCCTATGAAACTCGCTCTCCTCGCATTCGGCCTTGCCCCAGCCGTTTTCCCCTTCCTCGACGTACCATTCGACCCAACCGTCGTCACCAACGACTACGTAATCCGCATCGGCGGCGAATCACGCGAAAGCGATAGCTCCCCCTCTGGCGAAGAATGGGTTGGCGAATCTTACTCGATCCTCAAACAAGGCACATGGACCATACCCAACTGCCTCGAAACCGGCTTCATGCTCGAAGTCCGCTTCGACAACGTTCCAGAAGACCTCGCCTACCTAGACCTCGAAGTCCGCTTCCCCCGCATGCAACTTCCCACCGGCGGCAGCCGCGACCACGTAAAACGCCGCGAGCCCGTCGAGGTCTACGACGGCTCCGCCTACTTCTACTACGGCTACTATTTCGATCACGAATTCGAGCGCGGCCTCGGCAAATGGGAGTTCACCCTCAGCCACCAAGGCAAAGAAGTCTACTACGGCGCCTTCAAGATAGTCGATTGCGACTCGGCCAAACCCTAGAACCAAAACTCCAGAATCGCTCTACCCAAATCCCCAAAACTTTCCGCTCCCGTCAGCCCAACCCCTGTTATCCACGAGTAAATCACCACATTCATTACCCCGATATTCCAAACAGCCAAAGCCACAAGCACTGTCCACAATGCGCCTTTCAACGCTACCGGCCTCCCCTCCACCGCCTTCAGTAAAGCCGCCACTCCAAAAAACAAAAACAGCGTCACCCCCTCGTAAGCGCGGTTCCCAAACGACACCCCAAACCACCAGCAGTGCCAAGCCGCGTTAATGTAGTAAACCGCCGCGATCGATACCAGCCAAGTCCACGACAAGACAAGCTGTCTTGAAAAAAGAAATACAAGAAGACCTAACAATCCCAGAGCGAAAATCGGGTGCCAATAAATCAAGCCATGATTAGCGTTGAACAAGCTTTTCCCCCAAGCCGGATCCGCCCACAAAAAGCCCTCGCCCTCGTAAGTGTAGACCAGCCACGTCCCGTAAAGCAGCTTCCAGCAAAACAACTGCAGAACCACCGGCAGCGCCAAGCTTAGCAGGCACACGCCCGCCGCCTTCAAAGTCGCGCGTCGCGACCCCAACTCCCAGACCGCGATCAGAAACGGGAAAAGCAAGTAAACCACCGCCTGGTAACGCGTGATCGCCAGCATCCCCACCGACAAGCCGAGCATCGCCCAATTCCGCTTCAAAGGCGGCATTTCCCGAATCGCGAAGATCCAATAGAAAGTCGAAACCAGACAAAGATAGGTCAGATTATGAGCCATCGCATACTGCCGCAGCTGGTAGAAGATCAGAAAGCTCGAAGCCCAAACCAAAATAAGACTCGCCCACGCCACTCGCTTCTCGAAAAACCGAAGCAGAAGCTGATAGGTAAGCCACATGCTTAAAGCCGCGTAGAAAAGACTCCCCGCATACAGAAACACCTCGTACGTCGTACCGTATCCATCCGTCCTGACATCTACTCCCAGCTTATCCAGGCCCAAGGCCGTTCCATGCCCCGCCAAAAACCACGGAGCATGAAAAACCGCCCAACCTACCGGATACTTGTTCGGAATCAGCCCCGTATCCGTACGCTTGAGACGATTAATCGAATAAGACTTCTCCTGCTCCGGCAAGGTATCGCTTAATCGGATATCATTCTCGAAATCGATATCCCCATCCAAAACCGCCGACCGCAGCCAAAAAAAGTAAAACGACGTATCCCAACCAAACAAGGTACTAGCAGCGCCATCCCGCTGCATGTTATCTACTGTCAACCGACCACCCGTGTACGCGGCAAACAAGCCAACTAAAACAAGCAGTACAATTAGAACCTTTCCTCGTATCCACCTCATACCTGCACTTGATTGACTAGCCTACCAGTTCGAAACCGGCCCCTTTGGCACCTTAATCTTTTCAGCCGCGTCTACCGAAACCTTGTCAGTAATCGATGAATACGGATCCACCGGGCGATACTTTTCAAGCAGCTCGCCAGAGTCGTCGCAAAACCGTCGACGCCACTCGATGTACTCGCTCATGATCTCCTCGAAGTGAGCCATACTCTCCAGCCGAATCGCCTTATCCTTGAAAAACTTCGACGGCCCAAATCGCTTCGCGTACCAAACCGCTACCTTGCGAAACTGGATACACCCCTTCAATTCGCCGTAAAAATCGATCATGCGCTCAAGATGCACCCGCATCAGCTCCACGCGCTCCTCGAAAGTCGGATCGGGCAACAACTCTCCCGTATCCAAATAATGAACCGTCTGTCGAAATATCCACGGATTATAAAACGCACCGCGCCCAATACTCACCCCATCGCACCCCGTGCGCTCAAACATAATACGGGCCGCCTCAGGTGAGGTCACATCGCCGTTTCCAATCACAGGCACAGAGCTCACCGCTTCCTTCACCTTGCGAATCCCCTCGAGGTCCACCCCGCCGGAGAATCCCTGAGCACGCGTTCGCCCGTGTATAAAAATTGCCGATACGCCAACATCCTCCAAAGCTCGCGCCAATTCCGGTGCCGTGATGTTGTCCGAATCCCAACCCAGTCGCATCTTCGCTGTCACCGGGATATCGACCGCGTCGATCATCCCCTTCACCAGCTCCTGCGTCTTCTCATGGTTCTTCATCATCGAGGAGCCGCTTCCGGTCTTGACCACCTTCTTCACCGGACACCCCATATTGATGTCTACCGACTGAGCCCCGCGCTCCTGACAGATCACCGCCGCGTCCCGCATCTCCTCCGCCACGCCGCCAAAAAGCTGCACCGCCATCGGCTGCTCCCGCACGTCAGTGGCAATCATCTTGTACGCCACCGCGCGGCCCTCGAGCAGAGAGCGAGCGTTCACCAAGTCAGTCGTCACCAGTCCAAGCCCGCCTAAGCTCTTCGCCGTCAGGCGAAAAGGCAGATTCGTGTAGCCCGCCAAAGGCGAGAGAAACAAATTGGACTCCAGGTCTAAACTTCCGATTTTCATCACGAATTCCCCGCCACCAAAGGCATTCCCACCGTCACCGACAACCTAAATCTGTTCCCAAAACCGGTGCACGCTTGTCACCCGCATCCCCATCCCTAAAAAAGTCCAGATCTCAAACCCATCAAACAACCGATTCGACTCCCTCGACAGCCTTCGCGCCGTCGCTTGCTTCCTCGTCATCTGGCAACACGTATCCGAATCCTTCCTACGCATCTCATCAGGAGGAACATGGACCAGCCAGTGGGCCAACTACTTCGACTTCGGCCGCATCGGTGTCGTCGCCTTCTTCTGCATCAGCGGCTTCGTCATCCCTAGTTCCCTCAAAGGCGACCGCCTCCTCGCCCTCAAAACCTTCATCATCAACCGCTTCTTCCGCCTCTATCCCATTTATTGGATCGCCCTCGGCAGCGGAGCCTACGTCCTCTGGATATCCACAAACAGAGAACTCCTCCCTTCCACTCTTTTCTCAAACATCGCCATGGGCGCCGTATTCGTCGACGAGCCTCACATCATGGGCCTGTTCTGGACACTCGAAATCGAGCTCGTCTTCTACTTCGCCTGCGCCTTCCTCTACCTCATTTTCGGACAGTACAAGCTCCTCAGCTCGCTCGTAGGCTTCGCCGCAGCCTTCTATCTCTGGAAGCACGACATTCTGCTCCAATACCAAGGCAACCTACCCTTTCTCGCCTACTTCCTCTGCATCATGTTCACCACAGCCACCTTCCGCTGTGTCTACGAACTGGATACGGAACCCCTCTTCAACCGATCGGAAAAACTCAAGACCGCCGCCAAAATCACCTTCGCTATCATGGTCTACCTCGTCGCCCGCCCCGTCATCACCGGCATCGAGAAGAGCTTCATCAGCGACGACCCCGTTTGGAGCAAGTACGGTTGGGGCCACACTCTCGGGCTCGCCCTCTTCGCCATATTCTTCCTCATAAAACGCACGCCGCGTTGGCTAGCCACCGCCGGACGCACCACCTACTCCGCCTACCTCCTCCACGCCATCGTTTTCACGCTGCTTCTCAGACTCTGGGAAAGCAAAAGCCTCCCCCACACCCGTCTCGAGCTCTACATTCTGCTAACCACCCTCATCACCTTCGGCGTAGCAGCTCTCTCCTTCCGCTTTGTCGAACGCCCGAGCATCCGCCTCGGCAAAAGCCTAGCAGACAAATTCTAGTGCAGCTCCACGCCGAGCTTAGACAAAGCCACCCCTAGCGCCGGATCCACAGGATGTCCGTTGTACAGCACCGTGCCCTCGCGGTCGATCAAGACCATGCGCGGAATCGAGTCGATCATCAGCATACCGCTCAAGTCGCCGCCATTCCGGTCCAGCAGCCAAGGCACTGACTCCATGCCCTCGCGATCGCGAATCTTCAGAGCGTTGTTCAGCTGATCATTACGATCCGTGTTGATCCCCGCCACAAAAATTCCCTGCGCAGAAAGCGACGCCTGCTTTTCCTTGAGCTTCGGCATCAAGCGAATGCACGGCCCGCACCAGCTCGCCCAGAAATCGACCAGCATCGCCTTATCATCGCCCATCCACTCGGCCAACGTCTTGCTCTCTCCATCCGTATTCGCCAGCTCCATATCCATCGGCACGCGAAAATCCGACATCGCCGACTCAGCAGCCTCCGTCATGCGCTGCCGCGCCAAAAGCTCGCCGATGCCAAACGCCCCATTGAAGTCCGGAGCCTTCGCAAACGACTCGACGGCGAACTTCTCAAACCCCTCCATGTCGCCCTCCTTGAAGGCGATCACGCAGCGCAGCGTATCCGCAAACCCCGCTAGCTGCTTCGCCGAAAAGAAATCGCGCCCCACTCCATAGCGAAAATCCTCTCCCACCGCGTCAATACGAGGTACCAAGTCAAACATCGCCTCCACGTTACCCGTGCTCAGCGTACGAACGATCTCCGCCTCGAGAACAAAGTCCTCCGCCATCCCATTCTCAATGGCCTTGGCCAAGGCAGACTCGAAATCCGCCTCCTTATCCTTCGCCACCGCCAGCAAAGCGTCATGCTCCTCCACCCCAGCGAACAGCGACGCCCCAAAAGCGAAAACCGCAGCAAACAAAAATGAAATCCTAGAAAGACCTTCGAATAACTTCATACCCATTAACAACGCCCCATCCCCCACCCCGCATGCAAGCCAAATCCCCTGCTCCGGACCATGCCCTCGATCCAGCCGAACTCCAAGGCCTCACCAGACTCCACCCAATACCCCCACCTCAGTAAAAGCCATATCCCCACATAAAAAAGGCGCAATCTAATGTCTAACGTTAGACATCAGATTGCGCCTCCCTCGTTTCACCAACCGTCGCCACCAGCGACACCACACCCTTTCCCCTTGCCCCAAACCCACCATCGCCTACCCATCTCCCCCCAAAGCCAAATCCAACCATCAACGCTCGGCGCAAACAGATCATCACTCCCAGCCCTCTCCCAAACCAAACCATCTCCCAAAAACCAAAACCTCCTGGCGAAGCCACCCTGCTCGCGCAGCGATCCCTGGTAAACAACCAGTCTCCGAGCACCTCCCAGTCCAACCTACCCTCCAACAAATCCCCCGAACCACCTCCGCTTTCCCAAAATCCAATTCACTCTTCACTTTTCACACCTCACTCTTTCTCACACTCTTCCCAAATGCCTGCCACCTCCACCGACCGCGTCCACGCCGCCCTCAAGAAATACTTCGGACACGACACCTTCCGCCCCCTCCAAGCCGAGATCGTCGCCGACGCCCTCGCAGGCCGCGACGTCTTCGCGCTCCTTCCCACCGGCGGCGGCAAATCCCTCTGCTACCAGCTCCCCGCCGTCCTCTCCGAAGGCCTCACCGTCGTCATCTCCCCCCTCATCGCCCTCATGAAGGACCAAGTCGACGGACTCACCGAAAACGGCATCGCCGCCACCTTCCTCAATTCCTCTCTCGGCAAAAAAGACGCCGCCCAACGCTACGCCAAACTCTTCGCCGGCGACTACCAAGTCCTCTACGTCGCCCCCGAACGCCTCATGCTCGGCGGCTTCCTCGAAGACCTCAAGAAATGGAAGGTCTGCCGCTTCGCCGTCGACGAAGCCCACTGCATCTCCGAATGGGGACACGACTTCCGCCCCGAATACCGCCAACTCGCCGAGCTGCGTAAACGGTTTCCGGATACGCCCTTCATGGCCCTCACCGCCACCGCCACCGACCGAGTACGAGGCGACATCGTCAAACAGCTCCAGCTCCACGACCCCACCGACTACGTCGCCTCCTTCAACCGTCCCAACCTCGCCTACCGCATCGAGCAAAAACAGGCCGTCTTCCGCCAAATCCTCAAGTTCGTCAAATCCCGCCCCTTCGAGTCAGGCATCATCTACTGCTTCTCCCGCAAAGCCACCGAACAAACCGCCGACCGCCTCCGTCAAGAAGGCGTCGAAGCCATCGCCTACCACGCCGGCATGACGCCCCTCCAACGCGCCAAAAACCAAGACGCCTTCATCCGCGACGAGGTCAAAGTCGTCTGTGCCACCATCGCATTCGGCATGGGCATCGACAAGCCAAACGTCCGCTACGTCATCCACCAGGACATTCCAAAAAACATCGAAGGCTACTACCAAGAAACCGGACGCGCCGGACGCGACGGACTCCCCTCCGAATGCGTCATGTACTTCTCCCCCGGAGACGTCGCCAAGCAGCTCAACTTCATCGCCGAAAAGGAGCCCCAAGAACGCGAAGTCGCCAAAGAACAACTACGCCAGATCGTCAACTATGCCGAATCCTCCCGCTGCCGACGCGCCGTCCTGCTCGACTACTTCTCCGAAACCTGGAAAGAAGGAAACTGCGGCAATTGCGACAACTGCAACCAGCCCAAAGAAACCTTCGACGGCACCATCCCCGCCCAGAAGTTCATGTCCTGCATCTTCCGCGTCTCCCAAGTCACCTCCTTCGGCGTCGGCATCAACCACATCGCCGACATCCTCCTCGGCTCCCGCAACGAAAAAGTCCTCAAATGGGGACACGAACGCCTCACCACCTACAACATCGGCGGCGAACACAAACGCGCCGAGTGGCAAGCCTTCGGCCGCGAGCTCATCCGCAACGACTACGTCTTCCAAGACCCCGACGCCTTCGGCGCCCTCTCCCTCACCGAAAAAGGCAAAACCGCCCTACGCGAGCGCACCCCCATCCAGCTCACCAAACTTCCCGTATCCGCCAACGCCCTACAACGCGACCGCAACCGCTCCAAAGGCGGCATCGAGTGCAACGAAGACCTCTTCTCCATCCTTCGTTCCCTCCGCAAAGAGCTCGCCGACGAGCAAGGCGTCCCGCCCTACATCATCTTCTCCGACGTCACCCTGCGCGAGATGGCCCGCTACTTCCCCGCCAACGAAGACCGCCTATCCGAGATCTCCGGCGTCGGCATGAAGAAGCTCGCCGCCTACGGCGAAGCCTTCCTCGAAGCCATCACCGAATTCATCATCGCCAACCCCGACGCCCCCGAAGAATTCCGCTAGAAGAACCTAATTCCAACCGAATTCACCACTCACTCTTCACCACTCACCACTTTTCAATGCACCGCACCCCTCGCATCTCCATCCTCTACTGCAGCCAATGCAACTGGATGCTCCGCGCCGCCTGGCTCGCCCAAGAGCTTCTCAACACCTTCGGCCAAGACCTTGGAGAAGTCGCCCTCCAGCCCGGCACCGGCGGCATCCTGGAAATCCGCCTCGACGACGAACTCATCTTCTCCCGCAAAGAAGCCGGCCGCTTCCCCGAATCCAAAGAGCTCAAGCAGCTCGTCCGCGACCGCATCGCCCCCGACCGCCCCCTCGGCCACAGCGATAAAAAGTAAGTGGGAGCGGGCTTGTCACGCGATTGATCAGCCAACCAATTCTTCCCAAACCACTGTATCAAATCCACTGATACAGCCACGTTTTGTCACCAAAAACGGACGCTTCACCAAATTCCCGTTCGACATCAAAAGCTGCAAAGCCTCGTCCACCGACAATTTTGGCAGCTTATCCTTAAGTCCAAGCTCGCGATAGTCCCCACCGGACACATTAAACAGCTTCCGCAGATTCATTTCATGCGAAGCCAAAGCCTCCTTGAGCTCGCTCTTGCTCGGAGTCACCTCGCGAATCGCGACCTCCTCGAATTCCACACCCTTCTCCTGAAGCCACTTCTTCGCCTTGCGACACCCGTCGCATCCCTTGTACATGTAAAGCTTAACCATAGATTCAAAAGCCAAAGCGAACCGCGACCAGCACTCAACCCTCTTTCACTATTAGCTCTCCACTCCTCCCTCTTCTTCAGCAACTCGGAGTCGCCATCCGCGACACCCTCTACGCCCAGCAACATCGATCTACCTCCGAGCTCTCCGCCGTCGCCGCCCAAACCACCGCCGACACCATCTACCAAATCGACAAAGTCTCCGAAGAACTCATCCTCGATTGGCTCGCCCAAAACTGGCCCGCAGACCAGCCCGTCCGCCTCGTCATGGAAGGCATCGAAGACGAGCAAACCGTCACCTTCCCACCCAACTCCCCCGCCACCTCCATCCGCTACCAACTCATCATCGACCCCATCGACGGCACCCGCGGCATCATGTACGACAAACGCCCCGCCTGGGCACTCATCGGCCTCGCCGAGCAACCGAGCCCCGACTCCCTACCCACGCTCGAAGACATCGCCGTCGCCGTGATGACCGAGCTCCCCACCTCCAAACAATACCTTTCCGAACAACTCTCCGCCACCCGCTCCCCAGACGGATCGACCACCCTCCAACGCGTATCCACAAACCTGATTACCGGCGAAATCAAAGCCATCCCCCACGCCCCTTCCCAAGCCACCGACCTCAACCACGGCTTCGCCTCCGTGGCCAAATTCTTCCCCCAAGCCAAAGCCGCCCTCGCCGCCTTCGAGGAAGAACTCTTCGCCGAGCTCACCCCAGAGTCGGAAAAGCAAGACGCCCTCATATTCGACGACCAATACATCTCGACCGGCGGCCAACTCTACGAGCTCATCGCCGGACACGATCGACTCGTGATCGACATCCGTCCCCTCGCCTTCGCAAAGCTTGGCTTCCCTCAGTCCCTCACCTGCCACCCCTACGATCTCTGCACCGCCCTCGTCGCCCGCGCCGCCGGAGTCATCGTCACCCAGCCCCATACCGAATACCTCAACATCCCACTCGACACCACCACGACCATAAACTGGATCGCCTACGCCAACAGAGCACTAGCCAAGAAAATCCACCCCGTCATTACCCAGCTGATACAAAAACACTTCTAGCTCTCGAATCGCTCCAAAAGACCCCGCCACTCATCTGGCGGCTCGGCCTCGAAGCTCAGCTCCTCGCCCGACGCCGGATGCCGCATCCGTAAAGAGCGAGCATGCAGTCCGAACAAGCCATCATCGCGCGACTTTCCGTACAGTGGATCCCCCACTACCGGACAACCCGCCTTCAACGCATGCAACCTCAGCTGATGCGTCCTCCCCGTCTTCAACAGTCCGGACATCCAGCTAACACGTCTCTCCTCGTCCAATCCAAGCACCCGAAACGTGCTCGCCGCCGCCTTTCCGCCTGATTCGACATTCGCATACTTGCCTCGACCAATCGAAGCGATCTGAGACTCCATTTTCTGAATACGCCTATCCCAAAGACCATCCACCAACAGCCAATACTCCTTGCGCACGCCACGCGACTCAAACTGCCCTGCCAACTCCTTCACGAACCGCCTTCCCTTTCGCAGAACCACCACTCCACTCGTCAAGCGATCCAGTCGATGACAACACCAACACTGGCGTCCCATTAATTCGGATACAGCTTGCTCAAGATCCACCTCTCGATCTCCACCCCCCTCGCTCAACATTCCAGAAGGCTTGTTAACTACTACAAAACCCACATCATCAAAAAGGACTTTCAGCACTCGACTCATTTTCAGCAAAACCAGCACCCAACAGAAGCTGCCCCGCCACCACAATCGAAAACCATTAGCCTTCGTCTATCTAGTTTCGCGAAATCGTCTCAGACAAGACATCCAGCAAAGCTTTCTTGATATCACCTAGCTTGATCGGTTTAGCCTCAAACCCATCCATCGTCGACCGTCAAACCCCCGCTCTCTACGAGGCTTCCGTCAGTCAGTACCTCGTAAATCTCCGCCCCGCTTCACGGTTCGCCATCCGTTTCCCAGCCGATCGGCCTCGAAAAATACGATCCATCGCTTGGCTAAGAATTCGTAGCTAGCGAAAGCGGTCAACGAGATCAAAATCAGGGCGAATTAGACTTCCTCGAAGCCCAATTTTTCCCAATTGAGTCATCGTAGGTGGGTACCGCGCAAAGCCAAAAAAAAGGAATGAAGCGGCGACGCGAATCCCTAAATCGACACACCCGCGAGATTTTTGACGAAATTCGCCCTCAAACTCACTTTACCGCCGCCATTTTTGCTCGCTATTCGTATACGATAGATGAATCTCCGCGGCTCTACACCACGCAGCGACAGGTTTTCATGACAAGAATATGTCAAAATCTCGCGCCCGCGGAACGAAATCTGGTAAATCCCAGTCTTTATCCGATAGAGAAATGTAGAACTGCTTATTACACCCGTGAAACCACTGACAGAAACAAAAATGCCATCATTCCATCCCTTGCTCGGCGTAAGGGAACTAGTGGCGTTTGACCTCGAAACGACAGGTCTCCGGTACAAGCAGGAAGAAATCACCCAAATCGCAGGCGTTCGCCTCGGCGGGGTGATCATGAACGTCGAGGACAGCTTCTGCACATACGTGAACCCGGGAAAACCTATTCCCGAAAACATCCAGAAGCTCACCCGAGTCCGCGACGAAGACGTCAAAGACGCCCCCAAGCCGCTCGAAGCCCTTCAGGCATTCTCAGACTGGGTCGGCGACGCTACTCTCTTCGGACACGACATCTACCGCTTCGATTTCAATTTCATCCGCAAGTACGCGCGCCAGGAAGGCGTCGAGACCCGCACCGTGCGCTTCATCGACACCATGGATATTTTCGAAGTCATGTGGCCGGACTTCTCTCGCCTGCGCAATTCGCTAGACGACATAGCGGAACGCCTTTCAGCCGGCCTTTCCTCCATGCGTCGCCACGATGCTCAGAGCGATGCCATCCTGCTCGCACACATCTACCAGCGCATCCAGGACCATCCCGATCTCGAAAAGCTCTGCACCCGCGTGCCCGTGCACGAAGAAGAGATTCCCACCCTTCCCGTGAAAAACAGGAAGAAAGAATACGAGACTTCCGAACCTAAGCGATTCGACTACCTCGCCTACTCTTTCTAGGCTACTGGTCGTCGCCCGAGTCTTAACGTTCTCACCAATCCATATACGCGAAAAAGGCGACGCGTCCTTGTTTTTCGGATACGTCTACCTTGAAGATTTCGCTTAGCGCCTTAACGCTTCGCCTGGCTGTCAACTCCGTCTAGTACGGCAATTGATGCAAGTGCTGCCCAAATCAGGGCTGAGAAAATTAGTAGGCTCATATTCGGTTACTCCGTTGAATGTTGGTGTTATATTTTCAAGTACCCAAACTGCTGATCAAGGTTACGAAAAAATTGTAGCGCCACTCCGATTCACAAACTGAATTGACCCGAATTTGCCTGCAGCATCCAATGCCGCATGTCTCTCGCCACCAAACTCGTCGACGCCGCCTCAGAGCTTTGCGACACAGTCGACACCCTCAATTTCGCCCTGCCGACGGCCTACGTCTACAATCCTCTCCGCTACGCGTGGCAGCCACATAAAACCTACCTCGAGCGCTACGCCACCAATCAGAAACGCGTCGTCTTCATGGGCATGAATCCAGGGCCTTGGGGCATGGCCCAGACCGGCGTTCCCTTCGGCGAAATCGATGCCGTCAAAAACTGGATGGGCATCGAAGCTCCCGTCGACATCCCTTTCCCCGAACACCCCAAACGTCCCATCCTCGGCTTCGCCTGCCAGAAGTCAGAAGTCTCAGGCCGCCGCCTATGGGGACTCTTCTCAGAACGCTACCCTAACGCCAAAGACTTCTTCGCAGACCACTTCGTGCTCAACTACTGCCCCCTCGTCTTCATGGAGGAAAGCTCGCGCAACCGCACCCCCGACAAGCTCCCCAAAGCCGAAAGCTCCCCCCTCTTCGAAGCCTGCAACCTCCACCTGCGCCGCTGTATCGAAATCCTCCAGCCCCATTGGATCGTCGGCGTCGGCGGATTCGCCCAAGCCCAGGCCAAGGCCGCCCTCGAAGGCGTCGACATCCGCCACGGCAAAGTCCTGCACCCTTCCCCCGCCAGCCCCGCCGCCAATCGCGGATGGGCCCAGGCCGCTACCAAACAACTCATCGCCCAAGAGATCTGGTCCAAATAGGGATCTTACCCCAAGCCACAAAAAAGCCACCGCGTCTCTGCGGTGGCGTCAAACAGGGACCGTTCTCCCTGGCAAATCTCTATCGCTACTTACTCCAGTCGATACCGTCGAAGTTCGAACGATAGCTGTCGCTAAAACAATTGCGAGGGGCGTCGCCCTTGCCATTTGTTGCGCCCGATTTCGAAGCCTTTGACGCCTTCGCCGGAGTCGCTGGTTTCGAATTTGTTGAAGTGCTCTTCTTTTCGTCTGCCATAGAAATGCGTTGTTACAGATCGCGGCTTAAAATAATAGCGAGCATTCCTGTCAATTCCATTCTAAGCGCCCAGCAGCCGCAGAGCCGCCGAATTCTTGAATCCGCCAACAAGCCGATCCCGTATTATATGATCGAGATCAGCGGCCTAAAAGGCTTAGATCCACAAGGGAAACAAACAGGAGGGAATATATGAAAACCAGCAGAATCATTGCTAGCGCAACACTGTTTTTCGCCGCAGCGTATTCAACTAATGCCTACGCGGTAAAAACGGAAGAATCGCAAATCGAACTGAGAATTCAATTCGAGGACAGCGACCACTATACAGATATCGACAACGACTACGGCCGTACAGACAAGCGAGCCGAAAGCGTACTGAAAAGCGTCAAAAACGCGTTTCAAAAGTCAGCTAACAAGTACTTGCCTGATGGATACATTCTCGAAGTCGTTATCACCGATATTGATTTGGCGGGCGATCGTTCTCCCCTTACCTCCACCTACGGAGACTACCGGGTGTACAAGTCGATTTTCCCACCTCGCATCAACTTCAGCTACGCGGTCTACGACCCGTCCGAAAAGCTGATCGCGAGCGGTACCACCAGAGAATCAGATATCGGATACACATTTAAATTTAGGGGACCCTGGATTAGATCCGACGAGAAAGCCCCCTACGTCACGGAACTCGTGAGAGGCTGGGCATCGAAAGAGCTCAGACGAGCCGTGAAAACCCAATAGCGAGAGCGCCCAACTCTCGCATGCTACCAGGCCGCCAAGCTATATAGCTTGGCGGCTTCTCCATTTCTCAAGCCGGCAATCGGAATAAGCCCAAAACCGTTTGCCTCACAGCGATACACGGACATCGTCCATCAATCGATTCGACAAAAAGCGCAGCATGAAAACATCGCTACTCACACTCGCGTCCTGCCTCGCAATCCTTACCACACAAATCATGGCCACCGACGACAATTCACCTGAACTCGACCCTACCCAACCCGTCGAAGACCTCGCCGCCTGCGCCCTCCCGTCGCACGCCGCAACCACCGCTCTGGAAGCATTTCAGAAATCCGACGAAGAGTGGCAAAAAACACTTTCCCCAGATCAGTTCCGAGTCATGCGAAAGCACGGCACCGAGCCGGCGTTCCGAAACGCCTACTGGAACAACAAAGACACGGGCCTCTACCTCTGCGCCGCCTGCGAGGCTCCCCTCTTCGCCAGCGGCGAGAAGTTCGACTCCGGCACCGGATGGCCTAGCTTCTGGGACTCAATCGTCCCGGAAAACGTTGGCCAAACCGTCGACACCAGCTACGGGATGACCCGGACCGAAGTGCATTGCAAACGCTGCGGCGGACACCTCGGACACCTCTTCCCAGACGGTCCCAAGCCCACCAGCCAGCGCTACTGCATCAACTCCACCTCCATCGAATTCGTGCAAAAAGACGAAATCGAAGCACGCGATCTTTCCCAGTTCGCAGACCACGCTCGATAAAAGACGTACGCTTCCTCACCTTAGAGCACCTCACCGAACCCGACTTTCGCCAAACGGCTCGACATCGCTCCCGCTTCCTAAAAGCTGACTCCATGTCAGCGTCACTCCAGAAGCTACTCACCGAACAAGCGCCCAACACCGCCGGCCTGCACGAAGCCATGGCTCTCCACACCGAGGCCATCTTCAAGGAATTTAAGGGCATCCTCCCACTCTTCCTCGGCAAGCGAGATGGCGGACCCTTCGTCAACCTCACCCTGCCGAACGCAGTCACCGAAAGCAGCGAAGCGCTCCTGCAAACTATCTGCGACTTCATCTGGGTCTACAACCTGCGCGTCATCTCCTTCGTATCCGCAATCCGGATTCAAAACGAAACCACCGGAGCAAACGAGCTCAGCGCCGTGCTCATCACCGCCGACAAGGCGCACAACTACTTTCAGCTGCCTTGGAAGCTCAAATTCGACGACAACGACGACATCTCCAGCTCGTCTCGCTCTTCCAATGCCTCCGACCTCATCCCTAGAGAAATCTGGAGCCAGCTCTTCGCAGCCAAAGTCACTCCAGACAGTCGCACCATCTCCTACGATCGACTCATCGAGCGATTCGGCACCGCCGACGAAATCCCCCAACCCTAGAAAGTTTCCGTTCCCGTGCCCATTTTCCAACTACGGGACGACCCAATCTTTCCCGATCCCGAGCTAGCGGAAGAGGAAGGCATCATCGCGATCGGAGGCGACCTCAGTCCGGAACGCCTCATCGCCGCCTATTCCAGCGGAATCTTTCCATGGTTTTCCGAGGGCGATCCCATCCTCTGGTTCTCCCCCAATCCCCGCATGGTGCTCTACACGCATAAATTCAAGCGCAGCGCCACCCTCGCCCGACTCGTCCGCTCGGGCAAATTCGAGCTCCGCATCGACGCCAACTTTCCACGCGTGATCGCCTCCTGCGCCAAAGCTCCGCGCCCCGGACAGGACGGCACCTGGATCACCGGCGAAATGCAGAAGGCATACATACGCCTCCACGAGCTCGGCCTCGCCCACTCCTTCGAAACCTACCGGGAAGGCAAACTCGTCGGCGGACTCTACGGCGTCTCCCTCGGCAGCGCCTTCTTCGGCGAATCCATGTTCCACCACGAAAGAGACGCCTCGAAATTCGCCTTTTCCGGACTCGTAGATTTTGCCGAGAAAAACCACTTCGAATTCATCGACGCCCAGCAGCCCACCGCCCACCTCAAAAGCCTCGGAGCCGAGGAAGTGCCCCGCACCCGCTTCCTCCACGAGCTCGCAGCCGCACAAAAGAACGCCACCCTACAAGCCCATTGGCGCTTAGACTAGCACCCTCTCCCCATGCCTTTCCTCATCGCCGTATCCCTCCTCTGGGCCTTCTCCTTCGGAATCATCGGATCCCGACTCACCAGCCTCGACTCTACCTTCGTCGCCGCTATCCGACTCGCTATCGCATGGCTCTGCTTCCTGCCCTTCTTTCGCTCCAAACGCCTAACCCGACGCGAACTGCTCAGCCTCGTCGCCATTGGAGCCCTCCAATTCGGCGCCATGTACATCAGCTACATCAAGGCCTTCGCCTTCCTGCCCTCCCACCTCGTAGCGCTCTTTTCAGTGCTCACTCCCCTCTACATCGTTCTCGCCCATCATCTGATAAACCGAAGCTGGCAATGGAGCCTGCTGGGCTGCGCCCTCCTCTCCATAACAGGAGCAGTCGTCATCAAATACAGCCAGCCGAGCGGATCCTTTTGGATCGGGTTCGGCCTCATGCAAATCGCCAACATTTCCTTCGGCCTTGGTCAGTTGCTCTACCGCTCCTGGCGAATCAAGCGTCCCGAGATCCACGACAGCGAGGTCATGGCCGCTCTCTACTTGGGAGCCGCCACCTGCGCTGGACTGGGCTTTCTAGCTTGGGGCGACTCGAGCAAAATCACCCCTAGCCCGGAGCAGTGGTACGCCCTTCTCTACCTCGGAGCCATCGCCTCAGGCCTCGGCTTCTTCTGGTGGAACAAAGGAGCGGCTAAAACCAATCCCGGCGTCCTCGCCACCTGCAACAACGCAGTCGTCCCGCTCGCCATGGCAGCATCCCTTTTCATCTTCGGCGAAGCCAGCGCCATCGACTCCGCCTCCGTCACCAAGCTCCTCATCGGAGCTACGCTCATATTCGCCGCCATTGCCTGGGGCAAAAAAAGCGACGCGAACTCATAGGCCGCGTCGCTGAGAAAAATCCAATTACTGGATACAGTCGCCTACCAACCCCAGCGCGCTCCGACGCTAAACTGTCGTCCGCGACCGGGCGTTCCGGGAATTTCCTGAAAATCGTCCTCCCAAAGATTCTCGACCGAAGCGCTCAGCTCGAGCCCTTCGACCTCCGGCACAGTGTAATAGATGCCCACATGCGAGAAAAACGCAGTGTCGTCTCCCTCTCGCAAGACGCTTTCGCGTTGCTGGCGATACTCGTTGTCCAAGCGAACTTGAATCAAGTCCGTAGCCCGCCAAACCGCTGCCGCCGTCAGGCGAACCTTCGCATAGTTGAGAGCGTAAAAGCTAGCGTCTACCGAAGCATCCCCGTAGTCCTCATCCTTATCCAGCAAAGTCGCGCTGCCTAGAAGCTCAAGCTCGCCAAAACGACGCGACGCAATGATCTCCACGCCATACGTATCGATATCCACATTACGCGCGGAGCGAGCGTTCGGACTTCCAAAAGAATACGTCCAGTCAACCAGGTCCGCGTCTTCACGGACAAAACCGGCCGCGCTAAGACTCCAGTCGGATCGCTTCAAAGTCGCACCCACCTCTACGTTGCGCGTCACTTCGCGGACAAGATCAGGATTGCTCGCAAACAAGCCACCCGTTGACCCGCCAACAGCAGTGTATCCAGATACCTGCGACGTCTGCGAAAGCGAAAAATAGTAGGAGTCGTCCCCATTAGTCCACGTCACATCCGCAATCGGGGATAGCTTCGAAGCATTTCGATTCGAATCGTCGAAGCTGGCGCCAGCCCGCAGGCTCACGCGCCTTTCGCCATTCTCGGAGATCAGAAACTCCGGCAGCACAGAAAGCTTCGCGTAGCTGCGGCTGGTGAAATTGTTCTCCAGATTCGTCGACTCGATTTCATCCGCAGTCAGCTGAGCCATGTAGTTAAGCGTCACCACGTCGCTCAAGACGTGCGCTCCATTGACCGCAGCCGCGCTTACCTCCGTTTGATGCACAAACGAACGATTGTCCAAAGATGCCCGATTGAACAAATAGTGGTCATGGTGACGGCGATGGTAGGCCGTAGCCTCCCACTTGCTATCGCCCCCGTAGCTTTGGGCGTGGTTAAACATGAGAAGCGTAGTGCGCACGCTGTCAGACTCATTGGAGCCGTACGGGGCCGCGTACAATTCCGGCCAAGCCAAGTACTTGGACTGATAGCCGGCAAATAGGTCCGTCTGCGAATCATTGGCCAGCCGCTGCAGGCGACTGCTGTAACGAACGAAGTTATGGTCGCCGTTCTCAATGCTGCCCGCGCCCTCAGAGCGGGATATCTCGATCTCGACTCCCCAACTCGCGTCCGCGCTCTCCGACAGGACTTTAGCCTGATGGAAACGTTGGAAATTAAGGCTGTTGTCGCCAAATCCGACCGCCACGCTCCCGCCTTCCGCGATCTCCATCCAAGAATAGTCAACCGTGCCAACTGTACTGTTAAACCCGCCAAAAGCGTTGTCCCCCGCCACCAAAAGCCCAGGACCGCGCAACATCTCAGGCGCGATCGGAATCTCCGCAAAATAATGGCCCGTCTGCGGATCAATCAAGGTGGCCGCCCCCACGCGAAAACCGGTGTTCTCGAAAATTCCGCCGCGGATGCTGACGTCGCCCTGAGCTTCAGCGATATTGCGCACCTGCAGGTCAAACTGCGGATTGAGCTCCAGACGCGAGACCGGAGCCCCGAAAGTCGACGCCGGCTCGACAGTCGCCGTGTGCGAGCTCGTCACGTAAAGCTCCGGAAGCTCAATCACCAATCCCGACTCATCCTGAGCCAAAGCAAGCGAAGCTCCCAGGCCGGCCACCACGCCAAGAAGGGCCGTTTTCGAAATGCGTTTCGAGTAAGATACAGAGATCATGCGACCCGAAACACACCAAAGCGGGCCTTTAGTAAACCAAAAAGACTTACCACTTAACAATAACTTCCGCTAATCGAGCGCCTTCGCCAATTCCAGCAATTGAGCTGCATGATTCGCGGAATCAACCTTCTCGATCACCCCCAAAACGCTACCTTGGGGGTCGATCAAATAGGCGGAGCGAGTTGGCCCCATAAACATCTTCCCATACATCTTCTTCTCCACCAGCGACTTCACAGCCTTGGCGAAAGCATGATCCGGGTCCGAAACCAATGGAAAGTCCAACTCCAGCTTACAAGCGTATTTCTGGTGCGATCCGGGCGTATCCTTGCTCAGCCCGATCAAGCCAACGCCAAGCGCGTCCAGTTTCGCTGACGCGAGCTGCAGTTGCTGAGTCTGCTTGTCGCAACTGCTCGTATTGTTTCGCATGTAGACCGACACAATAGTAGGCCGAGTGACGAGTTCGCTTAACATACCCTCCCACTTCTCTGCAGCGATGGCGGCCCGGACTGGAAATGCGAGGTCAATTGTTTCGCCTGTTTGTATCATAAGTGTACGCGAGCTATTTTTTGTCTTCTAGGAAACGGGCTACAAACATCGCCCCCAGCAACATGATATTCTGACCGATCTTTAAGGCGTAATCAGCCGTAGTCTGAAGACTGTTCGAGCCAAAACACCCGCAATCCATTTCCAATCCGCGAACCATTCCCTGGGCAACCAGCGCAATGAAAAGCGCCAGCATCGCCACCGTTAGCAAGGTCGCTCCCTTGCGAAGAATTCCAGTGATCAAACAGATCGCCACCAGTAGCTCGAGGACCGGAGCGAAAAGCGCCAGCACCGTCGCAAGGCCTTGAGGAAACACCTGATAGGTCAACAAGGAGGACAGAAACGCCTCCGGATCAACAATCTTAACCGTCGCGGCAATCGCGAAAAACGCTCCTACCACCGCGTAGAGGACCCAGCTGAAAATCCGTAAACTCATCGATCGCCTCCTTCCACAAGCCCCACTTCGACCATCGCTTCCCATCCTCCATCTAGAGCGAAGGCCTCCTCGACCCCCAGCTCCTCCCTCAGGCGCTCCGCTACGTGATGCGAACGAAGACAGGACTGACTCGAGCAATAAACCACAATCGGCGAACCAGGCGTCCAGACTTCAAGTAAGGCCATGAATCCCATCTCCCAATTCTCCTCGTTCACAGAAATAGCTCCATTCAGATGGCCGCGCTTAAAATCCTCCTCCACCCGCGCATCCACCCAAAGAGCCCCATCCAGCAATCGGGCCGCCTCCAAATCCACCTCGTGCTCGGTCGCGCTCCAGGGCAAGGCCTCCGGCCGCAACACGAATGCGACCACGCTCAAAACAACGGCCAAAGCCAAAATCAAAAGGGACTGCGAAACCGCCTGCTTCATCTAACTCCATTCAAGGCAAGTCGAAGGCCGCGAGTCCAGCGCGAAGCGTGGCATAAAAACGGCGAGCCCCGATAGAGGGCTCGCCGGTACGAAAAAGTCTAGAGTGGCGCTACGAACGCTTACCCTTTCAGTTGGGTCCGTCCGAAAGTCCCGGATAACGAGCGACCACAGTCTCAATGCTCTTGTCGAATCCGCTTCTCGCTTCCGCAATGCTCTGGGAAAAATCCTCAGGCGTAATCGTTTCGATGTCGTCTTCGATATGGGCGAGCAGACAGGCGACACGAGCGAAGCCAAAGTTACTGGCAGACCCCTTGAGCTTGTGCGACTCCTTTGCGATGCGCTGGCGCTCCGCTTCAAACTCGACACTGTTGATCACGGCAAACTGACCGTTCCCATCTTCCACGAATTCGTGAAACAGCTCCGCCATATCTTCGTCAAATTCATCTTCCTCTTCGCCGAAAATCATTTCCAGCTGTTCCCAGTCGATCAGTTCTGAGTCGCTCATTGTGTTCCTAGTATTGTCGTTGTCTTTGAATTTAAGAGGGAAGTCTTCTAGTCGCGAATGCGGCGACCGCCGTAGCCGAGCTTAGTTTCGACCGCCTTCTTCGCGCCTTGCTTGCTCGGAAGTACATCGCCTACCAGCCCTTGAGCTTTAGCAAAGTTTTCTCGCAGCGAGACGACAACCTTCTGGTACTCTTCCTTGCTGAGATGCAGCAATGCGATCAGCAAAGGATCCGGGCCGGGCATCGCTGTCCCGCCAAAACCGTCATCGATGATCGTACCGATCATCCGCTTAGCGAAAGAGATTAGGCAGGCCATGCGTTCGTGATTGCCCGCTTCCGAAGGCTCAAACTGGCAGTAGACCGGTACCACGATCTCGTCCGAGAAACCCCAGCGACGCATCACAGACGCGCCCACCTTTGCGTGGTTCAAACCAAAGATCTCCATTTCCTCCGAAGCGATGGCGACATCCTCCGGAAGCTTGTTCTGAAAAGCGACTTCCTGCCCGCGATCCGCGAGCTCCTTCTCGATGAACACCATGCCGAGCCCATGCAGAAGGCCAATCGTGTAAGCGACCCCCGGATCCTCGCCGTACTTGCGAGCGAGACGTTCCATGGCTAAGGCGCAAGCCACCGAGCGACGCCAGAATTGACCGGCGCTCAACGCATAAGTCTCAAGCGGCTTGGCCATGACCTCCGAAAAGGCCAGCATCGTGACGATTTGATAAACATCGCTGAAGCCGAGCTGCATGATCGCATCATCGATCGAGTCAATGTGGTAGCCTGGGTTGAAGTAAGCGCTGTTCGCCGTCTTCAGAATCATGGAAGTGAGAGCAGCATCCATTCGGATCATGTCTCGAATGTCGTCCGGATTGGTATTACAGTCCGAAACCATTGCCTGCATCTGCGGCAAAATCTGTGGAGCGACCGACATTTCTTCGAGGTCGCATACGAGTTCTTCTACAGTTAGCGGGTAGTTGATCATAATAGGCCGAAATTAGTTCGTAGTCTTTCATCGACTAAGATCGCCGTGAGTTGAGGAATTAGCTGACTGAAATTAGTGCGAGATTCCCAGAGCTTAGGTACCAATCCAAAACACGCGTGGAGCGAGAGCACGCAGTCTCAGTAGTGTGAATTACTCAGAAAATTTCTCTAAAGCCTAAATTCCTCTACGCAAAAACCGATAAACCTAGTCGTGAATACAAGAATTGAAATACGATTGAGCGAAGACGAGTGGTCCATGTTGAACGCCGCGGCGGACAGCATCCAATCCTCCCCAGAGGAGCTGGCGCGCATCTCCCTGATGCAACGCTGCCTGGTGATGTCCGAGGACGACGACGTCTGCGTCAGCACCCGCGGAATGCTGGGCCACGCTTTCGAGCTCAACTAATCCAAACACTCTCCAGCTCGCCTCGCACCCCTACGAGGCCGCGGTCAAAACTCGCCGATCCTTTGGACTCGCCAAGCCGTCGCCCGCGCCAAAGTTTCACCCCTCCCAAACAGCAAACTCGGAGTGAAACGCTTTCTTCCCCATTCTATAGCAGCCATCTTTTTCCTAGCTCTTCTCGCCAGCAAATTCGACTCGAAGCACGGATTCAGCGAACTCGCCGGATTTGGCGAAGACTACGAGCTACCGCAAATCTCAGCCCTCGCGGAGCAAGACATCTACAAAAAGCCGAACTCCACCGGCTACGACGGGCAATTCTACGCCCAGATCGCTCTCGACCCCACGCTTCGAGATCCGCTCTTCGAGGAAGCCATCGACCATCCTTCCTACCGGGCTCGACGCATCCTGCTCCCCTCGCTCAGCTACGCACTCGGTCTCGGAAAACCGACCGCCGCGCTGCAGATTCACTCACTGTTCAACGCCTTCTGCCTCGCCGCCTGCGGGCTCTTGCTTCTGCGCTGGATTCCGCCCGGAACACCTGAAAACTTCGCTCGCTGGCTCTGCTGCGTCTTCTCCATGGGCGCCCTCGAGAGCGTTCGCTACTCCCTCGCAGACCTGCCAAGCGCCACGCTCGCCCTCGGGACAATCTATCTGCTCGACAAGAGTCGAGGCCGACTCGCCCTCTTCGCCAACACCCTCGCCGCCCTCACCAAAGAAACAACTCTCATCAACGCCGCCCTCTTCCTCGTCCCGGGATCCCAGCGCTTGAAACAATTTCCACTCAGAAAAAGACTTACCGCCGGCCTCGTCGCCGGCATTTGCGCAAGCGCCGCCCTCGGAGCCTGGATGCTCTACGTCTCGTCCGTCTTCCCCCTCACCATAAACTCCTCCTCCAACATAGGACTGCCCTTCGCCGGCCTCTACCGAGGCATCGTCGACTCCGTCCAGCAGCTCTCGGCCAACGGCTTCTCCGACCGCTACTTCTTCCGCATCCTCGCCATCGGAGGACTTCTCTTCCAACTCGTATATCTCCTCGCCAAGCCCGCTCCCCAAAGCCGCATCTGGGCGCTCGGCATCCTCTACGGTATCCTCTTTCTCACACTCGGCGACGCTGTCTGGCGGGGCTACTGGGCGGGTTGCCGCATCGCCCTCCCCCTTACCTTCGCCTTCAACATTCTCCTATCGGATAAGCGAAAACCCTTCTTCTGGAGCGCCCTGCTTCTCACAAACCTCACCCTCGTACACGCAATCGTTCGCTGGCTCTGAGGAGCTAAACTAAGACGTGCTTTTTCGCCCGTTCCAGTCCACGATTCCCATCGATGGCGGACAGGATTTCCAAAGAGAAACGGTCTTGGGTGATGTCCCGCGTCACAAGCAAGCACACCAAACCGGAACGCCTCGTCCGTAGCCTGCTCCACCGCATCGGATATCGCTTCACCGTAAACGGTCCGAAAAACAAAAATCTCCCCGGGCGCCCCGACATCGTTCTGCCCTCCCGTCAAGCCGTCATCTTCGTGCACGGATGCTTCTGGCATCGACACACAGGCTGCAAGTCCGCCACTACACCGAAGTCCAACACTTCCTATTGGCTGAAAAAATTCGAACGAAACATCCAACGAGACAGACAGACCAGACAAGCGCTCGTCAAACTCGGTTGGCAGGTGATAACGATCTGGGAATGTGAACTTAAAGACCTCGACGCAGTCGCTGCCCACCTCATCGCAGCGCTACCCCGCTCCCCCCAATTCGACCTCCCCGAAGAAATCGAAGACGACAAGCTAGTCGCGGAAACACAAGCCAGCTACACGGGCAAAAAATAATGCTAAAACCATGTTAGGACTCCGTTGCGAATATTGCGAAACCTGACATATCTCCAATACTACCTACTCTTCACCAACTTCACAAATGACCGTCGCCCCAATTCCAGAAAACGAGCCAGATCGTCTTGAAGCTCTCAAACGCTACCAAATTCTGGATACAGAAAACGAAGAGCTGTTCGACAGTATCGCGAAACTTGCCGCCATCATCTGCGAAGTTCCTATCGCGCTCATCAGCCTCATAGACGAAGAGCGTCAATGGTTCAAAGCGAAGGTCGGACTCGATGCCAAGGAAACCTCGCGTGAACTCGCATTCTGCGCCCACGCCATTCTCGAGCCAGAAGAGATGCTCCTCGTCCCAGACGCTACGAAAGACAAGCGATTCCGCGACAATCCTCTCGTTACCGGAGCCCCCGATATCCGCTTCTACGCAGGCTCCCCCATCGTCACCCACGACCGCCAAGCCCTCGGAACCCTTTGCGTCATAGACACCGAAACGCGAGAATTGAGCGAAAAGCAAAAAGAGGCCCTCCGCCACCTTTCCAAACAAGTCTGCGCCAATCTCGAGCTACGACTCGCCCACGACAGGCTCGAAAAACTCAACGAATCGAAAAACCGCTTCTTCTCCATCCTGTCACACGACCTGCGCTCGCCCCTCAGCTCTGTCCTCTCCATCGCTGAAATGCTTCTCGATCCCGAATCCGGTCTCAGCCCTGAAGACGAGCAAAAGTTCAAAGGCTACCTGCTAGCCAACGCCAAAGTCACCCGAAAGACCGCCGAAAACCTTCTGCAAATGGTCCAGTTCGAACAGGGACGCTTCAAATTCGAACCCCAAGAAATGAAGCTGCTCGAAACATTGGAATCAGCCAAAGCCGCCCTCTCCGGAAGAAGCACAGCCAAGCGTATCGAAGTAAACATCAGCTGCAATCCTGACCTCACCGCTTGGGCAGACCCGAGCATGCTCCAATCCATCACCCAAAACCTCCTTTCCAACGCCCTCAAATTCTCGCACCCCGACAGCGAAATACGAATTTCCGCCCAGCCCATCGGCGAAACCCTCAGCCTCACCGTCGAAGACTTCGGAATAGGAATCAAACCACACGCTCTACCTACCCTCTTCGACCTCGAATCCTCCTACAGCACCGCAGGCACAAGCGGCGAGCTCGGCTCCGGCCTCGGGCTCACCCTCTGCAAACAATTCGCCACCCGCCTCGGAGGAAGCCTGCAAATCGAATCAGAATACGGAAAAGGCACCCTCGCCCGCCTCACCTTGCCCTCCAAAAAAGAACCCTAAAACACCCGCCACTCAGTCCCGCCATGAAGCCCTGACCCACCCTCGCCGCCTCAATCCTTTCTATCACAAGCTTCACCCACGCTGAAACAAATCTACCCTCCCCCGACGCCCTCGACTTCTGGATCGGCCACTGGGAAGTCAGCTGGCAGGACTCCGAGGGCAACACCCAAACCGGCTCCAATACCATCAGCCGCATCCTCGACGGAAAAGTTATCCTCGAAGAATTCGTCGCCCAAGCCGCGCTGGGCTTCACCGGTCGCAAGCCTGTCACCTTTCAAAGGATTCTAAAAAAGCTGCCGCTCCTTGATGGAGCGACGCCTCTCGATAATCCTTAGGGAGTGAATCCAGCCGACAACAACTTTCCCCTCGCCCGGTCCCGCTCCATCCTGTACGCGAGCCTCGGATTCGTTTTGTTGTCAGCGCCTTTCGCTTTGCGCTCTCTCGAGTGGCAAACGAACGAACAGCTTCACGCAATCGCCGAAATAGTCGCCGCCACCCTGGCGCTTGCGACTAGCGCCGTCAGCTTTCGACGCTACTATGTCAAGCGAGAGCTTCCCTTCCAAATCATCGCCGTCTCCTTCCTCGGCGTCAGTCTGCTGGACGGCTTCCACGCATCCATCTCCTGGCAATGGGCAAAGGACATCTTCCCCTCCGAGACCCCTTCCCTCTCCGCTTGGACCTGGTTGGCCTCGAAAATTTTCCTATCAGGAACCCTCCTGTTTAGCTGCCTCTATTGCCTTCGCCAAAAAAAGTTAGGACCCGCAGGAAACCTGCAAGACCACCATATCTTCATCGGGACCCTGGCAATTAGCATACTGAGCGGACTCTTCTTCGCCTTCCTTCCCTTGCCCGGAGCATACATCGAAAAGCATCTCATCGGTCGCCCCGCCGAATTTCTCCCAGTCCTCATCTTTATCGCCGCCCTCCTCGCCTTCCTGAAAAAAGGCGACTGGAAACGCAGCTCCTTCGAGCACTGGCTCATCCTCGCGCTCATAATAAACATCGCCGCACACACAGTAGTGATGCCCTTTTCCACCAAACTCTATGATATCCAATTTAACTGCGCCCACATTCTAAAGATTCTCGGATACGGATTCATTCTAAAAGGAGTCCTCACCAAAACTCCGCGCCCAAGCGCCACTCAAAATCTAGCCATACCCGCCACCTCCGGCCCCAACAACGCTCTTGAAGCAAAGGCCATCAGCAACTTCAACAACTCAAGCCCAACACGACTCGGGGTCGCGCCCAAACTCATACTCGGCACCAGTCTCATGGTCGCCTTCGTCGCAGGAACCATCGGCTTCATGGCTTTCTCAAGCTTTTCAAACGCAATCGAAGAAGGCGAGATAAGTTACCTCAAAACGAAAGCCCAGCAATCTAGCGCCTTGCTTACCAGCGAACTGGAAAGCCTTCGTCAGGAAACGAGCTTCCTCTCAAAAACCCCGCCCGTACAAGGCCTAATCAGAGCTGAAAAAGCGAACGGATATGACGAGCTAGAATCTTCCAGCTCCAACCAATGGCGCGAACGCCTCGCCACCATCTTCATTCACAAACTGGAATCAAACCCAACCTTGCTGCAAATTCGGTACATTGGAGTCAAAGACCAAGGTAAAGAACTCGTCCGCGTCGAACGAGTCGATGGTGAAATAGCTCTCGTACCCGATGAACAACTACAATCGAAAGGAGACCAGGCCTATCTGATAAACGGCCTAAAAACTCCGCCAGGCGAAGTCTACCTCTCTGAAGTCGAGCTCAATCGAGAGTGGGGCAAGATAGCCCTGCCGCACACGCCTACGATTCGCGGCATCACCCCAATCTACGGCGAAGATAGAAGTCTTTTCGGAGCCATCGTCCTCAATCTCGACCTCAGTCTCGTCTTCGACCTACTGAAGAGAGCCAATAGTGAGACCTCCAAGATCCACCTAACCAATGAAAGAGGAGAATACCTTCTCCATCCAGATCCAAACCGCGCCTTTACTTTCGAATTCGGAGGCTTCGACAGCATCTTCAGCGACTACCCAAGTCTCGAGCATCCAAATAACTCCTACTCCTCAATTTCCGTTAAACAGTACAATTCAAACGCCGACGGACAACGAGCAGTCGGACTTGTCTCCATCCCCCTTGATTCTGGCGAACCCGGTCGAACCCTGATTCTCGCCCTATCGACTAGTATGCGCGAAGTCATTAAAAACTCCCCAATCAACCCTACCTTAGCCCTCGCAACAGGACTCGTCGTCCTAGGAATCGCCCTCATATTCGCATGGCTCTTCTCCGTTTCCATTACTCAGCCCCTCCGCTATATATCATGGGCAGCCGAAACGTACGGAACCTCTGGAAAACTTGTCCCGCTACCCACCGAGAGCAAAGGCGAAGTTGGCGTATTGGCCAGATCACTACAATCCCTACACGGCCAAATCGAAGAACGAACCGCAGAACTGAGATCCATACTAAACGAGCGCAGAGAAACGAACGAAAAACTTCTCGCGGCGATGGAAGAAGCAACCCAAGCCACCGAAGCAAAAAGCCAGTTTCTGGCAACTATGAGCCACGAAATTCGCACTCCGATGAATGGACTCATCGGCATCCTCGACCTCCTCGAAAGCCAAGTCCCAACCGACGCCAAACGCCAGTTAAACATCGCCCAAAACAGTGCCGACGAGCTTTTGCTCCTGATAAACGACATCCTCGACTTTTCAAAAATCGAAGCAGGCAAGCTCACTCTAGAGAGTACGAACTTCGACGTCATTGAACTTCTCGAAAGCATCAGCGCGCTTCACGCTCACAACGCCACCGAAAAAGGCCTCGAGTTCCTCTGCACCCCTTCACCATCAGCCGCAGCCGTCATAAAAGGCGATCCTCACCGACTGCGACAAGTCCTATCAAACCTAGTAAGCAACGCTATCAAATTCACAAGCTCTGGTGAAATCGAACTAGGCGCCGAGATTATCGAAAACGATCTACACTCAAAGACTCTTCGTATCTACATTCGCGATACAGGCATCGGAATTGAAAAAGATCATTTAGCGCAGCTCTTCAAAGCCTTCCGCCAGGCAAACGCATCAACCGCCCGAGAATTTGGCGGCACCGGACTCGGCCTTTCAATCAGCAAGAAAATCATCGAAGCCATGCGGGGCGACATCGTCGTCGAAAGCGAGCACGGAAAAGGATCAACCTTTTTCGCAGAGATTCCCCTGCCCCCATCTCAAGCAGATAGCGCCTGCCTCGAACCAATAGAAACAGCCCAGGGCAAGCGATTCCTCGTGGTCGACAACAACAAAAATCGCGCCTGCCACTACGTCACGTGGCTCGCTCAATGGGGATTCAAATGCGACATCGTCCACAAAGCCAATGAGGCAATGAAAAGCGTCGAATCCCTCGCGCCGAATGAGAAATTCGATCACATCCTCATCGATTCCACACGCTACGACGCTCACTTGGATTTCTGGGAAGAAACGATCCGCCAAGAAAATGCCTTCCGCTCATCAACCTACTTCATAACCGGAAAAGTCTTCGCCAATTCAAACCCAACCGGCAAAGCCCTGGCCCCAAAATACCTCGCCAAGCCGATCTCGCTTTTTAGTTTCAAGCAACTGCTCACCCCAACCAACAATGTAAACAGACTCCCCGAAACTCCGCCAAACGAAGAGCCTAGCTACGAGCAATTAGACCTCTCTGCCCACAAAGTGCTGCTCGTCGATGACAACGCGACGAACCGCCTTATCATTCGCCAATACCTTCTGCGAAACCACAAGGTCAAGCCAGACGAAGCAGAAGACGGCCTCGAAGCGCTCGAACGGCTAAAGGAGACCAAGTATGACCTCGTCTTCATGGACGTGATGATGCCAAACATGGACGGCTATCGGGCCACCCTGAACATTCGTGACGGCGCTACATCGACCGAAAATCAAAACGTTCCCATTATCGCCATTACCGCCCACGCTCGAGACGAGGACAAAAAGAATTGCATCGACTGCGGCATGTCAGACCACATCGCTAAACCCGTTCGCCAAGAAGACATCGCGCTTTCCGTATCCAAATGGCTGGGATAAAGTCACCCCGCCAATAACTAGTATCACTTTCCTTCGAACTCCTTCGCCAAAGTCAGTCGGTGAATCTTCGCGTTGTGCCGCACGTCCACCGGAAACGCTCTATGCAAAAAGAAATGCCGAATCCCGGAGCTTACAGGACTCTTCTCAGCCAGTTCTCTAACTTCTGACAACAGATCACGCTCAGCGTCCTTGGAATTCGGATACTCGCCCCGAAACGGTTCGACTACCAAAGCCGGCACCGTTTTCCCTGACTCCGAGTAGCGAATCAAAGCCGAACGGAAAACACGCGGATGCACATTGACCACACCTTCGCAGCAATCCGTAAAATACACGCCCGAGTCCGTATCCACTCGCTCCACCTTGCGACCACAAAACCAGAGCCGTCCGTCCCCGTCAAAATAGCCGAGATCCCCGATTCGATGCCATACGCGATCACCTTCCACAATCTTCGAAAGCCGCGTCGCCTCAGGCAATTGATCGTATGCTTTTGTCACGCTCGGACCCGTCACTACGATTTCGCCAATCTCTCCTTGAGGCAGCCTATTCTCAAGCGCCGCAACTCCTAAAACCTCATCAGTCATAGGCAGGATCCTTGCCTCTACCCCCGGCAGAATTCGACCCACGCAAGTCCCCTCTCCCTTCGCAGTCCTCTCCGCAGCGACCTCAAGCACCTCGTCATCGCTAACAGACGAAACCGGCAGCACTTCAGTCGCCCCATAAGGCGAATGCACGTGCCCATGCGTCAAAATACGCTTGTACTGCTTCATCATGCGAGGAGGCACCGGCGCCCCAGCCATCAATATTCGCTTCATACTGGGCAGCTCGATGTCATGAGAATCACAATACGCGCCGATCTTTGTCCACAAGGCAGGCGAGCCGAAGGAGTTCGTCACCCCGCACTGCTGGATGGCCTGCACCACCTTTTTAGGATCCACCGTCGCTGGCTTGCTGGGATTTATCTCAGGCACCACCGTCGTCATCCCTAGAGCTGGATTAAAAAGGGCGAATATCGGCAGCATCGGCAAATCGACTTCGCCGGGCTCGATACCGTACTGAGCCCGAATCGCCTCCACCTGAGCCTCAAACATGCCATGTTCATAGCAAACGCCCTTTGGCGCACCCGTAGATCCAGACGTGAAAAGCACCGCCGCAAGATCGTCCCGCTGCGTCGCCTCCGCCGCCTCTGCAAGAAATCTTTCCGATACCCTCTCCAGCGGCCCACCGACCTTCACCTTTCCCCGCACGCTGCGAAATGACTTTCTGAATACACGCGACACCCAAACCGCCAACGATATCCCCACCAGAAACTCTGGCTTCGAACGCCGCACGCAATTGAGAAAACTCTTCAGCCCCATGCCAGGATCGATCACCACCGGCACCGCTCCTATCTTGAACAAAGCAAAGCAAATCGCAATCAAAGGCAATCCGGGCTTCACCATCAGCAGCACCCGAGAGCCTTTCCCTATTCCCTTTGAACGAAAACGCCTCGCCCACTCATTCTGCTCGGCGGCGAGCTCGCGAAAACTCAAACTCAAGTAGTCGATCTCCCCCTTCGAATTCCGCCCACGCGGCACCATCAAGGCCGCGACCTCGGGCTGCGACTCAGCCTTTTCGTCAAGAAAACGGGAAACGTTAGCGAGTGTCATCAGAAATCAACTACAACAGATCCGGACTACTGGGAGTTCAAACCCTCCAGACAAGGAGCCAAGATCTCCTTCTGCCATTCGAGAAAACCACTCAGGTCAGCCGGATCACGTCCTAGCTGAGCCACCTGGCTTCTCGTCGCAATCAAAGTCGGATCCATCTCCAACTCCTTCGAAAGCTTGTCGCGATACCCTTTAATCACGTCCTGCCTATCCAGCTCCTGTTGAGAAAGCGGCGGACGACGCTCCGTCCTCGGCGGACGCTGAGGCAGAGTCTTCACATCGCGACTCGCTCCCAATTTCAGAGCATCCACCAAACCCTGACGCGATCGACGCTGGATGCCTTGTGGCAATCCCTCGAAAACAAACTCCCAATTCCCCTCCGACACGCCTTCTGCCAAAGCGATGATAAAATCGTTTCCTAGCACCTTGAAAGGGGGTCGATCGAGACGCTTCGATAGATTCTGCCGCCAATGCCATAGCTCGTACACCGCCGCCTGACCGCGCTCGTCGAGGCGATCCGAGCGAGGGATTCGCCAAGAGTTCTCGTCGTTGCGAGGAAAGCCAGACTTCGCGATCCGAATCTGGTTATCGCAACGCTGCTTCAGCCATTCCCCTCGTCCGAGCTCGTCGATGCGAGCCATCAACTTGTCCCGCAACTCATGCAAATACAGCACATCGGTCGCTGCGTACTTAAGCATCTTCGGGGTCAAAGGCCGCTGAGACCAATCGCTCTTCTGGCTGTCCTTCGGGATTTTTACTCCAAAATTCTCCTCCAACAAGGCCGCCAAGCCGATCCGCTTTATCCCGAGCAACTGCGAGGCAAGCATCGAATCAAAAAGACTCTTCGCCTCGAACCCGCAAAACTCCTCGAACAGGCGGAGATCGAAATCGCTCCCGTGCATGATCAAATGCAAACCACTCAAAATCTCCCAAAACCGGTCCAGATCCAGATCCGCCGTCACGTCCAGCAAATAGATCGTCCCATCGAAACGAAGCTGCAAAAGACAAAGCTTCGTCTCGAAGTGGTGCAAGTTGTCCGCCTCGCTATCGAGAGCGATCTCCGCCTGCTTGGCTAGATGGTCGCAAAGGTCCTCGAGCTCGTCCTGCTTGTCTACGTAGATAAATCCGTCGTCTTCCATATCTGGATACTTATTCGCTCCAACCCGAGAGAAACGTATCCACCAACTCCGGCAGATCTTCGCTATAACCGCCTTCCAGCAAGGCCGCCGTCGGAATTTTCGTCTCCGACAGCCACTGGCCCAAGGTCCTGAAATCGTTAATGCGCAAACTCATCTGGGTAATAGGGTCGTGTTCATAGGCATCGAAGCCCGCAGATACAAGAACGAGTTCTGGCTCGAAGGCCAACAACTCCTCCCAAGACTTCCGCAACACCGCCATATGCGCATCCGGATCCTCCTCGGGAGCCACCGGATAGTTACGGCAATTCCCCTTCGACTCCAAACCCGTACCCGGATAGCAGGGATGCTGGTGGATCGACACGTACAAAGTCCCGGGCTCAGTTCGCAAAATCGCCTCCGTCCCATTCCCATGGTGCGCGTCGAAGTCCCAAACCGCCACCCGCGAAATCCCTTCCGCCTGAGCCGCCAAGGCGCAAATCGCCGCATGATTCAAATAGCAGAACCCCATCGCCATATCCTGCTCGGCATGATGCCCCGGCGGACGCATCAAGGAAAACGCCTTCTCCCCCGCCAACGCCGCCTTCATCGCCGCCAGCGACCCTCCCGTCGCCAAACTCGCGATCTCAAAAATCCCGTCGTAATACGCCGTATCCGAATCAAAGCGCTCCGCCACCCGCAGCCGCGCCAAATGCCCCTCCATATGAGCCCGCGCCAAATCGGCCTCAACCGCTGGCTCAAAACTCGGCCACTCCCAATCAGGATGACGCTCACGCAAAAGACGCTCCGAGTCGCGCACCCGAAAACTCCGTTCCGGATGCCCCACCGTCTCGTATTCCAAACACCGCGAATCAGTGAAGATCAGCATGGAAGTCACACTAGGAGCTCCCACACCCAAAGCAATCGTCTACTTGCCCGAATACCAAACCCCGCGATTCCACGCATGGTCCCTCATCTTCAACAAATACTCGTCGGCGATTCCCGGCAAATCCGACACCGCGCAATTGAGCTCCGCCTGCCTCACGCTGCGCATCCCGGGGATCACGCAACTCACCGCCGGATGCGACAAAACGTACTTCAAGGCAAACTGCGGCATCGTCAGCCCGCTTCCCTCGATGTTCGCCTTGATCGCATCCACTCTCTGAATACTGCGACCCAAACGATCACCCGCAAAATAGTTCGCCCGAAAGTCATCCTTCGCAAACTGATGCTCCGGCGTAAACTTCCCCGTCAGCGAACCTTCGTCAAAAGCCACCCGCACGATCACCCCTACCCCGCACTCCTCAGCCACCGGCAACAGTTCCGCCGCAGGCTCCTGCTCGAAAATATTGTAGATCACCTGCACCGTATCCACCAGCCCAGCCTTCATCAAGTCGATCACCGAATTCTGGTCCTGCTCCGGAGTCGAAATCCCCACGCTGCGAATTTTCCCTTCCTCCTTCAGCTTCTGCAAAATCAAAAACGGCTGCGGATCGCGATTCCACGCCCGCGTCCACGTATGCAGCTGTAAGAGGTCAATCGTATCCGTATCCAAACACCGAAGACGCTCCTCAATATTCCCCCGGAGATACTCCTCCGAGTAACGATCTGACCAATTGCAATAAGGAGACGGCGGCCAAGGCCCCGCCGCCGGCGGAGTCTTCGTCGCCACCGCGACCTCCTCCGAGCGTTCCTTCAAAACCTTCGCGATCACCTGCTCGCTACGCCCGTCGCCATAGCCAGCCGCCGTATCGATAAAACGCACCCCCAGATCGATCGCCTTATGCAAAGCCGCCAGCGACTCCTCGTCACTCTGCTCGCCCCAGCCACCCCCGATAGCCCATGCCCCAAAAGAAATTTCCGAAGCCTCAATGCCCGTCTTACCTAACTTGCGATAAATCATTCCCGCAAGCTACACCGATTCCCCCCATTCCGCAAAACCCAATTCTCCCCCAAGCCCGCTCCTACACAAGAGAAAGCCTCCCGTCAGCGCGTCTTCCCCGATTCCACCCAGAAATTCCAAGGGCAGCGGTCCAGCAAAAACCCGCCAAACCACTGCCCCAGTTCAAACATAAACCGATCCTTAAAGCTTAATCCTTCGGCAACTCCTCGCCCCACGGAGCATCCACAACCTTGAAACCATTCGGAGCCCTGCGGAAATACGTTCCATCCGAGTCAAAGTATTCATCATCCTCATACCAAACCACTACCGCATCTGACGGAAGAGCCGATACCACTGCCTCAATCGGAGCCTCTACCCAAACCAGCCCCTCGCTGGTCCGTTCGAAAAACTGCCCGTTCTTGAAGAGCAGCTCTGCGTCCCCGATCCACACCGACTCATACCCGGACGGCGTCGATCCTACGTCCTCCTCTGTATCCAAAACCTTAACCTTTTTCGGAGCATCGACGACTACATACCCCGTCGGAGAATGCGTATAGTACACTCCGTCAAACCGATAGTAGATATCGCTCCCGATCACCACCCTCACGTACCCACGCGGCAAACTCCTCACCACCGCGCCTCTCGGAGCTGGCCGCCTAACGTAGCCATGCCTACCTCTCTGATAAAAGACGCCTCTATGATAATGATAACGGTCCGATCCCACCGACACCTGCACCGCTCCATGCGGCAACTGAAAACCCACACTGGCTCTCACTTCCACTCGCGGTTTAGCCGACAAGCTTGCCCCGCCGACAAATCCAAAAGCTAAAACGGACGCCGCTAGTGCCGTCCCCAAAAAAGAATTTCCCTTATTCATAAAAACCTCTTCCTCCATTTACTTGGTACACGAACTTAGACGCTCCACCCTTTCCCCTGTTGCATTACATTTTTGTAATCTCCTAGTCGCCCCAATCGCGACTCGCACCCCATGCCAAATACGCGCGAATAAAAAGACCACCACCGCTGCCAAAAACCCGGCTAAATGCGACTCGGTCGCCACCGCAAATCCTCGCCCCAACTCAGTCACAAACAACGGCTCCCTCGCCATCCATTCAAAGGCAACCTTCCCAAGGGCGAGCAGTAGCCCCAGCCCTCCAAGCCAAAAGACCACCCGGTCCTGGCCTTTCTTGCCTTCCTTCAGCAAAACAAGGCAAACGCTCGCAAACAAGCCGATATCGATCGCCGACAAACCACAATAAGCATCGAACCGCCCAGTCATCCGCAAAAGCAAATCCACCAGAACAATACTCAACCCTATCGTTCCACACAGCCACCCTCTCCTACGTTTCTCCAAATACGATCCTAAAAAAATGAATACACCTAAATCCCAAACCAAATGATCAGTAGAAACATGAGTCAAATGCCCCGTTAAAATCCGCCAAACCTCCCCACGAGCCAGCCAATCGCTCTTCCAAACCAAAACATCAAACCAAGGGTCCCCAAGCCAATAAAAACCCGCAGCCACTACCGTTAGCGCCAAAGTTACCCAAGGTACAAAACACTTGTTACCATTTATTGAATACATTTTTCGTTCTTTCAAAACTAAGGCCCCCAAAGCGGCGGAGCAACTCACTCCGCCGCGCCACAACACCACTGCCCCGCTACCTTCTGACTCTTCCCGAATAGGAGTCAGTCTCGTCCAGATGGCCTTCGCCCCAAACAAAATCAAAAACAGGAATCGCATTGAAGAGATTGAAGCCGAAATGCCCGCGACTGCTTCCCTTATTCCGGCGCTGATCCACCTTGTGCGTATCGCGACCATCGTCGTATTCGATTACTTGCGACACATATCCCGATGGATGACATTCTCTCGGCGGCGGCACATAGCTTACGACCGGAGCAGGACGACGACGCGGCTCCACCCTCGCCTCATCTTCGCTTACCTCCCAGAACATGGCGATCGACTGATCGATCGAGCTCTCGCTGCGGGCGACTCCAGCATCCCTGTCCGTCCAGCGAGGACCATAATAAGTGTCCGCTTCCACACGATCTCCGGTTGCGAGACCCAAGGCGACAAGACCCGCCAAGGCAACTCCCTTTGCGGTCCGTCCTGCGGACTTTTTCCGAGCCAGCAACGCCAAACCTCCCAAGGCAACGACTCCTAGGACCCACGGCTCAAGCGCTCCACCACCGCCACTCATCGAGTGCGAACGCTTCTGATACATCGGTTGAGCCGAGTCCACTCTCTGAGCGCCACTAGAATTTGGATACGCTTGACGCGCCTGTACTTCGCGAGCCACCCGTTCCTGGTTGCGACGCTCGACTCCATGCCTCGCAAAACCAGCGTCATCGAGAGCGATCATCGAAGTCTCATCCGTCACGATCTGATAGGCCACGCCAATATCGCGAATCGCCACCTTCGCTTCACCAGCATCCACAAATCCAGCCATCTCGTTCACCTGAATCTTGCGAACCTGATCAAGTGCCCACATGCGTTCGAGCTCCGGATGGGCGGTAGCGAGCTCCGGAAAATCAATCTCCGTCGAGAACACTTCATCCTGACCATTTATGCGAGCCTTCAAACTAACCCGAGCCCGACCCCCCTGCTCATAGCGACCAAAGAGCACCAACTGATCGCCATAATGAATCTTTCCTATTTTAAAGTCGCCCACGTCATGCGTATTGACTCCTTCAATACTGATCTCTGCATGACGCATGCTCTCATAGACGATCTTGTTTTTAGCGATCATTACTTCGCCGATGATATCATCGCTATTCGAGACCGCTCGATAACTACCACCGCTCGCATCACACATCAACTGCATCAGCGGCCAGTTACTACTGTTACCCAGCAAGAATCCATAGAAGCGAAGATCCTGCTTATGCATCAGTTTGTAGAACGCCTTCGGATCGACGATCCCCTGATTCGTCACGCCATCCGTCACCAAAATCAAGGTCGCAACGCGATCCGCGTCGAGCCGCTCCAACGCGAGATGCACTCCAGCATACACATTGGTACCGCCGTTGGAATTCAGCTGGTCCAAACGAGCGAACGTCTCCCGCAAATTCGCCTCCGTCGCCGATACCCAACCTCGATTCAAATCAAACGCCGTATTATTGAAAGCGACTACCCTAAAGCGGTCTTCGGGCTTCAATTGCCCAATCGCCTTTTTAACGCCGGAAGCGAGCGTGTGGAGTTTTCCCTGCATGCTGCCCGACACATCAAGCGCGAATACGAAATCAGCCCCGCCTTCAAGCGGATGCAGGTCCACGCCCGGAGTCATTACCATCATGAACGTTCCTGGCTTGTCCTCATTTTCTCGATACGTCAGCACCTCAAGTCGTCCAGGCAGGTTCTCTTCAAGCATGTAATAGAACACGAAGTCCTCGTCGAGAATCGCGCCCTGGCTCTCGAAACGATACAGCAATTCACCCGTTTCAGTCTCCTCGACCTTACCACCATAGCCCGGCACCCGCGTCTTCGCCACTGGATACGCCGATTTGAGAACGACCTCCATACTGAAGTCCACACTCACCACATCGTTAAGCGTCCAAAACGCGGAAGCTTCATCATCCGTGCCACCTTCCTCAAGCGGATAAGTGTAGCGGCCCACTCCAGTGTCGATCTTGAGCGGCTCGTAATAGGAATACACCATTCGCACACTCCCACTAGCGGGTACCGGATAGACGCTGAATTCAAAATTCTGATACGCATTCTTATCCGCCTTGCCAACCTCGTTGCCCTGACTTTTCTCCTCTTCGTAAATGCGATCCGCCTCTTCCTTTGGCACGACCTCGCCCTGCAAGACACGCTCGCCCGCCCAAATGGTCAGCTCCGACAGAGCTCCCGCTTCAGGAACCGGAGCGCTGTAGATCGCTTCCAACTCATACGCATTCGGATTCGAGAAAACCTGCTCCACCTCGGTGCGAGCAAAACCGTTGTTGATCACCACCCGCACATGATGACTCTGCAGATCGAGAAGCTGATCCGACGCAGAAACAGGGGTGAGCAAGCCTGCCGCATTCGCAGCAGCAGCGCTAAAGACGAGACCAAAGCCCACCAAAAGGCTTCGGCAATTTGAATACATTTTTGTTTTCATAATGGGTAAAGGTTAAACGACCTCCCCATTTGCATGCCCGGTGCCAAAGAAAACACAGATACTACTAGCTATTGACAATCAACAGTTTAACAAAACCGAAACACTCTACACTATCATCCAACAGACATTTAAAGTATATTTATACTGTTCAAAAATTACACATATGTCCCTCCGCTTACGATTCGCCTAGCCGACAAAAAAGCCCGAGACCTTTCGGGCTAGGGCTTGAAATAAGTATTCGGTTTTTGGAGGCGCCTAGTAGACGTCGCGGCCGTAGCGGCGCTCCTTCGTCATTAGCTTCACGTAGGCCTGAGCGTCTTCCTCGCTCTTTCCGCCGTGCTCCGCTACGATATCGATCAAGGCTTGGTTGACATCCTTCGCCATACGCGAGGCATCGCCACAGACATAGAAGTAAGCGCCCTTGTCGAGCCACTGCCAGAGCTCCTTGCCGTTCTCGCGCAGACGGTCCTGCACATAGATCTTCTCCGGCTGGTCACGACTGAAGGCAAGATCGAGCTTGGAGAGCACTCCCTTCTTGAGATAGTCCTGCCACTCGGTCTGATAGAGGAAGTCGTAGGTGTAATGCTGGTCGCCGAAAAAGAGCCAATTCTCGCCCTTGGCTCCAGTGGCCGCCCGTTCTTCCACGAAAGAGCGGAATGGAGCGATACCGGTTCCGGGTCCGACCATGATGATCGGCGTATTCGGATCGGCGGGGAGCTTGAAGTTCTTGTTGTGATGGAAATAGATGCCAGCGGTGGTTCCTTCTTTCCACATGTCGGCGATGAAGGTTGAGCAAACGCCCTTCTTCTTTCGCCCGTAGCCTTCGTAACGAACCGCGCCGACCGTGAGATGCACCTCGCCGGGATGAGCCGATATGGCGGAAGCGATCGAGTAGAGACGAGGAGAGAGTGGACGAAGCAGATGCACCCAGTCTCCCGCCCGCAGCGAAGACGGATATTCTTTGATGAGATCCACAAGGTCGCGGCCCCAAGCCCATTCCTTCACCTTTTCGCGATCTTCCGCCATCTTCAATAGCTTCTTATGGTCACACGCTTTGGCGTACTTCTTGAGGATGATGGTATTGAGCGTCCTCAAGTCCAGATGCTTGCGGAGCACTTCACCGAACGGAATCGAAAGCTCGTCCTTGAAGGATACGTTTTCGCGGCCATCGAGCTTGGCGGCGGCAAGAAATTCCTCAACCAAGTCCGGAGCGTTTTCAGGAACAACACCCAACGCGTCGCCCGGCTGGTAAGTTAATCCAGAGCCTTCGAGCGAAATCTCTGCATGCACCGTTTCCTTGGCGGAACCGGTCCCGTTGAGATTGATGCACTTGAGCATCTCCGCATGAAACGGATTCGCCTTGTCATAGGCCGGGGCCGCGCTAGCGACCACGCCACCCGAAGGAAATGACACGACCGGAGCTCCACCACTTGGCTTCGCTATCTCCTTGAGCTTGGCGATCACGCCCGTCGCCCAACTCGCGTAAGCCGCTTCGAAATCCACGTCGCAATCGACGCGATCATAAATCCGCTTGCCGCCGAGCTCCTCAAGACGCCTGTCGAACTCCTTGGACATCTGATTGAACTGAGCGTAGGAACTGTCGCCCAACCCAAGCACCGAAAAGTTAACCCCTTCCAGCTTCTCGGCTCCGTCAGCCATGATGGTGTCGTAGAAATCCGAAGCGCGGGAGGGAGGCTCGCCTTCACCCCAGGTACTCACAAGTACGACGAGATTTTCAGCCTTCGCGAGATCGGAAAGCTTCGCGTCAGCCATGTCGACGACTTTGCACTTGAAACCTTCCGGCGCGGCAGCGTCGCGAACGCGATCCGCCAGCCCCTCGGCATTGCCAGACTCGGAACCAAAAAGAATTGTCAGAGGAGCGGTGCCCCCGGCAGCAGCGGCGCCAGCGCCTTGGCCAAAGCCTTGTTCGCCAGCCACGAGGCCCGAGAAAAAGCCCTTAAGCCAAGCAGCCTGCTGGGCGTTGGCTGAACCGAGTACAGCGTTCAGAGCAGCGGCTTGCTCCGGAGCAAAAGGAGCGTCGCTGGGAATGATTTGATTAGGCGTGTTGCTCATAAGCGTAGATAATCCGTCAATAATCGGTGGCGTTGGATCCGCCACAGGCAAAATAAGTGTCGTTTGGAGCGCCTCACCGCTTGGGCTCGAGACGTGTGCTCATTCGACAGGGAGGGCAGTAAAAAGAGCGCGCGTAGCCTTTTGGCAAGCCTCTAATATAGGGCGACCCGATAGCAATTTCACTCATGAAAAACCGGAAAAATCTTTCCCCAGCTCCACCTCGAAAAGCTTAGTCCGCGCCTAAAGCTCGAGGTCATGCCAATTCTTAGTCAAAAACAAGTGTCCTTGGATCGAATCCACAACCGGAGCATAGCTGGAAAGCGGACCCGCCTCCTCCTCCAATGTCCGAACCGACACCCCAACAAAAGTGACCGCAGATCGAGCGCTTTCGCGAGCAATCGCCTCCAGCGGCGGATCACGAGTCACCACGATCACCGGCTCCACCTCGATGCGCGAATCCTTCAGCAACTCGGACATGCCAGCCTCAGCGGCCGCTCGACCGTCCTCATCGCGTATGATTCGCAAAATTCGAATCCGAGCGTCCTGCCACGCTGAATTGCTCTGCAATAAGTGGGCCAGCGTAATCATCATCGACCCATTCGCTCGCGCCGACCACCAAACATCGATCACGGAGTAGAGATGCGAATCAGTTTCCTTCGCCTTCGAGTAGACGATCAGATTCGTCTCCATTTCCAGAGCCTGATGCACCGTGTGCGGAAAATCGTGATCGCGCAGCCAGCCGCTGCCCCACTCGATCATCAAGGTGTTCGGCTGAAGATTCCCCAGACCTGAGCCCTGTAGCAGCGACGTCACTCCTTGCTCGAAATCCTTGGCAATCACAACCTTGGAAAAAGCCGACATCTTTTCAAACCGAATCCGATCGTCCATCTGGCGAGTCAAAGCCTTCTGGCGTTCCGCCGACGTCTTCCAATCCCCAAGAATGATGTGCGAAAGAAAAAGCACGCCCTTGTTCGCCTCCAGATAGCGCCCGAAGCGCAGCAGCTGGCTGTTCTCCTTCAGGTTGCTCATCAATATCAGGATCGCCGGGCGCCAATTACGCTGATGCTGCCGCGACGAATAAAGCTTGAGCAAGCCCATGCGAGCGACCGCAAACCAAAACCCGCTGCGCATATCCCCCCAAGCCGTGCGATACGACCGGCGAGCGAGAATCGTATACGCCGCAACAATCAGAGCAACCGCCACGATCGTCGCCAGCACATTCAGCAACAGCATGATCCCAAAACACGCGATCGCTCCCACCAAAGACACCAGCCAATGCACTTTAAAGGTCGGCCGATAAGTCGGATTGCTCGTCCAGCTCTCAAGGGCCGCCACCAGATTCACCGCCCCGTAAGTCGCCAAAAAGAACATCGAAATCAAGGGAGCGATGAGATTCAAATCCCCCACCCAAACGCAAATCAACGCCACTCCGGCGCTCAAAATCAACGCCAGTCGCGGCTCGTTCGACGCCCCCTTGCCCTTCGAGAGAAACCTCGGAATCACCCGATCCTTCGCCAGAGCCTGCATCGTGCGAGGAGCCGCCACCAGACTGGCCAGCGCCGATGACAAGGTCGCCGCCCACAACCCCGCCATGATCAGTGGAGGAGCCACCGAAATCGTCTTCATCACCAACGCGTTGCCAATCAGCTCCCCGCGACTCGCCCCCAAGCTCAGCCAAACAAGCTGCGCCGCGTAAACCACGAAAGTCACCGCCACCGCCCAAAGCGTGCCGCGAGGGATCGACTTCGTCGGATCCTTCAAGTCACCCGACATGCTCACTCCCGACATGATGCCCGTCACCGCCGGGAAAAAGATGGCGAACACCGTCCAAAACGATTGGCCCGACTCGTATTCCGCCTCCATGTTCGGCTCCCAGCCATCGCTGATCTGAAAGCCGACGAAGAACGAAAGCAGCGAGACGACCAAAGTCGCCAAAATGATATACTGCGTCTTCACTGCCACGCTCGCGCCCGTCCAAGCGACCACCGTGATCGCACCCAGCGTCACCAGCGAGAAGACCCGCGCGTCGAGATCCGGAAACAGGTACTGCACCGACTCCGTGAAACCGACCACGTAAAACGCCACCGAAATCGCCTGGGCCAAATACAGCGGCAGCCCGATCGCTCCCCCAAACTCCCAGCCTAAACTGCGGGAAATCAGAAAGTACGCCCCGCCGCCCTGAGCCTTCGTGTTCGTAGCGATCGCCGACAAGGAAAGAGCCGAGATGAAAGTAACAGCATTCGCGATGCACAGCATTAGCAGCGCACCGACAAGCCCCGCATTGCCGACCACCCATCCAGATCGCAAAAAGAGGATGACCCCGAGGATTGTGAGAACGTTGGGCACGAACACCCCGCCAAACGTCCCGAACTTCTGCACCGACTTCTCCATCGCCAAAGCCGACCTCCATCGCGCAAACGCAATTGCGAATCAAGATAAGTTAAAGCCCACCAGCGAATAAACCCAACCCAACACCTCCCTAGTCCTAGCTCCCCGAAAATTGCGTAACCTTTTTGTCACATTTCGAATTGCTTTCACCCGCCTGCCCCTTTTCTCCTCAACCCGGCTCGAGTCTACCCCGAGATTCGCGCTCCCTCCGTAATCACAAAGCCAAACAATGTTAGACACATTTCTGCTCCTCCTCCAGATACTAGGTGCTCTGGGCATTTTCATCTTCGGCATGAAGCTCATGAGCGAGTCCATCCTCAAACTCTCTGGGGAAAGACTCCGAGCCATCATGAGCTCGATGACGACCAATCGCTTCACAGGCATCGCCACCGGTCTCCTCATCACCTGTCTCGTCCAGTCCTCTTCAGCCACCACCGTCATGGTAGTCAGCTTCGTGCACGCGCAGCTGCTCAACCTCACCCAAGCCATCGGCGTGATCATGGGAGCCAACCTCGGCACCACCATCACCGCCTGGATCGTAGGCGCCGGCTTTAAGTTCAGCCTCGGCTCCGTCGCCATCCCTATCATCGGCATCGGCGTCGTCGCCAGCTTCCTCAAAGGCACCAAGACCCGCCAGTTCGGCAACTTCCTCACCGGATTCGGCCTCCTCTTCCTCGGGCTCAGCGAACTCAAAGGCTCCGTGCCCGACGTCAAAAGCAACCCGGAAATCCTCGAGTGGATCGGCGGCTTCTCGCAGTACGGCTTCTTCTCCATCATCATCTTCATCTGCGTCGGCACCCTGCTCACCATCATAGTGCAGTCCTCCTCCGCCGCCATGGCCATCACCCTCACCATGGCCAACCTGCAGTACCTCAACTTCGAGCAATCCGCCGCCATCATCCTCGGCGAAAACATAGGCACCACCGTCACCGCCTTCCTCGCCTCGCTTCCGGCAAACATCGCCGCCAAACGAGCCGCCAGAGCCCACCTCATGTTCAACGTCATCGGGGTCTGCTGGATGCTCATTCTCATCAAACCCTTCAGCGGCTTCGTCCACTGGCTCTACGGTATCTTCTCCTCGAATATTTCATGGATCGACCTCGACGGCGCAAACGCCCTCACCACAGAGCTCGCCCTCTTCCACACCACCTTCAACCTCGTCAACATCTGCCTGCTCGTCGGCTTCGTCCCACATATAGCGAACCTCGTCACCCGCATGATGAAAGACACCGGCAGCGGCAAGGACCAGTCCACCTTCCGCTACCTCCGCACCATGACCCTCGGAGCCGGTGAGCTCAACTTCGAGGAAGCCACCCGCGCCGTACAACGACTCGGCATCCTCACCCAAGACATGTTCCACAAGTTCATAGACATCTACGAACACCCCGGACAAGACATGTCCAAGCAAGTCAAGGAGCTCGACAAGCTCGAGGACGAAAGCAACACCCTCACCGACGAGCTCACCGAATACCTCATCCGCTGCACATCAGACGAAGTATCCGAAGAAACACGACAACGCGCCTACTCCTACCTCAGAGTCGCCGCCGAGCTCGAGGAAATCGGCGATTGCTGCCACCGCATGACCAACCGCGCCGTGCGACGCTACAAGAAGAAACGTCTCGTCACCGAACTCGCCGAAAAGGAAGTCGTCCAGTTCGGCAAACTCGTCGAACGCTTCATCGAACTCTATACCTCCAAACTCTCCTCGGACGTCTCCGCGTCAGACATGGAACTCACCCTCGACTTCGAAAAAGCCATCAACGAAAAGCGAAAAGAGCTCCGCAAGCGCTCCGTAAACCGCATGATCGAAGCCTCGAAAAACGTAAAGCCCGAGCTCCTCTACATCGACATCGTCAACACCTTCGAACGCATCGCCAACCACTCTCGCAACATCATGCAGAGCCTGCCCAAAAAGACGGACTAGACAGAAAACGAAGTATCAATTTTTCACCTACAGGCCGCTCTTCGGAGCGGCCTTTTTCGTATGCGATCCAGTCAACTTATGTCTAGCTCGCGCGCCAGCGCCGCCTTTCCCAATTCCATGGTGCAGTCCCGGCAAACTACTCCGGCATCACTACCACCACGCGAGCGTTCTCCGCCGAGAACTGACGAGCAGCAAGCTCCTGATACCTCTCCAAATCCGCAGAAATCCCATTCTCCACCGCATCCAAAACACAGCGGAATATGTTCGGCTTCCCCTGCGATTGATTCAGCACGAAAACCATCTGGGAAGCGTTGCGAGCGATACGCTTAAGATCCACCCAGACACTCCGCTCCGCCGCAGCGACCAGCTCCGGCGTGAGAGAGGCCGAAAACGATTCCACCGCTTCACGCAACTTCGTCTCAGCCAACTCCGCCTGATCGCTCCCACAACGAAGCTGTACCTTCAAGGCATTGGAAAGCGGGATCATCTGCTCGCCAATCACAGTCACCTCAATGCTCTCGCGAAGACGCGGATACTCAGCCAACGCCTTCCGCACGTGCTCCGCCATTAAAGTCCGAAACACATTCACCCGCATGTCGTTCTCGCACGACTTCTCCTCAACCTGAGGAAATAGCATCGTCACGTATCCACTTTCCACTGTCGAATCGAAAGTCGCCCGAGCCACTCCCGCATCCGCCCATTTCACAGGTTTTGCATGCCGCGGCTGGTGCACCTTGCCAACCCGAACCGGAGCCGAGCCAAAAGTCTTTCGCACATCGCGCAGCAAGGTCCTCGGAGCGACATCGCCCACCACCGTTATTTCAATGTAGCCACCCTCGCGAACGCCAAACAGCCACTCCCGCATTCCAGCAAAATCCAAGGCATCCAAATCCTCCTCGTCATAAAAAACACGCATCCGATCCTCGTTTCCGAACAGCAGCTCGTCCACCTTCCTCGCTCCCTTCGATGTTACGTTCTGCTCAACAAACTTCTCAAGGTTCTCCACCTCAGTCGTAAACGTCTCCTCGTCCAATTCGCTCGTCACCATCCACAAGACAAGAGCCGACATGAAATCCGCCACATCCGACTCGTCACGACCATGAGCCGACCAAAAAAGCTGATCAAGATTCACGCCCGCCTCCAGATTTTCGAGTCCCTTCGCCTCCATTACCTCACTCATCGTCGGAGTCTGCATTCCCACACCGACCTTCATCTTTGGCAACAACGCGCGAGTCAGGGCCTTGAACCCTGGATTCGGATTCTCCAAGCCTGTCATGCCATTGCCAATACCAAGGTGCACACGCACACGCCCCGGAAACTGATCCGTCTTGATTAGATTCAAGCGAATATTATTCGAAAATTCGTACTGAAGAATTGGATACTCTCCAAAACGCACTAGTTCCGTCGACTCAACCATCCCGCCTGAGCCAAACCCTACGTCAATATCCCACTGCTGCTTCACCTCGCCAGCCTGCTCCCACGTGAAGTCATACCCCTTACGCATCCCCTTCATGCGCTTCGCGATCGTCTTCGACGTCAGGCCAAACCCCTCCGGAAGCTCCACGAAATAGCTCAGCTTCTTCACGTCAAAGAGCTCCTCGCAAAGGCCCAACACTTCATCGTAAGTCAACGGAGAGATCAAGCGATCAAGATACTTCCCGAACGCCGCGCCATGCCGAAACGGCACCTGGTCCACCACGCTTCGCACCAGCCTATCCGCCACCAAACCCGGCCAAGCCATTGTTCCAAGCTCCGAATCGTAAAGATAACGCAAGTCGAGATAGTCAGACTTCACCTTCTCCAATTCCTGAGCGCGGATCCCATACCGATTCAGACGATGCACCGCCTTGTCCGTGTCCACAAGCTGCTCGAGCAACTGCAACACCGAGCCGCGACGCGTTATCAACATCGCCACTGTGCTTCCGTGCTTCACCACAGCAGGGCCGCCGAACCGACTTCCCCCCACCGCGATCAACTGAGCGTAGCGCCCAAGAAAATCCGTTCGGTAATAACGCGCCTCAGCCGCCGGATCAAACAGGTCCTGACCATGGCTAAGATGACTCACCGACAAATTAGCAAACGCGCTTTTAGCCTTTTCCGTCTCTATATCGCCTACCCCACGAAACTTCCCGCTAGGGCTCCGCAGTGGAGCCGCGCCTGAGCTCGGTTCAAGACCGCCAAACTGCTCAGTCACCCAAGCCTCAATGTCAGCCGATTCCACAAGCCCCGAAATAGCGAGAACCATCCGATCCGGCGTGTACCAATTTTCCCAATACGCTCTCACGTCATCAGAACTCACGCTCTTTATCTGTTCGGCAACTGCAATGTCTCCAATCTCAGAATACAAGTTCGAGCGACGAAGCACGAATTCTCGTCGAGCCCGCTGCGGTTCGAACCGCGACAAACCGTAGCCAGCTTGATTCTCGATGGTCGAACGCGCCTGCTCAAAAACCTTCTCTTCGACCTCCAAAGCCCCCGCAAAATCGCCCAGCAAGCGCATCGCCGTCTTCAACGCGCCCTCTGCCGGCTCCTCCAAATCAATACGATACACCGTGTAGTCCAGCTCGACCTCAGCATGAGAGCTAGACTGAGGATTCATGCCATTGGCGAGCTCGAAGCTGACAATCTGCTCCCGGGTGAAATCCCCCGTTCCCCCAAACAACAATTCCGGCACAAGATAAGATACGCCGGACTTACCCTTCGGCTCCTCTGCACGACCCGCTCCCACTAGCAATCGAAAGCTAACCGCCCCGCCGGGAGCGTCCGTCGGCACCACCACATAGCGAAAGCCATTGGGCAGCTCGCCCCAAACTTCACCCTCAGCCGCAGGCACACCCTCCGGTCTCAAAGGCCAACGCCCCTCGAAAACGTTCCGCCCAAACGCAGAAGACGCAAAAGCAAGAAGGATCGAAATTACGAAAAAAAAGGCGGAAGGAGTATAATACTTTTGAAAGCGCATGGGATTAAACGAAAGACACACTTGGTCTTCGCCACCAGAAGACAACCCCCAATCTCCCCTGTTCCTAGCCCATAATTCTACTCGCGAATCAAAGACGCGACGCCCGCTTCCGCCATCCGCCTTGCTGCCGCGCATTGCGTCGCTGCTTCTTGAATACAGGCAAAAGCCTCTCCTCCATATACGCAAACGCAGCCTCCAAACCCTCCCTCTCATAGACGATCCCAATGTCCGCCTCCACCTGAGTCGGCTGGCCGAAAGACGACAGAAACTGATTGCACGTCATCGCCTTGAAGATCGTCGCCCGCTCCCCAAGCGGGATATCCGTTTGCCTTAAAATCCACTCCCGAGCGAACAACGCCAAAACCGCGTCCCCCACCCAAGCCTTCGTCCTCTTCTCCTGTTCTTCCATCAAAAAAACGCTCCTCTACTCCAATAACCCACCCAATCCAGCAGCCTCCAAAACATACTCGCCGATTCGATCAAAAGCCTCCATCAGAGCCGCCGCCGAAGCCAGCTTCCCAAACCTTACCTCCAAAATCGCCCCGTCGACGAAAACCTCGCCAGCCACGCCATCGATTCGCACCGTGCAACTCGAGCAATCCGACGGATAGTCCACCCGAGTCTCCCCCGACTCGTCATCCTCCACCGCGTCAATCACCGCCTCCACCGAGACCGTCCCCTGCAAACCGCAGCGCAAACGGTCAAAGCGACTCCCCACTGACGCCTGAAACGGCCCCGACTCCAGCAAATCCCGACTCGCCACCTCCCGCACGCAAATCTCGACCACGTAGTCGCCCGGATCCTCCTCATCCAGCTCATAGCGCAGCTCCAACACGAAATCCTTCGCATCCAGCCGCGCGAAGCCCGAGCCCACACTCAAGGAAATCTCCCGCCGCTTGTATCCAAAATGCTCGCGCGCCGACTGAAAAATCGCCTCCGCCTCCTCCGTCAGCTCCTCCTCGCAAAGCTTCTCCAAAAACGCCTGCGTCGCCCCGCAAACCCGATCCGGCACCGAATGACGCTTCTTGTCGAAAGCGGCCAGCCGGCGCACCTCGCCCCGCGTCCTGCCCACAATCATCAGCGAATTCACAATACCTTTCCGACTATCTTCCTTCATCGACCAAAAACAGCTAGCTACACCACCCCAAAAACCAAGCAACCCCTTTCTCCCCCACACTCCAATCTTCCCCCCTCCCCCCAATTCCTAATTCATAATTCGTAATTCATAATTCACAATCCCCCCATCCCTCTCCACTCTCCCCAAAATGCCACCAATTCCCGAACCTCCCGCCCTCCCGCCACGCCGCGTCCTCGTCACCGGCGTCAGCGGCTTCGTCGGCCTCAAGCTCGCCAAGCGCCTCCTCGCCCAAGGCTGCCAAGTCCGCGGCCTCTGCCGCAAGCCGCGCCCCGACATCGAAGCACTCGGCATCGAGATGACCTACGCCGACCTCGCCGACGCCCCCGCCATCCGCTCCGCCTGCCAAGGCATGGACATCGTCTTCCACGTCGCCGCCAAAGTCGGTATCTGGGGCACCCTGCAAGACTTCCAGAAAGCCAACGTCGAAGGCACCCAAGCCATCATCAACGGCTGCCGAGACTTCTCCGTCAAAAAACTCGTCTACACCTCCACACCCTCCGTCGTCTTCAACGACCGAAACATCGCCGGCCACGACGAATCCCTCCCCTACGGCGAAAACATCCCCTGCCCCTACCCCACCACCAAAGCCATCGCCGAAAAAGCCGTCCTCGCCGCCCACGACCAGCCCCCCGGACACCTCAAGACAGTCGCCCTGCGCCCCCACCTAATCTGGGGCAACGACGACCCCAACCTCGTCCCCCGCGTCCTCGAACGCGCCCGCGCCGGCCGACTCCGCATCGTCGGAGACGGACAAAACCGCGTCGACCTCACCCACGTCGAAAACGTCGTCGACGCCCACCTCCTCGCCGAAATCGCCCTCGACCGCCCACAAAACAACCCCGGCGGAAAAGCCTACTTCATCTCCAACGGCGAGCCCGTCGTCCTCTGGGACTGGATCAACCAGCTCCTCACCGACCACGGCGTATCCAAAATCCACCGACGTATCTCCCTCGCCAACGCCCGCCGCCTCGGCTCCGTCATGGAATTCCTCTGGACCCTCCTCCGCCTCAAAGGCGAGCCCCCCATGACCCGCTTCGTCGCCTCCGAGCTCGCCAAAGACCACTGGTTCGACATCTCCGCCGCACGCCGCGACCTCGACTACCACCCCCGTATCACCATGGCCCAAGGCATGACCCAACTCCTCGCCAACCACGCCCACACACCCTAACCCCCCACAACTCACTCCTCACTCCTCACTACTCACTACTCACTACTCACTACTTCACCAATGCTCCAGCATCTCTACCTCGTCCGCCACGCCCACGCCCTCGACGACGCCCCCTGCGACGAACTCCGCCCCCTCAGTCCCAAAGGGCACAAGCAATGCAAACGCCTCGTCAAAGCCTTCGCCGGTAAAAACCAAATCGAAGTCGACGCCATCTGGCAAAGCGGACTCGTCCGCGCCTACGAAACCGCCGAAGTCCTCGCCAGCGGACTCGAGCTCACCGCCCCCCTCACCCAAAAAGACGGCCTCGCCCCCTGCGAGGACCCAAGCCCCATCGCCGCTCAACTCGACGCCCTCAACCACAACTGCCTCGTCGCCGGCCACGAGCCCAACCTCTCCTACCTCGCCTCCCTCCTCCTCACCGGCAACGGCGACTTCCAACGGGTCATCTTCCCCAAAGCCTCCATCCTCTGCATCTCCCGCATGAAAGTCGCCACCCAAGCCACCCCCTGGCAAATCGAATGGCACCTCAACCACAAACACTTCAGATAAACCCCACCCAGCCTCAGTTCATCTCCAATTCCTTCCCTCCCAATCAGCCACCTCCCATCCAAGCTAAACCCATCTGAGAAAATCCGTGCGATCTGTGGGCAAAAAATCCAACCCACAAAAAAAGCACTGCCCACCGCTCATCAGAGCGGCCTCACAAAAAGCTCATCCGAGCTTCCCTAGAATGCCTTTCAAAAATTAGCGTTCATTCGCGGTCAAAAAAGCACCTCCACCATGAAAATCCTCCTCACCGGCGCCTCCGGCCTCCTCGGCTCCGCCTTCGCCCGCTCCGCCAAGCGCCGCGGCCACCAGGTCATCGGCATCCACCACCAAAACCCAGCCCCCAGCTCCGACCTCGCCCAAACCCGCACCCTCGACCTCACCGATCTCAACGCCCTCGAAGCCCTCACCCTCGAACACTTCCCCGACGCCATCGTCAACTGCGCCGCCATCTCCGAACCCTCCGCCTGCGAAGCCAAGCCCACCCACTCCCGCCTCGTCAACGTCGCCCTCCCAGAAAAACTAGCCCTGCTCGCCCGCCACCTCTTCGCCACCCTCATCCACATCTCCTCAGAACAAGTCTTCGACGGCACCGCCCACATCTACCACCGCGACTCACCGCCGTCCCCACCCAATGAATACGCCCGCCAAAAACTCGACTCTGAGCTCCGCGTCCACGAGCTCGCCGCCGAATTCGCCACCACCCTCCGCCTCCCCCTCCTCATCGGAAACTCCCCCACCGGCACCCGATCCCTCCACGAACGCCTCTTCGCCAGCTGGGCCGCCGGCCAGCCCACCCCCCTCTTCACCGACGAATACCGCCAGCCCTGCCTCGCCGACAACGCCGCCGACGCCATGGTCGAGCTCTGCGAACGCAACGACCTCAAAGGCGTCTACTCCTGGGCCGGTCAAAAAACCCTCTCCCGCTACGAGATCGGACAACGCATCCTCAAACACTTCGGCCTACCCGAAACCCTCATCCAAGCCGCCCAACGCGGCGACGACCCCCGCTTCGCCCACCGCCAAGCCCGACTCTCCTTCGACCTCGCCCCCCTCGCCTCCAAACTCAAAACCCAGCCCCAAGGCCTCTCCGACCAGCTCGACGCCCTCATCGTCCCCAAGCCCTACCGCCCCTGGTACCACTCCCAATAAAAAGCAGATCCCCCAATTCACCACTCATTCCTCATTCCTCACCACTCACCACTCACTACTCACTACTCACTACTAACCACTCCTCCCCCTCACCAGCATTGACCTCCCCCCCGTTTCCCCAACTGTAGTCTCCACACTATGGCGCACCCATTCCACATAATCCCCGACACCACAGCCACCGCCGCCCAAAACATGGCATACGACTTCCTCCTGCTGCAGCGCTACCAGCCCGCCGACGCCATTCGCTTCCGCCACTACGAGTGGAGCCGCCCAGCCTACACCTTCGGCCTCAGCCAAAACTACTCCTACGTCACCTCGGAAATCTCAGACCTCACCGCCGAAATCTGTCGCCGACCCACCGGCGGCGGTGTCGTGGACCACAACGACGATTGGACCTACACCCTCGTCATCCCAGCTAGCCATCCCCTCTCCAAAGGTCAGCCCATCGAAAGCTACCGCGCCATCCACCAGTGCATGGTCAACGCCTTGGAGAGCCAAGACCTCCTCACCGAGCTCAACTACAACACCCCAGAAGAAGCCGCTCCAAGCGTCTGCTTTAACAAAGCCGAGCTCTACGATGTCGTCCTGAAAAACCTCCCCAGCAAAGTCGCCGGCGCCGCCCAAAAACGCACCAAAAACGGCTACATGCTGCAAGGCTCCATTTGGAAGCCCCTCGCTAGCAAGATCACTTGGGCCCGCTTCTACAACGACTTCACCATCGAGCTCGCCAAGCTCCTCGAAGCCGAGATCGAATACGTCAGCACCCCCTCCTGGACTCCCGAAGAGGAAGAAGCCCTCACCGCCCAATTCGACTCCGACGCCTGGAACCAGCGCCGCTAGGCCAAGCAGCCCTGTAGGGTTGCAGCTTGCTGCAGATCGCATCTGCCCCAATCCCTCAACCCAATACCATCGCTGGCGAAGCCATTGATTCCACTTCGAGCCAAGCTCGAAGGGCGAGTCTCCTTTCCAGATCCAATCTAGGCCTGACGAGGAAACCCATCCTCGTCAGGTAAATCCAGATTATTAAAAGCCCCTGAGGTTCTACTCGGATGACACCGCACGTATCCGAACGCCCACGACAGCATCGTCGATCGTTATCGCATACTCCGGCAACTCGCCCTCAGCACTGACCAACGCATCAGTCACCTCGAGCCAATCACTAAAGTCGCGCGTCATCTCGACCTTGAACGCAACTCCTGCTGGTGGCGCCATATCAAGTGCCACCCGCAAGACTCCATCAACCACGCTAGCCTCCCGAGCGAGTCTCGAAGCAAACAAAGCCGGATCAAGCTGAAGCAACCATTCAGTTTCATTGTCGCTTCCGTCCAAGTCCACGTCGGCCAATGCTGGCATCTCTCCCATTGCGGATATCTCCTCCGCCGTAAAGTAAGCGCCTAGCCAAGGCTCAAACTCAAGGCCGGCGGCATTGCCTATCTGCCGCACCTTAAAGGTTTCATTGCCAATCATTACTTCGCCAATCCGCAGATTAGCTCCTGCGTTCTCCGCGACAACGACATCCACAGTCATCGATCCCGTTCCTTCGGATACGCTTACAGTCACCCAATTAAGCTCGTTCGCGACAACCCAGCTGCCTATCGATTCGACACTCAACGATACCGTAGTACCCGAATAATCAATACGCTCGTAATAGTCACTCAAGGCCGTCGGCTTCAAACTCAAGCCCGACCCACCGGTAGCGCTTACCAGCTTCAAAGACTTCGCCGTTGGCGCACCGTTCCCAGACACCGTAATCGATCCACTCTCGCTAATCCGTCCGCGAACTGCGAATCCTTCCTCCAATTCCGGAGCTACCGCGATCGTATCTCCAGAGGGAGCTACAAACACGTAGATCTTCGCGCCAGATTCTTCGCCGCTGTCTGCCTCATAGAACCCGGCAAACGCGCTATCCTCCTCTTCAGGCACAACCTTCTCGAACTCTATCTCGCCAATGCAAGGCAACGTTCCAGAGTAAAAGCCATAGCTGTTCTTCGTGAATACAGCTGTCTGATCCTCGTCTATCGCGACGAGTAGAGTCGTCGAGCTGAAAACCTCCACATCGTAGACGAAACCACTGCTAGTCTCGCCATCGATACAAACGCCCACGATCTTCCCAACATCCTCGCCTTCAGGAAGCCACAATCCAGCATAGCCGCCAGTCGATGGGTCTTCAGAGAAACTCGAAACCTCGCTGGCTTCACCAATATAAAATCCATCGTCCACAGATTCTTGCGTCACCAGGATTTCAATACCACCGACGCATATCGTCGCTTCTCTGGCTAAAGGAATTTCGTTCTCTTCTATGGTCAAACGGATTGTCCCGTCTCCTGTGACAATCACAGGACCAGCGAACGAGATCCAATCAACATCTTCCGTAGCGCCCCATGTTCGATTCGAAAACACCGATACCGCAACGGTTCCTCCACCAGCGCCGATCGATACCGACTCAGTTTCGAGCGCCAGATAATGCTCCGCCGCTGCTTGCTCGACACGGACGATCAAACCGTTCACTTCGACGAAGCCCACTCGAGAAACCGGAGATTCGTTCTCAGCGATCGCTACCCGCAACGTGCTAGAGCTGTCGCCTTCCTCCCCATCAGGAAAGCTTATCCAAGAATAGCGAGACGATGCGTACCAGTCACCAAATACATCCACCGTGATATCGACCTCCCCTCCTTCAGCCGAGAACGAAAGCTCCTCTTCAGTGCCAAGTGCTTCAACAGCAACTAGGACATGATACAGACCAACCGAAAACGATTCCGCATCTTCGAAGATTTGCACGGGCTCGAATCGATTGACAGTATCGCCCGTTCCCAATTGTCCGAGAGAATTCGTTCCCGAGCCCCAAAGCCCCCCGCTTTCCAATTGGTAGACGATGAACCCACCTCCGAGCTGCGCTTCGACCACACCCTCTGCAATTAAATGCGGCACGAAGACTTCTAGCTCAAGATCGGGCTCAAACCCCATCCAGCCTGAAGAAGCATTGCCCAGCCCCCATAGTCGCCCTTCCGTATCGATAAACGCAGTCGCCTGAGGACCAGCAGTCACCGAAACCACATTCTCTGCGATCTTTACCGCAGTCGTTGCCACTGTTTCATCAGGTTCAAAACCGAGCTCGCCGCTTAAGTTTCGACCTAGCCCCCAAAGGCTGCCATCGCTCTTCAAATACACCCCGTGGGTACTGCCGAGCGATATCTGCTCAACGCCTTCTGCCAAAATTACAATATTGGTAGTGGCATCTTCCCCATCGCCGATAATCGGATCAACAGGAAATTGTCTGTCCTCCACAGTATCGCCAAGCAAGCCATACGACTGCTTGCCCCCTCCGTACAAAACTCCCTCCGAACTTAATCCCCAAACGACGGAGGAGCTTATCTCCACCTCATCTGCCACCAAAATCGACGGACCGAAATCATTCAAAAAATCTCCCTCATCCACAAGATAACGCAACGCTTGCTGGTTCCTGTTGTAGCCCATCGAGTAAAGAGAGCCGTCGCCGCCTCGTATCCGTTTGTAGACGACCGAATTATCCGATCCTCCTTGGATCGGCATACGATTCACAAATACCTCGTCGACTCCGGAATCAACCCAATCAAAATAACTCGACTCGACTAACGGTCCAGATCCATGCCCGCTGTCCAAACGGCCAGCGGTCCACAATCGTCCAGCGTAATCTAAATAGTATGACAAGTTAGCTCCCGCACCAAAGCCGAAGACCCGATTGGCAATCGGAGCCGGCGTCGAACCGGGATACGCATCAAGGTCCAAACCTGCCTGTCCGAAATTATCTAAGCCAAACCCCAAGAGACTTCCATCGCTCTTCAGCGTGACCGAATGCTCAGAGCCATTCGCATACAAAACGAAATCAGTTTCCACAACCCCACCGGTCAAGCGGTAAAGCCTTCCATCCGAATGCAACACCCCTTCGAATCCAGGGCGCAAAACCAAATCGACGATGTCATTTCCATCAACTCCGTCGATGCTGTGCGGCAACGCCGTCTCGTTTAACCATTGTCCCACAGGCGAAGAACCACGCCCCCAAATTGTCCCGTCCGTTTTGACGTAAAGCGTTGTATACTCTCCTGCTTCCACCAGGCGCACATCTTCGTCTATTTGTACCGGCACCGTATAATCGCCTTCTGCTCCTAAATGACCCGTCCAGTTCGATCCCATGCCCCAGAGCGTACCATCGAGCTTGACGAATAAACTGTGCCAGCCTCCCGTCGCTATCGATCGCACATCATCGGCTATCAACGTCGGTGAAAAAACCTCGCCACCCTCACTTTCGCCAAGCCCAAGGGCTCCATTTGTATTCTGACCAAATCCCCAAAGCTCGTTCTCCTCCGTGAGATAAAGGACAAAAGGCGACCCTCGCAGCGGTACGCTAACATCCAAGACACTACTCGCGATTTGTATAGGTTCCGACTCTCCGACTTCAAGATCTTCAAAAACGTGGTACAAACTACTCAACCACCACAGTGTGCCGTCTTCTCGCACGTAGGCATATTGCCGATCGCTCGCCTCCACCTTTACAACTCCAGTATCCACAACTTGGGGACTAAACTTTGAATCAGTCTCTTTGTCAAAAAACGATGCATCTCCGACTCTCCACAAGGTGCCTTCATCGTCTAGATAGAGCGTGAACCCAATCCCAACTCCAGCATCTACCACATCCTCAGCGATAAGCTCAGCCACCTCGTGAGTATACGGCAACCCGTCACCGCGCTGGCCGTTTCTACTATCACCGAAACTGTACAAAGTCCAATTGCCGTCAACACGCCCGTATTGCTCAATCAGATACACCTTACCATCCACCACAATCGAGCCAATGCGCGAATTCTCTGTCTCGTTTTCCTCGACATATAAATACCCTTTGTCCGAATTTCCAATGCGTTCGAAACGCAACCAGTCAGGATACTCTTCCTCCGAAACTTCAACTCCGTCGATGAGTAGCGATCCTCCAAACTCGTTAATCCACTCGAATACCTCGCGACCGCCTTGTCGAATCTTCAGCTTATGCCCCGCCAGAATCAGCTCGCCCTCGCGAAGGTCCAAAACGCGATTCGGCATAACCGAAATCCGCAAAGATCGCGACTCGCTGCCAGTCTGCTCGCCTTCCACGACAAACCAATCATCCGAAGCCGTTAGCTCCCACTCCGTATTCGCATAAAGCTCTACTTCTAGAACGCCTCCATCCGCATCGATTTCCAGCATATCCTCCCCGAAGACGGCAAAGTCGGTCAAACCGCTTTGTTCCACACGTACCTTGGTTCCGAATACATCGACAGTTCCCACGCGCGTCAGCGGATAAGGATTCGGCTCTATCACAAGCTCCACCGTAGCGAGTCCTGAAAGGGTCTGCGCCGACTCGATTTCGATCCATTCTTCATCCTCACCCGCGCTCCATTCTCCAAAGAAAACAGCCGGAATCGCCAACTCCCCACCCGCTGCATCGATGCCCAGCTCTCGCAGCCCGTCCAGCGGATCTACCAAAACCATGCTGTATCCAGGACCCGCCTCAAATCCCGTCACCGCATCAAATAGTTTCGTCGGCTCAAATCGGTCCACAAAATCACCAGTTCCCAACTGCCCCGATTCGTTCGCGCCCATTCCCCAAAGCGAGCCATCTTCCTTTTGCCAAAGAACGTGATACAAACCAGAACTCACCGCCACTACCGCATCATCGATTTTCTTCGCCACATGCATGGTGCCCTCAACTTCGTCGCTATCATAACCGATTTGCCCACGCGTCGAACTTCCAAGCCCCCAAAGCTCGCCAGACTCAGTAATGTAGTAGGTCGACAAAAATCCCTGCGACATCGCCACTACGCCTGTTGCGATCTCCACAGGTTCGAAGAACGGCCCGCTATCCACATTCAGATCAACTCCCAGCATCCCAGAGAAGTTGTTGCCAGCCCCCCAAAGCGTTCCCTCCGAATCCAAAAATAGACTATGCGTCGACCGACTCGTCGTCACATCTTCGACCCCTTCCATAACCAAATGCGGAGACTCCACCTCTGCCCACTGATCCACACCATCTCCAAACGCACCAGTGGAGTTGCGACCTGCCACGTACAAGTCTCCATCCTCCTCCAGGTAAAAAACGAAATCATCATCCGCCGCGACCTTCTTCAAATCGGGAAACAACTCCAAGCTGCTCGTAACGTATTCAGCTGCGCTTAAACCGCCAAATTGATTGAATACATTGTCGCCGCGACCCTTCACGATTCCAGAGCTTTCTCGATAGGCAAATAGTTCGTTAGCACCACCATCCGCCTGACTGCTAAATACTTCCTCAGCGACGCCCATATAGTAGGGAACAGTTGAATCAAACCCACCCGCACCAGAATCCGGGGTCGCCTCAAACGTGCCCATCCCATAGAGTAGATCCTGACCGTCTATGAAATATCCCGAGTTCGACAAAGTAGCAATAGACCTTACTCCGCTCGCTACCAATCCAGGCGATGACAGCATATCCGCGTCGCCTTCAACACCCGCTTGACCGAAATAGTCCTTCCCAAACCCAAACAAGTCACCGCTGTCATCTGCAATGATCAAGCCATGCTCCGCACTCGCATCGAACCAACCTACGTTGTCCAACTCGAAACCGCCACCGCTACTCGCACTCACGAATTCATACAACTCCCAGTCTAAATTCAAAAGCATCACCTCATGTTCTGCCGTCACAAAGAACGCTGCATGGTCCTCAGAAATTGAATACACATCCCAACTTTGCTGAATGGGAGAGCCCGTACCGTTTGCAAAACCATCCGCATTGCCTAGATACCAAATAGCGTCGTCACTCGATTTGCTATATACAGTGATCCCATCGCCAACCCCCACGGACATGACATCCGAATCAATCATAACCGGCGGGTGAAAAGCCTCTCCAGAATCGCCATGCACGATCGCAGCTAACCACGACGCTCCCATCCCCCAAAGCGTATTATCCGTTTTAACATAAACACTATGGTTAAAAGCACTGTAAACCGACATCACATCTGTATCGATCTGCTCAGGCACTCCCACATTCGCTCCGCCATTCGCCAGTCCCAATTGGTTTCCTGAGTTTTGACCGAATCCCCACAAGGTGCCGTCCTCCTTTACGTACAGGGTTTGATTCCCCCCCATCGACGCCTGCACCACATCCGTGTCTACCAACACTGGCTCGTCACCCCCTGGGTGCGCATCCAATATCCAGCTATCGACACTGTGCCAATACAAAGATCCATCCGTCTTTACATAAGAAAAATGATTCCCCGACGCATGCACTTCAGAAACTCCCGTATCTAAAACCTTAGGCGAGAAGATAGAACTGTCCTCCTCATCAAACGACGGACTTCCACCAAGACGATACAGCGTCCCATCCAAAGTCACGTATAGCGTAAAACCTGTCCCAGCCGCCATAAACGACACATCGGGGGCAATTAGCTCCAAACTATCGTGCTCCACCGTTGCACCATTCCCAAGCTGCCCTTCCATGTTCGACCCCATTGTAAAGAGCGATGCCCCCGCATCGACCTCAGCCGCCTGCTTCACAAAATAACGCCTCCCATCTATCAAAACAACCGCTTCTCGCTCTTCTCCCGTATCGTTCAGCCCGACGACCACATTCACAATCCCCGCCTCCTCGACCGGCTCAAATACGACCCAGTCCGCGTCACCTTGCACAGAATACTCCGAACCATCATACTCTTCAGCGCCGCCTTCTCCAGCAATCTCCACAAACGGCACGCCCATCTGGCGAACCTGTATCAGATTCCCGCTTACATCGATGTAACCGTAGCGCGGCTCAGGCGAATTATTTGCGAGAACCGAAAAGCTCAAACTCGACGTACCCGTCACCCCCTCGCTTACATCCAGCACGATCCAATCGTCATCAGTCGACGCCACCCAATCATGCGGCGAACGCACCTCCACTTCAGCGCTAAACCCATACCAGCTCTCCTCATCCTCAAAGGTCGCTTGTACAAACGCGCGGCTGAGTTCCAGCGAATCCGAGCGGCGATAGAACGCCGACCCCGACCCCGCATCGTACAAACGTGTTACTTTACTATCCAAAACCAAAAGCTCGTAAAACTCATCCCCATTCAAGTCGCGAGGATTGTTTCGCCAGCTATAACCCAAAGAATACAATACCCCATTCTCACCCAATAGCTGCACACTCGCGCCACCTTGAGTCGCTACGTCCACAATCCCTTCTGCCAGCACGATCGGACTATGCACACGGCCGACTTCACCTGGAGGAACTCCCAGTCGTCCATTCGTCGCCGAGCCCACTCCGTAAGCAGTACCATCCTCTTTAAGATAAACCAAAGTGTTAAATTTCACCGCTATATCGATCACCTCTTCATCCAATAAATACGGTGCGGTTACATGCTCAGTGCTTTCGTTTCCATTTCCGATTTGTCCAGATTCGTCAGCCCCCATCGTGTAAAGGCGGCCCTCCAAATCTATATAGACCAAAAACGAACTCCCAGTGGCGATGCACATTACATCGGAAGCGACCAATACCGGATCGTTAATCCATGTCTCCATGTTTTCCGGTCCCAGTTGACCGGAATAATTGTTACCCCAACCATATAAGTCATCGTTTTCATCGATGTAGTAAACAAACGATCCATTCTGACCTAACACGAAATCTTTCGCCCCCAAGGCCACAAGATCTGGAATCGCGGGATCCGCGCCATTCATCTCAACGTTTCCGAATTCTCCCAATCGGAACAGGTCTCCATCTTCTTTCAAATAAAACATCCCTCCCGAGTAACTATTGGAAGATACCATCGCCTTTTTGACTCCCTCAGCCATCAGTGCCGGCTCGGCATAAACCGATTCGCCTCCGGGAATAAAATATTCCTCGTAGTTACGTCCTAACAGCATCAACTGACTGTCCGCATTGACGAATACATTGGTTTGAGTATCACCGTGGATCCAAACTACGTCTTCAAACGCAGGCGCCCTCGGCTGAGAATACGATTGAGCAACGTCCAAGTCGTACCCACGACTTCCCGCCACTTTTACATCTCCATTCTCAAAAAAGAAAACACCCGTCCCTTGAAATAAGCCAAAACTCTCGACGCCGTACGGAAGCGGCTGCGGCTCTTCGAACGTCAACTCCCATGAGCCGAGTCCAAACTCTCCATTTCTCTGCTCACCCCACATATACGAATAGCCGCCCGTTCCCTGCGCGAAGCGCGGGACCCCGTCCGATCCAAATCCCGCTTCTATCCAAACACTGGATACATCTTCTAGCGCTAGCGATTCCTCTCCCTGAAGACGCAAATACAGATTCCCATCTAGACGAGTGTAATACAAGGTTCGCGAGTCCCCCACCGTCACCGACGTCACACCTTCCTCAATCAATACGGGCGATAGCTGAGTCTGCCAATAGTTGGGTATATCCGTGCCGAACATCCCACCCCAACCTTCTCCCATCGCAAACAGTCGATTGTCGGCGGTTACAAACGCCCCATTGTACGGTCCGAGATGAGCGTCCACCACATTCGCCGCAATAAAAGTTGGCTCACTGACATCACCATAATACCCTACCCCAAGGCGGGCCGAGTTGTTCCAGCCTACATTACACCCGTACAAGTCGCCATTTGAGTCGGCAAACATATACCCAAGCACACCCGCTCTGTAGAACGCGACCCCGTCCGCAACCTTTTCTGCTCGGCTGGACCAATTGAGCATCCACAGGCTTCCATCTTCCTTTTGAAATAAGACCACACCATATCCAGCATCCACCGACACCACATTCTCCGCCACAGGAACGAACCCATCCTCGCGACTATCCTCTAGTCCTAGGGCACTGCCCAACCCCCAAAGCACGCCCTCTTCATCGACATAAAAGATCCCCACAATACTGGCGTGCGCATCCTTCGCACCACGAACCAATGTCACCCACTCGTTAGTCGCATCCGTCGTCCCATCCCCTACCAACTGCCCGAGATCGTTCGACCCCAAACCATATACGAACTGCCCCGCATCATCTTCAACAGTTTCAATCCCCGCCCCGTGGCTGAAGCAGGAGACAAATAAACACAATAAGGCAAAGCTAGAAAAGAGGACACGATTGAGCATAGCGAGAAGGATTCTATATTAACACTCCTGCACAAGAGGAGGGCGCAGGCTAAGCTAAGTATTCCTGCGAGTTCTACTCAGACCGTCAACCCACAATACGCAATAAACAGGTTACACAGCCACAGGAACACCTAGTTGCAATTACTAAAACGCAAGTAAGCTCCCGAACAACAAGAATTTAGAAAATTCACCTCCGAATTCGATGTCGGCAAAAAACTGAGCCCTCTCCAACCAATTCTACTCCGACGATTGGAACCAACGCCGCTAGCCCCCCAGCGCTGTAGGGTTGCAGCTTGTCGTAGATCATGAGCCAGTCGAATGGCTGCAGACCGCGTCGCACCAATCCCGCAACCCAATAGCATTGCTTGCGAATCCATTGATTCCACTTCGCACCAAGCTCAAACCCACCATAGCCCGAAGAGAGTAGGACAAGCCAAAATCCACTTGTCGCCCCCACACAAGAGAGTAAAACCTCTCCCGTGAACCCTCACTCCCTTCGCCCCCTTCTCGCCCTCATCACAATCGCCCTGCTTGCCCACCCCGGCATCCGCGCCCAAGACTTCGACTACGGAGAATCCGAACTCTCCCCAGAGGAACGATACGACGACGCCCTCAAGCATTTGTATGGAGCAGACGGATACAAAAAAAACCGAGGCGAAGCCGTCTCGCTCCTAAAAAAGGCCGCCAATCAGGACTTCGCTCCGGCCCACAACATGCTCGGACTCCTTTCCCTCGAAGGAAACGGACTCTTCGCCAGCCCCCGCAAAGCCCTGCGCAGCTTCGAGCAAGCCGCATCCCTCGGCGACACCCTCGGTCACTACAACGCAGGCTACGCCTACCTCATCGGAAGAGGCACCCGCTCCAGCATGGCCCAAGCCGAGAAATTTTTCCTCTCCGTCGTGGACGCTGACTCACTCCGAAACCTCAGTCCGGAAGACTTCGGCACCATCCGCAACGCCCGCGCCTCAGCCTACTTCTACCTGGGCCTGATCTACGGAGACGAAGACGACGCCGACTTTTACCACGATACGAAAGCCACCGACATGTTTCTAAAAGCGGACGAGCTCAACGAACCGAGCGCCGCCATGCTCCTCGCCATCCGTTACGCCCGAGGCGAGGGAGCCGAGCAAGACCAAGAAAAGTCAGGCCACTTCCTCGAACGCTACAAAATCGCCGCCGTCAACAAACTCCACAACTCATTCAGCCAAGTCTTCTTCCAAGGCATGGACCGCGAATCCATCAAAGACACCGTCGACGATATCGTGGAAAGCTACGAAGACCAGATGACCAAGCGTATCCAGTCCATGCAGACATCTTTCGGCGTCTCCCTCCTCGACGAAGAAGATCTCTTCTCGCCCGAACAAGCATTCGTCTGGCTCGAACCCGTCGCCGTAAAAGACAACCCCCTCGCCTGCTCCCGACTCGCCACCCTCTACTACCGCGGCGAAGGCACAGAGCAAAACTTCGAAAAAGCCCGCGAACTCCTCGAACTCTCCCACAAGCAAAACACCATGGCGCAGTACAACCTCGCCGTCATGCTCGCTCAAGGCCAAGGAGGCGAACAAGACCTCGAACGCGCCCAACTACTTCTCGAAAGAGCCGCCGCCGACAGCTGGTATCCAGCCCTTCACTTCCCAAACGCAAACGAAGCTCCCTTTATCACCGAGCGAGACGCCATCGACCTCGTTCAGCAACAGGCCCGCGAGAGGAAGCCCGAAGCCCTCTATTGTCTCGGCCGACGCACCCTTTGGGGCATTGGCGTCGAGCGTGACTTCGAACCCGCCAAGGCCATGATCCTCGCATCCGCCGAAATGGGCAACGCCCGAGCTCGCTACTTCTACGGCGTCTACATCGCCAGCGACTTCTCATGGCTCGGCGCCACCGACGAAGACAAAGCCATTCAAGCCGCCGCCGACGCCGGCTATCCTCCCGCCATTCACCACCGCGGCCAAAAAGCCGAAACCGCCGGCCGCTACCCGCTCGCCCTCGAAAACTACCAGCGCGCCGCCGACATGGGACACTCCCTCTCCGTCTACAAGCTAGGGAAATTCTACCGTGACGGACTTGGGCTCGAGCGCGACTACGCCAAGGCCATCGACTACTTCCGCCAAGCCGCCGACATGGATGACGCCATCGGCTTCCTCAACCTCGGCCTCGCCCATGAATACGGACTCGGCATCGACAAAAACCCCACCGAAGCCTACCGCCTCTACCAAGAAGCCATCGACCTCGGGTCTTACTTCGCCCACTACACTATGGGCAATCTCCTCGCCAGCGGCAAACTAGGCGAGGCCGCCTGGGAAGAAGCCATTCCCTACTGGGAGAAAGCCGCCGACTACCGTGTCAAACATGCAATGCTAAGACTCGGCGACTGTTACCGCGAAGGCCGCGGCGTATCCAAAAATCTAAACATGGCCCGCAACTATTACTACGGAGCCTTCAACGTCAGCTACTACGGCGACAATGACTCCACCTTCCACCTCGCCCAACTTCTCATAATTCCCGAAAGCGAAGAATACGCCCCCAAAAAAGCGCTCGGCGACCTTCGTCTACTAGAACTCTCCGGGTACCCACTCGCTGGATACCAGCTCGGAATTATGAACATGAGAGGCATCGCCCTGAAACAGAACCCAAAAAAAGCATACAACAAATTCCTCAAAGTCGCCCGCTCGCTCGGCACAGACCTCAAGACCGGACTCGGCCAAGACTACAGCCAATACTACAACCCAGAAGTAAAACTCGAAAAAAGCGCGCCACCCGTTGATCGGGAAACCGAGATACTACGCGAAACCGCCCTCGACGCTTGCTTCCACATCGCTCGCATCCTCTCCGATGGCAAAATCAAGAAAACCGATCCAGCAGACTCTCTCACCTGGTACAACATCGCCGCCCAACTCGGCCACTCCGAAGCGCAGTTAGAACTAGGCAAACTGTATCTAACCGGCAAATACGTCGAAAAAAATCAAGAAGTCGCCTGGAGCTGGATTCTCAAAAGTGCCTCTAGATCCGCTGACGCTAAATACTTCGCCGCCTCCCGCTACTTCGAAGGCAAATACGAATCCCTCGGGCGCGACAAAGCCGCCGAACTCCTTCGCTCCGCCGCCGCAGCCGGTCACGAACGCTCCTCCCTCCTCCTAGAAAAAGAAGGACTCTCGCTTGAACCTGATGACAAGCCCGCCACTCCAAACCTACCACAACGCGAAGGCCAGGACGACGGCTTTGACGGCCCCATCGACCTCGACGTCGCCTAAACCTCCTCGCCCTAGAATTCTCTAACCACAAACCCCGACCCCCATATCATATGAGACGTACCGCAACCCTTGCCATTGCCTTATCCAGTTTCGCCCTCGCCAACAGCCAAGAAGCTGATCCCGTATCCGACGAAACACTACTGGAGCTCTACAAAGGAGCCCGCGTCTGCGACGTCGTCGATGGGCTCGTCACTGTCGGCTACGTCGACGTCGGCGTCATGAAGCAAGACATCGCCCCACTTTGGCGCGACGTCAAAACCATGGAACACCGCTTCGCCGGCATCGCCGTCACCGCTCGCTACGGCCCGACCAATCACCCCAAGCATCCAGGCGTCGACCTGAGCGAAGAGGAAAACTATCAGAAATACCGCGACTGGCGAGGCATGTGGTATAACGAACTCTCCCCCGAGCCCTTCCGTGAATTCATCAAGCCGGGCTCCGTCGTCGTCATCGACAACCACGACGACAACGACACCGGTTCCACCGGTTCCAAGAACATCCTCGACTGGAAGGAAGCCGGAGCTGTGGGACTGGTCTGTTCAGGCGGCGTTCGCGATATCGATGAAATCATCCTTCAACGAAATCCCGTCTACACCAACTACACCAAACGCGGCCGCGGCGAACGCATTGGGCGTAACGAAGTCATCGACGTGCAACGTCCCGTCGTCGTAGGCGGCGCCCTCATCTACCCGGGCGATGTCATCGTCGCCGATTCCGACGGTGTCGTTGTCGTTCCCCGCCGCGTCGCCATACGCGTCGGCCAAATCGCCTACCAAGAACTCGTTGACGACATGGAAGGTCGCCGCAAATTCTACGAAGAGCTCGGCATGGAAATCGACGAGACCGTTTCCGGGCGCGAAACCCCACAGGAGTTCTTCAAGCGCCTCGGTCTTCCCGAAAATCCAAACGACCCAAGACGAACCAACTAAAACTGCTCCATTCGCATTTCACCAAAGGCAGCCCGAGTGGCTGCCTTTTTATCTCAGCTCAAAGACAAGCAAGGGTCCCTCGTTCATCGAAACCAACAGCTCACCCTTCCCGTCCCTGTCCAGATCCACCCAAGCCAATCGCCGCGGATACCCATACGCCTCCAATCCACTCTTCCAAGGCTGCAACGCCTCGAACCCCCCAGAGCCATCGTTCAAAAGCAGGCTTACATGCCCGCGCAAAAACCGCTCCGCCCAATGCTGCGGAGCATGCATCTCGTGGGCAATCACCAGATCCTCGTCCCCATCGCCATCCACGTCCTCAGCTAGGATATCGATCGCCACCCCGCTTTGAGCCCAACGAGGCAAAACCACCTTCTCAAACTGACCACGCTCCCTCTGTAGCAAAAGCACACTACGCGTATCCGTCATATCATACACCTTGTACTTCGACAAAAGCTCAGCTGTGAAGATCTGCTCCACATCCATCTCTGCGAATGCGGCAATATTTTTCGAAGTCTTATCCATCAAACCCGGAAACTGAATGTCGTGCAGCTCGCGATTTTCCATCGGAAGCACACGCCCATCCTTCACATACGCTTCAATGTATGTATTTTCCATATACGGATTATCAGGAGCGAAAAACCGCACAGGCTCTTTCTCGCTAGCCTTGTACTTCGTATTCAATCCATAGTTGCCCAAAGCAAAATCCATCCGCCCATCGCCATCGAAATCCCCCGCGGCCACCGAGCGCCAAACCCCAAGCATACCTCTCTCCTCAAACGCGCCCTCTACCCTTTCCATGCCTTCCGACCTCGACTCCCAAAGTACGGGAGCGCCCCACAGAACCGCCTGCGCCAGATCCAGCTTTCCGTCCCCACTCCAATCCACCGCTATCAGTTCCGAAATATTGCCGGACCTGCGAAACGCCTTCGCGAAAGAACTTTCCTCATCGAGCTCGAAGCCCTTTTCGACGCGTCGCCAAACAAGATTGTCCTCGTACTGCGGATACATTCCCTTCACCGAACCTCCCGCCACCAGCAAATCCAGATCTCCATCCGCGTCATAGTCGAATGCCACACTCGCTCCGGAGGCCACCGGCTCCGGACGAAACGCTCGTCCGAGCCGCTCAAACTCGCCTTCGCCATCATTCAAGTAAACCCGGTCCTCGTAGAAATCATCCTCCGCGTCGAGTTCGATTCCCCCAGAGCTCACAAACAAATCGAGATCTCCATCCCCTTCGTAATCGAAAAACTCTAAACTGCGGTCCTCACTATCGAAATCATCATCGAAATCGTCCAAGTCCAGCCACTCGAGCGACAGGCCCCCACGATTCAAAAAGAGCCGCGACTCCTGCCCCGTGGACCCGCCGAGAAGCACATCCGTCCACCCATCTCCATTCACATCGGCCACCGCTAGCTCCGGCCCATCCCGCGTCTCCACCGCCGGGATCAGCAGCTGCATGGGAAACATCTGAAAATGATCCTCCCTACTCACAGTCTCTCGAGGAAGCTGCATCTCCGAACGAACAAACCAAGTCAGGGCATCGTCCTTCGGCTTAGACCCATCCGCCTCCTCGCGAATTCGATAACGACGATTCACTCCAAGATCCTCTACTACCTGAAACGCCCCACTCGGCCACTGAATCTCCAAACGATCCAAGTCCTCAATTTCCCCAAGCCCAAAATGAGCCACAGGCTCGTCATTCGACAAGTATCCACGAGTCAATACAATCTCGCGAGCCATCACCTGATCCCCAGCAAACAGCTTCAGCTTCGCCCCCACTCCATAGCGATTGCTCTCCACCCCCTCAAGCTCCACCAACAAGCGAGCTCCGCTCTGGCTATTGTTTCGATAGAGCGTGAGATTTCCCTCCATATTACTAAGCGCCATATCAAGGTCACCATCCTGATCGAAATCAGCGTAAGCGGACGCAAAGCTCACCCCAACCAAGTCTAGACCCCACTCCTCACTCACATCCTCAAATACGTAGTCACCAAGATTTCGATACGCCAGATTCTGCTCGTCGTATTGCGGGCTATTCTTGAAAAACGCCATGCGCTGCCAACCCGTCTTCGCCCGAGTCGAAGTCTTTCCGATATCGCCATCATGAAAAGCCCTCGCCATGCCATTGGCGAAAAAAGCGTCAAGCAACCCGTCATTGTCAAAATCCGCAAACCGCGTCGCCCAAGTCCAGTCCGTCGCGTCCAGTCCAAGCATGTAAGAAACTTCTGCGAATTGATTCGGCCCGATCTTCGTCGTCACCATGTTCTTCATATACTGGCTAACTGTATCCGTACTCGCCCACAGCAGCTTCGTCGAAATCGAACCAATCGTCCGGTGATGCTTCACATGATCATGCGTCGCCATTTCCGAGACCATGAAATCGACATGTCCATCATTATTAAAATCACCTAGATCTCCGCCCATCGCCGAATACGGAGCCGCAACCATCGCCTCGTTGATCACATTCGTAAACGTGCCGTCTTGATTATTTCGATACAGCTTATCCGCAGGCTCGAAATCATTCGCAACGTAAAGGTCCGGCCAGCCGTCCTCGTCATGATCCCACCAGATCGCCGAGTGCCCCTGTCCGGCCCCCGAGATGCCCGCAGCCTCAGTCACCTCTACAAACGTTCCGTCCCGATTCTCAAAAAGCAGATCCGGCATCCCCTCGGGAATCCCCGAACTCTCGAGAAAGTTGCACTGCAAATACAAGTCGAGATCCCCATCGCGGTCGTAGTCGGCGAAAGACGGGGCATTCGAGCCCGTATCAATCGCCAGCCCCCACTCGCGCGAAGATTCGACGAAATTCCCCTCTCCATCGTTGATGTAAAGCTCGTTGGGAAAACCAGTGTAGGTCACGTAGATGTCGAGATCCCCATCGTTATCGATATCAAGCATGCTACTTCCCGCCCCGATGCCTTCCTGCCCTTCAAGTCCCTTCGCCGCCGTCACGTCCTCGAAACGAAAGTCGCCACGATTTAGATACAAAGCATTAGGCGAATCCTTCCCAACCGCAAAAATATCCGGCAATCCATCGCCATCCACATCACCCAGCGAAAGCCCGCTCCCAAAAGTTCCCAGAAAATACTGGTGCCACAACTGCGTCCAACGCTGAGGATGATCGTACAGATTCTCGAAATGGATTCCCGAATACTCCGGCTCAATCATCTCGAAAAGCGGGCCCGACTCGACCTCCTCAATCGCAGTTAACTCCGCCCAAGCCACCTGATCGGACGCCCCACCAATAACCCCTATACTCGACATCGCCCCAAAACAAAGGGCGAACGAAACTGGAAAAACGATCTCAAGACTGCGCATCATGTCAAAAAACGAACATTTAGCCTCTCCTGCCCCGCGTCAGCGAAAAATGTATCCGCAATTTCACCGCAGGCTCGACTCCGGCCGATTCTCGACAAGCCTACAGACTTACCCTTCTCTTCCAATCCAACATCTATGCCTGCAGAAGACGCGAATTCTTGGAAACACAAACTCGAGGACACCCTCGGCCGCTCCTTCACCTCAAGCGAGCGCCTACAGCTGCAAGCGATCACAGAGCTTGCCGAAGAGTTTGAATGGAGAGAGGCCCTCTACGCGAAGGACCTCGAGGCCTTCGATGCCGAGATCAAGCTCAAGGTACCCGATCCGGGCAAACCGATCAGCGACGGGATATGGATCGAAAAGCCGAACACCGAGCTTGAACTGCTACAGTACGTCGCCTTCCTCCTCCAGCGTTTCGACTCTCCCATCCCCCCCTTTCTCGACTCCCTCATCGACACCACAGAGATCGAGCAAGCCCTCATCAAACGAGCGCGGATGAAGGAATCCCGACTCTGGAAAAACCGCCTCGGCAACCTCTCCCAACGCAAATACGTCACCCCCGTCTCCACTCTCGAAGTCCGCCTGAAGTTATACGGGAAAACCATCAAATGGGAAGGGCGACACTCCGAAGACGAATCCTTCTTTAATATCACAGCCAAAGACTTCGGCCAATGGCTGTCAAAAGACTACGGCTTCCTCGAACGCTTCGCTCCCCTCAACCTCACCCTCTGCGCCCTCTTCCAGGAATACTACAAGTCCACCCAGCGAGCCCGCATCGACCTCGAAAAGCCGGAAGACTGCTCCTTCCTCAACAAGCTTCTCCACCACCCGATCACCCGCGAGCAAATCATAGGCTCCGACGATAAGCCGCTCCGCCTGTCCGAAGTCGCCCTGCGCTGGACCGGCATCGAAAACGGCATCGGCGACGACGGATGCTACACCCTCCAGCTCGAGCTCGAAGACGGATCCGCCGCACCCTTTCCGCTCATCTACCTCGCCGGCGAAACCCCTCTCTACCTCTGCGCCGACACCCTCTACCACGGCCCGCCCCTCCTGCGTCCCAACGAACGACCGAACAAGCTCTTCAATATCCCCGCCGACGCCATAGAAGCCCCCGAAGGCCTGCTCTTCCTGCGCAACCAAGGACTCCCGCTCCCCCAAAGCGTCGGAGACGATATCGTCTGCATCCCCATGCACGCACGGCTCTACTGCCAGGTCCGAAAGACAGACTCGGACTGGGCCAAAAAAAGCTACCTCGACTGCCGCCTCTACTCCGTTTCCCCCGATCAGGAATTCTGGTTCATCCTCACCAGCGACGGCTGGAAGCCGAGCGAAAACGCTGAGGACAAAACCCAGTCCGCCATCCCTCCCGAGCGCACCCTCTTCGAACACCCGCCCAGCGACTACGTGCCCGAAGTCCTCGAAGCCTACGACCTCGAAGAGGACGAAGACGAAGGCGTTTGGAGCAAAACCATCGACCAAAATTTCGCCCGCGAATTCATCGACTGGATACGTGAAGTCCCTGACGACATCCAGCTCGTCCCCGACGAAGAGCTCGACACCCTCGTCGACGGACGCCCAGCCGGACGCTACGCCCTCGCCGTTTCCACCGACGAAAACGCCGACTGGTTCAACCTCAAGCTCGATCCCCAGTTTCTGGATACCAACCTCACCGAAGACGAACGTCAGCTCGTCATGCGAGCCCGCGGCGAATACGCCTACATCCCAGGCAAAGGCTGGAAACGCTTCGAAAGCGAAGTCGTCGAAAGCGACCGCCAGCTCCTCGACTCACTCGGCGTCAACTTCGACGAAGCCGGCACCGGCCAGCACGCCCTCCACACCCTGCAGCTCGCCGAAGCCAAACTGGAGGAAACCGCCTTCGACGAGATGCGCGACGACATCCGCAAACGCACCAAAGAGCTCACCGCCAAGACCGCCGCCGTCGTGCCCAAAGGCATCCTCTCCGAGCTTCGCCCCTACCAAGTCGAAGGCTTCAAATTCCTCGCCTACCTTGCGCACAACAACTTCGGCGGCGTCCTCGCCGACGACATGGGACTGGGAAAAACCCTCCAAACCCTCACCTGGCTCACCTGGCTCAAACTCAACCGTCCGGCCGAAGAGCCCTTCGCCTGCCTCGTCATCTGCCCGAAGTCCGTCATGCACGTCTGGCACAAGGAAGTGGAAATCCACTCCAGCCTCCTCAAAATTTCCATCTTCGACCCCGACACCCATACCGTCGCCGGCTGGCAGCTCGATGGCACCGACATCCTCGTCGCCAACTACTCCCAGCTGCGCATCCGCCGCGACCTCTTCCACAAAGTCAAGTGGACCGTCACCATCCTCGACGAAGCCCAATACATCAAAAACCCAACTTCCCAAACCGCCAAAGCCGCCCGCGACCTCAAGTCCGAACACCGTATCGCCCTCACCGGTACACCCGTCGAGAACAAGGCCACCGACCTCTGGTCAATCTTCTCCTACGCCATGCCGGGACTCCTCGGCAGCAAGACCTCCTTCACAAAACACTATAAGGAAAACGACCCGCAAACCCCCGCTCGCCTCGCCAGCCGCGTATCCCATTTCATGATACGCCGCAGCAAGAAGCAGGTCGCCACCGACCTGCCGGAACGCATCGAGGAATCCCTCGTCTGCCAGATGGAAGGCGAGCAAAAGGACCTCTATCTCGCCGAGCTCAAGCTCACCCAGCAAAAAGTGCTCGGCATCGACAGCCAGTCGGCTTTCGCGAAAGAACGCTTCAACATCCTCGCGTCCCTCCTTCGCCTCCGCCAAATCTGCTGCCACCCCGCCCTCATCAGCCCCGAGTACGCGAAAGTCCGCAGCGCCAAACTCGAAGGCCTCGTCGATCTCGTATCCGAACTACAGGAAGAAGGCCATAAGGTCCTAATCTTCTCCCAGTTCGTCGAGATGCTGAAAATTATCAGCGAGTCGCTCAAAGGCATCGACTGCAAACACCTCACCCTCACCGGTCAGACCAAAAACCGCGAAGAGCTCGTCGACCAATTCCAAAACGACGAAACCGTCACCGCTTTCCTCCTTTCACTCAGAGCTGCCGGCTCAGGCCTAAACCTTACCGCCGCCAGCTACGTCGTCCTCTACGACCCTTGGTGGAATCCCGCCGTCGAGGCCCAAGCCATCGACCGCACCCACCGTATTGGCCAAAAGAATACAGTAAACGCATACCGCCTCATCGCCAAAGACTCCGTCGAGCAAAAGATCCAATCCCTCCAGGTTAAGAAAGAAAGCCTCGCTAACGAAATCGTCCGCGAAGAAGCACTCTCCGACATCCTCGACCTCGACAACCTAAAGCGCGTCCTCAGCGAATAGACTCGGCAAATTTTGTATGAAGCGGCCTTATGCAGCGATTCCCGCTGTACCCAATAAACTCCGCTTCGATTAATCCTCGTCCCTATAGTCCGCCATCAACTCGCGGATATAGGACTTAGTACGCTCGCGCTCCTTATAAGTCTGCAGACTGCTCTCCGATCCCCGAGTCACCATGTACTCCGGCGGACGCTGACCATAGAAACTCCACAAGGCCAAAGCCAGAAGGCGCGGCAAATAACAACTCACCTCGACAAGCTCCTCTCGCACACGCTGCTTCTCGGCGTACGAAAGATTCCGCAATCCGACCCATTCGATCTTTTTAGCGAGGTCTCTTGATGTGGTAGTGTCAGTCATGGATGTGAGAAAAAGGTGGACGTTAAGCTCGAGAACTTAAGACCGGAACAAGGTATCACGGTTCACACATTTTTGACACCCTATGCCACTCTAATGGCAGAGCCTAGGTGTACACGTTCAATCCCTGCTACTCCTGATACTCCGGACGCAGATACGCCACCAGCAGATTGCTCATATCAAAATAAAGCTGAGCCGCCCGTTGCGCCGCCTCCAAGTCAAAAGCTCGAACACGATCCGGGAAACTCAAGATCTCCTCAAACTCCCGACCTTCCGCGTAGACCCCAACCAAATTGCTCAGCCAAAACCCATTCTCCTTCAAGCCCCGCTCATGCTCGCGGATATGCAGTTCACGCACCTTCTGCGCATTCTCCGGACGAACCCCCTGCTCCTGCAGAGAAAGGATCTCCACCAGCCCGAGCCGCACCAACATCTCCGCATTCCCAGGATCGCAAGAAAAGCCAAACCCTGTCGAATAAGTCGGAGACGGCAAACGCCCGAGCGAACCAAAAACGCTCACCCCGTAAACCCCGCCATTCTCCTCGCGCAAAACCTCGCGCATCCGGATATTCAACAAGGCCCGAGCAAACGCCAAGGCATAGCGATTCTCCGGAGACCACTCCGCATCCCCGTTGAAAAACACGCGGACCGAAGTCTTCTCCTCAAGCCCCTTCTTTAGGTCGACCGACAAGCGGCCTGACTTTGGCTTATCCCCCAAGTCCCGAGCCTTCTCCCGCTCGCCGCCTCGACTCGGCAACGTCGCCAAGTAGGTCTTCACGTAGTCGCGAAACGAATCCAGCTCGATCGCCCCCACAAAAACGAAAACGAAATCACCCGCGTTCTGAAACCGGTCCTTGAAAATCTCCAAGGACAAACGGGCCTCCATCTCCTCAAGCCGACCCAAGTCAAGCGGCTGGTGACGCGGATGGTCGCCATAGTAAGCCTCCTCGATCGCATCCTGAAACACCGCGTTCGGTGACTTGCCACGATTCGCAACCACCTCAGACAGACGATTCTTCACCGAGTGGAACGCCTTCTCCAAATCCTTCTCGTTCGGCTGCGTGATCTGCAAATGGAGTAGCTTGAAGAAATCCTCTATGTCCTGCGGCGACGCGGATCCGCCAATCGTCTCGGCATTCCCGCCAATCGCTGGCGACACCCGAATCGTCTTGCCCGCCAACTTCTTCTCCAGCTGAATTGTATTGAAAGGTCCAATACCCGCCTCTCCCAAAAGCATCGTAGTCGTGAGAGCAGGGATAAACTCGTCATCCGCCACTAGACTGCTCCCGCCCTCGCTGTACGCGGACATCAAAATCTGGTCGTTCTTGAAATCCGTCGACTTCACCACCACACGAGCTCCATTCGACAGCGTCCACTCATGCACGTCCACCGACTCATGATACGACTCCTCGACGATCTCGCCCGCCTCAGGAACAACCGCAAGTAGTGGAGCATCGGATACGTCATCGATGTAAGCGCCAAGCCCCATCGCCTTCCCGGACTCAAGCGCCGCGAGTAATTCGTCCTGACTTGGGAGCTCATAGCCATCCGCCTCCGGAGCCGTAAAAAGGATCACCCGATTCTTCTCGTTCTTGAAAACATCGCCCACCCGATTCACCTCCTCGATATCGAGATCCGCCAAAAAGGCATGCGTCATGTCGCGCTCGAGCTCGATTCCGGGAATCGGCTCGTCAATCGTAAAGGCACGCGTGTATTCACTTGCGAATACACCTGACTGAGTGTTCTCGCGCTCCTCAAAAGCCCTATCCATACCGCGAATCATGTCCGCCTTCACGCGATCCAACTCGCTCTGGCTAAACCCGTCTTCGCTCGCCCGAGCCACTTCAGCGACGAGATACTCGATCCCTTCCTGCACCTTCCCCTGTATCAGTCCGACCGACATCGCATAGGCCCGCTTCTCCCGCCCGAGCCCGGTGCTCGACACGCTCGCATTTATGTAAGGCGGCTCCGCATCAAGCGTCCGCTCACTCAAACGCTGGTTAAGCAAAGTGAAATAAATGCGCTCGATCAAATGCCTGCGATAGTCCGCGCCCGTTTCGTCACCGTCAGGATCAACCTTCAGGTAAATGCTCGTCGACATCCCCGTCACCTCCGGATCCGAGACAATCGAAAACAAAGTCTGATCATGATCAGGCACCTCTGAATTCACGCGCTCAGGCGCGCCCTCCGGATTCTCCAGTCGCGAAAAACGCGAGATGATCTGCCGCTCCACCTCGTCCGCGTCAAAATCTCCCACCGCGATCACCGCCATCAAATTCGGACGGTACCACTTTTTGTAGAAATCGACGAACCGCTCCGCCGGCGCGTTCTGCACCACAAACATCGAGCCAATCGGCAAACGTTTCGCATAACGGGAATTGTAGTAGACAAGCGGATACTGCTGATCGCGAATACGCTGCGCCGCTCCTTGGCCAGAACGCCATTCTTCGACCACGACCCCGCGCTCTGCCTCGATTTCGAACGGATCCAGCGAGATATTCGACGCCCAATCCTCCAGAATCAGAAACGCCTTGTCCACCACCTCAGGATCCTCCCAAGGGACCTCAAGCTGGTAAATCGTCTGGTCAAACGAAGTGCTCGCATTCAAATGCTGCCCGAAACGCATCCCTATGCTTTCAAGAAAATTGACCAGCTCCAGCTTCTGGAAATTCTTCGTCCCATTAAAAGCCATGTGCTCGAGAAAGTGGGCGATCCCGCGCTGGTTATCCTCCTCCTGAAGCGACCCGGCATTCACCACCAGCCGCAGCGACACCCGATTCTCCGGCCGAGCGTTCTCCCGAATGTAATAGCGAAGCCCGTTGTCCAGCTCCCCCACCCGCACCGCCGGATCCACCGGCAAAGGCCCGAACATATCGAAATCCTCCGGCAACTGAGCCCAAGCAATGCATTGCGAGGCAATTAAAAGAGAGACGAAAGCGAACGATTTGGCGAAAGGCATGAATTCTTGGGACAAAGATACAACTCTTGTCCTAGAAAACCGATTTAGCAATTCGTTCCTCCCCGAATTCCCGCGACCTTCCAATAGAACGAACCGTTCCAGCAAAAGCCCCCTCAACAAAAGCGCTTCCCTTTCCGCCTGCCTCCCCTAAAAACAAACCCCAATGCCTGATTCGCAGCCCAAGCTCTCCGTCACCATCCTCTCCGGCTTCCTCGGAGCCGGAAAAACCACCCTACTAAACCACCTCCTGCACAACGCCGGAGGCGAACGCATCGCCGTCATCGTCAACGACATCGGCGAGGTCAACATCGACGCCTCCCTAATTCAGAGCGAAGTACGCACCCTCGAAGACGGCCCGCAAAGCGAAGTCGTCGAGCTCTCCGGCGGCTGCATCTGCTGCACCATCCAAGGCGACCTCGCCCTCGCCGTCATGGACCTCGCCAAAAAGGGAAACATCGACCACATCGTCATCGAGTCCACCGGAGTCGCCGAGCCGACCCAGATCGTGCACACCTTCCTCACCCCCGGCCCCAACGGCAAATCCCTCGAGGAAGTCGTCCGTATCGACAGTCTGGTTACCGTCATCGACTCTGCCTTTTTCCTCCGCGAATGGAAGGCGAACGAAGCCAAAGGCACCGAACGCAATCTCCTCCGCCAGGAGGACGAGCGACCCGTCTTCGAACTCGTCATCGAACAAATCGAGTGCGCCGACCTGCTCGTCATCAACAAGATCGACGTCGTCAACGAAGAGGAACGCCAAGAAATCCGCGTCATCCTCGACGAGCTCAATCGCCGCGCTATCAAGCACGAATGCGAAAACGGCCAACTCGAAAACCAAGCCATTCTCCATAACCACTCCTTCGACCTCGACGCCACCCTCTCCGGAGCAAGCTGGCTCGAAAGCCTCAACAAAGAAGACAAGGACGCCGGACCCGCCGATCCCATCGAAGAACCCGCCCCCGCCGTCTTCCGAAAAGTCTCGTCCAACCCGAGCTCCCTCATCCAGCCGAGCATCTCCAAAGCCCTCGATCCCATCGCCAAGGCCAAGCAAGGCCTTGTCACTCTCGTCTACCGCTCGCGCAAGCCATTCCACGCGGACAAGTTCGCCAACATCATCAACACCTCCATCCCCGGCCTGCTCCGCGCCAAAGGCTACTGCTGGATCGAAGGCAACGACAAGCAAGTCGGTTTCCTCTCCATCGCTGGCTCCACCACCCGCTGCGACTTTATCGGAAGCTGGTGGGTCACCGCCCTCGAAAAAGGCAACATCGACCGCTCGCAAGTCCCCGCCGAAGTCGAACGCAAATGGGAAGCCCCAAACGGCGATCGACGCCAAGAGCTCGTCTTCATCGGCTTCCACCTCGACCGCGACCGCCTCCAAGCCGAACTCGACGCCTGCCTCGTGGGTTAGTGCAAAAAGCGGCCTAAGCCGCGAACCCAACACCGCCAAGGCACCCTCGCCGTCACGGACATCGCCCATCGTAGGCTTGCAGCTCTCGTCCAAAACCATGAGCTCGTCGAATGTCAGCAGATCGCATCTGCCCAAATCTCCCCCTTCCCTCGGCGAAAATCACTTCGCCAACCAAAATCTGACGTTCCGCACACTCAATTAGCCCAACCCTAGATCATTCGCCAAAAAACGGCATTCACCGAGAAGTCGCGCCCGTAAGTCCCACAGATGTGGGACAAACCCGCACGACCCTCCATGCCCTCTCAAAAAAAATTAAAGGCGCCCCTCGCCATCCTCGCTCTCGCCGCCCTCGGCATCGCCGCCTACTTCTTCTTTAGTAGCTCAGGCGGTGACAACGAAGACGGACCGCGTGACCGCACCGCCGCCGTCGCAGTCGCCCCCGTCGAACGCCGAGCCATCGAGCTCCGCCGCACCTTCAGCGGCGCCCTCGAAGCCCATTCCAAATTCGTCGTCGCCCCGAAAGTCGCCGGCCGCGTCATCGACATTCCCGTCGACATTTCCGACACCGTTAGCCGTGGCGATCCCGTCGCCATCCTCGACGCCGCCGAATTCGACCAAGCCGTCCGCCAAGCGGAAGCCGACCTCGCCGTCGCCCAAGCCAATCTCGCCGAAGCCCAAAGCTCCCTAGAAATAACCCTCCGCGCCGACCAGCGCACAACCACTCTCCGCGAACGGGGCATCGCCTCCGAAACCGAGTACGACAACGTCCAGGCCGAGCTCCTCGCCCGCCAAGCCCAAGTCAAAGTCGCCGAAGCACAAGTCATCCGCGCCGAGTCTTCCCTCGAGTCCGCCCGCATCCGCCTCGGCTACACCCGCATCACCGCAGACTGGGCGGGCGACGAAGATCGCCGCGTCGTCGCCGAACGCTACATCGACGAAGGCGAAACCGTTTCCGCTAACGAACCCCTCCTCCTCATCGTCGAGCTTGACCCCATCACCGCCGTCATCTTCGTCACCGAACGCGACTACGGCTCCCTCCGCCCCGGCCAACCCGCCCACTTCTCAACCGACGCCTTCCCCAACAAAATCTTCGAAGGCAAAATCGACCGCATCTCCCCCGTCTTCCGCGAAAGCAGCCGCCAAGCCCGCGTCGAGCTCTCCCTTGCCAACCCGGACGGCGCCCTCAAGCCGGGCATGTTCGTCCGCGCCGACATCACCCTCAAGCGCGTCGAAGACGCCACCGTCATTCCCTACGCCGCCCTCACCCGCCGCGGCGCCGAAGAAGGCGCCTTCCTCGTCTCCGACGACGCCCAATCCGTCCGCTGGCAACCGGTCAAAACCGGCATCCGCTCGGAAAATTCCGTCGAAATCCTCGACGCAAACCTCTCCGGACGCGTCGTCGTCCTCGGCCAACACCTGCTCGACGACGGCTCCCCCATCACCATCCCCGAAGGCGACCCCATAGACCTCTCCCGATGAGCCTCCCAGACTTCAGCGTTAAGCGCCCCATCTTCACCACCATGGTCACCCTCATCGTGGTGGTCCTCGGCGCCGTCTCCCTCGCCCGACTCAAGATCGACCTCTTCCCGAGCATCGAGCTACCCACCGTTACCATCAATACCAGCTACCCGGGCGCCAGCCCCGAGGTCATGGAAACCCTCGTCACCCAAATCATCGAGGAAATCGTATCCACCGTCCCAGGCGTCGAAGAAGTCACCTCCCGCTCCAGCGAAGGCCGCTCCCGCGTGCGCGTCCGCTTCTCATGGGGCACCAATATCGACTCCGCAGCCCTCGAATTACAAGCCACCCTCGAAGACGAAATCAACGAGCTCCCGGACAACATCGAACGCCCCCGCGTCTCCAAATTCGATGTCGACTCCTTCCCCGTCGTCATCCTCGGCGTCTCCGGAGACATCGACCCCATCGAACTCACCGACATCATAAACAACGAAATCCGCTTCCGCTTCTCCCGCGTCCCGGGCGTCGCCCAAGTCGACCTCTGGGGCGGCTTCAACCGCGAAATCCGCGTCGAGATCGACCGCCAGCGCCTCCAAGCCCTCGGCATCCCCCTCAACCAAATCCTACAAGCCCTACGCGACTCAAACCTAGACCGCCCCTCGGGCTCCATCCAAGAAGGCCGCTACGAAGTCTCCCTCCGCGCCCCCGCCCAATTCCAAAACCTCGCCCAGATCCGTAACACCGTCGTGGATACGCGAGACGGCACCGTCGTCACCCTCGACCAAGTCGCCACCGTCCGCGACACCTACGAAAAAGAAACCCGCATCGTCCGCGTAAACGGCGTGCAAGGCATCCGCGTCGCCATCCGCAAACAGGACAACGCCAACACCGTCGAAGTCTCCCAAGCCATCCTCGAAGAGATCGACCGCACCAACAAAGACTTCCCGCTCATCAACATCGTCCCCGTCTCCAACTCGGGCAACTTCATCGAACGCTCCATCCAAAACGTCGCCCGCTCCGTCCTCTACGGCGGAGGCCTCGCCATCCTTGTATTGCTTTTCTTCCTACGCGACTGGCGCTCCACCCTCGTCATATCGCTAGCCATCCCCATCTCAATCATTTCCACCTTCGCCCTGCTCTACTTCGGCGGCTTCACCCTCAACCTCATGTCGCTAGGCGGACTCGCCCTCGGCGTCGGCATGATGGTCGACTCCTCCATCGTCGTCCTGGAAAATATCTTCCGCCGCCGCGACGAAGAAGGCGAGCCGCCTCAAATCGCCTCCTCAAATGGAGCCCGCGAAGTGGCCGCCGCCATCGTCGCTTCCACCATCACCACCCTCGTCATCTTCCTCCCCCTCATCTTCGTCCCGGGCGTATCCGGAATCCTATTTCGCGAACTGGCCTACACTGTCTCCTTCTCCCTCATCTGCTCGCTCGTCGTCTCCCTCAGCCTCGTGCCCATGCTCTCGGCCAAACTTCTGCGAGCAAACATCTCTTCCGACGAGAAGAAAAAAAGCCCCTTCCGCAAACTTTCCGAAACCTCGGAACGCTGGTTCCAATCCCTCGAACTCGGCTACAAACGCCTCCTCAATAAAGCCCTGCGCCACCGCCGCTGGGTCCTTATCAGCGCCGCTTCCACTCTCGTCCTCAGCTACTTCCTCGCTCCCCTCATCAGCAGCGAATTCATGCCGCCGAGCGACGAAGGAGAAGTCAACGTCTGGTCCCGTGCCGAAACCTCCACGCGTCTCGAAATTGTCGATACACTCGCCAAACGCATTGAAGAGATCGCCATCCCCGCCGTACCGGAAGCCGTATCCCACGTCACCAACGTGCGCGGCGACGGCGCCAGCATCAATTTTAACCTCGTCCCCGCCAGCCAGCGCCAACGCTCCAACGAAGAAATCGCCCAAGACCTGCGCCAGCTCCTCAACGGAAAAATCCCTGGCATGGAAGCGGGCGCCTGGGCTCCGCGCGGACAAAACCTCCTCAACCGCCTCCTCGGCGGCGGCGGCCAAGGCATCGAAGTCGAAGTCCGCGGACCGGACATTCCCACTCTCGAAAAGCTAGCCCTCGAAGCCAAAGCTCGCATCGAGCAAATCGAAGGCGTCACCGACGTCGACACGAGCTTCGACGATGGCTCCCCACGCCAGGAAATCGCCATCGACCGCGATAAGATCGCCGACCTCGGCCTCTCCGCCCGCGACGTTTCCGAAGTCCTGCAAACCGCCATCGCCGGCTCCCGCGCCGGCGACTACCGCACCGAGGGCAACTCCTACCGCATCCTCGTCCAGATGGCCAATGCCGAGCACCTCTCCATCGACGAAGTCCTCGACCTCACCCTGCGCACCGCCTCCGGCGAACTGGTTGCCCTGCGCAACCTCGTCACCTCCGACTTCGGCCGCGCTCCGGAAGAAATTGAACGCCGCGACCAACAACGCCTCGTCACTCTCGACGCCGATATTGGCGAACGCCCCCTAGGCGACGTCTCCGCCGAAATCGACGCCCTCCTCAACCAAATCCCCCGCCCCGCCGGCTACGTCTTCCGCATCACCGGCTCCTTCGAAGAACAGCAAAAAACCTTCGACGAACTCTTCATCGCCCTCGGCCTCGCCATCATGCTCGTCTACATGGTCCTCGCCTGCCAATACGAATCCCTGCGCGACCCGACCATTGTCATGGTCGCCGTCCCCATGGCTGCCATCGGCGTCATCCTCACCCTCATTCTCACTGGCACCACCATGAATCTCCAGTCAGGCATCGGCTGTATCATGCTGGGAGGAATAGTAGTTAATAATTCAATACTCCTCGTCGACCAAGCGTCCCAACTCCGCCTCGAAGGCACCGGAGCGCGCGATGCCGTCGCCGAAGCGGGCCGACGTCGCCTCCGACCCATTCTCATGACGACCCTTACCACCGTGCTCGGACTCCTTCCTCTCGCCCTCGGTATCGGCGAAGGCGCCGACGCTCAGGCACCCCTCGCCCGCGCCGTCATCGGCGGACTCATCGGCTCCACCGCCATTACCCTCCTCCTCACTCCCGTCGTCTATTCCATCGTCCACAGCAAGCGCAGCAGCCGTGCCGCTCAATGAAACCCTCCCTCTCAATCCTCCTCGCCACCGCATTCCTCAGCGGCTGCGCCTCCGTATCCAAAACGCCACCACTCGACCCCGTGACCATCAGCGTCACCAGCGAAGATCGTTCTGTCACCCTCTTTATCGAATGGGAGCCTAAGCCGCTCGACCGCGACGGCGACTACCTAACCCTTTCCGTCGAAGACGCCGTTTTCACCGCCCTCGAGCGAAACAGAGAACTGCGTATCCAAACTCTGGAACCCATCCGCACCGGTGCCTTCGAACTCATCGAGCGCGGCCAGTTCCAGCCGGAGCTCTACGGAGTCCTCCAAGCGGGTGAAGAAGAAGTCTCCGAAAACTCCCGCGCCACCGGCGAACAATTCTCCGTTACCGGACGCGACGCCTCCGGCGAGATCGGCATCCGCCAAACCCTCGCCACCGGCACCGATGTCGAAGTCTCCCTCGAACAAGATCGCTCCCTCTCCAACCGAACCCCCGAACAACAGGAAGCCCGCCTCGGCCTCAGCGTCACCCAATCCCTCCTCCGCGGCTTCGGCCCCTCCGTCAACCTCGCCTCCATCCGTCAGGCCCAAATGGATACACTGGCCAGCCAATACGAACTGCGCGGCTTCACCGAAGCCTTCGTAGCCGAAGTGGAAACCGCCTACTGGCAATACGTTCTCGCCCGCGAAGAAATCACCATCTTCAAAAGCTCCCTCGAACTGGCCCGCCGCGAACGCGACGAAATCGCCGGCCGCATCGAAGTCGGCTCCCTCTCCCAAACCGACGGAGCCCTCTCCCGCGGCGAAGTCGCCCGCCGCGAAAGCGCCCTCATCGACGCCAACGCCCGCCTCGACGCGCAACGCTTCCGCCTCGTCCGCCTCCTCAACGCCAATCTCGACGGCGACATCGACTTCCAAATCGACGCCATCAGCAACCCCGACGTCGACCACGAGCCCCTGCACGAAATCGAAGCCCGTATCGACCTCGCACTTACAAAACGTCCCGACCTCAACGAAGCCAAACTCCGCCTCGCCCAAGACCGACTCGAAACCGTCGTCACCCGCAACGGACTCCTCCCCCGTCTCGACCTCTTCGTCACCCTCGGCAAAACCGGCTACGCCGACACCTTCCTCGACTCCTTCGAAAACATCCAAGAGGACAGCTACGATGTCACCGCCGGCCTCCGCTTCAACCACTTCCTCGGCAACGCCGCTACCCGCGGCCGCGACCTTCTCGCCCGCGCCAACCGCGAACAAGCCGCCGACGCCGTCCTCAACCACGAGCAAATCGTCCGGCTCGACGTCCGCCTCGCCGCCAACGAAGTCGAACGCGCCCGCCAGCAAATCGAAGCCACCGCCGAAATCCGCCTCCACCTCGCCGAAACCGTACAAGGCGAAGTCGAACGCCTCAAAGTCGGCTCCACCACCGCTCTCCAAGTCGCCGCCGCCCGCCGCGACCTCCTCGCCAGCCGTATCCAAGAAGTGGAGGCACTCATCTCCTACCGCCTCGCCCTCATCGACCTCTACCTCGCCGAAGGCAGCCTCCTAGAACGCCGCGGCATCTCCATCCCCTAACAAAGAATAATCCCACTCTTTAGAACTACCTCACCCCCTTCTTGCCCTCTCCCAAAACTTCGCCAAACTCCCCGAGCATACCCCGCTCATGCTACCCCGCATCCTCATAGCCATCGTGCTCGCCACCGCCACCCTGCAAGCCGCCCCCACCCAAAGCGACATTCTCTACGTCGCTGATTCCACAAATCCCGCCCACCGCCTCGACCTCTACCTCCCGGCTAACAACCAAACACCCGCTCCCCTCATCGTCTGGACCCACGGCGGCGCCTGGCGCGGCGGAACCAAAGACTCCGTCGGCATCGAAGCCATGACCGAGCGCGGCTGGGCCATCGCCAGCGTCGAGTACCGCCTCAGCACCGAAGCTCCTTTCCCCGCCCTCATCCACGACATCAAAGCCGCCATCCGCTACCTCCGCGCCAACGCCGCGGAACTCCACCTCGACCCCAACACCTTTGTCATCGCTGGCGACTCCGCCGGCGGACACCTCGCCGCCCTCGTCGGCCTCAGTTCCCACGATCCCTACCTCGAAGGCACCCTCGGCGCTCACCTCGACACCTCCTCCGACATCCAAGCCGTCGTCGCCCTCTTCGGCGCTCACAACCTCACCACTATCCTCTCCCAATCCACCCCGCACGGCCTCAACGTCCGCGCCCCCGCCCTCGAACTCCTTCTGGGCGGCCCCATCGCCGACACCAAAGAAGCCGCCGTATTGGCTAGCCCAATACACTATGTTTCCGAACACTCCTGTCCCGTCTTCATCATGCACGGCGACCAAGATCCACAGATGCCCGTCAACCAATCCCTGGAGCTCTGGGGAAAATGCAAAGAACTCGGCATCCCGACCCATCTTGAAATCATCCGCGGTGGCGCCCATGGTGGCCCACGCTTCTACGACGCCACCCGACTCGACATCATCAATACTTTCCTCCACTCTCATCTCGCCACTCATTGATGCCATCATGAAATACGCGCCTCTTCTCATCCTACCCCTTCTCGCCCTAACTGCCTGCCAAAAGCAGCCCAAAGCCTACCTCTCAATAGTAGACCAAGAAGGCCGATACGATTTCATCACCGCCGAAGGCCAAACCCTTCTAGGCTACCAACACGCCGTCTACCCCGCTCCCGAGGGACAGAATCCCGCCTATGCCAGAAGCGGTTTTCTCCATCCGGTGAATACAAGAGCGGGCCAGCGACTCACCCAAATCCAGCCTGACGATCACTACCACCACTACGGTATTTGGAATCCTTGGACACATACCTCCTTCCGCGGAAGGGAAATCGACTTCTGGAACCTCGCCAAAAAACAAGGTGCCGTCCGCTTCGCCGGACTGCAGAATAAGGTAGAAACCGCCCACGAAACTGAAATCCAGATAAAGCACGAGCACGTCGTCTTCAACGAAGACGGCAGCGAAACCGTCGCCCTCAACGAACTGCAAACCATCGCCCTCTCCGCAACCGATAGTCCACAGCAATACCTGCTCGACCTGACTTGCGAGTACACCTGCGCCACCGACGATCCATTCAGAATCATCGAATACCGCTACGGCGGCCTCGGCTGGCGCGCCACCGAAGTCTGGAACGGCGAAAACAGCTCCGTCCTCACCTCCGAAGGCATTCCACGCGAAGGCTCGGACGGCAGCCTCGCCCGCTGGGTCATCGCTCAAGGCGAAGTCGATGGCGCCAACGCCGGCCTCGCCCTCATGTCACACCCCAGCAACTACAACCACCCCGAGCCCCTACGCATCTGGCCAAAAGAAAACCACGACGGCCAGCTCTTCGTCAATTTCGCCCCCACAAAAACCACTGACTGGACCCTCGAACCTGGCCAAACCTACACCCTCCGCTACCGCATGCTCATCTTCGCCGGAGACCTCGACGCGAGCGAAGTCGAAAACGCCTGGCAAACCTTCGCCAAAAACTAGGAACACCAGTAAATATTAAACGGCTCCCCGTAGGGTTGGACCTCATGACGATCGAAGCCTTGGCGTAGTCCGTTGGTCCAGACCGCATCAACCAAATCCTATCACCCCGATCACCAGAGCGAACTCCTAACACGCTCGATCATTTCAGACCCTGACGTCGCTCCGCGACACCTACTCGGCCACAGGCCGACTTGACAACACTCCCAAACCCAGCGGCTCAACTTCAACAACCAAAGGAATTCCGACTTGACGCCTTAATACTATGCTTCACATAGTATGCGTCACATGGTATCACCTCGCTTCGGAAAGATTCGCATGGAGCTCCGACGCGGCAGCCTCATCATGGCCGCCCTCGCCGCCCTGCGCCAAGAGGCCTACGGCTACTCCCTGCGCAAGCGACTCGCCGCAGTAGGACTCGAAGTCGACGAAGGCACCCTCTACCCGCTCGTCCGCAGACTCGAGGAGCAAGGCCTCCTCACCAGCCGCTGGGGCAAGTCGGAAGAAGGCCGCAAACGCCGCTACTACCTCAGCTCCCCAGAAGGACTCGAACTCCTCGCCGAACTGCAAACCGAGTGGAAACAACTCGAAGCCTCTATCGAAAAACTCTCCAACTCCCAAGAAACATGAACTGGATCGCCGCCTACCTAAACGCCGTCAAAACCAACCTCCCCCGCGCCAAACGCGAAGACCTCGGCGAGGAGCTGCAAACCCTCCTCGAGGAAGAATTCGAATCCGCCAACGGAAAGCCAACCTCCCAAGCCACCGAACCGGAAATCCTCGCCTGGCTCCGTACCCAAGAACACCCCACCCTCGTCGCTTCCCGCTACCACGACCGACGCGTCCTCATCGACGAGGATGCCTACCCGCTCTTCAAGCTAACCCTTCGCTACGCCCTCATCGGCATCGCCGTAGCCATCACCTCCGCCACCGTCATCACCGCTGTTGCAAACGGCACCTTCTACCTCTCGCCATTCGATCTTCTCGGCCGCATCCTCGAAGCCTGCCTCCTCGGCTTCGCCAGCGTCACCCTCGTATTCCACTACTTCGGTCGCGCCCTAAATGCCCAATCCCACCTCGCCAAATGGAAGCCCGAGGAACTTCCCGACCCCCAGCTCAAATGGGAACACGAACCTTGGGCAAACTCCATCGCTGGCCTCGTCTTCACATCCCTCTTCCTCCTCTTCATAAACGGCTTCCTCACCAGCGTCGCCCAGGCCATCAGCGGCGAGCCGCCGAAATTCCTCCAACTCAAACTCGTCGAAGAGGCCGCCACCTTCCTCCCGTGGATAAACCTTGTATCAATAGTCTCAATACTCCTCTACGCCTACCAGATCGTCAAACCCTACTGGAGCGCCGCCACCCTCTCCGTCCACGCGGCTCTCGCCGCCGGAACCGCGTGGATCGTCTACCACCTCCGCCACGTCGATCCCTTCCTCCAGCTGGCCAACCTGCCAGAAGACAAAGCCCAGCAAGCCAGCCAACTCGTCAGTTGGGTAAACACCTCCATCAGCGTTACCCTCAACATCGTCCTCCTAGTCAGCCTCTACGAAATCGGCCGAAACCTTTATCGCATCAAACTGCTAGGAAAACGACGCCTCTACTAGATCGCTCTACGACTCCGACAAAAAAGGATAGTCCGTATAGCCCACCTCTCCCTCGGAATAGAAAGTATCAGGATTCGGCTCGTTGAGATCCGCCCCGATCGCAATTCGCTCAGCAAGATCAGGATTCGCGATGTACAGCTTTCCAAACGCCACCGCATCCGCCTGCCCAGCCGACACCGCTGCCTTCGCCGACTCCGGCGTAAAATTCTCGTTCGCGATGTACGCTCCACTGAAACGCTTCTTGATAAGCGGAGAAATACTGTCCTCTCCAAAATGTTCACGCGTGCAGATGAAGGCGATCTTTCGCTCTTCAAGCTGATCCGCTACGTATCCAAAAGTCGCCGACGGTTCGGAATCTCCCATATCGTGCGCATCCCGGCGCGGAGCGAGGTGCACGCCCACGCGATCCGCTCCCCAGACGCCTATCGCCGCATCCGTAACCTCAAGAAGCAGTCGAGCCCGGTTCTCCACCGAACCACCGTAAGAATCCGTGCGCTCGTTGGTTTCGTCCTGCAAAAACTGGTCTAGCAAATAACCATTCGCACCGTGGATTTCCACCCCGTCGAACCCTGCCAGCTTCGCGTTCTCAGCTCCCTTCCGGTAGGCTTCCACGATCCCAGGAATCTCGTTCGTCTCAAGCGCTCTCGGCGTTTCGTAATTCGTAATTGGACGCAGATGGCTCACATGCCCCTCCGCCGCGATCGCCGACGGAGCCACCGGCAACGCCCCGTCCAACAGGCTCGAATGCGAGATCCGACCCACATGCCAAAGCTGCAGGAGAATCGTGCCGCCCTTCGCATGCACCGCATCCGTTACCGCGCGCCAGCCTTCCACCTGCTCGCGGGACCAGATCCCCGGCGTATCCGGATACCCCACGCCCATCGCAGTCACACTCGTAGCCTCGGAAAGTATCATTCCCGCACCCGCGCGCTGCCCGTAGTATTCTGCCATCAATGCGTTCGGTACTCTGCCTTCGCTCGCCCGTGTTCGAGTGAGGGGCGCCATTACAACGCGGTTCGAGAGCTCCCAGGCTCCTATTTTGATCGGATCAGTTAATTCGCTCATAATATGTTACTTGTAGACTCTCGTACGAAAAAAACTGAGTCGCGACCGCGCCGCCACGCAATTTTCACAACGCATTTTCTCAACGACCTAGAAAGTACCGAAAAGTGCTCGCGATCCCCCAGCAGAGTGAAATCATCTAATGTCTAACCTATTGGCTGGACGAACTTTCGATATACCCGCTCTCTCAAAAATCTCAGGTAATTGCATTTCAAATTCCCGATCTAAAAAACCGCCCGCCCGCTAGCTGCAAAGCAATCGCTCCATTTGCGAACAGGCAAAACACCGCCACCTTTCCCAAACCGGCAAGACAGGCGCCTAGATCGACCTCCCAAGCTGTGTATTTAAATTTCAATTCAACCTCAGGAATCCAACCTGCGCGCTAATCGATGAACCTCTTTTCGAGTGGAAAAAGGACAGCCTACGCTGTTGCGTGCTTGCTCGTATGCAAGCTCGCCGCCCTCGCCCATTCGCAACCCGTCGAACAAGCAACCGTGGAAGCAGCGATGACCCTCCAGCTGCTCAGCTTCACCGAGTGGCCGGAAACGGAAAATGCCGACCCCGCCGAACCAAGGCGAATCGGCGTATTCAATTCAGCCGAATCGCTTGAAGCATTTCAGAATCTGCTCGCAGATCCTCGATTTCAAGGTCGCTACATCGTCAAGCACGCGCACTCAGAGATGACAGCCGAGGAACTCGCCTCCTTTCACGCCATCTTTTTCAACAAGCCGGAACCCGCGGAAATCCCCCGCCTGATCCGGAAGCTCGAAAACAAACCCGTCGTCCTGATCGGAACCTTCGAAGGCTTCCTCGAACAGGGCGGACTGGTCAACCTAGTGAAACGTCAACGCCGCCTCGGCTTCGAAATCCAACTGGATAACTCCGAGCGCCGCGGCATAGACTACCGCGCCAAACTCCTGAGGCTCGCCGCCAGACTCGTCAAAGAATGAGCAGCGTGAGCCAGAAAAATACCCCCAAAATGGTGAAGAGCTATCACAAGCTATCTCTGCGTAGAAAACTCATCGTCCTTATCTCCCTCGTCGCCGGCTTCGTCACCTTCATCTCCATGCTGGCCTCCTTCCTCGTCGAACTCAGCTCTTTCAAGTCACGCCTTCTCGCGGAACACCAAACCTCCGCCCGCATGATCGCGTCTACCATCGACGCAGCTATCATTTTCGACGACCCAAAAGACGGCAGCGAAATCCTCTCCGCACTCTCACAACAAAAATCCGTCGTCAGCGCCGGCGTCTACCTCCCCGACGGCCGCCTCTTCACCTCCTACCGGAAAACGGGAGAAGACACACGCATCGCCCCGCCCGATCTCAAGACAGAGACAGGATTCAACGGACAGCACCTCATCGTTAAAGCGCCGATCGCACTCAATGGCCCCTACTACGCCCACATCGTACTAAAGGCCAACATCGAAGAAATAACCTCGTTCATCTACGGCCGGCTCATCATGTTCGTCGTGCTCGTGCTCGCATCGATACTAACAGCTATCGTACTCGCTAGCCGACTCAGCGAACGCATCCTGCGCCCAATCACCGAGCTCGCAAAAACCACTCGGCGCATCACCGAAGATCACGACGTTTCCACACGCCAGAAACGCATCAGCGACGACGAAACCGGCCAACTCGTGGACGCCTTCAACGAGATGATGGCCGAAATCGAAAAGCGCGAAGACGCACTCGTTCTCGCAAAGGAAACAGCGGAAGCCTCAAGTAGAGCCAAGGACGACTTCCTCTCCGTCATCAGCCACGAACTGAGAACTCCACTGAATCCAATTATCGGATACGTAGAGATCCTCCTTCGAAAAACAGCCGAAGCCGAAGACCGAAAACAGCTCGGACTCGTCAAACAATACGCCACTCACCTGCAGGACCTTATCGACCACGTCATCGACTACAGTCGATTCGAACGAGGTATCGTCAACCTCACACTCGAACCTGTCGACTACCAGCGGCTTTGCCAAAACGTCATCAATCTGCTCGAAAGACAAGCGAAGAGCAAAGGCGTTACCATGACCTGCCAGCACCAGTTCGGAAACGATGCCTTCAAAGAAAAAAACACCCTCTCCGCCGATCGAGTTAAACTCCAGCAAGTCGTGCTCAACCTTGTAGCAAACGCTGTAAAATTCACAGAGTCAGGCAGTATCAAGATCCTTACATTTATCGACAAAACCGCAGATCACGATGCCCTGCTACGTATCGAAGTTCAGGATACCGGAATAGGGATAAGCGAAGAAGACCGTGAAAAAGTCTTCAAGCCATTCTCTCAAATCGACGTCAGCCTCACCCGCCAATACAGCGGACTCGGGCTCGGACTCGCCATCACCAAAAAAATAGTTGAGGCGATGAACGGTCAAATTGGCTTCAACAGCGATAAAGGTGTCGGCTCCGTCTTCTGGATAGAAGTACCCGTCAATTTCAGCAACGAAATCGACCCCGATCCAAGCATCGCCCCTGCACTGCACATCACCAAATCCGGCAAGAAAGGCAAAGTCCTCCTCGTCGACGATCAGCTCGTCAATCTAGAGCTCGGCGAATCCATGCTCACCAGCTGCGGCCACGAAGTCGTATGCGCCCGCAGCGGCATGGACGCAATCGAACTGGCAAAGAAAGAGAACTTCAACCTCATCATACTCGACATAAAGATGCCGAATATGAATGGCTACGACACCGCCAAAGAACTCAGAAAACTCGAAAACGGAGGCTACCGCACTCCGATAATTGCCATGACCGCCCACGTCACGACACGTGGAAGCCAACAGTGCCTCGAAGCGGGCATGGACGACTTTCTCCCAAAGCCATTCAACACCGAACGCCTCAACCTAATTATCCACAAGTGGCTTGATCGCTAAAAGCGAATCCCAGCAGTCAATGCGACGCGACGATCGAGACCGATGTTTCCTCGATCAAGGAGCAAACCATTAATCGGATTGTTGGGATAGCGTATCTCAGTATCGAATACGTTTGAAATGCGCAGATTCAAATAGACGTCCTCCCAAACATTATCCCAACGCATATTCACGTCCGCGACAAAATAGCTATCGACCGCGTCTCCGAAAAATCCACCTACAAACAACGGAGACGAATCCGTATCCAGATTATAGAACGAACTCATCTCGTCGACGAAGCGCGCCAGACCCGACGCGGAAAAATCACCCTTGTGGTAAGATATTTTCCCATGAGCGACCAGCTCCGGCGAGTAGCTCAATAATTGATTTGGAGTCTGAGCATTTTCAGAGTCCTGCCACGTCACACCCAATTCGCCCCGAATCGTATCCGAGAAACTCTTACGAACCAAAATCTCGATTCCCTCAGTCTCAACCTCGCCACCACTCAAAAGATCCGTGTCGATCAAACCCGAAACCTCAATATCCAAGGTTTGGATCAACAAATCGCTCAACTCGTTGCGGAAGACGCTCGCGCTAATCAGGACAGACTCCGTCGTCCAAGTGTAGTTGATTTCCGTGGTACGCGATTTCTCCGTATTGAATCCGGGATCATTGAAATTAGGAATCTTCGTCGCATCACCGATCATCACCTTCAGCACTTGAGATTCGTTCGGCTGATAGATCAGCGAGACCCGCGGCGTCCCATTGTTAAAATTTCCCTTCTCCCACCCGGGCAGCGGAGTGCCGTCCACCGGCTCGGCCTCGAAGACAAACCGATCGAAACCAAGCATCTCCTCGACCCGATAGCCCGCCACCAAACGAAACGGCTCCGCAAACTGGTAGCTAACCTGACCAAACAAGGAACGCAAATCTCGCTCGTCGATCACGACAGACTCCCGGATCAGACCCACGTCAGGCACATCCGTAAACTCGTAGAAATTCTGCATACGCTGCAAATTGACCCCCGCGATGAAACGCAAAGACTCGCTCCGATCATAAGTCATCAGCGACTCCAGCTCCCAGTTGTCAAAGTCACGCGTGTTCACCCCTACGAAATCAGGATGCAAAGCGTCGTAATCTTCCTCGCTCAAAAACGAAAGATAAGTCAGGCGCGTATCCAAACTTAACTGATCGCTAAACGAAATATTACCCCCCACCAAAAACCGCGAACTGCTACTCGAACGAAGATTCCCGTCCACCACAGCCGGAAATCCCGAAAAAGACTCCACTTCAGCATCGTTCAAACTATAGTCGAAGTACAAGTCACGCCAAGCGCCAGACAACTGGACAAACCCCGACTGCTGCTCAAGCCGGCCGGCAAGAGAAGAGTTCCCTTCCTCCACACCATAAGACGGAAGCAAAAACCGACGATTCTCGCTCACCAAGTCCAGCAAGTCGTGGCCGTGACCGTCAGTCGTCGAAAAGCCCGCATTGAAAATCACATGGAAGTCGTCTCCAAACTCAGACAAACGACCCACTACCCGCGAAGTTCCATTTGTCCCCGAAGTCACGCTCAACTGATCGTCGCTGTACGAGTCGTTCGTGATGATGTTGATCGCTCCGAAAAAAGCGCCATTCCCGTAAACCACGCTATTCGGACCCCGCGAAACCTCGACACGATCAATCGCCTCCACCGGCACGTTTATCCCCTCCATCGGAGTCGCGAACAAGTCAGGCCGCATCTGAGGCACCCCATTCACCAAAATCGCAACACTGCTATTCTGAGAACGACCATTCCAATAGCCCCGCACCCCAAAATTCCCACTGACACCCGTGTAGTTATCAATGTTGTAGAAGCCGGGCACATTCTCGAGAACCTCCGTCAAATTCGAGTAGCCAAAAGTCTCAATATCATCCCGGCTCACCAGATACACGCTCGCCGGCGTATCGCGTATCGCCTCAGGCACCTTGCCCGGAGTCGTCACCTCCACCTCCATCAGCTCGTCCAAAGAAAGAGACGCGATGTCCAAGTCATCCCGCCCAAAAACAGAGAAACCGCCAAAGGCCAAAATAACGCAAAAAGCCATCCGACCCATTTCAGGTCGCATCAGTTTTATAAACTCAAGGGGGCTTTTCATTACTCTAAGGGATATCGAGAGTCTGTATCAGAACTTAAGGAGAGCGTTTTTCAAGGACGCTCTTACACCCTGCAGGCCTTCGCTAGGTACCAAAGGTACTGGTACCCGTAAACTCACGCGCTAAGGGATTACATTTACTTAATTACGGCATGTTTAATGCGATAAAAATTAATCACCACTATAAGTTCGCACGATTCCAAGCTTTCTAAATCATTGAATATGAACTAAGTTCGACCCTCTTCGTTCACCAACTTCCCAACCCAGCCTGCTATGTTACCTATCGTTCTCATTCACGGATACTCGTCGGAAGGATCCAGCAACACCGCCGAAACCATTTACGGCACCCTGCCCTCAGAACTCCGCTCCCACTTCGGAGCCGAAGTCCTCGACATCAACCTCAGCCGCTGGATCTCCCTCAGCGACGGGATCGCCCTCGACGACGTCAGCTTCGCCATGGAGCGCGCCCTCCAATCCCAATCCGCTAAGCTTGCCGACGGCTTCCACGTCATCATCCACAGCACCGGCGCCCTCGTCGTCAGAAACTGGATCAAGCTCTACAGCCCCAAGCCCTGCCCCATCCACAACCTCGTCCACCTCGCCGGAGCAAACTTCGGCAGCGGACTCGCTCATATCGGGCGCGGACAAATGGCCCGCTGGGCCCGCTTCTTCAAAGGCACCGGGCGCGGCGTGCGAGTCCTCGACGAGCTCGAATTCGGCTCCTCCAAGACCATCGACCTGCACGCCCACTTCATCGACGCCGGCAACGACATGTATCACGACTACCAAGTCCAGGAATTCTGCCTCATCGGGTCCCAAACCCTCTCCTCCATGCGTCACATTCCCATTCGCTACGTTAAGGAAGACTCCTCCGACAACACCGTCCGCACCTCCGCAGGCAATCTCAACTACAACTTCCTCCGCGTCGCCCCAGTCGACTCCGCCTACTCGATCAGCATCAACAAACTCAAAAACCTCATCTCCCAACGCAAAAGCGACGAGCTACTAGACACCTCTTCAATCTACCAATTCGACCTCAGCGACGTCGCCTCAGAACGCCAAGCCGTCCCCTACTTCATCGCCTACGAAACCGCCCACTTCGGCGAAGACATCGGCATCGTCACCGGCAGCGACAATCGCAAGGAAATCGTCCCCCTCGTCAAACAAGCCCTCGCCACTGAATACGACGAAGACGCCTACGCGGCCACCGCTGAGAGCTTCGAAACCGCCCGCCAGCAAACCTTCAAACGAGCCGCCAAACTCCGCTGGAGCGCCCTCGAGTGGAACAAGCAAAGCCAGTACGAAGGACACGCCCAGCTCATCTTCCGCCTCAAAGACCAGTTCGGAACGGAAATCAGCGACTTCGATATCACCATCAAATCCACCCCGCCCGGAACCAGAAAAAACAAGCTCGAACACATGATCGAGGACAAGCACCTCAACAAGAAAAACAAAGGCACCATCACCTTCTACCTGCGCACCCAGAAATTCAACAAACGCTCCAAAAAGTGGACCGAGCTCCTCGACAGAGTCCCCACCGTCCACCTCGAAATCACCGCCCACGAAGACAAGTCCGACGATATCGAATTCGCCCCCCTCAGCATCAAGCTCACCCCCACAAACATCCGAGCCCTCATCCAAACCTTCCGCACAACCATTGTCGACGTCACCCTCCTTCGCCTCCCCAGCCCCAAAGTCTTCTCCCTAAAATAGAAGGTTTTGAGTAAGACAGATCCAAACGTAGCGCGGTGCCTTCCCTGTCCGCCGAAGCCTCGACGAAGGTGGAAGCCCGCGACTCCTCTGCCTATACACCTTCCCTACAACCGCGCCGCCCTCACCCCACGCCGACTCGGCAAATAGTTCGACACCGCATAGACCACGCCCACCCCGCTGGTCAGGATCGCATACGTCTGCCAGTCAAACGCCTCCACCCCGTACAGCCAAGTCGCCAAAAATCGGCTCGCCTGCCACGCCACCAAAAGTCCCAGAGCCAGTCCCCAAGCAGCCAAACGCATATCCGCCGCCACGTTCGTCCGAATCACCCGAGACTCCGTCGCCCCAATCGCCAGCCGAATCGCAAACTCCCGCAAGCGCTGCGACACCCGAAACGCCGACGCCCCATAAACCCCCACCGCGCTCAAAGCCAAAGCCACCGCTCCCATACCCATGCAAAGCCACAGCAAGCCGCGACGCCCCGCCAAACTCTCCGCCAGCACCGCCTCCATCGACCCGCTCCGGTAAACCGGCAACCGCCCGTCCAGCTTCGCCACTTCCTCCGCAATCAACCGCAGCGCCACCCCGCTCTCGCGTCTCGACTTTACGAATACGCTGAACTCCGTCACCCACGACCCCTTAAGCGGCAGGTAAACCATCGGCAGCCCTAGCTCGCCCTCGATACTCGCCTGCCGCGCCGTCTCCACCACTCCCACAATCACCGGCCAATTGTTCTCGTTACGCGGCCGCCCGCCCAAACGAACCCGCTTCCCTATCGCGTTCTCCCCCGGAAAATGCGTCTCCGCAAATCGCTCGTCCACCAACAGCGGTGTCTGCCACCCAAACGCGTCCTCGTCCGCGAAATCCCGCCCCGCCAACAGACCAATCCCCATCGTTCGCAAATACCCGGCCGATACATACCCAAACGACGCTCGCCGACGCGCCTCCCCCTCAACCGCATCATGCTTCGCCACCAGCCGGTCCGGATAGCCATAGGTCGGGATAATCGTAGAAAGCGCCACACCCTCCACATCTGCATGCGCTCCCAATACCTCCAATAACCTGTCCTTAAAGCCCTCCCTCAACGCATCGTCTTCGTACGCCGCATCCGTCAAATGGATACGTCCCGTCACTAGATCCTCCTCGTCAAACCCATAATCCTGGCTCGTCACCAAATAGAAGCTCTTAATCAACAAGCCGCCGCCAATCAACAACGCCAGCGTAAACGCCGTCTGCCAAATCGCCAAACTCGAACGCGCCCAATTCGCCGCGCGACTGGGCGTCGCCTGCACCGCCGATCGAGCGCTCTCCGCCCGCCGCGAAGCCGCCAGAGCCTTCCAACCCACAACCAAGCCCAAACCTATAGACACCACTACCGCGACCAATGCCGAATACCCAAACGCCTTCCAGCCAAAGCCAATCCCTGCATTCTGCCGAAACAATTCGCTCGAATACGCCTCCAGAAAACGGATACCCAAAAAACTCACCCAAAGGCTCGCCAGCCATCCAAACCCAACCAGCAAGCACGTTTCTCCCACGCACTGCCTCACCAAACGAGTCGCCCGAGCCCCAAGCATCGCTCGAGCCCAAAATTCCTCCCCACGGGCATTCGCCTGCGCCAGCAACAAATTCGCCACGTTCACGCATCCGATCACCAGCACCAGCAGCGTGCCGACATTCAAAAGCGTCAAACGCGAGCGGGCCCACTGCGTTCGGATTTCCTGCACCGATCCCACTTCTACTCGCCTCAAATGCGTGTCGTTGCTATTTCGATACCCCGCGCTCGCGCTCTCCAAAAAACGCCTCTCCAATCCAGTCAGCTCCGACAGCGCTTCCGCTTTCGTCACCCCTTTCGCTAGCCGCGCCCAAACCACCCCCTCGCTTGCAGAACGTAGTTCCTCGTCCGCCGCATCCGCAGCCTGCTCCGCACGATCTAGCTTCACAAAAAGCGACACCTCCTCCGTCACTCGATCCACCTCCCACGGCGCAATGCCTGCAATTCTAAAATCGCGACCGTCCACCCGAATCGCCTGCCCCAGCAAGCCCTCGTCCCTACCGAAGCTCGACTCCCACAACGCATGACTCAGCCAAGCCGCCCCGTCCGCGGACTCCGCCCTCAACGGCTCTCCCTTCGCCGCAGCCAATCCCAAGGTCTCGAAAAACCCATCCGAAACCCTCAAGACGTTCCCGCGAAAAACCTGCCCGCCGATATCGACATTCGACCACTTCCCCTGCTGATACGTCACCGATTCAAAGGAATCTGCACTACTACTGTATTCATTGAACAACGACAAATTCGACCCCAGCTTCGCCCCGCCATCGCTCAAATCGACTCGATACACCTCGACCAAATCATCCGCATCCGCAAACGGCAACTCCTCGAAAACCAACCGATCCAAGGCCGCGAAAAACGCCGTATTCGCCCCAAGGCAAAGCCCCAAGGTCGCCACCACGCTCACCGCAAATCCCTTCCGCCTACCCAGCACTCGAAATCCGTGTAAAACATCCCGCCAAAAATCCCCCAACCACGACCAGCCAAGCTCGTCCCGACAGTCCTCGCGCACCCGATTCGGATTTCCAAACGCTGCCAAAGCCTTCCGGCGCGCCTCCGCCTCGCTCATGCCAGCTGCCCGGTTTCTCTCCGCCTCCATCTCCAGATGAAAACGCATTTCCTCCTCCATACCGTCTTCCTCCCAGCTCGCATTCGCCCCGCGAACGAGTCGCATCCACTTCGCTAAAAATCTCATCAGCTACTCCGTCCCTAAATCGTTTCGAGGATTAAATTGATCACGCTCGAGTAGCGACGCCACTGCTCAGTTTCCGCCTCGAGCTGCTTTCTGCCCACTTCAGTCAACCGGTAATACTTCGCCCGGCGCCCGTTTTCAGTCACCCGCCACTGCGTCTCGAGACAACCCTGAGTTCCAAGCCGAACCAACGCCGGATAAAGAGACCCCTGATTCAACAGCAAATCATCCGCACCAATCTGGTTGATACGCTGCTGAATCCCCCATCCGTGACGGTCCTCGTCTCGTAAGGCCCTCAATATCAACAGATCCAAGGTTCCCTGTAGTAGATTTTTGCTTTTCCTATCCATGCTTCTCTAGAATAACTAGAGAAAGAAGCGATCTCTCCTCTAGATTGTCAAGAGAAAGAGAGGCGATTCGTGATTAGACGTAAGGGCGAACATTATCACTCGCCTAAGGGGCCATGCGGCGCAAAAGATGGTAAGTCCAACTTCAGTCAGAGCCTCGCGGGCGCGAAAGATTCGACCGCATCGCTCTGCTTTCGCATCGGCGAACCACCAACTGACAATTCAACTTCGGCTCAACGTGAAGACATTCAAATCTACACTCAACCGCTACCTGCTTACCTGCCTGCTCATCGTCGCAGGCTCCATAACCGTTCTCAGCATCGAAAGCCTCAGCCCCTATCGCGAAGCCCTGGCCGCGGTGCTCGGCCTGCCTAGCGAGCATATCTGGATCCTCGGAGGCACCATCTCCATCGTCGCCCTCGTCCTGCTCTTCAAGCACCTGCACACGCAGCTGACCGAGCCGCTCGAAAACATCTCCAGCCAGTGCGCTCACGGCAACCTCGACGAACTCTACTCAAGCTCCCAAACGCGAGAGATCCGGATCATCCGCGAGTACATCCGCCAAAACCAGGAGCGGGCCGAACAACGCGCCGCCCAGATAACGCGCATGGAAAACGAGCTCTACGCCACCCGCAAAGAGCGCGACAAAAGCTTCTCCAAACTCGAGGAATACGAGGACCTCGTCTCGAACTACGGCCGCATCCGCAAAGAGCTCAGCGAGGACAACACCAAGCTCCGGCACGAGAACCTCAGCCTGAAAGAGCAAGTCGAGACCTCAGGCAAACAGGCAGCCCAAGCCCACGAAACCGGGAGCGCGAATCTCAACACGCTTCTCGACGAGCTGCGCTCAAACAGCCAAGAAATCAGAGACGTCATGAGCCAACTCGTTGCCAACTGGGACGAACATTCCCTTGTCACGCTCCGCAGCGTCCTGAACGAAATTGCCAAAAAGAGCGAAGCCCAACTCGACCAAATCAAAGCCATCGATAGCTCCCGCTCCCAGAAGGTATACGTCAAATCCTCGGAGAACGCCGCAGCTCGAATTGCAATCCGTAGGCCTTCAATAAAAAGCGCCGGCCCGAGAATCTCCAGAACGAGCGCATCCTCTCACTCCTGAGACGCGCCTAGCCCCATCCAACCAAAAGCGATTCAAGCTAGGATGGCTCTCCTGGGCCCGACCTAAACTGACCTTAGCGGAACTGGCAATGGCCCGACGTGTCAAAGCGGACAAGCTTTAACTCAGCTCCCCGCCACCAAAACGATCAGGCTCGTTAGGAGGAGCCTAAGGCAAAGCTCACGCTCACATTGCTCCAAACCCCTAGGCTTGGATGCGAGAGGCCTTACGATTTGACCTTTACCCGGTACGAAGATCAATTAGCGGCAATCTCGAATATCAAACTCAGCCAAAAAGCGTTCTCGTGAAAGACTCCAAAACAATCCTAAAACGTCACCTCATCCTGAGCCTCACGCTTCAAGCGCTGATCGTCACCCTCATCGCTCTCCCCCCACTCGAGGTCTACCGAGCAAAAATAGCCGAGATCATCCAACTGCCGGCTGGCGTCTTCTGGATTCCCTTCCTCGCTCTCCTGCTCGCCGGAAACGCCATCGTCTTCCGCCGGCTCAATAAACGCCTCGTTCACCCGCTCCAAGAACTGGTACACCAAACCAAACTCGGCGCCGCCTCCATCGCCTTCAAGAAGAAGAGCATGAACACCGAAGAGGACAACCTGAAGCACTTCATCGAAAGCCAGGCCCTCCGCTCCACCGACCTCGAACAAGAAGTCACTCGCATGGAAGGCGAAGTGGAACGCATCAGCGAACTCGCCGCAATCTCCCCCGAAGAAATCGACAAGCTACACGCCAAGCTCAAAGCCGCCGCCGAGGAGACCGAAACCTACGCCAACCAGTTCAAAAGCGAGCAGAAACTCGCCGAATCCCTCGAAAAGCAAATCGCCGAACTCAAAAAAGAGCTCAAGCAACGCAACCGCGAAATCGAAACCCTCCACGAAGACGCAAGAGAACAAAGCGCCGAATACCGAGGCGCTCCCCTCTCGTCCATCCTCGTCGAAAAGCTCAAGACGCCGCTCAGCCTGATCAACAACCTATCCTGGCGCCTCGCCAAATCATGGGCCGACACCCCGCCCGCCCAAATTCGCGAAGGCCTCGAAGAAATCAGCAAACAATCCGAAGAGCAGCTCGAGCTCCTCAAGAAATATCACGTCGAAGACGACTCGCAAACCAGCCGAGACGCCCTCTAAGGACGCTGAGGATACGGCTGCCATTCCGCTCGGCCAAGCCTTGCCAAACTGCCATCCACCTCTACCGTCCGTCGCTCACTCATGAGCGACACCACCTACACCACCCTCCTCACACATCCGGGCTCCGCCCACAAGGACGACCTCCTCGCCTGCTGCGTCCTCCTCGCCGCAAACCCCGTCCCCATCGAGCGACGCGAGCCCACACCAGCGGATATCGCCAACCCCAAAATCGCCGTCATCGACGTGGGCGACTCGCACGACCCCGAACGCGGCAACTTCGACCACCACCAATTTCCCCGCGACACCCCGCCCACCTGCGCCCTCTCGCTCGTGCTCAAACACCTCGGACTCTACGAAGACGCCAAAGCCTTCTGCGAATGGCTCGAACCCGCAGAGTGGTTCGACTGCCGCGGCCCCAACCACACCGCTAAATGGCTCGGCGTCGAACGGGACATCATCGGCAAGCTCAATTCCCCCGTCGACATGACCCTCCTCCGCCGCTTCGCCGCCGCCAACCTGCACCAGCCAGGCGAACCCATCTGGGAAATGATGCGCCTCGTCGGCCTAGACCTCGTCGATTACCTCACCTCCACGCGAGCTCGTATCGACGCCATCGATACAGTTCACCAGCTCTGGAAAATCGCGACGCCCGAAGGCGGCTCCCTCGACTTCATCTTCATCCCTCGCGCCGACCCCCAGATCGACGACCCATCCGCAGGCCTCGGTCACTTCCTCCGCGAAAAAGGCATCGACGCCACCACCGCCGGAACCATCTATCCAGATCGCCGCAACACCGGGTATGGAATTTCTCGATACAACGATCACCCCGCTCTCGACTTCACTCAAATCGAGTCCGAGCCCGACGTGCACTTCGCCCACAAAAGCGGCTTCGTCGCCAAAACCACCGCCAGCGACCCGGAACGCCTAAAGGTCCTCGCCCAACAAGGCATCAAACGGTAAAGCCCACAGGCCCACCGCACATAACCGCTACGCCAAAACCGGAGCAGCCTTGCCTTCCGGCACCGTCAAGATCTCCGGCCCATTTTCGCCCACAAGCACTGTGTGCTCGAAATGCGCGCTCGGGCTGCCATCCGCGCTGAGCGCCGTCCAGCCATCCTTCGCCATGGCGATCTTGTGCTTGCCCATGTTCACCATCGGCTCGATGCAAAGAACCATGCCTCGCTTCAAACGCTGGTAATCGCCGGGACGCCCGAAATTCGGAATCTGCGGCTCCTCGTGCAGGCTCTTGCCCACTCCGTGCCCCACGAAATCGCGGATCACGCTAAACCCTTCACGCTCGACGCGCTTCTGCACCGCATTTGAAATTTTGCCGACCTTGTTTCCAGCCACCGCGTTGCGAATCCCGTCATACATCGACTGCTCCGTCACGTCCAGAAGACGCTGCACATCCGGCTCCACCTTGCCCACCGCGACCGTACGACAATTGTCGCCAATGTAGCCGTTGTAACGCGTGCAAACATCCACGCTGATCACATCGCCCTCCATCAGGACGCGCTCCAAAGTGCCAATCCCATGCACCACCTCGTTGTTCACCGAAAGACAGGTAAACGCCGGATAAACGCGCGAACCGACCTGATACTTGTAGCAAGCGCTTTCCGCTCCAAGCTCCTCGATAAAACGACGTCCGGCCTGATCAAGATCATACGTGTTCATGCCAGGCACCACCAGGGCGACCATGCGGTCCAGCACCGTAGCTGCGACCTGCGCGGCCTCTTTGATTGATGTGTATTGCTCTTCGTTACGTACGATCATGGGCTGATTCTTCGAAAGTTTGTTCTCCAATAAAGTAGCGGTTTCAAGCGAAAACCTGCCACCTCACCTGCTGCGCCTACCCATCGAGTTTCAATTCCTCGCCCGCCCCTTCAACCGTCTCCGCAGGTAAGGCCTTCTTCGCCTTCGCCCCCAGCTCCTTCAAGCTCTGCACCTGATTCACCAAATTTCCACGCCCAATGGACAACTTGTTCATCGCCGAATCATAGGCAACCTGGCTGCGGCCAATCTGCTCGCCAATCTTCTTCATATCCTCGAAAAAGCCGACAAACTTGTCGTAAAGCGCTCCGCTGCGCTGAGCGATATCGAGGGCGTTTCGCGTCTGCTTCTCCTGTCTCCAAATATTGGCTACCGTGCGAAGCGTCGCCAACAGCGTCGAAGGCGTCACCAGCACCACGTTCTGCCGAAACGCAAAATCGAACAGCGTATCGTCCGCCTGGATCGCCATGATAAAGGCAGGCTCCACCGGCACGAACATCAGCACGAAATCCGGCGACTGGATTTCATACAACGCGTCGTAACGCTTCTTGCTCAGCTCCGCCACATGGTTCTTCACGCTCTGGATATGATCCTTCAAAGCGGCCTCGCGCTTCGTCTCGCTCTCCTCGTTCACGCAACGCTCGTAGGCGACCAAACTCACCTTAGCATCCACCACCAGATGCTTTCCCTCAGGCAGCACGATCAACACGTCAGGCTGCTGACGCTTGCCGTCTTCCGACACGAAACTGGCCTGCGTCAAATACTCGCGCCCCTCCATCAGTCCTGACTTTTCCAATACAGTCCCTAACACCAACTCGCCCCAGTTCCCCTGAGTCTTGGTCTGTCCCTTCAACGCCGTGGTGAGGTTGTGCGCCTCCGTGCTCATCTTCTGGTTCAGCTCGCCCAGAGTCTTGAGCTGAGCCACCAGCTCAGCCCTATCCTTCACGCTCTGGTCATGCGTCGTCTCAACCCGTGACCGAAAATCCGTTATCTTCTCCGAAAGCGGAGCCAGCAGCTTGTCGATACTCTCCTTATTGCGAATCGCGAACTTCTCAGAATTCGCGTCCAACACGCGCGTCGCCAGCGTTTCAAACTCCGCCGTCAACTTTTTCTGCAGCTCCGCGAGCTCGGCTTTCTGCTCAGCGATTCGCGTCTCCATCGAATGAATACGCTCATCCGCTCCGGCAAGCTTTCTGTTCAAGCCCGTGTTCTCGTCCCGAAGCTGCACAAGCTCCTCCTTCGCGCCTCCAAACGATTCCTCGAGCGACCGCGAACGCTCTTCAAGCTTCGCCTTTTCCTGAGCAGCCGCAGCGAGCTCATCTTCCAGAGCAGCCTTCTCTTCCTCGGCTAAACCTTTCGGCGTTCTCAAACGATACGCCTGGATAAACCAAGCCGCAGCAAAACCTGCCAACAGCGCAAGCACCCAATCCCACTCGCTCACTTAGCCGACTCCTCCAGCTCCACACTAATCTTGCGAGCCGCCTCAAATCCGAGCTGCCGCGTCACGCCGCCAGAAAACTCAAGAGAAATCACACCCGCTTGCTCGTCATGTCCGCTCACCAAGACCCCTTGGCCAGGCGTCAGGTCATTGCTCTCGAGATACTGAAGAAAGCTCTCCTCCTGGTCCTCGATCCGGCCGATGCAAACCCGCTGCCCTTCCAGACAATCGACCAACGGTAGCAAATCGCGCTGCGCCATCGCCCCGGACGCGTCCGGAATCGGATCGCCATGCGGGTCGAGCTCCGGCCGTCCTAGCAACAAATCGATCCGCTCCAGCACCCGATCAGATATCACATGCTCCAGCGCTTCAGCCTCGTCGTGGATCTCGTGCCAGTCCATGCCGAGCACCTTCACCAGAAAAAGCTCCACCAATCGATGCCGGCGCAAAACCAGCAAAGCCAACTGCTCGCCCTCCTTCGTTAGCTGCACCCCAACCCGCGGTACATAGCCCACCAATCCCGTCTTGGCCAAAGACTTGACCATCGTCGTCGCCGTGCCGGGAGTGATATCCAACGAAGACGCAAGATCTCCCATACTCACGTTTCCACCCTCTCCCTGCTCGAACTGAAGCGTATAGATTTTCTTGATGTAATTCTCTACGGTACTGGTCGCCATGCTGACTCGATTTTAACTAATGGGTGACGGATCTGAGAGGGGATGGGAAGCCTTTTGTCAAAAGTCCCAGACCAAAGAAAACCTGTAAATACTCTGTTAATCCAGATCCCTGCTAGCACTTATCAGCATAGAGCAATTCACTCATACCCTAGGCTGCCGATGTACAAATTCCAACAGTAGCAATGAGCAGCCAATTCAAAGTCCATATTGTCGAAGACGACAAAACCACCCGCCGCCTCCTCGAAAACGTCACCAGCATGCTGGGGTACGATGTCCAATCCTACGAAGACGGCCAAGAAGCATGGGACGCCTTCCAAATCGAACGCCCCCAGATCGTCATCAGCGACTGGATGCTACCGACCATGGACGGCCTCGAACTCTGCAGAAAGCTCCGCGAGAGCATGAAGGAGAGCTACACCTATTTCGTGCTCGTCACCGCCCAGAAACGCTCCCGACCCAACCTCGAGCAAGCCATCAACGCGGGCGTCGACGACTTCCTCAAAAAGCCGATCGGCTCCGACGAAATCTGGAACCGCATGCGCGTCGCCGAACGCATCCTCAATTTCAACCAGCAAGTCCGCCGCCTCGAAAGTTTGATACCCATCTGCTGCTACTGCAAAAAGGTGCGCAACGACGGCGACCTCTGGGAGCAAATCGAACAATACGTCAACGAACGCACCGGCGCCGACTTCACCCACTCGATCTGCCCCAACTGCATGGACACTCACGTGCGCCCTCAGATGGAATCCTACAAGAAGTCGCTCAAAGATCGCCAAAGTTCCACCGTCGAATAATTCGCGCCAGACAGGTCACGCTTCGTCCGTCACCGCTTCAGCCACACCCGAGTCGCTCCCCAGCCGCCGCTCGTCTCGTCGCCGAGCTCGAAACGCTCCACCGACTCCGTCTTGCGCAACTGAGCATGCACGTACTCCCGCAGCGCTCCCGTCCCCTTTCCGTGGATCACGCGCACGCGGTAAATCCCCTTCTCGCGGCACAAGTCGAAATAGTCTGGCAACAGCTCCTTCACCTCCTTCGGCCGAAACGTGTGCAGATCCAACTCGTCCGAAATGGGAAACTCGATAGGTTCATCCTCCATTATTTCGTAAAACAACGTGAGAAAGCCGACGAATCGACTAAAACCGATAGGCTGCAAGTCGAATTATTAAGCAGGAATCCAATCTCCACTACACCGGCCACCAACTCTATGACCCACTCGCTCCGCCAGCTCGCTGTACTCGCATTCGCCATCCTCCTAATCGGATGCAGCGCCAACCTGCGCGCTCAGGACAAGTCAGAAGACGAAATCATCCCGCCCGCCGCCATCTACAAAATCGACCCGACCCACCCCTCCGAGCTCTACGCACGCGGCATCGAAGGCGAAGCCATCATCATCGCCTCCATCGACATGTTCGGTTCCGTCATCGAACCCATCGTCGATCGAGCCACCGACGAAGAATTCGGCCTAGCCGCCATGATCGCCGCGTCAGAGTGGATTTTCGAGCCCGCCTCCAAAAACGGCGTGCCCATCGCCGTCCGCGTCAAAATACCCTTCACCTTCAAAATCGCCTTCGAACACAAGCTCAACGTCGAGATGGGCCGCGAAGTCTTCAAGGAAGTCGACGTCCCCGTCATCCCCTCCTTCGAACTCGACCAAGCCCCACTCCCCACTTTCGTGCCCGCCTTCGACGAGTTCTACCCGACGGAATTCATCAACACCGGCAAGACCTCCGCCGTCAGCCTAGAGTTCATCATCAACCCCGACGGCAACGTCATCAATCCGCGCATCGTCTCCATCTCCACTCCAGGCTTCGAGGAAGCCGCCCTTAGAGCCGTCAGCCACATCAAGTACAAGACCATCCGAGTCGAAGGCCAGCCCGTCTACGTCTCCCTCATGATGCCCATCCAATTCTCCCGGTAAAACGCGGCGCTCGCCCCGTCCCGAGACGCTCCCCCTCACCCGGCCAACACGATCAAAACGATCCCGGCCAGGATCCCCAGCACGCACGGCGTCTTCGCACGGTAGTTGCGCTCCTTGAAAAGCACGTACCCAGCCGCGAAACTCACCAGCACGCCCCCGCGACGCAAGCAGGACACCACCGAAATCATCGCGTCCTCGTCCCTTAGCGCCTCGAAGTACAAGTAGTCGGCCACCAGCAGCGACACCCCGATCAAGGGAATCGACCAGCGCCAGTGAAACTCCCCGCGCGGCCACCACCGTCTCCACCAGCCCACCATCACCGGCAAGAGGACCACCACCAGGTAGATCGAAAACCAAGCCTGCACAGTCGACGCCCGATACCCAATCGTCCCCATCAGGTACTTGTCGTAGATCCCACTCACCGTTCCCGCCAAAGTCGCCCCCACCATCATAAAAACCCAGCCATTGCGGTGAAAAACCAGCCCCTCTTTCTTCCCCGCAAATGACAAGGCCACAAACGAAGCCAAGGTCACCAAAATCCCCGCCCACTGCATCCCGCTCGGCCGCTCCGACAACAGCGCCACCGCCGCCAACAGCATCCAAAACGGACCCGTCGCCCGAATCCCGCCAGCCATTGAAACCGGCAAATGCTTCAGAGCGAAATACGACAGCACCCACGACACCGCCACGATTGCCGACTTCAAAAGCAGCCGTCCATGGTCCGCCCAGCCAATCTGCTCCACCCGCAGCAGCTCCACCGGCATCTCGCCCACCGCCGACCATACGACCCACGGAGCCCATAAAGCAGCCCCGCAACACACGCTCACAAACAAAGTCGGAATCACCGCGTTCCCATTCACCGACCGCTTCTTAAAAACGTCGTACAGTCCCAGAAAAAGAGCGCTCGCCACCGCTTCGTATACCCAACTCATCAGACGCGCACCACTAGCCCGCCCACCACGAAAAAAACAACCCTAAACGTACCCGCCCAAAAATCTCCGCCGCCATCCTGATTTCACTCTTCACCAATCAACATTCCCCCTTCATAACCGCACCCGATGAAAGACACATTCTGGAAACTGATCGAAGAAAACAGCGAGAGCCTCATCAAGGCCTGCATCACCGTCTTCGTGCTCATTCTCACCTACATCTCCATACGCCTCTTCCGACGCTACATAGCCGCCACCGCAGAGAAGCACCATTTCGCCCCCCAACGAACCAGCAGCATCTCAAAGGTCGGCCAAACCCTGATCTATCTCCTATCGATAGGCATCATATCAAACGTATTAGGATTTGGGATACAAGGAATCTTCGTCGCCACCAGTTCCTTCTTCGCCATCGTCGGCATCGCCTTCTTCGCCAACTGGTCCATCCTCAGCAACGTCACCGCCAGCGTACTCATCTACTTCACCTTTCCCTACCGCATCGGCGACCGACTCTCCGTCGAAAACGACCCAAAGTACAACGGCACCCTCTACGACGTCACCCTAATGTACATGAAGATCAAAACCGACGGCGGTTCCTACATTACCCTGCCCGCCAACGTCGCCATCCAAAAGATCATCACCATCCAAAGCCAGGCAGACTACCAAAAAGCCCTCGACGAAGCCGCCGCAGAAAAAGCCAAAACCTAAAGCTCGAGCCCGCGGCCACCCTCTCCAAAAACCAATTCCTAATTCCTAATTAAAAAAGCGGTGCCCGAGCCCTTCAAAAACTTCCTTAACCCCGCCATCGTCCGCTCACTCGGCAAGCTCGTGCACAACGCGTATCCTGACTTCGCCTACAAACGATTCGTCAAGAACTGCCTCGCCCAGCTCGACGCCCTCGAACTCAAAGACCGAGCCAGACACATCGGCGAAACCCTCTGGAACGAACTCCCCGCCGATCCCGCCACTGCCATCGACACCCTCACCCGCGCCACCCAGCCCATCCCCATTCTCACCGAAGACGACTCCCTCGACGGATGGATATTCTTCCCCCTCAACGCCCTCCTCTCCAGCCACGGACTCAAAGCCTTCGACGCCTCCATCAAACTGATCCCCGAAGTCACCAAACGCTTCACCGCCGAATTCGGCATCCGCGTATTCCTCATCGAGCAACCAAAAAAAACGCTCCCCCACCTAAAACGCTGGGCCAAGGATCCCGACCACAACCTCCGCCGACTTGTCTCCGAAGGCACTCGCCCCCGCCTGCCCTGGGGCGAGCAAATCCCCGACTTCATCGCAGATCCCTCACCCATCCTGCCCCTGCTCGAACTCCTGAAGGACGACCCCTCCGAATACGTCCGCCGATCCGTCGCCAACAACCTAAACGACATCTCAAAAGACCAACCCAAGCTCATGCTCGATGTCGTGGAAAAATGGTTACAAACCACCAACCCAAATCGTAGCCGACTCCTCACGCACGCCTGCCGCACCCTCGTCAAACAAGGCCACCCCCGTTGTCTTAAACTCCTCGGATACAGTCCGCCCAAAATCTCCGTTTCCAACTTCGTCGCCTCCCCAGAAGCCATCCAGCTCGGCGAGAAAATCACCCTCCTCGCCGAAATCGCTTCCACCGCCACCACCCCACAAAACCTCATAATCGACTACCGCTTCCACCTTGTGAAAGCCAACGGACAAACCTCCCCCAAAGTCTTTAAAGGCAGCTCCCTCACCCTCCCCGCCAAAAAAACTAAAACCCTTCGTAAACAATTCCATCTGAAACCAATCTCCACTCGTAGGTACTACACAGGCGTCAACACCATCGAACTCCTCGCAAACGGAGTTCCCATCGCCAAAACCACATTCCACCTCACCACCTAAACCAAATGCCCGATAAGCCCAGCCAGACCAAAAAGCCGCCACGCTTCCGCCGTGCAAAACGCGTCGCCCTCGCAGCGATCGTCTTGCTCGCGCTCGCAGTGCTCGCTTTCCCCGTCTGGTCCGTCTGGCTCGCCAAGCCACTCGCCCGCTCCCTTACCGGCATAGAGCTCGAAACCGTAACCGCCACCTCATGGGACCGCTGGCTAATCCAAGGCCTCACCCTCGACAACCCAAGCCTCACCCTTCGAGCCGAAAACCTCCAACTCCCCTCCCCCAGCAAGCTCGTCCTACAACACCTTTCCTCCAGCACTCCGCATCAATCCGTTGTAGTTGAAAACTGGCTACTCAATACCAAACCGTCGAGCAACCCAACAGATCAACCCCAGTCCGCCCCTTCCCTAAAGTCCATCATCAGTCTCGCCAACAAAAGCCTCACCCAACTCTCCCGCTACCTCGCCCAAGTGGAACTCAAAGAGGGAAACATTCGTATCAACGAACAGAATACACTCTCCATCTCCGAAGCCACCCTCAGTCCCACTCTCCTGTCGGCAAGTCTCACTTACCTACCCAAAAACCTGCCAGCTACGCTCGCCATCGATTTTACTGACCCAGACTCCTGGAAACTCACCGCCCAAGCCGACTCCCTCCAGCTCGCCACCCAGCTCTACCTCCTCGCCAGCTCCGACTCCATCTCACTAAACGGATCCGTCACCACCAACTCAAATCCCGTCTCCCTCACCGCCAGTTGGACCGACGACCAAACAAGCTTCCTCCCTGCCAACGCCGAAATCCACTCCGAAAACTTCACCCTAGACCAACGCTATCCATTCTGGGGCGACGCCCCATCCATGAATGTCAACGCGTCGGCCAACTGGAAAGACCAACGCTTCGAATACCGTATCACAGGATTCGATACAAATCACGACCCCGAAAGCCCTCTCGTCCTGCTCGCCGGAGGCGGCACCCTCGACCGCGTCGAAATCGGCACCGCAAAAGTCGAGCTCCCATGGCTCGCCATGGAAAACGACCAGCCCATCATCCTCGACTTCAGCCTGCAAAACCCACTCGCCAACGCACAGCTCGAGGCCAAGCTAGACCTCGAACGCCTCCCCTTCGTCGAAGCCACCGGCAAGCTCGACGCCACCCTGCAAACCACAACCACCGATACCGGTCTGCCTGTCATCTCTACCAGCCTACACGGAACAAACGTCACCCTCTTCGATACCACCATCGCTAGCCTCGATGCCCAACTCGACCTCCTCGGCCAAAACGCCACCCTTCACTCCCTCCAGCTAAGAAGCTCCGCCGGCTCCATCCTGTCCGCCACCGGCAGCTACGACCTCACACAAAAAACGCTCTCCCCCACCCACCTCCAACTCGAACTGAAAAACGAGTCCCAGCGCCTCCAAGCCCTCCTCCCCAACATCGCCTGGCAAAGCGTCACCGCAGAGCTCGATCTGGAAGGCCCTATCCAAGACCCTAGCCTCACCGGCTCGCTCACCACAAACTCCCTCCAGCTTCCCAAACTGCAGCCCTTTACACTCGCCGCCGAAATCGAAGGCCGGCCCAGCAACCTGCGTTCCCGACTCCACGCCTCCAACGAAACAGAGCAGCTCCACCTCGAACTACACTCCCAACAAGACGCCAACACCCTAACTCTCGCCATAAACGAACTCACCCTGTCCAGCCTAGAAGATTCCCCCGTTCTCGCTCTCGAGCAACCCTTCACCGCTCGTATCCAAAAAACGGAAACAAACTTCGAGCTAAACGAGCTCGTCATCACCGGAGCGAACGCCATGCAGATCGCCGTCGACTCCCTTTCACTCTCACCCGAAAATCTAGTCCTAAACGCGTCCGCCATCGACTTCAATCCCAGTATCCTAAACCACTGGCTGCTAACGCCACTCCCCAACATCAATATCCAAGACCTCGATACGCGAGCAACCCTATCAACATCAGACTCGCAAATATCCAGTTCCGGATCCGCCTCATGGGCACTGAGCGAATCAAGCTCCGTCGACGCGTCCTGGCTCGTCAACTCAGATCCGAACAATCAAGACAGTCTCATCATCGACCACCTCGACATCGGAGCCGACTCAAAACACATCCTCGTCGCAGAAGGCCGCTTTCCCATATCCATAAATTGGGCGCAAGGATCACTCAACACCCTCGTTCACAAAACCGCACCCCTCTCCTTCACACTCCAATCATCCCCCCATCCAGACTTCTGGAGCTCTCTCGACGAGCTTCTCCCCATCGCGCTCACCCGACCTGTCGTAAACGCCCAGCTAGCCGGCACCCTCGACCAACCAGAAGGAAACTTCGAGCTGCAGCTCACCTCCATCATCTGGCGCCACCCCGAAAACCCCGCCAAAAATCTCGCCCTCAGCGACATCAAGGCCTCCCTCCTCGCCAATACCGGCAGCCTCGCCATACGCTCCCTCGAAGCCTCAGCCGGCGCCAACCAAATCAAGGCAGACGCCTCCCTACCCCTCGGAGAAGTCAGCCTCCTCGATCTCATCCAGCGAAAGCAACCCCTCGACCTCGAGCTCCTCACCGGACACGCCTCGCTCGCCCTCAACGACCTGGAAACCCTCAAGGCATGGCTCCCGCCCATCATGCGCTACGACGGCAAGGTCCGTATCGACGCCGAGATGCAACCCGGCGACCTCACCGCCACCGCCTTCATCGAAGACCTCGCAACCCGCCCCATGCCTCCCCTCGGCGCCCTCTCGAAAGTCACCGGAAAACTCCGCTTCGAAGACGGCGTCTGGCACGCCGAGCAACTCACAGGCCTCGCCGAAAAAAGCCCCTTCACCCTCTCCGGCACCGCCGACCTCACGGATATTTCGCAGCCCGCCCTAGACATCGCCTTCTCCAGCAAAGAATTCCCAATCGTCCGCGACAGCGGCCTTCTCCTCACCGGAGACATTGACCTGCAACTCGTATCCACCCAGCAAGCGCAAACCACCCTCAGAGGCGACGTACGACTCACCAAAGGCCTCTTCCTCGTCGAGCCAGACCTCCTCGCCAGCCAAACAAAAACCACTCGCTCCCGCCCACCCTACTTCTCAGTCGAGCAAGAACCCTTCAACGAATGGGGCCTAGATATCGCCATACGCGGAGACAAATTCCTCCGCGTCTCCAACTCCTTCTTCGAAGGCACCCTCTCCGCCGAATTCGATCTCGAAGGCACCCTCGGCTCGCCCCTCCTCATCGGCAAAGCAGAAGCCGATTCAGGACGCGTCTTCTTCCCCGCCAGCTCCCTCAAACTCACTCGCGGACAAGCCCTCATCACACGCGACCGCCCATCCGAACTCCAAATCGACGCCGCCGCCGAAGGCCGACTCTTCGCATACGACGTTAACCTAAACGTCACCGGCCCCTCAGAAAAACTAGACCTAAGCGTCACCACCAACCCCGCACTCACCCAAGTCGACGCCCTTCTCCTCCTCACCACCGGAGCAGTACCCAACGCCCAAGGAGACCTCGCCCAAAAGTCCGCCACCACCCTCGGCATCTTCATCGGCAAAGGCCTCTTCCGCAAACTCACCGGAGGAAACAGCGACGCCGCCTCCAAGCTCGACCTCGAAGTCGGCAAAGACATCTCCCTCCAAGGCAAAAAAACCATCGAAGCCAGCTACGAACTCACAGAGACCCTCGAAATCGAAGGCGAATACGACAAACGCGACGAGTTCAACGCCAACCTCAAATGGACCATTTTCAAACGATGAAGCCCGCAAACACCCGAGATGCATTCGCTTCTTCGAAGCCCTCCGCCCTCTTACTCGCACTCCTCTTCATTTCACTTTTCACTCTTCACCCTTCACTCACCGCATCTGTCAAAGTCGGCGGCTTCGGCCTCTTCGGAAACGCAGAGCTCAAAAACTCCCTACGCCTCCTCGAGCTCGAAGACGGCCCGCTCTACGCCCAAAAAATCGACGACGGCGCCTTCCTACTCCTCACCCGACTCACCCAGAACGGCTACCTCGACGCAAGCATCACCGCCAACTACGAGACAGCCTCCGACACCCAAGCCACCGCCACCTGGACCAACCCCTTCGAACCACAGCTCCCCGAAGACGTAGTCGCTACCCAACTACAGTACCAAATCGACCCCGGCCTTCTCTACTACTACAACGAAATCGAAATCCAAGGCCTCGCTTCCATACCTCAAGAAGAAGCTCTAAACTACTTCGTGCCAGACACCGCCCTCTACTCGCGAAAAAAAGACCGGTCCTACTCCCCCACCATCCTAGGCAACCACCAAAAACAGCTCGCCGTCGCCCTCGCCGCCCTCGGGCGCACCGACGCCAAAGTCACAACCTCTAGTATCCAAACAGATAAGACAAGCGGCGCCGTCGACATCGCTCTCCTCGTCACAGAAGGCCCCCTCTATAAAGTCGTCGCTGCCGAAGTCCACTACCTCGGAAACGGAGACGCCACCGAACCCGAAAACCTGCCCGTCTCAGAAAACTACTCCCGCGTCTGGGTAGAGGACCAAGTCAGGCAACTGCGAAACGAATCCTACCGTATCGGATACCCGGATACGAAAGTCACAAGCCGCATTCTACAAGCCACTCCAGAAGGCGACACCGTCTCCGTCAAGATGCGCTTCGACGTCCAACGCGGACCAAAGAAGACCCTCACCAGCATCGAACACCGAGGAGCCACCGATACCCACCTTCCCCTGCTCAACCGCAAGTCAGACCTCGACACCGGCGTCCCCCTCGACATCACCGAAGTCGAATCCGCCCGCCGTCGCCTCTCCAGCCTCGGCATCTTCGACCGCATCGACCTCCGCTACGAGGACGACGGCGAAAGCGGCCGCAAAGCCATTTTCGAATACACCAACGGACAACGCGTCGAAGCCCAGCTCCTCCTCGGCTACGGCAGCTACGAAAGCTTCCGCGCCGGACTCATCGCCCGCAGAGAAAACCTCTTCGGCCGCGCCCACTCGCTCACCTTCCAAGCCGTCCAGTCCGTCAAGTCCACCAGCGGAAAGCTCAGCTACGCCATCCCAGAAATACTAGGCGAAAACATAAACGGCACCTTCGAAGCCAACTACCTCAGCCGCCAAGAGCTCAACTTCGACCGCGAAGAACGAGGCGTCTCCACCGGACTCTCCAAACGCCTCCCGCAACTCAAAACCGACCTCGGCCTCGACTACGCCTTCGAACGCAAAAAAGCCGAGAACATCCGCTTCGACCGAACCGGAAGCACCCCAGACCCCACCAACATCGGCTCCCTCTCCTTTCGCGCCACCCGCAACACCCTCGACAACATCTTGTACCCAAACTCCGGTTACGAGCTCACCACCGCCCTCACCTACGCCGCCACAGAACTCGGCGGCGAGGCCGAATTCTTCAAACCCGAAATCGGCGCCGCCTACCACCGCGAACTCGGCAGCCACTGGATTTTCCACATCTCCCTCAAAGGCGGCCACATCGACAACTCAGACATCAGCATCGTTAACGAACGCTTCACCATCGGTGGCGAAAACTCCGTACGCGGCTACCGTCGCGGAGAAGCAGGTCCCCTAGACGACACTCTCACCCCCGTTCCCGCACAAGCCTACACCCTCCTAAACGCCGAGCTCGAATACCCCATCCTCAACAAGCTAAACGCGGTCATCTTCGCCGACGCCGTCCGCGTCTGGGCTCCCTCCGAAAATCTAGACATCTACGAAGACCTCAGCAGCATCGGCATCGGCCTCCGCTACAGCACCATTATCGGCCCCGTCCGCCTCGAATACGGCCACAACCTCGACCCCCGTCCCCAAGACCCCCAAGGCACCGTCCACCTCTCCGTCGGCTTCCCCTTCTAGCCCCCAAAGCTCCCTCTTTGGGGCACGTATAAACTACGCAGAATTCTACAGTTAATAAAGATGGGGAAGCGGATACCAAAGTTGTTGAAACCTCACATACTTCAAAAATAGCCAAAGCACTGAAAATTATACCTGCTAATCTCGAAACAGATGGGAGAGATTATCTAAAATTACATTCAGTAGGGTTGGACCTTGGTCCAGACCGCTTTGCAGGAGCTACAACCGAAATACCGCGAGTCTAGAGCAAACCCGAACCCTACACTCGAAAAATAAAATCATCATCGAACAGTCTCTAAAAGAGGACAATTACCGAATTCGGTTCTTTTGAAAAAGGAGAGAAAATTAAAACCCTCGATATATAGATCGGAATCATAAAAACAAGAAGACTCCAGATAAACAGCCCATTTAAATCCAATTATGTACCCATTTCTCAAATACAATCTGCCCGCCTTAAAATTTGTTCAAACAAGATACAATCGAATCTTCAAATAATGTTTTCACGCGCAATCAACAATAGTACAAAAATCGCTTTATCTATTCCTCAGTTTGCGAACGAGCTATTCGCACTGACTGACCAGAATCGCTCAATGCTTCGCCAATGGCTTCCTTGGCTCGACAACACCCTAGAGCCAAAGGACACCCGAAACTTCATATCCCAACAGCTCGCTCAATTCGCCCAATCAAAAGCCCTGCACACTACCCTTTTTCACCACGGAAATATCGCAGGCGTTCTCGCCTTCAACAGCATCGATTCTTCAAACAAAACGGGACACATCGGCTATTGGCTTGGCGCAGATTTCCATGGAAAAGGGATCATGACGGAATGCGTTAAGGACTTGATGGAGATTGGAGAGAAATACTTCTCGCTCCAGCGGTTTGAGATTCGGTGCGCCGTCGAAAATACGAAAAGCAGAGCCATACCCGAGCGATTGGGATTCAAAGAAGAAGGCACCCTTCGGCGCGTAGAGAAAGTCAACGAGCTCTGGTACGACCACGTCGTGTACGGAAAGCTGACGAACAAGCTCGCTCCACACTAGTCGAACCCTGCTCCACCCTACACTCTCAATACTCTGTTCCCTGCAAAATCGACAAAGCGACAGCTTCCCCTCTGGCATCCATAAAAGCTCCTTATAAAAGGTGGGGCGACTCAAGCGACATTGCAGTTTCGCCGGCACTCCCTATCATGTTTCATTGCTCTCTAACAACGAGGCCCAAACAGAACAATGAAGCAAGGCGTCGAACAGCCGGCTGACCAATCTAAGGACCGCACTATCGCGAACTCATTCCCAGATATCGATCTTCCCGCCGGATGGGGCATCGAGAAAGCCCTTGCCGACGAAACAATCGATAGAGTGCGAGATGCCAACCGAGAAAATTTCGGAAGAATCGCCGCCCAACTCCTCCCTATCGAAGATCTACTCCCGAACTGCTACTCGGATTGGAAACCCATCATTCGCAAAGCGTTCTGCTACATCGTATCTCATCTCCCTCCAAGTCGCCTGATACCAAAAATCGCCCAACAGCTGGACAGTCCGAGCCTCGCCCTCGAACAGCGCTTCGTAAGCTTCATCTCGGAAATGCCGACTCTCCAGAAACTGGGGCAGATCATGGCCCGAAACCCAAAGCTCGACCAAAACCTCCGTAGCGAACTTATCCGACTCGAGAACTCAATCCGCGACGCAGAGCCACAGCTGATTTTCGAAGAAATCCACAAGCAGCTCGGTCCCAAAATGAAAGCCTTCTCCATCGAGCTCGAAGGCATGCTCCACTCCGAAGCAAGCGTCGGAGCTATCGTTCGCTTTTCATTCGCCAATCCAGAAACGGGCGACCGACAAGAAGGAGTCTTCAAAGTCCTGAAGCCCAAGATCGATCAATATTTTTGGGAGGAGATATCCATCTGGGACGGTCTGATTCACCACCTCGGCCAATCCGACGACTTCGAGCTTCTCCGCTCGGTAGACCTTCCCGCTCTCATCAATGACATCCGCGACCACCTCGCTCCAGAGCTCGACTACCGGAACGAACAATCCCACCTCCTCAAAGCGAAATCAATCTACTCGAACGTAGGGGATATTCAAATACCAACGCTCTATCCTCAGCTTTGCACCGGCACGATCACTGCCATGAGCTACTTGAGCGGAGTCAAGGTCACCGAAGCCTTTTCTGGCCAAATCGACAAACGAAGAAAGCTGGCAAGCCGCCTCATCCAGATCTTTATCGCACAACCCATTTTCATCGAAAACGGCGTCTTCATGATTCACGCGGATCCACACGCCGGAAATATACTAGTCGACGAGACCACTGGCAAAGTGACGCTCCTCGATTGGGCCCTCGTAGACTACATTCAGCCAGCAGAGCGACACGAACTGATCGTCATCGTATCAGCTTTTCTCCTACGCGATGAAGGACTACTGGCCAATTCGCTGCTCAAACTAAGCGACGCAAACGCATCAAGTATGCCGAACGCGAGCGAAATTATCCACGAGGAAGTCCGACGGGCCTTCCAGCGCATGCCTCTCGCCGGCTACCCGAGACTCTCCGATACCACCGATCTTATCGATCGCATCGGCATGAGAGGCCTTCGCTTCAGCAAAGAACTGCTCGTCTACCGCAAAGCGCTGCTTACCCTACAAGGCGTGCTGAACGAATTGGATCCGGAAAACGCGATCGCCCCGGAAATCGCCAGCTACCTCAGCCAAACACTCGCGAGCAATTTGATCCACCTTCGCCCCAAGACCCTACCGCTCACCGCATTAGATACCGCTCATCTCGCTTTCAGTTTTTGCTGGATGGGGCCGCGCCTTCAATTGATCCTGCTAAACCGCCTGATCGGCAGCGCCTGACGCCAAATTGCTACAAACAACAAGGCCCTCATTTCAGGCCGCGGCGGGCTTGCGGCACGATTCTGGCTACGTTTGCCACAGTATGATCTCAATACGAAAAGCAGGAATGGAAGACATCCCTTCCCTAGCATCGCTGCTAGGACAATTATTCGAGCAAGAGGCTGAATTCACCGCCGACTACGATCTGCAAAAGAGTGGGCTGGAAATGATTCTCTCCAATCCGAATGTCGGAGAAATTATGGTCGCGGAAGGCCCCGAGGGCCAAGTCATCGGCATGGTCAGTCTGCTGTTCACCATTAGCACCGCCCTTGGCGGAAAAGCCGCCCTGCTCGAGGATATGATCGTTCACCCCGATTTTCGGGGAAAAGGCTGCGGGTCCTTGCTCGTCGGAGCCGCCATGAAGCTCGCCCGAACCCAGGGCTGCAAACGCATCACCCTCCTCACTGACTTCAACGACCTAGCCGCAGAGAAATTCTACCAAAAACACGGCTTCAAACTCTCGCCCATGGTTCCTCTCAGACAGTTGCTAGGCTAAGGAACTCCCGCCCAATCAATAACAAAAAAGCGGCAGACAGCCACCAGCTCTCCCAAAAAAAATCCGTCTCCGAATTCCAAAAATCACAAATCATCTGCGAAATAGAACACTCAGTCTAACATTAGACTCAACTTGAGATTCTAACCATAGAGCGCTTGGATTATCCTCAACCAAGAGCCCCATGGAAAAACGAATCACCCTCGCAGACATAGCCGAAAAAGCGGGCTACCACCCGACCACCATCTCGATGGCGCTTCGCAACCATCCGAGACTTCCCGCCGCCACTACCGAGAAGATCCAGGCCCTCGCCAAAGAGATGGGCTATCGGCCTGACCCCGCCCTTGGAGCCCTCGTCGCCTATCGCCGAAACTCCTCGCCAAAGCAGCAAGCCGCTCCCCTAGCCTACGTGACCTACTGGGACACCGAATGGGGCTGGAAGACTTCGGACGCTCACCTCACCTTCCACGAGGGAGCGGTCGCCCGCGCCGAACAACTTGGCTACAAGGTCGACCACTTCTGGCTGGGCAACCCAGACCTCTCCCACGAGCGAATCAACGAAATCCTCCTCACCCGCGGCATTCGCGGCCTGATTATCGCCTCCCACATGCCCGGCTCGGATCGCGAGCCCAGCCTCGAGTGGGACAAGTTCAGCTCGGTCAAAATCGATTTCTTCCCCACCGCCCTCCACGTGCACACTATCTCAAACGACCAGCGCTCCATCATCCAGTTGGCCTTCCACAAAGCCCTCAACGCAGGATACCGCCGCATCGGCTGCGTCATGCCTCGCTGGTGGGACGACTATGTCAACCACGCCTGGTCCGCCGGCCTCCTCGCCAGCCAGCTCTACCTGCCCGAGGAAGACCGCATCCCCATATGCCTCTTCGAAGGCAAGCCTCTCGGCGACCAGTGCATCTCCACCAGCGAGTTCGAAAAGTGGCGCCAAGAATACCAGCCGGAGGTCATCATCAGCTCCGCCCCCTTCGTGATGAATGCGATCGACACCCTTCAGCTCCGCATCCCCGAAGACTTCGCCTATATCGACTTTTTTCTCATCACAACCGAAAGCAAAACAGCCGGCGTCTACCACAATTGCGAGCGAGTCGGCGAACTCGCCGTCGAGATTCTAGCCGGCCAACTCCAGCAAAACCAAATCGGCCTACCCGAGTATCCAACCGTCACGAAAGTGGAAGGCACCTGGATCGACGGAGCTTCTCTGCCCAACAAGGTCAAGGTCTAGTTGAGCGCGTCGGGCAATCCAGAGCTCGACACGATGAGCGACTATCCAATAGTTGCCCCTCTCACTATAGACCTCATGAAAAACTCCCTCACTTCCATCGCAGCCGCGATCGCTATAGCCTGCCTGCCCCCTCTCTCCGCAAACGTCAGCCTACCCGGCATCTTCACCAATAACATGGTCCTGCAGCAGGACACCGAAGTCGCTCTCTGGGGCTGGGCCGATCCGGGCGAATCCGTCAGCATCGCCGCCAATTGGTCCGAATCCGCCACCACCAGCGCCACCGCCGACTCAAACGGCAAATGGACCGCCTCCCTCGTCACCCCTCCAGCACCGTCCGCACAAACCGGATACACCCTTACCTTCACTGCGACCAACACCATCACACTCTCCGACGTCCTTCTCGGCGAAGTCTGGCTCCTCGGCGGCCAGTCAAACATGGCGCTCCCACTCAGCGGGTGGTCCTTCGGCGATCCGCCCGCTCCCGTGTCTGACGGAGCCGCCGCCATCGCCGCAGCCAACTACCCAAACATCCGCCTCATTGTCGTAGGCGAAAATAGCGCCAGCGAGCCAGAGGAAGATATCACCCCTCACTGGGCTCTCGCCAGCTGGACCAAATGCAGCCCCTCAAACGTTGGAAACTTCAGCGCCATCGGCTACTGGTTCGGCGAAAGGCTCCTCCAGGATCTATCTGTACCCATCGGCCTAATACAAGCCCCCTGGAGCGGCTCCTCCTGCGAGGCATGGCTCCCGGCCGCAGACCTCGAACGCGTCGCCAACTACCGAGGACAAGGACCCTTCATCTCAACCGGCAACTCCGACAACCAAACCCCGTCCGTCAACTACAACGGCATGATCGCTCCCATCGTCCCCTTCACCATCGCCGGCGCCCTCTGGTACCAGGGCGAGACAAATATGGGCCGCGCCGAGGAGCTCTCACAGCTCTTCCCCCAAATGATCACCGCCTGGCGAAACCAATGGAAGCAAGGCGACTTCCCCTTCTACTTCGCCCAGCTCGCCCCCTACGATGATTACTGGCAGCTTCAGCTTCCCGAATTCTGGGAAGCCCAAGCCTCCGCCCTCCACCTTCCCAATACCGGCCTCGTCACCACTATCGATGTAGGCGACGCCGAAAACATCCACCCGGGCGACAAAGCCCCTATCGCCCACCGCTTCGCCCAGCTCGCCCTCGCCCGCGCCTACGGCCAAACCGGCTTCATCGCATCCAGCCCCCTGTATCGATCCACCACCGTAGTGGACAACTCCCTACACCTCTCCTTCGACTACGCCGACGGCGGCCTCGTCGCCGCTGAGGACGGCCTCGTCGGCTTCGAAATAGCGAGCGAAAACGGTACCTTCGACCCCGCCACCGCCACCATCGACGGCGAAACTCTCATCCTCGCCTCCGAATCCGTCCCCGAACCCACCCAAGCCCGCTACGCCTGGGCTCGCGTCCCCACCCCATCCCTCTTCAATGCCGACGGCCTCCCCGTCGCCCCCTTCCGCACCCAACCCGCCAGCTACGTCTTCTCCAACTACGGAAACCCCGTACGCTCCACAATCCAATCCAACGGCACCCTAAGCTCGCACGCCAAGCTCTACGATTCAGAAGACAAACTCCACCTCCCCTACGGAGCCACCCTCGATATCTCCGCCTCTGCCCCAGATTTCGAGAAAATCCAACAAATTGCCGAAAATCCAACCATCAACAGCGTAACCATCAATTGGGTACAAGACAGCTTCGACGATATCTCCGCCCAAGCCATCAGCATCGAAAAGCTCCTCACCACCGCCCTCGCCTTCGATCTCCTCCCCACCCTCTCCCTCGACCTCAGCCAGGGCCAAGCCGCGACGCTCGGGCAAACAAACAACTTCTGGACCAACCCTATCATAGCCGACCTCGCCAAACGCTACCAACGAGAGGTCGCCATCCAAATATACAACGGCGCCACCCTAAGCGACGACGACGATTGGAAAGCCCTAAACAAAGTTTCCATCGTCGTAATCCGCATGAGAGGTATCAAAAGCCTCATTACCATCGAAGCTCCCGTCAACGTCACCGCGACCGACCTCATAACAGCCCACGCAGAGTTCCTCTCCTCCGACAATCTAAAAAACATACTCATCACGCTCCAACCCACCGCCGACTTAGACGCATTCGAAGACCTGCTCGACGCCGCCATCGCCGCCCAAATCCCCGTCATCGTCCGCAACCCCACAAATGCGTCCCAGGAGGTCACTCAACGCATTCTACAAGCCTGTGCCGAGCGCCGTATCGGCTATACCACTACTTTCCCAACCGAGCTCACTATCCCCTCCTCCTTCTCAAACCTAGCCCACCCCAGTCCCGCCGCTCAAACCGCCTTCACCTACAACAACTGGAGCCAACGCATCGACTGGCAAAGCCACAGTTCAGAGCCAGAAGCGGATCCCGACGCCGACTCGCTCGACAACCAAACCGAACACCTCCTCGGCCTCGACCCCCTTCTCCCCAACGACAAGCCGGAGCCCCTATTCTCGAAAACCGACTCCCGCCTCACTATCACCTACCCATTCGGTCCAACTCTCAAAAACGTGCCCAATTTCCAACTACGTGCCAGCCAAGACCTCGAAACATGGGTCGAGAGCGCCAATGCCACCGAATTCAGCAATCCAGCCATCAACAAAAAGCCGCAAGCCGACGGCACCATCCACCTCGAGCTCTCCACCACCGCCGACACCCTCTTCACCGAAATCGATCTCTAGCCCACCTTCTTACCCGGGCGCGGAAACCGTCTCCCTCGCGAATGTAGGGTTGCAGCTCGCAGCAGACCGCGTTGCAGGAGCCCCATCGGCTACTAAAGAGCGCCCAAAAATCAAAACACCTCCTGTGGCAGAAAGGCACGTATCTCATCTCCGCAGCTATCAAGCTACCCTCCACAAAATCTGAGTCCATCCGCGTCCATCTGCGGTAAAACACAACACCGCCTACCCCAACGTATCCAAACACAAAGGACGGCATGCCCTTTCGAGCACGCCGCCTGAGATTCCTATAAGATCAGATGTTTAGAAGCGGAACTTGCCGCCGAAGCTAATGCCGTCGCCATCACTGTTGTCTCGGATGAAACTACGATTATACGAAACATTCAGCGCTAGGTTTTCGCGAACGTATCGTGTCATAGACACTTGTGTATCATAGTCATCGAAACGGTCCGTAGTTGCCGCCCCTATGCCAAGCCCCGTGCGAGCATTAGGATAATAAGTTGCCAGAGCGTTCAGAGACCAATCGCTGTCGCCTCCGTTATCCGCCCAACCGATACCGCCATCAAGCGACAACCAACGATCATTTTCGAAAATAAACAATCGTTTGGAATTCAAGCCATAGGACCACAGTTCGCTGTTTCCATAATCCAGCAAACTCACGTCAGCTCCGACCCTAAACCCTTGTGCGAGGTAGCGATAATAGCCGACCTCGTACTGGTTTACGTCACTGGCCAAATCGCTATGCATCCAGCTCGCAGAGTAGCCATTTGCATCCTCTGACGAACGGTAAGCATAAGCCAAACCCACATTGTTGAAGTCATCTCCAAACCCCGTAGCCCGCCCATAGAACAAGTCGACTTGACCGACTCGGTTGAAGAAGGCAGCTTCATCGTAGGGAGTCTTTCCCATATAAGAGAGAGGACTCGTATAGTAGGTCAGTCCACCTATGTACAAATCTTCGCCCGTGAAATTCGCATCGAGATTCTCATAGCCTAACGATACCTCAGCGGTATAGTCAGCCATCAAAGACGACGCCAAAATGCAGTTCGCAACCACTGCAGAAGTAGCAATTGCAGTTTTCATAATAGTATTTTTTAAGCTTAGTCGAACACCAGTTCAACTGTGCCCAAATCCTCGATACAAAAACCAAAATAACAATAAATTTAATTTAGAATAATTTGGATTCTTACGAAGAATTGGCGCAAGCCATGCGTTGCCAACTATTCCCTCAACGCCAAATATTGATACGCCAAAATACGTTTCAACCGATGCGTTCGAAAGAAACTCCCAGGTCCCAATACATTCAGTCTCCACCCGTTTTACTGGCATCACGCGTCGCCGACGATCACTACAGCGTCCGCATCGAATTCGATACCCTGGGCCTCCAACCCAGAATTATCGAACTCTGGCCCTCGCAAGAACCTAAGGGACTACAGGCCCGCCTCGACAAGCGCCTTTATGATGCGCTCGGAGCCGCCAATCACATGCCCGCTCATCACCGCCTCCGCCTTGAACGGATCGCGTTCAAGCAAGGCATCCACAATGTCATGGTGGCACTTCGTCGCTTTGGTACGATCCGACACGCGACCAATCCCTAGATAAGCCGGACGCTGATACTGGTCCAGTGCGGACATCACGATGTTCTCCAGTGGCTGATTATCGATCGTCCGTGTCAGCAAGAGATGGAAACGTGAGTTCGCCTGACAAAACCGCACGAAACTCTCGTCATCCCCCGGAATCACCACCGGCATCTCCGCCGCATCGCGCAAAGCGTCGATCTGGCTCTTCGTAGCCCGCAAGGCCGCAAGCGCCGCCACTTTCGATTCCACGATCAATCGCAAATCCTTCAGCTTCCTCGCCCCGTCAGCAGTAAGCGGCGCCGCCAAAAACCCGCAGTGCGGCCGAAACAAAACCAAGTCCTCGTTCCCCAAACGGTTTAGCGCCTCGCGCACCGGCGTCCGCGAAACCTTGAGCTCCTCGCAAAGCGACTTTTCCAGAAGACGCGCTCCAGGAGCAATCTCACCATTTAAGATCTTTCGCTTGATGGTGGCGTAAACGCGCTCGGGAAGATTCGCCGATACAGACATGTCCGCAGATATTTCTACGAGTGAAGGCTTGGGGTCGATAGTGCTACGCATTTGGCATTAAGGGCAAATTTTACGTCGGGGCAGTGAAACAGAACAAAGAGATATACGGCATACGATCGAGGTCAAAACGAATCTGAATCAATCGTATACAATTTAAAAATCGATCCAAACAAAGACAAAAAGCTAATTTTATTTAACAACTGCTTTATCGCTCAACGCTCAGAGTGCTTCCGAAGGCATATTGATATGTAAGTAACTACAAATAAGAATTTTGTACCTTATTTTAATCTCAGAAAAAGCAAGAAAACAGACCACTAAAAGCAACCCGAGAGCAATCCTCAAAAAACAAAAAGCGTTGACAAAACTCATCTATTTCCAGTTTCGTATACAATCTTGCTGATTTCGTATACAATCCGAAACAAGCGCCCCAGCCCCTCAGCTTATCCCTACAACCCAAATAGATGCTGAAATGAAAACTAACACCCCAGCTATATCGCTTACCCCGCGTACTTTACGCATTCTGGGCGGAATTGGCATTCTGCTCCTTACCGCCTCCTTCACCGCTAACGCCCAAACGGACGAGAACAGCGAAGAAGGCATATTCGAACTGGACCCGGTCATCGTAACGGGCTCCTCGATCACCCGCTTCGAAGAAGAATCCGGACTTCCCGTAACCACCTTCGAAGGCGAAGAGCTTCTCACTGAAGGCTTCGTTTCCCCAGGCGAAATCTTCACCGACATGGTCTTCACCGGCTCGCCCGAGTTCGAGGAAGCCAGCGACGGACCCAACGACGCCCGCGGCGACGTGACCTCCATCAACCTCCGCGGAGCAGGCCCAGGCCAAACTCTCATTCTGCTCAACGGAAGACGCCTCGCCTCCCACCCTCTCAACCAAACCGTCGGACAAGTTCCTAGCACCCTCGTCAACGCGAACACCATACCGGCCGGCTTGATCAAGAACATCGACGTCCTGCGCGACGGAGCTTCCGCCATCTACGGCACCGACGCCTCCGCCGGCGTCGTCAACACGAAGCTCAACGAAAAACTCAACGGCCAGTCCATCAGCTTCCGCTATGGAGCCGAAGAAGGGAGCGATTTTGATGAAAACATCATCTCCTACACCGGAGGATTCAACTTCAACGAAAGCCGCACCAAACTCTCCATCTTCCTCAGCCAATACGAGCGCGATCCCATCTTCGCCACCGCCCGCGACTACGCCGTCAACGGCGACAAGCGCCCCCTAGTCCCAGAGAAATTCCGCGACGACATCTCCATCATCAACGTCAGCTCCGGCGGCGTCTACGCCAACCTCGAAACCGACCTGAGAAGTTCTCGCGACGAGCTGAGCCAGAACGGAACGCCTATCACCGACGGCACCGGCCGCTTCCACATCAACGCTCCTCATCAGACTGGCGGCACCGCAACTTTAGCCAACGGCCTGGAAATGGAAGATGGCACTATTCCAAGAGAAGAACGCTACGATTTCGCCCCCTTCCGTACCCTCACTTCCGAGGCCGAACGAACCAACGCCTTCGTCGCCCTCAATCACGAGATTTCGGACGACATCACCTTCTTCGCCGACTACGGCTTCTACACCTCGGACACCTATCAGCAACGCGCCGCCGTGGTCATCGGCACCTCCGACGCCATCGTCATCCCCGCCCAAAACTACTGGAACCCCTTCGGACCAGTCACCTTCGCCGACGGACGCGAAAACCCAAACCGACTCTCCGGCATCACCCAGCAAAACGGCGATCCCCTTCCAGACGAAGGCATCGACATCCAGCTAGACGGCTGGCGCTCCGAAGACCTCGGCCTTCGCCTCGTCGAAGTCTCCAGCGATAGCCACCTCTTCACCGTCGGCCTCAAGGGCGTGGCCAAAGAAAAATGGTTCTGGGAAACAGGCATTCGCTATAACATCAACGAAGCGACCGACGTTACCCACAACCGCCTCTCCAAGTCCGGCCTCGAAGCCGCTCTGGCCGATGACACGCCATCCGCTCTCAACGTATTCGCAGGCCCCGGAGTCAACGATCCGGCCAACTTCGAAGACATGCTCATCAGCATTTCGCGCACCGCCGAAACCGAACTCACCTCCTACGACTTACGAGCAAACACGCCGGACCTCTTCAGCCTCTTCGGAAATCCCGCCGGCTTCGCCCTTGGCTTCGAAGCACGCGAAGAAACCTACATGGATGATCGCGATCCACGAATCGACGGGACCATCCGCTTCGACGATACCACACAAGGCGAGTCAGATGTGGTCGGCGTCAGTCCGACCGGCGACTCCGATTCAAAACGCTCCGTCCTCGGCGTCTACAGCGAGCTGCTTCTCCCTCTCGTCGGGGAAGCGAACAGAGCCCCCCTAGTGCACCGCCTAGAAGTGCAAATCGCGGGACGTTGGGAAGACTACGATGATTTTGGCGATATCACAAAACCCAAGGTCGGAGCCGTCTGGTACCCAACCCCAGATCTCTTCTTCCGAGGCAGTTTCGCCGAAGGCTTCACCGCTCCCGACCTCTCCGTACTCACAGATCCAATACAACGCTTCAGTACCGGAAACGAAGACCGCTACCGCCTGCAATGGGACGAAGACAATTCCGAAAACGACGGCTCGAGCCAGATCGCCGACCTCCGAGGTGGCAACAGCGGCCTCGGCCCAGAAGAGTCCACTACCAAAACCGCAGGCGTCGTCTGGCGTGCTCCCTTCGCGAAAGACCTCACTTTCACCGCCGACTATTACGAAATCGAAGTCACCGACCGTATCGGAACGATCGGTACAAACGACCTCGCCCTGGCCGACCGAGAAATCCTCAACCAGCTCTCCACCAACCCAGCTGACTACAGCCCGGGACAAGTCATCATCGGCGATCCTCGCGTCGAGCGCGGACCCATCACTCAGGAGCTGATCGACTTCGCCACCAGCGAAGGATTCGCCCCAGCCGGCCCCATCACTCGCTTCGTCAATCCCTTCGTCAACGAAGCCGGACGCCTCATCAAGGGCTACGACTTCGGCATGGAGTACGAGATCGACGCCGAAGCCCTTGGCCGCTTCCGCCTCTCTGGCAACGCTAGCTATTTGGATACATTCGATGATACCGAAATCGTCGACGGCCCAACCATCAGCGAAATCAAGGACGAGATTAACCCGCGCCTTCGAGGAAACGTAAACCTTCGCTGGAACAAAGGTGCCTGGTCCGCTGGCATCAAAACCAACTACATCAGCGAAACCATCGACAACGATGTAGACGCGACCGACGACACCGAATGGCTCATCGAGGAGTACTGGCGCACCAGCATCCGCTTCGGATACCGGTTCGACGATGGAGTCCTCGACGGACTCAGACTCACGCTTGGCGTTCGCAACCTCTTCGACGCGGAACCATCGCTCAATCCCGACGAATCGATCGGCTACGAGTCATCGCTGCACAGCAATCGCAAGCGCATGTTCTACACGAACCTGAAGTACGTTTTCTAGCCCCAACAACTCCTAGAAACTCAGCTCCTCTAAGAACAAAACGGGGCGGCGAGAATTCGTCGCCCCAGCATTTCCCCCCTCCCGAATCACATCATGGATTTTAATCTAGAAACCTACGAAGACGAACTCCGTTTTCTGGTGAATATCGACTCAGGCTCCCGTTGCCTCGAAGGCGTAGACCAAGTAACCACTTGGTTCGGCAAACGCTTCGAAGCCCTAGGCTGGTCTGTCGAATACATCGAACCCCTTCCGGGCGAATTCGGAAAAAGCGCCTTCGTCCACAACGGCAACCCCGAGGCCTTCGACATCCTCATCCTCTGCCACACCGATACCGTTTTCCCCGACGGCACCGCAGCAGCTCGCCCATTCTCGAAAACCGACGAACGCTACACGGGCCCCGGCGTCGCCGACATGAAAGCCGGTTGCCTCATGGCCCTTCACTCCCTCGAGCAACTCCACCAATCGGGCAAACTCAAAGGCAGCGTCGGCATATTCTTCAACGGCGAGCACGAACTCAGCTGCCCGAACACTCGCTCCTTCATCGAAGAACAATCCCAAAAAGCGAAATTCGTCGTCACCACCGAACCCGCCCGAGCGGACGGATCCTGTGTCATTCAGAGAAAAGGAATTCTCCGCTATACCCTCACCTTCCACGGCCGCGGCGCTCACTCGGGCGTCGATCCGGAAAACGGCATTTGCGCCGTTACCCAAATGGCCAAAACCATCCTCGCCCTAAAGGCTTTCGAGAATCCGGACAAAGGCATCAACGTAAATCCAGGCCTCGTAAAAGGCGGCGTATCCATAAATGCTATACCAAGCCTAGCAGAGTGCAAAGTCGACATCCGCGTCACCGATCTGGAAGACGCCTACCAAATCGACGTAGCGGTACGAAAACTGATTCTCCGGCCGGACGACCCACGCATCTGCATCGAACTGCTCGGCGGCATCACCCGCCCGCCCCTCATTCCCAACAAGCGCTCCGAAGAACTCGCCGACAAGATCAAGCAAATCGGCAGCTCGCACGGGCTGGCTATCACTTGGAGCTTCTCCGGCGGCGGGTCGGACGCATCCTTCGCCAGCGCCTTTTGCATCCCCTCGCTCTGCGGCCTCGGCCCAGTCGGCGGAAACTACCACACCTCCCGCGAGTACTTGGAGACCGTTGACTTGATTCCGCGCATGCGCACCTTTCGAGACACGATAGAGATGGTCTGCAACAGCCAAATCTAACCGTTTTCGCGATGCGTTATCTTATCTCAATCGCCGCCGCGCTTATCGGATTCTCCTCCGCGCTGTTCGGCAAGATCGACGCTGACATGGGGAGCTTCTCCTTTCCGAATCCTCGCACTGGAGAAGCCGTCCGGGTCTTCTACGTGAAAGCTCATTCCTACGATCCGTCCCAACCGCCGATCATGGTTTTCCACGGATTGAAACGAAACGCCGACGAGTATCGAGACAACTGGATAAAGCTCGCCATCAAATACGGCTTTTTCGTGGTCGCTCCGGAATTCAACAAAAAGAGCTACCCGGACTCTGACGCCTACAATCTCGGCGGCATCACCGCTTCCAAAAAGAAACCCGCCCTCCCACTCAGCGATGCTTCAAGCTTCAGGATTCCCGAGGATGTATTTGAGCAAATCCATACCGTTCGCCGCGAAACCGATGCAGACGGATACCTCGCATTCGGCCACAGCGCCGGCGCCCAATTCCTGCATCGCAAGCTCTCCTTCGCCCCAGACAAACGCCTTCTCCTCACCATCGCCGCAAACGCTGGCTGGTACACCCTTCCCGATGAAAAAGTGAAATGGCCCTACGGCTTCGGCGCCACCGGCTATTCGAAAGAGTCGCTCACGCGCCTGCTCGAGTCGAACCTAGTCATCATGCTCGGCGACCAAGATACAGACCCCAGACACAAATACCTTCACCAATCCCGCCAGGCCAAAAAACAAGGACCACACCGTTTCTCCCGCGGGAAATACTATTACCAAGCCGGTGTCGATTTAGCCGCCGAGCTAGAAATCGAATTAAACTGGCATCAAGTCGTCGTTCACGGAGCTGGCCACTTCAATGCGCAAATGGCTCCCTCCGCGGCCGAACTCATGGCCAAGTTCATGCTTCTGGAAAAAGCGAATCCCGAATCCCAACGCCCCCAATAGCATGACACTCCTCCTCGCCATAGTGATCATCGCGATCACCTTGTTCCTGATTCTCAAAGGCTACCAAACCCAGGCCACTCTCTTCCTGTCCGGATTCGCTCTCCTCATCGTCGCCCACCTGCTTTCCTCTCCGGCTGATCCGACTTCGATCAACCAAGAAGGCTCGCCCACCGGCTGGTTTGGCTTCGATCTCTTCGACCTCGTCGCGGAACGCTTCTCAAGCCGCGTGGCAGGAATCGGTATGATCATCATGGCAGCCGGAGGCTTCGCTCGCTACTTGTCCCACATCCACGCTTCGCAAGCGCTCGTCCAGCTATCCATTCGACCGCTCGCTCCGATCAAAAGCCCCTACCTCCTGCTCGCCCTTTCCTACATAGTCGGACAGCTGCTCAACATTTTCATCCCCAGTGCAGCAGGCCTCGCCATGCTGCTCCTCGTCGCGATGTTCCCCACTCTCCTTCGTCTCGGCGTTCGGCCCGCCGCAGCCGCAGCCGTCATCGGCACCACCGCCTGCCTCGACCTCGGCCCCGCTTCCGCCGGCTCAAATGTCGCCGCCACCGTGGCCGGACTTTCTCCGACCAACTACTTCGTTTCCCATCAACTTCCCATCGCCCTCGTCACCATTCCAGCCATCGCCCTCTTGCACTATTTTTGGCAAAAAAGATGCGACGCCTCCGAACCTCCTACTCGCCTGGAAACGCTTTCCGCCCCCGAAAACGAGCAAGCCGCCTCTAGCCCAGTCCCCTTCCTCTACGCCTTCCTCCCGCTCCTGCCCCTTTTTCTCCTAATCATATTCAGTCCGCTCGGAATTAAGAGCATCCAGATCGATGTCGTCCCCGCTATGTTCGTCAGCCTCTTCGTCGGAATGGGCTGCGAAGCCATCCGCCTCAGAAGCCTAAAAGACGCCATGCAAGGAATCGTCGTCTTCCTCAAAGGCATGGGCGAAATCTTCTCAAAAGTGGTCAGTCTTGTCATCGCCGCAGAAGTCTTCGCCATCGGCGTCAAAGCGAGCGGCTTGATCGATATACTAATCGACAATGTAGAATCCACAGGCATGGGCGGCATAGCCATGACCATCGCCCTCGTACTCATCATCGGCTTCATCGCCTTGCTGACCGGAAGCGGAAACGCATCCCTCTTCAGCTTCGCCAATATGATTCCGGGCATCGCCAAGCCCATGGGCCTGAGCAGCCTATCGATGATACTTCCCAGCCAATTAGCAGCCGGCCTCTTCCGCAGTTTTTCCCCAGTAGCAGGCGTGATCATCGCTGTATCCAATGCAGCTGACACCACCCCACTCGCCATCGCGAAAAGAACTTCCGTCCCAATGATCGGCGGCGTGCTCGTCATGCTATTAGCGCATTGGGGTTTCCAATAAGAAACCCGCCGTTCGCCCCAAAAAAACCATCCCTTATATCATTTCCCCCAAACAACAATGACCCAAACAAAAGCGAGAGTTAGAGCATTCAATATAAAATTTCTGGTCGGCTGCTTATTAGTTATATTTCTGAGCAGCGCAGCGGTTTCGTGGATACAAACGGGAGGAGGTAAAATACAAGTTCACTCTATCACCCTACCCACGCAAAACGGACAATGGCTCGTCGCAGATCTCTTCAAGCCTCGCTCCGCTACCGCCGAAAACCCTGCCCCCTTTATCGTCGTCGTACCGGGCTTCCAACGCTCAAAAGAAGCCCTTTCCAATATCGCCCTCGAGCTCGCGCGACGTGGATTCGTCACCGCCAGCATAGATCCCTACGCCCAGGGACAATCGAGCGCCTCCATGAGCCCGCGCTCCGCTACCTTGGAAGGCTACGGCATGTACGCCCTTGTCGACTACGCTGCCACCACCCCAAGCCTAAACTATATCGACAAAGATCGAATCGGCGCCACCGGACACTCAGCTGGCGGCAACGCAGCCATTCGAGGTGCAGCTCATTTTGGACGCGAATCCGACCGAACCGGAAAGCCCAGCAAGCTTCACTCCGTATTCGTTTCTGGATACGTTCTTTCCTTCCTCGATTCCGTTCTCAAAGACGTTCGCTCAAACGTCGGCACCAGCTATGCCCTCTACGACGAAGGCGCCTACCGAAACGTATTGAAAAATGGAGACATGCGCTACGCGAAAGAATCGCTTCGCCTCGTCAATTCCGGCATCGCAGAAACCGAAGGTCCCGTGTCAGAAGTGGAAATCGGGCACTACTACGGAAACATCGATGACAGAAACCTCCGCGTCGTTCACAACGAACGACTCCTGCATCCATTCCAGCCCTACAATCGCGAAGCCACCGCCAACCAAATCGAATACTTCGAAAAAGTATTCAACTTCAACAACGAGCTGACAACCGACGACCAAGTTTGGCAGTGGAAAGAACTCTTCAGCCTCGTCTCCCTGATCACCGCCATGATCACACTCATCCCACTGGCGCGCATTTTCCTCACCACTGAACTCTTCCGTCCACTCGTTAAGGAAATTCCACCGGCCCTGCCTCGACCCAAAGGAAACGGCCGCATCCTTTTCTGGTCGCTCTTTGTACTCGGAGCCGTGATCGCCTGCTTCTCCTACATCCCCATGGCGGAGCTTTCCCAAAAAATTTTCACCGAGGCCTCCACCCGGCAGCAAACCTGGTTCTTCCCGCAGCGCATGAACAACGCCGTTCTGCTCTGGGCCGTATTCAATGGCTCGATCGGGTTTCTCCTCTTTTTCCTCGCCTATAAATTCCACGGAAAAACGAGCGGCATCTCCCCCGCGATGTGGGGCGTCAAAATAACAAAACGAGAGCTAGGAAAAACGCTCCTCCTCGCTGCGGTCTTATTCATCTGCTACTACCTGATCCTCTTCCTTCTCTACTATTTCCTCCACGTGGACTACCGTTTCTGGTTCATGGGCGTCCGACCCTTCCAGCCAAAGATGCTCATCCTGCTCGTCATGTACGCGCCCTTCTTCTTCATCTTCTTCCTGTCGAATTCGCTGCGCGTCAACGCCTCCATGCGCACCGAAGGACAGCCGGAATGGAAATCCATGCTGATCGCCGGAATCGGAAACTCCCTCGGCCTCTTCCTCATCGTAGTCGTTCAGTACGTAACCTTCGCCGTCACCAAAACCGTCTACTGGACCGATGGCTGGCTCTACGTCAATCTGCTCTTCGCAGTCGTGCCCATGATGTTCGTCCTACCCTACTTCAACCGCTACTTCTTCCGCATGACGGGTAATATATATCTAGGCCCCATGACCACCTGCCTTATCTTTATAATGATCCTACTTTCCAATACCGTCTGCTATCTGCCCATCTAACATCAAGCAGAACGCCTCTTGAAATATCGAAAGAGGCGTATCACCTCCAAAACGAATAGAATCGAAAAATAAACCAAGGTCTCGCGGAACCCAGTTTTCTCCTGGGCCGCTTGATGATAAATGATCAAAGCCAAAATCACATATGCGAGCTTATGAAGCCGCTTCCAACCTTTCCCGCCCAAACGCCGAACCGACCGGTTATTACTCGTTCCGGCCAATACCATCAGAAGCGCCAAAGCTAAAAGCCCCGATAATATAAACAACTTATCCCAATCTTCCACAAACGCGGACACACTACCCACATACGGCAAGTACAGCAAGAAATGCAGTAGCGCGTAAACGAATACGCTCACCCCAATTTGCCTACGTCGATAAGCCAACGCCTTCGTAAATTCCGCCTTAGGAAACAACTGCCGCAATGGCGTTACCGCCATCGTAAGGATAAACAAAATCACTGCCGCCTTGCCAAAAAACTCGAGCAAGTACTTCGCCGGATCCGCGTAGTATTCCACTTCTCCCTGTATTATTGGAATGAATACAAGCAGCAAAGGACTGCACAAGCCCAAGTACAAGACCCACGGGCTTCTCAAAAATCGGGACCAGCTTCCCATCACCCTAGAAATTTCGCCGCAGATTCAGTCCCTTGTACATGCCAGCCACCTGATCGCTGTAGCCGTTAAACATTAGCGTATCCTTGCGCCCGCTAAAAAAGCCGCCTCCGATGATTCTCTCCGTCGCCTGCGACCAACGAGGATGATCGACCTCCGGATTCACATTGGCGTAGAACCCATACTCGCGGGGCTGTAAAGCTTGCCAAGTATTCAGCGGACGCTCTTTCACGAAGTCGATTCGCACAATCGACTTGATGCTCTTAAACCCGTACTTCCACGGAACCACGAGGCGTATCGGAGCGCCGTTCTGATTCGGAATCGGCTTCCCGAAAATCCCTGTCGCCAAAAACGACAGCTCGTTATTCGCCTCCTCTATCGTCAGCCCCTCGACATAGGGCCAATCAATTGAACCGCCCTTTTGCCCGGGAGCCGACTCGGGATCGAGAAAGGTCGTAAATGTCACGTACTTCGCCTCGCTCTTCGGACTCGCCAGCTTGATCAGCTTGCTCAACTCGAACCCATCCCAAGGAATCACCATCGACCACGCCTCAACACAGCGAAAACGATACACCCGCTGCTCAATTCCGCCGAGCTTCTTGATCAGCTCGTTCACGTCCATTTTGAAGGGAGCGTCTACCAGACCGCCCACCTCCAGCATCCACGGCTCCGTTTTCCAGCCCTTGTTCGCCAGCTTCGCCGGACCGCTCTTGTCATACGAAAACTCGTAGAAATTGTTATACCCGGTCACCAGATCGTAAGGCGTCTGCTCAAGCCCCTTCCCTGCGAAAAGCGCATTCGCCCGCGAAGGAAACCCACCTGTCGCCCCGTTCAAGACCGAACCTCCCAGCAGCGCCCCAGCGCTCAAACCCGCCGCCTTCAAGAACCGCCGCCGATTGAAATAGTCCACCTCGCTCGTTGCCTCCTTTTCTCCGATTTCCCAGTCTTTCCGAATTCGTATCTGCATAGTCGGTGTTACCTCTCCCAGTTAAAGATGGCTTAGCTCCTACCTCATGAGAACGATCACCAGACGGTTTTATTTCGAGAATCTCAAAATCGACCCTGCTTAACGCAGCGCCGCCACCTCGCGGTTCGCCCTAACAAGCCGCTGCGACATCGATAGGATTACGTTCCTCAAAATTTCGCCGTAGTCCAGCGGGTGATTGCTTCTGAACTCTTCCAAGCACTTTCGGCTCAGGCTGATGACCTCGACATCCGTCACCGCCACTACGTCTGCGGTGCGAACTTCTCCATGCAAAAAACCCAACTCTCCAAAGCTCATTCCCGCACAAAAACTGGACACTTGCTTGGCAACCTTCGCATCCCCTCCAGAGAGATTCACTCCCACGATTCCCCGAGCCAGGAAAAACAATTCATCGGGCGCATCCCCGTTTTTGATAATACGGTCGCCCGAGGTAAAGGAACTCTCCACAGACTTTTCTCTTAGCGTAGCAATCGCGGCACTAGACACCCCTTGGAGAAGATCCATATCCGCCAAATCCACACGGGCGCCTGCCGCAAAACGAGCGTCGAACTGGGCGAGAAGATTCTCCTCCGCATCTTCCAGAGCTTCATCACAATCGTTATATACAAATACCATCGGCACCAAACTCTTGCGCTCCTTATCGGAAAATATCTGTCCTGGATCCACTAGGACAATTCGCTTCCCCTTATCGAACGCCTGTTTGGCAAAGCGAAACATCACCCCGCGAGTGGCATCATCGATACTTCCAATTCGACTCAAATCGATAAGCACCCGATCCGTATCGTCGATCACCTGCAAGTAGGCATGAATCAAGCGCTCCGCAGCCCCGAAATAAAGATCTCCCTGCAACTCGAAAATACGCACCCGATGCCCTTCCTGATGCAGGATATCCTGCGACTCCAAAGGCCGGAAGCGACTCGATTGAAACTCCGCCAACGTGTAGCTGCGCCGAATCACATAATTCGTGAGCGAGGGCCGATTAAAAAGATGCAGCCCAAAGTTGGCAGACAAATCACGAAAGGTCGCGATTCCTCTGACGCTATTGAAATTCTCGTCTAGCAAAGGCGAAAAAACCGCGACGCTCAATTGGCCAGGCAATACGCCAATGATGCCCCCGCCCACTCCGCTCTTGGCCGGGATTCCCACCTCGAAGGCCCAGTTTCCCGAGTAGTCGTACATGCCACAGGTGCTCATCACGCTAATCACCTTCTCCACGGACGACGCCGAAAGCACGCGATTGCCAGTGATCGGATTCACGCCCCCGTTCGCCAAAGTCGCCCCCATAACGGACAGGGCCTGACTATCGACAAGCAAAGCGCACTGCATGAAATACGCCTCAAGGACCGGATCTACCTCGCCTTCAAGAATGTCGAAATTTCTCAGCAAGTTCCCGATCGCACGATTACGAAAACCAGTATCGCTCTCGGATTTGTAGACCGATTCGTCAAATCCCAGCTGCTTTCCCGCAAAGGCGCTGAACCGATCCCGAATAAACCCGAAACGCTCCTCGACACTGCTTGCCGATATCATACCCGTCGCCGCGATCGCCCCCGCGTTTATCATCGGATTACGAGGCTGTCCAGTGCTCGGCTTCAAGCTGATCGAGTTAAACGCCTCCCCCGAAGGCTCCACATCGATCCGCTTTCGAACGCCTTCCAAACCAACCGCATCCAAGGCAAGGCCATAGATAAAAGGCTTAGATATCGACTGAATCGTGAACTCTACAGAAGAGTCCCCAACCAAATACTGGCGCCCATCGACCGTAGTGATCGCTATGCCAAACCAGTCCGGATCGGCTCGCATCAACTCCGGAATGTAGTCGGCAACCTTTCCATCGGTCAAATGGCGGTGTTTCTCGAAAACTTCGATTACAAGTTCACGAATACTATTAAAGGAAGAAGTGAAGGAGTTCATTGGGGTTACAAATAGGTGACGGCCATGCAAAAAGCATGCCGAAGCCTTCGCTGCGTAAGCATAAACTACGCGCGGCGTTCGATCCAATAGGCAAGGACAGGCTCAAGCCGCTTGATCACGAAGCCTAGCTCGACTGCATTTGCTCTAAATCCGCCATGCGATCACGAAGACGAGCCGCCACCAAACGCATCATCTGCAATGCGAATTGAGGGGTGTTCTCTGTCATGAAAAGGAAACGACGCTCATCGATGCAGATAACGCCGCAGTCCGTGTTGGCGACCGCATCCGCGCTCCGGACCTGATGATCGATCAACGCCATCTCGCCAAAGATGTCCCCGTCAGTAAGAGTTTCGACCACATTGCCATCGGCCACGATGTCAACCTTGCCGGACGAAACCAGATACATGCTCTCTCCGGCATCCCCCTTCTTAAAGATGACACTGCCTTTGCTGAAAGGAGTAGGCTCTCCCGCATGCTTTAATATATTGAACTTAATCGGTGCGTTCATGGAAGTTGTGTTTGAATTTTATACTATTGTTGGAAACTACAAACCGAGATTAAGAGGCGCGACAAACTGTATCCACATGGCAAGACATAGCACGTGAAGTACTTGGTCAGTCCATATCGCCACATGAGTTGCAGTCTCGCCTGCGCTCGTCATTCGGAAAACCTTTCGCCACCAGAGAAACGGGCGACGCGTATCAATCATCATATGCAAAAAACCAAGCGCCAATCCAGCAACCCATCCGAGGACAATCGTAATCAATACAAAATGTATTAAACCATGAATCCAAGCCGCCGGATGCTTTAGATTGGGCTTGTTCTCGGACATCCAATCATTCTGTAGAATCCAGTCACCTATAAGGTGAACGACAAGAGCTTGCTCGAAAAGGGTAAGCATAAGGCGATTGCAGCGGTAGAAAGATTTAGCTCAAAAGCAAACGCCTCCGCGAATGCAATTTATAAAGTTAAGCGTGAACATTATTGACGGGTCAATTCACAATTCGATTGGTAATGATATTAAGACTACACAGATTCGGAAAATTCCTGCCTATTTGCTAAGAATCAACTTCTCGGCATCGTTCATTTTAAAGTATCGACCATTTCCGTCATCGTACCTTCGCGAATGCGAACTCCTCCGATACTGCTTGTTATTTGGTTTTTCACGTGTCCAGGGTTCCAATCCGGGACCATCCCCAATCCCAAAAATTGAAGTAATCCGAGAGCCTTCACTTTCACCCAAGACTAGGCGACATTCGAGTCGATTGGAAGGATCGTCCGAGAGCGGCTCCGCAAAAGAGCCATCCGCGCCGAGCCGCACGATTATGTTACCTGTCTTCGTCAGAAGATTCACTCCCTCTACCACCTCTACAGTAAAGTCCGGCAGAGTGGAATCGTCGAAGACAGTGACAAATTCCATCCCCTCCTTCAACTCAGCCCTGACCACGAAACTCAGCACGTCTCCGTACAAGAAAAAACTACCCGGCCTAAGGCCCGTACTGCTGCCAAGATCGACCTTGCCATCCTTGACCACGATGCTTGGACCGCCGTTGGGGATGTGAGTTACATAGCTTCCACCATTTGGCTGAGGATAGAACCTGTACCCAGTTCGTTGCTTGCTCATATAGAAGGTCGAAACTCTCGGTCCTGAACGCTCGCTCAGCGACGTGTCAAAACGAGCCTCATCAGTCCAACGTATCCAGATGGAAGATACGCCATTTTGAAAGTGGCTATTCGCGCTCCAAACCTGATCATCCTTGCCCGATGTTTTGAGAAGCAATGACTCCGAGGCTATGACCTCGCCCGCTAGCTTTGCCTCAAACGAGGCGGAAACGAAACCGGAGTTCGACGATGCGGCGACGATCTCCGCTGGCGATAGTGGCACTTCGAAAATCAACCCTCCCTGAATCTTAGCATTCCGATACGCCAACGAGCCCGACCGATAATTAACATCCACGCTCTTAGGATCGAAAAAGAGCCCTCCCGTTTCCACTGGCTCTGTAATCAAAACTCGAATACTCACCGGAGTCGCAGGCTCGTACAATTCATCCGCAATGAAAACCGTTTCTCCACTCGGCAGTACTATATCATTAAAATAAGCGGAAATAGTCGCCTCGCCAAAAGGCAGTAAGACCTCGGCCAAGTCGGCTCGACCGGACAGATCCGTAATCACCGAATGACCCATTTTAGAGGATCCATAGTCGACCAGGAAGAATACCGTTCTTTCTTTAAGTGGCGTGCCTGCTCCATCTACCAAACTTACCACAATCCCCGAACCTAATACGGGTTCAGATACCCGCGGCGGATTGATGAAGCTGAGCGTCGTCGACTGTTTTAAAACATCTACATTCGCCTCAGCCGAGCTCGCCAGGTGATCCACATCGCCCTCGAAGTAAGCTTGCAATATAAGACCCGTGGTCGGCCGAGTTGTCAGGTCCAAGGTAAAGCTCACCTGTCCCAATTCATCAGTCATACCGAGTGACTTTGAAGTCCCGACTCGCAGTCCCACCGAACGCTCGGCAAGCGGATTGCCTTCGTGATCTTTCAATACCGTCGCGACCGATATCGTATCTCCATAAGCTCCGCTTTCAGGTGTCGAACTGAGAAAGCTGAGCGTCGTCGGCGTTCGCGTGGCCGTACTTTCGACCTCTACGGAAAAGTAGTGCCCGTAGTTCGTACGAAGCGACACCAATCCTGTTCCGGATACAGCCTGCACCATGAAGCGGAGACTCTCAGGGGCAGCTCCGTTTAGCGGTAGGATCGCTGTCCAATGGGTGGAATCCTCACTATCCTGCGACAGATCGAGCGAAACCCACTCTCCGTTTGAATTGCTCGGATCGGCAAACATATATGTGATCCAAGCCTCGTGAATGCCAGCCGCCGGCACTCCCAATACCTTAATGTTAAACTCTACCGACGCGCCATCTTCGCTAAGGGACGATAGCACCTTGGCAATAGACGGAGCCGGCGCCAACGCGGGAATTACATTATAGCTTTCACCTTCGTGAGTATTAGCCCAAACTTCCCTGTTGTTATTATAATACAAACGGAAATCCATCCCATCATACTTGCGCAAAGTACCCCCGAGAACGCCGTTCTTGTTAGCAAGATATTGCGACGGATATACATTTAGGATCTCACCTTGCTCCTCTCCGCAAACCGCTCCCAAATAGTTCACGCTATAGGGTTGTATCGGATAATATACCTCCGAGAAAAAGCTCCCATACACTCCGCGAATTTCCGTCGCGGGAGCTCCCGTAAGCGGTAGAAAATTCGGGCTATCCATAAAACGTCCACCGCGAAACCCGACTCCGCGCAGAAGCGTGTCATCCACCGATACTCCAAATATTTCCAATGGACGCACCGGCTCCACAGGGTTGCTCACCACTCCATCCTTACCAGCGTACCAACGCGCCGTAACAGTTTCGCCTGGCTTGCCTACTACATCGAGAGCGAGCTCCTTTGGCGTCAGTTCCGGCGTGATGCTAATGCCTGCCGTCTCCAGCCCAAGCGCATGTCCAGAACCGGGGAAATCGACCGAATAGCGTGGCACTAAAACTGGTACAACTCCCAGATCAGGTACACTTGACTCATCTTCAAGACGTTCGCTAGGCACATCCACTTGAAGCATGGGGAATCCAAACAAGGTCGCCTGCAGAAGCGACTTCTCGTGAATGCCACGCATCAATGGCGTCTCCGCAAGGTACTTACGCTTGGCTTTGTTCAACGCTTCGCCAACCGATACGGACCCAGCTCCCGTACGCAACTGCCTCGCAAACTCGAGATAAAGCCGCTCGCTGTATTCGACAAACTCCGTGTCACCATACTGGTAGCCTGTTCCAGCGATTAGCGTCGCCCCCAAGCGCCCGAAGGCCTGCGCCCAGTCGGGCTGATTCGTGATCCCTTCGATCGCGTGCCCATCGACTGTATTGTATCCAGCATGACAACCCACGCTAAAGATCAGACTGTTCAGAAAATCCGCTCCAGAGTCTACCACTTGAGCAGCGGTCAAACGCGTTTGATAATCCGCCGCCAGCGCGCTTCCAGTGCTGAAGTGGCCCGCGAGGAAAATCAGGTCGTGCCGCGAGCCAAAAAGCAATTCGGACAATTGAGTCGCTGTCCACCCCTCGTCTGGCGAGAGACTGGCGTCCGCAATCAGCGAATCGACAGGAGCTCCAAGCGCCTCCTCGAATTCGACGAGAATCTCGAGCGCGGCATCGTCCAAGAAATCATAGCCAGTCACAAGCCCCGTAGTGGGATTTAGAATACCATTGCTCGCAGAGAAATTATCGAGTTGAGAAACAATCTCCTCCGCAGTCTCGACAAGTCGACCCACCGCCAATTCAGGATAAGGAAAGACGCCCGTTACAAGATTCAGCTCGCAAGCGGCTCCATAAGGATCCTGCGTCAAAATCTGGCCAAAGCGCAGGCTCGACTGCGAATGCGTGCTGTCCCTTACCGGCGGTATGTAGTTTGCCTCGTTCGCCAGAAACGCCTCGTCCGACATGCGGAAAAACGGAATCGCATCATCGCTGCCTACGAGCACCACATACTTGAGTCGAGAGCTCTTCACCCGCCAGCTATCTATTATCGCTTTGATCTCCTCAGCCACGATGTTCTTAGCGTAGGGACAAGTGGGATTGAGATCCGCCTGCACGTTCGCATTAAAAACCCTGTCTTCTTCCGAGACGTCAACGACCACGCCGTTCACATCCGGACGATCAGCAAACGCTTGCAGCTTCTCCTCAAGATCCGCTTCGCCTGGAGTCCTCAGCGAATCCCAAACGATAACCGTTTCAAAATCATTCGCGGCCGGCACAGGGAGCGAAGCATCGCCCAGCTCACTGCTACCCACGATTCCCTCGCAAAGCTCGGACTCGATCACAACCGTTAGCTTGAACGGGGCATCCAAGCTGAAAGCTCCATTCGAACCACGTACGCGAACGTAGAACTCGCCGCTATGCGTAAAGGTGTTGATCGACACGCCCTCGCTCGCCAAGCCCGAGAACGCCGAAAAGCCAATCATGCTCGTTACCTGGGCAGCGGAGAAAGACTCCGGTGAGAAGCTCTCAGGACTAAACGATTCAGGCGAAAAGCTCTCAGGACTGAACGATTCCGGCGAGAACGACTCCGGCGAAAAACTCTCGGGACTGAACGATTCTGGGGAAAAGCTTTCAGGTGAAAAACTCTCGGGACTGAACGACTCCGGAGAGAAGCTCTCGGGACTGAACGATTCGGGTGAAAAGCTCTCAGGGGAAAAACTTTCAGGAGAGAAACTCTCTGGGCTAAAGGACTCGGGTGAGAAGCTTTCCGGACTAAACGATTCGGGTGAGAAACTTTCGGGACTGAACGATTCCGGAGCGAACTCCACTCCGAGCAGAGCTAACTTTTGCTCCTCGGGATCAGACGAATTGAAGAGCTTGAGCAAGCGCTCGTACTCGGCGTTTATATCTCGGTAAACGACAATATCATAATCAGCAGGAAGCTCGGACAAGACCACCGAAACCTTGCTGCCGGGCCTGACGTCAAATCGATACCAACGCGCCTGATCCGTCATCGCGAGAAACTGTCGAACGTCCCCAAAACGTTTCACACTGGCTTCGTCTCCCTGATTGATTGCGAGCGGAAGAGCATTAGGCCACGAGACGTTATTCACGCAATTCTGGAACTCGTCGGTTACCGTCACAAAGAAGCTGCCAGACGACTCGTTTCCAAAAACATCTGTCGCAGTGTAGCGAACCTCATGCGGCAGCCACGTCCCATCCGGTCCGGGAATCGGAGTGAATTCAAAACTCGAACCAAAATCCTCCATCCCGTCGGGATACGCCGTGCTTGGCAAAAGCTCATAGGTGATCGTCGGAGCTTCGTCACAATTATCCGTGGCCGTTACCTCAAAATCATAAAACACGCCGCACTCCCCGGGCGTAGTTGGCAAGATCACGTCATCCAGATCAAAATCGAAGACCGGAGCTGTCGTATCTACAACCTCGACCGTACGTGAAACAGTTCCCAGATTACCCGCAGAATCCACTACTGAGTAAACAAGCGTGTAAGAGCCAATCGCGCTTGTTGAAATTGCCCCGACTACGGATTCCCCTGAGTAAATTGTTACTCCGACTTCACCCGAAATCGAACAGTTGTCACTAACCGATAAAGAGGGATCCGACCACAAATCAATACCACACTCCAAGGTAACGATACTCGGGCCTATCAAAGTCAAAACCGGTGGCGTCACATCCCTGATCGTCACCTGAAAACGCTTGCTCGATTCGCTACCAAAAACATCAGTCGCAGTTACATCGACCTCATGAATCCCTAGCGGAAACGCAAAGGGCGAAGTAATAGATTCCACCCCAGCTGGAAACGCGTCGCTGGGCGAAATACTATAAACAATCGATTCAATTGACGAACAGTCATTTACTGACGCTACCGGAAGATCCACTTCCACGCTACAAGCGTCAGAACCTAGCGATCTCTCAATATTCGCGATATCAGAAACAACCGGTGCCTTCGTATCGGTAACGACAATCTTCCGGCTCGCCTCCGAAACGAGCCCGCTCGAATCCACCGCTCGATACACCACCTTATATTCCCCCGCGCTCAGCGAATCCGTTTCGAGACTTGGTAGTGTAGTACTGAATACAAAAACATCTACTTCGCCATCGCAATTATCCGTAGCCGTCGCGCCGGGGTCCGCATAGGCGGTTCCGCACTCGAGCAAAACTTCCGCATCCCCCAACATCGAAATCACCGGCGCCACCAAGTCGCTCACATCCAGCGGAACAGGGCAAACCACCGTCGAATACCCGTCCTTCACCTTCAGTGTCACCATCGATTCGCCCTTCGGAAAATCGCCCGTCAGAACAAGCTTACTCGGTACCCCTGGCTCAACATCTACCGTTTCGTAAGACAATATCTCATCGCCCAAGCTCCATACCACCGTTAGCGTATCGCCATTGGGATCCATCACCCACGCTTCAAGCGAAACCTCGACCAACTCCTCGCCGTCACACGCCGTCTCGAACGGCTCCGGACAAGTCACAAATGGTGGTTCGTTCTGGATCTCGACCGGACCCACATCAATCACTCCGCCTCGTACGCGCTCGAAGCCGGGCTGATCGATCTCCGGCGGATCAACCGCCCCTCCTGCATTGATAGCCGGACTGTTGGCATGAGGAGCGTGCGAAAGCGTTGTGCCGCCATTGTATTCAAGCGGATCTAGTAAAGGATTCACTCCAGTAATATCATTCGGATCCGACAAGAATGGAGACTCATCTGTATCCGATAAATTGTTACCGCCAGATTCAAATGAAGCCCCAGATCCCACGACGATCGAATCCTCCCCTCCTTGCGTAAAAATCGTATTCACCACATGACCCACTCCACCAAAACCGAGATAGAGCCCGGGGCCGGACTCCCCTGCAGTATTGTCCACCAGAGCGGAGGAATCGATCCAAAGGTCGCCTCCTACCGAAAGAGCGCCGCCCTTCGTCCCGGCGGAATTTCCAGAGAGCGTGCTCGTGTCAAAAACGACACTGGTCAAAGAACCGTCCGCACCTGGTTGCGTATAGACTGCTCCCCCTTCTCCACCAGCCTTGTTGCCAACAAGAGAGCTTCTCGAGATATAGGCCCGACCGGCAAACACAGCGATACCACCGCCGCTGGCTGATGCTTCATTCCCCTTCAGCGAAACCGACTCCAGATCAAGGCCCGACCAGGAATCCACCAAAATAGCTCCGCCAAATTCGCCCGACCCTTGCTCGATCGCCACATTCTGCAGAAAAGCCATCGCTCCCTCATCGACCTTGAAAACTGGACTCTGCTTGTTTCCATCAATCACCAGCAAGTTCGCGCCTGGGCCATAGAGAGCCACATCGCGACGAATGAGCAGCTCGGATCCCTTCAATACCGTCCGCCCTGGAGTGACGCCTTCTACAAACGAAATCGCGCCGCCACCTGCCGCATTGTTCGCCCAAATCGCATCCGCTAAATCCGCGCCGCCTAGAAGTGTTAGAATATTGAATACAAACGACGACGCGAATACCTCAGCCTCGTCGCGAACCTCCGGCCCCGCCCCCGCGTTCGCCCCAAAACCTGCTATCGACAAGGTCGATACCTGATAGTGCTGAATCTCGAACGCCCCAATGTCCGCCGTATCACCGGCCCCATCCGCATTCCCATCGGAGAAGCGCGACAAACCGCGTTGATCGCTATCAAACAAAGTGAGCAAACCACTCTCACTCCCATCAATAGCAGGACTGTTCGGCTTTAGTGAGTAAGTGTGGCTGAGCCCGCCATTGTCAGCTAACTCGCCCAAACCAAGATCGATGCCCGTCCCAAAAAGATTTTGCCCTACCAGAGCGATCTCTGCGGGCAAAGTCCCCACTAGCCCGGAACCCGCAAATATCGAATCCGCCACCAAAAACTCCGCTTCGTCATCAATACTAATATGAGCTTCAGCTTCCTCGCTTGCCTGATTCTCCACGCAAGTAAGATTCACCCCCCGTCCCTCACCTCCCATAAGAGAAATAGCGCCGCCCAGTCCGCCCGCGCTATTGTGGGCGAAAGTGCTATTGCGAACCTCAACGCCAGTCCCGCCCGCCCAAATCGCGCCGCCCGATCCTAAACTCGAATTACCCAAAAACACTCCGTCAAAACGAGCCCCAAAACCAGTATCGACGACCTTCAACTCCGCGTCTGAAACAGCGACAGCTCCTCCCTTTCCGCCCGCGCTATTATTATAAAAGAAACACCCGTTCAAACTCAGGGAGCCACCATTCTGATAAATTGCCCCGCCATCCGAACTCGCGCGGTTCGCATAGAACAAGTTACTTTTAAGTGACAAAACGGCGCCGCTTTCAATAGCGGCGCCGTTAAGTGATGAACCAGATTTAAAAGTAAGCCCGGATATCGTAACACTTAAGCCGGGCTCAATAATAAATAGCTTCGTCGCATCGCCGCCTGACAAAACATGTTCGCTCGCTCCCGAGCGACCGTGAATCGCTAGCGATCGATCAATAGTAATCGGAGAGAGCAACTGAATTTCGCCTTCAATGCGTACCAATATAGTATCGCCCGAATCAGCATTCGCAACCGCCTCGCGCAGCGAGCCCACTCCCGAATCGCCAAGAGAATCAACAAAAATCCCGTCGCTCACCGAGCCTGAAACACTTTCCAGCACAGCGAAGACGACGATACAGCAACACACCTTTAGAACATGTGAGTACAACATAAGCGGGATTCCTCGAGCTAGACTAAACCCCTACTGCAACGCTAAAGCAAAAATAAGGATTTACCCATTACGTAATATAATTCCCATTATCAGTTCGACTCAAGAATGTTTTTTAAAAATCATGTAAAATGACTTCGAGTCGTCGAAGAACGAATACAACCGCAAATCACCCTGAAAGTGGTTTATTCTCAAATGAAGGAATCCTACAACGCTTACGTCCCGCGAGACCGCCTAGCAGCATTGGCTGAAGGCAAGGAGCTGCCCTCCCACACCAGCGGAAGCGTGCTGTTTGCAGATATTTCCGGCTTCACCCAATTAACCGAAGCTTTCGAAGCCTATCTGGGCGCGAGAAACGGCGGCGAAGAGCTGGCCCGAGTGCTCAACCAAGTTTACGCCATGCTTATCGGCGAAGTGGATCGCACCCGCGGCAGCGTTATCGGATTCGCGGGCGACGCCATCACTTGCTGGTTCGATCGCGACGATGGCTCCCGAGCCGTAGCCGCCGCCTTAGCCATGCAAAAAGGCATGAGCCAGTTCAGCGCCGTGCCCTCACCGGCCGGAGGCACTCTGGGACTCGGACTCAAGGCTGCCGTTAGTACAGGTAGCGTGCGGCGCTTCGTCGTCGGAGACGGCGCCTTCCAGCTTGTCGATATCATCGCCGGAGACCCCGTCTATCGCGTCGCCGTTGTCGAACACTACGCGCAGCGAGGCGAAGTCCTTATCGATTCGCAAACCCGCGAGATATTAGGCTCGCGAGCCACCCTCTCGGAAGAGCGCTACGATGAGCAGGAGAACATGCGCGTCTATGTCATCGAATCCCTCGAAGCGAGCGACCTCGGCGAACCATGGCCCGACATTGAGAGTCTGGATCTTCCTCGTCCCGTCGTTACTCCATGGCACATATCTGCCATACGCGATCGCCTCGCCACAGGCCTCGGCGAATTCTTCACAGAACTCCGTCCCGCCACCGCCATGTTCGTCAAGTTCGAAGGCATCGACTTCGAGGAAGATCCCGCCGCAGACCACAAACTGCACACTTTCTTCTCAAAAGTTCAGCACATCGTAAACGATTACGAAAGCATCGTGCACCAACTCACCATCGGTGACAAAGGTAGCTTTCTCTACGCCGCGTTCGGAGCTCCCGTATCACACGAAGACGACACGAGACGAGCCCTTGCCGTCGCCCTGAAGCTGCAAGAGCTAGCCGACACCCTCGACTTCCTCGCGCCCCTAAAAATCGGTATCGGCCGCGGAACCACTCGAACCGGCGCTTACGGAGGGCCGGGCCGCAGAACCTACGGAGTGCTCGGAGATCAAGTAAACCTTGCCGCCCGCCTCATGGGAAAAGCCCAAGCAGGCGAAATCCTCGTATCAGACGAAGCCGCAACAGAGGGACAAAAGGCCTTCAAGCTCCAAGTCCTCGATCCCATTCGCGTCAAAGGAAAAACCCATCCCATCACCGTGCATCGCCTCGAAGGCGTCGCCGACGACGCCCGACACCTCGGCCACTCTTCCTACAACATCCCCATCGTAGGACGCCAAGCCGAGCTGGAACGCCTCGACGACCTCTCCCAAAAAGTCGTCCAAGGATTCGGTCAAGCCGTCTCAATCGTATCAGAAGTCGGCCTCGGAAAAACCCGACTCATCGAAGAAGCCATTCAAAATGCAAGCGACAAGGGCTTCCGTCTCTTCCATGGAGAGTGCCAGACATTCGGCGCCAACACATCCTACACTCCCTGGTGGCGAGTGTGGCGGGAATACTTCGGACTTCGCGGAAACGAGCCCTTGAAAGAAACCGAAGCGCTTCTCGAAACCCGCCTAAAACAGATAGACGAAAACCTAGCAGCCCGTCTTCCCTTGCTAGGGCCTGTATTGAATTTTTCAATACCTGATAATCAGCTCACCAGCACCTTCGACGCCAAGGTGCGACGCGCCTCACTGGAAAGCCTGCTCGTAGAATGCCTACGCTCGGAAGCTGAACAACAACCACTACTTATCGTCCTCGAAAACGTCCACGCCATCGACGCCATCTCACGCGATCTCCTGCGCACCCTCATTCAAGCGATAGCGAGACTTCCCATACTTATTCTCATCGCCAGACGCCCCTCCTCTGCCACCGAAATCCTCAGTCCATCCGAGGTCGACCTGGACTACACCCACGAACTAACGCTCGGCGAACTCTCAAACGCCGAGGCCGCCGAACTGATAAAACTCAAATCCAAACAACTCTTCGATCCACAAATAGTATTACCTGAAAAACTGATTTCGAGCATCTCGAATCGCACTGGCAAAAATCCATTCTTCATCGAAGAAGTTATGAACTGGATACACCACGAGCAAATCAACGTCGAATCTGATCAAGCTCTCGATTCCGTCGAACTCCCCGTCAGCCTCTACTCCCTCGTTCTCAGTCGCATGGACCAGCTCGACGAAAACGCCCGAATCACTATGAAAGTGGCCAGCGTCATAGGACGCGTCTTTCGAGCCGCCTTGATTTGGGGAGCGTATCCAGAACTTGGAGGCGAACCGAAGATTCTTTCAGCTCTAGACACCCTCACTGAAAGCGACTTCACCGAAAAAGAGAAAGACAACCTCGAGCTCGCCTACCTCTTCAAGCACGTAGTGATGCACGAGGTCGCCTACGAAAGCCTCCCAAAAGAACTCCGCTCCAAACTTCACGAATCCATCGGACTCGTCGTCGAAGCAAGCTTCCCGCAGCCGACTCGCCAGATTCTAGATCTGCTCGCCTTCCACTTCAGCCGCTCCCGAAACCTCGCGAAACAAAGGAAATATTTCTTGCTCGCTGGAGACGCCGCACGCCTCGCCTACGCCGACACCGCCGCCGCCAGATACTATCAGGCCGCCCTCCCCCTGCTTGAAGAATTCGACCAAGTCCCCGTACTGCAAAACCTCGGCCTAGTGCTCGAACTCTCAGGCGACTGGGAAGGAGCCACGAAAAACTACCAAGCCGCGCTCTCGCTCAGCAAAAAACTCAACCGCAAGATGAACGAAGCGAATTGCTACCTCCGAATCGGAGATATGCTTCGCAAAAAAGGCTCGTTCGACGAAGCCCGCCCCTGGCTCAAGCAAGCGCAGGAAAGCTTCGAAGCTCTAAGCGACGAAAACGGCATCGGCCAAGTCCTGCATAGCGCCGGAACCCTCGCCGCCCAAACCGGCGACTACGACAAGGCCCGGAAACTCTACACCCGAAGCATGGAAATCCGCAGACGCCTCGGAGACGAATCAAATGTCGCCAGCCTGCTCAGCAACACCGGAATCATCGTGCGCTACCAAGGCGACCTAAACCAAGCCCTTATCCTCCAGGAAGAAAGCCTCTCCATTCGCCGCGGGCTGAAAGACGCCTGGGCGATCGGCAACTCCCTCAACAATCTCGGCATGGCTAAACGATACAAAGGAGACCTTGCCGGAGCCCGAAACGATCTCGAAGAAGCCCTCAAAATTCTCCAAAAAGTCGGAGACCGGTCCGAAATCGCAAATACCCTAAACAGCCTCGCCGAAGTCGCTCTCGACCAAAAAGACACCGACGCCTGCGAAAACTTTCTGCTGGAAAGCCTTAAGCTCACTCGAGAAATCGGAAACCTGCGCGCCATCGCCTTCCTCTTCGAAGCCTTCGCCTCGAACGCAGCCCTACGCCAGCGACCCGTACGCTGCCTTAAACTCTTTGGCGCCGCCCAAGCGCTGCGCGAGACCATAGGAGCACCGCTCCCCGCAGCAGATCAAACCCGCATTGAAAAAACGATCGACTTAGCCCTCGTCTCTCTCCGCGACGGCAATCCCTTTGGCATCATTGAAGAAGGCTCCGCTCTTCCACTCGCCAAAGCTCTCGATTTCGCCACCAGCTACGAAAACTAAACCTACACCCGAGACTCCGCTACGAGGTGCCGCACGATCGCGACCGATCTTGGAAAAATCACATCGCAAACCGTGTAGCCTCGCTCTGCCAATGCTTCCGGCAACTCCTCTGTTTCCATTTCTACAGAACGTATCAGCAAGTTACTTACGGTGTAATCTTCCAAAACCCCTACCGTCTCATGTATTTCGTTTCCCCCTACAGATTCAACAACCACCAAAGACCCCCGATAAGCCTCAAAAACAGGTTCATAGGCATGCGGCAAAATCTTCAGCAAGCTCTGCCCCACCTCCGTAGCATGCTTATCCGACCCGCCTACCTTTTGCATCGTCTTGCTGCTCTGCTTGGCCAAGCCCATCACCATGCCAACCGACTGGCTAAACGCATCCTTCAACATCCCATAAAGGTTGCGCAACCCGCGCCCGATGCGACCGAAAATCCCGATCCTACGCAAGTCATCGATTTCCTCCTGCCAATCCCGGCGTGCCTGCGACCCGGCTTCCGGAGCCGGACGATAGATTCTATCGATCTCCGCGATCTTCTTACTGTAAAGAACGTAGCTCGCCTTGCTACGCCCACTTCCAATCGGTTCAGGCGAATCATAGGTTAGCTCGAGACAGGAGGGAAACACTCGCAAGGTACCCCACACAAAATGACCGCTCTTCATTCGCAGAATGACAAAGTCGCCATTGAAGACCCTCAAGCACGCGTCCTTCGTATGACGTTCGATTACGATCCCAATGATCGCGCTCAAAAAAAGCAGCCCAATCGGGGCCCAAATCAAAACAGTCGGTGAAAACTCCATCCCCCGCAAAAAGCAGTTTCACCCCAAAATCCAAGCCTCAAATACCCCTGCCCTCTCCTGCTCCAAAGATTCGCCTCTGTTGAAACAATTAGATTGTGAATCGAATAAAGATCGGGAACACGCTTCAGTGAATGTGATCAAATTGTCATTCACCAAAACCACCCATGAAACCAACACCCTTTAAGCTGACACGCTTCAGCTCCCTTATCACAGGCCTCCTCGCCGGACTCGCTCTCCTCCTCTCAGGATGCGAATCGATGCCGCCTCCATCCGTCGCCAACGTCGGCTACGAATTCGACTCGAACTTCAACTTCGAAAGCGTCGGCACCTTCGCCATCGTGCGCCCGGAGTCGCCCTCGCCCATCAGCCCGATTCTCCGGAAAAACATCCTAAACGAAACCGCCAACCGGCTCACCCGCATGGGTTACACGGAAGTCGCAAAACCAGCCGATGCAGACATCCTCGTCTCCGTTCACGGCACCTCCAAGCAAGTCGTCGACAGCGTCACTTACAGCAACGTCTACTACACCCGCACCTATCGACGCAGCTCCTGGATCTACTTCGGCGGATACCCAAGCACCTACATCACTACCAGCGAAGAAGGCACCCTGCTCATCGACATAGCCGACGCCAAATCAAAGGAACTCGTCTGGCGCGGCTGGGGCATCCGCAAATTCACTCTCGACACCAAAGTATCGACAGAACAAATACAAGAGTCCGTCAAGCGACTCCTGCTCAACTTTCCGCCGCCATCCCGCTAAACAACTAGCCAAAACTCCTTTAAAAACAAAAGACCGTCTCCGGTTCCAGAGACGGTCTCTTTGTATCCAAAAATCAAAGCACAATGGGCAAAAGCACCCGCACACAAAGATTGAACGTTCAATCGTCAATCCATTGCCTCTTATTCTAAAACAAGCGTAACTCAGTAAAACCTTCGCTTCAACCCAGACCCCGCCCTCGCTACTGCAGCCTAAACCTCCCAAGATGTCTCTCCTACCTCACCGCATTTTCGCGAAGCTCGTACTATTCTTCGCGACCTTTTCGCTCAACGCTCAATCCAACACCGCCTTAATCGTCGAAGCGGAAGACGCCGTCCTCGGCTCCTCTCTTTCACAGTCGTCGAGCGAAGGCGTCACCTACATCGCTCCGGACGTCGACTTCACCAGATCAGCACCCGACTCCGAAGACACCCTCGCCACCTTCACGCTCACCTTCCCCGAAGCGGGCGACTACGAACTCTACGCCCGCATCTACATCGGACCAGAAGGAGCCAACGACGATAGCATGATCGTCTCAACCGCCTTCGGAACTACCGCCATCGACAATGCCGAAGCATGGACCGTCGCAAACGGACTCTTTAACTTAGGCTACTCCGAACCGGAAAACCTCATCTTATCCTCAGGCTCCACCGGAACTGAATCATGGAAGTGGATACGCGTCTCCTCCCATTCAAACCTTGGGATCCTCACCGTACCAGACAGCCAACTCACTCAAAGCTACCGAATCTCTAGCCGCGAAGACGGCCTACGCCTCGACAAGCTGGCCTTCGGTCCTCTCCGCGTCACCTTCACCGTAAATCAATTGGACAATAACCTACCCGGACTCTCTCAAGACGATCCCGGCGGCGAAATCTTCCAAAGCTCCGGCCCCATCATCGCCCACAACAAAAGCAAATTTCTGGGGAGCGTCTGGTCCGGCACATCCGCCTATAACAAAGACTTCGAATTCTACTGGAACGGTATGTGGCACGGCAACGCCGGCAAATGGGGCACCGTCGAAGCCACCCGCGACGTCATGAACTGGACAGTGCTCGATCAAGGCTACCTATACGCCAAGGCAAACAAGGTTAAATTCAACTTCCACGTCCTGCTCTGGGGCTCCCAGCAGCCGAGCTGGATAGACGACCTACCCGTCGAAGAAAAACGCGAGGAAATCATCGAATGGATGCAAGCCGTCGCCGATCGGTATCCAGACATCGACTACCTACAAGTCGTCAACGAACCCATAAACGCCCCCGCTGACGGCTCCCAAAACCCATGGCAATCGCAGCCCACCGCCAACTACGCCGACGCCCTCGGAGGCTACGGCGAAACCGGATTCGAATGGATCATCGAAGGCTTCCGTCTCGCCCGTCAAATATTCCCGGATACGCCCCTCATGATCAACGAATACAGTGTTGAGGGTAACCAAAGCCTCGCCGACGAATACCTTGAAATCATCCAAGCCCTCCAAGCTGAAGACCTCATCGACCTCATTGGATTCCAGGGCCACGCCTTCTCCACCCAGAGCTCAACCGTTTCCGACATGGAAGCCATCCTCGACAAAATCGCCGCCACCGGCCTGCCCATCATGCTCACCGAAATGGAAATCGACGGCTTCGACGACTTCGTGCAACTCGAAGAATACAAACGCGTCTTCCCCATCTACTGGGATCACCCCTCCGTTATCGGCATAAATATTAGCGGACACATCGGAAACTGGCGGGCCGACCAAGGGGCCGTTCTCGTAAACGACAACTTCAGCGAACGCCCTGCCTTGAAGTGGATTCGTGAATACGTCGAGGCATCGCCCTGGAACAACTTCCGTGGCTACCTTGCCGAACGCGGACTCGACCCCGCTACCCATACCATCACATCAGACATCGATCACGACGGGCGACCCGCTGGCCTCGAATTCCTACTCAGTCTCGATCCCGAATCCCCAAGCTTCGGCCCCTACTGGACATGGCCGCAAGATCAAGCATCCATCACCATCCCGCTGTCTCCAAACATCAAGGACGGCACCGTCTCCATCGAAAGCAGTTCTGATCTGCAAGATTGGAAAACCGAAGCCAGCTACCGCCTCGACCTTTTCGCCGGCGACGGATTTGAAATCGCTGACGCCGAAGGCATCCGATCACTCACCTTCACCGCACCGCCTAACAACTCTGCAAGCCGTTTCTACCGCATCAAGTACATCATCCCCCAATAAGCCAACCCTCCGCACGCGGAAACTCAAAAGCTCCACAAAGGCTCCTGCATCGCTTCCTGCCTTATAAGGCAGGTCACAAAACCCGAATTCTTTATGCCTTTTTGTGGCTATAATACAACAAAGCCCGCCGCTACGGACTTATCGACGAACGAGAGAACCCCGATACAGAAAACGTCGACCCCATGAAAGCCGCCAATCTCGAAATCGCGCAGCTGATCGAGACCCAGTTCTAGCAAAGCCAATCATCCACTGTAGGGCGGGGCGCCGACCCGCCAACCCCACAAGTCGCCTCAACGCGACGACCTACAAACATCCAAAAGAACTCTAACCACATAAGGCACAAGAGTCACATATCGAGCGAAGCAGCCTCTCGAATTTCCAAACCCAGCCCTTGTCCAAAACAGAAGCATCTAACCTATATCTCGATTAACCGAGATCCTATTCGCCGTAGGCGATCTAGCGACGAAGTCGCGATGACAATGACAGCATAAGCCAACAGGAAGCCCGGTACCTCCAAGCGAAAGAAATCTCATTTTTCTTTACACGTTCTTGTGACGTGTTAAATATTTCGGTTTTTCTTTACACATGGGATTCAAACTGGAAAAACTGCCCTTTCTGAGCCAGAAGGAACTGGAGACCGCAAAAGTTCTGCGGCAGCTCGCTCGTTCTCACCGTCAAATCGCGGAACTAAAAGGAGCTGCGGGCACCATACCAAACGAGAGCATCCTCATCGACACACTTGCTCTGCAGGAAGCCAAAGATTCGTCCGAGATCGAAAATATCATCACCACGCAGGACGAACTCTACCAAGGAGATAGTGAATCCGCCCGATACCCATCCGTAGCCGCAAGGGAAGTCCATCACTACTCAAAGGCCCTGAAAACTGGTTTCGACCGTATCCGCAAAAAACAGTTTCTCCGACTGAATGACGTATTGGCTATCCAAAACACCCTGCTCGACAGTCGAGTGGGGCTCCGTTCTGTTGCCGGAACTGTATTGAAAAATCAACTAACGGGGGCAGTCGTCTACGAACCTCCTCAAGATAGAGACGAGATCGAAAGGCTCATGGCAAATCTCCTCGAATATTTCCACCTTGAGGATGACGAAACCCAGATCGACCCGCTCATACGGATGGCCCTGCTCCATCACCAATTCGAAAGCATCCATCCATTCTACGACGGAAACGGTCGGACCGGCAGAATTCTAAACCTTCTCTTTCTAGCATTGCACAACTTGCTAGATTTACCCGTGCTCTACCTAAGTCGCTATATCGTTAGAAACAAAGCAGACTACTACCAACTCCTCCAATCGGCTCGCGACAAAGCAGATTGGGAGGACTGGGTGCTCTACATGCTAAAAGCAGTCGAGAGCACGGCCAGAGAAACCCTCGCTCAAGTCAAAGGCATTAGAGAGTTGATGGCATCGACAAAGTCTCGTCTCCGAACCCAACTCCCTAAACTCTACAGCCAAGACTTGCTCAACAACCTCTTCCGACACCCTTACACTAAGATAGAGTTTGTCGAGCGCGACCTCAGCGTTTCGCGACCTACCGCCATGAAGTACCTGTCACAACTAGACGAATACGGCATCGTGAAAAAGGTAAAGATAGGCCGAACCAACTTTTACATCAATCAAGACCTCTGCACATTGCTCACACGCTAGGGCGTGTTCCTAAAGCAAGAAATCTCAACCTATCGCAACGGAAGTGGTGAACGCCGCCCTTCCCTACGTCGACGTTCTCTCCTTCCAGGATTTCAGAGATCCGATCAAAAACCTAGACGACTGGCACAAGAAAACCGGCGAGCCCGTTCTCCTCGCCGACTCCGCCAAGATCAAGTGGCAAACCCAACCAGGAGAGTTCACCCCCAACGATGGTCATTGGTACGCGGATACACTTCATAGCCTTTTCCAAAACCCCGGTTGCATCGGCTTCCATCTCTGCGGCGCCTACCAACGCAACAAAGCCCGCCGCTACGGACTGATCGACGAACGAGAGAATCCCGATACAGAAAACGTCGACCCCATGAAAGCCGCCAATCTCGAAATCGCCAAAAAAGTAAAAGAAGATTTCTAACCACGAATTCTTAGCGTTCCATAAAACCAACTCATTAAAACATTACGGCCTGACCCGTTTTACATCGCCCAATTCTAAAGGTTCATTGGGCTAGCCGCTCTACACATGTAGGCTGACACAGAACCAAATTAACCTAGAGAATAGGACACCTACTGTCCTAGATCATGAAGTAAGATAAATTTTCCTTCACCATTCTCTAACGATTAAGTATCTAGGCTTAGAACCCCTCTCCTAACTGCTGTAGATCTAGTTATCCTCCCTTCCAATCCCAATGTCCTCAAAACACCCATGGTCACAACGATTCAGCGATCTCAAACTATTGGAGGCAGTAGATTCATTTCGTGGATTTGAGCGCAAAGTAGAAAATCTACCGACCCCACAAGTAAGAGGAGACGCGTTCGAAGTATTTGCAGAAGCTTATTTCGCCACCCAGAAGACTCAACAAGCAGAAAACGTCTGGCCATACAACGCGATCCCCTACCGCATACTGGAAGAACTTAAACTTCCGTCGAAAGACAAAGGCATAGACGGACTCTTCGAAGACAAAGCAGGACATCGCATCTCTTACCAGGTCAAATTCAGAAGTGGTCGTCCTTCTCTAACATGGTCAGGGCTATCAACGTTCTACGGACTTTCAGATTCTGTCGGATTCAAGCGAGTATTCACAAATTGTGACAAAATCTCAGATACAGCTGAGCAAAGATCTGGAGCCTCTTTCATTCGCGGAACTGATCTTGAAGAGCTAACTCAAGCAGATCTTCAAACAATAAGTAATTGGATTTCGGGTACACAAAAACCTTATAAAACAAAGACTCCACACGAATATCAGAAAGAGGCAATATCTGACATTCTGGGCGGCTTGCGAACTAACAGTCGTGGGACGGCTCTCATGGCTTGTGGATCAGGAAAGACGCTCATTGCCCTTTGGACAGTCGAACGTCTAAAGCCGAAGTACGTTCTAGTGCTCTGCCCATCTCTCGCGCTGATAAGGCAAACACTCCATGAGTGGTGCAAAGAAACCACTCTGAATGACTTTTCATACGTTTGTGTCTGCTCCGATAAGAGCGTTTCAGAATCCGATGGACTCGTTGTATTACCAACGGAGCTGGATTTCCCTGTCACTCTTCATTCTAGCCAGGTTAGACAGTTCATCGAATCTGACAGAGACAGCACAAAATTCATTTTCTCCACGTACCAATCCAGCCACGTAGTCATGGATTCCCTACCAAGCGGGTTTAGCTTCGATGTCGCCATATTCGACGAAGCCCATAAAACCGCGGGGCGTTCTGGAGCAAAATTCTCAACGGGCCTATCCGACAACAATATCCCGATCGACAAGAGGGTATTCTTCACTGCGACGCCTCGACACTACGACGTATCCAATCGAGACAAGCATGGAGACGCTAAAAAGGTCTTTTCTATGGATGACACGGATACGTACGGTCCCATTGTCCACAAACTATCGTTCAGCAAGGCTGTATCGATGGATCCGCCAGTGATCACTGGATACAAAGTCGCCATTTCAGTAGTAACTCAGGATGACGTCGACCGAGAGATACTCAGGCAAGGAATCGTCATGGTCGATGGGGACTCCGTACGAGCAAAACAGGTTGCCCATCAGCTGGCACTAAAGGCAGCCGTCGATAAGTACGGTGTTAGAAAGATCTTCTCGTTTCACTCGACTGTGAAGTCTGCGGATGTGTTCACAGGAAACGGGAACAAGAGCATTGCCACCCATCTGCCAGAGTTCCGTTGCATGCACATCAACGGAAAGATGAGGACAGCTCAAAGAAGCAGGCTACTCATTGATTTCGCTGAAGCCGACAAAGCGATCCTCTCAAACGCTCGATGCCTGACAGAAGGTGTCGATGTTCCAGCTGTCGATATGGTCGCGTTCCTCTCACCCAAGAAAAGTGTGGTTGATATCGTCCAGGCGACTGGTCGGGCGATGAGGAAATCGGAAGGCAAAGAAATTGGATACGTACTGATTCCAGTATTTCTGGAGCGAGCGAAAGGAGAGACTTTCGAGCAGTCCGTACAAAACAGCGACTTTCAAAACGTGTGGAATGTCCTCAACCAGCTTCAAGAACACGACGACCTTCTCGAGCATACCATCCGAATGCTGAAACGAGATGAAGGTGAAACCGGCCATTTCGATCCTTCATCCCTCAAAGAAAAGATCGAGGTCCTAGCCAACGAGATTGATCTGGATTCTCTTCAGAAGGCTATAACTGCGGAATGCGTACGAACAGTCGGAGAGTCGTGGTTCAAGCGTTACGGCCAACTAATCGCGTACAAAAAAGAACACGGGAACTGCAACGTTCCTGCACGCTACGACAAAGTAAGTGGATTTTCTACCTGGGTTGTTTATCAACGAGTCTACCGCAACAAAGGAACACTCGAAGCAGAAAAAATAAGACTGCTTGATGAGATTGGGTTCAACTGGGATCCACGAGGCGAAAAATGGAATGAGCGATACTCCGAACTGGTCGACTACAAAGCTCGATTTGGAAATTGCAGAGTCTCTCAAACTTGGAAGGAGAATCCTCAACTAGCAAAGTGGGTAGGAGGGCAAAGAAAAGACAGAAGAAACGCCAGCATGCCTCAGGATCGAATCGACCTTCTAGAGAATATAGGATTCGAATGGACTATTCCTACCGGCACTTGGGAAAATCGGTTCGCTGAATTGGTCGCATATAAAGAAAGGTTCGGCGATACACGCGTTCCAGCGAAGTGGGAGGAAAACCAATTCCTGGGACAGTGGGTAGCGAGACAACGATACCATAAAAGGAAAGGTATTCTATCACAGGAGAAAACAGACGCACTCGAACAGATCGGTTTGGAATGGGATCTACGAAATACCGCGAGTGAAGAAGCAAACGAGCTCCACCTGAAGAAGCTTACAGATTTCCACAAAGAGAACGGTCATTTACGCCTCGAGAACAACAAAGAAAACTCTGCCACCCTGGCTTGGCTACGCAGCCAACGACAAAAAAACAGAGACGGCAGCATCGATTTCGCGGTCCAGTCAACTCTCGACAACTTCGGATTCGAATGGGATAGCCGAAACAATCGGATAGATGCGGGATGGGAGGACCGATACCTAGAAATCCTCGACCTACTAACGAACCCTGATGAAGTCGGAAAACTAACCCAGGCACAAAAAGATTGGCTAAGGCGACAAAGAGAGAAAATCCGCGAAAACAGTATTTCAGAAAATCGAAAGCAACAAATATTAGAACTAGAAGAAATCAGAAAGGCCTCAAAGCCTAAGAACCGCACAACAGGAAAGACTCCTGCTGAAATATTAGGGAGCTGGGATGACTGCTACTCAAAACTCAACTCAGCACATAGAGAACGCGGAAATTACCTGTACTCGTTTATCGACTACAAAGACGAAGTACTCGAATCATGGGTGTCCAATGTCAGAAAGGCACAAAGAGGTCGGCGACTGAATTACGACCATCGTTCAATGTTAGACGCCATAGGATTCCACTGGGACACGAACGAAGCCTTGTGGCAGATCCAGTTCCTGAAGTTTAAAGACAACAGCGTAGACCCAAACGAATTCAATTTATGGATACGGTATCAGAGGAAGCAATTTCGCGAAAACAAGCTCCCCTCTCACCGTCAGACGCTCTTAGAGAATGCGGGAATTGAGTGGGACCCATATGACGCCCAATGGAATGAAATGTATAAAGAACTCCTTTCGTACACTACCCCTGAGGGAAGCCTACCATCTATCACTAAGATCGAAGACGAGAAAATTCGAAACTGGGCTACCACTCAACGTCGCCTGAAAAAGAGAGGGAAGTTGCAGTCGTCACGTGAGCGGAAGCTTAACGATATCGGGTTTCAATGGGAAAATGAAACACCACAAATTGATCATGCTTGGCTCACGATGCTTTCGAAACTCTCAGATTACTTTGACGAAAACCAACACTTCGAGGTCTCTCAAGGGACCGACAGACAGCTTTCCTCTTGGATAAGCTATCAGAGAAAGAAACACAGCGAAGGCACACTTACCGAAGACAAAATCGCCTTGTTGGAAGAAATCGATTTCCCGTGGTCAAACGACCAGAGCATAGCAAAGGAGATCGAGTGGAATGCTATGTTCATCGAACTGCTCAACTGGAACACAGCACACGGCAGTTGCTCATTTGCCGAGCTAAACAACGCAGGAAAAGGCGCATTGGTGCGGTGGTTGAAATATCAACTGAAGAAAAAAAGCGAAAGAGAGCTTACAGAACAACAAGGCAGTCTGCTTGGTTCACTGAGCACAATCCAGAAGGATGCTTACAGCGACAAATGGGATGAGATGTATTCAAAACTCCAAGACTATAAGGAGGAATTTGAGAATTGTGTGGTACCTGCAAATTGGGAACGCGACCCTGAACTCGCCCGCTGGGTGCGAACCCAACGGCAATCTGCCAGAAACGGGAGCCTAAAAGACGAAAGACGGGCAAGACTCGATAACATTAATTTCGAATGGCAAGTGCTACCGAGCAACGAGCCTCCCCCATCCTGGAATGAACGCTACGAAGAGCTGAGGATTTTTTACCAAGCCAACGGCCATACTTCGGTTCCCAGAACAACAGCCAAAGGCAAAAGCCTCGCTATGTGGCTATCGAGCCAAAGAGTTGAGAGGAAAAACGGGCGACTTAGCAAAGCACAGGAGGACCTAATGAATGAGCTTCAAGTCGACTGGGATCCTGTTGGCAATAAGTGGCTCCAGTACTTCGATGAGATGAAAGAGTTTATCCAAAAGAATGGGCACTCACGAGTACCTCAAAAAAGCGAACTTGGGAGGTGGGCACACAGCCAAAGGCAATACCGAAAGAAAGCGATGCCGGTTATGGAGAACCGCATCCCTCTATTGGATGAAATCGGCTTCGAATGGGAAATAAAACCTCCGACTAGATCATGGGATGAAATGTTCGAGGCACTTCGTGCCTTCAAAGAAGAGCGCGGCCATTGCAACGTTCCGCAAAACTGGAAGGAAGACAAACAACTCGGAAAATGGGTCAACCACCGGCGAGGAGACTACAAGCTGGGAAAGCTAACCGAGGATATGATACAAAAGCTCGAATCACTCGGCTTCGTTTGGAATACCCGACCCAATTACAAACGAGGAGTTTCCGCGAAGTAAAGTAAATGAGCGTAAGCTCGTAAGACAGGTCATACGTCAAAACGCAAATAACTGAGTGGAGAGGAATTCTAAAAGGGCCTGCTCTTAAATTTTGATGTATCAGTTGCACAAAGACACTGAGAAGAGCCTAGGATTGAATTCAACCGCAGAGATCTTCCCGCAGAGGTCTTCCCGCAGCTCTTTGTCGAAGACTTGGGCGGTTGCCCTTCGAGAGCCCAGTACCGTGACCTTGTCGAACCGGCGGTATCCAGGTCTTCAAACAGAAGAGACCACAAAGATAGGGTGGTTGTAGAGACTGTCCAATAAATCGCTTTCGAGGAATCGAAGCACAATTCGAATTCAAAAACTCTGGCTTGTTTTTCGTTTCGCTGTCGGCCTGAAAGCCTCGGCACGATTTAAGGTATACTCGGCTGCGTCTCGCCATAGCTCAAAGCGAGAAGGCGAAAAAGTATGTTGTAATGAGTACCGAACGCAGTGACACGCACAAACAAGATTCTAAACCAAGAAGAGCGAAATCACGACAGAACCGGACTTTAGGGGCAGTCTCTCAGAGAACTTTGGAACAGCGAGAAACTCATAAGCAAAGAAGCCTAAGATACCAAACCGGATACTGGCACCACTTGGCGACCTCGCACCTTACCCTCCAGCATAAGAGGAGCAGTCCGTATCACAACGTCAAACGAGACCCCGTTCAGCATCCTCTCCAGCTTTTCGAGATCAAGCTCGCGAGCCAGACTTTGCCAGGCGAGCACCCGCTTAACGCGATCGCACATGACGCTGTCAACGCCTGCAAGCGTTACGCCACGCAAGATAAATGGAGCAACTGTAGTTGGCAGATCCATACCTCCGGCTAGGCCACAGTTGGCTACCGTTCCACCGTACTTCACGCCGGCTAGCACGTTTGCCAACACATTGCTACCAACAACATCGATTGCCCCAGCCCACTGCTCCTTGGCCAAAGGCTTTCCCTTTCCCGAAAACTCCTCTCGGTCCACAATGCGTTTAGCGCCGAGACCCTTGATGTATTCAGCTTCTTCGGACCGCCCTGTGACAGCAGCCACATCGTAGCCACGAGCTGCCAGCAAAGCCGTTGCCACGCTTCCAACCCCACCGGCGGCTCCCGTCACCAAAATCTCTCCCTTGTCGGGAGTCACGCCCTGCTCCTTGAGCTTCATGACACACAGCATTGCGGTAAAGCCAGCGGTTCCGATCCCCATCGCCTGACGCAGATTCAGTCCATCCGGCAAAGCGACGAGCCACTCCCCCTTCACCCGGGCACGTTCCGACAGGCCACCCCAGCGCTTTTCGCCCATGCCCCATCCTGTCATGAGCACACGATCACCCGCTTTGAAAGACGAATTGTCGCTCTCCGCAACCACGCCGGCAAAATCGATTCCGGGCACCATCGGAAACTGACGAACGACCGGTGACTTGCCCGTAATCGCCAAGGCATCCTTGTAGTTAAGCGTTGTCCAAGCCACGTCGACCAATACGTCGCCATCTGGCAAATCCGCCTCGTTCAGCTGTGCCATGAGGGCCGACTGACCAGCGCCTGACTTCTCGATAAGAATTCCCTTAAACATAATTATCTTTCCTCATTAAGATTCGATCATCTCAAAAAAAACATTCGCAAACGTATCCAAAGGATCACGACATCTATCGAGCTTGGCTCGCAACACAGCTCCCTCCCATCCGATCCAAAAAAATCGTGCCAGCGTATCCGCTTTCTGGATTCGGCTAATCTGCCCCTGGTCCCGCGCCATCTCCAGGCAAACGCGCACCCGAGCTTCCCACGCTGCAAAAATGGCTCGCAGTTTCTCGCGAAAGTCATCGGGCAGCAACCCCATCTCTTGCCCCAGATTTCCGACCAGACAGCCACGAGTGAAATCGTGACGCGCCATCCCCTCAGCTGCGTCTTCCACAAACGCCCTCAACCGACCCAAGGGATCGAGCGACTCGTCCGAGAGACTACGGTCTAGTTTCTTCGCAAAATACGCTGCATAAGCGTCGATCAACTGACTTCCAAAATCCGCCTTGCTCTTGAAGTAATGATAAAAGCTTCCTTTCGGCACGCCAGCCGCATCCAAGATGTCGTTCACCCCTGCGGCAGAGTAGCCCCGCTCGGTCAGGAAAACCAAACCCTCTCGAATCAATCGATTTCGAGCGTCTGCATCCTCCAATGGTCGCTTGGGCCGACCTCGCTTGCGGGGCAGCTTCACAGGCTTTGACTGTTTTTTAGACTCGATGGTCTATTAATTCACACAGGCGATCTTCCCCGTCAATCTTCTTTTTGAACGCGAGGACATATCCACCCCCATCGCAAACACGTCCTCCTCCCTTCTGCAAATCGCCCCTTCGAAGAAGACCGCTACGCCTGCGTATTGAAATATCGAATACCCGATACGAGCAAAAACCTCGCCCCCATCGAGATTATGCCCAGCTCCGATTCGGATACGATACCCCTTCTCCTCGCCATCACACTGCTCACCAAATAGACCACTAGCGAATTCGGCCTGACTACAGCCTAGCTGCCTTGCTCTTCCTGGAGCTTCTGATGCAAGCCCGCCACCGTGGCCTGCAGCAACTCGCGAAACAGAACCAGCTCGGGTCCCGCCGCATCAAATTTTTCGAGCAAGGCGCGCGGAATCTCGCTCGCCGCCTCACGCAGACGATCACCTTCGTCCGTCAGAGAAACGATCATACGACGTTCGTCTTCAGGATCGCGCCGACGAGCGATGTAACCCGTCTTTTCTAAGCGCTTCAGAAGAGGAGTCAGCGTGCCACTATCAAGGAAGAGCCGATCGCATAGCGCTCCCATTGGCATTGGCGACCGCTCCCAAAGCGCCATCATCGCGATGTACTGCGGATAGGTCAGACCCACTTTAGCCAGTAGAGGGCGATAGAGACGATTGATCAGATTCGTCGCCGCGTAGAGCGGAAAACATATCTGATTGTCCAACCTTAGTAATTCGTACCCTTCGTCATTCATGCGATTTCCTGCAGCAGAGCCTTTCCGTCACGACCGGTCAAGAGAGAGCTGCCCGGCACTCCCATGCGCAGCTCAACTCCTACCCTTCCGACCGAAGAAGACACGGTAAGCCCCAGTCGACCACAACGCCCACGCGATCAAAACCGGTTGGAAAAGAAGTCGGTTAAATCGCTGCTGATCCGTATCCAGCCCAAAAGCGTCCACCTGGTTCACGTATTGCGAAATGTTTCCCGGAAAAATCAGCACGTAGAAAGCCGCCAGCGCCAGACCCACCCAGATTTTGTACCGGCCAAAAAATAGCATCGCTAGACCCAGAACGATTTCAACCACGCCCGACGCAAGCACCACGAAATCAGGCTCAAACGGCAGCCACGGCGGAACCTGAGCCTGAAACTCCAAGCGCTGAAAAGTCATATGCCCAATCCCAGCGAGCAACATCATCGCCCCTAGAAGAAAACGAAACCCGCTTTGGATCTTCGAAGTGTCAGCAGTTTTCTCGACCATGAGATCCATCCAATTCGAATCTATTTAAGTTGTACACAATTTAATTGCTTAAAATTGAAATAACTCCCCTCCCGTCAATTCCAAGATTGGAATCACCGAAAAAGCGCGTTCCTCTTTCGGCGACCCAACTCCTCGCTCGAGTCTCCAACGCTCTCCCGTGAATCCAACCACGCCAGCCACCCTCCATATCCAACTCCTTGGAGGCTTTTCCATATCATTGGATGCCGCTCCGGTCCGCTCGGTCGACAAGCCACGCCAGCAGGCCTTGCTCGCCTACCTCGCCTTTCATCAAGGCATGCCGCAGGAGCGCTCGCACCTTGCCTTCACCTTCTGGCCAGATTCCGAAGAAAAGCAGGCCCTCACCAACTTAAGAAATCTCCTCCACGGCCTGCGACAATCCCTCCCCGATATCGAGCCCTTTATCATCGCCGACAAAAGCTCCATCACGCTCGCCCAAACCGACGCCTGCCTGGTCGACCACACGGAACTTAAAACTTCGCTCCAAGCCGCCGCTCTAGCCCTATCGGAAGGCGACGCCCAAGCCGCCGTCAGCCACCTGCAAAAAGCCGTCAATACATACCAAGGCCCCTTGTTTCCAAAATCCTTAGACGAGTGGATACACCCCGAGCGAGAGTCGCTGCAGCTGAAAATGGATACAGCCTTCGCGCAGCTGATACAGATCCTGCGCGAATCGGGAAATCTCAAGAACGCTATCACCTACTCCAAAATTCGGATACAACACGAAAGCCTAAGCGAAGCCAGCTGCCACAACCATATCGCGCTCCTCGCCGAGGCGGGCGATCGCGCCGCCGCCCTGCTCGCCTATCAAGCCTACGAGAAACGCCTTCAAACAGAACTCGGAATCACACCCGGCCCGGAGCTCGCCGCCCTCCATCAGACGCTCTTGCAATCTTCCGCCCAAGCTCCGACTTCCGACAGCGCAACACCGCCCCGATCCGCTCCGCTCGACTCGTCACGCCCGCCAAGTCGCTCCAGACGCCCCCTCCTTTGGCTCGCCGCCTTCGCCGCCAGCGTGGCCGTCCTCATTGCCTACTACGCAACCCAAACTCCAGACACGCCGCCGCCAAAACGCTCACTCGCTATCCTCCCCTTCGAAAACCGCAGCGAGCTCGAGAAAGACCGCTTCTTCGCCGACGGCATCCACGACGACCTCATCACCCGCGTCTCTCATATACCGGAAGTCAAAATCATTTCCCGCACCTCCGTCATGAGCTATCGGGACAGCGACAAAGACCTCAAGAAGATCGCCCGCGAACTCGGCGTCACAAACATCATCGAAGGCGGAGTGCAGCGCTCCGGCAACCAAATCCGCATCAACATCCAGCTGGTCGACGCAGCCACCGGCTTCCACCTCTGGGCCAAGAACTACACTCGCGAAATCTCCGCCCAAAACATCTTCGCCCTCCAAGCCGAAGTCACCGAAGCCGTCGCCCGCGAGCTCAGCCCCCAGCTCTCCGCCAAAACGCTCAACCCGAGCGATACCATCCCCACGGAAAACCTCGCCAGCCTCGAAGCCTATTTCCGCGGCAAATCCAGCATCGCCTTGCTCACCAATGCCAGTTTCGAGCAAGGCATCGACCACTTCAAGCGAGCCATCGAGCTCGACCCCAACTTCGCTCAAGCGCACGCCGAACTGGCCAACACCTACCTCAACCGAATCCACTTCCAAGGCCTGCCCGTCGGAGAGCAAGTCGCCAAAGCCCAGCCCCATATCGACCAAGCCCTCCAGCTGAACAAGCAGCTCAGCGAAGCCCACGTCGCCCTCGGTTTCCTCAGTTTCTGCCAAATCAAAACCGCCAAAGCCATCCAAGCCTTCCAGCGAGCCATCGAACTCAACCCCAACAACGCCTTCGCCTACCAGCAGCTCGCCCTCGCCCAAATGTACCAAGTCGGAGACCCCGAACCCGCCCTCGTACTCGCTCGTAAAGCCGCCGAACTCGACCCCTACAGCCTAAACGACTCCACCCTCGTCCCCGACATCCTCATCACCCTCCGCCGCACCGACGAGGCCAAGGCCATTCTAGAAGCCCTCCTGGAAAAAAATCCGAGCGACGTCACAGCCCTCACCTCCATGGGCCGCCTCTACGATGTCGGACTTTACCGCTTCGACCAAGCCATTCGCTACTACCGCCAAGCCTTCGCCCTCGAACCGGACAACTTAAATCTCTGCTCCTACATCGCCGACGCCTATTTCGACCTCGGCGACACCGACGCCTACCTCGAATGGAGCAAACGCTACCTCTCCATGGCTCCAAACTCGAATCGGGCCAATTTCCTCAGAGGGCTCGCCCACGAGTTCCGGGGCGAAATCGAGCTCGCCACCGCCAGCTACTCCGCCCTCAAGCAAAGCGACGAATACTTCGACTGGTCCGCCTATAAGCTAGCCGCAATCTCCGTCGACAGAGGTCGTCCGCAAGAAGCCTTCGATCGCTACCTGAAAACCTACCCCTGGGTCGCGAGCCCCGATTGCCCGATCACCAAAAAGAACTTCATCCAGGTCAACGAATTCGCATTTCTTCTCCACGCCAGCGGACAAAAAGAAAGAGCCCAAGCCCTCGCCCGCCGCCTCAAGGAATCAGTTCCACAAATGAACCGCTGGGGAGCCACCGGCTACCACGCCTACGAACTTCCCATCTACATCGTTCTGGGCGACATCCCAGCCGCCACCGCCTCCCTGCAAGAATTCATCGAAGGCGGAGGCGCCCTCAGCCACGTCGCCACCGATCCCTTCACCCGCGAGATCCACAACGATCCCGAGTTTAAACGACTCATCAGCATCATGAATGCCCGACTCGCCGCCCAGAAGGCGAACCTACGAAAGATGGAAGCCACCGGGCAACTCGCCCCCATGCCCGACTCGACTGCCGATCTCCTCCTCTAAGCTCACAGAGCAGCAAACGGCCTCGAACGCAGCAACTCCCAGAAACCGCCCAAAAATCCCCAAACCGCGACAAGAACGCGCAAAAAGGCGAAAAAAGTCCGCGTTTCTCCCCAAGAAACGCCCCGCAAAACGCTAGAGAAACGCCCGCCTGCTAATCTGGCCGCCACAACGCTCCAGAACGCATTCGCTCAAGCGAATCCATCACGCGGCTCCAGAGCTCCTCCAACCCGATCCCGCCACAAGCAAAAGGCGCGGATCCCAATTCGCCTGTATCCAATGAAACGAAAAACGCTGACCCTCCTCGCCGCGCTTCTCTGCGCCGGCCTGCTCTACTCCAACTGCCACGCCCAAGCCGCCGACGCCAAACTCTACCAAGGCTTCGGCGACTTCCACCGCTCCATCAGCGCCGCCTCCCCCGACGCCCAAAAGTGGTTCGATCAAGGCATGCAGCTGCTCTACGGCTTCAACCACGACGAAGCCATCCGCTCCTTCCACGCCGCCGCAGAGGCCGATCCCTCCGCCGCCATGCCCTGGTGGGGCATCGCCTACGCCCACGGGATCAACATCAACGATCCGCAAATGACCGACGAGCGCTCCCAAGCCGCCCGCCAAGCCGCCGACAAGGCCCTCGCCCGCATCGCCACCGCCAGTCCACCCGAAGCCGCCCTCATCCGCGCCGTCTCCGCACGCTATCAATACCCAGCTCCCGAGGACCGCAAACCACTCGACCTCGCTTACGCCGACGCCATGGGCAAGGCCTACGCTTCCCATCCCGGCGACGCCGATATCGCCGCCCTCTTCGGCGACTCCCTCATGAACCTCCAACCCTGGGACTACTGGGACAACCAAGGAAACGCCAAAGGCCGCACCCTCGAAATCGTCGCCGCCCTCGAAGCCGCCCTCAAAAACGATCCCTTCCACCCCGGAGCCAACCACTTCTACATCCACACCGTCGAAGCCTCCTCGAATCCCGACCGAGCCGAAGCCTCCGCAGATCGCCTCCGCACCCTCGTTCCCGGGGCCGGACACCTCGTCCACATGCCCTCCCACATCTACGTCCGAGTCGGCCGCTACTCCGACGCCGTCGACTCCAACGCCCAAGCCGTCGAAGCTGATCGCTCCTACTTCTCCATCGCCCCCGAGCCGTCGATGTACTTCGTCTACTACGCCCACAACCTGCACTTCCTCTCCTACGCCGCCATGATGTCCGGCCGTTACCAAGACGCCATCACCGCCGCGCGCGACCTCGAACGCGAAATGCCCGAGCCCGCCCTCAAAGACTTCGCCTTCCTCATCGAAGGCATCATGCCCACCACCCTCCACGTCATGATCCGCTTCGGAAAATGGGAGGAAATCCTCGAAGAACCCGCCTATCCAGAATTCCGACTCGTCAGCAACGCCGTCCGGCACTACGCCCGCTCCATCGCCAATTCCGCACTCGGCCGCACCCAAGCCGCCCGCGCCGAGATGGCCGCATTCGAAACCGCCATGGCAGCCGTCCCCGAAGACTGGCATATCTTCAACAACCCCGTCGCCAAGGTCCTTCCCATCGCTCGCGCCATGATCGAAGGCGAACTCCTGTATCGAGAAGGTAATTACGATCAAGCCTTCGCCATCCTCCGTCAAGGCATCGCCGCCGAAGACGCCCTCGTCTACGATGAACCTCCCGGCTGGATGCTTCCCGTGCGCCACGCCCTCGGCGCTCTCCTCATGGAACAGAAACGCTACGCCGAAGCCGAAGCCGTCTACCGCGAAGACCTCACTCGCAACCGCGACAACGGCTGGGGCCTGCTCGGCCTGCAAAACGCCCTCCGCGCCCAAAAGAAAAACCCAGCCGAAGCCATCCACCTCTCCGGCCAGCTCGCCGAAGCCTGGATAAAAGCCGACACCCTCCCCGGCTCCTCCTGCTACTGCGCTCCCGCCTCCCTCTAGCGACCAAGCTAGCGCGGAGCCTCAGCCCGCGCCCACATTGCTAGCCGTACCCAGCCCCAGGCTGGGGCCGGCTCCGCCCTGCCCTGTATCCAGATTTTTCTACAACAAGCCATGAGCCTCCTCACCGACCTTCGCTTCGCCTTTCGCCTCTTCCTCAAAAACCCCGGCTCAAGCGCCATGGCCATCTTCGTGGTCGCCGTCGGCACCAGCGTGGCCATCACCATGTTCGCCTTCGTAAACGGCATCCTCTGGAGCCCCCTCGACCTCAACGAAGAGCGCGAAATCCTCAAGCTCGAGTGGGCCTTTCCCGACAAGCAACGAAACCAAACCACTATCCATCCCCTCGATTTCGAGGTAATCAAAAAGGAAAGCCAAAGCTTCGAAAAACTCACCTCCTTCCAATGGAGCAACCTCAACTTCTACAACCCGGCAGGAAACAGCTTCTCCAGACGATACGAACTCGCCTTCGTTGATCCGGACTTCTTCGACTTCATCAAGGAAACGCCGCTCCTCGGCAGAACCTTCCGCCCCGAAGACGCCATCGGGCGAAACGAGGACACCCTCATCATCTCCCACTCCATCTGGCGGGAACACTTCGAAAGCGACGAAAATATAGCCGGAACTACCGCCATGCTGGACGGCAAACGCTGCACCATTGTCGGAGTCATGCCAGAGGGCTTTCGCTTCCCCGACGAAGTCCACATCTGGGTCGCCACAGACTGGGCCCAAGCCCGAGAGCTCGAACGAAAATCATGGCACCGAACCCAGGCCATAGGCGTATTAAAAAACGGATACAGCAAGGAAAAAGCAAAATCCGATCTGGCCACCATCGCCCTAAAACTCTCCAAAACCTACCCGAACACCAACGAAGACCTGCACGAAATCCGCCTAGAGCCCTACTCGATTTGGCTCACCAAGACCATCGTCAGCCAACGCTTCGACAAAACCTGCTACGCTCTCCTGCTCTGCGCCATCCTCGTTCTGGGCGTCGCCTGCTCAAATCTCTTCAACCTGATAATGACCAGGACCGCCACGCGCACCAACGAGCTCTCCATCCGCAACGCCATGGGCGCGAATCGAAGCCACATTATCAGCCAAGTCGTATTCGATGGGCTGATACTCACCCTTGTCGGATCCGCCCTCGGCACCCTCATCTCCTACTGGGGGCTCAAATTGGTCTGGGCTCTATTCAAAAAACAGATGTACGTTCCCTACTGGTGGCGACTCGAGATGGACGGCCGCGTAATCGGCTTCGTCGTAGTCATCGTAATCGCAACCGCTGCCGCCGCCACCCTGCTCCCCGGACTCCGCGCCTCACGCTCCTCCGTCGCAAAAAACCTCCGCGAAGACACCCGTACCTCCACCGGGCTCTACCTGGGAGCCATTTCAAAATTCGTACTGAATTTCCAGATACTCACCACCGGAGGCCTCGTTTTCATGAGCGTGGCTATGATGCTGTTTTGGATACACTCCAAAAAATGGGAAACACCCTACGACCCCGACCAGATTCTTGATGGCGCCCTTCAACTGAAAGCAATGGATCAGGAAAGAGAAAAAGGTCTAATCCCCCAATTCATCGAAACCTTCGAAGATCGACTTAGCGCCTATCCGAAAGCAGCGAAATTCGCTTTCAGTTCCGAAGAAGCCGGTGGAGCAGATCCAGAGTCGACCTGGATGAACCTCGATCGATTCGAATTCGACGGAGAAAGCTACGAGCTAGCCGAAACGCGACCCGAAGCACGCAGAGTCGTAATATCCGAAGGCTACCAAGACGTATTCAATCTTAAAATACTGCATGGACGCGGACTCAGCAAACGCGACACGCGAGAAAACGACCAAGTCTGTCTAGTGAACGAAAACTTCGTCAGCCACTATTGGAAGAATCAAAACCCCATCGGAAAAAGAATCAAGTTCTACGACCCAAACGCCCCCGACCAACAACCCTTCCGCACCGTGGTCGGAGTCATCGCAAACGTTTCCCCAGACCCCATGCCCGGCCAAAACTTCATCGAGTCCGGCTTCGCTAAAATCTACGTGCCAGTAGCCCAAGCCTCCTATATCAACGACCTGCATATCCTCGTACTCAGCGAAGGCGACCCCTTCGACTGGACAGTCCCCCTGCAAACCGAGCTCAGGTCCATGAACCCCGAACTCGCCTTCCACGGCCGCTTCCTGACCGTCAAAGGCATCGTTGATCGCAACAGCGTATCCAAAGACCTCACCTTCTCCATGTTCGCCGTATTCGGATTTTCATCACTAATCCTAGGAATCGGCGGCCTCTACGCAGTGGTAAGTTTCACCACCCGACAGCGTTTCCGGGAATTCGCCATCCGCATGGCAATCGGCGCCAGCGGAAGCGAGATTCTGCTCAACGTGATGAAACGCGGCTCCCTCGCCCGCTTCCTCGCAGCCGCCGTCGGCATCGCCATCGGCCACTACGTCGTGCTCATCCTCAAAACCTCCATCGGCATCTACTACCTCCCACTCCTATACGCCTACCCGATCGCAGTCCTCGTAGTGCTCAGCGCCATCGGCCTCTCCATGGGCTTTCCCGCCTGGCAAGCCTCCAAGCTCACACCCCTTCAAGCCATGAGAACGAACTAAAACCCGCTTCCACACCCAGTCTTCCATCTAGCGTCACCAAACGCATCGCCTAAAGCCATTCGCCAAGTCCAGCGAACTCATGCTGGGCCTGTCGCAAGTTCGCTCCGTCCAACTTCGACAAGCCAAGGCGAGACACAGTTTCAAATCGCCTCCCCTCGAACAATTCACCACTCACTCCTTAAAACTCACCACTCCAATGGCGTCCCGTAAAGGATTCGAACCTCTGTCTCTTGGATGAAATCCAAGTGTCCTAAACCTGGCTAGACGAACGGGACTCAAGCAGGAAGCCGCAGAACCTAGAAACAATCACCCCTCGCGCAAGTGGAATTTCTCCTGCCCAAGTCGCCGCCCAAGTCCAGCTGGACCCTTAAATCCCAGACAACACCACCCCAACAAAAAAACCGCCACCCGGAAGAGTGACGGTTTTTTGAAAATGGTACCGCGTAGGGGATTCGAACCCCTGTCGCATGGATGAAAACCATGTGTCCTAGGCCTGGCTAGACGAACGCGGCATATGCAAGAGCCGCAGAACCTAGAAATCCGACTATCCCGCGCAAGGCTTTTTTTTCAAAATTTCGAATCTCCTTGCTGCTTAACAATTTTCTCACTCGCGAGCTGGCCCGCTTCCCGCTCTTGCCATAGCCTCTCCACACCCTCAAATTGCTTTTTCTTCCAACCAATTTCCCGCCCTCCTATGGGACTGTTCGACCTTTTTCGCCCTAAAATCCGGCTCGCCATCGGCGACTGCTCCACCCGCTCCCTCAACCAAACCGAGAGCTTCCCGGTCAACTTGAGCGGGCGCTCCAACGACGGACGAAAGTCCCCGCTCTGCCGCATTCACCAACTCTCCGGAGAATTTTCCCTCGAACCGGTCGACCAAACCGTGCCCATCCGCCTCGACGGACGCACCCTCTCTCGCGAAACCCCACTCAAGCCCAATCGCAACTACGGCCTCTCCCTCAACAACCACCTCATCGTCATCCGCCTCACCCGAAAGCCCGACCGCCTCGGCGAAGGATTCTCCGAAGGCAACTGGGACGTCGCCCCGCGCGACAATCCCGAAGATCGCGAAACCCTTCCCGCCTCCCAACTCGCCGCCTCCCACCTAAGGTCCCGCTTCAGCAGCCCTCAAGACTACCTCGCCTTCCCCACCTTCGGCGACGCCAGCTACACCCTCGCAGACCTCATCGACAGCCTCTCCACCCCCCCGCAAACCAATCCCACAACCGAATCCCCGGCACCTACGACCCCATCTTCAGGAACCAGTAACCAGCGGCCAGCGGCCAGCGGCCCGAAGAACACCCTCCCCGACTTCGGCCTCAGCCAAGACGAAACCCACCCCGACTCCCCAGAGCGCCCCTGCCCCTATTGCTGGAAAACCTTCGCCCCGGGAGACGCCCTCAACATCGCCGTGCACGACGCCCTCACCGGCGATCCCATCCTCGGCTCCCACGTAAAGCTCCGCTTCGCCGCCGAACGCTTCAACTCCCTCGGCCAAGCCCTCGACTCCGAAGGCGTCTCCTCCGTCGACCTCGCCTGCCCCCACTGCCGCGGCCGACTCCCACCCTCCTTCTTCGCCCAACGCCAGCTCATCCTCTCCCTCGTCGGCGCCCCCAGCTCCGGCAAATCCTACTACCTCTCCGTCCTCCTGCGGCAGCTCCCCGAAGAGCTCATCCGCCACTTCGGCGCCAATCTCCAAGACGGCGACCCCTCCGGCAACGCCCAGCTCAACGAGATGAAAAACCGCCTCTTCTCCGCCACCTCCCCAGAAGACGCCTTCATCTCCAAAACCGACTTCGAAGGCGTCATGTACGAACGCCTCCACCGCAACGGAAAACTCGTCCCACTCCCCCGCCCCTTCGTCTACTACCTCCAAAACCTCCAGTCCCCCGACAACCGCGCCTCCCTCGTCTTCTACGACAACGCCGGCGAACACTTCAAACCAGGCATCGCCCTCGACGACTCCCCCGGCGCCCTCCACGTCGCCGCCTCCGCAGGCGTCCTCTTCCTCTTCGACCCCTCCACCTCCCCCGCATTCCGCAAGCTCCTCCGCCGCAAGCGCGACCCCCAGCTCCGCACCCACGCCACCGACGAGCAAGACACCATCCTCGCCGAGCTCGGCGTCCGCATAAAAAAAATGCGAGCCCTCGAATCACACCAAAAAGTCGATACCCCCCTCGCCATCCTCGTCGGCAAATTCGACCTCTGGCAAAACCTCCTCCCCGAAGGCACCCTTCACCTCCCCGAAGACCGCCCCCTCACAAACGAGGAAATCGCCGCCAACTCCACCCAAGTCCGCCAATTCCTCGCCCAGCTCTGCCCCACCATCGTCGCCAACGCCGAGTCCATCTCCACCCGCGTCACCTACTTCCCCATTTCACCCCTCGGCCACTCCCCCAAAGAGATCGCCGAAGGCCCGCTCGCCGGACGCCTCGCCCCCAACCCGCGACGCCTCAAGCCCATCCTCGCCACCGCCCCCGCCCTCTGGATCCTCACCCAACAAGCCCCCCAGCTCGTCACCAAACAATCCTAACCACTCACTACTCACTACTCCACCTCTTGAGCTTCCAATACATACACACCAGCGCCAAGCGGGGCCTCGAACCGGGCAAATCCGGCTTCTGCTGCGTAGCTCGAGATCGCGACCTGCCCCCAGACCTGATCGCCGAACTGGAAAGCCAAAGCCGCTACACATCCGACTCGAAAGGCGGCCATCCCCTCATACTACGCTACCGCATCGTCACCCTGCGCTCAGGCGTCTACCACATTCTCAGCCGTATCCACGAATCCGGTACCGACTACTCCAAGCGCAACAACCACATCGCCCACCACCTAGCCTTCCCCTCTTCAGAAACAGCCGGACTCCCCAACCCCGCCGCCATCCTCCTCAACTGGCGCAACTGGCGCGAGAAGTGGGAAGAGCCCCCCCGCATTCTCGAACCCTTCGAAGCATTCGACCTGCAAGACATCGAATCCTTCTGGGCCACGCAAACCCTGCCCCACCACTTCCAACGCGTTATAGAAGACGGCACCGCTTTCACCAACGTATTCGAAATTCCGCTACACGAAGAAAAGCAACTCGTCGAACACCTCCGCCGCGTCCTAAACGACCTACCCGCCGGCCAACGCTGGACCCACCCCTTCACCAGCTGCCTCCTGCCCACAGACCAGCCGCAAGACTTCGCCTGGAGCGGCATGCTCGAAAATATCACCCTCCCCTACGAAGTCGCTTTCGACTCCCGCCCCCTCACGCCAGAAAAGGAACCCGCTCCCAAACCAAGCGAAAAAAAGCTCAGGCTCCAAGCTACCCAACAAGAGAAAAACACGCAAAAACCGGCTTCGAAACAAACAGCCTCACCCACCGCCGACATTCTCAAAAAAGCCCCCGTCGTCGAAATCCCCGCCGAGTACGACCACCGCAAACGCAAACGCCCGCCCCGCCGCTTCGGCAGGCGCGAGCTCTCCCGCTCCATCAACTGGGCCATCGCAGGCAGCGCCCTCATCTGCGTCGCACTCCTCGTATTCTTTATCCAATCACACAAAACCAACACGCTCGTTCACCCCGAACTCAATTCCGCCAACCTAGCCGCCAAATCACTGCAAGCCCGCGAAGAAGTCTGGCAAGCCTTCGCCGACGCTGGATACCCGCGAGCCGAGCTCACGTCCGCCCGAGCCACCGCCGGATTCCTCGCCAACGTAGGAGAAGACGCCCCCGCAGAAATCATCGCCTTCCTCGACCAACTCCTATCCCCCAACCCGGGATCACTCGAAAACGGCATTACCGTACCGAAAAAGCTGATACGAAAAGAGGGCAACAACTACTCCATCCCGCTATCCCACATCAGCTACCCAAACCTCGCGCAGCTCGCCCTCATCCCCTCCTCCCTCGTTTCGCCAACCCTTCAGCTCGCTGCAAACGATACCTCGCCAGCCCTCACGCCACTCGACGGACTCCCAACCGGGACCTTCTCACCCGACGCCTTCCACGCCTCCATCGACGCCTACCTCCAGCAAGAAAGCTTCCCCTACCAAAGCCTAGATCCACAAACGCTCGAAGCGCTCGAAGCCTACTTCGCCCAAAAACAGGCCGCCCTAGAAAACTCCCAATACGCCCTCATCCTCGACATCCCCGAACCCTTCGGCCTCGACGAGTCAGCCTCCTACCTCGCCTTCGACCAACAGGAACTCCTCACTGCCGACAGCCCCTTAAGCCTAGCCCAATACCTCCGCGAACTCTTCGTCAATCAAGTCGACCAAAGCCGGGACTTCGCCCTCCAATCCACCGCCTTTCAAGACGCCATCGCCCCGCTTCGCAGCCCGAGCCCGAGCTCCCCCCTAGACACCGCCACCCTCATTCACGAAGCCCTCAACCTGCTCAATCTCGATGCTCGCAACCGAGAAGACTCCTGGATACGCATCCGCGACCAATGGCGCGCCACATTCGTACGCCAAGACCTCATGGAACAGACCATCCTAGGCTACACCCTCGAAGCCCTCGAAGCCGCCAAACGCCGCCTCGCCGAAACCAGCAGCCTCTTCAGCAAAAACCAACTCCACGCCTACCAGGAAAACCAAACGCGAACAAAAAAAGCCCAATCCCTCAAACAAGCCGCGATTCAAGCCACCTCTGAAAAGGATTGGATTGTCATCAGCAAGCAATCCACCAAGGTTCGGACCTCCCTGCCATGATCGCCTCCGCCTACCCAGAAGCCAACCGCCTCGCCTACCGAATCCGCGCCGCCATTACCGGCGAATCAAACGGCCTAGAAACAGCCAAACTCGCCTGGCAGCAGGCCGAAGCCGTCACCCGCGCCAACGCAGACCTCAAACGCGCCCTTCAAGCCCTCGCAGACGGTACCCTGCTCGACTGCCTTCTCATCGAAAACGCCCACCCGCGCCTCCTCGAAACCGCCCGCTCCCTCGACCACACCTTCGTCGAAGCATGGAAAACGCGCTGCGAGACCTACGGCTGGCGAGTGGCCGATCCCGTCGACGCCGAAAGCGTATCCAAAATTCAATCCGCCATCGACGAGCAAGGCGACCTGAAAGACTGGCTTTTCAAGCAATACCGGACCGCCATTCGCTCCAAAAAACAGCAAATCCGCGCCTACCAAATCATAGAGCTCATCGCCGACCGCTACCCAGACGACCCCAACGCCAAAGAAGAAGCCGCCGCCAAACGCGCCCAGCTCGTCGAAACCGCCGCCGCCGAAATCAAAGACATCCACGAGCAGCTCATCCCCACCGAAACCGCCACCGAAACCGCCCACCGCTACCTATCCCTCGGCCTCCCCCTCGCCGAATCCACCAACGCGCTCCTCGCCGAAACCCTCGCCGCCGGCACCGCCGCCCACCACAAAACCCTCGCCGACAAAGTCCACGCCCTCGTCGAATCCGCCAAGGAACTCGCCGAAACCGCCGACTGGCAAAGCATCGAAAACACCTACCTCGACTGCGACTACATCATCGCCATCCATGAAGCCCGCGGGCAACTCGAGACCGAACTCCGAGCCGAACTAGAGCAAGTCGCCACCAAACTCTCGCGCCTTCGCTCCAAACACGAATCCAGTATTTCAATACGCCTCGCCATCGCCGAAATTCGCAACGGCAAAACCAACATAGGCAAAGCCGTACCCATCGCCAACCGAGTCGCAAAACTCAAGTCCCTCGAAACCCAAGCCACCAAAACCGGCAACCAAATCCCCGCCGACCTCCAAGAAGAGATCAAATCAGCCTACGCCTACGCCCGCCGCAAAAAGCTCCCCTTCTACGGAGCCATCGCCGCACTCCTCGCCATTGGAATCTTCACTGCCACCTATTTCGTCCAACAAAACAACAAACGTGAAAACGAGGCAGCCCTCCAGTCAGAAGCCCTCGCCGCCCTTCAAGCCACAGAGCAATCCGGCCAGACCGATCAAGTCCGCAACTCTCTCGAAACCTGGTCAGCCGCCATTACCCAAGCCGAACCAAATTCCAGCCTAGCGAACCAAGGCGAACTCCTCACCGACTGGCTCGACCTTCAGTCGTCGCTAGAAACTGAATACACCTCATCCGTCGCCGACCTCGCCAAACTCGCCTCCAGCCCCGACGCCCTCCAAAACGAAGCCGCCATCGATCGCATCGCCGCTGATATTCGAAAAACACGCACCAACCTCGCGCCCGACCTCGGACAGGAAGCCGAAACGCGCTTCAACGTCCTACTCGCCCAGTTCGAAGCCAACAAATCCGCCGCTCTCGAAAAAGACCGCCAAGAAATCGCCCGCGTCGAGCGTGAGCTGCGCATCGCCGCCAACAACGCCACCCAAGCCAAAACCCGAGCCGAATTCGAACGACTCCAAAACGCCGCCGAATCTCGTATCCAAACGCTCAACACACTACTCCAATCCGACTCCGCCGCTACGAGCCGCAGCCAGCTCGCCCCACTCATCCAAAGCTCCACCCAACAGCTCGCCGCCATTGAAACAAAATGGGCTGCCCTAGACGACGCATGGCTCCGCCTCGCCGAAACCAAAGAACTTACGCCCTACCTAAACCAACTCGAACGTATCCATAGTTTCGACATACTCCCAACAGATCAAAAAACCGCAATCTCCCAAACCCTTCGACTAAAATCAGCCTTCGCCGATCTCCGAAACAGCCAATCCCTTTTCGCTCACTCGGAAGCCGAAAAAGCCTTCATAAAAGGACAGAACTACCTCCAAACCCAAGCCGAGCTCACCGAAGAGGAACGCGCCTACCTCACTCGCCTCCAAAATCCGGAAGCCTTCGCCAACGTCTACCAATCCACCGTCCAGTACTTCGAAGGCTCCGCAGATCCACAATCCGAATACCGTATCTACCTCGTCGAACCCATCTCAAAATCCGACTCCCAGCAAAACGAGTCCCACGTGGCATTCACCTTCCGAGTCCGCGGATTCGACGAGCTCGGAAAACCCGAGCCCGCTCCGCGCGACATCCAATTCATCTCCCGCGACGACGGCTCCTTCTGGGGATTTTTCTACAAGCCATCCACACTGTCTCCAGAATCCGAATACTACAACAGCACCATCGCAAACACAATCAGCCACCTCCTCGGCGGAGCCGACCGCCTTGCCGTCCTCAAACAACTCGAAAGCCTCGAACAACAAGACCAACTCTCCCCCGCATTCCGCGTCTACTGGCAACAACAGTTCATCAGCTTCATGGAACTCCACCCATGGAAGTGGGGACTCGCCCTCAGCCCCGCCCTCAAGAAAAGAGTCGCTCAACTCGACGCGCTGGCCGTCGGCGAAACCAGCCAAACGCTCTGGCTTTCCACCATCGAGCAAACCGTTCCATCATCTGAATACAGACTACTCGTTGAACAAAAGCTCGAAACCCTTCCGCAAAAAGAAGTCGCCGCCATCGCCGAACTTTACCAAAGCGCCGCCAACGGCGACTACCAACTCGCCGGCTACGTACTCTCCAACGGCAAGGCCGACCTCCTCCAAGACCTCGATTCCGCCACCCCCCTCTGGACCGTCAACTCCCTCACAGGCGCCATCGACCGCCTCAAGCCCGACCAGTCCCTCACCCCCTACGCCCCCATTCTCCGCTTCGCTCTCGAAGGCGGCGACACCGCCGCGCAGCAACTCCGCAAAGCCACTTTCAGCAGCGGACTAAAACTCGCAGAGCCACCCTACTCCAGCCTCCTCCCGGTCCTCTATCGATAGCAGTTCCAAGAGGGAGCGTGCGTGTCGCGCGATATCTCCTCTCGTGGGAAACGGACTTGATCCGCGATATCATCAACCGGATCCCCTTGTTCGACACAGACTACACCTCTGTTCGTTTTTCCCTCTCTATACAAATCTAATCGATGATACGTATGAGAAAAATAGATACACCCGAAATAGAAAGTCAAAAACCTGCGAACTAGGACTCATCACCCTTTTCGGCACAACCGTTGCTACAATGGATCTCCAATTCCTTTTTCATGCAACTTGCCACTCCCAGCACAGATTCCCTCTCCAAGCGCCTCGACACACTCATCAACGACATCGAACGCTCCGCCAAAATGGCTAAAATGGTATCCATGAACGCCAGCGTCATTGCCGTACGCAGTCGCGCCGACTCGAACGAAGCCTTCGCCTTCGAAGCCGTCGCCTCCCAAATCATGGACATCAGCCAAGCCTCCCTCGACCGCATCGATAGCCTCCGGTCCATCCTTCAAGAAATGGACAGCCTCACCGCCATCATCAACAAAGCAGGTCGACAGCGCATGCTCTCCCAGCGCTACATGAAGCTCGCACTCACAGCCCAACTCAACGGCGATCAGTCCAACTCCATCGCCGAAGACATGCTCTCCCTCCGCCAACACTTCGAGCAAAACCTCCGCGAGCTCCTCAACTCCCCGCTCAACACTCCCAACATCGCCGCACAACTCAGCCTCGTCCAATCAAACTGGACCGCATTCATTCAAAACGTGGAGCTAAACGACCTCCCAAAAGCCAGCCAGCGAAACGAAACCGTCCTCGTCGAAATGAACAAAGCCGTCCAGCTCTACGAATCCCTCGTCCGTAAACGCTAAACGTCGAAACACTCTCAACCCCACCCACCTCCAAACAAAATCCTTTCCTCCCCCCAAACGCACGCTACAGTCGCCGAATGATTTCCGGCGAAGACCTAAAAGCTGCCCTTCCAACCACGCCCGTGCGCGATCTCATCGAAGAGATCGAAGCCCAAAAAATCGCCTCCGGCAAAGTGCGCGAAATCTACGACCTCGACGACTCCGTCCTCCTCGTCGCCACCGACCGCATCTCCGCCTTCGACGTCGTCCTCCCCGGCGGCATCCCCGGCCGCGGCCTCATCCTCACCCAGCTCAGCCACTTCTGGTTCGAGCAGACCAAACACATCGCCCCCAACCACATACTCCCCAACGAGCAGGAAATCCTCGCAGGCCGACTCCAGCTCTCCCGCGACTCCCAGCTCCGCTCCATGGCCGTGCGCAAGCTCCAGCCCCTCGAGATCGAATGCGTCGTGCGCGGCTACATCGCAGGCTCCGGCTGGGAGTCCTACCAGAAAGACCGCACCGTCTGCGGCATCGAGCTCCCCGCAGGCCTGCAGCTCGCCTCCCAGCTCCCCGAGCCCATCTTCACCCCCACCACCAAAGCCAGCGAAGGCCACGACATGCCCGTCTCCCCCAGCGAAGCCGCCGCCATCGTCGGCCAAGACGTCTTCGACCAAGTCAAAGCCATCAGCCTCGAGCTCTACAATTTCGGCAGCCAACTCGCCGCCAAGGCCGGCATCATCCTCGCCGACACAAAATTCGAGTTCGGCACAGACGAATCCGGAAAAATCTACCTCATCGACGAAGTCCTCACCCCCGACTCCTCACGCTACTGGGACGCCGCCGAGTACCGCGTCGGCTCCAGCCCCGCCAGCTACGACAAGCAAATCATCCGCGACTACCTCGAAACCCTCAAAGACTGGAACAAGACCGCCCCCGGCCCCGAACTCCCCGCCGAGATCGTCACAAAAGCCCAGTCCCGCTACCTCGAAGTCTACAGCAAACTGGTCGGAGTCACACAATAAATCGGGCCTCCGCCCTCACCGCCGATGGAAATTAAGCAAACGCCTCGAGGCATCAAGGCGGTTGCCGCTCTCGAGCTTCTCAAAGGCGGCCTCGCCCTCGTCGGTGGAATCTGGTTCCTCCTCACCCTTGGCGAGGACTGGAGTATCGCGCTCGAGTCCATGATCGCACGCTTCGCCCCCTCCCTCACCCTTCCGGAGCGAGTAGTCGAATTCCTCCAAGTCATCGACCCGCAAAAACAAGCGATCGCCGCCCTCGCCCTCCTCGCCTACGCCGCGCTCCACCTCGTCGAAGGCGTAGGCCTCTGGAAGTCCCGCCACTGGGCCGAATGGCTCGGAGTCATATCCGGAGGCATCTACATCCCTCTCGAGCTCTACGAGATCGCACGGCATCCGAGTTGGATCACCCTCGCTATCCTCACCATTAACGTGGCCATCGTCGCCTACCTGATCGCCGTCATCAAAGCGAACCCCAAACGCCCACTCGCCACCGCCTAAAACGCAAGGAAAGCAATCAGTCCCCATTATCCCTCATATTCGAAGCCTCACTACTCGCTCCGAGCAAACGGCTTCCGCTTGCGGATACATCCATTCCACTGATCCCTATAAACAGTCGGAATTATGAATACTTTCGCAAAACTCGCTTCCGTCGCGGCAACGCTATTGATCCTCAACTGCACTGCCCTCGCCCAAGACGCCACCCCCGATCCGATAATCGAAATCGGAAAGACCAAGTTCGAGCAAATCTGTATCGCTTGCCACCAGTACGAACGCAGCGGCACCATGCTCGCTCCACCGGCCTTCGCCATCCAGACCCACTACAAGGACGCCTACGGCAGCGACGAAACCGCATTTCGCCAAGCCATCGTAAACTGGGCCAAAGCCCCTGACGCCAGCAAAACCCTCATGCCCGGCGCCATCGCCCGTTTCAAAATCATGCCGCCCCTCCCTTTGCCCGACGAAGACCTGGACGCCATCGCCGCCTACCTCTACAGCGCCGCCTTCACCGAAGCCTGCAACATGCAGCAAGGCCAACGGAGCTCCATGCGCCAATCCCAAGTCAAACCCTAGCTTCGGCCAAGAAGCGCGATCCTCAGCGAACGAGCTCAACCCTCAAGCGAAGGAATCTCGAACCACCTTCAGCCATTTGTATCGTATCTCTGAATACACGAGTAAGCGAGCCATCTGGATTCGTTCGAACAGCCCCAAACGGAACAACCGTATCTGCTACATCTTCCCAGCTCTCCAAATCACGCGATAGCTGAGGTATCCAACGTACGTCACTCGCCTCGCGCCTAGTCGTAAGCTCCAAGGCATGGAAACGCTCGCCTTCTTGCTCAATCACTCGATAGCGAATTGGCGACTTCGAATCCCTCACTCTCGGATCGTACCCGAACGCATATTCAAGAAGATTTGCGACCCTATCCCCGTCTATGTCATAGGACACACTGGTGATCTCTCCCAAATCCCGCTCCTCAAAAGAAAACACTATAAATTGCCAGAACTCCCAACTCAGCGGACTTAAAAAACCTGGTGTCCCCCCTTTAATTTCGCTTGAAGTCCAGTTGCTCGGTTCCATCCCAAAGGAAGAGGCGTTTAAACGGGCAATACTTTTCCCATAGTTATCAGACTGATCAGGCCATGGATGACGCGGCAAATAGTCCAAAGCGTCAACCAATGTATATGGGATGAACAACTCACCATCGCCATCTACATCCGGCAGGTCCGGTTTCTTGAGCGCGAGATACTCGCCTTCATTCCTCAACCGCCCATCGAACGGTCCCCAAACTTCAACTACATCTGGAATCTCATATCGACTCCGAAACATCTCCGGCTCAATCTCAACAACCAGCCCGACCTGCCCGGGAGCCAGTCGAGCCCCCGGCGGAAACTCAAAACCGATCCCCTCTAGCCTCCAAGTGTTCTGAGGATAAGCGACATCGTAGAACAAGACCTCATTATCAGAGCGATTCATGATCTCGACGAATTCGGAAACATCCAAATCCGGAGCATAGTGAACCTCGGAGATGATAACATCTGGCACGCGAGGCGAAGCGGAAGCTGCCCCAAAACTATTAGACTGCGAAGGAAACCAAACCTCAGAAAAATCCGACAAAGTGAAACGACTAAATGACACTCCATTTTCAGAGGCGGGATACTCCACTCCATGCAAATGCCCACTCAAGCGCCCCTCGGAATCCGCCGAGAAAATCCAAATCGATTCCCCGTGACTATTCAGCCTAAATCCGCTTTCACCAATCGCCTCCGGTCCAAAATCTGACTCATCGACGAGCAGGAATCCACCCGCTGGAACGACACTGCCCTCCGGAAAAACGTATTTTGCAGGAGTATCAAAATCATCCGACAATAGCCAACCTGATATATCAATCTGCGAATCACCTGGATTATACAACTCGACCATATCGATTTGCGGAAAATCAGTATGCGTTAAAATCTCGTTGATAAGAACGATTTCAGAAGAACGCGCTGGATCAGCCTCGCCGGGCGACCCCCAAACACGAGCGCTAGCAATCCAGTGACTCGCGTCTTCCATGGTTCCAGTCTCCGGCACCGTCGGAACCAGCGAAAATCCAAGGCCATCCGCCGATTGCGGCCATAAATCGCTATCGTCGAATGTCGCGCGAAAAACCCGAGCTCCATCCCGAGCCAGCAATTCAATGGACTCCCCTCCATTGCTAAGCTGCCCCCCATACTCGCCAAACACTTCTACGTTCGGATATTGCTCTGAAAATGCCACGGCATTGGACACAAGCACGAGATAGTCACCCGCATCGAGGACAGATTCCTCGGAAAAGCGAAAATCAATCCCATCAGAAAACTCCAATCCATCTAACAGAACAAGGTGAGCACCATTATTATATATTTCAATGAACTCGAGCTCCGACCCTTCTGCCAATTCTGTATCCACAGGATGATACATAATCTCAGTTATCTCTAGACTAGGAACATCCGACGTTAGGTATTCGACCTCCCTTAGAGGACTCCACTCTCCATCCTGCAAGCCTCTCGCCTTCAACCGCAAGGATCGGTCAATGAGAATCGGATCCTCATAGACCTCTCCCCTCGGCTCCCCCCCATAGGCCCGCGGATCAGTCCCATCTATCGTATAGTAAACCGTTTCATTTTCCACAGAACCCGAGAGCGTTACCATTGAGCCAACAGGCACATTGCCTTCAGCAAGATCTACATTTGGAGAGGCCAGATCCGACCAAAGGTCATGATCCTTCAGTTGATCGAGAAAGATCGGATAACGTTGGTTCATCCAATTCGTGTACCAATCCGCATAAAACGGCTCGCCAGTTCCGTATTCAATCAAGGGAGCAATCTGGTCACGTAGTTCGTTATAATGAGAATCCCAACGACTGCGTGTCATCGCTCCATCGTCAAAAAAGTGCTCTTGTATTCGATCCCTAAACAACACCCTGAAATCATCATTTTGATAAAGAGCCTTAAAAATCAAAGAGATATCATTATCCCAATCCTCCGGCTCCGCAAGCAAGTCGCTGGCAATCGTGTCCCAATGAATCGACTTGTTTCCATACAGCCCAAAACTTCCTTCAGCATCCCACATATAAAGGCGATACTTTCCTTGTTCGCTGAAGGACTTGGCTAAAACATAATTATTCTCCGGCCAATCCCACATGGCGGCAAAGGCATTTACTATAGCGTAATCAGCAATATTTACCAAATCCACCTGTCTCTCAAGGTCTCTATAATTTTCCTCAACCGAAAAATCTGTCCGAGATAGAAAGTCCCGGAATGCATTGTATTTAGACTCATCCCCGGACGCCACACTCCCAACTTGCTTTACGAACCACGGTCCCGCATCTCGATGCCACTCCTTGAAAAAGCCATCACGCAAACGTTCGGTCAAATTATAGTAGCCCGCATAATGCCCATTTAGCCACGCTGTCGCCAGTATACCTACACTGCCGACTTGTCCCATCTCAAGAAACATACGCCGGCACAGTTCATCCCGAATAAATGGATTAATATCGTCGTTCTTTCCTGATCGCAGCCGTAAACTCTCGAATCGGTCCACACGGGACGATGGAAACAGGGGAAAGTCCAAGCTCTTCTTCTCTATTTCGTCGCGCCAGAAAATATTAAACGATGGCTTATTCACGTTAGATAAGCCTGTACCATTCTCAATAGTACGGAAATCTACTCGAGGCTTCGAAAAGCCACTCGCTGAGATACGAGCCCCTACATTGCTTTGCGCATTTCCCCGCTCATCTTGCGTGAAAACCTCCAGTGACATCTCACGCTCAGTTGGGCGCCCCGCCAAGATCGCCATACTATAATGACTGTGGTGCGAAGGTGAATAGTACAAGTCGTACCAATCCGTATAAGGATAATCGAGAAATCTCCCCCGAACCGCCGCAGTTCCCCAAGGCCCAAACAAGGCGCGATCTGGATCTCCCGTTAACGCCACAGAAGGTAGCGATTTCAGAACCTCATTCTGGTTAAAAAGATAGGTTGCTGATCGAGAGTCCGAGTCAATGTAGCCATCTAACAACGCGACCGCTCTTAGGAGAAGAAAACTCCCTTCTCCGTTTCTCGACGTGGTGGCGAGCGAGGAAGTGTCAAGAGGACCTGAATACAATAATGCCCCCTCTCCAGTTGGATCACTGCCATCTAACGTATAGCGAATTTCCACCCCCGTTTGCTCGCTTGCGATCTCTACAGCCAAGTGCTGGTCATAATGGCCCCCTTCAAAGCTAAACGTCGGCTTCGCCAATTTTTCGACTAACCCGACCGAATCATTTGCATACCCTGGAGTCGCCAATGGTTGATAGCGAAAGGCATCCAATTCCTCTAGATAGCCATAGGAATGGTAAGCGCTCTGCTTTGGATAAGCATCAGTAAATCCCGATACAAACACGCCTTCAGGACTGTACAGGCCAAGCGATTCGCCTCCACTAGCGAGTCTAAAATTCGTGTGCAAACGAGAACCACTAGTATCCGAAATATCCCTACCAGTAGCAAGCATTACCAGGTACTCGCCAGCGGCAAGCGTTAACTGCGGAAACACCCACATGTCCGGATCCGCAGGATCATCCGACAACGTCCAGCCAGATAGATCAACCGCCGAATCCGATTCATTAAAAAGTTCGATCCAGTCCACGAAATCCGGTTCCTCCCCTTTCGCGATTACCATTTCATCGCGAACTGGCACCTCCTGCGTTCCTACGAGATACCTCCAATTCCCACTTGAAGCGATCAAAACGCGGTCCTCCAAATCTGTGCCCCCCCTAAGATCCAAACTCAAAATCAAATCGGAGGAAAAAAGACGGGCGTTATGAACCTGCCCAGCAAGAACATTCTCTCCAACTCTTAGGGCCAGTTCCTCTGCCGTAAAAATCACGGTTTCCCGGCGGTCCACTCCATCGCCTCCGTCATCCGATGCCCCGTGGTCCCGATCGGAAACCTCATCGTAAGCGATAGAGACCCCCTCGCTGCCTAAGTTCTCACGAACGAGCTCCTTCCCATTGAGATACGCTACAAACGCATCGTCGAAATCATACGTCAGCTCCAAACTCTCCAAGGAATCAAGCTGCTCTTGCGTGAGCTCGAAACTCGCTCGCATATAAAGCGATACCGCTTGCCCGTACATTTCATCATACAAATTTCGTCCCAGCTGGTATTCATCACCCGCGTCATAGCCAAGCGGACCCGATGCCTGCTGCCATTGGCTATCATCAAAATCAGAGCGGGTCCATAGAGGTCTAAATTCGCTCAATCCCGCAAGAAGAAACTCCTCGTTATAAACGCCACCCGAAGGCTCAATACGCCCCGGAAACAAAAGCCAGTCAGAACCGCGTTCGATAAAGGCTCCATCGGAAGCTCCTTGCAAACTCAACGAGGCATCGAGAAACATCGTCTCGTTGTCGTCCCACCAATCGTGTACCTGAATCGCAACTACATTGCTTCCTGGGCGAAGCAGCTCCGATGCTTGACCCAGATTCAGCTCCTCGATATCCGAACGAGCATGCTCGTTAAAAGAGCCTAGGTCATGAAACACCGGCAAGCCCGAAGGACCCAGATTACGGCGCATCACCTCAACGTCGTTTAGATAGACGACTACACCATCATCGTATCCGATTTTCAGTAACAAATCCTCTCCGCTTCCAGCCTGCTCTTCCGTCAACTCGAAAACCTTGCGAACATAGAACCCTGCTTTCGATTCAGGTAGGTCTTCCCGTATTCGCGTTTCAATCGAGGCATAGCCATAGCCGATCGGGCTCTTCGCTTCCCACCATAGGGAGTCATCGAATTCCAAGGTCCACCAGGGCACCGCAATACCAATTATAGCCGCCCCTTCCTCACTCCAATTCAAGACACGCTCCGAAGGTGCCGCCATGAACTCATTGATCCTTACCTGTCCTGCCAGAGAGGATACACAAACAAGTAAAAACCAGAAAAATGTAAGCCTGTTCTTCAAACTTAGAAAGTACTCGCCGCTCCCTCAGTCTTTAGCGGAAACGGATCCTTAGACTCGGACACGCTTAAAGTATCCACGTCCTTAAAATGTTTTAGAAAACTCCCAAATCCAGGTGGCTTGTCCGCAATCAAGGCCGTTTCTCCCCCAACTAGTTGGATGGCTTCTGGAAGCTCTAGATAACAGTACCGTCCCGATACCATCTTGCCGGGCAGCGGACTTACCTGATCTGGAACCATGACCACATTTGGAGCCAAGCCCGTCACTTTCGCCTGCAGCCACTTGCCACCAGTGGAAGACGAGCTCACGTACATCACGTCACCTAAACTTGGATACTGGCTTTCAGATTCGGGAATGAACCCAACTACGCGCGAAGGACCGTCTAGGACTAGTTTCAAGATCGGATCACCCGACAATACCACTTCCCCTGGACGTACCAGAATCTCACTCACGATCGCCTCATCAGAAGCCCGAAGCGTGAGCTCGCCCTTTCTACGATTCAAAAAACGAATACGCTCATCGTCATCCACCAAAGCCTCACCCATTCCTATATCCCATACCGAGATGCTGGATTCAAGACGCTCAAGCTCCTCCTCGACTTCAGTCAAAAACCCCGGGTAGGACTCGATGCTCGAACGTAGCGACTCCACCTTCTCTAAAGTGTCAAAATACAAGGTCTGACTAATCAGCTTCCGATCATAGACCTTTTCCAGATTCGCGTACTCCTCCTCGAGAACCTTGAGCCGAGCAGCATCTTCCTTCTGCGCAAGAACAAGCTTCTGTCGCTGTTCCAAAAGTCGATGCCGTGCTTCGATATAGCGCCGTTCCCGCTCCCGATGTTCCTGCTTAATGTCAATTACCAGAGCGTCTATTTCAGACTCGATAGCGCTCGTGTCCAATTGCGCCAATAGATCATTCGCAGAAACCCGCTGCCCTACTTCCAGGAATACCGCCTCGACCCGAGCATCCTCGAGCGGTGCCACGATCAACTCATCGAGCGCCACACGGCCGACATATCGATGCTGATTCTGCGTATTCAAATATCCCCATACCGCGAGGCAGGCAACCGAAGCCCAAACAACAAAAGGCCAATAGGAAAAAATCCTATAGAAAAACACTTTACGGCGAACCGAGGCTGGCAGAACTGGTGTCGACATCGTAATCGCTATATCTCCACGGTTTCACGTTGCATGACCAAGTTGATATCCCCAAGTCCACTCACCTTTTTGAGAGCTTGGATCAAATCAGCCTTTATCGCGGGATCGATCAAACGAACCTGATAAGCGTACTCGACTACGCTCCCCTGTCCCGCCTCCCTTATCGCCACGATTTCCACGTTACTAGTAAACTCCCGCATGATCGTCGTTACTTCAGATTCTAGCTTTGATTCCATCGGAGCGGAGAAACGAAGCATCCCGGTAAACGTCTTCTTCGTGGAATAGGGAGACCAGTGTAAAAACAGAGACGCCAGGCTGAAAAAGAAAGTCCCCGTCACCGCTACCAAGTAGAGACTCGAACCCGACGAAATTCCGACCGCCAAACTCGCGAAAAGAAAAATGATGTCACGTGGATTTCGTATCGGCGTCCGAAACCGCACAATCGCCAGAGCCCCGAGAATCCCCAAGCCTCTCGCCAGATTATTGCCTACCGTGATGATCATGATTGTGGATACAATGCTCGCCAACACCACCGTCTGTACAAACGCTCGCGAATAGCTCGGCCCGACATGCGTCCAGCGATATGCGCTCGCCAGCACAACCCCCAGGACAAGGCTGACACTAAGCGACGTCAGTATTTGAAGAAGATCCAGCGATCGCGCAGCCCCAAGCCCATGAATGAATGATTCCATATTTTCCTATCTCAAACTCTAGCCGTAGTTCGTGTTCTCCGAAGCGTCGGAAAAACGGTTCCCTTCAAAAAGCGACTCCAAGCGAACCGCCGTCGAATACTTGCAAATCCCTCTCCGGCTCAGGCTGAAAAAGCGGACGAGCTGCTGCATCCAATCCGGCAGACTGCCCGAACACTTCAGCTCCAAGATCACCGGCGCAAACGAAACGTTAAACGCAAACGCCGAATCCATCCGTCTCCAGACCACCGGAGCCTCCAGACTCCAGCGATCCGTCACTGCGTATTCCAAAGCGCGATCAAAAGTGATGCGCTGGCTCGAAGAGCGATGCCCCACCCAAGACTCTCTGATATAACGGATCAACATCTTCGGCCGCGCATCCATCTCTCTCACCAGCCGGACAAATTCCCAATACGTGTCGCGATCCCTCTCCGAAGCTCTCTCAAGCACCGGACTATCCAAGGAAAAACCAACCCCGAAAACGCCAGGCTCCAAGCGACAACGCGACTTCACCACGCGATCCTCCAGCTTACGCTTGATCTCCAAAAATGCCGGAGCAGAGCCCATCTCGCCATAGCTCCGGACCCTGAGTTTAAACCGATTCAGAAACTCGCGCTCCTTCGCGCTATGCAGCGAATGGTCCAAGGTATCAAGCTGCAAAGTCGTGATGCGATACTCCGGCGGATCGCCCGCCGCTTCCCCATCAGCCCTGCAAAACGGCTGGGCGAAGCAACGTATATCATCCACCCAATCGGCAGGCACCAAATATTTCAGCTCATGACGAGCCGTGCCATTATGGCCTCGATGGTAGGAGATTTCAGGGGCAAAGGGCTTCATTCGACAGTCGCAAACGCGCAATCCGTGAAGATAGCGATTTGAAAACCGTTAACGCTTAAGCGCTTCACGCAAAACTGAAAGACGAAACGCTGGCAGACATCCTTATTCCTCCGCTAGGCAAGCAATGCCCGCGGTCACAAACGCCTAAACTTAGTGACGGCGCGACTCCACTAACCCTCAATGATTGCAGCGACTCGCTGGCAGAAAAACGAACGCCTCCGGATTACCGGTAAACTTTCCCTTACCCCAAAGATGCTGCACTATATCGTACGGATCCAAGCCATGCCCCGAGCACGTGTGGAAGGTAGAGTCCTCACCGAAAGCCTCGACGATTTCAGCCGCTAAGCTCTCATTCGAATAGGTTCTCCCGCTCCGAATCATCATCTCGAGGATCTCGTGCGCATGCGTGTCAGGCTTTCTTAGATTGGCGAATTTGCTCATGTAGCCGCTCAATGTGAAGAATTCTGTCTCAATTATCAATAATTAAATACCTTCTTTTCTTGATTAATTCGAACAAAACCGCAAACTAGCTGGGAATTACTTCGATAACTCGAAGACTACCCCACCATAAGCTATGTTGAAGTACGGCAAAACCTCCCAGAACGCGATCATGGCGCTGTGCTACCTTGCCGAAGGTTTCGACAACGGCGTGACACGCCACACCTCGCGCGACATCGCCACAAATCGAAACCTGCCCCAGCCCATCGTCGCCAAGCTCCTCGTTCTCCTCTCCCAAGCCGGACTCGTCCTCGGCACCCCCGGCCCCAAAGGCGGCTACTGGCTCGCCCGAGATCCACAGGACATCACGCTCTACGACATCGTCTCCCACTTCGAAAGAGACGGCGAGCGCATCTCATGCCCCAAAGGCATCGGAAAGTGCGACGAATCAAACCCCTGCGCCCTCCACCAAAAGCTCATCGACCTCGATCACCAGCTCGTCGACTTCCTGCACGAAAACACGCTCGAAGCTTTCGTCGAAACAGTCAGCAGCTGACCAAGCGCTAGATTCCCTCGCAATTCGCGAGCAAATCAGCATTCCGTCGGGCCACGTAAACCGCGCTCCCGACTATGACTCTCGAATCAGCCATCGCCTTCTCACTCGCGATGACGCTCTACAGCCTCTCCCCCGGCCCCGGCATCGCCGCCACCATCGCCAAAGCCGTCCACTCCGGCTTCGGCGCCGCCATGGCCCTGCTCACCGGCCTCATCATCGGCGACGCCCTCTACCTCGTCGCAGGAGTCAGCGGACTCGCCGCCCTCGCCCTATCCTTCGAAAAAGCCCTCATCTTCGTCCGCCTCGCCAGCGGAGCCTATCTCGTCTACCTCGGCTGGACCACTTGGCGCGACGCCGCCATCCCACTCTCTGAAAATCCCCGCCAAGCCTCCAAATTCTCAAGCTCGTCCTCCACTCTCAAAACAATCGCCCTCGGCATCGGCATGACCTTCGGCAATCCGAAAGTCGTGCTCTTCTACGTCGGCATCATGCCGAGCTTCCTCGAGCTCGAAAACATGACGGTCTACGACACCCTCGCCGCCCTTATCATCTTAATAGTCGTTTCCTACCTCACCTTCGGAGCCTGCGCCCTACTCGCCATCAAAGCCACCCGCCGCGCAGGTAATAACCGCTGGAGCAAATACGCCCGCCGCGCCGCCGGACTCGCCCTCGCCCTAGCCGGCATCCTCATCGCCAGCGAAGACCTGATTTAGCTGCAACTCGAATCATAAAAGCGGTCCTAATTCCACCGACAGCTCCAGCTAATTCACAAGTGAGTTCAGCGTTCTCTCCATTGGGGAATTGATCCCCGCCTTACCTTGATTTTCCGCTGGCTTGCTCCTTATTTAACAAGCTCTCCCAAAACTCCGCTATTGTAAGGGTAGCCACAGCTTTTACCCCGCAGGGAATCCTCAAGCATCGGGGTTACACTCCACCTTTAATTTAACCCTCCATCATTACAGAGGTCCCCCTGGCCTCACTCAAAATCAGCGCCACATGAAATACGGTCATTTCGACGACGAAAATCGCGAGTACGTCATCACTCGCCCCGACACTCCACGCTCGTGGACAAACTACCTCGGCACCACCGAGTACGGAGCCATCATCTCCAACAACGCCGGAGGCTACTCCTTCTACCGCTCCGCTTCCCAAGGCCGCTTCACCCGCCTGCGCTTCAACAACGTCCCCATGGACCAGCCGGGCCGCTACTTCTATCTGCGCGACCAGGAATCAGGCGACTTCTGGTCCACCTCCTGGCAGCCCGTCGGCAAGCCGCTCGACGAGTACAAGACCACCTGCCGCCACGGCACCGCCTACACCACCATCGACTCCGAGTACTCGGACATCAAAACCGAGACCCTCTACTTCGTCCCCGTCGGACAAAAGTTCGAGTACTGGAAACTCAAAGTAACGAACACCGGCTCCAAGCCCCGCAAGCTCTCCGTCTTCACCTACTGCGAATTCACCAACCACTGGGACATCGACCAAGACCAGTTCAACCTCCAATACTCCCAGTACATCGGCAAGGCCTCCTACAAGGACGGCTTCGCCGAAATGGCCGTCAACGACAACCTTCCGCACGACTGGTCCGCCATCAAACGCGACGGCAACGCCATGCTGAGCTGGATGACCCTCCTCGGGTCTCCAATAAAAGGATACGATCTCTCACGCGAAAACTTCATCGGCACCTACGGCAGCTACGCCCGTCCGGACGTCGTCGCATCTGGCGAGTCCCTCAACACCACTACCTACGGCGAAAATTCCTGCTCCGCCCTCCAAACCGAGATCACCCTCGCCCCTGGCGAATCCACCGATCTGCTCGTCATGATCGGCGTCGGCGAAGCGAGCAAAGAAGGCAAGGCAGCCGTCGCGGAATACAGCGACTTCGCTCGCGTCGACCAAGAGCTGGCCAAGCTCAAAACCTTCTGGCACTCCCGCCTCGGCGCCCTCACCGCCAAGACGCCCGATCAGGACTTCGACTCCATGGTCAACGTCTGGAACGCCTACAATAGCCTCATAACCTACACCTGGTCCCGCTCCGCCTCCTTCGTCTACGGCGGACACCGCAACGGCCTTGGCTTCCGCGACACCGTTCAAGACATCATCGCCGTCCTCCCCGCCATTCCAGAAGAAGCGGGCAAACGCCTCGAGCTCATGCTCACCGGCCAATTCGCAAACGGCGGAGCCCTCCCGGTAGTCAAACCGTTCGACCACACACCTGGCGCCACTCCGCTTCCTCCCAAGGAAGAGTTCCGCTCCGACGACTGTCTTTGGTTTTTCAATACAGTCCCCGCCTACGTGGGCGAAACCGGCGACCTCGACTTCTACAACAAGGTCCTCCCCTACGCCGACGAAGGCGAAGCCACCGTATTCGGACACCTCCGCCGCGCCCTCGAGTTCAACCTCGAACGCTCCGGAGCGAACGGCATCCCATGCGGCCTAGCCGCCGACTGGAACGATTGCCTCAAACTCGGCTACAACGGCGAGTCCCTCTTCGTCGGCTTCCAAGTCCGCTTCGGCCTCGGCGTCTACGCCGACATCGCCACCAAGCTCGGCCAGTCCGAAGAAGCCGAATGGGCACTCGAGCAACAAAAGATTCTCGATGCCGCCATCCAAAAGACCTGCTGGTCCAAGGATCGCTTCATCTGGGCCATCGCCGACGACGGCACCGTCTACGGCACGCACGACGCCACCGAAGGTGCCCTCTATCTGAATACACAGATTTGGGCCGTCATCTCCGGAGCAGCCACCGACGAGCAAGCCCGCATCTGTATGGAGTCCGTCAAGAAGCACCTGGCCACCGACTACGGAGCCCAGCTCTGCGCTCCTCCAGTTACCACCATGCCGGTCGAGATCATGGCCGCCCGCCTCTTCAACGCAGGCACCAAAGAAAACGCAGGTATCTTCAACCACCCGCAAGGTTGGGTCGTCATGGCGGAAGCCATGCTCGGCAAAGGCGACTCCGCCTACGAATACTACAACGCCTTCAACCCGGCCAAGTTCAACGACAAGGCCGAAATTCGCCAAAGCGAGCCCTACGTTCACTGTCAGTCGACCCACGCCCGCTACAGCCCCATGCACGGCGCCGCCCGCCTCCCATGGCTATCCGGCACCTCCGCATGGGCCTACTACTCGTCCACCGTCTACATACTCGGAATCAAAGCCGAGATCGAAGGCCTCCGCATCGATCCCTGTCTCCCGTCCTCATGGCCTGGATACGAGGCGACCCGCCAGTTCCGCGGCATGAACATCTCCATCAAGGTGTCCAACCCGAACGGCAGCAACACCGGCGTCGCCTCCCTCACCGTAGACGGCGAGTCCATCGAAGGCACCCTCGTCCCAACCGATAAACTAAAAGACGGCTCCAAAATCGAAGTCGTCATGAAGTAACGTTTACTAACCACAAAAAGCACAAGAATTACAAAAAGGGCACAACCAGAACCTTTGTGATTTTTGTGCCTTCTGTGGTTAAACAAAAACACAACCCGATCAAATCAGTGACCATCAGTGTCATCAGTGGTTCAAAAAGCCACAACCCATTCTCCACCCATAACCGAGCACCCAAAACCTAATAATTTATGAGCAATCCATACGGACACTTCGACGATCCAAATCGTGAATACGTTATCACGCGTCCAGACACGCCCCTTCCCTGGCTGAACTTCCTCGGCCAGGACGAGTACTTCGCCCTGAACACCAACACCGGCGGCGGCTACTCCTTCTACAAGGACGCCCGTCTGCGCCGCCTCACGCGCTACCGCTACAACGAAATGCCGTACGACAACAACGGCCGCTACCTCTTCATCAAGGATGGCGACACTGTTTGGAATCCCGGCTGGAAGCCCACCAAGACCGAACTCGACTCCTACGAGTGCCGCCATGGTCTCGGCTACTCGCGCATCACCTCCGCAAAGGACGGACTCGAAGCGAGCGTGCTCATCTTCGTCCCGCCCGAAGAAAACCTCGAAATCTGGCAGACCACGCTGACCAACAACAGCGACGCTCCGAAAACCTTCAAGCTCTTCTCCTTCGTTGAGTTCTGTCTCTACGACGCGCAGGGTGACTCCACAAACTTCCAGCGCACGTACTCGATCGGCGAAGTCGAAATCGAGAACAACGCCATATATCATAAAACTGAATACCGCGAACGTCGCGACCACTACACCATGTTCGCCTGTACCCGCGACATCGACGGTTACGACACTAGCCGCGACGATTTCGTAGGCGTGCACAACGGTATCCACGAGCCGCAAGCCGTGCTCGCTGGAAAACCAAACAATACCCAAGCCTTCGGTTGGAATCCCATCGGATCCCACTTCCACGAAATCACCCTCCAGCCTGGCGAGTCCACCAAGCACTCATACATCTTGGCCTACGTGACTGTGAAGGGCGAAAAATACATCGCTCCGCACGTCATCAACAAGGAGCCGGCCAACGCCATCCTTTCCAAATACGCTGACGATACCGCCGTAGACGCCGCCTTCGCCAAGCTCAACAACCTCTGGACCGACCAGCTCTCCACCTTCCAAGTCGAGACCCCTTGCCCCATCATGAACCGCATGGGCAACGCCTGGAACCAGGCCCAGTGTATGGCGACCTTCAACCTCAGCCGCTCCGCCTCGCTCTTCGAGTCCGGCATCGGCCGCGGCATGGGCTACCGCGACTCCAATCAGGACCTCCTCGGCTTCGTCCACATGGTCCCGGACAAGGCTCGCCAGCGCATCCTCGACATCTCCGCAACCCAGATGTCCAGCGGACTCTGCTTCCACCAGTACCAGCCCCTCACCAAAAAGGGCAATAGCGACATCGGCGGCGGCTTCATGGACGACCACCTCTGGCTCATCCTCTCCGTCACTGCCTATATCCGCGAAACCGGTGACAAGGGTATCCTGAATGAGAAAGTTGGATACGCAGACGTCGAAGAAAAAACCGCCACCCTCATGGACCACCTCGAGCTCAGCATCCGCTACACGCTCGAAAACCGCGGACCGCACAATCTTCCCCTCATCGGCCACGCCGACTGGAACGATTGCCTCAACCTCAACTGCTTCTCCACCGAGCCAAACGAGTCCTTCCAGACCGCATCGCACAACACCGCTGAAGAAGTCGCCGAGTCCCTCATGATCGCCGGCCTCTTTCTCAAGGCCTGTCTCGATCTCGAAGGCCTCTACAAGTACCTCGGCGACGACGAAAAGGCTGCCGAAACCGCAGCCGCTCACGCCGAAATGCTAGAAGCCGTCGAGACCCAAGGCTGGGACGGCGACTGGTACCTCCGCGCCTACGACACCTACAAAGAGCCCATCGGCTCCGCTAAGAACGAAGAAGGCAAAATCTACATCGAGTCCCAAGGCTGGCTCGTCATGGGCGGAGCAGGCGCCAACAACGGCCGTGCCCAGCAAACCCTCGACTCCGTGCACGAGCACCTCTTCACGCCAAGCGGCTGCGTGCTACAGCAACCTCCTTACCAGACCTACCACCTGCACCTCGGCGAGGTCTCGTCCTACCCACCTGGATACAAGGAAAACGCCGGCATCTTCTGCCACAACAATCCCTGGATCCACCTCGCTCACCTGCAGCTAGGCAACGGCGACCGTGCTTACGAGTACTACCTCAGCATCTGTCCCGCTTCCAAGGAAGACACCATCGAGCAGTATCGAGGCGAGCCCTACATGTACTCCCAAATGATCGCCGGCAAGGACGCCGCCACACCAGGCGAAGCCAAAAACGCCGGCCTCACCGGCACCGCAGCTTGGACATTCCTCACGATCTCCCAAGGCTTCGCCGGCATCAAGCCCGACTACGAAGGCCTCCAGATCGACCCCTGCGTACCAACAGCATGGCCCGAATTGAAAGTCACCCGCAAATTCCGCGGCAAGACCTTCAACATCACCATCAAGAACCCAGAAGGTAAGTCCAAAGGCATCAAGACCCTCACCGTCAACGGCAAGGAAGTGGAAGGAGACACCATCCCCCTCACCACCGCAGCCGAGGTCAACGAAGTCGTCGCCATCATCGGCTAGCCCCGATCATCGTGGGAAGCGGCCTAGCACCGCGACTCTCAATCTCAAAGGCGTCAGTCGAAAGACTGACGCCTTTTTAGCAGGAGCAAACGTCCTCCCTGCCGCCATTCCCATGAGTTATAGAATCGAATCCTATAACTCATTTAAATTGCCATTTTGAGCTAAACAGTAAAAAGCTATAACCCATGTTATGGAACTGGGAAAGAGATGATTGGCCAAACTTCACCTACGACAAGGAAGCGCTGACTGATCTCGAAAATCGTTTTCTACAAGAATCCGGCAGGTTCCTCGGAGCCTTCAAGCATCTCAGCAAAAACGAACGAAAATCCATCACGGTCAATCTGATCAGCGAAGAAGCGCTCAAGACCTCCGAAATCGAAGGGGAGTACCTCAACCGCGAAAGCCTCCAGTCATCGATCCGCAAACAATTCGGCCTGCAAACTGAAACCGGCAAAATCCCCCCAAGCGAGCAAGGGGTTGCCGAAATGATGGTCGACCTCTACGAGAACTACGACGCTCCACTCGAACACGAAACACTATTCGGTTGGCACAAGATGTTGCTCGGCTCGCGAAAGATGATCCAAGAAATCGGGCGTTATCGAACCAGTAGCGGCGCCATGCAGATCGTATCCGGAGCAGTGCAAAAACCGAAAGTTCACTTCGAGGCGCCGCCTTCAGAGTCACTACCCTCCGAAATGAAACGCTTCATTCATTGGTTCCAGAAAACGAAGAACGGCCTGCCAGCCCTGACGCGGTCAGGCATCGCTCACGCGTATTTTGTTTCTATCCACCCTTTCGAAGACGGAAACGGCCGCATCGGACGAGCCATCTCCGAGAAAGCGCTCGCCGAAAAGCTCGGACAACCGACCCTCATCGCTCTCGCCCAAACCATCGAGAAAAACAAGAAAGCCTACTACTCCGCCCTTCACGACATCAACAAAACGAACGAAATAACAAGCTGGCTCAGCTATTTCGCCAACACCGTTCTCGAGGCCCAAATGGCGACGCTAGCTCACGTAGAATTCTCCATCGCAAAGGCCAAGTTCTTCGAGCACCTCGGCCCACAGCTCAACGACCGCCAAACGAAAGTCATTCGAAAACTGTTTGAAGCAGGGCCCGAAGGATTCACCGGCGGATTGAGCGCCGAAAACTACCTCGCGATCACAAAGACCTCCCGCGCCACCGCCACCCGCGACCTCACCGATCTCCTCAAAAAGAAAGCCCTAAGGAAAACCGGAGAACTCAAACACACCCGCTACTACCTGAACCACTCGCTAGTGGAGGCATAGAGAGCATCGCACAACAAACCAAATCAAAGCACCAAAACGACCAAACTCAGCTCACAAATATACTAGGGAAATGCCTCACCCATCGCCCTCCCCAAAGAACCTAATGCCGCGCAGCGGCACCTACTTGGCCGCAGGCCAACCTGATCCGTTCACTTCCACTAAACAAAAAAGCAGCCCGAATCCAGAGGACTCGGACTGCTCGCACGGTGTGGTAATTGTTTATTGCCCCATGGCAAGGCGAGCATTCTTAAGACTCCCCAAAAGGATTTCGTGGCTTTTCAGGTTCCCCTCCATTTTTGCCTCTTCCACCAAAGGTACGAGGACTTCCTCCGCTTTGGAGTATTGCTCTGATTGCAAGAGGGCTTTCGCGAGGCCGACCTTCCAGTCTTTCACCGTTGAGTCCTTTTCTAAAGCCAAACGGTAGTAATGCTCCGCCGATGCGGGATCTCCCGTATTTATATAGCTGAGACCAAGAAGACCGTATGTCGTCGTATCATCAGCTCCCAGTTGTGTAGCACGTAGAAAATTCACTTTAGCATCCTCGTAGTGCCCTTCCTTCACCTGCAAGATCGCGCAATTTCTGATGGCCCTCAGGAAACTCGGGAACTTACCCGCTGCGAGCTGATAATACTCGATCGCCTTTTCTAGCTCACCTTTTTCAGCATGAAAATTACCAGCGATGAACTCGAAAGCCGCCGTAGAGTCCTCATCGATCGCCTCTTGAATCTTCTTGAGAGCCCGCTCCTTGCCTCCTTGTTCTTCGATGAATCCCAGGACCTCCTTCACAAGAGCCTGCTCGGCTTCAGTCAAATCCGGCTCCACTTTTAGCTTATGCTCCTTCTCAACCGTCTCCGCGGCTTCCGCTCTCAAGTCGCTCAACGACAAAGAAGCAGACAAGAAAACCATCAAAGCCACGACGGCCAACACGCTCCCGATCGCGGAGACAACATCCCCCACACGGGACTTCCCGTATCGAGAGATGGACTTGATACGCTTTACAAAAGGAGCCCCCATAATTCCCACACTGGTGGCATAGCTGCTGGGCAGCTTAATTTTTGATACTTTCATCAGACAATTTAGATATGATGTTACGTTTTCGGTTTTTCGGATAACCTCTTCGTCCCTCAAAATCTCGCGCTCCGCGCTTATCTGACGATCCAGCCACCACACCAAGGGATGCATCCAGAATAGATTTCGAATCAATGTTTGGACGAAGAGCCAAAGAGTATCACGCTTGTACACGTGCTGAAATTCATGCCGCAAGAACGCCTCGCGCTCCGCTTCGGAAAGCGCCCTATCCAAGGACGCTGGGATCACCACCGATGGCCGAACAATGCCAAAAACACCCGCCAGCAAACCCTCTTCCCGGCAAACGAGAATCCGGGGCATCTTCTGTATCCCATTTTTCCATACCCGTCCCGCCAGCTCCTGCCACCCATCGTCGGCCAGCTCGCTAGCCGATCCGAGAGTCTTGGTCACTATCAAGTATTGCCGCAGCCAAAGTGTGGCCAATACCATTACACCCGCACCCCATACGCCGCCTATAAGAAGCTCCCAAGGCAACCCAGTCTCGTCAGCAACCTCAACACCGCCCAGGTCCACCCATGTATCGATCTTCAAACCACGCGCCGTCAAATCCAAGTAGCCCAATCCTTGCCCCTCTCCCTCTACACCCGAAGCAAAGTACTTCCCGAAAAAGGAAAACACAGGAGCCAAAGCCGAAAAAGGAACCAGCAGCTTCAACAAACTCGCCCATGCTAGAAAATGGCGACTGTAGCTCCACGAGCGCCCCAACGCCAGTATCAGCAAAACGCATACAATACCGAACAAGGTCGACTCCCAAAGGTGCGACACCATGAAATAGGTTCGATCACTCATCTCCAGCCTCCTTCTTCTCCCGTGTCTGCTTAATCGCATCCTCAAGCGCCTTAAGATCCTCTAGCGAAAGCTTTCCCGACTCCGCCATATGCAGCATCACAGGCTCAGCCGATCCCCCAAAGAGCGATAGAAAGTCATCCACCATCGAGCCAATCGCGCTTTTCTTCGTCACCAATGGCTCAAAGACATGGGCGTTCCCAATCTTCTTCGCCCTTCGCACCGCCCCCTTCTTCTCCAGTCGATAGACGATCGTCTGCACCGTGGTATACTCGACTTTCCGTTTCTTCGGAAGAGCCTCCTGCACCTCTCGGATCGAAGCAGACTTCAGCTTCCAAAACGTCTGCATGATCTCCAGCTCCATCGGACTGAGCTTCTCGCTCGCGGATTTTCTCTTCATCGACATCGTGTCGTAGATTCTACTACATTTGTAGTAGACTCAAGAAAAAAAATCAGCCCCCATCTGCTCAAGCCGATCAGCCCGAGTCAAAAGTCACCCGTAAATTGCGAGGTAAGACCGCCAGCATCACCATCTAGAATCCAAACGGAATCAGCTAGGGCATCAAGAGCCACACCCTTGAGGGCCAAGCCATTGGAGGTGACACCATCCCCTTCTCCTCCGCCTCGGACGTGAACGAAGCCGTAGCCATCATTGGCTAAGGCAGGAGCGTACTCGTAACACGATTCTCAACCTCCTAGGCTCTAGTCGAAACACTGGAACCTTTTTCGAGGAACGACTTTGGTCGCGAATCAGATCTAAAACGGATCCGACAAACGTAACAATGTATCTAAACTGAGAAATAGGCTATTCGAAAGGACCTTGCCACAATACCTAAAACATAGCACTGTTTGTAGCTCCTTTTTTTACTTATGCGGTGTGACCGTCTGATATACTACCTTCTCGCCCTACTCCCTGCCTCTTGGTCATTCGCCCAACTCTCAGAAAACTTAGATGCGAGAAACCTTTCGGAACTCGAGCTCAGTATCGTCGCTGGCGAGAGTGAAACAGACCTTTCCGATTTCTATGCAGGTAGTTCCTCGTTACGAATCCACAACGATATCGCTAGCAAGCGTTATTCTAGGTTTTCATCTACTCTTCAGTTCAAGCCAAGTGAATCCATAGGTTGGGTTTCCTTCTACGCAAAGTCTTCGGAAGACCCCGACCCGGATAAGAATCAAATCCTCGGCCCTCACGAAAAAACTTTTTATACATCGAGTGAATGGAAGCAGTATATTTTTCCTATTGATCTGCATTCGGAATCCAAGGTTTCCATTGTGTTGCAGACTACTAATCTCGATAAGCCAACATCTATCTGGATAGATAGCTTATCATTTACTCCAGGCTTTTTGGTACAACCTGAAGCGAGTAACGGAACAACAACAATAACCCCCGAGAAAAATAACTATGAACTCGGCGAACCAATAGAAATTAGAGTCGTTCCGAATGGCGAACATCGTTTTAGGTATTGGACGAATCTCCCAACCGAGCTCGAACTCAACGGGAAAACCAACCCCATACTACTTCAGTTAGAAGGTCATGTAAATCCTAGGGCTAATTTATGGAAAGTAACAGCGATCGATAACTACGAGGTCCTAATCCCAGAAGACACGGAAATTTATAGCGTAAACAACGAAAACACAAACCACGAACTAGCATTCGGATTCGAAGACGGATTCGCCATCGAAGCAGAAGGTCCCGGTGTCTTAGAGTTTTTGATATACCCAATGAGTGGTAGAAAACCATACTTTTCAGTGGATGGTGAATACATCTATAAATATGATCGAAAAAGTGAACTTTCTAGTTCGGTTAGAGTTCCAGTCCCCCGAGGGAAGCAGCAGCTGTTCTTTCGGTTGCATAATGGAGCATTGGTAAACGGAATCTCATACGCAGAAGGGACCAGCTTCTCTCTCCAAGGCAAAGGCTCCGGAACACTGAAATTATTTCCAGATAAACCAACATACATTCCAGGAGAATCTGTTGAACTCACAGCTGAACCAGATGCTGGATGGGAATTCTTACGCTTTGAAGGCGATATAAATTCTACCCAAAACCCACTTCTTTTGGCAGCCAGCAATGCACAAGAAATTACAGCTGTCTTCGGGCGAAACAAAGCCTTCGCCGACTTGGATTGGAAGTACGAAACAGAACTACACGATGATTCCGCTGGGAATGAAACGTGGGATTCAATAACAGTTTCAAGCTCTACCACACTAAAATCCCTATCCTTCACAACTAGCGAACGCTCCACAGACCCCATTCTTTTTAGCACAATTTTAGAAGGACCAGGAATCTTCGAAACCACTGCAATCATGGATGGACCCACTAATTCAAACAGCCTAAAGCTCAGTTTAAATGGTGAAGGGATCGATCTTGTTCAACCAGACCAAACTCTTTATACGAAGCTTTACATCCCTTCTGGCTCTCACCGTCTGACTGGAAGTGCTTCCTTTCCCTATAATCCAACTGAAGAACTGCTTACTATTAACCTAGCCAATCTATCATGGCGGCAGGGATACGAGCTAATCACTAGCTCAGCTTTCGGCGACGTTAAAAGATCCCCTGATAAGACTCTCTACGACAGAGGTGAAGTGGTATCCTTGACTGCCATTCCGCACGAAGATGCAACTTTCCTCGGCTGGAATGGTGACGCTACATCCGAGTCCCCTACAATCGATTTCGAGCTTGTGGACCATTCGAAAATAACAGCTCAAATGGGCAAAACAGTACATGCATCAGGGGCAACCTGGACCCTATCAGGCGATCTACCTTGGGAATTCATCGACTCAGCGGAAGCATCTTCAGGCAAGTTGTTTAAGATCGATCAAATTACCCCGAAGGCAAACGCTTGGTTTCAAACAGAACTTGATAGCCCGGCAAGAATTGTCTACAGGTACAAAACACTTGGCGACAATCCAGCCCACATCAATGCCGCCAATGGACAATTAATATACGAACATTGGCCCAACGCTCAATGGAGTGAGCACAGTATTGAACTACACTTTCAAGACGAACCATTTCGTATCGCCCTCAAACCAACAACCACTAACTATCAAGTATCTCCCATTCTTGTAGAAATCGCGTCGATAGAGGTCGGTTTAAACGTACTAGATAAAACGGGTGGCAATCTGGAATTCGTACCCGCGAAACAATATTACCAAATCGGTGAACAGGTCATGTTAACAGCCACTGCAGATCGCAATCACGAATTTGCAGGATGGTATGGGAATGCGGAGGGGGAAGCAGCTAGTTTTTCTTTCACCGTTGAACCGGGGCTAACGTTTGCCCCTATTTTTAAACCAAAGCAACTTCTATCAAATATAGAGATACTTGAAGACCTCACAACCGATTGGCGTATTCTCAGACCTCAAATCGACGAATTTGATCTTGTTTCTCAACGAATAGGAGAGTCACAATCAACAGTTATAGCCTTTGAAGTCGAAGGTCCAGGGGAGCTACGTTTCGACCCTCGTCTTGGTGTAAATTTTGAAGGAATACCTTCAACAAGAGCATTTCTCAATGACGAAGAAATCGATATAGAACTGGATTTTGACAGACTACAATTTTACTCGAGAAACTTCCCTCCCGGAAAGAATACATTAAGACTAGAATTTTCTCACAATAGTAAAAATTCTGCTTCATATTTTTGGCTGAATGAGCCAACATTTCAACCCGGCTATAGTGTAAATGACTACACCAGCGGAGGCACCGTAACGCTCTCTCCAAGCAAAGAAAGATACGATACGGGAGACACCGTCACTTTCGGTATAGTCGAGGACTTCTCAAATCAATTCGTTTCATGGTCGGGCGACTTTTCGGGCACAGACTCCGTTACTACAAAAACGATCACCGACAATATCGAATTTTCCGTATTGATGAAAGGCCCGGCCAACTATAGGGGTGTTGCTGCTGTCTATGACGGCAATAATTACTTCCATGTTCAAGACAGGTTTAAACGACTTTCCCTGATCGGCAACGATGAGAGCGACTCCCACGCATCAGTTCAATTCGATCTCGAAGGCCCCGGGCAGCTATCTTTCCAATTGAAGACGACAGCTCCCTTTGGCTCGGCTGGTTCGTCTCGCGAAGTCTACTTTGATGACCAGATCATTCACCAGGATTTTGGTGAATCTAATGAGCGTGGAGTGAGTACTTACCATTTGACGAAACGAATCGAGGCCGGTTCTCATACTTTAAAGATCATCGTCAATATGCCAGTTGGCGAAGAACGAAATACTGAGATCGATCATTTCTCATTCCTGAAAACCTTCAAAGTAGATCTCGAACAAGGTCAGAACCACCCAGTAGAACTTCAACCGGAAATGGAGTCTTACCCACTATTTGAGTGGGTGTCAGTCAAGATACCGGACGAAGTTGCAGGAAACTTGGTCCTCTCGAACCTATCATTCAATCCTTCATACGGGGTATCCTCCACTCGAGTATCAGACCGTGAAATACAGTTTACTTCTATCTACGATGTTGAAGTAAGCCCATCCTTTTTGATGGACGCTTCAAACTCACGAAGTTCCATATATACGTCGTTTGATTTGTCTACAGAATGGCAAACTCTAGTGACCAAATCAGAGGAACAAGCTATAAAAATATCTGGCGACTGGGGAAAATGGGAATCCAAATACGCACACATCCCATCCCAAGGAGCGTGCCTTCTTTCACTCTCAGTTCTCATCCCGGAAGGTATGACAATAAATTTTAAGCAGATTCTTCGAGAATCCGATTCATACGAAAATACCTTTTTAACGGCTGTCGGGACTGGTGACTGGCGACGTATTCACTTAGCAGTACGCGATGGCAACGAAGGTGTGACCTTGGAATTCCGAAACCGTTCCGATCAAGTATATTTCAATTCAAACATTTACATAGAGGGCATTCAAATTGAAAAAGGATATAGCATTAGCTACAGCGATTCACTAGGTGGCTATATAGACGTTCCGATCCTGAACGATAATCCTACACCTAACGAAACCCTAACACTGTCTGCGATTCCCATGCCCGGCTACACTTTCAGTCACTGGGATCATCTAAGTTTAGACCAAAGCATCGCCGACTTGACCGTCCCTCTTCATGATAGCGCAGACCATTCCTACAAGGCCTACTTCAGCCCCAATGTATCATTTGCTGGCGAAACTTTTACACATAGGGGTTCATCTGTCTCGATCAGGAACGCCACCCTTCCAGACAATTCGGAAAGAGATGCCGTCGTTTTCGAACCTAATACTGAGGTAGGAACAAGCTTGGCAACAGAAGTCTCCGGTCCCTCCGTTCTACAGTTTACCTATTATACAAAAGACGCTGGAGGAGAATCAGCTTCCAATAGTTCGCTCGAAGTCACTATCGACGATACTATCCATCGCTTCTACGGCAAAGCGAGTGGGGAACGCGTCTCACTCCCAATTCCCGATGGACAACATACCATCAAGTTCAAGTACAATAGTACAACGAGCCTTCACGACAAATTTGCCGCCATAACAGACTTTTCCATCGAACTCGGATTTCTGGTGGTACTGACCTACGACTCCAGATATGGACGAGCGGGTATTAATCCACAAAAGTCGGTCTATCAAGAAGGTGACTCGATAAACCTATGGGCATCACCAAAACGTTATTATTACTTCTATGGATACGCTGATTCCTCCGTTTCCGATGTTGCGTACCAAGAGCTCGTTGTCTCCGATCATTTGGAGCTAGAAGCGCTTTTCTACATCGACCAACCGTCCAAGGGCAGCTGGAAACGCCTACTCACCTCCGATAGCACCTACGAGTATGAAGTCGCGTTCACCGGTCCCGGTGCCCTGGTAATTAAAGACTCGAATCCTTACCGCACCTATCTAAGAGTAGACTCCGGAAGCCGTATCTTGATGGATTGGAAAGCCAATCAAAGCGATAATCCTATCGTGGTACCAATTCCCTCTCGGACTCACATTCTTTCGATCAAGACTGACGAGCTCCTCTCTGCCAACAACGTCTCTTTACATAACGGGCTAGCGCTAAGCTATAGCAACCAATCGGCTCCCGTTCGAGCAAATCCAGATCTTCCGGTACATCCGTTCGGCGCTGAAGTTAAATTGACCGTCCCTGAATCCATTAAAAATCAAGAGGGAATCCGCTTCAACTGGTCCGCTCCGACGATTTCCAATTCACCTACCCTCTCTTTCAATATACAAGAAAACACCCTCGTCAGCCTACAACTTCTAAAGGACTTTTCCTTGTGGGACCTCGATTTTACTTCCGCATATCCATTTTGGGAATCTGGAACCGACAACAGCGGAATCTATTTCATTCGTTCTCCGAATGCACCCTCATGGCTCGAAACCAACGTCATGGGGCTGAAATCACTGAACCTTCACTACTATTTAAGCTTCGGGCCTCCAAGTTCAGAGGGAACAGATCACTTAGTCATGAAAATAAACAATTCGGAAGTGTTCTCCACCAATGAGAATCCGAATACCTATGAAGGCACACATTCAGAAGACCTCAGTATCGGTCCTCATAAAATTCGATTTATCGTAAACGGAGAAAATGTAGTCATCTTATCTCAGATTTCGTATGTACCGTACAGCGTTGATGGATACACCGAATGGTCGGCTTTCGTCCGCCAGAGAAACGGAGCTGACTTCGACACGAAATTGGGTTCCGACCCCGACAACGACAACATCCCCAACTGGCTCGAATACCTTCTAGGCTACGCCCCAGAGAAAACGAATACCCTGCTACGCACTGCGAAGCTATCCTTCAATGGAAAAGATAGAATCTGCGCAATTTTACCCGAGGCGTCCCTGCCTCACTTAGATTCTATTCGCCTTTCTTACATCGCATCATCCGAGCAAAGCCCATGGACAACTACTTCCCTCGAACAATTGGAGCACTATCAATCGGAATGGCCAATCGGAACACCTGCCCTTATCCTACCCTTAGATCAATTCAACGGTTCTTCAGTCATTCTAAAAGCAAACTTTGATGTGGAAATATTCGGAAACTAAAAACGGGAACCATAGGAAAGCAAAAACAAGCCGGTCTATCAATACTTCCGCTAGAACCTTTCATCTTCGAAACGTAGCTCTCACTCCACATTTGAGCAGCTACTTGGTATCCCATCACTTCACATCCCCGCGCCCCCTCGTATCTAGCCCCATCCTGCGAAGCCACTTTTCCATCATCACGTCTCCCTCGCTAAACGCTGTGGAGAAGCGATCGTAGGGATTCGGCGGCCTCGCAGTTGAAATCTCCACGAAGAAATTCTTGTTAATGCTACGCTCGCTCGCGGCGACGATCACTTCATAGCGCTTCCCAGAAACCGCCGTGAATTCGATGACAGAACTCTCATAACAAAAGGCCCGGTCAAATTCCTGAACGATAACGTTATCGCTTATGTTTCTTAAGGCGAATGTCGGGCGAAAGGACTCAAGCCCCGTAAATCGAACATAGCGCGTTCCCACCCCAAGCCCGGTCAACTCTACTCGATCCACATACTCGTAGTCATTGAATGTATCCACCGTGTAATCACTAACCGTCAAGCCTCTGAAATCACTACCGTCGGCCAAAGAAAGCGTTCGCTCTTCCTCATATTCGATCAATTCAATTTCATAGCGACCCACTCTTCCCGGCTCCGCATTCATAACGCGAAAGCTCAAGCCATCCATGCCTTCCTCATCCCTCGAGGGACGATTGAATACCATATATTCATACAACCCAGTCGACCAGCCGTTCGATTGGCCTGCCGCCTTAAGAGTTTTTGTATCCAGAATACTGATCGCCGTATCAATAGAGCTTTCGACGATGGCCAAAACATTCGACTCCCTCGACTCTCCCACCAAGGAAAAGGAATCCACCCTATAACCGCTCTCCCCTAACTTGGCATCCCCAAACTCCAACCGTCCCTGCGCAATACTCGAGTAACTCGAAAGCGAAGAAATGTCATTCCTCGCCAAATACACAGAGAATTCCACCCCATCCGCCATGGGCGAAAGGAACAACCAATACTCGCCACCGTCCTGCGTCAAAAACTCCACATCCTCCCTTCCTTCAATTTCACCCGACATCTCCTCAAATTCACTCCCCGCCTTTGAACGCAATGAATAACGCACCGTCCCTCCTTCACTCAATAAGAGCACCCGGTGCCCATGCGCTGGCTCCAAACCCGAGATTCGAAACGCCCGCACACCCTCGGACGCAAGGTCCCCAAAACTCCCGGCAACGAGCTGATTCACTGCCAGGTCCACAATCTCCGCATTCGAATCGCTTCGAGCAATCTGCTGTGAGCGAATCAAAACACTCTCCCGCCAAGCCTCTTCAGGCAGATCTACTTCTAAAGCCCCATCTTCCAACAAGCCCTGCCCGAAATTCCAATCTAACTCCCGCCAAGCCAACACCCCAATATCGTAGTAGCTCAGCGAATACTTCCAATCCCTCGAAAACGGACGCGTCACTAAATCCGTCTGAATCCCTTCCCGATCGACAAACAAAAGCGGCTTATCAACATTCTCGGGCGAACGCCCTAGTCGATAGGCAGCCTCGTTTTCCGAGACGCTCACGCCATAGGCATTCTCCCAAATCAGTCGATCGCGATTAAGCACAGTGTCGATCCAATCAAAATACGGAATCACGTCCGTATAAACTGAATACGGCAACACATGCGTGAAACACCCAGTTCCCCAGCTCGTGACCCCGGCCAAGCGATCTTCCCCGCCGTCCCTGACAATCATCGGTCCCCCACTATCCCCAAAAGACGAGGTCACCACAGGATCCAACTTGCCAATCGGAAGCATACGATCCGCCACGCCGCCATTTAGAATATCCGCCGAGTTGATCCAATCGCGATCCAGCACGTTGAGATCAGCCTGACGCAATTTACTGACGCGTCCCGGATCATTCTGCACAAGATCCGTCAACCCCCACCCAATCACCCGAACCGGCTCGCCCGCAGCCACCAACTCCGAATCGTCGCTCAACGCAACCGGCTCGACATCCTCCACTGGCCTGACGAGACGCGCTAGAGCCAGGTCGTTTTCAAGATCGATCACATCGAAAAATTCCGGATGCATCACGATCAAATCGATCGGCACCACGATATTCTCGCCCGCCAAATCCCCGTCGCCAAAAGCTACCGCGATCTCTCCGACTTTCGATCCGTCCAGGCAATGGGCCGCTGTCAGAATCCATTGTTCGTCGATCAGCGAGCAGCCGCAGAACTGCGCCTTAGCGAGGTCTTCCTCGTCTATTCGCACAAGCGCCCCCATCCAAGGATAGTCGCCCGCCGGGCTTTCCACTCCGCCAATGATACTTGGCTTCATCACCGCATCCTCTTCCTCAGCCGCCAAACGACAACCCATCAAGAGAATATAAACCGCAAGTATTCGACCGAAGCCTACCCGAAAGCGCCTTTCCATCACGGCAGTCAAATGCCTAGTACTATTACTAACAACACAAAACGCTTCACCCATCCTAAAGGAAGAGTGATTGGAAGACTGCTTTTGCAACAGGATCGTTTAGCAGCTAGTAACGCCTATTTCTCGAAAACCACAGCCCTACCCCACTGCCCCATGAAAAGCAACCGACGCAACTTCATCGCATCCGCCGCTATCGCAGGCGGCGCTGTTTCCACCCTTGGCCTTTCCAGCTGCAAAGGCTCTGCCAAAAAACCGTCCTACGAATCTCGATACGCTGCCTTAGACGAGGCCCTCAAGCAACCAGTCCTGAAACGGAAACTCTTCCCCGACCCCATCATCATCGAGTCGCTTGAGCTGCTCGTCGATCGCAACAACTGCCTCTACCGCGTTCGCTCCAAAGACGGAGCCGAAGGCATCTCGGTCGGACACTCGATCTTCGCCGCCTCGAGCTACCCCATGGTCAAACGGATCTTGTCCGGCTTCTTCGTGGGAGAAGACGCCCGCGATCTGGATCAGATGATTTTCAACGCCACGGAGCGAACCGTCAAACGCCAAGGCATTCCGCTCAACCTCCACGTAGCCGGCATCGAATTCGCCATCCTAGACATGCTGGGAACCATCGCCAACAAGCCGGCAGGCGAGCTCATCGGTGACGTAATCAATCCGGAAGTATCCATTTACCTAGGACACCGATTACGTGAGCTTCGCGACCTCGAACCGGAAGAGTCGCTCGAGCTCATGTACCAGGATGCGATCAAGACCGAAGCCCGTGCCGTCAAGCTTCGCGCCGGACGCGGCGACAACCTGGCCACCGACATCGACAACGCTCCCGGACGTACGGAAAAGCTGATACGCCTCGCCCGCGAGAAGTTCGGCGACGACTTCCACCTCATGATCGATGGAAACGGCTCCTACAGCGTTAAGGAAGCTATCCGCATCGGACGCATCCTCGAAGAGTACAACTATACCTTCTACGAAGAACCGATTCCCTGGGACTGGTACGAAGAGCAAAAGATCGTCGAGCGCGCCATGACCATCCCCATGGCGGGCGGCGAGGAAGAATTCGGTATCCATGGCTTCCGCTACCTGATCGGCAACGAAGTCTTCCAGATCCTCCAACCCGACCTCTTCTATTTCGGCGGCATGACCCGTACCATGAAAGTCGCCCGAATGGTTGAAGCGGCCGGCCTAAAGGTCACGCCGCACATTTCGCGCGGCGGATTAGGTTTCCTCTACATGCTGCACATGGTCGCCGTTTGCCCAGCCGCCTACGAGTTTCACGAGTTCAAGCTCTTCGAAGCCCGCGACGCCAACGGCACGCTCATCCCCCACGACACGAAAGCCGGACCCTTCGAAAGCGGCGGCGGCAAAATCAAAGCCCCCAAAGGTTCCGGCCTAGGCGTCGTCATCGATCCCGACTACATCAAGACCCACAAGCCATACACAGCTTAGCTGCGCCTAAAGACAAAGTTCCCCGACCCAGACTGCAGTTCATTCAAGCATATAGAGACCAGTCACCAGCACTCTTACGCGGGCTTAATGTTCTGGTTCAGGTTAAACACATTGTCCGGATCGTACTTCGACTTCACCTCGACCAAGCGATCAAAGTTCGGACCAAAGCCGTCCTTGATACGATCCGTCTCTTCGCCGGTGAGGAAATTTATATACACACCGGGAGCTGCATAAGGTTTGGTCGCCGCGAACAAGTCCCGCGCCCACTGGATACAAAACTCATCGTCGCCCGCCTCCTGCCAGCGGCCATGCATGTTCACCACCCATTTAGTGTGGCGATGGCTATACGCGGTCGCAGTCGGATCAACATCGCTGCAGCAGCCTTCGATGTATCCAAAGAATATTTCACATCCCGGACTCGGAAGAGCCGACGCATACTCGACCATCGTATCAATAAAGGGATCCGAAAGCTCCGTGAAGTTATGCGACTTCCAATAGTTACGTGCTCCAGGCGTGAGCAGCGGATCAAAGGCCTGCTGCCAGCCAGCAAACGGCATCTCGCCAACATGAGCTCCGACCGGATTCCCAAAAGACTTAATCGTATCCGCAATCTTCATACCTGCCGCAGCATCGCCATTATGACAGAAAGGAACGACCAGCACGTCTTGCCCATGCACCTCTTCCGGAAGAAACGGCAACGGTGGCGCTTTTCGAAGCACAACCCAGACCGGCGAATTCGTCGGCAAGCTCGGAGCATACTCGCGATACTGCTGCAAAACGCTTTTTCGCTCTTCGGCAGGAAAAACAATCAAACCGGCCGTCACCATACTCACCGGATACGCTCGAAACGTCCAACGAGTCACGATACCGAAGTTTCCGCCACCACCGCGCAACGCCCAGAACAGATCCGCGTTTTCCGTCTCGCTGGCTTCGAGCACTTCGCCGCTGGCAGTCACTATTTGCACAGATAGCAAGTTGTCCGATGTCATCCCGTGCTTGCGCGTCAGCCAGCCGATCCCTCCGCCGAGCGCCAGACCGCTAATGCCCGTCGTGGAATTGATACCCATCGGAACCGCCAATCCATACTCCTTGGTCTCATGATCGATATCGCCAAGCGTCGCCCCGGGACCAGCGGTTACCGTTTTCGTGTCAGGATCTACGGATACAGAACGCAGTGTCGACATGTCGACCAACAAACGATTATCCGCGATCGCGGTGCCAGCGATGTTGTGACCCGCTCCGCGAACCGAGATTTCCATTCCCGATTCCTTGGCAAACGCAAGGCAAGCCTTTACGTCGGCGACTCCAGTGCAGCGGACGATAATCGAAGGGCGTTTATCTATCATGCCATTCCAAATGGCGCGGACTTCGTCGTAATTTGACGAATCCGGAAGGACGATTTCTCCGCGAACGGAGGCTTTAAGCGTATCAAGGTTGGGTTGGGCAAGCGTTGTCATAGCAGTTGGTGTTTTACAGATTCAAATGAGAGTGAAAAAGTTGAGCAGGTCTATCCTGCCACTTGAGCATGTATGTGATTCACGACAGCGCAGTGCTCGGCCTGCGGCGAAAACAGAATAATCTCCGCATCCTCGGTCGCGCGCACCGAATGTCCCGGAGGCCAATAAAAAAGATCACCGCCATCGACCGTCTCTTCGCTACCATCCGCGTAGCTTACGATCATTTGGCCTTCTATCATATAGCCCCAGTGGGGGGATTGACAAAGGTCCGTTTCGAGGCCTTTGAGCAGCCCGGCCAGGTCTGTGCCCGCGCCCATCGAAAAATACTCTCCCGCCATCATTCCGTAGCCGGTCGCGTCTCCGAAATCCAGAGCTTGGCGAGCAACCGCTCCGGGGACGTCTATCTTTACGGGTACATCTGTCTTTTTGATCTTCATGAGAATTCGTTCGTTTTGAGGTTTTAGCGATCAGGTGGTCTATGTTGTGGGAATACTCTAGCCGGCGAAGCGTTTGCTAAGCGTTCCCCACAGTGTTGATTTTCAAAAAACCAGCGAAAAGCTCGCCGATTCGACGTTCCCGTAGCGTTTATTCGGCCAAAAAACGACTGACCGCCTGCAAATCCGGACGCTCAAAACCTTCGCTAAACCGAGCAAATACCGCCTCCAACTCCTTCCTGCTCTCGGCTTCGCGATCCGTCCCCTTCCAAAGCTTCGCCAGCCCCAGTCTCGCCCTCAGCTCCTGCAATACGCTTCCCTGCTCCCGAGTGATGGCCACGGCTTCTTCGTAAAGCTTGCCCACTCCCTCCTTCGACCGTCCGCAATCGAGCAACAAATCCCCTCGCGCCCTCAGCAGCTCCGCCGTATAAAACCGTTCCTCGCTCCCTTCCAAGGTCTTCTCATAAGTATCCATTATCTGGATCCCTTGCTCCGACTCCCCGATCGCTTGATAAGCGCGAGCGAAAAACACTAAGAAGGAAGACAGACTTATCGTATGCTGCCACTCCAGACAGAGCTCGAAGTTATCCCGCATACGCGTCAGCCCTGCACGATCTCCCTCTTCTAAGACCTGCAAGTAGCCTCGCATCATCTCGCACCGCGTTTCCCAAAACAAAAGCTGATGCTCGTCGCTGAGCGATTTGAACTTCCCCACGCACTGCTTCATCAATTCGAGATCACCCAAGTCCAAACAAACCTGAGCGCTAAAGCTAAGCACGTATCCTTCCGTGTGTGGATGATCCAAAGAAAGCCCCAGCTCTATCGACTCCTTCAAATACTTAGCCCCGCGCTCCAATTCGCCCTGCATCACGCAGCTCCATCCGAGCCGACATAGGCAAATCGCTTTCGGATCCTGAGCGTATTGAGAAATATGGATACGACTGAGCGAAGAATCGTAGCGGGCAATAGAACGTTCAAGATGCTCCCGACTTTCAGCAAAACGACCTAGCCAAAATGTCGCAACTCCGAAAACGTATTCCGATTCCACATACAAAACCTCATCCTGGGATTCGTCAAAAGACATAGCCAACTGCTCCGCGAGCTCAATCGTCTCTTCCAATTTTCCATACACGAGATTGTACAAAGCCAGTCCACGCAAAACCGGGGCAGAAGTCGGGCGATTCAACAGCGAACACAATTCCTGCGATCGCTCGTAGACCCGCTGCACTCCCGGCGCTTGGTAACCGTGCTCCGCCACGTGACAAACACCCAATGCCGTGCAAACCTCGAGCTCCTTCTCCAAGCGATCCGAGGCTGACGGCAGTTTTGCCAAGAGCCCCATCGCCTTTTCGAAAAGACGAATCGCCTCCCGCGTCGCGTGCAACTCCTTCGCCACCATCCCCGCTCGATGATACGCATCGACCGCCTTGGTCGTCTGCCCTGCCTCCTCGTAGTGCGACGCCAGCTGGGCCATCACCGCTTCGAGATCATCCGCGAAAAACGACTCGAGCACGTCCGATGACTTCCTGTGCAACAAACGACGCTTCGGCGTGCTAATCTGCTCGTATGTCACCTCGCGAAGCTTGTCATGGGTAAAGTCATACATTCCCGCCTCCTGCTCACGCAGAATCCGTTTCTCCCAAAGCTCGTCCAGCAAGCCAATCGCCTCGTCTTCCAGCTTCCCGCTCACGTCGACCAACATCTCAATCGTAAACGCCCGCCCAAACACCGCTGCGATCCGCGACAGCTCCAGCGCCTCCGAAGAAAGCTGAGCCAGCCGCGTCGTGAAAACCGCGTGTACCTTCGGCGGCAAAGTCCCCGACAGCTCCAATCCCTCGTACGAATCGAGCGACGTCTCAGAGCGATTCCGCAATCCAGCTCGCACGCTTTCGACAACAAAAAGCGGATTCCCCTCCGTCGTCTCGTAGAGCCGCGAAATCTCCCGATCGCTCAAATCATGTCCCGCCACGCCAGACGCAATCAAAGCCGTCTCCTCCGAAGAAAGAGGACCCAGCCGGATCTCACTTAACTGCCCTTCCCGACTCAGCTCCTGCATCATCCGCCGCAAAGGATGATCCTGAGTCAACTCCTCCTCGCGAATCGTCCCCGTGATCAAAAGTCTCCCTTGAGGAGCGAACCGCAGCAAAAACCGCAACCACTCCAGCGACTCCTGATCCGTCCACTGCATATCATCGAGCAAGAGCATCACCGGCTCTTCCTTAGCCACCACCGCGCGCGACAAAGCCTCGAACAACAAATGCCGCTGCCAGTTCCCTTGCTCCATCGACGACGCAGGAAGATTTGGATACACCCCACGCAACTCAGGCATAACGCGAGCAATCTCCGCCAGCCACACCGGTTCGAGCTTAGCCAACGCCGGATACAAAACAGGCGACCGCAGCCACTGACAAACCGGCGCATAAGCAAGCCGCCCTTCCGCCGCATAGGAACGTGTCCGACACGTCGCCACCCCTTGCCGCGACAGCGACACAAAAAGCTCCTCCGCCAAACGCGATTTACCAATCCCAGCCTCCCCGATTAATACAACCAAGCCCGCCCGCCCCGAAACCGCATGCTCCCAAGCATCCTTAAGCTGCTGCCACTCCACATGACGCCCTTGAAGAGGCAACTCCGGCTCCGATGAAACGCCCGATCCACCCGTTTTGGCAACCGATTCCAACGGTTCCTCTCGTAGCAGCTTGCGATACAATTCGTTCGTCCGATCACTCGGCGTCACATCGAGTTCCTTTCTTAAAACTGTTTCGCAATTTCGGTACGCCTGCAAGGCCTTCGCCCTGTCTCCACTCAGCGAATACAGTCTCATCAGCGAGCAATAAGTCTTCTCTCTCGTCGGCTCGAACTGCCGCAACATCTGGCAAAATCGAATCGCGTCCCCATACGCTCGTTTCGTTTCATGACAAGCCACCGCAGTCTGCAAAGCTTCCCCATATTGCAGCCTCAAATTCTCCCGCGTCTCCACCGACCAATCGTCATAATGTCCGGGTAAAAACTCGCCTCGGTAAAGCTCCACCGCCTTTTCGAACTGAAACCCTGTCATAACGACATCACCCCGCTTGCACGCCAATCGGGCCAAGCATACAGCCTCCTCGAAGCCCTCAACATCAAGCTCCAGCTCCACATCCGACTTCCACTCGATCGTCTTCGTATTCGCCTCGATGAAACGATCCGCATCCGGCAGAGCCTTGCGCAGCTCGTGCAGCAGATGGCGAAAATTCGTCAGCGCCTGCTTCTCCGTCGAGTCAGGCCAAAATTGATAAGCCAGCCTTGCCCGCGGCAGCGGAGTACCACGTTTCAGCAACAAGTAAGCCAGCAGCGAACGCAAGCGAACCGTGTCGATCGCAGCATGCGGCGAACCATCAAGCAGGAGTTGGAATTCTCCTAGCAGTTGAACTTTCAGGCAGACAGACAAAAGAGAGGATGAGAGGCAGAAGCTTGAACTAGCTCTAGCCCATCCATTAGACGAGAAAAAATTCTACTTCCCCGTGCTGCCAAACCCGCCAGCCCCTCGCGTCGTCTCCGCAAGCTCCTCGACCAGCTCGTAGGAAATCGGCGAGCAATCAGGAAAGATCAGCTGAAACAGTCGTGTCCCCGCCTCCACTACAAACGCCTCGCTTTTGATATTGTCCACCGCCGCCATGATCTCCCCACGGTATCCGCCATCGATCAAACCGATCGAATTCGACATACGTAGTGGCGTTTTGGATATGGATGAACGGGGAATCAAAAAATACGCCCGCCCAGAAACCGGCTGGCAGGAAATCCCGAACTTGATGAACGCCGTTTCGCCCGGTTCCACCCGCAACTCCTCCAGCGCGTACAGATCCAGCCCCGCATCGCCATCATGGAAATGGCCATGCTCTTGGTAGCGATCTCGAGCGAGGGAATTAAGCGGCTTGATAAGGAAATTTGCAGAGGAGTCCGACATCCCTGAAATACGAAAGCAAATCGCCCTCGCCGCAATAGCCGAAATCAATCGGAGCGAAAGAATCCGTCAACCCTCCCAATCTTACTCTGTCGTGTACACCTTCGCCTCCCACGGAAAAACGCTCTCTCGCCCGACCCAATCGGCAGACACCACGCGCGACTGCGTGACTTCTCGCCACGTCCTCCCCGCCGAAACCACCGGCCAATGCGGCACCACGTACTCGTCGCCTAGCCCCTGTCCCCAGCCAGAGAAATTCGCCACCACGACCACTTGCTCGTCGCTACCGGGAATACCACGACTCCAGGCAATCACGCACCGCCCCGCAGTGAAGTCGTAGTGAATCATGGATACATCATTCACCGATAGAGCCCGCGACTTCGCTCTAAACGTGCAGAGCCGCGATACGTAGTCCGCCAGCCGACGACGCCACGGATCGTCGAGCCGATCGTAGTTCACCGGATCCTTCTGCTTCGCCGGATGCTCGATCACGCGGTCATGCTGGTCCGCAAACTCCTCGCCCGCGAAAATCATTGGCAGTCCGACCGCCGTCATCAGACAAACAAAAGCCAGCTTACACCGCTCCTCCTTCAGGGGAACTCCGTTGTTCTCAAAGAAATTGAAAAGCCGCTCCTTCCGATAGCCTTCCACGTCGTGCGAAGTCAGATAATTCACCGCCTGCGCCCCATCGTGAAAACCGACCAGCCGACAATCAATCATCTTGCGAATCGTATCGCCAAAATCCACATCTCCATCGCGCGTCTCGCCCAGCAAGGCCGCCCGTGCCCGATACAGAAAACTCTCGTTCCACACCCCGTCTAGCCGATCCTGCTCGATAAGAGCATGAGGCTCCCCAAGCTCCTCGCCGACCACCAGAAACCGCGCCTCGCGCTCGTGATCGCTCAAGCCAAGCGGAGCCACCCGCTCGCGCCAAACCTGTCGAGACCTGCTGCGAAACTCCCCGATAAAATCGTAATTCATGATCGTCGGAATGCTATCCATGCGAATCCCATCGATCCGCATCTCGCGTATCCAGTATTCCGAGTACACCTTCATCAACTGCCGAGCAGGGTAAATCTCTCGACTGATCCCGGAAATCGGATCGTATCCAAAAACCTGATAATTGTACTTGAAGAGATCGCCTCCCCAATTCTCGCGTCCGTCCTTCTCCGGATCCGGAGGCACGAGGCCTTCCAACACAAAAAAGTCGTTGAAGTTGATCTTTCGCAGCGACGAACCATTCGCAAAGCCCATCACCATATCGGAGAACACACGCATCCCCGTCCGGTGACTCGCCTGCACCAACTTGGCCAAACTTGTCAATGCCACCGGCGTACTGAAATAGCGCGGATAACCGAGATCGAAATCGGGCGAAAAATAGTTGCTCGTCGCGTAGCCCCACTCGCGATCCACAAAACTGTCTGAAGGCGGCAGCAGCTCCAACGCGTTGATACCGAGTTCGACCAGATGCGCCTGCCCGCTGCGAAGAGAAACCGTATCCACGAAATTCGCCGGCAACTCATTCGGATCAATCAGAGCGAGAATGTCCTGAAAAGAACCCACATCGATCTCCACCCCGCTCTCCATGCCGATGCGAGCCCAGGAGGTCGGCATCTCGTAAATAACCAGATTCTGGTTCTCCGAAAAACCCCGCACCCGATCCGCATCGCCGGTCCAGTCAGGCGCCGAGCCATCCACATCGCACGCGACCCGCTTTCCGCCCTTCTGACAAACCACCGACGCCGGCCCCTGCCCGCCATCGATTCGATTCGCGGGCAACTGCACACGCCAGTCCACCACCCCCGAAAGCGGATCGCACACCCAGATCCGAGCGCCCTCGTTTCCCGTGTAAGGATCGTCATTGTTCACCTCGAAATAGTAGTGGTACACCTTGCCTTCCACCAATCCGAGCCCCGCAATCGGCACCAGCCAAAGCTCCGGAAAGTCCGGACTCTGCGCAAACTCCACCTCTATCTCCGAAGCGAAGCCAAATGGGTTCGACGCGACAATCGACCCCAGAATCAATTTAGGAGCAGGCGCCGTGCGGGCGGGACGCCACAGCACGAAATTGCTCTCCCTTAAATCAAGTAAGTGAGACATAACAGCAGTATTAGTTGGATTCCTTAGCCACCAATTTGGCGACCCACTTTGCTATCAGAAATCAACCCCATTTTGAAGTCCAAAGCCAAGCCCCCATACGGCATCCACACGTAGTTTTTCTATCGATACTAATTCCTTCAAATAGTATAGAAATCAAAGCGCAGCTACTAGAGATCCGTCCTATTTAGCCAAAGCCGGACTTGTTGAATGCTGAAGGGTTGCATTTCCGCCCAGACAGCATGCCAATCTTCAGAAACCCCTAACACCCCCAACGGAATAGCCATGAAGCTCACCCCCATCATTACACTCGCAATGGTCACCCTATCAACACACCTCGGCAGCGCCGCCCCGCTTCTTGAGTGGCAAAACCCAGAAGTCCTCGGAGTCAACAAACTCCCTGCTCACGCCACATCGATCTCATTCGCCGATGAAACCGCGGCCATCAATTCGCGACGCCAAGAGTCAAGCCGCTACCAAGACCTTAACGGCGAATGGAAATTTCGCTTCGCCCCAAACCCACCCTCCTCGCTTACAAACGAAGCACTGGCCACACCCAATCTCGACACCAGCGATTGGGACAATATCCAAGTCCCCGGAAACTGGGAGCTGCAAGGCCACGGCGTCCCCATATATACCAACATCACCTACCCATGGACTCCCGTTAATCCCCCGTATCCACCTCTTGAGGACAATCCGGTCGGCATCTACCACCGCGACTTCCAACTCCCCTCCGATTGGGACGGCATGCAAATCACCCTCCAGTTCGGCGGCGTCACCTCCGCCTTCTACTGTTGGATCAACGGCCAGTACGTCGGCTTCAGCAAGGACAGCCGCCTCCCCGCCGAGTTCGACATCACACCCTTCCTCCAAGCGGGCAAAAACACCGTCACCACAAAGGTATTCCGCTGGAGCGACGGCAGCTACCTCGAAGACCAAGACCACTGGCGCCTCAGCGGACTGCATCGCGATGTCTACCTCACCGCCTCACCTCAGCTCCAGATCTACGACTTCTTCGCCCAGACCGATCTTGACGACTCCTACCAGAATGCCGAGCTCAAGGTTCATGTCACCGTCAAGGACTTCGCCCAAACCCCATCCGAAGACTGGAGCGTCGAAGGCCAACTTTTCGACGCTAGTGGATCGCCTATTCTCGACTCACCCATGAGCGTATCGGTCAAATCCCTACAAAACCGATCTTGGGTCAGCCGCGGCAACCCACCCTTCGCCGACCTTCAGGCAACCATAGAAAACCCCAAAAAATGGAACGCTGAAGAACCCAATCTCTACACGCTAGTCCTCTCCCTCAAATCCCCCAACGGCTCCATTGCCGAGTCCCGCTCCACCCAGATTGGATTCCGCGAAATCGAATTCCTCGCCGGCGAGCTCTTCGTCAACGGCAAGCCCACCATTCTCTACGGAGTCAACCGCCATGACCACCATCAGACCAGCGGCAAGACCATCCCCGAAACCGCCCTCATCCGCGACGCCGAGCTCATGAAGCTCTACAACTTCAATGCCGTCCGCACCTCCCATTACCCCAACGATCCGCGCTGGCTGGAAATCTGCGACCAATACGGTCTCTACGTCATCGACGAAGCCAATCTCGAAACCCACCACATCGGCGGTCAGCTTAGCAACGATCCCGCATGGGCTGCCGCCTTCCTCGAACGCGGTAAACGCATGGTCGAACGCGACAAGAACCACCCGTCCGTCATCTTCTGGTCTCTCGGGAACGAAAGCGGCTCCGGCCCCAACCACGCGACTATGGCCGCATGGATGAAAAACTACGACACCACCCGTCCCATCCACTACGAAGGCGCGCAGAGCAACACCTCATGGAGCACCCTCGACAAGTATCCAGATCCCGACTACGTCGATATGATCAGCCGTATGTACACCGACATCGGCACCATGGTCCGCCACGCCAACAACCCTTCAGACAATCGCCCCGTCATCTGGTGCGAATACGCTCACGCCATGGGCAACTCTCTCGGAAACTTCTACAAATTTTGGGACGCCATCCGCGCCAACAAACGCATGATCGGAGCCTTCATCTGGGACTGGACCGACCAAGGCATCCTCCGCACCGACGAAAACGGCACCGAGTACTGGATCTACGGCGGCGACTCCGGCGAGCCTATCCACTCCGGAAACTTCTGCATGAACGGCGTCATCTCTCCCGATCAAACGGCCAAGCCCGCCACCTTCGAAGCCAAGAAAATACAGCAGCCCGTACAGATCGAAGCCATAGACGCGGCTAGCGGAAAATTCCGCATCACAAACTGGCACGACCACATCGACCTCTCCAAATACGCGATTACCTGGGAACTCAGCGAAAACGGAGTAGTCGCCAAAACCGGCCAGCTCCCCGCTCTCGACACTGCTCCCCGAGCCTCGGAAGAGATCGCTATCTCGACAAAAGGGATCGGCAAAAATCCAGAAACCGAATACCACTTGAAAATCAGTTTCTCCCTGAAGGATTCAAAGCTCTGGGCCCCAGCAGGACACCTCGTCGCATGGGAACAATTCGCTCTCAACATACCCGCACCGACTGCCGACCAGAAATCCGAAGGCGGACCAATCAAAATCAAGGCAGATAAAGATAAGATCGTCCTAAACGCGAAAGCCTTCTCCGCTCGCTTCGAAAAGAAGAGCGGTGCCCTCGTCAGCTACAAAATCGCAGGCAAAGAAATCCTGAAAGCCCCACTCGTACCCAACTTCTGGAGACCTCTCACCGATAACGATATTGGCGGAAAGCTCGTCGAAGACAGCGGTGCTTGGGAAACTGCCACGTCGGAAGCGGAAGTCATTCGCTTCGAAGCCTCCTCTCTCTCCGAAGACACAGCCTACGTACGCATTGAGCAAACGCTTCCCTCCGTGAACGCAACCGTTGCCACCGATTACTGGGTCTCAGCCGACGGCACTGTCGAAACCAAGGTCTCCTTCACTGCTCCCGAAGACGGTCCCTTCCTCCCTCGTCTCGGCATGCAAACCCAAGTCTCCGACCGCTTCGACAATCTCAAGTGGTTCGGCCTCGGACCGCACGAGACCTACGTCGATCGCAAGCGCGGCGCCGCAGTAGGCGTCTACGAGCAGTCCGTCAAAGACGACTTCTTCCACTACGCCCGCCCCCAAGAAAGCAACAACCACGTTGACACTCGCTGGGTCGAGCTCACCGACGTCGATGGAAAGGGCATCCGCATCGAAGCCAGCGGCGACCTGCTCAGCTTCAGCGCCTGGCCCTACACGCAAAAGGAAATCGCAGACGCAGAACACATCAATGAACTGCCCATCCCACACACTATCACTCTCAACATCGACCACCGCCAAATAGGCGTCGGCGGCGACGACAGCTGGAGCAAAAGCGCCCTCCCTCATCCCGAATTCCGCATCCCGTCAGGAAATTACGAATACAGCTTCAGCATTAAGCCCATCGACTAGCCGAAGCGTAAAAAAATCAAAAAGGCGTTCCTCAAACGAGGAACGCCTTTTCTTTTTGAATCCGATATCAACAAGATCGCGCGATTCCTAGGCGCTGCGCGTGATCTTGCCGCAAGCCTTCGTGTACGCGTCCGAGCTATTTACCAAACACTCAAACTCCGGATCGATCGCATTGCCCTTGCAAACAGTCGCGTACCACTTGGCAGAAATCTTGGCCGCCCGCTCGCCCGTTTTGTAGTCCACCCAGTGCAGACCGAACCGACGGCTGTAACCCAGCGCCCACTCGAAATTATCCAGCAAGCTCCACGTCATGTAGCCACGCAGGTCTACGCCGTTGTCGATCGCCTCATGACACGCCTCGAGGTAGCCCTTGAGAAAATCGCGACGCGTCAAATCGTTTAACGCCACGTTCTTGTCGTCCTCGCCCGGCATCGCGCAGCCGTTTTCCGTGATGTAGATTGGCGGATGCCCGTAGCGCTTGTCTATCCACTCGAGCAGTTTGCGGCAGCCCCAAGGCACGATGTTCCAACCCATATCGGTCTTCTCCCAAGAAGGATCATCGGAGAGAGCCACTTGCTGATCCTGAGACAGTCCGCCATTCCCCTTGATGTCGCCCATGCCGCTAATTTCTTCCTTCGGCTGAGCTGCCATCATCGTGGTATAGTGGTTTAATCCGAAAAAGTCAGATGAACCCTTGAGCAACGCCCTATCCTTCTCGCTAAACTGCGGAAGTCGATCCCCCACACGATCGCGCATGCTAGCCGGATAATCCCCAAAATAGACCGGATCCGCAAACCAACCGAGGAAGAACTCCAGCGCACGTTCCGCAGCCGCCTTGTCCTCGGCCGAATCAGTCAACGGCTCACGCCAGTCGCAGTTATTCGTGATCCCGATCTGTCCTTCCTGAGCCGGCTGAAACTCGCGACGATACACGTCGACGATGTAGGCATGGGCCCGCAACAGATTGTGCGCCGCGATATAGGGCTCCGTATCAGAGACTCGACCAGGAGCAAAGTAGCCATTGCCATGCCCCAAAAATGCACTGCACCACGGCTCGTTAAGCGTGATCCAGTTCTTCACACGATCCCCGAAACGCTCGAAACAGAGCCGCCCGTAATGAGCGAACTCGTCGGCGATCTTCGGATTGAGCAGCCCATCCATCTCCATCTGCAACGCCAACGGCAAATCCCAGTGAAACAAAGTCACCCACGGCTGGATGTCGTTCGCTACCAGCGTGTTGATCAGCTTGTTGTAAAACGCGATCCCCTTCTCGTTCACCTCGCCACGCCCCTGCGGCAAGATCCGCGACCAAGAAACCGAAAAGCGGTAACACTTCAGCCCGAGCTTACGCATCAACGCCACGTCTTCCTCGATACGGTGATAATGGTCGCACGCCACATCTCCGGTGTCGCCTTCATGCGTCTTGCCTGGCGTATGCGAAAACGCGTCCCAGATGCTCGGTCCACGACCGTCCGTCGCCCATGCCCCTTCGATCTGGTAAGCAGCCGTGGCCGCGCCCCATAGGAAATTGTCTGGAAATTGCTTCATTGGCCGATGCAAATTCGCGAGGCTAAACCGAAACGCAAGCCCTGAAACCGGCACTCTTATGAAAGAACCCAGCAATGACCGCACCTTGATGACAAGCGCCTAGGGAATCGCTCAGGGATTAGCCAAGCTAATTCCAGCTCAAGTCAGAAACTCCCTAGACGCTTTCCCAAACCGTCTAAACCAACTCGACCGACGCCCTCAGCTTCACATCGCGACTCGAAGCTCCGACCAAGAGCTCGAAGCCACCATTTTCCGCCACCCAATCTTTCTGATCCGTCGACCAGAAACTAAAAGCGGCCCTGTTCAAACTCAGCGTCACTGTCGTCGATTCGCCCGCCGCCAGCTCTACCTTCTTAAATCCTTTCAACTCCTTCAGCGGACGCGCCACCGAAGACTCCTCGTCTCTCACGTAGAGCTGGGCAATCTCAGCTCCCTTCACAGTGCTGATATTCTTGATCGTAAAACTAAGCTCCAGCACATCATCCACACCAAAGCTTGTTTTCGATATCACTAGATCAGAGTATTCAAAATTCGTATACGACAAGCCATGCCCAAACGGATACAGCGGCTCGATCTCCTTGCTATCGTACCAACGATACCCAACGAACACGCCTTCGTCGTACTTAATATCGTATTGCTCACGAGCCGCTTCCCACTCGTCATTCCAGCTGCTGTAAAGATGCTCGCCCTCCGGCACATAGTCCGGATCCACGCTGTCCGCGAACTCTCGCTCAATCGTCATCGGCAGTTTGCCAGACGGATTCGTCTTACCGGACAAAATTTCCGCCACCGCCGTGTGTCCGTTCTGCCCGTTATACCAGCAATACACGATCGCCGCCGTCTTATCCGCCCAATCCGTCATGCGAATGCCCGAGCCACTATGTACCAATACGACCACGTTCGCGTTCAAGCTCACCACCTTGCGGATAAACGACTCGTCGAAATCCTTCAACTCGAAGGGCCGGTCCCAACCCTCGCTATCCATGGTCCCAATACTGAGAACCACTGTCTTCGCATTTTGAATACGCTCCCAAGTCGGAGCCTTGTCGTAAGCGATGAGCTCCCCAAACTCCGCTTTCAACGCGTCAATAAGCTGCACCGTGTCGTACCCGTCCACCCGAGCCGATCCGCCGCCATGCGCCTTATCCGTCAGGTAATCGCCGATCACAAGGATCTCCTCCTCGCCCACCAGCGGCAAAATCCCGCCTTCATTACGCAGCAGCACCGTGCCCTCCCGAGCCGTCTGCAGCGCCACCGCCTCATGCTGAGGGAAATTCGCCACCAGATCCGTACGCGGCTCGAGATCGAATAGATCCATTGACTTCAGCGTGGTCAAAATACTCTTCACCATACGATCCACGTCCGCTTCCTCCACTTCCCCAGCTCGAACCTTATCCGCCAGGCCAATCGTCGCCAGACACGCCGGCATCTCGAGATCCTGCCCCGACTTCGCCACCTTCGCTCCGTCAAACACCGACCACCAGTCGGTCATCACCAGCCACTTGAAACCAAGATGGCCGCGTAGTAGGTTTTTAATGACATACTCGCTCTGTCCAGCCCACTCGCCATTGACGAGATTGTAGGACGTCATCGCAGCCAGCACCCCGGCCTCGATCCCCGCCTTGAAGGCCGGCATATAGATCTCATTGAGCGTGCGCTCGTCGATCACCGAGTTGCTCTTGCGACGGAAATAGTCGGTATTGTTCGCCACGAAGTGCTTGATCGTCGCCACCACACCCGTGTCCTGAGCGCCCTTGATGTACTTTTCGATCATGCGCGACGTCAAAAACGGATCCTCGCCAAAATACTCGAAATTTCGTCCGCACTGAGACTGGCGATAAATATTAAAGCCCGGCCCAAGCAACACCCCGATTCCCGCCGCGAGCGATTGCTCCGCCACACTCTTGGCGAACTGCTCCGAAAGCTCCGGATTCCACGTCGCCGAAAGTTGCAGCGGACACGGAAAGGCCGTCGATTTCTCGATCGCGTTCTGGTACGTGAACTCGTTAAAGCGGTCCCGCAGATGAATCCCCGCCGTCGCGTCGCTCATCAACACCCGCTTCACCCCGAGACGCTCGATCGCCTTCGTATAGAAAATGTCTTCGCCACCGACATAGTCGCACTTCTCGTCGAGCGTCATTTGAGAAAGGATGCCCTCTGCCCACGCAGAAGAGTCTTCAAAGGAGTTTTTCGGGTACATAATAAATTCAGGTGATTCAGAGTTCGGTAGAGTAAAACCGACTTGTAGAGACTCACTTCAACAGCACCAGAAAAATCACGTTCCCTAATACGAGCTGACCTAAGACACTGCCGACTTGACTCCACGCCTTCTCATAAGAACTAATCGCAAAAAGTGAACCCGCGCCACCTACACAGAACAGCCACGCCCACCGCATTGAAACGCTGGTTTCAAAAGGCCGGCGCCCTTCTGTGCCTTTGCGCCGTCTTGCTCGCTAGCGGCTTTCACGCCGTCGCCCTCCAATCCTACGGTTGGGCCCGCATGTACGACGTTTACAGCGATTCCTTGCCAGCTGCCCAAGCCCTGGACCTGACCTTCTCAGGCCTCGACCTCTGCGGCATCTGCATTCTCTCCCAAGAAACGCTGCAGGATATCGACGACAGCCTATCACTCGCCCTCGCCGAAAAAAGCCCGCTTACTCCACTCCCTTTTTCCTATTTGAGCTATCCAAAACCAGAGGAACAACCAATCACTCACGGTCCGCCTCCTCTAAGGATTTACCAAGAGATCACGCTCAGTTTCGAGCCACCGCCCCCACGCTGCGCCTAGCAGCTAGCTACTGCTTCGTCCAAAGGGGACAAAGCAATTCCTAACCTCGACTACGGCACTTTGCGCCTAGATCCAACGCATGGATTACGCACGCCTGTATACAAACTGATCTCATCCAATGAATTTTAGAACAACACTGACTCTCACCCTCATCGCCTCACTGCTCATTCCAAACGCTCTCGCCGACGAGACTCCGCAAGACGAAACCGTCGATCTCGATCCGCTCGTCGTCACGTCCGCCGACGCCACCGAACCGGGCCGTATTACCTTCGATCCCCAGATCGCCATCCAGCCCCTCCCCGCCAACGACGGGGCCGACGCCCTCAAGCACATCGCCGGCTTCTCCGTCATCCGTAAAGGCGGCACCGACGGCGATCCGACCTTCCGCGGCATGGCAGGCTCGCGCCTCCCAGTCTTGCTGGACGGAACCTGCACCCTTGGCGGCTGCGGCCAACGCATGGACCCGCCCACCGCCTACGTCTTCCCATCCTCCTTCGACCAAGTCACCGTCCTCAAAGGCCCCCAAAGCGTGCAACACGGCCCCGGAGCATCCGCCGGCGTCGTCCTCTTCGAACGCTCCGCCCCGCGCTTCACCGCCACCGACAGCTCCCTGAAGCTCTTCTCAAATATAGGCTCCTTCGGGCGACGCGATCTCTCCGTCGAAGCCCTCACCGGAAACGCAAACGCCTACGCCCGATTCCAAGGCTCCACCTCCCAAGCGGACGACTTCGAGGACGGAGATGGAAACGTATCCAATTCCTCATACGAACGCTGGAACGCTCAGCTCGCCCTCGGCTACACGCCCAGCGAAACCTCAGGCCTCGAATTCACCTACAGCCAGAGCGACGGCGAAGCCGCCTACGCGGACCGCATGATGGACGGCGTGTCCTTCGACCGTACCGCCTACGCCCTGCGCTACCGAGCCGACCAGCTCGACGGCCCAGTACGCGCCATTGACACCCAAGTCTACTACAACTACGTCGACCACGTCATGGACAACTTCTCCCTGCGCGACTTCACGCCGAGCATGATGATGTCCATGCCCATGCTCTCCAACCCGGACCGCCAAACCTACGGAGCATCCCTCAAACTCGAACTCGATCGCCGCGGAAAACTCGACTCCACCCTCGGCCTCGATACCCAGTCAAACCGCCACCGCGTTCGCACCGCCATGGGCCCCGCCACCACCAGCTACCAATCAAATCCGTGGCAAGAAGACGGCACCTTCGACCAAGTTGGCGTGTACGGAGAGTTCGAATACACCCTCTCCGAGCAAAACAACATCCTCTTCGGTGCTCGCCTCGACGACTGGCAAGCGCGCGACAAACGGGCCCAGCTTCGCGTCGGCATGATGAACAGCTCCATGATGCCCAACCCCACCGCCAACACCAAAAGCAGCGACACCCTCGCGAGCGGATTCCTTCGCTTCGAACGCGAGCTCAACCAAAGCGGCAGCAAACTCTACGCGGGCATCGGCCATTCCGAGCGTTTCCCCGACTATTGGGAACTCTTCAGCAAGGAATCCGAAACCAGTATCAGCGCCTTCAATACAGCTCCGGAAAAAGTCACCCAGCTCGACATTGGCTCACTCCATAACTGGGGCGATTTCGATCTCTCGCTCTCAGGTTTTCTCGCAGACCACCAAGACTTCATCCTCATCGAAAGCGCTTATCCAAAATCCATGGGCATGATGACCCGCATGGCCACCATCAGCCGAAATATCGACGCCACCACCTGGGGCGGCGAAGCCAAGCTCAGCTACCAAAACGAAACCGGCTGGTACACCTCCGGATCCCTCGCCTACACCCACGGCACCAACGACACCGATCACCTCGCCCTCGCCCAAATCTCTCCCTTGGAATTCACCCTCGAAGGGGGACGTCGTCGCGAAGCCTGGTCCTTCGGATGGCTCGCTCGCTTCGTTGCAGAGCAAGACCGCTTCGCCCTCCATCAAGGAAACATCGTCGGCCAAGACATCGGCCCCTCGGAGAGTTTCGCAGTGTTATCGCTCCATAGCTCGTATCGAATAAACGAATACTGGAATCTCGCCTCAGGCATCGACAACCTCTTCGACGAAACCTACGCCGAACACATCAGCCGAGCCGGAGCCGCCATCGCCGGATACACCCAGACCACCCGCATCAACGAACCCGCCCGCACCCTCTGGGCTCGAATGACCGCCGAGTTTTAAGAGAACCTCGAATATCACTAATCTAAACTCGACTAAACAAGCCGCAACGGGATGTCTGTTGCGGCTTTGTAGGTAATTAATCAAACAACGACCAAAGCTTTTTTTTGATTCTCTCTGCTAGTCCAGAATGCTCTCCGGCAGCGGGAGCAACGGAGACTTCGGGCCTAGACTGTCTGACAGCAGAATGCATCTTTCCGTAATAAACGGCCTTCTGTTCTGTTTCGCGAATCCGGCATTGTTCTATCTCTTGCTGGCTCCATGAATCCGCCCAACTAATCTTGTCGTTCTTGATCCAATAGTGAGATCGGCAATCGAGACTCCAACTCCCTATCGATGGATGAAGGGATACGCTTTTGCCATCGTACATTAGTTTCCAATCGGTTGGCGAAAACGGGGTAATAACCTCATTACCGCAACCGCAGCAGCACAAATGTGCCGCGGTTGCGAATTTGATTGAGACATACAACACGCCTTCCTCCAGCTGTTCAGGAAGATGCTCGACGAATTTATGAATAAGCCTACTCACTGCACAGCGTGTTGAACCCGATTGTGTACAAGCTATTTAGCTCGTTCTTAGAATCGTGGTAAAACCCATAGTACTTCTTCCAAAACATCACCGCCATCGTTGCGTTAAGAGCGTTCAATTCTGCAATCTGGATATTCGAGGAATACAAGTCCTCCACATCTTCATCCGCAAAACTGTTATACTTTGAAACATGATTTCTCGCACCTTTTTTACTAAGCGTTGTACGTACGGTTCCCAGAAGTCGGTCATTCACAAACTCAACTCCTATGCCAACATCGATGAAGGGGATGCCTCGGTCTTCCAGAAAGTCCAAAATATTCCTTTTTGTACCCCCTTTGTCCATGCATAGGAAAACGAAGTCTAATCCTTCAAGATCGGTAACATTTTGCTCGTCCAGGAAAATTGGATGGGCATGAATCCCACGATGCATCTTACTATAGATATTTTTTAGGTAAGCCACTTTCGCCTGCTCTTGATTCAGCTCATCGAGACTTGGTGCACCAGGAGCACGGAAAGCATTGTGAGTATGCATAAAGTCGCCATCGAAAATATGGATATCTGCAACGGGAGTCTTAGCAATGAAATCGAGAAGATAAGACCCAGTTCCCCCGAGCCCTACTATCCCAATTTTTAACCCTGCTACTCGTTCTGCAACTACACCAATATTGGCTCGGCTAGAATTCGTGTCCGGGTAAACGAATACAGACTCTTCTTCTGGAATCTCTCGCACCTTGAACGTCTGGGCACTTACATGCTGATTAAGCGACTTTGCAGGAGCGGATATCATTTCCACATAACGACTCATCTTGTGATGATAATCGGAATACCCGCCGGACGGTTTATTCGAAAACGAACAATTCGCAATCAATCCTCCGCCGAGGCTTTGGCTATTCGTAGTATGCAACATAGCACTGATCTGACTCCCATCTTGCCTGCATGGAATAGTACCTGTAAAGGAGACGACGTGCGTGCTCGGCCGTACCGTGCTATCGCCACGAAGTGTTAACTCAGAGATCAACGTTCCCTTTGATATTACACGGTCAGCAGTGACGTAAGGCACATTCTCTACGAGAAGATGGTTTGAAGCAATACGAACTTCATAACCCTCGTCTCTGAGCCTGCGTAGATCGGGATTAAGATTTATTAGTCTGTGTGACATTGAACTCCATCCCTTCTACTATCTTTGTTGAATCTCCATCGGACAGGCTACCTTCGGTCCTTTTACGAGGGCCTTTGCAGTAAGTCACAGTGAAAACTTGCTGATCGTAATTCGGACTAGGAAACGCGAACTGGACAATTTCACGGTAAGACAGACGACGCTTCGTTGCGATCTTTGAGCGAGTGTTGACGAAAATATTGATCTGTAACGGACCGCAGTCGCGCTCTTTTGTAAGGAGCGCATTCGAACGTCCAAGATCGACTATTTCTTCGTCACCAATGGCAACGTCATTTGGCGACATCATATCAATGAAGAGATCAACATCATCATCCAAGCCAAAGAGGCGACGGATCGATGCTCCTGTTTGTTCTCTTCGACTCGTGTACTCAGGATGATCGTCTACTGTAGCTACAAACTTAGCACGCGATCCAACTGGACCGGACTTTGGTTCACATGGGGATTTGCCAGTGTAGAACACAGATCCATGAGCAAGAGAGACCTCCTCAGCGGCGTCAAACCAAGGGTCAGTCGGCGTTTGGTGGTCTCTGAATAAACCTGCTTCATTGAGCAGGCTCCCTTGTTCAAGCAGCAATTGGACTGAGACCAACTCCCGCGGCGCTAGGATGATGATGTCGTTGATCGAAGCGACTAGCTTAGCTTCGGCGACAGTATTTTGTGGGTTGTTCATTTCTGATAATCAATTTTGTGATTGATGTGAATGAACTGCCACTTAGGTTACCTGCTTACTACGACGGATGACCTGAGCAACAGCTCTGTTATTTGTTATTGAGACGCTCGGAATTCCCGAGCGTCTTTTTTTATGAGTCTGCAATCGGCGATTGCAACCTTAATTATGGTTTTAGTTGTAAAAAATCAATCGCATCAAACGATTTCATACCGAAATTTGTAAACATATCAACAAATCACGATCTATTGATACTCAATTTGTCCCCTAAGGGTTGACAAGCATGTTAAAGTCGGATCGTTAACGACACTTTCGTTCATGATGAATTCGTCCCCTGCGTTCTCCTCCCTGCGCTTGAACCAAGCTAGAAGACTCCTTGGTTTAAGCCTAGACGATCTAGTTGCTTCTCTGGCCGAAGCGGGCTTAAGCATTACCAAACAATCTCTCAGTAAATACGAGAAGGGTGAAATCGCTCCTAGTAGCCAAAGCCTGGCAGCACTTTCGAAAGTGTTGAAAAAGCCTATTGATTTTTTCTTCCAGAAAGGGGCGATCAAATTGGTGGACATCGATTATAGAAGAGTGAAGTCTCGTTTGAGTGCGAAAGCCGAGGCACGAATCGTTGCACATTCTGAACTATATTTTGAAAAATACATTCAATTAGAATCGATAATTAGCGGATCGAAATATCTATCAGAAAGAAAGTATCCAGTTTGCAATGGGGAAGAAGCAGAAGCAGCAGCCAATCATCTCCGTTTTCTCACATGGAAGATTGGTAAAGAGCCCATTCAAAGTGTAACAAAGCTACTAGAGAAAAAGCATATAAAAATATGTAGAGTTAAAGAAGATCAGGCATTTGATGCTCTGCGTGCTTATGCTAAAAATGAACTCGTTATTTGTTCGAACAAACAATTCCTACATGATCACCCTGAGCGTATGGATTTACCTCGTATGAGGTTTACAATACTTCATGAGCTAGCCCACGACGTATTGGTTTTTCCAGACAAACTTACAAATCGTGCCAAGGAAAGTTTATGTCACCGATTCGCAGGAGCATTTTTGCTCCCAAAGATCAGTCTGTTCGAAGAGCTAGGAGAAGAAAAGAGAAGTCGATTTAGTCTAGCAGAGCTTGTTGAATTAAAGGGGAAATTTGGAATTTCCTTAATGGCTATTGGGATGAGGCTTTTTCAGTGCGGATTGATGACCCAACAGGCCCACAAGAGTTTTTCCATACAATACCGCAAAGCTCGATTTGGAATTAGTAGAGATGAACCAGGGCGTTTTAGAGGAAACGAAACGCCATCGCGCATGAAAGAGTTAATATCCGAGGCCTACGCCTCTGGAAGTATCAACGAAAAAGAAGCTAGAGATTTCGCTATAGTTGCTGGTATGTCACCAGAAGAACAAGACTTGATGCTCGAGGTCTGGTAGCCGAGCACATCAGCCGCGCCGGAGCAATGATCGCCGGCTACACCCAAACCACCCGCATCAACGAACCCGGCCGCACCCTCTGGACCCGCATCACCGCAGAATTCTAAACAACAACCCGAGATGGGAAGCGACCTCGTGTCGCGATTACCCAGCCAAAAAAAACGGCCGCTGTCTCCAGCGGCCGTTTCCATTAATAAAACCTAAAACCCGTTTCGCTTCGTCAACTCCGCAAACCACTTGGCCGACGCCTTTGGCTGGCGTTCACCGGTCTCGTAGTCGACCCAGTGCAGGCCGAAGCGCTTCCCGTATCCAAAAGCCCATTCAAAATTGTCCATGAAGCTCCAGCACATGTAGCCCTTCAGGTTCACTCCGTTCTGGATGGCTTGGTGACAGGCCCCGATATAACCTTCGAGAAACGCCACGCGGCGACTGTCGTTGAGCGCCACTTCTCGATCGTCCTCGCCGGGCATCGCGCAGCCGTTTTCCGTTATGTAGATCGGCGGATTGCCGTAGCGCTCGGCGATCCACTCGAGGAGTTTTTGGCAGCCCCAGGGAACGATATTCCAACCCATATCGGTCTGCTCCCAGTCATCCGCGCGAGAGAGCGTCACGCCTTGGTCGCCGTAGACGCCGCCATTTCCACGAACGATTACGCCTTCGACCTGATGCTCAGGATCCGGCTCGGAGGTAAGCATCGTCGTGTAGTGGTTCAGTCCGAAGAAGTCCGACGAGCCCTTGAGCAAGGCCGACTCCTCTTCCGTGAACTGCGGCAGCTTATCCCCGACGCGCTCGAGCATGCGATCCGGATACTTGCCAAAATAGACAGGGTCGGCGAACCAGCTGAGGAAGAACTCGAGCCCGCGCTGGGCACCTTCGATGTCCTTCGGATCCTGCGTCAGCGGCTCCCGCCAATCGCAATTATTCGTTATCCCGATGGCACCCTTTTGCGTATCCTGAAATTCCCTACGATAGAGATCCACGATATACGCATGGGAAAGCAGCAGGTTGTGTGCAGCGATATAGGGTTCCGTATCCGACTTGCGACCGGGAGCATGCACACCCACGCCATGGCCGAGAGAGCAACTGCACATCGGCTCATTGAGCGTGATCCAGTTTTTCACGCGATCGCCGAAACGCTCGAAACAGAGGCGCGAATAATCGACGAAGCGATCCACGATGCTGCGGTTGAGCAAACCGTCTTCCTCGATCTGCAAGGCGAGCGGCAAGTCCCAGTGAAAAAGCGTCACCCATGGCTGAATGCCATTGGCCAACAAGGCGTCGATGAGCCTGTTGTAGAATTCGATCCCCTTCTCGTTCACTTCGCCCGTACCGGCGGGAATGATGCGCGACCAGGAAATCGAAAAGCGATAGCAGCCGATTCCCATCTGCTTCATCAGCGCGATATCCTCTTCCCAGCGGTGGTAGTGGTCGCAAGCGGTGTCGCCATGGTCGCCATTGAACGTGCGCCCTGGCGTATGGGCAAACGCGTCCCAGGTGCTCGGCCCGCGCCCATCCGTCGCTACGGCGCCTTCGATTTGGTAGGCGGCAGTGGCAGTGCCCCAGAGAAATCCGTCAGGAAATGTCTTCATGCGGGGCAAGATTCGCGCAAATGCCACGATGCCAAGCCACAAACGCGCGTTCCCTCGTAACTGCACACGAGCTACAATAGTTTTAGCGCATCGCCCATTCGAGGAAATGCGCTGGTACAAAAATCATTTGCCGTACAAATTCAGCCTCAGCCCGTAGGCAGCTTGGCCGGACTCCGCGGATCGATACTTCCTCTGATTCCCCCAGAAAACGCCTTCACGCTAAAGCCTTCCTGATGCAAAATCCGCGCGGCGAAATAGCTCATCTTCCCAAAGGCGCAAATCGTCACCACCGGCACGTCCCGCTCCAAAAGGTCCAGACTGCTTCGCAAAGTGGGAAACGGAATGTTCACCGCATCCACTATCGGATGAGCCTCAAACAAGGGACGCGGTCTCACATCGACCAGCTGTACCGTCTCTGGATCAGGCAAGGTATGGGTCATCCGGACCAACCCATCCAGCGCGTTCACCGCCGAGAATCCGGTAAGGTTCACGATGTCCTTGGCGCTGCCAAACGGCGGCGCATAGGAAAGCTCTAAATGGCAAAGGTCCTCCACCGTCATCTTTCCAGCGATCGCCGTCGCCAAAACGTCGAGCCGCTTGTCAACTCCCTCGAAGCCCGTCGCCTGCGCCCCGAGCACTCGACCCGTTTTCGGATCCCAAAGCACCTTCAAGGTCATCGGCTGGGCGCCGGGATAGTACCCCGCATGGTGATTGTCATTCACCAAAGTCGCCTCGTAAGGCCGCCCCGCCAGTTTGAGCCGCCGCTCCGTCCACCCCGTCAGGCCCGCTGCCACATTGAAGACGCGGACAATTGCAGTGCCCAGAGATCCTGGATACGGCCGTGCGCGTTCTCCTAAGTAAAGGTGGTCCGCCGCCACGCGGCCCTGCCGATTCGCAGGCCCACCGAGCGGCACCGCGCTCGCCTCACCGCTGATTCGGTCAATCGACTCCACCGCATCCCCCGCCGCATAAACGCCGGGAGCGGACGTGCGCTGATATGTATCCACCATGACATGACCGCGAGCGCCCAGTCTGATTCCCGCCTCTTTCGCAATCTCCGTTTCCGGACGAACGCCGATCGAAAGCAGAGCCAGATCCGCTTGCACAGTACGCCCAGATTGAAGCTCGCACACCAAGCCACTCGGCTCGGACCGAAATCCTTTTATCCCGTTCTCCAAGATCACCTCGACCCCATGCACCTCGAGCTCGCTCTGCATCAGCAGGGACATCTCCGCATCTAGCTGCGGAAGCACCTGAGGCATCATTTCAACAACCGTCACCTGCAGCCCCAGGCGCTGAAGCTGCTCCGCCATTTCCAAACCGATAAACCCCGCTCCGATCACAACGACTTTCTGGGCAGTTGTCGCAGCTTTCTTGATACGATCCATATCCTGCAGATTGCGCAGCGTATGAATTCTCGGATCATCGATCCCTGGCAATTGCGGCACTATCGGCTTCGCCCCTGGAGCAAGCATCAAGGCGTCATAAGGCAAGGCCTCGAGCTCGCCATCTTCGAGCGAACACACATCAACCGTCATACTCGCCGTATTGATCGCCCGCGCCTCGCAACGCGTCCTCACATCCAGCTTGAGCAGTGCCTGCAGGCTCTGCGGGGTCTGCACCGCTAATGCTTCGCGACTCGAAATCTCACCTCCTACATAATACGGGAGCCCACAATTTGCAAAGGACACGTCCGGACCACGCTCTAGCACGATGATCTCCGCATCCTCGTCCAAACGCCGCGCTCTCGCCGCAAACGACGCCCCCGCTGCGACGCCGCCTATCACAACAATTCTCTTTTTCTCGTTCATAACTATCTATTGGTTTTTGAATACAATACTTCGAATTGTTGGATAGGCAGTATCTCAGCAATGACCTCTTTAAAGACCCTCAACTCAAGTAACTATTCAGCATCCAGATCGTCTTCTCATGTATCTGAGCTCGCTGAATCATAAGATCCTCCGTCGGGCTGTCACCCGCTTCGCCCGCATGGTCGCGCGCCTTGAGCAGATCAGCCACCAGCTTCTTGTTGCCTTCCAGCAAATGAGAAACCATCGCTTCCGCGCCCGCGTCCTCGGCGATTTCTGAAACGCCTGCCAAGCCGGCCAGATTCGCCAAGCCGCCCGGAGCTAACGCCCCCAACGCCCGTATCCGCTCCGCGATTTCATCCACCGCCGCAAAGAGCTCCGTGTACTGTTCCTCAAACGCCGTGTGCAAAGCGAAGAAGCCTGGCCCCCTCACGTTCCAATGGCAAATATGCGTCTGCGCCATCACAGCATAGCTGTCAGCCAAAACGACTCTTAAAGCTTCCACAACAGGTGTATTCGTTTTATTTTCTTTCATATCTATTTGTAGTTAAATTTTGATCACATTTTATTGACCAAGCATTTTTCGAAATTCACTGCAGAAGTCCCGAATCTGATCCGGCACCAGAGAGTAGCATACCTGCGTTCCACACGATTCGCCCGATACCAATCCCGATTCGCGCAGAGCCTTAAGATGCTGAGACACCGTCGCCTGAGCCAACGGGAGTGCCTCCACAATCTCACTACAGCTCATCTTTTCGCTCTCCTGCAATAAGCCTACAATCGCAATCCGAGCCGGATGACTCAGCGAACGAGCGAAACGCGAAAGCTCTACTTGCTTGTCAGTGAAAAGGTCGATCTTGGCCGTTGTCATATCTAATCGTATTTATACGATAGAACGTGGAGGTCAATGAACCGACCGCAGTTGCGACAATTTATTAGCATTTGCTAATATGATTAGTCAGGCAAGCTTCTAACGTTCGAGTCTGACAGCCTCGATCTTGCGAAATTAGCTATTCGTCGCAATCAATCGTAGAACTACGATAATTCATACCCTGCGGAACCGAAACGAAGAAAATGAAAAAAACACTGCTTCTCCTAACGGCCGCCTTCCTACTGTTGGCGCCCTTCACCCAAGCCTCCCGCCCTGGCGAGCCCATCCAGGTCATCACTCCTGCCAAGGAGATCAACATCGCCATGTCCGAGCTGGGCAAAAAGCTCTACTTCGATCCCAGACTCTCCAAGTCGGGTTTCATCTCCTGCAACTCCTGCCACAACCTGAGCATGGGTGGGACGGACAATCTCAAGACCTCTATTGGACACGGCTGGGCCCAAGGCCCCATCAATTCGCCGACCGTACTTAACAGCAGCCTAAATATCGCTCAATTCTGGGACGGACGCGCCGCCGACCTCAAAGAACAAGCCGGCGGACCCATCGCCAACCCTGGAGAAATGGCCTTCACCCACGAACTCGCCATCTCCACCCTCCAAGGCATCCCTGGCTATGTGCGGGAATTCGAACTCACCTTCGGCACGCCCGAAATCGACATCGACAAGGTCACAGACGCCATCGCCGAATTCGAAAAGACTCTCGTTACTCCAAACTCTCGCTTCGACCGCTGGCTGCTCGGCGACGACGAAGCGCTCTCGGATAAGGAGCTCGCCGGCTACCAACTCTTCAAGCAAAGCGGCTGCATCGCCTGCCACAATGGCCCGGCCCTCGGCGGAAACTCCTTCCAGAAAATGGGCCTCGTCGCTCCCTACCAAACCGAAAATCCTGCCGAAGGCGTAGCAGGTCTCACCGGGATCGACGCGGACCGCTTCAAATTCAAAGTCCCCACCTTACGAAACATCGAGCTTACGTATCCGTATTTTCATGACGGGGACGCAGAAACGCTCGCTGAAGCAGTGGACATCATGGGACGCCTCCAGCTCGGCCGCACTTTCACCCCTGAGGAAAATTCCAAAATCGTAGCCTACCTCAAGGCGCTCACTGGCGAGCAACCGAGTTTCGCGCTTCCCACGCTTCCTCCTTCCACCGAGCAAACGCCACCCCCAAACCCCTTCGAGGACTAGGTCATATGAAACATCTCCGCTTTGCCATTCCAGCTATTCTTCTCTCGGGAACCGCCCTCCTCTTCGCCGAGCCTGACAAAACCGAGCTCACCCAAGAAGCAATCACCATCATCAGGGAGTTCGCCAGCACCCTTAAGCCCGAGCTCAAGAAAGCCCTCGAATCTGGCGGGCCCACCGTCGCCATCGAAGTCTGTTCGAATAAGGCGCCCGCTATCGCCCAAAACCTGAGTGACAAAACCGGCTGGGCTGTTCACCGCGTCAGCCTCAAGCCGCGCAATGCGGCCGCCGAGCCTGACGAATGGGAAACCAACGCCCTCAAGGCCCTCGACAAACGCCAAGCCGCTAACGACGGAACAGATCCGCTCATGATCAGCGAACTCTCTGAAACCGAATTTCGATTCATGAAAGCCCAAATCGTCGAGCCGCTCTGCACCACCTGTCACGGCACTGACCTTGCGCCAGAAGTAGCAAAAGCGCTCCAAACCTTTTATCCTGAGGACAAGGCCACCGGCTATTCGCTCGGAGAAATACGCGGAGCCATCAGTCTCAGAAAATCGCTTTAGGAAAAGTTTTTCTGAAGATTCGAATCCGAATCAAGCCCGCTGCTCGAACTAAGAGAGTAGCTTGTCGGCAAGCTTACGTGGATCGCGTCCCCAACGCGATTCGTAATGATAACTCAACTACGTAAGCTAATATGAAAAACGTGTGTAACTGTGTATGGAGCAGCAGACTCAAGCGAGTCGCTACGCTCGCCGCGGCTGGCTTGATCATGAGCCTGCCCCTCTCCTCTCAAGATGATGAGGAGGAAGATGAAGAAGTCGTTTACGAACTAAGCCCCTTCGAAGTCTCCGGCCCCTCCACCGGCGGCTACCGAGCCACTTCCACCTTATCCGCAACACGAATACGGACTAAACTGGGCGCCACCGTAGGCGGAGCCCAAGACATCCGCTACCTGCGAAACCTTATCGACGAGGGAATCATTCCCTCCCCCGCAAGCTTCACCGCAGAAGGACTCTTCAGCGAGCACGACCTCCCTATCGGCGGTGACGCAAAAGAAGGCTGGCTCTTCGATATCGCCTCCCAAGCTACCTCCTTCGAGTCAGCTGCCCAACCCAAGGTCGATATCCTTGCCCAGCTCGGTTTCGTATCAGGCATCGACGCCACCACATTCAAACCGGCTCCACTCAATCTAGTAGCAGTCGTCGACAAGTCCGGCTCCATGAGCGGAGACCCACTCGAACTCGTTCGCAAAAGCCTTCGACAAGTCGTCAGTCAGCTGGGCAGCGATGATCAGCTCTCCATCGTCCTCTACGGAAGCTCGACTCACATTCACCTCGAACCCACCAAAACCAGCACAGAGAACCGCGATCAAATAATCGCCTCCATCGACCGCATTCAAAGCCACGGCAGCACCGCCATGGAGGCAGGTCTAGAGCTAGGATACCAAGTCGCACGCCAAAGCGCCGACGCCTTTGTTGGCAAGACCCGCGTCATGCTCTTTACAGACGAACGCCCCAACGTCGGACGCACCGACGCCACTGGCTTCATGGCGATGGCCGAAAGCGGATCAAAATCCGACATCGGACTCACCACCATCGGTGTCGGCGTGCACTTCGGAGCCGAACTTGCCGAAAAGATCAGCTCAGTCCGCGGCGGAAACCTCTTCTTCTTCGATGACGACGAATCGATGGAAACCACCTTTCGCAAGGAACTCGATACCATGGTCCTCGAGCTCGCCTACGACATGTCGCTCAAAGTGACCCCCGCTGAAGGATTCTTCCTTTCAGGTCTGTATGGGATTCCTGGAGACGCCGTCACCTGGGCCGACGACGGTAGTCTCTCACTCGAGATCGCAACCCTATTCGCTAGCCGAAACAAAGGCGCCATCTACCTCGGATTCGACCGTACAGCCCAGGCCACCGAGTCACTGCCCCACACCTCGCTAATAGCAACCGCTGAAATCTCCTACCAGCAGGCGGACAACAACCTCACCCGTCAATCCAGTCTACCCATCTTCCTCACGCCAAAAAGGGATCTGCAGGAGGGCATTATCAAAGGCCAGTATTTGGTCGACCAATACGCATCCATGAAACTCGCAGCTCTCCTATACGAGTCGGGCGAATACCAATCCGCCGCGCAGATCGCCAAGACCTTCGCACGCAAGAGTCTCCCCTTCCCGGACAAAAAGCTCGAAATCGAGCGCAAGCTCGCTAGCGAACTGGCCCAGCAACTCGCCAAAGACTGCAAGTCCCGCGGACTCTCGCTTGCCGATTCCCCTCAAACACGTGCCAGCCAGGCGAATATACTCGAAGGAGAATGGATCGAAGCCGACTCCGGATTCCTCGATAGTCCACGCGAAATTCTACGCTTCACCAAAAACCAAACCGTCGAGCTCTTCAGCACCACCGACGAGAACCCGCTCACCTTCATCAGCGAATCGGAATTTAGCCTCAACAAACGCTCCATCCTCTTCGAAAACTGGGGCCGTACTCTCCGTTATCGCCTAAAAGGGGCCATTCTCTCTCTCCGGGAAGGCGACATCACTACCAACTATATTCGCAAAAGCGGACTCGCAGCAGCCGAAGAAACAACGCTCATGAAGCGCTTGCAAGATTCAGTCGGCGGCTTGCCCGACCAAGAGGAAATCGCCCTTCTTTCGCGTAGTTAGTTGCAGGCGACAACTGCCAATCATGAATCAATTCAAAGTTCCGCTCATAAGCATGAGAGCAATATTAGGAGCGTGAGTCAGAAGAAGTAAAGGGGGGAGGAGCCTTCAGGGGTTGACCCAACAGGCACGGCATTATTTCTCTTCAAGCCATCAAATAGAATGAAACTACTCACTTCCCTACTTCTTCTAACGCTCCTCTCCATGACTGCTTCTTGCACTAAGTCGGAAACGCATGCGCCCATTATCCCTTCCCTGAAGGTCGATGGCACCCAACTCGTCAACGAAAACGGCGAAGCCGTCGTCCTTCGCGGCATCAGCTACGGATGGCACAACTGGTGGCCGCGCTTCTACAACAAGGAAAGCGTCAAATGGATCGCCGAAGACTGGGGAGCAGACGTCGTACGTGCCGCCATGGGCATACACTACGAGGAGCCCGAACTCACCTACAACGCCGAACCGGAAAAAGCCGTCGAACTCATCTCAAAGGTTGTAGATGGCGCCATCGAAAGCGGCATCTACGTGATCATCGACTTCCACAGCCACCACATCGAACTCGACCTCGCAAAGAAATTCTTCGCCGAGATGGCTACAAAATACGGAGAGTATCCAAACGTCATATACGAAATCTTCAACGAACCAGTCGAAGACTCTTGGGAAGACGTTAAAGCTTACTCGGAGGAAGTCATCGCCGTTATCCGGGCCATCGATCCAGACAATGTGATTCTCGTCGGCAACCCACACTGGGACCAAGACCTGCACCTCGTTGCGGACAATCAAATCGAAGGCGTATCCAACATCATGTACACCCTGCACTACTATGCAGCGACCCATGGCGAATACCTTCGCGAACGCGGCGACTACGCCCTTAGCAAAGGCGCCCCCATCTTCATCTCCGAATCCGCAGGCATGGAAGCCTCTGGCGATGGTCCTATGGATTACGAGAAGTGGCAGATCTGGCGCGACTGGGCTGAAGAGCGAAAGATCAGCTGGATCACTTGGTCAGTATCAGACAAGGACGAAACCTGCTCCTTCCTGAAGCCGAGCGCCAGCAGCACAGGAGGCTGGACAGATGACGTCATGAATGAATCAGCGATAGCCACTCGCAGGTTCCTCCGCGAAAAAGCGGGGCTCGAATAGGGCATTCCACAATTTCAATAAACTTGAAAAGGGCTCACCAATTGGTGGGCCCTTTCCATAATTGCTCTACTCAAGACAATGTGCCTTTCACGTATTCACCTATCAGTGAAACCAAATCATGAGGATCGACGGGCTTCGTTACGTACCCATCGAAACCATTTTTCATAAGTCGTTCTCGATCACTATTCTGAGCGTACGCCGTTACCGCGATCACTGGTATATGCGGATGATGCTTCTTGATGCTACGGCAAGCCTCCTCGCCATTCATGATAGGCATTTTAATATCCATCAAAACTAACAACCCATCGAGTGCACTGTTTTCTTCAATAAACAATAACGCTTCCTGGCCATTACCAGCTCGATGAATTTGCACACCAGAGTTCTTAACCGCATGCTGAATAAGCGAAAAGTTTGTGTCCTCATCTTCCGCAACCAACACCGTAGCTCCCGACAAATCCAAACTTGAGCCAGCAAGGTCGCTCGAATCCTCGTCCACAGGTCTTTGGCTTAAAGGCAAAGTGAAATAGAACACGGATCCTTCTCCAGGTTGTGACTCTACCCATATATCTCCTCCCATACCACTTATCAATTTTCGACAAATAGAGAGACCAATTCCAGTTCCCGGAAAAAGCTTTGAACTATCGTTTTCTATCTTGTAGAACGCATCAAACACACGCTTTTGTTCGATTTTATCGATCCCCAGTCCCGTATCCACAACATGGAACAACGCCTCGCCATTCCGAGGCTTACAACCAAATCGAATCGAGCCCTTCTCCGTAAACTTAAGAGCATTGCCAAGCAAGTTATTCAAAACTTGGCGAAACCGAACTGAATCCGCATTAAGCTTCAAGCCCTTGAAAAGCTCTACGTCTTCTAGCTCGACAGAAACCAATGAAGTCGTTTTAAGCCGATAAAAATCCTTCAACTCATTGAGAACCTCATCGATATAAAACACCTCGTTCCGCAGCTTCACCCTACCCGATTGTATTAAAGATATATCAAGTATATCATCAATCAAGACCAGCAACGATCGACCGTTGCTACCGATTATTTCGATAAACTCATTTCGATCTTTTTCATCTATATCTTTGTCCTTTAGCAGTTCGGAAAAACCTAGAATCGCATTCATCGGAGTGCGAATCTCATGACTCATGTTCATAAGGAAAGAGGATTTTAGCTGGTCAGATTCCTCCGCCCTGAGTTTGGCGTGCTCCAGCTCCTTAGTTCGCTCATGCACGCGGTCCTCCAATTCCACCCGACCTCTTTGAAGCTCTTTATTTTGTAGAGCGATCTCTTCCTGCTTCTCAGCAAGACTGAGATTCGCAGCTTCCAACTCGGACGTACGCTCTGCAACGCGTCGCTCAAGCGCTTCACGCTGTCTTCTTAAAATCTTGAATCGTATCCGATAGAGAAGTACTAACGCAGAAACTACCGCCAAAATAAAAATGACGCGAAACCCAATGCTCGCCCACCAAGGCGGAGTAACGGAAATTCGAAGCGATTGAACATCCTCCGACCAGACTCCATCATTGTTCGATCCCGTCACATAAAGCGTATAGTCACCAGCAGGCAAACTTGTGTAAGTAGCCGAACCCTCATATCCAGAATAAATCCAGTCGCGATCATAGCCGGATAGCTTATAACGATATTCGTTCCGCTCCGAATCAAGATAGTTCAAAGCCGCAAACTTAACAATGAAGTTGGAATTTGAATACGATAGATTAAATTCTTTCAAAGTCCCTACCTCCCTACCATATGATTTATAAGTGGAAGGCGCATCCGGAGTTGATTCCAACAAAAGAATTTCCGTTAACACAACAGGTGGAGCATTTTTATTAAACTCAATCTCCGAAGAACGAAAATAAGTGTAGCCAGAAGAACTGCCAAAATAGAGAATACCATCCAACCCCTTGTAAACAGCCCGCATCTTAAACTGATTTCCAGATAGCCCCTCCTCTCGAAAGATATTCTGAAATCGTGCCGACTCTGGATCATGTACAGCAGATACAAACTTCGAAAGCCCATGCCCAGTGCTTATCCATAGGCTCCCATCATCCGATTCAAGGATTCCTTGAACTCTATTGGACGGAAGTCCATCTTCCATTGTGTAACTACGAAATGTACCTGTCTCTGGATTGAAATATTCCAAACCCGACGTAGTGCCTAGCCAGACACGACCCCTGCTATCCTCAAAAAGATCTGTAATTTCCCCACCCGCGCTTCCATTTTTCGCATTGCGACCATGATCAAAATGTTCGAACAATTCTGTTTCAGGATCAAAGCGTTCTAGGGAAGAATAAACCGAAATGTAGAGTAAGCCTGACTGGCTTTGTATAATTTCATTAACCGCGCTTCCAGCCATACCCTTGGGATCGTCTTCACCTTGTTGATAGCGCTTAAAAGTCATCGTATCCAAATCGAGGCGACAGAGCCCGCCATCCAAATTTGCGATCCAAAGATAACCGTCATTACCCTCGACAATGGAGAAGATACTCGTAGCTGCCAGCGACTCAGGATCGTCGCTCGGCATGAAGCGAGTAAAGGTCTCGGTCTCGTAATCAAATAGATTCAAGCCCGAAGTCCAACCTCCGACCCATAAATTGCCGCGACTATCTTTGCACAGAGCGTAGATCGGATCCGCCCCAATCGTAGTGTCATCATCCACCGAACTCCGAAAACGCTTATACGCGCCGGTTCGCTTATCCCGCCGCTCCAAGCCACTAATGGTCCCCACCCAAAAATAGTCCTCCTCCTCGAGAAACCGAGTCACGTTGTTTTCGGACAGCGAAAACGCCGGATTCGCCCCTTTCCGTTTCACAATCCCAAACTTCTTGGATTGTTTCGAGTAGTAACATACGCCCGTACCAAAGGTGCCCACCCAGATACCTCCCTGCCTATCCTCGAAAACGCTGAAAAGAGTGTCGTCGGATAGACTCCATTCATTACCAAGTTCATTTCTATAAACCTCCACAGCGAAAAGTCCGCTCTCGCCTGGTTCATTCAAATCAAGCCGCACGAGCCCACCTCCCCCTCCGGAGGCTAGCCACAAAATATTATCCCTATCGATCGTGAGACGGATTCCCTTACCCGATATAACGTTCTCGAACCGGCCTTCGGCTTTGTGAAACAACTCCAATCCGCCTCGCGCCGTCGCCAGCCAAATCCGACCCAAATAGTCCTCTTCGATATCCAACACATCTTCCGAACTAATCGTCCCTCCCCCATTCGATTCCCGGTAACAAGTGAAGCTGTCCGACGCCTCTTCTAATAGACAAAGTCCCGCCTTGGTGCCCACCCAGATCTTCCCCGACGCATCCTCGAAAGTAACGTTCGCGTAGTCGATCGGCAGCGATGTCACATCGTTCATATCATGCCTGAAGGACTTCACGATATTCCATTGCGAGTCTATTTGCCGCAATCCTTGGCGAGAGGAAACCCAGACCCGCCCTTTACTATCCGTCATCAGATCGAGAACCGGATTTCCGCTAAACCCAGGAAACAACTGAAAATCACGATCCCTCGGGTCAAAGACAAACAGTCCCGCATCCGAACCAATCCAAAACCTTCCGTCAGAACGCTGCTCAATATCATTTACAGCAACATTGAGCTCAACCCCATCCGCGTTCGCCTTCGGCCGAAACAGCTTAATCTCCCTCCCATCGTATCGACACAAGCTGTCGTCCGTGCCGATCCAGATCATCCCTCTTTCATCCTGAAAAAAACAGCGTACCCAGGAGCTCGCAAGCTCCTCGACTTCAGACAAGCGCTTGAACCTTAAATCTTCCACCGCTAAGCCCGAGGCGACAAGCCCAAGGCTCGCTAACAAAACTGCTTTTAATCCATGCATCAGTTCGAAACGCACTCACGACGTTCATACGTAAAAACTACGCAGGATATGACCAATTTGCAAACTCGCCAACAAAACTTGGCGAGTCCGGTCCGTCTAGCGTAATACGGGGTGATGAACCTTCGGATCCTTCACCTTCGTCCAAGGCAGTTCATCATGGGTGATAACCTCTTCGCTATGAAAGAGACTCCGAAACGCCCCAAACGCGTCCCAACCCTCATATCCCCGCTCCCAAATCATAAACCACGCCCAGCGCGGCTGCTCCCGCAACTTCTCGACCGTTGGCACCTTTCCACATTCCCCAATCGCGATCGGCTTATCCCCGGCCAGCTCCAGCAACTCCTCATAGTTCGCCTGATTAAATGCCTCCGAGTACACGTCAGTTGCTAGCACGTCCACTACATCATGACCGGGATAATAGGTCGCGTAAGAATCCACTCCTTGCTTCACCTCGTTCGCATTCCATACCCAGACAAGATTATCGAGTTTGTGAAAATGAGTCAGACGATCGTAGAGCATCCGCCATAGTTTCTCATAACCATCCTCGCCGCCCTTTTTGCCCCACCAAAACCAAGCGCCGTTCATCTCGTGATAAGGCCGCCAGAGCACAGGCACGTCCGCGTCACGCAACTGCTTGAGAAAAAAGGCGATCACATCCACCTGCGACTTCCAACGCTCGTTCACCTCCGTGCCGGGAGTCATCAAGTCCTTCCACTCCTGATCCGTTAGCTCTCCCTGTATGCTCTCGCGAAAACGAACCGGCTCCTCCTCGATCGGACGCACCGCATGCCACATGAGAGAAATCACAAAACCTTCCTCGTGACGCCGAATCGCCTCATCCACAATGTTCTGCCGGTAATTGATCCCATCCCAAGTACCCGGCTCGCTAAAACCGAAATCTTGCCCGAACAAAGCAGGATACCGGTCCACGCTCTTCTCGATTCCCTGCAAACGTGTCGACCCAACTAGCGGCACGCAATGCTGACCCGATAAAGTAGAGTCGCCAGATATTGAATACAAAAATTCCAACAATTCGCGAGCCTCCGGCGAAGCGTTCGGATTCGCCATCTCACGCTGAGCGCTGGCGAATTGTGATAGAGCAAAAAAGGTGTAGATCAAGAACACCGACCTGAGTAGAAATCGAAGGGGTTGAAACATCATAGGGATTAAATTCCTAGCCCGAAAACCGCCCGGGTCAAACCACCATCTTCCTCACAAACCAATAAGCTCCACCAAATTCACATCTTCCGTACGGGCTTTCTCAGAAACCGGATATTCCTGCTCGCTGGCGATGCGTCGCCTATCAACGCGCTCATCCGGATCAGGAGCATAAAGCCCCATAGCAGCCTCAAAGCTCGCTTCCGATCCCGCTAAACTCGCCGTCGGATCCCCAAATAGTCGATACGAGGAAAACAGAATATCTTCAGGCAATCGAGCCTGACGAAATGCCTCATACAAACGAGTCGCTCCACCCGCAATTGCTTCGCAAACAGAGCTGGCCAAGTACGCATTCGACAAATGCCGCGTCTTACGAGTCGCCCCCAAGCTCGCCGCGCTCACACCAAGCGTCACCAAGCGCTCCGCAAAGCTCAGCCCCCCGCCTCCTCGACTTGCCGTGCTGCAAGTGATGGAAAGCACAGCCCCTAGCGGACTAGCTGGTCTCTCCGGCAAGTGGCGACTCCGAAAGCCATGATAGCCCGTCCAACCCACGGAACGGCCATGACCATAGTAAAGAGCAAGACCCGCCCCATAGCTTAGCCCTTCGCTCAGCGCGTCTCGAGTCACGCGATCCGCCGTCCACTGAAAGCACGCTATATCCGCCTCCCGCAAGCATCGGATCGAGCGCAAGGCCATCTTGCGAGCTCGCGGCTCCCACTCGCCCAAGAGCAGCGCCGGACCAAGCCCTTGACCTCGAAGCGCCCTTTTTTCGACCGCGCAAGCCGAGCGACAAAACGCCGAAGCCGTTATCCGACTCAGCGGAAGCATCGCCCCAAGCACAAAGCGCCCCTCAGAGTCACAAAGACCCAAGCCGGGCAGCACCTTGCTGGGAGCCAATCCCCGAGGACTGACCACCACAAAAACGTCCACCCCTAAGAGCCGCTCATCCCCATCCTTCAAGTCGAATCCGGATTTCGGATACACTTCAACGAGACGCGTTTCAAAGCTCATCTCCTTCATCCGTATCCATACATCGAGACGAGAAAGAAGATCAGGAGGTCCCGCGATTAGCAGAACCTCCCTTCCGCATCTAAGCCTAGGCGCTGTGGGCTTGAATGACATCGATGTAAGGCTGCCAATCTTCGTAGTCTTCCTCCGGCATATTCTCCAAGAAGCGACGAACATAATAGTGCTCGGCGATCTGAGCCTGCTGCTCGGGATTGAAGGATTCAAGATTTCCTCCGGCCGCTTGCAACTCATCCTCTCCGCCATCGCCATCATAGTTATCCGTATAGCCATAATTATAGCCCTCGCCTTCCGCTTCCTGAGCCCACAAGGCGTGCGCCATATAGAAAGGCCCGGTCTGCACCGCCTGCCACACATGCATCAACTCGTGGATAAGCGTCGGCTGATCCAGATTATTCCAACTGGCGAAATTGATCAAATACATCGTGGTGAAGGGACGCTCATTATTCAGACGCTGCATAATATCGATCGGAATCGACTTCACGGCGAGTCGCACTTCCTCCAGACGTATCGAATCTTTGTATACCTTTCGCGCTTCCGCCATCTCCTCTGGAGTAAGCGGACGATACTCGCCAGGAAACCACTCCAGTAGCAGCGTTACCACTACACCCAATGCGCTTCCTCCAATGATAGCCGCCCCCTCAATGATATCCATTGCGGCGTCCTTGAGCTTAAGCGCCGTATTGACCACCTTTTCAACCATCTCCTGAGCGGGCAGCACGACCGCTTCCTGAATGATCTCCTTAGTGGTCTTGCCAGCTTCCCGCAGCGCCTTGTACGCGTTCTCGAAAAGCCTGTCCGGATGCTGAAGGGTATCGAGCAGCAGTTCCCCAATCGTGGCTCCTAATGCGAGAAGCTTAGAAAAGACGCGGCTCATCACTTCGACCGACTTTTGCACCGCCCAGCTCACGAAGTCCACCACCGCAGCCCCTGCCTTGAGCATGCCTTCCATGATCTTCTCAAGCCCCTCGAAAACATCTTTTTCGATCCAAAGCATGACGTACTCGACCGAGTGGCCGAGCTTCGTCAAAGCTTCCCCCATCTTCTTTAGGGCAATCGCTCCAGCTTTCCGCGCCCATTCGAGCATGTCGGATATGAAGACACCCGCTGCATGCATGGCTTCGACGACCTGGTTAAACGCCGCATTGGTCAGATTCTTTGCCTTGTTCAAAATCTTCTTCAATCCTTCGCCAAAAGTCTGCGCCGCATCGACAATCAGACGCAGGGCATTCTGTGCCATATCGCCAACTTGCTTCAGAGCCCAATCAATCATGTCCCCTATCGGACCCGCGTGCTTGAGAATTGCATACACCGCTCTCCGAAACACCGCAAATCCTTGACTCAAGGCGGTCCCGAGCAAATTGCCAACCGCCTTGCCCGCCTTGATAGCAGCGTCAAGAAGCTTTCCCGCCAACTCGAAGGTCGCGTTCATGGTGGCTTTCACATAATTCACCACCGTCTGCCCGAGCGAAAAAAGCGCCTTAACCGAATCGGTCAAAACCTTGCCCACCAGCTTTCCGAGCTCCACCGTCAGGTCCACCAAAGTCTTGCCCAGCGAAATAGCCGCCTGAAAGACCTTCTTGATGGCAGCAAACCCTTTGCGTGCAATCGACACCACGAGATCCTTAATGATCTTACCTGCATCGAGTAAGCCTTGTAGTATTTTTTTGGCTACAGATAGTGTCGTGGTCGCTACATATTCTGCGAACTCACGCATCGTCGAACCGATCCTGACAAGAGACTTAACGGTTTTGGATACGAATCTCGATGCCCCATTCTTAATATCGTTGAGAATACTCTTGGTGGCTTTTCCGAGTCGTTTCATCTCGCGCAACACTGTCTCGAAAAGACTTCCCGGACGTGTAAAGGCGGCTTTCAAAATCGCTCCGATCGACTTCCCCACCTCAAGCAAGGCCCGCACTGCGTTTTTGATCAGGTTAGCCCCAAAACGAATTGCCTCCTTGAGAATGTTCACGATCGACTCGCCGATCTTGATCAAACTATCCACAAATTTTTTGACCACCGAGAAGGTCTTCTTCGCCAACCAACTCACCAGCTCAACGAGCTTTCCTCCAATATCCTTGATGGCCCTTACCACCGCCTTCGCCGCTTCGTAAGTGAACCTCGCCGCAGCCTCCAACACATCGAAGATCGCTTTGCCCGCAGCCTGGATACCCTTGATCATTTGCCGGAGCACCTTTACTCCGGCCTCAAGCGCCCCCTTTACCAGTTCGGCGATTTTTTTGCCCGCCGTGATCGCCGCCTGCACCAAATCAGCAACGCGGTCTACCGTCCAGTTTACGATGTCCTTTACGAGTTTTCCAATCGCTTTGACGACATTTCCAACGGCATCGACCACCGCGTCTATCACCGACTTTACCGCTTGAGCAACTGTATCCACAACGTCTGACACGAAATCTGCAATCGGCTTGTCAAAAGGAGAATCCATTGCCGGCAATCCCACTTTTCTCTGTCGCATCGAACGGCCGGCCTTTTGCAACCAATCGCGAACGTCCTTTGCCGCCCCCGCGTCGAGATCCCCCTTGGTGTTACGAGCGAAGTCTCGCATGAGCGACTTGCCCTGCGCCGCTGGCATGAGGGCCACAGCGTGTACCACCTGCAGGCCGCGCCGTTCGGAACGGATCGCCTTAATCATCTCCTTTCGCTCCTTGGCCGGGTTCGTGGCGATATCCCCGTAGAAACGACGAATCTGATCATCGGTGCGGAGATTGGTCGCGAAAGCGGCCGCGAAACGACGCGCCTTGACCCTGTCGGTCTTCTGCAAGCTTTTGAGGGCCGGAGCGAACTCAGCGACATTCGGATTCAGCCGCTTAAGCTCTAGCTTCGCGGAAGAAGCGCTGGACAAATTCAGACTCGTCAAGCGAGCGGAAAGACGGACATGCGGATCGATCTTCTTTTTCAATCGAACCGTTGCCTTTCGCTTCACCGCAGTTGACGAAGAGGCAGGCTTTCGCGCAATGCGGACTGCTGAAATGCGAGGAGAGGAGACTTTCAAATTCTTTCTTGTAGGCATTTTTCAAATACGTTTAAATTAAGTTGAGGATCATGGCTCGCGGTAAACCTGAACGAGTCCATTGGACAGGGTCTTGACGGAAAGTACGGCCACGTTCTTCGAACGATCCTTAGCCGGGACGGACGCTATGACGAATCGCTGCCACAACAGCGGATCTAAGCGTTTGCCGACCCCGATTCTCGTGTCTCCGATCCCGTGCATTTTAGCCACACGCCGAATGTAGGAAAACCCGCTTATCGCCGCATCAATCGTTCGATGTATCGGATTCCAGGATACGACTACCGATAGTCGCAATTTCAGATCGGTTGGCTGCAGCTTCCCCTTTATAACAATCGAACCGCGAAACGTCGCCTCCAGACGATGCCTGCGATTACTTACTCCTGCTCCATCAAAACGATAATTTCCTACTGACTTGTACACAACTGATATAAGCGAACAGGACGGAAGCTTCAAAAGCTTGTTCAGCTCGCCTCTTACCTTAGCCGCGATCTGAGATCCAGAGAATCGGAGCGAAGTCCCCTTGGAAGTTCGCGTCCACGGAGCGAGCTCGGTGACCTTCCGATCCTTGCGACTCCAGAACAAAACCCCATTCTCGAAATCACTGAAACGGTTCTCGCTGTCCTCCCCGTCCACGGTCTCAACTACCGTCTTTGGCATGACAAGCGGCTTCGCCACTAGAGCGGACGCGGCGACCTTCTTCTTCGCCAAAACAGGATTGAGCGTCAGCTTCTTCTTGTTCGCAAAGGTCGCCACTGCCGTTTTCCCCACTCCGCTCGTTCCTGTGGAATTCACTCGGATCGCGTTTGAAACCAGGACCGCGTGAGCCATCGAAAACACCAAGGGACTTCGCCAACCCAAAGCCCGATCTGGGATCAGCTCATCGGAGATCGGATAGCCTAAATCTTCGTTGCGCTCCCAACCTTTCTGGGCCCAATAGCCGCGTATCGAGCCATGCACCTCCCAGGCACCCGTCTGGTGCGTGTAGTAGATGGAACCATACTCGAAATGTACGAAACGCCCTCGGCGATCCGGCGTGCCACGCTCCACTTGTTTCGGAAATCCCAGCGGACTCGCCTCCGCTCCGATATCACGATACTTCCGCCAAATCGGCCCATCGAGCTGGATCGCCCCAAACTCAAGCTTCCAGAAAATCGCGCCTCCCTGAAAATGCGAATACCGCCCGTAGCCGTCAGCGTTGCGACCGCGCTCCTCGTCCGTCGTAGGATAACCAAGCTTGCCCCTTTCCCAGCCTTGCTCCGCCCACAGCCTGCGAATCGCTCCCTTAACCGCGTGCGCCCCCGTCTCGGGATGATAGTAAATCGAGCCACCCGCATAGTGCCGGAAATAGCCAACCTTGTCGGGACACCGAGTCACCGAAATCGTGGCTTTCTTTAGCCAACTCTTGAGCCCGCCGAGCTCCTTGTACTTCGCCTCGATCGCTCGAGCCGCCCGCTGGACTGGCGTCAACCGCGTAATCTTTTTTCGGATTCTCGGCTTTATCTTCGATAGTTTCGCTGTGGCGGAAGGCGTGACACGGACGGCCTTCACAACCGTGTTGCTGCGAACCGCAACTTGTTTCTTGCTACTTGCAAGTTTGGCCAAGGGGACAGTCTGAGTTTTCGGCATAATTAGCTGTATTGAGTTAGAGGATACTAAGCCAACTCATTCCAGCCCTTCGTCCCGAGCTCCTAAACGACGATACAACAAAGCCTTTAAACACCAATTCAGTGTAGATTAGGGTAATCGCAAACCGCGAATAAGGAGTAGGATTAGGTAGCGAGTTGGCAGGTCGAGCTACAAGATACAAGTTGCCTTGCTAGGTAAAAATTGCAAATCGAATATTAATTCTACGCCCTACACTCTACACCTAGCACGATACCCTAAACGCGACAACACGAAACCCGAACAATGCCAAGCCCAACACGCTCACGCCTCCTTCTATCCTCAGCGACCCCGAGGTTTGACGCTCCCGTGTATTCACTACATTGATACTATAGAACTGACTAAGAAACCACTCGCGCATCGATCTCAACCAACATAAGCAACGCGCCATGATTGACGCGTTACTCAAGCATCCAAACCTAAGATCTTCCGATTGCTGTGGAGCAGAGCAACAGGATATCTCTAAGATCAGTCTTCCGAAAACCCAAAGGCAAAATCCATCAAGTGGAAAATAACGTTCTGCTCGACCGTGCCGCGGAGTAAATGCGCATAAGGCCCAGAAGCCCAGATTCCAACATCCTCGCCCCCGTGCGTCTCCGAATGCATCGGATAAGCCGATTCCTGAAGATGGGCCACATAGGAATCGCAGTCCATATCCCCTTCGTCTACCTGCAAGTGCTCGGCGAGGTCTACCCTTCCCTCGCTTGTCGCAGTCCATTCCCAAGCGTCATGAGGGTATTGCTTTGGCCCTTCTCCCTGAGTATCGCTACTCCCAAGATACCCTGGACCATTCTGGTATCCAAGAGTTGTATACGGAAGATCCAAGCCATCAACTGCGAATTTCCCAGACTGGTCAGCGACAAGTCCGAGGATGTTATTTCCGCGAGCTGGATATCCGGCCATCGTAAACACATGGCTATGGTCGGCCGTCACGATGATCAGAGTATCCTCTTCGTCGGTCGCCTCCCGAGCTCCCCTCACCGCATCTGAAAAAGCAACCGTATCCACCAAAGCTCGATACGCATTGCCCGCGTGGTGAGCATGGTCAATCCGCCCTGCCTCAACCATGAGAAAAAAGCCCTCATCGCGCTGACTGAGAATCTCGATCGCCTTTTGGGTCATTTCAGAAAGAGATGGTTCTTCTGCTCCGTCACCGCCCCGATCCGCCTCATATCGCATATGAGACGACTCGAACAGTCCGAGAACCTTCATCGGATCCTGAACCTGAAGGCTATTAAACGTATCCAAATCATGAACATACATTCCATTGCCCCTCGTCTGTATCCACTCTTCTACAAGATTTCTTCCATCTTGGCGTTCCCCTTCGTCTCCTTCCTTTGAATACTCATCCGCTATTTTTCCTTCCGGGAAAAAGTTTTGCCTTCCGCCACCAAAAACCAATTCCGGTCCATCCACTTGCGGAAATCCTACCGCTTGCCAACGCTGCGGCATGTCAATGAGCTGAGCGGCGATATCGGATACCTGACAGTCTTTCGGCTGGTCCGAGTCGTTCTCCCAATTTCTCTCAGTCGTATGAGCATAGCATGCCCCCGGCGTCGCATGCGTCACACGAGCGGTAGTCACGATACCTGTCGCCTTGCCGGCAAGCTCCGCCTTCTCCAGCATAGTAAGCAGCTCGTTCTCAGAAACGCGGTTCGCGTCACCACGCTTTGAATACTGACTTACCGACAGCATGCCAGCCCGCGTCTTTACCCCTGTGACCATGGCCGTCATCGTGCCAGCCGAATCCGGAGTCTGCAGATCCGTATTGTAGGTCTTGGACAGAGCCGTGTAAGGAAAGGTCTCAAAACTGAGCCAATTCTCCTCTCCCGTCTCGCCTCGTTGCTGCCCCTCGTAGATCCGGCTCGCAGTCACGGTCGAAATCCCCATTCCGTCGCCGACGAAGAGAATGACGTTCTTCGCCTTCTTCTCGATCGGCTGCAAAGCCAGGGAATCCTGAACAGCTCGTTTGCCTCGCTCGGACCAGTACTCGGGAGACTCTTCTCCAGCGTAGCTAATGCCCGCGACAGCAAATATTAATAGTGAAAATGAGAGAGTTAGAGGGGTTGAACTCATGTTTAAACGGCCTTGTAAACACCGCTTCCCACTCCTGCAACCTGTAAGCTCGTTACATTCGAGCAAAAGCCTTAATCGCCCAAGGCTCGCACAATCGTATCCACATTATACTTAAACATTCCGAGGTAGGTCCCGACATCGAATTTCTCTCCATCGACTCCCTCATGCAACTCGCCCAAAGCGCCCAGCGCATCTGAAAAAAGCTCCCCGCCGACCCTTGCGCCAGAGTCTCGACTAATCCGCTCGATCGTGGCCGGCGAAACGCTGCTCTCCACAAAAATCGCCGGAATCCCGCGCTTTTTGATAAAGTCCGCCGTGTTGATGATATCCGCCAAACCCGCCTCGGAAGCCGTCGACACTCCCTGCACTCCCACCACCTGAAAACCGAACGCCCGCCCAAAGTAATTATAGGCGTCATGGCTCGTCACCAACACCCGTCGCGACTCGGGAACCGAATCGATCCGCTCCTGAGCCCAAATCGAGAGCGCTTCGACTTTCTTCTTATAAAGAGAAGCGCGATCCGCGAAAAGAGCAGCATTGCTCGGATCAGCAGCGATAAGAGACGCTTCAACAGATCCGACCACCATCACCCAAAGCGACGGATCAAACCAGACATGCGGGTCGTGCGCATCCTCGTAATCCGCAGAGGCGAGCAAACGATCCTTGGGAATCACTTCCCCCACCGCCACAACTGTGCGACCCAGCTTATTCACCTTCGAGAAGGTCTCCGCAAGACGCCCCTCTAGATGCAAGCCGTTGTAGAGGATCAAATCCGCGCGCTGTAAAGAAATCACGTCGCGGGCCGTGGCCTTGTAAAGATGCGGGTCGACACCCGGACCCATCAGCACCTTCAAATCGACCTCGCTTCCCCCGATATTGCGCACAATGTCCGCAATCTGCGAAGTACTCGTCACAACGCGAATGCTCGCATAGCTCGATGAGTAAGCCAGAGCGGCCGCTACTAGAAAGAAAATTCGTCCAAAGAGTGTCTTCATAATTCCGGCAAGTTGAGGACTGCATTAGTGCCCTGTTCTTTGACTACCTGTCAATCGCAACTTTGAATAATCAAAATCAAGTCGTCGCCGAGAAACGCCTTATTTTCAGATTCCCGAGGGATTATTCGCGCCATACGGGCTTGACAGCGCCGTGGAGGGGCGACCATTTTCTCGCTCTTTTTCTAATTTTCACGTCATGAGACCTACATTCAGACCACATCGCCTCAAAAGAGTACGCAAGATCGGCTTCCGTGCCCGCATGTCCACACGTGGCGGCCGCGCCGTTATCACCGCTCGCCGCAAGAAGGGCCGCGCCCGTCTTTCCGTAGCGTAGAGTTTGGCTCTTCGGGCCCAACCGGCTTAATCATGGTCAGGAGATTCAAACTCCGCCCTGCTAGCCGCTTGCGTCGAAACGCCGACTTTCTTGCAATTCGCGGTCACGGCAAGCCCTATCGCTGCCAGTACTTCGCGCTATTTTCCCGCATCCGCGCCTCTGAAGGTGCGGATGTTTCGTCTCCGCGTATCGGCATCTCCGCAGCTCGACGCGTTGGCAACTCCGTAACACGCAACAAGATAAAGCGTCGCTTCCGGGAGCTCTTTCGCTTGCACCAGCACGATATCCGTCCCGAAGCAGACATCGTGCTCAGTCTCCGGCAGCCCGCCGGCAACGCTTCCTACGAAGAATTGGAGCAACGATTTCTACACGCCCTCAAATTCAAGAAGCTAATCCAGCGGAACGAAGCGCCCGGCGCGAGTTCCCAAGTCGAGGATTAGCTTGCTAGCTCCCATGCCGAGCCTTTTATGAGCCCTTTCCTCTGACCGATCAGCCGATCAGAATCAAAATTTTCCCAGCAAATCGATGGATAAGAAGAACACTATTATAGGCGTATCGCTCCTCGTAGTCGGTACGATCCTCATGTTCAAGAACTCGCAGCAGCGTCAGCAACAGGCGTTCGAAGAGCGACAAGCAGCCCAAGAGTCAGCCCCAGCGCAGACCGCTCCGGCTCAAACTTACGACGGAGACACTCCCTCACCCTCCGCTCCAATCCCTTCCGCCACTACTCCGACCGCAGTTGTGGCTAACGGACACGCCCAAATCGAGATCGACGAGCAGAAGACAGGCGAACAGTTCGTCTCTCTCGAAAATGACGACTTCGAAGTCCGCTTCACCAACTACGGCGGCGCCATTAAGGAAGTCGAACTCAAGAAGCACAGGAAGGCCCTCGATAGCGAAGAGAACTACGTGATGAATCGCTTGCGCTACGCGCCGGCCCTCGATCTCACCACCTATCTCGGAGACGCGAAGAACGTCGCTTTCGACATCCTGCCTTCCTCCGGCAGAGACAGCGTCAGCTTCCGCGGCGTGATCGGCGAGCAACTCGAAGTTACCCGCACCTACACCATCTCTCAGGATCCGGAGGGTCCCGCCACTTTCACCATCGTGCACGACCTCCAGCTGCGCAACTTGACCGATGGACTGCTCCCGCTCGGTGAACTCTTGCTTAATATCGGCACCGTAGCGCCTTCCGGCTCTCAGGATCGCTTCCTGCAAACCTTCGGCTACTCAAACGGAGACGATGTAGAATTCACCGATCAAAGCGACTTCATGGGAGGCGGAATCCCCTTCTTCAAAAAGACTCCCAAAGACCTCGTACAAGCGAGCGACAGCGTCGTTTGGGCCTCCGTCAAAAACCAGTTCTTCATCACCCTTCTCACTCCCGAAGAACCCGCCGCTGGCTACATCGCCCGCCCCGTGGACTTCCCGAGCGACGCCGAAAACGCGGAACCGAAAACCGGCCTCACCGGCGACGTCCGCCTCGCCGCCATCAATCTCCCCGCAGGCGCCAGCGTGACCAAACGCTTCGACTTCTACGCAGGCCCCAAGGAATTCACCCGCATCGGCAAGCTCGACAAGGGCCAGGAGCAAGCCATGCAATTCGGCTTCTTCGGCATCATCTCCAAGTTTCTCCTGCAGATCATGAATGGCATCCAAGGCGTGGTCGGCAACTGGGGCGTAGCCATCATCCTGCTCACCCTGATCGTACGTGGAGCTCTCCTCCCGATCACGCTTCTGAGCATGAAGTCGATGAAGAAGATGTCCAAGCTCCAGGAGCCAATGAAAGCCCTGAAGGAGAAGTTCCCAGACGACACTCAGAAACAGCAGCAGCACATGATGGAGCTCTACAAGCTCAACAAGATCAACCCCGTCGCCGGCTGCCTGCCGATGCTGCTTCAGATCCCCATCTTCTTCGCCCTTTTCTACATGCTGCGCAGCGCGGCAGAACTTCGCTTCGCCGACTTCCTCTGGATTTCCGACCTCTCCAAGCCGGATACGATCGCCACCATTCCCAACTTTCCCATTCTCGGCGACTTCGCGTTAAACCTTCTACCATTTGTGTGGGTGATCACCCTCGCCTACCAGATGTGGACAATGCCAACTCCTTCGGTCGACAACGCCCAGGCTAAGATGATGAAGTTCATGCCTTTTATCTTCTTCCCCTTCACCTACATGTTCTCCTCCGGACTAGTCCTCTACTGGACCGTGAGCAACGTCTTCACCATCGGCCAGCAATGGCTCGTGAAGCGCGGCGGCGACGAATTTGAAGTACAACTTCCGCCGGCTCTCAAGAAAGCCCTCGAAGGAGGCGACACCAAGAAGCGCCGACGCAAAAAGTAATTTCCCCCACTTCCGAAACCTCAGAATTCAAAACGACTACTCGCCATGTCCGGACATAGTAAATGGTCTACCATCAAACACAAAAAAGGCGCGGCCGACGCCAAGCGCGGCAAGATCTTCAGCCGCATCTCCAAGGACATCACCCTCGCCGCTAAAAACGGCGGCGGCGATGCCGACATGAACCCCAAGCTCCGCACCGTCCTCCTCAAGGCGCGGGCGGAGAACATGCCGTCGGACAATATCGAACGTGCCATCAAAAAGGGCACGGGCGAGCTCCCCGGCGTGGTCTACGAAGAGTTCGTCTACGAAGGCTACGCGCCGCACGGAGTGGCCGTCGTCGTGGAAGTCACCACCGACAACAAAAACCGCGCCGCCTCGGAAATCCGCTCCACCTTCACCAAGCGAGGCGGAAACCTGGCCGGAGCCAACGCGGTCGCCTTCATGTTCAATCGCTGCGGACAATTCCTCATCTCCAAAGATCAGACCGACGAAGAAAAGCTCATGGACGTAGCCCTCGAAGCAGGAGCCGAGGACATCAAGTCCGAAGACGAAGGCTTCGAAGTGCTCGCCCCGATCTCCGAATACGATTCCGTCAGCCAAGCCCTCTCGGAAGCCAGTATCGAGGTCGACAGCTCAGAACTGGCCTACTTGCCAGAGACCTTGACCCCAATCACAAACGCCGCGGACGCCAAGCAAGTCATGAACCTCATCGACGCCCTCGACGATCTCGACGACGTGCAAAACGTCTTCCACAACGCCGACATTCCCGACGAATTCCTCGAGGAAGAGTAAGCGCACTCAGAACTTTAAAAGTAAAAAGGCCGTCCTCGCTTGGACGGCCTTTTCATTTTCAAATTGAAAGAGCGATCAGTTATTCGCTCGGTATTCTTCGAGGAGACGAACCACTTCATCGAATATATCCGCCGGTACCGTGTTGTCGCGAATCAACGAATACGCTTCCTCAGAGGCCGCTTCCCATGCCTTCGTCACCCCTTCGTCTGACTCGCGCACCTGCAGCCCCCACTTATCCTTCATCACCTGAATCGCTTCCTCGTTCTCTGCGCGGCCGGCTAAGGTCATCTCTCTGCCATGACGACGAGCACTCTCCATCATCGCGGCCTGATCCTCTTCAGAAATGCGCTCCCAAGCCTTTTCTGAAATCACAATCGCTCCCACAATCGGCGTGTAGCGAATATCAAGCATGTTGGGCGCGGGACGATAGCTCTGCGTCGCTAGAGCGAAAAAAGGCGGCAGCGGAACGATATCTACCAATCCGGTCTGCAAGCTGGACGTCACCTCCGTCGCATCGATCGGCACGGGACGGAATCCCATATTCTTGAGAAGGTCGGTTTGCTTGTTGTCTCCCGCCCACGTGTAGAGCTTCCCCTTCTTCATGTCGTCAGGAGTCTCAAGAAGCTGCTTGCTGAAAATCTTCACCCAACCGGAATCTACCCAGCTAAGAACGACAAATCCCTTCTCGCGAATCCTCTCCTCGAGCTTCGGCCCCAGCTTCTCCATCACGTATTCGAGTTCTTCATACGTGTGAAACATCATCGGTATCTGCTGCAAGCCCGCCACGCCCGGATCAATCTCCGACAAACCGACGCCCGATATCAGCGCGGCCTGCGTCTGATTAACGCGCATGCGATCGATCATAGCCGTTTCACCGCCCTGCACGCCGCCAGAAAAGACGACCAAGTTCACCTGGCCGCCTGTGGTATCCTTCCACTCCTGCCCCATCTTGCGAAGCGACTTGTCAAAGGAAGAATCCTTCGGAGCAAGCGTCGTGATCCGTATCATTTGGCGACGCGCCTCGGCGTCGGGTGTCATCGAAAAAGTGGCGGCAGCCAGCAAGCCAAGCGTGAGAATTCGTGAAATTTTAGAAAATAGCATAATCATACGAGAGGGTTTGAGTACTCGTTCTCCGGTAAGACGGACAAAGCCGCCCTTAGCTTCAATGTTTTATACAGGAGCTTTGCGGAATCGTTTCATTCCGAGCCAATTTACCTCAGCAATCCCAGATACGCCCCTACAAGAAAAGCCAATCCAGCCGCGTCAGCAACCACTTGGCCCGACGCTGATAAAGCAGATTATTAAGCCGAAGCGAGGGATTCTCATCCACATCAATTTCAATCGCCTTGTTCAGCGTCGCCAGGAAAAGCTCCTTGTCTTGTTGATCAACTGCCACGGATTCCGCGTAAGAAACGTAAATCGAAGCGAGCTTACCTTTGGACAAGTCCAAGGCGCGACGGTAGAAGCGCGTCGCATTCTCGACTGGATCGCCCTCCCCATTCATCCGACTCATCTCGTAGGTAATGAAAAAACTCTGGATCGACCCCATCTCCCAATCGGGATCGAGCTCGAGCGCGCGCAGCATCATCGCTTCCACGTAGGCGAGGTCGCCAACCAGATCCATATCATCCAAAGAAAGCGATATCGCCCCTCCCCATGCGAGAGCCGTCCAGTAGAGCAACTCAACATCCTCCGCCTTAAGCCGCTGCAAAGCCGCATTCTCATTCGACCTAAATTCGTCTCCAAAACCCGGATACTTAGCTTCTAGCCCGCGCATCCCATAGCGGTTGGCTCTCTTGTAGAGCTTGATCGCCCGCTCCCGAAGTTCGACCGAGCGATCATAGTCGTCATCCTCGATTTCATCCGCATCGAGCTGCACCCAACCATAAGCGTACTGCGTAAACCCGCTGGCAAGCGAGGTCAGCAAACCCTCGTGTTCCGGAGTCTCAGACAAAACGCTTTCCATCAGCTTCAGGCTGAACGGCAGCGCATCGCCCACCAATTCCGGATCGTCGTCCGACGAAAAAACGTCCCCTCCGCCCGAAAGGGCGTCGCCCAACTGATTCATCGCGAGCTTCTTAACGGAACACCCGCTAAACAAAAAGGTTGTCAGGGCGAGTTGGATACAAAGCGTGCAGCGAAATTTCATAAGGAAACGCACCTTACGCGCCTGCTCGCGCTTTTCAAGCTCGCTCAATACACGAAAAAGCCCGGACGCGTCATCCGCGTCCGGGCTGAAAGTAAAATTCGGCCAACGACTAAATTTCGTAACCTTGCTCGTCGTGGTTGCTCAAATCCAGACCACGAAGCTCGTCGTCGGATTCCACGCGCAGTCCCATCGTCTTATCGAGGATGAGGAATAGGATCAGCGAAACGACACCACTCCAAGCTATCGTGATCAACACGCTCACGATCTGGCCCCAAACCTGAGTTCCCATCGTCACGCCTTCGCTATATCCCGTACCGCCAAACGCCTCGGAAGCGACGACCCCAGTAAGGACCGCCCCAACGATGCCGCCAATTCCATGCACGCCAAATACGTCGAGCGAATCGTCAATCTTGAGGAAGAACTTCAGCTTAACCGCCACCAAGTAACAGCAAATCGCAGAGACCGCGCCGATCAAGATTGCTCCCATCGGGCCAGCGTTTCCAGAAGCAGGCGTGATGGCGACCAATCCAGCCACCGCTCCAGTAGCGACGCCGAGCACCGATGCCTTGCCATGCACAAACCACTCGATGAGCATCCAAGTCACGGCGCAGGTCGCGCACGCGATCTGCGTCACGAGCATCGCCATTCCAGCGGTGCCATCGGCTGCGACCGCGCTACCCGCATTGAATCCGAACCAGCCGACCCAAAGCATAGAGGCGCCGACCACGGTAAGAGGAAGATTGTGCGGCTTGATCGGCTCTTCGAAAGCGCCCTTGCGCTTGCCGACCATAAGACAGCCGACGAGGCCCGCCATGGCCGCGTTGATGTGCACCACCGTGCCACCCGCGAAATCCATTACGCCCCAATTATGAAAGAAGCCGTGCTCGGACCAGGCCATGTGCCAGACCGGAATATAGGAGAGGACAAACCAGAAGATTGAAAAAATCACCACCGCGGAAAATTTGATGCGCTCCGCGAAAGCTCCAATGATAAGGGCTGGCGTGATGATCGCGAAAGTCATCTGAAAGGTGACGAAAACCGACTCGGGAATCGTTCCGGAAAGCGAATCCACCGTGAGATGATTGAGGAACGCGAAGTCGAAATTGCCAATGAAGGCATTCGTTCCGCTCACCGCCAAGCTATAGCCGAAGATCACCCAGAGCAGCGACATGATCGCGCAAATCGCGAAACACTGCATCAGAATCGACAGCACGTTCTTGGCGCGCACCAAGCCGCCGTAAAACAAGGCGAGACCCGGCAGGGTCATAAACAGGACCAAAGCCGTGGCCACGATCATCCAGGCGGTATCGCCTGAGTCGAGAGTCGGAGTTCCATCCTCGGCATGAGCGAGGCTAGGAAGCATTAGAAGTAGGGAAGCGGGGAGGAGGCGAAATAAGCGTTTCATTTTCCGGGGATCTGAGGGACAGGTTAGACAGTCAGAAAAGCCTACAGCAAAAAAAGCCGCCCCTAAGGCGGCAACGCTAAAATGTAACAAGCCTGTAAAGGGATCGCTCCGCGATCCCTCGTCTACACGTCGCTCAAGACCACGACCTCGCTCGGACTGAGCGGCGTCTCGCTGTCCTCCTCCGTAACGAAAAAGCTGAGCGAGTCCTTCGAAGCGTCTTGCGGCAGACTCGTGAGATCGAAGAAGAAAAGCCCACGCGACTCCTCGCCTATCGGCAAAGTGCCGGCTCGGACGGGCTTGGCAGTCTCGCTCGTTTTGGCCCAGACATGGTAGCTCTTGTTGGGAGCTTCCCGCGGCATGTTCTCTACAGCGATAAATCCGATATTGTAGCGGCGATCGTAAATCGTGAAACCTCCGGAAAGATCCGCCACTTGAGTATCCTCTGATTCTAGAAGCTGATCCTCGGGAATACCCTCGCGCGAGAACCAATAGGCCTCAGCCAGCCCTGCCAGCTCAAGCATGCGATCCTCCACGTCGAATTCTTCCGACGGAGTCTGCACCGCCACCAAACGCGGATTGCCAAGATTGTTGAGCACGATATCCGACTCGGCGCTCTCGCCTCCACCCTCGTCAAATAGGCCAAGCCCCAAGACCGCAACCGCGCAGGCAGCCACAGCCCAGCCTCCCCAGGTCACGAACGAGACAAGCTTGTTGCCTGAACCAGTTGGGGCAGTCGCGCCCTGTCCCGCTACTCCTCCATCAATCTCCTCCATGATATGGGCGAAAGCGTGAAAGGGCGGCTCCGCCTCCCCACTGGACGCGTCAAGCTCGGCAAGGCGCTGGTACTCGTGCACGAGCCCCTGGGTTTCGCGATCCGAACGGATCTGCGCTTCAAAGTCTTCCACTTCCTCGTCGGGAAGGGTGCCCAGAGCATAGAGCTGAGCTTTCTCTTCTATGAGTTCTTTATTCATAGCTAGTAGCCATCATGGTTTTGAGTCGTTGCATGCCACGGCGCATCGCGGTTTTCACCGTGCCGAGCGGCATGTTGAGTTGATCTGAAATTTCCTGCTGCGTGAGCCCCTTGGTCATAGCGAGTTCCAGCGTTAGGCGCTGCGAATCTGGCAAGCGCTCCACCATCTCGCTCAAGATGCTGAGCTCGTCCTTCACCTCTACCCGCTCGGATGGGTCGCGCTCTGATTGATTACGTTCGCTCACGGGCTTCAGAGCCATCGGATCATCAGTGACCGTCACAGGCTTCATGGCGCGAATGCGATCAATGCAGAGCCGCTTCGTTATGAGAACGCACCAGCTAAAGGGACGGGAAAGCCTGCGATCGTAACGAGATGCGGAGCGCCAAATCTTAACGAAAGCGTCCTGCAACACCTCTTCCGCAAGTCCGTGGTCACGTAGGAATTTGTTGATGTAAGAGAACAAAGGGCGAGAGTAGCGAGCATACAATTGGTCGAAAGCCGAACGCTCGCCTTTGGCAATTCGACGTATCAATTCTGCTTCGAAACTCGCGTCATCCATGGTGCTTGGCGCTACTCCCTCTATGGGATTTGCTTGCTCCTTACTCGCTCTCTGAGACGTCATCTTCCTCAGCCTGCTCGTCGCCCTCGGCTTCCTCCAAAATGCCAGCTCCCAGTCGCTCGTTTAGCTCGGAAGCCACTTCCACCAGAGCCTGGCGCAGCACGTCATTGTAGCCCCGAATCATCTGCTCCGAACTCCCAAACGCGAAGCCTCCTCGCTTGTAGAAGACACCCAACTTGTTGCGGTCATAGTCTCTACGGATGGTGGCGCTGAACCGCACTTCGATCTGGCTCATCCCATTGTCGCCCCACTTCATAATGTAAATGTCGAGTCGAGGCTCATCAGCGGGGGTCTTGCGAGCTGTCATCCGAGCAATCCGATAATCAAGTGGGAAGTCGATCTCCTCCAACACTTCCTCAAGCGTGTTCTTGATACGGCGAAATCGATCATTTCGACCGACGTCGCTCATGGTGAGGTTGTCAATGACCTGAATATGGAGCGGCTCCGACGGATAGAGTGGAATATAAGGCGCGTCTTTCTTCGGCTTCGCAAAACCGAAGCAAACGAGCGAAAGAAAACACGTTAGAATTATGGCAATTTTCATGGGTTCACACAGCGGCGGACGAGACGATGCTCGCCCGACCTCGATAGTGGGTTCGCGAGGGTAGCAAATACGGATTCAGAATCTTCCCCTTAACCCCTCCCGAGCAACGTAAAAAGACCTCTCACACAAGGAGAAACGCCACTTCTGCCCCCTCTTCGCGCTCGACACCCGCCCGCCCGCTCGCGAAAACTCTCAGCATGAACGCAAGCGAAGAGGATCAACGGCTGGACGAAGCCGGCGAGGTAGGACTCGTCGAGCCGCTCGACTTCCACTATCCCAACCGCTTCGAATTCGAAAGCGGACAGTCCGTTCCCGAATTCACCCTGCGCTACGAAACCTACGGTCGGCTCAATCCGGAAAAGACCAACGTCATCCTCATCGCCCACGCCCTGACCGGCGACTACCACTGCGCCGGAATCCACAGCCTCAAAGACCGCAAACCTGGCTGGTGGAACAACATGATCGGCCCCGGCAAGCCCATCGATACCAAGCGCTACTTCGTCATCTGCTCCAACTGCATCGGCGGTTGCCAAGGCTCCACCGGCCCGACCTCAATCAACCCAGAAACCGGAGCCCCCTACAACCTCACCTTTCCCTTCGTCACCATTCGTGACATGGTAAAGAGCCAGAAACTGCTCCTAGACGGACTCGGCATCCAACGGCTGCAAGCCATCGTGGGCGGCTCCATGGGCGGCATGCAAGTGCTCCAGTGGGCCATCGAGTATCCAGACTTTGTAGACCGCATCCTGCCCATGGCCACCACCTGGAGGCAAAACTCACAGGCGATCGCCTTCGACGAGGTCGGCCGGCAAGCAATCATGCAGGATCCAGAATGGCGCGAGGGAAACTACGAGCCAAACGCCGGCCCGAACGTAGGCCTCGCCATCGCCCGCATGATGGCCACATCACCTACCTCTCGACAGAGCATGGACCGGAAATCGCCGACGCCGCAGCCGACACGACAGCAGTACA
>DS990592.1:3410334-3857765 GCA_000155695.1 Verrucomicrobiia bacterium DG1235 | reverse complement strand
CTCCGCTACCAAGGCGAGAGCTTCACGAATCGCTTCGACGCCAATACCTACCTCTACTTCACCCGAGCTCTTGGCTACTTCGACCTCGCAGGCTCCTACGGCAGCCTCGACCAAGCAGTATCCCTCATGAAATGCCGCGCCCTCGTCGTCGGATTCACCTCAGACTGGCTCTTCCCGCCCGCCCAAAATCGCGAAATCGCCCTAGCAATGCTACGCCAAGGCAAGGAAGCCTCCTACCTTCAGCTGGACATGGACCTCGGACATGACTCCTTCCTCGTAGACTCGCCAGAGCTCTTCGATCTCACGCGAGCTTTCCTCGCCTAGCCGATACAGCTAAAGGTAATCTCAACGTTGGTCGCTCGCCTGGGCTGCCGTATATAGCGAATGGATACGCCATACGCCTCGCAAAGCGCCCGCGCCATACCCTCGAGAAACGAGCAACAGCGCCGCGCTCCCTCGCAAGCGATCTTAAGCCGATCCGCGTCGAGTGAGGTCGAGCCGATCGAGAAGACGTCCATCCCAGGAAGCGGGGCCCCGGAAGCCTCCTCCAAACGCAAAAACAAATCACGCAACGCCGACAGCGGCTTTCCCTTCGCAACATCCTTCGTGAGCTCGTCAAAAAGCGGAGACCCGCGAAGCCACCGGCCGCCGATCTGACGCAAAAGCTCCTCCGTATCGACATGGAGACGCTGAGCAAGCGACCAAAGCATCAAATCAAACTCAAAATCACTGCTGACAGCATCCAGCTTCGGATCGAACTCGCGCACAATCTCATCGCGCGAGGCGGCAGCAGCTTCGTGAGTCGCCAAGTCAAGAAATGGGGTGATTTGTGAACTAAACATTGATCTCTAATTCCTAAGGGGCATTTCGCCTAAAGCCTAGAAAGAACCGGACTCAAAGCCAAAGTATAAGACTCTTTAGTCAAAAATTAATAAACAGCAGATTCTAGCAGCCCCTCAAAATAGGCCAAGACCCGCTACTTTTGCTCCGACAAATCAAACAAAGCGTAGCCACAGAAAAGGTTGGGAAGCACACGCTTCTCCGTTCTCCAGTTTCCGCCCAAGCAAAGCTTCCGCTCCACCCGAATCGACTTCTCCCTGCAAAACAGCTCGAACTGGCCAACCGAAAGGGGATTGGTCGGACGCGAGCCCGACCAGGCCTGCGGATAGACCTCGTTTTGAATGTTCCGACCCCGCCAAAACATGCTGAGCCGATTCCGCCAGTAGGCGAAATTCACGAATCCCACCAGCATATGACGCGAAACGCGAAGCGCCTCGTCAATCACCTCCGCCGGAGCGTTCAGCTCCTGCAAGGTGCTCGAGCAGATCACGTAGTCAAAATGCTTGTCCGGAAACGAACGCATGAAGTCCATCATGTCCCCCATGTATACGCTCAGCCCCCTCTTCACGCAGGAACGAGCCTTCTCAGGATCGAGATCCACGCCAACCGCTTGCACCTCCAGCTTCTGCTTCAAATACTCCAGAAGCACGCCACGGCCGCAGCCAAGGTCCAGCACGCGCGAGCCAGGCTCTACCCACTCACTCATTACCCGCATGTCTACTGTTCGCTTGTCCTTCATCGTTAGCCTCTAGGCTGGAAGCGATTAGAAAAGCTCCGACCGCCGCCCCGCACAAGGCAGAAAGAGCCCAGATATAAGCGAGACCTAACTAATCGCCAGTCGTCCGGAGCGCCCTAACGCCCACGTCTGCTCTGCAACCGAACAAGCACCGCCACCGAGAAAAAGACCGCGCCGGCCAGACCCAAAGAACTATGCAGGCTCCCAATCGCCAGATGATCCAGAAGGTCCAAATTCTCAAAGATATCCATGGGATCGATCACGCCCGCAGCCCCCAAAGTAAATTGGGCGATTGAAACAAACAAAAATAGGAATCCAACGAGCTTCATAACGAAAGAAAAGGCAAACGGCGAGGCAAACGGCGAATCGCAGCATACCTAGCTCCGTACTTTTGCGGATCAAGCTAAATTTAAAAAAAATGTAAGAAGCCAGAGGCAAAATTTCTCAACTCCGCTCAAATGGCTCGCATTTCACCCCGTCCTTTTGCAGCTACTGGATTCGATGGCATCAAAGAACCCACGACCGCTAAAAGTCGCCTACGACATCTACCGCCTGACCGCAGGCGGAGCCAACGGCGGCATTAAGGTGCATCACTACGAATTTCTCCGCTGCTTCGTCGAGCAACACTCACACGAGCTGCAGCTCCATGTATTCTGCCAAGAAGAGATCCTTCCCGAGCTTGATTTCCTCGGCTGCAACGGAAACCACCAGATCCACGTCATCGGCAGCCGCGGCTCCTACGAACCCCGAGACTCAGACGGATCACTCCCCCCGCTCCACTACTGGCCCCAACTCCCCGACAACCTCCTCAAGCTGCTCGAGATCGACGTCCTCTACGCCGGCTTCGGCTTCTCCCGACTCTACACGCCCGACGTCCCCCAAGTCAGCCTCATCGTCGACGTCCTTCACCGCGCCTACCCCGAATCGCTTCCCCCCGAAGAAGTCGTCTTCCGCGACGAATGGTACACGCGAGAAATCGCGCGCTCCACCCTCATCCAAACCAACTCCCAATTCTGCAAGCAGCAGCTCGTCGACGAGTTCGGCGCCGATCCCGACAAGATCTTCACGATCAGCCTCCCCCTCCACGGCCGCTTCAACCGCGTCGAAATGGGCCAGCTCCCCGAACAGCTCCGCGGCCTAGAGCACAAATATTTCCTCTACCCCGCCAACTACTGGCCCCACAAGAACCACAAACGCCTCATCGAAGCCTACGCCCTGTACGAAAAGGCAACCGGAGAAAACGCCCTCCACCTCGTGCTGACCGGCCATCCAAACAAAGGAGGGAAAAAAATGTCCGCTCTGATCTCAGAACTGGGACTAAAAAATAGAGTTCACCAAATCGGTCACCTCGATCTTGCTAACTATAAAACGGTCTGGGAACTCTCCCATTCCCTCATCTTCCCAAGCAAATATGAAGGCTTCGGTATTCCTCTAATTGAAGCATTGTACTTTCAAAAACCCATCGCCTGCAGCGAAAGTTCTTACGCCGAAGAGTTCGTATCACCCGAAGCGACCACCTTCAAAACAATGAGGACTAAAGACATTTCAGATGCTCTCACTGCCCTTCAAACCAACCCTGGAACTTTCGTCGATCAAAATTCAACACTAGAAAAATTCGAAAACGAAAATATTGCAGCCACACTCCTAGCCCAATGTTTGAACGCCGCTAATCTTAACGGTAAAACCCCTGCAATCGTTGCTTAAGGCTATCTCTGAGCACTAAAGATGCATTCCGCTGAAACTCCGAATGTCCAAGACCATACTAGTTACCGGCTCTTCCGGCCTCATCGGATCCGAAGTATGCACCTATTTCTCACAAGAATTAGGATACGCCATCCACGGGATAGATAACAATCAACGGGCCGTCTTTTTTGGGCCACAAGGAGACACGCGCTGGAACCAAAAGAGGCTTAGCCAAAAACTCTCTAACTTCCACCACCACGAAATTGACATCAGAAATCGTCCACAGGTTCTCGACCTCTTAAAAACGCTAAAGCCCAATGCAATCGTTCACGCAGCCGCTCAGCCGTCGCATGACCGAGCTGCAAAAATTCCCTTCGACGACTTCGACACCAACGCCGGCGGGACCCTCAACCTTCTCGAAGCGGCCCGTCAACACGCCCCAGACGCCCCATTCATCCACATGTCGACAAACAAGGTATATGGCGACGCCCCCAACCGCATTCCCCTAGTCGAACACAAAACCCGCTACGACTTCGCCGACTCAACTTACCAAAACGGCATCCCCGAAAGCTTCACCATTGACCAAAGTAAACACTCCCTCTTCGGAGCCTCCAAAGTCGCCGGCGACGTCATGGTCCAAGAATACGGCCGCTACTTCGGCATGCCCACCTGCTGCCTTCGAGGCGGCTGCCTCACCGGTCCCAACCATGCCGGAGTAGAGCTCCACGGATTCCTGTCCTACCTCGTGAAAGCCAATGTCGAAGAACGAGAATACAAGATCTTCGGCTACCAGGGAAAACAAGTCCGCGATAACATTCACTCATTCGACGTCGCCCGCTTCATGTCAGCCTTCGCGGACGCTCCCCGCAGCGGCGAAGTCTACAACATCGGCGGCGGCAAGAAGAATAGCTGCTCCATCCTCGAAGCCTTCCAGATCGTCGAAAGGCTCACCAGCAAGCCCATGCGCCACAAATACTCGGCAGAAAACCGTATTGGCGACCACATCTGCTACTACTCCGACCTCCGAAAAATGAAATCCCATTATCCCGACTGGGAAATCACCTTCACCCTGGACGAAATCCTCGCCCAAATCGTCAAAGCGAGACAGAGCCCTCAATCCTAGGATAAGCGCATCCTTGTCATTCCGCATCTGTCAGTCGGCACCAAACTCGCTTCATAAATCCCCACCAAGTCTCTCGCTTCAAGCGACTCAGCGAAAACTCCTCATTCAGCCAAGGAGCGTACCAGTCAAGATTCCGCATCTCGCCCCACATCGCTCCCCAAACAACCTTCCAGGGAGCGTGCTTAGCAATCACCCAAAACCGATTCCGAGTCGCATGAAACACCTGAAACGCCGACTGCGTCCCCGCCGTCCCAGAGCGCTTATGGTACACCCGACTCTTTGGCTCGTAAACGATCCGATATCCCGACTCCCTCAGCCGGCGCGATAGATCGACATCTTCGTAGTATGCGAAGAATTCAGGATCAAAAAGCTGCTCCCCGCTGAGGGCGGAACGTCTAACCATTAACGAACAAGCGCTCGCCGCTTCCAAATCGATAGCCTCGTCGTAACGACCATCGTCTGGCTCGTACAACCCACGCTCTAGCACATTCCAATCTTCCTGAATAACACTCCCAGCGTTATTGACCAAATAAGTCCCGCCGACGATATCGCTACCGAACACCAGCTCACGCACCCCTCTCCCGTCCAATTCAACACAATCACAAGCCCCACTTCCCCATTTGATCTTCAATGACTTACCGCTCTGCACCGGATGAGAGTCTAATCTCAGACGAACCTTCCCGACCTCATCCACCGGCAGCCAAAGAGTCGCTTGCCCCTTCGTCCAGACCCACTCCTCCCCATCCACAAATTCAACACCATGCACTCCTAGCATAAGACATTTCGAAGTGCTTTCTTTCTCCAAGGCTATCCTGATCCCCAATTCCCGGTCATCCGAAACTCCTCGCTCAACTAGGCTAGGGATAAACGTAGGAGCTTTGACTTCGCACCTAGCATACACTCGATCAAACAAGACCTTCGAACAAACAGCGCCAATCTTTATGTCTACTTCCAAGGCTCCAACCAGCCGCTCCAGCCAGGTTGCCTCCGGCACCGCATCATCGTTTAGAAGAACGAAGTACTCGCCTTTCGCCGCGATTATTCCAGCGTCCACACCACCCGCAAATCCAAGATTCCGCCCGGGCTTCACTCTTCTTATCTCATTATTTTTCAATAAATTAGAGATTCCTAAGGGCATGCCATTTTCGACGATAACGACTTCAAAATCTTTGAAAGACTGTCTATCGAATGCCGAGAACAAGGCCGGCCAATCCCCCGCTACTCCGAAATCGAGTACAATGACAGAAACCCTAGGGTGGGATTGTAGATTTTCCTCGAACATTGCCCCTCCAAACCCATAGTCCGCTCCTTTGTCAATAAGTCACAATGTGCTCAACCAACTAATTGAGAACGAGATTAAAAAAACTACCGATGCAAATCGTTTCCGCTTCAAGTAATTGCTTACGAAGTATTTTCACAAATAGACACCTACTTTACCAACTTACGGTACGGAACATCCAAATGCAGTACAGGGGTAGTTATTTAGGGGTCTTTTGGACACTGCTCAGTCCACTCCTCATGCTCGGCATCTACACCTTTGTCTTTGGATACGTTTTTGGCGGTTCATTCGAAAATGAAACCCCGATTGAGCATGCGCTTGGGATTTTTGTGGGTCTCGCAATTCATAATTTTATTGCGGAAATGATTGTGACGACCCCCCAACTTATGCAGAGCAATGCCGCCTTCGTTAAGAAAGTTGTCTTTCCACTAGAAGTTCTCGTTGCCGCAAGGCTGGGGGCATCCCTCCTCACACTCGTTATCAAATCGGCACTGATTCTCTCTACCGCTTTGTTTCTGGGAAAAACGCCATCGATGAATATCTTTGGAATCTTGGCTCTCTTGAGTACGCTTATAGTTCTCGCGGCTGGCCTCGGTCTGTTCTTCGCTGCGATAGGCGTGTTTGTGAAAGATCTCAGCAATGCAGCGCAATTCATGTCTATGGCTTTGCTTTTCGGAAGCGCCGTCTTCTACCCCATCGCAAAAATCCCCCCCCAAGCTTGGGGTTTCCTAAATCTGAACCCGCTCGTTCATATAATTGATGCTGTCAGAAATGTCGTGCTTTGGGATCAAGCGATTCCCGCTGCAAGATACCTAGTACCCTGCCTTACTTCAATCGGGCTCTTTGCTTTGGGAAGCTATGTCTTTCAAAAACTAAAGCCTGCTTTCTCAGATTTTCTGTAATGAAAGACAACTATGCAGTCATTTGCGATAGCGTTTCCAAGGACTACAAGATTTGGAAGAACTCGTCATCGCGCCTCAAGGCTCCACTCTGGGCAATACTTGGGAGAGCTTTTAAAACAAAGAAAAAGGATAATCCTTACTATAGAACATTTCCAGCTCTTAGCGAGGTAAGCTTCAAACTGAATTCTGGCGAATCGATAGGTATAATAGGAAGAAACGGCTCCGGAAAAAGCACCCTCCTGCAAATTCTAGCTGGCACCCTTCAGCCAACTCGGGGTTCTGTAAAAACCAAAGGAAGAATTGCCGCGCTCCTAGAGCTTGGATCGGGGTTCAATCAAGATTTTTCCGGACGAGAAAACATATATCTTTACGCATCAATTTTAGGTTTCTCCAAAAAAGAAATCCACGGAATCTTCGACAGTATTGTAGCATTCTCGGAACTTGAGCAATTCATCGATCAACCGCTAAAAACGTACAGTAGCGGCATGATGATCAGGTTGGCGTTCTCCGTTCGTATCCATCTCGATCCTGAAGTTCTCATTATCGATGAGGCCCTGGCCGTCGGAGATTTCTACTTCGTTCAAAAGTGCACCCGTTTCATTCGCGATTTCGTGAAGGATAAAACGCTGATACTCGTTACACACGATCTTTCCGCAGTTCAGAATCTCTGCGAGCGATGCATCTGGCTCAAAGACGGACACGTCATGTTCGACGGAAGGCCTAAAGATGCCGTAGAGCGATACCTTGCTCACTACCACGATTCTACATCCAGTGCCAAAAAGAGCAATGAAGAGGAAACTAATAAGAATATTCTCGTCGAAGCAACCAACGAAGATCCGGAAAAAGAGTATTACGATCAAAGAAAAATGCCTTCAGGTGATCTCCGACCTAATGACTGGAAGGTCGTGCTCCTTGAAGAACCAAGCGACTCCTATGGGTCGGGTGAGGGAGAAATCGTATCTTGCTCGCTCGAAGATACGAAAGGTCGCACGCTCACTGGAATCGTCGGCGGTGAAATTGTTAGATTCATAGTAACAGCGACCTCCAATACCGAAATTGAATCTCCCATTCTCGGCTTCAATCTTAAGGATCGACTTGGCCAATACATTTTCGGAGAAAATACTTATCTCGCAAATCGATACCACACAATTGACCTGCTACCAAGCCAGCAAATTACGGCAACCTTCGAGTTTCGTATGCCCATTCTACACCCCGGCGAGTACGCTTTCACTGCAGCGTTCGCAAAAGGCTCTCAAGAATCGCATCAACAAATCCAGTGGATACACGAAGCTCTCCTTATACGATCTGAATCCCCAAAAACACACTCTGGCATCTGCAGCATACCCATGCTAAAAATATCAACAAAAGTTTCCTAATGGAACGTTTCAATACCGTACTTAAGGACGAAAACCCACAACTCTACTACGAACACATCCACCGCTATCTCCTTGCCAAGGAAAACATATCAGGAGGCCTTGTCCTCGATATGGCATGCGGAACAGGCTACGGTACCAAAATCTTGTCAGAAATTGCGGAAAGGATCGTAGGGGTAGACATATCATCTGAAGCTATAAAGGAAGCTCAGGAAGCTAACTCACGTGACAATACGGAATTCAAGAAAGCAGACTGCTGCGCCACCGGACTGCCGAGCCAGACTTTCGACTATATTACTAGCTTTGAAACAATCGAACACCTTGATAGCCCACTTAAGTTAATCGAAGAAATAACACGTCTACTCAAAGACGATGGAGTACTCATAATATCATCGCCAGATAAGTTCGAATATACAGACAAAAGACACGTCAAAAATCCTCATCACAAAAAAGAACTCTATCACAGCGAATTCAGATCGCTTTTAGAAAAGTTCTTTCCACATTGTTTAATAGCCAAACAACGCCTAGTGGCAGGATCGGCTGTTGTGTCCGACGACGGCTTCTCATCGAATTCAGTTGATAACGGCTTATTCTACGGCGACCACAAAGGAAACGGCTACACAAACAAACTGAATGAAGGCGTCTACTCCGTAGCTTTTTGCAGTAGGGTCCCACTAAAAAAAATACGCGTCGGCATCTACGAAAACAAACTTGATAGCGCCGTAGTCTGGAATGCCCGCGAGGAGATTCTGCCCGCCAAAAGACAGATTTCAGAGCTGAAATCACAAATAGATACTCTTAAAGAAAGCTCTCTGAAACGAAAAAGCGAAGTCGCTAATTTCGAGAAACACCTTCAGCAGAATTCAAATTCACTCAAGTCTGGACTCGAAGAGATTATTAAGCGAAGCGAAAGAGCAGAAGAGCAATTCAATTCTCTTCAAACTGATATCGAAAAACAGCGATCCTGTCTCGAAAGCTACCGAGAAGAAAATGCAAATCTTACGAATCAAAACACTTCGCTCCAAAGCGATCTTCGAGAGAAAGGACTGAAGATCGAGACCCTCGAAGAAGAATGCGATCGCGTGCGGGAAGAACTAAAAGCCTCCCAAAAATCGCTTGAGCAAAAAAACAAAGAAAACGATTCACTGCTGAAGGTGATAGACAACATTGAAGATCAGAACGCCGAGGCGCAGGTGATACTAAGTACGAAATTAAAGCTGATCGCAGAGCTTGAGAACAAGCAGCATTCACTCTTCAAAGAATCTGAATTAAAAGAAAAGGAACTAGACGACCTTCACACGAGATTAAATCAATGTTCCGACGAACGAGACAATCTTTCTGAGAGGTACCAGCACCTTAAACAAACCTTCTCCTGGAAATCAACCGTCCCCCTGAGAGCAATTCGAAGATTCTTCGAACGCCTTACCGGATAATCCTTTTCAGAATGCATCTGCAGACGCCTGACGCTACGGTCATCATCCCTGTTCACAATCAAATAGGGTATCTGAAGAGCTGCATTCGCTCACTTAAAAATGCAGAAACCAAAGCGACATTCGAAATTCTCGTTATCGACGACTGCTCCAATAAGGAATCAGTTTCTGAACTTGATCGATTAAGCGGATTTCGCCTCCTTAGAAACTTCAAAAACCTAGGTTTTCTCCATAGCTGCAACCGGGCCTCCCTGCGCGCCAAAGGAACCTATATCGTCTTCTTAAACAGCGACACTGAAGTCACTGATCATTGGCTGGACGAACTCATTGATACCCACACAAGATTTCCGGAAGCAGGCTTGGTCGGTTCAAAACTAGTTTATCCAGACGGGACCCTACAAGAGTGTGGTGGAATCGTCTGGAGAGATGGTTCTGCTTGGAACTACGGGCGAGAACAAAACCCAGACTTGCCCGAATACAACTACACAAAAGAAACCGACTACGTATCCGGTGCAGCGATTCTAATTAGAAAAGACCTTTTCCTGAAATGCGGCCTTTTCGATCATCGATACGCGCCAGCCTACTATGAGGATACCGACCTTGCCTTCAAAGTGAGGTCAATGGGTAAAAAAGTTTACGTCGAGCCTAAGTCCGTAGTCATCCACCACGAAGGCAAATCAAACGGAACCAACCTAAACCAAGGAATAAAAAAATATCAAGTTAGGAATCTAAAGAAGTTCTGCGCAAAGTGGAAAGACACGCTCGAAAGCGAGCATCTGCCTAACGCAGAAAACGTCCTTCAAGCCCGCGATCGATCGATGCATAAGAAGAGAATACTAGTAATCGACCACTACGTTCCGACCTTCGACCGCGATGCGGGATCACGCTGCATGTACATGTACCTTCAGCTGCTCGTGGAAATGGGCCTATCTGTTACTTTCTTTACCGACAACTTCTATCGAGACCCCGAATACACACCCTATCTCGAAAGGCTCGGCATCGAAGTCCTGTACGGCGTCCACTACCGCGACAACCACCGAGTATGGCTCGAAGAAAACGTCCACCAATACGAATACGTATTCCTGTCACGTCCTCATATATCGATCAAATATATCGATCTGATTAAAGAAAGATCGTCGGCGAAGACACTATACTTCGGTCATGACATACACCACCTAAGACTTGAACTAGAAGCAATATACAAAGATGTAGAAGAGCTTAAGATACTCAAAACGAGAAAACAGGAGATCGAACTATGGGAAAAGGCAGATTACCTACTCTATCCCTCAAAAGAAGAAGTAGACTATATTGCCTCAAAGGGTTTCGCAGAAAAGGCTGTCGAAGTACCAATCTACTTCTATGACCCAAACAGTAAACCAGAGCGCCTGCCATTCGAAGAAAGCGATGGGATACTCTTCGTAGGCAACTTCAACCATCCTCCCAATTTAGACGGTATAAATTGGTTCTTTGACGAAATATATCCTAAAATACGTACAAAACTGCCCAATGTTTCAATAACTATTGCTGGCTCTTCCATACCATCCAGCATCAAGTCCCTTAGCTCAAAACATATTTCTATCAGATCTAACATCTCAGATATTGAACTTAAAATAGAGTACCTTTCCTCGAAGATCTCTATTGTGCCTTTGAGGTTCGGTGCCGGAGTCAAAGGAAAAGTACTTGAATCACTTTTTTACCAAACACCAATCGTTACCACTTCCTTTGGTGCACAAGGGATTCCATGTATTAACGAATGCGCGAGCATCACGAATAGTAGTACTGAATTTGCTGACAAATGTTACCAGCTACTAAATTCTGAGTTAATATGGAAGGAGCGAAGTGAGGCTTCTTTTTACATACTACTAAAAAAATACTCTACAATAAGCTGTCTAGACATCTTAAAAAGGTTAGTATGTTGAATTTTTTTGAATAAATTCACTATCGTTTCCAAAATCCTAGATCAACCTACGAGGAAATATATGAATAAAGAGGCTATTAATCTTCCAAGATTACTTTCAGCGAGCAGATTCAACATAATTAGGAGGATCGTTTCTTTATTTTTGCTATGCTTTATATTTTTCAAACTTTTTTATATCATTACATATGCTATCACTACTTTTAGCAACTTCGATGCTGCTTTCCACTTACAAGCGGCGAATAGCTGGATAACTAAAGGATATCCGGCGTTGGAGTACCCGTCTATCGCACCGTTTCATAGATCAATTCAAATAGGCTGGCCCTTTTTAGTACCTGTTGGAATTGCCTCAGTGATTCTTCCCGAGTTTCTGGGTGCTAATCTAGTTTCAGTGATCTTCTTTCTCGGCTTAATTTGGCTTATCTACTGCTTAACTAAGGGAGCAACCGACCAGACAATACCCCTTATCTCCATCGCACTTTTTCTCTCAATCCCTAAACTCCACTACTATGCAACAACGGGGTTTGGTGAGATCCCAGCTTTTTTCTATTTTCTATTCGCAGCGTACCTTTTAGCACGGAAACCAAGTTTACCTGTTTTATCAGGCGTATTTCTGGGACTCGCGTTTGAAACAAAAACCATACTCTTCCTAGGTATTATCGCTTTTGTTGTTTGGTCTTTTATAGTCAAATCAAGTGGTCGGGGCACCGAGCCGGTAATACGAATATCTCGGATTCTAATAGGCCTTTTCATACCTATACTGGCCACCGAAGCGCATCGGCTAATAATACTCGGTTCCGCAAGCTATGTGAACTACTGGAATGTACAGTTCTCTGCTATTGCCTCCAAAGGTGCCTCCAGCAACTTAAGTTACACCTTATCCTCAAAATTTGCTAACAAATTAATGATTCTTAATGAAAGTGGAGTCCCTACACCTTTATTAAGTGTCGGCATAGCAATAATTACACTCGCATTTATACTGTATCTATTATCACATTTCAAATTGCGAGTAACTACCATTCCAAAAGAGTTACTCTTAATAATCATATTGGTACTAGGCTACGCTTTTTGGTGGATTGTTTTTCCTTATCAGGCTTTTTTCAGAAGGTTCATCAATCCTCTTGCCGGAATAGCTTTTCTGACACCGGTATGCCTGTACTTAGTCATACCGTTTATTAGAAAAAATAGGATAGTTTACATAACGGCACTATTACTCTTTAGCCTAATACCACTATATTCACTTCCTGACCTCAAAAGTCAGCTCCTTTCCCTTAAGACTCATAAAATGAGAAGTGAGGTAGCTGAATTCATAATTAATGAAGTCCCTCCAGAAAGTACAATTGGAGTCTGGGGATGGTGGCAGGCTCCCCGTATTTCTTGGTTAACAAAACGTATTTTCATTGATCTATCATCATTACCTGAATCAGAACGGGACAGCATCAGTTATATAGTTGTAACAAAACAACAACGCCAACTAGCCCCAGATAGTCTAAAAAAAATGATACATTGGAAAGACGATATAGCTGCGACATCATGGAATGGTGATACATTGTATTATGCAAGCTACAGCCAATCAATTTTCGGTAAAAACAACTCAGATATCGACAAAGAAAGTAGTGCCTTAAGAACAAGTATAGAATGGCCTGCTCAAACCCAAACAATAAACAGGCAATTAGTCGGAGGTGTCTACAGCCAAGCAAGCTATGCTTGGGTTAGTAACAAGGGTACAATCCTTTTGAAAAACGACCCTGAAAAAGACACTCTACGAATCCATATTTCCGCTCCAAAACACGTTTTAAAGAATAACCAAATAGACATTAAGGTTTACGTTAATGGTGATTTTACAAGTTTTGAAAAACTTGAGAGCGGCGACAACATATTGACTATATCTAAAACGGAACAAACCCTACTTGAAACAGATTTGTTAGTAGAGATTTTGCCAAGTCGTAGCTTCGTTCCATCAGAAATAGGATTGAACGATGACAAAAGAACGCTATCAGTTATTCTATACAGTATATGGCAACAGAATGAATGATTAGCTTTCGAACAAAAATTCACTAAAAATTTTTACGTTCGTAATTAACTAATCCTTTGAACAAGTACAAATAAACCGACAATATCGGCTTCGGAATCTTCATGAACCAAAAAAGTAGCCGTGGGCTCTTGGAGATTTTATGATTTAATAAAACAATAAAAGCAGCAACGAGATCTCGTACCTTAGGCTTTTCCTTTGTTCTATCTTTCACTTTGACGCCGAGCCACTTACCTACCATGGCACGGGCTGATAGATTGTAGTGGTAGTTGATTGAGCGTTTTTGGCTTCGATAAACGAACTGTCGATCTACCGGCTTCGCCTCCAACAGACCACTCGACTTCATTTTCTGAATGATTTCTTCTGCTAATGATGTACGGGCCAAAAAGATTGAGTGCTTTACTGGGTCTACCTTCATCTTGTGCAACCATACGTCTCCTGTCGATAGATCGCTATAATACCCCATATGGTCATGACAGTTCAGGCAGCGATCAAGCGAAAGTATATGTAAGTTCTGGTAATGACTGAAATCCTGAAATGGAAACCGGGACAATGTCCCATCCTTCATGGTCAACTCCATTTGACCTCGCCAGTGGCCCTGTCGATACCGAAATTGTTCGATATCCCTACCATCAATTCCTTTCTTCTTCCATATGTGTTCGATCAACTCCTTTTTGGAATTATGACCGCAAAAAAGAGCTATTCGAAAACCAACCTTTTTTCTTAACTCTTCGTTCTTTGCCATGCGCCGAGTCAACGAGTTAATTTGTGAGGGCAATCCCACAACAGCGACCTTGCCATCAAACGATTTCACCAAATCAAGGCCCTTCAAAACCGGAATGTCGAAATACTTGCTTGATTGGGCCTCGAACAATTCCTTTCGCGATTGAGCAATACTTAATTTAAAATCGAACACGCCATCTTCGAACTGTGAAGAGCACACTAGCGCGCCTTGTACTCGTCCCGTCTCGATCAAGTAGCAGAGCGTCGCCGTGACAACTCCACCCGAGGCTGCACGTTTCCGAATTTCCTCATCCAAACTATAGCCAACCCACGCTCCTCGGTAACTACCGATAGGAGACTTCGTATTAATATCTTCAATATTCATCCTCTATCTCGCTTTCCATTTCACGAAATCAATGCCTTTCTCGCAAAAAGAAAGCGAATTACCGGAATTACAAGCGTAACTGAAAGAACTGCGAGTAGCAAATCCACTTCAAATGCGACTATCAAGACCGAGAAAACTAGATAGTCTAACAATTTAGTCCCGATTACCGCTTTCAAATAAATCCTCATTTTAAGCCTACTCAAAACTGCTTTGAATGTAGCATTTAGAATGCAATAAAACGAAACCAAAAAAATCGCGATGTGCGTGACAAAATATGATGTATGTGCGTTAAGCCACGGTTCGAGCATCCAGACAATTCCCAGCTAGCATCCCAGCACCAAACTGGTCACACACCCAAAACGAAGCAACTGGGGCAACAAGCTTCCTAAGTTTTGTTTGGAAACACTTTCCATCAAACGCTGTTTCGTAATTCTTTGGCAACGCAATCAAACTGCCACAGACTATCTGCTTTTACCTCAGGCAGACGCTTGGAAACTTTTTTAGAAATCGTTTCAGCTGTAGAATCCAATTCATCTATAAACTTTTCCAATGTAGCTGCATTCGCCTTCTGATGCGGTAGACAAAAACGCTCCAAACCAAACTGCGCCATCACTTCGCGATACTTATGACTCCATCCAGCAACCAAAACCGGAGTTGCTGTACTCAAAGCTGCTACCATCCCGTGGAATCGACTTGTCAATACCACACGACAGGATCCGATCTCCCCTTTCAGCTCAGATGCATTCAATCCTAACCCTACCTGCCTCAGTCTCATCAAGCGCACATTCGATTCAGTTATAGCATTCAATGCCGGAAGATCATTGTTGCGTAATCTCATAGTGCCATCCCGCCAAGAATGTGCAATCAGCACGATCTCCCACCCTTTACTCAATAACAATAGACATAGTTCACTCATATTTTTGATATATTCACTATTGTGAGACATCACCAAAGAACTTGCAACTATGCCCAATCTCCTTGGCCGTCGCTCTGGCTCTTCAAACGCTTGCGTCGTCTTTAACAGGAACGCTAAATCTGAGGCACGCCTAATCTCCTTTTTTCCAGAAAAAAAAGCATTCAAATGACGTTCGGTCATTGATCCACGAGCGAAGATTCCCGTTACTCTCGACAATGCCAAACTCGAGCAAACCTTGTTCGGCCAGGAACCTATTGGTCCGATAGCCTGAGACAACTTAAAGTATCGCACTCCCATCATCGAAAAAGGTAACGAAGTCAGGACATTGTATGGCAAAAAACTTTCGCGACCGTCGATGTACCCTACACCTGCCACATCAAGAACCAAGTCCAGCTTCGCAAGCATCGGAAAACCTAATCCGTTTTTAGTTTTTGGAGCACCTTTCCAACGTCCAAAGATTCGGAGGAATAACAGCCAAGGTAACCAGTTAGATATCAACCGTATCGGTGTAGAGCTATGAACAAAAACACTAGAGCCCAATACCTCCTTTAGATCTTCCTTAGGATAATACGTCAGTACATGAATAAAACAGTTAGGAAAACGCTGCCGCATTTGCTCTATACAAACCGTGAGCATCGCTTGTGCACCGCGATTGCCAGTAAACGTTCCCCCTACGATTCCTACGTGAATAGCACTTTCAATCTTCAATGGCTGTGATCTCTCCCTTGAATCATATCTTCCAGTTTACTCAATTTCCATTGGATTTTTTCCATCAACCTTCTGTTCACAGAAATAAGATCGGCAATGATACCAATCATAAGGAAGAGCAAGCTGGCACCTACAAAAAGTGCAGAAAGAATCACCGATTGGATGTGGCCAGCTCCCTCTCCAGCGATATAATATAAGAGGTATCTTATCCCTAAACCAAGTCCAGAAGCCAATGACGCCAACGCAAGAAACACAAAGAAGCGCATCGGCCTATATACTAAGAAGATACGCCCCATCGTAATAGCAGACCTTTTCACATATTGGAAAATGCTTTTTACAAGTTTTGAAGGTCTCGTCTCTCCATTTACTCGTACAGGTAGCGAAGTGATTGCCATACCATTTTGCCCTGCTTGGATAATGGTCTCTAAGGTATAGGTGTACTCACTAAACACATTTAGTCGAGAGGCTGCAGATCTACTAAACGCTCTAAAACCGCTAGGGGCATCCTTCACGTTCGTTCCACTCAACTTTCGAGTTACAAAGCTACCGAACTTCTGTAATATTTTTTTGACAAACGAAAAGTGTTCAATCGCTGAGATCGGACGCTCTCCTACGACAATGTCTGCACTACAATTCAAAATAGGAACTATGATCTTTTCAATATCATCGGCATTATACTGATTGTCAGCATCTGTGTTAACGATCACATCTGCACCTATCGATACGGCGTATTCCAATCCCGCAGAAAAACCTCTCGCTAAACCTGCATTCTGAGGCAGTCGTACAACATGATCGACTCCACACTCCCTAGCTACTTCTGCTGTCCTATCAATGCTACCATCATCAATGATTAACCACTCAACAGAACTGCATCCCTTAACTTTTCGCGGCAAGCAAGCCAAGGTTACTGCTATGTTTTCCTCTTCGTTATAACAAGGGATCTGTATGACCAGCTTCATATTAAATAAAAAAATGCCCGCTCTTCGTAGAGGAAGAATGGGCATTATCAAATAGATTAAAGTTCTTTTACTTCTTCTTCTTCAGCAATTGCTGAATACTCGCGTACTGGACGGTGGTTTCGAGCATGTTGATTTCTTCTTCGCTCATTTCCTTGGCGTTTTTGAGGGCGCTTTGAGCTCGCAGCATGGCGGCTTCGACTTCGTTGACGTCAATGTCGTCCTCGCTGATCGCGTTCTCGGCGAGGATGGACACCTTATCGCCGATGCATTGCGCAAAGCCCTTACTGACAGCGAGATGGTCGACGCCACCTTCTTTGGTCACCGCGATGTCGCCTGGCTGAATTTCAGTGAGGAGTGGAATATGGCCTGTCATGATGCCGACCTCGCCAGAAGTGGTCGGCATGACGACGGACTCTACGGTCTCGTCGTATACCTTGCCGTGAGGCGTTACGATTTCTAGTTGAAGTGACATTCTTTAAAGTATGAAGTTTGAATTATGAATTTTGAAGTCATTGTTCGGGCTTTAGTTTTCATCCTTCAGCCCTCATACTTCTTACTTTTGAAACTACGCCTTTGAAGCTTCAAGCACTTCGTCCATTCCGCCCTTCATGTAGAAGTCGTTTTCGGCGATGTGGTCGAGCTCGCCATCGAGGATTTGCTTGAAGCCCTTAATGGTGTCCGCGACGGGAACGATCTTACCTGGGAATCCGGTGAAGACTTCCGCCACGTTGAATGGCTGGGAGAGGAACTTCTGGATCTTACGAGCACGGAAAACGGTTTGTCTGTCTTCTGGCGAAAGTTCATCAAGACCGAGAATAGCGATGATGTCCTGCAAATCCTTATAGCGCTGAAGTACGCGCTGAACGCCACGGGCAACATCGTAGTGCTCTTGACCAACAACTGCTGGCTCGAGCGCCTTCGATACGGAAGAGAGTGGGTCAACCGCCGGATAGATACCCAAGTCGGCAATGGAGCGCTCGAGTACGATCGTGGAATCGAGGTGAGCGAATGTGTTTGCTGGCGCTGGGTCGGTCAAGTCATCCGCAGGAACGTAAACGGCCTGGAAGGACGTAACGGATCCCTTGGTCGTGGAAGTGATTCGTTCTTGGAGTGCACCCATTTCAGAGGAGAGTGTTGGCTGGTAACCAACCGCTGACGGGGAACGTCCAAGAAGTGCGGATACTTCGGAACCGGCTTGAGAGAAACGGAATACGTTATCTACGAAAAGCAGTACGTCCTGGTTCTTTTCGTCGCGGAAGTACTCAGCCATAGAAAGAGCCGACAACGCGACACGCATACGCGCGCCAGGTGGTTCGTTCATCTGTCCGTATACCAGAGCAACCTTGGAATTTTCGAGGTTCTTCTGATCGATAACGCCAGAGTCAGACATTTCGTGATAAAGGTCGTTACCTTCACGGGAACGCTCGCCCACACCTGCGAATACGGAGTAACCACCGTGAGTCTTAGCGATGTTGTTAATCAATTCCATGATAACAACGGTTTTGCCAACACCAGCACCGCCGAAGGCACCAACTTTACCACCCTTGATGAATGGACAAATGAGGTCGATGACCTTGATGCCTGTTTCGAGGATCGTGGCCTTGGTGTCCTGCTCGGTCAGCGGAGGGGCTGGACGGTGAATTGGATACTTCTTGTCGAACTTAACTTCGCCTCGGTTATCAACTGGATCACCGGTGACGTTGAAAATACGTCCAAGAACGCCCTCCCCTACTGGTACCGAAATCTGAGCGCCTGTATCGAGGATTTCCATACCGCGCTTGAGGCCTTCCGTGGAAGACATCGCAACGGCACGCACAACGCCTTCACCGAGGTGCTGCTGAACCTCAAGGGTTAGGTCGATGTCTGCTCCAGCTGCAGTGAACTGAATCTTAAGCGCCTGGTAGATAGGCGGGATCGTTTCGGGTGCAAACTGAACGTCTACAACTGGTCCTATAACTTGGAGGATCTTTCCGGTGTTGCTCATAGCCTTTTCGGTGATGGAAGTTTTGTACTAAAAGTTGGGTTAGCCGTTGGACGATGTGGCCGCGGCAATTTCGAGGATTTCTTGGGTGATGGCCGCCTGTCGGGCCTTGTTGAACTGGAGCGTGAGTCCGTCGAGCAAAGTTGTTGCGTTGTCCTTTGCAGATTTCATGGCAACCATTCTCGCACTGTGCTCGGAAGCACGTGCGTTGAGAAGCGCTTGATGCGCCTCGCGGTTGACGAATAGCGGAAGCAAAGAGCTCAAAATGGTCGCAGGATCCGGCTCAAACTTGATCTTTCGGTCGTCAATGTTTTCACGGTAAGGCTCAGCATCCTTGCCACGGAGACTGTTGATCATGTCATCGAGGTTGCTGATCGGCAGGAGCTTCCCAAATGAAGCTTCTTGAATCAACGTATTCACAAAACGGGGATAGAGAATCTCGATCGTATCGATCTCGCCCGCTTCATACTTCTCGATCATGAACTCCACGATTTGCTTTACCTGAAGGTAAGGCACTTCGTCGGGTACTGAGAATTCGGCCAGTAGATCGAGCTTGTTACGGCTCACAAACTGTACCGCCTTACGACCGATTGTCACGTACTTCGCGTCGCCTTGGATCTTCAAGATTTCGCGGAAAAGGTTGCTGTTGAGAGCTCCGCAAAGTCCCCGGTCCGTGGATACAACTAGAATGCCGCGAGTCTTAACTTCGCGTTCCTCAAAAAACGAATGCTCGATTCCGTCGATGCGTCCGGAGACGTTCGCCAGAACTTCAGCGAGCAATGCCGCATAAGCCTGTCCGGAAGACGCGTTTTGCTGCGCCTTCTTCATCTTTGAAGCCGCAACAAGCTCCATCGCCTTGGTTATTTGGCGAGTGTTCTTGACCGACTTAATGCGGCCGCGGATTTCTTTAGTGCTAGGCATCTAGTGAAGGGTTCGCGGTGGTTCTCAGCGAGTCTGGACTAGGCGAAGCTTGGCTTCCACTCGTCGTAAGCCTTCTTCAGTTCAGCTTGCAACGCGTCGTCGATTTTCGCCTTGGTACGGATACTGGTGAGGAGAGATTCCTTGCGAGTCGTGAAGAATTCACGGATGGAATTCGCAGCGGACACGATCTTGGAAGCATCGATATCGTCGTAGTAGTTGTTCTGGATACCCCAGAGAACGGCGACCTGCTCCTCGATTGGAAGCGGATTGAATGCAGGTTGCTTGAAGAGCTCGACGATGCGCGAACCACGATCGAGCTGCGCCTTGGTCTTCGCGTCGAGGTCGGAACCGAACTGCGCGAAGGCCGCGAGTTCACGGAACTGAGCGAGCTCGAGCTTGATCTTACCCGCAACTTGCTTGGTCGCCTTAATCTGAGCGGCGGAACCAACACGCGATACCGAAAGACCGACGGAAACCGCTGGGCGGATACCTTGGTTGAACAGGTCGGTTTCGAGGAAGATCTGACCATCGGTGATGGAAATCACGTTGGTCGGGATATAGGCAGAAAGGTCGCCCGCGAGCGTTTCGATAATTGGGAGAGCCGTTACGGAGCCGTTGCCGTTCTCTTCGTTCACGCGAGCAGAGCGCTCGAGCAAGCGAGAGTGCAGATAGAAAACGTCACCTGGATAAGCCTCACGACCGGATGGGCGCTTGAGTACGAGCGACATCTGGCGGTAAGCGGCGGCGTGCTTGGAAAGATCATCATAAACGATGAGCGCATCCATGCCGTTGGACATGAACCATTCGGCCATGGCCACACCAGAATAAGGAGCGAGGTACTGGTCAGCCGCGGCGTCCGCAGCGGGAGCGGAAACGATGATCGTGTACTTGAGCGCGTCGGCTTCTTCGAGAACGCCTAGGGTACGAGCTACATTGGAGTTCTTCTGACCAACTGCTACGTAAATAGAATAGACCGGACGGAAATTCGCGTCACCAGATGCGAGCCCTACATCGTTGATTTTCGCCTGGTTGATAATGGTGTCGATCGCGATGGTGGTCTTTCCGGTACCGCGGTCGCCGATGATAAGCTCACGTTGGCCACGGCCAATTGGGATCATGGAATCGATCGCCATGATACCGGTAGCGAGCGGCTGGTCGACTGACTTACGCTCGATAATGCCAGGAGCGATTTTCTCGACTGGATACGTTTCGGTGCTTTCGACTGGCCCCTTGCCGTCGACTGGCTGACCGAGAGCATTCACCACGCGGCCGAGAAGTCCTTTGCCAACTGGTACCGAAAGGAGACGGCCAGTGCACTTGGCTTCATCGCCGGCCTTAAGGTGAGTCGATTCGCCGAGGATAACAACACCGACATCGTCTTCTTCAAGATTGAGGGCGATACCGATCGTCCCGCCTGGGAACTCGATCATTTCGTTGTACATGGCCTCCGATAGGCCGTCGATCTTGGCGACGCCGTCCGCAATGGTGACGATCTTGCCCGTGTTGCTCTGGACCGTAGTGGCCTGGAGGTTAGCGATCTGTTGTTCGATTTGCTCGATGACGGAACTCATAGTGTTCTAGCGTTTTGAAAAGGTGTTTTAAAGTAGAGGGGTATTGTTGTTAGGAGAGCGAGGCCTGAAGCTGCCGGAGCGATCCAGCTACCGATGCGTCAAAGACGTCGCAACCTACGCGGACGCGCATTCCGGCGATTAGAGAATCATTCTGTCGGGTGGTTACGTTAATCGCCCGACCGTAGTGCCCAGACAATTTTGACTGGATCGCCTCAATTGCCGCTCTGCTGATAGATCCGGCATGTTCGACGTCCGCTGTGCTTTTCGCGACTTCGCGCTGCACGAGCTTCAGGAACTGTTTGAGAACTGAAGCGTATTTACGCGGCGGATTCTTTTCCAAGGTCTGCAAAACCGCAGCGGCGCGCTCTTCGGAGAACTGGCCATCCTCGAGAGAGATCTTCAGCAGTCCCTTCGCGTAGTTGATGATTTGCTTATCGCGTGTCATTGAAATTCAAATACCGGTCGCGAACTAGACGAGAGTTGAGCTGGCGGTTTCAGAGTAGCGGGCCTTCTCGTCTTCGGAGAGTTCCTTCGAGAGGACCTTGGCAGTAGTCGCGACCACGAGTCGGGAAATTTCGGATCGAGCTTCGGCGAGCATTTGCTTGCGATCGTTTTCGATCTGGAGCTCGGCCTTTTTGGTGATGTCCTCTGCAGCCTTGATGGCGTCTTGGGCGGACTTTTCGATACGAGCTTCAGCTGTCTGGCGAGCTTCCGTGACGATCGTCTTCGCTTCGAGCGAGGCTTCCTGAAGAATTTTCTTCTTCTCCGCTTCGGCTTCGGCGAGCTTCACCTTCATCTCTTCGGCATACTTGAGACCGGCGTCGATCTTTTCCTCGCGTTCCTCCATGGTGGCGAAGACTGGCTTGAATGCGAACTTCCAGAGAACAGCCGCCAAAATGGTGAAGCTGATCAGCTGCATTACGATGTGGCTGGTATGGATGCCGAACTTTTCGGCGATGCCAGCTGACTCCGCTACTGAGTGCGGGTCGCCTGCGGCCAGAACTTGGATGAGGTCAATCATTTCGAATTACGGAAGATGAAGTAAGAGAAAGTGAAAAGGACGCGCCGCCGTTTGGACGACGCGTCGCAAAGCGATTAACTTACGCGAGGAACAGGGCGAGAACGCCGAGGCCTTCCGCCAGTGCCATACCGAGAATGGACTGAACGAGAATCTTACCAGAAGCGCCTGGATTACGGCCAACTGCTTCGGCAGCCTTAAAGCCGACCAAGCCAACTCCGATAGCGGCGCCCATGACGCCAAGACCAGATGCGATATTTCCTTCGATTGCAGCGAGTACTTCGAACATAGTAGTGTGTGTTATTTTGTTACGATGGATGTTGTCGCCCACATTTTAGTATATGGTCCCGACAGCAAAGTGTTGTTCAATCAATGATGCTCTTCATCCCCGTGATTGCAGATCAGGCCGATGTAGACGCTGAAGAGCAAAATGAAGACAAGCGGCTGGACGAAGCCAACCATGAGCTCGAGAAAGTAGAAAATGGGGAAGAAGTTCGTTTGATGGAGAAGGTTCTCACCACCGAAGATATTGCCGAAAAGTCTGACCGAAAGCGTGAACGGACGAATACAGATGGAGATGACTTCGATCACGCCCACCATCAAAAAGACGGGCCAGAGAGCGAACCACATCCCCGCCCCAACCTCTTTCTTGTCAGCCTTGTTGCCAAAGAGATCTTTAATCAAAACCACGGGACCGTCGTACTTGAGCACGATGATGAGCCAAGAAATCATGGCAACCGCAGCCAAAGCGATCGTACCATTCCAGTCGGCATTGGCAGGACGGATCCATGCCTCCGTAACGTGGAAAACGCCTTCGGCATCAGTGTAACCCATGCCTAGGCTGCCAACGCCCGGAATCAAACCGCTCCAGTTTTGGATTAAAATGTAGAAGAAAAAGGCCAGAATGAACGGAAGCGCAGCGTTGATCGCCTTTTTGCCCACAATCGGTCCCGTCATGTCCCGAACGAAAACGAGAAACCCCTCGATAACAGCTTGGCCCTTGGAAGGAACAAGCTTCGGACTACCAACCATCATGCGAACGCCAATGATGAGAAGAATCGATATGACCCAACTTGTCACCATGCTGTTCGTGACCGGCAGACCGAATACGTTGAAGAGCTCATCCGCTGCGGGACTGACCGCTGCTGAAGCATTAGCTACTGGAAATAATAGCGCAAGTGATGGGAGGAGTAGTGTCTTTTTGCCCGGCATAGCTGAAAGAAGAGGATTAGTTGGACGACGCTCGGGAAACCGTCAACTCTCGAAAAGACTTTTTAGGGTCATTAGGCAGGATTGTAGCTGAGCCATTTCAAGGTAGTATCAAAACTAATAGCATTAGTAAGTTCTTGGCTTCACCTTCTGAATCTGGCACTCAGCTTATCAACCATGGCAAAAGAAGATCTCAGCGACGCGCTATTCGGCCTGAAGGAAGTCGAAAAGAAACGCTCTCCCCAGAAGCCCTCGAAACGCAAACCTGCCAAACGAGGCCGACCAAAAGCTTTCGATCCCTTCTATCTTTTCTGCACTATTCTCCTCGTGCTGGGAATCGGCCTGCAATTCGTGGCCATTGCGCTCTACGCCTGAAGCGGCCCAAACCTTCAGACATATATATAGTGTTGCAGCGCCGCGGGTGTCGCGCCGCAAACACGCGATAGAGAAACGAAGCCGTCCATATTGTTAGGGCGATGATCCTACTTCCTTACAATAATCATAGATTGGAAGCTATCTGCCCGTCGTTGGAATACAGTTTCCTTCTCGAACGGCCAGTCAATCTCCTCGTCTCGACGCCAAAGTGCCTCTTCTGCAACGACTTCCGTAGCCCATTCAAAGTAGGGTTCATAGTCTGTGCGGAAGTGACAGCGAACGCCGGAGTCACAGCGCTTCGCTAGCTCGGATAGAAACGCGTGGCGAAAAATCCGATTTTTCCAGTGTCGCTTCTTCGGCCAGGGATCCGGAAAGAGAATGAAGACTTCGCTCAAGCGCACATGAGCGGGCAAAAGATCGATGACCTCAAACGCTTCCCCTTTCACAAACTGAACATTGCCAAGCTTCGCTCTATCCCGCTTTCGCCCTGCCCTGCTAACTCTGTCTTGAATAAGGTCGACCCCGAGACAGCTCTTTTCCGGATGCCCAGCCGCGTAGTCTACGAGCCAATGTCCATGCCCACATCCGATTTCGAGCGAAAGCTTCGTTTCACACGGAAACAACTCGGCTAGCTTTTCCTCGAGATCGTTTCGCCGTAGCTCCACTCGCTTCAAGTGCTGTTCATATCCAGAATTCATGGCAGCGGGTTTAAGCAAAGAAACGCCTACCGTTTCAATACGTTATTTCCGGACTAGACTGCTTCCGACTTCGTCCCGGAAATCAAATTGGATGATGCGCTCAGCGATAATATTGGGAGACCAAACACGACTTTAAGACCGCCCTCCTCCGCATTTTCAGCCCAAACATGACCATCATGCCACTCGACAATGTGCTTCACGATACTGAGGCCGAGTCCCGTTCCTCCCGTTTCGCGAGAACGCCCCTTATCCACCCGATAGAATCGCTCGAAAATTCGTCCTAAATCCTCCTCCGGCACCCCAACCCCCTCGTCCTGAACCCAAATGAGCAACTCGGCGCCTCGAATCCGCGCTCCAATCGAGATGTGGCCATTGTCCGGGGAATACTTTGATGCGTTTTCCACCAAATTATCGAATACCTGCCGCAACTTCAAAACGTCGAACCGGACAGGAGCCTTCAGATCTTCGGCAAACGCTGTATCCACCTGCAAACCCACCTTGCGAGGATTCGAGCGGTAGTCCGCCGCGATTTCTCGAATCCAAGGGAGAATGTCCGACTCCGACCAGTCGAAACTAGGAGAATTGCTTTCCAGGCGGGATAGGCTCAGCAAGTCGTTGATCAACAAAGCCAAACGTTCGGCATGACGAAAAATCGTAGAGATGAACCGATTTCTATCCTCGACCGGCATCGTCTCGTGATCCGTGACAAGCGTTTCCGAATACCCCTTGATAACTGAAACCGGAGTTTTCAATTCATGAGAAGCGTTCGCCACAAAGTGCTTTCGGGCACGCTCAAGCAACTTCTGGCGGGTCGTGTCGTGAAGAACGAAGAGAAACCACGGTCCATTGCCTTCCAAAGCCTCGGAAAGCCGGGCCGCCGTGACATCCAGCCAAATCTCATTTTGACCATTCCGAATCTCGATTTCCCGCTTGGCTGGGCCGCGGCCTTTTTTCACGTCCCACACAAAATCGAGAAACTCCGAGCTTCCCATCCCGCTCTCGATTCGTTGCCCTACTCGATCAGTCATAGAGGGGAAAATTTTCGTTAAGGCATTGTTAACCAATAAGATATAATTATCCCTATCAACAATTACCACCCCTTCCTGAAGACTTCCCAGAGTCGTCTCGATTTGATTGAGCTGCCCGCTACTCTTACGGCTGAGGCTGTTCACGTCTTCGATCAGTCGATTGAGCTCTTGAATGAGCAACTCCCAGTTCTCGTTGACCCCGCGAAACTCCTTCGAATGGGTCAGAATCGAGGTGCGACTCGTCAAGGATTCAGCAAGAAGACGGATCGCAACCTTTTGTTTGAAGTACTTGGAAGCGAAGAAGATAGCGACGCATATGGCGACGCCTGCTAGAGTGAGAATCATGAGGAACTATCTGCTTTCGACCAAGCGATAGCCAACCCCACGTACGGTCTCAAGCCAAGAGGCTTCGTTTCCAAGCTTTTCACGTAGACGCCGCATGTGGGTATCGACCGTGCGCGTTTCGATGTCGTTCTCGTAGTTCCACACCTTGAGCAAAAGCGTTTCGCGAGTTTGAACCTTCCCGCGCTCCTCGAGGAGCAGCTTCAAGAGCCTAAACTCAGTAGCGGTGAGCTCAATCGCTTCCGCCTCCACTTCAACACGGTGGTGCTCCACATCCATGCGAATCCCATTCACCTCCAGGATTTTCGCGTCATCCGCCTCGCCGCGACGCTTCAAGATCGCTGAAACACGCAACATCAACTCCTTCGGACTAAAAGGCTTACAAACGTAGTCGTCCGCTCCGCTTTCGAACCCATCGATGCGATCCCCCTCTTCCGTCTTCGCGCTCAGGAAGATGATCGGGACCTCCTTGAGCGAAGAATCCGCGCGGATTAAGCGACAAACCTGCAGTCCGCTGAAATCCGGCATCATGATATCCAGGACAATCAACTCCGGACGGAACTGACGTGCGATTTCGAGAGCGAGACGAGAGTCGTTCAATGAACGGACCTCATAGCCGCGCTGCCTCAAATGGTAGCTCAACAACTCAGTCACATCAACCTCGTCGTCTACCACCAAAATTCTTTTGGACTCATCCATAGCTACCATAAGCGTAATATTTACGCCCGAATTCTTACAAGGCTACGTACGAGCGCAACCGCTGTTGAGTTACAATTCAGTGACACCCAATGAAGTCAACCCAGAGGCAACTCCTTCGGCCAATAACCTTATCAATCACCACACAAACACCTAACATGCAACAACTTATCACCTAAGAGCGATCATAAGGATACTAATATCCGACGGATTTACGCCACTAATCCGACTCGCTTGAGCGAGGGTTGCCGGTTGTGTTTCCGTCAATTTTACCACCGACTCGTTCCTCAAGCCCTTGAGCTTCGAGTAGTCGAAATCTGCCGGAATCTTAATTTTCTCCACGTCCTTCAGCTTCTCGATCTGACGCGTTTCCCGCTCAAGGTAGCCCTTGTACTTCACCCGATAAAGAACTTGCTCCAAAGTGGACGCCTCTAAGGACCGAAGCTCTTCCGGCAACTCATCCTTCCCTACCCCGCGCCGTACGATCGTCGCCCAAGAGTCATGTCCCATGCGATTGACCTCGAGCCAATGAATCCACTTCTCAACGTCCTCCTTCTTCCGCTTCATCCTAGCTAAGCGCTCATCCGACACCAGTCCGTGCTTGCTGGCGTGATCCAGCATCCTCAACTCCGCGCTCCCATGATTGAACAAAAGCCGATACTCCGCACGGCTCGTAAACATCCGATACGGCTCACGCGTCCCCTTCGTCACGAGATCATCTATGAGAACCCCGATATATCCATCGTGCCGCTTGAGAACCATAGGTTCTTCCCCTCGAACCTTAAGCACCGCATTCACGCCCGCCACAAGTCCCTGACACGCAGCCTCCTCGTAACCTGAGGTTCCGTTGATCTGCCCAGCAAAGAAGAGATTTTCCACCTTCTTTGACTCAAGATGCGAAAACAGCTGTGTAGGAGGCGCAAAATCGTATTCGACCGCGTATGCCGGTCTGAGCAAATGCACCGCCTCCAGTCCCTCGATCGAACGAAGCATCTCCAGCTGAGCCGCGAACGGCAAACTCGTCGAAAGCCCATTGACGTAGTATTCGTCAGTATTCCGCCCCTCAGGCTCCAAAAAGAGCATGTGACGCGTCTTGTTGGCGAAACGGACAAATTTGTCCTCGATGCTCGGACAGTACCTCGGGCCCGTTCCCTCAATCTCGCCCCCGTACATGGCCGACAGGTGCAAGTTCTCGTTTACAATCCTTTGAGTGTCCGCCGAAGTATAAGTGATCCAGCACGAAACCTGATCCGTTCCCGGCTTCCAGCCCGCCAAACGTTCCCCGCGCTGTTCCACGTGGAACAAGTCCTTTTCGCCGCGCGTGTCATAGAACCCAAAAAGGCTAGGGCGCTCGTCTCCCTTTTGCTCCTCTAATTGCGAGAAATCGATGGTGCGGCCGAGCAAGCGGGGCGGGGTGCCCGTCTTCAGGCGCTCAAGCTCGATACCCGCCTCGAGGAAGCTACTGGAAAGCGTTTGAGCGGAAAAGTCGCCCATACGCCCGCCTTCGTTCTTGTTTTTCCCGATGTGCATCAATCCACGCAAAAACGTACCAGTTGTGACCACCACTGACTTGCCGAAGAATTCCACATCCAAGTTCGTGCGACACCCCGCGACTTTACCCGCCTTGAAGATCAGTCCCGTTACAGTTGCCTGAAAAATCGAGAGGTTTTCCTGCAACTCCAACACATGCTTCATCCTCAGAGCGTAGACCTTCTTGTCGCACTGAGCGCGAGGCGACTGCACAGCAGGACCCTTTGAAGCATTGAGCAAACGAAACTGAATGCCTGAAACGTCCGCATTCACCGCCATCTCACCGCCAAGAGCGTCGATCTCACGGACGATTTGCCCTTTCGCCACTCCGCCAATAGCTGGATTGCAGCTCATTGCCGCGATCGTATCAATGTTACCGCTCACAACTAAAGTCCGAGCGCCCATTCTCGCCGCAGCGAGCGCAGCCTCACAACCAGCGTGACCCGCTCCGCACACAATTACATCATACTCATCCAGCATTCCGCTCATGGATGGGGACGATAGGAGAGGGGACTCCAAGCTCAAGAATGATCTTAAGCCGCTAATAAACAATCACTTACCGATACAAAAACTGGAAAAAAGGACATCGAGGACATCCTCGTTGTCGATTCGACCGAGCACACGCCCTATTGCCTCGATCGCTCCCCGGAGTTCGCTGGCAACAAATTCCGCCGGCTCGCCCGCCTCAAAATTGCGAATCGCCGAAGCCAAACACTCAGCCAACTCCTTCAAAGCGGCACTATGGCGCGCATTCACGAGAATCAAGTCATCCCGATCATGAGCCAGATGGGCATCAATCATTTTAACGATCCGCTCCCTCAGCTCCAAAAGCCCTTCGCCAGAAATCGCCGCCATCGATAGCTGCTCCAAGCCGCATAGCTGCTCGGAAAGAGGGTGACGCTCTCCCAAATCCGACTTGTTCCGAACCACAATGCAATTCTTCGCGGTGATTCGCTTCGCTACGGAATCCGGAAGGGCAGGGGACGGAAGTGTCCCGTCTAGTACCAGCAGAAAAAGGTCCGCCTCTTCCGACAATTCCACGGTTTTCTGAATCCCTTGCCGCTCGATTCCGCTTTCCGCCTCTCGAAGCCCAGCTGTATCCATTAATTGGAGACAGTGCCCGTCCACAATGACCCGCTCCCGTATAAAGTCACGCGTAGTGCCGGGCTCCTCGCTTACGATAGCCCTCTCGAAGCCAAGCAAACAATTCATCAAAGAACTCTTGCCGGCGTTCGGCTCCCCGAGAATCAGAGTCTTAACCCCATCTCGCAAAAAGGCGGCATACTTTCCGCTATCGATGATACGACTACAGAAGGTCAACACCGCTCGTATCGCTTCGATTTCAGCCTCCTTCCGCTCCGGCGGCAGGTCTTCATCGGGAAAATCAATATAGGCTTCCACGGTTGCAACCGTAGCGAGCAAACGCTGTTTCAACTGCTCGAGCTGCTTGCCGAAGTGACCACGTAACTGGTTGTTAGCCACTCGGATACCTCGATCACTACGAGCCTGGATCAACTCCATCACCGCCTCCGCTTGAGTCAGGTCCATTCGTCCATTGAGAAATGCCCGCCGCGTAAACTCGCCCGGTTCCGACTGCCGGCAACCCCGTTCCAGCAAATCCTCAAGCACGCGCGTCGCGATCAATGGATTCCCATGACAGCAAATCTCAAGCACGTCCTCGCCCGTGTACGATTTCGGACCTGAGAAAAAAGTATACACGACATCGTCCAATACTTCCTTACTGGCAGATCGGTAGGATCCATGGCTAGCATGACGCGGGGCAGGGCGCTTCGCTAGCCCAAACGCATCGTTAGCTATCTGCTCGCACAAGCCCCCAGTCACGCGAATCATAGCGATCGCAGACTCTCCCGCAGGCGTGGCGAGAGCGGCAACTGTATCAGTATTTTCCATACACTTAATTTTCCTCGAAAAGCAGCATCTTTTCTGAAGATCGATTCTTTTCGATCCGTAACCCATCCAACAAAAAGGCCGCTTTGACAAGCGGCCTTTGAAAGAGTGACTATTTTGAGCGGCGCGACTACTTCGCCTCAGCCGCTTCGAGCTTCTTTTTCTCAAGCAATTCGGGATTAACCGATTCGAGAATTTTTACCGAAATCTCCTCGAAGATCTCCGGATTCTCCGAAAGGTGCGCCTTCGCCGCTTCACGGCCCTGGCCGATAAGATCGCCTTTGTAGGAAATCCAGGCGCCCTTCTTCTCCAGCACCTTGTGCTCAATCCCCAGATCGACGATCGAACCGGTACGGGAAATGCCCTCGTTGTACATGATGTCGAACTCAGCTTCCGTAAACGGGGGAGCCACCTTGTTCTTCACCATCTTGATACGAGTCCGATTCCCCTTAACAACACCCGAGTTGTCCTTGATCTGGCCGATACGACGGATGTCCATACGCACCGAAGAGAAGAACTTCAAGGCGCGACCACCCGGCGTCGTTTCAGGACTGCCGAACATAACGCCGATCTTTTCGCGTATCTGGTTGGTGAACAGACAAATACACTTCGTCTTGCTTACGATCGCAGTCAGGCGACGCATAGCCTGACTCATCAGACGCGCCTGAGAGCCAACCGTCGCATCACCCATTTGCCCGTCGAGTTCGCTCTTGGAAATAAGAGCGGCTACCGAGTCGATCACGATCACATCAATCGCATTCGAGCGAATCAAAGTCTCTGTAATATTAAGAGCGTCCTCTCCAGAATCCGGCTGAGAAACGAGCAGGTCGTCTACATTCACCCCAAGCTTGCGGGCGTACTTAGGATCGAGGGCGTGTTCCACGTCGATGAAGGCTGCCAAGCCTCCCTTGCGCTGCGCCTCAGCGATAAGGCTCAAACACATGGTCGTCTTACCTGAGGATTCCGGACCGTAGATTTCACAGATTCGGCCACGCGGCAAACCGCCGACGCCTAGGGCAAGGTCAATTGAGATCGATCCAGTCGAAATCACGTCGACGTTCAGCTTCGAGCCGCTGCCCAAACGCATGATCGAGCCTTCGCCGAACTGCTTGGTTATTGCGGAAATCGCTAGTTCGACATTCTTTTCGCGGTCGTCTGAGGAGGGAAGAGGGTTCGTTTTGCCTTTAGCCATACTTAGTTTCGAAAGTGTTAGGGTTATAGATTAGATTTGCCCACAATCTGAGTTCGCCCACTTGGACTGGCAAGATTTGAGTGATTTCTGCCGCCTAATATAACCGTGCCACTCGGACATCTACTGTCCGACCCTCAAGATAATCGCTATTCAAACACGTACCTCGATGTATCGTTCCGATTCTCCGGCCAACCCAAAAGAGCTTGCAGAAAATTCAGCTGGCGGCTTGAAAGTGCTGTCACACGGCCTACACTCGCACTGCTAGGCGCGATTATTGCACCACCTTTTACCAACTTACCAGAGCTCATGAAAATCAAAGCATACCTGAAACCTTCCTGCGGCTGGAGCATGGGCGTACGCGCCATCATGTCGAAGCACCAACTCGAGTACGAAGACATCGATATCATCAACAACGCAGACAACTACGCCGAGATGGTCGCCAAGTCAGGCCAGCCCCTCTCTCCCTGCGTCGAAATCGACGGCGTTATGCTCGCCGATGTCAGCGGCGAAGAAGTGGAGCAGTACATGCTCGCCAACAAACTCGTATCCGCAAGCGAAACGGAAGCAATCGCTCCGACGGATCGCGGCTGCACCGACGAAGAGCACGAAAAGATGCGCTCCGAGTCCAAGCCGATTCGCTTTTTCTAATGCCGTCCCCATTTCAGCGATCGTGAGCAAAGCGGGCCGGAGAATAAATCCGGCCCCTTTTTTTTACCACAAGCCAGACCGAAAATATCTAACTTTCCCGCCATGAAACAGATCAAAGCCTCACCACTTCTCTACAAGGAGGAATACGAACACGACGCATGCGGCGTCGGCCTGATCGCCAACATCAATGGCGAACGCTCGCACGAACTGCTTCAAAAGTCGCTCCAAGCGCTCAAAAACCTGGCTCACCGCGGAGCCGTAGACGCTGACGCAATCACCGGCGATGGAGCCGGCATCCTCACCCAAATCCCTTACCAGCTCTTCCGCGAGTTCCTCGAAGACCAAGGCAAAAGCCTCTTCAACGAAGACGACCTCGGAGTTGGAGTCATCTTCCTTCCGCGCAACGACGAATACGCTCAGGCGCATGGTAGAAAAATCATCGAAGACGCAGTCCAAGATGAAGGACTCGCCCTCCTGGCCTGGCGCTACGTTCCCGTCGATCCCAATTGCCTCGGCCGAAAAGCCGACAAGACACAGCCACACATCGTTCAAGCCCTCATCGCCAAAACCAACGGCATGTCCGCGGACGAATACGAACGAAAGCTCTTCCTCGCTCGTAAGACCGCCGAGCGAAACGCCATCGAAGCCGAACTCCACGACTTCTACATCTGCAGCTTTTCCAGCCGCACTATAATATACAAGGGGATGCTCAATTCCCCACAGGTCCGCAAATACTTCCCCGACCTCAAGGATCCAGCCTACACCACCAACTTCGTCATATTCCACCAGCGCTACTCGACCAATACCTTCCCCCAGTGGCACCTCGCCCAGCCATTCCGCATGATGGCCCACAACGGCGAAATCAACACCATCCGCGGAAACCGGAACCTGATGCGAGCCCGCGAGAATTCCAACGTCCACGGAGTCTGGGGCGACCGCTTTTCAGATCTCCGCCCCATCGTACAGCCCAACATGTCCGACTCGGCTAGCTTCGACAATACGCTCGAGCTGCTCACCCTTGGAGGGAGATCCGCCCTGCAAGCAGTCACCATGATGATGCCGCCCGCGTGGGAGAACAACAAGCAGCTCAACGACGCCCTGCGCGGCTTCCACGAATACCACGCCTGCATGCTCGAGCCCTGGGATGGACCCGCCGCCATCGCATTCGCCGACGGCCGCTACATCGCAGCCTCTCTCGATCGCAATGGCCTCCGCCCCGCCCGTTACAAAATCTACGAAGACGGCACCTTCATGCTCGCCTCCGAACTGGGTCTCATCGACGAGACCGACATGAAAACGGTCAAAACCGGCCGCCTCGGTCCGGGCAAGATGATCGCAATCGATAGGCAAGAGCATAAGTTCCTCGAAGACGAAGAGATCAAAAGCATGATCGGTTCCGATCAGCGCTTCACCCTGTGGTGCGCGGAACACCTCGTCGATATTCAAAGCTTCTCCGCAGATTCGAAAGTCGAAATCTCCAAGGCCGAGGACGAAGAGATCCAACGCCAGCTTGCCTTCGGGTATGACAAAGATGAATACGATATCGTCTTCAAGCCCATGGCAGAGTCCGGCATGGAAGCAATCGGTTCCATGGGAGACGACACGCCACTCGCCTTCCTCTCCCGTAAGCCGCGCCTCCTCTACACATACTTCAAGCAACTCTTCGCACAGGTCACGAATCCCCCGATCGACTCCATTCGCGAGCGCTCAGTCATGTCGCTCAATATGTTTCTCGGCGGCCGACTCGGACTCTTCGAAGAACTCCCGCAAAGCGCAGGATTCGTTAAGTCAGAATCGCCCATTCTCTTCAACAACGAGCTGGACGCGCTCTTTAACGTCAAGTTCCTCAAAGATCGCGTCATCCGACTCGACGTCACCTACGACGTAAGCAAAGGAGCAGAGGGTCTCGAACCCGCCCTCAAAGACCTCGTCGAGCTTGCACAGGACGCAGTCGAAAAGAAATCCGCCAAGGTAATCATACTCTCGGATCGTAACGTATCCAAAGATCGGATAGCCATACCGATGCTTCTCGCTACCGGTGCCGTCCATCAGCACCTAGTGAAAACTGGATACAGGATGAAATGCGATATCGTCGCAGAAACAGGCGAAGCCCGCGACGTCCATCAAATCGCCTGCCTCCTTGGATTCGGAGCGAACGCCGTCAATCCCTATATCGCACTCGCGATCATGACCAACTTCGCGGATCGCGGAGAGATTGAAAACGTCGACGCCATTACAGCGGCCAACAATTACCGAACCGCTATCGATAAGGGTCTACTCAAGATAATGGGCAAAATGGGGATCAGCACGCTCTTCTCCTACTGTCGCGCCCAGATGTTCGAAGCCATTGGCATTTCTCCCGAAGTCATCGACGAATGCTTCACCGGCACGCCCACACCTATCGGAGGAATCAGCTACGAGCTCATAGCGGAAGAAACTCTCGCACGCCACAAACACGCCTACGATCCGGAAGTACAAGCCGAGCTCGAAAGCGCTGGCTACTACAAGGTCGTTCGCAAAAACGGCGAGTTCCACGCCTGGAACCCAAAGGTCGTCGGCGGGATGCATCGCTTCCTAAAAACGAGTAAGAAGGAAGACTACGAAACCTATCGTCAGCAATCCGACGAGCATCAGCCCTACGCAATTAAGGACCTCCTTCGGATCAAGTATCCAGAATCTGGAGTTGATATTAGCCAAGTAGAAGAAATCGAGGACATACGCCGCCGCTTCTGTACTGCAGCCATGTCCCTAGGCGCCCTTTCGCCCGAGTGCCACGAAACGCTAGCCATCGCCATGAACCGGATTGGCGGCAAATCGAATTCAGGGGAGGGCGGTGAAGAGCCTCGCCGCTATTCGCTGCTCGAAAACGGCGACAACGCCTCGTCCGCAATCAAGCAAGTCGCTTCCGGGCGCTTCGGCGTTACCGCCGAATACTTAGCCTCTGCAAAAGAGATCGAAATCAAAATCGCCCAAGGCGCCAAGCCGGGCGAGGGCGGTCAGCTCCCGGGACACAAGGTTTCTCCGCTCATCGCTAAGCTTCGTTTCAGCGTCCCCGGCGTTACGCTAATTTCTCCGCCACCGCACCACGACATCTACTCCATCGAAGACCTGGCCCAGCTCATCTTCGACCTCAAGGAAGTGAACTCGCGCGCCAAGGTTTGCGTGAAGCTCGTTTCCAGTTCCGGAGTTGGAACCGTCGCAGCCGGCGTAGCGAAAGCGTACGCCGATGTGATTCTCGTATCGGGACACGATGGCGGTACCGCCGCCTCTCCGCTCTCATCCGTTAAGCATGCTGGCTCGTCATGGGAAATCGGCCTCGCCGAAACCCATCAGGTTCTCATGATGAATGGTCTCAGAAATCGCGTTACGCTTCGTACCGACGGTGGAATGAAAACCGGACGAGACATCGTGATCGCCGCCATTCTTGGAGCCGAAGAATTCAACTTCGGCACCGCAGCCATGATCGCAGCGAGTTGCGCAATGTTTCGTGTTTGTCATTTGAATACATGCCCAGTGGGTGTCGCTACTCAACGCGAGGACCTTCGAGCGAAATACAAAGGCACTGCCGAAAACGTAATCAACTACTTCAACGCAGTCGCCGAAGACGTAAGACACTACATGGCGAAACTCGGTTTTCGAAAATTGGACGACCTCGTAGGCCGCACCGAATTTCTCGAACAAATCGACGATCCGGAAAATCCGAAGACCGCTATGGTTAACCTCAGCGGCCTCCTACACAGCCCAGATCCTAGCGGAGAATCTCCTCGGATCCACACGCGTCCGAGAAACGAACGACTTGGTTTCGATGGTAGTCTAGATTCCACTATTATCCAAGAATCGCACGATGTGATCGTCGGCCGTGCGGCGTCATTCCGCGGCAAATACAGAATTGGCAATACTGATCGCTGCCTCGGCACTCACCTCTCAGGCGAAGTTGCCTACGTTCGCGGCAACAACCACCTTCCTCCCGGATCGATTGATCTTACTTTCAAAGGAACCGCTGGCCAGAGCTTCTGTACGCTCCTCACCCACGGAATCAAGGCGACCCTTCTCGGCGAAGCGAACGACTACGTCGGCAAATCAATGAGCGGCGGCGAAATCGTAATCTGTCCTAGCGAAGAACAAACCTACTGTTGGAAGGAGAACACACTGCTCGGCAACACATGCCTATACGGAGCCACCGGCGGACACCTCTTTGCCGCAGGCCTGGCTGGCGAGCGTTTCGGCGTTCGAAATTCCGGTGCCATAGCTGTTGTGGAAGGCGTAGGCGACCATGCCTGCGAATACATGACCGGCGGACTAATTGTATGTCTTGGAAAAACGGGTACAAACTACGGAGCTGGTATGAGCGGTGGCTTGAGCTTTGTCTACGACGAGGACGAAAGCTTCAGCAATCTCTACAATTCTGCCATGGTTGGAATCGAACGCCTCGGAGACAATGGGGAGATTGACGCCCTCAAAAAGCTCATCGAGGCCCACGCCGAAAGCACCCAGAGTCCACACGCCAAAGCGCTTCTCGAAAATTGGCAGGCTACCACGAGCAAATTCTGGAAAGTCGTGCCGCATCCTTCGACACCAGAAACGCCTAAGAACGTGCTTAAGCTTGAGAATTTGAACATTCCAGCGACAGCATAGGACTTCGTAACACCTTTTCAACTACAAGGTCTCTTCCATATTGGAAGAGGCCTTTTTCGAGTTAGCTACGAACCCGTGTAGTGTTCGTCCAAAAATATTTTTAGGCGCGTTGCGGTTTCGAGGCCGATTCCGTCTACTGATCTCAGTTCTGTGATGGAAGCGGATTTCAGCCGTTCGATACTGCCGAACTCATCGAGTAAGCTGTTACGCTTCTTTGGCCCGAGCCCCGTAAAGTCGTCGAGTATGCTTTCGCGGATACGCTTGCTTCGAAGATCAGCATTGAAAGTGTTAGCGAACCGATGTGCTTCGTCGCGACAGCGTTGTAGCAATTGAAGTCCTGCGTGCTTAAGCGGAAGCCGAAGGGGAGGGCGTTCGTCTGGAAAAATAATCGTCTCATGTTTTTTTGCGAGACCGATGAGCTCTGGAGGTTCGAGATCCTGCATCAGGAAAGACTTAACGGCCGCTCCTACCTGGCCACGGCCGCCATCGATAACAATCAACTCAGGAAAGGCTTTTCCTTCCTTGTGCAATCGCCGATAGCGTCGGCCAACGACTTCCTCCATGGAACGAAAATCATCGTTTCCCTTGAAGCTCTTGATTTTGAATCTGCGGTAGCCAGCTTTGTTAGGACGTCCATCCACAAACTGTATCATAGAAGCCACTACAAAGGTTCCTGAAATATGAGAAATGTCGAAGCACTCGATCGTCTTTGGAACGAGCTCCATGGAAAGCTCCTTCTGCAACAGCTTCAGAGTTTCTTCCGCAGATTCCCGAACGGGTAGGTCTCGTTCGAATTTGCGGGTTTTCTTAAGCGAAGCCTCGAGCGCGAAAACGATATCACGCAAGGCGGCAGCCTTTTCGTAATTTCGCTCAGTCGCTTCTCTCGCCATTTCTTCCTTCAACTCGTCCAGCCACTCGCGAGACTTTCCTTGCAGAAATTCGCACGCCTCTTCTACGCGTTCTTGGTACTCTTCGACTGTCACCACATTTTCATGACCGTAAATTTCGGACCGAACGTCATCGTAGAGTCGAAATTGCCCGTCCTCTTCCCGCTTTGGCGTAGCATCACCCAACAAAATCCCGAAGCGACGCCGCATCTCCGTCAAGGTTTTCCTAATATGGTTCGCATGAGCGAAAGGTCCGAAATAGCGCGCCCCATCCTCCTTCTTAAAACGGGCTAGCGCGAAGCGAGGCAGCTCGCGCGTAACATCCACTCGTACCAACAAAAAGCGCTTATCGTCGACGAAGTCCGTATTGTACTTCGGCTTCCACTTTTTAATCAGCTTTCCCTCGAGCAATAGTGCCTCGGGTTCAGATTTTACCTCGATGTACTCAAAATCCCGAATCATTTGCACCAGAGCGCGAATCTTTGGTTGATGCGTGAATTTCTTGGATGCCTGAAAGTAAGATGAAACCCGCTTCTTCAGGTCCTTCGCCTTTCCCACGTAGATCACCGAACCCAAACGGTCCTTCATCAGGTACACGCCCGGTTTGGACGGGAGGCGCCTTACCTTTTCTTTCAAATCACTGGATCCATTCGTTGGCATTTTCTTTTAAGTTAAGTTCCATTCAAATATAGCCAAGATCCCAATCCAAATTGCTTCCGAAACGTTCGAACAACGATGACATCCCATCCGAAGATCATACTTTTGACTCTAGGCGAAGAGCTTCTACTAGGCCTCACTCCCAATGGACACCTTACCTACGTTGGCGATCAGCTTCGTCAAGCAGGTGTTACTCTTCACGCAAACGCTACTATTTCCGACGCTCCCGCAGATATCCTAGAATACTTTCACTTACTTTGGGAGCGAGCGGACGTCATGATTACAACCGGCGGTCTGGGACCCACGGTAGATGACCGCACCAAAGAAATCATTGCTGAATATTTGAACGAGGAACTCGTCTACGACGAAGCCATAATGCAAGCCATCGAGGACCGCTTCGCTATGCTTCGGCTAAACATCACCAAGAATAACAATAAGCAGGCCTACCGATTCGCCAATAGCGAGGTACTCGCTAATCCCAATGGTACCGCTCCCGGGCTTTGGCTGGAAACGGCCGGCAAGATCTTAGTCATGCTTCCGGGTCCGCCCCACGAGCTCCAACCCATGTTTCAAGAAAAGGTACTGCCCCGGCTTCTAGAAAAGGGAATCGTCCAGGATCGGGAAAACTATATCCAAATTCGCACTACAGGTATTGGGGAATCGTCACTCGAGACGATGCTTCAACCGATGGCGAAACGCGAAAGCGGTCTAGAGCTAGCCTACTGCGCGCACCCAGGAATGGTGGATTTCCGCATGAGCTTTCCTGGCGAAGAAAATCCTCACGAGCGATTTTTGAAACTCGCTTCGGAATGCAAGGAAATGCTGGGCGAAAACTTTCTCACGCTTGGAAACGAATCGCTTGTTGAAATCGTATCCAATTTATTAAGACATAAAGATCTCAGTCTCGCGACAGCGGAAAGCTGTACCGGTGGCTATATTTCAAACGAAATTACGAACCTTGCAGGTTCTTCCGATTTCTTTGTCGGAGGACTGGCAACCTATAGCATTGATGCTAAGGAAGACTTCCTCGATGTACCCGAACAGCTGATACAAGAGTTCACGGCTGTGAGTGAAGAAGTCGCTACAGCAATGGCGTCTGGAGTCGCCAAGCGACTTCGCGCTGACTATGCAATTAGCGCCACTGGCTACATAGGACCCGGTGGCGGAACAGAAAAGGCCCCAGTAGGAACGGTTTATATCGGCCTTCATACGCCTAACGGCGCCACCGCCAAGCGCTTCCATTTTCGCGGACCTCGCATTGCCCAGAAAAGACGCGTGCTCAATGCCGCTATGGATATGCTTAGAAGAGAACTTGTTAAGGGCTAGGCAAGTTTGTGACTTTACCTTTCGTGCAGCCTTTTCCTTACTGCCTAGTTGAATGAACCGTGTAGCGGATAAGTTTAATCGACCTTTGCGTGATCTGCGGATCTCGGTCACGGACCAGTGCAATTTTCGCTGCTCCTACTGTATGCCAAAGGAAATCTTTGGCCCCGACTACGCTTTTCTTCCTAAGGGAGCGATGCTCAGCAACGAGGAGATCATTTTCGCTACTCGTAGTTTCGCAAAGCTGGGAGTTAAGAAAATTCGCCTAACGGGCGGGGAACCCTTGCTTCGTCCGGATTTGAGCGAGCTAATAGCTGGCATCGCAAACGATACGGGCATCGAGGACATTTCTCTTACTACGAATGCATCGCTGCTGCCGCGCTATGCGCAAAAGCTGAAAGACGCTGGACTGAAGCGAATAAACATTAGTCTCGACAGTTTGGATACAGAACGTTTCGCTCAAATGAGCGGAGGACGTTCCTCACCCGAAGCCGTGCTTCGTGGAATCGACGCTGCTGAAAAAGCGGGTCTGCCAATCAAGATCAACATGGTCGCTAAACTTGGCGTCAACGAGATGGATGTTTTGCCCATGGTGAATTATTTCCGCGAGCGGCGGATCACGCTTCGCTTCATCGAATTCATGGATGTGGGCGAAACCAATGGATGGAAGATGGATCAAGTAATACCAGCCAAGCAGATTCTCGAAACGATAGGGAGTCGCTACGAATTTGAGCCGGTTGATCCCGACTATCGCGGAGAAGTCGCTTCGCGCTATCGATTTACCGATACCGGCAGCGAATTCGGTATCATAACTTCTATTACGAATCCGTTTTGCGGCAATTGCAATCGAGCTCGGCTATCCGCTCAAGGCAAACTCTACACCTGTCTTTTCGCTACGGCCGGGACCGATTTGAAGAAGCGAATTCGCGATGGAATAGACCAAGAAGAATTTACAAATTTCGTATCCAAGCTTTGGATATCTCGCGACGATCAATATTCGGAAGATCGCAGCAATGGCAAAGCCTTAAACGGCACAAAGAAAGTAGAGATGTCTTATATTGGCGGGTAAGGGAGTGCCGACTAAGCCATTGAGATGCCAAAGTAGTTGAGCATCCAAACCTCTTTCCAGACGCGATAACGGCCTTCCCAGGTAATGCGTCCGTGCTCCTCCTGCAAATTGTGCGGAACGAGAAACCCCGCCTCTAGGTTTGTCTTTTCCAATTCACGTTGCTGCTGATTCAGTTCATCGATTGGATCGGCATCATAATCCACAAGCTTCGCCTTGGAGATGCGTTGTTGGTGAATCTTGAAGAGGCTTACGACATTACGGGCCCAAGGCTTTCGAATTACCGACCAGTTTTCCGGATAAAATCCGCCATAAGGCATATAGAGATTGTCCGTTACAAAGCGTTCACCCGATTCGCTTTCCGATGAGAACGAGAAACAGAAACCAATATCGCCATTATTTTGAGGGACAAAAAGGATCTGAAAACGCGTTTTGTTATCTTCGCTTTGAAAGACAGTAGAGCGAATATGGATGCCATGCCCCACATCGGCCAGGAGGGCCTTCGTACGCGTGAATCCCTTGGTCTTCAGCCAGTCTTTGATTTCGATTAGCTTCTTTTGGGCGGGCCATTCTTCTCCCGTCGTATTTTCGGAAAAGCGAGGAAACAAAGAGAGAGAGCTTTTGCTTAAAGCGTTGATTGCCAACCAAGTATAAAGGGTCTCGACAAGAAGCCAACCGAGAAAGAAAAGCGCTCCGATCACCCAGAACGGACGGTTTAACCAACCCGCGTCGAAGACGAGATAAGCCGCTCCAAATGCTACCCCCATCCACCGAGCCCAGCGATTTAGAACGGAGATCTTTAGGGACGAGACTCTGCTATTGAGCAGACCAAAGACGATCGAGAGGCCGACGCAGGCGTAGACAAAAATCTCTGCAAAGGGTGATAGGGTAGCTTGTTCCAACATAGTGAAATTACAAAATAGGGGCAGCAAATAGAAGCTTGTTGAGCAGCGCCTCAATCAAAAAACGGTAGAGAACGGAAGAGGATGGCGATAAAACACCGCAAACGCGATCGCCTTGAGATCTAAAAGAACACTCCTTTTCGAGACAAAAAAGACTCGCCGTACTAGGCGAGTCTTTCGATGAAAACGATCAGTGTCAGCCTAGGTCAAACGGACCGGCATGATCACGCAGAGGAAGCTTTCCAGCGTCTTGAATACTCCGGGGCTCACTTCGTCCTTCAGCTCGAAGAAGAGCTCATCCTTAGTGAGGGCCTTAAGCGGATCCATGAGGAACTGAGGATTGAAAGCGACTTGAAGATCGGGACCGCTGTAATCGATGGCCAGCGATTCGTGAGACTCGCCGAAGTCGGGGCTCGATGCGGAAAGCTCCATAAGATTGTTCGAGATCTGAATCTTGACCTGGTTGGACTTGTCGGTGGTGACGAGGGCCGCGCGATGAATCGACTGAAGGAAGAGCTCGCGCTCGACCTTGATGCGCTGGTGAGTTTCCTTGGGAATAACCTGTTGGTAATTCGGGTAATTGCCTTCCACTACTTTGGAAACGAGGTGGATGTCACCGACGAAACCGTCGGAATCGTCCTTGGTGTGGATCTGGAAAGCGACTCGACGATCGTTAAAGGCGATCTTGAGGTTTTCCCCCTTGTCGAGGAGGCGAACCAGCTCGGACACGGTTTTCGCGGGAAGGATAAGGCTTCCGGACATTCCCTCGCCGACTTCCATTTCATGATCGGTTTTGGCGAGGCGACGTCCATCGGTAGCCACTAGGCTCAGGCGACCGGAGGCGCCTTCTTCCGGCTCGAGGAAATTGAAGAACACGCCGTTGAGCATGTAGCGGGTCTCGTCGCTGGACTGAGCGTAGGAGACGCTCTTGATCATCCCAGCCAAGGTTCCCTGCTCGATGGTGAAGGAACGGTCGTCGCTGAATTCCGGAAGTGCGGGGAACTCTTCGCGGCTGATGCCCATGATTTTGAAATTCGATCCGCCAGAGGCGATTTTGACCTGGTTGCTGGGGGAGGCCTCAACCTTAACGTCGCTGTTGGGAAGTTCCTTGACGATGGTGGCAAGTCGCTTGACCGGGAGGGTGACGGCGCCTTCCTCCTCGATCGTCGCCTTGATGCGAGCGCAGATGCCGAGGTCGAGGTTGGTGGTCGTTAGCGAGATCGTGTCGCCTTCAGCTTCGATGAGCACGTTGCTCAGGATCGGCATGGTTGCCTTGGAACCGACGACGTTGAGGACTTGCTGGAGGCCGTTGCTGAAATGATCACGGTGGATTTTGAACTTCATTGGGGACGAGTTAGCTGGTTATTGGAGTTTCTGACAATTCCAATGAATAGTTAGTTAATTAATTAAGATAAACACCAGTATTCATATGGTCTGTGAATATCAGTGATAAGTGGCTTAAAGGTGTGAAAACCAATGACTAAGGGGTGATTCAAAATGTTCAAGCCCTGTAGGGATGTTTGGTCGCAAAAAAGGATATGTTAAAAAAAAAGTGATCTTACCAGCTTGTTGGTCGGTTTTGCCCAAGTTGTTAGCAATCGATTTACACTTGTTTGGAGGGCTTGGATTTGGCTCTCGCGATGCGTCTGAGCCGGAGAAGGTGGCGTACGATTCCGTAGAATATGTAGCTGATGAACCCAAGAACGAGGGTGTACTCCCGGGAGAAGTAGATAAGCCCGCCAACGACGAGGACCGCTACGAAGGTCGTGAAGCGAATCTGGGTGTGCCAGTCGATGTTCTTGAAGGACGGGTAGCGGACGTTGCTGATCATCAGGTAGGAGATGAGCAGCATGAGGAATGGCAGGCCGATCGCGAAGTCTCGCAGGGCGTCGTGCTTGGTGAGGACCAGGACGATGGTGGCGATCATTCCGGCGGCGGCAGGTACAGGCAGGCCGAGAAAATCGCCGTCGGCCTCCTTTAGCTTTTTAGAACGAACGGCGGGGTGAGTGATGACGTTGAATCGCGAGAGCCGAACGGCGGCGCAAAGCAGGTAGATAAAGGCGAGGAAGAAGCCTGCTTTGGTAGAGTAGTCTTCGTTCTCCGCAGGATTGAGAATCAGAAATAGCACCATCATGGCTGGGGCCAGGCCGAAGGTGACGATGTCGGCGATCGAGTCGAACTCCTTGCCGAAGATGGATTCGCGCCCGCCTAGTCGAGCGACCCGCCCGTCGAGCGCATCACAGGCCATGCCGCCGAGAATAAAAAGCACGGCTTGGCGAAAAAGAGCGTTGGAATCGAAATCGGAGTTTTCCAGGCCCATACCGTAGCGGGCTTGGATGCAGCTTTTAATGGCAAGGAAGCCGAAGAATAGGTTGCCTGCTGTGAATAGGTTGGGAAGCAGGTAAATTTTGCTGGCTTGGGAAGCGTCGAGTTTGACGATTTCCTTCGGTTCGAGTTCGGGCTCTTCGTCCAAATGGGTGGGGCGGCTTAGTGTTTGAGGGAGTCGAGGTATTTCCAGAAAGACGAATGCTGCTCGGCGAGCTGTTCCTCGGAGATGGGTAGCTTTGTCCGGTAGATAAAGTCGGTAAGCGTGTTCTTGTGCAAAATGCAGATCGTTTTTAGTGATCCGTTGTCCCGCTCGAAGTAGATGCGGTGTTCGCCTGAGCGAAGACGGAAAACCAGCTTGCCGTTCCTCTTGAAGGAGCCGAGCGGCTCTTCCGGATGGTTGAGCTGGTACTCGGTCAGATTGCTGAGCGGATCGATGACGGCGAGTTGTTTGAGCGTTGGCAGCTTTTCCAACTCTCTGAGGGATTGTTCGCTAAAGGTAACCTGAAACATTTTTGCTAAGCCGCTTATGGTGCCTACGATTCAGCAGATACGCGCTGAAACGCAATGCTCAATGCCGTATGGCTGCGTTGGTTTACGCAATTGATTCAATGTGAATTCCCCTCGCTGTCAAAGCGGCTTGCTAAGTCGTCCCTTATAGCTGCGGGCGAGTTCGCGGTTTGCCTCCATCGCGCCTTCCGTATTTTGGCTGCGCAGGAGGGGAGCGGCGACGCCAAGCTTTTGCAACTCGTCGAGAATCTCCATTTGCAGCAGATTGATAATTAAGGCTCCTGCCATGGTAGAAGTCGGACCCGCGAACTTGCCCTTTTCGTGCAGCTCTACGATCGCGTCGCCGAAGCTCCCGCAGTTATCGAAAACGAAGTCCGCAACTTCATGCAGCATCTTGCCGCCAGAGTGAGTCGTTTTGACCTGTTGAGCCATGCCGACCGAGGTCAGAGCGATCACTTTCAAGCCCTTCTCTTTGGCGTAGAGGGCGACTTCGATGGGCGAACAGTTTTTGCCAGAGTTGGAGATGACGATAATGAACTCGCCGGCATGAAGACCATGGTTGCGATCGTAGCGGGCGGCCAGCTCTCGGCCGTAGCCTTCCAAGTTTTCGATGAAGCCTCCGGTTGTATCCAGAATCGCGCTCACGCAAACGAGGCCGCCGGCTCTTCCGACCATTTCACGGCCAATGATTTCGGAATGTCCGCTTCCGAAGGTATGGATAACACCGCCTTCCGCGATCGACTTCGCGATGAGAGGAGCGAGGCGTTCGATCTCTGCTTGGTTTTGCAAGTAGACGCGTTCCAGCAGGACTTGGGACGATTTAAAATAGTTCTCCTTCAGCATGAATAAAATTCGTTTGGGCCGTAGAATGTTGCTAAACGGTAAAGAAACAAGGGGATTTGCGGTGGACCCAGAGAGGGTTTCCTGTTCCTTCTTATCTCAAAAGCTTAACTAAAAACCTCAACTACGCTTTATGTCTGACGCAACATCACTAAATCAACTCGAGCAACTAAAGAAATTCACAGTCGTCGTAGCCGACACTGGCGATTTCCAAACGATGAAGGAATTCGAGCCGCGCGACGCGACAACGAATCCAAGCCTCATTCTCAAGGCTGCTGAAAAAGAAGAGTATGCAGCTATCGTAGACGCTTCGATCAAAGAAGCAGATGACTCGAGCATGCCAACAGCAGCACGGATAGACGCGATCATGGATGAGCTTCTCGTTCGCTTCGGTATTGAGATTCTGAATATCGTGCCCGGTCGCGTCTCGACCGAGGTAGATGCTCGTCTATCTTTCGATACGAAAGCCACGATCGCGAAAGCGAAGGAGATTATCGCTCTCTATGAGAAAAAGGGAATTTCCCGAGATCGTATCCTCATAAAAATCGCTTCCACTTGGGAAGGCATCAATGCGGCTGCAGAATTGGAAAAGGAGGGTATCCATTGTAACCTTACACTGCTCTTCTCCATGGCTCAGGCAGTTCACTGCGCGGAGTCGGGAGTCACGCTTATCTCGCCCTTCGTCGGCCGTATCATGGACTGGTACAAGGCGAAGGAGGGCAGAACATTCGAGCCAGCGGAAGATCCCGGCGTACTTTCCGTGCAAGCGATCTACGACTACTATAAGAAATTTGGATACAAGACGGAAGTCATGGGCGCGAGCTTTCGCAACAAGGGAGGGATCCTAGAGCTCGCTGGTTGCGACTTGCTGACCATTTCGCCGAATTTACTAGAAGAGCTGGCAAGCTCGAACGAGCTCGTTGAGGAAAAGCTCAATGAGGCGAATTCTCAGTCCAAGGACATCGAGAAGATCGATATGGACGAGAATAGCTTCCGCTGGATGTTCAATGAAGACGCGATGGCGACTGAAAAGACGGCCGAAGGCATTCGCAACTTCGCCAAGGACATCGTCAAGCTCGAGAAGATGATCGAAGGAAAGTTCTAAGCTTTTCGACGCAGCGAGTTTTTAATTTGAAAGCACGTCCTGTGAAGGGCGTGTTTTTTTGTGTGGGCGCGAGCTTGCTCGCGAACAAATGGAACCAAGTGGCATCCTGAATTCCCTGAAAGTGTCAGGGTTCGCGGTGCGAACATAGGTCATCATGTAGCCGAACAGACTCGTTTGGGCAGCTTGGTGAGTCGGCTGCTCTGAAATGAAAACGTTTTGTCTCGTTTCTAGGAGATCCAGATAGCGAGGACCATTACCGCTGCGACTCCAATTCCGAACAATGTGACAAAGAGAGGTACGAGGAAGAGCGTTGCTACAATAGATTTCGGCCAGCTGAGGGCGAAGATTCTACGGAGGGCGAATATTGGATAAAGCAATATCCAAATAGCCAATACGTCCTCAATGTGATCGGAAATGGGCTGCGAGACGAATGAGCTGAGCCAAGCGATCGCGGAACTTAAGAGCCGCCACAGCATGACAAATGTCAGAAGCTGCATGGCGACTATGAGATGCTCTAGCAGCGCGAATTCTTGTTTCCGGAATAGGAATCGCGTCACCAAAGCGAGAGCGGGTACGCTCAACAAGAACACGCGTGGGAGCCAGTTGTTGAACTCTGCCATGATGGCATCGGGATTCTCCAATTTTTCTGCTAGGCCTCTGTCGGACGTGCTCTCGTCGTTTTCTAGGCCACTCTCTTCAATCATCTCATCGGCGATCCCCTCGGCGATCCCTTCGGCTATTGAAATGCTGGCTCCAGAGGTGAGCCATATGAAGTAGATGAGGCTCGAAAAGAGAAACAGCCGCAGCGGAGGAATCTGGCTCACCCGCTTTCCCTCGAGGAAGAGTTTCGCATTATAGCCAGGTCGAAAGAGCAACTCGAATATGCCGCGAGGAACTCGGCCGTCTAAGTTGAACATGGATGAGAAGAACTCGCTGGTGAGGCCTCGCCAATCTCGACGAAAATCGAGGTCTCGTTGGCCGCAGCGTGAGCAGAATTCCGCATCAAGGGGCGCTCCACAGTTTTTGCAGTGGCGAGTTGAGTCTTCCAAAGTCATTAGTCAGCGGCGTGTTTTTTGATCCGCTTTGGATGTAGCAATATTCAAACCCCGTTTGGCCGATTCGTCTGCAAAGTTTCAATTGCCCCAGGGAATTCGATTGTGGCTCCCCCCTTTTATTTGTGAAGCGAGCGAAAGCTGGGAGGAATCGGCGGCCTGTTTACAGGTTTGTTTTAGAGAGAGTTTGGCGAAGAAGGGCGGCTGCGGAGGGCGATTGTTCACGGGCTTCTCGGTTCTTCGCCACTAGCGAAATAGCGACAGCTCTGAACGCCACTATCTCATGTTCATGCGTTGCAATGTTCCGGTTAAGAATGGGAATAAATTTTCTTCAGGATCAACAACAGCAGTAGCAATGGGCAAAATGCTCCGCTTACTTTTTACTGGGAGCCTTAGGGAGCAGGCTCGACTTTGAGCAAAAGAGAAAAATAGGGACGGGCTATTTATCGATCCTTGGAATTATCGTTTGAGTCGTAGTCTCTTCCATTTCTTAACGGGTTTGGGTGGTGGGCGGTGATGCCGGATGGGATGGCGACGAAGCCGACAGTGAGGATGAGGAAGGTGGAGTTAGCTTAGCGGTTGCAGTTGGGGTGGGTTAGGTGCGGCGCGGTGGCCACGCCCTACCATTGCGACGTGCTCAAGGGAAGGTGGGGCTAGTTTTCTGGGAGGAGAATTGTCGTTGCTCTTTGGGGGATTTGGGGAGAAATGGGAGGGACTGTTATGAATTTCTGTATACTACCTGCCGGCGCCTGGGGTACTGCTGTGGCGATCCATTTAGAGAAGCTTGGGCAAGACGTGACGCTTGTTCCGCGCGAGCCGCGGCAGGTCGAGGAAATGACTGAAGCTCGGGAAAACAAGGAGTTCTTGCCGGGCTATCGCTTGGGCGAGTCGATGAGGATCACCCACGAGTATCAGCCGGCTTTGAGCGAGGCGGAGGTGTGCATCATCGCGGCGCCAACGAAGTTTTTGCGCAGCGTGTGCGGGGAGATTAGAAAGTCCCTGGAAGAAGCGGGTTCGAATAAGTTGAAGCTGCTGCTGACCTTGACCAAGGGGGTCGAGGAGGGGACGCAGCAGTTTCCCTACGAGGTGATCCAGGAAGAGCTGCCTGGCTTTGCGGTGGGTACTTTGAGTGGGCCGACTTTCGCTAGCCAGGTGGCGGGCCAGCAGCCGTCGGCCATCGTGCTTGCTAGCACCTTGGGCGAGGCGGACGCGAAGGAGATTCAGGCTGCGATGAGCGGCCCGGCGCTGCGCGTCTATCGTTCGAGCGATCTTAAGGGTGTCTCTTTGGGGGGCTCGCTGAAGAACGTGTACGCGATTGCTTCTGGTTGCTGCGACGGGCTGGGTCTCACTGACAATGCCAAGGCGGCGCTGCAGACGCGGGCTTTGGCGGAGATGCATCGGATTGGCACCGCGTTGGGCGGGGAGACGGCGACTTTTTATGGTCTGAGCGGGATGGGCGACTTGGTGCTTACCTGCAACGGGACGGAGAGCCGGAATCGCACCTTTGGCGAGTTGATCGCGAAGGGCGTGAGCATCGACGAGCTGATCAATGTGCGGAAGATGACGGTGGAGGGTTATCGTACTTGTCTTGGCTACCACAAGCTGTGTCAGGAGAAGGGGATCGACGCGCCGATCATCGAGCAAATCTACGAGACGCTGTACAACGATGTCAGCCCGAAGGAAGGCATCGAGCGCCTGATGCTGCGTGGGTTGAAAGCGGAGTCGCTGTAGACTGGAGGGGTATGCGCGGATCGGTCCGTCGGCCTATGGGTTATGCAGGACAGTTGCGCTAGGCTAGGCGTGGCGCGGCGGCCACGCTCTACCTTTGGTTTTCATTTAGCCATTCGATGGCTCCGGCTTCGTCGCGAAACGACCCATCGAGTTGGGCTTCGTAGGCGGCATCGAGGATTGGCCTAAAGTTGGGGCTGGGCTTCAAGCCTCGGGCGATGAGGTGGCGGCCAAGGAGGATAGGCGAAGGGGCTGACTCTTTTAGATCCAATTTTTGGATACGAATTTTGAATTCTGCGATTCGCAAGTCCTGGGCTTCGGATAGGAGGGGAGGTCTACCGCGGTGGTCTGCCGTCATGACGTAGACGAGCTCATGGGTTGTGGCGGGAGAAAGGCGTTTGGCGAGGCGTCGCAGCGAGGCGTCGCTGTGACCGCCTTCTGGAACTGTATTCAAAAAGTGGTGATTGCCTACTAAGGCCATGACTTTGTCGCGCAACTCGTGCGGGGCGCGCATCTTGTTGAAGAACTGTTCTGCGAGCCAGACGCTTTGCGAATCGTGACCGGGGCTGATCCAATGTTTCTCGCCCCGCTTGAGAGCCCAGCGAGTGCAACGAGCTTTGCCGAGATCGTGACAGAGGACTCCGAAGGCGAGGACGCCGCGTTCAGCTTCGGCAAGCGAGCTCCAGTCGGTATCGCGAACGAGCGCGTCGAGGCAGTAGAGCGTATGAGTCCAAGCATCGCCTTCCGGGTGCCATTCCGGGTCTTGAGGAAGACTGCGAAGGGCGTTGAGCTCTGGAAAGTAGCGTAACCATCCGCTGGCTACGAGGGCACGAAGCCCGTGGGATAGGGAGCGGGAGCGTTTGGCCCATTTTTCCCATTCGGTCCAGACGCGTTCTTTTGGCAGGGTCCAGAATTCGTGGCCGATTTTGCGGCAGAGGGCAGCCGTGTCAGGGTGCAGTTCCATTTCGAAGCGTCCGGCGAATTGCATGGCTCGCAGGACGCGGAGAGGGTCTTCCGAAAAGGCGGGGCTTACGTGGCGTAGAATGCGCCTTTCCAGATCTTCGAGACCGTTGAAATAGTCGATCACTTCGCTAGTGGCGTGATCGTAGAGGAGAGCGTTGATGGTGAAGTCGCGGCGCTTGAGGGCTTCTTCCTCGCTGAGGTGGGCGTCAGTTTCGATGGTGAAGCCGCGGTGACCGGAGCCGCTCTTCGATTCGCGACGCGGTATGGCGAAGTCGTACTCCTCGCCATGTGTCCAAAGTTTGACTACGGCAAAGGCCTTGCCCACGAGATCCGTCTTTCCAAGTTTCGCCAGGGTTTGAGCGATTGAATCGAGGTCGAGGCCATAAACCTCGACGTCGAAATCCTTCGGCTCAAGTCCTAAGAGAGCGTCGCGTATCGACCCGCCAACAACACGGCAAGTAGCGCCAGCGGACTCTAGGGTCTGCAGCGCCTGTTTCAGAGCGCGAGGAAGGCTTAGATCCAAGCGCTGGCGTGTAGGTTGGAGGGGCATAGTGGGAGGGGCGGCTACTTCTTGTTTTCGAAAATGAGGCAGATCCACCCGGCTATGAAAGCGAGCCCTCCGAGGGGCGTTATCGGGCCGAGGAGGCTCCATTTGCTGAGGGCTAGAATATAGAGTGATCCGGAAAAGAGAAGAATGCCGACGCTCCAAAGTCGGAAGGCCCACTTGCTATTGAGCGTTCCGCTCGAATTTGCCGCGACGAAAAGGACGACCGCGTGAATCAGGTGGTAGAGAACCGCCTTGTTCCAGACCTCGGTGGTTCCATTTGCAAGCAACTGGTCCTTCAGGCCATGCGCTCCAAAAGCGCCCAGACCAATCCCCGCGACGGCGATGAGGCAGCTAAGGGTCAATTTGTTCATAGATAGAAATTAAAGAAAAGAGTGATTTTGAGTATTGCGTTTAACAGACTTTGATTAATCAAAGTTGGACCGATCAAATTCTATTCTGGGCCTTTTCGGCCTTCTTAACTACACACCCATTCCAGTTCGCCCACTATGAAAGACAATCCCCTTATTCAAAGCGCTTTGGCTGCGACGCTTCTCGGCGTCGTTTCTCATTGTTCGGCGGCGGACGGTACGCTTGAGGCAGCGATCAGCAGCATTTATGTAGACCGTGGCTTGGAAATGGCGGATCTAACGTGGCACCCTTCGCTGGAGCTGAGCCAGGGAAACGTCTATGGCGGGCTTTGGGCAGCCTTGCCTCTGGAAAACAGGAGTCGGCCGGAAACGATTGGGGATCAATACGATGTCTACGCCGGGTACGGGTGGGCTGCGGGGGATAAGCTCGCGATCGATCTAGGAGGCACCTTGAGTTTTACCGACGGCTTCGACGAGACCTTCGAAGGCTATGTCGGGCTAGTGGGCGAATTCGGAACCTTCTCTCCATCAATATACATATACAATGATTTCGATTTGGACGCCTTTACGGTCGAAGCGTCGACTTCGGTAGCGGTTCCGCTCGATGTCTTCCCTTTTCAGGCCACGATTCGAGCAGGCCTGGTGGAGGCGGACGTCGATTATCGCTACTATGGCTTAGACCTGCTGTATCCGGTGGAGCTAGGGCCTTCTAGTCGACTGTTGCTTGGCCTTCATTATTCGGATAACGACTTTGGAGCTGGCATGCCCGACAACAGTCTCTATGGAAGCGCGGCAGTCAGGCTAAGATTTTAGCTCGGACGGACGCATCCAAATTAATTCAGTAAACCATTGACAAGGCTCCGGCGCAGGCTAGGTGTTTTGCTCTTTTTCTCGAAATCCGATGAAAACATTTCTCGCCAAACAGGAAACGGTACAACGCAACTGGTACGTGATCGACGCAAAGGATCAGGTATTGGGACGTTTGTCCGTGAAGATCGCTAACATTCTACGCGGCCGCAACAAGCCCACCTACACTCCACACGTGGACACAGGTGACTTCGTTGTCGTGATCAACGCCGACAAGATCGCCCTGACCGGCAAGAAGGAAGAGCAGAAGCAGTACATGTTCTACAGCGGCTACGTTGGCGGCGAAAAGCGTCTCAGCGTTGCTCAGATGCAGGAACGTCAGCCGGATTTCGTCGTGAAGCACGCCGTGAAGGGAATGCTTCCAAAGAACCGCCTCGCCCGCAAGATGCTCACCAAGCTTAAGGTGTACGCAGGCGAGTCTCACCCACACGAAGCGCAAAACCCAGAGGTTGTTTCCCTCTAATCCATACAGCTTTTACACATGTCCGTTGAATCAAACGTATTTCTAGGCACTGGCCGTCGTAAAACCGCAGTCGCTCGCGTCCGTCTTCAAGAGGGCACTGGCAAGATCGTGGTAAACGGCAAGGAAACCGAGGCATTTTTCTCTCACGAGAATTTCCAGCGTATCGCTTTGTCCCCGCTCGCTACTTCCGAGCTCAAGGACAAGGTTGACGTGATTGCCAAGGTACAAGGCGGTGGTGACAGCGGACAAGCTGGCGCGATCTCTCTCGGTATCGCTCGCGCATTGCTCAAGCTCGACGGTGAACTCCGTATCCCACTCAAGCAAGCTGGCCACCTCACTCGCGATCCTCGCATGAAGGAGCGTAAGAAAGCCGGTCAGCCCGGGGCACGTAAGAAGTTCCAGTTCTCCAAGCGTTAATCCGCTTATCTGCAGAATTTTTCGAAAGCCCTCACTGGTCCGCGTGACCATGAGGGCTTTTTCTATTCCTATCCCAAGGACATCCACAGCAAATTTTTCTCCGTAGGAAGCGACATCTACCGCTAGGCGGCCTCCCTGCATCCAAATTTTTAGAGCAATGAATATAGCCATCGTAGGCGCCTCCGGTTACGGAGGGGAAATCCTAGTCAAACTCCTTGCCGCCCACCCGAAGGTGACGCTTAAGGCCGTTACGTCGCGGAGCAAGGCCGGTCAGGCAGTTAGCGCCGTGATTCCTGCCTTGCGTGGGGTGCTCGACAAGATGTTGTTCGAGAACTCGGATCCGGCTGAACTGGCAGCTCGGGAAGATATCGATGTCGCCTTTCTATCGCTTCCGCATGGAGCGGCTGCCGAATACGCGCGGCACCTCGTAGATGCGGGAAAGAAGGTCATCGATCTCAGCGCCGATTTTCGGATTTCCGATCCAGCCGTTTACGAAGAATTCTACGGAGCTGCCCATCCTGACGTGGAGCTGCTTGGTCGCGCTCAATATGTCATGCCTGAACTTTCCGCGGACGGCTGGCAGTCAAAGGATCTCTTTGCCTGCCCCGGTTGTTATCCGACCAGCATTCTCGTCCCCTTGCTTCCATTGATGAGGGCGGGAATCATCAGCAAGGAACACATAGTCGCTAATTCTTTTAGCGGCACGAGCGGCGCGGGCAAGCAGAGCAAGGAGGCCTTCTCCTTCTGCGAAGTGAACGAGAGCGCGAAGGCCTACGGTGTTCCCAAACATCGCCATCTATCCGAAATGGAAGAGCAGCTTTCCTTAGCGGCTGGGGAAGAGGTGGTCATCCAGTTCAACCCCCACCTGGCCCCTATGAATCGGGGAATTGCGACGACGATTACCGTGCCCTCGCAGGGTTCCACGATCGAGCAGCTATATGCCGAGTGGGAAAAGGCTTATTCCGATAAACCTTTTATCTGTATTCTGCCACCAAGCGAGCGGCCTGACACCAAGTACGTTGTCGGCACGAATCGGGTAGACGTTTCCGCGGTCAAGGACGAGCGGACGGGCAACTTCGTAATCACCTCCGCTGAGGACAACCTCGTTAAAGGCGCCGGCGGACAGGCGATCCAGATTCTGAACATCTGGCAGGGTTGGGATGAAACCACCGGACTTATCTAGAACATTATGCCAATCGAAATCACATTCACGCCCAATACTTTAGGTGTCACGGATCCTAAGGGATTCTTTGCCAAAGGAGTATCTGCGGATGTGCGTCGCAAAGGAAACGACCGGCTCGATACGGGGATCGTCTTCTCCAAGACTCCTTGCGCAGCGGCGGGTGTGTTTACGAAAAACAGGGTAAAGGCTGCGCCTGTCCTTCAGTGCGAAGGTATCCTAAATTCAAGTACAGCTATTCATGGAATCGTGGCCAATAGCGGCAATGCGAACGCCTGTACTGGAGAACAGGGTAAGGTCGATGCGGCGCAAATGGCTGATCAAGCGGCCTCGGCCTGCGGGGTTCCGGGCAATAGTTTTCTTGTTTGCTCGACGGGCCGTATTGGAGAGTTGCTGCCGATGGATCGGATTTCTCCGGCGATCGCTGCTGCGGGAAGAGCGGCTCAAGCCGGCGACACCGATGGCGAATCGTTCTCCAATTGTATTCTAACTTCCGATACGCGAAAAAAGACGTGCACGGCGACATTCTCAGTCGGCGGCAAGACCGTGACTTTGGCAGGCTCCGCGAAAGGAGCTGGCATGATCCAGCCGGATATGGCGACGATGCTCGCCTTTATTACGACAGATATTGACGCGGGCGAAGTGGCTCTGAAACCGATTCTGCAGGAGGCGGTTAAGCATACCTTTAATGCGATTACGGTCGATGGAGATATGAGCACTAATGATACAGTGCTCGTACTTGCGAACGGCGCATCAGGAGTGCGCTTGGACGACTCGGCTCTTGAAGCCTTTAAGGAAGCTCTTTTTCTGATCTGCGATAATCTAGCGGATAAGATCGTAGCGGATGGAGAGCGGATCACGAAGGTTGTCGAGCTCTTGATTACGGGAGCTGACACGGAAAAAGGAGCTGAAAATATAGCTCGGGCTATTGGCAATTCGCTTCTGGTGAAAACGTCCTGGTACGGAAACGATCCGAATTGGGGGCGGCTTATGGATGCCCTTGGCTATGCGGATTCGGAGTTTGATCCCGAGAAAATCGATATCTCGTATGGCGATGTGCCTGCACTCGTATCCGGTACTCCAATACCGGAAAACAAACCACAGTGGAAGACGGTGGTGAGCGAGCGAAGATTCACCATCCACATCAATACGCACGCGGGAGATGCGAGCTATCGTCTCCGGGCTAGCGATCTCACCGAAGGCTACGTCGATTTCAACAAAAGCGAGTAGCTCAAACCTTTTCAAATTCCTTTCTATTTCGAACTATGAACATGCAGGAAATCATTTCCAAAGCAGCTGTATTGGTTGAAGCGCTCCCTTATGTGCAGACCTTTCGGGGCGCGACATTCGTCATCAAATACGGTGGCAGTTTTATGGATGATCCCGACCCTGAAATACGGGCGCGGGTGGCGGGCGATATCGCCTTTCTTTCTGCGGTCGGTATCCATGCGGTCGTGGTGCATGGCGGGGGCAAAGCAATCAGTAGGGCTCTCGCGGATAAGGGAATAGAGACGAAGTTCGTGAACGGGCTCCGTTACACCGATGGAGAATCCGTAAAGGTTGTGCGCGATGTCTTAAGCGGAAAGGTGAATGGAGACGTCTGCGAAATGCTTCAGATTCGCAAAGATCATCCGCTCGGCATTCCAGGTGAGAACATCCTGCAGTGTGAAAAACTGGATACGGATGTACACGGGGATCCAGTGGATTTGGGCTTCGTCGGAAACATTACCAGCGTTAAGGCGAAGATTATCAAGAAGGCGATTAAAGACGGGTATACTCCTGTTATCTCCCCAGTCGCTAAGGATGACGACGGACAGTATTACAATGTAAACGCGGACGTGGCGGCTGCTTGCGTGGCGAGCGCTTTGAGAGCTCGGAGGCTTGTTTACATGAGCGATGTTCCTGGGCTTCTGTCGGATCCTAAAAATCTGGATACATTGATTTCCACTCTAAAAGTTAATCAGGTAGATAAGCTTAAGAAGAACGGAACGATTAGCGCGGGAATGCTTCCCAAGGTCGAGAGCGCGATCAAGGCGCTCGATGCTGGCGTGCACAGGGTTCACTTTATCGATGGTCGGCTAGCTCACAGCTTGCTCCTGGAAATCTTCACCGATAAGGGTATCGGTACTGAAATTTGTCACTAAGCATAAACGAACGATGCGGGCTAATGCGCTGCGTCACTATCCGAAAACATCATGACTACACAAAATACCGAGCAGCTCTATAAGGACAATGTACTCGGCAATTACGGATTGCCGCCTATCACGTTCACGCGTGGCCGCGGCGTTCGCGTGTGGGACGATGCGGATAAGGAGTACTTCGATTTTTGTTCCGGCATCGCGGTGCTAACTCTGGGACATTGTCATCCTAGGTTGGTATCCGCTATCCAATCACAGGCAGGTGAGCTGATTCATGTCAGCAACTTGTACCGTAATGAAAAGCAGGCTCAACTCGCTGCGAAGCTCAACGATAAGGCAGGCGGAGGCGGCAAGGTCTTCTTCTGCAATAGCGGCGCCGAGGCGAACGAGGCTTTGATCAAACTTTCTCGCCTTTACGGTAAGGCTAAGTCGGGCGCTGAGGCGAAGCAGTTTAAGGTGATCGTTGCCGAGCAGGCCTTTCACGGCAGGACCTTTGGAGGGATGAGCGCTACGCCGCAGGAAAAGATCCAAGGCGGCTTTCGGCCTCTGGTTCCTGGTTTCGAAGTAGCTCCGCTTAATGACTTGCAAGCCTTTGCGGATAAGGTGGACGAAGAGACTTCAGCAATCTTTGTGGAAACGATTCAGGGTGAGGGCGGAGTGAATCCGTGCTCGATCGAATTTTTGCAGGGCTTGCGGAAGCTTTGTGATGATGAGGGGATTCTGCTGCTTATCGATGAGGTTCAGTGTGGCGCTGGTCGGTCTGGCACCTTTTTCGCATTCGAGAAGGCGGGCATTCGTCCGGACGCGATCGGCATGGCTAAAGGCCTTGGCGGAGGTGTTCCAATCGGAGCGGTTTGGATGGATGACAAGCATGCGTCGCTTTTCCACGCAGGTTCGCACGGCACGACCTTTGGGGGCACGCCGCTTATTTGTGCGGCGGCGCTTGAAACGATTTCCGTGATCGAAAACGAGAAGCTCTTGGCGAACGTCAGCGAAAACGGAGCGTACTTTATGGAGCAACTTGAAGCGCTAAAGGCTGAGTATCCCGATTACGTTTTAGATGTAAGAGGACAGGGCTATATGCTCGGTATCCAGATTGCGGAGGCGCCTTTTGAAATCGTTGTTAAGATGCGAGATGCGGGGCTTGTCGTGCCACCAGCTGGTGGAAACGTGATTCGTTTCTTGCCTCCCCTTATCGCGACGAAGGCTGATATCGATGCAGCCTTGGAAATTGTAAACTCCGTAATCGCAGCTCGGGTGGCCGAGCTATCGGCCGTAGTGTAATTAAATATTCAATACCCAGAAACCAACACTTAAGAATGCAGCATTTTCTCAAGGAAACCGATATCAAGATCCATCAGGCGGCGGAAGTCTTTTCGCTGGCTCACGCCTTCAAAAAAGGTCGTGGTCGCCATACGCCGCCTTCGCTAAAGGGTCAGACTTGGGCCATGATTTTCTCCAAATCCAGCACGCGAACCAGGGTCTCTTTCGACGTAGGCATTCATGAGTTGGGTGGGCATCCGATCTTTCTGAACAAGAATGACATTCAGCTCGGACGCGGTGAATCGATTTTCGACACGGCTAACGTGCTCTCGCGTTTTGTCCATGGCCTCATCGTGCGCACCTACGACCAGTCTGAGATCGAGCAGCTTTCCGAGCTGGGAACGATTCCGGTAATCAACGCGCTCACGGACTACTTGCATCCCTGCCAGATCTACACGGACGCCTTCACTATGGCGGAGCGCTGGGCGGACGGAACGAACTTCCTCGAATCGCTTAAAGGCAAGAAGCTCGCGTACTTTGGCGACACGGCTAACAACATCGCGAACTCCTGGATCCTCGGGGCGGCCATGTTCGGCATGGAGTTGGTGCTCGCCGGACCGGAAGGCTACGAGCCGAGCGAGGAGATCAAGGCGACTTTGTCGGAAAGCGGCTACGCGCCGACATGGAGTTTCACAACTGATCCGGAAGCGGCTGCCAAGGATGCGGACGTGCTTTACACGGATACTTGGGTGAGCATGGGCCAGGAGGAGGAATCGGCCGAGCGTATAGCTGCGATGAAGCCTTACTCGGTCACCTCAGACCTGATGAAGCTCGGGAAATCCGATGCGCTTTTCATGCATGACCTTCCAGCTTACAAAGGCATGGAGGTTCAGGAGGACGTACTCTACGGCAAGCAGTCAGTCATCTTCGATGAAGCTGAAAATCGCCTTCATACCCAAAAGGCGATCATGGCGGTACTGGCCGAAGCGAACCGCAGATAATTTTCTCCCACGAATTGCTCGAATCTTCTCGAATATTGGTCTTAGTGCCTTCGGTAAGATTTGTGTCCATTCGTGGCATTCATGGGCAACCTTAACTTCCAAAGATAATTTCTATGAAAATCGTACTCGCATACTCGGGCGGCTTGGACACCTCAGTCTTGGTTCGCTGGCTCAAGGATCACTACAACGCGGAGATCATCACCTTCGCCGCTGACGTCGGCCAGGAAGAGGAGCTCGACGGTCTTGAGGAGAAGGCCAAAGCGACGGGGGCTTCCGCTCACTATACGCTGGATCTAAAAGACGAGTTCGCGAAGGACTACATTTTTCCGATGCTTCGCGCGAACACGATCTATGAAGGCCAATACTACCTTGGCACGTCGATCGCTCGTCCGCTGATTGCGAAGGCTCATATCGACTTGGCCCGGAAGGTAGGCGCTGACGCGGTTGCTCATGGGGCGACGGGTAAGGGCAACGACCAAGTCCGTTTCGAGCTCGGCTACGCGGCGCTCGCTCCGGATCTTCAAATCATTTCTCCATGGAGAATGGAAGTCTTCCGCAAGGCTTTCCCGGGTCGCACCGAGATGATCAAGTATTGCGCGGATAACAACATCGACGTGGAGGCGTCTGCCTCGAAGCCCTATTCGATGGACCGCAACTCGCTACACATTTCCTACGAAGCTGGCATACTCGAGGATCCATGGTTCGATCCGACGACTCCAGACAACAAGAAGATGTACAAGCTCACCGTCGATCCTGAGGATGCGCCGGACGAAGCTCAGTACATCGAGTTGGATTTCGTGAAAGGTGATTGTACGGCGATTGACGGCAAGGAAGTGACTCCGGCCGAAGCAGTTTATCAGCTCAACAAGATCGCAGGTAAGCATGGCATCGGCCGAGTGGACATCGTCGAAAATCGTTTTGTCGGCATGAAGAGTCGTGGGGTGTACGAGACGCCAGGTGGCACCATCCTTATGATGGGGCACAAGCAGGTTGAGTCGCTCACCATGGATCGTGATCTGGAGCATTTGCGTGACGGGCTCATTCCGAAGTATGCAGAGCTGGTCTACAATGGTTTCTGGTTCGCTCCGGAACGCGAAGCGCTACAGGCCTTTATCGACAACAGCCAGAAGAGCGTAACCGGGACAGTCCGTCTCAAGCTTTACAAGGGCAACGTCACCACGGTTGGCCGCAAGTCTCCGTACTCGCTCTACGATGAAGACGTAGCATCCATGGAGGGGGTCGAGTCGTCCTACAATCCTGATGATGCGACTGGATTTATTCGACTTCAAGGCCTGCGTCTCAGGGCCCGCGCTCGCACTCAGTCGGAGTTTATCGAACAGTAGGCGAGCACAATACGAGTAAGTCTTTTTTAAGTGGAGCCCTAATGTGGCTCCGCTTTTTTTGTATCCAAAAAGTGGGGTTGATCTACGTTAGAGCTAGTTGATCGGGGTGATGTTTTGACGATAGTAGGTGGGCGTGCTGGTGGGCGTGTGGTGAATGATTTGGTAGTTTTCCACCTCTGTGCTGTTTTCCTCAGAAATCGTTTCCCAGGTTTCCATGTCAGAGCTGAATTGGATCTGTCCACTGTACCCGGGATTTGTAGGGGAATAATGGATATAGAAACTGTTTTCGGATGCGGTGTTGGGGATAATGCGGAAGATCAATTTTGAGGATGCGTCAGACATATCGAAGCCAGTTTGGGATTCGAATTCGTTGCTTTGGCCGTCGCCATCTCTGTCGGCGTCTTTTCGATTTTCGGCCGCGGCGGGATCGAGTCCGAGTGAATTGAGGTAGGCGGTCCAGTTTGCGTCGTAGGATTGCTCTACGGTGATAATGGCGAATCCCAAGTCGATGAGCGCGTTGCGAGAAACGCCGAAGTCGTTTTCGTCGACATGGATTTCGAGGGGACCTGTTCCGGCGAATGGGTCGTAGTCGAAGCTGATCCAATTCGCCGACGTGCTGGCTTTTAGGCGCCCGGTGGTGGTGAAATTAGTCGATAGCGTTTTTTTTTCCGGACCAACCGAGAAGGCTGAACTTTCTACGGTACCGCTGAGAGCTCTTTGAAAGTCGAATGAGCCCGTGACTCCTTGTTCGGAGAGGGTTTGTAGGTGTTCGTTTTGAGCGGAGCCGGAGCTGAGGTCGAGGAAGTTGCCTTGGACTGAGAGTTCCTTGAGGTTGGGTAGATTGGTGATGGGGGACAGGTCGGTGATGTAGTTGAAGCTCAGGTCTAGGTGTTCGACGTTTGGCGATATGAGGAAGGGGCTTAGGTCGTGTACTTTGTTCCAGGGGAACTCGATTCGAACGAGATTGGGGAGTTTAAGGATGGGGGTGAGGTCTTCGACTTCGTTGCTGAAGCCGTAAATCTCGGTGAGGCTTGTGATGGTGGTGAGGGGCTCGAGTGAGACTATTTGGTTGGCGGAGATGTCGAGTGAGATGAGAGCGCTAAATGAGGAGAGAGCATTGATCTCGGAGATCTCGGTTTCCGAAAGGTTGAGTGTATTCACTTTTGAAAGACCTTGTAGCGGGGCGAGATCTGAGGGCTGTGTTCCGGATAGATCGAGGTAGCTGATTTCGAGGAGTTCGGCGAGCGCGCTCAGGTCTTCGATGGGATTGTAGTTGAGCGTGAGGGTTTCGATTTTCGACAAAGGGGTAAGTGGCGCGATGTCGACGATATTGTTGTCTCCGAGGTCTAGGCTTATCAGTGAGTCCTCACAGTTGAGGATAGGTATGTAGGATAGACCGCAGTTCTTGAGAGTTATGGTTTCGAGCCGAGTGAGTTGGGATAGGGCGTCTATATTTTGTAGTGAGGCGTTTAATACGTTTATGTTCGTGATGGAATCGAGCGATGCGATGGGGTCGAGCGAGATTGTGGTGTGGCCTGATATCGAGAGGCTGCCTAGGTTGACCGCGTGCTGGAGGCCGTTTAGGGAGCTGATATCTGGGTCTTCGGGGTCGAATGGATCGCGTATCAGTTCGAGGTCGAGCAGGTTTTCTAGGTCGAAGTCGGTAACGTATTCCGTCTCCAGGGCGAGTTTTTCGATGAGGACCGTTTCGAGATCTGGATCGGTGAACGCGATAGGTTCAGGAAGGCGTTGCGTAACCGTCACCGTTTGGTCGTGTATTGAGATAGTGGCTACGCGGGGTGTGGAGAGCTCGAGAAATTCGGAGACGGTGAATTTGATTGAGCCGACGCGAGTGCCGGTAGATCCGTTGTCAAATGTGATCCAGTCCGTGTCGGAGGCGGCTTCCCAAGCATCGTTTGATTCGACAAAGAGGGTGCCGCTTCCGCCTTCGGGTCCGAAGGTGTCGTCATCGATGGAGAATGAGAAGGTGGTCGATAGCTGGGGTTCGGTTTTGGCGGTGCCGCCTCGGTTTACCAGTGAATTTATGACAGAGCTCTGCTGGGTGTCGGAGAGCGGGATGAAGTTGTTGTCGACGTTTAGGGTTTGGAGGGCGGTGAGAAACTTGAGCGGGGTGAGGTCGTTGAGAAGGTTGTTGGAAAGGGAGAGGGTCTTGAGCTTAACGAATCCGGCGAGCTGGGAGATGTCCGAGATGGCGTGGTTGTCGAGGTAGATGTTTTGCAGCTGGTCTGCGTATTGGAGGCCGGTGAGATCGGTGATTTTGATGGATTCCTTAGCGGAGGGGCCTAGGGGTACGCTGAGGGTGTTGAGAGTTTCGAGCTGGTGGTCGGTGATGGGGTCGTCGAAGTTGTCGAGGGCGACGCGGAGGGCGAGCTCTAGCTGGGGATCTGGGAATACTACTTCGAGGTAGGGGCGTTGCTCGATTTCAAAGCTTTCTTCGTATTGTGGAGTGCTGACGGTGATGGTGGCGGTTCTGGGACCGAACAAATCCGGCGTGGAGATGACGGAGAAGGAAAGGGTGGCGTCTCCGTAACCGTCGCCTTGGGAGGTGAGGGAGAGCCAGCTGGAGTCGACGCTGGCTTCCCATTGGGAGTTGGTTGTGATGTTGATCGAGCCGTTTCCGCCGCTTCCGTAATATGGAGTTTCGACGGCATTGTCGGAAAGCTCGAGGGTGGGAGTTTTTTGAACGAGGCTGCTGATGGAGACGCCGGCGTTTTGGAGAAGTGAGAGGGTGTCGGCGTTGGGCGTGCCTGCGGTAAAGTCTATGAAGTTTCGGTTGAGGGCGATGAGCTGGAGGGTGGCGATTTCGGCGAGTGGGGTGATGTCTGTGAGGTAGTTGTCGCTGACTTGGAATTGCTGGAGCTGGGGTAATTGGTTTAGGCCTTCGAGCGAGGAGAGCAGGTTTTCGCTAGCGTCGAGGCTTCGCAGGGATTTGAGGGGAGCGAGCGGTGCGAGGCTATTGAAGCCGGTGTTTCTCAGGTTTAGGGTGGTCAGTGTGGTGATCTGGCTAAGGGGCGAGAAGTCGGCGATCGGGTTGTCCTCAAAATCCAAATACGAGAGGGTGGCGATTCCAGCGATGGGGCTCAGGTTCGAAATGGAGTTTTTGCTGAGAAACAGCCATTGAAGGCTGCTTAGGCTCGCGAGGGGGGTGAGGTCGGTTATCTCGGCTTCGGAAATGGAGAGCACGCGAAGTTGTGCGAGGGAACCGAGTTGCGTGAGGTCTGTGATCGGGTTGCCGCTGAGGTCGAGCTGTTCGAGGTTTGCCAGGCTTGCGAGCGGGCTTAATTCTTCGATTGTTTGAAATCGTAGCGTGAGTTCTGTGAGGTTCGTCGCGTACTCAATTCCAGTAAGATCGCTGATTTTTGTTTCCGAGACGAGGGAGCCGGAGTTGAGGGAAGTGAGGCTTGCGAGATCCGAATCAGTGAGGGCCCCGTCGTGTTTGCCGAGGGAGTCTCGGATCAGGCTTTCGAGCTGGGCGTCTGGTAGTTCGATGTCCTCCGAATGAAGCGACTGCACGCAAAGAGCCGTGAGGAACATGATCAAAAGGTTTGGGAAAAGGCGTTGCATGCGAATGGGACAAGGTTGGATTTGGAAACAAGGGAAACATGCCTGTGTTTTTGAGGCGAACCTAATCTAGGTAGGTTTACGGCTATGCTGACGCGCGGGATTCCCTGATGGGGTACGGATATGGGGTCCAGGGTAGCTGCTTAAATGTGGCGGGGAGCGCACGTGAGTACGCTGCCAAAGATGCGGTATTGGCAGAGCAATCGTTTTTCGGGCGGAGGGCTTTTGAGGCTCGCCTGAAGTGGTAGTCTCAGAAGAGCTCGATATTGTCGCAGCTCAGGGAGACAGCCGACTCGCGGCGGCTGGATTGTTTCTCTGATATCGCCAGCATCGAATCCGTATCTGCGAGTTCGGTGGGAACGCGCGTGTGCATGGCTCCGCGAACTTTCTGGAGGCGTTGCTCGACCTCTTCTTCCAGGAGCGCTCTGTCCTTGGCGGAGAGCTTTTGAAGCTTGGCCTGGCTGACGAGCTCGGCGACTCGATCCTCTAGGGTGTCGGCGATGGAGGAAATGCGGGTGAGCTTGTTTCGATCGCCTGTGATCAGGCTTTCCACTGATCCGAGCATATCGGCGATGAGGCTTAGCGAATTTAGGGCTCCGTCTCTTAGGTCGTGCAGTTCCGCTTCGATTTTCTGGCTGCTTTCATCCAGTTCATCAAGCGTGTGTGATACTCCTTCGAAGTCAGTTTCAATGGCTCTGGTGAGACTGTTCACGGTCTGGTGAAGTTCGGTTATTTGCGCTGAAGTGGTATCGCCTAGCTCTCTCAGTTCGGAGGAAATCTCCGCAGTACGGGCTGCGAGGATTTCGAGCCCGCTGCCCGCTCCGACTTGGATGGAGCGAATTTGAGCGTTGAGGGCGATGAATTGAATATTCATGGAGACCTCGAACACGACTGCGGAGAGATCTTCGGTGAGGTTTTGAACAGGCTTGATCGCGGTTTTGGAGTCGGCGGCGAGGGCTTTGTTTTTCTTGAGGATGTCTCGGATGGATTCGAATGCTTCGAGCAGGGTTTGCACCATACCGTCAGCGGATGCGGTGTTGTGCTCGAATTGATCCATGGTGGCGGAAATGCGGTAGAGCTCTTTGGCTTGCTGCGAAATGGAATCGAGCCCTGTGAGCGTTTCTTCTGCAGACTCGCGAAGCTCTTTGGCGGCGGTTTCAATTTGCTTAGCCTGCACTAGGATCCATGCCCGGTCTGCGTTTTCCTCCTTTAGCTCGTCGAAGGCTTGGAGAATGGTTTCGCATCGCTGTCGGAAGATGTCCTCGTATTGCAGTGACATGATGAGCCTGCCGATGGCGCTCTCAAATTTGCCGGTAGCTGAGTTTAGGTCTGATTCTTCGAGCTGATTTTTTTCTATCTGCTGATTGAGTCTATCGATTGTTTGGGCGAGGTCCTGCTGTTTTTTTTCGATCTCTTCCGCTTGCTTTGCGGTTTGCTGGTTGGCTTGTTTTTCCGCTTCGGATGTCGCGGCGCGGGCCGCTTCAAGCTGCTTCATGTTCTTGCCGAAGGTGTCGTCAACGAGCTTGTGGAGGCGGGAGATTTCCTCTGATACCGATTTGAAGGTGGCTTGATCTTCCGCGCAAAGCTGGGCTGCTTCGATCTTGAAAAAGACGAGCATGAATTTGAGGGGTTGCAGGGCGGAGTTCATGTCGTTCTGCCGCTGCAGCAGTTTGGTGGCCGACTTTTCGCAGTTGGAGAGCAGGCTGCAGGTGCTTTGCCTTTCGTAGATACTGGAGCCAATGTATTGGATGGGCGCTTCCAAGGCTTTTGCCGCTCGTTTGATTAGGATAGAGCTATTGCTTTGACCGCTGGAGGCGTCGACTAAGACTTGGCAATTGTCCTTTAGCCGATGCGTTTGATCGCTCAGCGAGTCGAGGCTAGAGCCCACGCTGCCGAATGCGCTTCCGATTTCTTCAATCGCGAGTTGCAGTGAATCGCGGGCAGGCTGTGTGTTGACTCGAAATGATCGTGAGCGAGACCTTGCGAGTATCGGAAGCCTAAGCGGCGAGAGGGTTTTTGAGAGTCGATTCATGGGTGGGTTGCGGGAGGCTAGTTTTAAGGTCCGATGACTTCCGCCTTTTTATCGAGTCGCGTGAAAATGCAGATGCGTTTTACGCTTTCCGTTCCGACCAGTATTTTCACTTTCGCTTCTATTGAATCAGCGACTTTGATGGCTTTCACGATTACGTTTAGTCCGACTGAATCGATTATTCGCGAGGCTCTGAGGTCGAGTACCAGAGTCTCGGATTTTTTCAATTGGGCAAGATTGGCTTCGATCTCTTTCCAGCATTCTTGGGCGACGGTGCTTACTACATCGCCCGGCGCTTTATAAGTGCGGTCCGTTGAGTTCATTGGCTAGTTTGCGGATGGGTTGTGGGTGAATGCCATTTGCACGCGTGACCCGTTGTCTGAAATGTCGATGCGCTGGGGAATGGCCTGCATCATGATCAGGCCTCGGTGCTCGGGGATGAGGTTTTCCGCGGCCTCCGTGGCGTGGGTTTCCCAGTTGAAATCGTGCCCGAGGCCGGGGTCTTCTATGAGGACCTTGATTTCGCTGAAGTCGACTGAGCGAGCGACCTTCAGGCTGGTCTTGCGATCTGCGAATCCTTCGCAGCCGTGCTTGAGGGCATTGATCAGGCCTTCACGCGTGCAGACGAGTATCTCGGAGAGGAGATCGGCGTCTATATCTTCGATCGCGATTCGAATGCTTCTCTCGCAGTACGATTGCCACTTGTCGATCTCCTCGAATTGGTCTCCTGGTATGTCGACAGAGATGAGGGGAACGGATGAATCATCGTAGTCCGTGGCCTTGGGCGTTTTTAGTCTCATGACAGCTATGTCGTCGCGGGCGGTGGCTACGAGCGTGCTTGCGGGACGAGATTTGTTCAGGAGTCGATCCGCGAGTGCGAGGGGGTCAATATCGAGGCTCTCCGCTAAATCTCCGAGTCCATCGGTCCAGAGGTAGAGGCGACCCGGGCTCATGCTATGGAGTTCGGGTTCGTTGGCGCCGGAGAACCAGCCGAGCGGTGGGGATCCTATCTCCCCTCCGAGGGGGCGGGCAAATCCGTTTAGGTCCGAAGCTACTGGACAGGGGAAGCCAGCATTTAAGACGGAGAGTGTTTGATTCTCATAGTCGAACTGAACGGCGCATGCCGCTACCGAGTGTCCCACGGTGTTCTCGTTGTTCCACTCTTGGAGCAGGGCCTCGTTGAAATAATCGAAGACTTCATTTATGGGAGCTCCCTTCACCAGCATGCCTCGGGCGAGGCCGTGGAAGTAGTTGGACTGAAAGGCGGAAGAGAGCTCATGTCCTGAACCGTCGGAGGCGAGTAGTATTCGTTGATTGTCTTGTAGTGTAATTGAGGATACGAAATCGCCGCTTGCTTGAGACTTTGATGTGAAGAAAAATTCGATCTCTGGCCAGGTCAGACTGAGTTGCCTGTGAAGTAGGGTGCGTTGGTTTTCGCCGAGAGTGGTCGCTTCGTTAGCCGTTGTTTGAAGATGACGCATCCACTTAGTACGCTCGCGCGCTCTTTCAACGGCATCTCTTAGCGTATATTTAGTAACTGGTTTCTGTAGGAAACCGCATCCGCCATACTGTATCAGCTTTTCTAGGATCTTTTTCTCGCTGTCGGCAGTCATGAGCACGACGGACAAGGTCGAATCTTTCAGCTGGATAGATTTGAGCAAGTCGAGCCCGGTTTGTCCTGGCATCCAATAATCGGATACAACGACATCGAAGTTTCCGAATCCTTTGGACTGAAGCGATTGCCAAGCCTCGGCCGCTGTTTCTGCGGTCGTGACTAAGTAATTACAGCGGTTCAATAAGGAGCCGACGAGTGTGCGGAACACTCTGTCGTCGTCTACTAATAGCACATGCGGTCGTTCGGAGCTGGTCGGTGCGGCCATGGAACCGTTTGATCGGTTAGGCACTGTAACTTATTAAGTTCTAATAGGTAATGCGGATGTGAACTGTAAGTTTTCAAGCTCTTTTTAAAGCTGAACCGAGTACAATACTAATTTGGTAAATAGACTTTAAAGTCAGTTTGAAGGCGGTTGCTGGAAGTACTTAAAAATACGTCAAAAAGGCGTATGCACTTGTGGAGAGCGCGAACTGCATCTCAGTGGGAGGCGAACGATAATGGAAGGTAACTCTTAAAAACTATTACCGTTTGTTTACTTAGATTTCTGAAATTTTGAACGATAGATAGCTCACACCGAAATCGAGGATACACCACATTTCCCCTTCCTTGATTTCTTCATACCACTGACCCAATGAAAAGAATTCTAACAGTAGATGACGCGGCTACGATGCGCAAGATGGTTGGATTTACTCTGAAATCAGCCGGACACCAAGTGCTCGAAGCAGCCGACGGTATTGAAGCTTTCGATACCGTTCAACGAAACCAAGTAGACCTAGTGATCACGGACGTGAACATGCCGAGAATGGATGGCATAGAGCTTACGCGTCGCCTAAGGACGCTTCCCGCATACAGGTCCGTGCCGATCGTTCTGCTCACTACGGAATCTGACCCGGCGAAAAAGTCTGCGGGCAGGGCTGCGGGAGCGACCGGCTGGATTGTCAAGCCCTTCAGTCAGGATCAGCTACTGGCTGTAGTGTCAAAAGTACTACCAAACTAAATCAAGAATTCCTATGTCCGGCGATATCAACGATGACCTGCAGGCGGAGCTGATAAAGGACTTTCTGCTAGAGAGTTCGGAGGGGCTTGAGACCTTTGACCAGGATTTGCTCGAGATTGAGAAGGGCGATAGCGATCCGCAGCTGCTCAATCAAGTGTTCAGGGTTGTGCACACGATTAAGGGAACGGCTGGATGTTTGGGCTTCAACCGAATCGAGAGCATTGCTCATACGGGAGAGAATGTGCTCTCGATGATGCGGGATGGGGAATTGGAGTCGACGCCGGACATCGCGGACGCCTTGTTGAAGCTTTCTGACGCGTTGAGGGCGATCCTGGACGTGATCGAGTCGTGTGGCTCGGACGAGTCGGCTGGGGAGTACAATGATTTGAGGAGTCTTCTGGATTCCGTTAAAAAGGGCGAGCCTTTGGGGAGTGCAGACGTAGACGAGCTCGCACTGGATCCAATGGTGAATCATCATCAGGAAGTTGATGGGAGTTGGGGACTTTTCGAGGACGATGAGCCGACGGTGGAAGCTCTGGCCGCAGAGATTTCTGAGCCTGTAGTCGCTGAAGAAGCGGCCGCGGGTTGGGGGCTGTTCGATGTTGCTGAAGCTTCCGGCGAGGCTTCGGTGGCGAAAGAGAATTTGGATACAAAGCCCAAGGAAAAAACTCCGGAGATTAGCAGGAAGCTTGAAAAGGTCTCGGGCGCCACGGTGCGAGTAGATGTCGATCTACTTGATACTTTGATGAACATGGTTGGAGAGTTAGTGCTGTCTAGAAACCAGCTTTTGCAGGTTAGCCAGCAGCGTGTGATTACCCCGGCTGAAATTTCGTCCCTCTCCCAGAGGTTTAATCAAGTGACGACGGAACTGCAGCAAGGCGTGATGAAGACGCGTATGCAAGCGATTGGCTCGGTTTGGGGAAAGTACCCGCGTATCGTGCGTGACCTTGCGAGCGACTTGGGGAAGCAAGTTAGCTTGGAAACGTTCGGGGCTGATACGGAGCTCGATCGGACGATAATCGAGGCTATCAAGGATCCGCTGACTCATATTATCCGAAACGCGGTGGATCATGGAATCGAGTCTCCGGAAGAGCGAGCGGCAGCGGACAAGCCAGCGGTGGCTCAGCTTCTCATGCGAGCCTTCCATGAAGGCGGACAGGTGAACATCGAAATCGTTGATGATGGAGCTGGTATCAATGGAGAGAGAGTTTGCCGCAAAGCGATCGACAAGGGCTTGATTTCGGACGAGGAAGCGACCCGGCTTACCGAGCGCGAGATGATCAATCTAATCTTTTTGCCCGGATTCTCTACGGCGGAAAAACTGAGCAATGTATCTGGCCGCGGAGTGGGCATGGATGTGGTTAAGACCAATATCGAGAAAATCGGGGGGTCGGTCGATATCCAGTCTAGCATTGGCCGGGGAACATCCTTGCGTATTAAGATTCCACTTACGTTGGCGATAGTGCCGGCTTTGGTGGTCAAGAGCGCGGCGCAGCGTTTTGCGATTCCTCAGGTGAGTCTAGTGGAATTGGTTCGACTGGAAGGAGACCAGGCTGTCGAGGCGGTAGAGCAAGTGTACGATTCTCCAGTGTTTCGTCTTAGGGGAGAACTGCTGCCACTGGTTTTCCTTGATCGGGCCCTTAAGATTTCCAAACCGAAGGCTGAGGCGCCAACTACGATCAGTATCGTAGTGCTTCGCGCGGATCGTCAAATTTTCGGTCTGGTGGTCGATGAAGTCAGCGATACGGAAGAGATTGTGGTGAAGCCTTTGGGGCATCAACTCAAAGGACTTCCTCTCTATGCTGGCGCGACCATTATGGGGGATGGCTCCGTAGCTATTATTCTTGATGCGGTGGGAGTCGCCAAACATGCGGGAGTTCTTAATACTTCTCAAAACGAATTGGGAGCGTCTCAGGCCGCTGGCGAAGAGGAGATCGAATCTGGCAAGAAGGATTCGTTTATCATTTTCTCTTTGCCGGGCTGGAATCGCCTAGCGGTGCCTTTGGAGGCCGCGGAGCGCTTGGAGGAGTTCGACTTAAGCGCGATCGAGCGATCGGGCAGCGGAGAGTCGGTCTTGTATCGCGGAGGCATTATGCGACTGGTTCGCCTAGCCGATCACATCGGGTCTGGTGCGGTGGATATCGAGCCTCAGGTCGTTCAAGTTATCGTCTATGAATGCGGCGGGCGATACGTAGGTCTGGTGGTAGGGGGGATTCGCGATATTATCGAGGAATCAGCAAGTATCCAGGGATCCGGTACACGGCCAGGACTTTTGGGCTCTGCTGTGATGCAGGGTGAGATAACGGATATCATAGATGTGCCCTCGGTGCTGAAATCCGCCGGCTTAAACCCTCCACAAAGTGTAGCCTGATTCAGATGGAAAACACGACTCAACTTTGCACCTTCGAACTTGACGGCCTCTTGTTCGGGATGGATGTGCTTTTTATTCAGGAGGTGATTCGTTGTCCGAATTTGGCTCCTGTACCTCTCGCTCCTTCGACCATAGAAGGTCTTCTCAATCTGCGGGGTCAGATTCTTACTGCGATCGATCTGCGCGTGCGGCTCGGACTTGAAGAACGTGACGCCGAAAGCAGTTCGCCCATGTTGATCATTGCGCGTGCAAAGACCGGAGAAAGCGCCTTCGTCGTGGATTCGGTTGGAGAAGTGATTGAAGTATCCGCTGATACCTTCGAGCCGGCCCCGAGCAACGTTCCTGAGGATATAGGGGAATTTTTGAAGGGTGTCCACAAGCTGGAGCACCGCCTTCTTCACGTATTGGACGCAGATTCTACGGCGTCATTTCTTTCTCACGATTTACAAGTCTAACTCTCACAACCTACTCATGTTATGCGGCTAAGTACCAAACTCGTATTGCCAACAGCGCTTCTTATTGCGCTTCCAGTTATCGCGGTTCTCGTGATCGTTCAGGTTCGTTTTCAAGGTGTCATCGACGAAAGCCTAGACGAGCTTTCTGTATCCGCTAGATCGGTACAGGATAAGATTGATAGAAATCTGTTCGAACGTTACGGAGACGTGCAGGCATTCAGTCTGAACAGTCTGTTTCATCGGAATCTCTCGCAGATGAACGAAGTGGAGCTCGCTGATTTGAATGCGATGCTCGACAAGTATGTCACGACCTACGGGTGTTATTCGCTAACGATTGTAACAGATACGGAAGGTCGTATCGCAGCGGTGAATACGGTGGCGGCTGATGGGACAAAGATCCCTACTTCTGGGCTTTTGGGAGAAGATCTTTCAGGGGAATCCTGGTTTAAGGATGTGAAGAATGGGAAGTTTTCGACCTATGATTCTTCTAACGCTCTTTCAGGCACCGTTTTTGGCAAGGCGGGTCGGAGCGAACTCGTTGAGAGAGTTTACAAGGAGAATGCTCCTGCGTGGAGCCTTTCCTTTTCTGCGCCCATTCGGGATCTTGATGGCGACGTACGGGGATATTTCCATAACCAATTCGCCGCGGATACAGTGGAGGAGATTGTCGTATCCGAGTACGAGAACCTTAAGTCCATGGGGCTGGCCTCTGCAGAGCTCACTGTTTTGGATCCTCTCGGTCGCGTAATCGTAGATGTCGACCCTACATTCAACGGCTATATAGAGAGTAAGAGGGATGCCTTGTTTTCTTTGAATCTCGCGACTGCTGGCGTCGAGGCGGCTCGGGTGGGAATTGATCCTACCTCACCTCCGAAGGGGGGGATGTGGGCTCGTCACAAGCGCAAGAGCGACCAGCAGGGCAGCGACTATATGCAGGGTGCTGGCTATGCGAGAAGCGTTCCCGTGCTCGGTTTCAAGGGTACCGGGTTTACTACCATGGTTCGGGTCGAGAAAGACGAAATCACGGCTTTGGCTCGTTCGATACGCAACACGAACATCATCTTGGCGCTGGTCGCGATCGTGATCGGAGTTACGGGTTTGGTTTTCTTCGTCGCTCGGCCTGTCGTAAAGCGTATCAAGAATGCTGTTACAGCGATTGAAGGCCTAGCTGATGGAAAGCTAGAGCATTCCATAGATTGCGAATCTAAGGACGAGATTGGGGACTTAGGTCGGTCTCTTCAAAATGCCTGCTCTGGTTTAAAAAAGACTTTTGGATCCGAGGAAATTGATTGGATCGCGATAGCGGAACTTAAGGTTCGAGCTGCGATAGCGGACCATACCTGTATCGTTTCAGAAGCGGATTTAAAAGGTACGATCGTATCTTGTAATGACAGGTTTTGCGAAGTTTCTCAGTATGATCGTGAGGAATTGATTGGACAAGGGCACAACATGACCCGTCACCCGGATATGCCAAAGAGCGTATTCAAAAAACTATGGTCGACTATTGGTCGAGGTGAGACCTTCCGTGGGAAAATCAAGAATTTGAAGAAGGATGGAACGCCTTACTACGTGGATGCTGTTATTGCTCCAGTGATGGGTGATAATGGGAAACCGAAAAAATATATTGGTGTTCGCTATGATCTCACTGAGATGGAGATTGAGCGTCAAAACAGCAAGGGAGTTATAGATGCCATCGATAGCGCCTTTGCTTATATTGAATTTGAAACGAGCGGAAACATACTAAGCGCGAATGATAATTTCCTAAGTGTGATGGGATATACTCGTGAAGAAATCGTGGGTAAGCATCATAGGATGTTTGTGGAGGACAGTTATGCGAACTCGAACGAGTATCAGAACTTCTGGAGCGATCTAAATGCGGGGAAAAGTGTTTCGAATAGTTTTAAGCGATTGTCGAAAGATGGCAGGGAAGTTTGGATACAAGCTGTTTATGCACCCGTTAAGGATGAAGTCGGAAAAGTGTTTAAAATTGTGAAGATTGCCACTGATATCACGGAAGCGAAAGTTGCGGCTATGAATAATGAGCGCCAGCTTACCGAAGCGAATCGAAATCAGGCTGTCATCGAATTCGATGCGGCGGGAATGATATTGAACGCGAATCAGAATTTTCTCGATTGCCTTGGCTACAGTTTGGATGAGATTAAAGGGCAGCACCATCGCATATTCGTCGAGCAGGAATACGCAAAATCCCATGAGTATGCTAGTTTCTGGAAGGAGCTAAACGAAGGGAAGTTCCAGACAGCTGAATACAAGAGATTAGGAAAAGATGGTAGTGACGTGTGGATACAGGCGACTTACAATCCTCGTTTCGATGTATCCGGAAAGGTTTTCCGAGTCATCAAGTTCGCGTCTGACATTACGGATCGGAAGGTCGCTGAAGCAAAGCTCCAGGAGACGCTTCGCTCTGTAGCAGAGCATTCGCAGACTTTGTCTTCTGCGGCTGAAGAGCTTTCGTCTACCGCGCAAAGCATGAATACGAATACGGAAGATACGGCTCGTCAGGCTGGAGTCGCTAGCTCTGCATCTGAGCAGGTCGCTACGAATATATCTATGGTTGCTACTGCAGCGGAGCAAATGAGCGCTTCGGTTCGAGAGATTGCTAAGAGTGCTTCAGAAGCCGCTCAGGTGGGATCATCTGCGGTGAAAGTGGCGTCTGATACTAATTCCACTGTGGCGAAGCTTGGGGCGTCGAGTGTTGAGATTGGCGAGGTCATCAAGGTGATCACTTCGATCGCTGAGCAGACGAATCTTCTGGCTCTGAATGCTACGATCGAAGCGGCTCGCGCCGGTGAGGCCGGAAAGGGATTCGCGGTCGTGGCAAATGAAGTGAAGGAACTTGCCAAGCAGACAGCTGCGGCGACTGAGGACATCTCTTCGAAAATCGAAGCGATTCAAGGTGATGCGGAGGGCGCGGTAACGGCGATTGGCGAGATTTCTCAGATCATCGCCCAGATCAACGACATTCAGAACAATATCGCGAGTGCGGTAGACGAGCAGTCTTCTACCACTAACGAGATCGCTCGTAATGTTTCGGAAGCCTCTCGAGGCAGCACGGAGATATCGGAGAATATCGTAAGTGTGTCCACTTCTGCCCAGAGCACGACGGAGGGAGCGAATGATACTTTGGTAGCGGCGCAGGAACTGGCGAAACTATCGTCACATCTCCAAGGGATCGTAGACCTTTCGCGCTCCTAGTTGCGAGTGGATTGGTTGTTGTTCCAAAATTAGGATACGCTTATGAAAACGATGGTGATTGATGATAGTCGCGCTGTTCGCAGGTTGCTATGCAGCTATATGAAGGGGCTTGGAATCGAGACTGTCGAAGCGACTGATGGCTGCGAGGCTCTATCTCGCATGGGTATGGTTGAGGCTAGTGAAATCGATTTAGCCTTGGTCGATTGGAACATGCCCAATATGAGCGGCATCGAGTTCGTCAAGGAACTGCGGTCCTGTCCGGAGTACGACCATTTGAAGATTATGATGGTGACTTCTCATAATGAACCTGAGGATCTGATGACAGCGATAGAGTATGGCGCGAACGAGTTTCTCATGAAGCCTTTCGACGAAGAGATGGTGCAGGACAAGCTCCGGATTCTGGGAATTCTCAACTAGCGGCACGCGCGTGAAGAAAATACGAGTGCTTGTGGTGGATGATACGGCTGTGATGAGGAAGCTCGTCTCTGAGGTCGTGTCGCGTGATCCGGATATGGAGACGGCGGGTGTGGCCGCGAACGGGCGAATCGCGCTGCAGATGATCACGCAGGTAAATCCTGACGCGGTCACGATGGATATGGAAATGCCTGAAATGGGAGGCATCGAAACGGTGCGGGCCATCCGCAGGACACATCCGCGTCTGCCAATCATTATGTTGAGCGCCCTGACCCAGAAGGGAGCGGAGTCGACGCTCGACGCGCTGGATGCCGGCGCGAACGATTACGTGGCAAAAAAGGCTACTTCCATCGGCATCGCTGATTCGCTTCAGTATTTGAGCGAAGAGTTGCTGCCGAGGATAAAGCATTATTTTAAACCCAGCCTTGCCGCGCTCCCTTCCGCGCAACGAAGCGCTGGCGCGCCTATTGTAGCCAAGAAACGTTTCGCGAGCAATCGATCGAATCGTATCGATATTGTGGCGATAGGAACGTCTACGGGAGGACCTAACGCCCTTGCTCGGGTATTCGAGCAGCTTCGGAAGCCGTTGCCGGTACCGATGGTGATTGTGCAACATATGCCGCCGGTTTTTACGAAAACCTTGGCCGCCCGATTGGATCGATGTTCGGGAATGACTGTCCACGAAGGGGAAGAGGGACAGGTGGTGCAGCCGGGGCATGCCTACATGGCTCCCGGCGGTCGTCATATGGAGACGCGAAGGCAAGGCGCGAATGTGGTGATCCACCTGCATGACGGCCCCCAGGAGAATTCCTGTCGTCCGGCGGCAGATGTGTTATTTCGTAGTGTTGCGCACTGCTATGGCGCGGGAACCTTGGCGGTGGTGATGACTGGCATGGGCAAGGATGGGTATCTTGGATGTTCCCAAATCTGCAGTAGTGGTGGATCCGCAATCGCCCAAGACGAGGCTAGTAGTGTGGTCTGGGGGATGCCGGGGACCGTTGTCCAGCATGGATTGGCCGAGCAAACCTTGTCCTTGGATTTGATAGCTCCGACGATCGCGCGGAAGGTAGACGTTTCTCGATTGAGAAACTGAGATGTATTCGGATGGGAATTACAAAGGAACATTTTGAATACGTCAGTAATTTGGCTATGGACAATGCGGCGATCGTCTTGCCGCCAGGCAAGGAATACCTTGTGGTGTCGCGGCTAGAGCCGCTAGCTCGCACGTCTGGATTTGACTCCTTGTCGATGATGATCGATAGCATGAGGTCCCAGCGCGGCCTGCAGGATCTGCATCATATGACGATCGAAGCGCTGACGACCAATGAGACCCTGTTCTTTCGCGACTTTCACCCATTTGAGGCGATAGAGAAAAAGCTTCTTCCAGAAATCATCGCCCGCCGTTCGGCTGAACGGAAGATAGACATTTGGTCAGGGGCGAGTTCCACTGGTCAGGAAGCGTACAGTCTTGCGATGTTGATACGGGACAGGTTTCCCGAATTGGGCGGCTGGAAGATTACGATTTTGGGTACGGACTTAAGCTACAAGGCGTTGGAAAAAGCTCGTAGCGGGATCTATTCTCAGCTCGAGGTCAACCGAGGTTTGCAGTTGCCGCTTCTGGTAAAGCATTTCGAAAAGTCGGGTAGGGATTGGCAGCTAAAGAAGGATATTCGGGATATGGTCGAGTTTCGGCAGATGAATTTGATAGAGCCATGGCCGAACCTCCCGAGGTTCGACTTGGTCATGATGAGGAACGTGCTCATCTATTTCGACATTCCGGCCAAGCAGAAGATCTTGAGCAACATCAGATCGATTATGCATCCCGACGGAGGGCTCTTTCTGGGAGCGTCTGAGACCACGCTTAATATCGACCGCAACTGGACGGTAGAGAACTGTGGAAAGACCTTGCTCTATCGGAATGTCTTACATTCAGGCACTGTACCGGTTGGCAAGAACTAGAGTCATTTTAGTCTTTGAGGTATGGGATTGATTCCTGTCTTCTGAGGCCCTCATTGGCTCTTGCGCTTTTCGACTAAGCTGTATCCAGAATCAAGTTGGAATTTTTTATTCGAAAGCACATGGACTTAAAGGAGTAGACTAAGGGATGGGGACTTCAGGTGCGAGTGTGAACAAAGCCTCTTGGGAGTTGTTTTCTGAGTTGGCATCGGTGTTTCGATTCCCCGCCCGAACGCTTGCTTTAACAGTGTATCCATTAAGTGAGGACAGCTCGCCTTTTGTCGGGTGCAGGGTGTGGCTGCTGACTTCACTGGGTTCAAGGCTTCCGAGATATACGGTTTGGGTTAAGCCGTTTGAGAGTGTGTAGTCGAGCGAAGCGGTGGGGATTGTTTCAGTGCCTCGGTTTTGGATAGTGAGATAGATGGTGTATCGACCGTTTTCGTCTGTGACAGGGTCGAGGTAAATGCCTGCCGTTGCGAGGTCGGTATATGAAGTCTTTGAGTTTAGGGTACGTTGTAAGTCGGTGTAGCCTGCTCCTAGCTGGGAGTCTTTTCCGGGGAGTCCACTGTCATTCGCATTTTCGATGAGAAGGGAAGCCGCTTCATTCACGGGTATGTTGAGTTCGGAGCTGATGGCGGCGATCGCGCCGGAGACGAATGGAGCGGAGGCGGAGGTGCCGGTGAAGCTCGTCCACTCATCGTTGCCCCAGGCGGCATAGACGCCAACGCCAGGGGCGGCTAAATCTACAAGGGAGCTCTGGTTGGAGAAATCTGTTGGGTGCCCATTCGCGTCGATTGCGGAAACGGCGATGACTGCCTCGTAGGCTGCTGGATAGGGCAGCGTGGCGAGACCTTCGTTTCCTGCTGCGGCCACTAGGACCACACCGTTTGATTCGGCGTAAGCGATTGCGTTGCTAAGGGCTTGGCTTGTTCCGTAGCTCCCAACGCTCATATTGATGATGTTCGCTCCAGCTTCGACTGCTTGAACGATGCCTTCGGCTAGTGAAAAGGTGTCGCCGATACCCTCTGTATTCAATACGCGGATATCTATGAGCTGGGCAGAGGGTGCGATGCCGTTTCCGTTTTGGCCCGCGATGAGGGAGGCGACCGCTGTACCGTGTGAAGCGTAGTCGGAATTGTCATCTGATTCGCTAAGGTCGTACTGAGTGATTTGTAGGCCATCTAGCGTAATATGATTTCGAATACCAGTATCGAGAATAGCGACGCTAATGCCTTTTCCTGCCTCCTGGTTTTCGCGTGGCACATTCATGAAATCCAAAGCGTGATTTTCGAATTCAGCGTGGGTAGCGCCGGTTACGGGAATAACGGGAAATGGCGTAAGCAGCGTGTAGTTAAAGCCGACTTGGCCTGCTGAGTCTGTGAGACTGGCAAATAACTTGGGGTCATTGAAGCGTATCCTTGCGGAGCGCAGGGTACCGTTTGAAGCGAGGATTTTGATGTCTTCGCCACGCGTAGATTCCAGAAATGCTTGAAGTGAATCTTCCGAGTCGAAGGTGAGGATGGCTTCGTCTTGAATGGCGTTTGGTGGGGGGCTTGCTTCGGCTTCAGGCTCGGTGACTGAATTGAGCTCTTCCGGAGAGGAGTGGAACGGTTGTTTGTCGAGGGTGTCGTGTTTTGGAGGGGTATTGGGTATGTCTCTAGTATCAAGGGTTTTGGTTTCTCTGTACAGTAACGCAGCGGCAGCGAGGCTTAACGCAAAGAGTCCTAAGGCTCTGCGGAATCTCGTTTTCGTTTTTTTCGAGTTGCTACCAGTCAATGCCAGAGTGGAGATTGAAATTAAGGTAATTCTTAAAACCTAGGTCGTACAGTTCCTTCTTGTCGTCGTCACTCCAAATCGGAAGCTCGAACAGCTTCATCAAATCGCTATGCTGGTCTAAATCATTGCTCACGATGACGGTGGCTTTAGCGAGATCGAGTCGTTCCGTTTTCGGAAGTGATTGAAGATTGGATACGATGTCGTCTGCGGGAAGCTCGAGGAGAGCTCGGCCTTTTTCGAGTTGTTTGAATGCGTTCTGAAAATCAGGATCTTGGTAGGTTTTGGCGTTGTTGGAACTGACGATTCCTTGATAGAATTCCTCTTTTCGCGGGTGGGCCTTTATGGCCGCCTGAAGCTCGGGATTGTTTTGGTAGTCTTCGAGGCTGATGGAATTTGCGATTAGGTTTATGTCTTCGCTGCGACTAGCGATCTTTATGTACTTTTGGTGGTCGGAATCGATCGATGCGGTTTGGATGACGACGGATTTTGCGTTTTCGTTGATTGATCGGGCTTGATCGGCTGGGAGAGTCGAAATCATTTCGCTGACGAGTTCGAGCGACTCTAGGGATACGTTGTTGAGAAAACCGCTGTTGCTAAGGGTGGTTTGAATCCATACTGGATCTGCGTTTGCGACTAGATTTTGAATACGTTCAGAGTCGAACTGAGCAGCGGTTAGTAGCATATTAGGAGCGAGGCTCCATAGGAGTTCGTCATCGCTCATTTGGGCGAAGCTTGCCTTCGCAGATTCGAAATAGGAGTCGGGCCAGTTGTCGATATTTCCTAGGGCAAAGGCTTTCAGCAGTCTATCGGGAGTGGGAAGTTCTCTTGTCGCCCGTTTAGTGAGGACCTGCCCGAAACGTTCCTGATTTGAAAGAAGGTAGGCCTCTACCTCTGCGAGTACCGGATGATTTGAATCGAGTGAGAGGTAGAATTTTTCGATGGCTGAGTCGTTGTCGATCTCATAGAGGTAATCATTGAGGTCCTCTATCAAGGCGATGTTCACCGCTGAATCAGGTAGAAGCTGAATGGCGGCGAACACTGATTCTGCGAGGAGCGTGTCTTCGTCTGAGCTGATCGCCTCGCGTATCCAGGCGGAAGCGTCGCTCCATTCGTGGAAGTTTTGCGAGGCGAGTAGGGCGCGAAAGTACGCGGTATGGCGGTTGTCGAACTCGTAGATGAAATCATAGAGGGTGGGCTGGGCGCGCACCCAATTCGCGGCTGCTGCTGGGCTGAAAGCCGCGTAGTGGACGGCGAAAAGGGTCCGTTGGTAGCCGACAAGATGGATGGCGTCGTTCAATAGACTGTGTTTCGCCATATATTCGTAGAGCCTGTCCGGCAGGCTTAAGTCCTCCCATTCTGACCATCTCCAAAATTGGAGCGCTAGAGGGAGCAAGCCTCTGTCTGAGGCCTTTTCGATGATTCTGTTTAGGGAAGCAATTTCGTTTCGGCGTTTCCAGAGCAAGGCCGCATCTTTTTCCAGAAGCGTACCCAGCAGATCATTACGAACAGTATCTGCAAAAGACTCTACTTTGATTTTAGGAAGCAGTTCGAGTAGCGCGATAGGCTCGAGGTATGCGAGGTGGTAGGTGGGAAAGAGCTCCAGTTTTTTGTCCTTTGCTAGGGCTAGGTACTTGGCCTCTGCCCATGGCAGAAATTCTTCAGGATCTTTTCTCATCCATTCGGAAAAGAATGCTCCTCTTAGGTCATAGTTTTCGTAGTTCCAGATTTCTGGTGAAAGTGATTCTAAGTTTTGCAGTGGATGTTCTTGGGCGGAATGGTAGCCGATCGCTAAGAAACGACCATAGCGCTCAGCTGCGTTTTCAGCTCCTAAGGCTCGGTTGAGCTCGCGCCTAGGGCTAAAGGGATTCTCGAAGGTGAAGTAGGTGTTGTTAGCGGTTTCTTCGTGAAACGATACGGCTTGTATCGAATCTTTAGTTACACCTATCAGTTCAGAATTCTCTTCGATTCTCGTCTGAGTGGATGCGAAGTATCCTACGCTTCCGGCGAATGAGCAGCACGCCACAAGAGTGGTTGCTTTGAGTGGCTTCATAGGGGTGTCCCTCCGTAGAGCGCGCAGTGGATTTTTGATCGTTCCGCCTTGTTGAGTTGAGAGGTTCTTAAGAGTTGGGTAGCCTTTCGTTTGAGAGGAAGGATGTTTTCGAATTGAAGGGCTGCTGTAATCGCCCTGACAAAAGCGTCGGGTTGTTCTTCTCTTAGAGCGTGGAGCGATTCGATGTTTTCTGAGTCTTCGTTGATCGCTGAAGCTACGCGATAGATATAGTCATTCTGCGGGGAGAGCTCGCGGATTTTTTCAGTATCTTGGCCCTCGAAAACGAAATTAGGCTCTTTTAGATAGTAGCTTAACAAGGCGATTTGATCGTTTGGTTTGTCGAATGCGCGGCTTTTGAAGTAGTCCTCTGCGATGGAGGTATCGGTGCTGAAAGCGATCTGGGATCCCATTTTGTGGGCTTCGCGAGTTGCGAGATCGGATAGGTCTTCTGTCTTTAGAATTTCTACAGCGAGCTTGGGTTTACTTTGTATCATGTTTATGATTACATTTGTTTGCTGCTCGTAGGTACCCATTTCCAGGATGCTGGTTAGTTCTTCTTCGCTAGCGGCATTGGCGAGTCGTGAAAGGTGGGACTCTCGTTTTTCGGAATCGAGTGATTCGATGCCTTGGAGATAGAGGTGAGGAGCTATCTCCCAAAGTATCTCCACTTGTCGTGAACTGGTGGGTAGGAGTTTTTCAATCTCATCGAATTTTGCTGCAACTGCGTCGAGGCCTTTTAGGTTTTTTTCGTAGATGAATCGGTTGAAGTTTGAATGAAGAAGGCCTTGGTCTACCCAACTTGGAGGTAGCGACTCAATCATTTGGATACGCTCGTCAGGAGGCATTGAGTTAAGAAGAGAATTAAGACCTGTCGCTCGAGTGTCGCTGCTTTCATCAGCCAATAGGGCAATGAATTGGTCTGGCGGAAAGCACGCGTTGGCGTGGCTTATTACGGTTTTCCGGAGAGATGGAGAAAGGTCGGGCTGGGAGAGGAGTTTGTATGCCAGTGCTTCTGTGATGCCTTTGTTCCACACATTGGCGAAAACGTGGTGATCAAGCGTATCTCTGATTTCGGGTATATCTAAGATGCTCGTTATAACCGTGGTGGCCTCTTCATTTGAGAGAAAATCTGAAAACTCGTAGCGAGGCTGCCAGTTCTTTTCGATTTTTTCGGCCTGCTCTTGAGATAAGGATGCTCCACTTGCGATGACTCCGAGGTAGGTGAAACAAATGTTATGATTCGTAGGTATTCTATCGATACAGGGTAAGCCGTATCGTTTTCCAAGTTCGTACCAAAACGTGTAGTCCGGGTTGATCTTTTCTTTAAGGTAGTAGTTCGGGTTGGCCCAGAAGGCGGAAAGGGCTTCTTCCCTCTCTGGATCCGTTAGTTTATAGAAAACTTCTCTCGGGGAGAGTAGGGCGAGTTTGGTTTCGAAGAGGATGCTTGTATGCTTATTGCGAATACCGTTGATGAAAGGTTTGGAGAAAAGTGAGCGTATGTCGGGGTCTGCGACGTTTTGGATTGCCGCGACAGCGCCGGGAGCGTTTTGCAGTCCAAGGTTAAAGAAGACTCCCCTAAAGTTGTCGTGGAGATCGGGGTGTTCCGTTGCGAGCCGCTCGTAAGTGTAGGCCAATGATAGACTGTCTTTCCGAAGCCATTCCATGCTTAGGGCGAGCGGCAGATCTCCTCGGAATCGCGCCCAACCTTCGGGATAGATGGCCTCGATGACGTAGGGCATTTCTTTGACGGGAACGTTTTGGGCGAAAGCGTAGTAGGACGCGTTGCGTAAGGTGGTGGAGGGTTCTTCTAGGAGATTGAGAAAGCGCTGTCGCCATGACTCGATTTTTTCCTCTTTGGCGAAGGGTGTAGTGGAGAAGGCGGTGATGGCAGGGCGGCTAGCTGTTGAGGATTTGGAAGTTGGCTCTACGAGTGTGCCGGTTCCGTATCCGATGACGAAGCCTAGCAATAGCAGCGGAAGGAGGTAGGGGCGTTTCACATTTGCATGGAGTTGTGAGATGCGGGCACGCGCTAACGCGGATCTGCCCGTCAGGGGGCAGCCTTGTATTTATATTTCACACACACGCACTCGGTTAGGAGTCGTACAACTGTAGTCCTTTGCGTGGGCTTTGGGTTCCCAGGAAGAGGAGTTTTTTATGTATTCGGAAAACTCGGATACGCGGATTCTTTTTTGCGCGGAAAGAATCCAGGGCCTTCCTGTGGGGGAGGGGAGACGTTCTGTTGGGGCGCGAAACGTGTAAGGTTGCGCGTTTCGCGCTCCAGGGATGGAGCTGCTTTGAGGGGCGGGTGGGGTTTAGCGGAAGAGGTCGCCGGTTTTGAAGCGCCAGGCGGCGATGGCGATGAGGCCTGCGGCGATGGCGGCGAGGACGCCTAGGTTGGGAAGGAGGGCGAGGATGCCGGACTCTTCCCAGAGGGCGCCGAGGTAGGCTTCGACTCCCCAGTAGACGAGGGTGAATTTGCCGATGATTTGCATGGTGGGTCCCATCATGGAGAGGGGGAACCAGGCTCCGCCGAGGGCGCTCATGCTGATGATGAGCAGGGTGCCGAATCCTTGGGCTTGCTGGGGCGTTTTGGAGATGGAGGCGAGCAGCATGCCGAAGGCGGTGCAGGCTGCGGAGGCGAAGATGCTGACGATGAAGAGGGCGGGGAGGTTTGGGAAGACCTCGACGTTGAAGAGGAAGGAGGAGGCGATGAAGAGGGTGATGGCTTGGGTGACTCCCAGGAGGGTGTTGAAGAGGTATTTGGACCAGAGGATGTGGGTGCGTTTGGCGGGCATGGAGAGGATGCGCAGGAAGATGCCGTCGTTTCGCTCTTCGAAGAGGGAGGCGGCGGAGCCGGTGGTGGCGAAGAGGAGGAACATGATGGCGTAGCCGCCGATCATGCGAGTGAGGTAGGGGTTTTTGAGTTCTTTGCCGAAGACTTGGTCTTCGTCGAATTCGATAATGCCTTCGAAGAAGGCGGAGGCTTGATCTTCACCGTCTTCGCCGTCGGTCGCGTCGCTTGGGCTGAGGAGTTCGGTGAGTCCGGCAAAGCCCATTCTTTCGCGGACGTCGTCGTATTCAATATCATCGTACGATAGGGTGATGAGAGCTGCGAGTCCGTCGAGGAATTGGTTGTATTTTTCATCGCCCATTTGCTCTTTTTGATACTCGTCGAGTTGTCCGGCGAGGAGCTGTGGGAGTTTTGTGAATACGGCCTTTTGGATGAGGCCGTTGATGATCTGGGCTTCGATTTGGTTTTTAGGATTGGAGAGAAACTCGAGGCGTAGGCCGATGTCGTCTTCTTTGAGGTAGCCTTTGGGGATGATGAGGGCGAAATTGTAGTGGTGGTCGACAATGCCTTGGCGGATGGATTCTCGAGTGAATGGAACGCGGGTGTTGTCGGAGCCGGGGGCGTCGGAGACGAGCTCGATGCTTTCTTCGAGGTCGAGGGCTTTAATGAAGGTGTCTGCGGCGGCGTCTCCGGATTCGTTGTAGGCGGCGAGTTTTATGTTGGAGGAGAGCCCTCCGTTGTCTCCGGCGCCGCTGAAGATATTGCCGACGATGTAGATGACAAAGAAGGGGACCAGGAAGGTGAGCACGATGGCTGTCTTGTCTCTGAAGAACAGGATGAAGTCTTTTTGGAGGAGAGTGAGGATGGCGCGCATTTGTAAAGTGGTGAGCGGTGAATTGAAGGCTTGGAGGAGTCTTTAGGCTTTATTCTCGGAGGTCTTTTCCGGTGAGGTGGAGGAAGAGGTCTTCTAGGGAGGGGCGGGCGATTTGGAAGTCGGTCGCGTCGAGGCCCTGATCTTCGGTCCACTTGAAGAAGGAGGAGAGGCGGAAGTCTTCGTTGGTTCTGAGTTCGAGGGAGCTGCCGTCTTGGGTGACGGCTCCGAATTTGGAGAAGGTGGTGGTGTTTGCTTCGTCGAGCGAGGCGGAGCGGGCTCGGATGATATTGGATTTTGGGAGTTCTTGAAGAAGCGTATCGAGGGTCCCGATACGCAGGATTTTTCCGACGTCGATGATGGCGATTTGATCGCAGAGTCGTTCTGCTTCCTCCATGTAGTGTGTGGAGTAGACGATGGTCATCCCTTCTTCTTTGAGGGAGAGCAATGTGTCGAAGATAGCGTTGCGGGATTGGGGGTCGACGCCGACGGTGGGTTCGTCGCAGAGCAGGATCTTTGGTTTGTGCATGAGGGCGACGGCGATGTTGAGTCGGCGTTTCATGCCTCCGGAGAAGTCTTTGACGGGGGACTTGCGGCGTTCGGAGAGTTGTGCGACTTCGAGGGCGTATTCGATTTGCTGGGACAATTTCTTTCCGGAGAGTCCGTAGAGTTTGCCGAAGAGCTTGAGATTGGTCTCGGCGGATAGTTCCTTATAGAGGGCGATGTGCTGAGGGGATAGGCCGATGAGCTTTTTTTGCTCGATATTATTTGGGTCGAGCTCTTCGCCTTGTAGGGCGAGCGATCCCGAGTCCTGCTTGAGGAATCCGGATACGATGTTCATGAAGGTGCTTTTGCCGGCGCCGTTTGGTCCGAGGAGCCCGAAGAAAGAGCCTTCTTCGATGGAGAGGCTGAGGTCTTCGAGGGCGCGGGTGGTGCCGAAGGTCTTGCACAGGTTTTCTGCGGTGAGGACTGTCATGCTTGAGGAGGTTTAAGGTATGTGGACGGACTACCCGGGAATGGTAGCATGGGTTACACTTTTAAGATAGTGCCGGAGGTCATGGGAGGGGAGGGTAGATAGTCATCGGACGAAAGAGGCGTAGCGTAGATTTCTGCCGCTATTTTAGAAGTCGTTTCGCTCTGGTTCTCTCCCTTCCTGTATAGCGCAATCGGGAGCGCGGTCGACCCGTCTGATTCGGAATCAACGCTGACACTCATTCTCCGCTCTTTTTGACTCTGTTGTTTTTCAGCGCGGGGTCCTTTTCGGTTTACGCCACGAGCTGTTTTGTTTCGGAGCGGATGAAGCGCGAGTTTGATCGCTACAGTTTGGGGCGGCAGCGGGTTTTGATTGGAGCGTTGCAGCTGCTTGGGGCGGCGGGCTTGGCCTTGGGCTGGGGGTTGGACACCCCGCTTTGGGGTGCTTTGGGGGCGGGAGGTTTGGCTGCTCAGATGCTCGCGGCTGTGGCGGTGCGGGTGCGGATAAGTGATTCTCTACTTCAGACGACTCCAGCTGTGGTTTACTTGCTGGTCAACGCGTGGCTTTTCCTCGTTTTCCTAAATTTGGCCGCTCGCTAAAATAATGATGCTGAGCAGCAGCACGCTTGCGGCGGGCAGCGATTTTTTAATCGGGTCTTTTACTTTGATGTGCATGGCGAGGGCGCCGAGCATCAAGGCTACGACAAGAGAGGCGGCGGGAGCGACAAGGCTCGGTAGAAAAATACCGGCCAGGAGGGCGACTGCGGCGGCGATCTTGAGGCAGCAGATGGTCCACATAAAGCGTTTGGGCAGGCCGTAGGTCGCGAACTCCTGCTCCATGTTGTCGGCACTGCCGCCTCGATACTCGGTGGATTGGTTGCGGCGGAGGAGCCAGACGTTGAGCAGACCGAGAGCGACGATAATTTGGCAGGCGACGATGAGTATGTTCATTGTTAGGATGGGGAAGAGGTTCTTTTGCGGTTTGAAGGGACTACGCCTGCATGATTGGCTTGCATGCGGGTTTTTAAGATGAGTGGGAATTGGCTCTGGCCTCGTTTGGCGGGACTGGGGAAGTTGAGAGGTTGGGGCGCGAAAAAACGCGAGCCGGGTGGCTCGCGTTTTAAAGAAAGAACGTTCGATCTGGATCCTCTAGGCCTTGGGGAGCCCGTTTTCCAGGGTCTGGGCTCTGGATTTCCAGAAGAAGGCTTGCTCGTTGATCGATTCGATGAGGGATCGGGCGGTGTCGGCGTCGCCTTCCTTGGTGGCGATGGAAGCGAGGCGGTATTGGGCTTCGGCTTGAGCGAGAGCGAGCGGGTTGTCGGCGATTGGCTGGAGGAGGGCTTTGGCGTCGCTGGTTTTTCCTTGATCGACGAGGGTGATCGCGAGGGCGATGGTGGCGGCCTCCTTGATGGGCTCTTTAGTGGAGGCGACTGCTTCGCGGTAGTAGTTTTCGGCTTCGGCGAGGTTTCCGTTGGCGTAGGCTTCGTCACCGAGCTCCTTGAAGGCGAATCCGCTGAGGGCTTTGCCGGTCTTGTCGGCCGCCCATTCGGCTTTGGTCCCTTCGGCGCTTGCTTCCTGGTAACCCTCCTTGAGATTTTCCTCGGCTTTGACTTTCATCAGTTTGACACCTTGGAATCCGAGGAACACGGCGAGGACGAAGGCGATACCGCCGATGATGGATCCTTTGTTCTTTTCCCAAATCATGATGACTTGGTTTTCGATGTCTTGGATATCTACCTGATCGGGGCCGACGACATTGCGTTCGTCGTTTTTCGGAGAGGATTTGCGAGGGTTGTTTTTAGCCATGGATGGATGGAATAGTGTCCGAGTTTAGTGGATCAGGGATTGAAAATGGGAAAGGCTGTCGAGTGAAAGCGTTTCGCGGCCGATTTCGAGATCAATTTTGCGGGTGGAGCATGGTTGCCTTGTCGGGGTTGGGGTGAATGAGGCTGTTGAGGGATCGTGTTTAGCAGTCTTTTAATAGTTCGCTACCTTGACGAAGTCGTGGATTGGGGGGAGGTTTTGCTGCCTAATATTTGTGATTTTTCCAGCTAGCGAACTTGTTGCCCTACTATGAGCCGAAGCGAATCAGATCGTGATGGCGAGCTCGTTCCGAGTGCTCGTTCAAATAGCGCCTTAGGGAAGGCTACGGCGAGCGCTTTGCTGGAGACTTTGGACGATCACGCGATCGTGGCGGTTACGAATCCGAGGGGAATCATAACCTATGTGAACGACCAGTTTTGCGCGATCAGCCAATACTCGCGGGAGGAATTGATGGGCAAGACGCACCGGGTGGTCAATTCGGGCTATCATCCGGAGGTTTTCTGGAAGAAAGTGTGGGCTGACATTTCATCCGGCGCGACTTGGAAGGGGCAGATTTGCAATCGGGCTAAATTCGGTGGGCTGTATTGGTTGCAGACGACGATTCATCCTGTTTTAGACGAAAGGGGTGAGATCGAGCAATACGTCGCCTTTCGTACGGACATCACCGAGCAGAAGCAGGTGGAGAACAAGCTCCGCAATTCGCAGATGCATCTTCAGGAGACGGCGCGACTGGCGAAGGTGGGCTCTTGGGAGTGGGATTTGATAGATCAGAAGCTCAGTTGGTCTTGGATGACGAAGGTCATTCACGAGGTGGGGCCTGACTACGAGCCCGATTTGGATTCGGCGATCGCGTTTTATCCGGAAGGCGAGATGCGAAATCGGATCAATTCTCTGGTTGAGCGAACGACGCGGACGGGGGAGCCTTTTGACGACGAATTGCAGATTCGAACCCAGGAGGGCAGGCTGAAGTGGGTGCGAACGATAGGGCAGGCCGAGATGGTGGACTCGCAATGCGTGCGTGTTTTCGGGGTGTTTCAGGACATTGACGATGATAGGAGGATGCGGGAGCAGAGTGAGCGCAATAGCGCCCTGCTTCGTAGCTTGGTCGATTCGGTGACTGAATTCAGCGTGATTGCGACGGATGACGATGGGGTTATCACGCTATTTAACGCGGGCGCGGAGAAGTTGCTCGGCTACGAGGCTTCGGAGGTTGTCGGCCTCAAGAAGGCTGCTATTTTTCATATGGAGAGCGAGGTGGAAGCCCGATCTGTGGAACTTTCGAAGGAGTTGGGAGAAGATGTCTCGGGCTTTCAGACATTCGTCGCCAAGTCATTGCGGGAGGGGGCGGAGCAGCGGGAATGGACTTACATCAGGAAGGACGGCGAACGTATTCCGGTGATCCTGGTGGTGACGCCGATGCGGGGTGATACCGGCGTAAAGTCAGGTTTTTTGGGGATCGCGCGCGACATTTCCGCTCGAAAGCGGGCTGAGAACGATTTGCGAGAAAGTGAAAGCCGTTTTCGTCGCTCGTTTGAGTATTCGGGTATTGGGATGGCGATCGTCTCTTTGGAGGGGAAGTGGATTCAGGTGAACCAGGCCTTGCTGGATATGCTCGAGTACAAGCGCGAGGAGCTGCTTGAATTGAGTTTTCAGGAGATCACTCATCCGGATGACTTGGATGCGGATCTGGCTCTTCTGAAAGAAACCTTGGATGGGAAGCGGCAGAGTTACGCCTTGGAGAAGCGCTACTTTGACTCTAAGGGTAAGATAAAGTGGGTGAATCTCAACGTATCGCTCGTTCGGGACTGGAAGGGGGAGCCGGTGCATTTCGTGTCGCAGATCCAGGATGTGACGGAGCGCCACCTTCTCGACGAGGACTTGAAGCAGGCTAGAGAACGTCTGCTTCTTGCCACTGAGGCGGGAAAAATCGGAATCTGGGATTGGGATGCAGCGACTGACACTTTGCTTTGGGACGACCAGATGCTTCGCTTGTTTGGCTATGAGAAGGAGGAATTCAAGACTCCTTTCGATGCTTGGTACAATGGAGTGCATCCGGATGATTTTCCAGAGTTGGAGAAGAAGCGATTGGCAGCGATTGCTGGAGAGACGCAGTACGACGAGGAATTCCGTATCGTATTGCCCAGCGGGGAGATTCGTACTTTGAAGACTTTGGCGATCGTGCAGATGGACGAGTTCGGCAAGGCGAAGCGAATGGTGGGGATCAACTGGGATGTGACCGAGGCGGTGGTTCAGCGCGAGGAGCTTGCTCGGCTCGCTGCCGAGGCTGACGACGCGAACAGGGCGAAAAGTCAGTTCCTCGCGAACATGAGCCATGAGATCCGGACCCCGATAAACGGGGTGATTGGCATGACTTCTTTGTTGCTCGACTCGCCGGGATTGAATTCGGAGCAATCCAAGCAGGCCCGGGTGATTCAATCTAGCGGGGAGGCCTTGTTGGCCCTCATAAATGATATTCTCGACTTTTCGAAGGTGGAGGCGGGTAAGCTTGACCTGGAGATTCTGGATTTCGACCTCCGGGATACGCTAGACGACTTAAGCTTGTTGCTCGGCCAGCGGGCGGGCGAGAAGCAGCTAGAGTTTATCTGCAAGGCGGATAACCAAGTGCCTGACCGCTTGAGGGGGGATCCCGGCAGGCTGCGGCAGATCTTAATCAATCTGGCAGGCAACGCTATCAAGTTCACGGCGAACGGTTCGGTGAAGGTATTGGTGTCATTGGCAGACCGTGATGAGAAGACGGCGCTTCTGCGTTTTTCGGTGATCGATACGGGCATTGGCATAAGCGAGGAGAAGAAGCGTTTGCTCTTCAGCGAATTCACGCAGGCGGATTCCAGCACGACTCGACTCTATGGCGGAACGGGGCTCGGCCTCGCGATATCGAAGCAGCTGGTGAACCTGATGGACGGTGAGATCGGAGTTACTAGCGAGAAGGGATCCGGCTCGGAGTTTTGGTTTACGGCTCGTCTTCCGTATGAGGAAAGCGAATACAAGAACGAGCAACGGCATTATTTGAGCGGAAAATCCGCACTGTTGGTAGTGCGTAGGGACGGACAGAGGCTGGATCTGGAGGAGCGTTTAAACGAGTGGAATATAGAGTCGGCTAGCTGCTCTTTGGCAAGCGCGGGACTATCGCTTCTTAGGGAGCGAGCCGCGATGGCGAGGAAAGTAGACTTCTTGTTGTTCGATCCGGAGTCCAGCGATCTTGATGTGGCGAGTTTTTTAGAGGAGGTGCGCGGGATCGAGGGTCTTGGAAGCGTAAAGACGATTGTTCTGGGCGGACCTGAACTAGATGCGAAATTAGATGGTAGTGAGCGGCTTGACAGCCCTTATCGACGTTCTGAGCTCTACAATATTTTGGTAGAAGGTACAGAGCCTGTAAGAAAATCTGAATACGTTTTTGAGGATTTTGCGGCCGAGCACTTCAAAGACCGAGCTGCTCGCATCTTGGTGGCTGAAGACAACATCGTTAACCAGATGGTGGTACGAGGGATTCTCGAGAAGTTTGGGCTGCATGCGGACACGGTTGCGAATGGCTTCGAGGCCCTCGAAGCGCTAAGGCGGATCCCTTACGACTTGGTTTTGATGGATGTGCAAATGCCGGAGCTAGATGGGCTCGAAGCGAGTAGGCGGATTCGCGATGGAGAAGCGGGAGAAAAGATGAAGGACGTGCCCATCGTGGCACTGACGGCTCATGCTCGAACGGAGGACCGAGAGATTTGCTTGAATGCTGGTATGGACGAATACACGTCGAAACCTGTTGCTCCAAGGGTTTTGTTTAGGATACTGGATCGAATGCTTTCTGATTCAGTACACGGGCATGGTTCACCGGAAAATGGATCCGGAGGCTCCGATGCCAGCGTCTCGAATACTGTATTCGACCGGGCTCAGTTTATCTCGGGCATGATGGACGACGAAGATTTAGCCCGTGAGATCGCGACGCTTTCTTTGATGGATTTTCAAAAGCATCGTGACAATCTAGAGAGGGTGTTTGCTACGGGGTCGGTTGAAGAGTTGCTGCGGAGCACGCATTCGATCAAAGGCGTTTCGGCTCATTCCTGTTGTGGCGAGTTGAACAAGATCGCGGCGCGTCTCGAAAGGAAGACTCGAGAGGGGGATGAGAAAAGCGTCCGCGCTTGCTATGCGGAGTTTTCGAAGACAATGGACGAGGGGATGGCGGCTTTGAAACGCTTTCTCGAGGATTAGATCACTTAGGGAGCGCGAACCTACGCAGTGTTCGCGGCACTGGCGTTTGCCGTCTTTAGTCGAAGACGACGGTTTTGTTTTCGTAGACGAGGATGCGGTTTTCGAGGTGCCAGCTTACGGCTTGGGCAAGGGTGATTTTCTCGAGGTTGCGGCCTTTGCGTACGAGGTCTTCCACGCTGTTGCGATGGGTGACTTGGGCGACGTTTTGGTGGATGATTGGGCCTTGGTCGAGATCGGGCGTGGCGTAGTGGGCGGTGGCTCCGATGAGCTTGACGCCGCGGCTGTGGGCTTGGTGGTAGGGCTTGGCTCCCGCGAAGGCCGGGAGGAAACTGTGGTGGATATTGATGACTGGTTTTCCGAATGTATCCAAAAAGATGGGAGAGAGCACCTGCATGTAGCGAGCCATGATAACGAGCTCGATGCCTTCCTGTTTGAGTAGGGCGAGTTGCTCGGCTTCCGCGTCAGCTTTAGTAGCCTTGGTGACGGAGATGTATTGGTAGGGGATCTCGTAGTTTTTGGATACGGCTTTGAGCGCGGTGTGATTGGAGATGATGAGTGCGATCTCGCAGGGGTATTCGCCCGCTTTCCAGCGAAGGATTAGGTCGTGGAAGCAGTGGTCGAACTTGGATACGAAGATGGCGACCTTTGGCTTGTCGCCTGAGATGGCGACTTTGGTTTTCATGCCGATAGAGTCGCCGAACTGCTCGAAGGCTGCGGCGGTGGCTCGCGGATCGGAACCGTCGTCGAGGGACCATTCTACGCGTTGGAAGAAGACTCCGGCTTGGGCGTCGCGGTGCTGGTCGGCGTGAATGATGTTTCCCCCGTTTTCGAAGATCCATCCTGAAACTTTGGATACAAGTCCTTTTTGGTCGGGACCGGAGAGTAGGGCTACGAGGACGGGGGACATTTAGAGGAGTGGAATGTGAAGGGTGAAGAGTGGGAGCTGTTTATCGGGTGATAAACACGCTCCCACTTTCGAGATTCTTTACACGTTGCCGACGCTTTTCTTGACGTAGGATTGTACGGAGCGGACTTCGTAGTCTTTTTTGCTGAGTGACTTGATGCCGGAGACGGCGGCTTCCGCGCCTGTAATGGTGGACATGATACAGATGTTGTTGCCCCATGCCACGGAGCGCATGTGGTTCTCGTCCTTGCGCGGGATCATGCCGGAGGGGGTGTTGATGATCAGCTGGATTTCTCCGTTCTTGATCATGTCCAGCACATTTGGGCGACCTTCGGCGATGCGGAAAAGCTTCTTAACCTCTAGGCCGTTTTCGCTGAGGAACTTGGCGGTACCGCTGGTTGAATAGATGTTGAATCCGAGTGCGGAGAGGTTGCGAGCGATGTCGAGGGCGCGTGGTTTGTCTTGGTCCTTGACGGAGAGGAATACGTTTCCGCTTTGGGGCAAGCCCGGCTTGGCGGCGGCTTGGGTTTTTGCGAACGCGATGCCGAAGTCTTCGTCGAGTCCCATAACTTCTCCGGTGGAGCGCATTTCGGGTCCGAGTCGGATGGTGGAGCCGGGGAAGCGGACGAAGGGGAATACGGCTTCTTTGATGCACCAGTGTTTTGGCGATAGCTCTTCGGTGACGCCGAGTTCTGAGAGTTTTTTGCCGGTCATGATTTTAGCGGCGACTTTCGCCAAGGGGACGCCGATGGCTTTTGAAACGAAGGGAACGGTACGCGAGGCGCGCGGGTTGACCTCTAGGACGTAGAGTTCGTCGTCCTTGATGGCGAACTGGATGTTCATGAGGCCGACGACCTTGAGGGCTTTGGCGAGGCGGAAGCTCGCTTGACGGACGGTCTCGATCATTTCTTTGCCGAGAGTGTGCGGCGGGAGGACCATAGCGGCGTCACCTGAGTGCACGCCTGCGTATTCGATGTGCTCGAGCATGCCGCCGATGATGGAGGTTTCTCCGTCGGAGATGCAGTCGACGTCGAGCTCGATGGCGTCTTCTAGGAACTTGTCGAGGAGGACGGGCTTATCCGGCGAGGCATCGAAGGCTTCGCGGATGACGGCTTTCATCTCGTCCATGGTGTGAACGATGAACATGCCGCGGCCGCCGAGAACGAAGGAAGGGCGGAGGAGAAGCGGGAAGCCGACCACGTCTGCCATCTCGTAGGCTTCCTTCTCATTGAGCACGGTCTTGTTGTCGGGTTGCTTAAGGCCTGTTTCGTCGAGTATCTGCTTGAAGAGTTCGCGGTCTTCGGCGGCGTCGATGCTTTCGGGGGATGTGCCGATGATGTTGACGCCGTTGGCCTTGAGTTCGGTAGCGAGGTTGAGGGGCGTTTGACCGCCGTATTGGACGATGGCTCCGGAGCAGCCTTCCTGTTGGTAGACTTCGAGCACGTCTTCTAGAGTAAGCGGTTCGAAGTAGAGCTTGTCCGAAGTGTCGTAATCGGTGGATACGGTTTCCGGGTTGGAGTTGACCATGACCGACTCGTATCCAAGTTCCTGTAACGCGAAGGAGGCGTGGACGCAGCAGTAGTCGAACTCGATGCCTTGGCCGACTCGGTTGGGTCCGCCGCCGATGATCATGATCTTCTTCTTATCGGAAGGGATGACTTCGTTTTCGTCGCCGTAGGTAGAATAGTAATACGGAGTCTGGGCTTCGAATTCGGCGGCGCAGGTGTCAACGAGGCGGAAGACGGTGTTGATGCCTTTGGCTTTGCGAGTCTTATTGACCGCTGCCCAATCTTCTCCGAAGAGCACGCCCAGCTGGCGATCGGAAAACCCGTACTCCTTGGCCTTGCGTAGGAGTGGAGTGGATACGGTGTCGAGCTTTTCGCCAGCGAGCTGATCTTCGAGGTCGGAGAGCTGCTTGAGCTGGGTGAGGAACCAAGGATCGATCTTGGTGAGCTCGAAAAGCTGATCGAGCGTGTAGCCTGCCTTGAGGGCGTAGCGGAGGTAGAAGACGCGTTCCGCATTTGGGCGGACGAGCTTCCCGTTGATTTCTTCTTCGGAAGGGAGGTCGTTTCCGCCGAGTTTGCCTCCGGCGCCGAAGCCGAAGGCTCCGGTTTCGAGAGAGCGGAGGGCTTTTTGGAAGGACTCCTTGAAGGTGCGGCCGATGGCCATGGCCTCGCCGACAGACTTCATGGCGGAGGTGAGAGTATCGTCCGCGCCGGGGAATTTTTCGAAAGTGAAGCGCGGGATTTTTGTTACGACGTAGTCGATCGAAGGCTCGAAGGAGGCAGGGGTGGCCTTGGTGATGTCGTTGCGAATTTCGTCGAGGCTGTAGCCGACGGCGAGTTTTGCGGCGAACTTGGCGATCGGGAATCCGGTGGCTTTGGATGCGAGGGCGGAGGAGCGAGAGACGCGCGGGTTCATCTCGATGACGACCATGCGGCCTGTGTCCGGGCAGAGGGAGAACTGGATATTGGAGCCGCCAGTTTCGACGCCGATCTCGCGGATGACGGCGAAGGAGGCGTCGCGCATGGCTTGGTACTCGCGATCCGAGAGGGTCATGGCGGGAGCGACGGTGATGGAGTCGCCGGTGTGCACGCCCATGGGGTCGAAGTTTTCGATGGAGCAGATGACGACGCACTGATCCTTGCGGTCGCGCATGACTTCCATTTCGTATTCCTTCCAGCCGAGGAGGCACTCTTCGACGAGGACTTCGTGAACGGGGGAGAGCTCGAGGCCGTTGGAGACGATGTCTTCGAATTCTTCGCGGTTGTATGCGATACCGCCTCCGGAGCCGCCCATGGTGAAACTTGGGCGGATGATGAGTGGAAAACCGCCGATTTCTTTGGCGGCGGAGCGTGCTTCCTCGAGTGAGTTGACTGTGCGGGAGTGGGCGACGTCGAGGCCGATCTTGAGCATGGCCTCCTTGAAGAGTTCGCGGTCCTCGCCTTTCTTGATGGCGTCTGGTTTGGCGCCGATCATTTCCACTCCGTATTCGTGGAGGATGCCGGCGGCTTCCAGCTCGAGGGAGAGGTTGAGGGCGGTTTGTCCGCCGAGGGTTGGAAGCAAGGCGTCGGGGCGCTCCTTGGCGATGATTTTTTCGACCGCGTCGATGGTGAGCGGCTCGATGTAGGTGACATCGGCGAACTCGGGGTCGGTCATGATCGTAGCAGGGTTGCTATTGACCAAGATGACTCGGTAGCCCTCCTCTTTGAGCGCTTTACAGGCTTGTGTGCCAGAGTAGTCGAATTCGCAGGCTTGGCCTATGATGATGGGTCCGGCGCCTACGATTAGGATGCTCTCGATGTCGGTTCTTTTCGGCATGACAAAAAAATTTTTGCAAGTTCACGCAGAGGCAGGGCTCTGGGCAAGGGTGAAAAGATGCGAATCGGCGATTTGCGCAAGCGCATTTGGAGCGGATTCCCGCTCTGGCATCGGTGGAGCGGATTTGGTGACGAGAAACGGCGGTTTCGAGACAAGTTTGCGCCGAGAGTCATTGAGGATGGACGACTGCAGAAAAGGCCTATGGAAATTGGCGGTCATGAGATCTCCAACGACTCTTTTCGGCGCGGTGGCCTTAGCTGTCTGCGTGGCCTGTACGCAGGGTGTTGATTTGGGTGAGAAGCCGATCAGCCGCATCGCTTTCGGCTCCTGTCTGCATCAGAATAGACTGGCTCCGATTTGGGAGGGGGTGGCGGCGACTGAGCCGGAGGTGTGGATTTGGTTGGGCGATAATGTTTATGCGGACACGGATGAAGCCGAGGTGTTTGCGGAGGTCTACGGCAAGGTGAAGAGCGAGCCGGGGTATGTGAAGCTACGTGAGTCGGCTCGGGTGCTAGGAACTTGGGATGACCATGATTTCGGCAAGAACAATGGTGGCAAGGAGTGGACTGGAAAAGCGGTGGCGCAGTCCGCTTTGCTGGATTTTCTGGACGAGCCGGCGAATAGTCCGAGGCGGAAGCAGGATGGGGTTTACGCCAGCTATTTGTTAGGTTCGGGAGAGGAGTTGGTGAAGCTATTGTTGCTGGATGTTCGCAGCCACCGCGATGATCCGAACGATCCGGAGGGGGATATTTTTGGCGTAGCTCAGCGGGAATGGATCGAGAGAGAGCTTTCTGAAAACGAGGCGGCGTTGACTGTTGTGGCTTCGGGGACGCAGGTGATCCCGGAGGAGCATCGCTTCGAGAAGTGGGCTCAGTTTCCGAAGGCTCGGGAGTGGTTTTTCGAGCAATTGGTAAAGTATGACACGGGAGCGGTTCTCTTCTTGAGTGGGGACCGACACATTTCGGAGTTTTCCAAGTTGGAGATCGAGGGTAGGGAGGAACCGCTCTACGAGTTGACGGCAAGCAGCTTGACGCATGCGTGGAAGGATTTTCCGGGGGAGCCGAATCGCCATCGCGTGGGAGAGGTTTTCAGTGAGAACAACTTCGGTCTTCTCGAAATCAATTGGGAGAAGCGCGAGGCGAAGGTGAGCGTGCGGGACGAAAGGGGAGAAACTCGTCGGGAGCTGGTGATTGGTTTGTAATCGCGTGACAAGCACGCTCCCATATTGGGGAGGGATGACTAGAGGTCGCTTGGGTCGCAGCCAAGGATTTGGGCGGCTTTGGCGGTGTCGCCTTGGCAGGCCTTGACGACGGCTCGCTTGTATTGCTCGGTTTGGGCGGCGAGGTGCTGCTCGAGGTTTGGCCAACTGGAGGTGTCGCGAAGTTTTTCGGGAAGATCGGCTTCGCGAATGGTTTGGTCTTCGGCGATTGCGGCGGCGGAGCTGAGCACTTCTTGAAGTTCGGTGTAGTTGCCTGGCCAGCGATAGCCTTGGAGAAGAGCTCCGGCGTTTTCGCCGATGGCGGTGAAAGGGAGGTGTTCTTGAGCGAAATAGGCGAGAGAGAGGGCGGCGATATCGTCTGCTCGGTCGCGAAGGCTGGGCACGTGTAGGGCGTTATTGGCGATGCGGAAATAGAGGGCGTCTTCGAATTCTCCGTCTTCGACGAGCTGTTCTAGGTCTATGCTGCTGGAGCAGATGACTCGGGTCTCGCCTTTGAGGTCGCGGATGAGGTTGCCGAGGGAGTTTTGCAGGTCGGACGGTACGGCGTCGACATTTGCGACGAAGAGAAAGCCGTCGCGGGCGGAGAGTATGGTGTCGCTGGGGGCGCCTTCGCTATTGAGGAGCGTTTCCGCGAGCTCGGCGGGGTCTAGTTTTTTCGCGTCGATGGTGACGAAAGGTCCGCCGGCGAGCTCGCTTTTGGCGTGTACGATGGCTGCGATGCTGGCTTTTTGGGTGCCGGCTTCTCCGGTGACGAGCAGGGGCGTGGGGAGCTTGGCGGCGCGGTTGAGGCGCTCGACGAAGGACTTGATGGCGATTGAGTCGCCGGAGAGGAGAATGGAGTTTTGGGCGGCTGAACCGTTTCCAGACTCGAGGCGTTTTTTGCGCTCGATGGAAGCTCGCTCGATGGAGGCCATGAGCTGATCGACTTTGAAGGGCTTGGTTAGGTAGTCGAAGGCGCCGAGCTTGAGGGCCTTAGTGGCGTTTTCGATGTTGGCGTAGCCAGACATCATGATGACGATGGCGTTCGGGTCGGCTTCCTTGATCTGAGCGAGGAGGGCGAGGCCGTCCATCGGTTTCATATTGATGTCGGTGAGCACGATGTCGTAGTGCTCTTCGCGGATCTTTTGCAGGGCGATTTCGCCGTCTGTGGCGAACGCGGTGTTGTAGCCGATGGGCTGGATAACCGCGTCGAGCATTTCGTGGATGGACTCGAGGTCGTCTACTATGAGAATGGATTGCATCGATAGGTGGGTCGTTGCGGCAGATTGAAAGCGGTTGCCTCCAGTCTGCCAGCCTTTTCTCGTGCTTTGGATGAGTAAGGGATGGGGAAAGCTTGGCGTTTAGGGGATTAGCTTCCGACGATGGAGGAGAGTTGGAAGATCGGCATGAACATGGCCATGACGATGCCGCCGACGACGACGCCCAGGAACACGATGAGCATGGGCTCGATGAGGGAGGTGAGGGATGAGATGATGGCGTCGGCTTCGGTGTCGTAGAAGTCGGCGATTTTGGTCATCATGCCGTCTACGTTGCCGGTTTGTTCTCCGGCGCGGGACATGTGCTTCATCATGGGCGGGAAGAATTCGATCTTCTCGATGGTGTCGGAGACTTGTCCGCCTTCTGAGATGTTTTTGGTAATGAGGCGGCAGGCGTCTTCGACTTGGGTCTTGCCGGACGAGGCGGCGACGATTTCGAGACAGCGTAGGATGGGAACGCCTGAGCGAAGGAGGGTGGCGTAGGTGCGACAGAAGCGCGAGAGGGTGATCTTGACGATCAGGTTTCCGAAGACGGGCATTTTGACTACGAGCTGGTCTCGCACGCGTCGGCCTTTGGGGGTTTTGGTAAATTTGGACCAGATGTGGAAGCCGACGAAGCCGACTCCGATGATGTATAGGATGTTGCCCTTGAGGAAGTCGGAGAGGTCGATGAGGAACTGGGTCGGGCCAGGGAGCTCGGCTCCGAAATCGGTGAACATGTCGGCGAAGGTGGGCACGACGAAGATGAGCAGTACGTTCACCAGCATGATGGCGAGGGCGATGACCGCGACCGGGTAGGTCATGGCGGACTTCACTTTCTTGGTGAGTTTGGTGGTAGCCTCGAAGTAGCCGGCTACTTTGCCGAGGATTTCGGCGAGTCCGCCGCTGGCTTCACCCGCTTCGACCATGGAGATGAAGAGGTTGTTGAAGGCGCGCGGGAATTTGGCGCAGGCGGCGGAGAAGTTGTTGCCTTGGGAGACGTCGGCCTTCACTTCGCGGATGATGATGCGGAAGACGGGGTCTTCGGTCTGGTCCTGAAGGGCGTCGAGGGCGGAAACGAGGGGGAGTCCGGCCTCGAGCATGGAGGCGAGCTGCTGTGTGAAGACGGCGAGTATTTCCAGCTTTAGCTTATATTTCTTAGCTTTCTTCTCGTATGCCTTTTCTTTGGCGAGTTTTTGTGACTCCCAGAAGCTGACTGATTTCTGCTTCTCAGTGTGGACGAGGGATTTTTTGGATTTGGCGGACTGAGTTGCTAGTAACGGCATAACTAGTGTTATTTCGACTTTTCGGGGTCAAACTGTGACCCTTATAGCGCTCAATCACACTGAGTAGGCATCCTCAATTGGCCTTGGATAATAACCTTATCCGGGTGTGTTCTAGTACGAAAAACGCGACCCCCTACCCGAGGATCGCGTCGTTACCTACTCAGATTTTCAAATGCTTACCTATGGTGGAAAAAGGATCTGCCTTTTCGGGTTAGGTTGAATTTCAGGAGCAGCGGATCGTGGTCGGAGGAACGTTCCAGGACGCTAGCGTCTTCCATGAATTCGTCCAAATACGCCGCGTTGAGGTGAATGAATTCGGCTCGGAGTAGTTTCTTTTTCAGCTTCTTGCTGAGGAGGAAGTGGTCGAGCGCTTGGCTATTTCCTTCGTAGACGTAGCTAAATCGGCTGTTTTCCGGGATGCGGGTCTTGACGATGTTTTCGAGCGGGTACTCTCCTTCTTCACCTTCGATGATGCCGAGGGTATGTGAATCGCCTTCGCCCGGTTCGCCGAATTGGAAGTCGTTGAAGTCGCCGGTGATTGCGAGCAGGGCATTTGGATTCTCGGCAAGCAGGATGTCTGCGAAGTCGCGAAGTACGGTGGCTTGGAGCTTGCGCTGGATTTCCGATTCGCGAACAGGTGGTTGCTCGGTTCCGTAGAGGGGGCCGTCTCCACCTTTGCTCTTGAAGTGGTTGTTCACGATGGTGATTTCGCGTCCTTTGGATTTGAATACACCGACCAAAGGTTCGCGGCCCTTGCTTACGCTGGTCGCTCCGAATGCGTCGGAAACGCCTGGAACGATTTCATCGGTGAGTTGGTAAAGGTCTTCGAGTTTAACTCTGCGGCTGTCGTAGAGGTAGCCGGTTTCTATACCGCGGTTGTCGCTAGTCTCGAGGGATACTGCGAGGTAGTCGAGGCGAGCGAAGGGAAGCTTATCGTTTAGGCGGTCTGCGAGGAGCTGTAGGACAGCTTGATTCTCGACTTCCTGTACACAGATGATTTCCGGAAACTCGAGCCCGATTCCGATGGTGGCGGATAGCTTTTCGAGTTTGATCTCGAGTTCTTCGGGAGTCGGGGTGCTGCCTTGGTCGTTTTTATCTGGATCGTCGATCAGGTCGAAGAGGTTTTCCGTATTCAGGGAGGCGACATTTAGATAGCTTCTTTGGAAGAGCGATTTCAGGTAGGAGAACCACCAGTAGTATGGTTTTATGGTGGTGGCTGTTTGCTCGATGGAAACGTCTCCGATATCCACAGGCTGGATACGGTAGTTTGAGAAGTCGTAGTGCATGATACCGGTGAGATTCGTAAGCGAATCGCCAGGCATGAGCGTAAGAGGCTCGTCTAGGGTGAGGTCGTCGACGAGGAGGCGTTCTGGGTTGTAGTCGACCTCGTTTTCACCAATGGAGCGAATGATCATTTGGCTGTACCATGGGGAGAAGCCGGAGCCAGGCTGGGCGTCGTAGGACGTGATGACGTGAAACTCGCCGAACTGATTTGTCTGTCCGACAACGAGTGCGGTTGGCAGTTTGACGAGCATGCTTTCGAGCGATTCCAAGAGCGCGATGGCTTCGGGGATGGATTCGTCCGGCATGTCGGTGATGAGTACGGGAGCGGGCAGCGGGTTGTTTGAGGAGAGTACCTCGACGGTGCCGGCAACGAGCTCGGTGAGCGGCAAATCGGTGGGACGCGAGCTGCTGGCGTATTCGGAAACGCTTGCGGTTACGCGAACGAGATCGCCGATTGCGGGTACTGAATCTGGATTGTAGACGTAGATACCGTCAGAGGTGGCAGCATTTCCGTCGCCTGTCGGATCCTGCATCCAGAAGTTCTGACCATTTGAGGTGATGCCGGTTACCACGCCCTCGGTGACGAGTCTTTGTCCGACGAGGGGAGACTCCGATCCGGAGCCTTGTATTTCCATGATGGTGTAGGGATCGATGGTGGGGGCAGGGCCGAAGCGGATATTGTCCACGAAGATGGATTCGGATGCGGAATTGGAGTCTAGCGAGAAGCGAAGAGCGGCGACGCTGGCGCCCGTGAGGTCCGCGGAGAGGGTTTGCCAGAAACCTTCTATGTTGAGCGAGTCGATATCGGTGGAGGTGGTGTCGAGGAGGTAGAAGGCGCCGATATCGGTTTCGACCCATACCTGAATGACGTCATTGGACTCCCAGCCGGTCGATTGGACGAAGAGATCGACGAGGATGGTCTTTTCGCCGGTAACATTGTCGAGGTTTACGGCATCCATCTCAACGGTGTAGCGACCGTCGGGATCGCCAATCTGGTAAGCTTGGACTCCGTCCGTGAACGCGCCGACGACGCCAGTGAATTTAGTGACTCCGACGAAGTCGCCATCACTCAGCCCTGCGTCTCCTCGGGTGTTTTCATAGAGAGCTTTGAAGCCGAGCTCCGAGCCGCCGTCGTAGGCGACGTCTGAGACTCCGTCGATATTGACGAGGTAGTGGTCGGTGGTGTTGTCGGGATCGGAGTAGGCGGGGCTGCCGTCCACGACGCTCGGTTCTTCGAAGCTGCTGAAGATGGAGTCGGAAGTTTCGAATACGATGGGCTCTATGTTTTCTCCGCCTGGGGTGTCGTTGCCTTCGTCGAGATCGAATTTTCCGATCTTGAACGGACCTGTGATGTCAGGGAAGCGGTAGACGTGGCCGGGGACAAAGGTACCGTCTGGGCCGATACTGGCGTCGCCGTAGACCTTTTCTCCAGAAGTTGCTGATTCGACGAGGGCGATTGAGTCGAGGATGCTAGTCCATGGAGTCAGATCGAGGACACCGTCTTCGTTGGTGTCGAGGTCGTCGCCGACGGAACCGGTGAATTCGAAGACAAGCAGGTGGGTGACGTTGTCGCTGTTTTCGAAGTTGAGCGAAGCGATCATGTCAGGGGTTTCGAGAGTGAAAGACGATTCGGCGGCGAGAAAGTATCCGGAATCAGGAATGGCCAAGCCATCGAGGGAGCTCACGCTTTCGATGACTCCGCTGCCCCCTGATCCATCGCCGATGACGAGGTAGCTTAGGCCGTCGAGGCTTTGGCCCGGCAGGCCGACTAGCTCGAAATATTCGTCAACGTCGCTGCTTGGCTGATCGATTCGTAGTTCGTTGATGGCGACGGCTGGCGGACCAGAGACACCGGCGAATGTTTGTCCGGGGTTTACGCTGCCGAACGAGTCATCGTCGGGAGCCTGCCAGGTGAAGTGGGCGTATTCGGTTCCATTTGCCCCGGTGAGTTGAAGGGATTGGCCTTCGGGGGAACTGCTTGGCTCGGATACCGCGATATCGGAGCTGGTCATGCCGTTGGCGGGGCCGTTTGTGGCGATGACGGTGCCTTCGTAGCTGAGAAACTGGATCACAGTGGCGGAGCTGTCGACGAGCGCGAGGCCATCTGGGGAGCCGTTCTGCAAGCCGACGGCAGGGAAGCTGAGCGTTCCGTAGCCGTTGTTTTGCTCTGGAATGATGCCGCTTAGGCTGAGGGTGTTGTAGGTAGCTCCTCCGTTTCCATTGTAGAGGGCGAGGCTCCAGCCGGAGAGGTCGGTGCCTGCTGGTCCTGCTATTTCGACGGCTTCGCCAACATCTCCGCTGGCGTTGTCGTAATGAATCTCGTTGATAAACGTTGTCTGAGCAACGGCGTGGCTAAGACCTGCTAAAGCGGATAGAGTAGCCAATGTTTGAATACAATTTTTGAACATGCGTAAAACCTTTCTCGTTACCAATTCGGATGTGGTGTGGGTCGAGTAAGGCAGCACTCAGGATGTTCGACCAAGCGCTTAAGTGTGAAATAAAGGTTACGTCACGTTAGTGTATCGAAAATGTTGAGACATCGTAACTTTGCGCTTCTTCAAGAGCTAAAGTTTTTCTGGCGCTCGAATTCGAGCAGGTGGCGTTTTCGCCAGAGGCCGCCGCCGTAGCCGGTGAGGTTTCCGTCGGAGCCGACGATGCGGTGGCAGGGGATGACGATGGCGAAGCGGTTCTCGCCGACGGCTCGGGCGACGGAGCGGACGGCGGCGGGTTTGCCGATGGAATTGGCGAGTTGGCCGTAGGTCCATGTTTCGCCAGAGGGAACGGAGAGGAGGGTTTGCCAGACAGCTTGCTGGTGTTCGGTGCCGGGGAATTTTATCGGGGTTTCGAATGTTGTGGTCTCGCCTTGGAAATAGGCGTCGAGCTCGTCGGCCATTTGTTGGCTTGCTTTGCTTTTGCCGGGAAAGAAGACGGCGTTGAGGCGTTTTTCGAGCGTGGTGAACTGGGTTTCCAGCATGCGGCGGTCCCAGAACTCGACGAGGTAGACGGCTTGGTCGTCGCCGGCGACCATGATGGGGCCGAGCGGTGAGCTGACTTGCTGAACTTTTAGGGGGAGGCGTTCTTTGGCTTTGCTTGGCGAGGCGCCTGAGCGTTTTCGGAGGGCTTCGCAGAATCCGCTGACGGAATCGAAGTCGGCGGCGGCTGCGGCTTCGAGGATGGGGGATCCGTCTTTTACTCTGGAAAAGGCTTCGCCCAGGCGGCGGGAGCGGAGGTATGCGAGGAAGGTCATGCCGTGCTCGGCTTGGAACCAGCGTCGTACGCGGGCGGGGTCGAGGCCTGCATCGCGGATGTCTTGGGAGGTCCACCGGCGGGTGGGGGCGGCGTCGACTTGGGCGAGCAAGGGGCGCAGCCAGGAGGGGATGGAGCCTTTGGCTTCCATGGGTCTGCAGCGCTTGCAGGCGCGATAGCCGGCGGCGAGGGCGTCGCCGCTGCGCGGGAAGAATTCGACGTTTTCCGGTTTCGGTTTTCGAGCGGGGCAGGTGGGTCGGCAGAAGATCCCGGTGGTGCGCACGCCCATGACGAAGAGGCCTTCGAAGGAGGCGTCCTTGTTCACAAATGCCTGATACATGGTTTCTTTGTCGGGGAGAATGGCGTGCGGTGTCATGGCAAACAGCTTAGCAGGTGAGGTTTGTTGGCGGCCACCGATTTTGCGACATGGAATTTTTCGCCTGAACAACGACTGATCTTGAAAGTCCTGCCTAGCTTTGGAGACTGCGGGTATGAATCGTTTCTCTTTTGTTCTCGTTTTGCTGTGGCCGATCGCGGCTGCATTTTCTCAGGGTGCTGGCTATTCGTTTGGCAAGGAGGCTCCGGTGGAGCTGGGAATTCCGTCATCGAACTTTGATCCGCGCGGTCGGGGAGGGGCGGAGACGCAGACTCCGGCCCGCATGATTTTGCCGGCGGACGCGGTGGTCGTTTCCTTCAGCGTTTCCACTGAAAGCAGCAAACCGGAAGAGCGACTGGCTGATTTGAGGCAAGCTTACGAAGCGCTGAACAAGGCGGTGGAGAAGAATGAGCAGGTCGCGCTGAAGACGGGATTTATGGCCCTTCCGCTTGCCCGCAGCGGCGGGTATTTGTCGTCGATGAAGTCGGGCGATGAGGTTTCGAGTTTCGAGGTGACGGTGGTAGCGAAGCTCGCTCCTGAAGAATCGGTTTTTGAGCGTATGCTTTTTCTTAATTCTTTCGTGGAGCGGATTGTTTTTCCGAAGAGCGTGAAGGCGTATTTCCAGTCGAGCAGCATCGCTCTGCTCAAACCGGATGGTTATCGCACTGCTTTGGTGAAGATGGTTGGGGCGGATTACCAGTTTATGAGATCGACCTTTGGCGAAGGCGTTTCCGTGAAGGTGACTGGCCTCGACCAGCGAACACAGGTCCGCGTGGTCGACGATCGGCATGTAGAGGTTTCGCTTCCGTATAAAATGGAAGTGGTGGCCGGGAAGCGGGGCGAGTGAGTTCGCGGCGAATGGCCGCCTCCCGCTGAGTCGCGGGGCGACGTGCTCTCTAGTGCCCGCAGATGCAGGCGTATTCGGCGAGGCCGCAGCCGGAGCATTTGTAGGTCTTTAGGTTGAAGCGCTCGATGACTGGGGAAGCCTCAGGGCTGCTCTGAATCGTAAGGATGATGGGCTGGCCTTCGGTGTCCGGTAGGGCTTGTTCGCTGACGAGGGCGGAGCCGTCGGAGGCAAAGGTGATATTGACGGGACTCATGCGGTCGCCGGTGACGGCGGTGGCGATTTGCTTAGAGGGAGCGATCGCTTTCCCATCAGCGTCGACGAAGGTGAGTTGTGCGTGTCGGTCGTCGCGCAGGAGGAATTCGACGGCGGGGTCGAGCGAGGTGATGAGGCGGCCGCCGTTGGGACCGGGGTCCTTGGCGAATTCGGTGTGCTGATGGTCGTCGTGGCTGTGTGCCCCTTCGGTGCCGTCGTGGCTGTGGCCGTGGTCTTCGTGCTCTGTGTGATCGTCATGTCCTCCGCATGCGGCGAAGAAGAGCGAAGCTGTGAGAAGGATGGTGGCGTAGATTTTTTTTGTATTCATAAATTGGTGTTAGGGTTTAGTCGCTGGCGGCGGCTTTTTGTTCGACTGCTTTTTTGGCGGCCTTGCGGCCGAAGGTGTAGAAAATGGCTGGGGTGACACCGAGTCCGAGGAAGGTGGAAGTGACGAGTCCGCCTACGATGACGACGGCGACGGGATGCAGGATTTCCTTGCCCGGCTGGTTGGCGGCAAGCACGAGAGGGATGAGGGCGATGCCTGCGGATAGGGCGGTCATGAGCACGGGGACGAGGCGCTCGAGGGTGCCGCGTTCGATCATTTCGCGGGTGAAGCCTTCGCCTTCGTGTCGCATGAGGTGGAGGTAGTGAGAAATCATCATGACGCTGTTTCGGGCGGCTACGCCGGCGACGGCGATGAAACCTACGAGGGTGGCGATGCTGATATTGTTGAGAAGTAGGGAAGTGAGGGCGAGGCCGCCAATGAGGGCGAGGGGAATGTCGGCCAGTACTTGGATGGTGAATACAGGGGTCTTGAAGTAGGTGAAGAGCAGGGTGGCGATGACGCAGAGTGCGAGCAGGGAGAGCCAGGCGATACGGCGGGTGGCTTCTTGCTGCGCTTGGAACTCGCCTTCGAAGCTTATGAAGTAGCTTTGCGGTAGGGCAATCTCGCTGGTGACGCGGTCTCGGAGCTGGGTGACGAGGCCGGTGAGGTCGCGCGAGGTGGGGTTGATGCTGACGACGAAGCGTCTCAGGGTGTTTTCGCGTTGGATGACGTTCGGGCCTCGAGCCTCGCGGATATTGGCTACGAAGGAAAGGGGGATGCGGCCACCATTGGCGGTGTCGACGTAGAGTTGCTCGAGCTGTTTTGGATTCTCGCGCCAGGCTTCGGGGAGGCGGAGGACGAGGTCGATGGTACGTTGTCCTTCATAGAGCTCGGCGACGGTTTCGCCTCCGATGAGGGATGCGAGTTGATCGTTGAGTGAGCCCGGCGTGATGCCGTAGGCGAGGGCTCGGTCGCGATCGATTTCGACGCGTAGTTGAGGGATGGGCGCCTGCTGTTCGACTCGGGCGGCTTCGAGTCCGGGGATGGAGTGAGCGATGTCTTGGATTTCGGTGCCGATGCGCCGAATTTCGTTGAGGTCCTTGCCGTAGACTTTGATGGCGACCTTGGCGGAAACGCCGGAGAGCATGTGTCCGATGCGATCGGCGAGCGGTCCAGAGAGGGCGGCGAAGGTGCCTGGAATGCCGCGGATTTTTTGGCGTATTTCCTCCAGCACTACAGCGCGTGGACGGGAGTCGGGGAGGTCTTTGTGGAAGTCGATATCGAACTCGACGGTGGATACGGGCACGACGTGGTCTCCTCGTTCGGCGCGGCCAACGCGGCGTCCGACGACGCGGACTTCTGGAACAGAGAGGATGAGGGCTTCGGCGACGGCGGAGATTTCGTTGGTTTTCTGGAGGGAGGTGCCTGGCGCGGCGGTGAGGGCGATGAGGGCGGTCTCTTCATTGAAGGACGGCAGGAAGTCCTTGCCCATGCGCGGATAGAGGCTGAGGGCTCCTGCGAGGAGTAGGGCGGCGAGGGCGAGTACGAGGAAGGGCTGGCTGAGGGCGAGCTGGAGCCAGGTGTTTTTGAATACAGATTTTAAGAGGCGAACGATGGCGGGATCTTGGGCGTGCGTGGGAGTCGAGGGTTTGAGGAGGAGGGAGCAGAGAACGGGAATGACGGTGAGCGAGACGATGAAGGAGGCGACCATGCTGACGATGGTGGCGATGGCGATGGGGGTGAAGAGGCGGCCTTCGACGCCGCTTAGTCCGAGCAGGGGAAGGAAGACGAGGATAATGAAGAGGGTTGCGTAGAGGATGGAGTTTCGAACTTCGGCGGATGCGGATGCGATGACTTCGAGTTTCGGTCGTGGGGAATTGGATACGGCGTTTTCTCGGAGGCGTCGAAAGACGTTTTCAACGTCGACGATAGCGTCGTCTACGACCATGCCGATGGCGACGGCGAGGCCGCCGAGCGTCATAGAGTTTACGCTGATGCCGAACCAGCGGAAGACGAGCAGGGTGATGGCGAAAGAAAGGGGAATGGCGGTGAGGGTGATGAAGGTGGTGCGCAGGTTGAGAAGGAAGAGGAAGAGCACGATGGTGACCATGATGGCGCCGTCGCGGATGGCTTCTTGGAGATTTCCTACGGCGTGCTCGATGAAGTCAGCCTGGCGGAAGAGGGGCACGAGCCTGACGGAATCCGGCATGGTGGGCTGAAGTTCGGCGAGGGCGGTTTCCACTTTTTCGGTAAGCGCGAGGGTGTCGAAGCCTGGCGCTTTGGTGACGCTTAGAATCACGCCTGGGGAGCTGTCGACGGCGGCGTCGCCGCGCATGGGCTCGACGTCCCAGACGAGGGTTGCGACGTCGGAAATGCGGATGGGGCGGTCTTCGACCAATTTGACCACGGTGGAGCCGAGGGCGCCTGTATCGGTGCTCATGGCGAGGTGTCGGACCATGATTTCCTGGGGGGCGTTGGTGAGGAAACCGCCGGTGGTGTTGCGGGCGGCTTGGGATGCGGCGTGGCGGAGCTCGTCGAATGTGATGCCCAGGGCGAGCATGCGATTTGGGTCGGGCTGCACTTGGAGTTGCTTGATGCCACCGCCCATGGCGAGCACTTCGGCGACGCCGGGAATGCTTTGCAGTCGGCGGGCGACGGTCCAGTCCGCGAGGGTGCGTAGATCGCTGGGGGCTACGCTTTGGTCCTCGCTGTGAATGCCGACCAGCATGATTTCGCCCATGAGGGACGCGACGGGTGTCATGTAAGGTTGGATACCATCGGGCAGGGATTCGCGGGCGACTTGGAGGCGTTCTTGGACGAATTGGCGAGCGAGGTAAATGTCGGTGCCCCATTCGAATTCGACAAAGGTGAGCGAGAGTGAGACGTCGGAGGTGGTTCGCAGGCGGGTGACGCCGGCGACGCCCATGAGGGCTGATTCGAGGGGGACGGTTACGAGGGTCTCCACTTCCTCGGGAGCGAGGCCGGGGGCTTCGGTGAGGATGGTGACGGTCGGCTTTGTGAGGTCGGGCAAGACTTCGACCGGCAGGTCGCGGGCGGTTTGCAGGCCCAGCGCTAGTATGGCGATGGCGGCGGCGAGAACGAGGGTCCGGTGCCCGAGCGAAAATTGTATGAGTCGATTGAGCATGGCTTAGGCTTTTCGACGAGTTGCGAGGCTGAGGACGAGAAGAACGGCTAGGAGGCTGCTTAGTATTGACAGAAACCATACAAGGGAGCTTTGCGAAAATCCGTTTGCTGGGGAATTTGAATTGGCGGCTGCTTGTTCCTGCTTTTGAGCGGCGGTCAGCTCGGATCCGTCTTCGTTGTGTTCGTGTCCGTGGGCGGCGTCGAGGGCTTCCTTGAGGGAGACGGTTCCGCTGCCGGCGAACATGAGAGCGTAGGAGCCGCGGGTGACGATGCGGTCGCCCGGGAAGAGTCCTTTGAGGATTTCGACATGAGTGCTGTTGCGGGATCCTGCGAGAACGGGCACTTTTACGAAGGCGTTTTTGAGGTCGAAGTCCTCGACGAAGACGAAGGTGTTTATGCCATCGGTTTGTACCGAGTCTTTGGGTACGGACATGGTGTTGGCCTTGGAGTCGAGCACGATGGAGAATTCAGTGCGCATGTTTGGGCGGAGGCGGGAGGCTTCGTTTTCAAGGAGAAAGTAGGCGTCGATGGTGCCGTTGGCGGGATTGGCCTCGGTGCCGTAGCGGATGAGTTCTCCGGTGAAGGCTTGGTTTGGGAAGGCGGCGACTTTTATGTTGGCGAGAGTGCCGAGGTGGGTCTTGCCGGCCTGGTCTTCGGGGAGGCTGGCGACGGCGTAGACTTGGGACAGGTCTATGATTTCGAAGAGTTCGGTATCGGGTGTAACCGGTTTTCCGAGGTGGGTGTGGCTTTGCATAACGAGGCCTGGAAGGGGGGCTTTGAGGGGGATGCGAGGGGGTGGGTTGCCAGGCTGCAGGCTTTCGATTTCTACGAGGATCTGGTCTTTGGCGACTTGGTCTCCTTCGTGGGCGGAGACGGTGACGACTTGCCCGGGGATGCGGCTGCTGAGGATGCTTTTGCGGGCGGGGATGGGATCGATGCGGCCGATGGCGAAGAGGGATTCGGTGAAGTTCTGGGGGATCGCCTCGGTGGTTTCGATACGCAGGTTTTCGACGGCGGAATCGCTGAGGATGATGGGTTCGCTGGCGATGGTAGAGGCGGTCAGCAGGGTGGCGAGAATGGCGGTGTAGATTGTTTTCATGATGCTTATGGGAAAGGGTTACTGGAGCTCGGCGATATCGACGCGGGCGAGTTCGAGTTCGACGAGGGCGTGGGCGAATTCCTCGTAGATTTCTAGGTATCCGTTTTCTAGTGACACGCGTTGCTGTTGAGCTCGAAGGAGCGTGAGCATGTCGGTTTGGCCGTTTTGGTAGGCTTGTCTGAGTTGGTCGAGTTGTTCGGCGGCGAAGAGGATAACGGAGCTGCGGTAGTCCTCCATTCGGGAGCGGGTGATGGTGGCTTCGTGGCGGGCGTGCTCGATTTCGTTTTGTATCCGAAATCTGATGGCAGCTGCGTTGAGGCGGGATTGGTCGCGGCTGAGTCGGTGTTCGTGGGCGGAGAGGTCGCCTTTTTTGCGAAGTGGGAGTGGAATGGAGAACGACACTCCGAGGATATGATCGGAGGTGCGACCGATGGGTTGATCGACGCCTTTTTCGTTTTTCCAGAAAATGCTAGCAGTAAGGGCATCCCAGTTTTCCGCTTGAGCGAGAGTGACTTTTGCCTCGGCGGCTTTCTCTTGGATTAGGGCGAACTGGTATGCCGGGATACGTTCTAGCACTTCGGGTGTGTATCCAGGAATCTGATTGTCTGGATAGGGGAGAGCGTTGCTGGCATCGAAGCTGAAGTGTTCGGAGGAGTGTTGCCCGAGCAGGGGCGCGAGCTGGTGGATGAGGCGCTCGCGCTCGATGCGGAGGCTTTCGATTTGCTGTTCGAGGATGCGAAGCTCGAGCTTGAACTGTCTGGCGTCGAGGGGGGATATTTCGCCGGTGGAAGCCTTGGTTTCGGCGAAGGCGGTGGTTTCTTGTAGGGCGTTTCGCAGTTGGCTGAGATGGGCTGATCGAGTATCGACGAGATGAATGTCGAGCGCGAAGTCGTAGATGGATTGGGCGAGTTTGAGCTCTTGGCTGCGGACTTCGAGATGGGCGAGATCGATGTCAAAGCGGGTGAGGGCCTTTTGCTTGGCGAGTTTTCCGGCGAGCGGGAATTGTTGGGAAATGCCAATTCCGAAGGAGCCTTCGCCTTCGTCGTTGAAGAGAAGGTCGTCAGCGTATTCGATTTGCAATGACGGATTTGGAGCGATGCCAGTAGCTTGAAGACGGGCTTCGGCTCGCTGCATGGCGAGGCGCGCGGCGATGAGGTCCTTGTTATATTCAAGGGCGTGCGCGATCGCTGTGGAGCGGTCGAAATGGGTGTGGTCGTGACTGTGGTCTTGCCCGCGTAGGGGCGACTGTAAGAGGGCAGCGATAGCGATCGCCGTGGTAAGCGCTTTGTGCATGAAAAATCCTGGTTCTACGTTTGGAGAGTGCTTTCCGTTTTTTGGGGAAGCGGTCCGTTTCGTGAATCAGGATATCAGATGAGCAGCTTAATGGTGCGGGTGTAGACGGTACAGCATGGCGTTTGCTGCGGGGGGGAGCGGGCAGCCTGGGGCTGGAGCTCGGAAAGGGGGGGGAGTTGGCCGCAGTGGTCGGAGAAGGCGAAAGCGGTTAGGGCGGTGCCGGCTTTGAGCTTGAGCGAGTCTCCGAGACGATCGACTGGCTCGAGTTCGTTACCGGTGAAGAGGAGGTCGTCGCAAGCTTCGTCAGCGGGCTTTTCGACCGTTGAGGCGACTGGCTCGTCGTGCAGACAAGCAGCGGATTCCGAGGTGTCGACGATGGCGGGGGCGCAAGGGGAGGCGTGTTCCTCATGTCCAACGCAGAGGCATAGGAAAATCGCTCCGACACTGCCGAGGGCGATCTGGGCGGCGAGGAAAACGAGTCCTATGCTGGCAATGATGCGTTTCACTTTCGAAGTTTTATCGGAACGAAAGGGAGTTGCTTAAGAATGCGCTGAGGGCAAGGGGGAAGTTTGGAAATGATTTTTTTGGAAAGCCGTTTTTAGTAGAGTCCGATGACTTCTAGCACAGCTGAAGACTGATACACTTCCGATCCTATCGCGAGTCCAAGAAGGTAGGAGTCTGGGAGGGAAACGTCTTTGCCGTATATTTTGTTCCAGACAACTCCATCGGGCGACCAAAGGTAATTTATGCGGTTTCCGACTTTTTCGATAGCGAGGTAGGCGCCTTCCGCGAGGGCTGGGCCTGTTCTAACGGCGATTTTTGCGTGATCTTTGGCGCGGGATAGAGCTTCGACTCGACCTTTTCCGTTTATTGCGATGGCGGCAACGCGAGCGTCGGGCTCCTTGCTGGAGCGGAGCATCAATCCTACGCGGGCTGAATTCCCATCTCCCTCAAAAGCATGTATTTTGACAACGAGCCTGCAGTTTCCTTCGCTTTGCCAGTAGCTATAGCCTAGCTCATCTTTATACTGCTCGAAGCCTTTGCCCCTAGCGATCAAAGTGAGGAGGTTGTGCTCCGAATCGAGGGTGGCGTTGACTTGGGTTTCTTCGATTCCGATTGCCGTGAATTTGTATTCGTTCCGATAGTCGGACAGAGATGGTTGGAGCAGCTCTATGGTACTTTCGACGATTTCGATCGCTGCCGAAGAAAGGGCGGCATCGTTTTGGGAGCCGATTGTAAGGCCGGCCAGGTAGCTATTTCCCAAATCGATTTTCTTTCGTCCCAGCGCGCGCCATGTGAAGCCGTCGTCTGAGACATCGACGTAGCAAAGCTGTCCTTGTCTTCTGATCTTTAGAAACGAATTGGCTTTAAATTTCGGTCCTGAGGTTGTGGAGATTTTGGCTCCTGCCTTGTCTCTCCAAAGTGAGTTGGATTTTCCGAGTCCGGCGAGGGTTCCGGCGCTGAGAGCGGAATTGGGAGAAAGGTCTTTTCGGAACATCACTCCAGTTCTAGACCAATTGGCATCCGGCGCGTAGTCGTGAACACGGATTACGACTTGGGAGTCGCCCTCGGCTCCAACATAGGCGAAACGGAGTTCGTCGTTCGTCGTTTCGAATCCCAAACCAGAGGCAGAGAGGAAGTGCACGCCGATGTCGTCGTCGTATTGGTATGCGCCCTCTCGCTCCATCTCGCCGATGATCTGGTTCGGTAGTCCCAAGTTAGGGAGAGGCGCGGGTGGCTCCGCGGTTTCAGTTGGTGAAGGAGCGGTTTCAGGCACTGCAGTTTCAGGCACTGCAGCCTCAGTCTCTGTGGTTTCAGTTGCGGCTGTTTCAGGTTCCGCGGTTTCTGCCGTGGTGGATTCGGATTCTGTGGTTTCAGTTGCGGCTGTTTCAGGTTCGTCTTGGGTTTCTGATTCTTCGGCAGTCGGTGCTGCTTTGGGATTCGGTACTTCGAGGGAGTCAGGTTCGACTATGATTCCTTTTTCGAAGTTTATTCCCGCTGCGCTGATTAGCTCGAATTCGGCGATGGATAGTCCGGTTTCGCTTTCTGAGCCGAGGGCGAATCCTACGAGAAAGTCATTAGAGAAGCTCATTGGGATCGTCTTCAGCGTTGTCCACCTTTTGCCGTTTGGGGAGTATGCGAGGAAGATTCGGTCTCTTTTTTTGGTTAATGAAAGGTAGATAGAATCTCTGGTTTTACTCTTCCTGAGGGTCCTAATTTTGTCTCCGTGTTTCGTCCGCCAGAGTCCCTCGAATGTTCCTAGACCGTTGATTGCGATCGTGGCATGCTTCGAGTTTGCGGCCAAGGATTGTCGAACCATGATTCCAGCACGGCTCCATGTTGCATCTGGCGTAAAACTGTTGATCTTCACGACGACGCTGCAGTCCCCATTGGCGTGGATGAAATCGTAGGTTAGGTCGTCGTGATAGGTTTCGAAGCCTACTCCTTGGTTAGTCAGGGTTGTGAGTTCAGCTTCGGGATTGTCTGAGGTTGGTACCGAACCTTGGATCGTGGTTTCGGAAATATTTGTGTATCCAGATTTCCCCCACTCGTTGAAAGCTGCGACTCGGTAGAAAAAGCGAGAACTATCGCGAGCGGCCCGGTCTGTGAAGCTGGTGGCGTTTTTCTCAGTAACCGCGATTTTTTTATAAACTCTGCCATCGCTCGATCGCTCGACACGAAAGCCTGTTTCGTTGGCGGATTTGTCTTTCCAGTTGAGGGAGATTTGTGAGTGGCCGCTGATGGGCAGAAGCAGGAAAGCGAACGTGGACAAAAGTGTAGCTTTCACTTTTTTGACTGAAATCATATCGAGTGAAATGGTCGGGTGGCGGGACAAGGACGGGCTTGGATCTAATCGGCCAGAGCAAATTGCACGCCAGCTTGCTCAGGCCTGAGGAGGGCGGGCAAGTGCCTCAGGCATGTGGACGCATCCAGCATGATCGGCTGTGAGGTTTGCTTCACGAACAACAAAAAATCGTGAGTTTAAGTGAATCCTAGGGATGACTTTTTGGAGTCTGCAGAGAGCGTCTTGGACTTGATCTCAATACTGACAGACAAATCGAAGTGGCATCTTCAGAGGAGCGTTCGCGGATGGGTACGATAATGGACACATGGGACTGGCGGTGTTCGGATTTTCAGGATCAAGGATAGGCGACTGGAAAAGGTACGTGTTTGCACGGTTTTATCCGGGCTGCTGTATCCGGTCCTCGAAAGGGCTAAAAGTCCCCTTAAAAACGAACATATAAGTGCACTCACGTAGTCTTTTTAATCCTTGGTGGCCTCTTCCTTAAGTGTTCGAGCCAATACCAATAGAGCTTTTAGTGAGTTTGAAAAGGGGCGGCGGGCTGGTTGGATTTACCGAAGAGGGTGGGGGTTGGATCGTTGCTCCAGGCGTAGCGGGCTTGGGTGGGATGTGGAACTTTGGAGGTGGAAAGAAGGATGTGGGAGCCGCTGATTTTAGCGTTTGCGGGGTGGAAGACTTTGTCGGCTCCGGCGAGCTCGAAGCTGGTTGAACCGTTGTGAACGGGGCGTAGTTGAATGTCGGACGTAGAGAAGTGGAGGGTGAGCTGGCTATCTTGGATGGAGCGGGATTGGTAGTTTGGGCCGGTGGATTGGGAGGAATAGCCGTCCGTGCGATTGGCGAGAGCCAGCTGAGCGAAGCGTTCGCCGATGGGCTTTTTGTGGGGCGGGTGGATGTTGGCGGAGTCTCCGCAGTCGATGGTGACGGCGAGGGCGGTGTTGGGGAGGTCGAGAGCGGAGGCTTGGGCTTGCCAGAATTTTGGCAGGGTATCGCGTTCGTAGCCTGCCCAGGGAGCGATGTGGGCGAAGTAGAAGGGAAGCTCGGGTTGGTCGAATGTGGCGCGCCAGCTTTTGATCATGGCGGGGAAGAGGGTTTCGAGTTGTTGGTGTCGGCCGACGTTTGACTCGCCTTGGTACCAGAGGATGCCGGCGAGGGTGAAGGGGGCGAGGGGCGCGATCATGCCGTTGAAGAGGACGGAGGGCGTGTAGTTGTCGTCGGGGCTTTGGGGGGCGAAGGGGGCTAGGTTGCGAAAGTCTTCGAGGGTTTTGAGGGCGTGGCTTGGAGTCCAAGCTTCGCAGGCGGAGCCGCCCCAGGTGGATTGTATCAGGCCTATGGGTACGCGGACTTTTTCTTTGAGGGCTCTGGCGAAGAAGTAGCCGACGGCGGAGAATTCTGGGACGGTGTCTGGATGACAAACGGTCCAGGCTGGAAGTGGCGAGTTGGAGGAGATCTCTGCTTGGTGGGAGGCGGCGGGTTTTTGGCCGGCGATGATGAATCGGATTTGGGGGTGATCGGCTGCGGCTATGGCTTCGGGGCCACCTTCGATGGGGCAGGGCGGTTCGGCGTCGGGCCAGCCAGCCAGGGGGAGCTCCATGTTTGATTGTCCGGAGAGGAGCCAGACTTCGCCTAGAAGGACATCGTTGAGGCTGATTGACTGGCTGGAGGAGTTGGTGACAGTGACTTTGTAGCCGGTTTGTTTTTGCGGGGCGGCGGGAGTGGGGAGAGCGGCGAGCCACTTGCCGGAGGAGTCGGCTTTTACGCTTGTGCGTGCGTTGTGACTCCAGTTTGCGGATACGGTGATCGTTTGGTTGGGGGTGGCCCAGCCCCAGATTTTGGTCTTTGCGTTTTGCTGGAAGACGATGTGGTCGGTGAAGAGGGAGGAGAAACGGAGGTGTACGGCGTTGGTTGGCGAGCGATCGTTCATGGGAAGGGAAATCAGAGGGAAATGCTTGAGCCGTCCTGGCGGGCGTGTTCCAAGAAGTGGATACGCTGGGCGACGGTCGGGTGGGACTTGTCTTTGGTGTAGAGTATGTTGTCGGTGGCGATATCGAAGAGTTGGGAGTCGGGCTCGGCTTCGAGAGTGCGGGCGAGGCGTTCGTATTCGCTGGAATTGAGGCGACCGTCGGGGATGACGTAGTCGAAGCGCTTCCAGTCGAGGAGCTGGAAGTCGTAGGCGAGCATGAGGCGGTCTACTAGCTTTTGAATTTCGGCTTCTTCGGTTTTCTGCTCTTCTTTTGTAAGTCGCTTGCGAAGTTCGCTGGTGGCTGGTCCGCTGAGGATTTGGTCGACGAGACGGTTCAGCTGCTTCGAGTTGAGAGCCTTGACGGGTATGTCCTGCTCGCAGCGCAGGACGAGGGATTCGAGGGTTTTCAGGGAAAGCGTGTTGTCTTTTCGAATACGGGTTAGGAGGGCTTTGTAGAGCTTGGCTTGTACTTCGGCGGTTTTGCACACGCCGAGGAGTCCGTTTGCGACGTTCAGGACTCCGTAGCGTCGGGCGGCGGCGAGGTCGCAGAGGTATTCATGATCTTGAGACGTGCGAGCTAGCCAGGTGTTGACTGAGAAATTGAATATGAGGGAGAAGATGATCCAAATTCCGATGGCGATCCAGAAGGAGATTTGCCCGTCGTCTAGGCTGAGGTAGATGGGCAGGAGGGCGTTTAAGCCCATGAGGGCGAAGCGGACGCGGTTGAGGGGGCGGATGTACTGGTAGAAGTGGGCGAGCTCGTGGGCGAGGATGGCTTTGATTTCGCCCGGTTTTAGGATTTGGAAGAGGTGTTGGGAGATGTAGACGGCGTTGAGCGGTTTGACGAAGTTGAAGAAGAGGGAGTTGAGGACGAAGGCACCGTCGTATTTTGGGAAGGTGATATAGGTGCGGGGTTGCTCCTTGCCGTTGTGCGGGGCGAGGAGCTCGCGCATCATGAGATAGATTTCACCTGCTTGGTAGCGGCCGATTTTTTGATTGGAGCCGAATTCGACGATGCGAGCTTTGGGGTGCTTGAAGAAGCCGGTCAGCGAATGCAGGTGGATGGCGTAGGAGAGGCCGAGGAGTATTGAAGAAACGAATACGGAGTAGAGCGAGCTCTGTAGGATGACGAGGATGGTGAGGGCTCCGTTGGCGGCGAGAAGCAGGGCGATCAGTCCGTAGTCGATACGAGCGTATTTGCGGGAGCGAGCTTCAAGCAGGGCGGGAGTGGGTGGGGAGGACGGCATAGAGGGACCTGGAATCTATGCTGAGCGATGGAGGATATGGAAGCGAAAAGGGGGGGGCGGTTTAGTTCGAGCTTTGGGAGGAGATGTAGGCGTCTTCGGCGGCGTAGTCGAAGCGGGTGGGTTCGACGGATTCGGGCGGGTTTGCGAGTTCCCAGTCGAGGGTTTTTTGCAGGCATTCCTTCGGCGTGAGGATTTCTTGATAGCCGAGGAGCGAGCGGATTTTCGATGTATCCGCGATCCAATGCTGGGCGAGGTTGAGCCCGGCCCAGTCTTCGTTGCTGGGAAGTTTTTCAGCTTTGGCCAACGTGGTTTTCAGGGGCCAGTCGAGAATGTCGGAACAGAGCGCGAATCGTTCTTGAAAGCTTGGCGTTTGCTCTTCTCCTATGTTGAAAATCTGGTTTGCTCCAGCTGGATGGAGGGCTGCTGCGGCGATTGCTCGGGCGACTTCTTCGACGTAGCCCCAGGTCCAGCGCCAAGCTGCCCAATCGCGATCCATGAGAATGGTGGAGCGTTTGTCGGTAAAGCGTTTGGAGAAGGGTAGGAGTCGGCGCTGGTAGTCGCCGGGTCCATACACGCAGGGGAGGCGGCAGATGGTCCAGTCTGATTTTGTGAGGGTTTGCAGGGTGGCTTCGACGGGAATCTTGTCGTAGATCTGGTAGAGATCGTCGCCGGGCTTGAAGCCTTGTTGGTAGGGGAAGAGTCGGGAGCGGAGGGGGGAGGTTTCGGTGAGTGGGGAGTTGTCGACGGGGCTGGGGTCCGAGCCAGCGAGGATGTCGCGGGCGCGGTAGACGTCCATGCTGCTGATGACGCAGATGCGCGGGACGATGCCTTCGAGCGCGTCGATGGTTTGGCGGATATTCGACGTGTTCATGCAGATCATGTCGATGGCGACGTCGAAGGAGCGGCCTGCGAGTTCTGGGCGTTTGGCGGGGAGTTCTGCGCGGTCGCAATGGATGGTTTCGAGATCGAGCGGGAAGGGCGGGGCTTGTTGTCCGCGGTTGAGGAGCGTGAGGGTGTGGCCCGCCTCGAGCAGGTGTCTGGCGAGGTGGGCTCCTATGAATTTGGTGCCGCCGATGATGAGGATTTTCATGCTGGACGAGAGGGGTCTGCTACTCGGCGGCTTCTTTTTCGGCTTGGGCGGCGCGACGGGCGGCGATGCGTTTTTGCATTTCCTCGTAGCGGTTGGGGCGGTCGAGGTTTCGGGCGATGTCGCGGGCGGCGAGGGTTTCGAGGCCCGGTTTTTGCAGGAAGCCTAGGTCGCTCATCCAGTGGAGGTAGCTGTCTTGCCATTTGCCGAAGGCGACGCCGTCGCGGCTGGAGATGCCGGCGGTGGCGGGGGCTTGCTCGGCTTGGCCGCGGTCGCCGGGATGGACGCCACGGGCGTAGATGTGTAGTTCCACGTTGGGTACGCCGTCGTGGTGGAGGGCGGTGAAGTAGTCGTCGGCCCAGAGGGCGTGTATCCAATCGCCCCAGCCAGGGGTGGCGAAGAAGGCGGGCGGGGCGTCGCGGGGAATGTCGGCGGCGCCGCCGAAGGCGAAGGGCGAGGGGCCGGGGTAGACGAGTCCGATGAAGTCGGGGCGGGAGGAGATTTTGGCGAGGGGGTTGGAGGGGGTGTCGTTTTTGGAATCGAATTCCTCGTAGTGGAGGGCTGCTGATGCGGCGAGCTCGGCTCCGGCGGAGAAGCCGACGATGCCGATGCGCTTGGGGTCGAGGTTCCAGTGGTCGGCGTGGGCTCGGACGAGTTTGATGGCTTGCTGGGCGTCGTGGACGCCGTCGGTCTTGGGTTCGTAGCCGTCGGAGCGGAGGCGGTTGCGCAGGATGGCGGCATTGATGCCGTTGGCGGTGAGGAAGGGGACGATGTTGGCGCCTTCGCCGACGACGTTGAGATTGTTGTGTCCTCCTCCGGCGGCGAGGATGACGGTGGCGCCAGTGTTTACTGCTCCGTTGGCGGCGTGGAACTCGATGGAGGGGTTGTGAATATTGACGATGTAGCCGAGGTGCGGGGGATTGTAGGAGCCGTAGGTTTCGGCCTCGTGGATGCGGGATTGGTCGAGGTAGGGGGAGTTGGCTGGGTAGAGGGGGATGACGATGCCGGCGGGCAGGATGGGTGTGGGGGCGTAGGGAGCGTCGGTCTGGGGTCCGGGGGCGGGTACGTCGGCCGGGGGCGGCGGCTCGGGGAGCGTGGCGGTTTGAGAGTGGGCTGGGCTGAGGTTGGCGATGGCGAGGCAGGCGAGGCCGAGAAGCGGGGCTAGGCGAATTTTCATTTTGGAGTAGGTTGGGGTTCTTGGTTTGAGTTAGGAGATTGGGAAACTTCGGCTGTGGGGCGATGGTTAATGTTGAGGGGAAGCGGGGGACTTACTCTCGCAAATGGGGAGGCGGACGAGGCTGAAGGGGATTTTTGATTAGCGGCCTATAAGCTAGGGTGACTGTTGTTAGCTTAAGGATTCTGGGTCTTTTTGTGTGGGCATGGGTGCTTGCGTTTGCGGGTGGAGAGGAGTTGAGGGAGTTGGATGATTCGCTGAAGAGGGAGCTGCAGGAGCTGATGAGCGATCGGTTTACGGGCAGCAATTTTCGTGGAGCGAGCTATTCGATAGCGGTGCCTGGGTATGAGGTTTGGACGGGGACTTATGGGGATCTCGGGCGGGCGTCGTCGGTGGAGGTGACGAGTGGTAGCGTGTTTGGGCTGGCGAGCATCACGAAGACTTATGTGGCGGCGATTGTGTTGCAGTTGCGGGACGAGGGGTTGCTGGATTTGGATGATCCTATCGTGGAATATATTGGGGCTATCGAAAATGTTCCGGAAATGGTGACGATTCGGCATTTGTTGAGCATGACGAGCGGGTTGGCGAATTTCTCGTCTCACTCTGCGGGTCCGATTCGGGCGGCGGTAGCGAATCGGGGCAAGGTGTGGGAACCGGAGGAGGTGTTGAGTCGATACTTGTCGGCTCCTCGTTTCGAGGCGGGAGCAAGGTATATGTATTCGAATACGAACTACGTTTTGCTTGGGATGTTGATTGAGCGTGTGACCGGCGAGCCGTTTGGCGATGCGCTTCGGGAGCGTTTGCTCGAGCCCTTGGGGCTTGATGAGACGTATTTGGCGGGTTTTGACGAGTTGCCGGAGGAGTTGGCTTGGTCGGACTTTACGAGGGATGGGCGGATTGACGAAGTGGCGGATGCGGCGCAGGCGTCGGTCGGCTCGATGTTTTGGACTTCGGGTGGAATGTTTGCGACGTCGGAGGATTTAGCGCGCTGGGGTGTGGCTTTGTATGGGGGTGAGGTTTTGAGCGCGGCTTCGCTGGCGGAGATGGTGAATTTCGGGGATGACGGATTCTTCGACTATGGGCTTGGGGCGATGCCGGAAAGCAATCTGGGCTATGAGTTCTGGGGGCATGGGGGGTTGTTGAGCTATGTTACGTCCATGATCTATTCGCCGGATACGGGGATTTCGATAGGATTCGTGGCGAGTGTAGATTCGATGTTTAGTCAAATCACGTATTGGCCACATGGTGACATGCTGGGTCGTGTTCGGCGGCGAGGAATCGATCAAGAGATCGCGTTTGCTCCGATCCGTGATCAGTTTACGGATACGGATAAATTGGAGCTAGGGGTTGTGGTGCCGAAGGGAATTGCGGCGGGTCAGCTGGTGTACAAGGTTGTCTCTGGGGACGCGTCTGTAGATGGGCAGAGTGTTACTCTAGGTAGCGTGGGAGGAAGTGTGTCGCTGCGAGCTTCGTATGCCGAGGGAGGATTTTATCGGGGTGTTTCTGATGTTGCGAATTTTGAGGTGTATTCACGTTTTGGCGACGAGGACGGGGATGGGCTGGCGAATGCTTTGGAAGGTTTGTTGGGTTCGGGGGTGTTGGATTCGAATTCGCGGGGTGTACCTTGGTTTGGGTCGGTGAGCGGGAGGTTTGGTATGAGATTTGATCGGAAGCGGGATGATATCCCTTACTGCATCGAGCATTCTTCGAATCTTTTGGAATGGAGCGAAGTGGAGTTGGGCATTGAGGAGATGCTTTATCCGGATGGAGGGGCTCGGGTGTTTACTCCTTTAGATCGAGAGGAGACTGTGTTGTTTTTTCGGATACGAGCTCTTTGACTCCTGTATTCCGGCTAGTTGGATGGGAAGGCTTCGGTGATGGAGTTGAGGAGGGTTTGGGCGCGATGGGCGAAGGTGTGTCCGGCGGCGGCGAAGGCTTTGCCGCTTGCGGCTTGGTCGGCGAGCTGCTTGGGCTGGGCGAGGAGGGAGCGGATTTGGTCGGGGAGAGGGGCGCTGTTTGGGGAAAAGGTGAGGGCGCAGTCTTGGAAGCCAGGGAGCTCTTCGAGGTAGGGGCTGGTGTTGGTGGCGGAGATGGCTCCGCCTAGCATTGCGGAAAAGATGCGGTCGTGGGCTCCGTCTTTAAAGAAGGAGGAGAGGTTGAGGGAGATTTTGGAGCGTTTGAGGAGGGCGATGGATTCTTCGAAGGGGACACTGGCGTGGAGCTGGTGATGGGTGAATTGGGCGAAGTCCCAGCCGTTGCCGAAGATGTGGGCTGGCTGTCCGGCGTCGTCGAGGGTTTTGAGCATGGAGTAGCGTTCGTGGGCCCGGAGGTAGCGCTCGACTTGGAGCATGGTGTCGACGAAGAGGTCGCGGGCGGGGGCGAGCCCGAGGTTTTGGAAGACTTGGGAGGCCATGTCCATGAGGCGTAGCTCGGGGTCGGCTTGGCTGAGGGCGAGGCCGGCTTCGTAGCAGCTGCGGGCGGTTTCGCTGTGATTGGCCCATTCGTCGCGGACGCTTTCCGGGGAAACGCCGGTGCCGGAGAAGAGGAGGTCGAGGTCGCGCTCTTGGTCTGGCGTATCGGGCGAGAGGCAGCCTCCGTGGGGCAGGAATAGGGAGGCGGGTTCGGGGGAGACGGCGGCTTGGAGGAAGGGGCCGTGGTCGCGATCGACGACGGCGACGACGCCGAAGTCCTGGGCGAGGTTTTGCACGGGTTCGAGGTGGTAGACGGGGTGGTCCATCAGCCAGGAGACGTGCGGGATGCGGGCGATGTCGTAGATGGACTTGTCGTCGACCTTGAATTGTCCGTTGGCGTTGATGCCGATGGCGAAGAGGACGTTTTGGTTGAGGATGGCGTCTTTGAGTTGCTCTATGGCGGCTTCGGACTGGGAGCTGAGGTCGATGACGACGGTGTTGAGGCCGAGGGAGCGGTAGGTGGCGTCGAAGGCGTCGAGGAAGTGGTTGGAGGCGCCGTACTGGGTGGCGCCTTTGAAGATGAGGACGGTTTGTGGGGAGTCGGACATGGGGGTGAGGTTGAGGGATTGGGGAGATAGGGCAAGGGCGTTGGGCAAAAGAAAGGGCAGCCGGCGAGGGCTGCCCTTTGGGGGAGATTTGGTTGGGTGAGGCGTGACGCGGCGGTCCCGCCCTACCTTTTAGACGACGGCGAGGATGCCGTTGAGGGTGGAGCTGGGGCGCATGGCGGCGGAGGCTTTGGCGTCGTCGAAGTGGTAGTAGCCGCCGGCGTCGACGGGGTTGCCTTGGGCGCCGATGAGCTCTTCGACGATCTTGACTTCGTTCAAAGCGAGGGCCTCGGCCACGGGCTGGAAGGCGCCGGCGAGATCGGTGTCTTCGGTCTGCTCGGCGAGGGCTTGGGCCCAGTAGAGGCAGAGGTAGAAGTGGGAGCCGCGGTTGTCGATGCCTCCGAGGCGACGGGTGGGGGACTTGTCGTTCTCGAGGAATTTGCCAGTGGCGGCGTCAAGCGTGGTCGCGAGGACCTTGGCCTTGGCGTTGCCGGTGCTTTCGCTGAGGTGCTCGAAGGAGACGGCGAGGGCGAGGAATTCGCCGAGGGAGTCCCAGCGCAGGTAGTTTTCCTTGAGGAACTGCTGGACGTGCTTGGGGGCGGATCCGCCTGCTCCTGTTTCGAAGAGGCCGCCGCCGTTCATGAGGGGAACGATGGAGAGCATCTTGGCGGAGGTGCCGAGCTCGAGGATGGGGAAGAGGTCGGTGTTGTAGTCGCGCAGGACATTTCCGGTGACGGAGATGGTGTCGAGGCCTTTGGCCATGCGTTCTACGGAGAATTTACAGGCGACGGCGGGCGGGAGGATCTGGATGTCCAGGCCTGCGGTGTCATGGTCCTGCAAATACGTGTTTACCTTTTCGATGAGCTGGGCGTCGTGTGCGCGGTCGCCGTCGAGCCAGAAGATGGTGGGCACGCCAGTGGCGCGGGCGCGGGTGACGGCGAGCTTAACCCAGTCGCGGATGGGAGCGTCCTTGGCTTGGCAGGCGCGCCAGACGTCGCCGGCTTCGACTTGGTGGGAGAAGAGCTCGTTTCCGGAAGCGTCGACGATGGCAACGGTGCCCGCTTCGGCGATTTCGAAGGTCTTGTCGTGTGAGCCGTATTCTTCGGCCTTTTGGGCCATGAGCCCGACGTTGGGCACGGTGCCCATGGTCTTGGGGTCGAGGGCTCCGTTTTTCTTACAGAAGTCGATAACGGTTTGGAAGACGCCTGCGTAGGAGGAGTCGGGGATGACGGCGAGGGTGTCGGCTTCTTTGCCGTCCTTGTCCCACATAATGCCGCCGGCGCGGATCATGGCGGGCATGGAGGCGTCGATGATGACGTCGGAGGGGACGTGGAGATTTGTTATGCCTTTGTCGGAGTTGACCATGGCGAGGTCGGGTCCGTTGTCGTAGGCGGCTTGGATGTCGGCTTCGATTTCCGCTTTCTTGTCGGCGGGGAGTGATTGGATCTTGGATACGAGATCGCCGAAGCCGTTTTTGAAATCGACGCCGAGGTCGGCGATGGTGTCTGCGTGCTTGCTGAGGAGATCTGCGAAGTAGGCTTTAACGCCGTGGGAGAAGATGATGGGGTCGGAGACTTTCATCATGGTGGCCTTCATGTGGAGGGAGAAGAGCACGTCTTCTTTCTTGGCGGCTTCGACTTGCTCGGCGAGAAAGGCGTCGAGGGCTTTGGCGGACATGAAGGTGCCGTCGATGATTTCGCCGGCTTGGAGGGCGAGGCCGGACTTGAGGACCTTCTTTTCGCCGGAGGCGGTGGTGAGGACGATCTCAGCGGTGGTGGCTTCGGAAACGGTGGCGGACTTTTCGTTGGAAGCGAAGTCGTTGGCTCCCATGGTGGCGACGCGGGTTTTGGAGTCGCTTGACCACTTGCCCATGGAGTGCGGGTTTTTCTTGGCGTAGTTTTTTACGGCGCCGGGTGCGCGGCGGTCGGAGTTGCCTTCGCGGAGGACGGGGTTGACGGCGGAGCCGAGGACCTTGGCGTAGCGAGCTTTGGTTTCCTTTTCGGCGTCGGTTTGGGGGTCGGCTGGGAAGTCAGGAATGTCGTAGCCGTGCTCCTGGAGTTCCTTGATGGCTTCGATCAGCTGGGGGATGGAAGCGGAGATGTTGGGAAGCTTGATGATGTTGGCTTCCGGGGTGGTTGCGAGTTGGCCGAGCTCTGCGAGGTAGTCGCCGATGCGCTGGTCTTCAGTGAGGTTTTCCGGGAAGTGAGCGAGGATGCGGCCGGCGAGGGAGATGTCGCGGGTCTCAACGGAAACGCCGGCGGACTTGGCGAAGGCCTGCACCATAGGCAGGAAAGAGTAAGTGGCGAGCGCGGGCGCTTCGTCAGTCTTCGTGTAGATGATGGTGGATTTTTCTGTGCTCATGATGGTCGAGACCTCGGATTGTTTTCCCCTTTGTTCACTATAGAGGGGAGTTCTTGGGTATGCGTTCTTGGGAATGGGTCAACAAGATAGGCGTGAAAGGGCGGGTTGGGTTGGGATTTGGCTGGGTAAGTGGGGTTGGAGCAGGCGACGGTATTTTGATAGCCTCTGGTGATCCTTTGGTGGAAATGGGCTGCTTCGGTAGCTGCTTGTCGATCGCTTCTTGGTTCTAAAGAAAGCTCGAGAAGTCCGAGCGAGAATCGTTCGAGTCAGGTTTCTTGTTTGGGAAGCGCGAGCAGAAGCTCGTTTTGTTGGAAGGTAGAGCGCCGCGATCATTGGATGGGGAATCTTAAATAACGACCTGACTGCTTGTTTTATGTATTTATTTCTTCAATACAAATAATACACTTGGCGTTGGCTTTGAAAGAGATTCTCGAATGGGTTGTTTTGCGCGCTCGATGATCATTCAGGTGGTGCGGGTCAGATCTGTTTTTCGCGCAACATAACGAGGAGGGGCGAAAGTTTCCTGAAATGTAATTAGAGTCTGGATACGAATATGTTGATATTTGAACGAGGGGTAGAGGCGTTTAAGGTTTTTGGGAGCTGATTGATAATATCGAGTTCGAGAAACTGAGTAATATTGGGCTTTTCAATTCTGCCCTTGTTTAAAGGGTTGGCGTGCTTTGGCTTAAGTTTGATATTGATAGCAATATGAGTGTAATCCCTATGAGTTGTGGTTGAATTATTATTTGTTCATCTGGATCTATAGATTTGGAAAGAATCCACGCTTGCGACTGATCTGATTGTTTTGTTTAAGACTGTCAGTCTTCACTGACGTTTTGCCTGTCCGATTCCCCTCTAGTATTCATGTCGTTGCCTAATGATGCAGATTCCTGTGATGCTGAACGCAGTAAGTCCCCTGCTGGTTCTGAAACCAAGCTATCCTTTTTCGCCGAGTTGAAGCGGCGCAAGGTTTACCGGGTGGCGGCGACGTACGCGGTTGTCGCGTGGTTGATCGTGCAGATCGCGGCCTCGACCTTTAGCGGGTTTGGCATTCCGGATTGGGCGTTTCGTTTTGTAGTGATTATGCTGCTACTGGGATTTCCTGTGGCGGTCATTCTGGCATGGGCATTCGAGCTGACTCCGGATGGAGTGAAGCTGACTAAGAATGTAAGCGATAAGCAAAAGGCGGAAACCTCCCCTGCGAAACGCAACTGGCTGTCGCTCGGCTTCGCGGCGGCTTTGCCATCGGTGATTTTCGGAGCGTTGGCCGTATATTTCTTTTTCACTCGAAGCAGCGACGAGGTTGTTGTGGAGACCGACAGTTCCATTGCCGTGCTGGCTTTTGAAAATCTGAGCGAGGATGCGGGCAACGAGTATTTCTCCGACGGTATCAGCGAGGAGTTGCTCAACGTCCTGGCGAAGGTTTCCGGACTGAAAGTTTCCGCGCGTACCTCGTCTTTTCACTTCAAGGACAAGGATACGCCAATTCCGGAAATCGCCCAGCAGCTCGGCGTGGCTTACGTGCTGGAAGGCAGCGTGCGCAAGGCGGGCGATACGGTTCGAATCACGGCTCAGCTTATCAAGGCGGATAGCGGGTTTCATCTTTGGTCGGATAGCTTTACCCGCGAACTGAAAGACATCTTCGCCGTGCAGGACGAGATCGCAGGACTGATTGCCAAGCAATTGCAACTCGAGCTTGGGGTCTCGACCGTGGCCAAGAAAACCGTCAACCCAGAGGCGCACGATGCCTATCTCAAGGGCCTGTTTAATCACGCGAAGGAGACAAAAGCGGGTTATGAGAAGGCCATCGAATTCTACGAACAAGCCCTGGAAAAAGACCCCAACTATGCGTCAGCCAACGCTGCGATGTCCTGGAGTTATCTAACTCTTGGATGGTGGGCGCATCTCCCGCCACGCGAGGTTTTTCCCAAAGCGCGCGTGGCTGCGCAAAAGGCGCTGGAGCTGGATAACGCGAATGCGCAAGCTCATATTACCTTGGGCGCAATCAAGATGATTTACGAGTTTGACTGGGTCGGCGCCGACAAGGAATTCAAACGGGCCCTCGAATTAAGCCCCAACGATAGTCAGGCTCATAACATGGTTGGGTGGGTGTATCGTATCCAAGGAGAACACGAAGCGTCTATGAAAGCGTTTAGAACAGCGCTCGAACTCGATCCACTTAACGTGCTCGCAAACTTTCAAGTGGGACGGGCCTTCTTTTTTGCGCGTCAGTACGACCAGGCCATAGCGCATTACCACCGAATGCTCGAGCTGCATCCCAATCATTTTTCAACTCATCTTTTTCTTTCACAGGCCTATAGGGAAAAAGGGATGTATGAAGAAGCTATAGAGGAAGGGTGGAAAGCAAGAGCGCTTTCAGGAGACTTTTTCTGGGCGATTGTTTTCCAAGCGAGCGCCTATGCGAAATCGGGCAACACCGATGAAGTCCGGAAGATTATAAAAGAGCTGCATGAGCGGGCCGATGAAGAGCATGTCTCTCTGGGAGCCTTTGCATCCCTCTATGCATCTCTTGGGGAAAAGGAACAGGCCTTGGACTGGTTGGAAAAGGAGTATGAGGAACGTAGCAGTGACAGCCTGCTTTTCTTAAAAATTGATCCCGTCTGGGATAGCTTACGTGAGGAGCCACGCTTTATCGCACTGTTGAAAAAGATGGGGCTGAATGAATAATGATACACGAATAAACACGGATGTGTATAATCGTTATTAGCCACGAAGTACATAGAGAATAGCAATTTTTGCCCACGAATAGCACCAATTTGCACGAATGAAATACTTATACTTTAAATCGATTAGGGAAGATTTGTGAAATTCGCGGGAAGAAGACTATGACCGACTCACCTGAATCCGAAAAAGGACCTTCGTCCGAAACCAAGCCTTCCTTCTTCGCGGAGCTGAAGCGGCGCAAGGTGGTGCGGGTGGCGATCACTTATGCCATCGTGGCGTGGCTGATCGTGCAGATCGCGGCGGCGACCTTTCCGGGGTTCGAGATTCCCATGTGGGCCTTCCGATTCGTAGTGCTGATGCTGATACTGGGGTTTCCGGTGGCGCTGCTTCTCGCCTGGGCCTTCGAGCTGACGCCCGACGGGATCAAGTTGACCAAGAATGTGAGCGAGGGGCAGAAGGCGGCGACCTCGCAGGGGAAGCGGAACTGGCTGTCGTATGGCTTCGCCGCAGCGTTGCCTGCAGTGATCTTTGGGTCGCTGGCGTTGTATTTCTTCCTTACGCGTTCCGAATCGGGGGAGGGTTCAGATCCTGGGTTCGTGGTGGATCAGGAGGCGGCGGCGATTTCGAGCAAGTCGATCGCGGTCCTGCCCTTTGATAATCGAAGCAATGTGGAGGAGGACCAGTTTTTCACCGATGGCATCCACGACGACCTGTTAACTTACATCTCGCGTATCCGTGATATTAAGACAATTTCTCGTACTTCGGTGATGGGGTATCGCGGCACCACCAAGCCGATGACGCAAATCGGTGAGGAGCTAAAGGTGGGTCACATTCTTGAGGGTGGCGTGCAGCGGGCGGGCTCGAAGGTACGCATCAATGTACAGCTTATCGATGCGGGGACGGATGAGCATGTGTGGGCGGAAATCTACACGCGCGAAATGACAGCCGAGAACATTTTCGATATCCAAAACGAGATCGCCACCGTGATCACTGAGGAGCTCAGGGCAGTGCTCTCGCCTGAGGAGGCGAGCCAGCAGCAAGCGTTGCCAACGGAAAACCTGGAAGCCTTGGAGGCCTATTTCAGCGCCAAGACGAGTGATGACCTGGATCGCGCTCTCGAGTTTTTGCAGGAAGCGATTCGGCTGGATCCAGCATTTGCCGACGCCCACGCGGCGTTGGCGCTCGTCGAAATGGACCGAGGCTGGTGGCAGGGCTTGCCTACAGCAGGGCAGGCGAACCGGGCTGAAGGTCCTGCGAGAAAGGCGTTGGAGCTGAATCCGCTTTTGTCGGAAGCCCATCTGGCTGTCGCAATGGTAGAGAAGGGACATGGAAACGATGAAGCCGCGCTGGATGCCTTTCGAAGGGCCTATGAATTGGGACCGAACTCCACGTCGGTGTTGCATGAATACAGCAGCTTCCTTCGTTGGGATCTAGGCGATCCTGCAGGAGCGCTTCGTTTGTTGCAAAAAGCGGTCGAGGTCGACCCTTTGAACGAGCCGTTAAAAGTAAGCCTTGCGTCGGCATTGGTCGGTGATTTCCGAGCTGCGGAAGCCCTGGAGATACTTTTACCGCTCGCTTCGGAATTGGCCAACGACGTGTCCTTTTGGTCTACCCTCGAGGAAACGTATCTAGAAAGCGGCCGCTATGACGAGGCCATACGGGCCAATCGCCAGCTTCTCGTACTGGAGCCAGAGAACCCTAACGCGGCTCAGAATCTGTTCCAGTGTTATCAAATCTTGGGGGATGAATCTGCTATCCACTGGTTGGAACGGTATCTTGAGGCGTCACAAGGTCATGAGTATACGGAGTTTTTCTCCGCTCTCTTGCTTTACCGCCGAGGACAAACCGAGCAGGCAGTGGACGCTTGGATGGAGATAGAGACCGACCATGCCTATTTGGCACCATCAATGATCAGCGTCGTGTTGAACACAGAAGACCCGGCGCAGCGGAGAGTGGCAATGGATCGTTTAGCTAATATCAACCCGTCTTTAGGTGGACCCAACCCAGTGGTTAAGCGTTTTGTCAACGCCTACGTGCAAGCGCTACAGTATGCGAGTGCTTTGAAGACGTTTGGAAGGACTGCCCAATCCAAGCGCGTCGGCGAAGCGGTATTGGCTGCTCTGCCTACGAATGTTGAAGGCGCACCGAAGGTGGCAGCGATCGCCTTCGCCGCTAACCTTCATGCCGGTCGTCCGCAAGCGGCTTTGGCAGAGCTGAGAACCTTCGTGGAAGGGGGTGGCGCCTTCTCTTGGACCGTTGGATATGATACCATGTATCCGATAGATGAGCTTCGCGATAACGTCGAGTACCTCGAATTGAATGCGATCATGGATACGCGCATCGCTGAACAACTCGCCAAGGTCAAACGATGGGAAGCCAACGGCGAACTGGCACCGATCCCACCGCTGCCTTCATCCGACAAATAAGACCAACTCACTTGCTCACCTAATGATTGTCCGTCCTATGAAAAGCCTCCTACTCGCTAGCAAATTAGTGTTCCTATTGGCCACCGCTTGTCTCCAAGGCACCCCTGAACTCGGCTTGCCTGAGAAGTCCCCAGCCGAGCTGGGATTCTCGACCTCACGACTGGAACGTGTCCCTGCCATGTTCCAACGCGAAATCGATGCCCAACGCTACGCTGGCGCTGTGTGGCTAGTCGCCCGCGATGGTGCCGTCGCCTCGCATGGAGCGGTCGGCTGGCGTGATGTCGCCACTCAAACTCCAATGACCGAGGATACTGTTTTTCGTATCTACTCGATGTCGAAGATCATCACGAGTGTGGCAGTGCTGTCGCTCATCGAGGAGGGTCGCCTAAATCTCGGCGATCCCATCGGCGTCCATCTGCCTGCCTTGCGACGGCGACCGGTCTTCGTCGGCGGCACGGAAGAGGCCCCCGAACTAGAACCGCTTAAACGCGCCCTCACTATCCGCCACTTGCTCACCCACACTTCGGGCTTCACCTTCGCGCCTCGCGAGCCGGAGCCCCTGCGTTCGATTTGGACGAGAGGGGATCTATGGGGCAGCCAGTCATTGGACGATTTTGTGGAGCGGACCAGTACCCTGCCTCTCGCCCACCAACCGGGAGACGCCTATACCTACGGCATCAACATGGATATCCTCGGGGCAGTCATCGAAAAGGTTACTGGCCAGGATTTGGAAACGGTGATGCGGGAACGTATTTTTGCTCCGCTCGGCATGAGCAGTACAACTTTTCAACCCGGACCCGAATTGATGAGCCGACTCGCTACTATCCACCGCCGTGCGCCGGATGGAGGGTTGGAAAAAGATGAGGAAGAGACGGCCGAATTCCCCTTAGCCTTCGCTTCTGGCGGTAGTGGCTTGTATTCAACACTTCATGACTACGCTCGCTTCGCTCAGATGCTTTTAAATGAGGGTGAACTCGACGGTGTCCGGGTGCTTGGGCGAAAGACTGTGGAGATGATGCGGACTAACCAAATCGGTGATCTAGCAGGAGTAGATAGCCGCACGCCTTCGGGCTTCGGCTTTGGCGTGCGTGTGAGACCAGAGTCTTCACCTCAGCTGAAGGCTCTCGGCTCGCCCGGCGAATTTGGTTGGGATGGCTACGCCACACTGTATGTGTCGATGGATCCCCAAGAACGCATGGTGCTGTTGCTCATGCTCCAACATGTCCCTTGGAATCAAAATGGGATCTACGAAAAGTTCATTAACACCACCTACCAAGCCCTAAACTAATGAATGTACTATTGTTCGTCATGGAAATCCAGACATTGTATACTGCTTTGTGAGCCACGAGCTCGTGCCCATCTCGTCAGTGGCGGTAATTTGATTTCAATAAGCAACCGCGGATGAACGCATCTGAACATAGATATTTTTGCGAGTGGCTTGAATGCCATCGTGTTCTCATTTATCCCCGATTCGTGTCTATCGGTGTCCATTGCTACACCATCTCCGGCAGACCTTCGTCGTGGTTCCAAACAACATGACCGACTCTCCCAAACCTGATCCGACCCAAGAACCTTCTCCCGAGGCGAAGCCTGTTGACGATGCTTCAGCCTCCACAAAGGAAGCTAAGGCCGACACGCCTGCGGCGAAGCCTTCCTTCTTCGCTGAGCTGAAGCGTCGCAAGGTGGTGCGGGTGGCGATCACTTATGCCATCGTGGCATGGCTGATCGTGCAGATCGCGGCGGCGACTTTTCCGGGGTTCGAGATTCCCATGTGGGCCTTCCGATTCGTAGTGCTGATGCTGATACTGGGATTTCCGGTGGCGCTGCTTCTCGCTTGGGCCTTCGAGCTGACGCCGGATGGAATCAAGCTGACGAAGAATGTGAGCGAGGGGCAGAAGGCGGCGACCTCGCAGGGGAAGCGGAACTGGCTGTCGTATGGTTTCGCAGCAGCGCTGCCGACTCTGATCTTCGGGGCCTTGGCGTTGTATTTCTATTTTACGCGGTCAGTTGTCGATCCGTCGAGTGAAGTGTTTGAAAAGTCTATCGCCGTCCTCCCGTTCGACAATCGAAGCAATGTCGACGAGGACCAATTCTTTACAGACGGCATACATGACGACCTATTGACTCAGATTTCGCGTATCCGCGATATCAAGACAATCTCTCGCACGTCTGTCATGGCCTACAAGGATACGACGAAGAATATGCGCCAAATCGGCGAGGAGCTGGGCGTTGCGACGCTTTTGGAAGGGGGAGTGCAGCGTTCCGGCGATCAGATAAGAATCAACATGCAGCTGATTGATGCTTCGAAGGACAAGCATATCTGGGCGGAAACGTATACGCGGGAGATGAGCGCTAGGAACGTCTTTGCGATCCAGAGCGAGATCACGGATGCCGTCGCGGCAGCCCTTCGGTCCGTACTCTCGCCGGAAGAGCAGGAGCACCTGAAGGAAGCGCCGACCGAGAATCTCGAAGCCTTGGAGGCGTTTTTTGAAGGGAGGAAAGAATTGAACAAGCGTACGGCGGAGAGCATTTTGCAAGCGATCGTTCACTTTCGCAGAGCGGTCGAGCTCGACAGTTCCTTTGCCCGAGCCTACGCGCAGTGGGCGATCTGCGAGCTTCTGTTGATCTTTCACGCGGGACGTTCTCCGGAAGAGCAGGTTGCCAAAACCGAATCGTTGATCGAATCGGCGTTTGGGTTGGATACGCGTTTGGAGGACAGCTATGTCGCTTTGGGCATGCAAGAACGCTACAGGGGAGGCAGTCGGATGGCGACGGCGCTGGCCTTCGAAAAGGCGGTCGAGCTCAATCCCAACAACATTGATGTCTATGCCGAATATGCGCCTTTTCTGATTTGGGATATGGGCAGGCCTGAAGACGCGGTCGAATTATTGGAAAAGGCATATCGCATTGATCCGAAGAATGCTCAAGTGCAGGGAAACTTGGCAGATGCCCTACGCTTGAGTTCTCAGAGTGAGGAAGCCTTAGAGCTTCTGAGTGACGTCATCCGAGAGAATCCAGATCAATCTCATCTTCACCATGTGTTGGGGGTGATTTACATAGACAGTTTTCAGGACTACCCGAATGCGATTGAATCGCTTCGAACGGCGCATTCTTTGAATCCGCTCAATCCCAATATTTTATCTTCGCTCGCTCAAGTCTATGCCTCGGTAGGGGATTTGGATAGCACGGTCTATTGGCTGGATCGCATCGTTCGAAAGCACCCCCGTTATGAAGATGTTGAATTTTGTCGATTGAAGCGGGACGCATTGAGTGGTGACATGCAAGCAGCTCTGGATACGTATCGCTTAAACTATACCATTGGTAATCAACTTTTTGCTGGATGCAGTATGGTTTCTAATTGGGATGAGGACCCAAGCGATAAGGCATGGGCACTCGAGCAAATTGAGGGGCCGATTGAGTTTATTGTAGATGAAGATCAGCGCCTCCTTCCCCTGGTCTGGGCGCTTGAGGCATCCGTTTTATACGCTAGCGCGCTACGCGCGAACGGGCTTCATGAAGAAGCGCGGTCGATTCAATCGGCAATTCTGGAATATTTGAGCGAACGCGATGAGAAGAAGACTTCTTGGGCTGTTACGGCGCCGATGCTCGCCTACGCATTGGCTGGGGAAACGCAGATCGCACTGGCTGAATTGCGGGGTTACGTCGAGTCTGGGGGAGCGGTACTACTAACTGCCGAGAAAGGCCTCGTTAGTATTTACTCAGATCTGCTTTACGAGGAGTTGAAAGATGAGTCTGAGTTTCAAGAGCTGGTCGCGATCATGAATGAGCGCATCGCGGCCCAACGAGCGGAGATAGAGCGAATGGAAGCCAACGGCGAGCTGGCACCGATCCCGAAAATGGATGACCTGTAGCGACCCAGCGTCGTTCGCCTCGTGTCGCAATTAACTAAACTTCCAACTCCATGAAAAAAAGTATCTCTTTGTTTATCCTGATCCTCTTTCCGTTCATTGCATTCTCTCAAGAAGCGACACGAGAATTTGAATACACGATCGAATATCCGGGCTTGCACCATCCCTTAACCGTGAAGGTTAAGGTCCCCGCTGATTACGATTCCAGTGATCAGGGCTACGGTGTCCTCTACTATACGGATAGCGCTATTAGCTATGGTTTCGTCAACGATTTGGTTGAGACGCTGAGTTGGGAGCAGCTTCCAAAGTTGATCACAGTAGGCATTGATGTGACGCCAGAGGCTCGCTCGAAGGGACGCAACTTCATTCTGACGCCAACGGCATGGGAGGTGATGGAGTCGTATTTGGACGTGACTTCAGGCGAAATGGGCGGAGCCCCCATCTTTCTCGAATGTATTAAACAAAAGATCGTTCCAATGATTGAAGAGGAGTTTCGGACTGTGCCTGGTGAGAGAACGCTCATGGGGCATTCCTTTGGTGGCTTGTTTGGCCTTTTTGCTCTTTTTGAAGAGCCTAGCTATTTTAAGAACTACGTAGTAGGGAGTCCATCGCTATTCTGGGATGAGAAGCTTATGCTAAAGCTGGAGAACGAGTATTCGAAAAATAATGACAATTTGGGTGTGAATCTCTTTATGGCGGTGGGAACCGCGGAAGATGCTGAGTTTGTAGATATGGACGCAGATTTGCAGGAATTCGTCGAGCATCTCCAATCCAGAAACTACCAAGGCTTGAATCTGGGGACCAAGGTTTGGGACGGGCAGCAGCATATGGCGAGCATGTTTCTCAGCTACACGGAAGGGGTTGGATTCGTTTTTGCAGATGCCAAGCCCGAGGTAGGCTCGAATTGATCTTTCTTTGCGTACTTCAATTTTAATTCAATATGCTTAAATTCTTCAAAAAAATCCGCCAAAAGCTCCTCGCTGAAGGTAAGCTCAAAAGCTACACGTTCTACGCCATTGGCGAGATCTTCCTCGTTGTAGTTGGAATCCTGATCGCATTACAGATCAATGAATGGAACGCTGATCGAAAGGATAGAAAGGCAGAATTTGAGTTGCTGTCCAATCTTAAGAGCGAATTTCTGGAAAACCAGAAGTCGCTAGACACGACTCTTGCCCACCATACGAAATCGGTTGAAGGGATTCGCAATCTGTTAAGTCACTTCGGTCCCGATTCAGAAGCGATAGTGCCTGAAAAGTTTACTGAATTGATTCAAAGCGTTATTTACCTTCCCTCGTATCAACCGTCAGATGGCGTTTTAAATTCAGTTTTGTCATCCAACCAATTCGCGCTCATTGAAGATGTTGAATTGCGATCTCATCTTACTAGATGGCCTAGTCTTATTAAGGAATACGAAGGTGCCTTTAGTTTCCTGCGTGAACATTCGTTGAGAGCAGATGCGGCCATGCATCCGTTTTTTTCACCACGAAATATGGAAGTCAGTCTGGGACGAGGTAGCGTAGGTCCGAGTCGATTCGAAACGAATCAACAAGCACTGTTTCAGAATCAAGCATTCGAAGCCATTGTCGAATTGATGCGGCTAAATACAGAGGGCCTATTGAACCGGGCACATGCTTTGGAAGCATATCAAAAGGATCTTTTTGCCATGATTAATAGGAACCTAGAAAATTCCGACTAATCATTGTTTTCGGAAACGAACTTTCCAACCACCGATGACACTGATGAACACAGATAATAGAAATAGTGATCTACTTAGTATAGGATCAGTGAAAATCAGTGCTGTCCGTGGTTCAATAACTCTCCAATACCCATGCTAAAATTCTTCCGCAAAATCCGCCAGAAGCTCCTCGCCGAAGGGAAACTGAAAAGCTACACGTTCTACGCGATCGGTGAGATCATTCTCGTTGTAGTTGGAATCCTGATCGCGCTACAGATCAACAACTGGAATGAAGTGCGAAAAGAGAGGGCACGGGAAGTAGATATGTTGCTCGAGCTTCGAGAAGCTTTGAGCCGAGATTCGACTAATTTCAGGCGCGTCGTCGAGGATCTTGTGAGGTCTCAAAAGGCTTACGAAAGACTCATGGAATTTGCGAATTCAGAGCCCATGGAAGATGAGGAACTTCGTGAAACCTTAGGTACCGCGTTTGTGATTTACAATTTGAGGCCCCTTGCTTCGGCCTACGAAACGCTAAAAACATCGGGCCTTACTTTAAGTGATCAAAACTTGCGTATAACCATGGGGACCTATTACGAAAACGATCTTGTTTTCGTCTCTGAGATCTTTGATGACTGTAAGTGGTATTTTCTAGAATACATGGTGCCTATATCCCGAGAGTATATCGATTCATTTGAAATTGGGGTAAGAGCAGTGCCACGCGACCCAAATAATCCAGATTTTAAAGCAGAACTATTGAAGAGCATTCCAAATGTCGTCGCGATCCAGGCGAATGCCCTAAGAAGAATGGATGATCTGCTGGAGGGAAACGAGGAGCTTTTGAAATTGATCGATGAGGAAACTGGATACTAAAGCGAGTAAGTGGATATTGAGCTTGGGGTTTACCGTGCAAACTGAACGTTTAACTTTCAGTTTGCTTGGATGATTGAACCAAGTTTCGCCGGTATGCTTTTTATTTGTTCTATGCCTTTCCGGCAAAGGACGGGGTGCGCATTTACCAAATGCTTTTTACGCCTTTGAAGGTGCGAATGATCTTATCTTTGCTCAGAATGGGGAGATCAAGGGTCAAGGCGGTCGCCACGATGGTCCTGTCGGCTGGGTCGCGATGATCCCATTCCAACTCGAGGTTTCGTATCCATATTGATTCGGTTACTGGTACAATCTCGATGCTGCCGAGCCTTCGTATTTTTTCCGCGTATTCGCGAATGCTCATACCAATATCCAATTTCTTGTTACGGATCTTAACGCCCAGTTCCCATATCGAGATCGAGGAAATATATGCTCCTTGCTCCTCTATCGGAGAACAGGTCGATTTCGCTTTTCGCGAAAGTTGACTTGGGTCAAGTGTCCACCAGAGCAAGGCGTGGGTATCGAGAACAATCATGCGACTAACGCTCGGGCCATTCTTCGGTTGTGGGCGCCATGACATCCTCGTTGTAGACTACCGCATTGCGAGAGCTGCCAAATACGTCTTCGAGCGACTCCTTCTTTGGGAGTCTGGTGATTTTTAGAGTTGGCTTGCCGCGGTCTGTCACGACCACTTCCTCTCCAGTACGCTCTACAGTGCGAAAAATCGACAGCATTTGAGCTTTCAGCTTTGTTTTCGAAATCTTCATAACTCTAAATGACTAGGGTAATGACTAGGGCCATGGGAATGAAGAAGGTCAAGACTAGATGCAGTAACCGCAAGGGCTCCCGATCGGGACACGGTACTTTCACCGCTGAGAGGGGCCTCGTTAGTATTTTCGCAGATCTGCTTTACGAGAAGCTGAAAGATGAGCCTGAGTTCCAAGAACTTGTCGGCCGATCATGAAGGAACGCGTCGCAGCCCAGCGGGCTAAGATAGAGCGAATGGAAGCTATTGGCGATTTAGCTCCGATTCTGGCGCTTTGAGGGATCGAATTACTGCCCGCTATGAGTACGAAGATATTGAATGTGTTTTGAACTACCCATAGTGTTCAATTTCCCGCTTTTTGCGGACATATCTGATCCTATGCCTGAAAACCCGCAGCCTGATAGCCCTGAGCCCCCAAAACTTGATAGCCCCGAGCCCGATATTCAGGGCCCGCGATCCGCTTCTTTCTTCGCTGAGTTGAAGCGGCGCAAGGTGTACCGTGTGGCGGTGGCTTATGCGGTGGTGGCGTGGCTGATTATCCAGATTGCGAGCAATACCTTTTCGAGTTTTGGGATACCGGATTGGGTTTTCCGATTTGTAGTTATCGGGCTGATACTTTGTTTTCCGGTAGCGGTGATTCTCGCTTGGGCTTTTGATATTACGCGGGATGGAGTGAAGTTGACTTCGCCTGTGAATGGCAAAGCTACGAAAGCGAAGGGGACTTCCAACAAAAAGTCGTGGCTGTCTGTTTCGCTTGCTGCTGCGGCGCCTACCTTGATTTTTGGAGGGCTTGCCACTTATTTCTATTTGGGAGCAGACGATGCTGCGGATAGCGGACTCGGGGCTGACAAGCTTTATTACATAGGCTCGCTTGCGGTGTTGCCGATTCAGGTGATTTCTGGCGATGATGAGGACGCCGCGTTTGCGGTGGGGTTGCATGAGGAGCTGCTTACTCAGCTGAGCGGTATGGATCCGCTCTCTGTTGCCTCTCGAACGTCGACTTTAAAATACCGTGACCAGAGCAAGGGCATTAGGGAAATAGGAAAAGAGCTTGGCGTAGAATATGTAGTGGAAGGGTCACTACAATTGGTAGGGTCTCAATGGCGGCTAACGTTGCAGCTCATCGAGACGAACTCGGACCGACATTTGCAGGCTAGGTCCTACGATAGAGACCGACAATCCGACAATGTGCTTCTTTTGCAAAAGCAAATAGCTTGGGAGGCGGCGATCGATACCTACATCCACCTTAAAGAAGAGAATCCGCCAAAAGGGATGCGGGGCGAACGCTACGGGGCTGCGATCTCCGAGATGAAGGATGAACTAGAGGAACTGGAGGTTCGGTTTTGGGCGGATGCGAATAGGACCTTGGGTGAAGAAGCGTTGTCTAAAGCTAGGAAAATAATAGCTGCCTCTCCCGACGACTCGGATATTCATGTGAAGTACCTGACCATCCTTGGTCAGTTGCCTCATCTATTTGTCTCACACGAAGGCTGGAGGGCTGAAATGATGTTGGCGATTGACCATGCGCTTCGTTTGTCGCCCGAACATTTCGATACCTATGTGCATTCTGGCGGGTTCTACCTGATCGCCGAGCATCGTCCGAACAAGGCTTTGCCGCTCCTTCAGAAGGGGCTGAAGCTCTATGAGGAAAATGGAGATTTTTCTCACAACTGGCCTTATTATCATTTGTCATCGGCAATGCATCTTACCGGAAAATCCGCCGCTGCTTTGGAGGTGCTTAAGCGAGTTCCCATAGAACCTGAATTCGGCCAAATGCTGTATTGGGAAGGTCCTTACGAATTGACGCGTCGTTTCGAGGAGGGGATGGCCTTCATGCGCGGCCAGCTTGACAAAGCGATTGAGGTGGGTGACGCGAAGGCTCAATTGGATATAGCTTATACCATTGCGAGGTTCGAAAGCTATTGGTCGGGAAGTAATCAGCCGATCGAATCTTTTTATGAAAATGAAATTGAGAATCTGCTCCTTTCTCATGCTTTCGAGGCAGAGTTGCTTTTCATTTTAGGCGACTATGCCGGGTATCTGCGTGAGGCGGCTTTGATCGATCCGAGTTCGGACCCGTATGCTTCAAACGCAGGCGACAGCATGATCAACCGGGCTATCGCTTTACGCGAGTCTGGCAACGAACAGCTGGCTTATTCGTATATGCAAAACACTATTCGAGGGATGGAGTCGAATCCCTTTATCTTCGAGCTCATACCGGGCACGGCGTATGCGTCGATAGGGGTTCTCAATGCGATGATTGGCAACGAGCAGGCAGCTCGGGATGCTATTGAAAAATCGGAAGCATCCTTGGACCCGTCTCGAGATTTGCCGCTATACTATATGGCCAATGGAATTCTGGCCTTTGCCTACAGCGAGTTAGGCGAAGTGGAGAAGGCCTGCGAAAAGTTGGACATTATGCTCTCGGGTCCGACTGGATCTTGTACGGGGCGTCTGATGCTCGATTTTGAAGACAGCGAACTTGGCCGAACGCCGCAGTTTGAAGCAGTGATTCGCAAGCATGTCGATCAGCTGAGGGATCCAGAGATTTTGGATACATATTTTGTCGAGTAATTTCTCGACGCGGTATTCTGATCTATTCCTGAGGACAATTTGATTTTCGACAAGTATTTCGGATGAACGACGTAGCTTTCTTCATTTTTGCGCCTGCGGGTTTGGCGGCCGAGCGTTTCCTTTTCAGGTGGCGTTAGGGAAACTGAAAAAGATAAAGTTATGTCGGTTAGGGATGCAGTTGGCGTAGAACGTAGGGATCGTTCGAAGGTGATCGGTTCGGCTCTGGCCGTCGGTCTCGTTTCGGCGGCTAGCCTTTTTCCAATTTTTATGAGCGCAAGAACGATTGCCGAGTTTAATGATGCAGAGAGTTTCCGAGAATGGACGGTCGTAAACGATACGGTAATGGGTGGCGTCTCGCAGAGCTCTTTCGCGCAGACGGAGGAGGGGAACTTGTTGTTCTCGGGGGAGCTGTCGCTTGAGAACAACGGTGGCTTCGTATCCATTCGTAATCGGCCCAGCGCGCTGAGTTTGCAAGATGCCGGTGGGATAGAGCTTCGGGTTCGGGGCGACGGGAGGACTTATTATTTGGACCTGAGGGCAAATAACCAGCGTATGGCCGGCTCGTTCCGCTCTCCTTTTGAAACCCTCGATGGTGAGTGGCAGGATATTTTTATCCCGTTCGACTCTTTTGTGGCTCAATCTTTTGGACGTCCACTCCCCGCTGTTCGGCTCGATCCAGCGGCCATAAATTCGATTGGGTTTACGCTCTCGGACAAGAAGAAAGGGCCTTTTCAGCTTGAGGTCGAATACGTGCGGAGCGTGGAAGACGACTCGTTGGTGGATTCCCCGCAGCCGGTGGTTTTGACGTCGATTGTGAGACAGCGACAACTTATCGAATTGGCGATTGAAAGGGGTGTCCCGCTTTTCAACGAGGGAAGTCCTGCAGCCTGTGCTGCGATCTACGAGGTAGCTTGCACGGCGCTGTTAGCGATGCCTGATCTGCCCGATTCGGTCGCTGCGTCTTTGTCGGGCGCTCTTGCCGAAATCAAGTCCGTCAGTAGCCCGACACGCAAGGCGTGGATTCTTCGGTATGCTTTGGACGATGCGTTTGCGGCTCTCGCTAGATCTACTGGATAATCTTGCAACAGAGGTATTTGGTTTTCCGTTACAATCTACCGTGGCAGCTTTACCTAAATCTATCAAAGCCATTGAGGCTTCGCCTGAAATGCTGGATGGCTTAGTTCGCATGGCTTGGCATGACCGGACGCCTTTTGAGCAAATACAGGCCAGGACCGGTCTGAGTGAGGCCGATGTGATTTGCCTGATGCGGCGAAATTTGAAACGCAGAAGCTTTACGCTCTGGCGGGCTCGCGTGTCGGGGCGTCTGACCAAGCACCGCAAGATTTTTGAGAAACACTTGCGTTTGGAAGAGTGAGTTTTGGTTGGAGATTGAACGGGGCTGATATTCGAGATGCTGCGTTTGATGGGTCTTCTTTTTCGTGTCGTGGCTGTCTCTCGGCTCGGTGTTGAGCTTGAGTCGGCAGAAGTAGTATCAGTCTGCGGTAAGCGTTGTTCGCTTTTTTAGCTCCTCGCGAGTTTCAGAGGGCACTTGGTAGAGTTGTATTCAGATATAGAATACTCAGACAATGACTGACAGTGTATTGGAATAAAAGGTCTTAAAATCAATCAACAACTTGTCGACGAGGCTTAGGTCTGTGTTCTAGAGAGTGATTTTTATGCGGATGAAGATGGGCGCGTCGTCGGGCAAGGGATCGGAGATGGCCTCGAGAAGGGTGTTGGTATCGGTTTGGATGTTCATGGGGAAGGGGTTCCAGGTCGAGAGGTCGTGGCTGTATTCAAATTCTAGTAGACCGTTGTTTTTTGAATACCGGTGCAGGGTGTAGGCGAGGCGTTTGTTGGCGTCGATTTGCAGGCTCGGTTTGGCCGGAATGGAAGTTTCGTCGCGCGGATCGCTGCCGAGGTAGCGTTCGAGGTGATTGTTGGCCCAATCTCCGTCGGGGTTGGCGTTGGCGGCGTAGGTGGGGCCTTCTTGCGTCCAGTATTGTTCGGTTTCGATCTGGGTGAGGGCTTCGAGGGCGAGCGGGTCGAAGATGGTGTTGGTGTCTCGGTCGAAGATCCCGGAGCCGTGGTTGTCGAGGCCGCCGGCGTCCCAGTAGAAGGGCAGGAAACCGAGGGCGTTGCACTTTTCGGTGACGTAGTCGAGGTAGTAGGCGCGGGAGGCGAGGTGCAGCTCGAGGTTTTCGCCCGTGAGGTGGGTGCGGCGGATGGCGGCGAATTCGCCGATGACGACGGGGATGCCTTGGTCAACGTACTTGGCTTTCATGAGGGCGAAGAGTTCGTCGAGCAGCTCTTCCTCGCCCCAGTTGGCGTTGCGCGAGGTATCGGTGGTCGAGTGGAATTCCTCTCCCCAGTAGTAGAATTGGTTTCCCCAGCTTTGGTCTTCAGTCATGAGGGCGAAGTTGTAGGGGGTGTAGTAGTGGACTTCTGCCATGAGCCGGTCGGGAACGGTATCGGTGGGGAAGGCGTCCATGAGCTCGTCGGTCCTTTCGATGTCGGTAGCGGGGCCTTGGACGACGAGTACGCGGTAGGCGTTTTTGCCTCCGGTGGAGCGAACGGCGTCGATGAAGGTTTGGTGGTAGGAGAGGAGGACGGTTTGCTGGGTGGCGTCGTCGACGTTTGGCTCGTTGGCGCTGGCGAAGAGGAGGCGCTCGTCGAAGTCGCGCAGGTGGGTGGCTATCTGTTCCCAGAAGGCTTTTTGCTTGGCGTTGTTGTCGGCTTGTCTTTCGGGGGTGACGTTGTTTTCGAGCCAGCCGCCGTCCCAGTGGATGTTGAGCAGGACGTACATGTCGTTTTCGATGCAGTGCTGCACGACGGTTTTGACTCGATCGAGCCATGACGGGTCGATTTGGGCGGTTTCTTGATTGGCGTACTGGTCCCAGCTGCAGGGGATTCGGATGGCTTGGAAGCCGTTTTCTTTGACGAGCTGGATGAGTTCGTTGGTGACCATGGGGTTGCCCCAGGCGGTTTCGCTGCCGATGGCTTCGAGGGTGTTTCCGATGTTCCAGCCCGCTTGGATGTGTCCGGCGATTTCTGCGGCGACACTGGTCATGCCGGTGGAATCGGGAGCGAGCGGGGAGGAGTTGTAGCTGGGGTAGGAGGCCTGAGAGTGGACGTTCGCTGCGAGGGAGCCGGCGAGGGCGAGGGTGGAAACGATGCGGTTAAGGGGAGTCATGCTTGGTGGAAAGACGAAATTGGACGGGGGCCTTGTAGAATTTTCGGACCGTTGTGGCACGATTTAGGGTTAAATTAAACTTAATTCGAAGACTTATTGGGAGAAGTCGTCGATTCCGGGGGTGTTTGTTTGGTCGTTCTAGCGACCTCTCCCTTCTAGTCGTTGCTGAGCTCTTTGCGGATGGCGGGGGCGACGTGGGTGCCGAGAAGCTCGATGGCGCGCATGAGTGGCTTGTGTGGAAGGGAGGCGACGGACATTTGGAAGCTGAAGCGGTCGATGCCGCCGAGGGCTTCGTGCTGGCGTAGGACTTTTTCAACTACGGCATCGGGATCGCCAACGTGCAGGGCTCCGTTGGGGCCGAGAAGGGCGTCGAATTGGGGGCGGGTGACGGGTGGCCAGCCGCGTTCTTTTCCAATTGCGGTGAAGGCGCGGGCGTAGCCGGGGAAGAACTCGTCTGCGGCTTGCTGGCTAGTGTCGGCGGCGTAGCCGAGGCAGTGGAGGCCGACTTTTAGCTTTTCGGGAGCGTGTCCGGCGGCTGTGCCTGCTTCGCGATAGTGGTCGATGAGGGGGCGGAAGCGGTGGGGTTCGCCGCCGATGATGGCGACCATGAGGGGCAGGCCGAGTTTGCCGGCGCGGGCGAAGGACTGAGGCGTGCCGCCGACTCCGAGCCAGGTGGGAATGGGGTCTTGGATGGGGCGCGGGTAGACGCCTTGGCCGGAGAGGGCGGGGCGGTGTTTGCCGGACCAGTGGATGGTAGAGCTTTTTTGTAGCTTGAGGAGCAGGCCGAGTTTTTCGACGAAAAGGTCGTCATAGTCTTCGAGGTTGAGACCGAAGAGGGGGAAGGATTCGATGAAGGAGCCGCGGCCGACGACCATTTCGGCGCGGCCTTGAGAGACGAGATCGAGGGTGGCGAATTGTTGGAAGACGCGCACGGGATCGGCGGCGCTGAGTACGGTGACGGCGCTGGCGAGGCGGATGTTTTTGGTGCGGGCTGCTGCGGCGGCGAGAAGGACGGCGGGGGCGGAGTCGAGGTATTCTTCGCGGTGGTGTTCGCCGATGCCGAATACGTCGAGGCCGACTTGGTCGGCGAGCTCGATCTCCTCTAGGAGGTCGGTGACGCGTTGCTGAGGGCTGACGGTGGTGCCGGTTAGCGGGTCCGCGTCGGTGGCTACGAAACTATCGATTCCTATTTGCATGGTGTGGTGTTGTTTGGGGCTTCAACGACTTGGAGAGATAAAGCGCTGCGCGGTGGAGTTTGGCGGAGGCTGAGCTCGCGCGCCGAAGCGCTGCGCTACTGATGCGGGGCGCTCTACTCGGTGCGGAGGGCGACCATGGGGTCGGCTTTTGTGGCGCGGAGGGCGGGGGCGTAGGTGGCGAGGATGCCGGTGAGTATCAGGAAAATGGCGACGAGTGAATAAGTGAGCGGGTCGCGGGGGCTGATGCCGAAGAGGGCGTCGCTGAGGCCTTGCCCGCCGAGCTGGGAGATGGCAAGGGCGACGCCGATGCCGGCGAGGAGTCCGGCGGCGATTTGCCAGGCGGCTTGGCGGAACACCATGGTGAGGATTTTTGGCTTGCCGGCTCCGAGGGCCATACGGAGTCCGAACTCGGAGGTGCGTTGGTTTACTGAGAAGCTCATGACTCCGTAGAGTCCGACGGCTGCTAAGATGACGGCGATGATGCCGAAGAGGGCGAAGAGATTTCCAACGACGCGACTTTGGGCGGTGAAGCTGTCGATGGCAATGCGGGGCGTTTCGGTGAAGTAGAGCGGCAGGTTGGGGTCGACCTTGTTGACTTGCTCCTGGATCTGGCGGGTGAAGGCGAGGGGGTCTTGGCCGCCGCGTGGGCGGGCGATGATGGTGCCGAACTGGGGAGCGACGGGTTGCTCAGCTGCTGGCCCGAATCTGCTGCTGAAGAAGGGAATGAAGAAGCCGGGGCGTTCCGTTTCGGAATTGAAGGGGCCATGCATCCGAATTTCGGATACAATGCCTATGATGCTGCGCCAAGGACCTTCGTTGGTGCCATTTGCTTGCGTAACGCGAAAACGTTTGCCGAGGGCGGACTCGTCTGGGAAGTGGGTACGGGCGAAGGAGGCAGTGACGATGGCGACGGGATCCCTCTGGTCTGAATCGAAGTCTTGGAAGCCACGCCCGTCGAGGATTTTTGCATCGATGGTTTTGAAATAGTCTGGAGTGACGCGTTCTAATTCGGCTCGGGTACGGTCTGAGTTTTGAGTGTATTCGCGGCCTTCGATTTCGATGCGCGAACTTCCGCCGAAGACCATACGGAAACGACCGGTGAGAGCTGCGTATTCGAATTGTCCTGACTGTTGGATGGTATCGAGGATGCGGTCGTAGAAGGCGACGCGGTCGGCGGTCTCGGGGTAGTCGCCTTCCATGAGTCCGAGTCGGGTGATAATGACCGAGTCGGTGTCGTAACCGTAGTCGAGCGATTTTTGGCGAAGGATAGCCTGCATCTGCAGCATGGAACCGATGAGGAGAACGCAGGTGACGAGAATCTGAAAGATGACGAGGGAGCGGGAGATGACCATGGCCGCTTTGGAGGTATTGCCGCGTCCGCCTTCTTTGAGCGTATCCGAAACGTCGGGACGGGAGGCGAGCAAGGCGGGGATGAGGCCGGAGGCGAGAGTGGCGACGAAAACGGAAGCGAGGACCAGCAGGAGGGTTTGGGTGTCGATCTGGAGATTCATCCAGGAGGGGATTTGCTGGGTATTGGTATGCATGTGGGTGTTCAGCGCGTCGGTTCCCCAGAGGGCGATGCCGATACCGATGAGCCCGCCGACTGTGGCGAGCAGGAAGCTCTCGGTGAGCATTTGGCGGAGAAGTTGCCCGCGCGTGGCGCCGAGGGCGGAGCGGATGGCGAGCTCGCGCGATCGCAGGGTGGCGCGGGCGAACTGCATGTTCATGACGTTGACGCAGGCGATGAGCAGAACGCCGATGCAGAAGGCCAGCATGGAGAGGATGGTGCCGGCGAGGTTGCCTGGCGTGAAGTTGTCGGAAAGGGGGCGGACGTAGCCTTGGGTGAACTGTTCGTTGGTGTCGGGGAATTGCTCGGCGATGCGGGTAGCGATGGAGGTCATCTCAAGCTGCGCTTGATCGATGGATACGTCTGGCTTGAGGCGGGCGATGGCGTCGACGAAGTTGATTCCAGGGTCGCCGCGCGGGCGTACGGGAAATTCGGAGTTGAGGGGGATCCAGAGCTGCTCGCGAAAGGGGAAGTTGAATTTGGGAGGCATGACACCGGAGATAGTAGCGATGTTTCCGTTAACGCGGAGGCTCTCGCCAACGATGTTCGGGTCCGAGTCGAAGTCGGACTTCCAGATTGAGTGGGAAAGAAGGACTACTTTTTCGGCCCCTACTTGATCGTTTTCCGGTTGGAAGTCGTCGCCGATGATCGGCTTGACGCCGAGGGTGCGGAAATAGTTGTGCGAGATGTAGGCGCCGGTGAGACGCTTGGGTTGGCCCTTGTAGCGAATGTTAACCGTGGAGCCCGCGATGTAGGCAGCGATTTCCTCGTAGGAAGAGCTCGACTCCTGTACGTCCACGAAGTCCTGGGTGGACATGAGTGAGTCGAAGTTGTTGGGCGTGAAATCCTCGGGGTCGACCATGCGGACGTCTACGAGTCGGTCGGCGTCGGGGAAGTCGAAGGTGAAGTAGAGCACCGATTTAACGACGAAGAGCTGCGTGCTGACGGCGGCGATGCCGATGGCGAGGACGAAGACGGCGAGAGCGGTGAAGGAACGTTCTTTAATCAGGGTGCGGAAGCCGACTCTGAAATCGTGCGAGGAGGATTTTAACATGACAGGAGGAGGTTCGGTAAAAGGCGGGCTTGGTAGGTTTAACGAACAAGAGGGAGGACCGTGCGGAGGAAAATGGTCTTCCTTTGCATGCATGTACCACGCCGCGAGGAGTTGGTTACGTTTAAGAGTGAATTGATTTAGCGTCTCGAGGGCGAGTTTCGAGGTCGGCGAGCTTGGGAATTATTAAAGAAGAGTATGATTAATCATAAAACTGTTTAATTATCCATTGACCTAGTACTGAGTTTTGCGAAGGTGAAGGAGTCAGCTTTTTGCCCCCATTTGATTCACCCCTGAAATGCGCTGCCACTCCATGCCCCACAACCTGCGCCGAGGTCTCTCTCTGAGTATGCCTACGTTTGCGGGTGGGCGATGCCTCTTTGCGTCGCGGGCTTTTAAGCATGGTTTGTTCGCGAGTTCGGAGGCGGTCGGGCGGAGTCGGAAGTGAATTTTTGAACTAGGAGGAATTATGAAGAGATTTGGTACACTCGTTTTTGCAGTAGTGGGCATCGCTTTAGCGACGCTTGGTCAATCCGCCCCGAGCGCTTATGTGGATGGGGAAGGCGTTTTTCGTTGGACTGATACGGATGAGGAGTTGGCGCTGTTTGGCGTGAATTACACGACTCCGTTTGCTCATGCGTTTCGGGCTCACAAGCGACTTGGCGTTTCGTGGAAGGAGGCGATCGATGCGGATGTGTATCACTTCGCCCGCTTAGGATTCGATGCTTACCGCATCCATGTTTGGGATCGGGAGATCAGTGACCAGCAGGGAAATCTCGTGGTCAACGAGCATGTGGAGGCCTTCGACTATCTACTGGCGAAGTTGAAAGAGCGCGGTATCAAGATCATCCTAACGCCGCTTCAATTTGGCAATGCGGCCTATCCGGAGGGAGGAGTGCCTCTCGACGGATTTTCGTCGAACTACGGGAAGCAAGGCAGTCTCGAGGACAAGACTTCTTGGCCCTTGCAGGAGCGCTATCTCGAGCAATTCGTTAGTCATGTAAATCCGAATACAGGTTTGGCGTATAAGGACGATCCCGACATTATCGCTTTCGAGATTTGCAATGAGCCGGGGCATTTCGAATACGATCTGACGGTCGAGTACATCAACCGCATGGCTCGGGCGATTCGCGGCACGGGCAGCGAGAAGCCGATCTTCTACAACATGAGTCACGGGTTGGATGTCTATGAAGCCTACCTCGATGCGGACGTGCAAGGCGGGACGTTTCAGTGGTATCCCGCGAATCTCGTCGCAGGGCATGAGCAACGCGGTAATTTTCTGCCTTATGTCGACAATTACGATATTCCGTTCGCGGATCATCCGAAGTTCCAGAAGAAGGCGAAGATGGTCTATGAGTTCGATGCGGCGGATATTGGGCGTTCCTATATTTATCCCGCGATATCTAGAAGCTACCGCACGGCCGGGATGCAGTTCGCGACCATGTTCGCCTATGATCCGATTCATATCGCGCCCTTTAATTCTGAATACCAGACGCATTATATGAATCTCGCTTATGCTCCATCGAAAACCTTGGGCTTGATGGTGGCGGCGGAAGCGTTTCGTCGCGTGCCACGGGGAGCGGACTATGGAGACTATCCGCATAATATGGAATTCGCCGGAGCACGCGTCAGTTATGCGGATGATTTGGCGGAGTTCGTTTCGGACGAGTCGTTTCTCTATTCGAACTCGACATCAAAAAAACTTGATTCGCTGAATACATTGTCGCAGATAGCTGGATACGGTAACTCGTCGGTTGTCGAGTATCCTGGGTTTGGGTCCTATTTCTTGGACAGAATCGAGGAAGGCGTGTGGCGTTTGGAAGTCATGCCCGATGCGGTTTGGGTTCGCGATCCTTACGAGAAGCCGAATCCTGAAAAACATGTTTCCCGCATATCGTGGAACGAGTGGCCGATCCGGATCGGTCTTCCCGACCTAGGCGAAGCATTTTCGGTGAAGGGATTGAACAAGGGAAATGCAAATAAGGCGAAGGCGTCGGGCGGCGCGTTCCTAGTTCGGCCCGGCGCTTATCTTCTCGTGCGAGATGGCTCTAAGAGTAAGCTAAAGGCTAGTACGCCATGGAAGACTATCACGCTTGGCGAATATGTGGCGCCTCCCGCCTCGATCGACAAAACCTATATTCTGCACGAGCCCTTGGTGGAGGTCGTGACGGATCGAGACCTAAGCGTGAAGGCGACGATCGTATCGAACAAAGCGATCGCTGGCGTGCAGTTGGTCGCGTATCTCCCCGAGCCACCTTATGTCCCTGAGCCAGTCGTGGCGAATCCAGCGCGTCAGCAACCTGGAGGAGGCAATACTCCAGGGGTTGGAACTCGAAACACTGGGGGCGCGACGGCCTATGAAATGAAGCATGTATCCGGATTTGAATACGTGGCTGTTATACCAGCGGAGGAACTTCATTCTGGAGCTGTGCGTTATCACATCGTGGTAGACGAAGCTGGCGCGAAACGTTCGTTTCCCTCTGAAATGAAAGGCGTTCCGACGGATTGGAGCTTTTATGGGGATGGCTGGTTGGCTCGTCTGGTTGATTCGAAGGATCCGGTTTTGCTCTTTGAGGCGGAGGAGGATCACGGTGGTTTGACCGGGAACGGACGATACGCCCGCTATCCTTTAGTGGCGTCAGAAAGACAAGGAACGGACGCGATCGAGGTCGTGGCCCGGGATTTGCAGCGTGACAAGTTCGATCACTCGCTGCGATTCTATTTCAAAGACAAAATTGCCCCGCGTATTCAAGATTTGGGTGCTACGTCGCAATTGAGATTCTTCGGAAAATCAGCGACTGGCGAGCCCAGCAAGGTGCAGCTCGCTCTGATCACGGAAGATGGCATCGCGTACGGAGCGCAGGTCGCGGTTTCTCCCGAGCATGGTGTTGTTTCAATACCGCTTGATTCGCTACAACAAGTGAGGGCCCCGAATATTCCGCATGGCTATCCTGTGTATATTGATTTTTGGTCTTCAGTTGAAGAGAGTATCCCGCTAGAAATCGAACGTGTGGAATGCGTGCTCATTTCAATTGGGCCGGGAATAAGCGAAGAAGAGGCGAAAGAGCCGCAAGGCGTACAAATCGAACGAATATGGCTGGACTAGACGCGACGAACATTCAGGGAAAAGGAACTGAGGCTCACACCTTCGACGCGATCGTGGTCGGTTCCGGCGTTAGTGGAGGCTGGGCTGCGAAGGAGCTTACCGAAAAGGGCTTGAAGACATTGTTGCTCGAGCGAGGTCGCGATGTGAAGCATGGCGAGTATCCGACTGCGTTTTCCGAGACTTGGGATTTCGAGGGCCGGACGAAGCAAACGGAGGCGGAGGAGGCGACGCAGCGGAAACAAAGCCGCAGCGGTTATACGACGCGTCCGGATTCGGCCCACTGGTTTGTGAACGATTTGGAGAATCCGTATTCCGAGACGAAGCGATTCGACTGGATGCGTGGCTACCATGTGGGTGGGCGTTCTCTCACGTGGGGGCGGCAATCGTATCGCTGGAGTGATCTGGATTTCGAGGCGAACGCGAAAGATGGATACGGCGTTGACTGGCCGATTCGGTATCGGGATATCGCGTCTTGGTACGATCATGTGGAGCGGTTCGCTGGGATAAGCGGGCGAAAGGATGGATTGCCGCATTTGCCCGATGGGCAATTCCTTCCTGAGATGGAGATGAATTGCGTGGAAGAGCATGCAAGCCAGAAGGTGGCGGAGCATTTTTCTGATCGGATGATCACGATCGGACGGGTTGCGAATTTGACGCAACCGCACAATGGGCGTGGCAGTTGCCAGAATAGGAATCGCTGCATGCGCGGCTGTCCTTTCGGGGCCTATTTTAGCAGTAATGCCTCCACTTTGCCTGCTGCATATGCAACGGGGAATTTGACGCTGCGACCTTTCTCGATCGTGAATGAGCTGATCTATGACAAGGAGAGCGGAAAGGCGAAGGGCGTTCGTATCATAGACGCGAATACGAACGAGGTGATCGAGTACTTTGCCCGTGTGGTTTTTCTTTGCGCGTCGACGGTGGGGTCGACCTTCGTTTTGATGAACTCGAAGTCGGATCGTTTTCCGGAGGGATTTGGTAACGATAGTGGCGAACTGGGGCATAATCTTATGGATCACCACTTCAAGGTCGGTGCGACCGGCTTGATTGACGGATTTGACGATCGTTATTATTCAGGTCGGCGTCCCAACGGAATCTATATTCCTCGATTTAGAAACCTCGATGAAAAGACAAAGCAGAAGAGTTATGTCAGAGGTTTTGGATACCAAGGTCGAGCGAGTCGTAGTGAGTGGACGAGGGGAGTCGGGGAGTTGAGTCGATTCGGAGCGGACTTCAAGGCGGACCTGATAGAGCCCGGGCCTTGGCGGCTTGGGATCGGTTCTTGGGGCGAGCACCTGCCTTATCATGAGAACACGGTTTCTCTTAACCATGAGGTCCGCGATAAGTGGGGTCAGCCGACAGTGACCTTTGATTGCGAGTTCAAGGAAAACGAGCACGAGATGCGGAAGGACATGATGGGCTCGGCGGTCGATATGCTGGAAGCGTCGGGGTTTCGCGATATCAATTCCTTCAATGATCAGGAGAGCGCTCCGGGGCTTTGTATTCATGAGATGGGGACTGCTCGAATGGGGAAGGATCCTAAGACTTCGGTGCTCAATGAATGGAACCAGGTGCATGCGGCTCCAAATGTGTTTGTGACTGATGGAGCGTGCATGACGTCATCGTCCTGTGTGAATCCGTCGCTTACTTACATGGCATTGACAGCCCGCGCATGCGATTTCGCGGTGCGGCAAGCGAAGCGCGGAGAACTCTAAGAAAGCGGAGAATATTGACTATGAATGATTTTCCAGACCCTCAAATGAATCGAAGAGAAGCGGTGAAGCGAACCGCGTTGATGTTGGGCATTGCGTTGACGTCTTCGGGGGTGACAAGCGCCTTAAGTCAGGCGACAGATACGCGTCAGCTTGGCGCGGGAGCTCGTTTTTTAAGCAAGGAGGCGTTCGCGAAGGTGGAGGCGATCGCGGAGTTGATCCTGCCTCGAAGCGATACGCCTGGCGCGAAGGATGTTGGCGTGGCGGAGTTTGTTGATGTGAGTTTCGGGAAGTATCTTTCGGAAGATGAGAAAGAGCTGTTGCGTACCGGTTTGACGAAAATCGAAACGAACTTTGCTTCTTCGTCTTTGGAAGAACAGGGCGAGGTTTACAGAAGCTTAGTGGAGTCATCCTCTCGCTTTTTGTGGAAGCTTCGTGAGCTCGTTCTCATTGGATACTTCACTTCTGAAACAGTGGGGAAGACGGTGCTTCGCTTTGATCCGATACCGGGAAAACACGAGGGATGCCTGCCGTACGAGCAAGGCACCCCAGCTTGGACGATTTAGAGCTCGGCGGTGAGTTTTCGCAGGCCTTCGAGGTTTTTGGCGAGGATCTTTTCGACGTCTTGCGTGTCGTCATGGCCGAGGATACCGATTGGACCCGCGTATCCAGATTCTTGTAGAATTGTAAGCATTTCCTTTTCGCGCGTTCCTTCTCCGATGCGCATGATTTTTGGTCCTTCGGGGTTCATGCCGTTGAGGTTTATGGCAGTTAGGTGGGGCAGCATGCGTTCGAGGTTGTCCTCGAATTCGTCGATTTCGTGGTGGGCGTGGTGGAAGTTGTAGACCATGCCGATATCGTTTTTCCCGGTCGCTTCGATGATGGCGATTTGGTTTTCGGATTCGCCGAACCAGTCGCCGTGGTTGTAGAGCGAGATAGTGCTGCCTGATTTCGCAGCTTCCTGCTCTAGGTAGCTCGTCATGGCAGCCCCTTTTTCGATACATTGCGCATCGGTAAGGTCCGCGAAGACGTTTTCGTGGAAGCCGACCCAGTACTCCGTCTTCACGCCCGCGTCCGCTATCGCCTTCATAACGGCGAGATTCCCTGCGCTTAATGAGCCGACCTTGTCTTGCGTTTCATCAATCCAAAGCCAGACGGCGCTCATGCGGATACCGTTTTGCTTGGCTATTTTCAGTTCTTGGGGAAGGAGGGCGAGGTGGTGTTCGCGCCAGTCCCAAGCGTATTGGGAAAAGTTGAGACGTTTCAGCATGGCGACACGCTCGACGGGGCTGCGTTTGACTGAGTCGAAGGGAACGATGCACCAAGCGATGAGGTTTTCCTGGCCGAAAAGATCTGGTGCGGGCGCGTCGTTTTTTGCGCAGCCGGCGAGCGCGAGAATGGCGAGTAAGGAGACTGCGAGGCGGGGGTGTAGCATATATTGCTTGGGTGTATTTAGAGGGGTTGTAGAGAAATAGCCTATCACAGGGAAAGTGGCTTGGTAGCAAAAACTATCAATATGGGGGGCTAGGCGAGGGGGCGATTGGGTGTTAGTCTAGAATGCGTTCCAAACAAGCTAACCTCAACCCCAGAATTTGTCTTTGTATCCCGGCTAAGGGCGAAGCCTGTCACATCCCTTGATCAAATAATATCGCTATCGTTCTTCTTTTGAAGATGATGGGCGTCTTGAGGTCGCGATTCGCAGATAGTGCGAATTGTTGTAAGGGTATTGTGAATACGGTCTTTCGTTTTCTAGGCGATGACTACTCCCAAAATGCTAATTCACAAACCTAGCAAACTATGAAATCGAAACTATACACCCCACGACAGGTCGCTGCTTTTGCCATCCTGTTTTCGCCTCTTGCGCTGACCCAAGGTCAAGTGGCGAACCCGTCGTTGAGCGATGACGACGAGGATATCTTCGAACTATCCCCGTTCGAAGTCACCGCCTCCGAAACGCAAGGCTACAACGCCGCGACAACGCTCGCCGGCAATCGCCTCAAGACGGATCTGCGCGACGTAGGCAGCGCGATATCGGTTGTTACCAAGGAATTTCTCAACGATGTCGGCGCGACCGACAACTCGAGCCTTTTGCAGTATACCACTGGCACGGAAGTGGGTGGCGCGAAGGGCAACTTCGGAGGTGTCGGCGACGCCGCGAGTCTGAACGAAGACACTGTTTCCCCTAATCAAAATACTCGTGTACGTGGCCTAGCGGCTGCCGACAATACGCGTGATTTTTTCAGCAGCGATATTCCTTGGGAATCCTATAACGTCGAGCGTGTCGATCTGCAGCGTGGAGCGAATTCGATTCTCTTCGGCCAAGGCAGCCCGGCCGGTATCATTAATGCCGGCCTCAAGAGCGCCTATTTCGACAACACAGGCCAAGCGGAAATCAGGTTTGGCAGCTACGGCAGCATGCGTACCGCTTTGGATCTGAATCGAGAGATTCTCGAAGGCGAGTTAGCGATTCGCATGAACGCTTTGTATAAGGATGATAAATACAAGCAGGATCCCGCATTCTCGGAAGACACGCGTATCTATACCGCGCTGCGTTACGAGCCGAAAGCTCTGAACAAAAACGGAGCTTTCACCACGATTAAGGCGAACTTCGAATCCGGCAGCATCGATAGCAACAATCCTCGCTATTTGCCTCCGACCGACGCCATCACGCCTTGGTTCACTGAGCTCAATCAGGCGACCTATAACCAGTTCCAGGCCTTCGATCACCTTTCCGGTCGACCAGGTCACGGACAGTTCCGCGTCAATCTCGCATCGGACGGTTCCGCGAATCCCGCCTACGAACCTTACGCTGGCACTTTCGGTTTTCCAAGTCCACGCACAGGTCCGTCTGTCTTCTTCGACGGCAGTGGTCAGAGCATGTACGTGACGGACATCGTTGGCACTTTTGTAAGCGGCGGTATCGGCCCGGATGGCGCGGTCGATGGCGGCATCGAGGCGATGCCTGACAATGGCTGGATTTCCCTCCACGGCACTTCTCAGTGGGCGATCAATTCCGGAGCTCCCTATTCCACAGCGGGTCTCTGGAAGAATAATCACCTCACGGACGCGTCGGTTTTCGACTTCTATAACAACCTCATCGATGGGGACTCGAAGCGTGAGTCACAGGACTTTTCGGTGACGAATATTAGCCTGTCTCAAACCTTCCTCGAAAACAGACTCGGCATATCCTTGGACTACAACAGCGAGTCCTACGAGAACGGGCAAAAGGCGCTCTTACCAGGTGAAGTCCGCCTCCAGATCGATCCCATGGCTGTCTATGGAGACGGTAGCCCTGATCCAGGACTTACCGGTGGCGAACCGTATTCAGATGGCACGCCAAATCCAAACGTCGGCCGTCCTTTCGTCTCTTCGAACAATGCTTGGTCAAACCGTTCTCGCGATACGGATCGGAGCACCGTTCGCGCGACCGCTTTCTACAAACACGACTTCGACGATGGCGAAGACAACATGCTAAAGCGCTTCCTCGGGACACATGTTTTCACTGGCTTGCTCGGGAAAGACACTGCGGAGACCGATGCTCGCCAATGGCAGCGTTACGGCGTATTCGAAGATTCCTTCTATGAATTGCAAGGTCGTCCAAACGAACGTTTCAACTCATCCTTGACGCCGATTCAGACGATTTACCTTGGCGATTCACTTCTCGGTAGATCCTTGCAAGGAGCATACATCCCATCCGTGAGTGACAACATCACCATGACAGGTGGAGCGATCAACTACTTCGACTCCACTTGGAACAGTTCGGTGAATCCCGCCGATCCTTGGCAGAACGGTTTCTATCTGCCTGGCGCGGATGGCTATGAGTCTACTCAGTCGGAAAATCCCGCTAACTATGTTGGCTGGACCACTACGAATCTGAACATCGTCGATGCGGAAGCCTCGGCTGCGAACCGCGATCGTTTGACCACAGGAGCTTCTCTCTCCAAGTCGGTCAACAAGTACGAAGCGATGGTTTGGCAGGGCAAGTGGCTCGACGGTTCGATCGTGAGTACGGTAGGTGTCAGAAAAGACACGGCTGAGTCTGCAGGCATGTCGATGTCGCCCAACGATTTCGATCCAAACGTAGATCACGGAAGTGTAAGTTTTGACAACTACGTTTTGCCGGTTGGCTACACATCGCTCGAGCAGACATCCCGCTCTTACAGCGTCATGGCTCACTTGGGCGATATGCCATTCTTGAAGGATCTTACCTCGGAACTCCCGTTTGCCGTGAGTCTCTACTTCAATCAGTCGGAGAATTTCCAGCCAGACTCTAGCCGCGTCGATCTCTATGGAGAATCTCATCCCTTGCCCTCCGGCAAGACCTACGAAAAGGGCATGCTCGTGGAATCTCGCGATGGCCGCTACTCGATGCGTATCAACCATTACAAGACATCGAACACTAGCGCCAACAGCATGCAGATCAACGCTGCTGCGATCGGCAACTGGATGCAGCTGAATCAGAACTTCGCCAACGTTTTTGAATACAACATCCTGCCATGGGGCTACGATGCGTCTTCCGCAGACCTGACTGGCAACGACACTGATGTGTTTGGCGATGACGGCCTTCCGATGCGTTACAATTACCACCGCTTCTATACCGATGCCCTCGCGGCAGAGCCGGGAGCAATCGTATCCGAAGATGGAAACTGGGTCGTTAATCCTAACTTCGAGCACTCGGTTCTCGATGCGGTTCGCGCCTTCCAGAGTTCAGTTGATCCTCGCTTCTATGAAGCGTGGGGTATCAACACCTTTGGCAACTTCGGTCCATCCACAGGCGAAGTCACATATAGCGTACCAAACGGTTTCACCATCACAGAGGACAACGTTTCCGAAGGCTGGGAAGTCGAGTTCAGTGGCGAGCCTGTTGATAACTGGCGCTTCACTCTCAACGCCAGCAAGACCGATGCACGCCGCAACAATGTGGGCAACGCCAACATCCGCGAATTCATGGCGCTGGTGAGCGAAGCCCTCACGGTCGAGAACGGCCTCGGACGTATGCACCATTACTGGGGTACTGAAGATGTGGTTACAGCAGGTAAGAACTGGTTCGACGGAGAAGGTCTTGTCGGCGCTCCCGGTAGTGAGTGGAGACTTGCCCAGTTGGTTGAAAACGCGACTGTGCCTGAGCTCCGTGAATGGCGTGTCAACGCGATCACCAACTACGACTTCTCGGACGGACGCCTGAAGGGATTGAATATCGGTGGCGGCATGCGCTACCAGAGCAGCGTCATCATCGGCTACCCTCCAATGGGTGATCCGAATGATCCGACAACGGTGGAATACGATCTCGGAAATCCGGTCGAAGGCCCTTCCGAAACGAACTTCGATCTCTGGGTCGGCTACCGGAAAAAGCTTAGCGACAACATCGATTGGCGCGTGCAGCTCAATGTCTACAACGCGTTCAGCGGCGGGGACGAGCTCATCCCAATCACGGCTCAGCCAACTGGCGACTTCGCGGCCTACCGCATAGCGCCAGATCGTACCTGGAGCATTTCGAACACCTTCGAATTCTAGTTACCCTCATCAAGCGCGCGTGGCGTGCAGACGCCACGCGCCTATTGTAACTAATAATCAATTACAGATTGCTCCTCTAGCCCTGTCGTCGGCTGGAGGTAGCTGTGCGGTGTATTTTGAAACACTAGGATAGACGCGACTTCGTCGAGCTATGCCTTGGAGAACCGCTGCCCTGCATCACACCTTTGCACGACAATAAGACATCCACTTTCATGACATCGGAAGAAGACACAACTGTTTCTCCAGAAGGAGAGACGATTCAAGAAGCATGGCGTATAGACGCGGTGATCTTCGACATGGATGGAGTGGTTACCCGGACAGCTTCCGTGCATTCCACAGCATGGAAACGGATGTTCGACGAATTTCTACAAAGCCACGCTACGGCCAAGGACGAGCCTTTCCGGGCCTTCGATCACCCGCGAGATTATCTGACCTATGTTGATGGTCGTCCGCGTTATTTGGGAGTCGAAGCCTTTCTCGCCTCGCGTGGTATTACTTTGCCATTCGGCACCCCGGATGATGCTTCGGGTTTCGAGACGATCTGCGCGCTGGGCAATCGCAAGAACAGTTTGTTCAACGAGATCATCGAGACCGATGGCGTTGGACTCTACGATTCGACCATTGGCCTTATCCATCAGCTTCGTAAGCGCGGCATCCGAGTCGGGCTGGCCACTTCGAGTCGTAACTCTGCCTTGATTCTTGAAAAGACAGGGACAGCATCCTTGTTTGAAACCGTAGTTGATGGGCTTGTATCCGAAAAGCTTGGACTAAAAGGAAAACCCGAGCCGGACATTTTTACGACGGCCTGCGATCAGCTTTGCGTAGACTACGCCCGTTCCATCGTGGTGGAGGACGCGGTATCCGGCGTGCAAGCCGGAGCAAGCGGAGGCTTCGCCCTAACTGTTGGTCTCGCCCGTGAGGACAATGAGCGCGAACTGCGCGAAGTCGGTGCAGATCTCGTAGTCACCGATCTTGCCGAAACGAGTCTCGAGGAGCTGAACGCGCGAGCCTTCGAAGGAATTAACAAATGAAGAAAAAACCTCTCCTAAACTTTTGGCAGCTCTGGAATATGAGCTTCGGCTATGTGGGCATCCAGTTTGGATTTGCCCTGCAAAACGCCAACGTCAGCCGTATCTTTGAAACCTTAGGCGCTTCGATCGACGAGATTCCTATTCTCTGGATCGCTGGACCAGTGACGGGATTGGTGGTGCAACCAATCGTCGGATACATGAGCGACAAGACGTGGAATCGGGTGGGACGCCGGAAGCCGTATTTCCTTGTCGGAGCGGTCCTCGCTTCACTCGCCTTGTTGGTCATGCCCAATTCGCCGGCCCTCTGGTTCGCGGCGGGTATGCTCTGGATATTAGATGCTTCGATAAACATCACCATGGAGCCGATGCGCGCCTTCGTGGGTGATATGCTTCCCGACGAGCAGCGTACCTCTGGCTTCGCGATGCAGACCTTTTTTATTGGCGTCAGTTCGGTGATCGGGTCGCTTATGCCGTACTTGCTCACGAACGTGTTCAGTATTTCGAATACAGCAGGAGAAGGGCAGGTTCCGGATTCGGTTAAGTGGTCCTTCACCTTGGGGGGATTGGTCTACCTGTTAACAGTGTTGTGGACCGTCTTTCGGGTTAAGGAATATTCGCCCGAGGAGCAGAAGGCCTTCCATGGAGAGGACGATGAGAACGATGATGCCGAGGTGGCAGCCATAGTGCTCGATCAGAAGAAGTATATTCTGGGTGGTTCGTTGCTTTTGATTGCTGGAATTGTATTCAGTATTCTGATTCGTTCGTTGGCTTGGGATAAGGGCCTTTATATTCTCTCTTTTGGCGGGAGCGCTTACGGTGTATTGCAACTAGTCGCCGCATGGCGTTACTCGAGCGGGAAAAAGCGCGGACTTGTCGAGATGGTGCACGACATGTCCAATATGCCGGGTCCTATGCGTCAGTTGGCCCTCGCTCAGATGTTTACCTGGTTCGCCATGTTCGCATTTTTCATTTATTCGACGGCGGCGGTTACGAGTTATCACTTCGGTAGTAGTGATCCACAGTCCGAGGCATATAATCAGGGAGCCAATTGGGTAGGCGTTCTGATGTCGGTCTATAACGGTGTGGCCGCCCTCGTCGCGTTTCTTCTGCCTGTTTTGGCGAAACGTATCAGCCGCGTGTATACACATATGGTCTGTCTCGTGCTCGGAGGGCTAGGACTAGCGTCCATGTATTTCTTCCATGATTCGAAGCTGCTCATCGTGTCGATGATCGGACTAGGCGTGGCTTGGGCGAGTCTGCTGACATTGCCGTATGCGATTCTCAGTAGCGTGGTCCCTTATCGGAAGATGGGAGTCTACATGGGTATGTTTAATTTCTTCATCGTGATTCCGCAGATATTGGCAGCTGCCGTGCTAGGACTACTGGTGCGTACCCTGTTTCAGGGCCATGCGGTTTATGCCTTGGTGTTGGGCGGAGCGTCGATGGTCGTGGCTGCGGTTTTGATGCTGCGGGTTAAGGACGAGAAGCAGGGATCCTGATTGATACAGATGAAACTTTGGGAAATCAGTACAAGCGAGTGTGGCGGTGATGCAGAGGGCATCATGCGTCGTGGAAACATCTTCCAGATCGCGAATGGGTACATGGGCTATCGCGGTACGCTTGACGAATTTGGATCCGAGCAATTGGTAGGGATTACGCTTGCTGGGATTTTCGATCGAGTCGGTGATGCTTGGCGTGAGCCCGTGAATGCTCCAAACGGTGGATACACTAGTGTCACGATAGACGGCGTAGAGCTTTCAGCTCTAAGCGAAACGGATGTGGAGCACACTCAGAGTTTGAACTTCGCAAACGCGGCCTTCCAGCGGGAGACTCGTTTCCTCTCGGGTGACAAGGCAGTCACGCTTAAGTCTAGTCGATTCCTTAGCGCGGATACTCCGAATCTGGGAGTTATCCGTTTCAGTATTCGCTGCGATGCAGCGACGGAAGTAATGATACGCACTGGCATCGATGGAGATATCTGGGATCTCAACGGGCCGCATTTGCCCAAACTCGCGTATGAGAAACGTGGAGACGTTTTGGTGACGTATGGGTCTACTCATGAGAGTTCGAAGGGTGTAGCTGTGGCGGAGGCGCTTGAGTGCGGGTTTGGCGAGGACGCGCATGAGATTTGCGAACAAAAGAATCTGCGCGTGATTCATTTTTCCGCTAAGGCTGGCAAGACGTATTCGTTTGATAAGTACTTCGCGGTCGTAACGGATAATGACGCTTTTGAGACGCCTGTGGATCAGGCTGCGATTGATATTGTGGAAAGGGCTAAAGTCCGTGGTTACATGGCCTGTTTGGCCAAGCATGATGATGTTTGGGCTGGTAAGTGGGCGGAGAGCGATGTGGTGATTGAGGGCGATGACGAAGCACAGCTCGCGCTGCGTTATAGTATCCTGCAGCTATTAATGGTCGCTCCGGTAAAGAGTAGCTCGAATTCGATCCCAGCCCGAGCTCTGTCTGGACAAGTGTATAAAGGAGCAATTTTCTGGGATACGGAGCTATTCATGTATCCGTTTTTTCTGCACACGAATCCGGAGGTTGCAGTGGAGTTGCTGCGTTACCGTATTCGAACTTTGGATGGAGCTCGCCGTAAGGCGATGACGGAAGGGCCGGGATATCGTGGAGCATTCTACGCTTGGGAAAGTCAGGAGACGGGCGATGACGCTTGCAGTTATTTTAATGTAGGCGACCCCATCACGGGCCGGGACTTGCGCACGCACTTTCGCGACAAGCAGGTGCATATCAGTGGCGATGTGGCTATCGCGATGTGGAAGTACTTTCTTCACACTGGTGATGACTCCCTGCTGCTTGAAGGAGGAGCTGAGGTTATCCTCGAGTGCGCGCGTTTCTATTTCTCTTATGCTTATTTCAAGAAGGATAAGGCCCGCTATGAGATTCTCGATGTGATCGGTCCTGATGAATATCATGAACGGGTAAACAACAACGCCTTCACGAGCCAAGTCGCTAGGGAAACGTTTGTCGTCGCTCTCGCCGCTGTGGAACACTTGCGGCTTAAGCATCCATCTCAGTTGGACGTCCTTTTGGAGCGTCTGGAGATAGCTCGTGAGCTGATCGATTTCGCCGAAGCCGCGGAGCTTTTGTATGTGCCTGAGCCCGATGCGGAGACTGGAGTGATCGAGCAGTTTGAGGGCTATTTTAAGCTGAAGATGACGACGCCTGCTGAACTCAAGGAACGCTTGGTACATCCTAACGAATACCTCGGAGCGGGGCAGGGTTTGGCGGTGCCGACTCAGGTGATCAAACAGGCGGATGTGGTGATGATGCTTAACCTGTTTAAGAACCGTTATAGCGCCGCCATCAAGCGGGCAAACTGGGAGTACTATGAGCCGCGAACCGAGCATGGCTCCAGCTTGAGCGCCTGCGCCTATGCGATGGTCGCCTTGGAATTTGGCAATCTCGATTTCGCCTATCGTTACTTTCTCAAGACCGCGAAGATCGATCTTGAGGCGAAGTCTAAACTCTATGCCGGAACCATATTTATCGGCGGGTCGCATCCGGCGGCGAATGGTGGGGCGTGGATGACGGCAGTGTTCGGCTTTGGTGGTGTGAACGCCGAAGACGGGCGCTTGTCGATTCATCCACGGCTCTACGAAAAGTGGAATCGCTTGCAGTTTCCGCTCAACTACCAGGGCGACCGGTTTGTGATTACGATAACTCATGAGGTGGTAACGATTACCGCTCCTTCAACTAATAGCCGTACTCATCTAGTCAATGTGGCGGGAGACGTGGTGCAGTGCGAAGCGGATGCCACGCTCTCGGTTCCTCTTGTGTCTTTGTGTAAGTAAATTTTCGATACGATGAATTTAAAACCATACTTTAAAAGCCTTTCCGTTGTTGCCTTAACGATTTTCAGCGGAAGCCAAGTTCAAGGAGGAGTCGGCGCCGACAAGGCATGGACGACCTACGAAGCGGAAACGATGCGCACGAGCGGTACTGTGGTCGGACCCAACTATGCTCCGCACACGATAGAGACGGAGTCATCGGCTCAACAGTATGTGAAGCTAGGGGAACAAGGAGAGTTCATCGAGTTCGACGCGACGGTTGACGCGAACGCCCTTATCGTCCGATTCAGTCTGCCGGACGCGCCGAAAGGTGGCGGCACCAAGTCCGAGCTCACGGTATCCGTGAACGACAAGCCCGCCCGCACGGTTGAGCTCAGCTCTCGCAACGCCTGGCTGTACGGGAACTATCCTTTTTCCAATGATCCGGCGCTTGGCAAGCCGCGTAACTTCTATGATGAGCTGAGCGTGAAGGGTCTTGCGATTCGTTCCGGCGATGTGGTTCGCCTGCAAAAGACAGACGATGACGGAATTGTTTGCAGCATCGATTTCGCGGACTTGGAGCAAGTCCCCGAACCATTGCTGGCTCCGGTGAATTCGCTCTCCGTGCTTGATTTTGGCGCAACAGGCGATGGGGAAAGCGACGATACGGAAGCCCTGCGAGACTGTATGGCAGCGGCTCTCGAGAAGGGCAGTACGATCTGGGTGCCCGCCGGCGAGTATAAGCTTACGGGTGACATTATCCTCCCTTCGAATGTCACCATCCAAGGAGCGGGCATGTGGCATACGACTTTTGTCGGTGATGAGGCACTCTATTCGCAAGCCGACCGTCGTGTGCGTTTCAAGCTTACGGGCAGCGAGATCCATTTGGCGGATTTTGCGATCATGGGGGCTCTCAACTATCGCAACGACCAAGAAGCGAACGACGGTATCATCGGCGGCGTTTGCAGTGACTCGACGATTAAGCGTATTTGGATTGAGCATACAAAAGTAGGGGCATGGATTTACAATGGAACGAACTTACTCATCGAAGGGTGTCGTTTTCGAAACATGTTGGCGGATGGAGTGAATTTCTGCGTCGGCACGAGTGGATCGGTCGTGGATAATTGCTCGGCTCGCGGAACGGGGGATGACTGTTTCGCTATCTGGCCGGCCGCTTCAGACCAAGGTTACGTGGACGAGCACGTGGTCCCCGGAAACAACGTTATCCGCCGGAGTACGGGACAACTAACGTTCCTCGCCAATGGCGCTTCGGTCTATGGCGGAGCGAACAACCGCGTAGAGGATTGCGAGTTCATCGACATAGGAACAGGCTGTGGTATCCTGATTAGTACTACGTTTCCCACATCTGATGATTCTCGTGGGATTGATAACAACTTCAGCGGTACGACGGTTGTTGAGAATATTTCCCTGCTTCGTTGCGGCGGCTACGATCATAGTTGGGCGTGGCGCGGATCGTTTCAGATCTGCATGGATCGCAAGAGCATCTCCGGCCTCTCCGTAAGCAAGGTCGAGATTCGTGACAGTTTTTCAGATGGGCTAACGGTTGTTGGTCCTGGCAGCAAGAACGGGCAAGGTACGCTTTCGAATACGCGTCTGGAGGAGCTTGTGGTGACTGGCGTCGGACTGGGAACCAAGAAGAGTCATGATGTTTTTGTCCGGAAGGACGCGATGGGAGGACTGACTCTTGTCGATTGCGAATTAGAGGACCTCAAAAACGCCTCCAAACATTTCACTGTAGAGCAGGAGTAGCCTGTTGACTGATTTTTTGAATGAAGATTTTGAATACGACACTTCGCATGGGTCTTGTGATGAGCGTGCTGGCAGGATCTGCCAGCGTGTCGAAAGCAGACGCGATCGATGAAGAAAAGGAGCGATTTATACTCGCTCACTATATGCCATGGTATGAGGCGAAACCGGTGAGTCCTCACTGGGGTTGGCATTGGACGATGAATGCCTTTGATCCGGAAAATGAAGACAGCGAGGAACTCTCTTTGGCTTCTCACTATACGCCTTTGATCGGAGCTTATGATTCATCGGATCCAGCGGTGATCGAGTATCATTTGCTTTCGATGAAGCTAGCCGGAATCGATGGCGTGATCGTGGATTGGTATGGGATGACGAATTTGTACGACTACGCGACCCTGCACCGAAATACGCAGCTGCTTTTCGAAAAGGTAGAGCAGCTTGGGATGCGGTTCGCTATTTGTTATGAAGACCAGACAGTGCCGAGTTTGGTGGAGGCAGGTATGCTATCCGCTAAGGAGCGGGTGGCGCATGTGGCTGGCGAAATAGAGTGGATGGCGGAGAACTGGTTTTCTTCGCCTTGTTATGTTCAGCTAGATGGTAAGCCGCTTTTGCTTTCGTTTGGGCAAACAGGTCTGTCCGATAGCGAATGGACTCAGTGTCTTCAGCGACTGGATACGCCGGTCGCGTATTTTAGTGAGCACATCCGTCGGACATCGGCTATGGGCGCGTTTGATTGGCCGAACCCGAGTGTAGGCCTGGCGTTTACGGATCGTTTCATGAATGACGCTGAGGCTTGGCCGCATGCGATTCCGACGGCGTTTCCGAGATTCGTAGACGTCTACGAGCAAGCGGGCGTGAGTCAAAGCTGGGGCTATATTGGCGACGAGGAAGGAGAGACTTTTCGATCAACGCTTGATCAGGCTTTGCGTAGTGGCGAGGCGATTACACAGGTTGTCACCTGGAATGACTGGGGAGAAGGGACCGTCGTGGAGCCTAGCGTAGAATTTGGTTATCGCGATCTAGAGGTTGTGCAAGAGTTGCGAACGAAGCAGCTGGATGAAGGTTTTTCGTATTCGGCCGAGGATTTGCGTCTACCTTTGAAGATGCTGGAGATGCGTCGCGATAACTTGGATACCAATATCGGGAAGCGTCTGGATGCTGCTGCTTTAGCTCTCGTATCGGGGGATGTGGCGCGAGCTAAGAAACTATTGACGGAAGAGACTGCTGTTACAGCAGTCATGGACGAGTAGCGTTTCAGTGCGAGCTTTGGCGGAGCTTCATGGCGGCTTCGGTGCGGGTGCGCACGTGGAGTTTCTTGTAGCAGTTTTTGAGGTGCCAGTGGACGGTTTCGGGAGTGACGGAGAGTTTGGCGGCGATCTCTTTGTTGGTGAAACCTTGGGCTACGAATTCGAGTACTTCGCGTTCGCGATTTGAGAGGCTGTCTACGTCGCTGGAGACTTGGGCTTCTTGACGAAAGTAGGAGATGACGCGGCGGGCGACTTCGACTGACATGGGCATGCCGCCTCGTTTGGCGTCGCGGATGGCGGTGGTGACTTGTTCGGGCGTGGAGCGTTTGAGGAGGTAGCCGCAGGCTCCGGCGCGGAGGGCGCTGTAAATGAGGTCCGGGTCTTGGTAGACGGTGATCATGACGATCTCGATCTCGGGCATCAGGTCCTTGAGTTTTGAGGCGCATTCGATGCCGGTCATGTAGGGCATCATGATGTCCATCAGCACAACGTCGGGACGGGCTTTGGGCAGTTTGCTCAGAGCCTCTTCACCGGAGGAGCAGGTGAGAATACACTCCATGGAGTGCTCGAGGTTGATTATGGCCTCGAGGGATTCGCGTGTCGTGTCTTGGTCTTCGACGATGGCTATCTTTATGGATGCTTCGCTCATTTGAGAGGTAGTTTCAAAGTGACAGTGGTGCCGGTTTGCTCGTCGCTTTCCATGGTACAATGCCCGCCCATTTCGGAGAGTCGATCACGGATGTTGTCGAGTCCGTTCATTGAGGGTTTTGCTTGTTTGCCTTGGAGTCCGCAACCGTTGTCGGATACGGACAAAACGAGTTGTGTATCCTTTGGATAAATACGTACGATGACTTCGGAAGCGTCGGCGTGGCGGGCGACGTTTGTCAGCGTTTCTTTGAAGGCAAGGAAGAGACTGTGGCGCACGCGTGACGTGAGAGGCTGGACCGGAAGCTCGTCGGCGACATCGAAGCGGCAGCGTACGTTGGCCAACTCTAGGAATTGTTGGGCATAGGAGGTGAAGTAGTCGACGAAAGAGGAGACGGAGTCGTACTTGGGATTGACTGCCCAGACGATTTCGTCGAGGGCCATGACGAGTCCGCGCACCTTGTCGGAAAGGCGGGATAGGTGGCTGTCTCGTTTATCAATCGGAAGCGAGTGAGTGGCGGCAAGCGTGCCGAGTAGGCCGACTTCGGTGAGTCCGGCGCCCAGCTCGTCGTGCAGGTCGTGAGCCATGCGGGAGCGTTCGCGAGCGAGGGCCTCTTCCTGTTGGACGCGGTGGCGTTCTTGGAGGACTTCTCTCAGTTCGGCGGTGCGGGCGGCGACTTGGCGTTCCAGGGCTTTGATCCAAAGCAGGGCGATGAGGAGGATGATGGAAAGAGCTCCCATAAGGGTGAGCAGGCGAGGCATGGTCCACCAAGGCGGAGTGACTAGGACTTGCACGTCGGAAGGGGAGGCGAGCAGGATTTCGAACGCTTCGATCGGTTGGCCGAGGCTACGGTTTCCGCCCAGGCCAGCGTAGACGCCGGTGAGTCGAAGTTGGCTGCCCGGTTCGTAGTTGGCGATTTGTTCTCCGGAATTGGCGATTGATGCAGAGAAAACATTTGCCCCGGCTCGGAGCTGGAGGGTGCGATGTCCGCTTTGGAAGCCGATGCCGATGAGATCTCCGTCGACGGAGACGAGGGTGGAATCGTAGTCGTCTGAGAGGAGCGCGTCGGCGGGTAGCAGATGGGCGGGAGGCAGTGGCTCGTGCCCGACTTTTCGGGCGATGGCGTGGGCGAAGTGGGGTGACGGTCCAGTGAACTCTGGGAAGCCCGCGACTTCGACGAAATCGCCTCGTTGGAGCTCGAGTGGCGTGGCGAGGGTGACGCGAACTCCTTGCTCTTGATCGATGAGGTAGAGCCTGTCGCCAGCGGTTTGCAGGATCTGACCGGTAAGGCCCACTCTTTGGAAAACGCTTGCGTTCGGATCGAACTTGAGGAGCTCGGATACCCGTTTTTTGGATACATCGAAAAGATCGTTTGGAGCAGGGCGTACGATGGCGATCTCGGCGGAGTTGAGCTCGATCTTTCCGACTTCGACTTCGCGGCTTTCCGGATCCCAGAAGGATCGCAAGCAACCGCGCAGGCGCAGGATGGAGTTGAGCCAATCTGTGGAAGTCTCGGTTTCGAGGTCGATGTTGAGCACGCCTGCCCGAGTGCGGAGGGTGACGGTGCGTTCGTCGACGGCGAGGACGTAGCCGTCGATCTCGACGTATTGACTGTGTAGGCTGCCGTTTATGAGTTCGTCGCGGGTGGCTTCGACTGGAGCGGGCAGGATGCCGGAGCCGAGTCGGGTAAGTTCGGTGGCGTCGATAAAGGGTGAGAATTCTCCCGGCTGGACGAGGCCTGTGATATCGAGAAGGTCGCCCAATTGAAAGGGTTCGGGGCGGAGCCGGTTGAGATCGATGAACATGGCGCGTTCGGCGTCTTGAATGACGATGGCGTAGCCGCCGGGTATCGAGTTTATCACTACGCCTTGCACGCGGGCGGTGTGTTGTCCGTCGAGTAGGGATGGGGCGAAGCGTTCTATTTGCTGGATGGGAGTGACGGCAAGTTGGGCAGGTGGCTGTGGCTTGCTTTGCGGGACGCCCTGGAGGATTTCGATTTGGGCGCTGTTTTGAGCGAAGAGAGTGGCTGCGGTGGGGATGCCGTCGAGGGAGCGACTGCGGCGGGCGACGCCCGTCATGCGGATTCTCGTGTGTAGCATGTTCGCCCAGGGGAGGCCGGTGGCGTCGGCGATTTCGACTCGCATGCTGCCGGCTCCGGATTGCACGGTGAGGTAGCTGAGGCTTCCGATGCGGCTGGCGTGGGTGACTTGTCCTTCGAGGCGGGCCCAGAGGTAGTCTTGTTCGGCGACAAGAACTTGGCCGGGGTAGAGGAGGCGGGCTTCGGGGAGTGGTTTCCAGCCTGGGCTGGAGATTTGCAGGGACGGCTCGCCGATGTAGAGACGGCTGCCGTCGTCGGAACGCAGGAAGAAGGTGTACTCGCCGGGCTCGGCGATTTCTATATAGCCGGTGTATTCGATGGCGACGAACTCGCGGCGTGGAGTTACGGTGACGTCGAAATTTTCGGTGTGGCCGGTGAGGACGGGTTGGGCGATGCGAGTGCTGGGCGGGAGGCTCCACCAGCGCTCGTGGTAGGTGCGGAAGTCGAGACCAGGCTGCCACTTTGGTTCTCCAGAAGGATCGAGAGTAGCCGCTTGTCGGAAGAGAACGGAATTGGGGACGGGGTCCGGCTCGATACCGGGGCCTTGGTAGTCGAGGTGGAGGCCTGGCTCGCCGATGGCGTTGAACCATTCTACGCGAAGGGGATGGCGGCCGGCAGTGAGGTGAATGCTGCCGCTTTGTTCCTCTTCGCCGTGCAGTCCGTCGTTGTCGACGAAGGGGATGCGGGTCAGCTGGTAGCGGTCTCCAAGATCGAGAAGAGAGCCGTTGCCAGCGATGGCGATTCGATCGCCCGGCTGGAAAGGGTAGCCGGAGGAGTCGAGCTCGACTTCCGCGCTGCTCGTTTCGTCGTGCAAAATGAGACCGCCGGTGGACGGATTCACGTACCAGACGGTGGCTTCCAGGTCGAATGAGTGGGTGGCGGGCGAATCTTCTGCAACCTCTTGCAGGGCGGCGAGGGAGGTGATGGTAGCGGGTTGCTCCTGAGCCTGTGACGCGGCGTGGAGCAGGGCGAGGAAGGCAAAGGCGCGGGCGATGTTCGCGAATTTTCGGAGGGCGAGGGAGAGTTGTGCGGCGGGGGAGAAACTCACGGAATCGGGGGCTAGGGGAAAGGGGACTGAAAGGCGCAATTCGATGAAATTCGAAGCGCGAAGTCAAACGTGAGCGGGGGGCGCGTGCGGATTGATTTTTGTCGGCGTTTTTTAAAATGAGAAGAGCGCTTATTTGATCATTTTTGGAAGGGGTCATCGAAAGGCGGGCAATGGCGGCAGCGGGCTCTTTGGTCGAGGACTTTGACGAGATAGCGGAGGACGCGTCGCGCGAGCTGGAGAAGCCGGGATTTGGATGGAGCTCTGGCTTTCATGGCGGGTTTAGGCGATCATGTTTTTGAGGTCGGAGCCGTAGGTCGGGTAAGCCCAGAGAACTGATTTCAGGTCGCCCACGGTAAGGTTCTTTTTGATCGCGAGGGCGAAGAGGTTGATGACTTCGGCGGCTTGGTGACGCAGCAGTTGGGCGCCTAGGATTCGGTCGGTACCGTTTTCGATGAGGATTTTGTAGAAGGAATGGGTTTCGCCGATGCGCAGGGAGGAGGGCCAGTTTTTGGTGCTGCCTTTGCGGATGCGGAAATCTTTTCCTTGGGCGCGGGCTTCGGCTTCGGAGAGTCCGACGCGCGTGAGGTTTGGGATCGTGAATACGGCGCTGGCCACGGCGTCGAGCTCGAGTGGGCTTTGGTTGCCGCGCAGTATGTTTTCCGCAACTACAATACCCGCTTGGTCGGCTACGGTGGCGAGTTGGTAGCCGGTGTCGGCTACGTCTCCGATGGCGTAGATGTTCGGATGAGAGGGGCTTTGCAGGTAACGGTTGACGGCGATGCCGAGAGCGGAGGTTTGAAGGGAGATGCTGGCTCGGTCGAGGAGGTTGAGGTTGGGAGTTCGGCCGCTCGCGTTGATGACGCAGTCCGCTTCGATGACGGTTCCGGAGGTGGAGATGATCCGAAGTCCGTTGGTGCTGCGCTCGATGGAGGCGGGGCTTTGTTCGGGTAGGAAGCGGATTCCGCTGGCGGCGGTTGCTTGCAGAAGGGTGGCGACGGCTTCGGGATCGAATGCTTTGAGCGGTTGCGAGCTGCGGTGCAGAATGGTGACCTCGCTGCCGGCTTGGGCGGCTACGGTGGCGAACTCGAAGGAGATGTAGCCGCCGCCGATAAAGACGATGCGTTGCGGTAGGGCGGGGAGCTCGAGGAAGGTGTCGCTGTTTCCTGCGAGGGCAGCTCCGGGGATGTCGAGCGGGCGGGGAGACGAGCCGGTGGCGATGATGATGTGCTTGGTCTTGAGGGTCGAGTCGTCGACTTGGACGGTGTGGGCGTCGAGCAAGTGAGCAGCTCCGCGAATGGGGGTGATGCCTACTTCGCGGTATCCGTTGAAGGAGCTTTCAGGTATGCCGTCGAGGAATTCGTTCTTGAGGGCTTGCAGAGCAGGCCAGTCGGTTTCCGGGGAGGCGACGATGCCTTTTCCGACGAGGTGGCGGGCGTTGGCGACTGCTTCGGCGTTGGCGACGAGGTACTTTTTGGGTTGGCAACCCCGCAGGGCGCAGGTGCCTCCGAATGCTTGCCGGTCTACGACAGCTACGTTTTGCCCGCCCGCTTGCAGGCCGCGGGCTGCGTAGTAGGCGGAGGTGCCTGATCCGATGATGACGGTGTCGAAGGTGAATGTTTTCATAGGAGAGTTGGGTTAGCGGATGGGTGTATTGGTTGGTTGAAGGGGCGTATTTAGAATATGGGTACGAAGCTGATGGTAAAAAGCCGCGTCCCGATGCGTGGGCGGCACGCGGCTTGTGCTTGCGCTAGCGTTCCCAGCGGAGCTTTCGTTCGGACTCTCGGATTTCGAGGTCGTTGATGCTGGCTTCGCGGACTTTCATAAGGCCGTTCTCGGCGAATTCCCATTGCTCGTTTCCGTAGGCTCGAAACCATTGGCCAGCTTCGTTGTGGTATTCGTATTCGAACTTCACGGAGATGTGGTTGCCGGTGAAGCTCCAGAGCGTCTTCTTGAGTCGGTAGTCGAGCTCGCGTTCCCACTTGTGGGTGAGGAAGGCGCGGACCTCATCGCGGCCGTTCAGGAAATCGGAACGGTTTCGCCAGCGAGTATCTGGCGTGTAGGCGAGGGAGACCTTTTCTGGGTCGCGGGTATTCCAGGCGTCTTCGGCGGCTTGGACTTTCGCGATGGCACTTTCTCGCGTGAAGGGCGGCAAGGGCGGGCGAGACACGGTTTCGTTGTGCATGGGATTTGTAATTGAATATTTAGTACGAGTGCAGCCTAGAAAAGGCTTAGCGCATTTTGTGGGCAGCAGTCGCGTTGGCTGGACGGAAAGGCGTTACCTTGGGGTCTCCGGTTGCGTTGCGGATTTTTTCGAGGGCTTCCTCGGTGGACCAGATGGTATTGGCGATCATGCGGTAGTTTGTGTAGGCGGCTTGAAACCCATCGAGATCTCCGACGATGGCGGCTGCGGTTGCGTCTGGGACGACAGCGACCTCGAAGCCCTGCTCCATGAGTTCTCGCATGTGGGATTCGGCGCAAAGGTTGGCCGACATGCCGCCGAGGATCACTTTCTTGATGCCGCGTTTGCGTAGTTGCAGAACGAGGTCGTTTGATTCCGGTCCGTAGACTTTGTGCGGGCTGGTGACTATGGTGCTCTGCTCCTCGATGTAGGGTTTATAGCGTTCGAGCCAATCTGCGCCTGAGCCTTCAATACCATCGGTCATCAGGGGGCCTTCGCGGTCGAACATGCCGATGTTGTGCATCAAGGTTTCGAGAGTGCCTTCGTGCTCCCAGACGTGGTCGTGCGGGTAGTAATAGTGAGGCGAAACGGCGACCAGCATGCCGCGGTCTTTTGCGGCGGCGAAGAGTTGTCCGATGTGTTCGACGGTGTTGTTTTCCGTTACGCTTTTGCCGACGACGCCCCAGGTGACCCCGTCGGGGCTGAGGAAGTCGTTTTGTGGATCGGTGATGACCAGAGCGGTATCGGAAAGGTCAACTTCCAATCCGGGATTGGGGAGCTGGGCGAGCGCGGTTTGCGATGTTGCGACTCCGGCGAGTAGGACGATGAGCGTGTATAGCTTTTTCATATTTATGGATTTTATTGTTGTTGATGGTTGATGTTAGTTTTTCTGATAAGGTAGTAAGATATTGGATACATAATTAATTTTTCGAATTATTAGCTGTTCTCCAACTCTTTGATACGTTTTTTGAGTCCCTCGATTAGGGGAGCGATTTCTTCGTGAGAATAGCGTGGCGTGATGTACTGAGGGCAGTTCCAGTCGAAGGAGATGACGTCTGTAAGGAAGACGCGCTCAGCGCGGTCGAGGTCGCCGATGCGGCTAAGCAGTTCAGGTGGTGTATCCGAAAGTTTATACACGCTAGCGGTGCCGAGAATTTTCAGGCGAGTGCGTGAGGGGTAGTCTATAAGGAAGAGCGAGACGCGGTTTTGCTGTGAGAGGTTGCCGGCACTGATTAATTGGCGGTTGCCTTTGTAGTCGGCGAAAGCGATCTGCGAGGGGCTGAGGACCTTCAGGAATCCGGCGGGGCCGCCCCGGTGCTGGATGTAGGGCCAGCCATCTTCGTTGACGGTGGCCATGTAGAAGGAATCGCGGGCCTCGATGAAGGCTTGCTCGTTCTCGCTGAGGGCATCGGTTGGCGAGCCGTCTGCGACTGATTGGGCTTTGCCGTAGAACGACTCCTGCGTTCTTTTGACGGAGGGCGTGAGGGCGATTTCCATGAATTTTCGGGCCATTGTCTTTGGGGATTTGCGCGACAGGGGCGTGTGCCCCTGCCGCGTTCGTTTTGATGGTATTAAAGTCGTAGCGGATGGACTAGGCGCTCTGGCGTGTGTCTGTATCCACTGCCGGGAAATCGTTCTCGGTTTGGGCGAGGCGATTGAAGTAGTTGGTGTAGATGTTGAGGGCTACGTTGGCCGCTACTTCAGCGATCTCTTCATCGCTAACGCCCGCTCTTTTTGCGTCGGAGAAGTCCTGCTCGCTTACGGCTCCCTGCGTTTCTAGGATGGCTTGAGCGAGATTGAGCAGGGCTTGTTCCTTGGCGTTGGGAGTGACGCCGCGTCGCGCGTCGCTGATTTCGTCCTGTGGGATTTTCAGGGAGCCACTGATGGCGGAGTGAGCGCGCAGGCAGTAGTCGCACTGGTTCGCTTCCGCGAGCAGCAGGGCGATTTTTTCGCGAGTGGCGGGGCGTAAAGAACCCTTGGATACGGCACCGCTCAGACCGAGGTATCCCTCGAGGGCAACGCTGCTGTTGCCCATGGCTTTGACCATGTTGGGAACGAGTCCGAGCTTGGTTTTTACGGCTTGGTAGAGAGCGGCTGTGCCGGCTGTTGCTGTTTCTGCTTGGATTAGCTTTATTCTATTCATTGTTTTGATGTGTTGGTTGGATGGTTTGATTTTAGTGTATTTAAATTTTGGATTTGTTGGGTTGATTAGCAGGGTTGCTGCTCGCTTGGCTGCTTGCCGAAGAGGGAGTAGAACTGGCTCTGCGGATTGAGCATGAGGGCGAGGGGGACCATGTAGGCGTAGTGGCGTACTAGGGTGATGACGGGGAGGGCTTTGTTTAGGTCCCAGCCAGCAATGCCGGCTCCGAGCAAGGGGAGCATGAAGAACCACACGATGAGTACGGTTTGGGCGGTAGTGTAGGCGAAGGCCCGAAACCACTCCGGTCCGAAAAGGGAAGGGCGCAGGGCTGCGTAGATGACTGCAAGGGCGATGCCGTTGCCGTAGTGTACCGGGAGTCCGCCCAGCAGTCCGAAGCCGAGTTTTTGGCCGATGAGTCCGGGGATGTCCCACCAGCTTCCCGTCATGAGGAAGCCAGAGATGTCGAAGAGGATCGTGCCGAGAATTCCAGCGACGATAGCGTTGATCCAGTTGATTTTCATTTTTGTATTAGGTTTATGGTTACGTTTTAGAAAAAGATTAGGCTTGGGGGAGGTCGCGGATTTCCTTGGCGGCTGGATGATCCAGCGGAGTGTCCGCCAAATTGTTAAGGAGGGCGGAGAAGTGGACCTGGGCGACGGCGGCCACGATTTCCACGATGGCGAGCTCTTCGTGGATGTGGTGGCGGAGCTGGTCGAGCTCGTCCGGCTTGAGGTGTCCGTGGCGCTGGATCAGCTTCTGTGCGAATTGGAGAACGGCGCTGTGCTGGGGAAAGTCGGACAGGCCGCAGCGAGCCTGCTTGATTTCCTCTTCGCTCATCCCGAGGGCTTTGGCCCTGTGCGTAGCGGCCGAGACTTCGTAGGCGCTGCTTGAGAGTTCACCGACGGCGAGGAAGATCTTGGTTTGCAGCTCCGGCGAGAGGCTGCACTTGTCCAAGGCGTCACCGAATACGAGAAAGGCTTCCAGGACGAGCGGGGCGTTTGCGAGGACTTTCAGAAATCCCTCGAGACTGCGGGCGCCGTCCCTGAGGCTTTGCAGCTTCAGGCGCAAGGGAGCCGGTAGTGACTCCAAGTTGGCGGTCTTGATTTTCGATCCGTTTTTGAACATGCCAACCCTAGATCACGAACTATGCCAAGGGCGTGATTTCCATCGTAAGCTATTGATCTACAAAGGGTAAAAAAATAGGGGTGAGTTTTGGTAGGAAATGAAATTCCAAGAAACACGAAATATTGAGTTGCGAGACCTCGAAATTTCGGGTTCAGCTGGCACATGGACGGTTCACTTGCGAAGGGGGTGGAGGCTCTCGCGGACTTGTTGCTCAAGTTGCCTCAGGAGCACAGTTGCCAGCGACTCTTGGAGATGGCGGTGCGGGAGATTTCGGATTGGGACGACGTGGCGCTGGTGCGAGTCTGGCAGTTAGGCGAGGGGGATATTTGCGACCGTTGCGCTTTGGCGGCGGAGTGCCAGAAGCACGTGAAGTGCATGCATTTGGTGGCGAGCAGCGGGCGTTCGATCGTCAATCGGGAGGAAGTGTGGAATCGCTTGGATGGACGTTTCGCTCGGTTCCCGATTGGGGTCCGCAAGGTGGGCCATGTGGCTCAGACGGGAGAGTCGGTAACGGTCAACTTGCGGGAGGATAGGACTTGGGTCGTAGATCCGAAGTGGGCGATTGACGAAGGGGTGCGAGGGATAAACGCGCAGCCTTTGCTGTTTCGGGGAAAGATTTTGGGCGTATTGGGAATTTTTATACGACGTGAGATCGATAAGGAGTTAGCTCGTTTTCAGCGCATGGTTGCGGACCATTTGGCGATGGCGATTGCCAATGCGGAGGCCTTTGAGCAGATCCGCGAGCTGCATGGGCGTTTGGAGTTGGAAAATGAATACTTGCGAACGGAAGTGGAGGAGAGCCGTAGCTTTGGGGAGATTGTGGGGCGGAGTGAGCCGGTGCGTCAGATTGTATCCAAAATCGAATTGGTGGCGGCGACGGATGCGAGTGTTTTGGTGACGGGGGAGTCGGGTACGGGAAAAGAGTTGATCGCTCGCGAGATCCACCGGAGGAGTCAGCGTAAGGATGAGCCTATGATCCGGGTCAATTGCGCGGGGATTCCGGCGAGCTTGTTCGAGAGCGAGCTCTTCGGCCACGCCAAGGGGGCTTTTACCGGTGCGTTGCGGGATCGGCCAGGTCGGTTCGAAGCGGCGGCAGGAGGAACGCTGTTTCTCGACGAGGTGGGAGAGATGCCGTTTGACTTGCAGGCGAAGCTGCTGCGGGTTTTGCAGGAAGGGCAGTACGAACGGGTTGGCGAGGACCGGACGCGGCATGTGGACGTCAGGATCATTGCGGCGACCAACCGCGACTTGAAGGTGGAGGTGCAGGAGAAGCGTTTTCGGGAGGATCTCTTCTATCGTTTGAACGTGTTTCCGATCGAAGCTCCGCCCTTGCGCGAGCGACCGGAGGATATTCCCGCCTTGGTTGCCCACTTTATCGGGATTCTCGTGAAGCGGCACGGGATGAAGACGCCTTCTGTAAGTAAAGCGCAACTACAGGCCCTGGCTCGTTACATGTGGCCGGGGAATGTGAGGGAGTTGCAGAATCAGGTGGAGCGGGCGTTGATCACAAGTCGTGGCAAGGGCTTGCGTTTCGAAGTGTCTGGAGTGGATACGAGTCAAGGAACCGGCGGTGTTGATAAGCTCGAGTCCGAAGACGAGATCATGAGTGAAGCGCAAATGGTCGAGCTGCAGCGCCGAAACATTCTCAAGGCGTTGAAGGAAACGGAGGGAAGGGTTTACGGAGAGGATGGGGCGGCAGCTTTGCTTGAGCTCAAGCCTAGCACTTTGGCTTCGCGAATGAAGAAGCTAGGAATCGAGCTGCGCTCGAAGCAGCGGCCTTGGGAGGGTAGTTGAATTGTATTGGTGGATAGGATACGATTTGGGGTCCTCCTCGTGATTACCAAACCGTATAGCGAAGCGATCCGAAGGTGTGGTTGCCTGCCTGGCTTTTGAACTGACGCCCTTGCTGAATGAGGCTGAAGGCTAGGCTGCGTTTGCCGACGCGGTACTCGAAGCCTAGCTCGAATGCCGGAACGAGGCTGGACTTAGCGACGCGAGTGAATTCGCCGGGGAGAGGACCACTTAGTGAACGGTCTCGCCCTACGAGCGAAAGGGAGGCTCGGGAAAAGTATTGAATGCTCGGTCTGCGGGAGCCGGTGTTTCCTTTGCCGAGGCGGGCGATCCAGTCGAGTTTCAAATGGGCGCGGGCGGTCCCGATGGTAAGTTGTTCGGCGGCGCTCAGGTTGAGGCGATAGTCGCCGGGAATTCTCCGACTGAAAAGTCGGTTTTCACGCTCTAGAACGAGGTCTGCAGCGATTTTGTTTTGCACTTGGTGTTCCCAGCCACGAGGCGTGGCGCTACCGATGAATTTGTGGATGGAGCGCTGAAAGTCTCCAGCTTGGGAATTTGGGCCGAAGGTTCCGGCTTCGATGGCAATTAGACTTCGCTGTGCGGCAGAGCTTTTCTCGTTGGCGATTTTGACGTAGGTCCAGCCGGCGTAGGGCCGATCTCGGGCGATGTAGTCCGAGCGGGAAAGATCGGATGGCGTGTAGATCTTTTGTCCGACTGCGAGGGTGCGGAACTGGAAACTGTCGCCCGCGACTCGAGTGAGAGCCCCCGGGGCGGGCGGATAGGCAAACCATTCGGGAGGGGCGTCGAACGGGGCGAGGCTAGCGTGGCGTTTCCAGCTGATCGAGGTGAACTCGAATCCAGAGCTGTAACGGTGGTCGGTTCCGGCGACGGCATCGTTTTGCAGGGTGACGGACAGTGCGTTGCCTTGGGAGTGCGCGGCCTCTGGGGCGGGAAAGACCTCCGCGGCGAGGAGCGCGAGGCTCAGCGCCAGAGTGGTTTTGATTGGATTCATGTTTCGATCTCCAATCAGGCGACCTGGCCTTTGAGGTACCCCAGCTCTTGGCCGAAGACTTTGCGCAGTTTGCTGCGTGCTCGCGACATGTGGCTTAGAACGGTGCCGCGCGGCATGCCCAGTTTTTTGCCGATTTCAACGGCGGTGAAGCCCTCCATCACGTTTAGCTGCAAAGCTTCGCGTTCTGCCTGCGAGAGGCTTGAGAGAGTGAGCTCGAGGTCGAGAGCGTTGCCGGGCGTTTCGCTGCGAGAGGGTTCAGGCGCATTCTCCAGAGGGCTGAAGCTTACGACGCGAGCGCGGCGGAGTTGGTCGTAGTGGGAGTTTCGGATGGCCACGAAGAGGAGGTTCTTGTTGTCGACGCGGCCGTACTTTTTCAGTAGTTTCATCCAGCCCAGCTGAGCGAGGTCCTCTGCGTCGTCTGGGTTGCGGGTGAGGGAGCGGGCGAAGCCGGTTGCGGCTCGGAGCAGCTCGCGGTCGGCGGCTGCGGATTGCTGGCTTTGTTTGTCGTTTTTCATGCTTAGGCGCGGGTAGATGGATTTTGCGGTGTCCCGTTTTCATTGTTGAAGCGGGTGTTCGAGGGTCCTTCTTCATGTGTCGCGCCAAGCTCGCGGGATTTTTTGTAACGTATTGATGTTCAATAAAAAACAGAGGTTCCCGTCTTCTGTGAGGTAGTGCGTGATTTCGTGAGTAACGAAATTTTGGGGTTCAAAAACGCGATATATCGTGATCGCTGATGGGAGCAGTATTTTGTACTAGATAGCGATGAGCTAAAAAAAAATCGCAGCACTATATAGGCGGGGATGAACCTGCGAAAACGGGTAGCTCTGATGCAGCTCTATCGGATGGTAAACGTTTCTTCATGTATCAAAAAATTGATTACAAATGAAGAATAGAAATACAGTTATAGCAGCCCTGCTCTTGTTGGCGGGGCACTTGGAATTATCAGCCAAACAGTACTCGGTTTTGCAATCTCGGTCACCGAAGGTAGCGAAAAGCGAGGCAGTATCAGAGGCGTTCGTCTCGGGCGCGAGTTCAATTGTCCCGCGGCAGTTTTCGACATCTGTTTCGAAGGCTCGAAGTGTTCGAGGAAGGGAGGGTGTATCCGGGTCGGAGATACGAGATTCGAAAGCTGGCCATTCAGCGGTGAAGGTTCGTCACCGTAGCTCAAACGGAGCGACCTCTTACCCGAAGGCGCTTGTTTACGGGCAGGCAGGTTAGGGGTGTCGAGTGGGATTCGGACCTATGGCCGTTTTCTTGTTGTTCGCATAGTTGGTAGCTCCCGGCAGTTCCGGCGAGCTGCCATTTTTTCAGCCAATGCCGCTTTGCTGGCTAGGAGGAGTGATATGAGGCTGGCTCGTTTCGAGGCTGGTCGACTCTTGGATTGGGTCGGGTTCCGGCCTGGAGGTGCGTTTGCCTGTGTTGGCTGGGCGCAAAAAAAGCGTTCCTTCGGTTGGAACGCTTGTAGAAAGTGGTGCGGGTAGACGGAATCGAACCGACGCAACCAGTTTGGAAGACTGGAGTTCTACCACTAAACTATACCCGCGTTTTGAAGTAGGAGGGGGGTTTAGATCAAAAACGGTGGCGGTTGGTCAAGCGTTTTGTCGAAACTCCTGCGATTGATTGTTGGGGCGCGGGCAGTTTCCTACCGGTTTGGGACTTTTGGGAAGTTTTTTGCTTTTTTTGGCGACGATCGTAAAAACTGGTCTTCAGTTTGTACTAGGAAAATGGGCACGAGGTTTGGTATCCGAGTGCTTACTGCTAGTGCTGGTGAGGAGTCCTCGGGAAGGGGTGGCACCGGCACACCGCCATTCAGCGGTCAGGGCGTGCTCAAAGGCTACTTCTAAGGGTTTTGAATTAGGGGTTATGAGGTCTAGATTAGACCTTGGCCCCTATGTCGTTGCGCAGATGTCACACTATTGGGGCGAAATTTTACGTACTACCACTTAACATGAAAGGATAGCGGGCCCAATAGATTTAAGCTCTAAATTCGCTATTATGTTCTCGGGTTTAGGATTCCGATTGAACTCGTCTCTTCGGAGACAGCTAGGGTAACAGCAGGCTATATCAATCGGGAGCTTTTGCTCACATACAAGAGTTGGATTCCTGGGCCGACGATCTCAGATCGTCGGCCTTCTTGTGTCTGGGGAGGTCGCTCGGTGGCGAGTCGGGAGCTTTGAAGGGCGGGGAACGCTGATTTCCGACGGGGATTGGCGAGTTTTGAGTTTGGGACTTGCGGCGTGTCGCGAGCGACAGCTCTACAATTGCTGAAAAGCGGATTCTGTCTGACTGGGTGTGGGTGTGATCTTGCCAGGGGGTAGGAGCTGGGGCAGTAGTTTAGGGAGCTTATCCTGCTTTGTTGTGAAACTTGCCGCGAAAATCGCCTTTTCCATTCTGACGCTGACGGCGTTGGGCTTTTGCGTGGCGTTTGTGCTTGAGGAGATCTGGCTGCGGGCGAGTGGAGCGGGTGAGGTGCAGTCGGAGGACGCGACGGCGAAATCGGAGCGGACTGTTGAGGGGGCAGTTGGCGATGGGAGTGGATTGGATTTCGCGGAGGGCTGGAGGGCGCGGGTATCGGACTCGGCTTTGGACGAGATTGCGTTTGCGGATCGGGTTTTGCGCGAGGGCGAGATAGAGGGTGGCTTGCTGTTGGCGGTGGCTTTGGAGGATTTGGGGACGGATGAGCTGGAGGGGCATTTCGTGGAGCTGATGGCTCGAGATTTGGATGACTATCGTGCGGTGGACTATGCGGGTCGGGTGTTGCAGGAGATCGCCGAGAGGGAGCCGGAGCTGGGGGTGGCTTTGCTGAGCGCGTTAACGCCTGCTGAGAAGGAGCGGCTGGTGGCGTCGGTGGCGCGGGGTTGGACGATGCGCGATCCGGCGGCTGCTTTTGCGTGGATCGGGTCGGCTTGGTTGGCGGCGGATGGGGGCTATATTGATCGGGAGGTGCAGAACGGGCTTTTTGTGAATGCGATGGATGCCTTAGTGACGGGGCGGCGGGACTATGAGCTGGCTGCGGCGACTTTGGCGGGCTTGGCGGATCCGGAGCTTCGGGCGGAGCTGACGGATTTGGTGGCGCATCGGATTGTGAGGGACGGTCCGGAGGCGGCTTTGGATCGACTGGCGGCGATGGAGAATGGGGTTTTCGACGGGGCGATTTTGGATGCGGTGGCTCAGCAGTGGGCGGCTCGGGATAGCGTGGGCGCGGCTGGGTGGGTGTTGGAGAACGAGGAGGAGGTGTCGAGCGGTGGTGTGCGGAGCATTGCGAAGCATTTGAGCTTGGCGGCGCGGGATGCGGCGCTGACGGAGTTCCACGGTGGCTTGGCGGAGGTGGAGAAGCGTGATTCTGTGGCGGCGGAGGCGGCGCGTTTGAAGGCGAGGCGTGAGCCGACTGTGTCAGCGGATTGGGTGTTGGCGATCGAGCGGCCTGATGCGCGGCAGCGGGCGGTGTTTGATGCTCTGTACGAGATTGGGTATGAGGATTTTGGGAGTTCGGTGAACTACATTGACTACGTCTACACGGCGGATGATGCGGAGCGGGCGCCGGTGGTGTATTCTACATTGCGGGATTGGCTGGCGGTGGATTTGGATGCGGTGGCTGGGTATTTGGGTTCGGGGCGGGCTCACTTGTCGGCGGCCTTGAGCGAAGAGCTGTTGGGGATGATTGTGAGTGGGGAGAAGGGGTGAAGGTGGGTGTTTGGGTTCTGGGTTCTGGGTGGTGGGGGACTAGGACGAGGATTTTTGGGTGAAGGGGGAAGGGGTGGGTTGGGCTTGCGTGGGGGGCGGTGTTTTGCCTTTTTGGCGGACTAGCATGAGAAACGTGATCTGCATGAAGTGGGGAACCCGGTATGGGCCCGAGTATGTGAACCGGCTTAAGTCGATGGTGAAGCGTCACTTGTCGTACGAGCATCGGTTTGTCTGTTTCACGGATCGCGCGGAGGGGATTGATGCGGACGTGGAGGTGTTTCCGTTGCCGGAGATGAAGTTGCCCGAGGGGGCTCCGGAACGTGGCTGGAACAAGCTGAGCATGTTTCCGGAGGAGCTGGAGGATTTGAAGGGGGATACTTTGTTCCTCGATCTCGACGTGGTGATTCTCGATAGCATTGATCCGTTTTTCGAGGAGGAGGGGGAGTTTCTCATCATCAACGACTGGAAGTATCCGCGTCGGGTGACGGGGAATTCGTCGGTTTTTCGCTTTCGTCCGGGGGAGCATCCGTACGTGCTGGACTACTTTCTCAACAATTTGGAGGACGTGCGGGCGCGGTTTCGCAATGAGCAGGCTTATTTGAGCGACCAGATTCACCAGCATGGGAAGCTGAAGTATTGGCCGGCGGAGTGGTGCTGCAGCTACAAGTACCATTGTCTGCCGACGGCGCCGTTTAACTACTTTGTGAAGCCGCGGTATCCGAAGGGAACGCGCATCGCGATTTTCCATGGGAACCCGAAACTGCAGGAGGCTCTCGAGGGCACGAGTTTTTGGGTGCGTCGCTTTTCGAGGCCGGCTAAGTGGGTCGAGGAGAACTGGCGGTAATAGTTTGGGTGTGGGGTACCGCGTGAAATTGGCGGGGTGAATTGGAGATGTGAGTAAGTTCCCGAAATTTCTGCTTAACATCGGCGGCGGTCCTGCCAAGTGTTTGAGCCATGTACGAAATGGTTGGATCGGTTAAGCTTATCGAAGAAACACAGACGTTTTCCAGCGGCTTCAGCAAGCGGGAGTTCGTTATCACTACGGAGGACAAGTATCCTCAGGACGTGAAGTTTGAGGCGACCAAGGAGAAGATCGAGCAGGTCGACCGGCTTAAGGAAGGCGATCATGTGAAGGTGAGCTTCAACATTCGCGGCAATGAGTACAAGGGCCGCTACTATGTGAACCTGCAGGCCTGGAAGATCGAGAACGCGGGTGGCGAGGTTTCGCCGTCGCTTGACGCTGCTGGTGGTAGTTCGGCGCCTTCTGGCGGTGGAAATTTGGACGATCTTGAAGAGTCTCCGTTTTAGGGGACTAATTAATTTGAGGAGGCTCGGGGCTTGTTGGTCGCCGGGCCTTTTTTGTATCTAGAAGCTGTGGACGATTCGGCGATTTCAGTAAGAACGGTGAGCGGCGCTGAGGTGGCGGAGTATGTGCCTAGTTTGGCTGCTTTGCGAATCGAAGTGTTTCGCGAGTATCCTTACCTTTATGAAGGGAATTTGGAATACGAGTCGGAGTACTTGTTGTCGTATGCGAAGTCGGCGAACAGTGTTTTCGTGCTCGTTCTTGATGGTGACAAGGTGGTGGGCGTCTCGACGGGTATGCCAATGGTGGATGCGGATTCGGATTTTCGCGCTCCGTTTGCGGAGCGTGGGCATGCGATCGAGAAGGTGTATTACTTCGGCGAGAGCGTATTGAGAAAAACTTACCGCGGACTTGGGATTGGAGCTCGGTTCATGAGGGAACGGGAAGCTTTTGCGCGCGGGGTGGAGGGGATGGAGTACTGCGCGTTTTGCGCGGTGCGGCGCCCGGAGGATCATGTTTTGCGTCCGGCGGGGTATCGGGACTTGGGCGGATTTTGGCGGAGGTTTGGATTTGTGGAGCGACCCGATCTGGAAACGAGCTTTTCGTGGAAGGAGATTGGCGAGGAGAAGGAAAGCCGCAAGGTGATGCGGTTTTGGCTGAAGGGGATTTTATAGAGTCGTTTCGAACGAGGTTTCGGAGGTGTGATGTGGCTGTTGGGGGATTGAGCCACTAATTCTTGGAGTACTGGCGTATCAGTTTTCCGGCGACACGGTCGCAGGTGGGGAAGGCGTCTTTACCGGCGGAGTTTGTGGCGACGACTACGGCGATATCTTTTTCCGGGAGGATCCAGATGAGGGAGAGCCACATGGTGTTGGAGCCTACCATTTGCAGGCAGTGTCCGCCGAAGGTTTCGATATCGTGAACGAGCCAACCGCCTACGCCGTGTTTTCCGCTGTTGGGGAGGAGAGAGTGGAGCTTGTCGAAGGAGGCTGGATTTTTGAGAAGGGTGCCGGTTCGGCGGAGTAGGTGAAAGCGTGCGAATTTGGCCCAATCGGCAATGGATGCGTGGACGGTGCCAGCCGGACCGATGGCGTCGGGGTTGTCGCCGCGAGGCTCGGGTGCGACGGGGGTGGTGTTTTGGTGGCCCCATGGTTGGTCGAGGGTGTCGGGGCTGGCGGGAGCTCTGAATCCGGCGGAGTTCATTTGCAGGGGCTCGAAGATGCGTTCGCGGATGAGGTCCTCCCATGGTTTTTGGGCGAGGACTTCCATCATGTGGCCAGCCATTGCGTATCCTTGGTTTGAATACTCAGTAAGCGTGCCGGGGGTGTAGCGTGGCGGTAGGGAGAGGAGGCCGCTGCAGAATGCGGCGCGTTGCTCGAGCGGGCTGATTTTTCCCTGTTGGGTCCAGGCTTGGAGCCAGAGATTTGGGGGAGCTTTGCCTGGAAATCCGCCGACGTGGGCGAGGAGTTGCTCAAGGGTAACGTCGTGGTAGTCGGGATGGATTGTCTCGGTAGTGTTGCTCAGAGCTTCGTGAATCGTGGTTTGCCATTCGATTATTCCCTCTTCGACGAGGATGGCGGCGAGGGTGGCGGTCATCATCTTGGTGCAGGAGCCGAGGTGATACTTGTCGTCGAGCGTGACGGGAGTGGTGTCGCCGATCTTTCGAAGTCCGCTGGCGCCTGCCGCGACGATGCGGTCTTCCACGACGAGGGCGGCGGCGATGGAGGGGAGCTCGGATTTCTCGAGGGCTTTGGAGAGGTCGGGTGAGAGATCTTCTGGGGAAGCTTGGGCGAGCAGGCTGTTAGCCAGAAGGAGGACAGCGAGGGCGAAACTGAATCGGGTATTAGGCATGGGATTTGTTGTGGCGAGTTTATCCTTTCCAAGAAGTTTCCTGAAGCATGGTAGCCCAGTTTGGCGGGGAGTAGCAGACGTAGGCCCAGGCGATTCGGTCGGCTCCGGTGTGGTCTTTGACCCAAATGACGCGGCGTTGGTAAGGGCTTTTGACGCCAGGAATGAAGTTTTCCCATGTATCCATTTTATGGAGAACTCGGTTGTCGAGGGGGTATTCGAAGAGCTCGCCTTCGATCCATTTGCCGGCCTGGTTGGGGGCGTCGCCTGCTTGTTCGAGTTCGAGGGCGTTTTGCCAGTCTGCGGCAAGGTCTTTGCTCGCGTCGAGCACTGTGGCGGCGGGGTCGATTTCGAGAATGGGGTAGCCTTCTCGAAGTCTCCAGAGGGTGCCTGGGGCCTGAGCGGGCGTGACTGAGATGGGGGGAGTGCAGTGTTGAGCGTGTTCTGGCTGGTCGCTCTTCAGAGTTCCGTAGGCGAATAGGAATTGGGAGCTCATCTTGCATTAATTATTATTGCTAATACTAGCTTAAGCAAGGCTTGGGGTGTGTCGAAAGCGGAAAGATTAGACAATATAATCGCCAGTAACAGTATTGTTAACAAATGCGGTTGGCCTGATGGTTCGTTGTCACGCTTAGTGTGATTCGAATCAGAGCTAATGTTTGGACGAACACCCCTATTTCCTATGACAGATCCCAAGTCTAGAATTGCTAGTGGACCCGCTGGTCTTGGCGTGAGAAGTACGCTTCAGTTGCTCGTTTTCTGTGCGTATCTGCAGCTTGCGTGGGTGAAGTCGGCCCGGGCGGAAGACCATGTGTCGGTGAAGTGGCAGGACTATCAGGAGGACGATGGGCGGGTGCGGGTCTTATCCAAGTATTTGGGTGTGGAGAAGAAGATAAACGAGAGTTTCGCGCTGCGCTTGCATGGGGTGCATGATTCGATATCGGGAGCGACGCCGACGGGGTCAACGGGCGCGAGTGGAGACGAGTTGGTGATTACGGAAGTTACGGATGTCCGCGAGGCCGGCGTGGTGGACTTGGATTGGACGCGTGGGATTCACAAGACTTCGTTTCAGTTCGCGCACAGCAAGGAGAGCGATTTCCTTTCGAAGGGATACGCGATCTACAACACTTCCGAGTATAATAAGCGGAATACGGGAGTGAGCTACGGTCTCTCATTTGTAGATGACGAGATTAAGCCGAGCTTTTTTGATGAGGCGGAGACTAAGGAGAGCCTGGATGCCTATGTCGGGCTGAGTCAGGTGATAGACGCGAATACGGTGGCGAGTTTGAACTTCACTTATGGAAAATTCGAGGGGTACTTGAACGACCCCTACAAGTTAATCGCCAAGGATGTGGAGGTGATTCCTGGCTTCTTTCTCTTTCAGGAGGCTCCGGAGCATCGCCCCGACGAGCGTTTGCGCAGGATATGGTTTGCGAACGTGAAGCGGTTTTTTCCGGAGTTGCGGGGAAGTATCGATTTCGACTATCGCTACTTTAACGATACGTGGGGCGTGGAGAGCCATACTTTCGATTTGGAGTGGTATCAAAAAGTTGGTGACAAGCTTACGCTTCGTCCTAGCTACCGTTACTATAATCAGAATGCGGCCAGTTTCTACTTTGCCGATTTGAATGGAACGGATATTGATCCTTTGGAGCCGGTCGTGGGGGTAGCTCCCTTCTATTCGGCGGACTATCGTCTCGCGAAGATGGAGACGGAGACCTATGGCTTGAAGGCGATCTACAAGATCGCGGAGCAGGTGTCGGTGGACGTGAGCTGGGAGCGTTACAAAATGAAGGGGAAGGACGGCGTGACGCACGAGGGAGCTTTTCCGAAGGCGGACATTTTGACGATTGGAGGGGTGTGGTGGTTTTAGCCCGTGACCTGAAGTATCGGAAGGATATCGCGAGTCGTTTGTCCTTTGACGAGGTGCGGCAGCTCTACCGTTTGTCATTTAAGGCGATGGGGACGGACTGTAGCGTTCTTTTTGCGATTGAGGATCGTCGGAATGCGGTAAAGTTCGCTGAAGAGGCGGTGGCGTGGGTGGCTTGTTTTGAGGGAAAGTACTCGCGGTATTTGGATACGAGTCTGCTTTCCGAGATCAATCGTGAGGCCGGTAAGCGCTGGGTGGCGATCGACGAGGAAGTGGAGCATATTTTCGCTTTGTGCGACGATTTGAATTTCATGACGCATGGGCAGCTGGATCCGACGGCATTGCCGTTGATTGAGCTTTGGGACTATCGGCGAAAGCGATTGGAGCTACCGTCCGAGGGGGAGGTGAAGGCGGCTCGGGAGTTGGTGAATTGGAAGCGGGTGGAGCGTCGCCCAGGTGAAGTTTTTTTGCCTAGCGAGGGGATGAGTCTGGACTTTGGCGGATTTGGCAAGGAGTACGCGGTGGATAAGGTTGCCGGCTTGGCGGTGTCGCATGGAATCGTTAACTGCCTGGTTGATTTTGGCCAAGACATCCATGCTTTAGGGGCTCCTTTGGACGCTCCAGCTTGGCATATCGGCTTGGAAGATCCGCAGCGTCCTGGAGCGACTTGGACGGGGATTGCTATGTTGCGCGGTGGTGGTGTCGCAACTTCGGGCGACTATCATCGAAACTTCGTTTTCGAGGGACGTCGCTACGGACATATCATAGATTTGGATACAGGCTATCCGGTTTCGAACGGGTTGGAAGCGATTTCCATAATCGCGCCCTCATGCTTGGAGGCTGGCGTTTTGTCGACTGCGGCGTTTGTGGCGGGACCCGACAAGGGGATAGAACTCGTGGAAGGGAACTATGGAGCGGAAGGCTGCTTCATCACTGAGAACTCAATTTATCAATCGTCACAATTTTATGAATACGTTGTACAAAACTAGGAAGCTCTTTTTGCCGATCTTGTTTGGCATTTTCACAACAGTATCCGCGCTCGCCGAATGGGAGGAAGGCGGCGAGCTGCCGGATCTGTCGGCTTACGGGCTCGAAGGCAGTTTGCCCGGCATCGAAGGGAAGGTGACATATGTCGACTTTTGGGCGTCGTGGTGCGCACCGTGCAAGGCGTCGTTCCCCGAGATGGAGCGAATCTATTTAGAGAACGAGGATGCAGGTTTCCAGGTGCTGGCGGTGAGCGTGGATTCGACCCAGAAGGCGATGCAGAGGTTTCTCGATCGCGCTAAGCCTAGTTTCGCGATCGTGTGGGACCGCGAGCAGAAGCTGGTGGCGGACGCGGGAATCGAAGTGATGCCGACGTCCTTTTTGGTGGATGCGAAGGGGATTATTCGCAAGGTGCACTATGGTTGGCGAGGCGGGGAAACGGCTGCTGAGCTAGAGCGAGAGATCGCGAAACTTTTGGAGGAGAAAGAGTAATGAGAAGGGTGAAAGCGAAGCGATTGTTTGTATGCGTAGTGGCGGGTCTTGGCTTATTACTCAGTGGCTGCGAGACAGTGCAGCCTTGGGAGAAGGGAAATCTCGCTGACTACACGATGAAGGCCGACCGAGATTCACTTGAAGGAGTCATGACGGCGCACGTCTACTTTTCGCGCGAAGCGAGCACTGGAGGAGAAGGTGTTGGCGGCGGTGGCTGTGGCTGCAATTAGCGGGCGCGTTTGTTTTTGAACTACTTCTTTTAGCCGTAATCTGGTGGGGCGGAACGGCGAGGACGTTCTGCTTATAGAACCCAGAGCGTCTGGTAATTTTGTCGTGTACACGTCTACCGTTTCAGACATTTTTTATGAAGTGAGCCCCTGTTGGCGGGTGTTTTGCTTGGCTCTGACAGATATCGTTTGGCTTTTAGTTTTATTGAAAAGCTTCGAACGTATTTGTTTTTTAATCATCAAACTTCCGAAATGGACGATAATTGTAAGCAGTTAGACGAGGCTCTCGAGCTCTGGAAGGATGTCAAAGTTGACCATCCTCGCTTGAACTCTCGCGTTTGGGCGCGTGTGGCGAACGAGGACAAGGAGCCGGCTGCTTTGCCCAACTTCCTCAATTTGGTGCAGTCCATTCTGAGTCGACCGATGTACGCGTCTGCTTTTGTGGTGGCGTGTATTCTTGGTGGCTTGTTGTTGGCGGAGCTAAGGGTCGCTCAGCAGCAGGTGGAACGCGGAAATCAGCTGGCGGAAAGCTACAAGCAGGTAATCGACCCGCTTATCAAAGACACCTATTTATACGATTAGTCTGCTATGTGGAAATCGATTGTAGTTTTGTCTATTGGCCTTGTGTCGGGTGCTGCGGCTCATTTGGGATATTTTAATGCCTATGCTCCTGCTTGTTTCTCGGCGGACGCTGAGTGCGAGATGGAGTGGCTCCGTGCGGAACTTGATTTGTCGGAAGAGCAGTACGTGAGCATTACCCGTCTGCATGGGAACAGCGCGGCGCAGATTCGCAGTTTGTCGCGCAAGGTGCGGGACTTGGAGTTGTTGCTTGCGGAGCTCGAGGCAGAGCGGGTGACTGAGGGCTATGTGGATTATTTGGAGATCCGCAATTATATGGAAGTGAAGCGCAAGCTCGACGAGGCCTGCATGAAGTCGACTAGCGACTTGATTGCTTCGGTTGGCGATGTAATGAACATGGATCAGCGCAAGCGCTATTTTTCCATCGTTCAAAGCCGAATTAACTAGACGATCCCCAAGCTTAAGGGATAGCAAACCTAGGTAATTCTCTTTCTTTCCGAAACTCGCTGGGGTCGTACTATGCGCGACTCTTCTCTATACCCCTTTAAATGCCCTCCGACAATGAGACTGACCTAGCGTTGCTTGCGCAGCTTCGCAAGGGTCGTGACACAGCGATGAACGAGCTGATGGAGAGGTGGCAGCGTCCGTTTATGAGTTTTGCCTATCGCTATGTGCAGAGTGAGGAGGACGCGCGGGACTTGGTGGAGGAGTTGTTTGTGCGTGTGTACAAGAATCGGGACCGGTTCAAGGAGAGCACGAAGTTTTCGGCTTGGGCGTTCACTTCGCTTTCGAATCTTTGCAAGAATTTCGAGCGTTGGAAGCGCAGGCATCCTGCGTTCGGGAAAGATAGTCTGACGGATGACTGGTCGAGAGCGGATGGGGAGGTCCACCCACTTGCTGAGACGGGCGCTAGTATCGCTCCCGATCAGGAGGCCCTGAACCAGGAGCGTATCGAAATCGTGAAAGACGCGATCAACAAGTTGCCGCACGATTTGCGGGTAACGCTGATCCTTTATCAATACGAGGCCCTGAGTTACAAGGAGATAGGCGAGATCGTGGGATGTACGATCAAGGGCGTGGAGACGCGTCTCTATCGGGCGCGCAAGGCCCTGAAGACGATACTTAGCAGCAAGATTGGCCCGTCCGGGGACATTTGGGGCAAGGAGGAAGAGTAGCCGCTTGGGGCGCTACTCGGCTTTGGCTGCGGTGAGGCGTCCGTTGGCGAAGGTGAAGGTCTGGCGGACCATGGTATTGGTGCGGGCGCCTTCCGCTACGGGAGGCTCGAAGCGCCAGAGGGCGACGGTATCGAGCATGGTTTGGCCAAACTCGAGGCTGGAGCCGTTGGTGAGTCGCGGGCAGCGGACGCTTCCCATTTCGTCGATGTAGAACTCGATGGTCGCGTTTCCTTCTACGACTTCTTCCGGCTCGATGATTTCGATGGGGAGCGGGATTTCGTCCAGTTCTCCGAAGAGGGATGCGGTGATGGGTTTTTCTTCGAGCGAGGAGCGGGTGACGTTGGTCTCCATGGGGGCCTGAAAGGTTTGCCAGGTGAGCTTGCGGTCTACCCGGAAGCTCAAGTCGATGCGTAGGGCGGAGTTGATCGGCGTTCCGTTGCAGGAAGCGGGAGAGAATTCCCACTCGCCGATCGATTTGAGGGCGGATTTTGTGAAGGCGTTTCGGGAGCTCTTGAGTATGAAGGTATCCTGCAAGGCGCCGTTTTGGTCGACTGCAATGACGAGGGAGACGTTTCCTTCTTTAACTCCGATGGACCGCATAGTGGCTGGAAAGCGGACATCGGTCTGTTTTACGATCTGGATCTCCTGGATTTCGAGGGTCTCCGTCAAATCGGCAGCCGCATGAGATCCGCACATTAGCAATGAGGCTGCGAGCAATAGACTGTTTAGGACGCTTTTCATTTTGTAGACGGTGAGCCAAACACCAGTAGGGTGGGCCCCACTTCAGAGCAATTCTGCCGATCGCGACTATATTGGTAGACTCACGTACGATGTGCCAAGCACGCATCGCGCCTTATTAAAGAGCGCCGAATAGATCGTCCAATGTGCGTTCGACTTTGATGGAGATTGCTTCCTTTTCACGGGCGGATTTGAGCAATGCGTCGACCATTTTGTGGAAGGCGAGGGCTTGCTTGCCGTTGGCGGAGGGTTCCTCGCCGGTTTCGATGGCTTTGAGGAAGTCGACTGCGAGAGCGCGGAGCTGGGAGCTGGAGCAGGAGGATTTGGCGTATTCGATGGCGGAGCCGTCGGGGCTGTGGCGGGTGCCGGCGGAGATGTCGAAGGAGCCGCGGCTGCAGGTGAGTGAGAGGGACTGGTGGGATTCGCCCGCCGGGAGCGGGGCTTTCAGTTGGGCGGAGATTTGCAGGCAGGCTCCGTTTTTGAAGCGAACCATACCGGCGAGGGTGTCTTCGGACGGGCGTTCGAGACTGGAGGCGAAGTTGGAAGAGAAGGTGTCGTAGCGTGTGGCCATAGCTTCCATGGGGTCGGGTGAGCCCATGGCGAACCAGAGGGCGTCGAGGGTCTGGGCTCCGACTTCGAGGAGGGCGCCGCCGCCGAGGTCGCGCTCGAGTCGCCAGGAATCGGCGGCGTGGGGCCAATCCGCAATTTGGATACAGCCGCTGCCTTGCAGGGCTTCGCCCATTTCGCCTGTTTCGAGGAGAAACTGAGCCATGGCAATGCGGGGGTCGTAGCGAAGGGTATTGGCGGTCATGAAGACTTTTCCGACGAGGCCGGAGGAGGTGACGACGTGCGAGACTTCGCTGCCGCGAACGCCGACGGGGGAGGCGCAGAGAACGTGGAGGCCACGGTCGAAGGCGGAGCCAACGTGCCGCTCGTGAAAGTGGGTGGGGCTGGCGACGATGAGGGCGTCGAGGTCTTTGGTGGAGAGGAGGAGCTCGTCGAGGGAGTCGAAGCAGGCATCGGCTGGAATGCCGAGGGAGTTGGCGGCGGCTTCGCGGATATCCGCGTTTGGATCGGCAATGGCCGCGAGCTTGGCGTTTTCGAGGTCGGCGAAGCCGGATGCGAGGGTGGCGCCGTAGTTGGCTCCGACGAGGGCGATGCGAGTGGTCATGGGGAGGAATAATGAGGTGTGAGTGGAGAGGAGTGAAGGGCGAAGTTGGGTTCTTGTTGTTAGGAGGAAAAACGGGCTCGCTTGGTGTATTTGGTTGGCTATTTTTCACTCGTGGCCAACGACGCTTCTTCTCTGGCGAGCAGGCCATTTTGTTCAGCTCTTGACTACCCCCAAATGAAAGTTGGAATTGTTTCTGTTACCCTGTTGCTTGTGCTCATTTTTCAAGGCTGCGCCTCTCCTCGCTATCGGATGATCAAGGAGAAGAAGCGGACTCAGCCTGAGCACTACTATGCAGCGGGAGGCGACGAGTATTTGAGGACGACTTTGCACCACGTAGTTTACCAAAGCAGTCCCGGCTCTTGGAAGAAGAAGGCTTGGTGGGACGAGTATATTGTCGAGCTGGAGAATCTCTCTGGGAGGAAGGTCGTCGTCGAAACGATATCGATCCATGCCGATGGCTATTCGGAAAACGTGTTTAAAGACGATAAGCCGTGGAGACTGGCGAAGAAGAGTAAATCTCTCGCTCGGGCTTATCGGAATATTGGATATAACTTTGCTGTTATTGCGGGACCTGGAATTGCAACTACTGTCTATATCGCAGTTGCCGTACCCTCTGCTGCGTCGGTAGGCAGTTTAGCGTCGTTGACAGGGAGTTTGGAGGCGGCAGCGATCGCTGCACCGCTGACAATCGGATACTGGGGGGTTGTAGGTACGAAAAACATGGTGAACGCGAGTAGGATCAGGAAGGAATTCAACAATCGCCGAATCGAGTTTCCCTTATCGCTCGAGCCTGAGGCGAATCAGATAGGTAGTGCGTTTTTTACTACGGTTCCCTCTCCTCAATCGCTAAGGATCATCTATCGGTTTGAGGACGATCCGAATGATCGCAGGGAGCTGTTGATCGCTACTCCTTTTCTCTACGGCTTGCACTTGAGGGAGCGGGAGGGGGAAGAATTGGTAGAGGTAGAGGCAGGCGAATAGATCCCGGATCGAGATTGGAACGCTCGATCGAATTGTAGGTTTGTATGTCTAGCGGCTCCCTATCAGGTTGTGGGGCCTAATGTTGAGGGTTTCAGAATTAGCTTTTTTGGATTGGGAGAGGGTGTCGCTGGAGGTGGCTGCGGGCGAGGCGCTTTGTATCCAAGGAGCTTCGGGGTCGGGGAAGTCGCTGTTGTTGCGGGCGGTGGCGGATTTGATTCCGCACGAGGGTGAGGCTTATTTCGAGGGAAAGGCTTGTAGTGAATTTTCGCCTACAGAGTGGCGACGGCTGGTGAGCTTCTTGGCAGCGGAGGCGCTTTGGTGGGAGGATTATGTGCGGGATCATTTTCTTGGGAAGGTGGATGCGGCTCGGCTTGAGCGGCTTGGGCTGGATCCGGCTTGTTTGGATTGGGAGGTGTCGCGGCTTTCGATGGGGGAGCGACAGCGGCTGGGACTTTTGCGGATGTTGGACCAGGAGCCGCGGGTGTTGTTGTTGGACGAGCCGACATCGAATTTGGATGAAAGGACGTCGGAGGCGGTGGAGGTGTTGCTCTTGGAGTATATTGAGAAACGGGGTGCATGTGCAGTTTGGGTGACCCATGACGGGGAGCAGGCGAAACGTATTGGGAAGCGGGTTTTTCGGATGAAGGGTAAGCGGTTGATTGAAAGTAGGAGGGATGAAGTATGAGGTATGAAGTTGGGGAAGCGGTGATGAAGGGTGGGCTTGCTATGGATTTTTTTGAACCACTGATGACACCGATATTCACCGATGATTCTGCATTTGAGGTTGGCTCGAAGGGTGGAGGCTATTGGGAGCGATTGACTCTTGTTGTGGGCAATTTTGGTGGAGCGATGAGGTTGGGTTTTATGATTGGGGAGGTGGAGCTATGAATACGGTGGACTTGTCGTATTGGGATCTTGGATTCGCGGCTTTGCTGGCCGTCGGGCTGGCCGCGTTGTTTCGTGGGATGCGGCTGGGGATTTCTGGCAGCTTGCTGGTTGCGGGTGGGCGAATGATAGTGCAGCTGACTTTAGTCGGCTATGTGCTGCGGTTTTTGTTTGAAGAGGGCAGACCGTGGCTGGTGGCGGTGATGGCGGCGGTGATGTTGGGGGTGGCGTCGCGGGAGATCTTGGCGCGGCAGAAGCGAAAGCTGAGCGGCTGGCGGAGCTGGCGACTGGGGGCGTCGACTTTGTTTGTGTCGTCGTTTGCGATTTCGTTGTTTGGGTTGCTGGTGGTAGTGCGGGCGGACCCTTGGTATACGCCGCAGTATGCGATTCCGATTTTGGGCATGATCATTAGCAATACGATGAATGCGATCAGCTTGGGGATGGATCGCCTGACGAATGCGATTTATACGAATCGAAATGTAGTGGAGCAGCGGCTGGCGCTGGGGCAGAGCGCGAAGGAGGCGATTGGCGGTTATGCGAAGGACTGTATTCGTTCGGGCATGACACCGGTTATTAACTCGATGGCGACGGCGGGGATCGTGTCGCTGCCGGGGATGATGACGGGTCAGATTCTTGCGGGGGCGTCGCCGGTGGAGGCGGTGGAGTATCAGATCGTGATTTGGTTTATGATCGCAGGCGGGTGTGGGTTTGGCATGGCGGTGGCGATCAAGTTGTTGCAGGGGCAGTTGTTTGACGAGCGGCAGCGCTTGCGCTTGGAGAGGTTAAGGTAGTTGTTCTGGGTTCTGGGTTCTGGGTTCTGGGTGTTGGGTTCTGGGTGCTGGAAATGGCGTTGCTTGGGAAGCGGGCTGAAGTACCGAGCAAGGGGATTAGGTTGGTGGGTTTGGGTTGCGGAGGGTGGATTGTGGAGTAGGGTCGAGGGATGAAACGTATCCCTTTTTATTGTTTTGTGTTGGCGGTTTTCTGGTCTTTTTCACTGAGGGCGAATACGGAAGTGGAGAGTGTGGGATTGCGAGTGGTGGAGAACCTTTTGGATAGGGGCGAGTACATGCGTTATGGGGAGGATGGGCTGCATTATGCTGAGGCGTGCGCGGCGATGGGGGCTATGCGTTTGGCGGGGCTGGCGGGTGACGAGGAGCTGATGGAAAGATTGGTCGATCGTTATCGGGTGTTGTTGGACGAGGGGACGGATCTGGTGAGTTCGACGCCGCATGTTGATTTTAGCGTGATTGGAATAATCCCTTTGCAGGTGTATTTGGAAAGTGGGGACGCGGCTCAACTTGAGCGTGGTTTGTACTTTGCGGATCGGCAATGGGAGGAGCCTAGGGAGGATGGTCTGACGCGCGAGACGCGTTGGTGGATAGACGATATGTACATGGTAGGAGCGTTGCAGATGCAGGCGTATCGAGCGACGGGGAAGGCTGAGTATGCGGATAGAGCGGCTCGTTTTTTGGCGGCGTATTTGGAGCGGCTGCAGCAGGAGAACGGCTTGTTTTTTCATGGGCCGGATGCTCCGTTTTTCTGGGGGCGCGGTAATGGCTGGGTGGCGTCCGGCTTGGCGGAGACTTTGAGCTCGATGCCGGAGGATCACCCGCTTTTTGAGAGCCTTCTGGGGCACTATGGGCGGATGATGGAGGCTTTGTTGCCTTTGCAAAGTGAGGCTGGGTATTGGCGTCAATTGATTGATTATCCTGATTCTTGGGAGGAGAGTTCTTGTACGGCGATGTTTGCTTATGCGATGGAGGTTGGCGCGCAGAAGGAATGGCTAGAAGCGGATCGGTATCGCCCGGTGGTGGATCGGGCGTGGGCGGCTTTGGTTGCTCGGCTTGATGGTGAGGGGAACTTGGATGCTATTTGTGTGGGGACAGGGCAGAGCCTGGATGCTCAGTACTATTTGGATCGGCCGAAACACAGCGGCGATTTTCACGGGCAAGCTCCGCTGCTTTGGTTGGCGGTGGAGCTTTTGAGGCGGGAGGAGTAGTGGCTGTGGATGAAGACTATTTTTTTGCCACAAAAAGGCGCAAAGAATCAGGTTGTTGAAGTCTGCCCTATAGGGCAGGTCACTTAACTCTATGCCTATAGGAGTTGATATCAGGGCGGAATGACTTGGGGTGTCTTAGCTTCGTTCGAGTGTTGCTGCTCTTGGCACACAGGGATCCGGTTGGGTTTTATCGATTTAGCATGCGGTTGGCCCAGGGGATGAAGTGTTTCATATTGGACTGGTCTTCGTGGCCGCCGTCGTGTTGACGCCAGGCGAGTTCGCCGTCGAGCAGGTCTGTATTGACGGGAGGCATTTGGGCGGTGCGGTAGTTTTCGGTATCGCCGATGTCGCGGGCTCCGAGGAGGGTGAAGGCGGGACCAGCGGCGAGGGTGGCCATGTAGCTGCCAGGGGCGTCGAGCCAGAGGGAGTCGCCGTTTTCGGGGATGCCGTAGCTGATGAAAGTGGGGCGCGGGGCGCAGAGGGCGATGAGCTGGTGGGAATCGACGGGGAGGTCGCCTGGAGTCATGCTGCCGAAGGAGGATTCTGCGGTGGCGTATTTGAGGTAGGCTCCAGCCATCCAGTGGTATTGGCCGGACCAGGCGAGGTTTTCGGTGGATTCGCCGAAGTTGCGGCGGTGCGGGGAGGCACCTCCGGCGCCGGAGGATCCGATGAGTCCGAGGGCGAAGCGGGGCTCGAAGGCGAGGGTAACGAGGGCGGCTTTTCCGTAGCGGGAGACGCCTTCGATGCCGACTTGTTTGGCGTTTACGGCGGGTTCTGTCTCCAAAAAGTCGAGACAGCGGGCGGCGCCCCATGCCCAGGCGCGGAGGGAGCCCCAGTCGTCGGGCTTGCGGGGCTGGCCTTTGTTGACGAGGCCGATGATGCCGCGGGTGAGCCCTGCTCCGTTGTCGTCTTGGATACTTTTTGGATTGAGGTAGACGACGCCCCAGCCGGCGGCGATGAGCTGGGAGAAGGAGGGTGGATCTTCATTGAAGCGAGAGGGTTGGCCGTCGAGCTGGAAGGCTTCGGCGGTGTCGGTGGGGAATTCGAGCGGACGCCAACCGAACATGATGAGGACGGGAGCGGGTTCGTCGGTTTTTTGGGGGAGGATGAGGGTGGCGTCGATGGTGACTTCGATTTGTGGATACGCGGAGTTGTCGACGTGTCCGGCGAGGCGTTTGACGGTGGCGGGAATTCCGCCGACGGTGGCTCGGTCGAATTGTTGGGCGATTTGCCAATTGACCGATGGCGTGTGCTCCGGGACACGGCCGTAGACTTCCGACTCGAAGGCTTCGGTTATTTCCGGACGACGGGTGTTCCACCAGACTTTGGCGGTGGAGATGGGCTCGCCGTTGCCAGATACGAGGAGTTCCGGCAGATCCGGGTAGGGGTTGGCTATTGCGGGGTCGGGGTTGTAGTTGGCGGCGTTTTCTTCGCCTTCCTTGGCCCTGCCGTTTGGTCCGGGGCGGAGGGAGGTGATGCCGAGCTGGTCGAGCATGTTTTGGTGATCTTGCTCACGGGTCCATTCTTTAGGTGACGGCTGACTTGCGTCCGCGGCGAGGGCTGAGGGGGGTGGGATTTGGGCGAAGGTCGCGAGTGCGAGGGTAGCGACTAGGGCGCGGGTAGTGTGCATGGGAGTTGGGGTAGGTAGGTTTCGTTTAACCACTGACGGCAGGGTTGGTGGCAGTAAATCGAGGATTTGGCTGGAATGGCAATAGGGAGGAGCGGGAACGTTGCGCGTACGATAGCGTTTTTGCTGGATTTGGGGAGGCTTGGGAGATTGCGGTTCCGGCACAGAAGGCTCAGGTCTTTCGACAATGCCGCTTCTCATGGATGAGGGTGAAGGGGAGCGTTTTCGCCTTTCCCCTTGCTATGGGTGAAGGGAAGCTTTGCATGGTGCGCGTGGCTGAAGGTATGTCTTCGAATGGATCTGATATGAAATCCCGCAAGTGGTGGGAACCGGCGCTGGCTGTTTTTCACAGAGTGGAGAATTGGTCGATAGCGGTGGCTTTGACGGCTATGATGTCGCTGCCTTTGCTGGAGATCGTGATGCGGCAGTTCGATACGGGAATTTCGGGGAATTCGTCGATCCAGCAGCATTTGGTGCTTTTTGTGGCGATGATAGGCGGGGTGATTGCGGCGCGGGAGTCGCGTCTGCTTTCGCTGTCGACGTTTACGGCGTATTTGAAATCTGGGTATGCGGCGGCTGCGAAAACAATTAGCAGCTCGGTGGCGGCATTTGTGGCGGCGGCTTTGTGCGTGGGGAGTTGGGCGTATGTAATGGGTGAGTTTAGCGATAGGGAGGCTGAGCTTTTTCCGGGTTTTCCGTTGTGGTGGGCGAAGCTGGTTTTGCCGTTCGGTTTTCTGATGCTGGCCTTGCGTTTGGCGTGGCATTCGGCGGATCGCTGGTGGCTGCGTTTGATACCTGTTTTGGTGGCAGCGGGTTTGTTCTATTTTGGCTTTTACGAGTTTGATGAGGTGGAAGGCTTTGTTTGGCCGCTGTTGATACTGGTGCTGATCGCGACGGTGTTGGGGGCTCCGATTTTCGTGACTTTAGCTGGGTCGGCTCTGGTTTTGTTTTGGGGTTGGGGTGGCTACTATCCTGAGGAGGTGGGGCCGATCTTGGCGCTGAATCTGTACGATTTGGTGAAGAGTCCGATGCTGGTGACGCTGCCGTTGTTTACTTTGGCGGGTTATCTTCTGGCGCAGGGGAACTCGTCGCAGCGATTGATACGTTTGATCAATGCCGTCTTTGGGCGGGTGCGTGGCGGATCGGCGATCGTGACGGTGCTGGTGTGCACGTTTTTCACGGTGTTTACCGGAGCGAGCGGGGTGACGATCTTGGCGCTGGGTGGTTTGCTAATGCCTGTGCTTTTGGCAGCGGGCTATGACGACAGGCGGAGCATTGGATTGCTCACGGGCGCGGGTTCGCTTGGGGTGTTGTTTCCGCCGTGTTTGCCGTTGATTTTGTATAGCGTAGTGGCGTCATCGGCGCGGGTGAGCATTTCGCTGGAGCAGATATTTCTAGGCGGATTGCTGCCGGGTACTTTGTTGCTTGTATTGACGATTGGATACGGGGTCATGCGAGAGCCGAAACGAGTGGTCGCGACGGGCGAGCCACCGTTTGAATTTGCTATTTGGATACGGGAGCTGGGACGCGCTGCTTTAGGGGCGACGGGTGAAATGCTCTTGCCGGTGGTGGCCTTGTTTGCATTGTTTAGTGGATACGCGACTCCGGTGGAGGCTGCGGCGGTGTCGGCGTTTTACGCGATGATTCTTTATGTAGTCGACGCGAAGTGGGTGCGGAAGGTGTCCATGCTCAAGGAATTGCCGGGTGTGATGGCGGAGTGCGGTTTGTTGGTTGGGGGCGTGCTTCTGATTCTTGGAGTGGCGATGGGGTTCACTAACTATTTGGTGACGGCGATGATTCCCGATCAACTGGTGGAGTGGGCGACGGCGAATATTGAGAGTCCGTTGATGTTCTTGCTGTTGCTGAACGTATTCCTGATCGTGGTCGGCTGTTTGATGGATATCTTTTCGGCGATTATCGTGATCGTGCCTTTGATCGTGCCGCTTGGGGCGGCGTTTGGGATTCATCCGGTGCACTTGGGAATCGTTTTTCTGGCGAACTTGCAGCTTGGATACATCACGCCTCCGATCGGGATGAATCTATTCTTGGCGAGCTACCGTTTCGAGAAGCCGATGAGCATGGTGATTCGGGCGGCGCTGCCAATGCTGGTGGTGTTCGTGATCGGGGTGCTGGCGATTACGTATTGGCCGGCTTTGACGACTTGGTTGCCAAACTTGGTGTTGGGCGAGTAGGCATTTTATTTGCCCACGAAGATTATTTATGTGCCCCCTTGGCGTTCCGTTCGTTTACCAGTAATCGAGCAACCATTCTGCGGGACCGCCGGAACTCGGTTTGTCCAGAAGCTCTCTTAGTTCAGCTGCCCAATTGCGAGTCTGCTTAATTCGCTCCACATTTTCGATACAGTCGCTAATCTCTAGCGCGATCCGTTCTTTGGTTGCTTCGCCTTGTAGGTATTCAGGGTAGATGGGCTTGCCGAGTATGATATTTGCAATCCCGATATATGGCACTTTGACTCGCATTTTCCCCATCATATACTTGGCGGGGCTCGTACGATTTACGACTGCTCCAGGAATATTCGCGAGGGCGCAATTCAATGACATCGTTCCCGAACTTGTGAAAACGGCACGAGCTCCAATTCCGTCGTATTTTGGACTTAATTCGATTCGTGCATCAACATCTGGATACTTTTTTAGAATGCGTTGGAGAGACTGTTTCAGCTCTTCGGAGGCATAAATGCAAATTGCTCTCAGTTTGCTCTTACTTTTTAAGCATTCGCTGAAAGCTGAAAAGAGAATCGGAGTGATTCTCTCAATCGTATCCTTACTGCTTCCTGGAAGAAACAGGATAGGTCCCGCCGGATCATAGCTAATAGGCAAATCGTAATCACTAGATAAGTAAGGGTGCCCTACGAAACGAGTGTCTAGCTTGGTCTTTTCGAAAGCGTCGACTTCGAACGGGAATATAACTGCCAACGAATCGAGCATTTTGGCTATATTGAGCTTCTGCTTCGCTTTCCAGTGCAACACTTGTGGACTGATGTAGTAGAGTAGTTTCACATCGCCGCCGGCTTTGTTTGCGATTCCCTTGTCCATAAGGTATCTGGCGATTCGCAAATTCATCTCAGGGCAATCCACGAAGACGATCATCTTGGGTCGGTATGTTCGTATCCAATTAATGGTTTCATTTATAATTGGTTTATACTCGTTAAAGCGCTTCAGCTCCTCGCCCAATCTGATGGCCGAGTGTTCGATCAGATCAAAAAGCATTTGCGCCCCTGTGGCCTGAAGGTGCCGACCGCCGATGGCGCAAACGTGGAAACCGTCTTTTTGGGCCATAGCAGATTTCATCATCCTCGCTGCATGCTCGTCACCAGAGTGTTCCCCCGCGATGACGAGAATGTCTACCCACCCACCTTCTAAGGCAGGGAATGAAATATCCAATGATTCAGCTTTTGACATAGGGAGACGAGCCAGACTTATTCGCCGCACGCTCGCGGATCAGCTTGGCAATGGCAAGCTTCCTAGTGAGCCTATGGCTGCCGAACTTGGAACTCGGCGATAAGGAGAGTTTGATGTTCGCGAAGGCTCAAGGAGGTCAGACTGCGGGCCCTAGTCTGAGGAGTTGAGACGGTAGAAGCTGGGGGAGTCCGAGTGGGGTTGTGATTGGGTGTCGTTGGCTGGGATGTCGAGCGGCTGCCAGATCTGAAGGTTAGAGGAATGCTCTAGTTTCCAAGGAAGGCTTGGGGTGGCTTGCCAATTTAAGGTGAGAGAGTCATCTGTTTGATCGGCTTGGAGTGTTGGGCTGAGGGCATCGATGCCGAGACGGCGAGTGAGTTGGTCTTGGTAGATGGATTTTGGATACAGGGTGTCGCCTTGGCCGATGCCTTCGGTGAAGTCAATGGGAGTGGTGCGGGTGGCGGAGTCGGGGCGTTTTTCGTCGAGGCGGATGTCGGGGGCTTGGCCACGGGTGCCGATGATGTAGCCGTGACCGAATTGTTCGGAGTGGATGATGTAGTTGGCGTTTGGGTGGTAGGCGGAGCCTTCGTTATTCCAGAAGAGGGTTTGGCTGGAGGTGGTGCCGTGGTCGGGGTTGCCGCCCCAGTCGCCGCGGTAGGCTGCTTCGAGGTAGGAGCGTTCGATGCGGTTGTTGTCGAAGAGGTTGGAGTGGGAGAAGACGCCGTGATGATCGCTGCCGCGTCCGGCGGTGAGTTGTGGTTCTGTGTCGGCGATTTGGATACCGGAGTCGTGGTCGTAGCAGCGGGTGACGACGTTGCCGGAATTTTCCATGCGCCACATGACGATACCGTGGCGGCAGTTTCCGACTTTGGAATCGGCGATGAGGCATTCGTTGGCGGAGTTGAGGCGGATCATGTAGCCGTTTCCTCCTCCTCCTCCGTACTGGGCGTATTGGAGGTTGAGGCGGTAGAGGGTGATATTGCGGGACCACTCGAGTTTGACGCCGTTTGAGAGGAGGTGGACGTCGTTGTCGTTGCCGGGATTGTAGGAGGAGATGTTTTGTATCCATCCGTTGACGACGCCTCGCATTTCGATGGCGAAGGAGTCGTGGGCGTGGTAGGCGGAATTCGCGGAGTCTGTGTAGTCGGATTCGCCCCAGGTGGAGCCGGGTACGCGGGCGTTGCCGATGGAGAAGTGTTCGAGGCCGACTTCGGCGAGGTGGGAGGCGGTTTTGTAGACGCGAGCGCCGTCGCGGATTTTGAGGAACCAGCGGGTGGGGATATCGATGGTGATGGTATTGGTTTGGGAATCGACGGCGGTGAGTTGGCGAAGAATGCGCGGACCGCGTACGGAGTCGGCTTGATCGAGCCAGGATACGCCGTCGGAGCCGGCGCCCATTTTCAGGTCTTCGACGAAAGCGTTGGTGGCGGGGTTGTGGACGACGATCCAATCGCCGATGGCGAGGCCGGTGGTGGAGTTGAGCTGAAGGGTGGTAGTGGGACCGAGGGCATCGGAGGCGAGGAGGATGGGGGTGGAGGATTCGGTGGTCCAGCTGCCCCAGTCGGGCGGGCGGATGCGGATGATTTCCGCGTTTCGCATTTCGGTGCTCGTATTGAAAAGATAGGTACGGTCGGCGCCTGCTCCGCGGAGGACGATGTTTGAGGCGTCGATGTGGAGGCAGGTGTCGGCGTCGGCAGGAAGGGAGAGGCGGTAGGTGCCAGTCGGGAGGAAGACGATGCCTCCGCCGTTTTGGCTGGCGGCGTCGATGGCTGCTTGGATGGCGGAGGTGGAATCGAGGGTGCCGGAGGGGTCGGCGGCGAAGTCGGTGACGGCGTTGAAGATGGCGCTGTCGGGCTGCGGGAGAGGGCGTTCGCCCATGTGGTAGCCGGCGTAGGAGTAGTCTTGCAGGAAAGTGTCGGTGGCGAAGTCGCGGGGTGTGGTGTTGGTTGTTTTGTGGGGTGGCTGCCAGTTTTCGGGGTAGAGGGTGGAGCGCCATGAGGTTGGTGTGGTTTCTTGGGCCTGGAGGAGGGTGGCGAGGCTTAGAAGGAGGAGAGTAGTAGGGAAGGGAGACATTGGGATTGGGAGCGGTAAGTGGAATGTGGGCTGTGCTTATTTGCCCACAGATTACTCAGATGAACTCAGATTCGGTTGTGCGGTCGCGTTTGCTCCCGGTTAGCCTTTGGCGCCGGTGGCGGTGATGCCTTGGATGAAGGTTTTTTGGGTGAAGAAGAAGAGGACGATGAGGGGGAGAATGATGAGGGTGCTGGCGGCCATGAGGTAGTGCCACTCGGTGCCGCCTTGGCGTGACTGGAAGGCTTGGAGGCCGAGGGCGAGGGTGTAGTTTTCTTGGTCGTTGATGAAGATGAAGGGGGCGAAGAAGTCGTTCCAGCTGTGCATGAAGGTGAAGAGGGCGATGACGAGCAGGGCGGACTTGCTGAGCGGTAGGATGATTTGCCAGAAGATGCGGAGTTCGGAGCAGCCGTCGATGCGGGCGGCCTCTGTAATGGATTTTGGGATACCGAGGAAGAATTGGCGGAGCAGGAAGATATTGAAGGCGTTGCCGAGGAAGAAGGGGACGTAGAGGGTCTTGAAGGTGCCGATCCAGTCGAGTTCGCGGAAGAGGGTGTAGGTGGGGACCATGATGACGGGGAAGGGGATCATCATGGTGGCGATGCAGAGGTAGAAGACTTTGTCGCGGTGCGGCCAGTCGATGCGGGAGAAGCCGTAGGCGGCGAGGGCGCTGGAGAGCACTGAGCCGAAGACGGACATGAGGGCGACGAAGAGGGTGTTGCCGGCGTAGCGCCAGAAGAAGCCCATGGAGTCGATGGCTTCGGTGAAGTTCTCCCATTTCCACTCGGAGGGGATCCAGACGGGGGGGAGGGCCATGGTCTCGTTGAGCGGCTTGAAGGCGGTGGAGACCATCCAGGCGAAGGGGGCGGCGAACTGGATGGCGAAGAGAGCCAGCAGGGTGTAGAGGACGATCTTGCCGAGGAGACTGAGTTGGTGGGTGGGCACTGTGAGGGGAGTGAAATGGGTATTTAGTTTTTAACCACAAAAGGCACAAGAGTCACAAAAGTGATCGGGTTGTGCTTGAGTTGGGTTTTGTGGTTAGAGGACGTATTTTTTGATTTGGGGTTTTGGGGAGCCGAAGTTGATGAGGATGCCGTGTTGAGTGTTGGTTGCTCGAAGGTAGGCGAGTACTTGGGCGGTATGTTCGTCGGCGAGTGTTTTGACTGCTTTTAGTTCTACGATGATTTCGTTTTCGACGAAAAGATCAGCGTAATATTCTCCGAGTATGCTGCCGTCTTCGTCGTAGACGTTGATGGGGTGTTGTTGGATGACGGAGAGGCCTTGTTTGCGGAGTCGGTTGGCAAGGCCGCTTTCGTAGACTTTTTCTAGGAGTCCATTGCGGAGGTAGGTGTGGAGGGCGAATGAGGTCTCGCGGATCGTGTCGGTGAGGGATTGGATTTGTGGATTCATGTTGGGAGTTGGATTGTGGGTTGAATTAACGACAGAAAGCACAAAGGGCACAAAAGTGATCGGGTTGGGTTTTGTGAATTTTGTGGTTAGAAATAGGATACGTTATTTGCCGGCGTAGTGGACGCGGCGTTCGGAGATTTTCATGAGGGTGATGGTGAGGGTGACGACGAGGAGGAAGAAGATGAGGGCCATGGCGCAGGCGTAGCCCATTTCCCAGTCTTGGAAGGCTTTGAGGTAAATATAAGTGGCGGCGAAGAGCATGGAGCCGCCGGGGCCGCCGGGGGGCTCGTTGACGCCGTCCATCATGACGAAGGGGACGGCGAAGACTTGGAAGGCGGCGATGAAGCCCATGATCATGTTGAAGAGGATGTAGGGCGAGACCATGGGGATGGTGACGTGGCGGAGCTTGGACCAGAAGCCGGCTCCGTCGAGTTCGGCGGCTTCGTAGAGCTCGACGGGGGCTTCTTGGAGGCCGGCGAGGAAGATGACCATGGCGTGGCCGAGGCCCCAGACGCTGGCGACGACGAGGCCGAGCTTGGTGAAGGCTGGGTCTTCGAGCCAGGCGGGGGTGTCGAAGGTGGTGCCGAGGATGGCGTTGGCGAAGTCGGCGAAGGGGCCGATGGTTTGGTTGATGAGGCCGACTTCTCCGTTGAGCAGCCAGCGCCAGATGACGCCGAGGCAGACCATGGGGACGAGGGAGGGGAGGAAGAAGGCGGTGCGGAAGAAGCTTTTGCCGAGGATGTTGAAGTTGAGCAGGATGGCGAGGAAGCAGGCGAGGGCGGTGTTGAGGGGGACGGAGATGGCGGCGAAGAAGACGGTGTTGAAGACGGCCTTCATGAAGTTGGTGTCGGTGGCGAGCTCAGCGTAGTTTTCGGCGCCGATGGCGACGGGCGGGGCGAGCACCGAGTAGTCCATGAAGGAGAAGTAGACGGTGGCGACGAGCGGATAGAGGGCGAAGGCGAGGAACCCGAGGATCCAGGGACTGATGAAGAGCAGGCCTTTGGTTGTATTGAGTTTGTCGGTACGGGTCACTTTGAAAGGATGAGTTATGAATGATGAGGTATGAAAGTGAGAGGGGGTGGGGTTTTTTAACCGCAGATGGACGCAGATAGACGCGGATATTTTTGGGTGTGTTGGGACGGGGCTGATGACCCTTTGTTGGAGTTGTTGGGCTAGTGGTTGGTGTCGATTTGTTGTTGCCAGAGGGTTTGGTAGGAGTCGGCGACGCGGGACCAGCGGAGCTGTTTTTTGTCGAGGGCTTTTTGTTGGCGGGATTGGATTTGGGCGAGGCCTTCTTCGGGGGTGACGAGGCCGTAGAGGATGGAGTTTACGGCTTCGTTGGTGTCGGTGAAGTAGTTTTGGTATTGGGCGAGCTGGGGTCGGGCTTTGGCGTAGCCGGAGTTGGCGATGTCTAGGTGGACTTGGAGGTAGGGGTGGGGATGGCTGTCGTAGAATTCTGGGGACACGTCTTTGAGGGAGGTCATCTTGCCGTGGGCGAGGGCGAGGGTTTCTAGGCCTTCGCGGGAGGAGAGGTATTGGATGAAGGCGAAGGCTTCTTCGAGGTGGTCGGCTCCTTTGGGGATGACGGCGAGGTCGGCGTCGGCGATGGCGAAGTAGGGGATGTCGGCGTTTTTGGAGGCGGGGAAGGGGGCGACGCCGTATTCAAAATCTTCTGGCGCGAAGGTTTCGATGAAGCGGTTCATCCAGATGCCTTGCAGGACCATAGCAACTTTTCCGGTGAAGAATGGGTTTTGGGGAGAGGTGAAGCGTCCGAAGCCGGAGCGGAGTTTGATGAGCTGGTCTTTGCCGAAGCGTTGGTGGTAGGAGGCGAGCCAGTTGGCGGCTTGGAGCCAGCCGGAGGCTTGGTAGAGCATTTGGTCGGCTCCGTCGGTGGAGCCGAGGCCGAACCAGTTGGACCATTCGGGTCGCCACCAGCCGGGTTCTAGGGGGAGGTGCCCGATGCGTTCGATGGAGCCGTCGGGGCGTTTTTCGGTAATGAGATCGTTGATACGCTCGAGCTCTTCGAGGGTTTTGGGCGGGCCTTCGAGGCCGAGCTCGCGGAAGATTTTCTTGTTGTAGTGGAGGGTGGTGACGGAGCAGGTGAGGGGGAGGGCCCAGACGCGGTCGCGGTAGGTGGCGGTTTCCCAGAAGGTTTTGACGAATTGGTCAGGGGTGATGCCGGCGTCGGCGCAGAGTCCGTCGAGGGGGGTGAGGGCGTTGTTTTCGACGTAGGGGGCGATGAACTGGTTGTTCATGATGGCGATGTCGGGGGGATTCCCTCCGGCGGTGGCCAGCATGATTTTGGTCTGGGGGTCGGTGATATTGAGGGAGCGGACGAAGATCCGGTCTTGGGATGCGTTGTAGTCGGCGATGACGGAATCGATACCGGCGCGTTCGGTGCCGGCCCAGCTAGTCCAGAGGGTGACGATGGTGCGGCCGTCTTCGGTGCGGTCTTTCTGGATACGGGAGCAGGAGGCGAGCAGGAGGGAAATGGCTGCTAGGGCGAAGGGGAGAAGCTTGGGCACGGAGATTTTTTAAACACAATGGGCTCGGTTTGTACAGTCGCGGTATTCCTTTGTCGCTCTGTTTGATGGAATAGTTTTTTAAGCCTAGCCTTGCAAAATACGGGAGTTCACCGAGGCTTGGGCTAGCTTGGATATCCCCGTTTGTGTCCGAGGTTTTGGATTCTAATTTGGTGAGGCGCTACACGTCTTGAACCCTTCTCTTATTGTATGATTAGCAAAAGAACTTTTCGGATCGGAAGCGTGTTGTCCGCGGTATCCATATTCTTGTCTCTATCTGGAACCGGTTATGGCCTAAATATCAACCTCAACGCGAACGCAAGTTTGCTGAGCAATACGGCGGCGTTTGACGCGTTTCGTAGGGCGGCGGATAAGTGGGAGAGCGTTTTGTCGGATGATGTGACAGTTACGATTGATGCGGGCCTGGAGTCGCTCGGTTCTTCGATCCTGGGGAGTACGTCTAACGTGTCTCTAACGACTAGTTATGATTGGTTTCGCGGCTTAATGGTGGCGGACGAGCTGGCGGATACGAGCGGGATAAATCCGGTAGTCGGAGCGCTGCCGGCAGCGAGTGACTTGGGTTTTTTCCTGCCTACCGGATTTACGTTGAATGGGAGTATTTCGGCTTCAAAGGCGAATATTAAGGCGCTGGGATATGACGGACTGGATACGATATTTGGAGCGTCGGACGGGACGATCAATTTCTCGTCAGATTTTGCGTTTGATTTCGACAATTCCGACGGGGTGAGTTCGGGGCTTTTTGATTTCGAGTCGGTTGCCGTCCATGAGATCGGCCACCTTTTGGGATTTGTTTCGGTGGTGGATCAAATCGACGCGATGGTGGAGAACAATTTGGTTGGAGCGGTTGCTCCGACTTTGCTGGATTTGTTTCGGTTTGCGTCTGTGCCCGGATATTTTCCTCTGACTCTAGCCGAATTTGCTACGGTTCCACGCGTGTTGTTGCCGGGCGTGGCGTCACATTTTGACACGGTTGAGGTGAAGGTTCCGATGTCGACTGGCTTTTTCAACGGGAATGGAGCGCAGGCGAGTCACTGGCTTGATGATGCGGGGCTTGGCATTCTGGATCCGACCTTGTCTGTGTTGGAAGTGGGGGCTCTTTCTTCGAGCGACTTGTTGGCGATGGATGTGATTGGCTGGGACTTGCGGGCGGTGCCTGACGCGGTTTCGAGTGCTAGTCTGTTTTTGATCGGGATCGGCTTTGCCTGTTGGGCTCGCCGTCGTTGGCCGTCGCTTCGCTAGCGTGATATTCTTAGGTTTTCTGGGGTAGGTTTTTTCGTCAAAGAGGATGGTTTGACGGTAGGGGATGCTTAGCGAGGATGGGGCGATGAATATTGTGCTGTTCGAGGCGTGCGAGGTGGAGGCTGGTGGGTCCTTATCGATGGATGATGAGAGGGCGAACCATGTGGTGAAGGTGTTGCGCAGGGGTGTGGGTGATACGTTTGACGCGGGGATGATTGATGGTCCGAAGGGAAAGGCGAGGGTGTTGGGGATTTCGGATGAGGGGATAGAGCTGGGGTTTGAGTGGGGTGTGGAGGAACCGGAGTTGTTGGCGATCGATTTGATCGTGGGACTGAGTCGTCCGCAGACGATGCGGAAGATTCTAAACGAGGCTACGACGCTGGGGGTGAGAAGTATCCGTTTTGTGGTGACGGATCGAGGCGAGCCGAGCTATGCGGGGTCGAAGCTTTGGTCGACGGGGGAGTGGCGCCGGCATGTGGTGGCGGGAGTGGCGCAGGCGTTTACGACGAGGATGCCGGAGGTGAGCTGGGGGATGTCGCTGGAGGAGGCGATGGAAGCTGTGGGGGATGTGAGCGAGCGACTGTGCCTGGATAATTATGAGGGGCTGATGCGACTGGGGGAGGTCCGTGGTGGAGCCCGGACTCTACCTGTGGCGTTGACAATTGGGAGCGAGCGGGGGTGGACGTGTAGGGAGCGGGATTTGTTTCGGGCTAGGGGATGGACTTTGGTGGGGATGGGTGAGCGGGTTTTACGCACGGAGACCGCCGTGGTGGCGGCGGTGTCTGTGGTGAGGGAGGCTCTAGAATTCTGAAAAAGACTAGTTTCGGAAGCCGGATTCTAGGGTGTAGAATTGGACGGGCATTTCGGCGAGGGGCTCTTTGAGTTTTTCGAGCTCGGCGGCGTTTCCGTGTACTTCGAGGCGTGTCATTTCGGAGATTTTGAGGGCTTGCTCGATGAGGTCGCCGACGTTTTGGAGGTGGGCGAGGAGGCCTTCGGCGTTGCGGTAGCCTTCGCGGCAGAATACGGTGTTGCCGCTATAGGAGAAGCCGTAGTAGAGGCAGCCCTCTTCGGTTTTGGCGCGCTCGATGAGCTGAAGGGTGATGGCTTTGAAGGCGTCGAGGTTATTTTCGGCGACTGTGAAGTAGGGGTGGATGGTTACGGCGGTGTCTTGGCTGCTCATGGTGGATTAATTAGGAATTAGGAATTAGGAATTGGGAAATGTGGGATGGGGTGGGGAGATCGCGGCACTCCAGCCTTCGCGAAGGCTCCGGCGGACTAGCGAAGGCCGCTTCCAACGGGAGTGGATCGGGTTTGAGGGACGCGGGCTAAAGCGCCGCGCTACGGGTTTGGGTTGAGGGCGGTGCTGTTTAGTGGGCGGCGGCGAGGGGTTCGGTTTTGAGGACTCGGTGCTCGAGCTGGGGCGGGAGCGGATCGTAGTGGGAGAAGGCTTCGCTGTGGAGTCCGATGCCGCCGGTGAGGGAGCGTAAGGTGGTGGCGTAGCGGTACATTTCCATTTGCGGGACTTCGGCTTTGATGACGCGGAATTTGGTTTCGCCTTCGATGCCGTGGATGTGGCCGCGGCGGGCGGAGAGGTCGCTCATAACGTCGCCGAGGAAGGGCTCGGGGACTTTGATCTCTATGTTGAGGATGGGTTCGAGGAGGCAGGGCTTGGCGTTTTTGAAGGCTTCGCGGAAGGCTTCTTTGCCGGCGGTCTGGAAGGCGATGTCCTTGGAGTCGACGGTGTGCATTTTGCCGTCGTAGAAGTCGATGGCGACATCGGTGATGCGGTAGCCGGCGTGGATGCCGTCTTCGCAGGCGGCTTGGACGCCTTTTTCGACGGAGGGGACGAAGACGCGGTCGACGTTGTTGCCGGTGAGGGAGTGTGAGAAATCGACGCCGGAGTTGCGGTCGGCGGGTCGGATGCGCAGCCAGACTTCGGCGAACTGGCCGGCGCCGCCGGATTGCTTTTTGTGGCGGTATTTGGATTCGGCGGGGGCTTGGATGGTTTCGCGGAAGGGGACGCGTGGCTCGACGATGTCGACTTCGACGTTGAAGCGTCGGGCGAGGCGCGACTTGAGGACTTCGAGGTGGAGCTCGCCTTGTCCGGAGACGACGAGTTCGTGCGTTTCTGGGTTGTATCCAAATAGGAATGTCGGGTCTTCTTCGTGGAGGGTGGCGAGTCCGGCGGCGAGCTTGTCTTCGTCGCCTTTGTGGAGTGCGACGAGGGAGCCGTGTATGTTTGGCTTGGGGTAATCGACGGCGGGGAGGCGGACTTTTCGGTCGGGAGAAGTGAGGGTGTTGCCTGTGTGGGTGTCGCGCAGCTTGGCCATGACGCCGATGTCGCCGGGGCCGATTTGGGTGATGCTTTCGCGCTCGTGGCCTTGGAGGGTGAAGATCTGGCCGATTTTTTCGGTGACGCCGTGGAAGGGGTTGAAGAGCTCGATGTTTGGGGTGATGGAGCCGGAGTACATGCGGCAGAAGGAGAGCTCGCCGACGTGTGGCTCGGAGATGGTTTTCCAGATGTAGCAGGCTGGGGAGGAGTCGCTGAGGTGGATGGATCCGGAGTGGCCTGCTTCGTCGAGGGCGGGGACTTCCTTGCGGTCGACGGGGGAGCTGCCGTATTTTGAGACGAGGTCCATGAGGCGGGCTACGCCGACGTTGGTGGTGGCGGAGGTAGCGAAGACGGGGATGAAGGTTTCGGTTTGGATGGCGGCGTGGACGCCGGAGCGGAGTTGGTCTTCGGTGAGGTCGCCTTGGTCGAAGAAGTTTTCCATGAGGGTGTCGTCGGACTCGGCGACGAGTTCGATGAGCTCGTTGTGGAGTTGGCGGACGCGGTCTTTCCATGCTCCTTGGGCGGCGGTCTCGGTGAATTTTCCGGAGGCGTCGGTGGCGTAGTCGACTTCTTCGGAGCGTAGCACGTCGAGGATGCGTCGGCAGCCGGGGCCGGGATCGATGGGCAGGGTCATGGGGAAGACTTTCTTGCCGTAGTGGCTGCGGAGTTCGGCGAGGATTTGGTCGAAGTCGACGTTGTCCTTGTCTATGCCGTTGACGACGATGAGCTTGGGGAGCTTGAAGCGGCTGGCGTATTCCCAGACTTGGTCGGTGCCGATTTGGGGGCCGGAGGTGGCGTCGACGACGACCATGGCGAAGTCGCCTACGCGGAGGGCGCCGAGGCCTTCGGAGATGAAGTCGAGGTAGCCGGGGGTGTCGATGATGTTATACTTGCTGTCTTTCCAGTCGCAGTGGAGGAGGGAGGCGTGCACGGAGATCTGGCGCTCCTTTTCGGTGGCGTGGTAGTCGCTCACGGTATTGCCCGCCTCGATGGTCCCCAGTCGGTTGATGACCCCCGCGCAGGCGAGCATGGCCTCGGCAAGCGAGGTTTTGCCGGCGGATTGGTGCCCGACGAGCGCGAAGTTTCGGATGCGATCTGGGGTATAGCTCATGACGTCTTTTTTAGGGTAGGTTTTGGGTTTGGCGAACCGGGATGGTTCGCATGGGCTTTCTTGGGGCAAAAGACGTTCGCCGTTGTTTGGATTAGGGCGGAGGGGCGTGAACTTCCGCTGGATGAAAAGTGGCGCGGGTGGGGGGGAAGGTCAACGACGGAGGGAGGGTGGCGGGGAGGATTTTTGAATTATGAATTTTGAATTGGGGATGAAAGGGGCGAATGGGTTTGTGGGGACGTGGGCTGAAGCACCGCGTTTCGGGATGGGGTTGCTGAGAAGGTTTAAACTAGGTTCGGTGGAGGAGGCAGGCGGTGGGTTGGTCGCGGCCTTTGCCGAGGCGTTTGCGGAGGCGCCAGCCTGCGGCGGCGGGTTCGAATTGGCCGGGGGCTTCGAAGACGACAAGGCCGTCGGGCGTGAGGGCTTGCTCGAAGAGGGGGAAGAGTTTGGGCGTGAGTTGCTCGAGGGCTTCGTAGGGGGGGTCGACGAAGATGATGTCGAAGCGTTCGGCTGGGGGCGTCCACTTGGTGGCGTCGGCGGTGGAGATGAGTGTATCCAGTTTTTCCTGCATGCTTTTGGCGACGATGGCGGCGTTGGTCTGGACCATGGCGGTGGCGCGGCGGTTGAGTTCGACGAAGGTGGCATGGCTGGCTCCGCGACTGAGGGCTTCTAGGCCGTAGGAGCCGGTGCCGGCAAAGAGGTCGAGCACGCGGGCTCCGTTTATGCTTGTCCCGATGCTGGAGAAGATGCCTTGGCGGAGTTTGTCCATGGCAGGGCGGTGCACTGCTTTTTTATCGACGCGCAGGGTGACGCCACGGGCTTTGCCTCCAGAGATTCGCATTTGCGAAGAGTGAAAAGTGAAGGGTAAAAAGTGAAGGGTGAATTGACGGGCTAGTTGAGGTGGTCGGTGAGAGTGTTGGCTTGGCGGGTGGTGTTGGTGATGGCGGTATTGAGGCGGTTGTTGAAGTAGGAGTGGGCGATCATGGCGGGGATGCCGATGCAGAGGCCGGTGGCTGTGGTGATGAGGGCTTCGCCGATATCGCCTGCGAAGAGCTCGGGGCGGCCCATGCCGCCGGCGGACATGGTTTGGAAGCCGCCGATCATTCCGGAGACGGTGCCGAGGAGGCCGATCATGGGGGCAACGTTGGCGATGACGCTGAGGTAGTGGATCCACTGGGAGATGGCGTTTTCTTGGGCGCTGAGGGCGGCGCCGACTTCGGTTTCGAAGGGTTCGCGTGTTTCGTTGAGTGCGGTGGGATCGAGCTTTGGGAAGGCGATGGAGAGGGCTCGCGCGAGGACGGTGTCGGAGGCTTGGGCGTGTTGTTTGGCGTGGTCGAAGTTGGCGTTGGCGAAGTGGGTGGTGAGCTGCTGGAGGAGCTGAGCGGGGGCGAAGCGGGAGGGGCGGGTCTCTCGGTAGCAATGGATGGCGATGTAGATGAAGACGAGCGAGCAGGCGGCGAGCGGGTACATGGCCCAGCCGCCTTGTTGGATCATGGAAAAGAGGGAGGAGGAGTCTTGCTCTTGGGCGTGTAGTTGGGGAACGAGGACGAGTAGCGGAGAGGCGAGGAGGTATTTGGGAGCTTTCATTGCGGGGAGTTGGTTTTGAGGAGTTGGGAGTAGGTTAGGGATTCGGCTAGGAGAGAAGGTGGGGGGTTGAGTGGTGAGTAGTGAGTAGTGAGTGGTGAATTTTGGGAGAGGTGGTAGGTGGCGTGGTCAGGGTATCCGAGGACTTGATACGCTTGGGCGGCGATCTGGTGGAGGGGATGGAGGGTGTCTTGTTGATCCGCGGTGGCGTGGGCGAGGGGGCGGAGGGCGGTCCAGAGGGCGGCCTCCGGTTGGCCGGAGTCGAGGTGGTGCTGGGCGAGGGTTTGCCAGGGAAGCGGGGTGGCGAACGGAGATGGGGTTTGGGCGAGCCAGTTTTTTGCGTGGATGACGGCTTCGTTTGGAAGGTTCGCTGCTTGGGCCGATCTGATGAGAAGGGAGCGATAGAGGGGATCTAGGTCGGCGTATTCATTTTTTGGATGCCAGAGTTTGGCGTAGGATAGGGCGGTGAGGGATTGATCGTTGGAGAGGTAGTGCTCGAGGAGCTCGGGAAGGAGTTGAGCGTCGGCTGGGGAGAGGAGGGGGATGAAGCGGGAGCGGTGGAGGGCTCGTTGCTCAAGCGGGGCGGTTGGGTCGGAAAAGCTTAGGGCGGCTATCTTGTCGGGAGAGATGCGGCGAAGGGCTTCGCCTTCGGTTTCTGGGAGTTGGAGGCGGATGTAGCCGGCTTGAGTATCGATGAGGGTGCCGGAGAGGGAGGTTCCGTCGGCGAGTTCGATGGTGTCGGCTTGAAAGCTTGTGGCGGTGAAGAGGCCGAGGATGATGAGAGGGATGAGTAGTAGGTTGGGATTCATGGGGGTTGGGAGGAAGAGTGGTTGTTTTCCTGCCGCGAATGGACGCGAATGTTTTGGGAGAAGGTTGGGACGGGTCTGATGGTCGTTTGGGGTGGTTTTGTAAGGCGGAGTAAGTGGAAAGCTGGTTGGGGTTATGGGGAGGTCGGGGCTTGGGTGTGGGGAGCGAGTTGAGTGAGGAGGGTTTCGGCTTTTTTGCGGGCGGGGTGGGTGAGGAGATTGGGTTGGGCGAGGAACTCTTGGGCGACGGATTGGGCGTCGTTGTATCTAGATTGTGAGGACAGGATTTGGGCGCAGGCGAGGTAGGCGTGTCCGACTTGTTCGATTTCGCCGCGGTAGAGGGTGAAGATTCGCTGGTAGTAGGCGTAAGCTTGGGTGGGGCGGTTTTGGGCTTGGGCGATTTGGCCGAGAATGAGGAGTGAGTTTGCTTTTTGGGCGGGAGTTGACTGGCGGTCGGCGAGGAGGGGTTCGCAGGAATTTTGGGCTGCGTTGTAGTTTTCTTGTTTGTATTCGAGATCTGCTTGGAGCGAGAGCGAATCGGGGGTGGCGAGGCTTATTTGTTCGAGGTGGGCGAGTGCGAGTTCTGGCTGGTCGAGGTTTGCGTGGTGGCGGGCTAGACCGAGGCGAGCTGAGTCGATGTAATGAGAGTTTGGGTACGAAATGAGGATTGCTTCGAAGTAGTCGGTGGTTTGATGGGACTGGATATCGGCGAGGGCGTTTCCGGCGTGTAGGAGGGCTTCTGGGGGCAGGTGTTTGCGGTCGAAGTGGGTGGCGAGCTGGAGGGCTTTGAGTTCGGCCTGGGAGCTTTGGTTTTGGGTTTGGAGGGTATTGATTTGGGCGACGAGGTAGCGACTGGCGAGGGTTGGCTGTTGGTTTGCGAGAGCGTTTTCGTAGGATGCTTGTTGATTGGTGGTTTGCTGGATGAGCTCGAGTATGCCGCCGGCTTTGGGGAGGTTTCCGTAGGTTTGAATGGCCAGTTCGATGGCGTTTTGGGCCTCGGTGTGGAGCTTGTTGTTTTCGAGACTGGTGGCGAGGATTTGGGTGTAGGACCCGGCGTAGGGAAGCGGGAGCGCGTGTTGGTTGGGGTAGGTTTTTAGGTCGGCGAGGGCGGTGTCAGATTGGTCGGTTTCGAGAAGGAGGGCGCAGCGTTTTTCGAGGGCGAAGTAGGCAAACTCGGGGTCTGCGGTTTCGATTGCGGCGTAGGCAGCGATTGCGGCTTCGAGTTTGCCGAGTTCCTGGAGGAGATCGCCTTGGAGGAGACGGGCTTCGGCTTCGCGTGGATGGGCCGGGTAGGCGCTTAGCCAGTTCTCGATGGCGGGGAGTGCTTCGTCGAGATTGCCGAGGGCGTAGTGGGCGGCGATTTCGCGGTAGGCGGCTTCTGGGCGGAGGAAGCTGTGGGCGGGGGAGTTTTTGATTTGGGCAAAGGTTTCGATGGCGGCCTCGAGTTGGTTTGTAGTGAACTGGCAAATACCGATCCAGAGCTGGGCTTGGGCGGCGATGGGGAGGTCGGGGGCGGAGTGGGTTGCCTGTTGGAAGGAAGCGATGGCGATTTGATGTTGGCCAAGCATGAAGTGGCAATAGCCGAGGTAGTAGTGGCTTGCGGCTTCGAGTTGGCGGGTTGGATTGGTTTCGAGGAGCTTTTTTAGGGAGACGATAGCTGGTTGATAGCTATTTTGGTCTATTTGGGAGAGGGCTATCCAGAAGAGAGCTTGGGCTGCGTCTTTGTCGTCTGGATACATATCGATGAATTTTTGGGCGATGAGGGCGGAGGCGTTCCATGCCTGCATTTGGCGGGCGACGGAGATCCAGTCGAGGTGCGCGATTCGGGCTTGTGGAGAACTGGAGTTGGCGATGGGCTCGAGAAGGAGCCAGGCTTCGAGGGGGCGATTGAGGCGGCTGAAGCAGCGGGCTTTTCGGAGAGAAATGGCTTCGTAGTAGCTGGGTGCTTCGCTGAGTTGAACGAGCTGTTTTTGCAGGCCGGCGAGGGATTTTCGGAAGTGGTCGCTCCACATGCTTTGCTCGGTGCGGAGGGTCGGGGCGAGTTGCTTGTAGGTGGTGTTGAGTTCGGAGATGCGGGCTTGTTGGGCGGCGATGAGCTTTTCCTTGGGTTGGACGAGTTGGTAGGCTTTGAGGGCGTCGGCCGGGTGGTTGGCTAGGAGGGCGTCCGCTATCTGAGTAGCGAGGAAGGAGAGGGTAGCGAGCTCGGGCATGCGTTTCTCTTGCCACTGTGTATCCAGAAGTTGGGCTCGCGCGTATTCGAGATCGCCTTCTTCGAGGTAGATGCGAATGAGCTGGAGTCGGGCGAAGGTGGCGAGACGTGGCGAAGCGGGATTTTGGAGGAGATGGGCGAGGAGTTTGGCAGCGGTTTGGGGATCGGATAAGAGGGCTTCGCGAATGAGGGAAAGGTCGCGAAAGGGGGAGTGTCCGGCGATTTGGCGGAGATCGGCGAAGGCTGTGCGGGCGGCGGTTTCCTGGCCGTCGAGCAGGAGACTGGAAGCGAGGGTGTAGCGGGCGAAGATTTCGGAATTGGCTTCGGTCGCGTGGTGTTCCAAATAGGTTTCGAGTGCTAAGATCGCTGCGGAGTGGAGTCCGGATTTGTGGGAGGCGAAGCCGGCGAGTGGGAGGATCTTGGCGGGGAGTTGACCTTCGAGCCAGACGGGTTCTTCGCGGTAGTTTTCGAGGATGCTATTGAAGGCGTGGGCGGCCTGGGGGAAGTCGCCGCGAACGAGGGAGGAGCTGCCTGACTCGATGAGCTCGGGGAGGGTGCGGTATTCGATTTCCTGGGACGAGGCGAGGGATGCGGACACGACGATGCAGGCGAAGACGATCCGAGCGAAAATGGGATCGCTCGTTCGTTTCGGATTTGAGGAGGGTTGGTCGCTAGGGTATGTGAGTTGGGGAACGCGATGCGGTTTAGAGGAGCATCGCGAGCATGTTTTTCCGATCATTGATCTCGAAGCGTGAATCGTCGAGGAGGGGGGGAAGATCGAGGGCGTCGATGCCGAGCTCCTTGAGGGCCCGTTTGATGTGATCCGGGTGGGTGGAGTCGGCGTCGAAGCCGCTCAGCTGCTGGGCGAGCCAGATGGCGAGGGAGAGGATGGAGGTGGCGTTTGGCTGCGACTGGGCGTGGAGGGGGCTGTTCTGGTTTTTGATTGGCTGCCAGACGTTTGGCTCGAATTGCCAGTGATCGAGGAGCTCGGCGCCGACTCGGTAGTGGCTCATGCCGAGGAGCTCTTGTTCGACTTCGATAAGGGGGCGGTCTCCGGCGATGGCGGAGAGGTCAGTCATCTGCTCGAGGCGCTCGAGGTAGAGGTTGATGGCGAGTTTGCCGATTTGGTGGAGGAGTCCGGCGATATAGGGGGCATTGGCTCCGTAGCCGACGCGTTTGGCGATGGTTTCGGAGATGATGGCGACGTCGATGGAGGCGTCGGCGAACTCGGTGGCGGTGAGTCCGTAGGCGGGGACTGCCTGGTAGAAGCACTCGCGAGCGACGACCATAGAGAGGATGCTGCGGAGCTCGTTGAAGCCGATGCGGCTGATGGCGGTGCCGATTTCGTTTACCTTGATGGAGCCGCCGTAGTAGGCGCTGTTGGTGACGCGGAGGATCTGGGCGGAGAGGCCGGGATCCATTTTTACCAGGGAGGAAATGTAGTCTAGGGCGGTGTCTTCGTTGCGCACGAGTTGATCGAGTCGGGCGAAAATACGCGGGGATGTCGGCAGGCTGGATGCGTACTCGAAGAGCAGCTCTAGATTGATTTTGTCGATGTTTCCTGAAGACATAAGTGCCCGAGACCGGCGTTAGGGTGTTTGAATCAAAGCCATAAGGTCGAATACGGGCGAGTAAAAATTTTTCGTGATGAAAATGCTCAGGGCGATGGAATGGCGAATTGCTGGTGAGGCTAATTCGCGAGGAGGTGGCGCCGATGGGGCAGAGCGATGTGCATTGCCCGATCTGAGCAGCTAGTCGTCTGTGCGGAAGGGGGCGGCGGGCAGGCCTTCTTTATTGCCGAGGTTGGCGAAGTCCGGGTTGTCTGCCCAGGCGTAGCGGACGTATTGGGGCTTGGATACTTCGCCGCTCCAAACGAGGACTTTGTCGCCTTCGATTTTTGCGTTTGCCCAGACGAAATTCTTGTTTGCTCCGGCGATGGCGAAGTGGGCGAGAGTTTCTCCGTTGGTGGAGGTCAGCCCGCTACCGACGCTATTGAAGGAGAGCTCTATTTGTCCGTCCTTGATTTCTTGGGACTCGAAGAGGGGGCCGGAGGCGACGATGTCGCTGCCGTAGGAGAGCTTCATGGCGTGGAGGGCGAGGCGTTCGCCGACGGTCCATTTGCCGCCTGGGTGGATGTCGTTCCACTCGCCTAGGTCGACGTTGACGCTGGTGGCCACGTGCGGGGTGTTGAGGGCTGTATCCATCTGGGCCTCACGCATGGCGGCCCAGCCGCTTTCGGCGGGCGGGAGGTAGTCGACGTCCATGTAGTTGGGGAGTTGGGCGATGTAGAAATCGATCTCGTCGGAGCCGAACTGGGAGCGCCAGTCTTGGACGAGGTTGGGGAGGAGCTTGGCGTAGGCGGCGGGGTCGCCGGCGTTGCTCTCGCCCTGATACCAGAGGATGCCGCGGATGCCGTATTGGGTGAAGGGGGCGATCATGGCGTTGTAGAGGGAGGTGGGCTGGGACTGGGCGTTGATGCCTTGTTTGTATTTGTAGGGATTTGGGCGATACACCTCGCCGACTTTGTAATGCCAAGGGCCGGTGAGGTCGACGACTTGGCTGTTGGCCTCGAGCTGGTAGGGCTTGTCTGGGATGAAGCCGCCGTTGCCCCATTGGTTGGCGACGCGGACGACGATGAGGTTTTTGCCTGCCTTGAGGAGGTTTGCAGGGATGGTGTAGGTACGTTGTGGATACTCGTAGCCCCAGCCTCCGACGCGCTGGCCATTGACGTAGACATCGTCGGCGTTGCGGATGCGGCCGAGTTTGATAACGGCTTCTGTTCCGAGCATGGAGTCGGGGACTTCGATCTCGCGGCGGAACCAGACGACGCCGTCGAGGTTGCGGAGGCCTTGGTGTTCCCAGTAGCCCGGTATGGAGTAGGGCTTCCAGTTGCTCGGCTCGTAGGCGGGGTCGTACCATTTTGATTCGGAGTCGTCGCCGAGTTTGATAGATGCGGGGCCGGGATTGGCGTCGCGGTCGGCTTTGGCCTCGGCGTTGATGCGGTCGACGTTGTCGGAGTCTTTGTTTTTGGCGATGATCTCGAGCTGGTTCGGGAAATCCTTGAAGCCTTCTTCGCTGGTCCAGGACTCGATGCGGGTGCCTCCGACAGCGGACATGATGATGCCTTGGGGAACGCCGTACTTGTCGTGGAGATTTTTGGCGAAGGCGTAGCCGACGACGGTGAAGTTGAGGAGGTTTTGGGGATTGGCCTGTTTCCATTGGAGGCCGGGGAAATCGTCTTGCGGGCCGGTGAGGACGGACTTGGTGGGGACTTGGAACTGGCGGATTTCGGAGTTTTTCGAGGCGGCGATTTCCTCGGCGTATTCTTCGGTCCAGCGGTTGAACATGTGTGTCATGTTTGACTGGCCGGAGGCGAGCCAGACGTCGCCTACGAGGACGTCGGAGAGGGTGATCTGGTTTGAGCCGCTGATTTCCATGTTGTCTGGTCCGCCTGCCTCAAGGGGCGGGATGGAGAGGGACCAGTCGCCTTCGGCGTTGGCTTGGGTGGTGTAGGTTTTACTACGGAAGGAGATGGCGACTTCTTCGCTGGGGTCGGCCCAGCCCCACACGTTGAGAGAGGTGTCGCGTTGGAGGATCATGCCGTCGCTGACGATGCTAGGGAGCTTGATGGCGGCGGATAGTGTTCCGAGGAGGGCTAAGCTGGTTGCTAGCGCTATGATGGGTGGGAGGCGTCTGATCATGCTAAAAAGATTGGGGCTAGGTTTTGGGTGAGCTATTCGAATAGTAGCACGAAAACGTTCGGTTTGCAGAGCGGCAAGGCAATGTGGGTTGGCGCGTTGCCTTGAGGGGCGCTCTATCTGTTGAGCAAGAGGAGCTTGGAGTGGGTGCGTCCTGATGGTCCGAGGAGCATGGGTATCTCATTGGGGTGACCGGGCGGGGTTCGCGGGGTGCGATGCCCCTTCTCCAGCCGCTTTGCTCCTACCTTCGAACCTTCTCGGTTCTAATTCTTTCACGCGAGGCGTTTGCGTGAATACGTCGTTCTTTTTTCGGACTGACCATTTTCATGTTTTCGAAAATGGTCGGGGTGAAAGGATTCGAACCTTCGACCTCCTGGTCCCAAACCAGGCGCTCTACCAGGCTAAGCTACACCCCGTAAAAAGGACGGCCAAAAGATTGGGAATAAGGACTTCTGTCAAGTTTAAGTTCGAATTGTTTGAGGGGTGTCGGTTTTTTCGTTCGTGAAGCTCTTGAAATAAGGCATTGCGCCCCTCCCCTAAAGCGCTTCTTGTTTTTCTCCAAAATCGCCTTTTTAGGGCGCCGTCATCCCGAAAAATGGAAAACCTATCTTCTTCAGAATTGGACTCTCCCTCCAAAACGCCTTTGTTTATCGCCATCGCGGCTGTCATCGTCGCTCTTCTCGCCTTGTATCTTGGCTGGATGGGCTTTTCGCGAGCGACTGTGTTGGAGAAGGAAATTGCTCGTCTCGAGGCGGAGGCTAGCGCGGACACGGGGCTTGAGGAGGCGGTGCAGGAGAATACGGCGCGACTCGATCAGGTAGCGGGGAATATGAACACGCTTTCGAAGAACGTGAGCGATGCTCTTGGCGACGTGAGCGGGGATATGTCGAAGATCCGCAGCGATATTCGCAAGGTGGCGATCGACGCGGGCACGGCCAAGAAGATGGTCGAGGATTTGGAGAAGAAGGGGGTCAAGGTAGCGGTGGTTCCGACTAGTTCTTCTTCCCAGAGTTCAGCTTCGCCGGCGGCTGTGAAGACTCCTGACGCGACACCGGGCAAGCCGGGCGCCTATACCATCAAGAGTGGGGACACTTTGGGCAAGATCGCGGCGGCTTACAAAATCACTCTTAGCCAGCTTCAGGCTGCTAATCCGGGGATCGATCCGCGTCGTCTGCGTATTGGCCAGCAAATCGTGGTTCCGGCTCCGTCGAACTAGTTTTTGAAGCTGCTAACGGGTAGTTCTAATCCGGATACGGATTTTCTTTGATGAGCGATTTTGAAGCGAAGGGTTCGCCTGAGGGCGAGCAGGTGGTCCATGCTTGGGAGATCTTGAGCGAGAAGGGACTGGTGGAGTGTCCTGTCTTTGACTTGGTGTCTCGGCGGTTGAGGCATCCTGTTCGTGGTACGGAGGGTGACTTCTATATCCTTAAGACGCGGGATTGGGTGAATGTGATTCCGGTGACCTCCGAGTTCGAGGTGGTGATGGTGCGTCAGTATAGGTTTGGTATCGAGGAGTCGTCCTGGGAAATTCCTGGCGGGATTATGGATGCGGGCGAGGATCCGGTCGTAGCGGCTGAGCGGGAATTGCGCGAGGAAACTGGATACGTGGCTCGCGCTTCGCGTCTAATCGGCGGCGTGGCGGCTAATCCTGCGATATTGAACAATCGCTGCCATTTCGTTTGGGCGGAAGGGGTGACGCTTGAGTCGGCGGTGGAGTGGGACGAGCATGAGGAGATCGAGGTGAGGCTTTTTCCGATCGACGAGGTTTACGCGATGGCTCACCGCGGCGAGATCAAGCACTCGCTGGTGGTGGCTGCCTTGTTCCAGTTTTACCCGCAGTGGGAGAAGATCAAGGGGCGGCGGCGCTCCTGAAGGGCGGAAGAAGCTTTTACCGGGCCCTGGGAAATCGGCGTCGCGAGGGGCGGGCTTGCCTTAGTTTTTGGCAGCGACGGAGGGGGCTTGGCGGGTTTTCGCTTGGTTAAGCAGGAGGCGAACGGTAGCTCCGCCGTCGGGATTGTTGCAGGCTTCGACGTTTCCGCCGTGGAGGTCCATGACGAGTTTTGTGAGGGCTAGGTTTAGGCCTAGGCTTTTGTCGTTGCCTCTGTCTTCTCGGATGAAGATCTGAAAAAGGTTGCGCAGGACGCCGTCGGGGAAGCCGCAGCCTTCGTCTACGATCTCGATTGAGAGGTCGTTTTCCAGGCTTTTGGTGCGGGCGATGATTTTCGTGCCGTGAGGGGAGTGTTTGGCGGCGTTGTGGAGGACTTCGCGCACGCAGATGCTGAGGATCTGGGCGTCGACTTCGAGGGTGGCCTCTCCGTTGAAGTCGAATTCTATTTCTTGTTGGTTGCGTTGGAGCTCTTCGGCTATCTGTTCGGCAGCGTCTCGGATGAGGCTGGGGATATTGGCGTACTGTAGATTGAGGGAGTACTGTTTGGCTTTGAGGTTGGTGATGCGCTCGGCGAGGAGCAGAAATTGTTCGAGTCGGCTGGTTGAGGACTCGAGGACGGAGAGGAGGGATTTGTTGGTGTTGGAGGGTTCGCGTTCGGTGGTGATTTTGAAGAGTTGGGTGGCGCCTTTGAGTCCGTTGAGGGGGGTGCGCATCTCGTGGCTGATGATTTTGAGGAAGTCGTATTTGAGTTGGTCGCTTTCGCGCAGGGAGTGGTTGGCTGCTTCGAGCTCGGTGTTTTTTTCTGAGAGCTCGGAGTTGAGGGCTTCGTTTTTTTTGCGCAGGTCGTATACGTCTAGGGCTTGATCGATGGTGCGCCGGAGCTGTTCGGTGTCCCACGGCTTTTTGACGTATTTGAATATGCAGGCTTCGTTGATGGCGTCTTGGATGGCATCGAAATCTGAATACGCGGTGACGAGGATGCGGTTGGGCTCGGGCTTGGTTTCGATGACGCGTTTGAGGAACTCGACACCGGACATGCCGGGCATTCGTTGGTCGGAGAGGACGAGGTCGATTTCCTCGTTTCGGATTAGTTCGAGGCCCTCTTCGGCGTTTTCGGCGACGAGCACGTTGTATTCGCGCCTGAAGCTGTTGCGGAAGGCGTTGAGGTTTCCTCTCTCGTCGTCGACGTAGAGTACGGTGAATTTATTATTCATTCCCGGCTTCGATCGCTTCAATAATAAGATTCTTGAGTTGGTCTTCGTCCCATGGCTTAGAGATGAATTTATAGAGTCGGTACTCTTCGAATGCCAAGTCGATGTCGTCAGGCTGGGCGTATCCAGATAGCATTACGCGATTGGGCGGGATGTTTGGGAAAAGTTTCTTGATTTCGTGGAGCAGTTCGACGCCGGTCATCTCCGGCATCATTTGGTCTGTGATGAGCAGGTCGATTTTGTTGGTTTTGAGGAGCTCGACTGCTTCTGCCGCGGATTCCGCGAGTAGGATGTTGAACTCGCGTCGGAAGGTGCTCTTGAAGACGCGCAGGTTGCTTAGCTCGTCGTCTACGTACAGAATGTTGTATTTTCGTTGTGCTACTGCGCTCATGCTTATCCTTTGTTCGACTGTTTTTGCCTGATGGGAAGTTTTACGAGGAATTCCGAGCCGTCTCCCTCCGAGGTGTTGATCACCATTTCCCCTACGTGGTCTTGAATGATCGAGTAAGTGATGGCAAGGCCAAGACCAACGCCTTTTCCGATTTCTTTGGTGGTGAAGAATGGGTCGAAAATTTTCTCGCGGACCTCGTCGGTCATGCCGGTGCCGTCGTCTTTGATTGAGATGGTGACTGTATCTTCATCGTGCGAGGTTTCAATAACGATGTGGCCTTGCTTCGCTTTGGCGTCGATGGCGTCGATGGCGTTGCTGAGAATGTTCATGAAGGCTTGGTTGAGCTTGCCGGGAAAGCATTCGATGCGGGGAAGGTTTTGTTGGTAGCGCTTCTCGATTTTGATGTGGGTTTTGTACTTGTTTTTGAGGAGCACGAGCACGCTATCGATATCCGAGTGAATGTCGGATACTTGCCAGTCTTCCTTGCCGAGGCGCGAGAACTTGCTGAGGCCGGCGACTATTTCGGTGATGCGCGTGGCCCCGAGCTTGATGTCTTTGAGGGTTTCCTCGAGGGCTTCGAAGGCGTCGTCGAAGTATTGAGTTTCGCGTAGCTTCTCGAGCTCGGCGACGGCGGTTTCCTTGTCTTCGGCGGTGGCGAGGGTTCGCATTTTCTCGACGATGATTTTTACGTCGTCGAAGTCTTTGACCATGCTGTTGACGCCGGCGTAGACGAAGTTGATGGGATTGTTTATTTCGTGGGCGATGCCTGCAGTGAGGACGCCGAGCGAGGCCATTTTCTCTGATTGGACGAGCTTGGTCTGGGCTTGTTTTAGTTTGGCGAGCGCGGCGGAAACCTCTTCTTTTTGGCGTTGGAGGTCGAGGGTCTGCTTTTCGAGGATCTGGCGATTTCGGGTGACTTCTGTTATGTCTCTGCTGATGCCGACGAAGCCTACGACTTCATTGGTCTCGGGGTCTCTGATGGGGGTTTTGGTGGTGTGCAGGACGACGGGTTTGCCGTATCTGTTTTTACTGGCTTCTTCTTTGCTTATCGGTTCGCCGGTCAGCATCATCTGGCGTTCGTCTTCGTAGAAGGTGGTTGCGATCTCTTCGGGCAGGTAATCCAGGTCCGTCTTGCCGATGATTTCTTCCAGGGTGCTGGCTCCGAGCCCCTGATAGAACATGTTGTTGCCGTTTAGGAATTTGCTTTGCTGGTCTTTGAAATAGATGAAGTCGGGGATGTTGTTGATGAGGGTTTGGAGTTGGTTGCGTTGGAACTCCGTTTCTTCTGAGCGTTTTTTGAGGGCTTCCGACTGCTGGATCAGTTCGCGGCGGATTCGTCTGATTTCGGTGACGTCGCGTGTGATGCCGACCAATCCGATGACTTCGTCGGTTTCGGGATTTCGAATTGGGGTCTTGGTGGTGTGAAGATAGCGCGGAGATCCGTCGGGTTTCGTCCCTTGTTCTTCGAGAGTGACGGATTCACCTTTTTCCATGAGGGCAGTTTCGCCTTCCAAGAAGGTTTTGGCTTCTTCCGGCGGGAAGAAGTCCAGATCGCTCATCCCTTTGATCGCCTCGATCGATTCTGCCTTGAGGGAGTGGTAGAAGGCTTTGTTGCCGTTTAGAAATCTGCTTTGCCGGTCTTTGAAGTAAATGAAGTCGGGGATGTTGTCGATCAGGGTCTTCAGCTGTCGGCGTTCGAATTCTACCTCGAGGTTTCGATTTTTTAGCTCTTGGGATTGTCGAGCGAGTTTTTGGTTGGCAGAGGCGAGGTCGGTGATGTTTCGGCCGATGCCTACGAGGCCGTAGATCTTTCCGGAGGGGTCGCGAAGAGGGGTTTTAGAGACCCTGAATACGAGATTCTGCCCTTCTTCTGAGCGGACCTCTTCTTGTTTTGACTGGATGGTTTCCCCTGTTTTGAAGAGTCGTTGTTCGTCGGCGAAATACGCTTCTGCGAGCGCTTTTTCGCAGAAATCGAAATCCGTCTTCCCGTAGAGCTCTTCGACTTTGGTTTTTCCGAAGAGCTTGGCCATGGCGACGTTTGCGGCGATAAACCTGCTTTGCCTGTCTTTTATGTAGACAACATCCGGGATGTTGTCGATGAGGACGCGGAGTTGTTCAAATGAGTCTTGCGCGTCGGGGCTCGGCGCTTGCAGGTCTTGGGCTGGACGAGTGGGCATAGTGCGGGGCGGTGGCTGGCGTTTTGACGCTGGGAAGAAAGGTAGGGCGAGACTACGATTCTTCAAGGCGGAAGGGCGATCTTTCCGGAAGATGTCTAAGGTCAGCCTCGGTTTGCTGCTAGGGTTCTTTTCGGCGCCGACTGCTCTCTGCTTTTGAGCGGCGCGGCTCTGGCTTTGTCGGCAAGTCAAGCAGGCCTTCTAATGCGCTCAATCGGAAGATCTTATCATTGGAGAAATCGTTTCATTAAAGTCGGATTCCTAATTGACCCAATAAAGATAAGACATTACTCGTTTCGGCCCTTGCTTAGGGCAGTCCGTGTTTGGATTTTTCCTTGGCGAGAAATGACTAGTTTTCCGATGAATATTCTTAACGCCCTCTTCAAAACCTCGATAGGAAAGAAAGTGATCATGGCGATCACTGGACTAATCCTTGTCGGGTTCGTGTTTGGCCACTTGGTCGGCAATTTGCAGATTTTTTCCGCTCCGGAGAAAATCAACGCGTACGCGCATTTATTGCAGTCGCTTGGACCTGCTCTTTGGGCGATCCGTGGATTCCTGCTATTGACGGTCGCTCTCCATATCTGGTCAGCGGTTGCTCTTGTGCTTGAAAACAAAGCGGCCCGCGGCGCCAAAGGTTATGCGAATCAGCAGACGCTGAGAGCTTCGTACGCTTCGCGCACGATGCGATACAGCGGAGTGATCGTTCTCGCCTTTATCATCTATCACATCATGCACTTCACTACGAAGACGACGCATGGCGAGGATTTCTACCCGATGGCGATGCTGGACGGACACCTTGTTCCGGACGTGCACTCGATGATGGTGTTTGGCTTCCAGCAGGTTTGGGTTTCGGTTTTCTATCTTGTGGCGATCGCGCTTCTCACGCTGCACCTCAGCCATGGCATTTCGAGCATGTTTCAGTCGATAGGTTTGAGAAGCCGCACCTGGGCAACTTGTCTCAATAAGCTGACGATCGCGGTCTGCATTCTCTACTTTCTTGGAAACGCGGCCATTGTAGGGTCGGTGCTTTCTGGATACGTGAAGATTCAGAATCCTAACCTTCAGGTAGCGATGGGCGAGCTTTGCACGCCTGACTGCAACGTCTGTGAAACTCGCATAGCGGCTAACAACTAGTTTTCCCCTCCGATGAAATTAGATCCTAAGATACCATCCGGCCCGCTTGAGAAGAAGTGGGAAAAACACATAATGGAGGGCAAGCTCGTCAATCCTGCCAACAAGCGTAAGTACGACATTATAATGGTCGGCTCTGGCTTGGCGGGAGCATCGGCTGCGGCGACTCTCGGCGAACTCGGTTACAAGGTGAAGTGCTTTACCTTCCACGACAGCCCGCGTCGCGCTCACTCGATTGCTGCTCAGGGCGGAATAAATGCCGCGAAGAACTATCAGAACGATGGCGATAGCGTGTATCGACTTTTCTACGACACGATCAAGGGTGGCGATTTCCGCTCCCGCGAGGCGAATGTGTACCGCCTAGCTCAGGTCAGTGTAAATATTATCGACCAGTGCGCGGCTCAGGGAGTGCCATTCGCTCGCGAGTATGGAGGTTTGCTGGCAAATCGCTCATTTGGCGGGGCTCAGGTTTCCCGCACGTTTTACGCTCGTGGTCAAACGGGTCAGCAGCTTTTGCTCGGCGCTTACTCAGCTCTTAGCCGTCAAGTAGGGCTGGGCACTGTCGAGCTTTGCGCGAACGAAGAGATGCTCGAAGTAGTAGTCATCGACGGACATGCCAAGGGCATCATTACCCGAAATTTGAATACGGGAGCCATCACGCGCCACTCGGCGCATGCGGTAGTGCTAGGCACAGGTGGTTATGGTAATGTGTTTAACCTTTCAACGTACGCTCGTAATTCGAATGTGACGGCTGCTTGGCGCGCTCATCGTAAGGGAGCGGCCTTCGCGAATCCTTGTTATACGCAGATCCACCCGACCTGTATCCCTGTTTCCGGCGACTATCAGTCGAAGCTCACGCTTATGTCCGAGTCGCTCCGTAACGATGGGCGAATCTGGGTGCCGAAGAAGCGTGACGACAAGCGTCCACCGCATCAAATCCCCGAGGATGAGCGCGACTATTATCTTGAGCGCAAGTATCCAAGTTTTGGTAACTTGGCTCCGCGCGATATTTCGTCTCGTTCGGCGAAAGAGGCGTGCGATGACGGTCGTGGCGTAGGTGAAACCGGGCTTGGCGTGTATCTAGATTTCAGTGACGCGATCAAGCGTCTTGGAGCTGACACGATCAAAGAACGCTATGGAAATCTCTTTGATATTTATAAAGAGATAACTGACGAGAGCGCTTACGATGTACCGATGCGTATTTATCCAGCGGTTCACTACACAATGGGCGGTCTCTGGGTAGACTACAATTTGATGAGCAACCTCCCCGGCCTCTTTGTCATGGGCGAGGCTAACTTCTCCGACCATGGAGCCAATCGTCTCGGAGCTTCTGCTCTCATGCAAGGACTCGCGGATGGCTACTTTGTTCTGCCGTATACAATTCCTCATTACTTGGCGGAGCTCGATCGTGACGGAGCTCCTTCGACTGATGACGCGGAATTCGTCAAGGCGGAAGAGGAGGTTAAGGCCCGTACCGAGAAGCTACTTTCCAATAAGGGTAAGCAGTCGGTAAAGAGCTTCCATGTTCGTCTCGGCAAGATCATGTGGGATCATTGCGGTATGGCTCGCACCAAGGAAGGACTTGAGAAGGCGATCAAGCTGATCCCTGAGCTCCGCGAGGAGTACTGGGCCGATGTTCGCGTTCCTGGCGAAGGCAAGGAACTCAACCAGTCGCTTGAGAACGCGGGTCGCGTAGGTGACTTCCTGGAACTCGGCGAGCTAATGTGTCGCGACGCTCTGACTCGAGAAGAGTCCTGCGGCGGTCACTTCCGTGAGGAGCATCAATACCCGGACGGTGAAGCGATGCGAGACGACGAGAAGTTTGCTCACGTAGCGGCTTGGGAGTATAAGGGAGAGGGGCAGGAGCCTGTCCGTCATACCGAAGAACTCGAGTACGAATCAGTTAAATTTGCCACCCGTAGCTACAAGTAAGTCACACGGCTAAGAAACGAAGGAAATTGTAATGAACGTTAAACTACGCGTCTGGCGCCAGAAGAACAACGAAACTGAAGGGCGCTTCGAGAATTACGAAGCCAAGGATCTGAATCCGAACATGTCCTTTTTGGAGATGATGGATGTGGTCAACGAGGATCTTACCGATTCCGGTGACGAGCCGATCGCTTTCGCCCATGATTGTCGCGAAGGCATCTGCGGCACTTGTTCCTGTATGATCGACGGTAAGCCTCACGGACCGGAACACGGCGTGGCGACTTGCCAAACCTACATGCGAAGCTTCAAGGACGGCGACACCATCACGGTCGAGCCTTTCCGAGCGAAGGCATTTCCAATCGTCAAGGACCTGGTCACCGACCGAGCGTCCTTTGACAAGATTCAGCAGGCTGGTGGCTTCATCACGATCCGTACTGGAGCTGCTCCGGACGCGAACTCGATTCCTATCGGCAAGGAGATCGCGGATCTCGCCATGGATGCGGCGGCCTGTATCGGCTGTGGCGCCTGCGTGGCGGCTTGTAAGAATGCGTCGGCGATGCTCTTCGTTTCGGCGAAAGCGGGACAGCTAAATCTGCTTCCACAGGGCAAGCCCGAGAAGGACCGACGTGTTCTCAGCATGGTTGCTGCGATGGATGAGGCCGGCTTTGGTAACTGCACGAACCAGTACGAGTGTTCGGCGGCATGTCCTAAATTGATTTCGGAAGAGTTTATTTCTAAGCTCAATCGGGATTTCGTGGGAGCCACTGTGCGCAGCTCTTTCAAGGCGAAGCCGCTCGTATAGATATTTCTTGCTTGTTCGTCTAAGCAGACGAACGGATTACGAGGTTGAGTGGTGTACCAGCTTTCTGGGCACCTCTCGCCTTTGTTGTCATGAAAGAAGTTATCTGGTTCTAGAACTCTGGGTATAGCTGCGCTTGTGGTCGCGTTAATCGCGACTAGCGTTTGTGTTGCGACGCTACCGGAATCCGGCGGCGGTGCGCCCGTGGTTTAGTTAGTTCGCATCGAAAAAGGGATGCTTGCAGAAGATCACGCGATTTGGGTTTGCGAACCGTTTCTTAATCTTCGCTGCTGTGATTAGCCGTTCGGAAGCAGCGAGTACATTCCGAGTAGGAGTTCGGCAGGTTTGCTCCTCTTTTCTAGAAAAGCTCTAGGGCTTCGGCGCTTTCGAATGCGATCCAAGCGCAGGCGATGAGGAAGCTCCAGATCGCGGTGAGGGCGATCATCTTTTTGACTCGCTTGGTTTTGCCGTGACGATCGAGGGCGCGCTTACGAAAACCGCTCTGCTGCAGAAAGCTTACGAACTGCACGTTTTTCACTCCATCGTGTTCGTCCTCGTTTCGAAGCATGGCATCCTCACGAATGGGGGAGCGTCGTAATCGAGATCTGAGGTAGTGGAGCATTTTTAACGTAGCTTTATAAAATCTTGTCACTGTAGAAGACGGTAAATGTGAATAAGCGTTCAACGTAAAAATGAAATTAAGCGCTTATACACAGGGGGTTCTGCTGTTTTGTGGTAGAGGCGCTGAGGGGTAGATGAAGATAAGTCGCTATTGCCTTGAGCAGACCGTTGCGTGGAGCTGACCGAGTATAAGTGAACCCTTGAGAATCACATTTTTGAGACTTGGATGTGGGAATGGTGAGGGTTGGTCAGAACTTGGGCGCGAAATTGGAGGTGTTCTACGGTTTGAGCGGCTTTGGAGACTTACTGGCGATCTGCCTTTGCGAATGGATTCGCAATCGCTCATAGGGAGAGACGATCTCGAAAGGGAGAACGGCGGAAGAGATAGGCAGAAGAGTATCGCAGGGCTAAGGCCTTTAGCGCGGTTTGCCAGAGTAAGGGCATCGACGCTCCTATTCTCGACCGGGTGTATCGGATTTGCTACGAGTCGGAGTCTTCGTCGTGTACACTAGGCGACTTGATGAGTTGCGATTTTAAAAAAGAGTAAGGTTTGAAAATCAGTTATTTATTGGCGGAATTAAATTGAAGTATCACGCTTTGGAGAATCGTAGATCTTAAACAGAGCTCCTATGGTTTGCGGATCAGCTTCGCTGCCATCTAAAACCGTCAAATCACCCATATCATCAATGAGACTTAAACTGTTCGGAAACGATTCGCTTTTAAAGGCGGTCGCGAAGCTAATTTTTGCTAGCTCGCTTGTAGCGAGTTGCATCGTCCTAGCGGGCTGCGAAACCACATCGAATTCAGCCGGGGCACTCCAGGAGCCTCTGACGGTGGTCGTTGGAATGACTGAGGCGGAGGTTATCGCTATCTTGGGCGAACCGATGAAGGTAGAGGAGGTTTACCATGATACTGCTTCGGCTCAGATTTGGCATTATGAGAAGGACGTCGTCCTAAGCTCGACCATTGAGTCTGACGGCGAACAGGAGCGTTCGTACTATGATCAGAAAACGGGAGTACTCGTCACTGTGCGGGAGCCGATCTTTCGCAATGAGTCGATTCGAGGTAAGATAATTGCTGAACTCCTTTTTGCCGAAGGAAAACTGGTGGCGATGAAGGAGAAAGAGGGGGCGCGCGAATACGACGTCAACCATGGCCAGAGGTAGTATCTGCTCTCAAAATAAGGAAGGGCGCTTCTTAGAGGCTCGCATTCGGGGCTTGAATTGGTTCCGATTCGCGTGTGCCTGAATCCTCTCGCAAGCGCGTCATATCCTGGGCCTTTTTCGATTTCGCCAATTCGGCGTTCGGAACGCTGGTCCTTACCTTTGTTTTCAATACGTATTTCACCACATCGATCGCTCCCGACAAGAACGTGGGAACGATGTTGTGGGGGAACACGGTGGCAATCGCTTCGATATTGATTGCTGTTCTGTCGCCTCCACTGGGAGCTGCAGCTGACGCGTTTGGCTGGAAAAAGCGGTTTTTGGTGACGATGGCAGCCGCGGCCTGCTTGCTAACGGGAGCCTTGTACTTTCCGCAGTCTGGCGACATCTGGATGGCTTTGTTGCTGTTCGGTGGCGCTTTGGTGGCGACGGAGCTGTCGATCATGTTTAACAACGCCTTTCTAACGGAGATTGCGCCGAAGGAGGAGCACGGAAAGGTGTCAGGGCAAGCCTTTGCCCTTGGTTATTTAGGGGGGCTGGTCTGCCTGTTTATCGCAATGGCAGGGTTTGTGAATGGTGCGGAGAATGAAGCATGGTTTGGGTTGAATAAGGATACTGCCCAGCATGTGCGGGCGACGAACGTGCTGGTGGCGATTTGGTTCGCTGTATTCAGTTTGCCCTTGCTGCTATGGGTGAAGGAGGCGAAACCGCCTCAACACAGCGAGGGAATCGTTTCGGTAGCGCGTCAGTCGTTTCGTCGAATCGGCGAGACTTTTAGACACATGCGCGAGTACCGGCAGCTGTTTTGGATGTTGATAGCACGTTTGTTCTATAACGACGGTTTGGTGGCGATCTTCTCATTTGGCGGGATTTACGCGACGGTGGTCTTTGGATTCAGTTTTCATGACCTGATGATTTTTGGCATAGCTTTAAATGTCTGTTCAGGGTTGGGGTCCTTGGTGTTTAGTTTTGTCGAGGACCGTATTGGCAGTCGTATTACGATAGTGATATCTCTTGTTGCCCTTGTCGCTGCCACGGTGGCTGCTTTGTTTGTGGTGAGCAAAGAGGGATTCTGGGCGTGCGCGATTGTAATTGGGCTTTTTATAGGGCCGAATCAATCGGCGAGCCGCGCTTACTTGAGTCGGCTTACGCCTGTGGAGAAGGCGAACGAGTTCTTCGGATTTTTCGCTTTTTCTGGCAAGGCGACCGCGTTTCTCGGGCCGCTCCTTTATGGGCAGATGGTCGGGATTTTCGAAAGCCAGCGAGCGGGTATGGCGGTGATTCCGGCCTTGATGGTTATAGGCATGGTGATTTTCATTGTGAAAACTCGAGAAAAGCCGGCAATGGAATCGGTAGAGTAGGCGTATGCGGCAACAGGATACAATTCTCGTCGTCGAGGATGAGCCATCGATTTCGGACAATCTGATCTTTGGCCTGAAGCGTGAAGGCTTCTCCGGCGAAGTTGTCAGCACTGGATTTGAAGCGATAGAGAAGCTTAAGGGCGGCGGTGTTGCTTTGGTAGTGCTCGATGTAGGACTTCCTGATACGACGGGTTTTGAAGTCTGCAAAGAGATTCGCGGTTTCTCGCAAGTGCCGATCATTTTTCTGACCGCCCGTAACGAAGAGATAGATCGTATTCTAGGACTTGAGATAGGCGGGGACGATTATGTCTGCAAGCCGTTTAGCGTACGTGAGCTCGTGGCTCGGGTTAGGGTGATTTTGCGGCGAGGCAATGGCGCTGGAGCACTGGCGGAACCGTCTGAGTCGGTTGGCGAGGTTTTCGGTCCTTTTCATCTCGATAGGGAGCGTTATCAAATATCACTAAACGAGCGAACGCTGAATCTGACGCGCTATGAGTATCGAATGCTGAAAGTGTTTTTGGAGCGGCCGGGAAGGGTGCTGACACGTGAGCAGTTGATGTATCGGGTTTGGGAGGAGCCCGAGGCGAGTGGTGAAAGGACGGTCGATGCTCATGTAAAGTCATTGAGGGCGAAAATGAGAGAGGCGTCGCCGGATCGTGAATACATTTTGACGCATCGTGGAATTGGTTACTCTTTGGAATTTTAAATGAAATCGCTTTGGGAGATCTTGACTAATCCGGACTTGCGCGGTCCGAGGTGGCTCCGAATCCCGAAGCGTTTGATCTCTATTCGGGCGAGCATTTTGCTGGTCTACCTCCTTGTAGTGGGCGGTGGATTTTATGCGATAATGTCGACTTTGACGCAAGAGATTCAACCCCGCTATTTGGAGTCGATGGAGGAGTCGCTAGTCGACACGGCGAATATACTCGCAGCCCTGCTAGAGCACTCTGCGGAGAAGAGTGGGTTTTCAGCCGATACGATTGAGCAGATATTCGAGCGGGCTTATGAGCGTCGATTCGATGCGAAGATCTATTCTCTGCGGAAAGATTCGGTGGATTTGGAGATCTATCTAACGGATGCGACCGGTACGGTATTATTTGACTCATCGAATCGAGAAAATCGGGGAATGGACTTTTCGCGCTGGAGGGATGTGCTGCTGACTTTGAGAGGCGAGTTTGGAGCGCGGGCTAGCTGGACTGAGCGTAACGGGAAGAATGCTTTGGTGTTGTACGTGGCGGCTCCTGTGCGAATAAACGGAAGTATCCAAGGAGTGGTGACGGTTGGAAAGCCGACTTCTTACGTAAACGAGTTGATTGCGAGGGCTGAAAGCCGCTTCGAGTACTATATCGTGGCTGCGGGCGTAGCGGTTTTGTTGCTAGGCGCGCTGTTGTCTGTGTGGCTGACTCAGCCGATCAAACGACTTATTGCGTACGCTAATGATTTACGCGATGGGAAGAAAGCTGAGTATCCGAGGCTGTTTGGGATCGAGGCAAATGAGTTGGGGCGAGCCTTTGAGGAGATGCGTCACGCCCTTGAAGGTAAGCAGTATGTAGAGAGCTACGTGCAGAGCCTTACTCATCAATTGAAGTCGCCGATTTCAGGTATCAGTGGAGCTGCGGAATTGCTGGAGGGTGAAATGGAGGATGCGGAGCGTGTGAAATTTCTTATGAATGTGCGTCGAGAGTCGGATCGTTTGCAGCGTATCGTGGACCGAATGTTGGAGCTGGCCTCCGTTGAATCCCGTCGCGGCTTGGAGAAGGTGGAGACAATCGATTTGGAGCTGTTAGCGAGTGATGTGTTGGAGGCTCATGAATCGCGACTTGCTCAGGAGGGATTGGAGTATCGGTTGATAGTTGAGGGAAAGACAGAAATACGGGGAGAGCGATTTCTTGTTCGGCAGGCCATGGGAAATGTTTTGCAGAACGCGATCGATTTTTCGCCAGCGGGCAGTTGTATTCGAATTATCGTACAAGGTCGTGGGACACGCTGTGAATTTGTAGTGGAAGATCAAGGACCCGGAATTCCGGACTACGCGTTGAGCAAGGTTACTGAGCGGTTTTATTCTCTGGTTCGACCGAAATCTGGAGAGAAGAGCAGCGGAGTAGGACTGAGTTTCGTAAGAGAAATCATGCTTTTGCACGATGGGCAATTACTTGTGGAAAATCTAGAGACTGGCGGGGTCAGAGCGCGGCTGTGCTTCTTGGTCTAAAGCTTCTTTCCCAGGAGAAAAGCTGACCTCTCTTTCGAATCATCTTATGAGGGTCTTTTACTCATCGGGTAGGGCTTCAAATTCTTTCCTCCGTTCTTCCATCCATTCCTGCATCTTTTGCGGAGACTCCATCAGGCCTGTCATTTTTTTCATTGCCTGAAGATGTGGAGCGTCTCCTTTTTGGAGCATCTCCATCCCGTGCATTTTACTCTTTTCGGCTAGCTCTTCGAATGTGCTTACTTCGAACACATGATCGCACGCTCCGCCGAGTTGTCTGCAGGTCATTTTTTTCATATAGCTTTGTGTGTTTTAGTTGGATTGTTGATTTCTTGGGCAAAGGACGATTTTCATACGTAAGAAAGCGTGCAGCCTTCAGGATAGTACGATTCGTCCTGTCCTGTTAAGTGTTAATCGTATATAGCGACGATCCGATTTCCAGACAGATCTCTGGTTTTTCTGATTCAATTAGCTCCAATCCGGGTACCCATAGGATTCTTTCGGTTAGTGTTGGAATAGACGCTTTGATTACAAAATCAGTATTCTCAATAGATTGATCTGTTTTGTTCAGTTCTAACAGAAATGGTATTCCAGGGCGACACAGCCAGATGGTGTCACGCTTTAATGTTTCTAAAGATATCGGATGTAGAAGAAGGCCGTGTCGGTGGAAGTAGGTGACACTTGCTTCGAGGTCATCTGTACAAAACCCAAAGTGGTGGAGTCCCGCTCCTCTTTTTTCTAGTGTTCTTTGATATGGTCCATTGCCAATGGATTCGAGAAGAAGCAGGTAAGGAGGTTTATTTGGTATTAATTCAAGATACTGCTCTTTGGTTCCTTCGGATGAAAATGTTTCAATTTCATGACGTTTTAATTCCGCAGGGAGTGTTGCTTCTGTTTTTGAGAGGGAGTTTGAGAGAATCGCTATATGATCGAGTTGCAATTTCATTATAGTTGTAGAATGCGGAGTTCTCGTGACCAAGGTCGGGCAGGGTCCGAAGCTGTGAATAATGGGTGGTTAGCTATATCTTATATAGATTTCGGTTAATTGCTTCTGGTCTTCTAAGCTCATCAATTTTCCGTCTGGAAACCAAGATTTTCAATCGGGTTTTGACTCTCCTTCTTCAAAAATGACTTCATGTCGTTTCTGACCGTTTTTGTAGTAGTGAATCTCTTTTCCGTGGCCTCATATGGTCTTCCTTTCATGTTGATCATGGGAAGACTCTCAACTCAAATGGCACTGCTTACGGGGAGCAGGTCACCTTGAAAGATTTTGAACGGACTGGGTCTATGGTGAGAGCAAGGGGTCGTGTGGGTGACTTGATTTGTGGGATGGGATAGTTGATTTTTGGGGCATGTTTCGTTCTGTCTTCTCGATTGTATGTTCGGTGTTTCTTTGTGTTTTGGCTTGGGGTACTGAGCCGAAGCGGGTGGCTCTGGTCTTTGACGATGGGCCGACACCGGAGCAGGCGGTGAAGTTGCTGGCGATTTTGGAGGAGGCTGGCGTACGAGTGAGTTTTGCTCAAGTGGCGAACACGATGCAGCAGCATGTGTCGACGACTTTGGCGACGCGGGCGAGGGGGCATGAGATTGTGAATCACTCGTTCTTGCATCGCGACGTGGAGTCTTTGAGCGATGCGGAGCTAGAGAAGGAAATCGGCGGGGCTCAGCGCATGATGACGGAAGTGTTGGGCGAGGGACCGCGTTGGTATTGGCCTCCGTATTTGAAAATTACCGACAGGGTACGCGAAGCAACGGCTGCTGCGGGCGTGACGCTTTACGAGCCGAGCTCGATCGTGGTTTCGAAGGATTATGACAACTCGGTGAGCGCTGATGAGATCGAACGTCTGGCGACCAAAGGTGTGACAGACGGAGCGGTGATTTTATTCCACGAGTGGCGGGAGGAAACGGTGGAGCGGCTCCCGAGCATCTTGAAGACGCTCAAGGAGCAGGGCTGCGTTTTCATGACGTTTAGCGAGCTGGCGGATTCCATGTTAACTGAAGCTGAACAGTAACTCGTTTTTGGATAGATTTGGGTTGGTGCCAGGCTAGCCTAGCGAGCTGGGTTGGAGTGATTCTCCAGAGATGCGAGATATTTTCTGGCGGCACGGGAGCGGCGGCGGAAGGGAGCGCCCCGGAGTAGGCCGAGCAAGGTGACATTTTGTCGAGACTGACGGAGTTTTTTCAAAAAGTTGCACATCCAAAGCGCATTCATGTGGGGGATGATGTCGTATCCATTGGTGGTTCAGTTGAACTTATCAAAAACATTAACCGACATTATCAATCTAAAACCTCATTAATCATGTTCAAAACTAGTTCAAAAAGTCTATTGTTGTTTTCTTCGGCACTTCTGCTCTCGGGCGCCGTGACGCTGCAAGCAGCGGGCGAATGGTCGTTTTCAATCAAGGGAAGTACGATCAACGCGGTAAGCGGTGATGTGCATCGCGGGCCTGATTTCGATGGTTCGGTTCTTTTGGACCTGGCCCCGGGTAGCCTACCGGTAGACGTGGATGCGAAGAGCTTCGACGATGTCTACGGCAGCTTCATGGAGGTCGCTTTGGAGGCCACCTACCAGAAGAACGAAAACCTCTCCTACTTTTTTGGCTTGAGTCAGATGCAGTCTGACGAGGGGATTTTGAGGGTTGGCACGGTTGGCGCGGATCTGCCGTTGAACGGTCGTTTCAGCGACTACGATGATCTCAGTATCTACGGAGGCGTTCGCTACCATTTCGTGAACGAGAGTGATTGGCAGCCCTATGTCTCGGCTCAGCTCGCGGTGAAGGATGTGGACGACATCACGGCGTCTTTTTCGGTTCCAGGAGTGACGTTCGTCGATCCGTACCAGGGAGCTCTGACCAACGCGGCCTTTTATGACGGCGGCTCGATCTTTGGCTTGGGTGTAGGTTTGGGTCTCGACTACCGCATGTCCGATTCGACGACCATCAGTTTCGAGACTGGATATTACACGCAAGGATCTCTGGATGACAACGATAGCGTGCTCGATGTGCTCGGACTCGGAGCGCTGAACGACGAGGGAGATCTGGCGTACGTGCCCCTGAGTTTGAAACTTAACTTCAGCTTCTAGAAGGACGCATTTCGGGACTCTGGTTCCCAGCCAATTTTCATTGGGTTAGACACACGATTAGCCGCTGCCTACTGCGAAGAGGGCAGCGGCTTCTTTTTTGGGCGCTGCGGTTGGCGGCTTTATCGATACCTGATTTGTTCGATTGTCAGTCCCCAAGATTTAGATAAGGTCTTGGATTGAAGCTGGGAATCTAGTTTATGATTAGATGTAACGCTTTTCCCATCAATGTGTACAACTTGAGCAGATGAAATCTAATACCTTATTGAAACTGTCGGCGGCCGCATTGGCTCTCGGCGCCTCCTCAATTTCGCTTTCGGCCGGTTCTTTTCAGGAAATGGCTGAGCACTTAGACCTAGACGGCACCCTCGTCGGCTACATGGATTTTGATGGCGACGGTCAGGAGATTGGCGAGAAGCTCAATGTGATCTATCAACAGTTCGCTGAGTCGAATCCGGACGTGCCTCCATTTCCTCTCGATTTTCCCTCGATGTTTGAAACGCTAGGGTTTGGATCGATTCGCTCGCTCGGTATGAGTGCGACTGAGGTTGATGAGGGGCTTTTTCGTAATCGTTCTGTAACGCTTCTGGAAGGTGATCCGACTGGCTTGATGGGTATGTATGGACTGGATACGATCCCGTTTCGATCGGCTCTACTCGCTCCCGCAGACGCGACGACGGTAATGTCCGGCCGGGTCGATTTTAACGCTCTGGCGAGCACGATTCAAATTCTGGCAAGTCAGGTGATGGGCCCGATGGGCGAGGGCATGGTAATGCAAGGACTCTCGCAGCCTATACCTGGAACGGAGTTGCTGGCTTCCGAAGTGATTACCGCTCTTTCCGGCGGAATGGATGCCATCGTGAGTCAGGATTTTTCGAATCCTCAGATGCCTGACTTGAAGGTGTGGGTATCGCTCCATGGGGCAGGTTCGCTGTTGCCGAAGCTCGAGCCCATGTTGACGCAGATGGGTATTCAGTTCATGGAGACGGAATCAGGTCGAGTAGCGGATTTATCTATGCTAATGCAGGGGGCTCCGTTTGGATTGTTTGTGCAGGCGCCGTCGGACTCTGACGGCTTGATCCTCTATACGGATGCAGAATGGGTGTCTACTTTTGGAAATGCTTCCTCTCGTTTAGCGGATACGGAAAAGTTCAAGAGCGTGGCGGGCCGTCTGCCTGAGAGCGCAGCGTTTTATGCGTACAGCAGCGGGTTTGATCCGGATCAGCTTTTGGGTATGCTTGAAAACAATCCTGAAGTCGCTCCCTTCGCTCCGTTGATAAGCAATGCAGTCAACTCGCTTTTTGGGGGCTTTCTAGCGCCAAGCGCGTCGGCCACGTTCCGCGAAGGAGACGCTCTTATAACCGAAGGTTACGCTGGATTTTCTTATAAGGGAGCTTTGATGGCTCTGCCTGCTGGCATAGGAGCGGGAGTAGGAGCTGGCATTGCCGCGCAGAAATCAGCCGAAGCTCAAGCGGCAGCTTGGGAGGATGAAGCTGAGGAGGTGATGGAAGACAACATGTCAGAGCCCGAAGAGTAAGGGGTTGATACGGAATCGCTTTCATGGGTCTCCACGTTTGTGGAGGCCTTTTTTGTGGGTATCCACTGCAGGTGGCGTGTCGTTGATTTTTAGATACTTTAGGGTGCGTATCTAGTTTGCGGGGATGGAGTGATTAGTTTTGGGAACGAGGCCAGTGGCGCGGATTTATAATTTGGGAAAGGTGATTGATGTATTGAGTCTGTTGTCGGGGCGGGGCATGATTCGTGATCGTGAAAAAGCTCCTTAAGTATTTTGGCGTTTCCTTGTTAGTATTGTTGGTCGCGATTCAGTTCGTGCCGGTGGATCGTGAGAACCCGCCGGTGGTAGCGGATTTCGAGGGACCGGCGGAGGTGGAGTCGCTGTTGCGGCGGGCATGCTATGACTGCCACTCGAACGAGACGGTTTGGCCGTGGTATAGTTATGTGGCGCCGTTTTCCTTGCTGGTGGCTCACGACGTCGAGGAAGGGCGTGAGGAGCTGAATTTTTCGGACTGGGCGGCGGTCAAGGACAAGGCCCATTTGATCGAGGAGATCTACGAAGAGACGGAGGAGGGCGAAATGCCAATGCCCGTTTATCTCATCACGCATGGGGATGCGAAAGTGAGCCCTGAGGAAATGGAGTTGCTGCGCGTTTGGGCGGCTTCCGTGGAGGGCAAGTCTTAGCCGCTGACTTCCTTAAGCCTCCAGCAGACGAGGGAGCCGATGAGAGAGAGGACGCCGAGGCTGGCGATGGCTCCGCTAGGTCCGATGCTGTCGGCTAGGAATCCGAGGCTTCCGAGGACGAGGAGAGCGATGCCGGTCAAGGTGTTGCCGATGGCGACGTAGCCGGATTTGTCCCCGCTTGTCATATCGACTAGATAGGCTTTCCGGCCTAGCCGCGCTCCTCCGTAGAAGAGGTTTACGGTGAAAAAGAGGGCTGCGTAGATCCAGCTTTGGCTGGTCCAGCCGCTGGTTGAGAAAAGGTCGAAGACTCCGATGCCGATGCCGAGGAGACCGGCCATGAGGGCTGCGAAGGCCATGGTAAGGCGGCTGGATCGGTCGCTTGCCTTACCCCAGAACGGGCCGCTGATAGTGCCGGCGAGGCCTCCGGCGATAATGAGCCAACCAAGGTCGCCGGCGTTTTCGCTGCGTTGCTGAGCCATCAATGCGTAGAAGGGAGGGGCGAGGGCTACGCTGAGCAGGAGGCCGCGGGCGAGTAAGTAGTGTCTGAATACAGGATCGGTTTTCAGCAAAGCTAGGTTTTCCCAGACGGCGTCCCAGGCGCTGCGCCCGCCCTCTGTGGATCCGGCTTCTTCTTTGATGGCTTGAAAGCAGGCGAGGGAAGCGAACCAGAGGGCTCCGGCTGCGAGAATGAGTAGGAAGGGGAGCTTGTTGTTCGCTTCTTGGTTTTGGGCGAAGGAGATGCCGAGGCCGATGCAGAGTATTGCGGCGCTGGAGATCCCGGCGCTGTAGCCCATGAGCGCGCCGCGTCGTTTTTTGGATACGGTTTTTCCGATGACGTCTTTGGCGGCGACTGAGCAAACACCGCGGCCCATGCTGTAGACTAGGAGGAGTCCGAGCGTGGTATAGCCGGCCACTTGTTTTCCGAGGGTTGGGGAGAGAATACCGACTGCGAGGAGGGCGATTCCAGAAAGGGCGGCTCCGGCGAGCCAAGCGTATTTGCGCTGGGCGAGTCGTCGCAGGTAGGCGGCGATGGCAAGTTGCGGGATGAGCACGCCAGCTTCGCGCAAGGGAACGATGTAGCCGATGAGGCCGAGAGGGGCTCCCATGGCGGAGAAGAGCCAGGGTAGGACGAGGCGAGCGCTGCTCAGCTCGTCCGCTATCTTGCTGAGGACGTTCGCCGCCAGGTAGGCGAAGTAGTTGCGCGGCAGGTGTCGGCAGGCTGCGTCGGGGATGTCGAGGCAAAGCCGCGTTTCCTCTTCGCCATTGACCTGGTCGTAGAGTTGGCTGAGGCGGGATTGGTTTGAGGCGTTGTTCGAGGAATCCAAAGTGGTTCGAGCGTGCTAGGAGGCGTTACGAATTTCAATGGTTGGCTTGGGCGGATGAGCCGTAATTGAGAAAGCGAGTCCTAGCTCTGCGTGATGTACTTGATCGCCTCATCCTCGGAATCGAAGTGGACGGTTTGCCAGGAGGGATGGGCTCCGGCCGAGTCGTAGGCCTTAACCGCCTCGTCGAGTACTTCTGTTTTGCCCACGAATGCGATGGTGATGTGCGGGTTGCTGTGGGCGGCGGCTTTGTCCATGAAGGCGATCAGGCGGATGTCTTGCGGGCGAAAGGCTACAGATTCGGTTTGGTCGAAGTTCACCAATTCCCATCGGAGGTCGTCGAAACGAGGGTCGCCGTAGACCTGCTTGTTGCTCTCGATAATGTCCTCAGAGGTTACGCAGCCGTAGTATTGGAAAATGACGTAGTGAGGCTTCCAGGAAATTCGGTAAGGCATAACAAAAAGTCGATTCGTTCAGTATTTAATGTAAAAACATTCAGGGCAAGTTCGTTAGTCATGTGATTCCACGTACGTTGAGCTGGAGCGGAAACTAGGGTTCATGGTGCCGTATTGAATGTTTGATTGTGAAGAAGGCTTTGTGGCGGCTATTACGTTCGACTCGTGGGCTTGGCTCGGCTAAGGAGTCGCTTTATGCGGTGCCTGCTCACCATCTGTTTTGCGCTTTTTGTCTTCGCGGATTTTGTGGGAGCTCCTATTGGGTCGATCTTTCACGAGCCTGCGGAATGGGAGCGGTTGGATTCCTTTCAAGAAACGATTTCGCGTGAAGAATTCATGCATGCGATGGATCGAGTCTACTCGCCGAACGTGGATTGGAGCCGTTGGATGACGGTCGGCGAGGGTGGGGTCTGGGTGGACAAGGGCGAAGGCTTGGATCGCTATTATCTGAAGTTTTCGAATGGGGGTGAAGTCGTGCCGAAGAGGCGTTTTGATGGGGTTCGCGGGATGCGTATCGCGCTGGATCCCGGACATATCGGCGGGGATTGGGGGCCTATGGAGCATCGTTCGTTTTCAGCTGAGGGTGGCGCGGTTTTGCAGGAGGGGGATTTGACCTTGGCGACTGCGATACGTCTGGCGAAAGCTCTTGAGGAGCTGGGGGCCGAGGTGTTTCTGACGCGAGAGGAAGCGGAGCCTGTGACCAAGCTGAGGGCGGAGGATCTGGAGGATGAGGCGGGGCTTTGGCTTTCGGATTCGGAGGCGGGGGATCGGATGGCCAAGCAGGCCGCGGTGGCGAGGCGCTTGTTTTACCGATCTGCGGAGATTCGGGCTCGAGCGAGGCGTATTGAGGAGTGGGGCGGGGCGGACATCGCCATCGTCTTGCACATCAACGCCAGCGCCGCTCCGGATTCGGAAAGGCAAAGGTTGCATGATCGCAACGACGCTCACGTGATCGTAAACGGTTGCTACCTAGCTGAGGAGTTGGCCGATCCGACCCAGCGTTTGCAGCTTTTGCTTCGTCTGGTGAAAGGCTACCAGGGTGAGGAGGTGAAGTTGGGAGCTGCGATGGTGGAGGCGATTCACGATGCGACGGGATTGCCGCCCTATCGTTATGAGGGCGAGAACGCGGTTCCGCTTGACGAGGAGGGTTATCTTTGGGCCCGAAACTTACTGGCCAACCGCAGCTATGATTGTCCAGTGGTTTACCTTGAGCCATGGCAGGCCAATGGCGAGGCGGTCTACGAGTGGGCGGCGGCTGGCGACTATGATGGCGAGCGGCAATTCGCCGGGGAGTTGAGGCAGTCGTTGCCGGCGGTCTATGCGGAAATGGTGTTGCGCGGGCTGGAGGCGCGGTACGATTAGGGGCTTTAGGCTGCTCCTTTGCGTCTGCGGAATTGGGCTGGCGGTTAGACGGGGTCTTGGGTCGCTTGGTAGGCCTTTTTCAGGGCGGCGCCAATGGTGGCCGGACGGATGGGTTTGCTCACGTAATCCTGCATTCCGGCGGCGATGGCTCGTTCGCGGTCGCCTTGCATGGCGTTTGCGGTGAGGGCGATGATGTAGGGACGTTTGTCGATGGGGAAGCGCTTGTAGATCTCGCGGGTGGCTTCGTAGCCGTCCATGTTTGGCATTTGGACATCCATGAGCACGACGTCGTACTGGTTTTGGTCGAGCTTATCGAGAACTTCGAGGCCGTCGTTGGCGACGTCGATGGAGTAGGAAAGTTGTTTTAGGACCAGTTTGACGACCTTTTGGTTTATCTTGTTGTCTTCTGCCATGAGGATTCGCAGCGGGCAGTTTTCGCCGAGCTTGGCGTGGTCTTCGGTCTTCGCGTCTTTTGTGGCGTTTCGAGTGTGGTTTTTGCTCTGAAGGGATTTTGCAAGGGCGTCGAGCAAGCTGCTCGGCTTGACTGGTTTGGAAAGGGTTTGCGCGTCTCGCTCAGTTGGTGCCGTTTTGCCGAAGGGGGCGATCTCTATCAGCCGGATCTTGGGGCAGGCGGATTCGGAGCGAGCCGTCTGGAGGAGGCGTTTGGTTTCCTCTGCTCCGTAGCGCTGATCGACGAGGGCGATGGCGAATTTGTGGGCTTGGGCAAGCTCGGTAGCCTGGTCGATGGTGGCGGCGAATTGGACCTTGGCTTTCCAGCGATGGAGCTGGGCAGTGATTTTTTCTCCGATAACTTCGTTTGGCTGAACGACGAGCAGGGACTTGCCGGAGACGAGGGACTCGCCGCGCTCGTCGAAGTCGGGCGAGTAAACGACGGGGGAGCTAACTGGAGAGACGATGGTGAAGATGAAGGAAGAGCCGGATCCCTCTGAGCTTTCGACCCGCATCTCTCCGCCCATGAGCTCGGTGAGCTTTTTGGATATCGCGAGGCCGAGCCCAGTGCCCCCGTACTTTCGAGTCGTCGAGGAATCGACCTGAGAAAAGGACTTGAAAAGGCGGCTTTGCTTGTCGGCAGGGATTCCGATTCCGGAGTCTTTGACGGTGAACTCGATGACGCAGTTTCGCTGGTCGGTCTCTCTTGTCTTGAGGAGAACTTCGATTTGGCCTTTTTCGGTGAACTTGATGGCGTTGCCGATGAGGTTGACGAGTATTTGGCGAAGGCGAGTGGCGTCGCCGAGTATGCCGAAGGGAATGTCTTCGCTCGCTTCGTAGCAGAGCTCGAGGCCTTTGGAGGAGGCTTTTTCGGCGAGGAGTTCTAGGGCTTCCTCGACGCAGCAGCGCGGATCGATTGGGCGTTCTTCGAGCTCCATCTTGTCTGACTCGATTTTGGAGAAGTCGAGGATGTCGTTGATGAGGACGAGCAGGGAGTCTCCGCTGGCGCGTATGGTTTGCAGGTAGTCGCGCTGATCGTCGTCGATCTGGGTTTCCAGGAGCACTCCGGTGAGGCCGATCACGGCGTTCATGGGAGTGCGGATCTCGTGGCTCATCGAGGCGAGGAAGGAGCTTTTGGCTTGGTTGGCGAGCTCTGCTTCGAGGGCAGCCTGGTTGGCTTTTGCGATCGCCTGGTCGAGTTGTTGGTAGAGTTGTTCGGTCTCTTGTTTTACCTCTTCGTAGGTGTCTAGGGCTTGGGGAGCTGACTGCGCTTCTTTCGAGCTAAAGAGGAGTCCGCCGTCAGGACGTAGCTCGATGGAGATGTCTCGATTTGCGAAGGGGCCGCTCCAATTGCCCGTGAACTCCATGGAGGGGAGTATTTCCGATTCGTAGCGTCTCAGTTCGTCGGGGTTGAAAAGGGATTTTAGCGGTGTGCCTACGAGTTCGGCGACGGAGTCGTGGCTGTGGGCTTGGGCGAAGGCCGGATTCAGAAATTCCAGAATGCCTTGGGGACTGATGGCGGCGAGGCCTTCGCTGCTGAATTCGCTGAGTTGCAGGCCGTGTTCGGTCTTTTTTCCGGAGTCGGGATGAGCGAGATTACTCGCCTGTGTCGAATCGAGTGGGCGGATGATGCCGATGACAGCGCTGGCGGAGGGGCGCAGCGCCATAAAGCCCGGAATAGGAGCGCCGTTCGGGGTAGGGACCCAGACGTGGCCAGATAGTCCTGAGCTGGACATTTGGTTGTCGGAGATTCGTTGCTCGAGCCAGAGGAGGGGGTTGCGATCGTTGGGATTAAACGACTCCTCGAGGGCTGCGTTGGCGTGCTGGATTTCGCATTCGCTGTTGGCGACGAAGCAGAATTCGGAGATCGCGTTTAAAGCGCTTCGTAGGATCTCTGATCCGAGGGTGGCGTGCAGGCTAACGAGAGCGTCTAGCTGGTCGTTCAGTTTTGCGGCCGTCGACGGTTGAAGCGGTAGTGTGTCTGCGAGGGCGGTCATGGCGGTGGGTCTTTATAGGTAACGGCACTGGGGCGGATCCTTTGATGGCGCTGCTTAATAGCGGCGCATCTGGGGCGGAATTTAATGAAAATTTATAAAAAAAACCTCGATTTGCCTGTGCTCCAGATGGTTGAGGGAGCTTGCAGCGCTATGAGGAGTCGGACTTTTGGGAAACTATTCGATTAGGTTGAATTCTCTCACTCCGCGCTTGTCGGTATCGGGGGAAGCTCTCAGTTTGCCAGCGTTATGATTATCCTTCGTGGCGCTCCCTCTCACTCAGAATTTCGTCTGCAGAAGCTAAAGGCTTCGCTTGCTGCAGTTGGATTGCCGGTTAGGTCCGTGTATGCCGAGTACTTGCATGCGGCTGCTATGAGGGAGGATTTGGATGCGCAGGAGCGTGAGGTACTGGAGAAGCTACTCACTTACGGACCGAAATTGGAGGAGCACGAGCCGGTTGGGCTGCAACGCATCGTGGCTCCCCGTCCGGGTACGCTTTCGCCTTGGTCTTCCAAGGCCTCGGATATCGCTCACATTTGCGGACTGGCGAAGCTGGAGCGGGTGGAGCGAGCGGTTTCGTTTTGGATCGAGTTTGAGGATGGCGATCTGGACGAGGAGCAGTTGAGGGCGATCGACGCGCAGCTGCATGACCGCATGACGCAGGTGGTATTCAGCACGCAGAAAGAGCTTTCGGTGTTGTTTCGCCACGAGGAGCCAAAGCCGTACGCAACGGTGCCTGTGCTGGAGGGCGGACGCGAGGCGCTGGTGGATGCGAACACGGCTCTCGGTCTCGCGTTGGCGGCGGACGAGATCGACTATTTAGTGGAGAACTTTCAGAAGCTCGGTCGGGATCCGGCTGATATTGAGCTGATGATGTTTGCGCAGGCGAATTCCGAGCACTGTCGCCATAAAATCTTCAACGCGTCTTGGGATATCGACGGTCAGGCTCAGGAGAAGTCGCTCTTCAAGATGATCAAGAACACTTTCGAGATGCGTAGTGAGGGGATTCTGTCTGCTTACAAGGACAACGCCGCCGTTTTTGAGGGGAGTGAAGGGAATCGCTTTTTCGCTGATCCGGAGAGCCAAGCGTATGGTCCCTCGCTCGAGCAGATCGATATCCTCTGCAAGGTCGAGACGCACAATCATCCGACGGCCATATCGCCGTTCCCAGGCGCGGCGACAGGATCTGGCGGCGAGATCCGTGACGAGGGCGCTACCGGAATTGGCTCGAAGCCTAAGGCGGGGCTTTGTGGCTTTACTGTATCCAATTTGAAACTACCCGATGCGATACAGCCTTGGGAAAAGGACTTTGGGAAACCGGAGCGTATTGTGTCGGCCCTCGATATCATGATTGATGGGCCGCTTGGTGGCGCAGCGTTCAACAATGAATTCGGCCGCCCTAACATTCTCGGATACTTTCGTACTTTTGAGCAGGAGGTTCCCGGGGCGAATGGGCCGGAGATTCGTGGATACCACAAGCCGATTATGTTGGCGGGAGGCTTGGGTAACATACGCCGTGAGCATATTGAGAAGGGCGAGGTTTATGCCGGCGACAAGCTAGTGGTGCTCGGCGGTCCGACGATGCTGATAGGGCTTGGCGGTGGAGCGGCGAGCTCGATTGATAGCGGCACCGGAAACGAGGATCTCGATTTCGCATCGGTGCAGCGGGACAATCCGGAGATGGAGCGTCGCTGTCAGGAAGTGATTGATCGCTGCTGGGCGCTCGGCTCGGAAAATCCGATTTCCTTCATTCACGACGTCGGTGCGGGCGGGCTGTCTAACGCTATGCCAGAACTTGTGAACGATGCGGGTAAGGGCGGCATATTCGATCTTCGCAAGGTTAACAACGACGAGCCCGGCATGAGCCCGCTCGAGATCTGGTGTAACGAGTCTCAGGAGCGCTATGTGATGGCGATCCCTGGTGACCGTATTGAAATATTTGAGACAATTTGTAAGCGCGAGCGTTGTCCGTATGCGATCATTGGCGAAGCGACTGACGAGCGCCAGCTGGTGTTGAGCGATCCGCATTTTGGCAATACGCCAATCGACATCCCTCTTGACGTGTTGCTTGGCAAGCCGCCACGCATGCACCGTTCCGAGGCAACGCTGGTTCGTCCGCAGCAAGCGATCATGCTGGATGGAATCACGCTTGAGGAGGCTGCCAAGCGAGTGCTTGCGCATCCTGCAGTGGCCGACAAGACCTTCCTCATCACTATCGGCGACCGTACAGTGACCGGTCTCATCCATCGCGATCAGATGGTTGGTCCTTGGCAAGTGCCGGTTGCGGATTGCGCGGTAACGGCGTCATCGTTTGACGGATACAAAGGCGAAGCGATGTCTGTGGGCGAGCGGACGCCGACAGCTGTTAACAGCGCGGCAGCATCTGCTCGTTTGGCAGTGGGTGAAGCTTTAACGAACCTAGCATCCGCCCAAGTCGGACCGCTCACGAAGGTGAACCTTTCCGCGAATTGGATGGCGGCACCTTCGGTGCCGGGTGATGCGGCTGATCTCTACGAAGCGGTTAAGGCGATCGGTATGGAGCTCTGTCCCGAGCTTGGCGTTACGATTCCTGTTGGTAAGGATTCGATGAGCATGAGCACGGTATGGAAGGATGAAGACGGGGAGAAGCGTGTCACCGCTCCGACTTCGCTTATCATTTCCGCTTTTGCCCGGTGCGAGGATATTCGCCTCTCGCTCACTCCGCAATTGATCCAGGATTCGGATACAAGTCTTATCTTGATTGATCTTGGTCGTGGGAAGAATCGTCTCGGCAGCTCGATTCTAGCTCAGACGCTTAGCCAAATGGGTGAAGGAGCTCCAGATGTTGATGATGCCTCAGATCTTAAGCATTTCTGGGACGCGATTCAGCAGCTCGGCAAGGAGCAGAAGCTACTCGCCTATCATGATCGGTCAGACGGAGGTTTGCTCGCTGCGGCGGTCGAAATGGCGTTTGCTGGTAACGTAGGGTTGGATCTCGAGATTCCGGCCGATTCGGATGCGTTTGCTGCGCTTTTCGCGGAAGAGCTCGGAGCGCTGATTCAGGTGAAGGATAGCGATCAGGAAGCGGTGCTCGAAATACTACGTAATTATGGATTGGATACGTGCAGTTCAGTTGTTGGCGCTTTGAATGACGACAATACCTTTAAGGTGCTGCAGGGTGGAGAGGATATTTACGATGAAGACCTTTCGGCTCTACGAGCGATTTGGTCAGACGTGACCTTCAGAATGCAGAGCTTGCGTGACAATCCGGAATCGGCGGCTTCCGAGCACGCGATTCGTCAGGATCTCAGCAATCCGGGAATTACTCCAAAAGTCACCTTTGATGTTCAGGTTGGGAAGGACTTTGATTCGCGTCCGCGTATGGCGATCCTTCGCGAGCAGGGCGTGAACGGCGAAGTGGAGATGGCCGGGGCGTTTCACCGAGCAGGATTTGACTGTATCGATGTTCACATGACGGACGTGTTGGGTGGTCGTGTGAAATTGGCCGACTTTAAGGGCTTGGCCGCGTGCGGCGGTTTCAGCTATGGCGATGTGCTCGGAGCGGGTGAAGGCTGGGCGAAGAGCATATTGTTCAACTCGAGGGCCCGCGAGGAGTTTAAGGCATTCTTTGAGAGAGAGGATACCTTCTCGCTGGGTGTCTGCAATGGGTGTCAGATGCTCAGTAATTTGCGTAGTTTGATTCCGGGTACGGCTCATTGGCCGCACTTTGTGCAGAACCGCAGTGAGCGTTATGAAGGCCGATTGGTTTCAGTGAAAATTGAGAAGAGTTCGAGCGTGCTTTACCGAGGGATGGAAGGCAGCGTATTGCCGATCGCGGTGGCTCATGGAGAGGGTCGGGCTGAATTCAAGAGCGCGGACGCTGCGGCAGCTTGCAACGCTTCAGGACTGGTCTCAGCGCGTTTCGTAGATAACTCTCATGAAGCGACCGAGGCGTATCCTCTTAATCCTAATGGCAGCCCGTTTGGTATCACCAGCCTGACCAGCGAGGACGGCCGAGCGACGATCTTGATGCCGCATCCGGAGCGCGTTTTCCGCACGGCTCAGCTCAGCTGGGCGCCGAAGGAGTGGGGTGAAGATTCGCCTTGGATGCGTATGTTCAGGAATGCGAGAGTGTTTGTGGGCTAGCGGTAGGTCGGATTTTTCGTTTTGGAGTTCGGGGGACTTTCCAGAGGTACTGGCGATTCTTCGGCTTCTTGTTCTTAAGTTTCACGGGAACGGGTTTCGCCTTCCAGATTTCCTCTGCGTATTGATGGATCGCTCTGTCGCTGGAGAACTTGCTGGATCCGGCGACGTTTAAAATAGACATGCGGGTCCATTGCTTGGGGTTTCGGTAGGCGTGATCGACGTCTTCCTGGCACCGAAGGTAGGAGCGATAATCGGCGAGCAGAAAATAGTAGTCACCTTCGCGGAGAAGCGTATCCACAATTTCCTTAAAGAGTTTCGGTTCTTCTGGTGAGAAATGACCTTGGGCAATCGCGTCGAGGGCGTTTTTCAGTTCGGGGTCTCTTTCGTAGATTGTCGAGGGCGAGTAGCTTTTGCTGGCTCTATGTTTTTCGATTTCGTTTGCGGTTAGTCCGAAGATGAAGGCGTTTTCGGCGCCTACTTCTTCGATGATTTCTATGTTGGCCCCGTCGAGCGTGCCGATTGTGAGGGCGCCATTGAGGGCGAACTTCATATTGCCGGTACCTGAGGCTTCCATGCCAGCGGTGGAAATCTGTTCTGAGAGATCGGCGGCGGGGATGATGAGCTCTGCGAGAGTCACGGAGTAGTCGGGCAGGAAAACGACGGTAAGCCTGTCTTTCATTCGTGGGTCTTTGTTGATCGTGTCGGCGACTGAATTGATCAGCTTGATGATCAGTTTTGCGCTCGAGTAGCTGGGGGCGGCCTTGCCGGCGAATATTACGGTGCGGGGAGTGGTGGGCTTATTGGGGTTTAATAGAATTCGATAGTAGAGCGTTATTACATGGAGGACATTGAGTAGCTGGCGTTTGTATTCGTGAATACGCTTGATCTGACTATCGAACATCGAGTCTGGATTCAACTGTATGCCTAGGGTTTTGGAGACGTGCTGAGCGAGGCGTTCCTTGTTCGCTCGTTTTACCTGTCTCCAGGCTTCCTGGAATGAGTTGTTGTTTGCGACTGTCCTTAATTTTCTGATACTCCCTAGGTCTGTTTGCCAACCGTTTCCTATTTTGCCTTCGATGAGTGTTGCGAGCTTGGGGTTGCAGCCTGTGAGCCAGCGGCGATGAGTGATCCCGTTTGTTTTGTTGTTAAATTTGAGGGGCCAAAGCTGATAGAAGTCGCGGAACACTTTTTTCTTTAGTATTTCCGTGTGAAGCTGGGCGACTCCGTTGACGGAGTGGCTGCCAACGATAGCCAAGTGCGACATACGTATCCATTTTTCGGACCCTTCCTCAATGATGGACATGCGTCTTGCTCGTGCCTGATCGTCCGGAAAACGATCTGCGACTTCTTGTAGGAATCGTCGGTTGATCTCGAATATTATTTGTAGGTGCCGAGGTAATACGTTTTCAAATAGTGATACGCGCCATTTTTCGAGGGCTTCCGGAAGTACGGTATGGTTGGTATAGGCGAAGCAGCGAGTGACGATTTTCCACGCTTCGGCCCAGTCGAGCTGTTCGCTGTCCATGAGTAGGCGCATGAGCTCGGGGATGGCGATAGTTGGGTGGGTGTCGTTGAGCTGGATGGCGACTTTTGCTGGAAGGAGTTCGAAGTTTCTGTCGTAGGACTTTTTGTGGCGCCTGAGGATGTCTTGCATCGTTGCGGAGACGAAGAAGCATTCTTGCTTGAGTCGCAGCTTTCGGCCTTTCAATAGGTCGTCGCGTGGATAGAGTACGCGGGAAATGGTTTCGGACTGAACTTTCTCGCAGAGCGCTCGCTCGTAGTCGCCGTCGTTGAAGTATTCGAGATTGAACTCCTTGGAGGATTTGGCTGCCCAGAGACGGATGTGATTCACGGTGTCGTTTCGGTATCCAGGAACCATGGTATCGTAGGAAGTGGCCATGACGTCTTCGGTATCCAGCCATTCGTGCTGGAGGCGTCCGTTCGCGTCGTAGTATTCGTGGACGTGGCCGTGAAACTTGATGGTGTAGCTAAATTTGGGACGTTCGATTTCCCATGGATTTCCGTAGGTGAGCCAATGGTCGGGGGTTTCCACTTGGTATCCGTCTATGATTTGCTGGGAGAAGATTCCGTATTCGTAGCGGATGCCATAGCCGCAGGCCGGAATGGCGAGGGTGGCGAGGGAGTCCATGAAGCAGGCTGCCAATCTGCCGAGGCCTCCGTTTCCTAGGCCTTGGTCGGCTTCTTCCGACTCGAGGGAGTTGAGGTCGATGCCGAGCTCGTGAAGCGCTTTTTGCATTTCGGCTTCGAGGTCGAGATTGATGAGAGCATTGCGTAACAGTCGTCCGGGCAGGAATTCGAGAGAGAGGTAGTATACGCGTTTTGCGTCAGCGCGGTAGTAGGCCTGTTGGGTCTCTACCCAGCGTTCGACGAGGCGGTCTCTGATGGTGAGGGCGAGGCTTTTATAAAAGTCGAATTGGGAGGCGGAGAATTCGTCTTTAGCGAGGGAGTACTCCAGATGCGCGACAAAGGATTCGGCGAGAGGCTTGGATTTGAGGCCCAACAATTTATTGGTAGAAGGCGTTAGCTTCTTTAATACGGGCTCGATCGAAGGATTCATGACAGCGAGCAGTTTTATTGTTTCGATTTCAACTCGATTAATAATGCAAACTCTCGCAGAGAAACCAACTCGATAGCGAAGCGGTTCTTGAATTGAGCTAAGTTTAAGATGCTCTAATCATGTCTCTTTTTTTATAATATCTAGGCGACTCTATTCGGGAAGAGTCAGTGGTGTGATGAACGATTGTTTGTGGTTTTCCCGAGCTAGTATTGGTTGAAAGAGTTTTTATTTTTTGCTTAGCCATGATTGTTGGTCCACTCCTCGAGGCCTATGCCAAGGAGGTTTTCTTCGACCCATTTTCCGTGCTTCTTAAAGCCCTTCTCTATGTAGCGAATGTGGCTCATGCCGCTACGTTTCAGCACCTTTTCGCTCGCTTCGTTCCAGAGTGCGTGGCAGGCGACGATTTTTGAAGCTTGGAGCTGGATGAAGCCGAATCTTAGAATATGTCGTACGGCCTCCGTCATATACCCTTGACCTTGCCTTTCTGGATTGGTCCAGAAGCCGAGGTTCCAGGTGTCTTTTTCTTGCTGTATTCGGATGGTAATGCGTTCGATGAAATCTGCTGAATCCTTGCTTTCGATGGTGAAGCAGTAGCCGTTGCCCTCCGCCCACGCTTGTTTGTTGTTTTCGTAAAGGACGATGAGCTCGTCTTCGGAGTCGGGTGGTTCCCAGAGCATGCCGTCAGTAAAACCTGGATACTGGGCTGCTTGAAAGATATGTGGTATGTCTTCTCGGGAAATGTAGCGCAGTCTGCAGCGTTCAGTTTCGAGGGAGTAGCTCGTGGGAACATTCATAGGTACGCTATATTGAGTCAGGGAGCGATTTTGATTTCGCTGGCGTCTATCATTTGTTGGATCGCCGTTTCCAGATTGATCGCGTCGGGATTCTCGCTGCTTTGCTGCATTAGGAGCTCGACGAGCTCGGCCTGCTCTAGGATGCGGGAATCGCCATTGACGTTATGTATATAGGCTGCCCAAGGAATGCATTTAGTGAGGGGAAAGAGCTGCCCTTCTTTAGGTGAGATATCGATGTTGAGGCAGGAGATGAAGAGGAGTCGCTTGTCGCTATATTCGCGTTCTTTGACGATGGTGCGGTAGGTTCGGTCAAACTCGGCCTGGGTATTGAACTGAGCGGCTAGGAGTATGGGCGAGGGAGCGGTGACGATCCATGGCATCGGGTTGAAGAGGTTTTTCTCGAGCTGGTCGTGTTCCTTGAGGTGGCGGCGGAAGTGGAAGAAGTCAGGGCCGAGGTGATGCTTGACCTTCGTCTGTTTGCCCTTTGGCCAGTCTTCGCTTTTGAAGCTTGAAAAGAAGGATGGGGAGGCTTCGTAGACGCGTGAGGTGCTAAGCGTTCGGAGGAGCTTGGGTTGATCGTTTTCCAGCGAGACCATTTTTTCCAGCTCCAGAATGAGCCCCTGATCGCGTTTGTTGTCTAGGAGCTGGTTGTCGATAGTGAGGCTAGGAATGTCGTCGTGATAGCCGACTCTAATGTTGTTCTGAGCGAAGGAGTATTCGTCCCGGTACCACTCTATGACATGGCCGACCTTGCCGCAGGTCGTTGATTTCTCGTTGTCGGTGGTTTGGAGGCGGCAATAGTGGCCGAAGGTTTGCGTGTCTGGGTCGTATCCGACGTGGCTGGCGTGGATGATGACGAGGTCCTTGCCGTGATGGGCGTGGGGACCATGTCTCGCTGTGGCGACGATGCCGCCCGCTCGGCCGTGGTCGAAAGGGAAGGCGCCAAAATGTTTTGCTATGAGGATGGTGGGAAAGCCTTGGCTCTCGTCTGAGCAGAACGCTCTGGAGGGCATGATGTTTCCTGCTTCGAAGCCTAGGGAACGGCAAAGATTGTAGAGGCGCGGCGCGAAGTGGCTGTAGCGCATCATACGATCGATGTGAAAGTCCGATAGTATCGCTTGAATATTCGATTTGGATGAAAACATAGCATGGCAAGTTCATGCCGGTGAGCGAGTCGCTGCAATTTTATAATACACTAAGTGTTTTCCTTGTCTCAGCGATTTTATACGACGGCATTTACGTAGGGAATTGGGGCTTTTTCGAAAAAATATGTGTTTCCATGGAAAATCGGGAATAAGTGGCGAGTTCTTTGATTCTGTGTAGCTGAACACAACTTCTATTAATTCTCGATAGAGGATTCTTGTAATCTCAATCCACTAGAGAAATTCAAAATGTCGTACTCCAATACCTTGTTTTCTTCAGCTCGTCTTGGACGAGCCACAGGCCTTCTGGCCTTCGTTCTCTGTTTGACCGCTGCTTTGTCCGCGAAATCCTCCCAGTTTGATATACGAATCGTTGTCGATGGTTTAGACAAGCCGACTGCAATTGCTGCCGGATCCAATGATATACTCTATTTTTCAGAAGTTCCTACGCCGGGAGTTTTCGGAACAGATGGTGGTATGAACACTGTGAAAAGGCTGAAGCTATCCAATCGGGGGATTGCAATGATCAGCGAGGGAGAGCCGTATCCCGTGAACATCGCTGTGGATGACAGAAAAAACGTCTATTGGACCTGTATGACTGCGGGTGTGATTCTTAAATATAATCAAAAGTACGGTAAGTCGTTTTTTCTTCCTGCCGATCCTATGGCGGAGGATGTAGAATTCTTGATGAGTCCCAATGGTATCACTGTGGATACGAATGGAGATGTGCTATTTACTGAGTTGCCCGATCCGGGGGTGATGGGAGCGAATATGGTGTCAGTATCAGACGGATACAACATATCTCTTATATCAGGTCACGAGCCTGCTCCTACTGATATTGTGATTGCTCGTGATGGCACGGCTTACTGGACTTGCGCTACGGCTGGTGTAATCGTGAAGCGTACTCCAGCGGGAGTGATTAGCGTTTTGAAGGATGGATTGGAGAATCCGACTGGGATTGCGATCGATTATTTGGGGAGGAAGCTTTACTTCACTGAATTGCCGACTCCAGGAGTCAGTGGGGCTGAAGGTGGCACCAATCGCGTTGTCGAGTTGAACCTCCGGACTATGGAGATGTGCAATGTGTCTGTAGGGTTTCCGCTGCCGGCGGATGTGACAGTGACTCCGCAAGGCAAGGTCTACTGGACCTGTACGAAGGCTGGCGTGATCGCGTGCGCTACTCCGCTTTACCTTTTGGGAGGCATGTAGCGCTGGGTAACAGATTTTAGATTGATCTCAGTTTAGCCGTCACGAGGAGTTCGTGGCGGCTTTTTGATAGATGAAAACGATACTATTAATTTTCTGGTATAAGTTCGCAGATCAGGCGAACGAAGACTGTTTCTCTGTTTTCAGGAAGGGTATATAATGCTCTATGCGTTTGGGAATCATCGTCTAGATCCGATGCTGAATAGTTGATGAGGGTCCATGATTCCATATCTTCGGAAACCTCAAGTAGGTATTGGACGTCGGCGCGTCCGAAGGGGCTTTGAAAGTCTAGACCGATAGCTCGTGTTTTCGATGTATTCAAAAAGTCCATATGTACGAGTGGACCGTCCATTCGCAGAGCGTACTCCTGGAGAAGGCAAGTTCCGTCGTTGTCGTGATCGAGGGTTGGATCTGTGGTGGCATTTGAAAAGCCTTGTTTCGATAGCCAGGAGCTGAAGGAGTGGTTTGAGTCGACTTGAATGGACAATCGCCAGCTGTTTAGAAAGCCACTGTCTTGCTCGAAGTTGTCAGCAACTCGAAGGGTCCAGAGGCCGGCAGGGTTGTTTCCTTCGAATCCTTCCACCTTGAGCTTTGTCCAGGATATGTCGTTTTCGGCATCCGAACCATCAGCTTGCTTTAAGATGACGCGTTCATTTTCGGGCGACTCGAGCTCGATGCTTAAGTCCCCGCGATAGGCGTGTTCTATATTGAGGTTTATATATAAGTATTCGATCGAGTGTTCCATTTGATCATCGGGAATCTCGAGTGTGAACTCGCTGAAGACGGGCGTTCCTGACAGGTCTGGAATCACACTCGGGTTTGAGAGGGTGGACGCGGCTTCGAGTCGCTTGCCGGGGAGGTGAGCGAAGATTTCGAAAGGCGGTGAGATCGTTGTTCCGTTTTGGCTGGTGAGCACAGCTTCGTAGGCGCCGGTGTCGGTGGCGTTGAGCTCGTCAAATTCAAGGGTTTTGCCGCTAGCTATGGTTTGGTCGCTGCCGGCTCGACGCCAGGAGTAGTCGATCGATACTGGGGCGATGGCATTGACTGTGATTTCTAGTCTGTCGCCTATGGTTCCGATCGCGATGGGAGGGGGAAGGGTGGTGAACTCGGGAAGGGCGCTTGGGTCGATGCTGGAGGCTTGAACGCTTTGGATTGTATCGCGGAAGGCTGTGGCCCCCGCGTATCCGGCTTGATGGTAGACGACTTCCCATTGTTGATGGGAGGGGGATCCGGCGACACCGTTTATGATGACGAAGAGAGGGATGCCGCCGGTCGAGTAGTGGGCGTAGACGGAGCGCTCTTCGCTGTCGTCGAGGGCGAATGCTAGGCCGGCTGACTCGATGAAGTTGTTTGTTTGGGATGGGCTGTCGCTTTCGATATTGATGGGAAGGACGTGAACGGGGATGCCGTTGGGGGTGCCATTCAGAGCGTCGTAGTAGCGTTGGATATTTTCCTCGAGATCGGGGCTGGACGTCTGGCAGGGACCGCACCAGTAGGCGAAGAAATCGAGCACGATGATTGAGCCCTCAAGGTCGTAGAGGCTCATGCTTTCGGTTTCCGACCAGATGGGCAGGGTGAAGTCGGGCGCGATGGAGCCGGTGCGATGTTGGCCGTAGAGGGATTGGTGAGCGATCGCGATCACGAGAATCAACAGAGGAGTTGAGAAGAGCCGAGAGTTGGGTAGCAGCTTCATGAGTATTCAATTTTTGGATTCCTAGAAGGAGGCGGAGAATGAGAGGCGAATCGCATCCCAATCTCTGTCTCGGTAGAGATTTTCGAACTGGAATGAATTAGCGCCGAGTTCGTCGTACCGGCTTGAGTACCGATGCCAGGCTAGGCTAGCGGTATGGCGTTCGCCGCGGTAGATGAAGCGCAGGCCAAAGCGGCTGGTTTCCAGGGGCGGAGCTTCCGCAGAGACGATTGTGAGATCCTGTACGGTGCCTTCGTCCTCATAGACGCGGTAGGAGGCACCGATGAACCAGCGATCGTCCCAGTCGCGTTCTAGGCCGAACTCTGCGGAGCTGGAGCTGAATATTTCGGATTCTTCGACGACGTTGCCGCGAAGGGTGCTGACCCAGTGCTCGCCCCATACGCTTTTCCAGTTAAAGTCGATATTGGCGCGTAGGTCGCGGCCTGTTGTATCCGAAATAGCGATACCCATGTTTGCGAGGTTTCGCCTGTTTATGATGCGTTGCAGGGTTCCCGACGCGGCGTAGGTGTGGAGTTCTATCAATCCTGTGTCGGTATAGATGGGCTCGCGTGGGTCTTCTGGAATAACTCGTTCGTAGGGGGGCGAGACTTTGTCCTTCTGATAGTCTGCCGAGAAGCTGAACCTGCCCTGGTTGTCTGGTAAGTTCCATGATGCGGATACGCCCCCAGTGTACATGCTAGGAGTGATGTCTTGGTAGGCAGGGTCGTGTTGGAAGCCTTGACGATAGAATTCGGCTAACCAAAAGGAGCGATAGTCCTGGAAGCCTCGGCTGGCTCCGGCGTGTATTTCGTAGGAGCTGCGCGCGCGGTCAAATACAAGGGCGGTGGATGCGGCGGCCCGGGTTTCCTCGATTTGGTTTGCTTGGCCGATTAGGACGCGGTCTGAGGGGAGGAAATCGAGGTCTATGCGCGCGATTGTGAGATTCTGTTCCAAGGTCCAGTTGGAATGCGCAACGCTCCATTTCGAATCCCACTGGGCGAGGCTTAGGTCGTCGGTGCGCATGCTTTCGTATACGGAGGCGAGCACGTGGCGGTAGGGTTTTGCGGAGGGTGAAGGAGCTGGGGTTGTCGGGGATGAGGCGATTACGGTTTCTTTGGGGGGAGGGTTGTTGGTTGCTGTTGTAGTGGACGCTGATTCTGGAGGCTTGTTTTGCTTGGTCAGATTGCTTGTGGGCGAAGTTGCGGGAGTAGGAGAAGGCTCCGTTTCCGCTAAGTGTGGTTTATCTTCGATTGGGGGCAGGTATTGCGACTGGGGGCGTTCTGGTTTGGCTTGTGCGATGATCTTTGGGACTGAGGCAGCGTTTTCGACGAGATTCTTGAGTTTCTGGACATCGATCTTTCCGGCGGATTGGTGTAGTATGTGTCGTCCGTTTTCTTGCTGTGGACCAAGAACCACGATGTAGGGAAGGCCGGGTGGATCGAGGGTGTTGAAGAAAGTTTCGTCCGGGTCTTCGTAGGCTTCGGTCAATCCGGCGGAGTCCATAAAGCGCAGGGTGCGCCGAACGGACGTTTGATCTACGTTAACCGCTAAAACGTGTACATGCCGGCTGTCTTCTGGTGTTCCTTTTGATTTGAAGTATTGTGAGAGTTGAGTTTCGACTGTATGTGAAACTTCAATACAGGGTCCGCACCAATGGGCGAAGAAATCCAAGACGATAATGGAGTCAGGGTCTGAGCTTGAATTGAAGTTGGCTTCAGGGTTTGTGATAGATTTGAGCGTGAAGGGATGGATCAAGGAAGGTGTTGTCTCACTAGAGTTGAGGCTGGCGCATGAAAGGTAGAGGGCGAAGAGGGTTCCCCCGAGGCGAGGCATTCTCGGCATGCAGCGTATCGCTTTCCCTATTTGCATGAAACGCAGCCTCCTGCTGCGTTTCCGCCGGTGCCGGATCCAGGCTCGGTTTGGCCGACGAGCACCGAGTCTTCCAGAAAGGCGGATTGGTCATCGAGGGCGACGTTGGGTTTAGAGACGAGTCCTTGCTGAGAAATGGATACGTTTGCGCAAGAGGAAAGAAGGACGCTTGCCAAGGCAACGAATGGGATGATGGCTAGCTTCGGCTTCCGTTTCATGGCAGGGAGGGTGTTGAGGAGATGGTGAAACATCTAGAGTCAGGGCTTTGTGTACAGAAAGGGTTGGAAACGGAATATACGATTGCAGATGTATGCAGTTCAACACCTTATCGCAAGTGTTCCCTTCTGGTTTTTGCTCGGTTATCGTGTGCCGCAGTATTTCATTTGGGTAATATGGTACGCGTTCTAGTAAATACATTGCTCTTAGAGTAGTTGAATATGAATGCTAGATGGATTCCTAGAGTAATATTGAACGGGGGGTTAGAGAAATTCTAAGGTTTGTCTTAGTTTTAAATAGATCGATAGGTTGGTGTTTCGACTGATATGTAGAAATTTAATATTTTTATAAGTCTATTTTCATTCGGATCGTCGTCGGGCTTTATATTTGAATCTAGTACCTGTCGCTTGCTAGTATTACGCCTAATGCGGAGGTGTAAGAAAATCTAATGAAAATAGTATGTTCTTTAATAGTATCGCTTTTTATGTTTGTCGCGATGGCGTCGTCGTTTCCTGATAATCAGGGGCTTGTCCATTTTGTCTATGTTACTCCCTCAGATGTTTATTATAAACCGCACTATGAGCGGGGTGTTTTGTCTGCAGCATTTGCTTTGCAGGAAAAGCTTGCTGCAGAGAATGGAGGTCAGAGTTTTTGGCTAGCTCCGGATCCTGTTACTTGGGTGCAGGTTTCGAAAACTGAGGAGGAGTGCAAGTTGCTCTCTCGGGATGCGTTGCTTTCCGAGTTGTATGGCTCAGTACGGGCTGAGTTGGACGACTTTAATGATACTTGGATGATCTTTTTGGACGTAGAGAATCCGAACTCTAGGGGAGTCCGGAGGAGTGTAGCTATTTACGGTTCTTCTTATCTTAGGGGTATAACGGCGGACTGGAATTATGGATGGGAATATTTAAATATTCCATATATTGATTATCCTTATGAGTGGATTGATGATGTCGGCGATGATTTGGATTGGGCACAATGGGATGACTTTAAATTTTCGACTGGCTATAGTGTGCCAGATTCAAACGCGCCGATTTCGCTGGTAGCGAATGGCGGGTTTGAGGATGGGATGGATCCTTGGTATTTTTATACGAACGGTATAGCTGCGGCGAATGTCATTGAACCTGGTTATACCTCTCGGAGAGGTTTCGAAGTAGATTTTGAGGCTACGGGGACAAACACACAGTTGCTTCAAAGGGGTATTCATTTGGAGCCGTATGCTCAATATATACTAACGTTTGCCGCGTATTCAGATTTTGGAAATAATTTGGGAGTCTCGTTGTCAAATAACTCGACGCCTTATATTGACTATGGAATCAACAGGAATTCGGCCCGTTTCGCTATCACTCCGGCTTGGGATGTCTTTTTGCATCCGTTTACTACAAAAGGATTTAGTAGCCCGGTTCGCGATGGAAAGCTGTTTTTTTGGTTGGCGGATGATGCTACGAGTTATGAACGGTACTGTTTTGACGATGTTTCAATTCTTCCACTGGTGAGTGGAGCACCAGATCGACCGGCAGCGCCTACGGAATTTAAGTCTTTGCTCGTGACCGATTCACGCGCTGGAGTGATGTGGGAGGTGCCTGATCACGAAAGTATCTTAGGCTATCTTATCTACAGAGATGGAGAGTATGTTGGATCGAGTGGACGGAATGTTTACTTTGATTTGGATCTCGAGATGCTGGAAAGTTATGAGTATCAAATTGTAACTGTTGACGTAGATGGCAAGGAGTCGGACATGTCTGTTCCGTTTGAGGTAACTACGGTTTGGCCAAGCAATTATATAAAGAATGGAAGTTTTAGTTCAGGAAATGACTTTTGGTCTATAGGACCTTCTCAGGTAGCAGTAGACAAAGAAGGAATTGGCCCCGATTGGTACGCCTCTATTTGCAAGGAGGGTTGGGGAGGTGAAACGCTGTTGGCCCAAAGTGGGATTCCCTTGTTTCCTAGCACGACGTATCGCTTGTCGTTTTTGGCAGCTTCAAGTTTAGGGGACGATGTTGAAGTCGTTTTGGATCAAGGGCTTGAAGGAGTATCCTTGGATCTCAAGTCGGATTGGACTCGTTACAGTCTGGTATTTGAGACTCCCGATTTTGGCGTGCCGGTTTATGAAGGAAGATTGCTGTTCAGGATAGGCACGGAATATCGGCCGCTGCAGTGTTATGACTTTGACGGGATTAGGCTATCGCTAGTCGATACTGATGCTTGGACCCGCTTGCAGCGCCGTCTGCTTTGATAGGTAGAATGGCGACTGAGACAGGAGTGTGTCTTACCTGGGAGGCGCCTGATACGGAATTCGTCGATATCGGCTATTTCGTTTATAGAGATGGGGTTGAAGTGGGGATGACGACCGAAACTTCGTTCTTTGACTATGGATTGAGTCTCGATGGGATTTATCACTATACGGTAATGGCGTTCGATCATCTTGGTAGAGTTTCTGCGCCATCGAATATACAAGAGATAGCGACGCCGGGTACGCTTCTGCCAAGTATCAATGTTATACAAAATGGCGGCTTTGAGGATGGTGTGGCAAGTTGGGAGCGCCTGCGTTTGCAGGCGTATGTGAGCGGCGAAGATCCGATGGAGGGGATTCGTTGCGGGCGTATGTTCTTCCCGGCGGGTCCGACGACGGCGAAAATTAGTCAGTCCAACTTAGTCTTAGAGCAAGACACGGAATACATGCTGTTTTTCTTTGTACGCTCAAATCGGGTGGCAAACAATGAGCTTGTCGTTAATATGACGTCTTCTTCGTATGCAGGCTTGGTCGGGGTTCCGAGCACGGTTCCGTATACGATTGGACTAGATCATGTGCCGGTCGCGGTAACGAAGGATTGGCAGCCGTATTGTTTGAGCTTCAGGATGCCGCCGGCGTTTGGCGACGCTTTTAACGTGACCTTATCGTTCCAGTTCAAGGATGGAACGGGATTGCTTGGTTACTACAGTCTTGACCACGTTTTCTTGGCGAAGAAGGGAGATGTCGAGAGGCTGACCTATCGGCCGTAGTTTCCTGTCTTTGATCGCGTGACAAGCACGCCCTGAGGCAACGCTAGTTAAAGTGAAGTGTCGGGGCGTTGGCGCTGTTTGAGTCTTCGGAATCGTAGATGGAGGCTTCAATGGCGCCGAGGGGGCGGATGATGAGGCCTTTGGTGGTGCCGTCGAGGAGGCGCTGCATGACGGGGCGAGAGAGGGTGATGTAGGTTTTGTCTCCGTCCTTTTCGGCGAGTGCGGTGTCGAAAATCATTTGGCTGTTTATGAGGGTCTCGATGTCGGCGCCTTGAGTGAAGCTTCGATAGGTCACGGTTGATTGATCCCATGCGGGGTCGCCTTCGAATACTTCTATGATACGAATCTTGCCAAATTCGACTCCTAGATCTTCGCCGAACGGCGCAATGTAGTTTCCTCCTTTTGCGATGGAGTGGGTTGTCAGTTCTAGCACGCCGGGTCCGGTGGCTTGCGTTTGCGTGTCGGATTCAAAGTCCCATCTTAGGATGGGCCACTGGCGAGAGCTGACGGTTAGGACTCGCGACTTGCCGCTTGTCCAGTGGTGAAAGTTTACTTTTGGGAAGTCGGCGTTGATCAAGGCGTCGTGGGAAGCGGGAAGGTGTTGGGAGAAGCTCTTCAGCTTTGGCGTTTCTGGGTGGTAGATAAGGGGTTCGCCAAGGTCGGGCGCGCTGGTATCCACTCTGACGATGTCCGCTTTGTAATGGTCTATGTCTACGTAATATTGGTCGTGGCCCCAGTCGGTGATTCCGAATTGCACGTTTAGTTCGTCGCCTGGCAGGGCGTCGAGGTCTTGCGTGGTCATGCTGAGGGTGTGCCACTCAGTGGTATCGGCGATGTCGTATTCGCGAAGCTGCTTGTGGTAGTCGGTGGTTCTTTGGGTGTTGATCATGACGTTGAATCGCCTTGGCCCGATGCTGGGGCGAATGCGCATTTCAACGCGAAGCTCGTAGGCGGGGTCCTTGAGCTTCTCCATGTCTAGATATTTGGATACATCTTGTTTCACGATGGCCCACCAGACGTTGAACGGATCTTTAGTGGCGTCCACCTCAAGGCGGGCGTAACCATCGTGCGGAACGAGTTTCATCTCAGCCCAGCCGTCGCCGGTCATGGTGAACCAGCCGTTGATTTCGGGACCGTCGAAGTTGTCGAAGAACTGGGCGTGGCAGAGGACCGGCGCGGAGAGGAGGCAAAGGAGGGTGGCGAGGTGGCGCATGGGGGGCGTGCGTGGTTTGTTAGAATTTAGATTTTGATAAGTTTCGCTGCCCAGTCTCCGTCTTTCGGGAAGGGGGGGCACTTGAGCTGCCCGTTTGCGTCGGCTTTGATTTTGGAGGGTTTGTGCCATTCGCCATTTCGTGGATTGTACCAGATCCACTGATAGGTGGATTTGGGGCTGAGGCCTTGGATGGTGGCTTGGGCGGCTCCGATTTCGAAGTAGAGGAGGGCGAGGCTTTTGTCTGTGTCGCGCATCATGAAGGACCAGCCGTCTAGGCCGTCGTCGATGGCGTCGGGAGCCTTGCGTGGCGAGAGTTGATCGGAGGCGAGGAGGAGCTTTTGGTAGTCGCTGCCTTCAGAGAGGGCGAAGGCTTGAAGGTGCTGCATTTGGGATCCGGATTTATAGTTGAGGGCGGTCCAGAAATGGGGGCGCCAGCCGGCGGGCTCGCCAGTCGAGGTGATGTCGTAGGCGGCGGTGCCGTGGACGTGGCCGGCGAGGCCGCCGGAGAGGAACGAGCCGTACATCTGGGCTCGGGCGAAGTAGTTGTCACGTGGAGAGTTTGGCGTGGGCGTTTCGCCGCCGGGGCGGTTGATGTCATGATTCCAGCCGGTGTAGTAGGGCTCGAGGTTGGCGGCTGGGTAGGGATTTTCTAGCTGGAAGATTTCTTCGAGCGAGGCGTAGATGGCGTGGTTGCGCGGTTTGTTGCCGACAGTGTGCATGGTAAGCCATGGGCAGTCCTCTCCATGCCCGAAGCGGCGGTAGGTGGAGCTGTCGATAAGTGTGGTGTAGGGCTGGCCAAAGGGGAGAGGGCCGTATTTTCGGTGGTGGTGGATAAGGGCTTGGTTGAACTCGCCTTCGGTTAGGCTGAAGTTTTCGGGGATCCAGTCTAGATGGATGCCGCTGAAGACCATGTTGTATGCTCCGTATCGAGAAATGAGATACTGGACGAAGCGAGAGTAGCTTTCGTCGAAGTTGTGGTAGGCTTTCCAAGCGGGGGCGCAGTCGCGGCGTACGGTCTCGAGGAAGGGGACGAAACCTTGATCGGAGAGGTGGCGCATTTTTTTATCGAGGCTTTGGAAGTAGGCCGGATTGAGGCGGTCGAAGTCGGGGAGGCCTTCTTGGTCGGCAACGATTGCGAAGGGGCGATTTCCCTTTTCGTCGTGCATGTCTTTGGCGGTGGTGGTGGCTCCGTCGGCGGTGCTGATAGTGGCGCTGGCTGCCCAATGGCCGAACTTTTCCCAAGCGTTGCGGATGAAGACGCCGTCGCTGTTTGCGTAGGTGGCGCCGTATTGATCGGCGTCCCAGTTAGGGAAGGCGGCGACGAAGCTGACTGAGTTGAAGCCCTGTTGTTTGCGGTAGGATACGGCTTCTTCGAAGCTGATTCCGGAATCGGGGACGTAAGTTTCGGAGGCGCGGGCGCCTTTGAAGGGAAGGCGCCAGGTGGAGGCGGCGAGCCAGGTGTCGCCGGTGAGGAAGAAAGGGGTGCCGTCTGCGTATTGGAGGGCGCGACCGTTGGGGGTGTTTTGGATGAAGCCTCGGCGATTCGCGTTTGCGGCGATGTCTTCCGCGTCCCATGCGACGGCAACGAGCGAGCCGGCTCCTTGACTGATGCCGGCGTCATTGGCTTGGTTTGAGCCGACGGTCCAGGTCCATTTGCCCGGCGTGTTGGCGACGAAACGGATTTTGAATACGGATCCTCCGTCCCAGAACCCGTAGACTCGCTTAGAAAAGTCGGGTCCTTCGAGGTCGATCCAGCAGTCGACTTCGGCGTAGGGATTTTCGTATTCACCTTGAGAATACAAAATGATTTCTTGCATGTCCCATATGTGTGCTTCTCCGGACTGCAGTTGAGTGGCGGCTGAAGCGGAGGAGAATAGTAGGCTTGCTAGAGCGAGAAGGGTGATGAGTCGTTTTGGTATCATATTAATGCTGGAAAATGTGGTGGGTTTACTTGGCGAGGCGTGGGGCGGCGGCGGATGGATCATCGTAGTAGATGGCGTCGCGAAAATTTTTGTGAACAGGCAAAGTGTTGAAGGGCATCATTTGGGTGAAGAGAACGGCGGCGATATCGTTTTCGGGGTCGACCCAGAAGAGGGTGCTGGCTCGTCCGTCCCAGAAGAACTCTCCGATTTCGCCGGAGTTTTCTTCGGGAGTGGCGGGTGAGGCGATACGCACGGCGAAGTCGATGCCGAAGCCGACTTGTCCTTTACTGGGGAGCCAGATACTGTCGGTAAGGGTAGCGGGCAGGGTATTGGTCGCCATGAGGCGAATGGTATCCGATTTTAGGATACGTTTTCCGTTCAGCTCGCCTTCGTTGAGGAGCATGCGGGCGAAGCGCATGTAGTCATCGACGGTGGAGATGAAGCCGTATCCGCCCGGGGTGAAGGGGCGAGGCTCTTTGTTGAAGGCTATGGGGTCTTCGTCTTCGAGGGCGAAGCTGCCATCGTCTTCCCGGACGTAGATGCGGGTGCGGCGATCGTCGTATTCCGGGCCGAAGTAGTAGCGCGTTTCGCTCATGCCCAGTGGGTCGAAGATGTGCTCTTGGAGGTATTGGTCGAAGGGTTGTCCGCTGATGCGTTCGACGAGGAAGGCTTGCACGTCGACGGAGTCGCCGTAGAGCCAGCGGGTGCCCGGCTGGTAGCCGAGGGGGACGCGTCCTAGCTTTTCGGCGAATTCGGTGAGGGTGTTGTTGAAGTTGGCGGGGTCTGCGGCTTGGTAGGCTTTGGTTAAGGGGCTGTCTGGAGAGTCTCCGCGGCTGAAGCCTGCGGTGTGGCGGGTGACGTCGCGGATGGTCGGGGCGCGGAGAGGGGCTTCGTAGATTGGGTTTCCGTTGTCGTCATTTCCTGAATACACTATTAGGTTGGCGAATTCGGGGGCGTATTTAGAGAGGGGATCGTCTAGCTTGAAGGAGCCTTGCTCGTAGAGGGTCATGAGGGCGACTCCGGTGATGGGCTTGGTCATGGAGTAGATGTAGGCGAGCGTGTCGCGCTGCATGGGGCGGTTTGCCTCGCGTTCGGCGAGGCCGTGAGCACCGAAGTAGACTTCTTCTCCTTTTTCGTAGACGAGTGCGGAGACTCCGACGAGGCCGTGGTCGTTGACGAGAGACGCGAGTGCGGCGTCGACTCTGCTTGGATCGACGAGGCGGGTGCGTTCGTCGGTTTTTTGGGGAGCGCAGGAGATGATTAGAGCTGCTAGAGTAGAGGTGATAAGAGCGAGAATGAGTGTAGGCTTAGGGGGAGGCATGGTGGGGTGGGTTTTGGGTTGAGTTATAGAAGCACATCAAGGAAGTCGGGAGGCAATAGCCTTGGCCATTCTCTCTAAAGGACGTCGAATATTTTGCGATTGGTTGCGCGACTTGGGACTGTTGTGCAGCTTAGCTGGGGGGCTAGAGCGAGCGGTTGGGTTTGGATGCGTTTTGGCGAGGCGGGGATGTTCTGTGGCGCTCTTTTGTCTTGGCAGGATGGTATCTGCTTGGGAGATAGGGGATTGTGAGAATAGGGATTCTTCTTTTTGTGAGGTGCTTTCTACTGGCCGCGATGGCGGTGACTGGTCTGGAGTCCTATGCGGCGATAGAGGATTGGCCTGAATGGGACAGGGCCGAGCTGGATCTGAGGGAAGGGCAGATGGATCCGGAGGCCGAGGCGGAGATACTCTTTAGTCAGTTTTTGATGAGCGATCGGTATGCTCAGGATTTGAGGGAGATCCATCTCTATAAGCGCATAAAGGTCTACAAGGAATCGGCGCTTCGGAAACTGGGGATGGTTCGGATCTATTATGCTTTAAGGAATTCGAAGCCTAAAGGATTTGCGGCGAGGGTGACGAACCCGGACGGCTCGGTTTACGAGCTGGGGGAGGCTGACTGGTACGAGGACGTGGCGCTGAATAGGAGGGGACTCAAGGTGAAGACGAAGGCCTTTGGCTTGCCGCAATTGAGAGTCGGCAGCGTGATCGAGTATGGGCATACGGAAGTGTCCAAACGCTGGGTTTTGGCGCCGATGACTTTGATGGTTGCTGATGATTGGCCGATACGGGAATTGAAGGTTGAGCTGAAGCCGAGCCATCTCAGTCATTCGACCACAGTTGGCTTTAACTGGGAGTACGAGCTGGAGGCTATCGAGGGGCCCACTTATCTAGTGACGGCTCGAAACGTGCCGCAGCGATTGGATGAAGAAAGCTCTCCGGCGACTCTTGATGTGCAACCATGGGTTTTTTTGAGGTATTTGAATCCGGACGAGCTCGATCCCGAGACGTTTTGGAGGCACTTGTCCGAGCGTTTGCAGGAGCAGGGCAAAGATCGGTTTCGCAGCAAGCAGAAGGTTGTTCGAGAGCTTGCGAAAGAGTTGACGAGAGGGGTTGAGGGAGATGAGGCCAGATTGTATTCGATATATAAATACTGTACAAAGACTTTGAAAAATATCGAGTCGCCGCTATCGAACGTTTCAAGCGCGCAAAGAGAGTCGTTGAAATTTGGTGACACGCCCGGTGAGACCTTGAGACGTGGATACGGGGCGAGCTGGGACGTTTTGAATGCGTTTGGGGCTTTGGCGCAGGCGGCAGGATTCGAGGTTCGTCTGGCGCGTTGCGAGGATAGGGATTGGCTGACGTTTAATCCTCGCCTTCCGACGATTTCCAACGTGCCAAAGGAATTGGTGGCGGTTCGTTCTAAGGGAGAAACGCTTTGGCGGTTCTTTGATCCAAGTGACCCTCATTTGCCGTTTGGATTTCTTGACTGGGAGAACAATGGGGCGGCGGCTTTGCTAGCGAACAGCAGCGAAGCGGAGCTCGCGGTGACGCAGCGCAAGGATGCGAGTAGCAGTGTGACGCGTAGGAAGGCTGTAGTGGAGTTGGGCGCAAGCGGGGATCTGTTTGGAAAGGTCACGATTACGCTTACGGGCTACGACGCGTTGAAAACGCGGCGGAATCTGGAGACGCTGCCGGCCAGTGCTTGGGGCAGCTGGTATGAGGAGTGGCTGGAGGAGGAGCATCCGAGCTGGAGTGTGGACTCGGTAAGCGTTGAGGGAGTGGATGATTGGGAATCGGATATTAGACTAACATTTGAAGGGCGTATTCCTGCCTACGCGGACCGGATTGGCGAGCGCTGGGTTTTTCAGCCGAATTTTCTAGAGAAAGAGGAGCGTGCCCTTTTTGTGAATACGAATCGGCGGACGGATATCAGCTTTTCCTACCCTTGGACTGAGTTCGACGAGATTCGGATTTCACTGCCAGAAGGGTTTGAATTGCGGGAGGATGAACTGGTGGGTGGCGGATTTGATCACGGGACCTTAAAATTTGAAAACAGCTACGAGCTGAGCGCGGATAAGAGGGAGTTGCTTTGCCGTCGGGAGCTGGTCGTAGATGCTCCGGGCTATGCCGTGGAGAGTTACGAGTCGGTCAAGAGCCTGTTTGAGCTTGTGAATAATCAAGACCACCAAGCCGTGGTTCTTTGGCCGGTCGAGTAGAGTTTAATTCAGTCTGAACGATAGGCCGCTTCTGAACACTCTCTGGCGCTTGACCTGAGGGTGGGCTTGGGGCAGCTTGCGAGTACTTTAGTTTTTCGATAGATGCTTGCGAATCCCGACCTTCCAACGACTGCTTGCCCGCTTTGTGATTTGCCGGTGGAGCTGCCGCAGCTGGAGGAGGGGGAGAAGGCGGAGTGTCCGCGTTGTGGAGCGGAACTGGCTAAGCGTTGCAAGGGTGGGTGGCATCGGGTGGCGTCGTTTTCGGTGGTGGCCTTGCTGGCTTTGTTCGTGGCTTTGGGGTTTAGCTATTTGTCGCTGAGTAGCGCGGGCGGGGATTCGACCGCGACGGTGGTGGGAGCGGCTTGGGGAATGGCGGAAGATCGTCCTGTATTGGGCGCTTTGGCGGGACTATTTTTCTTGGCGATTCCGGCGGCGCAGTGCGTTTCGATGCTAGGGTTGTCGCTGGCGTTTTTGGGCGGGCGTCCGAGTTTGCGTTGGAAGTCGGTGGTGGCTTTGATCGAACGGCTGCAGCCGTGGTGTATGGCTGACGTGTTTTTGCTGGGGACTTTGGTGAGTCTGATCAAGATCGCGTCTTTGGCGCATGTGGAGTTTGGGATTTCGTTTTGGGGCTTCGCGGTGTTCGTAGTTTTTCTGGTGGCGGCGTATTCGAGTTTGGATACGCGGCAGGTGATTTCGGCCTTGCATCGTTATGAGGATGAAAGCTGAAGGGAAGAGACCGGTACGGGCGGTGGAGCTTGGCGGGCGTTTGTGTTCGGTTTGCGGACGCGTGAGCGAGGCGGATGCGTGTGGGGTGTGCGAGGCAGAGCTGCGTGAGCGCAAGCCGCATAGCTTGCAGCGGACGGTGGCTTGGCTGATTACGGCGGTGGTCTTGTACGTGCCGGCGAATGTTTGGCCGATCATGACGACGAGTTATTTGGGGTCGCCGACGGAGAGCACCATTATTGGTGGGGTGGTGCAGCTTTGGCTTCATGGATCGTACTTGGTGGCGGGGATTATCTTTTTGGCGAGCGTGATGGTGCCGATCGCGAAGATCTTGTCGCTGGCGTGGCTGTGCTGGATAAGCTCGGCCGGGTATCGCTTGAGCCGTCCGCAGCATACGAAGCTTTACGCGTTGACTGAGTTATTGGGGCGTTGGTCGATGGTAGATATTTGTGTGGTGGCTGTATTGGTTTCGCTGGTACAACTGGGTGGATTGTTGAAGATAGAGAGCGGCACTGCGGGCCTGGCGTTTGCGGGGGTGGTGATATCGACGATGTTTGCGGCGCATGCGTTTGATCCCCGTTTGATTTGGGATGCGATGGCGCGGCAAGAAGAGGAATTTAGCGATGAGTGAGAAGGCGGTAGTTAGAAAGCAACGACGGGTGTCGTCGATTTGGATCATCCCCGGAGTGGCGTTGATGTTGGGCGGATGGATGTTGTTTGACGCGATTCTGCGGGCGGATCCGGTAGTGGAGATTCGCTTCGAGACGGCGGAGGGAATCGAGGCAGGGCGTACGAAGGTGAAGACGCGGAACATCGAGATCGGGCTGGTGGAGGAGGTGCGTTTGAGCGAGGATTTTTCGGAGGTGATCGTGTCGGCCCGGATCGATCGGGAGTCGGCGGGTCTGTTGAAGGAGGACACGCAGTTTTGGGTGATGCGGCCGCGGATAGGGATTGGGGGAATCTCGGGTGTGGGGACTTTGCTTTCGGGCGCGTTTGTCGTGCTGGAGCCGGGATCGGCGAGCGCGAAGCGACGAGAGTTTAAGGGGCTGGATGCGCAGCCAACGACGCCGGCGTCGGCGGAGGGCGTGAGGCTGAGCGTGTTTAGCGAGGATTCGGGGTCGGTCAATTTGGGTGATCCGATTTTGTACCGCGGGCGTAGGGTGGGGCAGGTAGACGCGGCGGAGTTTGAGTTGGAGAACGATCGTTTTCGTTATGATATTTTTGTGAAGGCGCCTTATGATTCGTTGGTGACGGCGCCGACGCGATTTTGGAAGGCGAGTGCGATTCAGTTGCAGGCGGACGCGAATGGTTTTGCGATCAACGCGGATTCATTGGGGTCGGTCTTGGCCGGCGGGATCGCTTTTGATTTGCCCGGTGGGGCACGGCCGGGAGCGGTGGTTGGCGACGGGGCGCGGTTTCAGTTGTTTGGATCGAAGGGAGATATTGATCAGTTTCCGCATCAGTATTACGCGGAGTATCTGTTGTTTTTCAACGACTCCGTGCGCGGCTTGAAGGTCGGGGCGCCGGTGGAGTATCGCGGGATAGAGGTAGGGCATGTGGAGGATGTTTCGTTTTCCTATTTCAAGGGGCGAGAATTCTTTGGCGCTGACGAGGTGCCGGTGCCCGCTTTAGTGAGGATTTATCCAGGGCATTTTCAGCTGGAGGACACCGAAGACGGTTTGGCGAGGATGCGTGGCTTGGTCACGCAGCATGCGAGCAAGGGTTTGCGGGCGGCCTTGCAGCGCGGGAATTTGCTAACGGGGAACTTGTTCGTGAGCATGGACTTTTTTCCGGAGTCGGAGGCTTATGTTTTTGGGGCAGGCGTTGACTGGGGGTATGAGGTTTTCCCTACGCATTCGGTTGGCTTGGAGCAGATCGAACGGCGGATACTGGGAATTTTGGATACAGTGGATCGTTTGCCGTTGGAGGATTTGACGAGCGAGGTGCGGGAGGCGATTGCCCATGCGCGGACGATGTTCGACAATTCGAAGGGATTGATCGAGAATTTGGATACGATTTTTTCTAGTGACGAGACGCAGGCCTTGCCGGAGGGCTTGGAACGAACGTTGGCTGCGGTGGAAGCTGCGATGGAGGGTGTGGCTCCGGACTCGGGTGTGTATCGAGAGTTGGAGACCAGCTTCAGGAAGCTTAATGCGGCTTTGAGTGATTTGCAGCGATTGGCGCAGAAGCTGGAGCGTCGGCCGAACGCGATTCTATTTTCTCAACCGGCGGAATCCGATCCAGAACCCAAGGCGAAACGATGAAGTGCTTTTTTAGAAATGAGTTTATTAGGTGGTGGGGCGTCGGCATGCTGGCGATTGTGTTGGGCGGGTGTCAGTCGCGCCCTGCGGCAGAGGTGCATTATTATATTCTGCAGCCAGTCGAACGCGTGGAAGTGGGAGCGGTGATAGTCTCGGTTTTGGATGTGCGCTTGCCGGCGTATTTGCAGACTTCGAGCGTGATTCTGGGTGTATCTGATATGGAACTACGTCCGGCTCAGTACCATCGCTGGAGCGAGCCTTTGGAAGAGGGGATTCGGAGGGTGCTGAATGCGGAGGTTAATAGGAAATTGGGCGACGAGGCAGAGGAGCTCAGCGGAGTGGGAATTGAAATTAAGATTGAAACGTTTCATGGTGCGCAGGCAGGTGCGGTAAACTTGCTAGGGTCGTGGAAGTCGCGTTTGGATGGGGCGGTTTGGAAAGAGTTTCGAATCGAAGCGGGGTTGAGGGCGGATGGTTATCCGGAGCTCGTGCGAGCCCATGTGGTGGCTTTGGAAAGGTTGGCGGAGCAGGTGGCGGCGGAGTTGTCGAAGCGTTGACCGAGAGGGAAATCTTACGATGAAGGTTCTAGCGATTTCTTTGGTGGTTTTAGGGGGGATGTTTCGCATGGCGGCGGAGCCAGCGAAGCCGGAGGTTTATCAAGTGGAGGAAGGGCTTTATAAGGGGCAATTCGCGGTGCGGGTTCCGGTGGAGCCGTATCTCGCGTATGATTTAGCGTGGTCGCTAAACCTGCGGGATGAGTCTTGGCATAGCACGGGTATCCAGTGGCAAACGCTTAGGGAAGAGATTGGCATTATAGGACCAAGGCGCACGCCGATCTTTTTTCGGGTGAATTATCACAACGCGTTTGCTCCAGTTGTGGTCGGTGACGATTTGATGTCTGTCTTTATCGATTCGATGGACGGTGTGGTGGATATCGATTCGCGGGGTGAGAACTCTTTGAATTTTTCGTCTACTGAAATTGAAGAGGGGTTTTCGGTTACCTTGTTCGGCACAATTCTGTATCAGCGTACTTATCTAAATGATGCTGAAATCGTGAGTGAGCTAAAGAGCGCTCGGGTCGTGGAGGTTTCGAGCGGAGAGGCGTCGACGTTTACAATTTCCGAGCTGGCGAGTTTGTCTGAGGAGGTGTTGCCAGAGAAGCTGATTGGGAATGTGACTTTTTTGAGTCCGGCAAGCGGGACGATTAATTTCCGAACTGTGTATACTGACAACAGCGAGGGCGACTTTGAGACGGTGGATTTTTAGGCTGGGGGCGCTGTGGTTGGGAATGGGTGAATTTCGTGGGTGTTTTTTGGCCACGAAAACGCACAAAGAAACGGGTTGTGGGAACCTGCCTTATAAGGCAGGAGCGTGGCTGGTCGCTTGGTAAGTCTGTATCTGGCAATAGTGGATTGAGGCGTTGATGAGAGAGATCGAGCGAGGGGGCTATTTTAGTTGTTTGGCTGGCTCGAAGTTTGCTGTAGGGCGGCATGGCTAGAAAAGTTTCCCCGCTTACCCTTGTGCTCGGTGCAATGCCTTCCGAGGTTCGTTTGATTGTTGATAGTTTGGCTCGCAAGGCGACGGGCGAGCTGGAGTGTTTTCCGTATGCGACGGGCTATCTGGGGAAACGGAAGGTGGTGGTTGCGGTAACGGGAGTAGGGGTGACGAATGGGGCGATGGTGGCGGCTTTGTTTATCCACAAGTTCAAGCCTTCGGAATTGATCGTCTCGGGGACGGGGTCGCGGTTTAATCCGCGTATTCGGACGGGGGATACGGTTATTTCGAAGAAGACAATCCACCATGCGGCGGGGACATTGACGGACGAGGGGATGATCTATCGCAAGGTTCGGGGGCCGTTGCCTGGGCAGATGACGCATTGGGCGTATCCACCGGATAAGGACTTGTTCGCTTTGGCGAAGGCGGCGGTGGCGAGCTATGAGGCGGAAGCGGTTACGGTGGACGGGGAGAGCTATGTGCCGAAGGTGTTTCCGGGGGTGGTGACGGCGAGCGATTTGTTTGGGGTGTCGGACGCGAAGATCGCGGACATGAAGAAGAAACTGAATCCGGACTTGATGGAGATGGAGAGCGCGGCGATTGCGCAGGTTTGTCATCAGTTGGGAGTGCCGCATGTGGTATTTCGGGCGGGCAGCAATCGGACGCAGTCGAATCCTGGCACGGCGTATCGGAAGCTGGGGCAGACGGCTGCAGCGGCGGCGGCGCGTTGGACGATTCACTTCGTGAGATATTTGGGCGAGCAGGGGGTTGGGAAATGAAGTTGTTTACGCGCGGCGATTGGGAGGGCTTTTTCGCGGCGTTTATCAACAACTTGGTGCAGCTGTTGATTTTGGCGCCGCTGTGCATGCTGGCGCTGGGCTTTTCGGCGGGGTTGATTTTCGGCACGATTTTGCCGGGCGTGGCGGTGTCGTTTTTGGTGGGGAATTTGTACTACGCTTGGCAGGCGGTGAAGTTGGCGAAGCGGGAGGGAAGGAGTGACGTGTGCGCTTTGCCGTATGGGATCAGTACGCCGGGGATTTTTGCGCACATCTTTTTGGTGATGCTGCCGGCGAAGCAGTTGGCGATCGCCCAGGGCTTGCCCGATCCGGAGTATGTGGCGTGGCAGGCGGGATTGGTGGCGACGCTGGCGGGCGGGTTGGTGGAGTTTTGTGGAGCGTTTTTTGCGGCGAGGCTGCGGGCTTTGACGCCGCGTCCGGCGATGTTGGCGACCTTGGCCGGGGTAGGGATGGGTTTTCTCGGGCTGGCGTTTTTGTTTCAGGCGTTTGCGTCGCCGATTGTGGGGATGGCGACGCTGGCTTTGGTGTTCATTGCGTATTTTGGGAAGGTTCAGTTTTTGGGGAAGGTTCCTGCAACTTTGGTGGTGCTGGTGGTGGGGACGGGGCTATGTTGGCTGGTAGGGTTGGCGCCTGTTGGTGGAGCTGATGCGAATCCTTGGGCGGATTTGGGGGCGCATTTTCCAAGGCCTGTATTGGGTGATTTGATACCGGCACTTACGGGCGGGCATATCGTGCCTTACCTTTCGGTGATTATTCCGATCAGTTTTTTGGGTGTGCTGGCTTCGTTGCAGAATATCGAATCTGCTGCTGCGGCGGGGGATGATTATCCGGTGCGATCGAGTTTGGTGGCGAATGGGCTGGGGACAATGGCGGCGGCGGTGTGCGGGTCGCCGTTTCCGACGTCGATTTATATCGGACATCCCGCTTGGAAGGCGATGGGAGCGCGGGCGGGGTACTCGGTGTTGAATGGGGTGTTTGTCACGCTGATTTGCGTGACGGGCTCGATGTCCTTGCTGACATGGGCGATTCCGGCGGAGGCGGGGCTGGCGATTATTTTGTGGATTGGAATCATCATCGCGAGTCAGGCCTTCGAGGTGACGGAGGTGAAGCATCGCGTGGCGGTGGTGGTGGGGATAATGCCGGGCTTGGCGGCTTGGGCGATGCTGGTGATCAAGGCTTCGATGAATGCGGTTGCGACGGAGTATGGGGCGGGTGCTGGAATTTTGGATACGACGGTGGGGATTGCCCATCGGGCTGGAGCGTTTATTGGCGGCGGGTTCGCGTTGGAGCAGGGCTTTCTTTATTCGGCGATGATTTGGGCGGCGATCGTGGTGTGTATCGTGGACCGGAATTTTAGGACGGCGGCATGGTGGAGCTTTTCCGGAGCAGTTTTAGCGATGCTGGGTTTGATGCATTCGTTTAAGCTGACGGGGGGCGATTCGATTATTGATGTGCCTTTGCTGGGGATTTTGACGGGTGAGAGTTTGAGAGGGGCGGGGCTCTTTCCGGCGTGGGAGTTTGCGGTGGGTTATGTATTGATGGGATTGATACTTTGGGTGACGCCTTGGGTTTCGAAGGCGGAGGAGGGGTGATGGGTTTGTGGATCGGGTTGTGGTTTTTTGAACCACTGAGAACATTGATTTACACTGATGAAGGGGTGATGGGGAGATGATTTTTGCCCACGAAGAACACGAATGCTCACGAATTAGATTCTTTGATGGAGTGGTTTTTTTGGAGTTGGGTGAAGGTTGGTTTAATTGTCTTCGAAGAAGTCTATCCACTTTTTGAATACTTTGAACACTCTCTAAGGGGTGGGGCTTTGTTTGGCAGCTTTGCGTTGGAGGATGGTTTGGCGTTCGCTGGGGGAGAGGAAGGCGGTGGCGAGGGCGTTTTCTTGGGCGCGCTTGGCGAGAGCGGGAGTGATGCCGGCGGTGGGGGCGGCTTCGTGGAATTCGTAGTGGAGATCGATGCCGCTGATGATGGGGTCGTCGGTGTTGATGGAGGCGAGGAGGTTGTTTTGGAGGAAGCTGGCGAGGGGATGGGTGGTGAGGGTTTGTACGGTGTTGGTTTGGAGGTTGCTGGTGAGGTTGACCTCGAGGCCGATGCCGCGGTGGGCGATGAGCTCGATGAGGCTGGGGTCGTCGATGGCGCGGATGCCGTGACCGATGCGGGTAGCGCCGAGGTGCTCGATGGCGTAGCGGACATTTGCTGCGCCGCCGGCTTCTCCGGCGTGGACGGTGACTTGCCAGCCGGCGTCGCGGCCGCGTTTGAAGTGTTCGTAGTAGAGCTCGCCGGGCCAGCGGGCTTCGTCGCCGGCGAGGTCGAGGGCGCGAAGCTCGTGGCGGTGTTCGAGGAGGGCTTCGAGTTCTGCGAGGCAGGATTCGGGGCCGAAGGTGCGGCTCATGATGCCGATGAGGCGGGTGGTGAGGCCGAAGTCGCGTTCCGCTGCTTTGGCTCCATCGATGACTGCGGCGGTGACGTCGGCGGGGTTGAGGCCATGGGGTTGGGCCATGAAGAGCGGGCTGAAGCGGAGCTCGAGGTAGTCGAGGCCTTCTGCGGCGGAGTCTTGGACGCATTCGTAGGCGATGCGTCGGCAGGCGTCGGGGTCGCGGAGGACGAAGATCATCCATTTGAGGCGGTCGAGGAAGCCGACGAGATCGGCTTGGGGGCCGGCGAGGACGACGTGTGGGTGGAGGGCGTCGACGGTGTTGCCTGGGAGCTGGAGGCTGTGTTGCTCGGCGAGGGCGAGCATGGTTTCGAGGCGGACGCAGCCTTCGAGGTGGCGGTGGAGGTCGATGAAGGGGAGCTGGGTGTCGATCATGGTACGGATCGACGGGAAGCAGGGGGGATGCCAGAGAGGGTTGTGGTCGAGTCGATGGGTTATTTATCCAAGGAATTCGGTTTTTGGTTGTGGATCAGGAGTGGTGGTTTGGGTTTTGGCGTCGGCTAGGGAGCTGGCGGTGCCGACGAGGAGGAGTTGGTCGCCGGGCTGGAGGGCTTCGTCGGGGTTGGGGGGTGCTGGGGGCTGGTCGCCGCGGCGAAAGGCGACGACTTGAACGCCGATGAGGCGGGGCCATTTGAGGCTGCGCAGGGTGGCCCCGATGGCGGGGGAGCCGGGCTGGAGGGTGACGGAGCTGAGGATGGCGTCGTTGAAGTCGATGGTTTCGCCTCCGTCTGTGGGGTATTCGGCGAGGAGTTGGCGGAGGGTTTGCAGTTCTTCTGGGGAGCCGGTGGCAAAGATGTGGTCGCCGGGGAAGAGGTGGGTGCTGGGTCCGATGGTGGGGAGGTAGTAGCCGTGGCGTTCGATGCTGACGATGGTGGCGCCGCAGCGTTTGCGGATGCCGAGCTCGCCGATGCTTTTGCCGGATTGGGCGGATTCGCTGAGGACCCAGTCTTCGAGGCGCACGCCCCAGTCGGAGCCGGCTTGCTGGAGGGAGCGGGCGCCGCGTTCGAGGGTGGTTTCTTGGTTGACGGTGGTGTGGAGGGCGATTTCGGCGTCGCTTTGCAGGCGGACGATGAGGCGCCAGCCGAAGAAGAGGGCGAGGGCTATGATGAGACCGATGGCGGCGAGCAGGTAGGGGGTGTCGAGGGTGAGGGGCAGGAAGTTGGCGATCCAGAGGGCGAGGCCGGTGAGACCGAGGGCACGCATGAGCGCGATGACGGTTTGGCGGAAGGCTTTGCGGTTGCTCAGGCCGTGCGAGACGGATTCGCCGATGATGGTGGCGATGGCGTTTACGTTGCGGAAGAGGGCGAGGGTGGGGGCGAGGACGAAAAGGGCGGTGACGCTCCAGTAGATCCAGCTGTATTGGTTTTTCCAGTGCGGTTTGTCGTGACTTAAGGTGTCGTGTATGGGTTCGCTGAATACGAGCAGTGCGGTTACGAAAATGAGCCAGCCGCCTATTTGCCAGAGGCGGGGGCCGACGATGCGCCAGAGCAGGCTTTTGTCTTGGCGTTGGCCGAACTTTTGCCAGAGGCGTTGGTAGGCGGGGAGGATGGGGAGTTTTTCCAAGGGCAGGAAGCGGGCGATGCTGGCGCGTTTGGAAATCATGATGGGTGAGAGGATGGTGGTGGCGAAGGCGATGCCGACGGCTGCGATTTGGAAGTTTTCTCCGATGGCTCCGGCGGCGACGCCCATGCCGGCGATGACGAAGGAGAATTCGCCGACGGGGGTGAGGGACATGCCTGCTTTGAGGGCGTCTTGGGGATCTTCGGCGACGAGCAGGAGGGAGGTGGTGGCTGCTAGCCAGCGCAGGAGCAGGGCGAGGGCGGTGCCGAGGGCGATGAGTCCGATGGCGGAGGGAAATTGGGTGATGTCGACCGCCATGCCGATGGCTACGAAGAAGACGGCTACGAACATGTCGCGCAGGCCCGAGAAGCTTTCGTTGAAGAGGCGGACTTTGGGAGTCTCGGCGATGATCATGCCGCAGAGAAAGGCTCCGAGGGCGAGGGAGTAGCCGGCGTAGAGGGTGAGGAAGGCCATGCTGAAGAGCAGGCCGAGGGCGACGAGGCTTTCCAGTTCGCGGTTGTTTTCGCCTCCTTTGTTGAGGTGTCTTAGGAGGCGGGGGACGAGGATGAGTCCGGGGATGAGGATGAGGCTGGCGAAACCGAGGAGCATGCCGACTTTTCCCAGGGTGTCGGTCCAGTCGCCACTGGCGGAGGGATCGAGGGAAGTGTAGGCTCCGAGGAAGGCGAGGAGGATGATGGCGACCATGTCCTCGCAGAGAGTCATGCCGAGGGCTAGCTGTCCGAAGCGGCGGTGGGTAAGGCCGTTTTCTTGTAGTGTTTTTCCAATGACAGCGGAACTGCTGACCAAGAGCATGGCGGCGAGGAAGAGGCATTCGGCGGCATCTAGCCCTAGTCGGCCGCCGATGAAGCGAGTGAGGGTGAGCACCAGCATGGCGGTGGAGAAGGTGGCGACGAGGACGCCGATGCCGAGTTGCTTGAAACGCTGTAGGCGGAAGCCCAGCCCGATGAAGAACATGATGAAGACGAGGCCGACTTGGGAGAGAAGCTGGATGCGGAGGGTGTCGGTGACGTAGGGAAAAGTGATTTGCGGGGTGCCGACGATGATGCCGGCGAGCAGGTAGCCGACGATGGAGGAGAGGCCGATCTTGCGGCAGATCCAGCTGGCGAAGGCGGCTGAGACGAGGACGACGGCAAAGTCTTGTATCAGGTAAATGGGGAGGGGTGTGTCGGCGTCTATTGAGGAGGGAGAGGATAGATCGAGTGAGGCGAGGGAATGCTGATAGAGACTACGAGCGGGCGGGTGTGGTGAGTTCTGGGTTGCTTGAGAATCGCGTGACAAGCGCGCTCCCACTTGGGAATGGGTAGGGCCTACGGGGCGGTGGCGGTGATGACGGCGCGTTTGGGGGCGGGGTAGCCTTCGATGGTTTTGGTGGGGTCGCTGGGGTCGAGGAAGTCTTTTAGGGATTCGAAGACCATCCAGTCGGTGGAGCGTTGCTCTTGTATTGTGGTGGTGGATACGTCGATGACTTTGATGTCTTTATATCTGCAGCGCCTGACCCATTGAACTAGGGTTTCGACGGTGGGGATGAACCAGACGTTTTTCATCTTGGCGTAGTATTGGTCGGGCACGAGGGAGTAGCCGTGGGGCCCGTCGACGACGATGGTTTCGAGCACGAGCTCGCCGCCGGGGCGGAGGTAGTTTCGCAGTTCGTAGAGGTGGTCGATGGGGGAACGGCGGTGGTAGAGTATCCCCATGCTGAATACGGTGTCGAAGGCGGGCAGGGCGGGCGGCAGGCCTTCGATGCCGAAGGGGAGGACCCAGACGGGGGGCTCGGTCAGGTACTTTCTGACGGCGAGGTACTGCATGACGTAGAGCAGGAAGGGATCGGTGCCGAGGGCGAGCTTGGCGCCTGCTCCGGCCATGCGCCAGCAGTGGTAGCCGCTGCCGCAGCCGATGTCGAGGACGAGGCGGTCTTTGAGGTCGGAGATGCCGGAGAGGAGGCGGTCCCATTTGAGGTCGGAGCGCCACTCGGTGTCGATGTGGGTGCCGAAGAAGTTGAAGGGGCCTTTTCGCCAGGGGCGGAATTGGTGGAGGGTGTCGGGGAGGTTGGCGGCTTGGGCTGTATCCAAATCTTGGGGTTGGCCGATTTGGATGGCGGGGGAGGTGAGGGAAGAGTGAAGGGTGAAGGATTCCTCCTTCGCCAAGGCTCCGGCGGACGCGGAAGAGTGAATTGGGGTGGGGAGGGCTTCGATGGCGGTGAGCCATTTGTCGAGGTGGCCGTTGTTGGAGTCGAGGATGGCGGGGGCGACGGTGGCGCGGAGGGGATCGATCCAGGGAGCCAGGTCGGTGTCGGCGAGGAGGTCGTAGAGGGAATCGTAGGTGGAGAGTGGTGACACGGAGGGAAGGGATGAGTGATGAAGGTCGTGTGGGTGGTGGTTTTTAACCGCGAATGAACGCGAATTTTTAAGAGGTGATTAGTGGCGGCGTGATCGCCTTTTTTAGGAGGCCGCTCTGATGAGCGGGGTTGTGGTTCTTACTTGAAGGCGAGGAAGGAGGCGAAGTTGAAGATTTGCAGCCAGATCTCGTCGCGGGCGAAGCCGGCTTCTTTTAGGCGGGCTTCGTGGGCGGGGATGGTTTCGGGGATGAGGACGTTTTCGAGGGAGCTGCGTTTTTGGGCGATCTCGAGGTCGGAGTAGCCGTTGGCGCGTTTGAAGTCGTGGTGCAGGGTGGTGAGGTCGGTCTGGATGTGTGGGTCGTCGAACTGGATTTTCTCGGAGAGGACGAGGATGCCGCCGGGGGCGAGTCCGGCGTGGATGCGCTGGAGGAGGGCGAGGCGCTCGGCTTGGGGGATGAACTGGAGGGTGAAGTTGAGGACGACGATGGAGGCGTTTTCGATGGGAGTGTCTTGGATTTTTTGGCAGAGCAGCTCGAGGGAGTGGCGGTCGGCGATGGGTGCGAGGTTTGGGCGGCAGCGGTCGAGCATGGCGGTGGAGTTGTCGACGCCGACGAAGGTGACGTCGGGGGTGTCGAGTTTGGCGCCCATGGCGAGGGTGCCGGCGCCGAGGGAGCAGCCGAGGTCGTAGATGCGGGTGTGGGGCTTGGCGTAGTGTTGGGCGATGATGCCGAGGAGGGAGAGGGTCATGCCGTAGCCGGGGACGGATCGGCGGATCATGTCGTCGAAGACGGCGGCGACGCGGGCGTCGAAGGCGAAGGCGTCGATTTGGGCGCGGGGGTCGGCGTAGACTTGGTCTTGCTTGGTTGGGAGATCGGACATGATGGGTGCTTTGCCCACAGATTACTCAGATGACCTCAGATGGGGAAAGGTTGAAATGGTGGGGGGTTGGAACTTGCTGGCGGTGGGCTGGACAAAGGGGGTCGGTTCTTGTTCGATTTGATTATGTTGCCCTTCTCCTTCTCGAATTCTGCTCGTTTGGTTTTGTCGGTCGTCTGCCTGCTGGCGGGCGTGGTGGCGGTTTCGGGGGAATCCTTGTTTATCGATATCGAGCGGTCGCGAATTGAGCGGGTGATTGAGATGGGCTATCGTTTGGATCCGAATGTGGAGTTGGAGATCAAGCGCTTGGGAGAGGAGTTTCCGGACTCGCCGGTGCCGGGGCTGTTGGAGGCGGGCTGGCTGTATTGGATGCAGGATTATCGGGGGTTTGACCGGGAGCTGAAGGAGCGGTTCGAGGAGCGGTCCGAGGCGGCTTTGGATAAGGCGGAGGCGTATTTGAAGGAGCATCGAAAGGATCCGGACGCCCAGTTCGCGGTGGGCATGGCGGAGCTGATGCAGGTGATCTACTTTGTTGATCACAATCGCTGGTGGCCGGCGTTTTGGAAGTCGCGCTCGAGCTTGAAGATAATGAAGCGCCTGGTGGCGGAGTATCCGGATTACCATGACGCGAAGATGCCGCTGGGCATGGCGAATTGCTATATGGCGAAGACGCCCGGCTATCTGAAGCCGCTGAAGTTTCTGATGCGTTTTAGCGGGGATATGGAGCTGGGGATGGCTTACATGCGGGAGGCGCGGGACGAGGGGCTGTTTACGCGGGTGGACGCGGGCTATTATTTGGCGGGGATTTTGTACGAGTTGGAGGGGGATCGTCAGGCGGCGCATGACGAGTTTGCGAAGCTGGTGGAGCGGTTTCCGAGTAATCTGAAGTTTCAGTCGACTTTGGCGGAGCTGGAGCGCGGGCTTGGGAAGCAGGCGGCGGCGCGTGATCGGGCTTTGCTGGTGATGAGCAGCGCGCGTGTGGCGGAGTTTCCTGCGATCGAGGGGGAGACGTTGACGAGCTTGCTGTGGAGTTCCTTGGGTTCGCAGAGTTTCGAGCTGACGATTGAGATTTCGCGGAAGGCGGAGGCCTTTGTGGAGCGCTACGCGTTTTTGGATCCAGAGGGGGCTTGGGCGGAGTATGCGCGGGCGGAGGCCTTTCTCGGTCTGGGGGAGCGCGGGGAGGCGCTGGCTTTGTGGGGCTCAATCTCGGAGGATCGCAATAAGATGGCAGCGGATGCGGCAAGAAAACGGATTGGTGAAGTGACTGGCGGGTAGATTGCGATTGTCATACGGGGTTCGGTTCGCTGAATCCATGGGTTCATGGGAAACAAGAAAAATGGAAAGTTAGTGGTGGCCGCGGTGCTTGGCAGCGTGCTGCTGGCGAGCGGGATCGCCTTCACGGTGCAGCAGATGATTAATGCCAACAAGGGGAAGCCGCCTCGTTCGCAGCCTGCTCAGCTGGAGGAGGCAGTGAAGGAAGCTGGCCAGCCGGAGGGGTAGCTTTACGGCGGGAAAGGCGAGCCGGGAAGTCTGGCTCCACTTTTAGGATTTCATTGACCTTGGGCTTCTCGGCTCTATGGCGTTTGAACTCTTTTCGACCATGAATCGCGTATATATCAAGACCTACGGCTGCCAGATGAACGAGCGGGACAGCGAGCAAGTGGCTTCGTCTCTGCGGGATCGTGGCTACAGCATCGTTGATACTGAATATGATGCGGATGTCGTGCTGCTGAACACGTGCAGTGTTCGCGACCAGGCTGAGCAGAAGGCGATCGGCAAGGCCGGTTACCTGAAGAAGCATAAGAAGGACAATCCGAATTTCCTGATAGGGGTGATGGGCTGCATGGCGCAGAACCGCGGTGCGGAGCTTTTCGATCGCTTGCCTGACCTCGATCTGGTGGTGGGCACTCAGAAGTTTCACCGGGTGCCGGATCATTTGGACAATATGATCCAGAGCATGAACGGGCAGGGGCCGCGACCTAGCTCGGTCCTTGATCTGGGAGAGGAAGCGGGCTCGCAGAATACGATTCGCGATCACATCGGGAAGAAGGGGCAGGTGCAGGCCTTCGTTTCGATCATGCAGGGTTGCAATATGAATTGCGCGTTTTGCATCGTGCCGAAGACGCGTGGCCGCGAGCGGGCGCGTCCGATTCAGGAGATCGTGGACGAGGTGATTGGATTGGCCGAGAGCGGGGTGAAGGAAATTACATTGCTCGGGCAGATCGTGACGAGCTACGGGCGTCGCGATTTTCCGGTGGTGAATGGGAAGTCGCCGTTTGTGCAGCTGCTGGAGAAGATCGAGGAGATCCCGGGGATCGAGCGCATTCGCTTCACTTCGCCACATCCGCGCGGTTTCAAGCAGGACTTGGTGGAGGCGTATCGCGATCTTTCCAAGCTTTGCGAGTATGTGCATCTGCCGTTGCAGGCGGGCTGCAACAAGACCTTGCGAGCGATGAACCGTCCTTACACGAAGGAGCGTTATCGCGAGATCGTGGATTCGCTTCGGGCCATGGTGCCGAGCATGTATTTTTCGACAGATATCATCGTTGGATTTCCCGGCGAGACGGAGGCGGACTTTAACGAGACGGCGGCGATGTTTGACGATATTGCCTTCGATATGGCCTATATTTTCAAGTACAGCATTCGTACTGGCACGCCTGCCGAGACGATGCCTGACCAGATTCCGCAGGAGGAGAAGGAGCGTCGCAATCAGGTGCTGCTCGATCTGCTGCACAAGCATTCGCTCGCTCGCAACGAGGGCTTGGTCGGTACGACCGAGCAGGTGCTGGTGGAAGGTCCGGCGAAGAAGGGCGACAAGTACGTCGGCCACACGCGTGGCTGGCGAAATGCGATTTTCGACGCGAACGAGCGTCTAGTGGGGCAGCTGGTGGATCTGAAGATCGATCGGGCGACAGCTAGCACCGTTTACGGCGACTTGGTGCTTGCGGGCGTGGAAGCCTAAACCTTTTCTGATCAGCAACGTGGAACTAAGCCTTACTCAATCGACCCTTGTTTTCGGGCTCATCCTGCTCGCCGCTGGCGGCAGTCTTCTCCTCAAGTACAAGCCCGTCTCGGCGATGGCTCGCAATTTTCCGCGTTCGGGGCAGGCGGGCAAGGTGTTGATGATTCTGGCGATGGCTTGGACCGGCTGGAAGGTGTGGAATCTCGGCGCGATGGACTATGGCGACTATAAGCAGTATATTCTGATCGGTTTCGGCGTTCTTGGGTTGTTGAGTTTCAAGTACGCTTCGGATTTTCTTTCGGTGCGAGCGTCTACTATTTTGTATTTGTTTTTTGCGGACATAATGGTCGATAGCGCGTGGATGCGTTACGACGAGCCTTTGAGGCTTCTGATGGTGGCTCCGGTTTATCTAGGAATCGCCCTGGCTCTTTACCTTGCCTATGCTCCTTATCGCGTTCGCGATTTTTTCACGTGGGCGTTTGCGATGGAGTCTCGGGCGAAGGGTCTTTCGCTGGTTTTGACGCTTTATGGGGCGGTGCTCTGCGGCATCGCATTTTCATTCTAGGCTGATGACGACTCCGAAGGACAATGTATCGCTCTTGCTCGTGCTCGCCGGTCCGGCCGGCAGCGGGAAGACCACGCTTTGCGAGCGTATGGTAGCAGAGGCGGAGAAGGTCGAGCGGGTGGTCACGTGCACGACGCGGCAGCCACGCGAGGGAGAGAAGGACGGAGTCGACTACCACTTTCTTGACGACGAACAATTTGATCGCGCCATCAATACGGGAGCCTTTCTCGAGTGGGCGAAGGTTCATACCAATCGCTACGGCGTATTGAAGAGCGTGATACAGGAAAAGCTCGCCGAGAGTATTGACCTTGTAATGAATGTCGATGTGCAGGGCGTGGCGAACATTCGAGCGGCGGCGCAGGAGGACGAACTGCTCAGTAAGCGTTTGGTGACGGTTTTTATATTGCCTCCGGATTTGGAGGTCGTGCGCGAGCGTTTACGCGGACGCGGCAAGGACGACGAGGAGGAGATCGAGCGTCGCGTGCAGACGGCGATCAAGGAAGTGGAGCTTTGGCCGGAGTTTGACTATGTGATCGTGACCAAGTCGAAGGATGAGGACTACGAAGCCGTGCTCAATATCTGGAAGGCGGAGAAGCTGAGGTCCTTGCGTCTGGGTTAGTTGTTTTTTAGCAACAGATAACTCAGCTATTTTGGGATGTTCCGAAGAGCGAGCTAGGCTTTAGGAAGCTAAGTTGCGAGGTTCTGATCAAAGCTCCTCGCTGAATATTTTTTCTGTAATCTTCCAAAACTTCTCTTGTTTGCGGCCGATGACGAAGGAAGGCATTCTGAGTTGTGGCTGCATTTGTATAATTTCGCCAACTGAGCTGATATTGAGCTTCATTTCAGGCCTTTTCAGATGTGATCGCAAAAAGTTGATATTAAACTTCTTTATGCTCGTTTGATTGTTGAGGTAGTGGATTTCGGCCAGAAAGCGAGCATCGTAGTCGTAGTACTTTACCTGCAGGTAAGGGTTTCCGTTTTTGTCGAATCGCTCGAGCATTTCGATCGAATCCGGCGTGAGCACATGGGCGTCTTTAGAGAGTTTCGCCTGTTTGAGTTTTGTGTCGGGATCGATCAGCACATTGCCACATTTTCTGCACTCGCGTGCAGTGATATCGTTTTCGGCTGAACACTGTTCGCAGACCTTGAAACGGAAGCGGTAGCCGCAAGGCGTGAACTCGTATGTATCCGGGTTTTGATTACCTCCGCGACATTTGCGTCCAAAGTGCTCGATGATATGTCCATCGTCATCGAGGATACCCCAGAAATCGTTTATAAAGCCACACTCAGGGCATGGCACCTGTACGGCGACTGATTCGGATACCGTTTTCTTTTCGCCAATCTCAGGACTGAATATGCTGTGTCCCATCCCAGTGTAGTCTAAAACGAGGCAGTCTTTTTTACCGGTATCCAAGCGAAGGCCACGGCCGATAATTTGCTGATATAGGCTGATCGATTCTGTCGGGCGGAGGATAGCGATCACGTCGACATGGGCGGCATCGAAGCCGGTTGTTAGGACCGAAACGTTTACGAGATACTTGAATGCTTTGTTTTTGAAATCGTTGATGATCTGATCGCGCTCGCTGTCTTCGGTTTCTCCGAGGATGAGTCGAGCTTGCCCCTGTGGAAGGGTTTTCATAATCTCTTGGGCGTGCTTCACGGTGGAGCTAAAAATCATGACGCCCTGTCGTTGATAGCTATCTGTAATATCGACAATATTTTTGATAATTAGGGGCGTGAGGCGTCTTTGCTGGTGGAGCACTTCTTCGAGTTGAGTCATGGTGTAGGCACTGCCGCCTTCTGTGAGCTCGGAGAAGTCGTACGATGTTACCGGGATATCTACCTTAACGGGTGGAGTAAGGTATTTATTTTTTATCATATACTCAAGCGGTAGATCATAGATGCATTGCTTGAAGAAACGAAGTTCCTGGGTTTTCAGTTCTCCACGGATTGCGTAGTTGTATATCCAGCCTAGTCCTAGGCGGTAAGGGGTGGCGGTAAGGCCTAATATACAGATACGGCTATTATTCAGTTTCAGCCGTTTGATTACTTTAGCGTACTGGCTGTCAGGTTCGAGGCCGACTCGGTGGCATTCGTCGATTACGAGAAGGGTAAAGTCTTCAAAGAAGTCATCGCTGGCATTGGCGACTGATTGGATGCTGCCGAATATAACTTTTCGCTCGCCATTCTTTTGATTCAAGCCCGCTGAATAGATCCCTGCTTGCAGGCCATAGCTTTCATACTTCAGGTGGTTTTGCTCTACCAATTCTTTGACGTGAGCGAGTACTAGGACGCGTCCTTTGGCGATCTTAGCCAATTCAGCGATGACCAAACTCTTACCTGCGCCTGTAGGCAAAACGATTACCGCGGGGGTACGCTTTCGCCTAAAGTGGTTGAGGGTGCTATCAACAGCTTCCTGTTGGTAGGTTCTGAGTTTGTACATAGGGCGGGCAAGCTATTTTAAGGTTCATCGTCAAATCGAGTGGACGGGGATGAACTGTTTTAACAGAGATCCGGCCTTTGGCCGGAACAGGGTGGCCTTCGGCCAGCAGGATTCGAATGGGGTTGTGTGTTTGCGGCTGGATTGAGTGGTCTGGATAGCGATGTGCCTCTTTCGGGAGGATTCAAGATAGCAAGAGTGACGCCCTCCGGGTGGATCTTATTTCCACTGTGTTTGGCGATGAATCTATTTTAAGCCGTCCCGAAGTATAGGAAATTCGCCGGGCTTCTGAGCAGATGGCTCCAGATTTTGCTTTGAGGCAGGAGATCGCGGCTCAAGTACGTTTTCTGAGGACGGGCTGAACGTTCTGATGCGAGCGGTTACAGCGGGAAGGTGAGCTTGACGGTGGTGCCCGCTTCGCCGTGAGCTGTTTCGCTGCTTGCTTCGACGGACTTTAGGGAGATGGCTCCGCCGCACTTTTCGACGTAGCGTTTGACGAGGGGCATGCCGAAACCGGTTCCGCTCTCGTTGGCGGTGCCTTGGCGGGAGGTTTTGGCGGCGTCCTTGAAGACTTTTTGGAGAATTTCTTGTGGCATTCCTATGCCGTGGTCGCGGACTTCGATGATGCAGAATCGCTGTGCTCCTTCTTCGGTAGAGCGGGCGACGATTTCGATGGAGCTGCCTTCGTGGGAGAACTTGATGGCGTTGGTGAGGAGATTGTTGATGATGTTGTGAACGAGGACGACGCGTTTGATCTCGAGTTGGAGCTCGGGTTCGCAGTCGATTTTTAACTCGATCTTCTTTTGGCCGAGGCGCTCGGAGAGGGTGCTTCTGGATTCATCGAGGGCTTCGGCAACGTTGGTGCTCTCGCTTTTAAATTGTTTGTTGGTTTTGACGAGCGAGTGTTCTTCTCGCACGTGGGTGACGATATCGAGGGCGCTTTGGCAGCAGCTGAGCACGCTTTTTAGAGTGCTTTCTTCGACGGGCTTGCCGAGGCTAAGTTTTAGGTCGAGCAGGCTGTGGGCTGCGAAGATGGGATTGACTAGATCGTGGCAGAGGACGCGAAGGAGAGCTTTTTGCTCGGCGATTTGTGCGATGTTTTCGAGTCGGAGTCGGTGCATGTTTATATGTATCCGGACTCTGGCGACGAGTTCCTCTGGGTAGAAAGGTTTGATGAGGAAGTCGACGCCTCCCGCCTTGAGGGCTGCGACGCGTCTGGAGGGGTCTTTTTTTGCGGAGAGGAAGAAGACGGGAATGTTTTTAGTGATGGGGGCTTTCTTAATCGTTTCGCAGGAGGTGATTCCTTGGTCATCGCCTTGATTGTCTTCGAGGAGAATGAGGTCGGGGGCGAGCGTGGGAACCTGGGAGAGGAGGCTAGGCAGATCCGAGAAAAGCGTTACGGAGCAGGGGAGGTTTTGCTCGAGGCTTTGCTTAGCGATGTTGCGAGTGGATGAATTATCATCCAGTATGTAGATGTTGAATACGCCTCTTTTCTTTGGTGCTTCGCTCATAGTTAGCAATCCTTTAGGCTGTTGTGTACTTCTTCGACATGGGCTTCGGTCTCGGCGATGCAGGTTCGTAGCTCTTTTTCGGAAAGGCGGAGCAAGCGCTGCGCGGGATGGGATCCTGTTTTGCAGAGGGCGGCTAGCCGTCCGGGATCTATGAGTTGCAAGGCCAGCGATCGCGAGTAGTCGAGCAGGGAGAGGAGAGGGTCGGCGGCCTGGGCTTGTTTCGAGTTTTGGTTTTCGAGACGTTGGCAGGTTTCGGGCGGGAAGTCCCAAAGCTTTAGGAGTAGGGCGCCGGCTTTCTCGTTGGTCAGGCCGATCATCATCATTTCCCATTCCTGCTCTTTGATGAAGCGGTCCCAGAAGATCTCGATTTCTCTAGCGATGAGTATTTCGTTGATGACGACTCGCCCGATGCTGTGGAGGAGGCCGAGGAGGTAGGCGTCGTCGCTGTTGATACCGAGGATTTTCGCCTGTCTCTCCATGAAGACGGCGACGAAGTAGCTGTAGCGCCAATAGGAGTCGGCGGAGATGCCGTAGGATTCGAGGTCTTGCATGAAGACCTGTTTGGAGAGGGCCATGCCGACCAGTTTGAGCGCTTGGTTGTAGCCGATTTTTTGCAGGGCGCTGGCTATGTTTTCGCTCTTGTCGTTGAAGCCGTAGAGGGGGCTGTTGCTCAGTTGGACGATGGTGCCGGAGATGGCTCCATCGGACTGGATGAGGCGTTCCGGTTCCGAGATGTCGTTTTCGTAGTTTTTGAGGACGGCATCGAGTTTGGAGAGCACGGCCATGTTTCCGTGAAGCTCTCCGATGCTTTTCACGGCTTCTAGAAAATCGGATTCGGTCTGTTTATTGGCCATGATGAGGTTTGAATGCTATATCGGCATGGATCCAATTGTAACGAAGCAAGTTCTAAAGTTTTTGCCGCCTGTTGCTATAAGTGTCCAATTTTTAAGAGGGAAACGGCTAAGTGGAGCCGGTTTTTCATGGGAGCTTTTATTTTGGCAATCAGGCGTCGACCACGGGCGTTTTCGAGGTGAGTGTGCCCTGTTGACAGTTGTAAAGTCGGGGCTCTTTGATGTTTCAAATTGATTCCTAGTTGTAAATGAGCGCGAACGCAGTAAGTATCTCCGATCTATCCAATGACACGATGAGTAACTCCAACACCGCTCGAAAGTCCCTTGATGAGACCGAGCTCGTGCAGGCAGGCTATCGTTATGCGCTCTCGATCGCTCGGCACCACCAAGATGCAGAGGATTTAGTGCAGCAGGCGTGGCTGAAGCTTCAACGAGCCTATGGTCGCGTCGAAGGCACTCCGGTTCTTTTCCGGACTATCCGCAACCTCTTTTACGATATCAAGCGTCGCGACAAGATCGTGCAGTTTGAGCCCCTTGAAAAGTCACCCGAGCCAGGCAAGGGTGAGTCGAACGGGGTTTCCATGGACATGGAAATCGTGCTGGAGAAGCTTCGCCCAGAGGAGCGCGAAGCGATTTATCTAAATGTCGTCGAGGGATTTACCGCGACGGAAATATCAGAACAGACGGGTGCCCCACGTGGCACCATTCTCAGTCACATCCATCGCGCCCGTCAGAAATTGGCGAAGGCATTTGGCGGGGAATTTCGTGACACGAAAAAGAAGTAGAAGGCTTCGTTTTTTCAGAGATGACAATTAGTGAAGAAGAATTAGACTCTAAGATCCGCGCGTGTTTTATGGCGGACAGCCTATCGTCGACCTCGGTCCAGACAATCCTTGCTCGAGGCAAAAAAGCGAAGGAGATCCATGACCGAGCGTGGTGGCGTCCGTGGCTACCGGTGGCGGCGGCAGCGGCGTTTGTGATGCTGGTGTCGTTCCAGATTGGGAAGCGTTACGACATTTCCCAGTTCGCGACCAAGGTGGCGGGTGAGATTGCGATGCGCCATAATGGGGTGCGTCCTTTCGATATCGAGGCTAGCAGCTTTGACGGCGTGCAGAATGGCTTGAAGGACTTGGCGTTTTCGGTGACTCCGCATTTGAAGCAGGGTCTGCTTTCCGCCTATGAGGTGGTAGGGGCTCGATACTGTTATCTGGAGGGTCAGCAAGGCGTGCACATGCGCGTTCGCAACCGCTCGACTGGAGTGCTTTGCACGCTCTACATCGCTTCGTTGAACGGTTCGCTCAAAGAGCTGAAGGCTTCTGACCGCGAGGTACATTTGCCAGCGAACGACGTTACGCTTTGGGAAGATGGTGATCGTCTCTTCGCCTTAGTCGAATAGACGCGTCGGGCCCTAGGTAATTTAAAAGAGTGTGAAAGGGCTGCTTAAGTGGTATGCCAAGTGGCGTTTCTACGTTACTTCGCGTACAGCTCACATTCGTGTGTCCCTTGTTAACTCTTTTATTCTCACTTCCCAAAGATGGCTAAACTTTTGATAGTAGATCCTCTCGATATTTCGTTGAAAGCTAAAGATGGATCGGTCGAATGGAGTTCACGATCTTGCTTCGAGAAATGCTTACGGGATGAGAAGGGTTTGATTTGCGAGTACACCACGGCCAGTGACTCGGAGTTATGTAGACTGGCGCTGGCGTCGGATGGAGTCATACTGGGCGGCTCGGAGGCGTCTGCTTGGGAGGATTCGGCTTTCAACGATCATTTGCTGGATCTCATCGCGATTTGCCGGATCAACGAGATCCCTTTGCTGGCGGTGTGCTACGGAGCTCAGCTTTTGGGTCGGGCGCTCGGGGGGCATGTTTCTCGCCACCCGCATGGGATTGAGCTTGGAGCTCCGGCGATTCGGATTTCAGAGAAAGGGAAGCAGCATTTTCTGTTCGAAGGGATAGAGGGCGGCTGCATCTGGTCGGTGGAGACTCACAGCGATGCGGTAATGACTTTGCCGCCCGATTGCGAATTGTTGGCGTCGACGGAGCACACGCCGGTGCAGGCTTTCTCGTTTCAGGGCTTGTTGACCGGAGTGCAGTTTCACCCAGAAATGAATGGCGACGATCTAAGGAAGCTTTGGGAAGCGTTTGAGCTCAGTGGCTTGGTAACTAGCGTTCCTGACTCCTACCGGGAGACAATTTCCGCGTGCGAGTGCGATCGGATCGTCGCGGTGTTCCAGAATTTTGTGGAACGGGTACGAGCGGGCCGCAGGTCTCGCATCGTCCTGGAGGGATAGCCGAAGAAGCGGCTAGATCATTCGTCCCACTCGATTTCGGCTCCGAGCTTTCGGAGGTTTTCGGCGAAGTGTGGATGGGCGCGACGGATGGGGTCGGCGTTTTTGACGATGCTGCGCCCTTCGATGCTGGCGGCGGTCATGTAGAGAGCGACGGCGGCGCGAATGATATAGGGGGCTTCGACGATGGCCGGGCGCATGGGGCGTTGTCCGAAGATGATGATGCGGTGCGGGTCGCTGAGGACAGCGTGGGCGCCGAACTTGACGAGCTCGGGCAGCCAAGCGAATCCGCCCTCGTAGACTTTATTCCAAAAGTGCATGACGCCTTCCGCTCTGGTGGCGAGGGCGACCATGGGGGGTAGGAGGTCAACGGGGAAGTAGGGCCAGGGGGCGGCTTCGATTTTCGGGAGTAGGTTTGAGGTGAAGGGTTGTTGGATTTTTAGACTTTGATTCGGCCCGCAGATGGCGGTGTCGCCGTCGTGGGTGATCTCGACTCCGAGTTTGGCGAAGCTGCGATTGATCAAGTCGAAGTGCTGTGGACCTGAGTCTTCGATTCGCAGGTCGCCGCCGGTGATGGCTCCGAGGGCGAGGAAGGTAGCGACTTCATGATGGTCGGATGAGATGGCAGCGTCGGCGCCTTTTAGCGATTCGACTCCAGTGACTGAGAGGACGCTGGTGCCGACGCCGGTGATCTTCGCTCCCATGCTTTGGAGGAAGCGGCTGAGGTCCTGGACGTGCGGCTCGCTGGCGGCGTTTGTCAGAGTGGAGGTTCCGCTGCCGGTTGCGGCGGCCATGAGAAAGGTCTCGGTGGTGGTGACGGACATGTAGTCCGCCCAGTGGGAGGCGCCTTGGAAGCGATCGGCGATGCTGAGCTTGAGCTCGCCGTTGTGATCGACTTTGGCACCGAGGCAGGTGAGGATTTCGAGGTGAGGATCGAGTTCGCGGATGCCGAGGGCGCAGCCTTTGGGGTTTGAGTCGAGGTGGATTTCCTTGAAGCGTTGGAGGAGGGGGGCGAAAAGCAGAACGGCTGATCGCATGCCTTGTGGGAGCGTTTGCGGGTCGAAGTCCGATCCGAGGTCGGAGTGGTCGAGTCGCATGGTTTTGGCGTCTCGATCCCAGTCGATGCGGGAGCCCAGCTCGCGAAAGAAGGTGACTAGCTTTTCAATATCCGTGATGGCGGGCACGTTGGAGAGCGTGACTGGCTCGTCGGTCAGCAGGGTGGCGCAGAGGATGGGCAGGACTGCGTTTTTATTACCCGAAGGGGTGATGGTTCCAGAGAGGGGTTTGCCGCCGTGTACGATGAGATTTGCCATGAGGGAAGAGTGTCTTGGAGCTTCGTTGGCGGACTGTCGTATTTCAATCGGAAATCGGGCGTCGGGGCGAATCAATGAGATTTGGTCGGTACCAAATGGGATTTTGCATTGAAAAATGGAGCTTCATTCGTTTGGTAATGCGATCCCAAGCGCTGAGAGCCACGCTCCACCGACCTGGGATTTGGAATTAAACAATCACTTAAATCTAGGATCCTGATCCACTGTGACGGGCACCCGAACTATGAAAAACATACCTGACTTCCACAAGTGGAAGGCGGACGGCAAGCCGATCACTATGGTGACCTGCTACGATGCCGCGACCGCGAAAATCCTCAACGCCACGAAGGTTGACACAATCTTAGTGGGCGATTCCTGCGCGATGGTCGTGCACGGATTTGACAGCACGGTGCACGCGACCGTTGAGATGCTTGCCACTCATACCGCTGCGGTTCGTCGTGGCGCTCCGGACAAGGTGATTGTGGCAGATCTTCCCTTTCTCTCGAATCGCAAGGGCATAGATGTGGCGATGGATGCGGTCGACCAGCTCATGAAGGCTGGGGCGAACGCGGTGAAGCTCGAGCGGCGCAAGGGCAACATCCAGCTCGTCGAGCACATCGTGGATAGCGGCGTGCCGGTGATGGGGCATCTCGGTTTGACGCCGCAGTCGGTCAACGAATTTGGTGGATTCAAGATGCAGGGTAAATCGGATGCGGCGGCGCGAGTCTTAGTCGAGGACGCTCAGATGCTCGAGCAGGCCGGTTGTTTTTCGGTGGTGCTGGAGTGTATCCCGGCGGATGTGGCGTCCAAGGTGACGGCTGCTCTCCATATCCCGACGATTGGCATTGGCTGTGGTCCTTCGGTTTCTGGACAGGTGCTGGTGATTAACGATCTGCTTGGAATGGACGCGGATTTTCAGCCGCGTTTCGCCCGGAAGTACGATAATCTTAGCGAGCGAATCGCAGCGGCGGTCAATCAGTATTGCGCGGACGCGCAGCGCTTGGAGTTTCCGGCAGCGGGCGAGTATTCGGCGAGTTTGGCGAAGTCTGCAAGGTAGTTGTATGACGCAGGTTTTGCAGACAGTGGCGACTTATCGTTCCTGGCGTAGTGAAAGCGTGGGGACGAATACGCTTGGCGTGGTGCCGACGATGGGTGGTTTGCACTCTGGGCACCTAGAGCTCGTGAAACGCGCCCTTTCGGAGAATGATCGAGTTGTGGTAACGGTGTTTTTAAACCGGACGCAATTCAACAAGCAGGAGGATTTTGACAAGTATCCGGCTGTATTCGCGGAAGACTTACGCTCTTTGGAGGAGATCGGCGTCGATGCGGTTTTTGCTCCCAGCTACGAGGAAATGTATCCAGACGACTATCGCTACAGAATCAGCGAATCGAAGCTTTCCTCGGAACTGGAAGGGGAGCATCGGCCGGGGCATTTCGACGGTGTTCTAACGGTAGTAATGAAGTTGCTTATGGTGGCAGATGCGACGCGAGCGTATTTTGGTGAGAAGGACTGGCAGCAGCTTGAACTGGTCAAGGGATTGGTCGAAACCTTCTTTCTGCCGGTCGAGATTGTGCCATGTCCAACGGTGAGGGAAGTCAGTGGACTTGCAATGAGCTCGAGGAATCGGCGCTTGTCGGAGGCGGCATTGGGACAGGCGGCACGGTTTAACCAGATTTTGAATACAGCTGATAGTGACCTTCTCGCTGAGCGGAAGCTGGCTGAAGCTGGTTTTGAAGTGGAGTATGTGGCTGACCGAGGTGATCGACGTCTTGGAGCGGTCGTTCTCGAGGGCGTGCGTTTGATAGATAATGTGGAACGGAGATCGAATCGATGAATCTTTGTATTGATGTAGGAAATTCGCAGATGCATGGAGCGGTCTATGATGGCGACCGTTTTGTGACGCAGTTTCGCAGGGAGAGCTCGCGGTCTTCTCGGGATGAAATCGGTTTGTTTCTCGTATCCGTTTTGCGCGAACACGGAGTCGATCCAAGTCGCATTAGTCGTATCGGCATAAGCTGCGTGGTGCCAGATGAGGTGCATTCGCTGCGCAATGCCTGCCGTATTTACTTCGAGCTTGAGCCGCTTTTCTTGGAAGCCGGCGTGAAGACGCGGCTCAAGATCAAAACGCGAAACCCCTTGGAAGTGGGGGCGGACCGAATCGCTAATGCGATCGCGGTGACGGAGATGTATCCAGGAAGCAATGCGGTAGTGGTAGATTTTGGAACCGCGATCACGATGGATGCGGTAACGGCGGATCGCGAGTATTTGGGTGGTTCGATTTGCGCGGGCTTGGGTTTGGCGATGGAAGCTCTGGGCTCTAAGACGGCGAAGCTGCCGTTTGTGGAGATCACGGCTCCGAAGCGCGCTCTGGGTCGCTCGACGATCGAGTGTATTCAGAGTGGTCTGTATTATGGTTATCTTGGAATGATTCGTGATTTGGTTTCACGGATAAGGGCGGAAGCGTTTGGCGATGCGCCGACGCGTGTGATCGCAACAGGAGGATTTTCTCAATTGTATCGAGAATCTGGATTGTTTGACGAGATCGTGCCTGACCTTGTGCTGCGTGGCGTAAACGCGGTGCTTGATTTGAACCCGGTACAAACCGAAGCCCACGTCGGAGAAGCGATAAAGGAAATTTGATATGAAACGACACATGCTAAAGTCGAAGATCCACCGCGCTACGGTGACGGATGCGGATCTAAACTATGAAGGATCGATCAGTATCGACCCCGTTCTCTGCAAGGCGGCTGATTTGGTGGAGTTCGAGAAGGTGGATGTCTATGACATCGACAACGGAAATCGGCTCACGACATATGTGATCTGGGGAAAGCCAGGTGAGATTTGCCTCAATGGCGCGGCGGCGCGGCTTGTGCACCGCGGCGACAAGGTGATCATTGCCAGCTTTCAGGAAGTTGACGACGCGGATATCGATGCCTTCAAGCCGAAGCTGGTTATGGTGAACGCCGACAACTCTATCAAGCACGTTGGCGAGCCGCCGGTACGCCGTCCGTAAAAGGGCGTTTCTGTTACTGCTGGGAGAGGAAGACCCAGGAGTTGTATCCGATGAAGGCGAGGATGAGTAAAGCGCCTTCGAGGCGAGACACGCGTCCTTTGCCGCCCTTGCGGTAGCAAATGAGGAAGAGGCTGAGGGTGAGTCCGCCGACTACGGGGAGGTCGCGTGTGAGAATTTCGGATACGGTTTGAAAGGGATGGATAACTGCGGCGATGCCAACGACTGCGAGGGTGTTGAACATGTTGGAGCCGATGATGTTGCCCAGTACGATATCGTGTTCCCCCTTGCGGGCGGCGGCGATGGAAGAAGCCAGTTCTGGAAGCGAGGTACCGATGGCTACGATGGTGAGTCCGATCACTAGATCGCTAACGCCGAGGGAGGTGGCAATTTCGACGGCTCCCCAGACCATGGCTCTCGAGCTGGCCATAAGTATGACGAGTCCGATGAGGAGCCAAGTGACTGAGTTTCCGAAGCTTGTTTTCTTGCTCTCGAGCTCTTGGCTGAATTCTTCGGCAAGGACGTCGGAGCCGCTTTTCATGCCTTGATAGGCGGACCAGCCCATGACGACTAGGAATACGACGAGCATAATGATGCCGTCGCCAAGCGAAATATCGAGATCCCAGAGGAGGTAGGCGACGAGAGCTGTGGCGAGCGAAAGGATTGGCAGCTCTTTTTTTAGAATGCTCGATTGTACCGCGATGGGGATGACGAGGGAAGTGACGCCGAGGATGAGGGCGATGTTGGCGATGTTGGAGCCGAAGGCGTTTCCGAGGGCGAGGCCCGGGTTGTTTTGCAGGGCGGCGAAGGCGGAGACAATGAGTTCGGGGGCGGAGGTACCGAATCCGACGATAAGGATTCCGATTAACAGAGGGGACATGCCGAAGTGCCGGGCGACGCCGGAGGCCCCGTCGATGAAGCGGTCAGCGCTCCATATGAGTGCGGCGAGGCCTAGGACAAGTGCGATAATCGGATATAGCATTAAGGCATTGAGTGAGCAAAGGGGCAGTCTGGTTCAAGGATTCTTTCGATCGATTCGCAAACTTCTGCCGCGAGTAGGCCTTGTTTCGCTATGATCTGAAGACGTGAGCTTGCGGGAACTTGGCTTCGATGGAGGCGGTCTCGTCTAGGGAGCAGGTCGCGAGCGCGGTAGAGAGAGCGTCGGCGGTGGTGGCGGAATCTGCGACGACGTGTACGGAGGCGTGATGGTTGACGGAAAGACCTGTGCGTGGGTCGATCAAGTGGTGATGTTTACCTGAACTGTCAAAAATCGTTCCGTATCCGCCAGACGAGGACAGGGAACGATTGTCTAGTTCCACGACATTGTGTACCCCGAATCTGTTGGCGAGTCCGAGGTTCCAAGCTCGACCGGTCGGATGGGGGCCGAGAGCGCGCTTTTCGCCAAGATCGATTAGGGTGTGTCCTATTCCGTTGGCGAGAAGAAGCTCGGCGATTTTGTCTGTGATATAGCCTTGGGCGATGCCATTGAGCGTGATGGCTGCTTGTGGGTGCTGAAGTCTGATGCGGCTGCCGAAGAGTTCGACTTTTCGATAGTCGACGGATTTTAGGATTTCGTCGAGTCCTTCCGGAAGCCCTTGTCCTTCGTTTTTAAAGTGGGCGCGGTAGGATTTGATTAAGGGGTGTATCGTGATATCGAATACACCGTTTGTGGCGGATCCGAATTGCTTGGATGTTGCGATAAGATCGATGAGCTCGTTCGGCGCGTGTTGAAGCTGCTTGGTCTGGTTGAGGCGGGAAAGGGAGGATTGCTCGTCGTAGAGGCTGAAGATTCGTTCGAGGCGTTGAATTTCGGATACGCATTTTTCGAGGACGGCTTTCCCTTCTGTTGCGTCCTTGCAGTGGAGTTGGATAGTGGCTTCTGCTCCGAGAACGATGCCTCGCCACTGAGTGAGTTTATTGGTTGAGGCACGGCCTAGCAAGGGCATTTGGGAGGCGGCGAAAAGGGTGGCGGATTGGGCGGCCACTATCTTCAGGAAGCGTCTGCGAGTTGGCATCATGATTTGCGTCCGGTGACTCGTTCTCGCGCTTTTTTCAGGTAACGCGTGGTGTAGAAAACGCCGGTTACGGTGAGGAGGATTAGAGCTAGGGCGGAGAGGTCGGCGATCCATTTTCCCGCGCTCCCGAAGAAGCGTCCCGTATGGATGTCTAGGAGCACGCGACCCCAGGTGATGCCTTCTCCTCGGTAGGCTTGGAGGAGTTTTGTCTCAAGCTCTTGTGGAATTTTGGAGGGGTTTAGCGGCGCGAGGGATGCGTCCCATTTTGATGTCTGCCAGTTGAGGATGTCTTCGTCTGATTCGAAGGCTTCTTTGTTTGTATCGATTATGAGGATACGGTTTTCTTTGCTGGCGATTAGGGCGATGGGCGTTCCTGGCAGCGCGACTGAGGGTATGGTTTCGATGACTTCGCCCTCTTTTGTCGTTAAGACGAGCGAGTCTCGAAAAGCGATTGCGATGATGCTTTCCAGCTCTGCGACTCCGACGGGTTTCGAGAAGTTGCCGATGCTGTTGTCTTTGAAGAAAATCTGTGAATCGATTGCTGAAATGCTGCCGTCTGAAAGTTCGAAATGCAGGATTTCGCTTGAGGGCTCCCTATCGTACCAATCGTAGATCCAGTTGGCTTTGATGGTTCGAGACTGGAAATCGAGATCGTCGCTGTGGTTGAGCAGGATGCCGGTGATGCAGATGACGATGAAGATGGCTGAGAGAGCGACGCCCACACGGCGGTGTAGGCGAAGGAGCGCTCGTCCGGGGCCATGGCGTTTGGGGGTTGTTTTATGCGTTTTGCTCATCCGTCAGTATCGGGTTGGGTGTGCGGATGTAGGAAGAGGGCGAGTCGAGCGAGTCGCTTCAGGGCGTTGACGGAAAGGGTCGCCCCGGAGATGCCGTCGATGTTTTGGCTGAGGCGTCGCTTTTGCGTGAGTTCAGTTTCGATGAATTGGTCGGTGAAAAATGGATACTTGACCTCCCAGCCGTGGCTTTCTCGGTAGACGAGCACTTTGAGGCGGGCGATTTTGTCGGATTCGACGACGATGCCGACGGTGATGGGTTTGACCTTTCCGATTTCCTCGAGAATCCATGCGGTGCGTTCGCCTGAGATCCAGTAACGGATGCGGAGTCCCTTGTAGTCGTGACCGAGTATCGAGCGTATTTCGGGTTTTAGGTCTTTGGTAATCCAGAGGGTAGCGGCTTTAGGGGGGGCGCCTTCGAACGACTCGGAAAGGAACTTTTCAGGAGCGAGGTAGACGTCTTCGGTTTCATCGTCGCCAAAAAGAGAATACGCGGATGCCAGCAGGGCGAGCGCGATAAATTTGGCGAATCGAAGCGTATTCATGGGATAGGAGTATGAGGGTCTTTTTAATGGCAAAGCCGAAGAGGCGTATTCCCCTTCGGCTTGATTGTATAAGTGTTTCTCGAAAAGCGCTGAATTCTAGAAGTGGTACCCGACGCCGAGGTTGATGATTTCCTCGTCTTTGGACGAGTCGGAATAGTCGGTGAATTGCACGTCCCACTTGAGTACGACGTTTTCGATTGGCCAGTAGTTCATGCCGATGTCGAAGAAGGCGTTTTCGGTGGAGGATGCGCTTCCGGCGGAGTTGTCGTAGACGCTGTAGCGGGCGAAGAAGCCGACGTCGCCTGCCTCGGTTGCGAAGCGGTAGGAAGGTTCGAGGTAGTAGCCGTATTGCTCGTCAACTCCGCTTGCTGCTGGGGCGGAGCCGCCGAGGTCCCAGCGTCCGTAGAGGGCGCGGAGTCCGAAGCCGCCACGCTGGAGGTCGGCGTGAACGGACGCGAGGGTGGCGTCGATCGTCTCGTCGAGGGTGCCTTGTGCGAGGTCGCTTTGGTACTGGAGGGTGGCTCCCAGCTGGACTCCCGGCATGCCTGAGTAGGTGGCGCGAGAGGTGACGGCTCCGTTGGACGCTTCCGCGTTGCCGACTTTTTGGCGACCGCTGCGGATATTGAAGGCTTTGCTGCCGGAGGTCGGGGAGAAGAGTCCGGTATGAGCGGCCAGGTCGAAGGCCCAACCGTCTTCGGTGGTGTGGCGATAGGCGAGGCCGCCTTCCCACCATGTGGTGGGGATGATGTTCTTTTCGACGAGGTTTCGCTCTACGCCGTAGAAGGTGGCGGGCTCGTGGGTCTCGTTGAGGATGCCGACGGGCAGGAGGAAGAGGCCGGCTTTTACGGAATCGGACTCGTTCAGGTCGAATTCGACGTAGGCCTGCTCGAGCTCGATTTCGCCGGTCTTGCCTTCGCCTGCGATGGAGTGCTCGAGCTCGATTTCGGAGGCGAAGCGGATGCGGTCGTTGAAGTCGTGCTCGAGAAACATGACCCAGCGGTGGAAGTCGGCTTTATCGGCTTTGCCGAAATTGTAGTGCAGCTCGCCGTAGCCGCCCAGGTGGGTGCGGTTGTAGGCGGAGTCGGCAGCGGATCCGCTATCGGACGAGACGATGCCTTCGACGAAGGTAGCGGTGGCGTCTACTTGTTCGGTGGCGACTTCGATTGCCTGTTTGGTTTCGACGAGCGAGTTCTCGTTCAGGCCAACTCGGTTTTGGAGTGCGGCGATTTGAGCCTGCTGTTTCTGAATGATCGCCCACATCTCCTCGCGAGAGGGAAGATCGTCTTGAGCGGATAGTGAGGCGCCTAAGGCTGCGAAAGCAGCGAAGGCCGCCAGAGCCTGGCGTGTCCATCGGTGGTTTGTCTTCATGGTAGTCGTTAGATTAAGTCGGAAACTGTCTGATCTGGCCCGCACTTGAAACTCAGTATCAAGAAGGACCGTTGATTTGCGAATGAAACTGTGTCTCAATAGCGAGTCAAGGAGTTGTTGAGAAAAAGTCTCAACTGGGTCTTTTCGATTTTTTCGCGGCGGTTTTCTTTAGGACTTTGTTCATATGGCCGCCGGACGGAGGCGCGTGCTGGGCGGGCTTCATTCAGAATAGCTCAGTGATTTCCTACGGTCTGGTTTTTGGGCGGGTCGGGGGCGTGTTTTCTGAGTTCTGCTCACTCGATTGTTTGTTCGTACCTTTCAAGCTCGGGAGACCATCCCATGGCCTAGTCTGCCTCAGCGTCGGTTTAGGCAAGGTTTCCAAGTGTGATTCCCGTATCGGTTCTGGGGCCGAATACTCTGAGAAAGCGAATCAATGTGGGGCTCGATTATTATATGTTGCCAGGGTCTACTGTTGACGTTTATTGCAACTAAGATCGGGTGTGTCCGAAAATTGGATACCTCGTATGCTGGACTGTTCGGAACTTGCTTTGGGGTTCGGTCAATGAGAGATTCGTGGATGACGATGGGACGAATGGCATGGTGTCTCGCTCGCAAGGTTTGCTTTATGAGGTTTGAGTGATGAGTAATGTGAATCGATGTTCTTGGTGTGGGAATGATCCGCTGTATGTGAAATATCATGACACGGAATGGGGAGTGCCGGAGCGGGACAGTCAGAAGCTATTTGCGAAGCTTTTGTTGGACGGCGCTCAGGCGGGCTTGTCCTGGATTACGATTCTTCGAAAGCGGGATGGTTACTATCGGGCGTTTGACGGGTTTGATCCGGAGAAGATTGCTCGCTACTCGGATGCGAAGCTAGATGAGCTGATGCTGAATCCGGAGATTGTGCGGAATCGACTTAAGATTCGCAGTGTTCGGCAAAACGCGCGGGCGTATTTGAAGCTGGCCGAAGCAGGAGTGAGTTTTTCGGATTACCTGTGGGGTTTCGTCGGAGGAGAGACGATAGTGAATCGTTGGAAGTCGTCGGGGGATGTGCCGACTACTTCGAAGGAGGCGGAGAGCATGAGTCGCGGGCTGAAGAAGGCAGGGTTTAGTTTTGTGGGTCCGACGATTGTGTACGCGTTCATGCAGGCGGTGGGGATGGTGGACGACCATATTTCTACGTGTTTTAGGCATAGGGGGTGAGGCGGTGGTTCGCTTCTCTGCGGGGTCAATGTTTTCAGCTCGCTTATTTGCTAAAAACCGTGAACTGTGTTCGGCTCTAAGTTAGTAATCCCACCAATTGGTGGTCTCAGGTAAATTCCGGTTGTAGCGTCGCTGTTTGAATCTGCCTTTTCTCAATACGACGCTCACAAATAGATTAGATAAATGGAAATATACGTAGGAAACATCTCTTTCGGAGTTTCGGAAGGGGACCTGCAAGACGCGTTCGAACAATTCGGCGCGGTCTCTCAACTCAAGATCATTACGGACCGTGAAACGGGACGTTCTAGAGGTTTTGGGTTCATCACGATGGACAATGCCGATGAAGCGAATGCAGCGATCGCAGGCTTGAACGGTCAGGATTTAGACGGACGCGAACTTTCAGTGCGCGAAGCAACTCCACGCGCTCCACGTGGTGGTGGCGGCGGGGGCGGAGGCTTCCGAGGCGGAGATCGTCCTCGTGGCGGCGGCTACCGTGGTGGTGGCGGCGGTGGCGACCGACGTGGCGGTGGCGGAGGCTATCGTGGCGGAGGCGGTGACCGACGTGGCGGCGGAGATCGTCGTGGCGGTGGCTACCAAGACGGCTACTAAACTGCTAATCGTATTTAAATTTTTGGGACCTGCTCTATTTGGGGCAGGTCCTTTTTTTGCGTTTGGGCGCGTGTGCTGCCCGTTGTGACTAGGCGGGCGCGACTCTGTAACATCGGCTTGAAGTGGGGGAATCTACGGAGTTCGGTTACAGGCACGTGACGCTGAAGGATGTTTTGCGCCGAACAGGTCACGTTCATGTGACGCGATATCTCGGTCGTTGACCTTGAGGATTTTGATGCAGGATGACAGCGCTTCCAGCCGAGTGGGCACTATCGAATGTGTCAATTAGGTTGGGGTGAGAACTGTATTCAAAAAATGAAACATCTAAAATTTGCAGCCATCTTAGGTTTTTCGCTCGGCGCGACTTACCTTGTCGCCGCGCCCAAGAACGCGCTTTACGAAGAGGCGAAGTCGACGGTCACTCAGTGGGCGGAGACTGAGAATCTAATTTCGAAAGAACTCAACGACTGGCAGGAGGAGAAGGCGATTCTGGAAGATCTCGCTCGTATGCTGGAGGCTGAAAAGGCAAGCTTGTCCGAGAAAATCGAGAAGGCGAGCGAGTCCGCGACGGAGGCCGACAAGCGCCGGGAGGAGATCGTCGAACGCAAGGAATCTCTTGAGGAGGCATCGGCGGTGGTTCGGGATAATCTGCAAAAGCTCGAGGACGGGATTCGCGAGCTGCTGCCGTTTTTGCCGGTTAACTATGTGGAGAGTATTAAGCCGCTTATCCGTCAGCTGCCTGAGAAGGGGAAGCCAACCCAGCTGTCGCTGTCGGTGCGTCTTCGCAACGTGGTGGGCATTTTGAGTCAGGCGAACAAGTTTGACAATGTGATCAGTCTTGAAACTGAGACGCGCGACTTCGAGGGGAGCGCGAGCAAGCAGGTGAACACCTTGTACTACGGTTTTGCGATCGCTTATTACTCTGACTCCACGGGAGAGAAGGCCGGCTATGGGTATCCAACAGCTGAAGGCTGGAAATGGGAGGAGTCTCCCGAATACGGCAAGGCGATTCTCGAAATGATCTCGATGTATCAAAAGGGCAAGCAGGCTGAGTTCGTTAAGCTTCCTTTAGTCATAAAGTAACTACGGACATGACAATGAGTACTTACAAGAAATGGGTAGCCGTAGCGGCTGCGACAATTGGTTCCGTGACCGTTTTGGGGCAAGCGAACCTTCAATCGGTAAATGATCAGGCTCGTAAGGACCTGGAGGCTTCGCTCGCTCGTCTCAGCGAAACACGTCAGGAGATTCGCGAGGAGAGCGTACCGCTCTCGCGGAGGATTAACGAACTCAAGCAGCAGACGCGCGGGCTTGGGGCGACGCTCGAAAGGGCGCAGCGAGCGCAGGACACTCGTACGCTTGGTCTCGATGCCCTGGAAGGTCGCGTGAAGGCGATTCAGGACGAGAACGACTATCTCGGCGGGCTGATGAGTCAGTTTTTGCAGGAGCTGCAGACGCAGATGACTGCTGTCGAGCAACAGGTTCACGGGGATCGAATTGACTCGGTGCGCGAGGCTCTCGAGTCGGCGGATGTTTCCGCGAAGGATCAGTTTGCCTCACAGGTCGACGCGGTACAGCTCGGTATTGATCGAATCAAGGCTCGCATCGGAGGCGTGGTCTATCCCGGTCAAGCGATCGATGCGAATGGAGACTTGCAGTCTGGAAAATTCGTCGAGCTCGGACCTGTGAGTGTGTTCGCCAGTGATTCTGGGAAGCAGGCGGGTATTATTGAAACTCATCAAGTCGCGGTACCGAATGCGACGGCGCTTAATCCTGAATTTACGGCAAATGTATTCGAGCTCGCGAGCAATTCGGAAGGCGTGCTCGATCTCGACGTGACGCTGGGCGCTGCACTCGCGATCGAGGGTTCGAAGGAGACGGTGACCGAGCACGTGCTGAAGGGTGGCATTTGGGTTTGGCCGATTATCTTTTTTGCGGTGATGGCTGCCCTGCTAGCGGTTTATAAGCTTTTCGCCATTTACTCGATCAAGCAGCCCGGCGCGGCGCATCTTGGCTCGATCGTCCGCAAGGTGCGGGCGGGCGAGAGGGAAGCTGCCCTCGAGGAAGCGAGGAAGCTGCCTTGGGAATTTGGGCCAATGATCGAGGAGGCGGTTAAGTGCAGCGATCAGGACAAGGAGCTTGTCGAGGAGGTCATGTACGAGAAGATGCTTGAGGCGCAGCCGAAGGTAGAGCGCTTCCTTTCTGTTATTGCAGTGACTGCAGCGGTAGCTCCGCTTCTCGGCTTGCTGGGTACGGTGACGGGCATGATCAATACCTTTAAGATGATCACGCTCTTTGGCACGGGTGACGCCAGTTCGCTATCAGGCGGTATTTCCGAAGCGCTGATCACGACTGAGCTCGGGCTTGTCGTCGCGATTCCGTCGCTGGTGGCTCATGCGATGTTGAATCGCAAGGCTCAGTCGATCATGGCGAACATGGAAAAGCTTGCCGTTGTATTCGTAAACGGACTACCTGGCCGCAAGTAGTAGCGGAAAAACGGAACCCTTACTATGGCAGCCTTTTTCCAGGAGAGTTTTCTACCGATTTGGAATGCGGGTGGTACGCTAATGTATCCGCTTGTTGGATTGGCGATGCTTATTTTCTTCACCGGAGTGGAGATGGTGGTCTATCTCAATGAGTTGAAAGGCAAGCCTGCTAACGACAAGACGATAGAGGATTGGGTCGAAGAGCCGGCTCATGCGAGTGGAGAGATCCGAAGCATGATCGAATATGGCAAGGCCGCCTTGCCGTATCAGCGAGATGTGTTGAATCGCTTCAGCGAGGTGCGCAACGAGCACTTGTCGCGTATCGATCGACGCCGGACCATGCTCGCGGTGTTTGTCGGCGCGGCACCCTTGACGGGCTTGCTCGGTACGGTGATTGGCATGCTAAGCACTTTCAAGGGACTGGCGATCAGCACGGGCGGGCAAACGGTAAATATGGTAGCGGATGGAATTTCCGAGGCCTTAATTACAACGCAGCTCGGCCTTGTGATCGCGATTCCAGGATACGTTTTGTTGATGCTAATTGAGAAACGTCAAAATGCTTTGGATACGCTGATCATGCGGATCGAAGCCTGTGTCGCGCGAAAGGCGCGCTAAACGATAGAGAGATTTTACGAAATGAAGAACAGACGAATGTTCGCGGAGAAAAAGGGTACGGATGAGATCAATATCTCTCCCTTGATTGATATGGTTTTTATCCTGCTGATTTTCTTTATCGTGACGACGGTTTTCGTTGAGGAGACTGGCGTGGAGGTGAACAAGCCTCAAGCCGCGTCCGCCTCTGACTTGGAGAAGAACAGTATCCTTATTGCCATTACGGAAAACGGAAACGTCGTTTACGGAGGTAAGGAAATTGGGGTAAGCGGCGTTCGCCCAATTATTAGGCGTCTCTATCAAAAGGAGAAGATGCCGGTAATTATTCAGGCCGACCGTAAGTCGATAACGGATACGCTGGTGCGCGTGATTGACGAGGCGAAGCTCGCTGGGGCTATTTCCGTGAGCCTCTCTACCGAGGACTAGGATGGAGTCGCGATGAACGAAAGCTATCAGTCTCAAGGCGTTAAGCGCGGTCCAGCCCGGTTCGCCCGCATCTTCGTTTATTCGGTGTTGTTGGTGGCGGTGTTGGTTTTTGTGCTGCCCTTTACTCAGCATTTGTTGAGTGTGAAGGAGCGACGCACGGTGCGGACGGTCGATGTGGCATTGCCTCCTCCCCCGCCGCCTCCACCTGAGCCGCCGCCACCTCCCGAGGAGAAGGTGGAGAAGCCATCGCCCGAGCTGAAAAGCCAGCCGAAGCCTCTCAGCTTGAGTCAGCTTCAGTTGGCGATGAATCCCGGTACGGGCAATGCGCTTGGAGCAGCTTTTGGCATGGGAGGTTTTGACGTCGATACAAATGCGCTCGAAGAGATTCAGACCTTTAGCATGGCGGAGCTTGATGAAAAGCCGCGATTGATTCGGCAACCGCAGTGGGTGACGCCTCGGAACTTGGTGGGTCGCATTCGCGGGGCGATCGAAGTGACAGCCCTGTTTATTATCGATGAAAAAGGTCGGGTGGAATTTCAGCGATTTGAGCGAATCAATTATGAGATAGCGGCCGACGACGTAAGAAAATATTTGGAATCGCTGAGGTATACGACGCCGACGAAGGATGGTCGCCCCGCGCGAGTGAGAGCGAGATTTCCGCTCAAATTGGAATTGTAGAACTTAATTTTTGGATACGCATATTATGAAACTTGCAACAGGCATCATCGGGGCGCTTAGCCTTGTCTCCGTAACACTCTCTGCTCAGACCTATCCGCTGAGCGAAAACTTCTGGTCGAGTTCGGACTTTCAGAATCGTGTGATGGGGAGCTATGGGGTGCATAGCGAACTTGAGCCAAAGCTTAGCGACGAGGAAGGCCAATTCTTCAAGACGCTGATGACGGTGCTTGAGGCAAATCTCGAGCAAGGCGCGACGCTGCTCGAAGATAGGATATCAACCGAGTCGAGCGCGGCGATGGACTTCATGCTCGGCACGATTCGGATGCAGCTTGGCGAAATGCCCAAGGCGATTGTCAGCTATGAGACTGCGGTTCGCAAATTTCCGAACTTCATGCGGGCTTACAAGAATCTCGGCATAGCGTATATCCAGAGTAATGAGTTGGAGAAGGGCGTGGAGGCGATTGTCAAAGGAATGGAACTTGGAGGAGCGGACGGGCTTTCGTATGGGTTGCTCGGATACAGTTATTTGAATCAAGGGAACTATTCTTCAGCTTTGAATGCGTACAGCTTGGCGATAGCGTTTCAGCCAAATTCTAAGGATTGGAAGCTTGGAAAGATACGTAGCTTGATCGAGCTCGAAGCTTTTGAAGATGCGGCGGGGCTTGTGAGCGAACTCATTGCGGATGATTCCGGTAACCACGAGCTCTATCTCCACCAGGCGAATATAGCGCTGGCGAAGGAGAACTTAAATGTAGCTCTTGCGAATCTAGAAATCGCTCGTCGTCTTGGAAAGGGCGATGAGAACAGCCTCTTTCTTTTGGCTGATATTTATTCGAACAGAGGCATGTACGCGCTCGCTATCGATGCATATGAAGAGGCGCTTGGAGCGACTGAAAAGAAGGGCAAGCGATTCGACAGTCTAAGCCGGGCGATTTCCTCCTTCATCGAAAACGGGGCATACGAAAAAGCGTTGCGCTTGAATGAGATCACGGCGAAGGGCTTGGGCTCGAGCATCGAGGAGGAGCAGCGACTCGCTTTGTTGAACCTGAAGGCGGAGGTCGAGCTTGGCCTGAACAATAGCGATGCGGCTGCCTTGACTTTAGAGGAGATCATTGAGGTGGATCCGATGAATGGACGTGCGATTCTCCTGCTTGCGAAGCATTCTTGGAAGAAGCAGGAGTTTGAAGAGGCGGCGTTTTTATATCAGCGCGCTGAAAATATCGATACAGTCGCGTCTCAAGCTTATTTGCAGTATGGTCAGATGCTAGTTGAGCAGAAGGAATACGCTGAAGCGGCGAAGAAGCTGCGTCGCTCGCTGGATTTGAACTACCAGTCGAATGTGGCGGATTATCTTCGGGTGGTTGAGGAAGCGGCGCAACGCGGGTAGGGGCGAGCGGGGTGCTTGCTATCTCTGTTTTCGCTCGAAGGTCGCGGTTTTTCGGTATCTCGATGGCGAGATGCCGAGCTGGTTTTTAAAGCTACGGCTAAAGGCGGCTAGTGAATCGTATCCACAATCTAGTGATATTTGAGTGAGTGAGGCATCGGAGTGGACGAGGAGCTTTACGGCTCTGTTCAATTTGTAGTGTACGAGGTAGCTGCCGAGACTTAGGCCTGTCAGGCTCTTGAAGCGTTTGCGTAGATGGCTTTCGGAGAGGGCGAGGGCGTCGGCGATTTGGAGGATGGTTATGTTTTCCTCGAGTTTTTGGTCGAGCTGGGCGTTGATGCGATCAACTAACTCGTATCCGGTCGTTGGGTACTTTGGGGACGCGATGAGCTCGCGGGAGCGATTGAGGGAGTAGGCTCGAAGTTTGTTGAGAAGGGTCGAGACTGAGAAAGTGAGCATGTCGAGGGTGACCTCGTCCGCGCTCTCGCGATTGGCGTAGCCGCGAGCGATCTCGACGGCCTCGGCGCTTAGCTTCTCGCTGATTGGAATGGGCGTGTTGGCGAAGGTTTCGAAGGGGGTGGCATTGCGCGTCTCGAAGGTGAGGAAGAGCCAAGCGATCTTTTCGCGGGCGATTTCCATGTAGAAGTGGAATTGGTAGGGCTTGACGAGGAAAGCGTCGCCCGGACGAAGGTGGAAGATGCGGCCGTCTACATTGATCGAGCCTTCGGTTTCGAAGCAGAGCACAAGCACGAAGCGGTGGTGCGGGCGGCTTTCGAAGTTTCGCCGCTGGAGGTCTTGCTTTTGGGTGCGCAGGAAGACGACGAGGTTGTCGGCAAGGCAAAGGTTTCGGGCTTTCAGGCCGTGAAAGTAGTCCCGTGGCGTACCCATTTGGAGGTTGGCGAGGGATTTGGCTGCGGCGTGGTAGGGGTCGATCATGGATCGGAAATATCAAATAATAGATCTATTTTGCAAATATTTGCCTTCAGGGATTTTGATACAATGAAGACGAGCACCCCCTCAAGCCCTTAATTCAATCACGGCATGTTATGAGTGAGCAAAGTGGACAAGAGTTATACGAACGCATTCCCTCTCGGATATTTGATGATGCCCAGGCGGCGGTTTGCCAGATCGCTAGGGAGATAGCGGATGCGATTCGCGAACGGCAGGCGGCGGGTAAGGGGCTCGTGCTCGGGCTTGCGACCGGGTCGACGCCGGTGCCGCTCTATCGAGAGTTGATCCGGATGCATCGCAAGGAAGGATTGAGTTTCGCGAAGGTGACGACCTTCAATCTCGACGAGTATTTTGGCATAGATGCGCGGCATCCCGAGAGCTACCACCGCTTCATGCGGGAGCAGTTGTTTGACCATGTGGATATTCCCGCGGAGCAGATCAATATCCCTGAGGGTATGGTTTCGCGCGAGGAGGTTTTCGAGGCCTGTCAGGACTATGAAAACAGGATTCGCGAGGTTGGGGGAATCGATATCCAGATTTTGGGGATAGGGCGTACGGGGCATATCGGTTTCAACGAACCCGGATCAGGACCCGCTTCGCGGACGCGTCTGGTGACGCTAGATCGTCTAACGCGTCTCGATGCGGCCCGCGATTTTCAGGGTGAGCACAACGTGCCACGCTACGCGGTGACGATGGGGGTTGGAACGATTCTCGATGCGCGAAAGGTTTACCTGCTCGCGTGGGGTCGCTCCAAGGCGGAAGTCGTGAAAGCAGCGGTCGAGGACGCGCCGGTTGAGAGTTTGCCCGCGAGCTTTTTGCAGCAGCATGAGGACGTTTCATTTTTTCTGGATACGGCGGCTGCATCCGAGCTGACGCGTAACAAGTATCCGTGGCTGGTTGGGTTTCCCGAGTGGACGCCGGAGCTTGCTCGAAAGTCGGTTACGCATCTCTCGCTCAAGCTCGGAAAGCCATTGCTTAAGCTCGTTGACAAGGATTATCAGGAGAACGGAGTTTCTGAGTTAGTGACCGAGCAGGGGCCAGCTTATGGATTAAACATCCGCGTTTTTAACGAGGTGCAGCATACGATCACTGGCTGGCCCGGGGGGAAGCCCGATGCCGACGATACTTATCGGCCCGAACGGGCAAAGCCGTCGCTGAAGCGAGTCCTTGTGCTCAGTCCGGAGCCGCAGGATGACGTGCTTGCCATGGCGGGTACGTTGAGTCGCCTTGTTGCGCATGGGCACGAGGTAACGGTGGCGTATTTGACATCGGGCAGTCTCGGCGTGCCAGATGAAGAGGCTCGTTGGGCGGCGGATCTGATGCGAGAAGCGGGGGGGAGCGAATTGGCGACCCAGGTGCTGGCGGAGCTAGACGAAAAGAGCGCGTTTGATGAGGACAGTGTCGGGCTTCGTCGCTTCAAGAGCTACATTCGCAGAAACGAAGCCCGCGCGGCTTTGCAGCTCTGTGGCTTGGAGCCGGATCGTATCCAATTTTTAGATCTGCCTTTTTATGAAAACGGACGCTATCGGCGGTTCGTCACGGGCGAGGACGACGTTTCCGAGTTGAGTTCCTTGCTTCAATCCGTGCGTCCGCATCAAGTGTACGTGACAGGGGAGGCTGCGGATCCGAGCTCTGTGCAAGCCAAGAGTTTCTCCGTATTTGAACTGGCGATACAGAAACTTCAATCGGAGGCCTGGATTAAGGATTGCTATGTTTGGCTGTACCGTAGCGATGGACGCGAGTGGGATATTCATCAAGTAGAGATGTCGGTGCCTTGTAGTCCCGACGAGGTGAAGCGCAAGGCGCAGGCGATCTACCAACATCGTTCGCAGCGTAGTCAAATTCCCGTGCTTGACGAGGAGCAGCGAGAGGTGTGGGAGCAGGCGATTGACAGGAACCGGGCTACGGCGCGTTTCTATGATAAGCTAGGTCTTGCGGAATACGAGGCGATCGAGTGTTTTGTACGTTGGCATGTCACTCAGGACTCGGCTGGAAAGTAATATGGATAAGTATTTTGTACCCGATGGAGTGAGGCTGCAGGTGGCCCAGTCGCGCGTGACGCATATGGCGATCGGCGCTCATCAAGATGATTTGGAGATATTCGCTTACCACGGCATATCCGCTTGTTATGGCTCTTCGACGAACTGGTTTGCCGGGGTGACGGTAACGGATGGCGGGGGAAGCGCTCGAGTGGGAGCGTATCAGGATTTCACGGACGAGCAAATGAAGAAGGTTCGCTATCGCGAGCAGAATCGGGCGGCGGAAATGGGCGGCTACTCCTTGCAGGCTCAGCTAGGCGTGCCGAGTAGCAAGATAAAGGATTCGCGATCTTCTTCGGAGTTGGTCGATGAATTGGAGGGCCTTTTAAGGGCGTGCCGTCCTCATACTCTTTATCTGCACAATCCCGCAGATAAGCATGATACGCATGTAGCGGTGTTGACTCGTTGTGTGGAGGCTTTGAGGCGGATAGTTCCCGAGGAGCGTCCGAGCCGCATCTATGGTTGCGAGGTCTGGCGGGACTTGGATTGGCTTGATGACGAGTGCAAGATCGCATTGCCAGTGGACGAGCATCCGATCTTGGCACGGGACTTGGTGGCTGTTTTCGAGTCGCAAGTTGCTGGGGGTAAGGACTATGTGAGGGCGACTCTAGGGCGTCGGCATGCGAACGCGACTTTTTATCAGTCTCACAATGTGGATACAGCAAGTGGATACACATTCGCCATGGATTTGAGTCCGCTGTTTGTTGGCGAACAGGTGAGCATGCAGGATTTTCTGTCGGAGCATTTAGAGCGGTTTAAGTCGGATGCGTTAGGTCGTATCCAAAAATTTGATAAGCAATGAAAAATACACGTTTTTTTGGAAAGTTAGGCAGCTTGATTTTGGGTTTGGGTTTCGTCCCGCTCAATCAGGCGAGTGTGGTTGAGGCAGAAGCTGCTTTTGAAAATCTGATGCCAGTGCCTCAAGAGGTAAAGATCGGTCAGGGTGAGTTTCGCGTTGGAAAGGAGTTTGGCATTTCAATAGGAGCTGACGCCTCGAGTCGACTGCTGTCAGCCTCGAGTCGCTTCCTTCGGCGCTTGGATGGTCGGACGGGATTGTTTTTGCAGCAGGATTATGTAGAAGCCGGCGAAGCGCATGAAGCGCCGGGGTTGGAGATAGCGACTGAGCGAGCGGGTGAGGTTGTTCTCGGCGAGGATGAAAGCTATCGATTAGATATTAGTGCCGAGGGAATACGGCTAGCGGCTTCGACCGACCTTGGGGCGATGCACGGGATGGAGACTCTTCTGCAGTTATTAAATGCGGACGACAAAGGCTACTATTTCCCTGTATCCAAAATCAATGACGCTCCGCGATTTCCTTGGAGAGGGCTGATGATCGATTCGGCTCGCCACTTTATGCCGCTGGATATGATTAAGCGGAATCTAGACGGCATGGCTGCGGTGAAGCTAAACGTCTTGCACTGGCATTTGACGGAGGATCAAGGGTTTCGAGCTGAGGTAAAAAGTTTTCCGCGTCTCCATGAGATGGGGTCTGATGGAATGTTCTATACGCAGGATCAGATGCGGGAAATCGTAGTTTATGCGGCGGAACGCGGAATTCGCGTGTATCCAGAGTTTGATGTACCGGGGCATGCGACGGCGTGGCTAGTGGGACATCCAGAAATGGCGAGCATGCCCGGACCCTACGAAATTGAACGAGGCTGGGGGATTTTTGATCCGACTTTGGATCCAACCAATGAGCGGGTTTATGAGATTCTCGAGGCTGTGTTTACAGAAATGGCTGCGATTTTCCCTGATGAGTATTTTCATATTGGGGGCGACGAGAATGAAGGGCACCACTGGGATGCGAGTGAGCATATACAAGCGTTTATGAAGGAGCGGGGGATTGCGGATAACCATGCCCTGCAGAGTCATTTCAACAAGCGTATCCTAAAGGTCCTGACGAAGCTTGATAAAAAGATGATCGGCTGGGACGAGATTCTTCAGCCAGATATGCCGACGAATATTATGATACATTCGTGGCGAGGTCGCGACGCGATGGTTGCGGCGGCAAAGGATGGGTATACGAGCATTTTGTCCAACGGGTATTACATTGATCTGATGCAGCCAGCTAGCGATCACTACCTTGTCGATCCGTTGCCGTCTGATATCGAACTAGATGCGGAACAGCGAAAGCGTGTGTTTGGTGGTGAGGCCACGATGTGGAGCGAGCATGTGACGAACGAAACAGTAGATTCGAGAATCTGGCCGCGTACGGCTGCGATCGCGGAGCGACTCTGGTCGGCGGAAGAGATCAACGACGTAGAGGACATGTATCGTCGTTTGGATACGATTTCCATACAGCTTGAAGAGCTTGGTCTTACTCATATAAGGAATAGGGAAATGATGATGCGTCGCCTTGTGGGTGGGTATGATGTGAAGGCTTTGCGAACGCTAGCGGATGTAGTGGAGCCCTTGAAAATCTATCGAAGAAATTCGGATCTCAGCTATAGGTCGTTTTCGCCTTATACTCTATTGCCGGATATTGCGGTAGCGGATGCGAAGGACGCTCGAAAATTTAATACTTTGGTAGATGGGTTTCTGAAAACGAAGCACAAGGCGGATGAGGCGGCGATTCGTTTGATGTTGGAGCGATGGGTAGACAATCATGTGGCCTTTGAGCAAATAACGGAGGGAGCCCCGGCCTTGCGTGAGGCATTGCTTCTTTCCAAGGCTCTGAAAGAATTGAGCGAAGTAGCTCTGGCCTCGCTCAATGGCAAAGAGGTGGAGGCGGATGCGGTTTTGACCCGAGCTCGAGAACCTGTCGCCAAAGTAGAATTACAAGTCGTCGATGCGGTAGAGCGAATTTTGACGCGTTAACCAATAAACTCTCCTCTTAAAATATCCTTAGTTTACTCCTCTAGCATATGGCCCTCACGACTCTTGATTGGATAATTATCGTCTCCTTTTTCGCCTTATCCTTGTTGGTGGGCGTGGTGGTCTCGCGGAGGGCGGGTTCGTCTTCATCGGAGTTTTTTCTATCCGGTCGGAGCATGCCTTGGTGGTTGCTGGGGGTCTCGATGGTGGCGACTACGTTTGCGATCGATACGCCAAATCTTGTTACTGGAATCGTTCGCGAGAATGGCGTGGCGGGAAATTGGGTGTGGTGGGCGTTTTTGCTAACGGGTATGCTGACTGTTTTCGTGTACGCCCGCCTATGGCGGCGATCGAAGGCGGCTACAGATTTGGAGTTCTATGAGCTGCGTTACAGCGGAAAGTCGGCTGCGTTTCTGCGCGGGTTCCGAGCTTTGTATCTAGGGGTGTTTTTCAATGTGATGATTATGGCCAACGTTTGTTTGGCCGCGATCAAGCTAGGAGGTGTGGCGTTGGGCTTGTCTCCGGGGGAGACCTTGCTGATCGCGTCGGTGATTACGGTAGCTTACAGCTCGCTAGGCGGTTTGCGCGGGGTGCTCATCACGGACTTCATACAATTTGGGATCGCGATGCTGGGGTCGATCTGGGCAACGTCGTTGATCGTGGGCATGCCTGAGGTGGGAGGATTGAACGCTTTGCTGACGCATCCGAATGTGGCGGGAAAGCTGAATCTATTTCCTGACTTTTCGGATACGACGATGCTTGTTTCCGTTTTCATCGTACCCTTGGCGGTGCAGTGGTGGAGCGTATGGTATCCGGGTGCGGAGCCCGGCGGCGGTGGATACATTGCTCAGCGAATGTTATCTGCGAAGAACGAGCGCCATGCAATTGGTGCGACTTTTTTCTTTAATTTAGCGCACTATGGCTTGCGGCCATGGCCGTGGATTTTGATGGGGCTCGCTTCGCTGATCGTGTATCCAAATCTTGAATCCTTGGCAGTGGCGTTTCCTGCCATCGATAAGAATTTTATCCAGCACGATCTTGCATATCCCGCTATGTTGGCGTTTTTGCCCGCTGGCGTTTTGGGACTAGTAGTGGCGTCATTGATTGCGGCGTTTATGTCGACGATCTCGACTCATTTGAACTGGGGATCTTCGTACGTAGTGAACGATTTCTACAAGCGTTTCATGAAGCCGGAAGCCAGCGAAAAGGAGCTTGTGGCGGTGGGCCGCCTATCGACCGTGGTCCTCATGGTGCTGGCGGGAGTTGTCGCTCTGTTTCTAGAAAGCGCGATGCAGAGTTTTAACATTCTACTTTCGATTGGCGCGGGCACGGGCTTGATCTTTATCTTGCGCTGGTTTTGGTGGCGAATCAACGCGGCTACTGAGATATCGGGCATGGTCGTTTCCTTCGTCGTCGCCCTGTTTTTTGAATTTGGATACGAGCGTTTTGGTTTCGAGCCTTTGCCTGGGCACATGCAGTTGTTGGCAAGTGTTGGCGTGACAACTGTGGTTTGGTTGGCGGTAACATTCTTCACTCCCCCAAGTTCGCAGGAAGCTCTCAAGAGGTTTTACTTGGCAATTCGCCCGGTAGGTCCTGGCTGGGAGAAGGTTAGGAAAGACCTATCCTCTAAAGGAATTGAGCTGAAGCCAACGGACGAGAATGAGAGCATTACGCGAGGGATAGCGAATTTTCTGGTTGGTAGCTTTTCAGTCTACTTCTTTCTCTTTGGGGTCGGTTATGTGATCTATGGAACGATGGGATTGGGGCTTGGCTTGCTTGTTCTTTCCGGGATCGGAATCGCGTTTCTTCTACGACGTGTCGTTAAATTATAAGCACGATATGAGTGTGAAGCGAGAACGCCTTTTAGCTCTAGACGCCTTGCGCGGGTTTACGATCATCGGGATGATTATCGTGAACAGTCCCGGCTCTTGGAGTCATGTTTACAGTCCATTGCTGCATGCCTCGTGGCATGGGGTGACTCCCACGGATTTAGTGTTTCCGTTTTTTCTGTTTTTTGTAGGCGTGTCGATTGCTTTGGCCTATTCGGGAAAGCGAGGAACGAAGAGGGAGCGAGTGGGCAAGTATCGGAAGATCTTTTGGCGAGTGGCGAAGATTTTTGCCCTCGGCCTGTTTTTGAACTTATGGCCGTATTTTTATTTCGAGGAGATGCGCGTGGCGGGTGTTCTGCAGCGAATAGCTCTCGTGTTTGGCGTATGCGCGATCCTGTTTTTGAATACGCGCTGGAAGCAGCAGCTTTGGGTTGGGGCCTCTATTCTGCTTGGCTATTGGGCTTTGCTTGTGTGGGTGCCGGTGCCGCTAGATGAAGTGAATGCGGGAGCGCTCGAGACAGGTATCGTGGAGAGAAGCTACGGGACGGAAGTGGCAGTATCGGTGGAGGCAAGGGGGGAGACCTCTATAGCGGGAAATTTCGAGCCTGGCGTAAATATCGCGGCTTGGGTGGATCGGGTTTTGTTGCCCGGTGGTATGTGGGAGCGAACTTGGGACCCCGAAGGTTTGCTCAGCACGGTGCCGGCGGTGGCGACTGGGATTTTCGGGATGTTGGTTGGGGCTTTGATCCTTGGCGTTGGGGATCCTTATCGACGGGTTAGCTGGGTGTTTTTCGTAGGCGTGGTGGCCTTGTTGATTGGGAGCGCTTGGAGTTGGGTCTTTCCTTACAACAAGAATCTGTGGTCGAGCTCTTTCGTGCTATATGCGGGTGGTTGGTCTGCGTTATCTTTGGCGGCGTGTTTGCTTTTGATAGATGTACGCGGGCATCGCTCCTGGGCGAAAATCGGTCTGATCTTTGGTTCTAATCCGGTGGTAGCCTATGCGCTCTCAGGAATGCTAACGGTCGTTTTTTATAGTGGAATCGGGCCGTTGCCCAGTTTGAGCGTGGCGTTTATGGATGCGGCAGCGAATATGGGCGTGGCCAGTAAGTTAGCCTCCTTGGTGTACGCTTTGCTCTACGTCGGAGTTCTCTACGTGCCGGTGTACTGGTTGTGGAAGCGGAGAATCTTCGTGCGACTGTAGGTCTCTTTGAGGCGTTTTATGGGCATATTATAAATTATTTCAGGAATTATTCTCCTATCCGATTAGAGAGTAATCCCTATGAAATTCGATAGTTCCAAAGATCAGGAAGCGTCCGCTCGCGACGCCAAACGCTATGAGGAGTTCCTGGCGGGCGATAAGACGGGCTACGCGAAAGCCTTTTGGGACAATGGTCCCCGCGGCAGAAATAGGGGCGTGGAGCAAGACAGTTCAGGACTTAAGGCGACCGGAGCGGACAACAAAGGTCCTTGAGAAGGAGTTAGCGTCTAGGGCTAGCCATTTGGGCTGAGTCGGCGGACACAATTTTGCTGGCGTAAAAAGGGGCGAACTGAGCAGCTCCGAATATACATAGAACAAAAACGATTAGTTGCTTCTGTGGAAAGTCGTTGCCAATTAAGAATAGCTGAATAATTTGAGCTCCGTCGATGAGCGCCAGTCCGAGGATCATGAGCACAAGAAGCTTTCCTCGTTCCTTCGCTTTTGGGATGAGGATCCATCTCACGACTGTGGCAATTGCTACGGCGGCTACACAGAATAGGAAGAATCCTTGCGGAGGGTTTTCAGCGTCTTGACCCTTCGGAAACCCGCCCCCGTGGAGAAATTGCAGGGATATCATTCCGGCTAAGATAGCGCTCCAAAGCGCCCAGTAGACTATTACTTGATTGTTTGGTGGCGAGTCGGTGTTCATTTATTGGTAAGTATTAAGTGTGGAGGGTTTGCGTTTATTGTAATGTTTCAGGTATTTCGAATACATATCTCTGATATATGCATTCGCTTGTCGTTGGGCGGTAAAACTATTCGCGTACTATAGGTTAGGAGAGGTTCTTCAGGACGCCTGGAAGTAGTTGGACGAATTTATATGGGGCGTTGTATGGGCTGACTGTTTAGCGTTCGAATCCATTTCTTTTTAGAGATGGTGCTTCTGGATCCGGAAGGAGAATAGTTGTCTATTTGGACCCTGTGTCTCTTGGGTCGCTGGATTTGAGCTCTGACTTATCATGATCCGGCTCGGATTGGCGGGTTTGATTTGTTTTGAGAGACCACGCATGACGCGAATGGCGGTGGTGCTCAGAGTGTTTGGTGGCTGCTTGGGTATCGGGGGAGAAAGAATCGATTCTGCGTTTTTGGGGTGGGTGACTCCGTTTGAATTGGCGAAAGTTATGTTAATCAGTGTGTTATGAATCTTTTTTCTAAGGCATAGGAAGAGCCTATGGCAGCTAGCGGATGTAAGTATTTCACAATATGAAAATTATCGGGTATAGTTCGTCCATCAGCAACAACGGCAGCGAGCTCGAAAGAGTTCAAACCGAGCTGACAGACAAATTTGGGGTATACACATAGATAGCGAATCACGAGTAGGGGTACTCGTCGCTTATCGAATTAGCCCGCGCTGAGATTATCTTGGGCGGGTTTTTTCGTGTCTGGGTGGCTAGAAGCGGCAAAGCTTCTTCGAATCTGCGATACGCGTGACGGGCTTGTTAGCTTGGGTTGTTTCTTTCCCGTGAGTGGACGCGAATTTAATTGGGGTGATGAGGTCGAGCCTGATGACTCGTTGGAGGGGGCTTGTTTTTAGGGGAGTGTTGGTTGGTGGGGTTGTGGTGGGTTTCAACAGGGATCCACTGCGCGGGCAGGATCGCCTTGGGCGAGCAGGATTTTTTTGATTGGTGGATTGGGTTGTTTCTTTCCTGCGAATGGACGCGAATTTGATTGGGATGATTAGGTCGAGCCTGATGACTCGTTGGAGGGGGCTGGTTTTTAGGGGAGTGTTGGTTGGTGGGGTTGTGGTGGGTTTCAACAGGGATCCGCTGCGCGGGCAGGATCGCCTTGGGCGAGCAGGATTTTTTTGATTGGTGGATTGGGTTGTTTCTTTCCTGCGAATGGACGCGAACTTGATTGGGGTGATGAGGTCGAGCCTGATGACTCGTTGGAGGGGGCTTGTTTCTGTTTTTGGAGTGTCGTGTTGCTTGGTAGCTGAACTGGGAGGTTGGGGGGCGTAGCGCTGGTTTATGAAGACGGTTGTGGCGCGGGCTGGGAGGTGGAATTTTGTAGGGTTTGGGTGCGGAATGTGTTTTTTTTGAAATAGTTTGTCACCGGTTTGGTGGAGGCGGGCACTTAAGAGCGAATGATGAAGCGCCCTGGTTTTTGGCCGCTTCGTTCGAATTGAAAAAACAACAGCTTTTTAATATGAATACACACACAGGTACTGGCAGTGGTCGCAGGGGTTCTTTTGCGGCTTTGGTTTCAATCGCGGCAGTGGCTTTGGCTCTTCCGGTATTGGCTTTGGGCAGCGATGCTGCGGCGGTTTTGGATGACTTTAGCGACGCGGCGAAGTCGAGCAGTTTGGGCGCAGATCGTTTCGTGATTAATGACTCGTCGGTGGGAGGCGGATCGAAAATGACGCAAACGCTGAAGGATGGTGTTTTGAGCGTGGAGGGTGAAATCATCCCGGGCCGCGGCCAGCCGGGCTGGATGAGTATGGTCTTGCTGACGTCTGCTTCGGGGGCTCCGACGGATTTGAGCGAGTATGAAGGCATCCGGATTCGGATTCGCGTGAACAAGGGCAACTTTTCCGTTTCCGCGAACAGTTCGGAGGTGGTGAACTTCGACTATCACGCGATGCCGATTCCTCGCACGCCTGACGGCTTCAAGGAGGTTCGTATTCCGTTTAAGGACATGAAGCGGGCTTGGTCGGAGCAGACGTCGCTTAATCCGGCGACTATTGTGAGCATCAGCCTAGTCGCAGCGGATTTGCAGAAGGGGACGTTTTCCTACGACGTGGACGAGGTCGGGTACTATTGAACCGCTAGCTTGGGGCTTCTGCTATGAACGCTACATCGACACCACAGGTCTCTTCCTCCGCGAATGCGCTGGGGGGGGCTCCTCGTCTTGACTATTTGGATGCGGTGCGAGCTTTTGCTTTGCTGCTGGGAATTGTTTTTCACGCGAGCTTGTCGTTCTCTCCGATCTACATTGGGTGGGCGGTGATGGACATTTCGACGAGTCCGCTGGTGTTGATGTTCATGCATGTGAGTCACTCGTTTCGCATGGAGGTGTTTTTCCTGATCGCGGGATTCTTTGGTCATATGACCTTTCATCGCAAGGGAGGCGGGGCGTTTTTGAAGTCCCGTTTCATGCGCATCGTGGTGCCGTTTTTGGTGGGCTGGTTTCTTTTGAAGCCCCTGGTCAATTCCGGGTGGGCGATGGGATTCGCTAGCTTGCGGGGTGATGTTGATATCTTGGCGGGGCTTGGCGAGGGGTTCAAAGCTCTGGAGATGTTGCCGGCTGGGATCTTTGTCGGTAGCCATCTTTGGTTTCTTTATTATCTCGTGCTGGTCACCTTGGTGGCTCTCGTAGCGCGAGGCCTGGTCAAATCGAACGGGCCCTTGTACGATGGCTTGATGGGCAATGTGGATTCGATGTTCACATGGTTGTCCAGGTCGGGGTTTTCAGTTTTTCTTTTGGCGCTCCCCACTTCGATGGTGGTTTGGTTTATGAGTCATTGGGGAGTGGATACGCCTGATAAGACTTTGGTGCCGCATGCGCCTGCGTTGATTCTATATAGCGGCTTTTTCGTCTTTGGGTGGGTGTTGCATCGCAATGCGGAACTGATGGCTGGCTTTGCCCGTTTAACGGTTGTTCGTTGGGTAGTGCTGGGCGTGGGTATTGTAGTGTCGTTCGTGTTGTCTGATATGCAGAGTGATACGGGCCATCCTCAGTACGAACTTGCTCATGCGGGATTCGTGGCGAGTTATGCGGTGATGATGTGGTCGCTCGTTTTTATGACGATTGGCGTATTCAAAAAGCTATGTCGTCGGGCGAATCCTATTGTGCGTTACATCGCTGACGCGTCGTACTGGCTGTATTTGATCCACTTGCCGATCGTGGTTTGGCTGCAGGTAGCGGTGGCGGAGCTGCCGTTTCACTGGTCGCTGAAGCTGGCGGGGGTTTCGGTGGCGACGATCCTCTTCGCTCTGCTGACCTATGATCTTTTCGTGCGCTCGACCTTTGTAGGGGCGGTCCTGAATGGGCGTCGCCGGACGCGGGCGTTGGCGGGACTGATGAAGGTTCAAGGCGGAGTGTTGAAGGCTGGGGCTTGAAGCGGGTTGTTTTTTGGGTGGAATCTCATCATATAGATTTTTTGCAGAAACTTTGTCACCTGCTGGAGCATTCGGGGCACCTGAGAAGGAAGTACTATGAATCCAATGAACAACATGCCATCGATAGAAGAGACTAGTGACGCCGCTTTGGTAGCGGCTTGCCTTGGGGGCGATCGGGAGGCCTATGGGCAAATCGTGGCGCGCTATCAGCGTTTGCTGTGCTCGCTGGCGTATTCGGCGATGGGTAGTTTGAGCGAGAGCGAGGACATGGCCCAGGAGGCGTTTGTGGAGGGTTGGCGGAAACTCAGCACTCTACGAGAGCCGGCGAAGCTGCGTTCGTGGCTGTGTGGAATTTTGCGCTTCAAAGTGAGCCATCGGCGTCGGAGCAATGCGAAGGAACCGTCGCGAATGGCGGAGTCGATGGAAGAGGCGGTTGAACTAGTATCTGGAGAAGAAGCGGTTGAGGAGACGGCGATGCGAGAAGAAGAGAAGGAATTGTTGTGGCAGGCTCTGGAGCAGGTGCCTGAATTGTATCGTGAGCCCTTGGTGCTGTACTATCGCGAGCATCGCTCGATAGAGCATGTGGCGTTTGAGCTGGATTTGACGGAGAGCACCGTGAAGCAGCGGCTGTTTCGGGGTCGCAAGATGCTGCAGGAAAAGATGATGACTTTCGTGGAAGACGCGCTGGCCCGCAGTACTCCGGGTCGTGTATTCACAATGGGAGTACTGGCGGCGTTGCCGGCGATGGCGGCGCCTTCGGCGAAGGCGGCTGGACTGGGCGCGGCGGCGGTGAAGGCGGGGAGTTGGTTCAAGTGGATGAGCGTGGCGGCGTTTGTGGCTTCGGTGTCCGGTTTTGTGAGCAGCTTCTTTGCGCTTCGGGCGAGCTTGGATCAGGCGCGTACACCGCTTGAAAGGCGGGACGTGGTGAAGACGGTGATAAAGTTTGTAGGAATATCGGTTTTGACCTGCTTGGGTATTTTTCTGTTGAGTCAGGCGGCTTTAGCTTGGAGCGAGTTTCGCGACGCGTTCATGGTGGCAGCTTTGGCGTTGATCGCCTTGTTTATTGTGATGATGCCTGTCGCCACTTATCGGATACTGAAGGCTCAGCGTATGTTGCGTTCGGCGGAACGTTTGCGGCATCCGGAATTGTTTGAGGCTGCTCGGGATAAGGTTGGTTCGAAGACCGGCGAGTATCGGAGTCGGGCGAGCTTGTTTGGAGTGCCTCTGGTGCATGCGCGGTTTGCCAAGCCGGAATTGGGCGATCCGCCGGTGTTTGGTTGGATCGCGATGGGAGGAGACTGCGTGTACGGACTGTTGTTTGCTTGGGGCGGTTTTGCGGTGGCTCCAATCAGCGTGGGAATCGTATCGGTGGGCGTGATTACGGTAGGGGCTCTGGGTCTTGGCGTATTGGGAATCGGTATGGTGGGAATTGGGTTGGTGGCTTTTGGATCGATTGCGATCGGAGTGGATGCGGTTGGTTCGCTGACATCGATCGGTTGGGATACTGCGACGGGTGGAGGCTTTACGATTGCTCGTGAGGCGGCGGTGGGAGCGGTCGCGTATGCCCGCCATGTGAACGATGAGTTGGCTTGGCAGTTGGTGGAGCAGGGAGGGGTTACCAAGAACCTTTTTGGACTGCTGGTCTTGTGTTCGGTTCTGGTGATCGTGCCAGTGGCTTTTTACGCACGCGTTGTTAGAAAGCGCTTTGGGCGGAAGACTGAGTCGTGAGTGGATACAGTCGTCCCTGGGGAGATGGGAAGGAGTGACTTGAGCCTTCGCTTAGTTCCAGATGGGGTCTGCTTTGGGGGCGGGCGTGGCGGAGCGATTGGGACGGGTGCTCGTCTGGATGGGAGGGCGTTGCTTCTTGGATGAGCTTTTGTCTAAGCCAGCGAAAGTGAGTAAGGATGCGACTTGAGTTTCGAGGCTTTGGGCGAGGAATCTCATTTCGTTTGATGCGGAGGCTGACTCTTCGGCGCCTGCTGCATTTTCCTGTACGATGGTATCCATCTGTGAAACGGAGAGATTGATTTGCGTAATGCCTTGGGCTTGTTCGGTGGAGGATTTGACGACGCTTTCGACGAGAGCGCGAACGTCGCGACTGGTGTCTTGGATTCTGCTGAAGTCCTCGGAGCATCGGTGGGTGAGGTCCATGCTGGTATCGATGTGCTTGACGGAATTATCGATTAGGGTGGCGGTTTCTTGAGAGGAGGCAGCGGCGCGTTGAGCGAGGGCTCTGACTTCGTCGGCCACGACTGCGAATCCGGCGCCCGCTTCGCCAGCTCGGGCGGCTTCGACTGCGGCGTTGAGAGCGAGTATATTGGTCTGGAAGGCGATTTCGTCGATGCTTTGGACGATGGTTTGTATCTGTTTGCTGTTGTCGAAGAGGCTTTTGATTGCGGTGTTGAGTTGATCGATGTTTCCGGAGGCTGCGTCGATGGCGGTGAGATTCACTTGCGCCAGTTCGCCCGTCTTTTGGGCGCCTTCGCGATTGTTGTTGGTTTGGGCGGAGATTTCCTCCATGGCGGCGGCTGTTTCCTCTAGCGTCGACGCTTGCTTGGAGGAGCCGTCTGCAACGGAGATGCTGCCGCTGGCTACTTGTTCGGCCGCGCCGCTAACGGCGTGGGAGGCATCTTGGATAGCGTTGGCTGAGCGGGCCAAATTGGTTTTAACCCAGCGTGTAATGAATATTGCGATACAGAGTGTTGTGACTACTGCGAAGCTTGCGAGAATGGCGATGGAGGATCTTTGGGAGCTGGCTTCCTGGAGCAGCGTTTCTTCGGTCACTGAATGCTGACTGAGGGTGGAGCGAAGCTTGCTAAAGAGATCCTGCAGGCCTGAGAGGGCTGGGATGGATTCATTGGAGAAAATGTCGGCGGCTTGGGCGATTGCTGCGTTGTTGTCCTGCTTGTAGGTGATTCCTATCTCTATGGCGGAGTTGTGGAGCCGCTCGTGTAGGGGGCCGATGTCGGCGAGGAGGGTTGCCACATTTGGGTGGCCCTTGGCTAGCTCATCTCGGTCGCTAGAGTGGTACCACTTGCCGAGGTTGCACTGGGTGTGGTCCGTCTGAACGGTGACCTCCGTGACTTTGGAGTCAGTGAATAGGAAGCTCAAGGATTGGACCCACTTGAGGTGATCCGCCTCAAGCTGAGCGATATGGCTATCGGTTTCGTTGGCTTCTATCAGTTGCTCGGAAGTACTGAGCAGGGTATTGACTCCGAGAAAACTCCAAGTGGCCGCAGCGGCCAATATGAAGGTGACTGCGCCGAAGGTGACGGTGAGGAGCTTGGTGATGCTCCATTTGATTGTTGTTTGTTTTACCGTAGTGGCGCGGTCAGTATTTGTATGCATATTGTGTAAGAGTGAGGATTTTGGAAAACGGATTGGTTCCAGCTCCCTTGAGTAGATAGCCTTCTGGTTCTTTTGTTATTAGAGCTTCTGATAGATGACCAAAGAAGAGCCTCGGGGGCTCTGTGCTGCGGGCTTCGGTTTGATGCGTATGTTTTACGCTAAATTCGAAAAGGATTGAGCAACTGAACAGGATTCTAGCAGTCTGTGGGGAGTCTTCCCTAGCGGATTAATTATTCCCTTCTGCCATTTGTTTTTCTTATGACTTCAGGATCATTGACCTTCGGATTTAAGCTACTGCGGCAGTTTTCTGCGTTTCTATTGTCTGGTACTGTGATCGCCTTGATCTGGGCCAACACGAATGATCAAGGCTATCATGCCTTTGTGGAGGCAGCGCTGCTTCCTGCTGATCATTGGCTTGCCCATTTGCTGACGCATGGGAAGACGACCTTTAACTTCCACTTCGTGGTGAACGATATGTTTATGGTGATGTTTTTTGGGATCGCTGGCAAGGAGGTGGCGGAGAGCTTTTTGCCAGGTGGGGCTTTGAGCAGCGCTCGGAAGGCGGCGATGCCGGTGATGGCGACTTTGGGCGGGGTGATCGGGCCGATCTTGGTGTTTTTCACGCTATATCATTTTTTCGGGATTCAGGGGGATGTGAACAAGGCCGCTTGGGCGGTGCCGACGGCGACTGATATTGCGTATTGCTGGCTGTTTGCCCGGATCATTTTCGGGGCGGCTCATCCTGCGGTGACCTTTCTGCTGGTGCTGGCGGTGCTGGATGACTTGATCGGGATGCTGATCATCGCGTTTTATTATACGCCCGAGGTGCATCCTGAGTGGCTGTTGTTGTTGGTGGCTGCTTTGGTGATATGCGAGGGGATGCGACGCAAGGGAGTGAAGAGCTTTTGGCCGTATGCTTTGATTGGCGGGACTTTGAGCTGGTTTGGGTTGCATAATACGGGGGTTCACGCGGCCTTGGCTCTGGTGCCGATCATTCCTTTTATGCCGCATCAGAAGCGTGACGCGGGGCTTTTTGCGGATGAACAGGGAGGGGACACGATGAATCGGTTCGAGCATTTTTTCGCTCCAATTGTAGATGTGGGACTGTTTGCGTTTGGCTTGGCGAACGCGGGGGTTCTGTTGAATGCGGAGTCGTTTGGCGGATCGATTACGTGGACGATTTTTCTGTCCTTGTTTGTAGGGAAGACTTTGGGGATTTTTACTTTGTCATGGGTGGGCAAGCTCTTCGGTCTGAGCTTGCCGAAGCCGATGACCTTACCGCAAGTGGTGGTGCTCGGGTGTGTGGCGGGGATAGGCTTCACGGTAGCCTTGTTCGTGACGACGGTGGCGCTTGGGCTGTCTTCGGCGCAAGGCTGGGTATTGCCTGAGGGCGCGGGGGATATGATGAAGCTGGGGGCTTTGCTTAGCTTCGCGGCCGGTCCGGTAGCGTGGCTGCTGTCAAAGCTGCTCCGGGTGCAGAAGATAGATAAGTAGCGAGTGGCGGCGAGATCGCCTTTTTTATAAGGCCGCTGTGATGAGCGGCGGATCTAAGGGTGCGAGGCGGGAGAGATCCTGAAGGGGTGAGTTATAAAGGGTCAATTATGTGGGGTGATTGATCGCTTGCTATATCATGACTTGGAAAGTAGTTTTCGTTGATTCGAAAGGAGGCGGCTGTGAGTGGACCGGTTAAGGTTGTAGCAATAGTTGGAAGTTATCGAAAAGATGGTGTCGTTGATTCAACGATTGATGAAATATTGTCGGCCGCACAAGAGGCGGGGGCTGAAACAAGTAAGATTTACTTGATCGATAAGCATATAGAATTCTGTACGAATTGTAGAACGTGTACGCAAAAAGAGGGTATAGAGCGGGGGGCATGTATCATCGATGATGATATGAGCGAAATATTGGACGAGGTAGAGAATGCCGATGCGTTCGTGCTCGGTTCTCCGATGAATTTCGGAACGGTGACTGCGGTAATGAAGCAGTTTATCGAGAGGCTTGTTTGTTATGCCTATTGGCCGTGGGGAGCTCTTATTCCGAAGTCGAGGCTGGAGAGTGGAAAGAAGTTCGCGGTTCTGGTTTCGGCCTCGGCGGCTCCTTCGGTCTATTCCCGACTGTCCAGTAAGTTGGTGAAGCTGCTGAAAGATGCGGCGAGGCTTCTTGGTGCGGGGAGCGTTAGTGTGATCTTTGTCGGACTTGCCGCGAAAGAAAGGCGAAAGAAGATGAGTGAGCATACAAGGAAGAAGGCGCGTGCGATTGGGAAGGAGTTGGCGGCTGCCAAAATTGATAGCCTGAAAAGAGATAGTGTATCAGCCTAGGGGATACGGATAGTTTCACTATATAATGAATGCTCGAATTATTACACAGTGGCTGGCTTTTGTCTTCGCGTTTCAAGTTGCTCGGGGCTTAAGCGCTGAAGGTCTTGTCGCCCTTGCGGACTGGGAGGTGGCGCCGCCGGTGGCAGAGTCGCGGGTTAAGGCGGGGCGGTATCCTTCGTTTTTTTTGCTCTTCGGGCTGGATTGGGTGGCGTCGACTTCGGATGAGACTGGGCGGGTGAATTTATCTGACTTTGGCCCGGTAGAGGAGGGATCCTCGGCTACTGTGTTTGCACGGAGTTCGGTCTATTCGAGCTCTGCGAAATCGGTGAATGCTCAGCTCGTGTGCGATGAGCGGATGGAGGTTTATCTCAACCATGAGCAGGTGTTTGTGGACGTTGACGGGCTGATCGTTTTGGAACTGCGGAAGGGATTGAATCAGATCTTTCTTCAAATTTCTTCTTCTAGCGGGGTTTGGGATTTCGCAGCGAGGATGGAGGGTCCGCTTGAGGGCTTGGCGGGTGAGGAGGATCGGCTGAGTGTGGTGTGGGAAACAGAAGGGCTTAATGTACCCGAATCTGTGATACATGATGCTGAACGGGGAGTGTTTTATGTTTCGAACTATGCTCAGTTTGGAGAGACGCCGACGGGTTTTTTGAGTCGGGTAAGCCTTGAAGGCGATTTGCTAGAGCGTGAGTGGGTGAGCGGACTTGCGAACCCGACCGGACTTTTGTTGCACGAGGATACGCTTTTCGTGGTGGAGCGGAGATCGCTTACGGCGATCGATCCGGAGACGGGAAAGGTTCGGCAGCGCTATCCTTTTCCGCCAGGATCGTTTTATAATGATGTGATGGTTGATGATTTCGGAGTGATCTATGTGTCGGATACCTCTCCAGCTGTGGGTGCTCAGGATGTGATCGCGCTTGTTGATGGCGGTTTCGAAGCTTGGGTTTCCGGGTCGGACTTGGCTCGAGTGAATGGCTTGCATTTTCACCAAGGGAAGTTGATCGCGGGAAGCACGGGTTTGGCGGCGGTGAAGTCGATCGATGTTTCCGATGGAAGTATTGAAACGGTAACTACATTGGCGGGTGGCATCCTTGATGGAATTCGCTCTTTTTCGGATGGGACTTTGATCGTGTCTCAATGGGAGGGAGGCATCTTTCTTGTGGGTATGGATGGGGCGTTGAGCAGGCTGTTGGTGTCGCCGGGGACGAAGATGAATGTAGCCGATTTCGAGTTTGTTCGAGAGAAGGGTTTGCTTGTTGTGCCGACCTTTTATGGGAATAAGCTTATCGGCTACCGGGTGGATTGATGGGCTATTCTGAAATCGCGGCACCAGGCCGCTTCCCACAGAGTCTATGGGGTGGGTTTGCAGGATAATGAAGGATGCGATTTTAGAGACGGTATTGATCACGAGCTTGTTGTTCTCGATGATGCTGTTGGTTGAGTTTGTTCATATAAGGACTCGGGGAAGGTGGCGGCTGCCTCTATCGAAGAATCGCTGGGGGCAATATGCGTTGGCGGGTTTATTAGGGGTGACACCGGGGTGTCTGGGAGCCTTTGCGGTAGTGACTTTGCATATGCATCGGGGGTTGTCGCTGGGGGCAGTGGTGGCCTGTATGATTGCGACTTTTGGCGACGAGGCGTTTGTAATGCTGGCGCTGATACCTGGACAAGCGTTGCTTATTGCCGCGGTTGGTCTCGTCGTGGGAATTGCGGCTGGGGCGTTGACTGATTTCGTGCTGAAGGGTGAGCCGCAAATTACCTCGAACGAATGTCATGAGTTGCGGACGCATGAAGAAGACGAATTTGAGGCAGGCAAGGTGCGGGACTTGTGGGTGCCGCTGCATCCGATTCGCGTTTCGGTTTTACTAGCGCTTTCGGGTTTCATTCTCGCGGTCGTCTTTGGCCCCGTCGGGCCGGGCGAATGGAATTTGATACGCATCGCTCTTTTGTGTTTGGCGGGTTTGGCCTGGCTGGTGACGGCGGTTTCGTCGGATCACTTCATTGTGGAGCACTTGTGGAAGCACATTGTGAAGGGGCATTTGGCGCGGATGTCTTTGTGGATTCTGGGGGCGCTCGTTTTTCTGCATTTGCTGTCGAGCTATACGGATGCGAGCCGTTTGGCTGACGGGAGTCTTTGGGTTCTGACGTTTGTGGCCGCCTTGGTCGGGGTGATTCCGGATTCGGGGCCGCATTTGGTTTTCACGACTTTGTTTGCGGATGGGGCGATTCCTCTGAGCGTATTGATCACGAATTCAATTGTGCAGGATGGTCATGGGATGATCCCCTTGCTCGCTCATTCGAAGAGTTCGTTTCTCTTGGTGAAGGCTATCAATCTCGTTGCGGGTCTGCTAGTGGGTTTCGCTTGGCTGGCTGTTTCCTTGTATATGGCGGAGGGGGGGATTGATTGCCTTATAGTAGGGTTTCTAAAATCTAAATTGTCTGTAGCTTTCTGGTAAGCTGGACGAACAAAGGCAGCTGTTTCGCTGTCTATGGATTGACGTAATGAAACACGTTTTTGGTCCGGTTCTTTCTCGTCAACTCGGCAACATTTTGAAGGTCGATCCAGTTCCGTATAAGGCATGCAATTGGGACTGCGTTTATTGCCAACTCGGGGCGACTCGGGTACTCGTGGACGAGCCGCGCGAATATTCGCCGGCGCGTGATATTGTGGGCGAACTAGAGTTCGCTCTCGCCCACCTAGGGCTGGAGAAGCTCGATCATATTGTGTTGGAGGGATCGGGAGAGACCCTTCTTTATGCTGATACTGGCGAGCTGATTCAGAAGATAAAATTGCTGACGGATGTTCCGTTAGCGGTGGTGACGAATGGGTCGCTTTTGATTCGAGATGAGGTGAGGCGGCCGATCTTAGATGCGGATATTATTTTGCCCAGTTTCGACGCGGCCCACACTGAGCTTTTTGAGCGAATCAATCGGCCTCATTTTTCTTGTTCGTACAATAAGCAGTTGGAGGGCTTGTGTCTGCTCAGGGAGGAGTACGGAGGAAAGCTATGGGTAGAGGTGATGCTGATTCGAGGGGTAAACGATACCGAAGAGGCGCTCAAGGATCTCGAGGCAATTTTTGAGATGATCGAGCCGGATGAGATTCATTTGAAGCTGCCCCATCGACCGGTGTCGGAAGCGTGGGTGAGGCCGCCTACTGAAGAGGGCATCATGCGTGCTGTTTCGATTTTGGGGCACGCGTCAAAGGTGATTCATCCGACGGAGGGAGAGAAGCTGTGCTCGAGTTTCGAGTCGGTGGATAGAGGGATCCTGAAGGCGGTTCGTCGGCATCCGATGACTCATGTCGAGCTCGATCGGACATTGACACGGTGGGCGCCCGGTACGGTGGGAACGGCATTGTACGACTTGGAGAAGCGGGGCGAGTTGAAGGAGATTGAGCGGTACGGAACGACGTTTTGGTGTGATGCAAACTCGGGTTTTGCGGAAAAGCGAGCTCATGGGGATTTGGTGGGGGTTCTCTGAGTTTGCCGGGAAAGCTTGTTCTTGAGGAGCTGGGGATAAGGTGGATTTGACTTATGCTCAGAGAACGGAATGGTTGGGGGCTTAGAGATAGCTGCAAATTCTTATTCTTATGCTTGAAACCGAATTCATCTGGCACAATGGGAAGCTTGTCCCATGGAAGGAAGCCACTGTTCATGTAATGACTCATGGCCTGCATTACGGGTCGTCAATTTTCGAAGGTATCCGTGTGTATGATACATCAGGAGGACCTGCTTTTCTTTGTCTTGGTAGGCATTTGAAGCGCTTGTATGATTCGGCTAAAATCTATCGTATGGAGATGCCGATGGGGATCGAGGAGATGACAGCTATTTGCCATCAGGTGATCACGGCCAACAAGTTGAAGGCGGCGTACGTGCGTCCGCTAGCGTATCGTGGATACGGAACTTTGACGGTTTACGGCACGCCGGATCCGGCTGAAGTCTCGGTGGCGGCTTTCCCGTGGGGGGCGTATCTCGGCGAAGAGGCTATGGAGAAAGGGGTCGATGTGGGTGTATCCAGTTGGACACGACTGGCTCCCAATACTTTGCCGACGATGGCTAAGGCGGGCGGGAATTATCTTTCGTCTCAGCTGATTTCGATGGAGGCGCACCGGCACGGCTACGTGGAGGGCATTGGTCTCGACGCGACGGGTAATATTAGCGAGGGGGCGGGTGAGAATCTATTCGTAGTGCGCGAGGGGATTATTCATACGCCGCCGATATCTGCGGCGATTTTGCCTGGAATTACGCGAGACATCACCATCGATCTGGCGCGTCGTCTCGGATACGAGGTGCGTGAGGAGAATTTGCCGCGTGAGATCTTGTATGTGGCAGAGGAGGTTTTCATGACGGGTACGGCGACTGAGGTGGTGCCTGTACGGACTGTCGATGGTATCGAAGTCGGAGCGGGGTCGCGCGGTCCGGTGACTGCGGCTTTGCAGAAAGCGTTTTTCGGGCTGTTCGACGGGACGACGGAAGATACGAAGGGTTGGCTGGAGCCGGTTGAGGTGTAGTTAATTATTAGATACTAAATTTTAAGATCTTTTGGCCGCCGGAATGGCGGCCTCTACCTTTCGTGTTTGGTTTCCTAATCTGCTAGGTACCAGCGTCCTTGGTTGTCGTCGGTAAACTTTCTGTCGCCGATGTGGTAGACGAGGTCGAACGCGATCGTTGAGTTTTTGGCGATAGGGATTCCTGCGCTTGGCACTTTCCAGATTTTGGTGTTTTCGGCGGTGTCGTCGCAGGTAAGCGGTGTAATTTGGCGGTTAGCGTTTGGGGAATTGGTTGCGCGCCAGCGGGCTTCTATCGCATCGACTTTAGTTGGCGATGCGATTTCGAATACGAGCGTGTCTTGTGCGGCCTTTTTCTTTTTCTTGATCTTGGCCTGATTGATTTCGATGTCTCGTAGCGGGAAGCGCAGCCAATGGTTTTTGCCGGAGGCGCTATCCCAGTGTGTATGGCCGTCTGCGTGGGTGCAGGAGAACCAGACTTCGAGTTCCTCGGTTCCGACTGGGATTGTGAATTCGGTCTCGAGCATAATGCCTTGGCCGGCTGCATTGGCGAGCTGGGCGAGCGGGGCTTTGGGCGGTAAAGTCATGACGCCTTCCCACGAGCTGCCGGATGGGTGGAAGCGCACGTGGGCGAGAACGTGGTGTTCGTCTTGTTGGGCGTCTTGATCTTCTACGAGTCGGAGCGGGTCGTAGCGGAGCGTACAGGATCGGGGCCCGTATTTGAAATCGAGGTCGCCTTGTACGAGCTCGTGGAAGTCTGATGTGAAGGTGATTTGGGGACTGCGTCCCTTGTGGTATCGGAGTTGCATGAGCGGTATCCTCAATAGTTAGCAGACACGGTGGTGACGGAAGTGTTGTCGAAGATTTTGATAAAGACGGTATCGATGGAGGCGTTCCAATACCATGCATCGGCGGTAGCGGCGTTGAGCGAGTCGCTATCGCCAACGTCGGGGAGCTGGGTGCCATCTCGGTAAACCTTGTTTGCGGAAGTGACGCTGCCGAGTAGGGCGATATAGGTGTAGTTCGCGCTTGGCTGGTAGTTGTCGTGAACGCGGGCGATGCGGATGTTTCGCGTTACTGGACCGCTTGGGTTTTGGGTTTGCTGATAAATGCGGGAGAGGCGATAGGCTCCGTTTTTTGCGGCGTCTTGCGAGATGCCGTCGTCTTGATAGAGCTGGTACGCGGCTTCGTCCGTCCATCGATCTGGACCTGGGTAGCAGTTGATCGTAACCGGATTGACGGGAAGCTGTCCGACCCATTGTTCGAGTTCGATAAAGGGAAGGATGGCTCCGGCTCGAACGTAGATCGGTACGAGGGTGAGGTCTGCGTAGTAGTTTGAAATATAGGTGCCGCCTGTGACGGCTCCTTGGAGCGGGGCTTGATTGTCTTGGAAGGCATACCAATCGCTCCCGCTTGGTAGGTAGACTCCTCGAACGGGAGCGATGGGTGGATTGGCGGTTTCTGCGGGGAAGAGAATGGGCGCTACGAGAACATCGCCGCCGACGAAAAACTCGTCGTTGAGATGTGAATACACGTTTAGATCGTGTTTGTCGTTAAGGAACAAGGCTCGCGCTATGGGCAGTCCGGACTGTGTCCATTCGTACATGGCGTCGTAGTAGACTTGCATCATGCGGTAGCGGAGCTCGACGTATTTTCGACAGTTGGTCGGGACCGGCTCGCCATAGGCGAAGGCTTCTTGGAACTGTTTGTTGTATCCATCGTAGTGGTTACGGTACCACGGGAGGAAGGAGCCTAGCTGCATCCAGCGGGTAAGAAGCTCGTAGTTTGTGATGCCGCCTACTATGGATCCTCCGATGACGATGGAAGCGCTGGTGGTGCCGCTGCCGTTTGCGAAGCCGCCAATATCGCAGCCGCTAATCGGAACGCCTGACAGGCCGATGTTTAGAACTTCCGGAAGGTTGATTTGAAGAAAGTCCCAGCTTGAGGCGGAGTCACCGGTCCAGAGTCCTGCGTAGCGCTGCATGCCGGCGTAGCCGCCGCGAGCGATGATGAAGTTTCGTCGGTCTGGGGCGAGTTTGTTAATCCCGTTCCAGGTGCCGTCGAGGAGGTTGTTGACGTAGCTATTGTGAAGCTGAGCGTTCGGCTTGTAGGTGACGGTGACGTTTCCGTTGGCGTCGGTCTCTTCCTGAGCCATCATGAGGTCTTGCGGGAAGGTCTTATAGTATTCCGCGTCCGGCGGGAGGTTGGGATCGATGGCGGGGCAAGTCATATCCTGCCAAATCATGTCTAGACCGATGTCTTGAATGAGGTGTTTGTATTGGGCGCCCCATGCTTCGCGCACGCTTGTCAGGCCAAAGTCTGGGTAGTTACCGGGAGCGGTGAGCGGCATGAGCCCTTGGTTGTTGAAATGGAGTGGCGGGGACGGGTAGGGATTGTTGCCGCGGTTGTTTCCGTAGTTGACGCCGCCTTGGTAGAGCTCCGGGCTTTCGCCGGATTCGTACCGGGTGTCGTAGAGGAGCGCATTGGCAGATTCTAAGGCATCTCTTTGAGCGTAGGGAGCTTTGGCGCCTTCTTGATTGAGTTGGTTGGTGGTGATGATCGGAGTGATGTTGGTACTCATCTTGAAGCCGATCGTGTGAAGGTCGTCGAATAGCTCTTTGGCGTGGGGGAACTTCATCTTGCTGTGAGTGAAGGTCCGGTAGTTGTCCTGAAAATCGACGTCGATGTGGAGGCCGTCGCAGGGGATGCGGGCTGCTCGGTAGGAGGTGCCTGCGGCGGTGAGTTTGTAGCGATCGAAATAGCCGTAGGCTCCTTGCTGGAACCCGAAGGCGTAGCGAGGCGGCATGGGAGCGCGACCGGTAAGAGTGGTGTACTGTTGGAGAACGCCGGGGACGTCGTCGCCGACAAAGAGGTAGGTGTCGAGTTCGTTGTAGAGGGCGCCGAGGTAGTACTTGCCCGTCATGTTATCGCCTACGATGTTAGCGGAAATGTTAGCGTAGCTTTGGGCGGGGTTGTCGAGGAAGAGGCCGATGGCATAGGGCGGACCGGCGAAGGGGCGGCCGGGGGTGAGCATCGGACTGTTTTCTATGAGAAAAGGGATTGAGCAATAGAGCGGCTCGGTCGGATTGAGCGGTCCTGGATCGCCCAGCGATGGACCATTGTAGGTGTAGTTGTCGTAGTTGAAAAACGTATACGCGAATTGATTTTTCAGCAGTTCGGATCCCGCTTTTTCGCCTAATCCCACGTAACTGGCGTTTGGTGCGGCGGTCTTCATGACGGCGACTACTTGTTGGCCCGGTATATAGAGAACGCCTTGGCCGGGGGCATCTTGGTGGAGTAGCTGGGAGCCTCGGTAGACGCTGACGAAGAAGGAATCGAGGGCGACATGTACGGCGATGGAGCCGGTGTCGATGACGAGCAGATTTGGGTTGGGCTGCGAGTGATTAACAGTGACGCCGCCGAGCCCGAGATCGCGGGTGACGACGGCGGTGGAGGTCTCGGTATCGTAGGTCGCTCCGGAAGCCGGATTGAAGCGAAGGCGGTAAGCGTTTTGGCCGACGATCTCGATGTAGAGGGAGCGGCTGCCGAACACGAATGTGAAGCGGCGGCCAGTGGAATCGACTGTCCATGAGTCGATGGTTCCGATGGTGCTCCACCCAGAGGTGTTAGGGGTGAAGCCGTTGACAGGTACGAAGGGAAAGCTGCTCATTTTTCGTTTCGAAAGGAGGCTGCGGTTGGTGCGTTGTAGACTGGCGCGACTGGCGTCAGAAAGTGAGAAAAGGTCGGTTTGTCGGTCGAACTTTGGCGTGTGGTTTTTGGGATCGATATCCCTCGGCGTGCTCTAGAGCTATTCCGTATTTGCTATCAGGGCAGAAGCCAGTTCGGCGATGTCTTTGCCGGTGTAGGGGGCAGACTGAGCGCGAAGCTGTAGAAGCCAGGAGTAGTCGCCGTCGCCGGTCATGCCTCTGACGGCGTTTTGCCCGAAGATGGGGATCCGGTAGTTTTTGCCATCGATCTCTTGAACGAGGTAGCGGCCGAAAGGGTCTTTCTTAAACCCGATGCACGCTCCGGCCGAGAAGTGGCAGCCGGCGCAGCTTTCGGTAGCGAAGACGGTGTTGGGATCGGCCACCAGTCCTGCGGGAAGGCGATAGTCGTCGGCGAGCGGTCCTGCCGGTTGGTTGCCTGCTTGGAAGAAGGTTTCCATGGTGGTGTTGATCAAATGGACCGGTACGACCTTGCCAGGAACTTTGAAGAGAATGCTCTCGGGGGAGGATGGGAGCAGGCGTCCGTCAGGCTGGTTGGCTACGCCGTTCGAGAAGGCAGGGAACTTGGGGGCGACTGGCCATTGAGTGCCGATGAGTTCGTAGTATTGGAAGACGGAGTCGATGTCTTTCAGGAGTGATTGGACTTGGCGATTGAGGGCGTTGGTGGCCTTCGGGATTGGAAGCACGGCGATCGTCTGAGTGGGGTCGGTAGTCTTGGATTCGTCCCATGTAGTGAAGACGACTGGGCCATCGTGCTTGCCGGTGGCGGGATTGTATTGCTTGACCGGTCCGGCATTTTTTGGGGCCAAGGTATTCACCGGTATGGTAGGGTTTTCGATATTGAAGAAGGTAGGCTTAAGGTGGCGCCCTTTACTGTCGGTTTCCAGTTCGTTGGCTGAGGTGTTGTCGACCTGTTCGAATGTTGCCCAAATCCATGTAGGGGAAGATTGGGTACGGACTGCGATGTGCATGCCGACGAGACCGAAGTCGGCGGTATAGGGTTTTCCAGTCAATGGAATGACGCGAGCAGACCGCACGAAGAAGCGCTCTGGGTCGTCTTCGTCGCTCATTTGCTTCCAAGACATTTTGATCTCCATAGAGCCCTGTTTCCTAGTTCCATCGTTGGATGGAAACGAGATGCTATTGTTTGCGGTGAACGCGGCTTGGCCTTCGAGATTGTAGAGTTTGTTTTCGACGAGGTAGTCGAATTCGGTCTTGTTCATCGCAACCTGGTAGCGAACCCATTTCCCTTGCTGGTCTACCATGGGACCGGTGAAGGCCTGAAGGCTTTCATCAAGCAAAGGCTTGCGGTATCCGCCGTCGCCTGCGTCCGCCTTGTCGTCTGGCAGACCGACCGACATGCCGTGCATCCAAAAGGCTCGATCCGCCTGGCTGGCGGAAACGGCTTCTGGCCAGGATGCGGGAGCGGCACCGTCTTTTTTGAAGACTTGGCCAATCTCAACGAAGTGCTCCCAAACGCGTGGCGCGGCTTCGTTGGCGAGGTTTAAATTCGGATTCGGTTCGCCGTTGGATGTAGCGGGCCAATTGAGCGCTATAAATGCCTGCCAGGAGTAGATGTCGAACCAACGCTGGGCGGGCGGTACATTCTCGTCGGGAATTGTGAAAGGCGGTGCTGTCTGATCTGGGGTAACGCTTAGCGCCCGCAGAGCATCGATGTTAACATCGTAGGGAAGGTCGGGGCTGAGTGGCGTGGGAAAGTCTAGGTAGTTGGAATTGTAGGAGGTGGATGAAGTTTGCGCGCAGGCGGGAATGCTGGCGAGCGTCGCCAAAATGGGCAACGCGACGAGAAGTGTAGAGAAGGTTGGATTCTTCATAGCGTGGCATACTTGACGAATCGAATAGTATGTTGAAACTGTACCAGTCAACGCTTAATGAAAAGACGCGCTAATTCGTAATATTAATAAGAATTATCACTTAGATTTAAGCCATGTTTTCGAAGAATTCGGATCATTAGGTGGCTTTTATAGGCCCAGTTGGGGCAGGGAATCTCCAGCCTAGGTGATAGTCGCCAATACCAGACTCAAGGGGAAGAATGCTAGATTGTAGCTAAAAATTGAATACGAGTATCTGATCGAATGGTTTCGTCCGTCGAGTAGAGCCTTGCACGTCGGATAGGCTGAATCTAAGGTAGTCGAACTCGGTCGTTGAGGAAGCCATAGAAATGAATGTGCGATAGGGACTGTTTGTTGGATTGGTAGGGCTTGCTGCTATTTTTGTAGTTTTGTTTTGCAGGATGGTTGGAGTAGGGTGATGGGCAATGAATGGTATATGGCGGAAGTTTAATACGGCTTGGGGGCTTTCTTTTCGGGAGAAACTTTGGCTGGTCTTGCTGTATCCATTGAGTGGATTTTTTCGGCTGTGCACGCTGGTGATTCCATTTCGTTGGGTGGCTGGGTTTTTGGGCGAGTGTCAGAAAGGGGAAAGCGTTTCGCGTGGAGCGACTCAGGAGCAGGAGGAGTTGGCGTGGCGTATCGGCAGGATGTGCGCTTTGGCGGCTCGCTATACGCCGTGGGAGTCGAAGTGCTTGGTGCAGGCCTTGATGGCGCGCTGTCTGTTGGGGTGTTATGGAGTGCCGTATGTGATTCGTTTGGGAGTGGGAAAGGGCGAGGAGGCGAGCGAGGGAATCAAGGCGCACGCGTGGACCCAGGTGGGGCGGTTGGTCGTGACGGGTCGGAAGGGGCATTTGGCGTTTCAGGTTTTGAATGCATATGCGTCGGGGAAATGATATGAAACTGGTTCTACATGATACAGCTGAGAGTTTTATAGAAGCCTCTTTGAGCCTCCTGCTGAAAAACGAGGTGCTTAATAATCTGCCGATCGGTATCTCGATGGGTATTCGCGATGGGCGGAGCTATGGGGATGGGGATCCGTTTTTCGCGACAGTGGAGGTGGATGGTCGGACGGTGGCGGCTTTCTTGCAAACGCCGCCTCGTTATTTGCATGTGTATTCGTTAGCTGAATACGAGAAGCGGGCTTTTGGATTGTTGATTGACGAATTGCGTAGGAGCGGGGTTTCGATTCCCGGGGTGATTGGGGAGGAGGCGATGGGGCGTGGCTTTGCGGAGCTTTGGAAGGAACGTTTTGGCGGTGACTGGAAAGTGAAGCGTGGGCTGCGGCTTTTTCAGTTGGATGCAGTGACGCCTCCGGAGTCGGTAGCGGGCGAGTTACGTATAGCCGGGGAGAGGGATGAGGATTTGTTGACGGGCTGGGTCGGCGCGTTTTGCGAAGAGGTGGGAGAACCGCAGGGTGAAGAAGAGTCGCGGAAGTCGGCACGCTTCATGATCGAGCGTAAGAGCGTGTACTTTTGGGTCGATGGCGCTGGCGTGCCGGTGAGCTGTGTTTGCAACGCTCGAAAGATCGTAACTGGCGAGGTGGTGAATATGGTATTCACGCCGCTGAAGAATCGGGGGCGTGGATACGCGAGCGTGGCGGTGGCTGAGCTGAGCCAGCGTTTGCTCGATAGCGGGGCGGCGTTTTGTTGTTTGTTTACGGATGTGGAGAATCCGACGTCGAATAAGATATATCAGAAGGTTGGATACCGGGTGATTGCGAAGTATGCGACGATGGATTTCGTGTGATTGGGGAATGGGCTTTTGGGTGGGGTTCTCATTTGCCAGGAGGTGTCACGAAGATATTGGCTTGGTGCTTTGTCAGGTCGGCTTTGCCGATTAGGTGGCTTCGCCATTAGGTTTTTTGTTTGGGTAGTCGGCCTGTTGGGAATCGCGTGGCAAGTCCGCTCATACGGATTAGGCAGTGAAGGATCGGGATATGGAGTTATTTGCGTTTGGTGGGGTAGATTAGGGTGAGGGCGAGGGTGGCTGCTAGCGCTAGTAGGAGGGGTAGAGTGGCGTGGCTTTTTGTATCCGAAGTTTGGAGATTGATTGTCATGGCTTGCCAGGGTTCGGCTTGGAGCTTGCGTTGGAAGGTGTAGCGGCGTCCGTGCTCGGGGAGCAGTAGGGTGAGGCCGCTGGGGTTGCGCAAGGCGGAGTCTTGGTGTTCGACGAAGCGGAGGGCGAGGTCGGAGAGGGCTCGGTTTACTTCGGCGGAGTTGTTGTCTTGGAGGAGCTGCGATGCCCATTCGTTGGAGAAGTTGATCTGGTCTCCCTGGACTTGGTGCAGGTTGAGGTCTTGCGGGGCGGTTTTGTTGAAGGCGTTGTTGCGGCGGGTGGTGAGGCCGACCATGGCTTGCTGGATGCGGAGGTTGTTCCACTGGACTCGGGCGTCTTCGTTGAAGTCGAGGTCGTTGAGCGAGAGGTTGTAGGCGGACTCGAAGGCTCGTTTGGCGTCGATCTGCTTGCCTTCTTTCGCAAGAGTGTTGCCCAGTTTCAGGAGGTTTTCCGCGTTTTTGAGTTTTTGGGATTCCAGCTTCTCGTTTCGCCCGATGAGGGCGGCGAGGTCGAAGGAGTCGGAGTAGTTGCGGGCGTTTTCCACGAGATCGAGGGAGCCGTCCCACTCGAGTTCTTGGAAACTGGCGGGGATGAAGAGTCGCCACTGGATGTTTTCGAGGGGGAGGTCGCACTGGGGTCCGATGAAGGCGAAGGCGGCTTGGGACTTCGGGGCGGGCAGGAGGTAGTTGAGTTCGACGTCGATGAGGGCGCCGCCTGAGCTGCTGGATTCGAGTGGGACGAGGAGTTTGCCTTCTTTTTCGACCGGCCAGACGCTTTGGCCAGCCACGTTGCAGGACCAGAACTGGGATCCGGGCGGGAGGAGAAAGCTGAGGTTTGGCTTGTGTCCGGAGTCGAGGCTGAAGGTGGCGCGGGTCAAGATCATGCCTGACTCCGAGAGGGTGGAGTCGAGCGTGACGCGACGGATCTCGGCGGGGAGGACTTGGGCCATGTCAAGGCGCTGGACTGAGAGGGCGAGTGCGTAGTCTGGCTGGATGGTGCGGTAGACGGCGCTGGCAGAGGTTGGGCTTTTTGCGGAACGAAGGGTGTCGGGAACCTGTTGCCATTCGATTTGGGCGAGAGAGGCGGGGATTTGCTCGAGCTGGAGGCTGAGGCGTTGTTCGGTTCTCAGACTGAGGAAGCATTCCTGGAGTTGAGTATCCAATGTGGTGATACCTGAAACGGTGTGGGCTTTATTCGCGTTGTCGTCGAATTCCTGATACTCGACTTGGAGGACGTAGTTGTTGATGAGGCGACGGTCCAAGTCGACTTCCCAAATGGTGGGATCGTTTTGGGCCTGTTGGAATCCTGAGATGTGTTCGCCGATGAATCTGACTCCGACTGCTGAGGCTGGCAGGCGCAGGCGCAGCTGTTTAACTCCGGCGTTTTTGATTTCGTAGTGGAGGGCGGCTTTGGTCTCGATGATGCCCGACTTGAAGGTGAGGTCTTGAAGGAGCTGGCAATCGATCCAAGGATCGACCGGTTCGATTTGGAGGGCGAGTTTCCAATCGGTCTCGAGGAGGCGGAAGCCGATGCGGTTGTGGTCGATGACGCTGACCTCGTAAGGGTCTAGCTGGGAGACGCCTGCGCGTTGGAGGAGCTTGAACTGGAGTCCGAGCTCGGGAGAAAGGGTGAGGGATCCGCGTTGTTTGGAGGCGTTGACGACTTTGATATGAGGAGGGCTCCAGTTTTCGCTTTGGCGGATGCCCGGCGCGGACAGGGTGAGGTACTGTGTAGTGGAGCCTTCGGTGCGGTTCTTGAAGTGGAGGGTGATGCGTTTGCCTTCGGCGTTGGTGGAGTCGGTCCAGTGGCTGATTTCGGGCCCCGAGATTTTCTCAATATCGTAGGCGGGTGGAATCTGTAGTTGGATTTGGAATACTCCGCTGCGAAGGATTTGAGTTTTGAGCGTAGCGTTGTGGACGATGCGGTCTTCGCTGAGGGAGGTGAGCTCTTCGCTTTCGACGCGGATTTCCGGATCTACTTTTGCCAGCTCGAAAGTGATGGAAGCGGATGGATCGGCGTAGCGGTAGGCGCGGCGCAGCTTCGAGTCGAGGGCTTGTGGGGCGGCGATGGCCGGAAAATCGTAGACGGAGGCGCTGGCGAGGGCGTTGCTGGCGGTGATGGATGCGAACTGTTCCTCCGGGGAAACGGAGAGTCCGAGCCAGCCCAGTTCGCTGTCGGCGAGCGGGAAGCGGACCAGCTCGAGTTTGGCGGAGTAAGGGAGGGCTCGGGCGTTGGTCTGGGTTTGGAAGATGAATTCAACGGTTCCCTTGAGCGGGCGATTTGCGGAGATGGCGAGGGTATGGCTAGACGGGTCGTAGCGCCAGGTTTCGACCCAGGCGGCCGCGACATCCGTGACGGTAGCGCTTGGGGGGATAGCGAGGGAGACGGAGCGCAGTTCGCCTTGGGCGATACGCAGGGTGGAGTGGTGGTAGCCAGCGATCGCTCCCGCCTGGGGATGGTAGGAGTTGACGGTTTCCGCGTAGAAGACGGTTTCTTCCAGGCGGGTGTCTCGGTCGCGCGGCTTGGAGGTGATGGAGATATTCCAATTCGGCTTGAAGCGAAGGGCCGCTTTGGTCTGAGCGTCGTCGTTTGCGGAGAGGTAGCGAATTCCCACGGCGGAGTCGCAGAGCACTTCGCAATCCTCTCGGTCGAAAGTGATTTCGCTTTGGTAGACAAGGCTAGGGAGGGATTGTATCGAGAAATTCCATACTCCGTTTCGGTTCTGAACGGGGGTCTGGTATTCCACTTCGATTTCGTACTTGCCGGCTCGCGAAGCGTTTAGCGTGTAGACTGAACCACGGCCTTCGGGGCGTTGCCCGAGCGAAACGTATTTCGAGGGAATCTCCAGTCGAGTGATGACGGCCGGAACGAAGAGGAGTGGAGTGGAGTCGCCGGTGGCGGCGTCCCATGTGAAGTTCAGTGTTACGGTGGCGAATTCGTCGGTGACGAAGGCTTTCAGGTCGACTGCTTCGCTTCGCACGAACTGGGAGCCGTCGCCTTGGGTGAGGACTCTTTCTTGAGCGTCGGCTGAAGGCGGAGCGATGGATAGCAAGAAAAGCAGGGCGGTGGCCGCACCGGCCGTGGCGAGTTTGTTGTTTTCGGATCGTGAGCGGAAATTGGATACGATAAAATCGATCGATATCTGAAGGATGGGTGAAAAATAGAGGCTGGCGAGGAGAGCGACGAGGAGAGCAGCTCCGTTTGGCAGGAAGGCGAAGATGCCAGCGGTAAGTAGGTTGGCGCCGAGAAGGGCTGGAAGCCGCGCGGAGGGAGTGGCGAATCTCCCTGAGGCCCAGCGGAATGCGAAGGGAAGGGCGATAGCGAGAAGGATGCCAGGGATGGGAGAGGCGGAGGATGGAGGCGCTTTTGCTTCGATGTTGTTGAGGGTAAGGCTAAGCGATTCTCCGGCGGAGAGGACGGTATCTTGAATGCTTAGGGAACGCGTTTCTTTGGTGGGAGCGGCTTGCTGGAAGGAGCTCGCGAAGGGGATTGTCAGAAGGAGGCCGAAGGAGGCGGCGAGACAAGCAAGATAGGGGAGCCAGCGAAGGCGATTCATGAATTGGGAGCGGCGTAGGAAGAAAAGTATTGGAAGGGCGAATACGGAGACGATGAGGAGTGGTTGGAAAGCGGCTGAGCGAGGATGCGAGGAGGTTGGGTGCGCGAAGCTTTGCAGCGGAGAGGGATTGTTAGGGCGAGCGAAGGGAGCGATCGTTCCCTCGATGAAGTAGAGCTGGTAACCCTCGTCGGCTTGCAGGATCCAATGTGTCTTGAGAATGGGCGCGGCGAGTTGGGGAGTGGTGAGGGTGAAGGCCTGGGCGACGTCTTGCTGCAAGGTGTAGCGTATGGAGAGGCGTCGCGTGAGGGATTTGCTTTCGTTGGAGATGGGGATGAGGATTTGGTCTCCGTCACGAGAGACGACCGGTTCTGTTCCATCGACGGCGATTTTCCAGAGGCGTGCGGTTTCGGGAAGCTGTAGGGAAAAGTTGGCTACGTTTTTGGATTTAAAGACGTAGTTCGCCTCGAAGAGGATTTCGCCTGTTTTGGTGATGCTAGTTTCGATGTCTGCCAGTTCGACGACTTGGTCGATGGATTTCTCGCGTGGTAGGGCGAGGATATTTGTATCCAAGGTGAAGGGACGGCTGGCGTAGTGGAGGCTGGCGATAATGGGGGAGTCGACCATGATCTGGTATTCAGGGGGTAGCTCTTTCGGCTCGAGGGCAAGGAGGGGGCTTTGAAGTTGGCCGAGGTCGATTTCGACTTGGTTGGGACTGACGAAAACGATGTATCCACGTTCTGAATGCGTGTCGAGCGGGGTGGCTCCGGAGAAGGAAAGGGCAGGGGCGTTTTCGCTATGCTTTGATTCGTAGGTGGCGAGGAGTGAGTAGGAGCCGGAGATGGGCGAGTGGAAATTGACCAGGTAGGACTCGTCTTCCTTGCTCCAGTCTTGGATGTTGGCTCCGCTCAGCTCGACGTTTTGGTAGGAGTCGGGGAGTTGGAGGGCGAGGTTTTGCACGGGGGCTCCCGAGATTTGGTAGGTCAGGATGGTGCTGCCATAGACGACGCTCTCGGCGAGGGAAAAGAGGTGAAAGGCTTCGGCTTGAATGGTCGGCTCCAGGCGTTCGACTTGGACGGATGCTGACCAGTCTGTTTCGCGAAGTCGGTAGGCGACTTGTAGTTGATCGTTCTTTACAGGGAAGTAGCTCGGGATGATTTCGGTGAGGCCGGAGTCGGTTGCTCGGGTGACTTTTAGTCCGGAATCGGATGTGACGCCGAGGTATCCGCGTACGGTTTTGGCTTCGGGGACATCGATGCGCGGAAGGGGGAGGGAGCCGGCTGATAGTTCGCCGTTTCGTTCGAGGGAGAGTTTGAGGGTTTGGCGTCCGATGAGGGGGCGACTGAAGAGGAGGCGGAGGTTTTGGGAGGAGCTGTCGCGGGCGGAGGTGGTGTAGTCGTTAAGCTGTGGCTGTTGAATGCTGAGGATGGAGAAGTCGCTCGGTAGGACGAGGGAGAGCTCCTGTAGGGATGCGTCTCGGATCTCGATATTGAGGTCGAGGTCGATGCTGGTCTCGTTGAGACCGAGGTGGTGTAGGTAAATGGCTGATACGGAAATTTCCGGTAGTATGTCGTCGATCTGGATCTGAAGTTCTTGGCCGATGCCTGCGTAGCGGAAGCCGAATGCCTGGCGATCGGAGATGCGGAGGGCCTGTTTTTCGCCGGTGTCGAGCGGGACTTGCTCCGGAGAGATTTGGGAGAGGTTTTGCCAGGAGGCGATGCCAAGGTTGACGGCGCCGTCGCTGAGAAGGAGGAGGTTTCCGCTGGAGCGGGTGGCTGCCAGCGGTTCGATGAGGAGGGGCGAGGTGGAGGTCGGGAGTTTTGGGAGGGCGGTCTGAGAACGGATGAGAAGGGCGATGGAGCCCGATTGCGGGCGGTTGAAGCGAACGAGAAGGCGTCGGGAGGAGGTGTCGAGGGTGTCGACTTTCCAGCCAAGGATGTCGCGACCTTCGACTTGGGAGATTTCGCCCGGACCGTTGAGGGCGAAGGCGATTTCCGAGAGTTCGCCTTGGAGGATCTGGAGTTTCGCTTTTTGGTTTTGCTTGATCATGCCCGGGGCGACGTCGGTGACGTTGGCGATGTTCGCGGTATAGAAAAGCTGGCCTTCGTCGTCGGGCACGGCAGGGCTCCAGGAGAATTTTATGAGGGAGTTGGGAGAGAGGGGGGCGATCCAGGTGTCGCCTTGGAGAACGGGGGTGGCGGCGTTTTCGACGCGAAGCTTGGCATCGGCGGGGAAGCGTTTGAGTTCGAGGCGACGAATTGGGGTGGATAGGAAGTTGAAGGCGACGGACTTCTGGTCATCGGTTTCGTGGACTTTGGCGAGGAAGCGCAGGGTGAAGGGGTATTCGCCGCTTCGGGTGTAGATGGCTCGGTACTCGCCTTCTTTGTATTCGATTTTTCCTGACTTAAGGGTGGGGGGCTCGAGGAGGGCGACGTTTCCGGCGAGCAGGCTGATGTCGGCACCCCGCTTGTTGTCGACTTCAATGGTGCCGGTAGCGGTGAACTCGACGCCTGATTCGGTGAGCGTGCCGACGAGGGAAAGCTGGCGGACTTGTATATCCGCGGCGGATACGGGTGGGAGGAAGAGAGGGGAGAGAAGGGTGAGAAGTGAAAGGGCGGCGAGTTTAGGGAGTAGCTTCATGGGATTAGAGGTTGAGAGTTGGTTTTTGCCCATTACCGAGGAGTGAAACGACGACACTTGAGAAGCGTAGCGCCGAAACAATTGCACGGATGGGCTCAGATGTTTTGGGTAATTGGGTTTTTGTTGTGTGGGTTGTGTGTGTTTTTACCGCAGATGAACGCGGATGGGGGTGTTTGATTTTTGGATGCGTTTGGGGGCGAGTCTGATGACTCGGTGACGGGTGAAGTTTTTGAGATTGTTTTTTTGGCCACCTAGAGGTGCGAAGACTCACAAAGAAACTTGGGTTGATAGGTTTGTTTTAACCACAGAAGGCACAAGAGGCACAAAAGGGAGATGGGAGAGTGATGACGTGGCGTTGGGGTGATTTTGGTTATTTGGGTGGTGCGGCGTGTCGCGGGCGGTAGCCATACTGGTTGGGGTTTTAGAGGCGGCGGGCTTGGTTGATGAGGGTGCGGAGGGTTTGGACTCGGGTTTGGGTGGGGAAGTGTTGGGGGAGTGGGGCGGCGAGTTCGTAGAGGTCGCTATGGGTGATGGCGTGGGCGAGGGGGCTTTCGTTGAGGAGGGCGGCGAAAGCGGCGGCGATGCTGGCGAGGCGGAGTGAGGGGGAGGCTTGGTCGAGCTCGGGGGCGTTGGCCTTGTAGGGGAGATTCCATGACAGTTCTTCGTAGGCTCCGGATTCGGCGTCGCGGAAGCGGACGCGCACGAGTCCGAGGTCGCCGCGTCCGTCGGGGAGGACTTTGGCGAGGTAGAGGGCGTTGCCGGATTCGGTGGCGGCGAGTTCGGCGGCGTCGACGGCGTTGTTGCGAAAGTCCTGGTCGGCGATCTGGTGTTGTTGGTAGCCGAGCTGTTGGTAGGTTTCGACGCGGGTGGGGTTGAACTCGACTTGGACTTTGACGTCGTAGGCGGCGGGGCGGAGGAGTCCGGCGAGTTTGGGGCCGAGCTCTAGGGCGGCGTCTTCGGGGCTGCGGAGGAAGCGGTAGCGGCCGTCTCCGTTTCGGGAGAGGGATTCGAGGAAGGTGTCGTCGTGTCCGTCGAATCCGATGCCGAAGCAATCGAGGGCGATGCCGCGTATCCGGTTTTCCGTGACGGTTGTTCGGAGTTGTTCGGCGTTGGTGTTTCCGAGGTTGGCGGCTCCGTCGGTGATGAGGATGACGCGATTGATGGCGTTTTCTTGGAAGTGTCGTTGGGCGGTTTGGTAGGAGAGCTGGAGGGCGCTTTCGAGGTCGGTGCCGCCTTGGGGGTTGAGTTGGGTGGCGAGCGTGGCGAGGTTTGTTTCGGCGGTGACGCTTTGGCCGTCGAGGACGAGGCGTGGCTGGCGATCGAAGGAGACGATGCTGAGGCGGTCTTTTTCGGTGAGGTTGGACTGGAGTGCGGTGGCGAGGGAGTTGACGATGTCGACGCGGTCGGGTCGGGACATGGAGCCGGAGGTGTCGATGGCGAGGGTGAGGTGGAGCGGCTGGGAGCTGGCGCGGCCGTGTGCGGCGGTCTGGAGGGAGAAGCGCAGGACGTCGCGGTCGTGGGCGAAGGGCCAGTGGGCGCGCTCCCAGGTGAAGCCGATTTTTCGGGCGACGGGTGGGGTGGGGTCGCCGTAGTCGAAGGCGTTGACGAATTCTTCGGTGCGCAGGGTGCCGGCTGGTGGTCGGACGTTTTGGGCAAGGTAGGCTTCGGTGAGACGGTAGGAGACGTCGGAGACGTTGAGCGAGAAAGTGGACTGGGGATCCGTGGCGGTATTGGATTCTGGATACTCGGATAATTGGGTGGTGGGTGGTGGGTTCTGGGTTCTGGGTAGGGGTTCGTCGTTATTGGGGGCGGTTTGTGTGGCGTTGGCTGTGGATGCGGCGACGAGGTTTGGATTATCGAGGCCTTCGGCTAGGTTGAAGCTGGATGGTGGGTTCTCGGTAATAGGTTCTGGGTTGAAGGTGTCGGCGGCTAGGCTTGGGGAGCTGGGTGTTGGGGAGTTTGCTGTGTTTTGGAAGGGGAGACGTGGGCGGGCATCGAAGGTGACGCGGAGCTCTTTGTGGTCGGGGGAGGAGCTGGACTCGGGGAGGTAGGGGGTGAAGAAACCGTAGCGATCGCGACCGGTGGTCGTTGAGGATCTGTCAGTTAGATTTGAGCGGAGGCGGGAGCCGGCAAGGGTACTGGTGGCGCGGTAGCCTGAGTTGAAACTAGCTTCGACAGTGAAGGGGGAGAGTTCGAAGATCTCTTCTTCGTCCGTTTCTTGATAGGATCCGAAAAGGGGTTCGTGGGAGCGAACATCGACATCGTTGGGGAGGAAGATTCCGTTTGTTCCTCCGACTTCGGATGAAGTCGTGTAGGCGATGAGGGAGTCGACGTCTGTAGCGCCAGTGTCTTGAAGGAACTCCTGGGTGACGACGGTGATGGCGGAGCCGACGTCTTGGAGATCGGCGCGTATCCGGGTGTTGGCGACGGAAGTGTTTGAGCCGTGGGTTTGTTCGAAGTCGGAGAAGGCGATGGTGTCCGATTCGGAGAATGTGGGTGCTGAGAAGGCTTTCTGGCGGAGGACGATTTCTCCGGCTGCGGGGGATTTTCTTCGGCGGACTTGGTTTTGGCTTTGGTTGACGATGAGCTCGTTTTCCATGGCTTCGAGGGTGGGCTTGTAGATCCTTTCGCTGCTGCCGGGTGCGAGGGCCATCTCGAGTTTGGAGAGTGCCAAAGGTGGCGCGGGGGATTCGTCTTCGGCGAGGGAATCGGCGAACTCTGGGGGTGGGGGCTCGGGGGCTTCGGCGACGTTGAGTTCGCGGAGGCGGGCGAGCTCGGAGTGGTTGGCGGAGAAGATGCCGCTTGATTGGAAGAGGAAGTGGAAGGAGAGGCCGAAGAAGAGGCAGGCTGCGATGCCGATGCCCCAGGCGGGGTGGGCGAAATTGACGGAGAAGGGCTTCCTCTCCTTGGCGGAGACTGGGGGCGTTTTTAGTTGCTCGAGGAGTTTTGTGCGGCTTTCCGGGGTGAAGGCGAGCGGTGGGGTGTCGGTGGATTGGGCATCGTCTGCGGTAAGGACTTCCTGGATACAGTTGGCTGCGTGTTGCAGACGGTCGGCTTTGGCGGCGAGGTCGGGGTCGGTGGCGATTTGCTGACGAAGTTGCTCGTAGACGGGGTCGCTGGTTTCGCCGAGGAGGGCGGCGAGGAGCTTTTCGTCGGGCGTGGGAGAGTCGGGCTGGTTTGGCGTGTGTTTCATTTTCTCAGTCCCAGTTTTTTGAATTCGGAGGCGAGGGAAGAGACGGCTTGGTGGAGGATGTAGCCGACGTTGGAAGGGGTGAGGCCGAGTTTCTCGCCGATTTGGGCGTAACTGAGTCCGTCGTGGAATTTGAGTTGGACGACGGCGCGGCTGCGGGGGTCGAGTTGTTCGATGAGGAGGCGGGTGAGGCCTTGGATTTCGGCTTGTTCGAGGGCTTTGCTCGGCGCGGAGGATTGGGTGGAAGAGGAGGTTTCGGGGGGAGTGTTGGTGTTGTTGGCGGGGTCGAATGGGGTTTCGCGGGAGCGGCGTTTGCTGAGGTTGATGGCGAGGTTGTGCACGGTCCGGTAGAGCCAGGGTTTGGGCGAGTGGACGGGGGCGGAGGATTGGTGGAGTTTGACGAAGGCGTCTTGGACGATGTCTTGCGCGGTTTCGAGTTGGGCGGTGATGCGATAGGCGTAGGCGAGCAGCGGCGCCTCGAGCTCGGCGAAGAGGGTTTCGATGGCGGGGGGCTCGGGCGAGCTGGGCTTTTTTAGTCGAAAGACGGGCATCGAAGAGGGGAGTAACAGCGGGCTGTGAGTCGTCTCATGCTTCTAAGACAAACGTAGGGCGGATTTCTTAGGAAATTGTTTGGAGGTTCTTTGTTCCGACAAATGTAGGACTTTGTTTTTTGGGGAGGGTGGAGATGGAGCTGGGGTGTGGCTGTAAGGGTATTCGATTTTCGGGAGGCGTGTGGATTCAGGGATGTGGGGGTGAGTAGTGAGTAGTGAGTGGTGAGTGGTGAGTAGTGAGTAGTGAGTAGTGAGTGGTGAGTAGTGAGTGGTGAGTAGTGAGGGGGTGAGTAGTGAGTGGTGAGTAGTGAGGGGGTGAGTAGTGAGTGGTGAGTTTTGGGGATGGAGGGAAAGGAGTAGTGAGGGGGTGAACGCGGGCTTTACGTCGGGGCGCTTTTCGGGTGTATGGGAGGTGTCATTATCGTATGAAGAGAGAATCGGGAGAGAGGGATGGGCCTTGGCGCATGGAGGAGCAGATTGGCTTCGAGTGCGCGCTTGCTCGGGATGAGCGGGAGGAGTGGCAGGTTCTGCGTGAGCGGGATGGGAGTTTGAAGATTCCGGCCGATTTGTGGGAGGGCCGAAAGTATCGGATCATCGCCCGGAAGTGGCTTGGGGAACGTTTGAAGCAGGATCCGTCGATCAAGCTGGCTTCGGATAGTCTGGGGCAATCGCTAGGTGTAGCGGCGCAGTTGCTTGGCGTGGGCGGCGGATTGTTGGGCGTGGCCTTGGCGACGGGAGCGCTGGCCTACACGGGTGCGGCTCCGGTGAACGTGTCGGCGTTTTTCTTTGTCTTCGTTTTGCTGCAGGCTTTGTTCGCCTGTCTTTTGCTTTTTCCGTTTCTGCTTCCGCGGAGTTTGAAGGAGGGTTTGGTGGGGAGTCCTTTGTTTCGGTTTGCCCGCTTCGTGTTTGGATTCGCTTTCGAGAAGACGCAGGCTTTGGCGAGTCGCTTTTTGGAAGGGCGGAAGCGTCACGATGCGGCGGAGATCGTGGGGATGGTACGCAGTCGTCTGGCGCTTCACAAGGATGTGGTTAAGTGGTTGTCTTTTCGCATGGCGCAGGGCACGGCGCTTTGCTTTAACCTGGGGGCGTTGGCGGCCTTGTTGGCGGCGGTGATTTTTTCGGACAGGGCGTTTGGCTGGCAGACGACATTGAATGTGTCCACGGAATCGATACATACGATTGTCGCATTTTTCGCTAGTCCTTGGGCGTGGTTTTATGGTGAAGGGCTTGGTTATCCAGATTTGGCTCAGATCGAGGGGAGTCGGATCGTATTGAAGGAGGGGATACGTACTTTGGCGACGAGTGACTTGTCGGCTTGGTGGAGGTTTTTGGCGTTGGGGATGGTGACTTACGGGGTTTTGCCGCGGCTCGTTTTTTGGGGCTTGGGGCATCTGCAGACGCGCGCAGCTTTGCGGAGGTATGATTTCGGGAATGCTTCGGCGCAGCGACTGTTTGAGCGATTGCGTCCGGCGTCGGTGAATTTCGAGGGAGAGGATTTGGAGCAGGCTTCGTCGCTGTCGTCGGAGTCGGAGCAAGAGGAGCTCCGTGTAAAGGGGCTTTCTGCGACTCAGCGGCTTTGCTGTCTTTTTTCCGGTGAGCTTGCGGAGGCTTTTGATGTGGTGGCTTTGCGGGCGGCTTTGGCTCGCCGGTGGAATGTGCCGGAAGTGAATATCGAGATGCGGATTTCCGAAGGGGGCGTGTTGTTTCCGGAATCCGGTTTTGAGGCGGAGGTAGGCGTGCAGTATGCGCTTGTATTTGAATCGTGGATGCCGCCGATTAAGGAAGTGGAGCGGCAGATTAAGGCTTTGCGAGAGCGGCTTGACGAACGTGATTTGATAAAGCTTGTTTTGCTGGGCATACCCGGTTCGGGGGAGCATGCGATTTCGTTGCATCCAGAGCAGCAGTATCGCGAGGTATGGGACCGTTTCACACGGAGCCAAGGGGATCCTTATTTAATTTTAGACAATCCATCCTGATGAAGAAGCTACCAATATTTGCGATTGTGGGTCACCCGAATGAGGGCAAGTCCTCTATCGTGGCTACCTTGTCGCAGAACGATTCCATCGCTATCAGCGCGGTGCCGGGCGAGACGATTCGGCTGCAGCGTTTTGACCTGAAGGCGGGTCATGAGGTGATTATCGAGTTTGTGGATACGCCGGGGTTTCAGAATCCTCAATCGACGCTTGCTTGGTTTCGGGAGAATGAGGGGCTTGGCGATGAGCGAACGAAGCGTTTTATCGAGACTCATGAGAAGGATGCTGACTACCATCATGATTGCGAGCTGCTGCGTCCAATTGTGGAAGGGGCGGGCATCATTTACGTGGTCGATGCGTCGCGGCCGATGACTTCGGTAGACGCGGCGGAAATGGAAATCCTGCGTCTGACCTCTTGTCCGAGAATGGCGATCATCAATCCCAAGGGAGAGGATGTACGTTTTATGGATTCGTGGAAAGTCGCGTTTCGGCAGCATTTCAATTCGGTGCGGACTTTTAACGCGCAGCGGGCGGGGTATGTGGATCGTATTGAACTTTTGGAGGCGCTTAAAAGCATTGATCAGGATTGGGAGCCTGCTTTGAGTCGAGCGATTGGGCTTTTGAGGCAGGACCGCAAGGGTTCGATTGAGCGAACGGCTGAGGCGATTATCGATCATCTGGAGCAAGCCTTGCGGTGTAGCTGTAGTTCTTTTTTGGAGAAGGAAAGTGGCGTCGAAATGGAGAAGCATCGGCTCGAGGAGGAATACCGCGGGAAGCTCGGGCGCATCGAGAAGCGGTTTCGAGATCAGGTGCGGGATATCTATTCGATTCGCCGGGTGGAGATTGAGCTGCCGGAGAATTCGATTTTGCGAGAGGACTTGTTTTCCGAGCGTTCTTGGCAGGCGCTAGGCTTGACTCAAAAGCAGCTGGCGATTGCGGGAGCTTTGCTTGGCGGCGGCTTGGGCGCGGGAGCTGATTTGGCGGCGGGGGGGATCACCTTTGGGGTGTTCGCTTCGATCGGGGCGGCCTTGGGCGCGGGGTCGGCCCTTTGGAAGGGCAAAGCCTTGGCTCGGGCGAAGATTAAGCAGCTTCCGTTAGGCGGCTTGAAGGTTACGACGGGTCCGAACATATCGGATGCGTTTCCTTTTGTGCAATTGGATCGTGATATTCTGTATTCAAAATTCGCAGCTAATTGGGCTCATGCGAGGCGCGAGACTTCGGTTGAGCTAGATGCGAAAGGTGAAGAGGAAGGCGTATCCAGTCGTTGGACGCAGGCGCAGCTAAAGGTGGCGACTCGCTTTGTTCAGGCTGTTCGCAAGGGTTCGGCGGAGGCGACGGAATTGGCTGCGGCTGAGTTTAAGACGTTGCTGGTTGAGGCTCTTGGGGGTGTTGGTTGAGGCGGTTGTTTGGATTTTTGGGTTCTTTTTTTGGTTCACCGTCAAATCGAGTGGACGGGGAGGAACTGTTTTAACAGAGATCCGGCCTTTGGCCGGAACAGGGTGGCCTGCGGCCAGCAGGATTCGAATGGCCGCTAATTACGGCGAAAATTTGTTGGGTTGTTGGAGCGCGGTTGATACCGCTGGTTGAGGGGAGAGGTTGCGCTTTTTTGCCCACAGATTTTTTGGACACTACTGATAGTATTCTCATTTGAGACACTTGTCAGGTAATGGTGAAAGGGGAGTTGGTGGTAGCTCTGTTTATGGCTGTAGTTAGGAGATCTTACAGATGGTTCGTTTTAGGTAGGGCTGAATGGGCTGCGGGAGAATTTGGGATTTGCGGGTCGGTGGTTTTGGGTGTTTGTTGGCTGCAGTTTTGACCCCCGTTCCCATTATGATTCGAAGTCTAGCACTCGCAGTTTTTGTTGTATCCAGTTTTTCCACTTGTTTGTCGGGGCAGAGTGATGCCTTGATTGATTCGGCTCGGACGCTGATAGCGAGAGAGAATCTTTCACTGTACCGAGGCTGGCTGAAGTATTTGGTTTTCGATGTAGAGGTGGTTTCGAAGCGGATGGACGTGGATGAGGTCGCAGCAAATGAGAAACGGGAGCGACTTCGGGGTTGGGTTGAGAAGATTGCTGAAGATCCGGATGTGATTCGCACACTGCGTGGGGTACAGGAATGGGCGTACGAATCGGCTGCGGATGGTTCGGGGCAGCCGTTTATGATTAACATTCCGCAAGACTATGAGGCGGCTCGGGCTATGCCGGTATCTCTCTATATGCATGGCTATACGGGGACGCATTCGGCGCACTATTCGGGCGATCCGGACTTGCGGGGGATAATTGAATTGTCGGTGCTGGGTCGTTCTCGGGGTGGGGGTTATGTGGGGCTGTCGGGCGCGGATGTTTTGGACGTGCTCGATTATGTGGAGTCGGTGTGGAACGTAGATGAGGACCGGGTGCACTTGCTTGGCGGAAGCATGGGCGGGCATGGTACGTTTCGATTTGGCAGCCGTTATCCGCATCGATTTGCTTCGGGCCGGCCGACTTGTGGTTTTGCGGGAGCGAAGCCGTATGGAAATTTCATTACGCTACCTATTTATGCGACCCATAGTCAGGATGATCCGACGGTGCCGTTCATTAATGCTAAGGGACCGCTGGATCGATTGAGAGAGCTCGGCGGACAGGTGGTGTTTGATTGGACGACAGGGCTTGGGCATGCGGCCTGGAATTATGCAGAAGGGAATAGCCGCTCGGATCTTTGGTTTCGGGAGCAGGTTCGACCTGATTCTCGAACTGTCAGGAATCTGAACTACACGGCTTTTGATGGAGAAGCGATGCGGTCTTGGTGGGCGGAGATTGAGGAATGGGGGGATGAACCGAAGCCTGCGAAATTTGTGCTTACGGCGAATCCCAACAATACGCTTTATGCGACCTTGGACAATATTGCTCAGCTGAAGCTGCGTATAGTTGAGTCGCCGTTTGATATGGGGGAGGAGTTGAGGGTTTCGGTGAATGGGGGACCGATTGTTCGTCTTGAAGCGCCTTTGCCTGAGTTCGTGTATCTGAAAGTTGGTGACGAAAAGTTGGTGCTGAGCGGTGAGGCAGGCGAATCAGACGTTCGGCGTCATACTCCGGGGGGTCCGAATCTGCTTTATAATGGCGAGCCGCTGTTGATTGTCTACGGCACGCAGGGTTCGGATGCGGAAAACGCGGCCATGCTAGAAGCGGCTCGGGTGGCGAGTCGCAGTGGGAACGCAGCTTGGCTTGTTCCGAATGGCGAGAAGGAGTCGGATGGGCTTGACCACAATCAGAACCTATATGGGAACCTGCGCATCAAGTCGGACGTAGATTTGACGGAGGAGGATCGGGAGAGTTGTCATCTTGTTTTGATCGGCACGGCTGAGCAAAATTTGGTGGTAGCGGAGATAGCGGATGAACTGCCGGTTCGGTTTGAGGGATCGGAGATTCGTTTTAGCGATGGCGAAGCGTATGCTGCCGAGGGCTTGGGTGTGGGATTGGTGCATTACAATCCGGATACACCGCAGAATCTGATATACTGGGTAGCGTCCGAGGATCCGGCCCTTTATCGGGCGGGATCGCCAATTCCGGAGCAGATGGCGGCTCAGTTTGGGTTCTACGAGTCACCGGCGCCTGGCTTTGACTGTCTGGTTTCGGCGGTTGATGAAATGACTGTTGTAGCGGCTCGCAGTTTTAGGAGTGACTGGAGTTGGCGGGAGCGTGAGGAAGGTTCTGCAGTTGTAGGAAGTGAGGTAGGGACTTATGGAGAGCTTACGGTTCTGGCTGCGAACGCGATTCGAGAAGAACTCGATACGGACTTTGGTTTTTTCGCTCAGTATCCGAATCCTGGGTCCCGGCCGTTTGTTGGAGGAGTGACTCGATTGGAAGATTTTGTATCCACTTTCTTCTACGAGCCTTTGGGAGTGATCACTTTAAGCGGAGCAGATTTACTGGTTTTGGATGAGAAGCTTCGATCTCGCGGTAATGGTTTAACGCCGGCTCCGGAATCGAGCGTGGTGGACGGGGAACGGGACTATACGCTTGGATTGAGTCAGGTGAATAACTGGGCTTTGGTACGTCTGAGCGGAGAGACTCCGACTCGCTATCGCCTGACGGATATTCAGTTGCGAGATGTTCTAGATAAGGCGTTTTCTGAGATAGAATGAGGTTAGGCTTTGCGCGCTATTCTGAGGAGTCGACGGGTGCGAGACGATAGAATGAGTTTTCTGCTTCTGTAATCGAAATTCTGATACTGGGTTTGGAACCGCTTGTAGTTGGGACTTGGGTTGATGGACTCCATGTCTCTAGGTCGCTGGAGACTTGGAGCTGATAGGGGTTTTGTGGTAGATCTTCCCAGGAAAGGCTAAGGGTTTGGTTTTGCTGGGAGAAGCGTAGGTCAGGGGCGTTAGGGGGCGGAGTGTCGGACGGCGATATGACGATGTCTAACCTAAGCGGGGTTGGGGCGGTGTCGCCGGTGCCGTCCTCGTTGCCCCATGGGGTTAGGGTGAGCTGGTAGGTGCCGGCTTGGGTAGGGGTGCCGGTGATGACTCCGTAGTGGGTGGCTAATATATTATCGACGGGATCGAGACGTAGGCGAAGGTCGGTGAGGCGAAGGCCAGGAGGGATGTCGCCTGAGATCGTCCACGATTGTGGGGCGATGTTTATGGAGAAACCGATGACGATGGTTTCGCCGACCTGGGCGAGGGCGGGGTTTCCGGGCTCTACGGTATATTCGGATTGGCTGGCTCCGGAGATGGCGCGCGGAGCGCCGAGAACGGCGGCAGGTAGGGCTATAGATTGGAGAATACGGATGGTGGGTTCGCTGAATTGAAAGGCTCGAACGGAGGAAAGAGTTATCAATAGTGGGGCTCGCTGGAGGATGAGCGCCAGCATGCTCAGGGCGAAGTATATTCGAATAGAGTAAAGTCTGTAGATGAAGAATTTTCGCAAAATATTCGGGGTCGGTCGATTCGAGCTGGGTATTCGGCCTTACCTTAGAAAGGTTTAGTAGTAGAAGATTAGATACGATTTATAAGCTCGGCATAGGAAGTCGCAATGATTTTGCCACGGGGATTTGCACCTATGCGCCCTTGGAGGGAAGTGGTGGGAGAGCAGCGATCTGTCTTCGTCTAGGCTAAGGCTGAGAGGGGAATCAAGGCGCTACGGGATGGTGGAAGGGTTCCTATTAGGGGACGAGTCTTTGGCTTGCTGTTAGCCAAAGGGCTTTTTCGAGCGAGCCTTCGTCTTCGAATAGGGATTGCCAGAGGAGGTCGGGGTCTGGGAATCGATCTTCGATTTTGTAGAGTTGGGTCTTGGGGAATGTCTCTGGAAGGGTAATGCTAGGGTCGCTTGGGCGGAATCCGAATCGGGCTGCAATTTCTTGGGCAGGCTGGCTCGAGAGGAAGAGGAGGTAGCTGTCTATGTATTCCTGTGTGGCTACCGACCTGGAGGCTGCGTTTCGTGGAGCGATGTAGATGTCGATTTGAACGCTTTCGGCTGGGTAGATGGCTTGCAGGGTTTCGTTGGCGTCTTTTGAGGTGCGGAGGACTTCGCTTTCCCAGGTCAGGAAGAGGTCTGCGGAGCTGTGGGTTTTGAACAGGGCGAGAGCGGTTCGAGATCCGTTGTTGATGATTTCGGTGTTCGACATCAGTTGTGAGAGGTCGGCTGCGATGGCTTTCTCGTTGCCTGAATGTTTTGTATGTAAATATGAATACAGTGAGAGGAATGCCCATCGACCGATTCCGCTTTCGCTTGGGCTTGGGATGGCGAGGCGTACATCTTCTCGAAAGACGTCGCCCCAGTCGTGGATCATTTTCGGGTTTCCTTGGCGGACGATGAAGGCGACGCTCGAGTGGAAGGTTGCTGGCTGCTTTGCGATGAGAGGAAAGCCGTCTATGAGTTTGGCGTCGTGGATGGATGCGAGGGAGACGACATCTGCCTTTAGGCCTTTGGTGAGATTTCTGGCCTGTCGAATGGAGCCGGCGTGTGACATGTGAATCTTGATCGCAGAATCGGCAGCCTGTGTATTTGTGTAGGCTTGATTGAGATTTTCGAAGAGCTCGCGGGAGGCGTCGTAGGAGACGTGAAGCAGGGTGTTAGGCGGCCGGCTGGGCGCTAAGTAGTGCACAAGTATCAGCGTTAGCAGGATGCCTACGATCAGAAAAAGCGCAGCGAGAGCGTGAGCTCGGCTGAGGGAGGAGCTTTTAGAAATGTCGCCAATATTCCAGATCGGGATCATGGAATGAGCTTGTATCTTAAGCGTCGGGTTAGGGTTTCAAAATCAGCTTTGCTTCGTAGGTGCCGTCTTCGCTTTTTGTGGTGAAGCCGCGTTTTTCTAAGACGTGCCGTATGATGCGGTTGTCTGGCAGGAAGTGGGCGTAGATGGAGCTGAGTCGCCGTTGGCGGGCGAGTTTGAGGACGTGGTCGGTGAGGGCGGCGCCGAGGCCTTGCTTTTGGTAGGGGTCGGCGACGACGACGGCGTATTCCGCGGTGTCGTTGTAGGGATCGGCGATGATGCGTGCGACGCCGGCCATCTTTTTTTCCCCTTTTTCGGAGATTTCGGCGATGATTGCGATTTCCCGGTCGTAGTCGATCTGGGTGTAGCGGACGAGCATCTCGTGGGTGATGTCTTTGATCAGCTGGAAGAAGCGGAAGCGCTGGGTCTGGGTGGACATGGCGCGGAACATCTCGGCTTCGAGGGGCTCGTCTTCGGGGCGTATTGCTCGCATCAATACGTTTTTCCCTTTCGTTGACTTTATGCGTTTTTCCCAATCGATGGGGTAGGGGCTGATGATGAGATGTGAGTAGGGCTGTGACTTTGTGGGGCGGGCTTTCGGGTCGATGATGATTTTTGCGTCGAGGGCGATGCTTCCGGTTTCGTCGATAGCGAGTGGGTTGATATCGATTTCCTGGATTTCAGGAAACTCCATAATCATGTAGGAGAATCGATAGAGGAGGAACTGAAGAGAGGTCAGGTCTACGGCTTTCATGCCGCGGTATCCGGCGAGGAGTTTGTAGATGCGGGTGCCCTCGATCATATGTTTGGCGAGGGCCATGTTGAGCGGGGGGATGCCGACGCTGATGTCTTTGAAAATTTCGACGCCGATTCCGCCCATGCCGAAGACGATGACGGGGCCGAAGAGCTTGTCGCGTTTGCTGCCGATGATGAGTTCGTACTTTTTGGATACCATCTTTTCGACGAGGACGCCGTCGATGCGGGCTTCGGGGGCCTTGGCTTTGACGTCTGCGATGATTTGCTTGTAGGCGGTGGCGGCTGCTCGTTGGGAGCGAATATGTAGTTGTACGCCACCTACATCCGTCTTGTGGAAAATGTCCGGAGAGAGGATTTTCATGGCGACGGGGAAGCCTAGCTTGGCCGCGGCTGCGGAGGCTTTGGCTGGCGTGGTGGCGACGGCGTGCGGGGTGGATTCGATGCCGTAGTGGGCGATGAATTGTTTGGCTTCGTATTCGGAAAGAATGTTTCGGCCGGAGTCGGCTGCCTTTTTTATAATAGCGCGGGCTTGGTTCGGGTGTGGCTTGAAGTCGGTGGGGGTGGAGTCAGGGGTCTCGGCCAGGAGTCTTTGGTTTCGGCTGTAGCTCGCCATGGTGTTGAAGCAGTGGACGGCTTCTTCCGGGCTGTCGTATACGGGGACGCCCATTTCTTCGAGAACGCGGGTGCCTCGTTCCACTTCGGCGGCGCCCATGAAGCTGGCGAGCACGGTTTTGCCGGTGGTTTTTGCAAGAGCTCCGATTTCCTTGCCGATTTGGTAGGCGTTGGTCATGGCCTGGGGCGTGAGCACGACTAGGATGCCGTCGGCGTTTTCCTCTTGGAGGCAGATTTCGAAGGCTTGCTTATAGCGGGATACGCCAGAGTCGCCGAGAATATCGACTGGGTTGCCGTGGCTCCATGCGGGTGGAAGGACTTGGTTTAGCTTGTCGATGGTCGAGCGGGAGAGGCTCGCCATTTGTCCGTTGAACTTGATGTGGGCGTCGGTGGCGAGGATGCCGGGGCCGCCTGCGTTGGTGATGATGAGGAGGCGGTCGTTTTGCGGGAGTGACTGGGTGGAGAGGTTTTGGGCGATGTTGAATAGTTCTTTGACTGTATCCACGCGAGCGATACCGGAACGTTTGAAAAGGGCTTCGTAGAGGGTGTCGTCTCCGGAGAGGCTGCCGGTGTGGGAACTGACGGCAGCAGCGCCTTCCGAGCTGCGCCCGACTTTTAGGACGACGATGGGTTTGGTTTTTCCGATGGAGCGGGAAGCGCTGATAAAGCGTCGGGCGTCCTTGATGGACTCCATGTAGATGAGGATACTGGAGGTGTTTGGGTCTTGTCCGAGGTAGTCTATGAGGTCGTGGTAGCCGATGTCGGCCATGGAGCCGATGGAGATGAAGTGGCTGAAGCCGACGTTTTCTCGTATCGACCAATCCAATACGGCGGTACAGAGGGCTCCGCTTTGGGATATGAATGCGAGGCGTCCCGGGAGGGCCATAGCGCTGGAGAAGCTGGCGTTTAGCCCGATGGGGGGACGGATGAAGCCGAGGCAGTTTGGGCCAATGAGGCGGACTTTTGCTTTCTTGGCGTTGCGGATGACTTGTCTGAGGAGGACTTCGCCTTTTTTGCCAATTTCCTGGAATCCGGCTGATACGATGACGGCGGCTCCGATGCCGCATTTGCCGCATTCTTCGATGAGGGCGGGGACGCTGGCGGGGGGTGTCGCGATGATGGCTAGGTCGATGGGGTCTGGGATTTTGCTGAGCTTGGGGTAGACCTTCATGCCCATCATGCTTCTGCTTTTGGGATTTACGGGGTAGACGGCGCCTTCGTATTTGGAGCCGACCATGTTGCTGATGAAGGCTCGCCCGACGGTGCCCTGTTTACTGGTCGCTCCGACGACTGCGATGGACTGGGGGTTGAAGGCGCGTTTGAGGCTGTCGTAGGTGGTCATTAAGTGGGGGTTAATTACTCGATATAGTATAGTAATGGTTTGGGGTATGTAGCAAACGTGAACTCTAGATGGCTCTGGTATAAGGTGGAGTTTTTAAGGTGGTTAGGAGTGCTGAGTGCTGAGTGGTGAGTGGTGAGTGGTGAGTGGTGAGTAGTGAGTAGTGAGTGGTGAGTGGTGAATTGGGGGTGGGGGATTTGTTTTGTTTACCGTCAAATCGAGTGGACGGTCGTCAAATCGAGTGGACGGGGATGAAGTGTTTTAACAGAGATCCGGCCTTTGGCCGGAACTGGGTGGTCTGCGGCCAGCAGGATTCGAATGGGGTTGTGTGTTCGCGGTTGGATTGAGTGGTCTGGATAGCGGATCTGCTTCTTTCGGAAGGATTAAAGATGGCAAGTGTGACGCCCTTCGAGGTGGATCTTATTTGCACTGTGTTTGGTGATGAACCATTTTTTTTTGGGATTTTGTAACGGAGGTGGGTTTGGCGGGTTCTATGTTTTTGTGAGTGCCTCTTTTTCCTTTCTTCCGTCTTTGCGTCAGAATGTTCGCCGTTTGGCGAAGGAACGCGGGTTTACGACAACGGTATTGCTTACTTTGGCTCTGTGCATCGGGGCGAATGTGGCGATGTTCGCGGTGATTGACGCGATTTTGATTCGGTCGTTGCCGTTTGAGAATGCGGATCGGCTGGTGACGGTGATGAATTCTTATCCGGGCGCGGGAGCGGAGCGAATTGGCTCATCGCTGCCGAACTACTATGATCGAAGGGAGGGAATGGAGTCGTTTGCGTCGACTTCGATTCGGCAAGGGGGAAGCGCGATTATTGGAGAGGCGGGTTCGCCTTCGAGGATTGAGCGGGATCGGGTGTCGCCGGAGTTTTTCGAGACTTTGGGCGTGGAGCTGGTGATGGGGCAGACGTTCACGGAGGATCAATTGCTCTATGCGAACGCTCAGGTGTTGGTGATAACCCACGAGTTTTGGCAGGACTATTTTGATGGGGATCCGGATGTGCTGGATCGAGAGGTTATTCTGGACGGTCTTTCGAACCGGGTTGTAGGGGTGCTGGAGCCGGGCTTTCGTTATCTGAGCAGCCGGGCGAAGTTCTTTATTCCGCTGGCATCGAATTTGGAGGATCGGGAGCCGAACAGGCGTCACTCTAATAATATGCAAATGATCGCTCGTTTGAAGAATGGCGTATCCGTGGAGGCAGCACAGGATGAGATGAACCGTTTCAACGAGCGGCTGTTGGAGTCGGACCCTTATGCGCAAATGGTGCGTGATGCGGGCTTCCGGACTTTCGTGGTGAATTTGCATGAGGAGGTGGTGAGGGAGGCGAAGCCGATTTTGCTGATTTTGCAGGCGGGGGCGATTTCGCTGCTGTTGATTGGCAGCGTGAATTTGGTGAACTTGATGTTGATTCGGGCGAAGGGTCGGACGAAGGAGACGGCGGTGCGTCAATCGCTCGGAGCGGGCCGCGGGCACATCGCGCGGGAGATTTTGAGCGAGACGGTTTTGCTTTCAGTAATCGGCGGCTTGCTTGGCGTGGGTGTAGGGGCTTTGGGGATACAGCTTCTGAAGGCTTTGGGGGCGCAGGAGCTCCCGCTGGGGGCGATGATTTCTCTGGACGGGCGGGTGATGGTGATATCGGTCCTTGGGGCGGCCTTGGTCGGAATTGCGTTGGCGGTACCGATTTTCGCGCTTGTGGCTCGTCGGAATTTAGCCCCTGCTTTGCATTCTGAGTCTCGTACGGGAACGGTTTCGCGTGGAGCGCAGGCGGCGCGTTATACGTTTATAGTCGTGCAGATCGCTCTTGCTTTCACCTTGCTCTCTGGGGCGGGCCTATTGGGCCTGAGCTTGCAAAAGATATTGAAGAACTCGACAGGCTTTCGGCCGGAAAGCGTATTGACTGCGAGCTTGTCCTTGCCGTGGAAGAACTATCCTGAGGCGGAGCCAAGACAGCAGTTTCTCGAGCGTTTGCTGGGTGAGCTGCGGGTGATGCCCGGGGTGATCGACGTTGGCTTTGGGAGCAATCTGCCGTTTAGTGGGAACAACAGCAATAACGCTACGGTGGTTGAGGGGCACGAGGTCAAACCGGGGGACTCGATTCGGGCGCACTACACTGGCTTTGGAATGGGCGAGTATTGGCAGGCGTTGGGGATTCCGCTGGTGGAAGGGCGATATTTGGAGGATGCGGATCTGGGCGAAGGAATGCGTGTTTGTTTAGTGGATACGGCGTTCGCGGAACGGTATTGGCCGGGCGAGAGCGCTTTGGGGCATAGGATCGCGACGGATGTGGAGTTCAACGATGAGAATGCGATGACGATCGTGGGTGTGGTTGGCACGATCAAGCAAACTGATCTTACGGAGGAGATTCCGCAGGGAACGATTCATATGCCGTATTCGTTGCGTTCGCAGCAGTTTGTCTTTCTCACGCTTCGGACGGCGATGGCCCCGGAAGCGATCAGTGATTCTTTGCGCGAAGTGGTTCTTGGCATCGATCCGGAGCTACCGGTTGATGATGTGAGGCTGATGCAGGACCGTATTGACGATACTACGATAGTGCATCGCTCGCCGGCGATTTTGGTGGGGATTTTTGCGGGAGCTGCGTTGCTGTTGGCGGCGATTGGAACCTTCGGGGTGCTGGCTTATGCGGTTGGGGAGCGGAAGCGTGAGATCGGCGTGCGGATCGCGATCGGTGCTCGGCCGGAGCGAGTGTTGAGGGATTTCTTGTGGTTGGGTGGCAAGCTTTTGCTGGTGGGAGTGGTGATCGGCGTCGCCGGGGCTTGGCTGGCGGGCACGCTGATGCAGAGCGTTCTTTATGAGGTGGTGCCCTTTCACCTGGGGATAGTCGCGGTCGCGGGCTTGGTGCTGGCGGCGGTGGTCTTAGCGGCTAGTTATTTGCCGTCGAGTCGGGCGGCTCGGGTGTCGCCGATGGAGGCGATGCGGGAGGATTGACGGTTGGGTACTGGGTGCTAGGTGCTGGGTTATGTAGGAAGAGGGAGTTTGAGTTGAGAATTCGAGATCGGGAGCGAGGGGATCTTGCATCGCTGTCGCGGGCTAAAGCACCGCGCTACGTTTTGGGGGTCTACGGGGTGAGTTGGGTGATGGGGGTGAGTTGGACTTTGCGGAATTCGACTTCGGAGCCTTCGGCTTGGAGGGCGATGCGGCCGGAGGTGGCTTGGCAGTCGTAGCCGTAGTTGACGAGGTCGCCGTTGAGCCAGACTTTGATTTCGTCGCCGACGCATTCGATGATTTTGGTATTCCACTGGCCGACGGGGTTTTCGGAGTCGTCGGTGAGGTTGGGGATGCGGCGGAGTTTGTCGCCGTTGACGCCCCAGTCTTCTTGGGGGCCGCGGCGGGCTTCCATATCGGGGGTTGTAATGTCTAGTTCGATACACCAGAAATCGCCGGCGTTTTCGTGCATGAGCTGGGACTCGATGGATTTTGGGAACATGCCGTAGAGTGCCCGTGGAGTGGATACGTGGACGAGGGCGCCGCAGTTTCCGGGTTCGGAGGAGAAGCGGTATTGGATTTCGAGGCGATAGTTTGAGTATTCTTTGTCGGTGATGATGTGGCCGCCGGGGGAGGCGAGGCTGACGAGGTATCCGTCTCGGACAATAAAGGGGGATTTGACGGAGGGGTCGTCGTCCATGGCGGGGACGTCGATATGCCATCCGTCGAGGTTTTGGCCGTTGAAGAGGTCGATGGGTCGGGCGGCTTTTTTGGCGAGGATGCGTTTGATGAAATCTAGGGCGACGGGGTGGGCGGGTTCGAGCATGTCGTGGCCGTATCCATCGAATTCGTACAGGGTGGCGTCGGGGTGTTCGACGACTTGGAGCATGCGCCAGAAGTAGGCGTTCTCTTCGTAGCGTCCGAGGAGCTCGAGCTCGCGGTTTCCGGTGAGCAGGGCGATGGGCGGGGCGCCGGCGCGGGTGTGGAAGAGGGGGGCGTATTTGTCGATGATGGGTTGGGTGTCGGGTATGCCGCCGGCTTCGCGCACGGTCATGTGGGTGATGGTGTGGCCGCTGTAGGGGATGAGTCCGGCGATGCGGTCGGCGTCGATATCGTGGGCGGCGAGGTAGCTTTTGTCGAAGCCGATCATGCTAGCGAGGTAGCCGCCAGCGGAGTGGCCGGAGATGAAGATTTTATCGGGGTCACCGCCGTAGCTGGCTATGTTTTCGAATACCCAAGCGGTGGCGCTGGCGGCGTCTTCGATGGGGACGGGTGTTCCGACTTTTGGATACATGCGGTAGTTGACGGCGACGATGGCGATGCCTTGGCTTTTGAGGCGCTCTGGGATGTGCTTGTTGCCGTTTTTGAGTCCGCCGCCGTGGAACCAGATGAGGGTGGGGAAGCCGTCTGTTTTGTCGGGGTAATAGAGGTCGAGCTTGCAGCGTTCTTGGGCGTAGGCGTCTTCGAGCTCCGTGTAGGGGATATTGGTGCGAAGCTGGTATATTGACTGGGCCGCGAGGGTGTTCGCGTGGGCGAGGGCGACTAGGAGGGTGGCGATGAGGGGGAGGCGGTGCATGGATGGGGAGATTGGTGAAGGGTGTGATGGGGTTGTGTTTTTTGCCCGCAGATGACATAGTTCCGTCCGTCGCTAAAGCTATGGAGGACACGTGGGCACAGATTTTTGTGATGCAATGTATTCGGGGTGCGGGTTTTTAACCACAAGAAGCACTGGAGGCACAAGAGGGAAAGGGCGCTCTGTGATGGGAGCTCTGGCTTTTGTGGGGTGTCTTAGAACCGGGGTTAGGATTCGGGGCGTTGGTTGGCCTCGAAGGTGCCTTCTACGTTGAAGGCGGGGCTGTTACCCCGTGCGTAGACGTGGACGAAGACGGAGCCGGTGGTTTCGGTGGTCCAGCTGAAGTAGATCTGCATGGCGGGGAGGCCGGAGAAGCCGATGTAAAGCTGGTCGCGATCTTCGAGGGGATACCAGTAGTAGCCCGTGACGGTGCCTGAGTTTTCGCCGATTGTGTAGGTGCCGTCGAAGGTGTCAGTGATGCTGACGGTGATTTCTGAGTTGCCGGTGAGGTTGAGAGTGAGGTTGGTTCCTTCGGCATTGAGGGTGACGGGGTTCGTGATCTCGGTCACTTCTACGAACGCTTTGCCGTCGGTCCCGAAATTGGAGCTGAGGTCGAGTTCGTGGGTGGCGGGGGCGTCGTAGTCGGGGACGAGGGACTCGTCGACGGTCCAGTCGGTGAGATCGGTGGAGTGACGCACGAGGTAGCTGGCGTTGGTCTTGCGTGGGAAGCGTGCGATGGACTGGGTGTCGTCGAGCTCGAGTTCGATGGAGGGGAAGAGTACGTTGGGGACGTCGTAGTCGAGTGGGTTGAATTTTGCGGCTTCTTCGCCGACGCGAACAATGGTGACGGTGTTGATGGTGATGGGTGTGAGGGGCTTGTCGTTGGCGTCGGTGGTGGCCGAACCGATGGCGTTGACGATGTTTTGTCCTGCGACGATTTCGCCGAAGATGGTGTGGATGCCGTCGAGCCAGGTGGTGGGGGCGAGGGTAATGAAAAACTGGCTGCCGCCGGAGTTAGCTCCACTATTGGCCATAGAGAGGATGCCGGCTTTACTGTGCGTGAGGTCGGCGGACATTTCGTCCGGAATGGTGTAGCCGGGGCCGTCTGTGCCGAGGCCGTTTGGGGAGCCGCCTTGGATCATGAAATCGGATATGACGCGGTGGAAGGAGATGCCGTCGTAGTAGTTGACGGAGTTAGCTTGTTTTTCGGTGGCGTCCCAAAGGAGGACTGTGCCTTCGGCGAGTCCTACGAAATTGGCAACGGTGAGGGGGGCTTGCTCGTAGTGGAGCTTGGCAGCGAATTCTCCGCTAGTGGTGCCGAACACGGCGTAGATTCCGTCTTCTTCTGTGGAGAAGGCTATGTCGGCGGAACTGGCTAGGCTTGCGAGGCAGGAGAGGGCTGCGGTTGCGAGGAGTGTGGAGAGCTTGGGTTTTAGAATCACTTGGCTTGTACTGTTAGCAGTCGATTGCGGTCTCCACGGTTTTGCGGGGAGATGCTTTTAGTACGAGCTTCTTTTGAGTTTGGGTTCAGTTTTATTGGAGGATGGACCCAGGGGGCGAGGCACTGTGTTTTGTTAGCAGGGATGCGCTGCGCGGACAGGTTGGCTTCGCCAACAGGATATGATTGGGTGGGTCGTCTTTGGGAACTTTCTTCCCTTGTGGGCAGCTGGGAGAGCGGCCCTTAGCATTGGATTGCCCTTGTCTGGGGATTGGCTCTAGCTGGCCATTTGCAGGCAGTCGGCGAGGCGGTCTTGCATGCGTTCGGTGGCGTAGAGGTATTCCTTGATGCGCCATTCGCGCCACTCGGCGGCGTGGCGTGAAGCCCACTCGGCGGCGATGCGGTCGCGGTCGTAGTTGCCTCGCTCGCCTTGTATCCATATTTCGGATTCGATGGCTTCGATCTGGTCCACTGTTTCCGCGATGCGGTCGACGATGCCGTTTTTGATGACGAGTTGTTTGGCGATCTCGACAAGGCTGTCGGTGTCTTGGCGGTTGGCGAGGAGGTCTTGGATCTCTTGTCGCTTGGCGCGGTAGAATCGTTCGAGGGCGTCGAGGTGGCGCTGGAGGTGTCCGGCGTGCCAGAGTTGCTCGAGGGTGCGGCGTTCGGTGTTCTGCGGCTGGAAGCGGTCGCTGGGCCAAGATTGGTCGGTTTCCTGGGTTTGGTCTTGGGAAAGGAGTTCCATGGTGTGTGGGGGTGTTTGGCGGGGTGCCGTTGTTGTTACAAAGATACCCTATTTATCGGAAATGGTTGTAGGAAAGTTGGCGTTTGGGCTGTGGAAGGGGCTTGGAACGGTGGTTTCTCGGTTTGTTTACAGTTGCTTGGGGTAAGCCTACTGGGGGGTCCTAGGGGAGACCATGGTCGCGAGTTTGGTGTTAATTGTGGGAGTTGGATTGGGGGGAATAGGGAAGTGGTGAGGAGTGAGTAGTGAGTGGTGAATTTGGATTAGGGTTCTGTGCCCTGGTTTTGAGTGGCGGCTTGGTGCTTTGTGGTAGGGCGTGAGTTGGGAGGGGAGTGGTTTAGTCGGTCATGGGGGAGGCCCAGGCGAGCCAGATGGCGGCGGTCCAAGTGAAGTGGTTGCCGCCGGAGCCTTTGCCGGTGATGGGATCGAAGTATTCGTAGAAGCCGGAGTCTTGGATGACTCTACGGGTGTCGAGGCGGATGCGTTCGGCTTTTTCGTGGAAGCCATATTCGGCGAGTCCGCGGGCGACGAGGTAGTTGACGATGGCCCAGGTGGGCCCGCGCCAGTAGCGTTGGGAGTCGAATTTTGGATGAGCGGGATCGAAGGAGGGGATGGAGTAGGGGGCGGCTTCGAGGATGCGGGTGAGCGTTTTCTGTAGGGTGGCGTCGCGTTTGGAGCGGGTGATGCCGGCATAGTAGGAGAGGAAGGCGACGGAGGAGACGCCGTCGGCAAACTTGCCGGTGCGCAGGTCGCGGGCGCAGTAGGCGCCGAGCTCTTCGTTCCAGAGGGTGTCGGCGGCGATTTGGTTGCGGCGGAGCCATTTGTCGATCTCGCGGCCGGAGTCGCGGGCGCCGAGGTAGCGGGCGAGGGCGCGGAGGTCTCGGTCGGCCCGGGCTAGGATGAAGGTTATGCCGGGATCGGCGACGGCGAAGGGGCCTTCTTGGGTGATGTGGGTGTGGTCCCAGCCGCAGTCGCGTCCGTATTCGACGAGTTTGATGTAGCGGTCGTATTGGGCGTCGGTGGGGCGCATGTCCGCGTCGACGTGACCGAGGTCTTTTCGTTGGTAGGGGGTGACGCCGGTGGGATCGACGTTGTCGAGGGCTTCGTCCCAGTCGGGGGAGTTGTCGCGTCCGGATTCCCACGGGTGGGTGACGGCGATGGCGGAGCCGCCGGAGATGACGCGCATGGTGTGGAACCAGCGGTGCCAGCGCATGAGGCGTGGGAAGAGGCGGCGGAGGCGTTCTTCGCCAAGCTCGGGGTTCTTTTCGTAGAGGTCGCGCACGATGGTGGCGGCGACGGGGGGCTGGGAGCAGCCGGACGTGGCGACGTCATGGGTGCCGCCCCAGACTTTTGGTCCGGGGAAGTAGGTGGGCGAGTCGCGGCGGAAGACGATGTGGGCGGCCATGCCGTTTTTCCATTGTCCTTGGAAGAGGGATTCGACTTCGGTCCAGGCGCGGTCGAGGTCGATCTCGGAGAAGCCGAGGGCGACGAACATGGAGTCCCAATTCCACTGGTAAGGGTAGAGGCCTTTGGTGGGGAGGGTGTAGTCGCCCCATGAGTTTTCTCGGAGGATCTCGATGGCGCGTTTGTCGAGGTCGATGGGTTTGGCGGGCGGCGGAGCGTCTTCTTCTTCTGGGAGGATTTTCATACGGAGCGCGCGGCCGTTCGTTTCGAAAGGAGGGTTTTCGTGGTCGCGTGCTTGGAGAAGAGCAGGGTCTGCGCCGAATGGGTGGGCGCTTTATTTTGGGCGTTTTTTGGAGGATGAGTGAGCATCGTTTTTTAGCCGCAAGCGAATGCGTATCGAGGGAGAGAATGGATTTTTTACCGCTAATTACCGCGAATGATTTTCGAAGTGGAAAGTATGTTGGTCGACTGTTTGAGTGTCGGCTACTGCCTCCATACTTGTGGTCACGTCTCCTCCGGCCGGTATCTCGGTACCCCCCGGATTTAGAAATCGCGGAGCAAGGCCGCTTCTTGCAATGAAATGCCGGGTAATTTGGAAGTGTATCTGGGGGGTTGCGTGGAGGGGCGGGATTGGCGAGGGTGGGGGGATGAAGTTGAGACGTTTGGGTTCGAGTGGTATGATGGTTTCTCCGGTTTGTCTGGGGACGATGACGTTTGGGTCTCCGGTGGGGAAGGAGGATGCGATCCGCATCGTGCATGGGGCGATGGATCTGGGTATCAATTTCATCGATACGGCGAACGTGTACGAGGGCTACAGTCGTTTCCAGGGGTCTGCGGGCGGCGTGTCGGAGGAGATTTTGGGGGCAGCGGTGAAGGGGCGTCGCGAGGATGTGGTGATCGCCACGAAGTGCGGCGCGCCGAATGGTGAGGGCACGCATGATATGGGGCTGGCTCCGAAGACGATTTTGCGGGAGCTGGACCGGAGTCTGAAGCGGCTGCAGACCGACTACATTGACTTGTATCATGTGCATTGGCCGGATGCGCAGACGCCGCTGGAGACGGTGCTTTCGACCATGGAGACGGCGTATCGGCAGGGGAAGATCCGGGCGTTTGGGGTGTCGAACCACTTCGCTTGGCAGCTGTGCGAGCTGCTTTGGACGGCGGACAAGCGGAATTGGCCGAAGGTGGTGGCCTCGCAGATCCCGTTTAGCTTGTTGCGTCGGGACTACCAGAACGATTTGGAGTTTTGCCGGAAGCATGACATTGGCGTGACGCCTTGGCAGGCGCTTCAGGGCGGGCTGTTGACGGGCAAGTATCGTCGCGGGCAGGCGGCTCCGGCGGGTTCGCGAATGGCGGATAGCTCTTGGCTGGCGGAGCCGGAGGACGCGGTTTTCGACAAGATCGAGGCGACGGAGGAGCTGGCGAAGGAGGCGGGCTTGAGTTTGACGCAGTACGCGTTGGCGTGGGCTTTGAGCCAGCCGGCGATGGCTTCGACGATCGTGGGCGTGAAGAGCATGGCTCAGGTGGAGGAGGCGGTGAAGGGGGCTTCGGCGGTTTTGAGCGCGGAGATTTTGGAGAGGCAGGAGGCGATTACTCCGCCTCCGCCGAACAACGCGCCGATTTATGGGCGGTAGGTTTTTTTGGTTCATCGTCAAATCGAGTGGACGGGGATGAATTGTTTTAACAGAGATCCGGCCTTTGGCCGGAACAGGGTGGCCTGCGGCCAGCAGGATTCGAATGGGTTTGTATGTTTGCGTTTGGATTGAGTGGTCTGGATAGCGGATCTGCCTCTTTCGGCAGGATTCAAGATGGCAAGAGTGACGCCATCCGGGGTGGGTCTTATTTCCACTGTGTTTGGTGATGAACCATTTTTTTGGGGGTGGGGAAAGCGAGCTGAGGCGTCTCGCTCCAGCTTTGGGTTGACGCGCTTGCAGCATTGGCAGCTTATGCCTTTCGAATGAGCGAGGGGGCGAAGAAGGATCCGATGCATGGGAAGTCGCTGAAGGCGATGCTGACGGAATTGGTGGAGCGTTATGGCTGGGACGAGTTGGCGTCGCGGATTTCGATCAATTGCTTTGCGGTGAATCCGAGCTTGGACTCGAGCTTGAAGTTTCTTCGCAAGACGTTTTGGGCGCGCAACAAGGTGGAGGATCTTTACATGATCTCTATCGGGCTGGTGCCGCCGGTGCGGAAGAAGGTCGAGCGCAAGCTGGAGGATGATGAGGAGCCGCGTCGAGAGCCTTTGTTGCCGTCGCGGCGGCCGTTCAAGCCGCGTCCGGCGCCTAGTCCGAAGATGAATCCGTGGACGGGCAAGCCTTTCGAAGAGGAGGGCTAGGCCTTGCCAAGGCTGAGTTTTGGGCGCAGTGGTTCTGGGCTATGTCATTTGCTTCGCTTTCTCTTTCAGATTTTTTGCTTAGGTCGCTTGAAACCCTTGGGTATGAGGAGGCTACTCCTATCCAGGCGGCGGCTATTCCGGTGGTTTTGAAAGGGAGCGATTTGCTGGCGGCGGCTCAGACGGGTTCGGGGAAGACGGCGGCGTTTTCGCTTCCGATTATCGAGCGCTTGGCCGGGATGGAGGAGCAGAAGGCGAAGCCTCGCTTTTTGGTGCTGGTGCCGACGCGTGAGCTGGCGGTGCAAGTCGGGGCGGCGATCGAGCGTTATGCGGAGGGCGCGCCGCGGAAGGCGAGGGTGCTGGTGGCGTTTGGCGGCGTGGGCTACGATGCTCAGATGAAGGCGGCTTATGCGGGCGTGGAGGTGGTGGTGGCGACGCCGGGGCGTTTGATCGATTTGGCGGAGCGTCGCTCGGTGGTGCTTGATGAGGTGGAGATGCTGGTACTGGACGAGGCGGACCGTTTGCTCGCTCTCGGATTTGCGGAGGAGTTGAACACCATTTTAGAGATGTTGCCTGAGGGGCGGCAGAATCTTTTGTTTTCGGCGACGTTTCCACAGAACGTGGTTTCGCTGGCGAACGCGTTGTTGAAGGATCCGGTGAAGATCGAGCTGGAAGCGGCGTCGCGGCCGGTGGAAAGCATCGCTCAGCGGGCGATCGAGGTGGACGGGAACTCGCGTACTGGACTGTTGCGGCATTTGCTGGAGACCGAGGGATGGGAGCGAGTATTGGTTTTTGTCGGCTCGAAACGCCGAGCCGAGAACGTGACGGTTAAGCTTCAGAAGCATGGGATCAAGGCGGTCGCGTTGCATGGAAATATGAGTCAGGATAAGCGGGCTCGTTCTCTTGAGCGGTTCAAGCAAAGCAAGGTACGTGTGCTGATGGCGACCGATGTGGCGGCGCGCGGGATCGATATCGCCGGGCTGCCTTGTGTGGTGAATTACGATTTGCCGCGATCTGCGGCGGATTACGTGCACCGTATTGGCCGCACGGGTCGGGCTGGGGAATCGGGGCTGGCGGTCAATTTCATCACGGATGACAAGGACGCGCATTTTCGTCTGATCGAGAAAAAGAACGGACTGAGGCTTGAGCGGGAGCGTTTGGAAGGGTTTGTGCCGGAGAATTGGAATCCCGAGGACCCTGCGAAAGGAAAGGCCCCGGTCAAGGGGAAGCGCCCGAGCAAGAAGGATAAGTTGCGCAAGGCGGCAGCGGGCAAAGCTCGTGGTTCTGGCGGCAATAAAGATGTATCCAGTCCGTGGGCACGCGCCTTAAGGAAAGCGACGGGCGAAGAGGGTTGAGACGCGTTTGGCGGACGGCTTGTACCTCGTTCGTGTTGGTTCGGAAGGCTGCTCGTTTCAATCCTGTGCATTGAAGAATGTCGGGGTGGCGACTGTAGCCTGCGGAGAAGCGATGTGGGGCGATCAGATTGCCTTTTGCGGCTTAGGATTCGTGTCAGGCGATTTTTGGCGGTTTTACTCGCGCGATGGGCACAGTTGGATGCACTTTTTGTGAAATCACGATTTAAGTTTTAGATATATTATATATATGAGATATTCAGTATTTAATATATATTTAGTTAACGCTTTGCGCTTTAAAGATAAAGCCCTTAGGGGAGTTCCCTCTCTCTTATGTTTATTCTATAAAATAGTCTAAAAACAATTATTTATAATCTATATATTTTTGTTTTTTGGAGGAGGGGTGTGTGGTTGATAGCGATTCTTAAGTGTTTATTTTACAACGTCTTATGTGTTTTAATTGGGTTGATTTTTTCCTTCTGTATGTAGGCTTTCAAGGCACGGCATGGTCGTGAAGGTTGTTGATGATGAATTTGGTATATCTATAGATAAAATTTTCCGTTGAGCGGTTTTTTGTTTGTAGAGATGCACTGAATAGACAGTTTGTTTTTATACTTTTTTAGGTATTTTGCGCCCCATTTGCTCTGCTAAGAAGCATTATCCAAGTAACCCCTAATAGCTGTCATTCTATGATCTAGCGTCTGCTCTTCGGGCACCTATGCCCTGCTGTACCCCCATGCCTTGAGCAAGGTCGTCTTTAGAGGGAACGGATACCGTTCTCAGGTCCCTTTGTGTCCTCTTTTATCTAAAAAGAGGAGCAAGTAAAAACCAATAATGTGAACCCGTGATTCACTCAAACCCATGAAAAATACTATCAAACAAACATATCTAAATCGAAATTCGAGAGGTATGCCGCGATCTTTGGCGATCGGGGTCATGCTTCTGGTTTCCCCTCTCGCTTTTGGACAAGCTAGTGACGAGGAGGAAGACGTATTCGAACTCAGTCCTTTCACAGTAGAGGGTACTGACGATTCGGGCTACCGAGCGACTTCCACTCTTGCGGGTACTCGTATCCGCACGAACTTGAAGGATGTAGGTTCTGCTATCTCCGTGGTCACGGAGGAGTTTCTAAAGGATACGAACTCTAATAACGCTGAAGACTTGCTTGTCTATGCGATGAGCACGGAAGTCGCGGGGCAGGGAGGTAACTTCGTTGGAGGGGGAGCCGGTGCGGTTCTAGACACTACGCATCGCAACTCACCGGTTTCGAATACGCGTGTTCGCGGTCTTGACGAAGCTGACAATACTCGGAGTTTCTATCTCTCTGATATTCCATGGGACTCTTATAACATAAGTCGCGTTGACCTGCAGCGTGGGCCGAACTCCGTGCTTTTTGGTATCGGATCGCCTGCTGGCATTATCAACGCCGGGTTGCAGAGCGCTGATTTCAGTGATGAGAATGAAGTCGCCATCGAGTTTGGCAGCTTTGGCTCGACTCGTTTGTCCGCTAATTTCAATAAAGTGTTGATTGAGGATGAGCTTGCGGCGCGTGTGGCGCTCTTGAGCGACAACAGGAACTACCGTCAGGATCCGGCGTTTCGCGATGACGAGCGTTTATTCGCAGCCTTAACTTGGAAGCCTGCAGCGTTAAGTGGGTCCAGCTATAATAGTGAGTTTTCGTTCAGCTACGAAAATGGTGAAATCGAGTCCAACAACCCTCGCCTCACGCCTCCGATTGACATGATCAGTCCTTGGTTTGAGAGCATGGGGAAGCAGACCTATCGCGCGGACGTGATTACCTCAACGGATTCCGAAGATTGGTATCTTGCGGACGGAACGACTCCGAACGGCTACGGGGGCGCGACGCAGTCGAGCTCGCCGAATTATTCTGCTTGGCTTGCTCCCATTGGGAACCGTGTTTACGACGGGGTAGCGGTGGCGTTTTCGCCAGAGGGCGATCAGCTTTACGCTACGCCGGCTGATGTGCGGACCTATCCCATCGGCAGTGGTGGCACACGTGGTTCTGGAGGAGGTCAGCTTCGTGGCATCGGCCCCTATAACATCTACGCTTCGAATGTTGGCGGCACTGCATTTCCGGGAACGGATATCAGCGCTTACAAGGCGAAGTCGCTCGTTGATCCGACTGTATTCAACTTTTATGACAATTTGTTGGAAGGTTCGAACAAGCGGGAGTTCAATGATTTTGACGCGCTGAATTTCGCGTTTCGTCAAAATTTCTTTGATAACCGTCTGGGATACGAGCTGGCCTACGACAAGCAATCGGCGGACTGGGGACGCGAGAATTTCCTTAGCCCGGATGCTGCCGCAATCACGGTCGATGTCATCTCTCATTTTGTCGACGGCACGGAGAATCCGAACGTAGGCCGCCCATTGGTTGTCTCGAGCGGCAGTGGTGACGGATACCGTGAGATGCGTGATCGCGAGGTCATGCGCGCGACTGTATATGGGGAGCTCGACTTCCGGGATTCCAGCAATGAAACACTGGGGAAATGGCTAGGACGCCATGTCTTCACGGGATTGTATAGCGAGAATCAGATCGACGATAAGAGTTTCTCGTACAAGCGGAATTTCATTGGGAGTTCTTATGCTCCTAGTGCGGGTTCTGCGGTCAATCAGGCCCAGCGAGATGCCCACGTGTTTAGCTACCTTGGCGGAAGCGTAGCGGGAGCTAGCTCGGCCAGCGGACTTGGTATCAGCCCTGTAACTACGTTTCAGGCGCCTACGAGCACTTCGATCTCGGTCTGGAACAATACGCCAGTCGACGGATTTGATCCGGAACTGGATGGTTTGTCGGATGACGAGCTCAACGATCCTGCCAACTACATTGGCTGGCAGACGATTCCTATCGAGATTGTCAATGCCTACTCGATGCCGTTCGAAAGCCGACCTTACACCAATGCGACGAAGCTCGACAACAAGATCGAGTCCGAAGCTTTGGTTTGGCAGGGATTCCTTTTTGATGGAATGGTCGTGCCAATGATTGGCTGGCGCAAGGATACGGATACCGCTCGCGGAGCCGGAACGCTTCCCGGCGTGGACGGTATTGTAAATCCTTTTGATCCGGATTTTCAGCTCCCTAACGGGCCGAATGATCTGCAGCCGTACAATCGCTCCTACAACTCTGAAAGTGGGGAGTCTCTCACCAAGAGTGTTGTGGTGCACACGCCGCAAACCTTCCGCGACAATACAGGTGTCAGTCTTTCGTTCCACTACAATGAGTCGGAGAACTTCCAGCCAGATGCGGGTCGTATCGACGTGTTGGGAAATGTTGTGCCGTCGCCAACGGGTGAAACCGAGGAGTATGGCTTCAGTGTTTCGGCTTTCGACGACAAGTACACTCTTAAGGCGAACTGGTATGAGACGACGGTCTTCAATGCGAATGCTGGCGATGCGATTGCGGGCAACTACTTGATCGGCGCCGTAGAGGCGTGGGGTCAGCAGTACGCTCTCGAAGCGCGTGATCGGCGAGGCGCTTTCGCCACGGTGTTCGGTACTTCAAGCTCAGGCGGCGACGTTGTCTACCAGCCTGCTGGCGATCCCGACAGTGAAGGAGACTATAGTCAGGAACAGTTGGATACGGCCTATGCAGTGCAGGAGGCGGCAATCACCGCTTGGCTTGCGAATCCGGTATCCGAGCAGTTCCAGCAAACGTGGGCATTGACCAACTACGAGACTCAAGGCGGACAGACCAATTTTGGTCCTCCAGGCTTGGTCACGACTTCGGATACCTTCTCGCAAGGTTTCGAGCTCGAGCTGGTAGCTAATCCCATCGATGGCTTGAGTGTCGCCTTCAACGCGGCCCAGACGGAAGCTCAGCGCTCGAATCTTGCTTCGGGGTATGTAGATTTCGTCGAGGCTCGCTATGCGGACTTCCAGAACACGCCTCAAGGCGACATCCGTCTTTGGGGTCCTCAGGATGACAACACTCTGAGTGATCAGGGTGGAGAAACGACCGAGGGCAAGTACATGCGCGAGACCATTGCTGGTCTTAATTTCTGGCGAGCGCTGGAAAACGGAAATGTACCTGAGCTTGTCGAGTGGCGTTATAACATGGTGGCTAATTACGCTTTCACCGATGGCCGATTCGCTGGTCTCAACCTTGGTGGCAGCTGGCGCTATCAGGAAGCTCCAACGGTAGGTTTCCCAGTCACGCAAGGGGCTGATGGCAGTCTTTACGACGTTGCCAATCCTATATTTGGCCGATCTGAGGAGTCTTGGGATTTCTGGGCTGGTTATGAGATGGCTCTCAATGACAGCGTAGACTGGAAGATCCAGCTGAACATTCGCAATGCTTTTGGCGGTGACGACCTTTATCCGGTGACGGGTCAGCCTGACGGAAGTCTAGGCACGGTGCGTATTGGCGCTCCAACTACTTGGACGCTGCGCAACACCTTCACCTTCTAGAGAAAGGTACTCTAAAGAAACGTATCTCTTATCTGCGCCTTCGGAAGTGATTTCCGGAGGCGCTTTTTTTTGCTCATCAACAAAAGGGGTGGAAACAGATGTTTGGTCGAACTGGAGAACGCCTCCTTGCGCCGCGGCATGGCGCGAGCGCCAGCCCTAAGTCTATTCAGAGGTTTTCACCGCTAGATGGTGATGAGCCTTTTTGCATGGGCCAGGTGGCGTGGTACAAAAAAGCCACAAGGCTGCTGAGACCTTGTGGCTAAAGAATGCTGTCTACGGGTTCCAAACGCCTTTTGAACTGAGACCTGTCAGAAAGTGCACAATGGGGTAGCAAGCATCCAAAGGGGATCGTAATGCGCACGAAACTCTTAAGCTTAGAAAGCGTTTTTTATACATTAGTTACATTTCTAAGCTAGCGGTTTCTTTTTCAGGGACAATTGGTATGCCTTGAGCGATGTTAACCCTGTTTGTGAGGCTGGTTAAAGTCCCTTGTTCGGGTGTTCACTTAGTGATGAATTATGAGTGCATGAAATCGCATCTTATTTACTGTGTAATTGAAAAACGGAGACTTCTTACCGATCTACTTTAGAGGTTGCTAATCATGTTTTCGGGGGCTCTGTATTCGATCTTCATGATTATGATATAGGGGTGTGATGACGTATGATATATTAGCGGTTTTGTTTTTAGTCGCGTTGCTGGCGGGATTTATTGACACGCTTGCAGGCGGTGGCGGGTTGATCGCTTTGCCGGCCCTTTTGATGGCTGGTGTTCCGCCGCTTGTAGCATTGGGGACGAACAAGCTTCAAGGTAGCGTGGGGACGGCTACGGCGAGTTGGATGATGGTGAAGAATGGCAGGGTTGAGTGGAGGGATGTGAGGTCGTTGATGGCGCTCGCCTTTTGTGGATCTGCAGGTGGATCGGTGGCGGTGCAGTTTGTCGATGTATCTGTATTGAGTTTGTTGATACCTATCGTTTTGACGAGTACGGCACTTTATTTTTTGCTGATGCCGCAAGTTAGGGAGCGAGGGAAAGTACTGAAGGCAAGAGTCGGGGTATTTCGCGGTTTTGCGGTACCGGGAATTGGCTGGTACGATGGTATGTTCGGTCCCGGTACTGGGTCGTTTTTTTCGCTCGCTGGGGTGAGCTTGCGCGGCCAGGGTTTGGTGGAGGCGACTGCGGTTGCCAAGACCTTGAATTTTGCGACGAATATTGCGTCTCTCTGCGTTTTTCTGTTCGCGGGAAAAGTGGCGTGGCTGGCCGGTGGGACAATGATTTTGGGGCAATTGTTGGGGGCTTGGCTCGGCTCGCATTGTCTGTTGCGGATCAATCCGCAGGTGCTGCGTGGCTTGGTGGTAGTAATGTGTCTTGCAATGCTTGCGAAGTATGGCGGGAGCCAAGGCTGGTGGTAGAGCTTGGGGAATGGAACCCAAAGAGGCAGGCGAATGTGGCGTGTGGGTTGGGGAGCTTTTCCCAAATTGGCGTGAGGGGAGAAAAGACGTTTTTCCTTAGCGGCTGCTAGGTAGGTACTTAGGAAGGCGTCCTCTCGTTGGCATGAAGTTTGCAATGGGGTGGGCTTATGAAGATTGCTAAATGTATACGTTTTGTTTTGGGAGCTGTCGCTTTGTGCGCGGCTGTTTCGCTTGGGGCTCAGGGTGAGGAGGCGAAAGCTCCGACAGATTTGGAATCCGTGGTGGAGCAGCTTGATTTGACCGATGAGCAGCGGGAGCAGGTGAAGGGAATACTGCAGGAGACGCGGGAGGCTCGGAGGGCAATCCTGGAGAAGCATGGAATCGATTTACAGAAGGGGGCGCGTCCGGATCGGCATGCGATGAGTGAAGCAAGGCCGGAGCTGCAGGCCTCACGCAAAGAGAGCGACGCGAAGCTGGCGGAGGTGTTGGATGCGGAGCAGTTGGCGAAGTTTAAGGAGCTGCGTCGACAGATAGGGAAGAAGGGTCTGAAGAAGCTTAAGGAAAAGCGGAAACAGAAGTCGAATTTGTAGGTAGAATGGGTTCGTAATCCGTGCCGGTATTCCTTGCTTTGTCTAGGCATGGGCCGGCCGGATTATCAGTTAGTTGTCTTCGACCTAGACTTTACGGTTTGGGATGCAGGGGGCGTGTGGTGTGATTGCCTGCGGCCGCCGTTCCGCTCAAGCGGAGATCAAGTGCATGACTCGCGTGGCTCTCTGGTGAAGGTCTATGATGATATTCACTGGGCTCTCGATTTTCTGGAGGAGCGCGGTGTGGAGCTAGGTGTGGCGTCGCGAACGGAACAACCTGACTGGGCTCGCGAGCTTCTCGATTTGTTGGGATTGAGGGGGCGATTCGCCTTTGAGGAGATTTATCCGTCGTCGAAGGTAAGACACTTTTCCGCTTTGAAAGAGAAAAGTGGATACGCGTACGGGGAGATGCTGTTTTTTGATGACGAGCATCGGAATATCGAAGAGGTAGGTGGGCTAGGCGTGCGCTCTGTGCTGGTGCGAAACGGGTTTCGGCGGGAGCTTTTCGAGTCCGAGTTTGGTCTGTAGCGGTTAATGAATATTTGGCTGGTAGAGTTTTTTGGTAGTAAGGAGTTGAATACGCTCTTCTGGCTCGCGACTGCAAGTTCGGCTCCGTTTTGGGTTTTGATGTTGGGTTGGCCGCGGAGCCGGGTGACGCATGCGGTGTGTCGCTTGTGGTTGGCTCCGCCGTTGTTGGGATTGTTTTATTTGTATCTACTGTGGCTAGCGAACGACATCACGGGTCTGCCCAGGCTCGACGGCGTGGAGATGAAGAACGTGCGGCGGTTTTGGGCGCACCCGATTCTGTTCATCGCCTTGTGGATGCATCGTTTGGCGATGGATTTGTTTGTGGGAATTTGGATTTCCCGTTTCGCTCGGCTGCGAAGCTGGGAGGTTCGGCTGGAGCTGCTGCTTGTATGGCTGGCGGGGCCGTTTGGGGCCTTGGTGTTTGCGGTCCGATATTGGGTGGCGACGATCTTGGCAAGGGTTCGGCGAGTCAGCGACGAGAAGCGGTCGGCCTAGCGGAGGTCTTTGCTCTGGTCTTTGATTTCGATGCCGCCTGGAGAGAGGATCGCGTAGTTGCCTGATCTGGTATCCAGATTCCAGCTTCTTCCTTTTGACTGGGTTTCGGCGAGAATGGTGTGGCCGACGATCTGGGGCCAGGGAAGGTCGTCCTCGAACTCGCGATGCCAGTCTTGCCAGGTGAGTCCGCCGACGGGGTCGCGTCCTTCTCTTACGAAACCTACTGCGGCGAGTTCTGGCATTCGGGTTTTGGGGAGCCTTTTCAATTCCGCCTTGAGCTTTCGGTAGAGGCTGTCGAGGGGCTTTTCGTCTTTGGGATTGGAGGCCGTTTCGTAGAAGGATAGGTGCAGGCCGGCGTGGGAAAGCAGGTAGCCGCTGGCGAAGGTGAAGGGCTCGAGGGAGGCGACGAAGGCGGGGCTGAGGTTTTTCGAGATAGATGGCGATTCCTCGAGCATGTAGTTGCTGCAGGAATACGGGTTGGGCATCACGGGCGATTTTCCGCGCAGATTCTGAAAATCGTAGAGGTAGGCGAGGTCGTGGTTTCCGACGAGAAAGGAGAAGCGGTTTTTCGGGTAGGCTTTGGAAAGCGAGGAGATGTAGCGGGCGGTTTCGGCGGGAGATGCGGCGGCTTGGTGCTTGGCGTCGAAGTAGTCGCCGAGGAATACGATTCGCTCGGCGCTGGTGGCTTCCTTTTCCAGGATAGCGTCCACCCATCGGATGTGTTGATGGACGTCGGGGATGACGAGGCAGTTTCGCTCTTTGGCTTCCATGGTTTAGGCCTAGTGATTTATCGAAAGCGTCGAGTTTGAATGGACGGCTTTGCGACGGCAAGGGAAAGGGCGGGAAGCGGCTTTCAAATTTCGAATATGGCGGGTGGCTCGTGGGTTCGGCGCATTGTATAACTATGAAACCTCTGCCTCTTTTTTTCGCGCTTGCGCTTGTCTCGCAACTTTCCGCTAGCAACCCCATAATCACAGACGTGTGCACGGCTGACCCTGCTGCCTTGGTGCACGATGGGACGGTTTACCTTTACACGGGACACGACGAAGCTGAGCCCGAAAAGCCAGGCTACGTGATGGACGACTGGCTTTGTTTTTCGTCGACCGATATGGTGAACTGGAAGCCGGAGGGTTCGATTTTGTCCTTGGAGGCATTTCCGTGGGCGAAGGCGAATGCCTGGGCGGCGCATACGATAGAGCGCGACGGAAAATTTTTCTGGTACGTCTCGGTCTGGCGAGGAGAGGGGCTTGGCTTCGCGGTGGGGGTGGCCAGCGCGGATAGTCCGACAGGGCCGTTTAGCGATCCGTTGGGAGGACCTTTAGTATCGAGCGACATGACGCCAAATCCCATAAATCCAGAGGGTAGAGAAGTGACCTGGGATGATATTGATCCGGCCGCGTTTATTGACGACGACGGGCAGGCCTATCTTTTCTGGGGAAACACGAATTTATATTGGGCGAAGCTGAAGGATAATATGATCGAACTGGACGGGGAGATCCACCAGATCGAGCTGCCTCGTTTCGTGGAGGCTCCTTGGGTGCACAAGAAGGGAGAGCTTTATTATCTGACCTATGCGTGGGGATTTCCGGAGCGCACGGCTTACGCGACTTCGAAGAGCATCGAAGGGCCTTGGGAGTATCGCGGTTTGATCAAGGAGCTGGCGGGCAATAGCAATACGAACCACCAGGCAATCATCGAGTTCAAGGGGCGCGACTATTTCATCTATCACAATGGAGGATTGCTCAGCGGAGGCAGCTGGCGTCGCTCGGTATGCATCGACTACCTGTACTACAACGAAGATGGGACGATCCGGAAAATCGTGCCGACGATCGAGGGGGTTTCCTCGGCTGACGAGCCGCTTGAGAGATAACGCTAAGCCCTTTTGCTATGATGAACTCACTTTTTTCGAAAACGCTCTTATCTGTCGCCTGCGTATCCTTTGGTTCCGTGTGCGTTGCCGAGAAATCGGATCGACGCGGGAATCCGGTGGTGACGGGTATGTTTACGGCGGATCCGTCGCCCTTGGTCTATGAGGACACGCTCTACATTTATACCGGGCACGATATCCAGAATGAGACGGAGCGCTTCTTCAAAATGCACGACTGGTATGCCTTTTCGACACAGGACATGGTCAACTACGAGAAGCACGGGCCGCTGCTGTCGGTGGATGATTTCGCGTGGGCGAAGGGCGACGCGTTTGCGAGTCATTGCGCGGAGCGTGATGGGAAATTTTATTGGTACGTTTCGCTTCGGCACAAGGACGTGCGGGTGAACGAGGGCTTTGCGATCGGAGTTGCGGTGAGCGACAGCCCGACTGGACCTTTCAAGGACGTGGTAGGCGAGGCGTTGATCACGGACGAGACGCCCAATTCCGTGGTGTTGAATATCGATCCTGCGGTCTATGTAGATGACGATGGGCAGGCTTATCTTTATTGGGGGTCATGGGGAGAGGCCCGCTATGTGAAGCTCAAGGAGAACATGATCGAGCTCGATGGAGAGGTGCAGACGGTGGAGGCTCACAATTTCTTCGAGGCGCCCTTTATTCATAAGCTCGGCGAGACCTACTACCTGACTTACGCGTCTCATTATCCGTCGACCACGGAGTACTCCACCGGGCCGAGCGCGACGGGACCTTGGACGTATCGTGGTGTGATCAATGATCTTTTGCCCAAGTCCGAGACGAACCACCAGGGGGTCGTGGAGTTCAAGGGGAATTGGTACTTCATCTATCACAACGCGGCCTTGCCGGGAGGCGGTGTGTATCGACGCTCGCTCTGCGTAGACCTCCTCGAGTACGACGAGGAAGGCTTGATCAAGAAGGTGGTTCGAACTGATACGAGCGTGCCGGCGATCGAGTAGAAATCTCGGCAATTCAGATCGGGTGTCGGATTGGCGGCGCCAAAGGACGCATTAGGTAGTGATCCCCTATTTGAATCGTTTTTAGATGTTTCTTTTTCCCCACCCCTTCGAAACAGCATGGCCAGCGGATTTTCTACTCCACTGGCTAAAATGATAGTTCTCAGATGCTATGCTTATGATTGATTTAACGGTAAGCACACGTAGTTTCGGTGTGATTTCGGATCGTTGCGATCCGTTTACGCCCCACTTGAAAGCCCCTGTGGCATTGTCTACGAAAGCAAAGCATACCCCTGATAGTTCCCCAAGCTCCGCAAGAAGCTCCGCGGACATAACACTGTGCCTACAGGCGATCGAGAATGGGGACGAGCGGGCTTCGGAGGAATTGCTGCCGCTGGTGTACGACGAGCTGCGTCAGCATGCCGGGGTGCGGATGACTCGGGAGTCGTCGGCCCATACCTTGCAGCCGACGGCCTTGGTGCACGAGGCGTGGCTGAGAGTGGTGGGGAAAGGCGGGATTCGTTGGGAGAGCCGAGCACACTTTTTCGGGGCGGCGGCAGAAGCGATGCGCCGGATTTTGATCGAGTCCGCTCGGCGCAAGGCGCGTCTGAAACGAGGCGGCGACATGGTCCGGGTGGATTTGGCCAGCATCGATGTGGCGACGGCCTCTCCTGAGGAGAAGGTTTTGCTGATCGACGAGGCCTTGGAGCAGTTGAAGGAGAAGGATCCGGAGCAGGCGCGAGTGGTGGTGCTGAAGTTTTTTATGAGCAACACGAATGCGGAAGTGGCGGATATGCTGCGGGTGAGCGAGCGCACGGTGGAGCGCCGTTGGGCTTACGCGAAGTCGTGGCTCTATGAAACGATTAAGCGTCAGCAAAATCAGTAGGATGAGCTCGGAAGCGGTACGTGAAGAGAAGTTATTTGACGCGGCTCGAACCTTGAGCGACGCGACGGAGCGGAGCGCGTTTTTGGAGGAGGAGTGCAAGGACGACCCGGGACTGAAGGTACGGCTCGAGTCGATGCTGGCATCCGAGGGCGAGGTGGAGGATTTTTTCCAGGAAGGGGCGCAGGCGATTAATTCCGCGGAGATTGCGGAGAAGATTCGCAGGGATCCCGAGGAAGAGGAATCGGTCGGGGTTCGCATCGGGCGCTACCGTTTGCTGCAGCGTCTGGGTGATGGCGGCTGCGGCGTGGTTTACTTGGCCGAGCAGGAAGAGCCGGTTCGAAGGGCGGTGGCTTTGAAGATCATCCGTCTAGGGATGGAGACGGAGCGGGTGATATCCCGTTTCGAGGCGGAGCGCCAGGCGCTTGCCATGATGGACCATCCGAATATCGCCCGTGTTTTCGACGCGGGAGAGACGGCGGGTGGATCGCCGTATTTCGTGATGGAGCATGTGCGTGGGGAGGCTTTGACGGATTATTGCCGGGATCACAAACTCGGCATTATCGATCGGCTCAATCTTTTTATCCAGGTGTGTCACGCGATCCAGCACGCGCACCAGAAGGGGATTATCCACGGGGATATCAAGCCGTCGAATATCATCGTAAGCGAGCATGACGGGGGCGCGGTGCCGCGCGTGATTGACTTCGGAATCGCTCGGGCGACGGAGGCGGGCTTTAGCGAGATGATGCTTTTTTCCGGTCCGGAGAAGCAGGTGCTCGGGACGCCGTCTTACATGAGTCCGGAGCAGGTGCAGCTCGGCGGTCTCGATGTGGATACGCGGAGCGATGTTTATAGTCTTGGGGTGCTGCTCTACGAATTGCTGACGGGGGTGACGCCTTTCGACAAGGATCGACTGGCCCATGTGGGCATGGCGGACTTGCGGCGAATTCTCAGCAAGGAGGATCCGCCTAAGCCTTCGGTCCGCTTTGGTGAGCTCGGTAGTGAGGAGGCGGATACAATTGCCAAAGCGATCAACAAGACGCCGCGCGGGCTGATTTCCCGACTGAAAGGGGATCTTGACTGTATCGTGATGAAGGCGCTTTCGAAGGATAGGCGTCGTCGCTACGAGACGGCGGATTCGCTAGCCATCGAGTTGAAGCGCTACCTTGTGGATGAGCCGGTGATGGCGCATCGCTCCTCGTATTTCTACAACTTCCGGAAGATGGTGAAGCGGAACCGGGTGGTGGTGCTTGCGTCCAGCGCGGTGGCTTTGACGCTTGTTTTCGGTCTTGGACTTTCCACGGTGCTGCTGCTTCGCGAACGCGAGGCGCGGCAGAGGGCGGTGGCAGCGGAGCAGCTGCAGGCGAGGCTGCGCCAGGTAGCGGAGTTTCGCGAGCGGCTTACGCAGGCGGCGATGCTTGTGAACAATGGGGAGTACGAGGAGGCGGACAATCTGGTCGACGGAGTGGAGCTGAACGAAGCCACGATGGAGGGAGCGGCGGTTTTCCGGGCTTTGGGCGAGTGGCACGCGACGAATGATCGTTGGGGGCTGGCGGCGGAACGGTTTAAGACTTTGCTGAAAATCAACCAGTTAGAAGGGGCGGATGTGTCCAGTCTCGATTATTTGGAGCTCGGGCCGGTGCTGATGGAGCTGGGAGATTTGGACGAGTACGATCGGTTTCGTCGAGAGGCGGTCGAGCGGTTTGCGGATGCGGAGAGTCCGTTTACGGATCGTATCGTGAAGATCAGTCTGCTGGTTTCCGCGAACCGGGAGATGCTTGATCGCTTGAAGCCGTTTGCGGAGATGTCGGCCGAGGCGTGCGAGGCGGCTGAATTGTCGGGTGATACGTTTCAAGCTTCCTGGCGATCGATGTCGCTCGCCTTGTACGAGTATCGTCGTGCGAATTACGCTGCAGCGGTTTCCTATGCGAAGCGTTGCCTCGGCTATCCGGATCCGAACGCTCCGCGCGATGCGACGGCGCGGCTGGTATTGGCAATGGCGTCGTATCAGATGGGCCGTACGGATGAGGCTCAAGCGGCGTTCTTCAAGGCGCGGACTGTGGTGAACGAGAAGTTTCAGCGAGAGATTGACCTAGGCAATCCGGTGCAGGGATTCTGGTTCGACTGGGTTTTTGCGCGGGTGCTCGAACGGGAGACGTCTCGTTTGCTGGGGATTGACTGAGTCTCCGAAATAAAAATTCCCCATGTGTCGGGTATGGGGAGGCGAGAGCGCATGTATTGGTAGTGCTCTCTTTGTCGTTTCCGCCCGTGTTGGAGCGGCTTGGCGAGGGCTGATTGATCAAACTCCATCCTGCATGCCCCCTTACCACAACCCAACCCTGACGAACTTATCTGGAGTTCGGGTACGAACTCTATGAATACAAAAAAACTTACGGTTTTCGAGAAGATCGGATTCGGCTCCGGAGATGCGGCGGTAAACGTCGTGATTTCCGCGATGTTTCTGATCATCACCTATTTCTACACGGATATCTTCGGTTTGGATCCGAAGGACGTGGCGATTCTGATGATCGTGGTTCGGATGATCGACGCGTTCACGGATCCGATGATGGGGATTTTGACGGATCGAATCAAAACGCGTTGGGGACGTTTTCGGCCGTACTTCTTGTTTTTGTCGGTTCCGTTCGGGATTTCGGTTTACCTGACGTTTAGCACGCCCGACCTCGATTATAACGGCAAGCTGGTCTACGCCTACGCGACTTACATTTTCGTGACGGTGATGTTCACTTCGGTGACCATTCCCTATATTTCTCTGATCAGCGTTTTGACGAGCTCGCCTCAGGAGCGGTTGTCGGCGAATGGATACCGACTCTTTTTCGCGAAGATCGCGGCTTTTCTGGTGGCGATCGTGGTGCCGATTTTGGCGAAGGAATGGGGAGCGGGAGACATTGCTCGTGGCTATCAGAATGCGATGGGCTTGATGGCTGCTTTGGGCACGGGGCTGTTTCTGTTTTGCTTTTTCACTACGAAGGAGCGAGTCGAGCACGTGGTGGATCGGACGCCGATTGTTGGTATGATTCGGCTCCTTTTACGCAATGACCAATGGCTGGTGCTGTGCGGAGTGTGTATCATCGGCACGGTTGGTTATGTCATTCGCGGATCGGTGGCGATCTACTACGCGAAGTATTTCCTCGGCGGCGACGAGGTGATGCAGTCTTCGTTCATGGGAACGGGGGTCGCTGCAGCGGTGCTGGCGATGGTGGCTTCGACCTGGATAACGAAGAGCTACTGCAAGGTTAAGCTTTTTAGATATACGCAGCTGTTGGTTGGTATCTTAAGTGTTGTAATGTTTTTTCTGGTACAGCCCGGCGATGTGGCGTCCGCGTTCGTGCTTTATTTTCTGATATCGTTTGTGGTGGATTTGCACGCTCCTGTTTTTTGGTCCGCGATCGCTGAGGCGGTTGACTATGGACATCTCAAGACTGGGAAGCGCGTGGCCGGCATGTCATTTGGGCTTATATCATTCTGTCAAAAGGCGGGCATGGGTATTGGCGGTTTCGTGGTGGCGTGGTTGTTGGGAGTTTTTGAATACGTTCCTGATGTGGAGCAAACGCAGACTTCTCTGATGGGGATCGCTCTGATGCTGACAGTGATTCCAGGTTTCTTTCACGCCCTGATGGGCGGGCTCATGTTCAAGTACTTCATAACGGATAAAGCGTACGACACTATTAAGGTGCAACTCGCGGAAGCGGAAACTGCGGCCAAATCATAGTTATTTTTGTAAGATGGAAATCGAGAGAATTATAGAACCTTTGATCGAGCAGCGGGCTGATCCGCATATACTGAAGGCGCCGGATGGATATTACTATTTTTCCGCGTCGGTGCCCGAGTACGATCGCTTGGAACTGCGTCGCTCCAAGAGTATCGAAGGGCTTGTTTCGGCGGATAGAGTGACCGTTTGGACGAAGCCGGATGAAGGTCCTTTTTCGGACTTAATTTGGGCCCCGGAGATTCATTTTAATCGAGGCGGCTGGTATATCTATTTCGCTGCGGCTCCGTCGCGTGAGATCAAGGACGATCTCTTTCAGCATCGTATGTACGCGATCCATACCGACGCGAAGAATCCGCTTGAGGCGGAATGGTCGGGACCGGTGCAGATTGATACGGGGATGGATACGTTTTGCCTGGATGCCACGACATTCGAGCATAAGGGGGTTCTCTATTACGTGTGGGCTCAGAAGGAGCAGGGCATTCGCGGAAATTCGAATTTGTATATCGCGAAGATGGATACGCCGCTGACGCTTGCGAGCGAGCCTGTGCGGCTAAGCGTTCCGGAGTTCGATTGGGAAATACGAGGCTTCTGGGTGAACGAAGGACCGTCGATGTTAAAAAGGTATGGAAAGATTTTCCTGTCCTACTCCGCGAGCGCGACGGATGAGAATTATGCGATGGGACTGCTTTATGCGGATGACGAGAGCGATCTATTGAATCCCTCGAGTTGGACCAAGAGCGAAAAGCCAGTGCTTTGTTCCGATCTTGAGCGGAAGCACTATGGTCCAGGGCACAACAGTTTTACCGTTTCGGTGGATGGGAAGGATGATTTGCTAGTGTATCACGCTCGCGAATACACGGAGATTGAAGGGGATCCGCTATGGGATCCGAATCGGCACACTTTTGTTAAGAAATTGGTTTGGAGCGAGGACGGGATGCCTGTTTTTGACATCCCGAAAGACTAGAGCCTTTGACGACTGAAATAAAATGAAGCGAACGATACTAGGAATAGCAGCGTCTGTCTGCTTGGTCTTTTCTGCCTTTGGGGATGAGCCGGCGGTGGTGCAAGGAAGGGTAAACGTGCCACAGTTTGACGTGGTTGCCCATGATCCGGTGATCGTGGAGGAAGGCGGGAGCTATTATCTGTTCACCACGGGGCCAGGGGTTTCCGTGTGGAGCTCTTCTGATATGGAGTTGTGGACGATGCAGGAGCCGGTGTTTGAGAAACGTCCCGAATGGACGGCGATGGTGTCTGGATTTAACGGTCATATGTGGGCCCCGGACATCAGCTATCGCGATGGGAAATACTATCTTTATTATGCGGTTTCCTCTTTTGGGACAAATGACTCCTGTATCGGCTTGGCCACGAACTTGACGCTTGATTCGAACAGTCCCGATTTTGAATGGCTAGATCGAGGCGTCGTACTGCGTTCCGATCCTGGGATGGATGACTGGAACGCGATCGATCCGAACTTGATTTTCGATAAAGAGGGAAGGCCTTACCTCGCGTTTGGATCGTTTTGGAGCGGATTGAAGATTGCGGAAATGAACCGTGAGCTGACGGCGTTGGCTGATCCCGAGGCGGAGCCTCATGCGATAGCAAGCCGTGTGGCCCCTAGAAAAACAAAGTCGAAACGGGGCGAGGTTTCTGTGGAAGCAGGCAACGGGGCGATTGAGGGGCCGTTTTTATATCGCAAGGGCGACTACTAATATTTGTTCGCTTCGGTCGACTACTGCTGCCGCGGGAAGGACAGCACTTATAAGATGATTTATGGCCGTTCGGAAGACATTCTCGGTCCCTATCTGGACAAGAAAGGCGTGTCGTTGCTTGAAGGAGGTGGGACCTTGCTCAAGGGCGGCGACGAGCGTTGGCACGGAATAGGTCACAACTCCGTTTGTGAAATCGATGGAGTGGAGTACGCTGTGTTTCATGGCTACGACGGAGAGACCGAGCGCGGACTCCCCAAGCTGCACATTGAGAAGCTCGGCTGGACCGAGGACGAGTGGCCATTTCTCGTCGAATCGGAGTGATCGCGAGCCTCAAAAAAATCAATTTTCGAACAATTAATCTTCTTTGGCGGAAATTCTCAAGAAACCGCGCATTTGGAAGTATAGGAGTAATCTGAGCTGAGTCCATCTCCTGTAACTATACCAATTTCAGCTCTATCTTAATCTAACTATAACTACCATGACCCCCAAGATCCCCCAAGTCCAAGCCTCGGCTTTTTGCGTACCATCACGTAGCAGAAAAACCGCGAGCTTTTCAATCGCCCTAGCTATGTCGCTAGTTGCTGGAGTCGGTTTGGCTTACGGCCAGAGCGACACCGAAGATGAAGACGATGTGTTCGAGCTCGAAGCTTTCGTCGTCGAAGGCAGCATTCGCGAAAGTTTGCTCGAAGGCGTTGCGATCAAGCGCAATGAGTACCAAATCGTCGATGCCATCGTAGCCGAAGACATTGGAAAGTTCCCTGACAACAACGTGGTCGAATCGCTTCAGCGTATGACCGGCGTTCAGGTGACAGACCGAGCCGCGGGCGAGGCTTCGACTGTTTCGATTCGTGGTCTAAACGATATCGCGACTACGGTAAATGGAAGAAACATCTTCACCGCTTCCGGACGCAGCGTGGCGCTTCAGGATATTCCTTCCTCTCTTTTGAATCGTGTCGATGTTTATAAGACGCGTTCGGCGGAGCACCTTGAGCAAGGGATAGCGGGCGTTATCGACGTTAAGACACAACGTCCTTTCTACTTTGACGGCCGCAAGTCAGTGCTTGCCACTCGGTTCATCAATCAGGAGCAGGAAGGCTCGTTTGATCCGAATGTCAGTTTCATGACTTCAAACATTTGGGAAACGGATGCAGGCAAGTTCGGCGCCCTTATCAACCTTTCGTATGCGGAAACCAACTACCGTGACCAAAGCGTAACTGCAGGAGCTATGGTGCCGTTCGCGACGGATAATCCTCCTCCGGGTTTCACTCCTTATCAACGTATCTTTGATACAGCTATCTGGACTCCAGGTTTGGAGCAGGGATTGCCGTTTGCGGCAGGTTCTACACTGAACTTCGGTGGCGAAGAGTACGAGTACGTGCTGTCTCGTGACGCGGTATTCGCAAGTGACTTTACGGGACATCGTGAACGCTCTGCGGCGAATCTCGTTCTTCAGTTTGCTCCGGATGATAATTCGGAATATACGTTCGAAGCCTTTTATAACGGTTATCGCAACGAAGGTTTTAACTCCCTGCATTTCTCCTTCGCAGACTGGTGGGGTGGCTTGAGCGACAACCCTGCTGCTGATGTAGAGTTGTATCCAGGAACCAATATCGTGAAGTCTCGCGAAAACGTCGGATTCCCTTATGGCTTCCAAAGCGGCGACTTAACGGTAGGCACCACGGATAGCTACCTCTTCGCTCTTGGCGGAAAATGGGATGTAGGCGAGAACCTGAAACTGGAAGCAGACCTGTCTTATCAGGACAGCAGGTTCGAGACTGATTTCATCGCGATGCGTACTGAGCGTGTACACAGTGAGATCGACGTGGATTTTAGGTCCGAGTCTGGGTATCCGGCGTGGAACTTCGGTGAGACTGATATTTTGACAGATCCAGCCTCTTGGACGGTTGCGCAGCTTTATGATAACTCGAATCGTAATGAAGGCGACGCTCTTGAGTTCAAAGTTGATGGCGACTACGATGCGGACTGGGGGATTATAAATGGGCTTAGTTTTGGCATACGTTATGATGACCGTAGCGCGGCGGAATCGGATCGTGTTCTCGACCGTGGCATGGGATTGCCAGGAGAAGTCGGCTATGTGCCATTTCTTGGTCAGAATCTCGGGGATCATCCTGAGCTGGCCTACCAAAACTATGGTTTCTTCGATGGAAACACAGACGTGCCAAGCTCTTGGCTCGTAGCGGATGGCCAATACATTTACGACAACCACGACGAAATTCTTGATCTCTATGGCTTGCCTGATACCTCGACTCATCAGCTGACGGAGAATTTCAATGTCAGCGAAACAACAACCAGTGCTTATGTGGTGGCTGATTTCCGTACGGACGTAGCCGAGCGCAGGCTCGATGGTCAGATTGGTTTCCGTTTTGTAGATGTGGATACAGACATGATGGCCTTTGATTTGGAATCAAAGACTTGGACTCCTGGTTCGACTTCGACTTCCGATCTTCTTCCGAGCTTCATGGTTCGATACGATTGGACCCCTAGTTTTCGTACCCGTTTTAGCTACGGCGAAACCTTGCGTCGTCCAGGCTTCGCTAGTCTCAATCCGATCATACACTACTTTGATGATGTGACGAACATCGGCTATGGTACTGCGAGCGGCGGTAATCCAAATCTCCGCGCGACAACTTCGAAGAACTACGATTTGTCTTTCGAGTATTATATGGAAGATGCAGGTACGGTGAACGTGACGCTTTTCAAGCGTGAGATCGACGGCTTGGTGATCGATTTCCGAAACAAGATCATATACGATAACTACGACTATGTGCTCTCGCAGCCGGAGAATGCCTCGAATGGCAAGCTAGACGGTGTGGAAATCGGCTGGGTCTATTTCCCGGATGATCTGCCAGGTATCCTTGATGGATTCGGCGTTCAGGCTTCGTACACGATGCTCAATTCCAGTCAGGACGTTCCGGAAACGGACTTGGCGGGAGAGATTATCGGGACGCGTTCTACCGACTTTTACGGTGTATCCGATTCTTCATACAGTGTCGTGCTCGCATACGAAAAGGAGAAGTGGAACTCACGACTCTCCTATGTCTCGCGTGAAGACTGGTTGAATAATAGCGAAGCAGCTCAATTTGCCAATCCGCTTGGTGTCTGGCGCGCGCCGCAGCAGAGTTTGGACTTCCAGTTCACCTACAACGTTTCTGATAGTCTCAAGCTCACTTTGGACGCGACGAACATCACGGACGAAATCTACGAGAACTACTACGTGTATCCAGAAACTCACAATCTAGGTAATTGGTTGATTAGCCGTACGATCGCTGTCGGAGCACGTTACAGCTTCTAGTTAGTGTATTTGTTTGTTTAAGTTGATTTATTAGAAAGGGCGATCCGCAAGGGTCGCCCTTTTTTTCAGAACTTTAGCGGATGGGATACTTTCTTGCCTGTGACAAAAGAGGCAGCAGTATTTTCGGGAATCGATTTCCTGATTATGCGTTTAGTTCGATGTTTTTGTCTTTCGTTGACTGTTAGTTTAGTGGCGTTCTCTCATGCCAATGATCCTCTGCGGTACGAAGCGGAGGATGCTGCTCTGACAGGTACTGCGATTAATAGCTCGGCTGGTGGATATTCTGGCAGCGGGTATGTAGCTGGCTTTACTGACGAGGCCGATCGATCGAGTTTTAGCTTTGTGGCGACGGAAGGAGTATACAGCCTTGTGATTGGCTACCGGACTCCTTCAGGGGAAAAAGGATTTAATGGAGAGCTCAATGGAGTTGGCTTTTCAGGGATGTTTGAGGCGAGTTCGGTTTGGCGGAGATTTGAAGTTGGTTCAGTGCTGCTGGAAGAGGGCGAGAATACGCTTTGGATTGGTGGAGGCTGGAGCTATTACGAGATAGACTACATTGAATTATTAGAGGTAGAGCCGCCCGCTCCACCGTTGCCAGTTGATCCTACGCCGGTCGATTCATTGGCGAGCGAAGAAGTGAAGTCATTGCTCGTGTATTTGTCTGAACACTACGGAAAGCTTACCTTTTCTGGACAACAGGATGTCGCGGAATTAGATATCGTAGAAAGTCTAACGGGAGTGCGACCTGCAATTATCGGAGGAGACTTAATCGAATATTCGCCGACGCGAATCGCTAACGGTTCGAATCCGAACAATCACACAGAGTCGCTTATCGCTCAGCATGATGCCGGCATGATTGTGACCTTATCTTGGCATTGGAACGCACCGACGGACCTACTGCTGACTGAGGAAAATCCATGGTGGAGCGGCTTTTATTCGCGTGCGACCACATTCAATTTCGCAGCGGCTTTGGATGATCCGGAGGGAGCTAACTACCAACTGCTCCTGCGTGATATCGATGTGATCGCGGTGGAACTGAAGAAGTTGCAGGAGGCTAAGGTGCCTGTGCTGTGGCGTCCGCTACACGAGTCAGATGGTGGCTGGTTTTGGTGGGGTACGCAGGGGGCGGACAATCTGCGTCGGCTCTGGGTTCTGCTGTACGATCGTTTGACGGATTATCACGGGATTCATAACCTTATCTGGGTTCAGACGATTGAAAATCTGGAATGGTATGCAGGAGATGAATACGTGGACCTCCTTGGTGTAGATGCCTATCCAGAGGATCCACGAGATCCGCAGACGAGCATCTGGAAGCGTTTTATCGATCGGTTCGATGGAGAGAAGATGATATCCCTATCGGAGTTTGGTCGTGTGCCAGATGTGCCGACCATGCACCGCCTTGGAGTATGGTTTTCCTACTTCATGAGTTGGAGTGGAGATCTTGGAGCTGCTGGGATGCCTGACCAGGCGGAGCTCATTAGAATCTATACCTCGAGTGGTGTCGTGACTTTTGACGAGCTGGTTTCTCCGGACTTAGATGAGGACGGACTTAGCGCACTGCTAGAGGATCGTTTTGGAAGCAGTGATGAGGATTCGGATTCGAACGATGATGGGGTTCTTGACGGATTGTCAGTGAAAATTGGGTACACTCCTTTCGAGGATTTGTCGGCTATGTTAGCCTTTTTCGAGGCGAGCGAGAAGCGGATCGAACTGCGTAGCGGATCAGGCGATTTGAAGGCTCAGGTATCTTTGGCATTGGAAAGCGTAGCCAGTGATATTGAATTATTGAAACTGAGGATTTTGGGTAGTTCGGATCTGGAAAACTGGTCAGAAATAGATTTTTTGCCGAGCGCGTTTAAAGGAAGCGAAGGCAGTTCTTCTTTATCCATTCAGTTAACTGATGGAGAGCGGGCCTTCGTTCGTTTCATTGCCGAACAGCGCTAGGAGTCAGCCCAAACTCATTTCGGAAGGACCGGCAGAAGACGTTGGCTGTTGAAAACCCGCTAGCTTCGGCGATCTGCTGGAGTGGTAGGCGTGTGGCTTGAAGCATGGAGTGGGCGTGGTCGAGCCGAAGCTTGCGAAGAACGGCCCCAGGCGATTTTCCGAAGCGTTGCGAAAAGGCTCGGATGAAGTGTTCTCGAGAGATTCCACAACTGCTCGCGACGTCTTTGAGTTTGATTGGATTGGTGAATTGGTTGTGCAGAATGTGGTAGCCGTATTCGATGGGGTCGGTGTGCTGGGTGTCTTCGACTTGCTGGCGATAAATTGAGGTCAGTAGGCGCGTGATCAGGTCCGACTCGTGGTAGCGGTCGCGGAAAGTGCGTTGGCGGAAGCGGTGGAAAATTTCGTCGAATAGGGATGCGGATTCCGATCCATTCGGCATGGAGAGTACGGGACCGAAGTCATGGCGGATACGATGGAAGAGGGGAGTCGCAGTGGCGGTGGGGTCGATGGAGAGGTAGCGGAGGCGGTAGGGTTCGGTGGCGGTGGCGGGGTAGCCGTAGCGAGAGTTCTCACGTTGCGTGAAAGCCATGATCTTGCCAGCGGGAACGGAATAGCGTCGCTGCGAGTCTTCGAAGAAACCCTCTCCGTTTTGGGTGCGTTGAAGGTTGATCCGATTCGATTCGCTTCGTTTGGAGTTGTCCCAGAAGTAGCTTGTATCGGCGCGGAGCTCTTCGCCTCCGCCGTCTACTCGAGCGAATACGTCTTCCTTCATGCCGAGGAAGTGATCAGGTTTTGCACACTGGGGCAAGGTCTCCTTCAAGGGTCGATAAATCGTCTGCAACTATTATTCGTAATGTTACGAATAATAATTGTGAAGTTGAGGGGCGGTTTGGCGCGGGGTGAGTTCGGATGAATCTGCGGTTGATGTAGAAAAAAACCGCCGCGAATACGAGATTCGTGGCGGCCTAGCCGTACATAGTGACTATGAAAAAGAGCTTACTTCTTAGGGCTGAGTCGCATGAGGAGGACGTCGTGGGAGGCTATCTTTGCCTTGAGATCCTTGTGAGTGGTGCTGAGGGATTTGTCTGCCCAGAGGTCGTGGATTTCGAACTCGCCGGAGAGGGCGCGTTCCATGCGGTGCCATTGGATTTCGGCGGTCTGGGTTTCCTCGGATGTGTTGAGGATGCAGACGGCCCAGTCTCCGCCTTGGAGAGGCTTGATCCAGGTCTCGTACTTGCCGGGGACGATGCCGAAGCGCCATGCGGAGACGCCATCTGGGTCTTGGTTGATGGCGATGACGTCCTTGTTGGTGAGAACGTCGATGATTTCGGGGGACATGGAGCGAACGTCGTTTCCTGCCATGAGCGGCGAGGTGATCATGGCCCAAAGGGTGAAGTGGGAGCGGGACTCGGCGAGGGTGAGGCCGGGGTTTCCGACTTCGAGCATGTCGGCGTCGTTCCAGCCGCCGGGGCCGGAGTATTGGCCGAGGCCGTCGCGTCCGACGACGGAGGGCTTGAGGGCGTGGTAGCGGTCGAGGATGACTTTGAATCCGCGGGACCATTCTTGCTCGCAATCCCAGCAGTCGTAGATGTCGCCGGAGATGCGCCAGAGGTGTCCGACGTCTTGGGCCCAGAGCCATGGCTCGTTGTCGCCCCATTCGCAGATGGAGAAAGTGATGGGGCGTCCGGCGGTGCGAAGGGCGTCGCGCATGGTGGTGTAGGCTTCTTTGGCGTCGCGGGTGCCGGTGGCGCACCAGTCGTACTTGAGGTAGTCGATGCCCCATGAGGCCCAGGTGCGGGCGTCTTGGTACTCGTGGCCTTGGCTGCCGGGGTAGCCGGCGCAGGTGGTGCGTCCGGCGTCGCCGTAGATGCCTATCTTGAAGCCCATTTCATGGAGCTGGTCGGCGAGGGCCTTGATGCCGTTGGGAAATTTTTCCGGGTCGGGGACGAGATTGCCTTCGGGATCGCGATCGCGTAGGGCCCAGCAGTCGTCGAGGACGATGTAGGTGTAGCCGGCGTCGCGCATGCCGCTGTCGATCATGGACTGGGCGGTGTCGAGCACGAGCTGCTCGTTGATGGCGGACTCGAAGGTATTCCAGGAGTTCCAGCCCATGGGCGGAGTGAGGGCGAGGCCTTCGAATTTCTGGGCGCTAGCTGAAGCGGCGAGGGCGAGTGTCGCGAGTCCGAGTAAGCCTTGCTTCAAGGTGGAGGCTAGGGAGCCAGACGGGGTTTTGAGTGATCGATTCATAAATGTAGTTTCGGGTTAGAAACTACAGCGGAATCGGGGTTGCCTGTGTGTCAAACGAAGGCGGCTTTGGGATCACATATTGCGTATTAGTTGGTCACGCATGGATGAGAGGAAGCGTGACGGGGAGAAGGCGGGGCGGGCGCAACTATTATTCGTAAAGTTACTAATAATAGTTGCGCGGGTTGAGGCGGGTAAGGGGTGGAGTGGTTTTTGGAGTGGGCGGCGGGGCGGGGTTAGAGGGAGAAGCGGATGGTTTCGCCGGCGGCGCGGTGGTTTGTCCAGAAGTGGGTGCCGTCGTGGGCGAGGGCTCGGGCGGGGAAGGGGATTTTGGCGAGGTCCTCGTACTGGCCGGTGGTGGGGTCGATGCGGCCGAGGTAGTAGTCGTTGGTGTCTTCGTCGGCGGTGTTGGCGAGGTAGATTTGGCCGTCGACGATGACTTGTCCGCAGATGCCGCGCGGGCAGTCGTAGGATTTGAGGACTTCGCCGTCTTCGGTGATGGCGAGGACTTTCTGGTTGTACCATTGGCTGACGTTTAGGGTGGCGCCGTCGTAGCCGAGCTGGGAGCCGGTGTCGTCGGGGCACTGGAGCTTGAAGATGGTGTCGAAGCCGTGGCCGGGGATGAGGCGGCGGATGTAGCGGTTGTCTTCGGAGGTCTCGCCGCAGAGGACGCGGAGCTCTTCGCCGATGGAGACCATGCCGAAGGGGTGGCCGGGGGCTTCGGTCTCGGTGAGCACGGTCCATTTTTTTGTATCGAGCTGGTAGATACGTTTGGTGGCTAGGGAGCCCATCCAGAGGGTTTCGCCGTCCCAAGCGAGGGATTGCGGCATATCGGCGGGGGCTGAGAGGCGTGCGAGTTCGGTGATGGTTTTCATGTGATTGTTTTTTCAGGTTTTGGTGTAATTAACAGGGATCCGCTGCGCGGGCAGGATGGCTTCGCCAGCAGGATTTGATTGGGGTGGTGCGGTCTGGACTGAGGTCGAACGATCGGGGCTATTGCATTTTGCTTAAACGAAGGGAGTGCTCGCATGATTGGTAAAAGGCTTGGATGGGGCGTTCGTGGAAGCGGGAGCCGAGGCAGATGAGGCGGTGGGGGAGGGTGCATTGGAAGCTTTTCCAGGCGATGAGTGAGCCGGTGGCTAGTTCGTCGGCGACGATTGATTCTCCGAGGAGGGAGAGGGCGGCGTTGTTGCGGACGAATTGCAGGCAGGTTCCTTCTTCGTCGATGGTGTAGCGTTTTTCGATCTGGAGGTCGTGGGCTTTGACGATGCGCTCCATGAGCTGGTAGTAGCTACAGTCGGGGGTCTTGAATACCCAGGGAAGCGTTTGTAGGTCTTTCCAATCGGTGGTTTGCAGAGCGTCCTTGAATTCTGGGGACGCGACGACGAGGATCTTGTTTTCCTGGAATTGGGAGCTGAGCAGTTTGGGCGAATCGACTTCGCCTTCGTAGAAGCCGATATCGATATCGCCGGCGATGACTCCTTTTTGGACGTAGCCGGAGGAGCTGTGCTGGAACTCTAGCTGGAGCTTGGGGCAGTCTTGGTGGAGGCGTTTGGCGATGGCGTCGAGGGGAAGCTGGGAGGAGCCGGTGTTGACACCGATGGTGAGCTTGCCGGAAGGGCTAGACTGGAGGTTGCGGGCGAGATTGTTGAGCTCTTGGGTTTCGTTGAGGATGGCGTAGGCACGGGTGAGCAGGGCGTCGCCGTCGGCGGTGATTTGCATGCCGCGGGAGCTGCGTTCGAAGAGGGCGATGCCTAGCTCGTCTTCGAGGGCTTTGATATGGGCGCTGACGGAGGGCTGGCTGGAGAAGAGGCGCATGGCTGCCTTGGCGAGGGTTCCTTCTTCGGCGACGGCGACGAATGATTTGAGTTGGTAAAGCTCCATGGTGAGTGGTGAATGGTGAGTGGGGAGTAGTGAGTAGTGAGTAGTGAGTAGTGAGTAGTGAGTAGTGAGTTGGGAGAGGTGAGTGGTGAGTTGGGAGAGGTGAATGGTGAGTTGGGAGAGGTGAATGGTGAGTTGGGAGAGGGGATTGGCGAGGGGAAATTGGGTGGTTGGCTGGCTACTTTCGGGTGGTGATGGGGCGTGGGTGGGCTTTGAGGGAGCTGGTTGTGGAAATGGCGACGAGTAGGAGGAGAAGGTGGGCGCGGGAGGTCATTTGCTATTGGTGGGTGCTTTTTGTTTGGGAGCGTTGCGTTTGTTTGATGACGGAGGCTCGATGTAGACGGTTACTCCGTGGATGAAGAGTCTGAGTCCCGGGCGCGGTTTGGTTTCCGGGTAGGGCGAGATGTCGGGTAGGGAGTTGTGTATTTCGCGGAAGAGTCCGATCACGAAGCTTCGGATGTATTGGAAGGTTGAACGGTTTGGTTCCATGGACGGAGTATGCCATGGATTGTTTGGTTTTGGGTAGACGTGTATTCCGAATGGGGGCTTCGGTTTTGCTGATGGTAGTCGGCTGGGATGTGGAAGGGGTTGCTCATTTGTTTCTGGAAAGGGGATGTTGCGTCGTGTGATTGGAGGGTGGAGGATCTTGGGCATGAAAGCCCCTCGTTTCCCCCGTGTTGTCCTTTTGGTTTGTTTAGCGTGCTTGTCCTGCGGGGCGCTCGCTCAGGATGAGAAGTCCGCTTTTGCGATTCCGGAGACGGATGAGGGCTTGCCGGGGATGGGGCCGATTCGGCGCTACGACTGGTTTCAGGATTTGTGGGAGCGTCGCCGTTCTGCTTGGGCTAAGACGGTGGAGCAGGACCAGGGAGCGGTGGTTTTTCTGGGGGATTCGATCACGCAAGGTTGGGGAGGGGCTTTGGGCGCGGCGTTTCCCGAGCTGAAGGTGGCGAATCGCGGTATCAGCGGAGACACTACACGCGGTCTGTTGATTCGCCTGGAGGAGGACGTGCTGGCGGTTAAGCCGTCGGCGATCGTGTTATTGATTGGCACGAATGATTTGGAGGAAGGGGCGACGCCGGAGATTATCGCGAGCGATATGGCTCTGCTGCTTGCCGAGTTGAAGGAGTATGACGCGGATATGCCGATTGTGTTGTGCGAGGTTTTTCCAAGTTCGGAATCGATGAGGCGTCCTTCGGAGAAGATTCAGAGGATCAACGAGCTCTATTTGGATTTGGTGAAGGGCGATCCGCAGATCATTTATTTGGATACGTTTAATCTTTTCGATGATGGGAATGGGGATGCAATCCCAGCCGAATTTCCTGACTTGCTTCACCCGAACGAGGCGGGCTACGCGAAATGGGCGGCGGCTTTGCGACCGGTTTTCGCGACGCTTGGCTTTTCTGAGACGGAGGACGACTTTGTTTTGGAGGAAGGGTTTGAGTATTTATTTAATGGGTACGACTTGACGGGATGGGGATATCGAATCACGCCAGAGGAAGACAAGGTGAGCGCTCGAAACTGGAAGAAGAGCGATCCGAAGGGGGCGGCGGAGTGGCCGTTTGTTGAAGAGCCAGTTGCGTTTGACGGTTTGGAAGTGACGCCGGATGGGCGATTTGCGGCGATCAATGGTCGGCTCGTGGCGACGACTCCTCCGGAGCGCCGGAAGGTTCAAAAGCTGCATACGACTCGGGAATTTTCGAGCGACTTCGTATTGAAGATGGAATTCCGAGCGACGCCGGAAACGGATAGCGGCATCTATATCCGTGGTCCGCAGTTGCAGTGTCGCGACTATGCTCTGGCGGGGCCTTATCGGGATTTGAAGCGCTACAAGCCGCAGGACTGGAACGAGATCGTGATCACGGTGAAGGACGATGTAGCGGTCTGCACTTGTAATGGCGAAGTGTTGGAGGCGGCGTTTGAGTTGCCAGAGGTCGGACCGATCGGAATAGAAGGCGACAAGGGGCAGATGGAGTATCGTCGTATCCGAATTATGGAGATGTAGAGGGGGAGTCAAAGCGGATGGCGGGGGCTCGCTATTTTATTGCAGTAGACTTGCCGGAGGAGCATCGGCGCGAGTTGACAGGGCTGCGTTCGAGCGGGAAGGGGTTTGCGTGGACGCGGCTTGAGCGGATGCACGTGACCTTGCGTTTTATTGGGGAGCTGGAAGGGGAGCAGGTGGAGCGACTTGTCGAAGGCTTGGCGGTGGTGGAGGTGGAGCGGTTTGTCTTGCCGCTGGAGGGTGCGGGGATTTTTCCGGCTCGTGGCAGGCCGAGGGTATTGTGGGTGGGGGTAGGTTCGGGGCATCCGCGTTTGTTTCAGCTGCGGCAGCGGATTGACGATTTGCTATTGAAGCTGGGGATTGAGGCTGACGTGAGGAGTTTTCATCCGCATGTAACCATTGCGCGGATACGGGATGGAAGCTCTGTCAACTCGGCGACGGAGTGGGTGAAACGGCGCCGGGAGTTTGTGGGAGCGCCGTTTAGGGTTGAGGGATTCGTTCTGTATGCGAGCAGGCTTTATTCGAATGGGGCTCGCTATGAGCGGGTCGCGGAGTATGCGCTCGGTGACTAGGGGTGGGTTGAGGGGAATCGCGGCACATGGCCGCTTCCCACGATTGGCTAGTTTGTTGGAGCGTGGGTTCTAGTCGAAGAGCTTTTCTTGGACTTCGCGCCAGTCGAGGAGGGTGATGCCGAGCTCTTGAATGAGGGCTTTGGTTTCGGGGGCGGTGGCCCAGTCGTAGTCGATCTGGCGCCAGTGGGAGCCCCAGAGGGGGTGGTTGACGGTGATGGCTTGCATCTCGAGGTCGTCGTAGCCGAGGTGGAGGACGAGGATGTTGAGGCCGGGCTGGAGGTCGCGGAGGATTTGGTCGTAGTGGGCGCCCATGCCTTCGGGGTAGTCGGCGGGGACGGCGCCGTAGGCTTGCACGAGCTTGCCGGGCATGGCGACTGCGGCTGCTTGGAGTTTGGGAGAGCCGGCGTCGGCGTGGTGCTGGTGGAGGCGGATGGGGACGCGGTATTCTTGGCCGAGTCGGATGTAGAGTTGGGCGATTTCGTCGGTGGCGAGCATGGAGCCCATGTGTCCGTCGAGGTGGGTGTAGGCGATGCCGGAGTCGGCGGCGGCTTTGATTTGGGCTCGGGCTTCGGTCTCGATTTGGTCGATGTCTGCTGCGGCGGCGAAGTCTGCGACGGTGGCGTGGAAGTAGCCGTGCTCTGTGACGAGGCTGGGGACTTGGTCGCGTCCTGCGAGGGGACCGTTCTTATAGGTTTCCCATTCGGAGGTGAGGGTGAGGTGGACGCCGAGATCGGCTTCGGGGTGGGCTTGGGCGTAGTGGGCGACTTCGAGGACCCAGGGGGTGGTCATCATGACGCTCGCGGAGGTGACGACGCCTTCTTCCATGGCGTGGAAGGTGGCGAGGTTTTTGGAGTGGGCGAGGCCGAGGTCGTCGGCGTGGATGATGAGGAGTTTGGCGTCGGCGGGGTAGCCGAGCTGCTCTTGCACGGTGGTGGGCTGTGCTTCGGGTTCGTGGTTATGGGCGCTGGCGAATGGGACTAGGGCGAGTAGGGCGAGGGTTGGGGTGATGTTGGGCATGGGTTGGTGTGTAGAAGGTTGTTTTTTTGAGGGCCACTAAGAGGCGCTAAGATTCACAAAGAAATGGAGAAGAGGGTGATTGGGTTGTGTTGTTTTTAACCACAAAAAGCACAGAAGGCACAAGTGGTGGTAGAGTGATAGGGTTGAGGGTGAGGAGGAGTGTTTTTTGGGGGTTAGTTTTGGAGGAGGCGGTTTGTGAGGAAGGTTTGGAAGGCGGGGAGGTCTTTCCAGGTGATGGCGACGCGGGCGCGGTAGGGGCCGTCGGGGTCGCGGAGAGTTGCGCCTTCGTCGGAGACGGAGAATTGGATGTCCTCGTAGTTGATGTAGTTGTCTGAGTAGGACATGAGGACGGCGACGTCGTCGAAGAGGGTGGAGGTTTTTTGGGTGAAGAAGTCGCAGTCCATCCAGGGGACGCGTGGGGCCCAGATGCAGTAGTTTTCGATGACGGAGCGGAGGAGGGGGTCGTCGGTGGCGGACCAGATGGCGTGGTAGTTTTGTCCGTCGAGTAGCATGGTGCCGCAGGTGTCGAGCGGGGTGAGGGTAATGGATTTCCAGGGGGCGGCCATGAGGGCGCGGAAGGCGGGGACGTCGGCGTAGACGTTGTATTCGGGAGTTGGTGACGGGTTGCCTCCGTATCCGACGTCGAAGGAGCCGTGCATGCCGTAGAGCTTGCATTTCTTGGCGATTTCGGGGGCTTGGGTGACGGCGGCGGCGAGGCTGGGGGCTGGACCGATGGCGATGACGTTGATTTCTTGGGCGGGGGAGTTTTTGACGTAGTCGATGAAGGCTTGTACGCCGTCTTGGTGGACGGTGCCGGGGTAGGTGGAGAGGTCGTAGTTTTTGACCCAGGGACCTTGGTGTTTGTCGGAGTCCTTGAAGGGGCCGGAGTCGATGCCGAGGGCGACTTGTACGTCGGTGCGGTTGGCGACCTCGAGGAGTTTGGCGGCGACGGTGGCGCGGTAGTGGGAGTCGCCGGTTTCGGTGAGGACTAGTTTCAGATCGAGTTCGGGTGAGCGGAGGAGGTGGGCGAGGGCCCAGGTGTCGTCGATGTCGCCGGCGATGTCGGTGGAGAGGATGGTGGGAGTCGCGCTCAGGAGCACGAAAGAGTGAAGGGTGAAGAGTGAAAGGAGTATTAATTTTTTCATCTGTGATCGGTTGCTCTTTTTTACCGCGGATGGACGCGAATGTTTTGAGAGTAATCTAGGGAAGCTCTGGTGAGCTTTTTGTGGAGGGCAGTCTGATGACTGCTGTTTGGTTGCGGGAATGTGGGCTGGATTTTGTCGGGTTGACCTGCGGCCAATTAGGTGTCGCGTTCGCGACGTTAGGTTTTTTGGATTGGGTTGTGGCTGGGGTCGCGGGGTCGCGGGCTAAAGCACCGCGCTACGGGTTGTGGTGATTAGGCGAGGAGGCGTTTTAGGTATGGGTTTCGGAATTTTCCGTTGGGGTCGAGGGTGCGGGCGAGGATTTTGAAGTCGGCGAAGCGGTAGTAGCTGGAGGCAATTTTGTTCGGTGACATGGTGTGAAGCTTGCCCCAGTGGGTGCGTGGCTGGAAGGGGGCAAGGGCGGCCTCGATTTGTGGGAGGAGTTTTTCGATGGCGGGTTGATCGGGCTTCCAGGTGAAGTGGATTGCAAGGTTGTCGCGTTTGTAGCAGGGACTGAGCCAGAGGTCGTCGGCTGCGACGGATCGTAGTTCTGTGACGAATACGAGGGGTTCGATTTTCTGGCGCAGGGTGAAAAGAGCTTCGAGGGCGGGGTAGGCGAGGGTGCGGGGGATGAAGTATTCGGTTTGGAGCTCGGCTCCGGAACTGGGGGTGAAGTCGAGTTTGAAGTGGGGCAGGCGTTCGTGCCAGGGACCGGGCTGGCCGAGTTGTTCGGTGCAGTTTTCGGCGGCGTGTCCGGGAAGCGGATGGAGGTTTTGCGGGGCTGGGATTGCTCCGAAGAGGGTTGCGGGTGGTATGAAGTCTGGTGTTTGGTCGAGGCGAATTTTGAGCCAGACTTGGTGGAAGGAGTCGCTTTTCCAATCGGTGAAGAGGGAGACACTGTAGGCGTAGGAGAGGACTTCGTCGAGGTGGTCGCTCAGGGTGGAGAGGGGGAGATCGCAATAGAGGTCTTGGCGGACTTGGTAGGTGGGCTGGATATCGAGAGTGATTTTGGTGACTGCTCCAAGGGCTCCAAGGTTTACAATGGCGCCTGTAAATGTATCCATGTTTTTGTTACGATTGTATTGATGAAGGGTGCCGTTTGCAGTGAGGAGTTCGATGGCGTTTACGCTGGTGGCGAGGTTGCCGTTTTTGACGCCGGATCCGTGGGTGGCGGTGGCGATGGCTCCGGCTACGGAGATATGTGGGAGAGAGGCGAGGTTTGGCAGTGCGTAGCCACGTTGGTGGAGATAGGCACCGAGTTCGCCGTAGCGGATGCCTCCTTCGACGGTGACGGTGTGGTTTGTCTCGTCGAGGGAGATGACTTGATTGAGTTTGGCAAGGGAGATGTGGGTGCCTTCGGTATCGGCGATATCGTTGAAGCAATGTCGGGTGCCGATGGTTTTTATGGCGGTGGCTTGGGCGACGATTTCTTGGGCTTGGTCGAGGGTGTCGGGGATGAGGGATTGCTGTGAGTGGTAGGCGAGGTTGCCGGCCCAGTTGGTGTTGGTGGTCATGTTGTAGGGGTGCTAGGTAGTAGGTGCTTGGTGCCGGGGGGATGATGTCAGGTTGGCCTTCGGCCAAATAGGTGTCGCTTCGCGACGTTAGGTTTTAGGGGGGGTGGAAATTCGCTCGGAGAGTGAACGCTACCTGGGGTTTTAGTTTTGTAGTTGGGTTTTGATTACTATTGGGAAATGGTCGGATGGGTAGCGGCCGTCGATGAGGTCGCTTAGGGTGGCGTAGGCGGTGATGGTGTTTTCGGGGCTGGCGAAGATGTAGTCGATGCGGCGGGTTGGGATGGTCGTGGGATCGAAGGCGTTGAAGGTGCCTTCGGATCCGAACACTGGGCCGGTCGAGTGGAGGCGGGTGTCTTGTAATTTAGCGGAGATTAGCTTGATGGGCGGGGAATCTGGGGTGGCGTTTAGGTCGCCCATGAGAAAGTGGGGTTCGTTTGGTGAGACGAGCGTGGCGATTCGGTCGAGGATGAGTTTGGCTCCGTTGAGCCGGGCTTCTGGCATTTCGTGGTCAAAGTGTGTATTGAAAACCCAATACGTTGTTTTTGTTTGGCGATCTCGGAAGTGGCCGTAGGTGCAGATGCGGCGGTAGTGGACGCCCCAACCGTAGGAGGGGGTGTCGGGTGTTGGGGAAAGCCAGAATGTTGAGGAGTCGAGGAGTTCGGTGGTGGAGTCTCGGTAGTAGATGGCGGAGTGTTCGCCGGCGCGGATGCCGTCGTGGCGTCCGACTCCGATGTAGCTGTATCCGGCTAGGTTTTGCTCGAGGTAGTCTACTTGCTGAGGGAGGGCTTCTTGGACACCTAGGATATCGGGAGCGAGGAATGCGATTTGGTTGGCGACTTGTTCGCGGCGGTTTTCCCATTGGTTGGGGCCGTCGGAGGCGATTTCGAGGCGGAGGTTGTAGGTGGAGAGGGTGAGCTCAGTCGCGGAAACGGAAGCGACTAGGAAGAAGAGCGCTGCGAGGGGATTGAGGAAACGCATGTGAGAAAGTGTATCGATTTTAGCTCTCGCGGAAAGAGTGGATAGTGAAAAAATCTGCTAATGACTAGATTCTGTGATTATTCTGGTTCAATGTGAGGCATGTCGACTACCTCTGAAATGAATTCCCCGAGCGTGCTGGAAGTGGCGCGCATGATTGACCACTCTCTGCTGCATCCGACGATGACGGATGTGGAGGTGAGGGCCGGGCTGGAACTTTCGCGTGATTGCCAGTGCGCGACTGCGTGTGTGAAGCCGTATCATGTGCCGCTGGCGGCGGAGGTATTAGCGGGCTCGGGTGTGGGTGTGTGCGCGGTGGCTGGTTTTCCGCATGGGAACAGTCACACGCGTATTAAGGTTTTGGAGACGGAACTGGCTATTTCAGAGGGTGCGGCGGAAATCGACGTGGTGGTGAACAACGGGAAGGTTTTGGGTGGCGACTGGGATTATGTGAGGGATGAGCTGAAGGCGGTGAATGACGCTTGTCGTTCCGGTGGGGCGATCTTGAAGGTGATTTTCGAAAACGACTTTTTGGGTGTGGAGCAGATCGGACGCTTGTGCGGGATTTGCACGGAGCTCGAGATTGCGTTTGTGAAGACATCGACGGGGTATGGTTTTGTGAAGCAGGCGAGCGGGGATTATGCTTACAGGGGCGCGACTGACGAGCACCTGAGATTGATGCGTGAGAAGAGCGGGCCGGATGTGCAGATCAAGGCGGCGGGTGGGGTGCGTTCGCTGGACGATCTTTTGAAGGTGCGGGATCTGGGTGTGACGCGTATTGGGGCGACCGCGACGGTGGCGATTTTGAAGGAGGCGGTGGAGCGGGGATTTGCTGGACCGGTGCCGAAGGGAATTTTGGGTTCTAGGCGCTAGGTTCTAGGGTTTCTTTTTCGCCGCTCCAGCCTCTGCCCTCTGGGCTGGGGCGGACTTGCGTTTGGGGTGTTGAGGAAGGAGGGTTACGCGTGTGAGAGGTCGTGCTCGAGTTTTTCGAGGGTTTTGCCTTTGGTTTCCGGGAGGAGCTTCGCTATGATCAGGAGGAAGAATATGGCGAATCCTCCGTAGATGAGGAAAGTGGTGGCGGTGCCGAGGGCATTGAGCTCCCAAGGGAAGACGAGCTGCACGACGTAACTGACCGCGGCATTGATTAGTCCGACGAAAGAGATGGCTATGCCGCGTAATCGGTTGGGAAAGATTTCGGAAAATAGCACCCACATGACGGGTCCGAGGGAGATGGCGAAGGAGGCGACGAAGCCGAGGATGCCGATGAGAACAAGGGTGGCGTTTATCTCTATGCCGGACTGGATGAGAGCGCTTTCGTTATTTGAGAGGAGTTCTGGACCTATGGCTTCGGCGAGAGCGGCTTTGTACTCAAGGTCGCTTTCGAAGCGTTGCCCGAGAAGGGTTGTGAGTTGCTCTTCGGGTATGGTTTCGCTGAGGGCAGGAATGTGGTCTAGCTTGAGCTCGTAGCGGGCTTCGGAAAATCCGTAGCCGGTGAGGAGCATGCTTATGAATACGCCGGCGAGTCCGCCGAGCAGGAGGGGACGTCGTCCGAGGCGGTCGATGCAAGCCATGGAGACGAGGGTGAAGATGACGTTGATGATGCCGACCCAGATGGCTTGGGCGAAGGCGGCGTCTGTGCCGACTCCGCTTTGTTCGAAGATGGTAGGGGCGTAGAAGTAGATGGCGTTGACTCCGGTGATTTGTTGGGCGATGCCGACGATGATTCCGAGGCCAATGGCGAAGCGGATTTTCGGGGAGAAGAGTTCGGCGAAGCGTTTCCAGAGGTTTTCTTCGTGGCTGGGGAGGGTGCTTTTGATCTCTGAGATTTCCGCTTCGACTGTATCCGAGGAGTGGAGACGGTTGAGGATGGCTTTTGCTTTGTCTTCTTTGCCTTTGAGCAGGAGCCAGCGTGGCGTTTCGGGGAGAGGGAGGAGGAGAATGAACCAGATGAGGGCGGGCAGCGCTTCGAGTCCGAGCATCCAGCGCCATGGGTAGGTGTTGACGCCCAGTTGAGTGACCAAGGCGGAGTCGCTCTGGCTGATGGACTGGATAAGGGAGTTGGCGAAATATGCGGCGGAGAGTCCGAAGACAATGTTGAGTTGATTTATGGATACGAGACGTCCACGGAGTTTAGCCGGAGAGATTTCGGCGATGTAGATGGGAGCGACCATGAGCGACCCGAAGGCGAGGCCTCCGATGAAGCGGGCGGCGCTGAGGGTGATGAAGCTGTGAGCGAAGGCCGAGGCGATGGCGGAGAGGGTGTAGAGGAAGGCGATGATGACGAGGGCGCGTTTGCGTCCTATTTTGTCGCTGACTGGACCTGAGAGCATGGCTGAGAGCACGGCTCCGAGAGTGGGGGCGCTGACGACGAAGCCGACTTGCCAGTCGGAGAGGCCGAAGGCGGCGCGGACGTAGCCGACGACTCCGGAGATGACGGAGGCGTCGAAGCCGAAGATGAAGCCGCCGAGGGAGACGATGGCGGCGATGGTTACGGTGTGACGGGTTTGGGGAGACATGGGATGAAGTATGAAGGGTGAAGAGGGGCTGTGGTTGTGTTTTCTTTTTCCGCAGATGGCCGCAGATTTTAAGAGGTGATCCTCGTTCGCCAAGGCTACGGCGGACTGTGTGGGTGGCGGCGTGATCGCCTTTTTTAGGAGGCCATGGGCGCTTACGCTTTGTCGGTAGCCTCGGTACTGATGAGCAGGGGAAGGATGAAGGGTGGGTTGGGCTATCTTTGCTGGACGACGGATTGGGTGGAGAATTGGTATCGCATATTTCGATACACGCAGATGTCGGTGACATCGGCTTCGATTGTTGCTGGAGCGGCTCGGTAGTTGGTAGATACGCGGTGACCTCCGACTACGGGGAGGACGCGGTGCCAGGTGTGGCCGTGCAGCAAGACGAGGGTTCCTTTCTTGGGGCGGAGTTCGATTTGACCTGGGAAGGTGACGTCAGGCTCGCCGGCTGGCAGCTCTTGGTTTCGGTGTGTACCCGGCACGAGCAAGAGTTCCCCGCCGACTTCGGGTACGATGTCTCGCGTATAGATAAGTCGTTTGAGATTGAAGCGGTCGGGAGTTTCAGGTGGGCAGTCTTGGTGCCATGCTTGGCCTTGGGTACCCTTTGGAGAGAACATGACCATGCTGCAGAGATTATTCCAATCTGCTCCAAGAATGGCGGATGTAAGCTTGGATAGGAAGGTGTCTGAGTCGACCGCGTCGAAATCGGAGATTTGGCTATCGCGTTGTGGAAACCACGGGAGCGTTTCGCATTTGGATGCGCGTGTGAATTCGTCTGTTTGCACGGAGACGAGATTTTCGGAGAAATGGTGACTGATGTGTGCGTGGAGACGATCCATCAGTTCTGGGTCGAAGGCGTTTTCGATGACGTGGTAGCCATCCTTCCAAAAGGATTTGGCGGCGTTTTCGATATGCATGGGGCGGTTTGGGTGGGGAATGCCGAGGGCTGTTTCGAATGAGAGTGGAAACGAGCTATGGGGCATTCGGCTGCCGCCGCAATTAAAAATGCATTAAATTGCACCTTAACTGCGTGATTTTCAATTACGCTTGCTGGCGGTGAGGGGGGCAGTGAAAACTAGTTATTCCCTGCGGCGAAGGCTTCGATGGAGGCGAGCAGCTTGTCGGGTCGGGTCGGCTTGCTGACGTAGTCGTTCATGCCGATTTTCAGGCAGCGTTCTCGGTCGCCTTGCATGGCGTTGGCGGTGAGAGCTACGATGTAGGTATTGTCGTTTTGCGGATTGAGGCGGAGGTGGCGGGTGGCTTCTAGGCCGTCCATTATCGGCATTTGGCAATCCATGAAAATGACGTCGTAGCGTTGTTTTTTTACGGCTTCCAGGACTTCGGTTCCGTTTTCGGCCAAGTCTGCTTTGATGCCCATTTTCGAAAGCTGCAGGAGGGTGACGCGTTGGTTTATCGGCATGTCTTCGGCTACGAGGACTTTAACAGGCGGACCATTCCATTGGTGTTTTTTCTTTTGCCCTGTTTTGTGTTTTGTCGGGCTGGGTATTTGGGAAGTCTCTTTTTTTAGAGGGAGGGTGAACCAGAATGTCGATCCTTCTCCTTCTGTGCTTTCCATACCAATTTCGCCGCCCATGAGGGTGACGATTTCTTTGGATATCTTGAGTCCCAGGCCGGTGCCTCCGAAGCGTCGGGCGAGGGAGTTGTCGGCTTGTTCGAAGGATTGGAAGAGCTTTGGCTTGGCTTTTTCTGAGATGCCAATTCCTGTATCCATAATTTGGAAGCGGTAGATTTCCTTTTCATTGTCGTCCGATATTTTGGATACAGAAACTTTAACGTGTCCGGATTCGGTGAATTTGATGGCGTTTCCGATTAGGTTGAGGAGGACTTGGCGGAGGCGGCCGGCGTCGCCCAGGAGCGAATCGGGAAGCTTTTCTGGGATTTCGGACAGGAGCTCGAGGTTTTTCGAGTTGGCGGTGGTTTCGAGGAGGGTGACGGTTTGGTTGACGGCGTCGCGGAGGTTGAAGGGATGGGGATCGAAGGTGAGTTTTCCGGCTTCTGCTTTGGAGAGGTCGAGTATGTCGTTGAGGAGGACGAGCAGGGATGCGGCGGAGTCGCGGATGGTTTCTCCGAAGTTGCGGGCGTCTCTGGTGAGCTCGAGTTCTAGGAGGAGTCCTGTCATGCCGATGATGCCGTTCATGGGCGTGCGGAGCTCATGGCTCATGGTGGCGAGAAAGGCGCTTTTGGCTCGGGTGTTTTCTTCGGCGGCTTCTTTGGCGCGGGTGAGGTTTTGTTCGGTTTTTTTGCGGACTTCGATGTCGTGAATGACTCCGAAGGCGGAGACGGCTTCGCTTTCGTTTCGGATAAAGCCGGCGCTTACTTCTACCCATCTTAGGGTGCCGTCCTTTCGACGGATTTGCATTTCGAGTGAAATGTTTGGGATAGAGCGGCGGCGTCTGAGGAGGTTTTTAACGAGCAAGCAGTGTCGCTCGTCCATGATGGTGTAGATATCAATGGCTTTAAAGTCTTCGCTACTGTAGCCGGTGAGGTCTTCTCCTGCTTTGTTGTATGAGAGGAAGCGACCTTGGAAGTCGATGGTGAAGATGAAGTCGCTAGCGCTGTTTACGAGCTGGCGGTGCTGGATTTCGAGTAAGGCCTCGTGCTCCATTTTCTCTCGAATGACCTCGGTCTGTGAGGCGACTCGATTTCGCAGTAGGATGGTCCACGATCCGCCTGCGACAGCGGCGAGAACGAGGAGCACAATCAGGCCGAAGGTTTTCTTCGGCGTCCACCAGGGGGCGTTTTCGATAATCTGGAGATCGCTGGGCTGGCGTAGGAGGATGCTCGCTTTCTCTGGGCTAGAATGTTCGTCATAGATGAGGTAGTAGACGCCTACCAGAGAGATTATGGCTCCCGGCTGGAGGTTTTGGAACTCGGGGGAGGAGAGTGAGAGCTTGCCGATGGCTTCCATGCTCGCTCCGTTTTGGCTGACGATCAGGTGGACCTCGTTTTGATAGTATGCGAGGTTGATGAGTTTTCCTTCGAGTTTGACGAGGTGTCCGTCGAGGTTTTTGGCGAGAGTGTTTTCCGTAAGGTCGAGGACTTGTGCCTGGAGGGGTTCGGTGGCTCCGGTTTTTCGGATTTTGGAGTTCCGGAGGTAGAGGCCGGTGCTGGATTGTTGGGGGAGTCCGACAACTTCGACGAGGTCGTTGGGAGCGAGTTTGATGTCGCTGTGACTGAGGACGCGCAGGACGTCCGGACCGTCTTTTAGGAAGAGGGTTCTATTGTCCTTGTAGTGGACGACGGTGCCGCTGGTGCGGCGGAATTTCTTCGCGTGGTCGAGGGGTTGGTAGCGTTTGAAGCTGGCTAGCTCTTCGAGAGGCAGGTCGAAGGGAGTTTCGCTACTGGGGATTTTTACTTCAGCGAACCGTTTTTCTGGAACAACGAAAAGGATGGAGCGGAGTTGGCGCCGATCGTTTGACTCGGTGAACAGGACGCCGCGTAGCTTGACGGTGGAGCCGACGTCTAGGAGCTTTTCGTTTGGCGGTCCGTCGATGAATGCGTCGAAGTCGCCTTGGGGAGTGGAAAGAAGAATGTAGGCGCCTTTTTCATTTGCTTCGATAGTTTCTATATAGCCGCTCATTTCGACCCACTGGCTATCGAGGCCGCCGGATATCGCGTCTTCGTAGGATGCGGCGGTCGGTTCGGGTAGGGGCATGCTGCCATCTTTCACGATGTCGTTGGTGAGGAGCATGGGAGCGAAGGGGCCTTGTACGATTTTTCCGGATACGGCTACGGCATCTCCGATAGCGAGGTTCATTTCGGTAGCGTTTTCAGTTTCGACGCGAACGCCGCCGCTGCTGTCCTGGAGATAGAAGAACTTCGCCTCCTTGTCGGAGTAGGTGACGACGCCGCTTAGGATTGCCTTGTGGCCTTTTTCTAGCTCGCTGGAGGGTACGGCTAGGACTTGTTCAGCCATGCGGAATTGGAGGAGCAGTGAGTCTGCGGAGCTTCGGATGGCGAGGGCTGGTTCGGTGTCTGGCTTGGAGACGATCGCGTCTTCGAGGGTCCAGCTGGGTCCGCGGGGGGTGGGGAAGCCGGTGATGTCGACTATGGTTCCGTCCGGGAATTCTTGTGGCTGCTCGGTTGCGATTTCGATTTGGCCGGAGGCGTCTCTCAGTGTGATGAGCTCGCCGGGCTCCTGTTTGTAGACGATGGTGGACAGTTTGACGAGTTGATCATGAGGCAAGTTTGGCAGATCTGAGATGCTGTGGAGGATGGTTTGGCTTCTGATGGCTTCTTGTTCGGTGGCGAGGGAGATGCGATCGAAGCCTTCAGTCCAGAGGGCTATGCCGTCGGGACGGTCGCCTTGGCCAGAGTTGACGACCATGATGCCCTCTACGCTGACGATTCTGCCGACGACTTGTGGAATGGGGGCGGAGCGTTTGTGATGAATTCGTAGATCGATCCACCTGTTTTCGGTAACGAGGTCGAGACCGAGGTGGGTTTCGTCGTAGGAGGTGACGCGATCGACGTAGGCGTTGATTCTGACGTATTTGAGGTCGTGCTGCCTTGTTTCGGATAGCTTGCCGTTGATATCGATTGGTTTGTGGTAGGAATTCTCGTCGAGGATGCTTACGAGGACGCGGTCGGCGTCGAGTCCTTGTGACGGGATCATGGATCCTTGGACGAGGACGCGATTTCCGGAGGCGAATTCGAAATGGTGATCAGTGACGACAGGTATGTAGTTTCCCACTCCGTCGCTGGCAGCCCAGAGGAGATTCCATTCGGGGCTGTAGAATAGCACGTCGAACCCGACCTCGAAGCGGTGGGCTTTGTGCCTGAGCTGTTCGTCTTGTGCGGCGTTCCAGAAGTCTTGGAAGCTGTTTATCAGTGGCAGGCCAGTTTCGGGATCGATGGCGGCGGGGCTTGACTCTTGGGCAGGGGCGAACGCTGCGAGATTCGCGAGAATGATGCCGCTAATTACCTTCGAGAGGATCCGGATTAGGGCGCGGCCATTGGTGGTGAAACTCGGAGAGGGAAATTTGGTAGGACTTTGTCTAACGGGTAGATACCTAGTCACACTAGTGTTATCGACCTAGCGATTGAGAGATAAAAACAATTTCTGTCATCTCCATCTCGCAGGGCGGAAACGGGTGGAAATCACTGAAAATTAACAAATGGCCTCTGGCCGGATACGAGGGATTATCGGGTGGTTGACCCTCGTGTCGCTTTGTCGTGGAGAGCTTATTAGGCTAATTGTTAGGAGGAGCGCATTTGAGTGAGGTATAAGCGCTGTTTCTTTGCTGGGTTTGATTCTGTAGGGAATTGGCTGTTTTATGGGAGCTTCACGGCGAGTATTTTTTGTGAGGCCGATTAAATACGAACAATCCAGAGATATGATATTAGGAAGAATCTTAGTTTTAATTTTAGCAGTGTCGCCGTTTGTTTTGGCGTCCGGTCAAGAGACGTTTAGTGACGAGCGGAGCGCTTTGGAGGCGGGCAAGGAGCTCTCTCAGATTTCGGTGGAGGGGAACCGTTTCGTGAACGAGGAGGGAGAGACGGTGGTATTCCGCGGTTTGGCTCTAGTGGATCCGGCGGCGATGGTGGATCGCGGGCGTTGGAATCGGGAGTACTTCGAGAAGGCGGCGGGCTGGAATGCGAACGTGGTGCGGGTGCCGGTGCATCCGCGGGATTGGCGACGCTTTGGCGAGGAGGAGTATTTGAAGTTGTTGGACCAGTCGGTGCAGTGGTCGGCAGAGCTGGGGATGCATGTGATCATCGACTGGCACTCGATCGGGAATCCGCTGACGGATGTTTATCATCGCCCGATGTACGAGACTTCGCGTGGGGAGACTTTCCGTTTCTGGTATACGATCGCGACCCGATATAAAGACAATCCGGCTGTGCCGTTTTTCGAGCTTTGGAACGAGCCGACGAATCGGAATGGGCGTATGGGGCGTCTGCCTTGGAGCGACTACAAGGCGTATATGGAGGAGCTGATTTTCATGATCAAGGCGATCGACGATAAGAAGATCCCGATGGTGGCGGGCTTTAATTTTGGATACACGCTAACGGACGTGAAAAACGATCCGATTTCGTTTCCCGGGGTGGCTTATGTGGCGCATCCGTATCCGCAGAAGCGGCCTGAGCCGTGGGTGGAGGACTGGGAGCGTGACTGGGGTTTCGTGGCGGACAAGTATCCGATGATTTGCACGGAGTTTGGATTCATGAGCGCGGATGGTCCTGGGGCACATGTGCCGGTGATCGCGGACGAGAAGTATGGTCACGCGATCATCGACTACTATGAGAAGAAGGGGATTTCGTGGACGGCTTGGGTGTTTGATCCTCAGTGGTCGCCGCAGCTTTTCTCGGATTGGGACTATACGCCGACGGCTCAGGGAAAAGTCTTCAAAGCCTATATGGAGGAGCTGAATCCGTAGTTGGGATTTGGTGACGAATATGAAATTCGTATTTTGGCCGCCTTGGGGACAGGGCGACCTTTTTTTTCGCGCATCACCGAAAGGATCGAAAATTTGCTGAGGATGGGAGTTGCGTTTTTTTGCCACGAAAAGGCACAAAAAAATTGGGGTGATGAAGGACCATCGTCATAACGATGGCTTTGGGGAGTTGGGGTTTAATTGCGAATGATAGTGGTATGTTGGGGAGAGATGGAGGTGGGTTGAATGCGTCGGGGCGCCGCGTTCCACCTGGGATTTGAAGGGGTTTCCGGTGGCGAGGCGGTTGCCGGGGAGGAGGAGTTTTTCGTTCAGGGTGTGACGATTTGGCGAATGAACGAGAGCACCCATTCGTTGGAAGTGGTGCGTTGCTCTTGGCGTGTGACTAAGAGTGCGGTGCCTTCGATGAGGCATTGGAGTGCGTAGAATCGTTTGCTGATTTCTTCTTCGGAGAGGGAGACGCCGGACTTGTCGGCGAGGTTTTGCATCCACTTTTTGAAATCGCTTCTGTACTCGCTGTCGGCTCGGGTGATCGCTGCTTGTACGTCCGGGTCGCGTGAGGCTTCCGAGCACATTTCGAGGAAGAGGACGGGATTCATGCGGGAGAAGTCAGCGTTGGACCAGCTCTCGACAATACCTAGGATTTTTCTGACGTAATCTTCGGCGGAGGAGCATTCTTCGGTGATCGACTGTCGCTCGGTAAGCTGTCGCTCGATGATGGCGAGGATGATGGCGCTTTTGCTTTTGAAGTAGCGGTAGGCGAGGCCTTGGCTGATGCCGGCGGTTTCGGCCACGCGGGCCATGCTGGCCGCGTGGAAACCGTACTTGATGAAGCACTCTTCGGAGGCGTCGAGGATGCGGTTACGCTGGGCCTCGAGGTGTTCTGGCGAGCGGGGATTGTCTTTGGCGGCAGGTTTCATGACTCTTCATTCCAGCCCCCTCCTAGGACTTTGTAGAGTTCGATGCGATTGCTTTGTTCGCGGAGGAGGGACTGTACGAGGGCTTGGCGGGCACTGTAGAGGGTTCGTTGCGAATCGAGCAAGGTAAGATAGCTGTCGCGTCCCGCTTGGTAGCGTTTCTCGGAGAGGGACTGCGTTTCGGTGGCGGCGTCGACGAGGGCTTCGATGGCTTGGCGGCGTTGGGCGAGAGTTTCGCTGAAGGTGAGGGCGTCGGAGACTTCCTTGAAGCCGGTCTGGATAGTCTTTTCATAGGTGGCGAGGGCGATGTCGCGGTCCAGGGCGGCGACGTCGCGGTTGGAGCGCAGTTTGCCCGCTTGGAAGATGGGCACGCGGATTTGCGGAACGAAGCTCCAGGTGCCGGTGTTGTCTCCAAAAAGATCGGACAGTTCACCGCTCAGGCTGCCGACCGAACCGGTGAGGGTAATGGAAGGGAAGAAGGCGGCTCGCGCGGCGGCGAGGTTAGCGTTGGCGGCGCGGAGTTGGTGTTCCATGCGTTGCAGGTCGGGCCGGCGGAAGAGTGTTTCCGAAGGGACGCCCGCGGGGAGCTGGGCAAGTCCGCTGACTTGGAGGTCGAAGCGGTCGGGCAGCAGGTCGCTGTTAACGGGACTGCCTATGAGCAAGCTGAGGGCGGAGGTGTCTTGAGCGATTTGGCCCGAGTAGAGGGCGAGGTCGGCTTGGGCGCTGGCTAGCAAGGTTTTCACTTGGCTGAGCTCGAGGCTGGAGACGCTGCCCAGTTCGTATCCACGGCTGGATATCTGGTACTGCTCTTGATAGGTCTCGAGGGTGGCCTGGGCGATGCGTTGCAGCTCGAGGTCCGAGGAGAACGTGAGGTAGGCGTTTGCGACTTCGGCGACCAAGCTTAGCTGTACGCTGCGTTGGGCTTCTGCGGTGGCGAGGTAGCTTTGCAAGGCGGCGTCGCTGAGGTTTTTCACGCGGCCGAAGAGATCGATTTCGTAGGAAGCGATTCCGAGGTTGGCCTCGTATTGTTCGATGTCAGCGGAGGCGTCTCCGCCGGCGCGGGTCATTGCAGCCGTGCCGTTGAGCGATGGCAGGCGATCCGATCTTTGGATACGGTACTGGGCACGGGCTCGCTGCACATTGAGAGCGGCGACGCGCAGGTCCCGGTTGTTCTCGAGGGAGAGCTCGATGAGCTGCTCCAGTTTCGGGTCGGTGAAGAAATTGCGCCAGCCGACATCGGAGGTGTTTGAGGCTCCGAAGATGTCTAAAGAGCTGTCGACTGGCGGTGATTGAGTTTCGCCGTTTTGCCATTGGTCGACGATTTGGGCGTCGGGCTGAGGCAATGTTGGCTGTAGGGCGGCACATCCGGATAGGGAGAGCGCGGCGGCGATGACGGGAAAAGTGATGATTCGATTATACATGGCTCTGGTGTCCTTTTTTGCGGATGAAGAGGCGTTCGATGACGAAGAAGAAGAGCGGTACGAAGAACAGCCCGAGGAAGGTGCCGACCAGCATGCCACCGAGGACTCCGGTGCCGATGGCCATCTGAGCGCCGGAACCGGCTCCGCTGGCAATGGCGAGCGGGACGACGCCGAGTCCGAAGGCCAGCGAGGTCATGAGAATGGGGCGGAGGCGGTCGCGTACGGCGTGCAGGGTTGCATCCAAAAGATGCATACCGCTCTCCAGATTGATTTTGGCGAACTCGACGATGAGGATGGCGTTCTTGCTGGTGAGGCCGACGGTGGTGAGCATGGCGACCTGGAAGTAGACGTCGCGTTCGAAGCCGCGTGCCATGTTTGCCAATACAGCGCCGACGATGCCCAACGGGGCGGCGAGGAGGACGGCGGTGGGAATGGTCCAGCTCTCGTAGAGGGCGGCGAGAGCCAGGAATACCATGAGAAGCGAAAGCGCATAGAGGAGGGTGGTTTGGTCGCCCGCTTGACGTTCTTGGTAAGAGGAGGCGGTCCACTCGATACCGAAGCCTTCCGGAAGTTGTTGTACTAGTTTTTCAACTTCAAGCATGGCGTCGCCTGAACTCACTCCAGCGGAGCCTTGACCCTGTATTTGTACTGCGGATACGCCGTTGTATCTTTCCAGACGAGGGGAACCGTAGCTCCACTCCGTGCTGCCGAAAGCGGAGAAGGGAACCATCTCGCCGTTGGCGTTGCGTACGGACCAGGTTTCGAAGTCTTCTGGTTGCATGCGGTATTCCGCTTCCGACTGCATGTAGACCCGTTTGACGCGGCCGCGGTCGATAAAGTCGTCGATGTAGAGTCCGCCCCAAGCGACGCCAAGGGTGTTGTTGATTTCGCGAACGGAGAGTCCGAGTGAGGCGGCCTTGGCGTTGTCGATGACCACGCGAAGCTGCGGCGCGTCTTCCATACCGTTGGGCCGCACGTTCGCGAGCTTCGGGTTTTGGGCGGCCATACCGAAGAACTGGTTGCGTGCGGCGACGAGGGCGACGTGGCCCTGGCCAGCGTTGTCCTTGAGGAAGAAGGTGAAGCCCGAGGAGTTGCCCAATTCGGTGATGGGCGGCGGGGCGAAGGCGAAGACGGTGGCTCCTTCGATGCGGCTGAAGGCGGCGTTGGCGCGGCCGGCGAGGGCTTGGGCGCTTTGCTCGGGGTTGGGGCGGTCGTCCCAGTTTTCCAGGCTGACAAAGGCCATGCCGTTGCTCTGGCCCGTACCTGCGAAGCTAAAGCCCTGTACGGTGAAAGCGTCTGCCACGACTCCTTTTTCGTCGTTGAGCAAGTAGTTCTCAACTTCTTCGAGAACTTCGAGAGTGTGCTCTTGGGTGGCGCCTGCAGGGCCGATGATTAAAGAGTAGATGGAGCCTTGGTCTTCGTTTGGCAGGAAGCCGGTGGGCAACTTGAGGAAGAGCAGGACCATAAGGCCCACGATGACGAGGAAGGCGGCGAAGAAGCTTTTGCTGTGGCCGATGATCTTTCCAACGATGTCTTGGTAGCGATTGTTGGCGCGGTCGAAGGTGAGGTTGAACCAGCCGAAGAATCCTGTATCCTTAATATGGTGACCTTTCTCGATCGGCTTCAGCATGGTGGCGCAGAGGGCAGGAGTGAAGACGATTGCCACGATAACGGAGAGGCCCATGGCTGAGACAATGGTGACGGAAAACTGCTGGTAGATTACGCCGGTGGCGCCACCGAGGAACGCCATGGGAACGAAGACGGCGGAGAGGACGACGCCGATGCCGACGAGGGCTCCGGTGATCTGGTCCATGGATTTGCGGGCGGCTTCCTTCGGACTGAGGCCTTCCTCGCTCATGAGGCGTTCCACGTTTTCCACGACTACGATGGCGTCGTCCACCAATAGGCCGATGGCGAGAATCATGGCGAACATGGTGAGCATGTTGATGGAGAACCCTAGAATCGAAAGAATGCCGAAGGTGCCGAGCAAGACGACCGGAATGGCGATGGTCGGGATCAAGGTAGCGCGCCAGTTCTGCAGGAAGAGGAACATGACGATGAATACGAGGGCCACGGCTTCCAGCAAGGTGTAGACGACGCCCTTGATGGCGACTTGTACGAAAGGCGTGTTGTCGAAAGGGATGACGACGCGCAGGCCTTCGGGCAGGAAGGGTTCGATTTCCTTCACCAGTTCCTTGACGGCGGCGGCGGTTTCGAGGGAGTTCGCGCCTGAGGCTAGCGAGACAGCCATGCCGCCCGCTTGTTGTCCGTTGTAGTGAACTTCTTGGCCGTACTCCTGGGAGCCCAGCTCGACGCGAGCCACGTCGCTCAAGCGGAGCACGGAGCCGTCGGGGTTGCTGCGCACGACGATGTTTTCAAATTCGTCAGTGGTTTGCAGGCGTCCTCGAGTGTTGATGGTGAAGTTGATTTCCTGTCCGGGGACGGAAGGCGCTCCGCCCAGCTGGCCGATGGAAACTTGCTGATTCTGGGCTTGAACGGCAGCGGTGATATCGGAGACGGAGAGTTGGTAGGATTTGAGCGTATTGGGATCGAGCCAGATGCGCATGGCGTATTGTCCGCCGAATACACGAGCGCTGCCGACGCCTTCTACGCGAGCGATCTGGTCCGCGACGTTGGCGACGAGGTAGTCGGCGATGTCGACGCGTCCCATGCTTCCGTCGTCGGAGACAAAGCCGAGGACCATGAGGAAGCCTTGGCCCGATTTGGATACGGTGACGCCCTGTTGCTGCACTTGGCTGGGAAGCAAAGCGGTAGCGGACTGGATCTTGTTTTGCACCTGGACCTGAGCCATGTCCGGGTCGGTGCCCGTCTCGAAGGTAGCGGTAATGGTCGAGACGCCAGACGCCTCGGAGGTGGCGGAGAGGTAGATGAGTCCGTCGAGTCCGGTGAGGCTTTGCTCGATGATTTGGGTGACGGAGTCTTCGACGACTTGAGCGGAAGCTCCCGGGTAGACGGCGGTGATGGCTACGGAAGGAGGAGCCACGGTAGGATAGCGGGAGATGGGCAGCTGCATCATGCTCAGCCCGCCCGCGATCATGATGGTGAGGGCGATGACCCATGAGAAGATGGGTCTATCTATGAAAAATTTAGCCATGGTCTTAGTGTATTAAGTATTTCGTTACGCGGTGGATTAACCTTCGCTAGGCTCGGTGCCGCTGATTTGAACCGTGGCACCCGCGGGCGCTTTTTGTAGTCCATTTGTAATGACGCGGTCGCCTAGCTGGAGGCCGCTTTCGACGATCCATTTGTGGCCGATGGTTTGTCCCAGCTGGACGGGACGCGATTCGACTTTGTTGTCCGCTCCGACCACCATGACTTGGGTAGAACCGTCGAATTTGCGGCTGATCGCTTTTTGCGGGACGAGGATACCGTCGGGGCGAATGCCTTCGCTAACAATGCCGCGAAGGTACATGCCCGGGAGGAGGACGTGATCGGGATTGGGCGTTTCGACGCGCAGGGTGTAGGTGCCGGTGGTGGGATCGACGCTCACCTCTGAAAAGGAGAATTTGCCGGTGTGCTGGTATTCGGTGCCATCCTCGAGAATAAGCTTAACCGGTAGATCGGTTGCTAGTAGTTCGCCGTTGGCGATGGCCCGGCGGAAGCTGAGGAGTTCGCTGCTCGATTGGGTGAGGTCGATGTAGATGGGGTCAAGCTGCTGGACGGTGGCTAAGGCGGTTGCTTGGTTGGCGGTGACGAGGGCGCCTTTGGTAACGGTCGACTTGCCGATCTGTCCGCTGATAGGGGAGGCGATGCGGCTGTAATCGAGGGTGATCTGGGAGCTGTCGAGGGAGGCCTTGGCGAGCTTCGCTTGGGCTTCGGCTTGCTGGAGGGTGGTTTGGGAGCTGTCGTACTCCTGGGCGCTGATGGCCTTGCTCTGGAAGAGGTCTTCGCTGCGTTTCGCTTCCGAGCGGGCGAGCTTGAGGGCGGACTGGGCGTTTTCGAGGGAGGCTTTGGCGACTTGGTAGTTGGCCTGGTAGCGGGCGTCGTCCAGTTGGTAGAGCGCTTGGCCCTCTGTCACGAGAGCGCCTTCGGTGAAGAGGCGTTGTTCGACGATGCCGTCCACTTGCGGGCGGACTTCGGCGATGATGAAGGGAGTGGCCCGGCCCGGGAGCTCGCGGGTGATGACGATTTCTTCGCTCTTGATTTCAGTCACGGTGACGGAAGGAGCGGGCCGTTGCATGGCGGCCGGATTGGCGGTTTCTTGCGAGCCGCAGCCTGCGAGAAATGCCGACGAGAGGAGGACGAGAGCGCTGAAATGGATGGTGTGCTTCATGATTTTTGAAGGAATGAATGGTCATTCATTTATGCGCGTCAAGTGCAAATGAACGTTCATTCATTACAAAATCGTAATAAAGGCGGAGTTTCGTGGGAGGCGTGGGGCGACGTTTATTCGTTGTCCGAGCCTTTGGCGGGGAAGATGGGGAGTTTCCAGTCCCAGAGCAGGGCGCCAGCTCGGAGGGTAAAAGTGGTGAGCATGGCGGTGATGGTTGCCCATGCTGAATTCCAAGGAAGGACGAGAATGTAGACGGAGCAACCGGCGATGCAGGCGGTGGCGTAGAGGCGTTGGCGGTTGAGGACCATGGGCGTGCGGCTGGCGAGGATGTCGCGAATGAGGCCGCCGGCGACGCTGGTAAGGGTTCCGAGGAGGATGGCGACGATGGGGGAGTCGACCGTTTGCAAGGCTTTGGCGGTTCCCATGACGGTGAAGGCGGAGAGGCCGAGGGCGTCGGACCATTGGATGGCTCCTGCGGGAATGTGTTGAGCGAAGCGGGCTGCGATGAGGGCGACGGTCCAGGTGCCGAGGATAAGGTAGAGGTAGGTCGGGTCGGCAAGCCAGAAGACAGGGACGTCGAGAATGAGGTCCCGCAGGGTGCCACCGCCGACTGCGGTTACGCAGGCGAGTACGAGGGCTCCGAAGAGGTCGAGGTTGTTTCGCCCAGCTGCTAGAACACCGGTGAGGGCGAAGACGATGGTTCCGAAGATGTCGAGCGTGTGCAGCATTTGGATTGGGCGGCAGTCCAAATGCGAAGGATGGATTTGTCGAATCTATGTAGAGAGGCCGCGGGATTCTTGGATGCGTTTGATTTTCTCTGGGTTCCTCTGTTGGTAGAGGGTTTGGATCTTGCTGTTGTGTATTACGATGCTGAATACGGTATCCAAGACGCTGTTGGTGAAAATGAGAGCGGTGGGCTGGCCGTTGAGCGTGGAGAATTGTAGGGATCTCTGGTCTGCGCTCTTGCTGAACTTTCGGGAGAGGCCGAGGAAGAGGCGGGTGATGAGTTCTCGGCTGTGGAGGGGCTTGCGGACGGCTTTGGCTGCGGCTCCTCCGTCGGAATAGAGGACGGCGTCCGCGGCGAGGAGGTTTTCGAGTGTTTGGGCGTCGCCTTCGGCTGCGGCTTGGAGGAAGGCGGCGAGGAGTTTTTGGTGAGCGGCGGGATCGACGGGTGATTTGGGTTTGTTGGCGCGGAGGGCTTGTCGGGCTCGGGAGGCGAGCTGGCGGCAGGCGGGCGGCTCTTTTTGGAGGATGTCGCCGATGGTGGAGAAGGGGTAGTCGAAGACGTCGTGGAGGATGAAGGCGGCGCGCTCGGCTGGGGTGAGCCGCTCCATGGCGTGGAGGAGGGCGAGTGTAATGGAATCGTCGATACTGGCGTCGTCGGCAGGGGTGGTTTCGGTGACGAGGAGGGGTTCGGGCAGCCAGGGGCCGACGTAGGTTTCGCGGCGACGTTGGGCGGATTTGAGGCGGTCGAGGGAGAGGCGACTTGCTACGGTGTGGAGCCAGGCGAGGGGCTCGCGGATGGAGTCGCGGGTAGCGTCGTCGAGGGCGTGCCACTTGAGGAGGGTTTCTTGGGCGATGTCTTGGGCGTCGGCCCAGGTGCCGAGCATGCGGTAGGCGAGGCCTTCGAGGTTGGGGCGGTGGGTTTCGATGTCGGTGGTGTTTGTGGGTGGTGCCACGGGGGGAGAGTGAAGGATGAAGGATGAAGGGGGGATTGGGTGGAGGGGGCGATTGAGCTTGTAGCGAGCAGGGTGGCTTTGGGCTCTGCTATCGCGTGACTCCAGCCGTCGCTCGTTGAGCTATGGCGGACTGCCGAAGCACGCTCCTACCTGTTCTAGACGTTTAGGGTGACGAGGGAGCAGGATTTGTAGTGGCCGGTGGCGCGCTTGACGACGGGAAAAACTTGGGCGGCGGCGATGACGAGTGCGAGTTCGATCATGGTGGCTTTTCCGAGTTCCCAGCTGAGTTCGGTGCGGAGGGTTTCGTAGTCGGGGGTGTTGGCTAGGCAGGCTCGGGTGAAGGCTTGGGTGCGGGCTAGGAGTTCGGGGAGTTCGCCGCGGTCGAAGACGAGGGTTTCGATGAGGGCGTTTTCGACTCCTGCCTCTTGGGCGAAGCGGATGGCGAGCTGGAGGCAGGGTCCGCAGTCGGCGTGGCGGTAGGCGGTGAGCTTGGCGGCGAAGTAGACCTCGAGCGGGGCGTGGAGGCGGTGACCGGCCATCGGAGTGAAGCCGTTGAAGATTTCGAGAGCTTCGGGGGCGTGCTCGAGCATGGTCTTCATGTAGGAGCAGTCGTAGCGATAGGCGACTTCGAAGGCTTCGATTTGGCGGAGCGATTCCTGTTTAGCGTTGGTGTCTGATTCTGTGGTTTTGCTTGTCATCAATCATGATGACGAGATGGGGAATCGGTGTGTGACAGGGTTGGGTTATTTTTTTAGGCGCGGGACGGCGCCCACGCCCTACCTTTAGGTGCTGGGGACGAGGCGGTAGATGGTGCCGTTGTCGTTTTCGGAGAGGATGTAGAGGGTGCCGTCGGGGGCGGAGTAGACGTCGCGGAGGCGTCCTTGGTTTTTGAGTACAATTTCGTCTGAGACGACTTCGCCGTCTTTGATGACGAGGCGATGGAGTTCTTGGGAGGCCATGCCGGTGACGAAGAGGTTGTTTTTCCATTTGGGGAATTTTTCGCCTTCGTAGAAGTCCATTCCGCAGATGGCGATGGAGGGTACCCAGTAGTGCTTGGGTTGCTCCATGCCTTCCTTTTCGATGAGATCGGTGATGGGCGTGCCGTTGTAGTTCATGCCGTAGGTGATGACGGGCCAGCCGTAGTTGAGGCCTCGCTCGATGAGGTTGGTCTCGTCTCCGCCGCGGGGGCCGTGCTCGACTTCCCACATGTCTCCAGTTTCTGGATGCAGGTCGAGGCCTTGGGGGTTGCGGTGGCCGTAGGACCAGATGGTGGGGAGGGCGTCTTTGGTGTCGAGGAATGGGTTGTCGGCGGGGACGCGTCCGTCGTCGTGGATACGGTGGATTTTGCCGTTGGGGCGGGATAGGTCTTGGGCTTGGTTTTGGCGTCCGCGGTCTCCGATGCCGAAGTAGAGGTAGCCGTCCTGGAAGACGAAGCGGGTGCCGAAGTGGGCGCCGGCGGAGGTGTGGAGGTGTGGCGGGGCGTTGTAGATTTTTTCCTGGTCGACCCATTGGCCGTCGCGTATCCGTCCTCGAACTACGGCGGTCATGCCGGCGGGTCGGTCGTTTTCGGTGCCTCCGACGTTTTCGGAGTAGGCGAGGTAGATCCAGCCGTTGTTGGCGTAGTCGGGGTGTTTTTGGATTTCGAGGAGTCCGCCTTGGCCGTTTTGCCAGACTTCGGGTGTGCCGGCGATGGCGGAGCGTTGGCCGTCTTTGAATTGCCAGAGGGTGCCGTTTCGCTGGGTGGCGAGGATGGTGTCGTCTGGGAGGAATTCGAGGGCCCAGAGGATGCCTTCGCCTTGGCCGACTTTTTCGAGCGTGAAGGCGTGCTCGGCGGTGCGGAAGATGCCGTCTTCGGGGAGGAAGGTGTTTTGGGGAAGGCCTTCGCGGGCGACGATTTGGCCTTTTTCGCGAATGAAGATGACGAGGGAGCGGATTTTTTGTTTGGAGAGAGTGGTGCCCCAGGGGACCATGGTGGTGTCGGGGATGCCCTCGCGGATGATGCGGGCGAGGTCGGAATCGGTGCGGCCGTGAATCCAGGTGTCGTCGACGAGGGAGCTAGCTTGGCCGCCTTCGAGATTGGCTCCGTGGCAGGCGGCGCAGTTGTTGGCGTAGAGTTCGCTGACGTCTCCGGAGCCGATGCGAAATTGGGCGGTCGCGGTGGTGGCGATGGTGGCGAGCGCGAGGAGGGTGTAGGCGTGTATTGTTTTCATGAGGACTTGGTGGTGGCCGTTCGTCTTGGGCGTTAGGAGGCGAGACGATTGTAAGGCGCGATGGTATGCAAGTCCTCGATTGTTTATCTCAAATGAGTGGAGGGGGGAGGAAGTGGTGAATAGTGAGGAGTGAGTGGTGAATTTGGGGTTGGGATGAACGTGTTGGGATGGTGCGTTTCAGGTGGGATTTTTGGGTTAGGCTTTGGGGTCGGGGTAGTCGCGTAGCTGTACGTCGATGCGGCAGATGTGGTTGGAAAGCCAGTTTTCGAGCTTTTGGTGAAGCTCTTTGGCCCAAGGCTGCTGGTAGCCGTCGTTGTGGTAGGCGACCATGGAGCGGGTGAGGAAGGCTTTGAAGGCGAGGTGCTCGGAGCGGTTGCGCTGGGCGACGGGGCAGTGTCGCTTGAGCATGCAGGCTTCTTCGTAGCGGAAGTGGTTTTTGATGTAGTTTTCGAGGAAGCGGAGTACGCTGTCCACCTCCCGCGGATCGACGTTTTCCTGATCTGCTAGGGCTTCGAGTTTGTTGGCGAAGCGGAAGATCTGCTGGTGTTGTTCGTCGATATGCGGGTCATTGGTAGCGAAATTGTTCCTCCATTCGATAGCCATATGCGTCCTGCGTGAACAGTTGGGCAGTTTTGGGTGGGAGCGAATGTGAGGCAATGACGGCTTGGGCAGGGGCGAGGGATATAAGGACGGGTTTTGGCGAGTGTTAGAATTCGAAGGCGAAAAAGCCCGGACGCTGGGGGGCGTGCCGGGCTTGGGTGTAAGTGTACTGTTGTTGGGCCTAGCCGTAGGCGGCTCCGGTTTCGACGTCGATGACTCGGTAGTTTTCGACGTGGAAGTTGGGATCGGCTCGGAAGGTGAGCTGGGCGTTGTAGTCTTTTTCCAGGCTGATGAGCAGGTCTGCGTCTTCCTCGCGGAGGCGGTCGATGATGGCCGGGTTGACGAGGATTCGCAGCTTGATGGGCTTGGCGAGGTCGGGCGTGCGGTTGCGGGCGCGGCGGATGATGCCGGACAGCTTGCGCTGGAGCTCGACGGAGACGGTAGTGCCTGATTTGACGATGCCTTTGCCGCGGCAGTAGGGGCAGTCGGTGTAGAGGCCGGAGGAGACGGATTCCTGCATGCGCTGGCGGGTCATTTGCATGATGCCGAGCGGGGAGATGGGCAGGATGTGGGTCTTGGCTTTGTCGGACGACATGGCGTCCCGCATGCGGGAGAGGATGGCGTTGCGGTGGCGGCGCTGCTTCATGTCGATGAAGTCGATGATGATGAGGCCGCCGATGTTGCGCAGGCGAATTTGGCGGGCGACTTCTTCGGCGGCTTCGCAGTTTACCTGGAAGATGGTGTCGTTTTCGTTGCCGCGGTTCTTGTGCGAGCCGGTATTGACGTCGATGGCGATGAGGGCCTCGGTCTCTTCGATGACGATGGCTCCTCCGGATGGGAGGGGGACTTGTCGCTGGAAGGTTTGCTCGATCTGCTTCTCGATGTTGTAGCGCTCGAAGATGGGGATGGAGTCTTGGTAGAGCTGGATCTTGGAGGTGGAGCGTTTGGAGATCTGGGCGACGGTTTCGGAGATGCGGCCGTGGTCTTCTTCGTTGTCGATGAGGACGCGGTCGATGTCTTCGGTGAGGAAGTCGCGCACGGTGCGCTCGGCGAGGTCTGGCTCTTTGTAGAGGCAGGCTGGGGCGCGGGCGGAGTCCATCTTCTTCTGAATCTTCTCCCAGGTCTGGAGGAGGATGTGGAGGTCTCGCACGAAGTAGCGGGCTTTTTTGCCTTCGCCTGCGGTGCGGACGATGATGCCCATGCCTTCGGGGATGGTGAGGTCGCGGATGATTTTTTTGAGTCGCTGGCGTTCCTTGTTGTCTTCGATCTTGCGGGAGATTCCGCATTGGTCGGAGTGTGGAACGAGGACGATGAAGCGGCCGGGAATGGAAAGGTTGGTCGTGCTGCGGGGGCCTTTGGTGCCGATGGGGCCTTTGGTGATCTGGATGACGATCTCGGTGCCGATGGGGTAGTGGTTGGGAATCTCCTTGAGGGGGATCTTGGCCTGTTTTTTGCCTTTTCTGGAGGAGTTGACGCGTACGACCTCGATTGAGGAGTCGGCTTCCTGCGGCTGGATGTCCCAGTAGTGGAGGAAGGCATTTTTGGGCATGCCGATATCGACGAAGGCGGCTTTGAGGCCGGGGTCGAGGTTTTTGATGCGGCCTTTGAAGATGCCGCCTACGATGCGCTGGGCGGAGTGGCGGCGCTCGATGTCGAACTTGTCGAGGATGCCGTCTACCAGCTGGCCGACTCGTATTTCGAGCGGCTCGGAGTTGATGATGAGTTCGCGGTAGGGTTTTTTCTCCCCTTTGAACTTTTCGATGATCTTCGTCATGAGCGGGCGTTTTTTCGCTCGCTGTCCAGCCTCTGCCCTGAGCTTGTCCTGGTCGACGCGTGTGCCGGCCTGGGGCTTGGGAGGGTGACGAAGCTCTTCGTCTAGTTTGCTTGCTTGGTCTGTTTGTTGGTGTGTTTTTGTGTCTTTTTCGCTCATGTTGGGCGCGTTTCCTGTGTTTCTGCAGGAGGCGTCCTCTACGGGGAGCTGAGCGGTGATTTTTCCTGTAAGGGGTGGTATTTCTCGAAGGTGGTGTGATGTGTCGGCTGTTTAGGGCTGACTAGAATTCCTTTCGATAGCGATAGACGCTTTGAACCAGTCCCAGGAGGATGCAGCAGCTCACCATGAAGGTGCCTCCATGACTTAAGAACGGGAGCGGCAGTCCTGTGATCGGCATCAGGCCTATGGTCATTGCGATGTTCACGAAGATGTGGACTGAAAACAGGGCGACGACGCCAAGCGTGAGGAGGGTGCCGAAGCGGTCCTTGGCTTGGCCGGCGATGCGCAGGCTGTTTCCTAACAATATTCCGAAGAGGCTGATCACGACTGCGCTTCCTATAAAGCCGGCTTCTTCCGCGAGTACGGAGAAGATGAAGTCGTTATGGGCTACCGACCGTGGCAGGTAGCCGAGTTGGGCCTGGGATCCCTGTTTGACGCCTTTGCCAAACAGGCCGCCCGAGGCGACTGAAATGATTGATTGTTCCCGATTCCAGCCGGTCCCGCGAGGGTCGACTTTGCCGGGGTTTACGAAAGTTAAAATGCGATTTCTTTGGTAGTCTTTGAGTGGAAACCAGGATGTCGCCTGGTATTGGCCGTCAACGTCGTTGGGGTTCAGGCCGTTTTCATCTAAAAATTTAACGTAGTTGTGGTTATCGATTAAAATGGCTCCCACCAACGCCGCGAAAAGGAGGATGGCGGTGGTGAAGAATCGTTTGGAAAGGTTTGATGCGTAGAGTTGGGCGAACACGAAAAAGGGTATTACCATGGCTGATCCAAGATCAGGCTGCGCCAAGATCAATAGAAACGGCACGAAAATCGCAAGCGCCATTTTAGCAAGTACTTGGAGCGAATCTTTGATGTCGCCGACTTCGGATCGGGTGAGGATGCTGGCTCCGATAACGATGCAGGCGAGCTTGGCGATTTCGACGGGCTGGAAGGTGTAGAAGCCGAGGTTTAGCCAGCGGGTGGCTCCGTAGCGGCTGACTGCGACTGGGCTGTGAGGGATGACCACGGCGAGAAGCATCACGAAGGCGATCACCCAAATCCAGTGGCTGTACTTCATGAAGACCGAGTAGTTGGTCACGGAGACGCCGCAGTAGACGCTGAATCCGATGAAGCACCAGGCGATCTGGCTTTTCCATTGTCCGCCGCCGATGAAGGCTTGGGCGCTGTATATGAAGAGTATGCCGATCGCGGAGAGCAGCAGCATGCAAAGGGGATTGATCAGATCGACCCTTGGATGGTGGTACTTCTTGGATGACGAGAGCAAGGCGGCGCGGGTGGGATTGGTGAGTAGTGAGTGGCGAGTGTTGAAGAGTGAGTTTGCGAGGGACTCTTCTCTGTGGGTCGAGATTGGTGCGGGGGTGGCGGGAATGGGAAGGAAAAAGAGTGGCGAGTTGGGGGATTTGTTTACAATTCTAGAGGCTTGGAATCGAAGGATCTAGATAAGGTGAGGATTGATCGCTGGCTTTGGGCGGTGCGGATTTTTAAAACGCGTGGCGACGCGGTGGAGGCGTGTCGCGGCGGGAAGGTGGAGATCGATGGCGAGAACGTTAAGCCGTCACGGATGGTTCGGATTGGCGAAAAGGTTGATGTGATGAAGGATGGGGTGCTGCGGGAGTTTCGTGTGGTCGGGCTTTTGATGAAGCGAGTGGGGGCGAAGGTGGTGGCGGCGTATGTCCAGGATCTGACGCCTCCGGAGCGGCTGGAGGTTCGGAGAGAGACCTTGGCGCAGACGATCTTGAAGCGCGAGGCTGGGGCGGGGCGCCCGACTAAGCGGGAGCGGCGGGATATCGAGCGCTTGTTTGGGGACTGAGGTGAGAGGTTAGTAGTGAGTGGTGAGTGGTGAATTGGATGATGGGTTGAAGGGGGCGGGAGTTTGGTGAATTGAGCTTTGCTTTTGTATTTGGATTTCTGGGGTTTGTTTCTAGCTTTGCGGGCATGGACGAAGAACCTAAGGAACCGAGTCGGGTTCGGACGATTTATTTGCCGGTGGGCGTCGCGACTGTTTTCGCGATTGGCTTGTGGCTTTTTATTCCGGAAGTGGGTGCGCTGGCTGTTGCCTCGGCTTGGGTCGGCACGGTTCTTTTCATGAGCATTTGGGGTTCGTTTTACTCATGAGCGGAAATGCTGGCGAACAGGTGACCGAGGCGAATTTGGAGGATTTGTTCAACGAGACTTTGGCGGCTCGGCGGCGGGTGTACGAGGCGGCTTCGCCGACTCCGCTGGAGAGGCTTTCGCTGGGTACGGATGAGGAGGTATACGTGAAGCGGGAGGACTTGTCTCCAATTCACGCATACAAGTGGCGTGGCTCTTATAACCGGATGAAGCTTTTGTCGGCGGATGAGCTGGCTCGTGGGGTGGTTTGCGCTTCGGCGGGGAATCACGCTCAGGGTGTGGCGCTGGCCGCGAGGAAGCTTGGCACCACGGCGACGGTCTACATGCCGCGCTCGACTCCGCAAATGAAGCAGGAGGCGGTGAAGGCGATTGGCGGTGACGCGGTGTCGGTGATCCTGGAAGGCGATGCCTATGACGCTGCTTATGCGGCGGCGCGGAGCGTCTCGGAGAAGAGCGGCCAGACCTTTATCCATGCTTACGACGACTTGGCGGTGATTGCGGGTCAGGGCACGATGGCTGACGAGATCGTGATGGCGGGCGTAGGCGAGTTTGATATTGTCTATCTGCAGATTGGCGGTGGCGGCATGGCGGCGGGAGTGGCGTGCTGGCTGAAGCGCTACTATCCGAATATAGAGGTGGTGGGCGTGGAGGGCGTGGACCAGGCTTCGATGGCGGCGGCGGTGCGTAGTGGGAAACCGGAGACGCTCGAGTATCTGGATGTTTTTTGTGATGGGACTGCTGTCAAGCGGGCGGGTGATTTGACGAGTCAGTTTTGCGCGAAGTTGATTGATCGTTTCGTGACGGTGACGAACCCGGAAGTTTGTTCGGCGATCCAAATGTTTTGGGAGCGGATGCGGGCGATCCCGGAGCCGGCGGGAGCGATGGGGCTGGCGGCTTGGATGAAGGAGCGGGACGCTTGCAGGGGAAGGCGAGTGCTCACTATTTTGTGCGGCGGAAATATGGACTTCGGGCAGCTGCCGTGGATCGTGCGGCACGCGGGTATCGGTTCGGCTCGGCGGAAGTACTATCGTTTTCATATTCCAGAGCGGCCGGGGAGTTTGCTTCAGTTGTTGGAGCAGTTTCCGGAAGGGGTGAGCATCGTGGAGTTTCAGCATGGGGTGGTGAAGGGCCCGGATGCATTGCCGGTGATCGGGATCGACGCGATGCCGCTAGCGATGGGGCTTTTCGAGAAGAATCTACAGACGCTGGGCATTCGGTTTGAGGATGCGACGGGGCAGGAGGACGTGGAGTTTCGCATCATCCATTACGATGCGGCTTTACTGGAGCGCCCGATGTTTATCCGTATCGAGTTTCCGGAGCGGCCGGGTGCGTTGAAGGAATTTTTGGGAGCGAATTGCCGCGACGCGAGTATCGTGTATTTCAATTACAATTACACGGGAGAACGGGTTGGTCGGGCTCTAATCGGCTTTGATTTCGCGAGCGAGGAGACGCGGAACGCGTTTCGGGAGTCGGTGTTTGAGCGCGACACGGTGTTGCGGTTTGCCAAGGAGTTGTCGCCGGAGGTGCTGGCGAGAATCGTGTAATCTAGGGATTGATTGAGGATATGGCGTTTCGGTTTATCGATTTGTTTGCGGGTATTGGCGGGTTTCGCATTGGTCTGGAGCGGCTGGGAGGCGAGTGCGTTTTCAGCAGCGAAATCGATAGGCATGCGGCGGCGACTTATGAGCGGAATTTCGGGCATAAGCCTGCGGGCGATATCACGAAAATCGATGCGTCGGAAGTGCCGGATCACGAAGTGATTTGCGGGGGCTTTCCGTGTCAGCCGTTTTCGGTGAGCGGGAAGCAGCTCGGTTTCGAGGACGCGCGTGGGACTTTGTTTTTCGAGGTGATGCGGCTGGTTAGCGCGAAGCGGCCGAAGGTGGTTTTTCTGGAGAATGTGGCGAACTACGTGCGGCATCAGGGTGGAAAGACTTTGAAGCGCACGGTGGGGATGCTGGAGGAGGCAGGCTACGCGACGAAGTGGGCGGTGCTGAACGCGTCTGACTACGGAGTGCCCCAGGCTCGCAAGCGTCTCTATATAGTAGGGATTCGCAAGGACTTGGGATCGGGGGAGTTTAAATTCCCGGAGACTTCGGGCGCGCGGGTGCGTTTGAAGGATTTGCTGCTTCTGAATGGGGCGGCGGACGCGATGCGAATCGAGCGTGACGATATTCGGATAACAAAAACCGATATCGCTGAGGTCTTGGATCGTCGCCCGAACAAGCCGGTGCAGATCGGGGTGATCAACAAGGGCGGGCAGGGCGAGCGGATTTATTCGGTGGAGGGGCACGCGATCACGCTGTCGGCTTATGGAGGCGGAGCGGCGGCGAAAACAGGCGCCTATCTCGTAGATGGCAAGGTGCGCAAGCTGCATCCGGAGGAGTGTCGGAGGCTGATGGGCTTTCCAGAAGGGTACCGGGTGGATCCTCGATTGAACCAGGCGTACAAGCAGTTCGGAAACGCGGTGGTGGCGGACGTGATTGAGGCGGTTGGGCGGAAATTCGTCGACGTCCTGTAGCGGGTCAGGGAATCCCTGATGGCTTGAGCGAAGTTTGTAAATAGCTTGTAAAGAGCCAGTTAGGTCTTCTTGTGATGGCCAGCCTGATGCGGAAAACCCTCAAAGCGGTGAAAATGGGGGCGAGAACGTGTTAAAATATGTTGAAAAAGGCGGTTCAAGGGCGGGTTTTCCGAGAAATTAGCAAGGTCTTTACAAGGAGCCTGAGTAGGGATCCTCAGCGCCCCTAGAGGGTCTTTGCGCGAAGTCCTATCTGGAGGGTAGGGGTGAGCCTGATCGGTAAGTTATTGAAAGTGAGTTGCTTGCGAGAAGAGCTAGTTTGAGCGATGGTTTTAGGTATCCAGCAGCTCCCACTGCGAACCCAAACAACATCATGAAAACTAAACTTCTTACACTTATAGGAGCTCTTGCGGCTCTGTGCTCGGCGAGCAGTGTTTCTGCCATCTCGATCGCTGACGCGAAATTCAGGGACATAGACGTCTTTCTCACGGATCTGACGAAAGATAACCCGGTAATCGCCGGTCAGTTTTTCGATATCGTCAATGACGACAGCGACGGTAGAGATCTTCTTGGATTTGATCCAGACAAGCATCTCGTTACCGAGGCTGTAATTGGATTTCTCTTCGCGGAGTTCTCAGATAGCCACGCCCCTGTAGCGAGCCGATTGGTTTTCGACATCAGCGACTATTTCAGCACGTCTGGTGTTACTGGCAGTGATTCTCTTTTTGACGGAAACAACGCTTATGAAGTGGAGTTTAACTCGAATGTATACGGAGCCATCAAGGGCGATCTACTGGTAGACATTCAAGAGGATGGCAGGGTTGACTGGTCTGTTGGGCTTGCTCCTCAAGATCAGATTGATGGAGTGACTTTGAAACTCTACTCCGCATATCTCGGAGTGAATGCGGTCGCTCGTCCTGTCCCTGATGTTGGCTCGAGCGCAGCGATGCTGGGCCTGGCGTTGTTTGGCTTTTTCTTTGTTCGTAGAAGGCTCGGGTAGCTTCTGAACATAGTTTGCTTTTTTGGGCGCGTGTCGTTGGGCACGCGCCTTTTGTTTTGGTGGGTTTCGCGTGTCGTCTGGAGCGCGATGTTGACGTCGTCTGGTGGAGAAGTAACTGATAGGCGTTTGTGAGTACTATTTTTGGCGTTTTTGATCGAACTGGAAGCGACGTTGATCGTAGCGGTTTTGAGTTGATGGTCGCCAATCTCAATTATTGGGAAGCTGACTATTCAAACTCGCGAGTTAGCGGGGAGGTCGCCTTAGGGATAGTTGGTTTGCGAGTGACTCCGGAATCGGCAGGTGAGATGCAGCCGAGCAGTTCGCAGAGCGAAACCTGTTGGATTGTTGCCGATATTCGTCTGGATAATCGGGCTGATTTATCAAGGGAGCTTGGAATCGAGCCTTGTGGGTTGGGTTCGTTCACAGACGCGGATCTTGCTCTCGCGGCCTACGAAAAGTGGGGGGAAGGGGTAGCCGAAAAACTGTTGGGTGACTTTGCGATTGCTATCTGGGATTCAAGATCTCGAACGATGCTCCTGATACGTGATCACGTGGGAGTTCGGCCGCTGTTTTTTTATGAATCGAGGGATTTACTCGTCTTCGCCAGCGAGTTGCGCGGTGTGATGTCCCACCCTGCCGTGCCTCGTTCGGTTAACGACTCCTGGGTGGTCGACTACTTATCCAGCCTGCATCTTGAGGACAATCGCGAGGCCACTTACTTTAAGGCGGTTAGGTTGTTGAGTAGAGGGCACGTTCTGAAAGTGGCCAGACGGGATACTGAGAAGCGAGAGTATTGGCGACTCAAGGTTTCGGAGGAAGGAAACTATAGTAGTTTCGAAGAGTTTAAAGAGGGGTTTCGCGAACGATTTGATGCGGCGGTGAAGAGTCGTTTGCGCAGCAGTTTTCCGATAGCCTCGGAGCTCAGTGGAGGAATCGATTGTACGTCGATTCTTTCGACTGCCAGGAGAGTGGGGGCAGAGGCTGATAAGATTTCTTTGTTTACCCATGGAATGAGCGAAGGCAGGCAAATTGTGGGAAATGAGATATCTCATGAGTACGATATTGCCTGTCGCTTCGCGGTTGAGATGGGTTTTCGGAAGCCTCGGAAAATAGAGGGTGCGGAAGGCGGAATGAGCGCTTTGATAGAAAGTGCGGCCATTCAGAAACAATCGCCCCAACTTGAGCTTTGGTCTTTGTTTTCTCAACCTTTGTATGACGCAGCGTCACGGGAGTCTGGAGCGAGGGTTTTGTTGTCTGGCGCGGGTGGCAACAACTTGGTGAGCGATCCTGCATCACTCGCCTATGTAGACTTTCTCAATAAGGGCCAATTGCGACGGTTTTGGAGTGAATGGAGCCAGGAATCGAAAATGAAGTCTTGGGGGGTGGGGCAGCGTCTTCGGGTTTTGGCTGCCCACGTACGCCGCGCTCTCGGCCTAGCATCCCGGATAAAGGTCGTTGAGGACTTAGATTTCAGTGTTCTCCTTACCGAAGTTGAAGCTTTTTACAGCGTGAATGAGCGTCGAAGGACTTTGGCGAGAAGGGTTAACTTTCGAAGTTTGAAAGAGAAGCTGGTTTTTCAGACTACGGGCTTCTACTTGGACCGTGGCCGGTTTCCTGAGGGGAGCTCTTTGTCTCAGTCGCGCCGAATGGAGCTAAGGTATCCGATGATGGATGTTCCTTTGTTGGAGTATTGTCTGGCGGCTCCCTCGGAGTATAAGCGGCGTTTTGGTTGGGGACGTTATCTGTTGCGTGGATGCATTGACGAACTCCCAGATTTCATTCGATGGAGAGACGATAATCAAGCTGCGGGGATTCCGTGGCCACAGGCTTGTGTCTTTCACGAAAGAGATAGGCTTATGTCAGCTTTAGCGCAGAGAAAAGGGAACGAACTTGTTGAACGGCTCGTTGATGTTGCGGCGATCGAAAGGGAGTTGAGACAACTTAGCGAGGAGCGTCCTTTGTTGCCTCCTCAAAGAAGAATGCCGATGACTTTGGGTTTAGCGGCTTGTTTGTCAGCTTGTTTTGCGTAACGGAATTCTATCTTCGTCCTGCAGCTTCAGGATACGTGTGCGGTGGGTGACTCTGTGATAAAGACTGCTGGTCCCCCTTCGATTTTGAGGTCGTCGATGTCTGAGCAGGTGGGCGTTTCCCAGGCTTTCTTGGGGGAGGTGTCAGAAGTCGATTGCGGCTGGTTCGAAGGGCTGGATTTTGGGTCTTTCATGGCGGTGTGGTTAATTCAAATGACGAGTTTCTTTTGAAGGAGGGTTTCGATGAAGTCGAGCGCTTCCTTTTCGATGATTTCGGAGCTTTGGTCGTACTCGTTGGCGAGCTCCCTCAGAATGGTGGCTATGGTTTTGTTTTGGCCTATCTTATCCCAAATATCGCTGCCCACGGAACTGAGTTGGAAATAGCTACCTGAATTTGTGTCCAGGATCACTCTTTCGTTTTCGAGCACGCAGGATACTTGGTTCGGCGATTGGCTCAAGGCTGATTGAAGATCGAGTGAGGGCATAGGTAAGGATTAGAATATTGGCTGGGAGTCTTGGTCAAGATAAGCGAAGCGTCGCATGTAGTCGCCGTGGATTTCGATTATTCTTTGGGCTTGAGCGCTGGTGAGGGCTTCGCGCCAGTTACCGGTCTTTCCTTTGCGGAAGAAGCGTTCAGTCGTTGGGTGGCTCTCCTTGAAAGGCTGGGCTTTTTCTTGTTTCTGCAAGTTTTCGAAGGAGGCGTTCTCGATGGCTTTCGTCAGGGTGTGGGAGTCGGGGTTGAGCGAAAGGGCGCGTGCGATTCGAGAAAACGACGCGAGTGGATCTCGGAGCATGTCCTCGTAGCGCGTGACTAGGCATGGCATGGTGTGGCCTTCCGTCCAACTTTGCGCGTGGTGGGACCATGAGGATATTCGCTGGGGGAATTGGTCTGGAAAGCGGGAGCTGGAGGTGGCGATTGCTTGCTCGGGATTGCAGATGATATCTACTGCTGCGTCCATGTCTCGGATGCCCAGGAATGCGGCGAATGATACGCAGACGTCGAGCGGATTGCGGACGAGGTAGATGATTTGCCGCGTCAGTTCCGGGGGGACGAGAGCTTCGTAGCGAAGATCGTGTAGCTTGTAGTAAAATGGATTTTTGAGGTGCTTAGCGTGCCAGCGCAGGGCGTTCGGGAGGAGGGTTTCGATTTCCTCGGGACTGTGAGTGTCGACATCGTAGCCTAGGATGTCTTCGAGGAAGTGACTGCTGCTTGGAATGGGGGTGTACTCGATATCGTTTATCGATGCAGGCTGGTCCTTGGACTGAAGAAGGTTTGTCAGGACAACGCGAAGCCATGTGTTTCCTGAGCGTGGATAGGAAGCGAGCCAGATTAGGGGTTTCACGGTCAGGCTTGAATAGTGAAGTTCACCTCATCGATGAGAGCGTCGAGGTCGAAAGTGTTTTTCGGTCTCAGGATGTGGTATGCGGGAACGGTTTGAGCGAGGCGGGCTAAGGTCTCGAAATGGTGTTTCTGTCGTTCTGGAGGTTTCTTGAAAATGGGTCGGTAGCTATGGCGTTTGCAGGTGGCGAGGGCTTCAATCGGCTGAAGGGGAAGAATCTCCGCTTTCGGTTTGGTCGAATTTGAAAGGAGAAAGATTTTCGAAACAGGTCGGGGCGTGGAGGAGAATGCCGTTTCGATCGGGAAGCGCCGCTTTGAAATGCCTTGCCGCAAGTGGGGCAGGTGGTCGGGATCGAGGTCCAGGTGGTGAAGACTGTCCGGCCATAATTTCGACATGGGATACCCCGGGCAGGCGTGAATTTTGCCTGAGTCAATTTTGAGCGGACAGATGTCGTCGGTGAGAAAGTCGAATCCTCTACGGGCAAGCGCGGTGGCCATGGTCGACTTTCCTGCCCCGGATTTTCCGAGGAAGAGGACGCATTCGTCGTTTTTCGAGACGGCGGAGGAGTGGAGGCAGCTGACGCCTCTTTGGTCGAGGATTGCTCCGAGGCTAGATCCGAGCAGGTAGACGCTGAGGTCGGCTGCGGTGGTTTTAGGATGGAGTGGTTGGACGATGATGCTGCTTCCGTTCTTAATCCAAAACGTGGCGATTCCGTCAATGCGCAGGAGGAGCTGTGAGTCGGTGAGCTGAAAGCAGAGACCTGTTTGAAAGGCGTTTTCCAAGTTGTCGGGCACGTCGCCCAGCTTGATAGTCGTGTCTGGGCTCGTGTGCTCGATTTCTGGGAGTGGCAGCTCGATTTCAGAGGCGATCTTTAGGCCGAAGGCGTTGTATTGGCGGGGCATTCTGCTTCGAAGTGAGCTGAAAGTGGGTAGGTCCGTCAATAGGGATGTAGAACAGGAAACCTACGGATGGAATGGCGGAGTTTAGAAAAGTGAATTTTGGCAGATGTAGGAGGAAAAATGGGTGAAACCATGTTTCGTAAATTCGCGAATAGGGTAAGGTGTTTTTCGAATTTGTCGTTTGTTTGGGATATGAATTTGCGTTTTCTGAGTGCTGTGAAGGAGCAAGGGGCGAGTCTTCGGAATTATGGATATTCGACTCATGGTTAATGGCTTGCCTTTTTCAAAATTGCCAGTGTGACTGCTATTTGATGCTACGTAATAACCCCGCAGAATTGTGATTTTTTGATTTGTTGCGTTGTTTCTACTCGCGAATGAAGTATGGCAGGTTATCGCCACAGTGTGTGTAAGCAGATGAAAACAGACTCAAGTATGTGGATCCATCGGGCAGGCCGGTTTACGATGCTGGTAGCTGCGTACTCGACAATTTTCGTGATCAGTCTCGTTTTGTCTTTCGAGTTTCGAGACGACTTCACGATCAGCTCTGCAACAATAGGTCTGATACTCGATAGTCTATTTTGGCTATTGCCGGCGAAATTGGCATCGCTGTTTTTCTTTGGACAGTTCAAGGGCTTGCTTACTTTTTTCCGTCTCCCGGACGTATATCGGCTAGCGGCGGCTTTGGGTATTCCTTCTCTCGGTTTCTTTTTTCTCTCGTTCTATTTCGACCTTGGCCTGCTGATTTCGAAGTCGGCTATTGTCCTGGATTTCTTCATTTCTGTGAGCCTTGTCTGCGTTTTCCGGACTACTTTGCGTATCTACCGAGAAAAGAAGTCGGGGGTGGGAGCTTTGTCTGAGGGAGCTGATCGTCATCGTGTCGTCATTTACGGTGCAGGGCATACAGGCGCGGCTCTCGCTGCGGATTTGATGGGAAAGCGGAGTAAGTCGATGGTCCCGGTCGCATTCATTGACGATGATCCGTTCAAGTGGGGGAAACATGTTCATGGTCTCCGCGTGTATCCGTCCGTGAGTGAAGCCTTTGATGTGAATTCAGGTTCTGGGGCAAATAAACTCATCGTGGCGATGCCGGCTGCGAGTCCGTCGAAAATACGCGAGATCACAGATGTTGCCGAACAGTTTAAGCTCAGCGTTGAAATCGTCCCCTCCTGGATGGATTTGGCCTCGGGCCGGAAAAAGGTGGATCGCATCAGGCCGGTCAAAATTGACGATCTGCTGGGACGGAATTCGATTAAGCTCCACTCGTCAAAGGTGTTAAACGGCCTGGAGGGGAAAGTAGCTCTCGTGACCGGTGCTGGAGGAACGATTGGCGGCGAGCTTTGCCGGCAGATCGCCCAGTGTAATCCGAGCATGGTGATCATGGTCGAGAGGGCGGAATATTTACTGTTTCAAACCGAGCAGAAGATTAAGTCTGAGTTTCCAGATATTCCGTCACACGCCTTTATCGGAGATATCACTGACGAAGCTCGCATGGATTTTTTAATGGGCGGGTTTTTGCCGGACGTTATTTTTCACGCTGCAGCCCATAAGCATGTTCCTATGATGGAGCATCAGCCCGGCGAGGCGATTCGTAACAACACTCTGGGTACGGCCCTTTTGGCAGATTTGGCGATCAAGTACGAAGTCGAACGTTTCGTGTTCATCTCGACTGATAAAGCGGTGAACCCGACAAATGTCATGGGGGTCTCCAAACGACTCGCAGAGATTTTTCTCCAGTCGTTGCAGGATTCGACTAAGATTCCTCAGTTTGTAGCGGTCCGTTTTGGCAACGTTCTCGGTTCGTCGGGAAGTGTTATACCAACCTTCAAACGTCAAATCGAAGAAGGGGGACCAGTAACGGTTACCCACGCGGAAATCACTCGCTACTTCATGACCGTGCCGGAAGCTGTTGGGCTTGTTCTCGAGTGTTCAGTGGATGCGACTGGCGGTGAAATCTTCGTTCTCGACATGGGAGAGCCAATCAAGATTTACGATTTGGCTAAGCAGATGATCAAGCTCAGTGGCCTGCGTATCGATGAAGATATCGAAATTAAGTTTACGGGATTACGACCTGGCGAGAAGCTCTATGAGGAGCTGCAGCATGAGCAGGAAACGCTTGAGATAACTGAGAACGAAAAGGTCTTTCGCTTTACCGGTCGAAAGTCGAATGAGCAGGAAGTTCGGAATTTCCTCAAAGAGCTTTCCCCACTTCTTCGCTCTTCGGATTACAATGCTTTGAAACGGAAGCTTAATAGTTTCGTGCCGGAGTATGTTCCCGATTATTCGGCTCCGCAATGGGCTCCAGCCCACCCTGAGGTGGGTACGGCCTATCGCAAAGATGGAGTGAAGGTGGTGGGTGACAAGTTGATCTCCTTCGATAATCGGACGGCGTAGCCGGTCGGTTGGAGTTGGGTTGGAGGTTTCAGATTCGAAAATTCCAATACGAAAAATCTAGATCGTATCATTTCCCCGCAGAATTGCGCTGAGATCTTGGAGAAGGGCATGACTTTTCGATACGAGTTTTGATATTTGAATCCCTAACAGACTAGATTGAAGAGGATTTGGTTTGTCCGAGCCTCACCTAGAGGCAAGGTTGGGCTCTGGATCAGGCTATGGCTGAAAACGAGACTTTATCACAAGAGTTTAGGCTGATGCTTCTGTGTCTTAGAGTGGACGCTGGAGAATTCGTTGAAAGCGAAACGCTGAAACAGGCGTTGATAAAATGCGGAGATTTTCATGATTTTGTCTCACTCCTTGTACGTCACCGCGTTCTTGTTCCCGTTTATTATGTACTAAGGGAGAAGATCCTTTGGTCGCTTTTAAGTGATCACATACGTACTGACCTTGTAGGTAGAGTTAGGTCTCTGCAGTTGCGTCAAATGAAAGGCTTTAGAGCTTTGATTGAGATCACACAAGTCTTTCGTTCGAAAGGGATAGAGCATCTTTGCCTGAAAGGGCCGGTTTTGTCGCAGTTAATATATCGCGATCCAATACGGCGGCAATTTGGGGATTTGGATTTGCTCGTCGAGAGGGGGGCTTTGTCGAAAGCTTATTTCGTTCTTTTGGAGTTAGGTTATCAATCTAATGATGGCGGTATCGTCTCTCAGCGTGAAAGCGACGATCCTATTTGGGATTCGCTATATCATATTCATTTTCAAAAGGGAGAGCAGCAAATAGAGTTACATTGGAGACTTTCTCGAAATGAGACATTGTGGAATGTGCAGGCTAGCCGTGTTTTTATTGGTAAGCAAGAGGTGACTATAGCGGGAGAGACGTTGTACACTCTAGGTCGTGAGCACCTGCAGCTATATTTAACAATGCATGGTTCATCTCATTGCTGGAATCGGATTAAGTGGCTTCATGATATAAGGATGATAAATTCTTGTCATCCAGTTGAGCATTCTTTGCCACGATCCGAGTCTCAAAATTCCCAGCTTGGAGAGCTAAGAGATGAACTTATTCAAAGGCTTTGGCCTGTTTCTTTAGGGACCTCGAAAGCACGGGAGGTATCGTTTATAGGAAAACTATGTCTTCGGCAAATGACGACGGGAAAAGAGATTTCGAGTGATATGGGAAATATGCTCAGAAGAAGTGTTGCTCTGCTTATATTAAACAAAGGCCTAAGGAATAAACTCCGTTATCTCTCTACCTTGTTGATTTGGCCGCCCGTGTATTTTCGGTTTAATCTCCCTAGGTGGGCATCGTTTCTATATTATTTTTTAGGCCCTCTTTCTTGGCTTACGAATAAGTTGAGAGGCAATTGAAGCCTAAGGGTAGGGTCTAGTCGTGCTTGGTAGTGTCTTTGGCGGGCTCAATGTGATTAGCGGAATGCTTACTGGCTGGTTGTAGAGACGGTTTGGTCTTTTTCGCTGTATCCACAAAATGGAAGACAAAGCAGAGGAATAGGCCGAAAAAGCCGCCAAGCATTCCTGACGCGATTACGATTAGTGATCGTTTCGGGCGTACTCGAAGCTCGGGGACAACTGCGGGATCTATCACTTTGAACGCGTATTCCTCCTTTGCGTTGGCGAGCATCGCATTCTTGGTTTGGTTTTCGATCAAGCCGTATAGGGCTTCGCGAATCTCGAGCACTCTGGTGTCAGAGAGTTGATCGTTCAGGTAGGCTAGATTTCGCTCGGATTCGATTTTCGCTTGCTGCCGGAGATGGGAGTTAAGCTTGCCTACTAGTTGATTCGTCCATTCAGCGGCGAGTTTAGGATCCGGAAGTTCGACTGCTAGCGTTACTAAACCTGATTTCTTATCTTCAGATACTTTAAGGCTGTTCTTAGTGAAAAACTCGTATGCTTCTAAGTCGGTAGGAGTATTGCTATCGTTTCTCCGTTCTTTGGCCACAGTCCATGCTTTGGTTTCTTCATCCCATTCTTTTGGGAACAGGGCTTTGAGACTGGTTTCTGTGGTTATAAATGGAGTGAGGAATTGGCGGGATTTTAGAGTTGCGATGGCTGTTTCAGTTGAACCTCCACCGCCTAGATTGAGTCCTGCCATGGAGGCTAGACCGCCGAACTGCCCGGCGAGAGCGGAGAGTCCGCCACCGCTTTTTTCTTCGGAGTTGGGAGCCAGCGTGGCTTCAGCTCGATAGATTTCAGTTTGGTTTAGGGCGTAGAAAACTCCGAAAATTCCGAAGAGAGGTCCAAACACAAGCCATGGCCATTTTCGCTTCCAGACGATATTCCAAAGATCGATTAGGGATAGTTCGTCTTCTTCCTGTGGATAGTAGGGATAGGGAGGATATGGTTGAGGGGATGGATTCACTTCGTTCATTTAATTGAAGATTGGAAATTGTATATTGAAAATTGGGTTGTGTTTTTACCGCAGAGATCGCTGAAGACGCCGAGTTTTTAAAAGTAAAATAATCTAAATCGTGCTCTTTTGAGGGTGTTTCACTTCACTCGTGTGAGTTTTTGTTACGTTAATATATTGGGTTTGTAGTTAGCCAATAATTGCGTGGTTTAGTCCTCAACTTGGAGTTGTCTATGTCGCAGAGATCGCTCAGGTTTTCTTTAGATTGTTAACAAGGCGTTTAATTCCCTGCTTCATTTGGGTGACGTTAAAGTTAAGAAGATAACCTAGATTTAGTTGGGACAGTTTTAGGTAAGTTAAGAGTTGTGCTGTGTGGATATCCGCCAACGACTCTACCACCTTGAGTTCTAATATAATTTTGGACTCAACGAGTACATCTAATCGGTATCCTTCATCTAAGGTAAGGCCTTTGAAGTTTATTGGCTGAATCTTTTGTCTTTCGGTTTTTATACCTCGCATCGATAATTCGTGGACGAGGCATCTTTCATAAGTCGACTCTAGTAAACCAGGGCCAAGTTCTTTATGGACTTCTATAGCAGAACCAAGAATTTCTGAGCTTAGTGTCTCAATGTTCATTCTATGCAAACTCAGCGTTTGTTTTGTCGGGCCGCTCTTCTAGTGTCGCACTCTGCGCTTAGTATTGTGGTTTGAGTTTACTAGAATGATCCGATTGCGGCGGCTCCGAGGGCGATTTGGTAGAAGATCTGTGTTGTTGCGGCCCAGAATTTCAGAGGATGCATGCGGTCTACGTCAATTGGCACGACAATGGTATCACCTGGATGAATGGCCAAACTGCCTTTAGGGAAGAAGCGGGAGCGTTGTTCGATTTCGACTCGTCCGTTGGAGCGCACGACATAGATTTGCTTCTTGTCGGCATTCCGCATGAGGCCGCCTGAGAGTGATATATAATCGCTTTGAGTAAGACCTGTTTGGTAGAGATGAGAGGTTGGGTAGTTGACGCTGCCGAGGATCGTCACGGCTTGAGGTCTTTGAGGTACTACTAATCGATCGCCTCCTTTAAGACTGATGTCGGTCTGATAGTTTAGTATTTCTGGAAGGTTGATGACAAGTCTACCTACGGCTTGGGTGCTCTCAAGCTGTTTGAGGAGCGATTCAGCCGTATCGATGCTATCTGCAGAAAATTCATCACGTTGAAGAGAAGCGGTTGCGATTTCCCCCTGAAGCCTTTCGCGCAGTTTCTCAAGATTGGCCAACTCGCTTCTGCGAAGGCTTTCTCTGAGAAAAACAGCGGATTCGGGGTGGGCAAGGTCTGTTATGCCTCCCGCTCTCTCTATGATTTGTGAAAGTGTCTCGCCGCGCTCGATGGTGTAGGTTCCGGGGAACCGCACTTCGCCGGAGATGACGATTTCTTCTCGATCTGTCCATTCCGGTACACGCTTAATTGTGAGTTGGTCGAAAGGAAGTAGAGTGACGTCCAGGGTCGGATTCGATTCTAGTCCAGCAAGATTCACTGGTATGAGAATGGAGTCTCTAAGCTGCTTGCCGTTGTCTTGGTAGCGGAGTAATTCGGCTTCCAGAGTATAGGCGTCTTCTGTGAAACCACCTGCGGCGCGAATAAGGTCAGAAATCTGCATTTTATCGTCGAGCGGATATGAGCTTGGATGCCTAACTCGACCAGTGATTGTGACTATTTTTTGGGGATTTTCGCTGGTGCCTTGAGCCTGCAGGCGCTCGATGATGTCCTGGAGTCCAGAACGCTCCATTTCTGTATCATCGAATATGTAGATACGATCTTCTGAGTTAAGGAACAAGTTATGGGTGTTGTCGTTGCCCAAGAAGAGCTTTTCTAAGCTGAAGGAACGGGTGCTCCATCGTCCGTTGATTGGGTTTTTGGATACAACCAAAGCGTAGTTAAGATCAGCGTCTGGGTGAACTTGATTTATTGTTCTAATCACATTGGAAATACGCATGCCATTCTGCCATTCGTAGTCGCCCGGTCTCTCGACAGCGCCTGCTAGACGGACGTAATTCTGCAGGCGATCGAGCGTGGAATAGATTCGAAGTGTATCGCCATTTTGGACGAGAGCTTCCTTTACGTTTTCTTTCGTTAGATCGGTATCTACAAGCATTTTTAGACCGGAGTCCGAGATGCGCTCGATCTGCGATATCGACGGGTAGGCTTGCGGAGTGAAGCCCCCTGCCATGTTGATAATGTTATCTATCGTCTCTCCTCCTTTGAGTTCGTAGATAGCGGGGCGGCGAATTTCTCCTGCGACTCCGACAAGTTTTCCGACGGGTGGAACGAAGATAACGTCGCCAGGTTTGAGGCTCGCATCCTTAGAGGTATCGCCCTTGAGGAGTAGATCGTAAAGGTCGAGAGTTGCGACTGTTTGGCCTGATCGCTTTAGTTGTATGTTGCGAAGCGAGCCAATAGGGCGAATGCCGCCGCTTACGAAAAGGGCGTTGGTCAGGGTGGATAGAGAGCTAACAGTGTAGGATCCTGGACGAGAAACATCGCCCAAGAGGAATACGCGAATAGAGCGGAGCTCGCCGAGGGTGACGAATGCTTGCATGCCGATCATTTGATCGCTGACGCGTCGTGAGATTTCTTCTTTGAGTTCGAGAAACGACTGACCTGCAACGGTGAGCGGCCCCAATTCAGGCACTTGAAGGATTCCCTCGCGTGAGACGTAGAGATCGTAGCTGGCAGACTCCTTGCCAAAAAGTTGTATGCGAACCTGGTCGCCGGGGCCGATTATATAGTCGGTAGGAATGGGGATCTCGGTTGCAGGCGCGAAGGTGGTGGGCGACCCGGAAAAAAGCTCGTAGCCAAACTGTTTGAGCTCTTGTTTGACTACTTTCTCGGCGGAGACTTCCTCTGTGTTTGTGAGATCCGTTGCCTGATCGAATTCTTCTTCGATGCGTTCGTCTGTTTCTTGCTCTTTAACTGTAACAACTTCGGGTTGTTCGATGGGCTTGCTTGCCTGAGAAGTAGAGGACTGCGCTCCAAGCTTTCGTAGTTCGTCAATGGCTTGAGCTCGAATAGCTGGAGGAAGAGAATTGAGCTTGTTCTGTTGGTCCGCGGAGAGCGTTTGCGCGTGGCCGCTAGCTCCAGCAAGGAATGTAAGGATAATAAGAGTTAGGATCTTGGTTAGCTTCATGGGAAGGAATTCTTTAGCCGCAAAGAAGGTGATGAGCGGATTGCAGATTGAAAATTATGGATTGTAAATTGTTTTAACCGCTGAGATCGCTGAGCTTTTAGAAATTGATGATTTCAAGTTAGGAGATTAGGTGATCTGTTTTTTTGGCCACGGAGACGCACGAAAAGTCAGGCTAGTGGAGGACTTTCGCTATAGCGAAGGCGTTGTGTTCTGCTATTTTGTCCTTCGCTTCGCTGCCGGCTTTGCCTCGGTAGTCAGGTTGGCTATCAGTCAAGCAGGTGCCGCAGAGCGGCGTTAGGTTTGGATTGAATGGGAGGTTTCGAATGCTATTGGCCTCCAGTTTACGCGACGGAGTGAAACAGAGATGGCGAAGCAATGATTTTGGGATTTGTGGATTCTGGCTGATGTCTTCGTTTCGCTTCTCGATTGTCGCGCAAAGTGCTCGGTGTTGCATGACCGGCGGTTCGGTCAAAATGAAGTGGTGATCGAGAGGTGGCCTCCGAATTCGGAATCGGTCTCGCCTGTGATCTGGTTTTCCTCGTCGCTCCAATGGATGCCTAAGTTGAGCTTGGGTAGGGTTCTGGGTTCTAGGTTCTGGGTGCTGGACGGGAAGGCAAATGAGAGGTCGCTAAGTTCGGCGAAGAGTTCGAGGGATTGGCCTTCGACTGGATCGATAGTAACGGAGTTGGGACCGCGTCCGTCACGGTTGAGGGAGTAGTTGCGGTATTTAGCCCCCCAGAGGTTTCCGTTTTCCTGGACGATGAAGGCTCCGATCGAGCGCATGAGGCCATCGCCGTCCATGGCATGGCCGATGGCTTGGCCTTTACGTCGGTAGCCGGTGCGGTAGATGCCGTGGTTGTAGGCGGTATTGAAATCGCGGTCGGGCCGAGGATCTCGGCGAACATAGCCTGCTCGAGTATCGGCCCACTCGAAATAGGCTCTCCAAGTGGCACTCGTAGAGTCGAGCTCTCCCCAGGCTTCTAGCCCGCCCATGATCATGTTGGCATCAGGTAGGAAGGTTTCCTCGTCCTCACCTATGATCTGAAAGTAGTGGGCAATATTGTAGCCGGGAATCCGAAGTCGGTAGTCGATTCCGGCCAGTTGGTTGCCGGGCTCGTTCTCATTGGTAACTCCATTGACGGCATTGTCTTCTCCGAGGAGGAGCATTTTAAATGTATCCAATCCGCCAGGACGTCCTTCTCCTGCCCATTGGGCGGTGCGGCTGAGGCCGATATCGAGATTTTTCCAGCCGAAGGGAGAGAAGTCGATGCGCATGCCGAAGAGGCGGGCATCGGAGCCGGGGCGTTCTCCTTCGTCGTTGTCGAGCTGTCCCATGAAGGTGGTGAAGGTCCAGGGACCGATCCACTTGAGCCACTTGCTTTCGAAGGCGTCGGGGGAGATGCGAGTTAGAGATAGGGCGGGAGCGGGGCGGGCGTTGTTGGATAGAATGAGAGACCCGTCCCATCCCGGACCCCACCAGCGTTCGACTTGGTCGATGCCGAATGACCAGTTCCCGAGCGCCATAGCGAGGTAAGTTCCGTCTAGTCGAAATTCATCTCCGTCCAAGGGATCGTCTGCGTAAGTAAGGCTAATGTTGCCGGCGAACCATTCGCTGAGCCAGGACTGTGATATGGAGGCTTCGAACTGCTCGCGCGGCTGCGACCCAAAGGAGCGGAAAGGGAGAGAATCAGAAGCGATCGACAGGGTCGTTTCGATCGGCCGTAGACCCACTGCGCTCGCATCAGCGTACAGGTCTTCAAATTTGTCCAACGCCTTTCCTGTTATCGAATCTTCAATATTCAATTTTGAATCGGGCGCAGAGCGCCCTAGCGGCCACGGCCAAGTGAGGATGGCGCTTTCGATGGCTCCGTTGTCGCGGAGCAGCTGCATGTCGTGCCGATCCGCGATCGAATTTGATTCGATGCGGGGCGAGGCGAGTGCGTTTGTGGCGAGGGCGACGGAGAAAAGAGGGATTAGCTTTTGCATTTGAAGGGCATTTCTTAACCGCGAAGATCTCGAAGGACGCAAAGGTTTTTTTTAACCGCGACGAAGCACCGTGGAGATGGCGTAGCAAAGGCGCGTAACGAGCACTTTGTGCGACACTTGAGAAGCAGAGCGACGAGACAATTCCTCTAAGCGGGCAGGACTGTTTTGTTTTGACCACAGATATCACAGATTCGCGCAGATGATGATTTTTTAGGTATGTGTCCTGTCTGTTCGCCCTCTGGGCGAGTAGGTGTCGCGGTGGACAGCAGGTCTCTGTTTTTTATCGCAGAGTTCAGGTAGCGGCCTAACCCTGTCTCCGGTTCCCTTGCCGGTCACGGTCAGGTGGATTTAGCGGAAGTAATTTTTGACGCAGAGGCTCTCCAGCATTCGGGCATCGGTCTCGGCCAGTCGTTTCGGGGTGGGCATGTCGATTGTTCCGGTTCACTGGGTGCCCGATCTGTTATGTATGTGTCCCTTCGGTCGGAACTCGCTGGGCTCGTTGAGGTGTCAGTTCCTTCGGTAGTCGCTTAACGCTCGGAACTTGAACTTGCGCCAGGCCGGTGGTGCCGGGGCGCATGTCGAAGATGTTTCGACCCTATAGGTTCCCGCTCCTCGGTCAGGTGTCACCATGCCATATTTCCCGTTGACTTTGGAAATGTTTGGTTACACATATGCAACCATGCGGGTTGTTTTGGACTCGAATGTGCTATTCGCGGGCTTGTACTCGACAAGGTGTGCATCGTACCTCGTGCTGCAAGATTTGGCGGATTCGGTTCTGGACGTGGGCTTGTCAGTAGGGCTTTACGAAGAGTATTCGGATGTTTTGCGGCGTCCGCCCCTGGCGGATGATTTCACGGACGAGGAGGCAGAAGCGGTTCTGGGCTTTATTTGCAGTAGGGCGACGCTCTTGGATGTCTTTTTCCTCTGGCGACCTGTTCTCAAGGATCCCAAGGACGACCTGGTTCTTGAGGCAGCTGTCGCCTTCGGAGCCGATGCTATTTTAACCCACAACACCAAGGACTTTTCCGGATGCGAGAAATTCGGGATCAAGGTTCTTACACCTGGCGAATATCTTAAGGAGAAAGAAAAACGATGAGCGCGATAACAATCAGGATACCAGAGTCATTGCACCGAAAGCTAAAGGAGGTCGCTAAGCGAGACGGGATTTCGTTAAACCAGTTCATTAGCTCAGCAGCATCCGAAAAGCTATCTGCGGTCCTAACGCTTGAATACCTGAAGGAGCGTGCGGACCGTGGCAGCGAGAAGGCATTTAGAGAGATTCTTGGTAAAGTCCCTGATCGCCCACCGCTTGATCGCGATCAGCTTGATTAGCCTCTGCGGTCTTCGCGTCCTTGAAGCCGCACTGCGGCTGGGCGGTTACGACACCGTATTTTGCTCAGGGATCCCCGATTCAGATCACCGATCCGCAGCAGGCTGCTTAACCCGATCTCCCGCTCCTTTGCCGGTCACGGTCAAGAGGATGTAGCGGAAGTAGTCTTTGACGCAGAGGGTTTCGAGCATTTGGGCATCGGTCTCGGCGCTGTTGCTTGCTTAGCTTTCAGCCGTAGTTCATGCTCTAGAGTATCAAGTATTGGATTGACCCCATTTTCTCTTCTTCCAGTCCTGCATGGTACGAGATGGACATCGGTAACACAAAAACCGGGGACATCGGTTACACTTATATCATTTGGTTTTATGTTTTAAGGGGTTGTTGATGTCGAGGGTTTTGGAGCGAAGGGGACCATCTCCCAGATCGAGCAGCCTCTCCGCATCCAAGGCCTTCGCGTCGGAGACGGTTTTCTCAACTCCATCGGCGTATCCGCCATCGCAGGACGCCCCTTCGAGCCCCGAGACTTTCAGCCTGGAGCCATCCCCGGAGCCATGCTCACCCGCCAAACTTGGCAGGACGGCTGGTCGAGCTCCGACGACGCCCTCGACAGCATCGTCCACATCAACGGCCTGCCCCATCGCATCGTCGGCGTGCTGCCAGACACATTCACCTTCGAGCGA
>DS990592.1:2589972-3410314 GCA_000155695.1 Verrucomicrobiia bacterium DG1235 | reverse complement strand
CCCGTCGCTCCCGTAGGCGAGATGGCCGAGACGAACGTTGGCGTAGTGGGCTTCGACGTGGCCTTTGCCGGTTTTAAGCAATCCGATGGACTGACCGATAAAGGCTTCTCCGACTCTCCAGTTTCTTCCCTCGTAGTAGATATGTCCGCTGTCGCCGACTCTGGCCACGTCATGGCCTTTGGGATAGCGCACGATGTCGCATTGGTTGAGTGGACGAATCTGAGTTTTTGATCCATAGGAGACTGCTTTATCCAGGGCATAGCCCTGAATATAAGTGTTACCTATGTCCCCGGTCTAACTGTTACCGATGTCTCCGGTCCGTACCCATGTGCCGAGGTGCCCAGAAAAATGGACTCAAGTCAACCTACTATCCCAACATCCTAGGAGCCTCCAGTATCGAAGAAACAACAGTTGGAGCTGAAAAGGAACTTCGCGGTCTACCAGGCGGCAGAGTCGGTCCGTTTGAACCAGAGGCTTGCGATTCTTGCCAACAGTATACTTCCTGAATAAAGGCATAAGCTCGATTAATAATCCCGATAGATACTCAACATGTTTTCTGGCCGAACTCTATGCTGTATAAGGTTTTTAATCTCCAGATAAACAATACCACCATCCGCTCTCTATAAATAAAACTATCAAAATTCATATTCTTCTCTCATGATTTGAATCACAACCATTAAGTATACTATCTTTCATCAACTAATTGTTTTGCTTTTTTGATGGAAGTAATCCTGAGATAAATATCTACGCATGAAGAAGCTTTTGTTGATTTTGTTTGGTTTGATTTTAACAACTCTGTCCGCGGGCAGAATCATCTATGTATCCGACAACGCTGCCGATGGCGGTGACGGAAGCTCTTGGGAAGATGCATTCAATTACCTGCAAGACGCCCTCGATCAAACCTTAAGCGGAGGTAGTGACGAAATCTGGATCACCTCTGGAATCTACTACCCTGACGATGGAGTCTCGGTTAGCTCCGGAGATAGACTTGCAACCTTTGCACTTAAATCGGGTATTGCTATCTATGGAGGCTTCGCAGGCGACGAATTGTCGATCGAAGAGAGGGTTCCACAGGAGAATCCAACAATTCTAAGTGGCGAGATTTTTCCCGGAGTTGAAAACTCGCTATTTTGGTCACTTCATGTGATCAAAGCAGGCGATCAATCAACTCTCGACAACCTTATAATAGAAAAAGGGAATGCGAATGGTTCGGGTGAGCTAGGAAAAGGTGGAGGTATCTACACCGTTTCTGAGATTGTGCTAGTAGATTGCACATTGAGGAACAACAGTGCGAATGGGTATGGTGGAGGCGTCTTTGGAAATGTGAAGGCTTCTACGAGCTCATTCACGAATAATACGGCAAATGATGGCCAAGGAGGTGCTATTTACGGAGACACAACTGCTGACAATTGTACATTTACTGAAAACTCCGGGAGTCAAGGAGCTGTGATATTCGGTAATGCTAACGTAACGAATTGCATTTTCGAGGGAAATTTAGCCGTAGTGAGAGGTAGTGCGATAAGTGCTTTTAAGCTTACTGTTAATGCAGAAAACTGTATATTCAAAAACAATACCGGAGGACGTGCGGTTTCGAACGGTGACCCCACGTTGATAGATTGTGTTTTCGAAGGGAATGTCGGAGGAGCTGTAGAAGGGAACGTTAACGCAGAAGGTTGCGAATTTATAAATAACTCATCAGCGGGGGGAGGGGCTTTATCGATTAAAAATTCCGGAAAAATCGAAAACTGTAAATTCTATGGTAACACCGCGACCACAGTGACTGGAGGAGCTATTAGTGGTGCTTTCGCGAACTTCACAGTTTCACAATCCGAATTTCGGAACAACTCGGCCAGCACTGATGGCGGTGCGATCAGTGGTGCGTTTGGAGAAATTTCGATCAATGCGTGCATTTTCGATTCGAATACGGCAAATGAGAACGGTGGAGCAGTTGATGCCCGTGAAGGAATTGCCAAAATTCGAAATAGCGTTTTTTTTAGAAATTCTGGAAAACAAGGAGGAGCTATAAATGATTCTGCAGAGCTGATAAATTGTACGATACAGTCAAATGTTTCAAGCCAAGTCGATTCCGGTGGAGCTGTTAAGCTTCAGACCGAATCCAGCTATACAGTTCTTTTCAACTGCGTGGTGAGTGGCAATCTCTCCAATGGTATCCTAAATCACTTTGCAGGATTGGGAGAGGTTAGAGACTATGCTGCTATCCCCGAACCAGATTTCCCTGATCCAAATGCTCCTGAAATCATACGCTACCCGAATTTGATAGGAGGCGGTGTCGTAAACTTAACTAGTAATTCTGTCGATCTAGGAGAAACTCTTATTGTATCTCCTCCCGAATACTTGAACCTAGAAAATCCAGAAGGCCTAGACGGAACGTGGGGAACCACAGATGACGGACTTCGCCCTATAGAAAACGGCAATCTTGAAGATGCGGCAGATAGAAACGCATTCGGCGAATTTTTAGGATATGATGTCGTTGGATTTTATAGAGACCAAGGAAGTAATGTGGATCTCGGAGCCTACGAATTTGATCATCCATTTGCACTTAATATAACTATCTTTCCAGAGGATTCAGGGAACGTTTCGGAGAGCGGTAACGGCCTCTATGATAAGAAGGCTGTTTCAACAATAAATGCCGAGCCATTTCTTGGTTATGTATTTGACCACTGGGAAGGCGATGTAACGGGATTTCAAGAAATACTCAATCTGACGATGGAGAGTGACATCAACATCATCGCAGTGTTTGCGCAAGACCTGAGCGACACTGATCTCGATGGCCTTAGTCTCTACGAAGAAACAGTTTTGTACTCGACCGATCCAAATAAAGACGATACGGATACCGATGGGTTTGATGATAAATTCGAAATCGATAATGGACTGGATCCGCTTGTTAACGACACTCCGCTTCTCGAGCTTATCCAGAACAATCCATCACTCATTGAGCTATTTTCTAGAATCGATCTAGACAACACCGTCGCTATTGCCAAGCAGGATGCGGCCGATGCAAGAGAGCAGGAGATAATTGCAAATCCTCAAAGTGTCGAATTATACTCGCAGAGCGACTTGGATGGAGCGAAGGAAATTGCTAAAGCGGCAGGGAGAGTTGAAGAAAAAATAGCAATTAAATTGAACCCGAAAAGCGTAGGATTGTTTGATCAATCTGACATTAATCAAACAATAGAAGACACGAAAGCAGCCGTTGTTCTGGACCCATCAAGTATAGGGCTCTATAGCGATCAAGAGATCACTTACCTCAATTTCGCGAAGATCCGAGTGCGAATTGAACAAAGTGGAACGTTTATCGATCTGGATATTTTGAAAAGCGAAGAATTGATAAACTGGACAGTAATAGGTACTATATCAATCAAAATAGATCCACAGGGGTCCCAACAATTCTTTACCTTCGATTTAGTCGAATAAAAAAAGCAGGCATCAATGCTAAAGAGGGACTATAACGGGAACAAAAGATGATGTGGGGGCAGTTGGCAGGATTGACGAAAATCTCCGGGGCTGATCCCCTATGGAAAAGAAAAGCTCTCTAGTATCATCTACAGGAAACTGCCCAACTGTGCGAGCCCAACGCCATCGGAAACGACAAAATCGATCCTAGACGTCTAGTTTGCTAATCCAGTTTTTGTTTTCGAGGTACCATTCTACAGTTTTCTGCATTCCTGTTTCGAAATCAATTTGTGGCTCCCAATCGAGCAACTTTTTCGCTTTGTCGATGTTCGCCCAGGTGTGCATCATGTCCGATTTGTTGAAAGGCTGATGGTCAATGACGGCCTTCTTCCCCAGTAATTCCTCGAATGTTGTTATCATGCGACTGATTGAGACCGGGTTGTTGCCACCTCCAAGGTTTATGATCTCGTAGTCAGCGTCTATGAGGGCAGATATCGTTCCACGAGCAATGTCGTCGACGTATGTGAAGTCTCGAGACTGGGAACCGTCGCCGTAGAGAGTGATAGGAGTACCTTCGTCGATCCACTTTATGAAGCGCAGTGGGCTCATGTCGGGACGTCCTGCTGGTCCGTAAACCGTGAAGTAGCGAAGAATGGACACGTCAAAACCATAGAGGTGATGGTAAGTGTAGGACATGACTTCAGCTGCTTTCTTCGAGGCAGCGTAGGGAGAGATTGGCTGGTTGACCGGCAGGGTTTCTAGAAAGGGCATTTCTTGGCCTGCGTAGAGCGAGGACGTCGAGGCAAGCACGAGCTTCTTGATGTCGCTCTTTCGCATACATTCCAAGAGGTTGAGTGTGCCGTCTGCATTCGAATTCAGGTAGACGTGTGGATTCTCCATGCTGTAGCGCACGCCTGCTCTGGCTGCGAGATTCACGACGGCATCAAAGTGGTGGTTCGAAAACAAGTAGTTCAGTAAACCGAGATTTTCAATGTCGCCCTCGACGAGTTGGAAGCTGTCTCTCTTTTTTAGTTCCTCAGCTCTCCAAAGTTTCAATCTTATGTCATAATACGTATTGAAGTTGTCTATACCTACAACTCTGTGCCCTTGCGCGATCAGCATGGAACATGTTCGCCATCCAATGAATCCGGCACAGCCTGTCACGAGAATTGTCATAGCTTTAATTTTATGCTAGTTTTAAAAGGGGTCGAGAATACTGCGAGGGCTGGTAATTGGGTTGTCTTCCATCACTGCCACATTTAGAAACTGGATTCTCAGCTCTTAATTGTGGCTTAGATTGAGGTGTGACTTTAGGATGCACCTGCCTCTGTTGTTTTCGTTTCTGTGTGATGGTTTGTGGAACTGCACTAGGGGTTGTAGCGTTATGATACTGAAGTCCCAAGTGTAATACTGGTCACTACGGTCCTTCATTGCTGTTTTCGCAGTTAACAGCCGTGGGAGTGGTTTGCTTGTTTTCGATGTTCAACAATATCGTTTGAGCCCATCGGTGGATGTGGAGTTAATGAAGTGTTTCTTAGTGCGACCTTTTGTAGCTTTTCATCTGTGTTCCATTTTGCCAAAATACGATTTATTTTGATCAATGCTGATTTTCTGTTAAAAACAGCTATTGCGGTGAGATATAGTATAATGATATTAGATTTGATTGAAGCATTTTCAATGCATACTAGGCTTAATCTGGATTTCCACGGTCTCACTAGTTGGTTGTAAGCAATGTTTGCGTCTGGGTACGGTTCGAGAATTTGCGCCAGATCGCTAAATACGATTGATGCGATATCTGTAATTCCTGGTCGGACTGTCAGTAAATTCCTTTCTGCAAGTGTGTATATGTCTGTTTCCCGTTGGACGTTTGGTCTTGGTCCGACCAGCGACATTTCTCCTCTCAACACGTTCCAGAACTGCGGAAATTCATCAATCTTGAATTTACGAGTGAATTTGCCAATAGGTGTAATTCGGTTGTCGGTACTTTTGGTTGAGTCTACTTGGTTTTGCTCTGCACCCCATATCATTGATCGCAGCTTTAACATGATGAAAAATTCCCCGTTTTTGCCTACACGTTTCGCTCGGTAGATCGGAGACTTGCCATCTTGCGCCCAGATAATCAATGAGCATACTGCTATGAATGGAGAAGTGACAATAAGAGCTAAGCAGCTAAAGAGAATGTCAAGTGCACGGCTCATTTCATCATATCGATTACCCTGTCAACTATCGCCTTGTCGCTGATGTAGTAGATTTCTTCAAGAACTTTGCTGGTCGGTGCTGGAGCACTTGGTAGTGTTATTCTTGCTGGGTTCGCTTTCAATTTGCCCAACTCTATTTTAGTGGTTACCTGTGCTATGACTTCACCAGCTATTCCGCAGTTTTCCCAATCACCATCAACTACGACGAGCCTCCCCGTCTTGGAGACGGATTCTATAATTGTTTCACATTTTAAAGGATTGATAACTCGTAAGTCTATGATTTCAGATTCGATCCCTAGTTTGCTTAGTTGGTCTGCTGCATTAATCGAAAGTCGAGTAGTGAACCCGCATCCAACAATTGTTAAATCTGACCCTGGTTTAACAATTTTAGGGCATTCGTCATCAAGGGAGTTTACTTGGATTGGAGGTAGGTCTTCTTCTAAATCATACAGCCATCTGTCATCCATATAGACCACTGGGTTGTTGCCTAGCGAAGCGGCTATCAGTAAGTCGCGGGCATCTGTAGGAGTGGAGGGGATAACGACTCGTAGGCCAGGGATATGAGCAAACCATGAATGAAGAGATTGGGAGTGTTGAGCTCCTTGTTCACCTCCTCGGTTTACAATCATACGCACTACGAGCGGAAGTGGGATATCCCCGCCGAACATATGTGCCCACTTTGCGGCTTGGTTTACTATTTGGTCGACGGCTAATAAGCCAAAATCTACTCTTGGGTGTATTACTATTGGTCTTTTTCCGCAGAGGGCAGCACCTAGAGCAGCACCGGTGGTAGCTAACTCGGATACGGGTGTATCAATAACCCGATCCTTTCCGAACTCCTTGTCCAGGTCGGTCATTGTGTTGCCGACATACCAAGGGCTCCATAAGCCTTGTCCTATGGTAAAGACCTCTTTGTAGTTGTTAAGGAGGTATGAAAAGCCTTCGCGGATAGCGGATCCGTAGTTTGTCATATTAAATAAGAACGTTGGTGTTATGCGTAGACTCGTCTGAACAACTCGCCTTTGAGCGGGTATCGGTCTTCCTCCGCTTGTTGCCAGGCGGCTTCAATTTTCCTATCGATTTCTAGTTTCGCCGTATCGAGTTCGTTTTGTGTGTATGCTCCATCGTCAAAAAGAGCTCGGGCGAGTCTGTCAATTGGGTCGCGTTTTTTCCAGCCCTCGAGGTCGTCGCTTCGCTTTACTCCTACGTCATTGTCTTCACGGTGGCCGACGTGGCCTCTCCATCTGTAGGTTACCGCCTCAATGAAGTGGGGGCCGCCATTAGATCTCGCACAATTTATCGCTGTGCCTGTTGTTTCAATAAGTTTGACTGTATCGTTTCCGTCGATCCGGCTCCATTTAATGTTATGGGCTTCAGCGAAGCGGCAGGTAGAGTCGTTGGGCTGTCTCAAGCCAATATGCAAGTGACTAGCAAAGAGATTGTTCTCTACAACATAAATCACTGGGAGATTCATCGTAGATGCCAAATTGAGAGATTCATGTAGGACCCCTTCTTCAACGGCACCGTCTCCTAGGAAGCTAACTGCTATGGAGTCGTTTCCGTCTAGTTTGTGTGCGAGGGCTGCCCCTGTCGCGATGGGTATGGTGGCTCCTACTATTGGAACAGTTCCGTAAAGCTGATTCTTCAAAGACCTAAGGTGCATAGATCCTCCCATTCCCTTTGAGCATCCCGTCTCTTTTCCAAGGATTTCGGCAAATAGCTCGCGAAGGTCGCCACCCAAAGCTAGGTAGTGAGCGTGCGAACGATGTGCTCCGAAGACGGCGTCGCCTTTTTGTATGTGGGCGGCTATGCCGATTGCTGGAGCCTCTTGACCGATTGCGAGGTGGCACGGGCACTTTATCCGACCGTTTTCGACATTATCAGCTATTTTCTCCTCTGCTTTGCGAATGAGAACCAGCAGCTCAAGATTTGAGATGAGGGACTCTCGGCTTTGATTCTTGAGATTGATTGGCTCTCGGCATGCTGTTGGGTCACTAAGGATACCTAGGCTTTTGCTGCTGTACTCTTCGTTCATAGTTGTCGGTTAATTGATGGGGCGAGCTAGGTTTGCAAGGTCGGATTCTGTAAGTCTTAGGCTGGTCGCGGCGACGCTTTGTTCTATCTGGGAGGGTGTCTTCGTTCCTACTATGGCAAAAGTCACTTCTTTTTGCGCTAGGGTCCAAGCTAATGTTGTCTCGGCGCAGCTGACGTTGTGTGTGTTTGCCACATCCCGTATTCGGGCAAGGCGTTTTAATCCATTTTCAAGATTTTTGCCTTTAAACAAGCCTATTCGCGTTCTCATATCGGTTCCCGTAAAAGTGGAATTATTGTCGTATTTTCCTGTGAGTAAGCCATTTCCTAGTACGTTGTAAGCCATGGTCGACATTGAATGATTTGTGATGCTCGCCCGCATTTCACTGCGATTGCTTTCGTCAACCATAGAGAAAGGGCATTGGAGGCTAGCGAGATTTCCGGATCGTTGGCATTTTTCTATATCATCAAAACCGATATTGCACGCACCGTACGATAATATTGTTCCCGCATTTTTTTGGTTTTCAAGCTCGGCAATGCAGTCTTCCCATTTTGTTTTACCATCGGGCCAATGAATTTGATAGAGTGCGATCGCTTCTACCCCTAATCGTCGCAAGCTATCGCCGATGGCCTTCTTTAGGTGAGTAGGTGAAATGTCTTTGGTGGTAATCCCGGCTTGGTTCCATTTAACACCAAATTTTGTAGCTACGACTAGTTGATTGATTGTTTTACCGAAAGCCTTGCGGAGGAGGTTTTCGGATCGGCCGAATCCGTAGACATCGGCTGTATCGAAAAAGTTAATACCAAGGTCTGTTGCTCTCTTTAGTGCGGCCAAGCTTACATCTTCGTCGACTGGACCGTAGTCGTAACCTCCGATTCCCGCACAGCCAAAACAGATTTCGGAACCTCTTATGCTTGAGGTCCCAATGGGGTAGAATTTCATGCTCTTTGCTCTCGTTAGGCTCTTGTGTTAATAGTGGCTGATCTATTGGAAGCAGGCTTAATCAATACTGTAATACTATTTGGTGTAGATAAAAATGCACTGCCAGGCCATCAAACGAATGCCTGGTATTCTTAAAAGAATTTCGTCTATGCCGTTCAGGAACGATAGCAGGGGTTTGAAGAAGAACCTTCTTCTGAAGGGGATGGCCAAGATAGATGCTAAGTGGAAGTATTTTACATTCAGAGAGTGGAAGTACTTTTTCCCTTTGTTTATGTCTTTGGTCTTTAGGATGTGGTCGACCTCCCATGGTGTGCGCAGGTGTGGAGTTGATTTTCGGTATTGTCGAATTATGGGATTGTGCCCTAGCGCTTCTATGCATACGAGCTTGCCTCCCGGTTTTAGTACTCTATTGAGTTCCTTATATGCGACGTCTAAGTCAACGTGGTGAAGAACACCTGAGCAAATAATCATGTCGAAGGTCTCATTTTCGAAAGACGTTTTCTCAGCATCCATAACGACAAATTCAGTGTTCTTTGAAAGGCCTTCTTCATTAGCTAGTCGTTTTGCGGTTTCTATTTCCGAGTCAGAGAGATCGATTCCTGTTACCTGGGCTCCGCAGGCTGCGACGAAGCGTGAGTTGCCTCCAGCTCCGCAGCAATAATCTAGTACCTTCTTGCCTTTGCATTCCTCGCGTATCGTATTACGCCAATAGTTCGTACTTTTTTCAACGGTACTATAAAAGCCTTTGTTTGGATACTTTTTAAGGAAGGCCTCCCGTTCCATGTTCCTCTGATCGATGTCTCGGTTGTTGTGGAAGTCAATTTCGTCCTGTTTACGTTGTTCTTCTAGTGCTTCTGTTTCGGTCATAAGTGTTTCTTTCTGGGTATGTATCGTCGATGCTTTTGTGGGTGTCGTTGTGTAGGAATTCTCGTTGATGCGGTTTGCTGTCGCAGCTAAAATTTTGCCTTTATTTGGTGTTTTATTAGTGCTTCCAGTTTTGCGTTGATTGATTGTAGCTCGAAGTTTTTCTGAAAGCATACGAGAGCGTTTTGTGCGAGTTTTTTTCTCAATGTCGAATTTGTGGCGAGCTTTTTTATCTGTTCGCTGAGGCACTCGGCATTTCCGGCAGTGTATTGTAGTCCGGCTTGGTTGCTTGCTAGGATGTCCTTCATTTCGCCTGTGATGCTGTTGATTTGAGGAAGGCTGTATGCCATGTATTCAATTGGCTTGTTAGGTATGCTTTGGGTCGCTTTTTTCGTGTATGCGGACAAGCCGATGTCGCATTTTTGCAGTTGTTCGTGTAGCTCGATTTTTTTTAGCCAACCAAGGTAGCACAAATTTTTCAACTCCGCCGCGCCTTGTTGAACGATATGTTCCTTCTCTCCTTTTCCAGCCAAGCTGAAGCGAATGTGGGGATGTGTTTTTTCAAGGATTCGTGCCGCGTTTACGACTGTTTCTATGTCGTATGAAAATCCAAGCGTTCCCGAAAAAAATACATTGATTGATTGGTCGTTCTTTGAGCCTCTTGAGTGCAGGGGTTGGGCTGGGTAGCCTATTGGGATTACGTGATTACTTGAGTTCTCCGCTCGGTTCCCGAAGGAGGTTGCCCAGTCGAGATACTCTTGTGATATCGCGACTAGTGTATTACAGTTCTTGAGTACGTCCCGGGCCATCTTGTATTGTCTTCTTAGTGCGATTCGAATCGCGAATCGAAGTGCTTTAGGTACCGCTGATTCGAAGATTGCTGGCCACTTGTCGCGTAAGTCGATGATGACGGGGATGTTTCGCTCTTTCCCGTATTTTAAAGCGGCGTATGCCATGTCGATTGTTGGTAGGCATGCGAAAATGCAATCAGGCTTTTTTTCGTGACTCGCTAGACTTGCAAAGTTGTTGGCAACTCTTTTGTGGTTTAAAAAGCGTTTGAAGGATATGTTGTTTTGGTAGCCGGGTAGAGCGTGGATCGCTTGAATTGAAAGGTGTTCGTTTTGCTTGAAGCGAGTGTGTTCATCCCAAATGAATTTTTGTTCTTGGTGATCAAATGACGAGGTCCACCATGTTACTTTGTGCTCTTTGTTGGCAAGATATTCGGAAAGAAGTCCTGCTCTCATGGGCCGTCCATCAGAACGCTGGGGTATTGGTTCTCCCGACTTTAGTATCCAGATATTCATCGACAACTATTTTGTAGGAGTTCTTGTTTTCTTGTTTGGTTCCAAGAGCATAGGCAAATGTAGTTCCATATTAACTGGTATGAATTGTCGTCACCGTTTAGAAACCCCTCCCATTCTGATTGAATATTCAGCCCTGCGGGCAGTTGGAAGTCGATCGGTTCTTCTATTAGAAATGTTGCCCATTCCTTCAGAGGTCCTCTTAGCCATTCGGAAAGTGGTATGTTGAAACCTGTTTTTGGTCGGTCGAATAGTTCTTTGGGCAGGTAGCGGTAGAGGACTTGCTTGAGTATCCATTTTGTTTCGCGCCCCCTGATCTTGTATTTGTTCGATAGGGAATGTGCAAAGGAGATTATGTCTGAGGATAGTAGTGGTATTCTCGTTTCTAGACTCACGGACATCGCTGCCCGATCTACTTTGGTTAGTATGTTGTTGGGGAGATAGTCGTTTAAGTCCTTAATTAGGAAGGCCGAAAGTGCGTCGGTGTGGGGCGTCGTGTCCGGTATTCGTTGAGTCTGTAACCTTCCCATTATGGTGTAGTACAACTTATCGTGACTGTCACATTTTAAGTATGTGCCGATTTTTGCCAAAACTGCACTGGCGTTCTCTGGCTTTACATTAGTGGATAGGAGTCTTATCAGCGATTTTAAGACTTTTTGGCTACCGTTGGTGGGTTTAGCGGAGCAGATTGCCGCTAGCGACTTTTTTAGCGGGTTTGGGATATGTTGTGCGTTTTGCCACTTTTGCGCTGTTACGTGGCGGTTGTAGCCGCCAAAGAGCTCGTCACCTGCGTCTCCCGATATTGCGACCTTAACGCTCTTTCGAGCAAGTTTGCAGACGAGAATTGTTGGGATCTGTGAGGGGTCTGCGAAGGGTTCGTCATATATGCCAGGTAGTGCTGGAATCATCGATAGGCACTCCTGTGCGCTTAGAATGTGTGACGTGTGGTCGGTTCCCAATTTAGAAGCAACTTCTTCGGCATATATGGTTTCGTCGAATTTTGGGTCTTCGAAGCCTATGGAGAACGTTTTCAATCCATTAGGTATGTGTTTAGATGCAATAGCTGCCGTAAGTGAAGAATCGATTCCTCCGCTCAGGAAGCAGCCGACACTTACGTCCGCTTGAAGTCTTAGTTTTACAGATTCGTTAATGAGATCGTCCAGTTCATCAGTCGGATTTTCATGTGATTGGTTCCGTCTATTTGTTGCGTGTTTGGTAACCGATTTATTTGTTCTTTGTCGGTTGAATTTTATTAACTGACCAGGAGTTAGCTGATCGATCTCTGAGTAGATGGTATTTGGAGCTTTGATATATCCGTAGTCGAGGAATTCAAGGACACTCGTCGTACTTATGGATGTTGTTAGTATGGGGGTGAGAGCTTTAAGTTCAGATGCGAAATATAAAATGTTATTAGATATAGAGTAGTATAGGGGCTTTTCGCCTTGTGGGTCACGAGTTAATGTTACTTCATCTTCAATATTATCGTATATTCCGATAGCGAACATGCCCTCTAATTTTGTGATTGTTTTTGCTATTCCCCATTCTTGGAGGCTGTAACATAGGACCTCGGTGTCCGATGTCCCTTCGAATATATATCCTTTTTCTTTTAGTTCAGTTCTAATTTTTATATAATTGTAGATTTCCCCGTTGTAAGTGACTGTGTATCTTTCATTCGGAGAGCTCATTGGTTGGCTGCCGGCGGAGGAGAGGTCTATTATTGCCAATCGGCTGTGTGCTAGTGCTATTCCTCTTGGTTCTCTTATCCATGATGATGTCGTGTCCGGGCCCCTGTGTTGTAGAACGCTAATTGATTTCTTAATGAGCGCTCCGATCGTACTGGTTTTGCGTTCTGGGCAAAATATTCCTGCTATTCCACACATGTTATATAATACTGTTGTTCTTGTCCTTTACGAGAGAGCGGAGGATCTCCTGAAAATGGGTGAAGGATTTGGTGTCTGAGAACTGTCTAGAGTATTTTAGGGCATTCTCGCTGATCAACGTGTAGTGGTCTGGGTTTTTCGATAGTGTTTTTACGGATGATACGATAGCTTCTGTGGATTTTGGAGGAATCAATATTCCTGTGCGTTTGCTTACTATTTCTGGTATCGCCATCCAGTTTGTCGCAATGACTGGTAGGCCCTGGTTGTAGGCCTGAAGTACGACTCCCGGGTATCCCTCTCCTGGGTGAAACGTTGGAAGTATTAATGCGTCGTATGCGGATAGTACCTCGTCAATAGATTCTCTTTCGGCTATGCCTGCATAATGTATATTACCACCCTTGAGTGTTTCAGTTGAGATGTCGGAATCGTCGATTGGCCCGTAGATTGTTAGCTCACAATCCGGAAGTCGCTTGAATGCATCTAATAGGTATTTTATGCCTTTGTTTTCGGTGATTCGACCGAGGTAGACGAAGCTTTTGCACGATCCTCCTTTTGGGATTTTGGCTGCTCTTTTGGTTGGAATGGAGTTCGGATACCAAGTTATGTTATTGTATCCGAGTTGCTCGAATGTCTTTTTTAAAGAACGCGTTTGGACGAGTATGTTCTCTGCGTGTTTAGTTGTGTGTCTAAATATGATTTGAGCGTGTTTTGGATTTTTTTTATACTGGTCTAGTAGGCCGCCGCCGAATATGCGCAGAATGAGCGGCTTGCCTAGTAGTCTTGATATGATATATATAATGGGTGCTGTTTTGATGAATGCTCCTCGGCTTGCGTGGAATGAAAGACAGTCAACGTTTGGCCCCTTTATTGCAAATACAGAAAATAATCGGAATGCTAGGAATAGCTCACTTGGTAAGTTCTTTTTCTTTGAGGTTCTGGGTCTAGTGTTTAGTGTGTGGCAAATAAAATCATGTGCACTGCTTAGGTGCCTTGTTAGTTTTTCGAATACGATGAGGCTTCCGCCTATTGGAGGCGGAAGTGGACCTGCTATAAGTATCTTCAGTTTCTTCATAAGGCCGTCCTTTTTTGGATCTTGATTGTGTTAATTGTGTACACTGAAAATACTAATACTGTTACGGGTATCGCTAGATTTGTTAACAAGTATTTTCCGTATCCTTCGAGCATTGTTCGGTGGCTTATTAATGAAGTTCCAAAGCAAATCAATGTAACAGCACAGGTCGATGCACGCGTTTTTAGTGTTTGGTCGGCGAGGTGCAAGAAGGAGATGCTCGCCAGCAGCAGTAGTGGCATATAGAAAATCGCTAGTATAGGGCCGCCAACGCTATGTAGGTCGCCTAGGGGGTGATAGCCTAGTCCGAGGCCTGGTTCCCAATTTGGAATGGTCGACTTCGCGAATTCTATATCTACAGCGTCTGGGCGTTCGCCGCTGAGGAGTACCCTTGGAGTTACTGACGCTAGCCTAGTTAATAGTTCGTTTTCGTGTGGGTTGTCTATTCCGTAGTTGAACTCTTCGGAGAGTGATACGTATGGCCCACCTGGATCGCTTCCAGTTATGGATAGGAATTGCCAATTTGTTGATCTGGCGATGTCGAGCAGTTCAAGCACATTACCCCCTCCTCGGTGTATTGAGAATAGCTTCATGAATACAAGGGAAGAGACTAGGAATATGGAGAGCAAAAGTACTTTGGCCACCTGTTTGAGACCATTCCAGTTCTTTCTTCTTCGGTTGAGTGAAAGGATTAGGATTATTGAAACGAGGGGGAGAAGTGAGTGCTTGTTTGATGTTAATACGGCTAAGAAAAGTGGTGTTATGCCGTAAATTATTGCTTTCGGGGATTTTAGTAATGCTTTGTTGTGCATCCCTAGGATGATAAGCGAACATCCTAAGGAAATGCCAGTTCGTGAGAGGCTCAAAAGTGGTTTGCCGCTAGAAAGGCTGATGGCAGTTTCATAATCCGCGAGCTGCCACGGTCGAAAGCCTGTTGAAATGAAGAGTAGCATTGTCGAGAAGATAATAAGTGGGAGTGCTCCTTTTCCATCATAGTTGGTTAAAGTTTCCTGTAGTTTGGATTCAAAATTCTTTAAGGTGGTTTTTAGAAATGATGACAATAAGAGAGCTGCTGTTAGTGAAAGAGAGGATATAAATAGGATGTTGATCGTGGCTGTTGTAGATAGGGGGGTTCCTCTGAATGGAGTGATTTCAAATATCAATTGCTCGAATACTGGCCATGTTGTATAGAAAATCGAGGATAGGATAATAGGAAGCAATGTTACAATGGCTGTTAGACTCCGTAAGCAAAAAAGGATACTAAATATTAGTACTACTAGGTGAGTAAGAAGAGCTGTTTGCTGGATCCATGTCATGCTTTTGTAATGTGCCGTGTTTGAATTACTACCCCTATCAATGCCGCAATTCCGATCGCAAGACAAAGGCCGTTGATTTCGAAAAAATTGTACATTATTGGCCCTGCTGTTATTGTTATGAGGATTGAAGCTAAGGATGCTGCGAGGAGGCTTTGAGGGAACCCTTTGCCTGATTGCCAATATGACAACGTGTTAGACGCGGCGGATGCCGTAATGAAGATGACGTAGTAGGGGAAGGTTTTGGAGATATCCGTGTATTGGGCTCCGAAGGTAAGAATCCAGAAAGTCTCGCCTAGAAAGATAACAATGGTTGATCCTGCTATGATGGCGATGGCGATAAATATGGAGACTTTTATAGGAAAATATTTATTAGTTCCTTTTTCGGTAGCTGATTTTGCTAGTAGTACCTGTCCAATCGCTGTGGAGGGGGCGTTTGATAGTTGTGACATAGTGGTGAGGGCACTGTACAGGCCGATTGTTTCTGGTAGAGCAAGAAAGGATACCAAGAGTAGGTCTATTCTAGTTTTTGAAGTTGTTAGGATTACGTGTGCTGTGGATCGAAGTCCCATTCTAAATGGGAATGTGTGTTTGTGTTGGTTTGAATACGATTGGAGTTGTTTTCGGGTTGTTACTGCGGCGATTAAAATGTATAGAAAGTGGCTTGCTATGAGGATGTTTATGCAAGACTGAATAGTGAGAGTGGTATATTTGGATGTTATAAAAAGAGTGGTGAGGAAAGTTCCGCTTGTGAATGTTGTGATTATTATCTCGATCGTTGTTTTTGATTGTGCTGTCAGACTCCCTAGCAGTAGTAGTCGTGTGTTGAATGCGATATTTAGTACGAGGATTTGTAAAAATAAAAACGATACAGTGTCTTTTGTGAAAGAAAAGTATATGGATAGGACTGGTATCGGTGCTATCGTTGGTAGAATTATTTTTATGAAGGTCTTTTGTATTGCGATTGGCAGCCTTGTTAGGCATCCGTTGGTCGATGCCGGTATTATGTTTGTTAGACCTAATGAGAGTATACTAGATGTTGCGGGTAGAATGCTTATTATTAAGATATACGTGCCGCGCTCTTTTAGTGTTAATTGATGCGATATGAGTGAGATTGCGAAGAATTGTAAGATCGTATTTACAGCGTAGAATGCACCTCGGTTTATAAAGTTTTTGTACGTTTCTTTGTTAGAAGGCATTTTTGATTCTTTGGAGCTGCTGTCTTTATGCTGTCGGCGTGTGTTTTTTTGGTTTCTTTATAAAGCTAATAGCGAGAGAAACGAGTCAGCCCTTTTTGTTTGGTGTGAAGTCGATTGGATAAGGTTCGATCTGGGAAAGGACGATTTGTGTCGTTTTGATTGCTATCAGCTCTGGATGTCGATTTCTCTCCATTTAGTTAAGGGACGGAAGAAGGGGGCAGTGCATTAATTTTGATTTTCTGGAAGGAGGAGTGGTGAGGGGAGGAGGCGAAGTCCTATATCTGAGATCCAAAATCCGAAACGAAAAAGCTTGTAGAATTCTACATGTGAAGCGTTGATGTCGCGTAGGAAGCGGGTGGTTTGGGTTGTATGCGGTTGCTGACAACAAAAGGGTCAGTGCTTAATGATTGATATGTTTTTTTTCTTACTTCTGGGATAGCCGGGAGTGTTGAGTGCCGCCGGGGGCTGATCCGTCGTCGCTACGCTTTGCCGAGACAAGTGGCGGATGGCTAATTGCTGATTACTGATTGAAGATTGCTGATCCGCCTTCGGGAACTACGGCGTGACAAGTTGCTGATTGAAGATGGGAGATTGGGAGAAGATTAACCGCGGAGGTGGTTCTAGGGATGAAGTTGTCGAGACTTGAAGGGCTGGTTGATAGGAGGCCGTTGCTGGATGATGGATCATAGGACGGGGGCTTGTACTGCTTAGGAGTAGAGTGTGGAGGCGTCCTGCAGGTTGAGGATTGTGAGTTCGCTGCGGTGTTGGGTTTGCTCGCCGGTGTGGACGAGGTAGCGTTTGTTTTCTGCGTGTTGCGCGAGCGGGGGGACTTTGAATAGTGCCTTGTACTGGTCGGAGCTTATGGTTTGTCCGCTCTTGATTTCGATTAGGTGGGTGGAGTTGGCGCTTGGGAATACGCAGTCGATTTCCGTTCCTTGCAGGTCTCTGTAAAAGTAGAGCTGGGGCACGTCGCCTGCGTTGTGGAATTGCTTGTGGAAATCGCTGATGATCAGGTTTTCGAAGAGTTCGCCTCTTAGGGGGTGGGTGGCGATTTGGTCGGCGGTTTTGATTCCGATGAGATAGCTGGCGAGGCCGACGTCGTAGAAGTAGAGCTTGGGCGACTTGGTGAGTCGTTTTCCGAGGTTGGCGTGATAGGGTTGGAGGCGATAGCAGAGGTAGCTTGTCTCGAGGAAGGTGAGCCAGTTTTCGGCGGTGATGCGACTGATGCCGACGTCGTTTGCGAGGGAAGTGATGTTGAGCAGTTGGCCGACGCGCCCGGCGCATAGTCGAATGAACCGCTCGAATTGGGCGTTGTCGCGGATGTTGGCTTGCGAGCGTATGTCGCGCTGGACGTAGGTTTGGAAGTAGTCGGCGTAGTAGACGTAGGGCTCCGGGGCGTTTGCTTGGTGAAGGCGCGGGTAGAAACCGGTATGGATATGCTCGTCGATGGTGCGAGCGGCGGCTTGGCTTGTTTCGGAAAGCGAAAGGGGGAGCAGGGTAAGTAGAGATGTCCGGCCGGAGAGGGACTGGGAGACGGTTTGCAGGAGGTTGAAGTTATGGCTGCCAGTTAGGACGTATTGCCCGGGTCGGTTGTCTTCGTCGACGATGCCTTGCAAGTAGGAAAGGAGCTCAGGGGTGTTTTGGATCTCGTCGAGAATGGCTCCCTCGGGGTGTTGGTTGAGGAAGCCTTTGGGGTCTTCTTGGGCGAAGGCGCGGGTGTCTGGGTTTTCGAGCGTCTGGTAGGGCAGGTCAGGGAAATGAGCTCTGGCGAGCGTGGTCTTTCCTGATTGGCGAGGACCGGTAATCGTCACGATGGGATAGGATTTCCATCGCACGTCTAAGGCCTGCACTATTGATCGGTTGAGCATTACGGTTTGTTTACGGAAAAATGCAAAATGTAAAGTTGTATATGCTATTAGAAGAGAGCGCTGCGTTTTCTACTTCGCTTAGGCTTCCACCTGCGCCAAGGCTTCGGCGGACATGACGGCGGACATGGCGGTGTGAGAAGGGGGCATGTGTTTGGCTGCTAGATGGTGGGTTCATTGTGACTGGGGCCGGCTTTGCCGAGGAATTTGCTGACGAAGGGGAAGAGGAGGTCGGCTTTTTTTGTCCAGGAGGTGATGGTGTCGATGCGCTCGTGCACGATATCGCTGGGTGAGTTGCTGCTCTGGCGGGCGATCTCTTTGAGGCGAGCGGCTCCGTCTTTGAGCTCGGGGCGGATGCGCTGGCGGATGAAGCCGTCGGCGATGCGGCGTAGGCTAGTCTCGGCTGTGTGGTGGTCGCGGCGGTCGCCGGGGAGGTAGGCGGAGTTGAGGGCGTTGATGCTTTTTAAGAAGCGGATGCCTTGGCTGGCGGAGCCCTTGCTGATCTGGAGGCGCTCGATGACGTGGTCGAGGGCGAGGGGGGCTTCCGTTGCGAAGTAGAGACCGTAGATTTCGCCGTAGGACTTGGGGAGCCCGACGGCTTGGGCGGCGTTGACGAAGAAGGCGATGAGCTCGCGTTCGATGTCGGAGAGTTGGTCTGGATTTTGATTGCCCACGAAGTTCACGAATTGGCACGAAGCTGGTGCTGAGGTGCGTTGTCTTTTTTTACCGCGGATGGCCGCAGATGTACGCGAATATTTTTTGTTGATCGGGTTGTGGGGCAGCTTGATAGCTGCGGAGAGTGGCGGATTCGAAGGGTTGTGTGCGGCTGTGAGTTGCGAAAGCTGTTGGCTGCGGAGAGCGAACTGTGGGAAGTACTGAGGGGCTGTTCAGTGAGTTCAAGGAAAAATGAACAGAATATAAGAGCGCGTTCATTTAGGTTTGGGGTGCTGGAGCACATTATACAGGGACACGCTGCTCGGGCATCCGTCTGCGAGATTGATTCGCGAGACAAGGTGGTGAGCGGTAAAATTGGCTCTTCGACCTTAATCAGGTCTCCTGCCCTTCTCGAAGGGAGAAATGAGGGGGGACGGGTTTGTCTTTTTGTTTAACAGGGATCCGCTGCGCGGGCAGGATCGTCGCGGCACAACGGCATGGTTTTTTTTGGAATTGGGTTGGCGGGAGCCTTCGCTACAACAATGGGGAGTTGTTCTGGGTTTTGTCAGGTTGGCTTTTAGCCAAGTAGGTGTCGCGTGGCGACGGGAGGTTTTGGGGATGGACGCGATGGAGTGAAGCAAAGAGGGCGAAGCAATTTGACCGGGTGCTGATGAATCCTAAATCCTAGGTGTTGTCTTTTCTTCGTTCGAGTTTCGCTTTGCTCGGTCCTAGCTTCGATGGGGAGGCGGTGTGCAGGTTAGGAAGTTGGATTGAAGAAGGAAGAAGTCTGGGTGATGGGTGGGTTGTGTTTTGGTTGGTTTGGTTTTTGGGGATTCGCGATCAAGCTTGCTTTGGGCTTTTGGGATTGCAGTGGGGAGGGTTTGGTAAATGGCTGGGGCGGTGCGTGTTTTGATTACAGGTGTCGCGGGTTTTATTGGCTCGAATTTGGCGAAGCGCTTGCTTGAGGGCGGCTACGATGTGGTTGGGGTGGATGCGTTTACGGACTACTATTCGGTGGCGTTGAAACGGAAATCGGCTCGGGGTTTGGTGGCTGAGGGTGTGGAGTTGTTGGAATTGGATTTGGCTGATGCGGCGTGCCCGGCGGTCACGCCCCACCTGGAGAATGTGGATGCGGTGGTGCATTTTGCGGGGCAGCCGGGGATATCGGCGAGGACGCCGTGGGAGGACTATAATCGCAATAACGTGGTGGCGACGCATCGGCTGGTGGAGGCGGCTTCGCGGGCTGGGGTGAAGCGGTTTGTGAATATTTCGTCGTCGTCTGTGTATGGGCTTCGGGCGATGGATTCGGAGGTGGGGGAGCCGAAGCCGGCTTCTTGGTATGGCGAGACGAAGCTGGCGGCTGAGCTAGAGGTGATGGGTGCTGTGCGCCAAGGGTGGCAGATGGAAGATGGAAAATTGAGGAATGAAGATGGGCGAGGTGGGTTTTCGGCGTGCTCTCTGCGGTTGTTCTCGGTGTACGGGGAGCGGGAGAGGCCGGAGAAGCTGTTTCCGCGTTTGATGCGGGCGATTGGGAAAGGGGAGGCGTTTCCGTTGTTTGAGGGGAGCTGGGAGCATCAGCGCTCGTTCACTTATGTGGGGGATATTTGCGAGGCTATCGTGGCCTGCCTGGAGAATTGGGAGAAGGCGGAGGGTGAGATTTTTAATGTGGGCACGGACAAGTGCTTTACCACGGGTGAGGCGATCGAGACGGTGCAGGCTATAATGGGTAAGGAGGCGCGGATCGAGGTGATGCCGCGGCGGCCGGGGGACCAGGCGGCGACGCATGCGAATATCGAGAAGATCCGGAGGGTGCTGGGATGGGAGCCTAGGACCTCGCTCCGGGAGGGCTTGGAGCGAATGGTGCGGTGGTACTTGGACGAGGGTGGTGATTGAAGATTGCGGATTTGGGTTCTGGGGGAGGATTCGAAATCCGAGATTCTAGGTGTTTCGTCGCTTTGCTTCTCAAGTGTCGCTTTGCTTCGGTACTAAATCCGAAGTTTGAAATTCGAGGGTCAGGGGTGTGAATCCGAAATGTGGGGCTTGAGGAAGGGCTTGGTCAAGTTGGCCGGTGGCCGTACCGAGTGAAACGACACTCGAATCGCAAAGCGGTGAGACATTAGGTGTCGCTTCGCGACGGGAGGTCTTGACGGAGGGCTGGGGCGACGGGTGGTTTTAGTGGTCGCTGAGAACGCAGATGGGGAGGTTGATTTTAACATCGCGACTGTGTCGCTGGATCGCCTGCGGCGAGCAGGATCCCGCGTTCGCGGGAGCAGGTTTTTTAAGCGCGGTAGCTGAGTGAGCGGTGCGGCGCGAGGGCCGACCCTTCGTTTATTGGTCGTTCGATGTTGGAACTACGCGGGCTACTTGGCGCGGAGGGTGCCGTGCTGGAGCTGTTCGAGGAAGAGGGACGTTCGGTCGATTGGCTCTTGTTGGGCGACTATTTTTCCTTGTTTGACCGTGAGGCACTCTTGGAGGAGCTTCGGAATTCAGATGACTAGGTTGAGTGAAGAGGAGAAGCAGGAGTTTCTGGAGGACGCTTTGTCGGAGAGGCGGCGGGAGGATTTTCGGATCCTGCGTGAACGTGCGGATCGTGTTTTGTCCGTGGATGAGCTAATTGAGTTTTTGAATTGGTCGCAGCGTTTTATGATTGAAGACGTTTCCAAACGGGGGCCGATTCAGGGGTCGAAGTGGCTGATTTGAATTTCGGTTATCGGTGTTGGTTGGCAGGTTCCAGCTGGTTATTGACGATTGTTGATTGGCTGCTGGGAGCTTGGGTTTTACCGCAGAGTAGGTTGAGGTCCCGGAGTCTGCTTCAACGGGAATGGAAGTTTGGTTTTAAACATCGCGACTGTGTCGCTGGATCGCCTGAGGCGAGCAGGATCCCGCGGTTGCGGGAGCAGGATTTTTTTGGGAGGTGAAGGGTGTGGAGGTTGGTTGATTGGATTAGAGCGCGTGCCTTTTGCGCGGTGGTTGCGCGAAATGCGGTGCGGCGCGAGGGCCGACCCTTCGTTTATTGGTCGTTCGATGTTGGAACTACGCGGGCTATTTGGTGCGGAGGGTGCCGCGCTGGAGTTGCTCGAGGAAGAGGGGGTAGGTTTTTTTGATGCCTTCTTCGAGGGGGATCTTGGCGGTCCAGCCGAGGTCGCGGAGGCGGGAAACGTCCATGAGCTTGCGGGGGGTGCCGTCGGGCTTGGTGAGGTCGTTGACGATCTTGCCTTGATAGCCGACGGTCTGGGCGACGAGCTCGGCGATCTGCTTGATGGTGTGTTCGACGCCGGTGCCGGCGTTGAGGATGCTGGGTGGATTCTGTAATTGAAGAGCGAATACAACGGAGTCGGCAAGGTCGTCGGCGTGCATGAGCTCGCGCAGGGGCGTGCCGGTGCCCCACATGGTGACTTCGGGGGCGTTTGCTTCTTTGGCTTCGTGGAAGCGGCGGATGAGGGCGGGGAGGAGGTGGGAGTTGTCGGGGTGGTAGTTGTCGCCGGGGCCGTAGAGATTGGTGGGCATGAGTGAGTGGTACATCACTCCGTATTGCTTGCGGTAGTACTCGCAGAGCTTGAGGCCGGCGATCTTGGCGATGGCGTAGGCTTCGTTGGTGGGCTCGAGAGGAGAGGTGAGCAGGCAGTCTTCGCGCAGGGGCTGGGGGGCGAGCTTGGGGTAGATGCAGGAGGAGCCGAGGAAGAGGAATCTGGATACGCCGGCTTGGTAGGCGGCGTGGATGGTGTTGCTGGCGATGACGAGGTTTTGGTAGCCGAAGTCGGCGGGGTATGTATTGTTGGCGTGGATACCGCCGACTTTGGCGGCGGCCATGACGACGACGTCGGGCTTGTGGGTTTGGAAGAAGGCTTCGACGTCGGCTTGGCGGGTGAGGTCGAGCTCGGAGGAGCTGGCGGTGACGAGGTTGGTGTAGCCGAGGGAGGTGAGGCGGCGGGCTACTGCTGAACCGACCATGCCGCTTGCTCCACACACGAAGATTTTCGTGTGTGTAGCAAGCATGGGTTCTGGGTTCTGGGTTCTGGGTTCTAGGTGCATGGAGAATTGGGTTCTGGATTCTAGGTGCGGGGTGACTGCTGGGATTAGAGGGTGGCTTTACGGGATTTTACGAGGGCTCCGAGTTTTCGTTCAAGGTCGTGCATTTCCTCTTGTAAGGCTGTGTGGTTTTTCGACTCTAGGTAGCCGATATCCTTGGCGATCTCTGATTGGGTTGACGCTTCTGCTAGACTCCCGAGGGCTGTCTGGAAAAACCGGATTGAGTCCTTTTGGCTGTTTCGGGCATCACCCTCGGCTATGTTCGAGGGGACGCTGACTGCTGAACGACGTAGTTGGTCCCGAAGGCCCCAGTCCGCGTTCCATTGTTCGGATTGGGTTAATCGATAGACTTTAACTGCGAGTGCTTTGCCATCCTGCCATACCTTCAATTTTCTATAGCTAGCCATGACTCACAGAACTAGTACCCAGAATCCATTTGCTCAAACCCAAAGGCTCAAGCTTAAGCGAGGGCCTTTTTGATTTTGGCTTCGTTTTGGGCGAGCTGGAGGTCGGCTTCGGTCATGATCTTGACGAGCTCCTTGAACTTGACCTTGGGCTCCCAGCCGAGCTGCTTCTTGGCCTTGGCGGGGTCGCCGATGAGAAGATCCACCTCGGCGGGGCGCTCGTAGCGCTTGTCGTACTCGACGTACTTCTCCCAGTCGAGGTCGAGCAGGCCGAAGGTCTCCTCGACGAACTCCTTGATGGTGTGGGTCTCGTTGGTGGCGATGACGTAGTCGTCGGGCTGGTCCTGCTGGAGCATCAGCCACATCATCTCGACGTACTCCTTGGCGAAGCCCCAGTCGCGCTTGGCGTCGAGGTTGCCGAGGTAGAGCTTCTCCTGCAGGCCTTCCTTGATGCGGGTGGCGGCGCGGGTGATCTTGCGGGTGACGAAGGTCTCGCCGCGGCGGGGGGACTCGTGGTTGAAGAGGATGCCCGAGCAGGCGAAGAGGTCGTAGGACTCGCGGTAGTTGACCGTGAGCCAGTGGGCGTACATCTTGGCGCAGCCGTAGGGGGAGCGCGGCCAGAAGGGGGTGTCCTCGGTCTGGGGGACCTCCTGGACCTTGCCGAACATCTCGGAGGAGGAGGCCTGGTAGAACTTGGTTTTCTTGACGAGGTTGGCCTCTCGGATGGCCTCGAGGATGCGCACGGCTCCGACGCCGACGACGTCTCCGGTGTACTCGGGCACGTCGAAGGAGACGCGCACGTGGGACTGGGCTCCGAGGTTGTAGATCTCGTCGGGCTGGAGGTCGTAGAGGAGCTTGACCATCTGGACTGAGTCGGCGAGGTCGCCGTAGTGCAGGAAGAGCTTCACGCCGTTGACGTGGGGGTCCTGGTAGAGGTGGTCGATTCGGTCGGTGTTGAAGGTGGAGGCGCGGCGGATGACTCCGTGCACTTCGTATCCCTTAGCGAGGAGGAGTTCAGCGAGGTAGGAACCGTCTTGTCCGGTGATGCCGGTGATGAGGGCTTTTTTCATGAATTGAGTTTGTTGGATCTGAGAAAAGGCGGAGGGAAAAGCGTTTGCGGGAAATTGTCCACACGATCTTTTTTGGTTCTTGGTTCTGGGTGCGAAGGATGGGGTAGAGCGGTTGATGCTATCTGGGCCACGGGCTGAAGTATCCGCTGAGTGGAGACTGAGATTAGGGTGGGATGCAAAAACGCCCGCCTTTTCAGGGGCGGGCGTGCTTGAGAGTTGTTGGATTAGCTAGGCGCAGCGGAGAGTGCCGGGGCGCGTGGGACGGGCGGGTTTGGAGTGCCAGTACCAGCGCGTTGGCGGTGTGTGCTCTGGTTCGGTGTCTTCGATCTCGGCATCGCTGAAAGAGTCGTGAAGGCGAGGCATGGGTGAGCTGCTCAAGATAAGGGCCTCGATGATTTCTTGGGCGTAGCCGTGGCCGAGCACGTCGGTGGCGAGGGCGTTGAGGGGGCCACGCTCATTGTGTCGCGTGCTGAAGCCGGTGAGGCCGATGACGCGTCCGGTGTCCTTTTTTGTGACGACCCACCAAGGACCGATGCCGGAGCGGTGATCTTCGAGCATGCGAACGATGGCAGTACAGGCTGTCTCGAGCGTGCTGGATGCCTGACCGACCGTGGCGTTTGCGAAGGCGTCGTCTGCTGCGGCGAGGTCGCGCAGGGCGAACGCGTCTTCAATGCGTGGCGTTCTGAGTAGAAGGCGATCCGTCTCTATGATGGAGGGCGGACTCTTCTTGCTGGGCAGTGTGTGTGTCATTGTCTGATTCCTATCCTGTGTTGGTGTAAATTGATTTGTGTTTTGTCTGGGCCAAAAAAAGGCCGAACGTTTTTGACGTTCGGCTTGGCGGGGCGGGTGGTTTTCCGGTTTTTCTAACTTTCGTTGTCCGGTGTCCTGTCCGCTAGCCAAGCCATCATCCAAGAGTGGCAAGCCGATGTGGCATGTCCTTGGACCGCTTTGCGATTTGATTGTTGCTGTTGCTGAAACTGGGTCATCGATGATTTTCTTGGATTAAGCATCCGTCGCGCCGAAATGGAAGATTTTTAATGAAAAGATAAGGTTACGGCTGCGTCGCTTGTCTTTACGTTCTTTTAAAAGCCTGTATTGCAACTATTTCGTGTGATCCCAAGTCTGCCTCTTGAAATGCGGAAATTTATACAGTTCCTGAGCGTAATTTTAGCCATGTTGCCTTTGGCGGGCGCGACTGTCTCGGGCGCGACGGCTTTTGAAGCGCTCCGGGGCGAGACTTTCGAGGCGGCGTGGGATAGGGTGCGGGAAACGTACTACGATAGTTCTTTTGGGGGGCTTGACTGGGATGAAGTCGGGGATGCTTATCGCGCTCGGCTGGCGAAGGCCTCGGACATGGAGGCGGTCCGCAAGGTGATATCGGACATGCTTTACGAGCTGGGTGAATCCCATTTGTCCTTGCTGTCTTCGGATTTCGATTCGCAAGAGCTGACTTCTCCTTGGGCGGGCGGCTGGGCGGGGGTTGACCTTTGCTTTGATGGTGGACGCATCGTCTTTTACCGAGTCGATCCGGGCGGTGCGGCCTATGCGGCCGGTATCCGTGATGGGGATACGCTGCTTTCGATAAATGGAAAAAGTATTAGACAGCTCAAGCGGTCGTTGCGCAAAACGGGTCTTCCCGGGCATGTCCTCAAATACACTATGCTTTCTTCTGCTTTGTCCCGCTTCCGAGCGACTGTTGGCGAGCGGGTGGAGGTCGAGGTTCGTTCGCCCAGATCGTCTGGGAAGTATCTTCGTGAAGTGACCTTGGATCGTTTCGAGGGTCGGGAGACGGAGCCTTTCGGAAACATCGGACAGCTACCGCTCGAGATTGAGACGCGCGTGCTTGAGGACGGTATCGGGTATTTGCGCTTCAACCTCTGGTTTCCGGCGGTGATGCCGGAGATTCGGCAGTTTGTCGCCGAGCTGCCGAGCGATGCACCCGGGCTAGTGATTGATCTTCGTGGAAACCCTGGCGGGATGATGGTGATGGCTGGTGGCCTCACGGGTTTGATCGTTGAGGAACAGGTGGTGCTTGGCACGACTACTTTGCGGGAAGGCCATATGAATGTGGTAGGGTTTCCACAGCGAAACGCGTATCATGGGAAGGTGGCCTTGCTGGTAGATGAGACCAGCGTATCGACGAGCGAGGTATTTGCGATAGGACTACAGGAGTTGGGGCGGGCTCGGGTGTTTGGGCAGCCGACGCCCGGAGCGGCGCTTCCTTCGGTGATCACCTCTTTGCCCAACGGCGATGCCTTGCAAATCGCGCTTGGGGATTTCAAAACTCCCGAGGGCATAAGTCTTGAAGGAAGGGGCGTGACTCCGGATGTGATCGTTCCCATTTCGCCTATTGATCTTTCTCGAGGAATCGACACTGTGCTTGTTGCTGCTCGCAACTGGATTCAACAACCCAACTAAAATCCCTATGAAAACGTTTCTGTCTCGTAAGGTCCTCGTGGCCTTTCTCTCTCTTGTCTCTTTTCTCCAGGTTTCGCTTCAGGCGGAACTATCCGACGATGTAGTCAGTGTGCTCGAAGCGAATATCGAAGCGAGCGGAGGGCGCGAAGCTCTTGCGGCCATAAAGTCATCTCGGCTGAAGGGCACGTTCTCGATCTCTGCGATGGGCATGACGGGAACATCCGAAATTGTTCAGGCGTATCCAGATAAGGTATACAGTGTACAGACTCTTCCTGGCATGGGCGAGATGATCCAGGCTTTTGATGGTGAAGTTGGTTGGGCTCAGGATCCGATGCAGGGGTTTCGCCTTTTGAGCGAAGGTGAGATCGCGACTCTGAAGCAAAACGAGAGCTTCGCGGATATGCTTGATTTCGAGTCCGCTTTCTCGGGAGGTGAGGTCTTAGCGGATGCCGATGTGAACGGAGTGATGGCGACTGTTTTGAAGCTTATCGACGCCGAGTCCGGCGACGAGCAGACGCATTATTATAGTAAGGAGACCGGATTGCTGCTTCGCATGGATATGATCGCTGATATGGGGCCGATGGGGAAAGTGCCAGCGAGTATGAATGTGAAATCCTACGGCGAGCAAGACGGGATAACCTATCCCAGTCTGATCGAGATGACGAATGCGGGAATGTTGATTTCGATAGGGTTTGATTCGCTCGAGGTTAATCCTGAAATTGACGATTCGCTCTTTGCCGCGCCTCAATGAGATCAACATAAAGCCTAATCCAATCAGCCATGAATCGAATTAAAACCGCTTTCCTTTTTGTCCTCGCCTTTTCCTTCGCCTGCGCGGCTTCGGCTGCTCTGCCACGCACGCCTTCGCCTGAAGGTGCGAAGGTTTATATCATTTCGCCAGCTGACGGCGAGACGGTTGGCAAAACCTTTACGGTGCAATTTGGTCTAAAGGGAATGGGAGTGGCTCCGGCTGGTATCGAACTGCCGAATACGGGACATCATCATTTGCTTATCAATGCCAAGTCTCTACCGGACGAAGGTGTGCCGATGCCGATGAGCGAGAGTTTGAAGCATTTCGGAAAAGGGCAAACGGAGGTAGATCTCACCCTTGAGCCGGGCACCCATACGCTGCAGCTCGTACTCGGCGACTATTTGCATATTCCGCATCAGCCAGTCGTGGCTTCGGAGCAAATCACTGTCGTCGTTAAGTAACAAAGCGAGTTGGCTTTCCTTTCTGTAAACGCTCGAGCAAGCAGCTCGGGCGTTTTTTGGGGATTTGTTGCAGGGATTACGTATTTTAGCTTGTTAGCGTTTCGGCTTTTGATAGGGCTTGTTCATCCCTTGACTCGCCTTTTCGGGTGATTCGAAACCAATTAGAACCCCTCCTCACTATATGGATAATTCCTTGAACCCGACTGGCGATTCCTTTGGAGCGTCAAATTCTCCTGTTGCTCCTATTTATAGGAACCTTTCCTTTGGTTTTACCGGACAGACGGGCGAGTACTTTCGTATTTGGATTGTGAATATGTTGCTTACCTTGGTGACTTTCGGCTTCTATACGCCGTGGGCACGAGTTCGCAGCCGTCGCTATTTTCATGCTAACACCCATCTGGACGGGCATTCTTTCGATTATTTAGCGAAGCCGATTAATATCTTCTGGGGCTACTTGATCGTGCTTGTGGTAGTGGGCGGCTACTATACGGCTGGCTTCTTCAATCCCATTTTCACTATTCCCTTTATTCTCATGTACATTTTTTTCGGTCCATGGGTGGTTTACAAGGCGATGCGGTTTAAGGCTCACAATACGAGCTATCGCAACGTGCGATTCGAATTTCATGGAACGGTGGGAGACGCGTATGCAATTTATCTGGGGATGGCTATTTTGATCCCGCTTACCTTTGGTTTGATCGTGCCGTACTGGATCATGAAGCAAAAGGAGTACTTCTATAAGAATCTCAGCTTTGGCGGTCGACAATTTGATTTCACTCCTGAGGCAGGCGAATATTATACGCGGTATATTCTTGGAGGGGTGATGTCGATGGCGATGTTCTTCATCTACATGTTTGTTTTTGGAGCGATTATGTTGCCGACTTTAGCATCGGGTGAGCCGATCGATCCCGAGAATATTCCGATTTCTTTCTATCTTTCGATTTATCTCGGGTACGCTCCTTTGATGTTGGGTATGGTGTTTGTTCAGATTTATATTTTCGTGTCTTTGTTTAATTATAATCTTGGGCGGATGCTTGTTCAGCAGACTGCTTTCGAGTCGAAGCTTAAGGTTGGGAAGTTCTATTGGATTTCTCTTACGAACATTCTCGCGATTGTATTTAGCTTGGGATTACTTGCTCCGTGGGCGGCGATTCGGAAGACGCGGTATTTCGCGGAATCGGTGGATCTTGTGCATCCGGGAGCGGGTCTCGGCGAGTTCGTCGCAGGGCGAGAGAACGAGGTGTCGGCGATTGGCGACGCAGCGGCAGACGTGTTTGAGTTTGATATCGGATGGTAGGGTCTGTCGAAGGGCGATTTTACGAAGCCGGTTCCTCGCGTAGCATAGGGGCGACTTTGACGGTACACGCTTTCGAGGAGATAGAAATCCGTTTTGACGGTCGAGTAGAGGCGTATTCGAAAGGGGACTACGTGGTTGAGCCGCCGCTCGGTTCACTTAAGCGAGTGGTGCATTTTAAGGCGGAGGGAGGCGACTCTCGTTTTGAGACGGATGATCAGGCTGGATTTAGGGAGATGGAGTCTCATTTCTCGTCGGGAGGGGTTTGGCGAAGGATCGCCTGGTTGGAAGGTCACTGGAAGGGAACGGTTGCCAGTCTTTTGATGATTGGGTTTTTCTGCTTCGCATTTCTGCAATGGGGATTGCCGGCACTTGCTTGGAAGGTGGCGATGGATATGCCGCAATCGTGGCGCCAATCGATGACTGAGCAGAGCATCGCGATGATGGAGAGGATGAATTATGTCGACGAAAGCTCAATTGATATAGACGAGCACGTGCGGATTCAGGAAATCTTTTACGAGGCTCTTGATTTGTCTGGGGCGGATGTCGAAAGTTTTGACTATGAGCTGCGCGTTTTCGGAGGTAAGGCGATGGGGGCGAATGCGTTTGCGTTTCCGTCTGGACTGGTGGTGGCGACGGATGAGTTTGTAGATCTCTGCGAGACGGATAAGCAAGTCCTCGCGGTGTTTTTGCATGAGGTGACTCATGTGGAGAAGCAACATGGGATCAGGGCGCTGGTTCAGCGAGGCGGCGTCTTTCTGGTGTTTTCGATATTAATCGGGGATGCGAGTTCTGCGATCTCCTTGGCGGAGGGAATTCCGGCGCTTGTATTGAATTCTCAATACTCGCAAAGGTTCGAGCTCGAGAGCGATACTTTCGCGGCGAAGGCTTTGGAGGAGGCGGATATCGGAGCGGATGCGATGAAGGAAATTTTGATCCTGCTTCACAGGGACGTACCTGACATTCCGGTGGCGACCTTTCTCTCGACGCATCCTAGCTTGCAAGAGCGTGTCGACAATATAGAGCGGATTGAATCGGGATTGGACTAGTCAGATTCCTCGTCGGAGTTGTTGGGGATGATGGCGGCGCCGACTTTGGCGGTGGTTTTGACTCCGGCTTTCGCGGTTTTGACTCCGGCCTTGGTGGCGGTGGCGGCGACTTTGATGGGCACGGTAGCGGCGCAGCCGGCTAGAAGGCAGAGGCTCAGGAATAGGGCGAGAATTCTCAAAATGGATTTCATTTATTGTTTCTCGGATAGGAGCAGAGGGTCTTTTCTCGTGTCTGGCAGTTTGAGTTGTCGACGCTAGCTCTGCATGGTTTCGTGATGTTTTGGGAAAGATTGGGCTGCGGCTTTGACTTAGCATCTTCTAGGCATTTCTGTTGTCGAGTTTCCAATATCGCGTTTCGAGCAGAGTCTCGGGCGCGTTGCCAAAACCTTATTCAGCTCATATTATGATCATCACTCGAAAGATTGGTACCCTTATTCGCGGCAAGACGACTCCTTTTCAAATCTACGCGGCGTGCTTGCTGGGAGCGTTGATTGGTTTCGTTCCGAGTTTTTCGCATGCGCCGGCCTTGATGCTGTTGTGGATATTTCTGCTGCTTGTTTTGAACGCGAATCTCTTCCTTGGCGGGATCGTCCTGATTTTGAGCAAGCTCGTTTTGTTGGTCGCGATGCCGGTTGTTTTCAAGATCGGCCAAATTTTGTTGGAGGGGCCAGCTCAGGGCTTGTTTAAATCGTTGATAAACGCGCCGGTGACTGCGTATTCAGGATTAGACTACTATGTGGTCGCGGGCGGGCAATTGGTGGCGCTGGTCCTCGGCTTTGTTCTCGCTTTTTCGCTTACGCGTTCGATCAGGGGCTACCGTCGCAAGATGGCGGCGGTTTCGGAGGATTCTGAACGCATGAAGAAGTATTCCAGCAAGCTTTGGGTGAAGATTCTGAAGTTTCTTTTTCTGGGGAAAGGTCGTGGCAAGAAGAGCTACGAGGAGTTGCTTTCGGTGCGTATGGGGAACCCGCTTCGTATTTGGGGCGTGGCGGTTGTCGTGGTGTTGACGGTGTTGTTGGCAGTTGGCTTTAGCAAGCTGTCTGCTCCGCTTTTGACTTCGCTGGCGAAGTCGAATCTCGAAACTGCGAATGGGGCGACGGTGGATCTCGAGGGAGTGGACTTGGATTTGGGAGAAGGCAAGCTGGAGGTGCTGGGGCTTGCCATGGCGGATGCCCAGAATCTGGATACGAACTTGTTTTCGTCGCAGCGGATCGTAGCGGACGTGAATACGACGGACCTGCTTCGCAAGCGGTTCTCGATAGACAATCTGGTGCTTGAGAATGCCTCCTCAGGGGAGACCCGGGCGACGCCGGGCAAGCAGATTGGCCCCAAGCCGAAGACGGATAAGAAGATCGAGATGCCTGATTTCGACGATCTTGATAGTGTGCTTGAGAACGGTGAAGAGTGGAAGGAGCGCCTGGCGCAGGGGAAGCGCTGGCTGGAACAAATGACGTCCGGAGACGAGGAGGCGGAGAAGGCTCCTTCTTGGAAGGAAGAACTTAACAGTCGCATCCGTGCTCTCGGACATGCGAACGTGAAAGCGGATTTCTTGACGGAGGGTAGCCCCACTTTATGGATACGCCGGGTCGAGGCGAAGGGGATCAAGACGCCTTATTTCGAGGGGGCGACGCTTGATCTCAACGGCAGCGACTTGTCGACGCATCCAAGTTTGGCCGCTGCGGCGCCAACGCTTTCATTGGTGGCGGACAATCAGCTTTTTGACGCTCGTTTGAGTTTGGCGGGCGCGAGCGGAACGGGCAGCAACGAGGTTAAGATTTTGCTCAACAGGGTGCCGGTGGATTCGTTTGCTTCGAAGCTTAAGGCGTCTGGGGAACCTCCGCTCTCTGGCGGGACGATGGATATCGATCTGAGCGGGAATATTGGAACGGTGGACAATGACTTAGTCGCTCAGGTGACCTTTTCGGGCTCTACGGCTCGGATTGGCGGCAAGCCGGTGAGCTTGGATGGGGTGACGCTGCCGCTAGAGATTCGCGGACCTTTGGATCGGCCGGGGGTGAAGCTCGAGTCGAAGGCTTTGGAGAAGATACTTGTATCGGCGGGCAAGAAGAAGCTGCTCGACGAGGCGACGAAGAAGCTTGGGCTCGAGGGTGATGACGCTGGTAAAGCAGGGGAGCTGCTTAACGGCTTGTTTAAGAAGAAGCCGAAGGACTAGTTCCAGACTTCTGCGTCTTCGGTTTTGGCGACGGGTGTTTGGGCGCGGTTTTGGAGCTGGAAGTCTTCCTGGGGTTTGAGCGTTTGGGCTGAGACTGGAGTCTGGGCTTGGGCGCGATGCTTCTTTGTTCCGACGAGGAAGTTTTCGAGTCCTTGTATTTGGTTTAGGATGTTCCGAGAATGGGTGTCTAGCTCGAAGGCGGCGCTGGCGGATTCTTCGGCTCCTGCGGCGTTTCGCTGGGTGACCTTGTCGATGTCGGACATGGCTTTGGCTACTTCGTCTATAGCTCCTCTTTGGCGTTCCGAGATGCCTTCCACTTCGGACATGGAAGTTTTGAATTGGCCGATTTTCGCGAGGATTTCGGAAAGTTGCGAATCTACTTCGGTGGTAAGCTTGTTGCCCTCCCGTACGCTGCTTTGGGCGTTTTCTATCTTTTCGCGGGTGGAGCTGGCGGAGACGGCGCTTTTTTGGGCGAGGTTGCGAACTTCGTCGGCGACGATGGCGAATCCAGCTCCGGCTTCGCCTGCGCGGGCGGCTTCGACGGCGGCGTTGAGGGCTAGGATGTTTGTCTGGAAAGCGATTTCTTCGATCTCTTTGGCGATCTGGGCGATCTCGCCGCTGGAGTCGTGGATTCTGGTCATCGCGTCTCGCATCTTGTACATGGAGTCGGAGCTTTGCTGTGCGGAGTTGTTGGTCTCGGAGGCGAGGTCGAGGACTTGGCCGACTTGGGTGACGCTTTCGTCGGAGAGCGAGGCGATCTGGTCCATGGTGGCGTGGATTTCCTCGATGGAGGCCGCTTGCTCCGAGCATCCGTTTGCGAGGTCGCTGGCGGCGGACGATACGTGGTGTGAGAGCTTTTGGCCGTTGTTGGAGGATTCGGCGAGCTGGGCGGAAACGGAGCGAATAGAGGTGTCGATGCTGCGCACGATATACCAGCCGCCGGCTCCGCAGGCGAGGAGAGCGGAGAAAACAACGATGAGGGACTTGAGGAGAGAGGCTTGGCTGCTGCTGGCTCGCGATTCGGTGTAGTCGGCTATGTTTGAGAGCACGTAGGCGGAGAATTCGGGGACGGACTTTTCGAGTAGGGCGGTTTGCTCGGCGGTGCGGTCGATCGTGGTTTGTTCGAAGGTCTTTTTCGAGCCGTCGGCGTTGAATCCTCCGGCGCGGACTTGCTCGGTGACTTGGTAGACGAAGTCGAAGGAGTCGTTGTCGACGAGCTTTTGGAAAGCCGGGATGCTTTCCTCGTTCATGATCATTTCCATGCGACTGAGCAGGGGAAGGGAGTTGCCGAGGTAGGCTTCGAAGCGGGTGGTGACCATTTCCGTGACTTGCCCGGACGAGAGGGCGTAGTTGAGCAGGCCAACGTGGCGATTGGTCATGAGCTGGGCCTGGAGGGCGAGGTCTGAGACGACGACTTTGCGGACGAGTTCGGCGTCGCTGGTTTCGGTGGCGATCTGGGGGATGAGGCTGAAGAGCCACTTTATCTGGTCGTTGTACTGCAGGGTAGTCGGCCAGGGATCTGCCTTGTCGATGAGTTGCCGATTTCGGATGGGATTGAGTCGCTCCTCGAAATTGAGCTCGTTTTGGAGCATGGCGCGGAAGCGCGGGGAGTGTTCGTCGAGGTTCATGCTGTCGACGAGTTTCAGAAGGTTTTCGGTAACGACTTCCGTTTTTGCGATCCGTGACCGGTATTCGGCGATGCCCTCCTCGACCTGGTCGGCTGCTCGATGGTGGGTGGTGGTGCCCCATACGCCGCCGCTTTCGTGGGTCCAGGCGTCGCCGAGCTTGATCATTTCGATTAGGAGTTGGCTGACTTTGGCGAAGTTTTTGAGTTCGCGCGATTCTTGCCAGCTTTGGAAAACGAGGGTGCCGCCGAGGGCTAGCGATATGGAAGCGGCGACGAAGTTGAGAACGATGATCTTTCTCTTGATAGTCATGGAGGCGTGGGGATGTGATTGGGGGGGGGGAGGGATTTGAGGTTTTGGGGACCTCTAATTCTACCTATATCGTCTCCGCGCTTCCGCTTTTGAGGATGGGTCGGGTGTAAAAAAGGAATACGTTGACTGAACTCGCAGTCGGGCAGCGCTTTATGAAAAGTGGCTTCCTGTTTCGCTCTGACTTTTCATGCGTCTTTGACAGGCTTTTTCGTCGTGCGGTGACTCGGGGAATGGAGGGGCTAGTCCGGGCGTTCGATATCGAAGATCTGTGTCGTTGTACAGTAGCCGTCTGGACCGTGCATGCGGCCGATGATCTTCATCGCTGCGGTATCGATGGTTCCGCTTGCGGGATCGTAGAAGGCGTCTGCGACGGAGGCGTAAACGATTTTCGCGATGATGAGCCGGTTTTGTCCGATTTCCTGGATGGAGTGGAGCTCGCATTCGAGGGAGACGGGGGCCCCGTCGATGCGAGGTGGGGAGATGCGAGATGAGGGGGTGGTTTTAAGGCCGAAGGTGTCGATCTCGCTCTCGTCGCGCGGGAGCGAGGCTGAGGTTTTCGCCATGAGCTCGGCCTGGGGTTCCGAGACGGTGTTGATGACGAATTGGCCGGAGGATTTGATGTTGAGGACGGTGTCCTTGGGTTTGCCGGTGTCGGGCCGATTGCCAATGCCGAGGACGACGAGGGGTGGCTTGGAGCCGAATACGTTGAAGAAGCTGAATGGTGCTGCGTTGATCGTGCCGTCTGGCGAGAGGCTGGTGACCCAGGCGATGGGGCGCGGTATGACGACGGAGGTGAGGAAGCGGTAGCGTTCGGTCGGGGCGAGGTTTGTCAGGTCGATTTCCATGGTGAGTCAGATTCGGAGGATTTCGGTTGTTTGCAACTCCCGTTGGAGCCGGTGTTGGTCGAGGGGCAGAATTGTATTTTATAGGTGTTTATTCTCGATTGATCTGAAATCTTGCTTAGGGATGAGTGCTAGCGGCGTGGGCAGTCTTTTCCAGATGAAAGTGCTGCGTTTCGATTTGTTCCTCCTGAATCTCATTAATCCTCTTACCCCAATGAAAGATCGTTTTCCCCGAGCGGCGATGGTGTTGGCCGCCATTTTATTTTTGTTTGCCTTTCGATTTTTAGAAGCTGAACCGTGGCGCGATATCGATCCGTCGGAGTTTGCTTTGACTGAGTCGGAGATCGACCCCGGGTTTGGTGCCGAGATACTATTCTCTGAAACGAAGTACCGGCAATCAGCGAGTAACAGCTATGGTCTATCTGAATCGATCGACCATTATATGCGTTTTCGAGTCTACAATGAGCTAGGGGTGTCGCAGTTGGCGGATTGGAAGCTCGTGTACGATAGCGATGCAGGGAATATAATAAATATCAAGGGGCGAACGGTGAAGCCTGCAGGAGGAATCTATGAGTTGAGCAATGTTCACGTGTTTGACACGGAATTGGTTCGCGATGGGCAAACGGAGATTAGCGCTAAGTCCTTTGCGTTTCCGAATGTAGAGCCGGGAGACATCGTAGAACTGCAGTATTCGATAAAGAATAACGAGGTCGACTGGATGCCGGTGCTTCGTTTTCAAGAGCGTTTACCGGCTCGACGTATTTTTAAGCGGATTAAACCCTTTGAGTATCCAGGATTTGGAAGCAAGATCTCTCGTTTTAATTTCCCTGAGGCCGATTTATCGTCAACTGAGAGGGGATACTATGTTTTCGAGAAGCTCAATATAGGAGCTTTTGTCGATGAGCCGTATAGCTTTCCTGATAATAGTCTGATTCCGTCGATAATATTGTATTATTTCGATTCCCGTTCAACGAGCAATACCAAGCCTGAAAAGTACTGGTCTGAATTGGCGAAAGAAATGTACAAGGAGGGTAAGAAGTCTTTTAAGCCAAATAAAGATATACAGGACTTGGCTGGTGAGCTTACAAAGGGCTTGTCGAGCGATTGGAACAAGTTAATTGCTCTCTATAATTACTGTGAAAACGAGTTGGTGAATCTTCGTTACTCGCGTGGAGTGATTACGGAGAAGGCTCGCGAAAAGATAAAGGAGAAGGGGAAGCCGCAGGATACGCTTTCGCGTGGCAATGGTTGGCCGGACGAAGTTACAGGATTGTTCGGAGCCCTGGCGAAAGCGGCAGGGTTCGAGCCGCGATGGGCTGCGATGCATAATGGTCGATTTGTGCGTTTTCAGGCGTGGATGGTATTGGATTTTGTGATGAGGCTTCGCTATGTGGCGATCGATATAGATGGGGAGACGCGCTACTTTCGTCCGGGGAATCCGTTTTTGCCTTGTGGCGATGTAGAATGGTTTGCGGCAGACGGGGTTGTGCTGCAGGCAGCTCCGAAGGATGGACAATTGGAGTTGGCTACACTGCCGGATGCCGGCTATTCCGTGCAGGATCGATCTTTGGTTGGGACGATAGATGAGATGGGTGCCTTGAAGGGAAAGGTTAGCATTATCTACAAAGGATACACGGGGTTGGACATGAAGGAACGTCTTTCGATGATGGAGGGTTTAGAGGAACGAGAGGAGTTTTTCACTGACAAGCTAAAGAAGCTGATGCCTCAGGCTCGGTTCGACGATTTTACGATGAAGAATCGCGGTTCCCATATACTTCCTTTGATTATCACTTATGATGTAGAGATTCCTGACTATGCGGATGTGACGAGCAAGCGCCTCTATTTTCAGCCATTTGTTTTTGGCAAGGGAGCTCAGGATGTTTTTATAAGTGAAAAGCGTAACTCGCCGCTCCTTTTTAATTATCCGTCTACTACTAATGACATAATTACGATCCAACTTCCAGATGGATTCGAGCTGGAGGAAGGGTCGGCGCCAAGGCCGTTTGAGATGCCGGGATTTGGCGAATACAAGACGACACTGAAAGCCAGTAGGTCAGGTAAGGTCATTTACGAAAGAAGCTTCCGTCAGGACTTACATAGCCTGCCTGTGAAGTCTTATCCGGTAGTGAAGTCCATTTTCTATCAACTGAACATTCGAGATCAGCACGCCCTGGGATTTAAGCGCGTGGAAGCTGAATGAATAGCGGTTTTACGCCTATGTCGCCTAAATTTAAAATATATATCTTTTTTCTTCTGGCAGGAGTATCAACTGCTCTATGTGATGGAAAGGGGGCTCCCGATTGGCTCAAAAAGGCGAGTGAAATAAGCATTCCTCCCGCCTTGCTCGAGGACTCGCCAGAGGTTGTCTATCTGCACGACGAAGGCGTCTATGAGGTGGAGCCGGATGGCACAATCGTTATTACTACTCGTCAGGCGATGCTGATATTGAATTCCGCGGGCGCGAATGAGGCGGTCGCTTCGATGAGTTATTCGGAAGACACGGACAAGCCGCTATCTATCAAGGCATGGATGATACCCGGAAAGGGGAAGAAGGGGAAGGCGGTTGAATACAAGAAAAAGGACATTGTGGATTCGGTGATGGAAGGAGCGAATGGCAGTTTGGTAACGACCTCTCGTCGTCGCTGGATAGATGGCAGTGGCGAAGCGATGAAGGGCTGGGTTTTCGGATTTGAAACGGTATTGCGGGACAAGGGAGTGGATCCTGAGTTGTTCTGGCAATTCCAAGGGGCGCATCCGTCGGTTTATTCGCGATTGGAGGTGCGATTGCCCGACTCTTGGCAGTACTCGACATTTTTCATTCACGGCAGTCCGCTTGAAGGCTCGCGAAAGGGTGGCAGTCTCGTTTGGGAGGCAAGAAACTTGCTCGCGGCGGAGGCTCAGCCGATGGGGGAGCTGTCGCCGCTTTCTGTCTGTGTTTCTCTTCAGGCGCCCAGCGGGGAGCGTGATCCGATTGCAGGCTCATGGGAAGAGCTGGCTCTGCGGTTTTGGCCCTACTATGATTCCGCGGAGGACGTGACTGGAGAAATGCGTGCAAAGGTGGCTGAGCTTACAGCTGGGATCGTGGATCCCATAGAGCAGATTCGGGCGCTGTGCGAATATGCTCAGTCCATTAATTACGTATCGATTGCCCTGGAGTTGGGGAAAGGTGGAGGCCGGCGACCTCGAGCTCCGGAGGAGGTGTTTGCTAGCAATTATGGGGATTGTAAGGACAAGAGTAATCTGTTGACGGCATTGCTCGCGGAACGTGGCTTCAAGGCGTACTCGTTAATTGTCAACTGGGATGATTCTATGAAGGAGGTGCGCGAGGACTGGGTATCTCCGAATCAGTTTAATCACTGCATCGTGGCGATAGAGGCGCCCGACGGATACGAGTCGGCGAACCTGGTGGAAGGTGAAGGCTTGGGTCGAATGCTTATGTTTGATCCTACAAACGAATACGCAGTTTTTGGGGATCTGCATGACAGTTTGCAGGGCATGAAAGGGATGCTATTGGCGGGTGAAAACAGCTGTTTGATTGAACTTCCGCTTTTGCCGCTAGAAACGAGGGAGATTAGGAGAGAGGTGGACGCTTCAATTTTCTTGGATCGGGTGGAAGGTCAGTTTGTCGAAACCTCAACTGGGCAGCAGGCGGCTGAGGAGCGATCGTTCGCGTTTACGGATTCTGACAACTACGAGAAGCGGGTTTCTCGATGGCTTGCCGACAGCATCCCAAGCGTGAGAGTCATCAACATTGAGTGGAGGGATGATCGGCGTCGGGATCGGTATTCGCTCAGCGCGGAGTTTGGTTCCGCAGGCTATGGCAAGAATTTGAGAAACCGTACGCTAATATTTAAGCCAATTCTGATTGGCCGCTATGAGGCTTTGCCGTTTGGCGACGAAGAGCGAACGCAGCCTGTACGCCTAAATGCGTCTAATCTCGTCGAGTCGTACGATCTCGAGCTTCCGGAAGGGTTTGAGCTCAGCGAACTGCCGGAGGATCGTTCTTTTGCGGAGGACTTCGGAAGCTACGAGCTCCGTTTTGAGCATGACGCGGAGAGCAGGGTTCTTCGGGTGGAGCGCGAGGTGCGTATTTTGCCGGAAGTGGTTCCTTTGGAGCGATTTCCTGATTTGGAAGCGTTCTATCGCTCTCGGATCAGGGCTGATCAATCGGTGGTGGTGCTGGAAGCGATTTGAGCGTGTGAGGGCTGGTCGCCCGGCGGGTTCGGCGCGAGTGCCGCAAGGTGATTTCACTGCCCAGGTAGGGAGTTGAATTGAAAAAGGGCGCGCCTCGCGGCGCGCCCGTATGTCGTTCGAAATGCGTTTTGAAAGGGATTCGCTTACAGCTTTTTTACGCGACGGCGCTGAAGAACTGGCCGGTGGCGGTTCCGTTAGAGATCTGACCGTTGTCGCTGTAGGAGAGCTTGGGTGCGTAGGGGTTCTGCATGCGGCGCATGGCTGACTTAGCGCGGGTGTCGGTCGAGATGTTAACTGACTGCTTAGCTTCTTTCTTAGCAGGGTAGCGAACCTGCGGTCGGCGGGTGAACTGGAAGTCCTGGTTGAAGGATTCTGGGGTGACGGGCTTTGCTGTTTCGAATGACATGAACGGAATTTAGCAAAGTTTTAACGATCCGACAATAGAGTGAAGCGCTCAAATTAGCATCTTTTTTAAGCTGTTGCATTGTTTGTAAGTAAATGAGCTCAAGAGGGTTGGGGTATTTTAGGTGGGGAAGCTTAGTGAGTGGAGAGAACACTCTATTTGTTGAGTGGGGTTTGGTTTGGGGAGGTGCTTGGAGACCGGCTTTGTTCCCTTCGAAATCGCGAAGGTTTTTAGATTTTTGTGATCTTGATAGTGTTTGTTAGGTGGGGACTCGCTTCGGGTAGTGGGGCTCGACCAAGTGATAAGAGAGGCTTCTGATTGTTATTTGCTTGTAAAATACCCTTAGGTTTTTACTCACTCTCTGGTGCCTATCCTTTACCTTCAGACTGTAGCCATACCGGCTTTCGGCGAAGCTCCTTAATCCAACACACCTGTCTGCGTCCAGAATCCTCGGAATATGTAGCTGAGGGTTCCCTCTTGATGATGAATCCTAATTCACAGGCCTATGCCTTGGTGGCTCCGTTGTCTGCGGCTCGCCGTTCGGTGGTCTTGTTATTGGCATTTGTATGGGGCGGGTTACCTTTTTCGGAGGCGGTTCCATTGACGCTGACTTATCAGGGACAAGTGGTGGTAGCGGACGCTCTTTTTGAGGGGGAAGCGACTTTCAAGTTTGCCCTTTTGGACGGGAACGAGAATTCGGTTTGGAGTAATGACGGCACGAGCGTCGGCGGAGGGGAACCGGAGACGGGTGTCACGGTGAACGTGATGCGTGGCGTGTATGCAGTGCGTTTGGGGGATACGGGCATGCAGGCTTTGGAGGCTTCGGTTTTTGATGAGGAGAGTTTGAGCGTTCGCATTTGGCTGAAGGCGGGTGGCGATGAGTTTGTGCAGCTTTCTCCGGATAGGGAAATGGGGTCGGTGGCGTTTTCGATGAAGGCGGCTCGGGCGGATTATGCACTTCTAGCGGGATCGGTGGAGACTGTGCCGAATATCGACGCGTCGAAGATTACGAGCGGATCGCTTTCCGATGCCCGATTGCCGGCGGGCTTGGCTCGCGATAGCGAGGTGGACAGCAAGCTCGCGGCCGCAGGTTTTTCGGCAAGCCAGATTACCAGTGGAACGGTCGCGGATGCTCGTCTTCCGACTGCGCTGGCCAGGGATAGCGAATTGGATAGTAAGATTTCCGCTGCGACTTTCGATGCGTCAAGGATTACGAGCGGGATCTTTTCCGACGAGCGGATCAGTTCGAGCATCGCTCGGGTGGCGACTTTGACGGCTCAGGTCGAAAGCTTGCAGGCACAGATCGATGCGCTCTCGAATCAAGGCGGCGGCGGTCCGGTAGGACCGGTCGTGTTGGCTTCGACGGATGCGAATGATGCAGAATTGATCGAACAGGGCTACCGACGTTTCAGTACGGTGGAGTCGGAGGGCTGGGAGGATGGGAGCTCAGCGGGACAACCGTCTGGGCGTAACGGCCATTCCTTTGTTTGGGCGGATGACAAGTTGATCGTATTCGGGGGCGAGGTTTTTAATGGAGTCTATTCGAGTACGGGCGGTATCTATTCTCCTGCGTCGGATTCATGGTCGGTGCTTTCCAGCCAGGATGCTCCGTCCACGCGGTCGGGGCATTCGTCTGTTTGGACCGGCGAGCATTTGCTTGTTTGGGGCGGTGTGGGCTCTGGTGGGTATTTGTCTGACGGGAAACGATTCGATCCCGATACTAATCTCTGGGCGCCGATGAATCCTTCCGGCACTCCTTCTGGTCGTAAGGGGCATGTATCGGTTTTGGTAGACGGTAAGTTGCTGGTATGGGGTGGGGTGAGCGGAAGCGGTTTGTTGGATGATGGGGGTATTTACGATACGGATACTGATTCTTGGGTCACGTTGCCTTCTTCTGGCGCGCCCCCAGCCCGTCAGCTCGCTTCGGGGACTTGGACGGGGGACGAACTTGTCGTTTGGGGCGGGCTTGGTTCTGGCGGCGCTGTTTCGAGCGGTGCGGTATTAGAGTTCAGTGGAGGGAACCCTGCTTCATGGACGGCGATGAGCTCTGTAGATGCTCCAAGTTCTCGTAGCGGGCATACTGCGGTTTGGAGTGGTGAGGAGGTTCTCATCTTTGGGGGTGAGGATCAGGGGAGCTTGCGTGATGACGGTTTTACCTATGATCCGGAATCGAATTCTTGGAGTGCTCTTTCGGGTGCGTCTACTCCGTCTGGGCGTACGGATCACGCTGCGGTTTGGACGGGGAGCGAAATGATTATTATGGGCGGCCAGACTGGCTCTGGGGCGAGCGCTTCCTGCTACGCATATAGTGAGAGTTCTGACTCTTGGCGTTCTGTGGAAAGCAGCGCTTTTGTCGCACGTTCTGAAATGACGGCGGTTTGGAGCGGAGACGCTCTTTTTGTTTTTGGCGGGAAGGATGGTTCCTCTCGTTTGGCGGCGCTGCAGCGTATCGACCCCAGCCCTACTATCTACCTTTTCCGAACTCCATAACACGAACGAATCACTATGGATCGAATCCTAACACGAATTATCAAGTCCACTATAAGCAGCCTTCTCGCTTTGGCGAGTATCGCTGTTGTTCAGGCGCAGTGGCAAACCCAGTCTGTCGTTCTGAAACCAGGGTGGAACGGTGTTTACTTGCATGTTGATATGCAGCACACGACGATGACTGAACTGTTTGCCTCGACGCCGGTAACGGAGGTTTGGCTGTGGAAACCGGACTTTTCGACACTGATGTTTGTGACCTCTCCTCAGGCACCTCTGGATACGAACTCGCGTTGGTTGTCTTGGAAAAAGGCGTTTCCGTTGGATGCGACAATCGATTCCCCGATTGGCAATGCTGCGTATTTGATTCGCTTGGACGAATCTGAGGCTTCTGATTATACCTTGAACCTTAAAGGGCAGCCAGTACCGCCGACTTACAATTGGAGTTCGGACGGATCGAATTTTATAGGGTTTTCTACTGTGCCCACCGGCGCCCCTTCATTATTCGATTTCCTGGAACCCGCTCCCGATCTGCGCTTTGGAGCTGAGGTTTTCGGCTACGATGGTGGTCCGATTTCTGAAAACCCCAAACAGGTATTCGATCTACGATCAACAGACGCAGAGAGAGGAACGGCTTTTTGGATACGGTCGGAGGATGTGTATAATCGCTATTATTCTCCCTTTGCTTTGGATTTGCAGTCGCAGTCTGGGGTCGGGTTTGGGGAGCAAGGCAGCACCTATGGGATTCGGCTCTCTAACAACACCGCTGAGGAATTGACGGTTACGATGGAGGACATCGCGTCTGAAACGGCTCCTGCCGGGCAAACTACTGTAGTGGGGACTCCGGAATTATTGGTACGTGGGACTCTTGATCCTGAAACCTTGACTCATAGCTACTCGCGATTGAGCGAGGAGAACAGCAGCTGGGTGCTCGCTCCTAAGGGTGAAGAGGGGTCTGCTGTGAGCATTGTACTTGGGCTCGATCGTTCGGAAATGTCTGGGAGCTCGGGTGACCTCTATGCGAGTTTGCTGCGATTTACCGATTCCGTAGGGTATGCTCAATACGATTTGCCTGTGAGCGCGACCAAAGGAGATTTCTCGGGGTTGTGGGTTGGTGAGGCTTTGGTAACCCAAGTGCGACATAATTTAAGCTATTATGACCGAACTACAGATGACGCCGTATTGACTGGAACGGATACGTCGTTTGGAGGCGTGCCGCGTGGATTCAAGTTGCGAGTCATTATGCATGTGGGGGCAGATGGCACTGCCAAACTTTTGCAACGTGTCTATAGCGGAATTGATGATTCGTTGGATCCTGTGTTGACGACTCTCGAAGGAAATCTGGATTCAGATAGTTTCGACCTGGCTCGTCGTATTAGCGCTCCGAATCTTCCTTGGACAGAAGGCAATCTTCCATGGGTACTTTCTGGTGGAAGCTTTGATCTGGGTAATACGTTGACGACCACGGTTGACCTCGGGGCGGACGATCAACGTTCGAACCCATTTCTTCATACGTATCACCCGGATCATGACAACCGCAATGCTACTTTTGATGGAGCCGCTCCAGCGGGAACAGAATCGTTCTCGGTGAGCCGAGCTCTGAGTTTTTCATTTTCGGGGGCGTCCGACGATTTCACTGCTCTCACCGCAGGAAGTGTCGAGATGGGCGGCTCCTATTCTGAGACCATAACGCTTACTGGCGAAGATGCGAAATCCTACGAGGTGCAAGGCACTTTTCTTTTAACCCGACTTTCTGACAACGACACTCTGCTCACTACTCTCTCGGAATAGAGTGAGGTATCCAAAATTTTAATATAATAATCATGAATGTACTAAACGCTCTGGCTGGACTCTTAAAGAAAACTTCAACCCGATCGCCATTTGTGGCACTGGCAATTGTCGCATCAATTGCGACTGCTTTTGCGGCGGAGACACCGCCGAAGTTCATGACGGTGCAGAGCTATCTCACCAATGACGCTGGCGATCCCGTTGGCGACCCGACTCCTGAGAATAAGGCGATGCAGTTCATTGTTTACACGGCCGAAGAAGGGGGCGAGTCAGTGTTTGCCGAGTCGCAAACGGTTACGGTCGATGGAGGTTATTTCAGCGCGATCCTCGGTGAGGGCACAGCAATCAGCGGAGACGATAAGCATGATTTGGCTGCGGCATTTAGGAGTCCTACCGCCTCGGACCGCTACGTTGAAATTCAGGTCGATAATGATGGTGAATTTCAAAAGCTATCGCCACGTTTGAGAATCTTGCCGAATGCCTACGCGTTCCTCGCGTCCTACGCCAATGTTGCGGGTAGCGTAGATGACGATTCTATCGTCGCGGGTTCGATCGATGATGGTGCGGTAGGCTCTGACGCTGTGGCGGACGGATCTTTGACGGTAGATGATTTGGGCATCAATTCAGTCGATTCGGCAGAGATAGTCGATGGAGCGGTTGGTACTGATGAGGTCGAGGACGGATCTTTGACGGTAGATGATTTGGGTGACAATTCGGTCGATTCAGCTGAGATAGTGGCTGGTGCGGTTGGTTCGTCAGAAGTGGCTAATGGTTCTTTGACAGCAGATGATTTGGGCAACAATTCGGTCGACTCTGCGGAGATCAAAGCGGATGCGGTGAAGGCCTCGGAGATCGCGACGGGTGCGGTTGGTTCGGATGAAGTCTTTAATAATTCTCTGACAGCGGATGATCTGGCTGAAGGCTCTGTCGCTTCTTCTGAGCTCGCTGAAAATGTGCTGCTACATGGCTATTGGGGAGTTAATAAGCATAGCCCCATTTCGGCATTCTCTGCGATGGCGGAGCATGGTCGTGGCCAAGTCTACAATTATCTAGGGTACGATTTTGAAGGAAACGCTAATTTCACAGTGAACACCTCGGGGGTCGTTGTAGGACTTCTATTCAGCCAAAGTAGTGACCGTCGTTTGAAGCAAGATATTGAACCAATAAATGACGTTCTGCCGCGTTTAGCCCAATTGGAGGCTAAAAGCTATCACTTTAAGGCGAGTCCAGAAGTGGGATTGCAGTACGGTTTCATTGCCCAAGACGTCCAGGAAGTCTTCCCAGAGGTGGTAGGGGAATCTGGCGAGCACCTTTCGCTTAATTACACTGCACTGGGTGTCGTAGCGATTGAGGGAATCAATGAGCTCAATGAAAAAGTGGATACGCTAGAGGCAGAAAACGCAGCTCTTCGCGAACGTCTCGCGGCGCTTGAAGCCCTCGTGCAGTCACTCGCGGAATAAGGCAGTGTGACGCTAGCCCGCGAACCTTCTTTCTATTTTCCCAAGCGATTCTGATACCAACTGGCCTATGAAGCTCTTTAAGAGACGAACACTCTGCCTTGCCGCTGGAATTGTCCTGCCGATGCTTGCTCAAGCGGTTGAAATATTTGAGCTGGACCAGGAAGAGGACGCCTACAATCGAATCTCCGAAGGAGAGTATGGTACGGCTGATGGTTTGGGTGGAACGGCTGTGAACACTGCGGTTGATGGGCAATTTAAGTCTCTGTATTCATTTTCCACTATTGCGCCTGTGACGTCGGTTGGAAACGAAGTAGAGGCTCCATCCAGCAGTAGCTTCAAACTAGGTCGGACTCGTATCGGGGCGACTCTGTTTGGGCGTTCGAGCAGTTATTTATTCGGTGAAGTTCTCCCTCTCCCAATTACGGATTCAGATGGTGTAGAGCTCGATGGAGTAAATCCTTCGGATTATTGGAATCCACGTCCTTATCTCGATAGCGATAGCTTAGGAATCGTTTGGGATGAACGACTGGGTTATGCAAAGGCGACTGCAGATAAGTCATCTCCCTTTGATCTTACTTGGCAAAAGAGCGCTGCGGAAGTGGGTCGGCCTGCCGACTACGATGACGATCCGAGCAAATATGTAATCGAGTCTACAGCCTACTACCGGCTCTATACTTATACGCATGCCACTGCGACACGAGGGCAGGGGATCGTTCCTCCGAGCGAAGATGAGGATGGAAACCCAATTGATGATAACGACTATTGGAGAGCGAGGCCCAACGAGCTACGCTCTACTGAGCGCTATCACTATAGCGAGTCCGCCAACGCTGTTTTTGCTACCCAGTCAGGTCCGGTAACGGTTGTTTGGCGTGAACTGTTGCCGACTTCTCAAAGCACTGAAGATCTGGATACGGAAAACCTTCCTTATATGACCGAAGGTGGACTCACTTACCGATTACTACCTCAGCGTTACATCATTTCTGGAGCTCCCGTTAAGGAAGCGAAGACGATTTATTGGACCGGGGGGGCGTACAATGGAGTGCCTGTCGAAATCCCGGAGACACGGGTCACGGAAGTGAAGATCGTATATAATTCCGAAATGCCACGTGAGGTGCCCGTGTCGGAAGGTACTCCCATCAATGAAGGAACCGGAGTGGGGACCGAAGTGAACGGTGGTGTCGAAGCGAATTCTGCGGTTACTTCCACATTCTGGTATTCGCCTTCGGATAAATCATTGAAAGCGCTGAACAGAGAAGGGCGTCTGTTTCTGGAGTATCTTGGGACGGAGGATCTCGAATCAGGGATCCCTGAGCATCTTGGGTTTGAAATCGTAGACATTTTAAAGCGTGCGGTTCCGAAGGACGAGCATACGGAATTGGGTGAACCGCTGCCGTTAGAGAGCATCGAGAATGGCGAAGGGACGCAGGAACTTGTTCCTCGGTTAGCTAATATCAGAGATGGAGCTAAGTTTGTTTATCGCCACCTGAAATCGACTGATTCGAGTAGCACTTCCGACTTAGATAACACGGAGCTCTACGCGAGCCGTGAAACAAGTAACGTAAACGATCTTCTTGTGTGGTGGTTGGAAGAAGGAGTGCAAGGTATTCTCTGGCCTCGCGAATATGTACGTTATGATCTTAAGTGGCCGACCGACGTCGGCAGATATAGCCATTATGTACGTCCATTGGTGGATACAGAGGAAGCCGCGTTGGAGACAAGCGTTCAGCTGAATGGGGAAGAGATCCCCGTGATCGAGTATCAGGATCCTCTAGATTTTGAACGTGCTGAGATCACCTCTGGATTTGAGTTCTTCACTTTTCTTTCGGAAGCGCAGCCTGCGCATCGTACTTTGTTGCGATTTCAATCTGACGAAGAAATTCGCTTCGAACGTGTGTTTTCTTGGCTTGATAAGAGTCTCGTACCGGTAGATGGAAGTAGCGAGTTTGCCGCTGGTGTGTTGAGCGGGAGCGTGGCGACACAGCTCGACTCCTATAATGAAGGTTCGGATACTTTTCATTGGGAAGATGCGTCGGAGGTCGCCCATACGATCGAGCGAACCGTTTATGTGGGTGAACGCCTGCAGGTTCCTGCCACATCCTTCGGGGCAGAAGAGGACGAAGGTTACTGGGCTGGGTACGTGAATCTAGATAAAGGAGATTCGATACACCCAGACGCATACATTGACCCATTTGCGGACGGCTTCGAAGAAGCTAATCTAGGGGCGATTATTCCGGTTAATGCAATCCCAGGGGATAACGAACTTGAGGTCATGTGGTTCCGCCGAAGTGACGATGATGAGACGGATGGTTTCTCAGCTCATTACTGGCCATCGACGCTTGCTCGATACACTGTGGAATGGCCGAGCGATCCGGAGAAGATCGTTTTGGCAAGCAATGACGGGAGTGGGGCGTTGGCAAGCCTTCCGGCAAAGGGAAAAATCTATTTCGAAAATGACAAGACGAAGGTCGGGTATAATCCGAATGAAGAGCATGCTCTTATGCAGGGAGGTCAAGTCTATGCATTGCGTGACGATTTAAACGTGATCACGAATGATGACGGGGAATACTCGTCTGAACCATTTGTGCTGCTTGAATACGAAGATGCCGACGCTCGGATTTCGATAGTTCCGTTTCGGGTTCAGCGTGAAGATCGCCTCGCTGGAGAAGTCTTCAATTACGAAGTGGAGGCGGGCACTATTTTGCAGGCTCCAATGCCTTTGCCACTGATGGAACTGCCATTGAGTGATGCGGCTGAGAGCGAAGGATTTAACGTAACTAAAGAAGCAAACTGGATACAGCTGCAGAGTTCTGATTTGCTAGAGCCTGCGGAGGACGAACGTTGGGGATTTGTCTCAGTGGCCCGTCCGGTATTGGTCGATAGTACATTCTATAATTTGCAGAGTCCGGATCTCGCTGAGCAAAAGGGACTCTTTGTCTTCGAGTCTTCATATCATACAAATACTATAGGCGGCTTTGTGAGTGATGCTGCCGTACGGTTGCAATCACTTAGCGTAGGAGATGGAGACTTGAGTGGATATGGTTATGATTTTGCTGAGGACCAAGATCCCTACGTCTATTTTAGTGTGACGGACGGGTTTGAGGGAGTGGACGATATCGTAGTTGGTGAAGACCAGTTTGTTTATGTACCGGGGTTGAATACATCATTTACTCTTAATGTTGTTTCAAACGAAGAGGATAATGGCGTAGCCGTCGTCGCTTTCGAAGTGTCCTCAGACTATTATACCACAATGTACCTTGATCCGGACGATAATACCTTACGTACCGAGTCTGAGGCCCTTGTTTATTATGATGAGGTTGCTAAGTACGAGTTGGTTGATCCGGACGATGTTTACTCAGGCAATGTGTATCCAGATTACTCTGATTTTAGGGATGCTCAAATAATTCGCTATGAATTTGAGGAGATTGCGCTCCAAGAGTGGGTAGCTCTCGATTCTGATGAGGGATTTGTTGATGGAGACTTTGATGATTGGTATGTAAGTGCCAGCCCGTTGGTGGATGAGGATTTGGTACTCAACGACTATCGGTCGAAATTCACTTATCAGGACCGTAAAGGAAATCTGTGGGTGTATCGTGGTCCTCATGACCAATTGGGACCGGTCTTCGATAACGCCTTTAATGTACAGTTCTACTACAAGACGCTGCCAGGGTTCTATTTCCCTGGAGAGAGTGTGCAGCCAGTTGTAGGTACGATTGAGCCTTATTTGCGGGCGAAAGGTGCGGATGGGAATTATGTAGACGAGGATGCGGGTGAAGACGAGCCTGCCTTGGCGATTGCTTACCAGCCATATTGGCCAAGCGGAACGCCTGTCTTATTCACAGGTGAAACTTTGACGAACCCGAAGAGGGGCTTGCCGGCAGTACGAGGTCAAATTAGTGCTCAAGTGATTTATCAGCAATCGGCTCGACCTGAAAACGAGGAGCAACCTTCTGTCGTACTGCATGATCCGACTCGCGAAAAAGAGTATTATTTAAGTCCAGAGACATTGTCAAAGGTACCGGGCTCGGCGGTCACCGAGAGTTACTTGGGCAAGGTTTTCTTCAGCTTATTGCCTCCGCATCTAGGGTCGCGTTTTTTCTATGATGCGAGTCGTGGAGAGGATGGAGCCTTGGTGTTCAAGGGTGAGTTTGTGGATGAGGTTTTGGGCGAGGATTATCTCCTGCTCAATGTTCTGAGCGATAGCGATCGAGATAAATTAAAGGCTTTAGTCGTCGTAGGGGACGAAAATAAGGGGGCTTGGGACTCTGCGATAGATAGCCTTTCGACAACTTTGGAAACATTTATCGAGGATGCCGAACGACCAGGAACCTATTCGCCGAATATTGCATTGGATGAAGAGATTGGGGTGGATGTGCTTGCTGCTGTTGAAGACGAAGACATTGCAGTCGATTCGTATGCTCTGAGCGCGGCGGGTCCTGGGGCTGGCTTCGTAACTATGATCTTTGGAAACGGCGAGGCCTTTACTCCGGTTGGAGATCCGGTGCTTATGCAGATTCTGCAGGTGACTGACGATTTGTACCGAGGCGAGGTTAAGCCAGTACTCTCTTCCAATCCACTTAACGAGATGCTGACAATGCAGCAGATTTCGGACTTCGCTGGAGCGGTCGATGAATACGAATTTGAGTGGATGATTGCCTCTCCGGTGGATGGGCTTCCTCCAGTCGTCACTGAAAGCGAGCGCATCTTGTTGATGGGTGACGGGAGTTGGAGACATCTCCGTTTTCCTGCTGCGTTTGATTCGGGAAAATCCAAGGACGACCTGGATGAGGCTCGACTTGATGTTCTTGCGACTGGTTTTGTTGTGCCGAATGAAGGCGTCCCGTTTTCGGGAGTTGTCGAGAACGGTGGTATTGGTGAGTTCGAGTTCACTGCGACTGAGGCTGCTTTGACTGAGGTGAACGATACCTTTGTTATGCGCGATGGGGCGGAGGCAGGCGTGCTAGTCCGACGCACAGAAAATTCGACTCCAACAGTGATTTCCGTGGCAGCTTTATTGGAAGATGCCTCTGGCTTCGTTCCCGAATCCTTGGAAGAAGAAGGAGGTTTTGGAACTCCGTCCAGTATCGTCTATCGCAGTTTTACGAGTGATATCGACCTCGATGCTTCTGGTATTTTCTTGAGCTTGGATTTGGACGACGAACTTGGTGTACGCGTTTACGTGAACGGTGTTGAGGTGGTAGGAGCGAATCTCCCGGAGGGTGACAGTAATCCAAACACTTCGACCACTGGGGCTCCGACAGGTTTTCTGCCTTTGTCGCGTGTTTATGGGCTTGATAGCAGTATCCTTAGCCTGGGTACTATTGATGGAGACGAGTTTGTACACGAGGTTGTTGTTGAACTCTTCAGCGACGCGCCCAGGGATGAATCGCTTGTATTCAATCTTCGGATCGAAGCCTATGAGCGACTTGATAAAACCGCTGATGGTTGGTTGAGCCTTAGCTCAGCGAAGTATCCAGATGGTGTACGCACGATTCTTGGCGATACGGCAGATGTGCGAGCCTTGGCTGATAACTATCTAATAATGCGTTATCGTCCCTTGCTCAATGAAGACGGTTCTGATCGTGAGGATGGCGATACGAGTGGCTATTCGCAATGGACGACTCCTGCCTTGGCTGAAGGTTGGATCAAACGTGTTCTTGCGGGGATCAACCCATTTAATCAGCGAGTGACGAACCTGTTTTCCAATGAGGTGGATTCCGATGCAAGTGTGCTTACTGAAGCGGGAGCTCGTTGGGAGGGGGATGTCGCCCTCAATCTTTCGACTATAAACGACTATGGTCTGATCGAGATCTACGAAACGGTGCTCAATCGAGGCCGCATGCTAAGTATCGACGCAGGAATTAATTTTGGACCAGCCAACGATGCCTTATTGCTTGTGTCCGGTTATTTGAACGATCTGTATTCGCTATTAGGTGACGAAGCGAAGGCAGATGCCCTTAATCCGACAATTGGAATTGGGACCGCTGACAATACTTATGGTGATATAGCGACCTCTATGTTCTCATTCGAAGGACAGGTTGCGACTCTCCTTGAAGAAGAACTCGCTCTCTGGCGAGGTCGTAGCGATTTCTTGCAGCCAGGGGTTGAGATATCCCCTGTTTATAATCGCCTCGTTTGGAACTATACTCGAGGCATCGATTCTGGGGAGGTTATCTATGCTCTGAATTACAATATCCAGGAGAAGCAAACGGGAGATCTCGATGGTGCTATTAATGCCGCGGATGCTGCAGTTATGTATCCACAAGGTCATGGAGATGCCTATGGGCATTACCTGATGGCTATAAAAAACTACTTCAAGCTCTTCATGGATGATGACTTTACTTGGGTTCCACGGATTGAAGCGGTAAATATATTGGGAGTGCCGGTTTCGGTGGATTATCAGGACGAGCGAAAGTTTGCATCGTCTGCTGTTGAAATCGCAAAAGCAGGTCAGCAGACCATGGAACTGACTTTGCGTCAGGATTACAAAAACGTCGCTGAAAAGGGTTGGGAGCACTTTGCGGATAGTAGATCGAATACCCGTAGAACCGTGCCATCGACTCGTTATTGGGGAGTTGATCATTGGGCTTCTCGAACTCAGCAGGGTACATACCTGAATTGGGTTGTTGGCAATGCTATGCTACCAGAGTTTGACCCTGATCCAACTCACGAAGGTATCCAAGTTGTGGATCGTCAAACGGTGTACGAATTGCAGGAATTGACCTTTGTCGCTGAAAACACTCTGGCGAGTTTGGACAATGCGGAAGCAGGGCTTAACCCGCTCGGACTTGAGAAGGATAGCATCGTTTTCGATCTGGATCCAAACGGGTTTGGAGTCGGCGAAACGTCTCACTTCGAGCAGATATTCGAGCGCGCGAAAACCGCATTGAATAATGCTGTGATAGCATTTAATGGGGCTAAGGATGTAACCGGTACAATGCGTTCTGAGGAAGATTCGCTAAATGAATACCAAGCGAAGATCGATGCCCAGGAACGAGCTTACGAGAACCAATTGATAGAACTCTTTGGAACTCCATACGCTGACGATATAGGTCCCGGAAAAACGTACTCCAGCGGCTACAACGGACCTGACTTGGTTCACTTCACGTATGTCGATGACGATACCATAGACATTCCGAATTTCGAGAAAAAGGAAGACCTTCCTTATTATCTAGAATTTTTTGTAGGCGACAACACGACAGAGGGTTTCTGGGCGTCGAGTGGATTGAATGAACGTCTCGTATCGCAATCCGACGATGAGGTTGATGGACCGGCAATGCAAGTTTTGGAATACAATCTGTCGCCAAATGGGTTTATAGAGAAACCTGATGCTTGGACTGGATCGCGACAGTATGAAGGCCAGTTGCAAATCGCGATCAACGAAATAGCGAGCAAGCGAGATGCCGCCTACGAAGAACTGGAATCATATAAGTACTACACTTATGTGCTCCATCGACAGCTCGATATTTTCATGGCTAAAGTGAGGACGCTTTCCGATATCAAGGGATATAATGAGAAGATTAGAGATCTGGAAACTGCTGCGGGACTGGTGAGAACTGGTATGCAGGCGATAGACCTTTTGTTGAGTTCTCAAATGGACTCAGCTGAGAGAATCGAAAATTTGGCGCTAACTGCAGTCCCTCAATCTCTCGTTTTTGGAATGGCGAATGGGGGTGATACTTTGTCCTCTGCCAAGGCCGGGATTAAGTCAGCAGGAATAGGGGCGTTGGGGATTTTGGACCTAGCAAAGATCGCGAACCTTGCTGCTGGTGAAATCGCTGCGGGGGTTATAGATAAATTTGCTGGAGATGTTTATTTCAATGATATTGTTCCTGCTGAGATTCTACTGACTGAAACCGAGGCTGTTTATGAAGTGGATGCAGCTCTCGGTGATCTCACCGGACAGATATTCCCATTGAATAGAGCTTTGCAGGAGTGGCAAAAGGCCCGGATGGAGTACTCGGCGCTCTTAGCGAAGGGACAGATGATCCAAGCGGAACGGGAGATTTTCCGCAAGCGGTCGGCGGTTGTCATTCAAGGATATCGCACACGAAACGCGGCGTTCCGTCTGTTCAGAAATGAGAAGTTGGAACGCTATAAGAGTTTGTTCGATCTCGCGGCGCGCTACACGTTTCTCGCTGCGCAAGCCTATGACTATGAGACTGGGCTGCTAGGGTCGGACGAAGGACGTGACTTTGTTAGTCGAATTATCCAGTCACGAGCTCTCGGTGTCGTGCAAGACGGTGAGCCGCAGTTTGGCGGCAGCAATTCTGGCGACCCTGGCCTGTCTAGTGTGTTGGCGGAAATGGCAGGGGATTGGAGCATCCTAAAGAGCCGACTCGGGTTTAATAATCCAGATGTGTACGGCACGACCTTTTCGCTGCGTACTGAGAACTTTAGGATATTCCCGGGCGAAGAAGGTGCAGAGAAGTGGCGGGATGTCCTTGAGGCGGGACGGGTTCCAGATCTGTTGGCTGATCCAGATGTTAAACGGTATGCGATGCAGATCGATTCCGGAGACGGCCTTCCGGTGCCAGGAATCGTGATCGAGTTTAGTACTAGAATTAAAAATGGTGATAACTTCTTTGGGAACGCCCTCGCTGGGGGGGACCACACCTTTAGCCCGACTTCATTCGCTACGAAAATCTTTTCCTCTGGTATCGTATTGGATGGATACAATGGAATGGACGATCCGACTGTGAATAGTGGAGCGACTCTGGGAGCGGATTCGCCGAGTGATCCGGATCTCGCTTTCCTTGGCGAAAATACGCTTTCAGCTACGCCTTACATCTATCTTATCCCTGTAGGAGACGATATTATGCGGACGCCGCCTCTTGGGGATGAGAGCCAGTTGCGTGGCTGGAGTGTGCAAGATGTGACGATCCCGCTGCCGTTTAATATCGGTGCTTCCGAGCATTCGTCCAAAGACTTCTATGGCTCTAGTGATTCATTGAGCGAACCGCTCTTTGGGTTGCGTAAGCACCAGGCCTTCCGCCCTGTGTCTGATGAGTCGGTCTATTCGGGCGATAGCGGCCGACTCTTCCCATCTGAGTTTACGAACAATCGCCTGATCGGGCGTTCTGTCTGGAATACGCGTTGGAAGATCGTGATCCCCGGGCGGACTCTACTCAATGATCCAGACGAAGGTTTGTCGCGATTCATCGATACAGTGGAAGATATTAAGCTGCACCTCGAAACCTACTCGTATTCGGGTAACTAGTACAAAAGCGAACACGAGAAACGAACTATGAGAATCACATGTCTCTCCCGCAACCTTCTAGGTGTCGCTGCTGCGACAGTCCTGACTGCTAGTGCCTTAGCTTTTCCGCCTGCCCCTCACCACCTGATTAAGGGGATGGTGCGGGATGAGATGGGCTATCCAATCGATGCCGAAGGAGTAGTGATTTTGAAGACTGTAAGCGGTGTTCAGATCGAAGCTCCTCTGACGCCGTCGTTGTATGTTGATGCGAGTTACCGTCTTGAGGTTCCCATGGATGCGGGGATCACTTCTGATAGCTACAAGCCTAGCGCTCTGAATCCTCTCGCTCCTTTTACAATAGAAATTCAAATAGGTTCGCAGACTTACTTGCCGTTCGAAATGTCGGGTGATTTGGCGGCCTTGGGAGAAGCGGGAGGAACAACTGTTATTAATCTAACCCTTGGGGAGGACAGCGATGGTGATGGAATTCCGGATACGTGGGAGAGGGCATTGATTGCTAAGACGAGCCGGTATGATAGTCTCGATGATGTGAATCCAGGGGATGATCTGGATGGCGACGGCTTGAGCAACTACGAGGAGTATTTGGCGAACACTTACGCTTATAACGTGCTGGATGGCTTGTCCTTGAAGATCGTTTCCGTGTCGGATTCTGCGTATGTGATCGAGTTTCTTTCGATCGCTGACCATCGGTATACGATTTACGGGAGTTCGGATTCGTTAGATTGGCAAGAGCAAGGGTTTAAGCTCGAAAGCGATGCTGAGGGTGATGAGCCTCGGATGACCTATGATGCGGCTGAGGTTGAGCTGTTGCGTGTGCTCGTCCCGAGAGTCGCGGGCGGGGCGAATCTGTTTCGGCTATCTGTACGGTAAAGCGGGAGGCTTATCTTGAATGTTCGAAGAATAGCGTGTGCGTTTCTCTTGGTTGGGCTTGGGGCTGTTGCGTTGCTGCTGACTTGGGATCGGGAGCTTGTTGAATTGTCCGAACTGCGATTGGAGGACGGTAGGTATTTCGAGAATACGGGCGATTTGGCGTTCAGCGGGAGAGCAGTCGAATACTACTCGGATGGATCCTTGAAGTCGCAGTCAGATTTTAAGGAAGGGAAGCAGCATGGTTGGTCCTTGGGTTTTTATCTGAATGGACAGATGCAGGTTCGCGAGGGTTTTCGGATGGGCGTTTCGCATGGTGTGCGTACGAAGTGGTTTGAAAACGGAACGAAGCGTTCTGAAGGGCGGATCGCCGAGGGGCGGTTTGAGGGAACGTTTCGCAGGTGGAGTGAAAATGGGCAGCTGTTGAGCGAGTTAAGCCTAGAGGCAGGGGTGCCGCATGGTTTATCGCGCTCTTGGTATGCGGGCGGCGGATTGAAGTTAGAGGTGAGGATGGAGCGTGGGGAGGAAATTTCCCGAAAGGAGTTTAAGGATGAGGCGCTTTAGCGGGATCGGTCTTGTCGTTTTCTGTTGCCAGCTAATGGCGGAGGACATCGAGCACGCGGGCGGCTTCGTCGCTGGGGCAGGCATGTCGTCGTTTGGCCGTTTCGAGGTGGTGGATGCGTTTGTCCCGAACAGCGGAGGGCTGGTGCAAGGGCAGGACGGGACGGTATCCGTTTCTCTGAACGAGCTGTTTTCGCTTTTGCGAAGGGATGGGGAGGTGGCGCCTATCGATATAGGGGCGGTGAAGGTGCTTTATCGCTGGCTTGGCGAGGGCGACTTGTACATCGAGTTTTCCGAGGAGCGCTGGGAGCTGGTTTTCTCTGAAGATCTGGAGGCCGTGAATTGGAGTGTGGTGGAGGCAGGGGGGATTTTCCAGCCGGAAGGAAAGGGCTGGCGGGTGAGCGAAGGGGAGATTCCGGACTCGTTGTTTTTTCGAGCCCGGTTGAAGTAGCGGCTTCACGAGTATTCTGCTTGTTTGGCGATCGGGGCGAAGCGGAACTGGGTTTTACGAGGGGTTTTAGAGCGGGGAAGATTTGCTAGGATGTAGCTGGGAGGTCGTTAGAAACTTGTAGTTGAGTAAAGTTCAGAACCACTGGTGGTTCTGATAATCACTGGTGCTTAGAATTGGAAGTGGGAGAGGGGGTGCAGGGGAGTGAATAAAATGGGATCTCTTGAGGTAGAGACTGCGAATTGGAATACGTAAACTTAATTAAGCTATTGCTTGCGGAGGGCTGACGTGGGTGATTTGTATATGTATCCCTTGAATCCTGTATTCCTCTCTTGATTGCGCCTCTCCTTTTAGTCTGTTGGTTCCTCTTTGGTCTAGAGCTTATGGGATCATGGCTGGTGGGCACGTGTCCGAGTTTGGAGCGCCTGCACGTTGCCTATGTATATACTAAGAAAAGTTAGATCTTCTTTGTCCGAGAGTTTGTCGATTGTTGTGATGTTAGCGTTGGCGAGCAGCGCCTTGCTTGTATCATTTTTCGTGCTCTATACAGTCTTGCTCAAGACAACGCCGGTTGAGGATCCTGCTCGCTTTGTACGCTTGAGGACTCCCGCTCCAGATGGCGGTGTTAGCTATCCGGTCTACCAGACGCTGGTAAGGGAGAACGAGAGTTTTGAGTCGCTTATCCACTACATGCACTTGGAGGACTATTTGGTGGGCGATGGGGAAGGGGCGAAGGTTTTGAGCGGAGCGTCGGTCTCGGGAAACTTCTTTTCAACTTTGGGTCTGAAGCCCGTGGTGGGGAGATTTATCGGGGCGGAAGATTTCGAGGCGTCTTCGGATCGGGCGGTCATAGTGAGCGAAGCGTTTTGGCGGAGAGAGTTTGATGCGGACGTGTCGGCGCTCGGGAATTCGATTTCGTTGAACGGGGTGCCGTTTGTGGTGGCGGGCGTGGCGCCGGCGTCGTTTGTGGGATTGGACAACCTATCGCGTCAGGACTTCTGGATAGCGAGTGAGCATATTCTCGATCGGTGGCAGCTTACGCTGCGGAATTGGCCGATGTACGTAACGTGGGGACTTCTGAAGGAGGGGGTGAGTGTTGGGCAGGGAGTCGAGGAGCTGCAGCAACTGGGAGCGAGGATTCGGGAGGAGAATCCGAACGATGGTCCCGAGGTAATTTTTGAGTTGTTGTCGGGAGTGGAGGCGAATCAGAGTGGGACTCGGGCTGTGGTGGCAAAGACGACGCTGTTGATATTCGCGTTGATTTCGCTGCTGCTGTTGATTGCGTTGTTTAACGTGACCAATTTGGTCTCGGCTCGGGTGAAGTCTCGCCTTCACGAGTATTCGGTTTTCCTGGCGATCGGGGCGAAGCGGAACTGGGTTTTGCGAAGGGTGTTTTTCGAAAACGTTCTACTGAGCTACTTAGGATGGGGGCTAGGGGTTGCTATAGCGGTAGGGTTGATCAAGGCGTTTCGTAGTGAGATTCCGGGTACGGGAGAGGTGAGCGAGTTGAGCTTGCTGGGCAATGCGTGGGTGGTCTGGGCCTTGCTGGTGACACCTGTCCTGTGCGGCCTTTTTATCAGTGTCGGTGGTTGGCTGGACGTGTGGCGAATCGACCTCAACCGAGAGCTGCGCATGGGGACGCGCGGGACGAAGCAGTTTTTCGGAAGAAAGGTGTTCGTGGGATTTCAGGTGGCGCTATCGGTGGTGATCGTATGCGTTTGCGGGTGGTTTATAGATTCGCTACGAAACGCTCATAATATCGACCACGGTTTCGAGTCGGAAGAGCTTTTGTTGCTGGCGGTAAACTACAAGCCCTTGGGGCGGCAATACGACGATCCGCAGTATACGATTCCTGAATACAGGAGGATCAAGAGTCGCCTCGACGCGCTTCCGCAAGTGAAGACGGTAGGGATGGCGACCTTGCAGCCGCTGCGGCATATAAAGGTCAGTAAGATTGAGATCGATGGCTATGATTTTCGAGTCGAGCCGGACAAGTGCGAGGTGCGTCTGCAGTACGCTGGACCTGACTATTTCAAGGCGCTTGGAGTCGAGCTTTTGGAGGGAAGGGATTTGATATTCGAGGATATGAATTATCCGATGTCGAAGGTCATCGTGAACGAGGCCTTTGTGGATCGGTACTGGCCGGGCGGGGTGGCGATCGGAAGAGCGTTTAAGCCTTGGAGGGACGGTCCGGTTGTGGATGTGGTGGGGGTCTGCTCGAACTTCGAGCAGGAGCTCGGGCTTGATATAAAGCCGCAAATTTTTGTCGGGTTCGCGCCGCCGGATATGGTTTTTCATATCAAGACCGAGGGAAATCCGGAGCTGGTGCGCGAGGAGATCGCGAGGATGCTCGGCGAAGGCCCCCTAAAGCTGCCGGTGGTGGAGTTTGCGACGATAGAGGAGAGCTTTGGTGAAACGTTCTCGGTGTTTAAGCTGTCGGCGTTGGTGGCGGGCTACGTGGCGGTGCTGGCCTTGGCGATCGCGGGTTATGGCTTGTTCGCCTTGATGTACCACCTCGTGAAGGATCATCGGAACGAGATCGGAATTCGGATGGCGATCGGCGCGGACGGCAGACGGATTCTTTCCTGGACGATGCGCGAGTGTGGCGTGCCGGTGGTTTGGGGCGTGGCCTTGGGCTTGGTAGCGGTGCTGGTATTATTCGGGAAGTTCTCGGAGCTGCTATTCGCAGTCGAACGATTCGACCCCGCTCCGTTGGTGACTGTAGTTGTGGTACTCGCCACGGTCGCCTTGGTTTCTATGATTGGACCAGCGCTGCAGGCAGCGCGGCGGGATCCGGTTGAGAACTTGCGGGAGGCATGACGTTGAAACAGATTCGGTTGGCGCTTTTCGGGCTCTCGCAACCTCCGTTTTGAAGATTCCGACTTTACTCGATTCTGAGCGCCTCCATCGGTTGGATACGGGACGCTTTTAGGGCGGGGATGAAACTCGCTAGCATGGATACGACGAAGAGGAGGGATGCGGCGCTGGCATAGACGGCGAGGTTGTTCGGTTCTACGTCGAAGAGCATTGAGGACATTAGTCGGCCTAAGAGCGAAGCGCTGACGAGGGCGATGCCGATGCCTATGGTGGTTCGGATCAGACCGCGGGTGATGAAATAGGTGAGGATTTGCTGTCGGCTCGCGCCAATTGCGGCGCGGGTGCCGATCTCTCTGCTTTGTTGCGAGACGCGGTAGGCGAGCACGCCGTAGATGCCCACGGCTGATAGGGTGACCGCTATGCCAGCGAAAATGCCGAGCAGGAGCATGACGGCGCGTTTGTTGTCTAGGGAGTTGTCGATGCTTTCCGCTAGAGAACCGAAATAGATAATCGGAATGGCAGAATCGATCTCTCGAAGCGTTTCACGAACCTCGGGCAAGAGCGAGCTGCTATCGCGTCCGCTTTTTATGAATACGCGAAAATTGCGAAACGCGCCTTGGTAAATGTTTTCGTACATGAAGGGAGCGCCCTGGATACCGTCGATCGCGGTATGTTGAACTTTTTCCGCAACGCCGATGACGGTAGGCCAGTCCTCCTCTGGCGTATTTGATCCCACGAATCCGAGTCGCCGTCCGATCGGGTTTTCGTCCGGGTAGTAGCGGTCTGCTAGAACTTTATCGATGACCATGCTCCGTCGGCCGGTTTCTCTATCGGTAAAGCTGAAGGCTTCGCCTTGTATGATGCGAATGCCGAGCGATTCGAAGTAATCGGGCGCGACCCATGTGTGAAGGGCGGCAAGCTGGTCCTCGCCTTCGGCCATCTGGTATCCGAAAATATTGAAGGTGTTGTAGGGGTAGCCTGTTACGATCGGAACATGGGCTGCGATGCTGGCCTTGTCCACTCCCGGCAAGGCGCGAATGCCATCGAGCAATCGTTTTTGGAAGGCGTGCACGTTTTCTTGATCGCTATAGTCCGCCCCCGAGAGCGATAGCTGGAGCGTAGTGATGTTTTCCGGATCGAAGCCAAGGTCGCGCGAGAGGATCTTGGAGAAACTGAGAAGGAGCAGGCCGGTCCCGATGAGGAGCATGGCTGCGAGTGTGATTTGTCCACAAGCAAGGGCGGAGCTGGTGAACTTGGCGGCGCGGCTAGCGGATGCGCTGCGGGAGTTTTGGTTCAGCCCTGCTGTCAGCCTGAGCCGGAAGACGCGTAGGGCGGGGACGGATCCTACGATTACGCCTGCAGCGACCGAGAGGCCGAGGGCGAAGAGCATGGTAGGGACATCCAGCGCGAGTGGTTGTATGGGCGGTAGCATATCCATGGCATAGGTATTGATGAGTCGGATACCAAGAAATGCCAGGAATCCTCCGCATAGAGCGCCTCCCATCGATAGGAGCACGCTTTCGATGAGCAGCTGGCGGGCAATGGCAGTGGGTCTGGCCCCGATCGCGCAGCGAATGGCGAATTCCGACTCGCGGGCGTTTGATCGGATGAGGAGGAGGTTTGCGATGTTCACGCAGCCAATTGCCAGCACGAAAAGGGCTCCGATCTGCAGGAGGTAGAGCACGGACGAGACGCTTTTGACTCGCTCCGCTTGATGCTCGGAGACGACAGATTTGTGCCCCGTGCGATTTAGGAAGTCCTGAATCTGTGGGGTTGCTTCGTAGAAGATCTCGTCTCTCGCATCGACTTGCTGCTGGGCGTTTAGGATCGAGATGTTGTTATTCAGCCGTCCGAGCAGTTGTGAGTTGTTCAAGTGTCGCGGGAAGTTTTCCGCTTGTTCGGGGGTCCAGGCGTAGGCAGTGTAGATCCGGACGTTCGGGTAGAGAGCTTCCAGTGAGCGGGGAGCCACGCCAAGAATCTCGAAGGGCTCTCCGTCGATTTGTATGGATTCTCCCACTACATCGGGAGCGGAGGCGTATCGCTCGCGCCAGTAGTTGTATGCGAGGACGATCACCCGATGTTGTTCCGAGATCATGTTCTCTTCCGCGATGAAGCTTCCCAACTCGGGAGTAACGCGAAAGACGTCGAAGAAACCCGAGGTCACGCGCATCCCGCCTATTCGTTCGGGGGTGTCGCTCTCTATAATCGTTCCCGAGAAACCACCGATCAGCGCGAGATCGCTGAAGGCGTCAGTATTATCGTGATAGTCTATATAGAGCGGAATGTTGCTTGCTGCCTTGTCGAGTCCACCCTCTGGATAGGTGTTGTATATTTCTACGATTTTATCGGATTCATGAAAGGGAAGCGGGCGAAGGATGAGTCCGTTTAGCATGGTGAAGATCGCTGCGTTTCCGCCAATGCAAAGGCCTAGGGAAACGAGGGCCGCAATGCTGATCCATTTGTTTTTGCGCAGCAGGCGCAGTCCGAATTTGACGTCGCGAAATAGGTTCATGGGACGAGGGGAGTTGTATTCCTAGTTGGGGTCATACTGAACGTGGAGTTGCGTATCAGTATAAGAGTCGTTTGTTACCGATTGTTGACCAAATCGGAGCAAAACAAGAGTGGGGGATGCTTTGGTCTTACGACTGTAGGACTCTGTTTGCCAAGTCAACCATCAATAGGCTTTGTTTCGGCATTGTGGGGGAATCGATAGGGTCAAAGCTGAGCTTTAGTATACGTCATCGCCTCTGTAATACGTTGTGAAATTGGAACGCCGCTGGGCGGCGGTAATTTTTGTCAGGGCGCCTGCGGCGCATAGGTGTCGCAGTGCGACGTTAGGGGTGTTTTTTGGGAGGGGCTAAATGTGGAAAGTGAAACGTTGTCTATTCGTTTTTCTCGTGGCTGGAGTTAAGCGTATCCAGAGAATGGAGATTAGTGGATTGCAAGTTTTAAGAGCTGAACCTCTTGAGTGCCTCAGCTCACTTATAGACAGTCTCTGAGACTAAGCTTGAAGCAGGCTCAGTCGGACTAGAAGTAATCGGAACATTCTATTGAGTCCTCTCACGAACCGCAAAGAGTAAGGGTTGATGCATTATTAGCCCCCGTAGCAGACCCTAAAGTGAACAAGCGCAGATTGCCTCCTTACCGTTGGGAGTGTCGCGCTTGATAGCGGTCGTAATCTTGCGTGTTTTGGAAAAGGGTGAAAATGCGAATCGGCTCTTTCTGAGTGGCGAGGACTTCGCTGACGTTCAGGCGAACTTCTTCCTCGTAGTTGTGGAAGAGGTAGAGGTAGATGACTCCGTTTTTCGGGTCGTAGATATTTGAATACTGGGTGCCTCCCCATTGCTCGCTCTCTTGGTGCATGGCGTCTATTAGGTCCCGGCAGAAGCCTTTTCCGTCCTCGATCAGGGCGTCGTCGGCGAACATGGCGTAGGCTTTCAAGTATCGAGGACAGCTGATCTGCTCGTGGGAATCGATGAGTGATTGGTAAAAGTTTGTGCAGATTTGGTGTTCGCCCGCCGCTTTTTCGACCACTTCGTCGCCCTCGACGATAAGCGTGGCCCCGGATTTGTCGGCGAACAGCAGTTGGGCGGAGTCGAGGAAGCTTAGTCGGTATTTGAGGATCATTTCCTTGACCTCAGCCACGGTGGAGCAGCTGCCCATGGTCTTCTTCATGAGCTTGGTCGAATCTATCTTCTTCCTGCCTTTTTGGAGTTTCTGCTCCAATGGCGGCATGGCGAATCCATCGAAGACCAAGCCGGCTTCGTTGATCCCTCCTTGCGGGAAGAAGTCCCCGAACCCGAAGAACACGATGCCGTACTTGTTTTTTCTCTTCGGCTCTGTCCACATCCAAGTGTTGGGATTGGAATAGTCCTCATTGTTACCGATCCACGTTTGGCCGGACTGGTCGACGAAACAGACCATGCTGCAGGCGGTCGCGTGTTGAAGGTAGAGGGGTGAGAGAACGCAGAGTATGGAAAAGAGTAGGAAAGGCTTCATCTTCGCTAGGGGTATTGGATTTGTGGTGACGGATTTGGAGTTGAACGAGATTGACTGCGACCCCTAGGAGAATCGGAAGTTCAATTCCGTGTGCTCTCTTCGGGTATGCCCACAGAATTTGACTTCCAACGTTTCCCGCCTCTTAGCATTTGACTTTCGATGTTTGACACCTTTCGGATTTTCCGAGTCATCGCAAAGGGTAAGGATTTACACTTTAAAATCCCCATCTGAGTCTAAGCTTGAGGCAGGCTCAGTCGGACTAGAAGCAACCGGAACATTTTGTTGAGACCTCTCACGAACCGCAAAGAGTAATGATTGATGCTTTATTTGCCCTCGGCGAGTTTTTCGAAGTGATTGAAATAGTCAGACTGACCGTTGCCTAGTTGCCCGTAGTCGTTGGAGCCGGACACTCGGAGTTCGTTGGCGGTGGCGATTGATAGAAATGCGAGGGAAAGGGGGACGGCGCAGCCGAGGAAGCGAAGGAAGGGGGTAGGGAACATGATGTCACGCTGCTTTGGATACAAAGCGGCGCAAGACGAATGAGCGTGAAAATGCTTAGGTTGTTGGGATGGCGGAATGCGAAAGCAATAGGAGGGAGCGGTGGAGTCTGAAGCAGATGAATGATTTCTCATCGAAGTGGACTTGATGGGTGCGGAATCGCTGTGCCTCGAAAGAGGTTCGGGCCTTGCGTTATAGGGATTTGGCTAGGGTTTTCCATTCGGTGGCCATGGCGTGGGCGGCGGGACTGAGGTAGCCTGACTTGCGATAGACGAGGGCGACTTTGCGTCGAATTCCCGGTTGGGCGATAGGGACTGAGCGAAGCGTCGGGCTCATGAGAGGGGAATTGACGATTTGGGCGGGCAGCACGCTGGCGAGACCCGTGGATTCGAGGGAGGCGATGATGCCTTCGATGGTATTCATTTCGATGGCAACTTTTAGGGAGACGTCTAGGTCGTCGCAGGTTTTTTCAAAAATTCGCCGCGTGCAGTAGTCGCGGGTGAGGAGAATGAGTTCTTCTTGGGCGAGCGTTTTGAGGCTGATGTTCTTCTTGTTGAACCAAGGATGGCCACGGGGAGCTAGAGCGACGAAACGTTCTTCGTAGATTGATTCCGAGCTAAGGTTGGGCGAATCGCATGGGCCGAAGCCGATGCCAAGGTCGAGCTCACCTTTGAGGAGGGATGACTCGATTTCGTCGGCAGCCAGTTCGGCGAGGGAAACGAATACCTGGGGGTAGCGGCGTTTGAAGGCGCTGATGACGGCGGGCCCGAAGCAGCAATTGGGCGTTTGGGCGATGCCGATGCGTAGGCGTCCGCGAATGAGGTCGCTGTGCTCGCGGGTGGCTTCGGCGGACTCGTCTACAAGGGAGACGATTCGGTCGGCGTAGTCCCAGAAGAGGGAGCCTGCATCGGTGAGCCGGACGCCTCGGCCGACGCGTTCGAAGAGTTGGGTGCCGAGTTCCTCCTCCAGTTGGCGTACTTGTAGGGACAAGGCAGGTTGAGCGATGTTAAGCTTTTCTGCGGCGCGGCGAAAGTGTTCTTCGGCAGCGACGACACGGAAGGAGCGAATTTGGCGAAGTTCCATGGGAAGTTAATTGATATGCTATTCCTATCAGAACAATCAAAAAGAATTAATATTCTTATCAGATGAATTGAGGTAACTTGATGGCGAACCAGACGCCTCAGGGCGTTGAAACTAAAACTAAAACTAAAACTAAAACTAAAAATTAGAAATCTGAATTATGAAAAGCAAAGCCATCTATTACCATGCCGGTTGTCCTGTTTGTGTCGGAGCGGAGCGCGGAGTCGCGTCGGCCATCGATACGAATCGTTATGAGGTTGAAATCGTGCATTTGGGGGAGTCGCCTGTTCGACTTGCTGAAGCTAAGGCAGCGGGTGTCGTATCCGTGCCAGCATTACTCATTGGCGAGAGCGTGTTCCATGTGAATTTCGGTGCTTCGCTCGAGCAACTGGAGGCTTAATCGTGAAAAAGCGTTTATCCAAGTTAGGAAGTCGCAAGGGCTCGTTGTTGGCGCTTGCATTGGGTTTGGCGTTGCCGGATTTGCTTTTGGCATGTCCCTATTGCGCTAAGATACCTGAGGATGCAGCTGCTTTGAAAATCGAGGCGACTCGGGTGGTCAAGGTGGACGAGCTAGACTCTTTTATCTTCGAAGTGACCGTTGAGGGGGAGGCCGGTAGCGTGATGCCTGAAGCGAAGGGAGAGCTTGATGGCGCGCCTGTGTTGGGCTATGTTTTTCCGACGAACCTGAAGCCAAGCGCGGTCGGGTTCGGTGACGTGGAAGGCGTATTGGCATTGGCTGCGACTTCGCATCCAGATTTCGATGACACTCCGCTTTGGGACGAGAACGCGGATGGCGACTGGAAGAACGACGGCCGAATCTGGCACACGCATTGGGTGGTGCTGCATCAAGACGAGCGAATCGGCTCGCTTTCGGTGCGGCAGTTTGATGCTGGCGATGAGTCGGTGAAACTGCCTCCGACAAATCCCGGGATGCCGATGTATATGGATTCGCCTGGCTTTTCGGTGGTGACTCGTGGGTCGCAGTTGAGGATCGTCGTACCCGCGAATCGGATACGGGAGGCGGGTGATTTTCGCTTCGACGCGGTGGTTGCCTTTATGCAGGTGAACACGAGCGACAAGAGTCGTCCGATGCTCGGCGTGTATAAGGTCTACAGCGTGGCCTCGGGGGATTTGTCTTTGCCGTTCGAGGTTGAGACAGGTAAACACTAGGAACCGTCTCGATCGAGGATGCTCAGGTTTGGGCATTCTCGATTTTTTGGGTTTCGGCACCGATTAAGTCTGGTCGTTTGTTCGAAGGACCCCTTTCTCCTTCGCCAAGGCTTCGGCGGCGCGTACGGCGTCGGGGCGTCGGTGGATTTCAACTACGATCTTGAGGCTGACTTTGACGGCTTTTGGGGGAGAGATTGGGTTGTGCTTTGTTTAACCGCAGATGGACGCAGATGGGGCGATTTGTGATTTGGAGGCGTTTTAGGGCGAGTCTGATGACTCGGGGATGGGCGGTGTTGTTGGGATTTGGAAGGCTTGTTGGTGGTTGGGCTTTGCTGGACGCGGACAGAAGTTCCGCACTACGGGATTGGGGCTTTGCGGGCTTTCGCGAAGGACGCTGAGTGCGCGAAATTGGGAGTTGCGGCGTGCCGCGAGCGGCAGCCCTACGGGGTTTGGGTACGTACGGGGTTAGGGTACGAAAAAGCGGGCGGTTTGGGCCGCCCGCTTGGGGTGAGATTCGTTTGATTCGGCTAGAACTTGAGGCCGCCGAGGGCGTCGCCTAGGGAGTTGCCGAAGTTTCCGCCGCGGTTGTTGCCTCCGCCTCTGTTTTGGTTTCCGCCGCCGCGCGGGGCGTTGCGGTTGCCGCCACCGTGTTGGGGGCGGTGGCCTCGGTTTTGTTGGTTGGCTTTGTCGGCTTGGCGCTCGGCGGGGGAGCGTCGGTCGATTTCAACTACAGACTTGAGGCTGAGGCCGATGCGCTTTCTGGCGACGTCGACTTCGGTGACGGTGGCGGAGACCTTTTGGCCGACTTTGACGACTTCGTTGGGGTCTTTGACGAAGGAGTCGGAGAGTTGGCTGATATGGGCGAGTCCGTCTTGGTGGACGCCGATGTCGATGAAGGCGCCGAAGGCGGTGACGTTGGTTACGACGCCGGTGAGCTTCATGCCTTCGGTGAGGTCGGCCATGGAGTTGACGCCTTCCTTGAACTGGATGAGCTCGAATTCGGCGCGGGGGTCGCGGCCGGGCTTGGCGAGTTCTTGTATGATATCTTGAAGTGTAGGGAGTCCGACTCCTTCTGTAGTGTATTTTTGGATATCTACTTTATTGCGAGCGGAAGAGTCGGTTATGAGGTCGTGAACGCTGACGGTTAGGTCTTTGGCCATTTGCTCGAGCAATGGATAGCGCTCGGGGTGAACGGCGGAGGCGTCGAGCGGATTTTCGGCTCCGCGAATGCGGAGAAAGCCGGCGGCTTGCTCGAAGGCTTTGGGTCCGATGCCGGCGACTTTGGTTATCTGTTTGCGGGACTTGAAGGGGCCGTTTGCTTCGCGGTGGGCGACGATGGCGCCGGCGAGGCGGGAATTAAGTCCGGAGACGTAGGAGAGGAGCTGCTTGGAGGCGGTGTTCACTTCCACGCCGACGGCGTTTACGCAGGAGAGGACAGAGTCGTCGAGGGAGGCTTTGAGGGCACGTTGGTCGACGTCGTGCTGGTACTGGCCGACTCCGATGGACTTGGGATCGATTTTAACGAGTTCGGCGAGCGGGTCCATGAGTCTCCGTCCGATGGATACAGCGCCGCGTACGGTAATGTCTTTGTCGGGGAATTCTTCGCGAGCGACGTCCGAGGCGGAGTAGATGGAGGCTCCGGATTCATTGACCATGACGATGGCGATTTGCTTGGGCAAGCCGAGGGAGCGTACGAAGGTTTCGGTTTCGCGTCCGGCGGTGCCGTTGCCGATGGCGATGGCTTCGACGTTGAAGCGTTGGGCGAGACCGCTGACGATGGTTTTGGCTACGTCGATCTGGCGTTGGGATTGGGACGGGTAGATGACGGTGTCGAAGAGGAGCTTGCCTTGGGCGTCGAGCACGACGGTTTTGCAACCGGTGCGGAAGCCCGGGTCGATGGCGATAACGGTACGTTCGCCGAGGGCGGGGGCGAGGAGGAGTTCGCGTATGTTAGATGTGAATACGTTGATAGCTTCCGCGTCGGCCCGTTTTTTGATTTCGAGGCGGGCGGCGGTTTCCATGGAGATGGAGAGGAGTCGCTTGAAGGCGTCGCGGGTGGCGAGGCGGACTTGCTCGGCGGCGGGGCTTTGTCCTTTGACGAAGCGGGCTTCGAGCTTGGCGACGGCGAGGTCTTCGTCGGGGCGGACGGACATGGAGAGGACCATTTCCGACTCGCCGCGGCGGATGGCGAGGATGCGGTGGGAGGGGGCGTTGGCGATGGGCTCGGACCAGTCGAAGTAGTCGCGGAATTTGGCGCCTTCCTCTTCTTTGCCCATCATGACGCGGGAGGTGAGGGTGGAGTGCTTGGTGTAGAGTTCGCGGAGTTCGGCGCGGGCGTCGGCGTCGTCGTTGATCCACTCGGCGATGATGTCGCGGGCTCCGGCGAGGGCGGCGTCGGAATCGGCGACTTCCTTTTCGGCGTCGACGAAGGCTGCTGCGGCGGTGGCGGGATCGATGCTGGCGTCTTCTTGGTTTTGGAAGAGTTTTTCGGCGAGCGGTTCGAGGCCTTTTTCGCGGGCGATGGTGGCTTTGGTGCGACGCTTGGGCTTGTAGGGGAGGTAGACGTCTTCGAGGCGTGCCATGGTTTCGGCGGCTTCGACCTTGGCTTTCAGTTCGTCGGTGAGGAGCTTTTGGTCGACGAGGGATTTGATGATGGCGGCGCGGCGGTCTTCGAGGGCTTTGAGCTGGTCGAGGCGGTCGCGGATGTTGGCGATCTGGACTTCGTCGAGTCCGCCGGTGGCTTCCTTACGGTAGCGGGCGATGAAGGGGACGGTGCCACCTTCGACGAGGAGTTTGGCCGTGGCGGTGACGTGGGATTCCGGGATGCTGAGTTCTTCAGCGATTTTGGGAAGGAAGTTTTCGTGCATGGGAAATTGGGTTGTTGGGTACTGGGTACTGGGTTGGAAATTGGGTTGTGTTTCTTTGCCCGCGAAGGGCACTAAGGGACACGAAGTTTTTTGGTGATCGGGTTGTGCTTTTTTACCGTAGATGGACGCAGATTGGGCGGTTTGTGGTCTGGAAGCTTTTGAGGGCGAGTCTGATGACTCGGGTGGGGTTGGTTGGGATTTGTTGATGAAATTGAGTGTTGATTTTAGTTGCGGGAGAACGCGCGCGGAGCGCCCGTATGACCTTGGAAAGCGGGGAAGGATGGGATTGGGGAGGTGGCTGGCAAGCGGGATTTGGGTGTTCTGATACGGTTCTTTTGTCGAGGTGACTCTATCCAAGCTGCCTGATCGTTCGCCTGCTCTTGTCCTAAGAGACAATCTCGAAATTTAGTCGGTGGTGTACGTTTGGTTTGATCGACTTTCAGAGGGCATCAGAAACTCTCCTGAGAGTTGTAAGATTTGGTTATGTCCGTAAGGAACCCTTACGGACTTCAAGGCTTCAAAATAATGTATTCAGAGTTTTTGAGTACATAAGTTGTTTACCAGTAGGTTTTTGTGACTGAATCATAGCTTTAAACTGCGATAGTGGTATGGGTTTAGCTAAGCGTTCAGTGAAATGCCTGAATTTAGTCTGTTAAGTATACTAGGCGTAAACAGGTAAAACTTCCCCAGAAAACCATGATAAAACAGTTACTACGATTTGTCCTCTTTGTCGGAATATTAGGCGCCTTGGCTCTACCTTCAACTCACGCGGTGTCGCTGACCTTTACCGATGGTAGCTCGCCTCAAGAGTTCTTGGTTCCAACTGGCGTGACCTCTGTGAAGGTCCTTGCGATAGGTGGCGGCGGGGGCGGCGCCAATGGCCATCAAGGTGGTGGCGGTTCAGGGTATGTAAGCTTTGGAACTTTCAGCGTATCGCCTGGCCAGCTCATTTCTATCGTAGTGGGTCTCGGAGGCAATGGGGGGATAGCTCAACTGAACAGCAATGCTATCGTAGGTCTCACTGCCGGTACTGCTTCCAGCTTTGGCTCTTTTCTGACAGCTAATGGGGGAGGTGTTGTTTCCGGTATAAATCAGCCTGGTGGCAATGGTGGCTCTGGCGGCGGCGGGAGCAACAATGGTGGCACTCCACCTTCTGGCGCTGGAGGAAGTGGCGGCTCGAATGGAGGCGCTGCTCGATATGCGGGAGGATTGGGCCAAGGTGACTATACAGCTGGCTTTGGTCTCTTCACCGAGAACACTCTCAGTGCTGGAGCCGGCGGTCTAGGAGGAACAACGGGTATCTTCTGGCAAGGCGGTGGCGGTGCCGGAGGAATATTGATTGGTGGTTCTGGTCCGGTGGCGGAAAGTGGTTACCTCACGGTTGGCGGTAAAGGTGGCGTTGGCTATGGAGCTGGCGGGGGCGGGGGCGGTTATGACTCAGCTCTTGGAAGCACTCGCTGGGCGGGCGGAGATGGAGCCGATGGTTTGGTTTATATCGAATTTGACGGGCCTGCGAGTGTGCCAGATTCCGGTTCTGCAGTGTTCTTGCTGGTTACGGGCTTGCTGGGTATCGTGGCAATTCGACGGAAGGTTCGCTAAAGGCGAACAAGCATTTTTTTTGATTGAGAGCCATGCTGTTCCGCATGGCTCTTTTTCTTTTCCGGCTGTCTTCAGAATTTGGAGACGTTATTTAACGGTGCAGGGAGATTTCAGACGAGGTAGTTGAGGCGGTCCCAGGCGGCTTCGGGGGTGAGGGGGGCGAGGGTTTGGAGGGTGGCGGAATTGGGGGCGCGGAGGCGGAGGGTAGTGGGGCCTTTGGATTCCCAGTTGCGCACGGTGGTGGCGGAGACTTCGGCGATGATGGCGAATTCGTATTCGGTCATGCCGAAGGTTTCGCGGAGCTGGGTGACGTGTTGGCCGGTGGTGATGGTTTTGGCGGATGTGGGCTTGGCGGGCGGGGATTTGGGAGTTGGCTTTTGGGCTGTGCGGTCTGGACCGAGGTCCAACCTTACTTTGGAGGGTGGCCCTTCTTCGCTCTGCTCAAGTGTGAGGTCGACGCCGAAGATGTCGGTGAGGGAGCTGGGGGCGAGGCGGCGGCGTTTGGAGGTGCCGGGGGATTGTTGGAGGGTGGAACCGAGGGTGTCGGTGACGAGCTCGGCTTGGTCGACGCCGCGGAGGGTGAAGAGGAGCTCGGGCTGGTCGTCGAGGCGGCGGCCGATGCCGTAAAGGACGGCGGCGAGGTGCTTGCAGAGGTCGGCGTAGTCGGGGCAATCGCAGCTGAGTTGGATCTCTTTGGGGCTGGGGAAGAGGCCGTCTTGGGGATCGGTGACGATGCGCATGACTTCGCTGGAGAGCTTGCCTTGGAGGAGCTCGATGAGGGAGCCGATCTTGCCGGAGCAGCGTTGTTTGAGGTGGTCCCAGGTTTTGGCGGGGAGTGGCGTGATGGAGATGTTGATCTCGTAGCGTTCGGAGCCGGCGACGAGGGCGTGGACGAAACCGGGAGTGATTTCGAGGTGGCAGACAAAGCCGTTTTTGAGGTAGGAGCGGCCGCGGGGGAGGCGGTTTTCGTAGTCGCTGAAGGCTTCTAGGTGGCGGCACCAGGCGTGTCCCCAGAAGGATTTGGCGATCTTGTTTCCGCCGAAGGGTTCGATGGGCTGGAGGTCGTAGCCTTCTGCCTTGAGGGCTTTGATTTGTTTTTGGGCAAGGAGCTTGCGTTGGGCGGCGGTGACGTAGGGCTGGTAGTCGTCCATTGGGGGAAGGGATGAAGGATGAAGGATGAAGGATGAAATGGAGATGGGGAGGGTGATCGGGTTGTGTGTTTTTATTGCCCACGAAGGGGCACTAAGATTCACGAAGTGGAGGGAAATCGGGTTGTGTTGTTTTTTGCCGCAGATGGACGCAGATGGGGAGCTTTGTGATTTGGAGGCGGTGCGGCGAGTCTGATGACTCGGGAGCGGGTTGTTTGGAATTTGAATGTTGGGCTTTGAAGTCTGGACGGCCTCGGAGGAGTTTAGGCTTGGTGGATGTCTAGGGTTACTAGGTTGAGGAGGTCGGCGTCGGAGAGTTCGGTGAGGTTGGTTTCGTTGGCTCCTTTTAGGAGTTCGGTGCTGAGGGCGAGTTTGCTTTGGATGAGGGTGTCGACTTTTTCTTCGATGGTGCCGCGTGAGATGAATTTGTGCACGAGGACGTTTTTCTTTTGGCCGATGCGGTAGGCTCTGTCGGTGGCTTGGTTTTCGACGGCGGGGTTCCACCAGCGGTCGAAGTGGATGACGTGGGAGGCGGCGGTGAGGGTGAGGCCGGAGCCGCCGGCTTTGAGGGAGAGGACGAAGAAGGGCGGGCCGTCGGGGGACTGGAAGGAGTCGACGAGGGCTTTGCGTTGGGCGACGGGGGTGCCGCCGTGCAGGACGAGGCCTTCGCGTCCGAAGATGGTGGCGAGGTGTTGGGCGATGGGGGCGGTCATCTCGCGGAATTGGGTGAAGATGAGGACTTTTTCTTGGCGGGCGGCAATATCTTCGCAGAGCTCTTGGAGGCGGGTGAACTTGCCGGAGGCGTCGGGCTTGTATCCATTATCTCCGAGGGCTTGGCTGGGGTGGTTGCAGATCTGCTTGAAGCGCATGAGGTAGGTGAGGACGAGGCCGCGGCGCTGGATGCCTTCGACTTCGCGCAGGTCTTTGGCGAGCTCTTCTACGGTGCGTTTGTAGAGGGCTGCTTGTTTGGGGGCGAGTTGGCAGTAGGCTTTGAGCTCGGTCTTGTCTGGGAGGTCGGAGATGATGGATTTGTCGGTTTTGAGTCGGCGTAGTAGGTAGGGGGATACAAGATTTTTGAGGGCTGCGTATCCGCCGTGCTGGCCGGACTGGAGGGTGTCGCAAAACTTCTTGTATGCGGTGGGGCCGCCGAGAAGGCCGGGGCAGATGAAGTCGAAGAGGGACCAGAGGTCGGAGAGGGAGTTTTCGATGGGTGTACCCGTGAGAGCAATACGGGCGTGGCCTTGGAGGCGTTTGACGGCACGGGTTTGCTGGGTGTTGGGATTTTTGATGGCTTGGGCTTCGTCGATGATGACGAGGTTCCAGGTGTATTCGGAAATCCAGGATTGGCGTTGCAGCATGCCGTAGGTGGTGAGGACGACGTCGGTGTTTTGGAGTTCTTTGGCGGGATTTATTTGGAGGGCGTTGAGCTCGGTTTTGTCGCATTCGGAGGGGTGGATGAAGCGCAGGCGGAGGGAGGGCGCGAAGGTGGCGAACTCGCTTTTCCAGTTGGCGAGCAGGGAGGCGGGGAGGATGAGGAGAGAAGGTGGTTGGGTTCTGGGTTCTGGGTTTTGGGTGATGGGGGTTTTCGCTTCGCCACCCTCCTTCGCCAAGGCTTCGGCGGGTTTCGCTTCGCTCAAGAGGAGGGCGATGACTTGGATGGTTTTTCCGAGTCCCATGTCGTCGGCGAGGCAGGCTCCGAGGCCGAGCTGGACGAGGAGGCGGAGCCATTTGTAACCGTCTTCCTGATACGGGCGAAGGGTGCCGAGGAGGTCGGGGTGGGTGGATTTAGTGGCGAGCAGGCTGGGTTGGCGGAGGGACTTGAGAGTGGCGGCGAGGTTTTCGCTGGCGTGGACGCTGGACCAGTCTTGCACGGTCTCGAGGGCGTTTGGGTCTTCGCTTTGGGAGAGGTCGCGCGGGGCGCCGGCGAGGAGGCGCATGCCTTGGGCGAAAGTGAGATTTCCGTGGGCGGCGTGGACTTGGACGCGTTTCCAGTGGTCGATGGCTTGCTGGAGTTTTTCGCGGTCGACTTCGACCCATTGGCCGTTGAGGCGGACGAGGCCTTCAGTGGCGCCGAGCAGGGTTTCGATTTCGGCGGGGGTGAGGGTTTGTTCGCCGAGGGCGAAATCCATTTTGAAGCTGAGCAGGGCGTTGAGGCCGACGGTGCTTGTTTTTTTGCCTTCGTCTAGGGTGATGGAGACTTTGGGGCGAGGGCGGGATTTCCACCAGTTTGGCAGGCGGGTGAGAAGGCCGGCGGCTTCGAGCTGGGGAATGGTTTTGAGGAAGGCGTAGGCTTCGTCGGGGGTCCAGGCGAGCGGGTGGTAGAGGTCGCCGGTTTCGACGAGGTCGGCGATGTAGGGGATTTGTTGGGAGGCGAGGTGGACGGGTTCGAGGAGATGGAGGAGGCGGGTTTTGTTTTTGGCGCCGGCGTATTCCTGGAGGGCGTGGGCGAGGGGCTGGAATTGGACGCGTCCGCTTTCGGCAATTCGCGGGGCGTAGGTGGCCATGAAGGCGAAGGGGTACTCCGGGTCGCTTTTGCTTTCCGCGAGGTGGAAGCAGACACGTCCGACTTGGTGCCATTGGGGGGCGTTTTTTTTGAGCCAGTCGGGGAGGCCGAGGGAGCTTTCGGCGATGGCTTGGAGGGTCCAATGGGAGAGTTCGGTCCAGAGGGAGCGGAGCAGTTCTGTATTCAGATACTCACCACCGGGAAGGGGTGGGGCGGAGACGATGATGAAGGCGAGTGCTTCGTTGGGTGGGGAGGGGATGGTATCCGGGCGGGCGGAGCTCTGTGGGAGGCGGCAGAGTTGGTCGAGGAATCTGCTGGCGAAGCTTTTCCAGAAGAGCAGGCTGGGTTCGCTGGTATCTTGTGCTTGGGCGGCGAGCAGGAAGAGGCCTTCCGAAGTGGAGCGCTTGAAGGCTTGGGCGAGGCGTTCGATTTTGGCTTTGTTGGCGGAGCCGGTCTCCTGGGGTTTTAACTGGAGCGTGCGATGGGGAGTGAGTAGGAGGATCGGCGGCTGCATGGAGGAATGGCGACGGTATTGAGGCGCGAGCAGGTGGCGGGCTGCAAGCTTTGCGGCGGGGAATTGTGGGCTGTCTTGTGTTGTGGGCGGGGAGGTGTTTGTATTGGGATCTCTTTTGCAAGGAGGGGGACTAAGAATGGAAGGAGGAAATGGAGATGAGTAAATTCAGAGGAACGGTTTTGGTTGTTTTAGTGTTTGCTGTGGTTTCGGGTGCTTGGGCGAAGCGAGACGATCCGTTTATTTTCCTGAATGAGGAGGAGCTGCTGCAGGTCAGTTTTTATTATAACGCAAACGTGGATTTGAATTTTAGCGCTCCGTCTATTGCGGACGCGATGGAGCAAACGGCGCGGGAGGAGTTTGCCGAGGCGCTTGCTGTGGTTTTAGAGAGAACAGGGTTTCCGATGGCGGTAGAAATCGTGGATCCTCTGGATCGGGTGGAAAAGGGTCTGCCCGTTTTGGAGATCTATGCAGTGAGGTGGGAGCGGGATCGGATGAATACTTTGGAGGCGGTGATCAGGGCGCGGCTCAAGGCTGATGGCTACCGGAATAAGTTGGGTTCGTTTAGATCTAGGGGTTCGCTTACGACGCTGTCGTCGCAGGAGTTTGAGCGGAGGGCTCGGATTGAGGCGATGACGAAGGCCTTGACTGAGATGATGTATGAGCTGAATCGGCATTTTAAGCTGCCTGGAGAGTAGCAAGGGTGGCGCAATCGAATGTCTAACGTTAGACATTGGATTGCGCATGGCAGTTTGCTGGGAAGTTTGAGGTTTGTTGGGGTGGGGGGTGTTTGGCGCGGAAAAAGCGCGGGTGGTGGCTTGAAAGTTGCTATCGTTTCGTGATGGTAGCGTTCATGCGGGTACGGTTTTCGTTTTTTAGTCTCTGTTTTTTGTGGGCATCCTTGTGGGCGGTTTCGGCTCCGGTGGAGGAGGCGGCGGTCGGGGTCGATTTCTCGATTGTCCGGGTCGATGCGGAGACGAAGGGCGACGCGGAGATGGAGGCGTACCTGATTCCGTACCGCGCTGGAGTGGAGGCGTTTGCGGCGGAGGTGATCGGCTATGCGGCGGAGCCGCTATCGCGGCGGCGTCCGGAGTGCGGTCTTTCGAACCTAGTGGCGGATTCGCTGCGGGTGGTGGGCGCGAAGGAGTTTGGCGAGGAGATAGATTTCGCGGTAACTAATTTTGGCGGCTTGCGGCGGAATATGCCGGAGGGGGAGCTGACGATGGGCTTGCTCACGGAGTTGTCGCCGTTTCAGAATTATCTGACCTATTTGGAAGTGGACGGTGAATTGGCCTTGGAGCTGGCGCGGCAAATCTCGGGGGGTGGAGCCTCGGCTATTTCCGGCATGCAGGTTGCGTACAATAGCGATCAGAAGCTGGTCGAGGCGCGGATTGGCGGGGAGCTTATTGATCCGAAGAGGCGCTATAAGATGGTTTCGATCGATTATCTGGTCTCGACTTGGGAGGAGCTTTTTCGAGAGGAGTGGATTATCGAGCAGCGTGTATCTGCTAATTTGATACAACGAGATGCGATCGTGCTGCATTTGTCGGCTTTGACGGAGCAAGGGGTAAAGATCTTCGATGCGGGAGAGGACCGTGTGACGCTGATAGACTAGGGGAGAGGTATATCATTATGAATAGAAGACGATTTATTGGGACGGCTGGCTTGGGACTGACGGTATTGTCGGGAGCGATGGCTAGGGTTGGAAATGCGGCGCCGAAGCTGACGATTTTGCAGACGAATGATACGCATTCGCGAATTGATCCTTTTCCGATGGACGGGAGCAGGAATCAGGGACTTGGCGGGGTTGCTCGCAGGAAGGTATTGATCGACCGGATACGCGCGCAAAGAGAGTATACTTTGCTGGTGGACAGCGGGGACATGTTTCAAGGGACGCCGTACTACAATCTTTATGGTGGCGAGGTGGAGATCGAGGCGATGAACAAGATGGGTTACGAGGTCGCGACGGTGGGGAATCACGAGTTCGACAACGGAATCGAGGGTCTTGAAAAGACGATGCCGTTGGCGGGGTTCGAGTGGATTTCGAGCAATCTTGATTGGAGTGGAGCGAAGGCCTTGGCTCCGATTGTTAAGCCTTGGACTATCAAGCAGATCGGTCCGTTCAAGGTGGGGTTGTTCGGACTGCTTTGCAAATTTGACGGCATGGTGGCTGGGCATAATCACGAGGGTGTAAGCTACCTCGATCCGGTGGAGTCTGCGCGTCGCTCGGTGGCGGAGTTGAAGGCTCGCGGGTGTAACGTGATCGTATGCCTTTCGCATATGGGCTACAACACGCGCTACGAGGGCGAGGAAATGCGCGACGATCGTTTCCCGGCGGAGGTGGAGGGGATCGACCTGATTCTGGGGGCTCATTCGCATACATTTTTGGACGAGCTTGTTGAGCTACCGCGCAGGGGTGGTGGCGTGACGCGAATCACTCAGCAAGGTTGGGCGGGGATGCGGCTTGGTCAGGTAGAGGTGGAATTGAGGCGTGGCGAGGAATTGGCCATGCGCCAATCGCCCTTGTGGGTAGGAGCTGGTTAGCAAGTGTTGCCAGATGGGCGGCTAGGGTTTTTAAAAGGAAGTGGAACTTGTTCGCTTAGCAGTTGACTGGATTACGAGAAAATACCTAGTCTGTCATTTGCGACCCGGAATTTTTCTGAACCTATGACTACCCAACTAACCCACCTTGCGAGGTTGCTGCGTACCTCGTGTCTTTTTATTTCATTTCCCGTTTTCGTTGCGGCAGCCTTAGGGCTCGACTATGTGAGCCAAGACCCGCTTTCGGAGAGCGTCACTGTGCAGGCTCAGGCTTGGAGCGGATCTTCGACTCGACTGAAGGTCCCCCTCATTGCTTGGGGAGGAGATATTCAAACGGTGCTAGCGAATGGCAATGCTCGGGTGACGCGTGGCGGTAGCGCTTTCGCTGAACAAGGCCTGGAGGTGTCGCTCTATCGAGAGGACAATTTCGCCCGCCAGGTTGAGGGATACTTGAGGGGTGATACGCCATTTCTGCGGGGAACGATGGGTATGCTGAACATGGCGACGGACGTGACAGAGCGGCAATCGTTTACGGAGATGGTAGTGATCTATCAGCTGACTTGGTCGGCTGGAGGTGATGCTCTTGTAGTTAAAGATAGCATACGACGTCCTGCAGATTTGAAGGGGAAGACGATCGCCTTGCAGGCATACGGACCCCATGTGGATTATTTGACGACAGTGCTTAGTAGTGTCGGACTCACTACAGACGACGTGACTATCCGCTGGATGCCGGATCTCTTCGAGGCTGGACCAGACTCGAGCAGTCCAGCCATGGCGCTCGCGCAAGACGCGGAGGTAGATGCGGCGATGGCGATCATTCCGGATGCCTTGGCGCTCACTTCGGGCGGCTCTGTCGGAACCGGGGCTGAGGGCAGCGTGCACGGCGCGAAGATATTGCTTTCAACGAAAACGGCTGACCGCGTGATCGCCGACGTGTACGCGGTGCGGCGTGATTTCTATCAACGGTACCCAGAGGTGGTGGAAAAGTTCGTGGTTGCCTTGGCGAAGGCGGAGGAAGCCTTGAGGGAGCAAGTTGCGGCAAATGGCTCTGAGCTGAACGAGACGCTTCGGGCTTCGGCGGAGTTGCTGCTCGATGACGCGAATATGGTTGAGGATATGCGCGGGATGTACGCGGATGCGCGGTTTGTCGGTCTTGGAGGCAACCAGCGTTTTTTCACGAATCCTCACGATCAGCGTCGGTTCGAGGCATTGAACTCAGAGATACAGAATTCGTTCCTTGGGCTCGGGTTGATCCAGACGACTCGCGAGCTTTCGAAGGCCCCGTTTGACTACGAGCGATTGCGTCAGCTTTCGGGCGCGAGCCTCGTTGCGGAGACGAAGCGATTTGATGAGGGGGCTGTAGCGGCGGTGCTTTCACGTCGCCAGCAAATGAATACGCTCGATGAAGGGGAGCTATACGCTTTTGAGATCTATTTTAGTCCAAATCAGAATGCCTTTTCCTCAGACTTGTATCAGAGTGAATTCAACAAGGTGATCGAGTTGGTTTCGATATATGGCGGGGCCTTGTTGACGATCGAGGGGCATAGCGATCCGACGAGTTATCTTCGGGCTAAGAAGAATGGCTCCCAGCAGATGGTGTTGAATCGAGTGAAGCAGTCGGCTAAGAATCTTAGTTATTCGCGAGCAAACGCGGTGAAGGATAGTCTGATGAACTACGGGCAGGCGATGGGGCTGAGTCTTGATCCGAGTCAGTTCGGCGTAGTGGGGCATGGGGTGATGAAGCCCAACACGCAAGGCGCCTCGTATGATGCGGATGGAGACCTTAGCCTTGCGAGCGCCCCGCGCACGCGGGAGGAGTGGGAGGCGACGCGGCGTGTCGTATTCCGGTTGATACAGGTGGAGGCGGAAGCCGAAGTGTTTGAGCCTCTCTTTTAACCGGTCCTCGCTATGAATAAGAATAAGCTAGGAACGATTGCAGCAATCGGCGTGGTCGCGGTGCTGATGATTTTGAAGGATAGCAACGAAAATCCTCCTCCGCAGTCGCCAGTCCCTTCGAGCCAGTCTCGAAAGGCTGTAGTGACGAACTTAATACCGGATGGACCTTGGCCTCCCGCGATTCAGGAAGCGAATGTTTTGATGGAGGCAGATCCGGTGCTGACGAATTACTATGTGATTTTTGACGCGAGTGGGAGCATGAATGAGCTGGTGGCCCAGCAGCTTCCGAAAATCGAGGCAGGCAAGCAGGCATTGGTCACCTTTGCCAATAATTTGCCGGAGGACGCTAATCTAGGTTTGCTGACCTTTGATCCTGTGCGGGAGTTGTTGCCGCTGGGGCGGGGGAATCGGCAGGCGTTTATTGGATCCGTTTCTCAAATACGGGCTAAGGGGCGGACGCCATTGGTGGAGTCGATCGTGACTGGCTATCGTGTTTTGACGGAGCAGGCTCAGCGTCAGAGCGGATATGGCCGTTACGTGTTGGTAATCGTGACGGACGGAGCTTCGAGCGACGGCAATCCGGCCGGTGTGGCGATGGAGGTGACTCGGGAGTCGCCGATCGAGGTGCAGACGATTGGGTTTGGAGTTGCGGATCATGCCTTGAATTTACCCGGCGTGACGCAGTACGTAACAGCGAGTTCGCCGAAAGCTTTGATAGACGCGCTAAATCAGGTGATCGCCTCCGAGTCTGAGAGTTTCATCGATCCGAGCGATTTTCAAAACTAGCGGAGATCGGATAGCGAAGCATGCGCGAGTTAAGAGGAGCCTTTTTTTTGTTTGCCGCGATCGTGCTGGTGTCAGTGGGACCGTATCAGTATCGAGGATACAAGATCGAGAAAGAGCGTGGAGCGGCTAGCTCCTTGACTCAGACGAAGGCGACGATCCGGCTGGGAATTGATCCCTATGCTGGCTATTTCATCTTTCGCTCGAAGGCGTTTCGCGATCGCTTGCTAGGCGAGGGCTATGGCTTGAGCTTGGCGGATGACGGCGGCGACTACAAAAGAAGGGTCGAAGCCCTCTCGCGGGGCGAAATTGATCTGGCGGTGTTTACGGTCGATTCATTTCTTCTGAATGGAAGGGATCGCGATTATCCCGGCAGTATCGTCGCGGTGCTTTCAGAGTCGAAAGGGAGCGATGCTCTGGTCGGTCGAGTGGATTCGGTTGCTGGCATCGACGATCTCAAGGATGGGACGCCGCGGAAGATCGTGTTTACGGGGGATTCGCCCAGCCACCATTTGCTGAAGGCGATTTCGGTGGATTTCGGCTTGGAGGAGCTGAGTGGGAATCGTTCGTGGCAGAGGCTGGTGGGGGGCTCTGAAGAGGCGCTCGAGGAATTGATGTCGGAGCGGGTAGAGCTGGCGGTGCTTTGGGAGCCGGACTTGTCGGTAGCTTTGAAGGATGATCGTTTTGTGAAGCTGATAGGTTCGGAAAGCGCGGCCGGATTGATTGTCGACGTGCTGGTGGCTCGGCACGATTTTATTCAGTCGGAGCCGGAGGCGTTGAGCGATTTTTTAGGTCTGTATTATTCAGTTCTCGATGATTACCGCTCGAATCCGTTGGACCTTGTGGAGCAAATTGCTCTCGATGCGAATGTATCCGAAGATTCAGCGCGAACATTGATCGATGGGGTGGAATGGAAGGGGTTGTCTGAAAACGCGTTTTTGTGGTTTGGCGCCTTGCAGGATGGAGCTTCTCCAATGTATCGGCTCTATGATTCAATCGAGCGAACGGTGGGAGTGTTGATTGAGTTTGGAGATTTTTCCACGAGTCCTTTGCCAAGAGGAGATCCGCGTAGTGTGATTTACGATACAGTTATTCTCGATTTGTTGGGAGGTCAGTCTCGGAATCGCGCTATGGCGGGAGCTGGTTCGAGTCGTGACTTTCGGCCGCTCAACGCGGAGCAATGGAATTCTTTGCAGAGTGTAGGGACATTAAAGTTGCGCCCGATCTCCTTTCAGAGCGGGACTGCGGGTTTGAGTCCGGAAGGAGTCAGTTCGATTGAGGAGATGGTCGATATCTTGCAGAACTATCCCGATTTTCGAATTCTAGTGGCGGGGCATACAAGCGCTCGAGGAGATGCGGAAGCGAATCGTCAGCTATCGGAAGAGCGAGCTCGATCCGTGGCAAAGTATTTAGTTGATCACTACGCGATAGACGAGGATCGGGTGCGAGCGGTGGGAGTTGGCGGCGAGCAGCCTTTGCGGAGATTGGCGGGCGAGTCCTATCGAGCGCATCAGAATAGGTTGTCGCGGGTGGAGTTTTCATTTTTGAGGGATACGTATTAGAGATGGCGAATAAAAGGCAGCTAGCAGTTGAGGACTTTTCGCGGAAGAGCGTGTCTCGATCGGTGAATCGTCGGATCTGGACTCAGCCTGCCAGCAGCTATCCGGTGGCGGCGGCTATGGGACTAGGGGTGAGTTTTGCTATGTTCGATGCGGCTTGGATTGGCATTGCGATTGGGGGGCTCGCTCTCGCCGGAGGCGCGATGTGGGCGTATGGATTCGCGTTTGGAAAGGACCGGATGGCGGTCAAGTACTTGAGGCGATTGCGCGAGCAGATGCGTCGGGAGCGCGAGGCGAGGATTCAGGCGATAGGCGATGAGCTGACGAAGCTAGGCTGCGAGGCCGGGAGCGCTCAGTTGTCGAACTTGAGGGTGAAGTACGAAACCTTTGCGGCGATCGTGGGCGAGAAGTTCGAGGAGCATGAGTTGACGTTTGGTCGGTATCTGGGAGTGGCGGAGCAGGTTTATCTCGCGGGTGTGGACAATCTTCAGAAGGTCGTTATCCAGCTCAAGAGCGTGAGTTCGATAGATCGCTCTTACATAGAGAAGCAGATCAAGTACCTTGACGAAAATGGTATCCAAAATTCGGAGGCAGACTACGAGGCCCTGCGAAGTCGCCTGCGGCTTGCCGATGAGGCGAAGGAGCGAATCGATGCCTTACTCAATCAAAACGAGAAAGCGATGACGCAGTTGCTAGAAACAGGTAGCCGTCTTTCCTCAGTGGATACAGCTCCAGGGCAAGCGAAGCTAGAAATGGATGCCGCGATTTCGGAACTTTCCCATCTTTCAAATAATGTAGAAATCTACCAAACCCAAAAATAGCCTTATGTCAGAATCCACCAACACTCCATCCGAGGCCTTGAGCCTCTCAACTCCAGATGATCTCAAGGTTGAGCTCGGTTTCGCTCAGGTTGAGGAAAAGGAACCGGCGGCGCTCGATCCGGAAATCGTGGTCAAGGCTGACCAGTTCGTCGCCGCGGTGATCGCGATTCAGCCGGATGATCCGGAGGACAAGGCGTCGAAGAAGGCGCTTATCGACTCGATGGGCGTGGATGTGCAGAGGGCATCCTCGCATCGAAGCAAGATGTTGCAGCAGCCGATCAAGCAATTGATGGAGCGCGGCGGCGAGGGCGGGCCGGTGGCGGATGCTTTGATTTCACTTAAGCAGGAAATCGACGAGCTGAATCCCAACGACTTGGACTTTAGCGTGAGCGGCGTAGCGAAGGCCTTGTCTTGGATTCCCGGAATCGGAAATAAGATTGAGGCGTACTTTCTGAAGTATGCGAGCGCCCAGGAGCTGATTGATCAGATCATCAAGTCTTTGGAAGCCGGTCGTGATACGCTAGAGCGTGACAACAAGACTTTGGCTCAGGACCAGGTGGTGATGCAGAAACTGACGCAGCAGTTGTCGCGACTCATCTCGATGGGGCAGGTGATTGACGAGAAGCTGAGCTATCAGCTTGAGCGCGAGATTGCTCCGGAGGATCCGCGTCACAAGTTCATTTCCGAGGAGCTGGTTTTCCCGTTGCGTCAGCGTATTCAGGATCTGCAGCAGCAGCTGGTGGTTAACCAGCAGGGGATTCTTTCCATCGAGTTGATTATTCGTAATAATCGCGAATTGATCCGTGGAGTCGGTCGGGCAATCAATGTAACCGTTTCAGCACTACAAGTAGCGGTCACGGTGGCGCTCGCCCTAGCGAACCAGAAGCTAGTGCTCGACAAGATCGAATCTTTGAATCGGACAACTTCAAAGCTGATCGCGGGCACGGCTTCGCGTTTGCGCACGCAGGGAGTTGAAATCCACAAGCAGGCAGCTTCGACCTCGCTCGATATGGAGGCGTTGAAGTCGTCGTTCAACGACATCACGGCGGCCATGGACGATATCGCTCGCTATCGCCAGGAAGCGCTTCCGCAGATGGCGGTACAGATTCAAGAGCTCGACACGCTATCGAAGGCCGGGGAAGAAGCCATTCAGCGCATGCGGGCCGGCAGCAAGATCGCTCCGAAAATCGATAGTCTGGATCTTGAGGTTCAGTAGTTTGAACATTCTTCGAGGCTATGTATGACGAATTTGCCAAGCGTAGTGGAAATTATATTACGACAGATGAAGATCCGCGCGTGCCGCGTGGCGTGCGGGTTCGAGCGTTGAAAAGCGGTAAGGTTTCCTACAAGCGCTGGTTTCTCCCGCTTTCGTACGGACATTTGACGCTGCGGCAGGCCTACGAGTATCTGCAAGTAGTGGCGGCTCCGCAGGGGAAGATCCCCGAGGTGATTCGTTGGACGGAGGGGAAGGATTCGCACTTGGTGAAGAGCTTCTTCTATGGTGGTGTGGATTTGCGGGCGCACGACTATATTCATGTGCTGCTCGGTCGGGGGCTTCTGCCGAAGGATGAGGCGTTTGTGATCGGCTTTACGATGGGCTCGACGAACAAGCTTCAGTCTTTGAATCGGGAGGTGTTTGCCTACATCGCCAAGCACTATTATCCGAATGCGTATCAGATGGATGACGAGTCGCGTAGTGTGTTTTTGGATGCGGCGAAGCTAGGTTATATCTCAGACTGCGAACCACTTGATTTGGTGGATTTCACTCCGTATCTGGACATGACGATTGATGAGGTACGCAAGCGGGTGAATCTCAAGATAGGGATGTTGGAGGCTTATTATCGGGATATAGAGCAGCAGCGTTTTCTTGAAGATCCGGCGACGCGGAGGCTATTGCCGGATGACGAATGGGATGACTGTTTCAGTGTTTTGCCGACTGATTCGTCGCGTAGTTTTGAGGAGGCTGCGGCTGAGGCGAATCGTTTGCTCGACGCGTCGGATGCCTTGCCTGAGATCGAGGAGGCGTCTTTTCGTGATGGGCTTGAAGCTGCGCATGCGAAGCTACTCGCGGTTTTGGAGGAGCAGCGAGACACGGCTCGCGCGTGTTTCGAGGAGATTAGTAAGGTTCTTGACGAGAAGGAGCATCCGCTCGTGCAGCAGGATTTGGAGGCTCAGCGTTGGGACGACTATTTTGAGGTATCGCGAACGAACTTGTTGGAGGCGAAGGAGCGATTCGCTCGGGATACGGCTCACTCGATTTGGGAAGGGCGCGTGGGTGAGGAAAGGGAGGAGCGCGTCTGGGTGCATGCCTTGCTCGGCCGAGGGGCGAGTCCGAGGGATCGGGCGTTTTGCAGGGGATTCTATGACGGGAGCAGCAATCGGCAGACGACTTATGCGGCAGATTTGAAGCTAGCGATGATGCAGATGTGCGAGGTTTCCGGGGACGGGGTTTATTCCGATGACATGCGCCAGGTGTACCACGATGGGGCGCGGCTCGGGTTTATCTCAACGTGCTCGCCGCTGCAGGACGTCGCTTTTCGAGGTCTAGAGAAACTTAGTCTTCGGGATGCTCGAGAAGCGATTGGCTTGCGGATGGGGCTGGTGGAGAGCTATTGGCGGGAGATTGTGAGTCGTCGAATGTTGCTGTAGCTATTATCGTACTACAGGCAGTTGTTCGGGGTTAGTTTCTCCCGACCTTCGCGAAGTTTTCGAAGGCGGTGAGGAGGGTGTCCGGTCGAGTTGGTTTGCTGACGAAGTCATTCATTCCGGCGGCGAAGCAGCGTTCTTTGTCTCCTTCCATCGCGTTGGCGGTGAGCGCTACGATATGGATATCTGAATGCTCCGGAACGGCTCGCAGCTTTTTTGTAGCTTGGTAGCCGTCCATAACTGGCATTTGGCAATCCATCAAAATGACGTCGTAGCGTTTTGATCTTACTGCATCGAGCACTTCGACTCCGTTCTCCGCCAGGTCTGCGGTGAGGCCAATTTTTTTGAGTTGGAGTCGGGTGACGCGTTGATTAATTGGCAAGTCTTCGGCGATGAGGATCTTGAGCGGCGGACCCTTCCAGCGTTGGCTCTTCTTGGCAGATTTCTCTTTGCTTTTAGAGATGAGAGTTTGTTGTTGGGCGTCAATATCTACCTTTTCGAGTTTTAGGGTGAACCAGAATGTCGACCCTTTTCCGAGCACGCTATCGACGCCGATTTCTCCATCCATAAGCTCGACGATTTCCTTAGATATGGCGAGCCCAAGCCCGGTGCCCCCGAAGCGACGTGAGTGTGATCCGTCTGCTTGTTCGAAGGGGCGGAAGAGGCGTGACGCTGCCGTTTCTGAAATCCCTACGCCTGTATCTTCAATTTCAATACGAATATTTACATGTTTATTTGTATCCTCGAGTTTGGATACGTTTATTTTAACGTGACCGTCCTCTGTAAACTTGATGGCGTTTCCTGTGAGGTTTAGAATGACCTGTTTAATGCGTCCGGCGTCACCAATGAGCAAGGTGGGGGTATCGTCTGTAACGTTTGTTTCTAGCTGGATGTTCTTTTGCTGTGCTGTGGTACTGAGCAGGGAGACGCTTTGGTTGAGTAGTTCTTTTAGGTCGAGCTCGAAGGGTTCGATGGAAAGCTTGCCCGCTTCCGCTTTCGAGAGGTCGAGTATGTCGTTGAGGAGCGTTAGGAGCGATTCGCCACTGTCGCGAATCGTGCTGGTGTAGTCGCGTTGAGTTTCGTCTAGGTCAGTATCGAGCAGGATGTTGGCCATGCTAATAACGCCATTCATGGGAGTGCGCAGCTCATGACTCATGGTGGCGAGGAAAGCGCTTTTGGCTTTGGTGTTGGATTCGGCGGCGTCGCGAGCGCGAGTGAGTTCCTGGTGGACTTTTTTTCGTAGTGTAATGTCTCGCATGATACAAAACATACCTGTCACTTTTCCTTCTGTTCGAAGAAAGCGGAGGCTGGTTTCTACCCAGAGTTTGGAGCCGTCCTTGCGAATGATCTCGCTCTGCAGGCTTTTTGTTTCCGCTTTTGTTTTTCGCCGCGTGAGAGCGAGTCGAGCGAGTTTGGCGTCTGCTTTGTTTAGCAGATCGTAGACGAGCATTGTTTTAATTTCGTCGCGTGAGAATCCAGTGATTGATTCGCATGTGGAATTGAATGAGGTGAAATTGCCTTGGAGATCGAGAGTGAAGATGAAATCGGTAGCTGCTTCGATGAGTTGCTTTTCTTTGTCTACTTGTTGTCTGATTAGTGAGGTTTGCTTTTTGACGCGTCGCTTGAGCGTGGTAACCCACGCGATACCGAGGACTAGGGCGAGTGCGGATCCGCCGGAAACGGCGAGGGCGCGCTGTTGATTCCACCAGCTAGGGAGCTGGAGCACCTGTATATCGGATGGGTTGCGGGCTAGGATTGTTATAGACTTGGAGGAACTGTATTCGTCGGCTTCGTTGAAGTAGAGTCCGCTGACTTGAAGTTGAGATCCGTTTTGCCATTTTTGGCTTTCGGTTTTGGGGGAATTGGGGAAAAGGACTTCCGTAAGGTATCCGTTAAGCTGTACGACGAGTCGGGTCTGCTCGTCGTTTTGTTCGCTATCAATAAGTCTTCCCTTGTACTGCACGAGTTGGGCGTAGCGGCTTTTTTCGAGAGGCGAATCTTGGCTTATCACTGTGGGTTTTGGCGGGGTGCCGCTCTCAACTTTTTTGAGCATCGAGTTGCGCAGGACGAAGTGATTTCCTGATCGGCCGGGAAGTCCGACAATGTCTACGATGTCGCCTGGCTGGGTTGGCGTATCGGAGTCTAGTAGGGCCCTCACGGTGTGCTCTCCATCGCTGATAAAAATACTTTTTCCAGGTATATGAAGAAGTACGGTTCCGCGGATGAGGACCTGTTTCGCGGCAGTCTTCATCGAGCGATAGCGAAGGATATTGGGAATGGGGGTCGGATTGTAGCTGAATGGATCCTTTGGGGCGGTATCTATAATTGTGATACGGCTAGTGTTTGGCACGAGTATGGAAACCCCTGGGAGCTGGTTGTTTTCTCGATCACTAGCGACGCAAACTCCCTTTACGCTGATGGTCGATCCCTTGTTTATCTCCAGCTGTTGGTGTGAGAGCGGCAGTAGGGCAGTGAACTCTCCGGTGGGGCTCGAGAGTTTCAGAATGGTAGTCCTGCCTTCGGTCTCCATCCCGTAGAGGTTTGCCTTCATTTCGATCCACCGGCCTTCTTCGATGCCCGTCAGGGCTTGCGGAAGGGTTACCAGCTTGGAGTCTGGCATTTTGGAAGGCCCTGTGATTCGTAGCTTTTCCGCAGTGATGAACGGAGCGAAGCCGCCAGGGGATACGTGTCCATCGACGTACGCGAAGTTACCCGCAGGTATGGCGTCTGGCCATGGCTCTTCAAGCTGCACTCGTATGCCTCCGGAGAGGTCGTTGAGGTAGAAGTAGCGTTTTTCGGGGTCTGAGTAGGTGATGACTCCGCTAAGTTTGGCGGTTTGTTGTTGGATGGCTTGCAGCGAGTCGAGTTGAAGAATTTCGCTGGCCAGTCTGATGTGGTATTTGTTTTCAGAGGTGACCCCTCGCATTGAACCTTGAAGATCAAAGTCTGTGATTGGTCGGTAAAGCGCGTTTGCGAGCGTCCATCCGTTGTCGTTTTCCAGGGGACTTCCAAGTACCTCAATTTTGTCGCCGATATTGAGTTGGAGGGTTTGGTTGGGTATGACTTGGATGTATCCAGTAGGGTCGGACAGCGAGAGATGTTGTCCGCGTTCGAAGGATTGCACGGTGCCTTCAATCCTGACCCATTCGTTGGTCGCGTGATCTCTGAGTTCTTGGATTGGGATGGCTTGGGACTCGAAGCTGTCTGCTCGTTTTTGTTGGCTCTGGCTGATATGGTTTTGGTCACTGCTCCACAGGACGAGGCTGCCTAGCGGATTTTCGTAGTTGGGTTCAGTGACAAGTAGGCCTTTGAAGTGAACAAAGGTCCGTGTGAGATTGGGGATCTTTCGGTCTGGATCGACAAGCAGGTGGGCCTTGATTCGTTGGGAGCCGCGTATGAGTTCAAAATCGATATGCTGCGGGTCAACCTGAGTTTGCTCGTCGACAAACGCATGGACGGAAACCCATTGAAAGTTCTGTTCTCTAGCTTCGGATAGTACGTTTGAAAGTTCCTTAGTCGGAAGCTCGACGCTCGTCGACGCTCTTGCGATTTCCATCTTATCGGGATCAAGACCCTCGGATGGAATGAGTTCTCCTTTGATGGTCAGAACTTGACCATTTTCGAAAGGGAAGGGCTTTTTGAGAATAGGGAAGAAGCCAGTGGAATGGCCTTTGTTGGCGATCCAAAGCAAGTGCCAATGGGGATCGTAGTAGAGAACCGTGATGTCGAACTCGTAGGAGTGGGTGAGATGGCTCGTTTTCTCGTTTTTGGAAGCCTCCCAGAATTCACCGATATTTTGGAGTTTGAGGAGCTCTGTTTCTGTCCTCCTTTCTGATTCCGCTTGGGAGTAGGCATGGGTAGCGCTGAGCGACGCCAGACAGACAAGGGCGAGTATTAGAATCTGTGGACGGAGGAGATTCTTCCTTGCTGCAGCTCGGGTCATGGTCGAAGCCCTTGAGAGTAAACCTGCAGGTATTTGCAGGGTGTGGTAGTGGTGACTCACGATTGAATTTATCGGTAGTTACCGTCGCTTTCTGAACTGGTCCGAGTGAACAGGTCTCGGGTTTTTTGTTAAAAGCTAGCTAAGGGAAGGGTTCAGTCGGTTATCAGCGTGTGTTCTCGAGCCTATTAGTAGTTTTGTGGACTCGGGAGGTCTGGATCTTAGGTAGTGGAGTGAGCAGCTGTCCCTGTTTTCGTGGTTCGAGAGACGGTTCTGGTTATATGCCTGTTTTGCGAAAAGCTACTTGCTCTCGATCCGTGGGCTGATGGGCGCTTGTATTCGGCGAGAAAGTTCTCTAGCCATTTCGGTCCTCACACATTTTCGCACTATGAAAGTTAAGAAAGTAGGCATCCTAACGGCAGGCGGTTTGGCCCCTTGTCTTTCCTCAGCAATTGGTGGTCTGATCCAGCGCTACACGGAGATCGATCCGGACGTGGAGATCATCTGCTACAAGAACGGTTATTACGGTCTTCTGAAGGGCTTGAGCTACCAGGTGACTCCGGAGATTCGCAAGAACGCGGGTAATCTGCACCTTTTTGGCGGGAGTCCGATTGGCAACAGCCGCGTGAAGCTGACGAATGTGAAGGACTGCGTGAAGCGCGGTCTGGTGAAGGAGGGCGAAGATCCTCAGAAGGTGGCGGCTGATCAGCTTGTGAAGGACGGCGTGGACGTGCTGCACACGATTGGTGGCGACGACACGAACACGGCGGCGGCGGACTTGGCGGCTTACTTGGCGAAGCACGACTACGCGTTGAGAGTGATTGGCCTGCCGAAGACGATCGATAACGACGTCTACCCGATCAAACAGTCTCTTGGCGCTTACACGGCGGCCGAGCACGGAGCGAATTACTTTGAGAACGTGGTGGCGGAGCACAATTCCAGCCCGCGCATGTTGATCGTGCACGAGGTGATGGGTCGCCATTGTGGATGGCTCGCAGCGTATACAGCTTATGAATACCACAAGCGCCAGAAATGTCGCTACTGGGTTCCGGAAATCGGGCTCGCTCGCGAGCGCCATGACGTGCATGCGATCTACGTGCCGGAGCTGAGTATCGATCTAGAGTCTGAAGCAGCGCGTTTGCGCAAGCAGTTGGACGAGCATGACGCGGTGAACATTTTCTTGTCCGAAGGCGCAGGCGTCGCGGACATCGTGGCTAAGAAGGAAGCGGCGGGCGAGGAGATCGTGCGTGATGCGTTTGGGCACGTGCAGTTGGATTTCATCAATCCGGGGGCGTACTTTGCGAAGCAGTTTAAGGAAATGATCGGCGCCGAGAAGGTGCTTGTCCAGAAGAGTGGATACTACTCTCGGGCGGCTGCGGCGAACGCGAAGGATCTTAACTTGATCAAGAGCTGCACGGACAAGGCGGTCGAGGCTGCGTTTGCCGGCGAAAGCGGCGTGATCGGTCATGACGAGAACAATCGCGACATTTTGCGCGCGTGTGAATTCGACCGCGTGGCGGGCGGTAAGCCGTTCAACACGGATGAGCCTTGGTTCAACGAGTTGCTTTCGGAGATTGGCCAGCCCAAGGGCGCGGTGCAGGACACGAGCCACTAGGATTGTAGTTGATTTTGAATACTGGCCGGAGCGTTTTTCGCTTCGGCCTTTTTTGTGGGGGTATGAAAAAGCCCGTCCACTGAAAGGACGGGCTGAGGGAAGTGTCTAGGTTTGGGGCGTCGCCCGAATCCTACCTTAGAACAATTGTTCGTCGAGGAAGGCGAGGAGCTCGGCTTCGTTGACGCGGCGTTGTTCGGTGGTGTCGCGGTCGCGCAGGGTGAAGGTTTGGCCTTCCTTTTCGATGGTGTCGAAGTCGACGGTGACGCACCAGGGGGTGCCGATCTCGTCTTGGCGACGGTAGCGACGGCCGATGGCTCCGCTTTGGTCCCAGAAGACGTTGTAGCGACGCTGCAATTTCTTGTAGAGCTTTTCGGCAATTTCCACGAGCTCGGGCTTATTTTTGACAAGTGGGAGGACGGCGACCTTGTAAGGGGCGATGCGTGGGTGGAACTTCATCAGGCTACGCTTTTCGCCGCCGACTTCGTCTTCGGTGTAGGCGGCTCCGAGGATGGCGAGGAAGAGGCGATCGACGCCGAGCGAGGGCTCGATGACGTGGGGGACGAACTTCTTCTTGGAGGCTTCGTCGAAGATCTCCATGGACTTGCCCGAGTGCTCTTGATGTTGGCTGAGGTCGAAGTCGCCGCGGGCGGCGATGCCCCAGAGCTCTTGTTCGCCGAAGGGGAACTTGAAGGTGATGTCGGTGCAGGCCTTGGCGTAATGGGCGAGCTTTTCGTGCACGTCCTTGCCGAGCATCTCTTCCGGCAGGCCGATGGAGATGAGCCAGTTCCAGCAGTACTTGATCCAGTCTTGGTGAGCTTCGGACCAATCGACGTCAGGGGAGATGAAGTATTCGATCTCCATCTGCTCGAATTCGCGGGAGCGGAAGATGAAGTTGCGCGGGGTGATCTCGTTGCGGAAGGCCTTACCGATTTGGGCGATGCCGAAAGGAATCTTTACGCGGCCGGTGTCGACGACGTTTTTGTAGTTGGCGAAGATGCCTTGGGCAGTTTCTGGGCGAAGGTAGGCGGTGGCGGAGTTGTCCGAAAGGGCGCCGACCTTGGTTTCAAACATGAGGTTGAAGTCGCGGGGAGCGGTCAGGCTACCTGGCTCGCCGGTGGCGGGCGAGGGGATGAGCTCGTACTCGGAAGGGTCGGCGTCGACGTACTGCTTGAGCACGATGGGCTCGAGCTCGCCTTGCACGGCGGCTTTACGCTTGAGCTTGTCGGCCTTTTGTTCGGCTTCGGCCTGCATGGCTCCGTCTTCGAGGACGGAGACGTAGCCGATGGTTTCGCCGGCGACCTTGACGGGGGCGAAGAAAAGCTGGTCGGCGCGGTAGCGCATTTTCGACTCCTTGCAGTCGACCATGGGGTCGGAGAAGCCGCCGACGTGGCCGGATGCGACCCAGATCTTTGGGTGCATGATGATGGAGGAGTCGAGGCCGACGACGTCTTCGCGGCGGTGGACCATGTCCTTCCACCAGGCGTCTTTGATGTTCTTCTTAATCTCGGAGCCGAGGGGGCCGAAGTCGAAGAATCCATTGTATCCGCCGTAGATTTCGGATGACTGGAAGATGAAGCCGCGGCGCTTGCAGAGAGCGACGATGGGGTCCATGGGATTTGACTTGGATGCTTTGTCTTTGGCCATAAGGCGTACTGAAATGATGGGGCGCGCGTCGCGGGTCAAGATTTTGGGTAGTTCTCGCGTTCCTGACGTTTTGATTCCTGATGCGGCAACTGTGTTTCCCCTAAGGATTTGGGTTCTTATGATCGTGTAGGATGCTTGAAAAGTGGCGATGTTTGGACTCCTTCCAAATAGGGGTTGCCAAGCTGTTGGGGATGTCCTTTGTCTTGCCAGTTACTAACGTATTGAACCTTTTCTCATCATGTCGGAATTAGAAGGAAATTGCCTCGTCTGCCAGTCTGGCGGACCTACTGCAGTGATCAACGCCAGCCTTGCGGGCGTCATCGAAGAAGCGCTCAACCATGAGTGCATTGAAGAGATCTACGGCGGACTCAATGGGGTGATCGGCGTCTTGAGTGAGGATATGATCGATCTTGCTGCTGAGTCGCAGCAGACGATCCGTCTCCTGAAATCTACTCCGGGCTCTGCCCTTGGCACCTGTCGCTACGCTTTCAAGAAAGAGGAAGACCTCGAGCGCGCTCTTGAAGTTTTCAAGGCCCACGATATCCGCTACTTCTTCTACATCGGCGATAGCGAGTCGATGGCGATGCTCGATCAGCTCGACGCGCTGGCGAAGGCGCAAGACTACGAAATGCGCATCATCGGCATTCCGAAGACGATCAACAACGATATTTCCGGTACGGATCATTGTCCGGGCTACGGCAGCGTGATCAAGCATGTGGCGACTACCGTTCGCGAGATGGCTTGCGACAACGAGTCAATCGGCGAGGGCGATTATGTTTCCATCCTTGAGGTTCAAGGTCGCAACACGGGTTGGATCGCAGCGGGCGCGGCTCTCGCGAAGCGCCGTGACCATCCGCATGATCCGCCGCACTTGATTCTCATTCCCGAGGTCGCATTCGATGCGGAGAAGTTTGTTGCCGACGTGCAGAAGGTTCTCGCTCGGGAAAAGTACTGTTTGATCGTTACGGGCGAAGGTCTGGTGGACGCGGACGGGAATTACGTGGCGCTCACTTCGACGAGCACGGACGCCTTTGGGCATGTGCAGCTTGGCGGCACTGGAGAATTTCTCCGCAATCTCGTCGAAACGCGTCTAGGTGTGAGCGCTCGCTCAAGCAAGCTAGGCGTATCGGCTCGCGCTGCGGCTCACGGCGCGTCTCAGACGGATACGGATGAAGCTTATTTGGCGGGATCGGCAGCGGTCACCCAAGCGGTGGAAAATGGCAAGAGCGGCAAGATGATCACCTTGCAGCGCGCTGAGGCGGATTCCTACAAGTGCGAAACGGGCTGGGTCGATCTGTCCGACGTGCCAACGGGGTCGAAGCAGCTTCCGGCGGATTGGATCAACGATGACGGCATTAGCGTTAACTTCCCGTTCGTGAAGTACGCGACTCCGCTCATCCAGGGCGAGGTGACTTTGACTTGGGAAAACGGTTTGCCGAATTTCGCGAAGTTCAAGGGAGCGAGCATCGACAAGGTACTTCCTGCCTACGAAATTTAATCGCTCGACTCAGCGGATTTTCAGAACCCTTACGGCTTAGTGGCTGTGAGGGTTTTTTCGTTTTGGGAGCTGCGATAGGGCAAATGGTTGGGGAGTTCTGACCGTTTATCATTAACGGTTTGCCCGTGGCGCGGTTCGCGTTTTTGCTAAGCCTCGTTTCGTTTATGAAAGAACTTCCGACTTGGCTGCGCCCGAAGCGTTGGCTCGCATTTTTTCTGACCCTGCTAGGGGTGTGCTCGTTTCTGGCGATCGTGCCGATCACTCAAGAGGTAGATCAAGTGGCGGGGTCGTCCTCCTTGGCGGTTTCGGGAGCGGATTGGTCCTTTATCGACTATTTGCGGGAGGGGGCTCGCGAGGTGCAAGTCAAGGGACACTGGACATCACTATTGCCGCCTTTGCTAGCGGTGATGATCGCCGCTTTTTTCCGGACCATGGTTGGGGCGTTGGTATCAGCGTTCGCCCTGGGATCCTTTTTGTCGTACGGGCTAAATCCATTGGCGACCGCGGTGCTCGGAGTGAATGACTTTCTGATCAAGCCGGCTCTGCAGGAGTTCAATGTGATGATCATTCTGTTTCTCATTTCGCTAGTGGGCATGGTGCAGGTGATGTCTCGAAGCGGCGGCTTGGATGGCTTGGTTCAAGTGATGACGCGATTCGCCAAAGGGCGTCGCCGAACGAAGGTGACCATAGGCCTGAGTGGCTTGATGCTTTTCTTCGATGATTACTCGAATGCGGTGGTAGTCGGCACTACGATGCAGAAGTTGTCGGACCGGTGGAAGATCTCTCGCGAGAAGCTCGCGTACATCGTCGACTCGACGACGGCGCCGGTGGCGGGGCTTGCTTTGTTGTCTACTTGGGTGGCGTTTGAGGTGAGCCTGTTGGGAGGAGTGGCTGAGCAGCAAGGTGTAGGACTTTCTGGATACGGCATACTCGTGGCGATGCTGCCGATGCGATTTTATTGTATTGGCACTTTGGTTTTCGTTTTCATGACCTCCGTGTCCGGGCGTGACTTTGGCCCCATGTTACAGGCAGAGCGTCGCGCGTTTCATGAAGGCAAGGTTGTGGGTGATGGGCATTCGAAGGTCGGTTTTCAAGCTGAGTCAAGAGCTATGGAGAAAGCGGAAGTCAAGCCCCGCTGGTATAACGCTGCGGTTCCGGTGGCTGTTTTGATGATAGGGATTGTAATTGGAATTTTGATACTGGGATCCGATCGGTTGGAGGCTGCAGGCGAAACTCTTTCGTACACCAGCATGGATGGGATTCGGGCGATCTTTGGGGCTGCGGTTTACGATCCAACTGGTGAGAGCGAGGCTGGCGCGATGCCTGCGATGCTGATTTCTTCTTTAGTCGCGGGAGCGGTGGCGGTACTGTTGCCACTTTTTCAGGGAGTGATAAAGATTGGCGATGGAGTTCGTTCCTACAGGAAGGGCATCTCTACAATGTGGCTGGCTATTTTCATTCTCGCGATGGCGTGGTCGATGCGGGAGATTTGCGATTCGCTTGGTACGGCTCAGTATCTCATCGCGATGCTTGGTGGCAGCTTGCCGATCTGGATGTTGCCACTGCTGACTTTTGTGGTGGCGGGGGTGATGTCTTTCGCCACTGGATCGAGCTGGGCGACGATGGGTATCCTGATTCCGATTCTCTTGCCGCTAGCGGTTGATATGGGGGCTTTGCAGCCGGAGTATTTTATAATCTTCCTGCTGACAGCGGCGGCCATTTTGGATGGCTCGATTTTTGGCGATCACTGTAGTCCGATCAGTGATACGACTGTGCTTTCGTCGGTCTCTTCTGGCTGCGATCACATTGCCCATGTGAATACTCAATTGTATTACGCGCTCGCGACAGTGGCCTTCTCTTGCGTGTTTGGCTACGCATCCGTGTCTTATGGCATGCCGGTTTGGACGTTCTACGTTTTGTATCCAATCGCTGTGGGCGGTTTTCTCTGGTTCTTTGGCAAGCAAAGCAAGGAACTCGCGGTGGTTGAACCCGCTGTTAGCTAGCTTTCTATGCAGGATATTTGGCCTCAGCTTCGCAAGTGGTTTGTAGATCGGGAGCGCTTCGCGCTGGCGACTGTGGTGCGGGCGAGCAAGCCATCGCCTCGCGGGGTGGGCTCTGTGCTGGCGATTCATGAGGATGGGGTTCGCTTCATTGGTTCGGTAAGCGCGGGCTGTGTGGAGCACGAGGTGATCGAGGCGGCGAAGAGTTGCTTAAGTGACGGTGAGACGCGTTGGCTAAGGTTTGGCCCAGGTGAGGGGTTTCCGTGGGAGATCGAGCTTTCTTGCGGCGGGTCGATCGAGGTGCGTATTGAACCGGCTCCGCATTTGCGGGAAGGATCGGATGAGTCTTTTGTCGATCAAGTCGTGAAAGCGTTAGACGAGCATACTCCTTGCGTTTGGAGGAGTAGCGAAAAATCGGATACATTGAAATTTGGCGACGACTTGCGGCAGGAGACCTATGAGGTTTCGGAGGACGGGGAACGAGTGTTGTATCGTTTTCTTGGGCGAAGAAAGCGGCTTTTTGTTATTGGGGCGTCTCATATTGCGCTGCATCTCGCGTCTGCTGCCAAGATGTTGCAGTATGAGGTGGTAGTGATTGATCCGAGGGAGCATTACGCGCGGGAAGATCGGTTTCAGTTTTCTCCGGACGAGATCCGTGTGGAGTGGCCGGAAGTAGCCCTGAAGCGATATGCTTTAGGTGGAGAGGATGCTTTGGTGGCGATTACGCACGATCCGAAGATCGACGATCAAGCGTTGACGGCGGCCTTGTCTACAGGTTGTGGATACATCGGAGCTCTCGGTAGCAAGAAGAGCCATGCGGCTCGGTTGCGTCGCTTGGGAAAGCTAGGTTTCGAAGCGGAGACACTGGAGCGAATCTTTGGTCCAGTGGGAATCGATATCGGGAGTAAGACGCCAGCGGAGATTGCGGTGAGTATTGTGGCGCAGCTGATTCGGGAGCGGAACGCGAAGCGATGAGCGATGGGTTTTCGGATTTGAGCGCGGTGATTTTGGCAGCAGGGATGTCACGAAGATTCGGGAAGCGTAATAAACTTTTGGATACGATGGGTGGGGAATTTCTTGTATCACGCTCGGTGCGACCGTTTTTGGGGCTTGGCTTGCGGGAGATTGTAGTGGTTTTAGGCCATGAGGCAGAGCGGGTGAAGACCGCTCTGAGTGGCTTGCCGGTTCGATTTGTGGTGAATCCGAATTTTGAGGAAGGGATGGGCTCGAGCTTGGCGTTTGGGGTAAGCGCTCTGGTCGATAAGGAGTTAGAGGGTTGCCTGATTTCGCTAGGCGATTTGGGGGAGTTGCGGGAAGCGGAGACGCGAAAGGTGTGCGAGGCGTTTTACGAGGAGAAGGGAGAGCGAATTGTAGTGCCTTGCTTCGAGGGACAGCGGGGGCATCCGGTGTGCTTTCCTCGGAGCTGCTTTGAGGGTTTGGGACAGCTTAAAGGCGATAAGGGAGCGAAGGGGATAATAGAGGAGAATGTGGGTGCTCGTTTTCTCGAGGTCGAACACGCAGGTTGTATCTTGGATAGGGATACTGAAAATTAGGAACGGTCAGCCTTGGCGGCGTTTTCGATTTGTTGGTAGAGGGTTTGGACCGTTTCGCTTGAATTTAGTTTTAGCGCTCTTCCGACATAGACTTGGGATTCTGCGAAGCGCTCTTCTTCGATGAGGAGTTTGACTCGGGTGATGAGGGAATTGTATTCAAATTCAGAATCTTTCTCTGCTCGATCGAGGAGCATGTAGGCCTTGTCTCTGTTGTTTTGGCTGGAGTGCAGGCGAGCGAGCTTGATGAGTACGAGTCCGTACATGGGGTCGATTTGCTCGGCTTCTTGAAGGAGACTGATAGCTCTCGTCGTGTCCCCGTCGAAGGCTGCGAGGTCCGCTTCGATTACTTTGTAGTCGCGTCGGTCTTGGGCGGCGAGGTCGGTTCCTGATAGGTCGATGAGATTGAAGAGTTCCCGTGCGCTTTCAATTTCCTCGTTTTGGGCGAAAAGCCTGGCGGCCTCGATGAGAAACTTGACGTCGGAGGGGCGCGCGAGCTGGGCGGCTTGCAGGTAGGCTTCCCGCGCGGTGCCCGGCATTTCGAGTTTCACGTAAAGACCTCCGAGTAGATAAAGGGACTTGAAATCTGCGGCGCCGAGCGAACGGACGATTTCGAGATTTCGGGCGGCGCGAGCGAGGTCCTTTTGGCCGAGGTAGGCGTTTGTCTGGGCGAGCCAGTACTCGGCGTGGCGTGGGCGGCGGGCGATGAGTTCGTCCTGCATGCGGATGGCTTCGACGTAGCGTTCTGCCTTGAGATAGGTTTGGGCTTTTCCTTCGAGCCAGTCGAGGTTGTCGGGCTCGGCGAGCACGGCGCGATTGTAGGCGACTTCGGCGGAGATGTAGTTGCCTTCGGCGTAGTGGCAATAGCCTAGCATGCCGAAGGTTTGGCCTTTGGTATCGCCCAGTTCGATGGCCTTTACGAAGGAGATTAGGGCGCTCTTGGTGTCGCCTGAGCGGAGCTTGAGCACGCCGAGATTGGTCCACGCTCTTTGGAAATCAGGGAAGCGTTCGATAGCGGCTTTGTATTGGGTCTCGGCGAGGAGGAATTCGTCGCTCTCGTAGTAGATATTTCCCAGCAGGTAGTTGAAGGAGGCGCTGTGCTTTTCCTCTGAGTTGATCATGCTTTGGAGGAAGTTTTGAGCCTGGACTTTGTTGATGCGCAGGAGTGGAGCCACTTTTTTCAGCATGACGATTTCGATGTCGTTAAGGGGTGGCTCTTTTTCGGACAGGACTCCATAGCTGGCGGTGAAGCGGGCTTGGAATTCGTCGCTGGAGAGATCGGGTTCGCCGAGCTCGCGCGCTTGGGCGAATGAGGGGCAAAGCACGATGGCGAGCAGGAGAGTTTTTGCAGCGCGGGTCATATGGAAAAGGGGCTCTTGGTGGAGCTAGGGTAGTAAGTGGTTTTTCTGCGTACGATGCAGTTGACGGGCTTACCGTCTATTTTCGCTACTGTAAATCGGATGTTTTGTACGTATCTGACCAATACGGGAATGGCGTCTGGGAAGTCTGTATCGATAATATGGATATCCGTTGCGTTTCCGGAGGTGTCGATGCGACAGAGATAGGTGAATACGACCGGGTCGCGGGTATTGTTGATGAGTGCAGGGGGGATATTGAGGGGTGGGTTGTATTTTGTGGTAGGCTTCTCGCTCACGTCTACGAAGTCGTAAACAGTGAGATCGTCTAGGCCGTCGGTCTGGAAGCTTTCGATGGTATCATCGACGTTAACGGTGCTTTTAGTTATTTTTTCTGGGGTGAGGCCGAAATCGATGTCAAGGAAACCGAGGGGTACGTCCGCTGGTCCTGAGGTGGCGGGGAGGTCGAAGTTGATGGATACTTTAGTTTTCTTGGGCGCGGCTTTAGCGGGGGGAGGCGGGGGAGGAGGCGGAAGGTGGAACTCGAGTAGAGGAGCGGGTTCTTCGGGCGGGGTGAAGTCGATTCCGAGCTGCGTTAGTCCCATTGACAAGAACACGATAGCAGCAAGTGCGATACCGCCCAGGAAGGTGACCGGGCTAAGCTTTTTGCGACGCAGCTGTTGTTCGAGTGAGGCCATGTATCTAACTATTGGTTACTGGTCAGTGGCAAAGTGGATACGTTTTGCTCCTGCGGCTTTAGCCTCGCCGTATACTCGAGCGAATGTGCCGTGGCTTGCCGAGGCGTCAGCTTGAATGATCACGTTGGATTCTTCGGTGGCGAGGATACGTTGAATGCGTGGGCGGACGCCGGAGATGCCGATTTCCTCGCCTCCGTAGTAGACGTTGTCTCCGTCGGATATAGCGATAAGGATGGAGTTTTTGTCGAGGGCTTGCGCTGAGGCGGCTTGTGGCTTGTTGACCTCGATGCCGCTTTCTTCGATGAAGACGGTGGTTACGATAAAGAAGATGAGCAGGATGAATATGCAGTCGATCATCGGGGAGAGGTTGATATCGACGTTGTCGCTCTGGTCGTTGACTGATTTGCGGCGTCTCATGAGGAGAGGTTTCGTTTCATGGTCTGGATTTCGAGTTCGAGAAGCTGCAGGTCTTTTGACCGGTAGATACGGCTAATGACCTGTGTGAGAAGGAGGCCGAAAATGGCGATCATAAGTCCGGTCTGGGTGGTGATGAGGGCGACTTTTACGCCGTCGGCTACGGCTTTGGTGGTGTCTTGCCCGGCTTCGGCTCCAATGCCTTTGAATGTATCCAGCATTCCGATAACGGTACCGAGGAGACCGAGTAGGGGGGCGGCAGCGATGAGCACATTGGCGTACTTGAGCTGGGTGCGGACAAGCTGGGAGAGGTTGTCCCGAAAGTCCTGCACGGCGTTGCGGGTGCGTTCTTGGGTGTGGGAGAAGAAGCTGGCGTGGGCGTCGAGTCGACTGGTGAAGAGGAAAAGTCCCAGGATATTTCGGTAGAGCAGGAAGGCGATCAAGCCGAGGGCGATCATGATGGGACCGCCGCTGTGGATGATTTCCCAGACGGGTCTGAGCCAGTCCGGGCTCATTTTTGGCCGCCTTTCTCCTTAAGAGCGAAGAGGTGGCGGCTGAAGTCTGCAGCGACTTGCTCCATGGTTCCTAGTCGGCTGCGCATGATGCGGGTGAAGATTCCATGGAAAATGAGGGCTGGGATGGCGACGATGAGTCCGAGCTCGGTAGTGACGAGCGCTTCGGAAATACCTGAGGAGAGTGATTTGGCGTCGCCGGTTCCGAAGACTTCGATAAGCGTGAACGTCTTGATCATGCCGACGACGGTGCCGAGGAGTCCCATGAGTGGGGCGACTGCTGCGGTGGTGGCGAGAATGGGAAGGAAACGCTCGAGGCGGGGCCGGTGCCTGAGAATGCAGGACTCCATAGCGTCGAGCAGGGTTTCCTGGCTTGTCATTGAAAATTCGATACCGAGAACGAGCATGTTGGCGATGGGACCGGTTTTGGATCCGATCTTGGAGTTGGCTTCTTCGTTGGCGCCCTTTGCGGCGGATTGTGCGATTGCTCGAATGTCTTCTGGAGTTTGGATGCGATTTCCTCGCAGATCGATTAGCTTGTAGAGGGCGACGAGTATTGAAATGGCCCCGAGGATGAGGATGGCGTAGCCGACCCAGCCTCCTTTGGCGATGTGTTCGGTGAGAGTGCCTTTTGCCTTTTTGAGAACAAGGGCGTTGCCGAGGGAGCTGTCGAGCGGAAGGAGTCCGGAGCCTTGTTCGATAATGTTTTTTAGGGCCGCTGCGTCTTCAGGAAGAATGGCGGAGAGTCCGGGCTCGATCGTTCCGGAGTTGAAGCGGAGGGGTCCGGTGGCCGATGAATCGTCTGCCGTGAAAAAGGCGACGGGACCGACGAGGGCGATGGCGCCGGACTTGACGCCACCGGTTGGAGTGATCGCTCGACCAGGGAAGCGTGTTCCTCCGAGGAGCGATTCTTGTCGCGCTAGGCCAAGGTCGAGAGCTTGAAAGAGAATGGGGAGGCGTTCGGCGGGATTGTCTGCTTGGCTGTTGAGCAGCTCGCGTGTTTCGCGAAGCGGTTCGAGGTAGTTCTGGTCTTCGGAGACGTGGATGCGGCTTTCGAAGTTTGTGAGGTATTCTGAGAGCACGCCGTGCGAATACTGGGCTTGCGTATCGAGGGCTTTGATACGGATCTGCAGCTCTTCGAGTGTGAGTTCTCCCTCCTTGGCGTCGCGGGTTGCGGCCTGTTCGTCGCGTCGCAGTTTTACGAGGGCGTTTTCTAGGGTATTGATTTGTGATACGAGCTTTAGCTTCTCGGATTGGGTTTCTACGAGGAAGCTTTGGTACTCCTGAAGGCTTTGATCGATTCTGGTTTGGGTTTTCTCGATAAGGTCCGCGAATTCGGCTTCTGCTTGTCCGAATAAAAGGGATGCGGTGGCGAGCGCGTGGAGGGCGAGGGCTGATGCTCGTTTCATTCGACCCCTCCTTCAGAATGGAAGCTAAAGGGGATTTGCACGAGGGCTGGATCAACCGATTTGTCGTATACGTCGAAGAGCCTTTTTATAGCGGGAGCGTTGTCGAGAGCGTCGTTCCACGTCCACTCTCCTTGGGCGGGGGTGATGATCCATGCATTCGTTCCGTCGGTGTTTGAGGCGTAGGCTCCGGCTAGTCCCCAGTAGAGGACTCGGACTTCTATCGCGCTACCGTCTTCGAGGGTTTTGATAGTGTGGGCAAGGGTTAAGTCGTTGTTGAATTCGTCTATGAGGGTGGAGATCGCGATTACGTTTTGCAGGCGATTTGGGGTCGGAGTGGAATCGTTTTCTTCGCTTGGGATTTTTCGAAGAAGTGGCCTGATTTCGTCGACGAGTGGGGTTGGCAAGCGTTTGGCAAGATCTTGTATCCTTTTTTCGTATACGGTTACATGGGACTTTATGAACTCGTTTGTTTGTACGAAGGAAGCTACTTGCGAATTTGCTTCCTCTATTTTCTTGGCGAGATCGCTGCTCTGCATTTGTAGGATTTCGACATTGTCTGTGAAGATTTCCTCAGTTGACGTGAGAGTGTCGATAGATCCTTGAAGGAGTTCTTTTTCCGCAATCCAATCGCTTTTATCTTTCGATATTCGATTTCGCGTTTGTATCCAACGGTGAGTGGTGTCCTTCAGGACGTCGAGTTCCTGGGCGGTTGCCGCATAGGGAATCAAGCTGTTGATCAGGAAGACGGCGATGAGAGGGGCGCGGCGAAGTGTCATGTGGAGGATCTGGCAGTGTAAGCGAATTCGGACGGGATGGATTTGTTGCCCAATTTCGACCTCCACTAATCTGCGGTGAAGGTCTAGGGTTGGATTGGGTGTGACTTAGAGGAATTGAGCGATTTGCTCCTCGTCCGCCAGATTTGAGAACTCTGTTTTTGCGAGGATTAGGGCGATGCATCGCGCTCGGAACTGGCTTGAGGATAGATTGGGTTTCTGGGCGAGTTCGGCGAGGGATTTGAGTTCTGCCTCGTTGATGGCGAGCTGGTCAGACCCCGATGTAGCGGCTTTTAAGGCTAGGTAGAGGAGTGTTTGAGGGAGGTCGTTTTGCTGCGTTTGGAGGCTGGTTTTCGCTTTTTCGAATAGGGAGCCTAGCTCTCGGGCGCAGTGTGAACTGAATTCGAGACCGAAGATATCGAGAGCTGAGTTGTAAGCGGATTCAGAATACGTTCCTTCGTCGGCTGTAGGGTCCCGCGGGTTTGCTCCTAAGGTTTTCGTCCAAGCGCGATTTTGGGTGAAAGTAACGAGAGACTCGGCGGCGACCTTCTCGCTCGCAGGTGATTCGAGGGTAATGGGGGCTCTGCTCTCGAAGATATAGGAGAGCGATTTTTCGACGTACTCGTAGGGGGTTTTATCCTCGCTGCTTATGAGCGTGCTTGGGACGAGGTAGAGTTCTTCGAGGATATCGAGGTGGTAGGGTACAGGTTCACTTGGTTGAATCGCGGAGGGAGCTGAAATTGAGAATGCCAACGCTTGTGCGGTTTGGAATTGCGCTCGGGCGGCGTCGTATTCGGGGCTGCTGCCAGGACCCGTGGGAGGAGGAGTGGCCTTGAGGTTTGATTCAGCCTGTTTGAGGCTTGCCTGTGCGTTTCTATATTCCGTGTCGTCCATTGAGTCCAAATATTGCTGGTAGCGCGCTTCGTAGGATTTGACGGCGTTTTCGTAGATACTGGCTGCTTTTTCGTATCGCGCGACCAGATCGAGGAAATCAGGGTTTGGCTCCTCTACGATTGCTCCTGGAATTACGGATTCGACGGTTTTTTCGCTGGATGTATGTGTCGATTGGATACGGTTTGCATCAATTTTAAGTATGAACTCTGGTTGCTTCGCTCGGGCTTGTTGGTCGACGAGCTTGAAGGCTTTGCCCCATGCGCTTTCTATACTTCGGCCAATATTGCTGGTGAGCTTGGGGTCGGCGTTTGGCGGTAGCTCGATAGCGAGGGCGAGCTTCTTGTCATTTTGCTCTAGCAGTCGGCCTAGGAGGTAGGCTTCTCCGGGAAGAGTGGTGGCGTTGAGAGATAACTCATCCCAGCGGCGAGCAATCATTCCGCTCGTAGCATCGATGACTGAGGTCTTAATCCGGTAGCCGAAGATGTTTTTTAGGCCAGAATTGTTGATTTCCGATTGAAGGATTGCGAGCTCGGCTCCCTTTCCTCGGCGACTTAGAGAGCTGACATGGGCGCTGAGTCTTTGCGAAAAATCAGACTCGAGAAGGTATACGAGAAGACTTGGGTCTGAATTGAAATAGTTAGAGTAGGCTCCGATATTTTCTATCGAATCTAGAATCGAATGACTGGTGGCGCTAGCTGAGTCGATCGCGTTGATCGCGTCTTGCTTGGTGGTCTTGAGTCTTGCGAGAAGACTGAGGTCTTCGGGGCTTGATTTAGCGGTGGATACAATTTCTTCCAGGAGGTCTATGCGCTTGCTGAGATTTCCTTCGGGAATGAGATCGAGGGATTTACGTAAGCGTTTGGCGATGGTGGCCGGTTTAGTTTTTCGAAGAATTGCAGTTGGGGCGTCCTGATCCGGAGTTTGGGCTTCCTCGATCTCCGGAGCTTTTCGATCTTCGGTAAACCAGGGGTCGGGGGTCTTTTCTTCTTGGGCTAAGAGGAGCGTAGGCAAAAAGAGCGGGGCGGCCGCGCAAAGAACGGTCTTTGCGAGCGTGGAGCAGATATTCCGTAGGCGCATGATACTAATTCTCAAGTTCAAGTTGGAGAGTTGTTTCATCGAGCGTTTTTGGGGTAAAACGTTTCGACGAAAGGTCGGCTGTTTGAGGAGAATTACGAGGGGGGGAGTCCTAGGGGAGATCGGAAATATGCAGAAGAAATATGAGTAACGCCAGAAATTATTAATAGCAGTTTCGGTTTCTCTCGTTTTTCGCGGTTGTGGATTATGCATACGGAAAAGCCCGTGTAGTTATGCACTACACGGGCTTTGAGTGGTATTTGAAGTGATTCAGGGAATCCGAAGCGTTTCGCGATTAGATGCTATTGTGATCGATCGATATAGTAGTATTTTCTCAGTGGGCTGACGCGTAATATCATTTTACAGTGTTGATATAAAACCGTATGTTTAAAAAGGCGACTAACCTAGGGCATTGGCCTAGTGGTGTTCGAATCTTATAGTTTCAATGTTTTTGCGATGTCGATTTGCGTGGCGCGTCTGGCTGGGATGAAGCTTGCGGTGATGCTTATTGCCAGGACGAACGCGGATACGGTCGCGAAAATGGCGGGATTGGTGGCGTCGATGTCTGAAAGGATCGGATTGATTTTGATTGAAACAGGGATGGCAATAAGGAGTCCGACGACGAGGCCCCATGCGACGAGTTGCCCGCTGCCGCCTAGGACGCGCTTTAGGATTCGTCGCGGCGAGGCGCCGAAGGCCATGCGGATGCCGAGTTCCTTGACGCGTTCTTCGACGATGTAGCTGATGAGTCCGTAGATTCCGAGGCCGGAAAGCAGCAGGGCTAGCGAACCGAAGAAAATCGAAATGACCATAGGGATGCGCTGGGCGAAGGTCGCCATTTCGAAGGTTTCGTAGAGTGGGGTGGAGACGACGGTGAGCTGGGGGTCGAGGCGTTTGAGGGCACGTTCGATGGCGAGGCTCTGTTGTTCGATGTCGCCTTGGACGTGGGCGATGTAGACGGTGTATTTTCGGCTGAGGTCGGACCATTGGGTGTAAGGGAAGTAGAGGGTGTAGCCGTCCCATGGGATGAAGTAGGGCTTGTCTTGCATGTCTTCGGCGACTCCGACGATGCGCATGCTATTGCCCCACATGGTAAGGGTGGAGCCGATGGGTTCTTGGTCCTGATAGTATTTATCGACGAGGTTTTGGCTGACGATGACGACGCGCTCGGTGTCGAAGGTGTCGGTGGCCGCGAAGTCTCGTCCTCTGAGCAGGCGGGAGTCCATGGTATCGAAAAAACCAGGACGAGTGGTGACTCTGAGTACTCGAGCGCGCGGCTCGTCATGCTGGTACTCGTGGTGGGTCATGGTGATGGTGCTATGTCCGGTGTGGTAGGGGGACATGGGGATGCGGTTGGTAGCGGAGGCGGAAATGACGCCGGGTAGGGTGCGTATGGTCTCAAGGGCGCGTTCTTGGTAGGGGAGAACGTTGCTTAGGTATGCGTCGTGTCCGCTGCCGAAGCGGTAGGTCGGCTGGGGGACTTCGAAGGCGATGCGACCCTCTTTCTGGAAGCCGATGTCTTTCTGTAGGGTTTGGTGCAAGTTACTGGTTAAGATACCTGCCATGACGAGGAGGATGACCGAGAGGGAGACCTGGGAGGTGACGAAGAAGGCGTGTATTCGATGTTTGGATGCGGAAGAGGTGGTGGTGCGTCCGCCTGATTTTATGTATTCGTTTAGGTCTCGTCGAAGTATTGAAAGGGTGGGTACTATGGCGGTGAGAAGGGCGGCGGCGAGGGCTACCGCGGCGGTCGCTCCGAGGGAGAAGAGGTCGATCTTGAATGAGGAGATCCATGGGATCTCGTCGATGTAGAGGGCTTCCGCAGCCCAGAATCCGGCGCGTAGGAAGAGGAAGCTGGTCAGTCCCCCGAGGAAGAAGTAGAAGCAGACCTCGATAACCATCTGGCGTACGATTCGGAAATTGGTGGCTCCGAGGGCTTTTCTCATGGCGAAGTCGTGCACGCGGGAATAGCTTTTGAGCAGGAACATGCCGCTGACATTGAGGCAGCCGATAGCGAGCACGATGAGGGTGACGATTTGAATGGAGTGAAACGCGCCACCGATTTGCGGGAGGCTTTCTTCTAGGGATTCGTTTATAGGGATGCTGGCGAAGGTAGAGCCATAGCGTTCCTGGTCGTCGCGGTCTTCTGGATACGTTTCAAGGTATACGTCGTAAGCTGAGCTGATGGAATGACGAGCTTGCTCGATGCTTGTGCCGAGAAGCACTTTGGCGATACCTATGTAGGAGTGGTCGAATCGATTTGAAGCTTCTCTTTCTTTGGGCGTGAAGAGGCGAGGGAGGAAGAGGTTCGCTCTGGTGTAACTGAGGTGGAAGGAGTTTGGAACGATGCCGATGACTTTGTAGGGATTGGAGTCGAGGTGGACGGTGGATCCTATGAGGGACTGCGATTCTTGGGCGAGTTGATTGGCGAGGGACTCGCTGAGCACGGCCAGTTTTCCGTCTGTGTCCAAAATTTCCTGAGCGGAGAAGAGGTGTCCGTATAGCGGGCGAACTCCGGTGATGCTCCAGACGTCCGAAGTGATGAGGTCTGCTTTGACGCGTTGAGTATCTCCTTTGAGGTCGAGATCTAATTCTTTGCTGTCGATGAGGCCTACTTCGAGAGTGGCAAGAGTGTTTTGTTTTAGGATTTCGTATTTGGGGATAGAGAGCTCGCTGACTTCCATACGACCGACTTTCGGCTGCTGCATCCCCACTTTCAGGATACGGTCCGCTTGTTCGTAGTCGTAGGGTTGGGAGACGATCTTTTGAACGAAGTTTAGGGCGGTGGTGTTGGAGCCGAGGCATATACCGAGGGTGAGTACGATGACGAGGGTGTGGCCTTGGCGTTTCATGGCTTGGCGAATGGCGTCGCGTAGATCCATGAAGAAGTCTTCGTAGAGGCGTACGCCCCAGGATGCTTTGCAGGCTTCGCGCACGCTATCGACGTGGCCGAATTCCCTTAGGGCTGCGGCGCGAGCTTTGGGGGGAGACATGCCTTGTTTAACGTTTTGCTCGGTGAGCATTTCGATGTGGAAGGCGATTTCATCGTCGAGCTTGGCGCGGGTGTCGGAGCTATGGAAGAGCGACCGCAGGCGATGGGTGGAGATGCGTATCCAGTCTTTCATGGCTAGACAATTTTCTTGCCGAGGATCATGGCGACGGATTCGACGAAGCTTTCCCAGCGGCTGGTTTCAGCTTCGAGCTGTTGGTGGCCTGATTCCGTGACCTGGTAAAATTTGGCGCTGCGGCCTTTGGATACGCCCCATTCGGCTTCGATCCAGGCTTTTTGCTCAAGGCGGTGAAGGGCGGGATAGAGGGAACCTTGTTTTATGAGGAAGCGGTCGCCCGAGAGGAGTTGGATGCGCTTGGCGGCGTCCCATCCGTGCAGCTTCTCGCCGGAAAGGACCTTGAGGATGAGCAGGTCGAGGGTGCCCTGCATAAGTTCGTGCTTTGTATCGGTCATAGGATTCCTTGATGTTGGACGTCTACAATAAGAATTTGATTGATGTAGGATGTCAACAATAAGGAGGTGGAGGCGTGGGTCGGCGAATCTAGAGCGAGAAGAAGGAGAGGTGTTTCGGGGGTGGGCTGGGGCGCGAAACGTGTAACGTTGCGCGTTTCGTGTTCCGGGGAGGGTTTCGGGGGGTGTTGGGTGAGGTTTTAGGGAGGTTTTAGGGAGGTTTTAGGGAGGTTTTTTTGGGGTGCGAAAAAGCCCGCGTCGGGGGACGCGGGCTGGGGGAGGTGAATTTGCTTGGCGAGTGAGAGGCGTTTGCTTGGTGGCGTTGCTCCTAGAGTCTCGTTTCGCTCGGCGCCTTAAGTGAGCTAGGCTTCGATTTGGGGGCGGGCGGGATCGGGCCAGTCGATGTGGAAGAATTTTCCGCGTGGCTGGTCGACGCGCTCGTAGGTGTGGGCTCCGAAGTAGTCGCGCTGGGCTTGCAGGAGGTTTGCTGGGAGGCGTTCGCTGCGGTAGCTGTCGTAGTAGGACAGGGCGGACATGAAGGTCGGGATGGCGACTCCGCAGGTGGCGGCGGCGGCGACGACCTTGCGCCAGTTTTTCTCGCAGCGCTCGACTTCGCCCTTGAAATAGGGGTCGAGGAGGAGGTTGGCGAGGTTTTCGTCGCGTTGGTAGGCTTCGTAGATCTTCTGGAGGAAGGCGGCGCGGATGATGCAACCTCCGCGGAAGATCATGGAGATCTCACCGAAGTTGAGTTTCCAATCGTACTCTTCCTGTGCGGCACGCATGAGCTGGAAGCCTTGGGCGTAGGAACAGATCTTGGAGCAGTAGAGGGCGTCGTGGATGGCTTGGACGAACTCGTCCTTGTCGCCTTCGAAGGCGTCGAAGATGGGGTTGATGATCTTGGAGGCGGCTACGCGCTCTTCCTTGACTGCGGAGATGCAGCGGGCGAACACGGCTTCGGCGATGGAGGGGGCGGCGACGCCCATGTCGAGGGCGTTGACGGAGGTCCACTTGCCGGTGCCTTTTTGGCCGGCGGTGTCGAGTACGATGTCGACGAATGGCTTGCCGGTGGCGGGGTCGTCCTGCTGGAGGATGTCGGTGGTGATTTCGATGAGGAAGGAGTCGAGGACGCCTTCGTTCCACTCGCCGAAGACCTTGGACATTTCCTTGGGCTCCATGTCGAGGAGCTTGGACATGATGGCGTAGGCTTCGCAGATCATCTGCATGTCGCCGTACTCGATGCCGTTGTGGACCATCTTGACGTAGTGGCCGGCTCCGTTTTCGCCGATGTAGGTGGTGCAGGTCACGCCGCCTTCGACGGGCTTGCCGGGCGCGGCGCCTTCGATGGGCTTGCCGGTTTCTGCGTCGACTTTAGCGGCGATGGCTTCCCAGATGGGTTTGAGCTCGTTCCACGCGGACTCTTTGCCGCCTGGCATGAGGGAGGGGCCGAAGCGTGCTCCTTCTTCGCCGCCAGAGACGCCGGAGCCGATGAAGCGGAAGCCAGCGTCGTTGAGCTCTTTCTCGCGACGGATGGTGTCGGTCCAGAGAGCGTTGCCTCCGTCGATGATGATGTCGTCTGGCTCGAGGAGCTGGGTGAGGCCGGCGATGACGGCGTCGGTGGCTTTGCCTGCCTGGACGAGGATGATGATCTTGCGCGGGCGTTTGAGGGACTGAACGAATTCCTCGAGGGTCTGCGCTCCGACGAGGCCGCCGGGAGTGTCTGGGTTCTTCGCGACGAATTCGTCGGTCTTGGACGTCGTGCGGTTGTACACCGAGATTTTGAAGCCGTGGTCGGCTATGTTCAGTGCGAGGTTTTGACCCATGACGGCGAGGCCGATGAGTCCGATGTCTGATTGTGCTGTCGACATAGTGGATCGTGTTTTGAGGGGTGCGAGTTAAGTCCCGCTAAATGACCCCATCAAGCGCTAAAAAGCGAATCGTGTTGGGTATCCTGTTGGATTTTTCCCACACATGAAGGGTATTGGCGGGCCGCATGAACGGAATTGCGGTTTGGGGCGAATCGATGTCGCGGAAGCGGGGCCGGGGATGCGGCGGGCTTTGGGGGCGAGGTAAGCGAGGAGCGCTTGCGGGACTTACTGGCCGGAGTTTGGCAGGAACTGGGCGATCATGTTGACCATGGGGGTAAGCATCTCCGGCTCGTTGCGGTGGTAGATCCAGTTCATGAAAATAATGACTGCGGTGGACATGATGATGGGGTACATGACGAGCTTGGGGAGGGAGCGAAGCGTCATCCAGACCGAGTATGCGAAGATCAGCCCTAGAACGCCGACCGCGTATGGGAACCACGGCTGATTGTAGAGAGGTTGAAGTGACTGAAATAGTTTTTCCACGTAGTGCATCTTTTAAGCGCGCAGCTATACACTGTGGAATATCGTCCCGGATGGGCTCGGATTAAGTTTCTTGGTGGCAATTCACCCAGTCTGTGACGCCGGTTGAGTAGTATTCCTTCTTCCAGATGGGTACGCGGCTTTTAATCTCTTCGATTATGTAGCGGCAGGCGTCGAAGGCGGCTCCACGGTGGGCGGCTGAAACGCCTACCCAGACGGCGATTCCGCCTATGGGGAGGAGGCCGACGCGATGTTGGGCGATGGCGGCGTCGATCTCGAAGCGTTCGAGGGCCTCGGCGACGATGCGTTGGCCTTCCTTTTCGGCGAGCTGTGGGTAGGAGGAGTATTCGAGCTGGTCGACTGGCTGGCCTTCGTTGTGGTTGCGCACCCAGCCTTCGAAGGTGGCGAGCGCTCCGGCGTGGGAGTCGAGGAGTTCTTTTTTTAGGACCTCCGGCTCGAGCGGGGTGGAGGACATGCTGAAGGTGGGTGAATGCATGGTGGTGGTGGTGGTGATTTAACAGGATCCGCTGCGCGGGCATCCGCCTTCGCGATTTCTACGGCGTGACTTGGGATCGCCGCGCGGCGGCGGCAGGATGGTGTGGTAAGAGATTGTCAGGTCGCTCTGACGAGCGAGTAGGTGTCGCGTTGCGACGGTAGGTTTGGTGGGCTTAGCCGCCGGCTACGGGGGGGATGAAGACGATGGTGTCGCCGTCTTTGAGTGGGGTGGTCCAGTGGGCGAAGTCGTCGTTGACGGCGACTTTTAGGGCGGAGCTGGGCAGGGTGAAGCTATGTTGCTCGGCGAGCTGGGTGTAGAGTTCTGCGGGGGTGGCGGCGGGGGAATCGATGGTTTCGGTGTCGAGTCCGCGTTGGTCGCGCAGGAGGGCGAAGTAGGTGATGGTGAGTTGCACGGGAGTTAGGAATCGGGAGTTTCAGCTTGGTAGTCGCCGGATTTGCCTCCGGTTTTTTCGAGGAGTTTTATTTCTTCGATGACGATGGCTTTGGAGAGGGCTTTGCACATGTCGTACAACGTGAGGGCGGCTCCGCTGGCTGCGGTGAGGGCTTCCATTTCGACGCCGGTCTTGGCGTCGGTGACGGCGGTGGCGAGGATCTCGACGGCTGGCTGTCCTTCGATGGGCGCGATGGTGACGGCGCATTTGGTGAGGGGAAGCGGATGGCAGAGGGGGATGAGGTCGCTGGTTTTTTTGGCGGCTTGGATGCCGGCGAGGATGGCGGTGTGGAAGACGGGGCCTTTTTTGCTCTGGAGTTCTTGGCCGTCGAATTGGGCCATGATCTCGGGGGTGAGTCGCACGATGGCGCGGGCGGTGGCGGAACGGCGGGTGACTTTTTTATCGGTCACGTCTACCATGTGCGGCTGGTTGGATTCGTCGAGGTGGGTGAAGGACATGGAAGCGTGTATGGTGAAAAGTGAAGAGTGAAATTTGGCTAGCGGGGCCAGGGGTAGAATTGGAAGGGTTCGCCTTCGGGGAAGATGGATCTCGTTTTTGGGAGCTCGAGAAATCCGTCGGTCTGGGCGACGGAGATGAAGTCGCCGGATGTGTTGAAGAGTACGGGCTTGGCCCAGAGTTCGCCGCTGGGGCGCGGGTCGGTGGATGCGGGTAGGAAGAGGGTGATCTCGGGCTTGAAGGTGAGGTCGTGAGTGAGTTTTGCGTATAGGGGCTTGGAGGGTGGGAGGCCGGTCCATTTTTCGAGGGCGGGAATGACGTAGCGCCTGAGGCAGGTGAAGCAGGAGACGGGATTGCCCGGAAGGGCGAAGACGGGCAGGCGGCTCCCGTCGCGGGAGAACTGGCCGTACCACATGGGTTTGCCGGGGCGTTGGCTGACCCATTGGAAGCGGATGGAGACGCCGAGCTTTGCGAGGGTTTCGGGGATGTAGTCGTATTTACCTTTGGATACGCCGCCGGCGAGGACGATGGCGTCGCATCGGGCTGTGAGCTCGCGTAGGCGGGTTTCGATGAGCTCTGGATCGTCGGGGATGTGGACGAGTTCTACGTTGGGGAATCCGGCGGAGACGAGAGCGGCGGAGAGTGTGATGTCGTTTGAGCGACGGATTTGGTGTGATTCTGGTATCTGGTCGATGGATACGAGTTCGTCGCCTGTGGAGACGATGGCGATGTTTGGTGATTTGGATACGGCGATTTCTGATTTTCCGACGGAGGCGGCGATGGCGATTTCCTTGGCGGTGAGGCGGCGGTTGGGAGTGAGGAGTTCGTCGCCTGTTTTGCAGTCGGAGCCTTGGCCATGTACGGCGGTGTGGTATTCGAGCTGAAGATTGTCTTTGAGGGTGGCGGTTTTGGCGGTGATATCGACGTCTTCGATACGGACCACGCAGTCGGCGAGTTTTGGGAGGGGAGCGCCGGTCATGATTTCGAGGCAGCTTTTGATATCGGGCAACTCTTGCTGGGGGGCTCCGGCTGCGGCGGTGCCGTGGATCTGGAATTTTCGTTGTCCGGTGTTGTAGGCGGATGAGTTGATGGCGATGCCATCGAGGGTGGCTCGATCGAACGGAGGGAGGGCTCGGTCGGCACTGATGGGCTCTCGCAGGCAGCGTCCTAGTGTGGCGTCGAGGGCGACGGTTTCTGTTTCTATTTCCCCGATGCTATCGAGTATGAGTTTCTCGGCTTCCTGAACGCTTATCACAAGGGAGGTACAATTCGCATTTTTGCCGCTTGGGCAAATAAATCTGTCTTGTTGCGAATGCTGCCTACCGGTTCTGGCTTGCGGGATTTGCGTAAGTAGGGTTTTCTCGCGTCAAACCCATGAGCGACCTTACCCTTGATCCCGCCGTGCTGTGGCTAATTGCCGGCATCGTTTTAATTATCGCCGAGTTCCTGATACCGGGATTGGTGATCGTGTTTTTCGGGATGGGGGCCTTGGTGGTCTCCTTGCTGTGCTACATGGGCGTGGTGACGGAGACGAGCGCCCAGCTGCTTTGGTTTACGGGTTTGTCGCTTGTATTCTTATTTGGACTACGCTGGCTTTTTAAGGGGTGGTTTGTGGGGCAGTCTGCGGATGAGGGAAATCGCGACGAGATGTCCGACTTGCTGGGTAAGGAAGTGACTTGCTTGACGAATTTTAGCTCGGAGAAGCCCTACGGGAAAGTGGAGTTCAAGGGCGCGAATTGGAAGGGTCGGTGCGAGCAGGAGCTGAAGGAAGGCTCGATTGCTGTTATCGAATCGATTGATGGTCTTTGTCTAAATATTAGGCCGCGCGGCTAGATTATAATTTTTACCCTAAACCCACGAAATTTATGCAATTACAAGCTTTGATCGTAACTTCTGTCATCCTAATCGCGGTACTCATCATCTTGATGAAGACTGCTCGTATCGTGCCTCAGAAAGAGGCGCATGTCGTAGAGCGACTTGGCAAGTATTCGAAAACGCTGGAGGCGGGTTTTCATATCCTGGTGCCGTTTCTGGACAAAGTTTCCTACAAGCATTCTTTGAAGGAAATCGCTACGGACGTGGCCCCGCAGACCTGTATCACCAAGGATAACATCGCGGTCGAGATTGATGGTATTCTTTATTTCCAAGTTTTGGATCCGCGGAAGGCGAGTTATGGGATTGATAATTATCGCTATGCGGCGACGCAGCTGGCTCAGACGACGCTTCGTTCCGAGATCGGCAAGATGGAGCTCGATAAGACCTTTGAGGAGCGCGAGGCGATCAATGCGAATATCATCGAGGCGATCGACAAGGCTTCGGAGCCTTGGGGGCTGAAGATCACGCGCTACGAGATTCGAAATATCGAGCCGCCTCAGAGCGTGAAGGATGCGCTAGAAAAGCAGATGCGTGCGGAACGCGAGCGGCGAGCGGTGGTAGCGAAGTCTGAGGGTGATCGTGAGGCTAAGGTAAATGTATCCATGGGTGAAAGACAGGAGGCTATCAACTGGTCCGAGGGCGAGAAGATGAAGCGCATTAACGAGGCGGAAGGTCGGGCTCAGGAAATCGAGCTGGTGGCGACTGCGACGGCGGAGGGCCTGAAGAAAGTCTCCGAGGCGATCAGTATGCCGGGTGGCAAGGAGGCAGTCAGTTTGCGCGTCGCGGAGCAGTGGGTGAAGGAGTTCGGCAATCTTGCGAAGGAGAATAATACGATGATCATTCCTTCGAACCTGGCGGATATTTCCGGCACGGTGGCGAGCTTGACGAAGGTTTTCGAAGAAACGAGAGGCTCGTCGATTTAAAGACGCGTCTGAGGATTGCTTTCGATGCCTCTTCTTCTGAGAAGGAGAGGCTTTTTTGTATCCAGATTTCGCTAGTCTGGCGTTACGAAGGTGAAAGTGCCTTCGAGTACCCAATTGTCTGGATCTCCTTCTTCAATGACGTCGGGGGTGGCGTCGCGGATGTAGACGGTGCCGTCTGTCCAGTCCAAATAGTATTGGATAATTGGAGTCGTGGCGTTGGTGTCGATGAATTCTATTTCGACTTGGGTGCGGTTTTGGCTGATTTCGTACCAGCGATATTCGATGATCCAGCTGTCCTCCGGAAGGGAGTAGAGGCCTTTGAATCCTGAGCTGAAGTCGATGGTCTCGATATAGGGGTCGCCGCTTGTTTGGGTTGTTATGACGAGCTCGGCTCCGCTTGCGTCAAGGGAAACGTGTCCTTGGATTTCTGATACGTTGAGGAATTTCTTGGGGTTTTCGGAGGTGATGTCTTCGGTGAAGAGGAGGTCGTGTGTCTTGGCTGCTTCGAAATCGCCTGCTAGGTAGGCGGAGTCTTGCCAGTCGACGAGGTCGATGGCGCTGGCGACGACGTAGCGTGACTTTTCTTCGGCATTGACGCGGAGCACGGGTCCGGTGCCGCGCAGGTAGAGCAGGTCGATGTCTGCCGGGTAGGAGGTGGGAAAGAGGTGGAGGCTGGGGTTGAAGGCCTCGGCGTCTTCGCCGATGCGGAGGATGGTGACGGTGTTGATCGAAACGTCGGTGGTCGGCTGGTTGTTTTCGTCGACGTCGACCGCTCCGATGGCTTGGACGGTTTCCATGCCGCTAACGATGGTCCCGAATGCGTTGTGGAGGCCGTCGAGATCATTTGCGGCATCGAGCGTGATGAAGAATTGGCTTCCGTTGGTATTGGGTCCGCTGTTGGCCATCGATAGCGTTCCGGCTATGTCGTGTCCGATGTAGGGGCTGGCTTCGTCTGGGAAGGCGTAGCCGGGACCATGGTTAATATCTTCATTCAGCGGATCATCTCCGTTTGGGTCGCCGCTCTGGATGTAGAAGCCGTCCTCGACGGCGTGGAATATCAGTCCGTCGAAGAAGGGGAAGTTGACGGCGGCTCCGCTTGCGTCGTCCCATACGTTTGTGGAGCCTTCTGCGAGTCCGACGAAGCTCGCGCAGGAGATGGGGGCGAGTTGGTAGTCGAGTTCAGCGGTGAATTCGCCGAGGGAGGTATCAAAAACGGCGTAGATGCCGTCGGTCAGCGTCGGTTCGTCCTCTTGAGCTGCTGTGGGGCATGAGAGCAGCGCGGCGAGGGATGAGATGGTTGCTGAGAAGATTCCTTTCGATAGTCGCAAGTTTTTTTGGGGGTGTTGGGGGCTAGGGTATTACGAGCTCGAAAGTTCCGGTGGCGGGGAAGCGAAGTGGCTGGTTGTTGCTACCGTGCAGGTAGTCGTCAACCCAGGCAAGGAATCCTCCGCTATTTCCGTCTGTGTAGCGCAGGTAGAATGTCATGATCTGCTGGCTTTCGGTTACGACTCTGAGGCGCGCGCCGTTAGGGAGCCGGTGGTATTCGTATCCTATCAAGACCGCGTTTGGCAAATCAGGGATGCTGACGGTGCCGAACCCGTTTTCCTCGTCGAAGTCGTCGATGCTGTCGTTGAAAGCGAAGGTCCACGGCTCGGAGCTTAGGGGGTGCAGGCTCATCTCCATGGTGAAGGTCGCGTTGGGGATTCGCTCCTGATACGAAATCGGGTTTTTGATGGAATCGAATTGTACGAAGAGTTTCTCCATCTCGCCTAATTCGACTGATAGCGTATCGGAATCGTCGTCGGCGCTGAGTACCGCGTCGGTCCAGGTTTGGAGGTCGGAGCTTTTGCGGACGACCAAGTTCTCTCCCGATTCTGAGGAGACTTGAAAGGCGGGTCCGTTAGCGGTTTTGCCGAATTCAACACCTACATCGACAGGCTCTCGTCCGGGTAGCTCGTAGTCGTCTATGTTCCAGGCCATAGCATCGTCACCCTCTCTCACGATGGTAACGGAATTTATGACGACATCCTCGAGAGGACGATTGTTTGCGGAGGAATCTACGCTTACGTCCCCGATTGCTTCTAGGACTTCCTCTCCCTCGACGAGCACTCCGAAGATGGAGTAGTGTCCGTCTAGGTCGACCGGCCCCCCCGCGCCTTGGGGCGGCTCAATGGTGATGTAGAACTGGGATCCGCCTGTATTTTCTCCAATTTCCCAAACTTGACCGGCCGCTTCGCACTCGAAGCAATAGCTGTTGGCCATGGCGATGACGTAGGGAATGTTATGGCTTAGGCTTGGGTGCATTTCGTCGGGGATGCTGTACCCGGGACCGTTGATTTCTGGGTCGTCGGGGAGTGGGTCGCCCGACTGGATCGCGAATTGGTCGACAACCCGGTGGAAGATGAGGCCATCATAGAAGGGTCCGACTGAGACGGGTTCGCCGGTTTCGGGTGAGAAGCGAGGGATCTTGCCCTCTGCGAGGCCGACGAAGTTCGCTGTCGTCAGTGGGACGCCGTCGTAGGCGAGTTCCATGGTGAATTCGCCCATTGAGGTGTCGAAAACGGCGTAAATGCCTTCCTCGGTTGGCTCGAAAGCCATTAAGCTTACGGAAGTTGCGATAAGTGAGAATGCAAAGAGGGTTCGTTTCATGAGTGAGTGGTAAGCTGCCACGAAGAGGCAATACGTAGTCGGTGAGGGCTTGGTTTCGAGGTTTTTGATTGTTTGCACGTATTTTTGTTTCTAGCCAGCGTGGAAAAAGCACTAGAGGTGAGGTAGATATATGCCCCGGCATTAGGGTAAGGACACTGGGTGCATTCTGCAGGATCTATTGGCGTTATTATACGAGTGGGTTAAGTTATATTGCTGATTAATGTGTTTGAAGGTTGGATACAACCGTTAAAAGGGTTTCAAATTTACGCGGTTAAATGCTTATTGCTTACCAAAACCCATTTTTAATTCCTTCATATCACGATGATTACGCAAGGTAGTGACTCGAATGCCGATAACTACAGGGTCATAGCGGAATTAAGTGAAATTAAACTGATGAGCGCGGCTGGAAAAAAAATCGTAAGCATACTGGTAGTTGATAGTGATCTCCAGTTCCTCGATGCTGTGCGATCCGAGGCTTCGTTCAATCTTCCGGGCTGGGTCGTACGTGTGGCGTCGGGCTCCGAGGAAGCTGAACGAGCGGTGAAGGAAGCTCGGGCGGACGTATTTGTGGTTGGCTCAAAGCTGTCGGACTGTGATTCGATCGCGTTTTTGCGCAAGGCGAAGGAGCTTTCTCCCAATTCGCTTCGTTTTCTGATCTATTCAGAGGCTGACAAGGACGTATATTCTGGTTCGATGGGATTGGTACATCGGCGTATCGAAAAACCGATTACACCGAGCGATCTGAATTTGGCGGTACGTCAGGTGCTTGTTACGCATTTGCGGATACGGAAACCGGAGGTGGCTGCGATCGTGCGAGACACGAAGGAGCTCCATGTCAATACGCAGCCGATGCAGGAGTTGCTGAAAACGGCTGACGATCCCGAGTGCGAGCTAGAGACGCTGGCGAAGATAATCATGCGTCATCCGACTGCGGTCGCCACGATCCTGCAGATAGCTAACACGGCGTTTTATGGATCTGCTGGCGGGGTTGAGACAATTGAGGAGGCGCTGCAGTTGCTGGGCATGGATTTCGTGCGCAATCTGGCGATTACTGAGCTAGCCAAGAAACAGTTGCGACTCAGCCCTGGGCTGCACGAGCTGGCTAACTCCATTTTGCAGCATTCGATAGAGGCGAGTCAGTATGGGCTGCGCATGAGACAGTACATCAAGAATATTCGTCTGGTGCAGCAGATCAGCAGTATCGCGCTTTTACACGATCTCGGAAAACTTGTTTTGCTCGCTTCCAAGGGGAACGACTATGCTGACCTGATGGGTCAGTCTGTTGACTCCAACACTCCGTGCTGGAAACTCGAGCGTGCGAACTACAACTGTGATCATGCGGCGGTGGGCGGATTTTTGTTTGCGATGTGGGGCTTGCCTGAGGTGATCGTTCGGGCGGTGACATGGCATCATCAGCCGGAAAAGGTTGCTGAGAAGGTTTTTTGTCCGACATCGCTTCTCCACTTTTCGAATTATGCTGCTCATACGAATCAAGGGGTGTCATGCTATTGTGGAGACAGGCTGAATGAGGATCTCGCTGAGAGACTCGGTCTGCCGCAGGATTTCGCTTACGACTTCGATTGATTTGCAGGCACGAAAAAGCCGCGATAGGATATCGCGGCTTGTATGGTGGTATTTGGCTTCGAGCTTAAGCTAACTCGCGCATTTTTTCTACGCAGGCCTTGAGGGCGGGAACTGGGTTTTCCGGGTCCGCCTCGTATTCGAGAATGGATACGCCGGAGAACTTTTGCGTTTCGAGTTCAGCGAGGAGCGCTGGCAGGTCGAGGTTGCCTTCGCCTACGACGGTATCTTTCCACATGGCGTCGCGGTCGAATGTGAAGTCTTTGAAGTGAATGCCGTAGAGTTGTCCGGCGTATTTCTGGGCCCATTCGATGGGGTTTCCGTGTTTAGGGCCGATTTGCATGGCCCATGCGGTATCCATGCAGAGACCGATTTGCGGGGTGCCGAGGCCGATGAGGGTGTCGAGCACGTCTGGAGAGCCGCCGAACATATAGCCGCCGTGGCAGTGGATGCCGACTTTTATGTCGTACTTGTCTGACCAGGATTTCACTTGGCTGATAGCCTTGGCGAAGGTGCCTACCTTGAAGTGGGCTGAGATGTGTTTGGCTCCGGCGGCTGCGGCGCATTCGAAGAAGGATTCGTCGGAGTCGGCGCCGTCGAAAGTTTGCACACCGATCGAGATTATGGATACGCCGGCGTCTTCGTAGGTTTTGATGGTATCGCGCCAGGTGGTTAGGTTTTGGAAGTCGGCGTGGATTTCGCAGACTTCGATGCTTTCGAGTCCGATTTCGCGTACTTTGGCGGCGACCTCGGCATTGTCTTTAAACTCGCGGAAGCAGTAGGATTGGACGGCGAGGTGGTTGAGAATGGACATGGTGGAATGGGTTTAGGTTTTGCCCACAGATTGCATAGATGGGCTCAGATTCAATAGGGAGGTTTGTCAGGTCGGCCTACGGCCGAGTAGGTGCCCTGCGGTCGTTAGGTTTTGATTGGAGTTGAGGGAGATAGGAGATGGAAGATTCTACAGTTCGACGGATTTTCCGGTGCGGGTGGAGACGGCGACAGCGTCGAGGATCTTCTGGACGACGAGCGCTTGATCAGGGGTGACGAGCAGTGGCTCGCCATCCAGAAGGTGATTGATGAAATTGTGGAAACGATCGCAATGGGGGAGCGCGGCCTGGGCGGCGACGTTTTCGACAACTTGGTAGTCGGCGTCGTAGGGGTCGCGTTTGTAGAGCTTAGCTGGATACATGCTGGCGCCCATTTCGGTGCCGTAGAGCTCGACGTCGGTACGTTCTCTTTCGCCCATGTGAGCTGCCCATGAGACTTCGAGTGAGACGGTGGCTCCGTTTCGCATTTTGATGAGGGCGGAGGCTAGGTCGTCCACGTCGAAAGTAGTGTCGGTGCTATCGGAGAGCCCCCATCCGCCTTCGCCGAGGCCTCGGTTGCCGAATTTCGTGTAGGTGGTACCGAAGACGGAGACGGGATCGAAGTTGTCCATAGTATGCAGACATAAGTCGAGGAGGTGGACTCCGATATCGTTGATGGCTCCCGCTCCGGCGAGGGCTTTGTTTCCGAACCATGTGCCAAGTTTTGGGATGCCTTCGCGGCGGAACCAGTAGGCCTTGGCGTAGTAAATGTCTCCGAGAGCGCCGCCAGCGGCGATTGCTTTTATCTTTTGGGAGTCTTCGTTGAAGCGTTGGTTCATGCCGAGGGTGAAGACGCGTCCTGTTTCCTTGGATACACGGATGACTTCCTCCGCTTCGGCTGTGTTCATGGCGAAGGGTTTTTCGAGAAGTACATGCTTGCCGGCTCGCATGGCTTCGATGGCTAGAGGGGCGTGGAACTTGTTGGGGACGGCGATGTAGACGGCGTCAACCTCGGGGCATGCGAAGAGTTCGCTGGAGTTGGCGAAACGGTGCTTGATGTCAAATTTGTCTGCTAGGTCGTCGACGCGTTCCTCGTTGAGGTCTTGCGCGGCGACGAGTTTGGCCTGCGGGTGTCTGAGGAGGGCTTCGGCGGAGAAGTGTGAGATCTTTCCGGAGCCAATGAATCCAAATCGTATTTCGCTCATGATTTTTTTGGGGTGGGGCTAGGTTTTATAGGGACCTATGATTTGGATGCATAAGGAATACATCAATTCGATAGGATATCAAAAATATCGGATTGTGTTTTGAAAAGCGTGGTCTTGCCTGAGGTGTGACACTATGAATGTCCGCCCTTCGAATCTTCAATCTGTGGTGCATTACCACCAAATGCCAGGCACGCAGCCGAGTCCTCATCCGGTACGTGATGGAGCAGAGTTGGTGGAGGTCGTGACGAGTGGGCGTGGCTGGGTGGAGACCGATGGAGGTTGGACGGAAGTCCTTCCGGGGGCTATGCTTTGGCACGTGGCTGGTGACCAAACGATAGGGAGAAGCGATCCAGAATCGCCGTACAGTTGTCTTGCGGTGAGAATGGATGGGGGATCGCGGGAGCGACATGTTCCCCGTTTTTCCTATTGGCATGATTTAGGAGAAATAGTGAGTTTGACCGAGGAATCCATTCGGATGTTTTTAGACGATTCCTTTGGGAATGACTCTTTGCTCGATCATTTGTATTCAAGATTACGTTACCAAGCCTTGTTGCATCATCATCGTCTTGAGACTGTGGGGGTTGCGGAACCGCTTCGCGTAGTACGGTCGTTAATAGAGACACGGTATGCAGAGCCGCTGAAGGTCGAATCGCTCGCGAAGGAGGCGGGCTGGAGCGTGGCGCATTTGCATGACCAGTTTAAGACGGCGTATGGCTCAACACCTCGGCAAATGATATTGGAGCGAAGGTTGAGTTCCGCTCGCGAGCAATTGGTCGGCACTGGTTATTCTATAAAGGAGATCGCGGCGAATACAGGCTTTACTCACAGCTCTGCCTTTTGCAGCGCTTTTCGAAAGGCCTTTGGGGTGACGCCTAAGGCGTATCGAGATGGGTATTATTTCGGGTGAGGTGAGGGTTCTAATTTGTTAGGAGGATCTTTGCTAATTCTATTGGGTAGCGGTGTTACCGGTGATCTGAATCGAGTCGACCATGACTCCAAGTTGTCGATGATCTTGGCTCTCGGAATTATGTTCACTGGGGACAAATGGTTGGTTTTTAATCTCTAGGATGTTTCTGCTATTGCGGTTCCAAGAGTCTACGGGGGCGGTTAGGACGACATTGCCTTCAATCGATTCGGATTGAATTATGGGTGCTCCGTTCCACAGGACAGTGAGAGTGCCACCTTCTGGGTTGACGCTAAGTAGGTTGATTTTGATTTGCGTTGGTTGATAGGTAGGATCGAAATCCATAGCGAAGGTAGCGGCGCCGTTAGTCCAGCGAACGGCGTTTTCGCCAATGGTTTCGGTATCGTGTAGGCCCGACTCTTGGATTCCATAAAGAGGGCGGTCGCCGAAAGAAACGTCGCGCAAGAGGTCGTCTCGCTTCATTTTGAAAATAAAACCGCCAAGTTGGAGCCCCAGTTCGCGAACGTCATTAGAGTTTTCGTAGGATTTAGCGGGGGACCAAGTTTCGCAGAGGATTTGTAGTTCTATTTTGTCTACGTTCCAGCTTATTTGATCGATAGGCAGTTCAATTGTGGAGCCTTCTCGGGGGAATTTCCCTTCGAAGAGAGTTACCCCGTTAACTCTAATAGTAGTGGTTGTGCCGTTTGGAGCTGCTGAAATTGCAGTGAAGCTGAGAGAGCGCGGGAGGCTTAGGTTGGTCCATGGCACTGAAAATCGAGTGTCGCCGGAGGTCCACCGGAAAAAAGTTTCACCGCTGTGTTCTTGGTTGTGTAGTCCTGTTTCGGATACGCCTAAAATTGGATGTGCTCCTATGAGGATTCGCTCATCCTCCGGAGCGTAGCCAAGAGGCTGGTTTGCATAGGTGAGATAGACGCTGAGATCTCGTCGAGAGATATTTGTTGCTGGTGGGTGGTGCACTCCGACTATATTGCGGTCGACCAAGTGAAAGCCGCGCGAACGACCGGTTTGGGGGTCGGCAAGTGGTGTGGAAGTCGCGAATACAATTTGCCTGCCAGCGGCGATCTCCTTCTCCAAGATTTCGGCGATAAGCTTTTTATGATTGGGATTATCTGGGTGGCCTCGAACGAATTGGCGACCTTCGGCGAGAAAGAGCGCCCCGAAGATTGGTTTTTCGAGATCCGTCACGACGAGGGCGTCTTGGGGGATGTTTTTTGCAATGCTTTGGATAAATGCGGCGCCTCCGCGGTGGAATTTCTCGAAGACGATCGGTCGCAGTGCCGCGAATGTAAGCCCTATGAAGATGCTTATGCCGATGAGCGAGGTAGCGAATGGCGAGGCTCTCGGGGTATACCGATTAATAATCCAGTTTATGGATACGCCGGCAAAAAGGCAGAATCCTGGAATGATGATAGGCGTGTATCGACGTATGCGCCAAGGGTGATCTGGACTGATGTGTGGGGCGTAGATATAGAGCAAGGCGAAGGTGGCCCAGACGATGGCGAGAATGGTCCAATGAGAGGATCGTTGTTGTAGCGAATCTTTGAGGGATAAGCAGAAACCGGCGACTGCTAGTACAAGGATCGGCAAGCTTAGATAGGCTGATAGGTGGACAAGGGTAAGTTCTCGATAGTCACGCCCGGTGAGGTGTTTGCTTGCGGGAAATTCAGCGAAGGGTTCGATGTTGGGTCGAATGAAGTAGGCGTAGAGGGAGGCGAGGGTGATGGCGCTGAGAAGGGAGAAGACAAAATGTTTCGATTTTAGTGCGGTTTGAATACGTTGGCGGAAGATGTTTGGAAGCGGGACGTATCCGAGGATAGCGAGGAGGGTCGCTGCGAGAATCATGGCGACGATTTTTGGATAGAAGTCGTTGTAGTAACCCGGTGATGTAAGAAAGCCGAATAGGGTTGCGAGCAGGGCGGTTGCGGCGCTGGCGCTGGCGATTAATGCCATAGAGGGGCCACGGACTCTTTTTTCGGTCGAAGAGATCGAGAGGAAGGCCAGAGCTGCACATATTCCGGTGGAGGCGAGGAGGCCGTCGATGCGGACGAAGGCGTTGGCGCTGGTCAGTACAGCGCCGAGTAGCAAAGCGTATCTGTTGGAGTTTCTGGCGCCGAGAACCATGAGGAAGAGTCCGCCTAGCAAGAGAAGTTGGGCGAGAGGCTCGCTGAGGGTGATGCGCAAGTTCCAGATTTGGGCTGCGTTTAGCGTGAAAAATGCGGCCGCGAGTGCGGCGGGGCGGGCATCGCCGATTGCGCGGCGCGCCAACGAGTAGAAGAGGATGAGGCTAAGGGAGCCTAGGAGGGCATTGAAGCCGAAGATGCCGGGGTAGCCGGCGATGCCGAAGGCTTGGGCCATGTGTATTGCGGTAGTGGGGGGGAATTGGAGGTAGAGATGGCCGGCGGAGCGTTTGAAAAAGTAGCCTCCTCCTTGGACGCCTCCCCTAGTGAGTGTGAAGTAGCGGCTGTCGTAGAGGTTGTGATAGGGAGGATCGTCGAAGAGTTGGTGCTCTTGGGCTATGTGGGCAGCGCCATTTGAGTATACGCCTTGGTCGCGTCCGGAGAAGATACTTTCTGTCGAGTAAGTCGCATTCCAGAAGAAGATGCCAAGGGCGGAGAGAAGGAGGATGTATTGGCCGGTAGAAGGTGATTGGTATCCGCGGAACGAGTACCGGGAAAGTGCGATGAGCAGGATCCAACCGAGAGCGCCGTTTATGGCGGAGTGGAATGCGCCGAACCAGGCGCTTACGAATAATATGGGGAATAAGGCACAGCCACCGATGAGGAAGGAGAGGGCAAAGCGTTCGATGAATCGTAGCTCGATAGTGTAACGGTCTTGGAAGAGGCGTATGGCCGCGTTGCCGAGGACGAAGGTGCCGGGAATATAGCCGAGAGAGGCGAGCTGGAGGAGAGTCATATGCGTTGTCCGTAATGAATAGGACTATGGGAGAGATGCGCAACCTATGCGGTGGGAAGGAGAGGTTTGGGAGGCGGCGAGGACAACCTTTTTATGGAGGTAGGCGAATGCTGAGTAAGATATTCGTTGATTGCTTTGGCTGTAGCCATCAAGGGTTTTCGGATACAATGAAAGTGATCATACAGATTCCTTGCTACAATGAAGCTGAAACGCTTCCTGAGACTCTACTGGATTTGCCGCGAGCGATTCCGGGTGTGGACTCGGTGGAGTGGCTCGTGGTTGACGACGGAAGCATTGATGGCACTGCGGAAGTGGCGAGAGAGAAGGGGGTGGATCATGTAGTTAGAGTGCCTCACAACCAAGGCTTGGCGAAAGCGTTTTCGACTGGGTTAGAGGCGAGCTTGAGGCTGGGCGCGGATATCATCGTCAATACAGATGCTGATAATCAGTACTGCGGTGCGGATATTGTGAGAATCGTAAACCCGGTCTTGAAGGGTGAGGCAGACATGGCGATCGGGGCGCGGCCTATTGATGGGATTGCGGAGTTTTCGCCGCTGAAGAAATGGTTGCAGAAGTTGGGTAGCCGAGTGGTACGTTCGTTGAGCGGCACGGATGTGGCCGATGCTCCGAGCGGGTTTCGAGCGATGAGTCGTTCGGTGGCATCGCGGTTGAATGTGTTTAGCGAATACACTTACACTCTGGAGACGATCATCCAGGCGGGACAGAATGGGATGAAAGTCGTTTCGGTGCCGGTGCGAGTAAATGAGAAGACGCGGCCATCCCGATTGGTGAAGAGTGTTTATTCGTATGTGAAGCGCTCGGTGGTTACGATGTTGCGTATATTTGTGGTATATCGACCGATGCGCTTTTTCCTGACTTTGGCGGGTCTTGGATTTGGAATCGGGTTTGTGGCGGGGTTGCGGTTTTTGGTCTACTACCTGCTTGGGGAAGGATCTGGTCACGTGCAGTCGGTTATTTTCGCAGTGTTCATGATGGGTGCCGGGCTTCTGTTGGCTCTTGTGGCATTGTTGGCAGATTTGATCGCGGTGAATCGGCGATTGCTGGAGACTTTACAGTGGCGGATGAGTGAATTGGAGCGACGTTTGGAAAATTCTGGACGGGGGAAAAATGGCGAATAGCGGGGAAAGGCCCTTGCACGTGGGGATTGTGGGAGGCACGTTTACTGGAAATCGAGGAGCTCAGGCGATGTTGACAGTCTGTATCCAAGAGGTGAGGAGACGGCATCCCGGGTGTGTGATGCATGTGTTAAGCTATTATCCTGCTGAGGACCGCGAAGAGAAGTTAGATGCCGATGTATTTGTGCATAGCGCCACGCCGGCACAGCTGCTCTTAAACTGGGTGCCGTTGTTTTTTTTGGCGTGGCTGTTTGGGTGGAAGAAGGGCAGTACCAGTAGAGCACACGGTCTGGGCTTTTTGCAGCTGGCGAAGCTCGATGCTGTACTTGATGTTGCAGGGGTCGGCTATATTGACGGCCGAGAAAAATTCCTGCCTTACAATGTGCTGACTTCGTTGCCGTTTTCCTTGTTAGGCGTTCCGTATTTCAAGTTGTCGCAAGCGATTGGTCCGATCCGGTCTTTGCCGAATCGGTTTTGCGCACGATTGGCTTTGGCTCGTGTGACTCGAATATTCGCGCGTGGGTCGATGACGGAAAAGCACTTGAAGGAAAGGTTTCCAGATGGCATCAATTTGGATCGAGCCTCAGATCTAGCTTTTCTGTTGGCGCCAGCTAGGCCCATTGAAGCGATCGAAGGGCGGCAGAGAAGAATCGGAATCATTGGAAGTTCGTTAGTTATGTCTAAGAACAGTGGATACGTTGAGGTTTTGTCGAAAGTCTGCTTGTCGCTTCTAGATATGGGTTGGGATGTTGTATTGATCGCACATTCTTGGCGTGAAGGGACATTGAAATTACGTAACAACGATAGGCCTGTTTTGGAAGCGATAGCGTCGAGTGATAAAAGGCTTCGGAATTTGAGGCAAGTCGGAGAGGGCCTGGATGCGGCTGCTCTGAAGTCTGAAATTGGAGCTTGTCGCGTGGTGCTCACAAGTCGATTTCATGGGATGGTTGCAGCGCTGAGCACCGCAACGCCGGTTTTGGTTGCCGGTTGGAGTCACAAGTACCGTGAGGTGATGGAAGAGTTTGGTCTTGAACAGTATTGTTTGCCACATCGAGATCTTCGTGAAGGAGAGCTGGTTCAATGTATAGAGGAATTGGATACTGAGGCTGAGAGGATATCCCAGAAAGTCTTAGAGCGATTGCCGAAAGTGAGGCTGGATAGCGAGGCGCAATTTGACCGGGTATGCCGTGTTTGGGGGGAGTTGGCTTGAGCACAAATGGGATGAAGGGGCGATGGCGGCGCTTGCTGCCTCAGCTATTTCGATTTGGTTGCGTGACCAGCTTAGTTCTTGGCTGCAAACTGGGTATCGTTTGGCTGCTTGAACCGTGGTTGAATTCTTATTTCGCTTATTTTCTAACTCATGTAGTTGTTTTCGCGGTATCGTATTTGCTGCATTCGAAGGTGACGTTTAAGGCGGAATTGAGCTGGCTCCGCATGGGCGTCTATCTGAGGGCGGTAATTGGGATAAAATCGTTGGACTATTTAATTTTTTCCGTGGCTTTGGTGACGTTCGAGATTGATTCTTTGGTTGCGGTTTTTGCGGCGACGATTCTGATTTCGGTGATGCGATTTCTGTTTGCAAGAAAGGCTTTGATGTCGTGATGAGTGATATAGCTACCGATTCTGGTATAGAGAATATCGATACGAGTACTCCTATAGGTAGCTACCGAAGGGCTTGGGTAGGCTACAGCTTGGATGAGGAAATACGCAAGCGAGCTGCTTCAGGCGGAATCGTTACGGCGACGCTATGCTACTTGCTGGAAACGGAACAAGTGGAAGGCGCGTTGGTATGCTCTTCGGATTTTGCGAACGGGGAGTTTAACTTTCGACTGAGCATTGCTAGGACGAGGGAGGAGCTATTCGAGGCCCAGTCGAGTAAGTATTTTGATATTCCTGTTTTGAAGGGACTTGATCTGGTTAAGGCTTTTGAAGGGAAGGTAGCTGTAGTTGGATTACCATCACAGATAAACTCTTTAACTCGACGAATGTCGAAAAACAAGTTGCTACGAGAGAAGATTGGATTTCGTATTGCTTTGTTTTGCGGTCACAATTCGAAGAAGGAGTTGATAGAAAGGGTTTGGGAAAAGAAGGGTATTGATCCTAAGAAGATTGATAGGTTTCGCTATAGGCAGGGACATTGGCGTGGGCAGATGGAACTAACGATGAAGGACGGGTCGGTGCAGCGGTTTCCCTTTCAGGATTTCAGTCACTACCAGAATCTTCATATACTATCTCTGGATCGTTGTTTGAACTGTCACGATCATATGGGTTACTACAGTGACCTGTCGACCGGGGATGTTTGGCTACACGAAATGAAGCGGGATTTGGTGAAGTACTCAGTTTTTTTGGCACGGACGCCGCTTGCGGAAAAAGTGATGATGGAGATGAGCGAGCGAAATCTAATCAAGGCGAAGCAGGTGGATCGTCGGTTTGTTTACCGAAGTCAGAAGCGATCGATCAACTACCACTACAATTTGTCGGCCAGGGCTAAAGTCGGAAAGTGGCTCCGCCTGAACATCAAAGACCGTACGGGGGAGCGGCCGAAGCTACGTGATGTGGTCGCGGCCATTATAGTTCTGACGAATCACAGAATATCGAGGAGTCCTCGCCTGTTGAACTTGTTTATGAAGCTTCCCAAGCCGTTTGTTGCGACGTATTTGTATCTTTTTAAGGGACTCGTAAATTACGAGAGAAAAAGGTATTGAGATATTGGATGCTTTCGGGTGATTCGGTCAATTTGCTGCTTTTTCCAGGAGTAGGAGTCGGAATTCGAGGGATGTGTTTGAGCTGATGTTCAGGGTGGAAAGGGTGAGGGTGGTTGGACCTTCGGGGAGGGTGATTTGGCCGAGGTCGAGGGGGGCGAAGTCTTTGACGTAGGATTCTTCGCGGGGGACGCGGTCGTGCTGCATGCCGTAGGCGGGGGGCGTATGAGCTTGTTGGATACGGGCGGTGGTTTGGGAGCCGTTTGAGGTGGTGAGGGTGATCTCGGTGCCGATGGCGGACTTGGGGGCGGAGTAGTAGAGAGTGGCTTGGTAGGTGCCGGATTGGCCGACGTGGGCGGTGAAGGTGATGCGGTCGTCGTCGCTGGTCCAGTCGGTGAGGTAGGAGCAGTTGGGCCAGCGGTTTGAGCGGGTGATGTTGCCTGACCAGGTGGCGTCGCGGGCGGGGAGTTGGGTGATGGCGAGGCCGGGGTAGCCGATGGTGAGGGGACGGTCGGGGTTGGCGGCGTCTGGGGTGAGGAGCTCGGAGCGCCAGGCGTCGATTTGGGATTGGAGGGAGGCGGTGAGCTCGGGGTGTTTTGTTGAGAGGTCGGTGGTTTGGCCGCGGTCGGTGGGGATGTGGTAGAGTTGGCCTTGGTGGTCGAGGCGGTAGTCTTGGGTGCGGGCGGAGATGCGGCCGGACCAGTAGGAGAAGATTGTGCGGTCGGGAAGGCGGAGGTTGGGGTTTTGGAGTTGGGGGGCGAGGCTGATGCCGTCGAGGGTTTGGGCGGGCTGCCAGGTTATGTTGGCGAGTTGGCCGAGGGTGGGGAGGAGATCGATGGAGGAGGCGATGGTATTGAGTGTGGCGCCGGGCTGAATCTTTTGTGGGTAGCGGATGAAGAGGGGGGAGCGGGTGCCGCCTTCGTCGGTGGAGCCTTTGCGTCCACGCATATTGGCGTTGTAGCGCCAGCCGTTGGGGCCGTTGTCGGTGAAGTAGACGACGATGGTATTTTCTTCGATATCGAGTTCTTGGATACGGTCGAGGAGGCGGCCGACGTTGGCGTCGATGTTTTCGACCATGGCGAGGGCGGCGCGGGTGTGGTCGGGGTTTTCGTCGGCGGGGTTGGTGGCGAGGGAGGTGAGTTTTTTGTTGGCGAAGCGGGCCCAGTCTTCGTCGGTGGTTTGCATGGGGGAGTGTGGAGTGGGGAGGGCGAGGTAGGCGAAGAAGGGTGTTTGGTCGGCGGTTTGTTGTTCGATGAAGTCGAGAGTGGCGGTGGTGAGGGTATCGGGGAGGTAGCCGGCGCTTTGGACGAGGGAGCCGTTGTGGTCGAGCAGGGCGTCGAAGTAGGAGCCCCAGTGTCCGGAGGTGAAGCCGTAGTATTCGTCGAAGCCGCGGGTGTTTGGGTGGTATGGGGCTTGGGTGCCGTTGTGCCATTTGCCGAAGGCGGCGGTGGCGTAGCCGGCGGTGCGGAAGACTTGGGCGATGGTTTCTTCGTCGGCGTCGAGGCGTTCGCCGCCGGCTCCGGTGTCGTAGACGCCGCCGCGTGGGTAGTAGCGGCCGGTGAGGAATTCGGCGCGGGTGGGGGAGCAGACGGGTTGGACGTAGAAGTTTTCGAACTGGGCCCCTTGTTGGGCGAGTCGGTCGAGGGTGGGTGTATTGAGATTTTGGCTACCGTGGAGGGAGAGATCTCCCCAGCCTTGGTCGTCGGCGAGGATGACGAGGACGTTGGGGGGATTTCCGCCCGAAGCGGCGGAAAGAGGGGTGAGTAGTGAGTAGTGAGTGGTGAATGAGAAGAGGATGATGAGGAGTTGGCGCATGGTAGAGGGGCGTGATTGGGGTGGCGGGGACGCGGGCTGAAGCACCGCGCTACGTTTATTAGTAACCGAGGGCTTGGCGGGTGGTGGCGACGCGGGGGATGTCGCGGACGCGATCGAGGATGTCGAGGGAGGATTGGGGGATGGGGTTGGGCTGGACTTTGAGGGATTTTATTTTGTCGCCGCCGTCGTCGGTGCCCCATTTCCAGTCGTAGTCCTGGGGTGGCGGATACGAGTCGACGCCTTCGGTGTGTTCGGAGCCGAGGAAGGCGAAGAGTTTTTCGGTCCAGTGGATGGGGTTGGCTACGAGGTCTTCGTAGCGGACCCAGATGTTTTTTTGGCCGTCGTCGGGGAAGCGGGCGAGGAGGGAGTCGTAGGATTTGGACCAGTAGTTGGCGAGCCAGCGGTCGATGGGGCCGCGGGGGAGGTAGGGCTCGAGCTTGCGGAAGACCATTTTGCGCAGGGAGGCGACGTTGGTGTGGACGTCGCGGGTGAGGATGAGATGGCGGGTGTCGGGGACGGCGGGGAGCTTGGGGTAGCGGGAGGCGTCGTTGAACCAGGCGGGGCGTTTGAGGATGATGATGCGTTCTGAGCAGAGGGCGTGGATCTTCTGGAGGGCGTCGGGGGACTGGAATTTGGTGAAGTTGACTTCGGGGAGGGAGGAGATGTCGGGGGCGGCGGAGAGGAGGGCTTTGAGTAGGGTGGAGCCGGAGCGCATGGTGCTGAGCTCGATGACGATGGTTCGCGCGTCGGTCGGCGTGGGGTGCTGGGTGCTGGGTGTTGGGTTTTGGGTCATGGGCGGGAGAATGTGGTAAAGGGGGAAATGGATGTTTGGTCAGGGCGATCTGCGATCGCTTAGGTGGCTTTGCAAGTCGTTAGGTTTGAATGGGGAATGGGGGTTGGGGAGCCAAGGGTTTTTTGGGGGAAGGAGTGTGTGTTTTTTGTACGGCGGCGATCGCAGAGGACGTGGAGGGGGGAAGCTGGTTGGGGAATGGGTCGTGCTTTTTCAACCGCAGATTTACGCGGATGTTTTGGGGATATGTGGCACGGCTCTGATGGCCGTGCTTGGGGGGCCGTCTGATGACGGCTCGAGGGGTTGGAGCTTTGGGTTGGGAGAATGAGGTGGAGGAACGGGAGGGGGAAAAAGCTTTCCTTGGGTTGTGTTGGGGGTAGGGTTCGGGGCACTTTTTTTATCATGCCAAACTCACAGTCAGTCATTACGAACGTGTTGGCGGAGCGCTATGCTTCTCCTGCGATGAAGGCAATTTGGTCGCCCGAGGGGCGTATCTTGATCGAGCGGGACTATTGGATCGCGGTGATGAAGGGGCAGCGGGAGCTGGGGCTGAACATTCCGGTTAAGGCGATCAAGGCCTACGAGAAGGTGAAGGGGAAGATCGACTTGGCTTCGATCGACGCGCGGGAGCGGGTTTGCTTGCATGACGTGAAGGCGCGTATCGACGAGTTTTCGGCTTTGGCGGGCTACGAGACGATTCATGTGGGGATGACGAGCCGCGACTTGACGGAGAACGTTGAGCAGCTGCAGGTGTTGCGCGGGCTGGAGCTGGTGCGCACGAAGGTGGTGGCTGCGTTGAACAAGATTTCGGAGCGGGCGGTGGAGTATCGCACCTTGATGATTACGGGGCGCACGCACAATGTGCCGGCTCAGGCGACGACCATGGGCAAGCGTTTGGCGATGGGCGGGCAGGAGCTATTGGTGGCGATCGACCGCTTGCATGATTTGGTGGAACGTTATCCGGCTCGCGGCTTGAAGGGCGCGGTGGGAACGCAGCTGGATCAGCAGACGCTTTTTGATGGGGATGCGAAGAAGGTACTGAAGCTCGAGGAGAAAATTGTCGAGCATCTTGGCTTTAAGAAGTCTCTCAAGAATGTGGGGCAGGTTTATCCGCGTAGTTTAGATTTGGATACTGTGACTGCCTTGGAGCAGGTTTCGTCCGCTGCGGCGAACATGACGAATACGATTCGTTTGATGGCGGGTCAGGGTTTGATGACGGAAGGCTTTCTGAAGGGCCAGGTCGGTTCTTCGGCGATGCCGCATAAGGTGAACTGCCGGAGCAGCGAGCGTGTGCATGGTTTTTGCACGCTTCTCAAGGGGTACGCGGCGATGGCGTCGGGCTTGACGGGCGGCCAGTGGAACGAGGGCGATGTTTCTTGTTCGGTGGTGCGTCGGGTGATGTTGCCGGATTCGTTTTACGCGATCGATGGTTTGCTGGAGGCGTACATTACGGTTCTGGGAAACATGGGTGTTTTTGAGGAGGCGATCGCGGCGGAGAACGCGGTGCAGTTGCCGTTCTTGGCGACGACTTCGATCTTGATGGAAAGCGTGAAGGCGGGGGCGGGCCGTGAGGTGGCGCATGAAGCGATCAAGGAAGCGGCATTGGAGGCGAGTAAATTTATTCGCCAGGGTCGGGCTCAGGAGGCGGATTTGATTGGGCTGCTGGCGAAGGACGATCGTATTCCGTTGGACTTGAAGGCTCTGGAGGCGATCATTGGAAACTCGAAGCGTTTCATCGGGGCGGCTCCGCAGCAGGTGGACCAGTTTAAGCGCGACGTGGCGAAGTGGGTGAAGAGGTTCCCTGAGGCGACGAAGGTGAAGCCAGGGCGGATGCTCTAGGAGTAATTGATTTTAGGATACGAAAGAGGCCACCTGTGATGGGTGGCCTTTTTTTTGTGTCATGGATTTTGAACTACTGAGGACACTGATTTACACTGGTGACTCTTTTTGGAAGCTGTTCAAGTTGCTGGGGGTGATTTGGGTTGTTGGCTGAGATTTCTTGTCAACAGGGGTTCCGCTGCGCGGAAGCAGGATGGCCTGCGGCCAGCAGGATTTTTGGCTCGACTGACGTCTAGCGGACGTAGGCGTAAATGGGGAATTTGCGGAGCATGCCTTTTTCGTCTTGGTCGCTTTGGAGGTAGAAGACCTCGCGGGATTTGAGGTCGGGAGTCTTGGGCGTGAGGCTGAGTCGATAGTGCGAGCCGGCGGTGATGGTTTCGATTTGGTAGTCAAAGGAGCTTGGTTCCTCTGAATCTTTGCGGGCGAGATCGGTGAGGTTCATGGGCATCTGCTCGTGGAAGAGGATTTCGATGTCTTGGGTTTCGGCGGTTTCGCTGACTTTCCAGAAGCGAACGCGGGGCTTCAGGGTGACGGGGATGGGGATGTCGACCTCGAGCTTAAGTTCGTAGCTGCCGCTTTCGCCGGCGGCGTTTTCGGTGAGGACGGTAATGGCTTTGCGTTGTTTGCCTTGGCGGGAGCCGATGGTGAATATGGCTTTGAGTTCGCCTGATTCGCCGGGCTGGTAGTCGTGTTTTTCGAGGGTAGGGACCGTGCAGCCGCAGGAGGCTTTGGTCTCGACGACGGAAACGAGCACGTCACTTGTATTGGTGAAAGAGTAGGTCGCGGTGACGGATTCGTCTTTGAAGCCGGTTGTGAAGCTCTGAGTTTGCTGGTTCCAGGTAAGGTCGTCGGCTTGTGCGGCGATCGGAGCTAGGAAGCACAGAGCGAACGCGGCGAGGATGCGTATTGCGATTGGGTGGGATTTGCGAGAGTGGGGCGCCTTCATGATTGTGTCGTGATGATCTGCTGGGGCGGGAAAAGTTCAAACATTCTTTGGGAGGAACGGAGTAGGAGTTCGGCTGCGTGCGCGCAATCCAATGTCTAACGTTAGACATTGGATTGCGCGTTTGTTGTTTTGAGGGGTGTCGGTTTGGTGAGGAATTGGGTTGTGTGGGCGGGGTTGGCGGGTTGTGCTGCGCGGGATATGAGTAGCTTTTCTAGACCCGATGGGCGTAAGTGCGACGCCTTGCGTGAGATTTCTTTTCAGGCCGACTTTGCGGCGAATGCGACGGGCTCGGTGCTCGTGAGCTTTGGCGATACGAAGGTGATTTGCGGAGCGATGCTGGAGAAGCGGGTTCCGGGCTGGATGCGGGCTCAGAATGTGAGTGGCGGCTGGCTGACGGCGGAGTATTCGATGCTTCCGTACAGCACCTTGGATCGCAAGCAGCGTGACGCGAGTCGCGGGAAGCAGGATGGGCGCGGGGTGGAAATCCAGCGTTTGATCGGGCGTTCCTTGCGAGCGGTTATCGATCTGCAGAAGCTGCCGGGGCATACGCTTTGGGTGGATTGCGACGTGCTGCAGGCGGATGGGGGCACGCGTACGGCGTCGATCACGGGGGCTTATTTGGCGGCTCGCCTGGCGGTGCAGAAGCTGATTGATGCGGGGACTTTGAAGGAGAATCCGTTTCGCGACTCGATCGCGGCGGTGAGCGTGGGGATCTACGAGGGCGAGCCGGTGCTGGATCTTCCGTATATCGAGGATAGAGATGCGAGCGTGGACTTTAACGTGGTAATGACGGGTAAGGGCGAGTTTGTGGAGTTGCAGGGCACGGGCGAGGAGGCGACGTTTTCCGAGGACGAGCTGGCGAAGCTGATTGGCTTGGCTAAGAAGGGGATCAAGGAGCTTTCGAGCATGCAGGCGGCATTTTTGACGCAGCGGCTGTTGGGGGATTTGAAGCTTTAGAGTCTGGCTAGGCGGGGACGCATTTGAGGAGCTGAGCGGGGTGATGCGGTCTGCGGCGAGCTGCAACCCTACGGGGTTGGTTAGATGGAGAAGCGGGCGGGTTGGCTGGAGGAATTTGAAGCTCTAATAGAGAGATCACCTCTGCTTGTTTTCCTGAGTGGGGGGTTGATTAACCCTCCATTTGCGTTTTTGCTTTTCTCGCAATTTCCAGCACCGGCTATGAATATTCACGAATACCAAGCGAAACAGCTTTTTGAAGAATATGGAATCCCTTGTCCCAAGGGTTCCGCGACGAGTTCGAGCGAGGAGTTCGAATCGTGCATCGACAGTCTGGGGGAAGGCTTGGTTGTCGTGAAATCCCAGATACACGCGGGAGGGCGTGGCAAGGGGACGTTTACCGATGGATTCAAGGGTGGCGTGAAGCTTGCCAAAACCAAAGAGGAAGCGATCGAGTATGCGAACAAGATGCTCGGCAATACACTTGTAACGATCCAGACGGGCGAGGCCGGTCGGAAGGTGCAGACGGTTTATTTCACGGAAGGCGCGGATATCGAGAAGGAGTATTACCTTGCGGTGCTTCTGGATCGGGCGACATCGCGTCCGGTAGTGGTCGCCTCGACGGAAGGCGGTATGGATATCGAAACCGTTGCGGAAGAGACACCGGACAAGATTTTCAAGGTGTTCGTCGATCCGGCGTATGGCTTGGCGGATTTCCAGCTTCGTGAGCTGGTGACGAAGCTCGGGCTCAACAAGGTCGAGTCGAAGAATGCGGCGAAGCTGATCCGCAATCTTTATACGATGTTTTGCGAGAAGGATGCGGACATGATTGAGGTGAATCCGCTGATCACGACTTCGACAGGCGAGGTTTTAGCGCTCGACGCGAAGGTGAGTTTTGATTCGAACGCGCTTTATCGTCATCCGGAGATCGTGGCTTTGCGCGATTTGAACGAGGAGGATCCTAAGGAGATCGAGGCCTCGAAGTTCGGTCTTTCGTACATTGCTCTCGACGGGACGATTGCTTGCTTGGTGAATGGAGCCGGGTTGGCGATGTCGACGATGGATATTATCAAGCACTATGGCGGAAGCCCGGCGAATTTCTTGGATGTGGGAGGAGGCGCGACGAAGGAGCAAGTGGTCGCTGCTTTTAAGATTATTCTGGGCGATCCGAACGTGAAGGGGATTTTCGTCAATATCTTTGGCGGCATTATGGACTGCGACGTTATTGCCAATGGCATCGTGGAAGCGGTCAAGGAAGTCGGCCTCAAACTACCCCTAGTGGTACGTCTTGAGGGTAATAACGTGAAGGCGGGCAAGGCTACATTAGCTGGTTCCGGACTTACTATCGTGAGCGGGGACAGCATGGCTGATGCTGCTCAGAAGATCGTCGATCTCGTCGCCTAACAACTGCCGACCTCAACCCAATTACAAGACATGTCCATTCTCATTACACCCGAGACTAAGATCATCATCCAAGGCATTACTGGCGAGTTTGGCGCTCGCCACGCGCGTCTTTCGCTCGACTACGGCACGCAGGTCGTAGCCGGGGTCACGCCCGGCAAGGGCGGTCAAACTTTTGAGCATGCGGGAAAGAGCGTGCCGATTTTCAGTTCTGTCGCTGACGCGGTGGCTGCCACTGGCGCGACTGTATCCGTAATCTTCGTACCGCCGCCTTTCGCAGCTGACGCTATTCTAGAGTGCGTCGACGCGAAGGTAGAGCTGGCGGTAGCGATCACGGAGGGAATTCCGGTTCGCGACATGGTTCGCGTGAAGCGTGCGATGGAAGGCAGCTCGACGCGTTTGGTCGGGCCGAATTGCCCGGGCTTGGTAAGTCCTGGCGAGGGTGAGGATTCGAGTGGCGGTTGCCGCATCGGGATCGCTCCTGGATACATTCACAAGAAGGGGCACGTGGGCGTGGTTTCGCGTTCCGGCACTTTGACGTACGAGGCGGTTTACCAGCTGACGGTTAAGGACATTGGCCAATCCACTTGCGTGGGCATTGGCGGCGATCCGGTTAACGGGACTTCGCACTTGGACGTCATCAAGCTCTTCAATGAAGATCCGGATACGCATGGCATAATTTTGATCGGCGAGATCGGTGGCAACGCGGAAGTGGAAGCGGCTCGTTGGATCAAGGAAAATTGCACGAAGCCCGTGGCGGGATTCATCGCCGGGGCGACTGCTCCTCCGGGGCGCCGCATGGGTCATGCGGGCGCGATCGTTGGCGGAGCGGAAGACACGGCTGAAGCGAAGATCGCGGTCTTCAAGGAGTGCGGTATCGAAGTAGCGGATACGCCTTCGGATATGGCTGACGCTTTGTTGAGGTCGGCGAAGGCTAAGGGTGTGACGCTTAGCTAGGCTGCACGAACGAAGATTGATTTTTATGAAGGACGCTCTGTGAGGGGCGTCCTTTTTTTGGAGCGTGCTGAAAGAGAAGACTGCCCACGAATTGCACGAAAATTCACGAATGAAAATGACCAAGTCTTAAGTGTTTGTCAGATTGATAGCCCGGGATTGAGGATTGGTTGTGCGTTCTGGATCGAGAACCCTACGTTGACTGAACGGTTTTGGGAAGTAAGGTTGCTGGGATGGATGTTGGGCGGAAGATTGTTTTTTTTGACGGGGTGTGTGGGGTTTGCAATTGGTCGGTGGATTGGTTGCTGAGGCTGGATGATGAGCGGGTGCTTTGGTTTTCGCCGATTCAGGGGGAGACGGCGAAGGCTCTTTTGCCGAAGGAGCGTCGGGAAGATGTGGATACGATTTGTTTTTGGGATGGGGAACGGCTTTTTACGCGAACGGATGCTTTGCTGGAGATCGGGCGTGCTTTGGGTGGCGTTTGGCGGGTGTTTTATGTGTTGAAGGTGATCCCGGCGGAGTGGCGAGACTGGGCTTACGATGCGTTTGCGAGGCGGCGGTATAAGTGGTTTGGCAAGAGGGAGGCGTGCCGCATCCCGACGGCTGGGGAGCGGGAGCGGTTTTTGGATTAGCTTGGAGGGATGTCCGCTGGGACAGCGGACGCGACCTTTTTAGCCGGTGGTACGGAGGCCGGCGGCGATGGCGTTGATGCTTTGGAGCACGCGGCGGAGGTCTTCTTCGGAGCCGGACTGGCGCCAGGCGGCGAGGAGCTCGATTTGCTGGGCGTGCAGGAGGTCGAGCCATTTGTCGCGGGCGTGGAGGGTCTTGAAGAAGCGGGGCCGGCGGGTTTCGAGCGGGCCGTTGAGGAGCTCTTGGAGGGCTTCGCGGGTGGCTGCTCTTTCGTCGGTGATGAGCTTGAAGAATTTGTCGCGTATCGAGTCGTTGGATACAAGTTCTGCGTAGGACTGCATCATGAGGGTATCGGCGCTCTCGATGCTGGTTTCCACGTTGTAGAGGACGTAGCGGATGAAGGGCCAGCTGCGGGCTGACTTTTTGAGGGCTTTGTAGAGCTCGGGCTTTTCTTTTTTGAGGGCGGTGATGGAGGAGCCGACTCCGTACCAGCCTGGCATGTAGAAGCGTGATTGGTTCCAGCTGAAGACCCAGGGTATGGCGCGGAGGTCTTTGAGGCTGGGCTTGCCGCTACGACGCGAGGGGCGGGAGCCGATGCGGCTTTGTTCGAGGGCGTCGATGGGGGTGGCTTGCCGGTAGAAGGTAAGGAAGTTTTCTTCTTGGAGCAGGGAGCGGTAGGTTTTGGAGCTGTATTCGGAAAGGAATGACATGGCTTCCACGAGCTCGGGGCTCGGGGTGTTCGGGCTTTCGGAAAGTTGTGGGCCTACGGAGCCTGCGATGAGGAGTTCGAGGCTGCGGGCGGCGGTGAGAAAGTTGCTGTATTTTTGGGCGATGACTTCGCCTTGTTCGGTGACGCGGGAGCCGTGGGTGAGGGATCCGGCGGGAAGGGCTTCGAGGAAGCGGTGGGTGGGGCCGGCTCCGCGGCTGACGGTGCCTCCGCGACCGTGGAAGAAGCGAATGGCGACGCCGTGTTTTTCGGCGAGGGCGATGAGGCGGCTTTGGGCGTTGAAGAGGCCCCATTGGCTGGCGATGATGCCGGCGTCTTTATTGGAGTCCGAGTAGCCGAGCATGGCTTCTTGGATGAGGGGGGCGTCGGGATCTGGGGTGGGCACGCCGTAGTTGGCGAGGCCTTCGTCGAGGGCGCGTTGTTGCCAGGGGAGGCTGGCTTTGGTGACTGGGTGGGAGAGGAAGGCGTCCATGATGGACTCGCTGTTCTCGAGGTCGTCGAGTGTTTCGAAGAGGGGGGAGATGGGGACGAGGCAGATGTTGCCTCGGTCGGTCATGCGTGTGAGGCCTGCTTCGCGGCAGAGGGCGTAGGTGACGAGGAGGTCGGAGAGGGAGCGAGTCATGCTGATGATGACTTGTCCGATGGCGGCGCGTCCGTAGTCGCGTATTTGGTTTGCAACTACTTTGAGGCTGCCGATTGCTTCGCGGGCTTCGAGCTCGAGCTGACCGTGGTCTTGGGCGAAGGGTCGGGCGTGGGTGAGCTCTTCAGAGAGGAATTCGACGCGTTGCTGTTCGGTCCATTCGGCGAAGTTTTCTCCGTCGGTGACTCCGGCGGCGGCGAGGAGCTGGGACATGGCTCGGTCGTGGTAGCCGGAGTTTTGGCGAATGTCGAGGGCTGCCATGTGGAAGCCGAAGGTATCCAGAAAGCGGATTATGGGGAGAACGTAGGTGACGGCTAGGCGTCGCGCTCCGGCGTTTTGCAGGGCGTTTTTGAGTCGTTGGAGGTCGGCGATGACTTCGCTTGGCTGGCGGTAGCTTTTATGGGCGCGTTTGCCTCGTGGCAGGTTTTCGCGGACGAGTTCGACGAAGCGTTTCCAGGGTTCTTCGATGGAGTTGGGGTCGTCGCATTTGGGGTCGAGCTGGGAGATGCGTTTGAGGAGTTCGGGCGGCGGTGTTTGGAAGAGCTTTGAGAGGGGCATGTCTCGCGCGAGCTGCTTGAGCTTTTTTGCGAGTGTATCCAGAGCGGCGGTACGGAGATTGGCGAGAGTTTCAGCGGTGACGTCTGCGGTGACGAAGGGGTGGCCGTCGCGGTCTCCGCCGACCCAGCTGCCGAGTTTGATATGGGGGTAGGAGGCGATGTCGGACTCGTCCCACTCGATACCGGCCTGGGACATGGCGGCGCGGAAGCGGGAGTCTGAGATTTCGATGGCGACGGGGAATTTCTGGGTGAGGTAGGCGAGGATGTTGTCGCGTTCGGAGGCGACGTCGGGCTTTTCGACGAGGATTTCTCCGGAGCGCCAGATGAGCTCGATGGTGGCTTTGATGCGATCGCGGAATTCGCCGCGTTCGACGGGGGTGTACATGTTGTTCTCCAGTTCGACGAGGAGCTGGTAGAGCTTGCGGTGCTGGGCGAGTACGGAGGGTCGCTTGGCTTCGGTGGGGTGTCCGGTGAGGACGGGGTAGACGCTGGCGCGGCGGATGGTTTGGAAGAGGTCGCCTTTTGAGGGCGAGGTTTCGGCGATGCGTTTGAGCCAGTAGCCCCATGAGCCGGTATCGGCGGTGGCTTGTTTTTCGGTTTCGAGGTTACGTCCGGCTTGGTTGGCGACGTTTTCCTCGACGAGGTTCATTATCTGGAAGGCGATGGAGAGGACTTGGGCGGTCTTCTCGGCGGGGATGGCTCCGGACTGGGGGTTTTGGCGGTTGAGCAGGGGAGCGAGCTCAGGTTCACCGATCTCGGTGAGGACTTCGCTTGCGCAGGCGAGGAGGTGATCGATATCGCGGTCGATTTTTTTGAGGCCGGTGGAGATGTGTTGTTCGAAGAAGGACATGGCTTGTTGTTCGGGAAGGAGATTCTTTGCCTTTTCGTTTTGGGCAAGCGTAAGCGTCGGGCATAGCAAACGCCCTGCCAGTTTTTGGGAGGGCGTTTGGGTAATGATGAATTATGAAGTACGAAGTATGAGGGGTGGTGCTTCTTGGCGTTTTTTAGGCGAGGAGGGATTTGTATTTGGAGGCGTTTCCTATCATGACGAGCGCGAGTAGAATGACGAAGACGGCGGCTCCTCCGATGTTTGCGGGATCGAGGGTGAGGTGGAACATGAAGGCATTGAAGGCGAGGGGGGCGAGGATGACGGTGGCGAGCCCGACGGCTTTGTTCGCTGCGAGTAGAATGGCGCTGAGGATGTAGAGAATGCCGAGGGTGGTGATGATGTAGGAGCTGCCGATGGCTGCCATGAAGGTGGCGGCGTCGCCGGTGAGCTCCGGCATGGGCATGAATCCCATGAATTTGTTGAGCCCGAATACGAGCATCATGAGAGCGAGGAGGTAGCGAGCGACGAGGGATACTTTGGACATGGTGGGATGGATTTCGAGTTTTGGTTAGTTGCTGAAGCAAGTTGGTCTATGGTCTGGGGACGCTGAAGTGGTTCTTTCGATTGAGCGTAAGTTCGGGTTTGCGTGATTAGGGCTGCTTCTTTGATTGATCAAAATACAAGACAAGCCCTCTTCAAACTAAGCTTGCTTGCTGGCAGGAAAGCCCCTAGATGGCTTCAGTTATGCAAGAAGTCCCTTTAGAGACTCATGATTTGACGGTGGCTTACGACAAGCGGCCGGTGTTGTACGGCGTGGACGTGCAGGTGCCTGAGGGCAAGCTGGTGGGTATTGTCGGGCCGAACGGGGCGGGCAAGTCGACGCTGATCAAGGCGATCATGGGAATCGTGCCGACGACGGGAGGCTGGGTGAAGGTTTTTGGGCAGTCGTTTGCGAAGAACGCGAGTCGGGTGGGCTACGTGCCGCAGCGGGAGTCGGTGGACTGGGATTTTCCGGTGAACGTGATGGATGTGGTGCTGATGGGGCGGTATGGACGCATCGGCTTGATGGGCCGCGTGAGCAAGGCGGACAAGGAGATAGCGGCGGAGAGTTTGGACAAGGTCGGGATGCTGCCGTATGCGAAGCGGCAGATTTCGAATCTTTCTGGAGGGCAGCAGCAGCGGGTGTTTCTGGCGCGTGCTTTGGCTCAGGAGAGCGACTTGTATTTGATGGACGAGCCGTTTGTGGGTGTGGACGCGTCGACGGAGGCGGCGATCATCGAGCTGCTGCGGGAGCTGAAGAATCGCGGCAAGACGATTCTGGTGGTGCATCATGATCTGCCGACGGCGCAGACTTACTTCGATATGCTGATGCTGCTGAATATGCGCCTGGTGGCGTTTGGGCCGACTGAGGAGGTCTTTACGCAGGAGCTGCTGCAGAAGACTTATGGCGGGCGTCTGACGATCTTGTCGGAGGTGGCGAACAAGGTTAGGGAAGCGAAGTGAAGTTGGATATTGGATACGTTTTGAGATGGTGGGCGCGGACTTCCTCCTTTGCCAAGGCTACGGCGGACAGGGGAGCACCGCGTGGCGTATTGGCGGTTTTGATGGGTTTGGCTTTTGCGGCTTCGGCGCAGGGGGCTCGGATCGGGGACATGCAAGAGACTGTTTTCGTGGAGCAGGTCTGGCGGTTTTTCACGATGAAGGATGCGGTGGTGCGGACGGCTTTGCTCGGGTCGGTTTTTTTGGGGATTAGCTGCGGCTTGCTGGGGAGTTTTATTGTGGTGCGGAAGCTGTCGCTTTTTGGGGACACGCTATCGCATGCGGTTTTGCCGGGGGTGGCGATTGGCTACTTGGTGGCCGGGCAGAAGGACCCGGTGGCGATCTTCATTGGGGCGACGGTGGCTGGCGTGCTCGGTACGGTTATGGTGAATCTGATCAAAAAGACGACGCACATAAAGGAGGATAGTTCGCTGGGCATGGTGCTGGCGGGCTTTTATGGGATTGGCATTGTGTTGATGAATCGGATACAGAAGCTTCCGACCGGGACGCAGTCGGGAGTGGACAAGTTTTTGTTTGGCCAGGCGGCGGCGCTTTCGTCGGTGGAGGTGTGGATGATTGGCGGGGTCGCTCTGGCGGCGGTGGTGTTGGTGCTGGTGTTTTATCGTCAGTTTTTGATTGGCAGTTTCGACATCGGGTTTGCGAAGGCGATGGGTTTGCCGGCGGGCTTGTTTCACTATCTGCTGATGATGTTGCTGGCGTTTACGGTGGTTGTTTCTCTGCAGGCAGTGGGGGCGGTGCTAGTGTCGGCGATGCTAGTGATCCCAGCTGCTTCGGCCTACTTGCTTACGGAGCGGATGCACCGGATGCTGATTCTGGCGAGCGTGTTTGGAATATTCTCTGGAGTGCTTGGGGCGTTTTTCTCGTTTCTTGGGAATAGTTTGCCAACGGGACCTTTGATGGTTTTGGCGGCCAGTTCGGTGTTTACCTTGTGCTTTCTGTTTTCTCCGCGGCATGGGCTTGTCTCTCGCTGGCGGAAGCGACGGAGTCGTGAGGCGCGTATTCGTAATGAGAATACATTGAAGGCGATTTATCAGGTGCGTGAGTCCCATGGCTTTGCGGGTGAAGGGGTCAAACTGACGGATTTGGCTGAGCGGATGAACGAGCCGGCTGCGGATACGCGGCGTCGTTTGGCTGATTTGGTGGCAACGGGGGTTTGCGATTTAAAGGAGATCGAGGGGAAGTCGTTTGCGTTTTTGAATCCTGATGGGTGGCTGAAGGCGTGCGCGGTGGTGCGGAATCACCGGCTTTGGGAGTTGTATCTTACTAATCAAGCTGAGTACGAGCCGGACCATGTGCACGATGACGCGGAAGTGATCGAGCACGTGCTTGGGGAGGAGACGGTGCGTCGTCTGGAGCGTTTGCTCGACTATCCGTCTGAGGATCCGCATGGGAAGCTCATCCCAAGCTTGGCGGACGTGCAACGCTCGCTAACTCAAGTTTCTCCAGGGGAGAAGGCAACTGGGTATAGGATGCCAAATCAGTAATTAGCAGGTGGATACGATGGACATTTGGTCGCAACTTATTCCGGAATTTTCGTTTCAGCAGGTTTTTGTCGAACCTTGGACGGAGCTTTTGGATCCCTTTATCTGGATTTTCTTGATGGGCTTTTTTGTGACGGCGGCCTGCGGGTTTATAGGAACGTTTATCGTGTGGCGTCGCATGGCGCTAGTGGGTGACGCGATTAGCCATAGCGTGTTGCCCGGGCTGGTGATCGCGTTTCTGGTATCGCAGAGTCGCGATACGCTGCCGATGTTTTTGGGCGCGGTGGGCGCGGGTATTTTGACGACGGGCTTGATTGAAATCATTCACCAGAAGTCGCGCATCAAAACGGATGCGGCGTTGGGGATCGTGTTTACGACCTTGTTCGCTTTCGGGGTGGTTTTGGTATCGCTCTATGGAGAGAATGTGGATCTGGATACGGACTGCGTTTTGTACGGCGAGATCGAGCATGTGACACTTGAGCCTCTGAGCTCGTTTTTCGGCTTGTTCGAGGCTCCTGGATCGGTGATGCGGATGGGGATAGTTTCGCTACTTGTAGTGGTTCTGGTGATACTTTTTTATCGGCCGTTGGTGGTGAGTTCGTTTGATCCGGGATTGGCTCGCTCGATGGGGATGAACCCGGCGGTGATGCATCATGCGTTGATGTCGTTGCTGGCGATCGTGGTGGTGAGTTCGTTCGAGGCGGTGGGCGCGGTACTGGTGATCGCGATGTTGATTTTTCCGGGTACGACGGCGTCGCTTTTATCGGACCGGCTGCCGGTGATACTGGGGATTACGCTGGTGATCGCTTTGCTGGGGGCTTTTTTCGGAATGCACTTTGCTTTGTGGCTGGACATCTCGACTGCGGGGGCGATCAGCACTGTGATTTTTGGGATGTTTCTGCTGGCTTGGGTGTTCGCTCCTCGACGTGGGTTGTTGTGGCGGGCGTTCCGGTGAGTGGGTGATTCTGATGTGATGTTTTTTTGCCCACGAATGACACGAATTCTCACGAAGAGGGAATTGGGTTGGGTGATAGGGACTTGGAGCACGGAGTGGGAATCGATCGGGTTTTGCTGAGTTAGAACCACTGATGACGCTGAGATAGGTTTGCTGTGAACTGAGCGGTGTTTTTTTACCGTGAATGGACGTGAATGGGGTGGTTTGGTTTTGGGAGGCGTATGGAGACGAGTCTGATGACTCGGGAGCGGTCTTTGGTGGGGATCGCAAGAGAAGAGGCGATTGGTTGCGGGTGTTTGGAAGGTATGGGCTTATTCTATTCCTTGCTCGGCAGTCGGCTTTTGGAAGATGTAGAGGTAGCTTTGCCAGTTGGGTCCGGCGGCGGGATAGTCCCAGTGAGTGAGGAGTTTGAGACCGGCGCGTTGCTCCATGAAGGGGATGAGCTGGGTGCTGGGGATGGCGTTCATCTCAAAGTAGGCTTGGCCGATGCCTAGTTTTTGGGCGATGGCTTTGAGGGTGTAGCCGAGGCGTTTTTTCAAGGGGTTGCCGTGGATGAGGTGGCTGGGGAGTTGGAAGGCGAAGATGCCGCTTGGCTTTAGGGCTTTGGCGATCTCGATGAAGTAGCGTTTGGAGTAGCGGGGGGCGATGTGCTGGAAGACGATGTCCGAGTAGGCGAAGTCGAGGCTTTCAGGCGAAAGAAAGGAGAGGGTGTTTTCTGTATTCAGAATAAACTGACAATTTTTTCCGCGGTTGGCGTTTTGATTGGCGGCGTCGATCATGGACTTTGAGATGTCGACGCCGATGGCTTTTTCGAAGCGGCGGGAGAGGGGGAAGGTGAGGCGTCCGACGCCGCAGCCGAAGTCTAGAGCGGTGGCTCCTGCGAGGGAGATGTCAATTTGGGCGAGGCGTTCTTGGAGGCCGCGGATGCAGTCTTCGCCGGACTGGTAGAACTCTTCGGGGTCCCACTTGCCGCCTTTCTTAGACTTGTCTGAGAGGACGGTCCAGAGGGGGTCTTCTGCGGCGAGGCTTTCGAAGTTTTTCTGTAGGCGGGAGAGGCGCACGTTTTAAAATTATGAATTATGAATTATGAATTATGAATTATGAATTGGCGATGGGCGTTGGCGGACGGCTTCGAAGAGGGTGATGAGGGTGGCCATGGCGACGTTTAGGGAGTCGGCTTGGCCGGCCATGGGGATGAGGACTTTGGTGTCGCAGGCTGACAGCCATTTTTCGGATAGGCCGAATTGCTCGCTGCCCATGACGATGGCGAGCGGGCCGCGGAGGTCGGTGTCGGTGTAGAGAATGTCGGTATGCGGTGTGGTGGCGATGGTGCGGATGCCTTTTTGTCGTATCCACTTTATCACTTCATCTGATGAGGCGGTTACGGTCGGCATGGAGAAGAGCACGCCTGTGGAGGAGCGTACGGCATTGGGGTTGAAGAGGTCGGTGACGGAGTCGCAGCAGATGACGGCGTCCACTCCGGCGGCGTCGGCGGAGCGTAGGATGGTGCCGAGGTTGCCCGGTTTTTCGATGGCTTCGACGATGAGGAGGAAGGGTGGATCGGAGAGTTGGAGGTCGTCGAGCGTGTGGTTCCATTGCTTGATGACGGCGAGGAGTCCCTCGGGGCGGTCGCGGTAGGCGACTTTTTCGAAGGCGTGTTTGGAGAGTTCGAAGAGGGTAGCTCCGGCGGCTTGGGCCTGGGCGAGGAGGGCGTCTTCGTTATCTCCGAGGAAGCAGTCTGGGCAGAAGTAGATCTCAGTGGGGACGACGTCTTTCTCGAGGGCTCTGGAGATGGCTCGGTAGCCTTCGGCTATGAAGAGTCCTTGTTGGTTGCGCGGTCGGCGGTCGCGGAGTTTGACCAGGTTTTTGACCCGTGGGTTTTGCAGACTGGAAATGAGTTCGGCCTCAATCATTGGGTTTTGCTGTAGGGATGGCGGCGTTTGTATTCAAATAAAATGTATGCTGGAACTTCGGTCCATGCTGGGTAGGATTGTAAAAAGATTGGGTTAAGAAATGCAGGGAGGGGTCGTTTACCTAGGGCATATTTGCCTTGCTGATATTATTTTTATTTGCAGGGTACATAGCGTAACGTACTCACCCCAACACGATGTCGATTGTCCCCATTCTATTCATCGTAGCCGTTGTGATATTGGCTATGTACTTTCTTTTAAATAAGAAATCTGAGGATCACGATAGGGAGGGCGTCGTAAAAGAGATATTAAAGAAGGACGCTTTCGCTGTCGATTTCGGGCAAGGCAGGTCTGTGGTGGTGAAGCTTTTTGGCATTTCTCCGGCGGCTGAAGCTGAAATGCTGGACGACAAGATCTTTGAATTTTTGGAGGGATCGCTTCGCGGGCAACAGGTGAAGATCAAGCCTGTGGTCGTTGATTCTTCTGATATGATGACGGCTGAGATGCGGACGCTCGGCGGGGAGTATGTGAATGCGGTCTTGGTTCGTCATGGCTTTGCGCGTTGGCTCGTTTCTGAAGCGAGCGGTGACGGCGAGTTGGCTGAAGCCCAGGAAAAGGCGAAGTCTGAGGGGCTTGGCGTTTGGAATCCGGCCATCATCCAGCTGCTTGAAGATCGTCGCAATAGCAGCGAAGGCGCTCAAATGAGCGATGACGAAGTGGCGAATTTGACGGTTGATCCAGAGGATCTGGAGACGAAGGAATAGCGAGTTCGGAGGCTTCCTCTGCTTATTGGTTTAGGAGGTAGTCGGCTGCTTGGGCGAGGAAGAGGTAGTCTGTGGTGCCGCCGCCGAGAACGTATTCAGTTTGTTGCCACAGGAAGGGCCAGGTGAGAAGTTCTGGGTAGTCGGGGCGAATGAGGGCGGTGCCGGAGGCGCTGCCTCCGGGGATGAAGGACCAGTCGGCGCGATTGAGGCCGTAGGCGACGGTGAGTGACTTGGAGCCGACTCCGGAGACGAAGGATGCTGTATTCGTTCCGGGATGACAGCCGAGCACGAAGTTGAGGGCGTTGAGCATGAGGTCTTTCGAGAAGAGCTCGGGATAGGCTTGGTGGAGGTAGTATTGTTGGGCGCCGAAGCGCTGGATGCCCCATCCGGCTCCCCAGATGTCGGGTTCGTAGGGAACGCCGTAGGGGGTTTTGGTTTCGGCTTCGATGATTTCTTTGGAGTAGGCTTCGGCAGCGGCGCGGAATTTTTGATGGAAGGTTTTGTCGGTGATTTGATCGATCACGCGGGAGACGCGCCATCCGAGGAATTCGAAGCGTTCGGCGATGGGGTTGGCTTGTTGGGCGATGAAATTGGCGTATTCGGGCTTGTGGGTGGAGAGGAGGAGCTCGATGGCGAGGGGGATTTTTTGAAGGTCCTCGGCTTCGATTTCGGTCCAGAGCTTTTCCGCGTAGGCGAGGCATTCGGCTGCTAGCTCGGGATTATGGGACTCGAGGGCGCGGGCGGCTGCGGCGAGGCCGGAGGCTCCGATGACTTCGTGACGTGGGGAGCGGCGGGTGGTGAAGACCCAGCGGTCGTCGGGGGATCCGGTGACGCCTTGTCCGATTTCTGGTATTTGATCTTTAGATACGCTTGAATCAAAGGGGAGGTTGTCGGTCATGTTGACGGTGTCGCCTAGAATGACGTATTGGCGGAGGGTGGGGTTGATGATGCCTCGGTAGAGGACGCCTAGTTCACGATAACCGGCGGCGACGGTGAGGGCTCCGTGCTCGATTTGCTGGATAATGTCTGGGATGCCGTCGGGCTGGTGGATTTCGACGGTGAGGGTGTTTTGGTCGATAGTGGTGTTGTCGTAGAGCTGATTGAAGGCTTCATAGGTCTGGACGAGGCCGAGAATGGTGCCGGCCTGGGATTCGACGCGTAGGTCGTCGTCGCCTGCGTCGTGCCAACCGCCGCGATTGAGGCCGGGGACGTTTTCTCCGGGCTGGTAGTGGGTACGTGTATCCGGTCCTTGGATATATCCGTCGAAGTGGTTGTGGTCGAGCGGGGCGAGGCGGGCGTCGTCGAGGTGGCAAGCTCCGTGCCAGACGCGGTAGCGGTCGTTGACGCGCATGTGGCACATTTGCGCGGGGAGGAAGTATTCGAGAGTGGGTTGCCAGACGTGGCGGGTGAAGATGTCGCTGGCGATGCGGAAGGGGTTGCTGCGTAGGTCGCCGTAGGTGACGAGGTAGGTGCCTTGTTGGCGGACTTCGCTGAAGTCGAGTCGGAGGTAGTCGTAGCGCAGGAAGCGGCCCCAGTCTTCTGTGGTGGTGTTGACGATGGGCTGGAGGGAGCCGTCGGGGAGGAGGCGGTTTAGGGAGAGGGTGGGGCGGGCTGAGTCGTTTTTGTCGAGTTCGACGATGGCGTGTTTTTGTTGTTTCGGGTGGTAGCCGACTTGGGAGACTTGGATGACGGGTTCGGATATCCAGTTTTCAATGACGTTTGGAGTTATGGTCCATTTGAGGGCTTGGCGGGTGGCGCCTTTGGCGAGGGTAGAGCGGACGATGAACCAGCCGTTGTCGTGCAGGCCGCGGCCGTCTACGAGCTCGAGTTCGCTTCCGATTTGGCGTTTGATGAGGAGGCGTTGGGCGTCGGATTCTGGAGCGATGGAGAGGGCGTCGCCTTTTGCGAGGGCTTGGATTTGGTATTTGCCGTTGGCGTCGTAGTCGCCTGGTCCGTTGGCTTGGATGGGGAAGAGGCCTTGTTGTTGACCGTCCATATCGAAGGATTTTCCGAAGAGGAAGCCGGGGAAGAGTTCGAGCATGAAGGAGACTTGGCCGTCCCATTCGGGGGGGAGTTGCTCGTCGAGGTCTACAGTGATGGTGAAGGAGTTGTCGGCCGCGGGCTGAATGGTGAGGGTATATGCGAATTCAAGATCTGGATACTCGATTGGGTTGAAGCCTTTGCGGTTTCGTTTGTGATCTGGGTACTGGAATCGGCAGGAGATGGCTTCGCTGGCGGCATCGATGGTGCGGTCGCCGATTTTGGCAGGGATGGGGGACCACTGGCCGGGTGTGCGTTCGAGCCTGAGGTCGCCGTTGGTGGCGACGCGGAGGCCGTTTTGGATGATGCTGACTCCGCCTTGGTGTCCCTCGGGGTAGTAGTCGTGGGCCAGCATGACGTTGAGGCCTTGGGTCTCGAGGTATTCGAGCTCGTTGAGGGCGAGTTGGGCTTGAGAGAGGCTAGTCGATGCGAGTCCGAGCGTGGTGAGGAGGGCGAGGAGGAAGCGGTTTCTTTTCATGGGGAAGCTTTGCGAGCTTCTCCAAGGTAGGCTTCCTTGTGTTAATTGCTAGTCGGAACGCGGACGGCTAGGATTTCGACTTATTCTCACGAATGCATAAGGTGGATTTGAGTGAGGTATAATTTTGGAACTGAGTGGACGGGTGTTTGCGGCTAGGCGTCGATGAAGTTGACGATGGCTTGGGCGATTTTGGGATAGGAGTTTTCTGAGAAGCTGTGGTCGTTGCCGGGGTATTCGACGAGCTTGGTCTTGGTGGTAGCGGCTTTGAGGGCTGCGTGGCTATCGGCGGGTGGAACGACGTCGTCTTCGGTGCCGTGGATGAGGAGCCAGGGTTGGGTGACTTTGGCGGCGGAGGGGAGAGTGGTGTTGATGGTTTGGGTGGCGTCGTCCCAGGCGGTCTGGGAGAGGGGGCAGGTGGGCTCGTCCCACATGAAGCCGGAGTCCGGAGTGGTATCGCCGAATTCGCGGCGAAAGAAGTCTGCGGTATCGACCATGCCGGCGAGCGACACCAGAGTTTGGATACGTTTTGGCTCTTGTGCGGCGACGAGGGCGCCGACGGCTCCGCCCATGCTGTGGCCGATGTAGATGATGTGGCGGTCGGGGCTGGCGACTTGATCGAGAATGGCGGATAGGTCTTTGGTCTCGGTGGTGATGGTGCAGTCTTGGAAGCGTCCGCCGGACTTGCCGTTTCCGGCGAAGGAGAAGCGGAGGGCGGGGATGCCGAGGCGGGCGAGCTCTTCGGCGACGCCTTTGATGAGGGGTCGGTCTTTATTGCCGGTGACTCCGTGGCCGAGAATGGCGAGGTAGGCGGTGTTGGGGGCGGGGTGATAGGTGGCGTCGAGGCGTTGACCGGCTTGGTTTTGGAGAGTGGATGTATCCATGGTGAGTGGGAAGTGGTGAGTGGTGAGTAGTGAGTAGTGAGTGGTGAGTAGTGGGTGGTGAGTGGTGAATTTTAGGGAGGGCCGTTCGGCACTATTGGCGGCCTTTGAAGGTGAGTTCGGCGACGGCGGATTTGTCGAGTTCGCCTTTGTTGGCGGCTATGAGTTTTTGGTATTGGGCGGCGGTGGCTTGGGAGAGGGGGACGGCGATGCCGGCTTGGGCGGCGAGGGCGTTGGCGATGCCGGAGTCTTTGGCGGCGTGGGCGGCGGAGAAGTAGCAGTCGTGGTCTCGGGTGAGCATGTCGTCGGCGTCGGTCTCGAGAACGCGGGAGTTGGCTCCGGTTTTGGAGAAGACTTTCTTGAGGATTTGGAGGTCGATGCCGAGGGCGTCGCCGAGCCCGAGTCCTTCGGCGAGTCCAGCGGTGTTGATGTTCATGACCATGTTGACGAGGGCTTTGACCTTGGCGGCGGATCCGATGGGACCGATGTATTGAAGATCTGATGACAGGTCTTCGAGGAGGGATTTGTTGGTGTCGAAGGTGGACTCGTGGCCACCGATCATGAGGTAGAGGGTGCCGTTGCGGGCTTGTGGGATGGAGGATGCCATGGCGGCTTCGAGGGCGTCTCCTCCGGCGTCGCGGGCGGCTTCGGCGGCGCGCTGGTGCGCTTCGGGGGAGAGGGTGGCGCAGTTGATGAAGAGGCGGCCTTTGGCGTGGGCGAGGAGCTCGGGGGAGTAGAGCTCGTCCATGGCTTTGTCGTCGGGGATGACGGTGAAGATAATGTCTGCGGCGGCTACGGCGTCGGCGGGTGTGGCGGCGGCTTGAGACTTGAGCTCTTGGGCGAGGCTGGCGGTGGTCTGGGAATTTATATCGTAGAGGCTGGCGATGGTGTATCCAGAATCTTGTAGATGGCGGGCCATGTTGGCGCCCATGCGTCCGAGGCCGATGAAAGAGATGGTTTTGTTTTTCATGTTTGGATTTGGCTGGTGAGTGGTGAGGAGTGAGTGGTGATTTTGGGGATTGGGTGTTTGGTTTCGAGTTGGAATTTGGTTAGGTGGCTTTTTTGGGGGTATAGCGGTCGAAGAAGCGTGCTTCGGAGTCGGCGTCGGAGATGAGGATGAGCTCTGCGCCTTGGGGGATGGATAGGTTGGGATTTGGGGGGGCTTGGAGGCCGTCTTCGGTTTTCATGGCGATGACGTTGCAGCCGGTGTTTAGAACGAGGTTTTCTTCGAGTAGGGTTTTGCCGACGAGGTCGGGTGGGGCGGGTGTTTGGAAGATGTTGAGGCCTTCGGCGACCATGAGGACGTCGGAGTGCTTGAAGTAGTTTGAGAGGATGTTGGCGCCCATGGAGGCGTAGGAGAGGACGATGTCTGCGCCGGCGCGGTGGAGCTCGCTGATGGTTTCGGGATGGGTGGCGCGGCAGATGATCTGGAGGTCTGGACGTAGCTTGCGGCAGAAGATGGTGAGGTAGACTTCGAGGTCGTCGTCGTGGGAGGTGATGACGACGGTGCGGGCGTCGATGATGCCGGCTTGCTGGAGGATTTCGAAGGAGGAGGCGTCGCCTTGGATGGCTTTTTCGCCGAAGGGTTTGAGGACTCGGGCGGCGCGGTCGATGACGCGGTAGTTGGCTTTTTCGGCTTCGAGGGTGTGGCAGACGGCGGCTCCGACGCGGCCGGCTCCGATGACGATGATGAGACCTTGGGTTTCGTCGGACTTGCGGTAGAGTTGGTCGAAGGTTTCGAGTTGTTTTTCTGAGCCTGCGAGGAGGAGGACGGTATTTGGGTTGATGGTGGAGCGGGGGCTGGCGAGGAGGAATTCGCCGCGTTCCCATAGGCCGATGACGTTGACGCCGGAGTTGGCTCGGAGGTTGGCTTGGGCGAGGGTTTTGCCTTCGAGTTCGGGGCAGTTGGCGACGGCTTCGGCGATGAGGAGCTCGTCGAAGTGGGCGACGACGTGGGTGATGGATTTGCCGCCGTGTGAGCGGCGGGCGAGGGCTTCGCCGACGAGGGAGGGGAGCTGGAAGGTTTTGTTGGCGCCGGAGAGGCGGATGACATCGCTGGAGGATTTGGACTCGGCGGCGGCGATAATGGGTATGTTTGCTCGGAATGATCGTATGGTGAAGGCGAGGCGGGAGTTTTCGAAGTCGCCGCCGGTGAGGGCGACCATGCCTGCGTGATCGAGACGGAGGCGTTCGAAGGTGGCGGCTTGGCGGGGGTCTCCCCAGAAGGCGTTGACGCCCATATCCGTTAAGCGGATACACTCTTCCTGCTCGGCGGTGAGGAGGGCGTAGTCGTGGCCGTGTCGTTCGAGTTTTTCGATGAGAGCTGCGGAGACGGGGTCGTAGTGAAGGAGAATGACGTGGCCGGTTAGGTCGGGATTGACGCGTTCTCGAATGGCTCGTTTGGCGCGGCTTTCGACCCAGGGGGCGTAGAAGAATTCGATGAGGGTGAAGGGCAGGAGTACGAGGAGGAAGACGACTCCGGTGAGCAGGACGATGATGCTGAAGATGCGGCCGAGGTCGGAGTGGAAGGTGATGTCGCCGAAGCCGAGGGTGGACATGACGGTGAGGGACCAGTAGAAGCCGGTGAGCCAGGAGTGCTGCTGGCCTTCCCATGCCATGATGACGTGGAAGAGCACGCTGAAGATGGTCACTACGATAACGATGGTGACGATGAAGCGGAGGAGCAGGCGGAGGTTGCGGCGTCGGGATTCGGTCTCGCCGCGGAGAAAGGAGAGGGCGCTGGAAGTGAGGTATTTCAAGGCAGGGGTGCTGGGTTCTGGTTGTTGTTGGGAGGGGGTGAGAGGATGAGTTGGGGTGGGAGTTTGGCGTTTACAGGGAAGTGGATGAGAGTTGTTTTTCCGTGCTATGGAAAAGGGTCGATTTGAACCGAATGATGATGGCTATATAAATGACCATGTGCGCGATGCGGCGAAGTCAATCGGCAAGGCGATTCATATCTATTGCGAGGGGCACTACGCCCACAGCAATGCGCGTGATATCCCGAAGTCGCATGCCTTGGTGGAAATCATGGAGCTGCTGAAGGAGCTGGACGAGGAGACTGCGGAGAAGGCGAATCGGGCGCATGATCCGAAGGTTTTCAAGATCCACAAGCCGAGCGCGAAGGCGAAGACGCGTTGGAATATCTGAGCGAAGCGGGTTCGCGAGGGTTGCGAAGGGGAGATACGGTCTGGAGCAACAGTCTTCGCTCTCCGAGCTACGCCCGTCGAGAGGTACAAGCCTACGCTTACGGAAAGGGGTCTGCGGCGTGGCGCTGGCGCCGGCCCTTCCATTTTGGTGCTACTTTTTCCAGAAGGTGGCTTGGGGGATGTTGGCTTTTTCGGGGTCGAAGGTGGGGTCTTGTCCGAGCTTTTGCTGGCTTTCGAAATCCTTGAGGCAGCGGAAGACGGTGGGGCTGAGGAGGATGATGGCGATGAGGTTGATCCAGGCCATTAGGCCTACTCCGACGTCGCCCATGGCCCAGGCGAGCTTGGCGGACTTGAGGGTGCCGTAGAAGGTGAGGGCGAGGAAGAGGATGCGCACGACTTGGGTGGCGCGGCGGCGGGCGGGGCCGGATTTGAAGAGGTAGACGAGGTTTGACTCGGTGTAGTAGTAGTAGGCGAGAAGGGTGGTGAAGGCGAAGAGGAGGAGGGCGATGGCGACGAAGGCGGAGCCGAAGCCGGGGAGGAGGGTGTCGACGGCGTTTTGGGTGAATGCGGCTCCGGTTTCGGCGCCGGGGAGGTGTTCTACGAGGGCGGCGCCGTCGGCTCCGAAGATGTTGTAGGAGTCGGTGATGAGGATCATGAGGGCGGTGGCGGTGCAGACGAACCAGGTGTCGACGTAGACGGAGAAGGCTTGCACGAGGCCTTGCTTGGCGGGGTGGTTGACTTCGGCGGTGGCGGCTGCGATGGGGGCGGTGCCTTGTCCGGCTTCGTTTGAGTAGATGCCGCGTTTGACGCCCCACTGGATGGCGGCGCCGAGGATGCCGCCGAGGGCGGGCTCGAGGCCGAAGGCGGAGCGGAAGATGGTGGCGAAGGTGGCGGGGACTTCGGAGATGTTTGCTCCGATGATTACGAGGGCGACGAGGATGTAGCCGGCGGCCATGATGGGGACGGCGAGCTGGGCGACGTGGCCGATGCGGTGGACGCCGCCGAAGATGATGAGGGCGAGCAGGGCGACGACGGCGAGGCCGGAGTAGAGGGGGTCGAGGCCGAAGGCGTTTTCCATGGCGGAGCCGATGGAGTTTGACTGGACGGTGGGGAGGAGGAGGCCGCAGGCGAGGATGGTGGAGAGGGCGAATAGTATGGCGTACCATTTGATGCCGAGTCCTTTTTCGATGTAGTAGGCGGGGCCGCCGCGGTATTGGCCGTCGACTTCTTTTTTGTAGATTTGTGCGAGGGTGGCTTCGGCGAAGGCGGAGCCGGCGCCGAGGAAGGCGATGAGCCACATCCAGAAGACGGCGCCGGGGCCGCCCATGGCGATGGCGGTGGCGACGCCGACGATGTTGCCGGTGCCGACGCGGCCGGAGACGGCGAGGGCGAAGGCTTGGAAGGAGGAGAGGCCGTTTTCTGATTCCTTGCCGGAGAAGAGGTAGCGGACCATGGCCCCGATTTGACGGACTTGGAGGAAGCGGGTGGCGAGGGAGAAGTAGAGTCCGGCGAGGAGGCAGAGTCCGACGAGCCAGTTGGACCAGATGATGTCGTTGAGGAAGGAGACGATGGAGGACATGGCGGGAGATGGAGTGGTGAGTAGTGAGGAGTGAGTGGTGACTGGGGGGTGGTGTGGATTGGGAAAAGGGACTTGCGGCGTGCCGCGAGCGGCAGCCCTACAAGGTGGCTAGCAGTTAGAGGTGGGTGAGGATTTCGCAGGTGACGGAGTTGGCGAGGAAGCACTCTTCGTGGGCTTTGTGGTGGAGGCGTTCGAGCATCTTGGGGCTGGGTTCGGAGCCTTCGGCGAAAACGACTTTCGGGTAGAGATCGACGCGAGTGATGACGAGCTTGCCGGCTTCGTTTTTGCCGAGGTGGCCGACGGAGCGGTCGTTGTAGCTCTCGACGGTGATTTTGCTCATGGCGCAGATGGCGAGGAAGGTGAGCATGTGGCAGCTGGAGAGGGAGGCTACGAAGGCTTGCTCAGGGTCGACGCAGGAGGCGTCGCCGAGGTAGTCGGTAGCGGCGGAGGCGGTAATTAAGGTGCCTTGGCCGAAGTCCCAGCTGTGGTTGCGGGAGTAGCTTTTGTAGTCGAATGCGGTTTCGCCGCGGGTCCACGAGAGTGTAGCGATGTGTTCTGACATAGGGGCGTTTATGCGGAGGGGCGTGGTTGCTGTCGAGCGGAGGAGGGGGCGCGGCTTGGGTTTGTGAGGATTTTCGGAATTTTTGCTGAGGGTGGGCGTGGTTTGGGCCGAAGTATAGGGTAAGGCCTAATTGACCAAATGAGCGAAACCCGTCCAAAGAAATGTTCCCATTGCCAAGCGCCGATTTCGATCCACGTAACCAAGGTTGTGGATGGCGAAGCGGTAAAGATGGGGCTATGCGCAAACTGCCCCAAGGCGCTCGATCTGAAGCAGGGAAAGTCCTGGGATTTGATCGATAGTGAAGATGGGGGGAAGCAGCCGAGCATTTCCAAGGGAAAGCAGGTGTCGTGCCCGAGCTGCGGTTTAACACCGGCTGATTTTAAGGAGCATGGCCGTCTCGGCTGCGCGCAATGCTACGAGACTTTTGAGGTGAAGCTCGATTCGGTGATTCGAAAGCTGCACAAAGGCGGGACGCATGTGGGCAAGGTTCCGAGCGGGAAGAAGCGCGAGATTTCTCCTGAGGAGTTGGCGGCTTTGAAGCGTCGCATGGACGAGTATGTGAGTCGCGAGGAGTATGAGATGGCGGCGGTAGTGCGCGACCAGATAAAGTCGCTTGAGACTTAACTCGTCGGGCAATCCATCAAAGCGTTGTTAAAAGCCACGCACATGACGGAGATTAGCCAAATTTGAAAAATAACAGTCTGTTTTGCTGAAAATTCGACGATCTATTTAGCAACGAATTTTTCCAAATGCCCGACTCCAAGAAAATTATCCTACTCGAAGATGACAAAGCTTCTGCCCGCCTCGTATCCACTTTTTTGGGAACGAAAGGCTATGAGGTTCGCGAGAGCTATGAGGGTCGTTTCGCGATCGAAATGGCACTGAAAGAGAAGCCTGATCTTATGATCGTCGATGTGCTTTTGCCAGACATGCATGGATCGGAAGCGGTGAAGCAATTGCGCGCCACGAATTCGATGCATGATCTCAAGGTGATTTTTCTTACCTCGCTCCTTAGCAAGTCGAACACGACTGGTAAGGAGACTCGTCTCACGGTTGCGGGGAAGGAGTATCCGGCGCTTTCGAAGCCATTTAAGCCTGCGGTGCTGGCCGAGATCGTCGACCGAATTTTGAGCGGCGACAACTAGTCGCTAAATTTTCCTGGCTCGCTAGGCTTTTTTTAGGACGACGACGCACTCGAGGTGTCGTGTCTGGGGGAAGAGGTCGAAGGGCTGGATTTCGTCGATGGCGTAGCCGCCGCCTAGCAGGACTTGTAGGTCTCGCATTTGGGTGGCGGGATTGCAGGAGACGTAGATGACGGATCGCGGGCCGAAGGCGATGAGCTGGTTGAGAAAGTCTTCGCTGGAGCCTTTGCGCGGGGGATCGATGACGACGGCTGAGTCCTCGCCGGGGAACTTGATTTGGGAGAAGATGGCGGCGGCGTCTCCAACTGCGAAGCGGGCGTTTTCGATTTGGTTGTCCTTGGCGTTTTGGACAGCGTACTGGACGGATTGCTCTGAGACTTCGATGCCGATGGCTTCTTCGAAGTCCTTGGCTGCGGTGAGGCAGAAGAGTCCGCTGCCGCAGTAGGCGTCGACGAGGTACTTGGCTCCGGCGTCGCGGGCTTTGTCTCGCACGTAGCCGGTGAAGGCGGGGAGGATGGAGGGGTTATTCTGAAAGAATTCGCCTGCGAGAAAGGAGAAGGTGATGTCGCCGACTTGTTCGCGGATGATTGCTTTGGGGTCGGTGGTAATGCCGTCGAGGTGTTCGCGGATGAGGAGGGTGCCGCCTTTCTTGAAAGGCTTTTCTTTTTGGCGGCGGAAGGTGTCGGCCCGGACGTCAGTTAGGGTCTCGTTCATGGCGTCGGAGATGAGCGGGCAGTGCTCGACTTCGACGTAGCGGCTGCGGGTGCCGGCTTTGAGGAAACCGATGGTCATGGGCTTGTCCTTATAGGGGACTTGGAAGTGGGGGGTGAGTTTGGAGCGATAGCCGTAGAGTTTGGGCGAGGCGATGGCGGGCTGGACGGGGTGTTCGACGCGGACCATGTGCCAGAGCAGTTCCTTGACTTGCCGGGTCTTCCATTCGAGTTGGGCAGAGTATTCGAAATGCTGATACTGACAGCCGCCGCACTCGGTGAAAACTGGGCAGGGCGCGGCGATACGGTGCGGGGAGGGGGTGAGGACTTCGACGAGGTCGGCTTCGGAGAAGTTCTTGTCGTTGCGGTAGACGCGGGCTTTCACTCGCTCCCCCGGCAGGGCGAAGCGTACCATGACGACCCAATCGTCGATGCGTCCGAGGCCTTGTCCCATGTTGGTGAGGGTGTCGATTTCGAGCTCGATTTCCTGGTGGTACTCGAAGGGGACGGGCTTGAATTTGCGCGGGGGGGTGGGCTTTGAGTCGTGGTTTTCGGTCATGTTGGCGGAAGTTGCGCTGGAGGGAGGAGACTGAGATTGGCGAGGATTTCGAGGAAATTTTTGAAATAGGAAGCTTGCAGGCGCGGGATTGGCTCACTCGTTTTCGCTCTCGACTTGAGTTGTTATCTCAATGTGGTCTGCATTTGTAATGAGTATTGAAGCGAAAAGGGATGCGTTGGTGGATGAATTGGCTCCGTTTGAGGACCATTTCGAGCGCTTTGCCTACATTGTTGATCGGGCGAAGACGAATCCGCCGCTTGCTGAGGAGTTTAAGATAGACGCGTTTTTGATCGAGGGCTGTCTTTCTCGGCTTTGGCTTTATCCGGAGTTTAAGGAGGGTAAATGCTACTTTCACACCGATTCGGATGCGGCGATCACGAAGGGGACTTCGGCTTTGCTTTGCGGCTTGTACAGCGGGGAGAGGCCTGAGGATGTGATCGCTCTAGAGCCTGACTTCCTAGGCGAGGTGGGTGTGACGCAGCATTTGTCTCCAAATCGGCGAAACGGGCTGACTAATGTGCGCAAGCGAATCAAAGCTTATGCTGAGCTTTGCTTGAAAAACGCTGGAAACCAATAAGTTGCATACAGGTCTATACCTTTGAGCGTTTATACTCTTGGGAGGCAAAAGATCTGGCGAGTTATGGAACAGATTCAGCGAGACGAGAGTTTCATGCGGGCGGCCGTGTGTGAGGCGGTCCGGGGGGATGCCGTGAAGACGAGTCCGAATCCGCGGGTCGGGGCGGTAATCGTCGAAGATGGCGAGATCGTGGCGAAGGGTCATTTTGAGCGCGATGGCGGGCCTCACGCGGAGCGGCAGGCGCTGGAGGCTTTGGGCCGCAAGCCCAAGGAGGGGGCGGTGATTTACGTGACGCTGGAGCCGTGCTCGACTCAGGGTCGGACGGGGGCTTGCACCGATGCTATTCTAGAGGCGGGCATTCGCCGGGTGGTGGTCGGGGCGTCTGATCCGACGGAGGAGCACCGTGGCAATGGTGTCAGAGTGTTGGAGGCTGCCGGTGTGGAAGTGGTCTCTGGCGTGCTCGATTTGGAGTGTTCGGCTTTGAATCCGGGCTATCGCGGACATTCCACGGGCGTTTAGCGGGAATTCTGTTTGCGGAGTTTTTGGGTGGCTGGCATTTTGGTCTCGAAGTGGTGATCGTTCGACAGTTGAGCCGTGGAGTGGCAGCAGTATTCATTTTTCTGGTACGGGTGTACCAGTGGACGCTTTCGCCTCTGAAGAATGCTTTGTTTGGGGCGGGGGCCGCGTGTCGATTTAGCCCGACGTGTTCTCATTACGCGGTCGAGTGCTTGCGGACGCTTCCTTTGCTGAAGGCGTTGCGGTTGCTGGTTTGGCGGATATTAAGATGCAACCCGTGGGGTGGATCCGGCTATGATCCGGTACCGAAAATGGTGTATCGGGAAAACGGTGACGGGAAGCGTGTTCGCAGTCTAAAGGACTATCTTTAGAACTTGTTTTTCCACATCATCGACTCCATGGGGAGCGGGGAGCGGCCGGTGTATTTGGCGGAGGCCTTTTTGTTGTAGTAGTTTTCTACATCGCCCTCGACGTGGAAATAGATGAGTTGGCCTATGGGCATGCCGGCGTAGATGCGCACGGGTTGAGCGGCTGAGATTTCGAGGGTCCAGTGGTTGCAGAAGCCGACGTCGCCTTTGCCGGCGGTGGCGTGAATATCGATACCGAGGCGTCCGACGCTGCTTTTGCCTTCGAGGAAGGGGACGTGGGCGTGTGTCTCGGTATACTCGAAGGTGGAGCCGAGGTAGACGGTGCCGGGGTGGAGGACGAAGCCTTCTTCCGGAATGTCGAAATGCTCGATTTTGTTGTGTTCGCGGGCGTCGAGCACGGCTGCGGTGTAGGTGGCCAAGTGCTTGCTAAGGTGTACGTCGTAGCTGTTGGTGCCGAGCGCGTCGCGGTCGTATGGATCGATGACGATTTCGCCTTTGGTCATCGCCTCGAGAATCGCTTTGTCTGAGAGAATCATATTTCGGCAGATAGCTGTCGGAATAGTGTGGGGTGTGGCAACCTTAAACGGGGAGGTGCATGGGGCCGCCGCTCGCGTCGTTCGAGCGGTTGCGGTCGTGGGGGAGGTTGCTGGTGAATTGGAAAAGGTCTTTTCTTCGGTCGAGCATCGGGGTGACGCTGCCGGAGGCGCGGCTGCGGTAGAGGTCGTTGATGTCGAGGTCGGTGACGAGAAGCATTTCGACGTTTGAGTCTGCTTCGGCTTGGATGCCGTCTCGGGCGAATTCGTGATCGCTCGGGCTGAAGACGGCTGCCTTGCCGTAGTGGATGTCCATGGCGGGCACGCTTGGGAGGTTGCCGATGATGCCGGCGGTGACGACGTAGACTTGGTTTTCGATGGCGCGAGCTTGGCTGCAGTAGCGTACGCGGAGGAAACCGTGTCGGTTGTCGGTGCAATAGGGTACGAAGATGATCTCGGCTCCTTGGTCGGCGAGGTAGCGGGCGGCTTCGGGGAATTCCGAGTCGTAGCAAATGAGGATGCCGATGCGGGCCTTTGGGGTGGAGATGACTTGCAGGTCGTTTCCGCCGCTAATGCCCCAGTACTTTTTCTCGGAAGGCGTGATGTGGAGCTTAGGCTGTAGGGTATGACTTCCGTCGGGAGCGAAGATCGGGCATACGTTTTGTAGGCTGCCGTCGATTTCCATGGGGTGGCTGCCGGCCACTATGTAGAGGCCGTACTCTTGGGCGAGTCGTCCCATGAGGTCCATGAACTCGGAGGTCATTTCCGAGAGTTTGCGAATGCCTTCGAGGGCGGGGAGTTTTTTGAGAAGCTTTTGGGAGAGTAGCTGCACTGAGAAGAACTCTGGGAAGACGACGAAGTCCGAGCGGTAGTCGGCGGCGGTTTCCACGAAGTACTCGACTTGGTCGGCGAAGTCTTCGAAGGAGTTGATTCCGCGGACTTGGTACTGGACGCAGGAGACGCGGACCTTGCGGCCGTCCTTTTCGATGGGTTGGTAGTCGGGGTTGATCCACTCGAGAAAGGTGGCGTAGTTTCGGCTGAGGGGATCTTGGATGTAATTTTTGAGGACTCCTCGGACGACGAATCCTTCTCGTAGTTGGAAACTGAGTACGAGGTCTTTTATTCGTCCATTTTCCACTTCGGAAACGTAGGCTTCCGGAGCCATCTTTTCCGCGTGTTCGTGATAGCTGTGTAGGCGACCGCCTGCTACGATTCGGCGAAGGTTTAAGCGCTGGCAGAGGTCGCGCCGTGCCTGATAGAGCAGGTGTCCGACTCCCTTGCCTCGAGCTTTTGGGTGTACGTAGACATCTGCTCCGTAGAGGCTATCGGCCTCGGGATTGTGGTTGTGAAAGTATCCACCGTCTGTGATTCCTGCGTAGGTGTGTTCTCGATACGAGTCCGCTCCTAAGTCGACGATGAGGCTTGAGATGCCTCCGAGGAGTTCTCCGTCTTCCTCGGCTACGAGTTGACCTTGTGGAAAGAGCCGCAGGTGGTTGGCCAGCTGTGATGTCGTCCACACTACGTTTTCCTCCACCATAGCTGGAAAGCAGAGTTTATTGAGTTCGACTAGTAGTGGAAGGTCTTCAAGCCTTGCTTCGCGGACGGTTACCATGCGGCGTGAGGTTATTGGCGCCGGCGCGAAAATCAAGCCAAGGAATGGGCTTGTTTTCTAGACGAAAGGGAATTTGAGGGCCTGTTTGGCGGTTTCCAGTTTGGCGGCAAGCTCGTCTGACTTTTGCTCGTGCTCGTGAATCTGATGATTCAGTTCGACGAGGAGATTTTTCAAGCCGGCTGGAGAGTCGTTCTCTTCCTGATTATCGCTGCTGAACCTGAGCCACTTGGGGAGAATGCTGGAGGGTTTGGATCCTGTTTGAGTGTCGTCTGTCTCGCGTTCGTGGATACGGATTTGAGCTTGGGTTTCGCTTTGCTTGCGGGCGAGGTTGTTGATTTCGCCTTGTTGGGATTCAATTTTCGCTTCGAGTTCGGCGATTTGTGCGTTCAGCTTTTCTTGGGTTTCCGCCCATAGCTTGCTTGCTTTCTTCAGAACGATTCCAAGCCCTGGGTGAGACATGAGCTGAGCGGATTTTTGCAGATCGGAGCGCAGCCGTTCGGAAATGCGGTAGCATTCCTTCTGTCGATTGAAAACGAGAGGGGTTTCCGTGATGAAAGGTAGAATTTTCTCGGCCTGCTCGCCAAAGAGATTTTTGCAGAGGGCGGCATCGATCCAGAATAGGCCTGAGAGTAGCAGGAGTTTGGAGCGTTGCGAACGCGATGGGACGTTGCGCACGACGCGCCCCATAGGAGTCCATTTCTTGGCGTAGGTTTGCAGATCGGAACTGTCGGCGAAACGGTTGATAGCTACGCAGCGAAGCGCGTCGCTAAGTACTAGGGATTTTCCTGTGGAGCTTGGCTTTGCTTGATTGTTGGGTAGCTGGCTGAACCATTGGAAAGTGCTTTGGCCGTTTTTAGATCCAAAGAGGACGTCTAAGTCATCTGGATACAGTGATTCCGGTATGCAAAGAGCTGCGACCTTGAGCTGGTCCGCTTCCGGCAGTGTTGCTAGGAATCTTTCCGCTTGGCTGGTATCCAGTGATTTGAGCTTGGCGATGGCTTGATGGGTCGTTTCCGGGTAGCCGAGGCTTTTATATCGAAGGAATTTTGCTTTCGCTGGCTCGAGGCCTGCGGCGAGTCCAAACTCGTAGACGTCGTTGTTGCTGAGTGGATACAGGCGAAAGTCTTCTAGTAGGTTTGACCATTCTCCCCAGTTTTCGTTTGGGTAGGCGAGTTTGATGGGGTCGAGAGATTCGATTAGGAAAACTAGGCTTCGACGGTAAGCTCCTCTTGTTGCGGCTGGAAAGACGTAGTCTCGCAGCCAATCGACGATCGAAACGGAGAGCTTTTCGAGCGACTCTATGTAGATTATGGTGAGGTCGGTTCCGAGAGACTGGAGTGGGAGGGCATCGAGGAATCCCTCTGCATGGTTGGTCGATTTGCTTTCGCCGAGGCCGACATTGATCTCGATGTCGTCGCGTACGACTTCTGTCCGTCCGACGGAGGAGGCCGCTGCTTGATTGATATAGGGTTTCTTTTGCTTAGCTATGCTGGAACGAGTGATCAGTATCGAATCGTCGGATACGATTGGATTGATCTTTCCACGTTGGACGCTTTCGAGTAGTTCGGAGATCTTCTTTTCTTTATCGGGTTCTGCTGGGTAGCGGATTGTTTTGGCGCAGGCTCTAATGAATTCGGGAATGGTGTCTAGCGGGCCGTTTCGAGTAGGTTGTATCCAGAGAACTTTGGCTTTGCTCATGAGTTCCGACTCTCGGAATTCAGAGATGAAGGATGTTTTTCCGACGCCTATCTCTCCCCAGATATTGAATACGCGTTTGCTGTTCGCTTCGACACCTCGAATTGGAAGGGTTTGCGAGAGCGCTTCCAATTCCATCTTTCGAGGGAGGAAGTGATTGTGGGAGTTGTCTGAAGTCGCTTGCGAGTCGGTTTGCATTACGGATGTGGGAGTAAGCAAGTGAGCAGTTTAGCTAAGGTGGTAATCGACCTTAAACTGCAAAGTTTTAAATTTTTGATGAAAGTAGTGGCGATTGGCGGTTCAGAGGCTGAAAACCGCATCTCGATAACGCATCATGAGGAGCTCATTGGTCCACGCGTCGAATGGAGTGAGGGTTTTCCCGTCCAGGTGTTCTTGGCAGAGCCACTCGATGTAGTGCCCTTTAGCGGCGTTGCAAAGCGGGTATCCGCCGCCGATTCGGGGGTTGATTTCGATGATAGACATGTTTCCTGTCGCTTCGTCGAAGAAGGCTTGGATGTTGATGATTCCACGGGCGTGGGGCAGGGCCTCCGCAATCTTGAGGCAGAGGTCGATCAGGCTGGGTAGTCGCTTCGTTCGAGCTTGGGCGACTTCGCCTGACTCGATGACGATGCGTTCGTGAGGAATCGCGCAAATAGGTTTTCCTTTGCTATCTAGGTAGATGTTTACGGTGAATTCTTTGCCTGTCGCCTTCTCTTGGAGTATCCAATTTATAGGTACGTTTTCTAACTCTTCCGTCTTATTGATTTGGACAATGCTCTCTGATGCGGAACCGTTTTCAGGTTTGGCGATGAGCGGAAAGTTTAACTTGTCCTGTAGTGTTGCGAAGGAGCTTTTTGGGCAGGTTTTGGGCGTTGGAATGTTGTGTTCGCTTAAGAAGTGATAGGTATCTAATTTATGGATGCAGGTGTTGAGGGTCTTTGAATCTGATAGGCTGAGGGTTGTTCCGATGCTTTCGAGCTGCGGTTTAATGGAGGCGAGGGCGAGCAGTTCGGTGTGGCGAGTGGGGATGAGTAAGCCTATTTTTTGGATTCTGCAGAAGTCGATAAGCGAAGCTTTCCAGTTTTCTTCGGAGTGTCTTGGGAGGATTGTGAATTGGTCGGCGATTGATTTGCTGGGGATTTGCTCGTGTGTATCCAAAATATGGAGTGAAACGCCTCGCTTGAAGGCGGCCTTTTTGGCGATGCGGGCGATAGCGACCTTGCTTCCTCCTGAAAGGAGAAGGATATTGCGAGGGGTATCGGTGGGTTTTTGCATGAGCTCTTTGATGGGCTAGGACTTGGAGTGGGGCAACCTCAATTGGCGTTTGATCGAGGCTCAAAAAAAGTGGCCCCCTTGCGGGGACCACCTTGAGATTTTTCGACTGAGTTAACGGAATTAACCCAAGAGACGAAGAGCGACCTGGCTCGAAGCGTTTGCCTGAGACAGCATCGAAGAACCTGCCTGTACCAAGATGTTGGCACGTGCGAGGGCAGTGGACTCGGAGGCAACATCCACATCGATGATACGGCTGTTTGCGGCTTCGAGGTTCTGCTGGTTCACGGTGAGCATATCAGACGCGAACGAGAGACGGCTAGATTCCGCACCATTGGTAGCGCGAAGAGTAGCAACGTTCTGGATACCGGTCGTGATAGTCGAGAGCGCCGTAGCTGTGAGGGTGTCACTGCTGCTGGTGAGAGCAGTCGTAACTGAATCCTCGAGGTCAGCCTGGCTGATGTTGACGGACTTGCCGGCATCTTCGGTAGTCTTGACGTTGAGCGTAGTAGCTGCAGAGGCGGATGTGAAGAGAGATACGCCGTTGAACTTTTCTGCTGTGACGTCTGTGAGCTGAGCCTTGAGGGCTTGGAACTCAGTGTTGTAGTTACCGATGTCGGTAGAGTTCTTGGTTACGTCGTCCGCCAAAGTTCTGAGTTCCGACATGCGGTCCAGAATCTTGGTGGCTGTGCCGAGCGCGCCGTCCTGAGTTTGCAGGAAGGACTGAGCGTTGGCGATATTGTCGTTAACTGCAGCAGTACGTTTGATTGCTGCTGACATTTTCATCGATACCGCAAGACCACCTGCATCATCTGCAGGGTTGACGATCTTAGAACCGGAGGAGAGTCGAGCCAAGCTGTTTTGCAGCATAGCGTTACTCTTGTTCAGGTTATTCTTGGCGGAAATCGCCGATGAGTTTGTATTGATTACAACTGACATGTTTTATCATCCTTGATTTGCGCGGCGGCATCCTTGCCCCCGCATGCCTGAGAGTAGCGTCAGGCGTTCGCTTTTCTGCCTATTTGGCGGAAATTCATTTCAGGGTCTATTCGAGATAGAACCGTGTTTTCGAAAGGTGTTGGTCGTTTATCATTGCTTGGGGCGACGAGTGGGACTCGCGCTCGTTGGTTGTTGGTTGGTGTTGGTGAAATTGGTATGAGGCGTGTCGCCGGGCGGTGTTGGCTCCTGGGCAGTCTGCGCTTCGTTTTTTGGCGGATGTGTTGGTCGCCTGGGGTTGCGCTATCGGCTGGAGTGCATCTCCAAGGGTGGACCAGTCGCGATCTGGTCGGAAGGGCTCGCTCGAGGCCTCTAATGAAGAGGGCATGTAGGCGGCAGTGTCGGGGACGCGGTTTTGGCGCGATCCGTTTGTGTCCAGTCCGGTGTTGGCGGTATCCGCCGTCTGGTCCGACACAACTTGCTTTATCATCCTTGATGCTGCTAGTCATTTTTTTAGAGGAGCCGCCCGATTGGGCCGCTTGTTTTTTGAACACGATCCTTGTGTTGCGATGGTGTATCGTAGGCTTTTGCGGTTCATTTAGCATTTTGAGCATTTCTACTCAAATGGGTCATGAGGAGCTCTAGCGTTTTTGATACGACTTACGCACGTCCTTGTTTTTTAGATACAGTTTGCCTGTATAGCTGGTTTTTGTGAGGTCTGATCTCGTTGCGTTTTGGCAGCGTGTAGCCTTTGGCGATGTTTTGAATCGCTAGGTTCAGTCGCTGGGCGCGAGTCTCTTTTTTTAGGATTTTTTGGGCTGCTACGGGTTAGGCGCCCCGCCCGTCGGCGGGGAACCTATGTCGTAGTAGTAACTAACCTAAAAGTTTGAGAGCGATCTGAGTGGAGGAGTTAGCTTGCTGCAGCATACTTGATCCTGCTTGTACCAGGATGTTGTATCGGGCGAGCTGTGTGGACTCCTCGGCGACGTCGACGTCGATGATACGGCTGTTCGCGGCCTCGAGGTTCTCCTTGTTCACAGTCAGCATCTCGGATGCGAAAGACAGGCGGTTTGACTGCGCGCCGTTGGTGGCTCGCAAGGTCGCAACTGACTGAATCGCAGAGGTGACGGTGCTGAGGTTCAGGGCGGTGACTGTCGTGGTGTCTCCGTCCAGGAGGGTGGTGCCGATTTGCGACGCTAGATCTGGTTGATCGATCGTCATCGTGCTTCCACCGGATTCGGTGGTGGCGACAGTCAAGGTGTCTGAGCCCGCCTTGAAGAGGGAGACGCCATTGAATGTTTCCGATGTGAGGGCGCTGAGCTGCTTCTTGAGCTGCTGGAACTCCGTATTGTAGTTCGACTTGTCGGTGCTGTTCTTAGTGACGTCGTCTGCGAGAACCTTGAGTTCTGACATACGGTCGAGCACCTTGGTGGCCGTTTGGTAAGCTCCGTCCTGTGTTTGTAGGAAGGAACGAGCGTTGTTGATGTTGTTGTTAACTGCTGCGTTACGTTTGATGGTAGCGGACAGTTTCATTGACACGGCGAGGCCGCCGGCATCGTCAGCTGGGTTCACTATTTTGGACCCGCTAGACAGTCGGTTGAGGCTACGCTGAAGCATCGCATTGCTGGATGCTAGATTGTTGGACGCAGATATAGCTGCGCTATTGGTGTTTATTACTACTGACATTTTAACTTCCTTGTTTTTTAGGTTTTCGCGACGTCCTTGTCGCAGTTTGCGGGGTTAGGGTGTCCGCTGCACCGTGGTTTTTGTTACTCCTGATAGTATCGGGAGCTCACTTGGAAACTTTAGGAAAAACTCTATCGTTATGGCTATTTTCGCTCAGCCAGCTGCGGAATCTACTCACCGGCCTGATGGAGGCTTGGGCTTACGATAGGGGCGTGCGTGTTAGGGGCTGTGGCGTTCGCTTCGCTATTGCGCTCGCGTTGTCGGGGCGTATAGCTCTGGTTTCTCACCTTTGAATGTCTTCATGAGCACCAAGATCCTGATACACCAAATCTATATATCTAGCGGGCACGATTTCAAAGGTCGCTATGGGAAGAGTCGGCTGAACCACAACACGACGAGCGTGGATTCGGTAGAGTGCGTGAAGGGTCGGGGCTTAGTGGGCGATCGCTATTTCGACTTCAAGGAGGACTACAAGGGCCAGTTGAGCCTGATCGCTTTAGAGGACATTCGCGCGATGGAGTCGGATCTCGGTTTGGAGGTGCCGGATTTGCGGGAGTTTCGCCGAAACATCGTAGTGAGTGGAGTTGATCTGAACGGACTGGTGGGCAAGGATTTTAGATTGGGCGATGTCGAGTTGCGGGGGGTGGAGCAGTGCAAGCCTTGCCCGTGGATGGACGAGTCGATCGGGGCGGGGGCGCATGCGGCTCTTGAGAATAGAGGCGGATTGCGGTGCAGGATTCTCTCGTCGGGTATTTTGGGTAAGGGCGAATTGTCGCTAGAGCCCTCTGTCTAGTAGCGTATGGGAACGGTTTTCATCGATGGCGAGAGTGTTGAGTTTGACGGGGAAGCTCCTGGCACGTGTCGCGCGGTTTGCGAGTTGATCGAGAATTTTATAGCTGGCCAGGGACGAGTGATCAGCTCTGTGGCAGTGGACGGGAGCGAGCTTCCGATCGAGTCGGCTTTGGAAGCGGGTTCGTTTGCGAGCATCGCGTTTACGACCAGTAGTCCGCAGGAGCAGCTTTTGGCGATGTGCAAGACTTGGAGCGCGGATTGCGAGGAGCGGGCTCGGGACGCGGACGCGACAGCGACGCTGGTTCTTCGGAGCGGATTTCAGGACGGGCAGGCTAAGGTGGTCGCTTTTTTGGAGAAGTTGCGTCCGTTGATCGAGGGTCTGGGGATCTTGCAGAATTTTGGCAGCGAGACGGAGTCTGTCTGGGCGTCGCGCTTCGAGGAGGTTTTCGGGACGAGTATCGCTGCGGTTGATCGCGTGGTGGACGCAGTTGAGTCTCGGGACTGTGTAGCGCTTTCGGACCGCTTGTCCGACACCTTGGCTACGAGCTGGCGAGCGGTTCGCGAGGAATTGCTCGGGGTGGTTATTCCGGCTTTGGACGAAGGGGGAGAGACTTGAGCAAGGCGGCACAACGATTTGCCGAAAGGCATATGCATTTGAAGCAACGCGTGCTTAATGCGCCGTCGAGGGAGGTGGACCTGGCTCCGTGGCGAAGCCGGTCTGCGGATCCGGATCGTCTGATCGAGCGGTGGCTTGTGGACTTTAAGATTCCAGCGGATATCGCGATCGCGGTGAGCGGAGTGGGCGACGGCTCTCACCTGCTCGCTTTGTTGAGAGCCATGCCTAAGGATAGCGGGCTGGTTTTCTGCGCGGAGCCCGATGTGGTTCGTTTCAAGGCATTTTTGAAGACGGCGGCAGCGGAGGAGCTTTTGTCGGATGATCGGCTTCTTTTTGGAGTTGGCGAGCTGGACGACGCGTTTTTCCGTTCGCTGGCATCGTTTACGGTGGTGGAGTACTCGAACGCTGAGCCTTTGATATTCGCTCCTTTTTTCGTGGAGGCCGAGGACTATTACGCCGCGTTTTTTCTCGAGTTCGCGAGGCAGCTGGAGATGTGGCGCAAGATGTTCGGCACGAATCTGACCCAGTCCGGGCTGTGGCAGCGGAACACTTTGGAGAATCTCCGAAGCTTGGTTTTGACGCCCGACCCGATCGAGTTTCAGGGAGCCTTCAAGGGAGCGCCTCTCATCATGGCGGGGGCGGGGCCCTCGCTAGACGAGTCTTTGGATTTTCTGCGCTGGGCCCAGGATCGGGCGGTGATCGTGGCGGGGAATTCGTCGATTCGCGCCTTGGTGAGGGGGGGAGTGCGGCCTCATTTCGTTTTGGCGGCGGATCCGAATCAGACGACGGATCGTGGATTTGATGGGGTGGAGCTCGGCGAGACGGTTTTGCTCTGCCCATTTATGGTGTATCCAGAGGTGGTTCGTAGATTTGGAAGAAGCGTCGCTGCTTGGTCTTTTGGAAACACGGTGGCCAGTTATTTTCGGAAGGCTGCGGGTCGAACCAGGGAGGCATTCGTCACCGAGCAAGGTACGGTGTCGGCGTGCGCCTTTGACTTGGCTGTGATACTGGGAAGTCCGGCGGTGTTTTTTGTCGGACAGGATTTGGCGGCGAGCGCAGATGGGCAGCTTCATGCGAGCGACTCCTTCTATAGTGATGAAGGCGCGGATCGCGTGAATCTTCAGAAATGCCGTTGGATGCCGGGCAATACGCTTGATCGCGTTCCGGTCGAGGAGAAGTTGTTTGTCTATCTGAGGACGTTTGAGGAGCTCGCTCGCGCTTATTCGAAGGAGTTGAAGCTGAAGAATGGCCAAGGGCTCACGCTTTATAATCTTTCCCGACTGGGAGCTCGTATCGACGGTATGCCCTATCTGGAATTGAAGAAGGCTCCGGCCGCTCTTGAATCTTTTGGCGGCGGCGATGTGCCCAGGGGCTGGTCGCGCGTAAAGTCGATTTTGAGCGCGGATTGGTCAGGCAAGGGCAAGGTGGGCAAAGCGTTAGGGGAGTTTCGCTCCTATGCGGAATCGGCCTGTTCTTTCGCCTTGCGAGAGGCCCTGGCAATTGAGACTGGGGCGAGGGAGCTTGAGCAGGCTCGGGCGTCGAAGGCGAAACTCGATGCGATGCTGGATTCGGATGCGGCGTTTAAGGCGATATTGGAGGACGGGCAATTGAAGCTTGAATTGCATGTCCACCGACGGGCGAGGTCCTTAATTGCGCGTCAAAACGGGTTGGATGGAGATGAGTTGGAGTCTTTGAAATCCTATTTGTGGGCGATAGCTGAGGGGACTTATCACGTGCTTGCGGCGATGGACTCTTCTGCGTCGAGATCGAAGGCTTCCTCTGCGAGCGGCTGATGAAGAGAGAAATTCTAGGTGCGGTGCTATGCGGCGGGAAGAGTCGGCGCATGGGAGAAGACAAGGCTACGCTTGAGGTAAGGCCGGGGATTTCTCAGCTCGATTATCTCCTTGGACTTCTCGACACGGTCTGTACCAAGCGAGCAATCTGCGTGGGGTCGAATCCCGGGAGTGAGCGAGAGGTTTCACATGAGGTGGATACGCTTGTGGACGCGGCGGAGACGAGCGGACCAATGGCGGGAGTGATAGCCGCCTTGCGAGTGGCTCGGGGATTGCCGGTTTTCGTTTTGGCCTGCGATATGCCGTTTTTGGAAGTCGCCCATATTGTTCAAATCGCGAATCGGCGGGATGCTTCCAAGTTGGCGACTTCGTTCCTAGCGAGCGATGGGAAGCCCGAGCCGATGTGTTCGATTTATGAGGCGGAGGCATTGCCTTTACTCGAGGCCCTGGCCGCCGAGGGGCGGTCGAGCTTACGGCGTTTTTTGGAGGACGCCGATATTGAGAGGGTTGAGGTTTCGGAGGGGCAGTTTCTGGCGAGTGTGAATGACCGGGTGGAGCTTGATCGAGCGATAAAAATGCTGCGAAATTCCTAGCGGTCGCTTGGTGAGGCCGTGTAGGCGGCTGTGAAAAGCGACGATTTTTGTAAAAATTACGCTATATCCATCCCATAAGTTGTTTTTGGATAGAGGATTGTCGCATACTGTTGGAGAAATCACCTTAGGAATCCTCTTTTTACTAAAGGTATTCCGCAGCGATCCGATAACCTAGAAGCGACATCTGCAGAGTCGCAACGCACCTATGGAAAATTTCAATGTAGCAGGCTTGGCCAGTGGCTTCGACTGGAATTCGATGATCGATCAGCTAATGACGATCGAACGGATTCCTCAGCAACGCCTGTCTGCCGAGAAGTCTTCGAACACCTCGAAGCTAGACGCCTTGTCTACGCTGAAGAAGAAGGTTGAGACTTTGCAGTCTCAAACGAAGGCTCTCAACGAGACATCCCTCTTCAATTCCAAGTCAGCCGAGCTTTCTGATGATTCGCTGAACATTACGGCTTCTGCGACGACTGCGGCTGCCAAGGGGAATTTTGAAATCTCAGTCAGCCAGCTAGCAACCGCTACTCGACGTCTAGGCTCCGCCGACGTTGTTACGGAAATGGGAGATGAGAACACGCTTATCTCGGCGCTGCGCATATCGAAGGATGTGAGCGAGGGCACGTTTTCGGTAAATGGCCAGGAGATCACCATCGCCGAGACGGATTCGCTGCAGGATGTGTTTGATGCTATCTCGATCGCGACGAGTGGCGTGGTGACTGCCAGTTATGATAGCGTCTCTGATACGATCAGTCTCGACAGCGCCTCAGGGCAGCTCGAGCTCGGAGCGGAAGAGGATACGAGCAATTTTCTGTCGGCGATGAAGCTCTTCCAGCTTGAAGTAAAAGATGGAGGAAGCGGAACCGCGACGGTGACCAGCCGCAGCTCTTTGGGCGTGGTGGACATTAGCGATACCATAGCCAACAGCGGCATCGGCGGACCTGTTAGCGGATCGGACACTTTTTATATCAATGGCGTTTCGATCGATTTCGACGCGGATACTGAGAGCATGGCTACGCTAATGTCTCGAGTAAACGATTCAGCGGCGGGAGTGACGATGTCCTTCGATTCCGCCTCGGACCAGTTTCGTTTGATCAACAACGAGACCGGCGCTTACTCGATGAATGTTGAGGACAGCGGCAATGGATTGCTGGCGGCCATCGGGCTTACGGGCGCGGCGAGCGTCGGCGACGATCTTCAGTTTTCGATTGATGGTGGAGCGACGAAGTCGAGCCGCAGCAATAAAATCACGCAGGATGCTCACGGCTTGGAGGGTGTGACCATTAGCGCTTCTGAAGAGGGCGTTCAGACGATCACTATCGAATCGGACACGGCATCGCTGAAGACTAAGATCAACTCCTTCATCTCCGCGTTCAACGACGTGCAGGACTACATTTCCGAGAAGACGAAGATCGAGGTGGATGACGATGAGGTTACTTCCGCGGTACTTGCTGGAAACCGAGAGCTAAGCTCTCTCGACTCAAAGCTACGTAGATTCGCCTTCGACTCGATCGACGACCTTAGCAGCGGCACCTTATTCCGCCTGGAGCACATGGGTATCGACTTCATAAGCGGTACCTCGAAGCTTGAGATTAAGGATGCGTCCGCCTTGGACGCGGCTCTTGAGAATGACCTCTCCACGCTGGAGGAATTCTTTGTAGGAGCGGATGACAACTTTTCAGGGAGACTCGACGATTTTCTCGAGAACTTCCTAAAGAACGACGGGGTCATGGATACGATCTCGTCGACATATACCGAGCGAAACTCTGACATCGATGACCAGATCGAAGAGATGGAGCGTCGCTTGGAATTTAGAAGAGCTGCATTGGAAAGCAGCTTCATCGCCATGGAAACGGCACAGTCTAACATTCAAAGCCAGGCAACGGCATTATCGGCGTTCGACGCTTAGCTTGATATTGGTTCTGAAAATTCGCTATGACTCACGTTTCCCACAGGCATGAATTTCACGGCTAAACCACTTCTACAGTTTTTTGTAGCTGCGAGTATCGCAGTGTTGACGCTCGGAGGCTGCAAAACAGTCAGCACGCTGAACAGCAAGCATGACACGACTTTTGGCAAAAAGCATAAGGTCACGAATGTGCACGAGGTGAAGGAATTCCCGGAGCACCTGCGTCGGGTAGCTTTGCTTCCTCTCTACAAGGGCCGCTACGACCATATCGATATGGAGCTTATCGAGGAGAATTTCACGCAAGAGCTCGGCAAGCTGAATCTTTTCGAGCTCGTGACGGTTGAGCCGGATCGGATGAACGAGATTTTCGGAGTCGAGCGTTACTCATCGGTCGAGATTCTGCCCACGAAACTGCTTTCCAAGCTCCACGAGATCTATGCTATCGACGGGGTGATGCTTATCGATGTGACTTTCTTCAACGCGTATCAGCCAGTCGGCCTTGGCGTACGAGCTAAGCTGCTCGATGGCCATTCGGGCCAACTCGTCTGGGCGGCGGACGAAACCTTTGACGCCGCGAATCCGGCGGTCTCGAACGCGGCTCGCAAGTATTTCCAAACGCAATCAACCACACAGTATCCGCTTCAGCAGACCCAAACGTCATTGCACAGTCCGATTCGCTTTTCGAAGTATGTCGCCTATGCTCTGTTCGATACGATTCAGTGAGGCATTTAACTTTTCTTTAAATATTTTTTAAAGATCTTCGGGAGAGAGCCGTTTATTAACTTAACAAAAGATTAACAAACGTCCGAAGACACTACCAAACACCTGATAGTCATGAACATAAATCCACAAAACAACGCCAGTCACGTCTATGCGCAGAATCTCGGCAAGTCCGGGCAAAACGTTTCTGCCAAGCCCTCCGAGGGGACAAGCGGTCCCGCAGCGGCATCAGGCGACAAGCTTCAGCTCAGCGCTCTCGACGCTCTCCGCTCCGAACCAGAAGTTCGTCCAGAGGTCGTAGCCAAAGGCAAGGAACTGCTCAACGACCCGAATTTTCCATCGAAGGAAATGATGTTCGACATGGCTAAACTCATCGTGCCTTTCGCCGATGAAGAATAGGTAGCTAACTGGGTTCCACACGTAAGTTGAAGCCCGCACCAAAGTTAAATATCTATTTTTGACCGACTAAATGAAATCTAACGCAGCGTCTTACAAGCGAGCGGCAATCATGTCCGCAAGTCCCGAACGTCTGATTCTTATGCTCTATGATGGCGCCATCGCTGCCATGAACCGGGCAAAGGAAGGGTTTCAAATCGAGAACATCAAGGACCGTAACGAGACGATCAGCAATAATCTGATCAAGGCCCAAAATATTTTCGCGGAGCTTCAGCGCTCGCTACGCATGGACAAAAGCGCGGAGTTCTCCGAACGCATGTTCAACCTCTACGAGTTTTACAATGTGAAGCTCAATGAGGCGAACTTTAAGAAAATAGAGGAGCCGATCGACACAGTTCTGAAGCTTTTTCAGGAGATTCGCGATGCTTGGGCCGATATGCTCAACAAGCAGGCGGTCACGAATCGCCCCGCTCCGGCGAACCTGGGAGCAGGTATTGGCGGCGGATTGTCGCTGCGGGCGTAAGTCTTTCTTTTGCGCGGGATCGCCCCGCGCATTGCTAAGCCCAGCCATTTATTGAGCTGGGTTTTTTCTTTGTCGCATTTTCGCTTTGCTAGCGGCGACGAGTGAATACAGATTTCCAGCATGCCCGAGCGCTTATCCAGACGAATGACATTACTCGCAGCCTACGAGGATTTCACGCGTCGCGAGACTGTTTGCCTAAGGGAAGGCAATTTTGAGCCGATGCTTAGGCTTCAAGAGAAGAAGGCCAAGGTAATCGCGGAGTTTGCTCTCCTCGAGGCGGGTACTTCGAAGGAGGAAAATGAGGATATAAGTCGCCGCATCTCCGTGCTTCAAGCGCGGGAGGAAAGCAATGCTCTAATCCTCAAAGAGAAGATAGCTGGCAATCGTCAAGAGGTTCGGAAGCTTACACTCAACGCGATATCAGCGAACAAGCTTAGGCGTGTGTATTCTGCTCCAGCGGATCGTTCATTGTCATCTGGCACCTTGAAAGGTCGAGCTTGATGACGGTGTCTCTCGTATAATTTTTTTTGATACGTGGACCTGTCTCCTTACCCGCATCCGATACCCTATGGTCGTCAGTGTATTGACGAATCGGATATCGCGTCGGTTATCGCTACGCTAAAATCGGATTTCGTGGCGCAAGGCCCACGTGTTCGAGAGTTCGAATCGATGCTCTGCGAAGTAACGGGAGCTCGTTACGCTGTCGCAGTTTCGAGCGGTACCGCCGCTTTGCATCTGAGTTGTCTTGGTCTGGGCCTTGGGATTGGAGATCGAGGCATCGTGCCGGGTATCACTTTCGCGGCGACTGCGAATTGTTTACGCTACGTCGGAGCGGATGTCGAATTTTGCGATGTAGATGAATGCACAGGTCTTGCGTCGCCTCAGAGTTTTCAGACCGCGATTGAGGCGAGCGATTCGGTCAAGGCGCTGCTGCCCGTATCCTACTCTGGAGCTATGCCGGATCTTGAGGGAATTGCAAAAGTGGCCTCAAACGCTGGGGCTTTTGTTATCGAGGATGCGGCTCACAGTATAGGAGCTACAAATGAAGCTGGGGTGCGTAGCGGTTCTTGTGAATGGAGTGACGCAGCAATATTGAGCTTCCATCCTGTAAAGCATGTTTGCGCGGGAGAGGGAGGCGCGATTTTGACTAATGACGAGACGCTTGCGAGACGCGTGCGAAGGCTTCGCACGCATGGGATCGAGCCGCGCGAAGATTGGCTTTATGATCAAGCTGAACTCGGCTACCACTATCGGATGACCGACCTTCAGGCAGCTCTCGGAGTCAGCCAACTGGCTCGCTTGCCGGAATTTGTGGCAAGGCGTCGGGAGCTTGTGTTTCGTTATCGGCAAGCGTTTTCAGAGGCGCCATTCGCCTCGCGCATTCGAATCGCGAATACGGATTTAGGTTCGTCTCATCATTTGTTTGTAGTTCACTTTTCAGGTGAGGCAGAGCGAAAGGCGGCTTACGAATTCTTTCACAAAAAAAATGTTCGAGTGCAGGTGCACTACATGCCAGTGTATCGACATAGCTACTACGCGAACTCATCCGTAAAGTCTTTGTCGGGTGTGGAATCGTTTTATTCCGGATGCTTGAGTTTGCCTCTGTATCCGTCTTTAGAGGACGAGGAGCAGACGTACGTAATTGAATGTCTGCGAGCTTTTCTGAATCGATGAGTACAGAGGCGGCGAAGAGAGTCGTTTTTAAGTGCGCCTTTGGTGGAAATAATGGCTGGGGGCATGTGATTCGCTGCTCCGCTTTGGCGGGTGAGTTTCGGCGGCGGGGCTGGGAGACTATCCTTTGGGGGGAGGGGGAGTCCGGCTCGCTGCCTGAGGATGTGGCGAGTTCCTTTTCTCGATTTGATGGAAAGGGTCAAGAGCTTGCATCGATTCTAATCATCGATGAAATGTATACAGAGCAGGCGGAGCTCGAAGCCCTTGCGACTGCTTGGAAAACGACGCATCCCGATGGAGTTGTGGCGGGAGTTGATGATATGCAACGTCGAAGCATGCGTGGGTTCGATTTGGTATTGAATACAGAAATAGGTTTGCGCGAGGCGGCATATGAAGCGTCGACCGTGCTGTTGGGGGAGCGTTACGCCTTGCTGCGCATGGGGTTTGGCGAGGCTTCGGATCCGGTCGCGTTCACGTTGCCTTCTGACCTTGTGCCGGTGCTGGTTATGATGGGCGGGACGGATCCGTTTGGCTATCTGCCTAAGGTGCTTACTGGCTTGTCGCGATTTAGCGCTGCCAAGTTCGCTCCTGTGGTTGTCGCGGGCGAATCGGGGGGCTTAGAGGGATGCTTGGAACCGTTTATCTGGAGTCGGATGTTAAAGAGAGTGGGCGCTTCCGAGCTCGCGAGCTGGATGGAGATTTGTCGGTTTGGAATTGTGGCATGCGGAACGAGTTTGTACGAAAGCGCGGCCATGCGACTGCCGTTTGTGGGAGTGAGTCTTGTTGACAATCAGACGGCGACAGCTCGAAAAGTGAAGGAGCTTTGGGGCATGCCGATTTTGCATTGCGAAAGCGAAAGGAGAGGAGAGTTGGATCTCGAGGAATCCTTGAGGAAGGTTATGGGGAAAGAGAAAGATGCGTATTCAGAAGTGGATACGAATGGGGCGGCTCGTGTTTTCGAGGCGCTAAAGGTCCTGCTTTGATAGCGGTGTTCCGGCGGCGAGGTTTCGTTTAGCGGTCGTTCCTAGAATTTCTTCCCAATGTTTTGGGCCAAGGCCGAGGGATGGGCGGACGATGCGGAGATTTTCGGTGGTGAATACCTCTCCTGCTTCAATGTCCTGGCTGGCATAGATGGAACGTCGAAAGTGGGTTTGTTTGGCGTCTTGTTGGCTGCCGGCAATTTCCGCTGAGCCGAGGGCGGCGTGGGCGCGGCGGCTTTGGGTGACGAGCGCGGCAAGTTCTGGTGGTTCGAGGGAAAAGGCGGAATCGATAGCTCCGGCCGCTCGGGAATCGGTGACGTGCTTCTCGATGAGGCGAGCTCCAAGGGCTACGGAGGCGATTGCTACCTCGTTGCTGAGGGTGTGGTCTGAAAGGCCTGACTGGCAGTTGAAGCGCTGGGCTAGGGTCTGCATGGAGCGAAGGTTGAAGCCCTCTGGCTCGCTGGGGTAGGCGGAGACGCACTTTAGGAGGATTATTTCTCCAGATCCGTTGTTTCGTAAAGTGGATACAGCTTCGTCAATCTCTTCGGCGCTTGCCATGCCGGTACTCAGGACGACGGGCTTGCCGGTTTGGGCGACGCGTTTGAGAAGAGGAAGGTGGGTGAGCTCGAAGGAGGAGATCTTGTGGAGTTCTGGATGGATTGTTTTTTCGAGAAACTCGACTGCGGATTCGTCGAAGGGCGTACTGAAAATCTCGATACCGAGCTTGCGGGCGTAGGAGGCGAGAGGGGCGTGCCAATGGTAGGGGGTGCAGGCTTCGCGATAGAGGTCGTGGAGGCGTCGGCCGTGCCAGAGTCCGCCTTGGACAATGAACTCGGGGCGATCGCTATCGAGCGTGATGCTGTCGGGCGTGTAGGTCTGCAGCTTTACGGCATCGGCTCCGGCGTTAGCTGCTGCTGCGATGATGCGTTTGGCGGTGTCGAGATTTTGCCCGTGGTTTCCGGAGAGTTCGGCGACGATGATCGGGGGCTGTTCGGGATCGAGGATTTGATCGATCAGGGGCATGGGGCGGCCTAGTCTATGGTTTGCTTTTGGTAGCGGGAGACGAGGTCTTGTATCTGTTCGATATTGAGCTGGTCTGGATTGGTTTCGCTAGAGTAGCTGAAGCCTTCGGGGCATTGTTTTCCGGAGTGTAGTATCTTGCCCTCGTAGTGCCAGTAGGGCTGGGCTGGGTGGATGATGAATCGGTCTTCTTGCTCGGTGGTCTGTGTCGCTTCGTCTTCGGGCACCATCGCTTCATGCAGTTTTTCGCCGGGGCGAAGTCCGATGATTTTGATTTTCGCGTCGGGCGCTACGGCTTTGGCCAGGTCGCCGAGGGAGCAGCTCGGGATTTTCGGAATAAAAATCTCGCCGCCTAGCATGTCCACGAGGGAGCGAAGCGCGAAATGGACGCCAGCTCCGAGGGTGATGACGAAGCGAGTCATCTCGGCTTTCGTAATGGTGAGCGTGCCGGTTTCGCGTTGTTTTAGGAAGAGTGGGATGACAGATCCGCGACTGCCGATGACGTTGCCGTAGCGAACGACGGAGAAGCGGGTCCCCTTCTTGCCGGAGTAGTTGTTGGCGGAGATGAAGACTTTGTCGGAGCAGAGCTTGGTGGCTCCGTAGAGATTGATGGGGTTGACGGCTTTGTCGGTGCTGAGGGCTACGACCTTTTTGACGCCGGAGGCGATGGCTGCGTCGACGACGTTCATGGCGCCGTTGATGTTGGTTTTTATGAACTCGTGCGGATTGTACTCGGCGGCGGGAACCTGTTTGAGGGCGGCCGCGTGGATGACGTAGTCGACGTCTGTCATGGCTCTGGCGAGGCGTTCCTTGTCTCGCACGTCTCCGATGAAGTAGCGGATGTTTTTTAGGCCCTGGAATTCAGGGCTGTTCGCCATGTCATACTGTTTCAGCTCGTCGCGGGAGAGAATGATGATCTTGGTCGGAGTTCCTGATTTGATCAGTTCAAGACAGCAGCGTTTCCCGAAGGAGCCGGTGCCGCCGGTGATGAGGATAGTTTTGCCTTCGAGCATTCTGCGGAGTGTAAAATCTGTATACGGGGAGTCTTCAAAAAGTCGGGCCTTTCCCTTAGGGAAGTGACTAAAGAGATGCTCTTTGAATTTCGTTTTACAATTTATGCTTTCGTATTTGTTTCAATCCTCTTCTAAATAGGTACCTTAATAAGTCATCCAAATAAGGTGGCTTCTTGAATTAGTCGCATTCCCTCTCCCAACCAACTTTCGCTCCTGCAATATGTCTTTGGAAAGAATTCTCATCCTCGACGATGAGCTCGTGATCCGCAAAGCCCTAGAGGAACAGCTGCGCAGAAAGCGGTTTTCTGTTTGCAGCGTGGGGACTCTGAGCGAGGCGGATGAGCACCTTTCCAAGGACGAGTACGATCTTCTTTTCGTGGATGTGCACTTGCCTGACGGGAATGGCACGGAGTTGCTGGAGCGCGTTTCGAGCATGCAGAACCCTCCGCTGGTGGTGATCATCACCGGCTACGGCACGGTGGAGTCGGCGGTGAAGTGCATGCAGGCGGGAGCTTTCGATTACATCATCAAGCCGTTTTCCTCTTCGCAGATCGACGTCCTGATCAAAAAGGCGCGCGACTATCGTCAATTGGTGAGGGTGAACCAGTTTCTGGCCAGCGAATCAACGGTGAGCGGCGAGTTGATCGGTAAGAGCGGTTTCATCAATCAGCTCAAGGACGTGATCCGCAAGGTAGCCCCGACGGAGGCGACGGTTTTGATATGCGGGGAAAATGGTACCGGTAAAGAATTGGTAGCAAATGAGTTGTATCGATGCAGCGCGCGTAAAAGCGCACCGTTTATCCGCGTCAATTGCGCGGCGATCTCCGAGTCGCTGATCGAGAGTGAATTTTTTGGTCACGAGAAAGGGGCCTACACTGGGGCCACGCAGCGGCGGGAAGGGCGGTTTGAATTGGCCGATGGTGGTACGATTCTTCTCGATGAGATCAGCGAAATCTCTCCGAAGGTGCAGGCGAAGCTGCTGCGGGTCTTGCAGGAAAGAGAGTTTGAGCGAGTGGGCGGGAACAAGACGATCAAGGTCGATGTGCGCGTCATCGCTACGACCAATCGCAATTTAGCCCAAAGCGTCGAGCGCGGCATGTTTCGGCAGGACTTGTACTACCGACTGAACGTTTTTCCCATTCAGGTTCCTCCTTTACGGGATCGGGATGGAGATGTGGTTTTGCTCGCGAAGAATTTCGCCCAGAGCTTCGGACGCAAGCACGGCAAGCAGATCAAAGGCTTCGCCCCGGAAGCGGTTGAGGCGCTGGAGCGTCATCCTTGGCCTGGAAATGTGCGGGAGTTGCAGAACACTGTCGAGCGAGCGGTGATCCTTGCGGAATCGGGTCAGCCAATCGCGCAGGGACACCTTGGCCTGTTCGCGATGCCGACCAATGTCATGGCTCCTCCTGCCGGTCATCCCTATCCGCCGGTAGAAGCAGCTGGAGCAGCGTATGGCGGAGGCTATCCGCCGCAATCCGCTCCGCCCCCGGTTAATGGCGGATTCTATGAAGCGCCCCCTGCCATGCCTCCGCAGCCAGTTTCGCAGTCGGTGCCAGCGGCGAGCCAGCCATCTTCGGCGAGCGGAAGTGAGACGACTACGGTCGCGCCTCCGCTACCGCTCGAGGAAATCGAGAAGAAGCACATTCTCGCGACACTGGAGACTACCGATGGGAATCGCACGCAAGCCGCGAAGTTGCTCGGGATTAGTATCCGCACGCTAAGGAACAAGATTTCCGCCTACCGCGCGGATGGAGAGTTCATTCCTGGCGAGGAGTAGTTCAGCGGATTTTTGCGTTTCAACACCCTCAAATACGGAGGGGGAGCAGGTAAAGTTCGTGTAATACAATTGCTGGCTCAGGGGAGTTCAGTTGGGGCGTCTCATGTGGATGGACTCAAGTTTTCAGTCGATTCTTCGGGGGAATCGGTGGAGGAACCTAGCGTTTCGTGAAAAAGACTGAGTGAGATTGCCTTTTTCTGGCGAAAGAGGACTCAAATTGTTTCTAAACCTTTCGATGCCGAGAACGATATATAGTGCGGACCCAAGTACTCAATTTTTCTCATGCAACAGACATTCCCCATTTCAGACGATGAGCTGCAGTCGCTAGCTAAGAATGCGATCGACAGCGTATTTAGCACGATGCTCGAGCGAACGGCGAACATCAAGGAAGTGATCAAAATCGAGGAGGACACACACTCTGAAGGGATGCAGTTGCCCGTCGATTCGAACACTCCGATGATCGCGGGAACGGTAGGATTCATTGGTAATCTAACCGGGATCATATATATTTTCATGGAACTCCCTCTCGCGATGGAAGCCACCTGTAAGCTCTTGGATATGGAGGATGGGGACATCGGCTCTGAAGACCACGAGTTGGTGAATGACGCGATTGGCGAGCTTACGAACATGATTGTCGGTACATTCAAGAATGACCTGAGCAACAAGGGCTACGAATGCCGCATGACGATTCCATCTATTTTGCGTGGCTCGAACTTTTCGATCGAGCCTGCGGAAGTTGCCCTCAGGCGCATATTTAAGTTCGATTGCGACGGCCGCTCCTTCGTCATCGACGTCCTCATGAAAGAAGAAAACTAATCTCCCACCATGCGTTTAAAAATCCTTACAGTAGACGACTCAAAAACCGTCCGAATCATCGTCAAAAAGTCTTTCAAGGGCTTTGACTGTGAAATCACAGAAGCGCAGAATGGCGTCGAAGGCCTCGCAATGGCAGCGAAGGTAACTCCCGACATCATCCTGCTCGACATCACCATGCCGGTCATGGATGGGGTCGAAATGCTCACGAAGCTCAAGTCCGACCCCGCTCTCAAGGCCATTCCTGTCATCATGCTCACGGCGGAAGCGGGTCGAGAAAACGTGATGAAGATCGCCAAGATCGGCGTCAGAGACTACATCGTTAAGCCTTTCAAGGAAAACGTGCTCGTCGACAAGGTGAGCCGCGTGGTGGATCTTCGCCCGATGGGTGAGGCTGCTCCGATCCAGAAAAAGATCGATGACCCGATCGACATCCTCGTAGTCGACGACAAGCCAGCGATCATCAGCCAGATCACAGAAGGATTCGGCCACACGCCTTGGAATGTCAAAGGGGTCGCCTCCACGGGTGAAGCGATAGATTTTTGCCAGAAGAAGCTGCCGGATTGTATCATCATCAGTCTTTCGCTTCCCGAGGACGCGGCGATCACGCTATTCCGCATTATTCGCTCCAATGCCAAGACCAAGTACGTGCCGCTATTCGGCCTTTCGGTTAAGACGGCGGTAGAAGAACAAGCGCGGGCGCAGCAAGCTGGCTTTAGCACGATCATCCATAAGCCGATCGACTTCGAAGAGCTCGAGACCAAGATTGGCAAAGCGGTTAATCTAGACTCGTCCGGAAAGTACTTTCAGATGGGCGAAGGCTTCATGACGGTGCGTTTGCCGAAGACCTGCAATGCCAGCGTGGTCAATGAGGTAAGCAGCTACCTGAAGGATAAAACCAGCGAAGCGGTAAATGCCGGTATTTCGAAGATCATCTTCGACGCTCAGAACGTTGCTTCCTTGAATATGGATGTCATCAAGCTTCTCCTCACTTCCATGAAGACTTGTCGCGACCTCAGTCTTAAGTATGCCCTCACTGGCAACCAAGCTGTCATCGAGGAAAGCAAGAAGTTCGAAGAGTCCAAGGACTGGAAGTTTTGTGACACCGTAGAGAACGCGAAAGCGTCCATCTAGAATTAGTTTTCAAAGCTAGGAGACTAGTTTTCTTTCACTTGAGACCCGCAGCCTAAAATAGCTGCGGGTTTCTTGTATCCAGAATTTGGTTAGGCCTAGCTTTGGCTCGTGATCTTGGATGAAGAGCCTCTGCGCTGCTGACGCAACGCGCTACTTCTTGCCTTGTTGCTTTTTACCCCAGCTGTCACGTAGGCCAACGGAGCGATTGAAGACGAGTTTCTCGTCCGCGCTGTCTGTATCCAAAACATAGTAGCCTTTGCGCTCGAATTGGATCGGCTCCCCGATTTGGGCATTCGCTAGCTCTGGCTCGCCGTAGCAATTCAGAGTGATCTCGGAATTCGGATTGAGGTTGTCGAGGAAAGTTTGGCCTTCCTCCACTTCGTTGGGATCCGTCTTGGTGAAGAGCTGCTCGTAGTGGCGAGCTTCGATTTTCACGTTTTCGGTAGCGCTGACCCAGTGGATCGTGCCTTTCACCCGCCGTCCGTCTGGAGTTGAGCCGCCTCGCGATTCTGGGTCGAAGGTGGCTCGGAGCTCTACGATGTTGCCATCCGCGTCTTTGACTACGTCCGTACAAGTGATGTAGCACGCGTAGCGCAGGCGGACTTCGCGGCCTAGCCCTAGACGGAAGAACTTTCTTGGAGGATCTTCCATGAAGTCGTCACGTTCGATGTAGATCTCCTTGGTAAGCGGCACTTTACGCGTGCCTCGAGCTTCGTCGGCAGGATGGTTGGGCCCTTCGTAGTACTCGGTTTCTGCGGGGAAGTTTTTGATGACGACCTTGAGTGGCTCGAGCACGGCCATGCGGCGAAGGGCCTTGTCTTCAAGGTCTTGGCGAAGGCAGTATTCGAGAAGCGCATACTCGTTTACGCGCTCGCGTTTGGCGACTCCCGCTCGGTAGCAGAACTCCTTTAGGGCCTCTGGAGTATAGCCACGGCGGCGAAGGCCGACGATTGTCGGCATGCGAGGGTCGTCCCATCCGTGCACGTGATTTTCGTTCACCAGTTGAAGAAGCTTTCGCTTGCTGGTGACGATGTATTCAACATTCAAGCGCGCGAACTCGATCTGGCGAGGCGCGTGTGGTACTGGCAGATTTTCGATAAACCAGTTGTAGAGGGGGCGATGAAATTCGAACTCAAGCGAGCAGAGCGAATGGGTGATGCCTTCGATGGCGTCGCTTTGACCGTGGGTGAAGTCGTATGAAGGGTAGATTTTCCATTTGTCGCCAGTGCGATGGTGATCAGCCTTGAGAATGCGGTACATGACCGGATCGCGCATGTTCATGTTAGGATGAGCCATGTCGATTTTGGCCCGCAGGACTTTTGCTCCCTCTTCGAATTCGCCCGCCGCCATCTGCTTGAAGAGCTGTAGGTTTTCCTCGGGCGAGCGATCGCGGTAGGGGGAGTTCTTGCCGGCTTCGGTAAGCGAGCCGCGGTATTCTCGCATTTGTTCCGGGGTGAGGTCGTCGACGTAGGCTTTGCCTTCATTGATCAAGAGACAGGCCCAGTCGAAGAGCTGATCGAAGTAGTCGGAAGCGAAGAAAAGATTCCCCCCCCAATCGGCTCCGAGCCATTCGAGGTCCTTCTTAATGGCGTTGACGTATTCGGTCTCTTCTTTTTCGGGGTTCGTATCGTCAAAACGCAGGTGGAAGCGTCCTTTGTAGTCTTGTGCGATGCCGTAGGAAACTCCGATAGCGAAGGCGTGTCCGATGTGGAGGTAGCCGTTGGGCTCGGGAGGAAAGCGCGTAACGATTTGGCTGTGTTTGCCGGCGGCAAGTTCCTCGTCGATGATATCGCGGATGAAGTTCGATGGCTTTTCGTCTGTCATGAGAAAATGGGTACGGAGGTTTTTACAGCGCGCTTGATAGCTTCTTCAAACGGCTGACTACTCTTTCGCGGCCGAGGGTTTCGAGCATGGGCAGGAGATCTGGTCCGCCGCCTGTACCGCTGACGGCAAAGCGCAGGAGCGGGAACCAGGCGAAGATCTTGAGCTCCTTTTTGTCGGCTAGGGTTTGGATGCCGCGCTCGAGGGTGACGGCTTCGAAGCCTTCGAGGTTTTCGAGTACGGGAATGATTTCTTGGATACGCTCAGCGGCGTCGGCTCGTTTGAGCAGTTTCTTCTGCACTTTTTCGTCTACGGTGTAGTCGTCGGTGAAGAAGTAGGCGGAGAATGCGGGCAGGTCTTCGAAGCTGTTTATCTTTTGCTGGCACAGGCCAAGGACGCGCTTGAGATAGTCCTGATCGGTGCTGTCGTTCACGAGTCCTGCTTTGCTTAGCGAGCTGATGGCCGGCGGGAGGTAGCGCTCGATGGGGAGTCGCTTCATGTGCTCGAAGTTGATGTGGGACATCTTCTTCTCGTCGAAGCGAGCTCCGGCTTTTTGAAGGTCTTTGATGTCGAAGCGTTCGATGAGCTCGTCGATGGTGAGCACTTCCTGTTCGTCTTTCGGGGACCAGCCGAGCAGGGCGATGAAGTTGACCACGGCTTCCGGTAGAAAGTCGCGCTGCTGGTACTCTTCGATGAGGGCTCCCTTATCACGCTTTGACATCTTGCCTTTTCCTTGGGCGGGATCCTTCAGGATCATAGGCATGTGAGCATAGACGGGGGGCTTCACGCCGAATGCGTTGAAAAGCTCCACGTGCTTGGAGGTGTTCGGCAGGTGGTCCTCGCCGCGCAGCACGTGGGTGATGCCCATGGCGATATCGTCCACGACGTTTACGAAATGGAAGGAGGGGTCGCCGTTTGAACGCACGATGACGAAGTCGCGCTCTTCGCGGCGGGTGACATTGCCGCGGATGACGTCTTCGATGACGACGGGCTCGGTGCGGACTTTTTCCACTTCGGCTTTGTGATAGTCATCGTACTCGGTGTAGCGCTCGCCTTCGAGTTTGAAGAATATGGCGCCGTCTTTCTCGTAGGCTCGTCCGGCGTCGAGGAGCTTTTGCAGGTACTCTTTATAGATGTCGCCGCGTTGTGACTGGAAATAGGGGCCGACGTCGCCACCGACTTCGGGGCCTTCGTCCCAATTGAGGCCGAGCCACCTCAAGCCGTTGAGGAGTTCCTCGAGGGCGGCGTCGGTGTTGCGTTCCTTATCTGTATCCTCGATGCGGAGCACGAGCTTGCCGCCGGTTTTGCGAGCGTACAGCCAATTGAAGAGGGCTGTGCGAGCGGTGCCGATGTGTGTGGAGCCAGTCGGACTGGGAGCGAATCTTACGCGTACCTGTGACATAAAGCGCGGTACAGTTATCTGAAAGCCTTGCTGAATCAAGCTCGCGCTTCTTTCCGGCGCACGAGCCCTAGGAAAAGTCTAGCGCTTGTGTTTGTTCGCTGGCTCTAGGCTTTGTCAGTTAGCGCTTAAGCGGGGAGTAGTATTACTCAACAACCCCTGAAGAAGAGGCTCTGAATGCCTTAGAAAACCTAAGTTTTCGCTTAATCCAGGCAAACGGCACCGAGTCCAGCGCCGATTAAGAAGAGGTATATCCTTATTCCCTGGTTCTTCGGCTTACCGGTAAAAGACCGCCTGTTCGAATCCACCCATACATTATCACTATGAAAAACGTCGTTAGCAAAGTAACATCCTTTATCGCAGTCATGTCGGTCGCGGCTCTGCAAACGTCATTCGCGGATGTGGATGGCGAGATCACTGAAAACAATCTTGAAACGGGCGCCTTCACCGTAGCGATCGATGAAAAGGCTGAGGTTGTAGTTGGCGAGCAGGTCGTCGCTCTCAGCGAGCTGGACGGTAAGCAGATCGAAATCGCCGCTGGCGAGGTCACCTCGGTCGCGGAAGGCTCCTACACAGCGATTTTTGATTCCGAAGACGTAACGGTCGGCATGGCCGCCCTCGTGAAGCAGTACGCTCCGGAGCACGAAGCAGATCACCTTTCAGCTATACCGGATGACGAGTTCGCGGTCGTGGACGCTGTAGTCGATGCGAACCTCGACGCTCCTGCGGCAGCCAAAGCTTGTAAGGCGGCGATCGAGGAGTATCCGGAAGAGTCGCGTTTCTACGCTCAGCTCGGCCGCGCTCTCGAGGTTGACGGAAAGCCAGCCAGCGCGATTCTCCAGTACGAAAAGGCGATTGCCCTTCGTCCCGATTATCCGGTTGCCATGCATAATTTAGCGAAGCTCCGCTTCTACGGACCTGAGGAGCTGCGCGACTTCGAGACTGCTCGTAAGCACTTCAATCGCTCTGCGGAGCTCGGCTTCGACGCCTCTCTCGCGGTAATCGGCACGATGGCCCGTGATGGCATGGGTGGTGATCGCGACTACGCGGCAGCTGCCAATTGGTTCTCTATCGCCGCGGAAAACGGCAACGCTTTCTCGCAGAACGCTCTCGCTGAATGCTTCGAGAACGGATGGGGCATCGATCAGGACATTAGCAAGGCGCTTCTCTGGTACCGCAGCTCAGCCGAGCTCGGATACGTGCCAGCGTATCGTAATCTTGGTCGCGTCTTCCAGGACGGCATAGGCGTTTCTGAGAGTGATCGAAAGGCCTTCGACTGGTATTCTCGAGCCGCTGAGAAGGACGATGTCGAATCTCAATTTCACGTCGGCCAGGCCTTTCTCAAGGGCAAGGGAGTCGTCCACAGTCAAGAGTATGGCATCGAGTGGCTAACCAAGGCAGCCGACGCTGGACACGCCAAGGCGATGCGAGCGATCGCTAGCTACTACTATTCTCGCGGAGATTCCAAGAATGGTGAATTGGACCTTGCGGCTGCTTGGTACAAGAAAGCTGCCAGCAATGGAGACGTGGTCGCTCAGTTCAATCTCGGCTCTATGTTCGAAAAGGGTGAAGGCATCGACCGCGACAAGAATTTAGCTATCAACTGGTATCGCCAAGCTGCTCGTCAAGGGCATAGCGAATCTCAGAAACGCCTTATTAAGCTAAAGGCTGATTGGTAAGAAAACAATTTGGCGAGCTGGTACCTCGCCGGAGGAGATACAGGATCTCTATCCAACAAAAGAGGGGAGTCGGTTTGTGGGAACCGGCTCTCTTCATGTTTTTAGGGATGGGAGATGAAGTAGAGCGATCGCTGCGGGCTACTGGGCGTCCCGTTTGGAGCAGGTCCCGGTAGCCTTTAGCTCTTCGCAGGAGGCGGTGACTTGCAGGCGCTGGCTAATCGGAGTGAGTCCCAGTTTTCCGGATACGCTGTTACCGTACCATTGGAGAAACGGCGCGCTGATCTCGAAGATCTTTTGGCAGTCGTTGCAGATGACCTGCGCCTTATGCGGATCCTCCTCCGTGTTTGGCATGTAGTACATGGTGCTAGAGCCGATATCGACTTCGCGCACAAGACTGCTCTCAACGAGGATAGGTAAGGAACGATAGACCGTGGCCCGGGAGACGGTGCGGTCGATTTCTCGGGCTTTATCCAGCAGCTCCTCGGCGGTGAAGTGGGAAGTCTCCTTAAAAACGGCCTCGAAGATTGCCATGCGCTGGCCAGTCATGCGCAAGTTGTGCTTTACCAAGTAGCTTTTGAACTTTTCTCTGCAGTCGTCGATCGTCACGTGCCGGAATCTCAATACATTCTCAATAACTGTCAACCGCGAAGGGGCTCAATTCTAGGGTCTTTATGAGTCTCGATGCGACAGTTGTTTGCGTGTGGCTGATGTCGGGTTTCGACCGGCCTTTGCACTACCGCTTGCCCGGTTCGATGGAGGCGATGGTGGAGCCCGGCTCGCTGGTGCGGGTGCCGTTGGGGCGGAGGCAGACGATTGGGTTGATCGTGGAGAAGGGGTGCGAGCCGGATTTGCCGTTGATGCAATTGAAGCTGGTTCTTGATCTGGTGTATCCGACGCCGATTATGACGCCGGCCTTGCTGAGGCTGGGGTCGTGGCTGCGGCAGTATTATGGTGCGAGTATCCAGAATGTATTGGAAACGATGATACCCGGTCCGGTGCGGCAGGGGATGAAGGCGAAGCATGACAAGTATGTCACGGCGGTGAAGACGGTGGATGCGGAGGCTTTGGCGGCGCTGGAAAAAAAGGCACCCAAGCAGTTCGAGCTTTACCAGTTTTTGGCGCAGCAGTTTCGGGCGCAGAAGAAGAGTTTGGTTTTGAATCGGTTGGGGGCGTCGCCGGCGGCCTACACTGGATTACTGAAGAAGGGGTTCATTACGGAGGAGGCTCGCAAGGTTGAGAGAGTGGCGTATGATGACGAGCTGGGCGATGTGGAGTATGCGACGAATCAGGAAATCGTTTTAAACAAAGAGCAGGCGACTTGCGTGCAGAGTATAATCGAGAGCGTGCGTACTGGAACTTTCATTACACACTTGCTTTACGGTGTTACTGGATCGGGGAAGACGGAGGTTTATATTGCGGCGATGGAGGAAGCGCTGAAGGCAGGGAAGAGCGTGCTGTTTCTGGTGCCGGAAGTGGCGTTGACGCCGCAGACGGTGGGGCGCTTGCGGTCGCGGTTTACGGAGCATAAGGATGCGCATGCGGTGGTGTGGCATAGCAGTCTTTCGGACGGGGAGCGGCTGGATGCTTGGATGGCACTTGCGAACGGAACGGCTCGGGTAGTGGTAGGGGCGCGTTCGGCGGTGTTTGCTCCGCTACCAAATTTGGGGTTGGTGATTGTGGACGAGGAGCATGAGCCAGCTTTTAAGCAGGACGAGACTCCGCGTTACCATGGGCGTGACGTGGCGGTGTATCGTTCGTATTTAGAGAGTGTGGTTTGCGTGTTGGGCAGCGCGACGCCGTCGCTGGAAACGTTTCGCAATGTGAAGCGAGGCAAATACAAGCTCGACAGTTTGACGAAGCGGATCGACGACCGGCAGCTGCCTATCATGCATGTGGTGGATATGCGGATTGAGATGATGCGTACCCGGAAACCGGTTACGATATCGTCGCTGCTGGCGGAGAAGCTGCGGGACCGTTGGGAGAAGGGGGAGCAGAGTATTTTGTTCATCAATCGTCGCGGGTACAACTCGACGATGATGTGTACGGAGTGCGGGCATGTGGAGGAGTGCAAGCACTGTAGTTTGCCGATGACGTTTCACCGGAGCGACAATACTTTGAAGTGTCACTTGTGCGGGCACGAGGCGGATCCGCCTTGGCGTTGTCCGGAGTGCAAGAGCGATGCGATTCGCGGCAAGGGTAGCGGCACGCAGCGTATCGAGGATGTGGTGAAGAGCATTTTGCCGAAGGCTCGTATTGTGAGAATCGATACGGATACGATGGGGAAGAAGCATTTGTTTCGCGAGATCTTGGGAGAGTTTCGCAAGGGGAAGATCGATTTGCTGGTGGGGACGCAGATGATCGCGAAAGGGCTGGATTTTCCGAACGTGACTTTGGTGGGCATGGTGGATGCGGATTTGTCGCTGCACGTGCCGGACTTTCGGGCGAACGAGCGGACGTTTCAGCTGCTGGTGCAGGTGAGCGGACGGGCGGGGCGCGGGGACTTGGCCGGCGAGGTGGTGGTGCAGACCTTCACGCCGCACGCGGATCCGATCCAGTTTGCCCGGCGCGGGGAGGTGGACGCGTTTTTGGAGGTGGAGATCGAGTCGCGGGAGCAGTTTCAGTATCCGCCGTTTCGGCATTTGGTGCGGCAGGTGTTTCGGAGTCGGAATGCGGACAAGGCTATGTTTTTTGCGGAGCAGTTCGCGCGGAAGGTGGAGGCGCGGATGGCGGGGAAGATCGAGATGCGCGGTCCGACGCCGTGCTCGATCGAGAAGATGAAGGATCAGTACCGGTTTCATATCTGGTACTTTACGACGAACGTGAGCGGGCTGATGCGGGAGCTGAAAACGGTGGAGGCGGAGGTGATTTTGCCGAAGGACGTGATCCAGATTCTGGATGTGGATCCGATGTCGGTGAGCTGAGGTTTGGGGTTCGGGACTAGATTTGGGAGGAAGATGGGTGTGCTTTTTGACCGCGGATGGACGCGAATTTATTTGAGAAGTGTGGCTCGGCTCTGATGGCCGAGCTTGGGGAGCCGTCTGATGACGGCTGAGGGGCTTCTGCATTGCGGAATGGCGCGAGTGGCGCGAGTGGCGCGTCCTTCGGGCATCTTGTTCGCTGGGTTTACAAAGAGTTTACTGGATATGGGTTAAGGAACTTAGCGGTTGGCCGTTTATTATAGGCAGATGAGCTTATTGCTCTTCTAAACGACTCTCTCCCACAGAAGCCCCGAGATTTTGGTTAGTCTCGGGGCTTTTTGGTTCTTGGGAACTCCTGCAGTGCGGTCTGGAGCAAGCTCCAACCCTACGTTTTTAGCGTCGCATTTGAGGAGGGTCTCTTTTCACATCGGGGATGCGGATTTATTTTCTGGGAATTGCGGGGACGGCGATGGGCAATGCGGCTTTGTTGTTGCGGGCTTTGGGGCACGAGGTTCTGGGCTGCGACCAGGCGATTTATCCGCCGATGAGCACGCTGCTGCAGGAGGCGGGAGTGGAGATCATGGAGGGCTATGGCGTGGAGCGTCTGCAGAAATTGGCTCCTGATTTGGTGGTGGTGGGCAATGCGTATTCGCGGGGGAATGTGGAGGTGGAGTTTTTACTGGAGAGCCGGGCCATCGAGTATGTTTCGCTGCCGGAAGTGTTACGTCGTTTTGTTTTGAGCAAGCGTAACAACATTGTGGTTACGGGGACGCATGGGAAGACGACGACGACTTCGATCGCGGCGTATTTGCTGGAGCAGAGAGGGGCGGAGCCGGGGTACATGATTGGCGGGGCGCCGCTGGATCCGGAGCGTGGCTGGGCGGTAGGGAAAGACGGCGGAGCTTTTGTTATCGAGGGGGACGAGTATGACAGCGCGTTTTTCGATAAGCGGAGCAAGTTCATCCACTACCAGCCGCGCGTGGTGATCTTGAATAATCTGGAGTTTGACCACGCGGATATCTTTCGGGATTTGCAGGATGTGAAGCGGACGTTTTCGCATCTACTTCGCTTGGTGCCGCAGAATGGGTTTGTGCTGGTAAATGGCGATGACGAGAATGCGCTTTCGCTGACGGGTCTGGACTTTACGACGGTCTATCAGGTGGGAACGGCGCATGATGCGGATTTGCGTATCGAGAATTATGAGACGACGCAGAACGGGTCGCGTTTTGACTTGGTCTGGCAGGGGAAGGCTTGGGCTTCGATCGAGTGGGGAATGACGGGGCTTTTCAATGCTCGTAACGCGGCGATGGCGAGCTTGGCGGCGGCTTTGAGTTCGGGTGGGGCAGTGCTGGATTTTGATTTGGCGAGTCTGGGCAGGTATCGCGGGGTGAAGCGTCGCCAGCAGGTGCGGTTCGAGAGTGGCTCTCTGACGGTGATTGAGGATTTCGGGCATCATGCGACGGCGGTGCGGGATACCTTGGTGGCTTTTAAGGCCCGTTTCTTGGGCAGGCGGATAGTCGCGGCGTTTGAGCCGAGGAGCAATACGTCGCGTCTGGAGATTATGCGTGGGGCTACGATAGAGGCTTTGAGGGAATCATCGGTGGCGATGATTGGAGCGGTGAAGGCTCGAAATAGCTCTGGTGTCCAACTTATGGATACTGAGTCTCTTGCGGTTGATTTGCGAGCGAAGGGGGTGGACGCGTCTGCGTATTTGTCGAATGAGGAGCTTCTTCGTGATTTGCGACGCAAGGTGGGCGAAGGGGATGACCCTCAGCTCGTGGTGTTTTTCACGAATGGTTCGTTTGGGGGAATTATCGACGCGTTTGTGGCGGAGTTAGGCCTGTAGTTTGAGGAATTGGTCGAGCATGCGTTCGATTTCGTCGAGCGAGGTGGGTTTGCTCATGTAGCCATCGAAGTCGCGGGACATTATTTTTTGCCGGTCGGAGGGGCTTGCGTATGCGGTATTCGCGACGATGGGGATGTGCGGGGCGAATTGCTTTATCTGGCTGGCGGCCTGTTTGCCGTCTATGATGGGCATCTTTATGTCCATGAAGATGAGTTCGATGTTTTTGAATTCTCGGTGGCAGATATCGATGGCTTCCTGGCCGTTGTAGGCGCGAATGATTCGGGCGCGTTCTTTAGGGATCTGGTGATAGAGGTAGAGAAAGTTGGAGTCTTCGTCTTCGGCGACTAGCACGGTTGGCAAATTTTCGAGTGAAGCGTTTTTGTCTAAGGGACGGGATTTTTGCGGATTGTCCTGATGGGTTGGTTTATCGACGGCTCGAAGATTTGAGCCTCTGGGAATAGAGAAGGTAAAGCGTGAGCCTTTGCCTTCTTCGGACTCGACGCTAATTTCGCCGCCTAGGAGTTCGATGAGATTCTTGGTGATGGGGAGTCCAAGTCCGGTGCCGCGGAAGAGGGTGTTTGTGTCGTCTTCTATTTTGCGGAAGCGCTGCCAGATTGCGTCGAGATGTTTTTGGCTGATGCCTATGCCGGTGTCTTCGATTGTGAATCGAACGTGGGGGCGGTGTTTCTCGAATTCGTAGCGGACGTATACGTGGCCTTCTTGGGTGAACTTGATGGCGTTGCTGATCAAGTTTGAGAGGATTTGGCGTAGGCGAAGCGGATCGCTTACGACGATGGCTGATTGCAGTTCTGGTGGGCGGGTGAAGAGGAGTTTGAAGCGAGTTGGGTCTTTTTCCGAAACTTGGAGGGCGAAGGAATCGGAGAGCTCATCGAGAAGTCCGTCTAGATTGAAGGCTCGTTTTGCGATTTTGATCTGCCCGGCTTCGATGGCGGACAGGTCTAGGATATCGTCGATGAGGGTGGCGAGACTGGTGCAGTTGTTGTAGATGATTTTTGTGAAGTCGCGTCGCTCGTCGTCGGAGAATTTGTCGGTAACGATCATGCTTGAGAATCCCATGATGGCGTTCATCGGAGTGCGGATTTCATGGGACATGTTGGCGAGGAAGGCGGATTTGAGCTGATCTGATTCTTCGGCGTGCTTCTTAGCTCGCTCAAGTTCTCGTGTGCGTTCTCCGACGAGCTCCTCAAGTTCGTCGTGGCTGCGGGAGATGATTTTTCTACTCTGCTCGATCTCGCTTTTTTGGGTCGTCAATTGGAGGTTGGCTTCGGTGAGTTCTCTTGTGCGTTCGCTGACGACGCGTTCGAGTCTGCGCCGCATCAGTTTGCCGCGGATGTAGAGGGTAAGGTAAATGGCGAGAAGCAGAAGGAATAGGGCGCTGACTACCGCTGCTCGGAAGGGCCAAGTCTGCCAGAAAGGGGCGGCGATGGTGAGTGACAAGGATTTCGTGGGGGAGCTTTCCGACCACATGGCGCCCGGTGGTTTGGCCCGAATTTCGAGTTGGTAGGAATTGGCTGGCAAGTAGTTGAAGCTGACGGTTTGCCTTGTTCCTAGTTCGACCCAGTCGTCATTGAGACCGCTCATGCGATAGGCGTATTCGTTTCGACCGTGGTTGCTGTAGTCGAGCAAGGAGAAGCTGATCATGATTTGGTTTTCGCTGTGCTGGAGCGCGAGCGGAGGGATCTCTGCCCTGTCCCGCAGGCGAACTTCATTGCCGACGAGAACCTCGGTGAAAATGAGCCCGCTTCCAATTCCCTCTTCGGATATTTCGTCGGGCCAGAAAGCGTTTATGCCATTGTGTCCAGCGAAGTAGTAGTGTCCGTCAGGTCCGATGGTTTGGGCGTCGGGTACGAAGACTTCGGATTGTAGTCCGTGCTGAGTGCCGAAGTAGCTGACGCTTTCGGTTTTGGGATCGAAGCGACATATGCCTTGGTCGCTGGAGATCCAAATCGCTCCGTCCGGTCCTAGTAGCAGGCCGAATGTCGACTTGGAGGGGAGACCGACTTGAGTGGTGAAGGTCTTGAGATTCCGCGTTTGTGGATCGAACCTGACGAGTCCGGAGCTTTTTGTGGCGATCCAGAGTAGGCCGTCAGCGTCGGTAAGAAAGGAGCGTCCCTCTTGGATGAGCGGAGGTTTTTCGGCAGCGAGATCTTCTAGTTTTTCGAGGTTTCCTTGGGCGAGGTCGAGGCGGTATATCGAATCATTCTCAGAGGCGATCCAGAGGAAATTGTTAGGATCTAGGTAGAGTACTCTGGCTTCGATTTGGCTCAGTTTTACGAGGGCTTGGGGCGACGCGTCTGCGAATGGGGCGGTTTGAAAAGTTTCTGGATCGAGGGTGAAGAGCCCTGATTCAGTGCCGAGCAAAATTTCTTCATCGGGACCGAGGGTGATGCTCATGACCGAGTGAAGAAGGGCGAAGCGATTCGCTCCTGTTTCGGGATCGAGCTCTCCAAGGCCTTGGATGCCGCCGTACAGAATCTTACCGTTTGGTAGAATCTTGAGGCATTGGGCTCGATCGTCTCGAGCGTCGATTTCGTAGTTGCGAACGACGCCGGTCTTGGGGTCGAGCTTGGCGATCCCGGCGTAGTGGGTGCCGATCCATAGGGAGCCTATTGGGTCGGCGGCGATGCTAAGGGGGGTCGCGTTGGCGTTGCTATCTCGATTGAAGGTTTCGGAGGGCCAGTGAGCGAATGTTTCCAAGCGAGGGTGGTAGTACACCAGTCCGTGAAACTTGGTGCCAATCCAGAGTTGCCCATCCGCGTCGACCATCATGGATCGGGTGGAGATGGGTTGTTTGTCTCCTTTTAGGACTGCCAGGCTGTCGCGTATACGGACTTTTTCGGTAGTAGGATCGATGATGATGAAGCCTTCGGCGAAGGTGCCAAACCAGACGCGGCCTTGCGGATCGGTAGCGGCTACGGCTCCACCGCCTCGGCGATTGCTGCCATCTTCATTGAGGATTGGGATTCGCCGGATAGAATTTGATTTTGGATCGAAGACGATGTGCCCGGTATCCGTCGAAAACCAGAGCCGGCCCTGATGATCTTCGGTGCCGCAGTAGGACTCGCGTGGTTCGAAACCATTGGCGGCGTAGGGCAGTGTCTTGGCTTCGAGCGTCTCTTGATCGACCCGGTAGGTTTCTGCGGTGGTCATGACCCAGACATCGCCGTTGCGGTCGAACAGCAGGTCTCGGACGCGAGCGGGCGCCCGCCCGTCGGGAGGAGGGATTGGCGTGAAGCGTTTGGTCTCCGGGTCGAAGTGGCACAATCCACTGTTTGTCCCGATCCAAAGGCGTCCGTCTGAGGCGATTTCTATGTCCCAGATACGGTCGTTGGGGAGGCTGTTTGGGTCCTCTGGATCGTGTTGGTACCAAGTGACGCGGTTGGTGTTTCGCTCCAGTTGGTTAAGGCCTCGCGCGGTGCCGATCCAAATGTTTCGGTTCGAGTCGGGACAAATCGCTTCCACATGATCGTCGGACAATTGGTATCCAGGAGGCGCTGACTCGTTGTAGACCTCGAAAGACTGCCCGTCGTATCGGCAGAGTCCGTTGTTTTCCAGGCCGAACCAGAGGATGCCTTCTGGGCTTTGGGCGATGGAGCGTACGGATTGGCGCGGCAGACCGTTTTCGGTGGAGAGGTTGCCGAATTTTATGAGGGTCGGAGCTTCTCCATGGGAGGCGGCGATCGATACGACAATGGCAAGGAAAACAGCGCTCCAGCGAGTTTCAGTTCGGAGACTCGGATTGAGGGTGGGAATAGCGCGCCTAAGGCGTGTGATTTTCCCTAAACCTAGGTGGTGCGTTTTCGTCATACAGAGAAGACGGTGGTCGCGAGAAGACTAGAACAGGGCTATGGGCTTCGCAAGCCGAGGACGGGGCAAATTTAGGAATTTTCTCGGTTTTTAGTGGAGATTTAAGATGGTTTCCTTTCAGCGATAGCGAGGATTGTTTACGAGTCCGACTTAAGCGTATGATCAAAAGCGCTAATGATAAGCAGAACTAATTAACCTGCGCTTGCGGTATTCTGATCGGCGCCTAGGTTTCGGGCCATGGCGACACCAGACTTTAAGTACCAGCCGATCATTGAAACCGGCGCTGACGAGACGGAATACCGTCATTTGACGAAGGAGTTCGTTTCCGTGGAGGAATTCGACGGAAAGGAGATCCTGAAGGTTGATCCGGAGGCGCTGACGTTTCTGGCGAAGACGGCGATTCGGGATGTTTCGTTTATGCTGCGTCCGGCCCACTTGAAGCAGGTGGCTGGCATTCTGGAGGATCCGGAGTCGTCGGAGAACGACAGGCACGTGGCGCTCACGCTTCTGCGCAATGCGGAGGTTTCGGCTCAGGGCGTGTTGCCGTTTTGTCAGGACACCGGCACGGCGATCGTGATGGGCAAGAAGGGGCAGCAGGTTTGGACCGCCGCGAACGACGAGGAGGCGCTTTCCAAGGGAATTTATCAGACGTACACGAAGGAGAATTTGCGCTATTCGCAGACGGCTCCGGTGACAATGTACGAGGAGAAGAACACGGGCACGAATCTTCCGGCCCAGATAGATCTCTACGCGACTCAAGGATCTGAATACAAGTTTCTCTTCGTGACGAAAGGCGGGGGCTCGGCCAACAAGACTTTTCTGTATCAAGAGACGAAGGCCTTGCTCAATCCAGAGCGTCTGGAGAGCTTTTTGGTCGAGAAGATGATGAGTCTGGGTACGGCGGCGTGTCCTCCGTATCATTTGTGTTTCGTAATCGGCGGCACTTCGGCGGAGGCGAATCTGAAGTACGTGAAATTGGCTTCGACCAAGTACTTGGACAATATGCCGACGACGGGCAACGACTTGGGTCGTGGGTTCCGCGACGTGGAGTTGGAGAAGAAGATTTTGCAGCGGGCGAACGAGTGCGGCATCGGGGCTCAGTTTGGCGGGAAGTACTTTGCGCTCGATGTGCGGATCATCCGCTTGCCGCGTCACGGTGCGAGTTGTCCGGTGGGGATCGGGGTGTCTTGTTCCGCGGATCGGAACATCAAGGCTAAGATCAACAAGGAAGGGGTTTGGCTCGAGCAGCTCGAGGGGGATCCGGCTCGCTTCATCCCGGAGGCGTTCAAGGCCAAGGCGGAGAAGAAGGTAATCGAGCTCGATTTGAATCGTCCGATGAAGGAGATTTTGGCGGAGCTGACGCAGTATCCGGTGCAGACGCGATTGTCGCTGAAGGGCACGATCATCGTAGCGCGCGACATTGCCCATGCGAAGTTGAAGGAGCGTTTGGACAAGGGCGAAGGGCTTCCCCAGTACGTTAAGGATCATCCGATTTATTACGCGGGTCCGGCCAAGACTCCGAAGGGAATGCCGTCCGGTAGTTTCGGACCCACTACAGCGGGTCGCATGGATTCCTACGTGGAGCAATTTCAGGCGGCGGGTGGTAGCATGATCATGTTGGCCAAGGGGAACCGCAGTCAGCAAGTGACCGATGCGTGCAAGGCGCATGGCGGATTCTATTTGGGATCGATCGGCGGTCCGGCGGCGATTTTGGCTCAGGATAGCATCAAGAAGGTAGAGCTCGTGGAGTACGAGGAGCTCGGTATGGAAGCGATCTGGAAGATCGAGGTTGAGGATTTCCCCGCGTTTATCCTGGTCGACGACAAGGGCAACGACTTCTTCAAGCTGATCCGAGAGCAGAACGTGAAGTGCTCGAAGTAGCGCGAGCGATAAGCTCTTCCTGAATTTTGAAAGACGGACCGGAAGGTCCGTCTTTTTTTTACTTCAGAATTGCGGACATATGTGCGGCGCTACTGATGGTGCTTGGCAAGATGAGGTCGAGTCTCATGATTCGGGGATATGAGAACTTCCAATCCTGCTTTGAGTGATAAGGCGTTTGATGTCGGCTATCGGGCCTCTGGCAGCGAGGCGATGACGATCAATGGCGCGGTGAATAAGACGGGCATCCTTGTTTGCCTACTTTGGGTGGCGGCGATTTTTACCTGGGAAAAGGCGTTCGCGGCGGAGAATCCGGCTGAGCTTTATCCGTGGATCATTGGCGGGTCCATCTTGGGTTTGATCGTGGCGATGGTTACGGTTTTCAAGAAGACGGCGGCTCCGATTACGGCGCCGATTTACGCGGTGGTGGAAGGACTCGTGCTGGGCGTGCTGTCGGCGATTTTCGAGATGATGTATCCGGGGATCGTCTTTCAGGCGGTATTGCTGACCTTTGGCGTATTGTTCGCTCTTTTGTTCGCCTACAAGACGGGCGTGATCAAGGCGACGGAGAATTTTAAGCTAGGCGTAGCGGCGGCGACGGGCGGTATTTTTGTCGTCTATATGCTGTCTTTGGTGCTGGGCTTTTTTGGCGTATCGATTCCGTTGATACATGAGAGCGGAATCGTGGGGATCGGCTTCAGCTTGTTCGTGGTCGTGATCGCGGCTCTGAACTTGGTGCTGGATTTTGACTTTATCGAGAAAGGGGCGGAACGTGGGGCTCCGAAGTACTTGGAGTGGTATGCGGCGTTTGGGCTGCTGGTAACCTTGGTCTGGCTCTATGTGGAGCTGCTAAGGCTGTTGTCGAAGCTGCGGAGCCGGTAGGGCGCTAGAGATTTGTCAGGTTGGCCTTTGGCCAATTAGGTTTCGCTTCGCGAAAGTGGGTTTTTGAGGTAGCGGGAGTCAGGCGCTGGATCTTGCAATGCGGTCTGGACCAACAGACTCCGCCAAGGCTTCGACCGCCAGCGCGCCAGCCCTACTGTGATTAGCCGGATTTGAAGACGATGGTGCGGATTTTTTTGCCGCCGTTTATCTTGTGGAGGTTTTGCAGGATGAGGCGTTTGTTGAACTCGAGTTCCTGGCGTATGATCGGATTGGATACGGCTATGAGGAGGGTGCGTTCGCGTTCGATGCGGGAGGGGCTGCAGTTGGTGGCGTTTGCGCTGCCGACGATTTGCGGCCAGCTGGCGTTGATTCGATCTTCGAGCGAATCAACGCCAATCTTGTACTTTGTGAGGATGCGGTCCAGCACGCCGGACATTTCGCGCTCCGTCTTTGGGGCCTCGCCTTCGTAGTTTTCAGGGATGCCGCGGAAGTTGGCGATGAGTCGCTCTACGCCTTTGCGGAATTTGTAGGGTTCGGGTGGCAAGGGTGGTTGGAGTGGTGAGTGGTGAGTGCTGAGTTTGGGAATTAGTGGGGGCCTTGGTCGGCGGCGGGGGTGAAGAGGACTTTTCCGGATTTGCCTGCGGTGGAGGAGTGTTCGAGGGCTTTTGGCCAGTCTTCCAGCGAGTAGGTGGCGGCGACGTCGACCTTGATCTTGGCGTTTTCCATGAAGGAGAAAATCTCGTTGTGAAGGGTGAGAATCTCTTGGCGAGGGGCGGTGGCGTACCATTTGCTGACCCAGAAGCCGCGGAGGCGGATGTCGTTGAAAATGAGGTAGCGTGTGGGGAAGGGGGCTGGGTCGCGGTCCATGCCGCCGAAGGTGACGAGGGAGGCTCCGTCCGCGAGGAGCTTGCACATGCCGAGGGAGCTGGAGCCGCCGACGGAGTTGAAGGCGAGCTTCGCTTTTTTTCCTTTGGTGAATACGAGGGCTGCTTTGGCGGCGTCGCGGTTGTCGACGAGGACGATGCTGGCTCCGAGCTTTTTGAGGGAGTCTGCGGAGTCGAGGGTGCGGACGAGGTTGATGGTCTTGATGCCGAGGTGGTTGGCGATCTGTATCACGAGTTTACCTACGGCGGAGGTGGCGGCGTTTTGCACGATGATGTCGCCGGCCTGCAGTTTAGTGAAGTCGTGGAGGAGCTTCCAGGCGGTGGCGGGATTTACCCAGCACATGGCTGCTTGCTCGATGGGGAGTTTCTCCGGGGCGGGGTAGAGGTCTTTGCAGTTGGCGACGGCGTGGGTCTGCCAGGCGCCGAGGGCGCTGGGCACGAAGACGTGCTGGCCGACACGGAATGAAGAGGCTTTGTCTGCGAGCTTGACGATTTCAGCGACGCCTTCGAGTCCGGCGGTGGCGGGCAGGGGAGCGAGCTCGCCGTAGGTGCCGCCGATGCGGCCGAAGTCGGCGGGATTGATGGGCGCGGCGAGGATCTTGAGCAGCGCTTGGCCGGGGCCGAGTGTTGGAAGCTCGATGGTCTCGAGTTTGAGGCAGTCTTCTGGTTTGCCGTATTCGGAGTGACGGAGTGCGGTTGTCTTTTGCATGTTAGTGATTCGCTAGTGAATCACGGCTGGCGCTAAAGGCAACGAATCGTGTGAAGAAATGACAGCTATATGAAATAGCCGGTTTTTCGCTCTGCGGTTGAGTTTCCAATGCTCGCTGCTAGGCTGGGGGTAATGTATGGGGTGTATCTGAGACGGCCGGAGGAGTCGGATGGTCGAGAGTTTGTGGAGGCGGCGAAGGGGAGCGTGTCGATGCATCGGCCTTGGGTGTACCCGACGGTGACGGTGAAGGGTTTTGCGGAGTATTTGGATCGTATCCAAGATTCTAGACACGAGGGGTATTTGGTGTGTCGCAAGTCGGACGATCGGATGGCGGGCATCGTCAATTTGAGCGAAATCACGCATGGGGCGTTGCAGTGCGCGTTTGTCGGTTATTGGGGAGTGCAGGGGTATTGTGGCGGTGGCCGGATGACGCGAGGGCTGGCTTTGGTTTTTGACGAGGCGTTTATTGGTCTCGGGCTTCACCGTCTGGAGGTGAATATCCAGCCTGGCAACGAGCGTTCGGTGCGGTTGGTGGAGCGGTTGGGGCTAAGCAAGGAAGGCTTTTCGCCGCGCTACTTGAAGATAGGCGGCGAGTGGCGGGACCATGAGCGGTGGGCGTTGACCTCTGAGGATTGGTCGGGAGCCGAGTCGGTTTTAGCGCGGCTATCCGCTTCTCATTCTTCGCCGTCGAAGTAGTCGATGGGTTCGGAGCGGATGAGTTGTTGCTCGGGCTGGGATACGATCCATTTTTTCGAGTCGGGGTAGTAGGCGTGGTCGCTGACTGGATTGTCGGCGATGACGTAGTAGATGAAGTCGGTGTCGCTGTCGTTGCGGAGTTGATGGGCTTCGCCTGGCCTGAAGAGGAAGGCGTCGCCGGGGCCGACTTTGGTTTCGCTCTCGATTTCACGCGCGACGCCTTGGCCGGCGATGACGTGGTAGAACTCCCACTGAGCGTCGTGGGCGTGGAGGGGGCAAAAGGTTTGGCCGGGCGCGAGGGTGACGATGGAGACGTCGAAGGGATGGCGGGCGAGCAGGTCGGTGGATTTGTCGTCGCGGCCGAGGGCGACGGAGAGTTCTTGGAGGGAGGCTCCGTATTTGCGTTTTGGGGAGCGCCAGCGGCGTGGCTTGAGGGAGTCGGAGTTGATTTTTTGCATGGTTGGATTTGGGTGGGACTAGCCTTCTTGAGAGAGCTGTTGCCAGTAGCGGTGTGGGGCATCGAGGAAGCTTTTGGTAAAGCTTACGTGTGCGAGCTGATCATAGGAAGTGGGCTGGAGGCCGTATTCGTCGAATTCCCAAATTTCTGTGTCTGGCACGCTGAGAATGATCGGGGAATGGGTGGCGATGATGAACTGACAATTTTGTAGGGCCATTTCGCGGATGAAGAAGGCGAAGGCGAGCTGTCGCTGAGGAGAGAGGGCGGCTTCTGGTTCGTCGATCAGGTAGAGGCCGCCGGGGTGGATGCGGGATTTGATGAATTCGAGGAATCCTTCACCGTGGGAGAAGTCGTTAAGATCGCGTCCGTAGCGGGCATTGATGGCGCGTTTATTGCCTTCCATATACCCGCGAACGCGATCGTCGTCTTTAAAGTGGTCGATGTATTCGTCGAAAGTTTCTTCGAGCTTCTTATTGCGTCGGATGAAGTTGAAGAAGTCCTCGGCCCTGAGGAAAAAACCTTTGCCTGTACGACGACTCCACCCAAGACGGAGTTGTTGAGCGAGGGGGCGTATTTCGGCTAAGGTTGGATCTTGGTCGAGAGAGGAGTCGCCCACGCTGATACGCTTGGATGCAATGGCCAGGGATTCGAGCAGGCTGGATTTTCCACTTCCATTTTCACCGACTAGGAAGAGGATGTCGGAAGTGATGTCTTTTTCGCAGAGATTGGAAACGAAAGGTAGCGAGAGCGGAAATCGGGAATTGTCTAATGGTGTCGGACAGTGGATTCGTTTTAAGAAAGGCATGGGATTGAGGAGAATGGTGTCTGGTCGGATGGTTGTCTGACAGCTGTGATCCTACCTTCTTTTCGCGCTTCTCGGTTGAGTTGATGCAGAGGAGAGCTAGGGTGCGGGCAATATGAGTTCTGAGCTACATCCTTTTCATAGTCCAGCGAAGTTGGTCGATTGGTCGACCCTTACGACAGATCATATCCGGGCGGATATCGAGTCGGCCCTCGTGGAGGGGCAGGCGGAGATCGACGCGATCTGCAAGGTGACTCCGGAGGAGGCCACGTTTGAGAACACGTTTTTGGCGCTTGAGGCGGCAGGGCAGACCTTGGGCAGGGCCTGGGGTAGGGTGGACCACCTGACTTCGGTGCAGGACAGCGATAAGCTGCGCGAGGCGCATCGGGCTATGTTGCCGAAGGTGACTGAATACTCTTCTCGGATCCCGCTTAATGCCGAACTTTGGGGAGCTTTGAAGAGCTTCGCGGAGAAGCCTGCGGCGGCCCAGCTTACGGGTGTGCAGAAGCGGCTTTTCGAGGAGACGATGGCGGACTTCAAGCAGGCGGGCGCGGATTTGCCTCAGGATAAGAAGACGCGTTTGGAAGCTTTGAACAAGGAGCTAGCGGATAAGACTAAGAGCTACTCGGACAATGTGCTCGATTCGACGAATGCGTACGAACTGCTGATCGACGATGAGAGTCGACTAGCGGGTTTGCCGGAGTCGGCGAAGGCGGCGGCTCTTCAGAATGCAAAAAGCAAGGGGCATGGCACCGAAGAGAAGCCTGTATGGAGATTTACACTACAGGCTCCGTCGTTTCTGCCAGTGCTCAAGTATGCGGATGATGCGGAGCTGCGTAGGACGATTTCTGAAGAGGCGGCTTTGATTGGGCTCAAGGGCGATTGGGATAACAGCGAACTGATTCGGGAGATTTTGAAGTTGCGTCAGGAGAAGGCGGAACTGTTGGGTAAGGCGAATTTTGCCGACCAGGTTTTGCAGCGTCGCATGGCGAAATCCGGCGAGCAGGCGCTCGCGTTTACCCAGGAGCTCTACGAGAAGTCCAAGTCGGCGTTTGATCAGGAGTTCGAGGATCTCGAAGCGTTTGTAGCGGAGCAGACGGGGAAGCCGAAGGAGAGGCTGGAGCCGTGGGATGTGGCCTATTGGTCGGAGAAGCTGCGCGTATCGAAGTATGATTTCGATGACGAGGCTTTGCGTCCGTATTTCCCGATCGACGGGGTGCTGAATGGAATGTTCCGGATTGCGGAACGTGTATTTGGTTTGAAGATACAAAATCACGAGGGTCCGGAAAATAGCTGGCATCCAGATGTGAAGCTCTACGATCTATACGATGCAGGCGGGGAGCTGCTTGGCTATTTTTATGCGGATTGGCACCCGCGCGAGGAGAAGCGTGGTGGGGCTTGGATGAATTATTTGGATACGGGAATGCCGCAGCCAGACGGAAGTCGCACACCGCATGTCGGCCTGATTACGGGCAACATGACGGAGCCGGTAGACGGCAAGCCAGCCTTGTTGTTGCACTATGAAGTGGAGACGGTTTTCCATGAGTTTGGACACTTGTTGCATCACCTGCTCGGGCGGGTGGACATCAAGTCACTCAACGGCGTGAACGTGGCTTGGGACTTTGTGGAATTGCCTTCGCAGATCATGGAAAACTGGTGCTGGAACCGTGAAGCTTTGGATCAGTTTGCCCGTCATTATGAGACGGATGAGGCTATTCCTCAGGACTTGTTCGAAAAGATGGTTGCTGCGCGAAATTTTCAGAGCGCGGCGGCGATGATGCGTCAGCTTAGCTTTGGGAAAATGGATCTCGAGATGCATGTAAATCCCGAGAGCTATCTAGACGGAGATCTAGACGCGAAGATTCGTGAAACACTTTCTGGATACGTGGCGGAGTTTAAGACGACTCCGCGTAGTATCGTGCGCCGGTTCGGGCACTTGTTTTCGAGTCCGGTCGGCTATGCGGCGGGCTACTACTCCTACAAGTGGGCGGAGGTGCTCGATGCGGACGCGTTTACGCGTTTTGAGAAAGAGGGAATTTTCAACGAGGAGACCGGGCGGGCGTTCCGCGATTGCATCTTGTCGAAGGGGAATTCGGAGGATCCGATGGAGTTGTTCAAGGACTTCATGGGTCGCGAGCCCGATCCGAAGGCCTTGTTGGTCCGTAGTGGACTAGCTTAAGGTTTCAAGCTGAGGTTTTTGAGAAAGCAGCGGGGTGTAGGTACGCCCTGCTGCTTTTTTTGTCTAGAGGCTGATTTTCAATCGGAGCATAGCCTGTTCGTCGGATGCGAGTTCTAGGTGGATGGTGACTCGTTCAACGTGATCTTGCTCGGTCTCGCTGGTCGAATCGGCGAGCGAGGAGAGCGTTTCCCAGGTCGAGGATTCAGAGTCATAAGACTCTATTTGAATCGAGATATCGTCCGCGTTTTTGTTGCGGTAGAAGCTGACTGTAAGACCGTTTGTGGATGGCTCGATGGTTGCTCGATTTGCTTCGTGATCGGAATCGTTCGGCGAGCTGCCGAAGGCATAGTGCAGGAGGTTGGCTAGTCCGTCGCCGTTTGCATCTTGGGAAGGGAGGCGTTTTTCGCGGAGGGAACCAAGGTTTGCGAGCTGCCAGGTAGCGTAGTTGCTGTCTGACGTGTCGTCCGAGCGAAGAACGGTGAATTGATCTCCGTCAATAAAGCCGGCTTCCTGCAAGCTCGCGCTCGGGGAAGTTAACTTTGAATCGCCAAGGTAGACGGAGAGTGTTTCGGCGGAGGCTTCGAGCTCAGCCGCGACAAGGTCGACTAGATACTGAACTGTATTCGTATTTTGGATTTCAAGTTCCAGATGCTGGTGGTCGGAAACGATAGCCTGCAGATCTAGGTTTTCACTGGATACGGCACGGGTGACGCTGGCGACGTTTGAGTAGTCGGATGCGATGGCGTCCTTGTCTGCGGCGATGCGGTATTCGAAGGTGTCGGTCTCGATGTCGGTGTTGTCCTGGTAGGTCGTGGCGTTAGCGGCGGTTGTGGCAAGCTGTGTCCACGATGGGTCGCCTTGTTTTCTTCTCTGTATCGAGAAACCGGATTCATCGTCGGAAAGGTCATCCCATGTGAGGGTGACAAAGGTGGCTTCGTCGGTGGCGACGAGATTGGCCGGAGCGACGGGTGGTGTTGGCTCTTCCCCGCCACCGCCACTTGATTCGCGGGTGACGCTGGTGACATTCGAGTAGTTGGAATCGGCCGAGCTGCCTTTGGCTTTGATTCGGTATTCGTATGTTGTGGTTCCAATATCGGTAGCATCGACGAATTCGGTTTGGTTGGCTGGAATGTTAGCGGAAACCGATACCCATGTGGAGGAGCCTTGCTCCTTGCGTTCGAGTGCGAAACTCGTCTCGTTGTTGGAGAGATCATCCCAGGTGAGGGTGACTTGAGTGGACTCGTCAGTCGCTGCGAGGCTGGCTGGAGCTGCAGGCGTAGGCTCTTCACCTCCGCCTTCTCCGCTACCTCCTGAACGAGAGACTGCCGCAATGTTTGAGTAGTCGGAGCTGTTGCTGGCGTCGGTCGCCTTTACGCGGTATTCGTAGCTTTCGCTTTCGATGTTGATAGGATCGGTGAAAGCGACGGAGTTTGCTCCGATGGTTGCTACGGTAGACCAGCTCGAATCGGACTGAAGTTTGCGTTCGATGGTGTATCCAGTTTCTGAAGTCGCGTTGTCTGTCCACTCTAGGCGAACGTGGGCAGTGTTGTCGCTAGCAGATAGGCTGGTGGGAGCGGCGAGTGGCGCGGGGCCGCTAGAGCGCGAGACTGCGGCGATGTTTGAGTAGGCTGAGTCGCCTGAGCTGCCGTTTGCTTTGAGGCGGTACTCGTAGGTATCGGTTCCGATATTCGTGGCATCGACGAACTCGGTTGCGCTAGCAGAAATACCGGTGGAAACCGATGTCCACGAATCGGTGCCTTGCTGGCGGCGCTCGAGCGAAAAGCCAGTTTCGTTGGAGGAGTTGTCCTGCCATGTGAGGGTGACGGAGTCCGATCCGCCGTCTGTGCCGGAGAGGTTACTCGGAGCGTTCGGGGTGCCGTCGCCTCCTCCTTCTCCGCCCCCACCTCCACCGCCGGGCTGGTTGCTGATTTGAACGAAGGCTCCGTTGCTGGTGATGGATGTAAGGTCGTCAGTGATACGGGCTCGGTAGTGGCCGTGGTGGGTAGCTCGGATGGAATTGGTGACGCTATAGGTATTGCTGGTGGCACCGGGGATGTCGACGTTTTCGAGCATCCACTGATATTGAAGTGTGCCGGTGCCGCGCGCTTCTACGGTTACTGAAAAGGATTCGCCCTCGTCGATGATGGCGCCGGCTGGTTGTTGAGTGACTTCGAGAGTGGTATTTACGGTGAGGTTGAAATCCGGTGAAGTGATTTGGCCAGCAGGATTTTCGATGGTGGCGTGGTAGGTAGCAGCGTCGGAGTCGCCAACGCTGAAGAGAGTGAGCGTGCCCTCTGTCTGGCCATCCATTGATTCGTCGTTTTTGTACCATTGGATGGATACGTCTCCGTAGACGTTTGTGTAGTCTAAGGTGAATGAAACGGTGTCGCCGGCGGTTGCGGTTTCGTCTGTTTCGCTGCCGTTGTAGGTGAGCGGAAGCGTGTAAATGAGGGTGTATTCAGTTTCTGAATCATCCCAGATATTCGCTCCGTTTTGAAAGCGTAGGCTTAGGTTGTACTCGCCGTATTCGGCTTCTACGATTGCGGGTATGGCGTCGAGCGTGATGGTTTCTTCGAGAGGATTTCCGCCTCCGTCGATGGTATTGCCCCCGTTGTTCCAGCTCCAGTTGTACTGGCCGAATCCGGAGACTTTGTCTTCGTGGCCGGTGAAGGAGAAGCTCGGCGTGACGGGGGAGGTGATGACGGATCCGCTTGCGTTTCCGTGGAGGGGGGTGACGACCAGTGAGGAACGGTCAAGGGCTGTGGTGTCGTAACCCACTTCGGTGTCGTAGGCGTTGCTGCCGAGAAGGCTGTTTGTGGCAGAATCGCTATCTGTCGCCACTATTTGGAGACGAAAATGTCCTTCCGAGGGGAGGGTGTAGTCAACTGTTGCGTCAACGATTTCGTTGGCGCTTGTGCCTGCAATTGTCTGGTCGGCGGTCCACGCTCCGAAGAGGCCGGTGCTGGTGTCTTTTTTGGAGTAGTAGATTTGGAGTTGGTCGATTTCATCGTCGTCGAATGCGCTGTAGGTGAGGGAGCGAGATTCGGTGGAGTCGAAGACTTCGTAGCTAAAGAGGGAATCGAAGTAGGCGATTGGCTCGACATTTGGATGATCGTCAGTCGGAATTGCCGAGCCGATACGCAGGATGCCCCAGTAGCTGAGGCTAGGAATGGTGACTTGGGAGGTGCCGCTGCCGAGATCGGTGATGGTGAGTGTTGTGGGAGCGCTGTCGGCGGATGCGACATAGGTGGCAACGGATGTGCCCGCGTAGTCGCTGGAACCTGGAGAGGAAGGTGGAGTCGGGAAAGAGACGGTGAAGCTACTTTGAGAGGAGATGGCAGTGCCTGCTCCGTTGAAACTGTAGTTGAGGAGGTGGTACACTCGAGAGTTGTCGGAAGTGTCGCGGTAGCTCAGTGCGCGGACGTCTCCTGATGCTCCGGTGGTGACGCGTTCGATGCTGGAGGGGAGAGCCGCTTCAAGGCTGGCGAGGGCTGATGAAAGGGCGGACGAGCTCGGTTGGTCGGTATAGCCAGTGGTGCCGATTGCGTCGAGGCTGACGACCTTTAGGGTACCGCTACCGATGGAGGTGCTCCCGGCAGAGCCCAGAAGTTGAGTCCAAGTTTTGCTGTCGTAGCTTCGGGTGCTCGACATGTCGTTTCCGAGCGCGTCGTATCGAAGGCAGTTTGTTCCGGTGACGATGAGCGTGCCGCCACCATTTACGTAGTCCATGAGTGCGGTGAACTGGCTGTCAGTGACTTGGATCGCTTCCGAAACGAAGACGACGGGATAGCTACTGATGTCGCTGCTGGAGAAAGTGTCTGGCATGCCGAGTCCGTCTCCTCCGAAGGCGACGTCGTAGTTGATTTCGAGTTCTTGAAGAATGTATCCAAGACCGAGATACCAATAGTGATCGCCTCCGAGCAGTCCAGGGTCAGGACCGACTTGGAGTGGTTCGGTGTGAAGAGTGGTGGCGAGCGGGTAGAAGATGGCGGCTTCGCTGACTGGAGCGTGGTCGAGCTGGGAGTCGTATTGGCGGGCGAGTCGCGCGATGGGGGCGGTAGCTGGGTAGTCGTCCTCCCAGGTTGCGACGCCGTTGTTGGCGATGGTTTCGGCGAGGAAGAGACTTTGGACGGCGGTATTGGCTGCGGGCGGGCTGTTCCACGGCTCGAAGCGATTGTCGTTGGTTTTCAGCCCCGCGCGGAATACTGGTTCTAGGTTATAGCCGTCGGAATAGTCCCATGTTTGGCCGCTGAAGTGCGTTTCGCCTAGATCGCCCGAGGCGTATTCGGCGAGAAACCACCGATCGGCCGGTCGGTCGATGAAGCCGTAGCGATTGAAGTAGAAACCGATTTCGCGGCCTAGTTCGGCTTGGGCGTAGGTGTTGACGGCGTCGACGAAGGTGGCGATGACCTCGCGCTCCTTGTATCGAAGAAAGGCGTGCCAGAGGCGCCAGTGTTTGGTGGCTCCTAGTTTTTCGCTTCCGATGGTAGCGGTGCCGTAGTTGGAAGTGGTGACGCCCTTTGAACGAAGGAAGACTCCGTAGTCGAACGTACCGTCGTCGTAGGAGGGGTCGATGTAGCTCTGGAGGGTTGCTTCCGAAAAGCGGGTGTTGAGCCAGTCGCGGAAGGCGGTCATAGTAGCGGAGTCGAAGGGTCCGGCGTCCAGCGCGACCCAAGCGGTATCGTAGTGGATGGCGTCTACGCCCGCGTCGACGTAGGCCTTGGCGACGGTAAGGATTGCCTGATAGGTTTCGTCGAGAAAGATACTCGGTCCGGCCTTGTTTCCGTCCAGGTCGAGCGTTTTGCCAGCAGAGGAGATATCGTCGGTGAAGCCGATGGCGCTTCCTATGCCCGGTCCGAAATCCGCGTAGGCGGAGTAGTATTGATCGCGGTTTTGGTACCAGGAGACGAGTGGGGCGATATCCTCTGCGGAGATGGAGGAGCTCACTTCGCCGGCGGCGTCGATTCTTATTGTGGTCTGCACTCCGTTCAGGACTGCTTGGTCGCCCCGTCGATTGAATGCAGCTTCGGACTCGAATCCGCGAAGAAGGAGGCCTTCGGGATGTGGCGGGTTTGATCCGGCGTGGAGGGTGAGGCTGCTGTATAGGCTGAGGAGGACGAGAGTGAGAAATCGGTGGAGTGGAGTCATGAGGGGTGTAGCCAGAGTTTTTGTGTGGATACACAGAGTATTCGGCTCCTAGGCTAAAAAACGCAGTTCTAGCGGGTATTTAATGGGCTACTGACTGCGAGTTTTACGCATATTTTTCTCTTTTACGTAGGGTTTGACAGGCTGGTTTCGCGCTCTGGTGTGAGAAGCCAACAAGAGGAGCCTAGAGGGGAAGTGGCGGAGCGAAGGCTATTGACTGCCGATGATGGGGACATCGGATCCTGTAATTGTGGCTCAAGGCGCGACGGGGTGTCGCGCTTGATTTGCGGGCAAATTTTTGACGGAATTTTCTTCGTTCTTGTAACTTGTTGATTGTGAGGGGTTAGAGTTTGTTCGGGAGGATATTGCTCTCGCATTCAGGAACATGGAACGCTCGTTGCTATCAGTGAACCCATCAATTCTTAATCACTTCAATGGCTTCACTTCTTCCATTCATCATTTTAATCGTGCCGACGTTCATCCTCGCCTTTTGGGCGCAGAACAAGGTCAAGTCTGCCTACGGCAAGTACGTGCAGATTCCTTCGCGGGGCCGCATATCAGGTCGTGAGGCGGCGATGGCGGTCATGCAAAAGGCTGGAATCAACGATGTAGAGATCGTGCAGGTGCGTGGCGAGCTGACTGACCACTACGACCCGGTCAACAAGCGTTTGGCCCTGAGCGAGCACAACTACAATGGCACTAGCCTTGCGGCGCTCGGCGTGGCGGCTCATGAAGCGGGTCACGCGGTGCAGCACAAGGTTGGTTATTCCATGTTGAACGCTCGTATGGCGATGATTCCGGTGACGAACATCGCGGCGAGCCTCATGCCTTTCATCATGTTTGGACCGTTCTTTTTGTTCGGCGCGGCGATGGGTGGTCTGTTTTTAAAGATCGGTGTTGGTTGTTATCTCGTGATGACGGCGTTTCATCTGATCACCTTGCCGGTGGAGTTTGATGCGAGCCGTCGGGCGAAGCAGGAACTCGTGTCGCTCGGCATCCTGGACCAGGATGAGCTGGTAGGGGTAAATAAAACGCTGGATGCTGCAGCCTGGACCTATGTTGCTGCGTTTGTATCATCATTGGGTTATCTGATCTATCTCCTGATGATGCTCAGCGGTCGCAGAGACTAGAGATCAATGTATTTAAATTTTTGCTACGCGACATAGATCGCGTGGCAGGAGGGAAGAGAAACAGAGGAGGGAGCCGTCTCGGAAACGAGGCGGCTCTTTTGTGTTTTGATTCCCGTGTTCCAAGGTGATGTCAGGGAAATTGGTTACAATGACGCCGATTCAAAGGGTCGCGGTACTTTTCGCGAGTTGGGCGGCGGCTAGCTCGGGAGCGGTTTTCGTCTCTATGACTTTTATATTGTGGAGAGCGGATTGGAGCTCGAAGAGAACGCTGTAGCGGTAGAGCGTGTCGGCCTGCAGGATGCTTCCTGATAGGGCGAGTTCGGGGAAGGTTTCGGTTTTGGAGAAATCGACGTATACTGCGCGGGCGAGCTTAGCGATATTCTCAGCCTCGATGCGAAGAATATCGAGTGCTCTTAGGTCGCCTTCGCTAGCGAGTTCGATGACGCGAGGAGCGATGGAGGCGATGGCCTTTCGCGAGTCGGCGGCGAGGAGGAGTTTCGATTCGTTGGCACGTTTTCCGATCGCGTATCCACTTCCTGGATCTTCGTAGTCGAAATCGCGTCCGCTGGCGCGGAAAGTTTCTCCTTTTGAGTTTCTTGCGTAGCAGGCGGAGCCTGTGCCTGCGATGAGGACCATGCCCGGTTTTTCTTGGAAAGCGGCGAAGTGGGCGATTTCGAGATCGTGGGTGAAGGTAAGGCAGCTTTGCTTGAGGGTCGGCTCTTGGGCGAGGAGGGCGTCGCGGAGCTTTTGGGTTTGCTCTTCGGTGGCGAGGCCGGCGATGCCGATGCAGAGGGAGGTTTGGGAGTCGAGCGGCGCTTTGCACTGGCGAATTGCTTCGAGAATATTGGATGCTGCTTGGGGAAAGCCGATATTGTTTGGGTTGCTGCCTTCTGACCGGCCGCTCCCAATTTCTTTTCCAGTACGGTCGATCGCAATGGCTTTGGTGGAGGTGCCGCCGCCGTCGACGCCGATGAATTTAGCTTGGGCTTGGGGTGTTGGCATAAGTGTAGCTGGGGAGTGGATTTGGTAGTTACCGGAGGGTTGCTCTTCGATTTTAGTTAGGTCCCATTAATTTTCAACAGGTAGTCGCATTGGAGGCAAAGAATGCCTCTACTGCTGAACATCCATCTCTTTGTTTTATGAAATTTGCTACAGTCGCAATGGCTCTGATAGTTTCGGCCTCGTTTTCTGAGGCGTCAGTTGACGAGAAAAATCCAATAGTCGCATTGGGTCTGGAGGCCGGTTCGACCGGTTTTGGTGGATCGCTTTGGGTAACGGTTTCCGACCAGTTTGTCGTCAATATGGCAATGGGCGGTGCGGATCAATCCGCTGACTATACGACGGGAGGTGTTGATTATACGGGCAGTGTGGATCTTGCTAATAGCCTGGCGGTTCTGGAGTGGCACCCAAGCGGTGGCAGGTTTCATCTGTCCGCCGGTATGGTGTTGGCGGATAATGCCGTGCAGGTAGTGGGGCGTCCTCTGGAGGGCACGACCTATGAGTTGGACGGGGTTCTTTATCCAGCTACTTTGGTGGGCTCGATAACGGGTGACGTGGAATGGGAGGAGTCTATCGCACCGTACTTAGGGCTTGGGTTTTCGAAACGAACTCGAGGTCAGGGTTGGGGCGCGTATTTCAATGCTGGGGTGATGTACTCTGGGTCAGCTGCCGCGGTTTTGGAGGCGACGGGTCTGATCGCGGAGGAGCCGGAGTTCTTGAGCCATTTGCGAGTGGAGGAGAGGGAGCTCAATGAAGAGTTGGATAAATTCGAGCTGTATCCAGTGGTTCGCGCTGGTTTGATGTATCGGTTTTAGCGATACTTCAATTGGCAGTGACTGGCTTGGGATCGACCCATTTGCCGTGTTCGCGGATGAGATCGATGAGGCGTTCGTCGGCTTCGGCTTGGGGGATGTTGTACTTAACGCAGGTTTTTCCGACGTAGAGATTGATTTTAGCGGGGGCTCCGCCGACGTATCCAAAATCCGCGTCTGCCATTTCTCCGGGGCCGTTGACGATGCAGCCCATGATGGCGATTTTGACGCCTTTGAGGTGTCCGGTTTTTTCGCGGATGCGTTGGGTGGTGCTTTGCAGGTCGAAGAGCGTGCGGCCACAGCTGGGGCAGGCGACGAATTCGGTTTTGGTGATGCGTGAGCCGGCCCCTTGAAGGACGTTGTAGGTGAGGCGGGTGGAGCGGACGAGGTCTGTTTCAGACTCGATGCTTACCATGTCGCCGAGGCCGTCGCAAAGTAGGGAGCCGGTAAGGATGGAGGCGTCGAGGAGTTTGTCGAGGAAGGGGGACGACGATTTCGGAGTAGCGGTGCCGCCTAAGTTACGGATCCAAATTGGGGAGGTGTTCTTCCAGTGTTTGAGACGGTCTGCTAGCTGGCGGTAGTAGCCGATGCGATGATTGGGGCGGGTGGGCGTGATGCCGGAGTGCATCGTGATGATGGTGTCGGCGGTGGGCTCGGAAAGGATGCCGTCACTGGCGGTGGGCGAGAGGCCGAGGATGGGGCGAATGCGAAATTGGGAGCAGAGGTGGACGAATTGCTTGTAGTCGTTGTAGTCCTCGTCGCCGAAGTCGCGCAGCACCGCGAGGGGGAGATTGCTTGGTGGAAGGGCGAGGGAGACTTCGTCGAGGGGTAGTTTGGGGTTGAGCTCCACGACGACGAATTCTGCTGCGCCGTTGATGGCTTGGCAGAGTTCGGTGAGTTTTTCTAGGTCGGTTATCTTATCGGCTTTGACGAGAAGTCCTTCCAGTTTGGCGTCGCCGAACGATGGGCGCGATGTTTTGGCTTCCGCCGCGATGGTGACGTATTCGGAAATTGGATGCGTGACGGGAGTGATGACCGTCGGGGGCTCCTTGGGGCCGAGCTTGGCGAGCTTGCTTAGCTGGATCTCGGAGATGGTTCGACGCTGGAAGTGGAAGGGATCGATGGAATCGTCGGCCGGTTCGATGTGCGCGTCGATATTCCAGCGAGCCATGATCTTGTTCGCGATGGCTTGGGCGACGGGAATTTCGTAGACGGGGTCTTCGGTGAGGGAGACGCGAATGGTGTCGCCGAGGCCGTCCATGAGGAGGGAGCCGATGCCGATGGCGGACTTGATGCGGCCGTCTTCTCCGTCGCCCGCTTCGGTGACGCCGAGGTGGAGCGGGTAAGCCATGTCTTCCTTGTCCATGTGTTGGACGAGGAGGCGGTAGGCTTCGATCATGACCTTTGGGTTGCTCGCCTTCATGGAGAGGATCATGTCGTAGAATCCGTGGGACTGGGCGATGCGGAGGAACTCGAGGGCGGACTCTACCATGCCGAGTGGGGTGTCGCCGTAGCGGTTCATGATACGGTCCGAGAGGGAGCCGTGGTTGGTGCCGATGCGTAGGGAGCGACCGAGCTCTTTGGCGCGTTTTACGAGCGGGGAGAAGGATTCGTAGAGGCGCTGGAGTTCGGCGTTGTATTCGGAATCCGTATACTCGAGGACGGCGAATTTTTTGTTGTCGGCGTAGTTGCCCGGGTTAACGCGGACTTTTTCGACGTGTTCGACCGCTTCCATGGCGGCGTTGGGCAGGAAGTGGATGTCGGCGACGAGGGGAATATGCGAGAATCCGGCGGCTGAAAATTGGGCGCGGATGTCTTTGAGGGCGCGAGCGGCGGGCTTGTTGGGTGCGGTGACGCGGACGATCTCGCAGCCAGATTCGGCGAGGGCGATGGACTGTTTGACGGTGGCGACGACGTCTTGGGTGAGCGTCGTCGTCATCGACTGGATACGGATGGGATTGTCTCCGCCAACTCCTACGGAGCCGACTAGGACTTCACGACTGACGCGACGCTGGGTGGCGAAACGGGAGACGCAGTATGAGCTCATTATTCTGGAGATGTTGTGGAGTCGCTAGCTTGCCCGAAGACTGGGGCTACGCGTGTTTCACGTATTTCGGCTCTTTCTGACGTATCCGAAATCCAGCGACTAATGTCGAAGAAGGTGACGTATAGCATCATGCCGAAGAGCAGGATCATGAAGCTGCCCTGGAGGGAGGCGATGACGTTTGGGTTCATGGATTTGCCACGCAGTTTGTTGATGGTGGCAAATACGATGTGTCCGCCGTCGAGGACGGGGATGGGGAGTAGGTTGAAGAAGGCGAGGCTGACGTTGATGAAGACGACGATCCAGAGGGTGCTGAGCATGTCGTACTGGGCGGCGCTGTAGATTACGCGAATGATGCCTGCGGGGCCGGACATGTGTGAGATGCCGATGTCGGAATTTCGATGGAGGAGCGCTCGTAGGTTTGTGTAGGTGGTGATGGCGACCTCTTTCATTTGTTCGAGAGGCGTTTGGTAGAGGAGTCCGCGGTTTGTATCGAATCCGGCGATACCGGTGAGGGTCTCGGTGCGTCCGTCTGACCAGACGACGACGTCTTCAGGGGTGATAGTGGACGAGATGCGCTGGCCTTCGTGTTCGAAGGTGATGGGGACGTCTTGTCCGGCTTTGTCTTTGAGGTAGTCGGTGTAGAAGGCGACGGAGCGGACGGGGTTTCCGTCGAGGGAGACAAGGGTGTCGCCCGGTTTGATGCCTGCATTGATGGCAGGAGAATTTGGATACAGGGCGGTGACGATAACGGTGTAGCCTGGGCGAAGTCCGACTTGGCGGAGCTTCATGTCTTCGGAAATAATGGGACGAACGGGGAGAGTGAGTTCTTGGCCGTCGCGTTCGACGACGAAGATGATGGATCGGTCGCCTTGGTCGGTCTTGCCGGAGCTAAGTGCGATGCCTTGGTGGATGTCGTCCCAGTCTTTGACGGGTGTGCCGTCGATGGAGAGGATATGGTCGCCGATCTGCATGCCGGCGGATTTGGCGGGGGCGGGGACGAGTTCGCCGGCGGCGTTGGCGAGGTTGTCGCTAAGGAAGCCGACTTCGACGGAGGAGCGGTCTTCGGAGATGGGGCGTCCGGTGAAGTAGAGGATGGAGGCGAGGAGGAAGGCGAAGATGATATTGAAGACGGCTCCGGCTACGGCGACGACGACTTTGTCGGTGTAGGAGATGGGGGGCATGGCTTTGGTGTCGATGGAGGAGTCGCCTTCGATGCCGCGCATGTCAGCGAGCTGTGGAAGGGCGACGTAGCCGCCGAGGGGGAGCCATGAGAGGCGGTAGTCGACGCCGCCTCGTGTCCAGGAGATGATTTTCGGTCCGAATCCGATGGAGAAGCGTTCGATGTGGAGTCCGCGCCATTTGGCGGCGAGGAAGTGTCCGAGTTCGTGCACGAAGATGGAGCCTCCAAAGAAGAGGATGACCATGAGGATGCCCCAGCCTTGGTTTAGTATTTCGGAAAAATTCATTTTTGGATTAGGAAAGTGTTTCTTTGAGCCACTGAGGACGCTGGTGCGTGCTGATGGTTTTTTGAAATTTTTAGGAAGTTGTACTGACGAAGTCGGTGGCGTGTCGCCGGGCGACTTGGTCGTAGTGCAGGACTTCTTCGAGTGAACTTGGTTCTACATTGTGGATGGAATCGAGGGTTTTCTCAATAATCGATGCGATTTCGACAAACCTTATCTTTCCTGAGACAAACGCTTCGACGGCGACTTCGTTTGCAGCGTTGAAGACTCCGGTGGCGATTCCGCAGGCTTCCATGGCTTGGCGGGCGAGCCGGAGGCAGGGGTAGCGTCGGAGGTCGGGAGCTCGGAAGTCGAGCTGCATGGCTTGGGTGAAGTCGAGGGGTTCGACGACTCCGGGACCGCGATCCGGAAAGAGGAGGCAGTGCTGGATGGCGAAGGTCATGTCCGGTGGGCAGAGCTGGGCGAGCACGGAGCCGTCTATGAACTGGACCATGGAGTGGACGATGCTTTGGGGGTGGATAACTGCTTGGACTTGATCGGCTTGCATGCCGAAGAGCCAGCGGGCTTCGATCATCTCGAGACCTTTGTTGGCCATGGTGGCTGCGTCGATGGTGACCTTGGGGCCCATGTCCCAGTTGGGGTGTTGGAGGGCTTGCTTGAGGGTGACTTTGTCGAATTGGTCGAGGGGCAGGTCGCGGAAGGAGCCTCCGGAGGCGGTGAGGATGAGTTTGTCGACGAACTTCGTTCGTAGGGGTGACGCGTTCTGGGTATTGGGTGATGGGTTGTCAGCGGGATTTGGGTCGAGGCATTGGAAGATGGCGTTGTGCTCGGAGTCGACGGGGAGGATGAGGGAGCCGGACTTTTGGGCGGCCTGCATGATGAATTTGCCGGCGAGGACGAGGATTTCCTTGGAGGCGACGGCGAGGGTCTTGCCGGCTTCGAGGGCGCGGAGGGCGGGCTGTAGGCCGTGTGTGCCGACGACGGCGACGAGGGTGGTGTCGGCTTCGGGGAGGGCGGCGAGGGTTTCGAGTCCTTCGAGTCCGCAGTGAAATTGGGTGCCGGAGGGAAAAGCGGAGCTGGATTTGGCGTTGGCGTAGGCGGTTTCGTCGAAGAGTCCGACGTGGGGGACGTGGAACTCGCGGGCGATCTCGGCGAGTTTTTCGACGTTTTGGTTGGCGGCTATGGCGACGAGATTGAGTCGGTCGCTGTGCTTTCGGATGACTTTGAGGGTGCTTTCGCCGATGGATCCGGTGGCGCCGAGGAGAACGATGTTCATCGAAAAGTGTGAGTAGTGAGGAGTGAGGGGTGAATTCTGGGCGATCTGGATGAGCGGGCGAGGGAGGGGGATTGGGGTTGTGTTCTTATTGGAGGAGGCCGAAGAGGAGGAAGGCGGTGGGTGAGGTGAGGATGAGGGAGTCGGACAGGTCGAAGGCGCCGCCGATGCCGGGGATGAAGGCGCCGGAGTCTTTTTGTTTGGCGGCGCGTTTCATCATGCTTTCGACGAGGTCGGACACGATGGAGAGTGCGGCGATGGGCAGGGCGAAGAGGGCGGCCCAGTGCGGCTTGAAGAAGGCGGGGAAGTAGTCGCCGGCGAAGTGGACGAAGGCGAAGCCGATGGCGACGGAGGTGAGGCAGCCGCCGATGGCGCCTTCCCAGGTTTTGCCGGGGGAGGTGTTGGGGGACATCTTGTGGCGGCCGAAGGCTTTGCCGAAGACGAGGGCTCCGACGTCGCAGAATTTTGCGGTGGCGATGAGCCAGAGGATGAGCATGAGCCCTTCGCTCATTTCCGGGGTGATGGTGAGCATGCGGGCCATGAAGGTGAGCATGAAGGGCACGTAGATGAGTCCGACTAGGGTGGCTCCGAGGGTTTCGATACGGTCTTCGACTTTTCGGTGGACGAGGATGCGTAGGCAGACGGCTACGATGGTGATGGCGATGATGCTGGCCTGGAGTCCTGGGACTTGGTGATTGAGGGCTTTTTCGGCGTAGAAGGGGCCGAGGATCATGAAGGTGCCGAGGGAGGATCCGAGGGTCTTGAAGGGCTGTCGGCCCATTTTTTGCATGAGGCCGTAGAGTTCCCACTGGGTGCCGAAGCTGACGATGGCGATGAGCCAGACGGCGGCTTCTGGGGTGACGGTGACGGACCCGACGATGATGGCCCAGAGAAGGATGGTACTGAAGATGCGTTTCGCCACGGATTAGGGGGAGTCTAATTTGATATTACGAATTAGGAATTAGGTTTTGGGGCTTAGGCTTGGGAGGGAGTGGCGATTTGTTCGCCGGTTTTGCCGAAGCGACGCTCGCGATTGCGATAGGATGCGATGGCTTTTTCGAGGTGGGATTTGTCGAAGTCTGGCCAGAGGGTTTCGGTAAAGTAGAATTCGGCGTAGGCGGACTGCATGAGGAGGAAGTTACTGACGCGGGTCTCGCCGGAGGTGCGGATGATGAGATCGGGGTCGGGGAGCCCGGCGGTGTAGAGGTGCTGGGCGAAACCGTCCCAGTCGGTCTTGTCGGGGTCGATCTCTCCGGCGGCGACGGATTTGGCGAAGGAGCGGGCGGCGTCGAGGACTTCGTTGCGCGATGAGTAGTTGAGGGCGAGGACGAGGTGCCAGTCGTCGAATTCGGCGGTGGCGTCGATGGCTTTGCGCAGTGCTTTGTTGGCGCTGGCGGGGAGTTCTTCGATGCGGCCGATGGCGTGTAGGCGTATGCGGCGCTTGATGAGGGTCTTGGTTTCGCGGGCGAGGAAGAGCTCGAGGAGCTCCATGAGGGCTTTGACTTCGAAGTCGGGGCGGTTCCAGTTTTCGGCGGAGAAGGCGTAGAGCGTGAGGTAGCGAACTCCCAGCTCTTGGCAGGCGTCGATGGCGCGTCGGGTGGCCTTGGCGCCTTCCTTGTGTCCGCGGGGGCGGGAGTGTCCGCGTTGTTTTGCCCAGCGGCCGTTTCCATCCATGATGATGCCGATGTGCTGGGGGTCGATGTGTTGTGTGGATTCGCCGCTCATTCCGTACGCTTGGGTAGGTAAGGCGGGGAGGATCGAATGGGGGATGGTCTTTGGCAAGGCGTTATTGGACTGGTTCGAGGCGTGGTTCTTGCATCTGAATTTTGCAGGTATACGTATTTTAAGAAGATATCGCTTCATGAAGACTTCCACTGTAACTCTCTCTCTCCTGCTTATGGCTGCGGTCGCTTACGCGGCCTATTTACAGGTCGAGGTGAATCGGCTGAAATCGTGGCAAATCGAAATGGTTTCTCCGGAGTTTGTGGATGAGACAGTGGTGGCGAATGACGAGGTGGATTCGACGGCCTTGTCTGAACCGGCGAAACTTCGAAGTCCTGGGCTAGAGCCGCAGCCGGGAGCCGTGGCTACGGTGCGACCGGTGGCTGAGCAGGCTACGGAAAGCTCCTGGCAGGATCGGCGGCGCGAGCGAATGCAGCGCATGGCGGCGGCGTTTGAGGATCCGCAGATGCGGGTGGATATGATCGAGCGTCAGATGGAGCGCGTGGATTCGCGCTACGCGGACTTTTTCAAGACGCTGAACTTGAGCGCGAATGATTTGGAAACGCTGCGCACTTTGATGGCGGAGCGCGGGGTAGTGAACTGGGAAATGCGGATGAAAGGCTTTGGTGCGGAGAGCGATGAGGAACGCGAGAAGATCGACGAGGAACGGAAGTTTCAGCGTGACGTGCTAGCGGAGGAAATAGAGGAGCTTCTTGGCGAAGAGAATGCGGTGGCGTTGAAGGACTATTCGGACAGTTTGCCGTATCGTGGTGAGGTTGAGGCTTTGGCTTCGAGTCTCAGTTTTACGGATACGCCACTTACGCAGTCGCAGAGCGAGTCTCTGGTGAACTCGATTCGCGGTGTGGCGGAGGATTTTGAGTTTTCTAAGGATCTTTCTGGTATGCGTGGTCCGCAGATGGCCAGTGTTTCTGAGAAGGATATCGAGGTATACTTTAGCGAACGGGCGGCTCGTGACGAAGCGGTGATAGCGGCGGCGGCTAGAACCTTGAGCGAAGAGCAGCTCGCCGCGTATGCCGAGCGTCAGCTAGCGGAGCGGGAGCGCGACCAAAGGCAGATGGAGTTTATGCAACAGAATCCGCCTTCTGGCGGCCAGTGGGGCGGGCGGCCGGGGCCGCGTCGCTAGGCTATCGTATTAGCTTTCCAGATACGGTACGTATTGAGACTGGCTGGTTCCGTCCTCGTAGAGGTCAACGAGCACGTACGCTGACGGGAATTCCTGGTAGGGGCCATCCCACCAGCCACCGCTTACGGCTCCGTTGCAGAGGTAGTCGATGCCGAGGTAGCGAACTTGGTCGCGCAGGTGAATGTGGCCAGAGAGGGCAAGTTTCACGTTTGGGTGTTGGGCGAAAAGATCTTTGATGCGTCGGGCGTCGATGTGCATCCATGGTCCAGGTACCTGCCAGTCTCCAGACTTTTCGTTATCGCCGTCGAAGAAGGGGCAGAAGCTGATGATGGGGATGTGGGACAGGATGCAGATCGGCTTTTTCGGGTCGGACTCCGCAAGGGTTTGGGCGAGCCAGGCGAATTGAGCTTCGTCTAGTTTGGCGGTGTATCCGCTTTTAAAGGACGGTTCGAAGTGAGAGCTGTCTAGGACGATGAACTGCCAGTTGTTTTTCTCGAAGCTGTAGTAGCGTTGTTTGAGGGCGAGCTCTTCCATTGCCCATTGCTTGCCGTAGCTTACGTTTTTTTTGCTGTTTGGAAGGGCCCAGCCCCAGATGTCATGATTGCCGATGGCGCTGTAGAAGGGGAGTTCGAGCTCGTTTTTGAGGACGCCGTGCCACTCGCTCCATTGGGCTTTGGTTTCGGACTTGCTGCGTTTGAGGGCGTCCATAATGCAGTCGCCACCGTTTAGGATGAGGTCCGGCTTGTCCGTTTGGCTTTGGGCGTGCTGGATGGCGCGGGCCATTTTCTCCGGAGCATCTTTGTCGGGCATGACGTGGATGTCCGTGAGATGGGCGATGCGTAGGGAGCGTTTGGGCTGGCTCGTTTTTTTGGCGAAGGCCGGTGTGGCGGCTGCGGCGGTGGCGGCTGCGGTGGCGAGGAAGAAGTTTCGGCGGTTCATGATTCGGGCGAGTTGAATTGCAGGTCGGATATTAGAATTGTGTTTTGGATTTGGATACGGCCGTTTTCGTTTTTTATAGATAGGGTAAGGTAGGGGGCTGGGGCGTTCCAATCGATTTTTATGAGACCGTAGTTGGCTTTGTAGGTGGTGTGACCGATGCGGTGGAGGTTCGGGCTGACTTGTTTCCACTCTTCGGTAAGTCCGCTGGAGGTAAGTTCCCAAAGTGGGTAGCCGCTTGGAAGTTTGACCTTGCTGAATTCCGCCCAATGGGTGTCGCCGCTTAGGAGGACGGTTCCGTTTGCATGGGTTGATTCGATGAGGTCGAAGAGGCGTTGGCGCTCGTGGGGGAAGTTTGACCAGGCTTCCCAGCCCGTGCCTTCGGAGAGGATTTGAATTCCGGAGGCGATGAAGCGGATGTCTGCCGGTTGGCGGAGTTGTGTCTCGAGCCATTTCCATTGGGCTTCTCCAATCATGACGGAGCTGGAGTCGGCGGTGGGGTTGTAAGGGCCCATGTCCTTTGGATTGCGTTTTAGGGCGTATTCAGTTTTTGAGACACTTAGGAGCGGATCGCGATTCCAGCGGGTGTCGAGAAGGATGAGCTGGGCGCGTTTTCCTGTTTCGCCCCAAGTGTAGGAAGTGTAGATGCCGCCTTCTTGGTTCCAGCGGGGAGAGTCTTCTGGCTCTCGGAAGAATTCGAGGAATGCCTTTCGAGAGTCGTGTTTTTTTGGATACTCCTTGCCGGCGTCGTTTTCGCCGTAGTCGTGGTCGTCCCAGATGGCGACGAGTTCAGTTTCTTTGCGGAGGGACGCGAAGCCGGGGACTTTTCCAAGTTTGGCGTATTTCCTGCGCAGGACGGACATGTCTTCGGTGTCGCCGTAGATATTGTCGCCCAGCATGGCGAAGACGTCTGGCTGCTCGGCTCTGATGCTTGACCATATGGGCTGTTGCTTGCTCTCTTTCGCGCAGGAGCCGAATGCTAAAGTGAAGGCCTCGGCCCCGAGAAAGCTCGGGGCGAGGCATAGGATCGAGAAAGTGATTACGGGGAGTTTCATGTTTCTTAAAATTCGATGCCTACTGTGGCGGATACGGCGCGCGGAGCGCCGATGAAGTAGTATCCGTTTGAGGAGCGGGCATCGCCGTCAGGAGTAGCAAGGTAGCTTGCGTCGAAGAGGTTGTAAACATGAAGCTCGGCCTTGAAGTGTTTAGGCTCGTCGGCGTTTGAGTTGATTTCGGAGCGGTAGCCGAGCGAGAGGTCGACGCGGGTGAAGGCGTCCATCTGCTCACTGTTGTCGAGCGTACCCTGGCGTTCTCCGGTATGCTTAGCGCTGAGGCTTGAGTAGAAGCCGTTGTCCGAGCGGTAGAAGAGGCTGGCTGATAGGATCTCGCTAGGAGCGCCTACGACTTCGTTGCCAGCGATGACGCCTGTCTCTGGGACATTTTCCGTGTATTCGGAATCGTTATACGTGAGGGTTGCGAATGCGGACAGGTTTGAATTGAAGGTGTAGTCGGCTGCAATTTCCAGGCCTTTGGATTCGATGCCGCCCACGTTGACGTAGCCGCCTCCGGTTCCGATGTCGTAGTTGATTCCGTCGTCCTCGTCGTAGGGCGGGATGAAGGAGATCTTGTTGTCGAACTCGATGAAGTAGAGCGAGCTCGAGAAGCTGAGTCCGTTTCGGTTGAAGCGGTAGCCAAGGTCGATATTGTCGCTTTGCTCCGGCTCGAGGTTGGGACTGGCGTCGCGCTGGAGGATGTTGTCGGTGATGGCGGCGTAGTTTTGCGAGTAGTTGAAGAAGACTTGGTCGTCGCCTTCGTTCAGTTCGTAGGTGAGTCCGAGGCTGGGGAGGATATCGGAGTCGCTGTTTTGCGAACCGATGGGTTCTTGGATCATATTGTCGTATCCAGAAATATCGACGTAGTACTGCTTGAGTCCGACTTGGGCTTTGGCGCCGCTGTCCCCGAGCTCGATCGTGTCCTGGGCGTAGAGCATGGTGGTTTCTGTGTCGAATGTCTGGTCGAAGTCGGTCCAGTAGGGCTGGTGGTCGTACTGCATGCCGAGACGGGCATCGAGGATCTGGTGCCAGTCGCGGCCGTTGAAGCGTTCCTGGTTTTCGTGCCAGAAGCCCAGTTGGATGGTTTGGGATTCGAGGTAGTGCGTGTAGTGTCCGCGGAGTCCGATGCGGTCGTTTCCGTAGTGGGAGGTGCGGAAGGAGGAGACTGGAATGGCTCCGGCGCGAACGGCTTCCGGGTAGCTGTTTATATCGAAGACATCGCCGGTCGGAATGACTAGCTGATCGACGAGAGAGTCGGGGGCCCCTTCGAGTCCGTTGACGGGAATGTGCAGGTCGTTGCCGGCTGCATCTTGAAAGAAGACGCGTGTTTCGAAATCCGCGAATGCCGCTTCGCTTTCAGGCGTGCCGTCCGAGCGGAAGCCGCGGCGCTGATAGGGAGGAATCCAGTGTCCTTCGCCGGTTTGATTGTGGAAGTAAGGCTGAAGCTCGAGGGTGGCGTCGTCCGAGAACGGGATGGTGAACTTCACCCCGAGGAGGGAGTTTTCGCGAACGGTCGACCAGCCTTCGACGAAGTATTGGTCGGGGTTTGGCATGCCGGACCAGTCGCCCGTGAGGCGATCCCAATTCGGGTTTTCGGCGAACTGGGCAAGGCTGACGCCGTTGTAGTTGTCTTCGTGTATGTCGTCGTAGGAGAGGCGGGCGTCGACTTCGACGTTCCCCCATTTGGTGATGAGGCGCATGTCGGAGTGGATACGGTCGGCGATGCCGTTTTCGCCCTCTTCGGTCCAGCGGTTGTGGAAGGAGTCTGAGAAGCTGACGAAGGCGCGAGTGTCTTCCCCGATGAGGCCTGTGTTGTAGCGGAAGAAATAGCGCTGCATGTTGTTGTCGCCGGTGGAGTACTCGAGGGTTCCGCCTTGGTTGTAGCTCGGCTCGATGAGGCTGTACTGGATGGTGCCGCCTAGCGCGGTGGTGGAGGCCGAGGCGATATCGCCTGCACCTTGGGAGACGGTGACTTGTCCGATGTTTTCCGAGTCGATGAAACGGTTTGGCTTGGCGCCTCCTCCGTAGTTCGTGTTGCCGTTTGGCAGGTCGTCGATGGTGTAGCCCAACTGGCTGGAGCTGCGGGTTGTAGCGAAACCGCGGATACTGACTGTGGTGGACCAGTCGTCGCCGCCGTAGGCGTCGCCCTCCTGGACGATGACGCCCGGGAGGCGGTCAATGTGGTCGAGAGCGCTGGTGAGCGGAGCTGCGACCTCCTTGAGGTCGTTGCGGAGGACGGTGTTCGCTTGGGCGACGTTTTCGGAGAAAACGGTGATTTGATCGTATTCGATGATCGTGTCTGGATCCGATACTGAAGCGTTTTGCTGGGCGTGAAGAGTCGCCGTACAAAGCGGAAGCAAAGCGATAAGCGCGTATGAAGTTTTCATGGTAGTTCTTGTAGTTGATTTACGGTTACGGAATGTTTTTGTCCGTTCCCGTCAGTCTGCTTAGAACTTGATTCGAGAGCAGGCGTCGACGCTATTTGCTTAAGGGCGCGCAATCTTAAGCTGGGTGTAACTTATGTGTCGGCTAGCGTTTGATTCGACGCGGTTTCGTTGCTTGGAAGAGGGCGTTTTGTCTGGCGTTTAATCGCTTGCTAAGCGGGGCGTAGATTGTAGCTTTGTACGTACTCATGATTAAGTGGAATTCGTACGTTATTGTTCTGTTGAGTTTGGGTTTAGCGCTTGTGGCTTCCGGTCAGGAGGCTTTTGACGACGAGGCGTTTGAACAGAGCGAGGAGGTGAGGAACGAGCAGCTTGAAGAGGCCTTTGTAGCGGCAATGGCGATTTTGGAAGATGGAAAATACTCTAGTGTCGTTAGGAGCTTGAAGGGCCTAGCTGCAGATGGGCATGCGAAGTCTCAATATGTTTTGGGTGAGTTTTATCGTAGCGGCGCAGGTGTTCGACTGAACTTAAAGAAAGCTAACCATTGGCTGAAGATTTCGTCTGAGCAGGGGTACCCAATTGCGATGTTAGCGTATGGTGAGAACGCGTTTTTCGGGAAAGGAATGCCTCAGAGTTACAAGCTGGCGAGACGCTGGTTGGAGCCTTTGTCGGAGCGGAATTGGGTATTCGATCTTCCTGTTCAAGACTTTGGTATAGAGCGCCAGGCACGAGCCCGAGCATCTTATTTGCTAGGGATGATGTACGCTGAAGGCTATAGCGTTGTGAAAGACAATGCTAAGTCGATTGAACTAATGATCCAATCTTCCAATGGGGGGGATGTTTTGGCTACATTGTACTTGTCGATTGAATACGCGAGAGGAGAAATGGTCGAAAGAGATATTGAGCGTTCGAAAAGATACTTCGAAATGGTGGACTTGCAGGCGTTCGATTCAGTGCGTCGATCATTTCAATCGATATTGTTGGAGGGAGTCGATGATGTAATCAAAAAGGATATCGAGGATATTGCGGATTCCCTGAGTGAAACTTTTACTGAGTCGATTTTTAAGTCACAAATTATTTTGGCAAAAGATTCGATGGATGTGGATTCTGAATTTTTTGATCCTAGACTCGCTGAAAGTCTACTGACAATCGCTTCTAGTTCAAATTATAAAGAGGCTCAGTATTTGCTTGGTTACCTCTATGCGGCAGGCTTGTTAGGTGAGCCGGACTACGAGAAGGCGTTGCCTTGGATGGAGAAAGCTGCTGAAAAGGGGTGGTCGATGGCGAGGTATAATTTTGCCGTTATGCTGGCGAATGGCTTAGGTATTGAAGTTGACAATGCGAGGTCTCGAAAGTTGCTGGATGAGGCGGCTGCTTCAGGAATGTACTATGCGCAACTTGTTCTGGATGGAGATGAGGGCGCTCGATTCGTTTCAGACCGGGAAGATCTCGAAAGAGCTAAGGAATTAGAGAAAACGGACGTACGAGCAGCCTATGCAATGACACGGCGAAGAGAAAAGGGTTGGCTTGTTTCTCGAGAAAGCAACTTGGCGAAATTGTCAAAAGCATACCTGAGACAGGCAAAGCTTAAGTACGTGCGTTCGCAGCACATGTACGGAAAATTTAATTATAGTGGAAAAGGAGTAGAGATAGATTACAAAGAAGCCCTTCGCTTTTTAAGCTTATCAGCCAATCGCGGGTATTCTGACAGTTATTTTTATTTGGGGTATATGTATTCCGAAGGATTGGGTGTGGGGATGGATTCTGACAAAGGTTTTTATTGGTATGATAGAGCAGTTGAAGCAGGTGATGCTAGTGCATCGACCTATAATAATTTGGGTGTCGTTTACGAGTATGGAAACGGGAGGCCAAAGGATCTTGTTAAAGCCTGTGAGATGTATGAAAAGGCTGCAGAGCTCGATAGTAAAAAAGGTCTATTTAACTTGGCTGTGTTGCGTGAAAAGGGTTTGGGGAGTAAAAAGAATATGGAGGAGGCTGTTCGTTTGTATTCGAAGTCTGCTGATCTAGGCTATTTGAAGGCAGCCAAAAGGTTGATGGAGCTATACCGTTGGAACTCTCAGTGGAGAGATGTGGACGAAATGGTATATTGGCTAGAAAGGTCTGCAGAGCTGGGAGAACACAGTGCGATGCTTGAAATGTCAGAGCGATATTTTAAGGGCATCGACGTACCTAAAAGCCAAGCTAAGGCTTTGGGTTGGGCTAGTCAATATATGCAAAATGAAACATATCTAATTCACTACGGTGTCCGTTTGTTGGTTTCTGATATATTTTTGGATGAGGACTGGGCGGGACATGATCCTGAGCAGGCTTATGATGTTGTTCAATACTTGATGAAATTGGGAAATGATGAAGCTCGATTTCGTTTTGCAGAAATTCACCGTCGGAAGCTTATAAAGAAAGCAAAACCTTCTATTGCTTTTAAAGAATACAAAAAGCTATACAAGGATGGGGTGGAAAAGGGCTGGCCAGTAGAGAAATTGGCGAAGGCTGCATTTATGCTTAGTCGTATGTACGCCGAAGGTGAAGGGGTGAAGCATAGTGTGGCAAAGCGTGTGTCTTGGATGAAGGTGGCGGCTGACGCGGGTTTAATAAAGGCTAAGTATCTGTATGCTGGATACCAGATGGCTGGTGTTGGGATGGAGCCTGATATTGTGGCGGGTATTAACGGCTTGGAGCATCTTGCTATCAAGGGGTACGCTCCTGCGATCGTGAAAATGGGAGAGTTAGTGGCGAAGGGGATTGTCGAACGGGAGGGTCAGGATACTCTTATTGAGAGCCTGAGGGAGTTGGCGAATGGGGGCAATGAGCGGGCGGCTAAGGCCGTTCGGGCGTTGGGAATCGAGCTTGAAGGAGACCGAGAGAAAGTGCCATCTCAAGAGGAAGAGCCGCAAGGTTTTCGAGTGCCGGCGGTGTTGGGGTGATTTTCGAATTGGTTTGGTAGGGATCAAGGAGCCGACTCTGGAAGGAGTCGGCTCGGGGAAACTTTTGGTAAGCGTCTTTTTGATGTAATGCGATGCGGCGGATGCAGATCATGCCGATGATGGCAGGTCTGAGAAAGGAGCCAAAATTATTGCGCGCGGCTTTGGCTACTGTAGACGGTGCGAGGGCGAAATTTTGGTAGAGCTAGGCGGTGTCGATGGATAGTGCGTCTTTGCCATTTGTAGCTCCGCTTTTGACGGATCCGTTGTTGAAAGCGACGAGATAGACATCCGTTGATCCTGAAGTATTCGTTGAGCTCGATGCAGAAGTTACGGAATCTGTGTTTAATCGGCGAGTATATTGGCGCCGTCGTAGACTTGACGGCCGGCGACGTAGGTGGACTTGACTTTGCCTTTGAGCTGGCGGCCGATCCAGGGGGAATTGGCGGATTTGGAGTGGAAGCCTTTCTCGGTGGGGGTCCAGGCTTCGTTGGGATCGAAGAGGATGAGGTCGGCGTCGGCTCCTTCGGATAGGGTGCCTTTGTCTAGATTGAGAATATCAGCGGGGCGGCTGGTGAGGAGGGATAGGGTGCCGGAGAGGGAGAGGCGCTGGGTGTGGTAGAGTTGGCCGAGGGCGACGGAGAGGGCGGTCTCGAGGCCGATGACGCCGAAGGGGGCGTAGTCGAATTCGACATCTTTCTCGTAGTCGGTGTGCGGTGCGTGTCCGGTGGCGATGCAGTCGATGGTGCCGTCTCCGAGGGCGTCGAGGAGGGCGATGCGGTCTTCTTCTTCGCGCAGCGGCGGGTTCATCTTGAAGTTGGTATTGAAACTTTCGACTTCGGCGTCGGTGAGGGCGATATGGTGGGGGGTAGCTTCGGCGGTAATGTTGATGCCGCGGGCTTTGGCGCGGCGGATGATGTCGATGGCGGTTTTGGAGGAGATGTGCTGGAGGTGGATGTGGGCTTTGGTGTGGGTGGAGAGGATGACGTCTCGGGCGACGATGGTGTCTTCGGCGGCTTTGTGTAGTCCGCGAAGTCCTAGTTTTGTGGATACGAATCCTTCGTTCATGACTCCGTCTCCGGAGAGGGAGTAGTCCTGGCAGTGGTCGATGACGGGGATGCCGAACATGTGGGCGTATTCGACGGCGCGGCGCATGAGGCCGGTGTCTTGCACGCATTTCCCGCCATCGGTGATGGCTACGATGCCGGTGCGTGAGAGCGAGCCAGTGGGGGCGAGGGCTTCGCCTTTTCGTCCGACGGTGATGGCTCCGGTAGGGAAGATGTTTACGAGGCCTTCGCGTGCGGCGATGTCTTTGATGAGCTGGACGGTGCCGGCGTTGTCGACGGCGGGGGAGGTGTTGGGCATGCAGACGACGGAGGTGAAGCCGCCGGCGGCTGCGGCGGAGGTGCCGGAGCGGATGGTTTCCTTATGCTTTTGGCCGGGTACGCGGAAGTGGACGTGGAGGTCGACGAGACCGGGGGCGACGACGAGGCCGCTGGCGTCGACTGTGGTGGCTGTATCCAGGATTTCGTGACTGGGCTTTGACGCTATTTTTCCATCGACGAGGTAGAGATCGCCGATTTCGTCGCGGTTGGATTTCGGATCGATGATGCGACCGTTTTTTATGTGGGTGACGCTTGGCATTTGGAAAGTTTTTTTACCCACAGATTATGTGGATGTTTTGTGATCTAGTTGTGAGCTTTTAACCACAGATGTCTCAGATGGGGAGTGATGGATCTTGCGAATGGCTTTTGGAATTTTTTGCCCACGAATGGGCACGAATCTTCACGAATGGTGAGAGTTGGGATATGGTTGATTTTTGTATCGGGATTTTTGGGACGGCTTTGTCTAGATGATCGGGTGGTGGGATCGGGTTGTGGAGAATCGCGTGACAAGCTCGGCGCCCGTTCGTTAGGCGATGGCGGCTTCGGCGGAGCCTCCGTTGCAGAGGTAGAGGGCGGCCATGCGGACGGCGAGGCCGTTGGTGACTTGTTGGAGGATGACGGACTGGGAGGAGTCGGCGAGGTCTGAGTCGATCTCGACGCCGCGGTTGATGGGGCCGGGGTGCATGATGATGGCGTCTTTCTTGAGCCATGAGAAGCGGTCGGCGTTGAGGCCGAACATGCTGGTGTATTCGTTCAGGGAAGGGAAGGCGGAGGCGTTTTGGCGTTCGTGCTGTATCCGTAGGAGCATGACGGCGTCTTGGTCGGCGAGTGCTGACTTGAGGTCGTGGGAGACTTTGACGCCGAGGCGTTCGAATTCGTGGGGGACGAGGGTGGAGGGACCTACGAGGGTGACTTCGGCGCCGAGCTTGGTCATGGCCCAGATGTTTGAGCGGGCGACGCGGGAGTAGAGGATGTCTCCGAGGATGGCGACTTTTCTGCCGTGGAGGTCGCCCCATTTTTCGCGGAGGGTGAAGCAGTCGAGCAGGGCTTGGGTGGGGTGCTCGTGGGCGCCGTCTCCGGCGTTGAGGACGGGGATGTCGAGAATTTTGGCGATGTATCCGGCGGAGCCTGGGGCGGAGTGGCGGATGATGATGATGTCTGCCGCGAGGGCGCGGATGTTTTCGACGGTGTCGCGCAGGGTTTCTCCTTTGGCGGTTGAGGAGGTTTTCATGTCCAGCGAGGTGACGTCTGCGGAGAGGCGCTTGGCTGCCATCTCGAAGGCGACGCGGGTGCGCGTGGAGTTTTCGAAGAAGAGGTTGACGACGTTTTTGCCTCGGAGGGCGGGGGTCTTGGCGGTCTTGCGTCCGAGGACTTTTTTAAAGGCGTCTGCGGTTTCGAAGAGGGTGTTGATCTCTGCGGCGGAGAGTTCTTCGATGGTGATGAGGTCTTTGCGGTTCCAGGGCACGGGTGAGAGTGGTGAGGAGTGAGTGGTGAGTGGTGAAGTGGGAGAGGGACTAGGGCTAGGATTGTTGGGGTTCGAGGATTTCGATGAGGTTGTTTTGTGGGTCGGCGGGGTCGAGGGTGACTTCGACTTTTTGCTCGGGGGTGGTTTCTTCGACGAGGCCGGTGTAGTTGGCGGCGAAGGGGAGGCGGCGGTTTCCGCGGTCGACGAGGACGGCGAGCTCGACTTGGTAGGGACGTCCGATGGTGAGGACTTCGGCGATGGCGGCGCGTACGGTGCGGCCTGAGAAGAGGACGTCGTCGACGAGGATGATGGTGGAGTCTTCGGGGTCGGTGGCCATGTGGGTGGCCTGGACTTCTTTGGTGATGGGGTGGTGTCCGATATCGTCGCGGTGAAAGGAGATGTCGATGATGGCCTTGGGGATGGAGGTGCCGAGGCGTTTGGCGAGGGCGAACTCGAGGAGGGAGCAGAGGGGGACGCCTCCGTTTGCGATGCCGGCGAGCACGAGGTTGTCGGCGACGGGGTGGGCTTTGGCGATCGCGTCTGCGAGGCGCTCAATAGCTGCGTTTATCTCTTGTGATTCAATAGTCTTCTTGACGAGCACGCTGCCACTTAGATCGAGACGGGAGACGGGGTAAAGCGGAAATTCCGCGTTAGCGATCTAGGTTTGCGAGGAGGGGGCGCGATGCGGGCGGCGGCTAGCGGAAGAGGCGCGAGAAAGAGGCGATGAGGTGGAGCACTTTCGAGTCGTTTTTGAGGAGAGCGGGATCTGCGAGGTTGTAGTTCAGGTGGTCGCTGTATCCGGGCTGCTGATGCAGGGTGACGTCTCCGAGGTCTCGGAAGGCCATGGACCAGTTGGGAAACTCTCTTTCCTCGATTTCACGTCGCATGAGTTTCATAATGCCTTTGTGGCGTGGATCGAGGGAAACTCTTTTGAAGAGCTGGTCCGCTGTCCGTTCTTCGCCTTCGATGACTTGGAGGATGTTTCCCTCCTTGTAGAGCAGGATGCCTGTAATGCCTCTTCTGTTGTTGCGCTCGCGGGTTCTGCCCAGCATCTCGAGGAGCTCGGCTTTAGAGAACGGGGTGGCAGCCGAACTCGCGTAGACAATCTGTACTAGTCTCATTTGGCAAGGGTGGGTGGCAAGGACGGGCTCGATTGAATCGGTCCAGACTATTACAAATAAGAAGTAAAGAGAGGTCTAGATGTAAAATCAATCTTTCTTATTGTAGATAGTGCGATTAGTTATCGAAGGGCTGCCGGATCTTGAATGGCGTGGGTGAGTTTCAGGGAAGGTTTTCTAATTCGGGAAACTCTTTAACGACTTCGGATGGATTGAGCTTTAGGAATTCGAAGGCTGCGGGAAGGGTTGAGAAGACGTTGAGGTTTCTCGGTTGGTTCCAGTCTAGGGCGAACAGTTGTACGAGAGCTGTCGCCATCGGCGTGCAGGCCACGACAGCAGTGAGGGTGTTTTCGAGTTCTGGGATTTCCGCTTTGACTTGCTTTTGCAGCTCGGCGATTTGTGCGGTATCTAGGGTGGTATGTTCTCCGGTCACGATTGCGAGAGTACGGCAGTCGGGGGTGATCCATCCGTTTTCTTTGGCTTGCTTCCTTATTTGGAAGAGGTCGTCTCCACTGGATTCGCCTGGGATGATGTCGAATATGAGTTTCAGTCTAGGGGAGTATTTTGAGATCGGACGCATTTTGCCGGGGGGTAGGTTCGTGCCTAGTGTTTCTGAAGCTTCTTTTTGCAGGCTGCGTTTTTAGCGTATGGCTTCGGTGAAGGTGGTGATGAGGCGCTCGGCTCGCGAGCAGTTTTCGAATAGTGTGGGATCGTTGAATGAGGAGTTCCACGAGCTCTTCTCTGCTGAAAGGCGTGGTGGCGGAGCTAGTGTATGCGATTTGAGTGAAGCCCATGGGATTTGGGTCAATGAACGAATTCGATGGGAAATGACAACTGAGCCGGGTTCGATTTATGCGAATTTCACTTTTAAAGTATAGTTGGTTTTTTGAGGACTATGTTTCCGGTCGGATGTCCTCTCCGTCGTAGTAGTCGAGGGCTTCGGAGCGGATGAGGCGGCTCTTAGGGGAGCGGACGAGCCATTTGCCGGAGTCCGGGTAGTGGCAGGATTCTCCGATGGGGTTGTCGGCGATGACGGTGACGACGAGGTCTTGCTCGCTGTCGTTGATAAGCTGGTGGGGCTCGCCCGGCTTGAAGAGGAAGGCGTCGCCGCTGGAGATGGAGTCGGTGCCTTCTAGGTGCCTTACTTTTCCGCAACCGGATACGACGTGGTAGAATTCCCACTGAGCGCTGTGCGAGTGGTATGGATACGGCTCCTTACCGGGCGGGACGCGGAGAATCTCGACGTCGAAGGGGTGGCGTTTGTCGAGGTCGGTGGAGGCGGCTTCGCGTCCGAGGGCTTCGGAGACTTGCTTGCCGGCTCCGGCGAATTTTCCTGATGGGGAGGTCCAGCCGAACTCTTCGAGGTTGTTGGTGTTTACGATTTTCATGTCGCTTGATGGTTGGTGGGCGAGGGTGGTTGTCTTGGTGTCTTTAAAACATGGATACGATCGACTTTAGGGAAGTGGAGGGCCGAGCAGGTCGATGTCGTATTGAGCGAAGAACGAGGGGATGTCTTCTATGGATGCTGCTTCTTCGACGAGACGTTTGAAGAATTCTTCGGAGGTGCCGGCTGCGAGGAGTTCGAAATGGATGCGTCCGGTTTCGCTGCCGACGTTTTTGAAGGCGTGGGCTGCTTTGGCGGGGATGACTATGCTGCCGCCTGGGCCGAGGGTGGTTTCTTGTCCGTCGCAAACGAAGAGGAAGGAGCCTTCGATGACGTGGAAGATTTCGATTTGGGAGCGATGGGCGTGGAGGGGTGGTCCGACGTTTGCGGGTACGTTTTCTGCGAAGGCGGCGAGCTGGCCTTCGGTTTGGGAGGAGGGGATGATACAGGTGATGTCGAATTTCATGGTTTATTGGATTAGCTTTTTTTGTTGGAGTTGGAAGGTGAAGGGATGGTCAGGGCTCGGTTCTTAGGAGGAGTTTCGGGAGCATACGGTTTTGAGGGATGCTTTGTTGTTCGCCGATTCGGGTGGCTCCTTGATGGAGGTAGAAGCCTTCGGCGTTTGGGTCGGAGATGATGATGAGCTCGGTGATGCCGCGCTCGCGGGCGAGGCGTTTGATTTCTGCGATGGCGAGCTTGCCGTAACCTTGGCCGATGACGGAGGGGTGGAGCCAGAGGTGGTCGAGGGTGGGCTTAGGTTTTTCGACGAGAGCGAAGAAGCCGACGATTTTTTGATCCATGCAGATGGCGCGCAGAGTGTTTGCTTCGATGTATTCTGGCTCGATGCGGAGGCTTTCTCTCCAGAGGTCGAGGAGGTGTTGAGGGTAGCCCCAGTGGCCTTTTGCGAGGATGGCGATTTCGCTGAGGGTGTCTGATTCGGATAGTAAGGGTTTCTTGAATACGATTGGCATTGTTGGGAGAGAGTGGATGGGGTTGGGGAGATTCGAACCACTGAGGACACTGATTTGCACCGATGGTTGAGTTGAGTCGCGCCCTATGAGGGCTGACTCTGAAATGTGGGCTGTGCTAAGTGGGGTCGTCTAGGTTTCGGGGAAGATTAATGCCGCGCATGTGGGAGTGCAGCTTGAATCCCAGCTTTTGGTAGACGCGGTGTCCGGCGCTGTCGTTTTCGGTGCAGATGACGAGGTGGCGGAGACTGTTTTGGCGATTGGCGTCGGAGATGAGTTGGTAGAGGAGGTTGGAGCAGAGGCCTTGACCTCTGAAGTCGGGGTGGGTTTCGACGCTTTGGAAGCGGCCGATGCTTCGTTGCTGGTCGAAGTAGAGGCCCATGTCGCAGACGAGTTGGTCCTTATGGAATAGGCCCCACCAGGCTCCGTGCCCCTCTTCTTGGGCTTTGCGGTAGTTGGCGAACTGGCGGACCTTGAATTCTCGATAGCCTGGGGTTGGAGTTTCCTGTTCTTCGGAGGCGAGGATTTGAAGGTCTACGACGACTTTCCAATCGGCGTCGCTTTTGAGTTTTCGGATTTCGTGGGGGAGGTCGGCGGGGCGAGGTTTTTTGAGGGTATCGAGAGTAAGAATGACGCTTGTCTCCTCTTCGAATCCATTCTTAAGGAAGGCGGAAATGTTTCCGGGCTCGTCGGCGATCCAGCCGAAGGTGAGGTGTCCTATTTCTTTGCCGAATTCTTTGTGGAAAAGTTGTATCCAGTTTTCGTATGCAGCTTCGTCGGGGGCGTTTTCGAAGAGGAGAAAGTTTCCCCAATAGAAAGTGGGATTATTGGGAGTTCGGACGAGGGTGTAGCCTTCGCGTGGCTCGACGTGGCCGTTGAGGGAGGCGATGAGGCAGTCGGTTTGGTAGCCGAGGTTTGCGATTGGGGGTAACATTGGAGTGTTGGGAGTTGGGGGAAGGTGGAGTTGTCAGGTTGGCCTCCGGCCAATCAGGTGTCGCTTTGCGACGGAAGGTTCAGGGGAGCTGGTGATGGTTGGCTAGATTGGTTTCAACTGGTCTTCGATGGATCGGGTTTTCTCGATCTTTGTGTCACCGGTGTGTTGGGTGGATTTCTTTTCGATGACGAGGACGTGGCATTCCTTTTCGGCGATGGGGTTATGCATGACGCCTTTAGGTACGATGTAGAGCTCGCCTTCGTTGAGGGTGACGGAGGGGTGGTTTTCGATTTCGATGACGAGGGTGCCGGAGATGACGAGGAAGAGTTCGTCCTCGTCGTCGTGCTTGTGCCAGGTGAAGGTGCCTTTGAGTTTGGCGATTTTTGCGTAGTTCCCGTCGAATTCCCCCACGACGCGGGGCGACCAGTGTTCGTTGAGCTTGGCGAGTTTTTCCTTTAGATTGACGACTGTATTCATGAGTTGGATATGGTTGAGGATTAATGATCGTTGCCGGAGTAGATCCACATGGGTTGTGTTTGTCCGGCTCGCCTGAAGCCGTGTCGCTCGTAGAATTTGATAGCTTGTCCGTCAGCGGTGAGCATGTGCATGTGGAAGCTGGCGTATTTTTCTTTAAGTCGATTGAGAAGTTCGGTGCCGATGCCTTGGCCTTGGAAGTCGGGGTGGACGAGCAGGTGTGGATAGTAGACGACGAGGTGTCCGTCGGAGATGGCGTTTCCGAGGCCGACGAGTGTTTCGCCGTGCCATGCGGTGACGAGGGAGTGGGAGTCGCGGAGGGCGAGCAAAAGGGTGTCGGGGACTTTGGCTGACGACCACTCGTTGGCCTGGTAGAGGGCGATGACTTGGTCGGGCGGGAGGTCGCGGGTTTGGGAGTAGCGGATCATGAAAAAGGGGTGTAGTTGTTTTTTTGATTCAGGGCAAGGGCAGGCGGGTGGAATGAGGGGAAGGGTGTGCTTGGTTTTTAATTGGGATTCTGCTGCGTGGAAAAAGGGTCGCGGTTGGCGAACAGGTTTTTTGGATATTGTTGGACTAGGCTTTTGAGTGGAGAGATTGGACGATGATGGCGAGGGAGATGGAATTGTTTTAGTTTTTTGGTGGTGGCTCGTTGTCGGGGATGAGGCGTTTGCCCAAACTGGTGACGGGGTCTGCGGTGTAGCCGAGCTTTTGGTAGAAGGCGATGACTTGTTGGTTGTTGGAGCGAATTTGGAGGTTGAGCTTGGGGCAGCCGGCGGCTTTGAGGAGAGACTCGGCGTGGGTCATGATTTGGTGGGCGTAGCCTTTTCGTTGGTGGGCTGGGGCGACGGCGAGGTAGTTGATCCAGCCGCGGTGTCCGTCGTATCCAATCATGCAGGACGCGATGAGCTGGCTTTCGAGAAAACCGACGAGGAGCCAATCGGGTGTGACAGCGAGCTTTCGCTGGATGTCGCGATCTGGGTTGTTGTGCGGCACTGTCAGTTCGCAGTCTTTCCAGAGTTGGATGAGGGAGTCGTGATCTGTGGCTTGGTAGGGGCGGATGTGCATGCGATTTGTTTGAGCGATGAGAGGTAGGCTTCGACCTCTTGGTGGGAGCGGAGTCGGATGAAGTCTATGTGAGCGTGGGCGGGGTCGTTGATGGTTTTCAGGTATCGTTTTCGAAGAGGGGCGTGACTAGTGATGGCCCAGAGGATGATGGAGTCTCGGCTAAGGAAGCTTTTGCGAAAGGACTCTCGGTTGTTGGTTCCGGGCCAGAGCTCTTTTTGGGTCCACGCTCGATGTATGGTCCGTTTGAGGCTTTGGTAGAGGGCACGGGTAAAAGAGAGGTCGAGCCAGATGACGGATTGCACGCGTTTCCATTTGATGTGGGTGGTGCGGGAGTAGTTTCCGTCGAGCACCCATGAGTCGCCGGAAAGTGCTGTATCCAGATTTTGGAAGTAGGTTTGGTCGTCTGGCTCGGTCCAGTCCGGGCCCCAGTAGATAGCGTCGAGTTCGACGTAGGGGATATCGAGCTGTCTGGCGAGGCGGCGTGAAAAGGTGGATTTGCCGCTGCCGCTGGAACCGATTACGTTGAAGCGGGTATGGGATTCTTCAGGCATTTTCGCTTATCGGGGAGTCGATTTTGCATGGGACAGTGGGTGCGAATCCCCGATTTGAAAAGCTTCTAAAGGGCGATGCCGAAGATCTTTCCCACTGTTGCGGTGAGTCCCATTGCCAACATTCCCCAGAAGCAAACGCGCATGGAGCCACGAAGAGGGGGCGCCCCGCCGACGCGAGCAGCTGCTGCGCCGAGGCATCCTAGGAGGAGAAGGGCGATGACGGGAACGACCCAAAGTAGGGCTCCGGGCGGCGTGAATGATACGCTGAGGAGGGGTGCGGCGGCTCCGACGGAGAATGCGAGCGCTGACCAAAACGCGGCTTGGAGGGGTTGGGCGCTGAGCTCTGAGGTGATGCCGATCTCGTCACGCGCGTGGGCTTCGAGAGGGTTGTGTTTCATGAGTTGGTCGGCGACTTCTGTTGCTAGCTCGTCGTTTAGTCCGCGGCTTCGGTAGATTGCGGCGAGCTCTTCGACTTCTTCATCCCAATGGTCTAGGAGGGCTTGCTTTTCGATTTTGAGGTCGGCGGCTTCGGTGTCTTCCTGAGACTTGACGGAGACGTATTCTCCTGCCGCCATGGACATGGCGCCTGCTACGAGTCCCGCGGCTCCGGCGAGGATGATATTGGATTTTTCAGCGCCTGCTGCCGCGACTCCGACGATCAGGCTCGCGGTGGAAACGATGCCGTCATTGGCGCCGAGCACGGCGGCTCGCAACCAGCCAGAGCGATGGATGCGGTGTTTTTCCGCGTGGGGTACGTTCATAGCCGGACTGTAGTTTTGGCTCTACAGTTGTCGAAGCTATAGTACGGCATTTAGAGTTGTAGAGCTTGCTTTTCTTTTTGGTCTTGATGGTTCAGGGCGTTTCTTTCATACGAGACTTGGATCCACCTTGAGCAGGAGCGCGAATGCATGGAAGCGTTCCTGTAGCAATTTCTGTAAAGAAACGTGTTGTAGCGGAGTTTTCGAACAGCGGGCTTGCGAGGGCGTTTGTATAGGGAGGGCGGCGAGGTTTAACTTTGGCAAAATAGTATATGGCTCAAGACTCTAATAATTATTGGGAACAGCTGGAACGGTTGGAGAAACTAATTCGGGCTTCCGAGTTGAAATCAGGGGTGGTCTTTTCGTTTCATAGTCTGATTTTGGGTCTGTTCGCAGATCGTATAGACTATATTCGGCCTATTATCCAAAACGACTTAATACTCATCGTTTTGTCCTCAGTATGGATCGTGGCGGTGCTGATATCGGTATATTATTGCTTTAAGTGTTTTAAACCTCAGCTGGATTTAGAGTTCGATAAGAACGTGTTTTACTTTCGAGATGCTGCCCGAGAATTTGGGAATCGTCATCAGTTTTCGAAAAAGTTGATGAGCGTTTGTGAGACCGAAGATGAGCTTTGCGATAAACTGAGTCAGCAGATCCAGGCCGAGAGCATAATTATTGATCAAAAGTTTATTTGCGTGAAGCGATCGATTCAAGGATTTGGCATTAGCATAATTATGTTGATCATTATGCTTGGCTATTCGCTGTTTTAAGAAGTTGCTTCGTAAGCAGGGGACTGAGGAAAAGCCGCAATACTATTTTGCCGTCTTTGTCGGTCATTCGGGTTGGAGAAAACCCTTCATGCAGTGTTATTCCGGCTAGGAGGGTGAAGAGTGTTTCCTCTGTTTGGAATTCGTTGAGGAATTTCTGAATCTAGAGTGGCTGCCTTGCCGTTTCCCTTGTTCTCCAAGTTCGATTATTAATCGCGCTATGCAATTTCCGTCGGTGTCGGGATCTATTGGTATGGGGTAGACGGGGTTTTTATTTGGCGAGCCAGGCGTTTAGGTCTTCGGGGGTGTGGATGTAGTTTTTGGACTGATACAGGGGATCTAGGAGGCGTTTGGTTTTGGGGTCCGCGAAGCGTTGGCAGTGGAGGAGGGCTTTGACTTTGTGCTCTGGGGAACGCACTAGGCGGCCGAGGGCTTGATTGACTTTTTGGATGCCGGGCTGGAGGTAGGCGCGTTCGAAGCCGTTGTTGCCTTGGTCGTCGTGGTAGCTGCGTTTGGCTTCCTGGATAAAGTTCATCTCGGGGAGGGCGGGTGAGACGATAATGGCGGTGCCGGCTTTTCCGCCGAGGCTGTCGACGCCTTCGGCGTAGGAGGAGCCGAGGATGAGGATGAGGACGTCGTGGAAGGCGAGGGTTTCTTCGAGGTAGACTGCGCGGTCGGCTAGGGTGCCGCCGGAGCGGGGCTGAAGTGCGGCCCGGATAAGGGGGTGATGATATTGGAGGACTTCGTAGGCTTGCTGGGCGTAGGCGTAGCTGGGGAAGAAGGCGATGGCGGGGCCGGAGGATTCGGCTGCTGCGGCGATGGTGGCGGCCGTAGTGGGGAGGTGGATACTACGGGTTTTGAAACGAGTATCGACGCGGAGGTCGATGGCGACGTCGTAGGCGGTGTCGCGCCATGGGGCGGGGGGGGATAAGTGGTGAGTAGTGAGTAGTGAGTGCTGAATCTTGGGATTGGAATTAGGAATGGAGGCAACTGTGTCTTTGGTGAGGATTTGGGAGTCGGAGAGGCCGATTTCGGAGAGGTAGGCGTCGAGGGGGGTGAGGGTGGCGGAGAGGAAGAGGGATCCGTTGTATTGGGATAGTTGTGACGCGATGAGTTTGGAGGCGTCGATGCACTCGAGGCGGAGGGTGCCGGGGGCGGGGGACCAGAGCTGGTGGCGGAGCTCGTCGCGGCTTTGGCCGGAGTGGGCGGAGGCGATTTGGAAGAGGAGCTCGAGGGTGTCGGGCTGGAGCTCTTCGTAGGGGAGCGGCTCGCTGGTGAGTTGCTCGGAGATTTTGGCAAGGGCGTGGCGGAAGTCTAAAGAGTGGTGAGTAGTGAGTGGTGAGTGGTGATTTCTCGAGTTTGTGGTGGGGGTGTCTTGGAGGAGGTTGGCGAGGGTTTTGAGTTGGGCGCGGAGGGGGGCGGGGGCTTTGTTGGCTGCTAGGTCGTCGATGGCGGCGTAGGCGGAGTGGATATTGAATTCGTAGGTGTAGGAGGAGGCGACGCGGGAGGGGAGGTTGTGGGCTTCGTCGATGATGAGGAAGGTGCGGGCGGGGTCGAAATTGGCTTGGTCTGCGAGGAGGCGGGCGGAGGCGGGGGAGAAGAGGTAGTTGTAGTCGCCGATCCAGATGTCGCGTTGGGCGAGGCCGGCGCGCATGATTTCGTAGGGGCAGATGCCGGTGGAGCGGCCTTCGGAGCGGAGGGTGTCGAGGTCGAGCTCTTCGTGGGCGAGGAGGTAGAGGCGCTGGAGTCCGGCGCGTTTCCATTTTTCGTGGAGGTCGGCGAGGTAGGGGCAGGTTTGGCGGGAGCAGCGGAATTCGCTGTGGATGCAGTGCTCTTGCTTGTTGCGGATGTGCCAGAAGGTGGCCGCGGTGGAGGAGTGAGGAGTGAGTGGTGAGGAGTGAAGCTCCGAGGCGGGTGGTGATTGGGAATTGTCGAGCAGGTCGCGGAGGCGGGTGAGGGCTTCGGTTTGACCGGTGGACTTGGAGGTGAGGTAGAGGACGCGGTCGCATTGGCCGGCGGCGAGGCGGCGGGCGGCGTATTCCCAGGCGACGCCGGTTTTTCCGTAGCCGGTGGGGGCTTCGAGGAGAGTGATTTTCGAGTGGGCGAAGGCTTGGTCGAGATCGTCTTGGATATGTTCCTGGCCGGGGCGGGGTACGGCGTAGGCGGGACGGACGGTGAGGGAGCGGAGGCGGGCGAGGCGCTCTTGTTGGGCTTCGAGGTAGTCGACGAGGGTGTCTAGCTGGTCGACGAGGAGGGGATCGTAGCTGGGGTCGAGGGATAGGGTTTGGGTGAGGCCGGAGCCGATTTCGACGAGGAGGAGGTCGAGGGTGAATTGTGAATTGTGAAGGTTTAAGGATGAGGGGTGAGGGGGATTTGGTTTGGGCTGGTTACTGTTGTGGAGGAGGAGTTCGCGGTAGGCGAGGAGCTGGAGGGGGTAGCTTGGGTAGCGGTCGAGGAGGGAGTGGCGGTCGAGGGGGAGGGGTTCGGAGAGGGTTTTGATTTCGCGTAGGTGGAAAGCGGCAGAGTCGCTTGGTTTCTGGGTGTTGGTTTCTGGGTGTTGGGTGGTTTTGAGCTGGTCGATGCGGCCGGTGAGTTGGAGGGTCCAGTTGCGCCAGGGGAGTGCTCCGGTGATGGGGACTTCGTCTTGCATGCCTTCGCCGGCGTCGGCGGATTCTTTTTGGATGCGTTGGTGCCACTCGGTGCCGAGCTGGGCGCGCCAGATGGCGGTGACGCCGCCGAAGCCGGGGGTAGCGTAGGGCGTGAAGGATGCGAATTCTCCTACGCTGAGCGTGACTTGGCGGTTGGGGGCGTCGATTTGCATGCGGTTGGGCGGTGATTGGGAAGAAGGAGAATTTGCCCGGGAATGCCACAGAAAATCATAGAGGCGGACGGGAGGTTTTTTGTGCGGATGTTTTTTGCTGCTTTGGGGATAATTTTAGCTAGGTTGGGGTCTCGTCGATTAAGTTACTTGTTATGAGATTCTTTCCTATTTTGGCAGTGGTTGTATTTGGCCCGGTTTTTTGCGCGGCTTCGGACTACATGGATAGCGTGTTGACGAATCTGCAGGGGGTGGGGTTGGAGCTCCGTCCGTTGAATGTGCAGTCGGAGGTTTTCGAGCTGAATTACGAGGAGGTGGAGTCGCATGCTTTGGCTACGCTGGAGGAGTTTGACGTGCGGCTTTTGTCGGCGATGGAGTTGGACGTGATGCCGGGGCAGCCGTATCTGGAGGTTTCGATCGATATCGCCCACGCTCAGGGACCGAGCCATTTGTACGTGGTGAAGCTGGAGCTGAGGGAGATGGCGAAGCTGGAGCGGCCGAAGGATCGGGTGGTGACGATGTCTTTGCCGACTTGGGAGCGTAAGATGATGGGGGTGGCGAATCGGCCGGAGGCGATTACGGAGGTGATGGATCGTCTGCTGCGGATGTTCGCGGACGAGTTTCACAGGAACAATTTGAGCGACGAGTAGTGGGTCGCTGAAGGGAGCTGGACGGGGTGGCTCGCTTGCTCCGTTACTTTTGGGGCAGGTACTTTAGGAGGAGGGCGTTTTTTCCGAGGGGGGCGCTGGAGTGGAGCTTGAACTGGAGTTCGAGGGGCTGGCTTAGCAGGGGAGTTCCGGCTCCGAAGAGGAGGGGCTCGATGGTGATCCAGAGCTCGTCGACGAGACCGGCGGAGAGGAAGCGGGTATAGATTTCGCCGCCGCCGAGCAGGGCGGTTTTGTTTCGGCCGCGTTTGGCGAGCTCGGCCAGGATTTCATCGGGTGGGGCGGAGGTGAATTCGACGAGGTCGGGCTTGGTGTCGGCCGCATGGGATGCGGGGTCGCGGGTGACTATTTTGCGGAGGTAGCGGGTGGTATCCGAGTTTTGGATGCGGTCGCGGAGCGTATCGTAGGTTTTGCGGCCCATGACGAGGGAGTCGAAGTCTTTGAGGGCGGAGCGGAGGAAGGCGGCGTCGGCGTCGCTGCAGAAGTCGGTGCCCGGTTGGTTTTGGCGGGCGATGAATCCGTCGAGGGTTTGGGCGGCGATGAGGGTGAGCATGGGAGGGGGTAAGTGGTGAGTAGTGAGTAGTGAGTGGCGCGAGTGGTGAGGTGTGAGTGGTGAGTAGTGAGTGGTGAATTTGGAATTTGGAAGCGGCTAGGTTGATAAAGGGTGCTTGATTTGGGAATTGGGGCTTGGGTAATGTGGTTGGCTTATGATCAAGCCAGAGACGAAGGATCTTCACGACCAGATTGAAAAGCGAGCCGGATACCTATGGAGGTATCTTTGACGTCGATAAGAAGAAGACGGAGATAGGCGAGCTTGAGGCACAGATGAGCGCTGAAGGGTTTTGGAATGATCAGAAGGCGGCTCAGGCTGTGATCGCTCAAGCCAATTTGGCGAAGGGGGTGGTTAATGGAATGACGGCCTTCATGGCTAAGCTCGACGATGCGCGGGCGATGGAGGAGCTTTTGAATGAGGAGGGCGTCGACGAGCTTTCGGACGAAGCGGAGGAGCTGCAGGCTGCGGCGGTCGCTTTGAAGGAGGAGCTCGACGAGCTGGAGATCCAGTGTTACTTGAACAAGCCGCATGACCGCTGCAATGCCTTGCTGAGCGTGAATGCAGGAGCTGGCGGCACGGAGAGTTGCGACTGGGCTGAGTTGCTTTACCGGATGTATTCGCGTTGGGCGGAGCGTCGGGGGTTCAAGGTCGAGGTGGTTGATATGTTGCCCGGCGAAGAGGCAGGTCTGGATAAGGTGACGCTGCGGATCGTGGGCGAGAATGCGTTTGGCTACGCGAATGCGGAGCGTGGGGTACATCGTCTGGTGCGCATTAGTCCGTTTGACTCTCAGAAGCGTCGGCATACGTCGTTTTGCGCGGTCGACGTGGTGGCTGAGATCGAGGACGACATCGAGATCGAAATCGAGGCCAAGGATTTGCGCGAGGACACTTATCGTTCCAGCGGCAAGGGTGGGCAGCATGTTAATAAGACGGACTCGGCGGTGAGGTTGACTCATATTCCGACGGGGATCGTGGCGGCTTGTCAGAGTGATCGTTCGCAGCACAAGAACCGATCGGCCGCGATGAAGATGTTGAAGGCCCGACTCTACGAGCGCATGGAGGACGAGAAGCGCAGCGCGATGGAGAAGATGTACGGCGAGAAGGGCGAGATCGGCTGGGGCAATCAGATCCGCAGCTACGTTTTTCAGCCGTATCAGATGGTGAAGGACCTACGCACGGGCGTGGAGACTGGCAATATTCAAGCGGTGATGGATGGGGATATCGACCGATTCGTTTCCGGTTGGTTGAGGGCAGGTTCGCCGCGTTCGCGCAACAAGGAGATCCAGATCGAGGATTAGGGTTCAGGCGAGAGCTGTTTGCTGAGCAGGCGTCCGTGCCTTTTGGTTACAATCAGGAGGCGGGACTGTTCGTACTGATTTTTTCTCGAACCTGATCGGCAGATCGGTTCATTTACAAAGCATCAACTGCAATGGAACTCGAAGCGTTAAAGACAGCATTTTCCGAACAGGAGCTATTTGAGGGCAAGTCGTGGCGAATGTCGCCGGAGGCTTGGCGTCTCACTCCTGAGATCGTGTCGAAGCTCGAGGAAATCGGGCAGGCGAGCTTGGAGTTTTATCAAGCGCTGGAGCTTTTGTATCGCCGTTCTTTCGAGGGGAAGAAGTTGTTGCGTAACAAGGAGCTCTACGCGCCTTGGGTTGCGGAGTATTTGGATAGGGGGAAGTCGAAGGAGTTGATCGAGATTTGTCGCAGCAAGTCGAGCAAGGGGGCACTGCCTCCGGTGATTCGGCCCGACTTGCTGGTGACGCAGGAAGGCTTTGCCCTTTCGGAGCTCGATTCGGTGCCCGGCGGAATAGGGCTGACTGCGTATTTGAATCGCTTATACGAGGATGCGGACGCGGAGGGTGTGCTCGGCGCGGGCGGAGCGATGGAGGAGGCGTTCTACCAGAGCGTAGCCGCCATGGCTCCCGGGAACAATAGTCCTGTGATCGTGTTAGCGGTGAGCGAAGAGTCGGCGACGTATAAGCCAGAGATGGATTGGCTGGCTGAACGTTTGCAGCTGCGGGGCTATCGCGTATACAGTTTATGGGTACGAGAAATCTTTCCTTTGGGAGGGGCGGTCTATTTCGATGTGGCGGGGAGTCCGGAGAAAATCGATGTAGTGTATCGCTTTTTCGAGTTGTTCGATTTGCCGAATCTGCCCGAGGCGGAGTTTATTTTCGAGGCGATGGAGGCTGGCGAGGTGGCGATGACTCCACCGGCTAAGCCGTTTCTCGAGGAAAAGATGGGGATGGCTCTTTTTCATCACCATTTGCTAGAGGCATTTTGGAAGGAGAATATTTCCAAGAAGTCTTACAAGGCATTGAAAAATCTGATACCTAAGTCCTGGGTTGTGGATCCGGCACCGCTTCCACCCGGAGCGGTGATCGATGGACCGGTGGCCCAGGGAAAGGCGTTGCACTCTTGGATGGATCTCGCGGATGCGAGTCAGAAGGAGCGTAATCTTGTATTGAAAATTTCAGGATTTCACGAGACGGCCTGGGGGTCGCGCAGCGTGGTGATCGGTAATGACGTTTCACGCGAAGACTGGAGCGAGGCCCTTCGGGAGGCAGTGGATATGGCGGCTACGCATCCGCACGTGATCCAGGAGTTTCGCAAGTCGGTGCAGCTGAAGCATCCGTTGTATGGGGAGGATGGGGTCGTCTATGAGGCGGCGGGGCGCTTGCGACTGAATCCCTATTATTTCACGGATGGCGAGACGGTGAAATTGGCGGGTGCTCTAGCTACGTTTTGTCCGCCGGACAAGAAGATCATTCATGGGATGGAAGACGCGGCGATGTTGCCCTGTCGAGTCGTGACTTGAGCAAGGGGGGGAGCCGTGGCCAGCTGGGGTTGCCTGTCCCATTAAGGCAGGCTCGTGCTTTTGTGCGATTTAGAATGGTGACACGTTTAAGGGCAACCTTGCCCTGCAGGCGTGACGCGAAAGGTGGTTGGCTGGGTGATTCGCGTGCGTGCGGGCTGTCGGGGTTGTTGTCTGGCGGAGCCGTTGAGTGCATTAGTAACCGTCCGGCGGCGGGTGTCTGGCAGGCTTACCAGTGAGGGGCGTTTTCGAGCCAGTTTTCGAGGGCTTGTTGGCGCTTCGATTCGGCGTCGAGGGCGAGGTTGGGGCCTCTGCTTTTTTGTGGCCATAGCTCTCGGGGGAGAAGCGGATCTAGTTCCACGGCCGCGGACCATAGTTGTTTTTCGCAAGTTCTCCACTTCTGGTAATCCAGTAACGACGTTTCGGTTCCGGTTTCGCGTTCCACGAAACGTAGGTACTCCGCATAGAGGGCTTGCATGCGGTCGAGCTGCCAGGCCTTTTCAACGTAGTGGTCCTGATTGGGCGCGTTCCAAAAGCTTCCTTCGATGCATACGACTGATTCGGGATCCAGCTCGATTTCCTCGAGCGAGTTCTCTATTTCCGAGAGCTTTCGGTGCGAGACCCAAACACTCCCTTGCAGTTTGCCAAAGCGGAGCGATGTGAGCCATTTTCTTAGTTGTTTGCGAGCCTTGCCGGCGTGTGTGGGCAGATCGAAGGTGAGTAGGCTCCATTTTCCGTCCCATTCAACTTCCCAAGCGGTCCGTGGGCTTGGTTGAGAATTGGAGGTAATTCCCGCATTTGTAAGCTTGGGGACCCAACGTGTTTTCGCATCGGAGTCTTCGGGCTCGACCGTGATCAGGCCGCTTTTTTCCAGTCGCCTCAGCAAGTTCATGTAGGAGCGATTGGATCCTCCGAACGTGTTCTGGCAGATCCTTGCTATCTGAGCAGAGGCGAGTTCCAGCCCCTCGAGGCTCAAGTCTGCTAGAATCATCATCAGGTCGAGTGATTTGGGTCCTCTCATTGTATAGAGAACCTTAGTGTGACACGTTTATAGGGCAACCTTGTACTTGAAACGTGTCGAGTAGAGGGGGCGGTGTGTTGGGGGCATTGTTGTTTTTGCGGGGGGCGGATTTTTTGGAGTTGTTGATCGAGGGATGATTTTTTGGGGGGGCTTGCTAGTTGGGGGAAGTTGCTGGTTGGGGGGAGTTTTTATTGGGGGGAGTTGTTCGCAAAGTTGTTCGCGCTTTGTTCTGCGACTTATTCACAATCGGGGTTTGGGATTGTCAGCTGAGAGGGCCGCCTTTGAATTTCGCCCTTTTATGTATCTTAGCGCCCTGAAAGTTAACGGCTTTAAAAGCTTCGCCGATCCCACTCTCCTGAAATTCAACCGTGGCGTCACGGCGGTCGTGGGGCCGAATGGTTGCGGGAAGAGCAATATCGCCGACTCGATCCGTTGGGTTCTAGGGGAGCAGAGCGCGAAGGCTTTGCGTGGCGGCAAGATGCAGGACGTGATTTTCGAGGGTACCGATAAGCGTAAGCCTCTGAATATTTGCGAGGTGGCGATCACGTTGACGGATTGCGAGAAGGAGCTGGGCAGTGATTTCAATGAGGTCGAAATCGCTCGTAAGGTGCATCGCGATGGCGGGAGCAACTACTACATCAATGGCAAGGCGTGTCGCCTGAAGGATATTCAGCGGCTTTTCATGGATACGGGTATCGGCCGGACGTCGTACTCGATCATGGCTCAGGGTCAGATTGACCAGATTCTTTCTTCGAAGCCTGAGGAGCGTCGCGCGGTTTTTGAGGAGGCGGCTGGGATTTCCAAGTACAAGGCTCAGCGTAAGGAGACTTTGAACAAGCTGTCTCACGTGGAGGCGAATCTTGCTCGCGTAACGGACGTGATTGGGGAAATCGGGCGTCAGATCGGAAGCTTGAAGCGTCAGGCGACCAAGGCGATTCGCTACAAGAAGATCAGCCACAAGCTTCGTCACCTCGACGTAGGCTACAGCGCGTACCAGTATCAGACGATGAGCGCGACGCTGGCGGATGTGGATCAGTCTTCCAGCGAATTGCAGGACGAGGTCGACGAGCTGGCGACGGATCTCGAGAATAAGCAGGGCAGTCTGATCGTTTATAAGGAAGAGCGTCAGACGCTTATCCAGAAGGTTCAGGATTCTCAGCAGTCGGTTTTCGATCTGCGTAGCATGAAGGAGCAGGCGAGCAATGCTGCCGATATGGCTCAGATTAAGATCGTTTCGCTTGCGGAGCGCATCGAGCAGGCGAACCAGGATATTGCTTCGTACGAGTCGCAGCTTGGCGAGATCGCCGGTCGGTTTGACGAGCACAATTCCGACAAGCAGATGCATTTGGATGTGCTTGGGAATTCGGACGAGGTTTTCCAGGAGCGTAACCGCGATTTGGCGGAGATCGAGGAACGCCTCCGCGTGTCCGAGACGCAGATCCAGCAATTGCGGGTGGCGGCGATGGATGCCGAGCGCGCGAGCTCGCGTTGTCGGGAAGCGTTGTCAGCGATCGAGGTCGAGGCCGGCACGAGCCGAAATCGCTTGATGCGACTTGAGGAAGAGCTTGCGGAGCAGGGCGAGGGTCAAGCGGAAGCAGTCGCGGCCTTGAGCGACTTTCAGGAGCGTCTTGAAGCGACTCGCACATTGCAGGCGCGTTTGCAGACCGATCTCGAAGAAGCTCGCGATGGAGTGTCCGCAAAGCGTGACGCGTTTAAGGCGGCTCAAATTCGTATCCAGGAAGTGGATAGGGCGGTTGCGCAGAAGACCGCTCGCGTGAAGCTACTTCAGCAGCTCCAGGAAAAGCTCGAAGGTTATGGCGAGGGCGCGAAGGCCTTGCTGAAGGGAAAACTTCGTGGGTCGCTCGAAGGAAGGGCGTTTGATCCGCTCGCTACGGATTTGTCGGTAAAGGATGGATACGAGCCTGCGATTGAAGCCTTGCTTGGCGCGGCGGTGGAGGCGGTTGCGGTGGGCGATGCCGACACGGTAATTGAAATTTTCCAGCAGCTTGAGGAAGGGAAGATCGGTCGAGCCTGCGTGCAGCTGCAGAGCAGTCCGAAGGCTGACTTGCCGGCCAGTGATTTGCCGGATTGGCTAAAGCCTGCGTCGGCCTACGTTTCTCTGAAGGAAGACAGTAGTCATGATTCGCTTCGCGCGGTCTTGGCTTCCTGTTACGTCGTTGACGACTTAGCGGCGTTTTTGAAATGGCACGAGGGTCGCTCGGATTTTCGTTTCTTGCAGGTTGCGTCTAGGAAGGGCGAGACTGTGGATGCTCGTGGTCTCGTGACGGGCGGATACAAGGGGAAGGTAAAGAACAGCAGCATTCTCCAGCGCGAGGTCGAGCTGAAGCAGACGCAGAAGGAACTCGATGAGGAGCAGAAGGCTCTCGAGCTTGCTAGAGCGGAAGCGGAAAAGGTTAACAAGGAACTAGAGGCTGCCGAGGAGCAGGTGGAGAGCAAGCGTCATGAGATTTCGGATGCGAACCATGAGCTCTCGTCTTTGCAGGCCGAAGAGCGAAATGCTCAGAAGTTGGTGCAGGAGCAGAAAATGCGGGCGGAGCGTTTGGAGCGCGAGCGCATGAGTCTTGAGGAAGTGCAAGCGGCTTCGACTGAGAAGCTGGAGGAGGCAAAGGCTCGACTCGCTCAGGAGCTTGAGAAGCTAGAGAGCAGCCGCCGTCAACTTGAGGAAACGGAATCGGGTATTGGCGAGATTCGCGAAGAGCGTGACGAGAAGCGCGAGAATTTGTCGCAGGCGAAATTCGATCTGCAGGAGAAGAAGCAGAAGCTCGATGTATTGACGCAAGGACTGATCGAGATGGAGCAGCGTCGCAACGAGTTGACCCGTTTGATCGAGTCTAAGACGCGCGACATCGATAGCTGGGAGGACCAGACCGAGGCTTTGCAGAGCGAGATTGCTCGGGCGAACGAGCGTAGTGGTTCTGTGGATGCGGAGCTCGAAGAGGCTAAGATTTTGGTAAACACGGTTCGCGAGTCCTTGATAGGAGTCGAGGAGAAGATCGGCGTTCTCGAAAAGGAGCAGAACGAATTGCGAATCCGGGTGGACGAGCTTAAGGGCAGCTTAAGCAATCAGCATGTGCAGATCGCGGAGAAGCGTTCGCGCTTGGAGTTTATCCAGGAGGAGATCAGTCGCGAATATGGGGTGGAGCTCAAGGATATCGATTGGCAGTGGGAGCTTTGGAAGGCTCGTCAGCCAGTGGAGAACTTGCCCACTCTTGATGAGGATGAAGAAGAAGATGAAGTGACTCCGCCGATTGGATTGCAGGATGCTGCGGTTGAAGGCGAAGAAGCTAGTTCTGAAGAGTCGAGCGAGGAGGCGGAGCCCGAGGCCGAAGTTTCTGAGGAATCCGAAGAAGTCGAGGAAGATGCTTCTGCTGAAGAGGAGGAAGTCGAGCAGCTTTCCAAGCCGACCGGTCCGACTGCGGAAGAGCGCGAGGAGCTGGAAAAGACTAGTTGGGCGACAGTAAAGCGTGAAGTGGAAAATCTCCGTCGTCGTATTCAAGGTATGGGTACGGTAAATACGGACGCGATTGCTGAGTATGGCGAATTGCGTGAGCGTCACGGTTTCTTGAAAGGGCAGTACGACGATTTGGTTTCTTCGCGGGACAAACTTGTCGAGGCGATTGATGAGATCAATACGAAGTCGCGTGAGCAGTTTACGGATACGTTTGTTAAGATCCGCGAGAATTTTAAGCACACCTTTTCGACCCTTTTCCATGGTGGTAAGGCCGATTTGCAGCTCATCGAAACGGAAGACGTTTTGGAGAGCGGTATCGAGATCGTGGCTCAGCCTCCTGGGACCAAGCTCAAAGGCGTAAGCCTGCTTTCGGGCGGTCAGAAGACCATGACTGCGGTCGGACTTCTCTTCGCTATCTACATGGTGAAGCCGTCTCCGTTCTGTTTGTTGGACGAGCTCGACGCTCCTCTGGACGAATCGAACATCGGGCGATTCACGACTTTGCTCAAGCAGTTCACTCAGCAGTCGCAGTTCATAATCATCACGCACAACAAGCGCACGATCGCTGCGGCTCGCGCCATCTACGGCGTGACCATGGAGGAGAAGGGCGTCTCTAAGGTTGTGAGCATGAAGTTCCACAGCGAGCACGACGATCCGGACATGGTGACGCTTGACCTGGAAAAGCGGGCGGCGGTAGCTGAGGTGTAGTGAAGCTGGGCGAGTCCTTAGGGCTGTGTTTGAGATCCGGATACGAGGATCTCGTAGTTTTGGACGTAGGGACCCTCGTAGTTTAGGACATCAATGGTGTATCTTTCGCGAGCTTTGGCGGCAAAGGTAATTGTGTGGAGCTGTTCTCCGAATTCGAACTCTAGCCTTTCTCCGTCGCCGTCGTAGATAGCGACGCCGGGATCGAAATAGGATCCGTAGACTCGGACGGTGATGAATGGGTAGTTGCGAGTGTTGGTGATGGTGAGGCTTTCGTAGGTGATGCGTTTGCCATTCGAATCGGTGAAGTACTCGTCGGCGGAGGTGATGCCGCGGCGTTGTTCGACGCCGAATGCGAGTGAGGCGGGGACGTGCGGCTCTAGATCGAGCTTGAAGGAGCCGGTGGCGTCCTTGTCGAAATTGTACACGCCGATGATGGAGTTATAGAGATCTGCGGTGGCGATGATGAGTTCGTCGGTTTCGTTTTCCGCTCCTTGGTCTGCGTAGGCGATTTCGCGTCCGTCGTTTGTGCTGTAGAGAATCAGCTCGCCGTCGAATTCCGGCAGGAGGGTAATGAGCGACTCGTTGGTGCCTGGTAGATTGTTTGCTTTGAAGAGCTCGATGCGGGTGCTGGGCGATCTGAAGGGATGGGAGTTTGAGCTGAGGATTCCTGAGGCTTCTTGGTTTGAGTTAAGGGTGTGGGTAGCTTCGGGTAAGAGGGTGATAAATTTCGAAGCGCTTGTAGGGTTCAGGTGCAGCCAGTAGTTGGAATCTGGTGACGCTGGGAATGGGTTTTCGTATGTTGTTGTAAGTTCGATGTTGCCCGGATCTTGACGATAGAGTTGCGAGGACGATTCTCCGATTAGGTGGTAGGATTGGTTGGGAAGCAGGCCGTCGAAGGTGAAGGAAGCGTAGTGGTCTGTTCGAGACGAGTTGCCTCTTATTCTGCTGAAGAAGGCGTTTTCAAAAGGGGCGAGGGTGAAGAGTGGGTCAATATAATTTCTCGAGTGTTCTATGCTAAGCTCAGCGATAGAGGGTGCTTGGGAAAGCTCGTTTCGGGTGTCGAAGATTAGGAAGGATCCGTCGTTTAGAGCTTGGAGGGAGTTGGGGTACCAGAGGAGGAAATCGAAGGCGCTGTTTGCGTTGAGATTGAGGGTTTCCTTTCGCTGGCCTGCGAAGGGCCAAATGCGGTAGCCGGCGTAGCTTTGGCCGTTCGGATGTTTGGCAGGTTTCACGCGTTCCAGCAGTGGAATGCTTTCGGGTACGGTGTCAGTCGAGCTGAGGACGCGATCGATCCAGTCTTGGACGCTGGCCACGTTGGTGAAGAAAGGGACGTTGAGGCTGTTGTCTGCGTTTCGGATGGAATTGCTCGTGAGGCCAGCGATTAGCCAGTCCTCGCCGTCTTCGCTTTGGATGAGGAGAGGACCGCCGCTGTCGCCGGAATAGATGCCTTTTTCGGTTTCGTTCAATTCGGTGGAAATGAAGTAGTCGTAGGCAGGGTGATTGTCATCATACTCGTCGATATCGCGGAGGGTGAGCTCGACCTGTTGGAGCGTGTTTGTGTCGTCGTTGGAATTGTAGTCAGTGCGGCCCCAGCCGAGGGCGGTGACTTCTCTTCCTGCGACGATGCGGTCTAGCGCTCTGTTGATCGAAACAGGAGGGTAGTCTAGGACGGGAGGGTCGATCTCGATGAGGGCTAGGTCCGAGCCGCGGCCGAGTCGGCGGAAATGGTAGGAAGGGTGTGTGTGGATGCTTCGAGGAAAAACAGGAGTGTAGGCATCGTCTAAGTCGTTTTGTCCGACGATGATTTCGAAGCCGGTGGGAGGTTGTTCGTCGATGCAGTGGGCGGCGGTGAGAATCCAGTTTGGAGCGATGAGGGCTCCGCCGCAGAATTGGCGTTCGGTCGCGTTTCCTGCTCCATCGGCTCTAACGAGGGCGGCAATCCAGGGAAAGGCTCCGTCGGCAGCGTCTCGTCCTCCGACGATGGAGGGTTTGATAAGGTCGTCGGCCAGGCAACTTGCCGAGATGGCGAGTGATGCGATGGCGCTAAGGGCGAGCTTGGTCACGTATGAGTTGGGTATGGAGGATTTGTTTAGGCTGGATTTTGCGAAGGGCGGGCGGTCAGGCGACTGTATTCGGAAAGGGATTCGCTTCAAGTGCCGCACAAGTGTGTTGTTTGAGGTAGGATTTTTACGACTGTAGAGATGTGGGTGGGCTCTAGTGGTAGACTCGTCACTTGACCACTTAGGCGTAACACGCTTGTAACGTGCAATGGTTTCTTTTCTCAAACGCATGCTCGGTCGCGCGAGCGAGCCGGAGTCTGCCGCAATTGGGAGACGAGGCGAGCGGGAGGCTGAGAAGCTGTTGAAGCGTAAGGGCTACCAAATCCTTGCGAGGAACTGGCGAAGCGGCCGGGACGAGATCGACTTGATTTGCCTACATGGGAAGGCGGTTGTTTTTGTTGAGGTTCGCACGCGCAAGGTGGGGGCGCTGGTGAGTGGTTACGATTCGATCGATCGACGTAAGCGGGAGGCATTGAGGCGGGTGTGTCGCTCTTATTTCGGAATGATGAAGCCAAAGCCCATCACGCTTCGTTTTGATGTGGTGGAGATCGAGCATGACGAAGGAACGATTACCGCGAGCCGCCATTTCGACGACGTGCCTTTGTTTTCGAAATCCTCGAATCGGGGGGGCTGAGACGAGGTGTCGCGCTTGTTTCGTTGCGTTATAAAATTCGTTCGGGTATTGCCGGAGCGAGATTCATAGCAGGTGTGCTTTGACCTAAATTACCGATCATCCGCCCTTTACATAGATCAGGGGAGCGTCAATTTCTTCGAATCCTTACCAACGGCTTTTACTCATCATGTCACAGGAAACACGACACCCATTTCTTCAGGGACTCAGCAAGCACCGCGGTGTGCAGCCAACGATTATTACGATTTTCGGAGCGTCTGGCGACCTCTGCGCCCGTAAGCTCGTACCGGCGATTTACAACCTAGCGGTCGATAACCTGCTGCCGGCTGATTTCTATTTGATTGGTTTCGGTCGTAAGCCAATTCCGGACGAGGAGTTTCGTTCCATCGCGTCCGAGTCGATTTCGAAGTTCTCTCGTCGTCCGCTCAACAAGGAAATCTGGGATCGTATCGAGAAGAACACTTTTTATTGTTCTGGCGGATACGACGAGGTGTCGGCTTTTCAGAACTTGAGTGACAAGATTGGATCGATCGAAAAGGACGCAGGTCGCGAGATGCAGAGCGTTTTTTATGTATCCACTCCACCGTCGGTGTTCGATCCGATCATTCGAAATCTTGGCGAGGTCGGCCTGGCTACGAAGTATCAGTCGTCCGACAAGCATACGAAGGTCGTCATTGAAAAGCCCTTTGGCAAGGATCTCGAGTCAGCTCGCAAGCTGAATCAAGTGATCCAAGGGGTTTTTCAGGAGCGTCAGGTGTATCGAATCGACCACTACCTCGGCAAGGAGACGGTGCAGGATCTTTTGGTGCAGCGTTTCGCGAATACGATTTTCGAGCCGCTTTGGAATCGCAACTACGTGGACAACGTGCAGATCACGGTGGCGGAGAGTCTAGGAGTTGGCACACGTGGCGGCTACTATGAGCAGAGTGGGGCGACTCGCGACATGATCCAGAATCACACGATGCAGCTGCTCGCTTTGATGGCGATGGAGGCCCCAGCGTCGCTCGACGCGGAATCGATTCGTGACGAGAAGGTTAAGCTGCTCAAGGCGATAAAGCCATTGAAACTTGGATACGATAATTCGGACGTTGTTCGCGCCCAGTATTCTGAAGGGCTCATCGATGGTCAGAAGGTAATCGGCTATCGGGACGAAGAGGGCGTATCGCCGCAATCCGAAACGGAGACTTATGCCGGTCTTAAGCTCGCGATTAACAACTGGCGTTGGGAAGGTGTTCCATTCTATCTCCGCTCCGGCAAGCGCATGGCTCGTCGCGTAACGGAAATCGCGATACAGTTTAAGCGACCACCATCGTCGCTGTTTAGCGAGAACGAGATGTTTAACCTTGCGAACAATTCTCTGGTTTTTCAGATCCAGCCGGACGAGGGGTCGACGATCTTGCTCAATGGTAAGATCCCAGGTCTGCAGACGCGTACGCAGCCCGTTAAGATGCACTTTCGCTATTCGACGACATTTGGATCGAACACGCCGGAAGCCTACGAGCGACTCGTGCTCGACGCGATGATTGGAGATGGGACGCTCTTCATTCGCGGTGACGAGACAGAAGCGTCGTGGAACCTGATTACGCCGCTGCACGACTTTTGGAAGAGCGAGGGGCAGCGTGGGATGGAGAGCTACGCCTCTGGCTCCTGGGGGCCGAATGCTTCGGATCGCATGCTTTGGCAAAACGCGCATGAGTGGCGTCGTCCTTAGTCTGCGAATACGCAATTAAAACGTACGAGCTATGAGCGCAACCAGTACAGTTTACGAAGCCTTGCCCGGTCTTTCGGTTCCATTGGGAAATGCCTTGAAGGAGTTGACCGCAATGTGGTCGCCGGTTGACGAATCCGGAAAACGCAAGGACAGCGAGTATCGCGCTTCGCGCATGAACTTGATCGTGCACATTGGCTTCGAGGCGACAGTGGAGGAGGCGAAGGAGTTGTTCCAGACTGTGATCAGTTTCTCGCATCGCTATCCTTGTCGAATGATTGTGATTTGTCCCCAGCCGGAGTCGTGGGAGTCCAAGGCGCACATGAGCTGCAAGATTTTCTCCGAGTGCGTTTTTGGCGAAGGCGCTGGCGGGATGAGCTGTTGCGAAGCATTGATTCTTGGATACACGCTAAACGACCGCCGGTTTTTGGAGAATCAGGTTTCAGTTTTTCTAGAAACGGATTTGCCGACTTATTATTGGCCGACGCGATTCGGTTCCGCTCAGCTGTTGTCTGACTACAAGTTCTTCTTCAAGCAGGCGAAGCGCATTCTGTTCGATTCAGCTCGGGAGTGTTTTCTTATTGATCAGGTCGATGTGCCGCAGCCTGAGAAGGTGCATGACTTGTCCTTTTCGCGCTTGCTTCCGATTCGCCAGAGTATTGGTCAGTTCTTGAGCGCGTTTCCAAAGGAATTGATCGTGGACGGACTTACTGAAGTGACGCTTAGCTCCAGCGCGAATTTTAAGAGCGAGGGTCGGGCGCTTCTGAGCTGGGTGGCGTCTGCCTTGACGGCGTGCTTTGAGAAGCCTGAGGACGCGAAGGGAAAGCTGCACTTCGAGCAGATGGAAGCTGGCAGCGAGGATGCGGCACCGATCATGAGTTTCGTTTACGATAACGAACACTATGTGACCTTCACTATCGATATCGAAAAGGGTGAAGCTCATGTGGAGGGGGACCTCGGAAACGGTCGCCAAGTTTTAACTACAGGTGTGCGCTTGCTCGATGCGGAAACGGCATTGGCGGAGGCTCTCTTTTTCAGCTAAGCGGATTCGCTTGAAACGCATTTTTCCATGAACACTTACGAAACTGAATACGGTACTTTGAAGGTTGGTCCCAAGGACGAATTGTTGCAGGAGGCTCTAGAGCTGGCGTTCGAGCATTTCGAGACAATCGAAAAGGAGCATGTCTCCTGGGCACTGACGGGTGGTTCCACTCCGAAGGATTTCTATCGTTGGATCGTGGATTGCGAACGTCTGCCTGTGGAAGTGATGGACCGCGTGCTTTGGACGACGAGTGACGAGCGCATGGTATCGCTGGAGAGCGAGGAGAATAATTTCGGCAATGCGGATCGATTGATGCTTGCTCCTCTCGAGGTGATCGATGACGCGAAATTTCCCTGGCCGACCGAACTGGAGCCGGAGGCTGCTGTTATGGCGTATTCGAAAAGCTGGGACGTAGCTGCTGGCGAGGGCGCGGCTTACGATGTGTGTTTCGTGGGCATGGGCGATGATTGCCATACGCTTTCGCTTTTTCCCGGCAGCCCGTTGGTGAGTAATCCGGTGGATGCGAATTTCGCCGCGGTGGACGTGCCCGGAAAGGGAATGCGTTTGACGCTGACTCCGGCGGGGCTGGAGAAGTGCGGACTTGTGGTGCTTATGACGCTTGGAGCGGGCAAGGCGGATGCGTTGAAGTCGGTGCTGCAGGGCGACTTCGATCCTGTGAACAAGCCGTCGCAGAATCTGAAAGCGGTTGCCAGCAAGGCAGTTTGGCTGGTGGACGAAGCGGCTGCTGCGAAGCTGGATTTGTAGGGGCGTTTCGAAGAATTCGCAAGGCGAGGCAATTAAGGGAGGTAGGTATCCTTTATTTGCTAAACTTAATTTCTACTTTCGCTTTTGATTTGATGGCGTTGCCTTTTTCGAGACGTGGCAGGAAAAACCAGCCTTTGAGGTCCCGGTTTAAGTCTTCCATCGGAAAGTGACTCAACTTTTCTTGAGGTTCAAAACTTTCGATTTTTCCGTTTTCGCCAATACTAACGATTGCGGTTACAGAGTCTGGGTATTCTTCTAATCTATCTGGATAGGATACGATTGGATCGAAACTCGAGTATAGCACTGGGTTTGTATCACTGCTTTCGTTTGTTAGAAAGTAATTCTCGAGCATACTTTTGTGATTACGGTGTGCTTGCTGGTAGAAATATGATGCTGGTTGGTTGCTGTTGTTTGTGAGAACTTCTTTTCCGTCGGAGATGAATATTGGAGTAATTGAGCGCATAGACAGATCTCGCCAGTGGAGCCTGCTGAGCTCTACTTTTACGCTTTCTTCAGTGTTTGCTTTTATATCGCCGAGTTCTTTCACAAAGACGACTTCATCAACTCTTAACCGTCTATCAGGGCCTATTATATTTGCGCTTAAAATTAGGGCGATGTAAGCGTTTTTTAGATCGCTGTCTGCAGTGTAGTTTACGGTATAGGATTTTCCGGCACTTCCGCTTTGAAGCCCACCAGCTAGCCGGACTCCACCGGTTGTTTCAGTGTTGTATCTTAGATTCTTTGATTTCGCTTCACTCAGTTCCATGTAGCCGTCAGCGAACCTAGTTGCTCTTTCTATTGAAACTTCGAAACGTGTCGTGCTTAGGGCGCGTTGCTTTCCGTCATCATCAATAAGCACTTTACTGCCTTTGACTCCAATGACGGGGAATTTTTCATTTTTGTATGTAATGAACAATGAGCTTGGGTGAAGCGGAGTGTAGTAAGTAGGTCTGTCTTTTTCCTGATCGATGTCAGTTGATGAGAGTGCAGGTTTCGCTAGGACAGTGAGGAAGCTTAGAGAGACGAATGTATAATATAGAAGGGCTTTTGAGGGGTTCATAAGGTCGCTGTTTAGGGGTGCGGTAAGATTGTTTTTTTTATTTAAAACGTGAATATTCTGTCATCTATCTGTTGAACGGAGCGGCGGCGAAGCTGGAGTTGTAGGGGATAGTCTAATCGCGACGCAAGGTCGCTTCCCACAATGGTTCGATCACTATTCTTTGTGGTGGGTGTCGAGGAGGATGGTGACGGGGCCGTCGTTGAGGAGGTCGACTTTCATGTCGGCGGCGAAGATGCCGGTTTGCACGGGCTTGCCGGTGAGTTCGCTCAGCTTTTGACAGACGGCTTGGTAGTTGGCTTTGCCCTTGGCGGGCGGGGCGGCGTCATTGAAGCTGGGGCGGTTGCCTTTCTTGTTCGAGGCGATGAGGGTGAATTGGGATATGACGAGAAGCTGTCCGTCTATGTCGGCGAGCGATTGGTTCATGCGGCCATCGGGATCTTCGAAGATGCGGAGGTTGGCGATCTTGCGGGCGATCCAGGTGATGTCGTCGGGGGTGTCGTCTTTATGGATACCGAGCAGGATGAGGGAGCCGGTACCGATGGAGGAATGGACTTGGCCGTCGATGGTGACGGAGGCTTGGGTGACGCGTTGGACGACGGCTTTCATGGGCTGGGAGGGAGGTGTTGCCCACGAATAGCACGAATTTCCACGAATGAGAAATCGGAGAAGGATTCGCGAAGATTTGTGTGATTAGTGGGCAGAAAAATGGCGGGCTGATCGCCCGCCATTGCTTGAAAGATTTTGGGATCTATTCGAAGTCGATTTCGATGTCTTGGTCGGCGTTGTAGTCTACGCCGGCTACGCCGAAGCCGAAGAGTTTGAGGAATTCTTTTTGGTAGCCTTCGAAGTCGGTGTACTGGTCGATGGTGTCGGTCTCGATCTTGGGCCAGATTTCGGCGATGGTATCTTGGATTTCGGGACGCATTTCCCAGTCGTCGAGGCGAATGAGGTCGAGCTCGTCGGTGGGGACTTCGCCGCCTTTGTAGAGGCGGTCTGCGAAGAGGCGGTACATTTGCTCGATGCAGCCTTCGTGGGTGCCTTTTTCTTTCATCACCTTGTAGAGGACGGTGATGTAGAGATTGACGCCGGGGATGGCGGAGGAGGATTGGGTGACGAGGGCTTTGTTGACGGAGACGAAGGCCTTGCCGCCGATGGGGGCGAGCTTTTCGTTGATGGCGGCCTTGGCGCGGCGGACGTCGAGCTTAGCTTGGCCGAGGGCTCCGTCTTTGTAGATGGGCCAGGTGAACTGCGGGCCGATGTAGTCGTAGGCGACGGACTTGAATCCTTCGGCGAGCACGCCGGCTTCGGAGAGTGCGTCGATCCAGAGCTCCCAGTCTTCGCCACCCATGACCTTGACGGTGCCTTGGATTTCTTCGTCGGTGCCCGGCTCGAGTGTGGCGACGTCGATGAGTTTCTTGTCGGTGTCGAGGTACTTGTTGGAGAAGGGCTTTCCGATGGGCTTGATGGCGGATTTGTAGACTTCGCCTGTCTTGGGATCGGTACGGCGCGGGGCTCCGATGGAGTAGACGATGAGGTCGATCTTGCCTCCCATGTCGGCTTTGATGCGCTCGATGGCTTGGGCTTTTAGCTCGTCGGAGAAGGCGTCGCCGTTGAGGGATTTGGCGTAAAGGCCGGCGGCTTTGGCCTGTTTCTCGAAGGCGATGGAGTTGTACCAGCCGGCTGAGGCGCAGCGGCCGCGCTCGGAGGGGCGCTCGAAGAAGACGCCGAGGGTGTTGGCTCCGGAGCCGAATGCGGCGGAGATGCGGGAAGCGAGTCCGTAGCCTTGCGAGGCGCCTACGACGAGTACGTTCTTGGGACCGTTCTCTACGGCTGGCTGGCTCTTGACGTAGTCGATCTGCTCTTGGACGTTTGCGGCGCAGCCGGTCGGGTGCGCGGTGATGCAGATAAAGCCTTTAATCTTAGGTGTTACGATCATGGGTGCGGTGCTTTTGGTTAGGCTATTTCCTCGCTTTGGGAAAGGGGTTGGTTTGTCGAAATTTGCATCTCAAGGCCAGTTAATTGTTTGGGGAGTCCGGGGCTGAGGATGGACGAGGTAAACAGCTTGTTACGCAATCGAGATTGGGGGCGGGGCGTTTTTGAGGTGTGTTGTGCTACAGTATGACTGTACCAAGAATTCCAAGAAGGATGAGGGCGGCTATGATGCATAGTACGCGGCGTTCTTGCTTGGTCGTTTTCAGGAGCATTTACTTTTGGATTCCGGCTCGGTATTGTTAAGCCCTTATTATTCAATGTATTGTGATATGACACCATTTAATCGAGTAAAGCTCTTACTTCTTGCGGCACTTTTCTGGAGCGCTTCGGCGATCGCGCAGGGAGATTTTAGCCTGGGTCCGGTGGACACGGGCGAGGTGGAGGCGGAGCTGGTGGCGGATGTGGCTGCTATCCGTCCCGGGCAGGAATTCGAGCTAGCGCTTCGGTTGAAGATGGATCCGCATTGGCACGTCTACTGGATCAATCCCGGCGATACGGGTTTGGTGCCCGAGGTGCAGTGGGAGTTGCCGGAAGGTTTTGCGGTGAGCGAGCTCGAGTTTCCGCCGCCGCATCGCATTCCGACGCCGCCGCTGGTTTCGTATGGGTACGAAGGCGAAATCTTTCTGCTGGCGAAAGCCAAAGCTCCGGAGTCGCTTGCGACGGGGCAATCGGTGAGGATCAACGCGTCTGCGTCGTGGCTGGTCTGCGAGGAATCGTGTATTCCGGGCGATGCTAAGATCAGCTTGGAATTGCCGGTGACGGAGACGGGCGAGACGCTGGCTGCGGCGAAGTATGCGTCGGAGATGGCGGAAACTCGGACGGGGCTTCCGGTTGAAGCGGAAGGTGGGAAGATCGCTTACGAGTCTCTTGGCGATACGCTTGTCGTAACGCTCGAGTGGGATGGGCTCGCGGGTGTCGAGTTGAGCGATCCTTATTTTTACATTGAGCAGGAGTCGGTATCGGATTCGGCGAAGGAGCAGAGCTTTGATTTGAGCGGTAACTTGCTGCGCATCGCTATTCCGAAGTCGGATTACTTTGAGGAGACTGAAGGCGGCTATAGCGGCTTGCTTGTCTCGGCGAACGGTTTTGCGGCGGCGGATGGCGCGAAGGCGGTACGGTTTAGCGTGGCGGGAGATTTGGCGTCGATGGGCTCGGCTACGACTGCGGCGGTTGGGGCTTTTGAGATCGGTTTTTTTGAAGCGCTATTGTACGCGTTTTTGGGCGGGATGATTTTGAATTTGATGCCCTGCGTTTTTCCGGTGCTTTCGATCAAGGTATTGGGCTTTGTGCAGCAGTCCGGCGAGGACAAGGGGAAGATCTTGAAACATGGGATTGTATTCACTTTCGGGGTACTGGCTTCGTTTTGGGTGTTGGCGGGGACTTTGATTGCGCTGCGTTCGGCGGGCGAGAGTTTGGGCTGGGGCTTCCAGCTGCAGCAGCCTGAATTCGTGGTGGTGATGCTGGTGGTGATGTTTCTGTTTGGCCTGAGCATGGCGGGCGTTTTCGAGATGGGGACGTCGGCGATCAGCTTGCAGGGGAAGGTTAAAAGCGAGGGGCTTTCGGGATCGTTTTTCTCAGGGGTGATCGCTACTGCGGTGGCGACGCCGTGTACGGGGCCGTTCATGGGGCAGGCGCTCGGGTACGCTCTCACGCTGTCGGCGTTTCAGTCCTTGACCGTATTCACTTTTCTAGCGCTTGGCATGGCGACGCCGTACTTGGTGCTTTCGGCGAATCCGGCCTTGATCAACAAGCTTCCGCGTCCGGGGGCGTGGATGGAGACCTTCAAGCAAGTGATGGCTTTCCCGATGTTCGCTACTTGTATCTGGCTGATCTGGCTGCTGGGGGCGCACATGGGTAACGACGGTTTGATCTTCGTGCTTGGCGGCTTGCTCGTGGTGGCGATCGGGGCGTGGATTTATGGTCGGTGGACGACACCGATTCGCAAGGCGATGACGCGAAGAGTCGCGACGGCGCTTGGCGCGTTGACGGTGCTAGGCGGGATTTGGATGATGATGCCAAGTGGCCAGGCGGAAGGCGAAGAGGAATTGCCTTGGCAGGCGTATACGCCGGAGCTGGTTGATCAGCTTAGCAGCGCGGGTAAGCCGGTGTTTGTGGATTTCACGGCGGACTGGTGCCTGACTTGTAAGGCTAATGAAGTGCGCCTTTTTGGGTCGGACGAAGTGAAGGAGCGTATTCAAGATATGGGTGTTGAGCTCGTGCAGGCGGATTGGACGAAAAAGGATGCGGTGATCACCAAGGCCCTTGCGAAGTACGGACGCTCCAGCGTGCCGCTTTATCTTTTATATGACGGCAAGCCCGGTTCGGAGCCCAAGGTGCTTCCGCAGGTGCTGAGTCCGGACACGTTTTTGCAGTCGCTCGATGAGATCGCGGCGGCGGCTGATGATTCTGTTGCTATGAACCGCTAGCTGTAGTGGTTCGGCAAATACCAAGATCGAACCAACCTGATAGAAAATGACACTGAGAAAAACACTGAGCAGCATCGCGGCGACGATGCTGTTATTCGCGGCTTCTGTTTCAGCCGCTAAGGTAGGAGCTCCAGCTCCTGCCTTCACGCTTACCGACATCAATGGTGAAACGCATTCGCTCTCGGATTTCGCGGGCAAGGTAGTGGTGCTCGAGTGGACGAACTATGGCTGTCCTTTCGTCAAGAAGCACTACAACTCCGGCAACATGCAGGCGCTGCAAAAGACTGCTACTGGCAAGGATGTCGTATGGCTGTCGATTTGTTCCTCTGCTGAAGGGAAGCAAGGGAGCATGAGCTTGTCTGAATGGAAAGCTACCGTGAAAAGCAAGGGCGTGAACGCGTCGGCGGTATTGCTTGACGTGTCTGGCGCAGTTGGCCGTAGCTATGGCGCGATCGCTACTCCGCACATGTATGTGATCGATGAGAGTGGTACGCTGGTCTACGATGGAGCGATTGATAGCATCGCCTCTGCGAGTCAGTCTGATATCGCGAAGGCCGAAAATTATGTGATGGCGGCGATAGACGCGGTGATGGCCGGCAAACCGGTGGCGAAGGCGAAGAGCAAGCCGTATGGCTGCGGAATCAAGTACGCTCGCGATTCGTGATGCTTGAGAACGCTGATTGCTAGGCGTTAATTTGATATTCAGAAGCCCTCGTGGAAGCGGGGGCTTTTTTTGAGCTTCATCACCAAGTCGGGTTGAGTTTTTTGGAACCACTGATGGAACCGATGAACCCTGATGATAGGATGCCAGGCACTGCGAGCGATGTTCCTTGCGGGGCAGTTTTGGTATCCAGTGTTGAGCATTTTTTCGATATCTAGGTTTTTAGGAGGAAGCGGTAGGGGCGTTGGGACCAGTCCGGGCCGGCGTAGTCGACGCCGATGCGGGGAGTGGCTAGGATTTGGGAATCTGGGATTGGCGGGGCATCTTCGAGGTGGAGGCCGGTGGTGGGGGTTGCGGGCTTGGCATTGAAGCGTCGGTCGATTCCGAGGCGCTTAGTGAGGCGTCCGGGACCGGATATGCCTTCGACTCCGCGGATGAGGATGGCGGCTGGGTAGTCTGCGGGACCGGTGACGAGGTTTAGCATTTCGTGCATGCCGTAGACGAGATAGACGTACCAGTGTCCGGCTGGACCGAACATGACTTCCGTGCGTTGGGTTCGCCCTTTGCTGGCGTGACAGGCGAGGTCGTCTGGACCGTCGTAGGCTTCGGTTTCGGTGATGGGATAGGCTTGGCGGTTGCCGTTGGGGTCGGTGGTGACGAGTTGCTTGCCGATGAGATTGCGAGCGAGAGTGACGGTGTCGGTCGATTGGAAGTTGGCGGCTGTTAGGTAAGCGGAGGACATTTTCGCGTGTCGGATTTTTGGGATTTGAAATTGTGGGGAGAGTAGGGTTTGGCTGGTGAAATGCCAAAGGTCATTGCATTCACCGCAAACTTGTTAGCTGAGACAACTTACGATTTCTCCTCTTGGTCGGTCGGTAAGACGATGCGGGCGACGGGCGAGAGCTTTCAGGTGGGGGGCAAGGGGATCAATGTCAGCAAAATGCTTAATAAGCTGGGCGCTGAAAACGTGTCGCTTTGTTTCCCGGGAGGCGAGTTCGGACCGATGTGCGAGGCTTGGCTGGAAGATGCGGGCATCGAGCTGCTGGCGTTTCACGGAGGCTGCGTGACGCGGTCGGGTTCGATCATTCGGGCAGAGGGAAAGGAGGAGACCACGTTTTTGGGGCTGGATTCCGTTGTATCGGAAGAGGCGATACAGGAGGCTGTGGCGGAGCTAAAGGCGATCGAGGAGCCGTTTCTTTTTGCTGTCTGCGGTTCGGTGCAGGGCTGGGAAGACGCTCGCTGGAATGTGTTGAGGGACTGGATACAAAATCGCGGCGAGAATGTATCGCTAGTGATTGATAATTATGGGGCGAGCTTACCGTGGTTTGCGGATCAGCATCCGGATTTGGTTAAGTTCAATCGGGATGAATTGGAATTGTTGTTTGGCGAAAAAGAGCGAGCGGAGCCGACGCCAGTGCTGCTGAAGAAAGCTCTTGAGCGCTATGTGTGCAATCGCTGGGTGGTGACGAATGGGGCGGAAGAAATTTGGGTGCTAGACGGGGAGGGCGAGCCGCAGCGATTTGAGCCGCCGAAGGTCGAGTGTGTTTCGCCGACGGGCTGCGGGGATATCGTATTCGCGACGGTGATTGACTGCCTGTATAATAAGGATGGATACGGCCTGCTCGAGGCGGCGAAGCTCGCGGCGGACTACGCTTCGCGCAGCGCGGCGATGCCAGGGATCGCGGAGTTCGAGCTATAGCGGGAGGGCGTTTACAGGTTAGGGCCCAGGTTCCAGTCGCGGGGGTGGACGATCTGGTAACTGGTCTTGAACTCGCGCTTTTCTTCGGAGGCGAGAGTGGTTTCCCATTGGAAGATTCCGCTGTCTTTCTTGTCTTCGAGGACCTTGATTTCGCTGTCTTTTGGACTGAGTCGGGTGATCTCGATTTTGGCGTCGGTGGAGATGGGGAACTGGTCTACGAGCACGACTTTGTGGGCGATGCTGTGGTAGTTGGTGACCTTGTTGGTGTAGCTGCGGGTGAGAGTGACGGTCTTGTCGAGGAAGCCGGTGTCTTTGTCGAGCTGGGCGCCTTCGATGCGTTCGACGACGATGTTGGCGTCGGTGCCGAGCGAAAGCTCGAGCTTTTCGGTGGGGAGCGTTTTCTCGAGATTGACTTTGGAGGAGAGTTTTCCGTCGACGAAGGCGAGGGCGATTCCGGGGAGAATGGGGATTTGTAGCTCGTTGACCGAGCGGGCGCGCAGGTAGGTGTCGAGCTGGACCTTGGGGACGACTTCGGACCAGAACTCGGCGGCGAATGCGGCGCTGGTGACGGGGAGGGTGGAATTCTCGCGGGCGCTCGGCACGGTGACGCTGCCGGGCAGGGTGACTTGGAAGGAGACGGTGGAAGTGGTGACGGCGATTTGTTGCTCGGAGGGAGGGGCCATGGCCATGTCGGCGACGGCGATTGAGTTTTGAAGCAGGGCGGATCTTTGGCGTTTTTCTGACATGCCGAAAGAGCTGAGCTCGTAGACTTCTTCGTCCTGCTGGCGATTTACTCGCCAGGGGTAGAGTTCGGGGACGTTTCCGCGGCGGTTGGCTTGGTTGGTGTGGAGGGAGAGGGTGACGTCGGTCCAGTCTTCGCCGGTTTGCTGCCAGACGTTGGCGAAGTAGCCAAAGTCGAGAAGGGCGTCTTCGGGGTGGGCGCGGAGCTCGTACTGAGGCTGCCAGCGAGCGCTTAGGGCTTGGTAGCTGATGGCGAGTTGAATGCTTTGGGCGGAGTCGAGGTCGATTTCGACTTCGGCGATGGAGCGGGTGAGGGAGTCGCGTTCCTGGGCTTCGCGGAGTTCGATTTTGATGTCCTCCTCGGTTTTGGCGAGTTCGCGGAGTTTGGCGTCGACGGCTTCTTCGATTTCGGCGGCTTCGCGTTTGGTCTTATCGACGAGCTCCCAAGTGCTGAGGCCTTGTTCGAGGGAGAGGCTGCTGCCGTTGTCGGAAAGTTCTCCGTAGCCTTTGGCGAAGGATTCGGCGAGGTCTTCGACGAATTTGATGCGGGACTTGGCGATGGTTTTGTCCTGTTGAACGGAACGGATTTCGCGGCGATGGGCTTCGAGTTTTTCGCGGATGGCTTCGACCTCGGCGTTGTCCTTAATGTTTTCCGGATGGAAGATCTTGGCGTTTCGGATGACGCCTTTCGCGTCGCCGATGCTGGCTTCGAGGGCGCTGTAGTCGACGGTGGTGGGCAGGCCTTCGAAGCGGATGGTGGACTTGCCTGCGGGGGCGTCGATCTGGGCGATGCGGGTGACGCGGGCTCCGTCGCGGAAGAGCGATACGGTGTCGATTTGCGACTCGGCCGTAAGCGTGTCGGCGTTTGAGAGGGTAAAGGGGAGGAGCGCGAAGGCGGCGAAAGCGAGCGAGATTAGTTTCATGGATCGATCGAATGAGAGATTTTTAGAGAGTAGGAACACAGTGTGGAGAGGGTGTTCCGGAAATGGATACGGCGTGGTTGCTATTTTGGATGGGTCCTTTTCAATGCGGCCGGTTTTGAGTCAGAGCGAATATATTCACATAAAAGGGGCGCGGGAGCATAACCTCAAAAATATAGAGCTGCGCATCCCTCGCAACAAGCTGGTGGTGATCACGGGCGTTTCCGGCTCGGGAAAATCGTCGCTGGCTTTCGATACGCTTTACGCGGAGGGCTATCGGAAGTACGTGGAGTCGCTTTCAACTCAGGCGCGGCAGGTGATGGACCAGCTCAAGCGGCCTGACGTGGACTTTATCCATGGGCTTTCGCCGGTGTTGGCGATCGAGCAGCGCGCTTCGAACGCGTCGCCTCGTAGTACGATCGCGACGGTGACGGAGATCGCGGACTATGCGCGGCTGCTTTGGGTGATTCGCGGCGAGCAGCGTTGTCCGAAGGACGGGGGGATTATTCAGCGTCAGACGCTCGATGGAGCGGTGGATCAAGCCCTGCAATTGCCGGAGCGTTCACGGGCGATGGTTTTGGCACCCTATATGGAGGCGAAGCCGGCGGTGCTGCGCGAAGAGCTTCCGCGGTTGCGGCAAAAGGGATTTCAGCGGGTGCGGATTGCTGGGGAGATCGTGGAGGTCGACGATCCGGAGGCGGCGACGAAGGGCCGGAGCGCGGTGCAGATGGATATCGTGGTGGATCGTTTGGTGATTGGTCCGGATCAGCGGAGTCGTTTGGCGGATTCGCTGGAGCTGGCGTTTAGCGAGGGGAAGGATAGGGCGTTGGTTCTGTATCAGGAATCTCGCGACGCGGATTGGCAGGAGCTTTCGCTGAGTCGGAATTTCTCGTGCAGCGATTGTGGCGAGGTTTACGAGCCGGTGACGCCGCGGCATTTTTCATTTAATACGGCGGAGGGCTCGTGTCCTGAGTGTGGCGGATTGGGCGAGACGCGGCGTTTTCTGGATGAGCTGGTGGTTCCGGATCCGAGCAAGAGCGTGAAGAAGGGAGCGCTCAAGCCGCTGCGGATTGGCGGGAAGCAATTGATTATTCGTCACAACGCGTTGTTGCGTCAGTTGGCGGAGCAGTTGCCCTTTGATCCGCTGACGCCTTGGGAGGATTTGCCGGAGGAGACGCGGCAGCAGATTTTGCATGGGGTGCCTGATCGTGAGTTCGAGTTTAAGCTGACGCGACGGAAGACGAAGCCTGCTCCGGCACCGTTTGAGGGGATCGTGCCGATTCTTATGAAGGCGGCTCGCGAGACGAAGAGCGACGGGTATCGGGCGCGTTTGATGACGTACCAGACGGAACAGGATTGTCCGGGCTGTCATGGGCATCGCTTCAGTCCCCGCAGCGCAAACGTGTTTGTGGACGGGGTGAGCTTGCCGGAGTTTTTGGCGATGGATATCGAGAAGGCGTACGCGTTTGTCTCGAAGCTCGATCGGGCAAGCAGCGAGGTATCCACCTATGGCGAGGTGATTGAGGGGATCGAGTTCAGGTTGCGGTTTTTGAAGGAGGTCGGGCTCGACTACCTGACATTGAATCGTGGATACGGTACGCTCAGTGGCGGCGAGTCGCAGCGCGTGCGTTTGGCGACGCAGCTCGGGATGAGTCTGATGGGTGTGGTCTATGTGCTCGACGAGCCAAGTATCGGGCTGCATGCGAAGGATAATTTGAAGCTGGTCCAGACGCTGAAGGAACTGCGCGACGTGGGGAACTCCGTGATTGTGGTGGAGCATGATGAGGAGATGATGCGAGCTGCGGATCATTTGATCGAGATCGGGCCGGGCGCGGGCTTGCATGGGGGTGAGGTGCTTTACGAAGGGGATCCGAAAAAGTGTATTGGAAATCCGGATCGCATGCAGTCCACGGGGGCTTATCTGTCCGGAAAGCAGGTGCTGACGAAAGGGGTTCCGACGCTTGAGTTGACGGAGAAGTGGATCGAGATCAAGGAGGCGTCGCATCACAATCTCAAGAATGCGACGGCGCGGATCCCGGTGGGCTTGTTGACGTGCGTGACAGGAGTGTCCGGTTCTGGGAAGTCGACCTTGGTGAATGATATTTTGGCGAAGGCGGCGGCTCGAAAGCTCAATCGTTCGAAGGATATACCCGGGGCGCACAAGGGGATCGACGGGTTTGAGTATTTCGAGCGAGTCGTGCGGGTGAGTCAGGAGCCGATCGGACAGAGTCCGCGGTCGAATCCGGCGACCTATACGAAGCTTTTTGATGAATTAAGGACACTTTACACGAAGGTGCCTTTGTCGCGAACGCGTGGATACAAAGCTGGGCGTTTCAGTTTCAATATTCGCGGCGGGCGTTGCGAGCGTTGCCAGGGTCAGGGAGCGATCAAGCTCGATATGCTTTTCATGAGTGACGCGTATATCGAGTGTCCGAGCTGCAATGGGAAGCGGTACAACCGCGAGACTTTGGAGGCGAAGTACGGCGGGATAAATATTGCGGAGGCGCTGGAGCTATCGGTGGACGAGGCGTGCGAGAAGTTCAAGAACGTGCCGCGAATTATCGAGAAACTGAATACGCTGGAGCAAGTGGGGCTTGGCTACTTGAAGCTAGGGCAGGCGGCCAACACTTTAAGTGGGGGCGAGGCTCAGCGGCTGAAGCTTTCGCTGGAGCTTTCGAAGCGGAATAGCGGGAAGAATTTGTATATTCTCGACGAGCCGACGACGGGCTTGCATTGGGCGGATATTCAGCGGCTATCGGATCTGCTGTTTCGATTGCGCGACCAGGGGAACACGGTGGTGGTGATCGAGCATCATTTGGATTTCATCGGTTTGGCGGATTGGGCGATCGATCTTGGGCCGGGTGGCGGTTCGCGGGGCGGGGAGGTTGTGTATTCAGGATCTGTGGACGGTATGTTGAAGTGTAGGCGTTCGGAGACGGGGATGGCTTTGAGTTAAGTGGTGAGTAGTGAGTGGTGAATTGGATGGGGGATCCTGCATTGGGATTGCGTGACAAGCACGTGTCGTCGTTGCGCTCGAGTGTCGCTGTGCTTACCCGCAGCCTTGGGGAAAATTGGTCAGGTCGCCTTTGGCGAGTAGGCGCTCTGCGAGCGGTAGGTTTTTGAGGTTGTGGGCTGGTTTGAGTTGGCTTTAGATGTTGGGCGTTTTGGTTTCCTCCTCTCTTGCTGAATCCCCTAGTTCGCGTTCGCGTGGCCGCAGCACTTTGTTTATCGCTTTGGCGGTGCAGGTGGCGGTCTTGCTGGCGAGCGTGTTTGTGATGGTGAAGGAGGACGTGGCGGTGGATCCTCCGGCGTTTTCCGGGGAGCGGGTTGTTACGGTGGAGCGTCCTGAGGTGAAGCGGATGGATCGGCTGCGGGAGTTGAATCGGCGGATGGCGAAGCCGCGGAGCTTTCAGCGGCTTGCGGTGGAGGATCCGTTTCTGAGCGAGTTGCCGCCGGTGCCGGTTTTACCGCAGGATGCGATGGATTTTAGAAGCGTGGAGGATGCGTTTCTAACGGATGCGCAGTCGTCTTTGGCGGATTCGGGATTGGTGAGTTTAGCGAAAAGTCTGGGCGGTCGGGAATCGGCGGCGGAATTTTTTGGAGTGAAGGATAGCGGTCGGCGAATCGTGATCGTGGTGAACACGTCGGCTTCGGTGGTGAGGAAGGCGGCAGCTCGGGGAGTGAGCATCGAGCGTTTGCAGGATGAGGCGGCGCGTTTGGTGGAGGGACTGGAGAGCGGGACTTTGTTTGGGGTCGTGCAGTTCAGTCAGGGGACGAAGCAGTTTTCGGAGTATTTGGCGCCGGCCTTGGTGAAGAATAAGCGTCAGGCCGGCGAGTGGATACGGGGAGAGTTGCGGGGAAATCCGAAGGTCGAGGACGAGGAGCTCGTTGGTCACGAGGCGGCTTTAGCGAGGGCGATGGCGATGCAGCCGGATCTGGTTTTTTTGGTGACGGATGGCTCTCTGAATCGACGGACGGCGAAATCGGGCGGCGGGTATTCTTATCCAAAGATTTCGTTTGAGGAGCTGATGCGCTTTGCGGACGAGCGGGTGTTGGAGACGGGGGCGAATCCGCGGCTGCACGTGGTTGGGTTTGAGCTGGGGGATGCGGAGCGGGCTGGTTTGAAGCGGCTGGCGGCGCGTTTTGGCGGGACGCTGCGGGAGATGTGATTTTTTCTGGGTGCTAGGGAATGGGGTGGGTCAGGTTTGCCTGTGGCAAATTAGGTGTCGCTATGCGACGGGAGGTTTTGGTTGGTGGTGTTTTTTTGTGGGGGAGCTACGGGGTGGTACTTTCGGGGAAGGCGGATTGCCAGAGGGTGACTTCGTCGGGGTGGCCGTGGAGGGCAAGGGCGGAGGTGATTTGGTCGAGGGTCGGCTCTTCGACGTCGTGTCGCGGATCGCCGGGGAGATTTGGTAGAGTGGCGCGGGTGAGTGCCCAGCAGGCCCAGGAGCGCCATTTGCGTTGCTGGCGTCGGGGGGCGCCGAGGCGGTCGGCGTAGTGTTGGAAGTGGACGCGGGGGTTGCCGAGGAAGGCGTTGGCGGGGGCGTGCTGAAGGAGGTGGACGAGTGGAGCGTAGGGGAGGGGCCAGTCGGCGAGAATGGGCTCGTGGCCGTGGAGGTCGGCGCCCCAGGCTCGGTCGAGGCAGAGAATGGCTCGGGCGGGGAGGCCTTGTTGCCAGAGGTGTTGTCCGTATTGGAGGCAGGTCAGGTAGAACTCCTCGCCGCGCTCGTCTTTGCGGAAGCGGTTGAGGGAGCGCCAGTCCATGCCCGGTTCTGGAGAGGGGAGTCCGGGAATTTGGGCTGACGGTAATTGCGGTTCCATAGAGGCGGTTAGCGCTTAGGTTTCGAGGGCGTGAATTCGGCGTTACGGCGAGGTTTCGGGATAGGGTATTCGCTGAATCGACAATCTATGGAGAAAAGAAGCAATGATTTGTTGCAAGGGTCTCGAATATCGCCGTAGGTGGTGGTTTTTGAATGAAGAATCGCCCTGAAAAGGGAGAAAAAACCCGTCGACAAACATCACTCTCAAAGCTCCCTTGACTGACGTCATCTTTGCAATGCCGAAGAAGATCATTCCGGATTCCTCTAAGTCCTTTCCTAGGACTTCACAAAACCTCCAGCCTAATCGATGAGCGACCCGATTAAACACGAGTGCGGTATCGCTCAAGTGCGACTTAAGAAGCCGCTTGAGTACTATCAGGAAAAATATGGCACGCCGCTTTACGGCTTCTACAAGTTGTTCCTCCTGATGGAGAAGCAGCGTAACCGTGGCCAGGATGGCGCGGGTGTAGCGGCAGTGAAGTTTGATATGCCGGCGGGCGAGCCTTACATGTTTCGCGAACGCAGCGTGAAGTCGAATGCGCTGGACCGCATTTTTAAGGACACGCTCAAGCAGTATCAGAAGCTAATCCGTAACGGCGAGATATTGCCCGACTACGTTCCCTCCATTAAGAGCAAGTTCGATTTCGCGGCCGAGCTTTACATGGGGCATCTTCGCTACGGGACTTCTGGCGGTTATTCGCTTAGCGTGTGTCATCCGTTCTTCCGTCGCAGCAGTTGGCCGACGAAGAATCTGATCTTGGCGGGCAATTTCAACATGACCAATACGGCGGAGCTCAACGAGAGCTTGATCGCCATCGGTCAGCATCCGATTTTCGCGACCGATACGCAGGCATTGCTTGAGAAGGTCGGCTTCCATCTCGATGAGGCTCACGACAATCTCTACCGCTATCTGCGGGATGAGGGACATACGAACGAGGAAATCTCTCAGAAGATCCTGACTGGTATCGATATTCCGAAGATTTTCCGCAAGTCGGCTGAGTCTTGGGATGGCGGGTACGCTCTAATTGGCGGTATCGGCAACGGGGATAGCTTCATCCTGCGGGATCCTTTGGGTATTCGTCCGGTTCACTATTTCGAAGACGACGAGGTTTTCGCCGCCGCTTCTGAGCGCGCTCCCTTGATGACGATTTTCGACAAGTCGCTTGAGGACATTCACGAGGTGCCGCCCGGGCATATCATCGTGGTGAATAAGGCCGGAGAGGTGACGAAAGATATCTTTCGAGAGCCCGCTCCTGAGCCGATGCAGTGCTCGTTTGAGCGCATCTATTTTTCTCGCGGTAACGACGCGGATATCTATCGCGAGCGCAAGGCTCTCGGTGGCGGACTGTGCGAGCAGATCATGAAGGGGATCGACCGTGATCTTGAGAACACGGTTATCAGTTTCGTTCCGAACACTTCTGAGGTGGCCTATTTTGGCGTGTTGGAAGAGCTTCGCATGATCCGTAGGCGCGAGGTGAAGGCTGAGATTCTCGAGGCGGTTTCCAAGGGCGAGCTCGATGCTGCAAAGCTCGACCAGCTCGTAATGAAAAACTGGCCACGCGGCGAAAAGATAGCGCATAAGGACCAGAAGTTGCGTACGTTCATATCGACTGAGGATTCACGAAACGAGATGGCGTCCCACGTCTATGACGTGACTTACGGGATCGTGACTCCGAACGACAACCTTGTTTGCGTGGACGATTCGATTGTTCGCGGCACGACGCTTCGCAAGTCCGTGCTGAAGATTCTCAGCAGTCTGGATCCGAAGAAGATCATCATCGCTTCGACTGCTCCGCAGATTCGTTATCCGGATTGTTATGGTATCGATATGTCCGAGCTCGGGAAGTTCATCGCTTTCGAGGCGGCGATTGCTCTGCTGAAGGAAAAGGGCAAGAAGGATGTGATCAGCGATGTGTATCGAAAATGCTTGGACGCGGAAAAGGGCGATGCTCCTGCGAACGTGAACTACGTGCAGGAGATCTACAAGCCCTTCACCGATGAGGAGATTTCAGCGAAGATTGCTCAGCTCGTCTATCCGTACGATGTGGATTGGAAGGGTGAATTGGAAGTGATTTATCAGACGGTTGATAATCTCCGCGAGGCTCTGCCGCATCACAAGGGCGACTGGTATTTCACGGGCGATTATCCGACGCCTGGAGGTTTTCAGGTGGTGAATCGCGCCTTTATCAATTATTACGAAAAAGCGAAGGGCCGCTCTTACTAAGGGTTTTAGGGTCTCACATTGTTTAACAAATTTTCTCTATTAAGATGGCTGCTAAGAAGAAAACCAAAGCATACGCTGAAGTCGGCGTGAACATCGATTTGGCTGATCGCATGAAGGGCGGTCTCAAGGAGTCGCTCAAGAGCGCGTCCCGTCCCGAGGTGCTCGGAGCGGTAGGCGGTTTCGGCGGCTTGTTCGACCTGTCCAAGTCCAAGTATAAGGAGCCAGTGCTGGTCAGCAGTATTGACGGAGTGGGTACGAAGCTCAAAATCGCTTTCGAGTCCGGCAAGCACAAGAGTGTGGGCATGGACATCGTGAATCATTGTATTGACGACATTTCAGTGATTGGGGCGGAGCCGCTTTTCTTCCTCGATTATCTCGGTCTCGGCAAGCTCGAGCCGAAGGTTTTCAAGCAGATCCTTGCCGGCATTTCCGAAGCTTGCGCGGGCGCGAACTGCGCATTGATTGGCGGGGAGACTGCTCAGCTTCCTGATATGTATTCTAAGGGTGAATACGATATTGCGGGAGTGATCGTAGGCATCGCGGAGAAGAAGAAGATGCTCTCCGGCTCTACGATTCGTCCGGGCGACGTGGTGATCGGTCTGCCGTCTAGCGGCTTGCACACCAATGGCTATACGCTTGCTCGCAAGGTGATTTTCGACAAGGCGAAGCTGACGCTTAAGGACAAGGTTCCGGGCACGCGTCAGAGCATCGAGAAGGCCCTGATGGTGCCGCACACGAATTACGCTCCGCTACTCCAGCCTTTGTTGGCCAAGTTCAATGTCGGCACGTCTTCTAAGGTTCGTAAGGGCAATGCGGTATTCGGGATTGCTCACATCACCGGCGGTGGTTTTACCGGGAACATTCCACGCATCTTGCCTGAGAAGGTGGACGTGGAAATCGAGACTTCTACTTGGGAGCCGCTTCCGATCTTCAAGCTTATTGGCGAAAAGGGCGGCATCGATTTCGACGAGATGTACGAAGTCTTCAACATGGGGATCGGCATGACGCTGGTGGTTGATGGCAAGCAAGCCGATGAGGTGCTCGCCTTCTGTCACTCCAACGGCTGCAAGGCGGTTAAGATTGGTCAGGCGGTCAAGGGATCCGGCAAGGTGGCGCTGAAGGCTTAGGTTCGCCGGATTATTTGAACTTTGAAAACCGCAGTCTGTTTGGCTGCGGTTTTTTTGTGGAAAGAGGTAGCTTTGGGGGCTGGATCAAGGCAGAGTGTTTTCAGTTTCATGATACGTTTCTCGCTGCAGTGTATTGCTCTTTTGGCTTTTTGTTTGTCCGCCTGTTCGCCGGCTCCGGATTATCGAGTGGCTGGAAGCGTCTGGCTGAGCTCGGAAAAGGGCGGGACGAAGTACGATGTGCTGGCGTATCCATTAGTTGAGGACGAGCTCGCGTACCTGGAATCTGTCTTTCCGGCTCTGGAGTTGGCGGCGACGAAGTATCCTGATTTGTGGGCTGGAATTTCGAAGGCGGATGACCCAAGGGACGCGGCGCGTCAGAATGCTTTTTGGAATGAGGCTGGGGTGCTGGGCGCGGACCTTATCGCGATCAATTTGAAGCTCACTTTCCTGAGTGAGTTTGGCTCGACGGATGAAGCGGACGAACGGCAGTTGCGGACGAATTTGGCTTGGCTGGAAGAGCGTATGAAGGGTGAAAACGCGAAGCCTGAGCTTTGGGATTCGGCCAATTCGATACGGGCGATTCTGGGGGTGATCGAGGCGCATCAAGATTCGGGAGCGTTTGTTTTTTATGCGAATAGGAAGGCGCGGGTGGATGCGGCGCTTGACCGATTCACTGGGATTGGTGAACAATAGCTTCGAAACCTACGTTTTTTATCATGCTAGTTCATACAGTACTTTTTAATCTTACTCCGGGAATGAGCGACGAGCAGGTCGCCGCGTTTGAGAAGGACCTTGGTTCTCTCGCTACGATTGAGGTAGCGAAGGCGTGCTACATCGGGAAGGTGGCGGACACGGCGAAGCGTCCGGTTGTGCAGACGGACTGGGACTATATGCTCACGGTCATTGTTGAGAACGTGGCGGATCACGACACTTACCAGGATCATCCGACTCACCACGCGTTTATCGCGAACCAGAAGCAGTTCTTCGGGCAGGTTCGCGTGTTCGACGGAGAGTAAAACGGCTTTTTGTCTAGGCGGCCGCGGGTTGTTGGATTCGCGTCTGCGTTTTCTATCCAGTTCTTGGATACTGCTTTGCAGTGTGACGCTCGTGTGAAATACGGCCGGGGCGTGTTCTTCGCGCCTTGACAGTTTTGGCGTCTGGGGTAGAACGTTGTTCCCCATGGAAGCTGCGCTAATGGAACCGGTCTTAGTTTTGAATCGGTTATGGCAGGCGGTAAACGTGATTGCCGCCAAGCGGGCCTTTTCTCTCATCGCGAGCGGCCACGCTCAAATCGTCCATGCTGAAGACGAAAGTTTCGAGGTCTTCAACATGATGGATTGGGTGGATTTTTCCCGTCACAATCCTCCAGTCAGCGAGATGGATGTCGTCCACACGGTGCGGTATCCGATCCGTGTTCCCAGGGTGATTTTGCTTTCTGTTTTTGATCGTGTGCCGCGCAAGGAGCTCAAGCTTACGCGTCAAAACGTTTTCGACCGGGACAAGTACACGTGTCAGTATTGCGCGAAGAAGATGCGGTCGGAGGATCTGAATCTAGACCACGTGATTCCGCGTCACTATGGCGGTAAGACAACTTGGGAGAATATTGTCTGCTCCTGCATCAAGTGTAATTCGCACAAGGCGAATCGATTGCCGCATGAGGCGAAGATGCGTTTGATCCGCAAGCCTTCAATTCCTCGCTGGCGTCCGGTTATCAGCCTAGTGGCTCGCGGCAAGAAGCAGGAGGCGTGGAAGCACTTTCTCGATGTGGCTTACTGGAACGTCGAGCTGGAGAAGTAGGGATCGGGCTTTTTGCTATTCTCCGGTGATGTAGGTTTCTAGGCGTTTGGGGGTCTCTTGGGGGAAGAGTTTGTCTGTGTCGATTTGGAGGTGGTAGACGCGGGCGGTTTGGAAGGCTTGGGTGGCGTAGGTCTCGGGTTGGAGGTTGAGCACGATGGTTTGGCGTTGGACGTCGATGACGACGGACTCGATGGTGTGTTTGATGGGGTCGAGCTCGGGGGATCCGTAGTCGGGGGCGTCGCGATAGTACCAAGACTTTAGGTGAAGGGCGGCTTGTAGTTGTTCTTTGGTGACGTTGGGTCCGAGGGCTTGGGTGAAGGTGAGGGAGATGGATTGGCCGGTGGAGTCGAGTTTGGCGGTGTGGATGGCGGGGGCGACGGTATGGCTGTCCCAGGAGATGCGTTGGAGGCTGGCGATTTTGCCGCCGTGGGCGTGCCAGCCGCGTCCGGTTTGGCCGAGGAGGAGGCTGCCGTCGGGGAGGAAGACGGGGCGCATGATGCCGGATTGGAGGTCTTCGCCGAAGGGGAAGACGGCGGCGCGGGTCTTGCCGTTGATTTGGTAGGTTTCGACGCGGAGGAGCTTGGACTGGGTTTGGTCGCCGATGAAGAGTTGGCCTTCGAAGGGGCCGAAGGCGCCGCCGGTTTCGTCCCATGTCATGTGGCCGGGGGAGTTGGCGACGGAGTTGTGGGGGAAGAGGGCGACGGCGCGTTCTTTGCCGGCTCCGCTGGCGGGCCATTGGATTTCGGGAGAGGTGGGGGACATGCCGGGGAGGTCGACGAGTCCGGCGGGGTGGCCGTAGTATTTGTCTTTTTCGAGGATGAAGAGCTTGGAGGTGCCGACGTATTCGCCTTGGTTGTCGGCGTACCAGAGGCGTCCGGCGGAGTCGATGCCGAGGGAGGCGGGGGAGCGCAGGCCGCTTGCCCAGGGGATGAATTGTCCGTCGGGGGTGACTTTGATGGTCCAGCCGGAGTAGCCGCCGGAGGTGCCCATGTAGAGGCCGGCGCCTTTGTAGATGGCTTCGTCGTCGTGGAGGAGGTTGAGGGTGTAGTAGTAGTTTCCTTCTCCGTCGCGGACGGGGCCGTGCATGTAGGAGTGGTAGTTCGAGTGGTAGGAGAATTGGTCGGAGAGGGTGGTGTAGGTGTCGGCGATGCCGTCTCCGTCGGTATCGGAGATGCGGGTGAGCTCGGGCTTTTGTCCTGCGACGATGGTGAGTCCGCTTTGGTCTTCGACGACGAGGCCGAGGCAGTCGAAGAGGCCTTCGGCGAAGAGGCGCCACTGTCCGTCTTTGAGGCGCCAGATGCCGGCGGTGCGGGTGCCGACGACGATGGTGCCGTCCGGGGCGACGTCTATGGCGGTGGCTTCGAAGAGGAGGTCGCGGCCGACGTTGTCGTGGGGCTGGAGGTATTGCTCGGAGGTGTAGCCGGCGGGAAGGTGGGCGTCGGTGGGCTCGGTGACGAGCGGCTGGACGAGGTATTGTGTATCCGTTTTTTCGGGACGCCATACGAGGGAGGCGAGGCCGATTTTTGAAGAGAGGGTAGCGTGGAGCTTTTCGGTGGCGGGTAGGGTCCAGCGGTTGTTGGCGAGGGAGCCGGCGGTAACGGAGGGCTTGGCGAGGGCGCTTGGGTTCAGGGAGAAGGTTTGGGAAGTGGCGAGGGAGCCGGTGAGGATGATTTGGGTAGAGCCGTCGGCGGCGATGAGGGTTTGGGTGGAGATGTGGTTTTGGCCAATGCGGTAGTTGAAGATTGGGGCCGCGTCGGGCTGGGTGGAGTCGAGGGTGTAGCCTAGGAATTGGGCGTCGATCTCGGCGAGGAGTTGGAGGTGGTCCTTGGGGTTGTTGAGGGAGGCGTCGATGGTGGGCCAGTCGCGGAAGACGGCTTCTTTGAAGGAGAAGTCGATGGGCTGGCCGTTTGCATTGAGCGGGGCGAGCAGGCTGGTGTTGGCGAGGTTGATTTCTTTGGATTCGAATCCGCGGCTGAAGCCGCTGCCGCCGCGGTTTTCCCATTCGCCGGCTCCGTTTAGGAAGCCGCCTTGCCAGAGCTTTTCGATGGCAAGGGTGCGGGGGTCGAAGGTGAAGTTGACGCCGTTTGGCTGGCCGACGTGTATGGAGCGTCCGGATACGCCGGGCATGGAGCCGCGCTGGATGCGGGTGCGGTTGAAGACGAGGACTTCCATGGTGTCGGCGAGGGGGTCGTACTCGGTGGGGCCGTCTGCGGGGACGAGGACTTGGACGGCGGCGCGGTTGGGGTCGTCGTTGAGGGTGGCGAGGTAACGGTAGATGGCGTCGACCTTGGCGTTGGAGAGGAGTTCTTCGTTGTAGGGGGCCATGACGGGGAGGTAGGGCTGGCCGGCGGTGGGGCCGGATTCGGCGATGGCCAGCTCGGCGGCGGGGACGCGGATGGAGCGCTTGGCGTAGGATTGGTCGGCGTCGATGGAGAAGTGGACTCCGGTGGCGGGTTCGACGATTTCACGTTTGCGGGCTTGGCGTTGGAATAGGCCGTAGAGGTTGGGTCCGGTCTTAAAGGAGGTGTCGCCTTTTTTGGTGGTGTGGCACTCGATGCAGCCCATGGCGGTGAAGGTTTCCTTGCCGAGGGCGACTTGGTCGACGAGTTCGGAGGCGTTGGTCGGCTGGCCCGGTTCGTTGACGGCGACTGCTTCGTAGTCGGCGTGGTCGATCTGGAAGTTGCGGATGGCGATGGGGCCGTTTTTGGCGCGGAAGACGAGGGGGCCGTCGGTTTGCTCCCATTGCTTGAAGGAGCCTTCGGTGTAGTACTCGATCTGGGCGTCGCGTTGGATGGTTTCGCCATTAAGCGTTATATCAAGGAATAAGGAATTGGAGAGTTTGTTGAAGGCGTCGTCGTTGCGCAGGGTGCGGAAGCGGATGGCGATGGTGTTCCACTCGCCGGCGGGCTTGGCTGCGTTTGCGAGGGGGGTGGCGGCGGGGAAGGTTTGGTCGGTATTGCGGTTGAAGCCGGAGGCGAGAGCTCCTGCTGAGGATGTGGAGAGGGCTTGGCCGTGGGAGTCGGAGAGTTTGACCTCGTAGCGGCCTTGCAGGTAGACGCCGGCGGTGGAGCCCGGGGTGACCATGTAGTCGAAGGAGACGATTTGGTCGGAGAAGTTTTGGAGGGTGGCGAGGTAGCCGTCGTTGTCACCGGTGGTTCCGTTTGTGTAAATGATTTCGCCTTCGGCGTCGTCGGACGCGGCGAAGCTTGTTTCGCCCGTTTGGACGCTGGTTTCGCTGGCTGTTTTCCAGTCCGGGCTTGGCTCGAAGAAGCTAGCTGTCGGTTTAGCGGAAATGGCGATGGCAGTGGTGAAGAGGCTCGTTGCGATGGCGAGCAGACGGAGGATTGGGGCTTGTCTCATGTTTCTTGGTTTGAGCGGACGATGGTAAGGGCTTCTAATGGGATCAATAGCGAAAGTTATAGGGCGTCGTCGAATGGGGTGGGCATATGAGGACCGAAATACGTTGCGCCGATTTATCAGGGGGTGAGTATCGGACGCATGGCCGATAGAATAGAAATCAACGTGCCGGACAGCTTCAGGAACCTGAAGGGTCAGTTCGGCGGATTGTTTGGAATAGTGATAGTCGTGCTCCTTATCTGGGCGGGCTTTTCAAGTGTTTATACCGTTCCTGCCGAGTCGCAGGGGGTGGTGCTTCGTTTCGGAAAGTACACTGATACGGTCGATCCGGGACTTCATTTCAAGATGCCGTTTGGCATCGACCAGGTTTCGGTTGTGCAGGTGCAACGCCAGCTCAAGCAGGAGTTTGGCTTCGCGACTCAAGGCGCGACGGATCGGAGCCAGTATTCGTCAAGTCGCCGGGAGCAGTCGCTTGAGCGTAGCATGGTGACGGGAGATTTGAACGCTGCGACGGTGGAGTGGATCGTGCAGTACCGTATCCAAGATCCGAAACAATTTCTTTTCGAGGTGCGAGATCCCAAGGACACGCTGCGGGATATCTCGGAGTCTGTGATGCGCACGGTTGTCGGGGATCGCACGGTTGACGAGGTGATCACGGTAGGCCGTCAGGAGATAGCGATCGAGGCGCTGCGCATGATGCAGACCTTGGTTGATAGGTATGAGCTCGGGCTCAGCATCGATTTGGTGCAATTGCAGAATGTTAATCCTCCGGATGATGTGCGCCCGTCTTTCAACGAGGTGAATCAGGCTCAGCAGGAGCGTGAGAATCTGATCAATGTAGCGAATGGTGAATACAACAAGGTGATCCCGCGTGCGGGCGGCTTGGCGAATCAGGCGATACAGGAAGCGGAGGGTTATGCTCTCAAGCGCGTGAACGAGGCGCAAGGTGATGTGGCTCGATTTGAGGCGATGTTGACCGAGTACGTCAAGGCTCCTGAGGTGACGAAGCGTCGCATTTATTTGGAGACGATGCAGGAAGTGGTTTCCGGCATAGAAAAGAAGATTGTGCTCGATAGCGATGCCAGCTCGGTATTGCCGCTCTTGCAGCTCACTCCCAACAACTAATTGAATTTTTAAGGAGACGCATAGCATGAAGCAGATAGCGCAATTTCTTTCGATAGTAGTAATTCTGGCAGTCGCGATTGTTGGATACAATTCACTCTACACGGTGAAGGAAACCGAACAGGTGATCATCACTCAGTTTGGTGAGGTGGTAGGCGAGCCGGTTGACGAGGCCGGGTTGCATTTTATGATTCCGTTTGTGCAGAAGCCAAACGTAATTGAAAGGCGGATACTTGACTGGGATGGTCCGGCAACGGAAATGCCTACAAAGGATAAGACCTATATCGAGGTGGATACTTTTGCTCGTTGGCAGATCGTTGACCCGAAACAGTATTTCCTCCGTTTGCGCGACGAGCGCAGCGCTCAGTCTCGTCTGGATGATATTTTGCGTTCGGCGACCTTGGGTGCGATCGCGAAGCATGACTTGGTGGAGGTGATTCGTTCGACGAAGGACCGGGCGCCGAATCCGGACGCGAGTATCGTTTCGGAGTCGTCCGGCGGGATTGGCATTTTGCAGTCGATCACCAAGGGTAAGGTTGCGGTGGAGCAAGAGATCTTCGCGTCTGCGGCGGAGGAGTTGACCGGTTTTGGGATTGAGCTTTTGGATCTGCGTTTCAAGCGGATCAATTATCATGAGAGCGTGGAGCGTAGCATCTTTCAGCGTATGATTTCGGAGCGTAAGCAGATTGCGGAGCGTTTCCGTTCTGAGGGCGCGGGCGAGGCGGCTAAGATTACTGGTAAGCGCGGTCGCGACTTGCAGGAGATTGAATCTGAGGCGTATCGGACTGTGCTAGAGATTCGCGGTAGAGCGGATGCCCGCGCTACTGAGATTTACGCGAATGCGTATAATCAGTCGCCGGCGGCGGTGGAGTTCTACGAGTTTATCAAGTCGCTCGAAGCTTACGAGTCGGTATTGAAGGGCGATACGACATTGATTCTAACTACCGATAGCGAGCTCTTTAAGTATTTGAAGGATATCGATGCGAAGTAGCGAGTAGAGTTGGAAATCTCTGTATTTGAAATTTGGAGACCCGCTGAAAGGCGGGTCTCTTTTTGTGGGAGTGGTTGGGGTAGAGTTTTTGGCGTTGCGGTCTGGATCAACAGTCTTCGCTCTGCGAGCTACGCCCGTCAAGAGGTCAAACCCTACGAGGGCGACGGATTGAGGATGCTTAGGAAGTTGGTTTGTTGGATTTGAGGCGCCAGTAGGCGGCGATGATGGAGCCGATGACAGAGTGCATAACGGCGGAGATGGCGCCGGGTACGGCGGTGAGGGGTGTGGCAGCGAAGTGTTTGGTGGCGAGGGCGGTGGCGAGACCAGAATTCTGCATGCCGACTTCTATGGAGATGGTTCGCCGGATTATCGTATCATATCCGAGGATACGAGCGAAGAGGTAGCCGGAGGTGAAGGCTGCGGAGTGGAGGAGCACGACGGCGATGAGCATCTGCAGGCCGGATTCAAGGACGGCGTCGCGTCGCGGCCCGAGGATGGCGGCGCAGATGAGGGCTATGACGATGACGGATACGAGGGGGCCGACGGGAAGGACAGCTTTGACCAGTTTCGGAAAGATGTGGTGCAGAAGCACGCCGATGGCGACGGGGGCGAGTACGATTTGTATCATGCTGAGGAAGAGTCCAGCGGCGTCGACGGGCACGTATTGACCGGCTAGATACGAGGTGAGCAGGGGAGTGAGGGCGATGGCTACGGAGGTGGAGCACATGGTCATAAGCACTGAAAGGGCTATGTTTGCTCGGGCGATGTAGACGACGACGTTTGAGGCGGTGCCTCCGGGGCAGCAGGCGACGAGGATGAGTCCGACGGCAAAGTCGGTGGGGAGCTGGAGGGCTTTGCCGATGGTCCAGCCGAGGAAGGGCATGAGGAGAAATTGGGCGGCGACGCCGGCGGCGATGGCTTTGGGCATGGTGGCGACGCGTTTGAAGTCTTTGACACTGAGGGTGATGCCCATGCCGAGCATGATGATGGAGAGTCCCCAGATGATATGTGGGCGTTGGTACCAGGCGATCCAGCTAGGGTCGACGAGGGCGTAGGCGCAGGCGGCTGCGACCCAGAGGGGGAAGAGGTTTGAGAGGAGGTTGAGGGCGCGAGTCATGGGGAGTTTGGGGGGATTGGGGCGAGTTTCTCGGGGTTGGAAGGAAGGACCAGGGTGTTCTGCTGTAGAGTATTCAGTCTATCGCCTTGGAGAGTAATAGCGCGGGTGGATAGAGAGGTGATCTCTATTTAAGGCGCGGGGCTTAAGCTTGGGGGCTTCGAGGCGAATACAGGTGAGTACCTATGGCGGGATTTTGTCGGGTACACATCCACAAAAAATAGAAACCACCTGCATGAAAACCTTTAAAAAGCTTTTTGTATTCACGCTTGGCCTTGCTGCGATTTCGTCGGCGAGCGCGATTTCCTTCGTCGACGTCGATGTTGATGGGAGCTCAGATGATGGTGGCGACGCGCCTCGTGGTTACCAGTATATGGCTTCTTGGCATGGCAGCAGGTGGGATAAGACCTTTAATTTGCTCAATGACGGATTTGATCCGACGACGATGAAGATCGTTAGCGCGACGGTGAAGTTCGCGTTTGCGGATGACGAATCGGATACGTGGGATTATGTGCGAATGTCCGTCGGCAGCTCGATTTTATGGGATTGGCAGGATGTTGATGGTTCTCACTACAATGCTCCTTATAGTTACGAATGGTTCACGACTGGATTGAATGATAGCGTGCTTCTTGATTTGCAGGATGGGATCGTCGACTACTCGGTGGTAGCGCAGTCTGGGGATTATTATTTAAAGGAGGCGGCGCTTTACGTGGAGGCTGATCGTCTTAGAGTGCCCGATTCGGGCGCGACATTAGGCCTGCTTGGTCTTGGGGTTGGAATTATTTTTCTTTTGCGCCGCCAGATGAAAACTGGTGATGGCGTATAGCTGATAGTATTGATATCTGAAACATGAAAGCCGCGGCAGTAATGCCGCGGCTTTTGCATGCGATGGTGTATTAGTAGCGAAAGTTTGGATACTTCCGCTAAAATTCGAGGAAGTGTTTTTGCTCCCAACCGAGCAGTTCCTTGGCTCGGGAGCTATCCATAAGGCTGGTGCGGCCGGGGAGCTCTTTCTTGAAGTCGGTGACGTCTGGGAGGTACTTTTTGGCGAGCTCCATGGCGTCGAGGTTTGAGGAGACGTCGTCTGCGGCGAGGATGATGGGCTCGCAGCCGAGGCCGTCTTTTTCGATGGCGAGCTGGCAGGCGATAGCGATGTCTCGCGAATCGATGTAGGACCAGAGGATGCGCAGGCGGTCTTCCGGGTGGCTGAAGCGTGCGATGGTGGGGGCGTGGTCTTCTGGGCAGAGGACGTTGCCGAGGCGCAGGGAGATGACTTGCATGCCGGTGCGGCGATGGAAGGTGGCGGCGCAGGCTTCGTTGACGATCTTGGAGAGGCCGTAGGAATCTTCGGGGAGCTGCGGGTGGGCTTCGTCGACGGGCAGGTACTGCGGCTCGAAGAAATCGGTGGCGAAGCAGATGCCGTAGGAGGATTCGGAGGATGCGACCACCACTTTTTGGATACCGAGCAGGGCGCAGGCTTCTAGGACGTTGTAAGTGGAGAGCGTATTGACGCGGAAGACTTCTTCGTTGGGGAATTCGTGGGCGCGCGGAATGGCGGCCATGTGGATGACGCCGACGTAGGGGTCGCGTGATCCGGTATTATAGGGGGAGAAGGCGTTGACGACTTGGCCGAGGTCGGTGAGGTCTGCGTTGATGGTATGGCAGAGCGGCTCAACTGGGGGGCGGGTGTCGACGTTGACGACATCGTAGCCTTCTTCGACGAGGTGCTTTACGATCCAGTGGCCGGCTTTGCCCGAGCCACCTGTGACGATGATGCGTTTTTTTGGCATGCGGTAAAAGTGTTCCTTTGCGTCGCATTTGCAAGAGGCTCAGGCGGATGTGGCATTCTTACTATGGAACCTTCGGTCGGGAGCTGAGCGCTGAGCGGATCGAGGCTAGTCGAGGTAGCGAAGGTGGACTTTCCAGCCTGCCCAAACTCCGATGAGAGAAAGGGCTCCGCTGACGAAGAAGGCGCTCATGAATCCGCCGATGAGACTGCCAAGGTACCAGCCGATGTAGCTGAAGATGATCATGAAGACGAAGATGCAGAGCTTTTGCATTCCTCTGTCATCGTCGGCATTCGAGGCGAGTTGAAGGGAGTGAGGGATAGCGTCCGCTGTGAAGAGCGGACGCACCCTATGGCTAGAATTTTAGATGCGGCCTTCTTCGATGTCGTAGACGTCGAACCAGACGCGGACGATTTTGTTGGCTGGGATAAATTGGGGGATGTAGCCTTCGAGGAATTCTTGGAGCTCGATGGGCATGTCGCTGCGGCGGGTGTCGCGCATCTTGTTGTTCCAGGCGATGATTTCGCGGCGGTCTTTTACCTTGGAGTTTTCGATAACCCAGGCGGCGACTGCTTCGTCGTCGGCTCCGGTGGCGACGAAGTCTTTGAAGGTTTCGCCGTCGATGCCGGTGAAGCCGAAGAAGTAGTTGTCCAGCGGACAATTGAAGTGGTACTCGTCGTTGGTGCCGGCGATTACGGCGCGGCATTTGTCGAGGGCGCGAGCGGCGACGACGTAGCCGCCGAGCGTTTCGCGCGGGCTGCGTGGGAAGTCCTTGGAGAGGTCTTTGGCGAGTGAGCTGATGGTGTTGGATGTAGCTGTCATGGCTGTTTTATACGAAGTGGGGTGGGGGTTGATTGTGTATTTGGGTGGTGTTTCTTTTAACCGCGAATGAACGCGAATTTTGATCCTGCGCTGGGTTCGGCCTGATGGCCTTTGGTCTGTTTTTGGGTTTGAGGGGATTTGGGGATGGGTTGACGGGAGATGGAGAATTGGGTTTAGGGGTGGGGATGGCTATTGCAGTTGATTTGTCGGGTCGGGTGGCGCTTGTGACGGGGGCTACGGGGCAGTTGGGGAGAGTGATCGCGCGGGTGCTGGCGGAAGCGGGCGCGGATGTGGCTTTGCATTTCCGCGGGAATGAGACGAAGGCGGCGGAACTGAAGGTGGAGATTGAGGGATTGGGCCGACGGGCGTATCCAGTTAATGGGGACGTGACGGATTTCGATAGCGTTTGCACGATGCGGGACGCGGTGGCGGCAGCGCTGGGTGCTCCGGACATCGTGGTGGCGTGCGCGGTGTCGCAGGTGTGGCCGTGGTCGAGCGTGCTGGAGGAGGATTTGGCGGACTACGAGGATCAGTTTCGCAGTTGCGTGATGCAGAACGTGCACCTTTCGAAGGCGTTTGTTCCGGCAATGGTGGAGAAGGGCTGGGGGCGCTATGTGGGCATTAACACGGAGTGTACGATGCAAATGGGGGAGACGATGTCGGCCTATGTATCCGGAAAACGGGGAATGGACGGAGTGCTGCGGGTGCTCGCGCGCGAAGTCGGGAAGAATGGGGTGACGGTGAATCAGGTGGCGCCTGGGTGGACGATCAGCGACCAGGATAGGGAGGCGGGCACGGAGGAGAACGAGGGGTATTCGGCGTCGGTGCCTTTGCGGCGGAGAGGGACGGATCGGGAGGTGTCGCAGGTGGTGGCGTTTTTGGCGTCGGACTTGGCGAGCTTCGTGACGGGGGCCTTCGTGCCGGTGTGCGGCGGGAATGTGATGCCGGGGGTTTAGGAGTGGTGGGTAGTGAGTGGTGGGTAGTGAGTGGTGAGTGGCTCGAGTGGTGAGTAGTGAGTAGTGAGTGGTGAATTGGGGAGCTAGGGGAGCTGGATTTGGCCGGAGGCGATTTTGGCGATGGTGGCTGGGTAGAGCTTGTGCTCTTGGGCGAGGACGCGGAGCTGGAGGGTCTCGGGGGTGTCGTCGGTATGGACGGGGACGCGGGCTTGGGCGAGGATGGGGCCTTCGTCGTAGACTTCGTTGATGAGGTGGACGGTGGCGCCGGATTCGGTTTCGCCGCTGGCGACGACGGCTTCGTGCACGTGCATGCCGAACATGCCTTGTCCGCCGAATTTGGGTAGAAGGGCGGGGTGGATGTTGAGGATGCGGTTTTGGTAAGATGAGAGGAGCTGGGGACCGATCTTCTTCATGTACCCGGCGAGGATGACGAGGTCGACTTGGGTGTCGCGGAGGGCTTTGAGGATGGCGGTGTCGAGGGCGGGGGGATCGGGATGAGTTTTGCCGTTGAGGATTTGGGCGGGCATGCCGGATTTGGCGGCTCGGTCGAGGGCTCCGGCTTTGGGATTGTTGCAGACGAGCAGGGCGGGAGTGGCGTCGATGGAGCCCTGGGCGCAGCCGTCGAGGATGGCTTGCATGTTTGAACCGCCGTGCGATGCGAGGAATCCGAGTCTCATGATTTGTGGGAGGCTGAAGAGTGAATGGTTGGAAGCAAAGTTTTTTGCCCACGAATCGCACGAATACTCACGAATGGGGTTTTATGTTTTGTGGGAGAGCGAGGGAGGGATGTCGGACGATGATTTGAGAGATTGGTGTAGGGTTTTCGGAGGGTGAGGCGGTAGATGTCGGAGGGTGCCCGCTAGGGTGTTCGGATGGTTGTAGAGAATTTGTTGGGCGTATCAAAAAGCGGGGAAACGAGGGCGCACTTGGAGCTCAAGCGGCTGGCGTTCGAGTGGTTGGGGACGCGAGGGTGTCGAGCGGTAGCGAAGGAGGTGAGGCTGCCTTTGTCGCCTTATCGGGTGGATGTGGCGGGGTACAAGCCTGCGGGGAGGATGGGCGTGTTTGGGGATACGTTTGCCTTGGAGTGCAAGCAGAGTCGGGCGGATTTTTTGCGGGATGCGGGAGTGGAGAAGAAGGCGGTTCGCGAGAGCGAGGAATTGCGGGGAGAAGTGGAGGAGCTTCGTTTGTTGTTGGGGGCGCATTTGCCGGAGTGCCGACAAGGAGTGTCCTTGTTTCGCGAATACGACGAGTATGATTTTGGGGAGCTGAGGCACGAGCGTTGGCGGCGGCTGGTGGCGCGGCTGGGCTTGCTCGAGCGGAAGCTGGCGGACGGGGTGAAGTTTTCGCGGATAGCGCGGTATGGCTCGGCGAATTATTGCTACCTTGTAATCGAGGAAGGGGTGCTCAAGCGGCTGGACGAGGTGCCGCTAGGCTGGGGTTGTCTGGTGCGGGAGGAGGGTACGCTGCGGTTGGAGCGAGAGGCGAAGCGCCTGACGAGCGGCGAGGGGGCGAAGCTGGCTTATTTGGAGAGGATCGCGGCTAGGAGAAAGAGTGGTGAGTGATGAATTGTTCGATTGGGAGTTAGGCGAGGTAGTGGGCGGAGATGGCGATGGCGCCGGCGGCGAAGCAGTAGTAGGCGAAGTAGATGAGTTTTCCTTTGGTGACGATGGAGATCATCCATTTACAGGCGAGCACTCCGGCTATGAAGGCGGCGATGAAACCGGCAATCAGAGGGATGGGGCCGACGACGCTGTTGGCCATGCCGCCGTCGAGGATGTCTTTGCAGTTGGCTCCGATGATGGGGACGAGAACCATGAGGAAGGAGAAGCGAGCGACTTTGCTTTTGTCGACGCCGAGGAGGAGGCCGGTTGCGATGGTGGAGCCGGATCGCGATATGCCGGGCATGACGGCGATGGCTTGGGAGATGCCGATGATGAGGGCTTTTTTGAAGGTGACGGGACCGCCGGATTTAGGGGAATAGTAGGTGAAGGAGAGCAGGGCTCCGGTGATGAGAAGCATGCAGCCGACGAGGAGGACATTTCCGGTGAAGAGGCTTTCGACTTCCTCTTTGAAGAAGAGACCGATGATGACGACGGGGACGGCGGAGACGGCAATCATGGCGATGTACTTTTTCGACTCGTTCCAGCTGGTCGTGAAGAGTCCTTGGAAGAGGCCGAGGATGTCGCGCCAGAAAATGACGATGGTGGAGAGGACGGTGGCTCCGTGGACGACGACGGTGAAGGTGACGTCTTCGGTGGTTTCGATGCCGAGGATGGCCTTGCCTAGCTCTAGGTGACCGCTGCTGCTGACGGGCAGAAATTCAGTGAGGCCTTGGATTATACCGAGGAGGATTGCTTCGAGAAGGGACATGGGGATGGATTAGGAATTAGGAATTAAGAATTAGGAATAATAAAATCGGGAAGCTGGGTTTGATAGGGCTTCGGCTTTGCGGGACCTATCTTGAGAGGAGTTGCTTGGTCATTTGCTCGGCTTGGTGGGCGTAGCTCGCTCCGAAGAGGTAGAGGTGGTTGAGGCAGTGGTAGAGATTGTAGAGGGTTTTGCGTTCGTTGTATCCAGAATCTAGTGGCAGTGATTCTTGGTAGGCGGCGTAGAATGCGGGAGAGAATCCGCCGAAGAACTCGGTGAAGGCGAGGTCGGCTTCGCGGTCTCCGTAGTAGCAGGCGGGGTCGAAGATGAAGGGGGCACCAGCCTTGTCGAAGGCTATGTTTCCGGACCAGAGATCGCCGTGAAGGAGTGAGGGGTAGGGAGTGTGTGATTCGAAAAATGAGGGGAGCACGTCGAGTAGTTGCTCGGCGTGGGGTAGGGTGAAGCCTCGGGTTTGGCAGAGGCGGAGCTGGTGTTCGAGTCGGTGTTCGCGGAAGAAGTCGATCCAGTTGTCGCTTTGGGGATTGGGCTGGGGTGTGGCGCCGATGAGATTGTCTTGCCCCCAGCCGTAGTGGGCTTGGCGGATTTGGTGGAGGGCGGCGAGCTGTCGTCCGATCGTTTCCCAGTTGCCGGAGCGGGAGGGGCGGCTATCGATGTATTCAAGGATTAGGTACGCTTGAGAGTCGCCGTCGATGGTGGCTACGACTTTCGGGACGCGTACGGTTTGGGTGGCGGCGAGTTCTTTGAGGGCTTGGGATTCGGTAGAGAAGGCGGGGAGGAAGTCGCAGCTGTTAGCCTTTACGAAGAAGGTTTTGCCTGAGCCTTCTATGCGGTAGGCGTCGTTGATGCATCCGCCGCCGAGGGCACGTTGGGAATCGATGGAGAAGGGGCGGCCGGTGTTGTTCGCGATCGCGGATTCTATGCGTTGGCGATCGGTCAATTTTCGGGGGACTGGAGTTGGGATGGAATCCGGTTGAGCGGAATGGCCGTATTACTTTTCCTGAATCTGTTTTAGGATTCTGGCGCAGCCGTCTTCGAGGAGGTCGAGGACATGCTCAAAGCCTTGTTCGCCGCCGTAGTAGGGATCGGGCACTTGTGTATCCGGATGGTGGATGCAGTAGCCGCAGAAGTTTTTGATCTTGTGCCGGCATTCTGGAGGGGAGAGGTGTTCCAGTTCGGTGAAGTTTTCGTCATCCATGGCGAGGATAAGGTCGAAGTCTTCGAGGTCTTGCTCGGTGACCTTCCGGGCGGAACCTGTCATGGGCAGGCCGCGTTTACGACCGGCGGCACTCATGCGAGGATCGGGAGGGTTGCCGGTGTGGTAGCTGATAGTGCCGGCGGAGTCGCAGCGGACTTTGTCGTCCAGTCCTGCTTCCTCTAGGAGCTTGCGCATGACGTTTTCTCCTGCGGGCGAGCGGCAGATATTGCCCATGCATACGAAGAGGATGGAGGAGATGGAGGTGGATGCGGGCATGTTAGGGAAAGGATTAATGGAGTGTGGCGGGTTTGGGCAATTCGTTTTTAGCGATGCGAGGATTTGAATTGATGACAGAAGCGCTTCGTGATTATTGTATTAGGCTATGATTGATGCCATTAAGAAAGTGATGTTAGCCGGGGTTGGGGCCGCGGCGATTAGTACGGAAAAGGCGGAAAAGGCGCTGAACGAGTTGGTGGAGAAGGGAAAGATCTCTGCGAACGACGCGAGGGACGCTGCCAAGAAGTTGGCGGACGAGGGTAAGCAAGAGTTTGAGGAGGCGTCCAAGTCCTTGGAGGAGCGCTTTGATTCGATGCTTAAGAAAATGGGGAAGGGCCAGTCTGAGCGTATTGAAGCTTTGGAGACGCGTATCGCCGCTCTTGAGGCGAAGCTTGCTGAAGCTGAAGCAGCGTCCACAGCGGAGTAGTTGGCTTTCTCAGGAATCCTATTCGTCCAGCGACGCGGGTTAAGCTCTCTCCCGTGCCGTTTTCATTGTGTGCAGCAGAGTAATCGACTATGGCCATAAAACCTTTTGAATTCATAGCCAACGCGGTGCGCGCGAAGGAGATCGTGACGGTTCTGGCGCGGTATGGTTTTGCGGACTTGCTGCAGAAGATGGATTTGCCTCCGCGTTTGATGAGCGCTTTGGGCAAGATGGCTCCGGAGAGGCGCAGTCAATGGGAGAGGCTCCGCATCGTGATGGAGGAGCTCGGGCCGACGTTCATAAAGTTTGGCCAATTGTTGAGCATGCGGCCTGACGTGGTGCCGGAGGCTTTGATTAAGGAGCTGAGGAAGCTTCAGGAAAGGGTTCCGCCTGTATCCTTTGATCAGATACGGCCCATTTTGGAGGAAGGCATTGGCCAGGATCTGAGAGCGGTTTTTTCGGAATTTGACGAGAAGGCGGTGGCTGGCGCTTCGATGGCTCAGGTACATCGAGCTCGATTGGCGAGTACGGGCGAAGCGGTTGCGGTGAAGGTGCAGCGTCCCGGCTTGCAGAAGGTGATTGATGCGGATTTCGATATTTTGATCTGGTTCGCTCGGCAGGCTCATGAGCGGATCGACGATCTGCGCCCTTTGAATCTGCCGGAGGTTATCGAGGCGATGCGGGAGAGTTTGGAGCGGGAGCTCGATTTTCGGCGGGAGGCTCGGAGTTTGTCGTATTTCTCGCAACGCAACGCTTATCCTGAGGAGGTGTGCTCGCCTAAGATTTTCGAGGACTATTGTGGGCGTCGCGTGGTGGTGATGGAGTGGATCGAGGGGCGTCGGTTGGAGTCTTTTGAGCCCGGGACTCCTGAGGCGCGCAAGCTATCGAAGGTGGGGTCGCGTTCGATGTTTCACCAGATCATGATCGATGGCTATTTCCATGCGGATCCTCATGCGGGAAACATTCGTGTGCTGGCGGATGGGCGGCTTTGTTTTCTGGACTGGGGGATGACGGGCCAGCTCACGCAGAGGATGCGCTATGGGTTGGTGGATCTTTTTCAGGCCTTTGTGAAGGCGGATGCTGAGCAGGTGTCGCGCATCGCGATGCATTTGGCGGATACGGGGAAGTCGATTGACCGTCGGCGCATGGAGAGGGATGTGAACGTGGCGATTCGCGAGCATTACAATCCGGATACGGGCGAGGGCGACGTCGGGCGAGCGATTCTGCGGCTTCTGTATGTTTTTGGCCGCAACGGAATCGATCTTGCTCGCGACTATTCATTGATGGCGAAGGCGATCCTTTGCGTTGAGGAAACGGGAACGACTTTGGACGAGGGGTTTAACCTGAAGGACGAGTTTGGTCCTGTACTCAAGAAGTTGATACTTAATCGCCGAAACCCTAAGAATGTGGCGGCGGAGATTCGTGATAGCTTTTTTATGGGAATCGATCAGTTGCAGGCAATTCCGGAGGAGACCTTGCGGATCTTAAAGAAGATCGAGAAGGATAATCTTAAGGTGAACTTGCAGCATCGGGGGCTTGAGGAACTTGACGACACGATAAGTGATGCGAGCAATAAGATTACGCTTGGAATCATTATCGGTTGTTTGCTGGTCGGTTCGTCGCTGATCGTGACATCCAATACGCCTCCAATTGTATTTGGTTTTCCGATACTAGGAATAGTTGGTTATGTGCTTTCGCTGTTGCTTGGGCTTTACGTCGCTTTCGATATTTTGCGAGGTCGGCCGAAGTAGGGTGACGGAGTTTGCTGGATTGGGAATTGGCGTTTCGCGGATGATTTTTCTTTCCTCGCATTGCGGGCTGGGCTTTGGTTTGTCGCATGTCTGAAGCCCCTTTCATTTACGTTTCCGGTCCGGATGATTACTTGGCGAGTCGTCTCGCTAGGGAGATTTGGGCGGAATTGAAGAAGGATGTGACGGATGACTTCTCTATCGAGGTGATCAGCGGCCAGGTCGGAAAGGTGGATGAGGTGGCGGATGCGGTGAATCGTTTTCGCGACGCGGTGCAGACGCTGGGCCTTTTTGGGGGTCGCCGTGTGGTTTGGCTGAAGGACGTGACTTTCGTGGCCGACAATCAGGTCGGACGGGCGGAGGGCACGGTGAAGCTTTGCGAGGATTTGCAGGAAGTCTTGGAGTCGGTGAATCCGGCGGAAGTGGGTGTGCTGATTTCGGCTTCGCCGGTGGATCGGAGAAAGCGGTTCGCGAAGTATTTGGAGAAGTCGGGCGACTATCGTCCGTCTGGGGGGATGGATTCGAAGGGTGGCGGGGTTGAGACGCTTTTGGCGGCGATGAATCGCGAGTGCGAGGCGTTGCAGGTGACGATCGCTCGCGATGCGGTGGAGGTGTTGATCAGCAAGGTGAATGGGAATTCTCGCCTGCTGATCGAGGAGGTTCGCAAGCTGGGCACGTATTTGGGCGAGCCTGGGGCGCAGATCACGAGCAAGCTGATCGAGGAGCTGACTCCGAATTTTGGCGAGGGAGATTTTTTCGAGTCGACGGAGGCGTTTTTCTCGCGGGACATCAATTGGACCTTGAGCGCTTTGAGACGTCACTTTTTCAGCGGAAACGACGCACGTCCGGTAATCGCTTCCTTGCAGAACCGGAATCGTTTACTGATCCAGCTTCGCTCTCTAGTGGACGGCGGTGAGATCCAGGCAGGCGGGGGAGGGATTTCGAAACCCGGTTTCGCGAAGGCGGCAGAGAAGTACGCGAAGTTCTACGATGGCTTGAAAGCGAAGAGCGGCTACAACGTTTTTACGCAGAACCTTTGGTATATGGGGAAACTGATCGGGGCGGGGAAGTTTCCGCCATTGAAGGCTTTGATCGACCATCAGCTCGAGTTTATCCGGGCGTTCGAGGAGATAACGGAGCGACCGAACGAGCAGGAAGAGGCGTTGCGGGCAATGGCGATTCGTTGCCTGGCATCTTGAGCTGGCGGGAAGGAACACTGGGGGTGGCGGGGCGGTCTTGATTCGGGCTTGCCCGTAGTTTGGGGTAGTGGCAGCCTTTGCGACCTTGTTTTCCGGAGCCCCTTACTGGAGGCAAGTCACGCGGTCCCTTATGAGAGTTTGCATATTCACAGACAGTTTTCTGCCATACATATCTGGCGTAACATCAGCGGTTTACAATCAGGCTAATGAACTGACTCGCCGCGGTCACAGCGTGAGCATTTTTCATCCGAGACCCAGCAGGTCCGATTCGTTTGAGACGGTGCCCGGTCTAGACGACAGCGTAAGCGTGTATGGTCTGCCGTTTTCGGTACCGACTTTTAATATCCCGAAACTGCGTTGGTCGATGCCGCTCTTTCTTTATACCTATCGGCGTTTGCGTCAGGCGCCGCCGGATTTGATTCACGTACACACGGAATTTGGGTGCGGCCTTGAGGGAATGTTGCTGGGGCGCTGGAAGAACGTGCCGGTGATCGGGACTTTCCATACGTTTTTCGCGGAGCCTGATTATCTGAAGCAGTTCTACATCCCGAACTTCGCTTTCACCCGCAAGGCGATGTGGAAGTATTCGGTTGGTTTTTTTAATCGCTGCTCGCACATCGTTAGTCCTTCGCAGTCGGTTCGGGACCACCTTGTGGCTCGGGGTCTGCATCGTCCAGCGACGGTGCTTTCCAATGGGATTGAGCGTATGGCGCTTCGGCCTGCGGAGGAGATCAAGGCGTTTCGGGCTTCTTTGGGAATCGATGATTTCGCGTTCATCTACATCGGGCGGGTATCGCCGGAGAAGTCTTTGGACGTGGCTTTGGAAGCGTTTGCGCAGACGCTTGCTGTGAATCCGAAGGCGAAGTTTGTCCTGATAGGAAATGGTCCGGCGGACGAGGCGGTGGACGCGAAAATCGGCGAGCTTGGCCTTGGGGAGTCGGTTATCCGCACGGGACGAATCGAGCGCGATCGTCTGATGGCGGAGAATTATCCTCTGCTAGGAGACGTCTTCATAACGGCGAGCAAGACAGAGAATCAGCCGGTGAGCATTTTGGAGGCATTGGCTTTTGGTCTGCCTTTGATTGGCCCGCGGGCGAAGGGTATCCCTGAGCTGGTGGATCATGGCAGCAACGGACTGCTTTTCGAGCCGGACGACGTTTATGGAATGTCCAGCGCGATGGTGCGTTTGATGCAAGATCAGCAGCTCTACGCTCGCATGCACCAGGCTTCTCTTGATACGGCGGCGACGCATGACTTGCAGCATGTGGGTGATGAGCTTGAGGCGATTTACCGCGAGGCGATCGAGGTGAAGCGTCGCGAGACCTAGGGCGTTCTGTCGAGCGGCGGCGCGTTTTCGGTTGTTTCTGAATGGGTGAGTGACTAGGGGATTTGGGATGAAAAGCTTGCCGCTGTTTTTTGCTCTTTCGTGTTTGCTGCTGTGCTCCTGTCAAAGCGCCTACTATGGGGCGATGGAGAAGTTCGGGGTGCACAAGCGGGATATTCTGGTGGATCGCGTGGAGGAGGCTCGCGAGGCGCAGGAGGAGGCCAAGGAGCAGTTTGAGAGTGCGTTCGAGGAGTTTCTGGCAGTGTCGGAGGTAGACGTGGCTGAGCTGAAATCGACTTATGACCGACTGCAGTCCGCGTTTGACGAAAGCGAATCGAAGGCGAAAGCGGTGCGAGGTCGAATCGACGCGATCGAGGAGGTATCGAAGGCTCTTTTCCGGGAGTGGGAGCAAGAGTTGGAACAGTACACCAGCCAGGAGCTTCGCGCAGCGAGCGCTAGCCAGCTGGAGTCGACGAGGGATTTATCCACAAACCTGATACGGGCGATGAACAGCGCGGCGGCCAAGATGAATCCGGTTTTGGACGCGTTTCGGGATCAGGTGCTGTTTCTCAAGCACAACTTGAACGCTCAGGCGATCGCGGCGTTGAACAAAACTTCGATCGCCTTGCGTGAGGAGGTCGAGGTGCTGATCCGGCAGATGGAGGCATCGATCGAGGAGGCGAATGCTTTCGTGGCGCAGATGCGCTCGGAATAGCGAGTATCCTTATTGCGGATACTTGTCGTTGATTTTTTCGAGCAAGGCGAGTTTTGACTCGTCCAGACTGGGGTGGTCGATCTGTTTGAGGAGCTTGCGGGCGGCCTGATGGTGGCCGAGTTCGTAGCGAACGCGGGCGGTGTAGAGGCGAACGATTTGCTGCTCGTATTCTGAGCCGGCGGCTTTGTAAAGGTCTTGCCAGATGCCGAGGGCTTTTTCCCAGTCGGGGTTTTCCACGTCGAAGAAGGCTTGGGCGTAGCGCATTTGGAAGGAGACGTCGCCGGGCGGGGCGCGACGGGCTGCGGAGCGGAAGTGGTTGATGATTTGCTCGTCGATTTCGTAGAAGTCGAAGATTCCGTCGTCTAGGAAGTACTTGCGGTAGGCGACGAGGAGATTGCCCAGCTGATAGTGGTAAAGGGGCTGGTCGGGGTCTAGGTCCCGGGCGAGCATGTAGAAGCCGAGGGCTTCGGTGTATTTGCCTTCTTCCGCCATGTAGTTGCCGAGTTGGTTTTTTACGACGGGGAGCATGGGATCAAGCTGGTCGGCTTTGAGGAACATGGCGTTGCTGACGTCGCGGTTGCCTGTGCGGTTGAGCATGAGGCCGTAAGAGACGTAGGCGGGGGCGTAGTCCGGCGAGTCGTTGACGAGCTTTTCGTAGCCGTCGATCACGGACTGGAGCTCGCGGCGGACTTGGTCGATCTCCTCTTCGCTTACGGCGGTTTCGTATCGGTCGTAGGCGAGCTGTTCGCGTTCGTTGAGCTGTTGGAGGAGGTAGACGGCGAGGCTGGTCTGCTGCGGCGGGGCTTCGTTCTTCTTCTTTTTGGCGAAGGCGGATAAGGGGAGGAGCGCAGCGAGGGCGCAGATGATGAGGGTGGAAGCTGTTTTCACGATGTTCTTAGACCGTAGCTGGGGGGAATGTTGCGCGTCGATGCGAATGTTGAGGCGTGGCGGCTGGCGTTCAGGTTACGGAGTCGGCCAGTTTAGTCTGTAGGGTTAGAAAGGTTTCGAGCTCTTCGGTGCTATGGTTTTGGTAGGCGGCGTCAATGGTCGGGGCGCAGGCTTGGTGGGCGGCTCCGAGTTGGCGGAGGCCTTCCGGCGTGAGTGTGATATGGGTGATACGGGCGTCGGTTTCGTCGGCTTTTCGGGAGAGCCAGCCGTGGGCGGCGAGCGATTGCACGGCCTTGGTTACGGCAGGCTGGTTCATTTGCATGGCGGCGGCGAGGCTGCTGACGGTTTCGCGCAGTCCGTCGATGCGGGAGAATCGGGTGAGAATTGAGAGCTGGGTCATGTTTAGACCGAGGGGTCGCAGGTCTTGGTTGAGCCTGGCGCTAAGGTGCTGGTAGGCGATGGAGAGCTGGACGACGTTGGCGTGAACAAGCGGCGCGCGAGATTTCATGAAAGAAGGGTTGACGAAGCATTCCTAGGAATTCAAATACATTCCGTGGAATATAAATATCGACTTACGCCAATCAACCCAGATCAACGATCACTCAGTTTATGCTCACGAGATTCAACGCCTTCACTTGGTGGGGCTTTGCCATTCTGGCCTGGGGCGTAGCGCGCGCGGCTCAGGTTTGGCTCGACGGATTCTATGCTCGTTCGAAGTTTCCGGTGCCTTTTTACGTGGGGCAGACGCGGTTTGATGCGGTTGAGGTGAAGGGCTACTACGCGCACATGTTGGACCAGAGAACGCTGGGAATCTATGTGCAGACTCAGCTGGTGGACTACGTTTTCATGGCGGCCAGCTTGGTGTTTTTGACGATTCTGGGGGGAGCGGCTTTGCGGACGCTGCCGCGAGCTTTGCATGGAACCCGGCTGTTTGGTTTCGCGAAGGCAATGGTATGGGTGATGCCTCTGGCGCCGGTTTTTGATGCCTTGGAGAATTTGGTGTCGTTCGTCATGCTGGCGAACCCGACAGGTTTTGCCGACTGGCTGGCGCTTCCGTACTCGGCTTTCGCGGTGATGAAGTTTGCCGTTTTTGCGATTGGGTACTTATGGGCGGTCGCGTGCGTGCTGATTCTTGCGGGATATGGGGCTTGGATGGGTGTGAGGCGCCTTTGCGGACTGGAGCGAAAGGAGGCGGTTGGCGGTTGAGGTTTGGCTCATTTCGCCCATTTGGCCCATGGAAGCTCGGATAGCGGGTTTCCGTTTTCGTAAACGTATTCGATGCGTCGATACCATTTGCTGTCGCGCGGGATGTTCCAGAGGAAGCTGATGGCTCGGAGGTCGAGGTCTCGAAGTTTGAAGAATAGTGGGAGGAGTTCTAGGGAGTCGGGATCGATGTCATGGTATTTTCGATACCCGACTAGAAAACTTTGAAGGAATCGTTTGGCTTCGGTTTTGAGGTCTTTCTCCGTGAAGAGAAGGCTGTAGTAGATGGGCATGGAAAATTCCTGTAGCAGGTAGTGGTAGCAGCAGTCGTCGAAATCGAGGGCGATGAGGGAGCCGGTTTTCGTCTGGAAGACATTGCCCGCGTGGAGATCGGTATGGGCGAGGAGGTAGGTGTCGGGGGTTCTGGGAAGCTGTTCGAGGGATGCCTGAGCTGCGGCGATATCGTCGGCGAGGAAGGGGTGTTCCGGGCGGAGTTGTTTGTCGAGGGTGGGCTGTCCAGGAATGGGGCTGTTCCAGTGGTGGCGAGGAAGTCGGTCGCCGAGTCGATTCATTTCGAGCGAGGCGGCTATGATTTGGCTGGTGAGTCCGCCCCAGAGCTGTATTGAGTTTTCTGTTACGGTCTGGTTTTCGTTCTTGATTGGGGCGCCCTCGATCCAGCGGAAGACGCAGGCGTGCCATGATTTGTTGGCGAGTGAAATGGTCTCGACCCAGTTGTCGTTTTTCGAGGGAAGGGGGTTGACGACGGGGATCTTTTTCTGGGCGAGGCGAGCGATCCAGTCGAGCTCAGCCGTCAGCTGGCTTGCGTCGCGGTGGAGGGGGTGAGTCATCCGTAGGGCGACTTTTCCGTTTGGACTCTGGCAGGCGAAGAGCAGATTTTCCGCTTCGCTGACGCGAGCGGGAGAGGATAGGCCCCATTGTTGGCAGGCGGCGTCTAGGATGGGGCGCGAGAAGTCTTGTAGTTGCGCTGTTTGCAAGGCGAGGGAGGAGGGCCAGAGTTTTTTTCGAGTTTGTTGCCGTCGCGGATGCGAGGGGTAAAGCTATGGTTTATTTGTAGCTTCCTGAAGGTGAGATGTTTGTGACTGAGTGCTTGTTTATCAAGGCTTTGAACTGGTTCAGGTCAAGGAAGGGGAGGGCTATCAGGAAATAAAGTTTAGGTCATTAGAACCGATTATCAAAGCCACCACATGATCTCCACTGACCAGGCCCGAAAGGGTTCAGCATTTCAAAGCAAAGACTCATCCAGAAAAGCCACTCGCAAGGTGTTGGCCTTTCTCGGCTTTTTGGTGTGGGCGGGAGCGATAACGATTCCGCTGGGTTTGTTTTCGGCTGCGCACATGGCGGTTCTGCCGGTTGCGAAGGATGCGATTGCGACGAGTGACGCTGCGGCGAAGGGTGAGTGGGCGATCGTGCATGTGCTCTCCGAAGACTGCGCCTGCTCTCGAGGCGTGCTGGAGTATCTGTTGGAGCGCGGTCGGACGGAGGGGGTTTCTGAAGAGGTCGTGGTGCTCGATGGGGATGCGAAGGTTTTGGAGCGTTTGCGGGCGAGTGGATTTGTAGCGGTCTCCGTGGATGCGGAGAGCTTTTGTTCTTCCTACGAGTCGGAGGGCGTCCCGTTTTTCCAGGTTCGTGATGTATCGACGGAAGCTGTGTACAGCGGGGCGTATTTTGACTCAGCTTATCGGGGGAACAGCGGGTTTCTGGATTTGAGTACGACCAAACGCCTGCAGTCCGGCGGATTCGTTCATGATCGGCCGGTTTATGGCTGTCCTACGTCCGAGCGTCTGAGAGCGATCCTGGATCCGTTTGGTTTAAAGCAATCATCATAACACTTGTTTAATATGAATTCTGACACTGATTTCGAAATTGAATTTAACCGTCGTGCCAATCGAATTGCGGTCGGTATCTTGCTGGCCCACCTGCCTGTGATGGCGATGATCGGGTGGCATTTCGAGACCGGCATCTTGCTTGGATTGGGAGTTGGACTTGCGATCGCGGCTGGACCTTTGGGTTTGTTTCTGGCTTCGCCTCAGTCGCGTTTGTTGCCGATCGCGATCGGGATTGCGGCGACTTCGATGTCGGCTCTGTTGATTCATCTCAGTCGTGGGATGATAGAGATGCACTTTCATATTTTCGCGGCGATTGCGGCTTTGGTGGGTCTTGGCTCGCGCGGCGCGATTCTCGCGGGAGCGGCGACGACGGCGATTCATCATATCGCGTTCTACTTTTATCTGCCGGCGAGTATCTTCAATTACGATGCGGGCTTTGGCATCGTAGTTGTTCATGCGGTATTTGTAGTTGTTACGGGGATACCAACCTTTTATATCGCGGGCCGTTATCGTAGCTTTGTTGGAGCGCAGGGAATTATTTCTGAGCACTTGAGCGAGATCGCTGGTTCTGTAAGCGAGCAAACAAGTCGTTTGAGCGGATCTGCTAGAGAGTTGGCTGCAGGGGCGAGTCGTCAGGCGGCATCGGTCGAGGAGACGAGCGCGTCGCTTGAGGAGGTGGCTGCTTCCACGAAAGCGAATGCCGAAAATGCTCAGGAAGCGAAGGGCTTTGCGTCTCGGGCGCGTGAGATCGCCGAAAAAGGCTCTGCGGAGGTGGAGACGATGACGGAGGCTATGGAGGAGATTCGGCATTCGAGTGATAGCATCGCCAATGTTTTGAAGACGATAGACGAGATAGCGTTTCAGACGAATATTTTGGCTTTGAACGCTGCGGTGGAAGCGGCGCGAGCGGGCGAAGCGGGAGCGGGGTTCGCGGTCGTAGCTGACGAGGTTCGGAATCTGGCGCAGCGTAGCGCGAAGGCGGCTCAGGAAACGGCTCAGCAGGTGCAGGATGCGCTTGCTCGGAGTCAGCGCGGGAGTGAAATCAGCCTCAGCGTGACTTCACAGCTACAGGAAATTTTCAGGATTACTCGAGATGTGGACGGTCTGGTGGCGAATATTGCTGAGTCGTCTCTTCAGCAGAGCATAGGCGTGCAGCAGATTTCTCAAGCGGTGACGGATATAGATAAGGTCACGCAGCTAGCCGCATCCAATGCGGAGCGGACCGAGGAGGATTCAGGAAAACTGAATGATCTTTCCGAGCGGCTTCTGGGGACGCTGTCTCAAATTGAAAGCGTTTACGGAAAGGGAAACGAGCGGAAGTCCGGGTATTTTTCGAATAGTGGCGCATCGAGTTTGGATGCGAGTTTTTCTTCGATGGATCGAAGCGATCCGGATGCGTTTGATATGTCTGACTCTCGACGCTCGGAAGAGAAGGAAGGCTTAACGCTTTGGAATTAGTTGGGCGCTGGATGGGGCGGTGAGGGGGCTTGAGTTTAGCTTTGCCTCATCGGCGCTTTAGCTGGGGAGTTTGTTGTTTCTCGCGCGCCAAGACCTCGATCTTGCTTTCGTGGAGTTGGGAAGTAATAACTTCTCCGACTTTGGAAGCGTTATGAAGAATGAGGTAATTGTTAAGAGTTCGGCCGCGGTTCGCGCGATGCCGATTGGGGCGGGAAAAGGGACGAGTTGTTCGGTGCTAATTGGTCCGGGCGAGGCTCCTAATTTCGCTCTTCGGAAATTCGTGATGGAACCGGGAGGAGGAATGCCTCGGCATACGAACAAGGTTGAGCACGAGCAGTATATTCTCAAGGGCGGCGCGGAAGTCGGTATCGGAGGCGAGACGTATCAGGTGAAGGAGGGCGATGTGGTTTTCATTCCGGAAGGAGTGCCGCATTGGTACAAGGCCGATGGCGAGGCAGGTTTCGAGTTTCTGTGTATCGTGCCGAACAAGCCTGATACGATTGAGATTTTGGATACAGGGTGCTGAATCTCTAGCGAAGTTGATTTATGAAGATAGTTTTCTTTAGCGCGAAGCCGTATGACCGACGATTTTTCGAGAATCAGAACGAGGAGTTCGGGTTTGAGCTGGTTTTTGTAAATGTGAACCTCTCGAAGGAAACTGTCTTGCTTGCAAAGGGGGCGGCGGGCGTTTGCGCGTTTGTGAATGACGAGCTCGATTCCGATATTTTGACGGAGCTCTCGAAGGGTGGGACTCGATTTGTGCAGCTAAGGTGCGCGGGGTTTAACAATGTAGACCTGAAGGCGGCGGCGCGGCTCGGGCTCCGAGTGGGGCGCGTGCCTGAGTATTCGCCCTACGCGGTGGCTGAGCATGCTCTGGCTCTGATCTTAGGTCTGAACCGTAAAGTGCATCGCGCCTATAATCGGGTGAGGGACGGTAACTTTGCTCTCGATGGACTGATGGGGTTCGACTTGCGAGGGACGATTGTCGGGGTCGTGGGAACGGGAAAGATTGGGCGTGTGTTTGTCGGGATCATGAAGGGGCTTGGCTGTGAGGTGCTTGCCTACGATCCGTATCCAAATCCTGAATGCGAGAGGCTCGGCGCTCGCTATGTAGAGTTGGACGAGTTGTATCGAAGCTCGAGAATCGTGAGTTTGCATTGTCCGTTGACGCCAGAGTCTTTTCATATGGTCGATGCCGAATCGATAGGCACCATGCGTGACGATGTGATGATCATCAATACGAGTCGTGGGGCTTTGGTGGATACGCAGGCGTTGATCGCCGGACTCAAGTCTCGCAAGATCGGGCATGTCGGGCTCGATGTCTACGAGGAGGAGGCTGATTTGTTTTTCGAGGATCTGTCGTCTGAGATTATTCATGACGACGTGTTTGCCCGCTTGATGACGTTTCCGAATGTCTTGATCACGGGGCATCAGGCGTTCTTTACGCAGGAGGCGATGCTTCGGATCGCTCAGACGAGTTTGGAGAATTTGAAGGGGTTCGCGGCCGGAGAGAGTTGCGCGAACGAGTTGTTTTCTTAGGGGGTAGTCGTATGTCGAATGAATTTCTATTTATCGTGCTGATCGTGGGCGTGGGGTTGATGCTTATTCTAAGGCGTCGCGGGCTTGTTAAGTTGGAGGATGCGAAAGAGGCGCTGAAGTCGGGGGCTGTTTTGATCGATGTGCGTACGCAACAGGAGTATCTGGGTGGGAATGTGCCGGGCGCGATTAACATTCCGCTTGATAGGGTGGTAACAAGTGTAAGCAAAACGTATCCGGACAAGGGCACGGTATTGCTCTGTTATTGCGCGAGTGGCATGCGGTCAGGTTCGGCAGTTCGCATGCTGAAGGATGCGGGCTACTCTGGCGCTCGAAATGTGGGCTCTCATCTGAGGGCGACTAAGCTCGTCTCCTGAGGATACTATTCGAAGGGTCTTGCCTTGGCGGGAGTCGCCCTTTTTGTGGGGCGGATGAACGACGAGTCATGTCTGCGATGGTTCTGTAGGATCGCCTTTTGGGAAGGTGTTTCGTATGTGCTTCTGCTTGGTATTGCTATGCCAATCAAGTACTTGGCGGGAATTCCGGAAGTTGTGAAGTACGTCGGCTGGGCCCATGGACTGCTCTTTATGCTATATGTCGGGTTTCTTTTTCTGGCGGCGTTTCGGCTGAAATGGAGCCTTTTGAGAGTGGGGATTTTCTTCATCGCTTCCCTGCTTCCGGTGGCTCCGTTCTTCGTGGAGCGGTCCCTGCGTTCGAAATCGTCCCTCGCTTAGCGAATTTTTTGTAAAGTCGGCGTTCATTTAAGTTTTCGACATTATAAGCTCGCTTAATTAATTACCTAAAGGTAAGTTTTTCATCGATTAGCCTTAATCTTTTCCCTAAATTGGACGTATAAACAAATCTAATGTTAAACAAGCGCCGCGCATTTTTGGGCGGCGTTTCGATTCCGGAGAATAAACAGCCAAGTGCCTACAACCGAAAAACGTGAATCTAATTCAGAAAACGCTGACTCAGTCGGCCATCACTCATGGAGAGGATTTCAGCCGGGAGACTGGCAAACGAACGTAGATGTTCGCTCCTTCATCCAGGCCAACTACACGCCTTATGCCGAGGACTACTCGTTTTTGACGGGTCCGACTGAGCGCACGGAAACGCTTTGGGGCGAGTTGAGGGAGTTGCTCGATCAAGAGCGTGATGCGGGTGGAGTGCTCGACGCGGATGACAAGGTCGTGGGCACGGTCGCCTCTCATGGAGCCGGTTACATCAACCAGGATCTCGAGCAGGTCGTCGGAGTGCAGACGGACAAGCCTCTCAAGCGGGCGATGCTTCCCTATGGTGGCTATCGTATTGCTCAAAAGGCGTTGCAGGCTCACGGCCGCGACATGGATCCTGTGACTTTGGAAATTTTCCAGAAGCATCGTAAGACACATAACGACGGGGTTTTCGCTTGTTATACGGAAGACATTCGCAAGGCCCGCAGCGCGGGGATCGTAACGGGTCTACCTGATGGTTACGGTCGGGGACGCATCATCGGCGACTATCGCCGAGTGGCGCTTTACGGTGTCGATCACTTGATCGCTGACAAGCTAGCCACCTTTAAGTCAAGCGATGACGAAACGTTCAGCGAAGACTGGGTGCGCGAGCGCGAGGAGCTGCAAGACCAAGTCAAGGCTCTGAAGGATCTCAAGACGATGGCGGCTGCCTACGGGATCGATATTTCGAAGCCCGCTCAGAATGCTCGGGAAGCGGTTCAGTGGACTTACTTTGGCTATCTTGGAGCGATCAAGGATCAAAACGGAGCGGCCATGTCATTCGGCCGTACTGCTAGTTTCTTCGACATCTATTTCGAGCGTGATTTCGCCGAGGGCGTTTTGACCGAGGAAGAGGCGCAGGAGATCATCGACCATTTGGTGATGAAGATGCGCATCGTGCGTTTCATCCGCACTTCTGACTACGACGAACTTTTTTCGGGCGATCCAACTTGGGTTACTGAAAGTATCGGCGGCATGGGCGAGGATGGTCGCACGCTTGTTACCAAGAGCAGCTTTCGTGTGCTTCAAACTCTTTACAATCTCGGGCCTGCGCCTGAGCCAAATCTAACCGTGCTTTGGTCTGAGCAGCTGCCTCAAGGCTTCAAGGACTATTGCTCGAAGGTTTCGATCGAAACGAGTTCCATCCAGTACGAGAACGACGACTTGATGCGTCCGTATTGGGGTGACGACTACGGCATTGCTTGCTGTGTTTCCGCGATGCGGATCGGCAAGCAGATGCAGTTCTTCGGAGCCCGCGCGAATCTCGCCAAGGCGATTCTCTATTCCATCAACGGTGGGGTAGATGAAAAGAGCGGCAAGCAAGTCGCTCCTGCCAGCGAACCATTCACCGGTGACTACCTGGAGTACGACGATCTCGTCGATCGTTTCGACAAGATGATGGACTGGCTGGCTGCGACATACGTCAAGGCTCTCAACATCATCCACTACATGCACGACAAGTACAGTCCTGAAAACATCATGATGGCGCTGCATGATCGCGTCGTTTTCAGGACGATGGCTTGCGGTATCGCAGGCTTGTCGGTTGCAGCGGACTCTTTCTCCGCGGTGAAGTTCGCTAAGGTCAAGGTCATCCGCGACGACAATGGGCTCGCGGTTGATTACGAAGTCATTGGCGACTATCCGATGTATGGAAATAACGATGACACGGTTGACAGTATAGCGACGGAATTGGTTGAGCGTTTCATGGACAAGATCCGTGAACAGCCAACTTACCGCAACGCGGTGCCAACGCAGTCTGTACTCACCATCACCTCTAATGTGGTTTACGGCAAGAAGACTGGCAACACGCCTGACGGTCGCAAGGCCGGCGAGCCGTTTGCTCCGGGCGCGAATCCGATGCATGGTCGTGACAAGAAGGGAGCGATCGCTTCCATGGCTTCGGTTGCGAAGCTTCCGTATGAACATTCTCAGGACGGAATCTCCTACACGTTTTCGGTAGTCCCGAAGGCCCTTGGCAAGACGCAACCGGATCAAGTCACTAATCTGAGCGATCTGCTCGATGGCTACTTCTCCGAAGCTGGCCACCACATCAACGTAAACGTTTTCGAGAAGGAGACCTTGTTGGATGCGATGGATCATCCTGAGAAGTACCCGCAGTTGACGATACGAGTATCTGGATACGCGGTTAACTTCATTAAACTCACTCGCGAGCAGCAACTCGACGTGATTAATCGCACCTTCCACGAGTGCATTTAAGGCCCCCTTCCGAGGGTGCAGAGAACAAGATAATGTCAGAAACTCTTCTAGAAACAGTTGCGTCTCCATGCGTAGCTCCCGGTCTTGATACGGATGGATTCGTGCATTCGGTAGAGACGTGCGGTACTGTCGATGGTCCAGGTCTTCGCTATGTGCTTTTCCTTTCGGGATGCCCGTTGCGCTGTCAGTACTGCCATAATCCAGATGCACAGGGAAGGCCGGGAGGATGCGAGCGTTCTGCCGGTGAAGTTCTCGACGACGTACTTAAGTACAAGCGGTACATTAAGCGCGGCGGTCTAACCGTTAGCGGTGGCGAACCCCTAATGCAGCCTGATTTCGTGCACGCTCTCTTCAAGGGAGCTAAGGACGCTGGCTTGCATACGACACTTGATACGTCTGGTTTTCTTGGATACAAGGCAAGTGACGAGCTACTAGAAAATGTAGATCTCGTCTTGCTGGATATCAAGAGCTTCAATCCGGTGACTTATCAGAAGGTGACCGGCGTGAATCTGAATCCGACTCTTGAATTCGCGGATCGTCTCGATTCGATGGGCAAGGATGTTTGGATACGATTCGTACTCGTGCCAGGCCTGACGGACGCGGAGAGCAATATCGACGGGCTTGCCAGCTTCGTTTCGACTCTCGGCAATGTCGCTAAGGTTGAGATCCTCCCGTTTCACAAGATGGGTGAGAGCAAGTACAAGGAGCTCGATATGGAGTATCTACTTGTGGATACGCCGGAGCCCACGACTGAGGAAGTAGAGCGGGCTCGCAGCATTTTCGCCCGTTATGGAGTGAAGGCTATTTAAGATCTGATCGCGCCTGTAGATCGCGGTCCACCAAAACTGAGAAATTTGTGTCATGAATAAGATAAAGAATCGTTGGCTGATCGCCGCCTCGGCGGTTGGCGTCCATGTGTCGATAGGCGCGGTTTACGCTTATAGCGTATTCAAAAAACCATTGCTCGCTGAGCTAGGCTGGGAGCCGACTCAGACGGCTTGGGCCTTCAGTATCGCTATCCTGTTTCTCGGCTTGTCCGCGGCGTTTTTGGGTCCGACAGTTGAGCGGATGGGCCCTCGCAAAAGTGGAATGCTATCGGCTGTTTTCTATAGCTCGGGATTGATCGTAGCGGGTCTTGGCGTCTCGCTGAATCAGCTATACGTATTTTATCTTGGATACGGCGTTATCAGTGGCGTCGGTTTGGGCGTGGGCTACATTTGCCCGGTTTCGACGCTGGTAAAGTGGTTCCCGGATCGTCGCGGTTTAGCGACGGGCCTTGCTATCATGGGGTTTGGTTTTGGCGCCTTGCTGGCGAGCAGTTTGATTCAGTTTATCATTACGCACCTTGGCATTGCCTCCACTTTTTTCATTCTTGGAGGCGGGTATTTCATAGTGATGATGGCGTCCGCTCAGTATCTGGCGCCTCCTCCTGAAGGCTGGGAGCCTGACGGCTTCAGCGCGGCGAAGGCGGCGGGCAAGATCCGTCGTACGGAAGATCTCGCTCAGCTTAGTTCGATCGAGGCTCTGGGCACTCAGCGTTTTTATTATCTTTGGATCATGTTGTTCATCAACATCACCTGTGGAATCGCGGTGATATCTGTGGCGTCGCCGATGTCTCAGGAGATTGCAGGGCTCACTCCTGCGGCTGCCGCGACCATGGTCGGTCTAATGGGGCTCTTCAATGGGATTGGCCGTATTTCTTGGGCATCTTTTTCAGATGTGATTGGACGACCTATGACTTACACGGCATTTTTCGTGATTCAGATTGTGGCGTTTTTCGTGCTTCCGAAGACTTCGAGTTCTTTCTTTTTCCAAGCAGTCGTCTTTCTTATTCTAACTTGTTACGGAGGTGGTTTCGCTTCGATTCCGGCTTATATCGGCGACGTGTTCGGGACGAAACGCCTGTCGGCGATCCATGGCAACATTCTGACGGCTTGGGCTGCGGCCGGTTTGGTTGGACCATTGCTGGCGGCGAGGGTTCGCGAGTCGACTGGAAGCTACGAGCAGACTTTGCAAATCTTCGCGGGACTATTCGTGTTCGCTCTTGTTTGCTCGATTTTGATTCAGTTCAACATTCGTAAGATACGCCAGCTGAACATGAGTGGAGTGGCTAAGGCCACGAACTAGAGGGCAGTGATAATGACGACCGTATTTTTGATGTCGTTGGCTGTTGCGGTTTATACGATCGCTTCGAGTCGTCTTGTTTCGGGCTTGCCAAAGGTCAGGGCCTGCCCGATTGACGCGAGATGCAGTTCGAAAACGTCACGGCGCTAGCCAAGGCTAATCTCTATTTCGATGGGAAAGTGGTTTCCCATTCAATCATCACGCCGGACGGCGAGAAGAAGACGCTCGGCGTGATTCTCGCTGGGACGTATCATTTTGATACGGGAGCTCCGGAGCGAATGGACATCGTGGACGGGGCATGCTGGGTAACGATTGACGGTTCAGAAGCCAATTCTGAATACGATGCGGGCACATTCTTCGACGTGGCGGGAAATTCCGGCTTCACGATCGAAGTAGCCGAAAGCTGTCAGTACGTTTGCTCGTACTTGGCGTAGCTTATTTTAGCTGATAGATTTTTGAGAGCGATTCGTCTTTTGGGCGGGTCGCTTTTTTTTGTGTAAAGATTCCACGATAGAGCAGACTGGAGGGGGTTGTGGGGAGAGGAAAATGGAGGGGCCGTTGTTTCAGAACTACTGAAGACACTGATTTGCACTGGTGAGCTTGAGAAGCGTCTAGGTAGATTTGCTCTGAAATAGTTCGCAAAACTCAAGGAGAAGCTTTTCTTATAATCCTTGTAAGCTTTGGCGTTGTGCCAGCGTTTTGAATCCTGAAGTAATCTTGAACCCAAAATTGTTATGCCTGGAGAATCGAAAAAGACTAAAGCCTCTCATTTTGAGGCCAGCGTAGTTGATGTAGCAAATACTATTGTTTTGGCGAGTGACGACTTGCTAGATCGCAAACCGAAAGTGTGGGCGAAATGGAAGGTGGTAGGGGATTTTAACTCTAAATATACTGAATATTCATTGACCGTAGAATCAAAGTTGAAAGCTAATCCAGAAATTAGTTTATATTCACTCTGTTTGCAGGGGAGAACGCATGATGTTTATGTGAAGATTGATGAAGGGACTGATGTTAAGTTTTTTGAGTCAGAGAAATTAGGTGGTGGAGAAATTGAACCTTTAAAATCTCCACCTAATTTGAAGGGGTGGTTTAAAATCCGAAAGACAAATATAAGAAGAGGGGCAAAGCATATAATACGCTGGGCAGAGGAGGATTCTATCTTTTTTATGAAGGTTGGGACTAAAAAAGATAGTAAAACAGGAAGGACTTTCTGCAAGTTGAGTGTCCAAACAAGGAGGCATTTTCACAGCTATTATGCACATAACTCAGTGCCTAAGTCAGGTCATGATAACCTTCCTCCTCAGCCGGGTTCTGGGGGAAATCAGTAGCGGCTGATTGATATTTGGTTTTCTGTAGCGCGGGCTTTGGTCCGCGCTATTTTTGTTTGGGAGCTTGGAGGATTTGAAGGAGGCCGGATTTGCTGAGGATGGCGAGGGAGGTGTCTTGGGGGCTGGATGCGATGTGGTGGATGGGCTCTTTTTGGGGCAGGGGTAGGGTGCAGAGGAAGCGGAGGTCCTGGGCGTTGAATACTTGTACGTCTCCGTCGCGGCCGCCGACGAAGAGACGGTCTTCTTGGCTGGAGAGGGCGATGGTTTCGGGGGTGGTGTTGCCGGCGGTAGAGGAGTGAAGGAGGTCTCCGGCGTTGGGGTCGCGGATTTCAATTTTTCCGTCGAGGGTGACGAGGTAGATGTATTGAGATTTCTTGGACAGTATTATGGTGGGAGAAAGTGCGGAGAGAGTGGTGGTCCATTTGATCGATTTTGACGCTACCTCGAAGCAGGCGAGGGTGCCGTCGTTGGAAATGTACCATATAAGGGTACCGCTGGGGTTTGTTTGGAGGGAGTAGTTGTATTTCCAGCCTGAGGCGAGAGTTTGCAGGGGATGGTCGGGTTGGAAAAGGACGAGTTTGTTACTTTGGTCTATAGTAAAGTAGCGCTGGGATTTGGGGGCATAGATGCTTTGGAGATAACGGCTGCTTCCAAAACGTTGTTGGACTGAATAGTTTTCTCCGGTTGCTGTTATATAGCCGGACTCGCTTTCGCCGATGAGCGTTTTTTTGTTACAGGCGATGGGGGTTCTGATGTTCTTTATGGTGCTGGTTTCTTGGAGCGTTGCGGTATTTATAATGGCACTGTTGGTTCCGTCCTTTGAGATGGCGATGTGTTGGTCGTCTGTATAGACGAAGCTAGTGGCGTAGGCGTTTGAGTTCCAGGCTTGGTAGCTGGGTTGGCTTTGGTCGATGGAGAGGGGCGACCATTTGCGGAGGTCGCCGGAGGAGCTGCCGCTGTAAATTGTTTCTCCAATAGTGGCGAAGCTTTTGATTTGGCTGGGGTGGCCTTTAGCGGTGCGGATGAGTTGATCGGTATCGGTGTGGTACCAGCTTAGATTTTGGTCGTGAGCGATGATTTCTGTGTCGGGAGTTGTTTGTTGGCGGGCAATGGTACGAGGGGGGAGCTTTCTTTGGGTGGGGGCGAAGGTTCCGTCGGTTTGAGCGCTGAATTCTTCGCCGCTGATTTCCATGGCGCCCCAAGGTCCTAGGGAGTCGATGCCGACGGCGCTGGGGCGTTGGGCGACGACTGTGTGTACGAATCCTTGCGAGGCGGTCCAGGTGGTGAGGAGGAATTGGGGTTTGATTTCTTGGAGGGAAACCCAGGCGAGGACGACTTGACCGGTGGGGCCGCTGGAGCCGCGGAAGAATTCCCATTTGGTTTGAGGGGCGTGGGTGAAGTCGACGGGGATGCTTTGGTGGAGGTTTTGGGAGGGGTTCCAGTTGAGCAGTTGTAGTTGCGGGGTGGGTACGAGGGCGGTGAAGGTGCCGGAATCGCTGAGGCCGAGGGGCCAGCAGAAGTTTGGTTCGGGAGCGATTTGGGGTGGCGAGTCGGGGGCGTCGATTTGCCAGCGGGCGGGATGGTAGTTGGCGTCGGTGCCGAAGAGGTAGAGTTGGTTTGGGGTGATGCCGGCGAATTGTGTGATGCCGGGTAAGGTGCGAGTTGCTTGTCCGCTTTGGGGATCGAGGAGGGTGACTTGATTGGCGGCGTCGTGTACGGCAATGAGGGAAGCGTCGGCGGCGGCTTCGATGGTTCTGATGGCTGGGCCGGAGTCGCGCCAAATATCGGACTGGTCGCCTAGGGCGAGGTGCTGGAGGGCTCGCCATTCGAAGCTGGGGGTGTCCTGAGAGGGGAGGTTTTGGGTGGCTTCTTGGAGTTGAGATCGGGCGGAGGCGAAGTCGCCGCGCTGGAGGGCGCCGATGGTTTGGGTGAGCATAGCGGAGTACTCGAGGAGGCGTTCGGAGGCGTTGGCCCTTTGGCGTTCCAGGTAGGCGCCGCTGAAGCCGATGGTTGCGATGACGGCGAGGAGAAGGGACCAGCGGGCGGCGCGGCGCAGGCTTTTTTCGGCGAGGTGGAGGCGACGGACGGATTTGCCTGCTTGGATGAGGAGGAGCTCTTGTTGGAGGGCCTCGACGGTTTGGTAGCGGCGGGCGGCGCTGGGGTCGCAGGCACGGAGGAGGACTTCGTTGAGCTCGAGGAGTTCGGCGCGGTCGGGGCGATTAGGGAGGTCTGCAGGGAGGCGTGGGAATTCGCGGCGGTCGAGGCCGGTGGCGAGTTCGTAGAGGAGTTTGCCGAGGGCGAAGATGTCGGCGGGGGGGAGGCCGGGGCCTTCGGGGGCGATGTAGCCTTCGGTGCCGACGACGCTGAGTTCTTGGTTGGCGGTGGCGACGAGGCCGATGTCGGCAAGCTTGGGGATGCCGTTGACGAGGATGACGTTGGAGGGTTTGACGTCTCGGTGGACGAGGCCTTGGGCGTGGAGGGAGTGGAGCGCTTTGGTGAGGCTGATGCCCAGGGTTAGGCATTCGGCGACGGGGATGCCTTGGCCTTTGGCCATGCGTTCGCGCAGGGTGTAGGGAGTGTAGTTTGCGGGGTCGATTTCCTGGCGCGAGCGAACGTCGTCGGCCAGCTCCATGATATAGTAGAAGAAACTGTCTTCGGGGCTGCGGCCGATGTGGAGGACGGCGAGCTGGGAAGTCTCTGCGAGGGAAATGCGGGCGAATTTCTTGAGTCCGAGGAACTCGCGTTCAAAGGGGGATTCGTCGCGGAACTGGGCGCGGTGGACGGTTTTTACGGCCCGGTAGAGTCCGGTGACGCCCCGGGCGAGCCAGACGTCGCCATAGCTGCCGCGCCCGATCTTTTGCAGGAGGGTATGGTCGGGGATGGAAGGCGGAGTTGGCTCGGGATTAGCCACCCTTCGGTATTAGCAATTTGCATACCGGAGCGTCGAGGAAATTATAAATTCGGGGTGGTCTACTGTATAGGGTAGCTTGGGTCAGTCCAATTTCGCGGTGAGGGATTCGAGTTCTTGTTGGAGCTGGGACTTGAGGCGGTGGTTGATGACGTAGGCTGAGGCGCGACTTATTTTGAGTTCGGCGGCGATGCGCTTGAGTGGCCATTCGTCGCGGTGGTGGAGGTGGAAGACTTGGTAGTGCTTTGGGTTTACTTTTTGGGCGATACGTTTGAGGGCGGTGAGATAGAGCTCTTGTCGCCACTCTTCTTCGAGGCGGATCGTTTCGCTGTCGGATGGGGCGGGTATGCGATCGATGAGGTCGCGGGGATCTTCTTCTACGGGGTAGCGATTGTTGTGCGTATCGGATGGTTTCTTGCGTTCGCGGAGCTTGTCGGAGACGCGCCAGCGGGCGAGGTTTCCGAGCCAGCGGCGGAAGGATCCGGGGCGAGGGTGCGGGTCGAAGGTTTTGATGTTTTTGGCGCAGGCTTGGAAGACTTCCTGGGTGACTTCTTCGGCTTCGTGGTGGTCGAGGCCGGAGCCGCGGGCGTGTCGGTAGACGAAGTTGTAGTAGAGGTCGTAGAATTCGCGCCAGGTATCGTTGTCCTTCCAATCTCGCAGGCGGAAGAGGAGTGAGGCTCGTGTACGGAGGGTGCCGCCCTCGTTGTAGGGTGATGCTGGGTATTCCATTTCTTCCATAACGTGGGAGGGAGTTAATTCTTACAGATAAGACGAAATTTCGAAGGCGGGCTGAATGGTGGCTGGGTGGTGAGATCCGATTCCAGTTTTTAGTAAGGTTTTCTCATTCGGGGCGTTTTGCCAGTTGAACCTAACTTTTATGCCTAAAAACGAAATCGATATGAAAAACAATATTCTAGGTCACTATATAAAAACTGGAGGAGTGATGCATCTGCTGGCTGTGATTGTAATCGCTCTTGTATTTTCGAAGGTCGCCTTTGCGGATGTGAACGATGTCATTTACGAGAAGTTGAATGCTATATCGGTCGTTGCTGATGGAGATTTGGAAAAGCACAAGGAATTGGTTGGCTATTTATTTGGCTTGGATGCGGATAGTGTTGATGGAGCACTTGAGGATGAGGAAATTCCTATCTTCAAGAAGACAGTGGGAGGGGTCGCGACGGTGCTGTCTCAGAATCTAAGTGATGCAGATTTGAGGGAGGCTTTGCCATTGTCGGAGGTGAAGAAGGTGAAGCTTCCTTATTTGGATCAAACTTTTTTGGTACTCGGGAGCGATGAACTGGTGAAGCTAGCGCAGAAGGTAATTGACGGGACTTTGGTGCTCGACGCGAAGTTTGAGGAAGCGTCGAGCTCGAAAGCTTTGGAATGGCTGAAAGAAAAAGAAAATGCGAAGTATAAGGATTTCGTTGCTAGTTGGATTGGCGATGTAAAGGTCTTGGAAACGACGGAGCCAAAGGTCGAGAATCTTAGCGATGATCGGTTTGCGACCACGGTGCAGCTTGGTTTCGAGTATGTTGATTTGGGAGAGAGGCAAAAGAGTTACCCGTATATAAGCTTCGAGTTTTATAATAAGGGAGCGTTGTCTAGTCAGTCTGCGGATTTGAACCGGGCTGTGCGGGCTGCGGAAAAAGGAGATAATAGGCTTTCGGCTTTGCGATCGTTTGGAGGAGCGTGGGGAATTGATCGACTCGACGCGGTCGTAAATTTCGAAGTGGGGGGCAAGGTTGTGGATTCGGAATCAAGCGATGATGCGGATGACGGGAGTGAATCGGAGAGTTCGGCTGGAGACGACGACTCAGCAGAAACGCATGCGGATCTATTGGGATCGGCCGAAGCACTTTCTGCGGGGGTGACGCTTTCGATGCCGTTTTTGGTCAATTCCTACCGAGATTCGGTATGGACGAAAGAGTTCGGATTTGTGGGCAAGGCCCGTGCGGATTTTTTGACGGGGAACTATGATTTTGGGGATTCAAGAGATGATCCAGGAAACGATTTTCAAACAGCTTATAGCGTTGGCTTTCGGGCAGCGGTTTGGAACAACACGGACGAGGACCATGGAGGTCCTGACTATTACTTGGACGTGATGAAGTTGGACGCTGAGGATCTTGGCGCGGATTGGCAAATGGATGGGCGTTTTCGGGTTTTCAATTCCCGTTTCTTCGGTTTTGCCAATGCGCGTTTTGGGGACGAGGGAGACGACTTCGTTGTATACGGTTTCTATACGCAGGCATCCTGGGATGACATGAGCAAGTTCTTCTCGGGACTCGTCAAGAAGTAGGAACCCGATTGGTGGCTCTCGCCAGACATGCGGCTTCTAGCAGGGGCGGGGCCACCAGGCGACGACGGGGATGTGTGCGGAGTAGAGGATGCTGGGGTGCTGGGGGCCGACGGGGAAGGCGTCGAGCATGGTGTTTTGGGAGATTTCGCAGATGGCTTTTTGCAGTGGCCATTTTGGGTGTTGGACCTCGGCGCGAAAGAGTTTTCCGGACTTGCTTTGGGAGTAGAGGCAGTAGAGTTCTGTAGCCCAGTGCTCGAAGCTGTCGGGATGTGGAGAAATGGGTTCGGCGCCCTGGTAGGTGGCGTCGAAGGAGCGGGCTTGGTATTGTGATTGGTAGTGGGTTTTGGAGTCGTGGGCTTGCACGGCCATCTTTGCGCGGAAGTAGGGGAGGTGAAAGAAGGCGCGGGCGAGCAGGACGGGGAGTCGGTTGGGGACGTCGAGGCTGAAGAACCAGACGCCTGGCTTGCCGTCTTTGATGACGTAGGTGCGGATGTTGATTTCCGGAAAGTCGCTGATGGATTTTGGCTTGGGGCAGAGTCTAGGGCCGACGCCGCGCATGGTGAAGGGGACGACGGCGAGCCAGGCTTTGTTGTCGAAGGTATCGATTTCGAGCTTGGGAGGAATGTAGGGGCGAAGGGCGTCGGGGTCGATTTCCCAATGGATGAAGAGCAGGTCGAGCCATTCTTGCTGAAGGACCCAAGGGGCGGCGGGTATCGCCCAAGGGCGGTGGTTGGTTTGGGAGAAGGCGGGGTGGCGTGCCATGATTATCTAGGCGAATGGGAGGTGCCTTAGGGCGATGAGACTCCACAGGGCGGTGCGTATCCAGTTTGTGGAAACGAGTTTGGAGATGGATTGGGGATGCGGGCCGTTGGTCTGCAATTTTTGGTGGAGGGGAACGGAGAAGGCGAAGGTGGCGAGCCAAGTGAGGGCGACGAGGGCGAGGTAGGTGAAGGAGAGTGGTTGGGGGTGCTTGTACGTTTGGAGGATTGCGAGGGCCAGTTGCGCGATCATGAGCGGGGCGGCGATGTAGCCCATGCGTTGGGTGTAGGTGGCGTGCCAGGATTTGAATGCTGCCTTGTCGACGTGTTGAAAGCTTGGATACACAACGGTCTGCACGATCCAGATGAGGATCGTCAGGCCGGAATCGACGAAGAAAGCAAGACTGGCGAGTGAGCTTTCGATGGGTGGAGTATCGGAGGCGTCGCAGTGTTTGTCAAACGAGGCGCGGTGTCGTTACTTAACGACGATGGCGCCTTTCATGAGTGCCCAGTGTCCGGGGAAGGAGCAGAGAAAGGGATACTCGCCGGGGGCGTCGAAGGTAAGGATGAAGGTGTCGGATTCCTTGGGGCCGAGGAGCTTGGAATGTCCGAGGACTTGGGCGGCTAGGTCGGGCTGGGTGGGGATGTATTCGTTGGCTGCGGCGGTGACGGCGGCGTTGCCGAAGGTGGCTAGGTCGCTGCCCGGTTTGAGGACGACGAGGTTGTGTCCCATGGCTGCCTTGGGGAGCGATCCTTGGTTTTTGAATACAATGGTGAGGGGCTCGCCGGCGGTAGCTTCGATGGTAGCGGTGTCGAAGCGCATGGTATCGTCCGCGGTAACGGTGACTTCGGCGGCGTTGGCGAGAACGGCGGAGAGGGAGGCTGCGAGAGCGACGAGGGTGGTCTTGAGTTTCATTTGAATCATATCTTGGTGGTTCTGTTGTTCGCAGGGAGAACGGGCTATGAGTGGATGTGATTCATTGAGAGACATTGTATAAGCGTGGGTTGAAAGGGGTATTAGTTTGGGTTGAGGTTGTAAGCTTTGGGATGGAGCCACGTTAGGAAGGTATGTTGCGTGAAGTCTTTGCGCGGCAGGAACGAATCTCTGTTTTTTTGCCTTATGAAAAGTGTAGCTATGCTGTGGGTTTTGATTTTTGCGTGGGGGAAATGCGTCTGGGGCGAGGGCGGGACGGATTTTGGGAAGGAGGTGGTGATTGATATTCACAGTCATGTCTTCAACGCGAAGTACTTGCCTGTGTGCGGGATTGCGGAGGCTCGGGGTGTGCCGCGGCCGGTGGCGAGTATTTTGTCGAAGCTGGTTTTGGCTCTGACGCCGCTTTCGAATTTCAAGAAGGCCGAGGCGGAGGAGACTTTGGAGCGCGTGAAGTCGTTGGACCAGAGCGAGGCTTACGAGGAGGTAGTGACGCGGCTCAACTCGGTGCAGCTTTCGAAGAAGGAGGAGCGTGAGCTGCGGGCGTTTTTTGAGGAGGATTCACGGAGCAAGGGACTTGTGGAGCCAGCGAGCGAGATGGAGCGAGGGGAATTGGTGCTGAAGCTTTTTAGGCGTTATGAAATTCTAGTGGATGGCGAGCACGTGAGCGCGAAGGGTGGGGAAGCGATGTTAGAGCGGAGTTTGGCGAAGTTTCTGTTTACGCTGATGAGTTCGGAGCTGGGTATTGCGGGATTGGCGGAGCGGGATTTTCCTGAGACGGATTTGTTTGTGCATCACATGATGGATATGGAGAAGGCGTATGCGGATCGGCCGCATTGCGTGTTTTCCAAGCAGATTGATAGGATGCGGGATTTCGATCGTGTGAAGGCGGGGGCGTTTTTGAATTTCGTGGCGTTTGATCCGTTTCGGCGGGATAGGGACTTAGCCCTCGTCAAGCGCGCTTGGGAGAAGGGCGGGAGCGTGGGAGTGAAGTTTTATCCACCCAGTGGATACAGGCCGACGGGAAATGTGATTCCGAAGTTTGAGGGTAAGACAGGAGCTCAGGAGAAGCAGTGGAAATCGCGCTATGAAGGCTTGAGCAAGGAGGAGTTGGATGGGTATTGCGCGGAGTTGTTTGCTTATTGCGCGGATGAGGGGATTCCGATTTTCGTGCATTGTACGGACGAGGGATTTCAGGCGGTGGAGGGTTACGGGAAGATGAGCGAGCCGCGTTTTTGGTTGCCGGTAATTAAAAAGTATAAAAATTTGAACCTTTGTTTCGGGCATGCGGGCGGCTATGACGATTGGTACGCTGCTGAGCTTGATTGGCTGGAGCGCGTGGACGAGCCTTTAACTAACGAGGTCAGTTTCGAGGAGCAGGTTTTTCGCCTAAGCGTGAAGTTTCAAAACGTGTACTTGGAATTTGGGTACCACGAAAATCTTGCGGATGTGGGGAAGCGAAGGAATTTCGTGTCGAATGTGGAGAGTTTAATTCGGGGATCGCGGGAGCGAGGTCTCGTTCCGTTCGAGAGCAAGTTGCTTTTTGGCACGGATTGGCACATGAGCTCGATGCTGCGCGATTCTGGGGCTTTGTATGCGGGCGCGAGCGCGGCGTTTAGCGATGAGGGCTTGTCGCCGTATCGGAAGGCGTTCCTCGCGGGGAATGCGGCTCGCTACCTTCGTTTGCGTGAGTTAGTAGAGGCGGCGGATTCGCGATTCAGCGAGGAGCAGCTGAAGCGCTGGGTGGAGTTGTTGGCGGTTTTGGATTAGGTTGAGCGACCTAGTTCCAGAGGTCGTTCGAGTAGGCGGGCTCGGGGTTTCGATTGGTCTTGGGGACTGTATTGACTTTGGAGGCTGCTTTGGTGGAACGGTTGTTCTTGGAAGCTTGGTGGGACTTGCTTTGGCCATGTACGATGGAGCCGAGGTCTTCTATGAGCTGGTGGAGTTGGATGGCTTCGCTGCTCAGCTCGTGAGCGGCTGCGGCGGATTCTTCGGCGTTGGCTGCATTTTCCTGGGTGATGGTGTCCAGGTTTGAGATCGTTGTATTGATTTCTTCGATACCTCTGGCTTGTTGGGATGACGCGGTATCGATTTGTTCGATGAGTTGGCTGAGTTGAGCGCTGCGCGAGGTCGCTCCCTTGAAGGCCTCGGCGGTGTCCGAGACGATTTTTGAGCCTTGGTTGATTTTCTGCACGGTATCTTCGATGAGCACTCCGGTGTCCTTCGCGGCTTTCGCGGCGCGTTGGGCGAGGCCTCGCACTTCGTCGGCCACTACGGCGAAACCGGCTCCGGATTCTCCGGCGCGAGCTGCTTCTACGGCGGCGTTCAGGGCGAGTATATTGGTTTGGAAGGCGATCTCGTCGATAGTCCTGACGATTTTCGAGCTCTCTTCGCTGGATTTGGTCATCGAGAGCATGGACTCAGTGAGGATTTCCATGGATTTTCCCGCTTCCTCGATGATTTGGTTGGTGGAACCCATAAGGGCATGGGCTTGGGAGCTGTGCTCGGCGTTGCGGCCTGTCATGGAGTTCATTTCCTCGACGGCGGAGGCGGCCTGGACGAGTGAGCTTGCCTGGGTGGTGGCTTCGTTGGCGAGGCGGGTGGAGCAGTCCGAGACTTGGCCGGTGGCACTGGTAATTCTCTCCGCGCCGTTTTCCACGTTCTTGATGATCCGGTTGATGGGGCTGGAGATGCTGCGAGCCACGAAGCTGAAGGCGATGACGCTGAGAATAGCGATCAAGGCGATGACGCCGTATATGTAGAAGAATAGGGATCTGAGCTGCGCTTGAACGTCGTCGACATAGATACCGGATCCGATGATCCAGCCCCATTCCTCTTGAAGCTTGACGTAGGAGATTTTGGCGGCGGGTTTTTCATGGCCGGGTTTTGGCCAGTAGTAGTCGACGAAGCCGGCTCCTTGAGCGCGAGCTGTTTTTGCCATCTCGCTGAAAAGGTGTTTTCCGTTTGGATCGGCGACTTCTGCGAGATTCTTTCCATCGAGCTGGGGCTTGATGGGGTGCATGATCATGGCTGGCTCTAGGTCGTTGATCCAGAAATAGTTACTCGAGTCGTACTTGAGAGCGGCGATGAGTGATTTAGCAGTTGCTTGGGCTGCGTCTCGTGAGATGGCGCCTGCTTTCTCGGACTGGATTTGGGATTCGATGATGCTGGAGGCGACTTCGACTAGGTTGCGCGTCTTTTCTTTTTTTTCAGAAATAAGCTGGGTTTTTAGTCGAGGGTAGAGGCTGGCAATGGCGAGCGAGAAGACGAGCATGACGCCGATGCCGAGCAGCGTGATGCGTAGGCTGAGTCTGAGTCGATTAAACATATGCGGGTGTTGATGGGGGTCGGGTCCGATGCTTCGGGGGCGTTAAGCTTAGTTAATCGACTGCTTAAGCTGAGATACATAGGTTTCGGCGGTCGATTTACGATTTTTAGAAAGGGATCGTCTTGGGACGCAAAAACGGCCGGTAGCGTGAGCTTCCCGACCGTAGACGCTTTGAGTTGTGGCGCGTGGTTATTTTTCCTCGAAGAGGTGCACGTCGCGTTGGGGGAATGGTATGGTGATGTCCTCTTCGTCGAAGCGTAGTTTGATCTGCTCGTTGAACTGGAAGAAGAGCGTCCAGTAGTCTTCGACATTGACCCATGGGCGGAAGGCGAAGTTGACGGAGCTGTCGGCCATTTCCGAAACGCCGACGAATGGTTTGGGGTCGGCGAGTACGCGTGGCTCGGCGGCGATGATTTCTTCGAGGACTTTTTTAACTTTGCGAATATCGTCGCCGTAGCTGACGCCGGGGGTGAGATCGAGGCGGCGGATGCCTTTTTTGGTGTAGTTTTCGATGACTCCGGATGTTACGACTGCGTTGGGAATTATGAGGGTGCGATGATCGAGGGTGACGACGGTGGTGGTGAAGATACCGATGTCTTCGACGATGCCCTCTGCTCCTCCGGCAACGATGTAGTCCTTCACGCGGAAGGGCTTAAAAATGATGATGAGGACGCCTGCGGCGAAGTTGGCGAGGGAGCCTTGCAGGGCTAGGCCGACGGCGAGACCGGCGGCGCCGACGACTGCGACGAGCGAGGTGGTCTGAATGCCGATGCGACTGAGGGCTGCGATGATGACGAAGGTCATCATGAGGGCGTGGGCGAGGCCGCTGGCGAAACCGATTAGCGAGGGGTCGATTTTGCGTTTTTCCATAACGCCTCGGATACCTTTAGTGACAAGGTTCACGATGAATCGCCCGACGACGAAGATGACGATAGCGGCGAGGATGCTCAGTCCGTAGAGCGAGATCGCTTCGAGAATCGTCTCTCCGATAGCGGTGAGGTCTATTCCGAGGAAGTTGGAGGTAGGATCTACCGCGTCTTGTGCGGCGGCAGCGTTTGTGGTGTCTTCTTGTGCCATGGGTGGTTGTGGAGGGTTGGTCTCGTTGTGGCTTTCCCGTTGTGGGGCGCCGAAAGGGAGGGTTGCTAGTACAGCAGGAACTGAAGTGGGCTCGGAGCTTTCGTCTGCAGTTTCAAGATTCTACGAATCGCGTCGGGTCGGAATTGTTGGCTTGATCGTCGGTGCTGCAGCTGCAGGGGATGACGGCTTGAAAGCGAGCTCCGCCAAGGTGAGAGTCGGCTATGGTGATGGAGCCGTTTTGAGCGGTGAGAAGCTCCTTGACGATTGAGAGTCCGAGTCCCCAGCTCTTTTGACTAGAAAAGCGATTTTCTTGTCTGTTGTGACTTTGGAAGGGCTTGAATAGGTTGGCTCGTTTTTCCATGGGAACCCCAGGTCCCGAGTCCTCTACCGTCAGGGTGACACTGTAGAAATCGTGATCGATGCTGACTTCGATTCGCCCTTTTTCGGGCGTGTGCTTAATCGCGTTGGAAAGCAGGTTTCTGGCGGTGTGCAGGAAGAGTTGGAGCGGACCGTCGAAGCGTATAGAGGGGTAGGGCTGTACCTTAAGGCTGATTGATTTTTCGTTAGCGAGCACGTTGTGAGTTTGGCATTCTTTCAAGATTTCGAGGTAGGGATCGAATCGCTGTTCGGCGCTGGCGTGTTTGCCGAGGTGGAGCTGCTCTTCCGCCGAGAGGAATTCCTCGAGTTCGGAGAGGGCTCTTTGGGCTTGGCTTTTCATTTTCGAGATCGCTTCGGATTCTTTGCTTTTTTGAGGAGCAGGGGTGGTTTCGGCGATAGCGATAGCGGTTGCGAGGGGTGAGCGGAGGTCGTGGGCGATGAGTTGGACGAGTCGGTCTCTGTGGGCGGTGGTTGCCTGCAGGCTTTCGAGAATGATTTGTTGTTCCTTCTGGTTTTGTCGCAGTTGTTCTGCCTGTCGTTTGCGTTCTGTAATGTCGAAATAGATGCCGAGGAAGAGTTCAGGGTTTCCGTTTTCGTCGAGAAGGGGGGTTATGGTGGAGTCGAGCCAGAGGAGTTTTCCGTTTTTGTTCTTGTTGCAGATTTCGCCTTTCCAGGTTTGGCCTTTTGTTATTTGGACCCATAGGTCTTGCCAGAAGTCGATTTTGTGAAGGCCGCTTGAAATGATGGAGTGCGTGGCTCCGAGTCCTTCCTCCTCTTTGTATCCGTAGTGTTGGGTAAACTGCTTGTTGAGGTATACGATGATGCCGGCGGGGTTGGTGATGACCACGATGGCTGTTTTGTCCAGAGATTCGAGAAGGTCTCTGTTTCGATTGTCGAGGCGTAGGTTGGAGAATCTTTGGATGATGCCGAAGACGCAGAGACCGGTGATGATGGTGGCGAGGATGACGCTATTGTATTCCTGTCTTGAATTTTCGAATACAAGCTGCAGCAAGATCCAGCCGGCTATTATTCCGATGGCGGCAGGGATGTGCTTAGGCTTGAAGCATGTTCTGCGAAACGCGTAAGGCTCTGTGGTTCTAAGGATGAGCAGGCCAAAGGAGAGTCCTGCCAAGACTGTGGGGAGCGACATGTTTTCGATGAGGCGGGTAAGGGGGCCACTGGAATCGCTGAAGGCGAGACTGGCTAGCGAGAGTATGCATAACCAGACGGAAGGGAGAAGCAGCCATCGGACGGCGTTGCGATTCGGCAGGATCAGCGCGGTGGCGATGCTGACTTGTATGATGCAGGTCGCTAGGGAGTAGCCTTCGAAGCCAGTCGCGAAGGTTACGAGAGAGCCCGTGATGGTGAGGCATGCTAAGGGGATGTTGTACCAACTCGACCGGAGGACGAACTGAGTGGAGAGCAAAACGAAGTAGACTGCGGTGGGGACGGTTAGAGACCAGGGGCCGGTCCAGTTGGTTAGTACGGGCAGCTGCAATCCGTGGCCGACCAGGCTGGAGCAGGAGGTAAGCAGGACGCATCCAAGGAGGATTCCTGCCGTGCGCGAGACAGTGGGAGGCGTGTCACGGCTGACTTTTGGGTCGGTTGGCATTGGGTGGATTAGAGAATGTACTAGTTAGGTGGTTTTTCTGTCATCGCAAGTGGGTCGGTTCGATTGGGCTGGAGCATCGGCTGCGCCTAACTGGCATTTGTAGAGCGGCGTCGCTAAAAGCAGGTGGTTGCTTCCCGAAAGAGTGGGGAGCTTACCTCAGCTACTCTAACAGAAGAGCAGCAGAGCGATCAAAAAGGCTTGCTGAGGGTGGCGTGTTGGAACACCGCCTGCATCTGCAATTTTTATTGGGGATTTTGGAAGGATGATTATCAGTAGTTTAAAGCTTAGTTTTGACCCGGTGTTTGTTCGCCGTCTTTTGGCGACGGCGATTCCGGTTTGTCTGCAGACTCTGATGTTTTCGTCGCGCTCGCTGGCGGACATCATGATGACCTCCCATCTAGGCGTGAGCGAGGTAGCGGCCATCGGGTTTTCGGGTCGTATCATTTTCGTGATGAATTTGGCTCTTTTCGGAATCGCGAGTGGGGGCGGGGTGATCATCGCTCAGAATTGGGGAGCGAAGAAAAAGGAGGGGGCGCGTCAATCGACGGCGATCGCGATGCTGATGGGCATTCCCTTCGCTTTGTTGTTCGTGGTTCTCTGTTCGCTGATACCTGAGCGGATGGTAGGCTTGGCGAGTTCGGACGCGTCGGTGATCGAGCTGGGGGCGACTTACTTGCAGATTGCTGGTTTGATGGCGTTTCCGTTGACGATCGGAACGGTGCTTTCGGTGGCTTTGCGGAGCATTGGCCTGGCGAAGATTTGTATGCGGTTGAGCGTGGTTGGGGTGGGATCGAATCTCGTGCTCAATTATGCGCTCATCTTTGGGGCTTGGGGTTTTCCGGCTCTGGGGATCGCGGGAGCGGCCTATGCGACTTTGATCAGCTCGGCGCTCGAGACTGCTTGTGTGTTGGCGTATGTTTTTTTGAGGAAGAGCGCTCTTGCTTTCTCGATAGCGGATTTGAAGGAAGGGCTTGATAACGGTCTCTGGAAGAAGATCGGCAAGGTGGCTTATCCTCTGGCGATCAATGGCGTGGTTTGGTCTGGCGGGGTTTTGATCTACAACATCATGGTGGGGCGCATGGGAACGAGCGAACTGGCTGTATTGGCTATGATTACGCCGATCGAATCGATCATTGTAGCGCTCTATGTGGGCATCGCTACGGCGGCTTCGGTGATTACGGGGCATAGGCTGGGCGCGGAGGATTACGAGGTGGCCTGGTCGGAGGGTAAGGCGTTTCTGGTCTGGTCGGTTTTGTGCGCGGTCTTTTCGAGCATTTTGATTTGGAGCTGCAAGGGGCTGATCATCAGCTTCTATCCGGCGATCGAGGGAGATACATTGACCAACGCGAGCCAGGTGCTGACGGCGTTGGCCTTGGTGAGCGGGTTTCGTTCGGTGAACGTGACGGTGATCGTGGGGATGCTGCGTAGCGGCGGAGACACGCGTTTCTGTCTCGGGCTGGATTTGTTTTGTCAATGGGCGGTCGGGATCGTGCTGACTTACCTGACGGCGTTTGTTTGGCACATGCCGCTTTACGTGGTGTTTTTGGCGATCAATTCCGAGGAGTTCGTAAAGCTCTTTCTGTGCGTATATCGCTTCGCTTCCAAAAAGTGGATACGCAATTTAATCAAGGCGGATGGCGAGGTGGCGTCGTGTCCGGCTGCTGGCTAGGCGGAGCTTGTCTGGCTTTGGCTTAGTTTTTCGAGGGACTTGTTTTACTCGACGATGGACAGGCCTGAGGGGACGGATCGAGGCGTATCGAGTCGCAGATCTATGGTTTGCTGATCGGTAAGGGAGCGGAGGAAGGCGAGGAGTTTTTGGACGTCGCGATTGTTGACGCGATGGTTGGGCTGAAGCTCATTGGCTTCGGCGATGGCTGCGACGAGGCTGGGATCGTCCATGACAGCGAAGTCGATGGCGTCGAGGTCGGGGCGAGAGGGTGCGATAAACTCGTTTCTGTCGTAGTTATAAAGTGAGTACACTGGGTCGAGGTGGTGGCGCACGATGGCTTCGAGGGAGTTGTAGGCTCCGTCGTGTCCGTAGGGGGCGGTGAGGGCGATGTTTCGGAGGATGGGTGTTCTGAATCTAAATCGGTCTTCTGGCCGGTCTGTAACCGCCTCGCGTCCGAAGTCTTCGCGCCCGCCGATTCCGTTTCCTTTGCCGGGGCCGACTTGCGGCAGGGCGATCGCGTGAAAGTCGAAGTCGCTCATTAGGGGTCCCGAGTGGCACTGGGAGCATCTGGCTTTTCCGTAGAAGAGCATCATGCCTTGTAGTTCGGTCCAGGTGAGAGCAGTGAGGTCTCCTCGCAGAAACTGGTCGAAGCGGCTGTTGTTGGCTTGCCAGCTTGATGCTTCGAAGGCGGCGATTGCGTTGGCTGCGTGGGCGAAGGTGATGTCGCTCGCTTCATCGATCTCTGGAAAGGCGTCGATGAAAAGGGAGACGTAGGTGGCGTTTGATTGGAGACGCTGAGCGAGGAGATTCCACACGCCGTCTGGGCCGGCGAGGTCGCCGAGCGCCGTGGCGTCGGCGATTGGGTTCTCACCGATTTGTCCGGCCATTTCGGTGCTTGAGGTAACGGGGAACATGGCCTGGGCGGCGAGGACGTTGTCTAGGCCGAGCGGGAGGTCGTCTCCAGCTGGGGAGGCGAAGCCGGATGGGGTGCTGGGGTCGACCTGCACGCGTCCGTCGTGGAAGAGGGTGTGGGCGGATTTAGCTCCGAGCTCGAAGACGGGGGGTGCGTTGCGCGGCACGCGTTCGTGGATGGCGTCCAGGTCGATACCGGTATTGCGAGTGATGCCGATGCCTTGACCGCCTTCGCCAACGGAGAGCGCCAAGCCGTCTCCGAGATCGGTTAGCGGATGGTGGCAGGTGGCGCAGGAAATGTTTTTGTTTCCGCTGAGGATCTTGTCGAAAAAGAGGAAGTTGCCGAGGATTACTTTGTCTTCTGGTGGCTGATTGTTGTCGTAGTAGTCGGAATCAACGAGTGGCGCGGGCAGGTAGCGCAGAAAGAAGGGGCGTTTGGCGTGGGCAGAAGTGAGTGAGGCGCAGAGACCGGCAACGCAGGCGACTCCTGTGAGGGCAAGTTTCGCATTCATGATTGAGAGGGGTTCGCTGTGTTGAGCAAGCGAGGCACTTGTCGAGTTTACACGAAAAACCATGAGGCGAAGATACGCGAATCTTCTCTCACCCGTATCCACTAAGTGGATAAAATAGTAGTCAGCCTGATTCGCGTATTAGGATTTCGAATCTCTGGGTATGAGTGCGATTGCTAGATGCTTTTAAACCATTCTTGGAAATGTTCTCCGAGGAAAGGCACTGGTTTTCGGGTTCCTTCGAGAGCGCTTAGCAAGCCGATAATCCATAGGATGAAGGCTGCGAGAAATCCGACCATCCAAATCATCCATCCGAGTATTGGAATAACTGATACAGCGGAGGAGGCTATGCCCAGTAGCATGATTCCGAGCATTTGTCGTAGGTGAAACGTGGTTTGCTCGTCTTTGGGATTGTTTGTTACGAGGGCTATAACCCAGCCGATAATGGTGAGATAGGCGACGATGCCGCGAGTCTTAGGATCCATAGTTTTAGAGGATTGGTACGTTTTAGTTGGTGTGGACTATGGTAGGATGAAAGTGAGTTCGTGGGATTTCTCAATTTAAAAAGAGAACTTCGGGAAGCGGCGTGTAATGGGGATTTGGTTACTTTTTAGGGGCGGAGGTGGACGAGGCCTTCGGAGACGGCTTTGATGGCGGCTTCAGTGCGGTCGGAGACCTGGAGTTTGAGGAAGACGGTTTTGAGGTGTCCCTTGACGGTGAATTCGGTGATGCCGAGGTCGGCGGCGATTTCCTTGTTGCGGCGGCCTTGCACGACGAGCTCGAGGATTTCCAGTTCCTTGGCGGTGAGGGCGGGGCGGGAGCGTTGCTCGAGGAGGCGTTGTTTGATGGCGGGTGGGATGACCCGCTCGCCGGCGTAGACGGCTTCGATGGCTTGGATGATTTCGGAGCGGGAGGAATCTTTAAGAAGGTAGGCGCGGGCTCCGGCTTTGAAGGCGAGGTGGATGTCTTCGCTCATGTCGAAGGTGGAGAGCACGATGACTCGGGTATCGGCTTTGATGGCGAGGAGCTGGGTGATGGCGTCGATGCCGGATTCCTTTTTAAGGTTGAGGTCGAGCAGGGTGACGTCGGGGGCGTGTTGCTGGTGAAGGTCGAGGGTTTCCTGGACGGAAGCGGCTTCGGCGACGACTTCGAGGTTGGGCGCTTCGCTGAGCATGGAGCGCAGTCCGGCGCGGAAGGCGGGGTGATCGTCGACGACGAGGAGTGTAATTGGATTTTCCATACTTAAGAATCGATGGGAATGTGAATCGTGATGCGGGTGCCTTGCTTGGGGGAGGAGTCGAGGGTGAGGGTGGCGTGGATTTTGGCGGCGCGCTCTTGCATGCCTTGCAGGCCGAAGCCGGATGGAGGGGGTTGGTCTTTGCGGAAGCCGATGCCGTCGTCGCTGATGGAGAGGGTGCCGTGGGCTTCGTGTATTTGGCAGGAAATTTGGATACGTTTGGCTTGGGCGTGTTTGACGGTGTTGGTGATGGCTTCGGTGGCGATGGCGATGAGCTCGTTTTCCGCTTCGGCGCCGAGGCGGGCGACGTCGCCTTTGAGTTCTTGTTGGAAGGCGATGGGAGTGTCTTTGAGGACGCGACCGGCGATGCGTTCGAGGGCGGCGAGGAAGTCGGCGTTGGAGAGGGATTCGTGGCGGAGTCCTTGGATGGAGCGGCGGGCGTCGGCGAGGCTTTCGCGAACGAGGGCGCTGGCTTGGTCGAGGTGGGAGCGGACGGGAGCGGCTGCGGCCGGGAGCTTGTGTTTGGCGGTTTCCAGCTGGATGGATACGGCGGTGAAGCCTTGGGCGAGGTTGTCGTGGATTTCGCGGGCGAGGCGCATGCGCTCTTTGATCATGGCGGCGAATTCCGCTTCGCGGATGATGCGGCGGCGTTGTTGTTCGGCGAGTTTCTTGTGGGAGATCCACCAGAAGGCGGCGGCGATGAGGAGGGATAGGGAGGTGGCGGCGGTGGCTGTGGCGAAGATCCAGACGGTGGTGGAAATGGGAGGGCGTTGGAGGACGAGGAGGTCTTGGGGGGAGCGTAGGAGGAGTTCGAAGGATGTGGGAAGCCAAGGGAAGGGGGTGCCGGAATCGGGGGCGCGGTCGACGCGGGCGATGCCGGCGAGCTGGAGGCGGCTGCCGGGGGCGGGCAGGGAAGGCGGTTTTTCCAGATGGGGGATGGATGCGGTGAAGGTGGTGTTGTCCGACTTGAGGGTGATGCGGGTGGAGTCGGTGGTGATGCTCGAGTCGATGAGGGTGGCTTCGACTTGCACGAGTTCGCCGTCGGCGGTCTTGGCTTCTTCGACGGATAGGGGTCGGGGCAGCAGGGTTTGGTTTTGTCCTGAGATTTCAATGACAGCGTCTTCGATCTCGGGGGAGTAGAGTCCGCGTCGGGTAAAGCCAAGGACGTTGATGGTGTCGCCTATTTCGATCGGCGGCGGATCGATGGCGTGGACGAAGATGCCCCGTTGCCCTTCCTGGAGGTAAAGCTCAGTGGGGCTGTTTTTGTAGGTGACGGTGCCGCGGATGTGGACGCGGGTTTGCGCGGTTTTTTGCGGCGAGTAGCGGAGGAGGGATTCGATTTTGACGAGGGGAACGGATTCTGGAGGGAGGGCGTTTTCTAGGATTGCGAGGGAGTCGGTGTTCGGGACGATAAGGCGCGCTCCGTAGAGTTGGCCGTGGGAGTTGAAGAAGTGGAGGCAGGCGGCGCGGATGCGGACGCGGGCGCCGACCCAGCTTTGCACGGTTTCGAAGGGGGTTTCGGAGAAGGCGAGGTGGAGGCGCTTGGGGCCCGCTGCGAGTGTAGCGTAGGAGGCGAGGAAGGAGATGGCGTCGGAGCCGCCTTGGGCGTTGCGGAGGGTGCCTTCGATTTCGATCCACTGACAGTCGAGAGTGCCTGATTCCAGCTCGTCGAGGTTTTCGATGGGGAGCGGGGTGACGGTGTCTTGTCCGAGGACAGTGATGCGAGTGGCTCGGACAGAGGGGGCGAATTCGCCCCGTTCGGTGGAGCCTTCGAGGCGGATCTTGGTGCCGAAGGGGAGGGCTTGGTTGTCCTTTCCGTAGACGAAGATGCCAGATTGGCCGTCGTGAAGGACGAAGGCGTAGCTTTCGGTGAGGATGACGGTGCCTTCGACGAGGACGGGGATTCGGGTGGCGGCTTCTTCGCGAGAGAGGGTTTTTATGAGGTCAATATCGGTGAGAGGCGATTCGGTGGCGGCGAGGGGGTGGAGCGCGAATGTACAGGTGGCGAGGAGGCAGAGCCAGCCATGGAAGCGGTGGGCGGGGGTCGAGCGTTTCGGGAAGAAAGGCATGGGGAAGGTTTCGTTTGCTTGGGGGATGTTTTCAAGTTTAAGCGAGCGAATGGGCGCCCCTCGAAAGAGGGGGTTCTAAAGAGAGTTTGTAAGCGGCCGGATTTGGGCGAGCTTCGTATCCTTCCCTGATTCTGGCAGTTGGCTGCCTTTGCGGAAATGACCCCTTCGAACCTATGAAAACGATTCAAGCGATAGTGATTGCTTTATTGGCTATCTGCTCTGCGGGTGCGCGTGAGATTAGCCCGATGTTGTTCGGTCAGAACTATTGGTTGAGCGACGAGGCGGAGGATCGGGTGGGGTACTTGCATTTGCTTTGGCCGCAGGTGGAGGAGAGCGGAGTGTCGCTGATTCGTATTGGCGGGAATGGATACAATGTGGAGCCGATGTCGTTGGCGCATTGGACTTCGATGGTCGACTCTGTGCAAGCGATCGGGGTGGAGCCTTTGGTGCAGGTACCTTACACGTTTTCGGCGGAAGAGGCGTCGGCGTTTGTGAAGCATTTTAACAGGGAGGGTCGCAAGGCTGTGAAGTATTGGTCGATCGGTAACGAACCCATGTTGCACGACGAGCATACGGTGGAGGAGGTGCATGCGTATTTGCAGCGGATCGCTCCGGCGATGCGGGCGGCGGATCCGTCGATTACGATTCTGATTTCGGACGAAGCGTGGCTGCGGGAGCCGGTTTATGCGGCCTTGTGCGGTGGGGATTTGGACATGACGGGTCGGGACGCGGAGGGGCGTTGGCTGGTCGACGGGTTTAGTTTTCACTCGTATCCGAATGGCGTGGAGTATGATCGGGAGGATGTGGTGCATGGCAGCGCGGCAGCGATCCGGCGGGACGTGCAGAAGCTGGTGGCGTTGATGGAGGCTGCGGATGCGAAGCATGGTCGCACGGGGGAGAATCGATTGGTGTGGGCTTTGACGGAGGTGAACGTGACGTATGCGAATCCGAATCGCGATGTGGAGGGAGTGGGGAATCCTTCGTTTTTGGGATGGCGCGTTGGCGGTGGATACTGGCTTGGACAAGACGGTCTCGGTTTCGGTGCCGCCGCAGTGCAGTAAGATCTACGTTTTGAGCGCGAAGGGGAAGGTGGTGGAGACGGTGACCTATGGAGTGGGGCAGAACTTGAGGAAGCTGCCTCCGGTGAAAGGGAAAGGGTGAGGCGTATCCTTTGGTTAAATACAAATTTTCTAATTTAAAAATTTGCTACCGCTAGCGGACGGGCGCTCTGCCGTGTCATCACCTGTTGGAAGACGGTTTTGGATTATGAGAGCGGCGAGCGATTTACAATGTGTGAATTGTTGGTCGGATCGCTACTTTTGCCGGAATTGAATCCCCGGTGGAGAGCCCGTTCGTTTAGGGTGGCATGGTTGAAAACTTGGGCTTTGCGGTCTGGACCAACAGTCTTCGCTTTGCGAGCTAGGTCCGTCAAGAGGTCCAACCCTACAATGAATTTTATGAAAGCATTATCTCTGTTTCTTTTTGGTTTGGTTTCGGCGGCTGGATTGTTTGGCCGTAGCGACAATGTTGCGAATGTCTACGATCGGGTAGCTCAGACTTTGAACGGGAAGTGGCACGTGATTGTGGATCCGTATGAGAACGGGTATTACAATTATCGATACGAGCCGTTTGATAAGAGCGTGCCGGCGACGGGCGGATATTTTCTAGATCGGACGCAGAAGGACAGGAGTGAGTTGTTGGAGTACGATTTCGAGAAGTCTCCGACTTTGGACGTGCCGGGAGATTGGAATTCGCAGGACGACAAGCTCTTCTATTACGAAGGTTCTGTTTGGTATCGGAAGACCTTTGATTTTGCGAAAGGGGAGTCTGTGGGGCGTCAGTTCTTGCATTTCGGTGCGGCGAACTACGAGGCGCATGTTTATCTAAATGGGCAAAAGCTCGGGGTGCATGTGGGCGGATTTACGCCGTTTCAGTTTGAGGTAACGGATGCGTTGCGGGACGGGAAGAACTCTGTGGTGGTGATGGTGAACAATGAGCGGGAGAAGGATGCGGTGCCGACGCTCAACACCGACTGGTGGAACTACGGTGGGATCACGCGGGATGTTTTGTTGTTGGAAACGCCGGATGTTTTTGTATCCGATTTTTACTTATCGTTGGATCGGGGTAGGGATCGAATTTCGTTTTCGGCGTTTGTAGAGGGGGCGAACAAAGGGGATGCTGTATCGGTACGCTTGCCGGAGCTGGGGGTTGAGAAACGGTTTGCGTGCGACGAGGAGGGACGAGTTTCGGGGAGTTTTGCGAGGCCGGAGGGGATGGTCTTGTGGAGTCCGGAAACGCCGCGGTTGTATGAGGTGGAGGTTGCTGCGGCGGGAGACGTGACGCGGGATCGCATGGGGTTTCGCACGATAGAGACGCGGGGACGCGAGATTCTGTTGAATGGGGAGCCGGTGTTTTTGCGGGGGATCAGCATTCACGAGGAGAATCCGTTGCGGGGCGGTCGGGCGCGTTCGGCGGAGGATTCGCGCTTGTTGCTCGGTTGGGCGAAGGAGCTTGGGTGTAACTTTGCTCGGCTGGCCCATTATCCGCATAACGAGAGCATGGCTCGGGTGGCGGACGAGATGGGGATTTTGCTATGGGAGGAAGTCCCGGTGTATTGGACGATCTCTTGGGAGAATGCGGAGACTTTGGCGAATGCCCGGGGGCAGTTGCGGGACTTGATTTTGCGGGACCGGAACCGCTCGAGCGTGATTGTGTGGTCGATGGCGAACGAGACGCCGGTGAGCGAGGCGCGGACGCGTTTCTTGAAGCGTTTGGTGGATGATACAAGGGAGCTGGATCCGAGTCGCTTGGTTTCGGCGGCGATGGAGTTTCACAATCCGGCGGATAACGATGCGCACAAGATCGTGGATGATCCGTTTGGGCAGTACACGGATATCTTGAGCTTCAATCAGTACATTGGTTGGTACGATGGCTTGCCGGAGAAGCTCGATCGTGTGACGTGGGAAATTGGATACGAGAAGCCGGTGGTGATTAGCGAGTTTGGGGCGGGTGCGTTGCAGGGGATGCACGGCGATGCATTGACGCGTTTCAGCGAGGAGTATCAGGCGGATCTGTATGCTCGCACGGTGGAGATGCTGGAACGGATTCCTGGGTTGAGTGGGATGACTCCGTGGATACTGGTGGACTTTCGTTCGCCTCGTCGCTCGCTTGCGTTTGTGCAGGATGGCTGGAATCGGAAGGGTTTGATAGGGGATAATGGGGAGCGGAAGCAGGCGTTTTTCGTGCTGCAGCAGTACTATGAGGAGAAGGCGAAGGAGTGAGATAGCTAGGATATGAATCGCGGCCCAAGGCCGCTTCCCATATTGGGTTGCTCTTTAAGGCTGGGCTTCGAGGCGGAGGAAGTTGGTTTCGGCGGTGTTGAGGGGGAAGCGGTAGCGGAGGCCGGGGGTGGTTTGCTTGAACTTGACGAGGGTGGACCAGTCGCGGAGGTTGCGGGAGGTGTTGAGGAAGTAAGCTTGGTCGGGGATTTCGCTGAGAAAGATGGTGGGAGTTGTTGGGGTGTTTTGAATACGGAGCGTTGGGGTGTCGGTGGTGGATGTAGACCCGAGGGTGATTTCGAATTCGTTGGGGCCGCCTTTGTGGAGAGGGAGGGTGAATTCGGTGGTTTCGTTGGTGTGGGTGATGGTGACGTGGTAGTCGCCGTAGAAGCCGCGGTTTGCGTATTCGCCGGAGGTGTTGGTGTCGCCGGCGAAGTCGTTCCACCAGGTTTCTTGGGTGAGTCGGCGCCAGGCGACGGCGTTTGGTTTTTCGCGCCAGTCGGCTGTGTACATGGCGGCGGAGGATCGCCAGTGGGCGTTTTCCCAGAAGCCCCAGTTCTGCACTCCAACGGTGGCGGGGTGGCTGAACATGATGGTGAGGAAGTCGCGGGTGTAGTCGGCCTGCATCTCTTCGTCGTCGGTGACGATGTCGAATTCGGTGACGCGGATTTTGAGGTGGGGGAAGTGGTTGTGGTAGCGATTGAGGATGGAGTAGACGAGTTCGATACCGGTGGGCGAGGAACTGAAGTGGCCTTGCATGCCGATGCCGGTGATGGGGGCGTCGTTGGAAACCAAATACTCGATGGTGTCTTCGAAGTGTTGTTGGTGTGCGAAGTCGCGTCCGCCGCCGGAGAGGATGCTGTAGTCGTTTAGGTAGAGGTCTTGGCGGGGGAGGTGGGTGCGGGCGCGGGCGAACCAGTCGAGCATGACTTGGTTGCCGAAGGCGTCCATGAGGTAGTGGTTGTCGTAGGGTTCGTTGAGCACGTCCCACTCGTCGATGACGGGGGCGGAGCGGCTGGCGACGTCGTCGATGTGGTCGAGAACGACTTGTTTGGCGGCGGGGTCTGCGGCGGCTGGGTTGCCTTCGGGGAGGTAGCTCTGTATGAGATTGGGAAGGTTTCGCTTGGAGGGCCAGACCATGACGTGTCCGCGGGTGTAGATGTCGCGGTCTTGCAGCCATTGCATGGCGGCGAGGGTTTGGGTGGCGTTGAAGGCGTTGCCCCATTCACCTGCCCACGGCGCCCATTTGAAGTCGTTTTCAGGTCCGCTTTGGTTGAAGAGGTCGAGGAATTTTTCGCGGTAGGTGATGTCGTCTGCTTCGTTGCCGAAGATGCGGCTGGCTACGATGACGGAGCCGAAGTGGTAGGCGTGGCGGAGGAACTCGACGGAGATGGTTGCGTCGGGGACGGGGGAGCCTTGTGTGTCCAGGACGCGAATACGGAAGTCGCCTTTGCGGTGTTGCTCGATGCGGGCTGCGGCTGCGGCGCGCCAAGGGGCGTCGGGATCGCGACCGGCGTAGGTGGGGCGGGTTTTGGGGAGTTCGTCTACGGTGCGGGTGTTGCGGTAGTTGATGAAGTCGATGGCGGCGATTTCCCAGGTTTGGGTTTTGGAGCCTGCTCCGGCTCCGATCTGGAGGGAGAGGTCTCCGGCGGCGAGGGATTCGGTTATTTGGAAGGGGAAGAAGTACTCGACCCATTGGTTGGTGGCGGTGACTTCTTGCTGGACGTATTTGTTGTAGTCCGGGGCGGGGCCTTGGGGGAAGACGGTGGCGAAGCCGACGCCGGACTCGTCTTTTGACTCGATGGAGCGGAAGAAGAGGCGGATTAGGATGACGTCGCTTTCGGCGACGGCTGGGTTGGAGCGGAGCTGAACGGCGCCGTTGTAGAATTGTCCGGCGGGGTTGGTGACGGTGACCCGCATGGCTTGGCTGAAGTCTGGGTGGTCGACGTCGACGACTTGGGCGGAGGCGACGGGTTGGCCGTTGAAGCTGCCTTCCCAGAAGTTGCCCGGCTGGTTGAGCGGGTCGGCGGGGAGGAGGGAAGCGCCACCGGTGGGGAGGGTGGTGATGGCGCTGGCGAGGACAGCGGGGATGGAAAAGAGGAGAAAAGTGAGGAGAGCGAGGGGGATGCGTCGCTCTGTAGATTTCGTATTAGAGGTCATGGGTCTCGGGATTTTTTGGGTTGCCGACGACCTTTAGACAGTGGGGGATTGCTTTTGTTGTGGAAAGGGAAATGGGTGCGTTTTTGTGGTGGTAGGTTGAGGAGATCGCGTGGCAAGCACGCTCCCACGAGTTTTTTTGGGGCTTTAGTCCTGGGCGAGGAGGGATGCGGGGCGGATGGAGGTGTTGAGGATGCTGTTTGGGTCTTCGGCGACGAGGCCGCGGCCCCAGTCATTTTCCCAGTTTCCGTAGGCTCCGTCTTTGGTCATGTCGAATTTGCCGGGGTGGCAGTCGCCGTTGTCGTTGTAGCCCCAGGACCATGCTATCCAGCCGATTTCGTTTTCCTGGCATTGGGCGAGGAGGTTTTGCCAGGGGAAGACAGACTCGCAGTCGTAGCCGACTTGTTGAGGGCCTTCGCCGAAGAGGAAGGGTAATTGCTGGTCCACTACAGTTTTTACGAGCGAATCGAGTCGGGCTTGCTGGTCCTTGACCCAGTAGGTATGGACGGAGAACATGAGGTTTTTGAGTGGGTCTGCGGCTTGCAGATCCTTCCAGGTTGCGAGGATCATTTTTTCGTCTTTGCCCCAGTCGCTGGAATCGATGATGAGGGGCACGGTGACGCCGGCGGAGCGGAGGCGTGTGATCGCGTCGCTATAGGTGGCGATGAATTCTTTTGGCTTGGTTCGAGAGGACCCGGCTTCGTTCGCGATATTCAGAATAAACCATTTTTTGTGCTTTTCGATGGTATCCAGCATTTCGGGACGTAGCCAGAAATCGACGACTTCATCGACTTTGGAGAGGTCGCCAGTGGCGTCGTGAAGCTCGACCATGGGGATCATTTTGTGGGCGAGGCAGTTGGCGATGTTGGCGTCGAGGTCGGCGATGCTGCCTTTGGTGGTCCAGACGATACGTACGACGTTGGCATTGGATTGGGCGATTTCGGGGTAGATGGCGTTTCCTTGCGGGTCGTCGGACCAGACGAACATTTCGTTGACGCCGCGCATGACGACCTGTTCGCCGGCAGCGGTATGGAGGTGTCGGCCTTCGACGTATAGGGTGTCTCGGTCCGCCTTGGAGCTGGCGACGGATTCGGGGATTGGCATTGCCGTGCTTAGGGCAAGGCACGCGAGGAAGGCTTTTAGAAAAAAGGGATGCATGTTAGTGAAGTAGTTTGTTTGATAGGGGTTGTCGCAAGCTCTTGTTGTGTCATTAAGAGCAGATTTACATGTAGGTTACGAATCTCTGAGGGGACTCTTTCTAACGAATGTGTTAGTCGAGTTTCTGGAATGAGGTGAAAGAGAAAATGGATATGAAAGAGAGTGAGCGATTGGTTTCAGAATTGAAGCGCATTGGTATCGAAGAAGGGGATACGGTTTTGGTACATTCTTCTTTTAAGGGGTTGGGTTGCCGATTGGAGAATGGAGCTCACTCGGTTTTGGATGCTTTGATTCGAGTGCTTGGGGTTGAGGGCACGCTTTGTTTGCCGGGGCTGAGTTATGCGATCGTGACGGCGGAATCGCCGGTCTTTGATGTGAAGGAGACAGCGTGCAACGTTGGCTTGATTCCGGAGACGTTTCGAAGGGAGTATGCGACGCATCGGAGTCTGCATCCGACGCATTCGGTGTGCGCTTGCGGGCCGCTAGCTGAGGAGCTGACGGGTGGGCATGAGGTGGATTCGACTCCGTGCGGAGTGAATAGTCCGTTCGCGAAATTGCCGAAGGTTGGGGCGAAGCTTCTGATGCTTGGCTGCGGATTGCGCCCAAATACGAGCATGCACGCTATTGAGGAGATGGCTCCGCCAGACTATTATTTCGGCAGTACGTGTGAGTATCAGCTTATTGACTACAAAGGGGAAAAGAGTCGGAAGCCGTACCGCGTGCATGGTTTTGAGGGATTTGGGCAACGGTATGAGAGAATCGAGGGGGCTATGCCAGAGGGATCTTTAAGAGTTGGGCCTGCTCTAAATGGGACTGCCTATTTGATCGACCTTGCGGTGATGTGGAGGATCGCACGAGAGAGACTGGATGAGGACCCGCATGCTTTTGTGGAGCGAATATAGGCTTTGATTACTCCGTTTCCTCGAAGGTGAGGCGTGTCCGGTTTTTGGTTACGTTTGGGGCTGGGAAGATTCGGCTGTGAAAGGCGATGTAGTATCCCGGTGCGAGAATTTGGGCAGCTAGGATCGCTTCGGTGACGTTTTGGGTGGCGTCTGAGTCTTCGAAGCCGGCGGGCTTCATGGCTCCGGTGAAGACGACGGGAATGCAGGGGGAGGGGTGGCTTTCGTGGCAGAGTTGCAGGGTGCGCTCCATGGTGTCGGTGCCATGAAGGACGATCATGCCGTGGTAAGAGGTGGAGAGGCGGTTGATCTCTGATGAGATTGTTTCTCTGTCCTGATCGGTGAGGTCGAGCGAGTCTTTGGCCATGACTTCGTGGACTTGGAGGTCGGTATGAGGAAGGCGAAGCTTTTGCACGAGCTTGGCGCGGAGAATGGATTCTCGATTTGAGATGGTGCCTTCCGCCTCGCAGTAGGATTTTTCGATAGTGCCTCCTGTAGTGAGGGCGAGGATACGTTTTTTCGCGTTCATGTGTTTAGTGAGCATTTAGAGCTGTCGATTCTCGGTAGGAGAGAGACGGTCGCCATTCCAAGAAGAGCGCCAGCGAGGTAGGCGACTAGATCGATGGGGTCGAAACCGGATCCAAGAACGAGTTTACCGAAGAGGGTGTCGCGAAGTTGGTTGATCCAAGGGGCTTTGTAGAGTTGGCTGAGTTCGATGGCGAGCGAGGTCGCTAGGGTGAGAGCGGCGATTTTCTTGATTGAGAGATGGGGGAGGAGGAAGGCCCAGACGATAAAAACGAGAGTGGCCCAGAGGGCGTCGCCTGGATAGTTTTTCAACAGGTCTGGAAAAATGTCGTAGCGGCGGGAAGCGAGTCCGAGGGCGATGGTTGCCGCTGCTAGGAGTATGAGGGCAGTTTTGTGGGGAGCTCGGATTGGCTCTGTGGATTGCGCTTCCTTTTTATCCATCTGTCTCTGCAGAGGACGTATGCTAAGGATTTGAATCTGGGCGAGTCTTATCGCGTTCTTATCGGTACTCTTTTGATTTGTTTAGGTATGCTTTGAATGCAGAGTCATCGGCTACTTCGGTGATGAAACCGTTCATCATAAAGGGAGTGAGCTCATCTAGGAGCCTTCCGTAGAGGATGCCATCGTAGTCATTTGGGAAGAAGCTCGGAAGTACGCACACAAAATAGTTATGGTATCGGATCTCCCAGGGGTCGTGCTTTATGCTTGGATCGTATCGAAGGAAGGTCTTCCTAATTGGCGTTCGAGCTATCAACATTCCTTTCAAGAACTGTGGCAGGTCAGGGGGCTCTTCGATGAATCGAAATGGGTGTATCGAAATTTTGGTGTCGTCTTCGAGGACGATGAGATTGGGTGGTTCCAGGTGGTCGATAGCGATCCAGCCTTCGTGGGGCTTTGGCTTGGGGTAGTAGAAGCGGCTTTCGCCATAGATGCGGAATCCGTTTTCTGCCAGGAGGATCATTGATAGCGTGATGAGAATGGCGAGGCTCGGCGCTAGGTAGCGCTTCGCAGGGGGAGCCAGGAGTGGGAAAGAGAGGGCTGCTAGGATAAGTAGAGGCCAGTGAAAGAATTCGCCGCTAAGAATGAAGGCTAGAAGTGTGAGGGGTAGGACGGCTGACTGAAGTTTCGTGTATCCGAATTTTCTGACGTAGCGATAAGTCAGGATCGCGTAGAGCAAGGGGGCGCCTAGGGTTAAGGCTAGGGTTGGAAAGATTAGGAGCTCGGGAAGTGGTGAGTGGGTGTTTTGGTAGATGATGACGGCGAGTCCGGCTGTTCCGGTGAGCCAGGTGAATAGGATGGCTCTCATCAGAAGATTCGTTCGTCGGGGTTGGCTAGCGCGTCGAGGAGGATGGGGGTTAGGTCGGGTCTCGAGCCTGATTCGGGCTGGGCGACGGCTTTGTGGTCTGTGAGGGGATTTTTGGGGAGGGACAGTGGAGAGTCGGGTTCAGGGACGAAGAAGGCGTTGTTGGCGGAGTGCTCTGCTGAGCTGCCGGAACTGGAGAGGATACGGATCGGGGTGGTTGAGAAGCTCGCTTTCGATGGGAGGGGCTCGACGGGTTGTAGGGCGAAGCAAACTGCGAGGAGGGGAAGCAGTCTGCATCTGGAATCCGTGACGCTCATAAAGTACTACATATGTAGGAATAACTGTTTTGCAAGCTTTTGGAGGTGTTTTCTTGAAAGTAGGAGGGAGCTTTTGGTGTTGGGTTTGTTTGGGGAAAGCTTGTTTGAGAACTTGTTCGCAGTCTGAGCTTGGTGCCGATTGTTTGTTTTGCTTATGAGATTTGCCGCTTTTAGATCGCTGCCCTCGAATGTCTGGATACTTGCCTTCAGCCAGGCCTTGGCGATGAGCGGGGTGCCTATGATGATATTGGTCGGCAGCTTGCTGGGGGCGAAGATCGCGCCAGATGAATCTCTGGTGACTTTGCCGATCGCGGTGATCGTGATTGGGACGGCGAGCGCGACGATTCCGGTGGCTTTGGCGATGCGGCGATTTGGTCGGAAGGGAGGCGGGTATATTGGGTTTTGTTTTGGTCTAGCGGCGAGTTTTTCTGGCTATCAGGCGGCGGCGCTGGAGTCGTTTGGGTTTTTGCTCGGCTCCTGCTTTTGTCTTGGGGTGGCGTCCGCGTTTGGGCAGCAGTTTCGTTTCGCGGCCTTGGAGAGTGTGAAGGATCCTTCGGACTTCGGGCCGGCGCTCTCGGCGTTTATGACGGGTGGTTTGTTGGCGGCCTACTTGGGGCCAGAGATCGGAGCGTTGGGGCGGGATTTGGTCGAGTCGCCGCATGGGTTCGCGGGGTCGTTTGTCTTGCTCGGATGCGTGATTTTGACGGCGGCGCTTGTCTTTTCGTTTTTCAAGGAGCGGCGTTCGGTGGAGGAGTCGGTGGAGGTTCCGACGCGGTCCTTGGGGCGGATTGTTCGTTCGAAGGTCTTTCTGGTGGCGGTATCGACTGCGGCTCTCAGCTATGTGGTGATGAGTTTCATCATGACGGCGACGCCGATCACGATGCACGAGGTTTGCGGCTTTAGTCTGGATGATACGAAGCGGGTGATTCAGGGGCATATCATCGCTATGTTTTTGCCGAGTGTTTTTAGCGGCTGGCTGATGAAGCGATTTGGGAAGGGGAAGCTGATGTTGGCTGGCGTGGTGGCTTATGGGGTGGTGATTGTAGTGGGAATGCGGGGACAAGAACTCGTGCATTTTTGGGGAGCTTTGATTTTGCTAGGGGTTGGATGGAATTTTTTGTTTGCTAGCGGAACTGCTCTGTTGCCGTCGGCTTACGAGCCGAGCGAGCGTTACAAGGCTCAGGCGGCGAACGACTTTACGGTTTTTGGGTGTCAGGCGGTGGCGTCTTTGTCGGCCGGATGGTTTTTGTACAGTTTTGGATGGGGCACTTTGTTACTCGCGTGTGCGCCGCTCGTGGGGGTTGCCTTGTTTGTGTCTGTTATTCAGATACGGAGTGAGAGGGGAAGATAGCTTTCTTGCTGCGGAAGTAGGAAGAGGTGGTCTAGGGATCTAGTTTTGGGGCAAGGCTACGGCGATGCGGGCTTTGTAGCTTTTCAGGAGCTCTTTTGCTAGTTTTTGGTAGTCTTCGGTACTCGAGTTCGAAATTTCTTCGCAGAAGGTTTCCAGGCTTTTTAGGTAGAGTTGGCTGCCTTTTGCTGAAGAGATTAGGTGCACGAAATAACTATCTTCCTCAATCGTTTCGGCGATTTCCTTGCGGTAGGATTCGAGGGTGGGCGAGAGATTTTGGGAGGTGATGAATTCGTGGAGTTTGGATGCGGATTGAAGGACCGCAGTCAGTGTTTCCTTTTCCCGACTAGGCTCGAAACAAAGACGGAGTGAGATCGCAGAGGATTCGGGAATGAGCGGGTGCCCGGAGACTTCGTTGACGAAAGAGTAGCAAAAGGGGGCCTCGACTCGTAGTCCCTTAAAAAGGGAGACGGAAAAGAGGCGGTTGATGATATGCAACTGGTGTTGCCGGTAGTTCGAATGGACGTCGCTCTTCCACAATGCTTCTAGGAATCCCAGATTTTCGTCTGACTGTAGAGTGAGCCGCTCGAATCCGGAATTCGGATACATAGCGGTTTTTATTCTGTCTTCGGGGTTGATAGTGGAAACTCGCGGCGGAAGTGTTCCAAGGGTTTCGGATACTTGTTTTAGAACCAGGTCAGGATCGATGTCGCCGACGATGCTGAGCTCGCAAAATCCGTGTTTGAATACTTTAAGAAGCCATGACTCGATATTGGGGAGTTCGAGCGCTGCGAGTTCTTGGCTCGTGATTTCGTTCCGAAATCTCGTCTCTTCGCCGAGGAGGCGTTTTTCGAGCTGGGATTTCGTTTCAACGCTAGGGTCTGTTTTTGCGTGATTGTATGCGAAGAATTTGGCTCGCCGGAGGCTGTCCTCGGTGATTTCTGGGTTGAGGAGCCAGTTGTGGATTTGGTCGAGGAAAGACCGAAGATCATTCCTGGTGTCTCCTGAGGCGGAAACGAATAGGCAATCCATGTTGGCACCGGTTTGCACGTGGGCGAGTCCGCTCGCTTCGAGTGTTTCGATCAGGGATCGATCAGATCCGGCGAATTCGGGAACTCCGCTTAGAATGGCTTGGGTGATTTGTTTGCTGGAGGTGAGAGGAATAGGGCAGGCGGCGAGTCCGTCGCCAAGGCTGACAACGAAAAAGGCGTGTCCGCTCAGTTTTTTGGATACAGATAGGTTTAGGTGAACGTTGTTCGAAAGGCGGTATCGCTGAATGGGACGACCGAAGGCACTGTCGGCTTGGTCGCCAACCACGACTGCGGGAGCTCCGCTGCTAGCTAGTTGAGTTTGTTCGGACTTGGGTAGAGAGGCTGGAGTTCGGTCGTAGAGTTTTCGGATTTTGCGAAGGGTTTTCTCCGCTTGTTTTTGGGTGAAGGCGTATCCTTTGGGGAATGAAAGCGTGTAGTGTATATCGCTTGGCTTGAAGTGGCTCTTGATGTAGTCATTGACGAGCTTTTCGTTCATTTCTCTGATGGCGAGATCGAGGGACTCGATAGTGCCGTTGCGGAGACTGAAAGGGCGTCTTTCGATAAACGTTGTGACGAATTCATCTGAGATGGAGCTTGGCGTATCGTAGAGATGGGCGTCTGTTTCGTTTGTCTCTGCGAACCTGAACAGTTTCTCGCCAAGGGTGTCTAGATCCTTTTTTAGAATGCCGTGTCGATTTAGAGCGTGCAGGGTCTTGTCGATTTGGTAGATCGAGTTGCGCATGCCTGTGGGGCTTAGCGAACTGAAGGTATAGAATTCGGTGATAATTCTTCCGTTAACGATTGAGACCACGTTCTTAATATCGCTTGTATCCTCGGAAATGATACTTTGGACGTAGTGGCCGATGATTCGGTTGGCGACTAGCCTAGCGTTGTTTTCGGGTACGAAGAAATCTAGCTCTTCTGTGGCGAATTGACCCTTGAGTGTAAGGATTTCAGGCGGGTAGTTTTCTAGGCTGAGCCCTGGATTTCTAGGTTTTGGCGAGGGAGGAGGTGATGGAAGCTCGTAGCCTGCATTCTGAAGGAAGGAAAAGTGGTTTTGTATCAGGGTTTCAACTTCATCTTTTGAGACCTTACCCGAGATAAATAGGACGATGTTCTTTGGTTGGTACCAGGTTTTCCAGAATTGCTTGAGAGAATCTGGGGTGTGGCTTTCGATTGATTCTAGTGGATGGCGATGGTTTTGCGTTGGAGGGCAGAAGGCGTTTTCGAAGGACTGAAGGGCTTCGACTCCGAAGGCTTTTCGCTCCAGGTGTTCAAGGCGCATGATTTCCTTCTCGCGCTCGATCGTTTCTGAATCGAACTGCATGTTTGAAGCGATACCGCTGAAGAACCTGAACCCGAGCGAGAGCTGTTGGTGGGTTGGCAGAGAGAGATCTAGCTTGTATACAGTATGGTATGGGCCCGTGAAGGCGTTTAGGTCTCGAGTAAGGCTGACGCCGTTTTCGTAGAAGTAGTCTACGAGTTTGAGTTCGGAAAAGTCGGCGGTACCGGCGAATGCAAGGTGTTCGACGAAGTGAGCTGTTCCCTCGAAGCCAGGGGAGTCTCGCTCGCTTCCGGTTTCGATGATGAAGCGAAGGCTTGCTTCTCCATCTCTGGAGTCATTGGGGTGTATGGCGTAGCGTAGGCCGTTTTCGAGTTTGCCCCAGTGGATTAGACCATCTGGCTCTTCGCCATAGGGGACCATTGGCCAGGGAACGGGTTTGGCGAGGGAGGCTGTCGCCAATGAAATAGCTACTAAAACGTAGCGAATAACAGGATACATTTTAGGAGGGAGGAGTAAGAGGAGGGTTGTTCGATGGGAAGAAGATTGAGGTGATGGATAGAAGATAGAACATCATTTTTGGATGAGGTTTAGGAGGCGTTTTCCGGCGGCGTGTAGGGTTTCCTCTTTTTTGGCGAAGTGGAAGCGGATGAAGCGGTGCTCGGGGTCGCGGAAGAAGCTGGAGCCGGGGACGCCGGCGACGCCGACGGTTTTGACGAACCATTCGGCGGCTTGGGTATCATTGGGGAAGCCGAGGGAGGAGATGTCGACCATGACGTAGTAGGCTCCTTGAGGTTCGGTGAAGGGTAGTCTGGTGCGGCGTAGGTAGTCGATGAATACGTCGCGTTTCTTGGTGTAGAGGGTTTGGAGTTCGGCGTAGTAGGAGTCGGGGAGTTCGAGCCCGGCGACGGCGGCTTCCTGTAGCGGCGCGGCGGCGCCGACGGTGAGGAAGTCGTGGACTTTGCGGGCTTGGGCGATGACTGCGGCGGATGCGAGGACGTAGCCGAGTCGCCAGCCGGTGATGGAGTAGGTCTTGGAGAGGGAGTTGCAGGTGATGACTCGGTCGAGGGCTCCGGGGAGGGAGGCGGCGTAGGTGTGGACGTGGGGCGGGTAGACGATGTGCTCGTAGGGTTCGTCGGTGATGACGTAGGCGTCGTGCTGTTCGGCGAGAGCGAGGATTTCGCTGAGTTCCTCGCGGGTGAAGACTTTGCCGGTGGGGTTGGAGGGGTTGCAGACGATGATGGCTTTGGGCTTTTGCTCGAAGGCTTTGGCGAGTTCTTCGCGGTCGTATCCAAAGTCTGGAGCGTGGAGTGGGACGTAGATGGGCTCGGCTCCGGAGAGAATGGCGTCGGCGGCGTAGTTTTCGTAGAAGGGGGAGAAGACGATGACTTTGTCGCCAGGGTTGCAGGCGGTCATCATGGCGACCATCATGGCTTCGGTGCTGCCGCAGGTGACGACGAGGTGCTGGTCGGGATCGATGGAGAGGCCGGTGTTTCGGTTGATCTTTTTGGCGAGGGCTTGGCGAAAGCGTGGAGCGCCCCAGGTGACGGCGTATTGGTGATGGGGGCCGCGGGTGGCGGTTTCGAGGGCGGAGAGGATTTCCTCGGGCGGATCGAAGTCGGGGAAGCCTTGGGAGAGGTTGATGGCGTCGTGCTGATTGGCGAGGCGGGTCATGCCGCGAATGACGGATTCGGAGAATTGGGCGAGTTGGTTGGCGGGAGAAGGCATTGAGTGGTGAGTAGTGAGTAGTGAGTAGTGAGTGGTGAGTAGTGAGTAGTGAGTGGTGAGTGGTAAAATCGGCTCGTGTTTTGGTGAGTGGTGGCGATGGGGGGTTAAGTGGCGAGCTTGGAGAATGGGCGAGGCTTCCAAGGTTGCTGCGCATTTGTTCCGTTGATTGGATCGTATGGTTAGGACTCTCCGGCTTCTTGTCGAATAACAGTTTCGCTCGCTCCTCCATATTTTTCGCAACTAGATGGCTCAAACGGATAAAACTCTACTTGTTGTGCTTGGTGACCAGCTTTCCGATCGACTGAGGGCTTTCTCATCGTTTGACGCGGTTTGGATGGCGGAGGTTTTAGGCGAGTCGAAGCATGTTTGGTCGTCGAAGATTCGTACGACGCTTTTTCTTTCTGCCATGCGTCATTTCGCGGAGGGGCTTAGAGATAAAGGGGTGGAGATCCACTACCGAAAGCTGGGTGAGGATCCAGACTGTGAATCTCTGGGTGAGTCGTTGTGTTCGTTTCTCGAAGGAAGTGACTTCGGTCGCGTGCGGGTGACGAGGCCTGGTGATCATCGTGTGCTCGGGGAGCTTAAGGCTGCTTGCCTCTCTGCTGGGGTGCCTTTGGAGGTGGTGGAGGATGATTCGTTTTATTCTAGCGCGGAGGATTTCGCCGCGCACAGAGAGGGGCGCAAGCAGCTACGCATGGAGTACTTCTATCGAGAGATGCGGAAGAAACATGGAGTGCTGATGGATGCGGATGGCAAGCCTACTGGCGGGAAATGGAATTTCGACGCGAGCAATCGTAAGCCTTTTGGCAAGGGCGGGCCGGAGCGTCTTGCCCCGCGCTTGCGTTTCCCTCCTGACGAGATTTCTCGTGAAGTAATCCAAGATGTGGATACTGCCTTGACTGGGCATCCGGGGGAGCTGTCGCATTTTGATTGGCCTGTCACGCCGAGCGATGCTTTGAGGGCGCTGGAAAGTTTCATCGAGAACGAGTTGCCTCTGTTTGGAGCTTATCAGGATGCGATGTGGAGTGGCGAGCCGTACCTCAGCCATTCCTTGCTGGCGTCCTCTATTAATTTGAAGCTGCTTGATCCGAGAGAAGTGGTGGATGCCGCAGTGGCTGCGTACGAGTCGGGACATGCTCCGATCGAGTCGGTAGAAGGATTCGTGCGTCAGATACTTGGCTGGAGAGAGTTTGTGCGTGGAATTTATGGGGCTTTCATGCCGGAGTACCTTGAGCGAAACGCGTTGGGTGCGCGCGAGCCGTTGCCTAGCTTTTATTGGGATGGCGAAACCGAAATGAATTGTATTCGGGAAGTGGTGACGCAGACGATGAAATATGGCTACGCGCATCACATACAGCGATTGATGGTCACGGGGCTGTATGCGCTGCTACATGGAGTGGATCCAAAGGAGGTACACGAGTGGTACCTTGCGGTGTACGTTGATGCGGTGGAGTGGGTGGAGCTTCCCAACACCTTGGGCATGTCTCAATATGCGGACGGAGGGGTGATGGCTTCTAAGCCGTACGTTGCTACGGGCAAGTATATCAAGCGTATGAGCAACTACTGTGATGGGTGTCAGTATAATCCGGACAGTCGGACGGGGGAGGATGCTTGTCCGTTTACCGTTTTGTATTGGGATTTTTTGAACAAGCACCGGACGTCGCTTAAAGGAAACCCGCGGATGAGTATGCAGCTCAGGAATCTGGACCGTCTCTCGCAGAGCGATCTTGAAGGAATAGGGGAAGCAGCTCGCAAAATTCGAACGAAGTAGAGTTCGTCCTTGTTTAACCGTTTATCTCCAGGCCAAAAAATTATGATGCATATCTCCAAAGCTCAGTTGAAAGATGAAAGCCGTATCCGGCGTTTGAATATAGTGAATTCGATACCGGGCGTGAAACCGGTTAATTTGATTGGCTCTATTTCGGAGGAAGGGCAGTTGAATTTAGCAGTATTCAGCTCGGTGATACATTTGGGTAGTAATCCAGCTTTGATTGGTTTCATTCTGCGTCCGAGCGGAGAGGTGAGGCGTCATACTCATGAGAATATTATGAGCACGGGAGAGTATACGATCAACGCTCTGCCTAGCGTGTTTGCTCGTCAGGGGCACTACACTTCGGCTAAGTTTGATGCGGAGGTTTCGGAGTTTGACGCGGTGGGATTAACTCCGGAGTTTCTGGATGGGTGCAAGGCTCCGTTTCTCAAGGAGAGTCGCATGAAGTATTCGCTTCGCTTTTGCGAGGAGATGCCGATCCAGAGAAATGGTACGGCGATGGTGATAGGCGAGGTGATGGATATATATGTGGACGATGCGGCGGTATCTGAGAACGGGTTTATAGATCTTTCGGTATTGGATTGCGCGGGGATTTCGGGGCTTAACAGTTACTACCGACTGGAGAAGATTGCCGACTTTCCGTATGCTCGTCCGGGTGAGTTTGCGAAGGAGTAGTCTTGGGTGATTGCCCAGTGTTTTAGGGTATTAGAGGTCGTCGACGGGTGGGGGATGGTGGAGCCAGTTGAGTTCGCTGTCGGTCATGAACTGGTTTGGCCAGTCGACTTCTTTTTCTTTGAGCTGGATGAACTCTAGAATGCAGTCGGCGATGCTTTGGGCGGTTTCGAAGGTGGGGGATTGGAGGAAGCTGTCGATGAGGGATTGGAATTTGGTGGGCTGTTGGGGGGCGCGTTTGGTTTCTTCAAGCAGCCACTTGTGATAGGGGAAGAGCATGCTGTTTTCGTTGAGGATGATGCGGCAGGCGAAGAGAGTTATCTTTTGGGCGGCGAGGTGGCGGAGGTAGGGATTGTTTTTTTGTTCGGCTTGGCTGAGGTACCATTTCCAGGCGAGGAGCTGGCAGGTGAAGCGGTGCTGGCGGTCCGGCTGCTGATCGGCGGGGAACTGGCTGACTTGGCTGAGGATCGGGGCGAGCTGGTGGGAGCGGGAGTGGAGGAGCTGGGAGTCTTTGAAGGCGTAGCGGGCGGCGTCGCTTCCTTTGGCGGCAACTTCTTTCAGCGAGTCGAGGGAGACGACTTTGCAGTCGATGTATCCATTTTTATATTCGCAGATGTCCCAGAGGCTGAAGGCGAGTTTTTGGTCTTGGGATCGTTTTCGGTATTCGTCTTCGGTGGCGACGAGGATGATGTCGATGTCGGAGTCGGCCGTTTCGTATCCATGGGCCAATGACCCGGCGAGCAGGATGCCGATGAACTCTTGCTTGGCTTGGTAGAGGGAGAGGAATTTATCGAGGGCGGTTTGGTGGTGGGGGAGCATGGGGGGATGAGTGGTGAGTGGTGAGTAGTGAGTAGTGAGTAGTGAGTAGTGAGTAGTAAGTGGTGAGTGGTGAGTAGTAAGTAGGGAGTAGTGATGCGCCTGCTTTTCAATATGGCGGCACAAGGTAGTGAGTTTTGGGGAGGTATGACATCGCTCGCGGGCTCGCTTGATCCGCTTCGCGGGCAGGATCCAAGCGGAGCTTGGGCAGGAATTTGCGTATGAGGAATTTGATGGGCTGAGAAGGGAGGATGAGTCGGAGCAAGAGGATGAGTATCTTTTTTTGGGGATAGTAGATGAAGATTGTAGGGGGTTAGAGCCAGCGGCCGGCGCGGCTTTTGTATTCGTGGAAGCTTTGGCCGAATTGTTTTTCCATGGCTCGCTCTTCGGGGATGATTTGCAGGCGGTTTAGGGTGAGGGCGAAGGCGATGGGCAGGAGGGCGGCGTAGGGGTTTGACAAATACGCGGCCCAGCCGAGGAGGGCTATGAACAAGCTGAGGTACATGGGGTTTCGCGTGTGCTGGTAGATGCCGCTGGTTACGAGGGTGGAGGTGGCGTGTGGACGGTGGGGATTGATGGTGGTCTTGGCTTTGCGGAAGCTCCAGATGCCGGCGGCGCCGATTGCGGCGGAGAGGGCGAGCGATAGGATGAAGAGGGTGAGGCGCAGGGCGTGTGGGAGGGTGATGTGGGGGGTGCCGGCTGCGAGCAGCTTCATGAGAGCGGCGAAGACGAGCCAGAGGATGGCGGGCGGGATTTTGAGTTCGAGGAAGCTCATGGTGGTAGTCGTGGTGAAGTGCCTGCTTTTTGGTACGGCGGCACATGGTAGTGAGTTGGGTGCTGAGTGGGTGGTTGCGATTGTGTTTAACAGGGGTTCCGCTGCGCGGAAGCAGGATGGCCTGTGGCCAGCAGGATTTTTTTTGGAGTTGGGATAGGTGAGCTGATGAAGGCGTATGAGGCTGGGTGTAAGCGACTCAATCTGTCGAAGCTGGGAGTTATCGCTTTCGTAGCGGAAGTTTTAAGGAATCCAGCGATGTTGTTTTCAATTTTCAACTGGAAAACCTGCTTGCGCGTTAGCGTGATCCTGCTCGCCGTAAGGCGATCCTTGTTGATTTGTGTTTTTGCTTAACAGGGGTTCCGCTGCGCGGAAGTAGGGTGGCCTGCGGCCAGCAGGATTTTTTTGGAGTTGGGTTGTGAGGTGTACGGCAGTTCTAGGGAGAGTTGGTTGTTGGGAGGGGTAGGGACGGTGGATGTCCTAGGGTGGGCGCTAGAATGGGCGGGTGACGGCTGGAGTGGGCGAGGAAAGTTTTTTTGAGGGGCAAATTGTTGGGGGTGAGGCGCCTAGAAATTTGGGGAATTTTGAAGGGCGCGGGGGCGTTGACGAGGGGGCTGCGGCGCCTTGGAATGAGGACATGGCAAGCGCTGGTACAGGCAGCGAGTTGGCCAGTCTAGAGGGGCGTCTGGGCGAGCTCGGTGTGGAGCGCGCGGCGCCTGCGGAATCGGAAATTCTAGGGACTGGTGTCGACTCTTTGGACGGAGCCCTGGATGGGGGCTTGCGCTCGGGGCTACTTACGGAGATCGCTGAGTCGGGGGCGAGCTGCGGGGGGCAGGCTCTGCTTTTGCATTTGCTGGCGGGGACGCGGCGAGAGCAGCGGTTCGCGGCCTTGGTGGATGGGGCGGACGGGTTTGATCCGGGGTCGGCTTCGGGGGAATTGCTGGAGCATTTGCTGTGGGCGCGGTGTCGCTCGGCGGGCGAGGCTATGCGGGTGGCGGACGCGCTGTTGCGGGACGAGAATCTAGGGATGGTGCTGGTGGATCTTCGCGGTTGCGAGGGGAGGGAACTGCGGCGGGTGAAGGCGGCGGACTGGTACCGGCTGCAGCGGCTGGCAGAGCGGTCGAGCGCGTATGTGTGCGTGTTTACGCCGGAGGCGATGATTCCGAGCGCTCAGGTGCGGGTGCGGCTGGAGGGGCGGCATTGTATTGAGGATTTGGATGCGTCGCTGGGCGAGCTCGGGGCGGGCGTGGAGGTGGAGGTGCTGAGGAAGCGGACGCGGGAGCGGGAGGGGTTTGCGCAGCTGGTGAGAAGGGTTGGGTAAGGATGAAGGATGAAGGGTGAAGGGTGAAGAATGAATTGGAGAAGAGTGGATGGAGCGAGGCTACTCTTAAGGAATGAATGACGAAAGATTGAGATAGGAAATGAAAGTAATGAATATTTTGGTACGATTGATTGGTTGTTTTTTTCACCCTTCACTTTTCACTCTTCGCTTTTTTGCCGGAGGCAACTGATGTATGCGGTGTTACATGTTCCGCGTCTGGCGTTGCAGGCGGTTTTGTCGATGGCTCTGGATGAGGTGGGTGTTGGGGGATTGCGTGGTGTCAGGTCCGAGGCGGCGCCCGAACCCTACCTTGATCGGGTTGAGGGGGCTGTTGTGGTGGTGGATGCGGAGGCGAAGAAGCCGGTGGTGTTGGAGATGACGGAGATGGCGGCGAAGGAGGGTGTCGTAGTGGGACTTTCGATACCGCAGGCTTTGGCTCGGTGCGAGGGGCTGGTGGTTAAGCATCGTTCGGATCAGGCGGAACGGATGGTGGAGGAATTGCTTTTTGCGATGGCGTATTCGCTTTCGCCGCGCGTGGAGATGGATGGAGCGGGTAGAGTGCTGGTGGACTTGCGGGGGGCGAAGATAGAGGAGGCGATTGCTCGGTGCGGGGAGATCGTGGGGGAATTGGCGGCGATGGGTTTGACGGTGGGAATTGGAGTGGCGGAGAGCTGGGTCGTGGCGGGGTTGGCTGCTCGAGCGGTTGAGGGTAGGGTTTTGTGTGTGGGCCCGTGCTTCGCTCTGCGAGCTTCGCAGGGTTCTCGCGGCGCTCGAAGTGTGGAAGTGGGTGCTTTTTTGGCGGGCTTGGCTTTGGGGGCTGTGGAGATGTCCGGGGCGTTGCGGGATGTGTTGGAGAAGTGGGGGATTCGGAGTTTGGCGGTGTTTGCGGGGTTGAAGCGGTCGGCGGTGGGGGCGCGGCTGGGCGTGGAGGGTTTGGCGCTTTGGGATAGGGTGACGGGTCGCGAGGAGCGGGTGGTGGCGGTGGCGGAGCTGCCGGCGGAGTTTGTGGAGTCGTGGGATTTCGAATACGATGTGGATTCGGTGGAGCCGTTGTTGTTTTTGCTGAGGCGTTTTTTGGATACGCTGGGGGCTCGGATGCGGGCGGGGCATAAGGTGGCGGCGTTTGCTCGGGTGGAGCTGCGGCTGGCTTATGGGGAGCCGGTGGTGGTGGAGCAGAAGTTGCCGGAGCCGACGAGCGATGCGGGGGCGTTGTTTGGGTTGTTGGCAGCGCGGTTGGAGGAGGTTGAGGCGGAGTCTCCGGTGGCGGCGATGGAGCTAAGGCTGGAGGTGGCGGATTTTCGGGAGCGTCAGCTGGGGCTGTTCGAGAGTAGCTTGAAGAATCCGTATCGGTTTACGCAGACTTTGTCGCGGGTGGCGGGGATCGTGGGCGAGGATAGAGTGGGGCGTCCGGTGGTGATCGAGGATGAGCGGCCGGATGGTTTTAGGATGGAGGCCTTGCCTGCGTCGGTGCCACCGGTGGGTGAATTGGATGTGGGGCGGATGTTTGGGATGCCGCTGCGGCGGTATCGGCCGGGACGCAAGGCGGCGGTGGAGTTTCAGGGGCGTATGCCGATTTGGATACAGTGCGAGGGGGTGTCGGGCTTCGTGAAGGCGGTGCGGGGGCCGTGGCTGCACTCGGGGCATTGGTGGGAGGAGAAGGGGAGCTGGAATCGGGTGGAGTGGGACGTGGAGCTGAACAAGGGGGGCGTGTATCGGATTTGTAAGGACGAGCTGGGATGGAGAGTGGAGGGGGAGTATTGAAAGGATGAAGGATGAAGAATGAAGAATGAGGTGAATGAGGGGATCGGGTTGTGCTTTTTTGCCAACGAATTGCGCGAATTGGCTCGAATTGGATTTGGGAAATGGAGATCGGGGTTGTGCTTTTTTGGGCCCACAGATTACATGGATTTGCACAGATGGATTTGGGAATTATTTGTTTAACCACAAGAGGCACAGAAGTCACAAAAGGGGTTCTGCTTGTTTTGTGTCTTTTGTGCTTTCTGTGGTTAATAAATCAACGCGTGGAGGTGGAACTTGGATAGTTATGTCGAACTTCATGGGCGGTCGGCGTTTTCGTTTTTGAGGGGGGCGTCACAGCCGGATGAATTGGCGGAGGCGTGCGCGGATCGGGGCGTGGCGGCGATGGCGGTGTGTGATCGGGGCGGCTTTTATGGGTCGGCCCGCTTTCATGCGGCGTGTCGCGAGATGGGCGTGAAGGGGATCGTGGGCTGCGAGCTGCCGATGGTGGATGGCTCGGCGTTGCCGGTGGTGGTGAAGACAAGGGCGGGGTATCAGAGTTTGTGTCGGATTTTGACGGATATGCATTTGTCGGCGGCGAAGGGGGAGGGGCGTTTGGCTTGGGGGGACTTGGTGGGGAGGACTGAGGGGTTGGTGGCTTTGACGGGGGATGAAGATGGGGTGTTGCGGCGGTATTGGGATCTTGGTGACAGGGATGGAATGCGGGATCGGGTGGCGGAATTGAAGGGGCTGTTTGGTGCGGGGAATGTTTTTGTGGAGCTGCAGCGGAGGCATGAGCGGGGGGAGGAGCGGTTGGTGTCGGGATTGCGGGATTTGGCGGAGGCGGAGGGCGTTTCTATGGTGGCGACGAATGGGGTGAGCTATGCGCGGCCGGCGGGACGGGCGTTGATGGATGTGTTTACGTGTCTGCGGGAGAAGGTGTCGCTGGATGGGGCGGGGGCTTTGTTGAGTCGGAATGGGCAGCGGTTCGTGAAGGCGCCTGCGGAGATGCGGCATTTGTTTCGGGATATTCCGGAGGCGGTGGATAATACGCTGCGGATTGCGGAGCAGGTGGAGTTTGGGTTGGAGAATTTGGGCTACGAATTTCCGAGCTATGGCGTGCCGCGTGGTGAGTCGATGGATACGTTTTTGAAGAAGGTGGTTTGGGCGGGGGCGCGGAAGCGGTTTAAGGGTGAGCCGAACGAGAAGACGCGGCGTCAGATGGAGCATGAGCTGGCGGTGATCGCGAAGTTGGGATTTTCTGGATACTTCTTAATCGTCTGGGATTTGGTTAATTTTTGTCGGGACAATGGGATCATGGCTCAGGGGCGTGGGAGCGCGGCGAATAGCGTGGTGTGTTTTTGTTTGGAGATCACGCCGGTGGATCCGGTGGGGGCGGGGCTGTTGTTTGAGCGGTTTTTGAATGAGGAGAGAAGGAGTTGGCCGGATATCGATATCGATTTGCCGAGTGGGGAGCGACGGGAGATGGTGATTCAGGAGGTGTATCGTCGGTATGGGCGGCACGGGGCGGCGATGACGGCGAACGTGATCACGTATCGGCGGAAGAGCGCGGCTCGGGAGATCGGGAAGGTATTGGGTTTTGACGAGGAGGTGCTGGGGCGGTTTTCGTCATTGTTTGGTGGGCACAACTACGAGCATGGGGTGGAGTTGGCGGATCAGCTGGAAAAGTCGGGCGTGACGAAGGAGCATCCACGGGCAAGGGCGTTGGCGAAGCTTTGCGAGCAGGTGCTGGGACTGCCACGGCATTTGGGTCAGCATTCGGGGGGGATGGTGATTTGTCAGGGAGCTTTGGATACGGTGGTGCCTTTGGAGCCGGCTTCGATGCCCGGGCGGTCGGTTTGCCAGTGGGATAAGAATGACTGCGAGGATCTGGGGATCGTGAAGGTGGACTTGCTGGGGCTGGGCATGATGGCGGTGATGCAGGATACGATCGAGACTTTGAATACGAAGGGGGTGGATATCGAGTTGGCGACGATTCCTAAGGATGATGTGGTGACCTTTGAGATGATGCAGCGGGCGGATACGGTGGGGGTGTTTCAGATCGAGAGTCGGGCGCAGATAGCGACGCTGCCGCGGATGAAGCCGAAGACGTTTTATGATGTGGTGGTGGAGGTGGGGATTATTCGGCCGGGGCCGATTCAGGGGAAGATGGTGCATCCATATTTGGAGCGGCGGGAGGATCCGAGCAAGATCGAGTATATTGATCCGCGGCTGGAGGAGGTGCTGGAGCGTACGCTGGGGGTGCCGCTTTTTCAGGAGCAGATCTTGAAGGTGGCGATGGTGATGGCTGATTTTTCGGGGGCGGAGGCGGAGGAGCTGCGGCGGGCGGTGAGCACGTTTAGCACGAACGAGAAGCGGATGAACAAGGTGCTCGGCAAACTGGTGGGGGCGATGCGGGAGCGTGGGGTGGAGGAGACGAAGGTGGAGGACGTGGTGCGGGCAGTGTCGAGTTTCGCGCACTATGGATTTCCGGAGAGCCATGCGATCTCGTTTGGCTTGCTGGCGTATGCGAGCACGTATTTGAAGTGTCACTACGCGGCGGAGTTCTTTGTGGGGCTTTTGAATAATCAGCCGATGGGGTTCTATGCGCCGGCGACCTTGATTCAGGATGCGAAGCGGATGGGGATCAGGGTGTTGCCGGTGTGTGTGGTGGAGTCGCGGTGGGAGTGTGGCGCCGCTGGCGCGGCGTGGGAGAAGGTTGAAGGTGGAGGGATGAAGGATGAAGTAGATCGGGTTGAGGGGGTGATGGCCACGAAGAGGCACGAAGAGGCACGAAGGGGGGATGGGGATTTGATGGCCACAAAAAGGCACGAAAAGGCACGAAAATGTGAGGGTGGGGATCGGGTTGGAGAGATTCGCTTGGGGTTGGTGATGGTGAAGGGGTTGTCGCGGGAGAGGGGGAAGGCTTTGGTGGCGGAGCGGGAGCGGGGGGCGTTTCGGTCGCTGAAGGATTTTCGGTTTCGGACGCGGTTTAATAAGGAGGAGCTGCGGATGCTGGCGTCGATCGGGGCGTTGAATTGTTTTTGTGGAGATCGAAGGTCGGCGCTTTGGGAGGTGGAGACTTTGCTGGATGAGGATGATTTGTTCGCGTTTGTGGAGGAGGAGGAGGCTCTGAGCCCGTTGGAGGTGATGACGCATTTGGAACGGCTGCAGGCGGATTATGCGGGAGTGGGCGTGACGGTGGGCAAGCACCCGATGGCTTCACTGCGGGGACAGTTGGGCGGGGTTAGGCGCGCTTGCGATTTGGATACGACGTCGAATGGGAGTCGGGTGAAGGTGGCGGGGCAGGTGATTTGCCGTCAGCGGCCGGGCACGGCGAAGGGCTTTGTCTTCATCTCGCTGGAGGACGAGACGGGGATTTCGAATGTGATCGTGGTGCCGAAGCTGTTTGAGAAGAGTCGGCTGACAATTACGCAGGAGAAGTTCTTGATTATCTCGGGCGTGCTACAGCGCGCGAAGGGGGTGACGCATGTGAAGGCGGATCGTATCGAGGCTTTGGTGACGGGGGATGTGCCGGCTTCGGGGAGTTATGATTTTCACTGAAGATTGGAGAACGTGGGTTGTGCTTTTTTTGGCCCACGACGGAGGCTTGCCGGAGATGGCGAAGCAATGGTACGAATTTGCTCGAATTATATGGAGGAGGATTTGTGTTTTGTTGCCCACAGATTGCTCAGATAGGCACAGATGTTTCTGGAATAATTTTTGTTGGCCACGAAAAGGCACGAAGAGATGGGGTTGGTTCTTATAAGACCTCTGGGGCTTCGTGGCGTGGCGCGAGCAGACTTCGCTCTGTGAGCTACGACCGCCAGGGCGCCAGCTTTATGGGGATGAGCTACTTGGTTTTGGCGTTGGCCCAGGGTTGCTCGATCTTGGTGGCTTGGTAGAGGAGGTAGGCGGCGCGTTTGGCGCCTTCGTGGACTTTGGCGGGGATGGCGGAGACTTTGAAGCCGGCGCGCTTGAGGCGGTCGGCGAATTTCTCGTCGGGGCCGGCGGACCAGAAGATGGCGGAGCCGCCGGTCTTGAGGACGGACTTGATGGTGCGGAGGCCGGACTTGGTGTAGAGGGTGGCGTTGCCTTTTTGGACCATGGCGACGGGGCCGTTGTCGATGTCGAGTAGGATGGAGTCGTAGGTCTCGGGCGGGGCTTTGCGGAGGAGGGCGGTGACGTCGGCGACTGCGATGGTGACGCGGGGGTCGTCGAGGCATTTGCCGTTGAGGTCTTGGAGGAATTGGCGGTTCCACTCGATGACTTCGGGGGCGAGCTCGAGGACTTCGATGGTGGCTTGAGGGCCGGCGTGGGCGAGGGCTTGATCGAGGGTGAAGCCGAGTCCGAGGCCTCCGATGAGCATGCGTGAGGGGGCGTCTTGGGGAAGGGATTTGGCTCCGAGTTGGCCGAGGAGTTTCTCGGAGGCGGAGGCTTTGGAGTGCATGAGCTCTTGGCCGGCGTAGTTAATGGAGTAGGCTCCGTCTTGCTCGTAGAGGGCGAGGATGCCTCCGGAGGCGGTGGCGGTTTCGGCGAGTTTATTGCGTGGTTTCAAAATGGGTTCCCGGTATTGGGTTCTGGGTGCTGGGTTTTGTGTTGGAACCGCGGATGGAGGCAGATGGGGGTGGGTTTGGCGAGGGTTTGTTTGGTGGGGGGGTGGCTGTGCGGGACGGGCGTAAGGCCCGCGCCCTACGGGAGGGTGACGGGGGTTCCGTTGTTTTTGGCGGATTGGTAGATGGCTTCGATGAGGGCGATGGCGCGGCGGGATTCGGGGGCGTTGACTTGGGGCTGGGCGCCGGTGTCGAGGGCGTGGAGGAAGTCTTGGAAGTTGCGGAGGTGCTCGCGGTAGTCGATGGCGGTGGGGTCGGCGGCACCGGCTCCGCCGGTTGCGGCGGCTTGGGGGCCGTAGGTGGCGAGGATTTGGGCGTCTTCGGGTCGTTCGGTTTCGAAGTCCCAGGCGGTGAGGGTGTTGTCGGAGAGGAAGATGGAGCCGGTGGAGCCGCAGAGCTCGACGCGGGCGGGGTGTCCGGTTTTTGAATACGCGGTGGTGGTGCCTTCGATGGTGCCGAGGGCGCCGTTTTTGAATTTGAGGGTGGCGACGGCGAGGTCTTCGACTTCGATGCCAGAGTGGGTGGCGGTTTGCATGTAGGCGGAGACGGATTCGACGTCGCCGGCGAAGTGGAGGAGCATGTCGATGTGGTGGATCGACTGGTTCATGAGGGCTCCGCCGCCGGAGAGCTCCCAGGTGCGGCGCCAGATGTCGGCGTCGTAGTAGGCTTGGGTGCGGAACCACTTGACGTAGGCGGAGGCGAGGGTGAGTTGGCCGAGGCGTCCGGCGTCGATGGCTTTTTTGGCGGCTTCGACGGTGGGGTTGAAACGACGGGGGAAGATGCCGCAGAGCTGGACGTTGTTGGCTTGGCAGGCGGCTATGATGGCGTCGGTGCGGGCGGTGGTGGACTCGATGGGCTTTTCGCAGAGGATGTGCTTGCCGGCTTGGGCGGCGGCGAGGGCGGGGTCGAGGTGACAGCCGCTGGGGGTGGCGATGGCGACGATGTCGAGATCGGGGTTTGCTAAGAAGTCGTTATAATCTGAATACGCGGTGCCGCCGTGCTTTTGGGCGAAGGCGTCGGCTTTGTCTTGGGAGCGGGAGTAGCAGGCGACGAGCTTGGCGTTGGCCATGTCCGCGATGGCGCGGGCGTGGAAGTGGGAGATCATGCCGAGGCCGACGATGCCGATGTTGTAGGTCATGGAAGGGTGAATAGTGAGTTGTGAAGTGGAAGATGGATCGGGTTGTGTTGGTTTTGGCCACGAAGAGGCACAAGAAGACACAAAGAGATCGGGTTGGGGTATCGCGTGACAAGCACGCTCCTACAAGGGCTAGAGTACGGCGCTGTCTTTATGTTTCTTTTTTAGGTAGAAGTGGCCGGCGATGATGGCGAGGCCGAAGGTGATGAGGAAGAATTTGCCGATATCGAAGTCTCCGATGGTTTTGCTCCATGCGGTGGATACGCTGGCGGTGCCGGTGACGAGGAGGCTGACGCCCATTAGGGTGTTCCAGATGATGCGGGAGCGTCCTTCGGGACGGGAGTCGCCAAGGAGCTTTTTGGAGTTCATCATGAGGAAGAAGGCGAGGAAGGCTACGGGGAGCAGGGTGTATCCAAATACTGAGGTCGGCACGGCGAGGTAGGCGACGGAGGGGCCGGACCAGAGAACGGGCCAGAGGATGCCGGTGGCGGCGGCGAGGGTGCCGAGCTTGTGCTGGATGCCGCCGTGCGGGTAGCCGAACATTTCGCAGATGACGAAGCCGGAGATGAGCATGAGGATGGAGATGCTGGAGAGGGCCATGGCGACGACTCCGACTCCGAAGACGAAGTGGGCCATGGTGCCGCCGACGAGGGGTTCGAGGGAGGTGGCGAATTGCATGTTGCTGCGGTTGAGCAGCATGGCGGCGATGCGGAGTTCTCCTGGCTCTACGGGAGCGGCGGCGAGGGTGTCGCTTGTGATGACACGAGAGGTGAACATGCTGTTTATTTGTCCAGCCTGTGGGGCGAGGGAGGCATCGGTAGTGAGGGTGAGTACGCCGTTTTCTTCGACGAGTACGCCGTCGTAGGGTTGGGCGTGAAAGAGGGTGCCGGATGCGATGACGATACAGGCGGTGGCGATGAGGAAGGGGACGACCATGCCGGTGGAGAGGTCGAAGATGGCGAGGCCGCGGTGTTTTTTGCCCCAGCCTTTGGCTCGCATGGAGAAGGGGAGGAGGAAGGTCATGTTGATGCCGACGGCTGCGGAGGCGGCGGCTACGATGACGTCGCGTTGCTTGCCGAGAACGGTATCGGTCCAGAAGGCGCGCGCTTCGGGGTTGGTGATGGTATCGAGGAATGCTTGGTAGCTGTCGCTTGGCTGGAAGATGAGGGAGGGATTGGGGATGAAGCCGGAGATGATTTCGCCGAAGGGGAGTCCGTTATCGGTGAGGGCGAGCTTGATGGTGACTCCGATGAAGGAGAGGACGATGACGCCGACAATGATTTTTAGGAGCGTCTCATATATTCGGATACCGATGCCTTTGCTGCCGTAGAGGAAGGTGATGCTGGTGACGATGGCGAGGATGACGATGGAGACGGTGAGCTTGGTGGCGAGGGAGGAGGCGTTGGGGAAGAGGTCGGGCGCGATGTTTTCGGTGAGGGCTCCGTAGGCGAGGGAGAATTGGGGGAGGGACCAGACCATGTTTGCGGCGAGGGTGGCGAGGATCCAGCCCCATGCGAGGACGGGATTGATGTGAGTCCGCATGCCTTGGAAGACGGATTCGTCTGTGGAGAGTGAGACGTAGCTGATGGCGGCGAGCATGATGACGCCCATGAGGATGGCGCACATCTGGACCCAGAGCATGGAGTAGCCGCCGACGACGCCGAGGAAGAGGGCTCCGGCGAGGGAGCCGCCTCCGAGGGTGATGGCTGACTGGAGCCAGCCGGGCCCGGAGAGGCTGAGGTAGGTTTTTACTGTGGCGAGGGTGCCTTTGGCTTGGGCGTCAGTGATGCGCTGGGCGGAGTCGTTGGGATCGAGGGGCATTTTTTTGAAGGATGAAGTATGAAGGCTGAGGGGTGAAAGGGGAAAGGCGGGATAGTGAGGGGTGAGGGGTGAGGGGTGAATTGGGGAATTGGGGGAGTGGGGAAATAGTGGGATGGCTAGAGTGAGGGGGCGAGTTCTCTCTTTCTGACAGTTGGGATTGGGGGACTCTGACTTATGAGGGGGTGGTGGATGGTAATTATGAATTATGAATGGGGGAATGGGAATTATTGGGTTTTGCGGTATTCTTTGGGTGAGATGGATTCGAATTTATTCCAGGCTCTGTTGAAGGAGGCCATGGATTGGAATCCGCATTCGAAGGCGGCTTCGGTAATGGATCGGTTGGGGTTCCAGAGGATTTTTTTGCATTCGCTGATGCGGAGGCGCGAGAGGTATTCGGCGAAGCCGATGCCGACGGTCTCCTTGAAGCGTTTGCTGAAGTGGAAGTGGCTCATGCCGGCAGCGGTGGCGACTTCGTTTAGGGTGAGGGATTTCTGGTAGTTGTTTGCTAGATACGTTTTGGCCTTGCGGATGGATTCGGGCTCTAGGTTGTCGAGCTCGGTAAGGATGCGCTCGCTGGCGAGGGAGAGTTGCTTGGCGTAGGTTTTGAGGAGGGTGGTCATGGCCCGGTATTTTGCTGGCGGGACGATGGGGGTGGAGAAGTAGGCTTTTTCGAGGGCGGTGACTTCGGAGTCGGACTTTTCCTCGTCGAGCTGTGACATGGCGTGTCGGAAGGCGTCGCGGGTGGGCTCCTTGACCATGACTTGTCCGGTTTTTAGGAAGGCGAGCAGTTGGTTGCCTGCTTTGACGGGGACCATGGTTTCGCAGAGCCCGGCGAAGCATTCGAAGGTGCGGGGGGCGTCGCCAAATGCGCTTGTAATGGCTCCTACGCTGGTGGGTGATTTTTCGGTGAAGGTGGTGCCAGCGGCGGCTTCGCGCTCGATGGAGTCGGATTCTTCGATGCCCATTTCTTTTTCTATGCCTCTATGGAGGGCCTGGCAGGTGTGGCAGCTGTGGCCGGCTTCGTTCATGAGGGAGCAGAAGCTGGTGCGGGCTTGATGCTTGGAGCAGAGGGCAACGGTGAGGCGACTGGCCGGTTCGAGAGTGAGGGGCAAGCCGGTGGCGTCCTGGAAGGCGGCCTCGTATTCTCGATAGTCGTCGGTGGCTTGAAGCTTGGCTATGACGGTCTCGTAGAAAGCGGCGTTGATTGCGGAAAGGGGCATTTGTGGGGCGATTTTGGAGAAATCTGCGTGAACCGCAATTAGTGAGCGCGACTTCGCAATGAATGAGAAGAGCTAAACATATAAAATCCGTATATTAGTAACTGTTATGAAAATACCCCAAACACTCATTGCTCTACTCTTAGGAACTGCCGGAATGACGGGAACGTTATTTGGCACGAATGGTATGAATATGGAGGGGTATGGCGCTCGTTCGACGGCTTTGGGCGGTGCGGGAACGGCTATCGACACAGGAACGGCAGCTGCTGTCAACAATCCGGCGACGCTTCTGCTCATGAAGCAGGATGCGAGGCTTGACGTGGCTTTGGGACGGCTTGGACCGGATGTTTCGGCGGAAATGCCGGGGTTTGGTTCGGTGACCTCTTCTTCGGACGCGTTTTATATGCCGGCATTCGGTTACTCGAAAAGGAATGGCAACCACGTCTGGGGAGTGGCGGTTTACGGACAAGGCGGTATGGGCACTGAATTTGCGGCTTCGTCCTTCTTGGGACTTGGAAGGGACCTGACGAACATGACTGAGGTTTCGGTGGGTCGCTTCATGGTCCCGTATGCTTATCAGGTTAACGAGAAGTTAGGGATTGGCGGTTCGGTCGATTATGTTTGGGCGGGTATGGATCTTTGCATGGCGATGTCTGGGCAGCAGCTGATGGATCTCGCTAATCCGATGAGTCAGATGTCTGGCAAGGCGGATGGATCTCTACTGCAGGCTTTGGATGGAGCGATGCCAGAGTTCGCGTACTTTGATTTCGCCAATAACAACACGTTCTTTGGCGAAGCGAAGGGAGATGGTTTTGCGGCGAACGTAGGCGTGACTTACGAGGTTAATCCGGAGTTTCGTTTCGGCGCGGTTTATCATTCTGCAACGAGCTTGAGCGATCTAACCACCGGTGCCGGCAGGGTGACTGTGGGAGCTACGAGTCCGATGGGCTATATGGAAATGGGGCTCGATGGCGATGTATCCATAAATGACTTTCAATGGCCTGCCACTTACGCGGTGGGCATGATGTATCGTCCTGCGAATCGTTGGAAGGTCGTGGCAGACGTGAAGCAAGTCGAGTGGTCTGATGTGATGGATTCGCTTCGCTTGAGTTTCGTAGCAAATGACTCGGCGACGAACGGTCCGATGGCTGGTATGAATCTGAACGCTGAGCTGTATCAGGATTGGAGTGATCAGACTGTTTATTCTATCGGGCTCGAATTTGCTCCTGCAGAGCGCGGGGCGTATCGGATCGGCTTCAACCATGCGAGCAGCCCGATTCCGACTCACTACCTTAATCCGCTTTTCCCGGCTACGGTGGAGGATCACTTCACCTTTGGCGGTGAGCACAAGGTCGGGCGTAAGAGCATCTTCAGCTGGTCTGGAACGGTTGGATTGAACAATCGAGTAGCGAACGAGGCGTTTGGAGTGATTTCAGAACATAAGCAGCTCAATTTCCAAATCGTGTATTCAAAATTCTGGGGCGAGTAGAGAACAGTAACATCAAGAAAGGATCAAATTAGAATGAAAACGCTTTTAGTACTAGGTGCCGGAACAGCTGGCACGATTATCGCAAACAAGATGGCTCGTAAGCTTTCCGCGAAGGAGTGGCGTATCGAGATTGTGGATCAGGACCCGGTTCACTACTATCAGCCAGGTTTTCTCTTCATGCCCTTTGGCGTGTATTCAGAGAAGGATGTAGTGAAGCCGAAGAAGCGCTTTATATCAAATAAGGTGAACTTGAGGATGGGCGCGATTGATCGTATCGATCCCGATTCGAAAAAGGTCCTTCTCGAGGATGGAGCGAAGCTTGACTATGACTTGCTCGTAATCGCTACCGGCACGACTCCGCGACCTGAGGAAACCGAGGGTATGGAAGGGGATGACTGGGGACGTGACGCGCACGAGTTCTACACTTTTGAGGGATCGAGTAAACTTGCTCGTCGCCTCAAGGACTGGAAGGGCGGTCGTATGGTTATCAATGTGGCAGAGATGCCGATCAAGTGTCCGGTTGCTCCGCTCGAGTTCGCGTTTCTCGCCGATTGGTGGCTGACTAAAAACGGATTGCGGGATAAGACGGAGCTCTCCTATGTGACGCCGCTTTCCGGAGCGTTTACGAAGCCTGTCGCCACGGAACGACTACAGCACATGTTGGATGATCGCCGCATCCATGTTGAGACGGACTTTGCGATCGGATCGGTCGATAATGACAAGAAGCGGATCGTTTCCTGGGATGAGCGCTCGGTGGACTACGACTTGCTCGTTTCGGTGCCTACCAATATGGGCTCAGACGCGATCGAGCGTTCGGGCTTGGGCGACGAGTTGAACTTCGTGCCGACGAACAAGCAAACGCTTCAGTCTCTGGAGCACGAAGACATTTTCGTGATTGGTGACGCGACGGATCTGCCCGCTTCCAAGGCGGGATCTGTGGCTCACTTCGAGGCGGAAATTCTCGAGGAGAACCTACTGGCGGCAGCGACTGGCCAGGAGCTTGAGGCCAAGTTTGACGGTCATTCGAATTGCTTTATCGAGACTGGGTATGGCAAGGGGATGTTGATTGATTTCAACTACGAGACTGAACCGTTACCGGGTAATTTTCCGATACCAAGTTTCGGCCCGATGAAGCTTCTGAAGGAGTCGCGCCTCAACCACTGGGGCAAGCTGATGTTTCGCCATGTTTACTGGCATGCGTTGCTGCCGGGTCTTCCCTTGGGGATTGGCCCTGCGATGTCGCTTCGAGGCAAGCAGACGAATCTGCTTAGAAACCCCACGTCTCTGGCAACAGCGGGATAGTGAAATCTGTATTTAAAACCCAATTACAAAAAGAAAGTATATAAAGATGAAAGAAAGAGAAATAGCAGGCAAGGTACTCGAATTCGACGACGAGAACTTTATGGTTAACTACAAGGATTGGGACGCAAGTATCGCGACCGCCTTGGCAAGCGAAGAGGGGCTTCAGGCTCTAAATGACCGGCATTTTGTAGTGCTTGATTTCTTGCGGAAGACGTATGAGGAAAAGGGCACGGGTCCAACGATGCGTCGCTTGACGAAGGAGAGCGGGGTGCCGACGAAGGAGCTGTATGCTCTCTTCCCAGGGGCTCCAGCCAAGAAGGCTGCGAGAATAGCGGGAATACCAAAACCGCATGGTTGTATCTGAGGTTGAAGCGAAAGGAGACTATAAAAATGAGTACAGAGATTCTAGATCAACCCGTTGTTGAAAAAGAAAAGGCTCCGGAGCCGGTCAAGCGCGTATCCATAATCATATCACGTGGTACTTTGGATGGCGTTTATCCAGGCTTGATCATGGCCAATGGAGCTCGAATGGAAGGAATCGAAGCCACGGTGTTCTTTACCTTCTTTGGTATGAATGCGGTTTTGAAGGACAAGATGGATAAGCTCAAGGTGGCGACTGTGGGGAACCCAGCGATGGGAATGCCGACGCTTCTCGGGGCTATCCCTGGTATGTCCGCCTTTGCGTCCAAGATGATGATGAAGGAAATGGATAAACTCGATATTCCTCCTGTGAGCGAATTTCTCGAAATGATCGAAGACTCAGGCGGAGAAGTCTATGCCTGTAAGGCGGCTTTTGAGATGTTCCATTTGAAGAAGGAAGACCTTTGTCCTCAGGTTAAGGACATAATCACGATCGGTGATTTTTACGAGAAGAGCGCTGGCGCGCAGATTATTTTCACCTGATTTTTTTTCATACCAGGTTCTGTTTGAAAGGGCTTTTCCTTGCTATGGCGAGGGAGGGCCTTTTTTAGATCTGTTTGTGAGCGGGAAGCTCGATGCGCATGGTGGTGCCGGTTTGGCCTGTCTTTGAGACTGAAATGTCGCCGTGGTGGGTGCGGAGGATTCGCTTGACGATTGAGAGTCCGAGGCCGGTGCCTTCCGGCTTGTCGGTGAGGAATGAGTCGAAGACGCGTTCGACGAGGTTTTCGGGAATGCCGGAGCCTGTGTCTTCAATATAGAGGATGGCGAATTTGCCTTTTTCGTTTGATTCGTGTGTAGTTGAAATTGTGAGACGACCTCCATTCGGCATGGCGTCTGAGGCGTTGATGATGAGGTTGAGCAGGACTTGTTGGAGCTGGCCTTTGTTTCCGTTGACGCGGAGCTTTTGCAGGGCTGGCTGGTGTTCGAGCTCTATTTTGAGCTGTCTCATCTTGTGGCGTACGAGCAGGCAGGTGTCGGCGACAAGTTCGTCGATTTCCCAAAGAGTGAAGATGCCTTCGGGGGCTTTGCTGAAGGAGAGGACTTTGCTGACGATCTCTTCGAGCTGGTTGAACTTCTCCTTGATGACTTGCTTGTCCTTGTTGCGCGGGTCACTTTCTTCGTATTGGAGGTTGAGCGAGCTGAAGAGAAGCTTGATCACTGTGAGGGGGTTGCGAATCTCGTGGGCGATTTCTGCGGAGAGGAGACCGAGGGTGGTGAGGCGCTCCGACTTGCGGAGGCGTTCTTCGGAGTTGAATACGCGGTTGTAGAGCTCGGCGTTTTGGGCTGCTACGGCGGCCAGGTCAGCGAAGGCTTGGAGGAGGCGACGTTCGCTATTTGGAAAGCGGTGTCTCACTTTTGTGAATACATTCAGGATTCCCGTGACGCTCCCTTCGTAGATCATGGGGGTGGAAAGGCAGGAGGTAACTTCTGAATCTCTGGGAACGTCTTTGAGGTCGAGGTAATCAGGGGTGGTGATGTTGTTGAACTCGATTTGTCGCTTGGTACGGATGGCGGATCCGGCAAGGCTTTCGGAAAGGTCGATTTCGCCCACGTTTCTGGTGTACTCGTCGTTTAGAGGTCGAGCGGTGAGGAGTTTGACTTTGTTTGTTTTCGAGTCGAAAAGCTGCAGCGTGCAGAGTCGAGCTCGAGTGAGCTCCATTGCAGCCTCGGTGACTGTTTCCCAGAGCGAGTGTGTTTCGAAGTTGGATACAATATTTTGCCCAACTTCGATAAGGGCGTTTAGTTGTTCGGACTGATTCGAGAGTTGGCGTCTGTACCAGACGGATTGGAGGACTTGGGAGGATTCGTCGGCGATGTAGACGAGCTGGTTTAGGTCTCGTTGGGTAAACGCGTTTGGGGTGTCGCGGTCGACGCTAATGACTCCGATGATGTGTCCGCTGGAGATCATGGGGGCGACGATTTTTGATCGGACGCCTTCGATGAGCTTAACGTAACGGGTGTCGTTTTCGACGTCGTTGCAGAGAATCGGTTCTCCGTTGAAGGCTGCGCGGCCGGAGAGGCCTTTTCCAGGGTGGATGCCGAGCTCGCTGGTTTTCGAGGGGTAGCCGAGGGCGTATTCAATTTCCAGTAGACTGGTGTTCGGATTGATGAGGCTGATGGCGGCGGCTTTGGGGGCGAAGAGACGCTGCAGCTGCTCGGTGATGATCATGTAGGCATCGTGGGGCGTCTGCGAAACGCTGGCTGCCTGGCTGATGCGGTAGAGAGCGAGGAGGGTTTCGGGATTGTCGGTGAGGCGATGCATGAAAAGTGGTGAGTAGTGAGAGTGGAAGGCTAGGAGTTACCAGGTGATGGGGTCGAGGCGGTAGTAGTTTTTCAGGATCTTGTAGACTTCGGGTCGTTTGCGTTTGAGCTGTTTTGGTTTCTCGAAAAAGGCCTCGGTGGCGACGGCGAAGAATTCGGCGTAGTTGGTGGCTCCGTAGTGGTCGATTACGGAGCGGTGGCCTTTGAGGGCTTTCTTAACTTGGATGTCATACTCTTTGGTGAAGACTTCAGCCCAAGCGGTGAAGACGGATTGTGATGTAAAAATGGGTACGCCGTCTCCGACTCCGTCTTCCTGATCGAGCTGGTGGGCGAATTCGTGCAGGGTGACGTTGTGGCCGTCGTGGATGTTGACGGCTCCGCGTTGGGTGGAGTCCCATGCGAGGATGACGGTGCCGGTGGTCCAGGATTCGCCGAGGCGGTAGGTTGGGTTGTCGGGATCGTGGCGGGGCGAGTTTTGGGAATCGGTGAAGGCGGAGGGGTAGATGATGACGGTGTTGAGGCGGGGGTAGCGTTTGTTTTCTCGACCGACGGTGAGGAGGCAGGCTTGGGCGGCGACCGTGACGCGGATCTCGTCGGTAATTTCTACGCCGCCTTGTCCTTCGAAACCGACTTCTGCGAGGAAGAGTTTGATGTTGTTTTCGAGGCGTTCGCGAAAGCGTGCGGGAAGTTTGGATACGAGGGGTACGTTTGCGAGGAGGATTTCGTTCCAGGCTTGGGGAAAGTCTGCGGTGACGATTTGGCGTTTCTTGGCTCGGAGGCGTCGGGCGAAGAGGTATTGGCCGCCGAAGAGCAGGGCGGGGATGCCAAGGAAAACGAAAAGAAGGATGAGTGAAGAGTGAATGGTGAGGTCGAATTATGTAGGTTGAGGGATGAATTATGAAGGAGGATTCGCGTGACAAGCGCGCTCCTTCTGGGAGTTTAGTCGATTTTGGTGTAGACGCCGCCGCCTAGGAGCTGGGGGCCGCGGTAGAAGGCGATGATTTGGCCGAGGGCGAGGGCGCGCTGGGGTTGGTCGAAGGTGACTTCGATGGTTTCGGGCGAGAGGCGGTGGCAGGTGATGGCGACCCGGGGGTCTCGGTAGCGGACTTTGGCTTCGATGCGGCAGTCGTCGGGGAAGGGCTCCCCGGTATATGAAAGGCTGGAGATCTCGCAGCGGCTGGAGTAGAGGCCGGGGGCGGTGGGGGCTTCGAAGGAGACGAGCAGGGCGTTGCGTTGTATGTCTTTTCCGACTACGACGTAGAATTCGTTGTCGGTGTTGGAGGGGATGCCGATGCCGCGGCGTTGGCCGATGGTGAAGTAGTGGAGGCCGCGGTGTTGGCCGAGGGTCTGGTCGTCGTCGGCGCGGATGATGGGGCCGGGGCGGTCGGGCACGTATTCGCGGAGGAAGTCGGACATCTTGATGTTGCCGATGAAGCAGATGCCTTGGGAGTCTTTTTTCTTGGCGTTGGGGAGGCTGGCCGTTTGGGCGAGTTCGCGGAGCTCGGGCTTGAGGAGGTGGCCCACGGGGAAGCGGGCGCGGGCGACCTGGTCTGCCCGCATCTTGGCGAGGAAGTAGGTTTGGTCTTTGTTGGGATCGGCTCCTTCGATGATGGCGCGGGGTTGGTCTTCGGTTTCGCGGATCTGGGCGTAGTGCCCGGTGGCGACTTCGTCGAAGCCGTTTTCAAGGGCGTAGTCGAGGAAGACGCCGAATTTGATCTCGCGGTTGCACATGACGTCCGGGTTGGGCGTGATGCCGGATTGGTAGCCGGCGAGGAGATAGTCGACGATGCGGGAGCGGTATTCCTGCATGAGGTTGACCACGCGGAAGGGAATGCCGAGGGCTTCGGCGACGGCGGCGGCGTCCTCGATGTCCTGTTGCCAAGGGCAGTCGCCGAGGATCTCGTCCTCGTTGATCCAGTTTTTCATGTAGGCGCCTTCGATGGCGTGGCCTTGCTCTTTGAGGAGCAGGGCGGCGACGGCGGAGTCGACGCCTCCGGACATGGCAACTAGGATCTTTTTCATCAGCTTTGGAGATAGGGGAGCTTGGGGATTTGTGGCAAATAATTTGTCGGTTGGGCGCTTTGGGCTGGTTTGAGGCTGGTGTTTTGCGCGTGGAAGCGCGAATAAAGCAGTTCCCCAATCTGCTAACTATGAAGACCTTGATGACCCCGGAGGCATTTACGGAAGGGCTGCGAGACGCTTTGGGCGACCGTTTGACGATGGTCGCCCTCTTTGGGTCGGCGGCGGCTGGCGATACTGCGGAGAGCTTTTCGGACGTGAACATCATGGTAGTCTGCACACAGCTTGGGGTGGAGGAGCTGGATGCGATTGCTCTGATTTCGCGGGAGTGGGCGAAGTTGGGGAATCCGCCGCCTTTGATGTTCGCTCTGGAGCGGCTGATGAATTCGTCGCATGTTTTTCCGATCGAGCTTCTTGATATAAAGGAGAACCATCGGTTGCTGTTTGGCCGGGACGTGCTGCGAGATTTGCCGATCAGCCAGGCGAATCTACGGTTTCAGCTCGAGCACGAGCTGAAGGGGAAGCTGATCCAGCTGCGCGAGGAGTACATGCTGGCGGGGCAGCACGCGGAGACTTTGGTGGAGCTGATGCTGAGGTCGCTTTCGAATTTTCAGATCATGCTGAAGGCGGCCTTGCGCTTCTATGCGGTCAGCGTGCCGGCGCGAAAGCGGAATGCGGTGCAGGCTCTATCTTCTCATGTGATGTACGATTTGTCGATTTTCGAGGAGCTGCAGGGTATCAAGGATGGGGGTGTTTTACCGCCGTTTAGCCGGGACGCGGCGAAGGAGTTGTTCGAGCGTTACTTGGAGGCGATCGAGCGGTCTGCGGATTTGATCGCCGCTTTGAGCCGAAGGGGATGACTCCGTTGCTTTTTGGGTGGGCGCGGGTTTACTTGCGCTAAAAAGGGTAAATCTAGTCCAGTCTCGTTCGATTTTCTTGCTTTGGCGCGAATCGTGATTGGTTGATTGTACGGTCACTAAAGAGATGTCCCCAAGTATAGACAGCAAACACATTCGAAAGGCTTTTCTCACTTCTCTTAAAGAGGGTGTGGTGGAGCTAAACAAGGATTGGCGGGCGTCGCGTTTGCCACCGATCAGTATGGAAGGGCAGTTGCATGGATATCTTTCCCTGTATCCGCTCCCTGCCCTGGAATACGCCATGGAGAGCGGCTACTACGTGGATGACGACGGGCAGGTAGTGTTTGTCTTCTATCCTCAGAAGTATTCGAAAATCGAGTACAAGGGCGTCTCGGTTTTCGTTGCGGGCAGTTTTAACGGCTGGCAGGAAGCGATTGGGGATAGCGATTGGGAGTTGAAGCCCGAGAAGATAGGCGGAAAGCGGGTGCTCGTATTGCGTAAGGACGTCGATATTTTCAGTTGTGACGATGGCTGCCAGTTTAAGTTCGTGACGGATAAGCATCATTGGTTTCTTTCTGACATGACGGCGCCGAATCTGGCTTCGGACGGGATGGGGAACTGGAACTATGTTTTTCAGCCAAAGCGCTCAGGAAGACATCGTCTCGGTTTTGTTCTGAAAAAGCCTATCGAGTTTTCGGATACAAACGTGCTGCTCTACCATACGCGCAAAGGGGTGGAGCGAACGGAGCTGTCGCTGGGCGAGTTTTTTTTGAGTCTCAAGTCGGACAAGGAGTTGGGGGCGGTCGTAGCTAAGGAGTCGGTGACGTTTCGGATCTTCGCTCCTCGGGCGAAATGGGTTAAGGTAGGTTTCTTCCGCGATCTTAAGGCTCCGGAGGATGCGAGCTGGCTGCTTATGAAGCGGGGCAAGGATTTTGTTTGGGAGGCGACGGTCGAGGAGGATCTGACGGGTTGCTACTATTGGTACCGGCTTGATGGTCCGGATGATGAAAGCAGTCTCTTTGACTCGAGCTTCAAGGTACTCGATCCCTACGCGAAGGCGGTGGTCGGACATGAGGGGCCTGGTATTGTAATTGATGATACGAAGTACGGAAGGAAGCCTCGCAAGTTTACGCCGCCCCAATGGCAGAATCTTGTCGTGCTTGAAGGGCATGTTCGCGATTTCGTGGAGAATGCTCCTGGCGTGGAGCGGGCGGACGGGCGTCCCCTTGGGTTTTCGGATTTGGCAAAGTACGCTCGTCGCAAGGACTTTTACCCGAAGCGACTAGGGGTGAATGCTATTGAACTGCAGCCAATTCAGGAGAATGACAGCCATACCTATGAAGAGTATCATTGGGGTTACATGACCTCGAATTACTTTGCTCCGCATTCTGGATACGGACTGGATCCGGCTAAGGGGTCTCAGGTGGAGGAGTTTAGGGATTTGGTGAGCTCTTTGCACGACGAGGGTTTCGCGGTGATTCTTGATGTGGTTTACAATCACGTAGGCGAGCCGGCTCATTTGATGTTCGTGGACAAGCTTTACTATTTCCACACGGCTGCTGACGGAACGTTGACGAATTGGAGTGGTTGCGGGAACGATCTGCGCTCAGAAGCGCCGATGGCGAAGCGCTTGATCATCGATAGCCTAAAGCACTTGATGGAGTTTTATGGCGTGGATGGGTTTCGATTCGATTTGGCTGACCTTGTGGGGAAGCCTGTGCTTAAGGAGATCGAGGCGGAGCTGAAGAAGGTGCGTCCCGAGGTTATTTTGATAGCGGAGCCCTGGAGCTTTCGCGGGCATATTGGCCCTGAATTGAGGGATACGGGTTACGCGTCTTGGAATGATGGATACCGGGAATTTTTGAAAGGCTACGTTCGAGGTGAGACCGGCGTAGAGTCGGTTAAGTATTTCCTCAGAGGTTCGGTAGGGCACTATGCGACTTGGCCGGCTCAGACGGTGAATTACGTGGAGTCGCATGACGATCGGGTCTGGATCGACGACATAACGGAGAACGCAAATTTCGATGGAACGAATCCCACGCAGCATGACATTGCCCGTACTCGTATGATGGTCGCGATGCTGATGATGTCTGTAGGCATGCCGATGCTGCATGCTGGTATGGATTTTCTGGTTACGAAGAACGGGGTTCGAAACACGTATCAGGATGGCCCTCGCAATGCGCTGAACTACCGTCGAGCGCTCGAGTATTCGTCGTGCTCGAAGTACTTTTCGGACTGGGTTGCGTTTCGCATGTCGGACCGGGGAGGGATATTGCGACATTATAATCGCGCTCCCGAGGGCTTTTTCGAGTTTCTGCAGGCGGAAAGTGGAAATGCCTTCGCGTGTGTCTACAACGCGTCGGGTGAGTGGGGAGACAGGCGCTTTCTGTTCGCTGCGAATCCGGGTTTGAGAGAGGTAGATATTCCATTGCGCGATTGGGGAGGGAAACCGTGGCGCCAGATCGCGGATCACGAGCGTTTCCTTTCTCCGAGCGACAGCATTTGGTCTAATCACCCCGATAAGTCTCTTTTTCTGCCTTCGCTCGCTACAGCTCTCTGGGAGCTTTAGGTCTGCTAAAGCCGCCTGAATCGCTTGACGAAAATCAAATACCATAACTTCTTGATTTTCTGATAACGGTACCATGTACTCCCGCTTCGCGTGGCCTTCGGGCCTCTCGAAATCACTAAATTACGTCAATATCGCAACACATAGATTACCATGGCTGTAAAAGTAGCTATCAATGGTTTCGGTCGTATCGGCCGCCTAGTATTCCGCGCACTCGTGGACCAGGGCCTTCTCGGCTCTGAAGTAGACGTTGTCGCCGTAAACGACCTCGTCCCCGCGTCCAACCTCGCATACCTTTTGAAGTACGACTCCACGCAGGGTCGCTTCAACGGCACGGTAGAAGCCGAAGGTGACGACACTCTCGTGGTCAATGGTCACAAGATCAAGTGTCTCGCCCTACGCGAAATCCCAGCCAACCTCCCTTGGGCAGAGAACAACATCGACATCGTAATCGAGTCGACAGGTCTCTGGGTACAGGACGAGAAGGCGCAGGGCCACATCGATGCCGGCGCGAAGAAGGTTATCATTTCCGCTCCAGGTAAGGGTGCAGTTAAGACCGTAGTTCTCGGTGTTAACGACGACACGCTCACTGCAGAGGACACTTTGATCTCCAACGCTTCTTGCACGACGAACTGCTTGGCTCCGATCACGAAGGTTATCCTCGACAACTTCGGCATCGAAGAAGGTCTTATGACAACTGTTCACAGCTACACTGCTACGCAGAAGACTGTGGATGGACCTTCTCCCAAGGACATGAAGGGTGGACGCGCTGCGGCGATGAACATCATCCCGTCTACTACAGGTGCTGCCAAGGCTGTTGGACTCGTGCTTCCGGAAGTAGCTGGCAAGCTCACTGGCATGGCGTTCCGCGTTCCAACTCCAACCGTTTCTGCGGTCGACCTCACTGTTAAGACAGTTAAGTCCACTTCTTACGAAGAGATTTGCCAAAAGATGAAGGAAGCTTCCGAGTCCGGTCCTCTCAAGGGTATCCTCGAGTACACCGAAGACGAAGTAGCATCTTCCGACTTCATCCACTGCCCAGCTTCTTCGATCTTCGATGCAGGTTCTGGCATGGGTCTCAACGACAAGTTCTTCAAGCTCGTCAGCTGGTACGACAACGAGTGGGGCTACTCCAATCGCGTCGTAGACCTCGTCAAGAAGGTTGCCGCACTCTAGTCGAGTGAAGGATTAGATCTTTTCCAGCCCTTTGCTTGCGCCCGTAACTGCGCGGGCAAGGGGCTTTTTTGTTTTAAGAATACGTTCCTGAATTGGGGCAAATTCGAGTTAGGGCGCCTTCTCGCAAGACGTACTTCTCACATCGATATTTTATATATTGGACGCCTTCGGATAAGTCGTCCCACCTGTTTATCTTAAAAGACCATGGCTACAAAGACCATCGAAGACATCGACCTAAACGGTAAGAAAGCGCTCATCCGCGTAGACTTCAACGTACCGCTCAAGGACGGTGAAGTAACCGATAATACCCGTATCCTCGGCGCATTGCCGACCATCAAGCACGTGATCGCCAACGGCGGAACTGCTGTGCTTCTCAGCCACCTCGGTCGTCCGAAGGGCGAAGTGAATCCGAAGTTCTCTCTCGAGCCAGTCGCAAAGGCGCTCGCAGCAGAACTCGGCCAAGCGGTGGTATTCGTGCCGGAATCGCGTGGCGAAGTCGCTGAAAAAGCGGTTGCCGCTCTCGAGCCAGGCTCAGTAGCCCTTCTCGAAAATGTTCGTTTCCACCCAGGTGAAACCAACAACGACGAAGATCTGTCCAAGGCTTTCGCAAAGCTCGGCGATCTCTACATTAACGATGCTTTCGGTACCGCTCACCGTGCTCACTCTTCTACTGCCGGCGTTGCGTCATTTCTGAAGCCAGCGGTTTGCGGATTTCTTATCCAGAAGGAACTCGAATTCCTCGGCGACAAGACCGCGAACGCGGAGCGTCCGTTCACCGTAATCCTCGGTGGAGCTAAGGTTTCCGATAAGCTCAAGGTCATCGACGCTCTTCTCGAAAAGGCGGACACGATCCTGATCGGGGGAGCGATGGCCTATACTTTTGCACTCGCTAACGGAAAGACGGTTGGCGACAGCCTCAAGGAGGACTCGATGGTCGAAATGACCGCTGAGCTTCAGAAGAAGGCCAAGGCGAAGGGTGTTAAGCTTTTGCTTCCGATCGACAACGTGACGGTTGACTCTTTCGACTTCAGCACGATGACGGCCGGAAACATCGGCGAAAGCGATGCGGAAGGCAACATTCCTGCAGGCTGGGAAGGCGTGGATATTGGACCTAAGACGACTGAGCTCTACTGTGCGGAAGTTGCCAAGTCCAAGACCGTTCTTTGGAACGGCCCGATGGGGATATTCGAAAGCGACGCCTGCAATAAGGGAACGTTTGCGGTGGCTAAGGCGATCGCTGAAAACCAGGAAGCGACTACCATTATCGGTGGTGGCGACTCTGTGACGGCGGTCAACATGGCTGGCTACGGAGACAAGGTTTCCTTCATGAGCACCGGTGGCGGCGCTAGCCTCGAGTTTCTCGAAGGCAAGGTTCTCCCCGGCGTTGACGCCCTCGACAAGAAGTAGTCGAGTCGCTTCGTTCCGATTGAAAATTATAAAATCAAAAATTTAAGATTATTATGTCACGTAAATATCTCATCGCAGGAAACTGGAAAATGAACAAGACTCCCGCCGATGGCGCGGCGCTCGCGAAGGAAATCGCGGCATTCGTGTCCAAGGACGAGTCTGTCGAGGTCGTCATCTGCCCGACCGCGGTGGCTCTGGACCGCGTTTCTCAGCAAATCGAAGGGTCTGCTGTTAAGCTTGGCGCTCAGAATCTTTATCCAAAGGCCAGCGGCGCTTACACTGGAGAAATCTCAGCTGAGATGATCCGCGCAGTTTTTGGCAAGTACGTGATTCTTGGCCATAGCGAACGTCGCGAGTATTTCGCCGAGTCGGACGCTTTTGTTAACGAGAAGGTTAAGTTCTCTCTCGAAAATGAGCTTAAGCCAATTCTTTGCATCGGTGAAACGCTCGAGCAGCGCGAAGCGAATGAAACGCTCGCGGTCAACAAGACTCAGCTGCTCGGTGGGCTCGAAGGCGTATCCGCTGAGGACATGCCAAAGGTCGTTATCGCGTACGAGCCTGTTTGGGCTATCGGCACGGGCAAGACCGCTACTCCTGAAATGGCTCAGGAAGTTCACGCGGCTATCCGCTCTGAGCTCGCGGCCAAGTACGGCGAAGTGGTCGCCGAAAAGGTTCGCATCCTCTACGGCGGCTCGATGAAGCCAGCCAACGCGGACGAGCTTCTTGCTCAAAAGGATATTGACGGCGGCCTCATAGGTGGGGCGGCTCTTGACGGCAAGTCCTTCTCGGATCTGATCGCGTCCGCTCGCAAGGCGGATTAGTCGATACCGTTTTCACGACGGATTATTTGGTGGAAGCGCCCTTGGTCTTTGGCCGGGGCGCTTTTTCGTGTCCTAGGAGCCGAGCTGGCTTCGATTTTCGGAGTGGCTTCAGTCTTTGCGACGCGTACGCACTCGAGGCCAGCTTCTTAGTAGCTGGTTTTTGATGATAGAAGCGGTGATCGGTTTTTCGAGGTAGCCGTTCATTCCGACGCGTCTGCATTTGAGACGAGTCTCCTGGGAAACGTTGGCGGTGACAGCGATGATTTCTGTTTTTCGTTTTCCGTCTCCCTCTGCCTCCCTGATGGCTTGAGTGGTCTCGATGCCATCCATTTCCGGCATGTCGAGATCCATAAAGATATAGTCGTAGTCGCCGCGTTGGTACATTTGAAGGGCGTCTTCGCCATTCTCCGCTTCGACGCAAGAGTATCCCAGCTTTTGTAGGATGATGCGTATGACCTTTCGGTTTATCTCGTTGTCGTCAGCGACAAGGATTTTCAGAGGGCGTCGCTGAGCGAAATTTTCGTCCAGCTGCTTAGGAGCTTTTGAGTGCCTGTCAGGGACGGAAACTTGGAGGCGTTTGTGCTTAGGGGCGAGGCCTTCCAATTGGTCGCCAGTGAAGAGCATCTCTTGCGTTGCGGCTGCAGGAGACGAGGTGGCCCAAAATTCTAACTGTCCTGGCGTGGTGCGTTTGCGCATGCGTTGCTCTTGGGTGCTGAAAGCTGTCAAAAATATGCGATTTTGCAAGTCTTGTAAACGGTACCTGCTAAAGTCGAGGGTGAGCGGATTCCTTTGGCGAGAGTTTTGTGCAGCCGGAGGGGGTGTTTTGGAAGCTATCCTTTGGCAGCGAAGCTTGTTTTTGTGCTTGAGAGCGAGGGACTTGGAGAGGCGAAAGGAATGGTTTTGAAGACCGAGAAAATTTCCCAAACAACGCTTGACTTGGAAAACGCGAATCCTACTTTCAGCGTCTCTTTCACACCACGGGGTAGTAGCTCAGTTGGTTAGAGCGCCTGCCTGTCACGCAGGAGGCCGCGGGTTCGAGTCCCGTCTATCCCGCCACTTTAAAAAACCGTTCCTTTCGAGGGACGGTTTTTTTGCGTCTGCCTATTGGTTCGATTCTTCCAGGGATGGCGTTTGTGTTCGTAGAGTTTGAGAAAGTTGGCGCCGGATTTTATTCTGAGCATCTATCTCCCATGCCTTTGGTTGAGGTGAAATGTCTGTTTCAGATTGGTGTGTCACAGATCGATAGTTCCTTTTTATTTCGTTCCGTTTCGTGTCTGGGTTGAGGAGGTGTGGTCGTGGCTTGGTTGACCTATTGTAAGAAAATATGGATACGAAGCTTTCTGTGAATTTATAGTCTGGAGATGGGTCGCGATGCGGGATCTCGATCTAGTGATAAGTACTGAGGTAAGAGGTGCAGGTTTACCCGCATTGCTAAAAATGGGTCGGTTGAAGCCTTGTTGAAAAGTGTGGGACATAGCAATTGCGCCGATTTCGCGCCGGCGAGACCGAGTTATTCACAGTTAGGTTACGGGGACGTGACGTATGTTTGGGGATGGTCACGCAGAGGTGACAAGATGGTGACGGCCTATGTTTCCCATTGAGGTCTATCCTGCGTTGGGAAGGTTTTGGAGCCGAGAACTCTTAAAAATCATGTTCAAAACAACCCGTAATCAAATAACTCGCCAGGGTTTCGCCAAACTGTCGACGCTTGCGTTCGCAGTAGCCCTGTTTGTAAAAAGTGCATTTGCACAAGAATCCGACAGCGCAGGGATTCTCTCCGGTTCCGTTATCGATGCTGACTTTGGAGGAGGAGTCGCTGGTGCTCGGGTGTCCATTATTGGCACCGAGCATGTAATGACCACAGACAAGGACGGTCGTTTTTTGTTCACGTCAGTCGCAGAGGGAACTTACACTCTACTCGCTACAGCGAACTTCTTTAAAACATCTACTGTTGAAGACCTTGGAATAGTAGGTGGCGAAGTTGCGAAACTAGACATCCCCATTTATGGGGATGAATCTGACATCGTGGAGCTTGACGGTTTCGTGGTAAAGGCGAAGGCGCTTGAAGGTTCGAGTTTGGCATTGCTCGCTGATCGGCAGCGTTCGTCCTCGATCAGCGATGCTATTGGCTCGGAGTCTTTTAGCCGCCTCGGTATCGGTGATGCGGCGGATGCTATGAGCAAGGTCCCAGGGGCGTCAGTAGTGGATGGTAAGTACGTGGTCGTTAGAGGTCTTTCTGATCGTTACAACAACACGACGCTTAACGGCTCCTCTGTTCCTAGCGCAGATCCTGACCGACGAGCGGTTCAGTTAGACCAGTTCCCTTCGGCGATCATCGAGTCTGTGAATACACAAAAGACCTTTTCACCCGACAAAACTGGAAACTTCACTGGAGGGTTAGTTGATGTAGTCACAAGTTCGGTCCCTCCGGCTGGATTCATGTCCTTCAGTGTTGGGTTTGAATACAACGAGAAGACATCCTTCGGTGACTATCTAACGTACGAAGGTGGCGGTGACGACTGGTTGGGTAAAGACGATGGTACTCGTGCGGTGCCATCTATAGTTCCGAATGATGAACGTTTGCCACTCGTAGACGGTGGCCTGTCTCCTGAGAGGCTCGCCGTGGTTGATGAAGCAGCGAAGGCTTTTAGTAGTCAATTGGTGCCTCACACGGAGACCGCGCCTTTGAGTAGTTCTTTTTCTGTGGCGTTTGGTGACAGGTTTCCTTTGGGCGAAGAGGCAGTTCTTGGCGTTATCGGTAGCCTAACTTACGGGCGTAGCTACTCCGCTTACGATGATGGCTTGGTCGCTCGGTACGAGACGACTGGGACAGGGAGCGATTTGGACATCGAGACGCAGTTCACTGAGTCTAAAGGCACGGAAAGCACCCAATGGGGAATGATACTCAATACTGCTCTCACCTTGGGGAGCGATCACGAATTCGGCGTTAAGACAATGTTTAACCAAAGCGGTGAAGACGACGCCATTTTTCGCGTGGGAATTTTTCCGGAAGCGGTCGACAGGGATACGTTCCGTGTGGCGAACCTGCATTACACGGAGAGGTCTCTTTCCTCCAATCAGCTATATGGCGAGCATGCATTTCGGAATATAAGCGACGTGCGTTTAGACTGGGAGATTGCGAGCTCGAAAAGCACCCAGGAGGAACCAGATTACCGAGTCTTTTACGATTCCCAGCCAGCTGAGGAAAGTGGACGTCCAAGGGTCGGTGGAAATTTCCGAACTCCGAGACGATACTGGCGCGAACTTGAAGAGACGAATGATGAGATTAAATTCGACGTGACTGTTCCGCTCGGGGAAAGAGACGGACAGATTAAGTTTGGTTTTCTAACCTCTGAAACAGAGCGCGAATTCTCCGAACGTAGCTTTCTTTACCTGAATGGTATTGGTGCCCCATCGTACGATGGGATTCCAGAAAACTACACTCGCTCAGAGATAATGGGACTAAATGAGGATGGAGAACTCCAACGCTTTATCGGAGAATTCGTTGGTTTTTTTCCTGAATACACTGGCGAGCAGTCTATTGATGCGGGTTACGTGATGATCGATTTCAGACCTCTCGAAAACTGGAGAGTCATTACGGGAGCCCGACTTGAAGAAGCGGAGGTCGTTGTAGAAACTCTCGATCAGTTCGGTAACCAACTGTCCAACGATGGGAACCTCGACAACAGTGACTGGCTTCCGTCTGTTCAGCTTGTCAGGGAATTTGATGACAATAAAAATTTACGATTCAGCTATTCTAAGACTCTAGCGCGACCGAACTTCCGTGAGCTTTCTCCGTTTGGTGCCTTCGACAACGTGGGTGGCGAGGAAAAGATTGGAAACTCCGATCTCGTTCGTTCTCGTATCGAGAATTTGGATCTAAGGTACGAGTGGTTCATGGAAGGGAGTGACCTGATGGCGGTCAGTCTGTTCAGCAAGGACATCGAAAATCCTATCGAACAAGCCTACCAGGAGGGCCGCCTGACTTACGTTAACGTCGAGCAAGCAGAGGTGATCGGGGTTGAGTTTGAAGCGAGCAAGAGACTGGCATTTCTGAGCAACGATAACTACGAAGTAACCGTCGGTGGTAACTTGTCCCTAATTGAATCGACTGTTGAACGGTCTGAAACTGAACTGGCGGACAAGCGTCTTCGTGATCCAGACGCATCTTCAGAAAGGGAACTCCAAGGTCAGTCTAGTCTAATCGCAAACTTCGATGCGAATTGGAGACTTATCGAAAACGGCTCATCATTTAGCCTTGTTTATAACCACACTGGCGAGCGTTTATACTCGGTTTCTCAGACAAGACTTCCGGATGTATATCAAGAAGGTTTCGATAGCCTAGATTTCATATATTCACAGGACCTACCGAAAGGCTTCAAGATGAAGCTCTCTTTGAAGAATTTGCTTGATGATGCAGATTCTCGCGTGTGGTCCGATTTTCAAGAAGATCTCGTTTATTCCTATTCGGATAAAGGAAGAAGCGTCTCTCTAAGTTTCTCCAAGAGATTTGAGTAAACCCACAAAAAACTAAATAAAGTTATGAAACTAAAGACTGCATTGATTGCATCTATAGCCTTTGGAGCTGGGCTTCACGCCGCTGATATTCGTATCGGTTCCAATATTACCGAAGACACTGTTTGGACTAACGATAATACTTATATACTGGATTCCCAAGTATTCGTTATCGATGATGCCACACTAACAATCGAACCAGGAACGGTAGTTAAAGGTGCAGCCCTTTCCGGTAGTGCTTCGACTCTTGTTATTACTCGGGGATCGAAACTCTACGCTGCTGGTAGTCCCTCCGATCCAATCATATTTACCGCTGAGGCTGACCCTATGGATGGCTCTTGGGGCCCCGAGCGCACTAACCAGTGGGGCGGACTGATTATCCTGGGCGACGCCCCACTTAACTCGGTCAATTCAGGCACGCTCGGTGACTTTACCGCGGATCCTCAAGTAGCGACTGTCGACAATATAGAAGGTTTGATCAACAGCCCTGATAACGATTGGACAGAGTATGGCGGGCTCGATCCGGAAGATAATTCTGGCATCATCCGTTACGTCTCAATCCGTCACGGTGGGGCGATTATTTCTTCGGGCGAGACGAATAATGAAATCAATGGCCTCACCATGGGTGGTGTCGGAAGAGGCACAGTCATTGAGTTCGTCGAAGTCTTCGCTAACAAAGACGACGGTTTCGAGTGGTTCGGCGGGACAGTTGATGCTCGCTACCTAGTTGCGGCGTTTGGAAACGACGACAGCTTCGACTACGACTTAGGCTGGCGTGGCCGTGGTCAGTTCTGGTTCTCATTGGGTACGACTGGTGTTGTAACTGACGAAGAGCAGGATCACGCAGGCGAGCACGACGGTTTCAAGGACACTCTCGTTGCTGGCTCCGACCGCGGGTTGGGTAGCATCTATAACGCCACCTACATTGGTGCCGGTCCAACTCAGGGGGAAGGTGTATTTGAAGTCTCTGACGACGCTGGTGTTCGCTACTACAACTCGATTTTCATGGATTTTGGTCACGGTGTTGACGTCAAGAACGACGCAATGGATGGTCTCACAACTGATGATGGAGACGGCGTGAATCGCGTCGATTTCACCAACAACATCTGGTTCAACCTCGGCGCAACTGGTGACGTCGTCGGTGGTGGCGACAACGCCGCTGCGGTTACTACTTTCCTCACAACAGGAGGTAAATCGAATACAGTTGAAGACCCGATGCTTGGTGGTCTAAGCCGCACCGATGACGGAGGCCTCGACCCTCGCCCGATGGCAGCGAGCCCAGCTTTCTCCAACGCTCTCGCGACTGTACCGAACGATGGCTGGTACATCGATGCGGACTATCAAGGCGCGTTTGGCGAAACCAACTGGCTCTATGGTTGGACTTACCTCTCTGAGAGGGGCTATCTTGGCGAGTTGAACGCTCCTGCAGGGGCTTCGGTTAACTCGGTTTCAAGTGTCACGACGGCTCCAGAAGGAGGTTTCTCGAACGTAAACTTGATCGTTCACGGGGAGGTTCCCCGTCTCTTCATCATCCGTGCTCGCGGTTTGAAGCTCATAGACGATGGACTTGATGCAGGAGCAGTGATGCAAGACCCTCAGCTTCAGATTCGCAATTTCAGAACGGGTGAAACTGTTGTAACTGAGACGGGCTGGCTCGATCGTGCTGAATTGATCGATACTTTGGGAGCGACAGTAGGCATGTCTACTTTGGCGGCTACTACTGAGCGTCCGACCGACGATACCACAGCTGCGGCAGTAGTCGTAAGCCTCAATCCAGGAATCTACGTTGTGCGTGTTTCCGATGAGCAAGGCGGCGGCGGCGCGGTTCAGATCGCTGCTTGGATGCTTGATCGCTAGTTTTCAAATGACTTCAAAGCCCTCAATGGCTTTGTGATTACGGGGACCAGCCCTCTTGGCGGAGGGCTGGTTTTACGTGTTTTTATTCTTTCAATTTAAATGCTGACTCCATCCTCAGGACTGTTTCGTTTGGTGTATTCGCCGTTGGTTTTGCTGTTTATTGCTCTCGTATTCGCTTCGGTGGTTTCGGGAAATCCTGTTCTGAAGAATTTAGAATTTAACGGATTACTCAAGATGGGAGCGACCGAGCGTTTTAGTTTTCATAACAAGGTTTCTGGAGAGAGTTTTTGGCTTAAAATGGGACAGAGTTTCGATGGCCTTTCGATTCGCTCGTGGGACGAAAACTCGGAAACGCTAACACTGGAGCTTCGAGGGCAAACTCGTTCGCTTGGCTTGAAACGCCCAAGGATCGTGAAGCTCGAACTCCGAACGCTTGCTGAAATACGATCAGATCCAGTGGTAGCAGCTCGAAATGCTCAACAGGAGCGGGTGGAAGAGGCTGTTGGTATGGACCAATTTGTTGGTTACATGGTGCTTGCGGAATATGATAAGGCTCGAAGGAAAAAGGAGCGTGAGAAGGCAATCTTACGTTCTCTTGCCAGAAAAGCTGGCTCCGTTGATCGATGAATTGAGGTGTAGTTTCTCTCTTCGAAAGCCGTTCTAGGGGATTGCTGCGCCTGCGAATCAGGGCGTTTCACAAGTTATATGCAACTCTGGCCTTGATTGTGGGAAAAAACATATCAATAAATCTGCATACGTTGATGAGACCTTTTCGTTTCATCCCCCAAGCTAACAAGTAACCGTACGCACGCACATGCCAAAAAACTTCGTATTCTCCTCTGAGTCTGTAGCCGAAGGCCACCCCGACAAGGTGTCCGACTATATCTCCGACAGCGTTTTGGACGCTTGTCTAGAGCAGGACCCTGCCAGCCGCGTGGCATGTGAGACTCTGGTCAAAAGTAACACTGTCACTCTCGGCGGAGAGATCACCACCAAAGCTAAGCTGGACTACGAGGCGATCGTTCGCCAGGCGATTCGTGAAATCGGCTACGTCAACGACGACGACGTTTTTCACGCGGACAAGGTGTTCATTACAAACTACCTAACGAGCCAGTCCCCTGACATCGCTCAGGGTGTCGACGCTAAGAAAGCCGCCGGCAAGGATACGGCCGAGCAGGGAGCGGGCGACCAAGGAATCATGTTCGGATACGCTTGTAACGAGACTCCGGAGCTCATGCCAGCGGCTCTCATGTACTCTCATCTTATAGGTCGTGAGATCGCTCGCGTGCGCCACGCTGGGCGTCAGGCCAAGTGGCTCCGCCCAGACTGCAAGTCGCAGGTTTCAGTACGTTACGAAGATGGAAAGCTTGTCGAGATAACTGCAGTAGTCATCTCCACGCAGCACTCGGCGGACGTGTCTTTGAAGACCATCAAGGATTTCATGATCAACAAGGTCATCAAGAAGTGCTTGCCGAAGAAGCTTCTTACCAAGAATACCCAGTACCTTATTAATCCAACCGGTCGGTTTGTGATCGGCGGTCCGCAGGGTGATGCCGGCCTCACTGGTCGTAAGATTATCGTGGACACTTACGGGGGATGGGGTCGCCACGGCGGCGGCGCTTTTTCCGGCAAGGATCCGTCCAAGGTCGACCGTTCAGCGGCCTACATGTGTCGTTGGGTTGCCAAGAACATCGTAGCGGCAGGTCTTTCGACTCACGCCGAGTTGCAGGTCGCCTACGCGATCGGCTATCCGGAGCCAGTGAGCATCACGGTTGAGACTTTCGAGACGAACACTGTCCCAGAAGAAGCGATTGAAGCGGCAGTGGCGGAAGTTTTCAGCTTCAAGCCAGCGAACATCGTCAAGCAGCTAAAGCTGCTCCGCCCGATCTACCGCGGAACGACCAACTACGGACACTTTGGCAAGGACGACCTGCCTTGGGAGCAGACTGACAAGGTCGCTGCCCTCAAAAAGGCGGTTAAGAAATTTAAGTAAACACAGGAGAGGAAAACAATATGAGCGAAACAATAACAGAAACGCTTCCTTACAAGGTAGCAGACATTTCATTGGCTGAATTTGGCCGCAAAGAGATCGCCATCGCCGAAGCGGAAATGCCCGGTTTGATGGGTGTTCGCGAAAAGTATGCGGCAGAGAAGCCGCTTGACGGCGTGCGCATCATGGGCTCCTTGCACATGACGATTCAGACTGCAGTCCTGATAGAGACGCTTGTCGACCTCGGCGCTGACGTGCGTTGGGTGTCCTGCAACATCTTTTCGACGCAAGACCACGCTGCTGCGGCGATCGCTGCTGCAGGCGTGCCCGTCTTCGCTTGGAAGGGCGAGACACTCGAGGAATACTGGTGGTGTACGGATCAGGCGCTTAGATTCCCAGGTGGCCTCGGCCCGCAGCTTATCGTCGACGACGGGGGCGACGCGACGCTTCTCATCCACAAGGGATACGAGCTCGAAAATGGTAGTGATTGGGTGAATACGCCTGCTGAATCGGAAGAAGAGCAGGTCATCAAGAATCTTCTCAAGAGCGCGAAAGCGGAAAATCCAACCCGCTGGCACGACATCGTGAAAGAGTGGAAGGGCGTTTCCGAGGAGACGACCACTGGCGTGCACCGCCTCTACCACATGGAGAAGGCTGGCGAGCTCTTAATCCCTTGTATCAACGTCAACGACTCTGTAACCAAGTCCAAGTTCGACAACCTCTACGGCTGTCGCGAGTCGCTTATCGACGGCATCAAGCGCGCCACAGACGTCATGACTGGCGGCAAGGTGGCAGTGGTTTGTGGATACGGCGATGTCGGCAAAGGTTCTGCTCAAGCCCTTGTGGGTATGGGCGCTCGCGTAATCGTCACTGAGATTGATCCGATCTGCGCCTTGCAGGCTGCGATGGAAGGTTTTGAAGTTTGCCCGATCGAGGACACTCTCGGCCGTGCTGACATCTATGTCACCACGACTGGCAACAAGGACATCATCACCATCGATCATATGAAGGCGATGAAGGATCAGGCGATCGTTTGCAATATCGGTCACTTCGACAACGAGATACAGGTTACCAAGCTGGTGAACTACCCAGGAGTCAAGCACCTGAACATTAAGCCTCAGGTCGATCAGTACACCTTCCCTGATGGCAACGCGATCTTCCTCCTCGCAGAGGGCCGCCTCGTCAATCTTGGCTGCGCGACTGGTCATCCGTCTTTCGTGATGTCGAATTCCTTTGCAAACCAGACGCTCGCTCAGATCGATCTCTGGAATAAGAAGGATGAATATGAAGTCGGTGTCTACCGTCTTCCTCAGCATCTTGACGAAGAAGTGGCTCGTCTTCACCTCGATAAGATTGGCGTAAAGCTCACGACCCTTACTCCTGATCAGGCTTCCTACATCGGCGTTGACCAAAAGGGTCCCTACAAGCCGGCTCACTACCGTTACTAAACGCGCAGACCAGTTCAGATACTTTCAAGCGGCCGAGCATCAAGCTCGGCCGCTTTTTTATTTAGAAATCGAATAGGCGAGTATCGGGGGATTGATTTTCCGGCTCAAGCGTAGCGAATGCTTGAATACGTTTTGTCCTCGGTCTTTTTGGCAATAATTTCGGATCGAGATTGGCAGATGGTTGTTCAGCTCTAGGCTGTTGGGTCTTATGCCGTCTGTCTCTTCTTGCCTGAAATCGTTTCACCCCCTTGTGGCCAAGTGGTTCGAGGAGAGGTTCGGGCGGCCGACGGAGATTCAGGAGGAGGCTTGGAAGCTGATAGCTACCGGCGAGCATTGTCTTATATCCGCTGCTACGGGTAGCGGGAAGACCTTGGCGTCGTTTTTGTGGGCGATCAGCCAGCTCGCTTCGGGAGCCTGGGAGCTCGGGCAGACGCGGGTTCTTTATGTGTCGCCGCTGAAGGCGCTGAATAACGATATTCGTCGAAATTTGCTCGGACCGCTTGCTGAGCTCGAGGCTCTCTTTCGCGAGGAGGGGGTCGCTTGGCCGGATATCCGAGTGATGACGCGAAGTGGCGATACCGAGCAGAGCGATCGGCGAAAGATGCTGAGGCATCCGCCTGAGATTTTGATTACGACTCCGGAGAGTCTTAATCTACTGCTAACCTCGAAGGATGGGCAGCGGGCCTTGCTTGGGATTCGGTCCGTCATCATCGACGAGGTTCATTCAATAGTCGGCAGCAAGCGTGGCGTTTATCTGATGACGGGAGTAGAGCACCTTGCTCGTTTGAATGGCGAGTTTCAGCGGGTCGCTCTCTCTGCGACCGTGCGGCCAATGGAGTTGGTGGCGGCTTATGTCGGAGGGTTTTCTAACGGAAAGCCGAGGCGCGTTTCGCTTGCGCAATCCTCAGCGACGAAGCGATACGAAATTGAGGTGAGGTTTCCTGCTGATTCGAACGAGCAGGGGGATGACGACGATTTTTGGCATCCTATTGTTCGGGATTTGAAGGCCTTGATCGCGAAAAACAATTCGACTCTGATTTTCGTGAACAGTCGAAAGCTTTGCGAGAAGCTTGCTTATAAGATCAATTTCGAAGAGGCGGATCCTATCGCGTATTCACATCATGGATCTTTGTCGAAGGAGTTTCGCTTCGCGGTCGAGCAACGCTTGAAGAACGGGGAGCTAAAAGCGATTGTCGCCACGAATTCTCTTGAGATGGGGATTGATGTGGGATCGCTCGACTGTGTGGTCATGGTGCAGTGTCCGGGCGTCGTTTCTTCCGCTGTGCAAAAGGTAGGGCGAGCGGGACATCAGGTGGGGGCGGTAAGTCGAGCGGTGGTTTTCCCATCCTACTCCCGAGATTTTCTGGAGTCGGCTGTATTGTCAAAAGCAATACAGGATCGCGACATCGAGGCGGTGCGGCCTGTAGAGGCGCCGCTTGATGTGCTTGCTCAGGTGATTGTCTCGATTCTCGGAACGGGTCCCTGGGATATTGATGAGCTTTTTTCTCAGATAAAATGCGCCTATCCTTATCGGGAACTTTCGCGTGAAGTCTTTGATCTCGTGATCAATATGCAAGCCGGCCGCTACGCGGGAAGTCGTTTGCGAGAGCTCAAGGCCCGTATAGCGATTGACCGTGCGGAGAACACGGCGACTTTGAGAAAGGGCGCGTTGATGGCTTTCTATTTCTCTGGCGGCGTCATTCCGGATCGTGGTTACTTCCATCTTCGCCACAGCGGCAACGGAAGTCGGATTGGCGAGCTTGACGAGGAATTTGTCTGGGAACGCGCGATTGGCGATGTATTCACGCTTGGGGTACAAAGTTGGAAGATTGATCAGATAACCTACAATGACGTGCTTGTTTCGCCAGCGGCTAGTGGAGAGGTGGCTCCACCGTTTTGGAAGGCGGAAACCTTTGATCGCGATTTTCATTATTCGAATCGCATAGGAGAGTTTCTCGAGTGGGCGAATGAGCGATTGAATGACGCGGGGTTTGTCGGCGAGTTGCAGGAGCGTTTCAGAATGGACGAGGTAGCCTCCAAGGCCCTTCTCGATTTTCTGAGGCAGCAACGGCTAGTCACCGGTCAGGACTTGCCGCATCGTCACCATATTCTTGCGGAGATCATTGATGCGGCTCCCGGAGGGGCTCCGGGGCAGCAGCTGGTCTTGCACACGCATTGGGGTGGGCGGGTGAATCGGCCGTTTGCCTTAGCATTGGATGCGGCGTGGAACGAGGCTTTTGGGCATCGCACGGAAGTCTATGTGAACAACGACTGCGTGGTGGTGGTTTTGTCCTGCGAGGTTTCGATCGAAGAAGTGATAGGTTTGGTCAGTCTACAAAATGTGGATACTTTCTTGCGGAGTAGACTGGAAGGTTCTGGGTTTTTCGGGGCTCGTTTTCGCGAGGCTGCGGGGACGTCATTGCTGGTGACTCGGAATAAGGCGGGGCAGCGATTGCCGCTTTGGCTGAGTCGGATGCGGGCGAAGAAATTGTTCGAGTCGGTTCAGCGTTATGACGATTTCCCGCTTTTGCTTGAAGCGTGGAGAAGTTGTTTGAAGGACGAGTTCGACATGGAGTCGTTGCGGCTGGTGCTAGGGGAGCTCGAGCAAGGCGATATTGCGGTCAGTATTTCGCGCGGTAGCAAGGCGAGTCCGTTTGCATCGAGCGTAGCTTGGCGGCAGATAAACGAGGAATATATGTACGCGACGGATAGTCCGGGTTCTGCGGGCAAGTCGAATCTTCGCGAGGACTTAGTTTCAACCGTGGCGTTCGATGCGGCGAATCGGCCGCGCGTAGATGTGGAGCTGATACGGGCATTCGAGGAGAAGCGTCAGCGTTTGGCGGAAGGCTATGCTCCAGGCGATGCTTTGGAGTTGAAGGAGTGGTTGCGTGATCGGATCGTGATCGAAAAGTCGGTTTGGGAGCGTTTTAGGGAGTTGGTCGAGGGTGAGGTTTCGGTGGAAGCGTCGGGAGAGTGGGTTTATCTCGAGGAAGAAGCGAAGCGGAAGGACTTGTTGTTTTGTCCGTCGCCGGATCCGGAGCTGTTGATCGAGTTTCTTTCCTATTATGGAGCGGTATCTGTGGAGCGGATACGGAATTGGCTAGGTTGTGACGCGAGCGTTCTTACGGCCTTGATCGATACGCTTGAGGATGATCGTCGCCTTGTGTCGGGAACGTTGATCGAAGGCGATGATTCGCTTTGCGTGTGCGAGGCGGAGAATTTCGAGATCTTGCTTCGAATGAGACGGGCGCGCGGCCGTCCGAGTTTCGAACCATTGCCTTTGGAGAAGCTGGGGCTGTTTCTCGCGCAGTGGCAAGGATTGGCGAAGGAGCGCGTAGGAGTCGATGGGGTTCGAGAGGCGCTTGATCGGCTTTTGGGATGGACCGAGCGGATCGAGGATTGGGAGAGGTCCCTTTTGGCTGCTCGCGTGAGCGACTATGGCGCGAATCTGTTGGACGCGGTTTTGCTAGAGGACGGATCGTTTTGGTATGGAACTTCGGAGGCTCGGGTTGGCTTTTGCTTGCCGGAGGACTGGGATTTGATTGGGGACTCTGGGAATGTGCTCTTGGCGGAACTAGGAGAGAGCATTATTCAAGTTTTGGATACGGGTGGGAAGTATTCGTTTCTAAAGTTGATCGAGTTGCTTGGGTGTCGTTCTAGCGATTTGGAGGAGGCTCTGTGGCAGCTTGTTTGGCAGGGGAGAGTTAGCAACGACGCGTTTGCGTCGGCGCGACGCGGGGCGGCGGGGAAATTTCAGCTTTGCGCGAGCGAATCGAATCGAGTGCCAAGTTCGCGGGCAATTCGCATGGGTAGGCGAGCTCGAGCAAGTCGTACGGTTTCGTATCCGGGGAGCTGGTACGCTCTTCCGGAACTGGATGTGGAGAGTGACGTGGTTGCGGTTCTTGAAGCTGAAAAGGAGAGAGCTCGGATCGTGCTGGATCGCTATGGTGTGGTGTTTCGCGAACTTTTGCTCCGGGAGGAAGAGGGTTTTCGATGGAAGGATGTTTTTCGAGCTTTCCGATTGCTGGAACTTTCGGGCGAAATTGTAGGCGGACGATTTTTCGAGGGGATACAGGGACTTCAGTTTGTATCTAAGGAAGCGCTACGCGGCCTTAGGAAACCTTTGCCTGAGAAGGCGATCTACTGGCTGTCAGCCACGGATCCGGCATCGCTCTGTGGGCTTGGAGTAGACGAGTTGAAAGGGGTCTTGCCGAAGCGAGTGGGCAGCAACCGATTGGTGTATCGTGGTTCGGAACTCGTTTGCGAATCGCAAAGGGGAGGCAAGGCTTTGGCGTTTCATGTAGAGGCGGGAGACGCGGACCTGCCGCAGGTCATATCAACACTTGCCGACGCGCTAGGCTTGGGAGCTATGGCTCAGCTGAAGATCGAGACTATCAATGGTGAGGACGCTCGCTGTAGCGCTTATCTTGAAAGCATAGGTTCGGTACTGAGGCTACACTCCGACCACAAGCAGGTGATCGTGGAGGGAATTCTTTAGCGTCTCACTGTTGCGGGATCACGAGGAGCTCGTCGACGTTTGCAAGGTCTTCGCCGTTGGAGCTGAGCGTGACGGTGTTGTCGGTGCCGCTATTGAGGGTGGCGATGACTTCGTGGTATTGCCACGCGGTCCACAATCCGGTGGGAGCGAAGGTTATTGGTTGGATTTCGCCATTGATCGAGAGTTGACCGGTTCGGCTGGTTTCGGATCCGAGCGCGTAGCGAAATTTCAATGACACGGATCCGGCGCTTCCGCCATCGACGGATGAGAATTCGAGCGAAGAGTTTGTAGTATCGAAATTGAAGTAGCTGCTTCCGTTGTATCCAGAGTTTGTTGTTTCGAGGATGCCTCCGCTGTTCGTAGCGGTTTCCGCGGGGTATACGGAGCCCTCTGAGCTGCTGGTTGATATGACGTGGAATGTTATGATGTCGGAGTATCCTCGACCGCCTTGGTTGTCGGTGGCTATGGTGCGGAGCTCGTGGGCGCCGTCTCCTGCTGTCTCCCATGCGGTGGAGTAGGGTGGCGTTTCAATTGTCTCGAAGGATGTTCCATCGAGGAGGAATTCCACGGAAACGATGGTTCCGTCCGGGTCTGAAGCGTTGGCTGCGAAGCTCATGGATTCGCCTTCTTCCACGCTTGTTCTCGTTTCTGGAGAGACGATGCTGACGCTGGGGAAGGCGTTGTATTCCTCTTGTTCTGAAACGGAGAGTCTGTAGAAGGAGCTTGCTTCGCCGTCTGGGGGCAGGAAGTCGATGCGCGGCGCGTGGCCGATCATGGTGGCAAGGCTGGTCCAGTTTTCCAAGTCGCTCGAGTGTTCGAGCTTGTAGTCGAACTCGTCTCGAGGAGTTGCGAGGGAGAGGGAAGTGTTTCCTTCTTTGTCGAAATCGATGCGGAGGGGCGGCTGACTTCCCGGGGCTATGTCGAATAGGTACTCGCCTTGCAGGGTATAGCCGTTTCCGTCCGAATCGGCGAGGGGGTCGGAGTCGATCGGCAGGCTTCGGTCTTGCAGCCAGTTTGGGAAGCGATCGGCAATGGGTATTGTTCCGCTGGATACGCCATTTCCGCTTGGGGCGATTTCGATTCGCGGGGGTGTTTGCATGCCTTCGCCGAGGTAGAAGCTTGGGTGGGGCGGCTGGTTGTAGCCCGCGTTTTGCCAGGCGATAGCGACGCGGTACTGCGGGTTGTGCATGAGGGTGGTGATGCGGTGCGTGGTAGGAATGGTGGTGGTGTAGAGGCGAAGGTGCGAGCTGTCTTCGGCTCTCCAGATCACTTCTTCGCGCCAGTCGCCGATGAGGTCGGCCGAAAGAGCAGGGGTTGCCTTGGTGCCGTTGTTTGAGAGAACGCCGCTTGGCTGGAAAAGGGGTACGAGGGTTTCGGCGTTCCAATCCCATTTGGCGATGGTGGTTCCGTCGAGCGTTTCTCGGAGAAGATCGTCGTCCCAGTAGCAGAGGAAGTTCATGGCTCCCGGTCGGTTGCTTGAAATGTTGGTTCCGGAGGCGTTGTGAAGACCGCCTCGCGAGGCCCAGGTTTCGAAGCCGAGGTGGCGCGGGTCGATATCTGCCGCGACGCCGCGTCCGACATCCGTTCCTTGTCCGCTGACGCCGTAGATGAGTTCGCCAGTGGCGGCGTCGCGCATGTCGGAGCCGTAGTCGCCGTAGACGGACGGGCTTTCGTGGACCATCCAGATTTCTTGGCCGGGTCGGTTTGGATCCATGTCGGATAGGTGCAGGGCGTCGCCGTGGCCGAGGCCGGTGCTAAAGAAGGCTGTTCCGTCGTGGTCGATAGCGCAGGCCCCGTAGACGATCTCGTCCATGCCGTCCGAGTCGAGGTCTCCGATGGTGAGGCTGTGGGCGCCTTGTCCGCGGTAGGCGGAGAGGTCTCCTCCGGTATGGCCGGTGTCGAAGGTCCAGCGTTGGGTGAGCTGTCCGTCGCGCCAGTCCCAGGCTGCGAGGACGGTGCGGGTGTAGTAGCCGCGGCACATGATGACGCTCGGCTTTTCGCCGTCGAGATAGGCGAGTCCGGCGACGAAGCGATCGACGCGGTTGCCGTAGCTGTCTCCCCAAGCGGATACGGTTCCGCGGGCCGAGACGTAGTCGGTGGTGGCGAGGGCGGCGCCGGTGGCTCCGTCAAAGATGGTGAAAAACTCGGGGCCTTCTAGGATGCGTCCGAATGGATTGCGGTAGTCTGCGGTTTCGTCGCCTATGTATTCACCTGTTCCTGACAGGGTGCCGTCGGCGGTTTTGCAGGCGAGCTCGGCTTGTCCGTCTCCATCGAGATCATAGACGATGAACTGGGTGTAGTGGGCGCCGGCTCGGATGTTGCGCCCCAGGTCGATGCGCCAGAGTCGAGTGCCATCCATTTCGTAGGCATCCAGGATTACGTTTCCGGTGGTTCCGTCGTGGGAGTTGTCGTGGGAGTTGGAGGGGTCCCACTTGACGACGATTTCGTAGGCTCCGTCGTTGTCGAGGTCGGCGACTGAGCAGTCGTTTGCGGAGTAGCTGTAGTTGGGGGCATCCTCGGGCTTGTCGAGCGGGATGCTGAAGTATTGTTCGATGGGGGAGTTTGCGGGGAGGTGGAAGGCTTGGCTGGGGTCTTGCTTGATTCCGTCTATGATTGCTCGAACGGAGTAGCGGAGGTTTTGGGAGGGATCGGCTCCGTGGTCGACGAAATTGGTCGAGTCGGTGATGGGAGCTCCGTTTATCTTGAGGGCTGGGCCATCTTCGGCGGCTCGGTAGACATTGAAGCTCGTGCTTTCGGGGTCGGTCCCGAGGAGGCGCCAGCCGAGGTAGACATCGCTTTGGTTGGAGCGAATCGCAACGAGTCCCCGGCCGAGATTTTCCATTTGGTAGGCGGGGAAGGCGGCTGGGGCGAAGGCTGCCGCGAGGGCAAGCAGTCCGCTAACGAGGCGTATGCGATGGCAGGTCATGGGGCGTTTTGGAGCTGTGTTGGAGAACAGGGGACAACACTACTGATACGCGCATGACCGAAATCAGCTACGGGTGCGGGATCTGAACGTAAGAAAGGCCCGGTGTAGACCGAGCCTCGGGGAGAGTGGGTTGACTGGCTTGGGACGCTAGTATCTGCAGTAGCGGTAGCGTCCGGGGGCTTCGTACTTGGCGGCGTCGATTATCGACCAGATGTGCACGACCCAGCCGAGCAGGACGAGCCAGAGCAGCCATGCGAATACGAAGTGGCAGATGGCGGTGATGAGGCGGCCTTGCAGGAGCTGGCCGAGTCCTGGGAAGAAGAAGCTGCAGAGTGCTGCGATTACGTTTCCGGCTGTTCCTTGTCCGTTCATGATTTTGAAAGAGGTGTTGAGTTTATAAGGTCGGCGAGGATTTCTAGGTCTTCGCTGGTGTGTGGTAGAATGAAGCTGGAGCTTTGGCTCGGGTAGGAAAGGGCGTAGCGGAGGGCGAGTTGTTCGGCGTGGGCTGAGCCGGCGATGCGTGTGTCGTTGATGTCGAGTTCGCGGAAGGCTTGGCGGAGGCGCTTGACGGCTTTGCTGTCGTTGACGAGTTCGGTGATGTCGACGAGAGTGACTTCGAAGCGAGTCGCGAGTTCTCGGGCTGTTTCTGCCCAGGCTTGGTCGCTCGCGGAGGAGTCGTGCAGGAGGAGGATGCTGGGGCCGTGTCCAGTGGTTGAATACGTGACTGTTGACTGAGCAGGCTGTTGGTCTGCTAGGATTTTCGTGACGGCGAAGAGGCTTAAGCTGGCAGCGGCGAAGATGGCGGCGACGCGTTTTGCTTGTTTTTTCATGGCTGACGGTGGCTAGGGCGAGAGATGCGGGCGAAGCAGTAGCTTTGGCGCCTGTTTCGAGGCTGTTTCGTGAAGGAGGGGGCTGGGCTTGGGCCTTACTTGCCGGAGTTGAAGCGGCGTTCCCAGTCGTAGGACTTGTTGGTGACGTATGTCTCCATTCTGCGGATACGAGCTTCGATGGAGTCGAACTTGTTCTTCAGCCTGCGGAGGCTGAGGGTGCGGTTTGAGACGTCGGTGTCGAAGTAGTCTTCTTCGAAGTAGGTTTCTTTTTTTCGTTCTACTCTTTCGGGCTCTGGCTTAATAATGAGGGCGGCGACTGCGTAGAAGACGGGGACTGGGAAGAAACCGGTGAAGAAGGTGGCGGCTACGAGGCCGAAGCGTATCCAGACTACTGATAGGTCGAAGTGATCTGCGAGGCCTTGGCAGATGCCGAAGATGACGCGGTTGTTGGATCGGTAAAGTTTTGTGCTCATTGCTGTGGTTTCGCTGGCGAGGTAGCCTTGGCTACTTTTTGTTGATGATGATGGTCTCGAGTGCTTCGACTCGTTTCTCCATTTTCTGGAGCGAGTTGTAGAGGTCTTTCATGATGCGCGATTCCTCTTCGCTTAGCCCGTTCCCTTCTCGCGCGGATTTCTCATGACGGGATTTTACGATCGACGTGATGGATCCGAACACGATGCCCACGATTGCGATTGGTATCACGAAGGGCATCATTTCGATTAGAAAGTGGAAGGGGTTCATTAGATTTGGATGCGTTGAAGGCTTCGACCTAGGGTGGCGTCTTTTAGATTACTCGGAAGACTTATTCTCGATCTCGGCTTTGAGGGCCGCAAGTTCGTTTTCAAGAGTCTCGTCGCCTTCGAGCTTGGCAAATTCGTCCTCGATGGAGGGGCGAGCCTTTGCGTTGACGAGTTCGGCGTCGGCTTCCATGCGCTCGATGCGATTTTCGAATGCGTCGAAGCGGGCGAATGCGTCTACGTTGTCGTTCTTGCGAAGGACGCTCTGGGCCTTGTAGCTCTTCTGTGCCTGCGTGTGGCGCTGGAGAAGGATCTGGTGCTTTTTGCGGGCGTTGGTGAGCTTTTCTTCGAGCTGTGTGATGTCGCCCTGGTACTTGGTGACGATGGCTTCGAGCTGGTCGATTTCCTTTTGGAGGCGTTCCGACTCTTCGCTGAAGACTCGCTTTTCGGCGAGGGCTTCGCGGGCTAGGTCTTCGCGTCCCTTAGTTACGGCGAGGCGAGCCTTGTTGCCCCAGTCGTCGACGCGGTACTGAACGTCGTCGAGGGCCCGAGCGACTTTTGACTTGGTGGCCATGGTTGCGGCGCAGGAGGCTTTGATTTCCACGAGCGTGTCTTCCATTTCCTGAATCATCAGTTTGATCATCTTCTCCGGGTCTTCAGCCTTGTCTAGCATGGCGTTGATGTTGGCGGAGACGATGTCTTTGAAGCGTGTGAATATTCCCATGATGTTTTTTGGTTAAAGTTTGGTGTTTGAACCCTTATTAACACGATGCGTGCCAACGGTTACAAAAAATGTCCTAAGATATTGCTTTAGAGGTATTTAAAAAAGTGGATTATTTTATCAGTAGCAAATTGGACAATATTTACATTGTTTTAAGACCGAATTTTGGTAAACAAAACCAAGTATATGAGCCAAATGGAAACCGAAGGTTTTGAAATGGGATCCTTGCCGGAAGCTTTGGGGGTTTCGGAAGCGTTTCTGGATTTCCAGGAGAAGTTGTCGGCGGTGGCGAAGATTGACCGGCCGGTTTTGATCATTGGGGAGCGGGGTACGGGCAAGGAGTTGGCGGCGGCCCGTTTGCACTACCTCTCGCAGCGTTGGCAGGGACCGCTGGTGGCTTTGAATTGCGCGGCTTTGTCGGAGTCGGTTTTGGAATCGGAGCTTTTCGGACATGAGGTCGGGGCGTTTACGGGGGCGGTGAAGCGTCGGGCGGGGCGGTTCGAGGCGGCGGATGGGGGGACGCTGTTTCTCGACGAGATCGGGCTGGTTTCGATGACGGTGCAGGAGAAGATCCTGCGGGCGGTGGAGTACGGCGTCTTTCAGCGGGTGGGCGGCTCGTCGTCGGTGAAGGTGAACGCTCGCATCGTGGGTGCGACAAATGCGGACCTTCTGGAGATGTCGCGGGACGGGAAGTTCAAGAGCGACTTGTTGGATCGTCTTTCTTTTGACGTGTTGTATCTGCCGCCTTTGCGGGCGCGGCAGGAGGATATCGCGTTTTTGGCGATGCATTTCGCGGCGGGAATGACGCGAGAGCTAGAGCTGGAGGCGGTGCCGGAGTTTAGCGAAGGGGCGATCGAGAGTCTAAATGCTCACGACTGGCCGGGTAACATTCGCGAGCTGAAAAACGTGGTCGAGCGCAGCGTGTATCGCTCGGGTGGTGGACGCATCGAGCGGATAGAGTTCGATCCGTTTGTAAATCCGTACGAGTCGGGAGACGCCTCGCGTGATGCGGGCGAGGGATCGTCTGGGAAGCTGGACCTGTCTGTTCCCTTATCGAAGCAAGTTAAGGCTCTCGAGATTCGGCTTCTTAAAAAGGCTTTGATGGAGACGGGGTTTAAGCAGCAAGCGGCGGCCAACAAGCTTGGGTTGAGCTACAATCAATTTCGATCCTTGTATCGAAAGTATAAGGACGAGTTGTAGCCAGTCTCTTAGCTGACCTCTGATCCTCCTTTGATGCGCTTGAGGAATTCGTTGGCGGCGAGGCTGAGTTTTCCTCCGCGTTTCTTGAGGAGTCCGATCAGGCGCTTGGTGCCGGGGGACTTGAAGTGGAGGAAGGTGAGCTCGGCGCTGCTGGCATTTTTGACAGCCATTTCCGGGACGATGGCGACGCCCAGTCCGCCGCTGACCATGGCGAGCTGAGTGGGGAGTTGCTCGCAGACGAGGGAGCTGAGCTTGTCGCCTCTTTGGCAGAGTTGCATGGTCTGGTCTCGCAGGCAGTTGCCCTCGCTGAGAAGGATGAGCTCGCTTTCGTCGATGGATTGGACGCGCAGTTCCGGGAGGGCGCAGGCAGGGTGGGCGTTGGGTACGGCGAGGAGAAGTTCTTCTTCGAAGAGCTTGTTGAGGTGGAGGGAGTATTTTTTGAGGAGGGGTTGGGCGATGTCGCTCACCACTGCGAACTCCAGTTCTCCGTCGACGACTTCCTTGACGAGCTGGGAGGTACGCGACTCGCGTACGATGAGTCGTATTTGCGGGTATTCGCGTCGAAAGGCTTTCATGAGCGGAGGCAGCAGGTAGGGGGCGATAGTGGGAATGATGCCAAAGCGAACTTCGCCTGCCATGAGTTTTTCGCGTGTTCGGAAAGTGGATACTATCTTCTCCTGTTCTTCGCGAATTCGGTGGGCGCCGTCGAGCAGCAGCTTGCCCGGTTCGCTCAGTTCGACGCCTTTGGGCTTTCGGATGAAGAGGGATTCGCCGAGCTCTTCCTCCAGTTTGGCGATTTGGTAGCTGAGGGAGGGCTGGCTGAGGTTGCAGGCTTTGGCGGCCCGGGTGAAGCTCTGTTCTCGAGCGACGGCGAGGAAGCATTTCAATTGATTAAACTCCATAGAATATGTCTATCAAGAGTATCGATTCATTCGATTATGTCTATCAGGAAGTTTATGATAAGGTGCGGCCCTCTTATGAGCTCTAACAATCCTAGACTAACGACTTCGGCTGGTAATCCCATCGCCGACAACCAGAACTCACTCAGCGCCGGGGCGCGTGGCCCGCTGTTGATGCAAGACTACCAGCTGATCGAAAAGCTGGCTCACCAGAACCGTGAGCGCATACCCGAGCGTGTGGTTCATGCCAAAGGTTGGGGAGCGTTTGGCACTTTCACCGTGACGCATGACATCACCAAGTATACCTGCGCGAAGGTGTTCTCTGAAATCGGCAAGAAGACGGAGTTGGTATCCCGTTTTTCGACGGTTGCGGGCGAGCTTGGCGCGGCTGACGCGGAGCGCGACGTGCGTGGCTTCTCGCTGAAGTTCTATACGGACGAGGGCAATTGGGACGTGGTTGGCAACAACACGCCGGTATTCTTCATTCGCGATCCATATAAGTTTCCCGATTTCATTCACACGCAGAAGCGTCACCCGCGCACGAACCTTCGCTCCGGCAAGGCTGCTTGGGACTTTTGGTCGCTTTCTCCGGAGAGCCTGCACCAGGTGACGATTTTGATGAGCGACCGTGGCATACCGACGGCGCCGATGTATATGAATGGATACGGCTCGCACACCTACAGTTTTTGGAACGAGGCGGGCGAGCGCTATTGGGTGAAGTTCCACTTCAAGACTCAGCAAGGACACCGTCATTACACGAATGCGGAGGCGGCGGAGGTGATTGGACAGAGTCGAGAGACTTATCAGGAAGACCTTTTTGGCGCGATAGAGAAGGGGGAGTTTCCGAAGTGGACGATGTACGTGCAGGTCATGCCCGAGGCCGAGGCGGAGAAGACTTCGTACAATCCGTTCGACTTGACCAAGGTTTGGCCGCACGGCGAGTATCCGTTGATCGAGGTTGGCGAGTTCGAGCTCAACCGCAACGCGGACAACTACTTTACCGATATCGAGATGGCTGCGTATTCGCCTTCCAACGTCGTTCCGGGGATTGGTTTCTCACCGGATAAGATGCTGCAGGCGCGGGTGTTCTCTTATGCGGACGCGCACCGCTACCGTCTCGGCACTCACTACGAAGCGCTGCCGGTGAACCGTCCCAAGTCTGAACTCAATCACTACCATAAGGATGGGGCGATGCGGTTTTTCACGAACGATTTTGGCAATCCGGATGCGTACTACGAACCGAACACGGTGGAAGGGTCCGCAAAGGAGGATCCGTCTGTAAAGGAACCGCCACTGCGCATTTCTGGAGACGCGGATCGCTACAACCATCGCGAAGGCAACGATGACTACACGCAGCCAGGGAATTTGTATCGGATTTTTAATGACGAGCAGAAGAACCGTTTGCATCACAACATCGCGGAAGCGATGGATGGCGTGCCAGCTGGAATCATCGAGAAGCAGCTCAATCATTTCCACAAGTGCGATCCTGCGTATGCGAAGGGGATCGCTGATGCGCTCGGAGTCGAGTTCAAGCCAAGCGAGGCTTAGGTTCGAATTGGTTTTCAGTCGGGTCTGGGGTTTTTCTTGGTTGGGGGACCTCGGGTCTTGGGCGGAGCTAGATTGGGTTGGATCAACTAGTTTCGTTTTACTGATCAAGGGGGCCTTGGCTTATCCAAGGCCTCCTCTTTGTTGGGAGTTTAAATTATAGTGTGTTATAATAATGGATACGATATCGCAGGAGGAGTTGGATAGATATGCTGAACTGCAAGAGCGGGCTTTGGACTTCGCGCGTATGGGCGAGGCAAATACGCTGGCCTCGATGCTCGATGCCGGGATGCCTGTCAACCTGAGTGACGCGAAGGGCAATACGCTACTCATGCTCGCGAGCTACAATGAGCAGCTAGAAACCACTCGTATGTTGCTGGAGCGCGGAGCGGATACGGAGCAGCGTAACGATCGGGGGCAGACGCCGCTAGGCGGAGTTGCTTTCAAGGGTTATCTCGATTTGGTGGAACTTCTTATCGAGCATGGGGCGGATGTGAATGCCGATAATGGTGGAGGAAAGGCTCCTTTGCTTTTTGCTACGATGTTTGGGCGTTTCAAGGTGCGGCGTCTTCTTAAGGCTCACGGCGCTACGATGTGGCGTAAGCGAGAGGGGTAGGTATTGGTTTTTGAGATACGAAAAAGCGGCGCGAGTTTGGAGAACTCGACGCCGCTTGGTGTTTGGAAGTAGATCGCGACACGAGGTCGCTTTCCGGCAACTCTATTTTATGAGGCTGATGCCGGTCATTTCGGCCGGTTTCTCGAGTCCCATGAGGTCGAGGATGGTGGGGGCGATGTCTGCGAGGCGGCGGTCGCCATCGTTGACGAGCTCCTTGTTTTGGAGGCCTTTTCCGTAGAGGACGATCTCGACGGGGTTGAGGGTGTGGGCGGTGTGCGGGCCGTCGACGGTGGGATCCCAGAGCTGGTCTGCGTTTCCGTGGTCGGCTGTGACGAGGGCTGAGCCGTTCATCTGGTCAATGGCTTCTAGGAGGATGCCGATGCCTTCGTCGACCTTGGCGCAGGCTTTCTTAACGGCTTCGAGGTTGCCGGTGTGGCCGACCATGTCTGGGTTGGCGTAGTTGACGAGGACGAAGTCGTACTTGCCGGAGAGGATGGCGTCCTTGACGAGTCCTGTGACTTCGTCGGCAGACATTTCCGGCTGTAGGTCGTAGGTGGCGACTTTTGGCGACTTGGCCATGCCGCGATCTTCGCCTGGGAAGGGCTCTTCGCGGTAGTCGTTGAAGAAGAAGGTGACGTGGGGGAACTTCTCGGTTTCGGCGGAGCGGAACTGGGTGAGGCCCTTGTCGGCGAGGTAGGAGCCGAGCACGTTCTTCATTTTTTCCGGCTTATAGAAGACGACGTTTTCGCACATGTCCTTTTTCCATTCGGTCATGGCGACGAAGAAGAGGTCGAGCTTTTCGCCGCGTTCGAATCCGTCGAAGTCGTCTTGAATAAAGGCGCTAGCGAGCTCGCGTGGGCGGTCGCCTCTGTAGTTGTAGAAAACTACGGCATCGCCGTTTCCGATGGTGGCGATGGGGTTGCCGGATTCGTCGACGATCCAGGTCGGGGCTACGAATTCGTCGCCTGTGTTGGAGGATGAAGTGGGATTGTCGTAGTAAGCTTGGATGGCTTCGGGGGCGGACTTGGCTTTCTCGCCTTCCTTGCCGGTGAGCATGTTGTAGGCTTTGCCGACGCGGTCCCAGCGATTGTCGCGGTCCATGCACCAGAAGCGTCCGCAGACGGAGGCGATTTTTCCGATGCCGAGCTCCTTGCATTTGGCCTCCGCCTGCTCGGCGAAGCCTTTGCCGGAGTGCGGAGGGGTGTCGCGTCCGTCGGTGAAGAGGTGGATGTAGACTTCTTCTACTCCCGCTTTCTTGGCTTCTTCGAGGAGGCCGTAGAGGTGCTCGAGGAGGCCGTGCACTCCGGCGTCGGAGGCGATGCCCATATAGTGGAGCTTGCCGCCGGACTTGGCCGTGGTGAAGGCGCCTTCGAGGGCTTTGTTGCCGGTGACGACTCCGTCCTTGAAGGCTTTGGTGATGCGCACGATCTCCTGGTCGACGATGCGGCCGGCGCCGATGTTTTGGTGGCCGACCTCGGAGTTGCCCATGATACCTTCTGGGACGCCGACATCGAGGCCGCAGGCGGCGAGCTCGGTGCGCGGCCACTCGGCGGAGAGTCGATTGGAGACGGGGATGTTGGCGAGTTTGATCGCGTTGTAGCCGTCTTGTTCGGCGTGATGGTTAGCGCCCCAGCCATCGCGGATGACGAGGAGTACAGGTTTTTTCGCTTCGCTCATGATAGTGATGAATTTTCGGTCACCCTACTAGGGGCAGAAGCGGAACGGGGGCAAGGGCGGACTGTGGAATTAGGTCGGGTAAATGGGCGAGGGCGGCGGAATGTAGGCGAGATTTTGGGGTAGATGCCTTGCGGAGTCTCTTTTTCAGACGAGGAAATAGAGGGGGTTGGGCTTAGGGGCGGGCGGGGGGTGAGCTTTGTTTGGCCTGGTTTTTGGAGAGGCGATCGATGAGGCGGCGGATGCCGTCGAGGATTTGCTGGGTAGCTTTTTCGGGAATTTCGAGGGGGATGTCTTCGGTGTGCCAGAATACGATGTCATTCAGGCGTTGGGGGAAGAGGTTGTTGAGCATGGGCTGGTGCTCACGCTGGCAGAGGGCGATGGTGAGGGCGGAGCGGTCGAAGTCTTCGTCTGTAGCTTGGCTTGGGAAGCGAGTGGCCTTGAGGGGCGGAATTTTGGCGCGCTTCAGGGCTGCGATGGCGTGTTCCGATATAGGACCGATATTGTGTTCTTTCGACTCGGGTACCATGAGGCCGGCAGAATCCGCTTCCCAGTCGAGGCCGGATTTTTTCGCGAGGTGGTTGAAGGTCTCTTCGGCGAAGCGGCTGCGGTAGTAATTCCCGGTGCAGAGGAACAGTATCTTTCTTTTCTCCATATTTTGGGTGGGAAGCTATTCCCTATATTGGGCATCTGGCAAATGAGGATGAACGAAAGTTACCCTAGGTAGGGGTTGGGGTAGGCTTTTTCTAGGGGCCGGGGCAGGCTAGGTTTTAACTGAGGGCTTTACGGGCTTCTCGGTCTGGGTCGTTGCGTAGGTGGCGGGCTTCGTCGAGGACCATGGTGGCGCCATTTACGGAGTCGCATTATGGCCAATGGGGGAGATTGGGCGTATTTGGATTTCCGTTACGCATGATGAAGCCTTTGATACGGCCTTTGGCTGTATCCGCTACGGCGATACTTTCCCCGATGAGGAGCTGTGGCGCGTCGGGGTCGAAGCGGCTAGCGAAGTCGAACGATGAGTTGTTTTTTGGAGTAGCGATGGCGTTTGTGGCGAGGCCGATGGCGGCGGAGGCGAGGGCTGCGTCCTTGAGGAACTGGCGGTGTGGGGTAGTCATGTGTTTTAGAATAGGATGTATTTTGAGTGTTGGAAGGGCTTTGCTGGTGTTGTTAATGAGCTGGAGCTCAGGGCGTAGTTTTTCGGACGAGGATGGTCCAGTCTGAGGTTTTGTCGGAAGGGGGCGAGCCGAGTGGCTGGAGGCCGGGACCGTTGATGGTGGGGGTGTCTCCGGTTTGAAGGGTGCCTCCGTTTTTGGGCGAGAACCAATGGATGGTGTAGGAGCCGGAGTGCTTGGCGAGATCGAGCTGGGGCGGTTCGCTATTGGAGGGGAGGTAGATGGCGTAGATTTGGCCGGGAAGAGCGAGGCAGTAGTCGTCGGCGGCTGGGGTAAGCTCGTCGGCTGGCTGCATTTGCGGGTAGGGCAGGTAGGTTTCGAAGAAGTCGAGGGCGTGGCGGGTTTGGGCCCAGAGATTGGCTCGGCTGCGCCAGTCTTCGGTATCGAGGTCGTTGCCTTTTTGGTGGGCGCCGAAGTACCACTCTACGCCAGCGGCTCCGCCCATGAGGCTGCCCCAGAGGACGTGGTGGCGGAGTGAGTCGTGGTCGGGGTCGTCGACGTCGGCTGCGGCGCCGATTTGCCAGGGGCCGATTTCATCCATGGCGATGAGCCAACGATGTCCTGCTTCGCGCGAGAGGTGTATCCATTTTTTGATTTCATCATGGACTTGGGTTGGTTCGTTGACTTGAAAGGAGAGGCCGTCGAGGGGCGTGTGGTTGAGAAGGGGTGGAAGGAGCTCGTCCTTTTGCGTATCGACGGAGTGGGTATGGATGACGACGGTGTTTTTATAGGGGTCTGTGGTTTTTAGGTAGGAAGCCATAGTCCGTTGCTGGGCGGAGGTCTGACCGTTCGGAGAGAAGTCGGCGGGGCCATTTTCTTCGCCGAGGTTCCAGACGATGGCTGGGTGGTGGGCGAATCGGGCGATGAGCTCTCGGTAGTAGAGTTTTCGATACGTTTCGGTTTCGCCGTCGTCGAGCAGGCGTTCGTTTTCGGTTTCCTGGGTGACGACGTGTAGTAGGATGCCGAGGGATTGGGCGTGCGAGAAGACGATCTCCCATTGATCGAGCTTGGAACAGTCGAAGCGGGTGAAGTCTAGGTGGTCGCGGTAGGGCCAGACGTCCTTGCCGTCGCCATCGATGTTGAGGGTGAGAAAGTAGACGGCGTTCATGCCGGTGGAGGCGAGGTAGTTGAGGGCGCCGATGATTCCCTTGCCCTTTCCGTTTTGCCAAGATGGGTCGCCTTCGTTCCAGTCGCCAAGGTGAGTGGCGTAGGTATGAAGGCCTTCGGTGGGGCGGGATTCGCCTTCTCGGAATTCGAGACTGTGCTTATAGGTCCCGTCGAAGTCGGCGTAGCCAAGGAAATTCTCCGGACTGTCGGCTCCGCCTTTGAGGAAGTATGTATCCGAATTTTGGGAACGGAAATAGCCGGTATTGCGATCGACTGTGAGTCGCCCGAAGTCTCGGAAGTCAGGACCGTAGGCAGGTCCGGGAATGACGGTGAAGGTGCTTGTGGCGTTTTTGAGGGGGTATGCTTCGCCGGCGGAGGGATCGTCATCGATGGCAATGAGTGGTCCTGTATGGAGTGTGGCGGAGTAGGACCAGTCGCCGAGTTTGGGAGGAGCGAAGCGGGTTTGCCAGATATCGCCCGAATCGGCGGAGGTTTCGGCTGCGTTGCCGTCGGCTGCGTAGAATCCGCGGATGGTGTGGGTTTCGCCGGAGTCCTTGTGGGTGAAGGTAACAAGGAGGCGAGTGTCGGTGAAGGGATTGTCTTCCGCGTCTTCTGAGGTGGCTGGACCCTTGAAGGATAGCGTTATTGTATGGTTTTGGAGAAGGGCTGTCGGGGTAGGTCTTTGGGCGACTGGGGCGCAGCTGCTTGTGAGAAGAAGTACAAGGAGTGGGGCGTAGCGAATCATGGGAGTGTCGTGGGCTTATTCAATTCGAGAGGCGAAGCGGGTGTAGAGGTAGCCGATGGTGGTGAACAGCACCGCAAGCACGGCGAATGCGATGATGCGGTGCAGGGTTTCTTGAATGTCGATGAAAAAGAGGCGACCCAGCGGTAGGAGGAATCCGGCGAGAGCCACGATGCGGAAGGGTTTAATTCTTTTAGCGATGCCTAAGCTGATGAGGGCGAGACAGTAGACGGCTATGATTGGCGTGTAGTAGGAATCCAATGACAGCGGTGGATAGGCGAATGTGAAGGCGGCTGCGAGGTAGCTGGCAATGGCTGCGAGGTAGGCGGTTAGGGTGATGTTTCGGCTGCCGATGCGTCGCGTGGGGCGAAGCTTAACGATGGATCCAGCGACCAGAGCGAATAGGCAAAGCGAGAGGCCGATGAGGAGGATTTGCCAGGACCAGGGGGAATTGGAACGGTGGCTTACGAATTGATCAAAGAGGGAGAGGAGGAGACTTCCGGTGAAAGCGATGCAAGCGATAAATGCAATTCGGTGGCGGTGGAAGCGCCAAATAGCGAAGAAGAAAATGGCAGCGGCGAGGAGGGTGATCTGAGACTGCAGCCAGCTTTCCATATGGCTTGCGTTGACGAAGGCGAGGATGGCGACGAGGACATGGGCTGTTTTGCGTCCGATTCCGAAGCGGTGCAGGAAGCAGAGGTTTCGCTCGGTTCTGGGCCAGATGATAGGGCTGGCGAGCAGGAGTCCGTAGAGAGCAAGGACGATGGCGCGGGTGGCGAATGCTTGCCCGGAATCGACGAAAAAGACGAGGTCGAGGAGAAGTGGCAGCAGAAAGAGGTCGGCCAGCGTATGAAAGGGGCGGAGGCGGATTAGCTTGAGCGCGATCGCGAATGCAGGGGCGAGGAAGGGGAACCAGTTTGATTGGCTGTATCCGCTGTAGAGATACGAATAGACTGTGACGACTGATAGGCCGAGAAGGACGAGCTCCGGGAGCTTGTGTAGTTTCGAGTTGAATTTGTGGGTTTTCTTGGCTGCGGCGAATGCGAACGCGATGGAGACGCCAAAGGCGACGATGAAGGAGAGCGAGGTCTCTGGGGTAGACCAAAAGGTGATGTGACTTCCTAGTATGGGGGCTGTGAAGGCGGTAGCGGGCGGGATTTTAGAGAAGTTTGGAATAAGGGCGAGGCCAGCGAACAAGGTAGCGAGGCAGGCGAGGTAGATGGGAAAGTGGGCGTCGCTCAGGGTGGTGAAACTGAGGATGAAGACGATGCTGCCGCCGTTGATCAGGCCGCCGAAAGCGTAGAGCGTTGCGCGAGCTTTTGATTGAGCGACGGCGGGCAGTTGGAAGGCAAGGGCGGCGGTTCCGAGAAGAGGGAGGAGGGAGTAGAGAATGAAGGGGACGGTCCACGGCGCGATGGCGGCGGGGAGTTTAAGCTCCTCGAGAGCCATGAAGAGGGCGACTGCCCAGAGGACGATGGTTGCTGTCTCGCTCCAGGGAGATTTCGACTTTCGCGTGGACCATGCGAGCAGCAGGCACTCGATCGCGAGGGCGAACCAGCGCGCTTCGCCCGAAAAGTAGTGGACGAGCCAGAGGGCGGCGAGGCCGCTGCCTTTAAGGAAAAAGAGCTGGAAAAGCAGGGTGTTGAGTCCGGCTTTGGCGTGTAGGACTGACCAGGTAAGGAAGACGAGGGCGAGAATACCGTAGAATGGAGTTAGGTCGCCATGAGTCAGCTTGAGGAAGGCGTATCCAAAAGCTCCGCACAGGGAAGTATTGGCGATGGCGAGAATTCGATAGCTTGAGTGGGAGAAGAGATCGGCGAGTTTCCATCGCCATGCGATAAATGGGAAAGTGGATACGGCGATTGCCAGAAACGCTATGACGCTGAGCCGTAGGGCAGGGTGAAGCTCTGTGATCGGATGATGGTGAGTCCGCAGAAGGTGGCGACGGGGAGGAAAACGCCGAGTATTGACAAGGTAAAGAGGGGGACGTGTTTCCATCTGTATCCAAAGGCGCAGCCGATGCACTGGAGAACGATGGCGGAGATGAGGGCTCCTTCGTTTAGCCCCACGTACGCGGAAAAGATGGAGGAGAAAAAGCCGAGCAAGGTGGCGAGGAAGGCGATGCTTTGCTCTTTGAGCCGAATGCTGGTTCCGTAAATGAGAGCGATGACGGCGAACTGGGCGAATATGCCGATGATGGGATTTGTGAATACGCGAACCGGCGAAGCGGCGTATCCGGAAACCATACTGACGTAGAGCATGCAGAGGCCGACGGTGACGAGTATGGTGGCGAAGCGTTGGCGTCGCTTCCAGAAGTAGGCTCCTAGACCTAGAACGGCCGCGTCCGCAGCGAGCAATTCGATGAAGCGGACGAGAGGAGATGTGTTCTTAGAAATGTAGACCGAGAAAAAGATGGCGGTCAGAACTGCTAGGAGACCTCCAATGCGTAGGGCCCACCACTGGATGATGCCCGCCTCGTTTCGTTGCATGTCAAGAGGAGGGAGCAGGCCGATGGAGCGGAGAAACGCGGGAATGGCCGGCGGGGCAGGTTTGGGCTTCGGGGGTGTTGGCGTGGGGGTGGGGCGCGGTTTGGGAGCGGGTTTCTTGGTGGGTATTGGTTCGGAGGTGACTGCAGGCTGGATCGGTTTCGGGACGGGGTGTTCGACCGGTTTTGTGGCTTCGGGTGAGGCTTCAGCCGGTTTGGCTTGCGGAGTGGGACTCGGGGCTTGGGGGCTTGAGCGCTTGGTCTTGAGCTGTTCTTCGACGTGGTCGAGACGCTCGGAAAGCTGCTTGCGTTGGATGAGCAGGTAGATGCAAAGCGGGAGTGGTAGGAGAACAAAACCAAACGCGAGAATTACGAAGATGGCTTCCATGGGGAGTACTGGGATAGATCGACTAAAGAGTGTTTCTGACTCTAAACGGATATCCGCGAACAAGGCCAGTGTTTAGCTTGTGGTGGAGTCTCGAGGGGTTGCGAGGCGGCGCAGGACTTTTGTTGGAGCTATTCGCGAAGGGACTGCGTAAAGTCGGGTAGCTCTTTTCGCGGGTGTTGTATTGCAGTCTTTCGGGCGACCCTTAGAAGTTTGGGTTTCTTGTATTGCCGTTGTTCATTTTGAACGGCATCTGAAACCTCCCGCTAGGGATCTCGAATGCGGAGATTCTTTGACCGGCGTTAACCCCCATACCCCTTGATTATCGATGAAAAGAAGAGCCTTTATTAGAGCTTCCCTTTCGGCCGGCGCGGCTGCCTTGGTTTTACCCAAACATTCGTTCGGAGCCACTTTCAACAACGACACGATGCGTATCGGTCAGATTGGTACGGGGCGGATGGGGCATGGCGACATGCAGGTGGCGATGACGGTGGGGCTGCGTAAGAAGGTGAACGCCCGCATGGTGGCGGTGTGTGATGTTGACAGCAGGCGGGTGGCTCATGCCAAGCAGGAGGCTGAGGCGTTCTACAAGGAGCAGGGCGAGGCGAATGTCGATGTAGCGGTTTATGAGGATTTTCGGGAGATGCTGGCTCGGGACGATATCGATGCGGTGATCATTTCGACTCCGGAGGCTTGGCACGCGGTAATCGGTATCGCTGCGGCGGATACGGGCAAGCACATGTACATGCAGAAGCCGATGACCTATTCGATCGCGGAGGGTAAGGCTTTGGTGCGGGCTGTGCGCGAAAACGGCGTAACGCTTCAAGTCGGCACTCAGCAGCGTTCGTCTGTCTATTTTCATCAGGTGTGCACGATCATTCGCAATCAATGGTTGGGGGAGTTGACGGAGATTCACGTTGGCGTGCCTAAGGACAAGGGCGATATGTTCGTAGCTGCGCCCGACCAGGTGCCGGTGAATTTAAACTACGACATGTGGTTGGGGCCGAGGGAGCCTGTGCCGTATTACGAAGGAGGTGTGCACCCGCAGGCGGACTTCAGTCGGCCCGGTTGGCTGCAACGCGAGCAATATTGTTTGGGTATGGTTACTGGTTGGGGAACGCATATGTACGATGTTGCGCAGTGGGCGATGGGTGAGGACGTCGATGGGGGGCCAGTTCGCTATAGCGTGAAGGGGGAGTTTCCGGATCGCGGATTGTTTAACGTGCATGTTGGCTATCAAGGCGAAGCGTTTTACGGGAATGGCGTTCGCATGACGTCGACGGCTGATTTGCCCGGCGTCAAATTTGTGACTAAGGACGGCTGGGCCTACTGCAAACGAGGCGGATTCGAGTGTAGCAAGCCCGAGCTGCTGCGTCGCCGGCCCAAGGACAGCGAAGTGTCCTTGTACCGAAGCAAAAATCACATGGAGGATTTTTTGACTGCGGCGCGCGAGGGGAGGGATCCAGCCTGTCCGGTGGAAGTCGGGCATCGATCGAACACGGTTTGCGTGCTGCATCATGCTTCGATGAAACTAGGCGGAGCGGCGATCGAATGGGACCCGAAAGCCGAGAAGCTAGTGGGCGATCAGTCTGCCAGGAAGGTCATCGAAATACCGATGCGTGAGCCTTGGACGATCTAGGCGGTATGTTGAGGTCTTCGATTCAAGCGACACTATCGACTTGGTTGCCTACACCCCTCCGCAGAATCCCGCATCCGTCGCCACCCACCAGGATTCGTGGATCGCGCATCCGGAGTTTGAAGAAACGACTTTCCGAAATCGTGTTTCATGGAAATCCAGATTCGCACACTGTTATGCTGATTCCGGCGGTGACGCTTCTACTGGATAAAAGTGATTCACAGCTGACTCCTAGAGGCTGCTGGCGTAGTCCTGACAGGCGTCGAGAACGCGCATGACGTTGGCGCCCCAGAACTTTTCGAGGTCTTTTTCGGTGTATCCACGGCGAAGCATTTCCACGGTGACTGGCATCATTTGTCCGATGTCCATCGAACCATCGACACCGCCCCCACCGTCAAAATCGCCGCTAATTCCAACATGGTCGATACCCATGACATCGACCATATGGTCGATGTGGTCGACGACGGCGGATACGGTAGAAAGTGGCTTGGGGTATTTTTTCTGCAGGGCGACGAACTCTGCTACAGAAGCGAGTTTTTCGACTTCGCTGAGCTCGCGGCCACTGCGGTATTTTTCGAACCATGAGCGCATCGCGTCGGAGCGCTCTTGGTCTGGCTCCACTTTCATCATGTAGGCGCTGAACATGTTCATTTGTACGACGCCTTTGCGAGCGGCTATTTCTTTGAGCAATGCGTCGTTGAGGTTTCGCGGATGCGGATAGCAGGCGTAGCAAGCGCTGTGAGAGGCGATGACGGGAGTTTTAGAAAGTTCGAGTATGTCCCAAGCGGTCTTGTCGGATGCGTGCGAAATATCGATCATGATGCCGAGGCGATTGCATTCTTCGAGGGCGGCTCTGCCCAGGTGAGAAAGCCCCATGTGGAGGTTTCCGTTCGGGTCGGTCGAAGAATCTCCGAGGTCGTTGTTTTTGGAATGCGTTACGCCGAAATAGCGGACTCCCCTGTTGTAGTAGTCTTGGAGCAGATCAATGTTTCTTCCAATGGTGTAACCATTTTCGATACCGAGGAAAATGACGCGCTTGCCAGCCTTGCGAATGTCTTGGGCTTCGGCGGAGTTAGTGGCGATGGCCGCGAGATCAGGGTGTTCGTTTACCGTTGCGTGTATCAGGTCTGCTATTTCGAAGCCCATCTTGATCGCGTTGGCGCGGCCGGAGTGGGTGAGCTCCCCCTGGCCCACATAGACGACGAAGAAGCCTCCATCCATGCCGCCTTTTTTCATGCGCGGGAAATCGACCTGGCTCGCGTGATCGTGCCAGCTGTGTTCCTCGGAAATATCGAAGCCCGGACGCTTGAGAACGATGGGTACATCCATGTGCGTATCAAGGGTGAGACAATTGTCGTGGACCTTCCATGCGAGTTCGAGGAGCTCTTCGTCGGACCAGTCGGAGCGGGGAACTCTCTGCTCCTCGCTGGCGGGAAGTGTAGCCATTGCGACTAAGACAAGGAAGGCGGTAACCGTATTTTTCGTTTTCAATTTGGATCGGGTGTTTCAGGTTTAGAAGCCAACAGCGTGAGTATCAGGGCGGCGCGGATCGCCCGCTCCGTAGAAAACGTCGTCTTGCAGTGATACCGAGTTAGCGGTTCCCATGGCTCCACCAACCTTCACTTCGTATCCCATGTCTTCGAGCAGATTTTGTGTATCGGCGCTGATGCCTTCCTCCATGCGGAGTACGTCAGGAAGCCATTGGTGATGTATTCTAGGAGCTGATACAGCCTCGGAGAGATTCATGCCGTGCTCCAGCACGTTGAGCAGCACTTGGAGAGTGACGGTGATGATTTGGCTGCCGCCGCGGCTTCCGGAGAGCAGGAAAGGCTTACCGTCTTTGAGTACAAGGGTGGGGGACATGGAGCTGAGCATGCGTTTTTCGGATTCGATTGAATTGTACTCTCCTCCGATAAGCCCGTAGGCGTTAGGGACGCCAGGTTTGGAAGAAAAGTCGTCCATTTCGTTGTTGAGGAAGAATCCAGTTCCGGGAGGCATGATTTTGGAGCCAAAGGAGAAGTTGACCGTGTATGTATTCGCCACGGCATTACCGTGCTTGTCCATTACTGTAAAATTGGTGGTGTCTAATCCTTCGTGGATAGGCTCTCCCGGCAGAATTTTGAGGCTGGGCGTCGCGTGATCAAGGTTCATGCGAGATCGAATGTCAGTGGCGTAGGTCTTGGAGGTTAGCCAGTTGACGGGTATGGGATTGAAGTCGCTATCGCCGAGGTGTTTCGAACGATCTGCGTAGGCGAATTTCATAGCTTCAGCCATGAGATGGATCGTTCTAGCGCTATTGTGTCCGGATTCTTTGAGGTCGAAAGGCTCGAGGATATTGAGAATCTGAACGATGTGTACGCCGCCCGAGCTAGGGGGTGGCATTGATACGATTTCGTACCCCTTGTAGGTGCCGCGTACTGGTTCTCTCACTACGGCCTGGTATTGAGCGAGGTCCTGCTTCGTTATAATGCCGCCATTGCTTTGCATGTCGGATACGATGAGGTCTGCGATGGGGCCTTTGTAGAAGGCGTCGGCACCTTGCTCAGCAATCAAGGCTAGGGTCTTAGCGAGTTCGGGGAGTCTAATTGTGTGACCGGGAGGAAGCGCTTTTCCGTCTTCGTCGTAGAAGAGGTCGATGGCGTGCGGGGCGTGTTTCTCGATGCGCGCTTTACCTGTCTTGAGGGATTGATAGAGATCCTCATTGATAGGAAACCCCTTTTTCGCCAGTTCGATTGCGGGAGCGAGGGCTTCAGCGAGAGTGATCGTCCCATATTTTTCGAGAGCAAGAGCGAAACCGGCTACTGTGCCCGGTACACCTGCTGAGAGGTGACTGTAGCGAGAGAGCTCCTTGTCTACGTTTCCGTCTTCGTCGAGGAACATGTCTCGTTTTGCGGCGAGCGGTGCTTTCTCGCGATAGTCAATAGCAACAGTAGTGTCTGTATCCGCAGAATGGATCAGCATGAATCCGCCGCCTCCGATATTGCCGGCTTGAGGTGTTGTCACGGCCATGGCGAAACCTAGCGTAACCGCGGCGTCGATAGCGTTTCCGCCATTTCTTAGAACAGTCAGGGCTGCTTCGCTTGCGAGTTTCTCACGACTGGCGACCATGCCTTGCAGGGCGGATTCGGGGTGGCTGGTCGAAAGGCTATTATAGATAGGCGGCTCGGGCGTTCCCGATAGGGAAACGGAAATACAAAGCGAGGCGATAGCGAAAAGTTGGTGTATGTTGATCATTGTTTGTTGGTTAAAGTTATTGATCAGGCGTATTCGGCAGTTCTTGGCCTAGTAGACGATTAAGGTGCCTTTCATAATCTTCCAGTGGCCGGGGTAAGTGCATAGGAATGGATACGTCCCCGGCTGATTCGGCGCGTAAAAAGTGGTTTCACTCTGACCTTTTGGATTAACGGTAGGAATGGCGGCGATGATGTCGTCGCTTTTTGAGACGTAGCCATTTTCTGAGAAAGCAGGATCTGCTAGTTCAGAATCCGCTAGCGCCCCGATTCGATTATAGCTTCCGCTTCTTCCGAGAATCCAGTTGTGCGGCATAGCGTCAGCATTTTCAAAGCGGAGTGTGATACGTTCTCCTGCGGAAACTGTAATGCTGTTTTTATCGTATTTCAGCCCTGGCAAGGCTTTGAGGATTATGGTTCTAGCATTTGGATCCCTACTCGAATTCTCTTTTCGTATGGACGTCTTGGTTACGAATTCGGAAATATTTAGAGTCTTTGACTTTGCCATGCTCTGGCCATCGAGCTGGAAGGTGTTTTCGAGATCAAGGGCGGTGATAAACAAATCGCCGGAGAGGGGATTTGGCCGCTCATCTTCAAAGGCGTAGTGCAGGTGAGTTTGCATGGCTGCCTGAAGGTCGGTCATTTCAATGAATAGGGATGAACCATTTTCGAGTATGTGTATGGATTGGATTTCTATTGGGTCATGACCAATTATTTTAGGGTTTTGAATGGAGTATTCGGGGGAACCGTATCCGGAAGAGTATCGATAATTCCATTGTTGGCAAAAGAAGTTTTTGGGAGTGATGTTGCTGCCTTCGAATGATATAGGAGTTGCAAAGTCGAGTCGTACTCCGTTTTCAAATACACGAAAAGAGATTGGCTTTCCGGTTTCTCTTCCGAGGTAGCGCACTCTTTCGAAGGACCCATCGTATTGAGCGTAGGTGCCCCAGCCTTGAGTGCCAATTGTGTATAGCTGACCATCGATAGGGTGGAATCTCGCGCGATGGATGCCTGATAGGAATTCACCTTCAAGTGGGATGATGGCGCCGTGCCGGTCCTCGCTTTCTAGAATCAGATAGTGTGAGCAATCTCCGTAGGAAAGCCCAATGAAGGAGCCTGAAAAAGGGCCCCATTTTTCGCTCGATACATAGGTTTGGCCACCGCTTGAGTTGTCCACACCTCTTGGTATGTAGGCTAGGGGAGGCGTAGGCTCATGCGAGTCACTCTCCAGACTCCAGCCATAGGAGCCTCCGCTGCTTGCGTCGATTATCATGGAAGCAGGGGTCCATTCGCCCTCCTGCGCGGAAGTGAGTACCTTCCCCGTTGGGGATACTCCAATTCCATTAGGATTGCGTATTTGGTCCGCCAGTACGTGCGTGGCTCCATCGAGAAGGGAATACTGCCGCACTCCGCCTTTTGCTGAAGCAAAGTAGAGATTTCTTTTATCGTCCGATTGCAGCCCGGTGTTGTAGTCGTGGCTTCCGGTAAATGTTTCAAAGCCATTGAATATGTTTTCGTAGAAATCCGCTTCCTTGTCTTTGTTTAGATCGTGAAGAGCGGTGATCTGATCTCGTCCAATTGTATATATGGTGCCGTCTATGATTTCTAGGCCGAGAGGTTGATGCAGTCCGGAAGCGAACCGCTTCCAGTTCAGGTTCTTTAGCCCTTGGTCAATGTTGGATACGATCCAAACGTCTCCAAAGAATGTAGAGATTGCAGCTTCTCCGTTTTTGAAAAAATCCAGCCCGGACAGGAACATCGGAGACTGATAGGGGTTTCCGAGAGGCACACCAAGCGAGTCCACGACGTAAGCGTTTTTAGAATTTCCCAGATTTCCTGGCATCGGGATAGTCAGGGGCCATCTGGGCTTGCCTCCTCGAATGAGCTCGCTCGGAAGGGGGAATTCGGAGGGCAGAACTTCTTGGAAAGCGAGATCCTTGTCCTCAGAGCTCATAGTAAGCTCGATTGAGAGGACGGAAGCTTCCGAGGCTTCGCTTACGAATAAAGCCAGTAGATTGTCTTTGTTTTCAAGATGGTAGCGTGGCGAAATCTGACTTCCAGATATCTCTATGTTTATATTCGTTTCGTGGTTCGACCTGACTCTAATAGTCGTCTTTGTTTGTTCCGATTGGCTTTGATCAAGTTCGAAGTCAGGCGATGTATCTATAATTGGAATATATATATATTCTGCTCCATTGGGGAATTCTATTATTCTAGTAAAGCGGTGGGAATCGATGTTTGATTCCGTTGACGGCAGTTCGAGCAGGCGTTGTTTGTTGATGCTGTAGTCGATGATAATATTGTGATCGTTGATGAAATAACCGGAATAGTGTATTTCTTGATTGGATGTGTTCTTGTTGAAGCAGCTCGCAAGGATTGAACCAGCTGTTTGAGGATATCCCATTAGGCCCCAACGCGATTCTGAGAATTGCAGAAAGCCTCCCGTCCAAAAAGCGCGGTAGGTAGCTTGTTCCGTGTCGAAGGCAATGTGCAGTCCCGATTTTGCTCCGAGCCTCAGAGCGAGGGCTTTTTTGACTGTATGATTTCCAATCTGCAAGGTACAGGCGAGGCTCGGTCCGATATCCATTCGGTCCCACCGTCCGTCCAGTCTACCCATCTCGCTATTTTTACCCCAATGACCGAATTGGCCTCCGTCCAGGCCGGGGAAAGCAGGCAATATCGATGGGACTTGATCGCTACTGCGATAGAATTCAGCCTGACGGCTATAGAAGTCATAGAGTCGGTGCTGGAGCTTAGCGACTTTGCTAAATCGATAGGCGCCCCGTCCTCTTTTCGTGTCTGCGTAGGGGTGAATGCGTGGATCTGCATATCCTGCTGCCGGCGGGGAAGCTGCATAGGTTTGGCAAAGCCCTGAATCGACGTCTAAATCAATCAGAAGCAACAGGCATAGGAGACGGGTAAGGCTGGGAAGTGGCAGTCTCATCTCTGTCCCTGCTTACCTGAAAATGTTGACCACCTGCGTTTCGCACATTTCTGAGAGTCCCCAAATTCCCAGTTCCCTTCCGATTCCGGAGTGCTTGAAGCCGCCGAATGGAGCAGATGGTTTTGCCCGTCTATGGCCGTTGATTCCTACGCGTCCACATTCGATCTGGGCAGCTATTTCGTATCCGATACTTGGATTCGATGTCCATACGGATGCCGATAGGCCATAGTTCGTTTGATTTGACCACTCGATAGCTTGATCAATCGTCTGATAGCTTATGATCGGCAGAATGGGCGCGAACTGCTCCTCTAGGACAAGCGGGTGTAGAGGATCAATATCATAAACAATGGATGGGGCGACGAAGAATCCTGAATCTTGTTTCGATTGAGAATTGCGAAGGCTTTTTGCGCCTGATCTGGATACTGATTCGAGGATACCATTGGCGCGACGCAATGACGATTCTGTAGTGAGCGGTCCGATACGTACGCCTTCCGTAAGCCCATTGCCAACGATGTAGTTGGGAATTTGTTCTGAAAGGGCGACTAGGAGCTTTTGGTAGATCGACTCGTGCACGTAAACCCTCTTGATAGCGCTACAGACTTGCCCAGCATTTCTCCAAGCAGAGTCGAGGAGGTTGTTAGCGATCGTCTTAGGATCGCAATCAGCTAGTACGATAGCTGGGTCGTTTCCTCCCAGCTCCAATGTCACAGATTTTATTTCTGAAGCGGCGTTTTTAAGAATAGACTTACCGGTACTTATGGATCCCGTGACCGATAGCTTTCGAATTTTGGGATGTCGCGCAATTGCCTCCCCTAGCTCTTTCGAGCCAGAAAGCGTGTTCAATACGCCGGCGGGCAATATTTTGTTCAGAAGTTTCCCTAGGAGAAGAGGCGACAGCGGAGCATTTGGAGATGGCTTGAGAATGACGACGTTTCCAGCTAGCAGAGCTGGGGCGAGTTTAACCGCAATGGTTCCGAGGGGAAAGTTCCACGGAGTCATTAAGCCAACTATTCCGAAAGGGCGGTTCAGCAGGAGAGATCGTGTTTTGGGGCTAAGCGATAAGTCAACACTCGGAACTTTGAGGATGGCATACTCGTTTAAGACCTCGACAGCGTATGCGACTTCGCTAACTGCTTCGTTGAGCGGCTTGCCTTGTTCGAAAGTGATCAGTCGGGCGAGCTCATCTGAATTGGCGGCGATGCTGTTGGCGCAGGCGTGAAGCGCGGCTCTGCGGTCACGTTCCGAGGCGGCCCATTTGGGGAAAGCGGTTTGCGCTGACGAGACTGCGTCCTCAAGCTCTTGTTCTCCGCAAAGCGGAGCGGATGCGAATGGAAGTTCAGTGGCGGGGTTGATCACTTCGAAACCTTGCTCTCCCTTAAAGGAACAACCTCCAATCGTAACCATGCTGAGAAACGTTTTTGCCATTTCGAAAGGGGCCAAGCCTTGCCCCTAAGTGTTGTTAACTGATGGATACAGATTCATTTCGGGAAAAGCGCCGCAGCGGCTTCCAGTTCGATCATGCCTCCTCCTACGATCGAGTCGACGGGCAAGGTGGTGATAGCGGGAGCGTTTTCATCCCCGAAAGTCTCTTTGTAGAGGCTCTCCCAGTCGGCGATGCGAGCATCTAAGACTTTTTGGTTCGCGTTTGCGATATAGGCTCGGATGTGAACAATATCCTCGAGTGTGGCGCCGGCGATCTCAGCTCTATTTTTCAGGGCTTCGAGAGCGGATGCCGCTTGCTCTTTCATGCCACCTTCCACGGCCGATATGTTGCCTGCGAGGAATAGCATACTAGCATCTGGGGAGACTACGGTGCCGGCTGAAGCAAGAGGCTTGGCGTCGATAACGCTGAAACTGTTTCCGACTGGTTTCTTGGCGGACTCGAAAGCGATGTCAGAAGAACCTGGATACGCAGCGTAGTATTCGATGGATATGCTTTGTTTTCTGTAGTTGAAACCTGGAGTCGACATGACTGTTCGCGTCGGTCGATTTGGATTCTTGGCATTGTTGAAGTATTTTTCGTATTCCTTGTTGAAGGCAGCGAAGCTTTTTCCGATGGAGTCCTTTCCTGGGTAGACGCAGGCTCGGATGAAAAAAACGTCTTCAAAGCTGAGCTTAGCTTGCTTGAGTTGGGCGTCCATTTGCTTGAAGAGAGAAGCGGATTGCTGGGAAATGTTTCCGTACATGAAAAAGCCCGGAGGGGGGTTGGGAATCATAGACTGCGGTCGCACGGAGGATGAATAGAACATGCCAGTCTCGGCGATTGTCGCCTTGCCTGTGCTCATCGGCCAGACAGGCCGTCCGTAGGATTTCCATCGATCGCTGGTTTCGGAGCGACCGAGTCGAGTGTAGCGTTCGTTTTGTCGGGATCCGCTTACGTGAGGTCCTTTCCCATCGGGGAATATGGCGATGAATTCCACTTCGACTCGATAGTCGGAGTGAAAAAGGCGAGAGATGCCGATGGTGGTTCGAGCGGGCTTGTGTGGGTTGGTAGCGGTTCCGAAGAATTCGGTGAATGCTCTATTCCAACCGTCGAAATCTGGTTCGGGATCAGCGACGATGTATGCTCGGACGTTTACGACGTCGCGCAGGGTGAGCCCAACTTCAGCGAGATCTTTGCTCAGTTGCGAGAAGACGCTGTAGCTCTGTTGATAGGTGTCGCCATAGCGATTCTCAACGCTGTTGCGGGCGATCTCCTTCATGCGCGGGCTTGCGGTGACGCCCCAAGTGTAGAAGTATTCCGAGCCAGGTGAGACTTCGACGACATCTGCGTAGGGTAACTCTGCTCTCTGGTAGACGGTGATGCGCTGATTGGAATATGATCCGAGGTAGCGCAGTCCAACATACGCTCCTAGAGCAAGAGCGAAGATGGCCAGGACGTATCTCAGTCGATGTTGCGGAAGTAGGCTCATATTGGATACGCGGTATTCCCAGATGGCTATTTATCGAAGGCGTAGGCTTCCTGGCCATGTTCGGAGATATCGAGTCCAACATCTTCTTCTTCCGCGGTGACTCGGATTCCAATTGTCAGCTTGATTGCGAGGAAGACCAGGAATGAGAATGCGAATGCGAAGAGGGCGTAAGACATGGCTCCGATGAGTTGCCAGAGCACTGGAGCTTCGCCGAAGAATCCCACGGCGAGGGTTCCCCAGATCCCGCAGGTGCCGTGTACGGAGGTGGCGCCGACTGGGTCGTCGATCTTGATTTTCTCGAAGAAGAGAATGGATAGAACGACAAGAACACCGGAAATGGATCCGACTAGGATTGCAGAGCCAGGCATCATGGAATCCGCGCCCGCCGTGATGCCTACTAGGCCGGCGAGGACGCCGTTGAGCGCCATGGAGACGTCGGGCTTTTTCAGTATTATTTGGGTTGATACCATAGAGGCGAGGCAGCCTCCAGCTCCGGCGAGCGCTGTGTTTGCGATGACGAGCCCGATCAGCTCTGGATGGGCGCTGAGAACGGAGCCGCCGTTGAATCCAAACCATCCGAACCATAGAATGAAAACGCCGATAGCTGCGAGTGGCATGCTGTGGCCGAGGAGTGGTTTCGATGGTCCGTCAGTCGCGTACTTACCCCGTCTTGGTCCCAGAAGGATGACGCACGCGAGGGCTGAGAATCCGCCGAATGCATGTACGACGGAAGAGCCGGCGAAATCATGAAAACCGTTTCGATCAAGCCAACCCGATCCCCATTCCCACGAGCCTGCGACGGGGTAGGCGAGTCCGACTATGAAAAGGGCGAAAATCATGAAGCTGCTTAATTTTACGCGTTCGGCTACGGCGCCCGATACAATGGTCGCAGCAGTAGCGGCGAACATGGCTTGGAAGATGAAATCCGTCCACCATGTGTAGTTAGCGTATTTGGCGCTCATGATGTCGAGATAGTCGCCGGGGTTGACATCAATCCAAAATCCTAGCGAAAAGAATCCGTTGAATTCAACTCCTGGATACATGGTTCGGAATCCCACTAGAGCGTAAAGCAATAGGCCTGAGCTGATGACAAAAAGATTTTTGAATATTATATTAATGGTGTTCTTCGATCTCGTAAGACCGGACTCAAGCGTTGCAAATCCAAGGTGCATTATGAAGACCAGGACGGCGCAGACGAGGACCCAAACATTCCCAATGGTGAAAAACGATTCTTCAGAGGTTACGGTATCAATGTACTCATCGTAGTTGGGTTCGGTGACTCGATGTTGGGCGATTAGTTCGCCTGTTTGGCCAAGCGCGAAGGCGATAGATATCGTAAACAAGGCGATTCTTAAAAATCTTTGGAAATTGAATATATTATTCATTGATGGTGGATTCGGATTTTTGGAAACTGATTATGTAATCTACGAGGGCGTTGATATCTTCCTCGGGAATCATTTCGCCCCATGCTGGCATTCCTTTGTCGATAATACCGTTGCGAATGGTGAGCTCGATGCCAGAGCGACTTCCGCCGTAGTACCATTTTGGATCGAAGAGGTTGCTCGGCGAGTCGATGCCGGCGTCTTCCGCTCCGTGGCAGGCTTGGCAGAACATGGCGTAGTTGTTTTTCCCTTTATCTATCGAAGCGGGATCGAGGGAAGCTTCGGGCGGATCAGCAGGGTGAGGGCTTGCTGCCGCGTGTGAGCAGACGCACGTGAAAATGAGGCCTACCATGCCAGTGAAGTGATTGGTCGTCCTCATCAGGAAGCCATGGTTCGCTCGTGGATGCTCTTGACTGCAATGCGGGCGGCTTCGAATGCTCCTGCTTGCCAGCCACCGAGATGACTCGCCCAGCTTGCTGCGAGGTAGAGTTCCCCCTCGGGCTTGACAAGAAGCGGGTAGAAAGTCTTGAGCATCGCCTGCGGAAAATGAGCGAGACAACCCTCGATATGGGGAATAGTGGACCAGTTAACCGAGAACGCGTTCTCGAATTCTTGCCTGTATTGCGGATGGATCTTTTCGCCATGCTCGAGGGCGAACTCTAGGCGTTCAGAGGGGTTCATGCGGCCGAGTCGATCTGAATTGGGACCAAATATGTAATAGCCGCCCATGATTCCTTTTTTCTCCATGAATCCAGAAGATGGATACCAAAGTTCGCTAACCGGTTGGTTGGTCCATGAAATGCCGCCAAATATGCGATCATCCTCTTCCCAGAAGCGTCGCTTGAACTGCATGCCGATTTTGCCTGAATTTTGAAAAGGCACGATGTTGAGCGTGTTCTTCAACATGGGCGAGAAGTCAGTCTGCAAGCGTCGGAGAATCGTAGGCGGAATAGTGCAGACGCAGAAATCGCCGGAGAGTTCCTTGTCGACTCCGTCAGCAGAGTAGACGATACGCGCCCCTGGATTTGAGCGGCGGATTTCCTTCACTTGCGCTCCGTATATAATCTTGTCCTTTACGCGTTCGGCGAGGGCAATCGGTATCTTGTCCATTCCACCGACTGGAGTGAACATTTGAGATTGGTATTGGTATTCGTTCGCGCGATGGAAGAGTTTTCCGAAACCAGATTGCAGGAGTTCAGAGAGAGTGTAGGGATCTCCCAGTTCGCCCTCCTGTAGGCCACCTCCAGGCCAAACTTTGTATCCGCGTCGATTGTGTCCTTTGTACTCGTGCTTGGAGCCGCTTAGACCTCCTTCGTAGTGGAGGAAGTCTATGAGCGCTTCTGTGTCTGCGGCCGTGAGCTCTGCATCGAGCGCCTCGTCGTCTGCGACTTTTGCCAGCAGTTCGTTGGTATAGCCGCGGAGATCTGTCTTTATTTCTCTGATACGGGCAACTTTTCCGGAAAGGGGACCTATGTCTCCCTCCCCGTAGTAGTAGGCGTTTTCGTTCAGATTGACGAAGGGTTGAATTTCGACTCCGAGTTCGCGGCAATAGTCCATCGTTACATGCCACTGGGGAAAACGCGAGGGTCCGGGATTGAAGTAGAGGCCCTCGTCGAAATCGCATGTTTGCGAAAAGCCGTTTGTCTCGGTGATGGAGTCGCCCCGCCGTAGGGTCATAGATCGTCCGCCAGGAATGGATCTCGGCTCGATGATGGTGCATTCGAAGCCGAGCTTTCCAAGTTCGTAGGCAGTCGTGAGCCCCGCTATTCCAGCTCCGAGAATGAGAACCCGCTTCTTCGGCTTGTCTCCGATATGCGGAAGGCCTGCGAGCTCCGCTCCATGGCCGCTTGCTTGAGTCATAAGTCCGAGCACGGTCAGTGATGTGAAGGCACAACCGCTGTACGCCCCGACTTGCCGAATGAAATTCCGGCGAGTGAGTTTCGCTTTTTTAGACATCTTTTGTATAAAATGGAGCGCTAGGCGCCCTTTCGGGGGCAGTAGCAAAGGGCGTGCCTAAAAGTTTGATAAAAAGAATGTCGGGGTCGGGTATGTAATATTTTTTGCAGCGGTTACATTATTATATACGAGGCGGGTTGTTTCGAAATTTGTAGCGAAATCCTCCTCCTTCTCGCTGGTGGGCATATTCCATGCTGGGTGAGCTTTGTTTAGAAGTAATCAACAAACCAAAAAAGATGTCTACTACACTGGTACCGAAAAAAGCGGGGTCTCGCTCCGCGTCTGCTATCGCGTCGATCTTCGCAATCGCGACGCTTTTACTTTCTCCTCAGTTTGCCTTTGGGCAACATGAGGTGGATTCTGACGAAGGGGGACGGGGTCCTGTAAAAATTAACGGCAACGAAAACGCATTTGGCTACTCGCAGATGGCGATGATGTCCATTATGCAGGAGCTTCCCGATATTAATCGCTATGCGTGGGAGGAGTCTGTCGCCCTCGTTGAGGCGATTTCGGCTCGAGAGCTCGTGCCTTCAGAGTTCGTCCTGCCCACGGCAGGGTCCGGGCCGGTTTTGGTAATGGCGGCGATTGCCTACGCTCAGCCGGGCAAGAATGTAGTAACGGTTGCTCCTGGGTACACTCAATTGGTCCGAAAGTTCAAGGAGTTCGGAGGTGATGTTAAGTCGGTTCCGTTAAACGAAAAGCTCGAGTACGATCTGCCTGCGGTCAAGGCAGCGATCGACGAGAACACGGTGATGGTCTATCTTTGCAATCCGAACAATCCGACTGGGACGACAGTGGACCCTGAGGCTTTGAAGGCCTTCATTCGGGAACTGCCCCCCGGTGTTACGGCCTTTGTCGACGAGGCTTACCTTGAGTTGGCGGATGGCGGGCTCGAGGCGAATAGTATGATTGGCTTGGTGCGAGAAGGCAGGGATGTTATTCTAGCTCGGACCTTTTCTAAGGTATTCGGTATGGCAGGTCTTCGTGTCGGTTACGGTATCATGAAACCCGATACGAAGGCAAAGCTCGCGAAGTATCACATGGGAGGGCCCAACAAGCTCGGCTGTGTGGCCGCGGTCGCCTCTCTGCAGGACACGATGTTTTTCGAGGAAAGCGTAACAAACTATCGGACGGTTCGGAAAATGGTTACGGATAAGCTGGACGAGCTCGGAGTCGAATATGCGTACCCCCAGGGTAGCTTTGTCTTTATGAAAACTGGCGTTCCGATCAAGGAGTTCCAGACCTTGATGGAAGCTGAACAGGTCATGGTAGGGCGACCTTTCCCTCCGATGCTTGACTGGTGTCGAGTGAGCATTGGAACCGAAGAGGAAATGGGTGTCTTTTTGAGCGTTTTCGAAGAAGTAATGAAAGCGAAAGGTAAGCTTTAGGCGAGGGCTCGACTCTCGAAAACATGCATTGAAAGTTTCTCGAAAACGGAAAATTTAGATGATTAACAAGGGGCCGGTTCAAGCCATAGATTCGAAGAGTCGAGATGGGTTGAGCCGGCCTTTCTGCCTGCGTTGAGGGCGTTCGTGGATATGAAGGGGAATCAGGGTTTTGAGGCAGTGACGAGCAGGAGGGAATGGATACGTCGAGCTGGTGTATCTGCTTTAGGTCTAGCTCTAGCCAGATCGGGACTTGGTCAGTCGCTACCTGGTAAAAGCCTTGAGACTGCGGTTAAGTACCCAGAATTAAAGTACATAAACCTTGCGGGTAATGAGAATCCGTTCGGTCCCTCGCAGAGAGTCAGTATGGCGATCATGCGAGAAGTGAAGAACAGCTGTCGCTATCCGTTTCGTGAAGAAGTGATTCTAAAGGAAAGAATCGCCGAGCGTGAAGGTGTCGGTTCGGAGAACATTCTCTTGGGCAATGGTTGCGATGAGATCCTTTCGCTAGCGGGTAGGGAATTCGGGAAGCCCGGAGCGACTATTGTGGCATCTCGTCCCACTTACCTGCAACTGATGGAATATGCGGAAAAGCAGGGAGCTCATGTCGAGTGGGTGGAACATCTTGAATCGATGCGTCACGATCTGGACGGAATGCTTGAGCAGGTCGTTAGGCGATCTGCGGACCTCACGTATATTTGTAATCCGGATACGCCATCTGGTACTATTTTGTCGCCTGAATCTGTGGAGGCTTTCTGTCGCTCCGCTTGCGAAAATGGGGTGGTTTTTCTGGATGAAGTGTACTTGGAGCTGCTGGAGGATTTTTCTGAGCAAACTCAAGTTGATTTGGTAAGGGAAGGTTTGCCGGTCGTTATCGGTCGTTCGTTTTCTAAAATGCATGGACTCGCCGGCCATCGTATTGGATATGCGGTTACGACGCCTGAGCTTGTCGAGAGACTTGGTAAACATAGGATGTCGAGTCCTAGTTATCTTGGAGTGGTCGCAGCGACCGCTAGTTTAGGGGATGAAGGATTTCACCGGCAGTCTCGACGTTTCATTCGCGAAGGTCGCGAGCGCTTCAGCTCTCTGCTCGAAGCCTTGAGTCTGGATTACATCCCTTCGGTGGGAAATTTTGTCTTTCATCAGACAGGCATCGATATTCGGGAGTTTCAGGAATTGATGAAGCGGCGCGGGTTTCTCGTTGGGCGACCGTTTCCGCCCTATGACGACTGGTGCAGGATCAGCATCGGCACTGTTGAGGAAATGCAAAAGTACGAGAAGGCGATGCGCGAGGTCTTCGGGTGAGTAGTTTTGCCCGGTAAGCTAGAGTTCTGTCTAGCGTCTCTGGCCAGCAGCTCAGCGGCCACAGGAGGCACGGCACTGAAGCACCTTTGAGCAGGCGTTAGCCTGCTCAAAGGCTTTCGAAGCGCTGAAACGTATGTGGATACGTAGTTATGCCTCCGATACGGATGATAGAAATTTCAATTTAGTATGAAGAAAAATCTTCTAAGCGAAGATAATTTTGAATTGATCTTATGATGACCTGTTCTATTCACCTTATCTGGCTTTGGCATGTAGTCGTTAAATGTTTACTAGACATCTTCATTTAGCATCGTGCGTGCCAGAGCCACTTCTTTCTGGAGTTATCGGGAACTTCACCTAACCCCAATTTCTGCTTTTGTTCCGTTTTAGTTGAAGCTTGAGCAGAGTTTGTTTCCAAGAAGACGGGGGTAATGAAAAGAATGCAGCAGATGAGCGTTATGCCGCTGCAAATTAGCAAGGTCTGATGCGCTTCTATTCGAGTGAAGAGAAAGCTCGCGGCAACCGAACCAATAGCCTTTCCGATGTGTCCGCAGGTTTGAACAATGCTAATGCGTAGTCCTTTTTGGGGGGCTTCGCCGCAATTGTTCATCAGGAACTGTAGTCCGGGAATCCGGGCCGAGACAGTGGCCAGTGTTAGAGCAAAGAGCACTGCAGCTGAAGTGAGGCTTTGAAACGCCAGATAGGCGGTCGCAAACAAGAGAGAGTTCACGAGAAGCGAGGTCGCAATAGTGGTGCGAACGTTTAGCTTAGCGGTAAGTTGAACTAGGTATGCAAACACTATGATTTGAAGAATTCCGGCTCCAAGGTACATCGGGGCGACTTCCGCCGGCCTCAGCTTTGCGGTATCAAATAGCCAAAGGGCAAAGGTTACGTAGAAGATCGAGAGAGCCATGAAGCTTAGAAATGAGTTGCAGGATACGAGGGCGAATTGGGGGTCCCGAATGGTGGATCTGGCTAGCTTTAAGTAGGTTGACGCCCACTTGTTCTTGCGAGGTATTTGAGTTTGGGTTGAAGGAACGTAGGCCCTTGCGAGAGGGATAACGAGGAGAGTGAAAAATCCTAGCAAAGAGCAGAGAAGAAGGAAGTCGGTCCAGTCCATGAAGAGGATTCCGATAGGTATACCGATAGTCTGTCCTATCGCGTATCCGCAAAGCGTCTTTCCGGTGAGGGTTTGCTGTCGAGATGTAGGGTAGCTGTCGCTTAGCAGGGCGGAGGGAAGGCCCATGATAATGCCGGTCGAAAGTCCTGTGAAGCTGCGAAGCGTTAGCAGAATGGGAAACGAACTGGCAAATGCATGGAGCGATAGGGAGGTGCCAAGAAGGGCCAGGCCCGCAATCAGCAAGCTTTTCCTCCCCAAGAAGTCCGAGAGGAAGCCTGAGCAAAACGCCGATAGACCAGCGAATAGCGGCATAGCTCCGAGAAGCAAACCAAGCTGAGCCTGGCTCATTTCGGTCTGAACGACGTGTGATGGGATACCAACTACGGCTAGCGAAGTTTGAGCGGAGTTAATAAAGCTGACGAGAAAAAGAGTTTTCCACGCCTTTGACTCGCTTTGCTGGGGATGCTTACGGTTCCTCATCATGGTTGTTTTAAAATGAGCGCGTAAAAATGAGACTAGTGAACCAAGAGCTGTACTGATTTCGGGTGACGCGTAGTGGCGAGCCTTCGTAGGAACGTTCCGGATGATCAGTCACGTTGAAAAGGTTTAACGAAACTGAAGTATTTTGGTTTATGGAGTATGAATTCTGTATTGAAACATTCAAGACAGGCTCTCGGTATTTGTCTTCAGCCCGGGAATTGCCGAGGTCGTCGAGAGCTTCGCTTTGATAGGTCATGTCTATGGAGCTGCTGTAGTCTCCAATCGCGCCTGTCCAGTTGACTTTGAACAGATGATCTGAGCGTTCGGGTGTGGGGAGGCTCTCGTTCGGGCGCGAATCAACGGAAGCTTCTGAATCTGAAAACGTGTAGGCTAAGGTGGTAGAGACTTGGTCGAAGAAAGCGAAATCTGAAACGGTTTTCCTCCACTGTACTTCGAATCCCTTTATATTCGCCTCTTTGCCGTTCTCAACTCGACTAACGCGATACGGGGTAGGTACACCGCTTTCCTGTATGCTTTCTTGTGATACAGAGCCGTAAAAGAAATTTTCAACCTTTATCAGGTAGGTCTCAATCGAAAGAGTTCCAGTGGCTACGCTTTCCCTCGTCCACGCGAGACGAAATTTGTCTATTTCGGTTGGTTCTAGGTTTGGGTTTCCCTCTGATATGCTCCTAGTTGGAATGCTTACTCTTCGGTAGTCTACGATATTGAAGTATTGGGGGCGCATGAGAAGTTGGTACCATGCGGCTTTGATGTTCGTGTATGGGGTGGTTTGGAAGGTGAGTTCAGCGCTAGGAGTAAAGCTATTGTAATCATTTCTTGAATACAGATTCTTGATTATTTGCAGTGTTTGACTGCTCGGATTTAGAATTGTTTCTAGCTCTGTTCCTTCGTTGGGATCGTTTATTGGTTCTGGTATTACTACAGTTCCGCGTGTTTCCGTTTTGGTTCTTTCGATTCGTCCACCAAATTCAATTGTTAGGTCGCCCTGCGTTCGAATTCCTTGCAGGTAGGCGGATGTGACAGATTCGCGAGCAGAGTAAGATTGAGGAGCAGTTTCGACTTTTGATCGATAGTCATTAGGGGAGAAGTAGTGCTGCTCACTGCTGACGAACGAACGAGATTTTTGCGGGTCTAGTCCGAGAGGTACGGTGTAGGAACCATCGAGAATGCTTGTCCCAGATCCTGAATACGCTACTTCTTGCAGTGTGAAATTCGTTTCTGAACTGGGCAGGAAGACACTGATTTTCTGTTGAGTGTCGCGTTCTTTCTCTCGATGAAGAACCCCGGTCTGGATCCAAAGCTCTTGGTTTCCTATTTGGATTTTTCGTTCTGCGTCCAGTCGAGCTGCAAGGTCTCTATCTTTTGTATCAGTATTGTGGACTCGGAGGCTTGAGAAATTGGCGGCGCTGATGTTTTGGAGATCAGTGTCGTCATTCTCAGAAATTGTGGGGAAGTGCGGATCTTCGATTGTATAGCCGAGACCTAAGCCTGATTCTGTAAAGTTCCAGTTGTTCCATACTGTATTCAAGTCCCATTTGTGTGAATACAGAGAGTAATCGATCGTCCATTCGGCGCCAGTATAGGCGCCTCCGATGGTATGGTGACGTCGTTCTCGTTCGTTTTGAGTATCGCCAAAGTATCGACGTGAGCGGGCGTTCTTGAATGATGAACGGGTAACGCTTCCATCCGCGGCCATCGTCTCGTTTGCTCTGATTCGATCAGCATTTCCGAATTGGAGCTCGAGTCGGTTGCGATATGAATAATCGGAGTAGTCTTGGTAGTATGTTTTAGCGTACCAAGAGTGTCTCTCGTTGGGTTTGTATCCGAGTTGAGCGGTGGCGATGGTGTTTCGTGTATGAATCTCGTCAAAAGACAGGCGAGGCCGGTCGAGGAGGTACTCTCCCGAGTCGCCGTCTTCTTGCCATACGGATTCGTAGTGTTCTATTTTTCGATCAGACGCAGAGCTTTTGAGTTGCATCGATGCGCTCCATCTTTTCTCGGAGTCGAGAGCCCTGTTGAAGCCAAGGGTGTAGCCGCTCTTAAATCTCGATGAAGAATCATTAAAATTGAGCATATACCCGACTTTAGTTGAGTCGATCGGGTTGTCCGCTGGGTTGGCCCTTGGGAAAAATGCCCGATAATCTACGCCTTCCGCATCTGCGTCCGCTCCCGGACTAGAACCAATGTCTCCAAATATTTGATACTCTGATGCGATAGGGTTTCTCTTGATTAGAATACGTCCCCTTTCGCGAGGACTCGCATTGGTTTCGTCTTTCGAATCAACTTGCTGAGCTTGAGGAGCGCGTGTCGTTTGAGCGAGAGCTGTTGTTTGGGGCGCGGTTTGAGAGTTGGCTATAGCTGCCAATGTGCAGCAACAACAAGCCATCCTTGCAATCGCGGATAAATTGCAGCGAAAGGGTTTCATTTAGACATCTTTTTGAGTGGCGGACCCACCGATTCAGTTTGGTTCGCGAGCAGTCTTTGCGCCATTGGAGGGTGAGTTCACGTCAATTTGCGATTGTGGTGAACTTCGTGCAAAAACGGAACGCGGATAAGTGCTCGATTTTGATCTCCTTTGCGTTTTAGAGGGCCGTTGACGGGAGGATTGCTTCGTGTCGATTCCATATATAATATTGAATTAACATCGATTTGGTTCGTGCAAGGATGGATACGGCAAATGAGGAAATGCCTAGAGGTTCGTGACTTACGAAAGCTATATAACAGCGAAATAGGCAGGAGGGGTACAAAGTTTTCGGGCGATGCTTGAAGACTTTTATAGTATGTAGAATTGACTTAGGCAAAATGTCTCAAGTTTGAGATTCTATCAACTTGCCATACAAAATCCGCGTTTTGGCATTGATGATGCTGATGGCGAGTTGGTTTTAAGCTAAACTCAAACCATACAAAAAAGATGTCTAATTCAAATCCGTACAACACGGGCAGCGCGTCTATGTGCGCACGTCCGTCTGACGGCGAGAGGTCTGTCTCTAAGAGCTCTCTCGTTTCGGTCGCAGTCGCTTTGGCAATCGCAGGATTCGCTACCCAAACTGTGGCCCAGGACAGTTCCAGCTCCGGCATGGAAGTCTTCGAAACTTTCACGGCCGTCGGCCAAGGTGAAAGCCGAGCAAACAATTCTCTGAATCTGGAGGCGCTTGAGATTGCGATGCCGGGAGCGCTTCCGGAAAAGATGGTGGACAAGATTCCTGGTGTGAATGTTGTAACTAGAGACCCGTTTGGTTTCTATGAGTTTGGCAATGACATACGCGTCAGAGCATTTAATATTTCTAACCTAGGCGTCACGCTCGATGGCGTGCCAGTGGGAACGAGTGACCCTCGTTATGGAAGCCCGATAGGGCGCCTCGTTGACTCCCAAAACCTGACAGCGATCAAGGTTTCTCAAGGCGCCGGTGATGTGACCACGCCTGCCTATCAAGCTTTGGGTGGTTCGTTGCAGTACTTTACCAAGGATCCCTCCAGTGAAAAAGGCGCGTACGCTAGTGTCGCCTACGGGAGTTTTGATCATATAAGTCTTTTCGGTAAATACGAACTCGGTGAAATATTTCCTGGTTTCACGGGTTATGTAAGCGGGTCGCATTTTGAATTTACGCCACGTGGATTGGAAGGGCTTGGCAAAGGCATGGCTCGTCGTTATGAAGCTAAGTTTAAGTACGAGCTTCCATCTGACAAAATAGATATCACCTATGCTGTAACTTATAATGATCGTGACGACTTTGATACAGCTGGTCTTAGTTATGACGAGTGGGTAGATGCCGAGGCTGGGAATTATCGTGGCACGGGTCAGGGCTACGTAGAGTTCACGCCATGGGACTATCCTGGAATTGGAAACTTCAACTATGGTGATTTGAGCGATCAAGGGCGTAACCTTGGACCTGTGAAGTACCTTGATTCGACAGTTGGGGCAGGGGAAGGCGTAAACGCTATCTACTATGATAAATGGAAGAATGGGCGTATGGATACCTTGCAGCGCTTCAAGTTCGATTTTGATTTCGATGATGGAAAGACCATGGAAGTGGTTACTTATTATCAGGATAAGGACAATTATGGCTTGTGGGGTCGTGACCGGGCCTACGCCCAAAATCAGGTTCGCGCTGCTTACATGAACGATCCAAGTCGTACGGATATCTGGGGGCAGCTTTGGTACGACGCAGACGACAATGCGATCAGCGAAACGGGTGAGATTGTTGAAGCCTACAGTAGTGAGCACGCGATTGTCGCCCCTGGCACGCCGACCTACTCTGCTGGCGTAGAGTTTGTGGCAGGTATCCCAGGGCGTACTGCTCGTGATGAGAACTTTGGTGGTCACCGTTACGGATTAACGGCCTCCTACACCTGGGAGACGGAGAACAATAAGCTAATCCTCGGGGGTTGGTATGAGTTCGACCATCACGGAACGGAGCGTCCTAACTTTAATTTGGATGGTGGATCCATCCTCGGGGCTTACCGCTATGATCAATTCAACTTCACGAACTATACCCGCTACATCGATCAGGATGTCATGCAGTTTTGGGTACAGGATACGTATACGGCTATGGACGGGAAATTGGACATTATCGCTGGTGCAAAGGCGATTACTCTCGATCGTGATGCAAATGGATTCCTGAGTATTGGAGAATGGCTGAAAAACGAAGAAACGTTTCGTTCGACTAGCTATGAGGACTATTTTCTTCCTCAGTTTGGTCTTCTCTACGCGCTTGGCGATAGTACGGAACTGTTTTTCAACTATTCGGAGAATATGGCTACGCCAAACTCAGGTACGATCACGACTGCTGGAGATACCTTCAATCCTGATATTCTAAAGCCAGAGTATTCTGAAAACTTTGACGTTGGCGTGCGTGGAAATTTGGCCGGAGGCAGCTATACGCTGCAGGCTTACCATGTCAGTTATACAGATCGTATTCTTGCTTCGGCGGTACCGATCGACTCTGCGAATGCCGGAGCGGCGGGCAATAGCGTCTATCAGAATGTTGGAGGTGTTGATTCCTGGGGTGTTGAAGCCTCTGGTGACTGGATGACCGCGATTGAAGGCCTCAAGTTCAGCGGTTCTGTCGCCATTCAGGAAACGACCTTTCAGGAAGATCTTCTAGATTCAGTGGTCTTTATCGAGGAGGGTGATCCGATACCGACAGCGGATCCAGGCTATCGTGTCGCGGCGACGAGCGATCCGCTCGCCTACGAAATCTACGAGGACATCAGCGGGAACGATCTTGGAAATACACCATTTTTAACTGCGAACTTCGATGCCATCTATACGAAGGGCGACTTTAGGTTTAATTTTGGCGGAAAATATTACGATGAGGTTTACGTTAATACACTAAACACTCAGCCTCTTGGTTCCTATACTGTTTTCGATGGAGGCATAAGTTATAGTGGAAGATCCGATACGGCACTCGAAGGTTGGAAGGTATCGCTCAACGTTTCGAATCTGTTTGATCAGTACTTCTGGTACGCGCGTTCTTACAATGATGAGGATGGTCAGGTGCTGGCAGATCGCGGTCGTAATTTTGTCCTCCGCATGGAAACTGAATTTTAGAGTCTGTTCGTTCGTAATCTGATCCATCCATTGGGTATTATAGGCTGCGGCGGCACTTTTATCGCTGCCGCAGCTTACCCCTCCGTTTTAACGGAATTGCATTTCTAGGAAGCACAATTATGTCAATTTTTCATAGAACATTTTTTAAATTGAGGACTATCGTTTTTGGTTCGTCGCTGTTAGCTCCTTGTTTATTAACTGCTGATATTGTAAAGGATACGCAGCATGTCTTGAGCGAGTGGATATCGCTAGAAAAGCAGGTCTCCGAAGAGAAAAACGAATGGATTGAGCAAAAGGAAGTGCTCGAGAATTCCATAGAGTTTATGGAGACTGAAATCAGTAGTTTAAAAGAGATAATCAAGACTGCTGAGGAGACCTCTTCCGTTGGAGAGAAAAAGCGAGTCGAACTCGAAGAAAAGAAAGGAGCCCTCGATGAGGCTTCGGAAGATATGAATGCAGCTGTGGAGCGTTACGAGGAGCGTATTAAGGAGCTTTCGCTGTCTTGGCCCGCTTCATTTCTTGATACTGTTGAAACGTTTCTTAAGCGTATCCCTGGTGAGGATCAAAAGGCGAACACGCCGATAACCATTCGTTTGCAGAACGTCGTTGCGATACTTTCACAATTTGATAAGTTTCAAAGTGTAGTCACAAAAGAAACCGGGGTGCAAGATGTAGACGGCGAGTCGCGGGAAGTGACCACTTTGTATTTCGGATTCGCTTACGCCTATTTTATAGATGGTAGCGGCGAGTACGCCGGCTTTGGTAAACCGTCTGATGATGGCTGGGAATGGACCGCCGATTTGGCGATGGCCGAAGACGTAGCGCAGTTGGTTGCAATATACGACAGGACTATCGATGCGAAATTTCTGGGTCTGCCGGCTCAAATAGTGACTCCATAAGGGAATACTAAGATTTTATGTTTATGAGAATATTCTCCTATTTAACGGTAGCTCTACTCGTAGCGACCTCCTCCTTGACCGGGCAATCGGCCCTAGAGAAATCCTCTTTGCAGGCTCATGAGAGACTAAATGCATCGATGGAGCGACTAGCGGAATTACGCGAGGAGATTGGCTCCGAGAAGATTCCGCTTACGAAAAAGCGAGATACATTGTTCGCCGAACTTCGCGACCTTCGAAGGGCTGCGAATCGGGCCCAGAGATTGAGTGATAATCAGAGTTCGGATCTGTTGAGCTTCGAGTCGACGCTCAGCGCTCAGGGTGAAATGGTAGACTACCTCATTAGTCTTAGCGCTGAGTTTGCTCGTACTTTCGGTTCGCAGCTTGATCCGTCAGAGTACGCGTTTTACAAGGACAAGATCTCAGCTTCCGAGCTGGCTGCAGAAGATCCTCACATATCGGCTTTAGAAAAGCTGGGTCCGCAGAAATCGATTTTGGCTGCGGGGCTAGACCGGATGGAATCGCTGTCTGGAGGGGCAACCTACGCTGGCAAGGCGATCACTGCAGGAGGCTTGCTGGAAGATGGTACGTTTGTTCGTTTTGGACCGGTTACTTTTTTTGCCAGCGAGTCTGGTAAAGCGGGACTGGTGGAGCAGGGGGAATCAACCGAACCTGTCGTGAGAACCATCATGGGGGGTGAATTTGACGAGGAAATCGTATCCATCGCATCTGGCGCGAAGGGTATTCTTCCTATCGATTCTACTCTAGATAACGCGATGGCAATTGCGGCTACGAAGGAGAGTATACTCGATCATATAGGCAAAGGAGGTATTTGGATATATCCGATTCTTGGATTTGCATTTCTTTCCCTAGCGGTTGCGGCGTTCAAGACTGTCGAATTGTCCTCACTACCAAAACCGAAAGAAGGGTTCCTTTCCGAAGTGCTCTCAAAGCTTGCCAATAGAGACAAGGAAGGCGCCGCTCACGCTGCCAATACGGCATCTGGCCCAATGGGAAAAATGATACAGCAAGGAGTGAAATATTCGGATCATGATCCTGAGCTCGTGGAAGAGATTCTTTATGAATCCATGGTTGATACACAACCTAAGGTTATGCGTCTTTTGCCATTCATATCTGTAACAGCCGCGGTTGCTCCCTTGTTGGGGCTGTTGGGAACAGTAACTGGCATGATCAACACCTTTAATCGTATTAAGATTTTTGGTACAGGCGATGCGAAATCTTTGTCTGGCGGGATTTCGGAAGCTCTGATTACGACAGAATTCGGATTGATCGTAGCGATACCTGCTCTCTTGTTGTACGCAATCCTTTCGAGGAAGGCAAAAGGATACCTGGCTCGCATGGAGAAAATGTCGATCAGCTTCGTTAACGGCATTAAAACAATAGCGTAAATGAGCGGAATCATTAATGAGACTGTTACGCTTTGGCTCGCTGGCGGGTGGCTAATGATCCCTTTGGCTATGCTAGGGGCTGTGATCTATTTCGCTATATTCGAACTGTATTTGGATTTGAAGAAGAACTCTTTCTATCGAATGGATCTGAATGAGCTCGGGCATTGGATAGATGTTCCACGCGATGCGAAAGGCGAGGTCTCGGAAATGATTCAGTTTACTCAAGGAGAGGTGAGCAGTCTAGATCTTACTCGGGCACGTTTCGACGAACTTCGTGTAAGTCATTTGCCAGTTCTTCAACGCAGAATCTATTTTTGCAACATATTGATCGGGGCTGCTCCGCTGACTGGACTGCTTGGCACGGTCGTTGGCATGCTTGGCACTTTTTTCGGTCTATCGGTTAGCACAGGAGGGAACACAATCGACCTTGTGGCTGGTGGAATTTCCGAGGCTTTGATCACTACTCAGACAGGTTTGGTTCTAGCGATTCCAGCTTATGTCATGATTACGGTGGTAAAGAAGCAGCTCGGAGAGCTTGAGCAATTTTTCACTCGGATGGAGATCCTCACAATTCTCAAACTAGAGAAACACAGACTAGCGAGTTAGAGTTTTATGAAATCAAGACGTTCAATTTTAGAGGGTGAAGCGGAGAGCGATGAGATTAATATATCTCCATTGATCGACATGGTTTTCATTCTCCTGATATTTTTTATCGTGACCACTGTATTCGTGGAGGAAACGGGCGTGGAAGTGAACAAGCCGCAGGCAGCTTCCGCTGCCGACCTTGAAAAGAACAGTATCCTGATAGCCATTACAGATAAGGGTAAGGTTGTTTATGGAGGTAAAGAGGTTGGTCTTTCCGGCGTACGTTCGATCGTGCGACAGCTTGTGTCCAAAGATCAGATGCCAGTCATCATCCAAGCGGACAAGACGGCATCGATTGATTTGTATACTCGCGTACATGACGAGTGCAAATTGGCCGGGGCGAATATGGTGAATCTCGCTACCGAGGGTTAGAAGAGTTACACGGCGTAAGCGCGAGCGATGGGGTCAAAATACACAATTTATAAAGGTCCGGCACCGAAGAAACTCCCGTTGGGAGCCGGTACGCTCTCAGCCTTGGCGGTTCTTGCTATGTTTGGCATGCTACCCTTTACGCAGTTTTTGGCTGGGCTCAAGAAACCCGACCTGCAGGTGAGAGAGTTTAATGTAACGGTGCCTCCACCTCAGTTCACTCCTCCCGAGCCTCCCCCTCCCGAGCCTCCTCCCGAGCAGGAACCGCCACCAGATATGCAGCCTCCTCCCCCGCAGCTTTCTCTGTCTCAGCTAAACATGGCATTGAATCCTGGAATCGGAAACGCTCTGGCGGGCGGATTCTCTCTTGGTGAAGTAGGAGTAAGCGCCTCGGAGACTATGGAGCAGATCAGTCTATTTGATATCAGCGAGCTAGACCAGACTCCAAGGCTTAAAGGCAGGCCGATGGTGCCCTACAGTCCTCGCATGAAGCGTGAGAAGAAGAAGGGGATGGTTAAGGTAGCCTTCACAATTGGTCCGGATGGGTCCGTATCCACGGTCGAGGTAAAGCAAGCTATAGATGATGAATACGGGCGAATGTTTAAAAAGTATTTCGAATCTGTTTCTTACACCGCTCCCACTGTTGCCGGTAAGGCAGTTTCGTGCCGCATGAATTTGGATATTCCGGTGAGTTGGGAGTAACGCCAGAAAATTTTATCTATGAAACTGTTTAGATTATATATACCTGTATTCACGATTTTGTGCATAGCCTCGATGACTCGAGGGCAAGTGTATGAGCTCCAAGAGCAACATTTCGAAAACGCGGAGTTTAGAGCCCGGTTTGCGAAAAGTTATATTGCCGAATCATCCACGAATCCGAATATAACCGCTGCCGAGAAAGGGCTTTTTGATGAGGTTGTCCCTCTTATTGGTAGCGATCCAAGTGCAGCGATTTCTCGGATCGCAAGCTCTATCGGTCCTGAGAGCAGTGGGGCCTTCGATTTTATTTTAGGAAACCTTTATTATCAGGAAGGGGAATTCGAGAAGGCGATTTCCTCGTATACAGAGGCGATTAGGAAGTTTCCGAATTATGCTCAGGCTTACTATAACCTAGGTCGCGTTTACGTGGCGCAAGGAGATTATGCGAACGCTCTCAGCGGTTTGCAAAACTCTCTAAAGATAAAGACGGGAGATGGGACGCTGTATGGCCTGATCGGATACTGCTATCTGAACATAGGAAAACCGGCTACAGCTCTCGATGCTTATCGCACGGCGATTATGCTACAGCCGAAGAGCAAGGACTGGAAACTTGGTAAGTTGCAATGTCTCATTGCCCTCGAGGATTCGAAGTCAGCCATTGGTTTGCTGTATGAATTTATTCATGAGGAACCGCAGAATGCCGACTGGTGGAAGCTTCAGGCAAACCAGTTTGTCGCGTCTGGAGATACTGTGAGAGCTGCCTCTAATTTGACTGTTGTTAAGGATATGGGCAAGGCGGATGGAGCGATGCTCGCGCTGCTTGGAGATCTAATGGTAAACGAAGGGATTTTCGACGAGGCGCTCGATAGTTATCTAGTGGCTCTTGAAATGAAAGGAGCGCACCCGCAGCGGATTATTGAAGTTGTAAACTCGCTCGTCTATTCGGAGCAGATTCCCTATGCGAAAACGCTAGCGGCGAAGTTGAGCGAGACAATGGGCGATGAGCTGAGTCCTAGGCAGGAGTTAGACCTGCTCAATGTGAAAGCCCGTCTCGCCCTCAGAGAGGACGACCAGGATGGAGCGGCTTCCTATCTTTCTATGATTGTTAAGCGCGACCCTTTAAACGGGGGCGCTTTGTTGTCGCTCTCAGATTTAGAGAAAAGCCGTGGAGATCTTGCGAAAGCCGAATATTACGCGGAATCCGCGACCAAGATCGACGCCTTCGCCCATCGCGCCTACCTTTCGCTGGCTCAGCTCAACGTGGGCAAGCGTGACTATGATTCCGCCGCAAAGTTTCTGCGTTCGGCTCAGCAAATTGATCCGAAAGACTACGTGGCCGATTATTTGCTCCGAATCGAGCAGGCTGCTTTGAGAATGTAGCAGTCTCGCTCATCTACTCCATCGCTGCCGATTTCGGTCAGGGTGTTTTAAAACTAATCTCCAACATTTCCGTCCTATGAAAAAGATGTCTGCACCCGTCAGTAGACGGTTCGAAGGTTTTTTCACGATAGCCTTTATTGCGAGCGGTCTGTGCGCATGCGCGTTCGCCGCTGATCCCGCTCCCACTTACGAGAACAGCCCAATTCGCCTCAGTAGCAATGAGAACGCCTTTGGCTACACGCCGAAGGCGAAAGAGGCCATGATAGAGGCGCTCGATGCTGGAAGCTACTATAATCGAAACAACGTATCGGAGCTCGTAGCGCTCTGCGCCAAGAAGGAAGGCGTATCCAAAGATTATATACTGACGACGGCAGGCTCCGGGCCTTTGCTCATGATGACGGCGCTGGCCTATGCTGAGCCCGGCGTAAACGTCGTCACCACGGAAATGGGCTATACGCAGCTGATTCGCAAGTTTGAGCAGCGTGGCGGAGACGTGAAGTACGCGTCCTTGTCCGAGGATATGGGATACGATTTCAAGGCGCTAGGAGATGCGATAGACGAAAACACTAAGATCGTGTACATCTGCAATCCGAACAACCCGACTGGAGTGTTGGCAGACTCCAACGCTCTCAAGCAGTTTGTCCTTTCTGTTCCCCCGCACATTCTCGTCTTCGTGGACGAGGCTTACCTAGAGCTTACCGAATCGAGCTTTGCGATGGCGACCTGCGCCCCGCTGACGAAGATCAGAAAGAATCTGATGGTGACGCGCACGTTCTCGAAAGGCTACGGTTTGGCGGGCATGCGCATTGGCTATGGCGTGGCGCATCCCGACGTGATCGAGCTGATCAGCGATTTCTACATGGGTCCTCCGAGCTATTTGGCTGCCATTGCGGCTTGCGAGGCATTGAAAGACGAGGCGCATCTCTCCAAAAACGTGGAGAACTATCAGACCGTGAGGAAGCACGTTTGTGACACCTTCGACGAGTTGGGCATCGAATACGCGAAACCCGATGGAGCCTTTGTTTATTTCCACTCTGGAATCGATCAGCAATTGCTGCGCGACACGATGAAGGAGAATGGCATATTGATCAGTGGCTCTCGAGTGTCTGGCGTGCCGGCGCAAAAGTATGAGAAGTGGGCGCGTGTGAGTATTGGAACTATGTCTCAGATGGATGAGTTCCTCTCTCTTATGGGTGGAATGATGGCCAAAAAGTAGAGCTCGGTTGGTCCGATAGAGTTAATTTTCCCGGCCTCCTCATAGGGGCGGAGAGGCGTTCGCGCTTCTCCGCCTTTTTTGCGTTTGGGTGGATTGGCGCGGGATCGATACGCATGATGACTTGCCCGAGCGGCTCGGGCGCGCCAAATTGTCGGGAGTCACCCCGACGTTTCTCCGAAACCCCAAATTCTAGGAGACAATATTATGCGTACTTACCCCGTGGGTTTGCCGTTGTTTTGGCATGCTCGTAATCTGTTTTTGATATCACTGCTTGCAGGCGTCTCGCTGCCGCTAGTCGCTCAGCACCAATTGATGACGCCTAGTCCTTTCGATGTGGAGAAGCAGCTGGAAGTGCTCGATTTGGAAGACTCGCTGTGCGTGGTCGACTTCGAGTATGGGGTGGATTGCCTGGCGGCGAGCAGTTTCTTCTTTGAGCCCGCTGCGAGCTACGCTGACGGATACCTCGAGATCAATCGCCCCGTTGGCCGGATTCTGCAGGGGAAGAAAAAGGTGGTTTTCGATTTCAGCGTTAAGCTCAAACCCAGTCGCGACTACGAGAATTGCTATGTGGTGTTGCGACTCTACACGCAGGACGGTCGCGAGTATCTGCTTCCCTACGAAATGGAGGACTTGAGAGCGGGGCGGATTCAAACAGTGCGGATCGATCCTGAACTGGCTTTCGACGATCTGAATCGAGGCGTCTACTACTATCACTTCTTTTCCGGAGGCGAGGAGATCTATTTCGCTCCGACTCGCTGCCAGCTTGGCAAGAAAAGACAGAAGCCCTTGCCTTTGGATGTTTCGGGCGACAGCGAGCCCGGATTGGAGCGGCTGCCGAAGTCGCCCTTGCCTGAGAGCCTAGTAGGGCTTGTTTCCGGTGAAGAGGCCCTGATCGCCCTTGGTGTGAACGATAGTGGCTATAGCGTGGACCATGTCGTGCTTTCGGCTACGAACGCTCTCGTGGGAACGACTGCTATGAATCTGGTGAAGAAAGCTCGTTTTACGCCTGGTTCGGAAGAGGGCTACTATGCTCGCAAGGATTTGCTGCTTCGCGTGCGTTTCGACGCCCGTGGCCAGTATCGATTCGAGGTGGAGTAGAGGAGGCAGAAGTAGCGGATGCCGAGGAGCTCTCGACGTCTGCATTCGTCTGCTTGCCTCGTTCCAAAGACTTTCAGTTTGGCGCCAGTGTTGGGAGGCATCGAACCCGAGGGGCCGGGGACTGCGAGCTGACGCAAAAAATGGTTCATCGTCAAATCGAGTGGACGAGGATGAACTGGTTTAACAGAGATCCGGCCTTTGGCCGGAACAGGGTGGCCTGCGGCCAGCAGGATTCGAATGGGTTTGTGTGTTTGCGGGTGGATTGAGTGGTCTGGATAGCGGATCTGCCTCTTTCGGCAGGATTCATGATGGCAAGAGTGGCTCCCTCCGAGGTGGATCTAATTTCCACTGTGTTTGGTGATTAGCCAAAAAAAAGGCCCCCGGAAGGGGCCTTCATTGATTGAGTGAGTGGATGCTACTTTTCGAGTCGGGCGTAGGGGCCCATCATGGCTCCGATGAAGCCCCATGCTCGTGTGGTGGTGAGGATGGTCGCGTCTTCGTTTGTCGCAACAACGACGGTTTTCCCATTGGGCGTCTCTACTGAGTAGGAGACTTCGGCCTGGTCTGTGACGATGTTTAGCGTTACGCTTTGGCCGGGCTTGAGCTTCGGGAGCTTGACCGATGAAACGACTTCCGCCGGTCCGTTGGCCGCTTTTTCAAGGAAGGCCTCGTAGCCGTTTTCGGTGAGGCGAACGCCGCAGTAGAAATAGTGGTCCTCGCGGATGAAGGAGGCGACGCCGGCGGAGGCGCCAGCGGCGGGGGCTTCGAATCGGGTGGCTGCGTCGAAGGTGGCGTGCTGTTGCCGGCGGGAGATGAAGGAAGGGTTTACGAGTTCGTTGAGCGAAACGGCTTTGGGCTGGATCTTCAGCTTACCGTCGCTGATTTCCAGCCAATCGTCCTTGGGGGTGCGGAGGTACATCCATTCGTAGCCGAGCTCGGGGCTGTCGAAGTCGTCTTTCCAGGTGAAGTTGCCGGTGGTGGGCGGGACGGATTTGGTGGTTGCGGGAAGGTTTGGCTTGTCGAGCTGCCATGGGATTTCCTTGCCACGTTCGAGAATCATGGGCCAGCCGTCTTCGGTCCAGGAGATGGGGAGCATGTAGATTTCGCGACCGGTGTTGTAGAAGCCTTCTTCTCCGTAGGTGCGGATGGCGAGGAAGGTGGCCCACCACTCGTCGTTTGGCAGCTCGAGGAAGTCGGCGTGACCGGCTGCGATGATGGGGTGCTTGCGGTCCGCTGGGAGGTCGCGCTGGGTGAGGATGGGGTTGTTGTCCCAGGGGATCCATTCCTCGTCGAGACTCTTGGTGCGGAAGATGACTTGGGAGTGCTGGATGCTGGTGCCACCTTCTGCGCAGGTCAGGTAGTACCAGTCGCCCCGTTTGAAGATGTGGGGAGCTTCGATCCAGACCGGTTTCTGGGAGAGGTCGACGCCGCCGTTGATGATGATCTTGCCGTCGCCGATGGGTTGGCCGGTTTCCATGTCCATCTCCCAGAGCCAGACGGCGCGGTGTCCTTCGTAGAGGGAATCGCGGTTGGGGGGAGGGCCGTTATGGGTGACCCAGACGCGGCCGTCGTCGTCGAAGAAGAGGGAGGGATCGATGCCGTCGATCCATGGGAGCAGTATGGGGTCCGACCAGGGTCCGGCTGGGTCGGTGGCGGTGACGTAGAAGTTGTTGATCGCGTCGACGGAGGTGGTGATCAGGTAGAACACGCCGTCGTGGTGGCGAAGGGTGGGGGCGAAGATGGCTCGGGAGGCGGCGAGGCCTTCGGTGCCGGTGAGCTGACTCGGGCGATCGAGGATGTGGCCGATTTGCTCCCAGTTAACGAGGTCGGCGCTGTGGAAGATGGGCAGGCCGGGGAAGAAGGTGAAGCTGGAGCTGACGGCGTAGAAGTCGTCGCCGACACGGACGGAAGTGGGGTCCGGGTAGAAGCCTGCGAGGATGGGGTTTTGGAATTGGCCTTCAGGAGGAGGCGTCTGGAATACTTCGTCTTTTCCCTCGTAGGAAAACCAGTCGAAGGCGACGGGCGCGGCAGTTTCGCCGATCGCGAATTGGGCCGCTACTGAAAGGGCAATTGAGCTCACTAGTGTTCTCCTCTTCATGGACCTAAGGGACCTGCAATTCTGGCGGAAGTAAATAGTATTTGCAGGTCTGTTTTTAGATCATGAAAAACCATGGCTGAGTCTATATCCCAGGTTATATGGAGGGTCTATCCTGAGTATGGAAGTCGTAGCGAGGTGGGTTGTGGATCCGTAAAACGGGGGATTGAATAAGGCGCGCTGCGCTTGCTTTCGCCGAAGCGTTGGAGGAGGGGAGGGGCTTTCTCAGGGATTGTATAGTTTTTTCATCGCATGGTAGGCAGCCCGTGGGTTGCGGTCGATGTCGACGATTCCCCACCATTCTTCGTTGAACTCTAGGTCAGGGTAGGGGCCTCCTCCTGGGGCGATTCCACCGATGTCGTGCTCGGTCGGCAGTCCTCGATAGTCCTTCCACCACTCGTCGCTGAACTCAAACAGAGCGCCTCCGAGCGTTTGCCCGCGTCCTTGGGAGGCGTACTGGGAAATGATTTGCTGGGTCAGCTTCGCAACTGCGTAGGCTTGGTCTTGTGGCGCGTAGAGACCGTCGCCGTTTCGATTGTCGATGGCGTCCGCTCCGTATTCGCCGAGGTACATCGGCTTATCGCTCACCTTTTTCCATTCTTCGAATACGTCCCGAAAGTCGTCGGACCGGTAGATGTTCAGACCCCATAGGTCGACATCCAGGCTTTTCTCGATTTCTCGAGTCGGCAGCTCACCGTAGTTGATCGCCAAGGGAAGCTGATTGTCTGTTGATCTGATGGTCGTGATTACTTCCTGAATACGCGCGATGGATTGTTCGAAACTACCTTCCGGATTGTAGAGGTTATTGTAGTTCCATTCGTTTCCGATTTCCCAAAACAGACTCGTCGGGTGGTCCTTGAGGGCGGCGACTGAGGCCTTAACTTCATCGATGCCGATGTGGTGATCGTTGAACACGGGAATGATAACCTTGAGCTCGTAGGACTCGATCAGGTCGAGGACCTTTTCGTCTGTGATGACCTTATAGGGTCTGAGGGTGTTGAATCCCGCTTCAGCGATTAGACGCAAATCTCGTTCGATGAAATCCAAGTTGTAGGCGGGGCCATCCGCGAGATAGGGCAATCCTTGCGGGTGCTTTAGGCCTTTGGGAATCGGATTCCAACAGATGCCTTTTATGTCGAATACCTCTCCTTCCACGAGGAGCAGTCCGTCGTGCACTACCACCGGCATTGCCTGTTCGTTTTTTTGGCAGCCAGTGACTCCGACAAGGGAAAGTAGCAGTAGAAGAGTGAAGGTCCTTGGGTAGAAATTCTTTAGTGCCATTTGTTATAGTTGCATTAAATTGCACCTAAAGGCAATCCGAAATCTAGCCTGCGGACTTCGAGGCACCTTCGGGCTACGCGTTCGATGCGGTCTATTGCGCCGGCTCGGCGAAGCGGAATTCCCGAGGAACGCTAGGCGATTGGTACGCCTGCCCGAAGCTGCCTATTTTTCCTGACGGGAGGAAGGCCTCTCGATTCGTATTCAGTTGCCGGTGACAATGGTGGTGGGGTGAGCCTTTGGTTTTCCGGTCAGTCATTGAATGAGTCAGACTCGGCCCGAAAGTTCGGCGATACCAGCTATCGCTCATCGCTTTATGACAGGGCGGCCAAAAGGGCTTCTAAGGATGCGGTCGATAGCATGTTTTTCGACGGGGTTGGGTTTGTGTGTTTTTTAACCGCCGGTTGGGCAGGTGGTAGACGCGAACCTGTCCACCGGATGCTTGCGTTTGCTCGTTTGGGCTTTTATGGGGTTGTCTCGAACTCTTCTAAGATAAAGCGATCATGTTGAACATAGCATTGTTTGGGCCCCCTGGAGCAGGTAAAGGAACTCAGTCGGAGCGGCTGGTTGAAGACTATAACCTGCACTACATCTCGACCGGCGAAATATTGCGCAAGGAGATGGCGGAAAAGACGCCATTGGGCGAAGAGGCTCGCAGTATTATTGCCGCGGGTGGGCTGGTGTCCGACGAAATAATTGTCCAGATCATCGAGAAGTTCATTACCGACAATCATCAAGCGAAAGGGTTTTTGTTCGATGGCTTCCCGCGTACCTATATTCAGGCTTACATTCTGGAAGGCTTGATGATTAAGCTGCACAGCTCTTTGACTTGCCTGATCAATTTGCAGGTTCCGGAAGAAGTGTCAGTCGAACGACTCCTTCAGCGTGGCAAGAGCTCGGGACGAAGTGACGACAATGAAGTGGTGATTCGTAACCGGCTTCGCGAATACAACGAGAAGACTTTACCTGTGTTGAATTTCTACAAGGAGAAGGGGCTGTGTCATGATGCGGATGCGACGGCTTCGATCGACGCGGTCTACGAATCGATTAAGGAAGTGGTTGAGCAGGAGCTGCGCAAGACTCTGCTCAATGTGGTCATCTTTGGCTATCCCGGTTCGGGTCGTGGCTCCCAGGGAAGGGCGCTGGCCGTCAAGTACGGACTGGAGTTTGTGGCGACGGGGCCGATGTTGGAGGAGGAGATCGCGGCGAACACTGAATTGGGAAAGAAGATCCAGTCACTGTACGACAGCGGTCAGCTGGTGCCGGATGAGATTGTGGTCCCCTTGATCGAGCGTCGGATCGAGAATGCGGGCGACGTCAAAGGCTTCATTTTCAAGGGCTTTCCCCGCACCTTGGTACAGTCCTACATTCTCGACGGCTTGCTAGAAAAGCATGGTTCATCCATTTCCAAGGTGATTGAGATCGACGTTCCCACCTTGGAGTTGATTCGAAGGTTGGACGCGCGCAGCAAGACCGACCGATGCATGCCCTACGACAGTAGCACCCCTAAGATCGTCAAGCGCCTAGAAGAGCACGAGATCAAGACGGTCCCCGTTATTCGCAAGTACAACCAGCTGCACGGCGTGGCGCAGATCGACGGTAAAGGCAGTTTCGAAGAGGTGTCGGCTCGTATATCCGCCGCCATGGAAGATACTTCCCACGCGCCTTAGCGTGTATCTGTTTTTTAATGACGGATTTGTTGGTTCGTTTTTTTAGCCACTAGCGAAGTGACGGCACTTGAGAAGTGTAGCGCCGAAACAATTGCCCAGAGGGCACAGATGAGAGCTAAAGAATTCACTGACTAAGCGACAAAGACGTTTTCTCGGTGGTAGTCTACTACCGAACGAAGTGACACTTGAGGAACTAGGTGACGAAACAATTTGGGGTCGGGGTTGAAGTGATGGGGGAGGGTGATGGGCTTGCCTTCGTATTGGAGGAAGTTTTCTTTCATTGTATCGGTTGTCATGTGATAATGGATACGATTTGAGGGGACGACTCGGAGGCTTTCATAGATGGTGAAGAGGCCTTGGTCGAAGGCGGCGTCTTGGGTGTTGGCGAGGCAGAGGCCGTTGGCTGGATTGAGCTTCTCTATGGCGGTGCACACGCTCGAGGGCTTGATGTGGCTGGCGGTGAGGAGTGTGGGAATTGGGTTTCCTGTGCTGCAGCAGGCTTGCTGGAAGTTTAGGAGAGTCATTCCGTGAAAGACGTTTTGGTTGCCGCGCGCCTTTGTCGTTCGAACGGTTTCCTTTCCTTCTTGGCCGTTCCAGTTTTCGAGAAGGTGGTTGGGTATCGCCAGTTTGCGTTGGAGTCGTTTGGGCAGCGCTTCGGCTTCGCCGCTGAAAGATGTGTATCGATCGAGCAGTTCATTCTCGTAGGAGTATTGTTTGAGGAATTTAAAGCATTGATCCCTTAAGCTTTCAGCTGATTTACGCTTTTAATGTCTTCTTTCTTGTTGGTTTTAAGAGGCATGTTTGCGAGGCCACCCCAAAGTATAAAGGCTCCAGTTATGCTGGCACACGCGATACCCGCGACGAAATCAATTCCGTAGAGTCCGGCCTCGTTCATTCTACCCGCTATCCCTAAACCCGCGATGGTTCCGACAATCCAAGCCAGAATGTTGGTTGGAACCCAAAGAAGGGCGTGCTTACGGGTCTTGCTGAGTAGTATGCCTTGCGAGGCACCAACTGCAAATGCTGGTATAGCGGAAGTGAGAAACGGTCCAAGATCAATTGCGGGCATCACCGACCACGCTAGCCCGCTAAATAGAATCCAGCTTGCTCCTCTCGTATGTAGTTCGAGCGCGTTCGTCTCTCTGTTGCGAAATTCAGGCAAATTCATCCACTGGCTAACACCTATGGCTATGCCAAAAATTGCCCAAGTGGCGGCTCCTTTGAGATCTAAGGCCATAGCTATGGAGAGCATAGAGGCGATTGCTCCTCCAGCTGCCATAGACAATGCCCAGCGGCCTATTTTGGATTTCACTAGGTCTTTGATGAGATCAATTATATCTTTTATTCCCATGACGTTTCTCCTTTCGTTCCTGTTTGGTTCCTTTAGTTGGGATAACGATATTTTAGAACTGTATCCGCCAATTTTTGGTTACTTAGGCCAGTTTTTACTTTTCCGGATCTGCCAAGAGCGATTCGTAAAGCGGCCCGACTAGTTGGCGCGGGAGTAGGGTGTTAATACGTCATATTGTTGACGCTTAGACATGACGGAAAGAGCGATTTGTTTCCATGGCGTAAATGCCATCCGGAGCTGGAGCCGATGTCTTTGTCGTATCGGATAGCTAAGTATTCGGTCTTCAGAATACCGAGGTTGAAAAAACCATAGATAATCAGGTCGTCCTGCGGCCGAGTAGGTGTCGCTGGGCGACGGGAGGTTTAGACGGCTTTCTTTTCGAAGATGTGTTCGCGGTGGTAAGCGAGGAAACTGGAGTCGGGGTTGAAGCGATGGGGGAGGCTGATGGGCTTGCCTTCGTATTGGAGGAATTCTTCCAGCATCGTGTTAACTGCTTCGGCAGAATTTTTTTTCGCTCTTATATTTATATCAAGATTTAAGAGCTGAGCTCCTGTTAGCTCCTTCCGGTCAGCCATTGGATGAACCAGACCAGACCCAGAAGCCCGGTGATACCAGCTATCGCCCATAGCTTTATCAAAAGGCAACCCAAAGGGCTTTCAAGAATACTGTCGATAGCGGGTTTCTCGACTGGTTTGGAGAGATCGTGTTCCTGAATCAGGATGTCACGAATCAAATCCGATTGATCGCCGGATGTCGTGATTGCTCCATGGTAATCGTCTATACACTCGCGTAGCGTTTCGGGGTAGAAGACCGACTCTGATCCTGATTCGTCCTCAACAAAAATTGCTCTGGTCCTAGGTGTGTTGGAGAAAAAGAGAATTGCAGCTTCCAGATTGCCGGATGCGAGAAAAGAAAGTGCCTCATCTGGCTTTCCAGCATAGTAGACTTTGTATCGTTTCGCTTTGATGACTTTTTTGGCGGTGATCGTTCTTCTTAGTCGAAGTTGGCGCGGTGTTCGTTTGGAGAGAGTTGGCTGAGGGCGGTGGTATCGTCGGGGAGGTTTAGACGGCTTTCTTTTCGAAGATGTGTTCGCGGTGGTAAGCGAGGAAACTGGAGTCGGGGTTGAAGCGATGGGGGAGGCTGATGGGCTTGCCTTCGTATTGGAGGAAGTTTTCTTTCATCGTATCGGTTGTCATGTGATCGCGGATACGCTTGGAGAGGACTATTCGGAGGCTTTCGTCGAGGGTGATGAGGCCTTGGTCGAAGGCGGCGTCTTGGGTCTTGGCGAGGCAGAGGCCGTTGGCTGGGTTGAGCTTCTCCTCCGCGGTGCTGATCTTCCAGGGCTTGATGTGGCTGGCGGTGAGAAGTGTGGGTATTGGGTTTCCGGTGATGCAGCAGGATTGTTGGTAGTTTAGGAGAGTCATCCCGCGAAAGACGTTTTGGTTGCTGCGCGCCTTTATCGTTCGAACGGTTTCCTTTCCTTCTTGGCCGTTCCAGTTTTCGAGTAGGTGGTTGGGTATCGTCAGTTTGCGTTGGAGTCGTTTGGGCAGCGCTTCGGCGTCGCCGCTGAAAGATGTGTAGCGATCGAGCAGTTCCTTCTCGTAGGAGTATTGTATGAGGAATTCCTGGTAGGCTCGGACGGCGGCGGTGCAGTAGCCGTTGTGCAGGTAGCTACGCGGGATGCCTTTGATGATCCAGATACTGGAGCGGCCGCGGTGTTTCTCTTCGTTCGCCCGTTCGTAGAGTTGATGAAGCCTGTCGATTGAGGTGACAGACCAAATGTCCTGACAATCCTCGAAACCGAGCGGTTCGGTCGAAATCATCTGAGAAAGCAGATCCAAGGCTCTGAGGTAGGAGCTCGCCTTTCCGCTTCCGCTTAGATTCGTAGCATTGAGGTGCTTTTGGAATTCTTCCCGCATCATGTTAGCTGCTTCGCTAGAGTATTCTGTTTTTCTCTCCTATATTTATATCAAAATTTAAGAGCTGACCCTGTATGTGCATCTCCTTTTCAGAATTTTGGGATAATCTCGGGGTCTAGGGTCAGTGTCTGGGGTATTACGAAGCTCTTATGTGAAGTCACGCTGTGGGTGTGTTTTTTGTAAACGTCGTATTTAGTTTCTAGTGCTGTCGTTATAGAGTGGGAATGACTGTAATAGTTTTTGAGTTTTAGAGAATTACGTTTAAATATATGTTTCGAAAAATCAGAAAATTGATTCTTTAAATAGTCGCTTTGGAATAGAAGAATTTGTTTGTCGTTCTCGCTGTGTATGTTGCTTTCCCAATATTGGGAGTATAGTGCTGAGAATGCTATTTGTACCGCTTCATTTCTGTTGAAGTCAGGGCGTTCCAAAAGGAGTCTGGATATGAAAATTGAAAGGTACTCTTTTGTTGGCTTGAACGATTGGAACCTGCTGAGTACTAGTTCAGTGAGATAGTGGCTAGGATCTGAAGATATCGAAACTGCTACTGCAAGTTCGTTCGGAATCCGTTCAATAATTTTTTTGATTGTGGGTATTTCTGAAAGTCGAACTATGTATTCAGCCGCCAAGTACTCCTGTAGCGATTTGTGTGCAAATTCGTATCTCTCGAATCCAGTTCGGAGGATTAAACCGTTGTGAGATTCGATTTCCGTTATGACCTTGGTTGATTCGCTTTTTGGGAGGTCAAAATCTTCGTAGCAGTTTTTATAGATAGCCTTTAAACTATCGGTATAGAAAATTGGTGTTGAGTGTTTTGCGGAGAGCTCGAATGCTATTTTTGAAAGGAAATCGAATTTACGATCAGATTCGAATGCTCCGTATCGAGATAATCTGGAAACTGAACGTTGTTCGTCCCATTCTTCTAAAAGAAGTTGGATTACTTTCTTGTAAACCGTTTTTGGTTTTTGAGGAATGCGACCTATTCTTTCGTATATAGCGCATAAGTGGGCTATGGTTAAAGGTCTGATTGCAGTATCGTGAAATGGAGAGTTCTTGATTTCTTCAAGAAAATTTAATGCGGCTTTCTTGGGGGTAATCCATTTGTGAGCGAATTCGGATACCTGTTGGTCGGTTAGTGAGCAGAGTTCGTATGTATTAGCGTTTTCAATGTTATAAGTAAAATCTCCGGTTCGAGATGTTAGCAGTAGTAGTGAGGATGATAACGTACGTGCTAGGAAACGGATCTCCTCGATATAGTCTTCCCTTTTAGGCTTGGACGACAATTCATCGAATCCGTCTAGGATTAATATTATTTTTAATTCTTCGATGAAGTTGGCTATTTTTGATCGATTTTCCTTTCTTTCCGATTCATTGGAAGCCGCCTGGATTTTGAAGTGAAGTGTGGAAGCGATGTGTTCGACGATGGACTGTGTGCTATTGTCGTTGTTTAGCTCTCGGAGCCGGATCACTAAAGGAAAAGACAAGTCGTAGCATTCAAATTTATCGTTTTTGAGGATCTGATTGCATAAGTTCTTTATGGATGTTGTTTTTCCTGCTCCTGGTTGCCCTAGTAATATTGAATGTCTCTTGGATTGGTTAAAGATTTCTGAGATGCTTAGTTTTTCTATCTTTTCTTCTCCGCTGACTCTTCTGCTTTGAGGGAAAATGTAGAAGTCTAGCGGGATATAGAAGCCGGATATCGGTTTTGGTTGCTTTAAGTCTTTGAAACTGATTTCTGAGCACCAGTTTGTCATTTCTTTGATGTGGCCTGCTATTGCCTCCTCTATTTTCCGATCATCTTGGGTTATAGAGTTGTTTTGAGTTTTAGATAGCGTAGCATCTATCGCTTTTTTTGTTAGGTGAGGAATTGCAGCTTCTAAAATCATTTTACTCAATTTTCAGTTCGAATTGTTCGCAGGGATCGGATACGCCGCCACCTGCACCAATGAAATTGTAGGATTGTCTCATCAAGTCAGTTGCACGGCTGTGGTCGGACGCGTGTATCATCCAAAACATGACGGCCCCATTCTTGCCAAATTTTTGAATAGGGAATGGAAAGGAATATTTGTACCCTAGTTCCTCTCTGAATCGATCGGCCATCGCGATTCCCCGTTCATTGCTGCGAAGCTTTAGAAAATTTAAAACGTCTGCGCGTCCCCACCATCGCAGACAACGACTTTCGACATCATTTTTCCAGCTTTTGATTGTTCGGTCTATCCATCCTTGCGGAAGGAAATAAAAGAGTTCGATTTTATGTCCGCCTTTACCTCCTTTATGTTCAGCTACGTATTTTACAGTTTCCCACGCACACTCGGTGCTTCTTTGGTCGAAAAGACAGAATGATGCTTCCTTTTCTTGTATGGGGTTTTCATTTAGAAATCGCGGTAGGGTTGTGTTGCAGTCGCCTTCAGTGATAGTGACTGTTCTAAGCGGCTTCTTTGGGTGTTTTTCGAGGTATTCTTTCTTTATATTCTTCAGATGGCCAATTTGATCTGAGGCTAGATCAAAAAGATGGAAGTTTCTGAGCCACGCGGGCTCGTTTTGCATAACAAGTTTAGCTGCCCATGAGTCGTTGCGACTCTCTTCGTGTTGGGGCCCTGCAAAGGCGTCAATATATGTGCCATGCCTTGTGACGTACGTAAAGGACTTGAGGTACCTCGCAATAAAATGAGCCTTGTTTTTAGTCCAGAGCGGATAGTCTAGGGGTAGGTATCCTTTGCCTTTCGCTTCGTTCGTATAGTCGTTTAGGTCAAAAAGGTGGGTGTTGGATTCCATGTTTTTGAGGTTAAGCGGAGGAGGGTAGCTCGTCCCAAATTCTTCCGTCGAGGGTTCTTCCAGATGCCTTTTTTCCTGTGGCTGTCATTTCAGTGTCTTCTATAGTTATAGTTTTTTTCTGAGTTGAAGTAAGGAGTGAATGAGGGCTCCAGTGTCCCCATTGTTTAAAGTGAAAGGCAATTTCCTCATTTATGCACTGGTCCCTTAAGCTTCGTACCCAATTGGGGTTCATTGGACGAGAGTGAGGTCCGCTTTCCCCTCCTGCTATTATCCAATCGATTTTGTTGGTATCGGATGCCGCGTTGTAAGATGTAATGTCGATTTCGCCAAGCAGGGGTTCGCAGCTGAGGAAACGTACTTTAGCATTCAGGTTGAGTAAGATGGGAAGGCGGAAGTCTGCCCATTTTTGATTCTCAACAGTTGTCCCGATCCATACATTATTCGGCCAGTTGTTGTTGTCCCAAGGGACCATTCCTTCGATGTTTTGCGGCCTTTTTGTCAAGATGAGCCAATCGAGTGATGGGGTGCGGTAAACTAGCTCCCAGAGGCGATTTCTATGTTCGTTGAGTTCGGCCCTTCTTTCAAATACGTCGGCCATTGAAGCACAGAACACTCTAGTACGTTCGGAATTATTCTCGGCTTCCCTTTGCCATTTCAAAGGTTCCTTCCAGTGCTTGTCTGTAAAGAACCGTCTAGGGTTCTCCTTGCCCCATATGTTGTTGCCAACTCGTTTTGCCCAAGTTTCTGCGTAGCAATTTTTGCACGCAGGGGATACTTTTGAGCAACCCCACCAAGGATTGAAGGTGTTGTGAGTCCACTCAATTTTTGAGTTTCGTGCCATCTAGCAAGTGAAGGTTTAATAATTCTCTACGGCAAGAGTTTCGTGCTTAAAGATTTATATTTATGAAATAAAAAAGCCCTACGCTTGAAGGCTTAGGACTCGAAAAGTAGTTAGACTGACTTTAGGGCGGCTTGGTAACAGACAAGCCCTAGCGGGGTAATTAGTCGTTCGAAGGGCTCAGGGAAGAATGAGTTATTTATAAATTGGCTTTTGGCAGGAGGTAAAAAGGTGTCAGTCCTTGCTTGTTGATATCAGCCTCTCTCCCTTTTTCGTGAGGCGGTATTTTTGTAGTCGACTCTTCGGTTTGTCTGGAATCGTCATTTCGATTAGCTCGTCGTCCAAGGCTGGTTTTAGATATGAGGAGCGCATGTGTTCGTTGTCTTTAAGTCCAAGTGTTGCTTGTAGCTCCTGGCGCGTTTGTTCTCCAGAGAAGGCAGTTAGTAGCTTTTTGACTTCCGGGGTGACTTCCGGGGTGACTTCCGGGGTGACTTCCGGGGTGGTGGATTCTGATGTCGCTTGTTTTGAAGAAAAAAGAGTGACGCGAACGCCGCCGGAATTCTCCTCGAACTGGGGCGAGGGTAGGTTTGCCTCGAGAAAAGCGTTTGAGATTTTTTCGATGCCGCGGCCCCAGGAGTCGATATAGCCTGCCTTGAAGCAGATATCGGCGATGAGGGGGTTGCGAGGGCGGGAGGCATGGGGGCCTAGGAGGGCCTCGATGGATATTTCTTCGGGAAGCGGGCCGTCGTTCCAGATGACGAGACGGTGGTCGTAGACGCGAATTTGCACGTGCACGCCGGATTGGTAGCGGCGATGCACGAGGGCGTTGAGCAGGGCCTCGCGAAGGGCGGGGAGTGGGTACTGGTCGTCTTCGATGCGCTGGATGCCGGCGAAGCGGACGGGCTTGATCAGAAATTTGCTGGCTAGGAGGGAGAGGGTTTCTTTGAGGCAGTAGAACAAGTTTCCTTCGATGACTTCTTGGAAGCGCAAGTCCGTGTCGGAGGAGCCAAAGCGGCCGATGCGGACACTGAGTCCCGGGTAGAGCCTCGCTGGGTCTTTGCCGAACAGAATAAGAGCGGCACAGGTAAGTTGACCGTTGGTTAGCAGTCTCAGTTTGGCTAGAAGGTCTGGAAGGGGAAGGCCGTTGGCGTCTGGAAGTCGATTGGCTGTCTTGGCATTGGCAAGGAATTGATCGATGCTCCGCAAGTCGATGTCTTCGAGGTTTGCCCGGCTTTCGATGGAGGCGTCCCAGGTGGACCCTGACTTCTTCAAAAGGAACTCGTTGAGGCTTGCTCCGGTAAGCTCGATTTTCGTGCTGCCGGTGCGGTAGTAGTAGCGTCCTCTGAGGGAAACGGGAACGGACTGCGGGAGAATATCGATTTCGAGGAAATCTCCGTCTTTCGTTTGGTTGAGGTTAACGTCTACGGTCAGGCCGATGAGGCTCTTTATTTTGTTCGGGATCTCTTCGAGGAGTCGCTTCGCGTTGTTGAGCGGAGCGATGGCTCCGTCGTCGTTTTTTCCGATGTAGATCTTGCCGCCTTTTGCGTTGGCGAAGCCGCATACCCATTTGAGGTATTCGTCCTTCCAGGAGCGCTTCCACTCGATGTTTTGGGACTCTGGCACGTAGATTAGCAGTTAGGTAAGAGGTAGGATTTGAAAGGCTTAGACGGGTATGCGAAAGGTTCGTTTGAGTTTGGGATGTTGGTTCATCGCTTCTTTTTGAGGGGAAGTTTAGGCGCTCTTGGGGCCTAACGGTATGAGGAAAATATGGGGAGTTTATGATTTAGCAGTAGCCCTATACGCTATTTCAGGGGGGAGCAGATCGCGGATGCGGCCCCAGATGCCGTGCTCTATCTCGGCTTTGAGCGTTTTGCCTGCGACCTTGAAGATGATGAATTGGTTGTCGTTGGCGGTCTGGAAGGAGACTTGGGTGAGCTCGGTGATCGGGTAGCGTTTTTCCGTGCTGAAGAATTTGGCCCGTATTTCCGTATCGGTAATGGTGATACGGCTTGGGCATACCCAGGAGGCGTAGATAAACGTGAAGGGTAGGAAGGGGGCGGTAAAAGCAAGGGTCCCGAAAATAGGGCCGAGCATGTTTATGAATTCGATGATGTCCTCGAGGAGTCCATGGTCGGGAGACTTGTAGAGGAAGGATGCTGTCTCGAGGCTAGCGTTCTCGCCGTACAGTAGCCAGAACGCTCCGTATAATGCGAATCCTCCTATGGCGGCATAGGCGGCTGCTAGGATGAGGCGGGACGATATGGGAGAGGAGAGTCGGACCAATGGGGGGTTGGGTTCAAGGGTTGCGGATCGCTTGAACTACTAGTTGGCGCGAAAGATTCGGGCAAGTTTATTAACGGGAAATACCTAGCTGCGGGCGGGTTGTGTTTTTGACCGCTAATGAATGCTAATGAACGCGTACCGAGGAATGGAATGACTACACTTGAGAAGCGTAGCGACGAAACATTTTGATCGGGTTGTTGGGGCGGCTTGATAGCCGCGTTTTTGGAGGCCGTGGGCGCTTCGCTTTGTCGGAAGCCTCGGTACTGATGAGCGGGGTTGTGTTTTATTGTTGGGACATCGCTGCGCTTGATCTCGACTTTGTCGAGGGAGGATCCCAGCGGAGCTGGGGGATGACTTTTTAAAATTGAATGATCAAACCTGCCACGGAACGAAGTGGAGTGATCCTGGCCTGAAGTGAAACGTAAGGATCCAGTGAGTGGAACGAACGATGTTAAATAAACCCTTCTGTTTGTAGATCGGGTTGTGCTTTGTTTTTAACCGCCCTTCGGCGGGCTCAGGATCTGCGACCGATTTGTGCGGATCCGTCCTTCGCTAAGGCTTCCGCCTTCGCTGAAGCTCCGGCGGACTTGTCGGTGGACGTGATGGTGGGCAATTTTCAGCGGAGTTGAAAAGTGGGATCTACCAAAGGCGTTTCTTGGCGAAGGCGCGGCCGGACCCGGTCTTTAAGTAGGCTTCGAAGGCTCGCGCGGTACTTTCATTGGAGAAAGCGAAGTAGTTAACAAGCCGCCAGGGCTTGCGTTTCGCAGTATGGGGAGACTGCCCGTTGTTGTGGGCGAGCAAGCGAGCGTCGACGTCTTTGGTCAGTCCTGTGTAGCGCTCGCTGGGGTGTTCAATTGATTGGAGCTGATAGACGAAGAACATATCATAGATGCTGAAAACTCCTCGCGCTTCAGGCAAAAGGTTTTTGGGAGGTATTGGGAAGTCTTTTGTTATTGGGTCCCCCCTTCGCTCTGCGAGCTACTATCAGGAGCATAAGCCCTCCTTCGCTCTGCGAGCTTCGGCGGGCAATTTTCAGCGGAGCTGAAAATTGGTGGAGGTGGCGGGAGTCGAATTTTCCTCCCGCGTTTCACAAGGCTCAGACTATCAGTTAGATGGTAAAACTGTAGTTGATAGGTGGACACAGATATGGACACAGATTTCAGGCAAAGACAGGCAGGATCTGTCGAAGCTTGTCGAGTGTTGGCCGTCGTTAGCTCCTGAGCTTCAGGCGGCGATAGTCGCTATCGTCGATGCTTCCAGACGAAAAGGAAGGGAGGCTGTTCCGTGAGACCCCTAGACGGGAAGACCCCCAGTGCGCCAACACAGGAGGTCTTACATAACCAAAGCCTTTCGAAAGCCAAAGAAGTTACAGCAAATGACCATGACGAGATTCGTCTGACTGGCAATTCTGTAATTGATTCGCTGTTGGCAGACCCGAGCTGGCATGTGACGCTCGACGGGCGATTGGAGGCGTCGCCTCCATCGCCCGACGAAGTCACTGCAGGGGTTTCGTATCAAGAAAAGCGATACTTGGAAATGTGCAGCGCTGACTCCGGAGCTGTTGTGGACCTGGAATACTTTGAGAAAAAGAAGGAGGACAGGGAGCGATTGTTGCAGCAGAGTGAATGGATTGCGGATCGATTGGAGGAAAACGATGTTAAGGTTCGTGGTAAGGGTGGAATCTGCATGGTGGGTCTGTGCTCGGGTGAGGTGCTTGAGTTGCCTGACTTCCGGAATGTTGTCTTCATTCCTTTCGTTGCGGCTCGGAAGCGTGCTCCTGCGCTTCGCAATTTGGAGTTCTTCATGTCGAAGCATCCCTATTGCCGGATGTGGGTATTTACGTCGGGACCGCGTACCCGTTTGGAGAATACGAGGGATACTCTGAGCCTGTTGCATCGCCGTCTTTCCAAGCTGAATTCGGAGAGCTTCATGAAGGAAGCCGGAATAGAAATGGTGTTCAGGTCTTCAGAGCTCGGAAGTTTGGAACGTGATTCAGATGGCAGGCCAACTTTCCACATTCACGCGCATGTGATCGTTAATTTGAAAGGGCGCATTCCCCGTGAGGAATGGAGTGGGGTGTTGAGTCGCTTGCATAGGTGGTGGAAAGCTCACGTGACGGATGCGAAGCGTATTAATCAGGCGAGGGAGGCGTGCAAGTATCTCGTGAAGCCTCAGGACCTTCTCAAGCTGACGGGGCCGGAGTTGAAGGAGCTATATGAGCAGACCTTTCGAATGCACTTGGTGCAGCCTATGGGAAGGCTGAAGGATCAAATTAAGACCATCGAGGAAGAGCGGATGCGTTTGGTGCGGCGTGGAGGTGAGGGTGGTCCTGGCTGGGCTTTGGTTCCTAACTGGAATTCGTTCAAGAAAAAGAAGGACAAGGAGCCCTTTGAGGGGCCATTGAGAAGCTGGGTGACTGCAACCATTCAGCCAGCCCCTATCTTGTCGCCAGTTTCGGAGCCGATAGCGGTTGTCATGAACTACAAGGCGGGAGGGATTGAATTAAAGGAAAGAGTTGTTCGAGTTAGGGCAGTTTCCTTGGAAAAGTTTCAGTCCGGAGAAGCTTTTTTGCGGGGGCAGGCCTTGGAAGACAATCGTTGAATCCCTGCCCGCTGGCGAAGCGAATTTAGCGAAGGCGGTCAAGTTGGAGCGCAGCGAAGCGAGCAATATCTTGAGTGACGAAGATATAATTAGCGTAGGCAAGGAGCAGAGATTCAGGTTTGGCAGAGTCCCGGTTTACCAATCTGGTCTAGTAAAAAAGTTTGTTGCTGGTTCTCGCCTGATGAGCTAAGACGAGGGAAAATGGAATTCAAAACGCAAGCTTTCACGATTTCGGATCTCTACAACTGGCACAAAAAAGATGAGCTTTATCTGCAGCCAAAGTTTCAAAGGAGAAAGGTTTGGCGTCCGATCGCCCGCTCGTACCTTATCGACACGATCGTGCGAGGTTTGCCGATGCCTAAGATTTATTATCGTATGCAGGTTGATCCTAATTCGATAAAATCTATTAGGGAAGTCGTAGACGGTCAGCAGCGTCTAGACGCGGTGTTTTCTTACATCGATGATAATTTCGCAGTTTCGAGAACGCATTCATCGATTGCCGCGGGAAAGAAATTCTCGAAATTGCCAGACGATGTAAGAAGTTCGATCCTATCTTACGACATCTCGGCAGACTTGCTCGTCGGAGCTAATGACACTCAGGTTCTCCAGATCTTTGCTAGAATAAATTCTTACAGCGTGACTCTCAATGCACAGGAGAAAAGAAACGCGAAGTACTTTGGTCGGTTTAAGGATGTTGCTTATCGACTTGGGACTGAGCACTTGGAGTTCTGGACTCGCAATAGTATATTGACTAATCAGAAGATCGCGAGAATGGGCGAGGCGGAATTAACTTCTGAGTTGCTAGTTGGGTTGTTGGCGGGACTTCAGGATAAAAAAGCCTCTCTTGACCGTTATTATAAATCTTACGAAGACCAGTTTCCTAGTGAAAAGCAAGTTACCGAGAAGTTCGATCGGGTGTTGAATTGGTTACAGCAAAATCTAATGTCTGAACTTAAAGGCACAGTTTTCACTAGACCCGCATTGTTTTATTCTCTGTTTATGGCAGTTGGCGATGCCTTGTATGGCATAGATGGTGGTTCTGGTAAGCTGAATCGATTTCCCTCGAAAACACTAAGCAGTAAGCAGCAAGTAAATCTTGTTGCTAAACTCAAGGAGCTGTCAAATGCGACAAAGGTTGACGAACCTCCAAAAAAACTAGCTCGTTTCGTTACTGCTTCAGCCCGTCAAACTGACAATGTTAGGCCTCGTCGGACGCGTCACGAGTACCTAATTAATATTTTTAAATCCCTCTAAGGCTTGGTTAATCGATGGGTAGGCCATCTCTTAGAGTAAAATTACGCGAGGTATCCTCGCAGCTTGATCAGTTATCAGCGTGGCAAGGGCTTTCACTAGAATCGAGAGTATGGGCAGAACGCCTCAATGAGCTTCGATTTGTTCGGGCAACTCTGGCTTGGGAGGAGTTCCTTGAGCAGTCCTTCATTTGCTATCTTAGAGGCAGCCAGAGCATTCACGGGAGAGCATACGCACTTCAGGTTTCGGCATCTGCGACATCTTCGAATGCTCAACAGGTTGCTATAGGGAACAATCAATTTGGGAAGTGGTTGAATGAGCACTGGACGCTTATGAGGGCGAACGCTTTGTTCCAAGGCCAGCATCCGTACCAGCCACTTGCTGCACCCTCATTCACGACGATTAGAAAGCTTCGTAATCGGATAGTGCACAGGTCTGATAATGTAAGGCTCCAGTTTCGAACCATAGCCACCAGTATCTATGGTAGTTGGCCCCGGGGGATGACGCCTGGCCGATTGTTGACTGAAGTAGAAAATGGTAGTCCACGGATCGATAATTATCTAAATTTGATGAAGGCAACCGCTACGCTGATCGCTAGCTGAGAACTGGAAAGTGATAAGGGCTAGTCGATGGGCGGTTAATTCTTCTCAATTGTCGGTATGTAACTACGAGATGAGAAGTTGCCCCTTTAAAGTTCACACTACTACCGTAACTGTCCGAGTTTTGAGGTAGTAGACCTCTGAGAAGGAAAGAGACTCTGTTGATCGCTGATTGGCAGTGTTTCTGTTTCACCGTGTTTAGTCTCTACCTAAGCTGGGGTAACCAACTTAGGTTTGAAACATATAGGTTTCTTTATTGACAAACCTATATGTTTGGGGGATCAGTCGTTGCATGACAGAAATGGATACCCGCTCGAAGCTGACAGGAAAGACAGGTCGTCGACCTCAGGGAGAAATGGAAGCCCCAAGGGACAAGACTATCTGCTTCATGGTCAGCGAGGACGAAAAGAAGGGTGTCGACGTGCTCGGATTGGTGACGAACCGCACGAGATCGGCAACGCTAGCGAAAATAGTGACGCTATTCCTTGAAAGCACGAGTGGTGAAAAAACCGCTCAAGATGATGCGAAGGGAAGGCTAGATAAATACATAGATGAATGCCGCGAGAAGTTTAGCAATCGTTCCAAGCCGATTAAGTCAAAAGGCAAAAAGTAGAACATTACTAGGATACGAATATGAACATTTTTGAATTAAACTCTTCGCTCGCAGGCTCACTCGTTCTAGATCGGGATGAATTTGGACAGCTTGTCTTAGAGCGTTACAGCAATCCGGAAGGAATTTCAGGGTTGTCCGTAGAGCAAACTGTAGTTGCTAGGCGAATACTGGATCGAATTGGTGAGTTAGTTCCTGATGATGTGGACTTCTCATTGCGATTGGATGGAGTCGAGCCAGTATTCAGTCTCAGCTATGACGATGGTAATGCAGGTGTTTTTCCTGGCTCGATACCTTTCGAAACTGACGAAGAGCTTTATCAAAGGCTCCTAGAACGCGACTGGGACGATTTTCGATCTTCGATGTTGGGTGGGACCAACTTGTTTGATGAGATGCTTGAGATCGCAAAGAAACGCCCGTCGAGAATCCCATCGACAAAGACCTTGCGTCGATTCTGCAAGGAGCAGATCAAGGACTTTAGAGCTCAAGCAAGACGGGAAAAGCTCCCTTATCATTTCATGATGATATTCGAGGAAGATGATGGTCCAGACTTCACCTTTTGTGAAGGTCCTAAAAATCGTGAAGAGTTCTTAGTGGATTTGTCAGAACGAATGCAACAGCGGTGGTTTCTAGTAGCTGTCTGTATTGATGGCAGGGCTATCGCGACAAAGGATGTGGAAAGGATTAAATTAGAGGCTCTCGAACTATTGCCGCCTATTTCCAGAGCTCAAGCTGAGGGCCGTTGGCCCTACGATCTGATGCCCGATAGCTTGGAGGGATTTTAGAATGCAGAAGGAGTTGATCTCGAAAAAGCAGGCGGCTGAGATTCTGAGTGTCTCAACCCGTACTGTCGAAAGGATGTTCGCCAACGGTGAACTTGCGAAAGTCAAAATTCGGGGATGCGTCCGTGCTCGTCTTTCCGAAGTGAAGCAATTGCTAGGTGAGGTTGTATCGACGTGATTCACAGTGTTGCTAAACGTATTAGGCGGATCGATGGAAAGCGCAGATTAAGTCGGACGTATTACCTTCGCTACCGGTATGGCGAAATGCTACGCGACAAATGGATTAACCTTGGCGTCTCCACGAAGGAAGCCGCTGAGGCAAAAGCCAATGAATTCCGTCGAGAATGGGAAGCTGAGCAAGCTGGAATCCTGTTGCCGAAACCGATCAGGGAGGGGGCGAAGAAGCCTTTTCTTGATCACGTCATGGATTACGCCTTGGATCTCGAGCGTCGGGGAAAAGCAGGAAGGTCGAGCAAGGGGCTTAAGCAAACTCAATCGAGATTGAAGCGTCTTTCGAAAGAGTGCGGATGGTCACACTTGGTTCAGGTCTCTCCTGATTCTTTCGTTACTTGGCGGTCGAAGCAAAGGCAGCTCACGCCTAGAACGCTTAATCATTACCTAAATGAGGTGATTACCTTTTTGAATTGGCTCGAACGTAATGAGCGAATCAGTGCCAATCCGTTGAAGCGAGTCGTGAAAGTCGATGAGAGAGAAGACGGGAAGACCAAGAAAAGGGCTTTTACTGATGATGAGCTCGTCCGGATCTTGTCGGTGTCTCCTGAATACAGGCGAGTTGCCTATCTGGCTGCCGCATTTACGGGACTTCGCTTCCAAGAGTTGCAGCAATTAGAGTGTGGCGATGTCGTGTTCGCCGGTGAGAATTCTCGTCTACTCGTGAGGGGGAGTACTACGAAAAACGGGAAGGATGCGTCTATTGGCCTTGTTCCTGCCTTGGAGGTCGCTCTTCGTGCATACATACCAGAAGATGCCCAGCCATCGGACAAAGTCTTTCGAATGGGTGTCCCTCGTTCTAGGACGCTCAAAATAGACCTGGAGGCGGCAGGCGTTCCTTATCGGGACGCGCGAGGCCATGTCGCTGTCTTTCACAGTTTCCGAAAGACGTTCGGAACGATGCTTCAACGTGCCGGTGTGGAAGAGCGTCTTGCGATGTCAGCTATGCGTCATAGCGATCGCCGGCTGACGAATCTCATTTACACCGATACTGCCCTGCTTCCGTTGCAGAGAGCTATTCGGAATTTGCCCTCGAATGACGAATGGACACAAAAATGGACACAGATTTCTGGTGGATCTGGTCAGAACGTGTCGCAACTAGGCCAAAGCATAGCTGTCGGTTGTCCTTCGGAAGTTGTTGATAATAAGGGAGCTAGTCGCGGGGTGACGGTCCCTGTCGCAACTAGTCAATTGGTGGAGGTGGCGGGAGTCGAACCCGCGTCCCTCTAGCTTTCGCGTAAGGCGTCTACATGTTTGTCTTCGTTTTTAGTCTCGCCTCTGGGTCGCGACGAAACCGCGCTACTTTTGAGGCCAGCCTCTCGATGAAGTACGGCCGAGGCGCAAGAGGCGCCCGTTCTCGGCTATGCTCGCTGGTCGTCGCTCCGCACCGCCTAGCGAGTATCGGCGGGGGAACGTAGCGCTATATTAAGCAGCTAGAGGCATTTCTTCGTGTGTGCCATTTGTGTTTTTGATGGAGAGATTTACGAGGCCAACCATCATCCTCGACATGCAGCCAGACGATCCAACTAAAGGTCGAATCCGGAACACCCCCATGCGCCAGCGGAGCTGGCGAGTTTAAAGTGGTGAAGAGTGAGTGGTGAATGCGGGAGGCGGGAGCCGCGTCTGGGCGAATCACTGTGAAACTCTTCGAAATTCGATTTGTTGCTGGTGCCGCGTTTGCGGCGTCTTGACTTGAGGTCAAAGAACAGGATGGGGCTTATGCTCCTTTTGTTTGAGGAAATCAAGTTGATTGCGAGCGATTTGGCGAACAGGATTTTGACTAATGATCCCCACGCTATTCGCCCTGCTGGCCGACTTGTCTTTGTCGGAGTTGTATTCTGAGTCTTTCCTGCCTTGGTGGGAGGGGTTTTCCAAGGTGTTCGTAGGCGAGGATCTCCTGGTGCAGTTGGGCGCGGCGGCGGGGGGCTTGCTGGTGGCCTTGGTGCTGACCTTGGGCTTGCGCCCGCTGTTTCGCAAGATCACGGAGGCGATCGAGGAGCGCGACGACTGGATAGAGAGCTCGGTGGATTGGGTGAGCGACAATCTGTATGGCTTTTTGGCGACGGGGTTTCTGTGGTCGATCTCGCTTTGGTTTGACGCGCGTAACGAGGCGATCGCCTTGGTGGCGACGGATGGGGCGGAGGGGACGGTGGTCGTCGCCAAAAACTATATTTTGCTGAGGGCTTGCGCGAGCTTGGCGGCCTTTTTGCTCTTGATGCGGGCGGTGCCGCTTTCGCTGAGGAAGAAGGCGTACATGCGGGTTTTGATCTGGGTGATCTCGTTCGTGCTGCTGATGAACTTGCTGGGCTTTTGGGAGGCGATCCGGGATGGATTGGACAGGATCCAATTGCTGCCGGTGTCGGATGCGGACACGACGCGCGTGACGGTTTTGTCGGTGGCGAAGGGCTTGGTGGTGATTCTGATGCTGGTGCCGCTGGTGAGCTGGGTGATGGCGCTGGGGGAGCGCAAGACGCTGGGGTCTGCGGCGATGACTCCGGCTCTGCGGATCTTGGTGGTGAAGGTGATGAAGTCGTGCATCGTGGTGCTGGCGGTTTTGTTTGGGGTGAGCTCGCTGGGCATCGACTTGTCGGCTCTGGCGTTTATGGGGGGCGCGGTGGGCCTGGGCTTGGGCTTTGGCTTTCAGAAGGTGATTTCGAATCTGATCAGCGGGGTGATCTTGCTGAGCGATCGTTCTATCAAGCCGGGGGACGTGATCGAGGTGGACAATACTTATGGCTGGATCAACAAGCTGAGCGCTCGTTACGTGAGCGTGATTACGCGGGACGGGATGGAGCATTTGATTCCGAACGAGACGTTGATAACGGAGAAGGTGACGAACTGGTCGTTTAGCGATGACATGGTGCGGGTGAAAGTGCCTTTTGGTGTTTCTTACAATTCGGATATTCATCAGGTAATGAAATTGGCGATCCAGGCGGGCAAGGAAACGGAGCGGGTTTTGCCGGATAAGGCTCCTGTGTGTTGGTTGCTTGGATACGGCGATAGCTCGGTAGATTTTGAGTTGAGGGTTTGGATACGCGATCCTGCGAACGGGTTGAACAATTTGCGTAGTGGAATTTATGTGCGAATGTGGGATTTGTTTAAGGAGCACGGCATCGAGATTCCGTTCCCGCAGCGTGATCTCAATTTTCGGGGTGGGGCGCCGATAGAGGTAGTGATGAAGAAAGGCGAGGAGTGATGCTTAAGAGCGCGCCGACTGGCTTTGCGGTTAAGGCTGCAGGGGGCTTCTGGGGGATCAGATCTAAGGAGTGGTCGCTCGAATGCTAAGTAGACTGGGTAGGGCTAGCGTGTTGTTTCGCCTTTTTGCTTTGGGGGGGTCTTTATGGGCTTGGGCGTTTGCTTCGCAGGCGATGGCCGTACAGCGGGGCACTCCTTTGTTGCGAGAAGTGTTTGTGGAGGAGTATCAGGCGGATGGCGGATACGAGCTGGCGTTTGGCTCTTCTGGAGTGGGCTATCTGGCGTCGCAGGGCGGTTTGTTTAGAATGGAAGGCTCCAACTGGAGGGAGCTGGAGTTTGGCCGCAGGGAGACTGTGTACAGTGTTGATCTTAGCGAACATGGCGTTCTCTACGTGGGCTTGTTCGGGGATTTTGGATACATAGACACGAGAGAGGGGGAGGAGTATGTTTCAGTGTTTGGGGAAGGGGATTTTGGTGATACGTCGTCGGATTATTTCGACGAGGTGCTCGCGGTCGAGGGCGGGGCCTATGCGCGTGCGGGAGGCGCGGAGTTTTTCTGGGATGGGTTTGAGCGTACGCTCGTTCGTTTGCCGGAAATGGAGCTCGATCGGAACGTATTCGAATTTAGAGGACGTCTTTATCGAATCGGCGGTGACTTGATGTTGCGTCGCTTGGATGCTGGACGATGGATTGAGATGGGGAGCGTGAGTCTCCCGGAGGGAGCGGAGGCGGCGGTGAGCGCGTTTTCGGCGGAGAACGATACGGCGGTTTGTCTCGTGATTAGCGGGCGTTGGCTGCTTTGGTTTGATGGTCGCGGGTTGTCGTCGTTTGCGGACTTGGGGAAGTGGATGGACGTGAGGTCGGTGGAGCTTACTCGATCGGGGAACGTGGTTGTGGGGATAGTCGGGGAAGGCGTTCTCGTTTTTGATCGGGAGGCGAATCTTGTGCAGTCTTTGAATCGTGAGAATGGTCTTCTGGACGGGTCTCTGATTGATTTAGCGGAGGATGCGGACGGGAGGGTTTGGATTATGCAGGAGCGCGGCTTGTCGATGGCTCAGCTTGGTCTGGCTACTACGCGCTACGATGTTTCGGATGGCCTCGAGGGGGAGGTGAACGCTTTGGCTGAATTCGGGGGGCAGCTTTATGCGGGGACTTCGCTGGGCTTGTTTCGGAGGGACTTTTCTGTCGGTGGCTTAGGGGACGGATTTGTCCGCGTGGGCGGAGTGGGTGGCTGCAAGAGCTTGGAGCGGGTGGGCGATGTGTTGGTGGTGGGGACGTATTATGGGCTCTATGAGATTCGTGATGATGAGCTTTTTCTGGTTAAGCCCGAGATTGACTCTTCTTATCTTAAGTCGATTTCAGGCGAGACAGATCGGGTACTGGTGGGCAGTAAGAGTGGTCTGACTTTGTTCAGCAGGTTGTCGGGAGTTTGGGCTCAACATGAGGATTGGGACTTCGAGTTTCCGGTTTACGGAATCACCGAGGAGAGGGAAGGGGTCGTTTGGATAAATTCTGGGGAAGGCTTGATTCGTAGAGCTGAATTGAGAGGGGATTCAGTTCGTATTGAAGTCTTCACTACTGAGGATGGTTTGACTGATGGCTGGACGAGTGCTTTGGAGTTTGGCGGGCGGGTAGCGTTTACGACGAAGTCTCCTCAGTTGTTGGGGTTCGATCCGGATTCGCGTCGTTTTGAGAAAGAGGGCGATCTGACTTATTTTCCACCGCCGGGTCCCTATGTTTTTCGGGAGGATTTAGCTGACGGTAGTGGTCGAAGGTGGGCTAAGTCTTCTCTTGCCTCGGGGAATTTGATTAAGAAGCCGGAGGGCGACTATGGCGAGGGCGTGCAGTTGATGGGGGGTGGACCCCGAACCAAGGTGAATGGTTTTATAGCTCTCGAGGATGGATCGTACGTTTTCGCAATGAACGAGGGAATCTTGCATTACGACGAGCGATTTAAAGGAGTGAAGGCGCGCGTATTCAAAACGTGGATTTCTAGCCTGAAGGCCGCTACGGGTAAGGGCGATTCTCTCGATTTGTTGGCAGAGTCGGAGGCGGGAGTTGTCGAACTGGAAATTGGGATGACTTCGATTCGGGTATCGGCGGAGGTGAATCAACTGCAGATGTCGGGTCCGCCCCTTTTTGTCTTCGAGTTGAGTGGACCGAAGAGCATGGTCTCGGAGCCAGGAAAGGAGTCTACGTTTGAGTTTTCGGGTTTGCAGTCCGGTGACTACACGCTGACTGCGCGGGCGATCGATGAGGCTGGCGAGTTGGCAGCGCCGGCAGAGGTTCGGTTTCGCGTGCTGCCTCTATTTTACCAGACGAAGCAGGCGTATGCTTTCTACACTCTTTCGGCGCTTGGACTATTTTTGCTGATTGGAAGGTTTCGGATTCTGGCCTTGAGGAGGTCGAATGCTAAGTTGGCTCGGCTGGTTGAAGAGAGCACTAGTGTGTTGAACGAGAAGAACGAAAAGCTGGTTCTTGTTAACCGTGAGCTAAAGGAGATGGCGGAGCACGCGGAGCAAGCGGCTGCGGCGAAGTCGAGTTTTCTGGCGGTCATGAGTCATGAGATTCGGACGCCGCTCAATGGAGTGATCGGGATGTGCTCGGTGCTGCGACAAACGAATTTGGATTCGATGCAGCGGGATTACTTGGAGTCGATCCGGGTGTCGGGTTTGAGCTTGCTCGAAGTAGTGAATGACATTCTTGACTATTCGAAGATCGAAAAGGGGCGATTGAGTTTGGAGTGTATCCTTTTTGATCTGGTCGATTTGGTGGAGAGTGTAGTGTCTTTGCTTGGCCTGAAAGCGAATGAAAAGGAGCTCGATCTGCATCTGTTGATCGACCCGCGAATCAAGCGCTTGCACTACGGAGACCCGACTCGGGTGCGCCAGATTCTGTATAATCTGTTGGGGAACGCTATCAAATTTACTAAGCTTGGCAGTGTGACTGTTTCTTTATATCCAAAATCTGGATATGATTCTGATCATTTGGTGATGGAGGTTTCGGATACGGGTGTGGGGATCGAGGAGGATAAGCACGAGGCGGTGTTTGAAGCATTCGCGCAATCGGATGTGTCGGATGTTAGGAAGTTTGGGGGAACGGGTCTTGGACTCTCGATATGCCGGCAGCTGGCGGGGCTGATGGGAGGTGACATAGAGTTGGAGAGTCGACTGGACGAGGGTTCGACCTTTAGGGTGAGTTTGAGTTTGCCGGCGGCGGAGGATAGCATCCGGCTGTGGAATAGTTCCGCGCTCAAGGGAGGTCGGGTTGTGCTTAGTAGTGGGAATGGGGAGACTCGGCGGTATTTGGGGAACTATTTGTCTGAATGGGGTTTAAGTATCCGTTATGTGGATGCGAAAAATCTGGTCAGCAGTTGGAGTTCTTTGGAGTCGAAGTGGGACTGTTTCGTTATCGAGACCAAGGGCATCGAACGTGAAGATTTGAACTTGTTGTTGAATTTGGCTAGCGAGAGCGATGAACCGATGATCTTGCTAGACTCAGATCTTTCTCGTCTCGAGAAAGGCGAAAAGGGGCGAGCTCCGGGCGTCGAGTTGATGTCCTTGCCGGTGGTGCCTAGCCGGCTTTTGGCTTTGTTGTCCTTGGCTTTTGGAAAGCCTGAAAAACCGTTGCGAATAGAGCGAGGTCTAACGAGTGAGCTGGAGAGCAACTCGTATCCAAGCTTCGATGGCATGTCGGTTTTGCTCGCCGAGGATAACGAGATGAACCAGGAAGTGGCTCGTCGCCTTTTGCTGAGTTTAGGGGTCGAGGCGACAGTCGTTTCCAATGGTTTGGAGGCAGTGAAAGCGTTTGAGAAAAAGGCGTTCGATCTTGTATTGATGGATGTGCAGATGCCTGAAATGGGTGGCATCGAGGCGACTAAGCTCATCCTGAGCAACAGCAGTTCTGAGGTGCGACCCTTTGTCTATTGCCTAACGGCGGGGGTTCTGGAGGTAGAGATAGAGCGCTGCAAGGAGGCTGGAATGGTTGGGTTTATCGGTAAGCCGTTCAGCGTGGAGGATCTTGTGCAGGCTTTGAGGGCTGCGCAGGGGAACAGCAAGGTGGGTTAGTTGGCGGGGCTTTTGTTGCGGTAGGTTTCGGGCTTTATCTTCATTGTTTTTGTACTAGCTTGGTCGAGTGAATCGAGCTCGATGGGTTTTTCTGGTCGTGTCTGTTTTGGCGGTGGTTTTTGCCGCGTTTTTTTTGCGTCTGCCTAGCTCTGATGTTGGGAAGTCTTTTGGCGATATCGCGTCGCCGGCGGCGCAAGCGAGTCACGTGGTGACGCATTTGGATGGGGGTGTCGGGTCTGTTGAGCGTTTGCGGGATTCGAGGGACTGGAGCTTGAGCGCGGAGCTTTTTGCGGGCGAGGAGATCGAGCTGGCGGGAGGCGCTGGCGTCGAGCGTTGGCGCGTGGTGATGGCTGAGGATTTAGGGAAGCCGGTTTTGCTGAAGGAGCGATTGGCGTCAGACGGGACCGGGCGGGTGGAGAGGCTGGTCGGTTCGATGTTGGCGAACGAGCTGGTGGTTTCCTCGGGCGAACCGATGGATCGCGGCGATCTGGAGCGTCTTGTGGCTGGCACGGCATGGCGGTTGGACGAGGTTTCGCGGAATGGATTGCTGGCGACCTTGGAGGCGGAGTCTTTTGATTTGGATACGGTTAGCGAGGGTGTGGGGCTTTTTGCGGGAGCGATGCGTGCGGCGTTTGGTGGGGATGTGGAGCCTAATGTCATTTACTATGCGATGGCGACTCGGCCGGATGACGAGCTTTGGGAGGAATTGTGGGGCTTGGAAAGTCAGCAGGACAACGATATCGACGCTCCGGATGGATGGGATCTATTGAGCGATGCATCGAGTGTGACGGTGGCGATCCTCGACTCGGGGGTGCGTTTGAGCCATGAGGATTTGAAGGCGAATCTTTGGCTGAACTCTGGGGAGGTGGCAGGCAACGGAGTGGATGACGACCGGAATGGCTATGTGGACGACGTGCACGGAATCAATGTGATCGAGGGCAGTGGGGATCCGAGCGACGACTATGGGCATGGCACGCATGTGGCGGGTATCGTGGGAGCGGAGGGTAACAATGCAATCGGGACGAGCGGCGTGGCGTGGCGGGCGCGGATGATGGCGGTGAAGTTTTTGAACGCTTCGGGGCGGGGAACGCTGGAGGATGCGGTGAAGGCGATCGACTATGCGGTGGATAATGGGGCGAAGGTCATCAACGCTAGCTGGGGGGGCGAAGGGCGGGCTGCTTCTTTGGAGCGGGCGATGGACCGAGCTCGCGTGGGTGGCGTGGCTATCGTGGCGGCGGCGGGTAACGAGGGTCTGAATAACGACGAGGTTTACTCTTATCCTGCGTCGAGCACGCTGGCCAATGTGATTTCGGTGGCGAGTTCGACGCCGGATGGAACGTTGTCGGGGTTTTCCAACTACGGCTTTGAGACGACTGATTTGGTTGCTCCAGGGGATTATGTCTTGTCGACTTGGCATTCGGCTGACGACGCTTATTCGTATGAGAGCGGCACTTCGATGGCGGCTCCTTATGTGACGGGTGTTTTGGCGTTGAACTTGGTCTTGCGCCCGAATGATTCCTTGCAGTTGCAGCTTGATCGTTTGGTTCAGTCGTCGCGTCGGAGGGGTGATTTGTTTCAGCGGGCGCGTTCGGGGGGAGTGGTTAACTTGGCCTTGAGCTTGGCGATGGAGGAGGTTCCGTTTCCGCCGGTTTTGATCGAGCATTCGGAAAAGGTCGTGGCGAAGCTGGAGGGTGAGACGGCTACGTTTTCTGCGGTGGTGTCGAGCGAGCTGCCGGTGAGTTTTCGCTGGTATTACGAGGATGTGGAGTTGGTTGGCGAGACGACGCGACGTTGGTTTTGGATTCGATTGCCGTTTTGGACGGGGGTAGCTACAAGCTAGTGGCGGAGAATGACGATGGGGTGGTTGAGGTGGCGTTTTTCTTGCGCGTGCTAGCGTCGACGAGGAGCTGCTAAGCGGTTTGGACGCAAGCGATTCGTTTCAGGTGTTTTCTCGGGAGGGTTCGCCTTGGACGCTTGAAGAAGATGAGGCCAGCCGAGGTGGAAGTCACATCCAGATCGAGTATCCAGGAAAGTACGACAGGCATCGATTGAACGCTTTGGTCACGGGTCCTGGGGAGTTGCGCTTCATGTGGCGTTTCGCCAATGGGAGCGAGTATCTTTCTGGAGCTAGCTGTAGGGTTGGGGACGAGTCGGAGTATTTGTCTCCGAGAAATGGAGAGTGGGATATGGGTCGCTTTACGCTGGCGGAGGCGAAGGAGTACGAGGTGGTATGGGAGTGGGGGAGTTCGGGCGATGATCGTGCGAATGGCGGTCAGCTTGTGATCGACTATCTGAAACTGTACCCGATCGGTGAAGTGCCGCCTGTCGTGTATCAGCATCCGCAGGATCAATCTGTGCAGCCTTTTAGTTCTACTTACGTGTACGCTTTGGCGGATGGGACTGACTTAACTTATAATTGGTTTAAGGATGGAGAGACATTGCCGTTTTGGGATGATTCTAGTGTTTCTATTAATGATGTCGGGCCGGAGGATGAAGGACGGTATCATGTGGTGGTTAGCAATGCGTTCGGGACTGACGAGAGCCGTAGTGGATATTTGGATATGGATGAGGATAGGACGCCCGCTCGATTCGTAGAGAGGAGCGCTGATTTCGTAGGTGAACCGGGGATGGGGTTGGATCTCTCGCTGGAGCACGTGGGAAGTCCTCCGATGAGTTACCAATGGTATCGCGACTATTATCCTATTCCTGGAGAAACGGGGCCGGTGCTGCGGATCGATACTTTGAGGATGGAGGACTCGGGGGAATATCGCTTAGAGATCGATAATCCTTACGGGGGGCGGAGCTTCAGTGATCGGGTTTGGGTGTCGGTCGCTGACAAGGAGTTTTCGCCCGACGCTGTGTTGGGGAAGCGAGATATCTATACTTACAAAATAAGGGAGGGTGAGTCCTTCGATATCTCGCATTATCTGGAACATGTTTCGGATTCGATGACCTTTCAGTGGTATTTGAATGGTCGGCCGTTGGTGGGCGAGACATCGCTAGATTTGGAGTACGACTCGATGGGGTACGACCGGTCCGGCATTTATGCCTTGGAGGTGAAGAATCCGGAGGGATCGTTTCGCGACGACGTCTATTGGATACAGGTCGACCTAGGAGTGGGCGAGGCTTTGGACATTGAGGGCTACGAATGGAGCGCGAACAGTTTTGGAGATGCCGGCTGGTGGTACGGGCAGTCCGAGGTGTCGATGGATGGGGACGATGCGGTGGAGTTTTCGCGGGAGTATCCGTTTTTGGGAGGGTCTTACAATGGCGATGTGGGAGGGTTTAGCGCCGCTATCGTTTCGCAAATTGTGGGGCCGAAGAACTTGAGTGTTTATTGGAAGCGAACGTCTGAAAATGGCTACTTTGAAGTGGATGTTGGTTCGTATGGCGGGCAGTACAACAGAGGGGAGCCGATCTACGTTTTAAACGGAGCTGAAGAGGTAGCGGAGGGATGGACGCGAAGCGTGGTTCATGTACCGGAAGGCGAGCATGAGGTGCGCTGGAATTTCGTCGGACTTGATCCGGAGCAGAAAGGGTGGCTGGACATGATGGAGGAAACGGATGCGCCTGCTATCGTTGGCTATGTTCCTGGTGTTGTGGTGGCGGACTCGGAAGGAGCGAGGGTTCGCGTGCAAGCGTGGGGAGCGGGCGAGCTCTCTTATCAATGGTTACGGAACGGAGAGCCTGTGGCCGGCGAGAATCGCGACCTGCTTGGGGTAGCGATTGAGGATCTGAATTCAGAAGATGAATACGTGTTGCGCGTGAGTTCGGAATTCGGATCTGTGACAACTGGGCCGATTCGATTCGTGCGGGTGGAGGATACTGGATTTGCGCCCGAAGGGGTTAGGGTTGCGTTCGGAGGAGACTGTGAGTGGGAGCTCAGTCCTTGGTCGGATGAAGAGGTGATTACGGTTTCGATGGCGGAGGGTGAGTCCGCTTGGGTTGACCTGATGGTGGAGGGGCCGGCCATGTTGACCTACAGTCGCGGCAGTGGGGAGGCGTTTCTCGACGATGTCGCTTATGAGGAAGGAGAGTGGAGAGGTTTGACGGCGTACTATGGGAACTATATCCGCGTGCCTGAAGGTGAGCATAAGGTGACGCTTCGGGTCGCGAATATAGGCAACGGCTTGCAGCGTCGCGAATCTCTTCGCAAGGTGAGATCGGGAGCGGGGACTATATTTATAGAGACGGGCGACAGTGATTATCCGGAAGGAATGATTGGAGGGATAGGACGGAGGCTTTTTGTCTATTTTGCTGCTGATCTGCCTGCGGTGGCTTCTTGGTACAAGGATGGTGAGTTTGTGAAAAGCGATACGGCGACGACCTCCTCCATTACCTATTCGGGTGTGTTTGGATTTGATGCAGTGGAGCCGTCGTTGGATCTGGTGGGCGAATACTATTGCGAAGTCACTGATGCGAATGGGGTAACACAGCGCTCGAAGACGATGGAATTGAAGGCGAGCGACCTTTTAAGTTTCGGAGAAATTGTAGGTGATGAATCGTTTAGCACGCCGTTTAACGAGCAGCGGTTTATGCAGGATTTCGAGGTGTACCTCGAGGGGGGGGCATCCGCTCGGGCGGACTTTTCCGAAGGAATACCTTGGGGGTCTTTTCAGGTCTTTAATGGCAGCAATGAGGGTGATCGGTATCCGGGGAGCGAGATGCATGTGCGCTTGTCCGGCTATGATGCGTCTACAAAAGCGACGGTACGCAATGGCTGGTGGGAGGAAATAGAGCTAGAGCTTACCGATGACTGGCAGGAGGTTTCTTTGCCGGTTAATTCAGGAAATATCTATTTCGCAATTGAGAAGAGCGAAGGAAGCGAGCTGAGGCTATGGCTGGACGGTTTTCGTACTGTGGATGATTTGGCCATTATAGAGCAGCCGATGCACTATGCGACTTACCTTGGCGGGGATGTGTCGTTTTCGGTAGATGCTTTTTCAAGAGGAGCGATTTCGTATCAGTGGCGGCATGACGGGAATCCGATTTCTGGGGCGACGGAAAGCGCGTTGGCGTTTGAGGACATGGAGCTGGGAGATTTGGGTACTTACGATGTGCTGCTAGAATCACAGGGGAAGCAGGTGGTGAGTAGACCGGTTGCGCTTTCTCTTGTTGGCGATTTGGGAGCGGCGGTAGAGATGCCCGGAGTGAAGGTGACTACTTGGGGAGATGCTCTTTGGCGGGTGGATAGGAGCGTGTCGATTGATGGTTCGAGTTCCTTGCGATCTGGCGAGATCGAGCGTGGGGGGACTAGTGGGATTCGTTTCGAGTTTGATTCTCCGGGGTCTTATTTTCTGTATCAGAGACAACTCTACGGGAATGGTGACGAGCTAGCTTGGCATCCTCGCTACGATACGGAGGGGGATTTTGCGCCAGCTTTTGAGTTGGTGTATCAGAATAGTGATGACACGGGTTTGGGTGTTTTTTGGCTGGATCGGCTTTCGTATTCACCATTGGTTTCCAAGACCTATCGGCAGTGGTTGGGAGAGCAGGCAGAGGTCTTGGTGCAAGACGATTCTTGGTTCGATGAAGAAGGAGATTCGGACGGCGATGGCGTTCGCAACTATCTCGAATTCTTATTCGACCTTGATCCTGTAAGAGAGGATCGTTTGCCGAAACTGGAATTCAGCCAATCGGGAGGTGGTTTGAGTCTAGGGATGAATGGGCGCGTCGTTTCGAATGACGATTACGCCTTGGTTTTCGAGTTGAGCGAGGATTTGGAGAACTGGCTTCCCTTTAGCCCGAAGTGGTCGGACGTTTGGGAAGGGGATACGCTCTTTCGTGAAATTGGGTTTGGGATATCTGTACCTGCGAGCGAGGGGATGTTTTTCCGTTGGTCGGTGAAACACTATGGCGATGGCGGGTCTGATTTCGAGGGGAAATGAGCTTTGGGCTGGAATGTGCTAGTTGACGCGGCGTAGGGAAATTCCGAATACCATTGGGGTTGGTCGTTGGTCGATTGTCTGGATGCGGACGGTGGCTCGGTCGGCGTCGATGAGCTTGGCGGGGATGGGGAAGGTTTGTTCGGAGAATTGGTCGGCGGTTTGGGCGCTGAGCTCGATTTGGCCGATTTCGGTTCCGTTGATTTGGATGGAGCAGGCTTTGCCCCATTCGCTGCCGAGGATGGTGACGGCGAGTTCGAGGGGGGTATTTGGCTCGGAACGAATACTGTATTCAAACCATTGAGACGCTTCGCGGTAGCGTTTGCCGAGGTTTGCGGCGGTGCGGGCTTCTTCGCCGCGGTAGTCGTGCTCGACTTCTGACTGTTGCTCGCCGGGGGCGATGGAGTCGAGGGTACGGGCGGCGAGGGCGAGCTGGATGGCTTCTTCCTTTGCGAGCTTTTGCTGGAGGGCTGCGTAGCTAGCAGTGTCGACAGTTTGCCAGTAGGTAGTGTAGCGTGACTCGTGGATCTGGTTGAAAGGTTCGAGTATGATGGGAGTGGCGGGTTCGGGGCGGATGTCGCCGCTGAGTTGGAAGCGTAGGGGATTGTTGGGTACGGGTTGGAGGCGCGAGGCTAGGTCGGTCGTGTCTCCGACGAGCATGGGGGCTTGGTCGAGCGGGAGGTAGGCTCCGGGGGCAATGTGTTCCATGCGGCCGGAACCGGCGAAGAGGCCTGGAGTGTCGCCGGCGTCGGTTTTGGCGGCGAGCACGATGGGGCCGTAGAGGAAGGAGTAGAAGGGGGAGTGGTCGGGGATTTGCTCGACGTGGACTTGCATGGGGAGGGCTACGGAGAGGGTGTCGCCGGTTTTCCATTTGCGGGTGAGGGAGGCGTAGCCGTTTGCGTTGGTCTTCGTTTTGACGGGTTTGTCGTTGAGGGTGATTTGGAAGGCGTCGGTGGTCCAGGCTGGGCGGCGGATTTTTAGGGTGAGCTTTTTCTTGGGGGCTTGGTCGATGGTGAGCTCGGTGGAGGCGGTTTGGGGGAAGTTTGTGGATTGGGTAAGGCGGAGGCCTTTTTCTTGCCAGTTGAGGGAGCTGGCTAGGAAGAGGTTTACGAAGAGGGCGTCGTCAGTATGGGCGTATATGAATTCTGAATACCGTCCCGGGTTTTCGATGCCGGAGCCGACGCAGCACCAGAAGGCGTTTTCGGGAACGGAGTAGACGCGGTAGTGGCGTGGGCGCTGGGGGGTGAAGTAGACGAGGCCGCCGGTTTCGGGGTGTTGGGCGGAGAGGATGTGGTTGTAGAGGGCGCGTTCGTAGTAGTCGGTGAGGGCGGCGGTGGGCTCTGCCTCGAAGAGGAGGGTGGTGAGGCGGAGCATGTTGTGGGTGTTGCAGGTTTCGGGTCCTTCGCGGGACTCGAGCATGGAGCGGAAGTCGTCGGCGGGGTGGAAGTGTTCGCGCACGGAGTTTCCGCCGATGGAGACGGAGCGGTGGTTGACGACGGTGTCCCAGAAGAACTGGGAGGCTTGGTGGAGTTTTTCGTCTTGGGCGGCGAGGGCGGTGCGTTGGTAGCCGATGACTTTAGGGATTTGGGTGTTGGCGTGGAAGCCTGTGAGTTTGTCCTGGTTTTCGAGGAGTGGATCGAGGAGCTCGTGGTGGGTGAAGCGGTAGGCGAGTTCGAGGTAGCGCTGGTCTTGGGTGTGGAGGTAGAGGTCGGCGAAGATTTCGTTCATGCCGCCGTGCTCGGTGTAGAGCATTTCTTGCATTTGCTCGTCGGTGAGCTTGGCGGTGGCGGCGACGGTCCAGTCGGCGAGGGCGATGAGGATGTTTTTGGCTTTTTCGCTGTCGGCGACGAGCCAGGCGTCTTTGAGGCCGGCGTAGGTTTTGTGGAGGTTGTACCAGGGGACCCAGGCTCCGTTGAGGGAGAAGCGGTCTGCCTTGATTTCGCCGGCGAAAAGCCTGGTGGTGAATTCTTGGGAGTTGGGGACGCCTCCGAGGTAACCCGTGCCGATGGCGTCTTGGCAGCGCGTTAGTTCGTCGAGCATGTAGTCAAGGCGTTCACGGAGAAGGGGGTTGTCGCTTTGGAGTGAGAGGGTGGCGTAGGCGGAGAGGAAGTGTCCGGCGGAGTGTCCGTCGAGGCCGGAGGATTCCCAGTTTCCGTACTTCTCGGCTTTGGGCTCGAGGCCGGCGGCGGTGAGGAAGGGTGCGAGGAGGCGGTCGGGGTCGTGGGCGAGCACGTAGGTGACGTCAGCCTCGATGGAGTCGCGGAAGGGGCCGGGGGCGATGGTGACTTCGGCGGGGGGGAAGAGCTCTGCCGCCGGGGCGGCGGCGAAGAGTAGTGAGTAGTGAGTGGTGAGTAGTGAAAGGATGAGGGATGTAGTGAGTTGGCGCATGGCGGTTTTTCTGGGGGTAGTGAGTGGGTTGGGCTTGGGAAGTGGATGGGTGCTGGCTGTTGGAGATCGCGTGGTAAGCGCGCTCCCACGGTGTGGTTGGGGCACAAAAAATGCCAGCCGCTGGGCGCGGCTGGCATTCGGAAAGACGGGTTTTGGTTTAGTGTCTTAGGGAAGCAAGCTGGCGACCATGGCCTTCTCTTCCTTAAGCTCGTTTTCGGTGGCTACGACTTTCTCCTTACTGAACGCGTTAAGTTCTACGCCGTCGACCACGGAGAGTTTTTCGCCGTCGCTCTTCATCGGGTAGGAGTACATGAGACCTGGCTCGATGCCGTACTCGCCGTTTGAGCAGACTGCTACGCTGAACACGTCGTCAGCCGCGGTGGGCTTGACGATGTTTGCCACGGTGTCGATGGCGGCATTGGCGGCGGAAGCGGCTGAGGAGAGTCCGCGCGCCTTGATGATGGCGGCGCCGCGTTGCTGAACGGTCGGGATGAAGTTTTCCTTGTACCATGCCTCGTCGGTGATGACGTCGGTGGCTGCTTTTCCGCCGATGGTGGCGTCGAAGTAGTTTGGATACATGGTGGAGGAGTGGTTGCCCCAGATGGCGAGGTTTTTGACGTCTGTGACGTCGACGTCTGCCTTGAGGGCGAGCTGTGTCTTGGCTCGGTTTTCGTCGAGCTTAGTCATCGCGAACCAACGATCCTTCGGTACGTCTGGCGCGTTGTTCATGGCGATGAGGCAGTTTGTGTTGCATGGATTTCCGACTACGAGGGTGCGGATATCCGAGGCGGCGTTTTCCTGAATGGCCTTGCCTTGGCTGGTGAAGATCTTGCCGTTGATGCTGAGGAGGTCCTTGCGCTCCATTCCCGCTTTGCGTGGGACGGAGCCGACGAGGAGTGCCCAGCTGGCGTTTGAGAATCCCTCTGCGAGGTCGCAGGTGGGGACTATGTTTTTAAGGAGGGGGAAGGCGCAGTCTTGGAGCTCCATCACCACGCCTTCGAGGGCCTGCATGGCAGGCTCGATCTCGATGAGTCGCAACACGACTGGCTGATCGGGGCCGAGCAGCTGTCCTGACGCAATGCGTACGAGGAGTGAGTAACCGATTTGACCGGCTGCGCCGGTGACCGCGACATGAACTGGGTTTTTCATAGCGTTTCGACGCTATCCAGAAACGTTATTAAAGCGAATTAAAAGAACAAGCAGTGCTAATAATTAGCGGCTGCTGTTTGTGGCGATTAGATTCGCTAACGTTGGGTTGAGCGGAGCTTAAGTTGGGCTCAGGCTTGGACCGCGAAGCGGGCGGCGAGTTTTTCGTATGCGGAGAGGATGCTGGCTTCGGTAGTCTCCCAGTCGATGCAGCCATCGGTGATGGATACGCCGTAGGCGAGCTCCTCCTTGGGGGCGGGGAACTTTTGTTTGCCCGCCTTGAGATTGCTTTCGATCATGACTCCGATGATGGAATCGTTTCCGGCCTCGATCTGGGTCATGATTTCTTCGAGGACGGCTGGCTGGCGCTCGGGGTCCTTGTTGCTGTTGCCGTGGCTGCAGTCGACCATGATGGCGGGGATGAGGCCTGCTTTCTTGAGTTCGGTTTCGGTGATGGCGAGGCTGGCGGCGTCGTAGTTTGGCCCGCTGCTTCCTCCGCGAAGGACGACGTGGCAATTGGGATTTCCGCGGGTGGTGACAGCGGAGGCGATGCCGTCTCGGTTGATGCCGAGGAAAGTCTGTGTGCCGCTGGCGGCTTTGATGGCGTTGACGGCTACGCCGACTGTGCCGTCCATGCCGTTTTTGAAGCCGAGGGGCATGGAGAGGCCTGAGGCCATCTGGCGGTGGGTTTGGGACTCGGTGGTGCGAGCGCCGATGGCTGCCCATGAAACGAGATCGGCAATGTACTGCGGCGTGATGGGGTCGAGCAGCTCGGTTGCGGTGGGCAGACCGAGGTCGATGACTTGGCGAAGGAAGTCTCGTCCGACGCGGAGACCTTTTTGAATGTTTTCGGATCCGTCTAGGTCGGGATCCATGACGAGGCCTTTCCAGCCGAGGGAGGTGCGGGGCTTTTCGAAGTAGACGCGCATGACGAGGCAGATGCGGTCTTTGACTTTCTCGCTGAGGGCGGCGAGGCGCTTGGCGTATTCGAGTCCGGCAGCGGTGTCGTGGATGGAGCAGGGACCGATGACTACGAGGAGCCGCTTGTCGCCGCCGAAGATTATTTCGTGAATTTCTTCGCGGGACTTGGTGATAAACTCAGCCTGCGCTTCCGACTTTTCGTACTCTTTGATGAGTTGATCTGGGCTCGGGAGAGCGACCGTGCGGGTGACGTTTATGTCGGAGGTGTTTTTCACGATTGGGGGGTTTTGGTAGAGCGACGGGGAAATTTCAAATGCGAATTCCGGTAAATCTACTCGTGTGGATCGTTGGGATTCGGGCAAGAAAAAGGCGGACCGCCTACCCCTAAGCGATCCGCCATCTCGTTTTCTTAGTTACCCCAAAATCTCGCTAGGCGAGAAAGTGTTTGTGAATGACGGCATGAGATGAATGAATTTTTGGCACTGTCAAAGAAAAATTCGCATATTGCATGAGATTTTCGGTAAGTTGTTCATAGATGGCATTTTCAAGATTTCACAAATTTATACCACGGTGTTGCCTGAAGGTGACGGGTCCCGACGCGGGCTCGTTTTTGCAGGGACAGTTTTCGAATGACCTATCGAAGATGGGCGTTGGCGACGTTGTCTATGGTCTATGGCTTGATCGGAAAGGGAAGGTTTTGGCCGATAGCTTCGTGTTGCGCCGTGGTCCTGAGGACTACCTGGTGGTGAGCGTTGATTGTGGGGAGAAGACGATTTTTGAGCGACTTGACGCTTACTTGATCATGGAGGAGGTTGAGTTGTCCGGCTCGAGCGATGGAGCTCGAGCGATCTGCATTTTGGGAGAATCGCCGCAAGTCGCTGCGTGCGAGAAGGTGGGAATCGAGATGCCTTTGGCAGATCGGTTTACGGAGTCGAATGGCTTGATCGCCTTCTGGGGAAAACGCGGGAGCGAAGGAGCTCTCGAGTTCTTGGCCTTAACGGAAGAGGGGAGGGATCGTATTGAAATTGTTGATGCGGGGTTGAGAGATATCGGCTCTGAGGAGCTGGACCGGGAAGCGATGAGTTTTTTGGCGATCGAAGCGAAAGTGCCTGAGATTGGCTTAGGTTTTGGCGATTCGGACTTGCCTCAGGAGCTCGGCTTGGAGCGGGATGCGGTTTCCTTTAATAAGGGCTGCTATCTAGGGCAGGAGGTTATGGCGCGGCTTCATGCGATGGGTCGCGTGCGCAAGCGTTTGGTACGAATTAGTATTGAGGGACCGAATACGATTGCTCCAGGTGATCTGCCAATTGATTTGCTGGATGCGGCTGGAAAGCGTCAGGGGCAACTTCGCGCAATGGCGTATTCGAAGTCTGGAGGCATGGGCTTGGGCATCGTGAGCTCGGGGTTCTCTGGTGATTCTCTGCAAGCTGGAACGATGACGGCGCGGCTGCTCAGGAGTGAAGGTTCCAGCGATGACTGAGAGGGAGCAGTTAGAAGCTTTGTTGGAGCAGATGGGAGCTGACGGGCGTCAAGCTAAGGCCATGGCAGCTCAGTTGGCTAAGCGTGCGGATCAGCTCGCTGAGGAGCGGGGAATAGATCGAGTGGCTGCCTTGTCGCAATTGCTGAAGCTCGTTCGCTCGGGAAGGGCGGGCGAATCCTACGAAGGGCCTGATTCCAAGGGGCTTTGTGGTCCTCAATAATTATCTGATTACGAGCGTTTTGTTTTGACCGCGCAAAACTTGGCTATTCAGTAACTCCTTTAATCTTTCTCTAAGATCTACCCTAACAAAGCTATAATATACTCCACATATGAATAAATCTGAACTTATTGCCGAAATTCAAAGCAACCTAGGTGCCTCCTCGAAGGCTGAAGCGGAAAAAGCGTTGAGCGCTGTTCTTTCCTCTATCAAAACCGCTGTTAAGAAGGCGGGGAAGGAAGTTAAGCTTCGCGACAAGGATTCTAAGGACGCTGTAGCAATCCAGTTGGTTGGTTTCGGTACGTTCTCGGTTGGCAAGCGTTCCGCTCGCACCGGCATCAATCCTCTTACCAAGGAGCCTCTCAAGATCAAGGCTAGCAAGAACGTTAAGTTCAAGGCTGGCGCTGGCTTGAAGGATCAACTCTAGTTTTTAAGATTTTCGATAAAGCCCGCAGCTTCATGGCTGCGGGTTTTTTTGTGCCCGTCTCTTGGATACGGTTTCGGAGCAGCCATTTAGGTGAGCTTATTGAAAGAGCTTTTCGAACTGGGCGAAGTATTTGAGCACTGCTGTCTCCATGGCGAAGGAATAGAGCAGAGCTCCTCCGGCAAGCATGGGGCCGAAAGGTATATGGCGTCCGAGGAGGGCTTCGTCATTGCTAGTTCGCTTTGACGAAATCATGCGCTTTGCGATTGCCCATAGGAGAAGTCCAACGCAGCCGATTAGTGCTCCTCCGAAAATGGAGAAGATGGCGCCTTGCCAGCCGAGGAAGGCGCCGATGCCGCCGAGTAGTTTTACGTCCCCGAATCCCATTGCTTCTTTGCGCAGCACGATTTCAGCGAGTAGGGCAATCCAAAGTATGGTTCCGGATCCGATGAGGATGCCAAGGATAGATTGGAGGGTGGCGTTGATGCTTGCGCCTGCAAAATCGGCCCGATCGAATCCGTGTAGTTCTGGTATCAATACGGATAAGGCGAATCCGATTACAGCTAAACCGATGGAGAAGCGATCTGGAATCTCCATATGATCGAAGTCGATGAAGCTTCCGCAGACGAGCATCGCGGCGAAGATCATGATGCACAGAGCTTTCAGGGGCGAATGAGCCTCCCACGCCGCTAGAAAGAATATGCCAGTGAGGGCTTCAATGAAGGGGTAGCGAAAGCTGTAGTTTGATCCGCAGCAGCGCGCTTTTCCTCGAAGTATGAACCAGCTGAGTATGGGAATGTTGTCGTACCATTTGATAGGCTGTCCGCAGGCGCAGGTGGATCCTGGCGAGACGATGGACTTTTTGGCGGGTATCCGATAGATGCATACATTTAGGAAGCTGCCAACAATGGCGCCCATCAAAAATGCGAATGATGGCATGAGCCAGGGGAAATCTTCTTCGATAAATTGCAGCGTTTCCATTTTCTAGAGATGGTTTGCGAGGGCGTGTTCGGCTGCGTCTTGCATGGTGTTTGCAGGGGCTGGGGTGCCGGTCCAGATTTCGAGTGACTTGGCCCCTTGGTGCACGAGCATGGACAGGCCGCTGCATGCTTGTCCCCCTTTTTCGGTGACTTTTTTCATGAGTCGGGTTTCGGGTGGATTGTAGATCATATCGAAGAGACTCGTATTGGCTGGAAGCCTTTCTTCAGGCATCGGGGTGGGGTCGCTCGATTTGAGACCGAGGGAAGTAGCGTTTACGAGGAGGCAGGATTCTGGGAGTGTCTTGATGTCTTGGGGGGCGAGGGGTCGTAGTGAAATGTCTTTAGCTTTCGCGATTGGGCTGATCTCGGATATGAGGCGAGCGAGTCTTTCCTGGTTTCGGTTTACGATGGTGAGGCTTTGGCAGTTGGATTGCAGCGCTTGGATGGCTGCCGCTCGCGCGGCGCCGCCTGCTCCGAGGAGAACGATGTCGGCACCTCTCATTTTTTTCCCTAGCTGGAGCTCTATGCCTTTGGCGAGGCCGTAGCCGTCTGTGTTGTATCCTTTGTATCCAGATTCGTGGCGCGCGAGGGTGTTTACGGCGCCGATGGGTTGTGCGGCGGGATCGATGGGGGAGACGGCGGGGAATGCGATTTCTTTGTGGGGAACGGTGAGGTTGAGTCCTGCGAACCCTTTGCCGTGGAAGATGGGCAGGCTTTCGAGCAACTGTTCCGGTTCAATCTCGAAGCGGAAGTAGCGCCAGTTTGAGATTCTTGCGTCTTTTTTGCTGAGGGCTGCAAGCGCCGCGTTGTGCATCTGCGGGCTGATGGAGTGGCGTACTGGTTGTCCCAATACAGCGAGGCTAGTGCCGGGGTATTGCCAATTGCGCAGATCTTCTAGGGTGTAGGTTTGGTCGGCTGAGTAGCTGAGCATGGCCTTTATGGTTGCGTGGCTCGTTCGCCTCAGGCGAGAAAAATCGGCGTCCTCTGCTAGCTGCTTGGCTGCTTCGTGTAGGCGGCTAGGAAGTCTTTGACGAAGCTGGAGAAGAGGCGCGACATTTTTTCCTGTCCGGTAGCGGAGTAGTGGTTGGACAGGTTTCGGCAGCAGCGGCTTAGGACTTCGCGTATGGGGGAGGGAGCCATGTTTCCCAGCTGGGAAACTGAAATGAAGCCGTTCGAGTAGTCGAGAAGCTGGCTTGGGGAGATGAAGCGTCCGCGTTTGAAGGGATCTATATAGAAGGGGAGGTCTTCTTCGAACGATCCGACGAGGAAGTGTCCGGGGTAGGCGATGGGGTCGAGATCGGCTCCGAGGCGTTGGGCGACCAGCAGGTAGAGGATAGAAAGGGAGATGGGGAGTCCTTTTTTCGTTTCCAGAACTCTATTGAGGAAGCTGTTGTCTGGGTTTTCGTAGTCTTCCGCATTTCCGCGAAACTCTAGCTCGTGGAAGAGGACGCGATTTATGACGACGCAGCGTTCGCGCGGGGAGATGGGTTTTGCTATGAGCTCGCGGCAGCGGTCGGCTATGGCGTCGATTTGGGTGCAGATATCGGCGGCCTTGAGCTCTGGGTAGGCGACGCGGCAGAGCATGATGGCTCCTGTTTCCAGCTCGTAGTTTTGGGAGCTGATGAATTTTCGGAACTCTCTGCTAGGATTGGCGTTTTCGATTTCCTGCAGGATCCTTCTGGCGTGTAGCGCGAGCATACGGTTTGAGCCAGCGGAGAGGTCTTCGAGGAAGGCGATGGCACTAATGCCGATACGGGACAATTCTTCGACGAGAGCCTTCTGCACGGAAGGGCTCGGGTCGTCTAACAGTGATCGAAAAGCGTCTTGCTTGTCGTCTGTCAGGTCTTCGGATTGCACGAGTGGGATTGTGGAGGCGGACTGATCGAAGGCAACAAGCTTAGGCGCAAAAAGGCCATTTTCTTTTATGCACCATTAGAAGCGCCAATGGCTTTGGCGGCTGTTTTGGGAGGAATTGTCCTCATTTGCCTAGGGAGAAGTTGAGTTTTGATCTGAGGTTAAGTCTTTGGCTGGGATCAGTTTGGGGTTCAGCGAATGTTAAAAAGGCGAAAAATGGGGTATTGAGATTTAAGTGAAGGTCGTAGACGACGATAGACGTATTGGGGATTACTGAATCTTCGTGACCAGAAAGGATTCTGATTAAACTAACACGAGCATGGAACAGCTCTATCCACTAAACATTTTAGAACGCCACTACCCTGTACTGCGTGAACAGCGGGAAAGGGAAGAGCGTGAGGAAGAGGAAGAAGGTCCTCGGCGTGAAGCTGAGGAGTTTGGCTTCTTCGGCTTGCGTGAGGCTGTCTTGCACGAGAACGAACCGCTGGATGGTGGGTCGGTTGGTCGTCGCTTGAACACTATCGCCTAATCGGGCGGCTAGCTTAACTCGTTTTTTCGAGTCCGGCTTGTACGGTTTCGATCAGGTGGCGCGCTGAGAACGGTTTCGATATCAGGCCGGCAATTTCACGATCGCCGAGACGTTCCTTTATTTCTTCTCCGAAGATGCCGCTCATGGCGAAGACTTTGAGATCCGGTGAAATTTCCCGCAGGCGATCGTAGAGGTCTTCTCCGTAGCTGTCCTCCAGGTTCATATCGAGCATGCAGGCGGCAATTTTGTCTTTGTTGGCGTTGAGAACTTCGAGTGCGGATTGGGCGTCTTGAGCTACAAAGGTCTCGATTTCGATGCTGCTTAGTATGGCTAGGAGAACTGCGCGGATGCCCTCTTCGTCGTCAATTATCAATACGGCTCCCTTTGGTGCGGATGGCATAGTGTGTTTTTCGTCGAAATGAGCGGCAAGTAAAGCCTTAGGATGAGAAAATTTGAAAAGGATCCTATCGCAAGGTCAGTATTTTGCTCGTTTCGAGCTGTCACCACAAGCTGAATACGAGTGGAAATCTGCTGCAATTGGGATTTTTTGAAGGACTTGAAAGCGGCTCAGGAGCTGTCGTTGGGGAGATAGTTTGTTTGCTTTCTTTGGGGGCTTGGGGATGGTTTGAGGCGATGAAGCTCGGTCGAATCCATTTGGGTATTATTTTTGCGCTTGTTGCTGGGCTGGTTTGCGTGGTGGCGGTGGGCTGGCATTTTCGCGAGTACCTGAATCGGGACGAGTTGATGGGCTTGGTCGAGTCGTTCGCCGAGATGGGGCCTTGGGTGTTTTTCGGACTGATGGCTACGCTTCCTTTGTTTTGGGCTCCGCTGTCGCCGTTTCTTCTGCTGGCTCCGGCTTTTGGCATTCAGACGGCGGTGATTGGGTCAATCAGCGCTTTGACCTTCAACATGGTAGTCTCCTGGTTTGTATCCGGAAAGTGGTTTCGTCCTTTGTTTGCTCGAATCGTTTCCCGTTTCGGCTACTCGATCCCTGTTTTGTCTGATCGAAGCATGATCGGGGTCGCCATTCTTCTGCGCATCACTCCGGGGATGCCGTTTCCGTTGCAGAACTATTTGCTGGGGCTGGCTCAAATGCCGCTGCTGAAGTATCTGGCGGTATCGCTTCCGATCGTGTGGTCGATCTCGGCGAGCTTCATTTTGCTGGGCGAGTCGCTGATGAAGGGTAATTTGAAGTTGGCGTTTGTGGGGGTGGGGCTTGCGGTGGTGGTCGCGATTGGGCTCCGGTTTTGGAGAGGTCGGCTGAAGGCGCGGGCTCTTGTAGCGGAGGGGCGGAATGAGCTTGGATGATTTGTTTGAAGATCTGCCGCGCGTTTCGGTAACGAAGTATACGGCGGCGATCAAAAAGCTTTTGGAGGGGAACATTCCTCCGTGCTGGGTTGTGGGAGAGGTGTCGAATTTGCGGCGACAGGCGTCTGGCCACATCTATTTTTCCTTGAAGGATGCGGGCTCTCAAATTCCGGCGGTGATGTTTCGCGGCCAGGCGTCGCGATTGAAATTCGCTCCGGCGGACGGAATGCAGGTTTTAGCCTTTGGTGAGATCAGCGTCTACGAGCCCTATGGACGTTATCAGCTGGTAATTCGGGAGCTAAAGGAGAGTGGCGAGGGCCGTCTTTTTCGGGAGTTCGAGCGCTTGAAGCGAAAGCTGGCTGACGAGGGTTTGTTTGATAGCGAGCGAAAGCGGGCGATTCCTAATTTTCCCTTGAGGGTGGCGATTGTAACGTCGCCTACTGGAGCGGCTTTGCAGGATTTTATTCGCATCTTGAAGCGTCGGGGTTGGGGCGGAGGCTTGCATGTGTTTCCGGCCAAGGTGCAAGGCGTCGGCTCCGCGGAGGAGATCGAGTCGGCGATCAGGTACGTGAACGAGCTTGGAGTTTATGATCTCTTGGTCGTGGCGAGAGGCGGCGGCAGCATTGAGGACCTATGGTCTTTCAACGAGGAGAGGGTGGCTCGGGCGGTTGCGGAGAGCGAGGTCCCAGTTATATCGGGAGTTGGGCACGAGATCGATTTTACCTTGAGCGATTTTGCGGCGGATGCTCGAGCGGAGACTCCCTCTGCTGTAGCGGAAATGATTAGCAGCGCGTACCTTGAGACAATCGAGCGATACCGAACGGCTCGGGAAGCTTTGGATTCTTTAGCTGTCGAGGGCTTGGCGGAGCGTGAGCTTGCGCTTGATCGTCTTCGCCGGGAGCTGAAATCGGTATCGCCGGTTGCCGCTTTGGAGCGGGCGTTTTTGCGTATCGATGAATTGGGGACGCGTTTTTTGTCGGCTTACCGTACGTCGGTGCAGGAGAGGCGGAACGTGTTTCAGGGGAAGGAACGCCGCTACCTGGCTCAGGACGTGTCGGGCGCGGTCTTGCGTTTGCGCGATCGGCTGGACCGCTTGGAGCGTCGCATGGACGGCTGCTTGATGGCTGGGGTCGCGGAGTTGCGCTCTCGGTTGGATGTGGCGGGGGCGACGCTGAAGGCGATAGGGCCGGCAGCTACTCTCAAGCGTGGTTACGCGATCCTAGAAGACGCGTCGGGCAAGCCTTTGACACGGATTGCGGCGACTCAGCGTGGGGCGGCGGTAGTGGCGTCGCTGAGCGACGGTCGATTGGAAATGACGGTTGATGCCGTCGATGCGGCTCCGAGCTTGGATCGCTCAAGCAGCGACTAGGATTTCCTCGAGTACGTGTGTCGCGAGGTGAATGTTGGAAACCTTAAGGATGAGGCGTGAACCGGATCCCTCCTCGCTCACGCTTGCGTACATGTAGTCGATATTGATTCCGCTTTCGGAGAATGCGTTGGCGAGGAATGCGAGGCGTCCTTTGCTGTCGGTGAGGCGGATTGAAAGGACTTCATCGACTTCGACGCGGTAGCCGTTTTCTTCCAGCGATCTTTTTGCCGCGACTGGATCGCATGCGGTGAAGCGAAATTTTCCCTGCTCCTCGTTTTCGCTGACGGTGAGGGCGTTGAGGCTGACGTCGTGGGCTGCGAGGGTATCGCTTAACTTGGCGATCGCTCCGGGCGTGTTCTCTATGGCAACGCTCAGTTGGGTTTTGATTTCGTATTTCATGAGTTTTGGGATGCTTATGAAGTAAAGGTGGAGAAGTGTTGGTTCCAGGGGGCAAAAAGAAAAACCGGAGCGAATCGCACCGGCTTGAGAGACGAAGAGCTAGTTTTTAGCCTCAGTCAAGATGGGAACCGATTGAGAATCCACGCTTGGTGAAGTAGCGGGCTACCCGGTCGTGTTTAACGAGGCGCTGTAGTTCCGGTCTTTGAAAGCGGGAAGCTACCGAGTCGGCGAGCGTCTCGCTTGGGGCTGGACTGAAAATGCGTAGGGGTGGATTGAAGAGAGCGTTTCTGCTTGGTTGGAGTTTGTTCATTTTGAGAGGGGTAAGTTAGGTAATGACAAAGGTTAGCGGTGAGCGGCTTTCTGTAAATAGAGAGGCGTCTGCTTTTATATCTTATCGGCCTGATTAATTCATTTTTAACTAATCATTTGTTAAGACTAATGGCATCGGCGATGGTTGCGCTGGGCTTGACATATTTCTGCTGTTTTCCTCTAGTAGTTTCCACTATTACCCTTCGGCCCTTTAAGCTATGAAAGTAACGTTCCTCCTTCCCGTATTCCTTGTCATTTCTTTGGTATTGATTGGATGTGGGGGCAGTCGTCCTCAGGCTCGCTATCCGGTTGGCCATGCAGGCATGGCGCACAGGTTGGAAAAGGGGGTTGTTACGAGTTCGCGCGAGGTGGTTATCGATGGTCAGGCGACCATGATGGGCACGTCTCTCGGGGCTGCGGTAGGGTCGGTGGCTGGTACGGCGGCGTCGGGACCGATCGATGACAATCGTGATTTGCGTCAGGCAATCGGGACGGGCGCGGTCGGCGGCGTGTTGGGAGGTATGGCTGGACGGGTGATCGAGAAGAAATTGACCGAGAAAAAGGCCCAGGAGCTTTCCATTCAACTAGAGAGCGGGGAGCGAGTGATCATTATTCAACCTCTTACGGATAGGCCGTTTGAAGAGCAGGAAACCGTGCTTGTGTATACGACGATGATGGGGAGTTCGCGGATATTTCACGAAGACGAGGATCCGTACGTCGATCCGGAGACTCGAGCGTACATAATCGACGAAGATTATGAGGCGGAAGACTACGAGCCGGTGACCTGGTAGTTGCAGTGTTTTCATCGGTTTTTTGCTGAATCCGAGTCTGAGGACTTGGCGTAGCAGTTTTTCGATGGAAACGCGTAGGAAAGATTTTTCGCCGCTTCGTGTGGCGCTAGCCGCGGCTGTCTTAGCTGCGTTTGCTTTTGGGGGATGCGCCTCTCGATCGAGTTACCCGACGGTGCCGAGGTCTGCCGCTGGTACGGTGCAGCATCTGAACGGCGGGACGGTTGTTTCCGTCAAAACGATCGTTATCGACGGGACTTCTTCCAATGTCGGGCGGGCAGCGGGAGCTGCGATCGGCGGTGGTATCGGAAGAACGGTCGGCAGCGGGGATGGTACTGTGCTCGCCACGGCGGTTGGCGTGGCAGCTGGAGTGGTGGTTGGGCCAATGGTTGAGAAGGAGCTGACTAAGAAGGTGGCTCAGGAAGTGACCATTGATTTGGACGACGGGCATGTGATTGTAGTTGTTCAGGAGACTAAGGATGGGGGATTCTTCGAGGGGGATCGCGTTGAGGTGATGGAGTCGATCACAGGCGTGGCGCGGATTCGGCACGCGGAATTTGAATCAGACGGATTGTACTGGAACTAGTTTCGACGGTACGCCGGAGTGGCAGTTTCTGAAGGGGCGCGTTTTGCTTTGCCGCAGAGCGCCGATGTAGAATGCTTGCGGAGATGAGCAATTCGTCTGGCAAGAAACGAAACGCGTTGGCGAAAAGCCGCTCTCCCTATCTGCTGCAGCATACGAGCAATCCTGTTGACTGGAGGGAGTGGGGCGAGGAGGCGTTTGCGGAGGCGCGGGAGCGGGGAGTGCCTATCTTTTTGTCGATCGGGTATTCGACCTGCCATTGGTGCCATGTGATGGCGCATGAGAGTTTCGAGGACGAGGGGATTGCGGGGCGGATGAACGATCTTTTCGTGAACGTGAAGCTGGACCGAGAGGAGCGTCCGGATGTGGACCGGATTTACATGTCGTATGTTCAGTCGACGACGGGCAGCGGCGGTTGGCCGATGAGCGTGTGGCTGACGCCGGACTTAAAGCCTTTTTATGGGGGGACTTATTTCCCGCCTGAGGACAAGTACGGGCGGGTGGGGTTTTTGACTTTGGTGGAGCGGATTGGGCAGCTTTGGCGGGACGAGCGAGCGACCTTGCTGGAGTACGGTGAGAAGAGTCAGGCCTTGTTGGCGGATAGCGCGTCGCGGAATTTATCGGATGGGATTGGAGAAGCGGCGGGGGCGATTGATTTGTGTCTTGAGCAATTGGATACGGAGTACGACGAGCAATGGGGCGGATTTGGGGGTGCACCGAAGTTTCCGATGCCGGGTTATTTTCAAATGCTGGTGGATGGTATTTCGCGTCGTGGCAATGCGCGGCTGACAGAGATGTTGGCGGGCTCGCTGGAGAAGATGGCGGATGGCGGAATCTGGGATCATGTAGGTAGTGGCTTTCATCGGTATTCAGTCGATAAATACTGGCATGTGCCTCATTACGAAAAAATGCTCTACGATCAAGGGCAGCTGGCTGGGATCTATGCGGAGGCGTATCGGTTGACCGGCAGGGATTCGTTTGCTGCAGTGGCGAAGGGGATTGTTCGCTATGTCGCTCGCGATTTGCAGGGAGCGGCGGGTGAGTTGTTTGCGGCGGAGGATGCGGACAGCGCTTTGCCGGACGATGCGAGCAAGCATGGGGAGGGGGCGTTTTATGTTTGGTCGAAGGCGGAGCTGGATGGATTGCTCGGTGAGGATGCGGCACTGTTTGCGTCGGCTTACGACGTGAAGGCCGGAGGAAACGCGCGGCCGGAATCGGATCCGCATGGCGAGCTGAAGGGAATGAATACTTTGATGCGGGTGGCGAGTGACGGGGAGCTGGGAAAACGGTTTTCGTTGGAGGTGAGTGCGGTGCGGGAGCGGTTGGGTGCGTGCTTGGGCGTTTTGTTTGAGAAGAGGGATGGGCGTCCGCGTCCGCATTTGGACGACAAGGCTTTAGTGTCTTGGAACGCGTTGATGATTTCCGGGGCGTGCAAGGTGTATCAGGCTTGTGGGGACGCGGATGCGTTGGAATTGGCGAAGAAGGCGGCGGTGTTTTTGTTTGCTGAGATGTGGGATGCGGGCGAGGGACGTTTTGCTCGGGTGTATCGGGGAGGCTGCGGTGAGCAAGGCGGGTTTGCGGAGGATTATGCGGCGGCGGCTGGCGCGTGTTTGGATCTTTACGAAGCGACCTTTGATGCGGTTTGGGTGGAGCGGGCTCGGGAGGTTTTGCAGCAGTTAAAGCTGCGGTTTTGGGATGAGCAGCGGGGTGGCTTTTTTGCGACGGAGGTTGGGGATGCGAATGTATTGGTACGGTTGCGGGATGACTACGACGGGGCGGAGCCGGCGGCGAGTTCGCTGGCGGCGTTGGCGTTGTTGCGCTTGGCGGCTTTGCTGGATGACGAGAAGCTGCGGGTTTTGGGACGGGAGACGATCGAGGCGTTCGGGGAGCAGTGGAAGCGATCGCCGCGGGCGATGCCTTTGATGTTGGTGGCCGCTTCGCGGTTTTTGGAGTCGGATCAGCAGATCGTGGTGGTGGGCGATTTGGAAGCGGCGGAGACGCGTGAGTTGATCGCGTGCGCGAATCGTTGGCGGGCTTCGTTCAGCGTGTTGGTGGGTGTGGATCCAGCGGTGGGCTTGCCGGAGGTATTTGGCGGGAACGAGAAACTGAAGGCGATGTTGGAGGTGGCGGAGGCTGGGAAGCCGCTGGTTTATGTTTGCGAGAATTTCGCATGCAAGGAGCCGGTGGGAAGCGTTGAGTCCTTGGAAGGGATTTTAAGATAGTATGGCTTTGAAGATAGGATCTGTGGCGCCGGAGTTTTCTTTGGCTTCGACGAGTGGGGAAACTTTTTCACTTTCGGAGATTAAGGGAAAGGTGTGCGTGCTTTATTTTTATCCTAAGGATTTTACACCTGGGTGCACGAAGCAGGCGTGTTCGTTTCGGGACCAGTTTGCGGAGCTGCGTGGTTTAGAGGTTCCTGTGTTTGGGATCAGTCGGGATTCTGTGGATACGCATTTGAAGTTTAAGGAACAGCATGGCTTGCCGTTTGATTTGTTGGCTGATGAGGACGGCACGGTGGCGAAGCTCTATGAGGCGCGAATGCCTTTGATCGGGGTGACGAAGCGGGTCACGTATTTGATCGATGGGGACGGGAAGATCGCGGCGGCGCATGACGAGCTCTTTGGGGATGAGTCGCATGTGCGGGAGATGATTAAGGCTTTGGGGTGAGGTAGGCGATGCTTTCTTCGAGGCCGCCGGGGCGGTTGCGGGCGAGCCAGTGGTGGCGGTAGGTTTCTAGGAGTTCGGCTGGGAAAGCGGCTGGCTGTTTTTGCTTGGTGAGGGCGATGCCTTTGCGGGCGGCGTGGAGGAGGAGCTGGTGGGCGAGCTCGAGTTTGCCGGTGGTGGCGAGGGATCGCAGGCGTTGGCGGGCGGTTTCGAGCTCGGCGGGGATGAGCTGGGGCGCGAGTTGGGGGAATTGCTTGGGCTGGGCGAAGAGGATTTTGTTGAGCCAGCTGGCGTTGTGCAGGTAGGTGGAGAAGCTGGCGGCGATGGAGCTGAGTTCGATGAGGGCGGTGTATTCAGATTTTGATAGAGGGTTGGGTATAAGTTGGGTGGCGGGGATTTCGAGGTCGAGGGGTTCGGTGTTGGGGTGCCAGGCGCGGGCGGCGGCTTGCAGAATGGGAAGGATACTGGTGAGGTTGGAGTGGTGGTGGCCGTTGTCGCCCCATTCGGTGAGGAGGAGTCCGTTGGCGGCGTAGCGTTTGGCGTTGGCGGCGGCGGAGTCGATGTTGGGCAGAGCGGTTTGCAGGCGTCCACCGATGGAGTTCCAGGTGGAGGTGCCGGGGACGAGGGTGAAGTTTGCTCGGGCGGATTGCATGGCGGCGCAGTGGTCGGCGAAGGGGTGGTCGGCTTCGTAGCCCCAGAGTAGGGCGGTTACATCGGGGTCGAGCTCGGCGGCGAGCTCCGGTTGGTTGATGATGATGTCTCCCCAAAATTGCATCTCGTAGCCGCGAGCTTGTACTTTTTTTTGGATACGGAGGAGGTGGTCGAGGTAGACGCGGGTTTTTCCTCGTTTTCCAACTTGTTCGCGGGAGTAGCCTTGGCCGAGCTCCCAGGGTTCGTCGCCGCCGACGTTGAGTTGGCGGGAGGTGAAGTTGGGGAGGAGTTCGGCGAATAGGGAGTCGGCGAAGTCGGCGGAGGCGGGGGTGGGCTTGAGGGTGGAGCCATGCTCCTTCCAACCGGAGATGGGGTGTTCGAAGCCTTTGGGGGATTCGGCGAAGGGGTGGTAGGCGGGGTGGCGGAGCCAGCGCTCCATGTGGCCGAAGGAGTTTTGGTTGGGGACGAGCTCGATGTATCGGTCTTTACAATACGCGTCGAGGGCTTGGATGTCGGCGGGGGTGAGGGGGGAGGCGTCTTGCCAGACTTGGGGGTGGTCTCGGTAGGCGAAGGTGTGCTCGGTGTAGAGCTGGAGTTGGTTGTATTTGAGGGAGGCGAGGAGGTCTATGAGTTGGAAGAGGGAGGCTTGGGTGGGGACTTTGCAGCGGGATATGTCGAGCATGTAGCCGCGGACGGGGAGGTCGGGCCAGTCGGTGATTTCGAGGCAGGGGATTTGGCCGTCGGGGTGTTGGGCGAGGATTTGGTTGAGGGTGACTTGGGCGTAGTGGGCGGCTTCGGGGGAGGCGGCAGTGATGGAGATGCCTTTGGGGGTGATGGAGAGGGTGTAGCTGGAAGGTTGAAGGTTGAAGGTTGAAGGATGAAGGGTGGGAGACTGAGAAGGTTGTCGGAGGGAGCCGCGGGTGTAGGCGAGGGTTTGGGGTGGGGGGAAGAGGTGCATTCCAATTGGGTATTAGGAATTAAGGGAGATAAGGAGGGCGGGGAGTTGGGCGATGGATTTGAGTTCGTGGAAGCGGTTGTGGGTGTGGGGTGGGTCTTCGATGCGTTCGTGTTCCCAGGTGAGGTGGTAAGGGATGTGGACGCCGCTGCCGCCGAGTTCGAGGATGGGGAGGATGTCGGACTTGAGGGAGTTTCCGACCATGAGGATTTCGGCAGGGTCGATGTGGCGTTTACGGAAGAGGCGGGCGTAGTCCTCGATGTTTTTTTCGGATACGACTTCGAGGTGTTCGAAGTGTTGGGAGAGTCCGGACTTGGCGATTTTTCGCTCTTGGTCGCGGAGGTCGCCTTTGGTGATGAGTATGAGTTGGTAGTCTTGGCTGAGGGTTTGCAGGACTTCGGGGACGCCTTCAAAGACTTCGACGGGGTGGGCGAGCATGTCTTTGCCGAAGTCGATGATGCGGCGGAGCTCTTCTGCAGGGATGGCTCCGTCGGTGAGCTTGATGGCGGTTTCGATGCTGGAGAGGGTGAAGCTTTTGACGCCGTAGCCGTAGAGCTCGAGGTTGCGCATTTCGGTGCGGAAGAGAGTGGTTTCGACGGTTTGGGCGTCGTGGTACTCGGAGAGGAGCTGGCAGTATTTGCGGTGGTGCTCCTCGAAGAGGTTTTCGTTGTGCCAGAGGGTGTCGTCGGCGTCGAAGGCGATGGTGGTGATGCGTCTCATGGTGTGGCGGGAGACTGCCACATGGAGGCGGAGAAAGGCACGAAAAGAAATTTGGAGAATGGGTTTCTTTGGGGGCGGGGGCAGGGCTCAGTTGTTTCCGGAGGAGTTTGTTGTCTTCCCGGGCTGGAGCTTGGGGTAGCTGACTTTTCCTTGGTCGATCCGGATGTGTTTGCTGGACTGGAGGCTCTTGACGATGGCGTCGAGCTCTGGCGCGGCCAGTTGCATTTGAAAGACGGAGTTGATGCGGTTTCTGAGGGTTTGGTTTTTGCTGGGCAAATTTTTGGGCGAGCTATTCAGCTGATCGATTACAAGATCTACCTTTTGAGCGATAGGGAAGGTGTGGCGTGATTGCGGGAGCTGAATTTCCTGTAGGTCGCTGATTCGGCGGACGGTGGCTTTTCGTTGGGTCTTGAGGAATTCGATGAGGGGATCGAAGCCGGTGTCCTTTGAGACGATGAGGAAGGTGTCTTGGGACTGCGCTTGGGAGAGTTCGCCGAGGAAGTAGGCGATGTGGAAATCGAGGGCGTTTTTTCCGCTGCCTTCGATCTTAACATAGCTCGCTGCGTCTCCGAGTTCTCGGATTTATTGGGCGAGTTCGAAGGGGAGTTTGCTCTGGCTGGCTCCGCCGGCGGGGTCGATAGCGGGCTACTCTTGTTCGACGGCTATTTTGAAGAGAGTCGCTTCTTGTGGTGGGTCTTGGATGGGGATTTCGAAGAGAGTCGTGCTTTTCCCGGTGGGCGTTTCCTTGCGGGAATCGATGGAGGCGATCGCGATGCGGCCCCAGTAGCGCATCGATCCGTCTTCGATGAGGGCAAGCGTGAAGATGGAGGCGGGATCGATGGTTTCAGGGAGTTCGAAGGTGATGCTGTATTGGTCTTTCTGGTGAGGGATGATGCGAACTGGCAGGTCGAAGAAGGCGGGGTTTGTACCGGAGTCACGCTCTTGCTGGTTGCTGAGGCCGTCATGGTCGAGGTCGTCCGTGGGGGAGAGATCCAGTCCGCGGGCGAAGAGGTGGGCAGGGATTTGTGAGGCCATCCAGGTTTGGAATTCGGTCAGGACTTCGGCGTTGAATGTGATGTTCTGGATGGCGACGGGTTCGAGCCATTTGGGGCTTTCGGCTGTAGTGAGCTGCCAGCGTAGGGTATGGGCGCCTGGAGGCAGGAGGAGCTGGTAGTCGCCGTCTTCGCTGGTGGTCAGGGCGGTTTCGGAGCCTAGGAGCAGGTCGAGGCGGGCGGGTTCGAGATTGTCCAGGGTGAAGCGGAGCGTGCCCGGTCCTTGGAACGTTCGTTCGAGGGAGAGGGGAAACTCGTAGGTCGGAGTTATGAGGAACGCCGGGTCGTTGGAGTTTGATTCGACGGAAATGTGTTCGCTGGGGGCGTTTGTGTGGAAGGCGGTTCCGGCGATCGCGTGCGAGCGACTAACGGGCAGTATGGTGTGACCTAGGATGTCGAATTCGAGGTTTTGGCTGCCGTTTAGGAATTGTTCTCCTACTTGGAAGGTATCGAGCTTGTCGCTGGGATTGCTGGGTAGTTGCGTTATCGATACGCGGGTTCCCAGGACGTAGCTGTCTTGTTGGGGGCTTGGAGTGAGGAGGTCCGACTCGCCTGCGAGCAGGAGAAGGTAGCCGGGGATAAAGTAGGCGGTGTGTTCGAGGTTGGCGGGGCTAGAGTAGGTCGAGAATTCGATGCGGTGTTTGCCGGCGGGGATGGGGAGGTAGTTGAAGGAACCATGGGGGTAGGTTTTGGCGAGGAGTCCGTTCAAGCGGGCGGAGAAGCCGGTGGAGCGGGAGAGGTATTGGTCGATCTTGAAGTAGCCCGGACCTTCGGCGATGGTTTGAGAGAGGAAGTAGCTTGTTTTGTTTGGATCGGAGAGCTGCTCCCAGTCGAGGCCTTGAAGGGAGAAGGAGCGTTCGTAGCGGAATGTGGCGGAGAGCTCTGAATGGTCGCTCGGGGAGAGGGCGATTTCCGGCGTCGCGGGGAGTGATCCGAGGGCGCTTTGCCAGGAGTCGAAGACGTAGTCGTAGTCTGGGGTCGCGGTGAGGGTAATCGATTCGCCTTGAGGAATGAAGCGTTGGTCGGAGGAAGCGGAGAGGGAGCCGGCGGACTGGTAGGGATTGAACCAGAGGTAGGCGCCAGCTTCTACTGTGAGGTTAGTTAAGGTGGCGGAGTCGCTTCTTTGTGGAAATGCTTTGGCGAATTTCAATTCGAGCAGGTGTTTGCCGGCGGGGATGAGGAGTTCGCGGTCATTCTGGCGGAAGCCATCGGGGAATTGGTTTGCCCAGTAGAATGCCTCGCCGTCTAGGGAAGTCGTAATGTCGACCGACCCATTTTTTTGGAAGTCGTAGGTTACGCGGGCGGGGCCGTCGACGAGGGCTGAGATGGTATCGCCTTCGTCGCGGAAGGTGACGCTGTTCTCGCTTTGGCTTGCGGTGGGGCCTTCGAGCAGGAAGTCGTATCCGTCCAGCCTGACGAATTCCTCGTCCTCTTCGACGGCGGGCAGGAGGAAGGGCGTTTGGCTGGGCTTGGCGACGAGGGTGGCGTCTTGCGCGTCGAGCGCGCCCCATGAGGAGAAGTGGAATCCGTCGTCCGGGATGAGTTTGAGGGTGATGGGGGAGTCGGGGCTGCCGGTTCCGTTGGTCGGGCTTTGCAGGATGGAGCTATTTCCTGTGAGGAGATACTGGATACCGTAATTGGTTTGGGTAGAGACGTCGGAGATGAGGAATTGGATGCCTTGGTAGGGGGCGCTGAGGTAGGCGTTGAGGTAGTTGGCGTTTTGGGGGACGGCGATGGAGGCTTTTTGCCAGAGTCCGTTGCCTTCGATTGCGAGGGGCAGGCCGTCGATTTCGATTTCGTTGAAGATCAGTTCAGTGCCAATGGGTAGCTGTATCCAAAAATCTAGGTGTCGGGCTCCTCGGGTGACTATTCGCAGTGTGGAGAAGTCGGCGAGCAGGGTTGCTTGTTTGGCTGAGCCGCCGTCCGGCGTTTCTTCTGTAGTGTTGAAGAGGCTGATGTCGTAGCCGAGTACGAGGTCGCCTGTTTCTCGAGCAGGAGCTTCGCCGACGCGTCCGAGCAAGGTGACGTGGGAGCTCATTTCGACCTCGAAGGATTTTTGGCCATCGAGGTCGGGCCATTCTATGATGTCGAGGGTAGGGTAGGCGATCGCGACGTCGTAGAAGACGAAGTCGCTATCGACGCCATTGCCGAGGCTGATGGTTACTTTTTCGCCTGGCGCGTAGCTGTCTTTGGCCGGGCTGGGAATGGTGTATTCCTGTTGTTCTCCGAAGTATCCGGAGAGTTGGAAGCTCTGATAGGGAATGGCTTGGACGTAGGCCTGTTCGCTGGAGGTAGGATCGAGTTCGATTTGGACGATGATGGTCTGCGCGGTTTCTTTGACCGGAATAGTGATGTCTATGGAGTCGGAAGCTCCGGAGTATGCGGTTGTGTCGTTTACGATGACTTGGGTAGGCGCGTTGTAGGATCCGAGGCTTAAGGACAGTTCGGTGAGGGCGGGGATTTCGAAGGTGAGCTCGGTGGGGCCGCTTGAGCTTTCGATGTAGTAGATGATGCTGGAGGCTTCCGCGATGGTGCTGAAGCGAGCGTTTTCGGTAATAGTGGAAGAGAGGATGTCGAACTGGCGGGTGAGTGATTCGGCGGGATTGGCGACGATGTGTCGGTCGAGCTCGAGTTGGACGGTGGAAGGCGAACCGGCGAGATCGCCGGTCCAGCGTCCGAACGGGGCTTCCCAGAGGTAGGCGTCGCTGATGGTGACGGAGGTGCCCGGGGCGTAGACGGCTGGGGTTTGCGGGGGCGCGACTGCGAGGGCTTGCGGGTAGCTGGGGTCGCTGACTACTGCGTAGCCGGGTATGAACTGGAAGTCGTTTAGGCGGGTCAAGGTGACATCGACGTCTTTGGCGATGGCTTCTAGGGAAATTGTAGTGAGGATCTCGATACGGTGTAGGCCTGCGTCGATGAGGAGCTCTCGGTCACCTTGCTTGCTGGTTAGTTTGAAGTCGCCGAGTCGGGCTGGAGCTCCATCGTCTAGGACTTCGAGCTCTACGGGTTCTTCGACGTTGCCGAAAGGAAAGAGTGAATTCGCCGCGTGAGTGAATGCGAGGACGCCGGGGCCGCTGACTTCGAGCACGAGGCTGCGGACCTCGTTGTTTTCGAATGTGTTACTGTTGGTGAAATCGATTCCGCCGAGGAGGCTCCATGAAGAGGATTCGTTGAGGAGGAATTGTATGCCGTCTGGTTCGTCCGCTATGCCGAAGTGGGGTTTGACGAGGATAGGGCCCTTGCTCGGAAGGGTGTATTCTCTTTCGCCAGCGGAGAGCTGTGGGGAGTCCCAGCTGACGAATTCTTGAGGATCGTATGGATTGGGGGTGAGGGTGACGGTGGAGCCGATTTCGTGAAAGCGTTTTTCGGGGCTTACGGTGAAGGTTGGACGGATATTGTGGTAGGGATTGGTTCCGTCGTGCCAGAGGTTTACGTCGTGGTAGAAGCCCAATTTGGAAATGCCGAAGGTTTGAGGAGACTCGTTTGTATTCGTTATGCGGATGCGGAGGGTGCCGCCTGCGGGCGAGGTGGAGTTGCAGTAGATGGTATTTCCGCTGATGGAAATGGCTTCTTCGCCCAGGCTCTTGTTGTCGAGCCAGCCGCGGACGAACATTTGACCATAGCCGTTGAAGGTCAGGCCCACGGCCAGCGGACCGTCGAGGGGGATGGAGAATTCGGTCCAGTCTTGGAGAGCGAATGTCTGGGAGGGGAAGGCGAGGTTTTGGGAGTTTGCGATAGGAGGGAAGAGGAGGGTGCCTGAATTCTCGATACCGTAGGGGCTGGCGTTTTCTATGGGATGGGAGAAGACGGCCTGGATGTGGGTAGGCTGGAGGAGTTCGAGTTCGATTGTGGGCGAAGTCGAATAGAGGTCTCCGGTCCAGGCGACGAAACGGTCTCGATATGACCCCTCGATACTGAGGCTAAGTGTGTCTCCGATCTGGTAGGCTTCTTTGTCAGGCGTGAGGCTGAGGCTCCCGGGAGGGGCTGAAAGGGTGAACTCGATGTCGCGGTTTTCGGAATCGGAGGCTTCGATGAAACGCGCTTGAGTGACGCGGGGGCCATCTAGGAGAGTGGTGAAACTCGAGGAGTATGAGTCTATGTCGCCGGACCAGCGTTCGAAGACCCAGCCAGGCTCGGGCAAGGCGGTGAGGGTGGCTTGCAGGATGTTTGGGTCGCTGGTTTCCGCGTATTCGACGGAGGCCGAGCCTTGGCCGCTTGTTTGTAGAAGAACGCTCGGATTTGTGATCAGCCGCAGGTTTTCGATCAGGACACGGTTTTCCAAGGGCCATTCGTCAAGGGTGAATTCGAGCTTGGCGAGGGGAAAATCAAATCGGAGGACTTGTCCGGGGAGGCTTTCGAAGGCGAGGTTTGGCAGACTGCGCTCGAGGCGGAGCAGGGGGATCGAGGTTTCGCCGTAGATCGTGACGGTTTTGCCATCGACGAGGGTAGCGTCGAAAGCGAGGAGAGAATTTGCGGGGATGTCTTCGAGGACCAGCTTGCCGGTGGTGATGCTATTGTCTGCCTCGAGATCGATGAGGGAATTGACGAGTCGGGCGGAGGCTTTGAGACCGGGGATTTCCAGGGCTTGTTGGTAGGTGGCGCGGAGGACGAGGTCGTTTTCGGCGACGATGGTGAAGGAATTGGGTCGGTCTTTGGAGATGGCGAAGCGGGGATCGATCTCCGTGATACTAGCGGTGATGGAGGAGGCGGCGGGCTGGAGGGAGACGCTGACGCGTTCGCCCACTTGGTAGAGTTCTTTTTGGGGAGAGAGCAGGATGGGGCCCGCTTCCGGGATGTCTTGGATTTGGATGCTGACGCCAGGCTGGAAGGAGAAGGCGTCCAGGTAGAGAGCGGCGTCGCCATTGTCGAGAATGGTGGAGATGGAGAGGACGATCTCTTCGGCTTCTGGGAAAACTGTGAAAGAGGCCGGATACCAGGTGTCTTCGGCGATGACTTCAGGTAGCGCTTCATAGCCCGGAGCGGAGTTGACGCTGAAGATTCGCGGATCGGCTTTGGCGGAGCGGACTTGGAAGCTGACCCGGCCCGGGCCAGAGGCGGCGATTTTTAGTTTCAGGATGATGGCCTGGCTTCCTTGTTCGGCGTCGAAGGCGGGGGTGATTTTAAGCGAGGATCCGCCAGCAATGGAGAAGGTTGATGATTCTGCGGCGCCGCCGATGCTGGTCTCGAGGGTGAAATCGAGCTCGGGTGCGTCGAGGATGCGGGAGAGGTCGGCGGGCTCGAGGGCGGAAAGGGGTGAGGAAAGGAAGGCGACGAGACAAGCTAGGGTGGGAAAGAGAAGCGGGCGCATTTTCATGGGGGCAAGGTATGTGCTAGAACTGCGGACGTTTATTAAGTGAAAGCGCTATTGCTGTAAAATGTGAAATGTATTCGGATTCGTGGGCTTTTTTGAGGTACTGGCTCAAGCTTGGACGGGGAGGTCGATGCATTGCAGGGCGGTTTGGAAGCTTGTCTCTGGGGGGCAGTGGATTTTGAGGGGGGCGTTTGTGAAGGGGTGAACGAAGACGACGTGGGTGGCGGCGAGGAGGAGGCGGTGGATGGCGAAGTGGGAGCGGGCGAGCTTGTTGGCTTTGTTGCAGCCGTGGCGGACGTCGCCGATGATGGGGTGACGGATGTGGGCGAGGTGGCGGCGGATCTGGTGGCGGCGGCCGGTGTGGGGAGTGAGCTCGACGAGGGAGTAGCGGGTGGTGTCGTATCTCTCTGTTGGATACGGGAGCTCGGTGGTGGCGAGGCGGCGGTAGGCGGTTTCGGCTTCTTGGGTTTCGGAGCTTTTGATGTGGCCGTCGGCGTCTTCGTATTTGTGGAGGGGGGAGTCGATGAGGCCGGATTCGGGGAGGTGACCTCGGGTGACGGCGAGGTAGTTTTTTTGGATTTCTCGGTTTTGGAAGAGGAGCGAGAGGGCGGTACCTGCTGCCTCGTCGAGGCCGAAGAGGAGAATGCCGGAGGTGGGGCGGTCGATGCGGTGGGCGGGGTAGACGTGTTGGCCGATTTGGTCGCGCAGGAGCTGAATGGCGAAGCGGGTTTCGCGGCGGTCGATGGGGCTGCGGTGGACGAGCAGGCCGGAGGGCTTGTGGATGGCGACGAGGCGTTCGTCGCGGTAGAGGATTTCGAGGGGTGGTTGTGGTGTTGGCTCGGTTAGAGGATCGGACATGCGGCTTGTATTTGCCCACAGATTGCTCGGATTTACACGGATGAAATGGAAGAGGTGTGGAAGTTTTCTTGGAGAAGGTTGTGTAAGGGGTGTGGGGATTGTCAGGTCGGCTGGCGCCGAGTAGGTGGCTCTGGCGAGCCGGTAGGTTTGGTTGTTGGCATGACTGGAGTGGATCGGGTTGGGGGCGCGCGTGACAAGCAAGCTCTTATCTCGGGGAGATTGGGGGAAAGGAAAAAGCCCGCATCGTTTGGATGCGGGCTTCCCTCCTTTTCATCTGCTAACTTATGTCAGCGATATACCGTACTGAAAATTGGTTTTTGGGTTTGGGGCGGAATTAGATTTCGGAGATGCGCACGCGTCCGCCGTGGGTGCTGAGTTTGACGAGGGGGCCGTCGCCGTTGACGGTACCTTCGATCTTCTTGTTGCTGAGGCTTCCGTTGAAGGATCCGCCGTGGTCGAGCGAGACGTGGCCTCCGCTTGATTTGGCGTAGATCTTGAATGATTGGTCTCGGGGAAGGTTGATGGATACGCTGCCGCCTGAGGTGCTGAGCTCTGCGGGGGCGGTCATGCCTTGGTCGAGCGTGGCGCTGACGTTTCCGCCGGAAGTTTTGAGGACGAGGGGCTCGATTAGCTGGCTTTGGAGGTGTGCGTTGATGTGTCCGCCCGAAGTGTGGGCTTTAAGTGATGAGATTTGGCCTTCGATGTTGATGTTGCCTCCGGAGGTGTGGACGGATGCGGCGCCGGCGAGTCCCTCGACGGAGATGTTTCCTCCTGAGGTGTGGGCGTCGGTGTCTCCGGTGATGTGGCGAAGCTGGATGTTTCCGCCGGAAGTCTTGATGTCTAGGCGTCCGCTAATGTCTGCGGCGCGAATGTTTCCGCCCGAAGTGTTGAGGGTGAGCGGCGCGTTGATGGCTTCGGCTGTCACGTTTCCGCCGCTGGTGCGGATGGAGGCGACGAGTTCGTTTGGCACGATAAGGTTGGCGGCCGAGTAGCCTTTGTTGTCGGAAGACCAGAACCAGCCTTTGCCGCTCTTTTCGTATTCGATTTCGATTACCAGGGTATCTCCGACGCGGTCCACGCTTTGGGTGACCTTTTCAGGGTCGAAGCCAGTGAAGGGTTTTTCGAGGGTGAGTTGGATGTCGCTACGGTCGGTGCCGATGATGGAGACGTTTGATTTGGCGATGCTGAACTTGAGCTGGTTGATGCCGTCGAGCTCGAAGGTTTGCACTTCGTCTGCTGCTTGGGCTGTGACGGCGAAGGCGAACAGCGCGGCGAGCGCTGGGATGAATGCTGGGGAAAGGAGTTTTGTTTTCATGAGCGATTGTGTGTCTGGCTCATGTATACTCTTTGGCTGGGGCGAAGGTTACTTGTTTTTTTGGGTTTCAAGAAATGGGCGCGCCTGGCGGAGGAATAGGGAGCTCCGCTCTTTTTCGTGAGGCCAGGAGAAGTATGGCTGCACAGGAGCGCTCTTGGGTTGGTTTGGCGTGTGAATTGTCACACCTAGTGCTGGTAGGTTGTGTGACAGTTTGGCTCTATCGATTTTCAATATAATCTGTAAGTGACTGGTTTACAGAGAGTAAGATGTTTTAAGTGTTTGGTATCAATTGTGCAGAATAGTGGCATCGAACAACTCAACAAAAATCTTAGAGGAGGAAAAACAATGACATACTTAAGCCCATATAACTCACGTCTTAATACGCTGAACTGGCCTGCCAGTTTTGGTAGCTTAGACAAGCAGCTTGACTCGCTTTTTGCGGGATTCCCGTCGCTTTTCGATCTGCATGACGACGCGTTTTTCAGTGTTCCGAGCGGAGCGGTGAAGACGCGCTGGTACGAGAAGGATGATTCTTACATGCTTCGCCTTGATCTTCCTGGCGTTAAGAAGGGGGATATCTCTCTCGAGCTTGAGAACGACGCGCTGACGGTGTCGGCTACTCGAAAGTTTGAGGCTGCTGACAAGGATGCGAAGTCGGAAGGCAGCTTTAGCTATCGCAAGACGATCGAGTTGCCGGAAGGCGTGGAGGAAGAAAAAATCGTAGCGAACTATGACGATGGAGTCTTGAGCTTGACGCTTCCGAAGGGAGAGAAAGCGAAGCCACGTCAAATCGAAGTGAGCTTCAAAAAATAGTTAGTAGTTGTATAACGAATACTTAATTTAAGGAGGAACCTAATAATGACTTTACTAAACATTAATAAAAACAAGGAAGCTGTAGTTAAGAAGGAAGACGAATCGACGAAACCTATCGCCGGTTCCGCTCGACCGATTCGCACTTTGCGACCGAAATACCGTGTCGAGGAATTGGATACGTCTTTCGTTGCGGAAATCGACATGCCAAGCGTAAGCAAGAAGGATCTAGAGGTGTCGCTCGTTGACGGGGTCCTTGATATTGTGGGGAACCGTGGATGGTCTGACAGTAAGGACTGGAAGTCGGTCGCGGGCGACGCAGAGGACGGAGTGGCTTATCGACTGCGCCTCGCTATCGGGGATGAGGTCGATGGCGACAAGATTTCGGCCAATCTAGAGAATGGTGTTTTGCTGCTCACCTTACCGAAGGCAGAGCACAAGAAGCCTCGTCAGATCGCTATCAAGTAGCGGTCGGGCTAGGGGCTCACAGATAGGAGGAGGGGAGTCGGTCTCGCTTAGGCGAGGCCGACTTTTTCGTGGGTGGCAGCGTTTGGGAGTGTTGGGGTTTATTATTGGCCTTGTCACTGGCGGGCGAGGAGGTTTGTGCTTAGTGGAAATGGTACGGTTTTTAAGAGTTTCGTTTTTTTGCGTTTTTAGCGCGTTCTATGGTTTATTGGTCATGGGGCAGGCGGCCGCTGACCCGCAGGTCGAACCTGAGGCTGTTCCGCCGAGGGAACTTGAGAGTTTCGCGAATGCGAAGGAGGACGCGATCAACCGATTGAGCCAGTTGACCGATTTGGATTTGGGAGGGAACTCGGGTATGCGCTGGCTGTTGTTTTTCGTTTTACTGCTGGCCACCTTTATCGCTCGAAAAATCGTGATCGTGATTTTCTCTCGTTGGTTCATGCGGGTGGCGGAGAGGACGGCGTGGACTTTTGATGACAAGTTGATCCCGGCGATGACGGGTCCGATCGGGGCGATGGTTTATGTGATCGGATTTTTTCTATCGATTTCCGTGCTGAGCCTGACGTCTGGAATGGACCTTGTGGTTTTGCGGATTTTTCAGGCGTCCACGATGACGGTGCTCTTTTGGGGTTTGCTGCGGTTGGTGGATGTGTTCGCGGAGGTGATGGTCGATGTGGCCAAGCAGCGGGACATGGGAGTGTATCATTTCATTCCTCTGATAAAGAAGACGGCTCGCGTTTTTCTGATTGTGGTAGCGGTTGTGCTTGTCGTTCAGAATCTTGGTTACTCGGTCGGCTCTTTGCTGGCGGGCATGGGGATTGGCGGCTTGGCCTTGGCTTTAGCTGCCCAGGAGTCTTTGGCCAATTTCTTTGGTTCGGTGAGCATCGTGGCGGATCGTCCTTTCAAGGTGGGCGACTGGATTCAGGTAGGCGATCGAGTGGATGGCGACGTGGAGGAGATCGGTCTGAGATCGACCAAGGTGCGTACTTGGGCGAAGTCGCAGCTCACGATTCCCAACAAGGTGCTGGCCAACGAAATCATAGAGAATTGGAGTCGCATGCCGAAACGCCGCGTCAAGCAGTACCTCGGGGTGACCTACAGCACGTCGCCGGAGAACATGGAGGGCCTGGTGGAGGATATTCGGAAGTTGCTACGCGAAGACGAGGGAGTGAATCAGGATTTCATTTTGGTGAATTTCACGGATTTCGGCGATAGCGCTTTGCAGATTCTGGTTTACTATTTCACGTCCACTACGGCTTGGCTGGAGCACATGGATATCCGTCAGCGCATTAATTTGAAGCTCATGAAAGCGGTGGCGGATCGCGGCTCTTCGATCGCCTTTCCGACGCGTACGCTTCATATTGAAGGCGGTTTGCCACAGCTTTCAGGTGACGCGAAGGCATAAATTTTATCCTATGCCTCTTCTGAGCGAAAAGACTATAGGGTAATCGCTATTTGTGATAAAAAATAGCACTTACGTGATGAGTAAATATATTAAAAAATATGTTAAATATCATTTTTTTTACAATCATACCTCTAAACGATTTGCTCCAAACCCCGATCCAACTATTGGTTGTTTCTATGCAGCGAATTATGCTTAGTCCGATCATCTTGGGCAGCTAGTTCCAGTCACTTTCTTTATGTTGTTTGGGAGAAGTCCGGCCCCCTCTTGGGGGGCCGGACTTTATTTTTGATAGGTGTGTGAGGGTCATCAGATTGTTCATGGAGATGGCTGGAGCTCTTTCTACATTAGGGACTTAGAGGGTGAGTGTATTGCGGGAAGGGAGTCCTTGGCGGTTCCTTTGGTGAGGTTATGGCGTGGTCCTACCGGCTTCAGAGAATATGAAGGGCTTGGTAAAAAGTGAGTTTGCCCCTTTCCAAATTTACGAATCGGGCTTCTTTGAACTACCTTTTTGGATAGTAGCTATGCTTCAGCTTAACAGCGCATTACTTAATCGATGAATCCGGCCCGCGATGATAGAACGAGCGATATTTCGCGTCGGCGCTTTGTCTCGAAGGGAGTAGTAGCGGCGTCTGGTGCGGCGGCCTGGCTAGCGGGAGCTCCGTACGTGCGGGCAAAGACTTCGCCGGTGGTGCTTCGCGTTCGCGGCACGCATGTTACGTTGCAAGAGGCGATTCGCCTGCGGGCTCAGGAGGAGTTGGGATTCGCTATCGAGTTTTATCCGGGCGGCAGCGCGGAGGTGCTGCACAAGGCGTCGACCGAGCCGGAGAGTTTTGATCTCTACGAGCAGTGGTCTGACAGCATAAGGGTGCTTTGGCAGGCGAATGCTATTCAACCGATCGAGACGGGAAGAATTGAGCGGTGGGGTGAGGTGAATGGATTGACGAAGACGGGCCGTCTGACTCCTGAGGCTCCTTTGGGGAAGGGGGATGCGCCGTTTCGGATCATCAACGTGCAGGAGGATGGGACGCTGGGCTCCAAGCGTACGGGAAAGTTGAGCTTTCTTCCGTATGTCCACAACACGGATTCGATTGGGTATAACGCGGCGGTGATTCCTCGAGGCCTGCCGTATGAGACGGAGAGTTGGGGGTGGTTGCTTGACGATAGCTATCGGGGAAAAGTCGCTCTGGTGAACGCTCCGACGATTGGCATTTTCGATGCGGCGCTTGCAGCGGAGGCTAAGGGTTTGATGAGTTTCAAGGATATCGGGGCGATGACGCGAGGGGAGGTCGACCAGCTTTTTAAGATTCTCGTGGAGTACAAGGAGCGGGGACATTTTCGAGGTGTTTGGAGTTCTGTCCCTCAGAGCGTGGATTTTATGGCGAGTGGACAGGTGTCTGTGCAGAGCATGTTTTCGCCGGGTGTTTCGACTTTGAACGGAATGGGCATTCCGTGCGTATACGCTGCGCCGAAGGAGGGCTACCGTGCTTGGCATGGGGTGATGTGTCTTTCGCGGACTACGGAAGGTCCGGTGAAGGAGGCGGCCTACAGGTTTATGAATTGGTGGCTGTCCGGTTGGCCGGGCGCGTTCATCGCTCGTCAAGGCTACTATATTTCGAATCCTGAGCGCTCTCGGGAGCATTTGTCCGACGCGGAGTGGGATTATTGGTATGCGGGCCAGCCAGCTCGGGGGCAATTGCTGGGAACGGACGGGAAGGTGACTGTGGTTGAGGGCGAGGTTCGCAGGGGTGGGTCTTACGATAAGCGTTTCAGCAACGTGGCTGTGTGGAATACCGTAATGGACGTTTACGAGTACAGTCTGCAGCGTTGGTACGAGTTTATGGTTTCGTAGGGATAGATTGGATACTGTGTTGCATGAAGATTAGAGCAAAGGTCTATCTTGGGTTTGGCATCGTGGTCGCGATGGTGTTTGGCATAGCTTATATGGGAAGGCATTCCATTAACGAGATTGTCTTCGACTTTAAGAATTTCGACCAGGACGCGACTCGGACGCTGCAGCTTTCTCAGCTGGATGGCTTAGCGGAAGAGCTGAACGGAAACGTTCAGATGTATATTTTTACTGGATACGATGGAATGGTCCAGAAAGCTCGCTTTCTGGAGAAGGAAATTGATTCGAGAATAAATGCTTTATTGTCTCGGGAGACTGATGAAGAATCGCTTGGGTACCTGTCTAAGATGAAGGAGCATCTTGGGACCTATATGGAGAATTTCGAATCGGCTATCGTTGAGCGCCGCCTTCGCAGCGAGTATGTGGACAAGAGGCTGGTTGATGATTTCGCGATTTTATCGGGCATGCTTCAGACCTTTGCCGACCAGGATGTAAGTGACGTGGCGACGGGAGAGGCGTTCCGAAAGCTTTATCAGATGAGGCGGGCGGCTGCAGACTATTTCAAGTATTTGGACACTAGTTTGGTGAACGAAGCGAAGGAAAGAGTGTTAGAGGTAAAGCAAGCTATGGCAAACATGCCCGGAGGGTCCGCGTTCGCCACAGAGGTGGCGATTGGAACGTTCGTGGAGAGCTTGGATACCTACGAAGCGGATTTTTTGCGAGCGGTCCAGGCGACGCGTGCCTACCTGTTTTTGGTGAACGTGGTGATGGCCGGCCAGTCTTCAGAGTTTTCCTATAATGTGGAAGCTCTCAAGGTTCGAGGATTCGAGTCTTTACATGAATTGAGGAATAAGACCTTCGCTGCAGCGGATGATCGAAGGAAAATAGTGCTTTGGCTTACATTGGTCGCGGCAATGGGGGCGTTGGTCGCGTCGGTGCTCGTTGCCAGGAGTACGGTAGGTCCGATTACGAGCATAACGGATGTGTTGAGGCGGCTTGCTTCGGGAGATAAGAAAGCGAGTTTCGACGCGTCCGCTCGTAATGACGAGATTGGAACCATGGCTGAGGCTGCGGAAGTTTTTCGTAAGAAGAATTTGGAGACAGAAGGCTTGTTGGAGGAGTCGGAGCGAATGCGCGGTGAGCTCGACGCGAAGACGGGCCAGCTAGAGCGGGCGAATGAAGAGATGGAGAGTTTCGTTTATACTGTATCCCATGACTTGAAATCGCCAATCGTGACGAGTCAGGGGTTTATTGGCATGATGCGGGAGCTCAAGGAAATGGGGGAGCCCGACGAGGCTTTTGCGAAGCTCGGCCAGCTTGAGAAGGCGAACGCCCGCATGGTGGAGCTCATTCATCACCTGCTTGACTTGAGTCGCGTGGGCAAGGTGGACGTAGAGGTGGAGGAGGTTGAGTTGAGTCCGCTGGTGGATGAGATTGTTGAAAGCTATGAACAGAAAATCGCTGAGGAAGGCTTTGAGGTCCGCGTGCAGCCGAATCTGCCAGCTGTATCGATGAATAGGGTACGCCTTTCTCAAGTGATTGATAATTTGATAGGGAACGCTTTGAAGTATGGGCATTCGCTGAATGGAAATCCGAACGTGATTGAGATAGAGGCGAAGGAGACGGGGGACGCGGTTGAGCTGTATGTGCGGGATTTAGGGATCGGAGTGGATCCGGCGTATCATGAGAAGGTTTTTGGCCTGTTCAATCGACTTGACGTTTCGAAACCCGGATCGGGCGTGGGTCTGTCAATTGTCAGGAAGACGATGCGATCTTTCGGCGGAGACGTTTGGCTCGATTCTGCTCTAGGCAAGGGGGCGACCTTTCGTTTGAGCTTTGCGCGCGTGCCAACATTGGCTTATGAGATTTAAAACCAACGATAATATGACGGAAAGAAACTCAAGGTATTTGATAGTGGACGACAGCGAGTCGCATCTCGAGCTCATCAAGTTTGGCTTCAAGAAAGCTGGAGTCGTTGATAACTTGAATTTTGCGAGTGACGGCGAGGAGGCTTTGAGGTTTTTGAGAGCGGAGGGCGAGTACGCGGATCGTGAGCTGCCGGACGTGGTATTGCTCGACCTCAACATGCCGAAGCTCAGTGGTCTTGAGGTACTGGATCAGGTTAAAAACGACGAGGATCTCAAGCATATCCCGGTGTTGATTCTGTCCACCTCCGCCGCCAGCAGGGATCGGAAGGAAGCTTACGAGAAGCGAGCGAACAGCTATTTGATCAAGCCCTACGAGCTGAAGACGCTTTGCGACATGATGGGTGACATCGTGAAATACTGGGGTAATTGGAACCTTCCGGCGCATTTGGCCGAGGCTTCCTAGATTCAGCTGCACTGGTCGGACAGTCGTTTCGCGAACACGATTCTTCCGTTGTGCAGGCCATGTTCTCCCCACTGAAAACTGAATCCGGCTTTTTCGAGGGCGATTTCGATTTCCTTATCCGTGAAGAGGCCGAGTCGATGCGTTTCGGCTAGCTTTTTTTTACCGGCTGCGGTGCTGATGGCGTAATCGATTTTCATGACGGCTACGGATCCGTCTGTCTCACCACGTCGGGTGCGAGAGACCTCTGTATCGCTCTGGGGATCGCTAGCATGGGTAACATCAACAAGCCCGGGCGTCCAATTCTCCGTGGAGACCCATGGCTCGCAGATGAGCCAGCCTCCGGGATTGAGGTGTCGGGCGATGCAGGCGAGAGCGTCTTGAAGCGCATCTATCGTTTCGACATAGCCTATCGAGCTGAAGAGGCAGAGGGCTGCGTCGTATGTTCTGCCAAGAGAGAAGTTTCGCATATCGGCGACCTCGAAGCGGGCATTCGGCAGTTTGCCTTTCGCGATTTCGATGAAGCTCGATTGAATGTCGATTCCGTCCACTTCGTAGCCGAAGTGTTGACTGAGCTGGAGGGCGTGTTCGCCGGTGCCGCATGCGATGTCGAGAATTTGCTTGGGAATCGGATCGAATCGCTTCAGCAGCGCGTCAATTTTAGCAGCTTCATCGCTGTAGTCTTTGAGATTTCTGTAGATGAGGTCGTAGTAGCGGCGGAGTGCTCGTACATTTCGGGACAAGGTAGGAGGGAAAGTACGTAAAGCAAGTGTCGCGGCAGGCCACGGCCTGAAAGTTGCTGGGAGCTCGGACTTGCTTTTTGGGGAAATGCCCTCCCTTATTTTTCGTTTCACCACCACTGTTTAAGATAAGCTATGCGCGATTACTTTCTTCGAAGACTACTGCTCATTCCTCCCACGTTGATTGGGGTGACTATGATTGTCTTCGCAATCACTCGATTTGTGCCAGGAGGTCCTTTCGAGAGAATGTTAATGACTGCTCAAATGGCAGCGGAAGAGGGCGGTGGAGGGGCTTCTCGTGGAGCGGCTCTCTCCGAGGAGCAGATCGAGAATATGAAGGCTTACTTCGGTCTGGATAAGCCTTGGTACGTGGCCTACGTCAACTGGCTTGGGAAGGTCGTGCAGGGAGATCTTGGTACTTCCAACATCTACAATGACTCCGTGTGGAGCATGATAAAGGAGCGGCTTCCGGTTTCTTTCTTTTATGGAGGAATGACATTGTTAATTACATATGCGGTGTGCGTGCCATTAGGGGTCTTAAAGGCGATCAAGCACATGACTTATACTGACAATATCACGTCGATTGTCATATTTGGTGGATACGCGATTCCAGGTTATGTGCTGGGGTCTTTGCTGGTCGTTTATCCGGCGGCGCGTTGGGAGTGGTTTCCGATGGGAAATTTTCGAAGTTACGATGCGGAGTACATGACCTTTTGGGAGCAAGTGGTGGATCTCTTCCATCATGCTGCCTTGCCGCTGAGCTGTTATCTGATTGGCAGCTTTGCATTCGTGACGCTGCTGATGAAGAATCATCTTCTGGAGAACCTCGCCGCGGATTACGTGAGAACGGCGGTAGCGAAGGGCGTGAGTTTCAAGCGTTCCGTTTTTAAGCACGCCTTGCGAAACTCCTTGATCCCGATCGCGACGAATTTTGGGCAAAGCTTTACGATATTCGTCACCGGTTCCTTCCTTATCGAATCAATCTTCGACATAGACGGGCTCGGCTTGCTCGGGTACACGTCCACCTTGGAGCGCGACTATCCGATCGTTATGGGGGTTTTGCTCATATCTTCGGTATTCATGTTGGTTGGCAACCTCATTGGCGACGCGCTCGTCGCTCTGGCTGATCCACGCGTTCGCTTCAAGTAGTCAGAATCCTGATACCGATGCTGAAGTTTAAGCTTAATCCTTTAACCCGCAAGAAGCTCGAGCGCTTTCGCTCCAATCGTCGCGGGTTCATTTCTCTTATCGTATTTTGCGTTCTATCGATTCTCGCTCTTGGGGCGGAACTATGGGTCAGCAATCGCGCCTTGATCGTGAGCTACGAAGGCGAGCTGTATTTCCCGACTTACGGTGACCAGTATTCCGGAACGGACTTCGGGGAGGACTATTCCTTCGAGGCGAACTACCGGGACCTTGCTCAAAAATGGGAGGAGGAAGGAAGCGAAAATTGGGTGCTTTTGCCCTTGGTCCCTTATGGTCCGAACGAGAGCGATTTTAAGGATGGTCTCTATCCTCCTTTCAAGCCGTCCTTTGCGGAGAGCCATTTCTTGGGTACCGACAAGACGGCTCGCGATGTGCTCGCCCGACTCGTCTATGGATTCCGCATCGTCCTTTATTTTTCGGCGGGCTACGTGAGCTTGGTTTATTTGATCGGGGTCGGCATTGGTTGCTCGATGGGTTATTTCGGGGGCAAGTTCGATTTGATCGGCCAGCGTCTTATCGAGATTTGGTCGAACATACCCTTTCTGTATGTCGTGATAATCGTCGCCTCCGTCACGACGCCGGATTTCTGGAAGCTGCTTCTAATCGTGGTCGCCTTTTCGTGGACAGGCATGACTTTCTACATGCGTTCCGGGGCGTACAAAGAGAAGGCCCGCGACTATGTGGCGGCCGCAGAGGCGCTCGGAGCTGGGAATGCTCGGATCATCTTTAAGCATGTGTTGCCGAATTCGCTTTCGACGCTCGTCACCTTTATTCCCTTCACGGTGGCAGCTGCGATTACGGGCCTCACGGCGCTCGACTTTTTGAACTTCGGCTTGCCCGTGCCCACTCCGAGTTGGGGCGAACTGCTGAAGCAAGGGACCACGAATTTGCACGCTCCGTGGATCGTGCTCTCAACCTTTTCTGCAATGGTGACTATACTATTGCTTGTCACATTCATCGGGGAGGCCGTTCGCGAGGCCTTCGATCCCAAGAAATTCACCCTGTACCAGTAGGAGAGAGGAAATAAATGATACGTACAAAACGCACACGAAATTGGATTGCCGCACCAGTCGCCATTCTGGCGCTTACTCTCGCTGGCTGTTCCGGAGATAAAGAAGAGGAAGCGGTCGAGGCCGGTTCTGGAGCTGCGCTTGAGGAGGCCAAGGCGTACTACGCGGAGCATCCCGACTTTTTCGTTTTCGCCAGTCCGGAAGACTTGCCGGCGGATATCGATTGGGAGGATTCGAGCGATCTACCGGAATTCGCATCTCCTGACGCCAAGCGCGGCGGCGTTCTCTACGATTGGCAAATTTCCTATCCGCGTACTTTGCGAATCATCGGACCTGACTCCAACAGCGCATTTAGAAAGTTTTTGAATGACGACTACGGCATGCGCGTGGTGCATCCGCATCCAAACATTCCAGGCGAGTATTATCCCGGACTTTGCGAGGCGTGGTCGATCGATTGGGAGAACAAGCGCGTCTTCTTTAAGCTCGATCCCAAGGCAGAGTATTCCGATGGGGTAAAGATCACTGCGGACGACTATTTGTTCATGTTCTATTTCATGCAGCAGAGCTTCCACCAGGAGCCATGGTCGACGAACTGGTACACGATGGGGGCGACTTACACGAACGTTACCAAGTATGACGACTACACGATTTCGATTGGGGTGAAGGAGGCCAAGCCTGACATTTTCCGTTTGTTCGAAGAGGACGTGCGTCCTGTGCCGAGCCATCATTACAAGGATTATGGCGAGGACTTTACTACCCGCTACCAGTGGACTTTCGAGCCGACTGCTGGTCCGTATGTGGTGCTTGAGAAGGATATCAAGAAGGGCCGCACTATCGCGGTAACTCGTGTGAAAGACTGGTGGGCTGACGATAAACGTTTCTGGAGAAATCGCTTCAATCCAGACAAGCGCGTCTTCACTACGATTCGAGACCAAGACAAGGCCCTCGAGGCTTTCAAGAAGGGAGAGTTGGACTATTTCGCTCTAACGCTTCCGGAATTCTGGCATCTTAAGTTGCCCAACACCGACGAAGTCGTGCAAAAGGGCTATGTTGGGAAGTATGTTTTCTACACTGATAAGCCGCGTCCGAACTGGGGTGTTTGGCTAAACAAGTCTAAGCCTTTGCTCAGCAACAAGGATATCCGCGTCGGCATCGCGTACGCTTTGAACTTCGATCTCGCGATTGATCAAGTGTTCCGTGGCGACTACGAGCGCTCTAACTCTTGGGCGGAAGGCTATGGAGATTATCAGAATCCGAAGGTGAAGGCGCGTGAGTTTTCGGTGGAGAAGGCATTGGCGAGCTTTGCGAAGGCAGGATTTGTCGAGCGCGGCGCGGATGGGGTTCTTGTAAACTCCGAAGGACAGCGCCTGTCGATCGAGCTCACCAATGGGCGTCCTCCACTGCAGGGCTATGTTTCGATCCTGAAGGAAGAAGCGGCGAAGGCGGGACTGGAGATTCGTATCAAGGATTTGGATCTCATGACTGCGTTCAAGCAGAGCCAGGAAAAGAATCATGAGATGATTATCACGGCTTACAATGTATCCGTTGAGCTGTATCCACGATTCTTTGACTTTTATCATTCTTACAATGCTCTAACCGAGGATAAGAAACCGAAGCCAACAACGAACAATCTTACCATCACGGCTTATCCTGAGTGGGATGAGATGATTGATCGCTACCGCGAGAGTAACGACCTTGATGAGATCAAGGAGATCTCGTGGGAGTTGCAGGAGCTCATTCACGACGACGCGGCGTTTATTCCTGCTCACAAGGTGTCCTACTATCGCGTAGGGATGTGGCGTTGGATGAAGTATCCAGAAACCTTTGACGCTCGCGTAACGGATATATGGGACCAGTTTGGTCTGATGTGGATCGACGAGGAAGAGCGCAAAGAGGTTCGAGCTGCTATGAAGCGTGGCGAGACTTTCGATCCAATTATCAAGACTTTCGATCAATTTCGCGTCAAAAATTAATGGATACAGCGGAAATATCTGCCCTAAGCGTCCGCAACTTGCGGGCGGGTTTTGCCACTAAGGATGGGGTCATTGTCGCAGTGGACGATGTCTCTTTCGATGTTCCGAAAGGCAAGACGCTTGGCCTTGTAGGCGAGTCAGGCTGCGGCAAGAGCGTAACGGCCTTGTCCATCATGCGTCTGCTGCCAAACCCGACTGGCCGTATCATTAGCGGCACCATCGAGCATCACGGAAACAATCTGGTAGATCTCAGCATCGATGAGATGCGCAAGGTTCGCGGAGCGCAGATCGGCATGGTTTTTCAGGAGCCGATGACGGCGCTCAATCCTGTTCATCGTATTGGCCAGCAGCTCAGCGAATGTTTCTTTCTCCACTTTCCGAACATCACTAAGAAGGAAGCCTGGGATCGATCGATCGAAGCCCTCAAGCGAGTCGGCATTCCAGCGCCGGAGACACGGGTGACGGAGTACCCTCATCAGCTCTCTGGCGGTATGCGGCAACGGGTGGTGATTGCCATGGCATTGGCTTGCGATCCCGGAGTGCTGATTTGCGACGAGCCGACCACGGCTCTAGATGTTACGATCCAGGCTCAGATCCTTGACCTGATTGGCCAGTTGCAGGCGGATTTGGGTATGTCGGTTGTGATGATAACGCACGATCTGGGAGTGATCGCGGAAACTTGCGACGAAGTGGTTGTCATGTACGCGGGCCGCGTGGCGGAGAAGGGGACTGTGTTCGATATTTTCGAGAAGCCGCAGCATCTGTACACGACCGGTTTGTTGAGCTCGATTCCCAAGCTAGAGTCGCCGGGCAAGGAGCGTCTCTCCACGATTCCTGGCATGGTGCCTTCATTGGCGGATATGCCGATGGGAGCTCGCTTTGCTCCTCGATCGGGACATCCGAAGATCGGAGAGTACCTTGAGTCGGCCGCGTTTAAGGAAGAGCGTCCTGAGCTAGCGGAAGTCGCTCCCGGACATTGGGTGGAGGATTGCGAGTACGTTCGTGTATTCGGCTGATAGATACAGATGAGCGAAAAACTTTTAGACGTAAAGGACCTGAAGGTACATTTTCCGCTGCGAAGCGGTTTGTTTTCCCGTACGGTGAAGCATTGCAAGGCGGTGGATGGGGTGAGTCTCTCGCTCAAGAAGGGCGAGACCTTTGGCTTGGTGGGCGAGTCTGGCTGCGGCAAGTCGACGCTTGGCAAAACGATTTGCCGACTGATTCAGCCGACGGCAGGAGAGATCCACTTTCAGGGAGCGAACATCGCTGGCTATGATCGCAAGCAGATGCGTCCGATCCGGCGCGACGTGCAGATGGTATTTCAGGATCCAGCTGAATCTCTCAATGCTCGCCATACGGTGAGGGAGATTCTTGAGGAACCCTTTATCATTCATGGGATTGGAGATGCGAGTGCGCGCCGCAAGAAGGTCGACGCTTTGTTGGATCGCGTCGGCCTCGGCAAGCAAGCGGCGGGCAAGTATTCCTTCGAGTTCTCCGGGGGGCAACGCCAGCGCATCGGCATTGCCCGGGCGATTGCTCTGGAGCCGAAGCTTATCATTTGTGATGAGCCCGTTTCAGCTCTCGACGTGTCGGTGCAGAGCCAGATTCTCAATCTCCTGATGGAGCTGCAGAAGGACATGGGGCTGACCTATCTTTTCATTGCTCATGACTTGGCGGTGGTGAAAGTGATCTCAGATCGCATCGGCGTGATGTACTTGGGCAAGATGGTAGAGGTCGCGGATGGCGCTGAGATTTTCAAAAATCCGATACACGAATATACGAAGGCCCTCATTTCCGCTATTCCGGTGCCCAATCCGCGAGCGGAGAAGAATCGAGTGATGTTGCGGGGGGACGTGCCGTCTCCTATCGACCCGCCTCCTGGCTGCGCGTTTGCCCGTCGTAGTCCGATCAAGGTTTCGGAGGAAATTGCCTCGCAACCTGGCGACTATGTTGAGGTCTCACCGGGCCATTGGGTTGAAATGCATCCGGCAACGGTTGCAGATTACGACTCATACGCCGCGTCTTCGTGATTTCTTCGCAACGCGTTTTCTTTTTCAGACGTATTTATGGGTAAGCGACGTAGATTCGTCGTGGACCTCGTCTCGTTTCCAACAGTAACCCTTCGATGTTTATGAAAGCAAAATACGCACTTCTCGCGTTTCTGTTAATCCCGTTCTTTTCGCTGCAGGCAGGTTATCGTCTTGTTCAGGAGCCATTGGCTGACGATCTCATGCAGGTCCACATCTACGAATTGGACAATGGCCTGACGGTGTACCTAACGGAAAATCATGAGACGCCAACCTTTCGTTCTGAGATTACAGTGCGAGCCGGTTCGAAGGACGATCCGGCTGATGCGACCGGTCTCGCTCACTACCTCGAGCATTTGCTTTTTAAGGGAAACACGAAGATGGGCTCTGCCGATTGGGAGAAGGAGAAACAGCACATCGACCGAATCACGGAGCTTTACGAAGAGCACTTTGCGGAGGAAGACCCGGACGAGCGGGCGAGGATCTACCAGGAGATTAACAAGGAGTCGCAGCTCGCTGCTCAGTATGCAGTGCCGAGCGAATTTGACACGTTGATCTCGTCGATGGGCGGGCAGGGCATCAATGCTTATACAGCTCCCGATCGCACCGTTTACCTCGAGGAGCTTCCTTCTAACCGACTCGAGCAGTGGGCTCAGATCGAGTCGAACCGTTTCACAGATCCCGTTTTCCGACTCTTCCAGCCCGAGCTCGAAATCGTTTACGAGGAGAAGAATCGGGCGATGGACAGCAAGGATCGCTTAATTCAGGAAGCGGTTTTCGAGCTTCTCTACGGTGAGCATCCGTATGGATCGCAGACCGCGCTCGGTTCGGTCGAGCATTTGAAGAAACCGTCGCTCAAGAAGATCCACGAGTTTTTTAACGCTCATTACGTCGCCAACAATATGGCGATCGCTCTTTCTGGTGATTTCGAAGTTGAAGAGGCGATAGAGGTGATCGACCGGCATTTTTCGTCATGGAAATCTGGAGACGTGCCGGAATTCACGCGTCCGATGCCAGCCCCTATTACGGAAAAGAAAAGCGTGACTATCACTTATCCCGGCGAGGAGAACGTGATTATCGGTTTCGATACGGCGCCTACGAACAGCGAGGACGAGCCAGCTCTCAAGCTCATCGATATGATTCTCGACAATGCGAGCGCGGGTTTGATCAACTTGAATTTGAGCCAGCAGCAACGCGTTTCGCAGGCGGGGTCGTTTCCGTACATTCGCAATGACGCGGGTAGCCAATTTCTATGGGGAGCTCCGAAGGATGGGCAGACGCTAGAGGAAGTTGAGGCCTTGTTGCTCGAGCAGCTCGAGATCATCAAGAGCGGCGAGATTGAGGATTGGATTTTGCCCGCGATCGTAACGGATTTCAAAAAGAACGAGAAGCTCTCGATGGAGACGAATGCGGGGCGTTTGCGGATTATCAGCACTTCCTTTGGCGAGAAGAAGGTTTGGAAGGACGTCGTGAGCGAGATCGATCGTATGGAGGCTTTGACGAAGGAGGATCTGATTGCGGTGGCGAATAAGTATTTCTCGAAGCCGTACGTGGTGGCGTATCGAAAAGATGGAGACTACACGCCGCCGACAGTGCCCAAGCCGCAGTTTGACCCGATCGATATTGATCGGAGCAAGCAATCCGAGTTTGCCGCCGATGTTTTGGCGACTCCTGCGGATCCGATTGAGCCAGAGTTTATCGAAAAGGGAAAAGACTATCAGGTCGTCAAGCTAGGGAAGGGAGTGCGACTTTTCTACGTGGAGAATCCGGCTAATGATTTGTTCGCCCTATCCAAAGTGTATGAGATGGGGAGCCGTGAAATGCGCGAGCTTCCGTTGGCGGCGGCCTTGCTCGATAAGTCCGGTACTGCGAGTCGTGGACCGGCTGAGCTGAAAAAGGCGTGGTACGCGCTCGGCGCGGACTTCAGCTTTGCGGTGGCGGATCATAACACGGCGATGAGCATCAGTGGGCTCGAGGAGAATTTCGACAAGACCCTCGCGCTTTTTCAGGAGGTGTTGGCGGAATCGGAAGGAGATGCCGCAGTTTTGGAGGAGCTTGTCGCCATCCAGCTCAAGCAGAAGGAAGATGCGATGAAGGAGCCAGCGACGATTTTTAACGCGCTCCGTAACTATAGTCGCTATGGTGAAAATTCGCCTTTCTTAACGGCTCTCTCTTCGGATGAGATCAAGGCCTTAAGTGTAGAGGATTTGTTGGGGGAGGTGAATCGGCTTTCTGGATACGAGCATGACTACCTCTATGTGGGTAAGATGCCGATTAAGGATGTTGCTAAGAAGCTGAAAAAGCTGACCAAGAAAAAGATGGCGTTGAAGCCTGTTCCCGCTCCGTCGCTGCCGAAGCTGCATCAGCCCGAGACCAATGAGATCACTTACGTCGATTACGAGACGGCTCAGTCTCAGATTCGGATCGAGTTTCCTGGAGGTGCCTACGAGGAGGAGAAGCTTCCTGAAATCGAGACCTTCAACGAATACTTCTACGGTGGTATGGGTGGTATCGTTTTTCAGGAGATGCGTGAGGCACGAGCCTTGGCGTACTCGGTCTGGGCGCACTACCTTGTATCCAATTTCGCTGACGGGGAGAATCTCGTGATGGGCTTTATCGGCACGCAAGCGGACAAGACGGTTGATTCTATCGCGGCCTATCTCGATCTCTGGGATAATATGCCAAACTCGGAGGATCGTTTTAAGATAGCCTTAGATTCTTTGGATAACCAGTACCGAGTATCGAAGATCGGTTTCCGGAACGTTCTTAACTCAGTAAAGGCGTGGGAGCGTCTCGGCATAGAGGGCGACCCGCGCGAAGAGCGTTATGAAGAAGTGATGGAAGGGGATCTTACGAATCTGTTCGATTTCTACGGAAGAGAGATTCAGGGACAACCCAAGATGATCTCCATCATCGGGCCATCCGCTGCTATTGATTTCGATAAGCTCAAGGAACATGGAGAGCTGCGTCAGGTCGAGATCAGCGATATTTTCGTGAATTGAGGAAGGTGTCGCTAGGAGCGAGTTTGTTCGCGATAGTATGCTATTGATTCGCGAGTAAACTAGCTCCTACCTGTTTCGTTTTCGATGAGACTTCCTAAATACGATTGGCCGAAGCTAGAGCGGATTGCCGGCACGGTGGTAAAGGCATGCTTGGATGATTTGCCGGATGAGATTCGGGACCAGGCGGGCAAGGTGACTTGTTTGTATCGCCATTATCACCCGAACGCACCTCATGTGGACCCGGAAGCGATGTATATGCTGGGCGAATACATTTCCTATGGCGAGGATTCTGGATCAATTGACGAAAGCGGAGTCATTGCTCTCTATCTCGGGGCGATCGCCTGGTATTGCGAAGACGAAGACTTTGTCTTCGAGGACGAGGTGCAGACTACGTTTCTGCACGAGCTCGGTCACCATTTTGGCTGGGACGAGGAAGAGGTAGAGGAGCGGGGCCTGTAGGCTTCTCTATGCCGACTATTTCGAAAGGCTCAGTGCAATTCGAATGAGAGCTGAGGTGAAAAGCGTCACGCCGATTGTGACGTAGACGCTGATTCCCATGAAGAAATTCGGGTCCGAGTTCGTGGTCGCTAGTATTCCGAAAGGGGAGTAGAGTTTTTCGTTGGCGAGGCTAAGCCATGCAATAATGCCAGTTCCAACTGCGAGAATGAGCAGAGCGATGGATACAATAAAGTGGATACGCTTTGATTTGTTCATACCATCGCTCTTTTGGTTGGAGAGCTATCACTCTCTAGTAGCGGTGAGTCGGTAGAATAGGGAGCTATCGCCCAGATTAACATTAGTGATTGTTGTCGGGAATTTAGAGGAAAAGCTTGGATCGGTTTCGCTTGAGGAAAGTGCTATTTGCGTTGTTAGCCAATTTTTTAGATCGCTGGATTGTTCGACTTTGTAGCTTGTTCCCGGAGCGAGAATGATACTTGCGGAGAATTGATCTGAACTCACGACCAGGTTTTCTAATGCAGGTGAATAGTTTCGTTGGTCGTAGTCGCCTGAATAGTTGTCGGGAACAAAGTCGCCATCTTCATCTATAAAAGGTTGAAAGGGATTGTTGTCATTGGGATCGTTGAAAAAAGAAAATCCATCGGAATCAATGTCCAAGGTAAGGCTGACGTCACTGAGGATTAGGCATTGAGATCTTCCTGCAGCGACCGTGAGAGCCCCGTTTCCTATAAAAATAGGAGTATTAATATCCACATTGCTTATTGTTCCAAGCTTCCCACTTTCTGTATCTCCCATTCCCCACGCGGTGTTGTCATTCTTGATGAATAGGGTGCTGTCAAAGCCTGCATTTACAGTTGAGACGTCTTCTGCAATTTGAACTGGATTCGGAATCCAAATATCATCTTCAATTCCCAGTTGACCAGAGTTGTTCGATCCCACACCCCACATCGTGTTATCGTTTTTAACAAAAAGGGTAAAACCTTCGCCAACAGAGACGCTTGATACGTCTTCCGCTACGATCCGAGGTTCGAATAATCGTGAATTCCAGTCACGGACGCTAGCGCCTACTTCACAGAGAACTTGGTCGGAAGTTATGTAAAGAGTCTGGTGCCACCCAGCAGCTGCAGCTGTGACGTTATTCGCTATTTGCAAGGGAGTGTAAGCGTTGCCGAGTTGCACAGCCCATCTTAACTCGCCTTCGGTTGCATTGCCCATGCCCCAAAGGGTGTTGTCGATTTTGACGAATAGACTGTGAAGACCCCCAGCGGAAGCGGATAGAACGTCGGATGCAACTTGGGTGGGTTCCTCCGCAGTACGGACTGACTCTCCCAAACCGAGAGCTCCGTACCAGCTACTGCCAATTGCCCAAAGTGTGTTGTCGTTTTTGACGAAAAGGCAGTGGTTTTCGCCGCATGATGCGCTCCTGACGTTTTCGGCTATCATTATTGGTTCATCGGCGAAAGGTTCTGATGAACACCAGGCGCCCACGCCCCAAAGTCGGGACTCTGAATCAATGATCAAGCTACCCCATTGAGCGGATATGGAAACAATGTTAGTTGCTCTTAGGCTGGGAACTTCTCTTGGGCTTTGATCGATCACGCCCCATGATGCCCCGTCGCTGCCTATGCCTATTAAATTGTGTCCGTCTTGAGCGGAAAGATGGAGAATTGGAGCAAAGAGAAATGTGACTAACCAAAAAGCCGCTCGTGGATAAACCATACCTAGGTGAATACCTAGAAGGATAATGCCGTAGCAATCATTAACAGGAGAGAAATTCTATAAAGAGCAGAGAAGTCGGGTTAAAGAGAGGAAATGGCAATGTGAAGGGTTGGGCTTTCGGACGAGAAAGGGTGCTTTGTGGTTTTTTCGTCAGGCCAGGTGACTTCGATTTTTGTGGGGGTGTTTTTGTCGGTGTATCCGAAGAACAACTTCGGTTCGGATTGGGAAAGGTAGCCGGCGGTGGAGGTGAGCTCGGCGGTGGTTTGGGAGCCATCGGTTCGGTGGACGGTGACTTTTGCTCCGTAGGCGTGGGGGTTTGTTTCGAGGTACTCGAGGCTGACGGCGAATGAGTGGTTGCCTTCGATGCCACGGTTTTGGAAGGCGAGGAGCTTGTCGGAGTTTTGGGCGACTATGAGGTCAGCCCAACCGTCGTCTTGCAGGTCGAGGGTGATGGCGGACTTGGCGTCGCCGCGGACCATGAGGCCGCTGGTTGCTGTTTTGACGGGAGTGAAGGTGCCGTCGCCGTTTCCGTGGAGGAGGAGGCTGAGTCCGCCATTGAAGCGACCTGTAGTGGGCTCGGGGGAGAAGGAGTTTTGGGCGAGGTAGAGGTCGGTGAAGCCGTCTCCGTCGAAGTCTTGGGCGGCCATGCCGTAGGTGGGGGCGATTTGGGCGAGGCGTGGGAGTTCGTGGAATCGGAATGTGCCTTGGCCTTGGTTGAGGAAGATTCCGCTGGCGAGGGTGTTGGCTTCGAGGCGGGTGGCGGAATCGAGGCGAGCGGGTTCGAAGATTTCCGGCAAGGTGGCTTGGGCGAAGGCGGTGAAGGTATTGAATTTTTCGCCAAGGGATGGGAAGGCGTAGCGGAGTTTGCTGTAAGGACGGATTGGGTACAGGCGGTCGTCTCCGTCTTCGTATTGGGCTTCGAGGATTTGCTTTTTGCCGGAGCCGTCGAAGTCTCCGTAGTAGAGGTAGGTGGGACGCTCGGGAGAGGCGAGGTACTTGGTGTTGAGTCCAGCGTTTCCGACGGCGTAGTCGAGGCGGCCGTCTCCGTTGAAGTCGGCGGAGATGATGGAGTTCCACCAGCCGAGGTAGGGGGCTAGGCCGGAGTTGGCGGTGGTGTTGACGAGAGTGCCGTTTTGGTTGGTGAAGAGAGTGACGCTGCCCCAATCGAGCGTGAGAAGGAGGTCTGGCTTGTTGTCGCCGGTGGCGTCGCTCCAGATGGCGGAGGTGACCATGCCGATGGTGGCGAGGCCGGGGGCTCTTTCTTCGGTGACGTCGATGTAGGAGCCGTTGCGGTTTTCGAGGAGGTAGCTGTGGGGAGTTTCTGGATACTTGCCGGAGATGGAGCGTCCGCCAATGAAGAGGTCGAGGTCGCCGTCGCTGTCGAAATCTCCGGCGGTGAGAATGGAGGTGGCTGGGATGGGTGGGTTGGTCAAGGCGGCTTCGCCGCTTAGGTGGCCTGCGGCCGATAGGTTTTTATCGGGTTGGGTTGAGCGCGGCGCGAGGTCGCTTCCCACTAGGATGGTATTGTCTAGGGCGAGGATGCCGAGGATGTCGGATTGGGTACTGGGTGATGGGTGCTGGGTGTTGGGTTGGGATGATGAAGGCCTTAGGGAGATGGAGGTGGTGGCTTGCTTGGCGTTGCCGGAGATGTGGAGGGTTTTGTTCGAAGCGTCGTAGGCGAGGGCGGGACCTTGTTTGGAGAGGCGTCGGGGGAGAAGGAGCTGGTCGGTGAGTTCGTTGTAGTAGTCTTCTTCGTGAGAGTAGTTGAGGCCGAGCTCGGTGCTGACTTCGGTGAATTGGGACGAGGCTTTGTAAGCCTCTGGGTTCTGGGTTTTAGGTTCTGGGTTCTTGGCGGGACCTTCTGGTTCGGTGAGGGTGTAGAGTTGGCCGGGCTGGGGATTGTCGAGGGTGGAGGTTTGGCCGGAGGGCCAGTGAATGGTGAGTAGCGAGGAGTGAGTAGTGAATTGGGAGGATGGGGGAACTGCTTGTGGCTTTTTTTGGTTGGGACCGGCTGATCGCGAAGCAGGGGTGGATCCGGGGGCGAAGTGGAGGAGGGGTTCGTCGGAGGAGAGGACGCCGTGGGCGAGGGTGAGCTGGCGGGTTTGGGTGCCGGTGGGGCTTTGGTAGTAGGCGGTGGCGCCGATTCCGTATTGATTGCTGGATACGCCTTGGAGGCGGACGAGGAAGCCGGGGTTCTGGCTGTTGTTGCGATAGACGTGGATGTTTTCTTCGAGGTTGGAGACGATGAGGTCTAGGTCTCCGTCTCGGTCGAGGTCGCAGTAGGATGTGCCGAAGGAGACGCCAAGGTAGTCGAGTCCCCAGTCTTCGGATACGTTTGTGAAGCTGAGGTCTCCCTCGTTGCGGAAGGCGAGGTTTTTCTCCTTAAAGGGTGGGGCGTTTTTGTAGACGCGGATGCGGGCAATGAGGGAGGCGGCTACGCTTTGTTTGTCGAGCAGGTCCGCTTCCATGAAGTTACGGATGTTTCCGTTGGTGATGAAGAGGTCGGTCCAGCCGTTGTTGTCGAGGTCGGCGAATTTGACGGACCAGGTCCAGTCGGAGGCGTCTAGGCGGTTGAGGTAGGCGATTTCGTTGAAGCGTTCCGTGCCGTTGTTGAGGTAGAAGGCGTTGCGCATGTACATGGGGAAGAGGGAGTCGACGCGTTCGTTTTCCCAGATGCCGCGGCCCATTTCGGCCATGCCTCGCATGTCTTTCTCGTGGGTGGTGGCGGCCATGTCTCCGACGAAGAAGTCGGTGAGACCGTCGTTGTCTATGTCTCCGAGGTCGGAACCCATGGAGAAATAGGATGTGTGGGGAATGGTGTCGGAGAGGACGTCGGTGAAGGTGGCGTCTCCATTGTTTCGATACAGTCGGTCGGAGTTTTCGAAGTCGTTGGCGACGTAGAGGTCTGGCCAGCCGTCGTGATCGTAGTCCCACCAGGTGGCGGAGTGTCCTTGGGAAATGCCCCAGATGCCGGCTTCGGCGGTGATGTCGGTGAAGGTGTTGTCGCCGTTGTTGCGGAAGAGGTAGTCGGGGCGGCCTTTGAAGTTTTCGTTGTAGTCGAGTATGTTGGTTTGGAGGTAGAGGTCGAGGTCTCCGTCGCGATCGATGTCGGCGAATGAGGCCATGACGGAGGCGTCGACGATGGCGAGTCCGTAGGAGGCGGCTTCTTCGGCGAAGGTGCCGTCTTGTTGGTTGATGAAGAGTTGGTTGGGGGCGTCGAACTGGCAGAGGTAGAGGTCGAGCCAGCCGTCGTTGTTGATGTCGACGAAGGTGATGCCGGTGGCCCAGGCGTCGGTGAGTCCTGCGACGCCGGCGGTCTCGGTGACGTCTTCGAACTGGAAGGGGGCGGTTTGGCGGAAGAGTTTGTTGGGTCCGGTTTTGGAGACGGCGTAGATGTCGGGGCGGCCGTCGCGGTCGAAGTCGCCGGTGGCGATGCCGGTGCCTACGGCGCCCAGAGTGAATTCGCGATAGCGGCGTCCCCACATGAAGGGGTCGTCGTAGGTATTGGTAAACTCGATACCGGTTTTGGCGGGGTCGAGGAGGGTGAAGAGGGGTGCTGGGTTCTGGGTATTGGGTTCTGGGTTTTGGGGATTGAGGGGGGTGGAAGAGAAGAGTGAAGGGTGAAGGGTGAAGAGTGAAAGGGTGAGGGTTGCGGTGAGCTTTAGGAGTTGGTTTGGCATTTTGATTTTTTGCCCACTAATTGCACGAATGAGCTCGAATTTGGAGTTGAGAAGTCGGCGGGCTAGTTTTTCGGGAGGAGATAGTTTTGGTGGATGTAGGTGGCGAGGGCTTTGCCGCATTTTTGGGCTTCCCAGTCGGCGAAGTTGTAGTGGATGCCGCCGAAGATGCGGGAGCGGCCGACTTCGGTGGCGGCTTCGGAGAAAGAGCGGAAGGTGCGGACGTCTCCGGGGAAGCCTTCGGATACGGTGGAGAAGGTGATCTGGTCGGTTCCGAAGTAGAGGGCGAGCATCTGGGTGCAGGCGCGGGAGAAGGTGGAGTGGCCGGAGGTATAGTCGGGGAAGGTGGGGCTGGCCATGAGGGGGATGAACTCGGGGTCGTGGATGACGCCGGCGTTTTGGTAGGTGTCGGCTTCGCGGATGGCGTGCTCGGGGCGCCAGTAGTTGTAAAAATATTTCGTTTCCCAGACGGAAATGCCGGCGTCTGCTCCGGCGAGGTTTAGAAGGGCGAAGAGGCGGGCGTTTTCCTGGAAGCTGAGTCCACGCTCGCGGGAGATGTCTGAGGCGACGACGTTCCAGTGGCCGGGTGGGGTGGCGGTGCCGAGGTCGTCGGACCAGAAGATGGTGGAGTTGGTCTCATACTCGGAGCGCGCAGTGGAGTCGCGGTGGCCGAGGCGGACGACTTCGTTGGCTGCGTCGGCGAAGGTTTGGGAGTCGAGGGCGGGGGGAGGGACGGCGCGGAATTGGTCGTTGGCGGTCATGGCGAAGGGCACGACGTTGCCCCAGTGGGGGTCGGTGGGGGCGCGGAAGAGAGCGGGAGTGGGGCGCCAGATGCCGGGGGTCTCGCCGATGACGGGGGTGACTTTGGCGTGGGAACCGTCGTTTTGACGGGTGGCGAGGAGGCGTTCGGCAACGGTTTTTCCCCATGCTTGGCCGTCGGTCTTGGCTGGGGAGTCGGGGATGGCGGCGAGTTTTTCGCGGTAGAGTTTGAGGAAGGGCTGGGGGTTGGCCTTGCGACCCATGACGGCGAGGAAGGTGGCGCGGGCTGCCTCGGCTGCGGCTGCTTCGGGGTCGGCGTCGGCGGGGGCGGCGGGGAGGTCGGAGAGGTAGGCTTGGTGGGAGGGGTTGAGGCCGTTGACGGCGTCGTAGATGGCGGCGTGGTAGATCGCGAGGGCGTAGGAGGCTTGCGGAGGCGGAGTGCGGGAGAGGCGGATGGCGTCGAGCATTTGCTCGTTGTAGTCGAGGACGCTGTCGGCGGAAAAGAGTGAGGAGTGAAGGGCGAGGAGTGATAGGGAGATGAGGGCGATAAGGCGGCGCATGGGGCGGGGTCTTAGTGTAGGTTATAAGGGTGATTAGAGTTGGTTTTGAATGTGGGTGATTTGGGCGGGATTGGGAAGCGCGTTGGGGTGAAGCGCTGGGAATCGGGGGTTAGTAGTGGATACGAAGGTGTTGTCGGGTGTCTGGTCTGAGAATTCGGTGCCGAGTGATGGGCACGGGTAATATCGTGAGGGGGCAGGAGGCTGGGGGAAGTAGGCGCAATCCAATGTCTAACGTTAGACATTGGATTGCGCCTTTTTGTGGGTGATTTGTGGGATGCTGGGGGCTGGGTGTTCTTTGTTTTTTGGGGGGGGTGAGGCGGTGTTGAGGGGGGAGGCGGAGTGTGTATGGGGAGGCGGAGTGTGTGGAGGAGCGGGCTTGGGTTATTTGCCGAGGAGGGGTTTTAGGGCGTCGCGGTAGGAGCGGGTGGCGGTGAGCTTTTGGCCGTTGGCGAGGTGGAGGGTGTGCTCGCCGTGGAAGAGGGGGTGGATTTCGCGGATGCGATCGATGGCGACGATGCTGGAGCGGGAGATGCGGAGGAAATTCTTGGGGTCGAGCTGGGCTTCGAGTTGGCTTAGGGTTTCGCGCATGAGGTGGGTTACGCTGCCGACGTGGACTTCGACGTAGTTGTTGGCGGCGGCGATGTAATCTACGTCGCCGATGGGGACGAGGAGGATGCGGCCTTCGGTTTTGATGGAGAGGCGGTCGAGGTAGGTGTCGGTTTTTTTGGGGTGGAAGTCGGAGATGAGGGCGGAGAGGCGTTGTTGGATGTCGCTGGATTCGCGTTGCTGGTGGGCGGCGAGGGCTTTGTCGAGGGCGGCGGTGAAGCGGGCGCGGTCGAAGGGTTTGAGGAGGTAGTCGGTGGCGTGGAGGTCGAAGGCTTTGAGGGCGAAGGCGTCGTAGGCGGTGACGAAGATGATGAGGGGGAGGTTTTGCTCGGAGTCGTGGAGGGCGGTGGCGACGTCGATGCCGGTGAGCTCGGGCATTTGGATGTCGAGGAAGAGGAGGTCGGGCTTGAGTGCGGCTATTTGCTTGAGGGCGGAGGCTCCGTCTGAGGCTTGGCCTGCGATGGTGGCGCGCCCGTCGGCTTCTATGAGGGTGGCGAGGCGCTCGCGGGCGAGGGATTCGTCGTCGATGATTAGGGCGCGCATTGGGAGTGGTGAGTAGTGAGTGGTAAGTAGTGAATTAGGGGAGAGGTGGGATTAGGGCTGTGTGGGGAGGGTGATCTGGGCTCGTGTGCCGGTGGGGGTGGTGTTTTGTAGGGTGAAGGTTTGGTGGTTGGCGTAGAGCTCTTCTAGGCGGGTGCGCGTATTGGAAATGCCGATACCTTCTTTTATGGTTTCGGGGAGGCCGCCGCCGTTGTCGGTGACGGTGAGGGTGAGGGTGTCGGCTGTGGCGCTGGAGGTGATGGTAAGCTGGCCTGGGCGGGCGTGGGGAGCGATGCCGTGGCGTAGGGCGTTTTCGACTACGGGTTGGAGGATGAGGCTGGGGACTTGGATTTGGGTGGTGGCGGGGTCGATTTCGAGGTCGATGGTGAGGCGGTCTCCGAAGCGGATGCGTTCGATGTCGAGGTAGGCTTGGAGGATCTGGAGCTCTTGGGAGAGGGGGATGGTTTGTGAGCCGTCGGACTTGAGGGTGAGTCGGAGGAGCTCGGAGAGGCGGGCCAGCATGGAGTCGGCGGCATCGACGTCGCGGTGCATGAGAGCGGAGATGCTGTGCATGGCGTTGAAGAGGAAGTGGGGGTTGAGCTGCATCTGGAGGGCCTGGAGGCGGGCGTCGGAGAGGCGTCGCTCGAGGTCGAGGGCTGTGCGTTCGCGTTCGTGGTACTTGCGGTAGTAGTTGGCGGCGTGGGCGATGGCGAGGATGACCCAGTAGACGATGAGGTTGAAGTGGTAGGTTTTGAAGAGGAGGGGCTGGGCGGCTTCGTGGAAGGGGATGGGCTCGCCGAGGGCGAAGTTCTGGGCTTGGGCGACGAGGGCGCGGAGGAAGGCGTAGGCGAGGGCGACGCTGAGGCTGGCGATGAGGTGGACGAGGACGTTGTTCGACCAGCGCAGCTTTTCGATGGGGAAGCGTCGGCTCAGGGTGAGGGGGACGAGGGAGAGGACGGCCCAGACGTACCAGTCTGCGAGGGCGTAGGAAACGGCTTCGGTCCAGGTGATGGGGCGTCCGGAGAGAGTGCTGGAGAGGTAGAATTGGGAGGCGAAGGAGAGGCCGATGGCGGTCCAGAGCAGAAAGAGAAGGGCGGCCGAGCGGAGGGGGCGGCTAGGCGAGAGGGCGGGAGTAGGCGCTGTGAGGGAGGCGGGCACGGGGGGAGAGTGGAGGGTGAAGAGTGAAAAGTGAAGAGTGAAGAGTGAATGGGGAATTTGGGAAGGAGTGGAAAACGCTCGCGTGGGGGTGGGGATTGGGTTGTTTTGGGTGGGAATGGCTATCCGGTTTGTGAATACGTTTGCTGGGAGGAGGGGATCGGTGATGGCGAGCGTGAGCTTGTGGCTGGGCTTAGTGGCTGTGGTGGCTTTGGTGGTGGGGTGCATTTTGTTTTTGTCGTCGGAGCGATTCGATCCGCGCGTGCCGGAGGTGGCGTTTGTGGATGTGACGGAGAGGTCGGGGATTCGTTTTACGCACAATAATGGGGCGGCCGGGGATGACTTGTTGCCGGAGTCGATGGGTAGCGGTGTGGCGGTTTTGGATTTTGATGGGGATGGGGATCAGGATTTGTTTTTCGTGAATTCGACGTATTGGCCTTGGGAACTTCGAGAGGGGCTGGAGGCTACGACTGCTGCTTTGTATCGGAATCGTGGAGACGGTGTTTTTGAGGATGTGGCGGCGGAGTTTGGCTTGGATGTGAGTTTGTTTGGTATGGGTGTAGCGGTGGGCGACTATGACAATGACGGTTGGGTGGATTTGTATGTGAGCGCGGTGGGCGAGGATCGCTTGTTTCGGAATGTGGAGGGGACTGGGTTTGTGGATGTAACGGCTGAGGCTGGAGTTGCGGGAGCGGAGAACGAGTGGAGCGCGAGCGCGGCTTGGGTGGATTTGGACAATGACGGGCTCTTGGATTTGTTTGTTTGCAACTATGTTCGTTGGGCTCGCGAGCTGGGAATAGAGACGGCGTTTAAGCTGGCGGGGCTGGGGCATGGTTATGGCGGGCCGCAGGTGAATTTTACGGGAACGGTTCCGTATCTGTATTTGAACAATGGGGACGGGACGTTTCGGGAGATGGCTCGAGAGAGGGGATTGGAGCTGGTGGACGAGTTGACGGGCTATCCGAAGTCTAGGTCTTTGGCGGTGGCTCCGATCGATATTGACGAGGACGGTTGGCTGGACTTGGTTGTGGCGAATCACGAGATGGAGAATCATGTGTTTCGGAATTTGGGCGACGCTCGCTTCGAGGAACTTGGGGCGAATTACGCGGAGGCAAGTGGGGGGTCGGCGGGTATTGACGCCGCTCGGGTCGGGCGCGAGGGATTGCTCGGGGTCGCGGTGGGAAGCTTTGCGAACGAGCTCGGACAGGCGTATCCGGATAGTGGGGATTCTTTGCTGTTTGGAGAAGGAGGTGGAAATGGTGGGGGGAGCGCCTTGCAGCGCTTTGGTATGTTTTTCTTCGATTATGATTTGGACGGGCGACTGGATATTCTAGCGGTGAACGGTTATCTGGAGAAGGAGATTAACCGCATCGATACGGATGTGGAATTTCGTCGCTCGGCCCAACTTTTCTGGAATGCTGGAAATCGGTTTGAGCAGCGATTCCTGGTTGCGGAAGAAAGGCAGGCTGGGAGTGACTTGTTTCGCCCGGTGATAGGGCGCGGGGCGGCGTTTGCGGATTTTGACGGGACCGGATCTTTGGATGTAGTGATTACGCAGAACGGAGGGGCTCCGGTTCTATTGCGAAATAAGGGGGTGGTAGATCGGAGCTGGATCCGTATTCGGCTTGTGGGTACGAAGGTGAATCGCGACGCGATTGGGGCTCAGGTGGAGGTGCGGGTGGGGCATCGAACCTTGTTGGGACGGGTGATGCCGACGCGTAGCTATTTGTCGCAGTCGGAGCTGCCCTTGACCTTCGGGCTAGGCCGGGCGTGGCGGGTGCGGGAGGTGATTGTGCTTTGGCCGGACGGAAGTCGGGAGAGCTTTGGAGCTTTGCCGATTGGGGAGGAGTCGGTACTTGTGCAGGGGCAGGGTGAGGCGTCTTGAGCGTTTGGCTTTTTGTTTGGATTGGTGCGTTTGATCGCGGCACAAGGCAGCTTCCCACATTGGGTGGAGTTGTGCTTCTAGCGAGGGGGTAGGGATCGGAATTGCTGTTGGTACATGGAGCTGAGTTTTCCGATTTCGTTGGCGGTGATGCGGGGCTGGAGCTTCATGCGCTGGAACCATTGGTCGGCGTCGGCTTTGTCGCCGCGCATGATGGCATCGAAGGCCATGCTGGAGAGAGCGATGGGGTGGTTTGGTTCGCGGAGGAGGGCTTCGCGGAGTTGCTCCACGCCTTTTTCCACTTGATTGGATTTGAGGTAGGCTTGGGCGAGCTCGATGTAGCCGACGGCTTCGTGAGGGCGGACGTCGATGGCTTTTTGGAAGTAGGGTATGGCTTGGCTGTGGCGGCCTTGGGCGAGGATGACTTTGCCGCGTTCGATGTTGAGTGAGGGGGAGTCGGGGGCGGCGCGAAGGGCGGAGTCGAGGGTGCGGCGTAGGAGGGTGGGGCTCTGGCGGCGCTTGGCGATTTCGATGAGGGAGAGCCACGCGTCGGAGAAGTCGGGCTGGAGCTCGACGCAGCGTTTGAAGTGGATTTCGGCGTTTTGGTCATCGCCGAGGTTGAGGTAGATGCCGGCGATCTGATACTGAAGCGTGGAGCTTTCGGGGTCGAGCATGACGGCTCGTTTGATATAGCGGAGCCCGGTGAGGACGTCGCCTTGGTGGGCGACCCAGCCGCCGGCGATGGAGACTTGGTAGGCGTCGTAGGAGTCGTCCATGAGGGTGAGAGACCAGGGGTCGGGGATGTCGGCGTAGCTACCCCAACTGAGGTTTTGGATGACTTCGGTCTCCTTGGCTTCGAGTCCGAGCTTTTCGTAGACGTCTGCGAGGAGGTCGGCTCCGATCTGGTAGTTGGAGACTTGGACGGCTTTTTCGAGTTGTTGGCGGGCTTCGCTCCAGTCTTCGTCGGCGATGGCGATGCGGGCGTATCCGACGAGTGCGTATGGGTTTTGGGAGTCGACTGAGAGGGCGGCTTGGTATGCGTCGCGGGCTTCTTCGAAGCGGTTTTGCTTGAGTAGGGTGTCGCCGAGGCGGATGTGGCTGGGGGTGTATTGGGGATCGAGCTTGGCGGCTTTTTGGAAGAGGGGTGTGGCTTCTTCGAGTTGGCCGTAGCCTGCGAGGATGCGGCCGAAGCGATAGGGCCAGCGGGGCTGGTCTGGCTCGACGAGGGTGAGGGTGGCGTAGCATTGCCAGGCTTCGTTGGTGAAGCCGTTGGCGTGGTAGAGGCGGCTGAGCTCGGCGAGGGCTTCGAGCTGCTCGGGACCGTCTTTGCTTTGCGTGGTGGCGGTTTGGATACGCTTGAGCAGTTCTGGGTTTGAGATGCTGCTGACGGGGACTTCTGGGGCGGCTGATGCGATGAGGGCGGCGGACTGGGCTGACTTATTATAGAGGAGGTAGCCGGCGACGAGGACGGCGACAGCGATGGCGGCGAGAGGAAGGATGAGCTTGGCTTTCATCGGGAGTAGGTAGGAGTCGGGACGGTATTGTAAGGATTTATTGGGGACGCCAGATCATGAAGCGGCTCATGCGTTCGTATGGCTGGTAGGCGTGGAAGCCGCCGGATACGATGCTGTAGCGGCCGCTGCCGTCGAAGTCGCCTACGTCGATGGTGAGAAGCTGGATGGGGTTGTGATTGAGGACGACGGCTTTGTAGTTCATGCGGCCGTCGTTTTCGTAGAGGACCATGGATTCGGCCTTGGGGTTTGCCCAGTCGTTGAAGCTTGAGAGGGCGAGTACGTCGGTGTCGCCGTCTTGGTCGATATCGACGGCGACGGGGGAGTAGGCGCCGCCGAGGTCGCCGATGCGATGGTACTTGAAGTAGCCGGCGCCTTTGTTTTCGAGCCACTGGACGCCGTGCCAGGGGCGTGGGCCGGGAACTGGGTTTGGGCCGAAGCCGTCGCCGTTTGTGAATACGAGGTCTGGCTTGCCGTCGCGGTTGAGGTCGGCGGAGGTCATGCCGGAGATGGCGTAGTCGTCGTTGGTGGATCCCCAGATGGCGCGGCTTTTCTTGAAGGAGCCGAGGCCGTCGTTTTCGAAGAGGTGTATTTCTTCCCACTGCTGGGAGACGAGGGCGGCGAAGTCGAGCCAGCCGTCGCCGTTGTAGTCGTCGATGGTGACGTTGATGGTTCCGGAGAGTTTGAGGACGATTTCGGACTCGAATTTCCAGTTGCCTAGGTTTCGCATCCAGCGGACTTCGCCTTGGTCGTATCCAAATTGTCCTACGGCGATATCGAGGTCGCCGTCTTTGTCGAAGTCGGCGGCTCGGGCGTCGACGACGCGGTCGACGTTTTCGAGAAGGATGCGTTGGGTGAAGTTTTGGGAGCCGTCGTTTTCGAGCACCATGAGGGTGCCGATTTTGTCGTTGTTCGGGAAGACGATATTCATGCAGGAGACGAGGACGTCGAGGTCTCCATCTGCATCGAGGTCGTAGACTTCCGCGTGCACGGGGGCTTGGGCGTCGGAGGCGATGACGATTTCCTCGAATTCACCGTCTTCGGTTTGACGGAGCCAGACGACTTCGGAGTCTTTCGACTCGCAGCCGATGGCGTCGAGGAGTCCGTCCTGGTCGAGATCGACGGAGCGGACGTGGGCGACCCATGGGCGGCGATCGGCTATGGGGTTTCCGATTTCCTCTCCGGCGAATCGGCCGAGGTCTATGGAGGTGGTGGCCTTAGGCGGCGGGGGCAGCTTGAGGTCTTCTTTCGAGGGGGCGCATCCCCATAGGGCGAAGGCGGCGATCGATAGGGTTGCTAGGTGGAGTTTTGGGTGCTTGGGCAAACTCATAGGGTAGGTAAGGGTGAAGTGTGGAATGTGAAAAGTGAATGCTGAAATCTGTTGGCTGGCAGCGTCTTTTTGAACGAGGCGGAGTTACGGCAACTGTTTGAAAGGGGCGAATTTGAATTATTTGGAGTGTATTCGCTCTGTTTGAGCTAAGGTTAAAGTGAGTTGGCATGAGCGTTGCTAGAAGGAGTTGTCTGAAGGAACGAATTTTTCAGACCAACTTAAACGAATTGAAAGGACAACTAATGAGCACGCACGCAGGAAAGGGTATCAGGGTATTGAACGACACATCGCTTCGCTCCGCCCAGCAAGCCTGCGGTGTTCACGAGTCTTTCAAGCGCCAACTGGTGGCATTGCTCGACGCGACGATGCGCGAGACATGGCTGCCGATGGGCTTTCGCGTTTTGGTGGTACAGGAATTTCCGGTGATGCGCCGATTGGTCGAACGCAAGCGTATTGCGTTCGAGGAACTCGAGTCTCATGTGGCCCACCTCGTGGAAGAGGCGGAGCCCTACAAGGTCTTCGCGAAACGCTCCGCAGCTCTTCTGGCATTGAGGACGCTCAATGCTGATATCAAGAGCACTCGAATCGCGGCTTAGCCAATGCTTCGCTTCGCGAAGTATGGGTTGTTTCGTAAAGCGGGGATTTGGCGCGATCATAGTTTTTGGTTTGTTACGGGGTAGATAGGGTCGCGGCGTTTTGTTGATAGTGTTTGTTTGAACGTTATCGGTTTAGGCGTCGCGGCCTTTTTGCCATTTGCTTGATGCGGGTGTTGTAGTAGCGTATCAGAATTTTCCGTACAGGGTTTCGGCGTAGCCGGTCAGTTCGGTGTAGGCGAGGCCGATAGGTTTTCCGTTTTCATCGAGGACTTTGCCGGCTCCTTCCCAATAGACGAATTCGCCGATGGATCCGACGAGTTCCTGGTCGTCGGTGTCGGGTACGACTGAGATGCTGCGTTTTTCGCCTTTGTCGGTCCAGTTGATTTGGTATTCGACAGGATAGCGGGCTTCGGAGTGGGGGCTTTCCCAGTAGCGGACAGGGGTCCATGAAAATGCGTTGCTCGAGATTTCGCTTTTTTGGCCGTCGGGGGCGATGAGCGTAAGGCGGGAGTTGGGATCGACGGCCCCGTCTTTTCGGCGCATGACGTAGGCCATGAGCTCGGATCCGTCGTCTAGAATGAGACTGCTCCAATTCCAGCCTATTTGATCAGAAGTGAGCTGGCTTGAGCTGAATTCGTGATCCATCCAGGCGGCGCCGGTGAGGGGGATTTGTTTGTTGGCGATGGTTGCGGTACCGCTTACGGCGAGGCGGGTGAAGGTGATGTAGTAGCTGGCGGCTCCGGGTTCGTCGCCCTTGCGGGAAAAGCCGGCGTCGCCGAAGAGGGTTTTGGGCTTGGCCGGTTTTAAGGCGAGGGAGAGGGTTCCGAATTTTTGGAGGGAGAAGCGCGTTTTCATTTCTTCCGTATCCGGATTGGTCATACGCAGGTACCAGTTTCCGTTGTACAAGTCGAGTTGTCCGGTTGCTGCGTCCGCGTTCCAGTCGGAGGAGTTGAGGCGTTCTTCGTGGAGGTATTCGCCGGTGGACTTATCGATGACGGCGGCGTGGGCCATGTAGATTTGAGTGGGCGGGCTGTCTGGGAATTCTTTGTCGGCGGAGCGGAAGAAGGTGATTTGAAAGCCGAGGTCGGTGGCGGTATCTTCGCTTTGGAGGTGACCGGTGATGTACCACCATTCTGTTTTGAAATTTGGATGGCTGCCATGGTCGCGGGGAAAGGCGAGGGCGACGTCTGGGGTCGCGAGGGCGTATCCATCCGAGTTGGACGGGGTTTCTGGGAAAGGAGCTGCAGCGGCGGAGGCGAGCAGGCAGAGGAGGGCTAGGCTGTTTCGAAGGAGCTTCATTCTTCGGTTTGAACGGGGAGGTTCGCGGACCAGCGTCCGACGAAGTAGGAGACGAATGCCGCTCCAGCTATTGTGAGTAGGCTTAGGGTTGCGAGCGATGTCCAGGGGACTTCTACGGCAAGGGTCCAGCCGAAGGATTGTCGGTTAACTATGAATACAAGTACTAGTCCTAGAAGAAGGCCTAGAATGAGACCTGCGCAGATGGCGAGCGTGGCGAGGGCGAGGCCTTCCCAAAGGGTGCTCAGGGCGACTCCGCGCGCTCCGTATCCGATGCGTTTGAGGGCGCTGGTTTCGACGCGCCGCTCTATCAGGAGCGAGGCGAGCATGGAGCCGAGTCCGGCGATGGAGATGATGAGGCCGATGGCTTCGAGGGCGTAGGTGATGGAGAAGACGCGGTTGAAGATGCGTAGGGTTTCCTCGCGTAGCCAGCGATTGGTCATGACGAGCAGGCCCGGGAAATCGGTTTCGATTTGGCGAGCGAGGGCGTCAATGTCCTCGGGGTCTTTCGCGTGCAGGGCGACGGCTCGGGGTCGCGGATCTTCGGTAAGAGCGATGAAGCGCGTTTTGTCGATGCCGAGGCTGCCGTTTTCGTTTCCGTAATCGGCGAAGATGCCGATGATACGAAAGGAGGCGATTTGGCGGGGAAGGGGGAGCTCAACGGTGTCGCCCACTGACTTCTGGAAACGGCTAGCGAAGGCTTCGTTGACGATGGCGGTGTTGCCGTTTTTGAGGGCGAGCAGGTTGTCCGGTCGATTGATCCAGGTGGTGTGATCGATACGGTGGAGGTAGTCGGTGTCGAACCCGATAAGTTGAGTGGGGAGATTTTGGATACGAGTCGGCGTGGTGTGAATGAGGCCGATGTCGTTGAGGAGAGGATTGGAGGAAAGGCGTTCGATGGTTTCGAGGGAGAGGGTGGGCATGTCGTGGGACGAGCTGACTGCTTTGGGTCGGATGAAGAGGTCGGCTTGCAGGGTGTTCGCTATCCAGGATCGTACGGTCGACTCGAAGCTGCCTATGAGGAAGATCATGGAGGCGGTCATTCCGACGGAGAGTGCGACGGCGGCGAGGGCGAGACGGTGGCGCGTGACCGGCATGCGAAATTGGCTGAAGGCCAAGCGCAGGCTAGAGAATCGGTTGCCTAGGAGGTGGGCGAGCTTGCCGACGGACTCGAGGCAGAGGCAGGCGAGGCAGGTAACAAACCCGATCAGTGTGATAGCGAGGGCGTAGCCGCCTACGGGAATGGCGTGGCCATTGGCGGCACGAAGGGGCGGTATTAGGTATGCCACTACGGATAGAAGGGCGAAGGCGAGGGCCAGGACGAGGTAACCTTTCCGGGAGTAGGTGGACCGGTGGTTGCCTTTTCGGATGGTTTCGACGAGTGGGGAGCGAGCGGCTTGGCGAGCGGGCCACCATCCGGCGAGGGTGCAAAACGCGAGGGTGAGCAGCCAGGCAAGTCCAGCTTCGGAGAGTGAGTAGTCGAGGGAGGTTTCGCCAGCGTTGTAGTAGAGCGTGTTGATGGTTTGGCCGACGAGTTGAGTGGAGACACGAGCCATGGCGTGTCCGAAGAGAAGGCCAAGCCCGCCGCCGAGAAAGCCGATGAAAGCAGAGTCAGCGAACCAGAGGAGGCGTGTCGTTTTTTTGGATACGCCAATGGAGTGAAGGGTGGCGACTTCGCTTTGTCGGCGGGCGACGGCGCTATCCATGGACTGAAATACGAGGCAGATGGCGACGAGGAGCGAGAGGGCGGACAGAGCGCGCAGATTCATGCGCAAGGCGAGCGTCATGGTCGCTCCGGTGGCTTGGCGTTCGCTTTGGGATTCGACGATCCAGTGGCCTGGATTGGCGGATTCTAGGAAGGCGAGGGCTTCGGAGGTGGCGGCGTCTGAGCGAAGGTTTTCGGTCCAGACGATATCGACGCGATCTGCGTGGAGGGGTTTTGAGAGGAGGTCGCTGAGCTCCTGCCAGTCGATGACCAGTACGTTGGCGGCGGCTTGGAGGTCGCTCTCGAGCCGCGGGAGTTCTCCGGCGAAGGGGAGTTCGACGATTTGATCTTCGAGGTAGAGCGCGACCTGGCGTGACTGATCCCAGTCGAAGGCGCGGGCGATTTCCGGCTGTGAATAGAGGCCGGGCGTTTGGGTGATGCCTTGGTTTGCTTGTTGGTCAGGGTCTGGGGGTTGGATGAAGCTAGCGGGGGCGTCGTGGCGCATCAGGAAATTGGATGCGGCGAGGAGGTCCATGCCGACAAGGGTGAAGATGCTGTCTTCGGGGGGTATGTCCGGACGTGCGGCGAGGCGCGTGGTGGTGACGACTTGCGGGACGAGGGTGGCTTCGGTGTCGAGCAGGGCGACGCGTATGGCTTTGAGGTCTGCGAGGGAAAGGTCACCGAGGGAGGGGGTGACGACGATTTGGCTTTGACCGGAGACGGTTTGGGCGAAGCGATCGAAGCTTGTAGTTGCGGCTCGGTTGGCGAGTCCGATGGCGAGGAAGGCGCCGGTGCCGAGACCGACGATGGAGACGAGCAGGCCGAGCTTGAGCCAATGGCGTCGCCAGTAGCGGATGCTGAAGCGCCAGAGGAGACTGGCGAATAGGGGCCAGGAATTTGTGCGAGTAAGGCTCATGCGGACTGCAGCGAGCCGTCGACTAGGTGGTAGCGTCGCTGGCAGATGGCGGCTGCTTCCTCGCTATGGGTGACCATGAGGAGGGCGGCGTTTTCTTCGTTGGTGATTTCCTCGAGGAGCTGGAGCACGGCGATTCCCGCTTTGCGATCGAGGTTGCCCGTTGGCTCGTCGGCGAAGATGATTGGCGGCTGGTGGGCGATGGCGCGGGCGATGGCGATGCGTTGCATCTCGCCTCCGGAGAGCTCGGACGGGAAGGCGTGGGCGCGATTGGCGATGCCCATTCGTTCGAGCAGGGCGGCGACGCGGGCGCGGCGTTTCGGTTTCGGTTGACCGAGGAGTTGGAGGGGGAGCTCGATGTTTTCTTCGGCGGTGAGGGTCGGGAGAAGGTGGAAAAACTGGAAGACAGTGCCAATCTGCTGTCGTCGGCAGGCGGCGAGGGCTTCCCCGTCGAGTTGGTCCAGTTTCTCGCCGCCCAGCCAGACCGAGCCGGCGTCGGGGGCGGCGACTCCACTAAGGCAATGGAGGAGGGTTGATTTACCCGAGCCGGAGGCGCCCAGAAGGGCGAGTCGCTCGCGGGGTGCTAGCTCGAGGTTTACGCCCGCAAAAAGGCTTCGGGGGCCGTAGGATTTGCTGAGGTTTTCGCAGCGAAGCGGTAGAGCTTTGGTCATAGACTTGGAGTTTTTTAGTTGTGAACTAAAAATGAACAATCTAATAGAAGTCAATAACGGTGCTTATGCGTATGTTTTGTACTAGGCGGCTCATGTTGAACTGAGTTTGAATAAAAAAATGCGGTTAAACGACAAACTAACGGGTGCGACGAGCAATTGCGAATCAATGGATTTAAATTGGAGACATGACTATGATACACTTTACGCTGATGATATTCTCTTTCATGTTCGGGTGGCAGGCCTCTGCGATGAGCGGTGAACAGGTGAAGTCGGCTCGCTGGGAGCATCGCTTGCTGGCCTATGTGGTGACGTCGGAAGACGAGCGGTCAGGTCTTGAGACGTCTCTGGGTGAATTCCGGGATGGGTTTGAGGATAGGGATCTGTTGTTGGTGAACCTTGGGGAGATAGAGCTGGAGGGAATGGCTTCCATCGATTTGGACGAAGAGGAGAAGGAATTTTGGCGGCGGTATTGGGATTTCGACTTGCAGGAGACTCGCTTCGTTTTGGTTGGCAAGGATGGCGGTGCAAAGGCGTTTCAGCGAACCGAGCTCGATCTGGCTTTGTTTTTCGATTTGATTGATACGATGCCCATGCGTCGGGTGGAGATGTCGAGCGACGGATGAGTGGAGGTGTCGAACAGGCAAACGCTTCAAGTAGCGGGTGGTTGAAGTCCGGATACGGGTCGGCGGAAATTGGTCTGACCGCGGTGGAGGTGATGCTGCAGGTCTATTTGTTGGAGCTGTACGTGTCGGCAGGCTTGAATCCGATTTGGGCGGGCGGGGCTTTGGCGATAGCGGTTATTTGGGACGCGGTGAGCGATCCGGTGATGGGAGTGGTTTCCGACCGGACGCGTTCGATTTCGTCGCGCGGGAAGCGGCTTCCATACATGGCTCTGGGGGTGCCATTGGTGGCGGTGGCGTTTGTGTTCCTCTATTCGCCGAGCGAGGGGACAGATGAGCTGGCGTTGTTCGGGCGTTTGCTGGTCTGGTATTTGGTTTTGAATACTGGAATGACTTTGGTGATCGTTCCGTATCTTTCGTTGATCAACGACTTGGCGAAAGGAACGGCGGATCGAGCAGGATTCTTTGGTTGGCGGCTTTTCTTCAGCGGAGCGGGCTTGATCGTGGGCTTGAGCATTCCAGCGGTTTTGGCGAGTCGGGCGGCTTCTGGTTCGAGTGATTCGGATACGGCCTTCTTGCTAGCGAATAGATCGGAAGCGGCGACATGGATAGCCATTGTGTGTTCGCTGGCTACTCTTTTGGCGATGGGCTTGGTGTGGAAGCGGTCTGGTCGGGCAAAGGCTCTGGTCTTGTCCGAGAAGGGTCCAAGTTTTTTTAGAATGGGGCGCTCTGCTTGGAGGTCGCGGGCGTTCCGCTATATCTTGCTGGCATTTGTATTCATATCTTTGGGACGTGCTGTAAACGCGAGCTTGGCGTTGATTTTTTACAAGGGGACTTTGCGGTTTAGCGACGAGCAAGTTGCGGTGGCTCTGATCGGGCTGTCATTGACGGTGATGGCGGCAACTCCGATATGGGTGGGGCTTGCGAGGCGATTTGGGAAAAGGAGACTCAGCGTGGGCGGAAGTGGAGTGCTGGCTGTATTGACGGCGGTGGCGTATCCGCTGATGCCGCCCGAGGCGATCGGTCCGGTGGTTTTTGTCGTGGTGGCAGGCGGCGGCGCGGCGTCCAGCGTGGTATTGTTGGAGGCTCTCTTTTCCGACGTGGTGGAGGAGGACGGGAGGAGATTGCAGCAGTCGTTGACTGGATCCTACTACGGGCTGTGGCGAATGGCGACGAAGATTGCTCGCGCTGGAGGTTTGGCTGTGTCGGGATTGTTTTTGGGAGTGATCGGCTACGAGAAAGGCAACGCGGAGCAGGCGGAGGGTGTGCTGCGTTCAGTGGCGTGGGCGTTCGGTCCGGGTGTGGCGGTATTTTTTGGAATAGGGACGTGGTTGCTGTGGAGAGAGTGGAGGCGAAACGAAGACGGAATTGAAGGGGAAGTGAAATTATGAATACAGGAAACTATGCAATAATTGGTGCCAGTGGGGGTATTGGAAGCTCCTTGGTTCGAAGGCTCTTGGACAGTGGCTGCCAGGTGATGGCAGGCGTGAGAGACGTGTCTGCGGCGAAGGCTTTAGAAGAACTCGATGGGGCGGAGATAGCGGAGATTGACGCGACGGATTGGGATGCCTACGGTCCCTTTTTCGACGCGATGGAAGAGCGGTTTGGCAGGATTGACGGTTTAGCGGTTTGCGTTGGTTCGATATTGCTCAAGCCAGCCCACCTGACGAGCAAGAGGGATTTTGAGACGGTAATGTCGCTGAATCTCTCAACTTGTTTTGCTGCGATACGCGGGGTGGCCAAACGGATGATGAAGGCAGGCGGTTCTATTGCTCTCTGCTCTTCGGCGGCGGCCCAGAAGGGCTTTCCGAACCATGAGGCGATCGCTGCGGCGAAAGCTGGAGTGATCGGGTTGACGCTGTCGGCGGCAGCCACTTACGCGAGCTATGGAATACGAGTGAATTGTGTGGCGCCCGGGCTTGTGAGGACGAAGATGGCTCGAGGCATTACGGAAAATGAGATGGCTTTGAAGGCATCTGAGTCTATGCACGCTTTAGGGCGGATCGGGGAGCCGGAGGAGGTGGCTCGAGCTTTGGCCTGGCTATTGGATCGAGAGCAGAGCTGGGTGACGGGGCAAACGATTGGGGTCGATGGCGGGCTGGGTAGTTTGTTTAGCAAAAAGCGTTAATGGAGATGGAAATTATGAAATGGATATTAGGGATTGGTGTTTTAGCTGTGGTGCTTGTCTTGGCAGGTGCTTGCACGAAGGGCGAGGACAAGGAGCCGAATCAGGAGCTGGCGGAGTACGTCGATCTGGATCGTTTCATGGGAACGTGGTATGTCCATGGATACACTGCGACGCCGCTTGACAAGAATGCGTACGACGCGACGGAGACTTACCGACTGGGCGATGACGGGACAATTCTGACGACTTATCGTTTTCGCAAAGGGAGTCATGATGGAAAGCTGAAGACGATGAAGCCTAAGGGAAAGGTGCATAACGAGGAGACGAATGCGGAGTGGCGTATGCGGTTCTTTGGAATCTTCACCGCTCCCTATTACATACTGTATGTGTCGCCGGACTACACGGAGACGGTGATTGGGCATCCAGACAGGGATCTTGCCTGGGTGATGACGCGTTCCGCTCAGTTGTCCGATCGCGACTACGAGCGACTTTTGTTCGAGCTGGCTAGGCGAGACTACGATATGGCTAAGGTCGAACGCGTGCCGCATCGTCAATAGGGCGCCGCGTCTAAAGTTTTGCAATTTGGGGCGAAGGGAGTTGGTTGTTTTCCATGCCCGAAGCTTCCGAACTCGTTGAGTCCTTTCCTAGCTACATTCCTTTGCTTGTGACGTTGGGCGTGGTGGCCGCGTCCTTGTTGGCGGCGCGTTGGTACTTTCAGCGGAAGGAAGCCAAGTTTGGGACGCACAACAATTTCTCGCGTCCCATTGTGATGCTGGTTTTGACAGCGTTTGCGTTGGTGGCGTTGATCATAGCCTTGCCATTGAAAGATGGGACGAAGGACCAGTTGCTCGGCTTGTTTGGGCTGGTGATGACAGGTATCATCGGCTTGTCTTCGACGACTTTTGTGGCGAACGCGATGGGAGGATTTATGATTCGTTCGATTGCTTCGTTTCGGTCGGGGGATTTCGTGCGGGTGGGTAATACCTTTGGCCGCGTATCGGCTCGCGGTCTCTTCCACACGGAGATCCAGACGGAGGATCGGGATCTGACAACGCTGCCGAATTTGTATTTGGTGACGAACCCAGTGACAGTGGTGCGGAATTCTGGAACGATTGTATCCGCTTCCGTATCCTTGGGCTACGACACGCATCAAGCTGTGATTGAGCCCTTGCTGCTGGAGGCAGCCAAAGGAGCCGGTCTGGAGGATCCGTTTGTGAGGGTCATGGAATTGGGCGACTTTGCCGTAGTTTATCGCGTGGCGGGGCTGTTGACGGAGGTGAAGCAGATGGTGAGCAAGCGGTCCCAGCTACATATCAATGTTTTGAATACGCTCCATGATGCGGGCATTGAGATCCTATCGCCCAATGCGATGATGCAGCGGCCGCTGAAGGATGGTCAGAAGATAATGCCAGTTGCGAGCCCTGTTTCGGCGCCGACGCCGAAGGTCGAGGATGTTCCTGAGAATCGGATTTTCGACAAGGCGGAAGAGGCGGAAACGATTGAGCGGCTCGTTTTCGAGCGGGATAAAATGGTGAAAGAAAAGCTTGAGCTAGAAAAGCAGCTTTCGACGCTTGAGGGCGAGGAGAAGGGTGCTGCCGAGAAGCGTATTCTTTTCATAGATACGGAGGTGGTTCGAATAGACGCCCATCGGGAAGCTATTCAAGGTGAAGGCGAAAGCAAAAACGCTCCTGCGGAGCAGTAGCGCTTTTTGGGGTGCCTTGGATTGAGCAGCCGCTAGAACTATTCTGTAGTGATTTCGACTTCGTTTGAAGGTGGGAGGTCTTGCTCCATGGTTAGCACTTCCTGTTCGGCTTCGAAGGAAAGGATGTGATCGATGAGGTTGAGGGCCGGCTCCAGTTGGTCATTCCATGAGAGGGCGTACTGGAGCTCGTTTTTTGCGGCGTCGTATTCCTGGTGGAAGTAGTAGAAGTAGCCGAGTACGAAGTGGGCCTTGTAGTCGCGCGGGTAGCGTTCGACCCATGCTTCCAGTTGGCTTATGTGGGTATCAAGATCGATGGTATCCGAATAGATTTCGGATAGGTTTATTCTGACGTCGGCCCATTCGGGCAGGAGAGTCATGCCTTTCTTAAGGTCCTCGAAGGCGGCTCGATAGTCTTTTACGGCGATCTGAGCTTGGGCGCGGGCGAGGTATATGAGTCCGTTGTCAGGCTCGATTTGGGAAGCGAGGCGGAATTGCACGAGAGAGTCGTAGTATCGACTCTTGGCGAAGGCGGCGTAGGCCTTGGCCAGTGGTGTCGTTGAGCGGAAGATGTCTGCGGTCGCGTAGTCGGCTAGGTATTCTTCGTAGGCCCAGTCCGGGAGGTTCCGGTTTCGATAGTCGCCGAGGTCCACGAAGAAGAACAGACTGTTTGCTCTACCCATGGTGTAGTATTCTCGTGGATACGCATGCCAGCGGCCCGAGAATCGATAGTGTCCGCAGTTCGCTCCGTGGATGTGGTCGTCGGAGCTGACGATAAGCCACTGGGTACCATCGTAGAGGTGTCCGCAGTGATCGGAGTGAATGTGTGTATGGGCGAAATCGTTCCAGCGGCCGTCGTAGTAGTGGTGCCCGCAACCAGGTCCGTGGATGTGGTAGCAGGAAGTGTTGTTCCATAGGCCGTCGTAATAGTAGTGCCCGCAGCCAGCGTGGTGATAGTGGAGACTGCCGGTATGCGAGAGCCAGATGCCATTGTCATAGAAGTGACCGCAGCCGAAGCCGTGCACGTGCCCTATCGAGAATGAAATCCAGCTTCCCGAATGATGGTAGTGTCCGCAACCATGGTAGTGGCGATGGGAGCGAGGGTAGTCGTGCCAGCGATTGTTGTAGAAATGGTGTCCGCATCCGTCGTGATGGCGGTGATGGTGATCGACGATGTGATGCGTGCGACGGGAGGGAGCTTTTCGGTGGTGACCGTCTCGATCGCCCTTGTGACTCGCGTGGTCCCGAATGGCGCGGTGGCGGGCCTTGTCACGTCGCTCGGCGGACAGTCTTTCGACATTTTGGCGTCGGTCTCGGTAGATGGCGCGAGCGGAATCTCTATCTGCGTGATAGGTCTCTTCGCGGTTGCCGCGGTCGATCTTTCTTTTTTCCGGCTGGCTCATGTCGCGTCGACGATTGCTGCTTCGGCTATCGCTGTTTGATAGAGAGGAATCTGTATTCACTCCTTGGCGACGTGGAGCGGGCGCTAGGTCTTTGCGATCCTCCTGAGTGGCGAGGTTAGTGCGAGTGGGAGCGTGTCGAGTCGAGGAGGAGGTGATGTTGCGGGTGTCGCTCGATCTGCTAGGGCGGGTAACTGTGGTGACGCTTGTGCCGCGTACGGTTTCGGTGCGCGCGGGTTGTTGGCGGCGTATTATGGTGGTGGAAGATTTGCTCTGCTGGGTGCGCGGTCTCGTGACTGTGGGAGTCGAGCGCTGTGATTGCTCTCTATTGGCTGCGTTCAAGCGCGGCGCGGCGCTTCTTGGCTGCGAGGGGCGGGTGACGGTGGCTTGAGGGCGATTTGGGCGCGTCGTGGTGGTGTTGATTCTTTGGCTGCGATTGGCGCTGGCCGGTTGTGTTGTCGTCCGGTTTTCGGGTCTGGGTGGCTGTGAGCGCGGCTGAGTGGTGACTCGTGGTTGCGAGTTGGCGCGAGCTGGCTGAGTGACTCTAGGGGGAGGAGTGCGTGTGGCCGGGCGAGCGTTGGCGCTGTTTCTCTGGCTGTTGACCTTGGTTCGCGGTTGAGAGGCTCTGGGCGGAGGAGTGGGCGCTGGTTTGCGCGTGTTTCTATTGTTGGTGGTTTTGGCTGGCGGAGGGCTGGGACGTTCCCTGGCAGGAGCGGGAGCTTGGCGGGATCGGTTGTGCGAGTTTTTCGAGGGAATGCCTCTGGATGGTTCGGACTTGCTTTGCGTTTCCCGTTTCGGGGCGGCGTTCAGGTTGGCCGCTGGAAGCGGAAGGAGAAGCGTTGCTAACATGCAAACTAAGAGAGATTTAGCGTTCTTGAGGGGGCTATGTTTCCTTATCTTTTGCATGGCGATGGGGTCTCCTTTATTAGGAATGGTTTGGCGTTGCCAGGGGTAGTGGCGGTAGCGGCGAGCCTGTATCTAACACTTGAAAGACGAGCGGGGGCTTGGATCTATTCATTCTTTTTAACGGGGTTTGCAGAAATTTAGTGCGTAGAAGTTGAATCCTCTCTATGTAGCAGCTTCGTAGTGGTAACTACGTTATCTTTGGAATCCCTAAAATTATCATGAGCTCGCTACTACCTCTATTGCGAAACGCTCTGACTGCCTTGTGCGTGTGTTTGCTCGTCTCTTCTTCCGCAAGAGCAAAGACGCCCGACATCGAGTCAGTGATCACTTCAAATGGCGCGATTGTGCTGCAGGTGCCTCGAATGCCTGAGGGCGAGACGCTGGCAGGCGTTCAGGAATTTGCTCTGATGGTTTCCGACGACCTAGTCAATTGGGAGGAGATGAGTCGCTCCCGGTTGAAGGAGGATTTGGAGGTGGCCGATTTCGGCGCGTCGGGACGTCCTGCGAGGTTCTACCGCGTGGTTGGCTTGAGTGTTGACGAGACCATTCGATTGTTCGCGGAGGAATTGAAAGAAGAGTTGGCGGAGCTGACTGAGTATGCGAGCGGTATTTTGCTCGATGGAGTAAGGCTTTCTGAATACGAGGAGATGCAGTCAATCGTAGCGGAAACGCGAGCGGACATTCTGGAGCTGCTGGAAAGCGGAGCGGTGGTACCCGAGTCGTTGCTGTTGTTTTATCAGGAGAGCATTGGCGGAATTGATCAAATGCTGGCTTCGAGTCCTCTGCGTATAACGTGGGAAGGCGAGGAGTATGAAATTGAGGTCTCGAGCGCGATGAAGGCTCTGTCTAACCAATACAAGCGCTTGGGTACGGTGGAGCTTAACGATTACGATCGCTTACCGGGGATAGATGCGTCTGATCTTGAAGGACATGAGAGCTTGAAAGATTATTTGGATACACGACGCCCTGGACTCGTTGCGGCTCTACCGGTATTTGAATCCTTGTCACCGTATGGCAACTACACGCTTATTCACGCCTTGGCGCTTAAGCACATGGATATTCTATCGGAGTCTGACAAGGATGACGATTTGGATGGAGCGATAGAAATCGACTATGCGATGTTTGCTCGGCTTCTCAATGGAGCGGAGAGGTGTCTGCGTGAGGGGCGGGCTATGGCTGAGGAGCTTCGGCAGAAGCATGATCCGACTGCTGCTGGATTATCAAAAAGTCCGTTGAGCGACGCGACTTTTGGCGGCTTTTTAAGTGGAGTCGATGGATTCTTGTCGGAGTTGGACCTCGAACTGGTGACCAATGTGAAGGACAAAGGCTATGAGGAGGTCTTCGAGACTCAGTTGTTAGCGGAGGCGAATGGAATATATAGCGAAGAGGAGCACGTATTTGTCGAGGCGTTGGAGGATGAGGTAAGGCCGCCGAGTAAGAAGATGGAGTTGATTTCTGAATACGAGGGCGGCGATCTCGGTTCAGTTGTCAGGCCGAGTGAGATCCTTAGTTATCGGAACACTCTAGAATCATGGAATCTCTCCTTAGAGAGCAGTATCAAAGATTTTCTTGATGGCCTTGATCTGTCTGCTCGCTGGCGCGTGAAGGTTGATCGAGCTCTTGGGCAGAAGTTGCATGGCTACTCAGGAAGAAGCGGATATGTAAAGGGATTGTACGAGTCAGCCTATTCGGTCTTGGAAAATGCGTTGAACAATAGCGACGTGAGCGTGCAGGTGACAGGGGTAGGTCAGGTGTTGCTTAAGGCTGACGATGAAGCTTGGAAGGCGTTTCCTCGGACAGTTGCGGAATTGGCCGCTATTTCCGGGATTTCTTCGGTACTGAGCGAAGAAGAACTTGAAGCGTTTTCTAAGCAGTCGGAGTGGGAAACGCTTCGCAAAGTGAACCTGGATGGGTCGGAACTATGGGTGGACGACTATATATCTGTATTTGGGATTAGGATACAGTTGATGAATGCCCTCTTGGCGTCCTATGGAGAAGCTCTGGTGGTCGATGGTGAGTTGGATGGCTATTCTCTTGTTCTGACAGTTTACCGAGACGAAGAGCTAGGGGAGTCACTTGCGTCCGTGAAGCAAGCGGTGGACGAGGGTATCGAGGATTTAGAAGCGTTGGGTCTGAGTGGCGAATCTTGGTTTTCTCCTGATCAGTTCGATAGGATACTCGATTCTGTGGAAGCGGTAAAGTCAGCGGTAAACGCGGCGCTTAGGGAAGGCGGGACGACGTTGCACTGGCAGCAAAATCGATTCTTCTCCTATCTAGCTAGAGCTCAATACGATCTGTTTCTCGACTCTTTGGAAGAGACTGCTGGCCTGACCGGAAGGAATTTGTGGCAGAAGCGGATACGTATCGATCTGGATGGTACAGACTATCTTGTTGATTCGACTTGGCTGAAGGCGAGAGTCGTGAGCGCTGTGAATCGAGTTGGCTACGTTTATCTAAGTGATGGACGAGTAACGCTGCGACAGCTCGATCGGCTTGCGGATGTCGATACCAGTGAAGTGCTAGAATTGAGACAAGTTCCGAGATGGGATAATTTCCTGAGTCTGGACGATCGCAGCTACTATGGATCAGCAGAAGATCTTGATCGGATCTCTTTGGACGCCGAATTGTATTTCGTATTCATCCCTCGACTACTCGAAGTTTATGGCGAGAATATATTGAAGGCAACCGGCGGAATAGATAATGAATTGCTGGAAGAGCGCTTGTTGCTTGGACTCGAGCCGGAGGTCCCATTTGGAAGTTCGTTGCAAAGAATTTGTAAGGAGATAGCGGAATCGCGTGGTGGCGCTGCATTAGCTAAGTTAAACTCTCTGAGTGATTCGGAATGGTCTACTTGGGAGGCGATAGAGGAGGCATTTCTTCAAGCGAAAGTGGAGATATTGGACGAGTCTGGGCCTTATCTAGCAGATGCGTCTGATATTGAAAGGACTTACCTTGTTCAAGAGGTAGAACGGTTTGGCAGCCTGTATGTCTTGCGGGATCGTTTCCGGGATCTGCAGGAGGTGGATGCGGTGACGCTACGTTTTGGAAATGGAGAGAGTTGGTTGGTTCCTCTGAAAAAAATGAGAAGCGCTGTAGGACTGAGCTATTATCATGTGCTAGAGGATAGGAGCGTCTACAGTGGATTGTCAGACGAGGACTACGCGGCGAGTCATCGGTTTAATCCATATTTGTCGTTTCTCGATGGTGTAGATGACCCAGAAGCTCTTCACTACGAAGAGTGGGTTGATCAAAGCAAGCTATTGATCGCAGTCTTGCGGAGATTGCACGATAGTCCGGATTCGGTGCCAGAGCTGTATCGAGATTCGATTGTTTCGGATAGTGGATCTGTAGTGGTGGAGGTCCTACGAAGGTATGTGGTCGGAGTCGACAATCTCCATTTTGCGATGGTCGAGGAGGCGAGGCAGAGGTCGAACGAGATTTCTGGTAGACTAGATGCGATACTTAAGGCTCCCCTTACGATTGAGAAGGTTGAAGAGGCTTATGGCTTGTTAGCTGAACTGAATAGGGACCTGAACGCTTACCTCAGTGATGCGACAAGGCGTTTTCGTGCGGACGATGTATTGGAAGTCGAGGAAGGCGTGAGCGCGGAGTACCAGTCGGCGTTCGCTATCTTGCTGGATGCGATGCGGTCGCATCCTTTAACGGTGGTGTTGGAAGGCGAATCTGTGGTGGTACCGTATGAGTCGATTAGCCGTCGCTTGCTCGGTGAACTTGGAAAACGCTATCCAGGCGAGGTTCTAGCGGCGCACCACTTTGCGTCCTTGTACGGATTGTCGGTGGCGGATTTGCGTCGGTACGACAAGCTTGAGGTGTTTTTTGGTCGTCAGATTGTGGCGTTGCCACGGAATTCGAGCTACGTAGAGGTTGTATCCAAGCTTTCTGACATCGGGATGAGGCAACTAGTGGTTGATTTGGTTTTGGAATATGGCTCCGTCGTTTATGATGCAGGGACTGGGATCTTCGATGTGGAAGCCTTGGTAGCGATGGTGTCGGACGAGACTCTTGGCAGAGAACGCGCGTTGGCGAGGGCGAATGAGCTCTTCGATGGGTTGGAATCAGCTTTGGAGGAACTAGGAGAAGCGGTGTCGCTTCAGGATTTGGAAATGATTTCTTTCGTTTTGAGTAACAAGCGGACTCAACTGCGGGCCAGTTTGGCGGATGATGTTTCGGCGCTTTCCGAGGAGAGTTTGGTAGTGATTCAGGAGTATGTCGATGGACGTTATGCTCAGGTATTGGATCAGGTTTCTGGATACGTATTTGGAAGGGAAATACGGATAGATCAGATCGATGGTGGCCAAGTGGCGATCGATATTTCCGAATATGAAGATGGGCTAGCGGAGGAGATTGAGCGGCTCGTTGGGCTGTATCCGATTGAGGATTCGAGTTCTTCTAGGGTTGTTGTCTACGGATTCGGCATCGATCGGAGTTTTGGCTATGTTGGGCCTCGGGACCGTTTTGATAGAGCAGAGACATTAACGCGATTTGGTTTTCATGTGTTGATTGGCCGTTTGGTGGCAGCTTATGGAGATACGGTGGTGAGCGAGGGAGGGTTTGATTTTGAGGCGTTTGTCGAGCAATTGGAGCGTACGGATGAGGATCGAGCGGCAGCGCTTATTGATCGTTTGATCGAGATAGAGGAAGCGAGATGGCTGGCTGTGTCGCCTGATCACGAGGACGCTGTTTTATGGGATGATGCCAAATTGATCAATGCGCGGTTTGACGCGAGTTACGGGGCGTTCTCAAGGCTTTATCGGCGATTGGAAACGGTCCACACGGGTTGGTCTAGGAGGTCCGATGTAGATCAGAGATTGAATGATGAGTGGACTCGTGTGCGAGAGCGTTATGAGATCGCTATGGGTGATCGAGATGTGATCGTTGAAGTGGATGGAGCGGAGGTTTTGATCTCTGCTAGTAGCTTACTAGAGAGACTTGATGCGGCTTATGATGATGGAGCGGTAGGGTTGTTGGATTCCTATGCAATTGGACTAGAGTCGACGTATGGGTATTCGGAAAAGGAATACTTGTGGAGTTTCGACATTTATCCCTTCTTTTCAAACGCAGAACAGTCGGGAAGTGACGGTGTAAAGGTTTCAGGATTGTATCCGTTTACCCTGGGTGATTTGCAGAATCTTCCTGGAGTAAGCAACGCGGACCTACAGCGTTTGGACGTCGAAGGCGACAACCATGTGACATTTATCCCTACGAGCGCGAAGGAGCTAATGACGGGTATTTTGAATCTGCGAGTCTTGGCTCCGGGAAGTGGAGTCGAGGTCGTTGGAAGCCAAGAGTCCGGATATTTGTCGGTAAATGGGTCTTCGATCGATTCCGCCTGGCGATACATGTATATGCCCGTAGCTCGTACTTTCGATGAGCTTTCCTGGAGGGCGCGCCGATTCGATGTATTGATTGAGCTAATACTCGACTACTTCGATGAGGTCGTCGATGAGAATGGCGATGTCGACTTGGATGCGCTTGAACGCGTGCTTATGGATGCGGAAGAGGAAACTTAAAGGGGTGTCCTTGTTTTAGGCATTGGGGGTCTGCGATGTGCTTCTGCGTGCGGCGTGGTGCTGGAGTGTCATCGCTTTGCTCCGGTCGTAGCCAGATCTAGCGGATGAGCTCGATTTTCGCTGTAAGGTGTTGCCTTGAGGTCTGTGCTCGGTCAGGCAGCGTGTTGATTTTCACATCTCAATGAAATCTGAAACACGAGCACCGGTTTTATTGATCTGCTTGGCCTTTGCGGCTTTGTATTTGATCTGGGGATCCACCTACCTGGCAATCAAGGTGGCGGTGGAGACGATGCCGCCTTTTTTGATGGCGACGGGGCGCTTCTTTTTGGCGGGCTTGGTGCTTTATGGAGTGGCGCGAGCGAGTGGGGCGGCGCGGCCGAGCGGTGGGCAGTGGAAGCACTCGTGGATCGTGGGGGGCTTTTTGATCGCTGGCGGTAACGGGGTGGTGAGTTATGCGGAGACGTTTATAGACTCTAGCATGGCGGCTTTGATTATCGCGAGTAATCCGTTGTTTATGACGCTGTTCGGCTGGTGGGGAGGAGTACAAGCGAAGCCGGGGCGGATGGCTTGGCTAAGCTTGGCTGGAGGGTTTGTAGGGGTGGCGACCTTGATTGCTTCGGGAAGCGGGATCGAATGGGGGAATTCACTTTTTGGATACATTCTGGTGGTCGGCTGCGTTTTGCTTTGGACGGTAGGTTCAATTTATTCGAAGCGTAATCCCCAGGAGATGAATCCGTGGCTGCAGTCGGGGATGCAAATGATTTGCGGCGGCGCTATTTGCTTGTTGGCCGGCGGGTCAATGGGTGAGTTTTCGACACTGGATTTCGCGGCGATCTCATCGCGGTCGTGGATAGCGTTTGGGTATCTGTTTATTGTGGGATCGCTAATCGGGTTTACTTCTTATGTCTATTTGTTGAAGCATTGCGTTCCGTCGACGGTGTCGTCTCATGCGTACGTGAATCCGGTGGTGGCGGTGATTCTGGGCTGGCTGATCCTAGGGGAGACTTTGAATATGGGAGGATGGGTTGGATCTGGAATGATCCTGGTCTCTGTATTCATTCTTTTGAGACAGGGGAGAAAGTGAGTCTCTAGTTTTTTCGTTTTGCGAGAAGGGCGACTTTTACGGCGAGGTCTCGGATGAGTATGGAATCGGTTTCGCGGCCGTAGCGTTGCGAGGAGAGGGTCTGGCGCGTTTCGTTCCACACGGGGTCGGTCTCGAGGTGATGTTGCTGGATGAGCGTTTCCAGCTGATTCAGGAGTCTGCCCGCTTTATGGCGAAGGTGGGTTTGAGGACTTTGTGTAATGGGTGTTCTGGTACGAACGAAGTAGGCAATGGCGGGAATGGCGAGAGCGAGAAGGGCTAGGAGGAGGAGCCATGGCGGGTTCGAGGCAGGTTCGGCTGCGGGTGGGTTGGACGTCTCTTGTGTGAGTGGTGTTGAGGGGCTGTCGCTGGAGTCTTCCGTGAATTTGGAGACATGCGAGTAGTCGTTAGCGGGTTCTGGAGTTGGGACTACTTTTTCGCGCGTGCTCGTAGGCTTGATGGGAGGCGTCTGGGACGTTTCAGTGGGCTCGTTGGCCGATGGAGCTTGGGGCGAAATAAGCGGTTGCGGGCTTGCTGCTGCTCTTTCGGCTGGCGGTTTAGCAGCAAGGGAGGGAGTGTCGCGGAGAGTGGGAGGGGCGGTCTTCTCGCTTTTGATTCGGGCGAGGGCTTGTCGTTCGGCCTTGAGAAGGCGTGGGAGACTTTCTTGGCGGGCGGTGGTGACGTATTGCTCGGCGCGGCGGATTTCGGCTTCGGTGATGCCGGGAGTGGGATCGAAGCGTATCCATTGGTTCGATTCGTCGAGGTATTCGACCCATGCGTGGGCATTGCTTTGGCGGAGGACGTAGCGTTTCTCGGAAGAGTCGAATTCGTTGGTGGCGTATCCTCCTACGACGCGGGCGGGAATGCCTCGGCTGCGGGCGAGCAGGGTGAAGGCGGCTGCGTAGTTGGAGCATAGGCCGGGGGATTCGTTTTTGAGCCAGCGGACGACGGCGTGACCGGATCCTCGAGGAATGGTGACGAAGTAGGAGTAGGGATGGCGGTTTGCGAAGTAGTTGGCGAATCGATACGCGAAGCGTCGTGTCGGGGATCTACCGCCTCCAACGCGATTGGCGAGGGTGGTGAGGTAGTCGCGATCTGACTGGCTGAGTGGCACTTCGAGCATGCGCTCGAGGTAGACGTCGCTTGGATTGGAGGTGGAGCGTTCTCGGTCAGAGATGTCGAGGTCTGCGTTGTAGATTCTGTAGGTGACGGGTTCGCCCTCGATAGGCGCGAGCGCGACGCGTTCCTCTGGGTAGATGCTGATCGAGTCGGTATCGAACACTTGGAGACGCGCGAAGGATTCGGGAAGTGGGAGAGTTGGGTAGCGGCTTTGGTTGGATGTTATGGTGATGGTCTCTCCTTCGCTTTTGCTTTGGAGAAAGTTGTCTAGGCTTACGATGGAGTCATTTTCGGTGGAGACTTCGACAAGTCCGTGATTGCTATGGATGGATCTGAGGCCGAATCTTGATAATGTATCCAGAACATTGCTACGAAGGTAGAGGCGTCGCGGGGCGTTGCGGGAGGATTCGAGCTTGACGGTAACAAGCGGTTCTTGGCTGAGGAGCGCGGTGACGTCGCTGCCTTCGAGGTTTAGGGCTTGGGAGATGGCTTGCTCCGGTTCATCGAAGGAGTCGAGAAAGCGGTTGAAGTCGACGCTTTGCTCGATGGTTTCCTGATTGGTGGCTTGGCTGCTGCTTGCACTTGCGGATTGGGATGAATTCGAGGGGCTTGGTTCGAACTCTGAGTCGGGGGAAAACCGGTTGGAAAGGAGATCGTCCGGAATGCCTGTGCCGAGGCTTGCTTGAGGCGGTGTGATGGGAGCGGCGCGAGGTCCGGCTGGCAGGAGGCTGTTTGGCGGTCCAATGCTGATGGCGGCGTTTTGGCTGGGGCTGGTGGCGGTCAGACTTTCTGTTGGGTAGTTGCTTGCTTTGTTTTTAGCGAAGGGGCCGAGGCCGTAGTCCGAGACGTCGACCGCTTCCAGCTCGCTGCGGCGGATGGTGGGAAGGGTTTCTGCAGGGGCAGCACTTTGGGAGGCATCGCTGACTTTTGTCTCTTCTTCAGTTGGTGGGGTGTTCCATGATTGGGCGATTTGGGTGGCCTTCTCCTTAATGAATTTCTCGTCGATGATGGTATCGGCGAATTCTTCGATGGATTCGTTTTCGAGGTCTGCGGCGTCGGATATGATGTTTGCTTTTTCGGCGATGGACTGGGCGATATAGGGCGCGTTTTGCGGAACGAGGTCGGCCCAGAAGGGAAGGCGGAGGGTGAGCAGGTAGAGAAGCGAGGCGAAGAGGAGGGGGACTGCGATGATGAAGCCGTGGGCTTTGTTGAGCGGACGGCGGGGGGCGAGGTCGTCTCCTGAATCCGTAAATCTAGGCCGCGCGGTTTTCGAGTGTTCGTTGGCGGATGTGGCGAGCTTGTGATTTCTGAGAAGGAAGGCGGCGAGCGGAAGAGCAGCGAGGAAGGTGGCTAGGGGGAGGGACTCGATATGGAAGCTGGCTACGAGCGCGAGCATCAATCCGAAAACAAGTTCGGGGTGAGGTCTGTCGTGGTTTTTCTGATACCGATTTGAAAGAGCGATTTCAAGGAAGGCGATGAAAGCGAGGGCTAGGGAGAGTTCCTGAATGGGGGCTTGGAAGTCGTGGTAGAGAACGACGTTTCTGATGAAGAGGAGGAAGGCGATGGCGGCGATGCTGGTGAATCCGCGGCTGCCGCCGTAGCTGTTTTGGTTGAGGGCTGCAAGGAGGGCGACTCCACATGCGAGCGCGAGCGGGGCGCTGTAGTAGCTTGTTAGTGGGTCTGGCCAGAGGGGGAGTAGAGCGGCCAGGTAGCAAGAGAAAGTGAAGGTGAAGCGGGCGGCGTGTTTGAGGAGTTTGGGGGCTTGAGTTGAGATGCAGCGCAGGGCGATGGCTCCGATAGCGATGGAGAAGGCGAAGGGGAGGTTTTCCGATACGATGGAAAATGCGACGAGGGCGGCGGAAAGCGCGAACCAGAAGCTCAGGCTTATGGTGGGTGCGACGAGGATGGGTTTGCGGTTCGTTCTCATCGGGCAGGGATGGCTTCCGTCAGGGCGGGCTCGCTCGTTAGGGTAATGCTGGTGTTTCGGGCGGGAAGGATCCAGAGGTGGTTGGGGCGGGAGGCAGTTGGGAAGTCTGGGGGGCTGTTTGAGGGCTGGAGGGTTGCGAGCGCGTCGTAGAATTGGATTAGATTGCGTTGTCTGGAGATTGGGTAGTGGGTCTCGTCGATGGCGATGCCCTGTAGCACGCGGCGTCGCGAAAGTTTGGATACAAGAGTGCTGACAAGTCGGAGCATGCGTTCGAATGCCAGTTCGCTTTTCCAGAGTTTGGCGGAGGTGTTGAGGTGAAGCTCGTAGCGCTTTTTGCGTTCGTCTCGCGGCTCTATGATGATGAGTTTGTCGAGCTTGGCGGATAGCTTCCAGCTGATTTGTGGTTTGGGGTCGCCCGGCTGGTAGTCGCGAATGCGGGCGGCTTCTGTTTGGTGGGAGTGAAGGGCCTGTTCGCCGGAGGTTTCGTAGGGGACTCGTGGAGGCTCGTTGAAGATGGAGTCGAGGTTGAGCGGGTCCGGCTTTGGCCAAACGATGATGTTTGAAGAGATGGATTGCAGGCTTGCGGTGGCTTCGTGCAGGGCGAAGGGGAAGCGGGAGCGTGGGGCGAAGGCTTCGAATTGACGGAGTCCTCTTTGGTTGAGTTCAGGGTCGACTGAGAGCCTTAGGGTTTGTCGCGGCGCAATGGATCCGTGGTGCTGGAAGGCTTGAATGCGGAGGGAGTCTTTTTCGCGAATGCTGAGGGTCGGGTGGAAGACGGGAAGTAAGCGGTTTTTGTTGGCGAGGGTAAGGGTTGCTTGAATGGGATCGCCGCTGCGGGTGCGTAGTTGTTTGGTGGATATTTCTATGCGAATGCCTTTGAGCGCGTTGTAGGCGAGTAGGCTAGAGCCTAGGTAGACGCCGATGAGGAGGCTGGCGGCAATTGCGAGAAAATCGATGTGGAATAGGATGTAGCAGACGAGGGAGATGATGCCGAGCCGAAGAACGAGTCGTCCCGAGTCCTGAGGGGTGACTTGGATTTTGGGATTTTTGGCGGTGTCTGTTTGGTCCACTTGGCTTTGTCAGGTTTTGGTGGATGGGTCTAGTCGGTCTGGTGGGGTTGGGGAATGGTGGCTAGGATTTCGTCGACGAGGTCGCCTGCGGCGTTCCAGTCGAGGTCGAAGCCGTGTCGCTCACGCAGCTTGAGACGATGGGCGAAGCAAGGTTTGGCGAGGCGTTGGATGTCGGAGGGGGTGACGAAGTCGCGTCCGTCGACAAGTGCGGCGGCTTGGATGGCGGTTTTGAAGGCGAGGGCTCCGCGGGGGCTGACGCCGACTTCTATGGCGGGGTGGGAGCGGGTTTTGGCGACTATTTCGTGGATGTAGTCGTAGGTGGAGTCTTCGATGAAGATGTCGCGGGCAAGGATTTGGAGGGCTTCGATGTCCTGTTTTTCGATTGCGGGCTTGATGTTGATGTCGTCGTAGTGGAGGGCTCCGGTGCGGAGCATGGCTTTTTCGGCCTGGGAGTCTGGGTAGCCCATGGAGATGCTCATGAGGAAGCGGTCGAGCTGGGCGTTGGGGAGGGGGAATGTGGACTCGAAGTCGACTGGGTTTTGGGTGGCGATGACGATGAAGGGACGCTCGATGGGGTAGGATTCACCGTCGACGGTGACGAGTCCGCGTTCCATGGCTTCGAGTAGGGCGGACTGGGACTTGGGCGAGGAGCGGTTGATTTCGTCGGCGAGAACGACGTTTGCGAAGATGGGACCGGGGTGGAAGACGAAGCGGGCTTCGGGCTTGTGGTAGACGGATACGCCAATGATGTCGGAGGGTATGAGGTCCGAGGTGAATTGGATGCGGTTGAACTCGCAGTTCACGGCGCGTGAGAGGGCGTATGCGAGGGTGGTCTTGCCGACGCCGGGGACGTCTTCGATGAGGATGTGTCCGCCCGCGATGAGGCAGGTGATGACCGAATCGATGGCGTGGGGCTTGCCGTGGATATGGGTGGCGAGGGAGTTGCGTATGGCGTCGATACGAGGGTCGGGCATGGGCTGTAAATTAAAATTAGGAATTAGGAATTAGGAATTAGGAATTTTGATTTTGGGATTTGGGCGTTGGGTTTTAAGGGGGACGGTGGGGGGCTTGGTTTGATTTTTTTTGAGTGTTTAGGGTGGAGGATGTTCCATGGGGAGTCGAGGGCGGGCTTTGGTGTGAGGGGGGTATGAAAAAACCCTTTTCGCTCGTGTGTTCGAAAAGGGTTCGGGAGGGCTCGGTTTTTAGCGGTGTGGCTATTGGTTGATGCGGATGACGCGCATCTGTTTTTTCATTGGCTCCGAGAGGCTTTCGTATTCGGAGAGGGGGAGCCAGCCGATGATTTTGTCGGACTTGATGAGCAGGAAGATCATGCTTTTTGAGGAGGACACTTCTTTTGGTTTCTCTCCTTCTCCTCGCAGTTCCATGGTGATGTAGTGTCGCTCGATTTCGGCGGGGCTCATGGAGGTGAGGTCGCTGAGGAATTCTTCTTTGACTTGGTCTTCGGCTAGGTTGACGACGCGGTAGGCGTGTCCGTCGACTTTACGGGTCTTGGATAGGTAGAGTCTGGCGAGATCGGATTTTTCGATGGTCTGGATCGGGTTGTCCTTGTTCGCGAGGATGACGAACTCTGCTGGTTGGTCTTTGGCTAGGATGAGTGTTGTAGTAGTGGCAAGGTAGGCGGCCAGGGCTGATAGAAGCTTGGCGGCTCGTGAACTGCGCTTGAGAGTTGGATACGTTTTCATTTTGAGAAGGCGTGCTTAGGGAGCGCTAGAATTTGATGGCGCTGAATAGATTCCAGTTGTTGAAGTCTTCAGTGGTGGCGCTTTCGAATTCGTTGAATCGGTATTCGCCTTTGAATAGGAGGTAGGGTTGTGGGCGCCAAATGAAGCCAATGCTGCTGGTGTCGGCATCGGGGGAGAGGGGATCTTTGCTTGATTTAAGATCGTCGCCGAAATCGTATCGGTAAACGAAGCCGAAGGTGTCGCTGGCGTTAAATTGGGCGGAAAGGTATGCGGTATCGAGGTTGTCGCTCAGCTCGCGTTCGTGGTGGTAGATTTCGCCGCGAAGGTCGATCGGGCCGGAGGAGAGTTTGCCGCCGAGGACATAGTTGCGCTGGGTTTCGAAGTTTACCTTTTGCTGATGTACGGCGAGCGAGGCTCCGGCTGCGAGGTGTTCGCCAAAGTGGGTTTCGGCGAAGATGGCGGCTCCGAGTGAGAAGTCGCTTTCGGAGCGTTTATTGGTTCCGGAGATATCCGGTCCGTCGCCTAACCACGCGTAGTAGGATAGGTGGGCGTCGCCCAAGCTAGCGGTATTCAGGTATTCGATACCGACTTGTTGTCTCGGGACGTAGGCGTTGTTGAAAGATATTGGCCTGCTGAGGGTTTCGGTGAGGAAGTGCCAGTGAAGGCGGTACCAGTAGCCGAAGGGGATGAAGAACTTACCTGCTCTGATTTTTCCGCTGTCGGCGAGTTGGTGTTCGAGGTAGAGGCGCTCTATCTTGAGGTCGCCTTTGGTGCCAGAGCTGCTGGACTTGAAAAGGTGCTCGAATTCCAGTTCGCCAAAGAAGGTCCAGTTTTCGGCTGGCTCGGCCTTGGTATAAAGGTAGAGCGGATGGGCGTCGAAATAGGGCTTCGTACCGTCGCGATCGTCGTCGGCGAAAACGAATCCGGCCCAGCCACCGAATGATATGTTGGGCTCGTGTTCGAGCGAGTCTTGCTCGGCTAGTTCAAGAAGACTGGCTGTTTCGAGGGAGGCTATTTGGGTCTCCAGTGTAGGTTCTGCAGGGGATTCGGGGGCTTCTATTGTCTGGGCGTTTTCAAGCTCGGCGACGCGTTGAGCGAGCGAGTTTACGGTGGCTTGCTGTGATTCGTAGCGGGCGAGCCGGTCCTTAAGGGCGGCGATCAGCTCAGCGTTTTGTCGAGAAAGTACGGCGACTTCCTCACTAAGCAGGGCAAGGGATGTGTCATTCTCCTGAGCCTGCGCGGATGCGTGGGCGAGGAGGCAAGCGAGTATAGTGTATAGAAGTTTTTGGTACATTCGTGTAAACTGGTCCAACTTAATGGATCCGCGTTATGGCGCTTTTTTGCGAACGTCGGCGATTTATTGATTAATATTTGACGAGAGCGCCCGGTCTCTTGAGCTCCATTTCTCGACGATCTCCAATAGTTCGTCTGGATCGATTGGTTTGGTTATGAAGTCGTTCATACCGGCTTGGTAGCATTTTTCCTCATATCCTTTGAGGGCGTTGGCGGTGAGGGCGATTATGGGAGTGTTGTGGTGGTGTGGCATGGTTTTTCGGATACGCTGAGTGGCCTGGAATCCGTCGAGGACGGGCATTTGACAATCCATGAATACGAAGTCGTATGTGGCGGTTTGCATGTCTTTGACGGCTTGCTCTCCGTCTACGACGATCTTGCAGGAGCACCCCATTCGTTTGAGTAGGAGTTGGATGACCTTTTGGTTTATCTTGTTGTCTTCGGCGACGAGGATTCGGAGGTTTCGATTTGAGAAACTGTTGGATTGGATCTCAAGTTCTCGTTGTTGTTTTGTGCGTCGGCTGACTGGAATGCCACGGTCGAGTCGGTCGAGTAGGTTGACGAGGGAGGAGTCTTTTATCGGTTTGCTGATGCCGGCGTGAAAAGCGGAGTCGGGCTGGCGACCGGCACCCATGGGCGAGATGAGGACGGATTTGACGCGAGGGTGTTTAGCTGCGATGTCTTTGGCTAGAGCCTCGGCCTCTTCTTCTCCTATGGAACTGTCAATGAGCGCGTAGTTGAAATTTGGATCTTCCTTCTGGATATGGGTTTTGAATATTTTGATATCTTTCGTGACGAGCGATCCGAGTTGGAGGGCCTTGAATTGGGCGGAGAGGAAGGCGGCCTGCTCTGGGTGGGGAGTGAGGACGAGCAGTTGGGAATTGCGGAGGTTTTCCGGTACCTGAAGTAGGGGGGAGAAGGACTTGTCTGGGTGTTTGAGCGGGATTTCCATCCAGAAGGTGGAGCCTTTGTTGATCTCGCTCTCCACTCCGATGACGCCTCCCATGAGCTCGACGAGCTTGCGTGAGATCGAGAGGCCGAGTCCGGTGCCTCCGTAGACTCGAGTCGTGGAGGAATCGACTTGGCTAAAGGCTTGAAAGAGCGTTTTGATTTTTTCTTTTGGTATGCCGGTTCCAGTATCTGATATTTCGATACGTATTCGAGATGATCCTTCTTGCTGGGTTCTCGCGCGAGCGACACGGAGGCGAACGGAGCCGTTTTCGGTGAACTTGAGGGCGTTGCCTAGGAGGTTGATGCAGACTTGACGAATACGATGGGGGTCGCCGACGAGGGAGTCGTGCAAGGTGGGGTCGACTTGGGTGATGAGCTGGATGTCCTTTTCGTGAGCTTTTAGGGCGATGAGTTCGGTAGCTCCGTAGGCGACGTCGGCGATGTTTATGGGAATGGATTCGAGCTCGACTGCGTTGGCTTCGATTTTGGAGAAGTCGAGAATTTCGTTTATTATTTTGAGAAGACTGTGGGCTGATTCTTTCGCGGAGAGGACGAGCTCTTCCTGGTCTTTGGAAGAAATGATGTCCTCGAGAATGATGAGCATGCCGAGGATTCCGTTCATGGGGGTGCGGATCTCGTGGCTCATATTTGCGAGAAAGGTACTCTTCGCCTCGTTGGCGGCGTTCGCTTTTTCGGCGAGCTGTTTGGCGATTTCGGCTTGGCGGGCGAAGTCGGTGTTCGCGACGGCGAGCTTTTGGGTGCGTTCGTCGACTAGAGAATGTAGTTGGTTGGCGAATACTTGTATGCTGCTGTAGAGCTGGCGTATTTCTTTGGGGCCTTGAATGGGAAGGTCGATACGGTCTCCGGTGCGTACGGCGCGTTCGGCTTGATCCGATAGGAGCTCCATAGGCTCTACGATCTCGCGCACGGTTTTGGAACGGACGTAGAGAATAGATGAGAGGTAGACCGCGACGGTGACGACTGCGACTGCGAGTGAGAGTTCCTTGGCGCGTTTGATGGCTGCCTGCTCGTTTTCGGCGATTTGGTTGGCGTGGATTTCCAGTTCGTTGAGGGTCTCGTGAAAGTGGGCGGACGCTTCAGAGAGCTGGCTTTGGAGTTCGTTTCTGGAGGGATCGGATCTCACTTCTGCCGAGAGTGAGCTGAGGGTGTCGAGTTCTTCCCGGATGCTGTTGGTGTTGAAGTAGTCGCCCAGTTTTTCCCGTTGCCCTGCTTCCTCCAGGCTTTGGTAGGTTTTGTTGATTCCTTCTTCTGTGAGGAGATCGATGATGACGATATTGTCCTCGTCGCCGAGGCTTGAGAGCTCGAAGAGAAGGAGAAGGGAGCGGGCTTTTTCGGAGAAGGAGGAGACTGCCTGAAAGTCGTCGGAAGCTTGTCCCGACTTTTGCTCCTGGTCGAAGAGAATGAGAAAGATCGTTGTGATGACGACGGCGAGCAGAACGGAGCCGATGATGCTCGCTCCGATCAGATTGCTCAGTTTCTTCTTTATCTTCATTGTAGTCGGTCGTGAAGCAAAGACGTCCTCTAGTGTGGCATAGAGGGTATTCTTGGTGGCGCTTCTACGGCTGTGCTATCGGGCGCGAAGGGACGGGGCTTAAACAAGAGTATTAGGTAGGCTTGTGATTTACTTTATATTTGCTGCTAAGGGGTTAGCTCTCGAGGGCTGTTTGGGAGGGGCCGGGCGAAGAAGGGCAGGTCTTTGTAGGGAGTTATTATCGGGGGCATCGGTAGAGATCGGAGCTCGCGAGCGAATCGAGTCACGGGCGCGGACGGAGCGATTGCCTTAGCAGATGGGATAAATTTCTGCGATTAATAGGGGGGGATTTGGGGTAGATCTTGAGTGGGCGAAACCGAAGGGGGAAAGGGGCGAGGTGTAGGGCGCTTCGTCACGTTTCGAATCTCCCACCGTCGTGATTTTTTCAATTTCATTCCAAAATGCGTCGATTCGCTTCGCGCCCGCAGTCGAGCGGGTCGTCGAGCGCGCTGGGGGATTTCGCGAGCTGGTTGTCGGAGGTTTGGCTTTTGCACAACGAGGTGGCGGAGATGGGGAAAGTCGTTGGCGGACTTGGACGTATCGAAGGTCTACGAGGGTCTGCGTAGGCTGCGCTTAGGCTGTCGTCTATCGGCTCGTCGCTTGTTCGGAGGTGACGATTTCGAGCGCGAGCGTTGCAGGCAGAGGCTGCTCCTGGGAGCTCGAAAGGGTGATGCGGTAGGAGCCGAGGGAGAGGGTGAGTGGTAGGGCTGAAGCGGATACTTCGAGTTCGGCGCCTTGGAGGTTGCGGCGGTTGGCGTAGATGGAAGCGATGGAAGCGCTGGGGTGCTGCAGCCAGTTTTGGTTGCTGGCGAGGAGCTGGTAGCTTTCGTCTGATTTCTGGTAGAGCGAGAGAGTGACGGGAGTTTCATCTTCCGTCAGGCCGGTGGCGAGAAGGGTGACTGGTTCGTCGGTGGCAATTTGGAAATCGAGAATGATGGGGGCGTCTTGGTTGGCGAGGCCTTCGACGTTGAAGCTAGAGAAATGCTGATGCCGGGAAATGAACTGGACTTGGCCGGAGTCGGCGGGAGCGATGAAGAGTCCGGGATCGAAGGTGACGTCGACATGCGAGGCGGCTGCGGCAGGGCTTAGCTTGGCGGGAGATTGAGATTTGTAGGTTATGAGAGGGGAGTCTTGACCGGGTGCGAGCGGGAGCTGGAGACGCGGTTCGAGGAAGCCTTCTGGGGCGAAAGCGCCTTGGCGGAGGGCGAGGGTTTTGAGGACGGAGTCGATGCCGACGCGGGCGCCGACCTTGCGGCCTACGATGTCGTCGGCTGCGATGTGGACGCCGCAGTAGATGCGGGCGACGCCGGTGATATCGGCCGTGTCGTAGTAGGTGGCGACTTGCACGGTGACTGGTTCGCGAGGGCCGTATTCAACTTGCAGATACTCGCCGGCGGGGAAGTAGAATTCCTTGAGGCCGCCGGGGAAGTAGGGTGAGCCAGTGAGCAGGGACATGACTTCGGCGCCGGCGCGGGAGAAGGTGGAGTGTCCGGAAACGTAGCCTGCGAAGTTTGGCGTGGGAAAGGTGCGCAGGTGGTAGGGCGACCAGTTGGCGGCGCGGCCCCAGCCGACACCGGCGTTGTTTTCGCGGGGGTTCTGGGGGACGCCGCGCCAGGAGTAGATGGCGAGCTCTCCTACGAATTCGGCGAGGAGGGCGTGGCGTTGTCCGGGGGCGGAGGATTCGGGGGTGATGAGTTCGATGAGGCCCGGTTCGAGGGGTAGGCCGGAGGGGTGGTAGCTGGGGTGGGATTGATCGGTGGACTGGCCAAGGGAGGCGAGGTAGCGGATCATGGAAATGGGGCGGATGGAGTCGTACTTCGACTTGATGGTCCAGGCGGCGATGGCGGCGTCGTGGAGGGCTCCGTTGAGGGCGAGGTAGGCGTGCACGTCCCATTCGAGCGGGGTGAGTTCCGGACCGACTCCGCCGAGGCGGCGGATGAAGCGAGGGTCGTCGGTGGTTTGGTTGTGCAGCATGTTCCAGACGCCAGGCGGGCCTTCTATGCCCGGGCCGTCGGACCAGAATTCTGCGGTGATGCGGAAGTAGTCGCCTTGGTTGACGAGGTTTTCGGCGTAGGGCTGGCCGGTGAAGGGGTTGAGGGGATGGCCTTGTCCGTCTTGGGTGAGGTAGGGATTGTTTTGCTGGAGGCTGCCAGGAGAGGCGTCGATGATGACGTCTTGGGCGGGGTCCATGATGGAGGAGGCGCGGATGACTTCGACCAGTTCGGCGATGAGCTGGGGTTCGGTTTCGGTGCCGAAGAGCGGTTGCGGGCCGGGGTCGATGAGGATGGTGGACTCGGTCGGTTTCTCGAGGGCGAAGGGGGTGACCCAGTTCCAGCCAGGGGTGAGGAATTGTTGGATTTCGGCGCCGAGGTCGATGCCGTTTTTAGTGACGGAGCGGGTGAGGTTGAGGGGTTGCCAGCGGTTGGGGTCGACGAGGGTGACGCCGGAGGCACCGTAGGTGAGCGGCTCGTTGACGGGGGCGTAGCCGGTGGTGTCAGCGTAGCCGTTGGCTTCGTTTGAGCCGTCGTCGAGGGAGAGGGTTAGGATTGCGCTGCCGATGCGGTTGCCGACGGCGGCGGGGGAATTACCTTCTATGGAGGAGTCGGCGGGATCGTAGCCGTGTTCCAACATGAAATCGTCGAGGGCGAGGTGGATGGCGTCGTGGTTGAAGGCGGTGCGGTAGCGTTCCTTGGCGACGGTGAAGACGGCGTGGGAGAGGGCTTCGGCTTGGGAGGCGAGGCGGTCGCCGTGCCAGTCGGTTTGGGTGAGGTCCTCGCGGTGGAAAAGGTGTTTGGCATTGCCCCAACCGTCCGGCTGGTAGGTCCAGAAGGCGTCCCACATGGCGGCGGAGGCGTGGAAGAAGGTGCGGGCGACGATGGGGGGATCGGGGAAATTGATACGGGCGGAGTCGAGGATGAGCTCGTTGAGTTGGCGGGCGATATTGCGGTCGGAGAAGTCGGAGCGAACGCCGATGACGAAGGTGTTGGTGAGGGTGGAGCCGGCGGAGTTTGTGGCGATGGCGTGGTAGGTGCCGGCGTTGCGCGGCTGCATGTTGTCGAGGGTGATAGCGGGGCCTTCGAGGCCGGCAAGGAGGATGCCGTTGCGGTACCAGGTGATGGTGGGGCGGAAGCCGCCCTCGATGGAAACGGCGAGATCAAGGGTCTGGCCGCGGGTGGCGACGAGGTCGGATGGCTGGGAGGCGAAGACGGGGATTTCGGTGCCTTCGAGCAGGGCCTCGTTTTCGACGATGGGAAAGGTTTGGTTGATGGCGACGTCGGTGAATTCCTGGACGATGGAGCTGGGCCAGCGGACGGTGATCTTGTGGATGGTTTCGTCCTCGTGGTCTCCGAGGCCGAAGTGGAGGAAAGGCTCCAGCTGGGCCATGTAGGCGTTGGTGGGATTGTATTCGCGGACTTGGATGGGGCCGTCTTCGGTGGCTTGGAGGGTGACGAAAGCTCCGTAGGCGTCGGGGTTGGAGACGGTGCCTTCGAGGGAGAGGCGGAGGTGGGGCGGGGAGTTTTTGAGATCGTTGCGAAGGAGGATGGGGCGGGAGAATTGGTGGACGGCGAAGAGGTCGAGGTCGCCGTCTTTGTCGTAGTCGAAGTTGAGGATGCCGACGCCCCAGGCGGCGTGGTTGGCGTTTTCGAGGTTGGAGACGTCGCTGAAGTCGAGGGTGGCGGGATCGTTGTTTCGCCAGAGGCGCATGGGTCCGTCGACGAGGGGACCGGCTTGTCCGTCGATATTGGATACGTTTTCGTTGTTGACGAGGACGACGTCGAGGTCGGCGTCGTTGTCGTAGTCGAACATGTTGGTGCCCCAGGCCCAGCCGCCGAAGTGCATGCCGGCGTCGCGGGAGCGGTTTACGAAGAGGCGGTTGCCTTGGTTGATGTAGAGCTGGTTGTTTTCGACGTTTTCGCCGGAGAGGTCCATGGCGATGGTGGTGACGAACCAGTCCAGGTCTCCGTCTCCGTCGATGTCTCCGATGGCGGAGCCCATGCCGTGGTTTTCGCGGGCGGTGCCGGACTCGGCGGTGGTGTCGGTGAAGGTGCCGTTGGCGTTGTTCCAGTAGAGCTTGGACTTGCCGTTGTCGACGAGGACGGCGAGGTCGGGCCAGCCGTCTTGGTCGAGGTCGGTGATGTTGGGGGTGAAGAAGTCGGCTCTGGGGGAATTGAAGACGATGCCGGCTTCGGCGGTGGCGTTGGTGAAGTGGCCGGGGTTGGCGGCGCCTTGGTTGAGGAAGAGGGCGTAGTGTTGCTGGTAGGTTTCTTCGACGTCTTCGACGCCCCAGTCTCCGGTGAAGATGTCGAGGTAGCCGTCGCGGTTGACGTCGCCAAGGGCGACGGAGGTGCCCTTGTGGTCGACGTCGGAGGGGAGGTCGAAGCCGCGGGTTTGGGCTTGTTCTTCGTAGGTTCCGTTGCCGAGGTTGATGTAAAGACGGTAGCGTTTTTCGTCGGCGGTTGAGAGGACGAAGTCTTTGTCGCCGTCGTTGTCGATATCGGCGTAGGCGGCGCCGTTTCCGCCGTTGGTGGTGTCGAGTCCGAGGGGGTTGTCGACGCGGGTGAAGGAGCCGGCTTCGTTGAGGTAGATAATGTCCGGCAGGCCGAAGCGGACGATGTAGATGTCTTGCCAGCCGTTTTGGTCGAAGTCCATGACGATGGGCTGGCCGCCGCGCACGACGAATTCTTGGGTGGCGAGGGGGCGTTCGACGCGTTCGAAGTCGCCGATGCCGGAAGAGTTGGTGACGTCGACGAATTTGGCGCTGGCGCTTGCGACGCAGATGGTCGCTAGGATCGCGAAACTTCTCTGGCTAATCAAATGGAGCGATCTTCTTAATTGGGATAAGTGTTTCGTTCGCCTGAACATGAAAACGGTGACTTTTAGAGGCATCCGGGGAGTGATGCTGTCTGAGGCTAAATGCGCTCTCCGGGCGGTAGGTGAATCGGAGATTCGATGAGTTTGTCTTAAGTGGATTTGAAATCATCGTGTCCGTATGGGGGCGTCAACGTAGATCTATCTCCATCGAGACAGGTACAGGAAAGGTATTAGGTAGAGGCGCAGATCCGATTGGTGGAAATGGGGCGTTTTTCTCGGATCTGGACTTTCAGACTGCTTTCTCCGGGGTTTCGTCGCTTTGGCTCGCGAGCTTGGAGTTGAGCGGCACGATGACTCTAAAGACGGTGCCTAGGCCTTCGATGCTTTCGACTTCGACCTCTCCGTTGAGTGCGGCCACTGTTTGGCGACAGAGGGCGAGGCCGATGCCGGTGCCTTCGTTTTTCGCCTTGTGCGCGGAGGGTAGTTGGCTGAAGGGTTCGAAGATCTTGTCTCGCATTTTGGCGTTGATGCCGATGCCGGTGTCGGACACTTCGAACTTAACTTTGCTGTAGTTCTTGGAGGAGTCTGAGAGGGAGGCTTCGAGGCCTATGCTTCCGCTATGGGTGAATTTGAATGCGTTTTCGAGAAGGATGTTTAGGGCTTGGCGGATGCGGCGGATGTCGCCCGACCAATAGTGGCCGAGTTTTAGATCGATGTGTTTGGTGAGGTCGATTCGACGTTCGTCGGCTTCGGGCTTGTACTTTTGGTAGAGGTCGTCGACGAGCGAGTAGATGTCGAAGGTGTTGGCTTCGAGCTGCGCGGAGCCGCTGGCGTTTTCGGAGAATGCGGTGAGTTTTTCCACCATTTGGAGCATGCGTTCTGCGGCGTGGTTGATGGAGGCGAGCATTTCCTTGTCGTCTGGGTCTTGCTCGTCGCTGAGGAGGAGGGCGGCGGGTCCGAGAATCTGGTTGAGCGGGGTTCGCATTTCGTGGCTGACGTTTGCGAGGAAGGAGCTTTTAGCGGCGGTGGCGGACTCGGCGCGGCTGACGAGTTGCTGAAGCTCGTCGTTGGCCATGCCGAGTTCTCTGGTGCGCAGTTTGACGAGCTGTTGCAGGTGCAGGTTTTTCGCCTCGGAGAGTCTTCGGGTAGCGATGGCGATGAAGGCGATCAAGAGGGTTCCTCCGACTATGTAGAGAGCGATCGCCCAGTAGGAGCGGTAGAGGGGCGGCAGGATTGTGAATTGGGCGAGCGCCTCTTTCCCGTAGCGCCCGTTATCCGATACGGCTCGTACTTGCACGAGGTAGTCGCCTTCGTAGAGATTGTCGAACTCGAGGCTGTGAGAGCTGGGAGCAGCGGTCCACTCGTCGATGTAACCAGAAATTCGATACTCGTGCCAGAGAGTCTCCTTTACGTGGATGGTGGAGGTGGTGAAGTGCAGCCGCACGCTGTTTTCTGCGTGTTTGATTTTGATGGGAGACTCCAGAGAGGCTTGGCTGGCTAGATCTGATATGGATTGGCTTTTGACGAGCTCGAGTTGGTGAATCTGAGTGGGTGGGAGCGGCGACTCGGACTGGTCTTTTCTTGGATCGTAGCGGAAGATGGAACTTTCGCCGACGAACCACATGATGCCGTCTTCCCCGGGTATGGCGTGCATAAGGTTGTCGTTTTGAATGGAGTTCAGGGGTTTTGTATCCAGAATATACTGATCGTCGCGTTGCTTTCTCAGTACTGGGTGTATCGAGTGGGCGGGTATCCAGATGTTGCCGAAGGAATCGACTGCGGGGCGGGTAATTCCGGTGTATTTGTTATGGATGTTTTTGAGCGCTCTCTCGGGAATAGGGTCGAAGCTGTCGGTGTCTTCGTTCCACTCTACGAAGTAGTTGTCCTTGCCGCTGGTGAAGACTAGGCGCTCATTGTATTGCCAGATATTGACCCAAGTCCCGGCGAAATGCTCGCCGAGCTCGTAGGTTCTTATGTCGATGGAATCGTGGGAGAAGGTGACTCTGGAGACTTTACCGGGTCCGTTTTCGAGCCAGGTGTTTCCGTTTCTGTCATCTACGCCGAAGAAGGTGCTGCCCGGGGATGGAGCCGATACGCCTGTAGGCTTCCAGCTTCCGTTTTGGAGTTTGAGTACGCGGTACTGGTCGGCTCCGGCGGCGAGTACGAGGTCGGTATGTTCGGGGTGTTGTTTAAGAAAGGTGGTTTGGCTGCTTTCGTGTGCTCGTTCGGTCGTACCGTCGTCTTTCAGAAGGAATATTCCTGAGGTGGAGGTGATGAGGATGCCTTGATCGACTGGAAGCGCGTTGAATACGCCGTCTATATGGGGGGCGAGTGGCGTGTAGCCCTTGAGGGCTCCGCCTTTGAATCTTTCGGCTCTGACTATTTTCTCGTCTGAGCAAATGTGGAGTGCTCCTTTGTACCAGAAGACTCGCGGAAAGGTGACCGAGTAGGGCGCCATGATAGCGAAGTCTGATAGTGGCTGGTTGAAGTCGACTCTGACGATGTAGCGTTCTCCGATCCCCCAGACGGTGCCGTTTCCTGCGTGGAGGAGCTTGCGGATTTTGCCGAGTCGGTAGTCGAGCTCGCGACTTAGGAACTCAACGACCTCGCCTTGTTCGTCGAGCGTGAAGATACCCTTGGTGTCGATCGATGCGGCGATGAGGTCTTGCGAAAGAGGCTCGAGTGCGAGTACGCGGTGGCTGTCCATCTCGTTTATTTCGCTCGGCCAGGGTTTGAGCGTCTTATCGACGAGGCGAAAGATTCCGGAAAAGTCTGGTCCGGCGAAGAGGGCTTTGCCTGGCCAGTTCGTTGCGGTGCGAATGCCTTCGTCAAAGGCGTGGTTGGTTTGCCCTTCGACATTGATCCAGTCGCGTTTGCTTATGTGTAGAAGGACTTTTCCATCTACGCCGAAAGCGTAGAGTCGCTGGTCGTGGACCGCGGCGCTCGCGATGATCATTCCGATACTTTGTGTGAGGATCTCGAAGCGTTGGGCGAGGGTGTCGAAGCGGCCAATATCGCTTTGGCCGTAGAAGTAAAGGTAGCGCCCGCTGGCGAAGGAATTTCGAAAGGCGTGTAGTGTGTAGTGATCGATGTTCGCTTCGAGGGGTATCTCATGTAGCTCGTACTTCCAATCCGCGGAGAGGCTTACTCGGTGTACTCCGGTATTCGTTGAGCAATAGAGTCTGTCGTCTATTCCGAGCACGACTGAATAGATGACTGGCGTGTCGTTTGGGTCGGGGCTAGAGCTGCGATAGACCAGCCAGCTGTTTCCGTCGAAGACGATGAGGTTTCCGTTTGAGGCGGCGACGAGGCGACCGAGCGGGTCAATGGCGATGTCGTTGATGCGGCCCTTGGCGCCGAGCTCTTCTGGTTCGTAAAGGGTGTAGCTGGGGGTACCGGTGAGGTTTTCCGCGGCCTGAAAATCGTCTGTCTGACTGTGAGAATTTGATGAGAGCAAGCAGACTGTCAGAAGCGGCAGAATACTTGTCAGTGAACGTAGATTTGGGCGATTTGATGACATTCGACGAGCGGTTCGTTTGGAGCAGCAAACGGCTGAGGGGAGTTTAGGCTAAGATTTGCTCGATTACAAATAGAGGAGCTTGTTGCAGTAGAAATCGCGCGGTTTAATCGCGAATAATACTGCTGGGGTAGGTCACGACGCTTTCGTGTCCGTCGCTTCCAATGGCGGATACGCCGAAGAGGTAGTTGTCGATAACGATGCCTTTCAAGGTGTGGCTGTCGGTTTTCCCGACGAGGCGGGCGTATTGCCAGATAGGGGAGGTCGTGTCTCGCCAGTAGACCTTGTAGCCGGCGATGTGGGGATCGTCCTTGGCTTGCCATCTCAGGGTTGTATCCGCTTGGACGATACCGCCGATCTGGACGTTGGCGGGGGCTAGGGGAGCGCTGGCGAGCGCGGCGAGGGCGATGGCGTTGACGGCGGTGAGCTTGGCGCAGTAGTCGAAGTCGACTCCGTCGATGGTATCTCCGTAGGTTATGCCGTTTTCGATTCGGAGGTCCTGATGCTGCCGATTGTAGTTTTCGTGCGTCTCCATGATGCGGATACCGGGGAATCCTGCTTCGTTGAAGGGGCGGTGGTGTCCTCCGCGTCCGAAGCGGTCGAGTCGGTAGATGAGCATGGGCTTGAGCTCGGGGAGGTAGGCTTGGGTGGTGGCGTGCACGTAGCGGGCGAGCTGGCGGGACTCTCCGTCGTTTTCGCCGCCGTAGAAGCGCTTGAGCTGGAACTCGCGTTCGGTGGTGTTGGAGTAGTAGGGTTCGGAGAAGATGCGGAAGCTGCGGTTGTCGATGACGCCGTCGATGCCTTCGATGTTGCCGATCATGTCGTTGTTGAGGACTCCGATAATTTCCCAGCCTTCCGACTTGGCTTTTTCGGCGAGGTGCTTGCCTCCGAATAGGCCTTGTTCTTCTCCGGATAGGCCGGCGAGGAGTATACTGCATGGGAAGTCACGGTCGGCGAGGACGCGGGCGAGCTCGATGGCTGCGGCCATGCCGGTGGCGTTGTCGTTGGCGCCGGGGGAGTCGTCAGTGTAGTTCATTACGTCGCTGACTCGCGAGTCGATGTCGCCACTCATGATGATATAGCGATTTGGATACACGGAGCCGCGTTTGATGGCGTAGATGTTGACGATTTCGGTATCGCGATCGATGCGAGAGTCGGGGTCGGCGGTGACGAGCGTTCGTTGCTCGTGGACTTCGTAGGCGTTGTCGTGGTCGGCGGAGATGGCTTCGAACTCGGCCTTGATCCAGCGTCGGGCGGCTCCGATGCCTCGGGTGTCGGAGTCGGTTTCGGACATCGTGTGGCGGGTGCCGAAGTTGGCGAGGGTTTGCACGTCGGCCTCGAGTCGGTCGGGACTGATTGCTTCGATGATGGGGTAGAAGCTGGGATCGATCTGGAGGGTTTGGGCGAAGAGCGCGAATGGCGCGGCGAGGAGTGTGAGGGGGAGGATGGGGAGCTTTTCTAGCTTCATAGGTGTGGGTTTAGGGATAAAGTTCGGGGAGGCCAAGCAAAGCTTGTCTCGGATGCTGAAATACCACGGAGTGACGGCATGTCATTTACCTATGCTTATCGCTATCCCTTGGGAACAGGAGTGGAGCTAGAGGGAGTCGTCGAACTTGAGCCGGTGGAGCCGGGGGCTTTGACGTACCGCGGCGGATATGTGTCTGTGAAGGGGAAGCGGCAGGTGGAGCTGAGCGTGACGCATAGCGCGGCGACGGAGGCTTTTATTTACCTTGGAAAGGTTTCGGCGAAAGGAGCGTTGCGTGAGATTTTGGATACAGAGGAAGATCAAGCGGTATTGCCCGGGCAGCTAGTGTTGGGGGCGGAGCGGACGCGACTTGTGATGGAAGGCGTGGCGGACTGCATGCGTTCGCCGGCTTTTGCTGGGCTTTTTGATAGTTACGGGGCGGGCGAGGTGGCTGTGTTTCCGGTTTTGCGGGAGGGCATGAAGTATGGGCTGGGCGAAGCGGTGCTCGGGGCGAGCGGCTATCTTTGTGATGAGATCGTGGCGGACGCGCACCATGTGGCGGACGCGTCGGTGCCGGATCTTGGACGGCGGATGGAGCTTACGGTTTTCAAGGATGCGGATCTGAGCCCGGAGGAACGGGCGGCGGTGAAGGTGGCGGTGATAGGGGATAGTGTGGCGAGCGGCACGGTAATCATTGGCTTGGTGGACGAGATTGCGAAGCGGTTTCCGAATCTCGAGCGGGTCGAACTGGTGGCTCCTCTGGCGGCGGTTTACGGGTTGGCGCGAATTGCTGCCTTTGCTCGGCAGGACATTCCGGTGCGTATTCATTGTTTCGAGACATTGTTGAACGCCTTGAAGCCCGACTACTATTATTCGCCGCATTTCAGCGAGCCCGAAATGCACATCTGCCCCGAGGCGGAAGCGTCGTATCGCGAGTGGTGGGGACGGGATGCGAAGGGTCGTTGGATAGCGGATACGGCGTGTTCCGGCTACGGCTGGTCGGAGGCGTTTTTTAATCCGGGGAAGCAGCTTCGCATGATTGACGAGGAGCTGACGCGGCGGCATGGCCTGAGTCTTGCGGACGTCTTGTCTCGCTAGAAATCGCGTGAAAAGTGAGCTCCCACAAGGATTTTTGAAGGTGGAACGAAGCGTTTTTTAGAGTTTGTCGGAGGCACGTTTGGCTTCGAGGTAGGCGAGATCGTAGTGCTTGACGATTTTCGGGGCGGGCTTGAGGGAAACGCCGATTTCGCCTTTGCGGTCGTATTCGCACTGGGAGAGGACGTAGCGAATGGATTCGAGTCGGGCTTGCTCCTTGTTGTTGCCGTTGATGATGACCCAGGGCGATTTTATGGTATGGGTCCGTTCGAACATTTGCTCTTTGTAGAAGGTGAACTCGTCCCATTTCTCTTGGGCGAGGGCGTCGACGGTGCTGAGCTTCCACTGCTTGAGAACGTCTGACTTGCGGGCTTCGAAGCGGCCTTGCTGGTTGGAGCGATTGATGGAGAACCAGAACTTTATGATTTGGATGCCGTCGTTGATGAGCATCTTTTCGATGTCGTTTACTTGGCCCATGAATTCTTCGTACTGTTCGGTGGAGCAGAAGCCCATGACGGGCTCGACGACGGCTCGGTTGTACCAGCTTCGGTCGAAGAAGATGATTTCTCCGGGATTGGGCAGGCCGAGCAAGTAACGTTGGAAGTACCATTGGCCGAGTTCGGTTTCGGTGGGTTTCGGGAGGGCTCGCACGCGCATGGCCCGGGGATTGAGGTGGCGAGTGAAGTGGCGAATGGCTCCGCCTTTTCCCGCGGCGTCTCGGCCTTCGAAGATGATGAGAAGGCGATTGTCCTGGGCTGCGATGTGCTGTTGGAGGAGGACGAGCTCGCGTTGGAGGTTTTTGAGTTCGGCTCGGTACTCGATGGTTTCGTTCATACGGTTAGGAAGGCTTTCGATATTAGGAGTTTCGAAAGCCTTTGTGGCAATCCTGCATCGAAGCTGCGCGCAACTGTTTCTTGCTGAACGGGTGGTTGACTAGATTTTTTGCAGCATCGTGAGGAGCTTACGGTCGAGCTTGTGGCCGTACCAGTCCTCGTAATCTACGTCGGCGCGCTTGGAATCCATGATCCCGAAATCGCCGTGCATCTCCCAAAGGGCGAAGCCGATGCCTTCTTCTGCGAGGACGCTTAGCACGTCTTCGAACCAGCCGAGAAAAACGTCGTGCGGGGTTTTGTTATAGCAGCCGCATTCGCCGCAGTGCACGCCTACGCCGCTGTTTTTGAGGTCGAACCAAGGTTTGTAGAATTCTTTTAGGGCGTCGCGGTTTGCTTCCGGTCCGTCCGGCCAGGTCGGAGCAGGGAGTGCGTCGGGATCCTTGTAGACCCATGGGGCTTTGTGGTGAGAGATGTTGAAGGGCCAGTAGCCGCGGCAGCTTTGGGCGATATTGAGATCCGCTAGCTCCGGGACGGCGACGTGTCCGCCGCTGTTGCCGTCGGCGACGACGAGGTGCTTCGGGGCGACGCTGCGGATGCGCTCGACGGCGGCCTTGGCGACGCGGTGGTAGGTTTCCGGCGCGAGGGCGTCGCGTTTGCCGTGCTGGTCGTTCATATCGTCCCGCATGCTCGGCTCGTTGACGAGATCAAAGCTTATCAGTTCCTTGGATACGCCGCTGTAGCGTTTGGCCCACATTTCCCAATGGAAGCAGAAGGCGTCGAGGGCGTCTTGGTCGGTCCAGAGGTTGTAGGGCTCGTGGAATCCGGCGTTGATGCAGTAGCCTGGGGCCCGGTGGAGGTTTAGGCTGACGTGCAGGCCGTATTTGTGGGCGGCTTCCACGAGGGCGTCGACTTGCGCTACCTTTTCCTCGGAGATCTTGTAGACCTCGTCCGGCGTGATGTCTCGCGAGTAGTCGATGTCCAGATAATATGGATACGCCATCGGGACTCTGACGAAATCGAATCCCCAGTCGCGCATCCATTTGAAGCTGTCCGCGTGGGTTTTGGCCTTCGCGCGGGCTGGGTTTGGATTGAAGAAATCCAGAAAGTTGAAGCCTTTCCAATGAGGAAGGTGTTGGTGGGAGAATTGCATGGAGGAGGTTTGAGGATCTTGGGCGAAGCCTTTAGAGGCGAAGCCGGCGGCGGCAATGCCGATGGCAGTCGTTTTAATGAATTCGCGACGATGGAGAGGGGAGTGAGTCATGAATGGGGGGGCTGGGGTTTTGAAAGAAGGATTTATTCTGCCGTGAACCGATATAGAAGCAAATGAGTTTCCTTGAGTCTAGTTCCTGAAAAAGGTGTGGGTAGGTATTTTTTCTCGCTATTGAAGGTGGTCATTACGATATTTCGCATTCTCGAACCAACTGGTAATACCTCGATGAATACACCCTCTAAATTCTGCTTATTGATTCTCTCTCTTTTTCTTTCCGTAGTGGCTTTTGCCGGAGTGGAGGGAGTTTACCATATCGATGCGGACGCGTTGCGGGAGGAGTTCAAGGCGCAGCCTGACTTCGCCAATGCGACAGAAACTCAGCAGGAGGTGATGCTGGACAGAGTGAATCAGCTGAAACTGAAGATGACTCTCAAGGAGGACGGCACCTTCGTCGTGGAGGCTGACATGATGGGGCAGCTCAATGAGGCAGGCGGCACGTTTGAGGTGTTGGAGGAGGAGCTTTTGTTGACGACAACGATGGAAAACGGGGTTGAGAAAGAGACGCCTGAAATCGCCCGTTTTCAGGTCGAGGGAGATCATTTCAAAGTCCAGGAAGAGGGAATGCCGTTTTCTTTCATTCTCATCAAAGAGGAGTAGTTCCATAGACTGAGATGGCCCGCTTTCGGCGGGAGAGATTCGGAAAGGGTCGGTTTCAGTCAATTGCAGACTGGAATTGCTGCGGAGTTGACGGGAGAGCAATGGGGCATATGGGTCGCTGCTAATGACAGATTACGTATATGGCCTAGTGGGAGGAGTTTTGCTTGGGTTGGCAGCGGTGTTCCTGCGGATTTCGATTGGAGCACCTTTGGGAGTTTCCGGCTTCTTGAGTAAAGCGCTTTTGTTCCGATTTAAGGTGGCGGATTGGCGTCTTAGCTTTCTTGTGGGGATGCTGGTAGTGGCTGTGGTCTTGCGGTGGACTTATCCGGAAGCGATCGGGGAGTCTTTAGGAGGGGATTTGTGGAGGATCGCTCTGGCTGCGACGCTGGTGGGTTCGGGGGCACGCATCGCGGGTGGCTGCACGAGCGGGCATAGCCTTTGCGGGATGGGAAGTCTGGATATCGACTCTATAGCGGCGACTTTGATCTTCATCGTAGCGGGGGCGGCGACGGTCTACCTGACATCGGGAGGGGTGGTTGGATGAGGGCGCATCTTTGTGCGTTTTTTGCGGGAATCATTTTCGCTACTGGTTTGGCTGTATCCGGAATGACGCGGCCGTCCAAGGTGCGTGGTTTTCTCGATTTCTTCGGAGAGTGGGATATGACTTTGCTCTTCGTGCTCGGTCCGGCGGTCGGTATTTACTTGGCGGGTACGTTTATTGCGAAGCGTAGGAGGCCAAGCGTTGCGGCCGATTGTCAGGCTCCTGAAAAGATAGGGGCGCGATTCGTGATTGGCTGTGTGATGTTTGGAATCGGCTGGGGACTAGTGGGGATTTGTCCCGGACCGTCGGTCGTGGCTCTCGGACAAGGCAGCTTGCCGGTCGCTTTGTTTTTCATTTGCATGGCGTTCGGCATTGGAATTACGGATCGGCTGCTCGCGAAAGGCAGCTAGAGATTAGCGCTGGAAGGTGAGGCTAAGTGATCCGAAGGTTTGTCCGCCGTTTTGCTTTTTGAATTCTTCGCTGCGGTAGACCATTGCGAAGGAGAGCTTAAATCCAGGTTTTGAATACGAAAATCCGGACTCGATTTCATGTACGAATGCGTGTTTGGCCACGCTGTGACTGTCGGTGGTAGAGTTTCCGTCGAGGAATAGGTTTTGGGCGACGTAGCTCATTTTTCCGCCAAGGAGCCAGTAGAAACGCTTGGGCTGGAAGGAGGCGTCTAGGTGAGCGAATCTGGTTTTGTCGTCCAGCGGTCCGGCTGGGTGCCCAAGTCGATCGGGTTGCGGAGCGGTTCTTAGTTTGCGTCCAAAGCGGAGCTGAAATCCCTGGCTTAAGCTAGTGTCTATATTGCCAAGCGAGATGCGTTGGCCTTCCGAGATTTCGAGGCTGCGTTCATTTCCGAAGTTGACGCGATAGCGAGTGGTGTGGCGACTGTGCTCGAGGGCGTATCCAAATTCGTCTGACAACTGGTTGCGCCAGCCACGCGGGGTATCGTCGCCCGTGACTTTGTGCACGGCTCTTTGGATGTCTTCTGCGAAGGAACTGGGACCGACGAGGCCGAGGGTGAGTTGCCAGGATTTGGTAGTATCGCGATTGCTTCGATGCTGGCCGTAGCGGAGATAGCTCCAGCCAGCGTATGGCCGATCGTCTTCGACGATATCGAGTTCGTCGGCAAGGTCGGGCGTGTAGATCCATTGGCCGAGTGCGAGCGTGTTGTGGTAGGACGCGTCGTCGCCGGGCTCGGTCCAAGGCTTGTAGGCGAAGTCGAACTCCGTGCCGGCGGTGTACTGAGAGTCGGTGCCGGCAGGGGCGTCGTTGTCCATGCGGAGCGTGATGGTATCGAGTTCGCGAGCGTGACTGGTTGTGGCGATCGCGAAGACTAGATAGGCGAAGTATCTGGGTAGGCTTAGTGGTGCCGAGAGGTTCATCGGTGGATCGAGTTGTCGTGCGGGAAGGCTGCGAATTGGCTAAGCTCCGCCTCTGGCAGCCCTGGGGGCTGCGAATAATGTTGGGTGCGGGTTTAGTTGCCCGGCTATACGGCTACGGCGAGCTCTGGTTCGGCGGCGGTATCGTTGAACTCCTCGTCGAAGTGCTTATGCAGCTTTTTGCGAGCGCGATGGGTGTGGCTTAAAATGGTGCCACGCGGGACGCCGGTACGTTCTGCGATTTCGGATGCTGTGTAGCCGTCGACTACGTTCATCTTGAGAAAGGTGCGTTCGTTTTCGTTGAGAATGCTGAGCAGGGAGTCGATGTCGGTGTTGGCGCCGAAACTCTGTTCGCGACCGATCGCGAAGTCGCGGTTTTCCAGCGGGTCGAACTGGACGATTTTGGCGCGTCGGACGCCGTCGATGAAAAGGTTTCGAATGGCTCTATAGAGTAGGCGCCGGTCGGCTACTTCGCCGTACTTTTGGACGAGCTTGAGCCACGCCTGTTGGGCGAGGTCTTCGGCGTCGTGGCTGTTGCGAGTAAAGCCGTAGGCGTAGTTGCGCCCCTGCTGGATCAATTCGGCGGCGGTGGGGGCGGGAGAGGATTCGATATTGGATTTCATGGCGTTTGATAGCGTTTGTGTTTTTCGTTTGCTATCAATATAGCGACCGGTCGGTCGGTTCGATTGCGACAAAGTGTGATTTGACCGAAAATGGCTAGGAAAAAGGAGCGCTAGGGAGCGTAGCGGCTGGTGGAAGCGGCTGGGGCGCGAAACGTGTAAGGTTGCGCGTTTCGCGTTTCGGGATGGCGAGGGGGAGAGTAGGAGGCCTGAAGGGACGGCCAGGAGGTTGTGGGGGGAGTGGGATTGGGGAGAAACTAGCGGGTGATGAGGGGGCTAGTGGGAGAGGATGGCCGAGACTTGGCGTTTGGCGATGTCGATGGGGCCGGTTTTGCAGAAGCTTTGGCTGGCGACGGTGGCTCCTTCGAAGAGGAGATAGATGGCGCCGGCGCGTTGTTCGCGTTCTTCGTCGTTGGCGTTGGGGAGTCGCTTGTCGACGAGGCTGCGGATGAAGGCGAGGAAGCCGCGCTTGTAGTCTTGGATGGCTTTGCGCATGGGACAGCCGAGATCCGGGGATTCGGCGAGGGTGTTGATGAAGGCGCAGCCGCGGTAGTTGCAGGCTTTGGAGCCTTGGGCGAGGTAGTCGAAGAGGGCGATGAGCTGGGCTTCGGGATCGTCCCCTACTTCGTCGAGGTACTTGTTTCGGCAGACGACCCATTGGTCGTGTCCGAGTCGCAGCCATTCTAGTCCCAGTTCTTCTTTCGACTTGAAGTGGGAGTAGAAAGTGCCCTTTGCGATGTCTGCAGCTTCGATGATCTGCTTGATGCCGGTCACGTGGTAGCCTTGCTCGAAGAAGAGCTTGGATGCGACCTCAACGATTAGGGCTTTCTTGTTGGATTTTTCAGTCATTACACGGGAGTTTTTCGATCATCCGCTTTGCTATGACGCGGTCAAGTTCCTTGTAATGAGCCACGAGGGAGAGCGGTCTCTGACTGCGTTGCGTCTAAATGCAAAACAGCCGTCGCGGAATCGGGATTCCTACGACGGCTGTCGAAAGTACGGTTTGGCGGGTTCCGGATTCGGAATGCCGCTTCTGACTGTATCCACTAACTGGTTACTTGACTTTGCGGATGCCTTAAGATTCGCAAGTGCGTTTCCAGTCTTGGATCGTGGTGTAGGTCAGGGTTGCGAGAATAAGGGCTGAGTATACGAGTACTGTTATCATGGCGTGTGAGGTGTTTTGGTGTTGTTGTGTTATTCTGTGTAGATGCTTCGTATAATCATAGAGCGTGCCAATCTTGATGGAGTTGCTGTTAAGTAGCTGTCATTCAGTTTGATAAAAATTTTCAGTTTTATCGGGGAGGCTTTTTTCTTTTCTGTTGTCCCAATTTTGAGACGGCGGCGGTCCCAGAATCGATAGGCGATTTGGCGTGTTTGGCGGGTGATTGGGGTTCTATTTGGAATTGATTAGGGGACCGAATTGGGAAACTGTATCTACAGCTCTGTTTGCGCTGAGCTCGTTTTCCGAAACCTCATCTGTGATGAATCTTCTTCTTAAATCCCTTCCGAAGTTTTCCTGGTTTGTTTATTTTGTCTTCGCTTTGCTTTTGTCGTTTATTTTCGAGGCCGCGATTGGCGAAGCGGTCGGGTTAGCCTGGCTGCGGTTGTCGTTTTATGGGGTTTTGTGCGTTCCGCTTTTGAGTGTTTGGTGGCTGTTGCGGGGACAGGGTAGGGGAGACTCGGCTGGCGATGGAGTGAATTTTGAGGAGCAGTTTCGGATTACGCTTTCGTCTATTGGCGACGCTGTAATGGCTACCGATTTAGAGGGCCGAGTGACCTTGATGAACGACGTGGCGGTGGAGATGACCGGGTGGAGTCGTGAGGAGGCCTATGGCCAGCCTTTGGCGGAGGTGTTTCATATTGTGAATACCAAGTCTCGCGAGCGATGCGCGAATCCAGTGGAGCTGGTGTTGAGCAGCGGCAAGATCGTTGGACTGGCGAATCACACCTCGCTGCTTTCGAAAAGCGGGAAGGAGTATTTCATCGCGGATAGCGGAGCGCCGATTCGAGACGACGCGGGCGACCTGCGAGGCGTGGTGCTGGTGTTTTCGGATGTGACGGAGGCGTACCGTCTGAGGGAGGCGATCGAGAAGAGCGAGGAACGATTGCAGCTGGCTTTGGCAGCGACGCAGGAAGGGGTCTGGGAGCTAAACAATGTTACGGGTACGATTTTCGTGAGTCCTCGCGTTTATGAAATCGTGGGTTTGGAGCCTGATGAGAACGAGGTAAAGGCAGAGTCGTGGCTGGAATTGATTCATCCGGACGATTCGAAGATGGTTTCCGAGCGGGTAAGGGATTTGTTTGCTGGAACGAGTGTCGTGGGGGAGTGGGAGTATCGAGTAATGCACGCGGATGGTCGGTATCGTTGGGTGCGCTCTCGCACAAAGGGAGTGGAGACTAAGGATGGTGGTCATTCCTATCGCTTCGTAGGGGTTCTGGAAGATATTACGGAGAGCAAGGAGGCTCATCTGGCGCTCGAGGAAAGTCAGCTGAGGCTGCGAAGTGCTCAGGAAGCGGGTGGAATTGGAGTCTATGAAATCGACTTGCAGACGCAGGAGATAACGGTTTCGCCGGAACTAGGGAAGTTGTTTGGGCGGGACAAGCTAGTGTTTCCTTTGGCGGAAGGGAAAGGGCACTTGCATCCGGATGATAGGGACTGGGTCGAAGCGGAGATGGCTGAGGCGATGGCTGGCGAGAGTGAGTATTGCTTGGAGTATAGAATGATTCACGGAGAGACAAACGAGGCGCGTTGGGTGGAGGTGCATGGTGGGATTTCCCGAGATCCCTCTGGTGAGCCGAGAAAGACTACGGGAACGATCGTGGACATCACGGATAGAGTTTTGGATAGGGAGCGTTTGTTGAGTTTGAACTCGGTGCTGAATGCGATTCGAGAGGTGAACCAGCTGATGACGCGTGAGCGCGACGCGCAGGTCTTGATTGAGAAGGCAGTGAATATTCTGGTGGATACGAGTGGTTTCGTGACTGCTTGGATTTATCTTTGTGATAGCGTGGGGAACCGTAAGGGATTCATAGGCGCGGGGTTTGAGGACTCTCAGGGGGATCTTGAGGATAAGCTGATCGGTGAGAATGGACCGTATATTCTGGAGTCTTCTCTAGTCGAAGGCGGCATCTTCGCGGCTCCGTTTCCTCCTCCTGATCGGCCCAAGGGAATACCGGTGGTTAAGGATTCTGTGGCTCCGGGGAAGATACTGGTGGTAGCGTTGAGTTTCGAAGGGGTGGACTATGGCTACTTCGGTTGTTCGGTGCCTGCTTCGCTGGCGGATGACTTGGAGGAGCGGCGCCTTTTCAAGCTGGTTTCGAGGGATATTTCTTATGCCTTGCACTCGCTGGCGATGGAAGCTGAGCGGAAGCTGGCTTTGAGCGAATTGCTAGCGGCGAAGGAGGAGGCTGAGCGGGCGAATGCGGCGAAGGATGATTTTTTGGCAGTGATGAGTCACGAGATGCGTACGCCGTTGAACCCGATCATGGGGTATGCTTCGATTTTGCAGGAGCGTTTTCCTGGTGGGGAGGAGCACGATTACTTGGGGCGGATTATCGGGTCGTCGAAGCGCCTGCTTACTTTGATAGACGACTTGCTGGATTACGTGCGTGTTGGCGAGGGAGCGGTGAAACCGGTCTGGAGTTCCGTCGATCTCGTGGCGCTTTGCGTGCAGGCTGTGGAGGACTCTCGGTCGTTGGCGCGGGACCTGGCTGTGAGTTTCGTGAATGGGCCGAGGGGGAGTCTTCCGATGAGCGAAGGGACTTTGGTGCGATGTGACGGAACGATGCTCTTGCGTATCATCGATAATTTATTGAGCAACGCCTTCAAGTACACGAAGCAAGGAAGCGTGACTTTGGAGCTAAGCGAAGGTCGGTCGGAAGACGGGGAGATCGTTCGTATTGATGTAGTGGATACTGGGATCGGGATCGATCTGGAGGCGACTCCGCGGATTTTCGAACCGTTTGCTCAGGCTGATAGCAGCTATACGCGGCAGTTTGAGGGCGCGGGGCTGGGGCTTGCGATTTGCAAGCAACTTGCTGAGGCCTTGGGGGGGCGCATTGAAATCGAGAGTGAATTGGGGAAGGGCTCTCGCTTTTCTTTAATCTTGCCGGGGCGGTACGTTGAAGCGCCTGAGGAAAAGCTGAAGGAAGAGAGTGGAGCTCGAGGGGGAATCGGTATGCCGCTGCGTGGGCGTCGGGTATTGATCGTGGAGGACAATCAGGAAAACGCGGATATGGCGAAATTGACTGTTGAGATGGCGGGCGGAATTCCCGAGCTCGCGCCAAATGGGCGTGTCGCGGTGGCGGCTTGCAAGACGCGGCGATTTGATGTGATATTGATGGATCTATCGATGCCGGAAATGGGAGGTCTCAACGCGGCTGAATTGATTAGGCGAGATTTTGGTGAGAAGAACCGTTGTCCAATCATCGCCTTGAGCGCTCACGTGACAAACGAGGATAAGAGGCGCAGCATTGAGGCTGGAATGGTCGCCCATCTATCTAAGCCGGTGCATCCGCTCGATTTGATTTCCTCGATCGAAGCGGTGCTTGCGGACGATGTTTCCTAGTCGCGCGTTCTAGTTTTGTTTGCGGCTTTCCACCTGTTCGAGGTGGTTGAGGTAGTCGGTGACGTTTCCGGGGAAGAGGGAGAGGCCGTCTTTGCGGACTTCGAGGACTTTGCTGGTGATGGGGTCGATGAAGGCGCGGTTGTGGGTGACGATGAGGTAGGCGCCGGTGTAGTCCTTCAGGGCGGACTGGAGGGCGTCTTGGGAGCGCATGTCCAGATGATTGGTTGGCTCGTCGAGGATGAGGAAGTTGGCGGGGCGGGCGAGCATCTTGGCGAGGGCGAGGCGGTTGCGTTCGCCACCGGATAGGACTTTGACTTTTTTGAAGACGTCGTCTCCGCGGAAGAGGAAGGTGCCGAGAATGCCGCGGATGGAGGTGCCGTTTTTGCCTTCGGCGACTTCTTCCATGGTTTCGAGCACGGTGAGGTTCTGGTCCAGCTCGTCTGCTTGGTGTTGGGCGAAGTAGGAGAGCTGGGTGGCTCCGCCGAGCTCGCGTTCGCCGGACTGGAAGGGCTCTACGCCGGCGATGATTTTGGCGATGGTGGTTTTGCCGGCTCCGTTGACCCCGACGACGGCGATGCGGTCGCCGCGTTCGATGCGGATGTCGGCGTCGCGGATGACTTCCAGGTCGCCGTAGGATTTGCAGAGTCCGGAGAGTTTGGCGACGGTCTGGCTGGAGTGCGGGGGCGGAGCGAAGGAGAAGGAGACGTGGTCTTCTTCCTTGTCGATGACGATGCGTTCGATCTTGTCGAGGGCTTTGACGCGCGACTGGGCCTGGCGGGCTTTGGAGGCTTTGGCTTTGAAGCGGTTGATGAACTGTTCGGCTTGGGCGATTTCCTTTTGCTGGCTTTTGTAGGCTTTGAGCTGGAGCTCCTTGCGTTCGGCGGATTGGCGTTCGTAGACGCTGTAGTTGCCGGTGTAGGTGTAGAGGCTGCCGAGGGAGAGTTCGAAGGTGCGGTTGCAGATCTCGTCGAGGAAGCCGCGATCGTGGGAGATCATGAGCAGGGAGCCTTCGTATTTCTTGAGGTAGTTTTCCAGCCAGAGCTGGGAGGTGACGTCGAGGTGGTTGGTCGGCTCGTCGAGGAGGAGCAGGGAGGGGTTTGCGAGGATGAGTTTGGCGAGGGCGATGCGCATTTGCCAGCCGCCGGAGAATTCCTCGGTCTGGCGGTTCATGTCGGAGCTGGAGAAGCCAAGGCCGAGCAGGACGGACTCGATGCGGGAGGGGAGCTTGCCGGCGTCGAGGTCTTCGAGGCGGTGCTCCCATGCTCCGATGAGCTCGAGGGTTTCGTAGAATTCTTCGGAGGACGTATCCATTTCGTCGAGACGGGCTTCCGCTTCGTCGATCTTGGCCTGGAGTCCGAGAACGTCGGCGAAGGCGGTCTCTGTTTCCTTGAAGAGGGTGCGGCCTCGCATTTCGATGCCATCTTGCGGGAGGTAGCCGAAGGTGACGTAGTTTGCCTTGTCGACTTTGCCCGCGTCGAATTCCTCGCGTCCGCAGAGGACTTTGAGCAGGGTGCTTTTGCCCGCTCCGTTGCTGCCGACGAGTCCTATGCGGTCGTGGGAGGAGATGGTGGCGCTGATCTCCTTGTAGAGGTAGCGTTCTCCGTACTGGAGCGTGATGTTTTGCAGAGCGATCATGGCAGGCGAAAAGGCGGCCACTTGTGCTAGACTGCGCCCAGCCCGTCAATGACGGAGTACGCCATACGGTTTTCCCCCAGATTGGGAGGAGGTCGATCAGCCTTCGATGAAGGCGATGTCTTCGGCGCTGAGGCGGAAGTCCATGGCTCTGACGATGCCGCTGACTTGTTCTGCGGATCGGGCGCCGACGATGGCTCCGGTGACTGCGGGCAGGCGCAGGACCCATGCGATGGCGACTTCGCCGGGCGAGCGGCCGTGTTTGGCGGCGACGGTTTTCAGGCGTTCGGCGATGGCGAGGTTTCGCGAAAGGTTTGGCTCTTGGAATTTGGGATTGTTCTTCCGCCAGTCTTCGGCGGGGAGGGAGGAGAGGCGTTCCTTGCTCATGGCTCCTGTGAGGAGGCCTGAGCCCATGGGAGAGTAGACGATGGAGCCGATGCCGTGTTTTTTGCAGTAGGGGAGGAGCTCGGCTTGGGCGGCGGGATCAACGAGGGAGTAGGGAGGCTGGAGGGAGGTGATGGGGGCGATCTCTCGGGCTTTTTCCAGTTCTTCGAAATTGTAGTTCGAGGCGCCGATGTAGCGGACTTTTCCTTCTTCCTGGAGCTTCGCCATCTCGGACCAGCCTTCGAGGGTTTCCTCGAGCTCGTCCATGGGCCAGTGCATTTGGTAGAGGTCGATGGTGTCGACGCCGAGTCGGGTGAGGCTGGCTTCCACTTCGTGGCGAATGGAGGCGCGGCGGCCGGAGTAGCCGACTTCGCCTTTGTCGTCCCAGATCATGCCGCATTTGGTGAAGACGTAGGGTTTGGGGCCGCTCCACTCGGCGAGGGCTTGGCGAACGACTTCCTCGGAGTGGCCGAGTCCGTAGACGGGGGCGGTGTCGATCCAGTTGACTCCGGCTTCGAGGGATCGGTGGATGGCGGCGATGGAGGCGCGGTCGTCTTGGGCTCCCCAGCCGAATTTCCAGTCTCCGCCGACGGCCCAAGCGCCGAAGCCGACTGAGGTGATATTCAGATCCGAGTTTCCGAGCTGTCGTGTATTCATAGCTTCGTGATTAAGGTGGCGGGTTGGGCGGTCAAGTTGTGAGCTGTGGCGCGTTGTTCGCCCCTATGAGCGATTTGCCGCTTTGAATTCATGGCTCGCCCAGTAAGGTGGGAGTGATGTTGCGCATTTCGGGCAGAGTGGCGATTCCATTGAGGGAGATTGAGATCAAGGCGATGCGATCGCAGGGCTCGGGCGGGCAGAACGTGAACAAGGTTTCGACGGCGATTCATCTGTTTTTCGATATCCGGGCGTCGTCGCTGCCGGAGCGGGTGAAGGAGCGTCTGCTCGCGCGGAGCGACCATCGGATCACGGAGGAAGGGATTGTGGTGATCAAGTCGCAGGAGTCTCGCTCGCAGGAGGCGAATCGCGAGGCGGCGCTGGCTCGTTTGAGGGAGTTGGTGGCGGGAGCTCTGGTGATTCCCAAGAAGCGTCGGCCGACCAAGCCTTCTAAAGGGGCGAAGGAGCGCCGCTTGAAGGGGAAGTCGATTCGGGGGAAAACGAAGAGTTTGCGCGGTCGTCCGGGATTTGGCGACTAGCAGACGTGTTGAATTTTTAGGAATGGACAAACGGGGTCTCATTGGTTTTGGTAGCTAAACCTACACGTGTTGGATTTTGCCGACGCGCCCCCTATATCTCTTACCCCTGTGTTTCTATGAATCGACGTCGTTTTATCGCTAGCTCGAGCGCGGCTTTGGCTGCCTCGCTCGTTACCTTGGAATCTGACAAGCTCTTCGCTCAGCGAGCGGATGGGAAAAAGCTTCGTGTCGGTCTGGTCGGCACGGGGGTTCGCGGGATTTCCTGTTGGGGCAAAGCGCTGCGGGATGATTATGGAGACGTGCTGGAGTTCGTGGCTTTGTCGGACATCAATCCCGGTCGCTTGCGTTACGGTCGCGAGTACATTGGAGCGGATTGTCCGGTGTTTACGGATTTCGACGAGATGCTGGAGACCGTGCCGATGGATTTCCTGATCGTGACGACGGTGGACGCGACGCACCACGAGTTTATCGTGAAGGGCTTGAAGAAGGGGCTGACGGTTTTCACTGAGAAGCCGATGACGACTGACGAGTTCAAGTGTCAGGAGGTTTTGGATGCAGAGCGCGAGTCTTCCGGCAAGGTGATTGTCGGCTTGAATTATCGTTACGGGCATCTCTTTACGGAGCTGAAGGAGCTTTTGGCGAAAGAGCAGATCGGCAAGCTTACTTCGATCGATTTTCATTGGTATTTGAATACGTATCATGGGGCGTCGTACTTTCGTCGCTGGCATGGCTTGCGCGAGAAGGGAGGCACGCTGCTGCTGCACAAGGCGGCGCACCATTTCGATTTGCTTAATTGGTTTGCCGATTCCGAACCGGTTGAGGTGAGCGCGTTTGGAAGTCTCGAGCACTATGGCAAGAACGGTCCGTTTCGAGGCGACAACTGCCGTACTTGTCCGCATAAGAGCGATTGCAAGTTCCATTGGGATATCACGAAGAACGAGCACTACATGAAGCTCTACGCGGCGAATGAGCATCACGATGGATATATTCGGGACAATTGCCTGTTTCGCGAGGAGATCGATATTTTCGACAAGATGGCGGTGCAGATCAAGTACGCGAACAATGTTCAGGTTGCGTATTCACTTACCACATACTCGCCTTTCGAGGGATTCCGGATCGCCTTCAATGGCATGGATGGACGTCTTGAATCTTGGGAGGGTCTCCCTTGGCTGGAGAAGCAGCAGGAGGATCAAGCGGCCCTGCATGCGAAGGAGATGTCGCAGAGTGGAGGTGGCGCCGACGAAGGCCGTTATCATGAAATCATTACCAGTATGAATTGGCAGGAGTCGCAGGTGCGAAAGCTACCGTTCGTACGCGGCGGGCATTGGGGTGGGGATCCAATTATGAAGAATCAGATTTTCAAAGGGATAGCGCCGCCGAAGGATTTTGGTCAGCAAGCTGATGTGCGACAGGGCGCGATGAGCGTGCTGATTGGGATCGCAGCTCGTCGGAGTATTGACGAAGGTCGAATCGTGAAGATCGAGGAGCTTACGGATCTGAAGCCTGCTTAGCTTTTGTAAGCAGGGCGTGATGGTAGGTCACGCCCTGTTTTATGTGGTCGCGAGCACGTCGACGAGAGCTATGATTCCTACAAGTTTTCCGTTGGCGTCAGTCGCAAGCGCTTTGCTGGCGTTGCTGCGGGCCATGAGTGTCATGGCTTCGCGAATACTTTCGCTCGATTGAACAATGGGCAATTGAGTTAGGCTGAGGCTGTCTACACGAGCGTTTCGATCGACGTTGGTGCTTTGTAGTTGAAGGAAGAATGCCTCTTTTTGGAGAGCCCCGATCGGTGAGCCTGATTCGTCGAGGACGGGTAGGTAGCTCTTGGGGCGTTCGCGAAGCAGTGTCATGACTTCGTCCAAGGTGTCGGAGTTTCGAACGGCGACGACTGAGGAGCACATGAGTTTGGATACGGGGCTTGAGAGGCAGCTTTCGGGGAGGCGCCGCAAGAGCAGGTCGAGTTCATTGCTTGTGAGGAATGAGCGAGCGCTTTGCTCGAGGGTTTTGGAGAAAGCGGCGTCGGCTTGTACGACTTGATTGAATACGCTACTTCGTACGGATACGAGAGTGGTCGGTTCGATGGCGGTCGCGTCGAAGAGGTAGCCGCAGTTTTCTAGGAGGGCGCGTTCGCCGAAGTGTTGACTGGTTTTTAGGGTAGTAATCAGCTTGCCCTCATCTCGCAGTTCGATGGCGCCTGACTTCACGATGTAGAATGAGAAGGCGGGGTCGCCCTTGTGGAAAAGGCTGTCGCCTGGCTCGAGGTAGGTTTCCGAGATGTCGGAGCTGTAGCGGGGATTGAGCAGGTTGATGTCGCGCGGGAAGAAGAGCTCCAGTGTCCAGTCTACCATGACGCGAATTTTGCGTTCGAGGCTTGGCAGTTTCATCAGATAAATAGAGCGCCACATCCACCAGGCGAAGAAGCCGGAGAAGCGCATGCCTTTGATTTCGGCGACTGCGGAGAGGTGTCCGATGGAGGCGAGTTCGCCGATCGCCTTGAAACGGAAAGGTTTTGTAGAAGAGTTTTGGATACGAGCTGCAAGGTTTTTGCCGAGAAGAAGCCCCTCGCGCATGGCGAATTGGGCGGTGGGTGGGCAGGTGTTGCCGTCATCCTGCGGGATAGAGGCGCAGTCACCGGCGGCCCAAAGCCAGTCGATGCCGGGGGCGGCGAGGTCTTGTCCTACTTTCAGACGGCCGCGGTCGAGTTCGACTCCTTGGATTCCATCTAAGCCGAGGATGAGGGGATGGGGGGCGTTGCCGACGGTGCAAATGACCGTGTTGGTATCGATTTCGGTTCCGTCATCGAGGTAGATTTTGTTGGCGGTGACGGCTTTGGCGCGGCGTGTAAGGATCATTTCGACCCCGCGTTTACTGAGTTTTTCAGCGGTGTAGTCTCCGAGGTTTCGGTGAAGTGTGGGTAGGAGGTGATCTTTGCTGTGGACGAGGACGAGACGAATGTCTTCCCAATCGACGTTTTTGTAGTGCTTGTTGATGGCGCGGCCGAGGTCGATGAGCTGGCCCGCTGTTTCGACCCCGGAGTAGCCGCCGCCCACGATGACGAAAGTCAGTAGGCGCCGTCGAATTTCGGGATCGTAAGCAAGGTTTGCCTCTTCGAAACGACTGATGAAGTGAGCGCGCAGACGCATGGCGTCTCCAACGTTCTGCATGATCAGGGCATGCTCTTGCATGCCGGGGATGCGACTCAGGTCGATCTTAGCGCCGAGGCAAAGGGCGAGCTGGCGGAAGCGGAGTTCGATCGACCCGACGAAGTCACCAGCGGAGAGTGTGAGTGAGCGTTGTTTGAAATCAAGCTTTGTGGCTTGCGCTTTGAAGACGTGGGCGCCGGGGCAGAGGTTGCGGATGGGGTTGACCACGTGGCGTGGGGAAAGGGTGGCGCCGGCGACTTCCGGGAGCATGGGCTGGAAGACCATGTGGTTTTCTTCCGAGATAAGGGCGATAGACGGCTCTCGACCGGCTTTGCGGAGCTTTTTGGCGAGTGAGCGAGCGGCGTAGACGCCTGAGAATCCGCCACCCAGGATGGCAACGTCGAATGTTTCAGGGTGTAGTTGTGGCATGGTTACGATAGGTCGTGCAGAAAGGTCGCGATAAGGGCAGTCCAGCCCGTCTGGTGGCTGGCGCCGTGACCTTGGCCGGTGTCGCCGTTGAAAAATTCGTAGAATAGGTGGAGGTTTGAGAAATGGGGGTCGGCGCTTTGGATTGGGTGGCTTGCGTTGTAGGGACGCTGTCCGTTCGTGTCTTTCGTGAAGAGGCGCGTGAGGCGTTGTTCAATATCGCAGGCGCAGTCTTTGAGATTTCTTTGCTGGCCGGAGCCTGTCGGGTACTCGATGGTGAAGCTATCTCCGTAGTGTTGGTGGTACTGTTTGAGCGATTGGATGATCAGGTAGTTTAGAGGAAACCAAATCGGGCCTCGCCAGTTTGAGTTACCTCCGAAGAGCCATGTATCCGAATCACCGGGACAGTAGCGAATCTCGTGATGTTCTTCGCCAAGAGTCAGGGAGAAGGGATTCTTTTCGTGGTATTTAGAAAGGGAGCGAATTCCGTATGGCGAGAGAAACTCCGTTTCGTCGAAGAGGTAGCGGAGGAGAGAGCGGAGCCGATCTTCGGTGGGAATGGCGAGAAGCAGGTTTTCCGTGGTATCGGACTTGTGGAGACAAGCCATGGTAGCGGTGATATCGGAGCGGTGCTCGAGGTACCAGCGCATACGTTTGCGGAAAGCGGGCAATGCCTCCAGTTGGGAGCTCTCGATGGTGAGGTTTGCGATGAGGGGGAGCAGGCCGACGAGTGAGCGAGCTTTGACGCGTTCGCAGTGGCCGTCGGCGAATTGGATTTCGTCGTAGTAGAATCCGGTTTCGGAGTCCCAGAGACCGTTTTCGCCGAGGTGATTGATGGCGTCGGCGATACCCATGAAGTGCTCGAAGAATTTGGATGCGATGTCCTCGAATGTGGGGTCTGTCTTTGCTAGTTCGAGAGCCATGGCGAGCATGGTGGCGCTATAGAAAGCCATCCACGCGGTGCCGTCTGCTTGGTGAAGCGTTGCTCCGCCAGGAATGGGTTTGGAGCGATCGAAAAGTCCGATATTGTCAAGTCCGAGAAATCCACCGCCGAAGATGTTTTTTCCGTCGATATCCTTCCGGTTGACCCACCAAGTAAAGTTGAGTAATAGTTTTGCGAATACGCGTTTGAGGAAGTCTATATCCGGGCTGCCTTTCGCTTCACCGATCAGGTAGACTTGCCAACAGGCCCAAGCGTGAGTGGGAGGGTTGACGTCGTCGAGGGCCCATTCGTAGGCGGGGATTTGTCCGTTCGGGTGCATGTACCATTCGCGCAGGAAGAGGATGAGTTGCTTCTTGGCGAAGGTTGGGTCGACATGGGCGAAGGGGATCATATGGAAGGCGAGATCCCACGAGGCGTACCATGGGTATTCCCATTTGTCGGGCATGGAGATTACGTCACGGTTGAAGAGGTGCTTCCAAGACGCATTGCGAGCGTTTAGGCGTTCGGCGGGAGGTTTCGCGATGGCAGAGTCGCCTCGCAGCCAGTCGGCTACGGAGTAGTGATAGAATTGTTTCGACCAAATAAGCCCAGCATAGGCTTGGCGCTGGATGGCGAGTTTTTCCGAAGAGGCGTTTTGCTTTAGGGTGTTTTTCCAAAATGAATCCGCTTCTTGGATACGAGCTTTAAGGATAGAATCGAAGTTTTTGAAAGCGTCACTTTTTGGGGCTTCTTTTTCAGAGTAGAGGCGTAGTCGGACGACGCGCGAGGCACCCGGCTTGAGTGAGCTAGAGTAGCGCAGCATGGCCATGGTGCCGCGTTCGCTACTAGCGGCAGCTTGGTCTTCGTGTATTATCCAGTTGTTAAATGCGTTTCCGGTGAACTTGGTGTAGGTTTCCTTTTGATACAGGGTTTCGGTGTCTGTCTCGTTTTCGGTGAATCGAGCGGTGGGAAGCTCGTCATTCTCGTTTGCATCGTAGGCGAGGAAAAAGGTGCCAAGCGTTTGGTGCTCGAGTCGTAGAAGTCCGTCCCTCTCAGGAGTGATGCGTGGTTTCAGGGTGCAGCCTTCGTGCTGGCAGCCCCAGGCCCATGTGTTGCGAAACCAGATTTTTGGCAGCAGATGAAGAGGAGCGGGATCTGGGCCGCGGTTGGTGGCGGTGATTTGAATGAGAAGGTCGTTCGGGCTCCCTTTGGCGTATTCGACAGTGATGTCACAGTAACGATTTTCGTCGAATACGCCTGTATCCAGAATTTCGTACTCTGGGTCCAGCCGAGTGCGTTTGGCGTTCTCCGAGCGCAGCTTTTCGTAAGGGAAGGCGGCGTGGGGGTATTTGTAGAGCGCTTTGCAGTAGCTGTGCGTGGGAGTGGCGTCGAGGTAGTAGTAGAGCTCTTTGCAGTCTTCGCCGTGGTTGCCTTCGGCGCTTGAGAGTCCGAAGAGCCGTTCTTTAAGAATGGAGTCTCGGCCGTTCCAGAAGGTGGGGCAAAAGCAGAGTCGCCCTTCGCGATCGGTGAGCCCGAGAAGACCGTCGGCTCCCCAGCGGTAGGATCGTAGGGAGGCGAGATCGAAGGGGAAGTATTTCCATGCGTTTCCGTCGGCGGAATAGTCTTCGCGCACGGTGCCCCACTGGCGTTCGGAGAGGTAGGTCCCCCAGCGTTTCCAGTTTTGCTCGCGTGAAGCTTCCTGTAGAAGGCGTTGGGACTCCGCGTCGAATAGTGGTTGGGAGTTAGGAGTTGAAGCAGCAGGCATTGGCGAGGATTGAAATTAAAGCTGTGTCGGGTTGCAATAGTGACGGTGGGAAACGGTTGGGTGATTGCCAAATAGCGAGGTGGCTGGACGCGGTTTGAAGCTCGAGATTTGAAAATGCTCTAGCTATCGCGGTGGTCCTCTTTAAAAGAGTAGGCATGTTTCGTACCCTATACCTCTCTGTTTTCGTTTTGGGCTTAGGCCTCATTTCTTCGCGGGCGTCTGACCTTGCTCAGGTTCCGGCGAATTCTTCCGGCGAGACTTACGTGCTGGTGCATGGGGCTTGGGGAGGCGGCTGGGCCTGGAAAGACGTGCAGCGCTTGCTGGAGGCCAAGGGACACACGGTTTATCGTCCGACTTTAACGGGGCATGGGGAGCGGTCGCACTTGGCGAGCTCAGAGATCGACTTGAGTCTTCATGTTCAGGACGTGGTGAATCTGCTTGAGTGGGAGCGTCTCGAAGACGTGGTTTTGGTGGGTCATAGTTATGGAGGCATGGTGGTGACCGGGGCGGCTGACCGCGTGCCGGGGCGGATCAAGCGGCTCGTCTACCTAGACGCGCTCGTGCCGGAAGACGGTGAGAGCCTGAACAGCGCTTTCGGGCGAGATTCGGAGGATTCGAGCGGACCGGGGCAGATAGAGGATGGTTTTTCAATTCCGCCTTGGGTTCCTGCCGACGCGGAGGCTCCGCATGACGTGCCGCATTCGATCAGGTGTTTTTCGGAGCCGCTATCGCTCGAAAACGAGGCGCGGCTGCAGTTGGCGACCACTTACGTGTACCTGGTCGATCCGGGGCTTTCGCTGGAGCAGGATACGTTTTATCCGTTTTACCGACGAGCGGTGTCCTACGGCTGGCCGGTCGTAGTGAAGGAAGGCTGGGACCACAATCCGCAGTGGTCTCATCCGAGAGAGCTAGTCGAATTGCTCGTCATGGGTGGCTCGGATTGAGAGGCTCTGAATCAATCCGAGCGGGCAGGAAAAATCTTTGGGCTCCAAATATTTTGTCTTGTTAGCTCTATGTATTGTAATAGAAATTAACATAATTATTTATAATAATTATTATTACGTGACTTAACCTCTGCTAATACGGCCCCATTGTGGCTTTGGCAAGGAGCTCGCAGTCAGCTACTTAAGAATTTACTAGAACCACAAAATTTCAGGTATATGATCGATGACCAAAAAATAGAGCAGGGGCTATATCGCCCAGAATTGGAGCACGATAGCTGCGGCATCGGTTTTGTGGCGAATTTGAAGGGCCGCAAGAGTCACGACGTGATCGAGAACGCACTCACTATGTTGACCAACATGGAGCACCGTGGAGGCACGGGCTATGACGTGTGCTGTGGTGACGGCGCGGGTCTGCTGATTCAGATCCCTCATGCGTTCTTGGTGGAGGACTGCGCGAAGCGAGGATTCCGTCTTCCCCAGTCGGGCAATTACGGCGTGGGCATGGTCTTTTTTCCGTCTGAGGAAGGGAAGCGCGAGGAGTGCCGCGCTCTGCTCAACAGCAATATAGAGACGCTCGGCTTGTCGGTTATTTGCTACCGTGAAGTGCCCAAGGACAATTTCTCGCTCGGACAGGCGGCGCTCGATACCGAGCCGCAGATCGAGCAGGTCTTCATAGAGAAGCCCGAGGACATGGAGACGCAGGAGTTCGAGCGGAAGCTGTATGTCGCTCGCAACTATACGATTCACCTCGCCCGCGAAACGGTGAGCGGCATTGGAAATGATTTCTACATCATTTCGATGTCTTCGCGCACCATTACTTATAAGGGACAGTTTACGACTGCTCAGGTTCGCGAGTACTATCTTGATTTGCAGAACGAGAAAGTGGTCTCCGCCATGGCGATGTTTCACTCGCGCTTCTCGACGAATACCTTCCCGGCCTGGCGCTTGGCGCAGCCGTTCCGCTACCTCTCGCACAACGGCGAGATCAACACGGTGCGCGGCAACATCAACTGGATGCGAGCTCGCGAGGAGCTGCTCGAGTCCGGCAACTTTTCTTCCGAGGAGCTCAAGATGCTGCATCCGATCTGCGACCGCAGCATGTCTGACTCGGCTAATCTCGATATGGTGATCGAGTTGCTCGTTTTGAGCGGCCGTCCGCTCGCTCACGTCATGATGATGGTCATTCCTGAAGCGTGGCAGGCTCAGGAGGATATGGATCCAATCAAGCGGGCCTTCTATGAGTACCACTCCTGCATTATGGAGCCTTGGGATGGTCCGGCGTCGATTTCCTTTACCGATGGCAATGTAATCGGGGCGACCCTCGACCGTAACGGCCTGCGTCCCTCGCGCTTCCTCGTCACCGACGACGACATGTTGGTAATGGGATCAGAGACGGGCAGCCTCACCATCGATCCCGCTCGCGTGATCAGGAAGGGCCGTTTGCAGCCCGGCAAGATTTTCATCGCCGACCTCGAGCAGGGGCGGATCATTTCCGACGAAGAGGTCAAGCAGGACATCAGTTCCCGCCAGCCTTACGGCGAGTGGCTGGCGAAGCACAAGATCACGCTCGAGGATTTGCCGGAGCCTGATGGAAGTGTTGTGCAAAAGAGTAAGTACAGCATGACGGCCCGCCAGAAGGCATTTGGCTACACTGAAGAGGATCTCAATCTAATCCTCGCCGCGATGATTGGTACTGCCAAAGAGCCGCTCGGCTCCATGGGGGCGGACAATCCGCTGGCGATCTTATCTGACAAGCCGCAGCACCTTTCTAGTTACTTCAAGCAACTGTTCGCGCAGGTAACGAATCCGCCGATCGATCCGATCCGCGAGGAGATGGTAATGTCTCTCCAGAGTTATATTGGCGGCTCGATTAACTTGCTCTCGGAGACTCCGCGCCACTGTCACAAAATCGAGATCCGCCAGCCCGTTCTCTCCAGCGAGAATCTGCTCAAGATCAAGCACATCGACCATGACCATTTTCAGTCGCGCAGCATCGACTGTACGTTTCCTGCCAATGGCAAGGAAGGCGCCCTCGGGAGAGCGCTCGACCGAATCTGTCGTGACGCGAGAGATGCGGCGGAAGAAGGTTTCCAGATCATCATCCTCACGCACCGCAGCATCGACAGCGACCACGCACCGGTGCCATCGCTGCTCGCAACCGCGGCGGTACACCATTACCTGATTCGCAAGGGACTTCGCGCGGATGCGGAAATCGTAGTCGAGGCGGGCGACGTTTGGGAAACGCATCATGTGGCGACGCTGGTTGGCTACGGAGCAGCTGCGGTCAATCCGTACCTTGCGCTCGAGTCGCTCATGGAGTTGCGCGATCAAGGCGTCATCGATCCTAAGCATGACGACGAAGCCCTGTACTACCGCTATTCCAAGGCGGTCAACAGCGGTCTGCTCAAGATCTTCTCCAAGATGGGGATTTCGACTCTGCAGTCCTACCAAGGGGCTCAGATTTTCGAGGCGCTCGGTATTAACAAGAAGGTGATCGACAAGTATTTTGCCGGTACGGTCAGCCGTATCGAAGGCATTGGTCTCGATGAGATAGCTCGCGAAGCGCTGGTCAAGCACCGCAATGGCTTCCCGAGTGATGACAATGTCGTCGAAGATCAGGAGCTCGAATCCGGCGGAAACTACTCTTGGCGCAAGGACGGGGAGCGTCACCTCTTCAATCCTACCACGATTCGGCTCCTCCAGCAGGCTACCGCTACCAACAACGTCGACACCTTCCGCGAGTACGCCCGCAATGTGGACGACCAGAGTCGCGACGCCTACACGCTGCGCGGCTTGATGAAGTTCAAGTCCGACCGCACGAGCATACCGCTCGAAGAAGTCGAGCCGGTCGAAAAGATTTTCAAGCGATTCGCGACGGGGGCGATGTCCTTCGGATCGATTTCTTGGGAAGCTCACACGACGCTCGCGATTGCGATGAATCGTATTGGCGGCAAGAGCAATTCTGGTGAAGGCGGGGAGGATCCGATCCGCTTCACGCCGGACGAAAATGGAGACTCGATGCGTTCCGCGATCAAGCAGGTCGCTTCCGGTCGCTTCGGAGTGACTTCCTACTATCTCACGAACGCGAACGAGCTGCAGATCAAGATGGCTCAGGGCGCGAAGCCCGGCGAAGGCGGCCAGCTGCCCGGCCATAAGGTGGACGCCTGGATCGGCAAGACGCGTGGCTCAACTCCAGGCGTTGGGCTCATCTCGCCGCCGCCGCACCACGATATTTACTCGATCGAGGATTTGGCTCAGCTCATCTACGATTTGAAAAACGCGAATCGCGACGCTCGTATCAACGTGAAGCTCGTGTCCGAGGCTGGTGTCGGCACGATCGCCGCTGGCGTTTGTAAGGGTTACGCGGATGTTGTATTGATTGCTGGATACGATGGAGGCACTGGAGCGTCGCCGCTCAGCTCCATCAAGCATGCCGGTCTGCCTTGGGAGCTCGGTCTCGCCGAGACGCACCAGACGCTCGTTCGCAATCGTCTTCGCAGCCGTATCACTGTCCAGACCGATGGTCAGCTCAAGACGCCGCGCGATTTGGCGGTTGCCACGCTACTCGGCGCGGAGGAGTGGGGCAGCGCGACAGCGGCGCTCATCGTCGAAGGTTGTATCATGATGCGTAAGTGTCACTTGAATACATGCCCTGTCGGTGTGGCCACGCAGAATCGCGAGTTGCGTTCCCGCTATCGTGGAAAGGTCGAACACGTGGTTAACTTCTTCACGATGATGGCTGAAGGCCTGCGTGAAATCATGGCGGAACTTGGCTTCCGCAGTGTGGACGAAATGGTTGGCCAGAGTCAGTGCTTGGAGTTCCGCGATGATATCGATCACTGGAAGTACAAGGGCGTCGACCTCTCGCCGATTCTCTTCAAGCAAGAGCCTGAGGGTGACGACAGCCTTTGCCGCACGATCGAGCAGAAGCACCTGATCCACGATATCGTTGACCGTAAGCTCATAAAGGACGCGGCAGCCGCTCTTGCTGACTGCGAGCCTGTGAAACTCTCGTATCCAATTGTGAATACGGACCGAGCGGTCGGAGCGATGCTTTCGAATGAAATTTCCAAGATCTACAAGGGCGACGGTTTGCCGGACGACACGATCAAGGTGAAATTCAAGGGATCCGCTGGTCAGAGTTTTGGAGTCTTCACTGCGAAGGGCGTTCGCTTCGAGCTGGAAGGAGATTCAAACGACTACTTCGGCAAGGGACTTTCCGGCGGAACATTGGTCGTGTATCCAGATAAGGATGCCACTTTCAACGCTCGCGAGAACGTGATCATCGGAAACGTCGCCTTCTTTGGCGGTACGAGTGGCGAAGCTTATATTCGCGGTATGGCGGGCGAACGTTTCTGCGTTCGAAACTCCGGCGTGAGCGCGGTTGTCGAAGGCATTGGCGATCACGGTTGTGAATATATGACCGGCGGGCGGGCAGTAATCCTCGGCGAGACAGGCCGCAACTTTGCGGCTGGCATGTCCGGTGGCGTGGCTTACGTACTAGACCAAGACGGAAGCTTTGCTTCCAAGTGCAATATGGAAATGGTGCGCTTAGGTCCGGTCGAAAAGCCAGAGCATGTGGAGGAGCTGAAAAGCTTCATCAAGAAACATGGCGATGCGACGGGTTCCTCTGTCGCGAGGGAAATCCTCGAGGACTGGGACGCGATGCTCAGCAAGTTCGTGCTCGTGATGCCGACTGACTACGAGCGGATGCTCAATCTCATGGATAAGGCCCGCGCCACGAACAAGTTCGACAACGAATACGATATCGCGGTGGAAGCCTTCGATATGCACCTCGCCTCCATGGCGTAACCCACAAGTAAGACCTACGATAGAGAATTCAGGACCATGGGAAAACCGACAGGATTTTTAGAAACAGACAGAAGCAACGCAACGGACCGCGACCCGATCGCGCGCTTGGGCGATTGGAAAGAGGTGCACAACGAGATGCCGGAGAACGAGATCAAGGCGCAGGCCTCTCGTTGCATGGATTGCGGCGTTCCGTTTTGCCACGCTGGCGACTCGGCGCACTTTACCGGCATCGCTGGTTGTCCGGTCAACAACCTCATCCCCGAGTGGAATCATTTGATCTTCAAAGGCCGCTGGAAGGACGCGTTTGGGCGTCTGATGAAGACGAACAACTTCCCGGAGTTCACCGGGCGTGTTTGTCCCGCTCCGTGCGAGAGCTCTTGTGTGCTCGGCATCAACCAGAAGCCGGTAACGATTAAGCACCACGAAGTTTCGATCATCGACCGCGCCTTCGAGATGGGCTGGGTAGAGGCGAATCCGCCAGAAAAGCGCTCCGGCAAGAAGGTGGCAGTCGTCGGTTCCGGACCGTCCGGGCTCGCCTGCGCCGACCAATTGAATCAGGCTGGGCATTCGGTCGTCGTTTACGAACGCGCGGATCGTCCTGGTGGGCTTCTCATGTACGGAATTCCGAACATGAAGCTCGAGAAGGAAGTCGTTCTCCGCCGTATCCAACTTTTGGAGGATGAGGGCATTCAGTTCCGTTGCGGCGTCGAAATCGGAAAAGACATTACCGCGACCCGTCTCAAGGATGATTACGATGCAGTAGTCGTTTGTACCGGAGCGACTTTGCCGCGTGACCTTCCTGTCCCAGGCCGCGAGCTTGATGGCGTGCATTACGCGATGGAGTTTCTCGGAGCGAATACCAAGAGCCTGCTCGATTCGGAGCATCAGGACGGCAACTACATTTCAGCCAAGGGCAAGAACGTGGTCGTGATTGGCGGTGGTGACACCGGCACGGACTGTGTTGGCACATCGCTGCGTCACGAATGCGAGAGCGTTATCCAGCTCGAGATTATGCCGCGTCCAAGCGAAGAGCGTGCCCAAGGCAACGAGTGGCCGCAGTACGCTCGCGTGCTCAAGGTCGACTATGGCCAAGAGGAGGCGATCGCCATGCAAGGCGAGGATCCGCGTCAGTATCTTGTGATGACGAAGGAGTTTCTTGGTGATGAAAACGGCAAGCTTCGCGCCCTGCGCACGGTAGAAGTGAAGTGGGAAAAGAGTCCGGAAGGGCGCTTTATGCCTGTAGAAGTTCCCGGTAGCGAAAAGGAAGTGCCCGCTCAGCTCGCGTTGCTAGCGATGGGCTTCCTTGGTCCAGAGAAGACCGTGATCGAGCAGCTCGGTCTTGAGACGGATCCTCGCAGCAACGTGAAGGCAGACTACGGCAAGTACGCGACCAGCGTGGACGGCGTATTCGCCGCGGGCGACGCGCGCCGTGGACAGAGCCTCATCGTCTGGGCGATCAACGAAGGTCGCGGCGCGGCCCGAGCGGTAGACAAGTACCTCATGGGCGTGAGCTACTTGCCACTCTGATCATTTTTTAGGTGACGCGGCGTATCGAAGTTTTCGGTACGCCGTTTTTTTATGTCTAGATTTTGCAAAACTCTACATTCTTAGGAGGGTTCGGCGTATCAGGGGAAACGACTTTGAACTTGCGGATATATCGCCCCAGTGGAGCGCCGCTTGTCTTTTCGAGCTGTAGTTTGAAAAGAGGGGAGGATATAAGGACTTGGAGTCCGTCCTCGACGCTCTACGGCGTGACAGCCTTCGCTTGGAACGAAGTGGAGAGCGAAGGTCTTAGAAATGCCGTCTTGCGAATTCCCTACCGGATCCTGATTTGAGGTATTTCTCGAAGGCGAGCGCCTTCGATTTTGCTCGAAACGCTGTAGCTGTTTCAATGGTCCAAGGTACATGCCTGGACGTGTGGGGAACGCCTCCGGAATTGTGTTTTTTGAGGCGCTGTTCGAGGTTTTGTGTCGTTCCGACGTAACGGTGCTTTCCGTCTCCTGAAACGAGAACGTAAACGTAGTGGAAGCTGGTTATGCTGTTTGGGCCTGCCAAGCCGCAGTCTTGGAATGAGTAGGCTGGGAAATCGGATGTGGGTCCGCCTTCGATGCTCTACGGCGTGACAGCCTTCGCTTTCCACTTCGTTCCAAGCGAAGGCTGGTGCCCAGGGGGGGAGTCGAACCCCCACGCCTCGCGGCACATGATTCTGAGTCATGCGTGTCTACCAATTCCACCACCAGGGCCGGTGTTAAGAAGGGCGAAACGAAAAATGAATTTTCACCCTCGCGCAAGGTTTATTGCGGAGAGGGGGGGCTAGTTTGTTTGGCTGGATCCTATATCGAGGACTTTCCAGAATCGGGAGCCGATTTGGGGAAGAGCTAGGGTCCAGGTGTAACGGGTGGCTGAGCTGAGGGAGTCGGGTGTGACGGGACTCCAGGCTTGGAGGTCGGGGGACTGGTGGAGCTGTAGGGTGCTGGCGGGGGCGTCGACTTGGGGATTGGTGAGGTGGATGGTTATGGTGTCGGACTGGAGGAGTTTGGTGAGGGTGGTGGGGGCGGCGCGGCGTTTTTCGAGGTTGTAGAGATAGGCGTAGAGGGCGAATTTTCCGCGCATGGTTTGGCGGGGGGTGAATTCGCCGTTGGCCCAGATGTGGTGGGTTTCGAAGTGGGCTTCGGCGTGGGGCCAATTCGACCAGTCGGGGTAACATTGGCCGGTTATCCAGGAGGGTCGGCCGCCGCGCATGCCGTTGCCCCAGTCCGCCGCGTTCATGTAGGGCGTGTGGCCGGGATGCATGCTGGGGACGCCGTCGAGGGAACCGGTGGTGTAGCAGAGGCGTACGCTGCGTTTGTCCGCGAGGGGGGTGGTCGCGGTGGTCATCTGAATCATGTTGGTGGGATTGCGGCCGAGGGACCAGTCGGCTTCGAGGAGGAGGGCGTCGAGGAAGAGGGCTTTGTCGGCGGGGTCTTGGGCGATGTGATGGGCGAGGATGCTGCGTTGCACGAATTGGGCGGTTTGGAACCAGCCGGAGGATTCTTCGGAGCTGCGGCGGGAGGGGCGGGTTTGGGCGTTGTTTGCTTCGAGGCTTTTGGCTTCGCGCAGGACGGCTTGGCGCATGTTTGCCTGGATGTCGGGGTAGTGGATGGGGCGCGGGGTGGTGAGGTAGGCGACGGTGGCGTGGAATTGGTTTTGGTCGGGGCGGGTGAGGTTGGCGCCGTCGTCGGCGCGGACGTTTGAGTCGGCGGCGTAGTAGTCTTCGTAGGTGGTGTCTCCGGTGACGTTGTAGAGGTGTCCGGCGGCGGTGAGGCGGAGATCGCGGCCGCGTAGTCGAATGGAGGATACGTCTAGCTGGGCGTCGAGCTTGGGGTCGTCGAGGGCGGCGGCGAATGCGAAGGCTTCTTCTGCGGCGTCGCGGTAGCGGGCCATGAGGTCTTCTTGGCCGGCGAGGCGGTAGGCGTCGGCGAGCATGGCGGCGTTGACGGCGTTTGCCCACGCGGCGTGGGCGGTGGGCGCGGCTTGGTAGAGGACGTTGTTTCCGTCTGGGTTGTTGATGCCGTGGCCGTAGCCGTGCTCGGTTTTTAGGCTGAGGAAGAAGTCGACTTCATAGCGGGCGGCGTCGATGGCGTCGGGGACGCCGTTTCCGCTTTCGGCGATGCCGGTGTTGTCGTCGTCGAGGATGCCGCCGGAGAGGAAGTAGGGCAGGAGGATGTCATAGATATTGGATACGTGGCCGAGGTGGCGGTCCCAGTCGGCGGCGTCTGAGTGTCCTCCGCGGGCGTTTGGGTTGGTGGGGGAGCCGGGGAGCTTGTAGGCGGCCCATGGTTCTTTGAGATCCCATTTGTCGCCGCCGCCTAAGGTGTTCCAATCGGGGTGGTCGGGGCTCATGGAGGTGAGGTAGATGAGGGTGTCATCCGGATCTTCGCCTTGGGTCCAGAGGGGTTGGCGGGGGATGCCTTGGACCTTGTCGACCGGTTCTTGGCCGATGCGCATGAAGAAGTATCCGCGTACGACGGTGTCGTAGGGCGCTTTTCGGGCGGTGGGGCCGATGACAAAATCTTCGCTGCAGCCGATGCCTTCTACTGCGAGTCGGTAGTTGCCGGGCGTGTCGAAGCCGGTGAAGTCTACGTTCCAGACGGGGGATTGGGTGAAATTCCAGCCACCGGCGTCGGAAGCGCTTTGCTGCCAGAAAGCGACTTGGCCGACTGGTTGGTTTTCTTGTGTATCCACATTGTGGAGATAGACGGTATTGCCTTCGAAGCTTGAGTAGTCGCGGTGGCCTCCGTCGCCGAGCCATTGGTAGAGGTCGGCGGCTTTGATGCCGGGGCCGTTTGCGTAGCCGGCGAGGTTTATGTGGATGGCTTCGGTGGGGGAGTGGAAGATGTCGAAGGTGAAGGTCTTTGAGGTTTGGTCGGCTTGGGTTGTCGAGTCGATTTCGAGGGTGTAGGTAGCGCCTTGGCGCAGGGGGGTGGGTAGGCGGAGGAAGAGGGTGTGCTCGAAGGTGACGTCGAAGTTCCAGTCGTTGATGGAGCTGTTCCAGTCGAGCAGGGCGAGGCCGTTTAGCTTGGTGCGGCGGTGGACGGCGGAGACGGGTTTGCCGGCTGGACCGTAATTCTCGTCGTCGGTGGAGGTGAGTATCCAACTGGTGGGCTGGGTTGCGGTGTCGGTGTCGAGTGGAGGGTCGTAGCGGACGGCACGCTCGAGGTCGGAGTTACCCTCTAAGTTCCCGTATGGGTTGTTCATGAGACTGATGTCTTCGATCAGTTCCACGATGCCGTCGAGCACGTGAACCATGAGGTAGTCGCGATCTACGGCTTTGATTGTTTCGATTTTGGCGGCCTGCAGGGCGGCGGGGTTGCTGAGAAGAAGAAGGGCGAGGAGCTGGGGGAGCTTCATGTTGTTTCGGGGTGCGCGGCGCGATGGACGACGTTTTCCGAAGAGTAGGAAAGAGTTCAGGAGGGGCAAGCTTTGGGGGGCTGCTCAGCGTAGCGCCGGATCTGGCCTTGGCGCTCGCTAGCTGGAGCTTCAATGCGTCCGCGGGGCGGCCGATCTACTGTTGGTGGCGGGCTTTGGGCTTGGTGGCGGAGCAGCCGCAGCCGCCGGCGCAGGGACTAGAGCGGTCAGGCTTGCGGAAGTACGGCAGGAGGTAGCGTCGCGCTAGGTAGACTCCGGCGAGGAGTAGGGCGATGGCGACGATGACGAGCTCTGCGGAATGAGTCATTTGCGTAAAAATCCAAGTTGACTTCCACCTATGTATACTGAAACTCGGTCTCAACAAGCACGAAATCTACAACGAAGCCGTAATTTGAAAACACTTAACGATCTTACTCAGGGCCAGTCTGCCAGAATCAGTTGTTACATGCCTCGATTTGCAGCGGCTCGCCGTTTAATGGAGTTGGGGCTGATGCCTGGTACGACGGTTCGTTTTGTGAAAACGGCTCCTTTGGGTGATCCAATCGCTCTGGAAGTGGAGGGTCGGCACCTTAGTTTGCGGCGCGAGGATGCGGCTCAGATCACTGTTCAAGCCATCTAGGCGGGCGGTATATTTTTTTGTATTGTGGCAGCGGATAAGATCCCGTCGGTGAGCGGATTAACACGGATCGCTCTTCTCGGTAACCCGAACACGGGTAAGAGCACGCTTTTCAACTGCCTCACGGGGCTTCGCCAGAAGGTAGGCAACTACCCGGGCGTCACGGTTCAGCGGAAGGTGGGTCGCATGTTTTTTGGCAAGAATGTGGCGGAGGTCATCGATTTGCCGGGCACCTACAGTCTTGCTGCGGATTCGCCGGACGAGCGCGTGGTCGTCGACGCCTTGCTTGGCGAGATGGAGACTGTGGAGCGTCCGGATCTGGTGCTTTGCATCGTGGACGCGACGAATCTGCAGCGGAATCTGTTTCTCGCCTATCAGACGGCCCAGCTGGGGATTCCCATGGTGGTGGCAGTGAATCATTGGGACACGGCTCGGAAGAGGAACATTAAGATCGACCTTGAGCGGCTAAGCGAGGCGCTTGGCGTGCCGGTGGTACCTGTTTCCGCTGCGCGAGCTGAGGGGATAACGGAACTGAAGCGAGTTGTGGCGGAAGCGGTTGTGTCCAAGCCGCATCTTATTGAGGCGGAGTGGCCGGAGTCGGTGGGGGATGCGTTGGCCGCGGCGCGGGAGAAGCTTCCTGAAGGCATTCGCACGAAGGCGTCGAAGGCGATTTTGCACCGCAGCGTTTTCGATGAGGACAAGAGTTTTTTCGTTCGTCTTGGGGCGAATGAAGTTGAAGCCGGGGAGGCGATAGAGGCGGGTCGGCAAAGGCTTTTCAAGGGTGGTCTAAATCCGGGGAATGCGGAGACGGTGTTGCTCTATCGTCATATTAAGGAAAAGGTCGCTTCGTGTATTGATGCTTTGGAGTCGAGTGGAGGTAGCGGCAGCGAGTCGATCGACTCGATCTTGACGCACAAGGTCTGGGGCTTGGCCGCGTTTCTGGGGCTGATGTACGTGGTCTTTCAGTCGGTCTACAGTTGGGCGGGGCCGTTTATGGATCTCATCGATGGGGCTAAGGGCTGGGTGCAGGAGCAGGTAGGCGGCTGGCTGGTCCAGTGGCCGATGCTGCAGAGTCTCGCTACGGATGGCATTGTGGAAGGCGTGGGAGCTGTATTCATATTTTTGCCACAAATTTTGATTCTGTTTTTCTTCATATCCTTGTTGGAGGATACTGGATACATGGCTCGTGCGGCCTTTCTGATGGATAAGCTTTTCAGCTGGTGCGGTTTGTCGGGGAAGAGCTTTGTGCCGCTGCTTTCGAGTTATGCGTGCGCGATTCCTGGGGTGATGGCTGCGCGAACGATTCAGGATCCGAAGGCTCGCATTATCACGATCTTGCTTGCTCCGTTTATGAGCTGTTCGGCTCGGTTGCCGGTTTACGTTTTGTTGATTGGCGCTTTTATCGAGCCGACTTATGGGGCGGCGGTTGCGGGGGCGACTTTGTTTGCGATGCATTTCGTGGGATTGCTGGTGGCGATGCCTTTCGTGTATTTGGCGAACAAGTACGTTTTGAAGATTCCTGCTCAGACTTTTGTGCTCGAGATGCCGTCTTACCAGGTGCCGAAGGTGCGCGACGTGACTTTGCGCATGTACAATCAGGGCAAGGAGTTCGTGGTGAATGCGGGGACGGTGATTTTCGCGATCACTATCGTGATCTGGGCTTTGCTTTACTTTCCGAGGAGCGAGGAGCTTGCGGATTCGGTCACGGCGGAGTTTGTCGCCAGTAAGGCGGTCGAGTTGGGTGTGGATTCGGGTGATGTGCGGAGTTTGATCGAATCGGACGAGGAAATGGCGGGAGCGCTTGATCGCAAGCTGTCGTCGGTATTCGTAGAGCAGAGCTACCTCGGGCGTATTGGAAAAACGGTACAGCCTGTATTCGCTTGGGCAGGCTTTGACTGGAAAATTACGGTGGGCGTAATCGCCAGCTTTCCGGCTCGTGAGGTGATTATTTCGACGCTTGGCGTTATCTATAGTTTGGGTGGCGATGCCGATGAGGAGAGTCGTGACTTGCGTGATACGATGGCGGGCCAGAAGTGGCAGTCGGGTCCGCGGGTGGGGGAGCCGATCTTCACGATTCCGGTGGTTTCGGCGATCATGGTGTTTTTTGCTCTTTGTCAGCAGTGCGGGGCGACCGTGGCGGTGATTTCGCAGGAAACGAGTTGGAAGTACGGCGTGTTTTCCTTCTTTTTCATGACGACTTTGGCTTGGGTCGCGGCGACGATCGTCTATCAGGTAGGCAGTTTGTTGTGACGTAGCGCTTACCCGTTGACGCGAAATTCGTGAACGATTTGCTCGCTGGATGGCGGGTGTTGAAGAGCTGGCGAGAATCGAGTTTAGGCGTCGTCTGGTTGCGAACGCATTTCCTGAGTTCGCGGCTTTGGGGCCTGCGCTAAAGGAGTTGAAGTATGTGCAGGCGGATCCGATTCGTTCGCCGGCGAGGGCCCAGGATTTGACCTTGAGGCAGCGGGTGAGCGGATATCGGGAAGGCGACTTGGAGGAGCAGTTTCCGGAGCTCGATGCGGAGGAGGGCTATCTCTTCGCGTATGGATTTATGTGTCCGGATGTTTGGCAGAGTTTGCGTTTTCGTGAAGGGAAACGATTGAGCAAGCGAGAGATCGCGATCCTCGAAACGATTGGCGAGCTCGGCGAGGCGCATCCGCGAGACTTGGACGAGCATTTCGGTAGGCGATCGGTGGTGAATGCTTGGGGCGGCAAGTCGAACGAGACGAAGCGTTTGCTGGAGGAGCTGCATCATCATGGGCACTTGCGAGTGAGTCGCCGCGACAAGGGGATTCGGGTTTATCAGGTAGCGGAAGGGGGCAGGGCGAGTGGGTCCGATCCGAAGCGGAGGTTTCGTCATTTGGTGGAAACGACCGCTCACGTGTTTGGCCCGACGTCGATGCGTTTCCTATTGTCGGAGCTTTCGAGTCATCATCATTTGACGGCGAGTCGAAAGGAAAGAGCTGAGGTGGTGGAGGATCTTGTGGAGGAGGGGCGGTTGTCGCGGGTAGAAGTCGAAGGTGTAAAGTATTTGTGGATACGCGAGGCCTGGCAAGGGAGCGAGTATGCGGAGCGCGTTCGGATATTGGCTCCGTTTGATCCTTTGGTGCGAGATCGGGAGCGATTTGAGCAGGTATGGGATTGGAGCTATCGTTTCGAGGCCTATGTGCCTGCGGCGAAGCGGGTGCGCGGGTATTATGCGATGCCGCTGCTTTGGGGGGAGAAGATGATTGGTTGGGCGAACGCGAAGGTGGAGCGGGAGCGATTGAAGGTGGAATTTGGATACGTGGGAAAGCGTCCGCGTTCGGTGTCGTTCAAGGGCTTGGCGGAGCTGGAGGTCGAGGCGATGGGGTTGTTTCTTGGGCTTGGGAGTGGGGCTTGGGAGCTTGAGTGGTGAGTGGTGAGTAGTGAGTGGTGAAATTGGGGCGTGGGAATATGTGGGGATGAGGGGATTTTTGGCGTGAAAAAGCCGCGGCCCTTGGTAGGGACGCGGCTTGGAGAGTGTTAGCTGCTAAGTCAAGCGGGCTTAGAGCCACTTGAGGACCATGCGGACGTAGTAGGTGGTATCGAGTTCCTTCTCGGTGCCGACGACTTCGCTGTTGTAGTCGAAGTTTACGCCGGTTCGGATGCTCCAGCCTTCGGATTTGAGGGGGAGTTCCAAGCTGGTGTCGTAGAGGAAGCGGAAGTTGCCGAAGTCCTCGATGGTAGGAGTGAAGGTGGCGCGGTTGACCCACGTTCCCCAAGTGAGCGTTTCTCTGTGGGAGAGGCCGATGTCCAGGCTGGCGGCGCTGGTGTCTTCGCGGAATATGTCGCCGTAGTTTTCGGAGAGGTAGCCAACACCCGCACGGATGTTAAGGCGACGGGTTTCTGTGTCGGAGAGGAGCTTTCCGAAACCGGCTGATACCGTGAAGAGCTGGTCGATATCTTTGATGGCGTCGTAGCCAAACTCTGAGCGGACGTACCAATTGAAGTTGTCTCCGAAATTATTGGAGTAGTCTACGCCGCCGCGCGCGTCGTCGGCGCTTTTGACGCCGTCTGCGTCTTGGAAGTTAGCGCGAGCGAAGAATGCGAGAGTGTCTTCTTTTCCTGCGAGGGTGGCTCGGAAGCTTGTTCCCATGCCAGTCGAGCTTTTGTTGCCGGATTTTCCGGTTAGGTCGAAGGCTGCTTCGTAGGCCCAGTGGCGTTGGAGGCTTTTTACTGTGGCTGCGTCGCGAGCCTCGCTTGGGCTTTGGGTGCCAGGTTGCCAGCTTTCGGTGACTTTGGAGAGTTCAGTGGATAGGCTACCGTTGTCTGAGGCGACGTTTAGTCCAGCTTCGGATCCGGAGACGGGTCCGAGGATAGTGGTGCCGTTTTCGAGTGTCAGGTAGATGGGTTCGTCGGTGCTTAGGGAAGAGACCTGCGCTTGGTCGATCGTGATTTCGCCTGCGAAGTCGGTGGCGACGGTGATCTTGCCGTCGTCGATGCCGACGATTTTTCCGTTAATGGAAGAACCGTCCTTAGTGACGATGACGTCTGCAAACGCTGCGCTTGCGAGAAGCGTGGCTGCTGCGGTGAGAAGGTGGATTAGTTTCATTTTCTTGTTAGGTTGTTCGAAAAGTGAGTGCGCTCAAAAAAAGATCTCTTTCTTAAAAGTCCAGTAAAACACGGAAGAAATATCCTCCGAATGGATTGGTTGTGTTGCGGGTATGCACGGTGTCAAGGCTTCAGTGTTTTCCCTTTTTTTGTGAAACGCTTGGTTTGGTCGGATCAAATTGTAATGAAAAAATACGTTTGTCGCTCTGCAGTCCGCTTCCTACTGTCCGCGTTTCCATTCGGTAAGGGCCGTTATGACAGAACAACTTGAATCTATTTGGAATTCGTTGCGCGAGGAGGCGGAAGCTGCTGCTGACTCGGAGCGCTTGCTGGTGGCCTACCTGCAGGAGACGATATTGGGGCAAAAATCTCTGGAGGCGGCATTGAGCTACACGCTAGCCTCGAAGTTAAAGGACGAGATTTTGCCGAGCATCACCTTGCGGGATCTTTTTCTGGAGATTTTCGAGGGCGAAGAACGCTTGCGCGAGACGGTTCGAATCGATCTGCAGGCGGTGAAGGATCGTGATCCGGCGGCCAACGGCTACCTTTCGCCGTTTTTGTTTTTCAAGGGATTCAGCGCTTTGTCCGCCTATCGGTTTGCGAATCACCTCTGGTATGACGACCGGCGACCCTTGGCTCTCTATTTGCAGTCGCTTATTTCGAAGACCTTTGGGGTGGACATCCACCCGGCGGCGACGATTGGCAAAGGCATATTGATCGACCATGCGACTGGCGTGGTAATTGGCGAAACGGCGGTAGTGGGAGACAATGTTTCTCTGTTGCACAACGTGACGCTTGGCGGCACGGGCAAGCAGCGTGGGGATCGTCATCCGAAGGTAGGAAACGGCGTACTTATTGCCGCTGGCGCGAAGGTGTTGGGCAACATTACTATAGGAGAGGGCGCGAAGATCGGAGCAGGCAGCGTGGTGCTGCGTTCGGTGAAGCCGCATTGCACGGTTGTCGGCGTGCCGGCCAAGTCGATTGGGACTTGTTTCGAAAGCGCTCCGGCTCTTGGCATGAACCAGCAGGTCGACCAGGACGTTTCCGGGACGAGCGAGCAAATCGATTATCAAGTTTAGGTGCGCGGCGGTGTGGAAAGCGGCGCGTATCGTGGCTTGATTCGCGGGTGACGCTTCGTACAGTCCCCGCCATGCCTAACGTTTTCGGCAAGCTATTCACTATCAGCACCTGGGGCGAAAGCCACGGTGGCGGCGTGGGCGTCGTCATTGACGGATGCCCGCCAAACCTTCTGCTAAGCGAGACTGACATCCAGCCGGAGCTGGATCGGCGTCGCCCTGGACAGAGCGAAATCACGACTCCCCGCAAGGAGGCTGATCAGGTGCAGATCCTCTCTGGCGTCTACGAAGGCAAGACGACGGGCACGCCCATCTCGATGCTGGTGTTCAACAAGGACGCGCGGCCGGGGGCGTATTCGGAGATGAAGGAGAAGTTTCGTCCATCGCACGCGGACTACACCTACCAGACCAAGTACGGGCATCGGAATCCGGAGGGCGGGGGTCGCTCGTCGGCTCGCGAGACGATAGGGCGCGTGGCAGCGGGCGCGATTGCGAAGAAGATTTTGAAGCTGACCTCGAAGGTCGAGACTTTGGCCTATGTTTCCCGTATCCATGACATCTGTATGCCGGAGGGGGCGGAGATTTCCGAGGAGGCGATCGAGGCGAATATCGTGCGGTGTCCCGACGCGACTACGGCTGAGGCAATGGTTGAGCGGATCAAGGAAGCCCGTTCGGTGGGCGACTCGGTTGGCGGTGTCGTTGAGTGTCGGATACGGAATTTGCCAGTCGGGCTCGGCGAGCCTGTGTTTGATCGTTTCGAGGCAGATTTGGGTAAGGCGATGTTGTCTCTGCCTGCGACAAAGGGTTTCGAGGTTGGTAGTGGTTTTGAGGGTACACTTTTGAAAGGTTCCGAGCATAACGATCTCTTTGAGAATCGTGACGGCGCGGTTCGCACCATGACCAATTTGTCCGGTGGCGTGCAAGGGGGAATCACGAATGGGGAGGAGGTTGTCTTCCGCGTGGCCTTCAAGCCGACGGCGACGATACTTCAGGAGCAGGCGACGGTGGATCTGGAGGGCGAGGAGACGACTCTGATGGGGCGGGGACGTCACGACCCTTGCGTAGTGCCACGCGCGGTACCGATTGTGGAAGCGATGGCGAACTTGGTGATTGTCGATCACATGATGCGTCAGCACGCGCAAAATCGCTTGTTTACTTTCTCGGATTAAGTATAGAATCCCCCCCTAATCCTCATGTCAAAGCCGCTCGTATATCTTGTACTAGGATGCAAGGGCTCGGATCAGTTTCGAGTGCTCGCAGATTTGATTGAATTTGGTACGGAAAAGGATGAAAAGTCTGCTCTGTATCATTCATCTGGAGACGCTCCTGATGTGGAGTCTGATTTTGTGGTCAAGCACCGCGATGTTCAGGTCGGGCAGTACGAATGGGCTGGCAAGACGCTGCGGCTAGAGGTGCCCGAGGAGTTGGACCTAGTGTTTATCGTTGTCGATGGGCTTGAGGATCCGGCGGATTTTGTAGAGGCCTTTCATGCTTGGCTGCCTGGGAGTGGCTGCGAGCTAGCTCGGATCATCACGGTGTTGCACTGCGACTTAGCGGTGGCGAAGCACGAAGCGTTCGAGTGGTTTGAAGCCTGTATCCATTATTCGGATGTGGTGCTGTTGGCGAAGCGTGAGAACGTTGGCAACAAGGAGATGAAGGCATTCCTCGACCACTACGAAGAGGAGTGTTATCCTTGCCTTTGGGAATACGTGAAGAAGGGGCGTGTTGCGAATCCTTCGCTGGTGCTAGACACGGTACCGCGTCGCATTACGCGGATATTTGATGAGCCTGAGGTTTTCGAGGATGACGAGGACGAGGATTTCGAGGAGGAGGAAATCGCGGGAGACATCACGCGGGATGTCTTTTTGAAGCGTGTGTCGGGTGGGCGTCGGGCGCGGCCGTTGCCGAAAATCGGCGAGCATTTGTAGGCTGACGGGGTGGATAAATCGCGGCACGAGGCCGTTTCCTGATTGGGGCTAGAATTGGCCGCGGATCCAGGTTAGGATGGCTTGGGCGACTTCGGACTTCGGCAGAGTTTCGAGACTTTGTATCGAGTCTTTGGTGACGAGGTGGACAGTGTTAGTGTCTTGGCCGAAAACGGCTCCTTGGCTGACGTCGTTGGCTACAATGAGGTCGCAGCCTTTGGCGGTGAGCTTCTTTTTTGCGTAGCTTAAGAGGTCGTCGGTTTCGGCGGCGAAGCCGATAACGAGCTGGGGACGTTTGCCTGCTGGGAGTGTTCCGATGGATTTTGCGATGTCGGGGGTCTCTTCGAATTGAAGGTCGAGGCCGTCTTCTTTTTTGATCTTTTTGTCAGAATTGTTGGATACGGAGAAGTCGCAGACGGCGGCGCAGCCTATGAAGATGTCGGCGGGCAGGGCGGCGTGAACGGCATCGCGCATCTGGACGGCGGATTCGACGGGAGCGAGGTTGATGTTGGGGTGTTTTGGGGTGGTTTCTTTGGTGTTGCCGGCGACGAGGGTGACTTTGGCTCCGGATTGGGCGAGTGCGAGTGCGAGAGCGTTGCCTTGCTTGCCGGAGGAGAAGTTTGAGAGGTAGCGGACGGAGTCGATGCGCTCGATGGTGCCGCCGGTGGTGACGATGGCGGACTTGCCGGAAAGGGTTTCGCTAGCGCGGAAATGGGTTTCGATGGCGGCGAGGATGGTGTCGGGCTCGGCCATTTTTCCGACGCCGGTTTCGCCGCAGGCGAGGGTGTCGTTCTGGGGTGGGACGATGGTGGCTCCGTCTGCCTGGATTTGGGAGAGGTTGCGGCGGAAGGCGGCGTTTTCCCACATCTCGGTGTTCATGCTTGGGGCGAGGAGGACGGGCTTGTTTTTGGCGAGGAGGACGGAGGCTGCGAGGTCGTCCCCGATGCCGTTGGCCATCTTTGCGATCATGCCGGCGGTGGCTGGGGCGATGACGATGAGATCGGCTCGACGGGAGAGCTCGATATGGTTCATCTCGTAGGAGTGCTCGTCCCACATCTCGGTGTGGGCGCGTTTGCCGGTGAGGGCCTCGACGGAAAGGGGGGTGATGAAGGCGGCTCCGCCGCGGGTGAGCACGCCTTCGACGCTGGCTCCTGCTTTTGTGAGGAGGCGGATGAGCTCGAGCGCTTTATAAGCGGCGATACTGCCAGTGATGATGATGGTGATTCGTTTTCCGGTGAGCACGGTGCTTGAAAGTGGTGAGTGGTGAGTGGTGAGTAGTGAGTAGTGAATTGTGAGAGGAGGACAAGCGTGTTCGGGCTAGACGGGGGGCGGGGTGTTGTTATTTTAGGTGGGTGGATTTGGACGATAAGGTAATGGACTCGTTTGCTTGGGCGGCTTTGGGGACCTATGACTTGAGGGCTCTGGAGTTGAGCAAGGCTACGGCTTTGGAGGCCATCAAGTCTGAGTTTGAAGGAAAGATTTTGAGCCTAAACAGTGAGGAGACCTTGGTCCGTCGCTGTGAGTTTTGCTCGGTTTTGGGGACGGTTCCTGAAGACTATGAGGAGCGGCTGGTCGAGCTGGGTGGGGGTCGAAGCGTGGTTTGCGGTATCCGGCATTTGGGGATGAACCTGGCGAAGCCGTTTGTGAGTGTTTGGCCGAATTTCGCGGTGGCGGATGTGGAGGAGATTAGGGAGCTGTATCGGCGGGAGTTGGCGGAGCGGTTCGAGGTGTTCAAGCCGCGATGGGTGCAGATTTCGACTCCGACGGGTGAGGAGAGCGAGGCGGCGGGGTCGGTCTATGTGGCGACGCGGGCGAGGACTATGCTTAGACGGCAGAAGTGGCCGGGGGAGGATGATCTGGAGTTGGTCTTGCCGAGTAGCGGGGCGTATTTCGCTTGGTATCAGGAATGTTATGACAAGTTTCATGAGGAGTTTCCGGAGAAGCGAGATTGGGTGACGAGCAATGATCGCGGCTTGATGGAGGATTGTCGCAATGCGGGGATGCTGAGGTTGGTGAAGATTGGCGGGGAAACGGCGGGATTGATCGCGGCAGAGGAGGATGACTTTTTGGGTCACGAAGGGATGTATTTCGTGGAGTTGCTGCTGGCGAAGCGGTGGCGCGGGAAGGGGTTGGCGAAGGCCTTGCAACGGCGATTTGTTGCGGAGGTTTGTAGGCCGGAGGCGGTGGTTTGGGGGGCGATTGATCGGTACAATGATCCGTCGCTGCGCACGTCGCTAGCGAACGGGAGGCGAGTGGTGCGGGGGGAGTGTTTTTTGGAGGTGAGTTAACCCCAGTCGAACTCGAGTTGGTTGGGGGAGCGGGTTTGGGTTTCGGGGTCGGTGAAGCGGACGCCTAGGCCGAGGAGACGGATGGGATCGGAGCGGCGGTGGTAGGATTCGGCGAGGAGGTCTTGGAAGCTGGCGAGGGTGAAGGGAAGGCCGCTGCGTTCGATGGAGGTTCGGGTGAAGTCGGAGTACTTACACTTGACGAAGAGCTTGTGGATGGGGCGATCGCTCTTGAAGCGTGCGAGGTCGGCGGAGAGTTCTTGGAAGATGTCGGCGGCGTGCTGCTGGCGGTCGTCTAGGGAGTGGAGATCGGTGGCGTAGGTTCGTTCGCAGCTCATGGACTTGCGTATTCGGTTTGATACTACGTCTCGGTGGTCGATGCCGCGGGAGAGTTCGTAGAGCTCGGAGCCGAATTTTCCGAAGTGTTTCTGGAGCTCGAGTCGGGTTTTTTGCTGGAGGTCTCCACAGGTGGCGATGTCGAGGCTGGCGAGGCGAGCGGCTGACTTTTTTCCGACTCCCCAGATTTTGGATACGGGGAGCTCGCGCATGAAGTCGGCGATTTGGTCTGGGGTGATTTCGTATTGGCCGTTGGGTTTTCGCCAATCGGAGGCGATTTTGGCGAGCATCTTGTTGGGGGCGATGCCGGCGGATGCGTTGAGGCCGGTGGTTTGGCGGATGCGTTTGCGGATTTCTAGGGCGATGGCGGAGGCGGGGCGGTCTAGGTGAGAGACGTCGAGGTAGGCTTCGTCTAGGGAGAGGGGCTCGATGGCGCTGGTGTAGTCGGCGAAGATGGCGCGGATGCGGCGGGATTCGTTTTTGTAGACCTCGAAGCGGACGGGTTTGATGATGAGGTGTGGGCAGCGCTGCATGGCCTGGTAGGTGGGCATGGCGGAGTGGATGCCGAAGGCGCGTGCCTCGTAGTTGCAGGTGGTGAGCACGCCGCGGCGGGAGCTGCGTCCGCCGACGGCTACGGGTTCGCCTCGGAGCTCGGGGTGATCACGCACTTCGATGGCTGCGTAGAAGCAGTCCATGTCGATGTGGATGATTTTCTGAGTCAGACTCTTTAGTTGTGTATTAGAGGACAAGGAAAGGGGAAGATTGTGGTTTTTGGGGCTTTTGTTTGGGGCCGGTTGTTATCTTAGTGGTGAGTATGCCCCATTTGTTGTCCAAGGCTAAAGTTGCTATGTTTCGAAAGTTCCTGCTGAAGAAGACGCGTGTGGAGGAGGGGCGTTTTCTGATCGAGGGCTGGCATTTGGTGGACGAGGCGGTGAAGAGCGGGCGGGCGCTGCATGCGGTGGTGTTTGATCCGGAGGCGAAGCGGGAGGCCGCGGAGGATGCTTTGCTGAAGCGCGTGTCGAGAATGGCGGAGGAGGTGTTTGAGGCGAGCGGGAGTCAGCTGTCTGCTTTGTCGGATACGCGGAGTTCGCAGGGAGTGGTGGCTTTGGTGAGCCGGGTTGGAATGGATTTTTCTGAGCTACTGAAGGGGCTTCCCGAGGCGGGGCCGGCGCGGTTGTTGTTGTTGGACGAGGTGGGCGATCCTGGGAATTGCGGTTCGATGGTGCGGGCTGCGGATTGGTTTGGCTTGGACGGAGTGGTTTTTGGCAAGGGTTGCGCGGAGCTGGAGAATGGGAAGACGTCGCGGGCGACGATGGGCGGGCTGTTTTATTTGCCGGTGGCGGTGGGCGTGGATCTGGCGGCGGCCGTGAGCGAATTGCGAAGATCTGGCGTTCAGGTGTTTACGACGGAGCTGGATGAGTCGGCGGTGTCGCTGCGGGATTTCGAGTTTCCTGAGCGGTGCGCTTTGGTGATTGGAAACGAGGCGCGGGGGGTGTCGGCTGCGATTTCGGAGCTGGCGGACGGGAAGCTTTTTGTGGAGCGTTTCGGGAGTGGGGAGTCGCTGAATGCCGCTGTGGCGGCGGCTGTTTTTTTGGGGAAGTGGAGGCTGGAAAGTGGTGAGTAGTGAGTAGTGAGTAGTGAGTAGTGAGTAGTGAGTGGTGAATTGGTGTGAGTGGTGAATTGGTGAGAGTGGTGAATTGGGGGGATTTGGGAATCTGAGGTTGATTGTTTTTTTGTAGGGTTTTGGATGGTCCGCTTATGAATTGGATTTCCGATATTGATGAGGCTTTGGCGAAGCGTGCCGCTGAAGGGAAGCGGCTTTTGATGATTTTCAAGGGCAATGGCGACTGGTGCAAGTGGTGCAATGCCTTGGACGGGGTTCTGGCGGAGAGCGATGCTTTGGAGTCGTATTTGAAAAGTGAGGACATTCTTGCGGCGAAGATATTGATTCCGCGAAAGACTGAGGACGTGGAGGGAATTCGGGAGCGCTTTGGAATCACGGGGATTCCTTTTTTGGTGTTTTACTCCGCTGAGGGTGTCGTGGAGGGAACGACGGAGTTCATCGACGATGGGGATGCGTCGAGCTACGTGCAGTGGATCGAGAGTGTGGATTCGAGTGCGTTCTAGGTGAGTTGACGTTTCGGCGAACTCTTCGGAAAAATTTAAGCCCGAGTCTCTATTGAGGCTCGGGCTTTTTGGTGAAAGCTTTTTTGGTTGTTCGCTTAGTTCAGCTTGTAGGAGCGGAGGGTGTTTTCGTATTGGACGACAATGAGGCTTTTTTCGATGCGGACGATTTTTGCTCCGCTGACGGTGTCGCCTACGCGGCGTATCTTTCCGTTGATGCTGGCTAGGGGCTTGTCGGGATTGTAGAAAATGCCGGAGAGCTGAATCTTTGGGAAGCTGTCTTTGACTTCCGGAAGCTTGGGTTTGGGAAGCTTTGCCGGGGCGGGGGATGGTTCGACGGCAGCGACTTGAGGCTCTGGTTTGGCGTCGGGCTCGGCGGGTTTTTCGATTTCTGGAGCGACGGGCTCTTTGGTGGCGAGTGTTTCCTCTTGGGAGTCGATTATCTCTTGAAGGGCGTCTTCGGTGCGTTTGAGTCCAGACAGTTCTCGGGCCGTGTCGATTGAATTGGCGAAGGAGGATTTTTCTCTGGCATCGTCCGTTTTGCCCTCCTCAATGTCGGCGATGGGCTCGGGATTATCCACGGTATTCAGAGTGTAGATACCGACTGCTGCGAGCGCGAGACACGCGGCTATAGCGAAAATGGGGAGGCGGCTTTTGGATTGCTTTGGCTCTTCTTCGGAGGCGGTGACGGCTTGTTTTGGCTGGAGGGATTCTTCGCTTGGGGATTCGTCGGAATCGGCTTCGGCTGATGGGCTTGGGGCTTCGGCTGTGGAAGCGGAAGTTTTTGGGGTGAGTTTGAGGCGTGGGGTTTTGCCGGAGGCGACGGCCTTCCATGTTTCCCATTCCTCGGATTTGCCGATCTCGATGAGGAAGTCTTCGCTTGTCTTGGCGTCTGGGTGGTCGGCCTTATGGCGTTCGTGCACGATGGCGTTGGCGACGTGTACGGCGGCGAGCGCTGAGAAGCTTTTGCCGAAGGAATTGATGGGCTCGTGGTGGAGGGCGACGGCTTCGGTGAGGCTGGCTGGCATGCCCCAGCGAGCGAGAAGGTAGGCGCCGACTTCGGCGTGGTTGCATCCGATGATATCGTTTTCAGCCTGCCAGAGAGGGGTGTTCTTTTCGCGGGCGAGTTGGCGGGCTTCGGCGAATTGTTCAGGGGCTGCGTTCAGGAGAACGAGCTTGCCGATGTCGTGCATGAGGCCGGCCGAGTAGGCTTCTTCGGCGGCTTTTTCGTCTTTTGATTCGTGAGCAGCGATGCGTCGCGCGGTGGTGGCGACGGACATGCTGTGGTGCCAGAGCTGATCGGTGATGGCTTTCTGATCGGCGGACCGGCCCATCTTGTTGAAGACTTGGATGGCGAGTACGAGGTTTTTGACGCAGTCGATGCCGAGGATGCCGACGGCTTGGGCGATGTTGGAAATCTTGGCGTCGAAGCCGTAGAAGGAGGAGTTGACGGTTTGCAGGACCTTGGCGGAAATGGCGAGGTCTCCAGCGATGGCGTGGGCGATGGTCTCGGCTGAGGCGTCGCGCGAGTTGAGGGCGTTGACGACTTTTACGTAGATGGGAGGAAGCGAGGGGAACTCGCCCATTTGGGAGACGAGCTGCTTGATGCGGTCGTTTCCGAGCCAGGTGTCGATGGCGACGCAGCGTTGGATCTCGGTGACGAGACGGCTTGGGGGGCAGGGGCTGGGGAGAAATTGGAAATTGGCTCCGAGGGATTCTTGGAGGAGGGGCTTTTCCGCGTCTGTGGCGGTGATGAAGCATTGGGCTTGCGGAGCGATGTGCTCGATCTGAGCGAGGATTTGAGCGCCGTGTCCGTCGTCGACGGAGAGGGCGGCGATAACGATGTCCGGCTTGGTTTCGCGAGCGTTTTCTAGTCCTTCTTCCGCGTTTTCCGCGGTGACGAATGTCCACTGCTTGGCCTTGGGGGCGAGGGCGTAGCGGTAGGATTGAAGGGCTTCGAAATTTTCGTCGATCAGTAGGATCCGAGTAGTCATTAGGGATGTTTTCCGAGAAGGGTTGCTTGGGTTGAGAGTTGGTTATTGCCCGAAGGCCTTTGGCATCTGGTTTGAAACGGTTCTTGCAGCGGGCTTCTTGAGGGAGAGCTTGAGAATATGTGCTGCGTGAACGCTTTTACCTAGGTTTTGGTCGACTCTGGGCTGGGGGAAGTACGCAGGAGGATTAGGATTGGCTGGCTCAGCGAGAGTGGACAGGTTCGTTTTTATGGCGGAAACGTACCACTACGAGGGGCTTGAGGCGGAGCTCTACGACAGTCTAGACGAATTGGCTGATTTTGAGGATTTTTCTTTCTATCAATGGTTTGCGGATGCTGTGGCCGGGCCGGTTCTGGATCTGGGCTGCGGAACGGGGAGGATTTTGCTGCCGTTGGTTGAGCGAGGATTGGAGGTGGTGGGTATTGATAGCTCTCGAGCTATGCTTGATCTCTGCGAAAAGCGTCTGAGCGGAGCTGGAAAGGGGGCGGAACTGGCTGTTGGGGATATGCGTAATTTTGATTTGGGGGCGAAGCGATTTGGCACGATTATGGTGCCGGGTTTCAGCATCCAGATGCTGTTGGAGGATGAGGAGCTGGAGGCGTGTCTTTCGTGTTGCCGCCGTCATCTGAGGGAGGATGGGCAGTTGATCGTGCCGACTCATATGCCTTGGGAAATGATTTGGGACGGGCGTGACAGCTGTCCGCTTGAGAAGCGGAAAGAGGTGGAGTTGTCGGGTGCGGGCGAGCGGCTGGTCGCTCTGCAAGGGTGGCGACTGGACGCGCAGGGGCAGCGTTTGAGTTTATCGAATCGCTACGAGCGTAGGTTGGCGAACGGGGATCTGCTTGCTTCGGAAGAGAAGGAGATGACGCTTCGCTGGCATCTTCCGCATGAGATGATGCAGCGTTTAGGTGAAGCGGGCTTTTCGGACGTGTCGGTGTATGGGGACTTCGAGTTCGAGCCGCCTGAGGCGGATAGCGAGTCGATCGTCTATCTGGCGAGAATTTGAGGGGAGATTTACAGGAAATATAGTGTCTACCTCAAGCGGGAGGTGTCGTGTCCGATAGTTGAACTGCGAGCTTATGGGTTCGTTCACGTTTTACCGACCGACATGATTACAACTGCTTCTAGTAACTTCTCATCGTCCTTACCAAAAGACGGCAACGCCTCTGATTTTGATTACGAGGGATCTGATTTGGAAGCGATGGGAGCGGCCGAGAACTATCCCAATTGGATTCTCAGCGAGTTCACTCCGTTTTTAAGGGGAAAGGTAGCGGACGTGGGAGCTGGCAGCGGCAATTTTTCCCAATACCTTCTGAGGACGGAAATTGATAGCCTGCACGGGTTCGAGCCTTCTGAAAGCATGCATGGAAAGCTTGCCAAGCGGTTTGAGAGCGAGGAGCGGTTCAGTTCGGTGAATTCTTATGTGACGGATGCGGTAGACGACTACCGGGAGGCGTTTGACACGGTGGTTTACAACAACGTCATGGAGCATGTTGAAGACGATTATGCCGAGCTGAAGGCCGTTTATAAGATGCTTCGTCCCGGCGGCCGCGTGTTGATATATGTTCCAGCTATGAGCTGGCTGTATAGTGAATTTGATAAGAGCCTTGGGCATTTTCGGCGCTATGGAAAGTCGAATGGTTGCCAATTGCTATTGCAGACAGGGTTTTCGGTGGAAATAGCAAAGTATGCGGATGTTCTTGGCATGTTGCCGTGGTTCGTTTGCATGAAGCTTTTTAAGGGAAAATTGTCTAAGGGGAGCGTGTCGCTTTATGATAAAGTCGGCGTGCCTTTGACTCGAGCTTTCGAAAACTTGATTGTCCCGCCTGCTGGAAAGAATCTTCTTCTGGTCGGACGCAAGGATTGGCAGAACTAGCTTTGTATAGTCTGGCTTTGCCCTGATTGGATTTGGCCGCTGCTCCGATCGTTTCGGCGTAGCGGTATGTAGCCATTAAGGAAGTGTTTCCCTGAAGGCTTTTATATCTTCGTCGGTAAGCAGCCTGAACTGAGCCTCATTCAGGTCTTCTATAGAATCTGTAGGGGGCTCGTCGAGATCCATGTTTATATCGACGATTCTGCTAAGTCGATTGAAGTTGTGGGCGACGAAGGAGACTTCGCTGATGGTCTCTAGGGTTACAGCGGGGCCGAGACTATGCAATGGTAGGAGCGATTTGACGAATTTGCCGTCCTCTATTTCGATCTTTCCGCTTTGTATGACGTATACTTCCGTATAGGTCATCATATCCATGTGGTGTTTGATTTTGTTGAGACTGGCGCGAGCTCTCGTGGTGGAAATGTTGTTGTAGCCTTCTATTTCGAAGACTTTAGGCATTCCGGATACGAATAGATAGCTGCCTTTCGGGAGGGAATCTGCAAATTCGAGAGTCCACTCCACGCGGTCCATGATCGTGTTTGATTTTGTGTATCTAGCCTCTGAATACATTTTGAATGAATACAGGGAGCAGAGGCCGATCAGTACGATGCTTGCGTATCGTCCCATGTGTTTTTGGTGATACAGAGTCGCTAGCAGAATGCCGCCAGAAATGAATAGTATTAGAATGAAGGGTAGTCCGAGTCGGGATACGATACTTTGGTCAAGCTGGCCGAAGAAGAAATTTATTATTAGGAAAAGGTGGGTGAACGCGTAGAATACGACTGCAAGTATCGCGACGCGATGAGGTTTGTTTTTATATATCTCGCTGCGTCGCGTCAGTGAAAAGGTCGCAATGAAGAGAAGTCCTGCAAAGCCGATGAATGCGACGAAGGGTGAGCCGGCGTAGTTGGGGTCGGGAACGAAGAAGAAGCGAAAGGCGCTATCAATGTTTCTTATAAAGTAGCCTAGGTTGAAGGATCCGAGTCCGCTTGTTTCGTATTGGAATCGTTCCGGATTGACTGAGATCGCTCGAAATTGCCAGACGAGTGGCAGGAAGGCGAAGGGAGCGAATACGGTTAGCCAGCTTATCTGTATCTTTCGCGACTTTATCCACGCGGATAGAATGAGGATGCCGACTGGTAGAACAATAAGAGCCGTTTCATAGCGTACGTTTGAGGAAATCGCGGTTGCGAGAACGAGCGATGCAAGGTTTGCCCCGTTTGGATTTTGCCAGAAGCGCATGGAGAGGAGCGCTACGGTGAGAATGCAACAGAGATTTAGAATCTCGAACCCGCCGCCGCTGGCGTTTTGCCCCATCAGAGGCATGAAGCAGGCTAGAGCGATAGCGAAGTAGCCGGCGACGCGGGAGAAGAGTTTTTCACAGACGCGGAACAGGAGAAAGAGAAAAATGCCAGTCAGAGCGAAGTTGAGGTAGAAGGCGTTTTCGATGCGGTATCCAAAAACTCCATGCACGAGAGAGAGTAGGAACGGGAAGAAGATCGGTCGCTTGTCGATCATTTCGTAGCTGGCGAATACTCCAAGAGTGCTTTCTCTCATCACAGGAATATGATGCTGGTGGAGGTTTTGAGAGACGTTTGTCAGGAGCTGTTCGTCGAAGGGAATATGAAATCCGCCACCTTCTCTCGTATATAGAAATATGCTTCCAACCAGGCAGGCGATTAGAGTGGTGAGCATCTCTCTGGTAAGTCTCAATTTCGACACTGAAAACGGGCTGGTTGCCATGATCGAGACGACGAAGGCGGCCGACAGTACGATCATGAAGGAATAGGAGAGCTCGATGAAAGCTGTCTCTGCATGGTAGGGTTTCAGTAGTACGAAGGCCGCGAGAAGCGCCAAGACGCCAGCAGCTATAAACGCGATGAGTCTGAGGGTGTCTGATTTGTTCTCTTGAGTTGGCGAAGTCGTGTTCATGGTCGGAGACTTTAGCGAGGTCGAATGGGGGAAGTTTTTTGCGGATTTGAATTTGATTCTGCAAATTAAAAAGGCCGTGTCGCTTTGCGACACGGCCTGGAAATTCAGCTTAAGCGAGGAGTGTCCTCACTTGACGAAATTATTCCTTCTGACCTTCTGCGGTGAAAGTAACGGTACCGTCCAACTGTGGATGGTAGATGGTGAAGGTGCTGTCGATACCCATAGTGGCAGAGATCGAGTATCCAGTGCCGATACGACGAACGTAAGGAGTCAAGTCAGCTCCGAGGTCACCATCGCTGTAGCCAACGGAAACAGTTGTTACATTGTTTTCGAGCATGTACTGCTGAGCAGCTGAAGCGAGCTGGCGAGCGTCATTGTAGACGGCAGAAGCGCGAGAGTCCTTACGAACCTTCTGGAACGCTGGGATAGCCATGGCAGCCAAGAGACCGATGATGACTACGACGATCATAATTTCGACGAGCGTGAAACCTTTTTTGGATGTTTTCTTATGCATAATGATATTTTCCTAAGTTTGATGTTCTATGATGAATTTCGGATACGAACACTTAGGACTACGGCAGGTCTGAAACCGCTCTTTAGCGCTTTTGCGGGCTTTGTCGGGAAATCTGATATGCCCACTGGTCTTTACGTCTTTTTTAGAAATAACCGATTGAAGTTTCGAGAATCTCACGTTGCGAATAGAGCTGGTCACCTAGTTATTATGAGTAAGTTTTTCGCAGCTGTTTCCTTCATTCACTTAACGTTTTGTTTGAACGGGGCGCCGCTGCATAGGATCAACGTGGTACTTGATAACGGAGACCGTCTGAGCGGGGAGTATTTGGGTGAGTCTGAGAGTGAGCTTAGGCTGCGCGTGGATTATCTAGGGGAGGTTTCTTTGCCGCTTGATCGCATCGTCGAGCAGATGCGTGAGAAATCGGAATTGTTGGTCGAAGACTCGGATGTTGGAGCGACGGAGGAGTCGGACGGATCCGGTGGGGAGCTGATCGCGGAGAGCGAGTCCGAAGAGGAGGACCTGGAGCCTGATAGAGGTTTCTTTTCGGGGCTTCTCGCGTCGATATCGGATTTGCCGGAGGGGATGGTGCCTTTGCCGGAGTGGGAGAAGCGTCTGCAGTTTGGGCTTAATTCGACTTCTGGGCGAAAGGACCAGTCCAATTTGAATTACCGTCTCGACATGCAGCGAAAGTTTGAGGCGAGCCAAATGAACTTCAATGCGGAGTACTCCTATGGCGAGGCGAACAACGCTACGACCTTGGATCGCCTATCGTCTCGCCTTCGTTGGCGGAAGGACATTTCTCCGGGGGTGTTCTACGAGTCTCAGACTCTATACTCTGCGGACGCGATTAAGCTGATCGATGCGAATGTAGAGCAGAAGTTGGGTCTGGGCACTCGGTTTATCGATGGAGAGTCATCGACCTTGTCGGCTGGTCTTGGGGCGAGCGGGCGTTGGCGCGAGTTTGCCGACAGTACCGACGAGGTCGCTTATCTCGTGGATCTATTTCAGGACTTGGACTACCGTTTCTCGGACCGTTTTCGAGTGAAACAAGATTTCAAGTTCGCCATACCACTGGAGGAGTCAGATGGCTACGAAATCAGTTTTTCCGCAGCTTTGACGAGCGCGGTAACGGAATCGATCAACCTGTCGATTCGCTACGAACTGGGCTTCGACAATTCTTTGGACGAGGAGCTCAAGGAGGACCGTCGCTTCATAAGCTCGCTTGGCTACGCCTTCTAGCTGGAAGAAGGGGCGAACTGGCCGCTTAAGCTCCGAGAAGTTTTTCGACGTCGACGGAAACACCGTCTTTCCAAAGGGCTTCGAGCTTGTAGGTGTCTCGAGTTTCTGGCGAGAAGAGATGGATCATGACGTCGAAGGCGTCGACTACGGCCCAGCCGCTGAAGTCGCCTTCGTCCACGCCGAGGATCTTGACCTTGTGGTCTTTGAGGGCCTTGTCCAAGTCGCGTCGGAGAGCGCGTAGATGAGGCTCCGCGAGGGCGGAAGCGAGCACCAGGTAGTTCGTGATGGAGGACACGCCTCGAACGTCGAGGGCTACGATATTCTCCGCCTTGGCGTCGTCCAAGGTCTTGCAGCAAATTGCCAGTAGCTCTTCGCCTTTTAGTTCTGCTTTTGTTTTGGTGCTCATTTCAATTCTCTTCTAGAGGTAGAGATTTTCGGCCTTGATGTAATCAAAGACATTCGCTGGCAAGAAGTACTTGGCGGGCCGGCCCGATTTAAGGCGCTCGCGGATTTCGGTGGAACTGATTTCTAGGTGGCGGCTCGGACCGCGAAGGATTTGGGTGTGGCTTGGAAGTTCCTTGTTTTCATGGTCTTCTGAGCCGGGTCGCTCGAAGGCGATGAAGCTGACGAGTCGGGAGAGTTTTTCGATGTCTCGCCAGTGGTGGAGCTGGGCGATTTGGTCGTCTCCGAGGATCCAGAAGAGCTGGGATTCGGGATATTCCTTGGCGAGCGCTTCGGCGGTTCGGACCGAGTAGCTGATGGACTCGGAGCGAAAGTCGACGTCGGAAACCGCGAATCGCGGTTCGTCTTTGGTTGCGAGTTCGACCATGTGGAGGCGTTGCTGGGGCGAGGCGGAGGGAGTTTTCGACTTTAGCGGCGCTTGGAAAGCCGGGATGAAGAGGACTCGATCCAGCTCAAACTGTTCGCAGGCGTCGAGCGCGATGATCAGGTGCCCGTTGTGTATCGGGTCGAAGCTTCCGCCTATAATGCCAATTCGCTCACTCACGAGTCGAAGCTCTTGTCGATTGGCGTCCGCTGTCAATAGCCGCCTGCGCGGGTGGCTATGGTAGTGCGCTCGTTTTGGAGCTCAGCCAGAGCGCTAGACAGTTTTTGCAGGGCGCGTTTTTCGCGTTGGAAGACTTGTTGGCGGGAGATGCCCGTGTGTTGGGCGATTTGTGAAAGAGACTGGGGGGTGGCGCTGTCATTGAGGCCGAATCGCAGTTCGATCACTTCTCTTTGCTTGTCGGTGAGCTGGAGGAGGGCTTCGGCGACTTTGGCAGATTCGTCTGCGGATACAGCGATTTGATCAGGGGCGAGGTCTGAGTCACAGTGGAGTTCGCGGGCGAGCATAGGCCCGCCTGCGTGGGTATCATCCAGTCTGACTACGCCATCGCGAATGGCTTTTTCGAGTAGCAGGTTGCCGTCAGGCTGGGATCGAAAGGTTTTAGAGATGAGGTTGATCGGGGCTTTAACGGGCACCGCCTCTTTCATGATGTAGTTTTGGATACGTCGTTTAATCCTTTGGCGGGCGTAAGCTTCGAAAGGCTGTTCGGGATCGATACGGTCGATCGCTTCTAAAAGGGCGAGTCGCGCTTCCTGGCAGGCATCTTCCCGGAGGGAGGGCTTGCGGCAAGCCGCGAGCGAGCAGGCGAGCGGGAGTCCTTGGTGGGCAGAGTAGAGGGCGCTTTGGGCTTCTTTATACAGCTGGTGACGCGTGGCGAGACGGAGGGAGACTGCTCTCGCGAGGGCGTTCCACTGCCTTATGGAGGGGCGCTGAAAATCTGGGCGGGCTCGGTAGCGGGTGATACCCCAGAGCCGGGCGAGTCGCTTGGCTTCGGCGTGGCTAGGGCTTGGAAGTCCGTTTGCGAGGGCGTGGCGGATGAGGCTGGTCTTATGCTCGATTGGGAGGGAGCGGAGGGCTTTTGTCTGGGTGATACCTTGTCGCTGCCCCTTTAGTTCTAGTTCAGAAAGAGAGCATGTGAAGGAGTCTTCCCAGAGTGGATGGGCGAGCATCCAGTCCAATGCGCTGCGATACCGCGCGATTTGCAGAGTACTGGTATGAAGAGTGGCAGAGGAAGATTCGCCGATGCTATTTTCGAGCTCGAGCATGGATAGATTGGTCAGGGTAGTTGCGGATGCTCACACTAAGGGTGATGGGACGCAAGCGTTCAGTTTGAGGTGAAAATCAGATTAATTGGCGGAGGCAAAGCTTGTTATCCGGAAAAAAACCTGCTGCATTTCCGTCTTCTTCACTAATGCCCTGGTGGCGGAATCGGTAGACGCAGCGGACTTAAAATCCGCTGTCCGCAAGGACGTGTGGGTTCGAGTCCCACCCTGGGCACCATGTTTGAGTTTGGAGTGGTGAGAAGTGAGTTGGAGAGACAAGGGGCTCGGGTTTGAAGTCATTGAGGAGCTCTCGGGTTGTATGCGAATGGAAGATTGGGAGAAACTTGGATGCTTGGGTGTCGCTTTTCTCCATCTGTGTGTATAAGTGTTCAACTCGATGTCGAATAGGGCGGCTAATTAGGGCCGAATTCCGCGAAAACGTCTTTTTTAGGCCTATCGGAGCTTTTCGCTACCGAGTTTTAGCTTCGTTTTCGTGCTTTTTTTATTAAATACCAATTTGTATGTGATTTTTCGCCTTTTCAACTTGTTGTCTGATCGGGCCTTTGCAGGATGTGCGTCGAAAATGCTACTTGAGGTACGAGACCTAAAAATTCGTTTCAGCAGCCGTCATTCGAAAATCGACGCGGTCAAGGGCATCTCGTTTTCACTCGAAAAGGGCAAAACGCTCGCGATCGTGGGGGAAAGCGGAAGTGGGAAAAGCGTTACGTCGATGTCTTTGTCGCGTCTTTTGCCGCCACCTCCGAAATGCGAAGTTTCGGGCGAAGCGTTATTGGATGGCGTAAATCTTCTCGATCTTTCTGAGAAGGAGCTTTGCAAGGTGCGGGGCAAGCGAATCGCTTATGTTTTTCAGGAGCCTTCGACTTCGCTGAATCCGTATTTCACGGTGGGGGCTCAGATTAAGGAGGCTTTGAAATTTCACCGCGATGACATCGACGATTTTCGCGCAGAGACGATAAGCCTTTTGAAGAAGGTTGGTATCCGCGATGCGGAGACGCGTTTCGACGACTATCCGCATCAGATGAGCGGCGGGATGAAGCAGCGAGTGGTCATCGCTATGGCGTTGGCGTGTCAGCCGGATATTCTGGTGGCTGACGAGCCGACGACAGCTCTCGATGTCACGATTGAGGCTCAGATCATGGAATTACTTCGAGAGCTTCGCGAGCGTGAGAATATGTCGATCATTTTGATTACGCACAATTTTGGAATTGTGGATGGATTTGCTGACGAGGTAGCGGTGATGTATCGCGGTCGTATTGTGGAAAAGGGAGAGACGAAGCAGGTGCTTTCGTCTCCGAAGCATGAATACACGAAGGCTTTGATACGCTGCATCCCTCGCCTTGGCGTGAAGCGCGATCGTTTGCCGGTAGTAGATTACGCAGCGATAGCTGCAGAGGAGGCTGCGACCAATGGTTAGCAAGGCGCTTTCTCCCGATCCGCTTTTGAAGGTGACCGATCTGTGCGTAAGCTACCAGACGAGTCCCGGCGGCCTGTTTACGAAGCCTGGTTCGTTTCGCGCGGTTAAGAAGGCAAGCTTCTCGGTGCAAAAGGGTCAGACTGTTGGTCTTGTTGGCGAGAGCGGCAGTGGGAAGAGCACGATCGGAAAAGCGATTCTTAAGCTAATTCCTTCCGAGTCAGGAAAAATCGAATACGACGGGACGGATGTTACCGGACTCTCGGAGTCCGAATTTTTGCCGTACAGAAAGCGCATTCAAACGATTTTTCAGGATCCTTACGCTTCTCTCAATCCGCGTCTAACGATCGGTTCGATCGTCTCGGAGCCGCTGATCGTGCATGAGCCCGGAATTGGGCGTCCCGCGCGGGAGGCTCGTGTCGCGGAGCTTCTAACGAAAGTGGGACTGCCGGCGGACGCGATGCGTCGTTATCCGCATCAGTTTAGCGGGGGGCAGCGTCAGAGGATTTGCATCGCGAGGGCCCTTAGCTCGCGTCCGGAATTTATAATATGCGACGAATGCGTGAGCGCTTTGGATGTAAGCGTGCAGGCTCAGATCGTGAATCTTCTGCAGGATTTGCAGGAAGAGTTTGGGATCACCTACCTTTTTATAGCTCACGACTTGGCGGTCGTCGAACACATGAGCCACGAGGTCGTGGTCATGCAGAATGGCGAGATCGTCGAACAAGGAACCTCAGAAACAATTTATCGTAACCCTCAAACCGACTACGCAAGGAAGCTTCTCGACGCCGTGCCAACGATGCCGAGCATCGGAAGCGTTTAGGAAACCCTTGTGGAATTGGCTCACCTACTGCTCTGACAGGCCGAAAAAAAAGCGAAAGTAAAAAGAAAATGGATACGCAAAGTACCGACCTAAAAACACAAATCGGATTCGACCCAGAGACCGGGAAAAATTGCTACGACGAGAGCAGTCTAACCGAGTATCTGAATATTAAGCTACGTTCCCGCGGTCTCCCGATTTATGGAGATGAGAAAGAGTTTCCCTTCCTTCAGATGGGAAGTTCGCTGCTCAAGAGCGTGCAAGAGAAGAACCGACTTCTCAAGCAGCACTTGTGTCCGGTGGACCAACGTATCCAGAATTACTTGGAAGACCTCTTCAAGACGATTGGCTTGAAGGAGCGCATTTGGCTTCCTTCGGAAAGCCTCGTTCTTGAGCGTCATGGAATGGCGCGTGCTTTGTCCATTCCCCCTAATGAAGATTGTTTTGAATCTGACATCATAAAATCCTTCCGGACCAAACAAGGTGTCTTAAACAATCCAAAGAACGACCGTCGCACGACGAAAGGCGTCTTTCATGTCGCGGAAGGCGGTTTGCCAATTCCCGCTGACAAGAAGCAGGTGCCGCTTAAGGTTTTTTCAAACCTCTTGGCGACAGCTCTCACTCCGCCGGACAGCCTTCTGGAGCTCCCGTTTACGGCGACTCAGGAGGAAAAGGCCCGCACCTTTATCTCTTTAATGCTGCGTCCGTTGGTTCAGCCGGCGGTCGCTGGCGTAACGGAAGAGAAGCGGATGGAAGTTCGTTTCTTCGCTCCGGGTAACATGACAAGCAACCTGGACTTTGTTGAATCGATTTTCGGCAATGCGGGAGATCCATTCCTCGCGGAAAACGATTCTGGTTTAGACGTGAAGCATTGGTCTGGCCATACGGGTTGTGTCATTCTCGCCCCGCACCTCATCTACACGAAGAAGAAGGATCTCGGTCTTCCTCACATTTCCGAAGCTACTGATCGCCAGAAGCGCGACGGCATGTGCTGGGAATCTGAAGACGAGCGCTACAATGATGGTGGCGCGTTTAAGATTACCTCCCGCGACGCTCGCGGGATCGTGGTGACGCTTATTGCTGATAACTACTTTGGCTACTGTAAGAAGGAGGTTAAGACTCAGATCTCTTATGCTTCCAATCTGTTCGGCAACGTAGAAGAGGAGCACGCAGGTGGAGCGCTCGCGTTCGCTGGCTACGATCTCGGGGAGGATTTCCACCTGAGCAAGTACACGCTCACGGTAGATCACTCCTACAACGAAGCGGTGAAGACTCTTGGCGATTCGGCCTTCTTCAAACCCGAAGGGTACGCGATCGACAAGAAGTATTCAGATATTTACTACGTGCCGGAAGGGTCGCGCTTTACTCTGCAGGATCAGAAGATCAGCTGGGTTTTGGCGGGTGTGGAGCATCAATTGCAGATCCAGCCTGACAATACCTACATCCTGCCCTCTGGCTACAAGGTTGAGATGAAGCAACCGATGGCGGGTCGTCGTTGGAGGTTGTTGGGAACAAGCGCTGTCGGCACTTATTGCCATAAGCCATGTACTGTTTCTGGTGGAGGTAAGTCTGAGATCTCCAAGTCTTTGACCGACGCGATCGTAGCGGGTCCGGTTTTCACGGCTGACCTCAAGAAAGACTTCGACCTAGTTGAAGAAGTTGTCGGCAAGGATTTCGGCCAGCGCTATAAGGATGCGACCTTGAATCGCAAGGATACCCGTCCGCTTCTCAGCACGGATCGTTCGCTTGGTTCTGTAATTAAGCTTCTTTCGCCATCACCTGCTTATACGGACGAGTACAACGAGTGGATCGAGAGCATTCCCGGTTACGTGATTGATATCGTTCTCGTGGTAAAGCGTTTCTACAAGGAGGACTGGGGCACAGGTTGGCGCGATCGTTTCTCGGTGGACATTGTTAATGGCAAGCCAGGCAACGAGCTCAAGTACCGTGACCAGAAGCTGATTTCCCAATACTTGCGTATTGGTTTCGCGGAAGACGGTTCTTGGCGGGTCTTCTCACTGCGCAAGGATTTCTATCCTGCTTCGAAGATTCAAACGGAAGACGACATCTCTTCTGCGGTGGTTGTACCGGCATCGCTGCTCGAAGGATTGGATCGCGGCGCGAAGGGTTACCGGTCGCTCAAGTTCATTCAGAATTGCGAGTACCGACTTTTCCAGCGTCCGGATGAAGCGATTCACCGTGGTTATGACAAGACGACCGAGAAGGATTTCTCTGGAAAGGGATTGTTCTTTTCCAACTACGAACCGCTTACTCGCGAGTACACTAGTGAAATGGTGACAGACGCGATTCGCTTTGGCCAGTTCACCGAAGGGATGCAGAAAACGATTCTGGATTTCAACGCGGCAGAAAAGCCCGAGTATGTGATCTCGTCTTCAAATCCGCGTTTGGTGGATGGTGTTCCAACCAAGAACCCTCGCTATCTGCAAAACCGCCTCGACCTTGAGGATGAGCGAAGTGTTTACGTAGCGAATGTCGGAGCGGCTCTCTATCGTCGCTTGGAGCCAGGCAAATCTCCTTATTTCCCTGTGAATTGCGTGCTGCCAGGTCGTCGAAACAACGGCCCTGCGGAAGGCGTTCGTGCCCTGGCGCCGTTTGGTCCTGTTCATTACCAGGAGTTGCCGGAAGCTTTCATGGACTTCATCGCTAGCTTGACTGGCAAGTCTCCGTCGACGACAGGCGCTGGATCTGAAGGCGCTTTGACGAAGGGGCCGTTTAATGCGCTGCTGCCGATCGTGGACATGAACAATGCCTTGGTTTCGTATATAGTAACTGGATACGAATGCTTCATTTCCTCTGCTGGTTGCGTTGGGCCGAACTTCCGTGTCGATCACGATATCAGTCTTCTCGTGCCGGAAATCTGGTGCCGTATGAAGCCTGAGGAACGTCGCTCTGCGAACATGATGGAGAAGGGTTATCTCGAAGCGTGTAAGGATTTCGAATACAAGGGTGAGATGATTGAGGCCAGCCGTCTCGGACATCGTATCACTGCTGAATTCGTACAGGCTTATGGAGGTCGCGTCTTCTCGAATCCTCGTTCCGTATTTCCGGAAAACATTCTTCGTCCTGAGCTGCAGGATATGGAAGTCTACGTGGATGGCATCAAGAACATCGTCGAAACGCAGCGCCGCGTAGCGCTCAACTACTTCGAGGACGGTTCGATCGATGCGGCGTGTCCTCCGCTTAAGGCATTGCTCAATGTAATGGCTTACGGCGAGTACGAGGGCATGACTTATCACGATCCGGAGTTCCGCAAGCTCTTCACCTATGAATCGATGGTGGAAAGCGACTGGTACAAGGCTCGACTCGACGCTAAGCAGAAGGTGGATATTGCACTATGGGAACGTCACCTCGGCTACCTCGACTCCTACCTTGCCGACGAGCGAAACGAAGGCATGGGAGATCGGATCGAGGAGGAGCGCCTCCATCGCGCGATTGCGAGACGTCTCGAGACCTTCCGTTCTGACGAGTACCGTTCAAAGCTAGACGGTTGTATCGGAGTTGATCCGAGCCTGTATCAATAGGGCAACAAACGTAGCTGAGAGCTATTTGGCATTGCATTTGCTGTTTCTGGGGTAGGAATTCCTATTCCTTTAACAGTAAAATCCAATGCCTGAAATAGTGCTCTGGTTCGCCAGTAATCCATCAGCCATCTTAGTCTCATCCTATGCGATGTGCGGAATCGTTGTCTTCGTCAGTATTCTTTCGAAGCGCGGCCACAGAAGCTTAGGCTGAGTAGTGAGGTGAAAATAAATTAGAAAACAACAACGCCAGGTCTTCGGACCTGGCGTTTTTTATTTCGGGTAGAATGGTGGGATCGAGTAATCCGGTGTCTACACGTGGATCATAGCTTGGCTGTAGAGTTGGGCTTTGCCGCTGAGTAAGACGCGGTCGCCAGTGAGCTCGCAGTCGACTTCGCCGCCTCGCTTGCTGATTTGCTTGGCTCGCAAGGCGTTTTTCTTGAGTCGGTTAGCCCAGTAGGGAGTCAGTGTGCAGTGAGCCGAACCGGTGACTGGATCTTCGTCGATTCCGCTAGCTGGCGCGAAGAAGCGGGAGATGAAGTCATACCTTTTGCTGGGAGCGGTGACGATGACGTTGGAGTTCGGAGTTTTTTGAAGGATGGAAAAATCGGGCTCGAGTGCGGCAACGATTTTTTCCGAGGGAAACACCGCTAGGGAGTATGCGGCTTTGTGAAATTCCACCGGGTTGGCTCCGAAGGCGTTTACGAACCAGTCGGGCGTGGCGGTAGGTTTGGCCGGCTGGGCTGGGAAATCTAGCGTGAGCAGCTCATCGTGGCAATCGACGTGCAGCGGGCCGCTTTTCGAGTCAAAAGTGATCTTTTCTGCGGTTTCGCCAAGGCAAGTATTGAGCGCGAAGGCGCTGGCAAGCGTGGCATGCCCGCAAAGGGGAACCTCTACGGCAGGGGTGAACCAGCGGATTTTGTAGTTACCTGGACCTGTTTTAACGATGTAGGCGGTTTCGGCGATATTGTTCTGAGCAGCTATGGCTTGTAGAAGGGAATCGTCGAGCCAGTCGTCCAAAGGGCAGACGGCGGCGGGGTTTCCGGTAAAGGGCTCGGAGGCGAAGGCGTTGATGGTGAGAAGCGGCAGTTTCATGGATATTTGTTTGAAGGGAATGATTGGTAGGAATTCTAGATGTTCAAGAGTGTTGCGCTCGAGTGACGAGTCTCTTGGAATTCGTAGCTAATGATGAAGAGCTTGCCTATCCTTTGCCTGATCCTGTTATCCCTCGTCCTATCCGCTTGCGGATCTAAGAGCGAATCTCCTCAGGAAGCGCCGAAGGTCTTCATTTTCGCTCGAGGAAGCGATGCCCATAAACTCGATCCTGCGGATATAGACGATGGGGAGTCGGTGAATACTTTGACGCAAATTTGCGAGGGACTGGTGCGGTTTAAGAGCGGCACTTTGGAGATAGAGCCTTGGTTGGCTGAGTCGTATTCAATTTCAGAGGACGGGCTGATCTATGACTTCAAGATTCGTGAAGGCGTCCTTTTTCATGATGGGGTGAAGCTTGATGCGGAGGCGGCTGCATACTCCTTTCTTCGTCAGATGGATCCGGAGCATCCGGCGCATTTGCCCGAGGCGGCTTTTTCGTATTGGAGCTATTTGTATCAGGATATCGTTGCGGTGGAAGCGGTGGCTCCAATGGACCTGCAGATTCGTCTCTCGAAGCCGAATGCGGCCATGCTGCGTTCCTTGGCTATTTTTCCCGCGTGGATTATCAGTCCTAAGGCTTTGGATACATACGGGTCAGCGATGCAGCGTCACCCTGTGGGTACGGGGCCGTATCGCTTCAAGGAGTGGCGACCCAACGAGGCGATCATCCTTGATCGAAATCCCGACTACTGGGCGGAAGCCCCAGCATTTGAGCGTTTGATCCTCAAGGTGGTACCGGACAATACGACGCGCTTACTGCAGCTCAAGTCCGGCACGGTGCATGGCATGGATGGGCTGCAGCCCACTGAGGTTACCGCTTTGAGGGGTGATCCTTCAGTTACGGTATACGAAGAGGCCGGTTTGAATGTGGGCTATATGGCCTTCAATCTTGAGATGGAGCGGATGGCGATCCACGACTTGCGGCAGGCGATTGCGCTTGCGATTGACAAGCAGAGTTTCGCGATGGTGGCGCTTGAGGGAACGGGACGTCCTGCGAGCTATCCCTTGCCGAAGGGGTTTCTTGGGTATCCAGATGTTGAGGACGCGATGATTGTCGATTTGGAGCAAGCTAGAACCTTGGCCGCGCCTTATAAGTCTCTGTTTGAGCAGAATCCGTTGGAGATCACGGTAATGAACGCGCCGCGCCCTTATTTGCCGGATCCGGTTACGGCGGCGACTTTCGTGAAGGGACAGATCGAGGCGATAGGAATTCCGGCGAAGGTGAAGTCGGTTGATTTCAAGACGCACCTTGATTTGTTGCGGAATGGGGAATTCGAAGTCGGCCTGATTGGTTGGGTTGGCGACAACGGGGATACTGATAATTTTCTCAGCGTGTTTTTTGGCAGTTGGGCGGCGGTGAAGGGGACTGCGACGAACTACAGTTTCTATCGAAATGATGAGATGGACGAGTTGTTGCTTACGGCCCGCCAGACGGTGGATTCTGCTGAGCGCGGGCGGCTTTACGAGCGGGCTTTGGCGCTGTGGAAGCGCGATTTGCCGCTGCTGCCGCTTTGTCATGGCAACAACATCGTGGCTTTGAGCTCGCAGTTCGAAGGCTTCACTTTGCAGAAGATCGGCGACCTGCGTTTGAGCGAGGTGAGGGTGAAGTAGTCTTGGGGATTTTCTGTGTCGCTTCGTGTTTGGTGTGAGTCTGTAGTGACGCGTATCCATGGCCTTGCTCCGTAAGATCCCGTTTTTTCTAGCCCTCTACTTTTTTGCGAGTCTGGCCATTTTCGCAGCGATCGATGCGATCCCGGGCGACCCGGTGGCGCTGCGTTTTGGCAAGATGATCGATGCGGAGCGAGTGGCTCTGGAGCGTGAGCGCTTGGGATTGGACCGGTCTTGGCCGGAGCGCTACGTCTTGTCTCAGCAGCAGTTTCTGGCGGGCGACTGGGGGAGGAGCTTGAGTAGTGGAAGAGAGACTACGGACGATTTCTCGCTCTTCATGCCAGCGACGGTGGAGCTGAGCTTGTGCGCGATGCTGCTGGGGATCGGCGTGGGTTTGAGCGTCGCGCTTTTTGCGGCGTTGGGCACGAAGCCTTGGCTGGCCAGAGTGGCGAGCGGGATTGGGTCGATCGGTCTGGTTGTACCCATATTTTGGATAGGGATTCTGTTGCTTGTAGTTGGCTCTCTTTGGCTTGGCTGGTTTCCGATGGGGGGACGTTTTGACATGGCGGCAATACAGCCGGATCGGGTGACGGGCTTGTTCTTGTTGGATGCGCTTTTGGCTGGCGATCTCGGAGCGTTTTCGGTGGCGCTCCAGCACATGGTGTTACCGGCGATTTGTTTGTCGGTCTTTCCGGCGGCGAGTGTGGCTTCGGTGACGTTTTCGCGTCTACAGGAGCCGGAGCTGCAGGCCTTTATCGTGGCTCTCAGATCGAAGGGCTATGGGACTGCCCGGATTTTGTGGAGGCATTTGCTAAGGATTTCGGCCGGGCCGACGATCACGGTGATTGGCACCTCGTTTGGGGCTTTGCTGGGCGGGGCGTTTTTGACGGAGACGGTTTTCTCGTGGCCTGGAATTGGGCGGTATCTGGTGAACGCGATTTTGGCGAGGGATGTATTTGTCGCTCAAAACTTGCTGACTTTTCTGGTGCTGTTGGTGATCGTGGTAGCGTTTGTTTCGGATGTGATCGTGCTGAAGCTCGACCCGAAGAAGGGAGGGAGCTCGTGATGCGGGAGAAGGGGGTAAATCTGGGAATCGCTTTCTGTTTCGCTCTTATGCTGCTGGGGGTGCTTTGGACTCCGCAAGACCCGTATGGGCAGAGTTTCTTCGAGCTGCGAATCAGTGGATCGAGTGGCGCGCATTGGCTTGGTGTGGACAGGTTGGGGCAAGACTATTTTAGCCGGATTTGGCGAGGGGCGGGGAACTCGATTTTGTTCGCCTTGTTGGGAAGCTTGGCGGCGCTTTCGACTTCGGGTATATTGTTGTGTTTGGAAAACAGGGGCGGGCGCGTGGTCGGAAACGCGGTTCGCTCGCTCGTTTCTTTTGGCATCGCGATGCCGGCGATTTTCATCGGCCTGCTGATCGTGACCTTTTTGGAGCGTGGAGCGGGTGCCTTGACGGTGGCGATCGGTGTGGCGGGAGTGCCGTTTGCGTTCCGGCAGCTGCGGGTGCTATGGAGCGAGCTCAATGCGACTGCCTATGTGGAGGCGAGTCGAGCAATCGGGGGATCGATGCGGCATCGGTTGGTGTTTACAATTTGGCCGAACCTTTGGCCGCAGCTGCTTGGCTTGTGGAAGCTTGTATTCGCTTTTGCCCTACTGGAATTGAGCGCCTTGACTTATCTCGGCTTGGCTGGCGACCCGAATTGGGCGGAGCTCGGAACGCTATTGCGGGAGGGGCAGAAGCTGCTTCTCAATAGTCCGGCGTTTGTGGTGTGGCCCGGTTTGGCGTTGTGCGGGGTGCTGGGACTGACTCGGCTGGTGAAGGCGGAGTAAGTGGTTTTTAAGAGAGTCCCTTGCCAGATCGCTCGGGAAGGGTGAAGGAGAGCTTTCGGGGACATTTCGCATGCTGTAGCGAGTTCCAAGGAAATTTCTCACGCGCGCTCCCTCCTAGATTGCACATCATTTTGCGCAATCCGATGTCTAACTTTAGACATTGGATTGCGCCGATCTGGCGGCGAACTACAGCTTTGCGCAATATGGATGGGTGCGGTGGGGTACGGTGGGATGGGGATTGATTCGGTGGGATGGGGATTGATTCGGTGGGTTGCGGATGGGTGGGTAGACGAAAAAGGCCCATCGGGTTAGGATGGGCCTTGGGAAAGTGGTTATGGGATGGGTGGGTTCAGCGTCCGCCTTCGGTGTAGTAGTTGAGGCGTTGGAGCAGGGCGTTGGCTTCGGCGGGGAGCTCGAACCAGTCGCTGAGAACGATTTCCGGCATGTTGTAGTCGGTGTTGTAGAAGAACTTGGTGGCCTTGTTGTTGGGCGAGACCCAGCCTGCCTTGACGGCGACGCCGGCGTAGAGGCCTTTCTTGTTGGAGTAGACGAGAATCTTGGCGTTCTTGTAGTCGATGTTTTGCTGGGCTTCGCTGGAGCTTTCGAGCGGGCCGGCGACGGCTGCGGCGTCGGCGGCGAAGTCGATGCGTCCGGTGTAGGCTTTGCGCACGGTGTCGAGATCCATGATCACGTAGACGGCGTCGAATTCCTTAAGGCCGAGCTGGATGCCGATATTGGCTCCGCCGGTGCGGACGAAGGCGGGTACGCCCCACTCGTTGGTGATCGGGTTTTTGGCGATGAGGATGCCTTGGCCTGCGTGGCCGCCGACCATGAAGCCGCCGCGGTAGTTGAGGGTGAAAATGATGCCCTGAGCGTCCTGGAGGATTTCAGCAGGGATGGAGGTGGCGGGATCCGCCATGATTTCCTCGAGTACGTATTCGCCTGAGACGATGCGGTCTACGAGCTTCTCGCGCTTGGGCGCGGCGTCGGAGGAGGCCGCGAGGAGGGCGAAGCCTATGCAGGCAAGAGCGATCCGGTTGATGTGCTTCATAACTATATGTAGGATTGGCGCTTGGGTAGGAGGTTCCTTTTGCAGCGCTGGTCGTAGTATTGGAAGCGATTATTTGAGGGGGCGGCGGTTTTTTGCAACAGAAGATCTTTGGGTGGGGTTCTTGGAGGCGGGTTTTGGGCTCTTGGGGAATTGGAGAACTATAAGGTTGTTTTGAGGGGAGGGTTTGATTTCTTAGCGGCCTGCATGTCACGTAGTGATCGATCGTTTTATCGCGTTTCCCGAAGGTGGATCGCCGAATTGATGGGGCGGCTGGCGTTAAGCCAAAAAGGCCGCTTCAATGTTTTGGCGATATTGATTGGCATCCTGAGCGGTTTGAGCGCGGTGGCCTTTCACAAGTCTATCCACTGGGCGGAGCATAACTGGATTTATCGGGTGAGTCAGATCCCCGGATGGCTGGGGGTGCTTGGGCTGATCTTTTTGCCGGCGTTTGGCGGTTTGGTCGTGGGATTCCTGATCAAGTATTGGGCTCCTGAAGCGGCGGGCAGCGGCATTCCCCAGGTCAAGGCGGCGTATTTTCTGAAGTTCGGGCGGATTCGCTTTCGGGCGGCCTTGGGGAAGTTTATCCTGGGAACCGCCTCGATCGGAACGGGGGCGAGCCTGGGGCGCGAGGGTCCGACGGTGCACCTTTCGGCGGCGATCGCTTCGTGGGTCGGTCGCTGGTTCGGGCTGGCTCCGCGTCAGGTGATGGCTCTGATACCGCTCGGCTGCGCGGGAGGGATTGCGGCTGCGTTTAATACGCCGCTTGCCGCGATCGTTTTCGCTATCGAGGAGATCATGGGCGATCTGAAGCATAAGGCGTTTGCGGGGATTGTGATGGTGGCCGTGATCGCGGCGGTGATCGAGCGTTCGCTCCTGGGAACGGACGCGATGTTTCAGGTGCCGTTTCATCCTGATCATTTGTCGGGCTTGGGTCTGGCGATGAGTTTGGTACTGGGAGTGATCGCGGGATTTGTCTCGCATGCGTTTGTGGAGTGCATGCTGAAGGCGCGTGAGCGGGTGAAGCTGGTGCGCGGAAAGTATAGTTGGATGATGCCCGGTGTCGGTGGTTTGTTGACCGGCTGTGTGGGCGCGCTCGTGTTCAAGAACTTGGGACATATGGGCGTCTTTGGGATTGGCTACTTGGATTTGTCCGAGGCTTTGGCGGGTAGTCTGAGCTTGGGAGTGTTGGTGGCTTTGTTCGTGGGTAAGTTCGCTTCGACTATTTTCTCTTACTCGAGCGGCGGATCGGGGGGGATCTTCGCGCCGACGCTATTTATCGGGGCGATGTTGGGTGGAGCGTTGGGAGTTTTGACTGAAATGGTGAGCGGTCAGGCGGGCTTGCTTCCGCACGTGCTCGCGCTGGTGGGGATGGGGGCGTTGTTTGCGGGGGTGATTCGGGCTCCGGTTACTTCGATTCTGATTATTTTCGAGCTGACGCGGGACTATAATCTTATTTTGCCGATCATGGTGGCGAACCTGACTTCCTACGCGATCGCGAGTAAGCTGCGTCAGGTGCCGATCTACGAGGCCTTGTTACTGCAAGACGGAGTCAATTTGCGCAAGTTCCCGATCCTGCGTCCGAGCCAGGGCTGGCAGAGCATGCCGGTGAGCTCGATAATGACAAACACGGTTCATACTTTGCAGGCTGACATGTCGCTGGGTGATGCGTATCGAAAAATCAAGGACGAAGGGTTTAAGGTTTATCCGGTCGTCGACGCGGAGATGCATTATATAGGGTTGGTGCATCGCAAGGGTGTGAAGATTGTCAGCAAGCAATCGCCTCAAAAGCAGGTGCAGGATATTTTCATATCGGATTCCTTTCCGAAGGTGTATCCGGACACGAAGATAAAGGATGTGGCGAAGCAGTTCGTGAATACGGAGTGGATCGCCTTGCCGGTAGTGAGTCGATTGGACGAAGGGCGCGTCGTCGGCGTAGTGACCTTGCATGACATTACTCGCCAGCAGTTCCTTCAGGAGACGAAGGGTGATTAGGAGTAGTGTGTGGTGGATAATGAATTGGATGATTTGAGATGAAGAAGGATTTTGGAAAAAAGGAGTCGGTCTGGGGGCGTGGTGCGCCTAAGCGCGTGAAGGCGAAGGTCGAGGGGCGTCGCTCTCCTTGGGTGGAGATCAAGACATTTACGTTTCACCCGACTATCTACAAGTCGATGATCGGTCGCGTGTCGGAGGATGCCGTGGCAGGGGATATCGTGACGGTGTATGACCGGAAGGGTGAGGTGTTTGGGGCGGGCTTGTATAATGGGAAAGCTCGTGTACCGCTTCGCATGTATCAGCATGGTGGGGACGCTTTTGATGAGGGCGATTTCTATGCATTGATTGACCGGGCGATCGCTTTACGGAGAGAAACGTTTTCGCTCGATGCGACTACGCAGGCGTATCGGGTGATTCACTCTGACGGGGATGGTCTGAGCGGTTTGATTGTGGATCGACTTGGCGATGTATTGAGTATTCAGGTACACAGTTTTGGCGTGTATCAACGTTTGAGCGAGTGGATTCCCTATTTGAAGGAGAGGCTTGAGGCGAAGGAAGTGGTGGTCGAGGTAGACGAGAAGATCGTCGATCTAGAGGGGATTCGCATCGATGCGTCGCTTTCGGATGATATTCGCTTCGCGAAGTTCGAGGAGCATGGCATTCGCTACGAGGCGGATTTTCGGGACGGCCATAAGACTGGATTTTTCTGCGACCAGCGGGATAATCGGAGGCGATTTGGGGAGCTTGCGAGAGGGAAGGACGTGCTGGACGTTTGTTGTTACACGGGCGGCTTTGCCCTGAGCGCGATGGTCAGCGGGGGCGCGAGTGAAGTGACGGCGGTGGATTTGGACGAGAAGGCAATCGCCCAGGCGAAGCGGAATGCGAATCTGAACGGTCAGGCTCGGGTGAATTGGACGCATTGCGACGCGTTTTCGTTTATGCGACAGATGCAGCGGAACGGGAAGCGGTGGGATCTGGTGAATCTTGATCCACCGAAGCTGATATTTAGCAAGGACCAGGAGGCGGAAGGGATGAAGAAGTACGAGGATTTGAACCAGCTCGCCAGCACCTTGGTGAAGCCAGGCGGAATTTTTGCGACTTACTCTTGCTCTGGACAGCTTTCGGCGGAGGCATTTGAGAGCATGGTGATTCGGTCGGCCCATCGAGCGGGGCGTCGGCTTCAGATTCTCGATCGTACGGGAGCGGGGGTTGACCATCCGGTGATGTCGAATTGTCCGGAGAGTCGGTATCTTAAGGCGATTTGGTCGGTGGTTTGGTAGGGAGTTGAATCTTTGGGTGGACAAAAGGGCGGCGATGGGTACTCGTTTTTTCTCTTATGGCTACCAAGGTTAACAAAATCTCCCGCGGCAACGTCATCGAATACGAGAAGCAGCCATGCTTGGTAATCGAGTGTAAGATCGTCGCTCCGCCCAACATGTCTGCGCTTTGCCAGATGCAGCTCAAGAATCTGATCACCGGCAAGACGATCCACAACCGCACGAATGTGGGCGACTCGTACGAGGTTTTGCACAAGGAGATCAAGGAGCTCGAGTATTCGTACGAGAACCAGGGAGTGTACGCGTTCATGGACTTGGAGACATACGAGACGCTCGAAATCCAGGCTGACGTGGTAGGCGACGCGAAGGATTTTCTGATAGAGGGCAAGCTGTACCAGGTGTTTTACGTGGACGGAAATCCGCTTGGCATCGAACTTCCTTCCTCGGTCGAGATGAAGGTAACAGAGGCTCCTGAAGCGGTCCGCGGAGACACGTCGGGCAACGTGCAGAAGACGGTTGTTCTTGAAACCGGTATCGAGGTGAAGACTCCCATCTTCATCAAGCAGGGCGAGATCATCAAGATACGCCCCGAAGACAAGAGCTACCAAGGCCGAGCGTAAGCTCTGGTTGCCAGGTTTTTCGAGGTCGCGTTTCCTTCTGAAAGGGTTCGCGGCCTTTTTTGTAATTGAAAACCAGATACGGATTTGTGTGAGGTGTAGGAGTTGCTTTTCCTGTGTTCTTGCCTTATGAATTTGTTTGTTTTTAGCGCTCGTACGAACTTTTGCCTTCTATGAATTCTGATCTTCAGAGGTCTCGTGTATCTCTGCCTCTTCGGTCCGCTTTGCAGTGGGCTTTGGTCGCGGCTGTAAGCGTTGGGCTGGTCTATTTAGCGATCAAGGGGCGTGAGTCATTGCTCGATTCGGATCTTCGCAAGCATATGCAGACGCAGCGTGATGCGGTTTTCTTGGAGGCGAATGCGATCAGGTACCGGCTAGAGGTTGAGACCCTCTCTACGTTTTATCTCGTTACGGGACTTGCTACTTATATCGGAACAAATCCGGATCTAAGCGCAGCGGATTTCAATCACTTTGCCAGCGCGGTGTTTAAGGCGAAACCAGGCTTGGTAAACATCGCGGCGGCTCCGGACATGGTTGTACGTTTCATTTATCCATTGGAGGGAAACGAAGCGGCGTTGAATTTGGACTATAGTACACATCCAAGTCAGCGGGAAGCAGCGTTTGCAGTGAAGGAAAGCGGGCAGCCGGTAATTGCGGGTCCGCTCGAGCTGGTTCAGGGTGGGTATGCTTTGGTGGGTCGCTTTCCAGTCTTCTCGGAAACTGGCTTTTGGGGAATCGTTTCGACTCCGATATATTTGCGTCAGCTGTTATTGGATGCGGGGCTTCTTAATGAAGATTTGCCGCTCGAAATAGCCTTGCGCGGAAAGGACGGGTTGGGGGCTGAAGGCGAACTGTTTTACGGCGAATCGGGTCTTTTTTCCGGTGATTGTATTAAGGTACCGGTGCAGCTTTTTACGGGAAGCTGGGAATTAGGGGTTCGACCGAAAGAAGGCTGGGCACTGGTAGCTCCTAACGCAGCGGCTATCTCAAGAGTCGTTTGGATTGTCTGTGGTTTGCTCGTTCTTGTGCTTGTATTGGTTAATGGATACGTTCTGAAGCTTTTGAAAAGCCGTGAACTGGAAGCGAGCGTGAGCCGGGCGAAATCTCGATTTCTCGCAACCATGAGTCACGAGATTCGAACACCGCTCAATGGAATCAGCGGTATAGCTCAATTGCTTGAGGGAAGTGATCTGGATGAAGAGCAGAAGGAACTGACGTCTACGATTATTAGTTCCGCGTCGGCTTTGACTGACTTGCTGACGGATATTCTAAACTTGAGTCGTTTGGAGAGTGGAAGGTTTGCGTTGAATCCGGAACCGGTGGATATCGAAGAGTGCGTCGTTGCGATCTTAAAGCTCCTTAAGGTAGACGCCCAAAGGAACTCGGTTGAATTGCGGGTGGGTGAGCTCTCGAAGGATCGCAAGATGGTTGTAGTGGATCCGCTCGTTCTGCGACAGGTTCTTTGGAATTTGCTGAGCAATGCGGTCAAGTTCACTAGGAATGGATCGGTCGAGCTTACGATTGATTCGATTGTTTTGCATCCGGGAAGTCGCACGGGTTTGCGAATCAAAGTTTTGGATACGGGTATTGGAATTGAGAAGGATCGGCAGTCGGCTGTTTTTGATGATTTCGTACAGGAAGACGATAGTACGACGCGAGAGTTTGGGGGAGCTGGTCTAGGCCTTTCGATTGTGAGTCGCCTTGTGGAGAGCGCTGGCGGTTATATTCATTTGCGTAGCGAAAAGGGGAAGGGAAGCGAGTTTACCGTAGAAATCCCGGTTGGAGATTTAAAGAGCGCTCGCAAAGAGGCTTTTCCCGATTGATTTGCCCGTCGGGTTTAGCAAGGTTGAGGGCTATGAAAACATGCCCCTTGTATTTGCTTATTTTTATATCGTTTGTAGCCGCCTTGGGTGCGAAGGAGTACCGAGTCTACCTGCTTGCGGGGCAATCGAATATGGAGGGCTATGGCTATGTGGAGGAGCTTCCGGAGGAGTATGCAGACTTCGATGGAGACGTGATGATTTTCCATGGCAACGTGGCTGACGACGATGCCGAGAGGGATGGGCGCGGGATCTGGGCCCCGTTGTCTGCGGGGCATGGTACTGGGTTTCGCTCGGATGGAGTTAGCAACGTCTTGTCGGATCGTTTTGGTCCCGAGCTTGGCTTTGCGAAGGTATTGACGAGTGAAAATCCGGATACGCCGATCGCCTTGATTAAGTACGCGAAGGGCGGGAGTTCCTTGGATGCTGAGGCGGGTAGGCCCTGGGGAAATTGGGCTGTGGACTATGGGAATGGGGAAGGGATAAACCAGTACGACCATTGTTTGGCGACGATTCGCTATGCGTTTGCGTCGAGGGATATCGATGGTGATGGTGAAACGGATACCTTAACTCCGGCCGGCATTCTTTGGATGCAGGGTGAGAGTGATGGGCATGAAATCGGTCCGGCGTATCGGTACAGGGAGAATTTACAGGAGTTGATGACGCTCTTTCGGGCGGCTTTAAGGGATGACGAATTGCCAGTGGTGGTTGGGCGAATCTCTGATTCCAAGAACGACCCGAGCGGATTGGTTTGGGAGTTCGGAAATGTGGTTCGCAAGCAGCAGGCTGCGTATTGCGATGAGGACGCGAATGCGTCGTTGGTGACATCGACGGATGGCTACGCGTACTCGGACAAGTGGCACTATGACAGCGCGGGTTTCGTCGATTTTGGCGAGCAGTTTGGCAGGGCTATGCTAGAGCTGCAAGGGGCCGGCGAGTAGGCTGCGGCCTTGGCGATGGGTTGCGGCTGGCGCCTTTTGAAGAAACTTAGCTGCGGATTTGGCCGTTGCCGACGACTTTGTACTTGTAGCTGCAGAGTTCGCGTAGGCCCATTGGGCCACGGGCGTGTAGTCGGTCTGTGGATATGCCGATCTCCGCTCCAAGTCCAAACTCGAATCCATCGGTGAAACGTGTGCTAACGTTCCAGTACACGGTGGATGAGTCGACGCCGTTGAGGAATTCGGCTGCTGTTTCTGGATCAGCAGTGATGATGGCGTCACTGTGGGAGCTGCCGTATTTGTTTATGAAAGACATGGCTTCCTCATTGGAGCCGACTACTTTGATGGAAATAGTGAGGTCGAGGTACTCGGTCGACCAGTCTTCTTCGGTAGCGGGCTCGCAGTCGATGCCGGCTGCCTCGAGAGTGGCGGCTGCTTCTGGGTCGGCTTTTAGGGTAACGCCTTTGGCGACGAGTCCGCGGGCTATTTGTGGTAGGTGAAATGCCAGTACCTCTCGGTGGACGAGCAGGTTTTCGGCGGCGTTGCAGACGGAGGGGTACTGTGTCTTGGCGTTGACTACGATGCTTTCAGCCATGGCGGCGTCCGCAGCTTTGTCGACGTAGAGGGTGCAAATCCCGTCGTAGTGCTTGATGACGGGGATGGTGGAATTCTCGGATACGAAGCGGATGAGCCCCTCGCCGCCGCGCGGGATGATGCACTGGATCTGCTCGTTGAGTTTGAGAAGCGTGTTCAGCGCGGCGCGGTCTGTGGTGGGGATGAATTGCACGGCCTTCGAGGGAAGGCCTGCTTCCTCGAGGGCTCGGCTGACGAGGGCAGCGAGGGCGGTGTTGGTGTGAAAGGCTTCCTTGCCTCCACGGAGGATGCTGGCGTTGCCGCTTTTGAGGCAGAGTATGGCGCAGTCGACGGTCACGTTTGGACGGGACTCGTAGATGATGCCGATGACTCCGATGGGCACGCGGACTTTCTCGATGGTGAAGTCTTGGGGGTGTTTGTAGGTGTCGAGCGATTCGCCGACTGGATCTGGCAGAGCTGCTACTTGGCGGGCGCCTTCTACCATGCCGGCGATGCGCTTTTCGTTGAGCTGGAGTCGATTGAGCATGGCGCCGGTTAGGCCGGCGGTCTCGCCTGCGGCCAAGTCTTTGGTATTTTCGCTTTGGAGGAAAGGTACGTTTTCTTCGATCAGTTCGGCGAGTCGGAGGATGGCTCGGTTTTTCTGCTCGCTAGGAACGTTGGCGAGTGTGAGTGAGGCCGCTCGCGCTTCTAAAGCGATGTTTTTAACGAGTGTGGCGATATCTGTGGCTTCTGTGCTCATAGGGAGATTAGACGATTTCAAAAGGCAGGACCCTGCGCGCTCGAGCAGGTTTTGTCACGTATCTTTCGGGAGCGAGTCGTGTTGGAGGGGTTAGGCGCGCTTTAGGACTTTGAAAAATTGCTCTATTTTAAGAGCTTGCTAGTGTGGGGTGAATTCTCTAGATAGCTTTTCTTATGAAAAACTCTAAAGTACTATTCTCCCTCCTCTCTACTTTTGTACTCGTTTTCGGACTGACTCTTTCTGGATGCAGTGAGAAGACCGAAGAGGAAGCGGCAGCGGCTGATGTTGCAGCCAAGGCTGAAGATGGAGCCGCCGATGCGGCCGCAGCTGCTGAAAAAGAAGCTGCCAAGCTAAAGGAAGAAGCTGAAAAGGCGCTTCCAAAGAAGTAGGCTTTTCTAGATTTTTATACCCCATTGGGCCTGTAGTGGAATTTTCCCTACAGGCCTTTTTTTTTGTGTGGATGGTACGAGTTGTTTTGCCCACAGATTACACGGATTTCCACAGATAGAATAATAATCAGCTTTGGGGTTCTGCGCATATGGTGTAGGGCTTGGCGAACTGTAGCTGAAGTCAGATAGGAATGTTGACGTTATGCTTGTATCCATGCGCTAGAAGGGTTTAGGTGTTTCTGCCCTCAAACGATACGCGTAATTCACGCTATCGCTTGCTTTGATCTCTAGCCTAGTACTGCAAATGTCTCACCCTCTTTGTTAGGATTCCGCATCTTCAATGAAGGAATCCGAATCCACTTCTTCCGCGCCTGAGTGCTGCTACGCTCATACGCACCCTGCGTTTTCCAAGCCCGAGTACGCTGCTGAGTATTGGGAGAAGCTTTTCACTGATTGCCAAAACCGTGACTGTAGCGGACTGGATGCATGTTGTGGTGAGTGCGGGCACTTGGACAAGGTGGCGCGATTGACCGCCAAGTTTTCGGAAGAGATGTTTCCGGAAGGAAGTGACGACGCGAAGGTGGCGAGAGAGTGGGGGTGGTTCGCTGGGCTTTGGCATGACTTGGGGAAGTTCGCCCCGGATTGGCAGGAGTATTTGAAGAAAAAAGTGAGCGATGCTCATCGTGACGAGTGTATTGGGAAAGTGGATCACTCGACTGCGGGAGCTCAGTGGGCGGTGGCTCGGAGCGCGATGGTGGGGCACTTGTTTGCCTATGCGATTGCTGGGCATCATAGTGGCTTGGCTGACTCCGAGAGCGAATCAGCATGCTTGTCGAAGCGTTTGAAGAAGTCAGTGGCTTCGCTCGGAGCGGTCCCTGACGCGATCACTCGACTGGAGGTACCCAAGCTTCCCCCAGCTGTTCAGCGACGGTTTCGAGATTGTTTGCTTCCCAATGCTTCGCCTGCCTTTGCTCTTTATTCTAGGATGCTCTTCTCTTGCTTGGTCGATGCGGATTTTCTGGCGACGGAGTCGTTCATGAATCCCGGTCAGGCAAAAGACCGGAGCAAAGCGCCTTCGTCTTTGATCGAACGGATGGACCAGATTTTGACGCAGCACGTTGAGGATTTTGGGGTACCAAATTCGAGCGTCAACCAAGCTCGCTCTGCAGTCTATCAGCAGTGCCTCGAAGCCGCTGAGAACCCCGTGGGGCTCTTCACCCTGACAGTCCCGACCGGTGGAGGCAAAACCCTGTCATCGCTCGCCTTCGCGTTGCGACACGCAATTCGTCATCGGCAGAGAAGGGTGATCTACGTCATCCCGTTCACTTCCATTATCGAGCAGAATGCCCAGGTCTTCGCCGAGGTGTTTGATGCGCTGTCGAAGGAGTTAGGCATTCCTATCGTGCTCGAGCACCATTCCAATCTATCGCCCGAATCGGAAACGATACAGACGCGGCTGGCTTCGGAAAATTGGGATGCGCCGATCATTGTCACGACAGCGGTTCAGTTCTACGAATCGTTGCACGCGGCCAGAACTTCGAGCTGTCGCAAATTGCACAACATCGCCAACAGCGTCGTCATATTGGACGAGGCCCAATGCCTGCCGAGAGATTACCTTCATCCGTGTTTAGATGTATTGCAGCAGCTGGCGGCCATCTATCACACTTCCGTTGTTCTTTGCACTGCGACTCAACCGGCGATCAAGAAGTCCGAGACGTTCCCTATTGGAATCGACGGGGCGTTCGAAATCATCTCCGACCCTCAATTGTTGTTCGAGAACCTTCGCCGGGTTCAAGTTATAAACCGCGGTCCGCTTGAAGATGGAGTGATTGCACGGGAGATGAATGCTGAGCCCCAGTGTCTGGCTATTGTGAATACGCGAAGGCATGCACGAGAATTGTTCAATCGCCTCGCGTCGGAAGGTGAAGCGTATCACTTATCGACTTTGATGTGCCCGCTTCATCGTAAGGAGATTTTGCGGGAAGCACGCGAGCTTCTTGTAGTTAAGAAACCGGTACGGCTTGTCTCTACGCAGTTGATTGAAGCGGGCGTGGATGTAGATTTTCCGAGGGTGTATCGCTCGATGGCGGGAATCGACTCGATTGGACAGGCGGCCGGGCGCTGCAATCGAAATGGGAAATTGGAATCGCTGGGTGAAACCCATTTGTTTGCCTCGGAGCATCAACGCTCGGAAGCATACTTTAGGGAGACCACGAATGTGACTTCGCAAGTTCTGGCGCTGAACGAAGATCCGTTGTCACTCGCTAGCGTCGAGCAATTCTTTCACCTCTACTACCACGAACATCGCCCCGCGAACGGGAAGCGGTGGGACAGCAAGGAGATCTTGGAAGACTACCGTTTGAACCAAAACCGCTCGCTTCCGTTTGGATTCCAGTTCCGGGAAGTCGCGAAGAAGTTTCAGCTCATTGAGAACGACCAGACTTCAATCGTTATCCATTACGATGGGGAAGCGAAGGCGCTTATCGAGGACTTGCGAAACGAGGCCATTCCTCTCCATCGCGATCTTCTGCGCAAGCTTCAGTCGTATGTGGTTCAGCTGCGAAAAGCGGAATTTCAGAAGAATCACCAACAGTTCGAAAGCGTACGCGAGGGGCAGTTTCATATTTTGATCTGCCCTGAGACTCACTACTCGCCGCACTTCGGACTGCACTTTGAAAACGCGAACCAAGATTTATTGTTATGTTCGGAATAAAACTCGAAGTCTCGGGCGACTACGCCTTGTTCTCTCGACCTGAAATGAAGGTCGAACGCGTCTCTTACGACGTGATCACTCCATCTGCGGCTCGCGGCATTTTGGAGGCGATCTACTGGAAGCCGCAGATTCGTTGGGTGATCGATCGGATCCACGTTATTAATCCAATCCGTTTCACCAACGTTCGCCGAAACGAGATTTCGTCGAAGATTCCGATAAAGGGAAAGTCAGGAGTCAGCGCTGCGATGAAGGAGGGAAGGGGAAGTCTTAGCATCGACGTGACCGACCACCGGCAGCAGCGGGCTTCGATGCTGCTTCGCGATGTGCGTTACGTGATCGAAGCGCATTTTGAGATTCTCGACCGTCGATTTGATCGCGGTGGGCCTGAACTTCCGGAGAACCAGGTTGCGGGGAAACACCTCGACATGTTCAAGCGTCGCGCGAAGCGGGGACAGTGCTTTCAGCAACCTTACTTTGGATGCCGAGAGTTTCCGGTTCGGTTTACCCTGTTGGAGGAAGAGGATGACCTGCCGTCTTCGGACGAGTCATTGAGCGGCGAGCGGGATCTCGGTTTCATGCTGCATGACATCGATTTCGACCAGGATCATAAGACCAAAAAAGTCAGATCGACGACTCCGCGTTTTTATCGAGCCCGCATGCGAGACGGCGTGATCGATGTCAGGGATTCGCTCGCTCAAACCTCAACCGTCTCCTAAGCGATGATCCTTCAATCATTATACGAACTGTATGGTCGGCTTGCGGATGATCCGGCCTACGAAATATCGGAGTTTGGCTACTCACCTCAGAAGATATCCTTCAAAATCGTGTTGTTTCCCGACTCTAGGTTCGAAATTCAGGATGCTCGGAAAACGGATGAGAAAGGAAAACTAAGGCCGACCTATTTCAAGGTTCCGGGTGATGGGAAGCGGAGCGGTTCGAAGCCTGTTCCATTCTTCACTTGGGACAATGCATTATACTTACTCGGAATCCCTCCCTCTGAGAGATCTCAAGACTGGGCGGATGAGAGGAGGGAAGCGTTTCTTGATAAGCATATCGCAATACTGGAATCGGTAGATTCTCCGTTTCTGCAAAAGGCCTGTCAGTTTCTTCGAGATTGGAATCCGTGCATGGCTGAAGATCCAAAGAATAAGATTATCAGTGAAATCGTAACTCACTACGGGGTTTTGCAGTTGGCTGGAACTTGGCAATACCTTCACGAAGATCCTGCTTTGTTGAGTTTGTGGGATGCGGAAAACGGTGGTTCTGGTCAACCTGATGGGCAGTGTTTGATTACTGGCACGCAATCCAAAATTGCCCGTTTGCATCCCACTATCAAAGGAATTACTCCCCCCAAAGGAAAGCAACAGAAAGACGGACCCCTCGTTTCAATTGATAAGGGCTCTCCAGCTTTTGCTTCTTATGGCAAAACTCAGAGCTATAACAGCCCAGTTGGCGAAGATGCTGCCTTTCGCTACGGCACAGCATTGAACGCAATGTTGAATGGACCGAAGTCGCACAAGCATCGTATGCGAATCGGGGATACAACCTGTGTTTTCTGGACGGATCGAGAGAGTCTCGTTGAGGACATTTTCGCTGAATTTGCGAGCGATGGTTCGCATGCGGTGGAGCAGGTGCAAGATCCGCAGATGCGTCAGAAGTTGGAGGTTTTTCTCAAGGCGCTGCGACAGGGGCGGGAATCGGATCTTGAATTGGACTCTAGCCCAGATTCGACGCGGTTTTATCTGTTGGGACTCGCTCCTAATGCAGCTCGCTTGTCGGTGCGCTTCTTTTATCAGTCATCACTCTCTGAGTTGCTGAGCAACCTGCGAGCTCATCGTCGCGACTTGGAGATCATTCGCGAGTTTGAGAGTCCAGTAGGAAAGCGTCGGGCGGATTCGGACTTTCCTGCTTATTGGGAGTTTCTTCGTGAAACGGTTCGGCAGGGCGACGACCCGTCGCCGCTGTTGGGCGGTGCCATGTTGCGGTCTATCTTGGAGGCGACTCCGTATCCAGAATCTCTATTCACAGCGATCCTTCGTCGCGTTCATATCGAACGATCCGTAAATTATATAAAGGCCGCGGCTATCAAGTCCGTGCTCGTTAGGAATCATAAAAAATCCATCCACATTATGCTCGATCAAGAAAACAAGGAATCCTCCTACCTGCTCGGCAGGCTATTCGCCATCCTCGAAAAAATCCAAGAGGAGGGCCATCGCGAACAAACAGGGCGCAGTCTCGATAAAACGATTCGAGAGACCTACTTCTCTACCGCTTGCTCGACCCCTGCAGCTGTGTTTCCGCGCATTGAGCAGTTATCGACGCACCATCGTCGTCACCTGAACCCGGGGCGAAAAGTCCAGTTTGATCGCATGATCGCCGACGTCAAATGGCCGCAAGAGCCGAGCGTCGGTATCAAGAAATCCCATAACCTGGAGGAGCAAGGTTTGTTTATTCTCGGTTATTATCACCAGCGAAGATCGCTCTTTTCCAAAGTAGAAGCCGATTCAGCCGTCGCGACTGCTTAACCCTCCACAACGAATCCTCAGAATATAATTATAATGAAAAACAGATACGATTTTGTCGTTCTCTTCGATGCCCAAGACGCAAACCCAAACGGTGACCCGGATGCGGGCAACCTACCTCGAGTCGATGCAGAAACGGGGCAAGGCCTAGTGACGGATGTTTGCCTGAAACGGAAAATAAGGAATTTCGTGCAAACGACCCGGCCGGACCAGAGAATTTACTTTCGCGAGAATATCGTTCTCAACGACCAAAACGAAGAGGCGTATAAGGCTCTCGATTTGGGAGATCCGAAGAAGTCGAAACAGGCTGAGCGCGACAAAGCTAGGGCTTGGATGTGCGAAAACTTTTACGACGTTAGGGCCTTTGGCGCGGTAATGTCTACCGAGATCAACTGCGGTCAGGTGCGCGGTGCGACGCAGTTGTCTTTTGCGCGTTCCATCGACCCTATTGTGACGAGCGAACACGCAATTACTCGAACCTCGGTTACAAACCAGAAGGATATCGAGAAAGGAAGAACGATTGGTCGCAAATTCACAATTCCCTATGGCTTGTATCGAGCTCACGGATTCGTGAATCCTTTTCTGGCAGATCAAACGGGCTTTTCGGATGAAGACCTTGAGCTGCTGTTCACGGCACTTGAAAATGCTTTCCAATTCGATCAATCCGCTGCTCGACCTGCAGGAAGTATGGCGATGCGCGGTCTTCTGGTGTTCAAACACGACTCGCAGCTTGGAAACGCTCCCAGCCACAAGCTCTTCGACCTAGTTTCCGTTAAGAAGAAGGATGAGGTCGAGGTTGCGCGTTCTTTCTCCGACTACGAGGTATCCATCGATGAGGCCGCGATTCCTGAAGGCGTTACTTTGATTAAGCGTATTTGAGATTTGGATTCTGAAATGTCAGATTCCAAGGAGCGCAGCGACGAGGACAGCCTCGTCGCTATTTCGGCGTTGCAGCACTGGCTGTATTGCCCGCGGCAGTGCGCCTTGATCCATCTGGAGCGAGCTTGGTCGGAGAATCGTTTTACCTCCGAGGGGAAGGTGATGCATGAGCGGGCCCATGACGGGCCGGACGAGTTGCGGAAGGGAGTTCGGATCGCTCGCGGGCAGCATGTGCGGTCTCTGAGTCTTGGCCTGGTCGGGCAGTGCGATGTGGTGGAATTTTTCCCGGATGGAACGATCGTGCCGGTGGAATACAAGCGTGGGAAGCCGAAAGCCCACCGTGCGGACGAGGTACAGCTTTGCGCGCAGGCAATCTGCTTGGAGGAGATGCTTAGGCTAGGAGAGGGCGGTATCCCAAATGGCCAGCTGTTTTATGGGAAAAACCGACGACGAACGGATGTGGCGTTTGGCGAAGAGCTGAGAGCTTTGGTTGCGGATACGTCTGCTCGGGTAAGGGAGTGCTTGGAGGGAAAAGTAACACCAAAAGCTGAATACGCGACGCGGCGTTGCGATGCATGCTCTCTCATCGAGCTCTGTCAGCCGAAGTTGATTCAGCGCTCCGCAAGCAGTTGGTTTAGGGATAATTTGGAATCTCAGATCTGAATTTGGAAATTTACGAAGCTCTATGAAGACACACCTCAATACCTTGTTTGTTACCCTCGAGGGCGCTTACTTGCATAAAGACGGAGCGGCTATCGACATAAGGCACGAGGGTGTATCTAAACTTCGGGTACCACTGCACAATTTGGAAGGTATCGTGTGCTTTGGGTGGAATACGGTGGCGTCTGCTGCGGTGATGGCGGCTTGCTCGGACGCTCAAGTGTCCCTCTCGTTTCATAATCCGAATGGGCGGTTCTTGGCGGCGACACGGGGATTCGCATCCGGCAATATACACTTGCGACGAGAGCAGTATCGAAAAGCTGATGACGCGATGGATTGTTTGTCAATTGCATCGAATATGGTGTCTGCGAAGTTGGCGAACAGTCGGGCGGTTCTGCTGCGGTCGCGTAGGGATCACGGCGAAAAAGACTTGGAGTGTGCGGCGCGCTTGAAGGCGGCGGCGGATGAGATTAAGACGAGCTTACGCTATTCGATGGATGTTTCGAATATGGAGTCGCTAAGGGGAGTGGAAGGCGATGCGGCGGCGGAGTACTTTGGAGTGTTTTCGGATATGATCTTGGTGCCCGGGGAGCGGTTAAAATTGAAAGGGCGTAACCGGCGTCCGCCGTTGGATCCTGTTAATGCGCTTTTGTCGTTTTGCTATAGCTTGTTGATGCATGATTGTCGCTCTGCCTTGGAGAGCTGCGGCTTGGATCCTCAGTGTGGTTTCTTGCATCGAGACCGTCCGGGACGTCCTTCTTTGGCCCTCGATTTGATGGAGGAGTTTAGGTCCTATTTCGCGGATCGAGTGGTTCTTAACTTGTTGAATCGTCGGCAAGTGACTGAATCCGATTTCGTTTTCGAACCCTCTGGGGCTGTTTTGTTGAAAGAGGATTCCCGAAAGAAGCTTTTGGTCACTTGGCAGGAGCGGAAGAAGGAGGAGGTGTTGCATCCATTTACTGGAGACAAGTGCACGATTGGCTTGTTGCCGCATCTGCAGGCACGTTTGCTCGCGCGGCATATCCGTGGCGACCTGGATGCGTATCCGGCCTTTTTGTGTCGCTAGCGTTTTTGTAGAGGGAGAAACTCGAATCCGAGATTTCGAATTTCAAAGAGTATCGAATGGAAACCAATTGAAGAATGTATGTTTTGATCGCTTACGATGTTTCTACTATGACCGCTGCGGGGAAGAAAAGGCTGCGGCATGTGGCGAAAGCCTGTCTCGACTATGGACAGCGGGTGCAAAATTCGGTCTTTGAATGTAAAGTCGATCCTGCTCAACTGGTTGAGTTGAGAGGGCGTTTGACTCGGATCATGAAAGAGTCAGAGGACTCCATTCGAATCTATAATTTGGGTTCTAATTGGCAGCGGCGTGTCGTGCATCTTGGGACGAAGCAGCCGTTTGACATCGAAGGCACCTTGCTGGTGTAGGCACGCGAACCTGAAGCGCGCAATGTCGGTTCCTGAGGTTCGCGTTTTTATTAACTCCCTTATAGGTAGGCTCTTTGACAGTTATATTATTTGAAACTCTGTGAAGTTGATTAGTGTTGCCGTCGGATTCGCGATTTTAAACGGTGTAGTTCTTGGCGGATAGTCGTTTATGCTGTCCGCCGTCGCCCCTTCGCGGGGGCGCGGATTGAAACCGCCAATCCGCAAACGCTCGCCTCGATGTCCTGTCGCCCCTTCGCGGGGGCGCGGATTGAAACTCTGATCAGACTTGTTCTTCGAAAATCGTATCATGTCGCCCCTTCGCGGGGGCGCGGATTGAAACGCCGTAGAAAACAATGCTACCAACACATGGGCGGGTCGCCCCTTCGCGGGGGCGCGGATTGAAACGGCGATAGCGTCCTTGTGATTAGAGTTTAGGATGTCGCCCCTTCGCGGGGGCGCGGATTGAAACGCGGCGGTCGATCCCACTTCGCCGGCGTCTCTGTCGCCCCTTCGCGGGGGCGCGGATTGAAACTCTCTGTTGAAGCTTAGCAAACGCTATTAGCTGTCGCCCCTTCGCGGGGGCGCGGATTGAAACTGCGGATAGCGGGTACTTGACGGTGCCGATCGTGTCGCCCCTTCGCGGGGGCGCGGATTGAAACAGTTCGCAATAAACGGAGGAGACTTGGAATAGAGTCGCCCCTTCGCGGGGGCGCGGATTGAAACTCATCTCACTTCCCCCCATACTCCCCCGCAGTGTCGCCCCTTCGCGGGGGCGCGGATTGAAACGATGAGTAGGGTCATGGTGAATAGTTTACGCTGTCGCCCCTTCGCGGGGGCGCGGATTGAAACCCCTCAAGCCCGCCAATCATCTCAACGCCAGCGTCGCCCCTTCGCGGGGGCGCGGATTGAAACAAGCGGCTCGTAGAGAGCGACCTAAACAAACGGTCGCCCCTTCGCGGGGGCGCGGATTGAAACCGAGCGACATGTTCTCTCGGGCTGGCACGACTGTCGCCCCTTCGCGGGGGCGCGGATTGAAACTTAGCGGTGTGAATTTGCTGCATAAGAGGCTCGTCGCCCCTTCGCGGGGGCGCGGATTGAAACACATCCGCCAGTGCTAGCACGTTGGCAGACCGTGTCGCCCCTTCGCGGGGGCGCGGATTGAAACTGTTTGGTTTCGTTGATTGGTTGGGTCATAGGTCGCCCCTTCGCGGGGGCGCGGATTGAAACACTTCCGCGCACTGAGTGCGGAGTGGCTCCTTGGGTCGCCCCTTCGCGGGGGCGCGGATTGAAACCCGATGCTCCATTAGCCCCCATATAAACGCTGGTCGCCCCTTCGCGGGGGCGCGGATTGAAACTGGTACATCAACTCAGGATTGGTTGGAGTCGAGGTCGCCCCTTCGCGGGGGCGCGGATTGAAACTTCTTTGCTAAATGTGTTAGCCATTTTGTGTGGTCGCCCCTTCGCGGGGGCGCGGATTGAAACTACCCTTTCCTCCAAATCTCGCATCTCGTCGAGTCGCCCCTTCGCGGGGGCGCGGATTGAAACACTTCCGCGCACTGAGTGCGGAGTGGCTCCTTGGGTCGCCCCTTCGCGGGGGCGCGGATTGAAACCCGATGCTCCATTAGCCCCCATATAAACGCTGGTCGCCCCTTCGCGGGGGCGCGGATTGAAACTGGTACATCAACTCAGGATTGGTTGGAGTCGAGGTCGCCCCTTCGCGGGGGCGCGGATTGAAACTTCTTTGCTAAATGTGTTAGCCATTTTGTGTGGTCGCCCCTTCGCGGGGGCGCGGATTGAAACCCTTGGTATGGAACCCATGAATAATTCTTGTCTGTCGCCCCTTCGCGGGGGCGCGGATTGAAACTCCGATTGCATCACCCATATCCACTTTTGACTGTCGCCCCTTCGCGGGGGCGCGGATTGAAACTGTGCTTTCCGCTACGTCTCACGCGTTTAGCAAGTCGCCCCTTCGCGGGGGCGCGGATTGAAACCGCCTGGACCACGGAGGAGCGGGCGAAAAGACGTCGCCCCTTCGCGGGGGCGCGGATTGAAACACGCGGCGCTCTTCCGTCTCATCTGCTCAAATGTCGCCCCTTCGCGGGGGCGCGGATTGAAACCATGGTAGAGGCAGAGTGCGCGAGATGCTGCGCGTCGCCCCTTCACGGGGGCGCGGATTGAAACTCAAGGTCGGCCTGCAGATCTTCGAAGACGCCCGCCGCCCCTTCACGGGGGCGCGGATTGAAACCACCCGGCCATCATACACATCCGTAGGCCAGCGTCGCCCCTTCACGGGGGCGCGGATTGAAACATTACACATAATATCTATCTCCTTTGATTGTTGTCGCCCCTTCGCGGGGGCGCGGATTGAAACAACCTTCAAACTTATCTCCCCTCGCCGCCCATGTCGCCCCTTCGCGGGGGCGCGGATTGAAACATCGCTAAGTTGCTGCTTTCTCGCTTGGCGTTGAGGTCGCCCCTTCACGGGGCAGGGATCGAGACGGGTTTAGCCTAAGGTTTCAAGGCAGAGTTGGGTTGACCTGTTCTTTCGCTCGAAGGGGCGCCAGTTTGCGATGGCGCGGAGCCAGGGAAGGGATGAGTAGAGAACTACGGCGAGGAGGGCGCCGAGGCTGTCGGCGAACCAGTCGAGGGGGTCGCCGGTGCGGTAGGGGTTGTAGTGCTGGATGACTTCGTCGCAGAGTCCGAAGCTGCTGATGAGCAGGAAGGCGGTGAGCCAGCGTCTGGGACCGACTAGACGAGCGGGCAGGGCTTGGTAGGCGAGAATGGCGAGCAGTCCGTAGACGGCGAAATGATCGACTTTGTCTCTTAGGGTGAAGTCTAGCGGCGGGGCAATGTAGCCTGTCTTGGTGGAGTAGGCGGTAATCATCGCGCATGCGAACCCGACGGGTAGCCAGGGCCGAAGGAGGGGAAAGAGGCTTGGTCGGCTTGGGGAAGTGGTTTCGTTTGTTGGTGAACAGGTGGACATGGACCTGTCTGGTATCGGCAGAAGCCGCTGGGAATTGAAGCGCTCTATTGGCTTGTGTTTGGAAACTGCCGCGGGAGCGTGATGGTGGCGGTGGCGCCTTTGCGGGGTCCGGGGCTTGTGAGGCTCAGGCTGCCGCCGAGTGTTTTGATGGCGTTTGCGCAACTGTGGAGACCGAAGCCGTGACCGTCTTTCTTGGTCGTATATCCGTGAGTGAAGAGGATATCCTGATGCTGGGCTTCGATTCCGATTCCGTTGTCTGCAATTGAGATTTCGATGCTGTCGGGGTCGACGCGTTTGCAGGCGATAGTGAGCTTCTTGTCTGGGGACTGTCGCTCGGTGATGGATTCCTTGGCGTTTTTGATGAGGTTTATGAGGACGTCGAGCAGCATGTGCTTGTCGCTGCGGATCTGGAGATCGGTTGCGTATCGCCTGTCTGTTTTGTATTCGGCTTCGTAGGATTCGCCGAGCGTGAGGGCTAGGGCGGAATCGAGGAGATCGGCTATTTTGATGTTCTGGATGATTCCGATCTTTTTGGCATGAGTTTGCTGGGTGGAGATGATGCGTTTGATGTGATCTACATTGCCTTCGATTTGGGTGATTTCTGTTTTGTAGGTATCGAGCTCTTCGACGAGGGCGTCGGAGAGTTGCTCCAGGTACTCTGGGATTCGTTTGCCGCGTTCGTCTTCGGAGAAGTAGTGGCCGAGGGATTGGCGGTTTTGGTAGATGAGGTTCGAGATTTTCTTGAGGTTTGCGACGCGTGATCTGCCGACTTGTTTATCGAGGCTGCTAATTCCTACGTTTACGCTGTTCAGCACGTTGCCGACATTGTGGAGGACGTTGGTGGCGACTTCGGCTCTGCCGGCGATTCGGGCGGTGGTCAGGAGCTGGTCTTGAGTTTCCTGGAGTTGGACGAGGGCGGCGGAGAGCTCGAGAGCGTTGCGTTTGATTTCGTGGGACTGGGTGGCGAGCTCTCGGTTCTTTGATTCGAGTTCGTTCGCTTGCGTTTCGAGGGTGTCGTTTTTGCTTTCGATTTCTTTGGTGCGGGCGGCGACCATGGATTCGAGTTTCAGGTTCTGTTTACGGAGGCGACTGGAGTTGACCTTGATAGTTACGAGTATTAGGAATGCGGATACGACTGCATACCCTAGGTAGGCGTAGGAGGTCTGGTAGATAGGAGGGGCGATGGAGAATGAGTATTCGGTCCACGGGGTGAGGTATCCGTTGCCGAGTCTGGCTCTGGCTTTGTAGGTGTAGAAGCCCGGGTGTAGATTGGTGAAGGTGGTACTGCTGCTGGAGGTCCATGGCGCGTTGCCGGCTTCTGGTTCGTCGTTTGAGAAGCCTTCTAGAAAGTGCTGGAACTGGGGAAGAAGCGTGCTGTAGGTGAAGGCGTTGGAAACGGTGAAGGCGAGGCTGTTGTCGCTATAGTCGAAGCGGATCTCTTCGGGTTGGCTCGAGTTGGCGAGGTAGGTGTAGTGGAGGGTGTTCTCGTTTGAATCGGCGATGCTTATGATTCGAGTGGGGGGGATGCTTGCATGCTGGGCGAGTGGATTGTCTGTTTGTTGGAAATGGAAGAATTCGAAGGCGGTCATTATCAGGGCTTCGCCGTTTTCGAGGAATTTGATGAATTCGAAGTAGGGTTCGCCCATTTCGCTAAGCGAGGTTTCGTCGCGTTGGTAGACGCCTTCGCTTGTCTTCCAGTATATGATGTTCTTGTCGTTGGCCGAGATCCACAGGTTTCCTGAGGGATCGGTAAAGGCGCGCTCGATGCGGAGGCTTTCTTCTATGCCGTCGCTTTTAAGGATTTCGTGAGCTACGAACTTTTGGGATCCTTCGTCGAGCGTTAGGATCTGGCTGATGCCGGTAAAGAGCGCTTTGCCTTCGTGTATCCATATACTCATCCATTCATTTTTCGATAGGCCGTGCGATGAGGAATAGTAGTCGTGTGTTATCTTGTCGTTTTGAATGGAGATTCGGCCGGCGGCGCCGAGTCCGTATTCGAGCCAGAAATCTCCTTGGCCGTCTTCTTCGGCTCGATAGATAACGCCGCCGTTGTTGTTGATGGCATCGACGAGCTCGAGGCCTTGGCCATTCTTTTTGTAGAGGGCGATGGTGTCACTGTTTGCTCCTATGATGTATGCTGGATTTGATTTTGATTGGACGAGGCAATCGTAGGCTTTGGATCCGACGAGGTATTCTAGCTTGTTGTTTGCGAGTCGGAAGATGCCTTGGTTTGCGGTATTTATGTAGAGGCCTTCGTTTGATTCGGCGACCGACCAGACTTCTAGGTCAGCGTCTGGGAGCGCGTTTTCGAAGCTTTTGATGCGGCCGCTTTCGTCGAACACGGCGCGATAGAGGATGTAGAAGCTTCTTATGTACAATTCGTCGCCATGAAGGTGCTGGGAAGCGTAGAAGAAGCTGGGCCGTATGTGTTCGTCGATGGCGGTCAGAGGTGAGTCCAGGAGTATTTTTGCCAGGGTGGAATTGAACATGGCCCAAACGGTGCCGGATTTGTCGACGGTCACGCTGCGGGCGCTTTTGAAGCGGTGGTCAATATCCGACCCGAGCTGCTCGAGGGCGTTTCCTTCTGGATCGAGCACGGTGATACCGCCTCCGAGTGAGGCTACGAGTAGTCGATTGTCTTTGGTGAGCTCTATGTCGCGAACGAGATTTTTGCTGTCGTGCTCGTATTTTGGATACGCTTTTTGAAATGATCTTCCGTCGAATCGAAAGAGTCCTCGGCGTTCGGACGCCATGATGACTTCGCCTTGGTCGCCAATGACGATGTCCGCTATGGTGACTTCGTTGCTGTTGTTTCCAGCGACGATTTCTTCGGGACGGATGAGTTCGCCGTTTTCGTAATGGTAGATTTCGTTTTCATCGGTGAGAAGATGGAACTTTCCGTCGAGCAAAAAGGAGGCGGTTAGCCATGTGGAGAAAACATGGGTGTCTATGGTGCCGTCGGCTTTGTTGTAGCAGGCGAAGCTGCGTCTGCCGGTGAGGTAGATGGAATCGCTGGAGTTGAATATTTTTTGGAAGTGTTCGCCGTTGTTGATTTGATCCCTTGGTACTAGGTGGCGAAAACTCGCTTTGTTTTCCGAATCGACGATTAGCTCGCCGAAGGCGTTGAAGCCGCCGGCGTAGATACGTCCGTCTTCGTCCCACAACAGTGCGGTTATCTTTTCGGTCGTCCCGCTGTTTTGGTAGATTTTGTGCCACACGGCCCCGTCGTACAGGAATATCCAATTGCGGTCTCCGTAGAAGACGGTGCCGTCGGCGGCGGTGGTTACGAATTCGGAAGACGCGCCGCTATCGAAGTCTTGGGAAGTGAAGACGCGATAGTAGGGGATGCCACGAAGGGAGTTCTTGGCTTCCGTCGGGGTAGGTATTGCGTGGCAGGCGAGTAGTATGGCGACAAGAAATTGTATATAGTTGAATGTTGAATACAAATTTCTTGGACGCATTATGGTTCGGGGGGATTCGCAGATCAGCTGTAGAGCGGGAGGTAGCGTTCTTTGAGGTAGCGAATGAGCGGCTGAGGCGAAAGGGTTTGGCCAGTGGCGTGTTGACTGAGCTCGAGCAGGTGGTAGCGAGCTCCGTTTTTGTGGACCTTTTCTCGAAGCCATCCGAGCAGGCGTGAGAAGTCGCCGCGGGTGAAGTCTTCTTCGAGTTCGGGGAGTTGTTCGGTGGCGGCGTACCAGAGCTGGGCGGCGAGCATGTTGCCGAGGCAGTAGCTTGGGAAGTAGCCGAATGCTCCGCCGGACCAGTGCACGTCTTGCAGCACGCCTTCGGCGTCGTTCTTGGGCTCGATGCCGAGGAGTTCCTTGTACTGGGCGTTCCAGTACTCGGGGAGTTCGTTTATGGCTAGTTCTCCGGAGAATAGCTTTTTCTCGATTTCGAAGCGGATGATGATGTGGAGATTGTAGGTGACCTCGTCGGAATCTACTCGTATTGGATTTTGGGATACGGAATTTATGGCGAGGTAGAGCTCGTCGGAGGATATGTCCTCTAGTTGTTTTGGGAAGGCTGCGCGGAATTTTGGTTCGTAGTATTTCCAGAAGGATCGTGAGCGGGAGACTTGGTTTTCCCAGAGGCGGCTTTGGGATTCGTGGGCTCCCATGCCGGCGGCTTTGCCGAGTGCGTTGTGGAGGGAATCGAGGGGGAGGCCTTGCTCGTAGATGCCGTGGCCGGTCTCGTGAATGGAGGAGAAGAGGGAGTCGAGGGGATTATCGACGTCGAAGCGGGTGGTCATGCGCGTGTCGGCTCCGTTTCCGCTGCAGAAGGGGTGTAGGGAAATGTCGATGCGGCCGCGCTTGTAGTTGAATCCTAGGGACGCGGTGACGTCTTCGAGGAATGCTTTTTGCTCGGCGACGGGGAAGCCTTTGAAAATGTCGGCGCGAGCTTTTGTGGGTGAGTTGACGATGGTCTGAACGATTGGGACGAGATCAGATTTCAGGGAGGAGAAGAGTTGGTCGATAGTGGCCGCGTCGACGCCTGGATCGTGGAGGTCAATTTGGAGGTCATAGGGGCGGTCGCCCCAGCCGAGGAGTTCGGCTCCTTCTTTGGCGAGGTCGAGGTGTCGCTGTAGGTAGGGGATGTAGGAGGGGAAGTCGTTGTTTTTGCGGGCGGCTGCCCAGGCGTGGTAGGCTTCGGAGCAGAGGCGGGCGCGTTTTTCGACCCAGCTGGCGGGCAGTTTGGTGGATCGGTCGTAGTCGCGTCGAGCGTCGCGAAGGATGGGGGCTGTTTCGTGTTTGGCTGCTTGGGTTTCGAGTTGTTCGAGTATGCGGCCGATTTCGGGGTCGGTTTCGGCCTGGTGGATGACCTTGGCCATGGTGGCGTTTTGGTCTTGGCGTTGGTCCGCGCTGTCTTCGGGGAGCAAGGTTTGCTCGTCCCAGCCGAGGAGTCCGGCGATGGATTCGAGGGAGTGGATGTGCTTTTGTTTCTCGGAGAGCTGATCGATGAGATTCATTGCTTAAAGGCTGAAGGCTTAGGGAGTTAAGTTAGGGGTGGGTGGTATGAACTTACGAGAAAACGTGTCAGCGCAAGGAGGGTTTAACGGATTATTTAGCGTGGCTAGGGGAAAGGCGTAGAGTAAAAAGGCCGCCTTGGGAGGGCGGCCTTTGTTGAGAAAAGTGTTTGTAGGGTTTTTAGCTTAGAGCTTTGGCAGCATGCTTTCGAGGCTGCCTTTCCCGAGGAGCTTGAGAACCTCGTCCGCGACTTTTTTGGCGAGAGCGAGCTCGGACTGGTACTTGGTCTGGAGTTCTTTGAGCTGCTCGAGGGAGCTGGGGTTGAATTTCGAGGTGATGCTTTCGAGGTTGCCGAGACTGGAGGCGAGCTCTGGGAGCTTGGCTGAAACGGTTTCGACGACGTTGTCGGGGAGTTTGTCTTTTACGGACTCGTACTTTTCCTTGAGGGAGTCGAACTGGCTTTTGAGTGAGGCGTTGCTGGCGAGGAACTGGTTTTTGAGGGCTTTGGTTTCTTCGGCTAACTTGGCGGCCATTTCCTCTTTCATCTTTTCTTTTTCCGCTGCCATCTTGGCTTCCATATCGGCTTTGGCGTCGGCGAGCTTGCTGTCCGATTCCTTTTGAATAGACGCGAGTCCGGAGGCGAGCTTGTCCTCCATCTTCTTTTCGGACTCCGCCTGCGAGGCTGCTGCCGCGTCGGTGGCTTCCTTGGCTGCTGCATCTGCGGCTGCCTGGACATCTGCTTCGGTGACTTGTGGAGCTTCCTCCTTTTTGGAGCAGCCTGAAAATACGAGGGAACTGATTAGGGCGAGAGACAAAATTTTGGATGTGTTGGTCATAGTGGAATCAAGATGTTCGAAGCCCCGGTTTTATCAAATTAAATAGTGTGAGGATGTGGGGCGGTCAGGAGAAGGGTGAGGATCGCGGTGGCGCCTTTACCGGGGCCGTCGCTCTCGAGCTGGAGTTGTCCGCCGAGGTCGATGGCGGCATTTGCGGATCCGTGGAGGCCGAAGCCGTGGCCGTGAGGTTTGGTGGTGAACCCGTGCTGGAATAGCTTGGCGTTAGCTTGTGGGTCTATGCCGGAACCGTTGTCGCGGATTTTCAGGACGAGAGAGGGTTGGTCAGGCGGGAGACTGACTGAAAGTTTGATGGTTCCGATGCCGGGTTTTTCCTGTTGGATGGCTTCGAGGGCGTTCGCGAACAGGTTTAGCAGAATATCGAGCAGTTGGTGCTTGTCGTTCTCGATGGTGATGTGTTCGGGAATCTCGTTGATGATTTCAACGGGGTGTTCAGCGTTTTCGATTCCGATAATGGAAAGGGCGTATTGGCAGAAATGGGAAAGCTCTATGGTTTCGTAGGCGTTTCTGTTCTTTGCGTGGGTTTGCTGGGAGTTGATGATGTTTTTAACATGATCGACGTCCTCTGTCATTTTATCGAGTTCGCATTGGTTCGACTCGATTTCGTTTTTCAGGATTCGGGCGAGTTGTATCAGGTATTCGGGTATGATCTTTCCTCTTGGGTCTTGGATGAGGAAGGTGTCGATGTCGTCTTTTTGAGATTCGATCAAGTCGGCGAGTCTCGAGAGTTTGGATACGTTTGACTGGTTTGCTTTTTCGCTTAGGAGCGTTAGGCTGACGTTTATGCTGTTGAGAACGTTTCCGACGTTGTGCAGGACGTTGATCGCGACCTCTGCCTTGCCAGCTGTTCTGGCGGTGGCGACGAGCTGGTCTTGCATTTCCTGAAGCTGTCTAAGGGTGCTGCTGAGGGTTTCGGTAGTGGCGGTGAGCTCTTCGTTTTTTTCTTCGAGGTCTTCGGCTTGGGCTTCCAGTCGCTGGTTTTGAAGCTTGATTTCTTTGGTTCGCTCGTCGACGAGGCCTTGTAGCTTTTTGCTACGCTTGATTTGCACTCGATTATAGTAGCGTACAATGCCTATAACGAGGAGGGTGGCTGCGATGAAATAGAGGAGGTAGGCAAGGCGCGTTTTGCTCCATGGGGTGGCAATGGCGATGGCAAGACCCTCGCCCTGAAAAATTTGTCCGGATGCGTCTTGCGCGTTGGCGTAGATGGTGTAGTGGCCCGGGGCGAGATTGGTGATCTCGCGCCAGTTGCTCGTAGAGAAATCTGGTCTGACAGTGTCGAGTCCATCGACGAAAATCTGGTATTGGTGGTGTTTTGCGGCGGAGAATTGTGGAAAGGCGCTGGTGATCTTGAGTGAGTTTTGATTTGGGGCGAGAGCGATGGGGAGTCCAGAGCCATTAGAGAGGGGTAAGGTGGAATTGTCCTTGGTTGAAGTGATATTTTGGATACGCGGAATTATGGGACTATTTTTTGTTTCGGGAGGGACTGGCGAATAGCGGGCGAGTCCAAAGACTCCGGCGGCCCAGATGTTTCCGGCGTCGTCGTATGCGAAGCAGGTAGCTCGGTTGTCGGTGTCGTTTCCTAGGGTGCCGATCTTTCCGATTATTTTTTTAGGCGGACGGGGTAGCATCTCGCTGCTGCGAGCGTTTCGAGGGGCGAAGGAGTGTTCTTCAGAGAAGCCAAAGACTGTTTCGAACCCGTAGGGTGGGGCGCCGATGTATTGGATCAATTCAGGGGCTTCGACGAATGCTTTGGTGGCGGAGTCCCATCTGAGGCAGGGTGAGCCGCTGAGGTAGATTTCGCCTTCGATGGATGCAAGGGAGGTCCAGTTTCCGGATTGGTAGCTCGGGATGTTTTCAAGTTGGTAGCTTCCGCCTGTGTCGTTGAGTTCAAATCGGGCGATTTGGTGGTCACCGAGGCAGCCTATGACGGTATGGTCTTTTGTTTCAGCGAGGGAGTAGAAGTCGATTTGAGCTCCGTCGAGCCATGACTTGATTTCCCATTTTCCGTTTTCTTTTCGGAGCGCTGCGACGCCGGAGACCGTACTTGCTAGGATGAGGCCCGGGAAGGCGCTTGGCTGGAGGAATGAGTTCACCTTCTCTGCGGGGAGTTGGTAGATTTCGCCGTTTTGCGTCATGACACTGAGCTGAGAGCCAGCGATGAGAAGGTCTCCTTGGTATTCGAAGAGGTTGGAGATGTCTTCTTGTTCGAGGATGAGCTCGAAGGCTTGGGCCGCGTTTTTTGGATTGGGCTGGCTGGCGTAGAGTCCGATGGAAGCGCCGAGGAGGATGCGTTGATTGAAGAAGGCGATGCTTTTGATATCGCCGACGATCCCGTGTTTGTGGTCGAACGTGGCACTTGCATTTTCGACTTGCAGGCGGGTGAGGCAGTTATAGGTCGCGATCCAAAGTCCGCCTTGCAGGTCTGTACCAATTTTTTCGATACGATTGTCTTCTAGTCCGCTATGTTTGTTGTGTTCGAACTGTAGGTTGCCTGCAGTGTCGAACACGAAGAGGCCTCGGGTGGCGCTACCGATAGCGATTCGACCGGACGGAAGCTCGACGAAGTCTTGGACTTTTATCCTGCGTTTGCGGATTTCGCTGTTGCCTGGCCATTCGTGGGTGGCGTCTCCGTCGAAGGCGAGGATTTGCTGCGATTCGTTGAGGAGCCAGACGCCTCCTTCCGCCCGGGGTCTGCTTTGCAGGATCCAAGCTCCGCCGACGCCGCCGGGGATGGAGTCGAAGTGGGCGACAGGAGTTTTTTCGGTCCAGTCCCAGCGACTGAGGGGGCCGTCCAGCCCGCCGAGAAAATAGAGTTCGCCGTCGATGGTGAAGCATCCGTTTGACCAGTTGGGTAGGCGATGGAGAGTGAGTTTCCCATCGGGTGAGATTTCTATCAAGCTGGCACCCGTCATGCCAAAGACATGGTTCCGGGTCATGGCAACGTGCTCGAGGGTAGGTATGTTAAAGTTGTATTCCTCGGGGGGAGTAAGCCTATTTGCAGTGCGGCCGCCGTTGCCGTCTTCGAGGAGCTGGTCGACTCCCAGGGTGGAAGCGATTATGGTAGTGCCATTGGCTCCTATTTGAATCGCGGTGGGTCGGTTGATTCCTGTTATTCGATTCCAGTTCGATCCGTTGAAAGTGAAGACTTCAGCTTCGGACAGGATGGCGAGGTCGCCGTTGGGTAGTGAGGCGATGCCTCGAATGGCGCTGCGAGCTCCGGTTTCGTTGGCGTAGAACACTTGGCCGCTAAAATCACCTCGGAACGCGATAGCGTCTGATTGGATCGGCGATAGACCTCGGGTTTGGGCTAAGGCGAGACGCGGTTCGGTGGCGCAGCAGAGAAGCAGGAGGAAGAACGTTTGGTATATGTATTGGAAATATTTCACTGAGCTCGAGTTAGGAATCGATGTCTCGAGCTAAAATAGTTGAGCTCACTTTCGTTTGAGGAAAGCTCTCGAAGGCTGTTTAACACGCTGATTATGTTTCAGCCGAAGTGTTCGCTCTGAATTGGTAAATAATAACAGGGGTTTCGGAGAGAGAGCTTGAGGGTGCGTTGAGCGGTTCTGACGAGGAATTCGAGTCGCGGAAGGCTTAGGCTCTTGCGATAGACTCAGCTGCGAGGTGGGCGGTGGTCCAGGCGGCTTGGAAGTTGAAGCCGCCGGTGACGCCGTCGATATCGAGAACCTCGCCGACGAAGTAAATGTTAGGGACGAGGCGGCTTTGCATGGTTTTGAAGTCGATTTCCTTGAGGCTGACGCCGCCGCAGGTGACGAATTCCTCTTTGTTCATGCTTTTTCCGTTGGTGGAGAGTCGAGTGGCGGAAATGGTTTCGACGAGCTGGTTGATGGCTTTCTTCGGGAGCTGAGCCCATTGGGTGTCAGGGGAAATGGATACGTATTCCAGCAGTCGCTCCCAGAAGCGACGGGGGAAGTCGAAGGGGTTGAGGCTGACGAGGGCTTTACGGGCGTGAGTGGCTTTTGCCAGTTCGAGGGCTTGGCGGATGGCGTCGGGCTTGGAGTCGCCGGTCCAGTTGACCAGAAGCTCGCATTGGTAGTCGAGCTGGCTGAAGACGCGGGCTCCCCAGGCTGAGAGTTTTAATACTCCTGGGCCGCTGAGTCCCCAGTGTGTGAATACGACGGGTCCGGATTGTGCGAGTTTGGCCGTCGGGTAGGAGACGCGAACTTGGGGGAGGGAGAGGCCTTGCAGGTCTTTGAGGAGGGGGTGATCGATGTGGAAGGTGAAGAGGGAGGGAGCTAGGTCGGTGATGCTGTGACCGAGGGAGGACGCGAGGGCGTGTCCGGCGTTTTTCTGGCCTCCGCCGGTGGCGATGACGACGTGGGTGGCGGTGGCGGTTTTTCCGGTGGAGAGGGTGAGGTGGAAATTGGGTGTTGGGTTATGGGTGTTGGGTTCTGGGCGGTTTGTGATGGAGATGACGCCTGTTTTGAGGTGGAGGGTGACGCCAGCGTTTTTGGCGGCTTGGGTGAGGCAGTCGACGATGGTTTGGGAATCGTCGGTGGTGGGAAACATGCGTCCGTCGGCCTCGGTCTTGAGCTGGACGCCGCGGGATTGGAACCAGTCCACGGTGTCTTGTGGTTGCCACTGGTGGAAGGCGCCCCGGAGCTCCTTGCCGCCGCGGGGGTAGAAGCGGACGAGCTCGCGGGGATCGAAGCAATGGTGGGTGACGTTGCAGCGGCCTCCGCCGGAGACGGATACTTTTGTGAGGGTGCGGCGGGAGGCCTCGTAGAGGTGGACCTTGGCGGCGGGGTCGCCCTCGGCGGCGTTGATGGCGGCGAAGTAGCCGGCGGCGCCTCCGCCGATGACGGCGACTGTTTTCATATGCTCGATTTATGAAATCGCGGAGCGAGGTCGCTTCCCTCTTAGGAAACTAGAGGAGCGCTTGGGCTTGCTCTTTGCTGAGGCGTGGGCCGAATTTGGATACGACGGCGGAGGAGGCTCGGCTGGCGAGGGCTCCGGCTTCGGCGTGGGAAAGGCCGTTGGTGATGCCGTAGAGGAAGGCTCCGGCGAAGAGGTCTCCCGCGCCGTTGGTGTCGACGGCCTTGGTTGGCACGGGGGCGATTTTGATTTCGCTGGTTCCGTCCCAGACGAGGGCTCCGTCGGGGCCGAGAGTGACTACGAATTGTTTGGCGGAGCTTTTGAGGGCTTCGACGGCGGCGGGTATGGAGTCGGTGCCGGTGTAGGTCATAGCTTCCTCTTCGTTGCAGAAGAGGAGGTCGATGCCGTCGCCGATGACGTCGCGCATGGCGTCGCCGAAGTATTTGACCATGGCGGGGTCGGAGAAGGTGAGGGCGGTTTTTACTCCGCTTTGCTCGGCGATGGTTTTGGCGGTTTTCATGGCCTCGACGCCGTTGTCGCTGGTGACGAGGTAGCCTTCTATGTAGAGGTATTCCGAGTCGAGCAGGGCGCTGGTGGCGATCTCGTTGGTCGAGTAGGTGGCGGTGATGCCGAGGAAGGTGTTCATGGTACGCTCGGCGTCGGGCGTGGTCATGACGAGGCATTTGCCGGTGATGCCTTCTGGGAGCTGGCCCGGAATGAGGTTTGTGTCGGCTCCGTTGGCGGTGAGGTCGGCGACGTAGAATTCGCCGAGATCGTCTTCGGCGACTTTGCAGGAGTAGAAGACGGAGGCTCCGAGCTGGGCGGCGCCGATGATGGAATTGGCTGCGGATCCTCCGCATTGCTTGTCGGCGGCGTCGAGGTCGATGGCGTTGACGAGAGCGCTCTGGCGGGTTTCGTCGACGAGAGTCATGACTCCTTTTTCGATTTCGTTTGCTGCGAAGAAGGCGTCATCGACTTCGGTGACGATGTCGACGAGCGCGTTGCCCATACCGTAGATATTGTATTTTTTTGCCATCGTGAGTGGTTGTGGGGAATCGGGGATGGCTTGGCAACGCGATATGTGTATCGCGTTGCCGGATGTGATGAGCGCTTAGCAGCAACAGGAGGACGAGGATTTCATGGATGCGAGGGCGGCGCTAATGGCATTGGCTATGGGTTCGCAGGTGAGGACTTGGTCGTTGATAGCGATGGCTGGGTAGCTTTCGACGCCGAGCTCTTTGGCTCGGGCCTTGCCGGGGTCTGTGTCGGTTGAATACACGGCGACTTCGCAGTCGCATTGGTTCGATTCTTGGGAGCAGGCTTCGGTTGCATTTTGGGAGCAGCATTCCGTGGCCGTGAAGAGTTCGATCTTGGTTTTGTTTTTCATGATTTGGTGTGTTTTTGGTTTCAGTGTTGTGGTGAGTTTTTGGGCGAAGCAGTAGCTCTGGCCGCTCGGTAAAGCGGGTTTTACTGGTCATGGTTGGGAGGGGATGCGTCTAGCTGCAGGAGCAGCCGCGCTGGATAAGTTCGGATTGGGCGATGATGTCGCAGTCGCAGTCGACGAGTTCGAGGGTGTCGCAGCTATTGAGTCGTTGGAGGAGTTCGCGGCGTTTCTCGAGTTCAACGATTTGGGCGTCGATTTCGTCCAGCTTGAGCTTGGCCTTTTCGGCGAGGCTGCGGCAGGCGCCTTCGTTGCGGTCGTGGAGTTCTAGGATGTCGGCGATTTCGCGCAGGGAGAATCCGAGTTGTTTGGCCTGGTCGATGAAGGAGAGGCGTTGGGAGTCGCTTTGGCGGTAGCGTCGGTAGTTGGAACTGTCGCGGTAGGCGGGGCTGATGAGACCTTTGTCTTCGTAGAAGCGAATGGTTTCGAACGACTTTCCGCTTTGTTTGGCGAGTTGTCCGCGAGTGAGAGTTTGCTGTTCCATGTCTTTCCGGGATTGTTGGTATCGCCCTAGTTTAGGCCTTGTAGTATGGAGCAAGGTCAAGCGGCGGTGGTTTTTTTTCTGCAGAATAAGAAACGAGTCGTTCTCGGCAAAATTGCGGGGGAGGGGAATTGGGGGTTGATGCGGGTGAGAGGGCTCACCTAGAGTCGCCCCCCATGGCGCAGCTAATCGACCAAATCAAGGGACTCTACGATATTTATCCGTCCTGGCTCGTGACTGCTTGCCTCGTCGTGGTTGGGCTTGGGCTCGGCTGGGTCGCTTGGAAACTGATTCGTTTCGGCATGGTCGTGCTGGTGACTGTTCTGCTTTTGGCGATTGTGGTGTTTGCTGGCTGGATGATTTTGGCCCCTTGACGCGATGTAGTTTGACCTCCTCTTTCATATCTAATTCTCATGGCAGCCAAAGTGGAAAACAGTAAGGCAAAGAAGTATATTTTCGTGACGGGCGGTGTCGTATCGTCTTTAGGCAAGGGTTTGACCGCCGCATCTTTGGGCGCGTTGCTCGAGGAGCGAGGCTGCACGGTGCGGATCCAGAAGTTCGATCCTTACCTCAATGTTGATCCGGGCACGATGAATCCGTTTCAACACGGAGAGGTGTACGTTCTTGACGACGGGGCGGAGACCGATCTCGACCTCGGCCACTACGAGCGTTTCACGTCCGGCAAGCTGAGCCAGTTCAACAACTTGACGTCGGGGCAAATCTACGAGTCCGTTATCCAGAAGGAGCGTCGTGGAGAGTACCTCGGCAAGACGGTGCAGGTGATTCCTCACGTGACCAACGAGATCAAGCAGCGCATAGCGGCAGCGAGCGAGGACGTAGACATTTTGATCACGGAAATCGGCGGTACGACGGGTGATATCGAAGGTTTGCCATTTCTCGAAGCGATGCGTCAGTTCGCTCTCGAAGCGGGGCGCGATAACGTGATTTTCATCCATTGTACTTTGGTTCCTTTTCTCGCTGCGGCGGGTGAGCTCAAGACTAAGCCGACTCAACAGAGCGTGGCGAAAATGCGCGAGATCGGTATCCAGCCGAACATCTTGGTATGTCGCACGGAGCACCCGATCGATATGGAGCTGCGCGAGAAGATGAGTCTTTTCTGCAACGTGCCTGTGAAGGCGGTCATTGAAGAGATCGACGTGGATGACTCCATTTACGAGCTGCCGGTGATGCTTCGTCGCGAGAAGCTTGATGATCTAGTGGTGGACATGCTCAAGCTAGACGCTCCTCCGGCTAAGAATAGCATTTGGACTGATATTGTCCGTCGTCTGAAGTCTCCTTCCAAGCGTGTCACGATCGGTGTTGTCGGAAAATACATCGAGCTGCAGGACGCGTACAAGTCGGTCTACGAGTCGATTACGCACGCGGGGATTGCCAATGATTGCGCGGTTACGATCAAGCGTATCGACGCGGAGTCGCTCGAGACTGCGGAAGGTCTTGAGGCGCTCAAGAGTTTGCATGGAATATTGGTTCCCGGTGGATTTGGAGATCGAGGGACGGAAGGGAAAATCGCGGCGGTCCGCTATGCTCGCGAAAACAACATTCCGTATTTCGGTCTTTGTCTCGGTTTGCAGATCGCTGTGATCGAGTACGCTCGCAATGTGCTCGGCTTGGCGGATGCGAACAGTCTGGAGTTCAACGAAATGACGGAGAATCCAGTGATCGCCTTGATGGAGGAGCAGAAGCAAGTCGTCGACAAGGGTGGGACGATGCGTCTCGGCTCGTATGAGTGTAAGGTGAAAAAAGGGACGCACGCCTATGAGGCTTATGGCGAGGAGAACGTGCGCGAACGTCATCGTCATCGTTACGAGGTTAACAACGATTATGTGGAGCAGCTCGAGGCTGCGGGACTGGTCGTGAGCGGAGTGAATCCCAAGCGAAACCTTGTCGAAATGGTGGAGCTAAAGGAACACCCTTGGTTCCTCGCGGTACAATCCCATCCAGAATTTCTTTCCAAGCCCAACAAGGCTCACCCGCTATTCCGCGCGTTTGTGGAAGCAGCAATTAAGCGGGACGAGAGCCTTTAAACAACGTAAAGTCAGTATCCTTTTAGATAATCACTCGCCAAGGCCATGAGTTTTCAAATCGACGTGCCCATTCCCTCAATGGGAGCAACTGTCAATGAAATGACCCTGATCGACCTCTTTGTGGAGTCAGGGAAAAGCATCGCCAAGGGTGAGAAGCTGGCGGAGTTGGAGAGCGACAAGTCGGTCTTCGATTTCGAGGCGCCGTGCGACGGAATCATCAAGCGGATCTTTTGCCGCGCTGGAGATATCATCGAAGTAGGAATGCCTTTTCTTCGTATCGAGACTGAGGATACTGCGGTCGGCCATTTGAAGGTGGATGCTGCGGTCGGCCATTTGAAGGTGGATGCTGACGCGGATCCAGAATCTGCGTCTGCTGAAACGAAAGTAGAGGAGTCGCCTGTCGCAGTCATGCAGGAGGTCACTGCCAGTCCTGCTGCAATGCCCGCGGTAGCTCCTGTCGCTAAGGTCGCTGGAGCGCGTTGGACGCCTCGCGCCAAAAAGCTGGCGCTTGAGCGTGGCTTGGATCCGGATGCGATTTCGGACATTGTGGGGACGGGACCTGGTGGTCGCGTAACGGGCGATGACTTAGACGCTTACTCAACGACTGTCGCACCGGCGACGCCTGCGGTTGCGGATTCTCAACCGGCAGGCTCGGGATCGAACCAGACTGCCTGTGTGGCGGGAATCGGCTACGCGGTGCCGAAAAACATGGTTTCGAATGCGGAAATCCTGAAGCAGTTTCCCGGGAAGACGGAGGAGGAAATCGTCAAGGTTACAGGTATCCAGCAGCGATACATTATTTCCGAGGGGGAGTCCGCCACGAGTCTTGCGAGCACGGCAACGCGGAACGCGCTTGAGATGGCGGGATTAGATGTTTCTGACATAGATGCGGTGGTTGTAGCCACGCTTCTGCCTGATCAGCCTGTACCGGGAGCGGCGAGTATTTTGGCCAAGGAGTTGGGGATTGAGCATGCGTTAGCGTTTGATCTGAACGCTGCTTGTTCCGGATGGCTCTATGCGCTCGAAGTCGGTCGTAGCTTGATCTATGGCGGCACGGCGAAAAACATTTTGGTTGTTACGGCTGAGATTCTCTCGCGCATCACGAATCCGAGGGATCACGAAACGGCATTTCTTTTTGGTGATGGCGCTGGGGCGGCGATTTTGACGCCTCAGGAAGGTGGGCATCGCTTGCACCGGCTTGAGCTGAGTGGCGACGCCCGCTTTACGGATGCGATTTCGCGCGTCGGTGGAGGAGCGCTGCATCCGATGCCCGCACCGGGCGAGGACCTTGATTCCTTCTATCTGAAGATGGATGGTGGAGTTGTATTCAAGCGGGCAGTACTCGCTTTTTCCAATATTATCGAGAGCGCTCTGGAGCGTCACGGCTTGAAGCCGGAGGATGTGGCCTGGGTGGTGCCGCATCAGGCGAATGCTCGTATCCTGCGAGCCGTCAGCAAGCGGGTAGGCATTCCTTACGACAAGTTTGTGGTGACGATCGGAAAGTACGGAAACACTTCGGCCGCGTCGGTTTCGATGGCGCTTGGCTGGGCGGCGGAGGAGGAGATTTTCGAAGAGGGAGACAAGATCATCTTTTGCTCGGTGGGAGCTGGCTTCACTTTTGCCGGAGGTTTGATGACCTGGTAGGCCCGTTATCGAGTGTTCCGTATCGGAATTCTAAATATGAATTAAGACCAGTGTAGCGCTGGTCTTTTTTTTGGAGACGGTGGTGGGTCTTTGATCTGCGGATTCTAGGTCCCGCAGGCGAGAGGCCCCGAAAAGCAGATGCCGAGGAGCGTATGGCTGGAACCATTCTCGGGTATGGAGCTATGGAGGCTACAGTCCAAATCGTCTCCGTTTATCTGAGGCTCGATTGTGTTTGCGCCTTGGCCTTCTCCCATTGTGCGAAAATTTTAATCCACCGGCATTGAGTCCATGCAGGGCGGGGAGAAGTTTGGTGGGGATGAGACTTTGATCCGGTATGACTGGGCTCGAAGCGAGGGAGGCTAGACTAGTGTCAAAGCGCTCTGGTATTCATAAGGATCCGTAGGGCTTTTGATTGATCGTTAGCGCGTGCTAATTCCCGACAGTTTTATGGTTTACGATGTCTGTCTCCGCGGCACATCTCAGTTAAATGCATATGCACTGAGACGTAAGCTGATCGCTGTCTTACTCGTTTGCGTTGGAAGCGAGAGATTTGCACAGCCTCAAAACGAAGACATAAGCGCCGTAGCTGAGAAGCGCGGTACCGAGGAGAATGAGTCCCAGCTCCCCACTTATCGCTGTACGGATGTTCTCTGGTTCCTCAGCGGTCGCGATTTGCGCTGCTATGGGCAGAGTGTCGAAGGAGCTTAGAAAGTTGGTTGTGAGCTTCATCGCTGGTGCGGTGGAAAGTGATGGCAGATGATAGGGCTCCAATGTGGTGCCTGTCGTCTAAGGGTTAGCTAAGGACATGCCAAGGTTTTTCGCGAAGTCTTAACTCGCTCGTAAAGAGGGGGATACAGTGTAGAGAAAATTTAGATTAGCACTGCTGGATGTCGTATTCTCTTACACATGCAAAGAAACCTTACATTATCGAGATGTCAGGCTTGTTGGAGTCTCCTTATGGAGGAAAAGACTAGGCTCGCTTTCGGGTGCCCATCAGCTGGTTGCCGTTTCCAGCTCGTATTGGGTGATGCTCAGCGCATGAGTGGCTGCGGTTTCGCTTCGCATGACATAGCGGCCGAGTGTGGTGGGGAGGAAACCGGCGTTGATTGAGATTTGGGTCTCTTCCGGAGTGAAGTCTCCTTCAGGACCAACGAGCCAAAGTACCGATTTGGGCGAGCTTCCATTGTGCTCGGACTGATACCTTTCGAGCTGTTTTTTCAGGGAGGTCGTATCAGTTGTCAGACTTGCGATGAGCTTGAGGTCGAAGCCTTCGCTTTGATTGAGCAGGGAGTTGAGGTCGCAGATAGGTTCGATCTTGAGAAGGTGGGGATTGCCGCTTTGTTTTGCGCCCTCGAGGGTGGCGGCGGTCCATTTCGCGTTTTTGGAGTCTTCCTTTTTCGGCTCTATCTTCAGTTCCACGCGGCGGGTGATAAGGGGGAAAATTTGCTGAATGCCTATCTCCGTCGCCTTGCGGATGATAGTTTCGATGAGTTTTCCTTTTGGGAGGGCTTGGGCGAGCGCGATTTGGTAGGGAGGCGGCGGAAGAGTGCAGATGGATTCAATTTTGAGGACGGCTCGGCGTTTGTTGGCGACGGAGACTCGAGCGTTCCCTTCGTTGCCTTTGCCGTCGAAGACGCGCACGGGATCGCCGACTCGAGCTCGATTGGCTGCGATTAGGTGGTTTGATTCGTCGGGGCTGAGCTCGATTTGTCCGTCTAGGGCAAAGGCGGAAGTATCGCAGTGGCAGCGAAAGTCTGGCATGTCAGATAGCTAATGAAAGGGGTGATCGTTCTTACAAACAGAAAAGACGCCGCTTTCGCGACGCCTTTCCTAACTTATCAAACTACAAACCAGATTCTTAAAATTATTAAACTACCTATATGCGGGGATAGGCGCGCTTGAGGTGCTTTCGTTCAAATTTTTGGAAGGAAAATTTCGAAGACTGGATTTTTGTGGAATGGTTGGGCTTGGAAACGAAAAGAGGCGCCGCTAAGCGGCGCCTCTCTCGACTTATCAAACTACAAACTAGATACAAAAATGAACAAACCCTATATGTCCTGCAAAGATAGACGATGTCTGGATCAACACGTTCAAACAATCGTGATGTTTTTTTTGGAAAAAATCCGTACGTTTCTTAAGTCTTTGATGATAAGAATTTAAGGTCTAGTTCGCCGCTTTGGAGAATATTGGATCGCATGATGAATTGCGGTCAGAATCGACAGGGTTTCGATCCTGTTTCAATTTGGCTTGCATCGATTCAGGCTCGTGGCACAACTCCGAATCTTGTCTGCGGGTCCCAGTGGCTCGCTTGATTTTCGCAAGATGCCCAGGTGGCGGAATTGGTAGACGCGGCGGATTCAAAATCCGCTTTCTTCGGAAGTGAGGGTTCGAGTCCCTCCCTGGGTACCACTTTGAGTTTGGAGTGGTGAGGAGTGAGGAGTGAATTTTGCGAGACGGGCTTTCCGGACTTGAACCCACTAGGGTTCGACGGAGCGAAGCGGAGATGGGCAAACCGCAGGTTTGGGGCGAAGCCCTGAGCGTAGCGAATCAATCCCTCCCTGGGTACCACTTTGAGTTTGGAGTGGTGAGGAGTGAGGAGTGAATTTTGCGAGACGGGCTTTCCGGACTTGAACCCACTAGGGTTCGACGGAGCGAAGCGGAGATGGGCAAACCGCAGGTTTGGGGCGAAGCCCTGAGCGTAGCGAATCAATCCCACCCTGGGTACCACTTTGAGTTTGGAGTGGTGAGGAGTGAGGAGTGAATTTTGCGAGACGGGCGTTCCGGACTTGAACTCACTAGGGTTCGACGGAGCGAAGCGGAGATGGGCAAACCGCAGGTTTGGGGCGAAGCCCTGAGCGTAGCGAATCAATCCCACCCTGGGTACCACTTTGAGTTTGGAGTGGTGAGGAGTGAGGAGTGAATTTTGCGAGACGGGCGGCGAGTGGTGGGAAAAGCCGAATCTGGCCTGCGTTTAGGGGATTTTTTTAGATTCAATCCCTATCCTTGCCGGCAATTGGCAAAGAGCTGTTCAGCAAATGCTTTTCTTTCGTCGGGCAAGGCTTCATGCTTGTCTGCTTTTAATCTAAGGAAGTGCTCAGAACATGGTAAGCGCCGCAGACAACAGAAACTATTCGGAAACTCAAATCGAGGCGGAGGCGGAACGTCTCCTCGCCAAGCTGATGCACGTCGAGTGTGAAGCGAGCCGCTCCTGGAACATAGAAGCCTGTCGCGAAATCGCTCCGTTGACGCTAGAGATCAACGATTTGAAGAAGGAGAAGGGCGCGGTGATTCTCGCTCACTCTTATGTGGAGCCTGAGATCATTTACGGGGTGGCAGACTTCGCGGGAGATTCGTACATGTTGAGCCTCAAGGCCAAGGAAGCTGCCGCGGAGAAAATCGTTTTCTCTGGCGTCGTTTTCATGGCTGAGACGGCGAAGATTTTATCTCCCAAAGCGGAGGTGGTCGTGCCGGATCGCGCGTCTGGCTGTTCGCTTGCGGACTCGCTTACGGGAGAGCAGCTGCGCGAGTTGAAGAAGCTCTATCCGGATGCGGCAGTGGTTTGCTACATCAACAGCACTGCTGAAGTGAAGGCGGAGTGCGATGTTTGCGTGACTTCGAGCAACGTTTACAAAATCGTAGCGTCGCTTCCGCAGAAGCAGATCCTCTTCGTGCCGGATCGCTTGATGGCGGATAACATTCGCATCGAGATGAAGAAGCTCGGCATCGACAAGGAGATCGTATCCTCGGACGGGACCTGTATCGTACACGATCATTTCGATCCGGAAACGATTGCGGAGGCGCGAACGAAATTTCCGGGCTTGAAAGTCGTCTCACATCCCGAGTGCACGCTCTATATCACGGAGCGTAGCGACTATGTCGGCAGCACTGGCGGAATGATGCAGTACGTGAAAGCGACGGAAGCTCCGTATTTCATGATGCTCACCGAGTGCGGTCTGGTGGAGCGGCTTGAGGTGGAGGCTCCGGAGAAGCGCTTCATATCGGGCTGTAAGCTTTGTCCTTACATGAAGATGAATTCGCTCGAGAAAATTCGCGATGTATTGGTTTCGCCACGACAGGAGCAAGTGATTGATTTGGACGAGGAGCTTCGGCTGAAGGCGCTTCATTCGATCGAGCGTATGTTCGAAATTGCAGAAGGTGTGCCGCATCAGCCTGGCAAAGGTTGCTAGGTGATAGACGTCTCTTAAACACTTTCTATTTCCTAGTGGAAACGATTCGCACAGATTGCCTTGTTATCGGGGCTGGGCTCGCGGGGAGCGCCTATGCTCACAACGCGTGCAGCCAAGGTCTCTCAGTCACTATGATCTGCGCGGATCAATTGTCTACGGGAGCCAACAGCAAATGGGCGCAAGGGGGGATCATCTACGATACGTCCTATCACCCCGAGCAGCTCGAGAGGGATATCATGGTGGCGTCGGACCAAACGGCGAATCCGGAAGCGGTAGGGTCGCTAGTTAAAGAGGGACAGGCTGCTGTGCAGGATTTGCTGCTCGATCGTTTGCACGTTCCTTTCGATCGAAGCGAGAATGGCGACCTTCAGTACACTCGCGAAGGGGGGCACAGCGACAAGCGTATCATTTATGCGAAGGATGTTACGGGGCGGGCGATTCTAAACAATTTTCACGAGTACGTCCGTGGTATCCAGAATCTAACTATTCTGGAGAATCATGTGGCGATTGATTTGCTGACGCTTTCGCACAATTCTGTGCATCCAATTGATAAATACAAACCGATCACGTGTATTGGGGTGTATGCCTTGGATGCAGTGAGCGGAGAGGTAAAGGCGATCATAGCGAAGAAGACGATTCTTGCCACTGGCGGCTTGGGGCAGATTTTCGCAAACACTACGAACCAGCCTGGAGTGGTCGGGCATGGATTGGCGATGGCCCGCAGAGTTGGGGCGCGTATTATTGATCTAGAGTACATTCAGTTTCACCCGACTGTTTTTCTGAAGAAGAACTGTCAGCTCTTTCTCGTGTCCGAGGCGGTACGAGGTGAGGGAGGCGTGCTCGTCGATAGCCATGGTAAGGCGTTTATGGATACGCAGCATCCGATGAAGTCGCTTGCTCCGCGTGATATCGTGGCTCGAGCCATCCATCGGGAGTTGATTTCCAGTGGCGATAACTGCGTCTATATCGATCTTTCCAGCATGAAGCCGGAGTTTATTCGCGAGCGTTTTCCGTCTATCTACGAGCGGGCCCTCGCCAGCGGCGTGGATATCAGTCACGAGCCAATCCCGGTAGCGCCTGCTGCGCACTACACTTGTGGAGGCGTCTATACGGATCTCAACGGTCGTTCGTCGGTGCGGAATCTAAACGCAATCGGGGAGACTGCTTGTACGGGCCTGCATGGGGCGAATCGTCTCGCGAGTACGTCGCTTCTCGAGTGCCTCGTTTCGGCGAAGCTGACGGCGAAGGCGGATATTGAGGATTTCCGACGGAACGATTATCACCTGCCGGAGGTTAAGGAGTGGGTGAGTCCGGAACGTACGGCGGACGAGGTGCTGATACGCCAGGATATGCGCCTGATCAAGAGCACGATGTGGAATTATGTCGGCTTAATTCGCTCTCCTCGCCGCCTGAAGAGAGCGCACCGGATTTTGAACCAGTTGGACGAAGAGATCAGCAGTTTCTATGCGGGGGCTCGCCTGACTCGATCGCTTATCGAGCTGCGCAATTCTGTGAAGGCGGCTCTGATAGTTGTGCATGCGGCCAGCTTGAATCCTGAGAGCAAAGGCTGCCACTACATCGCGAAAGAGGACGAGGAGATCGATGTTCCCCTTGAGCCTGTTGACGACGAAAAGTAGGCCTTCGGGTTGAGTGGGGAAGCAGGAGAATCGGAGGTTTTCCGCAGTCAGGTGTTAGTTGGAGCCGTAGTAGTTCGATTACTGAAAGTAACAATCTATTCGCTATGCCTAAAATCGACGCAAACGACATTCTCGAGCAACTCAGCTGGCGCTATGCCACCAAGCAATTTGATCCGAGTCGCAAGATTCCCGAGGAGACGGTGAAGTCTCTGGAGAAAGCTCTTGTTTTGACCCCCTCATCCTTTGGCCTGCAACCGTGGAAGTTTGTGATCGTGGAGGATCAGGCGATCAAGGATCAGTTTCCTGCGGTTTCTTGGGATCAGCAGCAGACAAAAGACTGTTCTCACATGGTGGTGTTGACAGTGAAAACTGGATACACGCGTGAAAACGTGGGAGAGTTTATCGATCGCATGGCGGAGGTGCGGGGAGTCTCTGCGGAGAGTCTCTCGGGCTATGAAGAGTTTGCGGGTGGATTCGTCGATCAGGCGAACGAGCAAGGCTTTATCGACGCTTGGGCGACCAAGCAGGTCTACATCGCTTTGGGGCAATTGTTGTATACGGCCGCATTGCTTGGCGTGGACGCGTGTCCGATGGAGGGCATCGATCCGGCGGCGTATGACAAGATTCTCGGGCTTGAAGGTACTGGTTACTCGACGGTGGTCGCCTGTCCGCTGGGATATCGGGCGGAAGGCGACAAGTACGCTACGACAGCCAAAGTTCGTTTCTCGGTCGATGACGTGATTGATCGCAGGTAGAGGGAGGCAAGAGAAGCCGTGCTCCTTTGTTGACTCATTGCTTCTCATCGCTGTTATGGCTGGTCACTTTTCCAATCATGATCCGCATCAACGAAAACTACCTGAAGCTCAAGGCTTCCTACCTTTTTTCCGACATCGCTAAGCGCGTGTCCACCTACCAGGAAGCGAATCCTGACAAGCCGATTATTCGTCTTGGGATCGGTGATGTGACCGAGCCGCTACCGCAGGCGTGTCAAAAGGCGTTTCACGCGGCGATCGATGATCAGGGAACCCGCGAAGGTTTTCACGGCTACGGTCCGGAGCAGGGATACGCATTCTTACGCGAGGCGATCGCGAAGAACGACTTCAAGGCGCGCGGCGCGAACATCGACGCAAGCGAGATTTTCGTGAGCGATGGAGCCAAGTGCGACAGCGGAAACATTCAGGAAATCTTCGGTGCGGATATAAAGATCGCGGTACCTGATCCCGTTTATCCTGTGTACGTCGACACCAACGTTATGGCAGGTCGTACGGGCAAGAATGTCGACGGACGCTATGAAGGTTTCGTCTATCTTGATTCAACTCCAGAAAATGGATACGTTCCGGAAATTCCGGAGGAGAAGGTTGATCTAGTCTATCTTTGTTTTCCGAATAATCCGACAGGAGCGACCGCGACGAAGGATCAATTGAAGGCTTGGGTGGATTACGCGAAGGATTGCGGAGCGATCATTCTCTATGACGCGGCATACGTGGCTTTCATTCGTAACGAGTCATTGCCGCACAGTATCTACGAGATCGAAGGCGCTCGCGAAGTGGCGATCGAGTTTCGCAGCTTCTCCAAGAACGCTGGATTCACCGGTACGCGTTGCGCGTACACGGTGGTGCCCAAGGATTTGAAGGCTCAGGATGCGAGCGGTAAGGAGCACAGCGTGCACGCGCTATGGAACCGTCGTCATTGCACGAAGTTCAACGGCGTATCGTATCCGGTGCAAAAGGCTGCAGAAGCGGTTTTCTCAAAGGAGGGCAAGGCTGAGGTGAAGGCTCTGACTGATTTTTATCTCGAGAATGCGAAGATCGTGAAGGCAGCAATCAAAGAACTCGGCTTTGACTGTATCGGTGGCGAGGATTCTCCCTACATTTGGATTAACGCTAAGCGTCCAAGTTGGGACTTCTTCGATCTTCTGCTTAACGAGGCGGGCGTGGTCTGCACGCCGGGCGCTGGGTTTGGCACCTGTGGCGAAGGGCATATCCGCATCAGCGCTTTCAACTCGCGGGAGAAGATCGTGGAAGCGATGGCTCGCATCAAGAAGGCCTTGGCTTTGTAGTTATTTACTGAATACTATTTTCGAACCCGTTCTCTTTTTTGAGAACGGGTTTTTTATTGGCTCACTTTTTCTTGAAGTAGTCGAAGGCGCTTTTGATGAGCTCGGTCGAGCGTTCGGCTGGGTTTGCTCTGATCTTGGCTTCTTCGCTAGCTAGCGTAGTGTAGAGTCCGTCGAGAGCCTTGTCAGATACGAATTGATCCAAGTCGAAGTCGCTTGGGATTTGAACGCCAGCGAGCGCTGCGAGATTGTCCAGTAAGCCACCTTTCTTTTTTGGGAGAAGCTCGGTAATCTGTTTGAAGTAGCGGGTGGCTCCGGTGTCTTCGGTCTGCTTTTTGATGATGGGCAACATGAGTTCTGAAATCTGTTTTCGCGTGTTTGTCTCGAGGTAGCGAGTGGCAGCGTCGTCGCCGCCCCGCCAGATGGTCATAACATCTTGCACCTGCATTTTCTTGATCGTTTCCGATAGGATCTGGGGAGAGGCGGCGACCGCGCTGCGGGCCGCCTCGTTCAAGGAATCAGTGAAATCGTTCAGTATTTTCTCTTGGCCGATTTTCTCCAAGGCGGACTCCACGGGCGCGAAGGACTCGGGGAGTTTGATGCGTAAGGCTTCGTTGTTGGCGAAGGACTCGGGTTTGCTGAGCTCATCGACGGCTCTCTTCGCGGCAAGTTGGAGCGTGGCGACGATGCCTTGCTCGAGGATGGAGTCGTCGAGTTTTGCAGGTGCAGTCGTCTCGGCGACGATTTTTGGGTCGTTCTCTGTGGAGGTCGGCTGCGTGGCGGTTTCGTTTTTTCCGCAGCTAGAGAATAGGAATGCGGTGGCTATCAGGTAAAGGGCAGGATGTCTCATGCTCCGGATGATAAGTCCCAAGGCACTTTGGGTCAACGGGAGCGCTCTCATTGTTTTCGAATTGAAGAGGAGCTACTTCATTCGTTTGCGCAAGTGATTCTCCACGGGCCTGACCTAGAACCAGCTTGTATTTGGGGATTTTATAAGGTGATTTTTGTATAGTGAATTTGTCAGGAATCCATCATGTCGCAGTCATTTGTTCGGACTACGCTCGATCTAAGCTTTTCTATACGAAGGTTCTCGGACTTTCGATTTTGCGGGAGACGTATCGCGAGGCGCGAGGCTCTTACAAGCTGGACCTCGAGGTTCCGGGCGGCGTGCAAATTGAATTGTTCTCGTTTCCTGATTCTCCGGCCCGGCTGTCTTATCCGGAGGCCTTGGGCTTGCGTCACCTCGCGTTTGAGACGTCGGATTTAGATGCGTGCCTTGCCGACTTGAAAGGGCATGGTATTGAGGTTGAGCCGGTGCGGGTTGACGCGTTTACGAATCGTCGCTTTACCTTTTTCTCGGATCCGGACGGACTGCCGATTGAGCTCTACGAAACGTATAATGGAGGAGAATGAAGATGAAGGCGAAACGTATATTCGAGACGATTCTGTACGCGGAGGATTTGCCGGCTGCGAAGCTGTTCTATCGCGATACGCTTGGGCTAGAACTGATGAGAGAGTCGGAGCTTGTATTGGTTTTCCGATTACAAGATAGCGTATTGCTGGTTTTTGATCCGAGGAAAAGCTCGCCGCCGGGGCGCGCGGTTCCGAGTCATGGGACTTCAGGCGAGGGGCATATCGCTTTCGCGGCCACCGATGAAGAGATACGGGAGTGGAGAGTGCACTTGGAGAGCAAGGGAATAGAGATCGAGAGTGTCGTCGAGTGGGGCGAGGGAGGCGAGTCGCTCTACGTGCGAGATCCTGCGGGCAATAGCGTGGAGTTTGCTCCGTCAACGCTTTGGGGTGGAGGCTGGGATTTCGCCAAGTGATTGTTAAGTGGATACGATGCGAGGTGTTGGATTCGAAGCGTGAGTCGTTTGGTCGAGCTCAGGAACGCTGGAAGACAGTGGGTGAATGCGAAGGGTTTGTGGGACAGTGTGGCGGGTTCGTTGAAGGGGGAGCAGTGGTGCTAGGCTTTTGGAGGGATAGTGGGTGTTATGATGCGTTTATGGAAGAGGCTCATGATTCGATTTTCGAGAAGACCGGCCAGGGCGGTTCGTATGATGGTATTTCAGTGTCGTTGTTTTCTGTTGAGTTGAGGGCTGAAGAGGTGAGGTCCGCATTGGGCTCTGCTCGTTCGTTCCGTGTGCAGGGCACGGGTCCTCTACGAGTGGATTTTGATGTAGAGGATGGCGTTTCGATGGAACGTGCATGGACCGTTTTGCCAGTGCGGATTGTGGATAGATGAGAAAGCGACCGAAAGTTTCCGTATCCACATTTTTGATTCTAGCAGTGGTGGGTGTTGCGGCAATATGGCTTCAGTATGGCGATGTGTTTCATGTGGGGGATTCTTCGAAGCGAGTTTCCTTGGAGAACTTCTATTTCGAGGATTCGTTTCCCACAGTGAGCGGCGAACGGCGAATAGCCGTGAGTTTACGGGCCGGTTCTGTGGACTTTTTGGTAATGATGCACGGGGATAATCGTGGATATCCCAAGTACGTGGGTGGGCAATTTGGCACGGAGTTGGCGATTGGACATATCCTGCTCGATTCGTTTGAGGAAGGTATCGAGCTTTTGGGTACGGGAAAAGCGTACCAAATCAGCGAGGGAGGGGTGCGGGATATGGATTTCCCTGCGAGGCTGGATGCATTGGAGGTCGCCGATCTTGTTGGAAGCTTGAAAGGCGACTTTACGCTTGAGCGTTTGGAAGAGGCGGCGAGGGAGCTGGGGTACTTCGGCGCTCCCTGATTTGGGAGAGCCTAAGTGATCGCTTCTAGGCCGATGGCTCGGAGTCCGTCGCCGGTGATTATGCGGCCTTGGGCGGTACGCTGGATGAGGCCGGACTGTATAAGAAAGGGTTCGTGCACTTCCTCGAGGGTGTGGCTTTCTTCGCCGACGGCGACTGCGAGGGTGTTGAGCCCCACGGGTCGGCTGTTGTAGGTGGTGGCCATGACGCGAAGCAGGCGCTTGTCCATTTCGTCGAGGCCGAGGGCGTCGATTTCGAGGAGTTCGAGGGCGGCTTGGGCGGTGGCTTTGGTGATGGTGCCGTTGCCTTTTTCCTCGGCGTAGTCGCGGACGAAATTGACGAGATTGTTGGCGATGCGCGGGGTGCCGCGGGCGCGGCGGGCGATCTCGAGTCCGCCGTCGGTATCGAGGGGAACGTTGAGGAGTTTGCAGGTGCGCGTTACGATTTTGAGGAGGTCTTCGGGACCGTAGTAGTCGAGTCGGGTTTGCAGGGTGAAGCGACTGCGAAGGGGGGCGGTGAGGAGGCCGTTTCGCGTGGTGGCGCCGACGAGGGTGAAGCGGGGGATATTGAGGCGGACGGAGCGGGCGTTTGGCCCCTGGTCGATCATGATGTCGATGCAGTAGTCCTCCATGGCGGAGTAGAGGTACTCTTCGACGGTTTTGGGGATGCGGTGGATTTCGTCGATGAAGAGGATGTCGCCTTCTTCGAGATTGGTGAGCATGCCAGCGAGGTCGCCTGCCTTTTCCACGACGGGACCGGAGGTGATGCGAACGTTGCGCCCCATTTCGGCTCCGAGGATGAAGGAGAGGGAAGTCTTGCCGAGGCCGGGTGGACCGGAGAGGAGGATGTGATTGAGGGGTTCGCCGCGTTTGCGGGCGGCGCCCGACATTATCTTGAGGCGCTCGACGGTTTTGCTCTGGCCGACGAATTCGTCGAAGCTTGGTGGGCGGAGAAGGGACTCGGTCTGAGTGTTCAGTGGAGTGGAGAGTGCGCTGGCGAAGTAGTCGACTCCGGTGTCGGTGGGCTCGGGCATATCGATTTATGGTGAGTGAAAGGGAAGAGTGATTGGGCTGGGGCGAGCATGGGGAATGGGTGGGCGGCTTGTAAATAGGGATTTGGGCGCTCGGGGGGATTCCGACTTTTTTTCGTAAGGTGGCGAAGGGGGAGTCAGGGGTGGGGCGCGAAACGTGTAAGGTTGCGCTTTTCGTGTACCGGAGATGGGCGAGGGATGAGGGCGGGGATGAAAAAGCCCTGCGGCTTTGGGAGCTGCAGGGCTTGATGTTTTGAATTTTTGTTGGGATTACTCGGAGGAGCTTTCCTGGCGTTCGCGACGTTCTCCGCCTTCGCGACGGGGACGACGTGGGCGGCGGCGACGTTCGCCTCCGCCTTCGCGGTTCTGGCGTTCTCCGCGCGGACCTCTGTCGTTGCGCTGGCGTCCTTCTCCGCGAGGGCTATTTTCGCCGTCTTGACGTGGCTTGCGGTTGCGGTTGCGCGGGCGGCGTCGGCGGCGGTTTTCGCCTCCTTCTCCGTCTTCGCGTTTGCCATCTCGGTTTTCGCGATCGTTTGGTCCGCGGCGTCCGCGACCTCCGCGTTGGCGTTGGCCTCCGCGATTGGAACGTTCCTGACGCTTCTTTTCCTCTTCCTGGTCGCCTCCTGTGAAGAAGCCTATGATGCGGGACAGCAGTCCTTTTTTCTTAGTCTTTGGCGGGGCGGATCTAGGAGTGGAGGATTCGCGTCGGGGTTCGCGCTTTGGGGCGGTACGTCCGTCGCGTGAGGGGCGAAACTCTTGAACTTGGCTTTCCGCTCCGCTTGCTGGGGTCTTGACCGTGCCGAAACGTTCGGGGCGATCTTGATCTTGCGTGGCGTTTTCGGCTTCGACGTTTGTTTCGTTTTCGGCGGTTGGTTGTTCCGCTGTTTCTTCCCGAGCTTGGCGTTCGCGTGGCTCGCGGCGTTCGCGAGGTTTGCGTTCACGACGTTCGGGGCGCGAGCGATCGTTGCGACGTGGACGGTCTTCACCGTACTCTTCGCGTCTTTCGCTCGGGTTTCTTCTCGTATCAATCAGTTCTTCCGGCGCGTTGGCGCGGACGGGGAGATCGTCCATTTCGATCTCCTCTTCTTCTTCGAAGCTACTGACGGAGCTGAGGTTTTTGATGACTGGCGCATTTTCGCCGGCCTTGCTTTTGCGTGTGCCGTATCGAAGCGGCTTGTTGTTAGACGTCGGGGCAGCGGAGGGCCTCATAGCATCAACGATATGTATTTCGTCAGCGATATCTGAGACGGGATCGTTGGCGGCTTCCGGCTTTTGCGTCTGTTTTGGTGTTTCTTCTGTATGTGACATGTTGTTACTCATTGGTCAGTCGGGATTTATGCATCGACTGAGCGTGCGACTCGCAGTGAGAAAAAGCGGTGGGCCGGGCGAGTCGTCGGGTGGGCCCTTTTAGATTACCGCGTGAGAGGTACTTTACCATTGAATTGAAAAGTTCAAACTTAAACGCCTTGGGCCTTGCGTGGCTGCTGGAAGCTGGCTAGCTAGCGGGACCAATGGATAAGCTACAGCGGATTTTCGAGATGCAGGAAGAGCTGAACGCTCGTATCGGTGTGAACCTCAAGGACATCGACGAGGAGGAGCAGACGAAGTGGGTGTTGAACTACACTCGCGCGATGCAGCAGGAGATGGCTGAGCTGATTGATTCTGTGCCATGGAAGTGGTGGGCGAAGTACCAGGAATTTGACAAGCAGAACGCTCGGGTGGAGGTGGTGGACTTGTTTCACTTTTTGGTGTCGCTCGCTCAGACCTTGGGCATGACGGCGGACGACGTTTACGATGCGTACGTCGCCAAAAACAAAGTGAACCACCAGCGACAGGAGAGTGGCTACTCGGTCAAGGACGAGTCGGACTCGCGTCACATTTAGATCAACTTTTCGGGCGGCTGTGTGGACTCGCTGAAACTTTTAGCCTTGGAGGCTGACGAAGCTAGCTGATGCAAGGAGGGATTCTAGGAGTCGTTGGCTTGTTGGTCGCTTCGTTGTTGGGCGTTGGCTCCGGGGCGTTGCGGGGGCAGGATTCTGGGGAAATGGCTCCGCCGGTCGAGGTGGATGTTCCGTTTCGGGCATTGTCGCCTGGCGTGGATCTGCAGGACCAGGGAGAGGCGTATTGGCTGGCGGGGAGCGCTCGTCGCGCTTTGGGCGCCGGCTTGTATGATTTGAGCTATTCACTCGCTGTTCGGGCGGAGACCTTGCTAGCGGGTGAGTCGGCGGATTTCGCGAATGCCTTTGTAATCGTAGATTCTTTGCTTGCCCGAGCGGAGTGGGTGGAGGCGCGTTCGCGTCTGAATGCTTTGGCTGAAGTGGAGGGGGCGCCGATGGAGCGGCTGCGATTGCGCGAGGCGATGATTGCGTTTGCGGAGAGCGACGCGGAGTCGGTGAGAGCTCGTCTCGAGGGAGTGGGGGTTTCGGCTTTGGGGACTGGGGACGCGGCTTGGTTTTGGCTTTTGAGTGGATGGGCTTCTCTTGCGGAGGGTAATGCGAGCGCTGCGAGGGAGTTGTTCGCATCGGCTCGTCAGGTGGCAGCTGGCACTTCGCCGGCATTGGCGTCTCAAATTGGCTATCTTATTTTTCGGAGTTTGCTTGAGTCGCGCACGGCGAATGCGGAGACGATTCCGCAGTTGCAGAATGCGCTTTTGGAGAGCGCGGGCCAGGAGGTGAGCTATGTGTACGCCCAGCAATTGGCTGTGCTGCTTTTCGATGCGGGAGACCAGGATGCTGCGATTCGTTTGATCGAGGAAAGCTTGGATACTATTCCTGACGGGATGGCGCGGGTGAAGGCTCAGTTTCAGTTGCTGGCGACGATGGCGGCTGGGATGGATCGAATCGAGGGGCGGCAGGCTTTGAGCGAGCTGATTTCGGCGAATCGTTTTCCTGAGCTAATGAGCATCGCTTTGCAGCAGACGTTTAGTCGGGCGCGTCTCGATGACGAGGCAGGATCCGGGGTGGTTCGAGCGACGCTCGACGAGATGATTTCTCGATCGGTCGAGCACGCTTTGCTGGACCAGGCTTTGTATTACCGGGCTGTTTTTAAGTTCCTCGAAGGGGATTTTCCGGGCGCGGAGGATGATGCCGCGGAGTTGCAGCGCAGGTTTCCGACTTCGACTTATCGCCGTGGCATGCTGGCCTTGCAGGCTTCTTCGGCTTGGAATCGCGAGCGTTATCGCACGGCGGCCAGTCGTCTGCAGCAGATGCGATCGGAGTTTTCGGATTTGCGGTCGGACTTTCGTTTATCGGCTTTGATCGCGGACTGCTATTTGAGAGCGGGGCTTCGATCGAGTACGCGTGAGGATTATCGCAACGCGGCTGAGGCGTACGCGACGGCTCTTTCGAACGTGACGACGATTTCGCAGGGCGGGCCGCTTTTCTTTCAGTTGGTCTTTTCTCGATTGAGGGCGGGCCAGCTTGATTTGGCGTTGGAGGCGATTGACGATTCGCGGCTGCGAGCTCTTGCCGGGGGCGAGATGATTTGGCGGGCCCAATGGATGGCGTTAAGGGAAATGCGTCGTGTGGACAATGTGTCCGAGGCCTATGAGAGAGCTCAAGCGGCAGTGTTGGAGGAGGCGAGCAATCCGTTTCTGAAGCTGCGTCTGCTTTGGCTGACGGCTCGTTTGTCTGTAGTGTCGGGTGATCCTGAATACACGATTGATTGGGTGAACGAGATCGAGTCGTTCGTGCAGAGCGATGAGTTGGCGGATGCGGATCAGGATTTGTTGAACAAGGTGCTGGCGAGTAGCTTGCTTTCGCTTTCCGAGTCGCACTTTGCCTTGGACGAGCCGGAGGAGGCGGTTGTATTGCTTGAACGACTACGTGCGGAGTACGCTGGATACGAATCGGCCTTGTTGTCTTACATTTCGCAGGCTCGTTATTTGTCGAAGATGAATCGCACGGTGGAGGCTCAGCAGTTGTTGGTGTCTTTGGCTGATAAATACAAGGATCACCGGTTGGCGCCGGTCGCGTTGTTCGAGGCGGCATTAAATGCGGAGCAGCGTGGTCAGGATACGTATCTCGACGAGGCGACTAAATTGCTTCAGCGTATCGCGAGCGATTATCCGGATTCGGATATTGTTTATCGCGCTCGTCTGATGCAGGCGGATCTGCTGCGTCGTTTGAACAAGTTTGGCTCAGCGGAACAAATTTATTATCGACTGGAGATTGACTATCCGGATCGGCCGGACCGCTTTCTGGCTCAAATGTCTATGGCTGACACGCTGCTTGCTCAGACTGGGGAGGATCCGAGCAAGTTCGATGGAGCTGTTTCGCGGCTCGAGTTGCTGATGGATTTGCCGGATAATGAATTGCCGGGCGATATGCTCGATCTTCGGGTCGAGGCTGGTTTCAAGCTTGGGCAGGCATGGCGCTCGCGCGGGGAAGCCTTGAAGGCGAAGCAGGTTTTTTGGCTGCTTTATGACCAGACGCTTGTGGAGGAGCCGCGGGTTCGTCGTTTGTCTCACAAGGGACGTTATTGGCTGTCGCGTTGTTTGTTTGCTCTGGCGGAAATTTCGCAGGAGCAGGGCGAGATCGATCAGGCAATTCGCTTCTTCGAGCAGCTCATTGAGCATCGTCTCAACGGTGTGGAGCTCGCTCGAGAGCGTTTGAAGATATTGGCGAAGCCGGTAGAAGCGCCTTCCGCGAATTAGGTTGCCTTGCGTTTGGGAATGGCCCGTTTTTTGGGGAAGCGTCGGTATTATTAAATGGAATCTTTGCAAATAGAGTTGTTCGACACCTTTCGGCAGGGCGGGCTTGTAATGTGGCCGCTGTTCGCTTTGAGCCTGGTGGCTCTGGTGGTCTTTGTGGAGCGTTTGCTGTTTTTGCACCGCAATCAGATTCGGTCGAAGGAGTTTCTGTCTGGGATCGAGAATTCCCTTAGCAAGGGGCGCTTGATCGAGGCGTTGACGATTTGCCAGGATACGCCCGGGCCGGCTGCCGCGATGGTGAAGGCGGGCCTGATGAGCTTTCGGGAAAACAACGCTGTGATTCGCGAGGTGGTGCGTGAAGCTGCGGTGGTCGAGCTGGCTCCCGTAAAGCGACGGGTGGGGGCTTTGTACGCTATCGCTCAGGTCGCGCCGATATTTGGACTGCTTGGGACGGTGATTGGGATGATAGACAGCTTCTTGCAGTACGAGCAGCAGGGGGTCTATGTTCACGCGGGTCATTTGGCCGGGGGAGGTTGGCAGGCATTGATCAGCACGGCGACGGGGCTCGCTCTGGCGGCGGTGGCGATCATGGCGCATCATTTTCTGGTAGGACGGATTCGCACGGTGGTGCTGGAGATGGATTGGCTGGCCCAGGAGCTGGTGGTGATTTTCACGCGTGTTAAGAGCAGTCCGGATTCTGAGAATACGGACGCGTTTGAGAGCAGGGAGAAGGATGTTGAATCTAGAGACAGAGCTGCCGAAACGAGCTAAGCTGAGCTTTTGGCCGTTTCTCGATCTTTGCGTGATCGGGTTGTTTTTCGCGCTGTTTAGCTCGAAGTTCGTGATGGCGCCCGGGCTGACGCTCGCCTTGCCCGTCGTCGAGTCCTCGCAGGTGGCGATTTCGCCGGTTTACGAGGTGGTCACGGTGACGGAGGTGAAGGGGGAGGAGATGATTTTCTTCCAGGACGGGAAGTATGACCTGGAATCGTTGGGCAAGCTGTTCGTCAGGCGGGGTGGCGCGCAAGAGGGCGCGACCTTGCTGGTGAAGGCGGATATGGCGGTGTCGATGCAAACCTTGAGCTCTCTCAGTCAATTGGCGATTGAGGCTGGGTATACCCGCGTGCAGTTGGCGACTGAGGAGCGCCGGAGTGGCGGCGGCGTGTTTGAGTTTGATCGATGAAGGAGAAGCGCACCTTTGGCCGTACTTTGCGTTGGACGTGGGCTCTGGTCGCGGCGGTGCTGGCGCATGTGGGGCTTTACTGGGGAGTTGCGTTGACGCGCGATAGCGGACAGAAGCTGCGGCGGCAGGAGCGGCAGTTTACGGAGCTTCAGTACTTTGGGGGTGACGCGGCAGAGCGTTCGGAGTTGATCAAGCAGCAAATGACGCTTTTTGACCCGCGGCCCCTGCTTTTGCCGACGGAATGGAATGCGGCGAATGCCGCCAGCTTGAACGAGTTTTGGCAGGAGGAGGCGGAGATATTTCCACCGTTTACGCCGATGTTCGAGTTGGAAGATGGGAATTACGTGGACGACTTTGGCAACGTGCCAGCGAACTACGATCAGCTTTCCACCGCTCAAACGGAATTTGGATTTCCTCCGTTCCGGCAGTTGGGGAGGTCTGAGACAGCGTTGGAGTATGTTCAGGAGCCCGGTCTATCGCTTTCTGTGCTGGATCCGTCTAGTGGCGCGGAGGTGGCGCGGACCCTTATATATAATGATGCAGTTCGGGATTTGACGGCGTCTTGGCCGGATTGGCGGCCGGCGACCTTGCTGGCTACGGTGGAGGACAGCTTTCAGGTTGGAGGCTTGGCAGTGCTCACGAGTTCGGGCTTTGACGAGGCGGATCGGAAATTGAGTGAGATCGCATACGCGGAATTCTCGGATTTGGGGGTGTTGCGGGATGGGGTTTACCTGCTGGAAATCGTGCCATGAAACCGGTCTAAATTTAATTGATATTGTAGTTGACGGGCAAAAATGGCCTGCGCATGTTCTCACTTCTTTTTTTCCAGATCCACTTCTCGAAAGGCCCTTGTAGCTCAGCCGGTAGAGCGCGTCCTTGGTAAGGACGAGGTCGGCGGTTCAAGTCCGCTCGAGGGCTCCATTTCGAAATCGGTCGGTACCGCCGATGGATCAGTTTAATTTCAGTACCAATTTTTAATACACACCTAACTCAGAATCAAAAATGGCTAAAGGAACCTTCGAAAGAACGAAACCACACGTTAATGTCGGAACAATCGGTCACGTCGACCACGGCAAAACTACGCTGACAACCTCTATTTTGGCAGTACAGGCTTCCAAAGGTCTTGCTGAAATCAAGAGCTACGCCGACATCGCCAAGGGTGGTACTGTTCGTGACGAAACTAAGGTTGTTACGATCTCTGTCGCTCACGTCGAGTACGAGTCCGACAAGCGTCACTACGCTCACGTCGATTGCCCAGGTCACGCCGACTTCGTTAAGAACATGATCACTGGCGCCGCTCAGATGGATGGCGCGATCCTCGTTGTCAGCGCGTCCGATGGCCCTATGCCGCAGACTCGCGAGCACATCCTTCTCGCTCGTCAGGTAGGTGTACCAAAGATCGTTGTCTTCCTCAACAAGTGCGACCTCATCGACGACGAAGAGCTACTCGAGCTAGTTGAGATGGAAGTTCGCGAACTTCTCGACAAGTATGATTTCCCAGGCGACGACACCACTGTAATTCGTGGTTCCGCTGCTCAAGCCCTCGAAGGCACTGACGAAGGCAAGGCTCACATCCAGGCTCTCATGGATGCTATCGACACTGACATACCTGAGCCGGAGCGCGAAATTGACAAGCCGTTCCTGATGTCCGTAGAGGACGTGTTCTCGATCACAGGTCGTGGCACCGTTGCTACTGGTCGTATCGAGCGTGGCGTCGTCAAGGTTGGCGAAGAAGTTGAGATCGTTGGTCTCAAGGACACGCAGAAGTCCACAGTTACGGGCGTGGAAATGTTCCGCAAGATGCTCGATCAAGGTCAGGCTGGCGACAATGTTGGTATCCTTCTTCGTGGTATCGATAAGGAAGCTATCGAGCGTGGCCAAGTTCTCGCGAAGCCAGGTTCCATCACTCCTCACACCAAGGGTAAGGCTGAAATCTACGTTCTCTCCAAGGACGAAGGCGGCCGCCATACTCCATTCTTCGATGGTTACCGCCCGCAGTTCTACTTCCGTACTACGGACGTAACGGGTGTATGTAAGCTTCCTGAAGGTGTTGAGATGGTAATGCCAGGCGACAATATTTCGATCGAGGTTGATCTCACAAAGCCGATCGCTATGGAAGCTGGTCAGCGTTTCGCAATCCGCGAAGGTGGTCGTACCATCGGTGCGGGTCGTATTACCGCGATCATTGAGTAATCTCTTTTATTTAGTTTAATTCCTTTGCCGGAGCTCGTCCTAGCGGGTTCCGGCGATTGTATTTGGTTTTTATTGGCATAGGGTAGTGGCTCAATTGGTAGAGCATCGGTCTCCAAAACCGAGGGTTGGGGGTTCGAGTCCCTCCTGCCCTGCCATCTTTTTTATCAAATGAAAAATCCGTTCCGCAGCATTCGCATTTTCACAAGTGAAACGATCACGGAGCTCAAGAAGGCGAGTTGGCCTTCTGTTTCCGAGCTTCGCGAGTCGACCTTCGTCGTACTCATTGCGATCGCAATCATGGGACTCTTCGTGGCGGTAGCGGATTTCTCCATCGCAAACGTCGTGAATCTTTTCACGAGCTGGATGCGTTAGTTCAATAGAACCTCGTCCTTTAATCTTAAGATCCCATGCCTGAAACAAGCGCAAAGACCGGCGCCGCTTGGTACGTTATTCAAACTCTCTCGAATCAAGAGGGTAAGGTAAAACGCTATCTGGACAAGTTCATCAAGGAAGACGAGATGGAGGAGTACGTTTTCGAAGTACTCGTCCCCACTGAAACTGTCACCGAAGTAAAGAACGGGAAGAAGACCCAGTTGGTGCGCAAGTTTTACCCAGGCTACGCCTTCGTTCACATGCGTCTGTATGACGAGAACGGAAAGCTGCTCAACAAGCCCTGGTACTTCGTCCGCGAAACTGCGGGCGTCATCAATTTCGTAGGCGGAGACCGTCCAACGCCTCTCAAAAAGTCTGAGATCGACACGATCCTCAGCCAAGTGGAAGCCGCCACGGGCAAAGAAACCCCGAAGGTTCAGTTCGAGATCGGAGAGGAAGTCAAAATTACGGATGGCCCTTTCCTCAACCTCAACGGCCGCATCGACGAGATCGACCCCGAAAAGGGCAAGCTCAAGGTGTCGGTATCTATCTTCGGAAGATTCACTCCGGTCGAGCTGGAGTATTGGCAAGTCGAACGCTTAACAAGCTAAACAAATGGCAAAGAAAGTCACAGGAACAATACGTCTTCAACTCCCCGCCGGCGGCGCGAATCCAGCGCCTCCAGTTGGTCCAGCCCTTGGTGCGGCTGGCGTCAACATCATGGCGTTTTGTAAGGAGTACAACGCTAAGACGCAGGACAAGGCAGGCACTATCCTTCCCGTAGTAATCACTGTCTACCAAGACAAGTCCTTCACCTTCATTCTCAAGTCCCCACCGGCTGCAGTCCTCCTCAAGAAGGCGGCAGGATTGGCCAAGGGATCAGGCGTGCCTAACCGAGACAAGGTTGGCAAGGTGACTAAGGCTCAGATTCTCGAGATCGTCGAAATGAAGAAGGACGATCTCAACGCGACCGATCCTGAAGCGGCGTCACGTATCATCGCTGGTACGGCTCGCTCAATGGGGATCGTTGTCGAAGACTAAAACAACAACCTCAACGTGGGAGCCGAAAGGCGTTTGCACCGCAAGGAGTAATCAATGGTAAAGATAACCAAAAAGTTTCGCGCCGCTTCTGAAGCTGCCGATCTTGGCAAGGAATATACGATCGCTGAGGCGGTCGAGGTTCTCGCGAAGTTGCCGAAGGCAAAATTCGACGAGACGATTGAAGTGTCTCTTAAGCTGGGAGTTGATCCTCGCAAGGGTGACGAAATGGTTCGTGGTACAGTGATGCTTCCGCACGGCAGCGGTAAGACTGTTCGCGTTCTCGCTTTCACTACTGATCCGGAAGCTGCGAAAGCTGCTGGGGCGACGGAAGCGGGTCTCGAGGATATGATCGCTAAGGTCCAAGGTGGCTGGTTCGATTTCGACGTAGCCGTTGCGACGCCTGACGCGATGAAAGAGGTTCGTAAGATCGCTCGTGTTCTCGGCCCCAAGGGCATGATGCCAAATCCGAAAGCCGGTACGGTTTCCGACGACATTTCGAAGGCGATCCAGGAAGTTATGGCGGGTCGCGTGGAGTACAAGGTCGACAAGAACGCTTCTCTCGGCGTTGGCGTTGGCAAACGTTCATTCGACAATGAGCAAGTATTGGGCAACCTCACCGCGATCATGGAAGCCATTGGCAAGGCTCGTCCCGACGCCTTCAAGGGTCGCTACATCAAGAGCGTCTACGTATCCGCAAGCCAGACGCCTAGCATCAAGCTAGCGAGCTCGGAGTACGCCAAGTACTAAGAACCAGGAGGTTTACATACCATGAGACCCGAAAAGAAATTTCTCGTAGAGGAAATCAACACTCACCTCGACAAGTCCGACTACCTGTTCCTCGCTGATTACGAGCGCGCGACGGTAATCGACATTGCTGAACTCCGCGGCGAGCTCGTCAAGGAAGAGGCAGAGTTCCACGTTGTTAAGAACAACATCCTTAAGGTAGCGGCGCGCGATCGTGGCTACCCTGAGATCGATGAGCACTTGAATGGCCAAAACGCTATCGTAATCGGTGGCAAGAATCCCTCAGGCGTAGCGAAGATCCTCACCAAGTACTTCGACAAGAAGGAGAAGATGGATGTCAAGGTGGGCATTCTCAGCTCGCAGCGTCTGGAAAAGGACGAAGTGGTCGCGCTTTCCAAGCTTCCAAATTTGGATGCCATGCGCGCTCAGCTCCTCGGCCTTCTCAGCCAGCCAGCTCAGAGCCTCGTCATCGTTCTCTCCGGCGTGCCCAAGGCGCTACTCAACGTACTCCAGGCCAAGGCCGACCAGGGCGAGTAGTCGCCCTTTTAAGTTCACAAATTTTTCGAGGGCTTGGATGCCTTCGTCTTACACAAAAAACCATAACACAAAGATACAGGCTAGGGCTGCAATGCGGTCTTAAAAGCGGAGGCCTTTCTCCAAACTAGCCGATCAACACGAAGATGGCAGATATCACTAAAGAAGACGTAATCGAATGGCTCAGCGGCCAGTCCGTACTCGACATTGCAGGTCTCGTTAAGGACCTCGAAGAGAAGTGGGGCGTATCCGCTGCTGCTCCTGTAGCTGTAGCTGCAGCACCTGGTGCTGGTGGCGACGCTGCTGCTCCTGCTGAAGAAAAGACTGAGTTTGACGTAATCCTCGTCGCTGCTGGCGACAAGAAGATCAACGCGATCAAGGAAGTACGTTCTATCACAGGTCTCGGACTCAAGGAAGCTAAGGACCTCGTTGAAGGCGCGCCTAAGCCTGTTAAGGAAGGCGTCACCAAGGAGGAAGCCGAAGAAATCAAGTCCAAGCTCGAAGCTGCTGGCGCCAAGGTCGAAGTTAAATAGACATTGTTGCACGCTGCTTTTAACAGCTTTTAAGATCGAGACAGGCGCGATTTCACGCGCCTGTCTTTCCTGCGTTTACCAGCCGGGGAATAATCCAGACTATTCACCTCGTTTTCACCAAGCCGACTCACCACATTTCCGCCCCACATCTAGCACAGATTCACATGGCCGACCGTATCAATTTCGGAAAACTAAAGGACGTCATCACGCCGCCCAACCTGATCGAGATTCAGATCAATTCTTATCTCGACTTCCTTCAAAAGGACACACCGATCTCCGAGCGTAAAAACGACGGGATCGAAGCCGTATTCCGGGAAGTTTTCCCAATCGAGAGCTATGATGGGCGCCTCGTGCTCGAATTCGTTTCCTACACAGTCGGCGACCCCAAGGCCTCCGAGATCGAGTGTATCCGCGAGGGTATTACTTATTCCGTTCCTCTCTACGTGAAGCTTCGTCTTCGCGAAGAGGACAACATCAAGGACGAAGAAATCTACATGGGAGAAATCCCGATGGTTTCCAGCCGCGGCTCTTTCATCATCAACGGAGCCGAGCGCGTGGTCGTAAGCCAGTTGCACCGTTCTCCGGGCATCGCCTACGAAGTCACGCCGCACACCAACGGCAAGCCCCTGCATGCCTTCCGCATCATTCCTGACCGCGGTACATGGCTAGAAGTCCAGTTCGATAACAACGATCTTCTCTACGTCTATCTCGACCGTCGCCGTCGCCGTCGTAAGTTCCTCATCACGACGCTGCTCCGCGCCGTTGGCTACAGCTCAGACGTCGATATCTTGAAGCTCTTCTACACGATTGAAGACATTTCAACTTCTGATGCCCTCGCCAAGGACAACGTCTCCCAGTACGTTCTGGTTGAAGACGCGATCGACGCCGAAAAGGGTGTCGTCATCGCCCGCGCCTTCGAGCCACTCACGAAAGCTATTGTTCGCGAGTTCGAAGGCCATGGCATCCCGACACTCAAGGTTATCGACACCACCGTGGACGACGGCGCGATTGTTCGCGCCATGAAGAAGGACACTTCCCAAAACGAGGAAGAAGCCCTCAAAGAAATCTATAAGCGGCTCCGTCCCGGCGAGCCGCCTACGACTGCAAACGCCAAGGCTTTGCTCAAGCGTCTCTTCTTTGATCCCAAGCGTTACGACCTCGGTCGTGTTGGTCGCTACAAGATCAACCAAAAGCTCGAGATGGATGTGGACGTGGAAACGCGTACGCTTCAGGGCGAAGACATCGTTCTCGCCACCAAGTACTTGATCAAGCTCAAGGCAGGCGAGGGTTACCTCGACGATATCGATCACCTCGGTTCTCGTCGCGTGCGTACCGTTGGCGAATTGCTCGCTAACCAGTGTCGTCTCGGCCTCGCTCGTACCGAGCGTCTCGTTCGTGAGCGCATGACACTTTATGATCAAAGCGTCGATTCGATCACTCCTCAGAAGCTGATCAATCCGAAGGCATTGACGACCGTGATCCGCGACTTCTTCGCTCGTTCGCAGCTGTCACAGTTCATGGACCAGATCAATCCGCTTGCGGAGCTCACGCACAAGCGTCGTCTCTCTGCTCTCGGACCAGGTGGTTTGAATCGTGAGCGCGCAGGTTTCGAAGTGCGTGACGTTCACCCCTCTCACTACGGACGTATTTGCCCGATTGAGACTCCTGAAGGTCCAAACATCGGTTTGATCAATTCACTCTCCACTTACTCTCGCGTTAACGAGTTCGGCTTCATCGAAACGCCGTACCGTATCGTTGATAACGGACGTGTAACCGAAGAGATCAAGTACCTCAACGCCGATATGGAAGAGGGCAAGATCATCGCTCAGGCGAATTCCGAAATCGATGAGGAAGGCAACTTTATCGGCAAGGTCACTGTACGTCAGTCTGGCGAGTTCTTGGAAGTCGATCCCGATCAGGTTCACTTCATGGACGTTTCGACCAAGCAGGTTGTATCCGTTGCGGCTGGACTGATTCCGTTCCTCGAGCACGATGATGCGAATCGCGCCTTGATGGGCTCGAACATGCAACGCCAAGGCGTACCGCTTCTCCAAGCTGATTCGCCATTCGTTGGCACCGGCATCGAAGAGCGTGTTGCCCGTGATTCCAAGACGGTTTGCGTTTCCGATATCGAAGGCATTGTCGCTTCGGTTGACGCTCGTCGTATCGTAATTTCCAAGGACGGCGAACTCCCTGCGAACTTTGAACGCAAGCCACAGACGGACGTCAAGGCAGGCATTCACGTTTACGAGTTGCGCAAGTTCATGCGTTCCAACGCGGGTACTTGCTTCAACCAGAAGCCAATCGTATCCAAGGGACAGCCGATCAAGGCCGACCAAATCATCGCCGATGGCCCTTGTACGCAGGACGGCGAGTTGGCGATCGGTAAGAACATCCTCTTAGCGTTCATGCCGTGGAACGGTTACAACTTCGAAGATGCGATCCTGATTTCCGAGAAGGTTCTCAAGGACGACATCTACACGTCTATCCACATTTCCGAGTTCGAAGTCACCGCTCGTGACACCAAGCTCGGTCCGGAAGAAATCACTCGCGATATTCCAAACGTGGGTGAGGAAGCGCTCAAGCACCTTAACCACGACGGCGTTATTCGTATCGGCGCGGAAGTGAAGCCAGGCGACATTCTCGTCGGTAAAATCACTCCTAAGTCTGAAACTGAGCTCGCTCCGGAAGAAAAGCTCCTTCGCGCGATCTTCGGTGAAAAGGCTGCCGACGTTAAGGACACTTCTCTCATCGTACCATCCGGTGTCGACGGCATCGTAATGGACGTGAAGGTTTCCAGCCGCCTCGACTACGAGCGCGAACGCCTTAGCCCATCGGATCGTCGCCGTCAGGTGAAGCAAATCAACGAAGACTACAAGACGCAGATGGATAAGCTGCGCGAAGGTCTGACTGAGGCGCTTTCCAATATCCTGCTTGGCGAGAAGATCCCTCTCGACGTGGTCAATGGGCAGAATGGCGAGATCATCATTCCAGCGAACCGCAAGATCACCAAGACGCTTCTTCGCAAGCTCGCAGCGGTTTCAAAGCATGTTGAAATCGATCCTTCTCCGGTTCGTATCAAGATCATGGAGATCATCGGCTCCTACCAGAGCAAGTTCGACGAGCTCGAGTCCGACCGCGAGCGCAAGACTGCTAACATCGAATCCGGTGAAGATGCAGGAACTGGCGTAATCAAGCAGGTTAAGGTCTACGTCGCCACCAAGGAAAAGCTCAAGGTCGGTGACAAGATGGCGGGACGCCACGGTAATAAGGGTGTCGTCGCCAAGATCGTACCCGAAGAGGACATGCCTTATCTTCCAGATGGCACTCCGATTCAGATCTGTTTGAACCCACTTGGCGTACCTTCTCGAATGAACGTTGGTCAGGTCCTCGAAACCCATATGGGTTGGGCGTGTAAGATGCTCGGCATGAAGGTTTCGACTCCAGTCTTCGATGGTATCCCGGAAAAGGTTGTGCGTCAGCACTTGGCCGATGCGGGTCTTCCGACCACTGGAAAGAGCAAGCTCTTCGACGGTCGAACTGGCGAACAGCTGGACAACGAGGTGGTTGTTGGCTGGGTGTACATGCTCAAGCTGAATCACTTGGTATCCCATAAGATCCACGCTCGTGCGGTTGGACCTTATTCGCTCGTCACGCAGCAGCCACTCGGTGGTAAGGCACAGTATGGTGGCCAGCGTTTCGGGGAAATGGAAGTTTGGGCCCTGGAAGCATACGGAGCGGCTTACACGCTGCAGGAGCTTCTCACGGTCAAGTCCGACGACGTTCAAGGTCGTACGAAAATCTATGAGTCTCTGGTCAAGGGTGATTCCACTCTGCAGGCCGGAACGCCGGAATCGTTCAACGTTTTGATCAAGGAAATCCAATCCCTTGGTCTCGACGTGAAACTCGGCCGCCAAAGCGAACTCGACTACAAGTAATCAACCAACCGACTGAGGATTTTATAATATAATGTCTACGCAAGAAGCCCAACAAGTGCTCAGCGCGGAACGCGAGTCGAATTTCGACTGCGTTACGATTAATGTCTCGTCACCGGAAATCATCCGTTCCTGGTCACGTGGCGAAGTCAAGAACCCGGAGACCATCAACTACCGTACTTTCAAGCCGGAGCCAGGCGGACTATTCTGTCAGCGCATCTTCGGTCCGGTGCGCGACTACGAATGTGCCTGCGGCAAGTACAAGCGAATCAAATACAAGGGTGTCATCTGTGACCGTTGTGGCGTCGAGGTAACGGTATCTCGCGTCCGCCGTCAGCGCATGGGACACATCGAGCTCGCCGTGCCAGTGACGCACATCTGGTTCCTGAAGAGCATGCCGTCTCGTCTCGGCCTCCTCCTCGACATGACTGCTCGCAGTCTCGAGCGAGTGATCTACTACGAAGCCTTCATGGTCACTGATCCAGGCCGCACTCCTCTCGAGGAGAAGCAGCTGCTCACTGATCAGGAGTACATGGAAGCGATGGCCGAATATGGCGACGATTCCTTTGTAGCCAAGATGGGCGCGGAAGCCCTCCGTGATGTGCTCGTAAACACTGAACTCGAAAGCACCGTGCTCGAGCTTCAGGAAGCGATGCGCAGCACCAAGTCCAAGCAAATCAAGAAGAAGCTAGCGAAGCGCCTTAAGGTTATCCAAGGCTTCATCAAGTCCTCCTCTCGTCCAGAGTGGATGGTACTAGAAGTGCTTCCGGTTATTCCGCCGGACCTTCGTCCGCTCGTACCGCTAGAAGGGGGCCGTTTCGCGACTTCCGACCTTAACGATCTCTACCGCCGCGTCATTAACCGTAACAACCGCCTCAAGAACTTGATGCAGTTGAAGACGCCGGACGTGATTATCCACAACGAAAAGCGCATGCTGCAGGAAGCTGTAGACGCGCTCTTCGACAATGGCCGCCACGGTCGCCCCGTCACTGGCGCTGGCAATCGTCCTCTCAAGTCGCTCAGCGACATGCTTAAGGGCAAGCAAGGCCGTTTCCGCCAGAATCTTCTCGGCAAGCGCGTCGACTACTCCGGTCGTTCCGTTATCGTCATCGGACCTGAGCTCAAGCTGAACCAGTGTGGTCTTCCCAAGAAGATGGCTCTCGTTCTCTTCGAGCCGTTCATCATTCGTCGTCTCAAGGAGCTTGGTTTCGTGCACACGGTCCGTGGCGCGCGTCGCATGATCGAGAAGCGCTCTCCGGAAGTTTGGGATATCTTGGAAGAAGTTACCAAGGGGCATCCTGTTCTTCTGAACCGCGCTCCGACGCTGCACAGACTTTCGATCCAGGCATTCGAGCCAACATTGATCGAAGGTGAAGCTATTCGCGTTCACCCGCTTGTTTGTACAGCTTACAATGCTGACTTCGACGGTGACCAAATGGCGGTGCACGTGCCTCTCTCGCTTGAGGCCGTGCTCGAGTGTAAGATGCTCATGATGGCGACGGGTAACATCTTCTCGCCTTCCAGCGGTAAGCCAATCCTTACGCCTTCGCAGGACGTCATCCTCGGCTCCTACTACTTGACGATGGATCCGAGAGAAGGATTCGAAGATCTCAGTCGTATTCCCCTCGTAGGAAACAAGACGGAAGCGATCTTCGCCAATCTCGATGGCGCTTTCCACACGCATGATTGGGTACGCATTCCGAATCCGGACTACGGCCGCGAAACGACTTTCGGCAACTCGGACCAGAAGACGATCACGACAACGGTTGGCCGTATTCGCTACAGCCAAATCTGGCCTGACGAGCTCGGCTTTATCAACTTCCAGGTTGGCAAGAAGGAGCTCGGTGACGTCATCAACAACACCTATAAGGTGTCCGGTCCCGAGCAAACGGTTCTTTCTCTCGATGCCCTGAAGAAGCTCGGCTTTGACGTGGCGACGATGGCGGGTATCTCGATCGGTATCGATGATATGATCATCCCGGAAGCGAAGACCGATATCGTCGAGCGTGCGTTCGGCAAGATCGCTGAAGTTGATGGCCAGTACCAGAAGGGTATCATTACCGCGGGTGAGCGTTACAATAAGATCATCGATATCTGGACTGTCGCGACCGACGAAATCAAGCAGGCCGTCTTTATCCAGCTCAAGACCAATGGCGGCAAGCCGGGCGTAAATCCGGTCTACGTCATGATGGACTCCGGAGCTCGTGGTAACCCGAACCAGGTTCGCCAACTCTGTGGTACTCGTGGTTTGATGGCTAAGCCATCCGGCGAGATTATCGAACGTCCGATTCTCTCTTCATTCCGTGAAGGTCTAACGGTTCTCGAGTACTTTATCTCGACTCACGGTGCTCGTAAGGGTCTCGCGGATACAGCCCTCAAGACGGCTGACGCGGGCTACCTCACTCGTAAACTTTGTGACGTGGCGATGGATGTCATCATCACCGAGCAGGATTGCGGCACTCGTGAAGGTATCTGGAAGAAGGCGATCTTTGAAGGTGACGACGAAATCGTTGGACTTCGCGAGCGTATCGAAGGCCGTTGCTCTTGCGACGATGTGTACAACCCGATTCAGCCAGACGAACTCGTCGTTGGTTCGGGCGAGCTCATCACAGAGGTGATTGCCAAGCGCGTAGAGGAACTCGGAATCGAGCGTCTCAAGGTCATGTCTCCGCTCACTTCGACTGCTTCCTATGGCATCGACGCGAAGTCTTACGGCATCAATCCTGCGTCTAACGATGTGGCGAAGATCGGTGATTCCGTCGGTATCATCGCTGCTCAGTCGATTGGCGAGCCGGGCACGCAGCTCACAATGCGTACCTTCCACATTGGCGGCATCGCATCTTCGGTTGTTACCGATCCACGTATCTCGGTACGTAACGGTGGTACGGTTCGTTACCGTGGTTTGCGACTCGTTGAGATCGCTCCGGGCGTAAGTGTTGTACTCAATAAGACTGGTTCGGTTCAAATCCTTGATGGAAATGGTCGTGAGCTAGAAGCTTATGACATCGTAGTTGGTTCTCTACTACGTGTTGCCGACGGTGGTGAAATCGAAGCAGGTCAGCTCCTCGCAGAGTGGGACCCGTACAATATTCCAGTTCTTTCCGAAAAGCCGGGTGTAATCGGCTTCCGCGACATGATTCCAGGTGTAACGATCAAAAAGGAACTCGACGAGAGCTCCGGTCGTATCGCCATCGTGGTCATCGAGCACAAGGAAGACCTCAATCCATCAGTGGAAGTTAAGGACAACTCCGGCAAGGTAATCGCTGTCTACAGCATTCCTACCGGAGCTCAGGTAGCCGTAACTGAGGATGACGAAATCACTCAGGGAGCCTTGCTCGCCAAGACGCCGCGTCAGGCATCCAAGACAAAGGACATCACCGGTGGCCTTCCCCGTGTTGCCGAGCTTTTCGAAGCTCGTCGCCCGAAGGAAGCTGCGGAAATGGCCCGTGTCGACGGTGTTGTCTCTCTCGGAGGTACGGTTCGTTCCAAGCGCAAACTCATCGTCACCGACGAGGAGTCCGGCGAAGCGGAAGAGCACCTCATCCCGCACAACAAGCAGATTATCGTTCAGGTAGGAGACGTCGTGCACAAGGGCCAGCACCTTACGGAAGGTTCTGCTGATCCGCACGAAATTCTCGATATCCTCGGACCGAATCGCTTGTACGAGTTCCTCATCAACGAAGTACAGGAAGTCTATCGTTTGCAGGGTGTTACGATTAACGACAAGCATATCGAGCTCATCATCCGTCAGATGCTCCGCAAGGTTCGCATCACCGATCCAGGTGATACAGAGTTCTTCTGGGGCGAGCAAATCGAGCGTACGACCTTCATGCGCGAGAACAACGAGATCGTGGAGGCCGGCGGTAAGCCAGCGGAAGCGGAACCTGTACTTCTCGGCATCACCAAGGCGTCGATCGAGACGGAGTCCTTCATCTCGGCGGCTTCCTTCCAGGAAACCACTCGCGTACTGACGGATGCTTCGACCTTGTCCAAGATCGATAAGCTGCACGGCTTCAAGGAAAACGTGATCATGGGTCACCTCATTCCAGCCGGTACCGGACTTCGCAACTACCGCGACCTTCGCATCACGCTTCCGTTTGGCGGAAACATCGAAGACAACGTAGATCCTGTTGAGGAGGAAGTTGTGGAAACTCCAACTGCTGCTTCACCAGAAGCGAGCTAAGCTAGGAAAGTTAATTTAAAACAAAGGCCGTATCCCGATAAGGGATACGGCCTTTTTTTGTTTTAAAAGCGTGTGCTGAATGGGCTTACACGGGCTGCATGGTGACCTCTACGTTTACCGTGTGCTCGCCGCCTCCGGTGACGGCTCCGCTGAGCATGCTGACATCGGAGAAGTCGCGACCGTAGGCGACGGTTACGTGCTGGTCTCCGCATACGATATTGTTTGTCGGATCGACATCAATCCAACCGTGCTCAGGTACGAAGACGCTGACCCAAGCGTGTGATGCGTCGGCTCCGATTAGGCGAGGAGTGCCGGGCGGAGGCATGGTAAGGATGTATCCACTGGCGTAACACGCAGCTAGACCTTGAGCGCGTAGCGTGCCGATCATGAGCTGAGCGAAGTCTTGGCAGACGCCTCGTTTGTTGGCGAGCGTCTCGGTTATCGGCGTATGGATATCGGTGGCCTCCGGATCGAATTCGAACTCCTCCTTAAATGCGGCTAGCAAAGCGAGTAGGGCGGGTCCGATAGGGGCATCACCTCCGAAGAAGCGCTCTCCGAATGCAATGATCTCGTCGGTCTTGGGCGTGTATTCCGTTTCGTAGAGGAATTCTTTGGCGTCGATCAAGTCGGTTCGTGTGATGTCAGTGAGGGCGGTTCGGATTTCGTCTGTCGGCGTATTCAGAGTTTGGAGATCTACGGGAACGGTGTTGGTTTCGACTCTGCTTTGGGCTTCGACGACAAGTTTTTCATGTAGTTCTTGGATAGAGAAGAGTTGTACTGTGTTTCCGAAGTAGTCCTTTCTCTCAATCATATCCGAGTGCTCAGGGCTGACGTCCAAAGAGTAACGGGAGCAGGACTGAGTATCGTTGTCCTGTGGCTTGAAAATCGCGGTGTGATGCGAAGAGGTGACAGGGTACCGGTAGGCGTAGCTCGTCTTGTGGTGTATTAGGTAGCTTGCCATAGTCGTTTTTTATCCGAGGTAAGCGGTGGGCTTGCTGGCTGCAGACTGAATGGTGTGAGCGAAATAGTGACGCTGCAGAGCGGTCGCTAGTTCGAGCAGGTTCTGGGTGGTTTCACCGAAAAATTCGTGCACGGTTTTCATTCGTAGCTGCACGTCTGCTGGAAAGAGCGCTTCCGGACTGCTTAGCCCGATGCGGCTGAAAAGCTGAAGCGAAAGGGTGTCTATGGTATTGCGAGGTCCTAGCGTGGCGTGAGGAAGGGTGCTCAACAGTTTGCGTAGTTTTTCGATTTGATATACGAGAGAGCGCGGGTTGATCGGGTCAAAGCAAAGCAGGTCGATGACGCGCTCTGAGGAGATCGTATTCAGATACCGGCGACGGTAGGTGATGCTCGAGTCGGCCCAGTAGAGAAGCTGCAGGTCGAGGCGCTCGTCGTAGGGTTTAGCCAGCGAGTACGAGGTTTGGAGGAGCGAGGAGATGGCGAGCGCTCGTTCGATACGGCGTCCGATTTGCATGAAGCTCCAGCCTTGGCTTCGAGTCATGTTTTCGTAGGCGTTGCCGATGAAGATGGCGAGATTCTCGAGGGTGTCGTCTATGAAAATACTCACTTCGTCATCGAAAATGCTGATTGTTCGACCGCTATACGAATTGGCCAACTCCCTGAATCGTTGCATTCGTTTCCAAGTGTCGATGGAAAAGCGCTCCTTGACCTTGGCTCCGGCTCGTTCGACGAAGTGGAGATTGTTTACAAGGCTTTCTGGATTTTCTTCGGAGAAGAGAGCTCGGATGAGAAAGGGTTCTGCGGCGGAGATATCGATGCGTTCGGTCTCCGGATAGAAGAGCTTTTCTGTCGATTCGCCGGTAGGGAGGATTTGATCGAGGAGTGGAGTGATGGCTCTTTGGGACTCGCCGCTCATATCTTCGGTTAGGAAGTTGGTGAGCGTTCGCAGCAGGCGAGCGAGAGATTCGGCTCGTTCGATATAGCGTCCGAGCCAATGCATATTGTCCGCGGTTCGGCTCGGCAGGTCCGTGTGGTTGCGATGGATCGGCTTGTCTAAATTTATGTGAGCTGCGGCTCTCGTTCCGCTTTCGAGAGCAGGATCTCGGATGACCCAAACGTCCTTGCTTTCGCCTCCGTGTTGCATGGAGAAGGTCATGGAGTCGTCGCCGGAAGGATGGCGAACGAGTCCGCCGGGCATCATTTTCCAACCGTTTCCGTCGGCGACGAGGAAGACACGCATGATGAAATTGCGTGGCTGGAGCTTGCCGTCCTCGTAGCTAGGGGTCGTCGCTTGAGAGACGATTTCCTGGCCGCAGTAGCGTTCGGGGTAACGGAGGATTTGCTTGGTGAGGTTTTCTTTTTCCGTTTTGCTTAGCTTCGGCCCGTAGTAGGATGGCTGACTATGCTTTCGGAAGGTTGGGGAGATTGTCAGTTTTTCGAGGTTTTCGATTACATAGTCGCGTTCGGCTTTTTGTCCGCACCACCAAGTGCCAATCGATGGCATTTCTAGGCCTTCGCCGAGGTAGTTCCGGCAGAACCAGGGCAAGAAGGCGAGCAAGGCGGGGGCTTCCACGAAGCCGGATCCGAGCGCGTTCACGAGGGAGAGATTGCGTTGGCGAACCGCGTTTACGATTCCCGGTACTCCGAGTAGGGATTCGTTTCGTAGCTCGAGCGGGTCGATCCAAGGCGAGTCGACGCGGCGAAGCAGGCCGTGAACTTGCTGTACGCCGTTGATCGTCTTCATGTAGAGCCGGTTGGAGCGGACAGTGAGATCCTCGCCTTCGGCGAGCGTGTAGCCGAGATTTCGGGCGAGGAAGGATTGCTCGAAGTAGCTTTCGTTCTTGGGGCCAGCGGTCAGGAGGGCGATGGTAGGGCTCTCTGCGGAGGACGCTGCCATCGACTCTATGTGCTGGCAGAATTTCTGGATAAAGGGCTGAAGCGATAGGATGTTGGCCTGCCAGATTGCCTTGGGGAAGATGCGTGACATGAGCATGCGGTTTTCCAGGGCGTAGCCGAGGCCGGAGGCGGCTTCGACTCGGTCGGCTACGACTCTCCATTGCCCATCTGGGGCCCGTACCAAATCCGCTGCGTAGAGTTGGATGTGGCTGTGTTTTGATGGAAGTAACCCGTGGCAGGGGCGGAGAAAAGAGGGGTTTGAGAATACTAGATACGGATGCATCTTGCTGCTTTGCAGCATGGTCTGGCGTCCGTAGACATCGCCGAGAATCAAATTCAGTAGGTGAGCTCTTTGACTGAGGGAGGCCTCTAGGGAGGTCATCTCCTTTTGGGAGATGGCGAGCGGCACCATATCGACGGACCAGGGACGGGTTTTTGACGCGGTCTCGTCGTAGACGTTATAGGTGATGCCGTTGTCGTTTATGAGCCGATTAAGCTGCTGCTCGCGGCGAAGCCAACGGGTTTGATCGAGACTTCCGAGGTGTTCGGAAGTCGATTTCCAATGGGGCCGCTGCTTGCCGTTTTCGTCGACTAGCTCGTCGTAGGACCCGCTCTTCGGCTCATAGCCGCCCATCCAGTTGTTGAGCAGGTTAGTGGGGCCAGCTTGAGTCATCGTCTGTGTAGTCTGTTTGGGCGTGTTTATGACAGACTCAGTACGGGTCAAAAGGCTAAGTGCAAGCGTGTGGAATCTGTAAAACTGCTGACGCTGGCGCGTTCGGTGCGTGGGCCCGTGCTCTGATGGGTCAGATTCTTCTCAGATCTAAGGTCACTGGCATTTCCGAGCTGGCAGGGATGTTGCGAATCTGGATGGGTCCTGTGGTGTGTCCGAATGGGTGAAATCGTTCGGCTCGCCGCGTTTCCGCTTCCAGAGCGTTGACTGGAAAGCGTTCGTGGCCGCGGCCTCCCGGGTGGCTGACAAAGTAGGTGCAGCCGCCGATTGCCCGTGAATGATAGCGGTCTACGATATCGAAAACGAGTGGAGCGTGGACGGGAATGGTCGGATGCAGGCAGCTGGGCGGCTGCCAGGCTCGGTAGCGTACTCCGGCCACGTAGGAGCCTGGAGTATTGGTCGGCGTTAGGGGGATTTCGATCTTGTTGACGGAAAGGGCATAGCGCTCCGGATCGATCCCCGAAACCTTTACTTGCATGCGTTCGATTGACGAATCGACGTAGCGGGCGGTGCCGCCTCCGCCGGCTTCTTCGCCGAGGACGAGCCACGGTTCGATGCCTTGTCTGAGTTCGATGGATACGTTGTCGAATACGGCGGAGCCGATGATGGCGAAACGGAATTCGAAATGGGTGGTGAACCAGCTTTCCTGCACGGGTAGTTTCGCGGCGTGCAGGGTTTGAAGGACTTGCTTGAAATCCTCCTTTACAAAGTGAGGAAGCATGAAGCGATCGTGCAGGCTGGTGAGCCAGCGCGTGATGGGTTGCTCATAGGGCGTTTCCCAGAAATGGACGATGAGGGCGCGCAGGAGCAATTGCTGGGCAAGGCTCATTTGGGCGTGTGGAGGCATTTCGAATCCTCGGAATTCGACGAGGCCGAGTCGCCCTGTGGCGCTGTCGGGCGAGAACATTTTGTCGATACAGAATTCTGCTCGGTGGGTGTTTCCCGTCAGGTCGGTGAGGAGGTGCCGGAAAACGCGGTCAACGAGCCAGGGTGGGATGTTTGGTTCGCTCGCGCGAGGGATTTGCTTGAAAGCGATCTCCATCTCGTAGGCAGCGTCGGGTCGACCTTCGTCGACGCGGGGAGCTTGTGAAGTGGGGCCGATAAAGAGGCCGCTGAACAGGTAGCTCAGAGATGGGTGGTTCATCCAGAAGCCGATGAGCGATTTCAGGACATCGGGGCGCCGCAGGAAGGGCGAGTCCGCAGGGGTCGATCCTCCGACTACGATGTGGTTGCCACCACCCGTTCCGGTGTGGCGTCCGTCGAGTTGGAATTTGTCCGTACCCAACTCGAGCTGACGGGCCTCTTCGTAGAGAATCTCCGTTTTGCTGACGAGTTCCTTCCATGCGTAGGAAGGGTGGATATTGACTTCCATGACCCCGGGGTCGGGGGTGATCTTCATGTATTCGACCCGTGGATCGTGAGGAGGCGTGTAGCCTTCTATCAGTACTGGTTTTTTAACTACGGAGGCGGCGTGCTCGATGGCGGCGACTAGGTCGATATAGTCCTCTATCTTCTCTGTCGGCGGCATGAAGACGTAGAGTCTTCCTTTTCTGCATTCGACGCAGAGAGCGGTACGAATTACCCATGGAGCGGACTGGCCCTCGTCGGGAACTTGGTTTTGCGGTAATTTGCGAAGCTCTTCTTCGAAGGACTCTGCAGCTTTTTGTTCTTCTTCCGCAGCTTTGGCGAGTGTGCGCGCTGCGTTGTCGTCTTCTCGGCGTTGGGGGACGATGAGTGATCTGCGCGACGGAAGATTCGGGTACCGAGCGGAAGGGTCTGCCGGGTGGACGTATGGATAGTCCTCTTCTCGTACCCAAGGCAATCGGTCGAGAGGGAGTCGAAGCCCGAGGGGGGAGTCGCCAGGAGTGAGAAACATCTGCTTGCCGCGCAGCATCCAAATGCCGCTGTGCCATGCGGGGCCGTCTTTGTCGTATCCTCGCTGCAAGGGGAGTACGTAGCCAACGGGCGTGTTCAGGCCTCGCTGGAATATGTTTAGGAGATTCTCGCGTTCCTGAGGGTCGTCGAGGTCGTTGTCCAGCGGGTTGATGTTGACTGGAAGGTTTCGCTCTTTGAGGGAAAACTGGACTGGGTCTTCGTAGGCGGGATTGATGTAGACCTTGTCGACGCGCAGCTGGCGGGTTAGCTCTTCGACGAGCTCTCTGGCGTCTTCATGAGTGTATCCATAGTCTTTGGACTCGTCGCCGATGAGCTCTTCCTTCTCCCAAAGAGGTTGACCGTCTTTTCGCCAATAGAGCCCGATGGCCCAGCGCGGGAGGGGTTCGCCTGGGTACCACTTGCCTTGTCCGTAATGGAGCATGCCTTGGGGGCCAAATTTCTTGCGAAGGCGACGGATGAGCTTGTCGGAAAGGGGTTTCTTAGTAGGGCCAACTGCTCCGGTATTCCACTCTTCGCCTTCCTGGTCTTTGGTGGAAACGAAGGTTGGTTCGCCTCCCATGCTGAGACGGACGTCTCCCTCTTCGAGCCGTTTGTCGACGATGTCGCCGAGGGAGAGAATCGAGCTCCATTGAGCGCTGGTGTAGGGCTTGGTGACTCGCGGATCTTCGTGGATGCGAGTGACTGACATGGATACGTCGAACTCAGTCTTGCAGGCCGTGATGCCTCCTTCGATGGGCGAGGCGCCTTTGGCGTCGGCTGAGGTAGCGAGCGGGATATGCCCTTCGCCGCAGAAAAGTCCGCTTGTCGCGTCTAGGCCGACCCAACCTGCGCCGGGCAGGTAGACCTCGCACCAGGCGTGCAGGTCGCAAACGTCTTCGCTTACGCCTCCGGGATCGTCCGGGTTGACTGGTTTTTGGTCTGGCTTAAGTTGTATTGAGTATCCGGATACAAATCGAGCAGCGATACCTAGCCGACGAAAAAGGTGGACGAGAAGCCACGCGAAGTCGCGACAGCTTCCTTTGCCTTCACGCAGTGTCTTTTCCGGCGTGAAGATGCCGGGGTCCATCCTGAGCGTGTACTCGAGGAGGGAGTTTACTTTTTGGTTTATATGGGCGACGAAGTCGTTGGTATCGACTTTAGTTCGATCGATGGATTCGACTAGCTCCTTGAACCTGCCTCTCATGGGTAGCTTCGCGAAATAGGGGCGGAGCTCTCTTTTGAGAATTGTGCTGTATTCGAAAGGGTAGGAAGTGGCGCTTTCCTCGAGGAAGAAATCGAAAGGGTTGATGGGGGCGAGGTCGACGACGAGATCGACCTCGAGCCCGAAGCTTCTAGTCGGGGCTTGCAGCATCAAGCGGGCGACGTAGTTGCTTTGCGGATCTTGCTGCCAGTTTACGAAGGTGTCAGCAGGGGTGACTTTGAGCGAATAGCTTACAATGCGTGATCGGCAGTGTGGAGCGGGACGCAGGCGTACGACTTGAGGACCGAGTGTGGCGAGTCGGTCATAGTTGTAGAAGGTTCTGTGATTGAGGGCGACTCGGATGGCCATGGTGAAGGATTGAAGGTCTAAGTGACTCGGGTGTAGTTGCCCGGGTTTTACGCCGAAGCGGTGGAGGTTTGAGTCTGGTCGGCTTCTTCCGCGGGATCGACGATCTCCGAGAACATGTAGCGTTTGCTGATTTCGACCGCGATTTCGCCAAGGTCCTCTTCGATTGATTCAATGAGCTTGCCGACTTCTTTACCGTTTAGATCGCTTGGGTTGGCGTAGTTGAGCTTGGCTATGAGCTGACCGAGTCGTCGCTCCGCTTCGTTGGAGAAGTGGGATGTCGGACATTTCGAGATGGCGTGCATGGCGAGTTGAACGCGCGTGAGGCAGTAGAGCACCGAGCGCGGAAAGTCGCGCGAGCGCAGGAGAAATTCGCGAACGTTGTCGCCTTCGATATCGGCCACGAAAACGCGTCGGTAGGCCTCGTGGGCGCTGCAGCCGCGCAGGATGGCGGTCCATTGGGCGTTGTCGAGGGCGTCGTCTTTGACCTCTGTTTGCTGAAGCATGTAGTGCTTGGCGTCGAGGATGCGGCAGGTTTTGTCCGCTCGTTCGATGTTGGCCCCGATTTTGACGAATTCGAAGCCGATTTGGTGCGGAAAAGTGGTATCGACGAGTCCTTGGAAGAGCTGGGAGAATTCCTTGATGTGTTGGAAGAAGGAGTAGTCGGCCTCTTGGCAGACGGCTTCGGGGTCCTGCTTTTTGAGCCAGAGGTAGGTGCGATTGATGACCTCCCACATTTCGGAGGAAATCTGGTCGCGGATCATGCGGGCGTTTTCCCGCGCAGCCGATATGCAGCTTATAACCGAGCTGGGATTCTCCCTGTTGAAAATGAGGAACTCTGGAATTTCGGTGTTCGATTTCTCGCTGTAGAGCGTCTCGAAGAGGGCGAGGTCTCCCAGGCTGGAGAGGATGGGCTTCCAGTGGGCGTAGTGTACCTCATCGTTTGAGTGCTCGGATTCAAGCAGAGTTTGGAGGGTGACGTCTACGAGGCGTACGGTGTTTTCGGCTCGCTCGATATAGCGGGCCATCCAGAAGAGTGAGTCTGCGACGCGGCAAAGCATGGTGTTTTTCGGCTTAGGGCTTGTGACTGAGAGTGGAGTGGTTCGGAGGCTGCTTAGCTGTCGGCATTGAGTACCCAAGTGTCTTTGCTGCCGCCGCCTTGCGAGGAGTTGACCACGAGCGAACCTTTCTTGAGGGCGACTCTGGTAAGGCCGCCGGGAATGATACGGGTCTTCTCGCCGCAAATGATGTAGGGTCGCAGGTCGATGTGTCGGCCGCCAAAGCCTTCGTCGCAATAAGTCGGGTGACGGGATAGAGAGATTGGCGTTTGGGCGATGAATTCCCGTGGCGCTGCTTTCACCTTGGCCTTGAATTCCTCGACTTCCTTTTTGGTGGCGTGCGGACCGATGAGCATGCCGTAGCCGCCGGCTTCGTTGGCCGCCTTGATGACGAGCTTGTCGGCGTTTTCCAAAACGTAGTCGAGGTCCGCCTTGCGGTAGGGTAGCCAGGTTTCGACGTTTGGAAGGATGGCGTCTTCGCCGAGGTAGTACTTGATCATATCCGGCACGAAGCAGTACATGACCTTGTCGTCTGCGACTCCGGTGCCGAGAGCGTTCGCGAGGCCGAGGTTTCCTTTTTTGTAGGCTCGCACGAGTCCGGGGACGCCGAGAAGCGAGTCTTTGCGGAATACCTCAGGGTCGATGAAATCGTCGTCGATGCGCCGGTAGAGTACGTCGACCTGCTTGAGGCCCTCGGTGGTGCGCATGTAGACGCAGTCGTCGCTATCGACCATGAGGTCGCGCCCCTCCACGATTTCTACGCCCATCTGACGGGCGAGGAAGCAGTGCTCGAAGTAGGCGGAGTTGTAGACGCCGGGGGTGAGCACGGCAACGGTTGGGTTTCGCTTGCCGTTTGGCGCGATGTACTGGAGGGCGGAAAGGAGTTTCTCGGGATAGTCTAGGACGGCTCTTACCCCGGCCTTGGGGAAAAAGCGGGGGAAAGCTCGCTTCATCGCCTGGCGATTTTCGATCATGTAGGACACGCCTGACGGACAGCGACCATTGTCTTCGAGCACGAGGTACTGTCCGTCGTCGTCCCGGATCAGGTCAGTCCCGCAAATGTGTATGTAAATGTCACGCGGGACGTCTAGGCCCATGATTTCCTTGCGGAAGTGCTTGGAGGAATTGAGCACCTCCGCGGGCACGACTCCGTCCTTAATGATCTTTTGCTCGTGATAGACGTCGTTGAGGAAGAGATTCAGAGCTTTGAGGCGCTGCTCCAATCCGAGCGCGAGGTGATCCCACTCGGTCTTGGGGATGATGCGCGGGATCATATCGAAGGGGAAAATGCGCTCGGTGCTTTCCTGATTCCCGTACACGGTGAAAGTGATTCCCTGCTGGAGGAACGAGAGGTCGATCGCTTCTCTTTTTCGGTTGAATTCCGCCTCTGTCAGTTCGTCCAAGCGTTCGATGAAGTTCTGATAGTGCGGACGAGGAGTTCCCTGCTTGTCGAAAGCTTCGTCGTAGAAGGGGCCCGTGTCGTATTTGATCTGCATAGGAAGGAAACAAAGCTAGGGGGCGCGTGATGAATTTGATTCCATGGAAAACGCGTCCTCGTGAAAAAGACTATCGATAGCACCGACTGTGCCACAAAGAGAGGTAGACTTCGTTTGCATGGGAAAACGTGTTGCCTACGATCAAAGTTGATCGAATCAAAGCGCGCCTTGTCGGGTCGCGATATCCTTCTGCCGAACCGGCCTATTAAGCAAATCAATAAGGCGCTGGAACGAAGGAGATTAGCGCTCTTTTGCTCGCCGAGCTGACTATTTTCCGAAAGGGAACGGGAAGAGCGCGGAAACAATCAGGAGCTGCACAATTCCCACCAGCGAGATGATGCTGACAGAAAGGGTCCAAGTTTTGAGGGTTTCGGCCTCGGTGAAGCCAGTCATCTTGCACACGATCCAGAATCCGCTGTCGTTCATCCATGATCCGAACATGGCTCCAAAGGCGATTGCGGCAAAAAGGTAGAAGGGATCGTAGCCGAGAGTGGCTCCGCTTGCGGAGATCGTAGCAAGTATACCTGCCATGATTCCCGATGTGGTGATCATCGATGTGGTCGACGAGCCCTGGGCGACCTTCATAACTGCGGCGACGATCCAGGCTAGCAGAATGAAAGAGAAGCCTGTGCCTTGAGTCAGCGTGGTAATTGTGTCGCCGATGCCCGATTGGCGGATCATGCCGCCAAAGGCGCCGCCCGCCGCAGTGATGAGAATGATGGTCCCCGCAGTTCCGAGCGGGCTTTCGAGGGCTTTCCAGAGGGCGGTTTTGTCGAGCTTCTTTTGTCGAGCCATGAGAGTGATGGCGATGAGTGCCCCGAGAAACATGGCGACATGCTTTTGGCCGAACACTTCTATAATACTGTAGAGCGGGCCGATCGCGTCCGGCGACGAGAACTCTTGTACGACCGAGGCCAGAGCGATGAGCAGAACAGGTAGCGCGACTGGAAGCGATGAGACGAAAAAGCTTGGGAGTTCGGAGTCGTCCTTTCCGACGATCTCCTCGAGGTCCTTGATCTTGACCATACCGCCCTCGCGCAGAGGGATGTTGAGTCGGCTGTCGAGAATGCCTCCGCACTTCAAGCCGACGAAGGCGGGAATCAGGCCGAGCGCGATGCCGCCAATGATGGTGAATCCGAGGTTGATGCCCAGCGCTTCAACGACGATGAGCGGACCCGGTGTTGGGGGGACAAGGCTGTGGGTAATCGCTCCGCCCATGCAGACTGCTACTATAAAATAGACGTAGTTTTTCCCCAAGCGGAACGCGAGGGCCTGAGCCAGTGGGACCATGAGGTAGAATACAGTGTCAAAGAAAACGGGGATTGAGAGGAAGAAAGAGGAGGCGAGCATCGCATAGCCGGCCCGCTTTTCGCCGAAGGCGCGAATCATGCCGCGCACAATGCGGTCTGCTGCTCCGCTTTCCATGAGGCAAAGTCCAATAATGGCGGCGAGGGCGATAATCCACGCGATGCCGCCGGCCGTATTGCCCAGCTGCTTCATGGTGTCGCTAATCGCAGTGGTGATAGGGTTTCCGCCGGAGCCGTTGATGAGGTTTGTCAAGGATCCCACCAAGGCGGCGGCGAGGATCAGAGCCACGAACGGATGAATTCTCAGCGCGGCGATAGAGATGATAACGAGGGCGATGCCGGCGAGCAGGACGAGAAAGGGTGTCAGGTCAGTGGCTCCGGCCGCGAATAATACGGGGATATCAAGTGTCATGGGGCAGTTGGGGTGGTTGGTTCTAAGAAACCAAAGGCAAAGAAGGTTCGGAGTGTGGCGAGGCAGGCGTCGGCTTCAATCACAAGTTCGCGGGACGTTCACTGCTAGTAACTCTTCCCATTGCGGATATGATTTTTCCATAAGATCAGAAGCCCCGCTTTTTTATGCATCATTTCGCCGATTTGTGCTTGATGCGTGAGCAACCGCGCCCCAAACCGTTCGTCCTTCAATTTTTTCCGCTACATAGGAGGCTACTCACGAGCTTTCCGCCCAAACAAAACGCGTAGAAAAAGAGCAGATTCGGCCAGTGAACGGGCTGGTTCTGCTTTTTGACCTATTTCGGTAGAAAATACTTGCCGAAGCACCTTCAAACGATACGTTCACGCTCTTTTCTCAAAATTTCACACCATGCCTACTATTAACCAGTTAGTCCGATTGGGGCGCAAAGTGATTAAGTCTAAGTCTAAATCACGTGCCCTCGAAGCAAACCCGTTCCGACGCGGTGTGTGCGTACAAGTCATGACGCGTACGCCGAAGAAGCCAAACTCCGCTATCCGTAAGGTGGCTAAGGTTCGTCTGACCAACGGTTACGAAGTGATCGCTTACATCCCAGACGAAGGGCACAACCTTCAGGAGCACAGCATCGTGCTCGTTCGCGGTGGTCGTGTTAAGGATCTTCCAGGTGTTCGCTACCACATCGTTCGTGGAACGCTCGACGCGCAAGGCGTTGATAAGCGTCGCCGCAGTCGCTCCAAGTATGGAGTAAAGCGTCCTAAGGATAAGAAATAAGGAATTATTAGACCATGTCACGTCGCAGAAGAGCCACTAAAAGACCAGCAAAGCCAGACGCCCGCTACGGCAGCGTACTCGTAGGTCGCCTCGTCAACACCGTCATGCGTGATGGTAAGAAGACTGTCGCAGAGCGTATCGTCTACTCCGCTTTCGAGAAGGTAGCTGAAAAGCTAGGCAAGGGTGATCCTATCGATCTTCTTCTTGGAGCTCTCGAAAACGCTCGTCCTCGCCTCGAAGTGAAGAGCCGCCGTGTTGGTGGCGCCACTTATCAGGTGCCAGTTGAAATTTCCTATGACCGTCAAGAGTCGCTCGCTTTCCGTTGGATCGTCAATGGTGCCGCTGCTCGTCGTGGTCTTCCCATGAAGGATGCTCTCGCATCTGAAATCATCGACGCTTACAATAACACAGGTTCTATTGTTAAGAAGAAGGAAGACACTCACAAGATGGCCCAGTCCAATCGCGCATTTGCACACCTTCGTTGGTAATCGCAGCTTCGCCTGTTTTGTTCTTTGTAAATGACAGTTTCCCTCACAGTGCATTCGCCCAAAAACGGCGCCGACAGACCGGTGCCGATGGAGTGGACGCGTAATATTGGCATCGCTGCCCATATTGATGCTGGGAAGACTACTACTACAGAGCGCATTCTATATTATACAGGCGTAGTTCATAAGGTTGGAGAAGTTCATGACGGCAATTCCGTCACTGACTTCATGGAGCAGGAGCGTGAGCGCGGTATTACAATTACCTCAGCCGCGATCTCTTGTCACTGGAAGGCAAGTTTTGGTCCTTTCGAGGGGGTTGATCATTTGGTCAACATCATCGACACCCCCGGTCACGTAGATTTTACCGCGGAAGTGGAGCGTTCCCTCCGCGTGCTCGATGGAGCGGTAGCCGTTTTTTGCGCGGTCGCCGGCGTGCAGCCCCAGTCGGAAACGGTTTGGCGTCAGGCTGACAAGTACAAGGTGCCTCGCATCGCATTCATCAACAAGATGGATCGTGTCGGAGCTGACTTTCTCGGGGCCGTCGAGGACATGCGACAAAAGCTGGGAGCGAACGCTCACCCGCTTTTCCTCAATATCGGCGCTGAAGATGGATTCTCCGGTCTTGTCGATCTCGTGCAGAATGTTGCTCTCAAGTTCGACGACTCTGACGAAATGGGAGTGAAGGTCCATCCGGTCGAGATACCAGCGGAGCTCGCGGACAAGGCAACCAGCCTTCGGGAATCCCTTATCGAGGCAGTCGCTGATTTCGACGATGAGCTCGCAGAAGCCTATTTGAGCGGAGAAGACATTTCCGCCAGCCAGCTCATCCTCGCAATCCGAAAAGCCACCGTAGCCTTGAAGTTCGTAGGCGTGATCCCAGGATCCGCATTCAAGAACAAGGGCGTGCAGTGCGTGCTCGACGCAGTGGTAAACTACCTGCCAAGCCCGCTTGATCTGCCAGCGACCAAGGGTCATGCCGAAGACGAGTCGATCGTCGAAATTGAGGCTGATGACGCAGGCAAGCCGACAGCCCTCGCTTTCAAGCTTTGGAGCGATCCTTATGTTGGGAAGCTCGTCTTTGTTCGCGTTTACAGCGGAACGATTAAGAAGGGCGACACCCTTTACAATCCACGTACCCGTAAATCCGAACGCGTGAGCCGAATCCTTCAGATGAAGGCCGATAGCCGCGAAGATCTCGAGGAGGTGCGTTCGGGCGATATCTGCGCTTTGGTCGGTATCAAGAATGTGGCTACAGGCGATACCTTGGTTCCTAAGGGCTACGATGTTTCGCTCATCCCGCCAAGTTTTCCAGAGCCTGTCATTTCGATGACGATTGAGCCGAAGACCTCCGCCGACCAAGAAAAGTTGGCAGCGGGTCTTGCTCGTCTTTCCGAAGAGGATCCCACCTTTGTCGTTAGCTCCAATCCTGAGACCGGCCAGACGATCATCTCGGGTATGGGAGAGCTTCACCTCGAGATCATTCGCGACCGCTTGTTCCGCGAGTTCAAGGTCAGCGCCCGCTCAGGCGAGCCGCAAATCGCCTACCGCGAAACGATCACAGCTTCCGCTCGCGCCGAAGGGAAGTTTGTCCGCCAGACCGGCGGCAAGGGCCAGTATGGTCATGCGATTATTGAGATCGAGCCCCAGGAAACGGGGAAGGGGATCGAGATAATTGACGAAACAGTTGGCGGGTCTATTCCGAAGGAGTTCATCAAGCCCACTATCGATGGCATTCGCGAAGCGACGCTTAATGGCGTGGTCGCGAGCTATCCGGTGATTGATCTTAAGGTTCGTCTGGTTGACGGGTCTTTTCATGAAGTGGACTCGTCCGAAACTTCCTTCAAAATGGCAGGTATCTTCGCTTTGAAAGAAGCGATGAAAGAGGCCGCACCTGTGCTTCTTGAGCCAGTGATGAAAGTGGAGGTTGTGACTCCTGTTGAATTTCAAGGCGATGTGGTCGGAGACCTAAACCGCCGCCGTGGTCAGATCCAGAATTTGGAGACAAAGGGTGATTTGGCTTACATTTACGCGACCGTTCCGCTCAAAACCATGTTTGGTTACGCGACCGACGTTCGTTCTCTCTCAAAAGGCCGCGCCAGCTACACTATGGAGTGGTCAAATTACGAGGTAGTTGCTCCGAAACTACTCGAAGAGATTCTAAACCAAGGTTGGTAATCATCGCCGCCGTAACTTTTCTACCGAACTAACATGACAGGACAAAAAATCCGTATCAGACTTCAAGGTTTCGACTATCGAGTAATCGATCAGTCCGCGTCAGAGATTGTGGATACTGCGAAGCGCTCAGGCGCTCGTGTCTCCGGGCCAGTGCCGCTCCCTACGCGAATCGAGAAGATATCCGTTAACCGCTCGCCGCACGTGGACAAGAAGTCCATGGAGCAGTTTGAGATCAGAACGCACAAGCGTTTGCTCGACATCATCGAGCCGACCGCTCAGACCGTCGACGAACTCAAGAAGCTTAACCTACCATCCGGCGTAGATATCAGCATCAACGTTTAAGAAACACGGGTACCAAATAACACAGACTTTCGTTCGGCAACTCCGTCGGACGCTAATGTGGGTCTAATAAAAACGAAGGCGGACGCCTTCACCTACCTCTTAGAACTATGAACTATACGCTATTAGGCAAAAAGCTGGGAATGACCCAGGTTTATGGCAGCGACAACCAAGTTGTTCCTGTCACCGTGCTGCAGGCAGGTCCCTGTCCAGTGCTACAAGTAAAGACTGTCGAGTCCGATGGATACAATGCCATCCAGATCGGTTTCGATTCCAAGAAGGATAAGAACGCGAGCAAGGCTGCGATTGGCCATGCCAAGAAGGCAGGCGTCGCTCACGCTCCCCGAGTGATTCGCGAAGTGCGCAGCCCAGAGGCGATTGACGCTACTGCGGGTGACGTGCTCGACGTTTCGAAATTCGAAGTCGGCAAGAAGGTTGACGTCATCGGCAACACAAAGGGTAAAGGCTTTGCTGGTGTTATGAAGCGGTTCAACACCAAGGGCGGTCCCGCTTCTCACGGCTCTATGTTCCACCGCCGCATCGGTTCGATCGGCCTGTGCCAATGGCCTGGTCACGTATTCAAGAACCAGAAGATGCCTGGCCACATGGGCGCGAAGCAGCGCACAATTCAAAACCTCGAGATCGTCAGCATCGACGCCGAGAAGAACCTAATCTTGGTTAAGGGTGGCATCCCGGGCGCGAATGGCGACACCGTGATGATCCGTTCCGCGATCAAGGCCAAGAAATAGGAAAGGACTGATCGACCATGAAACTTAAGCTTTTCAAAAACGACGGCAGCGAAGGCGGCGAAACTGAAGTAGACGGACTCCCCGTCTTCGAAGGTGACAAAGGCCTGCAGGCTGTTAAGGAAGTAGTAGTCGCCCAGGCGGCAAACGGCCGTCAAGGCAGCGCCAGCACGAAGACTCGCGGCGAAGTTCGCGGTGGTGGTAAGAAGCCATGGCGCCAGAAGGGTACCGGCCGCGCTCGCGCAGGCTCGAATCGCTCCCCGATCTGGGTCGGAGGTGGTATCGTCTTCGGTCCACGTCCTCGCGACTACTCGAAGAAGATCAACAAGAAGGTTAAGACCCTCGCGTTCGGCCGCGCTCTAGTGGACCGCATCAGCGACGAGTCCATCGTCGTTATCGACTCTCTCGATATCGCTCCTGCCAAGACGAAGGTCGCCGAAGGCCTGGTACGTGGCATCGCTCCCAAGGGCAAGGTGCTCGTCATCGACAAGGAGCTTAGTGACACCTCGGTGCTCGCGCTTCGCAATCTTGTTGGTGTCGATCTCGAAGAGGCTTCACTCGTAAGCGTGACCGACCTCTGTCAGTTCAAAACAATTATCGTAACTCGCTCGGGACTAGACGTCCTCGTAGAGCGGGCGAAAGGAGGCTCGAAATGATTCAGCCAGATAAAATCATCAAATCCGTACACCTGACCGAAAAGAGCAACATCCAGTCTTCTGAGATGGGACAGTACACTTTCCAAGTGTTCAAAAGCTCGAACAAGGACAGCATCAAGGCAGCAGTCGAGAAGGCATTCGACGTATCCGTCAAGCGCGTGAACGTCATCAACCAGATCGGCAAGCCAAGTCGCAACCGCAAGACCGGCAAGACATCAAGCACCGGTGGCACAAAGAAAGCGATCGTTACCCTAAAGCAGGGCGACGTCATCGATTTCACAGCCTAAACGAAGGAGATCACTAAACATGGCTATCAAGAGTTTTAATCCAGTCACGCCGACCCTTCGCTTCGCTGCCATCCAGGTTAAGGATGTTGCAAACAAGCGTCCTGAGAAGGCGCTCACGACTTCCAAGAGCAAGCAAGCAGGTCGCAACTGCTACGGTCGCATCACGATGCGTCGTCGCGGCGGAGGGCACAAGCAGCTCTACCGCATCATCGACTTCAAGCGTAACAAGTTCGATATCCCCGCCAAGGTACAGGCGATCGAGTACGATCCGAACCGTTCCGCCTACATCGCTCTCTTGGCTTACGCCGATGGCGAAAAGCGTTACATCATCGCTCCGGCAGGGATCAAGGCTGGCGATTCGGTCCTGTCTTCCCAGAAGATGATCGCTTTCGATTCCGGCAATTCGATGCCTCTCGAGTTCATCCCGCCGTCCACCAAGTTGCACGCGGTTGAGCTCCTTCCAGGCAAAGGCGCTCAGATCGCTCGTTCCGCAGGCAATTCGGTTGAGCTCATTTCAATCGATGGCGACTCGGCTCAGATCAAGATGCCTTCCGGTGAAATGCGACTCGTATCCAAGAAGTGCATGGCAACCGTCGGCATCGTCGGAAACGCCGAGAAGAAGAATGTCGTCATCGGCAAGGCCGGTCGCAGTCGCTGGCTCGGCAAGCGCCCACGCGTTCGCGGTGTTGTGATGAATCCAGTCGATCACCCCAATGGTGGTGGTGAAGCTAAGTCCAAGGGTGGTGGCGGTCGCCAGATGCTCGTGTCCCCATGGGGTCAGTTGGCGAAGGGCTTCCCAACCCGCCGCAAATCCAAGGAGAGCAACAGCCTCATCCTCGTCCGTCGCAACGGGCGGAAAATGAAAAACAAGTAAGCGAGGAAATAGAATATGGCTCGTTCAATCAAAAAAGGATTTTTCGTAGACCCCAGCCTTCTCAAAAAGGTGGATGTCGCCCAGACCGCAAACGATCGCAAGCCGATCCAGACATGGTCTCGCCGCTCAACCATCACTCCTGAGTTCGTTGGACTGAATATTAACGTACACAACGGCAAGATGTTCATTCCTGTCCACGTGACCGAAAACATGGTGGGCCACAAGTTGGGCGAGTTCTCGCAGACTCGCACTTTCAAGGCGCACGGTGGCGGTAAGAAATAACGCGAGGAGCAATCATAGCCATGCAAGTACAAGCACGCACAAAATACGCTCGTATGTCACCGAAGAAGGTGATCGAGGTCGCTCGCACGATTCGCGGCAAGAACGCAAACGCAGCTCTCGAGCTGCTTAAGTTCATCCCTCGCAAGTCCGCGTTTCTGATCTCCAAGACGCTGCAGTCGGCGATCGCTAACGCAGAAAACAATCACGACCTCTCTGGCGATTCCCTCGTCGTAGAGTTGGCAACGGTCGAGCAAGGGCCTGCGCTCAAGCGATTCAAGGCTGCCGCTCGCGGTGGCGTTGCAAAGCGCAAGAAGCGTATGTCTCACATCCGCATCGTCCTCTCTGATAACGCCTAAAGAAATTACGCAATATGGGTCAAAAAACACATCCAATCGGATTTCGTCTCGCCGTAAATCGTAACTGGCAGTCTCGCTGGTTCGCTCGCAAGAATGAATTCGCGTCAACGCTTTACGAGGATCACATCATCCGCGAGAAGCTCATGGAAAAGCTCAAGTTCGCGAGCGTTCCCCGCATTTTCATCGAACGCGCCTCGTCTCGTGTTCGCGTCAAGATTTTCACAGCTCGTCCCGGTATCGTTATCGGACGCAAGGGCCAGGAAATCGAGAAGATCAAGGACGAGCTTTCCAAGGCAACCGGCAAGGAGATCCTCCTCGACATTCAGGAAGTAAAGAAGCCTGAGCTAGACGCTACACTCGTCGCTGAAAACGTCGCGCTTCAACTCGAGCGTCGCATCGCGTTCCGCCGCGCCATGAAGAAAGCCGTGCAAATGGCCATGTCTCTGGGCGCGAACGGAATCAAAATTCAAGTAGGTGGTCGTCTCGGCGGCGCGGACATCGCTCGTACGGAAGTACAGCGTCAGGGTTCCGTGCCTCTCCACACGCTCCGTGAAGAAATCGACTATGGCACAGCTGAAGCGCGTACCGTCTACGGTATCATCGGCATCAAGTGCTGGGTATTCAACAAGGAAGACTAAGCCGAAAGGGTAACAAGCCATGCCTCCACTAACACCATCTCGCACCAAGTACCGTAAGGTCATGAAGGGTCGCCTTCGCGGAAACGCGAAAGGTGGCGACACAATCGCTTTCGGCGATTTCGCTATCCAGGCGCTCGAACGTGGTCACTTCACCGGTCGTCAAATCGAAGCCGCTCGTGTTGCGATCACTCGTCACATGAAGCGTAAGGGAAAGCTCTGGATTCGCGTTTTTCCTCACAAGCCAATCACTAAGAAGCCGCTCGAAACCCGTATGGGTAAGGGTAAGGGACCTGTCGATCATTACGTCGCCGCGGTCAAGCCAGGCGTCGTTCTTTTCGAGCTCGCCGGCGTGCCTATCGCCGTAGCTCGTCAGGCAATGTCACTCGCTGACGCGAAGATCCCTTTCAAGACTCGTTTCATCGAGCGCGATCGCGACTAAACCGGAAAGGACACCACGAGAATGAAGACAAAAGACATAAAGGAACTTTCCCTCCCAGAGATCGAAAAGAAGGTTCGCGAGACCCGCGAAAAGTTGCTCGACCTCCGGCTTAAGAAGCAAACTGGCCAAGTTGAAAAGACTCACGAGATCACATCTCTACGCAAGAGCATCGCCCGTATGGAGACGATCCGCGCGGAGAAAGTCGCCGCTGAGAAGAAGTCCGCCTAACATCAAATAATATCAGGCAATGGAAAATTCACGTAACAAGAGAAAAGATCTCACCGGCGTCGTAACCAGCATCATGGGCGACAAGTCCATCAAGGTCACGTACAGCTACAAGAAGGCTCACCCTCGCTACCGCAAGGTGATCAACCGCAAAACCGTCGTTCACGTACACGACGAGGAAAACACCGCGCGCCTAGGCGACAAGGTTGAGATCATGGAGACACGTCCACTCAGCCGCCTCAAGCGCTGGCGCCTCGTATCGGTCACGGAACGCGCTCCAATGCTCGGCAAGAAGACACTCGCCGAAGTTGAGGCGGAGCAGGAAGCCCACGCTTCCGAATCCGGCACGGAAGCATAAAGCAGGGGAGGTTATACAACCATGATTCAATTACGTTCATCCATCCAGATCGCGGACAACACCGGCGCCAAGCGCGCTTCGATGATCCGTCGACTCGGTCAAAACAAGAAGACAGCTCATGTAGGCGACGTCATCGTCGTCAACATCAAGGAGGCAAGCGTCGACTCTTCCGTGAAGAAGGGCTCGGTCGTTAAGGCGGTTGTCGTTCGCACCAAGGCTCCCATCCGTCGCAAGGACGGCAGCTATCTGCGTTTCGACTCTAACGCTATCGTCATCCTCGACAACAACGGCAATCCGAAGGGCTCACGCATCTTCGGTCCAGTTGCTCGCGAACTTCGCAACAAGAAGTTCATGAAGATTGTATCACTAGCACCGGAGGTTCTCTAAGATGGCTAAGGCACACATTAAGAAGGGCGAGGAAGTTGTAGTACTCGCAGGCAAAGAAAAGGGAAAGCGCGGTAAGATCTTGCAGCTCCTTCCCGCGAAGAACCGGGCGATTGTCGAAGGCTTGATGATGATCAAGCGTCACGAGAAGAAGTCCGAGGAAAAGCCGGAAGGCGCCATCGTAGAACGCGAAGGTTCCATCCACGTTTCAAATCTTATGGCGGCGGCGAAGTGGGATGCTCGCCAAGCCAAGTAATCAATTCACCAAAATTTGTCTTAATCGAGACACCGAGAACCAAGAAATCCGGGTCGGAAATCCGGATTCGTAAAAACCAATGAGCTCTCAAGAAACTCCAGCACTCAAGAAATTCTACGACGACGTCGTAGCACCAGGCCTTAAGAAGTCGCTCGGCTACAAGAACGACATGCAGATCCCAGTGATCGAAAAGGTCGTCCTCAACATCGGCGTCAATGCGGCTGCAGACAAGTCGGTACTCGAAGAGGCGGTCAAGAACATGAGCGCGATCGCTGGTCAAGCCGCCGTTCGCACTTACGCTCGCAAGAGCATCGCGAACTTCAAGCTGCGCGAAGACATGCCGATCGGCTGCAAGGTCACTCTCCGTGGCGCTCGCATGTGGGACTTCCTCTATCGTCTTCTCGCGGTGGGACTCCCGTCCATCCGTGACTTCCGTGGCGTGCATTCCCGCTTTGACGGAAATGGTAACTACTCCCTGGGTATCACCGATATCACGATCTTTCCTGAAATTTCTACGGATGCGATCAAGTACCAGTCCGGCCTCGAGTTCACTATCGTGACTTCTGCCGCGACCAACAAAGAAGGCAAGGAGCTGCTCTCGCTTCTCGGCATGCCTTTCCGCAAGCAAGAAAAGAAGACAGACGAAACCGCAGCTTAATTATTTTTTAGATATGGCAAAGAAATCAGCTATCGCCCGCAACAAGAAGCGCGAACGTCTCGTCGCTCAGTACGCTGAAAAGCGTTCCGCCTTGAAGGCCATTATGGCTAATCCAGAAAGCACGGACGAAGAGTTCTACGCAGCTCAGCGCAAGCTCTGCAAGTTGCCTCGCAACTCCTCGCCGATCCGTATCAAGAATCGTTGCAACATCACGGGGCGCCCCCGCGCGTTCATCCGTCGCTACGGTCTTTCTCGCCTCACCTTCCGTGAACTCGCGCTTCAGGGGAAGATTCCTGGCGTAACTAAGTCGTCTTGGTAGACGATTGGGCGTTGACGAACTGAGATAAGACTATCAAATCCTCCGCTTTTCCAAAAATTACATCTCGAGTCGCGAGTTTGGATATCGCGCGGCTCACAAACCAATAATAATAGTATGCACACTGATCCAATCAGCGACTTCTTAACGCGCATCAGAAATGCGTCGACCGCCGGCAAAGCCGAATGCGCGTCGCCGCACTCTAAGCTCAAGGCAGCCATCGCGAAGATCCTTCTACAGGAAGGTTTCATCAGCGAAATTAAAGACGGTACGGACGAGAACGGTCACAAGACCCTAGTCGTCGTGCTTAAGTACGTAGACGGCCAAGCGTCGATCAACGGCATCGAGCGCGTTTCCAAGCCTGGTCTTCGCCTTTACGCAAAAAGCACTGAGATTCCCCGCGTATTGAACGGACTCGGAATTTGTATCCTCACCACTCCTAAAGGTGTGATGAGAGATCGTGAAGCCCGCCGCCAAAAGCTCGGTGGAGAACTGATCTGTAACGTTTGGTAAGAAAGGAAAACCAACAATGAGCAGAATCGGAAAACTTCCAGTCGATATCCCAGCTGGCGTCAAAGTAGACGTAAGCGGCACCACCGTGAAGGTGGAAGGTCCCAAGGGAAAACTCGAAAAGACTTTTAACTCAGCGGTCGCAATCAAGGTCGAGGATAGCCAGGTCAAGGTTAGCCCATCGGATAGCACCCGTTTCGCAAACGCTATGTACGGCACCACTCGTTCCATTATCGGAAATATGGTGCAGGGCGTAGTCGAGGGCTACTCCAAGGATCTCGAGATCTCTGGCGTTGGCTTTCAGGCGAACCTCAAGGGCAAGGTGCTCAACCTGAAGCTAGGCTTCTCTCACGATATCAATTACGACATCCCAGAGGGCGTCACGATTGCGGTCGAGGGCGGAACTAAACTCAAGGTTTCCGGCATCGACAAGCACATGGTCGGTCAGGCTGCAGCTTCTATAAAGAAGTTCTCTCCAGTCGAGCCGTACAAGGGCAAGGGCGTTCGCATTATCGGCGAGCATGTAATCCGCAAGGAGGGCAAGTCCGTCTAGTAGTAGACTTAGGATTTGAACCGCAAACTCAGAAAGAAGAGTTAACAGATGAAAATTCAGAAGAAAAACGACCTCGTGCAAAAGCGCCGCTGGCGCGTGCGCAAAAAGGTTATTGGCACTCCAGAGCGTCCACGTCTCAGCCTGCACCTCAGCAACAAGCACATTTACGCTCAAGCCATCAACGACGAGTCCGGCACAACGCTCGCATTCGTATCCACCCTTGGCAAAGACCTGCGCTCGCAGAACCTCAAGGCAAACAACGATGGCGCTGCCGCTCTTGGCAAGGCCTTCGGTGAAAAGGCCAAGGAAGCCGGTATCGGCAAGGTGGTATTCGACCGCAACGGACGCAAGTATCATGGTTGCGTCAAGACATTCGCAGACGCTGCCCGCGAGGCTGGCTTAGACTTCTAATTGCCCTATGACGACTACACAGCAAAATACTAACGCCCCTGCCAACACCAATTCCGGCGCTGGCACAGGTGGCAATCGCGGCCCCGGTGGTCCAGGCGGTAATCGTGGTCCTGGTGGCAATCGTGGCCCTGGTGGCAATCGTGGCCCTGGCGGCAATCGCGGCCCTGGTGGAAACCGTGGCCCCGGCGGCAATCGTGGTCCTGGCGGCAACCGTGGCGGTCCTCGTGGTCAACGCGAAGAGCGCGAAGACGATGGCATTTCCGAAAAGGTCGTTTTCATCAATCGTTGCGCCAAGGTCGTGAAAGGCGGTCGTCGTTTCAGCTTTTCCGCTCTCGTGGTAGCTGGCGATCAGTCCGGCAAGGTCGGAGTCGGCTACGGCAAGGCGAACGAAGTCCCGGAAGCGATCCGCAAAGGCACCGAGCAAGCCCGCAAGAATCTAGAGCCAGTGAAGCTCAAGGGTGACACGATTCCACACGAAGTCATTGGCGAGTTCGATGGCGGCAAGGTTCTCCTTCGCCCGGCGACGACAGGTACCGGTATTATCGCCGGTGGCGGCGTTCGCGCTGTGCTCGAAGCGGCAGGCGTCCAGAACGTTCTCACTAAGTCGCTTGGTTCCAACAACCCGAATGCTATTGTTCTGGCCACGCTTGATGGCCTGAAGCAGCTCAAGACCTACGAAGACTACAAGCGTCTCCGCAGCTAATATTAATCTTTAAGAGGAAAGCCTCAAAATGAGACTCCATAATTTATCTAATGTTAAAGGCGCGACGCATCGTCGCAAGCGCGTCGGTTGCGGTGAAGGCGGCGGCCACGGCAAGACTTCTGGTCGCGGTGGCAAAGGTCAGACTGCTCGTTCCGGAGGCGGTATCCGTATCGGTTTCGAAGGCGGACAGATGCCGATCTTTCGTAGACTTCCGATCCGTGGTTTCAACAACAAGAACTTCCGTACCGAGTACGAAACAGTTAACCTCGGCGAGTTCGCCAAGCTTGACGACTCGGTCACCGACGTTGATCGCGAAGCTCTCGCAATCGCTGGCTTGGTTCGCCTGAACGATAAGCCGCTCAAGATTTTGGGCGAAGGCGAAATCACCAAGGCATTCAAGATCAAGGCTGTAAAGTTCAGCGCCTCCGCAAAGGAGAAGATCGAGAAGGCCGGCGGCGAAGCCATCGTTGTAGAAGCTTAATTCGATTCTGATCCCCGACTCAAAAAGGCATGCTTTCCGCGTTCACCAACTGTTTGAAGATTCCTGAGCTACGTCAGAAAATATTTCTGATGCTCTCTCTTCTGTTTATCGCCCGTATCGGCGCGAACATTCCTCTTCCCGGTCTCGATATGAAGCCGCTGCAGGACTATTTCGCCGAGCAGACGGCTACAGGTGGTGGAAGCTTGGTTGGACTCTACAACATGTTCACAGGTGGAGCGTTTTTGCGCGGTGCCGTGTTTGCGTTGGGAATCATGCCTTATATTTCCGCTTCTATCATTTTCCAATTGATGGGAGCGGTTTTTCCAGCTCTCGCTCGCTTGCAGCAAGAAGGGGAGTCGGGTCGTCAAAAGCTTTCTCAGTACACGCGTTACGCCACCGTCATCATTTGTGCGGTGCAAGCGGTCTTACTGATTCTCGGATTGCAAAATCCGGGCACGCTCTTTCCCGGGTTCTCTACAGATAGCTTCGGGCAAATCGTGATCGTCGACAAGTTTTGGTTCCTGGTTTCGTCCACTGTCTTCCTGACTGCGGGAACCGTTCTGCTCATGTGGATCGGCGAGCAGATAACCAAGCTCGGCATTGGTAACGGTATTTCGATTCTCATCACGATCGGTATCATCTCGGATCTTCCGGGTGCAGCAAAGGCGACTTACGATCTGTTCTTCGGTCCGGTAGGGGTGCAAAAGCTCGTTTTCGGCCATGGCATTCTGTTGATCGCTCTTCTGATACTGGTGACTGCGGGACTCATCATGGTGATTCAGGCCGTTCGTAAAATTCCGGTCCAGTACGCCAAGCGTGTTGTTGGACGAAAAGTTTACGGTGGTCAGAGTTCATTCATGCCGTTGAAGGTGAACTACGCTGGCGTTATGCCCGTCATCTTTGCCTCGGCTCTTTTGTCGTTCCCACAGCAAATAATTTCGCAGATTGGTGCATCCTTGAATCTGCCATGGATGGTTGATTTCGCAGGGTACCTTGTCCACGGCACCAAGACTTACTACCTGATTTTTGGATCCATGATTCTCTTCTTCAGCTATTTCTGGGTATCGGTTATGTTTCGACCCATCCAGATCGCTGACGATTTGAAGAAGTATGGCGGTTATGTCCCCGGAGTACGTCCCGGTCAACCAACGGCAAAGTTCTTAGATTTTGTCATGACACGCCTCACGCTCGCTGGGGCTCTTTTCCTCACGGTCATCACCGTATTTCCAGACGTCTTGTTGTATCTCTATGGGATACCGATGCGTGTCGCCATTTTCTTCGGCGGTACGGGGATGCTCATCACTGTCGGCGTAGCGCTTGACACGATGAAGCAAATCGAAACTCACCTCCTGCAACGCCACTACGATGGATTCCTCAAGAAGGGACGCATCCGTGGGCGCAATCAGGGACGTGGAGCCGAAGCTGCTCTCGGAGGAGCGACTGAACTTAAGAATGTCGGTCCACTCTATGTAGCGGTCCTAATCATTTTTCTCGTAGGCCTTGCGGCTTATTTCATACAGATAGCTACAAATTAAATCTTTACTTTCTGACGAGGAGGGCTCATTTCGTTGCTCTTTTTTCTTCCGACCACCCGTTTGGGCGTAAGACAATTTCTTCCTCCAAGAAACAGGGAACACGCCGCGAAACCCGCGAAATTGTTTCCGAATTCCACAATCATTTCATAACCAATAACTTGCTAGAACACCATGCCACGTATCCTAGGCGTTGACATTCCAGCCAACAAAAAGCTCGAGTACTCTCTCCGTTATATTTACGGGATCGGTCCAACACGTTCAAAAACTATTCTCGCCCAGACTGGTATCGATCCAGACATGCGTGCGAAGAATTTGGACGAAGAGCAGATCAATGCCATTATGGCGAAGATCCAAGAGCTTCAGTTGGTAGTAGAAGGCGACCTCCGTCGCGAACTGACTTCTAATATGAAGCGTCTTCAGGCGATCAATTGCTACCGTGGCCTTCGCCACCGTCGCGGTCTTCCTGTTCGTGGTCAGCGTACCAAGACCAATGCTCGTACTCGCAAGGGCAAGCTAAAGACAATTGGGTCGCTCCGCAAATAACCATAGGTCTATCACGTCATGTCCGAAGAAAACGTAAAAGCTGAAGCTGAAGAAGAAGAAGTGAAGGAAGTCTCCGCCGAGACTGAAGCACCTGTGGAAGAAGAGCTTATTGGAGGCGTCAAGAAGCAGCCAACCGCTCAGGATCTTCTCAAGGAGGAGATTGGCGACCTTAAGATCCGCAAGGCTAAGGGAAGCAAGAACGTCACCGCAGGTATCGCCAAAGTAAGCGCCACTTTCAACAACACGATCGTAACCATCACGGATCTCAAGGGAAACACGGTTTCTTGGGCTAGCGCCGGTAAGATGAATTTCCGCGGTTCCCGCAAGTCTACAGCCTATGCGGCTCAGATCGTTACGCAGAACGCTGCGAAAGCGGCCATGGCTCACGGACTGAAGGAAGTATCGATCGAAGTTAAGGGTCCAGGCATGGGCCGTGATTCCGCAATCCGCGCCTTCCAGACTCTTGGTTTGGAAATCTCATCGATCACAGACACGACACCAATTCCTCACAACGGCTGCCGTCCTCCTAAGCGTCGTCGCGTCTAATCGCGAATCGCTTCAAACTCTGAAATCACAAATTTAAGAAGATCATGGCTCGTTATACCGGTCCTACTACCAAGATCAGCAGACGTTTCGGTCAGCCTATTTTCGGCACCAGCAAGTCTCTTGAAAAGCGCAACTATCCGCCAGGCCAACACGGTCCGCGTCTACGTCGCAAGCATTCTGAGTACTCTATTGGCCTAGGCGAAAAGCAGAAGCTTCGCTTCATGTACGGCCTTATGGAGAAGCAGTTCCGCCGTACGTTTGAACAGGCGAAGGCGACTCGTGGTGTAACCGGCACGATTTTCCTGCAGCTTCTCGAAACGCGCCTTGACAGCATCGTTTACGATCTTGGTTTCACCAAGACTCGCAAGGCGGCTCGTCAGTTCGTTAACCACGGACACATCAGCGTGAACGGCCAAAAGGTAGACATCCCGAGCTATCAGGTAAAGGTTGGCGACGAAATCGAAGTTCGCAACACCACCTCTTCCCGTCAGCTAGCGACGCGCAACATGGAAGCGAATCGCCTCCGTAACGTTCCTGACTGGCTGACTCGTCAGGACGATGCATTCCGCGGGGTGGTAAACCGCGAGCCAACTCGTGAAGAGCTCGAGCCAAGCATCAACGAGCAGCTAATCGTTGAGTTCTACAGCCGCTTCTAGTCGCGTCTGTACGTTTTATCCTACTTCATTTCCGACCCACTAATTTAGACCCATCCGTAGACCATAACGCAACATGCCGAAACGTATTGGAAAGTTCGAACTGCCAAACCGCCTTGTCAAAGTAGAAGAGGGATCCTCTTCGACTTACGCGATGTTCCATGCTGAACCCTTCGAAGCGGGTTATGGTCACACCATTGGCAACTCGCTCCGTCGCATTCTTCTCAGCTCGATTGAAGGCGCCGCCATCTCCTCTGTTAAAATAGAGGGTGTGAGCCACGAGTTTCAGAGTGTGGACGGTATTGTTGAAGACATCACGGACATCGTGCTGAATTTGAAGAAGGTTCTTCTGGTTTGCCACAAGCGCGAAGGCGTAAAGTTGATGATTAACACGAACCGTTCTGGCGCGATCACCGCTGCGGATATCCAGCCGGATTCCAATGTGGAAGTGATCAATCCGGATCAGATCATCTGTACGCTCGATCGCGAAATGCCTTTCACGGCAGAGCTCGAGATCAAGGTGGGACGTGGTTACTGCCCAGGCGACGACAACAAGGACGAAGAAGATCCGATCGGCGTTATCGCTATCGATTCGCTTTTCTCCCCGGTTAGCTTGGTCAAGTACGCGGTCGAAGCAACTCTTGTGGGCCAGATCACTGATTACGATAAGCTTCTCCTCGAAGTCTGGACTGATGGCCGTATTACGCCAGATGACGCTCTCAAGCAGGCTGCTGCGATATTGAAGCATCACCTCGACGTTTTCGACAACGTCTCCGACGAGAACTACGAGTTCGAAGACGAGGGTGGAGAAGTCAGTGAAGAGCAGAACAAGCTCCGCAAGCTGCTCAATATGAGCGTTAACGAAATCGAGCTTTCAGTACGTGCCGCTAACTGCCTCAATAACGCGAACATCACCACCGTTGGTGAACTTGCGATGAAGAGTGAGCAAGAAATGCTCAAGTACCGTAACTTCGGTAAGAAGTCTCTCAACGAAATCAAAGACAAGCTCGAGTCCCTCGGTCTCTCGCTTGGCATGAAATTTGACGAACGCCTCCTCGACAGTAAGAAGGAGCTCTAAGCACAACAATTTAGACTAAACAGCCATGCGACACCGCAAGCATCGTAATCAACTCGGCGTAAAGAAGGAGCACCGCGAAGCTCTCCTCGCCAATCTTTCAACTGCGCTCATCCAGCACGGGCGCATCAAGACCACCCTTAAGAAGGCAAAGGCGCTCCGTCCTTTCGTCGAGAAGGTGATCACGCTCGCCAAGAAGGGTACTCTCCACGACCGCCGTATCGCGATTTCTCGCGTTCGTGACGTAGGTGCGGTGCACGAGCTCTTCGACGAAAAGGCTGAACAGTTCGCTGACCGCAATGGTGGATACACTCGTATCTACAAAATCGGTACACGCCGCGGCGACGCAGCGGAAATGGCTCTCATCGAGCTCATCGACGCGGACGACGAAGGCTACGCTAAGAAGAGCAAGCCAAAGGCGAAGAAGGCTGAGAAGCCAGCTGCTGAAGAAGCTCCTGTAGTAGAAGCGGAAGTCGCTGAGGTAGAAGCTGCTACGGAAGAAGCTCCCAAAGCTGAAAAGACCAAGCAGGAAGACGAAGCCAAGTAAGGCCAGTCTCATCGCTAATCTTTCACTTTTTCTGAGAATGCGTTCTTCCGCGAAGAACGCATTTTCGCGTTTTTAATTTCAAGCATTTCCATGCATCCCTTCACTTGGTTTCTCATACTTTACACGGGCTCTGCTCTCCTTGCGATTGCTGGCCTATGGTTCTACTATGAGAAGCGGGAGAAAAGGGTGTTCGACGTTCGCCGTAAGCGGCGAATTTTTCACTGCGTCAGATGCGGCGAGCTCTATTCCGTTCGCAAAAAAGACGTATCAGACGGGCAGCCATGCCCAAAATGCGAATACAACAATTTCGAACTATCCTTTTAATCTCTAGTCTTAGGGTTCTCGCAGAATGCGAGTGACAGGCGAATAAGTAACCTTAAAAATTCCCCACCTTTATCATGAAGCACCAGACCATCGCGGTACTCGATTTCGGATCACAATACACGCAGGTAATCGCTCGACGGATACGCGAGTGCAATGTCTATTCGAGAATCTATTCCTACAAGGCGACTGCGAAGCAGTTGAAGAAGGATGGCGTGATTGGAGTCATTCTATCAGGCGGACCGTCGAGTGTTCTTGCTCCGAATTCACCCAAGGCGGATGCGGCGATTTTTAAGCTTGGTGTGCCCGTACTTGGAATCTGCTATGGAGTGCAGCTGATCGCGCACTTGTTGGATGGGAAAGTAGAGAAGAGCAACGAACGCGAATATGGTCACGGTACATTGACCGTCTCGAAAAAAGGAAGCCTCTTTCGCGGGCTGCCGAACAAACTCCGTGTTTGGAATTCCCATGGCGATCGTCTCGCCAAGATGCCGACTGGGTTTCAGGCAGTCGCGTCTACCGAAAACTCTAGTTACGCCGCGATTGCTGACGAGAAGCGCAAGATTTATGGTATCCAGTTTCACCCAGAGGTCGATCATTCCCAGGGTGGCATCAATATCCTGGAAAATTTCCTTCGTAAGATCTGCGGCTGCAAAGGCGATTGGTCGATGGCTGATCTGGCCCGCGAGTCCATCGAGAAAATTCGTGAAACCGTTGGTGAAGATAGAGTCCTGCTTGGTTTGAGTGGCGGAGTCGATTCATCGGTTGCGGCGGCTCTTATTCATAAGGCGATTGGACGTCAGCTCACCTGTGTATTTGTTGACAATGGTCTGCTTCGTCTCAACGAGCGCGAGCTCGTGGTGGACCTCTACAAGCGTCACTTCAACATGGACGTGCGAGTGGCGCGGGCCGGCTCGAAGTTTTTGGCGGCTCTTAAGGGCGTTAGCGAGCCCGAGCGCAAGCGAAAGATTATCGGCAAAACCTTCGTTAAGGTTTTTCAGGAGTCTCTCAAGCGTATCGGTGATGCTAAGTTTCTCGCGCAAGGCACGCTATATCCGGACGTGATTGAGAGTATCTCCATTGACGGGAACCCGGCCGCGACGATTAAGAGTCACCACAATGTTGGTGGTCTGCCGAAGAACATGAAGTTTAAGCTTCTCGAACCGCTTCGCGAGCTTTTCAAGGATGAGGTCCGAGCGCTTGGCGCCGAGTTAGGCCTTCCGAAGGAAGTCGTTTGGCGTCAGCCATTCCCCGGACCCGGTCTCGGTGTTCGCGTTCTCGGAGAGATCAACAAGCGCAATCTAGATGTTCTTCGCAAAGCGGATGCGATTCTGCACGAGGAAATGATGGAGTCGGATCTCTACTATAAAGTGTGGCAGTCGTTCTGTGTTTTCCTCCCGGTTCGCACGGTGGGCGTCATGGGAGACGAGCGCACTTATGACAACGTCATCGCTGTTCGAGTCGTCGAAAGCAAGGATGCCATGACTGCTGATTGGGTGCGCGTCCCCTACGAAGTGCTGCAACGCGTTTCCACTCGAATCATCAATGAAGTAAAAGGCGTTAATCGCGTCGTCTACGATATTAGCTCGAAGCCCCCTGGCACTATCGAGTGGGAATAGCGTATTCCTTTTTTGATTACATTCGGAAAACACAGAACGGCTGTCCCCGCATTTTAGAAGCCTAGATTTCAAGCCCCAGTTATTATGAATCGATTCTTAGTTAAGCCCTTTGCCCTTACAGTGGCCTTTCTCGTACTCTCGCCGTTTTTCTCACAGGCTCAAGACTCGTCCGACGAGCCGGAGCTTACAGAGGCGGAACGCGCTCAGAAAGTAGAGGAGACAGTTGCTCTTGCCCGCAAGTACCTGGGCGGCGCTGCTAAATTGGATGCGATTAAAACCATACATTCGCAGGGGGTGCTCGTTTACGGGAATGGGGCTTCGGGAACGGTAGAATCTGTTTTCAAAAGCCCGAACTATCATCAGTTCGTTTCAGTGATTAACGGTAGCAAGGAGACTACTAGCCTCAATCGAACTGAGGCCTGGATAAAAGTCGAAAGCCTTAGTTCCCCGAATACCTACAGTTTAGATTTCTACGGAGTTGATGACGTCAGGCATCTCGAGGCTACAGTCATCGATTCTTTGAGTTTCCTAAAAATACCTCCGACTCGTAATGGACGTATCGAGTATCTGGGCACGGGAGAGGTGAAAGGCGAGCAAGCGATAGTGCTGCAGTATATTCACAGCGACCGAATTTGGTTTCGTCGGTTCATAGATCCTGAAACCGGTCGAGTCATGCATATGGTAAACGACAAGGGAGTCGTTTTCTCGTACGAGGGAGAACTCGAGGTGGATGGAGTGGTCTTTCCGAAGACGACGATTGTCCGGTCAGTCACTCAGTTCGGAGAGCAGACGATGGAAATCTCATATTCATCAATTAAGATCAACGAATCGATCGATACGGAACGATTCCGTGTGCCGACAACATACGAATAGTTGAGTTCGCGTGAACGCGCGCCTCTTGACGGCGTTTCGGTCTCCAAACTTTCTCTTTGCCTTGGGCGAAGGGGCGTAGCAAAAGTGTCGTCATGCCAGACTTGGCCTATAATTCACGAACTTTTTGGGATAAGCTTTCCGCTTTTTGCAAATCCGCTGAAGTACCTCAGTCGATCGTAGACGCGGCGTCATCTGTGCTCGGAGAAGTCCGCGAGCATGGTGACGCTGGAGTGGCGCGGGCTCTCAAGAGCATCGACAAGGTGTCGCTTCCCCCGGAAGCGTTCCGCATCAGCCGTGAAGAAATGAAAGCTGCGGTTCGGCGTCTCGCGAAGGGAGACGCGCAAGCGATAAAGGATGCCGTTGCTTCCGTGACTGAATTTCACAAGCACGCTCTGCCAAAGTCATGGACAGCCAAAAACGCTCATGGAGCGACGATTGGCGAACGCTTTTATCCGCTCGAGCGCGTGGGTCTCTACATCCCCCGCGATCTCGTGTCGACGGTCGTTATGACGGCTGCATTGGCGAAGCTCGCTGGGGTGAAGGAGATCGTTGCCTTCACTCCATGTGGTCCGGACGGCAAGGTCACCGATGGTTGCTTAGCGGCCATGTATCTTTCGGGAGTGACCGAAGCTTATCGCTTTGGTGGGATCATGGCGATCGGGGCCGCCGCTTACGGGACTGAGTCAATTAAGCCGGTTCTGAAGGTTTACGGTCCGGGCAATGCGTTCGTGGTAGAAGCGAAGCGCCAGGTTTTCGGAACCATTGGAGTCGATTTATTGCCGGGACCAAGTGAGCTGCTCGTCATTGCCGACGACCATGCGGATGCGGATTTTGTGGCTTCCGATTTGTTGGCTCAGGCTGAGCATGGTTCCGGGCGCGAAAAGATCTTTCTCGTCAGTCTCTCAAGGGAGAAGACGAAGGCGATTCGAGCAGCGATTCGCGAGCAATTGAAGTCGCTTCCGCGTAAGGATGCGATTAAGTCGGTTCTCAAAGACGGATTCTTCTCTGTAGTGGTTCAGAATTACGAGGAAGCGGCTGCAGTAGCGAACTATGTTGCCCCAGAGCACATGGAGCTTGAGGTGGATCCGAAGCAGTTCAAACCGCTTATCAAGTCGATCACGACGGCGGGAGCGATAATGCAAGGCGGCTGGTCTGCGACTGCATTGGGCGATTTCGTGGCAGGTCCGAGTCACGAGTTGCCAACCGGTCGTTCGGGACGCCACTTCAGTGGCTTGCAGATCAGTGACTTTATGCGTCGTTCCAGTCTTGTCCGCTATTCTAAGTCTGCTTTGAAAAAGGCGGCTGGAACGGTTGAGGCCTTTGCTCGCATGGAGGGCTTGGATGCGCACGGGCGTTCTGTGAGCTCCCGCTTGGAGAAGGAGGGCTGAGCTCTATGAATTCACCTTCTGAATACGCTCTTCCTCACATCCAGAAGCTCCACGGCTATACGCCCGGTTTTCAGCCGACTGGCGAGGGTTGGATAAAGATCAACACCAATGAGAGCCCATATCCACCGAGTCCTGCGGTAGCAGAGGCGGTTTGTCAGGCGGCGAACGAGTCGCTTCGACTTTATCCAAACGCGAAGGCGATCCCCTTGCGCGAGGAGGCGGCGAAACTGCATGGCTTGAAGCCGGAGCAAGTGATCTTCGGTAATGGGTCCGACGATCTATTGAATCTGCTCGTGCGTTCGTTTGCGAACGAGAAGTCGGTTAGCTACCTAATGCCAAGCTACTCGCTGTATCCTGTGCTTTGCGGTATTCAGGATTCGGGCACGGTAGAGGTGCCGTTTGATCGCTCGATGAGCTTGCCTTTTGACGCGTTGGCGGATTTGGACGCGAACATTCTTTTCATTACGTCTCCGAACGCTCCGACCGGGGTGGGTTTCTCGAATGAAGATCTTTCCCGGGTGATTGGGAGCTTCGATGGGATCGTGGTAGTCGATGAAGCATACGCGGATTTTGCGAACGAAAACGCGGTGGAGCTGCTCGGAAAGTTCAAGAATCTCGTGGTAACTCGCACGTTTTCCAAGTCTTACGGTTTGGCTGGGATTCGCCTTGGCTACGCTATGGCAAACGAGGAGATTATCGATGTCCTCGATCGGGTTCGCGATAGTTACAATGTGAATCGTCTCACTCAAGCAGGCGGGCTCGCAGCGCTCCGGGATCAGAGCTATCTCAAAGCTGTGGTCGAGAAGCTGAAGCGTACCCGTGACTTCTACCGGGCGGAGTGGGAGGACCTAGGCTGGTTTTGCTATCCGTCTGCGGCGAATTTTCTGTTCGTCGAGCCGAAGAACGCGAAAGGGGAGGCGGGCCGCGAAGTAGCTGAATCACTCTTCGAGTTTTTCAAGGCGAACAAGATCTTGATTCGTTATTTCCCATCCAGTCCCTTGACTGACACATTCTTGCGTATCAGTGTGGGTGACGAAGATCAAATGCTCCATGTGAGCGAAACCATCCAAAAATGGCTGAAGAACGGATAGCATCTCTCACGCGCGAGACGAAGGAAACTTCGATCGTAGCCGCGTTAACTGTCGATGGAAAGGGTAGTGCCGATATTGATACAGGCATTCCTTTCTTCGACCACATGCTTACATTGTTCGCTGGTCATGGACTCTTTGATCTGAAGGTTAAAGCGGATGGCGATATCGAGGTGGATTACCACCATACGGTGGAAGACGTAGGCATCGTTCTGGGCGATCTTTTCAAGCAAGCGCTTGGCGACAAGGCTGGCATCACGCGTTATGGCTTTTTCATTCTACCGATGGATGAGTGCCTGACGCGCGTGGCTATCGACCTTGGGAACCGGCCCTTTCTCCAGTACAATGTTAAGTCTCCGACGAACTACGTCCGCGATTTCAACATCATCCTGATCAAGGAGTTTTGTCGTTCCTTTTCGAATACCTTAGGGGCGAATCTGCACATCGAACTCGAGTACGGGGAAGAGCCGCACCACATCGTGGAGAGCATCTTCAAGTGCATGGCGCGGGCAATCGATGCCGCATCGCGCGTCGATCCGCGTATGGAAGGCCGCTTGCCATCGACAAAGGGAATGCTGTAGCTGCCGAGCTGCCGCCTTCGGAACGAGAGGAAATTTGGGATGAGCAAAGACATTGCTGTCATAAACTATGGCATGGGCAATCTTCGCAGCGTGGAGAACGCCTTGCTGAAGATTGGAGCCAAGCCGCGCATCGTCGCTAACCCGGCGGAAGTGGGCGAGGCAGATGGACTGATCTTACCGGGGGTCGGGGCCTTGCGCGATTGCGTGGAAGGACTGAAAGCGGTGAAGTTCGACGACTTGATTCACTCCTGGGTGAAAGAGCAGCGTCCGTTCATGGGCGTGTGCCTCGGCTTGCAGGCATTGTTCGAGCATTCGGAAGAAGACGATGTCACGGGACTGGGCGTCTTATCCGGCCGGGTGGTGCGTTTCAAGTCGCGTCCAGGCCTCACCATTCCGCACATGGGCTGGAATCACGCGAAGCTCGTGCAGGCAGGTTCGCCTTACTGGAACGAACTGGATCCTGAAAAGGACCGCTTCTACTTCGTGCACAGCTATCACATCGTGCCGGAGGACTCGTCAATCGTGCTTACTGCCACCGACTATGACGGCGCCTTCGCGAGTTCGGTGGCGGTCGGCTCCTTGATGGCTAGCCAGTTTCACCCGGAGAAGAGTCAGGCCAAGGGCTTGCAGCTCTACGCGAATTTCGTCGCTCAGTGTGATTAGTGAGGCTGTTTTTGGCCTGTAGTTTTGCTAATAGTTAGAATCTTGCCAGCCAGCACTTTACACGGGAGCTGATTCGGGCTAATTAGTTGTGTTTCTTCGGATTAGATAATTCTAATCCGCTTGCCGCCAATACTTGATCCAATAACTAATTTCCGCCTGACAATGAGTAAAGAGGCCATTCTCAAAATCGAGGACACTGAGTTAACCTTCCCGATCATCGAGGGAACTGCGAATGAGAAAGCGATCGATCTGCGCACCCTGCGTGCTCAGACCGGCTACATCACCTTCGACGAGGGTTTTGGTAACACTGGCTCCTGTCAGAGTGAGATCACCTTCATCAATGGTGAAAAGGGAATCTTGCGCTATCGCGGCTATCCGATCGAGCAGATCGCTCAGAAGGCGGATTTTCTCGATTCTGCTCATCTGATCATCTACGGCGAATTGCCGACGGAGACTCAGCGCCTTCGCTTTTCGCGCGACCTCATCAAGACGACCAACATCGATACGCGCATGGTGCGCCAGTTCGAGGCGTTTCCGCCGTCTGCTCATCCGATGTCAATTCTCACGTCGATGATGGGCTCTTTGAGCAGCTATTATCCGGAGCTTTCGACGAATGACCGCGTATTGGATTTGGAAAATTTCGACCGTTCTTCAGCGTCGGCGATTTCCAAGGTGATGACGGTTGCGGCGATGTCCTACCGCATCGCGAACGGCTTGCCGATCAACTACCCGAGGAAGGACTTCGGTTATGCCGAGAATTTTCTTCATCTCATGTTTTCAAGTCCGAACGACGAGTACACGGCTCCGAAAGCGGTTTACGAAGCGCTTGATCTGATCCTGCTCCTGCACGCTGACCACGAGCAGAATTGCTCCACTTCTACGGTTCGAATGGTTGGATCGAGTGGGGCGAACCTTTTCGCCTCAATCACTGCTGGCGTTTGCGCGCTTTGGGGGCCGTTGCACGGCGGAGCCAACATGGGTGTGATCAAGATGCTTGAGGCTATTCATGCGGAGGGAGACGACGGAAGCCGTTTCATCGAGCAAGCGAAGAGCGGCAATAGCGGCAAGCGTCTCATGGGCTTTGGCCACCGCGTTTACAAGAATTTCGATCCGCGCGCTAAGATCATCGGTCAAGCGTGTGAGCGTCTGCTTGATGCTCTCGGCGTCGACGATCCGTGTTTGGAAATCGCTCGGAATCTCGAGCGAAGCGCCTTGAACGACGACTATTTTGTGAGTCGCAACTTGTATCCAAACGTGGATTTCTACAGCGGCATCATGATGCGGGCGATCGGGATTCCACTCGATATGTTTACGGTCATGTTTGCGATCGGTCGTATGCCGGGGTGGATCGCGAACTGGCACGAAGTCGCGTCTCAGACCAAGGGTAAGATTAATCGACCGCGTCAGGTTTACCAAGGTCCGGTCGAACGGAATCTTCCTGAGGACTATGACCGTCGTGGCCAGTAGCACTCGCTAGGCTCAGATTTTAAGAAACGGCTTCGGGTTTTCCGGAGCCGTTTTTTTGTGGCTAGGGAAGTGGCAGTTTCGAGAGATCGCCCTCGCTAGCCTTTTGAGGGGCGAGCTGGTGTCTTGGGATTCGCGGAGGGCTATTTGCCCTTGGTGTGTTGCTCATGGAGAAGACCTTCGAAGTCGAGGCCGGTGAGCTTCTTCAGTCCGGTGATGAGTCGCCAGAGGGCGAAGATGAGAATGGCCATGGTCGGGCCGGTGATGACTACCCAAGAGACCCAGGTAAGAGTGGCGATCTCCTGATTGAATCCTTCGGTGCCGCCGGGGCTTTTCACAATCCACGCCGCGAGCACGTAGTTCAGGGCGGCACTGATCAGGAAACTGAATACAAGCAGCCAATTCGCCACCTTGAATTGGCTTTCGAGGGCGACCTTCTTCTCAGGCGTGTCAACATGGCTTTCGATCTTTTCGACATCGAAGATCTGATCGTTGAAAAGGAAGGTCTTGAGCAAGGAGTTTTTTCGTTTAGCGGTGGCGAGGACGAGAATACCGATCATCAGCGGCATGGCTGTCTCCTTGAGCACGATCCATTTTGGCTCGGCTTCCATCAGTCCTATTCCGCCCGTAAGGAGAATGTTCAGGAAGCCGAATATGGAGATGATGTTGTAGTTTCTTCGCTGGGCAAAATCGTACAGGAAGTAGCCAACGGGGAAGGCGAGGGCGACTATGAGCCCGGCTACCGGGCCTAGCTTATCCTCCCCGCTCAGGTATTTTAGAACCATGATGGGGAGGGCGAGATTGCAGACGAGATTTACGAAGAAATTCTCCGTCTTTTTCTGGGATGCGGCAGGGTGGTGAGCGTCGCTCATTCTTTAGAAGCTTGGGTTGCGTTGGGAGTAGGCGAGCACTATACCTTGCGGAAAATACGAATATGTCTAGTCAAAGTATTCTTCTGGGCGTGAACATCGATCACGTCGCCACCGTTCGCGAAGCCCGTTATAAAGAAAGTCCGCGAGCTTGCGGCCAATTCGTAGAACCCGATCCGGTAACGATCGCCTTGCTTTGCGAGAAGGCGGGAGCTCATGGGATAACCGTTCATCCGCGAGAGGACGCTCGCCACATTCAGAAAGCAGACGTCCGCCGTTTGCGGGAGTGCATTCAGACGCGTCTCAATATGGAGATGGCGGCGACTGACGAGATGCTCGCGTTCGCGCTAGAGATTTTGCCGGAGACGATCTGTGTCGTGCCTGAGAGCCGCGAGGAGGTGACGACAGAAGGCGGCCTAGATGTGGCGGGCCAGTTCGACCGTATCGAGCGGATCGTCAAGGCGGCTGCGGATGCAGGGATTGAGACGAGTTTGTTCATCGATCCGGATCAGAATCAGATCGAGGCTTCCGCAAAGACGGGAGCGAAATACGTGGAGCTTCACACTGGCGCGTATGCCAATGCCTACTACTCGAAAGAGCGCGGTCCGGAGTACGATCGGTTAGTTGCAGGCGCGGAGCTGGCGGCGGAGCTCGGGCTGGTTGTAAACGCGGGCCATGGCATCAATTACGTCAACGTTAGCGAGGTTATCACCATTCCATTTCTCAACGAATTGAATATTGGTCATAGTATCATCAGTCGTGCTCTTTTCTTTGGCATCGATGAAGCGGTGCGTGAGATGAAGGCCTTGATCGCCGGCGTTTAATCGATTTCGAATGGACGCGATTTCTTTGCCTTTCAAAGGTCCCGTTCTCGGTATCGGTGTCGATATCGTATCCGTTTCTCGGATTCGTGAGCTGATCGAACGACAAGGCGAGCGATTCTTGAATCGTGTCTATACCAAGGCGGAGCTCGAGTATTGCTCGAAGTTTAAGGATCCGAGCGAGCGCTTCGCGGCGCGCTTTGCGGCTAAGGAGGCGGTGGCCAAGGCGTTTTCAACCGGCATCGGCGAGCACCTGAATTGGACGTCTGTGGGAGTCGTATCCGGAGAGCGTGGACAGCCGGAAGTCGAGCTTGATGAGAAGGGGAAGCTGCTGCTCTACCAAGTCGGCGGCGAGCATGTAGCTATTAGCCTTTCGCACACTGAAGACAGTGCTATTGCCTTTGCAGTGGTGGTCGGATGACGACGGGTACGCGGTTTTTCGTTGGGATTTTTCTCCATGCTAGATATAAATCACCTTCTGTTCTTTCGTAGTAGGATATTGCAGGTTGTCCGTCCAAGTCGTATGCTAGGGATGCGTAGAATATAGTGGATTCATCCGAAGTGTATACCGTTTTTATATTCCATTCCGAGCCGTCGTAGCGAGCAAACCTCAAACTTTTGGTGCCTGAGTGAGTATATGCTATAGATGGGTGTCCATAGGGATCAAAAACGAGTGAGATATCGGGGCCGGAGCCATCAAGAGAATCAACTGTCATTGAATTCGCAGTGAGGGCTTCAGGGTTCGTAAGAATTAGTTGCTCGGTTGTTCCTTCGGAAACAGCTATTGTGGCTTTACCATTAGGTCCGAAAGCGAGCGATGCGGCAGATTGAGGATGCGCTGTTAGGATTTCGTCTACGATCCATTTATTCCCGTCGTACTGTGCGTACCTGAGCGTAGAGGATATAGAATCGACATAGGCTATTGTGGGGATGCCGCTTGGAGAGAAGGCAAAAGAGGGGTTCCCGGTAGCTTCGACCTTTGGCTCGACGAACGATGTTTCCCACACGGAACGTAGTCGCTGAGCGAATTTAATTCTTCGACTGTCCGTGTCTAAGTATGCTATAGCAGGTGCTCCATTCGGGCTAAACTTCAATGACGTAAAAGAGCCTACATTTCCTTCACTATCGACTCTTGTTCGAACCCATTCGCTTCCGTTGAATTCGGCATATTTGAGGTCTTTGTTGATATTCTCTAAATATGAAATTGCGGGTTGGTCATTAGAATTGAATGCGAGCGAACAGTGGAAGCCTGCATTTTGTGGGTCTACAAGAGTCTTAGTCCATTCCGAACCGTCGAATTGAGCGAAATATAAATCGCCGCGTGTAAAGCGAAGATACGAAATTGCAGGGTGTCCTAAACTGTTGAATGCCAAAGATGAATATAGCCCTGCTTCTCGCTCATCATCTACCAAAGTGTTTTCCCAAGGCAGTTGATCTTGGAAAAGCGCTGCCAGATAGTTCGATTGATGATTGTGGGATTCGCTGAGTTTGTCGATTTCGGTCTTAAGGTGATCGTTTTGTTCAGACAGGTCTTCGATTTTTTCCCATATCTCTTGAAGTGATTTTTGGGTAGGGGCGGGTGCAGCAGGAGGCTTCAAGCTTCCCTGCGCATGCGCTACAACTGGGGCGGAAATGAGGATCGAGAAGGTGGCTATTTTTAAAAATGTATTCATTGGTTGGATGCTTCGCGTTCGTATATCGATAGGTAATGATTCCCGTCTAAAGGGTGTTGGGATCCGACACCACTACGCGTAGAAATTCTGCGGTTTCAGTTGAGAGAGGAATGGTACGTGTGGTCGTTTCGCCTTGGTCGGGTGTGAACGTTCCTAAACCGGCGTCGGTCCAGATTTCACTGCTGAAGTCCGAGCGTTCGATCCTGTATTGGCGATTTGGATGCGTGGTGAACTCGATCGTGACGGACAGGAAAGACTTGGTGAAAGTGTATTCGACGATTCGAAAGTAGCTGGAAGCGTCGCGTGGATCGCTGCCGGATATCGCTTCTGCGGCGTCTGACTGACCGTCTTTGTCGAAGTCTGATCCCACGCCGATGATTCCAAGTTCTCCAAAGTGCTCCCGTTCCCAATCGTCAGGAGTGGAGTCTCCATCGGTGTCGCCTTTGTGAAACCTTGCAGGAAAGGCGGTGCCGAGCTGGATCCAGCCGATATTACCTGAGTAGGCATATCCGAGCAGCTCGTGCGTGTCGGGATCTATACGAGGACGATTGGGATCGTTTAGTGCCGCCCATTCGAAGTTTACCCAACCGATGTTTCCGCTATAGGCGTAGCCAGATAGGTTTCCGATTGGATCGCGGTTGATGCCGAAGTCTGATTCCGCCGCGTTTGAATAGCTTTCGCCGTCGGTTGGCGTTTCGCCGAGATTTATCCAACCGATATTCGCTCCATAAAGGTATCCTGCCAGATGGGTGTCTTCAGCAAGGATGCGAGAGCTCGGTGTCGGCTGTAGGGCGATCCAGCCAACGTTGGCCGAATAGGCGTAGGCAGGATCCGGAACTTCTACTGCTTGGCCATTGAGGCAGTAGATATAAATAGGGAAGAGAGCTACGATTGGGACGCATGCACGGGAGAATTTTGGGAGGCTTTTCATTCGAGTTGATTAATAGAAAGCACGTGTGCTCTCTGAAGTTGGATTTTCCGTATAATAGGGATTGAGCGTTCTCAAAGCGTTTGCTGAAGCGTTTCGCGTTAGGAATTTGATTTTTTTAAATCCGTTTTGGGGGAGTGTTGGCTCGGTCCTCGTTTTTCCAGCAGTGTATTGTGTTTGTTTGCGCGCCGGCCGCGCGTCATGGTTTTGGCCGTTATGCGTTCAGAAGATTATCCAGCTTCGCACCCGATTTTGAGTTGTTCCCAATCTGTAGAGTGGGAGTCGAAGTTGCTTGGATCCGAGAATGACTCCTGGATGGCAATGCAAGCGGCGGGAAAGAGGGTCGGTAATGAGATTCGGCGGGCCTACGCTATGACCTGTTTTCCGCAAAAGGAGCTTTCGGTTCTCGGCTTGATTGGAAAGGGCCACAATGGCGGTGATGCTTTGCTTGCGATCGGGGAGCTCGTTCGGAGGGAGGGGTACATTAAACAAGTCGGATTGATACTCCCTGCTCCGCTTGATGATTTGAGGCCGAATACCCGGCGCGCTTTCAAACTACTGGAGAGTCAGCTAGAGCTGAGTGTTGGGATTTGGCCTTCCTTAGACGCGACAACTCTCGTCGAGAAAGGTGGCTTTGATATCTGTATCGATGGCTTGCTGGGCATGCAATTTCGCCCGCCGTTGAGAGACGTGGCGCGAGGTATCATCGATGCTGTGAATGCGTGCTCATCGATTCGGCTTCGAGTCGCTGTCGATTTGCCTTCGGGAGTGGGGGACGAATCCGATGCGGAACCATTCTGGGCGGATTTTACTTTTGCTACTGGGATATTTAAGCGGCCCTTGCTGGGGGCGGCTTCTGCGGGATTGGCTCGCTATCTTGATATTGGATTTTTTGATGACGATTTAGTCGTGCCCGAGAGAGTATTGATAGATGAGATACTGAATCCATTGCGGGCAATTCGACCTGCTGACAGTGAGAAGAGAGATTTCGGGCACCTCGCGATATTGGCTGGTTCGAGAGGAATGCCGGGAGCCTTGGCGATGTGTGTGAGGTCCGCGTTACAAAGCGGAGTGGGGCTCGTGACAGTCTATGCTCCTGAATCCGTAGCGTCGCAGCTCGCATGCAATTTGTCGGAAGCGATGTGGCGGAGCTGGCCTGAGACTCCGGAAGGCGGGCTTGCCCTGGAAGGGCTTTGGCAAATCAAACCGATGCTGGCGAAAGCTTCCTGTTTGTTGCTAGGACCGGGAATGGGGACGGAGAAGGAAACGCATGCATTGCTTTGCGAGATAGGGAAGCAATGGGACAAGCCGGCCGTCTTGGACGCGGATGCCTTGCGGCCGGAAATCGTGGCAGCGTTTAGTGATGCGGGTAATCGTGATCTGGCGCTTACTCCTCACGATGGGGAGTTCAAGCGGTTGACCGGTTGTAGCGATTGTTCGGATACAGCTGTGCTCGAGTACGCTAAAGCGAATGAGCTGTGTCTTGTTAAAAAGGGTTCGGCGACTAGGGTGACCGATGGAGAGACGGTTTTCGTAAACGCTACTGGGAATGCGGTTTTGTCTCGAGGCGGGAGCGGTGACTTGTTGGCAGGATTAATCGCGGGGCTTTTGGCTCAAGGTGGCGAACCGTTGTTGGCCGCATGTCGAGCTGTTTACTGGCATGGCAAGGCGGCGGATTTGCTAGCGATGGCGAAGGGACAGACGGCAGCGCGAACGACGGACTTGTTGGATTATCTGGCGCCAGCGCTTCGGACGTAGTCGGACTGTCATATGCTTCTCTGGTCGTCAGGGGCGGTCAGATAAGCATTGCTAAGGTATGATGATTTCTCGCTTTGGCCGATTGGTCGTGGAATCGGTTGTGTTGTTGTTTTCGGTGTCTTCCGCTTGGGGAGCTACTTATTATGTTGCCCCGAATGGGGATGATTCGCGCTCGGGTGGAATCGACGCGCCTTTAGCGACGGTCCAGCGAGCGCAGGATTTGGTGTCGCCCGGTGACACGGTTTACATCCGCGGCGGAATTTACGAAATGCGCGAGGAGCAGATTTCGAAGCAGGTCGGGCCTTATGCGTGTGTCACGTTTCTGGACCGAAGCGGGGCGCCCGGGAAACGAATTAACTATTGGGCGTATCCGGGAGAGTCGCCTGTATTCGATTTTTCTGACGTGAAGCCTGAGGGGCGTCGGATTACGGCCTTTCGTATTGATGGTTCTTGGCTGCACTTGAAGGGGATCGAAGTGGTCGGGGTGCAAGTGACGATTTTGACGCACACGCAGTCGATCTGTTTCGATAATCAGGGCAGCGACAATATCTACGAGCAGCTCAGCATGCACGATGGAAAGGCGATCGGGCTTTGGATAGGCAATGGCTCCAATAATCTGGTCCTTAATTGTGACGCGTATCGGAATCATGACGACGTGTCGCAAAACAAGATGGGGGGCAATGTCGACGGCTTTGGCTACCACGGGCCGAAGGGGAGCGTGAACAATGTGTTTCGCGGGTGTCGCGCCTGGTTTAATAGCGATGACGGCTTCAATTTTATAAATTCCAGTGAGGCGGCTCGGATTGAAAATTGCTGGGCCTTCTATAACGGGTTTTCGAGCGCGTTTGAACCGTTGGGCGATGGCAACGGTTTCAAGGCGGCGGGCGAAGCGGGGAAAACAGTGGCGAACATGCCTGATCCGCTGCCTCGGCATGTGGTTGTCGGGAGCGTTGCGGTGGGCAATAAGGTGAACGGCTTCTACGCAAATCATCATCCCGGCGGAATTACTTGGTTGAACAACACTGCTTACCGGAATGCCACGAACTTCAATCTGCGAGGGCGGGATCCGGCGGACAATAAGACGATTATTCCCGGGCGTGGGCACTTTCTCAGAAACAATCTTGGCTTCGCTGGCGACGCCGAAGTGGCGGAACTGGACTTCGACGCAAGCGATGTGGCGTTTAATTACTTTTCCTTGCCGGTATCGATTTCCGCCGAAGATTTCATGAGTCTAGACGAGGAAGCTCTGACCAAGCCTCGCCAGGCCAGCGGAGACTTGCCGATCGTGGATTTCCTACGCTTGAAGCCGGATAGTGACGCGATTGACGCGGGCGCGGAGCTTGGCTTTCCGTTTGAGGGGAAGGCTCCGGATCTGGGCGCCTTCGAGTCGAATTGGTGACTCGGTAGACGGGTTCAGAGGTGTTGGACTTTCTTCGATTCGCTCTCCAATTTGGAGAGGTATGGAACTCCAACTCTCCCGCAAGCAGGCCTTTTGGGTCTTGAACGGGCTGCCGGCGATCGGGCCGGTATCGCTCAATCGACTCCTATCCGCGTTTTCGGGTGACCCATGTCGAGCCTTGGCGGCGTCGCGTGCTGAGCTGGGATCGATCAAGGGTTTGAGTTCGAAGGCGGTCGACGTCTTGCTCGATTGGGAGCGGCATTTTAACCTGGAGCGCGAAATGGGACAGGCGGAGCAGCGAGGAGTGGATTTCGTATCTTGCGAGGACGCCGAGTATCCGCCGCTTTTAAAGGAAATATCGGATCCGCCAATTGGTTTGTATCGATTGGGCAATTACGATTTTAGAAAGCCTTCGGTGGCGATCGTAGGTACGCGGCATTGTACGCTCTACGGCCAGTCGGTGGCTCAGAGCTTCGCTCGGGACTTGGCGAAAATGGGGTTTTGCATAACGAGTGGCATGGCCAGAGGCATCGATACTTTTGCCCATAAGGGAGCTTTGGAAGTGGAAGGCGGCTCGACCGTCTGCGTGTTTGGCTGCGGTATCGATATCGTTTATCCGCCGGAGAATGTAGACTTGTTTCGCCAGGCTCAGGTGAATGGGGCGGTGGTATCCGAGTTTCCTTTTGGGCGGCGGGCGGATCGGCAGACCTTTCCCATGCGGAATCGCGTGGTGAGCGGGATGTCGCACGCGGTGATCGTCGTCGAGTCGGACGATGCGGGAGGGTCGATGATCACGGCACGCTTCGCGGGCGAGCAGGGCCGCGTTGTATGCGCAATCCCAGGACGGATCGACCAGAAGGCGAGTCGCGGAAGCCATCAATTGATCCGGGATGGAGCGGTTTTGCTGCGTAGCGTGGACGACCTGCTCGAGGAGCTTGATCATTTGCGGTTGGCTCCGGAGTTGAATCTAGGCGAATCCAGCTTGGAAGCGGAGATGAGGCTTCCAGCTTTAGAGGGAGATGAGGGCTTGGTCGCGAAGGCGCTTGGAGGTGGAGAGTCTTTGAGCTTGGAAGAGCTCGGCACGAAATTGGGCAAAGGGATATCGGAAATTTCAGTCTTAGCGATGACGATGGAATTGAAGGGGCTTCTAGCGAAGCGTTTGGATGGTCGGTTCGAGTGGGCCTTGCGATAAGCGTGAGGTAGCTTGACGATGCGGGCGGACGCGGCTGCTATTGAGTACCAGCTCGTATGAAAAATCGTTTAGCGGATCTGTCTCTTTTCTTTGTTTGCCTATTGATCGGTTTGCCCGAGCTGAGCTATTCCCAGAATGAGGTGGACGATTCGAGCTACGTTTTTGGCGAGGCAATGGAACGTTTGAGCAATGGGGACTTAGGGGAGCGCAAGCAAGCGGCTCAGCAGCTGAAGAAATTGGCAGTTAGCGGTCATGCGCGTTCGCAGTATTGGTTGGCTCAGCTTTATTTTCAGGGAATTGGTGTGGGAGAAAGCCAGCCGCAGGGAAAGCTTTGGATGGAGCGCTCGGCGGTGTCGGGTTATCCGATCGCCATGTTGGCGCAGGCAGAGTTGTTGCTCGAAGAGGAAGAAGACTCGCGTGATTACGAAGCAGTTTTGGCATTGCTGGAGGGAGTGATCGCTCCGGAGACGTCGGCTCAGGTGCCACCAGAGGAATTTGGAATTTATCGTAGATCGAAGTCGCGTGCCAGCTATCTGATTGGTATGTTCTATCACCATGGCTGGAGCGTTCTGGAAGATAAGGCGAAGGCGGTAGAGCTCTTTTTGGAGGCGTCACGGATGGGCGACAAGGACGCGAGTATGATATTGGCGATCGCTTACGCAAAAGGCGAAGCGGTGGAGCGGGACGCGGGCCGAGCTAAGGAGTTTTTTGACCTCTACGATCTGCAGTCGGTGGATGAAATGAACCGCTCGCTTGAGGGTTTTCTAGGTGGATCGGAAGATTCCGGAGATCGACAAAATTTGGTAGAGTCGAGCGAATATGCGGGAAAGGCGGTGTCGGAAATGGTGAGCGTCATTCAAACGGATTTTGCTCGGGAAGTGCTTGATGAGGAGAGCGAGGACTATGATCCGGCTTTTGGCGCGACATTGCTGAAGCTAGCGGCCGATAGGGGGCATGCGGAAGCGCAGGTCCGCTTAGGCGTGTTGTACTATCGTGGACTAGGGGTTGATGAAGATAAAGCGAAGGCGGCTGAATTGTTTCGATCTGCAGCTGGTGAGAATTGGATGTTGGCCCAGTATAATTTGGCGGCGATGCTCCATGCAAAGGAGACGGAAGAGGTGGAAGGAGTTTCCTTAAAGGACTTGCTGGAGAAAGCGGCTGCGAATGGACTTTTCCTTGCTCAGTTGGCATTGGATAATCGTAGTGATTTTTCCCCTACAAGTCCCGAAGAGGCGCGTGATAAGTGTATCGCTGAAGCGGAAGCGGGCGATGCTCGGGCATTGTTCAGCCTAGCGATTCGAAAAAGTTCTGGATGGTTGATGGCTCCGGAACTGGATTTTTCTAAGATTGCCGAATTGTATCTGAAGTCGGCTGAAGCGGGCTTTGCCCGAGCCCAGTATATGGTGGGGATGATGCAAATGACAGGCGATGGTCTTTCCTCGGATCCCTTGGCGGGCTTAGCTTGGCTCCGCTCTTCTGCTTACGCGGGTTTGCCGGAGGCAGTCTATGCGATCGCGGAATGTCATTTGAGTGGGATTGGAATGGAGCCAAACCCGGTGAAGGCGTATGATGGATTTTTGCGCGCGTCGAAGTTAGGCTTTCGCAATGCGAACAATCGTTTGGCGGCCTTTCACTTCTACGGGATTCTTGTTCCTAAAAATGAATACAAGGCTGCTGAGCTTTATTTGGATGCTGCGGATGAGGGCGATGCGGAAGCGGCTCAGAATTTGGGAAATTGCTACCTGAAAGGTATCGGAGTGAGGATGAGTACGGAGGAGGGGCTTCGCTGGGTCTCAAAGTCCGCAGAGCTAGGGAACTTGAGCGCGTGCTACCAGCTGGCTCAAGTTTACAGAGAGGATCTTTTGGTGGACAAGGATCTGGTGGAAGTCGCCTATTGGTTGGAGCGTGCGGCGGAGATGGGCGACAAGGCAGCGATGAAGGAGACCGCTCTGAACTATTTCTTGGGAAATGGGCACCCTCGCAATCGGGGCAAGGCGCTGGATTGGCTGGAACTCTATCAGTCTCAACCTGGACCGGTCGGCTCAGGACCGATGTACTTGCCAGGTGAATACGAGGAACTGAGCGTGGTGCAGAGTTTTTTGCCTGAAGATTACGTGTTGAAGCTGGTTGGCGCTGATTTGCTGGCGGAGGAAGGATGGTCGGGGTCAGATCGAGGACAGGCGGCTGAGATTTACGCGAAACTGGCAAGTAAGGGAGCGATGGGGCCGGTGCTTCGGATTGCTCGGCTGCGTTTGAAGGATGGAGCGAGTAGCCGAGACGCGAAGAAAATAGTATCGTCGCTGAAGGCCTTGTACTCGGCGAATCATGAAAACGGTTTCGAAGGGCGTCGGCGTTATGCGGCAGAGGCGGCGTATTTGTTGAGTCGGTGTTGCAAGCGAGGATTCGGAATGAAGGCGAGCGAGTCTAGTCGGTTGGATTGGTTGGAGGAAGCGGCTCGTTTGGAGTGGGTCGATGCGCAGTACGAATTGGGGACTTTTTTGGAGGAAAAGGATTTGGATGGCGACTCGGGGATCCGCTGGTTGGCGCGTGCGGCTCGGCTTGGGGATGACCGTTCGCAGATGAAAGTTGCCCGTCTTTATTTGGCGAAACCGGTGGCAGGATTGGAGCGGGATCTTGTTATTTCCTGGCTGAAAGCGTTGGTGGATTCTGGTTCAGGCGAAGCGCGTATGCTGTTGCGAGATTATGGCGTTCGCTATAAAGAGCCGGAACGCAGAGAAAACAAACCGGTCGAGGAGGAGAACGTTCCGGATCCTTGGGCTCCGGTTGGAGTTGCCTAAAACTTGGGTGATTCAGATCGCTAAAACGTTTGCTTGGCGATGACTCGGCTCGGTTGACTTGAGTGTCATGGCTTGCGGCGTGCCTTGAGAGCTTGTTTCCGGTGATTCGCTTCTGTCGTCGCCGAGCGAGCTCATGACTTTTGAAATTTTCGGCGGGGTCGCATCTGCGAGCTTGGTGAGTTCGGCCACGATCTTGTCTGACTTCGAGATTTCCGTTTTGGCGGATTCGATCCGCTGGCGCAGGTCGGTGAACATGCCGGTGAGGTGTTGGGGGTCGGCCAAGCGGGCGCATTCCATGAGGCCGGTGATTTGGGCGACGTTGAAAGAGACGATCGCCTTGAACAGCTCAGCGGTTTTCCGGCCCAGTTCGGGCAGCGTTTTTCGGACGGTATCAACAGCGAGAGATGCTTGCTGGATGCTCGAGGAAAAGGCGGCCTGCAGGTCCGACGCCATTTTGTGAAGCTGTTTTTGGATTTCGACTTCGTCGTTGCTCGCCATTTCCGCGGTGAAGCTGATGAGCATTTCCATTTGAATTCGGGCGGAGGCGAGGCGAGCGACGATTTCGCTGACTGCGAGGGTTGTGTGGTTAGCCTGCTTCGCGAGGATGCCGGCATTTGTCGAAAAGTTGCCGGCGTGAGTGTGTAGGAATTGAGTGATGGTCTCGATGGTAGCGCCTTGAGCGCCGAGTGGGGTGGCGGCGATATTGGCGTTGAGGGCGTTGAGGCGAAAATGGTCTGCAATGACTCGTACTGCGTTTCGTCCTTTTCTGATTTCGTCAGCCATGACGAGGAAGGTATCCAAATCGGAGAAAACCGTTCCGAGGTGGGCGTAGGCCGTCTGGACTTTCTCGAAGGTGTCGGCGGAAGCGGCGCTAGCCTTTGCATCGATCGTCGAGGGGAAGAGAGGTAGCCCCCGCTTTGATACCAGTTGGTCGCGGCTTTTGATCTCCTGATTTAGGCAGTGTTGACTGAAGGCTTCATAAGTGGGGAAACCGAGTTCTTCGATGGCGGCTATGAGCGCTTTTTTCGATTGGGCTATCGCCTGTTTTGGACTTTGCCCGTTTCCGATCGCATCTTCTTCTTTTGCAAGGAGGGTTTGATAAAGGCTATCGACGGATGCGAGGATTCCGCAGCTTGGCTTGATGCGGATCGAGAGGAGTTCTTCGCCGAGCGGCTCGATTAAGGCGAAGACCCAATAGTGGTTTCCGTTCTTTGCTTGGTTTTTGACGTATCCGGCGAAAGGCAGCTTTTGCTGGGCGCGATCCCAGAGCATGGCGAAGACGCAGCGCGGCATGTCCGGATGGCGTATCAGGTTGTGGGCTGAGCCGATGAGCTCTTTGAAGGCGTATCCGCTTGTGCGGGAGAAGACTTTGTTTCCGGACGTGATCAGTCCCTTTTGATCCGTTGTGGAGAAAAAGGTCTCGTTGATTTCAAAGTGCTGCTCAGCTCCAGTCGCTTTTACAGTTTGGACTTTCATGACATTTGCTGATCGGGACGGCTCGTGTCTAAGGTGTTAGAATTAAGGAGGATCGGTTGGGCTTCGAATCATTCTCGGCGGTCGGTCGACGCGAGGAGATGATTTAAGGAAATAGTTCTCTTTAAATCGGCCATGGGGACGGATTCTAAACGTCGATTTTGACGTTTGTTTTCAAAGAGGGGATGGGGGAGCAGTCGTTTTTCTGACCGGACTTACGTGAGGTCTATGGAAGGAAGGCCGTCTATGCTAGCGCGATTGTTTTCCGCTTTGTAGGACTTCACTCCTTCGTCGCCCTTTTTAGCGGCCCACTTGTCTAGGCCCTCTCTGTCTCCGATGTAATCGTAGTTCGGCACGGCGTATCCGCAGGAGTCCGCGACGCGCTGGACGGATATGTGAATGATCGAGCGAGCTCCCGGGTTCGCCGGAAAGTGTTTGGCGAGCTGTTGGTAGCGCTCGCTGCCTTTTAGGTGGACGGTACCGGTGCCGTGAAGGCGTAGGATTTGCGGAGGGCCTTCGAAGGCGTTGAACATGACGACGATTCTGCCGTTTTCCCGAAGGTGGGCGATAGTTTCAGCCCCGCTTCCGGTAAAGTCGAGGTAGGCGACTTCGGGTGGACCGAGAACTCGAAAGCTGTCCCCACCTTTTGGTGACAGGTTTATGTGGCCGGCTGCGGAGAGGGGGGCTGTGCCGACGAAGAACATTTTCTGTTTTTCGATCCAGGCTGCGTGTTTCGGGGAGAGCTCGGGGTGGACTTTCATAAATTTGGATGGGCTGGAGTCCCTGTTTTCCACGAATGAGCCGAGAGCGGGATTGCATCTGACTGTCCGGCAGGATTGGCGTTTTGCGAGATTGATTGGAGGATTGTTCGCAAAAAGAGTTAGGGATGCCCTATAAGCTTGTTACCCTTATCCTCGTTTTTTCGCTTTCTCAACTCCAAGGATTCGGTAGTCCCGATTTGTCCGAAGAGATTGACGATTTTTTCCATGATCCGGAGGTTTTTGATTTTAGGATAGCGCCCGGCGGAGTGAATGTTAGCTATGCCGAATATTTTGGTAAGAGTCGGCGTTCGTTGATTACGATAGACTTTGAGAAAGGCGAGAAGCGTGGGTTAGAAGCTCGGGCAGGAGAGGATATCTACTCCAGTGGTTGGGTTAGCCCTGATCGTTTGGTTTACACGAAGGCCGCTTTCGGCAGTACGCGTTATGCAGGGGTTTTTGTCTGCAAGACTTTGATACATGATATTCGAAAACTCGATACGATAGATATATTGCCAAAGGTGATTCACCCTATGCCGGAAGATCCGGAGCTTTGCGCGGTGTTTGATGTGAGAGAGAAAGGTACATATAAGGATCTACAGTACTTGAATGTAACTCGCGGTGAATACGTAAGAAGAGTGAAAAACCCCGGTAATGTGCTCCGGTATTTTTTGGATACAAAGGGCGATGTTCGGTTGGGTTTAGTAAAAGGAGAGGAGGAAGGCGAAAAGGATTGGCTCCTATACGATAGTGAATCTAGCGCGTGGTCGAAGATGGCGATTGATCGGGACGTTGCGGATTGGAGGTTTTTCGATGATGGGCCTATAGCATTTGCGGAGTTGACGAGCGGAGAACGTGTGGAGCTTCAGCAGTTTGATTTAGAGAAAGGAGCGTTTGTGGGGACTCCGCTCGGAAGCGAGTTGGCGGATGTGACAGTGGACGGTTTTATCCATGATCCCACTACAAGTGCGATTCTGGGATTGAGGATAGAGGAGCCCAAGCCCCGGATTCAGTGGTTTGATTCGGGGATCGCTTCGCTGGCCATTCAATTGGAGAAGTCGTTTGCTGGAGCGTTAGTGACCTTTCTCGGAGCAAATTCTGTGAACAACGATATATTCTTCAAGGTAGAGAGTGACGTTAATCCGGGATCTCTATTTGCGATTTCGCAAGAAGGCAAAGTCACTCCGCTCGGGCATGTGAATTCGAAGGTGTTGCGCTATAAATTGCCACGGACTGAATTGATTTCTTTCGAGAATCGAAGAGGTGTAAGGATTCATGGATACTTGACGCTGCCGCATCGAGAGAATGATGCGCCTGTGCCTTTGCTCGTAATTGTACATGGTGGGCCGCATTCTTTGGATAAGTGGCAATACGGTCCGGAGCGTCAGTTTTTCGCTCACAAAGGGTTTGCGGTATTGAATGTCAACTACAGTGGCTCTTCAGGTTTTGGTAAGTCTTTTTGGGAGCAGGACGGCTTTGAATCGATTTTGCGTCGATCCATTGACGATGTGATCGATGGTACGCGTTGGGCATTCGAGAATTACGAGATTGATGAAAGGCGTGTCGCCATCATGGGTGGAAGTTATGGTGGTTATGCGGCGGTCGAAGCGGTTGCGAGGGAGCCTGGCCTTTACCGTTGCAGCGTAGGGTTTGCGGGAGTTTATGATTGGCCCAAGCAGCTTCGAACGTCGCGAAACCAGAACCGATCGAATTGGGATTGGTTTGGCAGCGAAATGTACGGAGATTTGAAAGAAAATGAAGCCGTGTACAATTCGTTGTCGCCAGTTCGCTATGCGAACAAGATTTCTGTGCCTGTTTTATTGATACACGGAAAAGCTGATTTTCGAGTGGAAGAAGCTCAGTCGAAAGCAATGCATAAGGCGATAAATAAGGCTGGAGGTCGGAGTCGGCTGATTCTCGATACCTGGGGCCGGCATGGGTTTGTCGACGAAGATCGACGAGTGGATTTCTACCGCGAGGTGTATTCGTTTTTGGTCGAGAATACCCGATGACTTGCGGCTCTAGTCTACCTAGAGCTTTTTGTAGATGAATTCAGGAAGGCATCTTAGGAGGACCGCTATGAATGCCCAGCGTCTTGGGACATATGCGACAGGCTTGCCTTTCTCTACGACAGAGAGAATGCGTTTGGCTGCGATATCGGGTGAGACAACCCAGAAGGGTTTCTCGGTTTTCATCATAGCAGTATCCACGGATCCAGGACGAATTTCGGTGATTTGGATGGGAGTGCTTTGCTTGAGGGTTCGAAGTCGAAGTTCTTTGAGGTAGGATGCGACGAAGGCTTTGCTGGCGTTGTAGGCCGGAACGTGTGCTGAGCCTCGCGCGGCGGCTACGGAGCTGATGCCGACGATCGTTCCGTGGCCTTGTCTAGTGAAGTGGCCCATCGCGTGGCTGGCGACTGCGGCGAAGGCTAGGGCGTTGATTTGGATGGTTTCGATTTCCAAGGTGGGCTCAAGGGCGTGGTTGAGGTGTCCAGTGCCGAAGACGATGTACACAGCGCTGATTTCTCGCTCGGCGGTGAAAATCGAGTCGAGTTGAGAACCTAGATCTTGAGCGTCGAAGGGTGATATCTTCGGCCTTTTTCGCTTGAGCCAAATCGAGCGCGTAGGGAATCGGGGCGGTGGCTTAGGAGTTCGAGGGAAATGCCTTTTTCGTACAGCTACTCGGCTAGGCTTAGGCCAATGCCCGTGGAGCTGCCGAAGATGAGGTGCATGCGGATTAGACCTTTTTTTCGATGGTCACCTCCCCGGCGCGGGCGAGGTAGCGGGTGCCGTCCTCGCGCTCGATGACGAGGGAGCCGTTGGCGTCGATGCCGTTGGCCGTTCCGGAGATTCGGCTTTCGCCTTGCAGGAGGCTGACCTGTTTTCCGACGAGGGAATCGTAGCGAGGCCATTTGTCCTTGAGCGCTTTTTTGTGTGATCCGTCCTCGAGCTGTTTGTAGGCGATGGCTATTCGTCCTGTGATTGCGGATACGAGCCGATTGATGTCGAAGGTTTCTCCTGAGCTTTGACGGAGCGAGGTGGCGATGGATTTGAGCTCTTCGGGCCAGTCTTTTCCGTCGCTGTTTACATTGAGTCCAATTCCCAGTACGACATCGCGAACTTGGTCTGCTTCCATGCGCGCTTCGGTCAATATGCCGGCGATTTTTTTTCCTTCGATGTGGAGGTCGTTGGGCCATTTGACCTTGCAGCTGACGCGGCAGACGGAGTTGATGCATTCGCAAATGTTGATGCCCATCCAGAGCGTGAAGAGAGACATCTGTGTAGGAGAAATCTGGGGACGAAAAGCGAAGCTGGCGTAGAGGTTTCCGTTTTGCGGGCTATGCCAGACGCGTCCGAGCCGTCCGCGGCCGATGGTTTGCAGGCGGGACAGGACGACGAAGGGGGTGGGCTCGCCGTTTGCGATGCGTCGCTCCGCTTCGGAGTTGGTGCTGTCCACCTCGTCGAGCACGGTTGCGGTGAAGCTTGCGGCGGCGTGGGTGAGTCGGGCTTGGATGAGCGATTCGTTGAGTTCGCTGGGCATTTTAGTGAGCCGGTAGCCTTTGCTGCGGACTGCGTCGAAATCGAATCCCTGTGCTTTGAGCTTTTCCATGTATGACCAGACGGATACGCGGGAAACTCCAATGAGCTCGGCAAGTTGGCTACCGGAGACGAAGTCTCCATCGGCGGCGAGGAATTCGCGAATAATGAGTACGGACGAGTCGATCATGGGAAGTTAGGAGTCGAGGCCAATGTCGATCCAGGTGGACTGATGGACGGTGGCTCCCGTCGATATGAAGTCGAGTCCGAGTTTGGCGAGAGCTGGCAGGGTTTCAATGGTGATGCCGCCGCTTGCTTCGGTGACAGCTTGGTCGCCGATGAGCTCAATCGCTTCGGATAGATTTTCCATTGAAAAGTTGTCGAGGAGAATGACGTCTACCTTGGCGGCGAGGGCGTGTTCGATTTGTTCGATGGTATCGACTTCCATCTCGATGAGGAGGGAGGGATTGCGTCTTCGAGATTCGGATACGGCGTCGATCGCGGACTGGCGGGCGTCGGAGCCGAAAGCGGCGAGGTGGTTGTCTTTCAGCATGATGCGGTCGAAAAGGCCGATGCGATGGTTCCAGCCGCCTCCGCAGGCGACGGCGTATTTTTCAAGGGCGCGGTAGCCGGGGGTCGTCTTGCGCGTGTCGAGGAGTCGGGTTTTCGAATCTCCAAGAGCGTTGACGTACTGTCGTGTAAGGGTGGATACGCCGGATAGTTTTTGCAGGAAGTTCAAAAGCGGGCGTTCGGCGCTGAGCAGGCTTTGAACGGGGCCGGACACGGCGCCAATGGCATCGCCCGGTGAGAGCGTGTCTCCGTCTCGCGCGGAGGGAGCGAAGACGAGTTGGCGGTCGTAGGCGGCGAGGATGTATGGGGCGAGTACGGTGCCGCAGAGGGTGATGGGGCTGCGAGCTCGCAGGGTGGCGTTGACGGTTTGGCCGCTGTTTAGGAGGGCTGCGGAGTGGTCGCCGGGAGTCGAAGTGCCGCTTTTCAAGCCGCCCGCTTCGAGGTCCTCGGCCTTGGCGAGCTGGATGAGGGTTTGGATGGGAGCAAGGTCGAGGTCGCTCCATGCGAGGCGTTGGCAGCAGCGGTCTGGTTGTTTGTTGGGCGGGTTCATTTGCGACAGTGGCGAGGAGAGTGGGGGGAAGTGTTTGCGGGGACAAGTTTTGATGGGAATGAAGTCGAAAGCTCTTAGGCTGGGAGCTATGAATTTTGAGGAGTTTCAGCAATCAGTAAGAAGTGAGGAGACGCCGCCTGCGGGTATCGATGCTGCTTTAGCGGCGCTTTGGTGGGATGGGAAGGGCGACTGGGAAAAGGCTCATGCCTTGGCGAAGGACGCGGGGAGCCGAGAGGGGGACTGGGTTCATGCCTATTTGCATCGCAAAGAAGGCGACGAGGGGAATGCTCGCTATTGGTATGCTCGGAGTCGGAAGCCTTTTTTCGCGGGCGGGCTCGAAGAGGAGTGGGCGGTGATGGCGAGCGAGCTTCTTGGTGGCTAAGCTATACGCGAATGGTCACGGAGAAGGCCTGGGTTTCGCCGGGGCCGACCTTGTGAAGTCCGACTTCGTTCTCGGGGGCGTTGGGCGGCCCCATCCATGGTTCGATACAGAAAAAGGGTGAGTGGAGTGATTCGGTCCATGTCACTATGGCGTACCCGGGATTAGGGGTTGCGTGCGTGCCGACTTCGATAGTGAGGCGAGAGTCGTCGGTCTTGCATACGCATTCGACAAGGGAGCTTGTCAGGTGATAGTGGATACGGTCGACGAGGGAGGCGCTGGATATGGGCTCCAGCTTCTTGTGTCCTTTGACGGGGTCGAGGCTGCCGTCGCTGGCGTGGCGCGCCGCTTTTTTGGCGGGGATTCGTAGCTCGTAGTCGGAGCGTTTCGTGCCGTCGAGCCAGGGTATGGTGAAGTAGAAGTGATGTCCGGCGGACCAGGGGATGGATACTTTGTCGCGGTTTGAGAGGCGCAGCTCGACGTTGAGCTCTTTCTCCTGAAAGCGGTAGATGACCTCGAAGTCGTAGTCGAAGGGGTAGGCTTCTTGAGCGGCTTTATCCGGTATGAGGGAGGCGGCGAAACCGGTCTTGTCGACTCGGGTGATTTCGAAGACTCCTTGGCGGGCAAAGCCATGCATGGGCATGGGAAGGGGCTTTCCGGGGTTGGGTTCCCATTTTTGGAATTCGCCTTTGGAGTAGGTGCGGGCGGAAAAGGGGAAGAGGATGGGATTTCCGCCACGGGCTTTGACGAGGCGGTCGATTGAATCGATGCTTGGCCAATGGATGATATCTCGGAAAGTCCCGTCCGGATAGCTGAGGTTCCAGTTCATCAGGCGCGCTCCGCGACGGGGCGAGGCTAGGAAGGTCGACGCTCCGACTTCCCAGCGATAGATGGTTTCTCCAAGGTACTCTATTTCCTCCATTTCAGTGGGAAGGATCAAAGTGCGTTTTTCGGAAATTGGGAAACGAAAAGTTTAGGAAAGAATGTAAGCTCGGGTGGAAAAGGCTTCCTTGATGTGGGTCTTCTGCAATGTCTGGGTCTTGCTTTTCGTGTTTCTCTGTAACAGCATAGTGGATCCCATGATAATTCGTTGCTATACCCTGATTTGCCTCGTTTTAGCGGCGTCCTTTTCGAGCCTGCAGCTGCAGGCTCAAGAGGACGCGGAGCAGCCGGAGGCAGCCTTGGTCTCGCCTGAATCGGCCGGGAGCAAGTTTTACGTTATTCCGGTGGAGGGACCGATTGGCCAACCGACGCTTTTTGCGGTAAGGGGTGGCGTTAAGACGGCGATTGACGAGGGTTACGATGCGGTTGTTCTCGACATGGATACGCCGGGCGGCCGTTTGGATTCGACGCTCGAGATCATGGAGATCTTGGATCGGTTTCCGGGACGAACGATGACTTTCGTAAATGACGAGGCGATTTCGGCTGGAGCGATCATCGCTTCGGTTACGGATGAGATTTACTTCACTTCGAAGGCGGTGATCGGGAGCGCGGAGCCGGTGACTGGTCAGGGGCAGGATATCAACGAGTCGATGAAGCGTAAGCTGATGTCTTATCTGAATGCGAAGATGGAGGCGTACACGGACGAGTATCCATACCGGAGCGATGTGATTCGGGCCATGATGGATCCGGAGTTTGAATTTAAGGTTGGCGAGGAAGTGATTTCTCCAAAGGGCGAGCTGCTGAATCTGACTGCGAAGCGAGCTCATGAAGAGTACGGCGAACCGCCAACGCCGTTGCTGGGGTCTGGAATCGTCGAAGATCTCGACATGCTTCTTCGTAGTTTGGCGATGGATACCGAGCCAACCGTTACTCGCTTCGAGGCGACTTGGTCGCTGAACTTGGCGGAGTTTATCGTTGCCTTGGCGCCGTTTCTTTTGGCGGTGGCGGTGATCACGGTTTATATCGAGTTTCAGACGCCAGGCTTTGGGATCTTCGGGATCATAGGCGTCGTGTTTTTCCTTATTGCGATCTTCGGGCACAACGTGGCCGGGCTTTCGGGACATGAGCCCTTGTTGCTTTTCTTGATAGGGATCATTCTGTTGGGCTTGGAGGTGTTTGTGGCTCCGGGAACTCTGATTTTCGCGATTCCCGGATTTCTGGTAATGATATTCAGCTTGATTTGGGCGATGACGGATATCTGGCCGGCGGAGACGCCAGACTTCGAATGGAATTGGGCGATGTTTGAGCGTCCCTTGCAGAATCTACTGGGAGGTGGGTTGCTGGGAATCATTATGATTCTGGTGCTGGCTCGCTTTTTGCCGAAAACCTTTCTTTGGGATCGGTTGGTTTTGAAGGATGCGCTCGCGGGTTCTTCAAAGGGAGCGAGCGAAGAAGACGTTTCGTCCGGCGCTTCGGGCGATCTCTTCGGATCGCTGGCGGTAGCTGCTACCGACTTGATGCCTGGGGGCGAGATAGAGCTCGGTGGAAAACGCTATGAGGCAAAGCTGAGCTTTGGTTCGGCTCAGCGCGGGGAGCAGGTACGCGTCGTAGGAAAGTCAGATTTTGGATACATAGTGGAAGGCGTTGAGTCATGAGTTTGATAATTGGTTTAATGGTCCTCGGTCTCGGTCTTATCATGTTGGAGATTTTCATTCCGGGCGGAATTGTTGGGATTTTTGGCGGCTTGAGTTTGCTTGGCGCGATTGGCGTCGCCTATGGCGACTATGGAGCGGAAGGCGCCATCCTCGTGTTTGCGATTGGTTTAGTGGGGCTGGTTGGCTGCCTGATGTTCGAGTTTAAGGTTCTGCCGAAGACGCCGGCGGGAAGGCGTTTGTTTTTGCAGAATAAGATAGCGAGCAAGAGCCAGCCTGATGTGGGGGATGACTCGATGATAGGCAAGGAGGGCAAGACGGCGACGGCGCTGTCTCCGTCCGGCTACGTGATCGTGGAGGGAAAGAAGCTCGAGGCTTTTTCCCGCAGTGGATTTCTCGAGAAGGGCGAGTCGGTGAAAGTCGATTCCTTTGATCAATTTAAGGTAACCGTATCCAAATTATAATTATTATGAGTAGTACAGTCATTACAATCGGTCTCGTCGTAGTCGGCCTAATGGGCCTGGTAGTCTTTTTCTACCTGCTTTCGTTTTTCCAGACATGGCTCAAGGCTGTGTTGGCGAGCGCTACGGTGGGCTTCACGACTCTGGTGGCCATGCGTTTGCGCGGCGTGCCTTACGGGTCAGTTGTTGACGCGAAGATCACTGCGGTGAAAGCGGGCATTGATCTTCACGAGGGGCCGCTCGAGGCGCACTATCTCGCGGGCGGGAATATGATCCCGACGGTGCAAGCGATTATCGCGGCAAAGAAGGCGGGAATCAACTTGGACTGGGAGCGCGCCTGCGCGATCGACCTCGCGACAAAGGGATCGGGCAAGTCTGTCGTTGAAGCGGTTCGTACGTCGGTTGACCCGAAGGTTATCGATTGTCCCTCCCAGGAAGGAACGAAGAAGACGATCGATGGCGTGGCGAAGGACGGAATTCAGGTAAAGGCTCGCGCTCGTGTTACGGTGCGGACGAATTTGGACCGTTTTGTGGGAGGAGCGAAGGAGGAGACGATTATTGCTCGTGTGGGCGAAGGCATCGTAACAACGATAGGTTCGGCGGATAGCTACAAGAAGGTATTGGAGAGTCCGGACAGTATTTCCAAGGTGGTGCTGCAGCGCGGCCTGGACGTTGGGACTGCGTTTGAGATTCTTTCGATCGATATTGCGGACGTGGACGTGGGGCAGAATGTTGGCGCTCTTCTCCAGGAGGCGCAGGCTGAGGCGAATAAGAATATGGCTCAGGCTCAGGCGGAAATCCGTCGCGCGGCAGCGGTTGCTCTCGAGCAGGAAATGCAGGCTCGCGTTCAGGAAATGCGCGCGAAGGTGGTCGAAGCGGAGGCTCAGGTGCCGCTTGCGATGGCGGAAGCCTTCCGTAGTGGAAATTTGGGGATAATGGATTACTACAAAATGAAAAATGTAGAGTCGGACACGCGTATGCGTGACTCAATCGCTGGTACTGGCGAGAGCGAAAAGGAAGCCAAGTAGTCGATGGATTGGCTTTTTGACAATCTCGGCAAGCTCGCGCCGCTGGTTATCTTTCTTCTTTATATGATCTCTTCCTTGAAGGGGAAGGGGCAAGCGGAAGAGGAGGAGTTTGACCCGGCGGCTGCGGAACGCGCTCGGAAAATCCAAGAGGAGATTCGCAGGAAGATCTTGGAGCGGCAGCGTGGCGAGGGTCCGCCAACAGGGCGGCCTCCCATCTTGGAGCCAAGCTATGAGGAGCCCGAAGAGGCTTATGCGACTCCGCGGCCGGCGCGCCCTGAGGTGAGGGCACCTCGTCCGACCGTTTCTTTTGACCGCGAGGAAGCTCCGCAAACGGTAATGGTTGATCCGTATGTTCAGAAGCGTAAGGAGGTTGAGGCGAAACTGAAAGAGGCTAAGAAGCTCAAGGCCGAGGCCAGTTCGAAAGCTAAGTCGATAGCGAACAAGACGTTTGAAACGGATCGGCGTGTTTCGGGAAGAGTCCTTCGGAAGCGATTGCTGCAGAATTTGGGCGATCCGGCCTCGCTCAAGTCGGCGGTTCTGGTTCGGGAAGTTTTGGATCCGCCAATTGGAATGCGCTAATCGTAGTTGATTTTAGAATACAAAAAGGCCGCAGCGATTCGCTGCGGCTTTGTTGTGAAAAGATTTTCTATCCGATTTACACTGCAGACGACTTGTCCGCATTGTGCATGTGGACGTCCTGCTGTGGGAATGGGATGGATACGCCTTCCTTGTCGAGGCGCTGTTTGATGGTCTTCTGGAAGTCGAAGAAAACGCCCCAATAATCTGAGGTGGCAGTCCATGGGCGGACCTTGAAGTTGACGCTGCTGTCTGCGAGCTCGGCGACGACGACTTGAGGAGCGGGGTCCTTGAGGATGCGCGAGTCTGCGTTGAGCACGTCGAGAATCACGTTCTGAACCTTGTCGAGATCGTCGGAGTAGCTCACGCCAACGACCATGTCCACGCGGCGTGTGTCGTGAGCGGTGATGTTGACGATGCTTCCTGACATGATCGCGGAGTTAGGCACGATAATTTTCATATTGTCAGGGCTGGTCATGATGGTGACGAGAACGCCGATTTCTTTGACAGAGCCTGTGTGTCCGCCGGCTGTTATGACGTCTCCGATACGGAAGGGACGGAACATGATGATGAGCACGCCAGCGGCGAAATTGGAGAGGGATCCTTGAAGAGCGAGACCGACTGCCAAGCCAGCGGCACCTAGTACGGCGACGAGAGAGGTGGTTTGGAAGCCGACTTGCTGCACTGCGGCGAGTACAACGGCGACCATGAGGACGTAGTAGATGATGCTGGTGCCGAAGGAAACGAGAGCCGGATCGACTTCTTTCTTCTGCATGGCCTTGCGCACGCCATTTCGGATCATACCGACGATCCATTTGCCGATCAGGAAGATCAGGATCGCGTAGATAACGTTCAGGCCGTTCTCGAGGATGATCGCTTGAATCCTGTCAATGAGCTCAGGTGAGAGGAAGCTAGAGGAGCTATCCTGGTTTGCCGCTGCTGCGTTCGCTGCTTCTGCGGCTGCATTAATGTCTTCTTGTGCCATAAATATAGTGTTAGCTAGGTGTTGGAAGGAATCGTAAGAAAATCATAAAATCTCATAAAATCGAATTTTTTCTGTTGGTAGTGAGTGATTTATGAAATTGAGACGCTTTGCTCAACCTTAGCTTATGGGCTATGAATAGGGGTAAGCCCGAGAGGTTTACACCCATAAGTGCGTTAGGGTGAAGTATTTATATCCTGTAGTTGGTTGCCTTGGATTCAGGCAAGCAAAGTCAGCTCAGCACATTTATAAAGCCGCTTTTTTTACGTAAAAAGGGCCCGCTCATGAGCAATTGATAGCAAAACCCTAGAAACCTTCGGCGATGAGGCTTTGCGAAAACTCAGGATCTGCGGCTTCGTCTCCTGGGCTTTCCTCTTGTTTCATGGGGTACTCGAGGACGAAATCCTTAAAGTGGACGAGTTCGAAGCGGCCGTCGTCGTGTTCGACGATTGCGGAGAGAGATTCGACCCAGTCGCCTGAGTTCAAGTAGTGAAGCTTGTCGAAACGTTTGTCCGCGGGGGTATGGATGTGTCCGCAGATCACGCCGGTGCAGCCGCGAGAGGCGGCGAGCTTGGCGAGTTTTTCCTCGAAGTCGGATATGAAGTTCACCGCTTTTTTGACCTTTGCCTTGATGGCTTTGGAGAGGGAATAGTACTCCTTGCCTCGCCACGAGCGGTACTTGTTGTACCAGCGGTTCAGGCTCATGAGCATTTTATAGCCCCAGTCGCCTAGGTGGGCGAGGAAGGTGAAGTTTTTGGTAATGGTATCGAAGACGTCTCCGTGGAGAACGAGGTAGCGTCCATTCGGATTTTCGTGGATGTAGTCTTCCACGATCGAAACGGTGGCGAACTGCATGGGGAGGAAGCGGCTGAGAATATCGTCGTGGTTTCCGCGCAGGTAGATGACTTCTTGCTGGTGTTTTTCTACCCGCTTGAGGACGTAGCGGACGAACTTTGTATCCATCTTCGTCCATTTGCTTCCGCGGCCGAGCTGCCAGCCGTCGATGATGTCACCGTTGAGGACGAGGCGGTCGCAGCGGGTGTTTTTGAGGAAGTGCAGCGCTTCCTTCGCTTTGCAGTTCAGCGTGCCAAGATGGACGTCGGAGATGAAGATCGTCTTGAATCTGAGCGGAGGCTTCTTCATGAGTTTCATGCTAACCTGAGGAGGTGTTGTGCATTTGCGGCTTAAGTGTAATGAGGCCGTATGAGTGGGGCGCGAGTCAATTGTAATCGCGGTTGCGAGATGTAACTTGCTCGTAACTCCGAGGTTGCAGAAGGGTCACAAATGGAGAGGAACAGACAGGAAGAGAGTGACAATGGCGGATCGCTGGGGCCGATTTACTGCTTGAGCGGCTGCACGGCGGTAGGGAAGACCGAGATCGCTCTCGGTTGGGCTGAAAGGCATGGCGCGGAGATCGTGAATTGCGATTCGCTGCTTTTCTATCGAGCGATGGATATTGGCACGGCGAAGCCGTCTGTGCGGGAGCAGGCTCGGGGGCGGCATCACTTGATCGATTTTATCGAACCGAGCGAGCGGATGGATGTGGGGCGTTTCGTGGGACTGGCGATTGATGCGATTCGCGAGATCCAAGCCCGAGGCCGAAAGGTGTTGGTGACGGGGGGGAGCGGATTTTATCTGAAGGCGTTTTTCAGTCCGGTGGTTGATGGAGTGGTGGTTTCGGAGGCCTCGGCGAGGGAGGCGGACGTTTTTATGGAGAAGGGATTGGATGCGGCGGTATCCGAACTTCGGAGACGGAATCCGGATGGGCTCGAAGGGCTCGATGCAGAAAATCCCCGTCGCGTGGCGAAGGCGTTGGAGCGCTGTATCGAGTCTGGCATGACATTGTGTGAGCTGAAGGTCGCATTTGAGCGTCAGACGAATGCTCTGATAGAAGCGCCCAAATTCCTGTGCATTCTCGAGCGTGACAAGGAGGAGCTGAACGCTCGGATCGCGCAGCGTGTTTCTCTAATGTTGGAGGCGGGGCTGGTGGAGGAAGTGAGAGGATTATTGGGGCGCGGAATCGAGTCGAACCCGAGCGCTTGCAACGCGATCGGCTATCGCGAGACGATTGCCCACTTGCGGGGCGCGTTTGATCTGGCGGCGCTTTCGGAGAAGATCGCGACGAATACGCGGCGTCTGGCGAAGAAGCAGCGCACTTGGTTTCGGACGCAATTGCCTGTAGGGGGGAAGCGTCTGGATTTGACCGACGGGCGCGTTCCGGAACTCGATGAAATTTTCGAGGAAATAGCCTGATAAATTTGCCTCGCCAGAGCGGAAACGAGGCTGCAATGCTGGCGTGATAATGAGTGAGCTAAACGAACACGAAGAGCAGGAGATCGTCGATCTCGACACCTGCTCCAGGAAGAAGTCGATTTTGATCGCGAGCGGAATCACGGTCCTGTTGGGCTTTGTGGGCTACAGCTATATTTTTCTCTGCATTCACTATGTGTTGGGTGGAATCGCTGCGTCCGGGCATTTCGCGAAGCGGCATAGCATTTCGTTTTCGTCGGGAACGGGTGCGAAGCTGGGCGCTTTGGCTGCGTTTTTCGGGATGCTGCCGATCTTGGCTTTGATCGTGTTCTTTTTGTACACAGGATTTGGCGAGACGGAATTCGAGCAGGTGCGCGAGGAGATCGTGAGAACGATGTACGAGGACGGTAATCCGGAGGCGGCTGAGTTCGCTGAGAAGGCTGAGCTATCCGAGCTGAAGCCGGGGATCACGGCTGTTGTCGCAGTGTTGGGGACTTCGCTCTCGCTGTTGCTGGGCTCGATAGGCGGAGTCATTGGAGCCAATCTTTTTAAAAAGGGCCCGGAGGCCCGATAGATTCAAATTTCCCGTTATGATCGAAATCACTATTCATGTCTCCCAGGAGGAGTTCGCGATTTTGGAAGAAGCTGTTTTCGAGGTCGAAGATGCGACGCGTTGGAATCTGTTTGAGGATTTCGAGGCGAAGGGTTTTCGCGTGCACGGCATCTACGAGACGGAGGAAGAGGCGCAGGCTGCCTGGGCTGAACTTTCGGGAATCGCGAACGTGACCGGAGCGCTTGTTTTGCGGGAGCTTCAGGATTCCGATTGGAAGGATAGCTACAAGGAGCACTTCAAGCCTTGGGCGATCGGGCCGCTGCATTGGGTGCCGGTGTGGTTGAAAGGTGAATACGAATTGCCTGATGGCCACGAGGCGGTCTGGCTGGACCCCGGCATGGCGTTTGGCACGGGCAACCATGGCACGACGCGGCTCTGTGTGGAGCGCTTGATCGAGGCTCGCGAGCGGCTTGGCTCCGCTGCGATTGGCGGGCTAAAGGTTGTCGATGCGGGCTGTGGCTCGGGGATACTGGCGATTTCGGCCAAGCGACTCGGCTTTGGCGAAGTGGCTGGTTTCGACAACGATCCGGATGCGGTGCGTATCGCGGTGGAGAATGCGGAGCTCAACGAGACGCCGGAGGTTCCGTTTGCGGTTGCGGACTTGCTGACCGGGTTTTCGGAGCGACCTTACGACGTGGTGCTGGCGAATATATTGGCAGTGGCGCTTATCGAGTTTTGCGAGCAGATCGCTCCGGTGGTCGCCGATGGGGGGACCTTGATCTTGAGCGGAATTCTGACGCATGAAGCGGAGAAGGTGAAGGCTGCCTTTGCGCCGCTGCGGGAATGGAAGGATATCCAGATCCACGAGCTGGGCGAATGGTCGAGCGTGACCTTGATCGCTTAGCTTGTTTTGGCGAGCGCGCTGGCTGAGGTTTGGCCGGCGGGGATCGCGTCAAGGGCTTGGCTGGTTTCTTCTTTTCGGAAGGAGACGACGTTCACTCCAGAGGAGAAGTGGCAAACCGGGAGTTGGTCTTCGAGGGTAATTCCGGCGGATTGAAAGAGGTCGCAGCGCTCGATTTCGACCTCGGCCTTTTGAATGGGCCAGGGCTGGTGGTGAACCTCGATTCGCTCGAGGGCGCCTTTTGCGGAGGTGGTGTAGAGGCAGTAGCGTTCGGTCGCCCAGTGTTCGAAGGTGCCGGCGGGGGATTGGAAGGTGTCGCCAACGGGTCTGTAGCGCGCGGAGAATTCGACTTGGGATCGCTTCCGCGAGCTTGAGAAGTCGATCCAGTCGTCTTGGCGTCGGTGGCTCATCTTCGAATAGTAGTAGGGTAGGCCGTAGAGCAGTCGGCCGCCGAAGACCATGGGCAGGGAGGCGGCGTCGAGGCTGAAGAACCAGACGCCCGCTTCTCCGTCGACTTCGACGTAGGTCCTTAGGTTCAGCTCTGGAAAGGAGGAGAGTAGCGGGATGTCCGGCATGGGGCGTCGCATGACGCCTGACATACGGAAGGGGACGAGACCGATCCATGCGGATCCGTCGTATTTTTGTAGATTCACGCCCTCGGGCAGGAGGCTTCGAATCTCCCTTGACGAGGCCCTGTAGTGGATGAAGGCGAGGTCGAGCCAGGATTGTCTCCACTTCCATTGCGAGGGTGGCAGGGGCCAGGGGCGATGACTTGTGGATAGCAGCGATGCGTGCATTTTGGCTGTTGCGGGAAGCAAGGCGTTGGAGCGCGGCCTAGCTTGTTTGAAGGAATAAGGCGTTTGTGGACCCGGGTCAATTTTCTACTCGGGGAAGCAACTAGCAAGCAGGATTGGCTGGGCTGTCTGGCGTGGATCTTGATGTTGAGTTCGGCGATCCGTGTTTTGGGAATTCCATCGGTGGTAGCTAGCTTCCTCGACGGGTGTGGAGGATTCTTTGCAGATCAAGAAAAAGCAATCAGTGTCGCTGTGCGGTCGGAACCTGCGAGCGTACTAGTCCTCGCTTTCCTTATCGCCAAGAAGGAGGGGGCCTCCTACCGAAATTATTGTTTCGGGGTCGTTCCAGAGGTTTCGTACATATCCGAGGTCGCCTTGCTCGGGTGCTTGAGTGCTATGCGGATGGAGAGTTGGAGTGGCTCTGTTGGGCTATCGTGTCTATTTGACTACAATGTCTCTAGCAATGAGTGAGCGATCGACATGTTTGATGATTTCCTCGAGAGCTTCACCTGACAGACCTGTTTTCATAAAGTCGATCGTCGATGGGGGAGGTGCATGCTGGAATTGGTTCCAAGGAATATAATTGGGTTGCGCGAATTCTGCCTGGTCGAATGGCTCTCCGGTGGATCCATTGTAGGTTCGAAATCCGCACCGAAGGTGAACGTCAAGAAACCGGTCTGAAGCGTTTGGTTCGAAGGTCCGACGAGAGGTCTTAGGGTCTCGAGTGATATAGGTGTTGTTGTTGAGGACCACCGCTATGAACTCTAGGATGAGAACCGTCTCCGCGTCAAAATCCTTGGCGTGTTGAGTGACTTTTTCAGCGGCAAGCGGTTCGGGCCAAAGGTCCGTGGTATCGAAGGGATTATCCGAATAGGCTGGGGGTAGTGGGCTAGTGGGGAAAACTGACTCGTAGCTCCAGTCTGTTTCTCCCCGTTCTCGAATCCCTCGTTCGAGGCGAAGGTAGACTGACGTGTCGAACTCTTCGAGCCAACGCGGCATCGGATTCCTAGCAAATGGCGGATGCATGGGCTCGAGAGCTACGATTCCTACGGCGACGCCCTGTTCGAGCGTGTTCTCGGTTTCGTACGCGTAGAGACTATGACGGTCCAAAACAAGCACGCGTTCGGTGTCTTCTAGAATTTCCAGTCGCTTCCATTCTGGAAGAGTGGTCTCGCAGCTTGTGAGTAGGAAGAGCAGAGAGAGGGTGAAGCTAGAAACGAGGTAAGGTTGCATAGGGGAGGGGTCTTGCTCGGCTATAGCTACGGAGGAGGTTGGCGTTTGGATTTGGGCCAGGGTGATTTTTAGGCGTTTTTTTGGGATGTATGGGAAGGGGTGATTTAGGGGCGGAGCTAGGCCGAGTTGCCAACTGGTCCTAATTTTTATGAGTCACCCCAATTGATAGATCCGACTTGATATGCTTTTTAAATCAATATAGTAAGAACTCGTTGTCATGGAGACGTCACCATCAATTAATGTTACATGCTCTCATGTGGTAATCGCCACTGGTGGGACTGTGTGAATACCAGAGAACTTCCCTGGTTTTCTTTTTGGGCTGACTGCTAGAAATTGGCTCTCCTAGTACCAAAAACAAGAAGGGATGAAGTCGCGAATCCGGTGAACAAAACGGATGCCATCAGTACTTTCTTTCTGTCTTCTTTCTTTAAAAACAGACTGACTAGCCCCATCGCGATCATGAGGATTACTAAAACCGTAATGAGAGTTTGGATATCCATTTAGTTTCTGCGAACGTCGAGTGAAAACGCGGAGGCCATCGCGGAGCTCTGGCTGGAGTTGTATGGGCTGACTGGTTCGAAATTATTTTTCTTTCAAGCTCCAGCCCGGCATCTGGAAAAACTCTACTTTCAGTTCGATGTTCTTCGAGTCATCATCGCTGACCGTGACTACTCTTTCTTCCGAGACTTCTGCAATCTTCTCGATCATTATTCCGCTAAAGTCTCCCTCGTCACCGACCCAGTGCTTCCATTCGCAGTAGAACGAATCCCCTCGCACGCTCCACTCGCCAGTGGCGTAATTTTGGTAGATGATGGTTGGGTCTGTGGGATCAGCCTCTTCCAACACGATCTCAAACGTCCTGTCTGACTTTCGGTCAATCTCCCATTTCAAACTTTCTTTGCTCCCAGCCCATTTGCCAAGAAACTGCTTCTCAAGCGAATTGAGTTCTTTGGGCAAATCGGAATGGTCTGAGACATAGCCTGAAGTGAGGGACCAGCAAAGGGGAATTAGAGCGATGGCAAGAAATGCTATTATCGGTTTAGGGGTAGGTTTCATAGTAATTCGTTGAACGCCTGCTCTGATAGTTTGTATAGTCTGTAGGTCTTGTTGCCGTCTTCACTCACTATAAAGTGATCGTCATGACTTTCTAGAAGTCGAAGATTTCTTTCTACGATATCGATTCCATCCGATTGGGGTATCTGCATTTTCGAATGTAGTGTATCTTTCCTAACATTCCAGCTTGTAGGGAAGGCGGAGAATAGTGTGAAGGAGAGGATCGTTGCTTCGTCATCTTTGAATACGATTCTGTCACCGTCAACTGTTCCCAAAGCGAATTCATTGCCTATCAGCTCTTCGACTTTCCATTGCAGTTGAGGGCTACTATTTTTTTCGATCGTTGAACAGCCGACAAATGCTAAGAGGATAAAAAATGGGATCAATATTTTCACCCAATCGCCGAGTGCATACGCGAAGGCGAGCGCGGAGCGCTCGCCGGAGTTGTACGGCTCGACTGGTTCTAAGTTAATTCTTAAAATAGACTGGTAGCACGATAGTGCTTTCGATTGGATCTCCGTGCTTTAGTGCAGGAGAGAATTTCCACTGTTTAATTGAGTTAATCGCATATTTGTCAAAAGTATGGTTGTCGGAGTATGTGACCTCGGGTTTGGTAGCTGAACCATTTGTATCTATAGTAAATTTTACTTTAACTGTTACGTTGCCCATATGGATAGTGCCGGAAATTAGTCCTGTGGGCATAGGGTATTGTGGTGCGTTACTTTCAAGTAGTTTCGGGGCAGTATAGCCCTCGTCTATATCGTTTTGTTTACTTAACATCTGATTCACTGCCGCATTATAGCGTAGATCATCGGTACTTTGTCCTGTTTCAGTTGTGGTACAGGCAGGCGATAGAATTAGCAGGAGTAGGGTAGGTAGATATTTCATTTTATTATAGAACGCCAAACTCAGACGACTGAGACTGGCTTTCTCGTTTGGCGTAAGGTTGGGTTCATTTCGAGTCAGGGGAAGTCGTAAAAGGGGCGCCTCGTCTCAGTTGTCTGTAGTGCCTTGTTCGAACTTTCTTTAATTCAGTTCGTCGATTAGTTTCATGAAAATCCCCTTCAATATTTTAGAGTACTTAAAACTATAATACGCGTAAATGAGATGGGAAATCACGAGCAGTGAAACAGATATCCATATCCATTCATTTTTATTTGAAACGAGGCCAGCGTAGAGAAATAGACAAATCGGAAAAACGAATGAGAAGTGCTTTAGGATGGTTAGTCCAATGCTTCGATTCGCTGCTGTGAAAACGGCTTGAACGTACGCGTCTTCTTCTCTGTTGAATTTTTCCTTCATTTAGTTTCTTCCAACAGTATTATTATACGTTGTTTTTTGCGGTATAACTGAATTTGGTTATGTGTGCTTGGGTTTAGGCGAAAATACTTAAATTTCTTGCTGGGTCAACGGTTTTGGGGGGAGGTTTAGGGCATATAACCAAGAGTTTTGCTGCTTGGTTATGTGTCTTTAGGAATCTTAACCGTTACTGTGGGTCGAACGAAGCTGATTCGCCGGAATGGCTGTCGGGTGCCCGTAGTTTTTGGTCCAGAGGCGGGGTGTCTCCGAGGTTGGATGGAAAGTGGAGCCCTGTTTCGATCAGGCGTGCGCGTTGGGGATGGCGGCGATGGCGCTGAGCAAGACGAGCGACCCTTCGCTGGACGCTTCGATGGAGTTGGCTCTTTTGAAGGTGAAGGCGGCTTTGCCGGAGAAGCAGCTGGCACGTTTGGCGCGGGTGGAGGAGTCGGTGGTGTTTGGCTGGAACAACTAAGGGCCGGAGCCGAAGGACGGAGCGGCGCAGCTGGTGGACATTCAGTCGTGCTTGGCGGAGCAGAAGGCGCTGCGGATTGAGTATAGTACGGGCGGGCGTGGGGAGGTGACTTCGCTGGGATTGGTGCACTATCTGGAATATTGGCACTTGATCGCTTGGAGCAGGTTGCGGGGAGACTGTCGGGACTTTCGTTCTGATCGTATCCAGAAATTGGAGGTATTAGACGAGAGGGTGACCCGCCATGGAGATTTCGATCTGCAGGCGTATATGGATAAAGAGAGATCGTCTTCGGAACTTTTGGAAGCGAAGGTCTTTTTTGGGAAGTTTGTGGCGGGGTGGGCGCGGCGCGATTGGTATGGATTGCGGAACTGTTTCTTTCGTCAGGATTTAAGATGGCAAGAGTGACGCCATCCGGGGTGGATCTTGTTTCCACTGTGTTAGGTGATGATCTCTTTTTTTTGGGAAAAGAGTTGGGGGATCACTCTGCGTCGATGATTTTGTAGTGGGATTCGTCGCCGGGTTTGCGGGTGATTTTTTCTGGGGGGAGTTCGCCGAGGGAGGCGAGGAAGTCGGTCATGCGGGCTTGCATGGCGGCGAGGCGTTCGGGGTGTTGGGCGGCGAGGTCGGTGGTTTCGCCGGGATCTTCGGCGAGGTTGAAGAGGAGGATTGGATGGGCTGCTACGGCTTGTCGCCAGCGGGCGGCTTGGTTTCCTTCGTAGGGGAGTTTGAGCTTCCAGTCGCCGTCTCGGTAGGCGCGGAGATCGCCGTCGCCGTGGAAGAAGAAAAACTCGTTGTCTGCGCGTGGGCCGGATCCGGTGAGGACGTCGGTGATATCGAGTCCGTCAATGGAGCGGCTTTTCGGCGTATCTAGATTTGCGATACGCGAGAAGGTTGGGAACCAGTCCATCATATTGGCCATGGCGTGGGAGGTTTGGCCGGCGGGGATCTGGGCGGGCCAGCGGACGAGGCAGGGAACGCGCATGCCTCCGTCGAAAGTGAACATTTTTCCTTCGCGCAGGGGGGCGGCGGAACCGCCGAGGTGTTTGAGGGCGGTCCAGGGGCCGTTGTCGGAGGTGAAGACGACGAGGGTGTTTTCGGAGAGTTGGTGTTTGTCGAGCGTATCCAGAATTTGGGCTACGGACCAGTCGAGCTCTTGAATGACGTCGCCGTAGAGTCCGCGTTTGGATGTGCCTACGAAGTTTTCGGAGGCGTAGATGGGGACGTGCGGCATGGAGTGGGCGAGGTAGAGGAAGAAGGGCTGGTCTTTGTTTTGTTCGATGAACTGGACGGCTTCTTCGGTGTAGCGGCGGGTGGTGTAGTGTTGGTCGACTTCGTAGCTTTCGACATCGTTTCCTCGCATGTAGACGACCATGTCCATGTCATTGGAGTAGGGGATGCCGAAGTAGGAATGGAAGCCGTTTTGGAGGGGGAGGTGTTTTTGGTGGTGGCCGAGGTGCCATTTGCCGACGAGTCCGGTGCGGTATCCATTTTCTTGTAGGAGTTCGGCGATGGTGGTTTCTGCGGGATCGATGCCGTCGAAGCTTTGGGGCCAGAAGACGCCGGTAATGCCTTGGCGGATGGGATAGCGTCCGGTGAGGAGGGCGGCGCGGGAGGGACTACAGACGGGGCTGGCGGAGTAGAAGTCGGTGAAGCGGATGCCTTGTTCTCCGAGGGAGTCGATGGCGGGGGTAGCGATGTCGGTGGCGCCGTATGAGGAGAGGTCGTTGTAGCCGAGGTCGTCGGCGAAGATGAAGACGATGTTGGGCGGCTTTTCGGCGCTGGAGGCGGCGGAAGGGGGAGTGAGGAGTGTGTGGTGAAGCGTGATTGCGAGGGCTAGGAGGAGAATGGGATTGGTTGAATGGGGCATGGGGTGGGGGGGGTGGAAATTATGAATTATGAATTATGAATTATGAATTATGAATTTGGAATTAGGTGCTGGGTGCTGGGTGTTGGGATTTAGGAATTTGGGAATTTGGAATTTGGGATTTTGGAATTGGGTGCTGGGGAAGGGGGAGTGTGATTATGAGTGGGGGTTATGGGGTTTGGAGGGGGGTGAGGAGGGAGGGGCGGTAGGAGCTGGCCCAGTCGGGGATGTCGGGGTGTTCTGTTGCGAGTTGGTTGATGGTGGAGGGGAGCTTGATGCCGGCTTCGTGGGCGTGGCCGAGGGCGTTTAGGGCGTGGAGGGTGAGGATGAGCTCGTTTTCGGGGAATTTGGCGAGGGCGATGAGTGTATCGAGGGCTTGGGTACGGGTGGAGTCGTCTTGAGTGTGGAGGGTGACGAGCTCGGCGGCGGCGACTGCGACGATGGGTTCGTCGTCGTTGGTGGCGGCGATGGCGGCGGGTAGGGCGTCGCGGATGGCTTCGGGCGAGGAGGAGAGGAGGGTCGCGAATCTCCAGTATTTGGATACTGAGAGATTGGGAGGAGTCGCTAGGGCTTGGTTGGGGTTGAAGCGCGATGCGTAGACGGTGGCAGGGGATTCGCCTTGGAGGATGGCTTTTCGTAGGAGGGGCTCGGGGAGGAACCCGAGGTCGCGAGTTTGGATTTGATGGGTGTCGAGGGCTTGGCTGAGGCTTGCTAGGGTTTCCCGATGGGCGGGGTCGCTGGCGAGGTTTTGCGTTTCGTAGGGATCTGTTTGGAGATCGAAGAGTTCTTCGCTGGGGTGGGGCTGCCAGAAGGCGGATTGGATGGGGGTGAGTTTCTTGTCTTTGAAAAGTTGATACCAGAGGCGAGTGGTTTCGGTTTGCTGTTGGTAGTCGAGGTATTGGCCATGAGGAAGGTGGGGCAGGTAGTTGCGGATGTATACGAAGCGTCCGTCGGTAACGGAGCGGCATTCGTCGGGCCGTTCGTCCATGCGGCCTTTGAAGCCGATGGTGTGGCTGGGAGCGGGGGCGATGCGCTTTCCGAGGAAGGCGTGGCCGTGGTAGTAGTCGGGGGGAGTGATGCCGGCTAGCGAGAGAGTGGTGGGAGCGAAGTCGACGAAGCTGACGAGGCGGTCGGTGGCGGCTCCGGGCGCGTAGTCGGCGGGGGCGAGGTTGCGGAACTTTTCGGGTATGTGGACGATGAGGGCGACGTGTTGTCCGGACCAGCCTGGGTAGCGTTTGGAGCGGGGCATGCCGGAGCCGTGGTCGGACCAGAAGATGACGATGGTATCGTCGGCGAGGCCGGCTTCTTCGAGTTCGTCGATACGGGTCTGGAAGAAGGTGTCTAGGAGTGAGAGTCGGTCGTAGTATTGGGCCCAGTCTTTGCGGACTTCTGGAGTGTCCGGATGGTAGGGAGGGATAGGAGCGAGGGCGGGATCGTGCTGCGGTTTTTTGTTCTCGTTGCGGATCTGGCTTTCATGGGTGCCGAAGAAATTGAATACAGAGAAAAACGGTTGGTTTGGGTCGGGGCGGTTTTTCCAGTGGGCGGTATTGGACGATTCGTTCCAACCTTTGTTTTCGGTTTCTAGATTGTAGTCCTCCTTTGAATTGTTGGTCGTGTAGTAGCCTGCTTCCTGGAGGTAAATGGGGAAGAATTTGAGGTAGTGTGGCGAGGGGGCGCGGCTGCGCATGTGGTGGGCGCCGAGCGAGGTCGGATACATGCCAGAGATGATGGTGGTGCGGGCGGGGGCGCAGACGGGTGCGTTTGAGGAAGCTTTGGTGTAGCGGAGGGAATTTTGGGCGAAGGCGTCGAGCTGAGGGGTGGTGGCGTAGGTGTCGCCGTAGCTTCCGAGGTGCGGGCCGTGATCTTCGGACGAGATCCAGAGGATGTTGGGACGTTCGGCGAAAACGGTGTTTGCGAGAAGGGCGAGGAGGGCGAGTGCGATCTTCTTCATAGGGGGAGGGAGGGTTGAAGTATGAGGTATGAAGGTTGAAGTATGAAGGTTGAAGGGAGATGAGAGATGGGTTGAAGGATGAAGGATGAGGGATGAAGAGATATGGGGGAAGGGGAAATGTTTCGGGGTGTTGTGGGGTTGCGTCTGGGGAGAGAGGAGTTAGGTTTTTGGGATGCCTCTTCTACCCCGATTGTCGCTCGTATGCTGTTTGTTCGTGTTTGTTTCGTTTGCTGCGGGAAAGGGGCGGCCGAATATTTTGTTCATCATGAGCGATGACCATGCGAACGCGGCGGTGAGCGCTTATGATGACACGCTGATACAAACGCCGAACATCGATCGATTGGCGAACGAGGGGATGCTTTTTTCGCGGGCGTTTTGCACGAACTCGATTTGCGGTCCGGCGCGAGCGGTGACTTTGACGGGCAAGTACAGTCACTTGAATGGCTTTATTGTGAACGAGAGCACGAGCTTTGACGGAGGGCAGCAGACGTATCCAAAATTGCTGCAGGCGGCTGGTTATGAAACGGCGGTGATTGGCAAGTGGCACTTGGGATCGGACCCGACCGGTTTCGATTTTTGGAAGATCTTGATCGGTCAGGGTCAATATTATGACGCGCCGTTTTTGACTGCGGAGGGACAAGTGGAAACGGAGGGCTACGTGACGGATGTGATCACGGACTTGGCAATTGATTGGCTCAATACGCGTGAGGATGAGAAGCCGTTTATGCTGATGTATCAGCACAAGGCGCCGCATGCGAATTTTCAGCCGGGACCAGACTATTTGAATTGGAGGGAGGACGAGACGATCCCAGAGCCGGAGACTTTGTTTGACGACTACGCGACGCGGAGTCCGGCAGCTTGGGACAATGAGATGCGAATCGATCCGACGCTAGAGCTTCAGTATCAGGGTGAGTTAAACCTGAAGGTGCCGGATGGGTTGCGTGGGCATGAGCGAAGTCGGTGGCTGTATCAGTTTTATATTAAGAATTATCTTCGCTGCGTGAAGTCGGTCGACGACGGAGTGGGTCGGGTTTTTGAGCAGCTGGAGGCGATGGGCGAGCTTGATAATACGATTGTCATCTACACGTCTGACCAGGGCTTTTTTCTCGGCGAGCATGGCTACTACGATAAGCGCTTCATGTATGAGGAGTCGCTGCAGATCCCTTTGCTGGTGCGTTATCCGAAGATGATCGAGGCCGGTAGCGTGAGGGATGAGATTGTGACGAATCTCGATTTTGCGGAGACGATGCTGGATCTAGCGGGAGTGAAGGTTCCGTCCGGTATGCAGGGCGAGTCGCTAGTTCCTTTGCTGAAAGGGAAAAAGCGGAAGGGGTGGAGGGATGCGATGTATTATCATTTTTACGAGTATCCGGGGTATCACTACGTGAAGCGGCATTATGGGATCAGGACGGAGCGGTATAAGCTGATCCGCTTTTACCACGATATCGAGGCTTGGGAGTTGTACGACTTGGATGAAGACCCTCAGGAGTTGAACAATTTGTATGGATCGGATGGGTACGAGAAGTTGACGAAGCGCTTGAAGAAGCGTCTGGACAAGATTCAGTCGAATTTCGGGGATTCGCCGGAGTTAGCGGATGAACTGGTGGAGCGTTATCCGCATGGATCGATGCCGCGTTGGGGGCGGTATCAGGATTTTCCTTGGCGTGATTGAGGATGGCTAGTTTTGAGTGCGGAGCGGGGGCTTGGCGTTCGCGGTGAGGGAATTAAGATATGAATTCTCCTTGGGCTGCTAGTAGGTGACTTGTCCGGACTTGATCCAGTGGTCGCCGGTGTAGTCGCCGAAGCGTGACGGATCTTCGTTTGTCCAGTAGAAGTCGCGGTTGAACATCGCTTGTGGCTGGTAGCCTTTAGCAAGTTTGGCGATCGGGTAGGAGCTCCAGAGTCGCCTTTTTCGTTTGCTGGTCGCTTCGAGGAGGAAGGTGCCGGTATCTCGAATGACGACGACCCATGCGTGACCGCCACCTTCGTGAGTGCCGGTGACGACTCGAGCGTCTTCGCCCATGTCGATGAGCCAGTCGGCGAGGGCGATGGAGTGGTCTTCGCAGTCGCCACGGCCCGTTTGGAAAGCTTGATAGGAAGTGAGCCAGATTTCTTGGAATCCAGGGAACTGGTCCCAGTCGAGCTGGTATTTGAGCCGCATGGTGAGGACTCGGTGTGGCATCCAAATATCGCTGACTTCGAAGGGGCGGTATCCGACGAGGAAGCAGTTTTGGAAATGGTGCTTGAAGTCGAGGCCGAGTTTGGATCCGACGAACTGGCGTTTCGCAGAATCGAGAAAGAGGTAGCCTTTGTCCTCTTTGAGCTCTGGGGCGTTTCGCGGGAGGCTGGAGATGTCGGACTCGGAGATTGTGGTATTTGTGGAAAGCGAGAATGCGGTCGCGTTTTCTGGGAGGGAGAAGGCAGGGCGGCTTGGATCTGTGCTTTGGGTGTCGGCGATGCTTCGCTGTATTTGGTCAGCCAAGATCGTATCCATTTCTTCGGGACGACTTGGAGGCGAATCGTCTTCGTCCACCGATTTCCGAATCAGTTGCGCCCCGATAAAACAGACCAGGGCGAGAAGAAAAACAAGGAAGTTGGATACTCCCTTTTTCATTAGCTGCGCAGTCCGAAGGAGATGATGATGGCGACGAAGATGAGGAGGCTGGATGCGAAGATGGCGACGGAGGTGTTGTTTTTCTTAAGCTCTTCTTCGATGTCGATTTTCTTGAGGAGGAAATGATCGATGAGCTTGATGGCGTAGACTCCGCAGAAGAGGGAGATGACGGTGTAGGTGACGCTGAGGAGGAGGTTAGCGAAGGAGGCGAGGAGGAAGTTAAAGTCCATGTGTTCGGAGGGTGGAGGGAGTTATCAAAAGTGTGAAGAAGAAATGACGGTTACGGTTGGGCTTGATTCTTTGTCGGAGTGAGGGCTTGGTGGATACATGAGCGGATTGCTAGGCGGACGTGAGATCTTGGTGGTGGAAGACGAGGTTTTGCTGAGGAAGCGTTTGGCGGCGTATTTGGAATCTCAGGGCGCGGCTTGCACTGCGGTCGGGACTTTGGCGGAGGGAAGAAACGCTTTGGAGAATTTGCCGCTAGACTATGTGTTGGCGGATGTGAATTTGCCGGATGGCTTGGGGCTTGATTTGATAGAGGTGGCGATTGAGCAGGGAGATATTCCGATCGTGATCATGACGGCTGATGGTGGCGTAAAGGTGGCGGTCGAGGCGATGAAGCGGGGGGCGAGCGATTATCTTGCTAAGCCGTTTGATCCACAGGAAGTGCCGCTGGTGCTCGGGCGGGCGGAGAGTGGGCGTCGTCAAAGGAGGTTGAAGCGACATCGGAATTTGCCGGCTGGTTCGGTTTCGTCGGACGAGGGTTTGTTTTTTGGCGAGTCGCTCGATGTGTTTCGAGGGCAGCTGCAAAAGGTGATCGAGGCGGATCGGCGGCTTAGTGATAAGCTGCCGCCGGTTTTGATTGAAGGCGAAACGGGGACGGGGAAGACGAGCGTGGCTCGCTGGCTGCATGCGAATGGGTCCCGCAGCGACAAGGAGCTAGTGGTGGTGAATTGCGCGGCTTTGCCGGAGCAGTTGGCCGAGTCGGAACTTTTTGGTCATGAGAAGGGCGCGTTTACGGATGCGAAGCAGGCGCGGATCGGCTTGTTTGAGGCGGCGGATGGCGGAACGCTTTTTTTGGACGAGATTGCGAGTTTGTCACCTGGACTTCAGGCGAAAGTGCTGACGGCGATAGAGGAAGGGCGTATCCGAAAAGTGGGGAGCAGTAAGCAGATCGAGGTGAACGTGCGTTTGATCGCCGCGTCGAACCGTTCGCTAAAGGAGTTGGCAGAGCAGGGCGATTTTCGCGAGGATTTGTATCATCGGCTGAACTTGTTGAGTTTTGTGATTCCGCCGCTGAGGGAGCGAGGAGACGACGCTTTGCGCATGGCAGAGCATTTGCTGGTTAACTTGGCTCGAAAGTATGGATACAAGGATGCGGCTTTTTCGGAGCGGTGTCGTAGGTGGATAGCGAATTATGATTGGCCGGGTAATGTGCGGGAGCTCGAGCACGAGATCGAGCGGGCTTTGGTATTGGGCGATCCGCGGAGCTTGGAGTTTTTGGGGATGCCGAGCGTGTCGAGTTCTTCGGAAGAGGTTTCGGGGAGCGAAGGGGGAGACTGGCTGAATCCCGCTTGGGAGTTGCCGGAGGAAGGGTTTTCGCTGGAGCGGGCGATTGATCGACTGATCGATTTGGCGATCGAGGAGTGTGATGGAAACGTATCCAAAGCGGCGCGACGTGTTGGCGTGGCGCGAGACTATATTCGCTATCGCAAGGGGAAAAGGGGCAAGAAGGACTGAGGGGTGCGTGTCTTCGCTGTGCTTGGTATCCGTGTAGGATTGGCTAGTGGAAGAGAAGTTGTCTAAACTATTTATTGGCTACGAAAAGGCACAAAGAATCGGGTTGTGGGTGCCAGCCATATAAGGCTGGTTTTGTTCTGAAAGGAACTTTTTTGGGGGGGCTGAAAATGGTTTTGTGTAACGAATTTTTGCTGACACCAGAATAGACCGGTTAGGTTGGTCACTGATGGGAGGTCAGGTCGTCTTGGGACCAGAGGATGCGATCTGGGCCAGCGGAACGGATGTCGATCTGGTGGCGACTCATGGCGTGGAAGAAGTAGGGGGTGCCCCAGCGGTCGATGATTTCGCCGTCGTCGTTTAGGTGTGGCGAGTTTTTTTGGATGTAGGCGATATGCCGGGAGTTTTCTCCGAGGAGAAAGGCGGCGATTTGTTGGTTTTCGCCGATGGGGAGTTCGCGGAATACGGTGCGAATCTCGCTAAAGAGGTGCTTGATCACAAGGATGTCCTGCTGGGGATTGGCTTGGGGATCGGAATGGCCGGCGAGGCCGTTGCGGGTGACGGTGGTAGCTTGGGGAGGGGAGACTGGAGTCATCTTGGGCGGGAGGGGTTTTGGGATGGCCTTGATTTCGCTGATCTTGTCGGTCGATGATTTGGACGAGGAGGTGTGTTCGGAATCTGGATACGATTTTGGTGATCGTGAACCGATGTAGACGCCGATGGTGAGCAGGGCGAGTATGGTTAGGATTTTTGGTTTGGTCACGGAGCGTTTTGCAGCCTAGGCCATGAAGCCGAGGTTGGAGGTGGCGAAGTTTCCGATGTTTGGGAAGACGCTGGGGAGCTCGCTTTCGCTGAGTCCGAACCAGCGTGCGATGGTTGCTCCGTATTGATCGACGGAAGTGGTGGGAAGCCAGCGACCGCGGCCTGTGTCGTGCTCGCTGCCGGGGGTGATGTTGGGGAATTGGCCGTAGATGCGTTGGCCGTTTACGGCTCCGCCCATGACCATGTGGTGTCCGCCCCAGCCGTGGTCGGAGCCGCGGCCGTTTGAGTCGAAGGTGCGTCCGAAGTCGGATGCGGTGAAGGAGGTGACTTTGTCGAGGGCGTTGATGGAGTCGAGGGCTCCGTGGAAACCTTTGATCGCTCCGTCGAGTTCGCTCAGCAGGCCAGCGTGTTGGTTGAGCTGAGGGCCATGGGTGTCGTAGCCTCCGGTGGCGACGAAGAAGATTTGGCGACGTTGGCCGAGCGCTTCGCGGGATTGGATGAGTTTCGCGACCATGCGTAGCTGGTCTCCGAGGCCGGTGTTGGGCAGCATGTCGAAGCTGCTTGCGTCGCCGATTGCGGCATTGAAGGTATCGGCGTTTTTGATCGAGGACAGAGAGATGTCGGCGAAGGTTTGCTCCATCTTGTGGGCGTAGTCTCTTTCGAGGAGTTGGCGGAAACTCTCGGCGCGAGTGGTGGCGTATTGATCGGAGCCGTTGAGGATTTCGTAGCTGCGGGCTCCTGCAGCGTCCATGTGGAAGGGGAGAAGGTTTTCGCCAACCTGGAAGAAGTTTGCGCCCGCGATGGAGACGAGCATGGAGGTGGACTGGTCGTTGTGGATGGAATGGATGAGATCGGCGGCCCGTCCGCCCCAACCTGTGCGCACGGCAGCTGGGTCTTCTTTGACGGAGGTTTGCCAGAGTACTTGTTGATCGCTGTGGGAGAAGAGGTGGCTTGGAATGGCTGAGGTTTTGTTTCGGAAATCCGATAGACTGGCCGGCGCGAAAAGGGTGCCGACGTTTGCGACGAAGGCGAGGTCTCCGGAATCAAAGAGATCACGGCAGCCTGTAAGGGAAGGGTGGATACCGAAGGGGCGACCCTGCGTGTTCAAGGAAGCGAGAGCGAGCAACTCTGATTTGGGGAGCGTGAGTTGTTCGCGGCCTGCGGCGTAGAGGCTGTAGTCGGCGGTATTGGTAGGGATAAGGGTGTTGTTAGAATCGTTGCCTCCGTAGAGGAAAATGCAAACGAGGGCCTTGTAGTCTTCGTTGCTGCCGAGGACGCCAGCGGATGCGGCATTGAGCTGGCGGAGGTTTAGGAGGGTGTCGAAGAGGCTTGTGGTGCCGACGGCGGCGCAGGCGGAGAGCTTTAGGAAGCGACGTCGATTGATGGGATTGAAATTGGGATCTTGGTTCATGGTTCCTATTTCTGGATGGCGTACTCCGGGCTGGTAATAATGAGCTCGAGGGCCGTTTTAGTCCTTCTTACTGGGTCGTTGATTGCATCGAGGGTCGTTTTAATGATGTCTCGAGTTTCTGGTGACAGGCTGCCGGATGTGAGGAGCGTGTCCAATTCGTTGATGAGGAGGTCTGAGTCGGGGGCTTTGGAGATTAGCTCTGAAAGGTCTAGCGGCATGTAGCCAGAGTAGAGGTAGAGGCAGGGTATGGATAGGTTGATTGATTCGCTGAGGAAATTGGCGGTATCGACGATGGTGACTTCGGTGGTGATGCCGAATTCTGGAGCAATCAGCCCTGACTCTGCGATGATGCCCGGCGGTGCGTAGTTGGGCTCGAAGAAATTGAATACGCTTGGGGCTTGCAAGGGGGCTTGGGCGAAGGTGGCGGTGGTGACGGATACGGGATAGCGGCCGGAAATGGGAGGGTTGCTGTTTGTACTTGCCTCGAAACTACGCATGAGGTGGCTGAGGCGGATGACAGGTTCGCGAAGCTTTCCGAAGTCTTCGGCGGCGTAGGTGTCTGGATCTCTCGCTTCCGGGTCGAGGAGGATTGCTTTGACGACGGCTCCGAGATTTCCGCTTTGCCCGGTACTGTCGTCGTAGAACTTTTGGGCGACTCGGTAGACGTAGTCAGGGCTGGGGTTGCTCGTGGTGAGGCGTTGTATGAGAAAGTGGGATACGAAGGGGGCGGTGTTGGGGTGGGAGACGATGTGCTTGAGCGCTTGTTTGATGTCGGCGGCCGGAGTCAGGCCTTGTGGAAGGGTAAAGCCGCCGAGGAGTGTCTTTTCGCCGGAGTCGTGAAACTCGCTGAAGGGAACCATAGGCGAGAAGCGGTCGGTGCCGGCGTAGGGGCTGAAGTAGAAGTCGGTTGAACTTGCGTAGCTCCAGCCGGTGAAGACTCGTGAGAGCTCTAGGATGAGCTGGTTGTCGTAGGTTGGGATGGGATCGCCGAATTCGTCGGTAACGGAGGTGCCGTCAGGATTCAGCTGAACGAGGCCGATAGTGAAAAGCTGGAGGAGCTCGCGAGCGTAGTTCTCGTCTGGAGACGATTTTTCGCTGCGAAGCATGGTTAGGAATTCGCCCATGATGGGGCTTAGGGTGACCTCGAAGAGGAGTTGCTCGTAATCGCCGAAGGCGTTGCGTACTAGAATGTCGTAGTAGTTAGCGGTTTCGTAGGCGTAGTCGAGGAAGGCTTCTTTGTCCGAAACGACGAGGAGTTCGCTCAATGCGAAGGCGACTCTCTGCCTGAGTTGATCCGGAGCGGTAACGGCGCGGGTCCACCAGGTAGCGATGCGTTCGCGGGGATGAGGCGGGTAGCCAAGCTCTTCGATGTCGTGCCTGATGCTTTCCATGAGGGAGCGGTGGAGGCTTGGCTCGAGGGCGAGCTGTTCGTCGATCCAAGCGGAGTAGCCGATCTGCTGCAAGCGGGCGATGTCTGTCTTCGTCGGGCCGAAAGTAGCTTGAGCTAGGAAGCGGGAGGCTTCGTTTTCGGAGATTGAATCAGGATTCGGTTCGTTCCAGGCGACGGGGGTGGGTGGCGTGTAGTTATTGGCAGGATACGATGCTTGGTTGCTTTCGGCGATTTCGACTTTGACGGCGCGTACTACGGTTTCGGCGAAGCCGTTCTGAGGATTGGTAACTTGGTAGTAGATCGCGTAGGTGCCCGGTGTTTCCGTGTCGATGGAGTTGGCGACGTGAACTTGGCTCGAGATGTCATTTCCGTTGAGGTCGAAGGCTTGGAAGCCCGGTTCGATGAAGCTATCGCCTACGGTGATTGATAATTGCTCGTTGCCGATAAGGTTTATCTGTGGTGCGGGTCCGCTGCTGGAGCCGTCTTTGTTTGAGAGGAAGGCGCTTTGGACGATTTCCATTTCAGTCCGATCCGGGCGAAGCCATGCGACTGCGAAGTGATCGTCGGACGAGGATTCTTTGTGGCGGATTTCGAGGTAGTACTGCTGGTCCTGTTCGAGGGGTATTTCGTCGGATGTTTGGTATTCTGGATACAGGTCCCACTCGTATCTTCCTGTGGAACGAGGGGTGAAGGCGACTAGTCTTCTGTTGCCCGGCGATTCGTCCGAGCTGAGCCAGAGTTCGACCCAATCGTTGCCCGAGACGCTGAAGCGATAGGCTCCGCTTGCGGGAGGGGTGAGTAGGCCGGTGACGAGGGTTCCGTACTGGTCGCGGTTGCTGTTTTCCGAGCCCGAATCCAGGAGGAAGAGAGTGTCGGCTTCGTCGGGGGCTGCAGGAAATTTTGGATCCACGATGAGGTCGGCTACCCGATCGCCTGCCACGTCTGTGTAGATGGAGCGCGTGACGCCTCCTGTTTCGGAAGAGATGGCACCTTCGACATAGATGTTCATCTCGTCGTATATTTCCTCGGAGCCGTCGCTTGCGTAGAGGCGTATTGTGTAGTTGCCCGGCTGAGACAGATGGACGGTAGTCTGTAGCGCGGTAGAAGACGAGAAGCTCGCTTTGCCGAGGCCGGCGATTTGTTCCCAGCGGGTGGCGAGGGTTTCGGGTCCATATATTTGATCGACTGCTTTACCGAGGAGATCGGCGGTGTTTTCTGGCCAACTGAGTTGAATGTCGGCAGGAGCGGCGGCGATGAGGTTTTTGGATACGGGAGGCGCGGTAGAAACAGGGGAGACGTAGGCGGTGGAAATGGGTGAAATTTCTTCGCTATTGGGGAGTTGCCAGGCGAGGGTGGCGTGCTCGCCGTCTTGGATTTCGCGGTGGAGCAGCTCGATGGCGTATCTCTTGCCTTTCTGGAGCGGGATGAGGGTTGAAGCTTGGTCTGACCTTTGGTCCCAGACTTTTGATTTGGTCGGTCCGCCAGTTTCAATGATTTCCGTGATGTTCTCGAAGTTGTCGCCGTTGAGATCGATGGAGACTTTTGCGAACTCGTTGGCGGATACGTAGAAGCGGTAGTTTCCGGTCTCGGGAGGATGGAGGTAAGCGCGAACACGAGCGCCGTAGTGGTCAGCCCAGTTGGCTGGCAATTCGAAAGAAGGTAAAGTATCCACAAAGTCAGGACTGTCCGGGTAGCGAGGATCGGCGAGCAGGTTGACCATGAGGTAGCCCGGGAGGTCGAGCCAGACTTCACGGGTGACGCTGCCGGTGTTTGGGGCGACGGGTGGAGTGATCGAGACAGTGACGCTTTCCGCGACAGAGTGAGAGCCGTCTGAGACGGTCAGGGTGAGGGTGTAGTCGCCCGGACCGGGGAAGGAGGTGTCGGTGTTGGGACGATTTGGGTGAGTGAAAGTGAGACCTGTCGGGGAGGAGCTCCAGCTGTATGTGAGGGCTTCGGGACCTTCGTTTTGGTCGTAGACGAGGGATTTGAGGGAGATTTGGCTTTCCGGCCAGAGCAGGTCTTTTTGGCCTTCGATGTGGATGATGATCTCTGGGTGCATCGCTCGCGAGAGGTAGGCGGGCGAGAGGTATTGGTTATCGATGACCTGCATTTCGCTGATGCTCGGTCCGGTCCATCCAATGGCGAGGTGGTCTTGGCGGAGGCCTTCTTTGTGAAGGGCTTCGATGAAGTACTTTTCGCCAGCGGTGAGAGTGATGAGGCCTGACTTTTGCTCGCCGCGTCGGTTCCAGTCGCGAGGGGGTGTGCTTTTGGTTGATTGGGCGATGAGCTGGCTGTTTTCCGGATCTTCGTTGGTGCTGAGTCGCAATTCCGCGGTATCGTCGGCGGCGATGGCGAAACGGTATTGTCCGGTGACCGGTGGGTGAACGAAGCCGATGAGGCGGGAGCCGTAGTTGTCGGTCCAGTTTGAAGGTAGTTCAGCGGTGGATACGGTATCTTCGAAGTGTGGGTTTTCGAGGAGAGAGTCTTCGTTGGTGAGGTGCTTGACGGTGTTGCCGCGAATGTTGAGCCAAACGGAGCGGGTGAGGCCGTTTCCGGTGTCGGTTGGTTTTGGTAGTATAGTTATGGATACGTCGTCGAATCGAGTTTGTCCGTTGGCGGTGAGGGAGAGTCGGAAGTCGTAGGCCCCTGCTCCGTCGAGAGAGACTGTGGTATCGAGGGAGGATGGAGAAATGATGGAAACGGCAGGATTGCTGCCGAGGTAGGTCCAGGTGACTTGTAGGCTAGGGGAGCTGGAACCGACGCGGGTGGCTTGTCCGGAAAGGGTGACTGTGTTTGCGGGGGCGGTGTGCTGCTGGTCGGGGCCTGCGTACGGGTATGCGGCTACGGAATCGGATAGGGGCGGGGCGGAGTTGGCGGGAGTCGTTGGGACGAAGAACTCCTTGCCCAAGGGTTGGATGGGACCGTCGTCGGAGCTCCAGGCAATACCGTGGAAGTCGGAACCGGATCCGGCCGCGAAGAGGATCTCCACATAGTAGAGGGAGCCTTTTTCGAGGTAGACGGGGCTGGATTTCTGGGCGGGAAATTGGGTCCAGGCGTTTTCGTTGGTAGGGGAAGGTGTGAAGGCGATGAGGGTGGCGTTGGTGTTTGACTGAGAGTCGCTCAGGTAGAGTTCGGCTTCGTGATCGCCCATCACGTAGAAGGTATAGAAGTCGCTTGAGGGCGGTGTGATGAGGCCTTGGGTACGGACGCCGTAGTTGTCCGCCCAGTTGCGCGGTCCGAAAGGCTCGGTGGTTTCGCGAAGCAGTTGGGGCGCGTCTGGGAAGTCGGGATGATTGAGGAGGGAGTCGATGCTGCCGCCTTCGACGCGTAGCCAGATTTCTTGGCGGAAGGCGCCGGTGTTTGCGGCGAGAGGCGGGCTGACGGTAACGGTGATTTCGTCGCTGAGGGTGTTGACGCCGTCGTCGACAGTTAGGCGGTAGATGCGGGTACCGGCAGTGGAGGCGGTGAGGGTCGGGGTGAGGGTTTGACTGTTTGCGAGGGTGGACGGTAGACCGGAGATTTGGATCCAGGAGACGTCTAGCGATTCGGCGGGCGCGTTGGTGGAGAGGGCGCTGCCAGCCAGGGAGAATTCGGTTCTGGGGAGAAAGGTTTCGAAGTCAGCGCCCGCATCGACGTCGAGGGTGTCGGTTGGCTCGGTCGGGGGATCGTTTGGTTCGCTGGGTTCGAGTGGGTTTTCAGGGTCGTAGGGGATGAGCTCGGCGATGGGGATTTCTTGGCGTGGGAAGGCGCCTGGGAGCTCCCAGTTAACAGCAACGAAATCCGAGCCCCAGCTCTCTTTGTGCAGGACTTCGATGTAGTAGGTCTGTCCGGCGATAAGGTGTTGGGTGGCAGACTTTTGTTGGGGGTACTTTTCCCATTGCGAGCGTTTTGTGGAATTTGGGACGGATGCGATTTCGATCGCGGCGGATGCGGATATGTCGGGGCTGAGGTAGAGCACGCCCTTGTGGTCGCCGACGATCCAGAAGGTGTAGTCTCCGGTTTGGCTGGGTGTGAGGTAGGCCCTGAGTCGGGTGCCGTAGAAGTCGCCGTGGTTGGTGGGGGTCGATAGGGTTCGGATGACGCGTGAGAACGAGGGGGAGTCCGGGTATTTCGGGCTGGCGAGTAGTTGCTCGATCTCGGAGCCTTTTACGTTATTCCAGACTTCTCGGAGGACGCCGTGCTCCTGGGCTTGGGAAAGCGTGGTGGCGAAGCAGGCGAGAAATGCTAGGTATACAGAGACAATGTCTCGTTTGATGAGGGATGGGACAGCGATCATCGATTCGAGCGTGCGGAACTGAGTTGGATTTGGTGAGTCGAAGTCGGACGCTAAGATGCGTGTTCATTCGAGAGTTGTCGAAGGCGCTAATATAGATTGATAGTTGCTCCTAAATGGCAACAAATTCCCACTTTGCTGCCGGATTAGTAGAAACGAATAGCGACAGAATCCTGATATTCGAATAGGGGTTTTCGAAAACGGGAATAGCAAGGGGGTTAAGCCTTAATGAAAGTCGCTTTAGCCCCGTAGTTAAGGATAATGAGAAGCCTTACGCGTTATGGGCGAGGTAGCGAATCGTATGCGAATCTCTGTATCCATATCAGCGCGACGGACGCGCTGCAGGGTGGACTCTTTTCGCGATAGGCTGGACCGATGAAAATGATATATCCAGGAAAAGGGTAACAGACCTTTTCCTAGATATTTTGGGTTTCTAGCGATTCGGTGACGAGGTCATCGTCGCTCCAATGGAGTTGATCTGGGCCGGCTGAGCGGACTTCGATTCGGTGTCTGCTCAGAGTGTGAAAGAAGAAAGGGGTGCCCCAGCGATCGACGATTTTTCCGTCTTCGTTCAGGTTAGGATCGTTGGCTGAGATATATTCGATTTGGCGGGGGTTGGCTCCTTGGAGAAAGGCGACGATTTCGTCGTGTTCGCCGGTTGGGAGCTCTTGGAATAGGGAATGCACTTCGCTGAGGAGGTGCTCGAGGATGAGCACGTCGGCGATGGGCTCGGAGTCGGGCAGGTTGAGGCGAGCGAGAGCGTTGATGGGGGCGGGTTCTTCCGAACTGGCGGCGGGAGCGCTTGACGCGGACGCTTTCGGTTTTGGGATGCTTCGAATGGCGGCGACTTCTTCTGGGGAGGCGGCGCGCTTGCCGGGGCCGGAGTTCGCGTATTCGTCGTTTGGTGACGATCCTCCGAAATGAGATCCGAGGTAGACGCCGACGCCGAGGATGGCGACCGCGGCTATTGTTACGGTGATTTTGTTTTTCGCTGCCACTGATTAGTTGCCCATGAAGCCGAGGTTGGAGGTGGCGAAATTTCCGATGTTCGGGAAGACGGTTGGCAGCTCGCTTTCGGGGATACCGAACCAGCGGGCGATGGTGGCTCCGTATTGATCGACTGAGGTGGTCGGGAGCCAGCGGCCGCGTCCGGTATCGAGGCTGTTTCCGAAGGCGAGGTCGGGGAAGTCGCCGTAGATGCGCTGGCCGTTGACGGCCCCGCCCATGACGATGTGGTGACTGCCCCAGCCGTGGTCGGAGCCGCGGCCGTTGGTGTCGAAGGTGCGTCCGAAATCGGATGCGGTAAAGGAGGTGACGCAGTCTTGGGCTTCGATGGAGGTGAGGGCTTCGTGGAAGCCTTTGATGGATTCGTCCAGGCCGCCGAGCAGTCCGGCGTGTTGACCGAGTTGCGGGCCGTGGGTGTCGAATCCGCCAGTGGCGACGAAGAAGATTTGCCTGCGTTGGCCGAGGGCTTGGCGAGACTGGATGAGTTTGGCGACCATACGAAGCTGGTTGCCCAGGCTGGAGTTTGGCAACATCTCGAAATCGCTGGAGGCGGCGATGGCGTCGTTGAATGTATCCGCATTCTTGATAGCGGAGTTGGAGATGTCGGCGAAGGCTTTTTCCATGCGGTTCGCGTATTCCTTGTCGAGGAGGCTGCGGAAGCCTTCGGCTCTAGTGGTCGCGTGTTGATCCCAGCCGTTTAGGATGTCGTAGGTGCTGGAGCCGTTTGCGTCGGTACGGAAGGGAAGAAGCGAGTGGCCGACTTGGAAGAAATTCGAACCTGCGAGCGAGACGAGCATGGAGATGCTGGAGTCGTTGTGGCTGGAGTGGATGAGGTCGGCGATGCGGCCGCCCCAGCCAGTCGGGTCGACGGAGGCGTTTTCGTTGACGGAGGTTTGCCAGAGGACTTGTTGGTCGCTGTGGGAAAAGAGGTGGTCGGGTATGGCTGCGGTGCGATTCCGGTAGTCGGCGAGAGTTGCCGGAGCGAGGAGGGTGCCGACGTTTGAAACGAGGGCGAGGTCTCCGCTGTTGAAAAGCTCGTGGCACCCTGTCATGGACGGGTGGATACCGAAGGAGCGCCCGTCCGTGTTGAGGGAGTTGAGGGCGAGTAGTTCGGCTTGCGGAATGGAGAGCTGTTCTCGTCCAGCGGCGTAGACGTTGTAGTTGGCTAGATCGGTTGGGACGAGCAGGTTGTTGGCGTCGTTTCCGCCGTAGAGGAAGATGCAGACGATGGCCTTGTAGTCGTCTCCGTCCGGTCCGGAAGTCGCTGCAGCTGTGGCGGCATTGAGCTGGCGGAGGTTGAACAAGGTAGAGAACATGCTAGAAGTCCCTACCGCGGCGCAGGCGGAGAGTCGGAGGAAGCTGCGGCGGTTTACGTTTTTAAAGTCGGTTTCTGGATTCATAGCGATCTACTTTTGGATTGAGAATTCTGGGCTGGAGATGAGGAGCTTGAGGGCGGATTCCGCGCGTTCCTCCGGCTCGTCAATAGCGTCGATGACGGACTTGATGATAGCTCGCGTTTCGGCGCTCATGGAGCCGCCCATTACGAGGGTGTCGAGTTCGTCGAGCACGGCGTCCGTGTTGGCTGCGTTGGCGATGAGATTTGTAAGGTTGGGACGGATACTTGCCGAGTAGCGGTACCAGATCGGTACGTCGTCATCGATGACCTCGTGGAGGTAGTTGGCGGTATCCACGGTGGTGATTTCGGTGGTGATATCGAATTCCGGAGCAAAGAGTCCGGCGTCCATGATGGCTCCAGGGGGCGCGTAATCCGGTTGGAAGAAGTTGAACACGCTCGATGCCTGTAAGGGAGATTGGCCGAAGGGGCTTGTGGTATTGCTAATCGGGTAGCGTCCGAAGACGGGCGGATTGTGAGCGGTGTCCGCCTCGAAGGCGCGGAGGAGGTGAGTGAGGCGAAGGATAGGCTCGCGGAGTTTTCCGAAGTGGGCGCTACCGTAGGTCTGCGGGTCGCGCGCTTCCGGGTCGAGAAGGATGGCCTTGACGACTGCTCCGAGGTTTCCGCGTTGGCCGGTACCGTCGTTTTCGAAGACCTTTGCGACGCGGTAGATGTACGCGGGGCTTGGGTTGCTCGTGGTGAGGCGTTGGATGAGACGGCGTCCGATGAAGGGTCCGACGTTTGGATGCTCGGCGATGTGCTTGACGGCGCGGCGAAGGTCTTCGGTTGGCGACAAGCCTTGCGGCAAGGTGTAGCCACCCATGAGCTCCTTAGCACCGAAGTCGTGGTGCTCGTCGTAAGGAATCATGGGGGAGAGGTAGTCGGTCTCGCCGTAGTGCGTGTAGTTGAAATCTCGAGACCCGTTGTAGGTCCAACCCGTGAAGGCCCGAGCGAACTCGATGATGCGTTCGTTATCGTAGGTTGGGATGCTGTGTCCGTTGACGTCGCAGAGTTCGGTGCCGTCTGGATTGAGCATGATTAAGCCAATCGAGAAGAGCTGCAGTATCTCGCGGGCGTAGTTTTCGTCCGGGGCGGCCTTATCGCTACGGAGCATGGTGAGATACTGGCCCATCATGGGATTTACCGTGACTTCCTGGAGAAGCTGCTCGTAGTTGCCGAGGCCGTTTCGCACGAGGATGTCGTAGTAATTGGCGGTGGCGAGGCCTTGGGTGCCGAAGACGTTTTTGTCGGAGATGACGATAATTTCCGATAGGGCGAAGGCGACGCGCTGGCGAAGCTGGTCGGGGGCCTTGATGGCGTTTGTCCACCATGTGGCGAGGCGTTCGTCCGAGTAGGCTCTGTATCCGAGCTCGTCGAGAGCGGGGCGGATCTCCAGCATCTGCTGCATGTGGAGGCTTGGCTCGATGGAAAGCTGCTCATCGATCCAGGCTTCGTAGCCGATGGTCTGGAGGCGTTCGATATCGGACTTAGTCGGGCCGAAGGTGGCTTGGGCGAGGAAGCGAGAGGCAGCGGCGCTGGAAATAGCGCCCGGCACCGGCTCTTCCCAATCAACTACGAGCGGAGGTCTGCAAGACGGATCCGGGTAAAGGGCTGGATGGCTTTCGGCTGCGACGACGTTAACGGTGCGCACGACAGTTTCGGCGAAGCCGGTGCTCGGGTTTATGACTTGGTAGCGAACCGAGTAGGAGCCCGCCTTTTCCGTGTCGACGTGGTTGGTCACCACAACTTGGTCGGTAATGTCGTTAAGGTTTCTGTCGAGGGCGGTGAAGCCAGGATCGTTAAAGGATTCGCCGATGGCGATAGTGGCATTGGGCAGGCCGATGATATTTATCTTTGGAGTGAGGATGGGGTTCGATTCATCGGTCGGGGAGAGGTAAGCTCCTTGTATGATCGTCATTTCGTCCTGGTCGGGGCGGAGCCATGCTACGGCGAAATGGTCGCGCCATGAGTGCTCCTTGTGACGGATTTCAATGTAATATTTTTCACCCGCTTCCAGAGTGATTTCAGTAGATGTCTGATATTCTGGATACATATCCCACTCGTATTGATCGGTGGCGCGAGGCGTGAAGCAGATCATGGCCTTGCTTTCGGGACTTTCGTTTGGACTGAGCCAGACCTCTGCCCAGTCGTCGCCGGTGACGCTGAAGCGATAGTTTCCGGATACGGGCGGATGGATGAAGCCCGTGACGAGAGTGCCGTAGGTATCGCCGTCGCTATTGAGCTCCGTGTCCAGCTGGGAGAGTGGTCCGAATTCGTCCGGGGCGTTGGGGAACTTTTCGCTGTCGATCAAGTCGATAACACGGCTTCCCGAGATGTCGGTGAACTTGGATCGGGTGGCGGCTCCGGTGCGGGTGGAGAGAGCTGGGTCGATGGTAAGGGTCATCGTGTCTAAAATTTCCTCGCTGCCGTCGGAGGCGTAGAGGTGTATCAGGTATTCGCCCGGCTCGGAAGCGTGTACGTTTGTTTCGAGAGAAACGCTTGAGCTGAAAGTGAGTTTGCCCGGTCCAGAAGCTTGCTCCCAGCGCGTCGCTAGCGACTCGGGTCCGAAGACTTGGTCGATTGCTCGTCCGCGAAGATCCACGGTGTTTTGCGGCCAGCGTTGGTGAACGTCGTTTGGAGCGATTACGATCAGGTTTTTGGATACAGCTGGGGCGACTTCAGCAGGGGCGAGGTAGTTGCCGGATATGACTTCGATCTCGTCGGAGCCGGGGATTTTCCAAGCGAGTACGGCGTGGTCTCCTCCGGATTTTTCGCGGTGCAGCATTTCAATTGGATAGGCTTGCCCCGCGTTTAGGCGAATGATCTCGGACGCTTGGCTTTCGCGTTGATCCCACCGAAGGTAGGATGCGTTGCCCTCGAGGTCGATTATTTGGGCAAGGCCGTCGAAGGATTGGCTCGTGGTGTTTATTGATACCCGAGCGTAGTCGTCGGCCGAGACGAAGAATTGGTAATCGCCACCAACTGGAGGGATTAGGTATCCGCGAACGCGAGTGCCGTAGTAGTCGGCCCAGTTTCTAGGCGTGTCGAAGGAGTCGATCGTATCCAATATGTCAGGACTATCAGGATAGCGCGGATCATTGATCAGGTCGTCCATACGGTAGCCGCCAAGGTCGAGCCAGACTTCTCGGGTGATGCCGCCGACGTTGTCCGCAAGAGGAGGAGCGACGGTGACCTGGATCGTGTCCGTGGCGAAATTCACTCCGTCCGAAGCGGTCAGGCTGAGTTGATAGGCGCTTGGGCCGGGGAATTTGGCTTGGCTGGTGAATGCGTAGGGGGTTGAGAAGGTAACGTTCGGATTCGAGGCGGACCATTGATATTCAAGTGGCTCTGGACCTTCCTTTTGATCGTAGACGCGGGCGAAGAGATCGACGGTGTCATTTGGCCAGCGCAGGGATTGATCTTCGCCGGCGAGGACTAGAATGCTTTCCGCCATCGGCTGAGCTTCGTAGATAGGTGACAGGTACCCTGCGGTGATGACTTCGCGAGGATTGAGGCCGGGTCCCGACCACGCGACGGCGAGGTTGTCGGAGCGGTTGCCCTCCTTGTGGAGGGCTTCGATAAAGTACTTTTTACCCGCTTCGAGCGCGAGGACGGGCGATTCTTGGGAATCGTAGCGATCCCAATCGCGAGGGCTAACGGCGCGGGTGGTCTCGGCGACGAGTACGCTGTCTTCCGGAGTTTCGTTGGCGCTGATGTAGAGCTCGGCGGCATCGTTGGCGGCGATCCAGAATTGGTAGTCTCCAGTGACGGGAGGGTGTACGTATCCGATGATGTGAGCTCCGTAGTTGTCGGTCCAATTATTCGGAGTTTCGGCGCTCGGAATTAAGTCATCGAATGTTGGCGACTTGAGGAGAGGGTCTTCCATTAGCAAGCTATCGATAGGAGAGCCACTGATGCCGAGCCATACGGCGCGGTTTAGACCTTTGGTTTCGTTGGAAAGAGCAGGTAGTACTTGAACGGATACGTCGTCGTAGTGCGTCTTTCCGCTTGTGTTGAGTGTGAGGCGGAAGGTGTAGGTTCCTTCTCCAGGAACGGTAACCGAAGTCGATAGATTTGCTGGATCGTCTATGACGACATCGCTGTCGCTGCCGAGGTAGGACCAGGTTGTGCTGTTGAAATGGTCCTCTTCTCCGACTTTTAGGATTTCGCCGATAAGGTCGAAGCGTTTGGTTGGCGCGTAGTAGTGGCGATCTGGTCCAGCGAAGGCGTATTCTGGAAGCGCTTCATCGAGCGGAAGGGCGTTGGGATTGCTCGGCTGGAGGTTTCCGCCTCCGATTGGAGTCGGATATTTCTCGTCACCAAAACTCCATGACACCTGGAAATGGTCGTTTCCGTAGTATTGTTTGTGAAGGACTTCGATAAAGTAGCGTTTTCCCTCTTCGAGGTGAATCGGCTCGGACGTTTGCGATTCGTCACGGTAGTCTCCAATCGAACGTCGTCCGGAGCTGGCAATCTGCTGAGCCTTGTTCGGGTCGGTATCTGATGAGAGGCTAAGGACGGCGGCATCGTCAGCGGATAGATAGAAGGTGTGCGGTCCGGTCTTCGAAGGAACTAGGAATCCTGTGGAGCGCGAACCGTAGTTGGTATCCCAGTTTATGGGGCCAGCGAGGGATGGGAGTTGGTCTACGACGTTTGGGTTGTGGGGAAAATCTGGGTTTGCCAGGAGGTCGTCGACGGAGCTGCCGTTGAGGTTAAGCCACACCTCGCGGGTGAAGCCCCCTGTGGCGTCGCTAAGGGCTGGAGTTAGCGTTATGCTAACGGTATCCGATGATTCGATACCTTCGGCGGTGACTGACAGATTGAATTGGTAGACCCCCTCTTGGGGGAGCTGCACCTTGGTGGCGAGCTCGTTTTCCGAGGTGATGGATGCGGTGGCCGGACCGGATGTTTGGGTCCAAGAGATTGATTCGACGGTGAAGGACTCTCTGAACTTTAGGGTTTCGCCCTTGAGCTGGGCTGAGTTGTCCGGGCTGTGGATTGTTCGATTGGGTCCGGCTTCGACGACGAAACGTTCAGCGGAATCGAAATCAGGTATTTGAAGATTGGCTGTTTCAGGGGCGATGAAGAACTCGCCTCCGATGGTATTGATGGCGCCGCCCTCGAAGCTCCAGGCGGCGGCATGAAAATCGCTTCCCCAACGCGCGACGAAGAGGAGTTCTAGGTAGTAACTCTTTCCTTTTTCCAGAAGAATTGGATCGGAGGACTGTTCGGGAAACTGGGTCCAGTTGTTCTCTTTGGTGTTTTCGGGAGTGTATGAGATCAGTTCTGCGTTGTCTGGTGATTCGCTGTCGCTAAGGAAGAGGGCGGTAGCGTCGTCACCCATGACGTAGAAAGTGTAGTAACCGGTATCGGGAGGCGTAATGAGTCCGTGGGTACGAACGCCGTATCGGTCTCCCCATTGGCGCGGACCTTCGAGGGAATCGACTGTTCGGAGGAGATGAGGACGTGTCGGATAGTCATCATGGTCCAGCAAGGCTCCGATTTCGCCTCCGTCGACGCCGAGCCAAATCTCCTGCGTAAAGCTTCCGGTGCCGTCGGCGAGCGGGCTATGGACGGTGACTGTAATATCGTCAGAGCGCGTGTCTGATTCGTTGGATACGGTGAGACGGAAAGTTCGCTCTCCGGGGGTGGATGCGGTGATCGTAGGGGTGAGAGTATCTGATTCGGTTAGGGTAGCATGGTCACCTGAGATTTGAATCCAGGAGATAGCGAGCGAATCCGATGAGCCGGTTCTGGAGAAGGCGCTAGCGGAGAGTTGAAATTCGTCGGCTGGAAGGAAGATGTTTTTCGCTTCTCCTGCTTCGATGTAGAGCTCTCGTTCAGGGTCGTAGGCGGGCGCATTTTCGTAAGGCGTGAGGTTTTCTTGCGGAATGGCGCTTCGTTCGAAGGTACCTTCGAGGTCCCAGTTTACGGTTATGAAGTCAGTCCCGCCGCCTTCTTTGTGAAGAGCTTCCAGGTAGTAGGTTTGTCCTGCGGTGAGGGCGATTTTAGCGGATCGCTGTTCCGGATACTTTTCCCATTCCGACGTATTGGTGTGGCTGGGGACGGAGGCGATCAATTCAGCGGAGCTAGGTGTGCCGTCGGCGCTGAAATAGAGGACGCAATTGTCGTCTCCCTGTATCCAAAAAGTGAATTCACCACTAAGAGTAGGGGTGAGGTAGGCCCGCATTCGCGTTCCGTAGTTCGAGGCAAAGTTAAGGGGTGATTCAAATTCAGGTACGAGATCGCGAATAGTTGGGGAGTCCGGATAGTTCTCGTTGTCGATGAGACGATCAATTCCGTTGCCGCTGATGTTAGTCCAAACCTCTCGTAGGACGCCGTTTTCTTGCGCAGTTGCGGAGTGTGTTGCGTATCCGATTATTAGTGACGCCAAGAGTGAGCGGAAGGCGCGTCGAAGACAAAGTTGGGTAACTCTCATAGATGCTCGCGGTTTGAATTAGAGGTTGGATATGAAAATCGGGCCTGCGGTTGATCGAGAGTTGGAACTGGCGATCTTGTGCTGAACCTTATTTGGAGATCGGGGAAAACACGATGCGGTTCAATCATTAACAGGCTGAATAAGTAATATAAATTTGCATACGCGAAGTCGCATAGGCCTATCAGTCTACGGGTGTTTGAGAGAAGGGGATTGGCCCTGTGTAAGAGACCTTATTGTTCTATTAAGTACTGAAGTGAACGAGGCGCTACGCTCCCAAAATTAGGGTGTGGGGATAAATCGATGGGCTAGGTCACCGATGTTTGGGAGGTGATTATTTCCCGAAGCAAGCATTCGGTGATGGCGAAATTTTGGGCTTTATTTCCCATTTGCGCCTTGGATTTGTTAGGGGATGCTTTGGGCTAATTCTGTAAGTCTTTGGTGATCAGTGCGAAGGGTGTGGTTTCTCCTGTTGGCACAAGCCATGCAATGAAGCGGTCAGTCGCCAAAACCAAATAATTGAAACGGGAAAGAACTATGAAAAGTAATGGAAAGAAATTAATCATCGCTCTACTGGTAGGGGCGTTGTCTTGGGCGATGCCGATGATTGCGCAGAATGTAGACACTGGTAGTAGCAACGGAACGAATGACTCTGGATCTGTATCTGAAAATCGGTTACGGAGTGACAATCGCCTATTGAACAGAATCCTAAAGAATCAGGATAGGTTGCCTGAAGACCTTCAGGAAGATGTGGCTTTGCTGCAGGAATCTCTCCAAGCGATTCGCGACGCTTGGCTCACGGGATATCGTCCGGGTGAAGGCGCGACTGCTGAGGAGATCAAGGCAGCTCGCGAACAGTTTCAAGCGGAGTATGCGGAAGAGATTGAAGCGAACAAGGAATTGCGGGTCGCCGTCATGCGTGAAGTTCGTCAAGGAATACGCGATGCGATTGATGATTCTGAATGGAGCGAGGAAGCTCGCGCGCTCTATGCGGAGTATAAGCTGATCAAGACTGAATTGGCTGAAGCGTGGCAAGCGATTAGGGCGGAGTTGGGAGACGATGCTACTCGCGAAGATATAGTGGCAGCTAAAGAGCGTTTTAAGGAAGAGAACGCTGAGTTGATTGCTCAGCAAAAGGAGCTGGCAACGCAGGTGCGGGAGCTGATTCGCGAAAACCGTGGCAACCCCGGTTTTGAACGAGATCCTCTTCCTGAGGAACTTCAGGAGCTTCGTAGGGAAATGGCTCAGTTGCGTCACGAGGTACGTACCCAGAACCGTACGGCTCGAGATGATATGCAGGGAATGACGCGTGAGCAGAGAGAGCAGTATCGCCAGACACTTCTTAACGAAATGAAGGATCTTCACGACGAAATCAAAGAACGTCGCCGTCAAATCATTGGCGAGACTCGGGACGGTCAGAATGGCGATAATCGTCCTGAAGGCTGATGAGGTACCGGCGCGTTTTTGACGTAGCCGTTAAAACAAGGAGACTGCGCGGTCGGAATGGGTTCCGGCCGCGCTTAAATGATGTAGTTTTAATTTAGATACTTTGAGATGCCATTCTCTCTAAAGTTTTTTTATTCAATCTGTTTTCTGCCAGCGGTCCTATTTAGCCAGGATGAAGCCCTGGTCGATGAAGAGGTCTGGCTCGATTCTCTGCTGGGAATCGAGAGCGAGACGATTCCCAGCGGAGGCGATTTGCCTGACGATCCATCGCTATCGGAGATGCGTGATGTTCTCGCCACGATTCAAGCGATGACGGGTTGGAGCACTGATGGCGAAATCGTGATGGGTGCAGGGTGGCGGGAAAATGTTTTGCTGGAAGAGGTATCTGGGATTGATTCGGGGTTTGCTCAGGTAGAAGCGGATTTTTTCGCTCTTCGTCCTGGTGTTGGGAATCGAGCGGAGCTGCTTGCTCTATTGTATGGAGAGTATCGATACTTCTTTGATGTACCCGGTTTAGACCTAGAAAGCATGACCATGGCTCAGGTCGGGGCGAAGTGGTCGTTTGGCGAGCGTTGGGAGACCGGGACGTTTTTCGAGGGGACTTTTTCTGAGCAGGCGTTTGACGCGACGTTGAATGATTTCGAGACGGATGCGTCTTCGGTGAGGGTGTGGCAGCCGGATCTAGGAATCGATCTTGGATATGACCTGGGTCGATTTGGCCAACTGGAGTGGAGGTCGCAGATCGGGCTTACTCGGTACAACGAAGAGGACGAAGATTACGAGACGGTGGCAGGCTCGATGTTTTGGTCGGGTGACATCGCCGTGCGAAATCGTATCAGATTGGGGGTGGAAACGTATCAGGAAAACTATGACGACCGTTTGGAGCGAGTGTCTATAGGGTTTCTGCAAGATGCTCCTTTGCTAGAGTTGACTGGCGTTCGGTGGCAGGCGAGTTGGAGTTACGAGCTTGAAGAGGGGGTGGTGCGTGGGCTTAAGACTCGGGTTTCGCATGAGAGGGAGAGCGATGCGGTAGGCGACTATTACGATCGAGATCGCTTGCAGGTGAGGCAATCGATTGAGCTTCTATGGCGGAATTGGGAGATGGACCTTTCCTTGAGCTTTGGATCGACGGATTACGATTCGAGACTCAATGCGGCGTTTTCTGAGGAGACGCGCGGGGATGAATCCTGGCGATGGAGTTTTGAGGCAAAGCGTCCGTTGAGCTCAAGATTAGTTTTTTTGGCGCGGTTTGAGGATTCTGATAAGGAATCTAATGCAGCGGGTCTTTCGTACGACGGAACAAGCGTTTTCATCGGCCTTAGTCTTGCGGGAGCAGGCGGGTCTTGAAGTTGGACGTGAAAGGTATAGGATTTTTGCAAGGAAAATGCGGAAGAAAGTGGAGGCTAATTCAAAAGTGAGTTTGGAGGTATCAAGCCGACCGAAAGGGATTGGTTTAGGTGCGATGCTTGGCCTATTGCTTATATTTTCGGTGGTTGTGGCGCTGGTCAGTTTTTCGGTGCGAAACGATATTCGCCGACAGCTTCTCGATGTAGATTCGCATGTGTTGAGTTTGTTGGTGCACAACGAGATTCTGAAGTCCGAGCGAGAAGCCGGGTTTGTCTTCGAGTTTGAGACATTGAGTAATGAGCAGATCTGGGAGGCTCTTCTGGAGACGACGTCTTTGGAAGGCGTTTTTGCGGTGCAGTTTTTTGAGTTGAGCGGTGAGCTGGCCCAGAGTTCTTCGAGTTCGTTGGTTGATCAGTTTTTGCCTGATGTGGTCAACGGACCGCTAGGTGAAGGGCGTTCCTATTCCGTTTTTTCGTCAGAGGTATGGTTGTCGGAGTTCGTGGAACTGGACTTTCGTTCCGATCGCCAGGTCGCAGTGTTGGATATCTATATTCCGCTTATGAGCGGAGATGATTCGGCCCGCCTTGGTACAGCTCGCTATCTGATGGACGGCAGCGTTTTGGCAGGGGAGTTCGCTGTTTTAGATACGCGAATGGCGCGGCAGGCAAGCGTCGCTATTGGGCTTGGCGGAGTGGCGATTCTTTCGCTTTTCTGGGTGGCCTGGCGGCGTTTGACAGAGGTGAATGCTCGAGTGGTGGGGCAGGCTGAGCGATTGAAGAAGGTAAATGCTGAGTTGGCGATGCTGGCTCGCACGTCCGCGGTTGGCTCTGTAACGGCGCACTTGATACATGGCTTGAAGAATCCTTTGGCTGGACTGCGTCAGGTGGTGAGCGCTCGGCAAACTGGAGAAGCGGCGGTGGGCGAGGACGAGTGGAAGGGTGCGAGCCAAGCTGCGGAGCGGATGCAGCGCATGGTGGAGGAGGTGATTTCCGTGCTGCAGGACGCGAGTACGGGGCTTAGCTATGAGGTGCAGTCGGGCGAATTTTTGCGGGAGCTCGAGTCGCGATTCGAGGAAGAGGCAGAGGAAAGGGATATCGCTTTTTCTGTTTCTGGAGAAGGCGGGGTCGAGCTAGATAGCGGGGTGAGCAGCATCGCTCTTTTAGTCGCGACTAATTTGTTGAAGAATGCGTTTGAGGCGGTCGGTGAGAGCGGTCGTATTCGGGCACTGATATCTTTCGAAAACGATTTCGTAGTTTTGCGCGTCGAGGATAATGGTCGAGGTGTGCCGGACGAGTTGAAGAATAGGCTTTTTGCTCCGGTGACGAGTGGCAAGTCGGGCGGGGCGGGAATCGGCCTCGCGATTAGCGCTCAGCTGGCTCGTCATTTAGGAGGGAGTATTCAGCTTGTTGATACTCTGGAAAAAGGGGCAGTTTTTGAGTTTCGCTTTCCCACACGCGAAGCGAAGGAAGGTAGGGAGTGAATGCGTATGTGTGGGAAAATAGTAAGTAGGATAGTTGTGCTTTTGATTACGCTCGGCGGAATCGCCGTGGCGCTGGGCGAAACGGGTGACGAGGTCTGGAGTTTCCAGACTGTGGGCTCGATTTTCGGAGCGCCGGCGGTAGGTGCCGATGGCGCGGTGTATGTGGGCAGCCGCGATAGCAAGGTCTATGCGGTCAATCCTGACGGAACTCAGAAGTGGGTCTTCGAAACGGGGGACTGGGTAGACTCGTCGCCGACCTTGAGCCATGACGAGAGCGCGGTGTATGTGGGGTCTTGGGATGACAAGATGTATGCCGTGTCGACGGTGAACGGAGCGAAGCTTTGGGATTTTCAGACGGGTAACCTGATTGTCTCCTCGCCGGCTCTCGATGCTTCGGGGAACCTTTATTTTGGGTCTTCTGATGGCTTTTTCTATTCGGTGGATCCTTCTGGGGTCTTGCGTTGGTCGTTCTATGTAGGTGCGGAGCTTGACTCGTCTCCGGCGGTTTCTGAAAGCGGAAATATACACGTGGGTGGATATGATGGGGTGTTGTATTCGTTTTCTGAGGATGGCGACTTGTTGTGGGAGTTTGCGACACGGACGACCGAGGACCCGGAGGATCAGCGAATTGCTGGAGCGATATCTATTGGAGATGACAATGAAGTCTACTTTGGCGGAGGCGATGGGTATTGCTATGCGGTCGACGAGGATGGCGATTTGATATGGGAGTTCGAGGCGTATGGGAAGGTGGATACGGGGGTAGTCTTGGGAAACGACGGCGAGGTGATTTTCGCGAGCCGGAGCGGCTATGTTTATGCGGTTGATGCATTTGGTGTTCTGCTGTGGGAGAGCTTTGTGGGAGACGTTTTTTATTCCACGCCAGCTGTGGATGACGAGGGACGGGTTTATGTGGGAAGCTATCTCGGAAACGGAGTGAGCGGTATCAACGTTTTGGACGATACGGGAGAGATTGTTTGGGAGTATTTGGTTTTGGACTACATCGACTCTTCGCCTGTGATTGATCAACTGGGGCGGCTCCTCTTCGGCTGCTATGACGGGGCTCTTTATGCGCTGGAGGCGAATGCGGAGCCGGCTCAATCTGGCTGGAATCGATTTGGAGGGGATAGGGGAAACCGCAGCTTGCGGGAGCCGTACGAGGTGGCGGTCTTGTCTCAGCGGTTTGGAGAGTGGGTTAAGGCGACGGGGCTTTTGGGCGTTTTCGCGGATCCTTGTTTCGACGAGGATGCGGATGGTTTCGAGCTTGCGATCGAGTATTTGCTGGGAACGAACCCGCAGGTGGCGGACTGGACGGGCTTGCGCGTGGGCGATGAGTTGTTTGCTGGGGAGGAGCGGATTTATGTCGAGCATGAGTTGATCGTGGGAGACGCGGAGATTTCCTATGCGATCGAGTATTCGACGAATGGCGCGCTTTGGCAGAGCGTGCTGGATATGTCAGGCGTGAGCTCGCTGGTTGTTGACGGGGACGCTTTTGGCGATGGCTGGTATGAAACGCGTCGCCATTATTTGCCGTCGGAAATGCTCGATTCGATTCTGGTGAGAATCCGTATGGGATGCGATTAGCGCTTCGACTGATTTGCATAGTAGATAACCTACTAGGGGTTCGCACCTTATAAAATTCTTGCAGCGAGGAGGGCGCGCTAGCTCGACTTTGGGGGTGTTTTTTGTACAGTTAAATGCATCGCCGCTGACGGCGCGCTACTAAGCTACGACGCCGGCGTTTTTATAAGGAACTCGGAATATATTACCCCACTACATGCCCCAAAGGCGTGGCTCTTGACCTCCAGGATTCTTTGGTAGGGACGAGAGTCTTCAACCCGATCAAAAGGAGGTGAGCGTTATGCCTATCGCTCGAATAACAGAGTACTTGGATCTTCATCGAATCAAGTATCAGAGAATCAGTCATTCGCCTGCATATACTGCCCAAGAGGTGGCTGCGAGAGCCCACGTGTCTGGGTGGGACTTGGCGAAGACGGTTGTTGTCAAGCTGGACGATGACTTAGTGATGGCGGTGTTGCCGGCGTCCGAGCACATCGATCTCGGTTTTTTAGCTGAAATAGTCGGCTCTAAAAATGTAACGCTAGCGAGCGAGGAGGACTTCGTGGACAAGTTCCCCGGCTGCGATTTGGGAGCGATCCCGCCGTTTGGAAATCTGTACGGTTTGAAGGTTTACGTGGCTCCTGAACTGGCTGAGGACGAGTACATCTACTTCTCGGCTGGGACGCATACGGAGCTGATCCGGATGTCCTACGACGATTTTGAATGGCTCGTAGAACCTGACATGTTGCCGTTCGCGGTGATGGACTAGGCCGGTACCCTTCGGGGTCCCGGTTTGGGGCTGCGGGGGTAAACGAAAAGACGCTACGCTGTAGAAGCGTAGCGTCTTGATTTTTTGAATAAACTCAGATCGGAGAGTTATACTCGCGACTAGAATGTCAGCCTGACGCCTGCGTTGATGCGTCGTGGGGCGCCGAAGTGTACCGCGGCGTCGTCGGCGTCGTGGTCGCCGTCGAAGCTGTTAAAGCTGTCGTTGTCGATAGCGTCCTGGATGTACTTTTCGTCGAACACGTTGAGAACGCTCGCGAAGAGTTCGTATTGGATGTCGGTGTTGCTCTGGATGGCCCAGTTCGCGTGGAGGTCAAACACGGTGTGGTCAGGAGCTTTCCAGCTCTGGGTGCGGTCCGTTGGGTCTGTGCGTCCGAGTGGATCGAAGCCAGCGTAGTTGTCCTGATTGTGGCGCATGCGAGCGGTGAAGTTCATGCCGGTCTGCGGCATGTACGTGAGACTGGTGGTGAACTGCGTCTGCGGCGCGTCGCCAACTTTAATTCCCGCTATGTAGAGGTCGAAGTCAATGGCCGTGGCTGGGTCATTGTCCGGATCGTATTTGGCTGTGACGTCGTTGGTGTATTTCCAGTTGTTCAGCGCGAGAGTGGCGTCGAGTTTTAGCTGCTTATTGAAGTAGTAAGTGCCTTCGAACTCGAAGCCGCGGTGGCGTTGGTCTACGCCGCTGAGGTTGACGTAGGCATCGAAGAGTGAAACGTACTCGCCGAATGCGCGGTCTGACCAATCTGTATTGTAGAAGTTGGCTCCAAGGAGGAAGGTGCCGTCTTCATTGGTGTAGTTGACGCCAACTTCGACGTTAACGAATACTTCGTTGGGAGGATTGACGTATGCCTGGCCGGATCCGTCGTCGATAACGGTGTCGAAGATTGGTACCTTCTCAACGTATCCGAAGTTTGCGTACATGCTTGTGGTTTCGTTGATGTCGTAGCGACCACCTAGCTTGATTTGCATGCCGTCGAAGGTGTCGGAATCGATTTCGTAGTAACGTCCTGGGCTGAGCTCCTTGAAGTAGTCCTTGAAGCTGTAGGAGATCTGCGACAGCCCGATCATGCCGAAGCCGGAGAACTGGTCCTTTTCGTAGGCTGCCTGCCAGAAGCCGCCGAGCCAGTCGACGGTGTTGGTGTTGTTGTAGGCGATGACGCCTCCGAGGGTCTTTTGCTGACCATTGTAAAGGTAGTAGTCGCCGCCGAGGAGGTCGCGTACTTCGCGGAAGTGTTGAATTTCGGCTGTGCGCCAATCAACGCCGAATGAGGTAGACCAGTTTTCGGATGCTTCGTAGGTGGCTTTCGAGATGAGACCGATGGTGTACTGGTTGTTGCGCGAGTTGCGGAGAATGCCGGTGGACTCTGCACGGCCTGTGCTGTCGAGGTTGGCGCGGTTCTGGGCGATTTCTGCATCCCAGTCGCGATTGCGATGGAAGTATCCGCCTGAGTCGGAAACGCGTGAAACGGATCCGTAGGTTCCGGTACCGCCGCCTTCGCCGCCAGAGTAGTAGAGGACGTTGTCCCAGGACCATTGGCTGTCTTCTGGGCGGAAGTACCAATTCGCGCTTACCTGTGGTTTATCGTAGAAGTTTTCGCGCTCGTTTATGTAGCCTTCGAAGCGGCGTGGGCCGATGCCGTGGTGGTCGGCCTGCGGCTCCGAGTATGAGGCGTCGACGTAGTTCCACGTTTCGTTGTAAGCGTAGCCACGCTCGTAGTAGCGGTCCAAAGCGGCGGGGTCGTAGTCGGAGAGACCGAGAGCAAAGCTTTCGCTGTAGGTGCCGATGTTGCGAGCGTAGAGGTTTTGTCCGTGTCGCTGTGGCGCTCCGAAGCCGTAGAACTCGATGGTGTTCGCTTCGTTGAGCTTGTAGGAAGCTCCGAGATACCAGCTCCAGGCGTCGGCCCAAACGCCGTCTACGTATCCACCGCTCATTTTGCGAGCGATGGCGGCTGAGGCGGCGAACTTGTCGTTGATGAGGCCCGTGTGACCGATAACGGTAGTCTTAGAGAAGCCGTCGGAGCCGAATTCTTGCTTCACCATGCCGCCTTTATCCTTGGCAGCTGGATCCGTCATGATGTTGAGCGTGCCACCGATCGATGGAACCGCGAGATCGAGGTTTGAAATGCCGCGTTGTACTTGGACGGAAGAGGCGATGTCGCCGATGCCGTCCCAGTTGGACCAATAGACCCAGCCGTTTTCCATGTCGTTCACGGGGACGCCGTTGATCATAACGGCGACGTTGCGTTGGTCGAAGCCGCGAATGTTTATGCGAGCGTCTCCGGCGCCGCCACCTTGGTTAGTGGAGTACACCGATGGAGTGTAGTTGAGGGCCATCGGGATTTCTTGAGACGCTAGGTAGCGGTCAAGGTCATCCTTGCTGAGTTCGGAAAAGGCTACTGGTGTTTCACCGTAGATCGCCCGATTTGAGAATTCCTCAAGTGGAGTTACTGTGATTCCTTCGAGTTCGTAGATCTCGTCGGAGGCCGGCGTGGAGCCGGCTTGGCCAAAGGCCGTGCTTGAGCTAGCAGCAAGGAGAGCTGCGATGCTCAACGTTGGTAGATTCGATACAGGTTTCATTTGTTATATTCTAGTTTAGCTTGAGTCTGTAACAGTTCGTCTCGAGGGGCGTACGGTAGATGTAAATCCCTGCGTGATGACTGAAAACAGACGACATACAATCTGGGTATGAAGAGGTTTCGTCAATGCGTGTAGGCGCTATTTCACCCAGTCTTCACGCGGATGTTCGCGAAACGTAACGGACCCTTTTTCTTAAGGGTGCTCGCTTTAGCATTAAGGGTGCCGAACCACTATCCGGGCCTGCTATAAAGGAGAAAGTCCGGTTAGTCGGCGATGGCGGCTGGCGCTCGGAGGGCGAGTCGCTTGAATTTGAGCGATGGTTCGGCGTTTTCGCTCCGGGCCCAGTGTTGAAGGTCTTCGGATTTTTCTTCGACTGTGGAGACCTGATGTTCTGCGGCGGCGGGAAGCAGCATTTCCGAGAGGCTGAGGAGGGGGCCTTCGCGGCTGGGGCTTATGGAGTAGAAGGGGCTGTAGGCTTGGACCTGGTAGGGGTCAGTGCCGAGGAGAAACTCGATTAGGTTGGGCGTTCCGTCCGAATCGGGATCGCCGGTGTCGTTAATGGGGCGGATTTGGTGGTCGCGTTTCCAGGCTTCGTAGGGCGAGAGGGCGTCGTCGTCGAGGGAGCGGAGCGTGACGTTGTCGAGGGTGACGGACCCGGCGGCGCGGCCGAGGCGGAATTCGATGCGGGTGTTTGGGTTGGTGACGGTGTTGTGGGTGTAGTCTAGGGTGAAGGTTAGTGGGCTGGACGTAAGCTGGGTGACATTTGAGGTGTAGGTGGTGAAGGGCTCGGAGTTCATGGCGAGGGCGGCGACGAGCGAGGGAGATCCTGAACTGGCGGAGGCATCGAACTGAAGCTGGTAGCGTTTGCCTGATTCGAGCGGCAGGCCTCCTTGGCCGAACTGGACGTGCCAGTCTTCGGAGCCGGATTGGGTGACGTCTATGAGAGCGGCTTCTTGGCTGGTAGCGGCGATGTTCGCTGCGGCGCCTCCTCCGATCCAGTTGTACCAGCCAGAGAGTTGGTCGGAGAAGTCGGTGTTTCGGTTCAGAGCGTTCGGGTTGAGGAAGTCCGCTTGGATTTGTAGTGAGCGGTTAACTACAAGTGGAACTTCGAGCGCGCGGGGAACTTGGACGTTTTTCCATTTGCCGAGACGGGTGCCGATGTCGGGGTCGGCGATGAGTGTGATTTGCTCGCCGTCTACGTAGCTTTCTTTTTCTGGTTCGACGCGGAGATTGCCCGGACCGCTGGACTGGAGGTCGATGGTGTAGGGAGGCGATTCCTTGCGCTGGTAGACGCGAACGTAGTCGATGAGGAAGCGGGCGGGGAAGATGGCATTATCGATGCCCTGGGACCCGCCCCAGCCGCCGCCGATGGCGAGGTTTAGCTTGAGGTGTTGGGGGCGGTGGAAGGGCCAAGTGGCGTCATTTCCTGTGCCGTCGTTGGTGAAAGTGAAGTAGTTTTGGTCGTCGACGAAGAAGCGGATTTCGTCGGGACTCCATTCGATGGAGTAGCTGTGCATCGTTTCGGTGAGATCGTCGAACTGCAGGTTTCCGCCGACTTCGGTGTTGGCGACGTGGTTGTAGGCGGTGGTGTGAACGGTGCCGTAGACGGTTTCCAGCTCGTAGCCGACGTATTCCATGATGTCGATTTCGCCGCAGCCCGGCCAGCCCGCTTCGCCGATGTTGTCGCCCAGCATCCAGATGGCGGGCCATGTGCCGCGGCCGGTGGCGAGTTGGGCGCGGACTTCGATCTTTCCGTAAGTCCAGCTGGCGGAACGGCTGGAATGCAGGCTGGCGGAAGTGATGGGACGACCTTCGAAGTTGTCTCGTCTCGCCTCTATTATAAGTGAGCCGTTTTCGATTCTGGCGTTTTCTTCGCGGGCGACGGTGTAGTACTGCGCTTCTTCGTTTCGGATGTAGCCTTCCTCGTAGTCCCACCATTGGGCGTTGGGGAGGCCTTCGGTCTCGAATTCGTCAGACCAGACGAGCTGCCATTCGCCAATCTCAGCGGTGGTTGAAGGGCGGCAAACAATTGCCGCCAGCAGTGACGCAAGGAAGATGAAGAGCGGGGTTCTACTCGTTTTCATGGGTGATTGTAGATCGTTTATAAGGTGCAAAATAATGCAAAGTTTAAAATTGACGAAAGCAAAAAGTTGTATTCAATTGCACCTTATAACCAGAGAGGCGCGGCGCCGCATCTGTTGGTCGATACCCCGAGCAACCCCTAGCGTAGCCTACTTCTTTTATTCTATCCCCTGAACGAAAGGCGCTTGACCCGTGCTTTTCATTACCCGCTTAACCCCTGCAAACTAGATCAGAAAAATGGAAAAAGATAGCTTACGCTTGATTCCCGACAAACGAACGGCTTTGACGTGCATGAGCGTCCTGGCATTGGGAATAACGACTTCACTCTCTGCGCAATCGGATGTTGCAAACTCCGATTTCGACGACGATGAAGTTTTTGACTTGTCTCCTTTTACCGTAGATGCGTCAGAGGATTCTGGATACCGAGCCACTAATACGATTTCCGGCACGCGGCTGAATGCCGCGATCAAGGACATTCCGATGCCGATCGAGGTGATCACGGATGAGTTTATCAAGGATACGGGCTCGACGGATCTTCGCCAATCACTCGCTTATAGCGCAGGCATGATCATGTCGTCGCAGAATGACGCGGGTAAGGGCAACAGCTTCGGTACTGTCGGTGGCGTGCACAACCCAGAGGGCGCGACGAGCAACAAGACGCAGACCTCCTACAAGGTCCGTGGTTTTATTACGGATGCGACGTTGCGTGACGGCTATCGTCGTCAGTTTGCAACGGATGCGGCGAACATCGGTCGTGTGGAAGTGATTCGTGGTCCTGCTGCGCTCCTCTACGGAATCGGGAATTTTGGTGGTATCGTTAACTATCTTCCAAAGACGCCGCCCGCTGAGAAGACGCAGCATGTCACCTTGAGCGTGGGCAATAACAAGCACTATCGCGCGGTATATGAAACCGGTGACACTTTGGATAACGACTTGAAATTCGGTTATTATGTTACTGCGGTTCACGAGCAGAACGGTAGCTATACCGAGCTCGCTGAGAATAGCCGTCAGTTCATCTCTCCTATATTCACTTTCCGGCCCACCGATAAGACTGAGGTCACTATCGATATGGAGTATGGCATGGAAAACAAAAACGCAGTCGGATTCCAAAGTGTTCGCGCTCGTGGCGACCTTTCTAGCGAGAACGTAGCGAATCAGCAAGACCGATTGGAGCGTGCTGGATTCTTGCAGTTCCCAGACAAGGAGATTCGCACGATGCGTTGGAGCGGACCCGATACGTTTCTCGATACGGAGTCTTATAACATCCGCCTGCAGGCGACTCACAGCTTCACTGATAATTTGAATGTACTTCTTGGATACAACACCTCGAAGGTAGAGTTCGATGTCCGCGATGTATCCGGTGGTGTGACGAATAACGTAGGACCTTTGAACCTGCGTAATACGATCACCGTGATTCCTGCGAGTGTAGAGAATGGCGATGCCGAGTTTATTTTCGGAGAAGTGACGGACGCGATTTTTCAAGGCTCTTGGGCGGAGCGGAAAGAGATCATAGATCGAAGCCAGATTCGCGCTGAAGTTAACTACAACGTCGACCTATTCCAGAACAGCGAGCTCTTCGGATTGAAGAACAGCTTTTTGCTGGGTCGTTCTGAGGAGAGTTCTGAAAATTCAGTGTTCGCCCGCGGTACGATTCAAAACGAATACTTCTATTGGGATCCGACGGACTCGTCTTACATGCGTTTCGGATTCAACGGAGATGGCACTGCTGCTCCAGCGATGGAAGATGTCAGCGACAAGCATGACCTTTCGTGGAATCAGGGCACTTACCTTGTGTACCAGGGCAGTTGGTTGAAGGATCGCTTGACAGCAGTTGCGGGCATGCGTCGCGACCGCAATGATTTCCGCGGAATGATCGAAGACTTCCGGGAAGATACGGTTACTCGCAACGACGCGGGGGCGAAGGAGAAGGATACTTCTCAAGCTGGTATTACCTTTAAGCTTACGGAACGGATTTCTGTCTATGCGCTAAAGGCGGAAGGCATAATGCCCAATTTCGAGGGTAATCGCGATGTGTATGGCAACGCGATGGATGCCGTAACAGCCGAAAGTGAAGAGGCTGGAGTTAAGTTCGACATGCTGGATGGCAAGTTGAGCGGCACCATCAGCGCCTATCGTATCAAGCAAACGGGTACGCCTATCTTCTACTGGTGGGCGCCATCTCCTGCGAAGGGCCGTTTCGATCCGGATGCGGACATTGTTTACAACGTAGCTGATTTCAACCCCACGGTTGAGGCAGATTGGCGTAATGGTTCATTCACGGTAGCGGAACCGCAATGGGATGCCGCTGTGTCTTCGGGCGCGGCGTATCAAATCGACGACACTTGGTATTTGAATGCTTCTTCGCCTGAAGGTATCGCTTATATGGACACCGTCTTTAACGCGTCCAAGACCACGAATCCAGGCTGGCCAGGTTGGCTGTACGCTCAGGATGACAATACGAACAATGCAACCTTGGACTTCGCCTCTGCGGAAGCGGGCGGTTACGACGCTTACGTTAGTGGCGATCAGGAGTCTTCGGGCTGGGAAGCCCAGTTTAATTATGCTCCAACTGACAACATGCAGTTCGTCTTGAACTATGCGCAAACGAAACGCTCAGTTGTTAATGCGGGCGTTTTTCCTCAGTACGAGTGGGGCGCGGGTGGCGTAGACAAGTGGGCGGTTTGGTACTTCCCAGATGGCGGTTGGGGTCTCTCTGGCTATTCGCTTGAGGACCAGTTCCTCAATGCGGACGACACATCTACTTGGCAGGGCCGCGGCTATGGCGCGGGGGAAAAACAGGATGACACGCCACTTCACTCGCTTAGCGGTTGGGGCAACTATCGAGTCGATGATGGAGCGCTCGCGGGCTTCTCCTTCGGCCTAGGCTTCCAGTACGAAAGCGAGAGAGAGTACTTCTCCGGTATCACTGATGGCTCTGGTCAGCTTGTAACCGATACCAATGGTGAGCGCGTCGTTCTCGAAACAGACACGCGCCTCAACATCGATGCGATGGCGAAATACGACTTCAAGCTCGGTGAGAGAAATGCCCATGTGCAGCTGAACGTTTATAACGTTATGAACGATCAGCACGCATACGGATACATTTACGCGAAGCCGACTGAGTATCGCCTGCAATTTGGCATGGATTTATAAGGATCGGTAGTACGATTGGTAGTATTCGCGACATCGGCGGCGGGTTTGAGCCGCCGGTGTCGCCACTTTGTTTATAGCGCAAGAGAAGTATTTACTCTCGTCTGTAGCTGAACGTTTGATACAGCTGTATACCTATGTCATCATCCCCCGAAAAACTACGGTTTACTGAGAAGCTAAGTTATGGTTTAGGCGATACGGCCTCCAACTTTTTCTTTCAGACATTTAATCTGTTTCTGCTCTACTATTACACGGATGTGTTCGGTATAGGGGCGGCGGCGGCGGGGACGATTTTCCTAGCGGCCCGAGTTGTCGACATGTTCAGCGACCCCATTATGGGCTACATCGCTGATCGGACTAATACGCGATGGGGCAAGTTTCGCCCTTACCTAATCTGGATGGCGATTCCGTATGGAATTATCGGATACATGATGTTTGTCGTGCCGGACATCAGCGAAAGCGGAAAGCTCGTTTACGCGTACGTGACCTATATCGCGATGATGCTTGCATATACGGCGATCAATATCCCGTATTCCGCATTGTTAGGGGTGATTTCCCCTTCATCTAGCGAGCGTACCTTGACGGCGAGTTTTCGTTTCTTTTGCGCGTTCGCGGGAGGTTTGCTAATATCGATGTTCGTGCGCCCCCTTGTCTATTCGATTGGTGGAGAGGAGAATGAAGCGTTTGGCTTTCAGGCGACGATGGCTATATTCGCTGGTGTATCGGTGCTGCTTTTTTTCATGACTTTCAAGGGGACGAAGGAGCGTGTGCATCCGCCGGTCGGGCAGAGGAATAACTTAAAGGAGGACTTGGGCGCTCTTTTCCGTAATCGCCCTTGGTTGATCTTGTTTTTCGTGGCGGTTTTCACGCTGGCGAATGTGGCAGCTCGCGGGGCCGCGACGGTGTATTACTTCAAGTACTACGTGGGAGATGCGGGGGAAGCTCTTTTTCTGATTTTCGATCAGACGAGTATCATTATGACCTCTGGGATGCTGGGCCTGATATTTGGTGTTTGGCTTTCGAAGCCCTTGGCTTTGCGCTTCGAGAAGCGATCGATCATGATATGGTTTTCGCTGCTCAACACGCTATCGATGGCTTTGTTTTTCATCGTGCCCCCGGACGAGTTCGGGATGATGTTGGCGCTTAGTATTTTCGGCGGATTCGTGGCGGGCCCGACTGTGCCTCTTGTATGGTCGATGTACGCGGATGTGGCAGACTATGGGGAGTGGCGGTGGAGTCGCCGCTCGACAGCGTTGGTTTTTTCGGCGGCGCTTTTCGCCCAGAAGATGGGACTAGCAATTGGCGGAGCAATGGCGGGCTGGTATCTCGGTTTAGTCGGCTTCGAACCCGGAGCGGAGCAAGGTCCAGACGCACTGCTGGGTATCCGGATTTTGTTTACGCTCTTCCCCGCAGGCTTATCGGCGGCGGCGATTGTAGCGCTTTATTTTTATCCTCTTAAGAGCAAGGAGCTGGAGCAGATTGAATTGGATCTTTCTGCTCGTAGAGCTAAGCTCAGCGAGGAACAGGCTGAAATGGCCTGAGAAAGGAAACTCTAGATAATGTCATTGATTGAGAGCGAGCGGCCCTTTCAGGTCGAAGTACGGAGTGTAGACGGAGGGTATTCACTTTTTCGTGACGGAAAGCCATTTTTCGTCAAAGGTGCTGGTGGGTTCAAGCACATTGACCGGCTCGCTGAATTCGGTGGCAATTCTGTGAGAACATGGGGCGCGGAGCAAACCGATGAAGCTTTGGCTGATATTGGCCGCGTCGGATTGTCTCTCTGCGCGGGGCTTTGGCTGGTGCCGCCGCGTCAAGGGTTTGACTACGCGGATTCCCAGGCGCGCGCGATTCAGTTTGAAGAGTTGAAGAGGCAAGTTTTGAAACTGAAGGACGAGCCAGCCTTGCTGGTCTGGGGCGTCGGTAATGAGCTTGATCTTGGCGGTGTGGCTGATGAGAGCGTTTGGGAAGCGGTTGAGGAGGTTGCTGCGTTTATTAAGCAGGTGGATCCTTTTCATCCGGTGATGACGGTGTTGTCTTCTGTCGACAAGGCGGCTCTTAGTCGCATCGAAGCGATTTGCCCATCCATCGATTTTGTGAGCGTTAACGCTTATGGAGATTTGGAACTCGTGCAGCCAAAACTCGACGCGGCCGGTTGGACTCGCCCGTATCTCGTGACGGAATGGGGCGCGAACGGGCACTGGGAGGTCGCTTGCACGAAGTGGGAAGCTGAGATCGAGCCGACTTCTACGGAGAAGGCGGAGCAGATTCGCCGCCGCTATCGCAGTTTAGACGGCTCTCACGGCCAGTGCCTTGGCAGTTACGTTTTTTTATGGGGGAACAAGCAGGAAACGACTCCGACTTGGTTCGGGCTTTTTAGCCCAAGTGGGCGCACGACGGAAGCGGTGGAGGCTATGGGAGCTCTGTGGAAGGGAGAAGCAGAGATGGGTAAGTGTCCTCAAATAAGTTCGCTCCGCCTAAATGGGCGCTTGGCGAATGAGAGTCTTTCCGTTCGTGTAGGCGAGAGGGTATCAGCGGAATTCAGTGTCATCCGCGGAAATCCCGCTCCCAAGGACGTTCTCTGGACCTGCTCTCGCGAGAGCGTCGATAAGCGTTCAGGAGGAGATGCCGAACTGGCTGCTGCGTCTGTTTTGGTGGATATTGAGCGAAAGTCTATCGGTGAGGTTTCTTTTTTAGCCCCTACGGAAGGGGGCTTCTTTCGCCTTTATTTAGAGGTTTTGGGTCCGAATAACACTGTGGCGACTGCGAATTTTCCGTTTCGGGTCGTCATTTAGGAGGGCTGAAAAAGGAGGAGCGATGCTTTGTCGCGTTTGCTCCTGATTTGGGTGAATTAGCCGCTTCCTGCTTAGTTACTCGTTCGCCGGCTTGTAGACGCGAACGTAGTCGACTTCCATTCGCTGGGGAAAGCATTCGGTGTCGATGCCTTTGGCGGCGCCCCATTCTCCGCCGACCGCAAGGTTGAGCAGCAGGTAGTAATCGCGTTGGTAGGGCCATGATTCCCACCCGTTATTCTCGTTTTGGTAAGTGAAGTAGAGGGTGTCGTCGATATAGGTTCGGATTTCCGACTCGGACCATTCGAGAGCGTAGACGTGAAATGCTTCAGTGGCGTCGGGTACTGACATGGTAGCGGTTTTTTGGGTACCGATTTGCCATTGGTAGGTTTTCGAGTGGGCCGAGGCGTGCACGGTGCCTACGTCGTATCCGACGTGTTCCATGATGTCGATTTCCCCTACGTCAGGCCAATTGCCGGAACCGAGATTCCAGTCTACTGGGAGCATCCAGATCGCTGGCCATGTCCCGAGCCCGTCGGGAAGTCGGGCGCGGATTTCGAAACGGCCATAGGTCCAGGTCTCTCGGTCCCGTGTAGCGAGTCGAGCGGAGGTGTAATCGGAATCCTGATGCTCTTCTTTGTGAGCCTCGATAATGAGGTGTCCTTTTTCGACGCGGGCATTTTCCATGTGCCGTTCCGTGTAGTGTTGGAGTTCACGGTTTCCCCAGCCGTGACCGCCTACGTCGTAGGCCCATTTCTCGGGGTTCGGCAGGCCATCGGTGTTAAACTCGTCGGACCAGATGAGAGTCCAGTCAGAGTCTGGACTGTTGGCGGGAGTGGGGTTAGGACTCGCGTGAGCGAGAGTTGAAAGGGGGATTAGGAAAACCAGCGATAGTCGGGTCATCGTGTTCTTAATGGGTTGTTAAGGAGCAAATTGATGCAATTAATATTGCTCAATAAAGCTGCCGACAAAGCGAATTTGACAAATTTAAGCGGGTGGAGCTCCGGCGGTTTCTCCGGTGACGTATTCTCCGGAGACCTGAACGTTTCGTCGGCTGGTGTTTGGGTGGTCGATTTTTCGCTTCAGGGAGCTGACGGCGGAGATGCCGATGTCGCGAAATGGGATCCGTATGGAGGTGACCTGCGGCATACCGGGGGGAGGTGTTAGACCATCGAATCCGGTGATGGAGCAATCGCCTGGAACGGAAATGCCGAGTTTCTGGAAATTTTCGATGAGGTGATAGGCTTGGTGGTCGGCGGCGCAGACCCAGGCGGTCACTCCTTTTTCTCGGGTGAGTCTCGCTGCTTGATGGTCGAGTTTTTCGAGCGGTATTTGCTCTTCTGGGCGAAGGTTAAGAATTAGGTCTGGGTCGAGTTCTAGACCGAAGCGATAGAGGTTTTCCACGTAGGCTCCGAGGCGTCGCTCGACCCAGGGCGTGTGTACGGCGTACTTCCAGCTTAGGAAGCCGATGCGCTTGTGCCCCATTTCGACGAGGCGCTGCATGAGTCGGGAGATCCCGCGAATTTGGTCGGGGTGGATGCAGTCTACGTCGCAATTGTCGTAGTCCTCGAGCACTGAGACGGTGGGAAATTTGGCCATCACGTTGGCGACGGCTTCCTCTTTGAGCGGGTAGATGAGGATGGCTCCCTTCCAGTCCAGGCAGCTAACGCCTTTTATGATTTGGCGCGCTCTTGATTGGGGGAGAAATTCCTTGGGGTCGACGTAGAATACTTCGAAGTCGAGTTTCTCGATGGAGGCTTTCTCGCTGATGCCGGCTAGGAGAGCTTCAGCGGTTTTGGTATCATTCTTCGTGCGGTCTTCTTCGCTGATGCCGACGATGACGGCCAATTTCTTGCGGTCGGAGAGCTTCGCGTTGTTGCCACCTCTTTGAGCTGAATAGGAATAGCCCATCTCCGCTGCGAGGCGAAACACTTTGGCTCGCGTTTCGGGATTGATTTTCGGGTGGTTGGTGAAGCAGCGGGAGACCGTTGTTCGGGATAGATTTAGCTCGTCTGCTATGTATTTTTGATTCAGTTTGGGCATTGCAACTCAAGGGTTGGGCGAGCGCTGTGAGAGAAGAGGGCAGGTGTCAGCTCACTAGAGACGCTACTGATAGTGATTATGGTGCAAATTAGTGCAATCATAATATAGAAAACCACTATCTAATCTTGACGGACTGTTGCCCAAATAGGTCGAAGCTGGCTTTTTCTGATGCCTTTCGAGCGCCAATGCTAGATATCTTGAGACTTGAAGATATATGAACATCCGAGCTTCAGGCGCGGCAGACAAGTGCGATAGGAGCTGTTATTCGGCTAATTATCGTCGCCAACGAGGATATTGATGATCCTGCCCGGGAACAGGCGGCGCCTTGGTCGCGATCCTTACCGCAATGACTGATTAGGATCTTAACGTTTTGTACCGTGGCAATCAGGTGGTCTTGGATTCCCTGGCGCCAAAGGCGACGCCAGCGCGAACGCTTCAATCCGTGCAAGTTCGCTCCTTGCGCGAAGGAGCCTTCCATGAGCCATTTGCGACGATACCTTCCGGTTCGCCCCTCTTGCGTCGCGACTTGGCTCATGCCTTCGTCTATGAGATCCTGTCCCCAACGTCTCAATACGGTACGTCCCGTTCTTGCTTTAGTGCATTGGTTTTTAAGGGAGCACCCTTGGCAAGCTCCTTTTCGTACGACATACTCGATGCCTTTTCTTATCTTGTCTCCACTTCTCGGGTACAGCTTCTTCCCCTTGGGGCAAGTGTAGGTGTCGCTGCAGGCATCGTACTTGAAGCGTTCCGAGCCGAAGAGTTCGCTGGGACGCCCCGCGAAGGGGTGCATATGAGTTCGAACGCCCATTGCGGTCGTATCGCGGAAGTTCTCCGCGGTCCCGTATTGGGAATCGCCCACGACGCTGCCGGGCAAGGAGCCGACGTTTCGCTCGACCTGCAGGAGCAAGGGCCTGAGCAGCTGGTTCTCGCCGACGTCTCCCGAAGTGGTTGTCGTGGCAACGACGACCCCATGCTCGTCATCGACCGCCCGATGCGCCTTGTAGCGTGGACGAGATTCGCCGCCGGTCTTCTTTCGCACGCATGCCGTGTCTGGATCCGTCGTACTGACAAGACATTCGTTGGCAGGCGGCTTCGCCATTTTCTTCGGCTTTGGGCGTTCGCCAGATCCTTGGCTCGGCGGATCGTCGGGAGGGTCTTGGTTCCGGTTCGGGTCGATCGATTCGATTGCCGGGCTTTCGAGCTTGCCTTCCTGTATGGCGTAGGCCGCTCGAAGGTGTTCGACCATCTCTGGATCGCTCTTGACTACGGAGCTCTTGGAGGCGTCCGCGTCTACCAGGCAGCCGTCCATATGAAGGCGTTTCCCGCCTACGAGCCCTTGCTCCATGCATTTGGAAACGCTTCCGATGAATATGCTCTCGAAGGTTTCGCTTCCCCAGCGCCGACGCGCCTTGGAGAGCACGCTGTGATCGGGGATGGGGTCGTCGAGGCCGTATCCAAGAAACCAGAGGTAGTCGAGTCTCTCGGGCAGGCATCGCATCAACTCCCGCTCGCTTTTGACGTTGTCCCAGAAGAGCAGGAACATCAGCTTGAGGACGATCTCGGGATCGAGCCCCACGTTTCCGTTGCGGCCGTACTTGTCTTTGACAAGTTCGCGAGCGAAGCTGAAGTCGCACTTGTCGAGAACCTTCCTCAACGGATGGTCTCGGCGAACTCTTTGGTCGAGATTTACCTGATAGCTGAACAGGCTGCTCTGAGCTACATGGGTTCCCATCATAATTCCTATGATGTCAGGATACCTGGAGTATCCAAGTTCTAGTACGCAAATGAGCGTAGTTTTTTTCGATTTGGGCAACAGGCCGTTAAAGATTAACCCTCTTGGTTGGCAATGATTTGCTGAACTGCCAAAGCAGTATCCGTATCGCGCAATGGGTCCGATACTGTGACAATGCGGGTCCCTTTGGGAGCCTTGACTTGGGTGATGTTGCATTCGCTTGATGCCTTCGATGAGGAAGAGGGGAAGGTTCGGTTTCAGCTTCGCTATGGCCCGTACAAGCTCGAGGACTGCCGGAGTGCATTTAGGTCTAGTCTGAGTCGGTAACACCGGAATGCGAAGTATGAGAGGATCGCGGGAACGAGGCTTGTAGCCTCTCGAGCTTGCTAGAGCGATAGTGTTAAGGTCGAGGAGCCGAGCGGGGCCAATGCCTACGCGGGCTATGGCGGGTGGCTGATCGTCTTGTCCGATGTGCAATCCAAGTTCTGGATGCGAGAAGGCAGGGATCAATGTCGCGGTTTGCGACGTGGTGAGGTTGCTGAGCCGAGTGGAGTTGTTGGATGTCTGCTCCGCCGGTTGCGAGGGCGTCGTATTTGGCGAGGTCCTAAGCGCGGGATTCTGGCTTCTCGGGTGGAGTGGCCTGGTCGGGCGAAAGCGGGTCCTCGACGGTTTTGGGCATGGTCGTATCTGGCGTTTCTTTAGCGGAAGGGAGTAGGCTTGTTTCCTCTTTTGTCGGCTTCTGCTGATTCGCTGGATCGTCGGTTTCGCTTGTGAAGCTTTTAACGACAATCTGGATCTCGCCGATCTGGTCGAAGCTGAGCGATTTTTGGAGCAGGGCGGTGATGTGCTCCTGTACCCGTTCGCAAACGGCCTTTAGGTTGTCTGGCTTGGTGAGGCGGAGTTCTACTCGGGCAGTCACCTTGTTGTCGCGCACTCGGATGACCGGTCGCGCTGCCTCTACCCATTCGTCGAGCAGGCAGGCCGAGCGCACGAGTTCTTGCAGCGCTTTTCGGGATACGAGCACGCTGCCAGCTTCACCGCTAAAGGCGGTGAGGTGGGCGGGCGGTTTCTTAAGGATGAGGCGAAGCCCGATGACGAGGAAAACGAATACAAGAAACGCGACAGCAATCTGAAGCGTAGTCAGCTGGAAGAGCAGTTCCTTGATTGATTCGATTGAGTCCACGGTAAGGGGCTTGCGAACGAGGCTTTACTCGGATTCGGCGGCCTCTGCGGCGGCCTTCTTGGAGGCAGCGACTTCTTCGGGCATTTTCACGCCTTCGATGATGACGTCCACGGCAGCGACTGTTTTGCCAGTCATGTTGGTGACCTGCTTGCCTACGGTGAGCTGAAGGTTCTCGGCGGTCTTGGCGAGCTCGACCCCGTATTCCATGTGAACGCGAAGCTCGATGAGGTAGTTGCCGCCTTCGTCTTCTGAGACGCGAACGCCCTTGTCGTAATCTTTGCTGGAGAAGAGGGCGGAGACGTTTTCGATAAAGCTGCCGCCAACTCCCACGACTCCCTTGACGCTAGTGGCAGCCATTTTGACGATGGTGGCTACGACGGTGTGGTTAACCTTGATCTGACCGAGAGTGCCGTCCTGGTCGTCTCCAATTTCGATGCTGGGTTCTTGTTGTTCCATGATTTGAAGCGATGAGTTAGGTTTTAAATGGAAAGGTTTCAGGTGTTCAGTCGCGAATCTTTCAGAAGTGTTTCTAAGCGTAGGGTGGCTTTGTGTAAAACGTCTTTGTCGATTCGTGGTTTGTATTAGTTCGACTAGTCGAATTTAGGGTTTCGAGCCATAAAGTCCTCCATGAACTTGGTCGTGGCTTTGCCGGCTCGGAAGTCTGGATCGCTGATGATCGCCTTTTGCAGGGGGATGGTCGTTTTGATTCCGCGGATGAGGTACTCGTTGAGCGCTCGGTACATGCGTTGGATGGCGACCTCTCGTGTCGCTCCGTATGTGATGAGCTTGCCGATCATGCTGTCGTAGTAGGGAGGAATGATGTATCCCCCGTAGGCGTGCGAATCGACACGAACGCCGTGTCCCCCAGGAGCGTAGTAGAGGTCAATGCAGCCGGGGCTCGGCATGAAGTTGCGAGCAGGATCCTCGGCGTTGATGCGACATTCGATGGCATGCTTGCTGATCACAATGTCTTCCTGTTTGAAGGAAAGCTTCTCGCCTTGAGCGATCAGGAGTTGCTGCTTGATAAGGTCAATTCCGGTGACTTCTTCCGTGACGGGATGCTCGACCTGGATGCGGGTGTTCATTTCCAGGAAATAGTACTTTCCTTTGTCGTCTACGAGGAATTCGATCGTGCCCGCGCCTTCGTAGTTAGCCGCTTTCGTGGCGCGAACGGCAGCGTCTCCCATTTCCTTGCGTAATTTTTGGGAAAGGAAGGGCGAAGGGGCTTCTTCAATGAGTTTTTGATGCCTGCGCTGGACGGAGCAGTCGCGTTCGCCAAGGTGGACGACGTTGCCATGCGAGTCCGCCAGGACCTGAAATTCGATATGGCGGGGATTTTGAATGTACTTTTCGACGTAAACGTCGCCGTTGCCAAAAGCTTTATCGGCTTCATTACGGGCGATATGAAACTCTTTGCGGAGCGACACGTCGTTGTGGGCGATGCGCATGCCTTTTCCGCCGCCGCCAGCTACGGCCTTGATAATAACGGGATAGCCGACCTTTTTCGCTATTTTAGAAGCTTCCTCCTCGCTGGCGATGACGCCATCGGAACCGCCGCAAACGGGCACTTTCACTTTTTGCACCGTTTCTTTCGCAACGGCTTTGTCTCCCATCTTGCGAATCGATTCAGCGGAGGGGCCGATGAACTTGATATTGCAGGATTCGCACTGTTCGGCGAAGTCCGCGTTTTCCGAAAGAAAGCCGTAGCCGGGATGAATCGCGTCCACGTCCGCGATTTCGGCGGCGCTTATGATGCGATCGGCTCGCAGGTAGCTCTCGGAGCTGGGGGCTTTTCCGATACAGATCGCTTCGTCTGCGAGTTGAACGTGTAGGGATTCTATGTCCGCTTCGGAGTAGACTGCGAGGGACTTTATGCCGAGTTCGCGACAGGCGCGAACGATGCGAAGGGCGATTTCACCGCGGTTTGCGATTAATACTTTCTGCATTCTGCGAAGGAGTTTGTGGAAAAATTGCGAGCCGAACCGGCTGGCTCGACTCTTAGGTAGGTGCTGTTCGCTCGAGTCCGTGCCTGATGCTAAGCAAGGCGGAACAATTTTTGGCCGTATTCGACGGGTTGGCCATTCTCTACGAGGATTTCGGTGATCGTTCCGCCTATTTCTGCTTGGATTTCGTTCATTATTTTCATCGCTTCGATGATGCAGACAACGCTATCCGGCTTTACGACATCGCCAGCTTTCGCGTAGGCGGGGCTTTCGGGGGAGGGAGACGAATAGAAAGTGCCTACCATGGGGGAGGTGATGAATTTGGAATCATCCTCTTTTGCCGCAGGCGCTGAAGCCGCTGGAGCTTCGGCTGCTGGCGCGCTCGGAGCGGCAACTTGCGCGGGAGGGGCGTAGCTGACTATCTGTGGCTGGGTCTGCGCGTCGGTAGCTCGCTTAATCTGCAGCTTGAAGTTTTCTTCCTCGACGGCGAATTCAGTCAGGTCGGACCGTTTCATTAGGTCGACGATTTGCTTGATTTCTTTGATATCCAAAACTCTGAAGGTTGATTGTTCTCTATCTAGTGAAGGAGGGTGCGTCTGTTACGGGCTTTTCCGCAACATGCAACTATCTAGTTGAATGGAGGTTAGTTGCGATTCGGGTGACTTTGTTGAAAAATAGAGGCTTGGCGAGCGCGAATGGTGACATGTGGAGGGTGGGGTCGCGCAACAATATATATAATGTCTGTCTATGTGAGGCTAATGACTTGGATAAGAGGACGTGAATTTTGAAGCGGATGGGGCGCTGCGAGCCGAGTGGTTTGGGCAATTTCCGAAAGGCGCATTTTTCTGAAGAAAACGCTTGTATCGTTCCATGGATTCTACACGTTCCGCCACCTCGTTCTTTATCAGGCAGTGCTTCTTTTGGAGTTTCATTTCAAGTTTTAGACATGAGTTTCGTTAGTCTAAAATAATTCGAAAAACAGCTTGATTAAGCGATGTGGATCGGCAGTGTGCCGGCTCTGTTCTTTGTCAGCTGTCTCGTTAAGTGAGACTTTTGAAAGCATTTAAGACTGCTCTAGGGTAGTTGAAAAAAACTTTCAGAAACAGCTTGATTTAGTAAACGATGTCGGCACTGTGCCGGCTCTTCCGTTCTTTAAATACTCAAATAATCAATGGTTGGTTGAACGCCAATCGAGACTAGAAAAAAGTCGAAAAAACGACTTGATTCCGGAATCGAAAAAGCCACTGTCCGTGGCTCTGTTCTTTAAACCTCGGTTAGCGAATTCGGTTCA
>DS990592.1:2162472-2582472 GCA_000155695.1 Verrucomicrobiia bacterium DG1235 | reverse complement strand
TCAACCACGACCATGCTTTGCATTCGGTGACTTTCGGCCCAGACGGATTGCTTTACCTAAACCATGGGAATAGCGGAGCATTGGTAACGGATCGGTCAGGGGAAACCTTTCGAGTCGGCAGTTCTTACGATGGTTTGATGAGTGGTGATTCGGTTCCTCTGTACGGTATTCTTCCGAAGGAATATGCGGGAGCGAAGAGTGATGACGGTCACGTTTACGTGGGTGGATTCGCAATGCGTATCCAAGAGGATGGGACAAAACTTCAAGTTATCGGCTATAATTTCAGAAACAGCTACGAGCAGACTGTAAATTCGTTTGGGGATGTTTTCCAGAACGACAATGACGATCCACCAGCGAGTCGTACGACTTATCTTCTCGAATACGGGAGCGCTGGATGGTTCTCGCCAGATGGCTCGCGTTATTGGCAAGCGGACCGGAGACCCGGTCAGGACATTCCTACGGCGCAATGGCGACAGGACGATCCTGGTGTGATGCCTGCGGGCGACGTCTATGGTGCTGGAGCTCCAACGGGTATCGTCTACTACGAGGGAGATGCTTTGGGCAAAAAGTGGCGAGGTACGCTTTTAAGCTGCGAAGCGGCGCGGAACGTCGTTTTCGGGTATCAGCCGAAAGCGAATGGGGCGGGGTTCCATCTGGAGCGGTTTGATTTTCTCTCTTCCAATGTTGGAGGCGAATTGGCTGGTATCGACGGATTGGGTGGCAAGACTTCGTCTGACCTGAAAACGTTCTTCCGGCCTTCCGACGTGTCGGTAGGTCCGGACGGAGCTATCTACGTGGCGGATTGGTTCGATCCGCGTGTCGGGGGACATTCCGATCAGGACAAGACGGTGAGCGGAACGATCTATCGAATCGCTCCGAAGGGATTCAAGCCGAAGGTACCTGAGTTTGATTTGGGAACGACGGCTGGTCAGATATCTGCATTGAAGAGCCCGGCGGTTAACGTTCGCGCTCTTGGTTTTAAGGCTTTGCGTGATCAGGGCGAGTCGGCTGTGAAAGCCGTGAAGGCGCTGTTGAAGGATGAAAATCCGTTTGTGCGTGGGCGCGCGATTTGGTTGTTGGCCCAGTTGGGGGATGAGGGTGTTTCGCAGGTAGAAGCTTTGTTGAAGCACGAGGATGCGAACTTTCGGTCAACGGCATACCAAGCCTTGCGACGTGTGAGCGCAGATATTGTACCTTATGCGAAGCAGTTGGCTGAGGATACATCTGCGGCGGTTCTTCGCGAGGTGGCAGTTTCTATGCGGGACGTGCCGTTTGACGCGTCGAAGGAGGTTTTGCTGTCCTTGGCTCGTGGATACGATGGCTCTGATCGTATGTTTCTTGAAGCGTGGGGAATTGGTTGCATGGGCAAGGAAGCGGAGGTTTTTGCTCTCGTGCAGCGAGAGTTGGGAGGTCCCGATCCCATGGAGTGGACGGCGGCTTTCGAACGTTTGGCATGGAGGCTCACACCTCCGGAAATGGTGGAGGGATTTTCGGTACGGGCTGCGAGCGAGTCTCTTAGCTATCAAGAGCGACTCGACGCATTGACGGCAATTGCGTTTTGTTCGACTCAATCGGCGGTGGATACGCTTTTTGATTTGAGTAAAAGTTCAGGAATCGTGGGTGAAACGGCTCGTTGGTGGCTTTTGAACTATCGTAATTCGCGCTACGCTGCCTTTGAAACGAGTGAGCGTTTGAGGAGCGAAGGGATTTACGATCCGAGTAAAATAGTCGTATCCGGCAGCGTGATACCGGAGCCGAATAAAACGCGTTACCTTTCAGTCGCGGCGGTGCTGGAGTTGAGCGGCGACGCAGAGGCGGGTGCGGCGAAGGCGGGCGCGTGCTACGTTTGCCACAAGGTGGGTGATCAAGGAGTAGACTACGGCCCTGACTTGAATGGGTGGGCGAGCCGTCAGAGTACGGAAGTAACGGTTCGCGCTATCGTAGATCCCAGTTCTGATATTGCGCATGGGTATGGCGGTCGCGAAGCCGTCTTGAAAAACGGCACTATCGTGCATGGTATGATAGAGTCGGAAAGCGATCCGATGTTGATCCGCTCTATGGGTGGCATCGTGCAGATGATTCCGCAGGAACGTATCGAACGGGTGAACTGGTACAGCCGCTCGCTGATGCTTTCGGCAGATCAACTCGGATTGAGCGAGCAGGATGTGGCGGATATCGTGGCCTACTTGAAAACGCTGTAGGACTGAAAACGCTACGGGCACCAAAAAGCGACTAGCCGGATGGGGTTAGTCGCTCTGGAAAGTGCTTTGGTTTTGAGGCGGTTAGCTTTTTAGCGCCGCGTCGATGTCCTGGGTCAGTTCTTGAGACAAGGGAGTTACTTTAGAGGCGTAGCGGTGCAGGATTTTACCGTCTTTGCTAATGAGGAACTTGTTGAAGTTCCAGCCGATTTTTCCTGGGAACGGAGAAGAATCACCGGCGAGGTAGGTGTAGAGGGGATGGCGGGTTGGTCCGTTGACGTCTACCTTGGAATACATGGGAAAGCTTACTCCGAAGGTGAGGCGACAGAATTCGGCGATCTCCGCTTCGGTGCCGGGTTCTTGACCACCGAATTGGTTGCAGGGAAAGCCGAGGACTACGACGCCTTTGTCTTTATATTGATCGTAGAGTTTTTCGAGGCCGTCGTATTGCTTGGTGTAGCCGCACTTTGAGGCGACGTTGACGATCAGTAGGACTTTGCCCTTGTGCTCGGCGAGGGAGGTGTCGTGTCCGTTGATATCGACGAGTGGGATGTCGTAAATGGAAGTGTCGGCTTGCAGGCTCATGGCAGAAGCGAAGATGAAGGAGAGTAGGAATGCGAGTTTCTTGGTCATATTGGCTAGGTGCGTTTTCGGTGGCTGTTTCAACAGTTCGTGAATGAAACGATTGAACGGTGGCTTTGAATTTCTCAGCGAGGGTTGGGAGTTTGGCGAGGTCGGACTTCGCTAATACCAAAGCGGTCGGAAGACGATTTCGATGGGTAGCGTTGTGCCGGAGTCGGTTTATCACTCAATTGGGAGTGGCGCCCAGGCTGATTCATCGTTGCAGAACTCAATAAACTCCGGTTCCTCCCAAAGCGGCATCAGCGCCAAGTCGATGCTGACGAATAGTGCTGAACCATCTACCCATGGGTATTGTGTTAGCTCCCGTAGAGCTGCAATCGACTCTTTTTTCCTTCCGGTCCATGCCAGCATGATCGCTTCCTCGTAACGCCAAAGGTTACCGTCATGTGCATCTTCAATGAGTCTGAACTGAGCCTTTAGCTCTTCAATTGTTTCTTGTGCCTCTTTGTCTTTTCCTGAAAATGCGAGCCCTCTTGCTAAGTCCATCAGGACGATCAGGTCTTGAGGCTTTTCGTCTAGGCGGTTGCGCAGAGTCGCAATGTTTTCCTCCAGCATCTCTCTGGCCTTCTCTTCCTCGCCCAGCTCCCGGTAGACCACAGCAAGGCGGTTTTTGAGACTAGTAGGCGATTCGTAGTCGTTATGCTCCAATAGTTCTCTGACTCGATCCCAGTCGCGATCGCGTACATAGAGAGGCTGGAGAGCCCAGTTCAATTCTCGCACGGTTCGGGCATCGAGATTCTCGTAGCGTTTGGTAAACTCTTCGAGCGGCTGCCATGTCCCGTCGCGTGCCCCCAAATAAAGTGTAAGGAGAAACTCGTTCAGTAGGTTCGATGGATCGAGCGCATATAAGGTTTCCGCCATTTCAATTGCTTCGTCGAAATGGCGCATCGTGCGATAGGTCGTCTGAAGTCCAGTGAGCACCGTCACGTTTCGCGGGTCGATTTCCAGAACGCGACGGTGCCAGCGAATCGACTCTGCCCATTGACCTTCCCTGCGACGAATGAATCCGACTGAGGCCAGGGCGCCCACGTGGTTGGGAGCTGCCTCAAGGACGCGTTCGTAGCTGTTAGACGCTTTCGCGTAGTCGCGGAAGCCGTAGTAGTAATAGTCACCGCTGAAGGCGATTACATTCAGATTGTCAGGAGCCAGTCGCTTGGCGTGTTCGATGGCTTGGGTGGCTTGGTCGAGTCGTTCGGAGCTCCTTTCATAATACCAAAAATAGCTTTGAGCATAAACTGCGGCTAGCTCGGCCCACGCTTCCGCGAAGTCTGGATCGAGCGTCACTGCTCGCTGCAATAGGCTTATGCTTTCTGTTTGTCTGTCCGGGGTGTTCCCATCCCGCTTCACGAGTTCGCGGTGTTTCAACACCAAGTCGTAGGCAGCCAGGTTGCTGGTCGGTCTCTTCTCCAGGTTATCCGTTTCCTGATCTGTGAGAGCGATGCGCAGGGCGTCAGTGATCGCTTTTGCTAGCTCGGACTGTATCGCGAAAATATCCTCCAAGTTCCGGTCGTAGGACTGGGCCCAAATATGCTCGTCTGTCTTGGCGTCGATAAGCTGGGCGGTTACTCTAACGCGGTTCCCGGCGCGCCGCACGCTGCCTTCCAGCAAGTTGCCCACGCCAAGTTCCTCCCCGATCTGGCGGATCGACTTCGTTGTTTCTCGGTAGGCCATGACGGAGGTTCGCGAGGAAACGCTCAGCTCGCTAACATAGGCGAGATTGGTCAACAGATCTTCGTGAACGCCATCGGCGAAGAACGAGCTGGCTTCCGGATCCTCGCTCATGTTGGCGAAGGGCAATACAGCGATTGACTTGCTGCTCACCTCGAATCGAGGAACGACAGTTCCTGGGAGTTCGTTCGGCTCGGGATTCTGAAAGTAGAAATAAAAGGCGAGTGTTCCGAAGATTAGCGTCGGTAAACCAGCCGCGAAACTGAGGGCTGTCCAATTGCGCTTTTTCTCGTGAGCTACAGTCGCCTTGGCTCTCTCGTCCTCGTTTAGGTTTTTCGTTAGCTTCAAGCCTGAAGGCGTCAGTTCGAACGCCCAGGTGATGATCACAGCTATTGGAAATCCCATTAGGAGCATGATCGTGACGAAGCGAAACGCCCAGGCTGGGATGTCGAACCAGCCAAAGGTTGCCGAAGCGATTTGTATGATCAGCCACGCGACGACCGCATAGGTGATCGCTACCCGGAAGACTTTGCGACGCTTGAGCTCCGCGAAAAAGGAAACCTTGTCCGAACCATTGCTTTGAGGCGGGTTCGACTGCGGGTCGCCGGCAGATTCGTTTTCTGGATCAAGAGGAGGATTCGACATGGCGCGAGGCTGATAGCCACTCGACCTTGGCGATTACTAGGGGCGCAAACAACGTTTTATTCGTTTGGGAAGAGATGCCTCTGTTTGCTTACGGATTGAGCGGCATGATTTCGATGTTTCGAAACCAGACGTTTTGGCCTTCCGCTTGGAGGGCTATGTGGCCATGGCGGAGAGGGATGGTGGCCCCGGCATCGATTAGGCGCTTCGCGTCGGAGTCTTCTGGATCGAGCTGAGGGTGTTGGAAACGGTGAACCTCTTTACCGTTTACGAAATAGACGAGCTCTTGATCGCCGCGCACTTCGATCTCGAAATGAACCCATTCGTCGATGGGGTAGAGCCGGGAGGTGGAATCGACTATATGATCTGTGAGGAGTTGCCCGTCGCGTTCGATATGTGTGCCGGGCGAGGCTACGTTCCCGGTCTGAGTGCCTGCTCCTGTGCCTTCCGCGAGAAACTGGGCTTCGATGCTGACGGGGAAGGCTTGGTCTAGCTCCATGCTTTGCGGGGATTGGGAGTGGAGCATGACGCCGCTGTTCAGCACGACCCAGAAGGGGGCGTCTTCGCGGTGTCCCTCGACGAACTTGTAGTTGAGTCGCAGTCTGTAGTGCGAGTAGGGGAGATTCGAATACAGGTGGGAGACTTGCATGTTGAAGTCTTGGTAGTCCGAATAATCGACCTTCAAAATGCCGTCTTCGACTCGCCAAGTGTTGGCGAAGTTCTCACCGAGTGGGTGGCGAGCGGTTTTGACTGTCCAACCTGAGAGGTCTTTGCCGTTGAAGAGCGGAAGCCAATCGCTGGCACTTACGGAAGTCGTGAGGAGAGTGATGGCGAGGGATAGAGCGGGAAGTCTTCTCATAAATGGAAGTATCGTTTAATTGCTGGGGAAGTAGCCGGTAGTGGAAGTTTGGATGCGGCAGAGGGTGTCGTCTGCGGTGATGTAGAGCACGGAGCCGTCGTTTCCGCCAAAGGCGCAGTTGGCGGTGTTTCGTCCGGTTAGGAGGCTGCCGAGGTGTTCGCCTTCGGGGCTTAGGATAAGGACGCCACCCGGTCCGGTTGCCCAGAGATTACCATGTATATCCGCCTTGAGGCCGTCGTTTCCTCCGCGTCTGCCTTTGGCGCGAAGCTCGGTGGAATCGAAGAGTACGACGCCTTCGCCAAGTGTGCCGTCGCCGAGGATTGGGAAGGCCATGATGATGGGGCGCGGACCGTGGGAGTTGGCGACGTAGAGCGTTTTTTCGTCGGGAGAGAGGGCGATGCCGTTGGGGCGTTCCAGTTCGGTGGATAGCAGTGTGATTTTACCGTCGTGAGAAACTCGATACACGCCGCAGTCGTCTAGCTCACGAATCGATTCGGGTGCGAGACCGTAGGGAGGATCGGTGAAGTAGAGGTTTCCTTGAGAGTCGAAACAAAGGTCGTTGGGGCTATTGAAGCGTTTGTTGTCGTAGCGTGCGGCGATGGTGGCGAATCCGCGGCGGCCTGGATTGAGACGGGCGACGCGTCTGTCGCCGTGTTGGGCGAGGTGGAGGTGTCCATCGAGGTCGAAGGTAAGACCGTTGGATCCGGGCTCGCGTCCGTTGTACGATTCTCCGGTGAAGCCGCTGGGCACTAGGAAAATGGATACGCCGAGGTTTGGCTTCCATTGGAAGACTATGTTTTCGGGGATATCGCTAAAGAGGAGTTTTTCGTTTGCGAAGTCCCAGGCAGGCCCTTCGGACCAGTCGAAGCCTTCGGCGAGCTTGTGCATCTTCGCCGAGTTGGGGAGGATGGCGTCGAGCTTGGGCGAGAGCCGCTCCACTTCTCCGAATTCGGGGAAGGGGTAGCTGAATGATTGGATGGGGCGGTCTTCCACTGCGAACAGGATTGAAGGAAGAGTAGCGAGAAGGAAGGGGATGAGGCGTTGGGTCAGTTTCATTTTTAGCGGGTTGGTTTGAAGAAGGGTAGTGGGTCATACCGTTTTGTAAACGACTCTCATTTGGGGAATCGCTCGTGCAAATTAGCGTATTGGGTGGGGTTCTCTTCTGAATGAGCGTGGTGAGGGTTCGACTCCTGTGGCTTGCTCCATAACATTTGCAGAATGAATACTCGTACCCTATTGCCCCTCGTCTCCTTGCTGCTTATTTCAAACGCCTCGGCGGCCCACCATGAATCTCACCCTGAGCTAGAGAAGCTTTGGGTAACGAAAGCGGAGTTCAGTACACCCGAGTCGGTTTTGTACGATGCGAAGCGACAAGTGCTCTACGTCTCCAATATGGGTGAAGGCGAAGGATGGGCGGATGATGGCAACGGATCGATCGGTAAGCTGGGCCTCGATGGCAAGATCATCGATGCGCACTGGGTGAAGGGGTTGAATGCTCCCAAGGGCATGGGTACTCGGGGTAACATGCTATATGTGACTGACAATGACGATGTGGTGACTATCGACATTGAAAAAGGAGAGGTCATCGCACGGCTGCCGGTTCCGGATGCGAAGACGATTAATGATCTAAGCGTCGGCGCGGACGGAACGATTTATATAACGGATTCCACGGCGGGGAATGTGATTAAATTGATCAACGGTACCTTTACGACGCTGGTGAGTGGCCTGAAGGGGTTGAACGGTGTTTTGCATAGCGAGGGAGAGCTTTTTTTCGTCGATAGCGGTTCGCTCTTTTTGGTGAAGGCCGATGGTTCGACCATTGAGATCGCTGGAGGGATGGAAGGGTTCACCGACGGAATCGAGCGGGTCGACGCGAATAGCTGGCTGGTTTCGACCTGGAAGGGAACGGTGTATCATGTTTCTCGAGACGGCGAAACAGTCTTACTGCTCGATGGGCGTCCGACCGAAACGAGCGCAGCGGATTTGGGCTATGATCCGGTAAACAGGATCGCGTACTTCCCTGGGTTCTATCGAAATTTCGTGGCTGCGTATCGGCTGAAGTAAGTTTGAACGATTTGGGGAAGTCTCTCTTACTCTACCGTGAACTCGAAAAAATCGCGGTAGAGAACGATCTTCCAGTCTTCTGTATCCTTTACGTAGATACGTACATCGTATTCACCTGCTGTTAGCCTGATGCCAAGGGTGGACTCGTAGCTTCCTAGATCGTCGGTGGTGATGTCGAGGAAGTCGTAGAAACGTTCGTCTGGCAGCCAGGGAACGGGGGTTGGAAGGAGGTCGTTCCCTTTTCGTTCGGGATTTCCGTTTAGGGTGAGGCGATAGGGATGATTGGGGGCGAGACCTTCGATGGAAAGGTGTCCTACAAAGGCTTGCGGAAACGAGCGCATGAAGTGGATAGAACCTGTCGATTCGGGACTGACTGTTTTTCCCCACTCGGGTGGGTGCTCAAGAGGCATTTGAGACTCGAAGGGAATGTTCTTGGAGAAGTGCTCGTTGAGCGATTCTATGAGCGCTCGCTTTTCCGCGTATTCAGTTTTTGGTGTATCGAGCTCTATGTATTCGTTTGGGCCGAGGATCGCTTTTTGCTGGGAGTGGACAGCGGGGGTTAAGAGGCAAAGGAGGGCGAGAGATAGTGGGAGTTTCATTACAGAGGTAGTGATCAAAAACCGATTTGAGGGCGAGACAAAGCGAATGGATGCAGGGCGGGAGATTCCTCTTTCGTATGCGAAAAACGGAGTGACTCGTTTGAGCCACTCCGTTTGTTTTGCGAATTACGTTAGATGCTATTCTACGCCTAGAAGGTAGGCGTGTCGGTGATGTCGCTACTGATGTAAAGGTGGGTATCCGTGGTGGTATCGTAGTAGTGGGAGTAGTCTGTTCCTTCGATGGTTTCGGTGCCTTGGCTTGCGTAGGAGGAGTCTATTTGGACGGTGTCACCTGTGTTGCCGTCGATGAAGAGTGTGTTGTTTTCGTCCGTCATATCTAGGACATCACTTGTGGACAGCTTCAGGGTATCGTTGGTCACACCGTCAATGTCGATATTCTCGAGGTTTTTCACCATGGCGTTGCTGATATTCGTAAAGTCCAAGGTGTAGCCACCCAGGTTCAAATCCAGCGTATCGTCTCCATCGCCGAAATCGATAGTTGTACTCGCGCTTGTGTTGGTTCCGATGGTGACGACATCGTCACCCATTCCGGTATCGATGATGTCCGTGCCGCCGCCTGCGGTCACATTGTCGTTCCCGGCTCCGGTATCGATTGTTTCGTTCGAGCCGGTTCCGACGATGGTTGTATCCTGATCGAATGTGAGAGCCTCGGAGAGTGTTTGGGTTTGGTCGGAAAATTGGAGGTTTTCGATGTTTGTAATTGTATCCGTTCCGTCACGACCACCAACGGAGTCAGTTACGGAGTAAGTGCCGTCGGAGTTGTCAATTACCGTGTATTCGTTGCGAGCGCCGGAGTAGATCGCGATGTCGTCGCCTACTCCACCGTCGATGGTATCGTCGCCTGCTCCACCCGTGATAGAGTCCTCGTAGGCGTCGACGAGCTGAACGTTGTCGAGAGATATGCCCCAGTTGTCGCTCGTTCCGGTTTCAACGAAGCGAAGTTTGTCACTGCCGTCTCCCATGCCCCCAGTGACTTCGATGGAATACGATTCGAAAACGTCTTCAGCCTGTGGGTCGATGGTGGCTATCAGCTGGCCGCCAAAGTAGACTTGCATCGAGTTTGATAGATCGCCTGTGCGGTCGCCCGTGTCGAAGGATAGTGTGTAGGCGGAACCGCTTGTGAGTCCTTGAACGCTTTGACTGATATCCATTTGACCTGGGCTTTCGCCCATATCGAGGAAGTAGGAGCCGTCGGTCGGCGCTTGCATGCCTTCCCAGCCACCGACGTGCATTTGGAAGTTGTTGCCGTTCGCGTCGGTCCATCCTGATACTGAGGATTTGTCTACGCCGTAGCTCGTGCTGACGCCACCGCTCACGTCTTCGAATGAACCATTGATTAGATAGCTTTGGGGTGTGGTTGACATGCCGGAGGCGTCGTCACCGTAAACAAAGTCGTCTCCGGCTCCTGCATCGATGTTGTCGGAACCTGCTCCGCCGGCAATCGTTTCGGCGGCAGCGGTGCCAGTCAGCGAGTTTGAAGAGCCGTCGCCTGAAATGTCGACGGCATCGTTGATGTTGATATCGAATATGTCATTGGTTGAGGTAGCACCATCGGAGGCGATCACTTTGACGGAAATGGTTCCGATGTCTGCAGTTGCAGGCGTACCGGATAGGACACCCGTTGAGGAGTCGATTGACAGCCAACTCGGAAGAGTGGATCCATCTGCTAGGGTGGCGGAAAAGGTGAGGGTATCTCCTGCGTCCGGATCTGCGAAGCTGGAAGAAACGTCGAGTGAGAAAGCTGCGTTTTCTTCAGTGGATTGATCGGCGATTGGCGATACTGTTGGGGCGTCGTTAGTATTTTCAACTGCTAGATTGAAGGTGTCCGAGGCTGTGTAGGCTCCATCTGAAGCGGTGACTACGACGGAGATTTCACCCACGTCGTCGTTAGTTGGCGTACCAGAGAGCTCTCCGGTAGTGGAGTTTATCGTGAGCCAGCTGGGGAGATCTGAACCATCAGCCAGTTTGGCTGAATAGCTGAGAGTATCTCCGTCTGCGTCTGAGAAGGAGATCGAAGTGTCCATCGAAAACGTTGCATCTTCGTCTACGGCTTGGTCGGCGAGGGCGGCTATCAATTCGGGCGAGTACGAGGAATAGGTGCCACTTTCGTCGGGGCCCAGCCCAGAGTTGAGAGTTGACGGATTGTAGCTGGCATCATCGGTAATGACGAATTTGTCGAGGGCGATGCCGTCGGTGTCTTGCCATACGTTGATGGTGTGGTGACCTGGGCTACCTACGGTGATTGTGACGAGCGAGTTCGCTTGGTTGGCGTTTGTCCAAGTGATGCCGCCCGAGCCCGGAGGGAGATCGAGCCCGTCGTCTGCAGTTTGTACAACGCCGTCGACACCAATATGGACGGAATCATCGGTCGATGCATCTCCGCCTCCGTCGACCGAATAATCGCCGCGCATCCAAATATAGTAAGTGCCGGCTGATTCGAAGTATACATCGTAGGTTAGCTCGGATGAGTTCGAAGCGTTTGCGGCGGAAACTTCGTCGCTAGTCGCCCCGCTTGCCATGAACATCCCGGCGGCGCCCGAAAAGTCGATGTCAGAGTGTTCGTCCCAAGTGTCGTCTCCTCGGTCTGTATTTGACGTGTAGTTTTCAGCTTCGAAAGTAACCAGGCCATCCTGCATGAGGAAGGTTCCAACGGGGGGTTCTGTATCGTTGACCGTAATGGAGAAGTTATCGCTTGTCGTCGATGTTCCGTCGGACGCGGTTACGGTTAGGTTGTAGACGGCGCCGTCGGCGTTTGGTGGTGATCCAGATATGACGCCGTTATTGGGGTCGATTGCGAGCCAGTCCGGCAATGCGGATCCGTCCGCCAAGGTTGCTGAAAAGGTTAGTGTGTCACCCGCATCGACGTCTGAAAAGTTGCTCGAGATATCCAGTGAAAGATCGCCGAGTTCGTCTACGGATTGATCGCTGATCGAACTCGTGACGGTAGGTCCGTCGTTTGTATTGTCGACCTGGATGCCGAAGGTGTCGGACGCGGTTGATCCGGCTGCGTCTGTCGCTGTGATTGTTACGGATATGGAACCGACGTCTCCGTTCTCCGGAGTACCGGAAAGTTGGCCGGTTGCCGTGTCTATGGATAGCCAGCTTGGGAGCGGAGATCCGTTTTGGAGGGTGGCCGAGAAGCTTAGGGTGTCGCCTGCGTCTACGTCGGCGAAGTTGGCAGAGGCGTCGAGGGAGAATGCGGCGTCCTCGTTTGTTGTCTGATCTGCGATTGCGGATGCGGTGGGTCCGTCGTTTGTATTGTCGACTTGGATACCGAAGGTGTCGGACGCGGTGGTGCCGGCGGTATCTGTCGCTGTGACGGTTACGGATATGGAACCGACGTCTCCGTTCTCCGGGGTTCCGGAGAGTTGGCCGGTTGCCGTGTCAATGGATAGCCAGCTTGGGAGCGGAGATCCGTTTTGGAGGGTGGCCGAGAAGCTTAGGGTGTCGCCTGCGTCTACGTCTGCGAAGTAGCTTGAAGCGTCTAGATTGAAAGAGGTATCCTCGTCGATTGTCTGATCAGAGATCGGTGTTACAGTGGGCGTTTCATTTTCGTCAACCACGTTGACTGTGAATGATTGAACAGAAGTGGATCCATCTGTCGAACTAGCTGTAATTTCTATCGTATGGCTAGACGCCGTTTCAAAGTTGATTTTTGAGGCGTCAGCGACTGTTACGACACCAGTCACGGAGTCGATATCGAATGCTCCGCTTGGGTCATTGCTCAGCGAATAGCTAACGGTGTTGTTTGTTGCGTCTGAGTCGGATGCGAAAGCCGTTATTCCAACTGTACTTCCGTTGGAAGCAAACTCAGAGATAGCATCAGCTGTATTGTCTGTGTCTACCGCTGCGGATACGTCGGCTTCGTCGATGTCCGATACGTCGATTGAGAAGGTCTCGGTTGAGGTGGATCCGTCGGTGGATGTTGCGGTGACGACGATGTCGATGCTGGCTTCGGTTTCGGCATCGAAGGAGGCGCCTGACGCGACTGAAACGACTCCATTTGGGTTAACGGTGAATCGCGCGTCGTCCACTGAGTAGGAGACCGTGTCGGTTGCGTCGGCGTCGGACGCGGATGCTGCGACTCCGACTGTGGTTCCTTCGGAAGCATTCTCCGCGACGGTGTTGGCGGAAGCGTCCGTGTCAGAGACAGCGGATACGTCGGCTTCGTCGATGTCTGAGACAGCGATGGTGAAGGTCTCGTTTGAGGTGGATCCGTCCTGGGAAGTCGAAGTGACTACGATGTCGATGGACGGCTCGGTTTCGGTGTCGAAGGATGCTCCTGCTGCGACCTTTACGACTCCGTTGGCGTCCACGGTGAAGCGCGCGTCGTTCACGGAGTAGGATACCTCGCTGTTGGTTGCGTCCGCGTCGGTCGCGCTTGCAGTGATGCCTACGGTTGTTCCTTCGGTCGCGTTCTCCGCTATGGTGTTCGCGTCCGTGTCGGTATCCGCTGTGGCGGATACGTCTGCCTCGTCGATATCGCTGACTGATATTGAGAAGGTCTCGTTGGAAGTGGATCCGTCCTGGGAAGTGGAAGTGACTACGATGTCGATGGACGGCTCGGTCTCGGTGTCGAAGGATGCGCCTGCTGCTACCTTTACGACTCCGTTGGCGTCTACTGTGAATCTGGCGTCGTTTACGGAGTAGGATACGTCGCTGTTGGTTGCGTCAGAGTCGGTCGCGCTTGCAGTGATTCCTACGGTTGTTCCTTCGGTTGCGTTCTCCGCGATGGTGTTCGCGTCCGTGTCGGTATCCGTTGTTACGGATACGTCCGCCTCGTCGATATCGCTGACTGATATTGAGAAGGTCTCGTTTGAAGTGGATCCGTCCTGGGAAGTCGAAGTGACTACGATGTCGATGGACGGCTCCGTTTCGGTGTCGAAGGATGCGCCTGCTGCTACCTTTACGACTCCGTTGGCGTCTACTGTGAATCTGGCGTCGTTTACGGAGTAGGTGACGTCGCTGTTGGTTGCGTCCGCGTCGGTCGCGCTTGCAGTGATGCCTACGGTTGTTCCTTCGGTCGCGTTCTCCGCTATGGTGTTCGCGTCCGTGTCGGTATCCGCTGTGGCGGATACGTCTGCCTCGTCGATATCGCTGACTGATATTGAGAAGGTCTCGTTTGAAGTGGATCCGTCCTGGGAAGTGGAGGTGACTACGATGTCGATGGACGGTTCGGTTTCGGTGTCGAAGGATGCGCCTGCTGCTACCTTTACGACTCCGTTTGCGTCCACGGTGAATCGGGCGTCGTTGACGGAGTAGGTGACGTCGCTGTTGGTTGCGTCCGCGTCGGTCGCGCTTGCAGTGATTCCTACGGTTGTTCCTTCGGTGGCGTTTTCGGCTATGGTGTTCGCGGAAGCGTCTGTGTCTGTCGTCGCGGATACGTCGGCCTCGTCGATGTCGGAGACAGCGATTGAGAAGGTCTCGTTTGAAGTGGATCCGTCCTGGGAAGTGGAGGTGACTACGATGTCGATGGACGGCTCCGTTTCGGTGTCGAAGGAAGCGCCTGACGCGACCTTTACGACTCCGTTTGCGTCTACGGTGAATCGGGCGTCGTCGACGGAGTAGGAGACGTCGCTGTTTGTGGCGTCGGAGTCTGTTGCGGATGCGGTGATTCCTACGGTTGTTCCTTCGGTCGCGTTTTCGGCTATGGTGTTCGCGGCGGTGTCGGTGTCTGTTGTCGCGGATACGTCTGCCTCGTCGATGTCGGAGACGGCGATGGTGAATGTCTCGTTGGAGGTGGATCCGTCCTGTGAAGTGGATGTGACGACGATGTCGATGGACGGTTCGGTCTCCGTGTCGAAGGAAGCGCCGGATGCGACCTTTACGACTCCGTTTGCGTCCACGGTGAATCGGGCGTCGTTGACGGAGTAGGTGACGTCGCTGTTGGTTGCGTCCGCGTCTGTCGCGCTTGCCGTGATTCCTACGGTTGTACCTTCGGTGGCGTTTTCGGCTATGGTGTTCGCGGAAGCGTCTGTGTCTGTCGTCGCGGATACGTCGGCCTCGTCGATGTCGGAGACAGCGATTGAGAAGGTCTCGTTTGAAGTGGATCCGTCCTGGGAAGTGGAGGTGACTACGATGTCGATGGACGGCTCCGTTTCGGTGTCGAAGGAAGCGCCTGACGCGACCTTTACGACTCCGTTTGCGTCTACGGTGAATCGGGCGTCGTCGACGGAGTAGGAGACGTCGCTGTTTGTGGCGTCGGAGTCTGTTGCGGATGCGGTGATTCCTACGGTTGTTCCTTCGGTCGCGTTTTCGGCTATGGTGTTCGCGGCGGTGTCGGTGTCTGTTGTCGCGGATACGTCTGCCTCGTCGATGTCGGAGACGGCGATGGTGAATGTCTCGTTGGAGGTGGATCCGTCCTGTGAAGTGGATGTGACGACGATGTCGATGGACGGTTCGGTCTCCGTGTCGAAGGAAGCGCCGGATGCGACCTTTACGACTCCGTTTGCGTCTACTGTGAAGCGCGCGTCGCTGACTGCGTAGGTGACGTCGCTGTTAGTGGCGTCCGAGTCGGTGGCGCTTGCGGTGATTCCGACGGTGGTTCCTTCGGTGGCGTTCTCCGCGATGGTGTTCGCGTCGGTGTCGGTGTCTGTTGTCGCGGATACGTCGGACTCGTCGATGTCGGAGACAGCGATGGTGAAAGTTTCGTTTGAGGTGGATCCGTCCTGGGAAGTGGACGTGACTACGATGTCGATGGACGGTTCTGTTTCCGTGTCGAAGGATGCGCCTGCGGCTACCTTTACGACTCCGTTGGCGTCTACTGTGAATCTGGCGTCGTTTACGGAGTAGGTGACGTCGCTGTTGGTCGCGTCCGCGTCGGTCGCGCTTGCAGTGATGCCTACGGTTGTTCCTTCGGTCGCGTTCTCCGCGATGGTGTTCGCGTCCGTGTCGGTATCCGCTGTGGCGGATACGTCTGCCTCGTCGATATCGCTGACTGATATTGAGAAGGTCTCGTTTGAAGTGGATCCGTCCTGGGAAGTGGAGGTGACTACGATGTCGATGGACGGCTCCGTTTCGGTGTCGAAGGATGCGCCTGACGCGACCTTTACGACTCCGTTTGCGTCTACGGTGAATCGGGCGTCGTCGACTGCGTAGGTTACGTCGCTGTTAGTCGCGTCCGCGTCGGTGGCGCTTGCGGTGATTCCTACGGTTGTACCTTCGGTGGTGTTTTCGGCTATGGTGTTTGCGTCGGTGTCGGTGTCTGTCGTGGCGGATACGTCGGCTTCGTCGATATCGCTTACTGCTATTGTGAAGGTTTCGCTTGAAGAGGATCCGTCCTGGGAAGTGGAAGTGACGACGATGTCTATGGACGGCTCCGTTTCGGTGTCGAAGGATGCGCCTGACGCGACCTTTACGACTCCGTTTGAGTCTACGGTGAATCGGGCGTCGTCGACGGAGTAGGTGACGTCGCTGTTGGTCGCGTCCGCGTCGGTTGCGGAAGCGGTGATTCCTACGGTTGTTCCTTCGGTGGCGTTTTCGGCGATGGTGTTCGCGGCGGTATCGGTGTCAGTCGTTGCTGATACGTCTGCCTCGTCGATGTCCGAGACAGCGATAGTGAAAGTTTCATTGGAGGTGGATCCGTCCTGTGAAGTGGAGGTGACTACAATGTCGATGGACGGCTCCGTTTCGGTGTCGAAGGATGCGCCTGACGCGACCTTTACTACTCCGTTTGAGTCTACGGTGAATCGGGCGTCGTCGACGGTGTAGGTTACGTCGCTGTTGGTCGCGTCGGAGTCGGTTGCGGAAGCGGTGATTCCGACGGTCGTACCTTCGGTTGCGTTTTCGGCGATGGTGTTCGCGTCGGTATCGGTGTCTGTTGTTGCGGATATGTCCGCTTCGTCGATATCGCTGACTGCTATTGTGAAGGTTTCGTTTGAAGTGGATCCGTCCTGGGAAGTGGATGTGACGACGATGTCGATGGACGGCTCCGTTTCGGTGTCGAAGGATGCGCCTGACGCGACCTTTACGACTCCGTTTGCGTCTACGGTGAATCGGGCGTCGTCGACTGCGTAGGTTACGTCGCTGTTAGTCGCGTCCGCGTCGGTGGCGCTTGCGGTGATTCCTACGGTTGTACCTTCGGTGGTGTTTTCGGCTATGGTGTTTGCGTCGGTGTCGGTGTCTGTCGTGGCGGATACGTCGGCTTCGTCGATATCGCTTACTGCTATTGTGAAGGTTTCGCTTGAAGAGGATCCGTCCTGGGAAGTGGAAGTGACGACGATGTCTATGGACGGCTCCGTTTCGGTGTCGAAGGATGCGCCTGACGCGACCTTTACGACTCCGTTTGAGTCTACGGTGAATCGGGCGTCGTCGACGGAGTAGGTGACGTCGCTGTTGGTCGCGTCCGCGTCGGTTGCGGAAGCGGTGATTCCTACGGTTGTTCCTTCGGTGGCGTTTTCGGCGATGGTGTTCGCGGCGGTATCGGTGTCAGTCGTTGCGGATACGTCGGACTCGTCGATGTCGGAGACAGCGATGGTGAAAGTTTCGTTTGAGGTGGATCCGTCCTGGGAAGTGGATGTGACGACGATGTCGATGGACGGCTCCGTTTCGGTGTCGAAGGAAGCTCCTGACGCGACCTTTACGACTCCGTTTGCGTCTACGGTGAATCGGGCGTCGTCGACGGAGTAGGTTACGTTGCTGTTGGTCGCGTCCGCGTCGGTCGCGGAAGCGGTGATTCCTACGGTTGTTCCTTCTGTCGCGTTTTCGGCGATAGTGTTGGCTGTCGCGTCGGTATCCGTCGTGGCGGATACATCCGCCTCGTCGATGTCGCTTACTGCGATTGTGAAGGTTTCGTTTGAAGAGGATCCGTCCTGGGAAGTGGAAGTGACGACGATGTCTATGGACGGCTCCGTTTCGGTGTCGAAGGATGCGCCTGACGCGACCTTTACGACTCCGTTTGCGTCTACGGTGAATCGGGCGTCGTCGACGGAGTAGGTGACGTCGCTGTTTGTGGCGTCGGAGTCTGTTGCGGAAGCCGTGATTCCTACGGTCGTACCTTCGGTCGCGTTTTCCGCGATGGTGTTGGCTGTCGCGTCTGTATCCGTCGTGGCGGATACGTCTGCCTCGTCGATATCGCTGACTGCGATGGTGAAGGTTTCGTTGGAAGTGGATCCGTCCTGGGAAGTGGAGGTAACGACGATGTCGATTGACGGTTCGGTTTCGGTATCGAAGGATGCTCCTGATGCTACCTTTACGACTCCGTTCGCGTCCACCGTGAATCGGGCGTCGTCTACGGAGTAGGATACGTCGCTATTCGTGGCGTCCGCGTCCGTTGCGGATGCGGTGATTCCTACAGTTGTTCCTTCGGTCGCGTTTTCGGCTATGGTGTTGGCTGTCGCGTCGGTATCCGTCGTGGCGGATACATCCGCCTCGTCGATATCGCTTACTGCGATTGTGAAGGTTTCGCTTGAAGAGGATCCGTCCTGGGAAGTGGAAGTGACGACGATGTCTATGGACGGCTCCGTTTCGGTGTCGAAGGATGCGCCTGACGCGACCTTTACGACTCCGTTTGCGTCTACGGTGAATCGGGCGTCGTCGACGGAGTAGGTGACGTCGCTGTTTGTGGCGTCGGAGTCTGTTGCGGAAGCCGTGATTCCTACGGTCGTACCTTCGGTCGCGTTTTCCGCGATGGTGTTGGCTGTCGCGTCTGTATCCGTCGTGGCGGATACGTCTGCCTCGTCGATATCGCTGACTGCGATGGTGAAGGTTTCGTTGGAAGTGGATCCGTCCTGGGAAGTGGAGGTAACGACGATGTCGATTGACGGTTCGGTTTCGGTATCGAAGGATGCTCCTGATGCTACCTTTACGACTCCGTTCGCGTCCACCGTGAATCGGGCGTCGTCTACGGAGTAGGATACGTCGCTATTCGTGGCGTCCGCGTCCGTTGCGGATGCGGTGATTCCTACAGTTGTTCCTTCGGTCGCGTTTTCGGCTATGGTGTTGGCTGTCGCGTCGGTATCCGTCGTGGCGGATACATCCGCCTCGTCGATATCGCTTACTGCGATTGTGAAGGTTTCGCTTGAAGAGGATCCGTCCTGGGAAGTGGAAGTGACGACGATGTCTATGGACGGCTCCGTTTCGGTGTCGAAGGATGCGCCTGACGCGACCTTTACGACTCCGTTTGCGTCTACGGTGAATCGGGCGTCGTCGACGGAGTAGGTGACGTCGCTGTTTGTGGCGTCGGAGTCTGTTGCGGAAGCCGTGATTCCTACGGTCGTACCTTCGGTCGCGTTTTCCGCGATGGTGTTGGCTGTCGCGTCTGTATCCGTCGTGGCGGATACGTCTGCCTCGTCGATATCGCTGACTGCGATGGTGAAGGTTTCGTTGGAAGTGGATCCGTCCTGGGAAGTGGAGGTAACGACGATGTCGATTGACGGTTCGGTTTCGGTATCGAAGGATGCTCCTGATGCTACCTTTACGACTCCGTTCGCGTCCACCGTGAATCGGGCGTCGTCTACGGAGTAGGATACGTCGCTATTCGTGGCGTCCGCGTCCGTTGCGGATGCGGTGATTCCTACAGTTGTTCCTTCGGTCGCGTTTTCGGCTATGGTGTTCGCGTCGGTATCGGTGTCTGTTGTCGCGGATACGTCTGCCTCGTCGATGTCCGAGACAGCGATAGTGAAAGTTTCATTTGAGGTGGATCCGTCCTGGGAAGTGGAAGTGACGACGATGTCTATGGACGGCTCCGTTTCGGTGTCGAAGGAAGCTCCTGACGCGACCTTTACGACTCCGTTTGCGTCTACGGTGAATCGGGCGTCGTCGACGGAGTAGGTTACGTTGCTGTTGGTCGCGTCCGCGTCGGTCGCGGAAGCGGTGATTCCTACGGTTGTTCCTTCTGTCGCGTTTTCGGCGATAGTGTTGGCTGTCGCGTCGGTATCCGTCGTGGCGGATACATCCGCCTCGTCGATGTCGCTTACTGCGATTGTGAAGGTTTCGTTTGAAGTGGATCCGTCCTGGGAAGTGGAAGTGACGACGATGTCGATGGACGGCTCCGTTTCGGTGTCGAAGGAAGCTCCTGACGCGACCTTTACGACTCCGTTTGAGTCTACGGTGAATCGGGCGTCGTCGACGGAGTAGGTGACGTCGCTGTTGGTCGCGTCAGCGTCGGTTGCGGAAGCGGTGATTCCTACGGTTGTACCTTCGGTGGTGTTTTCGGCTATGGTGTTTGCGTCGGTGTCGGTGTCTGTCGTGGCGGATACGTCGGCTTCGTCGATATCGCTTACTGCTATTGTGAAGGTTTCGTTGGAAGTGGATCCGTCTTCGGAGGTGGATGTTACGACGATGTCGATGGACGGCTCCGTTTCGGTGTCGAAGGATGCGCCTGCTGCGACCTTGACGACGCCGTTTGCGTCGACCGTGAATCGTGCGTCGTTGACTGAGTAGGAGACGTCGCTGTTTGTGGCGTCGGAGTCGGTTGCGGAAGCCGTGATACCGACGGTCGTACCTTCGGTCGCGTTCTCCGCGATAGTGTTCGCGTCGGTGTCAGTGTCCGTTGTTGCGGATACGTCGGCTTCGTCGATATCGCTTACTGCGATTGTGAAGGTTTCATTTGAAGTGGATCCGTCCTGTGAAGTGGAAGTGACTACGATGTCGATGGACGGCTCGGTTTCGGTGTCGAAGGAAGCGCCTGACGCGACCTTTACGACTCCGTTTGCGTCTACGGTGAATCGGGCGTCGTCGACGGTGTAGGTTACGTCGCTGTTGGTCGCGTCGGAGTCGGTTGCGGAAGCGGTGATTCCGACGGTCGTACCTTCGGTTGTGTTTTCGGCGATGGTGTTCGCGTCGGTATCGGTGTCTGTCGTGGCGGATATGTCCGCTTCGTCGATATCGTTGACTGCTATTGTGAAGGTTTCGTTGGAGGTGGATCCGTCCTGGGAAGTGGATGTGACGACGATGTCGATGGACGGCTCCGTTTCGGTGTCGAAGGAAGCGCCTGACTCGACCTTTACGACTCCGTTTGAGTCTACCGTGAATCGGGCGTCGTCGACGGAGTAGGTTACGTCGCTGTTTGTGGCGTCGGAGTCTGTTGCGGAAGCCGTGATTCCTACGGTTGTTCCTTCGGTCGCGTTTTCCGCGATGGTGTTCGCGGCGGTGTCGGTGTCTGTTGTCGCGGATATGTCCGCTTCGTCGATATCGCTGACTGCTATTGTGAAGGTTTCGTTGGAAGTGGATCCGTCTTCGGAGGTGGATGTTACGACGATGTCGATACTGCCCTCGGTTTCCGCATCGAAAGTCGCTCCGTTCGCGACGCGAACGGTTCCGTCGGGATTGACTGCGAAGCGTGCATCGTCGACGGAATAAGTTATTGAATCTCCAACATCTGCGTCGGTCGCTGAAGCGACAATACCGACTGCTGCGCCCTCTGTATCGTTTTCGTCAATTTGGTTTGTATCGGCATCGATATCAGTAGTGACAGAGATATTGTCGTTGGTTTTCTCGATGTTGATTGTGAAGGATTCGTAGGCGATTTCTTCGCCGTCTGTAGCTACAACCTTTACCTCGATATCGCCAACGTGGTTTGTATCTGGGGTACCTGAGAATTGGCCGCTGGTTGTGTCGAAGCTCAACCATGATGGAAGAGGGGAACCGTCTGAGAGTGTCGCCTCGAATTCAAGAGTGTCACCTGCGTCGATATCGCTAAAGCTATTGGATATATCGAGGTTGAATGCGGAATCTTCTTTGGCTTGCTGATCGGAAATTTCCGTTGCTACAGGGCCGTCGTTTGTATTCTCGATTTCGATTGTGAATGTGCTGGTGACGGTGCTTTCGCCATCATTCGCTGTGACATTGATTGATAGTGTACCCACGTCTTCATTGCGTGGAGTCCCAGTTAACTTTCCAGTTGCTGGATCGATTGAGATCCAGTCTGGGAGCGGGTCGTCGTTTTCGAGAGTGGCGGAAAAGGTGAGGGTGTCGCCTGCGTCGACGTCGGCGAAAGAGGAAGACGCGTCGAGGGAGAAGGCTGCGTCCTCGTCAGTGGTCTGATTGGCGATGGCTGTTGCGGTTGGTCCGTCGTTTGTATTGTCGACTTGGATACCGAAGGTGTCGGACGCGGATGAGCCGGAGGCGTCGGTTGCGGTTACGGTTACGGTTATGGTTCCGACGTCGCCATTCTTGGGGGTGCCGGAGAGTTCGCCGGTTGCGCTGTCTATGGTGAGCCAGCTTGGGAGTGGGGCTCCATTCTCGAGGGTGGCGGAGTAGGTGAGGGTGTCTCCGGCATCTACGTCTGAAAAGGATGTTGATGTGTCGAGGGTGAAGGGTGCGTCCTCGTCGGTGGTTTGGTCGGCGATGGCTCTGACGGTGGGGCCGTCGTTTGTGTTGTCGACTTGGAGGTTGAAGGTGTCGGACGCGGTTGAGACGGAAGGGTCGGTTGCGATTACGGTTACGGTTATGGTTCCGACGTCGTTGTTTTCTGGAGTGCCAGAGAGGGTGCCGGTTTCTGGATCGATGGTGAGCCAATCAGGCAGAGGGGAACCGTCGGCGAGGGTGGCTGAGAAGGTGAGGACGTCGCCGAGGTCGGCGTCATCGAAATTGCCGATTGTTTCGAGAGTGAAGGCGTCGTCTTCGTTGACGGACTGGTTTTCGATATCGGATGTAACGACAGGTCCGTCGTTGGTGTTTTCGACAGTAAGGTGGAAGGCGTCTGTGGTGGTCGCGATTCCGTCGTTTGCGGAGACGATGATGTTGAGTTCGCCTACGTCGCCATTTCCTGGAGTGCCGGAGAGGACGCCGGTTTCATTATCGATGGTGAGCCAGTCTGGGAGTGGGTCGCCGTTTTCGAGAGTGGCGGAAAAGGTGAGTTCGTCGAAGAAGTCAACGTCTCCAAAGTTTGAGGACACGTCGAGCGAGAAGGCGCTGTCTTCGGTGGCGGATTGGTCTGCGATTGCGGTGGCGGTGGGACCGTCGTTGGTATTGTCGATCTGGATGCCGAAAGTATCGGAGACTGTTGCGCCGGCTTCGTCTGTTGCGGTAACGGTGACGGAAATGGATCCTACGTCTCGGTTTTCTGGGGTGCCGGATAGCTCTCCTGTTTCGGTGTCAATGGAGAGCCAGTTTGGGAGGTCGGAACCGTCTGCGAGAGTGGCGGAATAGGAGAGGGTGTCGCCGGCGTCGACGTCGGCGAAGGCTGCGGATGTGTCGAGAGTGAAGAGGCTGTCTTCGCTGGTTGTTTGGTCGACGGTTGCGGCGGTGACGACGGGTTGGTCGTTGGTGTTTTCGACTTTGAGTGTGACAGGCAGTGATGTGCTGGCTTCTCCGTCGCTTGCGGTAATGGTGAGGGAGAGTTCGCCAATGTAGCTGTTTTCGGGTGTACCGGAGAGGATGCCTGTTTCTGGGTCTACGGAGAGCCAGCTGGGAAGGTCGGATCCGTCGTCGAGCGTGGCGGAGTAGGAGAGGGTATCGCTGGCATCGACGTCGTCGAAGCTGCTGGAAAGGTCGAGGGAGAATGCGTTGTCTTCGAGGAGGCTTTGGTCGTCGACTGCAGCTGTAACGGTGGGAGTGTCGTTTGTATTGTCGACGGTGATACGGAAGCCGCTTTGGGTAGAAGCTTCTCCGTCGTTTGCGGTGACGATGAGGGATAGTTCGCCTACGTCTCCGTTTTCTGGGGTGCCGGAGAGGGTGCCTGTTTCGGGGTCGATGGAAAGCCAGCTTGGGAGCTCGCTTCCGTCGGCGAGTTGGGCGGAGAAAGTTAAGACGTCGCCTTGGTCTGCGTCGGAGAAGTTGCCGATGGTTTCGAGGACGAACTCGCTGTCTTCGGCGACGGTTTGATCTTCGATGTCGGTGGTGACAACGGGGCCGTCGTTTGTGTTTTCAACGGTGAGGGTGAAGGTGTCGCGGGCTGATTGTTGTCCGTCGGAGGCAGAGACAGTGATAGAGAGTGAGCCGATGTCTCCGTTTTCTGGAGTGCCGGAGATTTCCCCGGTTTCGCTGTTGAAGGAGAGCCAGCCTGGGAGTGGGTCTCCGTTTTCGAGGGTGGCGGAGAATGTGAGGGTGTCGAAGAAGTCGACGTCTCCAAAGTTTGATGACAGGTCGAGGGAGAATGCTGCGTCTTCGTCGATGGTTTGATCGTCGAGGGAGGTCCAGACAACTGGGGCGTCGTTTTCGTTGTCGACTTCGATTTGGAAGGTGGTTTCGGCGGCGACTTCTCCGTCGGACGCGGTGACTTTTAGGGAAATGGTGCCGACGTCGCTATTGGCGGGGGTCCCGGAGAATTCTCCTGTTGCTGAGTCGAAGGATAGCCAGCTTGGGAGGGGGTCACCGTTTTCGAGAGTGGCGGAGTAGGAAAGGGTGTCGCCGAGATCCGCGTCGAAGAAGTTGTCCGAGATATCGAGGGTGAAGGGCGCGTCTTCGTTGAGAGACTTGTCGGTGATGCTGGTGGAGACGACGGGGCCATCGTTTGTATTCTCGATCTCGATACTGAAGGTCGAGGATGCGGAGGCTGAGCCGTCGGATGCGGACACAGTGAGGGAGAGGGAGCCGACGTTTGCGTTTTCTGGGGTGCCGGATAGTTCGCCGGTGTAGCGGTTAATAGTGATCCAGTCTGGGAGCGGGTCTCCGTTTTCGAGGGTGGCGGAGTAGGTGAGCTCGTCTCCGGCGTCGATATCTGAGAAGGCGTCGGAGGCGTCGAAGAGGAATGCTGCGTCTTCGGTGGCTTCTTGGTCGGGAATGAAGGTGGCGACGGGGCCATCGTTTGTATTCTCAACTTCGATACTGAAGATGGCATTGGCGTTGGCTTGGCCATCGGAGGCGACGACTAGGATTGCGAGTTCGCCTACGTCTTCGTTGCCGGGGGTGCCGTAGAAGTTGCCGGTGGCTTCGTCGAACTCGAGCCAATCGGGGAGGTCGCTACCGTTAGTGAGGGTGGCGGAGTAGGTGAGGGCGTCGCCGGCGTCGATGTCGGAGAAGCTGTCTGAGACATCGAGAGAAAAGGAGAGGTCTTCGCTGGCGGTTTGGTTGGCGATGCCGGAGGCGACGGGGCCGTCGTTGGTGTTTTGCACCATGATGGCGAAGGTGTCGCTGGCAGACTTTTCGCCGTCGGTTGCGGTGACGGTAACGGCGAGCATGCCGACGTCGTCGTTGGTCGGCGTGCCGGAGAAGGTACCGGTGGCGGAGTCGAACTCGATCCAGTCGGGAAGTTCTGTGCCGTCTGGAAGGGTGGCGGAGTAGGTGAGGGTGTCGGCGAGGTCGGAATCGGCGAAGTTTGAGGAGACGTCGAAGGAGAAGGGCGCGTCTTCAGCTGTGGTGGCGTCTTCAATCTCGGTGACGAGCTCGGGGGCGTCGTTTTGGTTTGAAACGTGGAAGCTGAAGGTTGTGGAGGCGGAGGCGGCGCTTTCGTCGGTGGCGGTGACGCGGATGTTGAGATCGGTGTCTTGGCCTTGCGGGGGAGTGCCGGTGATGCGGCCGGTGGCTTCGTCGAGGGTCAGCCAGTCTGGAAGGTCGGAGCCGTCGGCGAGGGATGCGGAGAAAATGATGGAGTCGCCGAACGAGGCGTCTTCGTCTGAGAAGCTGGAGCCGGCGTCGATATCGATGGAGTCGTATTCGCCGATGGATACAGCCTGGATCGGAGTGAATGTGGGGCGGTCGTTGATGTTGTCGACGTTTAGGTCGAAGCTAGTGGTGACGGATTCGCCTTTGCTATCGGTAGCGGTGATCGAAACGGTGTGACTGCCGACGTAATCGTAGGAGGGGATGCCGGAGATGGTGCCGGTGGTGGGGTCGAAGGTGAGCCATGCAGGCAGAGCTGCGCTGAGAGTGAGGGTGTCGGCCGAGTCGGCGTCGGCGAAGAGCTCGCTGGGAATTTCGAAGGAGAAGGCTGCGTCTTCGTTGGCGGTTTGGGTTGCTACGGAGAAGGTGGCGACGGGGGTGTCGTTGACGCTGTCGACATCGATGGAGACGGTGGCGGATTGGGTGGACCAGTCTGTGCCGTCGAAGCCGGACCAGTTGAAGTCGGTGTGGCCGTTCCAGTTTTCGGCTGGCTGGAAAGTGACGGAGGAGATATCGTCGATATCGATTGTTTGGCCGATAACGAGGGATTCGCTTCCGAGGAGGAGTGAACCGTTTTCGGGGAGGGTTTCGATACGAACGGAGGCGAGGGTGTCGTCTCCGTCGACGTCGGCGAAGGCTTGTTCGAAGGTATCGCGTTCGAAGGGGATGTGGGAGTCTTCGGCTCCAGCGATGGAGAATTCGGTTATGTCTGGGGCGTCGTTGGCGTCTGCTGGGCGCAGTGTGACAGCGCGGTCGATTTGGGTGCCTTCTTCGTTTTCGACGCGAATAGTGACCGTGTAGGAGCCGGGCGCGTTTTCGAAGTCGATGCTGGCGTCGTTTTTTAGCTTGAGAGTGGAACCGTCTATCTCGAAGAGGGCTGAATCGTCGGCGACGATGCTATAGGAGAAGGGACCTTCTATTTCGTCTTCGGAGCCGATAGCGTCGAGGTTGCCGACTACGTAGCCGGCTTCGTTTTCGAGGACGTCGGAGTTGGAGAGGGTGAGGCTGACGTTTTCGTCGTTGAAAGGATCGGGGAGGACGACGGTGAGTTCGTCGCGGTCGATGACTTTGTCTTCTTCTGCGGGATCGGTGACGACGACCTCGACCTCGACTTGTTGGCCTGCGTCTTCTTCGTCGATCTCAACGACAACGGTGACGGTTTCGATTTCCGAGTCGACGATGGTCTCGGATTCGATTTCCTCGCCGTCGCTGTTGATGACTGTGGCGGTGACTCGGAGACGGTTTAGGTCGTCGACATTGGAAGTATCAATGGTGTTGGTGATGTCGATTGAGACAGCGCGTGTTTCGCTTCCCTCGTCGTCTGAAGTGGAGTTGCTCGCGGCGTCGGCTTCTTCGGCATCTAGGTCGGAGTTTTGGCGGAAGTTGAGGTTGGTGGGATCTTGCTCGATGGCTGAGATCTCTGCGACTTGCTCTTGTTCGCGGGATCCGCCGTTGCTTCCGAGGAGCGAGAGGGTGACAGACTGGAAGTGTTCGCGGAGAGCTGGATTGTCGCTGCCGTCGGAGTTGAGGGAAAATGCGTCGAAGGCGGAGGTGTTCTGGGAGAGGGCGCTGATAGCGGAGAGGATAGTGACGCTCTGAATTACGTGGGCGCCGTTTGGTCCGTCTGCTTCGAGCTTGATGGCCTGGAGCCCTGTTTTTTCGGATGTCGATGTTTCGGACTCCTGATGCGTGCTAAAGGAGACTCCGTTGATGTTGGTTCCGTCTGGAAGCTCGAGCTGGGTACTGTCTGCGAGGAGGAAGTTCTTCAGCAGGTAGGAGGATCCGTCCTTGGTCATGACGAGGACGTCGTGACCTTGTGGGATGAGATCGGCGATGTCGTCGGGGTTGGTGAGCTTGAGCGAATCGCCCGCGTTGAATTCTAGGGATTGGCCGTGGGAGAGTTCGTATTCCGATTTGTTGTCGGAATCTCCAGAGTAATTGAATCGGAAGCTCATATAAGACTGATCGATCGAGGTTGCTAATTTCCGCGCGCAAGGCGGCTCTTCCTCATCGGTTCAATCCGAGAAAAACTTACTGATTTGGGTTTGATTCTGCTCAAATTCCCGTAAACGAGCGGAAAATAACCCTTATCGACGCTTAGGCATCATTGCCCACTTTGTAGGGCATCGCCTTCAGCAGTTCGCCTTCGTTTTCAATTTCGAAGCTTCTGCGGCAGGCGCCGATTGAAATGCTGTCCCGTCGTTTTTGGATTTTCCGAATCGATAGGGTGGTGTCTTCGATATCGATGCAAAGTGCTCCCGGCCACGGGAAATAGGAGCCGAGATTTATGATTGTCTGTTCTCCCCGTTTCCAGATGCCGGGTTTATGGGTGTGTCCGAGCACTATGAATTTGGGTGCTAGCGAGAATCGGCTTGTGAGGGAAACTGCTCTGTCGGGGACTTCTCTCCAGCAGCGCAGGATGCGAAATGGGGTGGAGGGCGGCCAGGCCTGGTGAAGGAAAATCTTGAATTTGCCCCAAAGGGTCGGGTTGTAGACCTTATCGAGCTTATGGGCTTTAAGCGTGGCGTCTTTGTGCTGCTGAAGATAAGAATGCATGTCCTCTAGGCTTTGCCCGGTGGCTTGGGGATCGATGTGTTCGGTGCACGTTTTGAGGTTTTCGATATTGGAACTCCAGGGAGCGATTTCGCGAAAGAGCCCGTCTCCGTGCGTAATGAATACCTGATCATTTAGGATGCTGAGGGAGTGGATTTCGGAGATTTCCGGGTCGTGGTTGCCGGTGATGAGGGTGACCTCGCAGTCCCAGGACTCGGCCTCTTTTTCGAATTGGCGTCTTTGTTCGCCTGCGTCGTAGTGCTCGATATCCAGATCGCCGTATTTGAGCTCGAGGGTGTCTCCATTGAATATCAGCCAGTCGACGCCTTCGGCGAGTGGTCGCAGCGCTTCGAGGCTTTCGATTACGCTAGCTTTATGACCGATGTGGAGGTCTGAAACGATGCGGATCTTGCTGGACATTTTGTGAGAGAAGAGAGGAGCGGCGTCCCTTTTAGGTGTCGAAGGCTAGAGTGTAGGTATCGGTTTCAAATGGGTAGCCTAAAGAGTGGCTCAAGGATTCCGATTTAAAGCTGCACTATCCCAAAGTTATGAAAACACAGAATTTTGAAATTTTGCTAGGTGGAGCCGACGCGGCGCACCTCTCTCGCGACGCGATGATCGGCTTGAATGGTCTCGGGCGTAAGATCAGCGAACGTTCAGCCGAGGACGAGCTTTTCGAGACCGCGATCCGTCGGGCGAATGAAGATCAGCTTCGCAAGCTTGCTCGGTACCGTCTCGATTCGGCGGCTTCCAAGCACTTGGACTAGCCGAGTTGTTTGAGGAGGATTTTTGACTGTCGCTTATTGGCGTCGTAGGCTGCCTTACGTGCGGCAGGCAGGGTGTCTGCTTCGACTTCCTCGAAGCCGAGGAGGCTAGTGAAGAAGTTTTGGCTTTGGGTGGAAAGGGCGATTACGCGGCGTGCTCCTTCTTGTTCGGCGAGCTGGCAGGCGAAGCGCACGAGTTTGCGACCGATGCCTTGGCGCTGGTAGAATGGGTGAACGAAGAGGGAGCTGATTTCGCGTAGTTCTTGGTCTTCTTCGAATCGGTCGAGGAGCACGCAGGCCATGATGTTTCCGTCGATTTCGTAGACGTAGAAATTGTCGATCTTTGACTCGATGGAGGACATGGAGCGCTCGACGAGCTCCTCGCGGGCGACTCCGCTTCTGGTGAGGTGGTAGACGAGCGGGACCTCGTCGCGGGTGGCTTTACGGATTTGCTGGTACTCGTTTCCGTAGATGAGCGTGCCGACCCCTTCGTTGGAAAATACTTCGCGGATGAGGCCGTCGTGAATGCGGCCATCCAAAATGTGGATACGTGAGATTTCGCCTTTCACTCCGCGGAGAGCGTGGCGGGCCTTGCTTTTAAGCGCGGGTGAAAGCGTTTCGAATTCTGGAGAGCTGACGAAATTCTCAAGTTCGGAAACAGGGATTTGCTGGGTGAGGTGACCGTTTTGAGAGAAGCCGTTTTCTTGGGAGAGGAAGAGTATCTTGGTAGCCCCAAGGGCTATGGCGGTATCGACTGCGAGGGCGTCGCTATTGATGCGGAGGGTGTGTCCGTTGCGGTCGAAGCCGATGGGCTGGATAATCGGTATTATGTTTTTGGATATGAGATGTTTGAGGAAGTCCGCGTCGATTTGATCGGTCTTGCCGGTGTGGAGCAGGTCTACTCCTTTGATGATGCCAGCGGGCTTGGCTTTAACCGAGTTTGTGATGGCGCACTTGAGCTTGGCCTTGGTGAGGGCTTCGAGGATCTGGTGGGATACGCGGGAGGAGGCGCGGATGGCGAGGTCGAGCGTGGGGGCGTCCGTGGCTCCGGATCCGTCGATATTGCTCGGAGTGATTTCGCGTAGAGCGGAGAGTTGGGCGAGCTGTTTGCCAATGCCGTGCACGATGACGACGTTGATCTGCAGGCTGCGCAGGACGGCGATGTCGAGCAGGAGGTTTGGCAGATTGTCGCTTTCGATGATGGATCCGTCGAGGGCGACTACGAAGGTTTGTCCCAGGAATCTGGGTACATAGTTCAAGATGCCACGCAGGTCTGTGGGCTTGATGGTCTGTTCGCTCTCGCTGGCTTCCATGGAAATTGAATAGTGAGTGGTGAGGAGTGAGGTGTGAAGTGCAAACTCTAGGGAGTTTGACTCTCTTCTTCATCCTCTTCCACGATCGCTTTGCTAGGGGCGAGGTTTTTGATCTGCCACTCGGCGAGTCGGTCCTCGTTGAGGAAGCGGACATTGACGGTTTCGGCCGCGATGGGGTCGGTGGGGATGGAGAAGGAGGCGGGAACGAGCTCGCCCTCGAGAAGTCGTGCGTCGAAGTCTTCCATCTTTTCCACGAAGAGGGTAGCGAGGATGTAGAGATCGCCCTCCTTGTAGAAGCTAAGGATGTTTAGCAGGTCGCTTTGGGCGAGCGGGGCGGGCACGTGGAAGCGGATGGCGAGAGGTTGGCCCGGGGTGAGGGTGTCTTGGCATTCGGTTTTGACGAAGCCAGGCACGAGGACGGGGCGTCCGGCCAAGTAGTACTTGAGTTGCTCCGGTATGACCTCGTCGAGCACGCGCTCGTACGCGCGGGAGGTCGCTAGCGCCGGCGAGTCGATGGAGACTGCGTTTTCGGCGCGGCTGGTTTTGATGCTGTACCAGTCGTAGAAGTTCTTTTCTACGATGGCGTTTTTGCGATCCACCATGGCTTGGAAAGGCTCGAAGGCCTGGCCCTCTTTTCGGTATTCCAAGTTGACCCAGGTGTAGACGCCAATGAAGAGGATGATGGCGAGTCCGATGGGCCACATGGGCCATGGTTTGCGGGTCCGCATGGAGGCGGGAAGCGGGTTGCTAGGTTCGGGCTTTTCAGGAGAGCTCATGCGTCTGCCTAGGGAGCGCGAAATGGGGAGGAGTTAAAGCCAGAAATGGAGACGTAAAAATCTTGGACGGCTTGAGGGCGTATTTAAGGATTGTGTGGGAGGGGAGGCGGCGCATTTTTTGGGCCCTTCACAATCATGGACTACTGGAGCAAGAACTACATCCCAACTCTCAAGGAAAGCCCCGCGGAAGCGGAAATCGATTCGCACAAGCTGCTCCTTCGAGCGGGCCTGGTGCGTAAGGTCGGCAGCGGCATTTACGCTTTCTTGCCTTTGGGTACCAAGGCTTTGGAGAATGTGAAGCGTCTTTGCTGTGAGGAGATGAATCGGGCGGGGGCGATGGAGTTGCTTATGCCTGCGGTCGTGCCGGCGGAGTATTGGAAGGCGGGGCCTCGCTGGAATGCGGCGCGGGAGATCATGTATCAGGTAGCCAGCGCGGGCGAAAAGGCGGAGTTTCCGGAGGAGCCAGCGTTTGTTCTTGGGCCGACGCACGAGGAAATCGTGACTCTTCTTATCGGCGGCGAAGGGATGAGCTACCGCGATATGGGGAAGACTTTCTACCAGGTGCAGACGAAATTCCGTAACGAGATTCGTCCCCGCTATGGTTTGATGCGGGCTCGCGAGTTCATCATGAAGGATGGCTATTCCTTTGACGCGACGGATGAGGAGGCGACGGCCACCTACAAGAACATGGCGAAGGCGTACGAGGCGTTTTTCTCGCGGTGCGGGCTGAAGTTCATATCGGTGGAGGCGGATACGGGCGTGATGGGCGGAGCGTTTTCGCACGAGTTTATGGTGCCGGCGGAAGTGGGCGACGACGATGTGGTCTACAACATCGAGAGCGGCTACGCGGCGAATGTTGAGAAGGCCACCAGCGGAATCATTCCGGCGGACTTGGCGGATGCGACTCCGGTTGGCGAGATCGAGAAATTCGAAACGCCCGGCGTGAAGACGATCGAGAAGCTAGCTAAGGAACCGTTTAACATTCCAGCAGACCAGCAGTACAAGACGTTGCTGTTTGTCGGCGATGAGAAGCTATTTGCTGTGGTGGTGCGTGGCTGCGATCAGGTCGAGGAAGCTAAGCTCGGCTCGCTTGGCTATGCGGTGATTCGCCCAGCCACGGTGGACGAAATTTTCGAGGCGATGGGCGCGTATCCCGGAAGCTTGGGTGCGGTGAAGGGGACGATTAAGAATCGTTCGAAGCTCGATGGCGTCTATGGGGACCATGCGATCCGACTAGTCGGCAATGGAGTTACTGGAGCCAACGAGAAGGCGATGCATTTGAAGAACGTGAACGTGTCGCGTGACTTGGATATCGATCGCTTTGGCGACTTCCGCAAGGTAAAGGCTGGCGAGCCGTGTCCGGTTTCGGGCAAGCCGCTCGAGATCCAGCGTGCGATCGAGGTAGGGCACATTTTCAAGCTTGGCACGAAGTACAGCGAAAACGAGGAGTTTGGAGCGCTATATGTGGACAAGGACGGAAATCGCCAGCCGTCGGTGATGGGCTGTTACGGTATTGGAATTTCAAGGACGCTGCAGTCGATCATCGAGCAGAAACATGATAAGAACGGCATCGTTTGGCCGTGGGCGGTGGCTCCTTATCAAGTCATCATTACGGTGCTTGATCCCGGTATGGAGGAAGCGGATACGCTAGCTATCAAGCTTGGCGAGGCAGCGGAAGCGGCGGGCGCGAGCGTCTTGGTAGACGACCGTGAGGAGCGTCCGGGCGTGAAGTTTAAGGATGCGGATTTGATCGGCATCCCCTTGCGCGTGACGATTGGCGGTCGCGGATTGAAGAATGGCGAAGTCGAGATGAAGTGGCGCGACAGCGACTCCGTGCAGAAGGTGGCGATCGCCGATGCGAAACAGGCTTTGGTTGAAGGAATCAAAGAGAAGGCGGGCTGATTGCTTTTTCGATATGGTAGCACCAGTGACCAGTGTAGGATCTCCGCTCGCGGAGACCGAGACTAAGGATGAAACGGCGCTTTCGGACGTATGGGGCGTGATCGTGCTCAACGATCCTGTTAACCTGATGTCCTACGTGACGATGGTGCTCGAGCGAGTGCTGCGAATGTCGCGTAGCAAGGCGGAAGAGCATATGATGGAAGTTCACCAAAAGGGACGTTCGCTGGTCTGGAAGGGCAATCGCGAAAAGGCGGAAGGGTACGTCTACCAATTGCAGGAGTGGCACCTTTCGGCTATTTTGGAGCGTGATGAGGCAGATTGAGATCAGGCTAGATCCGGCCTTGGTCGAATCCTTGCTCGAGACGATTAATCCGATCTTGGAGAAGCTCGAGAGCGAGCTTGCCTCTCCGGCGGAGTTTCCGGACGAGGACGAGATTCTGGAGGATTTCTGGAAGAGCGATTTGCTGAACTCTCAGCGGGAGGAGATGGCGGTGATCGCATCGCTTTTCGACGAGGATTTTATGCAGAGCGGCCGGGCGATGATAGAGCCGCAGGATATGGACAAGGTGATCCGCGCGTGTTCGGCCATTCGCTTGAAGCTGCGGGATACGATGCTCGGTCCGCTATCGGACAAGCAGCTTGAAGAGGGGGATCTTGAGGGGCTGGAGTGGACGGACGAGCTGCAGATCGGCTATGCGGCCTATGCTTTGTTCGCTAGTTTGCAGGAGTTGATCGTTTCGCAGATGAGCGGTCCGGGAACTGAGGAAAAGGATCCGGACGGTCTTGACTGGGGACCGGAGGACGAGGATTTGGAGGATGAGCGATGAGTGTAGGCAGATGCGTTCATTGCGGGGCGAAGGTGGTCGCGGATGGCGAGTGCTGCTCGACGGGATGTGATCTGGCGCGGCGTTTGCCGAGGGGAGACGGAGACTTGCCCGCTACGTGGCAGCTCGGAGTTTTGCTGGCTTGGGGCTTCGCGATTTTCAATCAGCTGTTGTTCGCGGGAATGGAAGTCTTGGCGGCGGCAGGCGAGGATATGGAGAAGGCCGGAAAGTTTGGCTTGGCTTCATTGATCGCTGGCGCGCTGGCCCTGCTGGCGAGTGGATTCTTCTTTGTGATTTCGAAGCCGAAGCGCTTCGTCGACTGGCAGGTTCTCAGCGTTATAGCGGCGGTGTCGTTTGTGCTTTGGGGACGTTTAGGGCAAATCCTGATGGATCCTTTTAATGTCTGTTTTGGGGCGGCTAACGTGTTGATTGCCTTGTGGTTGAGTCGCGGCCTATGGAGACCTGCTGCGTCAAAAAAGAGCCAAAAGGCGTAGCGGTTTGTCATTGGGATTGACGCATTGCGTTCGGCGCGGTGTATCGGGGGTCTTCGCACGCCCTGCGGTGTTCGAGGTGCTGATAAAACGCTCATCGCCTACTTTACCTTTACGGGAGTCTCGAAGGGTGGCTGATGCTAAGCCGTAAACCGGAAAGCAGAGGTTGTCTGACGGTCGCCCACCTGAATATAAACAGGACCATGAGCCCCTTCGGCATACGGCACAATGGTGGGGCGTGCGTATTTTTTTGGACCCGCTCTCGAGTCGCCATTGCTTCGGGTATTCGCCCTGATTCGGTCCAAACCTCGTTTCCTCCTTTCGCAATACCTTACAGGTATTACTCAAGTCGAAGCCCGAGCTTTTCCCTCGAATCATGACTTCATCCCCTCGCAAGCGAGACTCGAGAGCGGGTCCTTCTTTGGTTTCCGCAGGAAGATGGGTGAGTTTTTAAAGAAAAGGGAATCGGGATGCTGAATAGGAGCTGAAAGTTTGGCATTCGAGATTGGGCTGGAGGCGCTGAAGAGTGCAGGTGGGCGATTACGGTTGCTCTTCTACGTAAAGGCTTGGTAAGGGTCGGTTTATATGGACCCGAGAATCTATTCCCTTATCCACGTCTTCTCCATCCTGATGCTGAGCGGCTCGATTTTCTACATAGCTGCCAATCCTCAGAAGCATAAGAAAAAGAAGATGATGGCCATTAATGGCATCGTCGGGCTGCTGGCTTTGGTTGGCGGCTTTGGATTGATCGCGAAACTTGGCTACAGCTATACGGCTGGCTGGGTGATCGTGAAGTTTGTTGCCTGGCTGTTTCTGATGGCTTTGGCCGGCATGGCGTACAAGAAGTCGAAAGGCTTCGTTCTTTCTGGACTGATCGTCGCATCGGCTGTGGCTTTGTACATGGTGTATTTCCGCCCGTTTTAGGCTGGAAGCTGAGAAAACGATTTTGATGGGCTCCGCGGCGTTTGGTCGTGGAGCTTTTTTTGTGGTGGAGGAGGGCGGGACGGAGATCGCGTGACAAGCACGTGTCTCGCTAGTGCTCGGTACCCGCTATTGGCTCTGTTTGTATTTGCGTGGACGCGGACTGAAGAGCCGCGCTACTTTTTTGTTCATGGCCGAATCTTTGCAGGAATCTCTTTGCGGTGTGTGGATTAGCCCGGAGGGCGTTGCTCATTTGACGTGGGCGAACTCAGGGGGCGTGCGTCGTACCGAGACGAAACCGTTCACTCCGTTTGTATGGGGCCGTTCGGGAAAAGGCTGGGAGACGCTGGAGGGCTTGGTAGCGGAAAAACTGTCTGGAGAAGGTGAATACGATCATTTCGTACGCTTTGATGCCTTGGAGCGTTATCGTGATTTCGTGAAAGAGCATGGCCGAAGTGGATCCATTGATTGGATACGTCTGCTGGAGAGTCAGTTTTTGATGGAGCAGCGGCTTCGGCTTTTTGGCGAAATGCATTTTGCTCAGCTAAGGCGGATGCAGATCGATATCGAGACGAGTTGCGAGGTTGAGGGAGGATTTAGCAATCCGTCGCGGAAGGGGGATCGAGTGCTGGCGGTTGGTCTGCAATGTGGAGATGCTGTCGAGACGCTCGTGCTGGAGGAGAAAAGCGATGTGGGGGAACGCGAGCTGCTGAAGCGGATGAACGATCGTATCCAGGAACTGGATCCTGACGTGATCGAAGGGCACAACATTTTTAAGTTTGATCTGGATTTTCTCAGGCGTCGCTCGAAGCGGTTTAAGCTAGCTCCTAAGTGGGGGCGGTACGGTCAGGAGGCTACGTTTCGCAATACGAGAATTCGGGTGGCTGAGCGGATGATCGACTATCCTCGCTGCGACATTCCCGGTCGGGCGGTGGTGGACACTTATTTGTTGGTGCAGATCTATGACATCACGACGCGCGAGTTGATGTCCTATGGGCTGAAGGACGTGGCGAAGTACCTTGGGGTGACTCCGAAGGACGGATCGGATCGGACCTATATCGAAGGATCTCAGATCCAGAACATGTTCGACGAGGACCGGGAGACGTTTCTCGCGTATTTGCGTGACGACTTGCGTGAGACGAAAGGGGTGGCGGCTCAGCTTGTGCCGACTTATTTCGAGCAGGCGAAGGCGTTTCCGACTACATTGCAGGAGGCCTGTTTGCGCGGCTCGGCGAGCAAGGTGGACCTCGTTTTTCAGGAAGAGTATTATCATGCGCGGGCGGCTTGCCCGATGCCCGGGGAGACGAGCGCGTTTGAGGGCGGGTATACGGCTAGCTTTACGGAAGGCGTATTTGAGAATGTGTTACATTTTGATGTGGCGTCGCTTTACCCGAGTCTGTTGCTGTTGATCGGCCGAAATCCGAAAAGGGATTCGCTCGGCGTATTCATTCCGATGTTGAAGCGGCTGAAGGAATACCGCCTCAAGTACAAGAGATTGGCTCGGGAGACGGATGACGCGTCACTAGCCGGCGAATACAACGCGCGGCAGAGCAGTTTTAAGATTTTGATAAATTCCTTCTATGGCTATCTCGGTTTTTCCGGAGCGCGTTTTGGCGATGCAGCTTTGGCGGCTGAAGTGACGGCGCGGGGGCGAGAGATTCTGCAGGGCTTGATCACGTTTTTTCGGGAAGCCGGTTGCGAGCCGCTGGAAGCGGATACGGATGGGATTTACGTTTCGGCGGGTGACTACTTTAATCGAGAGGAGGCTTTGCTCGAGAAGGCTCAGCGAGGCTTGCCGGATGGAATCGAGCTTGAGTACGATGGGAAGTATGTATCCATGTTTTGCTACAAGGCGAAAAACTATGCCTTGTTTGATGGTGAGAAGGTGATTATTCGCGGCTCTGGCTTGAAGTCGCGTGGAGTGGAGCCGTTTTTGAAAACTCTGACTTTTCAGCTCATTGGCTATTTGTTGGGACAGGAGAAGGAGGATCCTGCGGTTTTGGCTCAGAGGGTGGAAGATGGAATCAGGAGCCAGACTTTGCCGGTGGAGTCGGTTGCGAAGTCCGAGGTGTTGAGTCAGAATCCGGAGGCGTATCAGAAGAAGATCGAGGCAGGTGGCAAACCGCGCCGTGCGTCGGCGGAGGTTGCGTTAAAGCTGGAAAAGCCGGTGGCGATGGGGGATCGCGTGACGTTTTTTATGGCACCGAAGGAGAGGGGGCAAACAGCGGACTGGCAGCGGGCGTATCCTGTGGAGCATTACGACAAGGATTCTTTGCCTTACGATGCTAAGTATTACTTGAAGAAGCTGGGCGACTGGCGAAAGCGGTATGCTCCGTTTTGTCCAGGACTGATGGGGAATCCGGATCAGGGAGAGCTTTTTTAGTTAATTAGGAATTAGGAATTAGGAATTAGTGATGAGGGCTGAGGAGGTTGTGGAGCGGTTGGAGTTGGAGCGTATCGAGCATGAGGGCGGTTTTTTTCGGCGTATTCATACGGGTGAGACGGATGCTTCTGGGCGGGCGAGGAGTACGACGATTTACGCCTTGTTCACGCGAGAGGAGTTTTCGGCTCTGCATCGGCTGGACGCGGTGGAGCAGTTTTTCTTTTTGGATGGGGACGCGTTTGAGGTGTTCAGGATCGGGGAGGATGGCGCGGGGCGCTGGGATGTGCTGGGGCGTGATTTTGAGAAGGGCGAATCGCCGCATCTGGTATTTGAGCCGGGTCTGTGGTTTGGCGGAGCTCCGTTGGTTGATGGGGAGAACGGCTGGACTTTGATGAGCTGCGTAGTGACGCCGGGGTTTGAATGGGAGGGTTTTGAAATTGGGCAGCGTGATGAGTTGGTGGCGACGTATCCGGAATGTGGGGATGCGGTGAGAAGATTGACGCGGTGATTTTCTTGGCCCACAGATTGCACAGATCGGCACAGGTGTTTTTGGGTATTAGCTTAGAGACTGTCCAATAAGTCCAATTTCTTCGTGATCTCGTTCATTTCGGTCCTAAATTTCGTTGTCTCATTTCGATATACCCTCCGGGTATACCTCCAATCGAAAGCCAGAATTTAGAACTCGAACTGAACGTCGCTCGCTCGAAAGCGACTTATTGGACAGTCTCTTAGGGATTTGGTCACGAAAATCGGGTAGGGCGAGGTAGCGTTGTTTTTTGGGTGGGCTTGGATTTGGGATTGAAATTGGGTCGAGGGGAGTGCGTGGAGCCAGGCGAGGACTTGGTCGACTTCTTGTTGGGCTCCGGGGTGGCTGGGGTAGAGGGTGACGGCTAGGATGCCGTTTGGCTTGAGGAGCTGGAGACTGGCGTTGAGGGCTGTTAGGGTGGTGTTGGGGAGTGTGATGACCTCGCTGTCGCCGCCGGGGAGGAATCCTAGATTGAAGACTATGGCAGAGATTTGACCGTGGTGTTTAAGTGGGATCGTTTGAAGGAGGGTTTCGTGGCCGGTGTGGAGGAGGGTTGTCTGGTCGAGGAGGCTTTGTTTTTGGAGCCGTTGACGAGTGACGGCGAGGGCTTGCTCTTGTATGTCGTAGGCGAATACGTGTCCGCTGGGGCCGACGGCTTGGGCGAGCCATTGGGTGTCGTGTCCGTTTCCAGCGGTGGCGTCGATGGCGATGGAACCGGGGGTAAGGTTTTTGAGAACGGTGTCTTTGACGAGGTTGGTGGCGATCCAGCGTTTCGGTTTTGAAGTGGCCTTTTTTAGGAAGCGTGCGGGAAGCGCATCGGGTGGGAGAGGGGATGCTGCTTGTAGGGATGCGAGGAGGGCGCCGGCGAAGTGGGGGATCTGCATGGAACCTTTTGAGCCGAAACCGTTGAAGGCGACGAGCTGGGGCTGGTCTGGGTGTGGGCCAACGACGGGGTAGGCTCCAGCGGTGGCGGGTCGAACGCCAGCTCGGATCTGGTCGAAGGCCCAGGAGTCGGGACCGAGCTCGCGGTTGAGAAATTGTTCCAGTTCTTGGATACCCGCGTCATCTGGCGTATCGGTGGGGTCGTCCCAATTGTAGGTGGCTCCGACTTGGATGGTATTGTCGTGGCGAGGGATGATGAATTTTCCCTTTAGGAGGATGGGGGAGTTGGGGAGTAGTGAGTAGTGAGGAGTGAATTGTGAATCTGAGAGCCGTTTGATGGTGGCGATAATGCCTTTGGCCGGCTTGTAGGGGATGAAGGCAAAATGGGGATTTTGAGTGGCAAGATGGCCTTCGGCGAAGATGGCGAGGTCGGCGGTGTGATCGCGGAAGGTAACGCCGTCGGCAGTGGGCTGAATTTCGTCGTAGTTGAAGCTTGAGGACAGGAGGGGATTTGTGTCGGAGAGATTGGAGTGGAGGACGTGGAGCAGGGCGTTGGTGTCGAGGTAACCGGCGTGGGGGATGGCGAAGCCGGTTTGAAGTTTGGGTTGGCTTGAATCGCGGCACAAGGCCGCTTCCCACAAGGGTGTTGTAATCGTGGCGTAGGCGGGGTCTTGGAGGCGCTTTTGCCAGAGAGTCGCTTCGTCTGGATTTGAGAAGAGGCGGTGGATGGGGCGGGGGTGGTAGAGCTGGCGTTGGTGTTTGGATTCGAGGTCGCGGTAGTAGGCGAGGGCGTGGGGTATGAGGGTGTCGGCTTTCCAGGCGAGCTTGAGGCGTTTGCCGCCGATGGGGTTGATGAGTCCGGCGGCTACGCGGGAGCAGCGGGATTTGGAGGGGTCGTCGACTAGAAGGATACGGTGGCCGGAAGCGACGAAGCGATCCGCCAGTATGGAGCCGGCGAGTCCGCCGCCGAAAATGATGGCTTTGAGTGAATTAGGAATTTTGCAGGGGATTATTGGGTAGACTATGGGGGGCGGTGGCATTTGGGTGCAAGGCTGCCTTATGAAGATTACAGCTAAGCCAAACCTTTACCTCGTGGGTTTTATGGGGACTGGAAAAAGTACGGTGGGCCGTCAGGTCGCCCAGCGGATGGGGCTGGATTTTATGGATAGCGATCATGCGATCGAGGCGGCTGAGGGTAAGTCGATTCCCGAGATTTTCGAAGCGGTGGGGGAGCCTGCGTTTCGGGAGATGGAGCGAGCGTTCGTCGAGGGCGGGCATGCTTCCGAGGGATGCTTGGTTTCCTGCGGGGGCGGGCTCGCGGTGCAGCCCGGAATGATGGATTTTCTGAAGTCGCGTGGACTTGTGTTTTCGTTGATGGCGACGGCGCAGGGGATCTACGAGCGGACGCGTCACAATTCGAATCGCCCTCTTTTGCAGGTCGAGGATCCGCTGGCTGAAATTGAGAGGATGTTGGCTGTCCGCGACCCGATTTATCGTCAGGCGAATTGCTGTATCTTAACGGAGGGGCGTTCGATCGGCGAAGTGGTGGGGCATGTTTGCAGGACTTACAAAGTCGAAGCGGCACAGTGGGGGAGATGATTGTTGGAGCTGTAAAGGAAGGGCTGCGCGAGGCGATTCGGGAGCTGGGATTTGACGAGGTGAGGTTTACGGATCTGAGTCCGCTGCCGAACAATCGTTTGCGGCAGTGGGTGGCTGCAGGGTATCATGCGGATATGGAGTGGCTGGCTCGTTCGATCGAGAAGCGGCTGGATCCGACTCTAGTGCTTGAGGATGCGTGTTCGGTGATCATGCTGGGGGTGAATTACCTTCCGCCGGATGAGAGTGTCGCTCGTCGGCAGACCGGCTTTGCGAAGTATTCTTTGTATCGAGATTATCATGATACCTTGTTGGTTGGGTTGAAAAAGCTCGGTGAGTTGTTGGAGTTGCAATTCGGTTTGGGGCCGAGAGACTACCGGTATTACACGGATACGGGTCCAGTGATGGAGAGGGGCTGGGCGGCTGCGTCGGGGATGGGGTGGCAGGGGAAGAATGGAATGTTGATCTCGAGGTCGCACGGAAACTGGCTGTTGCTGGCGACGGTGTTGGTGCCGCTCGAGTTCGAGCCTGACGGGGCTTTGAAAAAATCGGGCAAGCGCGAGGAAATGGCCGAGGCAGAGATGGGTCTGCTTTGTGGGAAGTGTACTCGATGTATGGATGCGTGTCCGACGAGCGCGATTGTGAGTCCTGGACTTTTGGATACGCGAAAGTGTATTTCGTATCAAACGATCGAGAACAAGGGGGTGATTCCTAGGGAGCTTCGTTCGAAAATCGGCGGTCGGGTGTACGGATGCGACATTTGCTTGGATGTTTGCCCGTGGAATCGGTTTGCGGATGCGGGGCGCTTGCAGCTTTTGGAGAGCCGCTACGCGGTGGCGGAGTTGGGGCTTTTGGATTTGCTCGGGATGGACATTGAGACCTTTCGCGAGGTGTTTCGGAAGATGCCGGTTAAGCGTACGAAGTTGCGCGGTTTGAAGCGGAATGCGTGCATCGCGGCTGGCAATCTCTTGCGAAGCGAGGATTGGTGGCCGGTGGGCTCGAGCGAGATGGAGCGGGGCGCGTTTTTGGACAAGGTGGTGGCGATGCTCGTGTCGCTGGCTGAAGGGGACGAGGAGCCCTTGGTGAGAGCCCACGCGGTCTGGGCGGTGTATCAGCTGTGTGGGGACGAGGCGGAGGAAGTCCTCTCCGCTGCGCGTGAAAACGAAGTCGATGAAGTGGTTTTGAGCGAGTATGCCTAGTAGTGTTTGGCTAGGGCTTCTTTGAAAAATGTGGGGGGCTTAACGGGGACGCCTTTGCTATTCATGAAGGCGTGAAGGGTGGTGGCGGTGGCGAGCAGCTCGTCGCCGCGTTTGAGCTCGTAGTCTATCTTGATTTTGAGGAAGGGCTTTTCGGAGATCCGCGTATGGATGCTTACGGTGTCGTCGTATTTGGCGGGGCGCTTGTATTTGACGTTCACTTCCAGGACGGGGAGCATGACGCCGCGGGCTTCGATTTCCTTATAGGGGAGTCCGTTTTCGCGGAGGAGTTCGGTACGTCCTATTTCGAGCCAAGGGAGGTAGTTGGCGTGATAGACGATGCCCATCATGTCGGTTTCGGCATAGCGTACTTGGATATTGGAGACGCTTTCGATCATGTGGGGAGGGAAAGGGGAATTGAATCGCGTGACAACAGTCTTCGTTCGAAATCGAACTTCTCCCGTCAAGAGAGCGCTCCAGCACTTTTAGGGGCAGAGCTCGATGGCGCGTTCCGCTTCGTCGAGGGACGGGTCGATGGTGATGTCCCAGCGGTTGAAAAGGAGGTCCGCGGACTGGAGCCAGGTATTGCGGCGGGCCCATTTCTTGCCGTTGCGACCCATTTTTTCGCGAAGGTCTCGGTCCTGGATAAGTTGGCCGAAGGCGGCGGTGAGCTCGGTTTGATTGCCTGGTTCTACGAGGATTCCGTTTTCTCCGTGGGAGACGGCTTCGGCGACGCCGCCGATGCGGTGGGCGACGATGGGGAGTCCGTGGGCGGCTGCTTCGAGGTAGACGAGACCGAAGCCTTCGACGCTTTTGCGGAAGTTGACGCTGGTCATGGAGAATATGTCGGCGCGTGCGTAGAGCTCCTCGAGCTGCTCGTTGGAGACGTCGCCGAAGAAGGTGACTCCGAAATCTGTTTTGTCGGCGAGTTCGCGCAGTTCGTCTTCGTAGCCGTGTTTGTTTCCTGTTCCGACGACCCAGAACGTCACTTGGCGGCGGAGTTGTCGGGGCAGTTGGGCGAGGGCGTGGAGGATGAAGGCTTGTCCCTTGCGAGGGTGAAGTCGTCCGACGGTGAGGATGTGGACCTTTTTGGAGGGGCGCGAGCGACGTGCTTCGATCTCTTCGAAGTTTGAGCGGAGCGCTCCGGGGGTGAGAAAGGTTTTTCGCTTGGCGACGGGGAAGTTTTGCTTGAGGAGGCCGTGCGTGAATTCTGAGGGAGTGCTGATGCGATCGGCTCGTTTGATGAGGGCGTTGACTGCCATGCGCTTGCCCGGGTTTGCCGCAAAGGTCTTGATTTCCGACCCGTGGAAGGTGATGATGAGCTTGCCCGGTTTGAAGGTCTTGAAGAATTGCAGGTAGCACATGGCTAGGACGGGACCCGGCTCGCAGAGGTAGACGATGGCGTTGCGAAGGCGTCGGCGTTCGCGAATCATTTCCATGGCGAGGCGGGCTTGGCAGGAAAGGTCTTGGGTTCCTTTGAGATCCAGTCTGCGAATGGTGAAGGGGAAGTCGGAATCGTGGTTGCCGTTCGACTGTGGGGCCCACACTTCGACGATTCTGCCCAGTTTGGCTGCGGCCCGGGCCATCTCCTCTGTGAAGGTCGCGATTCCGCCTTTGGTGGGGGCGAACTCGTGGGTGAGGATCAGAATCGGCGCTTTGACGGAAAATTCCATTTTTGAATGAGTCTTGGCTGGGCCTGTGACTCGAATTGTGTTGGATAGGAGTTTAAGTATTTTCGCGAATCAACTCTAAAACATCGGAGAGGGCACTTACGTTTCTAGATCGCTTCGGAATTTCGGAGGCGTCAAAGTTAGGCATGGATCTGGTATGTGTACTGCTTTTGCTGTTTACAAGCGGATGAGCCGGACCTTTTTTACACGCAGAAATGTCAAACCAGGCAAGCAATACGAATCTAACTCCCCAGGCTAACGAGCCGAGCGCGGACGATCTTCTTAAGGAGACGCTTAAGCGTTGCTCGCCCGAGACCATTGCGGCCGCGTTGGCGTTTCGCCAGAGCGGGGACGTGAGTTTGGTGCCGACTGTGGTGCTAGGAATCGTGGAGCGTTTTCTCGAGCCTGAGGTTGTTGACACCCTCAAGAGCGGTGACGATTCCGTGAAATTCATGGAAGATCTCGGCATGGATTCGCTGACGATGTTCGAGGCGATCATGATGGTAGAAGAATCGCTTGGGGTGAGTATTAAAAACGAAGAGCTCTGGGATCTGCGCACGGTGGGTGACTTGAAGACTTTTATTTCGGCGAAGCTTTCTGGCGTGGAAGTTGAGGCGAAGGCGAAGTACTACCCGGTTGAGCAGATTGCAGCGGTGATGCCTCAGCAGGAGCCGTTTCTATTTCTGCAGTCGGCGGAAATCGACGGAGCGAAGGCGTTGGGAGTTTACGAGATTTCGGGGCAGGAAGCATTTTTGGCCGGTCACTTTAAGGACAATCCAGTCTTCCCTGCATCGATACTTTTAGAGGCTTTAGGACAGCTGGGCGTTTTTCATTTTCTTACGACTGAGGGGGCCTCGAATGCGAGCGCCGGGGATTCTATTTTCTTCACGGGCGCGGACGGGGTGCGTTGTCACCGTGTTTGCAAGCCAGGCGATAAGCTCGAGCTTTCGGTGGAGTTGAAGCGTCGTCGCGATCCGATGGTGGTCTATTCGGGCAAGATTTTGGTAGGTGGGGAGAAGGCTGCGACCGCTGATGAGATTAGCTTGATCGTCGCGTCTGATGAGCAGGCGAGTGCCGCGACAAATTCCGGCGCGCAAGCTTAGGCTCGACTTGTCTCGGCTAGCTTAGTGTTTTCCTCGCTAGGAAGACATCAGAGCGACATGGCACTTGAGCGAGTATTTGTAACAGGACTAGGAATCGTAAGCAGCATCGGAAATGACCTCGCTGAGGTAGCGGATAGCCTGAGGAAATTGAAGCACGGATTTGCTCCTTTTAGCCCACAAAACGTGCGGATACCGACCGATGTTAAGCTTGCGGGCACTGTTAAGGAGTTCGACGTGAGTTCTTCGGACTTCGAAGATTGGGTTTTGCCGGCGAAGTATCGGATTCGTCGTGATCAGTTGCGTTCCATGCCCCCGCATGGACCTTACGTTTACACATCGATGATGCAGGCCATCGAGAGCGCGGGATTGGATGAGGGGGATGTTTCCAATTTGGATACTGGGATGTATACGTCTTCTGGCGGTTCGACTCGGATGATTCACCAGAATATGACGCGGCTGCACCAGATGGGACCTATGCGCTGTCCTCCGACGGGAATCGTCGCTTCGATTGCGGGGACGTTAAGTTTTAATTTTGTAGCCAATTTTAAGATACTCGGGAACTCCTGCGGCTTTTCTTCCGCGTGCGCGTCTTCTGGGCATGCGATAGGGTTTGCCTACGATGATATTGCTCTTGGGCGTCAGAAACGAATGTTTGTGGCTGCGGGCGAGGATCTCAACGATGAGAGCTTGCTTCCGTTTTCTGGGATGCGTGCCCTTTCGCTAGAGGGCGACCCTGAAGCGGCATCTTGTCCGTTTGATAAGCGGCGTAATGGATTTGTCAGTACGGGGGGAGGAGCGGTGCTTGTACTCGAGAGCGAGGCGGAAGTGCTTCGCCGCGGAGTGACTCCCTACGCGGAGCTGCTCGGCTGGGGACAGGCGAGCGACGGGCACAATGTCGCGATGTCTCATCCTGAGGGGGTAGGCCTCGTCGAGGCGATGCAACGAGCTCTAAGATCGACGGGTGTCGACGTGGGAGACGTTGACTACGTCAATGCTCATGCGACATCGACGATGATTGGCGATTTGAGCGAGGGCCGAGCTTTAAAGAAAGTATTCACGAATCAAGGACATACACCTAAGGTTTCCAGCACGAAGGCTTTGACGGGACATGGCTTGAGTTTGGCCAGCGCTTTGGAGGCGTCGATTGTGTCGCTTAGCATGAAGGAAGGAATCACTCCGGGCTCGGCGCATATACGCGAGCTGGATCCGGAGTTCGAGGGGTTGAACGTGATTCGCGAGACTTTGAGCGAGGGACCGAAGATTGCTTTGAGTAATAGCAGCGGCTTTGGCGGGGCCAATGTGACGCTGGCGTTGAAGCGGGTGTAGGGTTTTGGAGCGATGACCGCGTGCCGAGCGGGCTTCGACGGAGTTTTACCTGAGGAATTCCTGAAGGAGGGTGCAGCGGGATTTTGCGTCGGAATTTCGAACGGCCATGGCGTAGGCGGCGGGCTCGCCGACGATGATGATCTTTTTCTTTCCACGGGTGACGGCAGTGTAGATGAGGTTTCGCTGCAGCATCATGAAATGAGCTTTTAGTAGTGGGATGACCACTACGGGGTATTCGCTGCCTTGGGACTTGTGGATGCTGACGGCGTAGGCGAGTTGGAGGTCGATCATTTCCGATTTGTCGTAGGTCGTTTCGAGTCCGTCGAAATCGACGTCTAGCAGTCCGTTGACTCCGTCTAGTCCGGTGACGATGCCGATGTCGCCGTTGAAGATATTCTTGTCGTAGTTGTTTCGCGTTTGGATGACCTTGTCGCCGACCTTGAACTTGAGCGTTCCGAAGGGCATGGCTTCGGTGTTTTTGTTGAGCGCTAGTTGGAGGGTTTGGTTGAGGTTGCCCACTCCGGCCATGCCTTTGTGCATGGGGGCGAGGGTTTGGGCGTCCGCGATTGGGTCGAGGTGAAGTTCGCCAGCTATGAAGGATTTGAATACTTCGGCGACCTTTTGGGCGGCGTCGTTCTGGTCGGTTGCGGACACGAATTGGAAGTCCTTTTTTGGGTCGAGCTGGCGGACGTCCTCGAGGGCTGTGGGAAGCGAGACTTCGCCTTTGTTTATGGCGTGGGCGTAGTGGACGATGGAGCTGAACTTCTGCTGGCGAAAGACGACGTCCAGGGTGACGTATCGGATTTTTCGAGACGCGATGAGGTCTTTCAGAACGTTGCCCGCTCCGACTGAGGGGAGCTGGTCGACGTCGCCCACGAGGATGAGGTGGGCTTTTGAGGGGATGGCTTGGAGGAGGGCGGCGGCGAGGCGAGCATCGAGCATGGAGGCCTCGTCGACGATGACGACGTCGGCTGAAAGCGGCTTGTTTTCGTTCATGACGAAGCCGCCTTCAGAGGGGTCGAATTTTAGGAGGCGGTGGATGGTCTGGGCGTAGGCGTGGGTGGACTCGGAGAGGCGCTGGGCGGCTCGGCCGGTCGGGGCGGCGAGGAGGATTTTGGCCTTTTTCGCTTTCAGGATGGCGACGACGGCGCGGAGGATAGTGGTCTTGCCGGTGCCGGGACCGCCGGTGAGGATGAAGACTTTGTTGGCGATCGAGCCTTTGATGGCGTCTTTTTGGGAGTCGCCGAATGCGAAGCCCGCTTTTTCTTCGGCCCAGTTTACCGCAATGTCGCGCTTGATGTCGGGAAGTCCGCTCGGCGTTTCCTTGAGGCGTTTGATGGCGAGGGCGATTTTTTCCTCGGCGAAGAAGTTGTAGGGGAGTTGTAGATACGCGTGTCCGTTTTGTGCTACGGTGGAGCGGAGAGCTTTTGATTCGAGGAGGCGTTCGATTCCGTGGCGGATGTGCTCGCTATCGGATTGGAGGGTTTCGGCGGCGAGGGCGCTGAGATCTTCACTCGGGTAGGCGGTGTGGCCGTCGTCTTGCAGTTCCTGGAGGACGAACTCGATGCCTGCGTCGATGCGTTGCGGGGAGTCGTTGGGGATGCCGGTGTTGATTGCGATCTTGTCGGCGGTCTTGAAGCCGATGCCTTGGACTTCGCGGGCGGCGCGGTAGGGTTCGTTGCGCAGGACGGCGGTGGCTTCCGGTCCGAATTGCTTGTACATGCGCAGGCAGAGGGCCGGAGAGAGGCCGTAGGTTTGTCCGAAGATGAAGAGCTCGCGCTGCACCACTTGCTCGTCCCAGGCTTCCTTGATGGAGTGGGCGCGTTGCTTGCCGATTCCGCTGACTTCCTGTAGCCGGGCGGATTCTTCCGAGATGATGCGCAGGGTGTCGTCGCCGAAGCGCTTGACGATGCGTTCGGCGATGCCCTTGGAGACGCCTTTGACGAGTCCGCTGCCGAGGTACTTGCGTATCCCGTAAATGGATGCGGGCAGTTCGGACTTGAAGGCGGCGATTTTGAACTGCGGACCGTGGGTCGGGTGCTTGGTCCAGCTGCCCTGTAGGCGAAGGGTTTCGCCGCATTGGACGCCGCCTAGTTGGCCTGTGATGGTGACTTTCTCCGAGCCGTCGCCCGGTCTGAGCTCGGCGATGGTGTAATTGTTTTCTTCGTTGAAGAAGATGATGCGTTCGAGGACGCCGGAGAGGGATTCGCTGTTGGGGACGGGTGGCAAGGTGGCTAATGGGTAGCGGATTTGCCTGCAGCCGCAAGGTGGATTTTAGCTGCGGAGCCAGTCTGCAACTTCTCTGAGAGAGTCGAAAACGTGGTCGGCGCCTTCCTCGAAGAGCTCCTCTCGGGAATGCGAGCCGGTGGTGACGCAAAGGGCTGTCATGCCGCCTGCTCGGGCGGCTTGGATGTCGAAGGGCGAGTCGCCGACCATGGCTAGCTCTTCGCCTCGCATTCCGATTTTCTCTATGGCTGCTGCGGTGAATTCCGGCTGCGGCTTGCGGTATTCGGTGTCTTCCGCTCCGAGAACGAAAGCGAGTTGGCTAGTGAAGCCCTCGTTTTCGATGATGGCGCGGGAGTGTGTGCCGGTTTTGTTGGTGAAAATCGCAGCTGAGATTTCGGAAGACTGGCAGTGGTCGAGCAGTTCGCCGGCGCCCGGGAGGACGACGACGCCTTGGAGGTGAATTTCCTCGAAGCGTTGTCTCCAGAGCTCCTTGCCCGCCTCGACGTGTTCGGCCGGAAGGAATTTCTGGATCGTGACTGGCATGGAGCCGCCGATGCTGCGTCTGACTTTTTCGGCGGAGGGTTCCGGGAATCCTAATTCTCGGCAAGCGTATTGGAAGCAACGCGTTAGGGTTTGGAGATGGTCGACGAATGTGCCGTCCATATCGATGAGGATGCCGCGAATTTTATCGGGTGTAGCTTGCATTTTTGTGATGTTGGGTGGCGCTTCTAGTGTGGGAAGGCAATTCGCTTTTGGAAATAATGGCACGATCAGGCCGGTCTGGTGTCTAATTCGCGTTATTAAAAATTGTGTCTCAAAGAGAAGATAGGCTGGCCAATAAGCTGATTCCGCGCCCTTTTGAGCTCTTGTACTAAATCCTATGCGCATAAAGAATTGGGGAATTTTCGCTTTCATCGCTGGCTATCACGTATTGCTGATCGCATTGCTGCCGGCATATATCTCGGTGTTCAGCTGGGAGTCGCTGGTGCTTTTCGGAGTAACGTGGGCGATCTCGGTGTTTTCGATCACGGCAGGCTACCACCGGCTGTTTTCGCACAACACCTACAAGGCGAAGCCGGTTTACGAGTGGGCTTGCTTGCTGTCGTCTAGCTTGGCGATCGAGGCATCCGCTCTTCAGTGGTCGCACGACCATCGAATCCACCACAGCCATGTCGATACGGACAAGGATCCGTACAATATCAACAAGGGTTTCTGGTACGCCCACATTTGGTGGATGTTCACTTATCGGAATCCGATTGACGAGCGTCTGGTCAAGGATCTTTTGAGGAACCCGCGCGTGATGTTTCAGCACAATCACTACGCTTGGCTTACCATAGCGGTGAACGTGGCTGTCGTGGGTATTGGCTGTTTTTTCATGCATCCGCTGGCGGCTTTGTTCGCGGGCTTTTTCATGAGACTCTTCGCGATCCACCACTGTACTTGGTTTATCAATAGTCTCTGCCATGTCTGGGGCGCTCGCACCTATGCCAAGGAATTGACGGCGGTGGACAATGCGGTGTTGGCTCTCTTCACCTTCGGCGAGGGTTACCACAATTATCATCACACGATGGCCAACGACTATCGAAATGGCGTTCGCTGGTACCACTTCGATCCGACGAAATGGCTGATCTGGACTTCGTCCAAGCTCGGTCTCGTGTCTGACTTGCGTTGGGTCAGCGACGTGAAGCTTCGCCAAATGTTGGTCAAGAAGGATAAGAATCTTTTGCTCGAGCGGATTCGTCACGAAATCGACGAGACTTCGAAGGATTTGCACGCTCGACTCGAGCATCTGTCCGATAGCTTCGAGGACAAGGCGTCGGCCTTGATGTCGAAGATCAAGGAGCTCAAGAATTCGACGGACGAGCGGCGCAAGCTTCTGGAGATCGAGATCAAGCTCCACAAGCAGGAGTTGCACGCGATGTGGAAGTCGTGGATCAAGCTGACTGAATTCACGTCTGCCCGCTACGAGCTGGAACATGCTCATTAGGACTTACAGCTAGACGGCTACAAATTATCTTTCGCGGCTCATTCGATTTTTGTTGAATGAGCCGTTGTTTTTTTTCCCGCCCTTGCTAGGGTGCGCGATTTTTAAGAACCATGATCGGACTCAAGAACCTTCATCTTCGCTACGGCGAGAAAGTGATTTTCGGCGACGTTTCGCTGACGATTGGCGTGCGTGACCGTATCGGGCTAGTGGGCTCTAACGGAGCCGGCAAGTCGACCCTCCTCAAGCTGATGCTCGACGAGGTGGAGATCGATCGGGGGGAGTTTGAAAAGCCCAGTTGGGTGTCGCTCGGCTATCTGCCTCAGGATGGTATCGAGGTGAGGGGGCGCACGCTCTACAAGGAAGTCGAGACGGCTTTTGACGACGCTTTGGAGCTGCAGGCAAAAATCGACGAAGCCGACGAGAAACTCGCTGAGATGGATACTAGCAGCGAGGAGTATTACGACATGATCGACACGATCGGCGGCTGGGAACACAAGCTAGAGGAGTACGAGCCGGAGAAGATGAAGTCTAAGATCGAGCGCGTGCTGCTTGGTCTAGGGTTTGCGATCGAGGATATGGATCGGGATACGGGCGAGTTTTCTGGTGGGTGGCAGATGCGAATCGCGTTGGCCAAGCTGTTGCTGAGACAGCCTTCCTTGCTGCTTCTTGACGAGCCGACCAATCATTTGGACATCATTGCTCAAAACTGGTTTGAGGATTACCTTACTCGTTACGAAGGAGCGATTATGATCATCTCCCACGACCGCGCCTTCCTAAACGCGGTGACGGATCGAACATTGCACTTGAGCCTAGGAAACATCGAATCCTACAAGGGGAACTACAGTTTCTACATCAAGGAGTCGGAAGCTCGACTTGAGGCGCTTCGCAAGCAGAAGGCGAACCAGGAGAAGGAGATTCAACGGCAGAAGGATTTCATCAATCGTTTTCGCTCGAACGTGAAGAAGGCCTCGATGGTACAGAGTCGCATCAAGGCGCTCGAGAAAATCGATCTCATCGAAATGCCGAAAACGGAGAAGAAAATGTTTTTCCGTTTTCCGGAGCCGCCTCCGAGCAGCCAGAAGGTGATCGAACTGATCAACATGTCGAAGTCGTACGGCGATATCGAGGTGTTCAACAATTTCAGTTTCCATATCGACAAGGGGGATCGGATTGCGGTTGTCGGTGTTAATGGCGCGGGTAAGTCCACGCTCGCTCGGGTGCTGGCCGGTACAGAACCCTTTCAGGCTGGAGAACGTGTTGTTGGTTTGAATACGGTGCTCGCCTATTTCGCGCAGCAGCAGGCGGAGGAGCTCGACCCAGAGAAGACGGTGCTTGAAGAGGTCGAGGCGGCAGCGGCTGACGCTGGTCATGAGGATGCGAATCCGCGCGCTGTTTTAGGAGCTCTTCTTTTTCGGAAAGACGATGTGTTCAAGCCGACTACGGTGCTCTCGGGCGGGGAACGCAATCGCCTCGCTTTGGCAAAGATCCTGATGAAGCGGGCGAACACGATTATCTTGGACGAACCGACCAATCACCTTGATATTCGAAGCAAGGAAACGCTGCAGGACGCGATCAAGGCCTTTGACGGAACGGTGATTCTGGTGAGTCACGACCGCGACTTTCTCGATCCGCTCGTAAACAAGGTTCTTGAGGTGCGCAAGGATGGCACTCGCCTGCTGACGTGTAACGTGAGCGAATACATCGCGCGTATCGAGCAGGAGCAATCTGGGAAGCGTTAACGTTTCAGCCTCGCTCGCTCCGTCGGGTGGAGTATCCGCGCTGGTATAGCCCGATAGGTCGATATATGCTACTACTGATGAAAGTTAGTAGTTTTTCTTGCTTCGCATGGGAATCCGCACTCATTTGCTTAGCCAAGCGTCGGTCACCCCTATGTCTTTAAACGTATCGGAAGAATCGGATATCCCTTCCTATAAGCAGCTCTCAGTCAGGGTCTTTGTAGGGCTGCTTGGGTTTCTGCTTCTGGTGATTGGGGCAACCTATTTCGCGATTCAGACGGCTGCTCACCGGACCCTTTCCGATCAAGCTGAGAAGCTGCATCGAGAGGTGGGCAAAAATATCGTTCTGAAGCTTGGCGAGCGAGTTGTTAGCACCGAGACCTTGGCTAAGAGCTTGGCGAAGTTAGGGGAAAGCTTGCCCAAGGATGATTCCGTTTATTCTTCGGTAATAGCGGAGATGCTGGATTCAGAGGCTGTGATATCGGTGGACAATCGCTTGATTGCTGGAGGTGGGATTTGGCCAGAGCCGAATCAGTATGAAGAGGGTGTGGATCGACGGTCGTTTTTTTGGTCGCGTGACGAAAAAAGACGACTGGTCTATTTCGACGACTACAACGATCCGAATGGAATGGGCTATCATAACGAGGAATGGTATGTGCCCGCCCGCTATCTGAATCCAGGTGAGGTGTATTGGTCAAAGTCATACATGGATCCGTACTCTTTTGTTCCGATGGTAACCTGTACGGCTCCTTATTGGAATGATGGGCGATTTGCGGGTGTCGCGACAGTTGACCTTCGCCTCGATGGAATCTCTGAGTTTATGGCTGAGCAGGCTCAGCAGATCGATGGCTATGCCTTCGCTGTGGATCGAAACAATCGTTTGATATCTTTTCCTGATTCGGAGCTCGGACGACGAACGAGTCTTGACGAGGCTGGAAACAAGATAGTGGAGTACCGTTTAGTGGGTGAGGTTTCTCCTGGTAGCCCTTCTTTTGGATTGATCGCCAGTCGTATTGAAAAATTCCATACGAGTGGACCGCTAGGAAGTCGCGAATCTCAAGAGGGAGAGTCGAGTTGGTTGGCGGCGAAGATCGATGCTGAGTCTTACCAGATTGACGAGATAGAGGCTAAGAGTATTGCTGAATCGCTAATCTATCGCCGTAGTTCAGGCGAAAAGGTGCAGCAGTTTCGGGTCGAGAAGGAGTTTCTTCTGGGGCAAAGCGCCTTGGTGAGCCTGTTTTCCGTCCCTTCTACGGATTGGGTGGTTCTGATCGCTATGCCTTCTGAATATTCGGATAAGGCGGTGGCGTTGGTAGTAGGGCGAGTTTCTAAACTGGTACTGATTGTTGTATTCATAATCTGTATACTTTTATATTTTTTTCTTTGGAGGAGTGTTTTTTCTCCGGCGAATGCTTTGCGAGGAGAGGTTCGCAAGCTCGCTCTCGAAGGACAAAGTAGGGGGCGTCTCGAGTTGGAGGGAGACGATGAGTTTGGCCGAATCGCTTATTGGTTTAACAAGCGAACGGATCAGTTGAGCGAAGCTCTGATGGAGTTGAAGTTGAGCAACTCCGAACTCGAGGAGGCGAAGCAAGCCGCTGAATCGGCTAGTCGAACTAAGAACGTGTTTTTGGCGTCGATGAGTCATGAGATTCGGACGCCAATGAACGCGATTATAGGATTGTCGAGTCTGTTGGCTGAGATGGATATGAGCAAAGAGCAGTCGAATTTCGTAGGCACTATTCGGGCTTCAGCCGAGTCCTTGCTTTCTCTGATTAACGATATTCTTGACTACACGAAAATTGAAGCGAATGAGCTGGAGCTAGAAGAGGTGCCGTTTGATTTGCGTGAGATTATGGAAGAGCTCACCGGAATGGTCTCGCTGCAGGCGGATGAAAAGGGCTTGGGCTTTAGTTGTTATTTGGATACGGCGACTGAAGGAATGGTGCTTGGCGACCCTGGGAGGGTTAGGCAAATTTTGCTAAACTTGGCTACTAACGCGATCAAATTTACTATTTCCGGCCGGGTCGATATTAGTGGAGCCTGTATCGAGGAAACAGATACGCACTATGTTTTGGGCTTTAGCGTGAAAGACACTGGTATCGGTATACCAGAAACGGCGTTTGGATCCTTGTTCGACTCTTTTCGACAGGTTGATTCCACGACTACCCGCAAGTATGGTGGGACTGGGTTGGGCTTGGCTATTTGCAAGCGCTTGTGCGAGAAGATGGGTGGTGAGATTCAAGTGACGAGCAAGGTTGGGCTGGGGTCTGAGTTTAGTTTCATCATACGGTTGGGAAAAGTCGCTGTCGTGGAAGGTCGAGGGAGGCAGCGTTCGCTCGAGGCTATAGGCTGGGAGGCGTTTGTGCTCGATAATGACTGGCCGCATGGAGAGAGCCTTTTGTCGGAGCTAAAGCGATTCGGTGTCCAGTCGCGGCTTTTCGCGGACTTGAGTGAAATGGAGGGAGCGTTAGCTCGTTGTCGCATTGGCGCTGTTGTATTCGCAGGTCAGGTGCACGGCCGCTCTCATGAACAGCTTCTCTGGGATCTTGTGTCGCTTGATCAACCTCGTCTCGTAGGTGTGGTGTCTTTTTCGAACCCTTTGCGTGCTCTTGCTTTGAGCTCGAAAGTCAAGGAGGAGATTGCTGGGACGCTCCAGAAGCCGTTCAGCAGGGCTCGGCTTGAATCGTGTTTGCGGAAGATTGACTTGCGCGATGCTGAGGACGAGGGGCTAGGAGAGGAGGTGCCAAAGGTCGGAGCGGATGGAGTATTCGCTGGATTTAGAGTGCTTCTGGTGGAGGATCATCCTGTTAATCGAAAGGTAGCCACTCACATGTTGAGTTCCTTAGGGGTTTCGGTAGTCGTGGCGTGCGATGGGTTGGAGGCGCTCGAAAGGGTGGAGGGAGCCGACAAGCTCGATGCTGTTTTGATGGATTGGCAGATGCCGGTGATGGACGGCCTGGATGCTTCTCGCAAAATACGTGAAATGAAGGATTGGCGAGCCAAGGTGCCAATCGTCGCTATGACTGCTAATGCCATGCGGGGCGACCGTGAAAAATGTATCGCCGCGGGTATGGATGACTATCTGAGCAAGCCAGTCGTGCCGGAGAAATTGAAGGAAGTCCTCAGTCGCATCCTTCGTAGAGAAGGCTAGGCGCCTAGGGCGTTCTGTTCTTCATGTTGGGCGGGCGTCTTTGAGGAGATCGGAGCTCAATGCAATTTCCAGCGCGTCTGCGGAAGCGGTATTGACGGCAAGATGAGGGTATGCGGGGCGAGTTTCGGATTCATAGTAGCTTAGGTGCTGACTCCATGATTCGAGTTTTGCTGCGTCGCGTGGATTGGCTCTTCGCTCGATGCGTCGTTTTCTGGTATCCTGATCGCAGTGCAGGTAGATGCATTTGACGAGACAGCGAGATTTGAGCGTTTGCTCGATTTCGCTTGGCCAGTTTTTGTTAGTTAGTTCTTTCGTGAAGGGGCCTGAAATGACCACGTCGAGCTGGGGCAGGTTTGCGTCTGCTAGCGCGAAGAGGGTCGTGTAGATCGGCTTTCTGAAAGTTTCTTTGAATAGCTTGCTGTCTCGATCGTCCTTGCTTCTCCCAAGTTTTGCCATCGCTGCCTGAATGATCGGCTCGGACGCGGTGTCGATATCCAGTAGGCACGCCGCCTTGTTTTTAGCGAGCTTGACTGCGAAGGTGGATTTGCCGACGGCGGGCATGCCGGTTACGAGAAAGAGGGTGTTCATTGTCACGCTGAGAGTCAGGCTAGGTCTGTTGGCTGGAGGGATGGTGTCGCTGTATTTGAACAGGATTCATTGAATTTGAGAAAGCGAGTAGGATTTATGCGAAATAGAGCCAAGTTCATACCTAGACCTTGCTCAAGGTTAAGGAAAATCTGCTTTAAGTTACTCAGGAAAAGGAATTTAAAAATATTACTTTTTTTTGAACGTTTACTGGCAATCTGCGAAAGTGGACCTGCAATAGGGTTGACACGGAGGGCGGACATTATTCTTACTAGTGCATCTAATGTGAATGGCTTAACTTATCTTCAACATTAGAAATAGCCCCCTTCGGGAGCGTACTTATCTCAAACTCAAACTACCACCCCTACGGTTATCCCTTCACACCCCCGTATTCAATTTACTGGCGTCGCATGATCGCTTGTTTGCCCCGTTGTTATCGCATCGGGGCCTGCTTACGTCTGGCGACCCCAAGCTACCGCAAAGACAACCATGAACAAACACATCAAACAGACAAATAGATACCTATGGTCTAGACGTGGAACGCAGACACTGCTCTGTGGCGCCGCGCTTCTAGTTGCTCCTCTTGTCATCGCTCAAGATGATGAAGAGGACGAGGAGATCTTCGAGCTTTCGCCATTCACGGTGGAAGGATCTGAAGATCAGGGTTACCGAGCTACCAGCACCTTGGCTGGTTCCCGTATCCGTACTGATCTCAAGGACGTTGGCTCCGCAATTTCCGTAATCACCGAGGAATTCCTTCGTGACACGGGAGCGGTAGACAATTCTTCCTTGTTCCAGTACACGACCAGCACTGAAGTTGGCGGCATCGGCGGCAATTTCGCTGGTGAAGAACGTCTAGGCATGCTCAATCCGAATGCGAACACTCGTGTTCGTGGATTACAAGCTGCTGATAATACTCGTGACTACTTCCTGACTGATCTCCCTTGGGATGGCTACAATGTAAATCGCGTTGATATGCAGCGTGGTCCTAACGCGATCCTCTCTGGACTTGGAAGTCCTGCTGGTTTGGTCAACAACACGACTGACTCGGCGATTTTTGAGGACGAAGGTGAAGTTCAGGTGCGTTTCGGAAGCTACGGATCCACTCGTTTCCACTTCAACGTGAACCGTGTCATCCTTGAGGATGAGCTTTCTGTTCGTGTGGCTGCCGTCAAAAAGGACGACAAGTACCGTCAGGAAGAAGCTTGGGCGGAAGACGAACGTTTCTTCGTCGCCATGAAGTACGAGCCTAAGTTCCTCAAGAGCGAGAGCAACACGACTACACTCACTGCCAATTTTGAATCTGGCAATATCAACTCGAATCGCCCGCGTACCCGTCCTCCCGTCGACCGTCTTTCTGGTTTCTGGGAAGAGGATTCCGAAGGCCGCTCCCAGATCACAGGTCATCCGCTGGCTTTGGGTGGCGAGGAAACTCTCGATGGATCTGATGATCCCGCGCAGTACCCTCCAGTCTACGTTCGCGGCGTTCAGCAGACGGGCGATGCCTACTTCAACCAAGTGAATTTCAATAATCCTTGGTATGGAGAGAACTACACGGATGGCCCAATCGTCTACTTCGCGAATGCGGATCAGGGCGACGGCGATGCAACGTATGCGTCTGTTGGTGGTATTTCAGCCTCTGACAACAACATCTTGTACACTCGTTTGATTGACCCGAACGGTGATGCTGAGGGACCGAGAGAAGTTGCCATCGACGCAGGTGGAACTGGTTACCCGTTCTACCGCGCGATCAGTTCTCCAGCTGGCCTTGGCGCTGCAGCGAGAAACTTGGGACTCCCATTGGCTCAGTTCGGTGGATACGGAAACGAATTGCTCTACGATCGTTCCATCTTCGACTACAAAAATCACCTACTTGACGGCGACAATAAGCGCGAATTCCAGGACTTCCAAGTTTCCAACGTAAAGTTGGCACAGACGTTCTATAACAATCGCCTTGGTCTAGAGGTTGCTCTCAACAAGGAAACTTATGGTTTTGGCCAAACTAGTCCATTCGGCTGGGGCCCGGAAATCACGATTGACGTGAATTCGCACCTCGCGGATTTCTCGCCGAATCCCAATGTTGGTCGGCCCGTTATCTTCAGAAGAACACAGGGCAGCAGTAGCGACAGCGTGCGTGATCGCGACAGCTCCCGCTACACAGTTTTTGGAGAGCTTCGTGAAGGCGATTTGTTTGAAACGGATTCGTTTCTCGGCAAGTTGATCGGCAAGCAACGTTTGACGGGAGTGAAGTCTTCTGACGACATCATTCTCTACGAGCAAGGCTTCAAGAACTGGTTGGCAGATGACACCTACCGTGCCTACATGGGCAATTCAGGTCTCGCTACCAATGAAGCAGAAGTCATGGCTGCTGTTTACCTCGGCCCATCGGTCATTGGGACCTCTAGCCCTGCTGGTTTGAATCTTCAGCCAGTACCGAAGCTCAATCCGAATGCCATTAACAGCATTCGTATCTGGGATTCCTACTGGTCACCCACGAACCCTAATGCGCCGACCGTTGACTACCTCGACTCGGAATGGATTTCGCCTTACCAAGATGATCCTTCCACACAGCAGAACAATCCTGCAAACTACACAGGTTGGAGAGATCATCCCGCCAGCTTCCTCATCGATACGGAAGGGGACCGCCTCAGCTTGATCACTTCTGCTCGTTCGTCCTCGCAAGAGATCGAATCGGAAGCGTTTGTATGGCAAGGTTTCTTCTGGGATGGAGCAGTTGTAGCTCTGTATGGTAACCGAGATGACACGACCACGCAGATTAATGTCACGGCTCCTCGTATTCCAGGAGATCCACGTGAGATCTTTGATCCTACTGGTGCGACTCCGTTCCAAAGCGGAGGTAGCTACCTTGCTTACACCGAAGCGGACGCCCTCGCTGAGAGAGCTCGTAATGAAGCGCTTGGTAGCGTGAACAAGTTCGAAGGTAGCAATGAGTCCAAAAGCGTGGTTGTTCACCTTGACCAGTTCCTCCCTGAGCTTCCTGCAAGCACGAAATTCAGTGTGTTCTGGAATGAGTCTTCGAACTTCCAGCCTGGCGAGGCCCGAGTTAACCACCTAAATCAACCCTTGGCGCCACCAAATGGTGACACGGAAGACTATGGTTTCGTTATCTCGACATTCAATGACAAGTTGACTCTCAAGCTCAATCGTTACGAAAGCACAGTTTATGGTTCTACTTATGACCCAACAGATGGCGCTCTCTGGTACGTTGGTACCGCTGAAACGAGCTTGTTCGCAGCAGGTATGCGTGACTTGGTTGTAATCGAAGGAAACACTCCTGGCTGGGATGATTCCTGGAGAACCTATGGTCAGCAGAATCCTTATCAAGTTGGTGACGTACCATACGACAACTGGCTGAGATCTCAGGGCATCCCTGAAAGCGAATGGGCCGATCAGACTGTTGAAGAAGCAGATGCTTGGATGGCCCGCGCGACAGCGAATCTTCGCGAGAACCTTGCTCCACAGGAATTCTGGGATGCATGGGGTGCGACACAGTCTGACGCTCGCTGGCAAAACGGCTGGTGGGATCCATGGAGTGAATCGACTGGTGTTCAGCCAAATGGCTTCACTTCAACATCGGACATCACTTCAAAGGGTACCGAAATCGAAGTTAACTTCAATCCGACGGAAAACTGGAATTTTGCGATGAACGCTGCCAAGACGGAAGCGGTTCGCAATAATCTAGCCGGAAGCTTGAAGGAATGGGTCAGCGCTCGTAACGAAGTGCACAACGGTGACAATGGTGACATTCGTCTCTGGTGGGCAGGCGACCGTAACAACACGCTCAAGACTCGCTGGAATAACGACTTCTACTCGCGATACCTCCTCGGTCTTGCCACCGAAGGCACAGCAGTTAGCGAACTCCGCGAGTGGCGTGTAAACATGGTAACCAACTACAACTTCCGTGACGGCAAATTCAAGGGCTTGAACTTGGGTGGTAGCGTTCGCTGGGAAGATGAAGTCGGAATCGGATACGAGCAAACAGAAGGTGTTAACGAAGACGGAGTACCCGTTCTTGTGTACCTCTCTGATAGTCCAATCATGGGACCAACTGAAACACACTTGGACCTATGGGCAGGTTACTCGCTCGACCTGAACGACAATGTCAACTGGCGTATCCAGTTGAACGTACGTGATGTACTGTCTGACGGTGGTCTGGTTCCCATCTCGGTTAATCCTGACGGATCGGTTCGTGAGTACCGCGTGCAGGGTGACCCGAACTGGTTCCTCACCAATACGTTCTCGTTCTAGTTAATACCTAGTCTTATACATTTCAGCGCCTCACCTTTAGTGGTGAGGCGCTTTTTGTTTGTAGAGTTGGTAGCGAATGAGATGATTCTAGTTGTACCCCGTTTACCGTTTTCATGCAGCGCTTCCCCACGCTACTCTTCTTTTTCGCTTCAACTGCCTTTTCGATTCTGGAATCTGCCGAACTCACGAGTTCTTGGGTAAACTCCAAGCAAAGCGGCACCAATCAAGGCCAGGGATTCACGCGAATACCAGCTGATCTTTCTGGTTTGTCTCATGCAAATGAATACACGCATCCAGAGCGATGGAGGAGCTTATGGCATCAGTACTTCTTGGGTACGATAGGGTCTGGAATCGCTTTGGGCGATATTGATGGAGACGGGCTAGCGGACGTATTTTCAGTTGGGAAAGATAGTTCTAATAGGCTCTATCTGAATTTGGGAGATTTAGTATTCCAGGAATGTTCTGGAGATAGAGGTGTTGCTGAAAAAACGGGGATCGGCGCCGGTGTATCAATGGTCGATATTGAGAATGATGGCGACCTTGATATCTACGTCGTCTACACGGGTTCGGAAAATGAACTCTACTTAAATGATGGAAGCGGCTATTTGCGAGAAGCGGCAGAGGAATGGGGATTGGCGCTTTCGACTGGCTCCAACGCTCCTTCGTTTGCTGACTACGATAGGGACGGAGATCTAGATCTTTATTTGCAGTGTAATTTTTTGTCTTCGTCCGGTTTGGCTGAAGGTATGCCTGATATCCTTTTGGAGAATGTGGGCGGTAGATATGTTGATAGGAGCGAGGAGGCGGGGATTTCAGGTCGAGCCCAGGGGCACGCCGCGATTTGGTGGGACTTCGATGAAGATGGATGGCCTGATCTTTATGTTGCGAATGATTTCGAACCTGCGGATCGACTGTATCGAAATAACGGGGACGGTACGTTTACTGACGTGATTCATTCGCATTTCGTAACCTCGCCCTATTCTGCAATGGGTGCTGATTTTGGAGATTTGAATAATGACAGTCGAATGGATATGTTCGTGGGTGAAATGGCTCCAAGGGATTCGGAGAAATACCAAAGGACTTTGGCTACCATTGCGACAAAATCAATTTACGCTCCTCGGTATTCGGCGAGTCAGTACATGCAGAATATGCTTTCTGTGAAGATCGGACAGTCTCAATTTGCGGAGATATCGCGTATGGCTGGACTTTTTGCGACGGATTGGACCTGGGCGCCGCGTGTTTTGGATTTTGATAACGATGGCTTGCAGGACATGCTGTTCACGAATGGAATGATTCGTGCGTTTCACGATGGAGATATTGGTCTGAAATCTGAAAAGGCGCGGACGGGGTGGCAGAGAATGGCGTATTTCAAGTCCTCGCCCCGTTATGACGAGCGGAATTTGCTATATAGGAATGCTGGCGGTTTGGATTTCGATGAAGTGGGTGAATCGCTTGGCTTTTCAAAAGTGGGCGTGAGTTTTTCGGCGGCGTTTGCAGATTTGGATTTAGATGGGGATTTGGATATTGTCGTATCAGAAATGGATGAGGAGCTCAGTCTCTATAGAAATGAGGCGGCAACAGGATCGAGTGTCTCTATTCGCTTGCAGGGCGTTGAATCGAATCGTTTTGGGGTAGGAGCTAAGCTTTGGCTCTATTGCGGAGAGGACGTTTACTATAGGGAATTGTCATTGACGCGTGGATACCTTTCGACCGATGAGCCAGTATTGCATTTTGGAATAGGAGAGCATTTGGAAGTGAATCGGCTAGAGATAGAATGGCCGAGTGGTTTTCAGCAGACAGTAAGGGGATTGGAGCCGAATAACAGGTACCTTATTGAAGAAGTTAACAATGGTATCGTACGGGAGCGGGAGACGCTAAGCGTGTTTAGCAAGGCCGAGATTGATATTCCTAAAGATTCTATGTCGAAGGAGGAATCGTATGATTTGCATCCCAAGCAGATGCTATTGCCGGAGGATGAGTCGCGTCTTGGGCCGCCGATAGAGGTCTCGGATCTAGACGAGGATGGATACTTAGATGTTATATTGGGAGGTCCGAGCGGTTGGGAGACTCGAGTTTTGTGGAATGAATCTGGAAGACGTTTCAGTGTCGATGAATCGGACTTGTTATCGGATGTATTCGACAGCGAGGATACTGACTTTTTGGTGCAAGATTTAGGAGATGACGGTGTGCTCGATTTTATTGCTAGCTCAGGCGGTGTAGAGCTTGATGAGGGGGATGCCTTTTATAGGGATCGGGTCTATTCGTTTTCGAAGCAGCGAGAGGTTTTGGAGGCTAAGGTGGAGGGGCTGGACTTCGAGTCGCGGTCTACGAGCAGTTCGTTGTTGATTGACGTAGATGCCGATGGCGATATGGACCTTGTTCAGGCTGGAGGTACGAGAAGGTTCTCGTATCCGGACTATGAGGACAATTTGGTCTGGAAATTTGAGGAAGGGTCATTTGCGGAAGATTTTAAAAGCGAGTTTTCGAAGGCGTTTTCTCGATCGGGCAAGACGAGCGACTTGTTAGCGGTTGACTGGTCCGGCGATGGTAAGCTCGATTTGGTGCAAGCAGTACAATGGGGGGCTCCGATATTCTGGAAACAAACGAATAAGGGGCTTGTGCGTTTTGACGGCGTTTTGGATCGGAATGCGTTGTCCGGGGCCTGGAGTTCCTTGGCGAGTGGCGATTTTGATGGCGATGGCCGATTGGACATCGTGATCGGAAATCGCGGCTTGAACCTCAGGCATGTTCCCAGTGTGGATGCTCCACTTGTTTTGTTTTCGCCCAAGGGTGCGCGGAATCGAAATGTCTATATTGACTGTTTCACCGAGAATGGCCGGCTGCTACCGGTGGAAAGCCGTATCTTGAATGCAATTCAGTTTCCCGGATTACTGGAAAGGACGACGAGTTCGATTGCCGACTATGCGAGCAAGGACGTGCATGAGATTTTCACGCCTGAGGTTTTGGATCAGTTTAGAAGAAGCGAGATCTGCGAGACGCGTTCGATGATTCTGTATCAAAGGGAGGAAGGGCGCTTTTCGGCGGCAGCTCTTCCGAGGTGGGCTCAGTCTGGAACGGTTATGGACGTTTTGGTCTTCGACTACGATTCTGACGGATGGGAGGACCTTGTGCTTAGTCTTGAACCTCGGGCGCCCAAACTGTGGGTGGACCGCCCGCTCAAGGGGCATGTCGTTCTTTTGAGAAATGAGGTGGGGCAGGGATTTCGAACAGTGTTGCCTTATGAGTCTGGATTGGAGGTAGACGGCTATCCAAGGCATATGGCTTGGGCGGATCTGGATAAGGATGGTCGCGGAGAACTGCTGCTGACGATGAGCGATGGTCCCTTGTTGGTCTTTTCGCTGAATTCTGCTGAAGAATAGCGTTTTGGGCTTCGCCCGACGTAAATGGATGCGCAGAGTGCGTGCATGATTACGCGCCTCGCGGAATGGTTTGAAAGCAATAGTCAGCGCCTCGCATTTGCGGTGATGTGCGTGATGACGCCCCTTTTCTATGTGGCGAGTTTTCCGCCTTATGGGGTGAACGAGGCTGCTTTTGTGTTTCTTGTTCCTTTCGTGGTGTGGCTCAGCTTTGGCCCGAGCTTTCGCTCCGTTTTTCTGACGGGACTTGGAATGGGCTGGGCGTCTTGGTTTGTGATGATTTTCTGGTTACATCATGTGACTTGGGTAGGAATGGTTTTGCTCGCAGGCGTAATGGGACTGCACTTCGCGGGTTGGGCGGTGGGAACTGCGTGGCTGGCGCGTCGGGCGCTTGGAGAGGGTATGTGGAGGGGCCTGCCTTTGGCGATCGGGGCGTCGGCGCTTTGGGTCATCTTTGAGCATATTCGCACGCACATTTTCACCGGTTTCCCTTGGTTGCCTTTGTCTGCGAGTCAGGTGACGGAGCCGATCATGTTGCAGAGCGCTTCGATTTTCGGAAGCTGGGTGGTGTCGTTCGCGCTTGCGCTTTTCAATTTTGGAATCGCCGCTTACTTGTTGCGACTCGTCGAGTATGCTCGGACGAAGAAGCGGGGGATTTGTCCGGAGTTTTACTTGTCTCTTTCTTTTATGGTAGCGATTAGTTTTCTCGTTCTGCGTTTGAGTTCCGGGCAGCAGAGGGAGGCGGCGTTCAAGGCATTGGTGGTACAGCCAAACATTCCTCAGAATCAGAAGTGGGACCTGGAATTCGAACGGGAAATTATTGGGAGTTTGGAACAGTTTACTCTTTCGCATCGAACCTTTCAGCCGGACGCGGCTTTTTGGCCCGAAACGGTATTGCCGTATCCATTGAATGACGACGGGCATATGGAGACTTGGGCAACTCGACTGGCGACTGGCTTTGGCACTCCGGTTTTCGCGGGAGCGATGGGAATCGAAGGCGAGAAGGGAGAGAGGGATTGGTTCAATAGTGTTTTTTTGGTGCGGCCTGAATATGGATTGTTTCCACTCTATTATTCGAAGCAGCATCTTGTTCCGTTTGGTGAATACATTCCTTTGCGTTGGCTATGGCCTTGGATGGAGAAGGTGGTGCCGATCAATGGGGATATACTCCCTGGCGAAAAATCTCAGCTGTTGCCCTTGAATTTGGAGGAAACGACAGTGCGAATTGGATCGTTGATTTGTTTTGAGGACGTATTTCCTGCTATCGCCCGAGATGCGGTGCGGGAGGGAGCTGGCGTTCTATTTGTAGCGACGAATAGCGCTTGGTACGGGCGGAGCAGCGCGGCAGCTCAGCACATGGCTCACTCTGTTTTGCGTGCGGTCGAAACGCGGCGTCCGGTGCTTCGCGTAGGCAATGACGGCTGGACAGGGTGGATAGATGAGTATGGCAGCGTGATCGAGGAGATCGATCCGTGGGTGAGGCAAAGCGAAATCTTTGAGATTACGCGCGATCGGCGCTGGATTGGGAAGCAGACCTTTTACGTCCAGCATGGCGACTGGTTTGTCTGGACATGCTGGGCGTTGTTCGGACTCAGCTTCTGGGTTGCCCCGAAGCTGGTGGAAGGTCGGAAGGCGTCCTTTTAGGCGCCGCCAAAGCGCTCTTTGTGGGCGGCGGAGACTTTTACGTATTTGTCTGCCCAGCTTTTAATTTTTGCCTGCTCCTCTTGGGTAAGGGCTCGCTTAACCTTGGCTGGGGCGCCCATTACCATGCTGCCCGGTGGAATTTGAGTGCGTGGCGTGACGAGAGCACCGGCGCCGATGATGGAGTTGTGTCCGATGACGGCGCCGTCGAGGACGGTAGCTCCCATGCCGATGAGGCATTCATCCTCGATGGTGCAGGCGTGAATGATGGCTGCGTGGCCGATCGTAACATCTTTTCCGATACGTACGGGAAGTTCGTCGGCTAGGTGGACGATGGTTCCGTCCTGGACGTTTGAACGGTCGCCGACTTCGATGTAGTTGATGTCGCCTCGCAGGACGCAAGACGGCCAGACGCTGGCGTTTTCGCCTAGTCTTACGTCTCCGATGACGGTGGCTTGTTTCGCTACGTAGGCGCTTGCCGGTACGTGCGGGGTTTTATCGAGGAAGGTTTCGAATTGTTCGTCGAGTGTCATGATAGTTTAAAGAGGTTAACTGCGTTTCCGGAAATGATTTTAAGTAAGTCGGTATCGGACAATTTGCTGTTTCGTAATTGTTCTAGCGGGGCCTTGAAGTCTGGGGCGTTTTCGTCTTTTGGAAAAACGCGAAGCGGGTAGTCCGTTCCGAAAAGGACTTTGTCCGCACCTACCGTGTCGCAAAAATCTCGATACACGGGCTTTTTGTAGAGGAGCGGACAGGCGGCGGTGTCGAAGTAAATATTATCCGGATTTTTCGTTTGGATTCGCATTGGTTCGCAGCCTCCTAGGTGGGAGAATATGAAATTGGTGTTCGGATGCTCTCGCGCTAGCTGAAGGAGGCTTTCGTAGGGAGTCTCTATTTTTCCGGGGTAGTCGTGAGTCGTAGGGTCCGTGACGTGGAGGTTGACAACGTTTGCTCCGTACGCTGCTGAAAGTTCGATCGCTTCTGCAAGTATGGGGTCATCGTAGGAGTAGCCTTGTGCTGGGGGATTTTGTTCTCCGATGCCTTTAAATCCTACGTCGAAAGCGAGTTTGAGCAAGTCGAGGGCGTTCTGGCCTCCACAGGCATTGAAGGGAGCGAATCCGATGAGACGGTCGGGGTGGTTGCGTATCCATTCAATCTGCCAGCTAAGGCTCTCTTTGCAGGTGTCATGGTTCTCCCAATACCAAGCAAGCAGCACGGCTTTGTCGATGCTTGCGGCATCCATGTCGTGGAGGAGTTCGGGGACAGTCTTCCAGCCTTGCAGGCTCTTGCCTTTGGCTGGTTGCACGCAGGAGAGCCAATAGGGTTCGCCTCGTTTCTCCGCCCATGACTGCGGGTTTTGATACACGCTGGGGGGATAGAGGTGAATGTGGCTATCGATGATCATCGAGCTCTTAGCGTTTAGCTTTGCTCTTCATTAGGTCGAGACTTTGCCTGACGAGCTCGCCCATGGATTCGCATTTTAGAAAGAGGTCGCTTTTGTAGTGGGCTGATAGCTCTTGTCTGAGCTGGTGGACGTGTTCGATCGGGGCGAGGCGATCCTGCGCCATACTGTCGAGCAGGGCTCGTAGGCGCAGGGCAATGACATCCATGCGGCGAGATATGAGGGCGTGCTCTTCTCGTTGATATTGTCTGGCTGTCTTTGTATCGATGTGACTGGTACAGAATTCTACGAGAGGGTTGTTCTCCTTGAAGAACTGGGGAAGGTAGAAGTTCTTTCGCGCGTCGTAGGACTGCTGGTCGAAGTCCATGGAGCGAATGCGGATCTGGGTCTCTTCGAAGTCGGGGGTGATATCCACGACGAAGTTGTAGGGACGCATGTCGCCGAGGAGTCTCACGAAGCAGCGTTCGTTGAATTTGATGAGCTCCTTGGCGATACGGATGGCCTTGAGGCGTTTGCTCTCGAGCCAGTCTTCGATGAACATGTCACCCGGTAGGCCGACGACGTGCTCTTCCACGAGAGTTTCGCCTTCGGTGAGGAAGAACATGCGGTTCGGGGAAAGGAGGTGTTCCAGTTCGAGGCCGTAGACGCGGGAGGCGTCGGCTTTTTTTACGTAGAAGTAGTCTTGGTTGTCGTTGCGGGAGTTGACGATGCGGATGCGGAAGGGCTTGGAGTTTCCGAAGACGCAATAGTCGATGCGATCGACGTAAAGGTGCTCCATAACGGACTCGTCGCCTCCGGCTTTGAGGATGGCATAGACGCGTTTGAGTCCCTCGTTGAGCTGCTTCATGATGAAGGGCTCGTAGATTAGGGTTTCCCAGAGGGTGTCCTCGCCTTTCGAATCGTAGAGAGGAGCGCCCATCTGGAAGCGCTCGAGCTGATTGTAGCGAATTGGGAGGTGGTGTTCGCGATTGAAATTGGTGAGATAGAAGCGAAGCGAATCGCTTATGGGCATGGATGGCTTCCGTGCTGTCTTGGTAATCCGTCTTCTGGCGGATTGGTGAGCGTGCTGCTCGAGGAAGTCCTTTGGGTCGTCGCTTGGTGTCACGGTGTTCTGTGGGAAATGGGTTGTGCCTCGAAGGTATTGTCGGGAGCTTGGGTCACAAGGGCAAAGCGGGTGGCTCGAGGCGTTTAGGTTAGCTTTCGAAAAAGAGGGTACTGACTTTCTGGAGCTCGTCTACTCGATCTCGGAATTATCGAGCCAGAGCTGTTCGAGGGCTTCTGGCTCTTGTTTTGGCTCGAACCAGGGTTTTCGCGCGCAGTAGTGGAGGAGTCGGCAGGTCTTGAGCTCAGTCGTGTCTGCGTAGTCCTTTTTGATGAGATTGTAGTCTCGAGGCAACAGTTCGAGGTCGATGTCTCTTTGGTGTATCCATTTATTTAGGATTCCTTGATCGCCAGCGTTGTAGCCGCTGCGGCCGGGGTTTTGGGTGGCGATTTCCTTGAGTTGGCCGATCGCTTTCTGGCCTTGGATCGATTTATGGATCGAGAGGACGCCGGAGTTTATTTCTTGGGGATGGCCTTTGTAGCCGCGGGTTGGTTGGAAGCCGGTGTCGAGGGCGGCGAGTAAGGAGTAGGGTGACGCTTCGTGGAGAAGTGGAGCGGGTCGGCGGCAGAGGATGTCGCTGTCGAGGTAGATGTTTCGTTCGTAGCCGAAGTCGCGAAATGCTTCGAATTTGTAGAAGGTTTCCGCGTGCCGCTTGGAGCGGCTCTTTTTGTAGGGTCTAATGCTGGCGTAGTCGGCGCTGTCGATGAGGAGGCGTTTGTGGCTAAGAGAGATGAGCCTAGCGTTCACGAGGGTCGCCGGGTCTTTGCTGAGCGCGATGACGGGGAGAGGCGGATTGTGTTTTGACCAGGACTGGAGGAGGCGGAGGGTTCCGGGCAGGTAGAGGCTGTCAGTGAGGACAACTAGGCAAGCGGGTGGCATTGGCGCTCTATTTTATGCGGAGGCTTCGGAGGCGATTGAGGGAGGCGGCAAGTTCTTGGAGACGGATCTGAGCGAGATCGCCGGGGGCGAGGTGCGAAAGGCGGTGGGAGTTTGCGGCCGCGATTGTTTTTTCGAGGGCTTCCGGGAGGGGGTGGGTTTCGAAGAAGCGATTTTCGACGGCGTATGCGAGGGCGGCCCCGATAGCTCGGGCTTGGGAGTTGTCTACGAGTTGGGGGATGAGGGAGAGGTCGATTTCGTTTTCACCGAAGGTTAGGGAGCGTGCGTCTCGGGTTTTGATACGGGAGCGGGCCGGGCGTCCTCTCGAATGAGTGTAGGGATTGATGGATACAGGATTCGCTGAGCGGTTTGACTGGTCGGGTTGGAGCGCGATTTTGGATGGATCTAGCTTTAAGTCGTTCGATGCTGTTTGTGGATCGCAGAGTTTTTTTGCTTCTTGGGTGAGGTCTTTGGGGATGTAGTTATCGAGACCGATTACAAGATCGGCGGGTTCAAAGTAGTCGCCGGAACCACCGAGTACGAGTATAGTGGATACGCCGCAATCTTCATATAGCGAGCGGACACGTTGGACGAAGGGAGTGATGGGCTCTTTGTCTGGGGCGATTAACTGCTGCATGCGTGCGTCGCGAATGAGCAGATTGGTGGCTGAGATGTCTTCGTCGAGAAGCAGGGCCTTGGATCCGGTTTCGAGGGCTTCTATGATTGCAGCGGCTTGTGAAGAGGAGCCGGACGCGTTTTCCGTAGTGAAAGCGGTGGAGTCTTTTCCTCCGGGAAGCTGACCGATGAATGGTGATAGGTCGACTTTAGCGACGCTGCGACCGTCTTCGGCGCGGACTTTGTTCGCATCTGCGCGGGCGATGACGAGCTCGCGTCCGTCTGCGGGCTGGTGATTATATACTCCACGCTCTAGGGCGTTGAGGAGAGTGGACTTGCCGTGGTAGCCGCCACCGACGATGAGGGTGACTCCTTCGGGTATGGCCATTCCGGATACGGTCCCGGCGTTGGGAAGATCGAAGGATTGGCGAAGCGAGTCGGGAGATTGAAATGGGACTGCGTTTGGCATTGGCCGCTCATCGATTCCGGAGGCTCGAGGGAGGATCGCTCCATCTGCGACGAATGATACGAGTTTTCGTGAGGAAAGTTCTGCGCGAATGAAGTCGGCGTCTTCGGCGGTTTCGGCGAAGGCGCGGATTTCGTTTGCGTCGAGGTTTGGATAGTAAAGGGCTGAATCAATAATGTCCGGTAGATCGCGGGTGAGCAGATCTGCAGCTGACCGACCGCGGATGCGTCGACCGTTGGCTGGTAAGCCGACTGCGAATCGGACGATGGTCTCTGTATCGCCTATTTCTACGCAGCTGCGAGCGAGCAGTTCCTGGCCTGGCGTGTCGATAGCGATGAGGCCGGACTTGCCGGAACCGCTGTGGGCTGAGGCGCGGTGGCAGGCTCGAGAAAATGCGAGGGCGAGGAAGTTTTCGGTTCCGGTGCGTCGGGATGGACTTGCGAAGAGGTCGGCGGGGAGTTCGGAGTCTGCGTGGGGAACGATGATGGACAGTCGAGAGGGGGATGCGAAGGGGTCGCCCTGAACTTTGTCGATACTGAGTGTGAAGTCTCCGAATTCGTATGTGCCGCGGGTGTCTTTGTAGGCTGGATACGGGCGTCCATCGATGCGGTGAAGAAGCGTTTCTAAGTCGTGATTGGTCATGAGTTGCTCGTTTTTTCAGCTCGTTCGTAACTGAAGATGAATTGTTGGGCGAAGCCGGCGAGGGGCCCGTAGTGAACGCGGCCGAATTGGGAGAGTTGAGCGGGGCTCCAGCCTGTGAGTTGATAGCGTTTCTCGAGGACCTTGATGATCCAGGTGTCGACAGGGAAGGCTTCCAGCTTAGCGGCTCCGAAGAGAAGGGCGCAGTCGGCTATCTTTTCGCCGATGCCCGGAAGGGATACGAGTTGTGTCTTTCCGGTTTCGTAGGGTGCAGACTCGATTTGGGAGAGGAGCTCGGGCTGGGCCGCTAGGATGTCGGCGGTCTTTTTTATGTTTTTGGCGCGGAAACCAAGGCCGAGGGATCGGAGGTCAGTTTCGGAAGCGGCGGCGAGCTGGTCCCATGTAGGGAGAGCGTGGATACCAGGGAGCAGTTCGTTGCCAAGCGTTTCCGCCATGCGTTCGCACATGACTTTGATTTGCGGAATTTGTTTGGTGGCGGAGCAGAGGAAGCAGAGTACGGCTTCCGGGAAGGGTTGTTTGAGGATGCGTAGTCCGGGAAAGGCTTTGAGGGCGGTGTCTAGGTGGGCGTCGCTTCTCCAAGGGAGGCTGTCCACGGCGGTGGTCCAGGCGAAGTCAAGACGGAGATAGTTGGCGAGAGCGTTTGGGGTGTATGGGCTAGATTTAGGATAGGAGGCCAGAAGCGTGTTGTTATCCGAAAATCGGATACGTGCGACGTATTGGTCCCATATGCCTTGCCAGCAGGATTCTGTTTCGTGGTAGTTCCAGCGGAAGGCTTGGCCGCCGTTTAGGGTTTCAGCGAGGGTTTGCTCGGTGAAGGGGTGGGAGAGCGAAAGGGGAGTCCAGGCGGTCCAGGCGGACATGGTGGGACGGGGCTAAGGCGCCGCGCTACGAGCTTGGCTCTGACCAGAGGAAGGATTTGGCGGACTCGAGGGTATTGCCGGAGGAGTCGAGGAGATCGATTTTCCAGGCGACGGGGTGGCTATCTTCGTCGAGCCACTCTGTTTCGGTGAGGCCGACGAGTATTCGCTTTTTGGCGAGCTTGCCGGTTGTGGTTTCGAAGGATGTGATTTCCTGGGTTCCCGGTCTGACGAATTGTATGCGCACGCTCGATACGCTTGGGAGGGTGTCTTTGTCTTTGGCGAGGAGGGAGACGTAGAAGCCGTCGCGTCTGGAGTTGTCGCTGCGGAAAATGGCGTAGCGTCCGTCGCTGTGCTTTCCGGTGAGGTATTCTGAAACGCGTTTGAAGGAGTTGGCGTCGCGATGCTCCGCGGATATGACGGTGAGCTCGGCTCGGGCGGTAGCGGCGAGGGCGAGAAGGGCGAAGAAAGGGGTTAAATAGCGAATCATGTTATTTTTGCCACGAAGAGGCACGAAAGGTTAGGGACTTGAAGGACATTCGCTATAGCGTATGCGGGGTTGTGTTTGTTTGGTCTGGTCGCCTACGGCGAGTAGGTGTCCGTTGGACGTTAGGTTTTGGTTTGTTTTTAAGACGCGAGTTACCAGCCGTAGTTTCGGCGGATGCGGATGGGCTCGAAGAGTTCGGTCGGAAGTTCTTGGAGAAAGCGGCTGGGAGTGAGAAACATGCTGGGTCCGCCTTTTGTATTCATTTTTGGGTACAGGACGTAAAGTTCGTCGCGGGCTCGGGTGAGCGCGACGTAGAAGAGGCGGCGCTCTTCTTCGGTGTCTCCGGAATCGACGGAGCGGCGGGTAGGGAAGAATCCGTCGGCGGCTCCGATGAGGAAGACGATGTCGAACTCGAGTCCTTTGGCCTGGTGTACGGTGGTGAGTCGAATGGCTTCGTCCGATTCGTCCATGCGGCCGGAGGTCTCGGAGTTTAGGAGCGTAATCTGGGCGATAAGTTCCTGCATTTCGTCGAAGCGGGCGGCGAAGCCGACGAGGGATGTGAGGTCTTCGAGGCGGTTGGAGTAGTTGGCGTAGGCGCCTTGGAGGTAGGAGGAGTACCAGCCGTCGATGGCGATTTGCACGACTTCGTCGGGAGAGCCGGTATCGGCGATTTGCTTCATGTCGCGCAGGCTGAGGGCGAGGGACTCCCAATCGGCTCTGGCGGCGGCGGGCGCTTTTTTGGTGGTTTCCTCGTGGCGGAGGGCGTCGATGAAATCGATCTCGTGTTTCTTGGCGACGGCGAGGGTGTGGTCGTAGAGCTTTTGGCCGGTCTTTTCGCCGACCTTTGGGAGGAGGAGGAAAATGCGGAGGAAGGCGCTGACGTCGGCTGGGTTGTAGACGAGTCGGAGGTGGGCGACGAGGTCCTTGATGTGGGCTTGTTCGAAGAAGCGCACGCCGCTGGTGATCTGGTAGGAGACGCCGGCGCGGGAGAGTTCCATTTGCATGTCGAGTGCGGCGAAATGGGAGCGGTATAGGACGGCGATTTCGCGTGGGTCGCGTCCTTCGTCGATGAGGCCGCGGATGCGGGTGATGACGAATTGGGCTTGCTCGCGGGCGTCCATGGCTTGGACGACGTAGGGTTTCTGGCTGGAGGCCTTGTGGGGGCGGAGCTCTTTTTCGAAACCTTGGCTGGAGCGGTTCTTGATGACCGCGTTGGCGAGATTGAGGATTTCCGGGGTGGATCGATAGTTGATCTCGATGCGGTGGATTTCGGCGCCGGGGTGTCGATCGGGGAAGGTGAGAATGTTTTCGTAGTTTGCTCCGCGCCAGGAGTAGATGCATTGGGCGTCGTCGCCAACGGCCATGATGCGGTGGTGCGGGGCCATCTTGTCGACAATGGCAGCCTGGAGGACGTTGGTGTCCTGGTATTCGTCGACGAGGCAGTGGCTGAAGCGGTTTTGGTAGTATTCGGCGACTTCCGGGGCGGTTTCGAGAAGCTTGAGCCAGAACACGAGCAGGTCGTCATAGTCGACTACGTTTTGGGCGCGTTTTCGTTTTTCGTAGGCGAGTGCGAAGCTGTCGATCTGGTCAATGTAGTCGTGGTGCTGGGGGAAGAAGTCGAGAATAGTGCGTTCGATGCTCTCGCGGGTGTTGCGGGCCATGCTGATGATGGACGAGAGCGGGCCTGGCTTTGGGTGTGTTTTGTCTTTGAAAAAGGCGGAGTTGACGGACTCGACGGCGTGCTTGAGCACGGTCTCGGCTTCGCCGGCGTCGAGGATGGTGAAGTTTTTAGGAAGATCGATGGCTTCGCCGTGCATGCGGAGGAGTCGGTGCCCGATGCTGTGGAAGGTCCCCCCCCAGAAGCGTCGGCCTTCGACGGTGGTGAGCTCCTCGACGCGGGAGAGCATTTCCTTGGCGGCCTTGTTGGTGAAGGTGAGGAGGAGGATTTCGCCGGGGCGGACGCCTTGGCTGAGCAGGTAGGCGACGCGGTAGGTGAGGGTGCGGGTTTTGCCGGAGCCGGCTCCGGCGAGAATGAGGAGGGGGCCGGGCTTGGCGGTGACGGCTGCGAATTGGTCGTCGTTGAGCTCAGCCCGGAAGTCTATCTCCGGGAAATCGAATGCGTTTTGGGTTGGGCTGAGTTCAAAGTCCATTGGGAGAAGTAAGAGGGATGAAAGGCGTATGAAGAAGCCTTTTCTTGAGAACGCTAAGCTGACGGAGAGCGTCGCCTAAATAAGTACGAGGGCGTCGCGGTGAACGACTTCGAGGCGACTGCGGTCGGGGTAGAGCTCGTTGAGCTCGGCGGCGCCTTTGTTGGCGATGCGTTCGATTTCGGCGCTTGAGAAGGAGGTTTCTCCGCGGGCGATGGGCTCTCCTGCGGAATTGACGATATCGACGACGTCGCCGGAATTGAAGAGTCCGCTGAATCCGGTAACGCCTGCGGCGAGCAGGCTGCGCTCCTTTTGGATGATGGCGTCGCTGGCGCCTTTGTCTACGGAGATGGAGCCGTTGGGTCTTTGGAAGTAGGCTAGCCAGCGCTTTTTAGATCTTACGGGCGTGGACGATGCTTTGAAGCGGGTGCCTACTTTTTCGCCGTCTATGATTCGCAGGATGATGTTTTCGGCGGAGCCGTCTGCGATGAAGGTTTCGCAGCCGGAGTTGACTGCGAGTTTGGCGGCTTCGAGCTTAGAAACCATGCCTCCGATGGCGGTGGGGGAGTTGGTGCCTTTGGCGAGGGATTCGATGGAGGGCGTTATCCGTTCCACGACTGGGATGATCTGGCCGTCGCCGTCCAGGTCGATGAGCCCGGGAGCGGTGGAGAGGATCTGGTATTGGTCCGCGTCGCTGAGGCTGGCGACCATGGCTCCGAGGATGTCGTTGTTGCCGAAGCGTATTTCGAACGCGGATACGGAATCGTTTTCGTTGAGAATGGGCACGACGCCGTAGGCGAGGAGTTGCTCGATAGTTGCCTTGGCGTTAACGTAGCGATTTCGGATGCGAAGGCCTTCGTGGGTGAGAAGGATTTGGCCAGCGACTAGGCCGTGGGGTTGGAGACCGTCTTGCCAGCATTGGATGAGGCGGCTTTGGCCGATGGCGGCGCAGGCCTGCTGCTTGGCGAGGGTCTTAGGGCGTTCGTGGAGATCGAGGACCCCCATGCCCATGCCGACGGCTCCGGAGCTGACGATAAGCGTCTCGATGCCGCGTTTGCGGAGCTCGGCAACTTGGGCGCAGATGGCGTTGATTCTCTTAGTATCAACTTTTCCGATACCTTGAGTTAGAATGCCGGTGCCTAGCTTGATGACGACTCGTTTCATTTGTTTTGGCTAGTGGAACAAAGAGAAAAGGCTGCAGGTGGAAACCTACAGCCTGAAATTGCTCGGAGATTTCGAAGGTCTAAACCGTTGTCAGGTCCTTTTCTTTGGCTGCGAGGAGGTCGTTGATTTTTTTGATCGATTCGTCCGTGGTGTTCTGGATGTCCTTTTCGCAGCGTTTGAGATCGTCCTCAGAGATATCGCCGTCTTTCTGGAGCTTTTTTATGGCATCCATGGCGTCCCGGCGAGAATTGCGGATAGCGACGCGGCCGTCTTCCGCCTGCTTGCTGACGACTTTGACTAGGGATTGACGTCGCTCGCCTGTGAGCTCTGGAAGGGGAAGGCGAATGACGTCTCCCATGATGGCGGGTGTTATACCGATGTTTGAGGTGAGTATCGCTTTTTCGATAGCTTTGATGACTGATTTGTCCCACGGCTGAATCGCTATGGTGCGGGCGTCTGGAGTGGTGATGGCGGCCATCTCCTTGAGCGACATTTGGCTGCCGTAGGCTTCGACTGAGATGCCTTCGACCATGCCCGGATTCGCTTTGCCCGTATTGACGCCAGCGAATTCGTTTGCGGTGTGTTCGATGGCCTTTTCGACCTTTTCTTCCAGTGTGAGAAAAATAGTTTCTTCGTCCATGTCGGGAGTGGTGGGGTGTTGTATTGAGATTTAGGAGACGAGCGTTCCGACGTTGTCGCCTAGGATGGCTCGCTTGATGGAGTCGGTGTCGTTTAGGCTAAATACGAGGATGGGGACCTCGTTGTCCATGCAGAGCGAGAATGCGGTGGAGTCGAGGATGTTGAGGCGTTGCTGCAGGGCGTCGATATAGCTGAGGGTGTCGTAGCGTACGGCGTCGTCGTGCTTCATCGGATCCTTGTCGTAGATGCCGTCGACCTTGGTGGCCTTCATGATGACTTCGGCTTCTATTTCGCTGGCGCGAAGCGCTGCGGTGGTGTCGGTAGAGAAGTAGGGGTTGCCTGTTCCCGCTACGAAAATGACGACGCGGCCCTTTTCGAGGTGGCGAATGGCGCGGCGGAGGATGAAGGGCTCCGCAACTTGATTCATAGGGATGGAGGTCTGGACGCGAGTGTGGACACCCATTTTTTCCAGACATTCCATGAATGCCAGTCCGTTAATCACGGTTGAGAGCATGCCCATATAGTCGCCGGTGGTGCGGTCGACTCCCTGATCCTCGGAGCCTGCTAGGCCCCTGAAGATGTTTCCGCCTCCGATTACGATGCAGACTTGGACTCCTAGCTCCTGGATTTCTTTAATCTGCTGGCAGATTTTTCGGAGTGTGTTCCATGCGATCGGGTCTCCCGTCTCGGAACAGCGTAGGACCTCACCGCTAAGTTTGAGGACGACGCGTTTGTACTTTGGTTTTTCGGCCGGGTTTGACGCAGATGACATTAAAAACTCGTTAAGCCAAAGAGGTTTGAACTCGTCAATGCTAGGTTTGGCTAAGTGCGTAATGCGGTCGTGAAAGTCGGTCGAATAATCGCTATTTAGGCGCTTGACGAACGGTATCTATGTTACCAACTTATCGGGCCTTCAAAGGTTAGCCTGGTGGTGTAATGGTAGCACAGCTGGTTTTGGTCCAGTCAGTCGGGGTTCGAATCCCTGCCGGGCTGCCATGTACTAGAGTTTGATTACTCGACTTCTAGTACATGGCTTTTTTTGTGCCTGATTGCCTCGCTGCGTTTAAGCGAGGTTTAGATCGTCGATTAGGCGGCTTGCGAAAGCGGGGAGTGACTTTCCGAGTTTCAGCAGGAGATCCAGCTGATCCATTTTTCTTTGTGCGGCGATTGCTGCGATCCGACTGGCCATTTGGATGGGTTCCATCTCGTGTAGAACGATGAGGTAGTCTTGCGGATGACATGCTTCAACTTTCCATGGCTCTAAAGCGTGATTGGGAAAATCCTTCAGGTTGAAAGTTAGAATCAGTGAGCTGTCAGAGTGTATGGCCGCCGCGAGTACATGCCTATCCTTCTCATGGTTCTTCAACGAGGGGATTATATGTTCGAAGTCGGAGACCGATGCTTCAGGGAATGCACTGTTTACTTCAGACTTAAAGTGTTGGGCCAAACCTGCTGGCCAGCTAAGTTTCGTGGTTTGGGTACGAAAAACTTCTTTGAGAATTTCATCTGACCAAATAGGAAGATACAACCTCGGCTTTTCAGCGAGTCTGAGGAGAAGATCACAAACGGGGTAGTTCGCTAGTACGCAGGCGTCGATTGTGACCTTGAAGTCAGCTTTCATTACTCTCCTTGGTAGCTGGCGTCATATAATCCTGCTGTCTCTACTTGCTCTGAGAGTGCGTCGAGAGATTTTCTGCGCTTTGAGTCGCGAGCTTTTTCGTAAGCAATTAAGTCTTTGAAAGTAATACGGCGGTGAGAACCGACTTTGTGGAAGGGTAGATCTCCGTTTTCGAGTAGGTTCACTAGAAACTGCCGCGACATTCCAAGGTAGTTTGCGGCTGCTTGAGTCGTGAATTTTTCGTTCTCCGGAAGCATGACGATTGCTTGCCCTTGTTGCATCATGCGAGCAATTCGCATGAGGTGATGATAGATTGGCTCGGGAATTTCGGTTCTGTTCCCGTCTTTGTCTATGAACGCTACATGACCTGGTTGGGAAAACGCAGCGAAGACCTTGTCGAGTTCTTCTCGGTCGATGGTAGAAGGGTCGAGTCTGTTTGGTTGTGACGTTATCATGGTTTGTTAATCGCCTCCTTTTTGGAGAGGTTAAGCCATTAAACGCTACAAACGCTACAAACGCCAGAAATATTTCCAGTTCGGAAATTAGTTCGTTTTGGGTGGTACCAGATATTTAGGCGCTAGTTCGCTTTATGAGAGCCCATTGCCTGCCACTTCTTTAACGTTAAGAGTTTAGAACGAAAAACGAAAAACGAAGAAGTGGCGAGTGTGGCTTAGCCTTTACGAGTTGGATAGGGCAATCTAAGGAGATTGTGCCTTTCGCTTGGACACGAAAAAACGCCGTTCTGGTGAACGGCGTGTTGGAAATTGAAATTGAGCCGGGGCTTAGAAGCGGACTGTCAAGGCATCGAGCGAACGACTGCCGCGGCCTCCTTGATTTGATAGGGCGTCGTCGATTTGCGAGAAGTTGACGTGTTGGATGTCGCTAATAGATCGGCTTGTCGCAGAGGAATCGAGTGTTCCGGTGAGCGGATCCGCGTATTTTCCGAGCAAGTAGGCATTTTCGAAATCCCAGATGCCTTCTATCGTTTGCTCTTCGGCGTCTACCAGTTCGGTTTCGAAAAGACCGGTGGAGCTGACAAATTGGTAGCTTGGCGTAGGGGCGGGACCGCTCGCTCTATTGGCCCGAATGGTGTTTTCGAGGGAAGCGAGCGTTTCGATTACGGAAAGTTGAGATTGGGTGGGAGTCTTAGCTACTAAGGGAGCTTGTTCTACGATGACCCTGGGGGAGTTGGTCTGAGCGAGAGTCGCAAATTCTTGAAGACCGCTGCTTTGCTGCGGCTGCGTTGCCGCGTTGGATCGTGTCTGGGTTGCGACTGCGAAGCTTGGAGCAGGAGTTGCGGCCGGCTTGGCGTTATCGTTTTGAGCGAAATTCGCTTCGTTGACCGGCGTCTGAAAGCCGAGGTACACGGCGAATGCGGCTATGCCGAAAGTGGCAGTCGCGGCTCCGAACTTGTAAAAGCGGGTAGCGAAGGGTGACTTCAGGCGTGTTTCGCTGACGAGTTGCCTTTGGATGAGGAGTTTTTGCTTTCCCTTGAATTCGCGATCGAAGCGGGCCCAGAACTCGGGCTCAGGTTGCTCGTGGCGTTTCGCTCTCAGGAGCTCTTCTAGAGTAAATTTACCTCTGCTATCCGGCATCGCTGGTGGTAGACGCGCTTGTTTCTAAAGCATTCAACTTTTTTTGAAGGTTTTTTGAGATTTTGGCTAATGCAGCGAAGAAGCCCTGTTTAATCCCTTTAGGTGACGTACCTTATCTGTGATTCGCGGAGGGAAGCTTCTTGGGCGTGGGACTGTCTAGAACTCGAAAAAGTTCCACTGCTTTTGGCGGACTTTCGATGACTGTCTGGTAGCGATGGTCTCTTAATTCGCGCTGAATGCGAGGCGAGTCTTTCCGGTGGCTCAAGGCGGTGATGTATATCTTTGCGTTTTCGATCTCGTTTATGGCGGTGATGGCATCTGGCAGGGAGCCGCTTATGTCGCGATTGAAGAGAACGGAGTAGACTGTCTGGGGATCGGAGAAGTGTGAGGCGGGAATTTCCGTCTCGATATTGTCTTCTCTCATGACGATGTAGCCCTTGCTGATAAGCATCTTGGAGATGAAGTCGGCGTCGGATTCTTTGAGCCAGAGGAGCAGGGCGTGTTTGGAGAATGCTGCGCTGTTTTCGTCCAGCTCAATTTCTGGCAGATTTAGCGTAGGGGGGTGGGCTTGTTTCTTTGGTTGTGAAAGCTCCTCCGGATTTGCTCCAAAACGCTCGCTGGGACCTTGAAATGCGATTCTCCAGGAAAAGGCGCTGATTCCGACGGCGGCGATGGCGATCCATTCGTAAGCTGGGGGGAATCGGCCATTGAGGAAGGCGTAAGTTTCGTAGCCGACGCAAGCAGACAGTAGGACCGCGAGGCCGGAAAGCATGAGGGCAGATTTGTGTAGACCGCATTGTCTTGCTTGGAGGCGCGTGTAGAGGAGGTTGGAAATCGCGGAGACAGCGAGGGCGAGAAGAAGCAGGGCTTGGGGAGAAAATAGTGATTCTATGGGGGGGGCGCCTTGCGGATGGTACTGCAGGAAGTCGAAGCGCAGGGAGTATTCGCTAAGGTAGTTGAAGGCGAGAAGGGCTACGGCCCCGCACCCGTGGGCGGAAAGGTAGGGAGTGGCGCTGGCAAGAAAGGCTCGAGATAGGGTCCAGGGGAGCAGACCGAGTATGATGATGGTGAAGCTGGTGGAGGCTTTCTCGAAGCGAATGAGTTCTTCAGTGGAGGTCGCTAGGTTTAGGCCAATTTCGCATAGCATGAATCCGGCGCAGGCGATGCCGATCGCTCCAGTGAGGGTTGAGTGGGAGGTGTTTTTGAAGAACTTAGAGTTCAGCAAAAACCAGACGCCTCCGAAAATGGCTAGAAGGGCCAGCAGGGCTTGGGGGTAAAAGAGTGGGTGGCTCATACTCGAGAATTTGGATGAGGCATTGAATCTCGATTCTCATTGGGCGGCAAGCGGCCGCCAAGTCTTTTTCAGAGTTTTACCAAATGGGCTGAGGCTCGTGTCGGTATATCCCTATTTACGCCTGCCACGCTTGGTTGGCTTATCGCTGTGAATCACCTTAAGTAGCGGGAGTTCTCGCCGGCGAATCATGATCGTGGAGATGCAGCAGGTCAGTACGACAATGGCGTAAATTCCGAGCTCGAGCCGGTCGCCTTGCCAGCCGAGTTCGGTGACGTGTCCGATAATCGCTCCGGCCATGAGGCTGGAACCGAGCAGGGCTCCGTAGACGATGCTGGAAGGGATGATTAGGAGGATGCAGGCGATGAGTTCGAGGGCGCCGATGATGAGGCGACCGTGCGGCTCCATGTTCAGTTCTGTGAAGAGCTGCACGGATTCCGGAGCTGCGGTGAATTTGAAGAACAAGGTTTGCCCCATAATTAGGACGGCTATGATTTGGGCGACCCAGGAAACGAGTTTGAATTTTGGCGAGGTCATGGCGATTTAGTTGTGGTTGGCGAATGGATACAGCGTGGATTCATTTGGAACGTAGAGGTTGTCGAAAGAGAGGTCTTTGACTGAGCGGGCGCCTGTGGAGCAGAGCAATTCTTCGAGGTCGTGCTCGAGGCTGTGCACGTAGTTGGCAACTCTAAGAGCTTTGTCTTCGATGATTATTCCCCGTTCGAGTCGCGGGTGGTGAGTGGTGATGCCGACGGGGCAGGTATTGCTGCCGCATTGCATTGCTTGGATGCAGCCGATGGAGAGCATGAAGCCGCGGGCGGTGGCGATAGCGTCCGCTCCTAGGCAAAAGGCGATGATTTGCGAGCCCGGGTTGATGAGCTTTCCGGAGGCGACGAGTTTGAGGCGTTGGCGAGCTCCAGACGCTAGCAGTATGTCTTGGGCGGACTTGAGCGCGGGAAAGAGGGGCATGCCGACGCGGTCGATGAAGGCTTTTGGGGCGGCTCCGGTACCGCCTTCGGCGCCGTCGATGGTGATCCAGTCCGGGAAGCTGTCTTGTCGTTTCATTTCCGAGACGAGTTCTGCGAATTGGCGGGGATCGCCGATGCAGAGCTTTATGCCGACGGGGAGTTGGGAAACATCCTGGATACGGCGGATGAAGGCGACGGCGCTGGGATAGTCTTCGCATTCGCTGTGGTGGGTGGGCGAGACGACATCTCGTCCCATGGGCACGCCGCGCAGCTCTGCGATTTCGGCGGTGATTTTTTCCTTTGGCAGCATGCCGCCTTTGCCTGGTTTGGCGCCTTGGCTGAGCTTTAGTTCGATCATCTTGACTTGCTCCTTGGCGGCGAGGTCGGCGAGCAGGGGTTCGTTGAGCGTGCCGTCTTCGTTGCGCACTCCGAATTTGGCGGTGCCAATCTGGAAGGCCAGGTCGCACTTTTCCATGAGGTGGTATTTAGGGTAGCCTCCTTCTCCGGTGTTCATGAGCCCGCCTGTTTGGGCGATGCCGCGAGCGAGGGAGCGTATGGCTCTTTGTCCGAGGGCTCCGTAGCTCATACCGCTTATAATGAAGGGTACGGTGAGCGTATAGGCGTTTTGGATACCGCGCTCTTCGCCAAACGCCATTTGGTAGGGAAGGACGTGTTCTTTGGAAATTGGAAAAAGGGAGTGGCGCAGCTTTATCTCGGTGGCGTCGAAATCGTTTTGCGAACCGAACGATGCGGCGGAGTCGATATTGTTAGCCTTGCGGTAGACTTCTCGGCGTTCGGTGCGGTTGAAGGGACGTTCTTCGGTGTCTCCGGAATATAGATACTGACGTAGTTCGGGACCGAGGCTTTCGAGGAGGTAGCGGCCTTGGCCTAGGATGCCGAAGTTGCGAAGCAGCGAGTGGTTTCTCTGTCCGAGGAGGTAGTAGGTGTTGAGAAATGTGAGCCCGAGAAAGGGTACAGTGAGGAAGTGAAAATAAAATGAGATCTGCCAACCGCCAACGAAGAAGAGCAGGGCGAGGACGGGGATGGCGGTGTTTGTGAACCGGGCGAGTTTGTGGAGGTTGATTGAAAGCTTGGTGGACATGTGGCGGGAGGGGTCTGTTTAGGAAGAGGCGCGGACGAGGTTGTACAGGAGGAGGACTATCGAGAGCAAGAGGCTGGCGACGAAGGAGGCGTACGCGATTCTGTGCCAACGGAATTTGGGAATGAGAACGTTGTTGCTGAGGTGGTACAGATCTTTGGCGACTCCGTGGGCGGGGAGAGTGGTGTCGTCGATGATTTCCGACATTTGGGCGAGGTAGTCGTCACGATTTTGGCGACTGATGTAGGAGGGTGTAGAGGGAGGCGTTCCTGGGGATTGATGCGTCGAATGCGTATGGGAAATAGGCATAGAGTGGCGGCGATGACGAGCAGTCCCTGAGCGCGGCGGTCAGCCATGGCGACGTACTGGGTATGCTTGTTTTCGATGCTGGCGAGAATGGAGGCGCGAGCGACGGCTTGGAACTTGGGATGGCTGGAATCGGCTTGAGTCATGTCGGGTCCGGTATTGGCGGCAATGTTGTCTCTTTTTTAGCAAAAGGTTGCGAGAACGGAATTCGAGAGGTAGGGGTTTGCTTCGTGCTAAAATCATCGAGCAATGCCTTTGAATCGTTACAAACTTGAATGGAAAGTCGGATACACCTCCGACCCTAGCATTTTGCCGGATAAATGGGTAAACGCGTCGGTGCCGGGCGCGGTGCAGCTGGACTGGGCGAGCGCGGAGGGTTGGCCTCACTTTTGGCAGGATGGCGACGTGGGTCGCTATGCTTGGATGGAAAAGGTTTACTGGGTCTACGAGACGACTCTGCCTCGGCTCGAAGAGCTGGACGGGAAGCGATTGTTCTTCGTTTCCGGAGGAGTGGACTATCGGTTTTTGGTGAGGGTCGGGGATCGAACCGTGCATGGGCAGGAGGGGATGTTTCGACGCGTGGAGCTGGACTTAACCGATGTGGCCAAGGGAGGCGAAACGCTAGAAGTAGTGGTTTTTCCAATACCGGATTCTGGATTGGGAGAAGGACGGATAGAGGCGAGTCATTCCGTCAAACCAGCGGTAAGCTATGGCTGGGACTTTCATCCGAGACTTGTTCCAACGGGTATTTGGCGGGAGACGTTTCTGGAATTGCGCAGCGCTCAGCATATCAAGGAGTTGGAGTTCGACTATGTGGTGGAAGACGACTTTTCCGTGGTGAAGCTCGATATATCGGTCGAGTTGAGTTGTTTGGCTTCGGGGGTCTTCGAGTGGAGCTTGGTCGATTCGGAAGGGGAAGTTGTAGATGGCGAGACTGTGAATCTTGATCAGCAATCGATAGTGGATGGGGCTTGCGAGGTGCATGATCCAGATTTGTGGTGGCCCCGTGGATACGGAGATCAGTCAATGTACTTTTTAGCTGTATCCCTGCACGGAGAGAACGGTGAGTTGCTTGACACGAAACGGCGCCGCATCGGGTTCAGGTCTTGTCGTTTGGTTATGAACGAAGGGGCTTGGGAGGAATCACCGGAAATGCCGAAATCGCGCAGCGTGGCGGCTATGACGCTTGAAGTGAACGGCAAGCGGATATTCGTGAAGGGGTCGAACTGGGTGGCTCCGGATGTTTTTCCAGGAGTGGTGGGCGAGGATGCGTATCGGCCTTTGCTGGAGAAGGCGGCGAGCTGTCACTTCAATCTATTGAGATGCTGGGGCGGGTCTGCGGTGGGCAAGCCTTCCTTTTTCGAGCAGTGCGATCGGCTGGGCCTGATGGTTTGGCAGGATTTCCCGCTTGCTTGCAATTGCTATTCAGAGAGTCCTGAGTTTTTGGATACGCTTGGTCAGGAGGCGGCTGCTATCGTGAAGCAGCTCAAGGGTCACCCGTGCGTGGTGATCTGGTGCGGGGGCAACGAGCTTTTCAATTCTTGGTCGGGCATGACGGATCAGTCGAAGGCGATCCGGTTGCTTAACAAGAAGTGTTACGAGCTTGATCCTGACACGCCTTTTCTTCCGACGTCGCCGATAATGGGGGTGGGGCACGGCGGTTATTTGTTTCGCGATCAGTTGGGCAAGGAGTGTTTTGAGGTGTTTCAGACGGCGAGGAATTCGGCCTATGTCGAGTTTGGCATTCCGGGTCCGGCGTCAGTGGAGAAGTTGCGCAGCCTTATTCCCGAGGATCAGCTTTTCCCTCCGCGCTCCGAGGGAGTTTGGCGTCAGAGGCATGGGTTTGGGGCGTGGGAATGTGACGAGGGATCGTGGCTCTGTATGGATACGGTGGAGCGCTACTTCGGCCGTCCGGAGTCCATTGAAGAGCTTGTGGTATGGGGGCAGCTCATGCAGGCGGAAGGTTTGAAGGGCTTGTACGAGGAGGCGCGCCGGCAGAAACCGTATTGCTCGATGGCGATCAACTGGTGCTTTAACGAGCCTTGGCCGGCTGCAGCAAATAATAGTATTATTTCGTGGCCGTGCGAGCCGAAGCCAGCTCTTAGGGCAGTGCGTCAGAGTTGTCGCCCTACTTTGGCTTCGGCCCGAGTAAAGCGTTTTTCGTGGAAGGCTGGCGACTTATTCGAGGCGGAGCTTTGGATGCTGCACGATGGGCCGAACTCGGTGAAGGGTGATCGCGTGGAGGCGTATCTAAGATTTGGCGACGACGAGAGTTTCGTTCTCGGCTGGTATTTCGACGCGCTTGAGGAGGGAGAAAATCGCGTGGGACCGGTGCTGCGATTTCGGGTGCCTGAGATCGAGGAGCAAACTTTCAAGCTGATTCTCCGCGTCGAGGGTCGCCCGGATTGGAATTCCGAGTACGATTTTTGTTTTTTGGCTCGAGCGAACTAGCGTTCAGCTAGGGGTTGCTGGGGACCATGGTTTGTTGATGCAGAGCGTTTTGGCATCTAGGAGAAGCGAGTAGACTCGGTGCAGCTGCTCGGGGATTTGCACGGTATCGTCTGAGCTGCTGTACTTTTGCATGAGGTATTGGCGTGGCTGAAGGGGTAGGTCGTAGAGGTCTACGAGGCGCATTCCCCAATTGTCGAAATAGCGCTCGGCGAAATTCACGTAGTCGATCAGGCGAATGGTGTGGTGGCGGGGATCGGCCTGGATCTTGGCGAAGAGCTCGTTTACAGGGTCGCTTTCTCCTTCGAGTACTTGCAGAAAGCGGTCGCCCGAGAGTAGCAGGAGCCCGGTGACGCCAAGTTCGCGATTGCGAGCGGAGCTTGATTCTTGGAGTTCGGCCAAGGCTTGGTTTGCCAGAATATCTTCGAAAGCGATGCTTTGGTAAATGAGGCGACAAATGGACATGAATGGGTGGGATGGAGGCTCTATTGTGTCGTTTGATTTCGTTTGTAAGAGAAACGTGTTAAGGGTTTTTGGCAAGGTTGATTAAGCGAGCTACGTGTTGTTTGATGGCGAGCACTTGATGGGGAGAGCTCGTGCTTTCATAGGGACTTTTCCGTACAAGAGACAATTATCTCCCTCTAATTCGCTAATCGTTGGGATGCTTCTAGCGATTTTGGTTGAAGGTAAAACTTTTCTTAGTAGAGTGATCAGGAACTCTACTAATCGGTAGATTTAAAAATAAGAACATCTAATCTTAAAAAGAGAAATGCCAGTCGCAACACCTAAGCAGTACGAAGCGATGTTGGATGCCGCCCAAAAGGGAGGCTACGCATACCCAGCCGTAAATATTACGTCGCTCACGACGATCAACGCAGCCTTGAAGGCTTTCGCTGACTCCAAGACGGACGGTATCATTCAAGTATCCACCGGCGGCGGTCAGTTCGCTTCCGGACTAAACGTTAGCGATGCAGCTTTTGGAGCCATTGTTTTGGCAGAAGCTACTCACTTGCTCGCTGAGAAGTACGACGTCCTTGTAGCGCTCCACACCGACCACTGTCATCCAGAGAAGGTTGACGGTTTCCTCAAGCCGCTTCTCGAAGCGTCCCGCAAGCGTGTTGCAGAGGGCAAGGGTCCGCTCTTCCAGTCGCACATGTTCGACGGTTCGGTGGTAGCTCTCGACGAGAATCTCAAGATCTCCAAGGAACTCCTCAAGGAGTGCGCGGAGCTCGGAATCATCCTCGAAGTCGAGGCGGGCTGCGTTGGCGGCGAAGAAGATGGTCACGACACTTCTGGTCTCCCAATCGAAAAGCTCTACACCACTCCTGAGGATATGGTGGAAGTGTACGAAGCGTTGCAGCCACTGGGCCGTTTCCTTTTCGCAGCGACTTTCGGCAACGTGCATGGCGCGTACAAGCCAGGTTCTGTTAAGCTCAAGCCAACCATTCTCCGCGACGGCCAAAAGGCAGTCATGGACAAGCATGGCGCAGGCGCTGAAATGGATCTCGTTTTCCACGGCGGTTCCGGTTCCGAGCTTTCGGACATCCGTGAGACCCTCGACTATGGCGTGGTGAAGATGAACATCGATACGGACACGCAGTACGCATTTACTCGTCCGGTTGTGACGCACATTTGCGAGAACATCGAAGGCGTGCTCAAGATCGATGGTGAAGTGGGCAACAAGAAGGCCTACGACCCTCGCGGTTACTTGAAGAAGGCAGAGGCCAATATGGCTAAGCGTTTGCAGGAAGCTGCGAGCGATTTGCTCTCTGAAGGTAAGACGATTTACGGTACTGTATAAGCTGTAGTTGTTACTTTAATACTGATTTCTAAACCGACTCCTTTTTGGGAGTCGGTTTTTTTGCGTTTGGTGAAAAATGGGTGATTTTCTAGGCGCTCGTCTGCAGTTTGGTATCGATTTGTATTAGTTTTTACGTACACTTGCGATTCATGAGCAGGGAGAAGATTGCGTTCATCGGGACAGGAGTGATGGGGTCCAGTATGGCTGGACACCTTCTCGCGGCTGGGTATCCAGTCAGCGTATACAATCGGACGCGATCGAAGGCGGAGGAACTGCTCGAGAATGGCGCGGTATGGAAGGACTCTCCGCACGAGGCAACGGTAGGAGCGGATGTCGTGATAACGATTCTCGGTTACCCGAGTGATGTGGAAGCGGTCTATCTCGGTTCGACGGGGATTCTATCCGCGCTGCATTCGGACGGGGTTGCCATAGATATGACGACTTCCAGTCCGCTATTGGCTGGTATCATAGCGGAAGTCGGAGCGCGGCGTGGTATCAGTGTTTTGGATGCTCCAGTTTCTGGCGGGGATTTGGGAGCGCGCGACGCGAGCCTCTCCATCATGGTAGGCGGGGATCAAGCTGCTTATGAGCGGTCGCTGCCGATCCTGGAGGTGATGGGATCTAATATCGTTTATCAAGGAGCAGCCGGGGCGGGGCAGCATACGAAGATGTGTAATCAGATCGCGATTGCAGGAGGCATGGTGGCGATCGGTGAGTCGCTGAGTTACGCGAAGCGGTCTGGGCTGGATCCGGCTACGGTCTTGCAGAGCATATCGGCTGGGGCTGCTGGCAGCTGGACGATGAGCAATCTTGTGCCGCGGGCGTTGCAGGGGGATTTTGCTCCCGGATTTTTTGTGAAGCATTTTCTCAAGGACATGAAAATCGCAATTGAGTCTGCGGAGGAGATGGAGCTGGAGTTGCCCGGCATCGAACTGGCCAAGGGGCTGTTCGAAAAATTGGTCGCTGAGGGAGCGAAGGACGAGGGGACGCAGGCCTTGTTTCGCCTCTTTCTGGATGAGAAGGATTAGGACCTGCCAGCAAAGAGCTCATTTGAAGACACGCTCTAGGGAAGCTTTTTTGGAATTATGCGATTCAAGCTTTTCCCGATGTTTTGGTAGGCTTCCTCGGAGAGGCGGATTTCGGAAAGAAACGCTTCTCTTTTTTCGGCGGGCAGTGGCGCTGCTATAGTATAGGCATAAAGCCAGTGCTGGCCGTGGGTGAGAAAGGGTTCGATTGGGCTGGGAATCTCCCGGTCTTCTATGGGGGTGTCAATGTGTTTTAGGGCTGCTAGGCATGGTGTGGCCTTGAGCCCGAATTTTCTGTATCCATTTTCCCATTCGAGTTTGGCTTCTTGAGCGCTTCTGGTGTTCCAGGTTATGACGCCGCGAACGAAGCTTAGGAGCTCGTCTTGGAGTTGGAGTTTGGTATTGTCCAACTGGAGCTCCTGCCAGAGCTCAGCGGTGGCGGGGATGGCTCCGCTGGCGATCTGATTGTATCGAGAAATCAAGCGCAGGCGGAGGGCTTGTTGCTGATTGGGGTTTCGCTCAAGGGCGTAGCTTGCCCATTGGATGGCGAGCTGGTCTTCACCGATTCGGGCGGAGGCGTCGGCGACAAGGAGCGCGTCTTGAACGTAAGTCTTTTCTGAGGCGATGCCAGCGAATTGGGAAAAGCTGACCGCGAGAGCGATCGCGCATGCGATGAGGCCGCGACGGCGAAGTTTCCAGGAGGAGCTTTTGAAGGCGGCCCAGACGACAGGAAGACCGCTGCTATGATTGCGAGTAGGGGTACGAGCGGCAGTCTGAATCGACCGCTCGCCATAAAGATGAGAAGTCCCGCTAGAATGCTCGATGCGATAATGAGGAGGGGCCAAAGATGTCCTTTCATTTGAAGCCAGAGGGTGGCTCCGCAGAAGCTTGCGATAGCCAATAGAGTTCCCCAGCCGAGGGGATTGTATTGAAGCCATGGAGACAGTGACTTGTGAAAACTGTATGTCTTGTTGTTGTATTGCTCGAAATTGTTTAGGGCGGCATAGAGCTTGAAGGCTTCTAGCTTGAGCCATTTAAGCGGTTTCTCACTTATGCTCTCCAGAGTGCGGCTCCGCCAGTAGGAGCTGCGGGTGGAGATGTCATCGAGTTTGTCGTGCTCTTGTTTGTATAGTTCGGCTTCTTCTAAGCGGTTTGGGTTTTGGTGTTCGCCAAGATTTTGGAAGGAGAGCTTTTGCTGGTAGTAGAGTCCGTTAGCGGAGTGATTGTTGCTGGTGTAGAGGTTGTAGGCTCCTTGCCAGGGTATGATGCGGAAGGAACCGGAAATGTGCTGTTGGGTGAATCCGAGGGCGAGGAGCGGAAGGGCTAGGGCGCTGATAAAGGAGACGAGTCGGTTGAAGGGGAAACGCTTCTTGGCGGTGGCGATTGTGGCGAGGAAGATAAGGACTAGGAGTGTAAGTAAAAAGTGGGGACGCGTGATAGCTGCTAGCGAAATGAAGAGTCCGGCGGTTGCGGCAAGCGTGGCTCCTTGTTTGTCGAAGGCGGGGGTTGTGAGGGATTTCTGGAAAGCGGCGAGGGAGGCAAGGAAAAAGGTGATGGCGAGGGTGGCGTCGAGCGGGTCGAATGCGTAGTGGAGCAGGACGGGATTGAATCCAACGAAAGCTCCGGCGAGGAGTCCTGCGGTGTCGTTTTTCCAGAGACGGCGGGCGATACGCATGGATAGTCCGCTGTTTATCAGGTGGCAGAAGAATCCGAGGAGGCTGTGCCCGAGAGGGAAGAAGGCTATGATGGCTGGGTAGAGCATCGCGCGGAAGAAGGGTTCCGGCTCGAGGGAGCCGTTGGCGATTTTCTGGGCGAGGATGAGATTCTCTCTTCCGTCGAGGACTGGGCTGAGGCCTAGCGGCGTTTTCATGTACCACAAAAGGTGACCGAGCGAGTACAGGGCGATGAGGGCGATGAGGAGCCAGGGCTTGGAGAGTTTCGAGCGTGACATTGGCGGAGGATTTTAGGCGAGCTGGGTGCCGGAGAGTTAGCAAATCGGCAATTTTGAGGCGAGCCTGAAGCGGGAGCTGCTTGTGGGATGGCCCGACCCTGCGGGTAGAAATGAGGTATTTGAGGGGAAATCTTAGATTGTCTTGGCTTACAGGGGGTTGCAAGGATGCCGATAGTTAGTCTGTATCATTGCGAACTCGCTGCATGGCTTTCTCCGATCCCAATTCTCCACAGTTGATTCCGAGCTGGATTTTCGAGCAGGACTTTCTCGTTTTCCTTTCGTTTTTCGGGTGGATGCTGGTCGGATTGCTGGCGCTTTCGAAGCCGCTTTCGAATCACGAGGAAGCGCGGCTGCCGTGGCTATGGATTGGGTTTTACGCGTTTTCGCAGGCGATATCCGACTTTTTGCGAACTCTGTCGTTTTCCGACGAGTTTTTCAGGGCGTTTAACTTGGAGGTCGGTTTCGAGATGCTGGGCTACGGCCTGTTGGTGGAGACGGCTATCCGTTATGCAAAGCGATCGGATGAGCGAAACTTTTTTCCGTATTCGGCGATGGGCGGGCTTTTTCTGGGGCTCTCGATCGAGATCGGCGACTTGCTGTATACCTTGATTGTTTCGTTTCTCGTTTCGATAGGGGCGGTGGTCTGGGCGTGTCGTTGTTTCGTGCGAGCGGCGCGGGAGGAGAAGCGGCGAGAGCTTTATATGATCGTGGCGGGGCTCGCACTGGTTTTTCCGACTTGGCTCCTAGCTCATGGACGTTTGGGGGTGATCTTTCCGGTCGATGCTGTGGCGTATGAAGATTTTCCCTACTATGGTTTCGACCTGTTGCTGCTACGCATCTTGGCGGGGTGGACGATTTTGACTGGTTTTTGGTACTATCGATTGCAGCGTCGTATCGAGGATGTGGTGCCTCAGATTGGCTCTCAACTGAGGCTTTGGGGGCATCGAGTGTTGCCGGTAGCTTTGGCGATTGTGGTTGGGGCGAGTTTCCTCGTGACGTCATGGAATGGCGAGCGAATGAAGAGTCGGATGAGCGAGGACTATCTTTCGCGCGCTCAGACGGCGGCCTTGGCGATGGATTTGGCGGAGCTTGGAGATTTCGAGGATATCGTGGAAAGCGAACGCCGCGTGGTTGGCTCGCTGGCAGGCCAACTGTTGGCGATCAAGCGTGTCGGGTCTGACGTGCAATCGGTGTATTTGTGGAATGGGGACGAATCGGGGATTCGAACGGCTGCTTTTGAGCGGGAACAGAGCGAACAGCCGTTTTTGGCTAAAACGCATTTGGATATAAGGGTTGAAGACGGATTTATCGCTGGTGAGGCTTTTTTGGCGGGACCCTTTGCTTTGGGCGATCAGTCTCTTTTGCATGTCAGCGCTCCGATTCGAGATCGCAGTACGGGGAATATTGCATATTGGCTAGGTATAGATGTCTCGGGATCGTCCTGGTTTAAAAATGTATCCTTATCGAGACTACAGACGATAATCATCGCTGGGCTAATCATGGCTTTGGTGATATTCTTCCTCTATTACCAGATCGAGCACGAGAGCGAGGCGGATTTGATATTGGCCAAGGAAAGAGCGGAGGCGGCGAACCAAGCTAAAAGCGAGTTTCTTGCGGTGATCAGTCATGAGATACGAACGCCGTTGCAGAGCGTGCTAGGTTATAGCGATTTGCTGAAGAGTACGCCTTTGAACGAGAAGCAGCGCTCGTGCTTGGATACGATTCAGTCCGAGGGGAAGATTCTTCTGCGAATCGTGCAGGATATTTTGGATTTCAGTAATTTGCGTAAGGCAAATTTCGAGCTCGAATATGGCCCTGTGCGACTGAGGCGATTGATAGAGGAGACTTTTCGGACGATTAAGCCGATGGCGGATAGGAAGGGCTTAAAGGCGAGTCTCGAAATCGCCGCCAAGGTGCCTGAGCTGGTGCAGTCGGACGGGGTGCGGCTACGGCAGGTTTTGTTGAACTTGTTTGGCAACTCCGTGAAGTACACGGAAGAGGGAGAGGTGCTTTTAAAGGCTTACTTTGAAAAGGGTAATGCAGGGGAGGAACTGCCGCTAAAGTTTGAGATTTTGGATACAGGGGTCGGGATAAAGGAGGCGGATCTAGGGCGCTTGTTCGAGCCGTTTATACAGCTCGAGCATTCGAGCAAATTTCCTCGTGAAGGTGCGGGCCTGGGGCTTGCGATCGTGAATCGAATCGTGGAGCTGATGGGTGGGAGGATTGACGTGGAGAGCGAGGTGGGCAAGGGCTCGCGATTTACGGCATCGTTTGCGTTCGCGACGCTGGAAGTGGATGATATAGCGAATGAGTCTGCTTCGCTGCCGATCGACGAAGATGCGTTGGTAATTGCGATGGGGAAACAGTATCCGCTCAAGATTTTGGTAGTTGATGACAACCCAATGGTGCGGCGTTTGATTTTGCAGTATCTCGAGTCGCTCGGTTATGAGGCTGATGAGCTTGATGGAGGGAAAGTGGCCTCTGAGGTGGGGCATGAATACGATTTGGTGATCATGGATTTGCGGATGCCGGAGGTCGATGGTCCACAGGCGGCGAACTTGATTCGCGAGGAGAGTGGGGAGGCGATCCGTCCTTGGATCATCGCAGTATCCGCGTCTTTGCAGGAAGACGAAGTCAAGCGAGCTAGAGACGCGGGAGTGAATGACTTTTTGGGCAAGCCGTTCTACGCTGGGCAGTTAGCTGAGAAGTTGAACGATATCCCGTGGATTGAGGAAAAGCGAGTCGAGGTGGTGCCTGAATCGGAGGAGGCAGCTGTCGAGCACGTGCCGTTGTTTATAGGGCCTGCGACTGAAGAGCCGGAGGAGGAGTCGGTTTCGGCGGCTGTGCCGCAGACTGTGTTTGGTGGAATTGACAGCTATCCGGCGGAGGCGGTGAAAGCGGCTGTAGCGGAGGTGTATTCGAAACACTTAGACATGGAAAAGAGCGCTGCCGAAGGGGATTGGGTAATGGTGAAAGAGGATGCCCATTATCTTGCCAATACGGCGATGGCCTTGGGGATCGATCAGTTGTATTTGGATTCTAAGGACGTGGAGAATGCAGCTGTTGCGGAGGATGGAGAAAAGGTTGAAAAGGCTTTGCGGGAGTTGAAGCTGAATTTCGAGGCCTGGGAAGGCGAGGAGTAGACGACTCGGCGAATGTCTTTTTGTCAGGTCGGCTTCGCCGATTAGGCCCCTTTGGGGCGGAAGGCTTTCATGACGGCATCATTGGTTTCGAGGCGGGCTCCGCCGATGAGGTCGATGCAATAGGGAATGGCAGGGAAGACGGCTTCGAGGTTTTCGCGGATGGCTTTGGGTTTTCCGGGGAGATTGACGATGAGGCAGCTGCCTCTGGTTCCTGCTGTTTGGCGGGATAGAATGGCGGAGGGGACGTATTTGAGGGAGGCGGCGCGCATGAGCTCGCCGAAGCCGGGGAGCATGCGTTCGCAGACGGCTTCTGTGGCTTCGGGGGTGATGTCGCGGGGAGCAGGGCCAGTGCCGCCGGTAGTGACGACGAGACTACAGTGTTCTTCGTCGGCGAAGCGTTTGAGGGTGGCTTCTATTTGGTCCTGCTCGTCTGGGACGACGGCGTAGGAAACTTCGAATTCGGTGGTGAGCCATTCCTTGAGGAGCTCGAGGCAGGCTTTGCCGGGGATGTCTTCGTAGATGCCTTGGGAGGCACGGTCGGAGATGTTGATGACGCCGATGCGGGGTTGGTTTTTCAAAGGATGAGGGATGAAGGATGAGGGATGAAGGGACAGGGAGAAATTACCTTTTGAAGCCAAAGCGGCGCTTGATGTTGTCTTCGCAGGCGAGTAGTGAGGGAGTCAATACGAGGGTGAGCACGGTGGCGAATGCTAGGCCGAAGGCGACGGATGTGGCGAGCTGGCTCCACCACTGGGTGGATGGGGCGCCGATGGAGACGTGGGGGGTGAAGAAGTCGAGGTTCAGCCCGAAAACCATAGGGACGAGACCGAGGATTGTGGTCACGGTGGTGAGCAGGACTGGACGAAGGCGTTGGGCGGCGGTTAGTAGAGCGGCGTCGTAGGAGCCCATGTTTTTTCGGTGCAGGTTGTAAGTGTCGATGAGCACGATATTGTTGTTCACGACGATGCCGGCGAGGGCGATGACTCCGATGCCGTTCATGACGATGCCGAAGGGCTGGTCCATGACGAGGAGGCCGATGAAGACGCCGAAGGTGGAGAAGAGCACGGCAGTAAGAATAAGGCCGGACTGGTAGATGCTGTTGAATTGCGTGATGAGAATGATTGCGATAACGAAGACGGCGATAATGAAGGCTTTGCCAAGGAAGGCTTCGGCTTCTTTTTGCTCTTCGTCTTCGCCACGGTAGTCGATTTTAACGTGGGCGAAGTCGATGTCGGACGTTGGCAGCCATTCGCGGAGCTGCTCGAAGATCTCTGCGGGCTGAACGCCTTCTTCGACTTCGGCGGCGACGCTATAGACGCGGCGTTGCTCGACGCGATTGATGGACTGAACGCGCGGGGCTGGTCGTTGTGTGATGAAGTTGGATACGGGAGCGAGGCCTGCTGCGGTGACTATTTTTAGCTCGTTGACTTGGGCTAGGCTTCGTTCGTCGAAGGGATAGCGTGCGCGGATCTCGACTTCGTCGTCGGCGTCGAAGGGGCGGTATTCGCCGATTTCGACTCCGTTGGTGAGCATTTGGATTTCGTTTCCAATGAGGGTGATATCCGCTCCGTAGCGAGCGGCTTCGGTGCGGTCGACTTCGATTTCCCATTCGAAGCCTTCGACGCCTCGGGTGTCGGTGATATCGATGAGGCCTTCGGTTTCCTCGAATTTTTTGGCGATTATTTCGGTGGCTTCGATGAGTGCGGCGGGGAAGGCGGAACTGATCTGCAGCTGGACGGGCTTGCCGACGGGCGGCCCTGAGTCTGGCTTTGCGAATTCGATATGGATGCCGGCGAGGTCGGCGGTTCGTTCGCGGATGACGTCGAAGATTTGGTTGGCGGTGGGGCGGCTTTCCCAGTGGGTGAATTCGAATTGGACGACGCCGATGGTGTCTTCGGGGACGTTTTGGGCGCGCAGTTCGGGGTCGGCCCGGGTGTAGAGGAATTTGAGTCCGTCGATTCCCTGGATGCGGTCTTCCACTTGGCGAACGAGTTTGTCGGCTTCGTCGACGGAGAGATTTCCTCGAGCGCGGATGTTCATGCTGGCGAACTCGGGTTCTACATCAGGGAAGAACTCGATACCGTGGCCGAATTTTCCGTATGTGAAGAGGACGCCAGCAAAGAGAATTACGAGCGAGACGAGCTGCAGGATGGGGTGATGGATGACTTTTTTGAGGGTGCGAGCGTACCATCCTGTAAATCCTTTGAGCTGGGTGAGGTCGGCGTGCTTGCTGCCGTCGAGCGCATCGAGGCTGGCGTTGTCGGAGTTGTTGGCTTTTCCGAAGATGGCGCCGAGCGATGGGACGAAGATGAGCGCCATGGCGAGTGAGGCGCTGAGGGTGGCGATCAAGGTGATCGGCAGGTACTTCATGAACTCACCGACGATGCCTGGCCAGAATAGGAGCGGCGCGAAGGCGGCGAGAGTGGTGAGGGTGGAGGCGATGATGGGCAGGGCCATGCGCTTGGACGCTTCCGCGTAGGCTTCGCTTTTGGGCAGGCCTTCGGACATTTTTCTGTCGGCGAATTCGGTGACGACGATGGCTCCGTCTACGAGCATGCCGACTGCCATGATGAGCGAAAAGAGCACGACGATGTTGACGGTGTAGCCGACTGCGAAGAGGAAGAGGACTCCGGCGAGAAAGGAGCCGGGAATGGCGATGCCGACGAGCAGGGCGCTGCGTACTCCGAGGGCGATGATGACGACGATCATCACGAGGATGATGGCGGAGAGGACGTTGTTTTGCAGGTCGAGCAGCATGTCGCGGATGCCGGTCGACTTGTCCTGAGAGTAGGTGACGCTCAGATTGTCTGGCCATTGGGGGCGGGTGCTTTCGACGAGTTCTTTAACGGCGGCGATGGTGTCGAGCACGTTTTCGCCGGCGCGTTTGGAGACTTCGATGCCGATGGCGGGCTCTCCGTTGAGTCGGGCGTAGGCGCTGCGGTCTTTGAAGGTGCGGCGGACGGTGGCGACGTCGGCGAGGCGGATGACTTTGTCTCCGTCGCGTTTGACGGGGATGTCCATGACTTCCTGGGCGGACTTGAAGAGGCCGGGGACTTTGACGGCGAAGCGGCCTTCGCCTTTGTCCATGTTGCCGGCGGCGACGATTTTGTTGTTTCGGGAGATGAAGCCGATGATTTCGCCCTGGGAGAGATTGTAGCTGCGGAGGATGGTCGGATCGATGATGACTTCGACGACTTCTTCGCGGTCGCCGATGACGCGGGCTTCGAGGACCTGGCCGATGCTTTCGATTTCGTCGCCGAGGTCTTTGGCTATTTTGGTGAGAGCACGCTCCGGGACGTCGCCTGAGAGGGTGATGACGATGACGGGGAATTGGGAGAGGTTGATCTCGTGGACGGTTGGCTCTTCGGCGGCTTGGGGAAGCTCGGCTCCGGCGAGGTCGACTTTTTCGCGAACGTCGGCGAGGGCGGCGTCGGGGTCGAAGCCGGCGGTGAATTCTAGGGTGACGGATGCGGAGTTTTGGGAGGCGTTGGAGGTCATTTCCTTGACGCCTTCGACGCTGCTGAGCTCTTGCTCCATGGGACGGACGAGCAGGCGCTCCGCGTCTTCGGGAGAGATGCCTTCCATGTACATGGAGACGTAGATGGTCGGGATGGTGATATCCGGATCGGACTCCTTGGGAATCTGGATGTAGGCGAACATGCCTGCGGCCAGGATGAAGATAAGGGTGAGGTTGACCGTGCGTTTACGGCTGAGAATGAGGTCGATCACTTTTTTGGGTAGTTTAGGTTCTAGGTCCCAGGATTGTGGAGGGTGGGGTGATCGCTATTGGATGCTGCTGTCTTGAACGGCTTTTACGGTGGACCCTGGCAACACGAAGCCTTGTCCGACGGTGATGAGGGTGACCTTGTCTGGTAGTCCGCTTACCCATACGCCGTCGTCGGCGCTGCCGATGATCTTGGTTTTGTAGAAGTTAACGGTGGAGTCGTCTTCGACTGTTTTGAGTCCGAGCTCGCCGTCGGTGTCGGCGCTGAGAAAGAGGATGGCCGGCGTGACCTTATGCGCCATCTGGGTGGCAGTGGTGGCGACGATGTCAGCGGTGAGACCTGCTTGGAAAGTGTGGTCTGGGTTGTCGAATTCCAGTTCAACGGTATAGGTGCGCACGGCGGAGTTGGCGGACTGGGATAGGTAACGGATGCGCCCTTCGACCTTGCGGTCGCCGATCTGGGCGATGGCCGGGGAGGTGGCGTTGATTTTCTGGATTTCGATCTCGGTGGCTTCCGCGGTGACGATCATCGGGTGAAGGGCGAGGAAGCTGGCGACGGGATCGCCGACCGCTACGAACTCGCCGACTTCGACGAGGCGTTCGTTGAAGACGCCGTCGAAGGGCGCTTTGATAAGGGTGTTTTCCAGAGCGATACGGGTGGCGGCGAGCTGGTTTTTCGCCTGGGCGAGGAGGGATCCCGACTCGGCAAGCCGCGTTTCCGACTGATAGCCGCTGGACTGAAGCTTTTGAGCGGCTTCGTGCTCGAGCTTGCGTTGGGCGAGGAGGGCTTTGGTGGCTTCGAGTTGCTCGGGGAGGTTTTGCGGGTCGAGCTTGATGAGCGGATCGCCTGTTTTGACTTTGGAACCACGTTTGGCGACAATTTCGAGGATGGAGCCGCCGGTTTCGGCTTTCAGCACGCTGGATCGCGAGGCTTCGGTTTTTCCGCGGAGGGTGACTTCGGCGGCGAAGGGTTCGGCGATGGAATCGCGAACGCGGACGCTTGGGAGCGGTTTTTCGTCCTCGGACTGGGACTGGGCTGCTTCGGTTTCTTTGGCGCCGTTCTCAGCGCTGATCGATCCGAACACCATCCAGGCGGTAAGGAGGACTACAATAAAAGTAGCTATGGTAATGTTAGTTTTCATCCTAGGTTTGAAAAAGAGATTGGAGGTCCGCTCAGTAGGTTCCGCCGGACTCGTGTAGTATACGCTTCCGGCTTGCAAGCGGTTACGAAAAATGACTGCAGTGTTTGCTGGCTCAACTTTCTTTTTGCGAGATTGACAGTATAGGCTCGGATTTGTGGGGTTTTGGCCTGAAAGTTGCGTATCTCACCGAGATACGAAGTCACGGAAATGAAAGAGCACGATTTTACGGAAGTTGTAAGCCTCATCGTCAAGGAGGACCCTCGCTATGCGAAGAACGGGTACTTGTTTTTGCAGAAGGCTTTGAACTTCACCATAGACAAGGAGCGAAAACGGCAGGGCAAGGTGGTGACGAAGGTTTCCAAACGGCACGTTTGCGGGCAGGAGTTGCTGGATGGAATTCGCGAGTACGCGCTGGATCAGTATGGACCAATGGCCCACTACATCCTGACGTCGTGGGGGATAACCAAGTGCGAAGATTTTGGTGAGATGGTTTTCAATCTCATCGAGTACGGCGTTTTCAGCAAAAACGAGAACGACAGTCGGGAGGATTTCTCTGCGACTTACACTTTCAAGGACGCGTTTCTGAAGCCCTTCCAGCCAAAGGAAAAGAAGCTGAAGCGTCCGGTTTATCGAGCGATCGAGTCGCTGTAGTTAAGCGGAGGATCTGTTTTGCATTGCGGACGGGGTGGAACTTGTTCCTCCATTGTGCAAAACCATGACAGACTTTCCGCAAAACCGTTCTATCGATACGAGTCAGGCAATGATCGCTCCGCTGCTTAAGGAGCCGGTCGATCGTTACGTCCTTCCAAATGGCCTAACGGTACTGCTCAAGCCCGACCGCTCGTCGCCGGTGTGCTCGGTGCAGGTTTGGGTAAAAACCGGAAGCATGCACGAGGACCGGCATTTGGGGTCCGGCATTTCTCATTTCGTGGAGCACATGCTTTTTAAGGGGACGGAGAAGCGCCCCGGCAAGGAGATCGCCCGTGTGGTTCACGATTCCGGTGGTTATATCAATGCGTACACGACTTTTGATCGGACCGTCTACTATATAGACATGCCCGCTGAAAATGCGGAGGTGGCGATCGACGTATTGAGCGATTCGGTTTTTGGCTCGGTTTTTCCTGCGGAGGAGGTCGACAAGGAACGCGAAGTAATCAATCGCGAAATCGCGATGGGCGAGGACGACCCGGATAGCAAGGTGATGCATTCGCTTTTTGAAACGGCGTTTAATAAGCATCCTTATCGTTATCCGATTATTGGATACAAGGATGTGTTTAGTCGTATTTCTAGAGAGGATTTGGTAGGCTACTACGAGGAGCGCTATGTGCCGAATAATGCTGTGCTGGTGATCGCGGGGGATTTCGATGCGGCGAGGATGCGGGCATCGGTCGAAAGCTATTTTGGAAAATACGAGCGGCGTTCGCTAGCTCCGGTGTATTTGCCGGACGAGCCTCTGCAGCTTTCCTCGCGTCGGCAGGATTTGTACGAGGACGTGCAGATTTCGCGGGTGGCGATGGGCTTTCAGGTGCCCGGTCTTACTCACGCGGATACGCCAGCATTGGACGCCTTGGCGCTTGCGCTTGGCAATGGGGACAGCGCTTTGCTTTATCAGCGTCTTCGCGAGGAGAAGCAGTTGGTTCACATGGTGGACGTTTCGAATTGGACGCCCGGAAACGTGGGCGTGTTTTACGTTTCGATGTTGTGCGATCCAGATAAGCTCGACGCAGCTTTGACTGAGATGCGGAGCTACCTTCAGTCTTTGGAGGAAAGTGACTTCACTCAGGAGATCGTCGACAAGGTTTGTCGTCAGTTGCTGGTAAACGAGGTGAACTCCCGCAAGACAGCGTCAGGTCAGGCTTCACGCTTGGGCACGGCGGAGGTGGTGGTTGGCGACATTGGCTACGCGAAGAACTACTTGAAACGAATTTCGCTTGTTACGGCGGCGGACTTGAAGCGTGTGCTTGATGCTTGGATACGGTGGGATCGATTGACGACGGTGACACTTAATCCTAAGGAGGAACTCGCCAAGTCGAGTGTGTCCGATGGCGACGAGAAGGCAGGCCTTGATTTCGAAGAGGTAGAGCTTTCTAACGGCTGCAAGATTTTGCTGCGCGAGAACAAGCGCCTGCCGAATTTGCATTTCCGGATCGCCATGGAGGCTGGGTCTCTCTTCGAGCCTGAGGGCAAGCAGGGTCTTACAGCGCTTCTGTCCACGATGATGACGAAGGACACAGTTAAGCGAAGCTCGCTGGAAGTGGCGGAGGCGATCGAGGGAGTTGGCGGGACTTTTTATGAGTTTTCCGGCAACAACAGCCTTGGGTTCGCCGTTGAGGTTTTGCCTTCGGACACGGATTTGGCTCTCGACCTAATTGAAGAGGCTTTGCTGCGTCCTGCGTTTAAGGAAGAGGTTTTCGAGATCGAAAAGGAGTCACACCTCGCTGGGATCAAGGAGAGTCTTGACGATATCGTGACGGCTGGTCGTCGTGTATTGCGCAAGCGGTTTTTCGGCGAACACCCGTTTGGAGTCAGCGGTAGTGGAACTTTGGAGACGGTTTCAACGATTAAGCTTGAGGACGTGAAGCGTTATTGGAGCGAGATCGTGGTTGGCGGAAATGTGACGATCGGGGTTTCCGGTCAGTTCGACAAGGGTGACTTGAAGGCGAAGCTCGAGGGATTGCTCTCTAAGTTTAAGCCCGCTGATTTGCCGCGTCGCGAGTTTTCTTTTGATAAGCCGGCGGAGCCGGGCGCGCACCGCGAGAGGATGGATCGTCAGCAGGCTATCGTTTTTCATGCGTATCCTTCGCCCGGTTTGAAGGCGGACGATTTTTTCGTGTCGGAAGTGGCGGACGAGCTTTTTTCCGGCATGTCCAGCGAGTTGTTCGATCGGGTTCGGGAGAAGCTGAGCCTAGCGTATTTCGTTCGTTCGGCACGTCTTGTCGGGCTGGATACGTCGATGTTTTACTTCTATGCGGGCACTTCGCCAGAGCGTTACGAGGAAGTGATTGTGGAGCTTGATCGCGAAGTGAAGCGGGTGATGGAAGGCGTGGCGGAAGACGAGCTTGCTCGCTGCAAGAAGCGCTTGAAGGCGGCGAAGCGAATGAGCATGCAGACGAATTCCAGCTGCGCGAGTCAGGCGGTGCTGAACGCTACTTATGGCTTGCCGGCGAATGAGTGGCGTATTTACGACGAGCGGATAGATGCTGTATCCGTGGAGTCGTTACGCGTATTTGCGAAGCGATACTTTAACGAAGCGAATCTAGTGGAGCTGGTTATCGGACCGGTGGAGTAAACAGGTTATTGATGACCGAAAAAGCCGTCCTGTTTCGAGGACGGCTTCGGTTGGAATTGGATGTGGTGTAGCGCGAGGGCGAGCCCTATTGGATGGCGGCGGTTTGTTCTTGGGCGCGGAGGTAGGCGTAGGCTTCTGGATCGTCGACCTTGGTCTGCCAGGAGGCGGTACCGTTGGTGAGTTCGCTGGCTTTGACTTCGAGGGCGGGGAAGACGCTTTCGCCGAACACGTTGATGACTTCGTAGGAGAAGCTTGGGTCGGAGCCGGTCATGTCGAAGCTGAGCAGGCCGAAGTTCATGGTGGCGGAGTAGGGCTCGTGTATGTGAATGGTGGATGGCTCTTGCTCGTCGTAGGTGGCGACTGGATCTTGAGCGAGGGGGCTGCTTACGAGTTCGTAGAAATCGTATCCGCCTATGTCGGACATGGGGATAGCTTTGACTTCGGCTTGGTCGTTGTCGCCGGAGACGAGGATGACGCCGGGGATGTCTTGTTCTTTTATGTAGCCGAGGAGTTGGGCGCGTTCGGCGGGGAAGGCGGTCCAGGTGGAGTTTGTGCTCTCTTTGATATCGGTCCAGCTGCTGCTGCTGAGCAGGACTTTAAAGGGGGCTTCGCTCGTTTCGAGTTCGGACTTCAACCAAGTTATTTGGGCGTCGCCGAGGAGGGTTGCCTGTTCGCCGGACTGACGGAAGCTGTAGGTGTCGAGCATGAAGAAGTCTACGCCGGCGTAGTTGTACTTGAAATACGAGCCTGGGTTTTCGGTTGTGCCGTAGCTTGGATTTGCCCAGTAGCGGCGGAAGACGTCGAAGGACTTGCTGCTGTCTGCTCCGGGGCCGTCCCATGTGGCCATTTGCGGAATGGAGCGAAGGAGTGGCTGAAGAAAGGGGATGCTGCGTTGCTTGCGGTACTGTTCGGCTTGGAAAGCGGGTGGGAGGCCTTCGGCGGATTCGTTGTCGCCCAGCCAGAAGAAGGCGTGCGGGCGGGCGTTTTGGACTTGGAGCCAGATGGCTTGCATGCCGTCGATCTCAGTTTTGGCTCCGGCTCCGAAGGCGACGGTGAACTGTACGTCCATGTCCGAGGGGGGAGCGGTGAGGAGCGGGTAGCCTTCTTTTTCGCGAGGGGAGTCGAGTGGCTCGCCGTCGACGAGGATTTGGTAGTAATAGAAAGAGCCCGCTTCAAGGTCGTCGATAGTAGCTTGCACGCAGTAGTCGTTTTCGGGGAGGGCGCGGACTGAGGGCGTTTCGATGGCGTTGGTGAAGCGGGGGCTCTCGGAATACAGGATGGAAAGATCGGCTTCGCCTGCGACGCGGGCCCAGACTTGGGCGGATGTCTGATCGACGTGTCCGAGCATGGGGCCTTGCATGAGCTTGGGGGCGGCGGAGGCGGCGAGCGTGGAAAGCGAGGCGCAGGTTGCGAGGAGGGCGAGACGGATTGACGAGATGCGCATTTGGGTTGTCTGGGGAGAGTTGATGTTAGCTGGCGCTTTTGTAAAACGGCCGTAAATTTAAAATGATTGTTAAATCAGGACGTAAAATAGGGAAGCCCGAAAGCCGTGGGGGAGCATTGATCGGTGGCTGGGGGAATGGCTTAGGGTGCCCTGCAAGGGGTCGATTTTTGTGCGTTCCTCAGCGCGATATTGCGTTGCGTCTTCGAATTGTTAGGCTTCCCGGCAATGGAACGCTCATTTGATAAGGATTTGTTGGTGGCGCAGTTGGGTCGGGTAGCGGATAGGAAGCAGTTTCTCGCAACGATCGGGGAGATCGATCTTCTGAACGACAACGATCCCAAGCGGATTGCCATGGAGGGGCGAGATGTTGGCTATGAGGTGTTCTTCAGCGTTCAACTGACGCGTTGGGTGCTGAAGCTCGACTCCGAGGCGTCGGAGGCTTTGATGCTGGCAGCTCGCGGGCAGCATATTTGCCGGTGGATGATTCCTCGCGAGGATTACACGCGGGACCGACCCGGCTATTTGAAGTGGCGGGCGGACCTCAAGAAATTCCACGCTCACAAGATGGCCTCGATTCTCGAGATGATGGCTTACCCGACGGAGGTGATCTCGAAGGTTGCCGAGCTGAATTTGAAAAAGGGGCTGAAGACGGACCCCGATTGCCAGACCTTGGAGGACGCGCTTTGCCTGGTGTTTTTGGAGAAGCAGTTTTCGGAATTCAGCGCCAAAACGGATCAGGAGAAGATGATTGGGATCCTGCAGAAAAGCTGGGCGAAAATGAGCGAGGCGGGTCGGCAGGCGGCTCTCGGACTGAAAATGGGAAAGGCTCAGAAGAAGCTCGTGGAAAAGGCCCTCGCGGGTTGAGGCGATTTTCGCCCAATCTTCTGTACGCTAAAACTCATATAAATTAAGTTCTGGAGCATTCAGGTCTTTTGCGCAGGTTAGGGGGCTTCGTTGCAAAATCGAATCACCTAGCACCTATTAGCTTATGATAGAAACGCTCTCGCTTGATGGCACTTGGACTTTGAAAGGTCCTAAGAAAATCGAAATTCCGGCAGTTGTGCCCGGCTGCGTTCACGCGGACCTGCATCGTGAGAAGCTGATTCCTGATCCGTATTTTCGGGACAATGAAAAGCTTGTTCAATGGGTGGGCGAAGAGAATTGGACTTATTCGCGGAGTTTTGAGGTAGGCGAGCGATTGCTCGGCCGCGATCGGGTGATGCTGTGTTTCGATGGGATCGATACTTTGGCGAAGATTACCTTGAACGGGAAGGTATTGGCGGAGACGAACAATATGTTCCGCGAGTGGGAGTGCGACGTTAAGGATTTGTTGAAGGCTGGAGAGAACAAGATCTCGGTGGCTTTGACCTCGCCGATGCCGTATGGCCGGAAGAAGCAGGAAGAGAATTTTCTTTGGCAGACGGGAATTGGGCACCATCGTCTGGAAGGCGGGCAGTGGGTGCGCAAGGAGCAGTCGAACTACGGCTGGGACTGGGGGCCAATGATCGTGACAATGGGTATTTGGCGTTCGCTGCGTATCCAAGGTTTCGACACGGCTGAAATTACCGATCTGCTGGTCAAGCAGACTTTGGCGAAGGGCTACAAGTCGGTAAATCTTGAGATCGAAGCGGCAGTTACCGCTGCTCGACGTTCTAAGTTGAAGGCGTTTGTGACGGTTTCCAAGGATGGCGAGGTTGTGGCGAGTGGCGAAAGCCCTGTGGCTCGCGGAAAGGCGAAGACGAGTCTTACGATCAAAAAGCCGGAGCTCTGGTGGCCGAATGGCTTGGGGGCTCAGCCTCTCTATATTGTTGCAGTGAGTTTGCTGGATGACGAAGGCGAAGTGATAAGCCAGTCGAGCAAGCGTATTGGAATTCGCGAGCTGAAGTTGGTCCGGGAGAAGGACCAGTGGGGAGAGTCGTTCGTTTTCGAGGCGAACGGGAACCGCTTTTTCTCGAAAGGGGCGAACTGGATACCATCGGATCAGTTCGATGTTTGGGGAACGAACGAGCGCAACCGCGATTTGCTGGAGTCGGCTGTCGAGGCGAACATGAACATGATTCGCGTCTGGGGCGGCGGCAAGTACGAGCGCGACGATTTTTACGATGCGTGTGACGAGCTTGGGATCTGCATTTGGCAGGACTTCATGTTCGCTTGCGCGGCGTATCCGGGATTCGATGACGAGTTTGTGGAGAACGTGAAAGTGGAGGTTGCCCAGAATGTGCGACGCATTCGCCACCATGCCTGTCTGGCTATTTGGTGCGGCAACAACGAAATGGAACATATACCGCCAATCCTGGGCGACGAGCCTGGGCAGATGCCTTGGGACGAGTACATGAACTTGTTCGACAAGGTAATCGGGAAGGTGGTCAAACGAAACGATCCTCAGCGCGACTACTGGCCATCCAGCGAGCATTCGCCGGTGGGGGACAGGAAGTTTTCGCAGAATCCAGATTGTGGAGACGCTCACTTGTGGAAGGTTTGGCATGGGCGCAGGCCGTTTGAGTGGTATCGCACCGCTTACCACCGGTTTTGCAGTGAGTTTGGCTTTCAGAGTTTTCCGGAGCCGAGCACGATCGAGACCTACACGGATGTGGAAGAGCGCAATGTGACTTCATATGTGATGGAGCAGCATCAGCGCAGTCCGATCGGGAACAGCGCGATCATCGACTACATGTTGAGCTGGTTCCGTCTTCCGGTCGGTTTCGACAATACGATTTGGCTGACTCAGATTTTGCAGGGACTGGCGATCAAGTACGCGGTCGAGCATTGGCGGATGAACAAGCCGCGCTGTATGGGGGCTTTGTATTGGCAACTCAATGACTGCTGGCAGGTTGCTAGCTGGTCGTCGGTCGATTTCTTCGGAAAGTGGAAGGCGCTTCATTACGCGGCGCGCAATTTCTTTAATCCGCTGCTAGTTTGCGGTGTTGAAGATCCGGATACGGATAGCGTGGCGATTCATGTTGTGAGCGACTTGCTTGAAGCGAAGGGTTTGACCGTTGGCTGGAAGGTAGTCGACGTGGATGGCAAGGAGTTCGAGGTGGGATCGAAGAAAATTCGAGCGGCCGCGAATTCGACTGGCGTGGTGAAGGTCTTGAAGTTGAAGAAGCTCGTCAAGGAGCACGGTCAACGCGGTTTGATGGTTAAGCTTTCGTTGAAAGACGGTCGGAAGGCTGTGAGCGAAAACCTTGTGACCTTTGCTCGTCCAAAGCACCTGACGTTGGCGGATCCGAAACTTTCTGTGAAGGTGAAGGCCTTGGCGAGTGGGGCGTACGATGTAACGGTAACGGCCAAGAAGCCGGCTCTTTGGACTTGGCTGGAGCTGAAGGGAATCGAAGCCCGCTACAGCGACAATTTCGTGCACTTGATGGCTGGCGAGTCGAATACGATTCGTGTGACGCCGAAGGTGAAGACGACGGCGACGGCGATCAAGGTTTCGCTCAAGGCTCGATCAGTCTTCGATACGTATCAGGAAATTTAATACGAAGAAGGGCGGCTGAGAGGCCGCCCTTTTTTGTGGTGAATTGCTTTCGAGTGGTCGTTTAGACCGTGCCGCGTCGAGCTTCGAGCTCGTTTCTGATCTCTTGCATCTTCTGGCGGCTGAGCGGGAAGGAGAGGATCATGACGAAGGAAAGAATGATGCCGGCTATGGGGACGGCTGCGAGGAGGAAGCGTATCCAGAAAATGGCGCTTGGGTCTTGGTCTCCCACTAGGTCGGCGTCGAAGCCGGTCCAGTCCAGCACGAAGCCGGTGATGAAGGTGCCGAGGACCATGCCGACTTTCATGACGTAGGTGCCGCAGGCTGTGAAGGCGCCCTCACGCCGCTTACCGGATTGGAGTTCGTCGAAGTCGATGACGTCGGCCCCGATGGATCCGTACATCATCCAGAAGCCGGCCTGGGTGAAGGCGATGAGCCCGGAGGCGAAGAGTTGAAGCCATTTGACTTCTGGCGTGTAGAGCCACCAGGTTGCGGCGAACACGACCATGGCGCAGCTCTGTATGGCGAGAATGGTGCCTCGTTTGTCGAGCCAGCGTGAAACGAAGCCGCCGAAGACGATGGGGCCAAGGAATCCGAAGATCATGTTGAAGAATCCCATGCCTGCATTCCAGAGGTTGCCTTCGGTGCGATTGCCTCCGCTGACGTAGTAGACGGTGGCATAGAGTCCGAGGGTTCCGACCATGCTGAGGCCGAGGGAGTAGGCGAGCCCCATGGAGAGCTGGACGCGGAAGGGCTTGCATTTGAGGGCTTCCCAAATGGTTTCGGTGATGCGGACCTTCTGGTGGCTGGTTTGGACGAAGTTCTTGTAGTAACGTTCCTTGAGTCCGAAGAAGAGGGCGAAGCCGATGAGAATCATGACGCCGCCGAGGATGGAGGCGTAAACTTGGGCGCCTAGAACGACATTAACATTTTCTTCGCCGGTGCCGGAGCTCATGCCCATTGGCGTTTTCGTGAGCTCGAGGATTCCCATCATGTCCAGGCTCGCGATGGCGCCTCCGAGTTGGCCAAGCCAATGGAAGCCGCCTGAGATAATGCCGCCGAGGCGCTCGGGGACGTCGGCGAGGGTCGCGTTTTCCCATGCGAGGGCGGTGGCGAAGGCCGGCGCGACAAACATGCCGATCTCCATGATTTTCTGGATGCTGCCCTTGAAGGCGTAGATTGCGGTACGCTCCTTGTAGTCAGGGCTGAGTTCTGCTCCGAGGCTTTGGTAGGGCACGTTGAAGCAGCTGACCATGGTCATGAAGATGATTGAGGAGAAAATCATCCAGAGGAAGTAGGCGTTGTCGGTCCAGCCGTCTCCTACGAGGAAAAGAAGGGGGAAGGTGATGCCTGCGAGTACGGATCCTGCGAGGATGAATGGGCGGCGTCGACCGAAGCGGGTGCGGGTGTTGTCCGACCACCAGCCGAAGAAGGGGTCGGTGAAGATGTCCCAGACCAGTCGCATTGTGAGGGCGAGGCTGATCATCTTGCCCGGCAGGCCGAGGTACATGTTGAAGACGGTCCAGGCGAAGGTCGGGTAGAGCCAATTGCCCCACATGTCATTGCCGGAGCCTAGCCCGTAGATGATTTTTGCGCCCATGGAGACGGGAGCAGAGTTTTCGGGTTTAGAGCTCTTTGGAGAGGAGGGAGTTTCCGACATATTTGGAAAGGGTTTGGGTGAGTGGGGGGCGTAGGGATACCGGCAACACTCCCAATTCTAGTCAAACTTGAAAAGGCGATTGGCAGGCGTCTGCAAGTTTTGGGCGAGGCATGGAAGTTGAGACAGAAAAAGCGCCTCCTGCCGAGATACGGCGGGAGACGCTTTTTGTTGGAAAGGGAGTGTCGACCTCCGGGGCTTAGACGTGGGCTTCGACTTTCGCCTTGAGGTCGTCTTTGCCGATCATGCCGACGATGGTGTCGACCTGTTCGCCGCCCTTGAAGAGGATGAGGGTCGGAATGGCGCGTACGTTGTACTTGGCGGCGATGGCGCTGTTTTCATCGACGTTTACCTTTGTGATCGCAGCTTTGCCGTCGAGTTCATCGGCGATTTCTTCTAGGAGCGGGGCTATGGCCTTACAAGGACCGCACCATGGCGCCCAGAAGTCCACGAGGACGGGTCCGTTAGCGCTGGATATCGCGTCGTTAAAGCTTTGTTCGTTCAGATTGATGATGTCTGCCATGATTAGTGCGTGTTAAAATAGATGAGAACTGCAAATGCAAGAGAAGCTGCGGCGCAGGCGAAGCTGAACGTTAGTTCGGTTGGCGAAATGCGGCCCTTTTTGCGTTGGGAGTATTCTTCAAGCAGGGTCAACGAATTCCCTCGGGCGTCGGTTGCAATGACGACTTGATCGTTTTCTTCCTCGTCCCAATCGAGCAATTCCTCGCCTTGGGCGTCCTCGATGGAGAGCCGGTTGACGGGTGTGAGTTTGGATTCGGTATGGGACATCAGGTTTCTAGTCTGCGGGGCGATTTTTCTCGATGAGGTCCGCGAGGTGCTTTTTCTCGATGGTTTCGAGCTGTTTGCCGGCTTTTTTTATATCTTCGAATGTTTTGACTACGGTTTCGGTCATCCGTTCATGCGTATCCTGAGATCCGCCGACGATGGAGAACTTTTCCGCTTGGGTGATGCGCTTGTGGCCGTCGTCGTTGTCGAGGCCGACTCCGAGGAGGTGTGATTGCTTGTTTGCTAGGCTTTCGTCTCGCACACAGACAAGGCTGATCTAAGGAGCGCTCTGTTCAAGCTCCTTTTCATCTTCGAAAGAGAGGCTTTCGCCACCTTCGAGGCCGGTGACGATGAAATCGGTGAAGGCTTCGTTTTGCTCAACCTTCAGCCGTCGCAGTCGCGTGAGCTCGAGGATGGCGATGAAAGTGGTGACGAGGGTGCGGAGTCCGATGGGTCCTTCGAATAGCGAGGTGAAGTTGAAGACGGGCTCGGTTCGTATTTTGGCGATGAGCATTTCCATCTGGTCGACTACGGTGACGGAGTCGTCCTGGATCTCGCCGACGACGAGCTTTTCGGTGAGCCGGCGCAGGACGATGTTGTAGGAATTCCAGACGGAGATCTTGTCTTCCGGCTTGAGGGGGCGCTTGGGGGTCTCGGCCTTGTTGACCGAATTGTAGTCACGCTCTTTGAGCAGAGCGGCTCGGTCGGAGAGCTTGTCGATAGAGTCGGCGGCTTCCTTGAATTTCTTGTATTCGATGAGTTGGTGGACGAGCTCCCAGCGGGGGTCGATGTCGGCGTCCTCATCTCCGTCTTCATCGGATTGGCTGCGGCGTTGTTTGGGGAGAAGGAGGCGGCTCTTGATCTCCATGAGGGTGGCGGCCATGACGAAGAAGTCGCCTGCGACCTCGAGTTTGACCTCTTTCATGGAGTTGATGACTCCGAGGTACTGGTCGAGCACGAGCTCTATGGGAATGTCGTAGATGTCGATCTCATGTTTGCGTATGAGAAAGAGCAGAAGGTCCATGGGGCCTTCGAAGACGGAGAGCTTAATTCTGGGATCGGTTTCCGCTACCACGGGAGGGATTCACGTTCGCCGGGAGGCGGCTGGCAATGCGAAATTGTTCACAATGCGAGATGAGGGGGCTTGGGGCGCGAAACGTGTAAGGTTGCGCGTTTCGCGCGCCAGGGAGTTGCCTGTGGTTTGAGGGGCCGTGGGGATGCGGGGGATTGTGGGGACGTGAGATTGGGGTGTTTGGGGGCGTGGGGGTTAGGTTGTGCGGCGGAAGGTGGTGACGTAGAGGCCGTCGCCGTTGTGGTCTTCGGGGTAGACGGTGATGCCGTGGCCGGTGTCTTCGTAGCCGTAGCGGCTGGCGAGGGGCTGGCGCTGGAATTCGGGGCGGGACTCGAGGAATTTTTGGGCGACTTCTTCGTTTTCGTGGCGGCTGAGGGAGCAGGTACTATATACGAGGATGCCGCCTTGGGCGACGAGGGGGGCGTAGTTTTTGAGGATGTCGAGCTGGGTTTCGGCGTACTTTAAGACGTCTCGCTCGCGGGTTTGGCGCAGGAGGTAGGGGTGGCGTCGCCAGGTGCCGGAGCCGCTGCAGGGGGCGTCGACGAGGACGCCGTCGTAGGCGCCTTCGGTGGGTCTGCGGTCGAGTACGGAGGCGTTGCGGAGTCCGGAGCGCTTGAGTCGGGACTGGAGCTCTCGGATGGCGGAGGGGCGGGGGTCGTAGGCGGCGACTTTGCCGCTGGGCTGGAGGGCTTTGGCGAGCTGGAGAGTTTTGCCTCCGGCTCCGGCGCAGGCGTCGAGCCAGTTTCCTGTCGGGCGGTCTTTGAGGAGCTGGAGGAGGATCTGGGAGGATATGTCTTGGATCTCGACGAGGCCTTCTAGAAAGCAGGGGAGTTCGCCAAGGGAAAAGTCTGCGGGAGCGTGGATGCAGTCGGGGATGAGCGGATGCTTTGTGATTTGCTCGGCTTGTTCAGGGGTGGCGGCGGCGCGGAGCTGAGCGAGGAGGTCGTTGTTGGGGTCTTTTTGGACGCGGAGCCAGAGCGGGGGGCGGGTGAGGAGGTGGAGTAGTGAGCGACTGGATACGGGGCGATTTGTGTGTTTGCCGAACCAGTCGGGGAGGAGCTCTGAGATCTCGTGCGCTTCGCGTCCGAGGAGCTTGAAGCGTTGGTCTGCTGGAATTTCGGGTGGTTGCTTGTCGGGGAGAGTTGGATACAGACTTTGGATTTCCGCTGTGGGGGCGGCGAGGCAGATAAGCGTATCCATAAATTTCTGCTGCTCTTTATAGATGGGGTCGAGCCAGGGGAGGTAGCGGAGGTAGGTGTAGATGAGCTCGCGGTAGAGGCGGCGGTCTTTGGAGCCGAATTTTCCTTGGGAGCGAAAGAGCTCGTGCAGCTCGCGGGTGAAGGGTGTGCCGGGCTGGAGGAGGGTGCGCGACCGCTCAATTAGGGAGTAGGAGATGCGTCGCTGGTTGTGCAGGCGGTGGAGCTTGGCTTCCTTGTTGAGAGAGGATTCGCGCATGGAGGGTGTTGGCTGTTGGAAATGGGAGGTGGGGCCGAGCTGGGGTGCTGTGTTCTCGGACCGGAAAGCGGTTACTCGTCGAAGACGTCGATTGCGATTGAGATGCCGAAGTCGGACTCGCGGCGGTTGCCGTCGTAGATGCGGAGCTCGTATTTGAGGCCGTAGTTTTCGAGGGCGCGTTGCATGAGTCCGATGCGTTGCTCGTAGAAGACGCCGGTTTCGGCGTCGTAGCGGGCGGTGGCGTAGAGTTTGAGGTTCTCGGAGAATTGGTACTCGAGGTGGGAGAAGTACTGCTCGAGGCGAAGGTTTCGGTACTGCGGGAAGGTTTGGCCGTAGTTTGGCCATGTTTGCCAGGAGTAGAATGGGTTTTCGCGGTTCGGGGAAATCAGGCCTCCTCCGCCTTCCAGAAAATGGGACCCGAAGGCTATTTTCCAGTATCCTTCGTCTTGGATGGCAACGCTGGTGTTGAACTCTTGGACGGACATGCCGTCTTCGGGGTCGAGTCGAGTGAATGTAGCGAACTCCAGCCAGGGGGCTGGAGTGATTTCGAAGTCCAGGTTGACGAGCGAATAGTACTTCTCCGCGTATTCGGATCCTTTTAGATAGTAGTCGGTGGCGATGTCGAAGCGGGCGAGGTTGCGGGAGCCTCCATCCTTGTGGCGCGTTTGTATCCGGTTTCTCAATTCGAAGCGGATTTTGTGGTCTTCTCTGAAATTTCCGGTGTCTCTGCGGTTCGCGAGGTCGATAGATGGCAGGTAGTTTGCGAAGGTTCCGGAGTCTGCGTAGCGCATGTCTACGTTTTCGTAGGTACTGAAGACGGCGGGCAGGACGAGGGGATTTGTGTGGGTAACGATATTGTTGCTTAGCTCTGGAACGTAGCGGTAGGAGATGCGGGGCTCGATGATGTGGCGTAGGCCGTTTATGTTCCAAGTCTCGTTTTTGAAGTCGAAAGTGGCATTGGCTTTCATGTTTAGGTCTACGCCGATTTCGCCGAGGGTCTGTTCTCCGTTGGAGGTCCCGAAGTAGCGGGCTTGCTGGGAGTAGTCGTTCAGGTTGCGCGTCAGGCTGTAGAATTCGGCGTCGTCATAGCTCAGGCCGCGGGCTCCTGCGAGCAAGCGGATGTTTACTCCGTCGGAAAGGGCGCTGTTCCATTCTACTCCGTAGTGGGCGTCGAGTTTGGTGGAGCTAGGGGTTTCGCCATTGTTGCCTTTGCGCTGCAGCATGGCTGCGGAGAGGGAGCCGCTGTGGCTGAAGCCGTGGCCGAGGTGGGTGGGGAAGTAGGTGAAGCGGACTTCGGGGAGGCGTTCGGTGTAGCTTTGGAAGTCTCCGAGGGCGGCGCGGGTGAAGAGGGAGAGTTGCCAGTTGTCGCCGTTGTAGTTGGCTTCCAGATACGAGTCGGGGTCTTGCATCTGGTCGAATGAGCTTTCGTAGAAGTCGCGGGTGACTTCGGAGTCTGACCAGTAGCGGGCGTAGGCGGAGATGTTGGCGCGGTTGTCGGTCCACATTTGCTGGTGCTGCCACTCGGCGAAGTAGCGTTTGTCGTCGATGGTGTCGCCGTTGACGTCGAGGCCGAGATCGCCTTGGTCGTCGATGTATCCTGATATGAAGGAACCGCCGGTGGTGTAGTTTTCGTTTTCGTAGGAATAGCGCCCGGCGGGGCCGGCGAGGACTCCGCGTTTGGAGGAGAGGACGATGTTTCCGCCGAGGCGGAGGTGGTTCGTGACGGGGGCGAGGATTTCCGCTCCGATGGCGGCTCCGATGTGTCCGCTATAGTCGAGAGTGGGCTTGAAGAGGTTGGTCTCGGCGTCGAGGGGCTGGGTGATATTTGGGATGAGGAGGAAGGGGACGGGTCCGACTTTAAAGAAGAGGCGTTTGCCGCGGAACACGTTTTGGTCGGTGATGCCGAGTTCTCCGGCGCTCGCCTTGAAGAGGAAGGTGCCTGGTTCGCCCGGGTAGAAGTTGATGTCCTGGAAGCGAAAGTTGTCGGGATTTCCCTCGAGCAGGGAGCCGTCGACGTATACGCGGCCGTTGCCGGCTCGGAAGTTCTCGGCGCGTGCGAATTGCTCCTTCGGCTTGTAGACGAGCGACTCGGCGGTGAGGCGCAGGTCTTCGCGCGAGAAGACGACCCTGCCGATGGCGGTTGCGTTTCCTGTTTCCTGATTGTAGCGGATGGTGTCGGCGGTGAGCAGCCAGTTGTCGTAGCTTATCTGGGCGTTTTCGGTGGCGACGACTTCGTTGGTGTTCTGGTCGTAGACGAGCGGTCCGCTTGAGATGAGCTCGATTTCTTGAGAGCTGGCGGGCGCGGCGATGGCGCCGAGTGTGATCGCGGCGAGGGCTAGGCGTAGTAGTTTGCGGAGGAGCTCGGTCATCTGGTCAGGTTTGAAAGCTGATTAATAAGGGAGGCGCGGTGGCGGCTGGCAAGGATCAAGACGGCGAGAGTTGGGACGGCTGCAGGTGGACGAAGTTCCGCTTGTGGTGGTGGCTTTGGGATGTGGTGAAAGTTGGCAGAAAGACCGCTCATTATCATGGGCTTGGGCTCGTTTTACCTTGTCTATCTGCGCTAAGGCTGGCATCGGGTTCGAGAGTCTAAAGCCTCATTTTTTGGCAGTTCTATGTACACTTCGAAGCAAGACCTCAAACGATTCACGGATTCGACCGTGGGCACGCCACATGACATCCTTGGGATGCACCCTTTCGCGAAAGGGAATAAACGCGGGATTTTGGTAAGGGCGTTTTTGAGCGGTGTCGAGAAGTGCGAAGTGGTAGACACCAGTTCGGAGGACGGTCCTCGCTACGCGATGGAGAAGATCGATGAGGGTGGCTTCTTCGAGGCGCTTATCGAGGATAGGGACATGGTTTTTCCGTATCGGTTGAGGTCGGAGCGTCGGAATCTGGAGATTCACCAGTTCTACGATCCCTACTCCTTTTTGCCGACGATCGGGGATTCTGATCTGTATCTGTTCAACCAAGGCAACGAGCATCGGATTTACGAGAAGCTAGGGGCCCATCCGAAAACAGTGAACGGTGTGCCAGGCGTGGCCTTCGCGGTTTGGGCTCCGAATGCGCAGCGCGTTTCGCTGGTGGGGAATTTCAACGACTGGGATGGCCGCTACCACCCGATGCGTTCTCTGGGCGCGAGCGGGGTTTGGGAGTTGTTCGTTCCCGGACTTGAGAAGGGGGCGGTGTACAAGTTTGAGCTGCGGGCAAAGAACGGCGACATTTTCCTCAAGACGGATCCGTACGGCTCCTACTTCGAAGCTCCGCCAAACAATGCGTCGATTGTATTCGATCACGAGGTCTACAAGTGGAACGACCAAGCGTGGATGGCCAAGCGAGTCGAGCATCAGGCGCTGGATCGTCCGATGAGCGTCTACGAGGTGCATCTCGCGTCTTGGAAGCGTCGCTGGGAAGAGGACAATCGGCCGCTGACTTATGCGGAGCTTGCCAAGGAGCTTGCTGACTACGTGGTCGAGCATGGCTTTACTCATATCGAACTGATGCCGGTGGCGGAGCATCCGTTTGACGGATCTTGGGGGTATCAGGTAACTGGATACTACGCTCCGACGCATCGCTTCGGTACGCCGGACGATTTCAAGGCCTTCGTCGACTACATGCATCAGCGAGATATCGGCGTGCTCCTCGACTGGGTGCCGGCTCACTTTCCGCGCGATACGTTCGCCTTGCCCGGATTTGATGGGACTTGCCTTTACGAGCACGAGGACCCGCGCCTCGGGGCGCACATGGACTGGGGGACTCTGATCTTCAACTTCGGTCGTCATGAGGTGAAGAGCTTTCTCGTTGCGAATGCATTAAGTTGGCTCGATCGGTATCACATCGATGGATTGCGCGTGGATGCGGTGGCTTCGATGCTCTACCTTGACTATTCTCGTGAAGAGGGGGAGTGGATACCGAATCAGTTTGGCGGGAACGAGAATTTGGAGGCGATCGCTTTCCTTCGCGAGACCAACGACCTCGTGCACAAGTACTATCCGGGCACGTTGATGATAGCTGAGGAGTCGACCTCCTTTGGCGGAGTGACCAAGCCGCCTTCCGAGGGCGGGCTAGGCTTCGACTTGAAGTGGAACATGGGCTGGATGCACGATAACATGTCCTACTTCGAGAAGGATCCGATTTATCGTAAGCATCATCAGAACAACCTGACTTTCGGAATGCTTTATCAGTATGCCGAGAATTTCGTGACGGTATTTTCGCATGACGAGGTGACTCATGGAAAGGGTTCGATGTTGATGAAGATGGGAGCCGGCTCGATAAGCGATAAGTCGCAGACCTTGCGTTCGCTTTATGGACACATGTGGGCTTACCCGGGCAAGAAACTGCTCTTCATGGGCAGCGAGTTTGGCCAGTCCGAGGAGTGGAATTACGACAAGTCGCTGCAGTGGCACCTCAACGAGTTCAAGGATCACAGCGGGGTGAGCAGTCTTGTGCGGGATCTGAATCGCGTTTATCGCGAAGAGCCGGCTTTGGCGTATACGGACTTCGAAGCGGAGTCGTTCCGTTGGATCGCCTGTTGGGATGCTGAATCGAGTATCATCAGCTATGTGCGAACATCGCCGGATGGGCGTAGCAAAGTTTTGGTGATCGGACACTTCACTCCGATGAAGCGGGAAAAGTACCGTATCGGGCTTCCGTCTGCAGGGCATTGGCGTGAGATTTTGAATACGGACTCCTCTTTCTATGGAGGCTCGAATATCGGCAATGTGAACGGAGTGATGAGTGAGGCAGTCGAGTATGACAGTTTTGCGCAGTCTGGAGAGTTTACGCTGCCGCCGGTATCGACTTTGTACTTTAAGTGGGAAGGGTAGAAGTGTCTTCTCGGGTGCCAGTCGCGTACTTCGTGATGGGAATTTGCGGGAGCGGCAAGTCGACTATTGCGAAGGGAATCGCGGATGCGAAGCGTATCGAACTAATGGATGCGGATGATTATCATCCGCAGAGCAATGTGGATAAGATGAGCGCGGGTATTCCGCTCAATGATGAAGATCGGGCGGGTTGGCTCCTGAGGCTGAACGACGAGATGGCGATGCGCTTGGAAGACGGGAAATCGGTGGTGCTCGCGTGCAGCGCTCTGAAGCAACGCTATCGCGACACTCTTGGGATGGGGCTGCTTGCTGTGAGATGGCTATATTTGCGTGGGGATCGGGAGACGATACTTGAGCGTGTCGGACAGCGGTCCGACCACTTTATGCCAACGACGCTGGTAGACTCTCAGCTTGATGCCTTGGAGGAGCCGACTGATGCGGTTGTAGTTGATATTCGGCTACCAGTGGCGGAAATCGTTTCTAAGGCGTTGGCAGAGCTTTAAGGCCGCCCTTTTTACTCGCTTGCCAGCGGTCGGATTCTAGGCACAACGGTGGGGTATGAGAAAGTTCTTCGTCGGTGTTTTTGCATTCCTGTCCTTCATGTTTATTGGAGCGATTGGGGTAGGATTATTTCTTTCCAAGGATTTTGTGGCGACTCGCGAGATTGTAGTAAAGGCGTCTCCTGAGCGCGTGTATTCACTGATTGGCGACTTGAACAACTGGTCCGAGTGGGGTCCGTGGAAGGATGCGGACGAGTCTTTGGAGGTAAGCTTGGGAGCCAAGACTACTGGAGTGGGCGCGTCTCAGAGCTGGGTGGGAGCGGATGGGGATGGGCGTCTCGTTTTCACCGAAGCGGATCCGAGCAAGGGGATAGTGTTTGATCTCTTCTTCAACGAGGATGCGTTTTCGAATACTTCGTCGATCACTTTTGCTCCCGTGGCTGAGGGGCTCGTGGTTACTTGGGAAATGGCGGGGAGTGTCGAAGCGCCGATTGTTGGCGGCTATCTGGCGCGCATGATGCCTGGCATGGTTGAGCCCATGTTTGACGACGGGCTGTCCAAACTAAAGGCGGCTGCAGAGGAGTAGGGCAGGCGTCTCCGGGCAGCGAGTTTGGCGCTTTTTGTCGGTTCGGTTTAGGTGTAGGAAATCCAGTAGCCGATGGCGGCATGGATGATGAGCAGGCTCGGCACGCCGTAGCGAAATTTGGGTTTGGAGGTCTTGTGGTTGAAGACGACCATGCCTAGCAGGGCTCCGGGAGTGGAGAGGAGGGCTGAAGAAAGGAGCAGCGCTTTTTCCGAGACGCGTCGCTTGTCTGTTCTCGCTAAGAGCTTGTCGGCTCCGAAAAGGGCGAAGGTAAAAAGGTTGAGGGCGGCGAGGGCGAGGGCGAGGTTTTCAGGGTCAGGCATTTTCGAGGGGGAGGCTGGGCGAGGCTGAGCGATTTTGGAAGTGTGATTTTTTGTTGGATTCGAGAGGGGCTTTTGTTTTCTCTCGCCGCCCTTTATTAGAAGTCCGCTATGCAATCCAACTCAAATCAGACTATCTGGCACAGTGAATCCTGGAATGGTGAGCCAATAATTCTTGCCGGAGATATTGGCGGCACGAATTCGAATCTGGCGCTGGTCAAGGTGTCCAAGGGGAGTTTTGATATCCTGGTCGAGACGGTGGTTCCCAGCAACGAGGTCGACTCGATTCTGCCGGTGATTCATGTTTTGCTCGAGGCGGCTCAGGCTAAGTTTCCAGAAATAAAGCCTCAGGTGGCAGGCATTAGTGGCGCGGGACCTATTTTCAACAATGTCTGCGATCTTTCCAATTTGGATTGGGACCTGGATGGGACGGAAATCGAAATCGCGTTTGGTTTCCCGACTCGAATCATCAATGATTTCGAAGCGATCAGCTACGGGGTGCCTTTGCTTGACTTAAACAATCCGGAGGAGGTGACGCATTTGCCGCATACGGATGGGCATGATCCGGAGCCGATCGGAGCGGTGAGCCTGATCGTGGGAGCCGGCACGGGGCTCGGTGTTGGAATGCTGATAAAGGAGGAGGAGCGCTATCGGGCGCTTCCTTCAGAGGGTGGGCATGCTTGTTTCGCGGCCTTTGATTTGGAGACGGAGGAACTGCGGGCTCACGCACAGGGTGGAGCGAATACGATCGTGGAGATCGAGGATTTGTTGTCCGGCCGCGGGCTGAACACTATTCTCGACTACTTCATATTGATGCGGGGGATGAAGGTGGACGAGACGCTAGCTAAGATTTTGGACGCGGAGCCCTTGCAGCGTCCGGCCCTGATTTCGAGGCACGCGGAGAATCACCCGGTCTGTCGGGATGTGATCCGCCTTTTCGTGAAAATCTACGGGCGCGTGGCGGCGGATTTTTCGGCGACTGTTTTGCCGCGTCGCGGCTTGTTTTTGGCAGGTGGCATCGTGGGGAAGAATGAGCGTCACTTTTTGGACGGGAGTCAGTTCATCTATTTCTTCGAGCAAAACGCTCGGGAGCAGGTGAAGAAGGTGCTTCGGAAGATCCCGGTCTACATCGTGAAGGATTATTCGATTTCGTTGATTGGAGCGGCGCACGCCGCCTGGCTGATGCGAGACAAGATCGTGTAGCGTGGCGAGAAGCTAGAGCTCGGCGTTCCCGTGGGTGATTCGTTGGGTGCGAAAGTCGTTTTCGGCTCAGTTTTGCTGATGCTGACGGGTTTGGATGAGCTCTTGCGCTTAGGGTAGCTTGATAAATTGATTCGAGGAATCCCTGATTGCGCGTCGGCAGCATAGGCTCAGATTGACTCTGGAGACGAGGGACTTCACATTTTTTTTACGAGTTGGCTTTGTCCGACCCGCAAAAGCCCAGCTGTAAAATGAGCATATTCTTGTACGCATACACTTTAGCCGACGCTCCTCATGATCTTGAGGATCTGACTGGCGTGGAGGGACGGAATCTGTTCATGGTGACGTATGGCAAGGTCTCGGCGGTGGTGAGCGCATATGGGCAGCAGACTTTGACGCTGAAGGGAGACGATATTTTCGCTCACCAGCATTCGCAGCGGCTTTTGATGTCACAGGCTTCGATCATTCCTCTTCAATACGGGCTGACTTTGTCGAGCTTGCAGCAAGTGGAGCGGGTTCTCATGAGGAACGAGGAGATTTTGGAGAAGGAGCTGAATCGAATTTATCGCAAGGTTGAGATGGAGGTGACGATGCGTTTCGACGTGCCGGACTTGCTCGACTACTTGATCGAAAAGTACCCCTATCTTCGTGACGAAAAAGGCAAGGTTCTCAACGGACGTCTGCTCTACTATTTGGGGAATCGAGCGAAAAAGGGGGAGAAATTCATCCGTACGCTCGCCAAGGAGAAGGAGATTTACAAAACCCTTTTCAAGGAGATCGTCGGTCCTTGGTGCGCCGAGATTCGTGAGAGTCATTTGCCTCTTACTGAAAAGGACGTTGTCACGTTTAACTGCCTCGTGAATCGCGAGCGTCTACGCGTATTTGAAAAGTCGATATACGATGCGGGCGAGAAATTCGCTCCCGACTTTCATTTCGCCTATAACGGTCCTTGGGCTCCGCAGAATTTCTGCAGTCACTCGCTTGTTTCATACAAGTAACGAAGTCACTGTTTAAGCGGGTCGTTTGCACGGGCTCGAGTATCTCGAATAGTTCGAGATTCAAATATTGGATACGGATTTCTTAGGCCAATGTGGGGTGTGTCCCAGTCGCGGACTAGGGAGACTACTTGGCTATCCTTTGCTCTATTTTAGCAGCGTGGATTTGTAACAGAAATAGAGCTTTAGCCTTTTGTAGTAGAGTCGTCTTTAGGGCTCGAGAGTCATCTGTTGAAAGTCGGTTTCAGTGGTTCTCTCAATGTCATTCCAAGCAACGATTAGTCCACCATGAGTTTAAGGTTTAGAATATTTCTAGGGTTCCTGGGAAGTGTAGCTCTCGTGATAGTGCTTTCCGCATTTGCGGTATTCACAATCGGAGAAATCTCCAGTCAGATGGAGAGGGGAAGGGATCGCGCTGTGGCGAAGATGGAATTGGAGTCTGTCGTTTTAGGCAAAGCCAATGAGATCATCGCGATATCGCGGAAGATCGAGGCGAAGGGATCTTACGAGGAGCTTGAGGAATTCCGGCTCGATGCTGAGCTTTCTGAAATACTCGGTTCGGTGGACGCGAGTGTCGGATTGCCCGAGAACATAGGGGCGGAAATCAGTCAGCTTTATGTTTCGCGTAAAAACTACCTCGAGCTGATGGAGTTTTTGCCCAAGGAGCTGGACCGGATATCGGGGCAATACAGACGGCTCTATGGCTCCTACCTTAAACAGCTGGAAGCTATCTCTAAGGATAAGCTAGGAGACTTTGATCGGGAGCGAGCGAACCGGGCGTTGGCGGTATTGGCCTATTCGACGTCGCGGATTGTAGCTTCCGCTCAACGAGCGGTGGCTTTTTCGCACAACGATGGTGTGTTTGAAGAATTCGAGGAGGATGTGATGGCTTCTGTCATGAGCGCTCAGGAAGGGTTTGCCTTGTTGGAGGAGAGTCTTGAGGGAACTGGCGAGGGCGAGGCGATTGCGGAAAACGCGTTTGGCGAATTTGGAGCGATCTTAATTGGGTTTGTGGATGAGGAGGGGCTTTCTCAATCGCTAGAGCAGTTGTCGATCAAGGCGAATTCGATAGATGCGGCATCGGCCAATCTTTACGCGTCGATTCGCGAAATTCAGAACGGGACGATTGAGCGTTCTGGGGAGATGGTTGTGGATTTGGAGATGCAGCTCGCGGGTGTTGTTTCGCGAGCGGTTTCTGGTCGAGCGATGATTATGTGGATATGTGGCGGGGTTGTGGCGGTATCTGTCCTAGTGGGGCTTTGGGTTCCTCGGGTGATTAGCCGACGTCTCTCTATGACGGCCGAAAAAATGTCTGATGTGACCTGGGCCTTGTCGTCGGCTTCTGAGCAAGTGATGGCTGCGAGTGGCGTTTTCGCGTCTGGATCCGATCAGCAGGCGGCGGCTTTAGAGGAGACGTTTGCCTCTTTGCAGGATATTTCGAATCGTTCGAGTGAGAATGCTGGGAATGTGGATAGAACGGTTGAAACTACGCGTCTGGCCCGCGAATCGGCAGAAGGCGGAGTGGAGGAGATCTCCGAGTTGGAGTTGGCTATGATCAGCATTCAGCAAAGCAGCGCCGAGACGGCGGACATAATTGGGACAATTGAGGATATCGCGTTTCAGACCAATTTACTGGCTCTGAATGCGGCAGTCGAAGCGGCTCGGGCGGGCGCCGCGGGCGCGGGATTCGCTGTGGTAGCGGACGAGGTACGCAGCTTGGCTCAGCGAGTTGCCAAGGCTGCTCATGAGACGGGAGGGAAAATTCAATTGGCGATAGAGAACGCGGAGCGCGGAGCCGTGATTTCGACGCGCGCCAAGGAGCGCCTCGAGGAGATTGTGACACGGATCCGGGAGGCGGACAGTTATGTGGACATAATTGCTGAGGGGACATCTCAGCAGTCGACTGGTATTTCTCAGACTGCTGAGGCGATGCGCCAGATGGATGGCGTCGCTCGCAGTACGGCTGCGAGCGCTCAGCAAACCTCGCATGCGTCGGATTCGCTGGAGAAGCAGTCCTTGCGACTTAGAAATGCGATGTATGAGCTTAACGATTTGCTCTATGGTGAAAAGGGCGTCGGTAGCAAGTCTGAGAGCGGAGTAGGCGAAGCTGTGGCTTATGATTGCGAGGAGCGTCGCCAGGTCTCGGATACGCGTTTGGCATGCGAGACGATGTTTCGTTAGCTGACGGGTTCGCTTTCTTCGCGCCAGCGGCGGTGATACCAGAAGTACTGTTCCGGGCGGGCAGCTATGATTTTGCCAAGCTCTTCGTTGTAGCGGCGGACAACTTCGATTTTTTGTTGGTCTGGCGTAGCTTGTTGAGGCACTTCGAGTTCCTTGATGGTCACGGTGTGCGATCCGTCTGCCTCGCGTTGTCCCGTCATTATGAATACAGGCGCATCGTATTTGACGGCGAAGGAGCCAGGGAGCGGTAGGGTGGAGGCGTTTTTTCCGAGGAAGGGGACGACGAGTCCGCCTTTTCCGGCGTGTTGGTCGGCCACCATGACGACGGCTCGGCCGAGTTTGAGTTTGTCGAGGATGACTCTGATGGCGGTTCGTCCTTTGGAAATAAACTCGACTCGATCTCCTGGGATTTTGTGGATGAATGCGTCGATTTTTTCGTTGTGCTGTTTGCCGACAAGTAGGGAAAGAGGCAGGTCTCGCATGGCGATGGCTGCGAAGTATAGGGCCCATGCTCCGTAGTGCCCGGTGAGGATGATCGCTCCCTTGCCTTGGGCGAGAGCGTTCTTGGCGATGTCGATGTTTTCGATCTTGATCAAGTCGAACAGGGCGTCGCGGTCTTTTATGCCGTAGCGTATGAACTCCGTGATGGTTCTTCCGAAGTTGCGGGCGGCTTGTTTGCCGATGCGGTTGAGTTCCGCGTCGTCGGCATCGGGTCGGGCGTTGGCTATGTTTGAGAGAACGAGTTCTTTTCGGATGCCGAGGGTCCAGCCGACAGCGCCTATGGCGGAGCCTATTCCGAATGCCCATTTCCGAGGAATGACGCAGAGGAATTTTGAGAAGCCGATGAGGGCGCAGTATTCAATTGTATGTGACAAACGCATGGCGTATGGCCCTCAACAATGGGTTGAATGGCGGCTTGGGCAAGCGCCTATGCGTCTTTGCAGGTGGTGGTGCTGCGGTGCCTCTGGAAAAAGTAGCGATTGATCGCTTCGGCGATGTTGCCGATGAGGGCAGGCTTCGCCAAATAGTCATTCATGCCTGCCTTTTTAATGTCGAGGAGCGCCTCGGGCTCGGTGTTGGCGGTGAAGCCGACGATCCATGGCTTTTGTTTGTCGAGAGCTTTTTCCCTTATTTCTCTTGTGGCTTGAATCCCGTCTTTAACGGGCATCCGCACGTCCATGAAGACGAGGTCGTAGTTGTTTTCCAGAACGAGTTCACAGGCGTCGACTCCGTTCGAGGCGGTGTCGATTTCTAGGCCTATGAGTTCCATGTGGTGGAGGAAGACGTTGCGGCTGAGTTCGTTGTCCTCGGCCAGAAGGATTCTGAGGTCTTTCCATTTTTCGGTTGGATAAGCGGCAAACGGAGTTGTTTCGTCGGTGAAGGGACTCTCGCTTGAGTCGATGAATTTGAGAATGAGGTTTCGCAGGTCTCTTATGCGTATCGGCAATGTCAATACGGAAGCAGCGGTGGTCTTTCGTATAAGGGGGGCGTGGTCGGAATGGGCTAGCAGGATGATGCGTTCGGAGCTAGGGAAGCGGGTTGCCATCTCGACGGCTCTGAATTCGTCCTCGCAGAGAGCGGATGTTATTTTGATGTCGGCGTCGGTGATCGGGAGCTCGTTGTCGCCGATGATCTTGCATCCCCATGCGGTTAGTTGGCTGCGGAGGGAGGTGTCGAGAGCGTTTGGCAGGTTTTTGAGGAGGATGGCTGGCGGTTGTTTAACCGCGAGCGGTTTGCCAACAATGGAGTTTAGGGAATCGACTCGGTTGATTGGCATGGTGAAGTGGAATACGGAGCCGGTGCCGTATTCGCTTTCGACCTTGATATCTCCGCCCATGGCGAGGGCTAGGCGGTAGCTGATGGTGAGTCCGAGTCCGGTGCCCCCGAATTCGCGTGAGGTGCTGCCGTTTGCCTGGGTAAAGGATTCGAAGATGCTTTTGAGGCTTTCTTCTGGGATTCCGATTCCGGTGTCGCGCACGGAAATCTGGATACGCTCGCTGCCTCTGCGGTCTGCGGGCAGGTGGAAGACGTCCATGGTGACGGTGCCTTTTTTGGTGAATTTGAAGGCGTTGTTGAGTAGGTTGACGAGGATCTGGCGCACGCGGGTGACGTCGCCTTTGATGTGAGAGGGGAGAGTCGGGTCGAAGTTGACGCAGTAGACGAGCCGGTTGTTTCGCTTGGCCGCGGCTGTGATATCCATGGCCTCTTCGATGCAGGCTACGAGGTCGAAGGCGTTGTTTTCCAGTTCGAGCCGGTTGGCTTCGATTTTGGAGAAGTCTAGGATGTCGTTGATCAGGTCGAGCAGGTTGACCGAGCTTTTTCTGATGACCTCGATTTGTCGGGCGCGGCTTTCGTCGAGGTCCTCGAACTGGAGGACGGAGCTCATGCCGATGATGGCGTTCATCGGCGTACGCAGCTCGTGGCTCATGGTGGCGAGGAAGTCGCTTTTAGTTTCGAGGGCGGTTTCGGCTCGTTCGCGCGCTTCGACAAGCTTGGCGGTGCGGTCGGCGACGAGTTGCTCGAGGTTGCGGTTGGTTTCGTTGATGGCTTGGTCGCGCTGGCGCACGGATGCCAGCATGAAGTTGATGCTGTCGACGAGCATGCCGATTTCGTCGCTGTTTCTCTTGCGGGCTCGCAGGCTGTAGTTGCGATCTTCGGATACGCGGTGGGCGAGGTTGGCGAGTTCTTCGAGCGGGTCGGTTATGAGCGGGAGGAGTCGCTTCGCGAGGAGAATGGATATGGTGAGAGCGACGACGAGAACCAAACTGCTGATAAGCAGGCTCATGTAGAGCTGGCTCCAGAGTTCGTTTTTGTCGGACTTAATTATGATGGTGCCGAGCTCTTTGCCCGAAAGGTCTATTTTCTGTGAGAAGGAAAAGGACCGCGCGGATGTTTGCTCCCCGACTGTGTCGGGCATTGATGGCGTGGGGCAGGATTTGTCGCGATGGTAGTCGGCGAAGACTTGGCCGTCAGCGTCGAAGAGCACAGCGCAGGTGATGTTTGGTTCGCTGCGTAAAGAGGCGAGGTATTCGTTGGCGGTTTCCTGATCGTTGAAGCGGAGAGATGCGACGGAGTTGCTGGAGAGGATGCCAGCCATGGAGCGCAGCTGGTCCAGCTGGCGGTGGGCCGTCATTTTGTAATCGCGGTAGACGCTAGATGCGGAAATGAGAATGAGCGATAAGATGCTGCAAGCGAGCACGATCAGCAGGATCTTGTTTGAGATCGAAGCTGAGCGAAATCGGCTCTTATGCTTATTTATCAGACTCGTCATCTTTTTAATCGGAACTTGTGGATGTGTTCTTGTACCGGGCGTTCGTCTTGCTCGGAAGGCGTTGAGAGCCCTCGCTTTATGCGCAAGTTTGAAGACCGGTTGCAAAATGGATGGTCAGTCTTGTCCGATAGGTCGAGCAATGGAGTGGGATGAATGGGGATATAGGAGAAAGTCCTAGTAACAGTGGCTCGCTAGCCCTTGAGGTATTGGGGACTTGATACGCAAGAGTTGGAAACGAAAAACCTGCCAGCTGGAATAGTCCAACGGGCAGGTTTGTAAAGTACGGTATTTGCGCGGATTATGCAAGCACGAGGAACTTTGCTTCGTGCCACTGCTTGCCGTCGATCTTGGAGATGCCCGCCTTGGCATTGGCTGCCATGTGGAGGGCGATCTTGAAGACGAGCTCCGTCGCTTCCGGCTTGCCGAGCTTTTCGGCGATGGCTGAGGCGTCGAGAGCGTCGCCTTTGTTTGCTTCGAGGGTGGTGACGATGCCTTTGGCCAGCTCGATGGCGGCCCCGGCGGCTTTCTTGCCCGCTTCGACGCCTGGTTGGTGGTAGGCGTTGATGTTGGTCAAGGTCGCGTAGAATCCGACGGCGCGTTCGTAGAGGGCGATGAGGTTGGCGACGCTGGCTTCGTTGACTTCGGCTACGGTGATGGTGAGGGAGGCGCGGTCTTTTTCCTGGAGGGCTTCGCGGGTGCCGAGCAGGAAGCCTTGCAGGTAGTCGCCGGCGGTAATGCCTGGCTCGACTTCGAGAGACGAGCCGTTGCGATCCTTGAGGACTTCGATGAAGGTGGCGAAGAAGTTGGGCACGCCTTCGCGGAGCTGCTGCACGTAGGCGTGCTGGTCGGTGGAGCCTTTGTTTCCGTAGACGGCTATGCCTTGGTTGACGACGTTACCGTCGATATCGAACTCTTTGCCGAGAGACTCCATGATGAGCTGCTGGAGGTAGCGGGAGAAGAGGAGGAGGCGGTCCTTGTAGGGAAGGACGACCATGTCTTTTTCGCCCTTGCCGTTGGTAGCGTAGTACCAGGAGAGGGCGAGGAGGGCGGCTGGGTTTGCTTCGATAGACTTGGCGCGGGTGACCTTGTCCATGGCGGCGGCTCCGTCGAGCATCTCTTGGATGTCGAGGCCTTGAAGGGCGGCGGCAACGAGGCCGACGGCGCAGAGTACGGAGGTGCGGCCTCCGACCCAGTCCCACATTTCGAAGCGTTGTAGCCAGCCTTCGGATACTGCGACCTTGTCGAGCTTGGAGTCGACGCCGGTGATGGCGACGGCGTGCTTGGCGAAGTCGAGGCCCATGTCGGCGTAGGCCTTCTGGGCTTCGAGCATGCCGTTGCGAGTTTCGGCGGTGCCGCCTGACTTTGAGATTACGAGGGAAAGGGTGTTGCCGAGTCGGTCGCCGATAGCGTTGAGGGCGAGGTCCATGCCGTCCGGATCTGTGTTGTCGAAGAAGTTGACTTGAGTCTTGTCTTCGCTCGGCACGCCGAGGGCGTGGGCGATGAACTGGGGACCGAGGGCGGAGCCGCCGATTCCGATGACGAGAATGTCGGTGAAGACGCCGTTGGCGCCTTTGACTTCGCCGGAATGGACTTTGGCGGCGAATTCCTTAATCTGGGCGACACTGGAAGTGATGGTGTTTTTCAGTTCCTCGGTTGGGGCGAGGGAAGCGTCGCGCAGCCAGTAGTGGCCAACCATGCGGCCTTCGTCTGGATTAGCGATCGCGCCTTTCTCGAGCTCGTCCATGGCGGAGAAGGCCTTGGCGAAGGCTTCGCGTTGGGAGTCGATATAGCCGTCGGGTAGACCCAGGCGGCTGAGATCGAGAGTGAGATCGACTTCAGGGAAGTTGAAGGTGAGTGCTTTGTATGTGTCCCAGGACATGGTTCTAAATTAAGAATTATGAATGAAGAATTAAGAATGGTCGGAAGCTAGATCCGGTTTAGAGGATTCGGGCTCTCTTTTCAGAGGTACTTGTCGCTGACGGCTCCTTCTGAGGCGGAGGCGGTGAGCTTGGCGAACTTTCCGAGGACGCCGCGTTTCTCGCCCGGGCCGGAGGGGACGAATGCGGCCATGCGGGCGTCGTACTCGTCTTGCGGAATGTTGAGCGAGATGGTGTTTTTGACGGCGTCGATTTCGATTTCGTCGCCGGTTTTGACGATGCCGATCGGTCCGCCGCACGCGGCTTCCGGAGTGATGTGCCCGACGTCGAAGCCGTGCGAGCCTCCGGAGAAGCGTCCGTCGGTGATGAGGGCGACGTCCATGATAAGTCCTTTGCCCGCGACTGCGGAAGTCGGGGAAAGCATTTCGCGCATGCCAGGACCGCCGACGGGACCTTCGTTGCGGATGACGACTACGTCGCCTGCAACAACGTCGCCGCGCAGGATACCTTCGAGAGAGTCTTCTTCGTTTTCGTAGACTTTGGCGGTGCCCTTAAAGTGGAGTCCTTCCTTGCCGGTGATTTTGCCGACGGCACCGGTGGGAGCGAGGTTTCCGCGGAGGACGCGGAGGTGGGAAGTGGATTTGATGGGATTATCCCAATCGCGGATGATGTCCTGGTCTTTCGAATACGGCTGTACGTCTTTCAGGTTTTCGGCGACGGTTTTGCCGGTAACGGTGATGCAGGAGCCGTCGAGCAGTCCGCGGTCGAGGAGGATCTTCATCATCGGCTGGATGCCGCCGATGCGGATGAGGTGGGACATGTTGTACTTGCCGAAAGGCTTCACGTCCGCGAGGAGGGGAATTTGCTCGCCGAGGCGTTCGAAGTCGTCGATGGAGAGATCGACGTCCGCTGCGTGGGCGATGGCGAGGAGGTGAAGAATGATGTTGGTCGAACCGCCGAGCGCGATGCAGGTCTTGATGGCGTTTTCGAAGGCCGCCTTGGTCATGATGTCGCGTGGCTTGAGGTCGAGCTCTAGGAGCTTGTTGACCTGTTTGCCGGCGTTGACGCAGTCCTCGCGTTTTTCTTGTCCGACGGCGAGCTGAGCCGAGGAGCCCGGCAGCGACATGCCGAGGGCTTCGATGGCGGTGGCCATGGAATTGGCGGTATACATGCCGCCGCAGGATCCGGCGCCCGGGATGGCGCAGGACTCGATGTCCTTGAGCTCGGCGTCGTCGATCTCGCCTTTGGCGTGTCGCCCGACGGCTTCGAAGACGGAGACGATATCGACGGGCTTTTCCTTGTGGAGGCCGGGAAGAATGGATCCGCCGTAGACGAAAATGGCGGGGCGGTTGAGGCGGGCGAGGGCGATCATGCAGCCCGGCATATTTTTGTCGCAACCACCGATCGCGACGAGTCCGTCGATGCTTTCGCCTGCCATGACGGTTTCGATGGAGTCGGCGATGACTTCTCTCGAAACGAGGCTGTAGCGCATGCCTTTGGTGCCCATTGAGATGCCGTCGGAAATGGTGATGGTGGAGAAGTTTACGGGTTTGCCGCCGCCTTCGCTGGCGCCTTTGGTGGCGTGTTCGGCGAGCTCGTCGATGTGCATGTTGCACGGGGTGAGGTCGCTGCCGGTGGAGGCGATGCCGATTTGGGGCTTTTTGAAATCTTCGTCCGTGAAGCCGACGGCGCGGAGCATGGAGCGGGCTGGGGCGCGGTCGTGGCCATCGACGAGGGCCGCGGAGTGAGGGCGGGTGGATTTTACTTGGTCGCTCAAGGGAAGTGGTGGTTGAGAAAGTTTGATTTGCCTTCTTGTCGAGAGGCCGTAGCGGTCTCTGCAGAAAAAAGAGAACCTTTACATCAGAGGGCCGGATTGCGATCAAGTTATACTTTGGCCCAAAATTCAGCGACGATTTTCCCTCCAACCTAACCCATGGCATTCAGCTTAGATCGAGTTTTAAAAGCCCTATTGTTTGGCGCTTCCGGACCCTTGGACGTCAAGGACATCCAGGCGGTGTTCACAAAGTACCACGCTGCCCTGGAGGAGCCGGAAGGCGAGGAGGGCGAAGAGAATTTGGACTTCGAGGAGCCGGAGCAGCCGTTTTTGCCTGGCGACGGAATGCCGACTACGGAGGTGCCTTCGCTGGTGACGTCGGCGCAGATTCGGGAGTCGATGGACAGGATCGCGGCGGAGATGGTGGAGAAGGACGAGGTGTATCGTTTGATCGAGCGGCACAGCGGTTTTCTGTTGGTGACCTCTCCGACTGTCGGGGAGTGGATCAGTCTGTTGCGTGACGAGCCGCGTCCGATAAAGCTGAACCAGTCGGCGCTCGAGACCTTGGCGGTGATCGCGTATCGTCAGCCGGTTGTTCGGGCGGAGGTCGAGAAGATCCGCGGCGTGTCGATTGATTCGCCATTGAGCAAGTTGATGGAGCGCGAGTTCGTGCAGGTGGTGGGACGCGCGGATTTGCCGGGTCGTCCAATTCAGTACGGAACGACGGAAGCGTTTTTGGAATTTGTGGGGATTCGCTCGATCGAGGAGCTTCCGGCTTCCGATGTGCTGTCACCTGGACAGCTCGACGAGTGGTTGCATGAGGTTTCGAATCAGCAGGAAGTGACCGAGAAGGAAATGGGCTTGCCTGAGGGCGAGCGCAGCGAGGAACCGGAGCTTCCAATTGAGTCAGATGAAGAAGAACCAGAAGATTCTGAATCCGAAGCTGCCGAGGGGGAGGAAGAAAACGAATCCCCTAGCGAAGTTGAAGAAAGCGAGTTGGAAGTAGTCGAAGACGCGCCTGCGGAAGCGGAAGCGGACGAGGAAGTAAAGAACGCCGAGTAGTATGGATCTGGATACACTAAGAAAGAAGATCGACGAGATTGATAAAGAGGTGCTGACCTTGCTCAACGAGCGCGTGCGCACGGCTGCGGAAATTGGCCATGTCAAGCGTCTCGAAGGGTCGCCCATTTATGTGGCGAGCCGCGAAGAGCAAGTGCTTCGCAAACTCGGCGCTTTGAATCAAGGTCCGCTAAGCGACGATGCGATTCGCGCTATCTATCGTGAAATCATGTCGGCTGCGATCGCGTTGGAGAAGCCGATGCGCATCGCCTATCTCGGACCTGAGGCGACTTACACACATCAGGCGGCGCTCAAGAAGTTTGGGGCGAGCATTGAGTACATCGTGGCTCCTGCGATTCCCGATGTCTTTCATATGGTGGCCAAGGGCGAAGCAGATCATGGTGTGATCCCGATTGAGAATTCGACTGAGGGAGCTGTTTCTCATTCGATGGACATGTTTTTCGAATCGGATTTGAAGATTTGCGCGCAGATTTTTACTCCGATTGTTCATTGTCTGATATCCCAATCGGAGCCTTCGGAAATCGAGCGGGTTTATTCGAAGGACCAGGCGATCGGGCAGTGTCGCAAGTGGTTGCATACGCACCTTGGCAACGCGTCTCTTCACACCTGCGATAGCACTACTCAAGCAGTGCAAATCGCTAAGGTTGAGCCGAAGGCTGCGGCAATTGCCTCGATTTTGGCCGCTGACCTTTATGGTGTGCCCGTAGTTGCGGACGGGATACAGGATAGGGTAGATAATACGACTCGGTTTCTCGTGATCGGAAAGGAATCGAGCGGCTACGCACCTGGTGTCGAGTTTAAGTCCAGTTTTCTCATCTCCATCGACGATACAGTGGGCGCGCTGGAAAAGACCTTGCATGTCTTCTCTTCGCGGAAGCTTAACCTCAGCAAGATTGAGTCTCGTCCGAGTGGAAAGACGGCTTGGGAGTATTGTTTTTTTATCGATGTGCTCGGGCATCACGACGAGGCCCCGATCATCGAAGCGGTTGAAGAGCTTAAGACCTTCTGCCCATTCGTGAAGTGGTTAGGCAGCTATCCGAACGCGAAGTAGACGAGGTGAACAGGTAGATTGGCGGGCCGTTTACCGGCCTACCATAGCCGCTACAATTGTTTTGTAGTTTTGGGTATGATACGGCATGTTTTGTGGTATGAAAAAACTGCGGATTGGTGTTGTTGGAGCGGGGGCGAATACGCGTTTGCGTCATATCCCGGGGCTTCAGGCGATTGAAGGGGTGATCGTCGAGGTGGTTTGCAATCGGAGCGAAGCGTCATCTCGGTCGGTTGCGGAGGCGTTTAGTATTCCTCGTATCGCGAATGTCTGGCAGGATGTGGTGGCTGATCCGGATATCGATGCGATCTGTATCGGGACTTGGCCTTACCTGCACGCGCCGATCACGATCGCCGCTCTCGAAGCCGGCAAGCATGTTTTGACGGAGGCTCGTATGGCGATGAATGCTGGGGAAGGCGAAGCGATGCTGGAGGCGTCGCTCAATCATCCGGAGCTGGTGGCGCAAATCGTGCCGTCTCCCTTCACGCTAAAATGGGATGCGACGATTAAACGGATTCTGGAATCGGGCGAACTTGGAGAGCTCAGGGAACTGAGCTTTTCGAAAGCGCTTGGAATGAACGTCGATTCGAATGCGCCTTTGAACTGGCGTCAGGATAGGAAGCTAAGCGGAAACAATACCTTGATGCTCGGGATCTACTACGAGGTTGTTCAGCGGTGGCTAGGCGTTGAGCCGGAGCGCCTGCTGGCCAATGGGGCTGTATTCACGAAGCAAAGACGTTCGGGAAGTGGCAAAGAACTAGTGGATGTGGAAGTTCCGGAGACGATTGACGTATTGGCAGAGTACGAGAACGGGATGCGTTTGAGCTGCCACATGACGGGTGTCGAGCTTGGTTCGGGAAGCGATTGCTATGTAATCGCTGGAAGCAAGGGTACGCTTCGGCTTGATTTGAAGGCGGGGCAATTGATGAAGGCTTTGCTTGGCGGCAAAGAGTCTGTCGTAGAGCCTGCGGCCGCGGACGTGGGGGACTGGAACGTGGAGGCTGATTTCGTAAACAGTATCCAAAAAGGGGATGCAATTCGCCTGACGAATTTCGAGGATGGCCTCGCTTATATGCGATTCACGGATGCGGCTATCAAGTCGCTTGCGGAAGACTCGGCCTGGGTGAGTTTGTAGAGCCGATCCAGAGTTTTTTGCTTTTATTCTTCCTCTTTTTCGCCGACAAGTTCGGGAATGAGGTAGGGGTTGTCGACGTCTTCTTGGACTCCCATGTTTCCGGGGGTCGCATTGAAATCGAATCGTATGATGTCGACCGTGCTGCTACTCAGCGACGGATTTTTAAGAACTACGGAAAGTCGAATTTCTTCGAGTAGTTTCTTTTGCCGGCGGGCGTAGTTTAGCTCTTCGAGCGGGCCGTAGAGGTAGGTGAGCAGTTCGTGTTTGTAGCGGATGTACCAGCCTTCGTCCGACAGGCCGTATTGAGTGACGTCTATGCCGGGATAGGTCTCGTTGAATTTCGCCTTTGAGAAGCGAGCTCCGTCAGCGATGGCTTCAACGGGGAAAACGATGATGCGTTCCTCTTGGGCTTGGATTGCGTGGGCGGCGATCAGGGCTAGGCAAAGGGAAATGACTAGTTTCATATGTATTTGGAAAACTGCTACAAATTCGAGGGGACTTCCACGTCGTCGATTTCGCCCTTGCCGCGCTTGTTGTTCTGGGAGCCGCCAATGTCTTCGGGCATGGCTTGGCCGTCACCTTCGCTCTGCTCGTCCTGGCCGTTCTGCTGCGATTGGTTGGACTTGCGCTTTGATTTGTTTTGGGCGGTTTGGCTGGATTCGCTGCTACTGCTGCTTTCGTCGCCGGACTCGCCATCGGAGCTCATCTCGCCGTTGGGGTCGATCTGAGCGGACTGGTCGCCGATTGACTGTTCAGGAGGAGCTGGAGGCATTTCGCCGGAGAGGGGAGAGTTTTCGCCCGCTTCACCTTCGCTGCCCTGTTGCTGAGCTTGTTGCATCTCGCCTTGGCTGCCACCTTGCTGACTTTGGGATTGAGACTGGCTTTGGGGCATCTGTCCGCTTTGGCCCTGCGAGTTTTGCTGTTGTTGCGATTGCGGCGTCATGGGAGGTTGTCCCTGGCTTTGCTGGGATTGTCCCTGGCTTTGGGAGGAGGGCGTGGGGAAGGGGCTTTTCTGGCCGCCGCTCATGCCTCCGCCGGAAGAGCCTCCCATCGGAGGCATGCCAGAGCTGCTGCCGGCTGCCTGTGCGGCTGCGCCTGCGAGGCCGGGGAGATTGATGCCGTTTTGGTCGAAGCCCGGTCCGGAGACTTGGATCCCTCCTAGTGGCGGGAGCTGGGATTCGTTTACTACGTTGATGCTGCCGCCGAGAGGCGTGTTGTTTCCAGTGATAGCGCCGCCGTTCGAGCTGGCTCCGTTTTGCACGGCGTCGTAGATCGATGGATCAGGATCGATCTGGGCCGATGCGGAGGCAAGCAAGCTCAAGCCCAGCGCGACAGAGAGAATTTCTAGGCGACGGCGAGGTGTATGCGAGATTGCCATTATATTTCGGGTTGGCGGTTTTCGGTGAGAATTAGTAATCGTTTTTGATGTTGGCGGACACGGTGATTGGCTCCTGGGTCATGCCGGCTCTAATCTGCAAGCCGAAGCGGACGTCTTGGTAGCCTTTTTTGCGACCGATGATAAAGTATTTGCCTGGAAGCAGGCTAACCACGGTGGAGTCGAATTTCTCCGGCTTTCGCATGGAGGGGCCTTGGACGCTGACCCAAGTCGAGCCATCCGAGACGAGCGTGACTCGTACGGGCTGGCTTTGCAATTGAAGAAACTTTCTGAGCCTTTCTCCATCTTCGGTTAGCGGCAGATACTCTGGTTTAGACCGCATGGCTTCGTCGAAGGTCCGAATGGCGAGCTGAAATTCCGTGCGTTGGGCCTCGGTCTTGGCGACTTCGAGCAGGGTTTCGTAGCGAAGGATGCTGCGTATCATGCGTCCGGTGCGGAGCAGGCCGTCTTTCGCCTCCTGGAGTTCCGGTTCCATGTTGACGAGTTCCTGGTAGAGGTTGCGGGCGCTTTCCCAGTCGAAAACACGTTCGAAATCGTAAGCCTGGGTGATGCGGGTGACGATATCGTTTTGGCGTTTCTCGGCGCGGGCTCGGCTGATGGCGGATTCGATGTCGGTACGCTCGGGGAAGATGGCGAGGGCGGCCTGATAGTTTCTGATGGCGTCCTCGTATTTGGACTCGGCGATTGCCACCTGGGCGGCGGAGTAGGCGATGGTGAAGTCTCGCTCTTCGATTTTGCGATTCACGCGGGCAACTCCAGACTGGGCTTTGGCGGAGCCGGAGTCGATGGAGGCGGCTTGCTTGAAGTAGCCGAGGGCGGTTTCGAACTCTCCTTCACCCTCGTTTTGTTTGGCTGCCTGCAGGGCTGCGAATACCTTGTCGGCGACTCGGGCGCGCTGTAGTTGCTTGAGGGCCTCTTCGTTCGCTGGATCGAGCTCGAGGACTTTCGTGAAGGCTTCGACTGCTTCGGGGCTTTTGCCTTGGGCGATGAAGCGGTTTCCTTGGGCGGCGTTTCCGCGGATGTAGTCTTGGATGGCGTTTTCTACTTGGTCGAGGCTTTGGGCTGCTTCTTCCATGCGTTGAAGAGCGGGGGAGAAGCTTCCGGCGTCTAGAAAATTCTTACCTTCGGAGGCGGCGCCGAACGCGGCCTCGAAGCTTTCCTGGTTCAAGTGTTTGCCGATTTCCAGTTCACTGGAACGCACGAGGAAATCGTCGTATAGTCCGCGAGCCTTCTGCTTGTTTTCCACCTCAGTTGTAAACTCTTCGATGAGCGCGTCGACGGCGTTGTACTGAGCGATGGCTTTCGGGAAGCGCGAGTCCTGCATGAGATCGTCGGCGTCGTATTTGGCTTTTTGTATGTTGATGAGTTTCTGCCTTAGGACTTCGTTGCCGGTGATTGGCATTTGACTGGCGGCATCTAGCTTTCGGTCGACGGCGTCTTTAACGCCTTGAGCTCGGGAAATGCTTTCGAAGACGCGGCGCGGATCGACTTGGGCGGATTCGTCTTCTGCTGTCGCTGTGGCGCTGGGGGGAGTATAGAAGAACAGGAAGTAGCTCACCAGTCCGATTACCAGCACGAGTAGCATGGCTACCGCGCCGCCCAAATAGGCTTTAACGCCGGGATTCGCGTTTGCGTTGAGGTCGTCCTCTTCAGGGTTCCAGTGGATTACTTTGTGTTTTTTTGGCGTTTGCCGTGAGGGATCTTGAAGATCTGCCATAGTCTACTCTCCTTTGGTGAGGTCGCGTCGAGCGGGGTCTTGGTTTTAAGTTGAATGGGCTTATTGCTTGCAGACGTTATGCCATCTTGGGGGGCATGTGAAGCGTTGTTGTAGGAAATTACGAAAAGCTTAAGCTTCCGGATTCAAGATAAGCGAGGGACTTGGGGTGATCCCTGATACTGGAGGCTCGTGAGGAGGAGGCTCATTGCTTAGCTCAGAGGTAACTTGCAGTTTCACTACGCTGGGGCAGGCTTATCTATTGCAAACAGGGCTTCGTGAGGCGATTGTCTTTTGAAACCGTTTTCCATTCCTAGACGTATTCTTCATCTGCATAGCGTAGACTACACTGACTCGACCATGAAGACTTCAATAATTTGCCTGCCCCTTGTCACTCTCAGCCTTTTGCTCAGCTCTTGTAGCACAACGCCGGTTACTGGTCGAAAGCAAATGAACCTCACTTCGGAATCCGAGGTGGCTAAGATGTCCATCGCGAGTTTCGAGCAAATGAAGGCGCAGATGTCCATTTCGACGCATGCCGCGTACAACGAAATGCTACAAAACGTGGGCGAGCGTATTTCGCAGCAGGTTTTTTGGGACATGCCGATGGCAGAGTGGGAGTTTGTGGTATTTGATCAGCCGGAAATTAACGCCTTTGCGATGCCGGGGGGAAAGGTAGGCGTCTTCATGGGACTTTTCCAGATCGTGGAGACGGAGGATGAGCTGGCATCGGTAGTGGCGCACGAAATCGCTCACGTGACCGCTCGCCACACGCACGAGCGAATCTCTCAAGGGATGGTTCTCAACGCTGGCAGTTCGCTCATTGGTATTGCCGCCGCAGTCAGCGGAACAGCCGCTCTCGGAAACGGCACCTACATTAATGCCGCGCCTACGATAATGGGTTTGTATGGTATCGGGGCCGGGCAGGTGGCCCAGTCTTGGGACCAAGGCAAGGAAGCGGAGGCAGACCACATCGGGATCATGTACATGGCAAAGGCTGGCTATGATCCGAACGCTGCGATCCGGGTCATGGAGCGCATGGTGGAGCTCGAAGGAGGCATGGGCGGCAATAACAACTACGGCTCGACGCATCCATCTTCGATGGATCGTTTGAACGCTTTGCACAGCTACCTTGAGGAAGCGATGGCCGAGTATGAGCAGGCGAAAGCCTTCTATTACTAGTTGGGAGCTGCCGCCGGCGATTGCGCCGAGCTTGTTAAGGCGGCGTGACGCGTTTGTTAATTCAGTCTTTGCCACAGTCGCGGGTCTTGACTCATTGATTCGACGCTAGGATTTTGCCAAGAGCGATTGATAGAAATACGCACGAAGCGATCCGAATCTAGCGATGCCCACTAGCGCAAGCGACAGAAGAATACGTGTTCGAGGTTTCATACCTCCGTCCCCAACATCTGCATACCTTGTTCGGATGGCGGAAACTGAGGCAGACGTCGCCCAAGCTCAACGACTTCGCTACCGGGTCTTCAACGTGGAGCTTGGCGAGGGCCTCAGTGGATCGGAAGTCACCGGTAGGGATGAGGATCCTTTCGATGTCGTTTGCGACCATCTTCTTATCGAGCATGTCGTGACGGGCGAAATCATTGGTACCTATCGCATGCAGACGGGCAACACTGCGGCGGCGTTTATTGGCTACTACAGCGAGCAGGAGTTTGATTTTGCGGTTTTCGAGTCGATTCGCTCCGAGACGGTAGAGTTGGGACGGGCCTGTATTGCGAAGCCTCATCGCAACATGGTGGTGCTCGGCTTGCTTTGGAAAGGCATCGCTCAGTACGCGAAGCTTTGTAACGCTCGGTATTTGATCGGCTGCAGTTCGATCACCTCGACGGATCGCCTCGTCGGTCAAGCCGCCTATCGCAAGTTGTCCCGTTACCTTGCCGATTCTCGATTTCTAACGCGAGCGACTGCCAGGTACGATTGTTCGGCGGGGGAATGGGAGGAAGAGGCGATCGTCGCGGTTTCCCGAACGGTTGACATCCCTCGTCTCATGCGAGCCTACCTCACTCTCGGGGCTCGTTTATGCGGCGAGCCAGCTCTCGATCTAGAGTTTAAGACGATCGACTTTCTGACTTTGCTTGATCTGCGGGCGCTTGGCCCTCGCGCCCTGGCGAAGTTTCTCGGATAGGAGGTTTCTCGGCCTTGCTCGGGGCTTGTCATCGCCACCAGACTCGGCATTGAAACAGTTCGTGGACTTCGTCGTGAAAAAGCTTCGGCAAGCAAGGCGCCTGTGCGGTCTCGTCGGGGTATTCGTCTTTGCGGGACTGGACTACTTTTTCCGTGGCGGGAAAAAGATGGGGTCTCGAGCTCGGGCCCAATGGCTGATGCGATCCTCTGCGCTCATGCTCAAGACCACTGGCTATCGAATAAAGGTGTGCGGGAACATTCCGGACGGGGGCTTCATCGCTCCGAATCATTTGAGCTATATGGATATTGTCGTGCTCGCGTCGGTCGCTCCGCAGGTATTTCTATCCAAAAAGGAAGTCGGAGACTGGCCAGTGGTCGGCGCTTACACGCGGATGGCGGGCACGCTGTACATAGATCGAGAGCGACGAGGAGACGTGGCCACTAAGGAGGAGAGTTTTGCGAAAGTGATAGAAGCCGGACTGAATATGACCTTCTTTCTAGAAGGGACCTCAACTGATGGAAGGGCCGTTTTGCCTTTTCGGGCCTCGCTCCTGCAGCCGGTGGTCGCCAATGAATGGCCCGTCACTCCAGCGTATTTGCGGTATGAATGTGAGGGAGGGGATGTGGCGCAGGATGTTTGCTGGTGGGGCGACATGGGCTTCGCCTCGCACTTGTTTCGCATGTTTACGCTCAAGAAGGTTCGCGCGACTGTGATGTTCGGAGAAAAGCGGAAGCCTGGCAACGATCGCAAACGCTTGGCCAAGGAGCTCTACGATGAGGTGCTCGGCCTAGAGGCGAGCGTGCAGCGATAGTTGCCAGTCGTGAGCATTGTTTTCTGACGCTTTCCAGTTTGTGCGTCGGCCAGAGCTGATGGCATTTCAGGAACAGAGGCAAATCGTGTGTAAAACGTTGCTGGTGCGATGGTTGTCACCGCGAAATCTGTCCTGGTTCATGAGTGCCGGTGAAATGTACCTAGCGTGGCCATATTCAGAGACGAGAGTCAGTTTAAGCAGTGTATTGGGTTCTTTCAGTTAACAATCATGGTTGTAATGCTAGTCATACGGAGTATCCGCCGGTTTGTTGGGGGGGGTGGTCGACTGGCAAGTCGTTCGATCCGTGCTTCAGATTGATCAGGTCATTTTAGGTTATCGAAGGATATGCATGATAGTTTGTTAAATGATTCCTTTCGACTACTTGATGGCGAAAGGGGTTCAATTCACAAACTGCGGCAATCGCTAGAGTTAATCTGTGATTTGATAAGGTATTTACCTTAGTTTTTGGTGTTCAGTTAACTCCATTTCAAAGCCCTTTGTAGAGCTCCCTTTCATGGGTTTGCCTTCGCCCCGATGCGGTCATTTCCTTTTAACCTAACGGCGAATTTATTACCATTCATTCGTTAGGGAATTAGTCGCTGTAATTTCCTTTTCAGCGTACCGTAGCCCTGAGCGGGAGAGATGGTATTCGTATTAAAATAAATGCCCTAGAAAGTTGTAAGTTCTTCTGGGGTAACTAACTAATTCGAAAGTAGGGAATAATGTCCTTAGTCGCGCATGATCTTTTGCCTGAGGGGGTGTTGGGGGAGGCCTTTAGGTCGCCTGCTAATCGTAAAAATCTCTTGAAAAAGGGTGAACCTAGGCCTACCTCCACTATCGTAGAATTCCAACTTTACTGAGATTTTTACATGAGGTATTTTCCATATGCCCGTGTAGTTAGTTAGACCTATGCGCAGAGGTTTTGGTGATCGGCATTTGTGCCCTCGTCGGAGACTGGCGCTGTTCTGGCTAATCATTAAATAAGAATTTTACTAAGAATTGGTGAGTTTTGTTTAATCTCAGGCACCAAAATGGCGGTAGCGTGGTTAGGTCAGAGTCGGCGCGATCTCTGGCGTGACCAACTGAGTTAGTCGAGAGTCTCGGTTCGAAATCTTCCAACTGCTTTATTTTCCCGGACTGTGAGTCCGTCCAACAGCCCCGAATCCTCTAGCTTAAAATGAACTGGTATTGTCTGCATACTAAACCAAAAAAAGAACCGATGCTGGCCCGCTACTTGGAGGAGTCGCTTGGTCTCCAGGTATGTTACCCGCGCATCAAAACGAGGAAGGTTGTGAGGCGTAGGAAGAGGGACGTGATTTCTCCGCTTTTTCCGAGATACCTCTTTTGCCGGTTTGATGCAGCGCAGTATTTCCGAGCCGTGCAGTATAGCCCCGATTCTCTAGGCCTAGTGATACGCGGCGGAGTGCCTGTGGTAGTGGAGGATGAGGTAGTGGACTTGATCAAAGAGAATTCGGAGGACCTGATGCTCAGTCCCGCGGTCGATGACAGTTTCCAGTGCGGCGAAAACGTGGAAGTTCTCGAAGGTCCGTTTCAGGGAATGATGGGAACCGTGCTGCAGAACCTCAACGAAGGTTCTCGCGTCGCTATTTTGCTCACCCTTCTGACGAGTGAGACGAAAGTTACCATATCTCGCTCTCATCTTGCCTTGAATTCCGACTGATCGGCCCCCTTCCGGTCTTCGTTTTAGTACCCCGATAAATTGTTATTTTATGCGTGTTAGCCGCTTACGTCTTCTGTTGGCAGTCGTTGCTTTTTTATTCGTATCCCTAAGCATTGGGCATTGCCAAAACTTGCTGAAGCGCTGGGCGACGACCTTTGAGACAAACGCGGGGGTGGGCTACGACTCAAATATCCTCGGCTCTCGGGCGAATGAGGTTAGCGATGGGTTCGCGCTGGGTTCGCAATCGATGAGGATTGCTCGTCACAACAGCCTGACTTCATTGAATTTTGACGCGAATATCGCCAAGACCCATTACTTTTCCGAGAGCGACGACAGCTACGTCGACGGAGGGATTGAGATTAACGCCGCCTATCCCGATACGAAGGTCGACGTGACGTTCTGGGATGCAGGAGTGTTTTGGAACAAGGTTTCGCAGGTGAACATTGACAGTGGTCAAAGAATTCAGCCTTCGATTTACGGCGGCAGGCTTTCAGGCGAATGGCTTTACTCTCCTAAGACAGGAATCGTGGGCTTGATTCAGACCAGTACGACAGATCGTTCGCGAGACGGGTACAGCACGACGCGTTCAAGGCAATTCAGAGTAGGCACAAGCCACTCATGGGGGCCGGAAAGACGTTGGAGCGCGGAGTACGGATTGCGCGAGTCGGAAACGGACTCTGGGGCAGGTTCGGATTCAACGCATCACTATTTTGGCTTAAGGGGGAGAGGCAGCATTTCGCCAAAGGTGAAAGGAGATATTTTTCTCGGTGTAAGACGTTCTGAGTTTTCGGGTATCAGAGAGTTTTCGGATACCGGACCAAATGCGTCTGTCGATCTCACTTGGAACGTTTCGGCGCAGCTGACTGCAGGATTGGGCTTCGAAAGTGAATATGAGTTTACTGCGAATGGAAGTGTAGAGCTAAAAACCGCTGCTATCTTAAAAATCAAAAGAGAGCTGGGGCGTGGCCTATCGTTTTCTACGACTTTAGAGAGAGGAAACTCAGACTACGAATTTGAATTGAGGGATGATACTCGAACGGACGACTTTTGGAGATTCTCTGGAAATTTAGAATATTCGTTCACTCGCCGATTCTTCGCGCGGATATCCGCCAACTTGCTCGCGAGCGATTCGAGTGTGGCAGGATACTCCCTGGATCGTAATTCAGTGACGTTCTCCAGCGGCCTGCGTTACTAATGTTTATTCGGTTTGGTCTCATGAATTGGATCGGATTTAGATTCGTTGCTTTGGCGATGAAAGCGTTTTGGCCTGTTCTTGGCGTTCTGCTTGGCGTGTTCTCGATGGGGCTTGTCGAGGCGATGGCTGACGACACGGGATTAAGCGACTATCGGATTTCTCCACGCGATTTAGTACAGTTCCAGATATACGAAGAGCCCGACACTCGACTGGTTCAGAGAGTATCAGCTAGCGGCGGTTTCCCTTTGCCGATGATCGGTTTGGTGGAAGTTTCCGGTTTAACGCTTCGGGAGGCTGAGGACAAAATCAGAAATCTTTATATAGACGGCGAATTTTTCGTGAACCCTCAGGTAATTCTCGTTCTTGAGCAGTATGCCGAACGCACGGTGTCAGTTCTGGGGCAAGTCAATAAGCCCAAACAAATCCTATTTCCACTCGAAGCGGATCGCATGAGTATTGTTGAGGCCATTACGCTCGCCGGCGGCCTTACTAGATTGGCACGAGCGGAAACAGTGCAAGTCACCCGACCCGGGGAAGACGGCGAGGAAGAAAGAATTACCGTAAATGTAGAAGCTTACCTTGAGGAACGCCGACGATCAAAGACGCCCGAGAGTTTTGACCTGTATCCTGGGGATGTCGTCTTTGTTCCCGAGCGCACATTCTAAATCGGCCGAAGCTCAATCTTTAGTATATAATTTTAAAGCGTATATTCATATACGCTTCCTCTGTTTCTAAAATCTCCTATTAACCTCTAAATCTTGTTTGTATGAATCCGACTACTGCATTGCCAAGTGTCCGTAGCGGTCAAGCCAAGAGCAAGACGGCAACGACTTCTGTCTTGTTTATTGGCGACTGCGTTTTGGTTGCCGTCTGTATGGCGACTGCTTTTTTCCTTCGTTATGTTTTGAACATCGGAGTGGTCGATGGTGGAAGTCGACCAGAGCTGACGGCTTATCTGCTGCACTATTCGGCTGGTTTTGCCTTGTTTATCCTGCTTGCGGAAAACCTTTCCCTATATGATTCGAAAGTCGCGTTATCAGTCGAGAAATCGACTGCGAGACTGTTGAAGATAGCGTTATATTGGGCGGTTATGTTTCTTGGGTCATCGCTGATCCTAAAACTTAATCCACCAATATCTAGATTGTTTGTTGGCTACTCGTGCGCTCTGATGTGTTTGATTCTTCCTTTTTGGCGTTTGTCCTATTTGCGCTTCTGGAGCAAGGTAGGCTTCGGCAAGGGATTGACGAGAAGGGTATTGATTGTTGGCGGGTCAGTAAACAACCGGAAGCTGGCGGAGAAAATGTCCGCGAATCCTGAAGATCCGTATGAGATAGTGGGGGTTGTGGCGTCTCGGTACGCTTCGAAGTCTGAGAGAGGGGGGCTTCCTCTGCTTGGTTCGTTGGATGACTTGGAGGAGGTCTTTTTGAATTACGATATCGACGTAGTGGCGGTTGCGGATTCAGACATTTCTCGCGGAGAGATATTGAAAATTGCCACTCTCAGTGAGAGGCACTTCGTGGAGTTTAATTTAATCCCTGATCATTTTGAGGTTTTTACGCGTTGCCTTGGATTGAAGCTTATTGGGAATCAGCATGTGATGGGTGTGGCGGAACTGCCGCAGAATCAGATATTCAGCAGAATGGTGAAGCGGATCGTAGACATCATCGGTGCTCTTTTCGGTTTGTTGATCTCCTTGCCGATCTTTCCAGTCGTTGCTTTCCTTATTTGGAAAGAAAGCCCTGGCCCTATTTTGTATCGGCAGGTCCGCACTGGAAAAGGAGGGGCTTCGTTTACTATCTACAAGTTTCGCTCGATGAAGCTAGCCTCGGAGGCAGATGGCAAAGCTCGCTGGTGCAGACCTGATGATGATAGACGACTAAAGATAGGGGCCTTTATGCGGAAGTGGAATATCGATGAGATTCCGCAATTTTGGAATGTTCTAAAAGGTGATATGAGTCTGGTTGGTCCGCGACCTGAGCGTCCGGAACTGATTGTAGATTTTTTGGATGAGATTCCTCATTATCAAAGCCGTCATTCGGTTAGACCGGGGATGTCAGGCTGGGCTCAAGTTAACGGACTTCGCGGAAACACCAGTTTGGAAGATCGTATTCGATATGACCTTGATTACATAGAGAATTGGTCCCTGTGGCTAGACCTGGTAATCAAGTTTAGAACGTTCATCCATTTTAACAACGCTTACTGAGAGTAGAGTTCTTGGTGCTATCGTTTGTTAATCTTTCTAAATGCTATAAACATGAAGATAAAACTAATATTTTTATTCATAATAGCGCTAGGCGTTATTCTTGGAGTTATTACTTCAAGCGCATCTGCTATGCTTGTTGTCGGAGCGTAGCTCGCGCTCTGTATGTGATCTATTTTTCGATGTGTTTTGTGTTGGTGAAAGGCCAATCACAAGACGGCCGCTTAATGTCAAAATTCAAACCAAACAGTCATATTCTCTCTGGGCCGAATGAGTCGGAGGAGGGGTATGAAGAAAGGTTCTCGTATGGCACATTCTGAAACAAAAAAGTCTTTGAGACCTCATGCTTCGGCAGGGTATGGTGCGTCTGGTAGTCGAAATTCGAATACGGAAGACACGCTGGCGGGGGTCGTAACCCAAATCAGGTCGTTTTTTGCGATTATTCGAAGTCGTTGGCTTTCCGGAGTTGTGTCGGCTTTAGTTGTTGGGTCCGCATTTGCTTATCTATTTCTCAACGACAAGCCTGAGCACACGGCTGTGTCGACCATGCTCGCGCAGAGTCCTCTAGATGAGTTGCTTCATTCCGATCAGCAGGCGCGCGAGCGCAAAAAGGACGCTCAAGAAAATTTTCTCCAGAATCACCTATCAGTGATGAAAAGCCGTCGCTTTAGTGTAGAGCTGGCGAGCGAGTTCACGGAAGACGAGAAGGCTTCCATCGTAAGAGCGTTTGTGAAGGGGGACGGTGTGCCCTCGATGTCCGCGTTCGAAAAGATTCTAGCGGGTCGCATGGATGCGACCAGGCAGAGAGACCGCGAGTTTTTCACATTGAGTTTCCGGCACCCTGAGGCGGAGATCGCGCTAATGGTTGCAGACCGAATGACGGCGGCTTACTTGAAGCTCGTCCAGAGGGAGATCAAGGAAACGAACCAAGCGGCAGCGGAGATGTTGCGACTTCAAGCCGAGCAGCTGCAGGCAGAGATTTCAGAGCTAGAAGGGAAGCAGCGCGACTTCCGGGAAAGGAACAATGTTATTTCTTTGGAAGAGAATCAGGACCTGCTGGCCGAAAGGCTTAAGGGGATAGATGCTAATCGCATAGAGGCGCGCTTGGATCGCTTTCGCCTCGAGACAAAGTTAGGGAATGTAAAGGCAGCGCTTGGCGAAGATGGGAGACCTTTTGACAACCCTTTCCTAGCGAATTTCGCGAACAACGAGCGTCTGCGCCAGGAGCTAGACAAGCTCAATGGTCAAAGAGAGGTTATGGCGCTTCGGTATGGCAGAAATCACCCTAAGATGCGGGATCTCGATAGTCGTATTGAGGCGGTGGAAGGGAATCTGAACCGAAACATGGAAATGGCCCTCAAGGACTTGGAAGGGCAGTACACGAACGTGGTCTCCCTCGAAAAGCGTCTCGACGACGATTTCCGCAAAAAATTTACCGAGAGTATCGAGGTCGGGCGTTTAGCCGACCAGTTTCTTGTAATAGGAAGCGAAGTAGACGCGAAGAGAGAAGCGCTGACGAGTCTCTTGCGAAGAGTTAGCAACGCGAACGTGGTTAGTAACTTGCCGGTTGACGTGATGCGCGTGGTGGACCCGGCTTTTATCGCAAAACCGAAATTAGCCAAGCGCAAGCTGGTGGCTGCGTTTACTGTGTTGCTGGCTGGCGGGGCGTTTTTCGGAGTGCCCTTGGGGATGCAGTTGTTTGATCAGCGTCTGAAGTGCGCGACTGATATAGAGAAAGAATTCGGAAAGGGACTGCTCGGTGGAATACCCAAGCTAAGCAGGGTGAAGGTGGCTGATAGGCCGCATGTCGTTAGAGACAATCTCGACCTCGCAAAGGTCGAGTCGTTTATGGCGGTAGTGGCTCAGCTCGAATTGACCTCGAAGCAGGAAGGTCCAAAGTCGTTTGTGGTGACGAGCACCACGACCTCGGAGGGGAAGTCGACGATCGCGGCAAATGTAGCCTCTGGCTTCGTGCAGATAAAGCGTAAGACGATAATCATTGATGGCGACCTGCGCCGGCCTTGTTTGCATCAGTTTAATCGCATTAAAAAATCGGGTGGATTGATACGCTGGGCGGAGGAAGGATATCCCATGGATGACATCTACGGAGAGGATTCACCCTTAGGGATTCAGAAGCTTAAAGGAGGAGCATACCTGTTGCCTGCTGGTGGTGTTTTTCCGCTGCCTTCCAAGTTGCTTGTTTCGACCAAGATTGATGCATTACTGAGGAAGTTGGAGGAGACCTTTGAGGTGATTATAGTAGATACTCCGCCGGTTGGCCTGTACCCCGATGCATTGATATTCGCAAAATCGGTGGGAGAAACCTTGCTTGTCGCTCGGGAGTCCAAGGCCCCGATTTCGCAGATTAGGCAAGTGATAGGCGATATCGATTCGACGGGTGCTCCTGTTTTGGGACTGGTGCTTAATGACTACTCCTTCGGGAGTTTGAATCCTCGTTTAGCCTATGGAGGAAAGGGCAAGTACAAGTATCATAATAACATCAAGAAGCATGCCAAGGGGGCTGGACGAGTTAAGTCCAAGAGCATGGTAGGTAAGTTGATGGCTGAGGACGTGGAGGATGATGACAATCTCGAGGCGGTAGAGGCGAATGGTAAAGTTGCGGAAACAGCAAAATCCAAGCTAAAATCTACTCCTTTGAAGCTTAACAACAAGAACAGCGGTTCGAAAAGCCTGATCGGAAAACTGATGTCAGAGCAGGAGAAGAAGGAATGACCTCTTCCAGAGTGTGCGATTGAGCGAGTTTATCTAAGCTCGTATCATAAAGTGTTAAGTCCACTTTTTGCTTGGAAATAAAAAATGCTAGAACCCTTACCGAGGTTAAGCTGCCATGAATAAAGAAGAGGAGATAATGAGTAAAACAGAACAGAAACATCCTCGCTTGTTGTGGTTGATCTTAGGGGATGTCGAAAGCTATGGTTTCCGCCGGGCATTTCTTGACTTAATGAATACGCTCAAGGATCGGTCGATTGATATTGGATTTGTATCCATGTATTCAGGACCGTTTTCGAAGGAAGTTGAGGAAGCCGGTTATCCGATATGGCATGTGGGCGCCAAAAGAACGCTCAATAAGACCAAGGGTAAGGGCTGGACTTTTTTGGCCGGCGGCATGCGACTAATGTACTCCGCCGTCGCAAATCAAAGGGCTGTCGCCAACGCCATAAAGTCTTTCAAGCCAAATTGGATTCATGTCTCGAACAACTCTCTGCTAATCGCAGGTGGCTTGGCGTCGAGGCTCTCTGGCATTCCCGCCTACTGGCATATTCACAACACAATTCAATCGAAGCTTCCAATGGAGCTGCAGCCTTTGAGTCTTCAGTTTCTGTGTAAGCTCTTTGGGGTCCAAGCCATCGCGAACAGTCGTCACACAGCAAGTTCCCTCGGTGACTCTTTGGCTAAGGCGAAGGTTTCTTATCCCGGCGTCAATGTTTCCTATTTTTCGATTGCTGCAAAATTTAGGACAATATCTAAAACGGAGCTAGGCGTGAGCGAGCAACTGCCCGTGTTTATGATTGCGGCGCGCTTCGATCCGGAGAAAGCGCAGGATAGGGTCGTAGACGCAGCCATTCAGCTCTATAAGAAGGGAGAAAGGTTTACGCTTTTGTTAGTGGGTGGACCTTTGGACTCTGGTTTTGGCAAGTCGATTGTCGAACGTGTGGAAAAGGAGGGTTTTTCAGAGTATATAAAGTTTGTAGGCCAAGTTGACGATCCGAGACCGTATTTTCTAGTGGCGGATGTTGTTGTAAACAGTCGTATAGATGCGGAACCGTTTGGCCTTTCAGTTGTAGAGGCTATGTTGATGGGAAGGCCGGTGCTCGCTTACAAGCTGGGTGGGCCATCTGAAACGGTTGTAGATGGGCTAACCGGTTGGCTGATCTCGGACCCCTCGGTTGAGGGTTATCGCAAAGGCTTGTCCCGCGCGTTGGAGTACAAACGATACTGGTCCAAAATGGGCTGTAGCGCTCGCAGGATTGCTTCTGCAAAATTCTCCTTAGACGAGACGACGAACAGTTATTTAAAGATCGTCGGTTTCACAGATCACGTAGTCGAAGAGGAATTGTTGCCTGCCAAGGATTGCGTGGAAGTAGGGCATTGAGTCGCAGCTCAAGCCCGTTCGATGTTTTTATAATTGTGAATTTTAGAAAGAATATAATCACTAAGAAAGCGTGGAGGTACGGAGCTTCGATCCCGCGTTTTTGTTCTCGGCTTTCGAGCGATGGAACCGACTGGAAGCGGAATCCCGCGGTTTTGGTAAATTCCTTTCCCAAGAGCGGAACCCATCTTCTGTCCCAAATCCTCGGAGTGCTGCCCGGATTGAGGGACTGGGGGAACTTCTGGGCTTCTAATCCTAGTTTGACTTTGAAGGAGCGCGCTCCCGTCAAGATGGCGAAGTCGATTCGTGGAGTCGCCTCAGGAGAGCTAGTTTGCGCTCATCTGAACTATAGCGAACCTGTTGCCGAGGCCTTGCGCGATAAGAATATAGTACACTACTTTATTTATCGTGACCCAAGAGATGTCGTTGTCTCAGAGGCTTACTATTTGGCCCATATGAATCGGTGGCATCGTATGCATAATCGATTTAAGCGGCTAGGCTCACAAACGGAGCGTGTTCTGCTCTCTATTCGCGGGCTGCCCGAAGGAGGTGTGAGGTATCCAAATATCGGGGAGCGCTTCAAAATGTTCGAGGGTTGGATTAACAATCCTAGCGTGTGCTCAATCACCTACGAGGATTTGGTTTCCGAAAGGCAGGAAGAGGTCTTGAGGAAAATATTTTGCCATTATGAGGATCAGGTGGGAGCGGGCATCGATGTTGAGGAAATGGTGGCTGCCTCTCAAGAAGCGATAGATCCACATCGTTCGCATACCTTTAGAAGGGGAGGAAGCGGAGGTTGGAAGGCTGATTTTAACGAGGACCTAACGAGCGCTTTTAAAGCTGCGACTGGAGATCTGCTCGTCAAGCTAGGGTACGAAGAATCCGGAAACTGGTAATCATTATGAAGGTACTTATTCATGACTATGCCGGTCATCCTTTTGTTATTGGGTTGAGCCGCGAACTAGCGCGACGCGGAATGGAGGTTGTCCATTCGTTTGCGCGTGGCTTGTTGACTCCTCGTGGAATACTCAAGAGCCAGGATGGAGATCCGGACACCTTGTCTTTTCGGGAAATCGAGATGAATGCGAATTACCGTAGAGATAAGTATAAGTTCGTTAAGAGGCGTAAGTATGAAATCGAGTATGGTCGCGCCTTTCAGAGAGCGATTGTAGAAGAGAAGCCCGATATTGTATTGAGCGGAAATACGCCATCCGAGCCTCAATGGCTGGGAGTGCAGCAGTGTACAATTATGGGGATTCCTTTCGTTTCTTGGGTACAAGATTTCTACTCCATAGCAGTATCGAATCTAGCCGGAAAAAAGTCTTATATACTCGGAAAATTGGCCGGCGCTTATTATCGTGGTATCGATAGAAAGTGCTTCCGTGACAGTGCTCACGTGATTCCTATCAGTGAGGATTTTATGCCTATGCTATCTGATTTTGGCGTGTCGGATGGGGATTCTACGACAATTGAAAATTGGGGGGTCATTTCGGATATTCCTCTGCGTAGCAGTGTAAACAGCTGGTCTGTCGAGCACGGTTTAGACGATAAGCGAGTTCTCATGTATAGCGGAACACTCGCGATGAAGCATAATCCTGCCCCTCTCGCTACGCTGGCCGAGCGGATGAAGAAACATTCCGATGTTCGGGTTGTGGTTATTTCGGAAGGTCCTGGAGCAGACTATTTAGCGAGACGTAAGCAGGAGGAAGATTTGCATAACCTAGTTTTGCTGCCCTTCCAGCCTTTCGAATCTCTTGCGGATGTATTAGGCTCTGCGGAAATGTTTCTTGCTTTGCTAGAGCCCGAAGCGGGCGTGTTTTCGGTGCCATCCAAGGTTCTCTCCTATTTGTGCGCGGGCAAGCCAACGGTTGCAGCCATGCCTAAGGAGAATTTGGCGGCGCGGCTGCTGACGAGGCTCGGCGCAGGTATCGTGGTTGATCCAGGCGACGAGCTCGGATTTCTGGAAGGCGTCGACAGCTTGCTTTTAGACAGGGAAGAAAGCGTAGGGATGGGTGCTTCGGCGCGAGCGTACGCGGAGGAGAACTTTTCGATAGGCACGGTCGCGGATCGGTTCGAGGCCGTGTTTAGTGAACACGTGCAAGTTGCCTCGAGCGACGCGACGCGGTGCGCTTGATAGGAAGGATTTTATTCAATGAAAGCTGACAATGTTAGTAGTATGAATTTTGGAGGTGGGACTTCTGAGACGGGGTCGGAAAATCTGCTTGATGGTGAAAGCCGAAAGAGTAGCGAATTGCCGAGAGTTAGCATCGGAATGCCTGTCTACAACGGAGAGAAGTATATAACTCGGGCGATCGAGTCAATTCTAAGTCAGACCTTTGAAGACTTCGAGCTTATCATATGCGACAATGCTTCGACAGATAGCACGAGAGAAATTTGCGACGATTACGCGAAGCGAGATGAGCGCATTCGTTATTTCCGAAACAATAAGAATATTGGGGCCGGACCGAATTTCAATAAAGCGGTAGAATATGCCCGAGGGACGTATTTCAAGTGGGCCGCGCACGACGACCTTTGCGCTCCTGATTTTCTTCGCTTGTGCGTAGAGAATTTGGATAAAGATCCCGATGCGGTTTTGGCCCATCCTGTCGCTCAGATCATCGACGAGGACTCTGCCCCGGTAATGATAAACGAGGAAGACCCGAAGGTAGGTCATTTGGATCCGGTGGTGAGGTTTACGGAGCTGACGCGAGGCCATCGCTGCTTTCAGGTTTTCGGTTTGATTCGCTTGTCTGACTTGAAGGCAACACCGATGATTGGGCTTTTCGCGAGAGGCGACGCCTTGTTGCTGTGCTGGCTGGCGCTTCGCGGACGGTTTATTAAAATCGACGAGGTTCTGTTTTTTCCGCGCAGCCACGAAACTCAGTCGATGTCGATGCTGGCGAACAAGAAGCTTAACAAAAAGGTGGACTACGTGGCCTACAGCGAGTGGTTCGATCCAAGGCTCGCAAAGCGGATGGTTTTCCCGTGGTGGCGTGGATCGTGGGAATTGTTCAAATGTGTTAGCTTGACTCCAATTACTTTGGGAGAGCGGTTCCGCTGCTATTGGCATGTTGTAAAGTGGATCTTCGCGCGTCGGCGTGCCTTGGCGAGTGATGTCTTTCGTCAGTTTCGTCGAATTTCCTCATAGAGTTTGATTAGCGGAGCGGGATAAGCGTTTTCTGTTTACAGTCTCAGTTTTGGGGCATGATTTTCGAGCGAGGAGAACGCTTTCGTTGTGACTCAAGCAAAGAATAAAACTGATAAATATTTCGAGACAGGCCATTTAGAAAAGAACTTAAAGGCGCGGGCAGTTCGTGGCGGATCGTTCACGGTTGGCGGACAAGCGGCCCGGTTTCTTCTCAGGCTTTCGTCCACTGCGGTCTTGGCCCGACTGCTCTCTCCAGAGGACTATGGCTTGATGGGGATGACATTGGTGGTTTCCGGTTTTGCTGGCGTCATCGCGGACGGAGGGCTGATACATGCGACGGTACAGAAGGAGACGATTAGCCACAAGGAGACCTCGCTCCTCTTTTGGATTAATCTGGCGTTCAGCATAGCGATTGCAGCGGCTCTCGTACTCATTTCGCCGCTTTTCGCCTTGTTGTTTCACGACGACAGGCTGGGGCCTTTGTTAATCGCGCTTTCTTCAACTTTCGTCATAAACGGGTGTTCCGTTCAGCATAAGGCGCTGCTGAGGCGGAACATGAAGTTTGGCCGTATCGCGGTCGTCGACATAGCGTCTATTTTCTCGGGAATCGTGGCGGCGATCGTACTGGCGAGCTACGGTTTCGGTTATTGGGCCTTAGTCTGGCTGGAGATCGTAAAGTCTTTTGTAACGCTTGTTTTATCGTGGGTTTTTCTCGGTTGGGTTCCGGCGGCCTTCTCGTGGGATCGAGGGATTCTTTCGACGCTGAAGTTTGGCGGCAACATCATCGTCTACAATGTGGTAAACTACATTTCCAGAAACGCGGACAATCTATTGATTGGCTGGTATTGGGGGGCGGCTTCCTTGGGTTTGTACACGCGTGCCTACAGTCTGCTGTTGCTCCCGATTCGAAATGTGAACGCTCCGTTTTCTTCGGTCGCGATTCCAGTGCTTTCTCGGGCTAAGAGCGAACTGTCGAAACTGAAGCGCTATTTCGTTGAGGCGGCTTCGCTTGTCGCCGCGGTGGTCATTCCGATCGTTGCTTGCACCGCGGTTTTCGCGGATGACATCGTTCTCATTTTTCTTGGCGAGAAGTGGATGGAGACGGCTAGCCTGTTTCGTTTTCTCTCGGTGCCGGCCCTGCTGTTCGGGGCGTCTCAACCTATTTCTTGGCTTTATGTCGTATTGGATCGAACGCATCTTCTGCGCAACGTCGGCATGATAAGCGCTCCGGTGAACGTGGCGGCCTTTTGCATAGGCTTGCCGTTTGGCCCGCTTGGAGTGGCGAAGGCGTATATGGTTAGCTCGTGTCTCTTGTATTTCCCTGTTTTGATTTACGCTTTGAAAGGAACCGGTATCGCGGTGATGGATGTACTGCGAACATGGAACCAGCCTTTGCTGGCGGCCTTTGCCGGGGCGGCGGTTGGTTTGCTCTTCAAGTTTGTTATTTTGGCGCAGCAGCCGAAGATCATGACCGCAATCGTGTCGATTTCGGTATTCTCAGTTGTTTACGCCTTGGTCATGGCTGTCGCTTTCAATTGGCGTCAGCGGGCTGCCGATTGGTTTCTGAAGAAGCGTCGCCCCGGTGTCGGCGCCTCGGTTTCTGAGCCCGCAAGCTAGAATCTCTGTTACTTTGTATTATGCCTGATCCCAACTTCATGGTTATTGGCGCCCAAAAAGGGGGCACCAGCTGGATGGCCGATATGATGCGGCAACATCCTGACATTTACGGACCTCCCAAGAAAGAGCTTCATTTCTTCAATTTGGAGGAGAACTATCGGAGGGGGATAGATGCGTATCGGAGCTTGTTCGATGGCCACAATGGTGAAAAGGCGATTGGCGAGTTCACTCCGAACTATCTCTGGAGTTGTCCGAATCAGGACGAGATCTCTCGCTTGGGCGTCATTCCGAACATCCCAAAGCTGATCCATGACCAGTTTCCGGATTTGAAGCTGATCGTCAGTCTTCGCAATCCGGTCGATCGGGCGATTTCCGCTTTCATGCATTTTATCCGGGCCCGCAGCTATGCCCCGTTCAAGCGGATTCACGAGGTCGGGCACACCAACGGGATCATAACGATGGGCCACTATCGAAGTAATATTTCCGAATGGCTGAAGTACTACCCGCTCGAACAGTTTCACTTCGTCGTCTACGAGGAAGGCATCAGGAAAAACAAGCTGGAGACGCTCCAGGGCGTATTCCGGTTTTTGGAGGTGGATGACAGTTTCGTTCCTGAGAACATGGACGCGCGTGTCAATGCGAGAAGAGGGCATCTCTTTTTGTACATGAACTACTTTTCGCCATTGCTCGCCCGGGCGTTTTTCAAGGTTTTTCAGCCGTTGAAGGATGTAGACTACCCATTGATCAAGCTGACTGCTGAGGAGAAGAGTAGGCTCAAGTCTCACTACGAATCCGAGAACAAGGGGCTGAGTGAACTGATCCAGATGCCTCTGCCCTGGTAGGCGAAAATCGACCTGAGCGATAGGCATTTTCAAAACTAGCTGTAGCAGGCTCTTCTGCATCTAGTCTTTCGCCCTAAGTACCCCAAGTGGTTCCTCTGATCTCAATTCCGAGTTGTTAAAAAACGTTGAAAAAGACCTCTCGTTTTCGTCCTTTGGGAATCGGCTGAGCTGTTCAGCCAACGTCGTGTCCTACGTGTTTTCCAACTCTTTATAAAAGCCATAAATATTCTGATGAACTATCGATGGCAGGCTTCTAAAAGTCGCTGCGCTCTAGTGCTGTGCGCCTTGCTCTGGTGCCTAGTCGCCCAGTTGAACGGCCAGTATCTTAGGCACCCTTTGCCGGGTGACGTGTTTCGCGATCACAGGTTGGCGAATCCGGGAAACACCTGGCGTGTGACTGATCTCGGCGCTCGGCAGCCGCGTGCGATCGCGACTTTGCCCAACGAGGTCTATGGCCTTCAGGTAGCCGATCTCGAGGGAGCGGTTCGCGCCGAGCTCATCATAGATTACTGGGGCGGGCATCCGGGCACGGACTTGCGCCAAATCCGCTTCAACTCGAATGACTGGCTCGAGCTGCCCGACATTGAGACGGGTACGCCGAAGTCCAATTGCTATCTGCAAATGGCGAACCTCGTCATCGACGTGCCGCTGTCACACATCGTGGAGGGTATCAATACGATGGAAGGCATGGCTGGTCCGCAAATCTGCTATGACTTCGGCTGGGGCATGTGGGGCATGTATGGCGTGGTTCTTAGAGTCTACTACGACCCCGAGACGAAACCGCATCCAGTCGGGGGTATCACGAGGCCATCCGCAGGGGACGAGATAAGCGACGACCCGCTCATTGTGGTGAATGCCTCCAGTAGTGTAGGAATCGCAAAGGTCGATTTTCTCGCCTACTTCAACGGCTATGACCCGGACGGGGATGGCCGTTTTACCGATTGGCAGATGAGCTACAGCTTGGGCGCCGCTTTGAAGAATCACGTGGGCACGGATTCGCGGCCGCCGTACAGCAAGAGGTGGAACACGAATCTTGTTCCGGACCAGCCGATTGGTGGCGTGAAGCTTCGCGCCTACATTACCGACAACGACGGCTACACCTATGTGAGCGAGGACGTGACGGATTTGACTCTCAAGCGGGAGGACCGTTCGGTCCGTCTTTATCGCAGTAGTGGCATATCGGAAAACCTGCTCATTCGCGACCACGCCACCAAAAATCTTTACTTCACGATTCCCCAGAACGATGACCTCAGCACCGTAATCGGCTCGACTTTGCTCGTTCGGACCTGGAATGGCTTGGACCCGAAGACGACCACTCGGATCAATTCCTGGGTGTCGCCGCTTTACGGCAAGGATCACCGTGCCGACTACGACAAGATCGGAATGGGAGACGGCAGCTCTCTGGTTAATGGCCTGAATGTTTTCAGCGTCCACAACACTGAGGAGCACGAGCACGGGATCGAGATCTTGTGGCCAGGTCCAGCCTTGGTCGTTCAATACGAATCAGGCCCCCGCGAACCAACGGTTTTCCCGGCTCTCTACAGTTTCGACGAGGAAGACACTAGCGAGAAGGTCTTGGACCTCACCAATAACGGAAACGACGGGGTCATCTACGACAACGCGACCCGGAACTCGAACGGCAAGTTCGGATCCAGCATGGCTTTCGACGGGGTTTCGGGTCACGTGGATCTTGGTGTGATCGATTTCCCAGGGGAAGAGCTCACGGTATCGATGTGGACCTACATTGATTCCTCAATTGAGGATCCCAATGCCCGCTTGTTTGCCAAGGCCATTGGCACGCGAGCTACCGAGGGGCAACTGATAATCTCCCTCAACAACACGACCGGTATTCGCTACCGATTGACTACCTCGAGCGGCTACAAGGATCTCGTGACCTACGGGTCGTTGACCTTGGACGCCTGGAATCACATCGCAGTTACCTACGATGGCTCCTCGATGCGGGCTTACGTGAACGGAAATCAGCGAAAGGCTGAAGCGTGGACCGGTAAGATCGACAATGGCTCGAATGTTCCTATCTGGCTCGGAGATAATCCCGGAGGTGAGCGTCGACCTTTCAAGGGCAGAATCGACGAGCTTCGCATTTACAATATTGCTCAAGACCGGGCTCGGATACGGGCTGACATGGAGACGGCCGTCATCGACTCCGATCTCGTGGCTCCGTCGATTCCAAGCAATTTGGTAGCGATACTCGATTCGAAGACTTCCTCGACGCTCTCTTGGGAGCCATCCACCGACAACGTGGATGAGGTCGTCAATGGTTATCGTATTTACCGAGATGGCGTGCAAGTCGGGTTCAGCAGCGGAAACACCTTCTCCGAGTACGAGCTCTTCCCGAACAGAACCCTAGACTACACGGTTACGGCCTTGGATTCTCAGGGTAACGAGTCTGCTCAGTCCAACATCTCGAGCATAAGCACGCCTCCCGATCTGCAGTCGCCCACCACGCCTCAAAATCTAGAGGCCGAGCCCTCTGCGTTTTCCGTTAGTTTGAGCTGGTCAGCCTCGCGCGACGACACGGGTATCGCGTTTTACCGGATATACAGGAACGGCGTGGAGGTTTCGACCTCTGCTGCGACGAACTTCAGTGATTCCGGCTTGGATGTAGAGAGCACCTATGTCTACCAGATAATGGCGGTCGACTATATCGGCAATTTCTCGGGTCTCTCGAATCGGGTGATCGCGACTACCTTGTCCGAACCGCCGAACCCGACTTTGCTGCTTGGGCTTCCCTTCGAGGAGAGCGTTGGTTCATTGGCGCTCGATAGTTCTGGCTATCGCTACGATGGAGTGATTTCGAGTGGCGTTCGACGGGCAATTGAAGGTAAGTTGGGTCAGGCTCTTTATTTTTCGGGAAATGGGGGCCAGGTCGATCTCGGCAATCTTGATCTAACCGGTTCTGAGATTTCGATTTCCGCTTGGGTGAGGGCGGACGATTTCGGCGTGAAGGACGCGCGTATCATTTCGAAGTCCGCCGGTTCCGAGGAAAACCAACACTATTGGATGCTGAGTACGGTTGGCACTCCGGAAGGCATCAGGTTCCGCACGCGTTTGAAGACCGATACTGGCAGAACGAGAACGTTGATCGGAGAAAGAAATTTGGTAGAGAACGTTTGGACGCATCTGACTTTTACCTACGACGGTGCGATGATGCGGATCTACGTGAATGGCGAGCTCGACGGAGAGCTTGAGCACGAGGGCGAGATCGCTCGAAACTCTCGAGTGCCAGTCGCAGTGGGTGACTTGCCGGAGGGCGGACGCAATTTCGATGGCTATATCGACGAGGTTCGCATCCAGACCGTAGTCTTCGACGAGACGGATATTGCCCGAATCATGAACGAGCGCCTGCCCGGTCCCGGTGGCGCCAATATTCCTCCAAGCGTTTCGGCGATAGAGGACATCGTTATTTTCGGGGATACGAGCACAGGCCCGATCCCACTGACATTGGGTGACGAGTCGACCTCTCCAGAAGAGCTGCTTGTAGGAGTGTCTTCGGACAATGTTAGCCTAGTCCCATTGAGTGGACTTTCGGTCGGCGGCAGCGGCTCGAACAGGACTATTACCGTCACGCCAGCTCTAGGGCAGACGGGAGCGGCTCAGATCACGGTAACGGTCAGCGACGGCCAAGCTGAGCAAAGCGAATCGTTTACGATCGCGGTGGTCACGCCTGGCAATACGGCTCCGACGATCAGCGACCTCGCCAATCACAACGTCGTTGTCAACGGATCGACTGAAGTCATTCCCGTGACCATCGGCGACGGCGAAACCGCGGTGGGCGACCTGGTGCTTTCGGCATTTTCGAACAACACCGATTTGGTATCGGCTAACGGTATCAAGCTTGGCGGCAGTCTGGCGGATCGGACTATCGAGGTGACGCCGAAGGAAGGGGAAACCGGGGTCGCCACGATTTCCGTGTTTGTGAGCGATGGGGAGTTTAACGTCTCCAAGACTTTCGATGTGACCGTCAATCCTCCGATTACCGAAAGCCTCTGGCTGGGCATGCCTTTTGAGGAAGGCTTTGGAACGACTGCCTTTGACGTGTCGGAAAACCTTCATGACGGAAACTTGAGTTCTGGCGTTTCTCGTTCCGAGGACGGACGAATGGGTCGCGCTCTGCGGTTCACAGGCACGAGCGGATTCGTGGACTTGGGCAATATCGACATACCCGGTTCGGCGATGACGATTACCGCCTGGATCAATCCCAACGACTTCGGCGTATCCGATGCTCGTATCATCTCCAAAGCCCTAGGAGCCGAGGAGAACCAACACTTCTGGATGTTGAGCACGATCGAAGATCGCGGGTCGATGAAGATTCGCATGCGTCTCAAGACGACCAATGGCGATACGCGTCAGCTACTCAGTGAGTCGAAAATCGAGCAAGGAGAGTGGTTACACGTAGCCGCGACCTACAACGGCTCTGAAATGAAGCTCTACCTGAACGGAGAGCTTGATGCCACGCGCTTCGCCAACGGTGCGATCGCTCAGAACGCTTCGGCGTCGGTGGCTATTGGCAATCAGCCGCAGGGCGGCAGAAATTTCAGCGGGTTGATCGACGAGGTTCACATCTACACTCAGGCCCTGAATGATCTCGAGATTCAGTCCATCATGCTCGAGCCATTGGATCCGCCGAACGCGGCCCCGTTCCTCAGCGAAATCGACGACCAGAAGATTTTTGTAAACGAGAGCACGCCGGCTCTAAACTTCATGGTTGGGGATGCCGAAACGGCTCCGTTCCTACTAGAGCTTGATGTCGTTTCCAGCAACGAGGATTTGCTGCCCTCTGGCGCGATCACCTTTGGCGGTGTCGGCAATAACCGGACACTTACGGCGACTCCGAATCCCGGTAGGACGGGAAATACAGAAGTTACCTTGTCGGTTTCTGACGGGGAGACTACAGTCGTGGAAAGCTTCAAGCTAACGGTTGTTACGCCAGGAAACGACGCGCCAACGATAAGCTCGATTGGCAATCTTCAGATCGTGCCGGATAGCTCGACCGGATTGATTCCCTTCTCGGTCGCGGATGCGCTAACGAATCCAGACCTTTTGGAGATCACGATCGAATCGAGTGATCCGATCCTTGTTTCGCCAGAAGCAATGACTTTAGGCGGAAGTGGTACTGACCGTACCTTGACCGTGAATCCAGAGCCTGGTCAGACGGGCGAGACGCTGATCACGATAACGGTGGATGATGGCGAATTCTCGGTAGAGGAGTCTTTCACGCTTATGGTCGTGACGCCGGTGCATCCTGAACTCTGGCTCGGATTGCCTTTCAACGAAGAGTCGGGTAGCGATCTAATTGACCTGTCTACGTTCAGCCACGACGGTACCTTAACCTTCGGCGCCACTCGAGCAGTCACAGTTGAGCGTGGTGGCGCGGCGGTATTCTCCGGAAAGGGAGGGCACGCAAGCCTCGGAACCTTGGATATTCCTGGGTTTGAGTTCACCATCGCCGCTTGGATACGTCCGGATGATTTTGGCGTGCCGGACGGTCGTATCATTTCGAAGGCGACGGGTTTGAGCGACAACCAGCACTTCTGGATGTTGAGCACTGTTGAGGGCGAAGATGACCTGACTTATCTAAGAATTCGCCTAAAGGCAACCAGTGGAGAGGTTGGTAGCTTAAATGGGGAGACTCAGTTGACAGCGGGCGTGTGGACTCATGTGGCGGCGACTTACGATGGGTCCGAAGTTCGCTTGTACATCAACGGAGCTTTGGACAGTACGATGCCATGGAACGGCGGCATTGCTCAGGACCCAGGAGTTTCGGTTGCTATTGGTGACCAGCCTCAGGGCGGAAAGAATTTCGACGGTCTGATAGATGAGGTCTATATCTACACGAAAGGCTTTGGCGAAGAGGACATTCAAGCGGTGATGAGCGGTACGCTCGAGGTGCCAAACGCGCCTCCGACGATTACATCGATCGAGGATGTCAATGCCACGGTTAACACCAGCACGGTGCCGATTCCATTCAGTATCCGTGATGTAAAGACATCGCCCTTCCTGCTCAACTTCTCGGCGACGTCCGATAATCCCGACTTGATACCGCCAAGCGGAATCATCGTAGGCGGCTTTGGCAACGACCGCACGATCACGCTTGTTCCCGCTCGCGACAAAACCGGAAGCGCGACGATTACGCTGACGCTAGGCGATGGCGAGTTCACGGTGGAAGAAAGCTTCGTGGTCAACGTGGTAACTCCGGGCAACACGCCGCCGGCTATGAGCGCCATCGATGATCTGCGGATCATACCGGATGTAACAACTGGCGACATTCCATTTACCGTTATCGATACGGAAACGAGCGCGAATTTGATCGTGGTCTCGGCCACTTCGAGCAACCCCGATCTGGTGCCTCCAAGCTCGATCGTTCTGGGTGGAAGCGGCTCCAACCGTACTATCCGAATAACTCCAGTCGCGGAAAGCTACGGCACGGCGGTGATTACGGTCGTAGCGAACGATGGAGAGCTCGACTATTTTGAAACCTTCAAGTTATCGGTGGTGCCTGCGATCCACCCGGATCTCGTGCTCGGCCTAGAGTTCAACGAGGAAAGTGGATCGACGGTACTCGACAGTTCATCAAACGGCAACCATGGCAGCTTGTCCGCGGGAGTGACTCGCACGGACGAGGGACACTTGGGTAGGGCGGTCGTTTTCTCCGGAGTCGGTGGACAGATAGACGTGGGCAATGTTGATATACCCGGATCGGAACTCACGATTTCAACTTGGATTAAGGCGGACGATTTCGGGGTGTCCGACGCTCGTATTATTTCTAAGGCGTCTGGTCCAAGGGATGATGACCACTTCTGGATGCTCAGTACCGTCGAGGTCGAGGGTGAAACGAAATTGCGTATCCGACTGAAGACTACAGGTGGCGATACGCAGGCGCTTATCAGCAACGCTAATTTGCAGGCCGGTGTTTGGATGCATATCGCGGCGACTTACGATGGATCTGCGATTCGGATCTACCTGAATGGAGCCCTTGACCGTTCCCTGCCTTGGAGTGGCAGTATTGTGCAGGATCCCTCGGTGCCCGTTGCGATTGGAAACCAGCCTCAGGGTGGGAACAATTTCGACGGTCGCGTAGACGAGCTGAAGGTTTACTCGAAGGCCTTTGATTTGTCCGAGATTCAAGCGATCATGAGCCAGCGTCTCGAGGTTCCGAATACAAGCCCGTCTATTGGTGAAATCAAAGACAGCTACGTCTTTATGAATCGCACGGCCGGCCCGATAACCTTTTCTATCAGTGACGTGGAGACGACAGGTTATCTTTTGGATGTGACGGCGGTCTCGGACAATCCATCGCTTGTACTCAATAGTGGCATTGAGCTAACTGGTAGTGGACCTCGCCGCAATATTACTGTTACACCGATTGCTGGAGCCTCTGGGGTAACGACCATTACCGTTACGGTTAGCGATGGCGAACTTTCCGCCCAAGAGAGCTTCCTGCTTCGTGTTGTAACGCCCGGCAATACGCCTCCAACCGTTAGCTTTATCAATAATCAGATTATCAACTTCGGCGGGGCGTCGGATGTCATCTCCTTCGTTATTGGAGATTCGGATACAAGCGCGGATGCGTTGAGTGTCGTGGCAAGCTCCAGCAATGAGGTGATGCTTCCCGAGGGTAGCATCGAAATTGGGGGAAGCGGGGCGAACCGCACGATACAGCTAACACCTTCAAGTATCCAGAGTGGAACTACGGACGTTACGATAACGGTGGGCGATGGAGAGCTCTTCACCAACTCTACGTTTAAGCTAACGGTGAATCCGCCTTTTGGCACGAGCTTGCTGCTCGGAATGCCCTTTGAGGAGAGTGGCGATCCTTTCGCTTACGATCTTTCTCCCAATGGAAACAATGGCAGCCTCAAGGGTGAAGTCGCACGATCCTACTTCGGAAAATACGGACGAGCGCTAGAATTCTCGGGCAACGGGGGACATGTTGATTTGTTTAATTTGGATATTCCCGGATCGGAACTGACCATTGCCACATGGATCAATCCTGACGATTTCGGAATAGCAGATGCTCGCATTATATCTAAGGCGAATAGTTCATCTCTGAATGATCACTATTGGATGCTTAGTACCATCAAGGTAAAGAATGAGTATAAGCTCCGGTTCAGACTGAAGACCGTTGGAAGTCAGACGACTTCTTTGGTCGGATTGCATTCTTTGCAAGCGAGCGAGTGGACTCACGTGGCGGTAACGTACAACGGCTCAGTCTTACGGCTTTACGTTAATGGCGAATTGGATATCGCGCAGGCGCTTTATGGTGAAATCGTCCAAAACGCAGGTGTACCTGTCGTGATTGGAGATCAGCCTCAGGGAGGACGAAACTTTGATGGCTTGATCGACGATTTCCAAATTTACAGTCAGGCTCTGGATCAGGCCAATATTCAGTCGATCATGAATCAGGCCTTGGTCGATGTTGGGCCGATCAATATTCCGCCAAGCATATCGCAGGTCGCTGACCAGAACTTGTTCGAAAGCCACAGTACCGCAGTCATTCCATTCACCGTGGGCGATACGGAAACGGCCCCAGCCGAACTGGTGGTTACAGCGACTTCCAGCAATCCGAGTTTGGTGCCGGTAAGTGGTATAGTATTCGCCGGAGCCGGGGACAGTCGCGAAGTTACGATCACGCCAAACCCTGGTAAGTCCGGAACGGCTACGATCACTCTCGCGGTGAATGACGGAACTGATTCAACCGCACGCTCTTTCAAAGTCCGGGTTAAGAAAGCATTGGGTGGCTCCGGTTGGTGGAATCCTGACTGGGATTACCGAACCTCGATTGAGATTGGAGCCAATGGCGTCGGACGCACCGATTCCTATGCTGACGTTAGTATAGATTTCACCGAACTGCTCGCTTCAACGGGTGCGACCGCAAATATCGACCCGAATACAGTTCGGGTAGTCGAAGTGAGCGAAGCGGGATACTTCCTAGACGAGAATGTTCTCTTCCAGTTCGATCCGGATATTGATTACGATGGGGCGTCCAATGCAAGGGGAACCCTAGTCGTGAAGCTAACGGGTTCGACTCCTGCGGATGCCGTGCGTTACTACCAAGTTTACTTCGCTCCTGTAGGGTCTGGAGCGGTCCCAGCGAATATTCCGAATGAGATTATACTAGACGAGAACGCGGTTGATCAGGGCAAGGACGCCTACCGTATCGAGACGCCTCACGGCACCTTGTATTACAGTAAGCTAGGAGCTGGCTTCTCAAGCTGGGTAGACAAGGAAGGAAACGACTGGATCAATTACCGACCGACAGGTGGGTCGGAAGGCAGCTATCGCGGCATCCCGCAGATGGCATTCGCCGGAGAAAAATTCCACCCCGACTTTCTGACTTCAACCAGCGTTTTGCGTTCGGTAGGCCCAGTTAAAGCAACGATTTATTCGGCTACCAACAACGGTCTCGCTTCCTGCATATGGGAAATTTACGGAAGCTATGCGCGTCTTACGATGCTCACCGCGGGAGAAAATTACTGGTTCCTCTATGAAGGCACGCCGGGTGGCACCTTCGACAAGAACACGGACTTTTTGATGAGATCCGACGGTTTCACGAATCTTCTTTCCGAAAAATGGGCTGAGGATATCCCCGGCGACGAGTGGGTATTTATTGCGGATCCGGACGTTGGCCGCTCGGTGTTTTTCGCTTCACACCAGGATGACACACGCATCGATACCTTTTCCCCGTTGGACAACAAAATGACGGTCTTTGGATTCGGTCGCTCTTTGCTGAACCCCACTACATACCTGAGAGGCACGCCTCAGAGTTTCACTATGGGTATGGTAGACCAACAAGCATTCTCGCCTATGACCAAGGCGATCGAGTCTGCCTTCAAAGCTCTGACCATTCAAATTGCGAATACGCAGCATCAGAGCCAGTCGAACAACGCTCCGAATGTTTCGATAAGCGCTCCCGCTGATGGAACCTCGTATACAGCGGGGCATCTCGTAACCTTTGTCGCATCGGCGAACGATATAGAAGATGGTAATTTGACGACTGGCTTGACTTGGAAATCTGATCTCGACGGTCCGATCTCTGGATCAGGTAGCACCGTATCGACTTCGACGCTCTCCATCGGTACCCACGAGATCACGGCCACTGCCCGGGATTCAGGCGCTCTCGACGGGACCAAGAGCATCAGCATCATGGTCGAGCCAAACGCAGCTCCGGTAGTTTCCCTTTGGTCGCCGAACAACGACACAAATTTCATGCAGGGCGCTCCGATTGTCCTCTCGGCGACGGCTTATGATCCGGAAGATGACGATCTCAGCTCTCAGATCCGTTGGCGTTCGAATTTGGATGGCGCGATCGGTGGAGCAGGGGGATCGCAATCCGTTTCGAATCTCTCGATCGGAGCACACACTCTTACGGCATCGGTAAGCGATTCAGGAGATCTGACGAGCTCTGCGTCGAGAACTGTGACGGTGAGCGCTCCAAGCTCTGTTCCGCAGGTGACCATCACTTCGCCGAGTGACGACGTTTTCTACAATCAAGGAGACACCGTCACCTTTACCGCTACGGCGACGGACACGGAGGACGGCAACTTGACTTCTGCTATCAAATGGAGGTCTAGCATCGACGGAGAGTTCATCAATTCGGGCGGCTCGATTACCTTGTCCGATATGACTGTTGGCGTGCATGAAATCACGGCGACTGCTCTCGACTCCGGCTTCCTCCCCGGCTCCGCTAGCATAACAGTGACGATCGGCTTGGTAAGCACGGCCCCGGTCGTGACGATCACGAGTCCAGGTAACGACGCCTTCTTCAAGCGTGGCGAAAACATCAGTTTCCGAGCGATTGCGAGTGACGCGGAGGATGGAACTTTGACCGGCGTTCTGACTTGGCGCTCGAATATAGATGGCTCGATTCCGAGTCTAGCGGGTGTCGCGTTTACATCGAATCTCTCGGTAGGGCGTCACACAATCACCGCGACTGCAGTCGATTCCGGCTACTATCCCGGCCATTCTTCTATCGAAGTAACGGTGGCCGAGCCGAGCACGCCTGCTCTTGTCGAGATTACTTCTCCGCCGATGGGCTCTTTCTATATTGTCGGCGAGTCTGTTGACTTGACGGCTACTGCGATAGATGCGGAGGACGGAACGATCACTTCAAGCATCACCTGGGAGTCCAGCAAGGATGGCCCGCTTGCGGGCACCGGCGGATCAATCACCGCCTCTGGACTCACTTCTGGCATTCACACTATTACTGCCACCGCGGTTGACTCAGGGCTCCTGCCGAGCTCCACTTCGATTGACGTATTCTTGGGAGTTACCAGCAATCCGCCAATCGTCTCGCTCTTCGAGCCGGTCGATGGTTCCTCCTACAATAGGGGTGATAAGATTGATTTGGTAGCGACGGCTACTGACCTAGAAAATGGAGACATCAGTTCTAGAATCGTTTGGAGTTCCAGCATCGATGGTCAGATCGGAGACCAAGGGGGGACGCTCTCTGTTTCGACTCTGTCGGTTGGCATTCACACGATTACCGCTACGGCGGTCGATAGCGGATTCATGCCTGGATTCGACTCGGCTACGGTTACCGTTCGGGCGGTGAGCTTCCCGCCATCGGTTATCATTTCTTCGCCGGGTGAGACCACCCTCGTAAACAGTGGCGATTCGGTTAGCTTCAACGCTTCGGCGAGTGATATTGAAGACGGCGATCTCACGAGTGAGCTCGTTTGGACCTCGAATATCGATGGTGTAATTGGCGCTGGCAGTTCCTTCTCGAGTTCGTCGCTTTCGGTGGGCGTTCACGATATTACGGCGACCGCGGTTGATGATGGATTCCTGCCCGGCACGGATACGGTTAAGCTGACGGTTCGAGCGCTCAGCTCTCCTCCGGTGGTTACGATCACCGGCCCTGCGGACGACTCGTTCTTCGCAATCGGAGATCTTGTAACCTTCAAGGGTACCGCAAGCGACGCGGAGGATGGAAACGTAACTAGCACGCTGACTTGGAGCTCCAACATTGACGGCGTAATTTTTGGAAACGGTGGCACCGTTCTTACTACTGCTCTGTCGGTAGGCATACACCGCATCACTGCCACGGCGGTTGACTCGGGATTTGTTCAAGGAAGCTCCACCATCACGATCGCTGTGAGCTCCGCGAGTGACACGCCGGTTGTTGTTATTACGGGACCGGTTGATGGCGGTTTCGCGAGCAGCGGCGATCTCGTTACCTTCACAGGCACCGCTGCCGATGCGGACGACGGCGACATCACGACTTCATTGACCTGGAAATCAAACATCGATGGTGACATCTCCGGCTCGGGAGGCGTGGTAAGCACGTCTGCTTTGAGCGAGGGCAAGCACAGCATCACTGCTACCGCGATCGATTCTGGTTTCCTTCCAGGGCAAGACACCATCGAGTTCACAGTTCGCGGAGTTAGCGATGTACCAGAGGTTATTATAACGGGTCCTTCAGAAGGCTCTACATTCAGTCATGGCGAAATGGCTCAGTTCAGCGCTTCTGCGATAGACGCGGAAGACGGCAACATATCTGCGACGATTGAATGGAGTTCGAATATCGACGGTCCTCTCGGCTCGGGGGCAATACTTTACACGCCGATACTAAGCGTGGGCACCCATGAGATTACTGCTAAGGCAACGGACTCTGGACTACAACCAGGATACGGGACCATTACCATAACTGTGATCCCGCTGATTGGTCAGCTCGTATCTGATGACTTTAGTACCCATACATTGGATACGGAATTGTGGACAATTTTCGATCCGGTGGGAGATAGTGAGATTTCGACGAACGGTGGTGCCCTTACGATCACGCTTCCGGAAGGTTCAGACCACGACGTATGGACAGGCGGCAATCGTTCGGCCCGCGTGATGCAGGATGTGTTCGATACGGATTTCGAGTTAGAGGTGAAGTTTACTTCGCAGATGCCAAGTCACTATATCATGCAAGGCTTCATCATCGAGCAGGACGAGGACAATTATCTGCGCTTCGACTTTGTAAGATTCCCGTCATTCATAAAGGCCTACTCGGCGAGCTTTGTGGGAACGACTCCAACTTCACGTATTGACGAGAAAATATCGTTCAGCGACAGCTATTCTATTCGGGTAAATCGTACTGGGAACCTTTGGACGATGCACTACTCGCTCGATGGGGATAATTGGGTGCTAGCGGGCAAGTACAACTACGATATCGAAGTCACGAAAGCAGGCATTTACGCGGGGAACGCATCCGGCTCCAGCTCGCCAGGATTCACTCTGGTCGCGGACTATGTATTCAACACAGCAGTACCTGACTACTTCGAAGATTCGGAGATCAGCCTCGTTATCTCTGGCGAAGGAAGTGTCGCGATCGACAATGAGAAGGAGTACTACAACAACGGTGAGGTGATCGAGCTTACGGCAACTGCTCCCGAAGGTTGGGCATTTGACGGTTGGAGTGGCGATATTGTTGAAACCGAAAACCCACTATCGCTCGCAGTCACTGAAGACATGGAAATCTTTGCTCTCTTCTTCCCAACAGATGGTCGTCCGATCATTGATGTATGGTACGGCGACGAGCAGAAGTTTGGAGTTTGGGGCAATCCTCAAGGACAGATCAACATCCTCGGAAATGTAATCATATCCGAGCAGATAGAGACGCTCTCGTGGTCATTCAACGGAGAGGAAATGGGCGAGCTGTCCATGGGCCCCGAAGACAATATACGTCTCGCTCGTCCCGGTGACTTTAACATCGAGGTGCTTTACACGGATCTCAAGGAAGGCGGCGGCGACATCGTCAAGATAACCGCAACCGGCTTCGACGGCACGAAGTACGAGCACGAGGTAACGGTGAGTTCTTCGATATACAATGTGTGGCCAAGGCCTTATGCGATTGATTGGTCGCAGGTGTCGCGAATTGACGACGTTGCTCAGGTGGTTGACGGAAAGTGGGAGTTGGTCGCAGGGGGCGTCAAGGCGCTCATTTCTCACTACGACCGCGTCATCGCCTTGGGTGATATCGAGTGGACAGATTACGAAGTAACCGTGCCGATAACGGTTCACAAAGTGGACTATCAACCGCCGCCAAATGAGCCCTTGGTTGGCCTGATGTTGAGATGGGATGGGCACGAGCAGAACTTTGACGGCGAGCAACCTGGATCGGAATGGCGTCCCATCGGAGCGATGGGAGTTCATGGCTGGTACACGGAAGGAGCCCGTGGTGGGAACCACTTCCAGATCTTCGAAACCGGAACCAAGAAGTTCGGCGGCTACAAGGGAGAAGAGCTCGAACTGGAGACGACCTATTACTTCAAATTCAGAGTTGAGACCAAGACAGGGGAAGCCGGGGGCTTGTACAGCTACAAGATTTGGCCTGCTGGTCAAATCGAGCCAGTTTCCTGGGGTGTTATTCGTCAGGCCGAAGGCGGATTGAGGGAAGGTTCGCTGATGCTGGTGGCTCACTATGTCGAAGCGACATTCGGCAACATCGTGGTCACCTCGCTGGAGGATAACGCTCCGCCAGCTATTGAGATCACCGCGCCGGCAGATAATTTCCCGTTTGTAGAAGGAGCTCCCGTGAAGTTTTCGGCGATCGCGACAGATGAGGATGACGGTGACATCACGAGCGAAATTATCTGGACCTCGAATATTGATGGTCCCTTGCCCGGTAGAGGTGGTTCTATCACCTCGCGTAATCTGTCTCTAGGGGAACACATCATCACTGCGGCGGTGGTCGACTCGGACTCGTCTCCAAATATCGACAGAGTGAAGATCATTATCGGCAAGAACACAGCTCCGACAGTCTCAATCACGACTCCAAGCGATGGCTTCTCGCAATTGTCAGGATTCCCTTCGACCTTTTCGGCCACTGCTACAGACGTGGACGAGGGGGACATCACGGATACCATTGTTTGGACTTCGAGCTTGGATGGCGTGATCGGAGGAAAGGGAGGCCTGATTTTTGCTCCAGTCTTCTCTGTGGGCACGCATGTTATCACGGCGACTGCGACGGATGTGGGCGGCTTGACCGGTAGCGATTCCCTAACGATGACAGTTGTGCCTAACTCCAACCAGGATCCGGTAGTGCAATTGGTTTCGCCGAGTAGCGGCAGTATTATAAAGGAGGGAGATTTAATCAGTTTCAACGCCTTGGCGAGTGACCCGGAAGATGGTGAACTCAACGAAGTAATTGTTTGGAGCTCCAGTATCGATGGTCTGGTTCCGGGAACAGGCAGCACGATTAGCACTTCGAATCTATCGGTAGGAAACCATTTAATAACCGCATCCGCTACCGACTCGGGTTACTTCACTGGAATGGATTCCATTGCACTCGAGATCGATCCAAATATCGTACCGGTGGTCACGGTAACCGCTCCGTTTGACGAGTCGGTTTACACGCTAGGAGATACGGTCGACTTCAGTGCCTTCGCTATCGACACGGAAAATGGAGACCTGACCGATAGTATCAGCTGGAGCTCCAGTATCGATGGGGCGCTGCCCGGCTCTGGAGGAACGATGACCACATCTGATCTATCGGTGGGCGAGCACGAGGTTTACGCTACGGTGATCGACTCAGTCGGAGCGGTTTCTTTCGACTCTGTTTCTGTCGATGTTCATACGCCGACCGGACCTATCGTTTCTGACGACTTCCAGGGATCAGGTATCAACAAGAACCTTTGGACCTGGGAAGATCCAGTAGCGAACTCCAGTTATTCTGTCAGGGAAGGGGTTCTCGAAATTATCGTACCTGAAGGAAGCGATCACGACCTATGGGCGGATGGTAACAAGTCGGCTCGCATGTTCCAGCGCGTCGACGATACGGATTTCGGTTTCCAAGCGAAGTTTTTGACCACGCCCTCCGCACTGTTCCAATACAATGGGCTATTGGTTGAAGAGGACGGCTTCAACATGATCCGCTATGATGTCATGTATGCTTCGAATGGCCTCAGGCTGTTTGCCGCCGAGTTTGTAAATGGCGCGCCGAAAGCCCTCTTTAACTATAAGCTTGGAAGTTCATCAGCTTACTACTTGCAGATTCTTCGTGAAGGCGACGTGTTTACTTTGAACTTCTCCTACGATGGGGAGAATTGGGACACGGCGGGCGTTCTCGAACGATCGATGGCTGTATCCAAAGTTGATGTACACGCAGGAAATGCGTCCGGTTCTGATTCACCCGGATACACCGCCTATATTGACTATGCATTCAATACGGAGTCTCCGATCTTTCCTGAAGATGAAGGAGGCATCAATTTCACTCCTGAAGTAGAGATTTTGTCACCTGCGGATACGACGGTCTTCAAGAAGGGAGAATTCGTGACGTTCACAGCCAATGCTTACGACAACGAGAATGGAAACATTTCGTCCAATGTGCGTTGGACTTCGAACCTTGACGGACTGTTGCTCGCAAAGGGCAAAACCTTCAGCACGAGTCTGCTTTCGGTGGGTACCCATGTAATAACTGCGACTGTGCTCGATACGGAATCGGCCGTGGGCGCGGATTCGATTACCATTGAGGTTGCGGAGAAGGGGCCACTCGTTTCTGACGGCTTCAATTCAGGAGTGTTCAACGATCGCCTGTGGACCTTTGTGGATCCGAGAGGGGACAGTAGCACATCGAGTGATAGCGATGCGCTAACCATATCCCTTCCTCAAGGAAGCGATCATGACATTTGGGGAGAGGGCAATCAGACGGCTCGTATCTTGCAGCAGTTCGACAACGGCGATTTCGCGATGGAGATCAAGTTGAAGTCTACCACGGTCCAGCAATTCCAGGTACAAGGAATCCTGATACAGGAAGATGAGGATAACTTCATACGCTTCGACTACTACTCCAGCGGTCATTCGGTTTTCGTCTTCGCGGCCAGCTTTGTGAACGATGTTCCGTTCGCCTTGTTCAACAAACCTATCGGCGTGTACGAGAACTATTTCCTAAGAGCGGTGCGTGAGCGGAATACCTTTACCTTATTCTATTCCTTTGACGGTATGAATTGGCTCTTCGGAGGAAGCTTCACGCGAGATATGGATGTTAACCAGCTCGGAGCTCACGTGGGGAATGCGTCGGGTGAGGAATCGCCAGCCTTCGACGGTACTATCGACTATATTATAAACATGGATTCGCCAAAAATTTCCGACAATTAGGGATAGCGCGAATGTTGAAATTCTGAACCTAGATAACTGCTAAATAAAAAATATATGAAAGTCGCTATACTTGCCGGTGGAGTTGGAAGCCGTTTGTCCGAGGAAACTCATTTGAAACCTAAGCCGATGGTCGAAATTGGGGGTCGTCCCATTCTTTGGCATGTGATGAAGCACTACTCTCAATGGGGATTTGACGATTTCGTCATCGCTCTCGGTTACAAGGGCGAGTATATAAAAAAGTATTTCTTTGATTACTGTTCTCTTGAAAATAATATAACGGTAAGTCTTAGCGAAGGCACCGTGACGCGCCACGATGAGGAGAAGCTTAACTGGAATGTCGAATTGATTGACACGGGGAACGCTACGCTAACCGGGGGCAGAATAAAAAGGTTGCAGCCCTACATTGGAAAGGAACGCTTCATGCTGACTTGGGGCGACGGCGTTGCTAACGTGGATTTGGACAAGCTTCTAGAGTTTCACAAGTCCCATGGAAAGCTAGCCACTGTGACTGCTGTTCGGCCGACTGCAAGATTTGGCCATATGAAATTCGATGGTGACAGTGTCTTGGAGTTTTCGGAAAAGCCTCAAGCTGCCGAAGGTTGGATCAATGGCGCGTTCTTTGTGCTCGAGCCTGAAATATTCGACTACATAGCCGGGGATGAGACGCAGTGGGAAAAAGAGCCGATGGAGCGACTGGCTCAGGAGGGCCAGCTAATGGCGTATCGCCACGAAGGCTTCTGGCAGTGCATGGATACGCTGCGTGACAAGCAATTGCTAGAGTCTCTATGGAAGCACGGAGGCGCACCTTGGAAGACTTGGAAAGATTGATAGCGCTTGGTCGCTAACATGATAATATTTGAAAATACCCAAACACATAAAAACACATAAAATGAAAATACTCGTAACAGGTCATCTTGGTTATATTGGAACAGTTCTTACCCCTATGCTTTTAGCGGAAGGATACGATGTCGTTGGAATGGATAGTGATCTCTTCCGGGCGAGCACGTTCGGAGGTGGCATACCTGATATTCCGAATATCGAGAAAGACATTCGCGATGCTACGGTCGAAGATTTAGCTGGTTTTGACGCGGTGCTACACTTGGCAGGTCTGTCGAATGATCCGCTCGGCGACATTAATCCCGATCTCACCTATGACATTAACCACAAGGGGACGGTGAATCTCGCCAAACTGGCCAAGGAGGCAGGCGTTTCGAGATTTGTATTCTCCTCCTCTTGCAGTACCTACGGAGCTGGTGGGGAAGGTCTGATCACTGAGACTTCGGATTTTAATCCAGTAACGCCTTACGGAGAGTCGAAGGTATACTCAGAGCGGGACATTTCTCCTCTGGCGGATGAAACATTTTGCCCGACTTACCTGAGAAACGCGACAGCTTATGGAGTTTCGCCAAGACTCCGATTTGATCTGGTAGTAAACAATCTTACTGCATGGGCGCACACGACTGGAAAGGTCCACTTGAAGAGTGATGGAAGCGCATGGCGCCCCTTGGTGCATATCGAGGATATTTCCCTCGCCTTTATTGCGGTATTGAAAGCGGACCGGGCTGACGTGTTCAATGAAGCCTTCAATATCGGCGTGCCGGACGAGAATTATCGAGTCAGAGAGATTGCGGAAATGGTGCGCGATGTGGTGACTGGCTCTGAGTTGCGATTCGCTAGTGGGGCTTCGGCTGATAATCGTTGCTATCGCGTGAGCTTTGAGAAGGCGATGAATACATTGAAGCATTACAAGCCTAAGTGGACTGTCCGTAAGGGAGTCGAGCAGTGTTATGAGACCTATCAGAAGCATGCCGTCACTCTCGAGGAGTTTGAAGGACCGAAGTACCAGCGTTTGGCTCATATTAAAATGCTGATAGCAAATGGTGTTATCGATAACAGTCTTCAGTTTAAAAAGACGGAGGAAGTTCCTGAGGGTGTCGGCGCCTAACAGCTCCGCTTTCTTCCCATATCTGCATGCGCTGATTCAGTTAAGCTAGCTGGTCCGCAAGGCGAAAACATCTCTCAACAACTGTTATGAATACAATCATGGAATCTTCTGAAATCTTCACAAGTCGCTGCAAGGAAGCGAAATGTCGCGGGTGTGATAATGTCGGCCTCGAGCCAGTTCTCGATCTAGGCATGATGCCGCCATCTGACCGAATTCTCACCAAGGATCAACTAACGGAGGAGGAGCATAAGTTTCCTCTCGATGTCGGCTTTTGCCCGGAGTGTTCGCTTTTGCAGGTCATCGAAACGGTATCGCCCGAATTTCTATTCGGACCGGATTACATGTATTTTTCTTCCTTCTCGCCAGCCTGGCTGGAACACTGCAGGGGCAACGCCTTAGATTTGATCGAACGCCGCTCATTGAATGAGTCGAGTCTCGTTGTCGAGCTGGCGAGTAACGACGGTTATCTTCTGAAGAATTTCGTTGAGAAGGGGATTCCTGTTTTGGGAGTAGACCCGGCGCCTCGCCAAGCGGCAGCGGCGGAAAAGATCGGAGTACCGACTTTGAATGCCTTCTTTTCTGACGAGGTCGCGACGAAACTGAAGGAAGACGGAAAGCAGGCCGACGTGATCATCGGAAACAACGTGCTTGCCCACGTGGCGGACACGCATGGTTTCGTTGAAGGGATCCAGACGCTATTGAAGCCTGATGGCGTGGTGGCGATCGAGGCTCCCTACGTTCGGGATCTTGTGGATCATTGTGAGTTCGATACCATATATCACGAGCACTTGTGCTATTTCTCGCTAACCTCGGTTGATAAGCTAATGCGTCGCCATGGCTTGTATCTCAACGACGCGAAAAGGCTTCCGACCCATGGCGGCTCTATTCGCTATTATATTGAGAAGGTCGAGAATCCGACTGCTGAACTGAAGAAGCTGCTGGCGGAAGAGAAGGAAATCGGGATCGATAAATTCGAGTACTACGAGGATTTCGCCAAGAGCGTTCAAGTTGTGCGCGAGGATCTCTTTAATCTCGTCACAAAACTGAGAGGAGAGGGCAAGACTGTCGCTGCGTACGGAGCCGCTGCGAAGGGTACGATTATGCTAAATTCCGCCGGACTCGATTCCTCGATGATAGATTACGTTGTGGACCGGAATACGCACAAGCACGGTTGGTTTATGCCAGGCGCCCATGTCGAGATTCTCGGTGTAGAGAAGCTTCTTGAGGAGCAGCCGGACTACGTTGTGCTTTTGCCCTGGAATTTTTCTGAGGAGATTTTGAAGCAACAGGCAGAATACCGTGAGCGCGGAGGAAAATTCATTCTTCCTGTGCCTAAGGTTCGAATTGTATAGAAAAGAGTAATCTTCAATAGAGAGTTCATGACTACTTCTACTATGCCAGATTCGGAAAAAACTGCCCCTTCAGCGATATCAGTCTGCCCGAATTGCGAGTCGGGTGAAATGGAAGCCTTTTATGAAGTGAAAGGAATTCCTGTGCATTCAGTCTTATTGATGCCGAGCCGTGAACATGCGGTTGACTATCCGAAGCGGGATTTGCGACTCGGGTTTTGTCCCGAGTGTGGATTCGTTTCGAATATATTGTTCGATCCAACTGTACACGAGTACTCCACCTCGTGCGAGGAGTCACAAGGATTCTCTCCGACCTTCAATGCCTTTGCCAAAGACTTGGCGAAACGTTGGGTCGAGGAGTACGAGCTCAAGGATAAGACAGTGTTAGAGATCGGTTGTGGTAAGGGAGAGTTCCTTGCCCTGATGGTGGAGGAAGGTATGTCGCACGGAATCGGGATTGATCCAGCCTTTGTGCCTGAGCGGCTTGATACTCCTGTGGCATCACGCCTTGAGTTTATACAGGATCTATACGACGAGCGCTACACCCACCTCAAGGCCGATGCAGTGTGTTGCCGTCATACTTTGGAGCATATCTCTCCTACGAGCGAGTTTATGCGCAAGGTTCAAAAAACGATAGGCGATCAAAAGGATACGATTCTGCTATTTGAGCTTCCCGACGTGCATCGTGTTCTAAAGGAAGCCGCCTTCTGGGACATTTATTACGAACACTGCTCGTATTTCACCACCGGCTCTCTGGCTCGCCTCTTCAGAAAACATGGCTTCGACCCTCTTGAGCTAATGCTTGAGTACGATGACCAGTATATTGTCATAGCTGGCAAACCCGCCAGCGGAGCGAAGGTTCCTTTGTTAGATGGTGAGGATGACCTCAAGCGGATAACTGAAGAGGTAAAGGCATTTCCAGAACGTTTCCGAAAGTTGAAGGAAAGCTGGCTTGAAAAAATAGATGGCTTTTATTCAGCGGGCAAACGGACGATTGTCTGGGGAGGAGGATCTAAAGCAGTTTCATTCTTAACGACATTAGGGCTGGGCGAGCAGATCGATTTCGTAGTGGACATCAATCCGCACAAGCACGGCAAGTTCATCCCCGGTACCGGGCATGCAGTTCGCAGTCCGGATACCCTCCGCGAGGATAAGCCGGATTGCGTGATTTTAATGAATCCGGTCTATGAGAAAGAGGTGCGCGAACAGCTCAACGGAATGGGGCTGGATCCCACTATCTTTCCGGTCTAAGCCTCTCTGGTTTTTGGAATCGGGGTATCAAGCGTCGACGAGTTCGGCCTTGATCCCCATCGAGCTCAACTGTTTTGAGATTTCAGCTTTGTAAATTGGGTTCATCAAGATGACGACTTCAGGATTCAGCTCCTTCAGGAATTCTGGGGCGACAATCTTTTGTCCCGTGCCGGCAAGGTGGAGGCCTTGTTTGTGAGGGTTGATGTCCACAACGGAACTGATTTGACTGTCGATTTTTAGCATGTTCACGAAACCAACTGTTTTAGCGCCTGCGCCCCATATGACTGTTTTCTTGTTTTGCGCCTCGTATTCTTTGAGGCGACTTTTCCAAAGCTCCATTCGCTCTTGTAGTTTTACCACAAACGAATCGACGAGTGCTTGAAGCTGCTTTACGTCTCCCCAGCTTTTGGCGTTCTTTCCCGATTCAACATTATTGATCTTTGCCTCCAGACCTAAAAACTGACCATCGTAGGCCTCGCTCGATTGCAGTACCTCAAATCCCTCTTGCTGAAAGATAGCGGTAAGGGACTCTATGCTGAAGTAGTTGCAGTGCTCGTAAATAATATCCCAAACAGAAAGCTTTTCTAAAATCAGCCGAACGTTTGGAACCTCGAAATATACAATTGATTCGCCGCGTCCACCAACCGTTTGGCGAGTCGAAGCGAGAAATCCGACAGGATCCTTAATATGTTCAAGAACATGACGGCAGCATATCAAATCGCCCGGGCGATCCGTATACTTTTCGCCGTAGAAGTCCTGAATGTACTCAATCTGATTCGAGACTGGGCTATCCATGCGCTCGCCCTCGTAGCTAGGGTCGAATCCGACCCCCTTGTTGTTGCCTTGTTCGCAAAGGAGAGAGAGAAAATGGCCTTTTCCGCATCCAAGCTCTACCACCTGCTTGTTGCTGATTTCGTAGGTGTCTATCAGTCGTCGCGCAAGGCCGAGAGCGTATTTCTGAAAGACAGGAGAGTAGTCGAGTGAATTGTCGTAACTTTGAGAGTACTCGAGGCGGGAATCGTCAAACGCCTGATTCCAAATGAAACCGCACGATTCGCAGAAGGCTAACTCTAGGTCCCCTTTTTTGCAGGCCTTAGCCGCCGAGGAAGATGGCCATTGCACGCCAATGGAGACTGGCATGTCGGGTAGCGTAAAGAAAAGTTTACTTTTGGAGGATTGGCAGATTGGGCAGCTTTTGCTCATAGTGTGAGAGATGAATCGTTGTTAAGTCTTAGGTTAGAGACGCTCTCTAGCATCTTTGTTTGAAACCGGTGTTTTGAAAGTAAAATCTTTAGTCGTCGTAAAAACCTTTCGTTCTTTTTGAGAGTACTTCCAGTGTTCGGTCAATTGTTTAATTGGTATTCCTTAGGTTATTGGATATATCGTTTTCTATGAGACGATAAAAATGGGTTTCTATTGGAAATGAAATGAATCGAATCTTGAGTTTGCGTTCTAGCGAGATGAAGTATCAGGGATTAAGATACTCTTTTTGTGGATGGGCTTAGGTAATAAATTTTTATATAACTGTTTTCTTTTCGGCTTTTTTCGGGTTTAGCCTAGAGTCGAGCGAATGATCTAAACCGGGTAATGAATAATGTGTATATCAAAGATGTTAAATAATTTCATAGGAATGAAAGGTTTGGTTTTTCTATTCCTACTCTCGATAGGTGGGGCCTCGCAACTGGTGGGTGCGCCGTCACGAGTTGAATGGACGCACCTCTCTACTGAAGGTGGAGAGATTCCTGCCGCCCCAGGTGGGTCTCAGCAAACGGCGAGCGTGGTAGGGGATGTAGATGGTGATGGAATTCTAGATTTTATAATCGCTGATAGAAAAGTCTCACAGGATAGCGTAATCCTGTATCGCCGAATTGATGGCGGCTGGGATCGTAGTGTGATTGAAGGTAGTAAACTTGAAATCGAAGCAGGTGGGACGATGGAAGACATCGATGAGGATGGTGATCTCGATCTCGTTTTGGCCCAAGACTGGCATGGTGGAGAAGTCTGGTGGTGGGAGAATCCGCGGCCTGCAAAAGCTGTTAGTGAGATTTGGAAACGTCGTACTATCAAGACGACAGGTCAGCAGGGGCATGATCAGGCCTTTGGCGATTTTGATGGTGACGGAGTTGTCGAATTTGTGACCTGGGTGAATATGGAACAACGGCTTGAAATCTACGAGTTGCCTGCCAATCGTTACCAGACCCCATGGAATATTAAACCAACGAAGATCACCATGACGGGTGAGGGCATCTATAAGGATGATATAGATGGTGATGGAGTTATGGATTTTTTGGCGTCCACAAATTGGGTTCGGTATAACAATGCGACCGGTAAGTACGAGGTTTTCCCAATTGATCCAAGTTATCCAGAGGAATCGTCTCGAATCGTAAGCGGCCAGTTTATTCCCGGTGGACGTCCTGAAGTATTGATTAATTCAGGGGATGCGAGTGGTCCGCTGAATTTCTATCAATACGAGTCGGGTAATTGGATTAAGACTACGTTAATCGAGAACGTGTCTCATGGGCACACGCTTGAGGTGGGGGACATCGATTTGGATGGTAATCTAGACTTTTTCGCCGCGGAAATGGGAAATCCTGGGCCAGGCGCCGAGTGTCAGGCCTGGCTTGTCTACGGGGATGGAACCGGTCAATTCGAGTTTGAAACACTAAGTGTAGGCGTAGCCAATCATGAATCTCGATTGGCTGATTTGGACGGTGACGGGGATTTGGATATCCTCTCAAAACCGTTCAAGTTTGGATCTCCGCGTTTGGATGTGTTTATCAACGAATCTCCGCAGAAAAAATTGTCGCTCGACGATTGGGAGAGGCACCTCATAGACGGCAACATGCCTTGGCAGCCGCTTGAGGTGAAAGGCGCCGATATAGACGGCGACGGCGACCTCGATCTCGTGAGCGGTGGCTGGTGGTATCGCAACCCGGGCTCTTTAGGTGGAAATTGGTCCCGAATCATAATCGGGGCTGATTTGAACAATATGGAGTGGATTGACGATTTCGATGGAGATGGGGATTTGGATATCTTCGGTACCAACGGGAAGCATCGCGGTTCGAAGATGGGCTGGGCTCGGAATGATGGCTCCGGAAATTTCACCTATTTTAGCAATGTCGACGCGGGGCAAAACGGATTTATTCAAGGTGTGGTTGGAGCAACGTTTTCACCCGGCGGACCCTATCAGATCATAGTACAGTGGCAGGGCGGCGAGAGTGGAGGCACTGGCGTAGAGGCTTTCACGATTCCCGCTGATCCCGTTTCGCAGACATGGGTTAAAACAGTAATTCATAGTAGCTCTTCGGGCGAGCAGCTGAGCGCGGGCGACATCGATGGAGATGGCGATCTGGATCTCTTTCAAGGTCAGAGTTGGCTTAGAAATGAGGGTTCCGGCAATTGGACGCATTTCCAGATCGCGAACCTGGCTACCTCGAACATTGTTCCCGACAGGAATCGCCTGGTCGACGTCGATGGCGATGGAGATGACGATGCCGTAGTAGGCTTAGGCAACGAGACGGGTGACTTTTCCGACATCGTTTGGTTGGAGCGTCCGGTGGATCCGACGAGTCAGTGGACCGTTCATACGATCGCATCCTCTGTAGGCGGTGGTTACAGTCTCGATGCTGACGATATAGACAGCGACGGGGATATAGATGTTGTAGTGGGTGAGCACAAAGGGGAGACGCGTACCCTGATTTTCGAAAATTTGGACAATGGTTCGAATTGGGAGGAGCATGTGGCGGATTCGGGCGAGGGTGATATTGATCATCATGACGGGGCTCGGCTATTCGACATGGATGATGACGGAGATCTAGATATTATATCGATTGGTTGGTATAATGATAAATTGTGGATTATAGAGAATAAGTCTCCTGCAGGAGGAGATGTTATTCCGCCAACGGTTCCAGAGAACTTAACGGCGAATTCAGTGGTTGGGCCCTCTATCGTATTGAGTTGGTCTCCATCAATAGATAATCAAGGGAGCGTATCGTATCTCATCTTCAGAGATGGTGAGCTAATTGATACCGTTGTGCAGAATCATTATGTCGATACGGATATCGCAGTCGGGGCGAATTATAGTTATTATGTTGTTGCCTCGGATAGGAGATCGAATCGCTCCGAAGCCTCGGAGGCAGTCGCTGCGACCAACTCTTTAACGCCTGCCGCATGGCTTAGTGATGTGTGGCCGGACCGTACCTTGGTTTCAGTTTATGGAGCGGGTTACGCGAGGACCGATGGGATAGTCGATTTCGCTATAAACTTCACGGAAGTCCTCGCGAAAGAGGGCAAGTCCGGAGAGGTGGACCCCAGCACTCTACGAGTGGTGGAAGTGAGTCAGAATGGCGAAGTGCTGGATTCTGCGATTCCGATGCAGTTTGATCCAGCTTCGGATTTCGATGCGCTAAATTCGGCATCGGGTCGTCTCATATTTCCGTTGGCCGGACAAACGAGCGCGGAAGAGACTCGGTATTTTTATGTCTACTTCGCGCCACCTGATAGTGGTGCCTCGGCGTTAGCATTTGATCCAGTGATCGCGCTCGTCGACGGTGTTGTTGATGAGGAACAGGAATCGTTTCAACTGACAACTCAAACGGGAGACTTGTATTACCATAAAAGCGGAGCGGGCTTTTCCAGTTGGGTTGATATTGAAGGGAACGATTGGATTGGGTATGCCCCGACTGGTAATGAGCTCGGTAACTATCGAGGAATTCCTAACCTCGTCCATCCGGAAGGCCATTTTCATCCGGGAGCTACGACGGGAACGAGCGTTATAGAAAACGAGGGCCCTCTCAAGGTGACCATCCGATCTACCGCTGGCGATGGCGCATGGGAATGCGCGTGGGAAGTCTACGGTCAATTTGCTCGCATGACAGTTTTGAGAGCGCCTGAGGACTATTGGTTTGTCTACGAAGGACCTCCGGGTGGCAGCTTTGATTCGGATCTCGACTTCGTAATGAGAGCGAACGGAACCTCGAATCTGGTTTCCGAGTCGTGGCAAGGGGATCATACGGATGACGAGTGGGCGTACGTAGCGGATCCGGTTGAAGAGCGTTCGCTATTTGTGGCTCAGCACGAGGCCGACCGATCGACTGATTCCTATCGGCCTTATTTGGGAGCCATGACAGTGCTCGCGTTCGGACGTGACCTGAAAACGGGTTCCTATTTGAGTGGAGCTCCAAAAACTTTCACGATGGGACTTGTCGAGGAGACCGACTTTGAGGCGACTCGAGCTCTTGTGGAGTCTGCGTACAAATCGCTCTCAGTTTCCATTCGTGGCTTTGGAGAAGTACAGGGGGGCTCTCCCGCTCCGACGCCGGATCCAAGTCCGGGTACGGGCTCGAATGAGATTCGAAATGGTGATTTCGAGTCGGCGATGAACGCGTGGAGTTTCTACACGGACGGTTCGGGCACCGCTAAGAACACCCCGGCTAGTTTCGCAGGTGAAAACGCGGCGTTGGTGTCGATCAATGCTCCCGGCAGCAACACTCAGCTCTTTCAACGTTGGGTAGCTTTGGAGGCGGATTCGACTTATCGCCTCAGTTTTGTTGCCTATTCGACGAACGGGTCGGACCTCAAGGTTTCGCTCTCGAAGCACGGACCTCCTCATACGAATTACGGATTGAAAAACGTAGGGTTCGATTTGTCTGACTCGTGGCGAACCTATTCGACCGAGTTCTCGACGAATAGTTTGTACAACAGGGTCGGCGACGGACGTTTCTTCTTCTGGTTTGCGGATGATGCGGTTGCTGGCGACAAGTATTATATAGATGAGATTGAGTTGGTTCGGGTTCTCGGATCGGGATCGGATCTCGTTCCGCCGACTTCGCCTTCGAATGTGAGTGTGGTCCTCGATGATAATGGCGAGGGGAAGCTAGCGTGGGATGGATCTACCGATGACGTGGGCGTTTCTCTTTATCGCATACTCCGTGACGGAGCGAATCTGGCAGAAGTAACGGTGCTGGAGTATACGGATGCCAGCGTTGAAGATGGAAACAACTATAGGTACCAAATCGTGGCTCTTGATACCGCAGGAAATGCATCGGAACTCTCAGAAGTGGCGACACTTCAAATGCCAGGAGCGCCCGACCCGGACCCAGACCCCGATCCCGACCCAGACCCCGATCCGGACCCCGATCCGGATCCAGGAGCCAGTGTAGACGCTATCGAAAATGGAAGTTTCGAGTCAGAGCTGAGCGCGTGGACATTCTACACAAGTGGCGCGGGTGGCATGTCTGTTGACGGGAATGGTTTCTCGGGCGCGAGCGCTGCTCTCGTATCTATCGATTCGGTTGGCAATAATATACAGCTGTTCCAGCGTGGTATCGCGCTCGAGCCAAACGCGAAGTATCGTCTTCGGTTCGCTGCGTACTCAAGTGGAGGTCGTGATTTTGAAGTATCTCTTTCGAAGCATGGCAAGCCTTACACGAACTATGGTTTGAATCAGAAAGTGGTTCAATTGGGCTCTGCTTGGCAAACCTATGCAGTTGATTTTACGACCACTGGGTTTAGTAATCCAATCGAGGATGCTCGTTTGTATTTTTGGTTCGCTCGACACGCTCGCTCGGGAGATTCGTATTATATAGATGACATTTCTTTAACTCGTATAACAGGGGCAGATGTCGATGAGGAGAATCCATCTACTCCAGAGCAGTTGCAGGCGAGTCTCGGTTCCAATTCTGAAGTCATGCTTTCTTGGAATCCATCTTCAGACAACGTGGCAGTATCCTTTTATCGAATACTTAAGGATGGAGAGATCCTAGTAGAGGTAACCGACTCTAGCTACACGGACACTGCGGTTTTTGCGGGGAACTCTTATCGCTATCAGGTGCTTGCAGTGGATCCGTCTTCAAACGCATCCGGGCTGTCGAATGAGCTTGTCGTCGATCTACCTGATGCTCCTGATCCGGGCTCTGGTTCGGGAGTCGTGATGAATGGCGATTTTGAATCTGGGCTCGAAGATTGGAATTTTTACTCGAGTGGCACAGGAGTCGCTTCGAGTGAGCTCGGAGGGTTCACCAGTTCTCGGGCCTCGATGGTCTCGATAAGGACGGCCGGCAATAATATTCAGCTCTTTCAGTCTGGAGTCTCTCTAGAGCCAGATACTAACTATCGCCTTAGCTTTGCCGCGTACTCGAGCGGAGCTCGCGACATGGAAGTTTCTCTGTCGAAGCATGTAGCTCCTTATACTAACTATGGTTTGAACCAGCTTAGGGTCGATTTAGGTTCTGGCTGGAAGATGTACTCTTTATCCTTTCGTACGAAAGGGTTTAAGAATCCGATCAGTGACGGACGGCTCTTCTTCTGGTTTGCGGATCATGCCCGATCGGGGGATTTCTATTTCATAGACAAGGTATCTTTGGAGATTGCGACAAGTCTCGGTGACGATGAAGCGCCATCGCCTCCGGGCTCTTTGGCGGCTGAATTGGAGTCGGATAGTGAGGCCAAACTCACTTGGGATGCTTCGAACGATAACATAGGCGTTCTCGGGTATTTGATTTATCGAGACGGGGAGGATATTGGAAGCAGTTTGAACACCAGTCATGTTGATAATGGATTAGACTCGTCGCAGGCCTACGTTTACGCTGTGACAGCTTTCGACGCTGCCGGTAACGAGTCGGATTTATCTAATTTGGCCAGCGTCGGCGGACCGGCATCGATACCGCCCGCTGCTCCAGATGGCGTTAAGGCGAGTGTGATCAGTGACGGTGAAGTGTTCGTCTCATGGAACGGGGCTTTAGAACCCGAGAATATAGCGTATTATCGCGTCTTGCGTGATGGTTCGGAAATAGGAAATGCGGCGACTACGGGATTTATTGACGAGACAGTGGAGGCGAATCGAAGCTATCGCTATCAGGTTGTGGCTGTCAGTATATTTGGATTGTCGTCGCTTGATTCGGCTGAGTTGTATGTAGACACAGGGAGCGTGTCGTCGATTGACGAGAGCGTGATCGCCAATGGTGATTTTGAAGACGGCATGGCTTTGTGGAATTTCTTCTCGAATGGAAGGGGTGGGGCTCAGGCAAATGCTCCTGGCTTCGGAGGCTCAGGGAACGCGATCGAGCTCGATTTGGAGAGGGTTGGATCTAATATTCAGCTTTTTCAATCGAATATAATCTTAGAGGGGAATGCGGACTATCATCTGATATTCAGAGCGTATTCAAGCAGCGGGCGAGATCTTAAGGTGTCTTTATCGAAGCATAGCAGCCCTTATACAAATTATGGTTTAGACCGCGTGAATATTGATTTAACGACTGAGTGGAAAACCTTCGCGGTCGCGTTTACGGCGAAGAATTTCGGTTCGTTGGTTAAAAATGGTCGGTTCTATTTCTGGCTAGCGGATGATGCTCAGTCCGGCGATGTCTACCGAATCGACAAGGTTATGTTGATTAAAAAGTAGAATGTCATCATCTCTTATTGGCCTAGCATTCTTGATCTTTTCTCAACTTGTTTAGGAAAGTATCAGTCATTGGTATTCCCAGTTCGACCTGCTTCCGCTCTGACTTGTCCGAGGCTTTTCGGTGACCGAATGCTTGCATAAGGTTAAGCCTTAGCAGTCAGTTGCGAGATTCTGGTTTTGTCGCTTGTTCCCCTAATAACGCATTATTCATCTCAATAACACCCCCTCTCTAGTGTACTTTTCGTTTTCTTTGGACGTTCCCCGTATTCTCTCGTTTGTGAGTCTAATCGCCGGCTCTTACCTTTATTGTAATGCAGCGGGTTCAGTTGAACCTGAATTGCCGGAGGCAGAGGCGAATGCGGAGGAGTCGATCGTGGGTGAAGCCGATCTTGTGCTCGGTCTTCCTTTTGCAGAAGTGGGAGGACTGACCGTGGATGATACTTCGGGGTCGAACAACCACGGCACTTTATCTGGAGTGGTCGTTCGGTCGGTGTCTGGCAAGTTTGGCCGGGCGCTGCGATTTGACGGAACGGGAGGTCGCGTTGAACTTGATAGTTTGGACGTTCAAGGGGCTGAGATCACAATCGCGGCCTGGATTCGCCCAACAGGCTTTAGAGTTAGCGATGGCAGAATCGTTTCAAAGGCGAGTGGAGTTCGAGCGAATGACCATATTTGGATGCTGAGCACTTTCGATGATGACGGAATCAAAGCGCGTTTTCGACTGCAGACTCAAGCCTCGCCTGATACGAAGACGCTAGTGGGGTCTACGAGCCTTGTTGAGGGCGTCTGGACTCATGTTGCCGCTACGTTTGACGGCTTGAAGATGAGGCTGTATGTGAACGGGGCGTTGGACGGAGAGCTGCTATGCAGAGGCGCTATCCGGGAGAATCCGAGCGTTCCGGTTTCTATCGGAGACCAGCCGCAAGGGGGACGGCCGTTTGAGGGACTGATTGACGAAGTGCGAATTTTCTCCCGAGAGTTAGGACCGAATGGAATCGAGGCATTGATGGCGAAGCCCTTGATTGAGTCAGAAGCGACGCCGCCCGCACTCTCGCCGCCTGTCTCTCTGAGCGCGAAGCGAATTTCGGCAGCTCAGGTTCAGTTGAGTTGGGAAGCGTCACCAAAAAAAGGTGACGTTTTTGGTTACAGGGTATATCGTGACGGGGTTTTTAGAGGTGTCAGTTCGAACCTGCAATTTCTCGATGAAGGCTTGGACTCCGAAAAACGGTATGAGTATTTCGTGAAAGCTGTCGATTTGGCCGGACGGGCTTCGTCAAGGTCTAGTATTGTTTCCGTGGATGCTGAGTCAGGGGGAGTCACTGAGAAAGAGTTGGAGAATCAGCTGTTAGTTGAATCAGCGGGGGGAGCGGAGCTCGTCGCTTTGACCAGCGAGGTAGGGTTACTTGCTTCTGTGGATGCGAAGAATGCGATTGTAAATGGAGACTTCGAAACAAACGTCGCTCCGTGGAGGTTTTACACGAATGGAGCGGGTTCAGCATCTGTTTCCTCTCCGGCTTATGCAGGGGTGGGATCAGTTAAAATGGAGATTGGCTCAAGGGGAAGCAATATTCAGCTTTTTCAGAACGACTTGTCGCTTCGTCCGAATACTGAGTATGTGCTTAGCTTCGCGGCTTACTCTAGCTCGGGTAATGATTTTCGCGTTTCCGTGGGAAAGCATACGTCGCCATATTCTAACTACGGTTTAAATCGGGAGCGGATTGATCTGACAAGGGATTGGCAGGTGTATTCACTTTCGTTTACAACGATGAACTTCAGTTCGGAGGTTGACGATGGTCGCTTGTATTTTTGGCTGAGTGATGATGCTGAGGGGGGAGATGACTATTTTATCGATGCGGTCAGTCTTTCTCCGTTCGAAGGTTTTGAGCTCGATGTTCAAGTTTCCGGGGATGGGGCGATCGAGGGTGTGCCTGTTTCTGGACTCGTGAAGCCAGAGCAGGAGCTAGAGCTATTCGCTGTCCCTGAGGATGGCTGGGTCTTTGATCGTTGGAGCGGCGGCATCAGTTCTAGGGATAATCCTTTTTCCCTTATCGCTACGGAGGATTTAGAGATCCACGCATTGTTTCTACCAGACGGGGATCGTTCTATCATTGATATCTGGTATGGAGATGATCAGGAGTTTGGCAGCATCGGGATCCCTCAAAGTCAGGTTAATTTATTAGGAAATATATTGATTCCTGATTTTATAGAGAGCTTGTCTTTTTCTCTGAATGGAGTGCCAAGGGGGGAACTGTCGATCGGGGACGAGGCGAACATTCGTCTGGGAGGTCCCGGCGATTTCAATGTAGAGATTCTTCTGACGGACTTGATCGAGGGTGAAAATGTGGTCGAATTGCTGGCTAGAGGTTTGGACGGTTCGGAGTTTTCTAGAGAGGTATCTTTTAGTTCTTCGATATTTAGCGATTGGCCGCTTCCCTACAGCATAGACTGGTCCGAGGTGAGCCGAATTGACGAAGTGGCCCAAGTCGTCGACGGCAAGTGGGAATTAGTCGAAGGCGGTGTGAGGGTAGTTGAATCTCACTACGATCGGCTGATTGCGATTGGGGATATCGATTGGACGGATTATGAGGTGACGGTGCCTATCACCGTGCATAGCGTCGGGGATCAAGGTGCGCCAAACGAGCCGCTGGTAGGCGTGTTGATGCGTTGGACGGGTCATTCGCAAAAAAGGTGGAACGAACAGCCTGGCACTGAGTGGAGACCTATCGGCGCCATAGGCGCCTATGGCTGGTACGAAGACGGTAGCCGGGGCGGTCCGCGGTTTCATATTCTCGAAAGTGGCGTCAAGAAATCTAGCGGATACGATAGCGAGCAGCTTCCTCTAGAAGTGAGCTATTTCTTCAAGGTACGCGTCGAATCGGAAATCCCCGGTTCTCCAGGATTCTATCGTTTCAAGGCTTGGCCAGCTGACGAGCCGGAACCGAAGAATTGGGGCATTACTCGGCAGGCTGACGACGGATTGCTGAATGGATCCCTCGCTTTAGTTGCTCACTATGTGACGGCGACTTTTGGCGACATCGAAATTGTATCGCTAGCGATTGACACGACGCCGCCCTCGGCTCCGGAGGAATTAGAGGCGTCGATCCTTGATAGCGGTCACGTAGCGCTTGGCTGGGCGGAGTCGATTGACGACGTGGGAGTTGTATTTTATCGAGTCTTGAGAGATGGGGAGGCGATAGCGGAGGTGGCTGGGAACAGCTACGTAGACGATTCGACGCAATCGGACAAAACGTATCGCTATCAGATCGTGGCGTTTGATGGAGCGGGGAATGGGTCGGCTTTGTCAAATGAGGTTTTCGCTCGAAACGGGGATGTGCCGGACGCGAGCGCGGGATTGTGGCTGGGCTATCGCTTCGAGGAGAATGATACGGAAAGGGTTTTTGATGAGTCGCCAAACTTCAATGACGGCACCTTGCTGCAGGGTGTCGCTCGAGAGGAGCATGGACGTTTTGGCAGCGCCTTGAAGTTCGATGGAAAAGGTGGACAGGTCAGTTTAGGCAATTTGGATATACCTGGAAGCGAGTTTACGATTTCTGCTTGGATTCGCCCTGACTCGTTTGAGGAACATGACTCACGAATCATCTCCAAGGCTATGGGGGTGCGTGAAGATGACCACTACTGGATGATTAGTTCGATCAACGACGATGGCATAAAGGCCCGGGTGCGTTTGAAGCTTAGTAGTGGAGTGACAACTACATTGATAGGGAAGCAGCCTTTGCCGGTCGGAGTGTGGACTCATCTGGCAGCCGCCTTTGATGGAACTGAGCTGAGCCTCATCGTAAACGGCGTGAAGGACGTATCGATGCCGCTTGCAGGCGCGATTGCCCAAAACGATCAGGTTCCGGCTGCGGTCGGGGACCAGCCAGGTGGAGGTCGGAACTTTGATGGATTGATCGATGAGGTGAGGATTTATCAGTATGCGATGACTCAGGAGCAAATCTCGGCTTTGATGGGGCGTCCCTTGCCTCCCGTAGGAGATCCAGATCTGGAGGTTCCGTCCGTTCCGGATAATCTGGGAGTTTCGATTGTTGGAAAGAGTCAGGCACGACTGGCTTGGGACGAGTCGGATGACAATGTGGGAGTCGTTGGATATCGCATCTACCGAAACGGCGCGCTGCTAAGCTCGGTTGTTTCGCCAACTTATCTCGATGAAGGTTTGGCAGAAGGAGAAGTTTACAGGTATTCGGTTTCCGCATACGATCGAGCGGGCAATGAATCGGGCACGTCGAGTGAGGTACTGCTCGAGACGCTTGATTCCCCTCAAGCTCCGGAGCCTCCTGAGTCGCTTCAAGTTGATACGCTTTCCGATTCGCAATTGGAGTTGAGCTGGCAGGCATCGATAGATGACGGAGTGGTGGTAGAGTATCGAATTTTTAGGGACGGCGGACTTGTGGGCACTTCCGTTGTTGAGACTTTTATCGATACTGGATTGGCTCCGGGGACGACCTATTCCTATCAGGTGCGGGCAGTTGACGATGAGAGCGCGGTATCGGAGCTGTCGTTGCAGGCGTTCGGGACTACGGCGGAAGCTTCGACGGGTGAGCCTGCTCGCAACGCTTTGATTAACGGAGGTTTTGAAGATGGGCTTTCATTCTGGGCGTTCTACACCAACGGCTCGGGCGAGGCGGAAGTCGATGGCGATGCCTATGCTGGCTCTAGCTCGGTTAAGCTCAGCGTGAATTCCCGCTCCTCTAATGTTCAGCTTTATCAGAACGACATAGTCTTGGAGCCGAACACGGAGTATCGATTGTCGTTTGTTGCATTTTCGAACAGCAGTCGCGACTTTCGTATTTCCCTAGGGAAGCACGCGTCTCCATTTACCAACTACGGGTTGAATCGGGTTCGAATCGATCTGACTGATAGCTGGAAATCCTTTTCGGTTGATTTTACGACGACGGGTTTTGCTTCGAAAGTGGAGGATGGCAGGTTGTTCTTTTGGCTAGCGAGCGACGCTCGACCAGGAGATGTCTACTCAATTGACAGGATTACGCTGACGCCTCTTTCCGATGTGGGCGAAGAGGACAATCAAGCCCCCAGCGCTCCCCAGAATCTGACGGGAACTGTTTTGAGTGGTCCGAGAATAGCTGTTTCGTGGGATGAGTCGTCGGATGATGAGGGAGTGTCGTTTTATGAGGTCGTGCGCGACTCGCAGGTGGTGGCTGATGTTTACGGGACGAGTTTCGTCGATTCCTCGGTGGTCCCAGGGCAAGTGTACGTATACAAGGTGCACGCTCACGATGCTGCTGGAAATGTGTCGGAAGAGTCCGCGACGATTGAGATTCAGGCGGGTGAAGCTTCGGAGCCACAGCCCAATGCCATTGCCAATGGCAGTTTCGAGGAGGGGCTTGCAGATTGGACGTTTTACACGAGCGGGAAAGGGGTCGCGGCGAATGTAAGTCCAAGTTTCGATGGATCGAAGGCGGTCGAGGTTTCATTGGATAGTCGCGCCTCGAACGTGCAGCTGTTTCAAAACGAGCTGCAGCTGGAGCCTGACACGAATTATACTCTGTCGTTCAGGGCTTACTCAAATTCTGGGAGAGACTTCCGCGTAGCCATAGGAAAGCACTCCTCTCCTTACACCAGTTACGGGCTTCCGCGGACGCGTGCGGATCTTTCGAGCGCCTGGCAGGTTTTCAGTTTCGATTTCAAGACCACGAATTTCGCTTCTGTGGTAAGTGATGGCAGGCTCTACTTTTGGTTCGCGAGCGATGCGAGAGCGGGTGACGTGTATCGAATCGATCAGATTGTCCTATCCAAGAGCGATATTTGAACGGCTAGCCGTGAAGTATGTTTTTCGGCGTCAGGGTACGGACCGCGTACGTGATATGGCGTCAGGGTACGAATTCTTTAAAGTTAAACAGATACGCCTAGCGTTTTTCTAATATCATGCGGTTTTGGGCGCTAAATAGCGATTCAGTCAGTTCCTGTTTGTAATTTCAAATCTGGGAAAATAGGGAGACTTGAAATCTTATCTTGCCTGAATCGGCGCAACCAAGGCCTATCTCTAATACTTGTACGGCTCTTAGAATGGGTAGCTGACGGCGCTGGGGTGCTACCGTTTAATGAAAACAAATTTTCTGTTCGCCTGTGTTTTAGGAGTGTTGTCCCAAGGTTTGAGCCTGGGAGCTTTTTCGGAAGGTGGTCCCAGGCCGGGTGATGTCTACAAGGAGTATTCGCTTTCCATGGATCGCAAGTCGTGGCGAGTTACCGACCCTGATGTGGATACGGATAGGCATACCGAATCATCCAAGTACTTGCCCAATCCCATCCTGGAGTTGTCGATCGACGATCTGGAGGGGGCTGTTCGGGCGGAGATCATCATCGACTTTTGGGAAGGGCACGACGGCACGGAGGACAAGAAGTTTCGCGTCAACGGGAAGTCGTGGATCAAGATTCCCGAGCCGGTAGGGAACAAGTACATGCAACAGGTGAACCACTTGATCGAGATCCCGCTCTCGCATTTGAAGACTGGGGTGAATCGGCTGGAGGGAACCTGCGATCGCAATAAATGGAACTGGGGTCAGTGGGGGTGGTACGGCCTTATCATTCGCGTCTATTACAATTCGTCTAAGCCCCACGCGACGGGCGAGATCACGGCGCCTTCGGACAATGGGGTATTTGGAGAGAATCCGGTTGTGCGAGCGACGACGGACGGGGATGTGGCGAGAGTCGATTTTCTTGCTTACTACGATGGCTACGACAAGGACGGCGACAATGTCTACAAAGGCTGGCAGCGAAACTACCACCGCACTTCGTGGAGCAACCCGATCGCGATTCGAAATCATGTCGGGACGGATACGTCGGCCCCGTATTCGGCGAATTGGAATACGACTTGGGTGCCTGATCAGGAAGAGGGGGAGATCAAGCTCGTGGCGCGAATCCGGGATCGGAATGGCTACTGGTACGTGTCTCCAGTCGTTGATGGGTTGACGCTTTCTCGTCCCGATTCGTCGGTTCGTTTGTATAAGGCGATGAACGTGCCGCAACGGTACTGGGTTAGGAACAAGCAGACGAAGACCAGCAGTGTGACGATTCCGACCCTGGATACGGCGACTGCCGCGATCGTGCACGCTTCGACGTGGAATGGAAATGATCGCAGCAACGATTTCTACTCACGATTGAACAGCAAGGTGCTCCCGAAGTTCGGAGCGAATCACTACCATGCCTACAATGAGATTTCGGTGCCGATCTCCGCATTGAAGACGGGCAAGAACACGTTTACTTTTTATTCGAGCACGCTTCACCACGGTATCGAGATCATGATGCCCGGACCCTGCGTCTCGGTTCGCTATGGCAGCGTGCCTCCGCCTCCGCCAGAGCCAGAGCCAGAGCCGGAGCCGGAGCCGGAACCCGAGCCGGACTTCGATATTTTGCGAAATGGCGACTTCGAGATGGGCATGCGTTTCTGGAGCTTCTACACGAATGGAGTAGGTGGCGCGACCATCCAGCAGCCTGGTTTCGACGGAACTGAAAACGCTGTATCCATCGCGACGAATACAGGTGGATCCAATATTCAACTTTACCATGACGATATAGAACTGCGGGCGAATCAGGAATATCGCCTGGCTTTCGCGGCCTATTCGAACACCGGGAGAGACCTGCGCGTCACGCTGGCTAGAAACGGGGGACCCTACGTCAACTATGGTATTAACAAGCATCGGGTCGACCTCGGCGCGGGATGGAGCTGGTACACGATTGATTTCAAGACGCGCAACTTCACCTCGAAGGTCTTTGATGCCCGTCTGTATTTCTGGTTTGCCGACGATGCGAGGGCAGGTGATGTCTACCACATCGATCAGGTTAGTATCGTCGAGGCGGCGTTCGCGCCTGACCCAGACCCAGACCCGGCCCCGGATCCCGATCCTGATCCCGACCCAGATCCCGATCCCGACCCTGATCCTGATCCGGATCCCGAACCTGTTGAGGGAGGCGAGGTCGTTCAAAACGGTGACTTTGAGTCAGGCATGTCTGCGTGGAGTTTCTTCACCAACGGCGTGGGAAGCGCGAGCGATTCTGCGACGGGTGTTGGCGAGTCCGGTCAAGCGGCTCAGCTATACCTGAGAACGGTCGGAAGCAATATGCAGCTTTACCAGGGAGACTTGTCCTTGGAGCCCGATACGGAGTATCAGCTTTCCTTTTCAGCCTATTCGAGCGCGGGGCGCGATCTTCGCGTGACCCTGGCGAAGCACTATACGCCCTATAACAATTATGGATTGAACAAGGAACGCCTGGACCTGACGAAAGACTGGGAAACGTATATTATTCGCTTCACGACGAGCGGCTTTACGGGCTCTGTTGACGATGGGCGACTGTTCTTCTGGTTCGCTAATGACGCTCGCTCGGGTGATCGGTATTTTATAGACAATGTGAGTTTAGCTAAAGTCGGTGCAATTCCTGATCCAGATCCAGATCCAGATCCCGACCCAGATCCAGATCCCGACCCCGATCCAGATCCCGACCCAGATCCAGGCCCCGATCCTGTGCTTGATGCAGGAGCCATCGAAAACGGAGGCTTTGACGGCGAGCTGCTACCATGGCGTTTCTTTGCGAACAGCAAGGCGACGGCGATTGTCGAAGATGTCGGTTACTTGGGTGGAGTCGGTTCGGTGGCAGTTCAGATCAATACGCTGGGCACAAATATTCAGTTGTATCAGAGCGATTTGATTCTTGCTCCCAACGCTGACTATCGTCTGGTCTTCGCGGCGAAGTCGAACAGCGCTCGCGATCTTCGCGTTTCTCTGGGCAAGCACAGCGCTCCTTATACGAATTATGGTTTAAACCGGGTCAGGGTGGATTTGAACTCAGATTGGAGTTTGTATACGGTTGACTTCAAAACTTTGAACTTCAATTCGATTGTTGAAGATGGACGATTGATGTTCTGGTTCGCGAGTGACGCCCGTGGAGGAGATTTGTATCAGATCGATCAAGTCAGTCTGAATTTGCTGTTCGACGTGAGTCCGCCGTCGGTTCCGGAGAACCTGAGGGTCAGTCGCGTTTCAGCGAGTGAGGCGCAGATAGACTGGGACGAGTCGACGGACAATTCTGGGTCTGTGGGATATATTGTTTATCGTAACGGTGTAGATATAGGAAATACTATTAATAACCGTTTCATTGATATAAGCGCTCCTGCGGGTGGTGTCGTTTCTTACACGGTTGTAGCTTTTGATGGAGAAGGCAATGAGTCGTCTGCCTCGGGAGCGGCTGTGCTAGGGAACTAAGTTTCTAGCTTATCGTTTCGAATATCGTTCTTCTCCGCTTTGGATGATTTCTTGAACCGTTCCTGAATGGATAATATCGGCTCCCGTCTTTTCAGGTAGGGAGTGAAACGATTCTGTGAACTTGCTGGAAGAAATGAAGTATTTCATTTTCGGGCCTCGCGGCATCTGAAATGAATCATGGAAAAAGAGTCATGAGAAGCTGTGTTCCTTCTCCTTGGGCTTCTCGAAATTGTTATTTTTTTTGAAGCTGGTTTTAGGTTGAAACCGGTACGAGTTATGCTGACCTTGTTTGTGTCATGAAAAGAAGATGTAGATCTAATCTCTTCGCTACTTTCTGTATGGTTTGTTTGTCATTTTTGACAAATACCGAAGGTGTGTTGGTGGTAAATATAAGAGAGGCGGGAGCAGATGTAGTTGTTTCCTATGCCGGCTCCTTGGATCTCGAGGACCTCACTTACACGCGCTCGGTTTCGATCGATTCTGAAATGGCTCCGCATGCCGGGTTTTTGCTGAGCTCGGCATCGGGAGAACTTGCAGACGAGTATAAAACCGAGTCGCCCGTGCGGTTTCCTTACTTTGGAGAAGGGGCTTCGGGGAATGGAACCTTATTTCTTGTTGGGGATTCGAGCAGCGGATCCACCTTTGGCGTTGGCGATGAGTACATCTATGTGCCGACTGGCTATGCTTCGAATGAACCCATTTCTGGAAACACTGTTTATGCTGGCTCGACTTTAGAATCTTTGAATCTCGAGCGAGGCGTCTACACCACGGCGGTGGCGAATGATATTATGGTTCTTGTAGTCGGCTCTGGACTGACGTCACAGATACCGGCTCCCGATCCTGACCCAGAACCGGATCCTGACCCAGAACCGGATCCTGATCCAGAACCGGACCCTGACCCTGATCCAGAACCGGACCCGGACCCCGCCTTAAACATTGTAGAAAACGGGTACTTCGAGTCCACGATCTCGCCCTGGAAATTCTATATAAACGGATCGGGCAGCGCTGCTATAGCAAGTCCGGGAATTCACGACTCGAATGGCGCAGTTCTTGTTTCGGTAGATCTTTCGGGTTCGAATATTCAGCTATTTCAAAATAATATCGAACTTGAGCCGAATACTGAATACGAGCTGTCTTTCGCGGCGTATTCAAATTCCGGTCGCAATTTCCGTGTCTCCCTAGCGAAGCACAGCAGCCCTTACACAAACTATGGAATGAATAGAGTGGTGGTCGATCTTACGACTGAGTGGCAAACGCATGTAATTACGTTCACTACTAAGGGCTTCGGATCGACTGTGAGCAACGGGCGTCTCTATTTTTGGTTCGCGAGTGACGCGAGAGCGGGAGACCGTTTTTATATCGATGAGGTGAGGCTTACGCCTACGACTCCATAACACGTGGTGTGAGAACTCATCAGACCGGTAGAAATACTATGAAATGGTTTTCGACGATAACTAGATTCGTTGCTCTGACAGCCTTTCTGCTTGCGAATTCTGCGCCGAGTTACGGCGTGTTGTTTGTAATCATTAGGGAGGTGGGCGAAGATATCGTAGTCCAGCACGCGGGCTCGCTTAATCTCGAAGGCTTGAGCTTCGATGCGACCGAAAGCAATTCGGCGCTCCTGCATCCGCAGTACGGGAGCTTGTACTCAGCGCCGGGCGAGTCGGATCGCTACCTCAGCCCAGTCGCGACACGATTCTCCGCGTTTGGTCCGGCGCGTGGCGAGCATCCCGCCACCTTTGAGCTCGCCGATTTCGGAGAGGGGCAACCGTTTGGTGTCGGCAGCGGCTTCGTGAATGTTCCGGCTAATTACGTTTCAAGAAACCAGTTCTCGGGATCGTCTACTTATCTGGGAGAAACGCTTTCCTCTTTGCAGCTTCAGCCCGGCGTCTATGTGGCACCGGTGCCGGGGGACTTGATTGTGCTCTTGGTCGGTTCGAGCTTGATAAGCGGAGAGCCTGCTTTGGAGGCTGATCCCGAACCCTTCCCAGACCCAGATCCTAGCGTGGTGGTTGATCCGGACCCAGATCCCGATCCTGACCCAGAACCAGATCCTGACCCAGACCCAGACCCAGATCCCGACCCGGACCCTGTGCCTGTCGAACGTGGTGTGATACCGAATACATCCTACCTGTCTAGCGAGTTGTATCAGAGAATCAGCCCGATCATGAGCGAGCGGCGTCACAACCAGCCGAATGTCATTAACGGACACTTGTTTCTCGCGGGAAATGGCATCCACGAGATGTGGGATATTTCGGATCCCTACAATCCGGTCCTGCTTTCCGAGATGTTCAGTCCGGATCGTTTTGGTGAGGCGGAGTCGCACCAGGTTTCTTTTGCGAAGTACCGAGTGGGTGACAGCTACAAGTTTTACGCGGTCACGACCTCAGGTCTGGGAGTCGACCTCTGGGATATCACAGACGCGAGCAATCCGAGCCTGGCTGGCAGCATTGCTCTAAGAGGTGTTAACTATGGGGATTCGAGCGAGGCTGTCTGGGGAATGCACTGGCAGGGCGACTATATCTATGTCGGCGGAACAAACACGGGCCTGCACATTGTGGACGCATCCGATCCGACCAATCCAGCTTTGGTGAACCGAATCCCGAATCCGGCTTTTGGTGGAATGAAGGCGGGTCCTGTGTTCGCGGTAGGAAATACCTTGGTGATCACGACTCCCAAAAATTCCTCGGCGATCGCTACGATGGATATCACTGATCCGGCTAACCCTGTTTTGCTCGATTACGAAAATCCGGACATAAACTCGTATATTGGCGGCTACTATGGCGGTAAGGCCTATTTGCTCTCGCCCTTCCGAACCTACGACGTTCTGACTGATCCGAGAAATATAACGCTCTTAGGCAGTGATAAAACGCCGAAGAGCGAGTATATGAGCTTTGATGGAGATCTGCTGTTTTTGGGAACTCTGAGCACAGATGCGGGCGGTATTGGGGGTGTCCTTAAATACAATATAGACGATCCGAACAATATTATAGAATTGGCCCATATTGCGGGACGCGATGACGATCGGGCCGACGATCAGTTCAGCATTCCGATCGGAAATCTTTTGGTGATAAGCGATGACAAGAAGGTGAAGGGCTCATGGCTTGCTGTGCACGATACGCAGGCGGACACGAAGGCGCCGAGAGTGCTCAACGTGTTTCCTCCCGACGGAGCGACGAATGTAGCGACGAGCTCTCGTATCGCTCTATCGTTCTCTGATCAGATCGAGCTGGCTTCGGTAGAGGAGAGTTCACTCATCGTGAGACCCTTGGGCGGGGAAGGGATCTTTGGCAAGTGGGGCTATCAGCAGACGCTAGTCACCTTCTGGCCCGATCAGCCTCTGGCGGCCAATACGACTTATGAGATTATCGCCCCCAGGAACGGAATCACGGACTTGGTAGGGAATGGCTTGAGCTCGCAATTCTACTCGGAGTTTAGCACGGGAGACTTTGTTGAGGATACCGGCGAGGAGCCGGAGGAGGACTTGTATCCAATCGCTGCTACATCGCCGGTCGAGCTGGGGCAGACGGTTTCCTTTTCAGCGAACGATGCCGATACGCAAAAGTACAGCTACTCTTGGGACTTCGGGGATGGCGCGTCCGGTCAAGGGGCCTCCGTGAATCACAATTATACGGAAGCAGGTCGTTATCCGGTAATATTGTCAGTTTCCGAGACCCTTGCAGGAGGTCCAGCCCAGCGTTTGGAAGGGGAGGACGGAGCGTTCGCCGCTGGAGTTGCCGCTCGGTCCAAGCATTCTGGATACTCGGGCAGCGGGTATGCGGATTATCCAAACGCCTTTGGCGATCATGTTCGAATCTCTTGGCAAGCGTCTCTGGATAGGGCGGGAGATGTGGATGTGACGGTTCGCTATGCAAACGGCGCCGGAGCCAGTCGTCCGCTTAATCTTTATGTGAATGGCTCTCTGGCCGGACTCATTGACTGCACGCCCACGGGAGGTTGGAACAAGTGGGAGACTGTCGTGATCTCCGACGTGAGTTTTGTGGCGGGAGACAACACTGTTGAGGTTCTCGCCAATGCGGCGTCGATCGGTCCAAACCTCGACTACGTCGAGATCGCCGGATTTGAAGCGACGGGTGTAGCGGACATATTTGTGAGAACTCAAATCGTCCACCGACCGCTCACTAGCGGCAAACCCACGCGTAGCAGTTCGGTGATTGTAGACGAAACGGGCGGAATGGCCTGGGCGGTGAATCCTGATGCGAACTCCGTGACAGCGGTATCGATTGACGGACTCGGCAAAGCGTTTGAGGCGTCGGTCGGCATGCATCCGCGTACGCTCGCGAAGGCGCCTGGCGGCGATATCTGGGTGGTTAACCAACTGTCCAGCACCATCACGGTTCTGAACTCTGCGAATGGAAATTGGGTCGACACAATTGATCTGCCGCACAGCTCGCGTCCCTACGGGATTGCGTTCGCGCCGGATGGTTCGGCGGCTTACGTCACGCTCGAGGCCTTGAGTCGCTTGATCGAAATCGATCCGGGCACAAGGGAGATCGTAGACAGTCTAGACTTTGCTCCCGATGCCGATGGCATCCGTCCTAAGGTGCGAGGAATCGCGGTGACGGAGGATTCGCAGCGAATATTGGTCACTCGATTCGTTTCGCCAGATAGCGGTGGAGAGGTGTACGACGTGGCTGCGGTTGGTCTGAATTTGCAGGGCACGATTGCTCTGGAAAACAGCACGCTTCCGGACACGCCCGATAGTGGTCGCGGTATTCCAAATTATCTGAGCTCGGTGGTCATCAGTCCGGATGGCGCGAAGGCTTGGCTGCCTTCGAAGCAGGACAATATGAGTCGTGGCGGCTTCAGGGATGGTCAGGCGCTCACTCACGAAAGCACGGCTCGTCCCATCGTGTCGCAGATCGATCTGCTGGCCGGGCAGGAAGACGCCGTGTCGCGGATGGACTTGAATGATTCTGATTTACCCTTTGCGGCGGTGACGAGCGAGCTAGGCGATCTGTTGTTCGTGGCGGTGCAAGGCTCGAACGCCATCGACGTCCGCGACGCCTACAGCGGTGAAACGGTGGCCGGCTTCACGACAGGTTTGGCTCCGCAAGGCCTGGCGCTGGGAAGCGGCGGTAAGCTGTACGTGCAGAACTTTATGAGTCGCAGCCTTTCGGTCTTCGACGTTTCGACGATTATGGACGGTTCTGACAATACGACTGAATTGCTCGCGGAAGTCGGTCTGGTCGCGACGGAAACGCTTTCGCCCGAAGTCTTGGCAGGAAAGCAGATCTTCTATAATGCGCACGATAGCCGTATGAGTTTCGAGAGCTATCTCAGTTGCGCGACCTGTCACTTGGACGGCGGTCAGGACGGTCGGGTTTGGGATTTCACGGATCGAGGCGAAGGCTTGAGGAATACCATCAGCCTCAGGGGACGTTCAGGAACGGAGCATGGCAATGTTCACTGGTCGGCCAGCTTCGACGAGATCCAGGACTTCGAAAACGATATGCGAAACTCCTTTGGCGGAACCGGCTTCCTGACGGAGCAGCAGTTCAGCGACACCAGCAATCCGCTCGGTAACCCCAAGGCAGGCCTAAACGCTGACCTCGACGCCTTGGCGGCTTATGTGAGTTCCTTGCAGGAGGTGCCAAGTAGTCCTTATCGTGATACAGACGGCGGCTTGACCGCAGCCGGCGAGGCTGGAAAAGCAATCTTCAACGCCGCGAATTGCGTATCCTGTCATAGTGGTTCGGAGTTCACTGACGGGCTTCGTCATGATGTGGGCACGATCAAGAGCAGCTCGGGTCTTGGCATTGGGTCGCCTCTGGCTGGCGTAGGATTTGATACCCCAACGCTTAAGGGGCTTTGGAACACAGCTCCTTACTTACACGACGGATCGGCCGCAACGCTCTACGAGGTCATTCAAAACAGCTCGCATGGCAACGCCTCGAGCTTGAGCCAGTCCCAACTCGACGAACTCGTCGCCTATCTCCTGCAGATAGACGAGAGTGAAACGAACACCGACTGAATATCGCCTGTATTGAAATTGTAGATACTCAGATTTTATCTTTTGAAAAAGCGTCCCGTTTGGGGCGCTTTTTTTGTTTGGTACATCGTTGTGTCTAGAGGCGATCGTTTGTTAGCAACAGATAGCTCAGTGTATTTGAGTGCTGTAGAGGGACGTCTCTTGCGGACTGAGCTGAGTCGGAGTGGGCTGTTTTCTTCTGGAGGTCCTGTTTAGTGGGGATCCATCGCTCCGGAATTCGAAATGACAGATTGCATATTCATGGGGAACATCGGTCGCTTCACTTTTTCTCCTTCAAGGTTCGTGCTCAAAATGATCGGATTGCGAGAGCTCGTTACTTTATAGTTTCTATTCAAGTCCCCCTCTATGCCGGCGATTAAGAGCACGTAGTTCCGTCCTGAAGCCGGTACGAAGCTCGCTACCGAATCATCCGGGCATATGCTAAAGCCCTCGAACACCGTCTCTCTCCCGGTTACGTCGAGTATTGCAAACTGGGGATTGTGCCCTCCTACGCCTTCGACGCTCACATAAGTCCGTCTACCCGCAGTCAGGCCTTCCAAATCCCAATCATCGATATACACCGTCTGTCCTTCGATATACTGAGATTCGGAACTCTCCATCAAAGCCGACTGAGAGCTTGCTCCAACTCGCAACCCCCTCGGTTTCGAAAAACGTTTGAATTCGATTCGATAATCACCTATCTCATTGGAATTAGTATTCATAATTCGAATACCTAAGCTTTTATCAGTGTCCTTGTGGTAGAAAACCAACGATTCCGTTCCGCTGCCATTGACGTCGTCCGCCGTTGACAGGACTTTACCCGACTCCAGTTCGATAAGCTCTATAGTGCCATCGAAATCTGAATACAGCTCGACCAGAAGGTCTTGTCTGCTTTTGTCGTGCATTTCGAAGAACTCGCAAAAGTGCCCATTTCTTGGTGTTCGCATATCAGAGACGCCAAGGGTTCCGAAAATCGGCTCGTTCAAGCGGATTTCCTTTCGGTCCAAATTCACCCAGCACGAAACCTCAAACGAATTGGATTCGTGAACGATGCCGTAGTACCGCATTCCTTTTTTCGCCCTGACATCCAGCAAGTGAGTTCCCCAAGGGTACGATCCGTCCTGCTCGAAATTCTTAGCGGCGAGCCGGGTCTGGTCCCCGTCGCACTCGACAATCGCCATGCCGATATAGCCTGGAGACCAGCCAGTAAATGTAATCAAGTCTCCCGCTTGGTGACCCAGCAATTCGAACCAGATGGTGCGATCTCCAAACAAGCTCGATTCCGCGAGGCGCTTTCCTGAGGCCAGCATACCGGGGCTAAGCGGGTAGGGGCCAGGCCGCGGCGAAATTCCGGCTTCTTGCTCGATCCTCAAAAAGTACTGATCGGTCTCCGTGGAGGACGATTTTACCTTTCTCTCCAGCACGCCTCGCTCGTAGTCGAAATTCCAGCCGTCCTCGAGTGGAGAGAAGGCGTCCACTTCGCTAAAGCTCAATATCGGATCTCCGAAGCGATCATCCTGAACTCCTTCTTCCAATCTCAAATCAGACCGCCCGTTCATCGGTAACTCTAGAGAAAAGCCCAAGGTTCCGTTCTCGGCAAAAGGCTGTGGTTGGACTTTGTTCTCCAGTGTTTCAACCTCTTTGTACTTCGCGAAGAGCGATGCTTCATTCAGCTCGAGGTTATCAGGCGAAATCACTGAATCGATCCAATCGGTATGTTGCGAGACGCTCCCGAAAACCGTGTACGGTGTTGTATCCAAATCACAAGTATATCCCCAACTCGTTATCCCCAGCAAAACATAGTCTTCAGGCCCCACGTTCTCCATAACGAAAGGGCCTCCGCTATCTCCCACGAATCCCGAGGTAAGTGGGGAGCCTTTGCCAGCTGCGATCATCGTCTCAGACAATGCGCCATTGAAGTGGGCGGCGCTATTCGCCAGTGCCCGATCCGGGATCGGTAGACTCGCTTCCTGCAATCGCTTCACCTGATCCGGGGCGTCGAAGTTGTTGTTTGTTCTGCCCCAGCCCAGTATCCGCCCCGCGTCGCGATCCTCATCCAGATCATCATCGAAGTTAATCGCGATAGGCGCTCGATCCAGCACCGGTTCCATGAGTCGTACCAGAGCGACATCGGCTTCAAGGTCGATTTCCGGCGCGTAGTAGTGGTGGCGGACCACTAAATCGACCACGTGCTCGTTCATCGAGCCTTCCTGCAGGTTCCCATTTCCCGCGGCTACCGCCAGATACTCATAGCTCTGCAGATCCGACACGCAATGCGCTGCCGTCAAAACCCAGTAGGGATGGATCAACACACCGGTGCAAAACTGCTTTTCGTGCAATTCTCCATTTACCGAGCCAGGCCTTCCAACCAAGGCAACCACCCATGGGTATTTATTGAGAGGAGCATTTGTCCCACCGATGACAGAAGGAGTGATCAAATCCTCACTCTGATTCGACGGATCGTCCGCAAGCGAAGCTATTGTCCCGCAAAGACCTAGGCAAAGCCACGCAAGCATTCGCTTCAACGCTACATACATAGATTCCACCCTATGAAAAGATCCTCATTGTGGCTTTCTGACAAGATCAATTGGCGTCCCTAACGCTTAGCGGAAAAACCAAGCCTTCACCTCGTTCGGAATGATTGATTCCGGCCGAAGGGGGGCTTTTTGATAGCGAAAAAATAACTGGGAATGATTCGTAATTGACTGAGCGACTCGCTAAGGGAATTCGCGATGTATCCATCTTTTCACAACGGGTGAATTGGGACAGGTATGGGCGTTTGGAAATCAAGGTTTAAGAACTGTATCTGTTTGGGCTTCGACTTATCAGAATGCAGCGATTTTGTAGCTTCCTTCGGTGCGGAGATAGAGGGTGGTTTCGGCTTCGGTGATAAGGCTGTGCTCGGTTTCGTCGGTGGAGGTGAAGTAGCTGCCGGGAGCGAGCTGGGAGGTGTTTGTTTTCCCTTCCACTTGGTGGGTGAGCTGGCCTTTGACGACTACAGCTTGCAGGCTGTCGCTGCCGGTGTGGAGTGTCCCGGTGAAGTCGGCTGGCAGTTTGAGGAAGGTGCCGTTGAGCTCGCCGGTTCCTGTGCTTCCCCAGAGGTAGGCGATCGCGGGGGCGTTTTCTCGGATGTGTTCGCCTTGGGAGATCCACGTTAGGTCGGAGGGCGTGAGCCAAACGATATTTGACGGATCGACGTTGACTGGGCGTTCGCCGCTGTCGAAGGCTTGTTCGGAGGGACGGACCAGATAGGGACCTTCTTCGATTTCTATGTAGGCAAGGGAGTTCGAGCCTTCAGCGGCGGTGATGTGGACTTCGCCCTTAGGCTGGGTCCAGAAAGAACCGGCTGGCATCCACATCTCGGCGGCATCGGGGTCGTCGTTGTGTATCCGTCCGCCAATGACGACGCCGCGGTAGGACACGTTGTGGATGTGGGGTGGCGATTCGAAGCCGTCGGATGGCTTGAGCAGGAATCCAGTTGGCTGGTCGCTATTGCGGTCGCCCCAGAGGGTACCTGCCTTAGGGGCGAGATCGCCGCGCTTAGGATTGAGGTGAGTCCAATCGACCTCGGATGCTTGGATTGTTTCTACTTCTTGTCCCTGTAGTTGACTTAATAATACGGTAAGCGGGAGGAGCAGGATTTTTAATGTTCGTTTCGTTTTCATAATGTTATTCATGATTTAGTTCTTGGTATCTGTTTTCGATGACGACCTTGCCCATGGCTTGTCCGCTTTCGAGGCGTGTGTGGGCCAAGCCAGCTTCCTCGAGGGAGAAGTCGGTTTCGTCCAGCACTGGCTTGAGTTCGCCCAGTTCGGCTATTTTCTCTAGCTCGCTTAGAATGTAGGCGTGGTCTTCTCTGCGGTGGTTGTGAAGCATCGGTATCAGCATAAAGACTACATGTAACGAGAGTCCCTTGAAGTGAGCGACGGAGAGATCGATCTCGCAAAGGGAAACGGTGGACGCTATCTGTCCGTTGAGGGCCGCAGCGTTGAATGAATTGAGCATATTGGCCCCACCGACGGTATCGAAGATCAGGTCAAAGCCCACTCCGTCGGTGTGCTTGGCGACGTAGTCTTCCACGCTTTCGGTTTTGTAGTTGATGAAGGTAGCGCCGAATCCCTCGATGAGCGTCTTTTGCTTTTCGCCGCCACCGGTGGAGTAGACGTCCGCTCCGAAGTGCTTTGCCAGTTGGATGGCGAGGTGTCCCACGCCACCCGAGCCACCGTGTACGAGGACTTTCTGGCCAGGCTTGATCGCTGCTCGCTTGAGGCCTTCGTAGGCAGTGATCCCGACCAGCGGAATGGCAGCGGCCTCACGCATCGAAAGGTTCTGGGACTTGCGGGCAATGAGATTCGCGTCAGCCACGATGTACTCGGCTAGCGTACCCGGGAGGTCGGCGAGTCCGCCGGCACATCCGTAGACTTCGTCGCCAACGGAGAAAGCGTCCACGCCTTCTCCCAGCGCTTCGATCGTCCCGGCAAAGTCCATGCCAAGAATGGCGGGCGTATCGGGGGAGAGAGGCAGGTCTTTCCCCATATTGCGGATCATGGTGTCGACGGTATTCACGCTGGAGGCAGCGATTTTAACGAGGACGTGACCCGGCTTGATCTCGGGAGTTGCGACCTCTGCCGCTTCGAATTCTGAGTTTTCGCCGTAAGAGCGTAGGAGCATTGCTTTCATAATTTTGTATTTTCTAAAGGATTCAAAGTGTGAGTGAGTGACTCGTTGGGTTGAGATGAAGGCGGAGAGGGAGTCGGGCCGCAATTTGAATGGATTGTACGAAAGTTGGTTTGTCCGGTAGATTTGGCGGTTTTGGTGAATCTATGCTGGTGTTACACGGGGTGAATTGGCAGATTTTGGCGAAATCGGCGACTAGATTGCCGAAATGAACCAGCTAATTTACAATGATAACTGAAACCGCACGCAAAGTATTTGAGATCCACGTGGAAGAGCTCACGGAGTGGGGCAAGCGTCCGCACAAGCACAACTTCTTCGAAATCGTCTATGTGGAGAAGGGCTCGGGCTTGCAGTGCATCAATCACCACGAGTTCGAGTATCAAGAGGGGAACATCTTTTTGCTGCCGCCACTGGACTGTCATTCGTTTCGCATCAAGGAGCCGTCGCGCTTCTACTTCGTGCGGTTTACGGACCACTACTTTTTGAACAACGAAGGCCTAACCGACTACAACGCGTGGTTTGATCGTGTGACGTATATACTCGCCAACTACAACAAGGTGCCCGGCGATATCATCGCATCGGAACGAGAGCGCAAGTACATCATAGACAGCATCAAGTCCATCTACCAAGAGTTCCTCACGGCGGACGGCTACTCGGAGTCGATCATCACCAGCACGGTCGCATCTATACTGAACCTCTTGGCCCGCAGTATCGAGAAGCGGTACGTCGATCAGGCAAACGCCGTGGACAATCGTTTCGGAGAAATTCTGCGCTTTATCAACACGAACATTGGCGACTCAGGCAAGCTCAAGGCCCAAGCTCTCGCGGAACGATTCAGAATCTCTCCGTCATACTTTTCTGAATACTTCAAGAAGAACGCTGGCGTCAGCCTGAAGGACTATGTCATGGAGGCGAAGCTACGCGTGGTGGAAACGAAGGTCCTGCATAGGGACATGTCGCTCAAGGAAGTGGCCTACCAGCTCGGCTTCACCGATAGCAGTCACTTGGCGAAAACCTTCAAGAAAATCTATGGAATGACCGTTTCGGAGTTCAAGGATGCCGGCAAGGTTCCGTGTCATTGAAGTTGTATTCATAATGCCTTGCTTACTCCGTGAGCGCCGTTGCCTCGTATGAAAGCGGGTGCGGGATTAGTACGACGATTCTATCGAGACATACGCCACAGAGAGTATGCACGATTCGCTACTTGGGTCTGTGTTGCTTTGTGCTATGAGCAAAAATGGTGAGAGCGGGTTTGGCCGTGTGTTGAAGTGTGAATTGTAGGCATAAAGTAAATACATCGTTTCTACGGCTTGGAGTTGATGGATTTCTTCGACAAGGGTGTTGAATCGACCCATTTGCTACGCTCCTGGAAAATGGATGTCGTTTTGATCTAAGAGCTGCTCTCTGTGCGTTTCTTCCAAGACCAGGCTTGATCGCTTAGCAATTAGCTGAATGCTCCGTTCCCCGATGATGTGGGGTGTTTTTCATGCTTTGTCAGTCCTTGAGGACTAGGCCGACATGGCGACTCCCCTGTCATCTTTGGAAAATCACAGTACGGATTAATTTTTTAGACAAAAAAGTCTCAGAGTATGCTTTCACTTCTCATTTCAGCGCTGGTCTCTACCGCAATAGCTGGCGCCCTAGTCGCTTCGCAGGTAAGTATGGGGATGACGATCTTCTTAAGCAGTGCCGGATTTGCAGGCGCGTTTTTCCTGGTCGGATTCCTGGTTCGGAAAAAGATGTCCAAGCCCCAAGGCGAGCTTCAGGAGCGTATGCAGGCCGCTCAGAGGCGTATGCAGCGGAAGGTGCAGCAGTTCCAGAACAAGCCCGGCGGAAACGTAAAGCAACTGCAACGCCAGCTCGAAATGGACCAGAAGGTCATGTTCAAGGAGGGGCTAGAGCTCACCAAGGGACTCGAACCCTTTCGGAAGTGGTCTTTGCTCACGGGACGCCAGATCGCTACTATGCGCCTGCAGTTTCATTACCAGCTCAAGGAGTTTGACCAGGTTGACGAGATCCTTGCCACCTGCGGTTTCTTAAGGGGGCCGCTGATGATGGAGCCTATGGCGGTGGCCATGAGAATGGCCCGCTGCTATAAGAACGATGATTTGGCGGGCGCGAAAAAGGTCTTCAAGCGCCGGATTTTTTGGTTTCGGGGAGCTCGCGGCACTTTGCTGTACGGCTTGATGTCGTGGATCTACGTCAAGGTTGGCGAGCCGGATGAAGCTCGTCGGGTCCTGCTGAAGGCGAAGGAGGCCACTGGAGTCGATACCTTCGTCCGGAACTGGGAACATCTATCCAACGATCGTGTGAAGAGTTTCTCCAATGTGGGATTGGGGGACGAGTGGTACAGCCTCTATCTGGAGACCCCGCCCGCGCCCAAGCAGCAGCGGATGCGCGGCAATGGTCGCAATCCGCGCGGGTTCTAGCTCGCTTCGTCCCGAAGCACGCTTTGCGAAACGCTTCTAGCGAATCGGCGCTCTAAGGTTTTTCGCGACGCCGAGGGGTGGAGAAGGGGCGGAAGTCCGACTTATTTCCCGGAACGGATTTTCCGCATCTTTTCGCGTTCGTCCCTGAACTTCTGGCGATTGCAATTACAGTGGGGGCAAAGCGGGGTGTTGTAGAGCAGTACAAATTTTTCGGTCAGTTTGAGGGGACGCTCCTTGCCGCGCTCCACCATTTCCATGGCGGGACCGCAACTCGGTACGATCGCGCTCAAGGTGCCGTATAGGAGGTCTCCAACTGACCGTGACGTTTCTTTCGGTTTTTCGCTCATTTTTGGCGGGTATGATAGGGTCTGGATTGCTCTACCGATCGGAAATTTTGATTAAGTGAACAGGTTCAAAGGTCGGCATCTTTGCTCGCCAGAAACCCAACGATGCAAAAGCCGGTTTTAGTGCGAAATTCATCGGTGCGAATTTGGGAGGGACGCTCCGCAGGTCCACCGTCGTCTTTGAGGGACGACTGGCCTACAGTTGCCCAGCAACGAAGGAGCTCGCAAAAGGCAGTGTTCCCGCTCCGCTACCTCCAACTCGAGCGCCTCCGGGGTAGTTCTAGGTGAGCTTTCAGGCAGGCTTTCATCTTGCACGTGCAGGAGTTTGACCAGCATGTCCTCGAGTGGAGTGCTGATGGTTGCTGTCCTGTCTGCTAGCTTTTGAGATGGGAGATTGTGGGCGGTTTCTTTTTCTCCTGTTTGAAATCAGGGGATTAGGTCCGATTGACTTGTAGCTTCTTCGGGAAATAGAGGAGAATTCAAACGGGAGAGCGGATAGTAGACTCGGGTCACTTTACCGACGATCGCTGCGCTAGGGACTCCTCCCCAGAAACGGCTATCGAAGGCATTTGCAGAGTTGTCTCCAAGTACGAGGTATTCGTCAGCTTCAAGAGTTGAAACGTTTGTTCTGGGCGAAGGAATGCTAAGGTCCTCTGCGGTCACATATGAGATCGGTGGCACCCAGTCTTCTGGACCCAGCTCGTGATTGTTCGCGAAAATTTTTCCGTCTCTGATTTCGATGTCCTCCCCAGGAAGCCCGATCACCCGAAATGTAAAGTAGGTCCAGAAACCCGGACCTTGAATTTTCGCAAGATTCGGGACCTTGGAGGTATCGAAAACGATGACATCACCACGTTTCGGATCGGAGAGGAGGTAGGATAGTTTATTTGCGATGACTCGGTCACCCTGTCCGTTTTTCGCGGAGCCTAAAAGGGTTGGCGCCATGGATTCGCTCGAAATGCGGAACGCTTGAGCGATGAAGAAAGTAGGCAGGGGAGCAAAGTAGTAAGTGAGACCATACGCGAGCAGGATAGCCCAGTTCTTCAGCGTCATCCTGCCACGTTGATAGCTTTTTACATAGCTGAAAAGTTGGATGCCCAGCGCGAGTATGACAAAAAGGAAGACGACCCAGGCGGGTACACTTGCCGTTGCAAGCAAGGCCAGGGCAAGTACCGCTGAAGTGGTCAGCCCTAAAAGCCAAAGAGCACCCCGCTTGTATTGTCCTGCCCATACGAAGCCAAAGCAGGGGAAGAAGATGCTCAAAGCTGTACCGATCCATTTTGAATCTTTGAGAGTTTTGGACTCTTTCACAACTGACGTTTCCATGGATTCTAATGCTTCTCTTCCCTTCGATTCTCGAAGAAGCCTTTCACTGCGTCGAGGACTTTGGTGGTTTTGTCTTTTACGGTGGATTCTTCGATAGCGGTAATCTCGGCAACTTGCTTTATGAATACAGGGATGGAGTCTTGCCAAATCTGCTTCGCATTGAGACTAGAGGCTCCTTTGAACTGGTTCTCCGAGAGCTGTAGTTGGAATCCGAATTCCCAGTCTTTTTCGGTTTTGTTGATGTTATCGACCCAGACTTGGGCGAGGGGTTGCAGGAGTTTGGGGGTAGCTTGCGGTAGTCGTGCTTGGGCGTCGGCGACCTTGATTTTCCAGTCAAGCTCAAGGCTTTCGACTCGTTCAGCTTCCCACTGGTCGGTGACTTCGACATCGACGGTGCCCGCTTCGAAGAGGGAGAAGGGGCCGCCGATAAGGGAGGCGAGGACTCCGGCGGGAACGTCTTGAGTGGCCCACTTGGTGTGACGCATTCCGTCGGATTCCGTATTGGAAATTACGAGACGAGACCCGTTAAGTGTGCCGTCGAGATTGCTGCGGAAGAGAAGGTCGAATATGGCGAAGTGGCTTCGCAATGGTTGGGCCTCGAAGTGGTCGATGGCGATATCGTAACTGGTGGGCGTTTCGGAGCTACGGTCGTCTACGTGGATACTTAGCTTACTAAGCTTAAGGTTTTTGATGGTGTAGTTTGGAGTCTTGACGAGGGAAGAGGGCCCCGAGGTCAAGCCATCCAAACGGTTTTCCCTCCAGGCCAAGCCAATGGCGAAACCGGATTTTTTCTCTTCTTCGGGTTTCGCTATGGCTTGTAAGGTGATGCTTGCATTGGAGAGAGAGGCAGAGTCGACGACGCGGCTGCCGAAGATGAAATTCCAGACAGATAGGTTTGCGGCTAGACTTTGAGCTTGGATGGAGAGCTGTGGCTTTTCCGCCAGAGTTTGAGTGATGTCGAGACCTTCGAAGGCGAAGGCGCCTGTGAAAAGGTTCCCTTCCATGGATTCGTATTCGATTTCAAATCCGGTTTTAGTCTCCACCTTGTCCACTGCAAAGCGAACGGTTTGTTCGAGGAATATGAAGTTGAGGAGGAGTAGGGCGGCGGTGAAAACTGCGAGCGAGCCGAGTGCAATGCGTTGTATCCACTTTATGGCGGCAGGAGAGAGGCGAAACATCTTCCTTGGTGTGTTTGCGGACGCCTTTATCGTTGTGCCGAAGATAAGTTGCAGGATCAGGCTAGCAAGTCCAAGAGCCAGTTCGCAAAGGGCTGTGATTCCCGCAATAAAAGGGAGGAGCAGCAGCTCGGCTCCGATGATTAATAGGCCTTCCATGGTTGATATAATATCAAGATTTAAGCTCTGATCTTATTTGGCGCCCAACGCGGTTGGTAGAATAATTGACGTTTGAACCCTTTGAGTTGCCTTTTCTTTGCGGGCTTTGGCGCTGTTGGGTTCGCCGATGGTTCCGCAGGCGGGACAATAGCAGGGCGTTCTCCCTTTAACGTCGGGCGAATAACGCCAACCGATTGGGCGGGGTAGGTTCCGGACGCGAGCGATTCCCTTTTGGGTGACTTTACGTTCTAAATAGATTTCGTAGCCCATGGAGTCTTCTGACTTCAGGAAGCGTCCGATAGCCTCGGAGAGCGGGAGTTGGGTGTGCTCTTTGTTGTATTTTCCGGACCATACGAGTTCGTCGTCGGGTAGACGAAAGTGTACGGCGGCGTAATTCTTGATGCCTTGTCGCTTTAATTCACGTCCCCATTGATAGGATACGCTGTAGTCAGAACTGATCGGCATAAAGTAGACGAAGCGACTGTATTTCCCCAGCTTGATCCCGGAACGCAGAATCGAGGCGGCGTTTTCTTGATCGGTTATGTGAACTAGCAAGGGCATTGGGATTTTGTTATGTCATGATTTAAGAGCTGACCCTATTCCCCCTTTCCTTTGAACTGGTTCTCCGAGAGCTGTAGTTGAAATCCGAATTCCCAGTCTTTTTCGGTTTGGTTGATGTTATCGACCCAGACTTGGGCGAGGGGTTGCAGGAGTTTGGGGGTAGCTTGCGGTAGTCGTGCTTGGGCGTCGGCGACCTTGATTTTCCAGTCGAGCTCAAGGCTTTCGACTCGCTCGGCTTCCCACTGGTCGGTGACTTCGACATCGACGGTGCCCGCTTCGAAGAGGGAGAAGGGGCCGCCGATAAGGGAGGCGAGGACTCCGGCGGGAACGTCTTGAGTGGCCCACTTGGTGTGGCGATGTCCGTCTGATTCTGTATTGGAAATCGTGAGACGCGAACCGTTCAAGGTGCCGTCGAGATTGCTGCGGAAGAGAAGGTCGAATATGGCGAAGTGGCTTCGCAATGGTTGGGCTTCGAAGTGGTCGATGGCGATATCGTAGTTGGTGGGCGTTTCGGAGCTACGGTCGTCTACGTGGATACTTAGCTTACTGAGCTTAAGGTCTTTGATGGTGTAGTTTGGAGTCTTGACGAGGGAAGCTGGGCCGGCTGTTAGCCCATCCAAGCGGTTTTCGTTCCAGGCCAAACCAATGGCGAAAACTGATTTTTTCTCTTCTTCGGGTTTCGCTATGGTTTGCAAGGTGATGCTTGCTTCGGAGAGAGAGGCAGAGTCGACGACGCGGCTGCCGAAGATGAAATTCCAGACAGATAGGTTTGCGGCTAGACTTTGAGCTTGGATGGAGAGCTGTGGCTTTTCCGCCAGAGTTTGAGTGATGTCGAGACCTTCGAAGGCGAAGGCGCCTGTGAAAAGGTTCCCTTCCATGGATTCGTATTCGATTTCAAATCCGGTTTTAGTCTCCACTTTGTTCACTGCAAAGCGAACGGTTTGTTCGAGGAATACGAAGTTGAGAAGGAGTAGGGCGGCGGTGAAAATTGCGAGCGAGCCGAGTGCAATGCGTTGTATCCACTTTATGGCGGCAGGAGAGAGGCGAAACATCTTCCTTGGTGCGCTTGCGGACGCCTTTATCGTTGTGCCGAAGATAAGTTGCAGGATCAGGCTAGCAAGTCCAAGAGCCAGTTCGCAAAGGGCTGTGATTCCCGCGATAAAGGGGAGGAGGAGCAGCTCGGCTCCGATGATTAATAGGCCTTCCATGGTTGATAAAATATCAAGATTTAAGCTCTGATCTTATTTGGCGCCCAACGCGGTTGGTAGAATAATTGACGTTTGAACCCTTTGAGTTGCCTTTTCTTTGCGGGCTTTGGCGCTGTTGGGTTCGCCGATGGTTCCGCAGGCGGGACAATAGCAGGGCGTTCTCCCTTTAACGTCGGGCGAATAACGCCAACCGATTGGGCGGGGTAGGTTCCGGACGCGAGCGATTCCCTTTTGGGTGACTTTACGTTCTAAATAGAATTCGTAGCCCATGAGGTCTTCTGACTTTAGGAAGCGGCCGATTGCTTCGGAGAGCGGGAGTTGGGTGTGCTCTTTGTCGTATTTGACAGACCATACGAGTTCGTCGTCGGGTAGACGAAAGTGTACGGCGGCGTAATTCTTGATGCCTTGTAGCTTTAATTCACGTCCCCATTGATAGGATACGCTGTAGTCGGAGCTGATCGGCATGAAGTAGACGAAACGACTGTATTTCCCAAGCTTGATCCCCGCACGCAGAATCGAGGCGGCGTTCTTTTGATCGGTTATGTGAACTAGCAAGGGCATTGGGATTTTGTTATGTCATGATTTAAGAGCTGACCCTATTCCCCCTTTTTTCTTATCCTCTTTGTTTCGTATTTCGAAGGAGCTTCTTAGGGTGATTTGTTTAGGCTTTAACTACGGATCCGTCTACTTGCTGATTCGGCGTGACAAGTGTACCGGGGGTTAACAGATGAGAAATGGGATTAGGGGAGTCTTGCTGAATGTTGGACGTTGGTTTTTTCGTATCCATTTTATGGGGGCAGGAGAAATGTTGATCTGATTTTCCTTCGGTTCCTTGGACCGCTTCGGTGAGATTCCAAAAACCAACTGCAACATAAGGCTAGCCAGCGAAAGCACCAGCTCGCAAAGCGCTGCCATGCCAGCGATGAAGTGAAGGAGCAGCAGCTCGGCGATAATGATTATGAGGCCTTCCATGGTTTATTGGATTTCAAAAATTAAGGTCTGACCCGATTTGGGCTTTCTTCAGGGCAAAGAATGATCAGTGCTACGAACGGTTGTTTTACCCCAGCCTCTCTTCACGAGAAGCTCCTCAACGAGTTCCTTGGTGTCCTCGTCATTGGTCGTGTATTTCTCAAGGAGTTCACGCGTCTTTGGGTGGGCGTGTGTGCCTATAGCTTTTAAGGTTTCGTACTCTAGGAATTCGTCGTTGAGGTCGAGGAGGGGAAAGAGAAAGGATGGATCGGATTTTCGTCTCTTATCGCCAAAGGCTTGGACGGCTTCGCATAGGGCGTTGGTGTCCTTGGAGTTGGAGATGATCTCCTTGGCGTCGGGGATACTCATGGGAGGCGGTTCATTGATGGCTTCCCATTCTTTGCGGGCTTTGGCGCTGTTGGGTTCGCCGATGGTTCCACAGGCGGGACAATAGCAGGGCGTTCTCCCTTTAACGTCCGGCGAATAGCGCCAACCGATCGGGCGGGTGAGATTGCGGACGCGAACGATCTCCTTTTGGGGGACTTTTCTTTCTAAATAGAATTCGTAGCCCATGAGGTCTTCTGACTTAAGGAAGCGTCCGATGGCTTCGGAGAGTGGGAGTTGGGTGTGCCCTTTGTTGTATTTGCCAGACCATACGAGTTCGTCGTCGGGAAGACGAAAGTGTACGGCGGCGTAATTCTTGATGCCCTGTCGCTTCAACTCCCGTCCCCATTGATAGGATACGCTGTAGTCGGAACTGATCGGCATGAAGTAGACGAAGCGACTGTATTTTCCCAGCTTGATCCCAGAACGCAGAATCGAGGCAGCGTTCTTTTGATCGGTTATGTGGACGAGGAGGGGCATTGGGCTTTAGTTATGTCATTATTTAAGAGCTGATCCTATCTGGTTTCTCTATTTGGTTTCTGTTCTTTGCGGTTCCAGTCGTAGAAAGTGAATACGGCACGAATGATCTCGTTGGCGAGGCGGCCGCCGTTGTCGCCGTTTGTCATAACGATCACTGCTCCGCGCCCGTCTGCGAAAGCCGTCATATTGTTGGTGAAACCTGCGTTCTTTCCGCCGTGCATGAACTGGAGCGAATCTCCTTTGCCTGAAAGTCTGGGGCCGAGTCCCCAAGACCTCTTATCTGGTGTGAGCATCGCTTCGACGCGTTCACTGCTTAGAACGCCTTCGGCCTTTCCGTTGTAGATATTCTGAATATGGATGCAGTATTTCGCGAGGTCGGTTGGCGTTGTCCAAAGGCCTGCTGCGGCGGTTTCGGGATAGTTGTGCCAGACGCCCTTGATGAGCTTCCCTTTTCGATTGTAGGCCCCGCTGGCAGAATCAACAAAGTCTCCTGAGAGCGGTTGCTGGTAGGTGCTGCGCGTCATGCCGATCTCTGGAAAGACGTATTGATCCATGAATTCAGCCAGATCCATCCCGCTTACGTCCTTGATGAGTAGTTGCATTACCGTGTATCCTCCTCCAGAATACCGCAATGTTGATCCCGGTACGGTGTCGACGCGAATGGGGGCAGTATTTCCTTTGCCGTCGAGAACGTCGATGGTGCTAGGGAATTTGGCATCTGGTTTGTAACCAGGAAAGCCGTGCACGGTGAGCCCGGCGGTGTGGGTGAGCAGGCGCCTCAAAGTAACCTTTTCATTCTTCGTGAACTTGTTTTCAGGAACCTTCCATTCCTTGAGGTATTCGTTCACACCCGTATCCAGGTCTACCTTGCCTTGATCGACTAGCTTCAACGCAGCCAAGGCGGCCAATGGCTTGCTGATTGATCCCGCTTGAAACAAGGTCTCGGTCGTGACCTGAGTCCCCGATAGCGAGTTGGCGATCCCAAAGCCCTTTGCATAGACAAGTTCCCTATCCTTGACGATCGCAACACTCACGCCCGGAACGATGAGTTCGTGCATTCGCTCCTCAATTGTGAACGGTCCTGCCGGCTTGTCATCGACATTTGAATTAGCTCGCAGGTTCTTCTCTATAGAAGAAACTTCTTCGCCGCCACAAAGCGTGGACGCGGCGGCTAGGATTAAGCTCGAGAGCAGAAATCGAGTGAGTTTAAAGGGTGGTTTCATTTTGGCTGTCGGTTAGAATAGGGATTGTGCCGGCCGGCGATGACTGTGGCGGATGAGAGAGGGAAGATAAATGAAGTTAATTTATGAATACTGAATAATTTGGAGAGTCGGGTGCTGGTTTGACTTTTGAGCAGTGACCCCTTCTATCTGGTTGGTGAAATGTCTGGGGTGCTTGTTGAATCTGTATTCACGGAATGGTTATGAGTGGTGTGAGTTCTTTTCGACGATTTTGTTTAATCTTGATGTCAAAGATTAAGTCCTGACCCTATATATTGCTTTACAGCCCCTTAAGATCTGACCCTGTATTCGCCCCTTCCTAGCGACGTCTCCTTTGTTTTCTTTTGCTGCCATCGTGCTTGTTTTCATAGTACTCAAATAGGAGGTAAAGCATGGGGCATGTTCCGATTCCAAGTGCCAGAAAATTAGGAAAATTTCCGAAAAGAGACTCGGAAAATGTTAGTTCCATGAGATGTAGTAAATTCGGAAAAAGCAGTGACGATAATGATTCTGCTGCCACTATGGATAGCCAAAACGAAATAATTAAGTATATATTGAATTTTGATTCATTTCTAAAGAATACAACTCTTGAGCTACGAATAAGCTTCAGATAAACAACGAAGAAAATTGTTGCGAACGCGAAGAAAGAAACGAGCCCACGCCCCCATATGTGCACGCTTACAGGGGGCCATTCGTCAAATAAGCCTGTTTTAAAGAAAGTATCCGACTCACGTTTTTGCTTCCTGTCTTTCTCTGGCTTACGGATTATTCGCTCCATGCCGAGGATTCTGCCACTGACAGTCACGAATAGCGATGGATCTACATAAAATTTTCCAATCAAATCGGCATAATCATCACTTTCAGTGTCTGCATATATAGTTAGTTGAACCTGATCGTTTTGATTGAATAGAAATGGCTCAGCTTCATACGTATTGGTCCCAACTTCGCTCCACACAGGTGCCGGGTATCCTGCACGATCACTCCATCTATTCTCAATGTTTAGTATCCTCCAATTATCGTTAAAACTAATTCTCAGTGGTTTGTAGAAGTCTTCAGGCAAAATCGGTTCTGTGCCTGTGTTGGAAAATCCATAGTGAAACAAAACGATGTTGTGGACGTCTTCACCTTTGTAGATAGGACGAAAATTGATGAATTCTCTCATGCGATCTGCGTAACTTGCAATGTCCGTAGATGTTAAAGACTCTTCTGTTATTTCTCTTTTTGGAGTTTCGGCGACGTTCGTATACGTCAGCCACGTATTCAACAGTGTCACCATCGCGGAGAAGGTGAATGCACCTACCACTGCCAAGGTTCTCATTTTTGATTTTGTCATCCGTCTATAAATCCAATTTAAGCTAGGGGTTGTCCAGGCTGGCAGTTAAAGTTTTGTTCGTTTGAAAAGAGATCTCAGCAGTCGACTGTGCTTGTTGATATTCTCTTCATCGCTTGATTTGGCTAAGGATCGTCTTGTCGGTGATCTTGTTATCCTCTGCTAGGAGCACGGCTTTTGAGATAATCATCGACAAGCCACGGTCGCCTTCGAAGGGGAGGTAGAGCTTGTCGGTGGACTTGTCTACGTTGCGGGCGGGGACGATGCAGAGGTATTGGTCGTTGGGTTCCATGAGGAGGATATTAGATAAAGGATGAAAGATGAAGGTTGAGGGATGAAGGTATGCATGTGTTTCTCTCTTCGAGCTGTGCAGGGTCCGAGCTGAGCTCAAAAGATATTAGCGGAAGGGAAGAGGGTGGAGTTACTTGATGGCGGAATTGCTGCTTATTTGAGGCGCCACTTTCGGTTGAGGGCGGTGGTGCCGGTGGCGATGCGTCCGTCTTCTAGCTGTATCCGGAAAACGATGTTGTTCTCCTGTGGAGTGCAGTACTGGATGATGTCCCAAAACGCGAAGGTCGCGGTATGGAGTTCTTTTTTTGCATCGTAACTGGTTTCTATCGGGTAGATGGGATCCGGTAGTTGGTGATTGAATACTTTAACTATGGCGATGGATTCTGGGTCTTCGATTGGCTGGCTCCCTTTTTCGGGTAGATCGAACTTTAGGTTGAAGTCTTTTCCGACGATTCCATTGTGGAAACGGATGGTGGAGTCGTCTTTTTCGAAAGAGCCCTCGATCTGAATGTGCTCGACTGGTTCAGGGGTAGGAGGCGTGGGCTCAGCTGCAGTATCGATGTCTATGGACTCAGCTATCTCCAATTCGAATTCTGTATCGAGGAAGATACCTGCGGCTCGTCCTTTGGAAATTAGCCCGGCGACTCCCCATACCGTTGTGTTGACGATAAGGTTTGCGGTGCGGGTTTTTCCTTCGCTGCTGAGAGGGTCGCGTTCGATTCGAACGATTTGTCCATCCACGGCTGTGAGACTGGAGGCAATGATGCTAATGCGACCGCCGTCGCCCATCATCTTGCGACCTTTTGTATAGGTCACTTTTCCGTTTATCCAGGTGTCTTTGCTTATGACGGTTTTGCCTTTGACGAGGATGTCCTCGGTCACTTGGAAGTGAACTTTGTCGCCCGTTTTATTGATGCTGCCGTTTACGTTTTGGGAAAGCCGCACGGGAATGAAGGTGCCCGCTTGCAGCGTGACCGTCTCAGCGGCGAGAAAGGACGCTCCTAAGGTTAGCAGGAAGGAGAGGAGGATAAGAAAGGGAGGGGTTTTCATAACTGGGCAGAGCTGGCGAGCTGCGCGAAAGGGCAGCTCGCCGTATTCAAAAAAAGTGGGTGGAAGATCAGACTCCGTCGCTCTTGGATATGGAGAGCCACTCGCGTTCGCCTTCTTCCATGGCGTTCCACTTCTCGGTAAACTTCGATCTACGTTTCACAATCTTGTCAGATTTGTTTTTGGCCCATTTACGATCTTTGTCATCGGTTACGACCCACTTGCATTTCTTGAATGATTTTTGCTGTTTTTCCGAGTTTAGCGCGAAGTCGGGGTCACCGCTGTTTTTCTTGAATGGCTTGAGAATGAAGCGTGCTTTTAGAGCTCCCATTTTGGGGATAATCTGCACGTAGTATATCTTTCCAGCAGCCAACTTAGCGTCAACGAAGTCAACATTTTCGCCCATGGACATGAAGCGTCGTTCTCCGGGCTCGCAGTAGTAAGCGATTTTCTTGCCTGCGGCGAAATTGCCGATGACTTGTGATTGCTCGTCGGTGATGTCGAGGATGGGTGATTTAATAGCAGCGCCCAGCATGGAAGGGCGCATGAAGATGACGAGCGCTTGATCTTCTTTAGTCGGAAAGTCCTTTTGGCTGCTTTTAGACGACGCGAATGCATTCGTGCTGAGTAGGGCGATAATGGATACCGCTAGGAGGGATATTTTTTTGAGTGACATAATTAGTATGTGTGAAAAATGAGAATGAATGGTTGTCTAGCTCTTAGGCTTTTTGGGGGGCGAAAAACGAGTTAGGCCGTAGTGTTTAAATGAGTTGGTTTCTTTGGGCTATTTTGATTGGCGGTTATTTACGAATACGTACGGAAAAGGTGGATACGTTTCCATTTCTAGTTTTCTTGCTTTCGAAGGTGTCGATGGCGGCGAAGAGTCCGCTGAGCTTGGAGAAGCCGTAGTTTCGGGAGTCGAAGGAGCCTTGGTTTTGGATGTGTTGGCCAACTGGGCCGAGCGGGGCCCAGCCATCTTCGTCGGCGCAGGCGTCCACGGCGCTGCGTAGGAGGTTCATGAGCTTGGTGTCGCCTTTGAGCTTTTTGCTGGAACCGCTTTTGTCCTTATCGACCGCCTTTGCTTTCTTGTCGTCATCCAGATAGAGGAAGCGGGTGCAGCTTGCTACGAAGGGGGCCGGTGTTTTGGCGTCGCCGAAGCCGATGACTTGCTTGCCGTCCGCGCGGAGGCGAAGGACGAGGGGCGTGAAGTCGCAATCCGAGGACACGAGACAGAAGGTGCCTAGGTTCTTGGTGTAGAGAATATCCATGGCCTCGATAAGAAGGCCCATGTCGGAGGCGTTTTTCCCTTTGACGATGTCGAAGTGCTGTATGGGCTGGATCGCGTAGTCGTGCAGTACCTTTTCCCAGCCGGATAGGGCGGCCTTCTTCCAGTTTCCGTAGGCCCGCCGGATGTCGACGCTGCCGTAGCTGGCGAGCTCGGCGATGATGAAGTCGATCTTGGCGGCAGGCGCGTTGTCCGCATCGATCAGGAGGGCGATGCTTTCGCTGGAGGCTTCAGTAGTGGGCATGGATCGGGTAAGTAAGAGCTAGGGTAACAAGAGAGGGAGAACTCCTAGTGGGATGGGCGTGGGATTACCAGATTCTTATTTCTCTCGGACATCGCTTCGCTTGATCCGAGCTTTGCTCGGGGATGATCCACGCTGCGCGTGGGGATGTTTTTGAAACTGCTCTGATCAAACCTGCCCAGCGTTGGCTGGATCCTGCCCGCGTAGCGGATCTAGCGAGTGGAGCGAGCGGTGTTGAAGGGCTCTCCTGCATTGTTGTGGTTTGGACATCGCTTCGCTTGATCCGAGCGTTGCTCGGGGATGATCCACGCTGGGCGTGGGGATGCTTTTTTTGTGGGAATGTTTTTTAATTTAAACCGGTCATTTACTGTTTTATTTAACTTTTCATGTTTAAAACTGATTATAATCGGTTTTAAATGATTACCTATGATTGGAGGTTTGACATCTTCAGAGGGCATGGGTTTTAGTTGTGCTGTTTAAACAAGGATATTTACGGTTTAATTTGTTTTTTAATTAGTAATACAGCAAATTATCGAAATTAAAATGAATCAGCTGGAAGAAATGGGGGATCGTCTTCGAAAGCATCGGATTGCGATTGGGATTAAGCAGAGGGATTTGGCGACGAAGGCAGCGGTGAGCACGGATGTGATATCGGCTCTCGAGAACGGGCGTTCGATCAGCACTGAGTCGTTGGCGAGGGTCTTAAAGGCTCTTGGCCTTCGCGACGCTTTGGCGAATCTGCTGCCGGCTCCGGTCGTGAGTCCGATCGATTTGCAGAAACTTGCTGGCAAGCAGCGGCAGAGGGTGCGTTAGATGGCGGCTTCGCTGGCAGATGTCTTCTACCATGGGAAGAAGGCGGGGGTCGTGTTTTGGGACGGCGCGCGTCGTGTGGCGGTGTTCGAGTACACGCCGGATTTCATTAAGAACGGAGTTGAGCTGGCGCCGCTGAAAATGCCGCTGCGGGCGGGGCCGTTTCAATTTCCTGACTTGCACGAGTCCTACTCTGGTTTGCCGGGGCTGTTGGCCGACTGTCTGCCCGATGTGTACGGCAACACTTTGATCGATGCGTGGCTGCGGCAGCAGGGACGCCGGCCTGCGGATTTCTCGCCCGTTGAGCGACTTTGCTACATTGGCAACAGGGGAATGGGCGCCTTGGAGTTTCGACCGGGATTGCGGGAGAAGGCATCGAAGCCGGAGCGTCTGGAGATCGACAAGCTTGTCGAGTTAGCTTCGCGGGCCTTGTCGCAAAAGGACAGCTTGTCCACGGGCTTCGCCGCTGTCGAAGATATGCGGGAGATTCTAAGGGTTGGCACATCGGCGGGTGGAGCTCGGGCCAAGGCGGTTATCGCTCTCAACCCTAAGACAATGGAAGTTCGCTCGGGGCAGGCCGATGTGGGCAAAGGTTTTGAGCATTGGCTGTTGAAGTTCGATGGTGTCACGGAATCTTTCGATGGTGTACGCGATCCGCAGGGGTATGGAAGAATTGAATACGCGTATCACCGAATGGCGCGGGCGGCGGGTATTGATATGTCCGAGTGTCGTTTGCTCGAGGAGGGCGGTCGCGCCCACTTCATGACGCGACGGTTTGATCGACCGGACTGCGGCGGCAAGCTTCACTGCGCGTCGTTATTCGGGATCGCGCATATGCAGTACAGCGCGCCGGGGTCGCACAGTCATTCCTACGAGGATTATTTTGAGGTAATTGAAGAGCTTGACTTGCCGCCCTCGTCCAAGTTAGAGGCGTTTCGGCGAATGGTCTTCAATGTGTTTGGCTGCAATAGGGACGACCATGCTAAGAATTTTGGTTTTGTATTGGAAAATTCGGGACAGTGGAAACTTTCGCCGGCGTTTGACGTAACTTACTCCTTTAATCCTCAGCCTGGCAAGTGGACGGCGATGCAGCAGATGTCGATCATGGGCAAGCGGGAGGGTATCACTCGCGAGGATCTCCTTGCGATTGGTCGGCAATGCGATGTGGCGACCCTGCCGAAGCTCAAATCCGCCATAGAAGGAGTCATCGCAGCCGTGCAGAGATGGGAAGTTTTTGCGGAACAGGCGAAGGTCGGCGACAAGGAAACCGCGAAAGTCCGTGCTGCGATAGCGCGAGATAAGTAGTTTTAAATGAACTCTTCTGTAGTGGAGCTTGGGCTCCCCGAAGGGGATTGTGTTGTTTTGGACATCGCTTCGCTTGATCCGAGCGTTGCTCGGGGAGGATCCACGCTGCGCGTGGGGATGTTTTTACACTCGAGGATGGAGTCTTTTTATTTCCAGGCCCTTTCTGGCGAAGTTAATCAAGAGTCCGGTTTTCAGTTTCGTGGCGGTGAGGTAGTTGATTAGTTGGGCTTGGTGCTCGGGGAGAAGCGTCTTTACTGTTTTAAGCTCAATTATTACTGTATCCAAAACTATGATATCAGCGAAGAATTCTCCAATTATTTGTCCTCGGAAATAGACTTTGAGCGGGTGTTGTTGCGAGGCTTGAAGCCCTAGATCACTGAGTGAGAGAAGTAAGGCGTTTTCATAGACTTTTTCTGAAAAGCCAATTCCTAGTTCTTCGTGAACTTGGTAGGCTGCTTTGATAATGGTTTGAGTGAGCTGATCAGATTCCATGTGGCAATCTTGAAAACTAGCTCATTCGAATCAAATCAAACCTGCCCAGCTTTGGCTGGATCGTGCCCGCGTAGCGGATCTAGCGAGTGGAGCGAGCGATGTTAGTGGGCTTTCCTGTATTTTATTGGTTTGGACATCGCTTCGCTTGATCCGAGCGTTGCTCGGGGAGGATCCACGCTGCGCGTGGGGATGTTTTTTGTATCTGTTCTGATCAAGGCCTGCCAGCTTTGGCTGGATCGTGCAGCGCGGCTTGCGTTGTTAATGGGATCTTCTGTGATTGGGTCTGGGCTTGTTTTGGACGGTCGCTGACTGTGGGTCTAGGGCTGGGTTGGGCTGAGGATCTGGCGGTAGAAGATTTGCGGTTCTGTTGGGTCTTTTAAGTAAAATATGACTTCTCGGTGGCCGTGGGTGTCGACGTTGTTGAGGGTGCTGTAGTGGGTGCCTTGCTCGAGGGGGATCCAGGTGTCGGGCTCTAGGCTTGTGGAAGCTTGCCATTGCACGAAAACGTCGTCGCGGTCGGGGCGGTGACTGAGGGAGAGCTTTAGCTGTCCTTGATCAGTGAATACGCGGGCGGTGCGTTGGGTGTTGTGGGTCGCTGCGGGGTCGTTGCCGTAGGCGTAATCTTCCCAGTTGGTATAGCCGTTTTTGTTGTAGTCGTCGTCGGCTTCGAATTGACCGAAGAGATGGTAATAGTCGTCGCGAAAGCCTTCGTAGGGGCCGAGGTCTATAGTAGAATTTTGGATACGTGGATTTCCGCCGAGGTCGAGGATGGTGGGTTCGGCGGGGTTTAGGCCGGCGTCGAGGGCGGGGGAGTCGGGTTGCAGGCGGAGGTTGCCGTAGTTGTTGGTGGCGGCGTTTTCCCATCCGCCGTCGCCGGGATCGGGGTCGAGAATGAAGAGGGGGTCGAAGCCACCGGGGAGGCCTTGGATGATGTTGTTGGCGCTTTCAGGCGCGATGCCGCCGTCGCCGCCTACTTGGCCGTCGTTTTCCCATAGGATGGAGTTTTCAATTTGGACGGGGAGGTTTTGCATCCAGATGCCGCCACTTTGAGCGCTATCGGCTTGGTTGCCGGCGAGGGTGCAGTTGAGAAGGCTGAGGCTTGTCTGGGATAAACAAGAAAACGCCCCGCCACGGAACCTCGAGGCCTCGTTGCCGCTGAAGCTTGAGTTGATCGCGGTGAATATTGCATCTCCTCCGGAGATCGCTCCGCCCATGGTCTCGGCTCGGTTTCCGTTGAAACGGCTGCTCTCGAAGGTTAACTCTCCTCCGAGGGCGTTTATGGCTCCGCCTCTCTCGCTGGCTTGGTTTTCGTAGAAGAGGGAGCCTGTAATTGCGGCGTCACTGCTTTGAGTGTAGATGGCTCCGCCTTGGCTCGCGCTGTTGCGTCTAAAGCTGCTGTCTTCGACGCTCAGAAGGCTTTGGTTGACGTGGTAGATCGCTCCACCGTACAACGTGCCCCTGTTGTTTTCGAACACGGAATTTGAGATGGCGAGCGTGTTGGCTCCTCGACTGTTAATGGCCCCGCCTTTGTCTCCGGCGGTATTGTTCATGAATGTGGAGTCTCGTATGACGGTGGCGTCTTCGATCGCCTTGGCGGCAAGATCTTGAATGTAAATGGCCCCTCCAAGGTTTCCGGCAGAGTTTGACATGAATTTGCACCGAGTGATCGCGAGCGTTGAGTGAAGCTGCTGGATGATGGCCCCGCCGTCGAACAGCGCCTGGTTGCCGCTAAACTCGCAATCGGTCAGATCTAGTTGAGCTTCTGATCTGGTGAAGATGGCAGCGCCCTCGTACCCCGTGTTGTCTGTGAAAATGCAGTTTTCAAGGGTGAGGTTTCCGGCTTCAATAAATATGGCTCCCGCTAATTTGTCGGTGCTACCGTTGCTCTCGAATACGCTATCTGTGATGGTCAAGCTAGAGCCGTCGAGGTTGGCGATCGCTCCGCCGAGGCCGCGATTGTCTTCGAAGTAGCAGTTCGTAATGGTGGGGCTTGAGCCGTTGATGTTGGCGATGGCGCCTCCGTTGCGGGTTGTTGTATTGCCGATAAAACTACAGTTGGCGATGGTGGGGGATCCGTTGTCGTTAAACAGGGCTCCGCCCCCTTTGAGGTTGTCGTTGTTGCTCGCTCCGATGGTAAAGCCGTCTAGGATCGCGGTGGCATCTGTTCCGGATCCGGTGACGATGTGCTGGGCAGAGCCGCCTCCCGTGAGGACCGTCGCATGGGAGGAGGGATCGCGCTGGGCGAAGTCGGAACCGCCGCTGGGAAAGCCGCCGTAGAGGGCGACGCCGGACTGGAGGGTGAAGGTGGCGTTTCGGTCGGTGAGCCCTGAGGCCACTGTTCCGGCTGGTAGGTAGTTGCCTTGGGCGACGTGAATTGTGTCTCCAGATTGCGAATACTCCAAAGCGGTGGCGAGGGAGGACTGGGCGTTGAGCCAGGAGGAGCCGCTGAGGTCGCTGGTTTCTGCGTTCGCGTCGACGTAGATGAATTGGCCGGCTGTCTTGACGGTGAAGTCGAGAGGCTGGGGGGCTTGGGTTTTGTCGTTGGGATCGAGAAGGAGCGTAAAGGTTGCGAAGCCGGTGGTGCCGGGCGCGAGGGTGAGGCTGAGAGCGCCGGTTTCTTCGTCGATAGTCGGAAGCGCGTCGAAGGCGATATCGCCCGAGCTGGAGACTTGTTGGAGGCTATAGCTGTTGTCTTGAAGGAGTGAGCTTTGAATCCAGCTTTCGACTATCGTTTCCGATCCGTCCTTGGCGCCGATGTTCGCGATGTTCTGGGTGGTGGGAACGGATTCGTGGCCGCCAAGGTCGATAGTGTCATCTACTCGTCTCGAGAAACCCAATACGTCGGTTTCGCCGACCTGTTCGTTATTGTCTCCGCCGTTTATGAATGGCGAGGTGGCTCTGAGGACGAGCGACCCATCGGTGGTGGGAGCGTCGGCGGGATCGACGGGGTGGGCGAAGCGAGGGTCGCCGGTAGTAAATTTGCCGTCGGAGGTGAAGCCGTTTTGTACGCGGGTGGTGAATACGTTCACCGGATTGACTTCTAGCCAGGCGTACTGTTGACCGGAGGAGGCTCCGTCTTGGTTGTCCCAGAGGATCGAGTTGTGGATATCTTGAACCACACCTGCATCGGCGTCGTAGGCGATAGCCGCTCCTTCGCCTGAGGTTCGGTTGCCTTGTAGGGAGCAGTTGACGATTTTAAGGTAGCGTTGGGTGTGAATGGCTCCGCCAGATTCGGCGGCGTAGTTGCCTTGGAATTCGCAATTGGCGGCGAGGGAATGAGTGCTTGCTCCTGTGGCGAGGAAAACGCCTGCGCCTGATCCGGCTTGGTTGCCTTTGAAGGCGCAGTTGAGGAGGGATACGGCGACGCCTGAGTCCGCGAAAAGCCCGCCGCCCTTGCCGGCGGCCGAGTTGCGAAGGAAAGTGCAGTTGGCGATGGTGATGCTTTCGCTGCCAGAGAGAAAGGCCCCGGCTCCGTGGCTGAGGTTTCCGTGTCCGATCGCGTTGCCGTCGGCGATGGTGAAGCCGTCGAGACGGGAGTGGTCGCGGAGTGTGACGACGTGGATGCTGTTGTCGGAACTGTTGTTCGGAGTGTTTTCGATGTCGCCAGAGAGGATGGTTGTATTCGCTCTAGGGTTACGTTCGCTGAGGAGTGATTCGGTGCCGTCGAAGCCGCCGTAGACTTCCACTCTTGGCTTAAGCAGGAAGGTGTCGTCGATATCGTCGGTGGGGCTTGGGTCGTATGTGCCTCGGGCAACCCAGACTTGGGAGTAGGGTGTGGCGGCGTCGAGCGCGTCGCGGAGGCTGGTGTATGCGTTTTCCCATGACGATCCATCGTTGTCTCCAGTGGCTGCCTGGTTGACGTAGAGTCGGTCGTTGGTGATGAAGGCGAAGCTGAAGGCAGGCTCGCCGTTGGTGTCTTGAAGTCCTAGTCCGGGGATGTCGCGACTTTCGATGACCCAATGCGTTTGCCCCGCGTCCCATTGATAGGACCAGATGTTGTCCGGGTTGTATATTGCGCCTCCTTCAGGACTGATTATGAGCGTGCCTGTTTCGGCGGACTGACCGGGTATTTCGAGGTGCCATCTTCCGTCGGTGCTGGTTTTGGTGACGGTGAAATCGCCTCTGGACGCGGATGCGGAGCCGTTGTCGTTGATGCGTCCAAGGGCTGGGATTTGGCGGTGGGTTTTGTTTGTCGGCAGGTAGACGAAGGCGATGGGGTCTCGCTCGGAGGTATCTTTGTCGACGAAGTTGTCGTGGGTGAAGAGGGTGAAGGTGCTGGCGTTGGCTTTGGACAGGGCGAAGTTGTCTTCGTTTTTTCCGCCGGAGACGAGGAGGATGCCGTTGGCTGGCGTGGCGGTCGGATCTAGGGCGCGGAGGTCGAGCGTGTAGGCTCCGGCCGGATCGTCAGCGGAGCCGGCAGCGTTTTCGATGAAGTGGCTGCCAAGGGTGATGCCTGTGGTGGCGGATCCTATGATTTCGCTGAACGCTTGCCCGTTGCCGGGGTTTTGAGTGAGCCCCCCGAGGAACTCGTCGTAGGGGAAGAATGCGAAGGCGGCGTCCATGTTTATCTCGTCGCCGCCGCCTGAGTCGGAGCGATGGATGGGGAGGAAGTATTCGAGGAAGAGAGGACCTTCTACTCGCTCTACTTCCACGCTTGAGGTCGCGTAGTCTCCGTTGCGCCCGTTTTGAGCGATGCTGCTGATGAGGACGCCGTTTTGGGTCGCTTGGCTTTCGCGGAAGCTTAGCCAGTAGTCGCCGAAGTTGACCTGGGGAATGGCGACTGTGGGGGAAGCTCCCGGCAGTAGAGAGACGGTGGGAGGGTCTGCGTAGACGGTTACGTCGAGCGTGCCGTGCTCTATTTGGGCAGTGAGGGCAGAGGGTGTCGCGAGGAGAATGAGCATGCTTAGGCAGCGGCTCCACAAGTGAGTGAAGTAGGGGGGCATCTAGATGAATTCGTTGGATGTTGGCTTTGCTGTCAGGCAGCCTAGGCGAGAGTCTGTAGAAACGAATTACGATTGGCCCTAGTTTTAGGCAAGCATTCCCTGAGTATTCGAGGCCGGGGCGGGGGCAATTGAGTTTCGCTGAAGAGTCGCCGGGGGGTAGTCAGCGGGACCCGGCAGCGAGGAGCGTGTACGACGTCACTTGAGGAGCGAAGCGCCATTTGGTGACGCAGGTCTACTGCAGGGGTCCGAAGCTCTAGGATGTATTGTATCGATGGCCTCGGAAATTGATCTGCTGGAGATACTTGCCGCCCAGCCGATCGTCGCTCGATTGTTAGGGGAGCGCGGTCACCCTCTGCACATTGATCACTCGATGTGGATAAGGCCGCGCTTGACGGCTGCTAGGATGGCTTGGGTGCGGTCGGAGACGCCGAGCTTGGAGAGGATGTTTGTGAGGTGCACTTTTACGGTGCCTTCGACGAGGTTGAGCTCGTTGGCGATTTCCTTGTTGCTGCGGCCTTTGGCGACTTGGGCGAGCACTTCGAGTTCGCGCTTGGTCAGCTGGGAGAGGACTTGGCTGCTCAGGCGGTTGGCGATTTCGGGCGGGACGTACTGTTCGTCGTTGTGAACGCTTCGAATGCCTTGGATCAGGTTGTCGAGCGGCATGTCCTTTACGACGAATCCGGCTGCTCCTGCTCGATAGGCTTGGGTGGCTTCTTCGCCGCTGGCGTAGTTGCTGAAGACGAGGATCTTGATCGAAGGGAACTCCTTTTTGAGCAGTTTTATCGTTTCGATGCCGCCGAGCTTGGGCATTCGCATGTCGAGGACGACGACCTCGGGTTGGCACTTGCGGCATTCGGGGATGGCGTCTTCTCCGTTTTCCGCTTGTCCGACGACTTCCATGTCCGGCTCGCAGTTTGCTGCGGTGGCGAGTCCCATTCGGAGCACGACGTGGTCGTCTACGAGCATGATTCTAATTTTTTTGTTACTCATGGTTTTGATGATTGTTTTCTGCTTCGTTTAGCAGGGGGACTTCGATGCTGATGGTGGTTCCTTGGCCCAGCTCGCTGTGAATTTCTAGGCTTCCGTCGATCTTGTCGGCTCTGGCGCGGAGGCCTCTGAGTCCGAAGTGGCCGAGGCCTTCGGCGAAAACTTCACTGGTGTCGAAGCCTTGTCCGTCGTCGCTTACCGTGAGGGTAACGATCGTGTCGGAGAAGGTGAGGCTAACGGTGATCTGCCTGGCTTCGCTGTGTCGAATGGCGTTGGTGATGACCTCTTGGGCGATGCGTAGGATGTGGTGCTTGGTTCTGGAGGGGATTTCCCGTTGGTCGCCGGAGGTTTCGACTCTGAGTTTTGCCGAGCTGGCTCCGAGCAGTTGTGCGATGTTTCGGAGGGCTTCAGCGAGGCTTTCGTCTTGCAGGAGTGGCGACTCGAGATCCCAAACGGCTTGCTGCACCTCTTGGCGGGTGAAGGAGACCATGCGACGGGCTACGGAGAGGCGATTTCGGAGGTTTGGCCCCAGGTTGTCGTGCTTGAGGGTGGCGTCGAGCTGGAGGGCGAGGCCGCTGAGTCCTTGTTGTAGGCTGTCGTGGATCTCGCCGGCGAGTCGGTTTCGTTCTGCGAGGGTTGCTGAGTTTCTAGCTTCCTCGGTCAGTTTTTGCATGGTGTCCCTGAGCTCCTCGGTGCGTTGGTCGACCAGTTTTTCCAGGTCCTCGTGCTTTCGTTTGGCGCGGCGGAATCCTGCGGCGGCGAGGCTGACGCAGGAGAGCAGCCCGGCGCTCCAGTAGAGGATGTAGGCGGCTAGTGAGCGATACCAGGGAGGCGCGATGGTAAAGGTCGTGATGATGGGCTCGCCGATGGGTCCGGAGCCGTCGATGAGAAGGGCTTGGAGATGATAGTTGCCTTCCTCCAGGCTTGGTAGGGTGAGGAGTGGGGCCTCGCTGTGAACTTTCCAGCTTTGCGAGCCTTTTTGCATGGAGAACTCGTAAGTGGGGTTTTGTAGTGGCGTGTATCCACCGGAGAAATACCGGAAGACGAGATGATTTTGGGCGTAGGGCAGTTCTGAGATTTGCTGGCTCTGTTTGATCGCGGAGTAGAGCTCTTCGCCGGTTTTTCCATCTACAATGGATACGAGAAAAGGCTGTCGGGGCGGCACTTCCAAGGGCATGAAATCTTGGTCGACGTGGTAGAGGGCTGATTCGGTGGAGATCCATGCGTGCCGACCGTTGAGCAAGGTGATGACGGGGTACTGGTCGCGAATGTTGGCGAGCGAATCGCTGTCGATGCGATAGTCCTCTCCGTTTTTGTGGAAAGTGAGCACGCCGTTGGGATGGGTGCCCCAGACGATTCCGTTTTCGTCTTCCGAAACCCTCAGAATGGTTTCGGGGGCGCGAGCGAGCGCCTTTTCGATGGGCGGCGGCGGCATGGGGAGCGCGGTGGCTTTGTCGAGATAGACGCGCTGGTTGTGGGCCCCGCTAAGAACGACGTATTGGTCGAGAATGCCGATATTTACCCAGACGGGTTCGTCCCATGGGAACTGGTCTATTACTTGATGGTGGAGTTCGTTGGACTCTAACCAGATGCGGGCCACTCGGTCCAGGCCTAGTTCCGCCCAGAGGGCTTGCTCTGTTTGATGCGTGACCGATGGGAATCCTACGCCAGAAATGCGTGGGGCGCATTCGGACCATGAGGAGCCGTCCCATCTTAGGGCGGCGATTTCGTTGCTCCCGACTACGATGCAGACGTCGTGCTCTTGGAGAAAGAGACGGTTGGCATCGAAGTCTTCGAGGATGGGGGCGAAGGTTTCGCCTTCTTGGGCGTACACGCCGACGCTATTTCCGATGAGGAGGTGGTCGGCGTTGGTTGCGATCGCCCAGGCTCCTGTTGGCGGGAGCTCTTCGACTTCTTCGAAGCGGTAGTGCCAGAGTCCGTCGGAGAGTTCCATTTGGTACAGTTTGCCGTTGGAGGCGATCAGATTTCGGCTGCCCTGTTGCACGACTTGGGGCCAGCCGATAACGACATCGGAGCGATGGTCGACGACGGAGATAGGGTTGTTGTAAAGGAGCTTTTCAACGGAGCTCTCTCTCGATAGCCAGAGGATGCCGGAGTCGCGTACGGCGAGATCGAAGATACGTCGATAGTTCGTGGTGGTCAGGGCCATTTCGCATTGGCCGTTTCCGTTGAACAGAAAGAGTCCTTCGCCGTCGATGGCGACAGCGAACCCTCCATCGGGAAGCGACTCGAGGCAGGAAATCGATCCTGTGTGCCGTTCGCTAAATCCGAAGTCCGGATAGGTGAATTTATCTCCGTCAAAGAGGACGAGGCGGTTGGTGGTGGTAACTGCCACGAGCGTGCCGTCTCCCAGTTCTGCGGTTTCGTAGACGGCGATGAGGGAATTGACGCTTTCTGTTTCGCCGGTTTGCAGGTCGAGCCTGACGGTTCCGTAAGAGCCGGAGGAGAGGTAAACCTTGGAATCTAGAATAAAGGCTGTCGCGACAGATATTTCGTAGAAGCTCTGGTTTCCCGTAGCCGAGTCGAGATGAACGGCTCCGTTTGTGCCTGCGAAGAGAACGCCAGTAGGAGTCAGGACGATTTCGGTGAAATTCGTGGAGTTGATCCAGGTTGGGTAATCTGCGGGTCGAATCGAAGTGGGGCGGAGACGTCCGTCTTTTGTGTACTTGGCGACTCCCCAAGATGCCAGGGCTCCAAAATAGGCGTTGCCCTGATCGTCAACGGCGAGTTCAAGAATTGGGAGTATGCTCGAATGGTGAACGGCTAGATCGATCCAGGAATTGTCGTTCAGAACGATGTAGCTGCCGCTGCTGATCACGGCCAGTCGTCCGAGGCGGTCGAAGTTCAGTTGAGGGCCGCGTGACGCTCCAATTTCCTCGATTGAGTAGTTTCGGGTAATCGGCAGTCCGATGCTTGGGGTGGATCCGTTTAGCGGGAGGGTGAAGAGGCAGAGGAGCGTGGGTAAAGGAAGAAGGCTTCTGGCATGGTTCGATAGTATGCGATGGAGCTGCTCGAGTTTTTGGAGCGGGGAGGAGTTCTTTGGACGTTTCCTAGGCATGTGGCAGGGTGCAACTGCGTCAGGGGCCGCTGCAGGGGATGCTGGTGTAGTGGGTTTTGATGGAATCCTTGCTTTTTGCTAAAGGCAAGCGGACTGTTCTATGTCTAAGGTTATAGGTTTTCACGGTTTTATGCATTGTGGCAGATGAGGAGTCGGAGCTGCGTTTCTCTGGGAATGGGGCTGCGTAGTTGCTGACTGTTTTTTTGTTTTGTTTGTTATATTGGTGTGAATCTTTGATTCTATAACTATAGGGATAGGGTAATGATGACCATCGTAGGCTTGAAGGGTAGGCGTTTGTCGACCTGTTTAGCTTACTCAGCAAGCTTGTTGGCTTCTCTCTCACGTGAGAGTGTTGAAGTGTTTTTATACCTACCTGTATCAATCATACCAAATCCCCATGTTGTCACTTGTTGTTAGAAGTGTTTTTCTGTGTGTGCTGGCTATAGCTAGTATGCAATTTTTAACGGTGGAGAGCGCGGCGGAACCCGCTCAAAATCCTGTGATTTGGGCGGACGTGCCTGATGTGGCGGTCATTCGTGTGGGGGACACATATTACATGAGCAGCACGACGATGCACATGAGTCCGGGGTTGCCCATTATGAAGTCGAAGGACTTGGTGAATTGGGAGTTGCTCGGCTACGCCTACGATACTTTAGCGGATAATGAGAAGCTTCGGCTTGAGAACGGAGCAAACGCGTATGGAGCGGGATCGTGGGCGAGCAGTTTGCGGTATCATGAAGGCAAGTTTTACGTGTCGACTTTTTCCAGTACCAGTGGGCGTACCCATATTTTTGTTACGGACGATATTGAGGCTTGCGAGTGGGAGGAGATTTCTTTCGAGCCGTCGCTACATGACCACTCTCTAGTATTCGATGATGACGGTAAATTATATATGCTTTATGGAGGTGGCAGTTTGCGATTGGTGGAGTTGAATGAGGACCTTTCGGGAATAAAGGAGGGAGGCTTCGATCAAGTAGTGATCGAACGTGCGGAGAGGGTGGCGACTGATGACGCAATGCTGCATGCGGAGGGAACTCAGGCGCTCAAGGTTGACGGAAAATATTATATAATGAATATTTGTTGGCCGCGCGGGGGGATGCGCACGCAGATCGTACATCGAGCTGACAGTATCAAAGGACCTTACGAGGGCCGCATGGTTCTGCAGGATAAGGGAGTAGCTCAGGGCTGCTTGATCGACACTCCTGAAGGCGATTGGTACGCGGTATTGTTTCAGGACAATGGAGCGGTTGGCCGTAGTCCTTGGCTCGTCCCGGTGAGGTGGGAGGATGGCTGGCCTGTGCTTGGAGTCGAGGGAAAGGCCCCAATGGTTTTGGATATCGAAGATAGGGAAACAGGGCTGTCCAATCTAGTGGCTTCCGATTCGTTTGATCGAAAGCCCGGCTCTGACCTTCCTCTTGCGTGGCAGTGGAATCACAATCCCGACGATCGCTTTTGGTCTATTGGAGAGAGGAAAGGGCACTTGCGTCTGACGGTTGGTCGCAAGGATGATTCTGTTCTGCAATCCCGAAATATTCTGACTCAGCGGGCATTTGGTCCGACGAGTTCGGCGGTTGTGAAGGTGGACGCGCGAGGCATGACCGAAGGGGGGCGTGCTGGCTTGATCGCTCTTCAGAGAAATTTCGGATCCATTGGGTTTGAGGTGAAAGATGGTGAGCGGTACGTCGTGATGAGTGGCTCTGACTCTGGAGATTCTGTAGCGTTAGAGCGGATACCTATGAAGAGCGATGAGGTATACTTGCGCATTGATTGCGATTTTAGAGACAGGAAGGATGAAGCTCGTTTCTATTACAGCTTTAATGGAAGGTCGTGGAAGTCAATTGGCGAGCCGGTTGAAATGAGGTATACGTTGCCGCATTTTATGGGCTATCGTTTTGGCTTGTATCATTATTCAGACGTATCGGTTGGCGGGCATGCAGATTTCGATTTCTACAAGGTAGATGATATTATTTTGGGAGACGATTCGTGAGATTTTAGTTCAGTGTCTGTTTTGTGTGCAGTTTGCACCGGTATGGAGGGCTCGGTTTCCTGATAGGGAAATCGGGCCTTTTAAGTTGGTGTATGCGGGACGGCGCGAGCGCCGCGCCCTACGTTTTGGCTTTAGTTGCGGGGCAGGTATTCGGAGCACCTTTGGAGGGCGAGCTGTTTGAGGGAGTCGTCCTGAATGTTGATTTTGTACATGGTGACGAGTCGAAGAAACTGGAATGTCTGTAGAGAGCTCAGTTGATAGAGGGCTTCTTGGCTTATAGATTCGAGACAGGCTTGGACTTCCGTTTTAGCGAGCTGGTGCCGTTTGCCAAGGGCGAGCGCTATGGAGCGAATGGCGCGGCGATCCCAGTCCATCGGAATGAGCCCTGCTTCGGTGTCGCGAGCGAGTTCTTTTATATGGGATTGAAAGGCTAACTGATTGTTCGCGTCCGCGTAGACGAACGCGCAAGCGATGTTTGTATTCGGGTCGTCGGGGAATGCGTCGAGGAGTGATTTCGCGACAAGTTGGGCGGGCTCGCTGCGGCGTTGTTCGACGAAGTATTCGGCCAAGCGGCTAAGAGCGAGTGCTTCGTCCTGGAGCGGGGTCACTTCGAACGCGGCGAATTTCTGTTCTGAAAATGCGGTGGCCGCGGGCGTTTGATAGGCGAGGGGTTCGATATATAGAGGCAGCAGCCACTTATCCATGCGATCAAACAGGGTATCCTCTCCCTCTTTGTCGGGTTGTTGCACAAGCATAGGCAGAACGGGATCCCATGAGGGTAGGACGATTGTAGTGATCCCTCGGCTTTGTATAATAGCTTCAGCTTCGGTGTTTTCTGGTGAACTGAGTACGCGGGAGGCTGCGACTTGCCCGGGATGGGATTCCCACGCTGTGGATAGTAAGGATTGTTTTGCCCCGTGGAATATTATCGAGTCGGATAGCTCTGGAGGGGCTAACGCGACGAGGTCGCGGTTGGGGTTGTGTATTGCGAGCCAGTGGGAAAAGTGGCGATACATGAGAGCGCCCAGATCGGCCGAGCTCGGGTTGCTGGTTTCGTTGGGACGTTTAAGCGTATTCGGCAAGGACTTGCCCAGAGCGAAGAATGTAAAGAAAACGACTCCTAGCGCTGGAATGAGGATTTGCCGTAGGGGTTGTTTCGGCAATTGGCTCGCGAACCAGCAAACTAGTGGAATTGCCAGCAGGGAAACGACTATTCCCCAGCGGATTTTGAAGTAGGAGAGAGTGAGCGCGGCGATAAAAGGAACCGCAGTGAGAATGAGAGAGTTTATCGATGATGTATCCCGTTTTTTGATACGAAGAACGAGCGCAAGCAGTCCGACGATGACTGGAGCTAGCAAAAGGACGCGTTCCGCCGCGCTCGCTCTCGCGACCCATAAAAATGCGTTCTGAAAGATTATGGTTTCGTCTAGGGAGGAGATGCGTAGTTCCGCGGCGCTGGAGAAAAGCCAGCCGGGATAGCCGCGGCTTATTTGGAGGTAGGCGAAGGTGGCGATGCAAGCCAAGCCAACGATGCCCTCGAGCTTGGTCCGTTTGGGGCGTGTCCCTGTTCGGTGACCTTGGAGGGAATCGAGAAGGAGCCCAATCCCTAGCCAGCAGAGCGGGTAGAGTGGATGGAGGTAGCGCAGCTCGGATGGTTCGGGGCTGAGTGGAGTTTGATCTAGCGCCCAGGCTGCTAGGCAAAGGGCTGATCCTACAGACGCCCACGCGAGGAAGGGGCGATTAGAGGGCTTGAGAAATACGCTAGCGACTCCGCACGCGGTGGATATGAGCAATGCGGGGAAGCCGATTGAGACATCGAGCCAGATAGCTATACTGAGCACCGCAGCGGAGCGGATCGCGGGGAAGGCCGGAGTGTCCGTTTGACGGGTCGGCAAGTGGAGGGCGAGGGCGTAGGCGGAGAAGAGAAGGGCCCATGGTAGCGGGGTCAGGGCACCTGGAATGAATTGCGCGGAGAACGGGGGAAATAGCGCGAGGAAAAGACCAGCGAGGGCTGCGTGGGCAATCCCGAAGCGTCGCAATGTGAAGAGGCAAATAAAGGTGAACGCTATGGCGTGAGAAATGACCGGTTCCCAGAGGGCGGCTTTTTCTACGCATAGGCCGAGTGGAGCTCCGCTAAGCAGGTGGATGATCCACGAGATAAAGGCTAGCCAAGCGGCGAAGAGTTTGGGCAGGAGTTGCGGACGGCCGGTTGGGGCGGTGTCCTGGGAATAGTGCTTCGAGCCGAAGAATCCGTTTGTCATCAGTTCCTGCGTATAGGCGATCCAGCGGTAGGTTTCGCCGCGATTGTGGGAGCCGAGGAAATGCCTTTGCCCGAATTCGTAGCCGGTGGGCGAGTTTGAATCTAGTTGCGGGGTAGGGCTGCCTTGTTGATTGAGTTTCGCTACCCAGTCTAGGTGTGAAATGTCGGTCTTGACGAGTAGGGCGAGGGTTAGGACGAGGAGCGAGGCGGAGGCCCATTTGGTCCAATCGGATTTGCGGATCATTGACTTCGGTTGTTGGGATAGTGTTTGGGGGAGGGGGAGACTATTGTTCGACGGGCTTTTCGATCGTCCAGATTCCTCGGTTGGGTGGAGAGGAGTGACGTGAGTTTTTTCCGTCCGGCCAACGGATGGCTGCTGTCTCGAGCTGCTTGCTGGCGGACTGCGCTATGTAGATTCGCGGGGCGCTTTGGCTTAGCCACGCTCCGCCGAGACCGATTTCGTGGTAGCTGCGTGAGCCATCGCTGAAGTGGAGTTCGATTCCGGCGCCGATTCCGTCGGGATTGCCGTTTTGGCCGATCAATTCGAGGACGAGCCAATCTTTGGTCGCGGAGTGGTTGGCGAGTAGTTGGCTTGCTCCGTTGTGGCGTGTGAGGAAGAGGTCGGGTGAGTTGTCGCCATTGAAGTCGTCGGCGACTAGAGCCCTACCGTTTCCTGGTATTAAAATGCCGGATACGTCAGGTTTGAGAGCTTCGAAGCTTCCGTCTCCTAGTCCTTTGAGGAAGGTTCCTACGCCGCCGTGAAAGCGGGGGATGGCGACGTCCGTGTTTTGCATCGCGCAGAGGTCTGCGAGGGAATCGCCGTCTAGATCGAGAGCGACCATGCCGAGGATGGGGGAGATTTGGCTGGCGCGCGGGAAGGGCGAAAAACGGTAGCTGCCGTCGGGTTGGCTGAGGAAGCAGCCGGAGCTGAAGTTGTCGGCTTCGTAGAGGTCGGCTTGATCGAGGATCGTTTGGCCGAAGATTTCACTCATGGTGGCTTTGGCGAAGTCGTTGTTTTTTGGATACTTTCGAAGTATGAATGGCAATCGGGTGATGAGGTCGCCGCGAGAGCGAATCGGGTAGAGCTCGTCGCCGTCGTAGAGAGCTTCGGCTAGAAGCTTGGTTCCGTTTTGGGCGAAGTCTCCGTAGAAGAGGGTGGCGGGGGAATCTTGCGAAGCTTCGTAAGTGGTATTGAGTCCGAGGTTTCCGGCGGCGAAGTCGAGTCGGCCATCGCCGTTGAAGTCGGCGGCGGCGAGGCTATTCCACCAGCCTCGTCCACCGCTTGCGAAGCCGAGCTCTTCGGTTTGGTCGACGAAATGTCCGTCGCCTTGGTTGAGAAAGCAGCGGACAAAGTCCCACTCCAGGGCGATGAGCAGGTCGGGTCGGCCGTCACGGTCGATGTCGCGGAAAAGGGCGCTGTTCACGAGGCCGACAGCGGCAAGTTCGAAGTTCAGGGGACCTAGTTGGGTGAAGCGGTCACCGTCGTTGCGTAAGAGAAGGCTTTGTGGAGTTTCCGGGTAGCGGCCGGGAATGGAGCGGGCTCCGATGAAGAGGTCGAGGTCTCCATCGCCGTCGATATCTGCGGCGGTGGCTGCTCCGGCGTTTATCGGAGTCGAAGGGAGCCAGCTGCTCTCGGCGAAGTCGCCGTCTCCATCGCCTAGATACAGGATGGGTTGGAAGGATCCCGGCCAAGCAGTGTGGTTGGCGCTGGCTCTTGTGAGCAAAAGGTCTTTGGCCCCGTCGTCATTTGCATCGAAGAGTAGAGCGGGTCCGCTTTCTACCTCTCTGGATTTTTGGAGGACTTTGAGATTTGCTTGGGTGTAGCTTTGGTTTTTTGAGATCAGAGCTTGATCGGGCGAGCCGGTTGTGGCGCCCAGCAGGAGGTCGAGTGATTTGTTTGAATCGAGATGTCCCGCGACGATTCCGGGTCCTCTTCGGTCGGTGCGAAAGGGAAGGAAGGCCTGTTCTTTGTCGGGAATCGCGAGGCCTGATTTGTCCTCAATTGCGAGTCCTAGCTCATCTGACTGGCTGGCGAATAGGGGTGGCTTTTGTGTTGGCTTTGGGACCGATGCGTTTGGGGCTTCCGTTATCAAGTAGGCGCGGTCTGCGGCGAGGGACGTGAACTCCTGGCGGATGCCGGACGGCCATTCGATTATCAGTCGGTCGATGGTCGTGTCGGGTCCGAGTCCGAAGTGGGCAACCAGTTCGCTACCGCTCGCGTACCCACGGGATACAGTCATGCTGCGCGTTTGGCGGCCGATGGACGCGCTTTCGGCGCGTATGACGGCGCCGACTCCGAAGTGGTTTGAGCGAGTGCCGCGGAGCCGTATCTGGGCGCGGTGCTGCTGAGATACTTCGTTTCGGTAGAGGCTGACTCCGCCGTTGTAGTTGAGGTGGGCGATGTCGAGGTCGCCGTCCCGGTCGAAGTCTGCGGTCGCGGCGCCGAAGGTGATGCCGATTTCGTCGAGGCCCCACTTTTTGGATACGTTTTGGAAGCCTTCTCCTCTTAGGTTTCGGTAGGCGAGGTTCGCTTCTTCCAGCGGGGGAGCCCGTTTGATGACAGCGATGCGTTGCATGTCGGAAAGGGCACGCATCATGTTGTTGAGCAGATCGCTGTTGTTGGCTTCGCGAACCATGCCGTTGGTGACGTGCAGGTCCTCCCAACCGTCGTTGTCGAAGTCCTCGAAGCGCGTGGACCAGGTCCAGTCGGTGGCTTCGAGTCCGGCCCAGCAGGCGACTTCCTGGAAGAAACCGAGGCCTGAGTTGAGCAGCAGCGAGTTTCTGGTGTATTGTGGGGCGACGCCTTGGGTGGTGCCGGTAGTCAAGACGTCGTTTCGCGAAGCGGCGAGTCCGCGCCGGTCCTTCTCGCGATGGGTCGTGGCCATATCTGCGATGAGGAGATCGAAGTGGCCGTCGTTGTTGATATCGCCGAGGTCCGCTCCCATGGACGAGTATGGGGTGTGTGGGACGGTTGAGTCTAGTATGTTGGAGAAGGTGCCGTCTTGGTTGTTGCGGTAGAAGTGGTCTCCGCCGGAAAAGTCGTTGGCGATATAGATGTCGGGCCATTGGTCGTGGTCGAAGTCGATCCAGGTGGCGGAGTGTCCGAAGGTTTCGCCTTGGATTCCGGCGATCTGGGTGACTTCTTCGAAGTTTCCGTTGCCGGTGTTTCGATAGAGGCGATCGGGGCGGCCGGAGGGTTCGTTGCCCTCGACTTGATTGGTGAGGACGAATACGTCGAGCCAGCCGTCGCGGTCGTAATCGGCGAAGGCGCCTACCACGCTGCCGTCAGCGAGATCGAGCCCTCGTTTCTCGGCCTGTTCGCTGAAGGTTCCGTCGCCTTGGTTCATATAGAGTAGATTCGAGGCTTCGTTTCGGCAGATGTAGAGGTCCAGCCAGCCGTCGTTGTCTACATCGGCGAAAACGGCGCCTTGCCGCCAAATGAACTCGTCTTCGGAGATGGCGTTGCTGAGCCAGCCTAGCACGGAGGTTTTTTCGGACAGGCCGGCTTCTTCGGTGACGTCTTCGAACTTCCAGTTCCCCAGGTTTCGGAAGAGTCTTCCCGGCCGCGTCTTGGTACTGACGTAGAGGTCGACGAGACCGTCATTGTCGAAATCGCCAGCGGCCATTCCTGATCCCATCCCTCCGCCCATGAATTCCCGGTAGCGACTGGTCCACATTTGTTTGTCGTCGTATGGGTTTTCTACTAAGAGCCCGGTTGTGGAAGCGACTAGATTAGTAAATAGGTGGTTTACTTGATTGGTGTTTGGCGGGTTGTTAAATGTAGAAGTGATTTGTAGAGATGCGCTTAAAATATTTATTGCAGAAAAAGCAGCGAGTATGGAAATGTATTTAAGAGGATTTACGTTCATTCGAAATTGTACTAGTAGAAATATCGATTTGGTAGCTCTGTGAGGTGGGGTGGGGGCTATTACTTTTGGTGTAGATGTTTTTAGTATCTGATGATTGCTTGTTTATGCTGAAAACCAGCTTGAGGGATTCAACGATACATTAGTTATATGGATTAGTATAACCTAGGTTATAGAATTTGAGTGCTAGTCGCAAAGCGATAGGCTAATGTCGCAAAAAGCCCGTAGACCGCTGGTTTGGGTCTTGGTATTATTTCAGAACTCCTAGCCCCCTATGGAAAAACTGCATCCGCTGTCTTTGCTTGTGCGGATTTGCTCTTGGTTTGTCTCTGCCAAATTCTGAAATATCTGCATTTGATAAGCTTGGGTCTTTGGTTCTGTTGTGGGTTAGATGTTTATTAAACTACTACCAAATATAGAAATATAATGATAAAACCTATTCCTAGAAAGCTTACAAAATCTACCGGCGTATTGATCGCGTCGGTAGTCTTGCCAGCGATGCTTGTGGCTCAAAACAGCGCTGGCGACGAAGAGGAGGAAGTATTCACGCTCTCTCCGTTTGAAGTCACTGGCGACTCGGATAGTGGATATACAACGAGTTCCACTCTTGCTGGTAACCGTTTGAATACGGAAATCAGGGATTTGGGAACTTCGCTATCGGTTTATACGGAGCAATTTCTTGACGACATTGGAGCTACAGACAACCAGTCGCTCCTAAAGTATACGCTCGGTACGGAAATCGGCGGTGTTAACGGTAACTTCTCGGGTTCCGGTGGGGGCGTTTCGCCTGACACGGGCGCGGGTTTGGGAAATCCTAACTCGAATAACCGCGTTCGCGGTTTAATCAGTGCTGACAATACCCGTGACCTCTATCTAACGAGTGTACCTTGGGACGGCTATAACGTGGGTGGTGTGGATATTCAGCGCGGCCCTAACGCGATCCTCTTCGGTCAAGGTAGCCCGGGCGGAGTGATCAACACTCGTTCGAAGCAGGCTACTTGGGAAGACAGTAATGAAATTGGCATTCGTCTCGATGAATACGGTAGCATGCGTTTTACCGTGGACATGAACAAGGTTTTGATCGAGGACCAGCTGTCGGTCCGCTTTGCGGCGGTCGACAACAGAACTAAGTTCAAGCAAGAGCCAGCGTTCGACGACTTTCAGCGACAGTATTTCACTGCTCGTTACGAGCCTGAGTTCTTGAACTCCGGTGATTCTCGCACGATCTTCAAAGCGAGTGTTGAGCTTGGAGATGGCGAGAGCAACCGCCCGCGCAATATGCCTCCAGTGGATTACATAACTCCCTGGTTCAGCGACGAAGTAGGCCAAGAAACTTACAACGTAGCTTGGGTGCGTAACGATCTCTTCAATATTCCGGGCCGTGGCGACGCCGTGCCGAATCGGAGTGTCGATGGCGCTACGGTAGAAAATCCGAACTACAAGGTTCCTTTTGGTTCCAGCACTCAGTCAAACGGATATGCCGGCTACTTTGGTGGTTCGATATTCTTCTTCGATGGGGACTCGAGCGATCCATTCTACGGTATGGCGCTTAACCCTATTTCTTATTTGGGTGTTGATATAAACGGTAATCGTGATGGCGGCATTGGAGGGCTACCTTCTACTGGACCAATTGGTGTTGCTGGCTATCGTGGATTCGCTTCCACAACGGGTGTTCCTTTCTCGACGCTAGCGAAGGATAAGTTCATCACCGATACGAACATCTTTGATTTTTACAACAATCTTCTCGATGGTGAAATCAAGCGTGAGTGGATGAATTTCGATTCCTTCGATGCCTCGGTTAGTCAGACGTTCTTCGGGGACACTATGGGCATCGATATCGGCTATCACACCGAGTCGTATACGAGTGGAGGATACAACCCTGTTGGTTACCAAATCAACGTGGACATGAATGAGCGCTGGGTTGACGGGACAAACACTCCCGAGACTGGCTGGTATACAGACGGTACTCTGAATCAAGGTTCGGGCCGAGCGTTCACTCGCCTTGGAAACGGTACAGGTGAATCGACAGCTGACCGCGAAAGCTGGCGTGCCACTGCCTTCTTCTCGCATGACTTCGCGAAGAACGGTGACGGTAACTGGCTGACTCGCCTTCTTGGCAAGCATACTATCACCGGAATGGGATCGCAGGATGTGTATGCCCGTGAGTCACGTAGCTGGGCGAAGAGTACCTTTGTTGGTGATTACTACAACCATCCACAGTTCCAAGGTATCAAGGAAGACAATGGACGTTTTTGGGCGGACTTTGTCCCGTCTCGAGTTGTCTATCTTTCCGATAATCTGCAAAGCGCGTCTCTTGGCCAGAACCTAGGTCTTCGCTACCCAACTGAGGACCCTGTTCTTGGGGAGACCGTTAATCTGCGCTATTTTGACTCCACATGGAATCGTCCAACCGATCCGACGGTCGCTGGGTATGTGGATCCTGAAGCGATTTGGTACAATCAAGTTGGTGTAGGTTCAGGCGATGGCGCTTGGGAACAGCGCGAAGCTGACAACCCAGCCAACTATGTTGGATGGGTGACAGAAGAGGTGCGTCTCCTTACAGATGCAAATCCCGCGAACATCTCGGCTCTCACCACTAACCGTAATTGGGATGACCGTGACAACGAAGCCTATGGCGGTGTTTGGCAGGGCAAGTTCTGGAACGATTCTATCGTCGCGACTGCTGGATGGCGTCATGACAAGGTTTCCCAGATGACTACGAAGTGGGACCGTCAGGAAGCTGGTGACGATCCAGCGAGCGTAGTGCCGACTTCCGAGTCGTTTGGCCCTGTGGAAGAGGAATCGACTAGCTACGGTGCTGTAGTTCATCTCAATCGCTTGCCATTTGTTGGCGATATAGTTGACAGACTTCCTGTCAATATCAGCGCTAGCTACAACGAGTCGAACAACTTCCAGACTGGGCAGATCTACGCCGACTATTTCGGCAATCAGCACAGCTTGCCTGAGGGCGAGACGGAGGATATGGGCGTGCTCATCGGCACTAAGGACGGTAAGTTCTCCCTCAAGCTCAACAAGTTCGAGTCTCGAGTAGCGAACCAAGCAGGTTCATTCATCCAGTACTGGAACTACGGTAACAACGTTGGTATCTACGCAAACAGGTATCACCAATTGAAATACAACTACCGTTATGGTGGTCAGCCAAACAATGGACCTCAGTATGGCGATGGTGTCGATCCCGTCAGCGGTCTCCCAGTACCAGGAGACAACGATCCTGACAACTACAGGCGGGAGTTCGACTACGCTCCATGGACTGGCCAAACTTGGGAAGAAGCGGAAGCTTTGGAAAGGGAGGTAGTCGCTGCCTATGACGATTGGCTCGAGGAAATGTATCCTCTACCGCAAATCATGGCCGAGGCTTGGAGCTTCGCTTGGGACGGCACGGATTTCACTGAAACCGCGATCGAGAACTTCCGTATGACTAGTGATGTTAAGGCGGAAGGTTACGAGTTCGAAGTACATGCCCAAGTCACGGACAACTGGCGTATGACGATGAATGCATCTCGCATTAAGTCCTTTCGCGACAATATCGGCGGTTCCGCAATTCCAGGAACGGATATGACCTTGATTGATTATCTGTTGGATTTCGACCGTAGAATGGCCGAAACTGCTATGGGTGATCTCCGTATTTGGGGGTTTGGTGGTACCGCCACTGCCCGTGAAAACTGGCAAGGTCACGCCGATGGTGACTTGAAGGCTCGTCTCGCGGAAGAGGGGACAGTTGTTCCTGAGGGTCGTCTCTGGCACGCAAACTTCGTAACCAACTACGACTTCTCTGACGGCAAGTTCAGTGGATGGAGCGTTGGTGGTTCGATGCGTTATCAGTCGGCTGCCACGCTAGCGTATCAGCCGATCCAAGGAGCTAACTACATTGGCTACGATCTCGACGCGCCCTTCAAGGACAGTTCCGAAGCAAATATCGACCTCTGGTTTGGCTACGGACGTCAAATCTTCAATGACAAGGTTGATTGGCGTATGCAGGTCAACATCTCCAATGTAGGGGTGGGCGAAGAGTTGATTCCGGTTACGGTTCAACCGGACGGTACTCCGGCTGCATACCGCATACGACCCCCGCAACAGATATTCTTGTCCAATACCTTTGAGTTCTAAGGACGACTCATTTATTTGTAATAGCATCGCCTCCGGAAGTATCCGGAGGCGTTTTTTTTGGTGCATATGAACACTTTGGGATGCGTTTTAAATCAGTCTCTTTTAATATTAGATTTTGCTGCCTTGAGGAGTTTAAAGGGCGTCGAATAAGTCCTAATATACAAGTCTTCTAGGCATGAGTCTGATCATCGCCAAGTCTATCATAGCTTCCTGCGAACAGATTTTGGTCTACCCGATTCACTACCAATCTTCCTTGCAGGGAAAGCTGGTCGAACGAACCTTCGCAAAAGTCGTCGCCTGTCGAAGGACTACGAGCGTACCACGAGCTCTTCGCAAGCGATGATACACCATCGCAAGGGCTCGACTAATGACTGCAAGGCTGTCCTAAAGCGGATTTATTGAACAGTCTCTAAGCTATAGGAGCAAGTATTGAAAATGATAGTTATACTATTGAACGTAAGGATAGTGGAATTATGCTACTTTCCACTGGAAGGTTGTGAGCGAAAAAATGTGATGAACCAAAAAAAGGCCCTGCGAATGCAGGGCCTAATTATATATTGCAGTATTACCAAGTCGCAGTTACTTTTGAAACACCAACGCTAGGATAGTCGTATACTCCGATTGTGCGATAGATGATTACTGTTCGTCCGGCAGGAGCGAGTGATCCTGAGTTGCTTTGGGCAACAGAGGGGGCATCCCATATTCCCTCTACCCAAGCGTATACTTGACCGCTACCTTCAAAGGCACGAGCGGTGCCTCCGATGTGTCCGTATCCATTAATCTCAGCTACAAATTGCGTACTAGCAGTTGTGTAGAAATAGTCCGTTCCACCTGCCGTGGTATGAGTGTAATTCGCTAAACTGGACCATGATACTGATCCTGCGAATAGTGAGGAGGTTAGGATTACCGCAAGTATAGGTACTAATGTTTTGAGTTTCATATATTTTGGTTGGATGTGTTTTTTGTTTTTTTCCGTGACTTGTCATGGAAGAGATTAATTGGGAGTTCTAAGGCTCGATCTGAAGAGGTGGCGATATTCCGTATTTTGAAAAATCTATCCTGCACTCTACTTTCAATCGAGAGATTCGGCCGGGTAGGTCTTCAATGACTTGGCTTCTGAAATTACTATCGAAAAGTGTTTGCTCAAGCTGGCTTCTTGTTTCGCTCAAGGTGAAAGGTCGCGATTTGCTAACACCTTTCTTTTTGAAAACGGCGTATTCAGATTTCAATGCGATTGGCATCGAATGTTCTCCTTCTCCTAGTGATGCAAGTAGCTGCGTTGGCATGCCATGGAAGTGAGATTCGTCTTCAAGGTTTATATATATGCTCCTCTTGATACGATTCGGTGGATCGTTTTGGAGGAACGAATCTGGCGATGCGTATATTTCAATGTCGCCTACTATTTCTAGGACCTTCGCTTTTCCTCCGTATTGTTTTGTGAAAGCCTTTTTTAGATCTTCTTCTGAAAAGGGTCGATTCGTCTTTAATCGGAGAGCTTTATAGTGCTCCAGAATGCAATTGTTCTCAAAGTTTAGTTTGTCTTGTTCGAATTTAGGATCGTACGAGAATTCTGGAGACTGAGTGAGTTCATACAGAAGGCTCGACAGAGTATGTTGTTCAATCTGGTGATGCATGTCTGATTCTGCCGTGATGGGAGCGCGTTGGATGGCGCTGTTTAGCGAATCAAGGAATTGTCCGATCGTGATCGTATTCGACGACTTGTTCGATGTGTATGAGAAGAGCGGATAGGAAAGGATGGAGGAGTCCGTTACCTGGCTAATTCCGTTTCCAAGATGGGTAATTGAATCGAGAAAGCGCTTTTTGGAATCGGGATAGATCTCTAATTCTGACTCGTGCAGCATTTTCCGTGTGAGAGCTTGTACTTCTAGGGCGCTCTCGATGATATGGGCGTATTCAGCGAGTTCGTCGACGCTCTGATTGGTAAAGAGTTGTGAGTTGGTGTCTTTATCAAAGACTACAAAATAGAGCACGGAATCCCGACTCTTGAACGGTCCATAGGGACCGCCTATATCGGCGGCTGAGATCTCGTCTCTGAAATCCATAAATGGATCAAATGGCCAGCTCAGAACAGTGTTTGCGGTGTGGATACCCGTGGTTCCCAACACGCTGGGATCAATTTCCGCCGAGCTTAGTAGGTTTTTCAGGTGGTTGGGGTCGTGCGCGGCGGCTTTTATTGAAGGAAGTTTAAGGAAGCTGCCTGTTGCGCGAGTCGAGGTGGCTTTTCTGAGTGCGAGGAGTTTTTGAGGAGTGATTTGGCTCGGCGAAGCGAGTTTCTGGAAAACCGGACTATCATCTTGGAGAAGCATATACTTCTCCATGGCGACAACATCACGGGCTACCTCTGGTTTCCTATCCCAGCCTTCTGATCTGAGCTCAGCAATGAGGGCTTGGTGGGATATGAACTGTATAAACCAATTGGATACTGATTCCTGATCTTCGCTTGTCGGGTGTTTCCCGAACTCGAAGTTGAAGTTTTTGTCGACGATGTATTGGGATACTTCGTATTCGGAGAATTTGATCGCGATAGAGAGATCGACTGAACTTGGGTCGGTTGTGAACGCTCTCGATTGAGGCGTAATAGCGAAGAAGTAGACTATGCAGACGCATAGAGCCCCCATAGGCCATGCAGGAATCATGTGAAGAGTTGGTTGGGGTTGGATAGTAGGCGACTAGCGAAATTGTCGGTCTAGGTAGATGGAAGCAAAGGCGTCGAATGATTTATCATCTAGTATTGCAGCAGCTTCTTTGAGAAAGCGTTCATCGAAAGTGACAGGTTCTGAGGTTGAGGAAGCTTGTGGATCTGACTTTTGCGAGGCCTGTTCGCGTTGGTCTGTAACCGCTTTTTGGTAGGCTTTGGCGATATCTTCCGTGGTGTTTTCGCTGATGGGGATTCTTCGGGCTTTGAGTTGGCTTCTGACATTAGGCAACATTTCTCGGAAATGGATCGAGGCGAGATAGGAATTGTAGTTTTCCATATTGTCTTTCGAGAGAATTGTAGAAAGCCGTTCTCTGTTCGTCTCTTCAATTCGAAGGAGACTTTCTGAAATTTCCTGCCCGATTGTGGGCGATGCGAAGTCTAAGGTATAAGGCAGGAGCTGTCTTTCTATTTCGGTCTCTGAAAGCGTTGATCGAACTAAGGCGACCTGCTCGTCGCTATATCCATTCAATGAATACAAAAAGCTAGCGAATCGGACATCGCTTTCTATCATAGCCTGTTCCGTAATTAACTTTATAGTTTCGGTCGGAAAACGAGAATCATTGTGAGGCTTGGAGGTTTGAGTCTCTTGATCCAGTGGGTGCGCGTGCGCGTGAAGTTTGGGGATGGCTCTAGGTGTGGGGTCTGAGACGTTTGTGTTTTGGAGTATCTTAGGTTGATCGTCTGTCTTTGTTCCGCGAAAAACTAATGAAGCGAAAATAATAGCGACAATGCCTGTTGTCAGTATTAACCGTATTCGCATCAACTTATATTGTTTTGGCATCTCTGAAAGATCATTTGATGCTTACGGTTAGGATGTTTGCTGTTCGCGGTAGGCGCTTGGCGTTAGTCCGAAATGTTTGCGAAAAATGCGGAAGAAATTGCCTTGTGCCGATATGCCGACTTGGTCCGCGATCGCGGATACGGTCAGGGCAGGTCTTTCTGAGAGCAAGCGGGAGGCTTCGTTCATGCGCGTGTGCTCGATGAACTCTCGAATGGTGCAGCCTTTTTCGTTGCGGAAGTCGCGCTCGAGCTGTCGGCGGGAGATATTTAATGACTCAGCCACCGAGCAGACGCCGAGCCTAGGGTCTGGATAGTGGTTTGAAATGAAGACGAGTGCTTGGGCTACTCGTTGGTTTTCGAGGTTCGAAATCGCGGTGCTGTCCCGGGCTTCTACTCCGGTCGGAGAAACGTGAATACAACTGTTGGCATTCGTCTCACTCTTCAATGCTGCATCGAGCAGCTTGGCCGCTTGAAACCCTAGCTCTTCAAGGTTAGGGTCGATGCTTGAAAGCGAGATCGGCGCGGACTCGCACTCTGCGGTTTGATTGCCGATTCCGAGGATAGCGAGATCTTCGGGCACACGCGTTCCTGTCTCGCCAACGAGCTCGGCAACTTCGATAGCCAGGCTATCGCTGGAAGCGAAGAGCCCGGTGCGTCCCTCCAGGGGCTGAATCATGGCTTGCCTCCAGAGGATCCGTTCGCGGCAGGGATCCACGCTGGTATCTAAAAGCGGTGGGGCAAGCTGTCGGCATGAAAAGCCACGATCTCGCAAGTGCGAAAGGAATCCCATGTACCGAATCTGGTTGGTTTTGTCGTGGGCGTAGGGGAGCCACGCAAAGTTGCGGCAATTTCTGTTTATCAGGTGTTCGGCCGCCTGCCGGCCGATCGCGAAATTGTCGGCCTGGACTCTCAGGCCAGTGGTTGGCTGGTCGCTAAGGCTGGCGGTAACGCATGGAAGATCCGTCGAACTCGGCGTTTGCGAGTCGAAGGTGGGCACTGGAAGGTATTTTATGACGCCATGGCCAAGCCATGATCCGGACACGTTTCCGCTTTGTAATAAATCGGTTGTTAGCTGCCAGCTTTGTTTTTTGGCGTAGCGAATGATGCCTTGAAGGAAGCTAGGTTGAGCTGTTTGGGAGGAGACCCAGATTTTCGTTTGACGACTTGCACTCCGATGGCCGCTCGGAATTTTGAACGGAATTGTCCCCAGGGCGGCGGAAGTCGGTTCCATCGGAGGTCTCGGATTGACCGCGATGTGGGGCAGCGGGCTTGATGGATGAGCGGAAAGAGTCGGGGAGGCACTGTTTGCGTTCATGGGTGGGGGGGGCAGGGGTAGCTTGCGAGTCGGGACGTTCGCAATTGAACGACCGCGGTTATAAGACCGTTTGGAACTCACTTAGGTCAAGCTGCTGTTGGCAAGGAATACTCTATAACTTGAGATATAGTATACAGAGGATGTTAAGCGTTTGGGTCGCTTTTCAATGTTTGAACTGAGGAATCCGAGGAGTTCTGGCTTGGCTTTTAGGACGTGTGTCGCTGCATATCTACTAGAGCAATGTTGTTGTTGTTGTGGGACTGTCGCTCCACCTTGATCGTCGCCCTGCGGATCTTCGTCGCCTCGGACTAGCTTATTTTTATGTTTTCGCCCCTACACGTTATGCCAAATGGACATGCACTCCCTGATCATTCGCTTTTCTTACATAGCTTGCGAACCGCTCGCTCGATGGTGGCTGGAATGAGAGGCTTCGAGAAGGCGCGGCTATGTGGTTCGCTTTTTCGGAAAATCCTTACTCTGGCAGTTGTATTCGGAATTTGGATAAGTCTACAAGCGAACGATGCGTTTGCACCTGGCGGCGAACGCCTCTACAGCTCGAGAGCGATAGGAGAAGCGGTTCACGGCGAGCCTTGGATCACTAACGTGAAGGTCGCCGACTTGGATCAGGACGGTTTGCAGGACATTCTCGTTTGTGATGGCAGGTTAAACCGGGTCACTTGGATTCGCCAACTGCACAACGGCGATTTTGAGGAGAGTGCATTGGGCGATACGATTGCGGGGCCGGTGCAAACGGAGGCGGTCGATTTCGATGGAGATGGCGATCTAGACATCCTCGTTGCATGTATGGGTATCGTGATACCAACCAACGAACGGATCGGATCGGTGGTCTACCTAGAGAATCGAGGAGAAAAGGGTTTTGCTCAACGTACCTTGATCGAGCTCCTGCCCCGCGTTACCTATGTCAGCGCGGGCGATTTGAATGGCGATGGTAGGTTAGATCTGATTGTGGGCATGTTCGGTTTCGTAGATGGGGAGATTAGTTGGTATGAAAACCGCGGCGATTGGAAATTCGAGGGGCACTCTATGCTGGAGCTATCGGGAACAATCCACTCACCGCTTTGCGACATAGATAATGACGGGGATTTGGATGTAGTGGCCCTGGTTTCGCAAGACTGGGAAGAGGTTCATGTTTTTGAGAATGACGGTAAAGGTAACTTTTCGGGCGAGGTCGTTTATGGCGCCCTGAACCAGAATTTCGGGAGTAGTGGACTGACCGTTGCCGATATGGATCAGGATGGTGATGTCGATATCGTATTCACCAACGGAGACGGGCTCGATTACGCCACTCCGGGTCCGCGGTCGTGGCACGGGGTCCAATGGCTTGAAAATAGGGAAGGGGGAGTTTTTGAATACCACCGTATCGCCGATGTGCCCGGGGCCCACAGTCCTCTTGTGGTCGATCTCGATGGGGACGGGGCAAAGGATATCGTGGTCGTAAGCGGCTTCAATGATTGGACTTTGGATACAGCGGTATCGATGATTTTGCTCAGGCAGATTGAAGGAAAGCGCTTCGAAGAAGTGATTCTCGGGCGGCAGCCAACCCACCTTATTTCGGTGGACGGCGCTGATTTCGACCGGGATGGCGAAGTCGAGTTAGTCACTGGCGCCTTCATGTATTACCCGCCGTTTGACCATAAGAGCCGTGTTACACTTTGGGAAAACGAACCTCTAAAGATAGGAGAGATTTAATGAATACCAAGCTAAGTGGTTTCTCTTTCGTGGCCGTCGCGCTTTGGGGTGCGTCTGTCGCGTCGACGGGACTACAAGCGAGTGAGATTTCGTTCAAAGTTGCGCTGTCGTTACCGGAGCGGGTCGATGGGCTTCCGGCGTTGCGATCGCAAGTCGAACGGCGGCTCGATTTGCTAGGAGAGAATCCTTTGGACGAGAACGCTGTCCGTGAACTTACATATCTTTATCACGCCAATGGCTTCGTGGATAGAGCGTCTGCTTTCTACGACTGGCTCATCGAGCGAAGCGAGACGGGGGAGAAGAGAGCGAGACTCTCCTACCTCGCGGCAGACGCTGTGAAGGAGAAAGGCGAATTGGTAGCGGTCGAGCAGTATTTGGAAATGTCGACCAGCGATTTTCGTCAGTACCCGCTAGCTCTCGCTCGCTTGGGTGAAGCTGAGATGAAGTCGGGAGACCTTGAAGAGGCGGAAGCGCATTTCCGTGCCGCGATTTCTCAGGACGAGAAGGTTTCCATGGCTCGCCTTGGCATTTCTCGAATTCATGAGACAAGGGGCGAATTGGCTGCTGCCATGTGGGAACTGGAAACGTTGCTCTCGTATGAACCTGACAACTACAATGCCCAGGCCTTGATGATGCGTGTACTAGCCCAGTTGAAGGAAGACGATCAGGTTTTTGATCTGGGTAGCGCTTTTTCACGCTCGAGGATGCCTCCAGTGGAAGACCCGTGGCTCGAGGTACTCCGAGACTATATGTTCGATCCGCAGCGGCTAGATTTTATCTTTCTCGATTACTTCACAGTAGGCGACTACAAGCGTGCTTTGTCTTACCTCGATCGGATGCAGGAGATAGATCCGGAAAATGCTCGCTTCTATCGGTATCGGGGTACGGTTTTTATGGAGGAGGGACAGTTTGATCAGGCGAGTATTCACTTTCGCAAAGGCATTGAACTGGGTGGTGACAATGCCGAATCTTATCCTTTGCTAGTTCAGTCCTTGAGTCGAGGCGGAGCGCCGGACGAAGCGGAGGCCGTAGCGCGGAAGGGGCTGCAAGATAGCGAACCCTCTGCAGTATTGCTGCTCGAGCTCGCTCGATTACTGGTGGATCGCAAGGCGTATGCCGATGCGAGGGAGACTTTGTCGGAGGCCCATGAGATTCAGCCCTACGACGTCGAAGTCCTTTTGCTGCGAGCCAGAGTCAGTATGTGGTTGGACTCTCGTGAAGAGGCTAAGCGAAGCCTCGCTATGGTACGTCAGCTTGCTCCAAGCGATCCGGAAAAGCTGGTGCGAGCGGCGCTCGTGCATATGGAAGCGGGATCGTTTGTTGACGCCTTGCCGCTGCTAGAAAGGGCTGTGAAGGTGAAACCTGGATACAAGGATGGGGTTGAACTTTTAGTGGATGCGCATCTGCAGATCGGGGGTAAGTTACTTGCCGCCGGAGATCGTGAAGCAGCTCTGGCGTCTTTTGATAGATCTCTAGAGGTAATGCCAATTTCGATTGAAACCCTGATGAAAAAATCTCAGCTTCTCATCAGCATGAATCGCTTCCAAGATGCGGAGCGTACCATGCGGCAATTGATCCTAAATGGGGTGGTGAATCCTACCATCCTTCTCATTTACGGAGACTTGCTTTATAAAAATGGCCGCCCTGACGAAGCGCGCTCAACTTGGCAGCGTGCTTTAGATGGACTGGGTAAAAACGAGCAACCGAAGGGTCTCCGGGCTAACTTGTTGAAACGGCTAAACTCCTAAGGCGAGGTTCTAAGGGGCCTTTGTATAAGTAGTGGGATAGGCTAGCGAAAGTTCGGGGACGAATCCGAATTGATCCTTGAGAGGAGGAAGACGTGAAAGTCGTCCTTCCATGGAGCAAGGCCCCGGGTTTCCCCCCTCGCATGCGCAGCCCAGGTTTTTCCATGCGTTTTCTTCTCCGCGCTAAATTGAGGGTGAGCCCTTCACCTATTTGAAGCATCAACGGGCTACGGAAAACGCCTTTCTATAGCCTAGGTTAGAACTGCGAATTGACCTTTTACGACTTGAGTCAGCACTCCTGTTGAGGAGACGATCTACAGTCTTACCCTTGTGTTTTCTTCCCAGCCTATTTCCGCTCGAATCGAGGGCTTCGGTTGAGGGGGCTACTCTTTTTATTCCCAATCCTATGAGCTCTAGAACCTTCGCTCTCTTAGCTTCCCTATTCATTCCAATGCTGGCTTGCAACCCCAAGCTACTAGCCTGGCAGTCGGATAGTGGAGACGGTACTTTCTCGAATCCGGTTCTTTATGCGGATTATCCGGATCCTGATATAATTCGTGTAGATGAGGCGTTCTACATGGTTTCGACGACTTTTGTCGATTCGCCGGGGATTAGGATTTTGCAATCAGAGGATCTTGTGAATTGGGAAATCGCAGGACATGTGGCGATGGAAGTCGATGGAGGGACGGACTATGACTTAGAAGAAGGGACGGCTTATCGAGGCGGTTACTGGGCTTGCAGCTTACGCTATCACGATGGGACGTTTTACGTTTTGGTAGACCCCACCTTCGGGAATGCGAGAATTTATTACACGGATGACGTGAGAGGGGATTGGAGCTATTATCAGCTAGATCGAACTGCTTACGATCCGGGACTGTTTTTCGATGACGATGGAATTGGATACATCATTACCGGGCACTCGAAGATGACGCTTATGACACTGAGCTCGGACTATTCGGCAGTGGTTTCTCAGGTGAATGATCTGTTCGATGCAGGTGGAGAGGGCGCTCACATGATAAAGCGAGGAGGGTACTATTATGTTTTTAATGCTAATCCGGGTGTATGGCCGTTTCAACTACGTTGTTCGCGGGCGAAGGATTTGGCGGGACCTTGGGAAACGGGTAGGGTAGTGATGACGGCGACGTCTGGCGGGCATCAAGGTTCGGTGGTACAACTTGAGGACGGGAGCTGGATGGGCTTTGTGCACCAGGACAACGGAGCAGTGGGACGAATGCCTAAGATTGGACCGGTTTTTTGGGAGAACGACTGGCCTGTTTTTGGCACACCGGAGAATCGTGACCAGATTGCGGATACGGTAGTGAAGCCAATAATCGGAAAGGCGATTAAGCAACCGGCGACATCGGACGACTTTTCCTCTTCGACGCTAGGTCTGCAGTGGCAATGGAACCACAATCCAGACGATAGTAAGTGGTCTTTGACGGAGCGTTCCGGGTTCTTGCGTCTGAGACCGCTGCAGGCGGATGGATTTTGGACGGCTAAGAACACGCTGACCCAGAAGGGGCAGGGACCGCAGAGCCATGGTATCGTAAAGCTAGACTTGAGTGGTCTTGCGGTAGGTGACCGGGCGGGGATCGGAACGCTCGGCAAGGTCAACGGCAACATTTTCGTGACGGTGGATAGCGAGGGAAACAAGCTACTCCGCTCCAGCATGGATCATCGTGGAGTTGGTACTCACGAAGGAGCTGTACCGATAGTCGTGGAAGGTGATGAAATCTATTTGCGGGTCGACTTGGATTTTGAGCGGGAGTTGGGCATGTGTTCGTACAGTTACGATGGCGCGTTTTGGACGCGTTTCGGTGGGATCTTCACGCTTGGTTTCGACATTACGCTTGCCACTTTTCAGGGGCAGAAGTTCGCGCTTTTTTGCTACAATACGGGTTTTGAAAGTAGCTCCGGTTATGTGGACGTTGATTCGTTCACATTTGGCGATACTGCGGAGCAGGTGGTAACGCAGCGTGGATGGGCGGTATTGAATGAAGCGGGCACGACTTTCGTAGCAGACAACGGCCAGCTTTTGCGCGGCCCTTTTGCCAGTACGGAGTGGGGAGATCCTCCGCCGCGGGAGAATTTGGCGAAGCTAAAGGAGCTTGGTTTGAACGCGGTGCATCTCTATGCCGAAGTTTTCGATCCTGACTATCCGGCCGAGGGTAGCCAAGGTCCGGGCTACTCCGCTTCTCGCATTGATGACATGGTGGAGATGACGCGGGAGCTCGGTCTCTATCTCGTCATGACGATTGGAAACGGAGCGAACAACGGGGACTACAATCGTGACTATATTGTGGATTTCTGGGACTTGTACGCGGAGCGTTACGCGGACGAAAGCCATGTGGTTTTCGAGATTCAGAACGAGCCGGTAGCTTGGACGCCACCGTACTCTCAGGCAGTGCTGGATATGGAGGTTGCTGCCTACGATACTATTCGTAGTCATGCTCCGGATACACCAGTATTGCTCATGACCTATGCGGTTTTGTCCAATTGGAGCGCTGCGTTGAGCGACTTGTCGAAAATACATGACGATATCGATTGGAACAATGCGGCGGTAGGGTTTCATGGATACGCGGGGCACGAAGAGACGCCTCCGGCAGTGGAAGCGATATTGGAAGCGGGTTATCCGATGTTTATGACCGAGTTTACGACCTCGGAATGGGGCTATAGCTTGGATCATATCGATCTGGAGATGACGGCAACTTTGGAGCGGCTCGGGATTTCTTGGGTCAACTTCCTTCATGTACCGCCTAATTTCATCAACGAGGCCATTACCGATCCGACCGCTTACTCGGACATCGTCAACCGTTCTGGGCTCGGTTGGGTACCTGACTTTGGAGACTGGCCGGTGCAGCGAGGTGTATTCGGAAACGAAGGACTGCCACGCGAAACTACCAGCAATTGGGTGAACAACAAGCTGAGCGGGACGCTTCGAGTAGAGGCGGAGGACTTTGATGTGGGGCGGCACGGCGTAGCGTACAGCGACCGAGATTCCGTCAACAAAGGAGGGCAGTACCGTCCCGAGGAAGGAGTCGATATTCTGAGCGTTAGTGACGGAAGCGATGGCTTTGCGGTAAACTCCATGGAGTTGGATGAATGGCTGGAGTACACGATCTTCGTCAAGGAGCCCGGGCTCTATACCTTTAGATTACATTATGCCTCAGCTGTATCCAGTGGGGCTATACAGGCAAATTTTAATGGGGTTGATTCTACTGGGAGTATAACCCTGCCGAGTACCGGCGGTGCTAGCGTATGGGGTACGGTCGAGCGGGAGGTTTTCTTGGACTACGGCCAGCAAAAGGTAAGGCTGACGGTAGAGTCGGGTGGAATGATGGTGAATTGGTTTGAACTGACGCCTGTCGCGAATGGTCCGATTGCGGATGGGACTTATCGGTTTGTGAACCGTACGAGTGGCTTGGCTATTGGTGTTGACCTCGGCTCCAGCGAACTGGTGCAGGAGGATTATGAAGGATCGGCTCAGCAGTGGGAAGTGACTCATCTCGGTGCTGGAAACTATCGGGTAAGGTGGGTGGACCAGAGTTTGAATTGGAGCGTAGGCTTGGATCATAACAACGATGACCCGGTAGAGGTAGTGCCTTGGAACGATCTCCTGCGCAATCGACGTATTTTGATCGTTCCTTCGAGCAATGGCTACTATCGACTCAGGAGCGCGGTGAGCGGTATGACGGTAGTGCCGCTGGGCGCGTCCGTGGAATCGGGTTCCGCGGTGGTGCAGTATGTATTCGATGGCAAGTCGCATCAGTATTGGGCAGTGCAGACGGAGGCGGACTCTTCCTTCCCAACCGGCTTGGCGGTGGATGTCGCTTCGGATGGGTACGAGCTAAGCTGGCATGAGGTGTCGGGAGCGGATGGATACACGGTGAAGCGTTCAGCGACTCCGGGCGGCCCGTACGTCAGCATTGCGACAGGATTGACCGAAACCCAATTCAAGGACGAGACCGTCGCAATCGGAGAGCTCTGGTATTATGTGGTCAGCTCGAAGGAAGGGTCGGAAGAGAGCTTGATCAGCGCGGAGGCGGTTGCCAATCCGCCGCGATTGTTTGCCAGCTTCCCTCTTGATGAAGGCGGTGGCGCGGCGGTGTTTGATATATCCGGTTCGGGCTGGGAAGGGCAACTTTTGGACGGGGCGACCTGGGCGGAAGGCCGAGGCGGCGCGGTAGTCGAGCTTGATGGCGTTAACGACCACATTCTCCTGTCGCAGGGGGTGGTGAGCGATTTGACCGACTTCACGCTCTCGGTCTGGACTTACTTGGACGCCCGGCCGACTTGGTCTCGTATTATCGATTTTGGGTCGGGCACCGGGACTTACATGTTTCTCTCTCCGAACGGCGCTGGCGGCACGGTGCGTTTCGCGATCACGGCAGGTTCCGGAGAGCAGTTGATCAATGGTACGGAACCCTTGCCCTTGGGCGAGTGGGTGCATGTGGCGGTTACGTTGCAGGGTGCTCAAGGGGTTCTTTACGTAAATGGCGAGGAGGTCGGCCGGAACGATGAGATGTCGATCAGCCCGCAGGATATGGGCGCGACCACTCAAAACTATATTGGCAAGTCGCAGTGGCCTGATCCCTACCTGGATGGAAAGGTGAGCGATCTTCGCATCTATTCGAATGCCTTCGGTGCGGAGGGAGTGCTGGCACTCTCCGACGAAGAGCCGCGACCGGCGGTTTCGAGCGATGAATTGCAGTCGGTGAGCTACGAGTTTACGCGCACGCAGCTTCGATTCTTTATCGGTTCTACCATTGCGGGCCGGCGTTACCAGATCGAAGCAAGCGAATGGCCTCTGGGAGGCGATTGGATTCCCGTTGGTGAAATGGCGCTCGCGACCGGGGAGGCAACCGAAGTGAGGTGCGATCTCGATTCGAATAGTGGCGTTACGTTTTACCGTCTCAGAATTTTGAAGTAATGTTTGAGCTGATTTCTGCCTTAGCGAAGTTCGATTGCTTGATTCTTTCTGTATTCTCACTGTAACTACAGCCTATGTCTAAGAATACCCTGCGAATTATCTGTTTTGTTCTGACTGTTTTTGGAGGTCCCCATTTTGCGTTTTCGAGCGCTTCGATCCTCAAATATGACGAACCCGGTCAGTTCGAGCCGCTTTCCGAGGGCCTGCCAATCGGAAACGGCAGCTTGGGAGCTTTGGTAATGGGGCGAACTGCTGAGGAGCGAATCGTGCTCAATCACGATACGCTTTGGGCCGGAGGGCCGTATGATCCGAGTTATCCCGAAGCAGCTGAGGTCTTGCCGGAAATCCGCTCCTTGATTTTTCAGGACAAGCATCGTGAGGCGCAGGCATTGGTACAGAGTTCGTTCATGTCGAAACCGATGCGACAGATGAGCTACCAGGCGATGGCTGACCTCTTGTTGCTTGTACCCGGGCACGAGCGGGTGGACGACTACGAGCGCAGCTTGGATCTAGACAAGGCGATTGCCACCGTTTCCTACGAGGTGGATGGCGTACGTTACACGCGTGAGCACATTGCGAGCGCTGTCGACGGTGTCGTGGCGATTCGAATACGTGCGGATAAGCCAGGTAGTGTGGATTTAACCTTGCAGCTCGATTCACTGCACGAACAAACGCGAAGCGAGTACTGGCCGGAGGGCATGCGAATCTCGGGGAGAAATGGAGCGAGCGAGGGCATAGCGGGGGCACTTGATTGGAGCGTCGAAGTTGCGGTGCAGCTTGATGGGGGCTGGTCTATGCCGGGTGACGGGTACCTCAAAGTTCGGGAGGCTGACAGCGTGACCCTGCTAGTTGCTGCCGATACTAGTTATGTGAACTGGAACGATGTCAGCGGAAATCCGCGTCAGAAGAATGCGAAAACGATTGTAGCTGCGAGTGAATTTGATTTCTCCGAATTGAACGAGCGTCATTTGGAAGATTTTCAGTCGCTTTACGGGCGTGTGGACTTGGAGCTGAATACTTCTCGTCCGGAATTGGGCGAACGGAACACGGACGCGCGAATCGCGAGCTTTTCCAAGGATCAGGATCCGAAGATGGCCGAGTTGTACTTCAACTTTGCCCGTTACTTAATCATCTCTTGTTCGCGTCCTGGGTCTCAGTCGGCCAATTTGCAGGGGCTTTGGAATGACAAGCTCTTTGCTCCGTGGGGAAGCAAGTATACGATAAACATCAACACCGAGATGAACTATTGGCCGACTCAGGTCGTGCAGCTAGGGGAGTGCATGGAGCCTTTGGCGGCCATGTTGCAGGACCTTTCTATTTCCGGTCAGCGCACAGCCAAGAACTTCTATGGAGCGTCCGGTTGGGTGACGCATCACAACACTGACCTTTGGCGGGCTACGGGCCCGATCGACGGGGCGTTTTGGGGTATGTGGCCGATGGGCGGCGCGTGGCTGAGTCTTTTTCTGTGGGAGCGTTACGAGTTCACGGGGGATGTTGATCAGTTGGAGACGGACTATGCGATTCTGAAGGGTTCGGCCCAGTTCTTTCTCGATACCTTGGTGGAGGATCCAAGAACTGGATACTTGGTGACAGCTCCTTCGAATTCTCCCGAGAACGCGCATCATGCAGGCGTTTCGAATGCGGCAGGACCGACGATGGATAATGCAATTTTGCGGGACTTGTTTGCAGCGACTGCTGAAGCGAGTCGAATTCTTGGTGTCGACTCAGCATTTCGGGAATCGGTTTTGCAGACATCTAATCAGCTGCCGCCTTTTAAGGTAGGCAAGGCGGGGCAGTTGCAAGAATGGCAGTTCGACTGGGATTTGGAGGCGCCTGAGATGGGGCACCGGCATGTTTCTCATCTTTATGCTCTGCATCCGAGCAACCAGATTTCGCCAATCACTACGCCGGCTCTTTCGCAAGCGGCTCGCAAGTCTCTAGAGCTGCGCGGCGACGAGGGAACCGGTTGGAGTCTGGCGTGGAAGGTTAACTTCTGGGCCCGACTATTGGAAGGTGAGCGGGCTCACGATTTGTTGGAGCAGCTGATAAGCCCCGGTTTTTGTTACACGAATTTGTTCGACGCGCATCCGCCGTTTCAGATCGATGGTAATTTCGGAGGCGCGAACGGCGTCATTGAAATGCTGTTACAAAGCCACCTCAAAGATGAGGAGGGAGATCCGATCGTGCAGCTTTTGCCGGCCTTGCCCAGTAACTGGCAAGCGGGTTCGCTGCGGGGATTTCGCACGCGCGGCGGATTCACGGTCGATATGGAATGGGCAGGTGGGAATTTGAAGTCCGCTCGCGTCGTTTCCGAGCGGGGCGGTCGGGTGACTTTTTTGCTGGCTGGTGAGCGAAGAACCTTCGAGACCGCGAAGGGAGAAGTGGTAGTGATTTCGGGTAAGCTCGATACGGCGCGAATTGATGACTGACCTCTAGGGTTGGATTGCTCCGTTTTTAAAACCACAGATCCGTCCGTCGCTCTACGAGCGATGGAGGACGGGTTGCTCAGATGAGAGGAGGGATTTGGGGTGGTAGTAGTCATTACCGTCGCCTCTCGGCGTGACGCCCTCACGGCTCGACCGGGCCGTAGACCTGGAAGTTGCCGCTCGCGTGGAGCAGGCCGAACATCATAAGCAATCCGCTGTAGTACCGGTGGCTGCGTAGCTCGCCCTCGGCCATCAATCCATCTGTGTCGCGTCCAACATCATTCGGTAGCTCCAGGTTCCAGAGACGCTCGACCATTGGTTTTCCCAATTCGGGATCGGCGGCCAAGGCGGCAGTCGCCGCCATCCCGCTCAAGCCGTGAGCCCAGCCGTTGCGTCGCTGCACGGTGCCATCCAGCTCCATATGGTCGGGCCAATCGTCTTCAGGCTGCGCCGCGTAGAATCCTAGAATGCGATTGGACTGTTCCACCATCCACTCGTCCTCGCCCCACCACGACCAATCCATGGCCGGCCAGCCCAAGGTGCGCCACGCGTCTGCGGCGAAGGCGCGATCCCATCGCACAATCGGCGTTCCATCGAATTCGGTGTAGTTGGCCATGATGCCGGTTTCTGGGTGGGCTGCGTTGCGAAAGAGCTGGCGGCTTGTCTGCGTGACCTCCGCTAGGAAAGCGCGATCCGCTGGATTCTCCGCCCATCGCGCCATCAGCTCGGTAAAGTGAGGCGTATGGTAGGAAGGGTCGGTGAACTTCGGTCCCCACTCACCGTCTGGGGTGAAGCGGATCTGCTTTTCCTCTGGATGAAACATGCTGACGATGTCGCCGCGGTCGGGCTCGTCGTCCTTGTGGATCATCATACGCAACAGCTCTTGGGCCTCTTGTCCGTAGTTGAAAATCCCTTCGCCATCGCCCCAGCGGTGGGAGGCGAAGAAGAGGGCCATGACCATCCAGTTTTCGCCGTCCGGCGCGGGGCCGCCGCCGCGGATTTCGCTGCCATCAGCCCGTGTCATGTCGCCATCGTAGTCACGGTGCCATGCGAAGTAGCCACGCAAGGGGCCTTCGGTGTATTGCATGTGGACTTTGGCCCACTTCCAAAGGGCATTGAACTCCTTCTGCTTGTCCATCTGCACGGTGATCATCATCCCGTAGGAGATGCCTTCAGAGCGGACATCCCGGCTGCCTACGTCCGCGAGGTAAGCCGTGTCCTCCGATGCAGTGTAATAGACGCGTTCGGTAAACGGGTCACCGTAGAAGAGTTGGTTAAAGGCAGCCTCGACCTTCGCTTCGATCTCCGCGTCGGTCTTGCCGAGGTAGGTCTTGAAGAGGTTCGGATACTCGCCTGTTAAGGCGGCTCCACCGGGCGGCGGCGCGGCAGTGACCGCGGAGACCCAAAGTAAGACTGCTAGAATTCCGATCGTTTTCATTGATTTGAGGGGTAAGGGTTTGACTGTCGGTTTTCGGATTAGCTCAGATTTGTTAACAGGGAAGTGAGTGGGTCCGATTCACTTCGTAAGGAAGTTTGGGAGCTCCTTATAAAAGTGGCAATTACAGTCGAACTCCGCTGGCACACGGTAGCAACAGAAAGCGAAGCCTGCTTTTTCTTTATCTGTGCTTTAAATAGAGCAGGGAGTGGCGTCCTCGCCTCATCAAAAAAGCTTCGCAATTGAATTGTATTTAGCCAACAACTACACTGGTTTTCGCTGATAGCTGATTGAGCCTAATGTTTCGATATCCAGTCGCTGGAAGATTTGGGCGACATTTTCGGAGAGGGCTGTTTTGGTTCTGCTCTCTGGGTGACGTTGGAAATTGAATACGATTTTGCACCACTTTTGCGAGAGTTATCTCGTCGCCGAGTCGTCCCCCTTCGCCAAGGCTTCCTCTTTCGCCACGGCTTCCTCCTACGCCAAGGCTACGGTGGACAGGACGGAGGACACTTCGGCGGCTTGGAATATGGCGTGTTATTCGATGTCGCTGATTTCGTCGGCGGAGTCGATGACTTCGAGTTCGCCCATCTTGATTTGGCCAGGGAGGAGGCTGCCTCTCATTTTGCCGGAGTTCTTTCCGAAGAAACGGGAGGCGGAGTTGGCCATGTTGGCGAGTTCCTCGTCGAATTGACGTCCTTTGGCTCGCATGCTGAAGCGGGTGATCCAGAGGATATCCTTTTCCTTTTTATCAACTAGTTTGTGAAAGTCGTAGGCGACGAGAATCACGAAGTAGCGGCTTGCTTCGACTTCTTCGACGAGCTCGTCGTAGATCATCCTTTGGGGACCGCCCAAGGTTTCGCTGGTGTAGTGGTCTACGAGATCGGGAGCGAAGCCGAGCAGTTGGGCGTTGTAGTCGTTGGCCTGGCGTCTCGCACGTTCCGCCATGGACTGAATGGTGAGCATGTTTTCGAGCTGCATTTCTGACTGCGTGGCGCTGAGGGTAATTTCACCAGCGTTGTCGGAGTTGATTTCCAGGCCGTCGATTTGGTTGAAGGTGCTTGAAAGCCTGTCGAGCGATTGTTGTTTCAGTCCGTTATTGAAGGGGATGGTTTTGCCCCAGTTCACGACGATCATGAGGTCGGTGTTTTGCGGGTCGGTTTCGGGCAGGTAGTTTTGGTGATGGAGGGCGTTGGCAAGGGTTTCTGCCATTTCGTCGACGGTGAGGGATTCGAGCGACGAGTCCCTTTCGGTGGGGTCGAGTTTCTTGCCGATGGCGAGGGCGTAGGTTTCCGGTTTCCAGCCGCCGTTGGGCAATTGTTCGCGTTGATAGCTCGGGCTCACGATGGAATGGGCCATGGTTTGACGCGGCTTTTTCGTTTTCGAAGAGGTGTTGGGCTCTGCGATGGCGAGGTCGAGCGAGAGGAGGGAAAGGATAAAGAGAGCGGGCGTTTTCATAGTGCTGATTCGCGGGGCGTTGAGGGGCAAAATGGTCTTTGCTTCGAGTGGCGGCGAAACAAATTATATATAACATTGGTATAGGTTTTGTTATTTCTATAACCTAGGATATAGATAAAGATTACCGATCTTATCCTTGAGGATTCCTCTAGCGGAGGGCTTGATCTTCTGCTGATTGTTACACTCTGTTTTAAATTACCTTAGCAACGTCAATTCGTTTGCCAGGCATCAACCCCATTTGAGATTGAATTATTCGATGATAAAAAACCTTAGCCTCACGGTCCTTGCAGGACTTTGTGTTAATTCCGGCCTTAGTGGGCAGGACGATGGAGCGGAGCAGGCTCGGCAGAACTTTGCTCGAGAGATCGTGCTCGGGGCGGACGACGTGCGCATGTTTCCGGAAGCTCCGGTCGGGTTTAAGGCACCGCGTGAGGGAATCGCCCATGGTCGGATAGAGGCGTTTCGCTATGATTCTGGGGTGACTGGAACGGAACGCGTGGCGAATGTGTATTTACCACCGAACTACACCGAAGCATCGAGCTATCCGGTGCTGTATTTGCTGCACGGGATAGGTGGCGACGAAACGGAATGGATGCGCTTTACCCAACCGAACACTATTCTCGATAACTTGATCGCGGACGGGAAAGCGGAGCCGATGATCGTTGTCCTGCCCAATGGACGGGCCTTGCCGAACGATCGGGCGGAAGGCGAGATTTTCTCTCCCGAGAAGATCGAGGGGTTTGCTAAATTTGAGAAGGATTTGATCGACTATCTTATTCCAGCGATCGATGCGAAGTACGCGACGAAAACGGACCGTGAGCATCGAGCGTTAGCTGGACTGTCGATGGGCGGGGGACAAACGCTTAACTTTTGTCTAACCCACTTGGACACCTTTGCTTGGTTGGGAGCTTTTTCGTCCGCTCCGAATACAAAGCCTGCTGAGGAGCTGATGCCTGATCCGGAAGCGGTGAAGAAGGCTCTGAAGCTCTTTTACCTATCCTGCGGCAATAAGGACGGCTTGATCAATTTCTCCCAAGGGATCCAGCGGTATTTGAAGAAGCATGACATTGAGCACATTTGGAACGTGGATGACCATGGTCACGATGCGGAGACCTGGGGAAGCAATCTCTATCACTTTAGCCAAAGACTCTTTCGCTAACATTTAGTAATTAATTCGAATGAAAAAACTAATATTCTGTTCTGCGGCGATAGCTCTCACTTTGACGAAGCTCTCCGCCTACGAGGTTGAGAGCCCTGACGGATCCCTTGAGGTTGATCTCGCGCTCAATGAAGGAAGCTTGTATTATACGGTCAACTACAAGGATACTCTCATTTTGGAGAAATCTCCTCTCGGTCTAGAGACGAGCATCGGCAGTTTTTCGTCTGGGTTGAAGGAAGATGGATCGGCGGAAAAGAGGGTGGAGGAGAGTTATGCCCTGCCGAACGGTAAGGTGAGTCGAGTTGACTATTTGGCGAATGAGTTGACGGCGCGTTATCGCAACGAAGCGGGTGATTTGATGGAGCTAGTCTTTCGGGTTGCGGACAACGATGTCGCCTTCGCGTATCGAATTTCCAGTGACGAGAAGGTGCGACTGATTGTGGAAAGTGAGGCGACAGCCTTTGATTTCCCGAAAGGAACGACTGCATTTTTGTCGCAGCAAGCCAAGGCAGGTACTGGTTGGATGGGTACCAAACCAAGCTACGAAGAAGGGTATCTGATGGATGTGCCGGTTGGTACTTCCGCCCCCAGCGGGCTCGGCTTTACGTTTCCGGGACTCTTCCGTTTTGGAGACAAGGGATGGGCGATGGTTTCGGAGACCGGCGTTTCGAGCAAGTATGCGGGGACACGCTTGGGGAATCCGACCGAGGACGGCGTGTATCGAATCGCTTTTCCCGAGCCGGATGAAAATGGTGGCGTAGGTGAAGCAACGGTTGCGGCATCGCTGCCCATGATGACGCCCTGGCGTACGATCACGGTAGGAGAAACGCTTGCTCCGATCGTAGAGTCGACGGTTGCGACCGATGTGGTTGAGCCATTGTACGAAGCGACGACGGAGCATCGCCCAGGGCGGGCGACTTGGAGCTGGTTGCTTTGGCAGGATCAGAGCATGAACGAAAAGGATCAGCGGATCTTTATCGACCTCGCGTCAGACATCGGTTTCGAGTACATCCTTATCGATGCGCTTTGGGATGGGAACTTGGGACGCGAGAAGCTGGCTGAGTTGGTCGCGTATGCGAATTCCAAGGACGTCGATGTGCTTCTTTGGTACAATTCGAATGGGTATTGGAATGATGCGCCGCAAGGTCCTCGGAATCTTCTTGATTCTGCTCCCGCTCGCCAGCGGGAGATGGCTTGGCTGCAGTCGATCGGAGTGAAAGGCCTGAAAGTCGATTTCTTTGGCGGTGACAAGCAAACGACCATGAAGCTTTACGAAGATATTCTCACCGATGGGAATCGCTATGGCCTGAACTTTAACTTTCACGGAGCGACCCTGCCACGTGGATGGGAGCGAATGTATCCAAATCACATGACAAGCGAAGCGGTCACCGCGTCGGAGAATCTCGTGTTTTCGCAAGGCTTTGCCGATAGCGAAGCGTGGCGCAGCACGGTGATCTCTCTGGTGCGCAATCCGGTGGCGGCGATGGACTATGGACCGATGGTTCTGAACAATCGCTTCTCGGGAGATCCTGAGGCCGGCAATGTGCGCCGTACTACGGATGCCTTTCAGTTGGCGACTTCGGTACTCTTCTTTTCCGGAATACAGCATTTTGGAATCACGCCGCGGGTCTTCGAGGAGCAGCCAGATTACGTCATCGATTTTCTACGCGAAGTGCCTGCTGTTTGGGACGAGACGCGCTTTGTGGATGGGTTTCCCGGCAAGGAGGTTGTGTTGGCCCGTCGGTCAGGTGAGCAATGGTACGTGGTGGCGACAAATGGGGAAGACGTGGCGAAAACGCTTTCTCTGAAGGTGTCCTTTCTCGCAGGGGAAACGCTGTCGCTTATTCATGACAAGGCAGGGCAGCAGCGGTCCGAGCTGAGTGAGCTTGTAGTTGGAGAAGAAGGACAGATCGAGCTGATCCTTGAGCCTCAAGGCGGGGCGGTTTTGTACCACAGTAAATAGGAGAACTGATCTCCAAGGAGCTACCCATTGACGTATGAAGAGAGAATATAGTTGTTTAAAAACTGGATACAATAACAGGCTCTCGTTGTGCGCGATTGCTGTGGCAGCGTTTGGAGGCGTTTTTCTGTCGGCTGCAGATTCCGTTACGCTGTCGGTTGATCTAGAAGCGGAAGGGAAGCCGATCAGTGCTGATTTGGTTGGCATCTTTTACGAGGATTTGAACTACGCGGCAGATGGAGGGCTTTATGCGGAGTTGATTCAGAATCGATCTTTTGAATACAGTCCGACGGAAAATGCCAGTTGGGGTCCTTTGTCGTTTTGGGATTTGGTAGAGGGCGGAGAAGGCTCGGGGCATCTGGGGCTTGGGAACATGCGTCCCGTGCATGAGAACAATCCTCACTACCTTATGCTAAACGTCGAAATTGCGGGTACGGGAGTAGGGATCGCTAACAACGGCTTTGATCAAATTCCGGTTGAGGCGGGCAAGTCGTATGCGTTTTCGTTTTGGGCTTACCAGGCGTATATGGGCAAGAAGTGGGGCGGAGCTCCCGAGGAGGAAGAGAAGCCGATGCCGATGCTTGCGCGACTTGAAAGCGAATCGGGCGAGGTTTTGGCGGAGGCGGAGTTTGTGGTGCAGGGCCGCGAGTGGAAGCAGCATAGCGCCACGCTCGTGCCCACAGTAGCGACGGAGAAGGCACGCCTTGTTTTGCTTGCGAAAGAGGCGGGCGGTATCGCTTTGGACATGGTGTCATTGTTTCCTCATGACACATTCAAAGGTCGTCAGAATGGTTTGCGTAAGGACTTGGCGCAGACCATCGCCGACTTGAAGCCGAAGTTCATGCGGTTTCCCGGGGGATGCCTGGTGCATGGCCAAGGGATACATCAGTATTACAATTGGAAGGACAGCGTGGGACCGGTGGAGCAACGTAAGGCGTTTCGCAATTCTTGGGGATACCATCAGACCTTGGGGCTGGGGTACTACGAGTTTTTCCAGTTCAGCGAAGACATGGGTGCGATTCCGATTCCGGTGGTATCGGCGGGTGTCTGTTGTCAGCATGCGGGCGATAGTCCCGGTCGGGGACAGGAAGGAATGCCGCTCGACGAAATGCCGGACTACATCGAGGATGTGCTGGATTTGGTCCAATGGGCAAACGGGCCTGCTGATTCCGAGTGGGGGTCCGTGCGTGCAGCGGCCGGCCAGGCGGAGCCGTTTGGGCTGAAGTATTTAGGGGTAGGGAACGAGGATGCGATCACTTCGATATTCGAGGTCCGTTTCAAGATGATACGGGACGCGGTTGCGGAACGTTATCCGGATATCGTGGTGGTGGGGACGGTAGGGCCATTCGCTAGTGGAGAGGACTACGACAATGGTTGGAAGTTCGCTCGCGAGGAAGGCCTGAAAATGGTGGACGAGCACTATTATGTGAGTCCTCAATGGCTCTGGGACAACTTGGATCGCTACGATGCTTATAGCCGTAGCGACGCCGAGGTCTATCTGGGCGAGTACGCGGCTCATGAGCCGGATCGTCGCAATACGCTTCGCTCGGCGATAGCGGAGGCGGCAGGTTTGACGAGCTTCGAGCGAAACTCTGATATTGTGCGCTTTGCGTCTTACGCTCCACTGCTTTCACGTCGTGGGCACACTCAGTGGACGCCAGACTTGATTTATTTCGATGCCACGAATGTGTATCCCTCGCTTAACTACGAAGTGCAGCGACTATTTAGTGTCAACGGCGGGGATCGGGGGCTCGAGTTTAGTCTTACTGGTTTGTCAGAGGGTGAAAAGCTGACGGCCTCGGTGGTCCGAGATTCGAAGTCAGGCGATTTGATTGTTAAGATCGTGAACGGAGGTTCGGAGGCCCGGACTCTGGCGGTTGATTTGAGTTCGGGGCCCCGTGAGCGCTATTCGCTCGATGATACAGTTTTCGGACACGACGATGCGGATCTCGTAAACGAGGATGGCGCTCTGCCAGCGGTTGTTTCGGTCGCAGGAAAGGGGGAAGTCGCTGCGGTTTTCGAGCGTGTTTATCCGGCGAATTCGCTCACTATACTACGGCTTCGGTAAGCACGCTCAGTCGGCAATACCACGTTTGTTATGGAGTGCGTTATTGCATGGTGAGAGATAGTGGCCGCCGAAGATCTGCATTAGGTTCGCGTCGATCTGGTGATTTGCGTCCTCGATGTGGATGACTCCTGGTATGATCGGGTGGAGCGTGTAGGGTTCGACCTCGCGGCTCTGGGCGAATACGCTAGAGACCGCGAGCAGGAAGGTGGCGATGAGGGCTGCTTTCATCGGGATAAAGTGGGCTCGTGGGAGGCGTTTCGCTAGTAGAGAATTGACTCGAAAAACACCTTCATTTCCGCGGCATAGTAGCGTCCGTATTTATCGAATACCGATTTGGTTTGAGCGTCTGGCTTCCAATCGAAAAAGGCGTGGCCAGCTCCGCCGATCTGCACGTATTGGACGCGTTGGCCTTTGGCGACGAGCGCATCCATAAACTGAGTACACATCTCATCGGAAATGAGTGGGTCTTGGGTGCCGAGGGTCAAGTATTGGGGGACGGCTCGATCGGATGCGGAGGGGATGGAGTGCAAGGGTTGGACAGCTTTATCCCACTTTGCGGTGGCCTTGGGGTTTTCCGCGTCGGCCTTTAGCCATTCGCCAGCGAACACGCCGTAGCTGGGAGCGGCTGCCTGGATGGCGGAGAGCATTTCTTCGCGGACTTGATCGACTGTTTTGTTTTTCGGGAGGTAGGTGGGCTGGAACTCGAAGACGCCGTCTTCTACGCCGAATCCGCCATCGCCAATTCGCTCGATCATGAGGGAGATGGAAGCGGAGAGGTGGCCACCTGCGCTGTCGCCGGTGACGCCGATACGGGTGGAATCGCCTCCGTAGTCGGCCGCGTGCTCCATGATGTGGGCGATGGCTCCGTAGCAATCCTCGATGATGTTGTACATGGTGCTGGAAGTGGCGTCGCCATCAGCGTCGCCAGCCCAGCGGTAGTCGATGCTTGCTACCACGAACTTGCCGCCGCGTGTCAGTTCGCGAGCGAGGCCACGCATGACGTCTTCGTTGTTAGTTCGCCAGCCCCCACCGTGGATGATGACGATGATGGGAAGATCCTTGGCTTTTTTGGGTGAGAAGATGTCGTATTTGAGCGTCTTTTTTCCCGGTTGGGCGTATGTGATGTCGTGCGTGACGTCGATGTGGCCGACTTCGCTTTTTTCGATGAAGGATGCTCCGATGTTTTTTTCCTGATCTATGACGACTTCGAAGGTAGGTGTCATGGATTCGTGATACATGGCGCCCCATTGTCCGGCCACGGAGTAGTATCCTGCGTCGAGTGCGTAGCCTTTGTCAGGTTTCGTGGATACGGTGAAAACGGTGCCAGAGGGTACCATTCCGCCTGCGGGCAAAGCCGGGTCGATGGTAAAGCTGCCATTGGTCGCTTCGTCGAGGGCGACTTTGAAGGAGTCTTGGGCGAGGGCAGTGGAAGCTGCTGCGATCGCGATCGCGGTGAATATGGAAGCAGTAGAGCGTTTCATGGGGCTTGGTAAGTTTCAGTTTTTAGAATTCTAGATAGGAGTCGAAGAAGGGGAGCATTTGCTGAGGAATGCGACCTTCGGGGGTGTAGATATTGTTCACGTGGGTGCCGATGTATTCCTCCGCGAAGTGGCTGACGCCCGCATTTTCCAAGCGTTGGCTGAACATGGCGCACTGGATGGTGAAGCGTTCGCCTGCATTGCGGCCCCAGTCGAGCTTGATGGCTCGGAGTTTGAGGAGATTTTCCCTGTATTCATCGATCATGTACATGGGCATGCTGTCGTGCCATTTTTGTAGAGCGTGCTCGTTTACCTGGAGTTGTCCGCTGCTGTAGTCGAATGGCAGGTCAGTGTAGAAGGGCGGCTTGTTTGGGTTTGGAGACCAGGAGCGGCCGAAGGCGACCACGACTTTTCCAAAGTAGGTTTTGGCGAGGTCTTCTTCTGTTTCCAATGTGGCGAAGTCTTTGAAGGTTTCGCTATTCGGTCCGTACTCGCGAACGATCGCCAAGGCTCCTGGGCTCAAGGCATAGACAGAGCTGAAAACGTCTGGGTGCTTCATCGCCAGCAGAATGGCGCCGTAGCCGCCCATGCTGTGCCCGGTGATACCGCGGCTGTCGCGGTCGGGGATCGTTCGGTAGTTGTCATCCACATACGTGACCAGGTCTTGAACTGTGAAGTCCTCCCAGTTTCCGAAGACACTGGTATTGCTGTAGAAGCTGCCATCGTAAGTGGTTTTCTGATCTGAGATCGCCATGATGAAGGGCCGTACGCGCTGGGTAGCGATTGCTTTGTCGAGCAGAGGCGCCATGGGCTCAAGCATGGTGTTGTCACCCGTGAAGCCGTGCAAGAAGTGGATCACCGGGTAGCGCTTTTCCGACTCATGGTATCCTGGTGGAAGATAGACCGAGACGGATCGTTCGGGATTCTCTCCCATGTCGTTTTCTAGGTGCGCAGAGTGTAGTCTGGTGGTCACTACTTCTCCGCTTGGGTACTCTGTTTGGGCAGAGGCCAAGGCGCTGGCTAGCAGCGAAGCAAATAGAAAGAGGCGTTTCATGTGTCTGATCCGACTTGGTTCTAGGGCTATTCGCTATCGGCGCTGTTGACCGCTCGGATGATGCCTAACATTGCTTCTTCGGTGAAGGCGCCTTGCGAGAGCATGACTAGTTTCTTTAGTGGAATCTCACGTAGGAAGACTAGCATGGTTTCACGGCCTTTCTTGGCTGCCGCGTATTCGTCGGGCGAGAGTTCTAGGTCTTCCAGTTTCGGCTGGTCGCCTTGCATCTGAGCGATGAAGTTGTCGTAGATCGGCTTGCCGGTCGGGTGACGTTCCACTTCGGCGAAGGTCGACATCGGGGTGATCGGTGGCAGTGGCAGGTTTCCGCCATCGAGGGCTATGGTGTCTTCCAGCGGCAGGACGCGCGAGGAGTTGCCAAGCGAAATGGTGTATTCGCCAGAGCGTACGATCCAGGTGTCGCGTTCGGCATCGTACTGTTCGAAGGCGTCGCGTCCGAGCTGCAGTGATATGGTTTGGGACTGGCCTGGTTGGAGGAAGACTTTTTTGAAGGCCGCTAGTTCGCGAACGGGACGCGGGGCTTCGGGATTGTTTTCGTCTATGTAGGCTTGAACGACTTCGGCCCCTTCGCGTGAGCCGGTGTTTTTGACGGTGACTTTGACTTCAAGCGTGCTCTCGGCATCGATGCTTTGGGAGCTGAGCTCGAGGTTTGATAGTTCGAAAGTCGTGTAGCTCAAACCGTGGCCGAAAGGGAAGAGCGGTTCGATGTCTTTTGCGTCGTAGTGTCGGTAGCCGATGAATACGCCTTCGCCGTAGAGCACGGTGCGGTCGCGTCCTGGGAAATTTGGATACGTGGGGGTCTCTTCGATGCGTTGAGGAAAGGTTTCGGCGAGCTTTCCGGATGGGTTGACGGCGCCTGTTAGGACGTCGGCGATAGCGCCTCCTCCAGCTTGGCCGCCGAGGTAGGCTTCTACGATGGCGTCGACTTGATCGACCCAAGGCATGGCCACGGGAGAGCCGTTCATCAGCACAACAGTGGTGCGTTTGGCTGCGGAAGCGACGCTTTCCACGAGCAGGTTGTGTCCTTGGGGAAGTTCAAGGCTGGCGCGGTCGAAGCCCTCGGATTCGTAGCTATCGGGCAGGCCGATGAAGACGATGGCGTGGTCCGCCTTTTGAGCGGTTTGATGTGCCTCGTTGAGGAGTTCCTGAGTGGTATCTCCTTCCCAATCGTAGCCTGGCGCGAACGAGAGGGACTGGGCGCTTCCAAGCATTTCAGTGAGCTCGGCGAAGGAGTTGTCTAGCTGGGTAGGGTTGACCTGGGAGCTGCCCGCTCCTTGGTAGCGAGGCCGCTTGGCGAATTCGCCTATGATGGCGATTTTGCGGTCGCGCTTTTCGCTCAGAGGCAGGGTCGCGTTTTCGTTTTTCAACAGTACGGAGCCTTCTCCAGCGACTCTACGAGCGAGGGCATGGTGCTCTGCTTGATCGAATGTCGCGTCTTTTTGGATACCGGCGTGGGCTTTTAAAGTGATGGCTACCATGTCGACGACGATTTGGTCGAGTACTGACTCGTCCAGTTCGCCCGCTTGCACTGCGGCGACGATCTTGCGGTCGTTGTAACCTCCGGTGCTCGGCATTTCCAGGTTTAATCCCGCCTTGACGCCTTTGACTCGGTCGTCGACGGCGCCCCAGTCGGAGAGCACGATGCCTTCGTATCCCCAATCGTGTCGCAGTATGTCGGTGAGCAAGGTTTTGTTTTGGGAGGCGAACTCGCCGTTTACCTTGTTGTAGGCGCACATGATGGTCCATGGCTCGGCGATGCGGACTGGAATTTCGAAGGAGCGAAGATACATCTCGTGTAGCGCTTTGGGCGCTACGATCGAGTCTCCCGCCATGCGTTCCCATTCTTGATTGTTGGCAGCGAAGTGCTTTAGGGAGGTGCCGACGCCCTTGCTTTGCACGCCGTTGATCCATGCCGCTGCCATCGTGCCAGATAGGAGTGGGTCTTCGGAGTAGTACTCGAAGTTGCGTCCGCCCAGCGGGGAGCGTTTCAGGTTTGTCCCCGGGCCGAGTAGAATTTGCACTCCGTGGGTTTGCGATTCCTGACCGAGGGCTTCACCCACTTCTTGGAGGAGCTCGAGATTCCAGGTGGAGGCCAGAGCGGGGGCGGTGGGGAAGCAGGTGGCGGGAAGGCTGGCGTGGAGCGCGTTCATGCCGGAATTTAGATCAGCCATGCGCACGCCGTGCGGTCCATCGGTGAGCGTGATCGACGGGAGGTCCAGTCTCTCGATCGGCTTAGTGGTCCACATCGTGCCGCCTGAGCAGAGGCTGGCTTTTTCTTCCAGGGTCATCTTCGAGACAAGCTCTACCGCTTGGGGACGGTAGTCGATGGCGGTCGGGACGGCGGAGGTGGAGGATAGGAGCATGGCGCTTGAGGCGAGATAGCTTAAGAGGAATCGAGGTTTTTTTGTATTCATAGGGGTACGACAAAGTGTAGTTGAGGAGTTGTTACTGAACGGAGTAGGGAAGCCGCTTCCCTTTGCGGCGCAGAACGGCAACGAAACATGATAGGCCTTTTTCGATGGTCTCCCGTTCCTCGTTCGATAAGGGCTCGAGCAGTTTCTCGAAGGCCTTGTTTGCGTCGCTGGTGAGGAGTTCGCGGGTAGGCTCGGCGACCTCTGGTTTAATTTTTACCGTGGTGGTGCGCCGGTCCTTTGGGTCGGTCGAGACCTCGACCCAACCACGTTTTTGAAGGGTTTGCACCACGGTAGAGGCTCGACTCTGGGCGAGTTGGCAGTGATCGACGATATCCCGCACACGAACAGGTTCGTTTTGGTCTATCAGGAAATCGGTCACCCGCAATTCGCCAGGGCTGACGCATGGATCCAAGTCTGGTGGGACGATAGAATCCAAGGCGGCAGATCGCAGCGAGTTTGAGATCAGAAGCATGTCCGCATAATTCATCTTTAGAGATGTATCTCAAAAGATGAATATGGAAGTCAAGTTTCAAGATCGAGCTTTTGAGTGTGTGGCCTGCCCGTCTGCCGCTGCTTGGGGGCGGCCTGGCGAAGGGGGATTCGCGTCGCCAGGGCGATCACAGGATGCGGGGACTACGGTCTCGTGCCTTGGTCCTCCTGCTATCGAGCTATCGAACTTTTTGGAGAACAGCGAGGGGAGGCTAATTTTGACCTGCAGGCGTATTCACATCTTTGATGCAGTTTGCCATGAGGTTAGCGATGCCGCGGGGGTCCTCTTGCTGGGCGACGTGGTGGCCGGGGAAGGTGCGAATGGTCCAGCCGCGGGAGGCGGCGTTTTGCCAGCTTTTGTCCTTTTTGGCGCGTTCTTCGGCTGATTGGTCGGCGGGAACAAAAGCCACGTAGCTGACGGGCAGGGCGAGGGCGGCGGGGTTGTTGTAGGAAACGGGGGTGGTGAAGGTCTTGATGGACTGGGGCGCGCTGTGGGGCGGCTTGGAGTCAGCAGTGACCCAAGGGACTTGTAACATGCCGTCAACTACGTTCGAGTTCTCGCGTGGTCCGCCGAAGAGGTCGTAGATCGATTGTCCGTCTTCAGGTACGGCGGCGTCGAAGTAGATGACGTGTTTGATGCGTTCGGGGATGCGGTCGATCACTCCGGTGATGACCATGCCGCCGTAGCTGTGGCCGGAGAGAACGACGTCGTGCAGGTCTTCGAAGAGGATGAGGTTGACCACGTCGCTGATGTGGGTTTCGAGATCGATTTCGGGGGAGGCGAGGTGGATTTTTTCCCCGAGTCCGGTGAGGGTGGCGCGGTAGACGGTGTGGCCGTCTTCGAGGAGGAAGTTACCGGTGCTTTTCCATTCCCAGCCGCCGGCGGTGGCTCCGTGGACGATGACAAAAGTTTCGGTTTCTTTGGCTTGAGCGGCGCTGCAGGTGAGCAAAGCGAATGCGAGAAGCAGGGTGAGGGGAGCTAGGGCTTTCATGGTTACGGGGAGCTGGTTTTAGTTGGGGGTTATTTCGAAGAGAATTGCCACCAGTCGAGTTTAGCGAGATCGCCTTCGTCGCCTGCGAAGGTGATGTAGAGATCGTGCACGCCTTTCGCTCCCTTGACCTTGCTTGTGAGGCTTTTCCAGTCGGTGGTGGAAGCGACGTCTACGCTGGCGATGAGCTTGCCATCGAGGCTGTCGAGGCGGAATTCGATCCGGGAGCTGGCGGCTGCACTAGAGGCGTTGAGTGATAGTTGCTTGGCTCCCTTCTTGCCGAAGTCGACTCCGGCGACTTTGATCCAATCGCCGTTTTGCGTATCCGTGATGTTCATACCGCCGTTTACGCAGGGTTCGGTTTCGATGCCGCTTTGAGCTGCGAGGGTTTCGCCTTCGACACGGGCGTAGGGGTTGAGGTGGGTGTTTTGCTTGACGCCGTCGGTCGTGTATTCGACGGGAATGATGGCTCCGTCTTCGGTGTATCCAAATTCTTCTACGGCGATATTGCGTCGGAATGCGGTAGGGATGCCCGCCTCGGTGGCGACGATGCGGTTGTGGTAGACGTGGTACCACTTGTCCTTGAACTTAAACTCGGCGGCGTGGTTGTTGTTGTGGTTGAGGGGAGGTTGGGCGGCCACGATGCCAGCGTAGGTGAAGCCTTCGGTGGGGCGCTTGCTGGTCATGTAGTCGATACGCATCTCGGCCTTGGGGGTGGTCGAGTAGGTGAAGTAGTAGGTGTCGTCTATCTTGTAGACCCAAGCGGCCTCGAAAAAGTTGGGAGCGTGCATCTTGATGACTTCTCCGTCAATGGTGACCATGTCTTCCTTCAGTTTGGCGACGCGGACGTTGTCGTCGCCGTTGCCTCCGAAGTAGATGTAGGCTTGGCCGTCGTCGTCGATGAATACGCCGGGGTCGAAAAGCCACATGTTCTTGGCAGGCTGGACTCCAGGGGTGCCGTGGGTGATGAGTGGTTTTTTCAATACATCCTCGAAAGGACCAGCAGGGCTGTCGCCCACGGCCACGCCGATGTTCGCTCCGCCGTTGCCGAAGTAGAGGTAGAATTTTCCGTTGCGTTCGATGCCGGCGGGAGCCCAGGTTTTCTTGGCCCATGAGGAGTCGCGTTCGGCGTCGAAAACGATGCCGTGGTCGGTCCAATTCTTCATGTCGCTGCTGGATACGCAGACGACGTTGGGAATGTTGTAGCCGCCTTCGAGCGGGCTTTCGTCGTCGTTGGAGCAGTAGATGTAGACGCGATCGTCAGTTACGACTGAAGTTGGGTCGGCCAGGTAGCGATGAGACGCGATGGGATAGTCAGCGAAAGTGGGAGCAGCGAGGACTGTCGTTAAGGTTAAGGCGGATAGCAGACGTTTGTATGGGTTGGGTGTCATTATTGGCAGAAGTATTGGAACCTCAGCGGTTCGCTACGGGGTTGATAGTGCTCTCCTTTGTTCGAAGGAAACGGTAGCTAGGAGGGTGCCAAAGATGTTTCACCTGTCAGTCCAACATTGGGGTAAATCTATCTATATCCTAAGTCCTAGCTTTCCGTTACGTACCTGAAAATAATTTATTTTCGGATACAATGCCCCGCCGTGTTTGGCGGGGCGATTGTAATGTGAACGATTAGCCAGCTAGGGCTCCTGGCGCTTACTGCTTCAGGGTGATTTCGAGCTGGGTGAGGGAGCGGGCTGGGAAGGTGTGACTGATGCGGTTGCCCTTGAATTTGAGGTCGCTGGTCTCGGTGCGGACTTGTTCCTCTTCGGCGGTGTTGGTCGCTTCGAGGGAGTCTGCGGTGATGAGATGGACGCGACCTTTGCCGGTGTAGTTGCCGGCTTGGAGTTCGAGGTTGGCGGGGATGGCGTCGTTTTCGGAGCGGTTGACCACGTTCACGACCAGCTTGCCTTCTGCCTCGTTCAGGACGGCGGTGACGTCGAGGTAGGGGATGTCTTTGAAGACTTCGTTGTCATAGCTTTCGCAACGGGTAAAGACGTCGAGCGCGGTGCCGTGGCAATTATTTGAATACAGGAAGAAGGGATAGTAGAGGGAGGTCTTGAAGTCGCCGTCGTCGGTGATGCCGGCGAGGCTGGTGAGGAAGGTGAGGTTGGCCATCTTGACGGTGTCGGCGTGGCGGATGAAGGAGTTGAGGTGCTGGGCGAGCAGGAGGGGTCCAGCGAGGTTTGTGCCGCGGGCTCCGTATTCGTCGAAGGAGATGTAGATGGGACGTTCCGATTCGGATTTGACCATGGCTTTCTCGATCTGGCCTTCGGTTATTTCGATGATGCGATCGATCTCCATGCCGAGGGACATACGGTCGGCGAAGGTTGGTTCGTCGATGGCACGTAGGACTTGGAAGACGTAGCGGTGGATGGAAATGTAGTCGATGACGCCAGCCATGTTATCGAGTACGTAATCGCTCCAGTCGGTCCAACCATCCTTGGGGTCGTAGCTGGTGGTGACAAGCGGGTAGTTGGACGGGCCGGCGGCGACGAGGAGAATATCTTCGTCCACTCCTCGCATTAGCTTGGCGGCTTCGAGGGCGAACTTGGTGTAGTCCTCCTTGTTCTTGTGCCCGAGCTGCCAGGGGCCATCGGGCTCGTTGCCGAGGGCCCAGAATTTGACGCCGTAGGGTTCGGGGTGGCCGTATTTGACGCGCAGGTCGGCGAACTTGGTGCCGGCGGGGGCGTTGGTGTATTCGACCCAATTGGCGGCTTCTTCGATGGTGCCGGTGCCGGCGTTTATGCAGATGAAGTTTTCTGCTCCGATGAGTTTGCAGAATTCGACGTATTCGTCGGTGCCCATCTGGTTGGACTCCTTGCGGGTGCGGGAGAGGTCGAGGGAGACGGGGCGCTGGTCCTTGGGGCCAATGGCGTCTTGCCAGTGGTGGCCCGAAACGAAGTTGCCGCCGGGCCAGCGGACGGAGGAGACGTTCAGCTCCTTCATCTGCTGGATGTACTCTTTGCGGAAACCGTTCTCGTCGGAGTTTGGAGACTCAGGATCGTACAAGGGACCGTAGACGATGCCGCGGCGGTCGTCTCGATTGAGGGGTTCGAGGAAGCTCGAATAGATGTTAGGATCGACCTCGCCGATGACGCGGTCGGGATCGATCTTAATAAGAGCGGGTTCGCTGGCGGATAGGGGCGTAGAGAAGGCGCCGGTTAGGAGGGCGGCGAATAAGAGGAGGCTTCGTTTTTTCATTGGGTGTGGGGTTGGTCGTTTATTTGAATATGCGTTGGAGGGTTTCGGCGAGGTAGTGGCGGGCGTTCATCCAGGTGTGGCCGCCTTCGGTGATGAGCTCCTCGTGGGCGATGCCGCGGTCGGTCAGCAGTTGGTTGAAGGTGACGGCGGGTTCGTAGAGGAAATCGCTTTTGCCTACGCCGAGCCAGAAGAGGTCGAGCTGGGCGTTGGTGGCGGCGGGGTCGTCGGAGAGGGCGGAGAAGTAGGTGTCCCAGACGGCGGGGGTGAGGTAGGCGCTGAAGGAGCCGATGTTAGCGAACTTGTCTAGGTTGTTCAGGCCGGTGAAGACGGATTGGCCGCCGCCGCGGGAGAAGCCGGCTATGGCGCGGGAGGTGCGTTCGTTGTCGGTGCGGTAGTTCGATTCGACGTAGGGCATGATGGTGCCGATTAGCTCGTCGCCAAAATATCGATACATGAGGGCGGCTTCCGGCGTGTGCGGACGTGGCATACCGTTGAGCATGTTGCCATAGGGCATGACGATGATCATGGGTGCGGCCCGGCCTTGGGCGATGAGGTTGTCGCAAATGAAGTTGGCGCGGCCGGCGCGGAACCAGGTTTCTTCGGTGTCGGTGGTGCCGCTGACGAGGTAGAGGACTGGGTAGGTACGGTCGCTGTCTCGGTAGCCGGGAGGCGTGTAGACCATGAGGGGGCGGGTGATGCCGCCCATGACATCGGACTGGACGAAGGCGTAGGTGAGCTCGCCATGGGGGACGTCTTGGACGTGGTGAAGCGAGGGTTCGTCGCCTGGGATGTCGATAAGTGAGGGTTTGAAACCCTCGTTGGGGAAGAGGTCTTGGTTGGCGGGATCGGGCACGCCTATGCCGTCGACGACAAAATTGTAGGGGTAGAGGTCGGGTTCGATGGGGCCAACGGTGATGGTCCAAAGGCCTTCGGCATCTTTGGTCATGGCTTGGTTGCCGGACTGGAATTGGCCGCTGAGCTCCACCTTTTGCGCATCGGGAGCGTAGAAGTTGAAGGTGACGGTACGGTCGTCATGGATCACGTGGCGATCCCAGCGCGGCAGGCGCTGAGCGGAGAGGACCGTGGTGAGGGAAAGGAAGGCTATGATGAAGGTGCGTTTCATTTGGGAAATGGATGAGCTGGTTTAGCGGTTGGCGGGGAACATTATTTGTGCGGTTTGGTGGAGGTAGCGGCGCCAGTTGAGCCATTCGTGGCCGTGGGAACTGAGCACGGAGTAGCGGCGGATGCCGTGGCGAGCGAAGACGGCTTCGGTCTTCATGCTGTTGACCATGGCGATATCGGTCTCGCCGACGCCGAAGTAGATGGGGATGTAGAATTTCTCGTTGATGGCTGGATCGTTGAGAATGGGGGCGAAGTTTTGCTCGAATTGCTCGACCATGGTGGGCCAGTAGCCGGAGCTGTAGACGTAGAGTTCGCCGAAGGTTTCGAGGTGGCTGAAGCCGGTGTTTAGGGTGACGAATCCACCCATGGAGAGACCGGCGACGGCACGGCTTTCGCGACGTGGATCGGTGCGGTAGTGGGAATCGACATACGGAAGGATGTCTTGGAGGTATTCGGTGGTGCAGGCGTCGTCCTCGCCCAGTTGCGGGACGTTGCCGGAGACAACGCCACTGGTGTCGGGCATGACGACGATCATTGGGCGGGCGAGGCCGTCGGCGATGAGGTTGTCTAGGATGTAGTTGGTTTTTCCTGACTCGGTCCAATGGGAGTCGTTTTCGCCTCCGCCGTGGTTGAGGTAGAGCACGGGGTAGCGGGTGGCGCTGTCATCGGGATTGTATCCGGGAGGCGTATACACGTGCATTTGCTTGTCGCCGCCGGCGGAGAGGGGGTAGCGGACGATTTCGACTTTGCCATGCGGTACGTCGCGCTCGGCGTAGAAGGAGGTATCCTCGGGAGCGGCAAGGGCGGGCAGAATGGGGATGTTGCGCTCCGGGTGGGGGGCGACCCAGCGGCCTTGGGCGTCGACGTGGGGTATGGGAGCGCGTTTGGCGACGATTTGCTCGGTGGCGAAGTCGCCGACGTGGCGTGACAGCTTCATTTCCTGTGCGGCGAGGGTGCCTTCGTAGGTGATGGTGAGCTTCATGCCTTGGGCTTCAAGCGGCTCGGTGAAGGAGACCTTGTCGCCTTCAAGTTCGATCGCCTGCAGGGTGGCGGTTCCCTTTCCCATGGAGTGGTCGTAGGAGGCGGTACCGGTGAGTTTGTCGCCATCCATTTCAAATTCGAATACGTATTTTTGGAGACCGATTTGGGAGTCGAATTCAGAGGTCCATTTTCCGCTAAGGTCGGCCCCGTGCAGGGATAAGGTGGTCAGGGTGGCGAGGAGCCAGGTGAATAGAAGATGGCGCGAAAGAGTCATGGATTTGTATGGGTTTGAGTTGAGGAAAAGTGGGGCTAGGGGGTCGTGAGTTCCTGTTTGATGCGAAGGGTGTTTCCGAGGTCTTCGATCTCGAAGAAGCGGGCTCGCTCGACTTTGCGGTTTGGTTGGTGGATGACCATGACGAGTTTGCCGTCGAAGGTGTTGAAGAGCATGGGGTGCCCGCCGTCGTCGGACCAGAGCGGCTCGGGGATTTGTTCCCAAGGACCGAATACGCTACCGCTGGTGGAACGGGCGATGCCGACTGCGTATTTAGTGGGGCCGTAGCTCGACCAAAGCATGAGGAGGGTGCCGTCCTTGGTGCGGTGTAGCCAGTTGCCGTCGCTGACATAGGCGTGGTATCGCTTTCCTTGATACAGTTCTCCGATGTCGCCGCGGCAGCGCACCCACGGGGCAGCCGAGGCGTGGAAGAGAAGCTGGGGTTCGCCGATGGGGCGGGAGAGGTCTTCGCTGAGCTGGACGATGTCGAAGCTGCCGTCGGTGATCTGGGCCCACTCGTGACAGAAGACCATGTAGGGCACGTCGTCTTCGACCCAGAGGCTGCCGTCGAGGGCCATCCAGTCATGCGGCGTTTGGGGGCCATTTTCGAAAGGCTTGAATGGACCAAGGGGAGAGTCGGCTACGAGGATCTCGGTGCCGCGGCGGACGTTTTGCGGGCGGTCGGGCGGGGTGGGGAGGGTTTCTTTGGAGGTGACGGTGGCGAAGAGGTAGTAGCGCCCTTTGTAGACGTGGACTTCGGGGGCCCAGACGGTTTCGCGGCCCCAGTGGTCGGCGGGGATTTCCCAGACAGGGGTGGGGGCTTCCCAGTTTTGCAGGTCTTTGGTTTGGAAGACCATGACGGCTTTTCGTTCTATATCGCCGTCGAAGATGCCGGAGGTGGTGGTGCCGTAGATGTAGTAGGTTTCTGAGGACGGGTCTGGTAGGACGAAGGGATCGCGGATACGGACTTCGGAGCGGGAGAGGGGGGCAGCTTGGGTGCTCATGGCGAGTATGATTCCGCTGAATACGAGGAGGAAGGAGGTAAGGGATCGAGGCATGGTGGCGGAGTGTTTAGCGGAAGAGACGGGGGGCAAAGTCGTGGAGGGATTTGCGCCAGACTTGCCATTCGTGGCCGCCGGAGAAGCTGTTGAAGGCGACGTCGAGTCCTTGGGCGCGGAGTTGGTCGACGACGGTTTGGGTGTGGTCGATGCGGTTGTCCTGCTGACCGCAGGAGAGATAGAAAAGGTCTAGGTTGGCGTTGGTGGCGGTGACGTCGTCGAGTAGGCCGGGAACGTAGTCGTTGATGTTGAAGGGGCCGGTGTCGCGAATGCCGCCGAAGAGGCCGGTGCTGAAAGAGCCGATCGATGCGAAGGTTTCGGGGTGGGCGAGACCGACGATGAAAGCTTGGCCGCCGCCCATGGAGAGTCCGGCAAGGGCGCGGTGTTGCGGGTCGGCTATGGTACGGAAGTGGGTGTCGATGGTGGGGACGATGGCGGTGAGCAGCTCTGCGGCAAATGGGGCCATGCCGGCGCGACTGTATCCTGGCGGGGCGTCGGGCGGGCGTGGAAGGTTGCCGTTTGCGATGACGACGAGCATGGGGCGGGCTTTCCCGGCGGCGATGAGGTTGTCGAGGATGAGGTCGGTTTTGCCTTGCTGGGCCCAGCTGGTCTCGTCTTCGCCTCCGCCATGTTGGAGGTAGAGCGCGGGGTAGCGGGCGTAGGTGTTGGCGTCGTATCCAGGTGGCGTATACACGATGAGTTGACGCCAGGAGTCGGTGACGGGTGAGTGGTAGCGGAGGGTGCGGAGCTGGCCGTGCGGGACGTCTTTGAGGTCGTAGAAGTCGAGACCGGGCTCGGGTACCTCGATGCCGCTGCCATGGCGGCTGGCGCCGTAGAAAGCGCGACTACCGGGATCGAAGACCATGGCTCCGTCGACGCGGAAAGCGTAGTAGTGGAAGCCGGGCTCGAGGGGCTCGGTGATGACCGTCCAGGTGCCCTCGTCGCCGTCGTCCTTGGCGAGTTCGAAGGTGCCTTGGGGCAGGTTGACCTGTACGTGTTGGGCGTCGGGAGCTTTGATCTGGAAAGTTCCGCGGCGGTCGGAGTCGAGGCGTGGGAATTCCGCACCTGGGACGTTGGAGGGAGCGGGGACGGAGTTGGTGGTTTGGGCGAAGGCGCAGACCGCTGAGAGCGCGAGAATGGGGAGTAGACCAAGGAGTCTTTTCATCTTCTGGGGGGGAACAAAAGGTGGAGGGATGAGTTAGAAATGCGGTGGCGGTTTAAAACCGCAGATGGCCGCAGATTTTTAAGAGCTGATGAGTGGCGGCGTGATCGCTTTTTTGTGAGGCCGTGGGTGCTTTCGCTTTGTCGGTAGCCTCGGTACTGATGAGCGGGGGGGTGAAGGTGATATTTGGAATCCGTCGTCGCCTATAGCGTCGCGGCGACAGGTAAGGTAGGGGTGTTTTGGCTTAGTTGAAATCGAGTTCGACGTTCCAGTGCTTTGCGGCGTGGATGAGTTCGTCGCGGGTGGCGTAGGTGACGGCACCGTGTTTGGGGCGGTTGAAGTTGGTGCCGCGCATGACGCCTTCGTTGAAGCGGCCGAGGTCGGTGTAGCTTTGAAAGTCGGTGGTTTCGCTGAAGCCCATGTTGTTGGGACTGCCGCCGTAGACGTCGTACATGAGGACGTAGGTGTCGGTGCCGAGGCGCTTGAAAACGTTGGGAGCTTCAGTCGAGACGGTGTTGGGGTCGATGCGGCCAGGGGTGGTTTGGTAGCCGTCGGTGATGTGGTCGGAGACGGCGTGGCGGATGGTGGCGTTGGCGACGTAGAATTGGTGCCAACGGCCATCAACTTGGGTGATGTCGCTATCGATGCCGCCGATGTTGGGGATCATAGTGGGGGTGGATTCGAGGGCGGTGAAGTCGTCGTTGGCGTAGGCGGCGAAGATGTTGGCTCGGGCGTTTTCGTAGCGGATGGTGAAGTAGACGAGCATCTTGTCGGCGGCGGGATCGTAGACGGTTTGCGGGGCCCAGGAGCAGTCGATGTCGCCGAGTTCGGGGAAGGCCAGATCGACGCGGTAGTCGGAGTGGGTCCAGTGGATGAGGTCGAAGGACTTCATCATGACGATGGCGCGGTTGTTGCCCCAGCCGTGTTCTTCTTCGGGGCGTTGCCAGCGGGTTTCGCGGTGGCCGAGGCGGTCGCCGAAGATATGCAGGTCGGTCATGACGAGGTAGAAGGCTCCGTCGGGACCGCGGGCGAGGTGGGGATCGCGCACGCCTTTTTGCTCGGCAAGCAGGGTGCCGTCGAAGATGGGGTCGCCGCTGTTGAGGTCGGTGAAGGTGTATCCATCGGTGCTGACAGCGAGGTAGGCGCAGTGGGTCTCGTCCTTGAAGTAGACCATGATGTAGCCGCTGTAGTCTTGTTCGGTCTTGGGGCCTGCGCCGGCTGGGGGAGTGAGTTCGGAGACGATTTCGAGCTGAGTGGGCTGGCGCTCGGCGCTGGGAGCTTGTGGGGAAGGCGAGGCGGCGGCGAAGGCGTCTGCGGTAGGGGTGCTGTTTTGGTCCTTGGCGGCGTCCTCGATGAGAGAAGCGACGCCGCGGGGATCCTCCATCATGGCGACGTGGGAGCCGGGGAAGGTGCGAATGGTCCAGCCGCGAGCTTTGGCGCGTTGCCAGCCGTTGTCGGTCTCGGCGCGTTTGGCGGGATCTTGGTCGGATGGGACGAAAGCGACGTAGGTGACGGGGAGTTTGAAGGCGTCGGGGTTGTCGAAGGTGACGCGTTGGCGGAAGGTGCCGACGGGGTGTGCGACGCCCGTGGGCGGTTTGGCGTCGGGGTTGAACCAGGGGAATTGCACGAGGCCATTGACGACTTTGGAACCTGGTGGGGTGCCGCCGACGAGGTCGAACATTGACTGGTTGTCTTGAGGGACTGCGGCGTCGAGGTAGACGACGTGACGAATGCGATCGGGGATGCGGTTCATAACGCCCGTGATGACCATGCCGCCGTAGCTGTGTCCGGTGAGAACGATGTTGTGGAGGTCCTCGAAGAGGATGGTGTTGACCACGTCGTCGATGTGGGTGTCGAGGTTTACTTCTGCGGTGGCGAGGTGGCGGCGTTCGCCGAGGCCGGTGAGGGTGACGCGGTGGACGTCGTGGCCGTCGTCTTGCAGGAAGCGAGCGGTGGTTTTCCATTCCCAGCCGCCGGCGGTGGCGCCGTGGACCATAACGATGCTAAGGGTCTCGGCGCGAGAGAGGGATGCGAGTGAGCAAAGGAGGACGAAAAAGAGTAGGAGTTTTTTCATGGAGCGAGGCGCGACTGACTATTTAGCCCAGGCTTTACCTGATGCGGTGCGGCGCCACTCAAAGTAGTCGTCGAGGACTTCGAGAGAGTCTGCGCTTGGAACTGGGCCGACAAAGGCTTTGTCGTCGAAGTGCATAACTTCCCGGTTGTCGAGGGTGTATTCGGGCCATTCAGGAACGGTGGGACCGTTGGGGTCGCCGTGCTTGGCGAAGTTAGTCCAATAAGTGGATACGGTATCCGAGAGGGTGTAGTCCGCTTCGGAGAGATTGGCATCGTTGGGTGCAAGGGTTTGGAAGACGTAGGGTACGTCGACGCCGTGGGGCATGCCGTGGTCGGCCGCTTCTGAGTCGGCGGGCTGGTCTGCGTGTTGGTCGAAGTAGTAGAAGAATATCTTAGAGTCGCCGGTCTTGGCTTGTTGGGTCGCCCACGCCCAGGTTTGCCAGCCGAAGGCAGCATCGCGCATGAGGTCGCGGGCAGTTTTGCTGACACGGTCGCCAACGGGTGGATACGCGGCGATGAGTTCTTCGGCGAAGGGGCCGTAGCGTTTGTCTACGTTGGCGGTCCATTCCTCGACGGTTCGCTCTCTGGAGAAGCTGAGACCTTCGTCGGAATTGTAGCCGACGAGGATATCAACATCGTTGTAGTTGCCATTCTGGTACATCTCGTGCTGATCGCCTGGAATGACAAAGCCGTCGACGATGGGCCATGAGGTGCCGCTACCCCAGCCACCGGGAAGTTTTTGGGCAGGTAGCTTGCGAAGGGCTTCGATTGACGAGGCTCCCGCGTTTTCCGCGTAGGTGATGCCTGATTGCTCGGCCATGGCGAGCGTTCGCATGTTTTCGCCTGGATAGGTGGTGGGGCGACTAGGACCGAATGACCCGCCGCTTTGCGAGATGGCGGCGCGAAAGAGTCCTTTGGCTTTAGGAGACGCGCAGAGCATACTGACGGAGATGCCTCCTGCTGATTCGCCGAAAATAGTAACTTTGTCTGGGTCGCCTCCGAAAGCTGATATGTTATTTTGTATCCATTCGAGGCCTGCGATTTGGTCGAGCAGTCCGTAATTTCCGGATACGTCGTCAGGGGACTCTGCACTCAGTTCGGGATGGGCCAAGAAACCGAGGCTGCCGACTCGATAGTTGACGCTGACGAGGATGACGCCTTTGCGGGCGAGATGCTCGCCGTTGTGAACGGGAGTCGAGGTGGAACCAAAGGCGAATCCTCCTCCGTAGATCCAGACGAGAACGGGAAGTTGCTCGTCGGGTGATTTAGCCGGCGACCAGATGTTGAGGAAGAGGCAGTCTTCGCTGACGTTTCCCTGACCATCGCCTTGCATGGGATCGGGTCCGAAGCTGGTGGTCTGTCGTACGCCGTCCCATGAGTCGGCGGGTTGCGGCGCTTTCCAGCGCAGATCACCTACGGGTGGGGCGGCGAACGGAACCCCACGGTAGACAGCGAGATGGTCTTCGATTGTGCCTTGGACGAGGCCGTATTCGGTCTTAACGGGTTCGGTTTGGGCGCCGAGCGAGGTGAGCGCGAGGGCGAAGGAGAGTATCGATGCGATCGTTTTGGGTTTCATGATGGAGAATTCGGGCAGTGGTAGGGCAAGGGAAAGCTCGGGGGGTGGGTTAAAGTTGGAGAGATCTTTACGAGGGTAAGGCGAGGTATGGACTATGTCCATCGCGGGGCTGAACTCTTTGGCGGTTCGCGGCTGGCCATAACTGCCGCATTGTGGGTGAGTCGAATGCCCTCGGTAGCGTATCGCTGGTTCGCTAGAGTGCCAAGGTTTTCGCTGCTCTCTGGGCTGGGTTCATGGTCGTGCCACGCTGGAGTTGTTCTCGTCAACAGGCCGAGGCAAGGCCTGCTTGGGAGATAGGCCGCAGCTAGGTGGGGAAGAGGCGAAAACGATGCGAATCGAATGCTGTTAACAAGCACAGTGATTATTTCGTCCAGACTCGTTTTCGAAAATGGTCTTGTCGACTTTTGGAGATTCTTGAAGAGACTGTGCTCGTGCTTCGCTGCTGCGTAGGATAACGGCTGAGATGCTTGAAGGCATCTCAGCCGTTTTTGAAAGTCAGCTATTTCGCTTCGAGGAAGTCGTTCTCATCCAGCCAGTGCATGAAGACGGGGAACCAGCCGTTGGCGGTGTTGCCGGGGTAGCCGAGGCCGAAGCCGTGTCCACCGTTTTGGTAGAGGTGAAATTCCACTGGGATTCCGGCGTTGTACCATGACTTGATCACGCCGAACTCTCCGTTGAAGAGGAAGTCGTCGCTGGCGATGGCGGCGAACATGGGGGGAGCGTCTTCGGGTACTTCTTGCGGGCCCATGCCTCCGTAGATGGGACCGATGAATGCGAGTTTCATAGTCTCGGAATTAAGGGTGCTGTGCATGGTGAGGCCGGCTCCGGCGGAGAAGCCGATCATGCCGATGCGGTCGGTGTCGACACCCCATTCGTCGGCGCGGTCGAGGATCATGGCGTAGGCGGCTTCGGCGTCTTCGAGTTGGTTGGAGAGGTCCCAACGTGGTCGTGGTGGTGGCGGTGGGGCGTTTTCGTCGTCGGAAGGAGTGACGGAGGCGAAGGTACGGTTCATCGATTCCTTGAGGCCTTCGAGCGTTGGCGGGGTGGGCTGTAGTCGATATTTGAGTACGAAGGCGGCGACACCTCTGTCGGCGAGGGCTTGGGCGACTTTCCACCCTTCGTTGTTCATGGAGAGCCAGCGGAATCCGCCGCCTGGCGTTACGATGACGGCAGCCCCATTGGCCTTGTCCGGATCTGGAAGGAAGGGGGTAAGGGTGGCGGTGGTTACGTTGCGGGCCATAGGCTCGCCCCATTGGCGAAACCAGCTTTCGGAGGCCGGTTGGTTTTCGACGCCACCTGTGCCGAGCAGGATTGCGTTGGGCTCATCCGGAGCGTCAAGCGGGTAGATGGTGCCGTCTTGGGCAGAAGCGGTGGCTACCCAAACGGAGAGCAGAGACAGGCTAGCGATCGCGGTTAGAGCGCGACGAGTGAGAGAGGTAAGGTTGGTTTTCATTTTTCGATTAGGGTTGTGAAAATCGTGCGGAAGTCCCGAAGGCGTTGGCGGCCTTTTTTAGGGTGGGGTGGGGGTTGTTTTTACTAAACCGTTCTTAAGGGGCGAACTTCGTTTATGGTGAAGCAGTAGTTAGGTGGTGTGCGCCCGAGTTGCGAGCATCTGGCAGTACTCTTTATAGAGCGTAAGTTTTAGATACTATAGAGTGTCTATAAATCGAGAAATGATAATTTCTGTAAGGTATATATTTTTCTATAACCTAGGTTATATATTAGAAAAAATATGCGATTCGCCTCCTTCGCATGGATAGGCCTTTGGGGACTCGCTCAATGTCTTCCGGTCTCTGGAGTTGGGTTAGTCGAAGCTTGGATCTGTTGATGCCGTTTTGGTGTCCGAGGAGATCAAGCTGGCGGGTTTTCGCTTAGAGCTGAGCGACGATTCACCCCTGCTCCTTTTGTGCTGTTGGAACTCGCTTTCGTGACGGGAGGATGTCGACATTTAGAGCTTCATTTTCCTTAGTTGAGGACCGCATGACAGACCGACGTCGACTTTTACTGATCGCTCTTTCCTTTGTCGCCTTCATTTCGCTCGGTTTGCCGGATGGGTTGCTGGGGGTGGCGTGGCCGTCGATGCGCTTTGAGTTTGGGAGGCCTCTCGATGCTCTGGGGCCGCTGCTGATTTCTTCCATGGTCGGCTACATGCTGAGCAGCTTTTTTAGCGGGATCATTAGCCGGAGGCTGGGTATTGGGCGATTGCTCGCTTCTAGCTGCGCGGCTACGGGGGCGGCGCTGCTCGGTTTCACGGTGGCTCCGTATTGGTGGCTGGTTGTCGCTATCGGTATTGTGGTCGGGCTGGGGGCGGGCGCGATTGACGCGGGCCTCAACACTTACGTCGCGAAACACCACAGCGAACGGCTGATGCAGTGGCTGCATGCCAGTTTCGGGTTGGGGATAACGCTGGGTCCCTTGATCATGACAGCGGGGCTGAATCTTGCCGAGACGTGGCGGGCGGGCTACTGGATAGTCGGCGGGGCCCAGTTGGCGCTAGGCGTCTGCTTTTTGCTGACAGCCAATCGTTGGGAAAATGGGGCGGTTGCCGACGTGACTGAGCAGAGCGCTTCGAAGACTATCGGGGCAGAGGAGCCGGTCAGCTCTGCTGAGTCTCATCAATTGCCTGAAGCGAGTTTTGGGGAGTCGCTGAGAAACTTGTCGGTTTGGATTAGCATGGGGCTGTTTTTCATCTACACCGGTCTGGAACTGACGCTGGGGCATTGGGCGTATTCGCTGCTTACGGAGTCACGGGGAGTCGCTGCTGCGAGCGCGGGTCTTTGGGTGGGGGCTTACTGGGGAATGTTTACGGTGGGGCGAATGGTAGCCGGGGTGTTTGCAGGTCTTTTCGGAAATCATCGTTTGGTTCTGGGCAGCCTAGGTCTCGCCTTGACCGGCAGTGTGCTCTTCGCCTGGAACCCGGTGGGCTGGCTGGGTTTGGTTGCGGTTGGATTAATTGGTTTCGCTTTTGCCCCGATCTTTCCCGGCATGGTGTCTGGGACACAGCGTCGGGTGGGGACGAAGCATCTCAGCAACACCATGGGGATGCAGATAGCGGCCGCTGGGCTAGGGGCGGCTTGTTTGCCGAGCTTGGTCGGGGTTCTGGCGAATCGGTTTTCGCTGGAGGTCGTGCCGGTGTTCTTGACGGTTTTCGTGGTTGTTCTGGGAGGACTTTATTTCGCGTCGAGACGTCGGGCTGGATCGTGAATCGGGGTAACTTTACTGGTGGCTCCAGAGCTTGGGGAGGAAGTCCTCGTGCAGGAGGGCTCGCCAGGTGGCCCAGTCGTGGGCGGTGTATCCGGCGACGGAATACTCGTATTCGATGTCGTGGGTTTTGAGAGTGTTGACGAGCGCTTGGACGCGGTCGTTCCAGCGGCCTTCTGCTTCCAGCTTTCCTTGGCCGATGAAGAGGTAGTCCACTTTTTGATTGGCCTGCGGGTCGTTGATAAAGTTGGCGAGGACTTCCTCGGCGTCGGTCATGCCTGCGCTGAGGATTCCGAAGGAGCCGAAGAGATCGAGGGAGTTGAGGCCGACGATCATGGTGTGGCGTCCGCCCATGGAGAGGCCGGAGAGGGCTCGGCCGTTAGGGGCTTGGATGGTGGAGTAGGTGCTGTCGACGAGGGGGATGACGTGTTGGCGGAGCTCGCGCTCCAGGATGCCGAAGCTCAGCTGGCGGTGCTCTGGATGATTGCGGTGAATGACTTGGTTGTTGGGAATGACCATGATCATGGGCTTGGCTTTCCCTTCGGCGTAGAGGTTGTCCAAGATGAAGTTTGCCCGGCCGTCGTAGATCCAGTTGTGGGGGAGTTCGCCGCTGCCGCCCATGAGATAGAGGACGGGGTATTTTTTGGAGGAATCGTATCCAGGAGGCGTATACACGTAGAGATCGCGTTCGCCGTCGGTGACATCGGAGTGGTAGATGTGACGGGCGATCGTGCCGTGGGGCACGTTTTTGGCGTCGTAGTATGCCGGTTCGTCGCCGTGCACGACGAGCTGGCTGTAGGGCGGCATGCCGGTGAAGGAGGCGATGGTGTTGGAGGGATCGGGGACTTGGACGCCGTCGACCATAACGAGGTAGGCGTAGATGTCGGGTCGGACGGGGCCAATGGTGAGCTCCCAGATGCCGTCGTCGCCTTTTTCGAAGGGGAGAGTGTCGCCCCAGCTTTTGCCGAAGGCGGCGAGGATGGCTCCGTTGAGTTCGACTTTCTCTGCCTCGGGGGCTTTGACGCGGAAGGTGACGGTGCGGTCGTCGTGGACTTCGGGCGAGTTGAGTGGAGCGCTGAAGGGGGTGAGGTTCTCGGTGTTCTTCTGTGGGTTCCAGTCGAGGTTGACGTTGGCCTGCTGGGCGTGGGCGAGCGTCGTTGCGCAAAGGGCGAGGGTGGCGAGAAGGGGGTGGAGTTTCATGGTTGGAGGGAGTTGGGGCTAGTGTTGTAGAAGGGGGAGCATTGTATCCGCGTAACGGGTACCGAGCATTTTGTATCCCTCGGGGGAAAAGTGGAGATCGTCTGGGCCGTCCGGGCAACCCTCGGATGAGACGACGTGGGCGGTGGGGATGGTTTCTGGGAGGGTGCGGATGATTTCGTTCATGCTGGCGCACTTTCCGTTTTGGTCGGCGGCGACGACTTCGCCGGCGAGGAGGGGAACGTCTGACGCGTCGAGGTCGAGGTCGCGCAGGATGTTTTGGTAGATGGCTTTGACTTTGGCGGGCCATTCCTTGTCGCCGGTGTTGGATTCGCCTTGATGGAGGAGGATGCCTTTTATGACGCCGTCCTTCTGGGCGAGCTTGCCCATCTCTATGAGGCGGGCGTAGGGGTCCTTGTCGTATGCGGCGGAGATATTGTGCAGCCAATCGGGAGCGTCGGCGAGGTAGGCCTCGCGGGTGGCTTCGTCGAAGAGTTCGATTCGGGTGCCGCCCACGGCGACATTGATGACACCCACTTTTTTATCTTTCGGCAGGCCGGCGACGAGGGCGCGTCCGAAGTAGTCGGCAGGGCTGAGACCGGTGGGCGGGCGGCTGAGGGGCGGGGTGGCGGTGTACCAGTGGCCTTGCTGGCGATCCATCTCCGGGAAGTCGACGGCGGCGAGGACTTGGAAGCGAGGATCGACGGGGCCTTTTTCCGACTCGGGAATGCCTGGGTAGCCTTCCATGTTCGATTGGCCGAAGCAGAGGAAGACGTAGAAGTCTTCGTCTTGGGCCTGCGTATTGGAGATCGTGATACAGGCGAGTAGACTTAGGATAGTTGTGATTTTTTTCATGGTAGTTTTTAGGGGGGAGTTTGTCGGAGTTAGCCTCTTGTCGATTCGATGTTGACGCTTTGGATTTTCGTTCCGGCTTCGGGAGGTGTTTCGAAGGTGAATACGATGTAGACGTCATGCGCTTCGCTGAATTTGCCGGCGCCTTTGAGCGGTATGCGGGTTTCTGCTTCGTCGTTCGTCGCAGTACGGCCGATCTCTGTTCCTTCCGGTGAATCGAGGCGGACGCTGATCTGGACTTGCTCGGAAACCGGGCGATCGTGCTTGAGCTTGATTTGTTTCAAGCCGCGCGGATGCACGTTTTCAATCATGACGTAGGCGTGGTTTTTCGAGTAGACGAGGGCGAGGCCCTCGTTGTCGAAGCCTTCGATTTCGTCGAAGCTGTAGCGGTGGAAGGCGCTGGGGCGCAGCGAGAAGGTGGTGGAGTTTGACAATGGCTCGAGGTCGGAATTAGGAGTGTCGGTGTAGTTGGCGCTAATGGTAAGGATGCGATCCCAGCGGTTCTCTAGGAGGGAAGCTGGATTGATTTTTCCCTTGAGGGGAAGGCTTTCGACTTCGTCCTTTGTCGAAGTGTGGGAGCGGACGTATTCGACGACTTTGAGGAGGTCGCTTTCGCTGAGCGCGGGGTGGGCAGGCATGGGAACCTCGCCCCAGACGCCGCCGCCGCCGCTGAGAATCTTGTTGGTGAGGTGGGCGACAGCTTGTGAGTCGTTTGCGTAGCGATCGGCGACTTGGGTGTAGGAGGGGCCGATGGACGGTTCGTCCGGCTTGTGGCAAGCGCGGCAATCCGAACCGGATACGATGATTTCGCCTTCTTCGACTCGGGAGATGGTCTTGTGGCCGAGGGTCGGCTCGGGAGCGTTGCGTGTCATGGCTGCGGAGACGAAGGCGTCTTGAGCGTTTACGCGCGAGTCGTCCTTGATGGAGACTTTGTAGCTTACGGGCTGGTTTTCGAAGTAGAAGGATTGGTTGCCCTTGACCGAGATGGAGATTTCCGGGCGTTCGTTTCCGGCGTAGATTTCCATGGGTGGAGCGGAGCCTTGGGAGCCGTCTGGATCGGTCGCGGTGACCTGGAGGAGGTAGCGTCCGGGTTGGTCGATGGTGGTGGAGAAGGAGGAATCTTTGGTCGGGAAGGTCTGGTCGCCGAGCTGCCAGGTGTACTTCAAGGCTTGGCCTTCGTAGTCGTGACCTTCGGCGCTGGCTTCGAGGGTGAAGGGTATTTTTCCGGAGGTTTTGTTGACGTCGATCGCGTCAACGGTCGGGGGCAGGTTTCCTGCGATGAAGTCGATGCGCGAGAGGCCGGAGTCTGCGTTTCGCTGGAACCATCCGGAGCCGTACTCCAATACGTAGAGGCGACCGTCGGGCCCGAGCTCTACGTCGATGGCACCGGAGAAATCGAGATTTTGGAGGAAGGGTTCTGCGGAGGCGAGGGAGCCGTCTTCGTTGAAGTCGACTGTGATGAACCAGTTGCGTATCCAGTCGTGCATGACGGTTTTTCCGTCGTAGTAGCTTGGGAGGCGAGTGTCTGCGGGATAGAATTCCTGGTGGTAGACAGGGCCGGCCATGGCGTTGCGTCCACCTGTTCCGACGATGGGGAAGTCGGTTGATTCGGCGTAGGGGTACCAGATGAAGGGAGCTTGGGTTGGGGGAAGCTCGCGGAGTCCGGTGTTGTTGGCGGAGTCGTTGATCGGATGGTTCGGGTCGAAGGCTTCGCCGCTTTCTCCGGTTCCGTAGTCGAAATCCGTATACGGATAATTGTTACCGACAAAGAGCGGCCAGCCGTAATTTCCGGCTTCGGTGGCTCGGTTCATTTCGTCGTAGCCTTGCGGACCTCTTTGGGAATCGTCCTGGGTCGCGTCCGGACCGATGTCGCCCCAGTAGAGGGTTCCGGTTTTGCGGTCGACGGAGATGCGATAGGGATTGCGATGTCCCATGGTGTAGATTTCCGGACGAGCGTTGGGGGTGTCGGGGAAGAGGTTACCTTCTGGGATTTGGTAGGTGCCGTCTTCGAGGATGCGAATGCGGAGGATTTTTCCGCGCAGGTCGTTGGTGTTGGCGGAGCTGCGTCGGGCGTCGAACTGGTCCTTGTTTGGCAGGTCGTTGAGGGGGCTGAAGCCTTTGGTAACGAATTCCGTTCCTTGTTCGTTGAAGGGGGTGGAGTTGTCGCCGGTTGAGAGATAGAGAAGCCGGTCCGGGCCGAAGGCGAGGGATCCGCCGGTGTGGCAGCAGATGTCCCGCTGGGAGTAGAACTCGAGCACGACTTTTTCCGAATCCATATCGAGTATTCTGTCTTTGAATACGAAGCGGGAGAGTCGGTTTACGGATTCTTCGGCTGGGCTGTAGAAGACGTAGATGAAGTTGTTTTTCTCGAAATCGGGGTCGGCGGTGATGCCGAGCACTCCTTCTTCCGCGTTAACGCCTTGGGCGTCCGAGGAGTGGTAGACGTCGAGGAAGCCGACGCGGTAGACTTCTTGTTCGGACTGGTCGAAGTGGAGGATTTCGCCGCGACGCTGGGTGATGAGCACGTCGAGGTTGGGAAGGATGGCCATTTCGGTTGGCTCGTAGAATTCGCCTTGGGAGAGGCTGGTCTTGACGAAGCGTTCCGGAGCGGGCGGCTGGTTGGCTTCCTCCATATTTGCGAGCGCTGAAGCGCTTGCGAGAGCGAGGCAGGCGACGAGTGAAAGTTGGCGCGCTCTGTTGGCGGAGCGCGTAGTGAATGGATTGTTGTTAGGCATTATACGATGTCTTCAGTTCGGTTCGGGCACGTGAACCGAGGGTGCTGAGTTTTTCTGAAATGAGTCGTTGTCGATTATGGGTTCGATTTTCGCAACTCGATAAAGGCGATGGATTGGCGCGGGAGGATAAGCTCCGCTTGGAGGGAGCCGTCCGTTGCGGGCGCGAGCGGGAAGGGTTGGGAGACTAGCTCGGCGGCGGCGTGCAGGGCGCTGATTTGCTCGACGCTGGGACTCTGCGGTTCGTCCATGGCGCGCCAGAGGGTGTAGGCGTTGGCGTGGTGCTCGTCGATGCGGGTGAGGGTAGCGGTAGCGGCTTGGCCGGGCTCGAAGATTTTGGAAAGGGATAGGCTTACGGGTGTTTCGGTGGAGAAGTCGTTGGCGACGTCGTGGTAGTTCCAGAGGAGGATTTGCACGGCTCCGTCTTGGGAGCGGGTGGCGAGGACGCCGATGTCTGGATCGGCACGTACGCTATCGGATATGATTGTATCCGTTTCCAGCATACCGGTGGATGTGGCTTGGAGTCGGGTGGGGCCGAGGCGGGAGAAGAGTTTGAAGGCGTTGAGGACGGGGAGGGTGACTTCGTTGGTGGTGAGGGCTCGCAGTCCGTTGAACCATGGTTGGTCGTGGAAGGTGAAGGCCCAGGAAACAGCGCCTTGGAGGTTTCCGCCGTAGCGGGATACGAGGTCCTGTTTTCTAAGGAAGGAGGCGGCGGTGTAGGAGGCGAATTGGGAGGTGCGACGGTAGTCGCGCTCGGGGTCGAGGGTGGCGGGGCAACCGGCGCAGCCTTCGGGGTCGGATTCTCCGAGGTAGACGGGGAGGTGAGCGAATTCTGGATACGAAGCGATGATCTCGCTGTAGGTTTGGATGGTGCGGAGCTGGTTTCGCAGGTGCATCTCGACGTGTCCGTTTTCGTCGATGCGGGTGGTGCCTTTGGCGTGGTAGGCGACGAAGTCGAGCGGACTGCCTATTTCACCGGTGACGGCATGGGTGCCCGAGCGGCAGTGTTCGAGGAAGGCGGAGAGGAAGACGTCGCCGTTTTTCCAGCCCGGATCGGTGACGTGGGGGCCGCCGACGCGAGCGTCCGGTACGATGGATTTAACGGCGTAGGTGAAATGGTCGTACATCTTGCAGTACTCGGCGACGGTGCCGCGGAAGTAGGGAGATTCCGGTTCGTTCCACAGTTCCCAGAGCCAGCTCGAGACGGCCTCTTTTCCGTAACGATCGACGGAGTGCTGGACCCAGGCGGCGATGAGGTCTTGCCACTTTTGGTAGTCTTTGGGCGGGTAGAAGGCTCCGCCGGAGACCATGTCTTTAGGGAGGCCGTGTTGGGTGAGTTTGGGCGTGTAGGGCTCGGGTTGGGAGGAAAGGTCCTGGGGCATGAAGGCCGCTTGCACGAAGGGCTCGATACCCGGCTGGGTGAGCTGGTCCATGATCTGGTCCATGAGGGTCCAGTCGTAGGTGGGGTCGCCGTTTTCGTCTTCGGTATAGACGTTGGTGCTGGACCATTTGAGGGCGAGGGTGCCGTCGCCGCTGGTGAGTAGATGATGGAAGCGGAGGCGGATGGGCTCGGAGTCGCTGAGTTGGTTGAGCTCGTGGAGGAGGTGTTGGCCCTCCGGGGTGAGGACGGTGCCGGCTTCGTCGGCGCCGAAGTAGTTCCAGATGGGGCGGAGTTCGCCGGTGGGTAGTGCACCGTCGACGTGGACTTCGGTCTTGTCGTTGGCGTTTGAGAGGCAGGTAGCTGAGAGGAGGGCGGCAAGAAGGAGTCTGGATATCATTGGGGGTATGGGGCTTATGGATGGAGAGAGAGGCGTGGGGAGGGTCCTACGGTTTAGATACGATCTCCCGTCTTACTTAGTTGCGATGAAGGCTGCTAGTCTTCGAGACGTTCGCGGGGTCTCATCATGGCTCTGACGAAGCTCCGTGCTCGTTCGGCGGCGAGATTAGTGGCGTCTTAATTGTTCGCAACAACGACGGTTTTTCCGTTGGGCGTCTCTATAGAGTAGGAGACTTCGGCGCGGTCGTTGACGATGTTTAGATTAACGCTTTTCGATCCTGCGAACGTCTCGCAAGTCGTTGATTGTCAGATAGTGGCGGGACCCGGTACCGAGGAGCACATGCGACGACACTTGAGAAGCGTACGCGCCGAAACATCGAAGATGTAGGGTCCGGATACAGAAAAACGCCACCTTTGCAGATGACGTATTTTCCGGGAGTGAACCGTGACAAGAGTGGTGGCGGGACCCGGAATCGAACCGGGGACACAAGGATTTTCAGTACACCTACGTAGTGGTAAAGGTGTATTTTTGATCTCCTTTGACGCGTCAGTAATTCGTTTGGGTCTTTTTGTAAGAACCTAAAATAGAATAAGTTACAGATGATAAGAAATAATGTAGACGCTCCCTTCAAAGATAACCTTATTACTGTCCAGTTTACGAAAAGTGGCGCAAAAGTGGCGCAAGGGCCCAAAGCTGCTAGGGGCAAGGAGCCGGCTGCCCGAGCAAAGTTGGGATTTGGAAAGGGATCTTTGGAGTATTGGAAGAAGGCGGTCTATCGGCGCAAGCATGCCAGTGGTGGAAAGCGCAAGGAGGGTGGATCTTACAACGCCAGGATCTCGCATGCCCAGGAGCGCCGGGAGATAGGCCTCGGCACTCTTTGCAGGAAGGAGGCTGCGAGGAAAGCGCTCGAGCTTTGGCTGAGCATTCAATGCCATGGATGGGAGGCTCTCGAGGAAGGATTCCTCGAGCGGCTCGAAACCGAGGACAGTTCGCCGAAGGAGGAACTCGTAGGGACCACTTATGGAGAATACCTGTCCGCCTACGTCGACAGGCCGGGGATCAGTCACCTGACCGCCGACGACAACCGGAGGAAGGTTCTCACGCTCGTTTCGGAAGTTGCGGGAATCCCGAGACCTGCCAAGAAGACATCGCTGGAACGAAAGAAGGCCTGGAGGAAGAAGGTCGAGTCGGTGCGTTTGGTCGACCTCTCGGAAACCGACTTCACGAACTGGAGGAACGCTTGTTTCGAAAGCCTATCGAAGGGGCGGAAGTGCGGAGCCATGTCTACCCGAACTTCCCCAATGTCAGTCAACGCTCTCATCAGGTCCTACAAGTCGGTCTTCAACGAGGAGCATAGGGAACGCCTCGAGAGAATACCCCTCCCAGATCCCGTGCCCGGATTGAAAATGCGGCTGCTCAAGGAGAAGGTCGCTCGATACAAGGGTGGCGTCGACGGCAACGCATTGCTTGAGAAAGCGGACCGGGAGCTCCGCGAGGAGCATCCCGAGTCCTACAAGCTGATGGTTCTGGCGCTCGCCGCCGGGCTGCGCAGGACGGAAGCGGATTTGCTCCTATGGACCGCCTTCGATTTCAGTGAAGGGTGCATCCGCGTCGAGCAGTCCCAGTTCTATGGTCTCAAGTCGATGTCTTCCGAGGGCACCGTATACCTCCAGCCGGAGGCTTGCTCCTTTTTCGAGGGTTGTTTCAAGAGGCGGACAGGAGACTTCGTCCTGGAATCGAATCGGCCGCCGAAGCGCCATTTGGTAACTTACGTCTACTACAGGGCGCCGAAAGCGCAGAATGTATTGAATCGTTGGTTACGCAAGAACGGCATCGATCGGCCTCGGCCCACGCACGAGCTGCGAAAGGAATTCGGTTCGCTGATTAATGAACGTTACGGAGTCTACGAAGCCAGCAGGGCACTGAGGCACAGTACAGTCAAGGTAACAGAGTCGCATTACTTGCACTCGAAGGCCAAGCCGATCGTCCGGCTGGATTTCCCGAAGTAGAAGTGCCGCGATAAAGCTTAGACCGCAGCTCAGCGATGTCGCTGCGGTTTTCTGGTAGATCGAATATGGTCGGGTTGAATGGGTTTGAAGGAGATACTGACTATCAGGGGATTAATTTAGTAAATGTAGGTCGGTGTGGGTAACTCTTCGAGATTCCTATCCCGCTTATGTTGCCACCTCATCGTTGATAATTGATTAATGGCCTTTCTTTGTACGAACGACGAAAAGGTCTCACGGTTTTGTAGGTTGGGGCTTTCGAACCTGCCCTCAGGTTATGAGCCTGTCGTGGAGTCGTTGGCTATGAGGGTGTTAGGTGCTTTTGCGTTGGTTTTTAGGGGGAAGCCTAGCGGAATCGGTGCTGAGGGATTCTTTCCTTTCATGCTGAGTTAGGGACTACCCGGTAGCGTTTTTTTAGTGAGAGGGAAAACTGGAAGTCGCTTGATGGACCGAGTAAACAGTTGATTTTTTGGATGGGCGTTTGAGTCATCTTAAGTTGCTGGTAGGCATGATCTTTGTGGAGGGTGAAAAACTTCGATTAAGTGGAGTGGGTGACACTATATGGCATGCCTACTAAAGCGGTCTGGGTGAAAGGGCTGGAGACATGTGTTGAAGGTTAATTGGTAAAGCCTGTTTGTGTAGGTCAGATGTGGCAGGCGATCAAAGATTCCTATTGTAGTCTTGTCTTAAGTAATCTTCGTGCGAGGCGTTTTCAACGCGATCGCAACCCTGATACGCACCCGCAAGGCAAGTCTCGAGATAAGAGTCAAAGCTCTCGAAGTTCTCTGTTCGGACCGTCGTTTTCGAAGAAGCTGGGGGGCACAAGCGCCTTGAACAGGTCCAGGACTCGTTTGCATCTAAAGAACGCGAGCCCTGCTCAGATGCCTAGCGACATTTGTCTTTCAATCGGAGGAGGGAAAACTCCGATTGTCATCCAAGGATTGGGACCGACGTTGTGCCATTGCAAACTGGTCCCAAGAAACAGGTGAATGTCCTTTTGAAAGAATTCTTGGCCGTACTTTTGATGGACCTTGGAAAGCGCTGCCTTTTCGTCTCCGTTTGCGATCTTCAAGCAGTTCCAGTACAGCATTCCAATTTCCCAGTCTAGTATTTTGAGGGTGGATACGCGTTCGTCGTCGTCGGTTATTTTATAGGAAAAATCGTAGGGTACTTTGTCTGCGATGCGAAAGTTTTCGGGAACCGCATCATCCTCGAATAGCCCCTGCTGACTCATTTGGTTCTGAGCGGCTGCTAGCTTGTTTTCGTCCCACACTCTATCGCATCCCTGATGCTGAAATTCGATTTTAGTTGGCTTGAAGGTAGCGAGAGAACAATCGCCGCGTTTGGCGGCACAGATCAGTTCGGTCATGTTGGTCCAAACTTTTCCCTTATCTAGGATCAGCTCCTTTCGCTGGCGCCAGTTGTCATGGGTGCCGACTTCTTCCAAGACGTCGATCTTGTGTCGATCTACCGGAGAATGAGATTCCGGTCGCGTATCTTTCTCTCTTTTGATGAGAGGAAGTTCGACCCAGCGCCATTTGCTGAACTTTCGGTCTCCGTCAAGAAACCGGAAAGGGACTGGATAGACCCTTACCCAAGAGCCGTCCTCCCGAATGCCAGCTGTACTGCTGAGGAAGATGGATGGCCAGACAGCCGTATTCTTCTGTTTCTAACTAAATTGTCATCTTTCTGCAGGTTGCTTGTTTAACTTTTGGCGGTATAACTTGGAGTGATTACTTTCCTCGCTGTGTCCCGCGCCCCTGTCCTTGTTAAGGAGAAGCCTCGATGATGCTTTTCCACCGCTACATCCTTTGGAATGTCGCAGTAACTAGCTTGGGAGCGATTCTGATGTTTGCTTTCATCGTGTTGCTAGGGGAGTTTATGAGAGACTTGTTCGGGATGCTGGCGGAGGGGCAAGTGACTGTCGGGACTTGTTTTCGGTTGGTTGGCTTGTTGCTTCCTTATGTCTTCGTCCATGCATTGCCGATGGGGCTGCTGACGGGGATCATGATTTCGATGGGACGTCTGTCTTCCCAAGGCGAGGTGGTAGCTTTGCGAGCGTCTGGAGTTAGTATCGCTCGTTTGGCGAGTTCGGTCGTGTTTTTGGCGATTTTAGGTGTTGTGACTTCGATAGCGGTAAATTTCGAGTTTGGACCAAGGGCAATAAATGCATACCGGGGGGAGATTGCGGAAGCGGTCCGCACAGGGCCATTGCGTTTCATAATACCTCGGAAGTTCGTTAAGGATTTTCCGGGATTCGTCGTGTATGCTGGCGCTAAAGAAGACGATGTATTGCGGGAGCTTTGGATTTGGAAGCTAGACGACGGGGGGAGGACTACGAGCTTGATCAAGGCCGAGTCGGGAACGCTGGAGCTTGACGAGTACGAGCAGACGCTGCGCTTGCTGCTCCGGTCTGGCAGTATTGCGAAAATGGATTCCAAGGATCCCGAGGACTTTAGCGAAATACGGGGCGAACTGTCTTTTGGTTCGTTTCCGCTGGAGTTTCCAATTGATAGTATTCTGGAGAAGAAACCGAGGAGGGTGAAGATGTATTGGTTGGTTGGGGGCGAGCTGATGTCGGAGTGGCGACGCTTGGACAAGCTATTGTCTGGGGAGATTGATTCGGAAGTTAGGAGAGAGGCCGCGCGGATGCTGGCCGAGGCGAAGATGGCGTTCCATGAGAAGCTTGCGGCGGGTGTTTCAGTGCTTTCGTTCGCGTTGATGGCGATCCCCTTAGGCATTTCGGTGCAGCGTAAGGAGACGTCTGCAAATTTGGGAATAGCCCTTGGTCTAGGGGTATTGTATTATTTGATGACGGCCTTGATCGGATGGGGCGGCGGTCAAGGGATGCCGTTCCCGCATTTGCTGTATTGGATTCCCAATTTCCTCCTGCAGGGAATTGGGCTTTGGTTGATCTATCGTCTGGACCATGGTTTAAAGTCGAAGGTCAAGTTCGTTGGGGCGTGATTGTATTTAAGTATTATGAAAGTTCTAGTAGTCGAAGATGAGTCGAAATTGACTTCCCTGATCGAGAAGGGTTTGAGATGCGAGGGGATCGAGGTGGAGTCGACGAGCTCGGGGCTGGAGGCCTTGGATCAAGTGAAGCGTTTCAGTTATGACGCGGTAGTGCTCGATATTATGATCCACGAGCTGGACGGCTTAAGCGTATTGAAACGGATGCGGGCCGCGAGTATCCGAACTCCGGTGATCATCATTACGGCTCGCGATATGCATAATGAAAAGATCGAGGGATTGGACGCGGGCGCGGATGATTACGTGGTGAAGCCCTTTTTCGTGGACGAGCTGGTGGCTCGCTTGAATGCGGTTTGGCGGCGTTCCCTTGGTCAGGGCTTGGATGTGCTGAGTGTTGATGATCTCACTGTAAATCTTATGACACGCGAAGTGACGCGAGGCGGGGTGAAAATCGATATGCCGACCAAGGAGTTCAACCTGCTCGTGTTTTTGATGAAGGCCCCTGGCAGGGTCTTCAACCGTGTGCAGATTTTCGAGAACGTGTGGAATTTCGATTTCGATCCGGAAACGAACCTAGTGGACGTCTACATCGGTCGCTTACGACGGAAAATTGACCAAGGCGATTCTAAAAAACTTTTGGAAACGGTACGGGGCGTTGGATACAGGATTAGGAGGTCGGATGATTCATAAAAGTTATAAGCTACGGGTGGCCTTAGGGTCGTGTTTGATCTCTGGAATCGTTTTGCTGGTTTACATGACCGGAGTCACTTTGAACTTGAAAACGGAATTCGCTGAGCTTGTTGATCATGACGTGGAGGCTGTCGCAGCTGCGTTGCTTGCCGGGGCCGAAAAAGATGCCTATGATGAAGATCCATTTATAAGTATACTTTCCATGGATCCAGGGTCATATCGTGGAGCCATATACGAGGATGTAGAGGACTTAGGGGATCAGGAGAGGAATGTTAGGCTGCTGGCCGTGACGAATCCTCAAGGTGAATTCACGTTTACAAATGCTGGGTATTGGGATGAACGCTATGTCGCCGCACTTGAAGAAACCGCTGAACTAGAGGTTGGTGCATATTTGTCGGAGGAGGAGCGTGAGCAAGTTGAAAGTTCGAGCGAGGAGGCGTCGGATGCACGATGGGAAATTCGCCGTTATCAGAAAAATGGATACGCAGTGTTTCTCGCGATAAATCAGCATGAGAACAAGGACGAATATATCGAGTTTCTATTTTTGGGAGCGATGGCTCTACCTTTTGCTTTTTTGGTGGTGGCCATTGGCGGATGGCGACTAGGGGTCTACGCGGTTAAGCCGATGGTGGAGATATCGCAGGTGGTTTCTTCGGTCAAAACGGAGGACTTGACGACGCGGGTCCCGCATGGTGAGAGGGAAGATGAGATCGGTAATCTCGCTCGCCTGGTGAACGATATGTTGGGGCGAATCGAAAGCGGTTATGCCCAGGCGAAACGTTTCACTGCGGATGCGTCTCATGAGCTGCGAACGCCCCTAGCAATCTTACAAGGCGAATTGGAAGCGAGAATGCGGCATTCCTCGGACGAGGAGGTCGCTTCTTCCGGACGAATGCTTGAGGAGATTCGCCGTCTGAAGACCCTGACGCACTCTCTCCTGTTTTTGTCCAAAGCCGATGCTGGCAACTTGAAGGTAGAAAAGAGTCGAATCGACCTAAGTTCTCTAGTTTCCCAGACCTTCGCAGATATTGAAGAAATATCCCATGCTAGCGGCCTTGAGTTCGACGATTCCGAAATAGTTTCCGGAGTGTTCGTGGAAGGGGATTCGTCATTGATTCAGCAAATCGTCATGAACCTTTTACGCAATGCGGTTAAATTCAATCGGTCCGGAGGTTCCGTGAAGTGTAGTCTGAAAAGGGATGGAAAGTTTGCATGTATGGTCATTGGCAATACAGGATCTGCGATTCCTCCCGAGTCTAGGGACAAGGTTTTCGACCGTTTCCACCGTGTAGACGAAGGTCGCAGTAGGGATAAGGGGGGCTTTGGTCTGGGCCTGAATATTGCTCGTGAGATCGCTCGCAGCCATGATGGCGAAGTGGAACTGCTGGAAGGTGGAGCGGACTGGACCGAGTTTATTTTGAGGCTGCCTTTGAGCGAATCCCAATAGAGTTCTAAATGACTTAATATTCATCTGTCCTCGGCCATTAAATTTACCTTTGGCGCGTATCATTGGTGTCAGTTTTTGGCAGCGGAGAAAAGGAGTGCTTCGAAGATTTTCGTGATGTTGCCAACAGCTTTCGCGGTAAATGAAGTATCTTATAACAGGTTGTGCAGGGTTTATTGGTTCGAGCATCGCATTGAGATTGGCGGCTCTGGGAGAGGATGTTTGGGGGATAGATTCTTTGGTTGATTCCTACGATATTGGATTGAGGAAAAATGGTGTAAGTTTGTTTGGTGAAAACGATGTGGCGTTTTCCATGCTTGATCTTGCGTCCGATAACTTGGCCATTGTATCTGAGTCTTGGGATTACGTGATCCACTGCGCTGGTTTGCCGGGGTATCTTCCGCACTTGGACAAAGCTGCGTACGAGCGTTGCAATGTGACGGCTACCGTACGTTTGCTGGACGCTTTGGAAATGCATGGCTCTCCGGCTCGCATCATCTATCTATCGAGTTCTTCCGTGGTGGGGTTGAGCGTATCAGGCGACGAAACGCTCGCTCCGCGCCCGTGCTCGAATTATGGGATCAGCAAATGGAAGGCCGAAAAGCTGATCGGCGCTGCTCAAAGGGAGGGAGTTGTCGAGTCCTGTGTGCTGAGACTGTTCTCGGTCTACGGAGAACGGCAGCGATCGGACCAGCTCTTTCCTCGTGTTTTAGGCGCTATGCAGTGGAAAGAAGCCTTCAGGTTGAATGAGGGTGCGCAAAGCCATGTCAGGGACTTTGTGCATATTGACGATGTTTGTTCTGCGGTCTTGAAGGTTATCGGAAATTGGGAGGCTTCCAGAGGAGAGATTTTTCATATTGGTTCCGGACGCGAGACCATCGTGGACTCAGCGATAGAGCGTGCTTGCAAGGTATTTGGAGGGCGCCCTTCCATCGATTTGGTTCCAGGGCGGAAGGAGGACCAGTTCTACGCAGTGGCTAACATTCGCAAGGCGAGCGACTTGCTTGGCTGGGTGCCAAGGGTTGACCTCGACGAGGGGCTCAGACGCTTGTTTGAGTTTTCGAAGGGGCACTGGTATTGATGCTATAAGTTCTCTTGATATATGAATGAAGTGTCATGTGCCCAAGCGACTCGGGGTTAGTTTTATGTGATCTAATATATAAACAGCCAAACTGGCATTCCGTTAACGTTTAGCAACTCCGGAACCTATGATTAGATCGCTTCGTACACCTATTCAGTCTGTCGCTTTGTTGTTTGTCGTTCGTCTAATGCTAGTTGAGGTTGAGGGAGGCGAGGATCTAGAGCTTAAGCACTCTGACGATGACCTGAGGGTGCGGGGAGTATTTGATGCGAACCTGCCGAATACGGAGAAAAAGTATTCTCTTAAAGTCATATTACACCCCCATTTTGGTGATTTGCACAGAAAGGATCATTTGAGGGTCCCGATTGGATTGCGTTACGGCATGAGTGAGAAGTGGGAGATTTCTGCAGAGGTGGAAACCTATTTTCCTCATGGGCTTGGAAATGATACAGGCGATTCCACTTTTGGCATTTCCGGGTACAGCATTGGCACGAAGCTGCATAGAGGATTTTTCCCTAATTATAATTGGGATCAAGTCGTTGGAGCCAATTTCTTCACACCGGCTTCGACTCCGCCTTCTGATGTTACGGACGGGTTATGGCATTTTCGTCCCTATATGAATTTTGCCCGCTACCTAGATCATGCCCCGAGATCTCGGGTTTTCTGGGGGCTTGGGCTCGATGTTGCAGGAGACTCGGGCTTCGAAGGGACGTTTCTGGAGAATGCGATTGGAGACAGCGCGAACACCTTTAGCGCCGGGCGTGTTTGGGAAGGTGACACGCTTACTTATACCTTCGAAGCGACATACGCGACTTCTCGTTTGATTGGCAGCAATAGTCGCGATCTGGTAACGATTCGTCCGGGGGTGATATGGAGGGTGCCTCGTTCGTACACGTTTAACTCAAGAGGTAATTGGATTTTGGGTACAGGGGTGAAGGTCGCTCATGGTCACGAGGGGATGGACTATGGCATTTCTCTAAAGCTGAAGCTGAACTTCAATTTCAAGGATTAGCGATTGCTGTCAACATGACCTCAAGTTAAATATTAGATGAACATCTGTTCATAATTCTGTTATCGGTTGTTTTTCCGATAATGGTGTACGAACAACTCTTCATGCTTAAAAAGAAGGCTGTTGGTTTGTGCTTCGCTGTCCTGCTATCGCTAGTTTGCTTAGAACATAGGGTGAGCGCTCAAGCGGAATCGCCGGGGTCTTCTGGCTCGGACTCGAGTTCTCGCGGAGGTCGAACGATTGATCTTCGAAATCTAGCGAGGACGATCTACGAGGAAAATCTTCGCATTGCGGCATCGAGGTATGACCTCGTAGCGGCGGAAATAGATTTCGAGCGCTTTGAAAAGGATTTGGCCCAATTTACTCCGATCGTTCTGAAGGGTGAGCTGGAGCGAAATTCGGAGCGTTCGGGAACGGGGGTATCGTTGAGTCGCGTATCGGAGGATGCTTATGTTACGAAAATCGGTTCGGAAAAGGAGTTTTTCAATGGATCGAATGTTTTCGTGGGCACTGGATACAAGGAAACCATTGGTGATACGTCTGGGGAATCTCATGCTTTTGCTGAGTTTGACGCTAAATTTCCTTTGTTCGGTTCTGCGACAAAACTGCAACTAGTGACATCTAGAACGTTCGAAGAAAACGAGCTGTTCAACAAGCGCCTGGATCTTATCGAAACGATTCGCGACCGGATCAGTAGTGCCTACATGGAGTACCTTGCTTTGCAGATACATCTTTCCCGCTCAGGGATGATCGAGTCGGCAGTTGCGGATCTGGGACGACTGCTCGAAAACTCTAAAGATTCCGGCGATTCAGTGGCACGCGTGCAGATCGAGGATGAACTCAAGTCGCTCAACGCGCGTTTGTCGGGAGAGCACGAACGTGTCGCCAGCGCGCTGATCGATCTCAAAGATGACATTGGTCTACGCTCTTTGACTCTTGAAGAAGTCGCTCCGTTGGATCTCTTGTCCGATTCCTTCTACGGGAAATGGTATTTGAATCGAGATACGCGAGAGCTGTTTGAAGAGACTTATAGAAACGATATTGAGATTCGAGTACTGAAAAAGGCTGTAGAAAACGAGGAGTTGAAAAAACGGTTAGCTCTTAAGGGAAAGTGGGACGTATTCGGGCGGGTGTTTGGGGAATCGGAGTTTCGTGGCAGTGGAGATAGAAGAAATCAAAGCGAGTATTTCGTAGGTGTCGGCTTCGATGTGAAGAAGCTCGACCCACGTTTGCTAAAGCTATCGATCAAACGCGCCGATGCGCGTCTCATGAAATTCAGATCGGAGATCGAGCACCGCCAGCAAGGTCTCCTCAACGATATCGAAAAAACACACGGCAAAATTTCCTCGCTCTACGATCAGTCCAAAGAGATCAAGGAGAGCGTGGCCTCTCGGAAAGGCGTCTTCGAGAGGAAAGAAATCGCGTTTTCCAGAGGAGATTCAACGATCGATAGCCTTGTTGATTCCCGTATCAGAATGTTGGACACGCAGTTGGATCTTATTGCGGCGATGTCTGACCTTTTCGAGGAAATCATAGATCTCGACGAAACGACGGGCTCCTATTTCGAAGACCTAGGTCTGAGCGACGGAGATTCCCTGAAAGGAGGATGAAGTGTTTGTTTTGTTTGATTTGACGAACGCTTGGACACTCCAATATGCCGATCTTAGAGACTGTTTTGATGGGGTTAGCTCAATAGCACCGTTCCCCAGGTAAGTGCCCAAATAATACCGGAAAGCAATACGGCTGCCGATCCCATGTCCTTCGCTCGTCCCGAAAGTTCATGGTGTTCGAGTCCGATGCGGTCGACTACAGCTTCTATCGACGAATTGAGAAGTTCGACTATCAGTACGAAGATGATGGATACAATTAGGGCGAGCAGTTCCCATCTGCTGTCACTGAGGATAAAGGCGGCGGGGAGCAATATGGCCGCTATCGCAATCTCTTGCCTGAACGCGGCTTCGTTTTTATAGGCTGAGCGGAATCCTTTGCAGGAGAAGCGGAAGGCATTGAGGATGCGTGAGAATCCTACATTTTCTTTGCGGTTTTTGGTTTGAGCAGGTCCGTTTTGCGTTTGCGTGTTCATAGTGTGTCGATTCGCCGGGGGCGGTGCAGCGGGGCGGTTAGTCGATGATTGTAGTGGTCTCTTTTTCTTTGGCTTTGTCTATTAAGTTCGTGTTAGCCAACATCGCCTCGTTCGTTATGTAGGCCCGATTTCTTGCGACAATGTCTAGAGTGTCGTTCCGTGCGGTCGTCTGAACTTCGAAGAGGCCGAGCATGGTGTGGAATATATTGTCGTGTGAATAGTTCTCGCTTGCCCCTTTTGCCAATAGGTCTCTTTCGACCGGAAAACTCGAACCGAACCAAAGTATCGCTGGGACGTGTTTTTGCTCGATCGGAGCGAGGCTGTATGGGTAACCATGAAGATACATGTTTCCTTCGCCCAAGGATTCGCCGTGATCGCTGAAATAGAGCATAGCAGTTTGGAAGTCCTCGTCGTTTTCCTTCAATAGCGCTATGACTTTGGAGAGGAAATAGTCCGTGTAGAGAATCGTGTTGTCGTACGCGTTGTCTATTTCTTCCTGACTGCACTTTTCAAGTTGGCTGGAGGTGCAAACCGGCGTGAAAACCTCGAACTCCTTGGGATAACGTTTGTAGTAGGCTGGTCCATGGCTACCCATTTGATGCAATACTATAAGTATGTCGCCTTCTTTTTCGTTTATGTAGTCCTGCAGTCCATACAGCATGCCTTCGTCACGCGGTTCTCCATCGTTGATGGGATTAACGTTGGGATCTTTGAAATCTTGGTATTCGACCCGGAGGGCGACGCCTTTTGAATCTGAATTATTGTCTCTCCAGAGAATGGATACGCCAGTTCTATCGAGTACATCGAGCAAGTTTTCGGTACGTCGAGCTTTGCTCGAGCTGAATTCTTCTCTGCCCATGTGGGAGAACATGGAAGGAACGGAAATGGCTGTGGAAGTACCCGCTGCGATGACGTTGGTGAGATTGATTATGTCTTCTTGCTTCAGCATTGGGTTGGTCTCCTGCTCGTAACCGTTGAGGGAAAAGCGATCAGCTCGAGCGGTTTCGCCAACGACCAATACGATAAGCTTTCGGGCTGAATCGGATTGGATGGTCGCGTCGCTCGCGATGGATCGTATCTCTTGATTGATTTGAACCGGGCTGGAGCTGGCGAGTTTGACTACGGAATAGATGAAGGCGATAGGGTTGGCGTGGTAGCGTACGGGTTTGTGCTCCCGAAAGAACGACGCGAAAGTGGGGGGCGAAGAAAATAGGGAAGCTGTTATGACAACGAGAGTAGTTGCCGAAACGACGACCCTGCTCAACAAGGCTCTCTTCCAGCTTCCGTAGTCGATGCGTATTCGAATTATTAGGTAGCTCGGAAGGAGCCCAAAGACCACCAGGTTGAAAAACAGCATCGGCGTTGCAAGGTCTACGCTCTCCGAAGGACTGGTTTGAATGATGTTTTCAAGCATCTCCGTATTCATGACGATGCCGTAGGTCTGCATGAAATAATTGGCGAGCGAACAGACTATGAATAGCGTGGCGAGAAATGGCTTTGTCAGAAACCGGACGCAAAGAATGTTCAGCAGCAGGATTGTGGCGCAAAGCAACAGTAGAAAAAGCGCGATGTGGAAAACGGCTTGCGACCAGCCGAATGGATAGAGCTTCAGTACCTCTCCGAAAAAGGATGTGTTCAGTCCCACCGCAAAGAGGATGGAACTGAGGATTACGAGATTCAGGCGCTTTATTGTGTAGGGAGTGTCTCCTCCGCAAAGTCGTTTCAGGACGTGGGTTATATTTGTCGTGTATTGGCTGTTAGGCATCTTTATTGAATTAGGAGGGTTTGTATCCAAAAAATTGTAGGAGTTCTTTTCGGTAGAAAATGAAGTAGACGCTGCCAGCTGAGCTCCAGCAGATGCTAAGGGCGAACAAGTCGTGGCTGAGGAAGTGGGCTCCTCTCGCTTGCTGGGCTATGCCGAACACGAGTCCAAGCAAGAGGCCTAAACCGAGCGCTTTGAAGCGATAGGCAGGAGCAAAGACCGCCGCTGCGAAATACAAAGAGACGAAGGTGTATCCACTTGATGCATGCGCGGAGGGGAAGCCGTGCCCAATAGGCGTCCCTTGGGGGACATTATCGAATAGTCTAAGGTGAGCGACTGCACCGCCGAAGAGCGACTCATCCCATGGACAAGCGAGATGGGTAACAGACTTTAGGTATCCGATTAAGAGCGGCCCGGCTAGTAGAGCAAGGAACGCTATGCCAAGGGGTTTGGGGAACGACTTGCCTTTCGATAAAAGAAATTTTGAAGCGATGAAAAGCAGTAAAAAGGCTCCAAAGATCTTTACTGTATCTTGAGCCGCATCGTGAAGAACGCCCTTGACGAACCCGTTTTCGCGAAACGGCCATTCCGCCGTATTTGCGTCATAGAAGAGCGAAGCGACCCATACGTCGGCGGTGCTGTATTGAGCACCTATAGCCAAAACCGACAAGACGATCGGCGCGAGTCCGCAGGTCCACAGCTCAACCTTGCCCGCTTGTTCGGAAGATTGCTTGCAGGTAAGCTGGTCGCGTTGAGCTCCCGAGGCTTTTCTGATTTCTAGGCATGTGGATAGATTCTGCATCTATCCTCATCAGACCATGTTTTCTTAAACTCTAACTTCGGATCAACATGACGTTTTATTCACGATTCAGAAGAGTTAGAATTTTTGTCGATTCGTTCTTTCCGATTTCCGTCCGACCTCAAAAATGACTAGATATTCATGTATGGACGGCTGTATCATATAGGTTTGGGTGTTATCTCCTGGGAGATGAGACATATACTTACTACACTTGTTGGGCTCGTTGCTTTAACCGCCTGTTCTCAGGCTAAGGACATTGATGTAAAAGATCTGCCGCCGGTGGTTCTTGAGTCCGCTTTGAAGGCGGTGCCTGGCTTCATTGTCGAAGAAGCAGAACTGGAGAAGGAAAATGGAGTGCTCGTCTACGAACTTGAAGGCAAGTCGACGAAAGACGGTTTCGAGTACGAGATCGAGATATCCCCTGAAGGCGAAATCCTAGAGATCGAGAAAGGCGACGAAGAGGAGGACGACGATGAGGAGTAAGAGCCTCTGATGGATTCGATGGACACGCATTTGAAAAACGAATCTGGAAGAATTATGAGGATAGACGGATACGTCGTTGCATGGAGTCGATCGTTGGGGCTTGTGGATTGTTTGGTAGGATTAGGATTAGTACTTTTTCCTTCGAGTATTCTGAGCTTGATGGGACTTAATCCAGTACATCCCCGATTTTGTTAGCTAAGCCAATTGGGTTGATAGTGTTTGCGGTGGGGAATCTCTATTTCTTTGGTTTGATGGAATCCCGCAGAGATGAGAGCTACGAGCCGTTGAGGCAGATTTGGCTCCTTACCGCAGGTTTCCACATATGTGTAGCCTTAACGGTTGGGGGATTGGTTTTTTCGGAGGGCTCAGGAGCGGGAGGAATTGTTTCTTCTCTGCTGGCGGTATTGATCGGGGGATGGCAAGTTTCGGTCATCTTTACTGGACGATTTCCCAGCTGTGAATAGAGGTGTCGCGATTTCAGTTAGAATAGGTTTTGTGTCACTCTGCTGAACAAGTCATGGATCTGTGACACTCTGAACATGCCGAAGTTGGATCCTTGGGTTTTTAGATGTATTGTATCCTGAAAACTGGTACGCTATACTTATTGGGTATTCTAGTGTCGGCTGGAAGTCGGCCCCTGTTGCTGGAAATTGGTTCTGCGTGGCTTTCAAAGGAGCATTGGAGCAACAGCTCAATGTCTCTTAGGGTATGGTGACGACTGCTTCGTGGATGCCTTTTTCTTGGGTGTGAGTGATGGTGTGCTCTGGGAGCTGGCGAACCAGTGCGTCTACGATTCTAAGGCCGATTGCGGTTCCTTTGGTATTGCTGGCTTTTACTTGGTTGCGGATCGCGACGGCTTTGGCGCCTTGAGTTCGCAGTTCGATCAGGATGTCTCCGGTTCCGTGTTGTAGGGCATTGCCGAATAGGTTGTGAAGGATTTGCCTGAACGCCCAGCGGGAGGTTGTGGCTTGGATGGTGGTGTCGGAGCGAAGAACCAGTTGGCGGTTTTCTTCGCGGGCGAGTAGCTCGTAGGGTTCTATTTGGTCTTGTATTAGTTGATTTATGGATACGGTTTCGAAGTCGAGTTGTAGCTGTCCTTGTTCGGCTCGAGCGATGAGCAGGCATTGCTCTACGTAGTGTTCCATGCGGTGGAGCTCGTCTTGGAGGGATTCGGCCATCTCGGGCTCGATTTGCTTGGCCGAGTCTTCGAGTTGGAGTCTCATGAGCGTAAGGGGTGTCTTTAGCTCGTGGGCGACGCGTGACGAAAAATTGGATACTTCGTCGTAGGAGCTTTCGATTCGATCTAGCAGGGCGTTTATGTTGATAGCGATATCTTTGAGCGGGGCGTCGGCCTCGGGCAGGTGTACGCGTTTGTCGAGGTTGGCGGCTTCGATTGCTTGTAGCTGCTGATTGATGTCTGTGACTGGTTTGAGCGATTTTTTGGCTAGGTAGCGCCCGAGCAAGAAGGCAAACAAGGCGACTAGGGAGGAATAGAGCAGAGCGGACCGAATCAGTTCTCCTGCTATGTCGCTAACTTCGTCGTCGGTATAGCTCCCGTGTAGCGTGAAGTCTGGCCGGTCGGGATGTGAGCGTTCCCATTTTTCGACACTGAGTTCGTGGCGGAGGTGGAAGTAGCTAACGATGGCGAATACAAGGGTGACGCCTAGGGTGCTGAATGCGAACCATAGGGTCATACGAGATTGAAGACTGAGTCTTGTCATGATGAGTCTCGGATGGCGTATCCGATGCCTCTGGCGGTTTGTATGAGGGGTGGCTCGCCTTCTTGGTCGATTTTCTCGCGCAGGTATTTGATGTAGACTTGGACGATGTTGGTGCCTGCGTCGTAGCTTTGATCCCAAACTTTCTCTGTAATGGCTGACTTGCTGACGGGGCGTGGCGAGGCGAGCATGAGGAGCTCTAGCAGGGAGAATTCCCTGTTGGTAAGGCTTATCTCTCTTTGGCCTCTCCAGGCGGTGTGGCTGACGAGGTCGAGCTTGAGATCGCTTACGCTAACGAGGTTGTTCATCTCGGGGCGTTGGCGGCGTAGGATGGCTCTGAGCCTCGCAAGGAGTTCGGTGAGGGAGAAGGGCTTGGCTAGGTAATCGTCGGCGCCTGCGTCGAGGCCTTGCACGCGGTCTTCGACGCGATTTCTGGCTGTGAGGAGAATGGTCGGCGTGCGTTTCCCGTTTCGCCTGAGTTGGCGAATGAGGCTGACGCCGTCTCGGCCTGGCATCATAATATCGAATATCCAGGCGTCGTACTCGTGCAGCTCAGCGAGCCAAGAGGCTTCGTCTCCGTCTTTGGCGAGATCAACTGTGTAGCCTGCTTCGCCGAGTCCTTTGGCCAGGAAGTTCGCGACCTTGGTCTGATCCTCTGCGACAAGCACTTTCATGTGAGCGTATTTTCAAATGGCGGCCGGTTGGCGCAGGAGGCGCAGTGCGTTTAAGCAAACGGCTACAGTAGAACCTTCGTGCCCGATGACCCCGGTGGTCAATCCAAGATTTCCAAACAGGGCTAGGGTGGCGAGAAGAGCGATGACTGCGAGCGCGAATCCTAGGTTTTGGAAGAGGATATTGCGGGTCTGGCGCGCGGTTTTGAAGGCGCTCTCTAGTTGTTCGAATTGGCTGCTCATGGACACGATGTCCGCGGTTTCGATGGCAACCTCCGTACCCGCAGCCCCCATTGCAATGCTTACTTTGGCCGCGGCGAGTGCAGGGGCGTCGTTTATGCCGTCGCCGACCATGGCGACGTTACCAGATTGATTGAGCGTTTTGATTGCACGAAGCTTATCTTCTGGGAGCAAATTGGCTTGGACCTCGTCGATACCAATCTCCTTGGCGATCATGTTGGCGGCCTGTTCGGAATCTCCCGTCAGCATGATACAGCGTTTGATACCGATCTTATTGAGGTTCCTGATGAATCTTGCAGCTCCTGGACGGAGTGTGTCTGCAACGCTGAGGAAGCCGACCGCTTCAACGTTTTGCGTGTCTAATTTGGCGACGATGAGCGTCGTCTCGCCGCGGTCGAGCGCTTCAGTGACGTACGCGTTTTGGAACGGAGCGAGTTGGCCGCCCAGCGAATGGTAGTAGCTTGGGCTCCCGATCAGGTATCTTTCCGTCCCGACTCTAGCAATAGCCCCTTTTCCCGGGATCGCGTTGAAATCCTCCGATGAGAGGCGTGGTAGCTGCAGATGCGTGGCTTCGTTTTCGATGGCGCGGGCGATTGGGTGTTCCGAATTCGTCTCGATCGCGGCTGCGATTTGAATCAAGTCGGAGCGGATCATCTCCTGGTGAAAAGGGATCGCCTGTTTGAGCAACATTTTGCCTGAGGTCAGGGTGCCAGTCTTGTCTAAGGCGATCGTGTCGATCGTGCCGAGGCGCTCGAGGTGTTTACCGCCTTTGAAGAGCACTCCTCTTCTGGCGGCTCCGGCTATGGCGGCTAGGATCGTGGCAGGAGTGCTGACGATCAAGGCGCATGGTGATGCCACAACCATAACTGTCATCGCTCGGTAGAAGCTGTCGTCAAAGTCCTTAGACAAGATCAGTGGCGGTATTGTGATAAGGGCGAGTGTGGCAGCGATGATAATTCCTGCATAGTACCGCTCTGCTCGTTCCAGAAAGCTTTCGGTGGCGGCTTTCTCGCTTTGCGCTTTTTCGACGAGGTGGACGATGCGCGCGAGCGTGGAATCGGACGAGAGACGCGTGACCTTGTAGTGGAGGCTTGAGGTTTGGTTGATGGTACCGGCGAAAACCGCAGAGCCGGGAGTTTTGCTCACTGGAAGGGGTTCGCCCGTTAGCGATGATTCGTCGATTTCTCCGGCGCCCTGCACGACTTCTCCGTCCAGCGCGATTCGATCCCCCGGGCGTAAGAGAGCAACGGCTCCAAGTGTCACTTTCTCGACCGGTGTATCCACAAAATCCTCATTGATTTTGCAAAGCACGCTTGCCGGGCGGAGTTTCATCAGTGAATGGATCGCTTTTCGGGAACGTTCCAAAGCGTAGGATTGCAAGGTGTTCGAAAGAGAAAAGAGGAATAGAAGCATTCCGCCTTCGAGTGGAGCGCCGATGTAGGCAGCTCCAAGGGCCGCAAGCAACATAAGGAGGTCCACGTCGATTTGCCTTTTCTTCAAGGACTGAATGCTTGCTAGCAACCCGCTGTATCCACCGGTTAGGTAACATAGAACGTAAAAAGTGGTTTGCAGTGATTGGGAGTTCTCGTATTTCGACGACCAAAAGCCGAAGGCGAGGAACGCTCCGGCTGCGATTGTCAAAATTGAATCGAGTCTTTTGCTCTGGAATGACGTCACATTTGCATCCTGCTAACTAGCGAAAAGGGCACCGTTTAGAGTTACCTTAATCGTCGTCGTCTTCCTCGTGGTGGCCGTGGTGTCTTTCGTCGCGTTTTTCCTCGTGGTCTCCACATTCTCCGTCTCCTTCGCCAGTGGAGACTTTGGCGTTGATCCATGGGATGGTTAGGGATGGGCTACTCGGCTCGAAGTTCTGCCCGAGTTGGGCGATGAAGAGCGCTGAAATGGCGAGGACTGCGACACCGAGGACAAGACGGCCGCTGGGGATGGCTTGGGACTTCGGACCGACCTTTCGGCCAGTGGCCATTGAGAGAGCGACGTTTTCCTTATGGTAGATCGTATGGAAGGCGATTCCGGCGAGATGGAGCAAGATGGTTGCTAGAAGCGCGAGAGCAAGGGCTTCGTGGCTTTCCTCGGCAAACTCGCTTTGCATGTTGAAGCCAGTGAGGAGCACGAGTCCGAGCAGGCAGAACATGGCTAGATAGGTGAGGGATGCGAGAGGGTTGTGCCCTCCTTCCTGTGTCGGTTTTCCGGATACGAGGCTTTTGAGATAAGCGATTGCTTTGAAGGGGGACTTTAGCAGTTCGCTTAATGACGCGGGGCCTTTGCTGATAAGCCCGATGAGAATTCTGACTATTAGCAGAAAACCCGACACTATGCCGAAGAATATGTGCCATGCGAAGAGTGGGGAGTGGTCATCCGATGTGAGCCCTAGGACAAGGGCAGCTCCTAGCGAGAGGGCGAAAAGCCCGTGAAAAATACGTATAGGGAAATCCCATACGAGGATCTTGTTTCGTTCGTCTTTTTGCACTCGGCTACAATAGCGCGAGAAAATTAGGAAAGAGGGACGATCGTGATTAGAAAATTCTAATGTTTCGGTTTTCAGCTGGGATGCCTCCCCGAATTATACTTCTGTTGAGAAATGGGCGAAGCATCTTTGTGTTGCTAGGTTTTAAGAACGGCTTTAGCAGAATTGCTTGAATCGTGAGCCGAATCGATAGTCCTAGCAGGCTTAGCGGGATAAGCCTTTTATCCAATATTTCTTTGGCATGCGTCAAAATGCTGGTGGGCTTCTTTGGGAACTCCTTCGCGCTTATCGCGGATGGTATTGAGTCGTTGGCGGACGTGGTATCGTCTGCGATCGTGTGGACTGGAGTTCGCATCTCTGAGAAGGATGCTGATTTCGAGCACCCGTTTGGGCACGGGAAAGCCGAGGCGATCGCTGCTCTTCTCGCGAGTGTGGGGCTTTTGGTTTCGGCCGGTATTATTGTGGTCAATGCTGTGGGAGAAATTGTGACGCCTCATCATGCTCCAGCCTTATTCACTGTCCCGGTTATCGTGGGGATTGTCATTGTGAAGGAATGTCTGCATTTTGTGCTCTCGAAGGCGGCGCAAAGGCACGATAGCGGTGCCTTAAAGGCGGAGGCGTGGCACCATCGTAGCGACTCCTTGACGTCGATAGGAGTTTTGTTGGGCGTTGGTATTGCGGTATTCGCCGGACCTGGCTATGAGTTCGCGGACGATGTCGCCGCGTTGCTCGTCACTATTCTAATCGTTTTAAATGCGATTCGTATTGCACGACCCGCTTTGGACGAGTTGATGGATAGGCGAGTTGAAGGCAGCCCGGTCGAGCGAGTGGAGAAGATCGCTTTGACGCTAGATGGTATCGAAGGACTGGAGACGGTTGTTATACGAAGAATGGGGCGAGAGCTTGCAGCCGAAATTCATATGGAAGTCGATTCTAACATGTCTGTGGGAGATGCCCACGCTTTGTCGCACGAGTTTTAAGCCGCTCTGCAAAGAGACGAAACTCTGAAGTTTGGCCATGTCGTGGTCCATGTGGGACCGCATGAATGGGAAGACGGGATCTGAGGTGAGCGTTAACGTGCGGGTAGGCCTAAGCTTCTATGGCCAACGACGAGTTGGAGTCTTAATTTTCCCAAAGCCATAACCGGACCAGTTGCGACTCGGGGTATAGTGAGCTTGTGGGTGAGTGTCTCGTCTCGGAGGGAAGGCGTGTATTGGGATATTGGATGCGGTGTGCATAGCGCTGTTTACCTGTTACGATTTTGATTTTCATGGAGGCTGAGGTAAACGAGCGGATGGGCTTGGCTTGGGTGTGTAAGCGGGATAGGGAAGATGCAAATATTCGAGTTTTCGTCCTATGAAGGATGGGTCCGTGCAATTTTCTAGCGTTGTAGCGTTTCTGGTGTATCCCGAGTGGTAGCATGAAACGAGCATTCTCGCATTTTCGACCTAGGTCACTTGAGATTTTCAAAGAGGGTTATTCTTTGGCGAAATTGGGAAGTGATGTATCTGCAGGCCTCACGGTGGGTATGATTGCGTTGCCGCTATCTCTTGCTTTGGGAATCGCGAGTGTGCCGCTAGGAATTGATACAGCGCTGCCTGTTCCTGCCCTGGGGATCGTGACTGCCATCGTGGCGGGGTTTATCATTTCGTTGCTTGGAGGGTCTCGCGTGCAGGTTGGCGGGCCTACGGCGGCCTTTGTACCGATCATTCTTTTGATCGTTATGGAGCATGGTTACATTGGCCTATTGTTGGCGACGATGATGGCCGGAGTGATTCTGATTGTGATGGGGCTTTCTGGATTGGGTAGCTTGGTCCGATATATTCCCTGGCCTGTGACGACTGGCTTTACCACGGGGATTGCTGTCGCGATCATGATCACGCAGGTTCCGGATTTTTTTGGTATGGAAGTTGGATCAGGTTCGATGCCTTCGGAGTTTGTTCACAAGTTTGCGTGGCTGTCCGATCACTTGGGCTTATCGAATTGGTATTCCTTGTTGCTGGCTGTGGTTTGCTTAGCATTGATTTTGGCGTGGCCTCGCATGGGATTCAAACGAGTGCCGGGCTCGGTTGTTGCAGTTGTAGTGGCTGCTGTGTTCGTGCAGTTATCGGGGTGGAGCGATTGGGCGAGCGTAGAGACAGTAGGGACGAAGTTTGGAGCGGGAGCTATTCCGGATGGACTGCCTGCTCCTGCGTGGCCAGAGATTGATTGGTCAATGATTCGAGATCTGATTGGCCCTGCTACAGCGATCGCTATTTTGGGAGCGATCGAATCTCTATTATCGGCTGTGGTTGCAGATGGAATTTCTGGAGATAGGCATGATAGCAACACCGAGTTGGTTGCTCAGGGGGTGGCGAATTTGGTATGTCCGCTATTTGGCGGCTTGCCCGCCACTGGAGCTATTGCTCGAACAAGCGCGAACATCAGTAGCGGCGGGCGAACGCCGGTCGCGGGTATGGTGCATTCTTTGGCTTTGTTAGTCGTGATATTGTTGGGTTCGAGTCTAGCTGGGTACATTCCGATGCCTGCCATGGCAGCCGTGCTAGTGGCTGTGGCTATGAGAATGGGGGAGTGGCACGAGCTACGGCGCTTGTTAAAGATGCCGCGTGGCGATTCAGTGGTGCTAGTGACTACTATGGCGTTGACGATCGTATTTGATCTGGTGATTGCCATCGAAGTGGGAATGGTGTTGGCGGCTATGCTATTTATTCGAAGGATTTCGAGTAGCACGGAAGTTAGTCTTGTGACGACGAACGACGTGCTTGAACGGCCGGAACAGATTGCGCAAGGGAAGGATATTCCCGATGGTGTGGTCGTATTCAGAATCTTTGGACCATTCTTGTTTGGGACTGCGGAGAAGTTGGAGGATGCTCTTTCTAGCGTCGGACCGTGGCCGCGCGTGTTTATTCTTCGTCTTCATCTCGTGACGACCATGGACGCTACGGGAATAAATGCCCTGGAGAGTGTTGTGGAACGGATGGCGAATCACGGAGGCACGATTGTCTTGAGCGGGATCCACCAGCAGCCTTTGTTAACCCTCCGGAAATTCGGGTTGCTCGACAAGATCGGTCGTGAAAACATTTGTATGACCTTTGATGAAGCACTTGACCGAGCGAGGAACCTCGTGGGTGGGCCGAGTCGTTGAGAGAAATCGTTGGGGTGCTTGCGTTCCATGCTAGAGGTACGGGGCTTACCGATAAATCATACACTGTGTTCTATTTGAACGATGTAGGTACACTTTGGACTCGTTAGGAATTTGGTTGAAAATCTTGCACTAGTTTAATCCCAGAGTGTTTTGCGACAAAATGATTTCTTCCAAAGAAGCGCTTGAGGTAGCAAGGAGAGGCTATGGGCCTTTCGTTGATTTGCGTCGTATATATGGATCATCGGTAAGTGAGGTTTGCCGCCAAGAACGAGTCTTTGGGCAGAGCTCAATTGCCATCATTCATTGCCGCTCGGATACCAGAGTTCCGGTTAATATTGTTTTCAGTGGGAGGGTATTGTTTCTAGGTGCGAGGCTATACTCTATGAGGAAGTGGCGTGTGCAAATGTAGTCGCCAGTGTTCGAAATTGGTCTGAAGGTTGTCTGTAACGTTTGAGCGTTAAGATTATATGCTAGCGAATCTTGAACCGTTTGGAGATCATGTACCCGTGGAAATTCTTTTTAGGCTCTTTGAGCAGGTGGGGCTTTGCTCCAGGCGCTTCGGATGAACTGGAAGTTTTATTACCACTAGGATGAGAAGATATTTACCGTCTCATGGTCTATCTGTTGTTTTTAGATTTTTAAGTCTTTGATGTAAAGTAAGATCGCTAAGGGGTAGTGATTGTGGCACCATCGTTGCATTCGCTATGCCTTGTAATGAGGATCCAACAGAATCGACTGCTTTTTATGAGCGGTAAACGCAAAATGCATTTAGGCGAAATGCTCCCAATTGGGCTCTTATTTGGTTTTCCAAAATCGTGAACTACCGGCTTGTTTCGCGTTTGCTTGGGATCGTGATTGGTATCTTGTCGGTCGCATTTGGAGCCTGTCTCGGGATTGCTTTGACTCTTGACGATATAAAAGTGGTTGAAGAGACGAAGTTGGCTTTCGAAGAGGCGATGCTCATCTCGTTCGTCATGGGGACTGTTTTGTTCTATCTCGGAAGGGGGGCGACCCATAAGTTTTTTCAAAAAGAGGCCTTATGCGTCATTGGAGTCAGTTGGATTCTGGCAAGTTTTCTTGGAGCGATTCCGTACGCTGCCCTTGTTCCTGAAGCGGGAATCGCGGGTGCTTTCTTCGAGAGCGCGTCGGGTCTGACAACCACTGGCGCCTCCGTGCTTTCGGATCTAGAGTCGTTGCCTGCGAGTTTGCTCTTCTGGCGTTGCCTGAGTCAGTGGATTGGTGGGATGGGCGTTGTGGTGTTTTTTGTAGCTGTTTTCGGTTTCCTAGGGGCTGGAGCGAGGATGCTGTATTCGAACGAGGCATCAGGTTCTCTTTCTGAAGCGGATGAGAGCAGGGTGCAAAAGACGGTGCTGAGGATTGTATACTTGTACTTTACTATTTCTGTACTGTGCGCGGTTTCGTACTATTGGGCAGGTATGGGCGTGTTCGACTCGGTCTGCCATGCGTTTGCCACTGTTTCCACAGGAGGATTTAGCACTCGAACTGCTAGTATCGCGGCCTTTGAAAGCGCTGAGATCGAGTGGATCGCTATCTTCTTTATGGCTTTGTGCGGAGTCAGTTTCGTTCTATTGCTTCGAGGTTTAAGAGGGAACTGGGAATTTGTTAGAAAGAACACCGAACTATGGGCTTACTTGACGATTGTGACTCTGTTTTCGCTTGGAATAGCGGCCTTTCTTGATGCCACTGAAGTGGGCGATGCAAAGGATGGACTCATCCGCTCCTCAATTTTTCAAGTTGTCTCGGTGTTGACGACTACGGGTTTCGCTACTGAAAATTTCGCTTTGTGGCCTTCAATGCCCAAGTTTGTTTTGTTGTTGGCTATGGTTATTGGCGGTTCGACTGGTTCTACCGCTGGTGGGTTGAAGGTCGCTCGAGTTGTAGTCGTATTGAAAGTTGGAATACGATCTATCGAGAAATCTTTTCGCCGCAATGTTGTTAGACGAATCTGTTTGAATGGTCGTACGCTTGGGGAGAGTACTATTGAGGGCATTCAGGTTTTTGTGCTTCTTTCGTGTATGGCTTTGGTTGTAGGACTGATTATGGTATCTATGTTGGAATCCTCCTTAAGTTTGGATACGAATCTGAGTGCTGTATTTGCATGCTATTTCAATATTGGCCCTGGTTTGGAGGACGTGGGGCCGATGGGTAACTATGCATCCTATGGTTCTGCGGCTAAGTCACTATTGGCGTTGATGATGATAACGGGGCGATTGGAACTGTATGCTGTATTGGCCTTGTTCTCCCCGTCGTTGTGGAAAAATTTTCGTTGATTGCTTATCAGTGAGAATGAGTAAGTGATTTCGATAAGCAGGTCGTCCAGCTAGTTACTTTTTTACCTCAGACTGATTATTAAATATCCATACGAGGGGGAGAAATATCTTTTTATATTTTAAATCTTTGTTTGTTAGTTGCTTACGGATCTTTGAGTTGAGGTGGTATGTCTTGTGCAAAGCATGTGGCATGAAAGAAAAGAGTATTAGAGCCTGTCCTGCAGTTCTGTCAGCGACGACGAGTCGTGAGGTTAGTCGACAAATCGACAAAGAAATGGCGGTCGTCTCGATTGATGTGGTTCAGTGCTTATCGGAGAAGGATGTATTGCGAGCGCTGTCTCGGGAGCGTAATCTGGTTTTGGCGGTTGTGGACTTGGATCTTCCCTTGCTGGAGGCATGGCACATCCTGGAGATATTACAGACCGAGCATCCTCAAATGCCTTCGATTGCGGTCGGTCATCACTTGGAGCATTTACTCGTAGCGGATGCGTTTGGTGCGTCTGCTTGGTTGTTCAAGCCTTTAGATTCTTCGGACTTGAAAAGCTGTTTCTTGAACGCGCTCGTTCAGGATCCGCGAGAACGTTCTCTGAGAGCGGCCGGTTTGGGTGAGTTGTTGGTAGTGAATAGGGAAGCTTGGGCCCTGCAGGAGGAAAGCAGCAAAGCAGTTGGGAGCAACGAGTTGGGAACAGTTGCCAGATGCCGCGGTTTTAAGGAACTGCTGCTTCGGCGCGTTATGTAATTTGAATCTAGAATAGGAAAATGAAGCGTATCTTAAATTAAACTACGTTAAATATGACGACTTGCGAACAAGGAGAATACGGGAGGAATTGGATTGGTCGGAGCTCTTTGGCGTCCGAAGGATTACCGATCGAAATAGATGGCGAGGAGATTTCTGTAAGCGCCTCGGCGCATTGTGTAGAGGATGTTGATGTAGCGTTTTCTAGGCGGGCGAGTGCTATCGGACTGGTCCGAATCGAGAGGGTAATGGCTGCCGAAGGTAGAATTCTTGATTCGATGGAGCTTGAAACTGAACTTGGAGCGATCGCGTGTGCCAGCGAGGGGCGGTGCGTTACCTTTCGTTTGGCTGATTTTTCTCCGAACAAAGTGTCAGGAGCCATAGAGTCGAAGCTTCCTCGGCCCGTTTGTAAAAGGCAGAAACTGGGTCTAGAGTATTTGCTCTATAACTACGATATTCTTAAAGAACAGATTGTGGCATTGGTGCGTCTAGCTCAGTTTAACCCGATTCGAGTCTTGGTCCCTATGGTCGAAGACGGGTATGAGATGCTTCTCTTGAGATTGAAATTTAAGGAAGAGGCCGAGCGACTGAAGCTTAGGAAAATTCCAGTACTCGGAGCCATGTTGGAGTCCCGGCTTGCTGTTCGAAGGGCGTTTTCAATTTCGAAACAGTCGAATTTCTTGGCGGTGGGCAGCAATGACCTTGCCATAAACGTAACGGGGCGTGGCGAGCAGGGCATTTGGGAAACGCATGATGTGGAATTTGACGATCCACGTTTGTTTGCCCAGCTTGAGCGGTTAAATGGAATCTTGGGCTCTCAACCGTTGGAGCTCTATGGGGGGCTCGCGCACCAACCCGAGCATTTGAGACGTCTTTTGCAGCTCGGCTTTCGTTCTTTTTGCGTGAAGCCGGATGCGGTGGTTTCGCTCCGGAAAGCCTTGAGTGAACTAAACTGATTTTATGTGTTTAAGTCCCTGCTGATTGATGTCTGTGTGTCTTCCCTCCAGGAATATTCAGCGGTAATTCGTTAGCTCCAATTTTGAGATCTTTTTACGCAGCGTTAGTCGCGAAAGTCCTAGCCACCTTGATGCTTGAGCCAGATTTCCCTCACTGCGAGCGAGCGCCTGCGAGATGAGCTCTTTGTCTACGGCTTCAATGATGCTATCATAGGCATCGCCTTTTTGATCTTTTTCTGAAGTGTCAAGAAATTTGGATACTATTTGAGAAAGCGACTCGGAATTTTTCGGTTGGGAGATTTCTTCATTTCTCAATAACTGCTCAACTAGTTCCTTTGTTATGGCGTAGCCCTTTGATCGTATTAAAAGTTTCGATATCGTATTATCCAGTTGGCGAACATTCCCGGGCCAATTGTAGCGTCTAAGGAGCTGTAGAGCTTCTTTGCTTATCGAGGGAGAAGTGATCCCTTGTTCATGGCCTCTTTTGAAGAGTAGGCTTTTGCATAGTTCGACTATGTCACCTCGTCTATGGCGTAGTGGTGGTATGGATATTTGAGCAACGTTGATTCGGTAGAATAGATCCTCTCTGAATGTTTTTTGCTCTACCATCGATAGTAGATTTTTGTGAGTGGCTGCCACAATTTTGCAGTGTACCTCACGTTCCTTGTGGGATCCAATGCGCCTCACTTTCTTTTCCTGAAGGACTCGCAATAGCTTTACTTGAATTGAGAGAGGGGCGTCGCCGATTTCATCGAGAAAAAGAGTTCCGGCGGCGGATTGCTCGAAGCAGCCGGCCTTGTTCGTGTCGGCTCCTGTGAAGGCCCCTTTCTCGTATCCGAATAGTTCGCTTTCCAGCAAGTTTTCCGGAAGGGCTGCGCAGTTTATCGCAACGAAGGGCTCTTCTTTTCGCTTGCTGAATTTATGGAGAGCGTTCGCCACAAGTTCTTTGCCTACTCCGGTTTCTCCGGCTATCAGGACGGTTGCGGCGTTGTCAGCATTTCTGCCGATTGACTTGTAGACCTCGTGCATAGCGCTGCTTGAGCCGATAAGAGTTTGTGGCTCCGTAGGTAGGGCCTCGCTGCCCATGGTTTCGTTAGAACTTGCTCGAGCGGCCTCAAGGGCTTTTTCGATCGATTGAATCAGGACTTCGATGTCGAGTGGCTTCGTCAGGTATTCGTATGCGCCGAGGCGGGTTGCCTCTATCGCTTTTTCAGGGGTCGAGTAAGCAGTTGTGAGGATAATTGGAGTTTGCTGCAGTTGAGGGCCTAGGGCTTCGATAACGTCCAAGCCATCTGCTCCAGGCATTCGCATATCGGTAATGATAAGGTCGTACCGATTGTTTTGCGCTGCCTTGATTCCTGAAATTCCATCACCAACCAAGTCGACACCATAGTTGGTTGATCGCAGCGCTTTGCTCACTGATTCGCCGAGGCTCTTATCGTCCTCTATGAGTAGAATTTTGGCCAAACTATTTGTCATGGATTATTGTTACTCGTCTGTTTGAGGTGCTGTTGGAATTGTAATAGAAAAGCAGCTACCTTCGCCTTCTTGTGATCTAAAGGCAATTCTTCCGCCTTGCTTGCCTATCAATATTTGGGAGAGAGGGAGTCCGAGGCCAGTGCCTGATTTCTTTGTTGTGTAGAATGGGTCGAAGAGGCGGGTTTGCTGGTTGAACGGGATGCCTTTTCCTGTATCAAAGACATCGATACGTACTGCCGGGGTTGCGTTTATCGTCGTTGTCTTGCTGCTGATCGTGATTTCGCCTCGTTCGGATATCGCGTCTTTGGCGTTTTGAAATAAGTTACTTAGGATTTGGCGTAATTGATCTGGGTCTGCCCAAACGGGTTGGTCGACGAGTTTTCCGCATTTTATTAGGATTCCTTTGGTTTGGTATTCCTTTGCTCTCTCGTTTACAAGGGTGGTGACTAGTGTGCGAGTATTTACAATCTCGATCTCAGGATCGGCTGGCCTGGCGAGTTGAAGGAAGGAATTAACGATTTTCTCTATTCGACCAATTTCCACGGAAATTGCCTGATGGTCTTCGATGGCTGATTCGTTTTGGGCCATTTCTGTCTTTAATGTGTACAATCGCGCTTTCATCGCTGCAAGCGGACTTCGTATTTCATGGGCGACGCCGGAGGCGAGCAAGGCGAGAGACATGAGCTTCTCCTGCGCTTGCATTTGAAGCTCCTGTTCTTGTACCTGCAGTTTGAGGGGATGGATGCGTTGCCGGTAAAATACGCTAAGTTGCCAGATGAGTCCGATGAACAGGATTCCTCCGGCAGCAGAGGCTTTTGTGGAGAGTCGATCGAGGGAGTTTTCCATTTCCAGAATTTTCCAGGCTCGCTTTGTCTGGATGGAGGAGACCAGTATCTGGGCTGACTTCTCTAGGGCGAAATTCAGATTGTCGTTCTTTACTCGGAGTTCGAGGGAGGTTTGGTCTGTCGTTATAGGCTGCTGTTGGTAGGCGTGTATGGACTCTTGAATTTCGTCTAGTCCTGCCAAGATGTCTACATTGGATGGATCCAGTTTGCTTGTGAAATCTTTCAGTTCTTCAATGCTTTTTGTAATCTGTTCGTAATCCTGAGTGCGTTTTGTCGAAAAGTACCTGCTTGTGATACGGTGAATGTCATTGATTTTGGCGAAAAGATGGTAGAGGCGCGTTTCTTCGGATCTGAAAAGTGACTCGGTGACGGATTCCAGCCTGGCGAATTCGCGATGGATGAAGACCGCTGACGATCCAACGATTCCAGCAATAGAGGCCACGAGTACGAAAAAGAGTAAGAGCCAGCGGTTGGAGAACAAGTGTTTGGTAATGATCTTATCTAACATATGGTAAGTTGTTAACCGCCTCTGACGATTTCGGATTTTCATTTTCTTGTAAGTGCTTGATAGTTAGAATCAGATGTTGGCTTTAAGTATTTTGGCACTACCTATGCAGTATTGGGACCAGAGATGAGAGTTCCGATAACGAAAACTAAGATATTGATTGCTGACGATGATGATTCCGTTCGCTGTTCTGTTGGTAAAGCTCTTCGAGGCGAGGGTTTTTTAGTGACGGAATGCTCTGATGGAGGGACCGCTCTTGCCCTTTGCTCTAATGGTGATTTTGACGTCATAATTATCGACCTCCAAATGCCTTGTCTTAGTGGCTGGGAAGCGATAGAGCTGATTACGCGTGAGGTTCCCCAATCAAGGGTGATTGTGTTCACTGGGGAACCTAATCAGAAGGTCTTTGCCGAAGCCTCCGGCGCTTCGGCGTTGGTAGAGAAACCTGTTGAGATGGAAGTTCTCTGTGGACTCGTGCAGGCGCTTGCTAGCCAATCTATTGAGGAAAGAGTGGAGCGATTGAGTGGTAGAATAGAGATTCCTGTAGTAAATGTGTGAATACGAAAAAGTGAAAAAATGAAATCTGATGGTTAACAATCTTAATCGAATCGTAATAAAGGATGAGAACGGACATGTGTCTGAGACATGCCGATTGCAGCTCAGAGATCGATGCCTTGGCCTGTTCAGAGAGAGAGTCTCAGTGGAAGGAATTCTACTGAAAATTGAATACGGTAATTCCGGTGAGAGTGAATTGGAATTTCGGGTCAAGGCCGCTGCTCTTATTCCGGGCAAGAGCCTGATCGTAAGTATCGAACATTCCTCTAGTCTTATGGGAACCTTGGATAAGGCCTTGCAGCGATTGGATCGCTGCATTGGGAACCGAGAGCAGTTTTCTGCAGAACCCTGTTGGTTGCCTGGATTGTCGGAGAGAAACCTTGGTCCGGCTTGTCGATAGGGAGGGATAGGGAAATGCAACCAAAGCATATAGAACGATTGAAGAAGGAGAAACGAAGGGGGCAGCTAAAGAGTGCCGCAGTCGTCGGTTTATTGGCATTGTATATTTTGATGAGATATGCCTCGTCATTTGGAAATTACCACAATTGGAGTTCTAAGGCGACAGAATCGACAGCTCCGCAGATCAATTCGAATATAGGAGGGTTTAAACGATGAATAGCCAATTCGGTAGGATTGAATTTCATGCGGGCGGCCTTCTTAGTCTTCCGTCATTCGCGCTTGAAACCTTGAAGATGTTCGTATCGATAGCGTAGCAAGATAGATTTTTGATGGAGGCACCCTGCTGGTTGCTTCCGAAAAATGGGATAGTCGATTCATAGCGACGCAGAGGTCGCTGGCCCGTTTGATTCGGGCTGGCGATTGTTTGATAAGCGAGTGACCTTCCAGGCAATGCGAAGCTCTGTCTCTTTGGCGCAGTGTGGTCCTAGAAAATGCGGGGCGATACATGGGGCGAATTGGGAGGATGCTCCGAATACGGACTGTCAGGAAAAATATTTATAATAGTGTCTATGTTTTGGAAACTCTTAAGTTTTATATATGTAATAGTAATGAAAATGAAGTTTGATAAAGATAGTATGTTTACAATATTTATTGTAAGTGTGTTAGCCTTCGTTTTTGCCGCTTGTTCGATGGGGCGCGATTTAGATCTGGTCTTGGATAATTCGACCATAGATCGGGATGCCTCTTTTATGCCGCAAAGTTATTCTAGCATGTTGCAGAAGGCGACTCCATCGGTGGTATCTGTCTATACGGCCAGGATCGTAAAGGTTGCCAATTCTGGAGGGTCTTCCGCCGAAGACGAATTGCTTCGCCGTTTCTTTGGGATTCCGACGCCTCAAAGAGACAATAGATTTGAAGAGCCTGAAGAACGGAGGGTGCCTCAGGGGGTGGGGTCTGGTGTAATCGTGAGCAATGATGGATATATAGTTACGAACAACCACGTGGTCGTCGATCAAAGCGGCGATGATGCGGACGAAATATTGGTGCGTTTGACGGACGGACGGGAGCTTGAAGCGACTATTGTGGGACGCGATGCTCTGACGGATGTCGCGATTTTAAAAGTGGAGTCGGAGGATTTGCCGGTGATAGCGGTGGCTGATAGCGATAATATTGAGGTGGGCGATGTCGTGTTCGCCATCGGCAATCCGATGGGAGTTGGGTTGACCGTTACTCAGGGGATCGTCTCAGCTACTCATCGCACGATCGGTATATACGGCGACGATGGCTATGAGAATTTCATACAGACGGATGCTTCGATCAATCCAGGAAATTCAGGAGGGGCCTTGATCGACACGAAAGGGAGATTGGTGGGAATCAATTCGGCGATTCTTTCGCGAAGCGGCGGGAATATAGGAATCGGGTTTGCTATTCCTTCGAACCTCGCGGTAAATATAAGCCATCAGTTGGCGAATCAAGGCGAAGTACGCCGAGGGTTTCTTGGGGTAGGTATATCGAATTTGACGCCGGATATGGCTGAGGCTTTTCAGATCGAAGAGTTGACTGGAGTTTTGATAAACGATGTAGAAGAAGATTCTGCGGCAGACGCGGGTAGTTTGAAGCGTGGCGATGTTATCATCGAAATGAATGGTAAAAAAGTCGAATCCGCTAACGACTTTCGTATAAAGGTCGGAAATACGATTCCGGAGTCGGAGATCGAATTGGTCGTTATTCGCGATGGGGACCGGATGACCTTGAACTTGAAGGTCGGTAAGTCGGCTGGACGTTTTGCTGCGTCTGCCAACGAACTGCTGGATGGCGTGGCGGTAAGGGAGTTAGACGACGATCTTGCGGAGCACTACCGGATTCCGGATGGGGTGGCAGGTCTCGTGATTACTGCCGTCGAAGGAAATTCTCCGTATTCTAGAAATTTCTCTGAGGGTATGGTGATACTTGAGGTAAACGATGTCGAGGTGCGTTCGGTTCATGAGGCTCGTGAGAAGCTGCATTCTGGAATGAATAAGCTTTATATGTTTAGTCGCGGCAGAACCGGATACCTAGCTGTGCGGGTCGATTGATTTGATTCTTACGGGGATTTAAATTATATAAATGAGAAGATCTAAAATATGAATACTGAATTGGATGTAAATAATGATAAAATCGGTTCCAAGCTTCGTGTCTCTTGGATTCACTGCGATGTGTCTGCATCGGTCAAAGAGCGGATTAAACGAAAGGCCGAAAAGCTTTATAGACATTGTGATAAGATTCAGCGGATCGAATTTGAAATCGAAAAGGAGTACAATCCTGCCCGTAAGGGGGAGTATCTTGTGCGATGCCATGCGAGTGTTGCGGGAGCGTGGATGAATGCTCATTCTTCTAAGGCCAACTTGTATCGCGCGATTGATGAAGTGGTTAATCTCGTTGACAGGCAGTTGAGGTTTAGAGCGAATCGAGTTCTATCGAGGCGGAGACAGGGACTTTCTGAGTTTGCTTTCGGTAGCGTAGGATGCCCCGCTCTCGTCGGGAGCATTCTCCCATGCACTCAGGCTCTTCCACTTCAATAAGGAGTGGAAGCAGATTCTCTTAGGCGTAAGGTGTTTTGGCATGGTCCACCAAGTGGTGCAGCTTCTTGCTAAGCGGGAAAATGCACCGCTCGTCGTAGCGGATCGGTCCCACGAGGGTTGAGGACATCTGTATCAAATATACAACGACACTCTACTCGCTCTTGGTCGGCTCGTTCGGAATATGATTCATTTTTCTTCGACTCCCTATCGCAGAACGCTTTTTCGAGAAAGCTCCGGCGAAGGAGCACTTTGGGGTGCTCTGCTTTGGCGCTCGTTTACTTTTTTGTGGTAAACTTCAATGGCGGCCCTTTTGTTTTGCGGATCTTTATGGCTAGACGAAATCTTCCGATAGTAAACCTGCTGCAGGAATTTTCGATTCCGCTGATTATCGGCGTTGTGGCTGCCCTTGCGTTTGCGAATGTCGACTACGAGTTGTATGAATCGATTATCCGCTTTCCCTTGAGGGAACTGTTGCCGCAGTTCGCTCGGTTTGGCGGCGGCCCTGATCTGGGTAACGAAATGACGCCGCATTTTCTAGTCAACGATGTCTTTATGGCTCTGTTTTTTGGGGTTGCCGCTAAGGAGATCACTGAATCCTGTCTGCCGGGTGGGGCCTTGAATCCGATTCACCGGGCGGTGAATCCTTTGTTGGGGACGCTTGGCGGGGTTCTGGGGCCGATCGTGATCTATTTCAGTCTTAATGCGGCGATGGGGAAGACAGAGTGGAGCGGCGGTTGGGGAATTCCGACAGCGACGGATATCGCTTTGGCATGGTTGTTGGCCCGAGCGGCCTTTGGCAAGGGGCATCCTGCGGTGAGTTTTCTGCTGTTGCTTGCGGTGGCGGACGACGCGATCGGGCTGGTGATTATCGCCTTGTTTTATCCGGTGGCGAACCCGGAGTGGCTGCAGGCGTTGTGGATTATCCCGGGCATGCTTGCTGCATTTGCCTTGCGCAGGGCGGGGGTGCAGAAGTGGAGCCTTTACCTTCTCTTGGGAGGCATTCCCGCTTGGTACGGGTTGTACAGCGCTCATTTGCATCCCGCGCTGGCCTTGGTTTTCATCGTGCCGTTCATGCCGTCCGCAAAAAGCGACCAAGGGCTATTTGTGGAGGAGCCAGATGCTGTGCCGCCCTTTGCTTTGGAGCAATTCGAGCATCGGATCAAGTTGCCGGTCGACTTTGGCTTGTTCTTTTTCGCTTTTGCGAATGCAGGGGTCGTCTTTTCAAGCGTCAATGAGTTGACGTGGATCGTATTGTTGTCGCTTGTCGTCGGAAAGACCTGCGGGGTATCGTTGTTTTCCGGTCTTGGGGCGAAGCTAGGGGCTCCGCTTCCGCAGGGTATGAATTTGAAGCATCTGATGGTTGCGGGAGGTATCGCGAGCTTAGGGCTGACGGTTGCCTTATTCGTGAGCGGCCAGGCGTTTCGTCTGGAGGGAGAGCTTCAAGGAGCGGCCAAGATGGGGGCTTTGTTTTCCTTTTCGATTTCGCTCCCTGTTTTGTACTTCGCCCGAGTCTTGAAGGTGAAGCAGCAGGAAAATCTGGCTGAGGATTGACGACGTATCGCGCTGGAAACGGAGGTGAATTGGTCCGTGCAGGGCGCGCGCTCAGGGGGGGAGCTTTCGAAGGGAGCCGTCCCTTGGCTTTTTTCGTAGCTTTCCAACGAGTGCTTCTTTTGGTTAAAGTATCGATACTTTGGGTACGGAGAAGGCGATTTTAAGTATTGATCGCGGGCGCTCTCCGGATCTCGTTTTGTTCGCCCTATGAATCATGCCGCACCTGTAGGGGGCGTATCATTACATCATTATCTGCATGAGGCTAATCCAGTCCCACGCAAATGACGGGCGACCGCTGATTTTCTGCGTCTCGTGTCGTGACAATCCACGAAGACTCGACCATATTTTGCTTATGATACGAAAGCGGCTTTTCGGATTTTCGACCCTGGGTCTAGGAATACTTCTACTGGCGGGATGCGGGAGCAAGGAAGCGGAGGTCGAAAGGACGCCCGGCTATCTTGAGGCTTATTTGATCGAGCTTTCGTCGTCGGAGTCCGGCTATTTGAAAAGCGTGTCGGTGAGTCGCGGTCAATCGGTAGACCTGGGCGCCCCTGTCTTCGAGTTGGATTCGGACGCTTTGCGGCTTGCCGCGGGTGAGGCGCGAGCGCGCGTCGATGCCCGTTCGGCCCGACTGGACGATGCGCGACGGGGCCTGCGTCCGGATGAGGTAGAGGCGCTTCGCGCCCAGTTGGAGGAGACAAAGGCAGGGCTTGATTTGGCGACAAAGCAGTGGGAGCGAGCGAAACAGCTTTTTGAAGGGAACGCGTTTGCGGCAGTGGATTTGGATCGTGCCCGCAGTTCGTACGAGCAATGGCGGGAAAAGGAACGCCTGCAGGCGGCGAGATTGCGGCTGGGAGACGAGGGGGCGCGCGCGTTTCAGATCAAGGCCTTGGAAAGCGATTTGGAGCAGGCGCGCCGAGGAATGGAAACGGCGGAATGGCATTTGGAGCAGATGCGTCAAGCCGCGCCGACGGATGTCTACGTGCAGGACATTTTGTATGAAGAAGGCGAGTGGGTTCCGGCGACCCGACCCGTTGCGCTGCTGCGTCCGAGAGATGCCTTGAAGGCCCGTTTCTTCCTGTCGTCTGAACAGCTATCCGAAGTCGTGCTGGATCAGGAGGTGTCGATTTCTATCGCGGGCATCGAGGAATTCATTCCGGCGATTGTGGAGCGCATTTCCGATTCGCCGGAGTTTACGCCTCCGGTCATCTTCAGCCGGGAGCAATCGGAGAAATTGGTTTTCATGGTCGAGGCTCGCTTGCCGGCCGAGTGGGCTCGCCGTCTGCACCCGGGACAGCCGATCGAGATTCGCTTGGGCCGAGGGAGGGACGATGCTTAGCGACGGGATCGCAATCTCGGTTAAGGGCCTGGGCAAGCGCTTCGACGAAAAGTGGGTTGTCGATGGGGTGGACCTTGAGGTGCCTGCCGGGTCTGTATTCGGATTTCTAGGACCGAACGGAAGCGGCAAGACGACTTGCATTCGAATGATTTGCGGCTTGCTCGAGCCGAGTTCGGGATCGGGGCGCTGCCTTGAATTCGACATTTTGAAACAACGCGAGCGGATCAAGCGGGAGGTTGGCTATATGACGCAGCGCTTCGCTTTGTACGAGGATTTGACGGTGCGGGAGAATCTGCTTTTCGTGGCCCGCGCTTATGAAGTGGATACACCGCGTTTGGTGGCGGACGAGGTGATGGAGAAATTCGGCTTGGCGGATCGGCGCAATCAGCTCGCCGGGGCGCTTTCGGGCGGGTGGAAGCAGCGTTTGTCTTTGGCCGCCGCTATGCTGCACGAGCCGCGACTTCTATTGTTGGACGAACCCACTGCCGGAGTCGATCCGAAGGCGCGGCGCGACTTCTGGAGCGAAATTCACGAGCTGTCGCGGGCGGGTCTCACGGTTTTGGTGACGACTCACTACATGGATGAGGCGGAGCGCTGCAGCGACTTGGCCTATATCGCGAACGGCAAGATCCTTACCCGGGGCAAACCCGGTTTCCTCACGCGAGAATCCGGTCTGAGCACCTTTCGCGTGCATGGCGAAAAGCTGTTCGAGCTTGCGAACCGGCTGAGGCAGTTCGACGGCGTCGAGCAGGTGGCTGCCTTCGGGACGGAGCTGCATGTCAGCGGTCCGGATGCGGCGCTTTTGACAAGGGCGCTGGAAGCGAATTGCGGGCCGGGGGCGCGTTACGAACCGCAGGAAACTTTGTTGGAGGATGTCTTTATCCATTTGATGGAAAGGGCCAGGAGATGAGAGGGGAATCTGTTTTCAGCCTGAGGCGATTAGGGGCGATCATCGCCAAGGAGTTCGTTCAGATGCGGCGCGACCGGATCACCTTCGCTATGATGGTGGGCATCCCTTTGATTCAATTGTGCCTGTTCGGCTATGCGATCAATCAAGACCCGAGGCATTTGCCCACAGCGCTTGTCAATGCGGATCAGGGGCCGCTGACGCGTTCGATCGCCGCCAGTTTGCAGCGAAGCGGCTATTTCGATATCGTGGACGGCGATCTTCCGGAGCGCGACGCCCGGGAAGCGTTGGCGCTCGGGGAGGCGCAGTTCGTCATCACCGTGCCGGTCGACTTCGAGCGCGATATACGGCGCGGTCGTGTTCCCGTATTGCTGGTGGAAGCCGATGCGACCGACCCGGGCGCGACGAGCAATGCGATCGCCGCCTTGCCGCGCATTATCGATCTCGCGCTTGAAAGGGAAATGGCGCGAAGGAGCGTCGAGTCGAGCGCTGGGCCGCCGCGCATCGATGTGCGGCTTCATGCCCTCTACAATCCTGAGGCCAAGACGAGCTTTAATATCGTGCCTGGGCTTATGGGGGTGATTCTGACCATGACGATGGTCATGATAACCGCGTTGGCGATGACTCGGGAGCGCGAGCGCGGGACCTTGGAGATGTTGTTAAGCATGCCGCCGCGCCCGCTCGAAGTACTGGCAGGGAAAATCATCCCCTATATCTTCGTCGCCTACGTGCAGATCGCTCTCATCCTGATGGCGGCGAAATTCCTGTTCGCCGTCCCGGTAATCGGCTCGCTGCCGCTGCTGCTGTTTTGCGCGTTCTTTTTCGTCTTGGCGAACTTGGGCATGGGGGTGACGTTTTCTACTCTGGCCAAGAATCAACTGCAGGCGGTGCAGATGGCGTTTTTCTTTTTTCTGCCGTCGCTTCTGCTATCCGGCTTCATGTTTCCGTTTCGAGGGATGCCCGAGTGGGCTCAGAGCATTGGCAATGCGCTTCCCTTGACGCATTTTTTGAGAATCGTTCGAGGCGTGATGCTAAAGGGCAATGGCATGCCGGAAGTGATTCCCGATCTGTGGCCGATTTGCGTCTTTCTGGTCGGAAGCATGAGCATCGCCGTGATTCGTTATCGGCAGACCTTGGACTAGGATGCGTTTGGAAGTGAGCTTTGAGCCGACAGAGTCCCGAACACGGACTAGGATGTTGTCGGTGAAATTCAGGACCCCAAGAAAGCTCGCGCTGTTGGGGTCCTTGTGGTTTGTGAATTTCACCAATGCCCTCTAAAAAATGAATACCTCTTCTCACAAGAAACTTGGCCAGTTGGCTTCGACTGCAATCTGCGGAAACGACATTACCTCGTCGTGTCTTTACGTCTCGGCCTTGGCGATCTTCTATTCGGGGCAGTGGGCTCCCTTGGCGCTGCTGGTGGTTTCAGTCGTTCTTTATTTCTATCGTTCGATCTATTCGGAGGTGGTGGGGGCGTTGCCGCTGAACGGGGGCGCTTATAATGCTCTTTTGAATACGACGAGCAAGTTCCGAGCGTCGTTTGCTGCGTGTCTGACGGTGCTTTCCTACATGGCGACCGCGGTCATTTCGGGAAGTGAAGCCATGCACTATGCGCATTCTGTTTGGGCGGCGATCCCTGTCGGCATCGCCACCGTGAGCTTGCTGGCGGTGTTTATGCTATTGACGATCTGGGGGATCGCGGAGTCGTCCAAGGTCGCGATCGGGATTTTCATCTTCCACCTAAGTTCGGTGGCCTTGCTAATGGCGTTCTGTGGGGTCTGGGTATTGCAGCATGGTTTGGACAATCTGTGGACCAACATTTCGCTTCCGGTCGAAGGCGGGTGGAAGAACGCGCTTTTCTTTGGCTTCTGCGCGGCGATGCTGGGGATCTCCGGTTTCGAGAGTTCCGCGAATTTTGTGGAGCAGCAGAAAAAGGGCGTCTTTCCGAAGACCTTGAGAAACATGTGGCTGGCGGTGTCTATCATCAATCCGTCGATCGCCTTGCTGGCCTTGGCCTTGCTGCCGATGGAGACGATTTTGCAGGATCAAGAGGCTCTGTTGGCGAGCATGGGCACTTTTGCGAGCGGGGAATGGCTCGCGCTTCTCATTTCGGTGGATGCGGTCTTGGTGCTCAGCGGCGCGGTGCTGACGAGTTACGTGGGCGTCAACGGCTTGGTTCACCGAATGGCTTTGGATCGCTGCTTGCCGCAGTTCTTACTCAAGACGAATCGTCGCGGCACGACCCATCGTATATTAATGGTCTTCTTCGTTTTGTGCGTATCGGTGTATTTCGCGGTGGATGGCGACCTCAAGGCCTTGGCAGGGGTTTATACGATTTCGTTTCTGGCCGTCATGTCCTTGTTCGCGATCGGTACGATCCTGTTGAAGGTGAAGCGGGCGAACTTGGCGCGCCCTTCTCGGGCCAGTTGGTTTGCGGTGCTCATGGGCTTGGCGGGTACGCTGGCTGCCTTGGTGGGAAACGCGGTGGCGAATCCTGATTATCTCACTGTATTCGTAGAATATCTAGTGCCTACTCTGTTGGTGGTAGGGATTATGTTAGGCCGCGTGGCTCTGCTGGATTTCTCGCTGGCGATTTTGCACATGGTGATGGCGAGAATTTCCACGACTATGGGAAGGGCGATCGGGGCTATTAACAAGCAGATCGAGAAGGTAGAGTCGCAGCAGATCGTGTTTTTTACGCGTGGAGACAATATGGCGAATCTGAACCGAGCCGTGCTCTATATACGCAGAAACGAGCATACGAATCGGGTGAAGATCGTGCACGTGAAGAAGGCGGACGAGCCTCAGAATAAGAAGCTAAAGCGTGATGTCGATTTTCTCGACGAGGCGTATCCGGAAATCGAGGTAGAGCTGGTGATCATCGATGGGGTGTTCGGGCCGGATCTGGTGGTTGAATTGTCCGAGAAGTGGAGCATTCCTCCGAATCTGATGTTCATTGGTTCGCCCGAAGGTCGCTTGGCATACAATCTCGCCGACTTGGGTGGCGTCCGCTTGATCATTTAGCGTCTCGTATATGGGAGGATTGATTTGTGACCTGGATTGGTAAGGAAATGACCGAATGAGGATTTGGGTCTTATTGTATGCAGCTTATAAATGATTGCGTTTAATATAGGCATATAGTGTTCTCTTTGGCAGGGCGTATTCTAATGTGATTTACATTAAAGTAAATACTATTGAAGTGCTTCCAAAGGTGTTTTTAGCTACGGTGGATTTGTTGATAGTATATGAATGTGTCACTGGGCTCTAATGGTCGTGTCGCTTAAGGCTCGTTACATTCGGTGCATTCGTTACAATTGATGCGAATCGGTTCGAGGAGGAGAGTGGGGAATGTATCGACAGATTCCTTACGTGAAAGGGAGCGACGTTACAATTTCCTGATTGAGAGAAAGCCCGTTTTGACAGAAGGTTCCTCGTCGATTTGAGACTGGTCGCCGATGTTTAACGAAACGTTTCGAAAAATTTGAATACTGGGCGGAACGTTTGCTTTTCAAGATTGGCCATATCGAGGTAGCGTGCTAGGTGAGGGCTTTAGATTGAATCCAAGCTGACGTTTTGCTGGTAAGCTGGAGCTTTGTCTGCTTGAATTAGGGCTTTGTCTCCTCAAGCTATGGAAACTTTATATTCTCACTCATTGGCGGTATTCATGGGTTTTTTCGCCATCATGAATCCGGTGGCAAACACGCCGATCTTCTTGAGCCTGACAAATGGCGATGATCGACCTATGGTGAAGCTGCTCGCGCTGAGGTCTTTGCTGATTGCCTTTCTAATCGTTGTTGTATTTTCGATAACGGGAAAGGTGATTTTCGAGGTTTTTGGCATCACTATGGCGGCATTCCGGATTACCGGCGGGCTGCTGGTTTTTCTGATTGGGTTTCAAATGTTGCACGGGCAGCAGTCGAAAGTTCACCAGACGAGCGAAGAGAATCGACTCAAGTCGCGCGAAGCAGCCCTCGACGTAGCTGTCTCTCCTTTGGCGATGCCGATACTCGCTGGTCCGGGGACAATTTCGACGGCGATGAACTTCTCTGCGGGCCAGGGCATCGAAGGAATGCTGGTGACAATTCTGGCCTTCGCGATTCTTTGCGGTATTACGTATGCTCTTTTTGTTTTCGGAGGCAGATTCGTGAAGTTCATTGGTCCGGCCGCGTTGGGAGCTATCACGCGTATCATGGGCCTCATTCTTGCAGTCATCGGGATTCAAATGGTAATCGAGGGACTACGGGAGGCGTTCGGTACTTCACTGGCTCTGTGAACGTGTATCCACAGGGTGGATGCATTAGCTTTTTCGAGAAAGATAAAAAGAGAACACGAGAATCGTTAGCGTGATCACTCACGACTGACAAATGCTCCCATGTCACCTTTATGACTTCAACGGCTCCTAGTGGGTCGTCCTTTTGATCCAACCGAACTGCAAGCAGGTTTGCTGGCTTACCTTGCGAAACGACTTCGCACTGTCGCCTGCCGGTAGGTGGGCGAGTCGTTCAGAAAGGCTGGTTCCCTTCGCTGGGGTCCCAAAATTTGATGGAGAGGATCTTCCCGCCGGCGTCGAGTTCTAAGATCGTGACCTTCCCCTTTTCCTGTGGGAAGTCATCGAGCAGACCTTCTTGGTCGGCGAGCATGATGCGATGGGGGTACTTTTGCATTTTTGGAATGGCGAAAAACCGACCGACTGCTGGCATTCCGTATATGTTGGAAAGGAAGACAGCCTTGTTTTTCGTAAGATAGTTCGCTCCTTTTTCCGAGAAGAACTTGTTCGCCTTTTTGCCTGAGCCCATGGCGAAGGTAACAGCGACATATTTTGTGTCACTGGGCATTGGATACGCTTTCTCGTGTTGGTCGTTGGCTTCGAACTCTGGGAATGCGTCCCCGGTTTTGAGTGTGTCAGCAGAAAGGGAGTTCGCGGATATCAACGCGGAAAGCGCCAAGAGAGTGTTTAGTATTCTTGTGAGCTTGTTCATTAGAAAGGATATTAGGTTGGTAAGATGAAGCGATTGTGAACGAAACATGAACTTTTTTTAATGTCGGATTCACTTTGGGTTCATGAGATGGGTGCAGACTTGGTGGATGAAATATTTACCTTGGGCTTTTCGTATCGGTTTGTTCTCGGTGTTTTGCAGTACGTCGGTTTGGGGCGGGAACTTTATCGTAGATAAAGACGTTTCTGTGGTCGCGGTGGATGCAAACGCCTCGCCGCCCCATGCATTCACGAGCGTGGCGAAGGACTATGTCTATGATATCGATATAGATCCAGATTCCTTGGAGGTTCGCAAGGCCGCGTTTTCGTTTAAGTTTGAAAACTTGGACTCGGACAAAGCGAAAAGGGACAAGAAGATGCGAGATTGGATGAATATAGATGTTCACCCGGAGGCAAGGTTTACGCTGAAGAAAGTGGTCGAGATCGATGGACAGAAAGTCGGCAAGGGAAGTTTCTTTATGCATGGCGTTTCGAGGGATATTGAAATCCCGTTTTCGGTAGAGAGTGACGGTGATCAGGTGACTCTTGATGGCTCGGTTACTCTAGATTACGAGAACTGGGATTTGAAAATTATACGGCTTTTCTATGTGTTGACCGTGGATACTGAGATAACGCCGCATTTTCATCTGGTTGGATCTCTGGGGAAAGGGGGTGGCTCATGAGTGGAGAAGAGCTAGTGGTTCTGTTGGGGGATAATGGCCAGGAGATTGGCTGTCGCGACAAGGCGAGTGTTCACACCGAGCAAACTCCGCTTCACAGCGCATTTTCAGTCTTTCTGTTTGACGGTCTTGGAAACATGCTCGTACAGCGGAGGGCGTCGTCTAAGAAAACTTGGGGGGGTGTGTGGTCGAATGCTTGCTGTGGTCATCCGGCCCCGGGCGAATTGCTGATCGATGCGGCTCATCGTCGTTTGAAACAGGAGCTAGGGATCGAAGGAATCGATCTTGAAGTGGCCCTACCTGATTTTCGCTATAAAGCGAAATGGAAGGGAGTTTGGGAAAATGAGATTTGCCCTGTATTAATCGGCTGTTGCCCGAAGGGTGTCTTGCTCTCTCTTAACGCGTTGGAGGTTAGCACAGTTGAGTGGGTCTCCTGGAATAGATTTGTACGTGGTTGTTCTGAGTCAGGGAATTGTGAATACGTCCACTTTTCACCTTGGTGTAAGATGGAGGCATTACTTTTGGCGAAGTCTCAGGTTGTCGAAAAAATGCTGAAGGAGGCTGCTTAAATGAACGTGAATCGTAAGAAGCCGGAAGCTTTTACCAAAGAAAGTCTGAAGCGCTATGTGAACCTTCCAGATGGTTTGGAATCTACCTTGTTCGAGGCTGCGAGCCATGCATTGGAGGCGGAAGGGAGTTTTAGCCGGGCCAATATAGCAATTGGAGCGGGCGAAATTCTTGATATGGATACGAGTAGGGCCGAAGCGATTGGGGCGAGTATCGAGCTCTTTCACTTGGCGTCGCTTATTTTGGATGATTTGCCCTGTATGGATGATGCTTCGATGCGTCGTTCGAAGGAGTGCGCTCATTCTGTCTATGGAGAAGGTGCTGCTATTTTGGCGGCTCTGGGATTCATTAACCGAGCGTATTCGTTATTATGGGACTTGTTCTCCGAGGTAGGCAAAGAGCAGCAGCTGGAGGCGGCCGATTTAGTTAATGACTGTCTTGGGTTTTCTGGGATTCTGGATGGTCAATCCAGAGATATCCATTTCGAGGACTCTGCAGGCCTTGGGGCTGAGGTGCGGCAGATCGCTTCGCAAAAAACGGGATCCCTTATACGGCTTTGCTTGCTGCTGCCCGCTATTCTTTCATCCGCTTCGCGATATGATAAGATGCATCTCACCCGTTTGGCTCAGTATTGGGGGATTGCGTACCAAGTCGCGGATGATCTCAAGGACATCTACTTGGGAGATGCAGCGTCGGGCAAGACGACTCGTCGAGATGCCTTACTCGGTCGTCCGAACATGGCCCTTGCGATTGGCGAGCAAGCGGCGGCTCGTATGCTGAAGGACGTTATTGTGGATGCGGAACGTTGTTTATGTCAGCTTCCTGATCCCGAATGGGGAGGCACTTCCGCTTTGGACCTTTTTCAGGAGCAGCTGACGTCGAAGGCTCAGCCGCTGATTGTGGCTCATTGCGCCGCTTGATATTTGGAAATTGGATACGTGAAATTTACGAAATTAATTGTCATTAATCTAACGCGGCATCGTGTGCGCGCCTTGCTTGGAGCGGCTGGGATCGCGTTCGGGGTCGCCGCGATGCTTACGGTGCTGAGCATCGTGCTCGGAGCGATAGGGATGTTTGAGCGTATCCTTTCGAACGACAGCCATTACCTCGTGTTCGAGAGGAATGTATCCGATCTGTTTTTCAGTAGCGTGCCTGAGGATGCGACGCGAAGTATATCGGAGATGGAAAATGTGGATACCGCGTATCCCATGCTTTTCGGAATCGTTTCTTCCGATGATACGCCTGTGATCACCTGCTTTGGAATTGCGGATAATGACCCTCGTTTGGATGACGCTGAATGGATAGCAGGGGACCGGTCGCGCTTTGGTCAAGAAGAGAATACCATCTACCTTGGACTGCGCGCGGCGGAATTCGCGGAAGTGGAGGTCGGCGAGGAAGTGCCGATAGGGAAGGATATTCTTACGGTCGGAGGAATACTGAAATTGGAGAATGGGTTTGAGAACGGCGGCGTCTTTATGCCTTTGAAACTGGCCCAGGAGTTTTTTCACAAGGAGGGCTTTAGCTCGATCATAGCGGTTAAGCTGAAGGAGGTGAGCAAGGGCGATGTCTTCAAGGAAGAAATCGAGGCGGAGTATCCTGATTTGATGGCATTGGAGAACGAGGAATTCAGTAGTAGCTACAGTCAGTTTAAGATCCTTTCCGCTACCGCGTGGGCGGTAGGGATCTGTGCCTTTCTTCTAGGAGGTATGGGTGTAGCGAATGCGATGCTTATGTCTGTATTCGGTCGAATACGGGAGATTGCGGTGCTTCGGGTTTGTGGCTTTTCCAAGGCGCAGGTCGGGGCGATGATTGTGGGCGAATCTTTGTTGCTAGCGTTCTTCGGAGCGTTGCTGGGCTTTGGTATTGGTTATTTCGCGCTTCGCGTCATGCAGGACCTCCCTCAATTGAATGGATACATCAAGCCGGTCTTGGATCCGTGGATGTTGGTCGGTGTGGGTATGGTCGCGTTTGTCACGAGCGTGGGCGGCTCCTGTTATCCTGCTTGGAGGGCGATGAAAATACAACCTGCGGAGGCTTTGCGTTATGAGTAGCAGATCGATGAGAGGGCGCGAGGTCGTCGTCAGCGTGAAGGAGTTGTTCAAAGGCTTCGATGCGGGGCGTATCCAGGTTTTGAAGGACGTTACCTTAGAGATCGCGAAGGGCGAGGTGGTGGCTCTTTGGGGGGCTTCTGGTTCGGGTAAGACAACTTTGCTGCACATGATGGGAGGATTGGACACGCCCGATTCGGGTACCGTATGGGTCGGTGGATTGAATGCTGCGGAAGAGAGGGATCGTTTGGCGTTGCGTCGTCAAAAGGTGGGGTTCGTCTTTCAGTTGCATAATCTGATTCCTGATCTGAGCGTGCGTGAGAACTGTCTGGTGACGAGTATCGCTACGGGCGGGGATTCTAAGCAGTTTGAGAGCCGCTTCGAGGAACTGGCTCAGGAGCTCGGATTCGACCATCGTCAGGATCGGCGGATACAGGACTTGTCGGGCGGAGAGCGTCAGCGGGTAGCCTTGTGCCGGGCCTTAATGCATCGGCCTGACGTGATTTTGGCAGATGAGCCGACCGGCTCGCTCGACGAAAAGAGTGGGGAGCGGGTGTTCGAGCTTCTGACGGGTCTGGCCAAGAAGGAAGGAACCACTGTGGTCATGGCCACGCACGAACGCAGGTTTGCCGATGCGTGCGATCGCATTTTTCACGTTAGAGATGGAAGAGTGTCGGAGATTGGGGAAGGATGAAGAAGGCGGAGGAGTCTGGTATCCAGCTCGAGGTGGCTCGGTACAGTTTCTTTTGGCTGTGCGCGGCGAATGTCGTAGGGCTTTGGCTGGCGATGCTTTTGGTGTGGCCAAGATTGGGTGATTGGCTGGGCGAGCTGACTTACGGTCGCTGGGTGCCTTTACATATGGATTGGCATTTGTATGGTTGGTGCTCGTTGCCATTGTTGGGCTTGGCCTTTCTGCGGTTTTTTGGGAAATTGCCAAACGGAGGTTCTTTGACTCGTTGGGGCCTACTTTTGTGGTCTCTTGGTTTGGTGGCCGGCGGGGCTGCTTGGTTGAGTGGGCAGGCAACGGGAAAGCCGTTTTTGAACTGGACGGGCCGCGGGGGCATGCTGTTCGCGGGCGCTCAGGGATTGATTTGGATCTTGCTCGCGTATGCATGGTTGAGGGCGGCGCGTTTGCGGACTAACACAGGGGAGAGTCGACGCAGCCTTTTTCTGAAGGGCATTTGTTTGGCGGTTTTAATCGGGGTCCCAGCGGCGTTGCTATGGACATCGGATACGACGGTGTATCCACCGGTAAATCCCGACAGCGGGGGAGCGACGGGACATTCGCTTCTGGCCTCTACGCTGAGTTTGGTTTTTCTGATGGGAGCGCTGCCGGAGCTTCTTGGTTTGGATTTGAATAAGCGTGTCGCCAAAAAACGTATACGCTTGATCTTCTGGAGCGTTTTCGGCGCGAGCGTTGTTTTGTATCTTTCAATCGATCATGGGGACGCGTCGAACCATGCGTTGAATCAGATTGTCGGTTTGGGCAGTTTGTTGGTTTGGCCCGTCTTAGTCGCTTTGTATTGGCGCGCTTGGCAATGGAGTGATGCGGGGGCTTTGTGGCGTTGGGCGTTTTATGCGTGGTGGGGCTGTTTGGCATTGGATGGCTGGGTTCTGTTCCTGCCGGGCGTTTTGGATACGATGAAGTTTACGAATGCTTTGGTGGCGCATAGCCATATCGCTATGGGAGGGATGGTAACGGCCTTGAATATGGTCATTATCGGCCATCTTGGACGTTCCGATACGCTGGCTGCTAGGATAGGCAATGTTTGGGCCTTTGTTTTGTGGAATGCGGGGTGTCTGGCTTACGCTGTGGTCATGAGTGTTCAGGGATGGAGGGAAGGTTGGGATCCTTCTGCTCTTTTCTATTACGATTCGCTTACCGGTGCTCTGTATAGCGCTCGCTTGGTCTGTGGATTGTTGATGGCGGTCGCTTCGTTGTATTGGCTAGCAGGAGTGGTTCGGAGTCGCGCCCGTGGACGTGTAGCGGCGGCGGGCGAATCTAGCGATCGTGGTAAAGGTGCCTGGCCGGTGATGGAGGCAGGCTGAAGATGAACGCTGAAGAATTATGAGAATAAGTGGATACGCAGTGTTATGGAGTAAGGTGTTCGGTTTTGTGGATACGATTACTGGGCTTGGTTTGATATTCCTGCCTGCCTTCACCCTAGGTTTGATGGGTTTGGATTCGGCTGACTATTCGCTGTCGTTGGTCATGTTTATTGGGGCCTTCGTTTTGGGAGTGGGGAGTCTCTACTTTATGGGGCTGTTGCTTTCTCGAAGAGAAAAGAGTTTGGTGGCGTTGCGTCATGTTTGGCTTGCGACTGGGTGGGTACGTATCTGTGTGGCCATCGTAACGGGCGCGCTTATTGCGAGAGGGGGGCTCGATATTCGCTGGGTGTCCGTTCCCTTGACCGATGCATTGGTGGGGGGCGTGCAACTGTCTGTAGTTCTTTGGGGAAGGTTTACGTGTCATGAATAGGCGAATACAGTCCGGGAGCCAATTTGCTCTGGCTGCAATCGTAGCTGGATGCGCGTTTTTCTATTTTCTGATTTTCGCCCAATTCGGCTTTTTGAATCGGCTTCAGGGGATTTATCAAGATGACAGGATCATCGAGGTGGTTATGTTTGTTATGGGAATTGGGGGGATCGTAAGCAGCGTTATTACTGCCCGTCGGTTTCGAATCGAAACGTCTACTCGTTGGATTGGCAGTGGCTTTGTGGGCTGCGGCTTAGCTGCCATTACGGCAATGTTGACGGAGATTATTTGGTTGCAACTGGCGGTCGCTGGCGCGGTCGGGGTTTTTCTTGGGGCTTTGACGGTCTCGATTGTCCCGATGTTGCGGGCGATGGTTCGCGGAGCACGGATCGGCCTTTGCGCCTCCGTGGCGGTAGGCGGCGCCTATTTTTGTTCGAATCTTCCATTCGTTTTTCGGTGTTCGCCGGAGGATCATTGTTTGATAGCGGCGGCCGTTTGTTGCGTGGGGGTATTCGCTATCCTGAAGGTGCCGCGTATGAAGCAGAAGGAAATTGAGGAGGCGTCTGTTTGCGACCGTACGCCGAGCGGTTTTTTTGAAACGAAGGGTGTCTGGATTGTCGCGACTTTATTCGTTGGCCTGATTTGGTTGGATTCGGCCGTTTTCTATATTATCCAGGAAACGGATACGTTAAAGAGCTCGAGTTGGGGGACCGATACTCAGCTTTGGCTCAATGCGTCGGCACATCTACTGTTCGCTCTGCTCGCCGGTTGGCTGATGGATCGTGGGTATGTTTTTGGGGTATTGGTGGTGGCCTTCCTGTTTCTGGAAGGGGGGGCGTATTTGCTGGAACATGGAGGTGAATTCTCCGTTTTTGCCACTCCCTTGTATGTCGTCGGAGTTTCTTTGTATTCCGCGTGTCTCGTCGGGTATGGAGCTTTGGCCGCTGAGGGGGGCTCTCGGTGGCGGATCTCTTCTCGAGCGGGGGTGGTTTTCGCTCTGGGGGGATGGTTTGGCTCGGCTATGGGGATTGGCATGGCGCGCGATATGAGGAGTGTTCCGGTAGCGTTTTTGCTGGTGGCCTTGCTTCTTGCGCTGTCGGCTTTGCTGGCACGCTGGCGCTTATGGGATGGGACAAGGCTTACGAAGTTGAATAATGCTTAAGACGGCTGCAGTAGGGGCTTTGATCGCTGTGGTGGTGGTCGCATCTCGCTCTACGAGCGATGAGGCTGGAGGCGGGGCGTTGGACGGCGTCGAATTGGGCCGGCATGTCTACGAAGCCGAAGGGTGTATCCATTGCCATTCTCAGTATTCGCGTAGGGATACATTTGATACAACGCTTTGGGGGCCGGAAACGGATTTGCCTTTGCCGAAGGGAAAAGAGGTGCTCATCGGGAATCGTAGGCAAGGTCCTGATTTGGCGAATGTGGGTCTGAGGCGTTCCCGAGAGTGGAATCGCCTGCATTTGATGAATCCCTCTCAGGTTTCGCCGGGGAGCCGGATGCCCGGGTACGCGTATTTGTTTGAAGCGGATGATCCACGCGGCGAGGCGCTTCTCGATTATCTTCAGTGCCTTGCAACTCCGAATTCTGGAGATTGGTGGAGTCAGGTCTACTCTTGGGACTCGAAGGCCGATGGGGATTTGGACCGTGGTCGGCTATTGTATCGGCGACTATGCGTTCAGTGTCATGGCCCGGAAGGGCGTGGGGATGGCGTTGTGGCTGGAGAGCTTCGCAGCAAGCCAAGGGATCTCCAGAATGATGCGTTTGTATTCGCGTCGCCTGCTGAGAATGAGGAGGATCACGCGAAGAGTTTGCGCCGCATTGTGAAATATGGAGTTGCTGGTACGTCCATGCCGGGGCACGAGAGTTTGACCGACGAAGAGATAGAGTCTTTGGTGATCTTTTTGGGCACGTTTAGAAAATAGATGAGAATATTGATAGTTGAGGACGATCCAAGGGTGGCCCGTTTCGTTGAGAAAGGTCTCCAGGAGAACGCGTACGCGACATCTTGGGCTCGCTGTTGTGGGGAGGCGAAGGACGTTTTGAGCGAGGGCGAGTATGACCTGATCATTTTGGATCTTGGGTTGCCCGATGGGGACGGTCTCGATCTGTTGCGGGAGTGGAGGGCCTGCGGCTTCAACGAGCCGGTATTAATTTTGAGCGCCCGCGATTCCTTAGATGATCGTGTGAAAGGTCTGAATATTGGTGCTGATGATTATCTGCCTAAGCCCTTTGGGTTTGCTGAATTGCTGGCGAGAGTGCGCTCTCAGCTAAGGCGCACGAGTCAGCAGAAGGTTTCGGTTCTAGAGCATAAGGGAATCCGTCTTGATTTGCTGGGAAGAGTTGTGAGCTACAATGGAAAAGGCCTCAGCTTGACGAATCGCGAATTTTCTTTGCTGGAGCTCTTGATGAGAAACACGGGCCGCGTGCTGACGAGAACCCAGATTGGCGAGCGGATTTGGGAGGCGAATTTCGAAATGCAGACGAATCTGATCGACGTATACATACGGAAACTACGCAAGCAGCTTGAAAATGGAGATGGGGAGAGTCTGATAAAGACGGTACGCGGGGTTGGGTACTCAATGCCATGAGATCTCTATCCACCCGAATAACCTTGTGGTATGCTGTTGCTGCTACGCTTACCGCAGGGGTCTTCATGTTCATCGGGCGTTTCCTGATTGAGGAAAGCTATGTGGAAGGGATAGATCAGCTGATTGATGTTGAATTTGATGAGATTCGTCCACGTATCGAAAATGTGGCGACGGAGAGGGGAGAGCAAGATGTGATTCAGGCGATTAGTAGTCATGTGGAATTGGATGCGTCTCTGTTCTTTTTTCAGATTGGGAATTCGCACGAAGATGTGTTTTTTACGTCTGCCAACTTGAGCGGGCATCAATTGCCTGTTGCGGTTCATGGCCGTGAAAAAGTCACCGTGGAGGATGAGGAATGGGGGGCTTTGCGGGTGAGAGAATACCAAGTGGGACCATACGATATTCATATCGGCTCTTCATTGGACGGTCTGTATGTTTTGGTCGGAAACCTATATCGCTTGGGCTCCATTGGCCTGATCGCGACCTTTCTGGGTAGCGTAATAGTCGGTCGATTTCTGAGTCGGGCAGCGCTGCGTTCTATTTCTCAGATTGAGAGCGCTGCTACGCGTATAGATGCTGAGAATCTCGGAGAGCGTATTGACTTTGAAGATACAGGCGACGAGGTGTCGCGTTTGGCTGAGCTTTTGAATCGAACCTTTGAAAAATTGGAACGTTCGTTTGAGGAAGTGAGGCGTTTTACCGCAGACGCATCGCATGAGCTTAAGACGCCTCTTTCGCTGATTCGTCTTAACGCCGAGGAGATGCTAAGGAAAGAGGACGTGGGTGAATTGCGCCGATTGGCTGATAATCAAGTGAGTTTGGTCGACGACGTGAGTAAGGTGGTTGGCGACCTGCTGCTTTTGGCCAAAGCCGATTCTGGGGTGCTTCCATTGGATATACGCGATCATTCGGTCGACGATTTTGTAGAGGAGTTCTCGGTGGACGCTCAAGCGCTTTGCGAGGATAAAGGGTTGTCATTCGAGTGCAGCAACAGCTTTGAGGGTGTTGCTTCGTTCGATATGAGTTGGATCCGGCAGGTTTGGTTTAATCTCATTTCTAACGCGATCCGGTTTTCTCCGAAGGGTGCGACCATCGCGTTCAGATCTTTCCGTAGCGGCGACGATTGGGTCGTCGCGTTTGGAGATGAGGGGCCTGGGATTGAAGAGGACCGGTTAGCTCAGGTATTCGATCGTTTCCATAGCGCCGAAGATCCTAAGGGAGGCAAAGGCGTAGGGCTTGGTTTGCCGTTTTGTCTTAGTATCGCTACGCTTCATGGTGGTTCGATGAGGATTGAAAATAGGAAAGATGGGACGGGGGCGCTTGCGACGCTTGCGATTCCCTTGACGGACCGCGGTGGAAGCTAGTTTTCAAGCAACGCTTTTAGAGCAGCGCTCATCAGGCATTGACCTTCTTGAAGAAGAGGACCGGCCCCGTATTGGGCCAATTGACGGGGACTGGTCGATCCAATGGCTCGGGCACGCTAGTTTTTTTGTAGAAAATGGAAATGATCGAATCTTGTTCGATCCTGTATTCAGTAAATGGATCGGTTGCTTTAAGCGAGCGTGTGGGGTTTTCGGCGATGTTTCGTCTCTGAGCCCAACCGCTATTTTCGTGAGCCACGCCCACATGGATCATTTGGACTTAGAGAGTTTGAGGCTCTTCGAGGACATTCTGGTGTATTTGCCAGCCGGATCAGAGCGTTTTCTTTCTAAGGATTTGGCGCTTAGAGCGCGGCCAATGGGGCTGGGCGAAAGCATTGAACTTAAGGGTGGGACAAAGGTGACTGGGTTGCTCGCCCGACACGGTGGTTGGCGGTACCCCTGGCAGAAAGGGTTGATGGCTTTTTCTTACCTGGCGGAGAAGGAAGCGAGTTCATTGTTTTTCTGCGGGGATTCAGCCTTGGGCCCTCATTTCGAGGAAATTGGTAAGCGATTTGATATTGATTGGGCTCTTTTGCCGATCGGGGCCTATTCGCCACGATGGTTTCTAAAGAAGCGACATTTGAATCCGGAAGAAGCGGTCGGGGCGTTCTGGGCCTTGAAGGGACGGATCTGCATCCCCTATCATTTTGGCGCCTATCGGCTTTCCTTGGAACCTTTGAGGGAGCCCTTAGCTCGCTTTGCAAAAGCGGCTCGCTTGAGTGGAGTCGACTGGCGATTGCCGTTGAGTGATGGGATAAATGCTAGCTAGAGGGTAGGTCGTCTGCACCCTTTTTTTGCTTTCCGAAGAGCAAGATTTCGGCGGAGGACACTCCGAGTATTTCTTGGGCTCTCTTGAGGGCGTTTCGCGTACTAAGGGTCACATTTTCAGGAGTGTATTGAAAAATGTTTTCTATGCCGATCACGTCGGCAATGCCGACTTTTTTGAGTATGTTGAAGACGGGGGGCATCGCTCCGCTTACGAGTACTTTCACCTTCCGTTTTGTGGCTTGGGCGGCGAATTCCTTGATGGCGAGCGCTGCTGACGCATCGAGGTTGTGTGCGTTCTTTAGGCGCAGGATGATTAGCCTTACGTTGGGCTCCTGAGAAAGTTCGCGAAGCTGTGCATCGAAGACGTCGGTCGATCCGAAGAAGAGATCTCCCTCAACGTGCATTATGGAAATTGCTGGCTGCTCGTCGTCTTCCTTGCGTTGGCTTTCCGCCAATTCTCCGCGATCGTTAAATGAGTATTCGACGAGTTGCGGAGCGGATACTTTTTGTAGAAACAGTATTATGGATACAATTACGCCGACGTAGATGGCGATATCCAAGGGGAAGAGCAGGCCGGTCAATAGAGTGGCGATGAATGTGGCTGCGTCCGACTTCGTTGCGCCAATGAATGTTTTGATGTTCTCGATCTTGATGAGCGAAATCCCAACAAGAATGACCAGGGAGGCTAGGGAAGCCTTGGGGATATAGCCAATCGCTGGACCGAGAAGCAAGGCTCCACAAACGAGGATGAGTCCGCTCGTAAGACTGGAAACGGGGGAGTGAGCTCCGCTTTCGTAGTTTAGGGTAGATCGTGTCAGCGAACCGGATACAGGCATGCCTGACCCAAAGGCGTTGGCTGCGTCTGCGATGCCCATGCTGATCATTTGCTGCTTTATGTCGACTCTATCGCCTGCCTGGGCAGCTAGGTTCTTGGCGATGGAGGCGCTTTCGAGCAAGGAGAGAAATGCGATGGCGGCAGCGACGCCTAGTAGTTCGTCAAAGAGATGAAAATCTGCGGTCGGAATACTAAGTGGCCATGTTCCTATCGGAACAGCCGGCAAGTGGGCGAACAGGATTCCTTGCGATTGCAAGCCTACTGCAATTGCGGAGGTTAGCGCCAAGGTTATGGCAATGTTGGGTAACGCCTTGAGCCACCGTTTTGTTGCGAGAGCGATCGCTATTGTTGAGAGCGATAGGGCGGCTGTGTGTAGGTCTATGCTCGTAAGGTTTTGCCAGAGTAGGATTGCATTTTCGAGGAAGGTGGGAGCCCTTGGCGTGATTATGCCAAGAGAGTGCTTAAACTGATTGACTATGATCAGTAGCGCGGCCGCGGTTACGTATCCAGTTATTACGCTACGGGAAACGTAGCGTATGATGGTGTGGACGCGAAGGAAGGCGCCGAGGATCATGATTGCGGCTACCATCAAAAGGAGCAAAGGCATCGCGATGATGCGTTGCTCATCGGATAAGTTTAGAGAGAGAAAACCGCTAAGAAGGAGAACCGCGCTCGCATTTGTGGGGCCGAGCATTAGAAATCGAGACGAGCCGAACAGAGCGCCAGAAATTGAGCCGAGAGCCGACGAGTAGATACCGAAATTGACAGGCAAACCTGCTATCATGGCGTAGGCCATGCCTTGCGGAAAATCGAGGAGTGCTACGTTGAAGCCCGCTTTGATATCTTGCCTAAGGTTTCTGGCTTTGTAGTTTCTTAGAAAGTTTGTGAGTGGAAGCATGGGCATTTGTTCGAATAATGCGGCTGCAAAGCTTACTGTGCGAGGGGGTATTTCGGCTCATGGGAGGTTTCTTTATCGAGGTCCTCTCATTTTAGATTCAGCAATCCTGGAGGATAGATATTTCCAGATAATTTTCTTTTTGTATCCAATCGTACCTATTGGAACTCGCTTGCCTGATTTCGGGACATTTCAGCGCATGTTTGCCGCCTTGTCGATTGGCCAGGATGACATCGAATCGCGATTGAGAACGGGATACTCTTGCACCTTATACACCAGGCGGTGGCGAAGTGTGGAAAGTCGATTTCCCGAAATCGAAAAACGGCGATCTCGGGAATTAGCTTCCACAACAGTCGTCGCCTTCTTGAATCGGCGGGCAAGGGGTGTCTCCGTAGGAGCAGTACACGCAGCAACCTCCTTGCTTGGTTTTAAGGAGCGATTCGCAATTTGGGCATTTCCAGAAGAATGTTATTCTCGCAAGGCTCGTTGAGGTGTCGGCGGTCGCCTCGGTAGGCAACGGTCGGCCGGCATGGTGTTGGTCTGACTGTGACCGCAATGCGGACATGTGATTTTCGAATTGGGTTTGAAGCTCTGGCTACTGGACATGGGAGCCGTTGGGCTGAATCGCAGCGGGTACATTCCCCATAGCTTGCTGCGTTGGTGAATCCTGCGATTCATCGATGCCCGAAGCCCGAAGGGGCGTCTCGCCGTGATGCCCCGCCTCGGTCTCTCCGAGGTCGGCGAAGCCGAGGGCTTGCCACGGGGTGGCGGGACGAGGTCGAAGCTATTCAGTTTGCTTCGGAGGAAATCAGAGGCGAATCGTAAACGATGAGTGGTCTTCCGATTGGCAGTTGAGTAATTTGCTTTATCGGAGGCGTTTTTTCTAATTACTTTGAGGGTTTTAGGATTTGAATACGTTTGCGGTGATTATGAAGGACAAGGATTTGGATCGTTTGATCGGAATGACTCGGGAGAAACCGCTGCCGGGATGCCCGCCAGCTCTTGAGTCGAATGTGCTGCGTCGGTTGCGTATGGCACGTTCTGAGTCGGTAGAGACCTTTGGCTTGGATTGGTTGTTGGGGATTTTCGAACAGACTCGTTTTGCGGCAGCCGCGATGGTGGCAGCTTTGTTGATAAGTACTACCGCTAGCGTTTTGGCGACTTCAGCTTTTGCGAACGGTTCGGAGCGTAAGGTTTTGGCGTCGGAAGCTCTGGGCTTCGACGTGTTTGCTGAAGCCAAAATTCTGAATATCGATAACTAGCGCTATGGAAGAAAACAAGGTACGAGCAAAACGAATTGGGACGTTGGCGATTTGGGTGGCTTTGCTGGTGGCCGTTTGTGTGGGGGTCTCCTACTTTGTTACGGGTCTAATGGTACGGAACGGGCAGTCTTGGGAACATGACGAAGAGCATGGACACCATTGGCTTCACCAAGAGCTCGCTTTGACGCCCTCTGAGGTCGCTGCAGTGGATGCGTTCGAGCCTGACTATCGCCGAGATCGGGCGAAGCTTTTAGAGGACTTCAATACGCAGATTGCGAAGTTGCGTGCCTTGCTGGTCGAAAAGGATGACTTTTCTCCTGAGGTGAATGCGGCGATCCATGAGCTGCACGTCGTGCATGGCTCACTTCAGGAGCTGTCGATTCGCCATTATTATGATATGATGAGAGTATTGCCTCCGGAGAAGAAGGAGAAACTGAGGAAGCTGGCCGTTGAGGCTCTCAGCGAACCGGAATGAGTGATGGGACTCGAGCGATGGATACGGATTTGCAAGCGATCGAGCGTGTTCAGGCGGGCGAGGAGCAGGGATTGGTCGAGCTGATGGAGCGTCACCGCGAATCGATCTTTCACTTTTGTTTTCGCTTTGTGCCAAACGAGACGGACGCTGCGGATTTGACGGAGGAGACGTTTGTGCGAGTTTTTCAAAATGCTAGCAAGTTCCGCCCTCGGGCGAAGGTGGTTACTTGGATCTTTTCAATTGCGGGAAACCTGTGCCGCGATTTTTTGCGTCGGGGTAAGAAGCGCCGCAACGATGTGTCGATGAGTTCTCCGGTGCCAGGGACTGACGGGATGGAGTTTGGTGATTTAGTCGAATCGAAGGAGCGTTCGCCGGATCAGGAATCCGTTGCCAGCGAGGCTCTATCTGCCATCGAGGCGGCGATTGACGAGCTTCCGCACAAATTGAAAACCCCTTTCATTTTTTGCGTCTTAGAGGAACACAGCTATGATGATTGTGCTGAGGCCCTGAATACGAATCGCAAAACGGTGGAGATGCGCATCTACCGAGCTCGCAAGGCCCTGAGGGATGCTTTGGAAGGCACATACTAGAGTGTGGTGTGGGTGGTGTGCGCGTGCCGACTGTTTTTTTGGAGACTTAGGCACAGCCGATAACCGTAGGGAATTTACCGATGGATCGACTGGTATAGGTGGCGTGCGTATCTCCGATTAAGCCGGCTTCTCATGAGGGTTTGGTTCAGGGTTCGCGTTTAAGAAAGTGCTATGAAAAGATGCACTCCTGAAGCTTCATGGGACTGTCGCGCCGCCGGGCACTGCAATTGCCCGAGCAAGTGTTTTTGCAAATTCGACCCCGGCGAACTTGTCGAAGTAGCTTGGAGGAAATTTGTCTTGAAGGAATCGACTTTGGATTTGATGCGGGAAGCGAGTCGTTCGCATGAACGCGATATCGTTTGCATCGTGTCCATGCTCGAAGTGGAAGAGGAAATGGCGGATTGCCTGATATCTCTAGACGGAGTTGATCCGACTTGCGCTGTGCCTTACTGCAGGGAGTCGCTGCGTCGGTCGTTGGCGAAATGTATGCGCGATCGCGGCATGAGTTATAAAAGTGTGTGTTTTTCTATAAAAGCTTTGAGGGTTTCCGAATTGACTCACGTTTAAATGGGAAAGCGAATGATGAATGATTTTAAGGAAATTGGTTTATTAGAAGTCGCGCTGGAGATTGTCGGAGGGCACTCCAATGGGCTCGGGGAGGGAATGGTCACGACAATTGATGGAGAGCTGAAAGCGCATTCCTCCTGGCACCGCACTTACAGCAAGGAACCTTTGTTAGATGTCGTGACGCTGGTGGATAGAGGTTCTAAGGAGGCGCGAAATCTAAAGAGTAACTCATTCACCGAGTGGACTTTCGTTGGAATGGATAAGAGTTTAAGTATTCACCTTGTGGGTACGTCTCGTATTTTGGAACAGCTGGATGAGCTGGGGGATGCGAGCCTGCTGAATGACTCCTTGTTGAAGTGGGAGGTGTGCTCGATGTTTCATCGATATCCGTTCGCGATACAAACTCGAGTGAGCTCTTTGGAGCTCGAGTATTCGGGGGATCCTCACTGCAGAGAGTTTGGTAGAGACGAGGTTTTGGGATATGTTCAAGGACGACTCAGGGCGAGATGTGCGTCTCGGATTGGGCATGCTCGCGAGCGTTCCAATGGTTTTGCCCCGTCTGGTTGGGGTAAACGTAGTCGTACAGATAATACACATGTCGCTGCGGGTTCGTAGCCCGCAGTGATTTGGGAAGATTAAGAAGCCTCAATGAAAAGAATGATTGTATTAGCAGTTTTAATCATATTTGCCGGCTCGGCCGGAGCTGTGGGACCGAAAGGCGGTGATACTCGAATAGATGGTCAGCGTTCAGAGGATCGCTTGGCTATGGGCGGGGCGCAGGTTCAGAGGAATTTTACAGAAGGTCACGAGGGCCTTTTGACTAGGAACAGAGGCGACAAAGATCGGCCTTTACCGAAAGCCAAAATGAAGCGACAACGCAATGCAGGTACTGCACTCCTGGGTTCAAACTCAGATTATATAAAGGTCAGGCGCAATAGAGGCGACAAGGACAGGCCGATTCCTCATGTTAAAGACAGGTACAAAACATCAAGGTAAATGGAGGTAGTCAGCAAGTAATGGAATAGAGGTGAGCGCGCCGGGTTTTGAATACCCGACGCGTTTTACCTGATATGCTCCTCATTTTGGAAAAATGCTGTGGTAGCAATCAAGTCAAACCTCAGTGGAGTTTCGTTTGGACACCTTGAACGTGAAGGCATGGTTAGAAAAATCGAAAGAATGGTAGATGTATGGGATATGACGGCGGTCGCGCAATGCCGTATCAAGGTTAGCGAGGCGGATACAAAAGAGAGGGTCCGCTATCTTTGGGAAATCGTGGAAAGAATTGGAATGGAGCCTGTTGACGCGAATCCGGGAGAGATCTTTTTAAGAAAGGTTCCCTCGGCGAGGCAGCTCTGCGCTCTCATTGATAAAAGTGAACCGGAAGGTTTTCGCATTGTCTCGTGCGTTCGCCTCTAGATCGGATGTTCTTAATGATGAACAGAATTGGGATTGATCAAATGACGAGCGACAATTCCTGCGTAACAACTTAGAGCATCGTTTCGAGATTTGATGGAAGAGTTATCATGAGGCAGCAAATCGAGAGCATCGCGATCAAGCACATGGTTTGTCCTCGCTGCGTCACGTCAGTGGAGTCGATTGCCGCTCGACTGGGGTTGCAGGTCGAATCGGTTTCCTTGGGCGAAGTGAAATTGGGCCAGCCATTGGCGGAAGCCGAGCTTCGCTCTTTCGCTGAAGCGCTGGAATCGCGCGGCTTCGAGATCCTGGTCTCGAAGGACAGGCGATTGATCAATAGGATCAAATCACTTATATTGGAGCGTATTCACTACGCGGATATTTCCTCGCCCCTAAAGCTATCTGCGTATTTGGCGGAGTCGCTGAACCACGATTACAGCTACTTGAGTAAGGTATTCTCGTCAGTGGAGGCGGTGACGGTTGAGCGTTACTCCATGCTTCAACGCATCGAGCGGGGCAAGGAACTGCTCTCATATGGCGAGCTGAATATCACCGAGATCGCGGAGTTGCTCGACTTCAGCAGCGCGGCCCACTTCTCCGCTCAGTTCAAGCGGGAAACGGGGATGTCGCCTAGCCAGTTCAAGAAATCCGACCGTCCGGCTCGCCGCTCTCTCGACTCGATCTGAGTGGCACCGGCCGAATTTCGTAAGGATTGGCCATCACAATGTAAGGAAATCGAACTCCTTGTTTGTTATGATAGCCCAATGAAACACAAGCACAGCTGCTGTCAGCACAACCATTCGCACGACGATTCCGCTACGCCTTCAGCGAACGCAAAGTACTTTTGTCCGATGTGTCCCGGTGTCGAATCGGACAAGCCTGACGACTGCCCCAAGTGTGGCATGAGGTTGGAGCGCAATCCTGCCTACAAAATTGAATCTGCTAAGGTTTGGACCTGCCCAATGCACCCCGAGATCCAGCAGGATCATCCCGGGGAGTGTCCAAAGTGTGGGATGGATTTGGAGCCGATAACAGGAGCCGGTGACGAGGATGATGACGATGGGGAAATCCGGGATTTGAAGCGAAAAACTGTTTTTGCAGCGCTTCTCACCTTGCCGGTGCTGCTGCTGGCTTTCGACAGCATGATTCCGGGGCTCTCCTTCGAGAGTCTCATTTCAAAACGGGTACAGGGGTGGTTTGAGCTGGCGTTTGCGACGCCGGTCATCCTTTGGGCGGGAGGCATGTTTTTTGCGAGAGGATGGCGTTCGCTCGTCAACCGAAGTCTTAACATGTTTACGTTGATCATGTTGGGCGTGGGTGCTGCCTACGTTTACAGCGTCACGGCTGTCGTGTTTCCGGAGTTCTTCCCAGACTCTTTCCGGATGCATGGCGAGGTCGCTCTCTATTTCGAAGCGGGAGCGGTGATTACGGTGCTGATCTTGTTCGGGCAATGGCTGGAAGCGAGAGCTCGAAAACAGACCGGCAAAGCGATTGAAAGCCTACTCGATTTGGCGGCAAAGACTGCTCACCGCTTGAACGCCAAGGGCGAAGAGGAAGAGGTCGATATAGACCGTATCCAAAAAGGGGATAAACTTCGGGTGCGGCCAGGTGAAAAAATTCCACTCGATGGCTCGATCTTGAATGGAAAGAGCTCTGTGGACGAGTCGATGATTACAGGTGAACCTATCCCTGTGGAGAAGTCCGTTGGCGATAAGGTCATTGGCGCGACCGTGAATCAAACGGGCAGCTTCGTGATGGAGGCGGAAGCAGTCGGCGAGGAAACGATGCTTTCGCGAATCGTCGGCATGGTCGCGGATGCACAACGCAGCCGGGCCCCGATCCAAAAACTGGCGGATTCGGTCGCGGGTTATTTTGTTCCGGCGGTTGTGTTGGTGGCACTGGTCGCTTTCGGTATTTGGGCGGCATTTGGCCCAGCCCCGGCTATGGAGTATGCGATCGTAGTGGCGGTCTCGGTACTGATCATCGCTTGCCCCTGCGCCCTAGGCTTGGCGACTCCGATGTCTATCATGGTTGGCGTGGGGAAAGGCGCTCAAAACGGTATTCTCGTTAAGAATGCGGAGGCCATCGAACGTGCCGAAAAGATCACGCATTTGATTACCGACAAGACGGGTACCCTAACCGAGGGAAGACCTAGTGTCGTTGCAATGGTGGTACACAAGAATAGCTCACCTGAGGAACTGCTACGCTTAGCGGCGGCGGTCGAGTCCCAATCGGAACACCCGCTGGCCCGCTCTGTCGTCGAAAGGGCCAAAGCGGAGAGCAGCGATCTACCCGATGCTGCCGATTTCGAAAGCATCACCGGCGATGGCGTGCGGGCTCGCGTTGAGGGTAGCCTAGTCCGCGTGGGCAAACAGGCATTTATCGAAGCGGAGGGAATCGAGATTCCCGATGCGTTGGCGAAGCGAGCCGAGCGATTGCAGACGGAAGCTAAGACGGTTATTTGGGCGGCCCGCGAAAATCGTTTGCTGGGTTTAATCGCCATTGCGGATCCGATCAAAGCGTCGTCGAAGGAAGCAATCGAGTCGCTTCACAAACTCGGAATTTCGGTGGTCATGTGCACGGGTGACAATCCAAGAACAGCAAATGCGGTTGCTGCGGAGCTGGGGATCGACACGGTGCACGCCGAGGTGTCCCCCGAAGATAAGCAACGCATCGTGAAGGAACTGCAAGCCCAAGGGCATCGCGTAGCCATGGCGGGCGACGGTATCAACGATGCTCCAGCCTTAGCCGCCGCCGATGTCGGCATCGCTATGGGGACGGGCACGGACGTCGCCATCGAAAGCGCGGGCCTGACACTCGTGAAAGGGGATCTTCGAGGGATCGTTGGCGGCTTGCGTTTGAGTCGTGCCGTGATGAGCAATATCCGGCAAAACCTCTTTTTCGCGTTCGTTTACAACGCGGTAGGCGTTCCGGTTGCAGCGGGAATCTTGTACCCAATATTCGGGGTTCTGTTGAGTCCCATGATCGCGGGAGCGGCGATGGCATTGAGCTCGGTGTCGGTGATTTCGAATGCTCTTCGTCTCAAACGGTTTTCGCTAGATTAAGAGGCTGTTTTTTTCGCCTCTTGAATCTCGCAATGGTCAGGTAAGTTGCAAAATGCAATATGGGGCCAGTTCTTGCATTGCAGAAAGGCCGCAGAACACGTGGAAGGCTGGTGAATTTGGGTTTGGTACGCGATATGCGGACCAACTGTTTATATGGATCACGAACACGACCACCACTCTCACGGAAGCTATGGAAAATTCTTCGCGATGATCGGCACTTCGATTGTCGTGATGTTTTTCCTAATGTATCTGCATTCCTACCAATTGTTAGACCACGCTTGGTTTAGTGAAACCCGTCTCTTCATGACTCTGATTATGGGAGCTGGGATGATCGCTGTCATGCTAAGCTTTATGCTGGGGATGTATAAAAACGCTAAAGCTAACGCCATCATTTACGTCGGAGCGTTGCTTTTGTTTGTAGCGTCTCTCTGGCTTGTGCGCAGCCAAGCCACGGTGAATGATTCAGACTATATGGAAGGCATGATTCCTCACCACTCCATCGCGATCCTAACGAGTGAGCGTTCGGGCATTCGCGACCCGCGCGTTAGAGAGCTTGCGGACGAAATCATCGAAGCCCAGCGCCGTGAGATCAAAGAAATGGAATGGTTGATTGCCGATATCGAAGCCAATGGGATTGCAGAGACTGAAGAAGCTGCTCGGGCGCGTCCGGTACCAACATTCAGGGAGACTCCCGAGTAGTTGATAGATACCTACAAGAACGATTCAAACAGTTAAGGAGGAAGTATGATGAGCAAGCGCGCAACTATCTATCGAATGGTGACGCCCGACCACCTTTGCCCATGGGGTATCAAGGCCAAGGATTTGCTGAGTCGTAGCGGTTACGAAATCGAGGATCGGCATCTCGAAACCATGGATGCAAATGAGAATTTCAAAAAGGAAAATGGCTACGACGAGACGCCTCAGATTTTCGTCGAGGGGAAGCATTTGGGTACCTACGATGACTTGCGGGAGCATTTAGGCAAAGGACCGGATCCTAAGGAGGGAGTAACCTATCAGCCAGTCGTCGCGATTTTTGCTGTTACCTTTCTGATGGCCCTGACCACTTCCTGGGCGATGCTCGGAAGCCTTTCTGTAATCCGGGTCGCGGAGTTGTTTATCGCGTTTAGCATGTGTACGCTTGGCATCCAGAAGCTTCGGGATTTGAAAAGCTATGCTACCGGCTTTGTCCAGTACGACCTCTTAGCCCAACGCTATGTGCCCTACGCCTATGTCTATGCTTTCATCGAGGCCGGCGGCGGGATTTTCATGATCGCCGGGCTATTCACCTGGATCGTTGCTCCCATCGTTCTGCTTGCCAGTATGATCGGCGCGTTCTCGGTTTTCAAAGCGGTTTACGTTGAGAAGCGTGACCTTAAGTGTGCGTGCGTAGGCGGGGATAGCAGCGTGCCTCTAGGCTTCGTATCCCTTACCGAAAATCTGATGATGATTGCGATGGCGATTTGGATGCTGGTAAAGGCTATTTAGCTCGGAGGGAGCTGATAGGTTGCGGGACCCATTTTGACGGAAGGCTTGGATCTTATTTTCTGATTAGGGCTTGGCTTGCCGAGGGCATCCAAGCCCCCTTTTCTTTCTAGAAAAGTTTGAGGGTTTCGGCAAATCGCTGCGTTGAAGCGAATACCGATGACTTTACGACTACGAAGCCACCTTCATAAACTGCGTTCGTCCGCCCTTGCTCTTTGCGGGGTTTGGGGCGTTGCGACGCTGTTCTCGCAAACCGAAAGCAATGTGAGCCGACTGTCCTCTTTGGAGGACTATCTCGTCCGCGCTCAAGCGGCCAACCCGCAGCTCGACGCCTTTGAAAAACGTTACGAAGCTGCGACTCAGCGGATCCCGCAGGCGGCAGCCTTGCCGGACCCGATGTTGCAGGTGACGAGCTTCGTCGAGTCGGTCCAGACGCGCAACGGCCCGCAGGAGAACGCTCTGATGGTCAATCAGCGGATTCCGTGGTTCGGCAAGTTGGACGCTCGCGAAAAGGCGACGAGCGAGCAAGCGGAGGCTCTTTGGTATGCCTATCAGGGGCAGCAACTCATGCTCGCCCGCATGGTTTCACAGATGTACTACGAATATGGGTACACCCAACGAGCGACGCAGCTAACTCGCGAAAACCTCGATCTTTTAGCACAGCTAGAGCCTATCGTGGAGGAGAAGGTAAAAGCGGGCGGAGACCTCAACGCTCTGCTTCGCCTCAAGGTGGAAATCGGAAAGGTGAACGACCGTTTGCAGTCGCTGCAGCAAAAACGTGTCACTCAATCGGCTCAGCTTAGCGAATTGCTGGCCCTTCCTGAATCGACGCTGCTTCCATGGCCCGAATGGCGGAAACCGGGGCTCGTTAGCCCAAGGGCAACTTCACTGCTCGAATCCATCGAGTCCAACAACCCGGAGCTGCAAATGCTCGAGCGCAAGATCGCCAGCGCCGAAGCGAGGATCGAATTGGCCAAACTGGAGAGTCGCCCGGACTTCTCGGTGGGTTTGAATTACGTGCAAATTGGCGACCTTGATACGCCTGCCATGAGCTCCGACTCGGGCAAGGATGCCTGGGGCGTGACCTTTGGCGTCAACATCCCACTTTGGTCGAAAAAGAACCACGCGGCTAAAGCGGAAGCCGCCTCGTCGCAACAAGCCATCCAGTCGGAATACCAGAACCGACTCAATGCGCTGAAAGCCGATCTCGCCAGCAGCCTTTCTTCGCTCACTGATGCGAACCGTCGCCTTGAGCTTTACGGGGAGGAGCTGCTCGGTCTAGCCGAACAAGCGGTGGAAAACAGCCGCACGAGCTATCAAGGCGGTCGCACTGGGATTCTCGAAGTCATCGACAGCGAGCGTTCGCTGCTCGAGCTCCAACTTCTTTACTGGCGGGCCGCCGCTGACGCGTGGCAGCAACTTGTCGCCGCTCAGACGCTCGCGAACCAACCCATTCTCGGAACCTTTCAAGCTACTCAATCGAAATGAACAGGAAACCTATTGTCACTCTCGCCGCTTCAGTAGGCGCCGCTCTCGTCATTGGCCTCGGTATCGGCCGCTTCGTTCTTGCTCCAGACACGGGGCACGAAGGGCACAACCACGCAGCGGGAGGATCCGGCTCGGCCGATCAATCAGCGGCCGCTGAACCGAGTATATGGACCTGCTCGATGCACCCGCAGATCCAGCAGCCCGAGCCGGGTGATTGCCCGATCTGCGGCATGGATCTCATCCCGCTAGAAAAGGACTCTGGTGCCGACGAGGGTCCGCGCGTCATGAGCATGAGCAAAAGCTCGAAGGCGTTGGCCGAGATCCAGACGACCGCCGTCCAACGCGGTTTTCCGAGCACCGAAGTGAGACTCGTCGGAAAGCTGGCCTACGATGAGACCAAAGAGAAATCGCTCACCGCCCGCTTTCCGGCTCGCATCGACGAGCTTTTCGTCAACTACACGGGTATAGCCGTGAAGCAAGGCGAGCATCTCGCTAAGGTCTACAGCCCCGAGCTGCTGACCGCGCAACGCGAGTTGCTCACTTCCTATCGAAGCGACCCGAGCTCATCGATCACCGCAGCGGCCCGTGAAAAGCTCCGGCTATGGGATTTGTTGCCCGATCAGATCAACGCGATTATCGAGAGCGGTCAGGCGAAGGATCACTTCATCCTGCGTGCTCCAATCGGCGGCGTGGTTGTGTCCAAAAAAGTGAACGAAGGAGACTACGTGAAGACGGGCGAGTCGCTCTTCCGCATCGTAGACCTCGACGAACTTTGGCTTTACCTCGACGCCTACGAGTCAGATCTCGCATGGCTCCGCTACGGACAGGACGTTTCTTTTACGGTAGAAGCATTCCCCGGTGAAACCTTTCATGGGCAAATCGCCTTCATCGAACCGGAAGTGGATGGCAAGACACGCACGGTTCAGGTACGCGTCAATGTTCCGAATGAGGGCCAGCGGCTGAAGCCTGGCATGTTCGCCAAGGGACTTGTCAAAGCTCAGCTTGCGGAAGGCGGCAAAGTCTACGCTCCGGAATTTGCGGGAAAATGGATTAGCCCCATGCACCCGGAAATCGTGAAGGATGGTCCAGGGGATTGCGACATCTGCGGCATGGATCTCGTGCCCGCTGAGGAACTGGGATATGTGCGTGATGAGGGGGACGAAGCTCCGCTCTACCTTCCCGCTTCAGCGGTCATGCGTACCGGCAAGCGTGCGGTCGTGTATATCGAGAAACCGGATACGGAACGTCCGACCTACGAAGGACGCGAGATCGTGCTTGGTCCTAGGGCAGGCGATCAGTTTCTCGTTGCCGCTGGATTGGACGAAGGTGAGCGAGTCGTTACCAAGGGGGCCTTCAAGATCGATAGCGCTCTACAAATCCAAGCGAAGCCCAGCATGATGAACCCGCAAGGAGGAGGCCCCGCTCCCGGGCACAACCACGGTGACTCTCCCACTCAAGGCAGCGGAGATCATAGCGGCCATCAAATGTCGGCTCTGGAAATTGCGCCCGAACAAGCATCGCAGTTGGTAGGCGACTATCTGGATATGCAAGCCGCTCTCGCTGGCGATGATCTCGAGGCGGCGAAGGCTGCCGCCAAAGCGATGATGGAGACGACGGGCCACTCGGGCGCGTTGCCTGCGCTGCTTCACGATATGCTAGCGGCGAAAAGTTTGGATGCCCTGCGCAAGCCGCACTTCGAAACCCTTTCAAATGCAATGATCGCCGCCGCCAAGGCGGATCCGAATGCCTTCGAGCAATCGCTCTCTGTCATGCATTGTCCTATGGTGTATCCAGATCGTGGAGCCGATTGGCTTCAAAGCAGCGAACCGCTGCAAAATCCCTACTTTGGAGCCATGATGCTCAAGTGCGGAGACGTTAAGGAAACCATCAAAGCAAACTCTGACGCTCATCAAGGTCATGCCCACTGATAATTCTTCAAATCCGATCAACAAGCTCATCCGGTTCTGCCTGGAGAATAAGCTTGTCGTAGTTCTCTTCACCGCAGGCCTGATCCTTTGGGGGATCATGGTCGCTCCCTTTGACTGGGAAACGGAGTCCCTGCCGCGCGACCCGGTACCCGTGGATGCGATTCCTGACATTGGCGAGAACCAGCAAATTGTATTCACAGAATGGATGGGTCGTTCGCCTCAGGACATCGAAGACCAGATCACGTATCCGTTGACGACCGCCTTGCTCGGCTTGCCGCAGGTCAAAACGGTGCGTAGCTATTCGATGTTCGGCTTCTCCTCGATCTACATCATTTTCAAGGAAGACGCAGAGTTCTATTGGACCCGTAGTCGTATTCTGGAGAAGCTTAACAGCCTTCCGTCTGGAACCTTGCCGCAAGGCGTATCGCCTCAACTCGGTCCGGACGCGACGGCGCTTGGGCAGGTCTATTGGTACACGCTAGAAGGCATGGACGCAGAAGGCGAGCCTACCGGCGGTTGGGACCTCGACGAGCTTCGCAGCGCTCAAGACTGGTACGTTCGCTACGCTTTGCAAGGGGTGGATGGAGTGGCGGAGGTCGCTTCCATTGGTGGCTACGTAAAGGAGTATCAAGTGGACGTGGACCCCGACGCTTTGCGTACCTACGGGATCGCCTTGCACGAGGTGTTTGACGCGGTGCGTGGCAGCAATCTCGACGTGGGGGCTCGAACCATCGAGATCAACGCTGCCGAATACGTGATTCGTGGCCTCGGCTTTATCGAAAGCCTGGACGACCTGCGTAAGACGGTCATCACGCAACGGGAAAACATCCCTATCACGCTCGATGAGGTTGCCGAAATCGAATACGGTCCCGCCTTGCGACGCGGCGCGCTCGACAAGGCAGGCGCGGAAGCGGTCGGCGGCGTGGTCGTCACGCGCTATGGCGAGAACCCATTGGCGGTAATCAAGCGAGTAAAGGACAAGATCGCGGAGATCTCTCCTGGCCTACCTAAAAAAACGTTGGAAGACGGGACCGTGAGCCAAGTGCAGATCGTGCCTTTCTACGACCGCACTGGTTTGATCTACGAAACGCTCGGTACGCTCGAAGACGCAGTGCGTCAGCAGATATTGGTTACAATAATCGTTGTAGTTGTAATGGTTTTGCACCTGCGCAGCGCGGCATTGATTTCTGGCGTTCTACCCTTGGCGGTACTGTTTTCTTTCATCGGCATGAAGCTCTTCGGGGTGGACGCCAACGTAGTCGCTCTCTCCGGTATCGCGATCGCTATCGGTACGATCGTCGATATGGGCGTCGTCTTGATTGAGAATATTCTCAAGCATCTGGACGAGGCCCCGCCGGATGAGAGTCGCTTGGAGGTCGTGTATCGGGCCTGTAGCGAGGTAGCTAGCGCGGTGGTGACGGCAGTGCTCACGACCGTGATCAGCTTCCTGCCCGTCTTCACTATGCAGGCGGCAGAGGGTAAGCTCTTTCGCCCGCTTGCCTACACCAAAACCTTTGCCTTGATCGGTTCGATTGTGGTCGCTCTGACCGTCATCCCACCGCTCGCTCATTGGTTCATCGCGGGCCGCTCGAAGTCGAACCTGGCGAAGGCGAGTTTGTGGGGCGCGGTTGGCTTGTTTGGCATCGTGGGCATCTTTGCTTTCGCATGGTTTCCTTGGTGGCTTGGATTGCTTCTCGTGGCTTCGGCTGCGTTTCATATCGCCGGACCGCGAATTCCGGCCAAGGTGCAGCGAGGTACGTTGTTTAGTTTCAACTTCGTGGTCGCGGCGGTCGTCGCCGTTTGGCTGGCGCTCGACTGGAAGCCCTTGGGACCCGAGGTGCCGCTGCACAATACGATCTTCGTTCTGCTGACGGTGGGCGGACTGCTTGGTTTCTTCTACATCTTCATCAGGTTCTACGCACCGATTCTTCAGCTCCTGTTAAAGGTGAAGATGCTGTTCGTCGCTGGAAGCTTGCTGATTGTCCTTATGGGCTTCACGGCATGGCTGGGGTGGGAAAAGACCTTTGGCTGGATGCCGGAGTGGGCCAAGAAGACGGATACCTATGTGGCGATGAACCACACCATGCCCGGGCTCGGAAAAGAGTTTATGCCATCACTCGACGAAGGGTCTTATCTTCTCATGCCGACTACCATGCCGCACGCTTCGATTGGCGAAGTCATGGATGTATTGAGAAAACAAGACATGGCCATCAACGCCATTCCTGAAGTCGAGAGCGCCGTAGGCAAGTTGGGCCGTGTCGAGAGTCCGCTGGATCCCGCGCCGATTTCGATGATCGAGACCATCATTTCCTACAAGTCGGAGTTCATCACCGACGAGGACGGTCGTATCCTTAGCTTCGCCTACGACGAGGCCGCTGACGAATTCGTTCGCGACGCGAACGAGGAGCTTGTGCTCGATCCAGACGGTCGCCCCTTCCGCCAGTGGCGAGACGAGATCAAAAGTCCCGACGACATCTGGGACGAGATCGTCAAAGCGGCCTCTATTCCAGGTACGACTTCCGCTCCGAAGCTGCAACCCATCGCGGCCCGTATCGTAATGCTGCAAAGCGGCATGCGGGCTCCCATGGGCTTGAAAGTCTATGGGCCAGACTTGGAAACGCTGGAGAAGGTCGCGCTCGATATTGAAGGGCTGCTCAAGCAAGTGCCTTCCATCAAGAAGGAGGCCGTGTTGGCTGACCGCATCGTCGGCAAGCCGTATCTGGAGATCGACATCGACCGCGATGCCATCGCTCGCTACGGGGTGAAAATCAAGATGGTGCAAGATGTCATTGAAGTCGCCATCGGCGGAAAGCCTATCACGCAAACTGTCGAAGGTCGCGAGCGCTACCCTGTTCGGGTGCGTTACATGCGAGAGCTTCGAGATACGATTGAATCCATAGAACAAATACTGGTTGCCTCGCCCAATGGAACTCAAGTGCCGCTTCGTGAGCTGGCCACGATCAACTACGTGCGTGGCCCGCAAGTCATCAAGAGCGAGGACACCTTTCTCGTAGGCTATGTCATTTTCGACAAACGCGACGGCTACGCGGAAGTCGAGGTGGTGGAGCAAGCTCAGGAGTTTCTGCAAGGCAAGATCGCCAGCGGCGAGCTCGATATTCCAGCAGGCGTCAGCTACAAGTTCACCGGAAGCTACGAGAACCAAGTCCGTGCGGAGAAGCGGCTCTCAATCGTGCTGCCTATCGCCTTGTTTGCGATCTGGCTCATACTGTATTTTCAGTTCAAGCGCATCTCGGAGACGGTGCTGGTATTCTCTGGAATCCTTTTCGCCTGGTCGGGTGGCTTCGTGCTGATCTGGCTCTACGGCCAACCGTGGTTCATGAACATCGATCTTTTCGGTCACAACCTGCGAGCGCTTTTCCAGATGGAGACGATCAACTTGAGCGTTGCGGTTTGGGTGGGCTTCCTGGCCTTGTTTGGCATTGCGACCGACAACGGCGTCATCGTCTGTACCTACCTGCAGCAAATCTTCCGAGAGAAGTCGCCCAAGAGTATCGCGGAGATTCGCGCGGCTACCATCGAAGCGGGCAACCGTCGTGTGCGTCCCGCGATGATGACCAGCGCGACCACGATCTTAGCATTGTTGCCGGTTCTGACCTCGGTCGGGCGCGGATCGGACATCATGGTGCCGATGGCGATTCCGTCCTTTGGAGGCATGATGCTAGCCATTCTGACGATCTTCGTCGTTCCCGTGCTTTATTGCGGGATCGAGGAGATCAAAACGAAATTCACGAAATAGGAACAGCTGATGGAGGAATCGATTGATGAGCGCGCGACGCCGATACAACTTCGAAACGCCGCCACCGAGCTGTCATGTTTGTGACTACGAATTTGGCGGCAATCGCATCTACTGCGTCCTCAAGAAGGATGATAGCGTGGTCGCTCTTTGCTCAACCGATTGCTTCGCAGGTTATCAAAGGAGGAAGAAAAGTAGCTCGGAAATGTTCAGCGAAATTGGCTCAGGCGACTTTCAGTACAGTGCTGGAGGGAGTTTCGAAAAAATGTGAGGGTTTTTGAGAAAACGTACGTTTAGGGACTGGAAGAGTAGCTGCACTGGGCGAGATCCGTCTGGTGTCGCTATCTCCGGCAAATCATTATTAGTATGAAGATAATCAAGATAGTGAGTACATTGTGGGCGCTGGCAGCGGCATCGAGCCTCATCGCCCAGCACCACCCAAAAACAGAAGCATCTGAGTTTTCACGAGACCTTACCGAGGGCTATCTCGCGATTCAGAGGAGCCTCTCCCAAGACGATTTGACCGGTGCTCAAGAGGGGGCTCTGTTCTACATATCCGCTTTTCAGAAGTCCAAAGCTGAGCTCAATGTCGAAAACCTTACACAGCACGCAGAGATCATCGCCAGTGCGGCGAACCTGCCGCAAGCCCGCGAGGCCTTCAAGCCATTGACTGATCAGGCCAAGATGCTCTTCGAATATCTCGGAGGAGGCTCTGGGGCTACGCTCTTCGTTGTCCGTTGCGGGATGGCGTTCGATGGGCAAGGGGCGGAGTGGATTCAGGACTCCCAAGACGTAGCCAATCCTTACTACGGAGCGAGCATGCTTCGTTGTGGGTCAGTTGCAGGGAGCATCAGCGCATCAGCCGCTTCACCAGTATCATCTTCCGCTAGGTGCGATCATGATTCGGATTCATCGCAGGCCTGCTCGCATGGGAGCGGAAGCTCCTGCTGCAGCAAATAGGCGCTTTCTGATTGGGGCTTATGTTTCGTAATGTACTTAAAATAAGGATACTGTGCGCCTCGGCATTGCTCTTTTGGGGTGCTAGCTTAGGCCCAGTTCTTCACGCCCATTCTGATGGGGTTTCTCCGGAGTTTGTCGATGCTTTGGTGGAAGAGTATCTTGCCACGCAAAATGCTCTGAGCGAAGGCGATCTTCAAACGGCGAATCGTCACGGTAAATCCCTTTCGAAGTCTTTCAATCTTGGCCCAAGCGAAGGTGCTCACTCCAGATTCTCCGCAATACGGCGATCCGCGCACCGCATCGGAAAGTCACAGCAGCTTTCCGCAGCTCGAAGCGAATTTTCAAAACTGTCTGTGGCATTGGCGGATGCACTCGAAGATCTCGAGCGTAGCGAATCTACGAGCTTGTTTCTCTTCAAATGCAATACCGCTCAAAGTGGGCAAGGAGCTGTTTGGATTCAACAAGAGCGGACGGCGAGTTCGCCCTACGGTTGTTCGCCAAACAGCTGCGACGCAACTTTTGACCGGATCATAAACACCCACGGGTAAAACATTCTACAAAAAGTAACCATAAACCTAATACATCAATGAATAAGAAAATCATTACCACGCTAATCGTTGCGCTCATTGGCGCATCCTCCGCATTCGCCCACTCCAAGGCTATCAAGCCGGAGTATGTCGATATGCTGCTAACGCCTTATTTCGAGCTGCAAACCGCACTTGCCAAGGATGACCTTGCCTCCGCTAAAAGCAGTGCTGGAACCTTTAAGAAAATGCTCGGTCACGGCCCTTCGCACGAAGACGCTCCATCGCTCGTTGATCTTACAGAAGAAGCGGCTAAGATCCAATCGGCTTCCGATATCAAGATCGCTCGCGTAGCCTTTCACGCGATCTCGAAGGACCTCGCGAAGATGGTCGAGCACGTCGGGACCTCGGGCAAGAGCGACGTCGTTAAGATGCATTGCCCAATGGCCTTCAACAACAAAGGCGGCGCCTGGCTGCAAAACAGCGAGGATCTCGCCAACCCCTATTACGGAGCGATGATGCTCAAGTGCGGCTCCGTGAAGGAAACGCTCGCATCTGCAAAGGGCGGCCATGGACACATGGACCATGGAAAGATGAAGAAGAAAGAAGGCAGCCATGGCCATAGTGGTCATAGCCATTAGAATTTGAGGAAGGGTAACAGAGCGCGGGGGCCAGTCGAGGAGGACGGTTCCCGCGTTTCTCCGATGGAGTACCTAAGGGGACATACAATTTTTTTAGGAATCTGTAAATTGTATTGATCATATAGCGAAGATCATGGCTTCACAACCTCGTCGATTAGTAAATATCCTGCAGGAGTTTTCAATTCCTCTCATTCTAGGAGTCGTCACAGCTATCGTATTCGCGAATGCGAATCACGAACTCTACGAGAATATCGTACACCTTCCGCTTAGTAAGCTTGCGCTTCTTGTTAGTGGTTCGGGGACGGAATCGCTGCATGCTACAAGGTTTACGACACATTTTCTCATCAACGATATCTTCATGGTCCTGTTCTTTGGAATTGCGGCCAAGGAAATAGTGGAATCCTGCCTGCCAGGGGGCGCGTTGAACCCGCTCAATCGAGCGATCAATCCTTTGCTCGGAACTTTGGGAGGGGTGCTGGGGCCTATTGCTGTCTATTTATTCCTCAATTCTGTGTTAGGAAGGACTGAGTGGTCTGGGGGCTGGGGCATCCCAACTGCGACGGATATCGCTCTGGCTTGGCTAGTCGCTCGCGCTGCGTTCGGCAAAGGGCATCCTGCCGTGAGTTTCCTTCTTCTGTTAGCGGTGGCTGATGACGCTATCGGATTGGTGATCATTGCATTGTTCTATCCCGTCGCCGATCCCGAATGGCTAAATGTACTTTGGATACTGCCAGCAATGTTAGTTGCGTTCGCTTTGCGTAAAGCGGGTGTGCAACATTGGATAGCCTATGTGCTATTGGGAGGTGGGCTTGCTTGGTACGGACTCTACAGTGCCAATCTTCATCCAGCGTTGGCGCTTGTCTTTATCGTGCCCTTCATGCCATCGGCTAAAAACGATGAAGGGCTCTTTGTGGAGGAAAGTCACGCAGTACCGCCGTTCGCTTTGGAACGCTTTGAGCACCAGCTCAAACTGCCAGTCGACGTTGGGCTGTTCTTCTTCGCCTTTGCGAACGCGGGCGTAGTCTTTTCCAATATGAGCGAACTCACGTGGATCGTCCTGCTCTCCCTTATTATAGGCAAGACTTTCGGGGTGTCGCTCTTTTCGATCATAGGCATCAAACTTGGCTTTCCATTGCCTCAAGGCATGGGGCTTCGGCATCTGTTTTTTGCCGGAACCATCGCCGGTTTAGGGCTTACCGTCGCGCTGTTCGTAAGCGGCCAAGCCTTTCGTGTGGAGACTGATTTTCAAGGAGCTGCTAAGATGGGGGCCTTACTCTCTTCGTCAGTTGCCATACCGGTTCTGCTACTCGCAAAACGTCTGCGATTGAAAGGACGCGCTCCGCAGCTGGATGCCTGCCTTGATGGGGATGCTGAATCTTAAGTTAACTGCTTATGAAAACTATTTTACTCTCTTTCGTTCTCGGAGTCTTTGCCATGCCGTTGCTTCTACTGGCTTCACCAGAACGGGACACTCCAAGCAACGAGTACTGCCCGGTCACTCCGACCGACCTAGCCGAAGCGGACATACATACCGAATATAAAGGGGAGACGATTTACTTCTGCTGCAAGTCTTGTCTGCGCGACTTCAATAAGGACCCAGAGGTCTATTTGGCCAACTTGGCCTCTACGGAAGAAAGTGGGGGTCACGGCGAGCACGGGCACGGTTCCACTGAGGCGCAAGCCCATGGTTCGGATGAAAGGAGCGAACACGGCGATTCAGAGCATGATCACTCTGACCATGGCGGAGGCGGTTCAAATCCGATCGTTTCTTTTCTCGGCAAGTTGCATGTGCTTGCTGTGCATTTTCCGGTGGCTCTGATACCCTTTGCCGCTTTGCTGGCCATTCTTAGCCCATTGCTACGAAAGCCAGCATTCAATCAACTGGCGGACATCTCACTGTTCGCCGGTGCCTTTGCTGCGGTTGTCGCGGCTATCATGGGGTGGATCGCGGCATCGCAATCGTCCTATCCCGACAACCTATCGGTAATACTTGAATACCATCGTTGGCTGGGCACGAGTGTGGCGACTCTCGCCGCGTTGGTTTCAGCCGTTATCCTCTACTGGCCTAAAACGCGTTACCGTATTCCGCTTTACGCGGCACTCGCTCTTCTCGTCTTCACAGCAGGACACTTTGGCGGAAGCTTGATCTACGGACCTGACTACTTGTTTTGAAAGTATCCAAAAAACGGATTAGAAAGCGAAGCAAGCACCAGCTGCTAAAGGAGCAACAAGAACGCAAGAGCATGGCTATTTGGCTTTCTGCTGCGGCCATCTTGTTCATCATCGGGTTTTCAATCTACGTCTGGTATTCTGTAGCTCATGAGAAAGAAATTTTCCTGCCGATAGGCTCGGGCGGTGTCTTGATCATCCTAGCGGCATGGTGTGTGCGTGATTGGTGGCGTCATCTTCCAGAAACGAGTAAGTCAGCGAAGAAATGAAGATCTATCGTTACCCGATCTATGGTGCCTTGGCGACCGTTTCCGCCTACGCTCTCGATCGATTCATGAACGGAGAATGGACGGTTGTTCTCCTCGGTCTCGCCGTCCTTATAAACCTTATCGCTCTCGCTTGGAAAGCGTCCAAGTGGCGTGGATACAGACCAGTACGCTATGGATTGGTCGGAGCTATTCTCGTAACGCTAGGAAAGCTTTCTCCCGGAGCCGGTGATTTGGTCCCGCTCGGCGTTCTGGCACTGATAGTGATTTCTCTGTGGACTGCTTGGCCTCCGAAGAACTCCGGGGAGAAGCCGCCCTGTTGCCAGTGAAAATCGGTACGTTCGCAAACGAAATGGTTTAGGTGGTAGACTGAATTTTAGCCATCAAGACGTGCCTTTCGAAAACCTGTCGAGCAGAAAGTGAGAAAAGTTTCGAGCCTCTGCAGGCTTTGCAATGGTCTTGCAAGGCCTCTGCAAGATTGGCGTCTGGTTTGGGCCTTCTCAGGCGAAGTGCTCAAGTCGTTTTTCCGAAAACAGGGTGTATACTGGGCGGCAACCAAAACGCGCCATATTCGAAATCCTGAATTCTGAAAGCTCTCTCCCGCTCGCCATTGTAGTCTCATCTATTGTACTTGCCTCGTTATTTCGCCCGCTTCTCTGTGCGATCGCAGCTTTAATACTCACCCGTAAGGCAAGTCCCGAGATGAGGGTCAAAGCTCTCGAAGTTCTCTGTTCGGACCGTCGTTTTCGAAGAAGCTGGGGGGCACAAGCGCCTTGAACAGGTCCAGGACTCATGTGCATCTAAAGAACGCGAGCCCTGCTCAGATCCCTAGCGACATTTGTCTTACAATCGGAGGAGGAAAAACTCCGATAATCATCCAGGGATTGGGACCAACGTTGTGCCATTGCAAACTGGTCCCAAGAAACAGGTGAATGTCCTTTTGAAGGAATTCTTCACCGTACTTTTGATAGACCTTGGAAAGCGCTGCCTTTTCGTCTCCGTTTGCGATCTTCAAGCAGTTCCAGTACAGCATTCCGATTTCCCAGTCTAGTATTTTGAGGGTGGATACGCGTTCGTCGTCGTCGGTTATTTTATAGGAAAAATCGTAGGGTACTTTGTCTGCGATGCGAAAGTTTTCGGGAACCGCATCATCCTCGAACAACCCCTGCTGACTCATTTGGTTCTGAGCGGATGCTAGCTTGTTTTCGTCCCACTCTCTCTCGCATCCCTGGTATTGAAATTCGATTTTAGTTGGCTTGAACGTAGCGAGAGAGCAATCGCCGCGTTTGGCGGCACAGATCAGTTCGGTCATGTTGGTCCAAACTTTTCCCTTTTCTAGGATCAGCTCCTTTCGCAAGCGCCAGTTGTCATGGGTTCCGACTTCTTCCAAGACGTCGATCTTGTGTCGATCTACCGGAGAATGAGATTCCGGTCGCGTATCTTTCTCTCTCTTGATGAGAGGGAGTTCGACCCAGTGCCATTTGCTGAATTTTCGGTCTCCGTCCAGAAACCGGAAGGGAACTGGATATATCCGTACCCAAGAGCCGTCCTCTCGAATGCCAGCCGTACAAACTAGCTCTATGTGAGTAGAAGAAAGAGTTGGGTAAGTTTTTACTGCTACAAGGATTCGTTCATTTTTCATTTACTAGGGCAACAGGCTATAAATGGCATAAATCTAAAATTCCTCCTATTTGATGTTCAACAGCTTCGGCGACGCAGTGTCGATGACATTGATGCGGAGCATGTTCATAACACGTCAATGCAACGCGATCTCCTTCTTTGATCCATGATGAAATAGTTTCAACAGCTTCAGTCTGGCTCGGGAGATTGTCGCGTTCGTATTCCTCGAAAAGCGCGTCGTAATCGGCTTGCGTGTGCAGTTCGCGCCGTTGTTCTGAGGCTATTCCCAATTGAGGCAAATGTTCATAGCGAATACCTAGGCTTTCGCAGGCTGAAGAAAGGGCTCCTTTGGAAAAGCCGTACTTTCGGCTCAGCGGATTTCGCCTCACGTCACAAAGAATTGTTACCCCATCTTCAAGCAATAGGTTTAAATAGCCTTCCAGTGTTTTTCCTTCGTATCCGATAGTCACAAGGCCTGGCCCGTTTTTAGAAGGTCGAGCATTTTTGATGCGCCTCCTAAGGCTTGGGTCATCAATCACCTTATCGACGATCTCGCTTCTCCAAGCGGTCTCTGGGTAGCGGGTGTAGACTTCGCTCACAAGGTCGGATCCTCGTTTGTTTCCATAGTTCTTGTTTAATCTAAACAAGCCTTGTCGCTGGGCAAATGAAGCTAGTTTAGGACCTTCTTTGGCGAGTTTCCAACCTTCGCAGTCTTCGAGATAACCTTTCTCGGTTAGCTTCCTTTTGTCAGCGTACGAAGTGAATGAGAAGCATCCAAATTTATAGGGTACGAACTCGTAGGATGGTTCCTCTTCGTGTTCTTTCGTGAAGAGGAAAAGTAATTTTTGGAAATCGGTGCTCTTCACTTCGCCTCCGAGTGTTTCAAGAAGTGAAAGGAGAAGTTTCTGTCGTTGATAAAGCATAGTGAGCGATTAGTCGCGAACGATTGAACGAGGTTCTCTGCTATAATTCATAAGTTTGGGGTAGATGACCGATCTTAGCAATCCTGGCAAGCAGTAGCTCATCAGGCGTCTTTCGATCCGAAAAAATCTTCCTCGGTGGTTGAGCTGCTAAACCTAACATTTAGCATCGGACAGCTGTTGTCTTAGGGTCTGTGTTAGGGTAGTTTCCCTTATCGATTCGGTCAGCTGTTGCCGGATCGGGTATCCCGTAATCACAACCCCAAAGGAAGGAATCCAACTATGCCCAAATCACCTCGTCGTAAATTCAACGCGGACCGTTTTCTCGACAAATTCAAATGCTTTGAAGGTGTGCTTCGACGCTATTGTGACCAATGGCGTGAAGGCCTCGACGGCTTTCCTGAGATGCTCACGGTGGAGACGTTTAAGGAATGGCTGAGGTCGTCGGCGGGGAATCGGGTGGCTTACAAGGGGATGTTAGAGGGCATCTATCGGGCGTACGATTTGTCGACGAAACAGGGACATGAGATTTTGTTCGATGCCCTTGAGCAGTGCGGAGTGCAGATCCCGGGCGTTCACTCGCTGCATGTGGAAGTGCTGGCCTTGCGGGTGTATTCGGAGCATCCGGAGGTGTTCGAGATGGCCTACGACTTCCTTACCCTTTCGCGGGTGGACAAGTTTACGATGTTTCGAGGGAAGGACGCTCGTTCTCTTGAGGACTTGGACGCGAACACGGAGCATTTCGAGAAGGCTTTGCGAAAGGCCTTCGCGGTTCGTAAGGGCACGGAGAAGGTCCTGGTCAAACGCTTCGTCGATGGCGATGTGCAAAACTTCATTGTGTACCACGAAGAGCGCGTCCACGCGGTGCTCGAAATGAAGGAACATGGGGAGACTATCGACATACAGCCGTTGATTTTCCGGCCGGTGAGACAGGACTTCATCGCCTACTTCCCCCGCTTCGGTAAGATCGAAATCGAATCGTCAACGAAGCGAGATACTTCGATTTTGAGAACAACCTTTGGCAAGGTGTTCTTGGATGATCCGGAGTTTTTCGATTCGGAGGAATCTCAAACCTTGATCGACTTGGAACGGTTGAAGGATCCGATGTTTACCTTCGAAATGGAATCGGGCCATCAAGCGGCTTTGACGGATGTGCGGTGTCAGTTTGGAGGGAAGGAAGTCCATCGAGGGAATTTAACTCGAAGGACGTATTTCAAACTCTGGAGAAGCTTAAGCTTCGCCCTTCGCTGAGTGAAGCTCGCTTGGCCTCCGCTAAGATCAAAATCGTATTTCCCGAGTGCCGTCGTGGAAAAACGGTTACGCTTTCCGATACCAACAAGATCTCCTTTAATCGCTCCACTCGTTGCATGGAGGTTTTTCGTTATCTTAGACGCTGGGGGCTCTTGTCTGCCTAATGAAGATTTCAGACGATCTCTCGTTTCTTTGGCGAAGAGTCAGAGCCGTTCAAGGGCCTCTGTTTCGCTTCCGCGAGTTGCAGCGCTACAATCCTGACCTTTGGGACCCATTGGTTCGGAACGGACTGCTCAATGAAACTCCGATTCCCGAAAGCTATCTGGATGAGAACAACCGATGGATGATCGTTCGCCAGGTGAACGGGAAGCTATTTGGCGTCGAAGATTCCGACGAACCGAACGGTTTCGAAGTTCTGAGCGAAGACGATGTGCGGCAGTATTGCTTTTCGCCTTCATCCTTTGCGGATTCGTTGCGGCAGTGCAACGCCATCGCTGGCAAGCGACTTCAGGAATCGGAGGGGTTCATACGATTAGAAGACAAGCGTATTTCCTCGGAGGATACGCTAAGATGAAGCGCCCTGATTTACTGGGACACAGGATTCTTATTTGTTAGGTATGTTAGTTGGGTTTTGGTTTGGTATGTTGGTGGATCTATCAGTTTGTTTGATCCTGGTAAAGGTATCTTTCCTTGCTTTGCCCCCCATGGGGGGCAAAAAAATCTCGCTCGAATTGGATCGGGTTCTTGTATCCAATCGATGAATGCTTCCTGAAGCGGTTATAGAACATTTCGATATAGAGGAATACATGCCGTCTTAGCTCGGCCTCGTCCAGGAAGATACGCTCGCGGACGCTGCCGCTCTTGAAGCGGCCGTAGAAGGACTCCTTAGCCGCATTGTCGTAGCAGTTCCCCTTCGCGCTCATGCTCGAGTTCATGTCCAGAGCGAAGAGATAGTTCTGGTAGGCGTAGCTAGCGTACGTGCTGCCGCGATCGCTGTGATGGATTATTCCGGACGCCTTGGAGCCGCGTGTCGCTACGGCCGCTTTGAGAGCTTCAAGGATCAATGCGGTGTCGTTGCTCGGGGAAACGCTCCACCCCAGGATGCGGCGACTATGCAGGTCCATTACGGTAGCTAGATACATCCACTGTAGGCCCACCCGAAGATAAGTGGTGTCCGCCACCCAGGCCTCGTCGCAGCGACGGGTTTGGCCAAGCGCCTTGAGCAGGTTGGGGCTGTAGCCGAAGTCGTGGGCGCTGTCTGTGCCCTGGGGCTTGTATCCCTTCGATTGCCTGCCGGATATCTGCAGTTCGTTCATCAGTCGAAGCGTTCGGTCCCGCCCGCAGTTGACCCCGTCTTCGAGCAAATGTCGATGGACTGGGCGGTGCCCGTAGTCCCCAACAGCCTGATCGTGCACCTCGAGGATCTTCTCCTTGAGCGACTCGTCTTCGCTCTGGCGAAAGCTAGGTTCGGATCTCTCCCGGCGATAGTAGCCGCTTGTGGATACGCCAAGGGTCTCGCACATCTCGACCACATCGTAGAGGCTTCGGTGCTTTCCAATGAACTCGAACTTCATATCTCGTCCTTGGAAAAGTAGCTCACCGTTTTTTTTAGAATCTCGTTCACCCGCTCAGCCTTGCGCAACTGCTTGCGCAGGCTGTCCAGCTCGGCGGCCATCTCCTTGGGGCTGGCTTGCCCCAAAGCTGCAGCTTCCTGCGAATGGCTTTCGAGGTGGGCGTCGCGCCACTTGTAGAGCTGAGCAGGGCTGGCACCCAGCTTCTTAGATACGTCCGAGACGCTCATCCCGTCGATAATTATCAGCCTAGCGGCTTCCTTCTTGAACTCTTCGCTGTAGCGGGGTTTCCTCATTTTTCGATTCTCCTTAGTTGAGAATCTCGTGTCCACTTTTCCCAGTGCGCATCAAAGAGTCTATCTCTCGATAGGTAGTGGGTTTCTCGATTCGCTAGAATTGCGATTGAGGGCTCTGGCTCGCGAACGGAGCCGTTCGGTAAGGGTCGTCGTCTTTCCAGTCTATCCGGATCTGGATTCGGCGACTGAAGAGTTGCTTGAGGCTTCTAATCTATTCGTGACTGATTTCGATACAGTTAGTTTTGAAATCAACTGGCCTATGTCGTTAGGCATCGAGAAATCGAGACCTCAGCATGCTTTGATCTGCGAGGGGAAAACTTGGCGTTTTATCTTCGATGGCGAGGTCTCTACTGTTGCGGATTCGAAGGGAATTCGCTTTCTGGCTAAGCTTCTGAGTAAGCCGTCCGAGGAGTTCTCGGCTTTCGCTTTAGCTAATCCCGAAGCCGCGTGCGAGTCCTTTGATGTTTCAGATATGGAGGCGACGGATACTGCCTCTCTCAGGTACTACAAGGAGCGCATCTTCGATATCGAAGAAGAACTTGAAGAAGCTATCGCCTTTGACCGCGAAGACGAAATCGAACGCCTAGAGGAAGAGAAGGACTCAATTCTGAAGCACCTCTCTGCGGTTTCTGGAGCGGGCGGAAGATCTCGACTGAAGGGCGAAAAGGAGAAGGCTCGCTTATCTGTCCTAAGGGCGTTTCAACGCATGTTCACCTCGCTTCCGCTTGGTCGGGATCACATCGAATCGAGGTTGAAGACGGGATACACCTGCACTTACACGCCAGAAGCGGGTGAAGTTTGGAAATTCGATTTTACGAAATCGAAAAAACGGCGATCTCGGGAATTAGCTTCCACAACAGTCGTCGCTGCACTCATCGCTTTCTTGAATCGGCGGGCAAGGGGTGTCTCCATAGGAACAATACACGCAGCAGTCGCCTTCCTTGGGCTTGAGGAGCGCTTCGCAACTGGGGCATTTCCAGAAGAATTGGCAGGAGTCCGTTGGCATTGTGTCAGTCTGACTGTGGCCACAATTCGGGCAAGTGATTGTAGAGTCGGGTTTAATGCCTTGGCTATTGGACATGGTTTTTGCTGGGCTGAATTTGCGTCGGAGGAAATCCAGTCGCTTCGATGGTTTCGAGGATTTCGGTTTCGGATATCAGTCGCGAGTCAAAGACTATCTGAGCGAGTTTGGTTTCGTAGGTGATACTAGCGCTTCCAATGCCCTCTAATCCTACAAGCTTCCTTTGGATGCCGACCGCGCAGGCCGGGCAATCCATGCTCGGAATCGAGACCGCTAGATGAGCCGCTCCCTCAGCTTCCTCGATTGAATCCGCATTTCGTGCTTCGAGAATTCCCTCGGAAATATTGGGATAAGCTAGAAGGCTGGCAGCCAGCAGCGTCCCGATGCCGAGCATGGCTATTTGCCTTTTGTCTCGTTTGGGACGAACTTCGCATGCGTCATCTAGACAGGGCTTTTTGCGGAACGCTTGTCGCCACGCGAAAGCTAAAGCGATTATTGCCAGTCCTCCCATCCAAGGGCGGATGGTTTCGAAAAACGCTCCCGCCGCAAAGCTCCCGAGACCGAAAGCGATGAAGATCGCCGGTCCGATGCAGCAAAGCGATCCAAGGAACGCCGCTCCAAGTCCGCCCGTCAGCAGCCAGTTCCGTTTCTTAGGTTCTCCTTCCACGTTCATCGTAGGCAGTGTAAACCTTGCAGTAAGGTATAAGGTAAAGACGTTTTCTCAAATGACATGACGATTGGCGAATTAGCGAAGACTGCCGGGCTCAAGACCCAGACGATACGATATTACGAACGGGAGGGCATTTTGCCAGAAGCTAGGCGCCGATATGACTCGGGCTATCGCGAGTACGACGAGGACGCTTTGGGAAGGCTCCACTTTATCAAGCACGCTCAAAGCTGTGGCCTGAAACTCGCCGATATCAAGATCCTGCTCGAATGGGAAAACCTGCCAGACGAAGCCTGTCCAGACGTCCAAGAGCTTCTAAAGGAGCGTATTGGCGAATTGGATGCGAAGATTCGCGAGATGCGGAGTTTCTCGAAATCGCTCAAGCGTTTGCTTTCGGCGTGCGAGGAAAGTTGCGATGCGAGGTGCGCTGTCTTGGAGGAATTCGGGAAGCGATCGAAATAGCCCGGACGCTACCGCGACAGCTTCAGGATCTTGAACGCGCCTTTCATTACGAAGGCGAAGACGATGGCGCCTACTATGAGATCGGGCCAACGGGTTTCCAGGGCGTAGACGAGGAGGCCTGCTACGATGACGCCGCCATTTACGATGATATCGTTGGAGGTGAAGATGGCGCTGGCTTGCATGTGGGCTTCGCTGCTTTTGGCTTTGGTGATGATGAGCAGAGAGATGCCGTTTGCGATAAGAGCGAGGGTGGCAACGAGGATCATCCAACCGAAGAGTGGCGTCTCGGTGCTGAAGAAAAAGCGTCGGATCACTTCTGCGAAACCGAGGATGGCGAGTCCCATCTGGAAGTAGCCGCTGAGTTTGGCGATCTTCTTCTTGGTAGCGACGGCCGCCCCTACTGCGAAGAGGCTGAGTCCGTAGACCATGGAGTCGGCGAGCATGTCGAGCGAGTCCGCCACTAGTCCCATCGAATGGGCGATCCAGCCAGCCGTCATTTCGATGATAAAGAAGCCGAAGTTGATCCCGAGCACCCACCAGAGAGCGGTTCGCTGTATTTGGGGCTCGGAATGACTCGGAGCGAGTGCGTCGATGGTCGAGTGCATCTCTGTACCGAGATCTAGCTCAGTCAACGCCTCGAATATCTCTTGTGGACTTTCGTGATGGTAGACTTCCAGAGCGCGTTCAGGGATGTTGAAGTCGAGCCGGCAGACGTTGTCTAGCGGTTCGAGCTTCATGCGAATCATCTGCTCCTCGGAAGGGCAGTCCATGTCCTTGATCCTAAAGGTCGTTTTCTTGCATTCCATCAGTGGCTTCCGGTTTCTTCTTTCCGAACATGGTGTAGAGGATCGGGAGGACGATGAGCGTGAGGATCGTGGATGTTACGACGCCTCCGATGACGACGGTGGCGAGTGGGCGCTGGACTTCGGCTCCTACGCCGGTCGATAGCGCCATTGGCAGGAAGCCGACGGCGTCGGTGACGGCGGTGGCGAGGACGGGCTTGAGGCGTTGCAGAGCGGCGTTTTTGACAGCGGCTCCGATGGCTTGCCCTTCGTCGATGAAGTTACGGATGGCGACGACGAGGATTTGTCCGTTGAGGACGGCGATGCCGGAGAGAGCGATGAAACCGACGGCGGCGCTGACGCTGAAGTTGATGTCGCGCATCCAGAGGGCAAATACGCCTCCAATGAGGGCAAATGGGATGCCGGTATAGATGAGCAACACGTCTCGGAGGTTCTTCATGCTGAGGAAGAGGAGCAGGAAGACGAGCAGCAGCGTGGCGGGCACGACGAGGATGAGGCGGTTTTGGGCGCGTTCTAGGTTTTCGAATTGCCCGCCCCATTCGACGACGTATCCATCTGGCAGCGACACGGATTGCTCTATCTTTTCTCTGGCCTCTTCGATGAAGGAGCGGGCGTCGCGTCCGGCGATGTTGCACTGGACGCGGATGAGGCGGCGTCCCCACTCGCGGTTGATGGTGGCGGAGCCTGCAGTTTCTTCAATGGTGGCGAGCGTGCGGAGAGGCAAGCGTTGGCCGATCTCGGTGGGCACTATGGTGTTGGCGAGTGTTGTGGCGTCGCTGCGGTGCTCGTCGGGGAGACGGGCTACGAGGTCGAAGTGTCGTTGTCCTTCGAATACTTCGCCGACTTCTCGGCCACCGACGGCTTGGACGAATTGGAGCACGTCGTTGGCGGGGACGCCGTAGCGAGCGATGGCTTGCTGGTCGACGCGGACTTGCAAGGTGGGTTGGCCGGTGAGCTGATCGACGGCGATGTCGGTCGCTCCTGGGACGGTTAGCAGGACGCGTTGTATGTCGTCGCTGATTCGGACGAGTTCGTCAAAGTCGTCGCCGTAGATTTTGATGCCGAGGTCGGAGCGGATGCCGGACACCATCTCGTTGAGTCGCATTTCGATGGGCTGGGTGAATGCTTGATTGAGTCCGGGAAGATCAGACAAGACCGTTTGCATTGCGGCAACGAGCTCGGTTTGGTTGTCGGCTTTGGTCCACTCGTCGCGCGGCATGAGCGAGACGAAGATGTCGGTGAGCTCGGTGCCCATGGGGTCGGTGGCGACTTCGGCGGTGCCGATGCGACTCCAGACGTGGCGGATTTCGTCGGGAAAGTTGTCTTTGAGGAGCTGTTCGATGCGGGTGTTGTAGGCGGTGGATTCGTCTATGGAGATTCCGGCGAGGCGGATGGTATTGATGGCGATGGCTCCTTCGCTGAGTCGCGGGAGAAATTCGCCGCCGAGGCGGGTGGCTTGCCAGCCGGTGAGTGCGAGGATAGCAAGGACGGCTATCAGCACGGCTTTCTTGGCTTTCAAGGCTCCGTTGAGGCAAAAGCCGTAGACGCCGAGGATGGCTTTCTCTACGATCCCTTGGCTGTGCTTTTGCTTGCGGGGGAGGAAGTAGTAGCTGAGTACAGGCGATAGCGTGAGCGAAAGGACGAGGGCTCCGAGCAAGGCGAAGATGAAGGTCCAGGCCATGGGCTTGAACATCTTTCCTTCGATGCCTTCGAGGGTGAGGATGGGAATAAAAACGATGATGATGATGCCAATACCGAAAGCGATGGGTCGGGCGACTTGTTTGGCGGATTCGATAATCGTTTGCAGTCGCTCGGATTTAGTGAGTGGCCGGCCGAGCTGTTTTGATTTGTTGGCGAGGTTGCGCAGGTTGGATTCGGTCATGACGACGGAGCCGTCGATGATGATGCCGAAGTCGATGGCGCCGAGGCTGAGCAGGCTGGCGGCGATGGCGAATTCGTACATGCCGAGAATGGCGAGAAGCATGGCAAGCGGGATGGCGAAGGCCACGAGGAGCCCGGCTCGGACGTTTCCGAGTAACAGAAAAAGAACTACGATAACGAGGATGGCCCCGAGGAAAAGATTGTGCTGCACGGTGCCGATCACCGAGGTGGTGAGCTCGGTACGGTCGTAGACGACTTCGACGATCACGTCGTCGGGAAGTGCGGGGCGTACTTGGTCGAGCTTTTCCTTCAGGTTTTCGGTGACGACCTTGCTGTTTTCGCCCATGAGCATGAAGGCGAGCCCGAGGACGGATTCGCCGCGTCCGTCGGAAGTGACAGCTCCGCGACGGATTTCGCGGTCGATCTTCACTTCTTCGGAGATGTCGCGGATGCGGATGGGGTTGCCGTCGAAGGAGTCGACGACGATGTTTTCGATTTGCTCAATGTTGGTCACGCGGCCGATGCCGTGGACAAGCTGTGAGACGCCGCTTGTGGTGAGCACGCCTCCTCCGACGTTGCTGTTGTTGGATTCGAGCGCTTCGTAGACATCGTCGAGCGTGAGATTGTATTTGAGTAGCGCGGTGGGCGAAACGACGACGTGGTACTGGCGGACTTCGCCGCCCCAGGAATTGACCTCGGCCACTCCGGAGACTTTACGTAGTTCCGGTTTCACTACCCAATCGTGCAGAGTTCGCAGTTCTTCGAGCGTGCGGTTCGGGTCTTCGGATCGAACGATGTAGTGAAAGACTTCGCCGAGTCCGGTGGCGATGGGGCCGAGCTGCGGGCGTTCGATGCCGTCGGGCAGTTCGACGGAGTTGATGCGTTCGAAGACGTATTGGCGGGCGTCGATGATTTTGGTTTCGTCGTCGAAGGTGGCGACGACTTGGGAGAAACCGAATTTGGATACGGATCTTACGTTGCTGAGTCCGGGCAGGCCGCCGACGGAGAGTTCGATGGGCAGTGTGATTTGCTGTTCGATCTCTTCGGGGTTGAGTGCGGGAGCGACGGTGTTGATTTGCACTTGAACCGGTGTCGTATCGGGGAATGCGTCAACTGGCAACATGCTCAGCCTCCAGATGCCAACTACGCTGACAGCGGCGAATAGGAGCGCGATGAGCAGGCGGTTTTTGAGAGAAAATTCGACTAGTTTTGAAAGCATGATGAAAATCCGGTTCTAGATAAATGGTATGAAAAGCGGCTTAGTCGTCCACACAGCCAGCCCCGAGGCGGGATTTGAGAAATTCGGACATGACGATGAAACTTCCATCGGTGACGACGGAGTCGCGTGGGGTTAGTCCGGCGAGCACATGCACTTGGCCGTCTCTCGCGTTGCCGAGCGATACGCGGCGGAGGGCGAACAGGTCGGGAGCGTTTTGCACGAATACGAAATCCGAACCTTCATGTCGTTGTACGGAAGATTTGGGTACGATGGCCGATAGTTGTTTCTGGCCGGTGGCGATGTAGATCTTGCCGAAGAGGCCCGAGGTGAGTTGTTCGGCGTTTTCCGTGATGAGGGCGCGCGCTCGTATCATGCGGGTGTCCGGATCGATGGAAGTGTCTACCCAAGTGATGCGCCCAGTAATGCGCGCGCCTGGCAGTTCGGGGAAGGCGGCTTCAACGGGTTGGCCGACTTGAAGCTGACCTACGTGATCGGAGGGAACAGAAATCTCTAGCCAGCGCGTGGAGAGGTCTGCGAGCGTGAAGAGCGGGTGCCCCGCTTCGACAGCTTCGCCCATTACGGATTTGCGATCGACCAGAGTGCCGGAGAACGGTGCGCAGACGATGAGCTGGGCGGAGGTGTCCTGCTCGTTTTCGACGCGAGCAATCTCGTCGATTTCGAGGCCGAGGTTGATCAAACGTTGGCGAAGATTGCTAACGGCTAGCTGGGCCTTGCGGTAGTTGGCTTGGGCTTCGAGCCGTTCCTTTTCGGAAGTGACGCTTTGTTTCTGGAGGCGTGTTTCACGGTCGAAGGATTGTTTGCGTATGTCTAGTTCCACTACTGCGGAAAGGTAGGCGCTCTTGGCGGCGGCGACTTCGGCGGAGTGTAGTTCTACGAGCGGTTCGCCCGCCTCGACGATTTCGCCGACGTCTTTGTGCACAAGGCGGATGACGCCCCCGACGAGGGGAGTCACCTTAGCCATTGTGTTGAGGTTGTATTGCGTTTCACAAAAGGCTCCGATGACAGGAGCGGCCTCGCTCATGCGTGGAAGCTCCGTTCGGATACCTGCCTTGCCTGCGGAGGCTTCGGAGATGAAGCGAACCTTCATGTCATCGCCCGGGAGAAGCGAAGCGGCGAGGTCCGGCTGGCAGATCCCGCACTCCGCTTCGGGCACGTTGTGTTCGTTGCAAAAAAGGGCGTGACCGCCCTCGCTGGTTTTGGCTGAAGGGGTGACAGAGGCAGAGGCCCCGTCTTCCTTCTTCAACTCTGGATGGCAAAGGTAGCACTCGTCTTCGTAGAGGGAATGTTCCTTGCACCACATGCGGCTCTTGTCTTCCAGTTCAGGATGGCAGAGCCAGCAGCGGTCTTCGTAGCGGTCATGCTCCTTGCACCAGAGTCGGCCTTTGTCGCGTTTCGATGCGTCGCAGATGAAACATGTTTCGCTTGCGACTTCATGACTGTGAGGGATTGGCGTGTAGCCTTCCTCTGCGGCGTGATCGTGCCCGGCATGATCATCCGCTTTGGCGACTTCCGTCTTCTCTTGGCCGCAGCCACTCAATAAGAGCGCTCCGACTGCGAGGAGAACCGCTGTCAGTGACGACAATCCGATATTTGGATACGTTTTGTTTTTTCTCATATTCGTTTATTTGGAGGGTGATTGTTCGTCCGAGCGATTGCTGTGGAAATGTTGCGTGCGCTCTCTATGTTTGCCCGATGCGATTTCGACGTACCTTGTCGTGACAACTTGGGCCATATTGCGATTTCCTGTTCTGCTTGTGGAAGGATTACTCTAGCGGTTGTTATCGTTGTCGTGCTTTTGTTGGCACGTACGAATCTCGATTCTAGAGATGTCGATATCCTTATTTAGTTCGGTGTCGTAGTGCACCGTTTGTTGCCTTAGGTGACCTGCTGTGCCTCGAAAGAAAGCTTTGGACGATATCTCTTGGTAGCCATGTTTTAGTAGCGTACTGTTCGCATCGTAGATTTCCATGTGTATGTGACTACTCGGTGAAAGATTTGCGAAACGGCTCTTGGAGAGGCGCATGCGGATCCAAGTGTTGTCTTTTTTAACAAACGCTTTTGCCCATTGGACATGCACCACCTGTCCCTTGTCGTTTATTTCTACTGTTGGGGAGGTTTTTTCGGGTCGAGCGTCCGCTATCGAATAGGTTGCGAACAGGATCAGAATAGCTGTGAGTGGCTTTGCAACGGAGGTGTAGAATGTTCGGTGTTTCATTATTAATTTGGTGGATTGTCTTGAGTTTGTCGTGAGTGCTAGCGGGACAGCTCGGCGAGACTGCGGCCAATTAGCGATTCTATGTTGGCGGCTCCGATGTGGTAGGCTTGGAGCGCTTGCAGGTAGCTCTCTTGGAGCTCGAAAAGGGTTCGCTGCGCGTCGAGAACGTCGAGGAAGGGAAGCTTGCCTTCCTTGAATGCGAGCTGGGTTCCTTGGTAAGCCTTTTCTGCGGCGGGTAGCGCTCGGTCGCGGATGGCGACGGCTTCGTCGTAGGCGTTGGCAAGTTCGGAATAGGATTCGCTAAGGAGTCGTTCGAGGCGAAGCTCGGCAGCTTTCTGGCGACTGCGGGCTGAGGCTTCGCCAGCTCGGGCGGATTGAATTTGCGCTTGTCCTCTATTAAATAGCGGCAGTGGTAGTGATATCCCGACTACGATGGCTTCGTCTCCGCTTTCGTTGTCTCGCTTTAGTCCGAATCGTCCAGTTATATTCGGGATGGCTTCGGCTTTAGCGAGGCGGCGTTCGGCGATCCGAGCGCTGATTTCGATGGCCCAACGAGCAACGTCTGGATTCTCGCCTAGATGTTGGATCAAGGCCTCGGGACTGGGGGCTGGCGACACTGCGTCCAGGTCGCCAGCGATTTCTGTGAACGTCACTACTCGTTCTCCCCAGCTTAGGGAAAGTCTTCGATAAGCGGCCTCGCGTAGCCGTTCGGCGCGTTTGAGTGCGAGCTCGGTCGTTATAACGGGGACGATTACTCGGGAGAGTTCCAGCGGTGATGCATCGCCTGCGTCAACGCGGTTCTGGGTTAGTTCTTCGGTGGCTTGGGCGAGCTCGAGTTCCTGTTTCGCGAGAAGCAGGCTCCGATCTGCAGCGAGAGCGGCGACGAACCGCCGCGTGACTTCGGCAATGGTTTCAAGGCGGGCCGCGTGATAGTCCCAGTCGGCGAGTTGAGAATCCAGCTCTGCGATCTTGCGCCGCTGCTTGATGTCTCCGCCAACCGGGAGGGCTTGAGCGAGGCTTAGTGTGGTTTCGGCCAAGTCCGATCCATCGAACTTTCCGGTGCCTCCGAAGTTCTCGCGTTCGTATTCAAGCTCTGGATTCGGCCATAGACGGGCTTGGCGAATTCTGGCGAGAGAGCCGTTGGCATCCCATGCGAGAGCCTGAAGCTCTGGGCTATGCTCGATGGCGAGCGAGATCGCCCGCTGGAGCGTAACCGTACCCGATACTTTAGGAGCTTCTGTCTTGCTGGAGACGTCCCGCGGAGCGGGATAGGCGGGTTCTTGTGCTTGGGTGGCTGTGCTACTGAGCGCAAGTAAGCTAGCGAGCACAATGGCTGTTGATCTGAGACGCCAATGCGGCGCGATTTCTAAAGTAGAAGATTGGAGACTGGGCATGGAAAATCCTGTTTCGTTTTCGAGAGTGAGACGCGGTTTCCCTGAGGGAATCGCGGTCAGTAAGGCCCTAGGCGCATCGGCGCATTTAGGGAGGTATCGAATCTAAAACAGGATATCAGACGCGGAACACGACGGTGTCCGCAAAAAGCCGGGCGGCTCCATTTTGTATTGGTGGAGCCCTTACAGGAGTATTCTTTGAGTTTATCTCTTCGTTGCGGACTACAATTAAGTCCGTCGAAGTCCAAGCGATAACAGCAATAGCTTTTACGACAACTCGGTCAACGCTGACAGTCGCTTCTTCCTCGCTCGCATCGATTTCGTAATCGATGCAGTGATCGCATTCGAAAGGACGTGGTGCGTTCGCTGAACTCTTTACCTCCTCGATTGGACAGCAGTTTTCCGGAAGGTTAGCAGTCTTCTCCGAAGTGACGCTGCAAATCGTTCCGGAGCCCTTCTCGACGCAGTAGACCCAACCACCAATGCCCGCTAGTGCAGAGTTGCACGCGAGAGCGATTGTGAAGATGAGCGCGAAGATAGGTTTCATTACGTTTTGGTTTACGATCCTTGTCTGAATAAGATTGCCGGAAACTCAAGTCTTTTCCTGAGAGTCGTTCTCAATTGCGGGGCGTAGGACTTTCACACGCCGATTGCAGACGCGACACACTGCTCGATATTTTGCTGGATGCGAAGGAGGGCGTGTGAAGGGCTGAATGTTTCAGGAAATTCGGTCCAAATGATTTCTGCTATCTCGTCGCAGCAAAGCAAACCGTCGAAGTGAGATTGAATAAGGAAATTCATGCGTTCCGACACTTCGAGTTCGGGGGAAATTGATTGGGTTCCGACGTAGGTGAAAGCTAAGTCTAGAGTTCGCTCAATGAAGTTTCCAGATAGCTCTGGATCGATTGCGTGAAGCATGTCCTTTAGTTGCTCTCTGCTGATACTCCCGTCGAACCGTGAGAGGACGAAGGCGATCCAACGGTTTTCGGGGTCAATCTCTGGAGGTTTGATTGGTCCAATCAAATCTGCAGGCATGGAAAGGGGAGGGTAGCGTGTCGACCTGTAGTCGTAGACCGTTTCGCCGTTTTCCTGGGCTATGGTTACGCGCCACGAAACAATGACGTCTGATCGTGTAGTGTAAAATTTGATCCGTACCGAAATCTTGTATCCGCGTTTCAATTGCAGCAATTCCCCAATTGGGAAGTAGACTTGGTCCCAGCTGCCTTTTCCAGAGGATGGAGCGTTCGTTATTCTAATGCTATCTGTCAAAGAGGCGTCGAAGTAAGCGATGAAGCCAGAGAGCGTCGTCGGTCGATCAATGTCGAATTGTAGCGTTTTATCGGTGGTTTCAGAATAGCTTAGATTCTGATCGAGTATACTTTCCGAGTAGAGCTGAGGAAGCGTGATTATTCGCTCATCGTCGAAGTGGCCTAGGAACAGCGTCTGCAACTGAATATGAAGAAAGGTGTCGAAGTCGATTCCATACATCTTCGAACGCCATGGATCGATGTATCGACTGTGAATCCCTGTATCAGATACGAGCGCGATAGACACCGCCAGTTTGTTGGGGAGCATTCTGCCGCCCGGTTTGAGAAAACGCCTGGCAGCGTCTTGATACATTGGAAGAATGTTTTCCTCGATACCGAGGCTTCCGAGGTTCTCGCCGATAACGACGTCTGCAAGCTCCGGAATTTCAATGTCGTAACTGACTCCACGTATGAATTCGATCTTGTCGTCGAGCTTGTTCCGCTTCGCTATACGTTCGGCGTAGCGAACGATGGGGCCAAGCTCGATGGCGTAGACTTTTCTCGCTCCTGCTTGGACGGCAAAAAAGGCGAGAAGACCGGATCCAGTCCCGAGGTCCACTACGACATCGCCTGGTTTGACTGCCTCCTGTATCGCAGCGCGAAAAGACTCGCATCGGGTTTGGTCCGCAAGGAGGCGTTGGTGCGAATAGCTCCTATCTTTTAGTTTCGCGAACGGCAATTCACGGAATCGCATCTCCTCCAAGGGCGCACCACCAGTTTGGTGGCGTGAGGTCTGAGTGGGTAACGCATCCATCAATCGTGATCTGGGAAAAGTACTATGTTTGAGCAGTCGTCTCTATCGGTTGGCGTTTCTAGCTCTAGGGTGGAATGCACGATGTCGAATTTGTGCTGTAGCATCGACTTGATCTCGCGCCGCAGTCTTTTCCTGTCAGTATCGTCGCTCTCGAGTTCTATGTGGGCTTCCATTGCCCTGTGGTCTTCGTCCAATTCCCAAACGTGGAGATGGTGCAGGCCTACGACGCCGTCGATCTCTTCTACGGTCGTTATCAGCTTGTCGAGATCGAGGTCTTCTGGAGCTCGTTCCATAAGAATGCTTGAAGTTTTTCGGATGAGGCCGAACGACATGTAGAGAATGTATCCTGCGATGACCAAGGTCAGAGCTGGATCTACCCAGTCCCAGGAAAGCCAATACACGGCTGCTCCTCCCGCCATGACGGCTACTGACGCGGCTGCGTCGGTAAGGTTGTGGAGAAAGGCAGCTCTCACATTGAGGCTTCCTTTGGACATGGCCCATAGCAGCCAAACGGTGCCAAGATCGACAATGAGAGCGACGCCGGATGCGACCATCATCCAAACTCCGAGAATGGGCTCTGGGTTGAAAAACCTGACGACGCCTTCGTAGACGAGATAGAGGCCTACAAGGATCAGAGCGGTGAGCTGGATCATGGCTCCGATGAGTTCGGCTCTTCGATAGCCGAAAGTGTATTTCTTATCCGCTCCTTTTCGTGAGATCTTGCGGGCGATGTAAGCGATGAGCAGTGCGGCCGCGTCGTTTGTATTGTGAAGGGCGTCGGCCATGAGAGCGACGCTGCCGGCGATGATGCCAGCGGCGAACTCGAAGACCGAGAGCCCCACGTTTAGTAAAAGGGACCAGAAAAGAGCTTTGTCGGAAACTTCTTCGGTGCCGTGACTATGACTATGGTTGTGATCGTGGCTCATCGCGTAATTGGGTGTTAACGGTTGCGCTGCCAGTCGAAGAGGCTCCAGAGAGCACAGCCGACCAATATTAGAAGTAACAGTAGAATGGATACGGGAGCTGGGAAATGACCGGTTCGGCTTAATGATTGGTAGCGGAAGACGGCGAAGCCTCCGAGCGCCGTTAAGGCGAACGCATTGAAGCCTAGAGCGAGATTACGGCGAACGCGTTGCTCCTTAGCTTTTTGAGCACGAGAAAGCCTGCCTTCAGTTTTAGATCGGCTTCCGGTTGTTCTTTTCTTTGATTTACGGGCCATGGCGGCTGCCTTAGTTTCCGGTGTCGCTTGCCTCTTTATCGCCGCAGGTTTCGCTGTGTTTCTGGGTGAAAGAATCGATTACGATCTTGTTTAGGTTTTGGTTCGAGAGATCGACGTACTTGAAGAAACGTTTGAACTTGTTTCCGTCATCGAAGTCGTTGCGGCGGAATCGGTATTCGACTCGGTCGAGTAGGATGTCCTCTTCCTCGCCTTCCTCGTTAGTCGAGACGTCGATGAGATCGATGTGCAAGTGGCTGCCCCATGGCATGAACTTGTTTCGTATTTTGAATACAGAACCGTTGATGGCGGTCTGGCCTTCCTTCTCGAGGATAGTGACATCTCGGACTTGAAGGAACTCGTGTTCGTTGGGTAGCTCTATTTCTGGATTGGGAGCTGCTGCTCCGAGAGCGCAGAGGATCGATCCAACGAGTAGCGAGAGAGCTAGCTTACGTAAGCCAGTGGCCTGGTTGCTAGCGACGGCGAGGGTATCGTAAGCCATGATTTTTTCTCCTTAATATGCTTGGGGGTTCTTGGAAAACGGAATTGAGTCGCTTCAGCCCTTTCGTGATTTTTTTGAGCTGCGCTTCTTTATTCCCTTCGGAAAGTAGCACCTTGTCTATGCTCTGGGTTATTTTCTTGGCGAGCTTCTCGACCTTGTCGCTTTCGCTTTTTCTAAGTGTGTCTTTGCTCTTGTTGACGATCAGGTCGTTGATCGCTACGATCTCTCGGAGAAGATTTGGAATGTCTTCATTTTTTGGATTCTGAAGGCTTTCCGAGATTTCCCCGATTCTGTTCAGGAGTTCGTACTGAGATAAGTTTTGGTACGCTACAGCTTTATCCGTACCTTCAATGGCTTGGCCATTCGCGGTCGCTCCATAGAGTAAACAAAGGGCGACGAATGTGAGTACTGTTTTTGTATTCATGGAATTGATCGTGTTGATAAACGTCGCCTGCCTAGTCTTCGCTAGGCAGGCGGCGGATTGTTTGTTACTACCTAAACTCTAGTATCGAATGAGGCGTAGGACTTCTTAGTGATCGTGGCCATGCCCATCGTGGTCTTGATGAGCGGCTTCGGGGTATTGCGATTTGATTAGCTCGAAGAGTTTCCCGAGTTGGCCAGCGATTTTCTCAGCCTCTGCCGTGTTGTTCTGATGGAGAGCGGTTTCGAGTTTCATGGCGATGGTCTGCATGCTGCCGATAGCTGACTTCACCCTAAGGATTTGCTTTTCCTCTAGGCCGTTGCTTTTCGAGGGGAGCGCTTTAGCTGCGTCGATTAGCGTCTCGATGCTTGCCTCCGCATCGTGCGAGACCTTTCCCGAGGCTATAGACGTTAGCTCTCCGACGCTTTCCTCCATGATTTCGAGCAGTTGAGGGAGCGTTGCCTTTTCGTATTTCGAATGATCGTGGTCATCGTGGCTTTCATGTTCGTGGTCGTCGTGATCCTCATGGCCTTTTTTCGGATGATCGTGACCGTCATGGTCCGTGTCTTTGGGTTCGGCGAAGCTTTGGGCTCCCGAGTAGAAAACCATAAGCGAGAGGGCGAGGGCTGTTCTCATTTTAGATGTGTTCATTGTATTTGAATTTTGGATATTTAGAATTTGAATATTTTACTCGCTTAGCTCTTGGATGCGGATGCCTCGGCTCACGTCGCTGACGTAGATTTTTCCGTCGCCTCGCAGCCCGGTATGGGCGGCTTTGTGGATGGCGTTGACGACCTGCGCTTCGACCTCGTCTTCGCAGACGACCTCGATCTTCACGTGCTTGACGAACTCGGACGGGCTCTTTTCTGAGTCGAATCCGGAGGTCGCCTTTTTGCTGCGACCGAAGCCGCGTACTTCGGATACGCTAGCCCCATCCAGGCCTTCGATCTTGTGAAGGGCTTGGGTGACATCGCCTAGTTTGAAGGCTTTTATGTATGCTTTGACTTCTTTCATTTCAGGTGAGGCTTAGGATTCTTCGTTGGGGTTGGGTGCGAACCATTTGTAGATGGACGGAAGGACAAGCAGGGTAAGGAGCGTCGAGCTGATAAGACCACCCGTCACGACGAGGGCCAAAGGTCGTTGCACCTCGCTGCCTGTGCCAGTGGCCGCAAGCAGCGGCAGTAGACCGAGGGCAGTGGTGATGGCCGTCATGAGGACAGGTCGCAGACGCAGGCAAGCGGCTTCGATCGAAGCGACATCAATGGTCTTTCCCTCCTTGACCAATTGGTTGAGGTAGGTCACCAGAACCAGACCGTTTTCCAACGCGATGCCGAACAGAGCGATGAAGCCCACTGAGGACGGTACGGAGAGGTTCTCCCCTCCTAGGTACAGAGCGACTACGCCACCAACCAGAGCGAGGGGGATGTTGAGTACGATGAGCAGGGCGCTTCGAAGCGAGTTGAAGCTGCTGTAGAGGAGCAGGAAGACGAGGCCCAGCGTGATCGGAATAACCACCATGAGCCGTTTGTTGGCGGCTTGCTGCAGCTCGAATTGACCTCCCCAACGGACGATGTATCCAGGCGGCAAGTCAACTTGCTCGGCGATACGTTCTTCCGCTTCGGCGACGAAGCTCCCGATGTCCCGGCCGCGCACGTTGCACTGAATCGTGATGAAGCGTTGGTTCAGCTCGCGCGTGATCTGCCGAGCGCCGACGATTTCTTTGACCGTTACCAATTCGTCCAGCGGCACTTTCGCGCCCGATGGAGAATCGACGAGGATGTGCTTGATCGCTTCCGCTGTGTTACGGTCTTTTTCAGCAAACCTCAGGAAGATATCGAAGCGGCGTACGCCTTCGAAGATCTGTCCCGCTTCCGTCCCGCCTACGGCAGCGCTTATGACTTCCTGCACGTCGGAAACGTTTATGCCGTGCCGCGCTATGGCGTCTCGATTGACGGTGATGAGCAATTGGGGCGTCCCTGAGCTTTGGTCCTTCTGGACGTCCGTCGCTCCCGGCACGCCGCGAAGCACACGGTCGATCTCGGCAGCCTTGGCTTCAAGCACTTGCAGATCGTCTCCGAACAGCTTGGCGGCGAGTTCCGCTTTCGTGCCGGTCAGCAGTTCGTCCACGGCGGCGGCGATGGGCTGGGTGAAGTTGAACTGAGTGCCTGGAAAATCCTTGAAGGCTTCACCCATCTCGGCGTAAAGCTCGTCGAGCGAACTCGCGGTAGTCCATTCGCTTCTCGGCTTTAGGGAGACGAAGATTTCGGCGCTATTGACCGGATCGGCATGGGCACCGATCTCTCCTCTGCCGACGCGGGTGACGACCTCTGTCACCTCTGGGATGCGTTCGAGTAGTTTATTCTCGAATACAGTCATCGTGTCGCGGGCCATCTCGAGAGAAATGGATGGCGACATGGAGGCGCGAATCAGCAAGTCGCCTTCGTTGAGGCGCGGAACGAACTCCGAGCCGAGCTTTGGATAAATCCAGGCACCGATGGCGAGAAGTGCGAGTGACAGAGCAACTGCGACTGCTCTAAAGCGGACGAAGAAGCGTATGACTGGCTTGTAAGGGACGAGCAGCACGCGCACCACGATGTGCTCTTTCGGTTTCTCACCATCCTTGAGCGCTTTCTTGGGCGAACGCATCAGGAGATACGAGACGACGGGCGCGATCAACAGAGCGAAGATGAGCGATCCCAACATCGCGAGAGCGACGGCGTAGGCGAGTGGGCGAAACGTCGTGCCTTCGACGCCTTGGAGCGTGAAGAGCGGGAGGAACACGATGATGATAATCGAAATTGCGAATACGATCGGCCTACCTACTTCCGTGCAGGCGTCCGCTATGATACGGATGCGAGAGGCTTCGGATCCGCGCTCTCTTAAATGCCGATCCACGTTCTCGACGATGACGATGGTGCCGTCGACCATCATCCCGATGGCGATGGCGAGTCCGCCAAGCGACATCAGGTTGGCGGAGACGCCGTACTGCTTCATGAGTATGAAGGCGAAAAGAATGGAAAACGGTATCGAGAGCGCTACGACGATGCTGCCGCGTATGCCGCCCATGAACAGGAGCAGTACGAGCAGCACCAGACCAATTCCTTGTATCAGCGCATTGGTGACAGTCGAGACGACCGCCTTGACGAGCGTTGCCTGGTCGTAGTACGGGTTGATCGTCACGCCTTCGGGGAGCACTTTTTGGATGGCTTCCATTTCGCTCTTCACTGCGGCGATGACCTCGTTTGTATTCGTGCCGATCAGCTTGAGCACCATGCCGACGACTGCCTCGCCTTCACCGTTCATGGTGACGAGTCCGCGGCGAATTTCTCCGCCTATGACAACGTCCGCGAGGTCTTCGAGATAAACCGGTGCCCCATCGACCGTTTTGACGACGATCTTTTCGAGATCGTCGATCTTGGTCGCCAAGCCTACGGAGCGAACGATGTACTCTTCATCGTTCTTCACGATGAACTGAGCCCCGGTGTTGCTGTTGTTGTTTTCTATGATCTCCTTGACCTGGTGTAGAGAGAGGTCGTAACGCAAAAGATCCATAGGGCGGATACGGACTTGAAACTGCTTCACTTCTCCTCCGATGGAGAGCACTTCCGTGACGCCGGGAACGGTTTGCAGGTTGAATTTCACCAACCAATCCTGAATCTCGCGCATTTCCTCGGCGCTGCGTTCGCCGGTAGCATCTTCGAGGGCGTAGAAGATGATCTGTCCGAGTCCTGTGGTGATCGGTCCCATGACGGGCTCGCCAAATCCGGCGGGGATTTCTTCCCGCGCGATTTGGAGTCGTTCGTTGACGAGCTGCCGAGCGAAGTAGATGTCGGTGCCTTCCTTGAAGTAGACGTTCACGACGCTTAGCCCGAAGTTCGAAGTGGAGCGAATATGGTCGAGATCGGGTAGCCCGTTCATTGCGGTCTCTACGGGATAAGTGACGTACTTTTCGACTTCCTCGGGAGCGAGACCTTCGGTCTCGACGAAAACTTGTACCAGCGCAGGGGATACGTCCGGAAACGCATCAACCGGGAGAGAGCGGTAGCTGTAGTAGCCCGCGCCCATGACGCCCAGCATCATGACGATGATGAGCAGACGGCTCTTTAGAACCCATTCTATAATATGTCTCATAGCGTGCTTGAGTCTTGGATTCTAGTGGTTGTGGCCTGCGTGCGGATCGATGTTGGCCTTTTCCTTCTGCGCCTTGATCACGAAGGATCGTTCGGCGGCATAGCGTTCTCCAAGTTCGACTCCGGAAAGGATCTCGACGAACTGGGAATCCTGCTGCCCGAGGGTAACTGTCCTTGGCTCGAACCCTCCTTCGGTCTTAACGAAGACGACGGTTTGCCCGTCCATGGTCTGAAGCGCGGTGCGTTTGACGGCGACTGGAACGAATGCGGTTTCAGTAGTGACATGACCAGTGACGAACATGCCAGCTTTCCATTTACCATCTTCATTCGGAATTGTGAGACGGGCGAGCCCTGTTCGGGTGTCTTCGCTGACGATGGGGCCGACGTAGGAGATTTCGCCTTTTGCCTTCGGATTGTTGTGGCCTGCTTGGATAAGAACGCTTTGTCCTTTTTCGATGCGTCCCAAGTCCTTCTGGAAAATATCCAGATCGACCCAAAGGTGTTCGAGGTCCGCTACGATAAAGAGATAGCGGCCTGCTTCGACAGACTCGCCAAGCGTAATGTGGAACTCGACGATGGTGCCGTCTACCGGTGCTACGAGATCGAATGGAGCGAGCGTTTCATTGCTTTCGAGTTGAGCAAGCGTTTGGCCTGCGTTGACCTTGTCGCCGAGGCGGGCGAGAACTTTCGTTACGATCCCATCGTAGCGCGGGCTAACGTGGGCCATGCTTTCCTGGTTGAGCTTCACCTCGCCTGGAAGAATGGTTTCGATAGACAGCTCCGCGAGATCCGCCTCTTCGACGACGACCTCGAAATCTTGGAGCTGCGAATCGGTTATTCGGATGACGCCCGACTCTTCCTCCTCACCGTCATCGTGGCCTTCGTGACCGCTTTCAGCCTGAGCTTCTTCCTGCTCGTGATCGTGCCCGGAATGGTCGTCGTGATCGTCGGATTGGGCGTAGCTGCTAGCGTAGAGGCCGCAAGCTGCGAATAGAGCCACGATTCGCGCAAGGCTGCGTGGAGAGTTGAATGAGAGAGTGTGTGTAAATTTTAAATTCATTTTGTGTAGTTATGATATGGTTACTTCTTACTTGCTGGCGCGGACGATGTGAGACGTGCTATTTCGGCTTCTGCCTCGATATAGGCGCGGGTTGCTTCGAGCATTTCTGCTCGTATTTCGAATAGTGCCGTTCGGGCATCCAGCACGCTAAGCAATGTGACGATGCCCTGTTGGTATCCGTTTTGGGTGGATTCCAGAGTCGACTCTGCCGATGGCAGAAGCTGCGAGTCCAACCCGTGCCATTCATCGAAGGCGTTTCGAAGCCTGCCGTAAGCGATGGAGAGAGCGGCAAGCGCGTCGCGGCGCGCAAGACGGCGTTCGGCTTCTACAGCCAAGAGCCCGGCGCGAGCGGATCGGATGTTGCCTTGGTTGCGGTTCCTGATTTGCCAAGGGATGTCGATACCGACAACGAATGCTGCCTCGTCGCTGCCGCCCCGAAGGTATTTCACTCCACCGAATAGCTCCAGGTCGCCTTTTGCTTCGGCGAGTTCGACCTCGATTGCCGCTTCCTGCGCTTGACGTTCGGCGGCGTAGCGAGCGAGAGCAGGAGATTTGTCGAGCAGGCTGGCAAGTTCGTCTAGGCTCGGTAGGCGTTCCTCCAGCTCGAGCGAGCCTTCCAGCTTGAAATTGCCGGGATCCGTTTCGTTCAGGAGAGCGGCGAGTTCAATCTTCGCTTCTGCAAGTTCTCGCTGCGCGCGGCTGATTTCGAAGCCCTGTCTGCTAGTAGCGAGATTTGCTTGCGAAAGCTCGATGGCAGAGGCTTTGGCAGCTTCGGATCTTCGCCTTACCTCTGCCTGGCTGGCCTCTGCAACTGCGAGAAGCTCCTTTTGAAGCTCCACGTTTTGCTGTGCTATGAGTGCGTTGGAAAAGGCGTGCCTTACTTCGGAGCGTAGCTCAGTTAAAGCCTCCTCGTAGTCCCATCGATGGAGCTGCTTGCCTGCCTCGGCCAGCTCCGCTCGTTTCTCGCGCTTTTCGCGGCGTTCGAATAATTGCGAAATCCCCACGGTGAGTTCGGCGCTGTCGACGCCTTGCAGCTCGCCTGTGCCGAGAACGTTTTCCAGCTCCGCTCCGATAGTGGGGTTGGGCTTGAGCTTGGCTTGGTCGATTTGGCCTTCGACTGCTTCGAGTTGAGCCTCCAGAAGCTGAGCGCGTGGACTGCGTTCGATCGCTAACTCTAGAGCTTGGTCGAAACTCAGCGCCTCGCCCTCTGTCAGCTGAGCTTGGACATTCTCGACGGTTGCAAAGCTCGCGCCGAGGATGAGGCTCGCAGCTAAAGCTTGTTTAATAGGTGCGATAGACAGAGCGATTCTGGGCTCTTTCTTTCGACTGATTTCTGTTCGGTCGGCCCCAGTTCGTGGGCGTACCGATTTTTTGAATGCAAAGTTATATTTGGGCATGAAAAATCCTGTTTCGTTTTCGATGTGAAAGCGGAGAGCTTTGTATTTGCTCTTCGCCGCAAGCCGTTCGCCGCCACTAGGCAGCTTCGGTCAAGTCGAAGGTGAAACAGGATATCAGAGACGGAACTGAACCGTAGTCGTAAAATGCTGAACCGCTGCGTGGACGACGGGAGGCGCCCTTGCGGAGAATGATTCATGGTCGCTCTGCGGGCGGGCCGCTGCCAGAGGGATTTCCGGAAGGAAGTAAAAGGCAACAGCCGGACTCTTGACCACGGTGCGGTCATTGCTGGGCGAAGCCTTGTCGAGCGCTGCCTTGTTCTCTATTTCGGTGTCGGTGCAAGACTTGCAGGATTCCCCCGGAGCGTGACCGACGTTCGATTCGTTCGCAAGGCTATGGCAACTTTCGAGATGTGATTTTGACTCGTGCTCGGCCTTGGAAACCAAGTGCGAATCGCCCGTCTCGTGCTTGCAAAACAGTTTACCACCCGAGAACGCCGTCGCCGTATTTACGACAAGGGTCAGGAGGCATAGCGCTGTAGCGAAGAACTTCATTGCGAACTGATAGACGGCGAGACGGAGACTTATATTGCCTGCAAATTCAAGTTTATAATCTTTTACAAGGTATTATATTCCTTAACGCCAACGTCTTGCAAAACCGATGCCTGCAAACCAGTCCGGTGCGTCGGCGGTGAGATCGACTCCTACAAAGAGGTCGAAATGGGTGTCGTCGTCGAAGAGATAGGTGAAGTCGCTGTCCCAGTTGATTGGGGCACCGTCGGCACTGGGGGCTTGGAAACGTCGTGGTCCACGTGGAACCGCAGCCCGAACCTGGCAACGTGAGCTCGCTGATATCAAGATCCTGCTCGAATGGGAAAACCTGCCAGACGAAGCCTGTCCAGACGTCCAAGAGCTTCTAAAGGAGCGTATTGGCGAATTGGATGCGAAGATTCGCGAGATGCGGAGTTTCTCGAAATCGCTCAAGCGTTTGCTTTCGGCGTGCGAGGAAAGTTGCGATGCGAGGTGCGCTGTCTTGGAGGAATTCGGCAAGGTCGATTTTCCCAAGAAAAAGTGAGTTTTCGTAAGCCCCCCTTGTCCAGGGAGCTGCACTCTGCAAAAAGCAGGTTGACTAAATATTCTTGTGAGTGAATATTCAGGCCTATGAATTGTGTCTCTGTCTACAAGTGCCTTTGCGATGAAGCGCGATTGCGGATATTGAATCTGCTGCGCGAGTGTCCGTTGTGCGTTTGTCACGTTCAGGAGGCTCTTCAGTTGCCCCAGTCAAAGATCAGCAAGCAACTGGCCTTCATGAAGCGGAACGGATTGCTGAAGTCTTATCGGTACAACAATTGGACGGTGTACGAAATCCCTTCTGAGCGGAATACCTTGCTCGAGGAGAACCTCCGTTGTTTGCAGGACCTGCTTTTTGGCGAAAGCCAGTTCAAGAAAGACAAAGCGCGTCTGTCCAAGATCGATACCTCCGTGGCCTGCGTTGCGACGGAGCAGTGCTGCGAGTCGGCGTCCGAGTGAATTTTGCCTATCTACCAAATCAACTCTTCAACTTAAAATGGATAAACTAAAAGTCCTCTTCCTTTGCACTGGCAACAGCGCTCGCAGCATTTTGGCTGAGTATATCTTGCGCAAGCGCGACCCGATTAGCTTTGCTTCGTTTAGCGCGGGTTCCTCTCCGAAGGAGCAGCCTCATCCTGTAGCTCTCAATATTCTTAAAGAGCATTTCCATGCAGATGTGTCGGAGGCGCGAAGCAAGTCGTGGGACGAGTTCAAGGGCGAGCGTTTCGACATCGTGATCACCGTGTGCGACAATGCTCGCGAGACGTGCCCCATGTTGCCGGGGCAGCCGATCAATGCTCACTGGAGTTCGCCCGATCCCGCGGCTTTTGTCGGGACGGAAGAGGAAACCTATCAGCGCTTCAATCATGTCGCTCTTCAGATTTCGCGACGCATCGATCTGTTAACGGCTCTTCCGTTCGACAAACTTTGGCGAAACTACCGCCTCAAGTTCGAAGAGGACGTGAAGCGGATCGGCGAGCAAGAATAACGACGGGGGCGTTGTTCAGTCCTGTCGTTTCAGACAGTGGCAATTAGGTAGACGCCGCCAGCGCAGACGAGGGCACCGCAGCTGCGGCGCAGCCATTTGGCACCCGGAGTGGATCCTTGCCAGTTCAGCCAGTTTTGTAGCCACTTGCTTGATGTCCCAGCTGTGGCGATGACGAGGCAATGTCCTAGGCCAAAGCTGGCGAGTAGCCCGAAGGCAAATGCTGGAGCGGTAGGCGCTACTTGAAAACTGACGCCGAGCACGGGAGCCATAAATCCAAATGTGCAGGGTCCTAGGGCCACGCCGAAGACGAGACCGAATAGGAAAGCTCCCCATGGGCCTCGTCGCGAGTCGTTGGGCATGGGACGCCAACCGCCGGGTAGTGGTAGAAAATCGAGCAAGTGCAGGCCGAAGACGAAAAATACGATTGCAACTGCATAGTTGCCCCATGGACCTAGGTCGCCAAGCATTCGACCCGCTGCTGCGGTTAATCCTCCGATTATCGCTATCGATGCGAGAATTCCGAGAGCGAAGATCGAAGATAGCATGGCTGCGCGTCGAGGGCTGGTCGCTCCTCGCCCGTCTTGCAGGAAACCGACGATGAGCGGAATGCTGGCAAGATGACAGGGACTGAGCGCGATGCTTAGAACTCCCCATGCCAAGGCGGCAGCCATGGCTACGAGAGGCGCTTGGCTCATGGCCCCGGTTAGGGTTTCAAACAGGGCGTCTAGATTCACGGTTGGTCCGGCATTTGGTCGTTGGGCTGCTTGGGAGCGAAGAGGTTGATCTGCTCGAAGGTGGCGCGTATCTCTTCTTTCGGCCAGTAGCCTTCGTGGCGGAAGAGTTCTTCACCGTTTGCGTCGAGTATGATTTGTGTCGGTATGATGCGGATACCGTATTGGCTTCCCGCTTCGCGGTCGGCCCAGACGTCGATGAAGCTTACTTCGAGCTTTCCGGCGTATTGTTCCGCGATCTCACGACGAACGGGAATCATTTGCCGGCACGGGACGCATTTGTCCGCGCCGAGATTGACCATCTGAGGCAGCGGCTTGGTTGCGGCGGCCTGTTCGAGCGCGGGCTTTGCCGATGTGGAGGGCTCGGCGGCGGCGTTGGTTTGCGGTTCCTTGGAACAGCCGACTGCGAGGAGGGCGGCTAGGATGAAGGGTGTGAGTAGTGGTAAGTTCATGACGGATTTTATTCGTTTCGTGTAGAATACCCCGCGGCTTGCGGCAAGTAAGCTAGGGATTGGCCATCGGGGACGATGGCCGCTACCTTGGTGGATTGGAAATACCCCGTCCGCTTGCGGCTGGGATTCTTCGTTAACCGAGGATTTTCTGCATTTCTTCGAGTGTGGGGACGCGCCCGGCGACCTTGAGGTCTCCGTCGACGGCGAGGGCGGGGGTGTACATGACGCCGAATTCGGCGAAGCGCATCATGTCGGTGATCTTCTCGATTTTGTATTCAAGGCCGAGGGAGTCGGCTGCGGTTTTGGCGGTTTCGGTGAGCTGGTTGCATTTAGCGCAGCCGGTTCCGAGTATTTGGATGGTTTTCATGTTCGTTTTGATTGTCGGTTTTTGATTATGTATTGAGTGAATGGTTACTTTGTCTTGCCTTTGAAGAGGGTGTAGAGGGCGGGGACGAGGTAGAGGGCGACGAGGATTTCGATGGCGAGGCCGCCGATGGCTCCAGCGGCCATGGGGCGCAGGAGTTCGCCGCCGCTTTCGAGGGCGAAGGCGAGGGGCACGAAGCCAAGGATCACGGGCAGGGTGGTCATTAGGCGTGGGCGCATGCGCAGGATGGCCGCTTCGCGGGTGGCGGCTTTGACGGCAAGGCCGTTTTTACGAAGGCCTTCGGCGGTATCGATGAGCAGGACGGCGTCGTTGGCGTTGGCGGCGAGCACGACCATGATGCCGATGATGACGGTGGCACCGAAGGGCTGGCCGGCGATCCAGAGTCCGTAGCCCATGCCGGCGAGGCAGAAGGGCATGGCCAGCAGGACGAGGAAGGGGAAGCGCAGGCTGTTGAACTGGACGGCCAGGACGAGGAAGGAGAAGAAGACGGCGTAGGCGAGCAGCTGCTTTACGATGCCTTGCATCTGGGCCATTTGCTGGGCTTTGCCGCTGATGCTCCAGACGTATCCGGCGGGCCAGTCAACCTCGGCGAGGGCTTCGCGGGTGGCGGCTTGGGCGGAGGCGAGGTCGGTCTCGAAGGGGTCGGCCCGGACGATGACTTGCTTGACCTGGTCGCGGCGGATGATCTCGACCGGTCCGGTGGCGGAGCGCACGGAGGCGACGTCGCGCAGGCGAGCGAAGCCGCCGTTGGGGAGGGCTAGGGTGAAGTTTTCGACGTCGTCGCGGGTGGCGAGGGAGCGTTCCGGCACGATGACACGTAGGTCGTAGAGTTCGTTGCCCTCACGGTACTGGGTGATAACGTCGCCGCCGATGTAGCCGCGCAGGGTGGAGGCGATGCCGGCGACGGTGAGGCCCAGCTCGCCGGCGCGGACGCGGTCGATATCTACCTGCCACTCAGGTTTGCTGTAGTCGAGGGAGACATACACGTTGGTCAGACTCGGCTGTTGGCGGAGGCGGTTGGCGACTTGGGTGGCGGTTTGGAAGAGGGTATCGATTTCGGCTCCGTTGATCTCCACTTCAATGTCGGCTTGGCCGACTTGGCGGATGCCGCGCATTTTGGCTTGGGTGACCATGAGGCGGGCGCCGGGAGCGAGCAGCTTGGCGACTTTGGGCCGGAGTTCGCTGATGTAAGCGGTGGTCGTGATGTCGCGCTGGTCGGCTGGGACGAGTTCGATGTCCACTTGGCCCTCGTTGCCGATCTTGCTGGTGTAGAGGCCGCGCACGGCGCCGCCGGTGAGGGTGAAGACGGTGGCCACGCGGGGATCGCCGAGGGCGAGCTGTTCGATTTCGCGGTTGATGGCGTCCATGCGTTCGAGTGCGGCGCCGGCCGGCATGCGGACCTTGACCATAATGCGCCCGTCGTCGACGGCGGGCAGGAACTCGGAGCCGCTGTGGCGGAAGGCGACGCCGCCGCCTGCGAGGATGAAAATGAAGCCGATGAAAGTGAGGAGGCGGTGGCCGAGGACGAAGTCGATACTGCGGCTGTAGTGGTGGCGTAGCCAGAGGTTGAAGCGTTCGTTCCAACCTTGCGTGGCTTGGGAGGCGGGGTGGAGAAAACGGCCGGCCAGCATGGGGACGAGAAAGACGGCGCAGAGGCGGCTTAGTATCACGATGCTTAATACGATAAGGACTAGCTCGCGGAAGAGCAGGGTGATCATACCCGGTACGATGAGGAAGGGGACGAAGAGGGCGAAGAAGGCGAGGGTCGCTGCCACCAAGGGGACGCCTACTTCGCTGGTGCCTGACTCGGCGATTTCAGGGAGTGGCGTGTCTGGTTTTTCGGTTCGCAGGCGGGTGATGTTTTCGAGGACGACGGTGGAGGCGTCGAGCAGGACGCCGATGGCCACGACGAGTCCGCCGAGCGAGAAGATGTTGAGCGAGAAGCCTGCTAGCTTCATGACGAAGAAATTGGCTGCCAGGGTGACGGGTAGGACGATAGCGATGATGGCGACTTGGCGCGGGCTGCCGAGGAAGAGGAAGAAGGTCAGCACGACGAGGACGGCGGCTTCGAGGGCGGTGTTGCGTACCCCGGCGATGGAATCGGCAATGTAGTCGGCCTGGTTTTCCACCAAGGCGTAGCTGATGCCGGTGGGGAAGGCGGGGGCGAGCGTTTCGAGTGCGGCTTCGAGGGACGCGACGGTGGTCACGGTGTTGGCGTCGGCTTGCTTGATGATGTTGACCTTGACCGCTGGGCGTCCGTCGAGGCGGGTGATGAGGCGTAGTTCTTCGTGGCCGTCCTCGACGCGGGCGATGTCGCGCAAGCGCAGTTGGCCGGACGCGCTGCGGGCGACGATGATGTCGCGAATGCTTTCGAGGTCACGGAACTCGCCGAGGGTGCGCACGATGGTTTCCTGGTGGGCGCCGGTGACGCGGCCGCCGAGCATTTCCACGTTTTCCTCGCGGAGGCGCTGCTCGACGCGGGCGAGGCTGAGGCCGTGTTTTTCAAGGGCGACGGGGTCTATGAGAACGCGGATTTCGCGCTCTAGGCCGCCGGCGATGTCCACGGCGGCGACGCCTTGGGCGGCGAGTAGGCGGTCGGAGAGCCAGGTGTCGATCCAGGTGCGCAGTTCGGTGAGGTCGTGTCGGTTGGATTCGAATACGACTTGGACGACGGGCAATTGGGAGGGGTCGGCCTTGATGATGATCGGCGGATCGATTTCGGCTGGCAGGTCGCGCAAGGCTCGCTGGAAGGCGGCGAGGCTGTCCTGGTAGGCGACGTCGACATCGACGCCGTAGCGGAAGTTGACATCGAGCTGGTAGAGGCCTTCTAGGCTGCTGGAGGAGAGGTAGTCGAGGCCGTCGACGGAGGCCATCTGGCGTTCGATGGGGTCGGCTAGATTGCGGTCGATATCGTCGGGAGTGGCGCCGCGCCAGACGATGCTCAGCTTGATGAGCGGGTACTTGATATCGGGCAGGAAGTCGACCGGGAGCTGCCGCAGGTTGATGGCGCCGATCAGGGCGAAGCCTAGGGCGATGACGGCGGTGGCGATACGTTTGTTGATGGCTTGGCGCAGCATGGCGGGAAATTTTGAGAGTTATGATGTGAGCGTTTAGATTTCGTGGGCGAGGCGGACGGGGAGGCCGTCGCGCAGCTGTTCGAGGCCGCGGACCGCGACAGTGGCGCCGGGGACGAGGCCGGTTTTGACCCAGCGGCGACCGTCTTGCTCGAAGCCGAGGGTGACGGAGGTGGAGATGGCTTTGCCGTTTTGTATTTGGAAAACGGATGCGGTGCCGTCGGCGTTTTCGATGATAGCTTCGACGGGGACGGTTAGGGCTTGGTTAATTTGCTCGAGGGGGATGCGCAGGCGGGCGAAGAGGCCGGGCTGGAAGGCGGCTTGATCGAGTGGGAGAGTTGCTTCGAAGGTTCGTTGGCGCAGGTGGCGGTCGAGCTCCGGATAGGCGCGGACGATGGTGAGTTCGAAGGTTTTTTCAGGGAAGGCGTCGAAGCGTGCGGCGAGTTGGTCGCCCTCCTGCAGGGCGAGGGCGTGCTGTTCGGGGACGCGGAAGCGCAGGGCGAGGCTGGCGGGGTCGAAGAGATCGACGAGGGAGGCTCGTGGGGAGAGGTATTTGCCGTCGGCAACGTGGACGCGGGAGACGATGCCGTCCCAAGGGGCGGGCACTTGGTAGTCGGCGCTGACCTGCTCGGCGAGGGCATAGGCGGCCCGGGCTTTTTCGAGGGCGGCGCGGGCGGCGTCGAGCTGGTCGGCGGGCAGGGCTTTTTCGGCGACGAGGGAGCTGATGCGCTCGAATTCGCGTTGCTGGCGCTTGGTTTCCTCGAGGGCGGATTGGAGGTTGGCGGCGGCGGAGGTTTGGCGGCCAATGGAGAGGAGGATTTCGCCTTGGCGGACGCGGTCGCCCTCGCGGACGGCGCAATCTTGGACGGGACCCTCGGCGGGCGAGGACAAGGTGGCCACGCGGGTAGGCTCGACGGAACCGGTTAGCTGGAGAGTGCGGGCGAAGGGGGCGGGTTGGATTTGCTCGACTTCGACGGCGGGCGGCGGCGGGGCGTTTTTTGAGGACTTGGTGGCGGGGTCGCTGCAGGCGGCGAGCATGAAGCTGGCGGCGGCGAAGGCGGCGGTTTGGAGGAAGCGGCTGATGTTGCGGGTGGTTTTCATAGCGAAATTTTCTTGTTGGGAGAGTCTAGTTGTTGGTTTGGCGCAGGCAGGTGCAGGTGGCCTGTGCGGTGAATACGCGGCCGAGGGCGAGGTCGAGAGCGACTTGGCTGGTGAGCAGATTTGCTTGGGCGCGGCGGTAAAGGGATTCGGATTCGAGGGAGGCGGCTTCGGCGTCGAGCACGTCGACGATGGCCCCGCTGCCTTGCTCGTACTTGCGGCGCTCGATGCGTAGGGACTCGGAGGCGGTGGATCGGGCGAGGCGGGAGACGTCGAGGCTTTCGAGGGCGGCACGTAGGTCGCGTTGGGCGTTGTCGATTTCGAGTTGGCGTTGGTTTTGGAGGCTGCGTTCTTGGGCGGTGGCAGCGGCGTTTTCCTGTAGGGCGGCGAGGAGGCGGGCTTTAGCGCGGCCGCCGTCCCAGAGGGACCAATTGGCACTGAGACCGATGAAGCCGGTTTCGTAGTTTTCGCGGCCTTCCCAGTCGCCGCGTGGGCCCCATGCGGCGAGGGCTTTGACTTGGGGGCGACGGGCGGCTTTGGCCTCGTCGATGCGGCGGGCGGTGGCGGATTCGCGCAGGTGGGCGGCTTCGAGGTCGCCGCGGTCGGTGACAGAAGCGGGCAGATCGGCTTCGACGAGAGGGGGCGCAGCGGAGTGTTTTTCCAGGACGGGCTCGGGTTGCCAGGGATCGTCGAGGGGGCGATCCATGAGGAGGTTGAGAGTGGCGTGAAGGGTGGAGCGGAGGTTGCGGCTCTCGATGAGACGCTGCTGCACGCCGGCGGCTTGGACCTGGACCCGCATGCGGTCGACCTCGGCGGCTTTGCCTTCGGCGAGTAGTTGGCCGATCCGGGTTTCTTGTTGGCGGAGGGATTCGAGGGATTTTTCGATGGAAGCGACGAGGGCGTCTTGGGCGGAGAGTTTGAAGTAGAATTGGGCGACGCGGGTGGCGAGGCGTTGTTGGAAGAAGTGGAGGTCGGCGTGGGCGGCTTCGGCGAGGAGGTTGCGGGCGGTTTGGGCGGCGGAGAGGCGACCGCCGCTGTTTAGGGTCCACTCGAGAGCGAGGTCGGCTCGCCAGAGGTGTTCGGAGAAGGTGCCGGCTTGGTTGTTGGCGGTGATGGGGCGGATGCGGACTGGGGCGGTGTTGTGCTGGCTGGTGGCGCCGAGGGAGAGTAGGGGGCGGCGTTCGGCGTCGGCGGAGCTGGCGTCGGCGTCAGTCTGGGCGACGTGGGCTTGCAGGGCGGCGAGGTCTGGGTTTTTGGCCAAGGTCTCGGTGATGCAATCCTGTGGGGAAAGGGTGGCTTGGGCGAAGGCGCTTGGCAGGGGCCAGGCCATTGCGAGGGTCGAGGCGATGAGGCGGAGCGTTTGGAAGCGTGAGTGTATGACTGACATGGGACGGTTTTCCTTTTTGTGAAATTGTTAGGCGGCGAAGAAGGTGCCGTAGGCCCAGCCGGAGAGGGTGGCCATGACGACGACGAGGGCCACGTAGGCGGCGGTTTTCTTGGGGCCGATGATGGTGTTGATGACGATCATGTTGGGCAGGCTGAGGGCCGGGCCGGCGAGGAGCAGGGCGAGGGCGGGCCCGGAGCCCATGCCGCTACCGAGCAGGCCTTGGAGAATGGGGACTTCGGTCAGGGTGGCGAAGTACATGAGGGAGCCGGCGACGGAGGCGAAGGCGTTGGACCCGAGAGAGTTGCCGCCGACGGATTGGCTGATCCAGTTGACCGGGATGAGGCCTTCGTGGCCTGGGCGGCCGAGCAGGAGTCCAGCCACAAGCACGCCGCCGAGCAGCAGGGGCATGATTTGCTTGGTGTAGGTCCAGGTTTGTGAGAACCATTCGCCTGCTTCGCCTTCGGCCCCGGCGGTGATCCAGGCGAGCCCAAGAGTGCCGACGAGGAAGGGCCACATGGGTTGAGCCGGGACGAGGAGGACGGTCGCCAGGATAGCGGCGGCGACGAGGGAGAGTTTTGTGATCGGCAAGGTGTACCAGTGCCAGAGCTGGAGGGCGAAGACGCTAGCGAGGGCGGCGACGAGAAGCCATTTTACGTTGTGGACGGTCGAAAAGAATCCAGCTCCGTCGGGGTCGCCACCCCAGTTGGCGAAGACGAGGATGCCGACCATAGTGGCGAAGAAGGTGGCGGTTTGCCAGAGCGGTCGAGTGGCTTCGGGGTCGGGAAGTTGGGCGGCTTTGGCAGCTTTTTGCTTTTCCTCCTTGCGGAAGAGCCAGGCCATGGCGAGGCCGATGACGATACTGAAGACGATGGCGCCGATAGCGCGGGCGAGTCCGAGCTGGAGTCCGAGAACTTTGGCGGTGAGGATGATGGCAAGGGCGTTGATCGCTGGGCCGGAATAGAGGAAGGCGGCGGCCGGGCCGAGGCCGGCCCCCATGCGGTAGATGCCGGCGAAGAGAGGTAGGACGGTACAAGAACAGACGGCGAGGATGGTGCCGGAGACGGAGCCCACGCCGTAGGCGAGCGGCTTGGACGCCTTGGGACCGAGGTAGCGCATAACGGAGGCTTGGGAAACGAAGGCGGCGATGCCCCCGGCGATCCAGAAGGCGGGGAGTAGGCAGAGAACCACGTGTTCGCGGGCGTACCACTTGGTCAGCTGCAGCGCTTCGTTGATGGCAGCGTCGAAACGTGGCTGGCCGACTGGAAGAAAGTAGAAGCCGAGGAAAGCGGCGGCCAGTAGGAGAAATATCTTGGTTTCGCGTTTGGTGTTCATCATTTTGTTTCGTAAAATTGCGAAATAGTAAGATAAAAAAAGCTGCTAGCTGCAGCAGCCGGTGAAGAGTTGGGGGAAGTCCGCAGGGGATTCCAAGCAGGCGATGAAGCGGCTCACGCAGGGGAGAGTGAGGCGGTAGTAGACTTGGAGGCCGCGCTTGTCGTCGGCGACGATGCCGGCCTCGCGGAGGACGGAGAGGTGGCGGGAGACGGTGGACCAGCCCAGGCCGACCTTTTCGACCAATTCGCAGACGCAGCGCTCTTCGCTGGCGAGGGCTTGCACGATGGTGATGCGAGCGGGATGGCCAAGGGCCTTGAAAACATCGTGGGTGGGAACTTGGGTTCGAGTCGATTTCATGTCGAAATGTATTTCTCAAAATTGCGAAATAGTCAAGCGCAAAACGGCGACGCAGAAGCGTTTAAGGCTGCGACGCTAGTTTCACGCAAGGAGAGCCTTTTGTAGTTCCAGTTTGCCGAGACTGAGCTTGTAGCAGTCGTCGAAGCGTGCGCAATGAGTACACGTTTTCCACTCGTCGTCTTTCACGTCGACCTGGAGCTGATCCAGAAGGCTTAGCGCCTGCGGAGAAGACTTCGCGAGCGTCGCGAAGAGCGTTGCGTAGGATGCGTTCAGCTATTATTCCTAGGACAGGAATTGCCAGTTTAGAGGATAAGAATCTTTTTCTTGGACTTGCGTGTTTTAGGTGAAAGGAACGACCCGAAGCAGGTTCGCTCTCGTTAGCAGCAATCCACACCTAAAAGCACAATCAGTCAATTGAATATTCCACAAAATGAATATTATAAAGACTGACTCTAAGTCCTTTACGTAGCGTCCGGCCAATTTGGCGAAAATCTGTTGGATACGTTCGGGAAGGTCAGGAATGTTGCCTCTTCCGATTCAAAGCCTGAAGGGGAGGCGTTGAAGGTCAGGAGCTTGGGGGGGACCAGCAGAGAGAAACTCGGGGAGGCTTGGTGTCGCCTTTTGTTTAGCCTGGATATTTGTCGCTTCCCATCTGCTCGCGCACGAGGTTCGCGAAGGAACTTCGCGAATGGCTTGATGTTCTGTCGGACGCTGGCTTCTTCCCACGTTTGCAGGTAGTCGGTTCTCGCTTCGACTGGGATTACGGTCCGGGGATATCCGCCGGATGCGAGCACGAGATTCATCAGGAACCTGCCGATCCATGCATAGGTGAATGAATACAAAGAAGAAATGACCGAGCACCGCACGAGCTGGAGCCGGCTTTTCCGAGGATCGCAACTCGAGTAGCGGTTCCATGTATAAGGCGACTGCTTCTCGTTTCACTGTAACTTGCATCGATCCTCGAATGTAGACCTGTCCGCGTCGGTAGCCTGCGGGATCGACTGGAGCGAGAAGACCTGCCGTCACGCTTGGGGCGAAGAGATCGAGGTACCAGCTTCCATGGTTCGAGTCGGCTACCTTGCTTGGGTTGCCGCCTTCGAGAACAGCTTGAACGCTCGACCTGAGCATGGAAGGGCTGCCAATAGCGCGAGCTGCGATGTCGTAACGGTGGCCCCGATCTGTCTCAAGGTCATCTGGATGCCAATTGCCGCTACGGACGCGCATGATCAATGCTGGCGTGACTCTGTAGCCTTCGATTGGCAGAGAATTGTAGGTGTCGGTCGTGTAGACTTGCTCAAAAAGACCAGCGATGGACGGATTCGAGTGTGAGGTGGCTCTCGGTGCTTTTTTACAGACAGTGAATGAGCACTTTTGGGGATTTTGTTCGAGAGTTATTCGATTTGGAGTTCGTTTTATAACGGATTTGGCTGAGCCCAGCGTTGCTGGGCGTCCCCAAATCCTGATGGAGCCTTTCTTACGAATGGGCAGGAGAGGTTTCTGTTCAGGCAGCCGCCTGGGATTCGCCGAGTGCGAATCTGTCTTAGGATGTGTTTGTTGGATCGTATGTAGCTAGATAGTGAATACGATATGGTTTCCAAATTGTGTTGCCGCTAACCCCCAAGAAGAAATATAGCATGTGTAACGAATTTTTGGTTACGAAAATTGAAGCCCTGGAGCGTGCTTGGAAATTGCTGCAGGAACGCGAATATGACGCTTGCCAGCAAGTGCTGCTGGCGATGGAGCCTGAAGCCAAGGATTGCGAGGAGTACCACGCCACCTGGCTTTCGACCTTGATCTACCGCCAGCGCTGGGACGCGGTGGTTGCCTACGCTCGCCCGCTGGTCGAGCGGCATGCCGGCTATTGCGTCTCGTTCTGGTTTGCTTTGATCACCGGATTGAGCGGGCAGGGTAAGTTTGCGGAGGCCTATCAGGCCGTGATGCAAGCGCTCTCGCATTGGCCGAGTAGTTCGCTGCTGAGAGCGATGGAGCAGTCCCTGGACAATGGAACGGGGGAGGGGGAACGATGAGGTCTGGCGATAGATTGTCCGAGCGGGTAAGCAAGGGCTTGTCCGATGCTTTAGAAGCAAGCGGGTTGAGTTCTGTCGAGATCGTCGGTGTCGGGCTGGACTTGGCCCGCAGGGCGGCTCTCGAAACGGGTAGTGATCGATCGACGAACCTCTGGATCTCCGTCTTTGGGAGACTCGTCCAGACGAGCGCCGTCGGCAGGCCTGACTTAGGACTGATGCTTTCGAAGGCTGAGTTTGCAGAGGAGACTGGCCTCAGTTTCTGCAAGATCGAAGAACTGGATGGGCTGGGAAGGCTGTTGGCTCTCGAAACGGTTGAAGGCAGAATGTATCCAAAAATACAGACATGGCGAGGAAGTCTGTTGCCGGGTGTGTTGGATGTTAACTCAATCTTGGCTAGTGAGGAACTGAGTATGGAGACCCGTGCCCTGTTTTACCTATTTCCGCTATTCAACACCGCGAATGTGCTAGAAGCGCTACGCAGTGGTCAGAGTGAGCATGCCATGCATCTAGCCCGCGGGTTTCGCGGCTTTTTCATATAGGCCTAGCTTCGACGCACTCTTCCTTTGCCTCACGCGGCCACGGATCGGGGGAAGCTGCGCCTGCCGGCATAAGCCTCCGTAACGCCCGCCTTGAACAGTTCGAGCGGCACGTAGCAGTGGACGCTGTGGTAGGTCGTCCCGTCCCGCATTCGAGTCTTTTGCGGCGCTTCGGCACGCCAGAAGTGCCAGTAGTCCCAATTGGCTTCGTAACAGCGCTTGAAGGCGTCGAACTCGATCATGACCGCTCTTCCTGTAGGCTTGAAAAGCCAGATGAGGCAGTCGGCGTTGCGGTTCTCGTATCCGCGTATCCGCCTTTCAAGCACGCTATAGAGTTCGATGGCGAGGTCGTCCGCCCCCCATAGGCGCGGGTCCTCGTCACGGATCTTGAGATCTGCAAGGCATCGCCGGCTCTTAAGGTAGATCTTGAGATCGGCACCCATGACATCCTCTGCTTCCGAAGTTTGACGGCTGCAAAGGTAGTCGGGAAAAAGTTGGGCGAGGCAATCGTCCAGCGGAAAATTCTCCGTGTCGGAGAGCGAGCGGGAAAGGTCTTTCGAAAAGTGATTCGTCATGCCTCGATAGTGCCCATTGTTCGGTCTTTTTCAAGCTAAAAGTAGTTGAAAAACGGATACTAAAAGGTTGTTTTCGGATTGCTGCTGCGACTAGCGGCAGCCCTATCCCCGAATCACAAAAGACGGCGAACGCTTCCCGTCGCCTTGGACCCTGCATTGTTGCAGGGTCTTTTTTTGGAGGCTCAATCTAAATAAACCCTAGATAACAAAATGAAGAAAATCATCAAAAAGAGCAGCATCGAAGCCTTGAAGCGGCAAGTAAGCCTGCTGGACCTGCTCTCAGAAGACATGCAATTGACGCGAGTCGGCGACTACTACGTTGCCCCAAGCCCATTCGTTCCGACGAATCCGGTGACCCTGTGTGTCAATTGCCATGTCAATCGCTGGCGCTGCACGGCGACGGGTAAGCACGGTGACGCGATCGAATATCTGAAGCTCGCTTACCGCCTCCCGTTCATCGCGGCCGTGGAATGGTTGGCGAAGCGTTACGGCTTTCGGCTCGAATACGAAGGTCCCACTGGAGCGTTTGGCGGCATTCCGCAGGCTGAATTGCCTTTGGAGGCGGCTTAGTAGCAAAAACAGTAAAGTGGCGGCGTCCGGATCCCGGACGCCGCTTCTTCGTAAACAGCAAAGGATTTTTATGAACGTAACAGTGATCTCCGATACGCATACGATACATGACAGGCTTCCTCCGCTTTCGGGCGACGTGCACATCCATGCAGGCGATTACGCTGATGTAGCCGATTGTAGAGACAAAAAATTGAAGAGGCTCAATGCGTGGTTTGCGAAACAGGATTTCAAGGCAAAGCTATTTGTCCCTGGGGACCACGACATACCAGTCTTCCAGTGCTGCCGTTCCGGTAAGAATTATTTAACCGAAGCAGAGCTGCTTGTGGATTCAGGTTTTGAATACGAGGGAGTCGCTATTACGGTTCGCCATGGGTGCCTAACGCCGATGGCTACGCATTCGCCATGGAAGACGAGCGAATTGAAGAGGCATGGAGCAAAATACCGGTCGAGACCGACGTTCTGATTACCCATGTGCCGCCATTTGGTGTACTCGATGATGGACCCTTTGACCAAGGTTTAGGCTGCCGTTTTTTGCGGCGAAAACTTCGCGAGGTGAAGCCTTATTGTCACGTCTTTGGTCACGTACATTGGAGTAGCGGCAACCAAACGCTAGGCGCGACGAGGTTTTTAAATGCAAGTTACGTGAACCAGTTGCGATTCAACGAACCTCGGGTCTTCGAGATTACGCAGGGCTGAAGGGAGCGGCTGACCGTTATATCGTATCCCAACGAATCGTGGAGGGCTTGCCGTTGCTAAGCGGGGACTTGCGGCGGCGGGCTTTGACGAAACAGCCGTGAGTCTGATGGACTTGGACTTTTAATGCCTAGGAACAAGTCTTTGTTTCCCGAATTTTGACGAGTACATACTGCAAAGCGACCAGCAAGCGCGGCGAGCTCTTTGTCTTCCTCACGTCGTCGCCATTGAATGGATTGCGAAGCGCATAGGCGTTCCAACTTGATTATGCGGTAGACGAGGTGGAAGCCAATTTCCCGCTCGTAGTTGCGCAAAGGGAGTTTCCGCTCGCAGTTTAGTTTGCTTCGTCATGGTTGTTAAGAAACCAGGACCGGCTGAATGGCTCTCTGTTTGTAGATTGTCTCCGAGACTTTTTGCATAGAGAATGCCCTTACAAACAGAGAGCAGAGGGCGCTGATTCGCTTTCGGTCATGGGCTATAGGTGGGAATAGGAACCATAGGGTATCCACCAGTTTACGCTTTACGGTACTTCTTGAAGTTCTCGGCCTGTTCCAAAATCTCCTTGTAGACTTCGTCGTGGGTGATAGGGGGATAGCCGTTGGTGGCTAGGAGCATGATGAGGTCGATCTTGAGCTCGGCCTTGATGTCTTCTCTTGAGCTCCAATCGGTGTACTTCGCTTTGTCGTCAACGACGTTTTTGACCTGCTGGGAGAGGGGGATGAGTTTCTCGTCGGGGTAGTTGAAGTCGTACTTGTGAGCAATGGCTTTGAGGATGTCGAAGAAGGCTTTCTCCTCGAAATCGATTCCGAGGTCGCTGAAAGACTCCCTCTCCTTCCGGAGCGCATGATAGAAGTCGATGATCTCGTCGGAGAAATCCTCGAGAACATCGCTTACCAAAACGCTCTGCTCATCGCGTTCATTGTACTTCTCGACGAGGGCCTTGAATTGTTTGGAGAAGTCGACGCCTTTGATTTTGTTGACCTTCTTGAAGTCTTCGATGGTTCGCTTGAGGGTAAGCGTGTCGCCAAGCGCCATGCCGTATTGCTTGACTGAGCATCTCGGTTCGTAGCGATAAGCGTCGTAAGTTCCGTAGCTACGACGTTTACGACTACGCAGCGTTTGCTTTATTCGACTTTGCCACAGCTGAGGGAGTCAATTGCGGGATCTGCCAGTTCGTCGACTCGGGCAAGCGACGCAGCAGTTCCTTGATGTAGCCGTAGGGGTCGAGGCCGTGACGCTTGGCCGACTCGACAAGGGTGAAGAGGATGGCGCTGGTCCGGCCCGAGCCTTCCGAGCCGATGAACATCCAGTTCTTGAGGCCAAGCTTGGTCGGCCGGATGGCGTTCTCCACAAGGTTGTTGTCGATCTCCACGACCCCGTTGCCGACGAAGACCTGCAGGCGTTCCCATTGCTCGAGGGCGTAGGCGACAGCTTTTCCCATGGAGCTTTGCGGCAGGTAGCGTGGTTTGAGGATGTATAGAGCTTTCTGGATACGCCTGAGGATCATCGCCGAACTCGACGAACGCACCGCAGCCCGCAACGCGGGCCCCGATCGCGTTTCGCGAAGGGATCTTTCGATAAGGTAAAGCTGTCCGACCTGCCTGAGCATCCAGTCGCATGCCGCCGGATCGCGCGCTCGAGCTTCGAAAAACTTGCGCCGTGCGTGCGCCCAGCAACCGGCAAGTTCGAGAGGTCTTTTCCGATCCTTCTGGAACTTGGGATAGGCCTTGTAGCCGTCGCACTGGAGAGTTCCTGAAAAACTCTCCTCCACGATGCCGTCGAGACAGCTGGCCCCTCGGCCTGGATGCCAATGGTAGATGGCGTCGTCCAAAGGTTTCGACGAGACCCAGAAGTAGCCTTGGGCGGCCGTGCCGCGTCCAGGTTCCAGGTAAGCGATCGGAGTCTCGTCGATCTGCAGGTACGACTCCGCCTGCCGCCTGCGTATCATCTCCATGTATACAGGCTCGAGCCAGCGCGCGGCCAGCTCGACCCAGCGGCAAAGCGTTCGTCTGGGAATCGTCACGCCATGACGGCTGCGGTAGATGGATTCCTGCCGGTAGAGAGGCTGGTGGTCGGCATATTTGGATACGACCACCTGGGCGACCAGTTCCGGGGTCGCAAGACAACGCTCCTGCAGCCGCTCGGGAAGCGGGGCGATGACTGGAGGCAGGTAGGGATTGCCCTTGGACACGTACTTTCGGCGGATCAGCCGATGCTTCCAGAACTTCGCCGGCTCGTAGTCGAGGCGTTCGCTCACCTCTTCCCCGGCAAGTCGCCACGACTGCGGGTCGGCCTTTACGATGTCGGGATCGAGGACCTCCTCTCGAACGGGCAGGTCGTCGGGGATTCGTGGTCCGCGTGGCTTGCGGGGAATGGCCGTTTTGCTCGTCGCGGCCCCCGTCCTTTCATCGGCGTCGGCGGGAGCCGGTTCTTTTTTTGCCTCGGCATCCTCCAGCAGCGTGAGCTGGTTGGGGTCGAGCTTCTCGCTCTTGCTGGCGTAGAGGCCGCGGAGCAAGGCGTCCACCTTGTCCTCGAGCAGCCTTATCCTAAGGTTGGCCGCTTCGAGCTTGGACTCCAGTTCCGCCTCGCGTTCGCTCATCGGAATACAAGCATGTATCCGAAAGGTGGATTCATCAAGCCTATTGTTCCCCGTCGCGCTCGTACCAGGGCAGGAACTTCGCTCCCTGCATCTGCACGCCGTCGCATAGCATGGCGAAGGCTTCGGGACGCAACCTGAGCTTGACCGCTTCGGGATCTGTGGACTTGGGCCAGCTGAATCGCCCCTTCTCGAGACGCTTGCATAGCACCCAAAGCCCGCTTCCATCCCAATAGAGGACTTTCAGCCGAGTGCGTTTCTTGTTGGAGAAAAGAAACAAGGCTCCGCCTTGGACGGATTCCTCCAGGCGATCCGCGACCAGCGCCTCTAGCCCGTTGAAGCCTTTGCGCATGTCGCAGGGCTCCAGCGCTACGAACACGCGCAGACTTCCGCTAAAGCTTAGCATCGCCTAGCTGACGCAACAAGGTGACGGCCATGGGGATCTGCTCCGAGCGTTCCAACCGTATCCGCGTTCCTCCTACGCTTACCAGCTCCAGGCTGCAGGGCGAGGGCATTGAGGGTTGGTCCACCACTGCCTCGAACAGCGAGATCGAAGACTCCTTTTCCTTGGGGCCGGAGGCTGGACGCTCGACTCGGTCGCGGCGGCGCTTCTGGATCCAGCTCGCGAAAGTCGGATACTTCACGCCGACATGCTTGGCGAAAGCCAGCCCTGTCATCCCGCTTTCCTCGAAGCGGTCCAGGATCAGCTCGCGCTTGTCCTTGGGCATGCGAACACGGCCGATCGTGTCGGACTTCAAAATTATCTCCTCGTCGCTCGTAGATGTCATAGCATCAATATCTACGAAACTTACGAAAAGGATCATAGAGCTAAATCACGGCGCTTCGCGACACGCTTACCCTTGAGGAGCTGCTGGAGTAGCTTGATTTTGGTGTTGGGCAGCTTGATCTTCTCGATCTTGGCAAGGTAGTCGTCTTCGAAGATGTCGATCTCCTTGGCTCCGTCTTCGCCGAGCTTGAAGATTTCTTCTACTCCTTCGCTCTGCAAGGCTTCGGAAATCATCTCCCGTACCTTGGCGTTCATCTGGGCAGTGTCGGGCGCGTTGCCTCGGGTCAGCTTGAAGATGATGGAGCGCACCGCTAGGTAAAAGTGGATACGATCGCGCTCTTCCTGCTCGAAAGCATCGCTGCCGCTGCAGATGTCGTAGGCTGCTTTGAGTCGTTTGACGAGGCCCATGAAACGTTTCTCGAGCTTTTCGGTCAGCTGGGCAAACTCGGCGGCGCGGTTGAGACATTTCAGGCGCTCCACCGGATTTCCGCGAAAGTAATCCTTGGCGTCGAATGGGTGAAAGAGTTTTCCGAGCAGGTCGAGCTGGTCCTTTACGGTGAAGATGGAAGCGTTGATTTCCTCGATGTTCTGTTGGTCGGCCTTGGAGTAGAGGGCCAGGGCGAGGTTCATCTGCTTCTTGATTGCGAGGGCTAAAATTGGGCTACCACTCGTGTCATGCTACGGGGACTGCATCCGATAACGCCTATCGATGGAAGGGTGGGGCCAGTCTGTCTATCTGGAGCTTTTTATTTCGGAAAATGGGGCCTTGTTGGTTCGCCTGTTCTATGTAGTTAAGCCGAAACCGAATCCCGATCTCGTTGGCGATTCATCCCAAGCCGCAGCGATATTTCATGGCCCCCTTGGTGCCGTGTGTTTTTGCGGGGCATTAAAATAAAACCGTCTAATGCCCCGCGTGCGGGAGTCGGGGTTGGAGGAGTGTTTGATGTGCTGCTGGTGAGGTTTCGGGAGCGGACTATGTCGAGGCGCTTTGGGGTCGGATCGAAGTGAGTATCGGAGCCTTTTTGGGGGTTCATTCGCAAATCGGGTGGAATCGCTCCTACTCTGTTTTTTAATCCACAGATTGCCGATGAGAATGATGGATCTTCTGGTCAATCAGGAGGAGTAGGGGCGCTCCTGTCCTGTATTTTTACCGCGGATGCACGCGGATTGGCGTGATTTGGCGAGGCGATTGTAGCCGATTCTGATGTATCGGGAACGGTTTTCGTGGGCCGGATCACGCGGCTGCTTGAAATCGTCAAATCTGGGATCCCGTAGAGTGAGAGCGTGTATTTGGTGACCAGCCGCAGCTCTTAGCAGGCCGATCCCGCCAAGCTGATGGAGCTTGCGTGGGAGCGCTGGATGATCGAGAACGCTCTCCTCCACGGGCAGGGACGCGAGCATGGGCGAGGATCAGCGTGACGCTTCCAAGCTGTTGGCAATCGCCGGGCTATCGACGGACAGGTCCCGGGGGGGCGGTCCTTTCGTGACGATTCAAGCAACCGCTTCCGTACCTGCAGGTTGTGCGTCAAGCCGCTAAAGGCGATCGGCTTACTCGTAAAACCACCAAGGACGGTCTTGGTCGGCCTTTCTTGAAATGGCCATCAGCAATGAGCTTCGAGATGCAAGAGTGCATTGCCGATCTATGGAATCATGTAGGAGCGAGCTTGATCGCGAATCGGAGTCCGCATTCGCGATGCTAGCCCGCACCCGGAAAAGGCTTCTGCGATGCGAAGACTTATATTCGAACTGCGCAAAAGAAACGCTTCAAGCTCGTAAACGGAGGAAAGGGCTAATCGAGCCCAGAGAGCGGTGGGTCTGATTGTTTCTTCTTGTTTTCCTCCCGCTCCTTTTTCTCCCGCTCTTTTTTCTTTTTGGAATCCTTTGTCATTTTGGCTTGCAGGTGTAGGACCCAATTGTGTGACGCGATCGCATCGAGGTAGTTAGGCGAAGGCTCTATCGGTTTCCGCTTTTTGGCTTTTTCTTGCCAGCGGTCCAAGGCCTTGGTGATGAGGCCCATCGTCTTCCAAAGTTCGTCAACTTTTCTTTCGCGGCTCCCTCGGTCGAGATTGTCATCGTGAAATTTGAGTTCGGCGCTAAGGATCGTCAGGTCGGCGATCGACTCGTTGACGTTTTCCAGATCGTCCAGGTCGGAGAACAGCTTTTGGGTCAATATCCGCCGCTCCCTTCGCGCGAGCGCAGCGGTTTTATACTGACGGTCAGTGGCGGATATTACTCCTCGGAGCATTTTGACTTTGGGAGAGGGCCTCTTGTCGGCGTCTTTACCTTTCAGGAGGTCTAGGTCTCGATAGTATGCCTCGCATTCACGGTCGACATATCTTGACAAGAGGTAGTCCGTGGGAAGCTGGCATGTTTCTTTTTCTCGATCGGCAAGTAGATAATTCGCTTTGGCAGCGTCTTCAACTGGCCAGAAGCCCATGTCGCACATACGCTTCGTGCTGATCAATCCGATTCCGGCTTGTCTCTTTCGATTACATCCCCGGTGTGGGTTTTTGTAGAGGAGTTTTTTATCGCGAGATACGTGCGAGAAGATGACGTGTATGTGTATACACCCGCTGTCGGCGTGTACCGCCAGTGCAATTACATTCATGCCTTCGTATTTGGCATAGAGTTTTGCCACCTTTGTTGCTGTTCGCGTTATGAACTTCTTCGTCGAAAGACCTGCCCTTTCGAGGGCCTGTAGACGAGCATTGTCGTGGCCCGAAAGCGTGATGGTTAATTTCGAAAGCGGGTTTTTTACGGGTACCGTTTGCGGTCCGTAGCGGCCATGCCCTTTGTTCGTTATGCGGACGTATGAGGACCGGTCTTCGCATTCGTTAAGGAGTAAGTCGGAAAACTGCGTCGACTCCAGCTCGTGGCCGGTGGGGTCAAGCATTGCACCCTCGCCAATACTCGGAAACTGCGAATTTAACGACGGGAATTGATCGGAGGGCAGGAGCTCAATTCTCGGCTGTTTGGATAGCCAGCTCCACATCGCGTGAGCGCGGTGTAGCTCGCTTTTGGGATCGAGATGGAGTATCTCGCTTAGGTTCCGAACCGCACCCGAAAGAACCCGCTTCGGCGCGGAGCCGAAGCGGGTCGTTGATCTGCTTACACGATGACCCATGCCTGCTGCGTTTGGGTCTCCCGCGCGAGTTCAAGGTAGCGTCGGTATACCGAAGCCTTGAAACTGTCGTTGCCCTGTATTGCCAGTCGGGCCTGCTTGGCGATGCAGGCTCGCACTGCTTTGGAGTCGTGTACCAACAGCTCCCTCATCGTTGCCTCAATTTCGTCGAGGGAAAGGAGGGATTCGTCGTTTGGACCAACAGGGAATAGGTAGTCCTCTGCATTCGGTATCGGCTTCCGAGCCTTTACGAGCGCCCGAAGCTCCCGCTCCCCTTTTTCTACCCAGCTTGGAAGGCAGCCAGCGATACGCTCGCGAAGGGCTTGGGAGAACTCAGGTGGTTGCCCCGGATTGCTCGGAAATAGCGGTAGGAAGTCGTCCGGAACCTCGCTTTCGAGATAGGCTGAGAGCTGGTCGCCAATCTTTGTTTTAGCGTTGGACTTGGTTTTGGGGTCTTCCGGCAGCCCATCCATGGGGAGGTCTCCGGTCGACGCGTTATTGTTTCTTGTTTGGTTATTATTTGGCGGTGCCATACCCCCTCTTATCAACGTTAAGGAGGGGCTCGCAAACGGGTGCGGGCGTTTTTTTGCACGATGGAGTATTTTCTTTTTGGGTATCTTTTTGGGTTTTATAGAGCATTGTAAGGTGTTGATATAGAGAGATTAAAAGGATTTTGTTGTGAAGCGCATTGTGGCATTTTCCACCTCAGGAGTCGCATGATTTTCAGTTTTTGCCTAAGATTCGTATCAATTTCTTACGAAAAGAATTGGCCAGCTGAGAGGGGTGAACTGCGCCGAGGACTGGTAGCGGGTAGGCAAACCTTTCACAAGAGCGCGATAAATCCTTGTAATAAATTATTACAAGGCTTGTGGAGACTGTTTGCCAAATAGTCTGCAGCGGCAAATTGGCGATAGTTCGGAAAGAGTTATGAGTGTTTTCTTTTGCTTCCTTGTAATAAGATATTACTAGGGTAGGTTGAGCCACGGGAATGTCGGAAAAGAAGCAAACGAGGAACCGTAAACCTAAGCCGAAAACCGAATCAGTTCCGCTAAGGATACTGTTTGATTGGGAGGAAAAACTGAGCCATTTTGAGGCAGCCTCTCTTCTTGGTCGGAACTCGTTGTTGCGGGCTGTTTCACATGCATTGGTGCAGAGTCTGCCTGATGGTAGTAGATATGAGCTGGCATCGTGGGGCGAATGTGGGGCAAGCGAAGTCACAACGGTTAGGCTGCGCTGTGATACGCTCGAACTGGCACGGAAGAGTTTTGAAAGTTATCGTCCAGCCGCATTCGTACGTCTTGCAACCCTTGTACTGTTCGAAGCGATTGAACAAGGACGGCTCACTTTCCCTTTAAAACTCATATTTCAAGAACCGGAAGATGGTCTCTGTAGGGTTTCTTGCTTCAGTTTCGAGGAATAGGGGGCGACTTGTCTATTGCATCATTGGGGGGGGGTAACGGCCACCGGCCGTATTTGGCTTGTTCGGCCCTGGTTGCGGCCGCCTTGGAACTCGTTCGTAGGAGGCTCTATCGGCGAATCGAATTCTCGTGCCGGTGCCCCATGGAGATCGGGTCGAGTCTGAGATTTCTTGCGGTGCCCCTTGCAGAACGTCGGGTAGATTTGCCCAATTCTCCAGCAAGCAACGTAATAGGGCTGCATTTACGAAAAATTTTCAAGGTAATATCCCAACCCCCTAGCATCGGCTTCCTTATCTCTCACAGGAGGGAAGGTGAGTATCATATCAGATCCTACCTCTCGCCCGCTAAATGAGGCGAGCAATGAAAATTCGGTAGCCTCGACAGAGGCTCCGACGAACAAAGCTGTCGCACCAGCGAAAAAGGTTCCTCGCGTTTACACGAAGACGCGGGGGCTCAAGGTCGGCCCTGACAAGGCTGTTGAGTACTGCATTCGTTTGCAGTGCCGGGGGTCTCGGACCCAGGTAAGCCTTGGTGTATGCGTGTTGGCGGTGGCAAGGGAGCTCGCGGCTTATTTTGCCGAAGACCTGAGGACCTTTGGCTGGGAGGTAGCTCAGGCGAACCTGCGTACGAACCGGTCGACGTTTCCATTGAAGCTGGAGGCGTGCGAGGGCGCTCCGATCACCTTCGGCATGTGTTTCGCGCTATACCTTAAAGCTTCGCCAATCGATAAGTCCGGGGCTGAGGACAACGTGAACAGGGCTCGCCGCCTTTTAACTAGCGCCCTGAGGATCCAATCCCCTCGAAACAACTCGGGAGAGGCTCTCGAATTTTGGAAAGCCAGAGTCGATTCGATCGAAGTCACTGCCCTGAAACCTTCGCTTTTGGCGCAGTGGAAAAAGGAGAATATCATCCACTACACCGGCAGTCCATCAAGTGAAACTAACAAGAGCAGGCTCCGGTCGCTGAATTCGGTTTTCGGGAAGGAGATGCGTCCTATGTTCGAGGAGATTGGCTTGTCGGGCAGGCTGCCTGGCGAAGGGATTATGGTTCCGCAGCCGAAGATCAATCGGTTCGAATGCGACTACTGCCCGCAGGAGCTAATGGATCGGGCCAGAAAAGATCTGCGTTTGGAAGAGCCCGAAGCCTACCTCATCTTTTTGTTGGCGTTCGTCATGGGGCTTCGGCGCAAGGAAGCCGAGTTCCTCAAGTGGTCAGCGGTAGATTTCGACAAGGGCTTGCTCAAGGTGTATCCGGGCCACTCCGGCTTGTCTGAGTTCAAGACCGAATCGTCCGAGGGGACGTTGGAGATCCCGGGTTCCTTTTTGAAGGTGCTTGCCGAATATCACGAAGCTCGCGACAGCGAGTTCATCGTCAAGTCCAAGTCCAAGCCCAGGCGGAACACAGCAGGGAGCAGCGGCTACCGAGCGGGCAAGCACAGCAAGACCCTAATCGATTGGCTGAAGTCGGTAGGCTTTGAATGCAGAACTCCGATACACGCCTTAAGGAAGTTTTACGGGAAGCTCATAGCCGACAAGCATGGAATTGAGCAAGCTTCCCTTTCTCTGAGGCATTCCAGCACCAAGGTAACACGGCAGGCCTACATCGGGGAGGTGGTGCCGCATAGTTTCGGACTTCGCATTTAGCGGCCAGTCGATCTAGCCGGCTAAGGTTAGGCGTCCCGTTTCGCGGGGCGCCTTTTCGTGCTACGAGCGCACGTGCGGGGCCTTCCCTTTTCTGGCGCGAAGGCTTGCCTGCTTCCGGCCCCTGCCTATGCTGGAAAATCGAATGAGATCTTACGAAAAGTGGCACAAAACTGGCACCGGTTTAATAATCTCGGGATATGCGAACATCTCGCAAGTCTTTGATTATCAACTGGTGGCGGGACCCGGAATCGAACCGGGGACACAAGGATTTTCAGTCCTCTGCTCTACCAACTGAGCTATCCCGCCGCCGCTTGAAAGAAGCACGCACAATAGAAGTGGCGCTTCCTCCGTCAATGGGAATTTTGTCGAAATCGAATATTTGTGGTTAAGCTGCTCTTCCCCAACTCCTTAAGCTCTGTATTGACTCGACGCGTGTCGCTCGAAGGCGTCGTTTCGCAGCGGGATCGAGTGTTCGCGGAAAGTGAATTCGGCCGCATGGTTTATCGGGATTAATAGGGCGTCTTTTAGGTGCAAATTAATGCAATTAAATCCTTGAGGAAGTGTCGAATTCAGTTCTTGTTCAGAGGTATGAGTATGCTTGCCCCGCGTATCGTTGTAGCTCTTGCCCTTTTAATTTCGCTTGGATTCTCGTCTGGCGCTCTAGCCAAACCGAAGGAGAATCAGAGCGTGACGATTAAGCGTCAGATCGAGCCGCGGTATCCAGTTTGGGCGTACACGCACGGAGTGGGTCAGGGCTATGCGAAGATTGCCTTTTATGTGGACGAGAATGGGGAGGCTTCTGAGTTTTTGGCGATCGAGTATTCTTACGAGGCTTTTGCGGATGAGCTGATGTCGACGATTCTGAAGTGGGATTTCGTGCCTGCTCATCGGGAGGGTCGTCCGGTCAAAAGCGTTTGTCATGCTTACTGGGAGTTTTTGCCGGATCGTCCGATTGAGACGAATGCTTTGTTCGACACTTCGAAGCGGATGGAGAGTGGCGGAAGCGAGCCGTTTCGCACTGTGAAGTTTCGCGAGGAAAAGGAATTGGACGAGCGGCTCGGGATGCTTGGATTTCCAGGTCTGATTCAGGTGAAGGGAACGAGTCCGTTGAAGGCCGGGAAAAAGGCGGTGCGGGCGCGGATCAGTTTTTTTGTGGACCAGAGCGGGCAGGTTGCCTTGCCGCATGTGGTCGACACTACGGATCCGGAGGTGAGCGAGGAGCTTGAAGCAGCTTTCAAAAAGGCGACCTTTTCGGTGCCCAGTTATAAAGGGAACGGCGTTATCGCTTTGCTGGAGCGTACCTATGACATACCGGTGGTGTGGATCGACGAAGAGCAGCCGGAAAGGCTTTGAGGTATCCTAAAAATGCTTACGTCTGCTCTCCGAGGAGTTTTGATTCTGGGAGGGCGTTTTCCTATTTTCTCTAGTTAAGAGGGATCGGCTTTGATTGCACGTCCCACACTTGGCCGTTCGATACGGTGAAGAGCGATCGTCCAGTGAGCTTGGCCTCGCCGGCGAGAGCGCTGTGGTAGTGCGGGTCTTCAAGCTGAGTGGCGAGTTCGGACTCGTCGATTTGGTAGGGGGCGTTCGGCTCGAAAATCGCGAGGTTTGCCATGGCTCCGTTTGCCATGGCACCGACTTCGAAGGGGAAGTCGAAGAATTGGGCCATGTGTTTGGCTGGGTTGATGGAGGCGAGGCGGTCGATATCGTGTGGGGTGTAGCCGTAGTTTTGGGAGAGCTCGCCGTAGAATTGCAGGCTGTGTTCGATGTTTCGAGTGCCTGGCGCTCCGGGCAGACCGTTTTTGAAGGCTTTGGCGGCGTAGGGGTGAGGGGCGTGATCGGTGCCAAAGAAAATGGAGGTATCACCGGAGCGAACGGTGTCGCGGGTGATTTCGATGAGGCTGAGCTGATCCTCTCGGCTTGGGTGGGCGGGGCGACGGTAATTGATGAGGGCTGTTTCGCGTTTTTGGGTGAGCAAGCGCTCGCGGCACCAGTAGACGTAATCGAGGCCAACCTCGGCGGGCAGGGCGTAGGGCATCACGCTGCGGGCGTCGAGGATTTGCTGGAGGGCGGGGCCGGTGGGGATGTGGCGGGCGAGCAGGCTGCTCAAGCCGGCCTCTTTCGCGATAGCCATGGTTTCGGCTTGGCAGGCGAGAACGGTGTCGCCGTTGAAGTACTCGTGGTGCAGGAGAATGTCGTCTGGCTGTATCCGCTTCTTGAATTCGGTAATGGTCTCGTCTGTACGGGCCTGATCGTTGTGGTAGGAGACGGCTTGTCCGCGCCAGAGCGCGAACATGTCGCGGCGGGCCTGACCCGTGAGGCCTGAGCCTCCGAAGGTGGAGCCGAAGTCTTTGCCTTCGTGGCCGGGGATAGCGGGAGCGCCCGGTTCCATGCGAGGCCACATGACGATGGGGATAGGAGCCTGCTCGGTATAGTGATTTTGAATACGTTCGTGGCGATAGGGGCCGACGGGGCCCCAGGGCGTGTTGCCCATGGCTCCTACGACGCTGACCCCGCCTTTCAGGGCGGAGAGGCAGCCGGAGCGGATGGTGTAGAGGGCGTTGGCTTTTTGGATGTTTGCTACGAGGATTTCGTAGTTGGTCTCGGCGGGGCCGTGCTTGGCGACCTCCTCGCGGGTGGGGATGGCGGTTTCACGGAAATGGACGTGGGGGTCGAAGCGGCCCAGGGCGACGTGGGCGGAGTCCTTGAGAACGATATCTGCGGAAGTGGCGGCTCCGAGCTCGAGCTGGAGGGGCTCGCCCGGCGTGCAGGCGATCACGCCGGCAGCGGTGGAGCCATCGTCGAGATGGATGTTCTTGGAGGAGATACGGATGGTTTTCTTCGCTTCGGTCACGGTTGTAAAAGGAAGCGGAACTGGCGTGCGGGGCAAGGTTCTTGTTGTGGAGGTGCAGAGAGATGAGAAATGGGCATTCCCGTTCTTAGCTATTAAGGCTGCGAGAAAAAGCGCTTTAGGTAGAGGCGGTGCGATGCTCTATCGTATCAAAATATCAAACGTTACGGTTTGACCCCTTTTTTCTCATCGGTCACGGTTGGGTACGAGATGGACATCGGTAACACAAAAACCGGACACATCGGTTACACTTATATCATTTGGTTTTATGTTTTAAGGGGTTGTTGATGTCGAGGGTTTTGGAGCGAAGGG
>DS990592.1:1264555-2162115 GCA_000155695.1 Verrucomicrobiia bacterium DG1235 | reverse complement strand
TCGCGGAAGGCGGCTTGGTCGCCTCGGCTTCAGGTCCCTGTGCATGCGTTCGTGCGAGCCGTTGTCTGCGGGCAGCCGGGGCGGGTGAACTCCACGCTGATTCCTTGCGAAATCCACCACACGCTCAGCCTGGAAAGCCCGCCCAGGCCTACCGAGGCGAAGGGCGTCCCGTTGTCCACGCGTATGATCTCCGGCAGGCCCTGCCGCCTCATGAGCCGCCTGAACTCGTAGTGGGCGCGCGAATACTGCTGGTTGGGCATCGCCCTGCATCCGAGGACGTAGTGGGTGTTCAGGTCGCATACAGTGAGAGGGTCGCATCGCTGTCCGTTGCCCAGCAGGAACCATCCCTTGAAGTCCACCGTCCAGACTTCGTTGGGATGCGTGGGGACGGTCAGCTCGCCGCGTTCGACGCAGTTCGCTCCCGGTCCTCTCCTTCTCGTCTTGGTCAGCCCGGAGCGCTTGAGAATCGAGCCAATGGTGCTGGTCGCCGGAGGCGACTCGATGCCGTGCTTGGTCTGCAGGATCACTCTAAGCTTCTTTGGTCCCCAAGTCCTGTGCAGGCGTCTTTCATTGATGATGAGCCTCTCCACCTCGGCGTCGGTCGCGTTGGCGCTGACGAGCGGCCTGCGGCTCCTCTCCGCCAGCCCCGCCGATCCGAGTTCAGCGAAACGCGCCATGTACTTGTGCCCGGTTTTGCGGCTGATCCCGAACTCGATGCACAGGTCGGATATGTGGAACTTGCCGCTACGGGCAAGGTGGACGAATCTGAGTTTTTGATCCATAGGAGACTGCTTTATCCAGGGCATAGCCCTGAATATAAGTGTTACCTATGTCCCCGGTCTAACTGTTACCGATGTCTCCGGTCCGTACCTTGTAAAAGGAAGCGGAACTGGCGTGCGGGGCAAGGTTCTTGTTGTGGAGGTGCAGAGAGATGAGAAATGGGTTTACGCGAGCTTGTCGTTTCAAGGTTGCGAATAGAGCGTTTTGAATAGGGGATGGTATAGAGTCTTATAGCATTTAAATATCAATCATTACGGTTTGATCCCGTTTCTCTCCCCTCCAAGCGAGGTTTAGGTAGTCCATGCCATGCCTTTTGCAGTCTGCCGATTTAGGGACGTGTATAAGCATTCTTTGTTTTCGAACCACTAGCTCAGACGCGGCTACTTGTCGCAGTTGTCTGAACCTTGATCGAAATCCTTAGTTTCCAATGAGAATGGGTAAATTGCCATACTCTCTATCACCTGTTCGACGGTCGATCCTTGAGATTCGATCCATTGTTTGAACGGCGGATAGCCATCACATATACCTCTAATGTCTCGTTCAACATAAGCGCGATTCGCCACATAATCGAGTTCCGTGAATTCAGAAGCAACATCTCCTTCTGCACCCGCATTAATATCCAGTATTTTAGAATTGGATTGACTCGATAAATCAAACGAATCGAAACGGAAACTTCGTACATTTCGATTCAGCTTTGTGCGATAGTGAATGAGTGATTTTCTTGGCTCGACTATAATTTGCCATTGGCACCAGTCGTATGAAACGATGCGATCCAATATATTAAAACCGTAGTCAACGATCTTGGCAGGTACCTCATCACTGAAATCGTCGATCATTTCGGCTGCAGTTTTGAAGCGGTGATCTCTCCAGAATTTTTCTTCGAAGTCGCTTGGCTCCTCAGGACGATGTGTCTCTCCTTTATACTTATCCAGTTCCATCGAGTATCTTGCGTTGCACAGCACGTTTACAGGAAGATCGCTTCCTTCGTGCACATCGAGCTTTCCGTCGACAAATTCGATTGTAGCGCATCTCCCGTAGCGATCCGCCACGAAAAAATGCCAAAACCAGCCATCTAGGTTGAATGCTGATGCACTTTTGATCACCTGCTCGACGTGTTCGTGCATGTCCAACTGCAGCTGTATCCAATTCATCATGAATATCGTGGGTCTGGAAACATCTACAGCATACTGATCAACAGGGAAAAGTGACATTTCCCAAATAGCCAAGCCGGCTTCGTTCAGCCCGCCATCCGAAAATCCAGCTCCTCTTGTGTTAAAGCTTGCTGAAGCGTATTTGGAACGCCAAGTCGGAGGGCTAATCGGAGCTGTCTTGTCTGCGCATAACTCTGCCCACGAGATCGCTCGTCTTTCTTCGTCTCGTTGGTTGATTATAATCGCCCCGCTAACCTCATACTTATCCTCAAAATTGTGGCCAACAATCAAATCGTCCCCACGCTGTAGTTGGAAGGTAGAGCAGGAACCGATGTAGGGAGTGATCATCTTTTGTTAGTTTTTTCGAACGTGAAAGCCAAGCGCGAGGGCTTCTGTGATAGTTTAGGGTAGAGTTGTGGTTCGAAATGTCCATGCTGGTTCCACAACTCGGGCGCTTGGTCCACAGCCCTCGTAGGTTGACGCCAAAGGGCGCTTGGCCAGAGTTGTAAGGAACGACTGCTTAGCTAAAATTTCATGGTCCAGTGTCTATTCCTATTCCTAGGTTCCATGTCGTGTTGCATCTTGAGCAGTGGGCTTGCCACATGTCCTCCTGTTTGTTTTGAATCGTTTTTGTGCTTCCTCCACAGTCTGGACACTTCACTGTGTTGAGAATGATAAAGGCTCCCAGTAGGGCGGTTGGAACTAGGACGAAAAAAGCGATGAGCATCCAATTCGACAGCTCTTCATACCCTTTTTCGCCAAGGTAGAAGAATAGACCCATTGAAATTGCAGCAAGGACACCAAATGTGAGAACAAAGGATGTGACCTTTCGACTTATATTTGGATGGTCTTTCACCTTTTTCATTTTCTAGCTAACGTGCTCATGAGGCGACGAGGGTAGTGGGTTGCCTCGATGAGAGGCTTATGTGCTGGGTTTCTCACTATGGCAATGATCAATGAGAATGGAAAGTTTATCTTCGGGGTCGTAGAGAATCTTAATTCCGTCTGTCACAACTCTAGCGGTGCCAATATCTGCAGGAATTCGTGTCCACTCGGAAGTCGTAAACCCAAACTCAATTTCCATATTGTTTTCATAACAAACTCGAACAGAGGTCAGCAGTCCCCATTTCTCGATTTCCTCCACACCGATCTTTGTCCCAAACCTGTTGATCCAGTCTCGATTTACAAGAAACCGCTTCTTTGGGTTTGAGGCAATCACCACTAGGTCAATATCGGAATCGCTACGGGCCGTTCCTGTTGCATGTGAACCAACAAGCGCGAGTCCAACCACGGAAAGGTCTTCCTGTGCCCATTTGGTGGCCTCCTTCATGACTGTATCGATTTCGGAACTTGTAGTCATTTTCTACATACGCCAAAGTATGGCGCGGCTTTAGCCCTTGCCACTACCTGTCTGGTTGTCCCTCTTTTTCTTCTTCCTTGCTACGATGATCTGCCTCATGGAGGTAGAGGAAAACTCGTCTTTCTGGTAATTGCCGTATCTTTCTATGATTTCCAAACCGCTATGATTCAGTAACCCTTCCAATTCCTGAGGAAAGTACATCTTCATGTTCAAGTGCCCTTCGGAAACGCTTCCATCAGGTTTTCGCTGAAATGTAGTAACTCGTCGAATTTGCGTATGGTTTTCGTAGATCGCCGATGCCGTGATCTTGAACATTCCTTTTCCGTCTGGATCCTCGTATTCTGAGATGGTCTCTATCTCGTCGCTACTCTTGGTTAGTATCGAGAGTGATGGGACAAATGCGTCTATCACAAAAACTCCATCTTTCGAGAGGTGATCGTATGCTCTGAAGAAGCAGTTCATTGCTTCTCGATAATCCATTAGGTGGGCTAAGTTGTTTGAAGGAAGGATGACTACATTGAACTTCTGATCTTCTTCGAAACTACTCATATCGCCGAGTTTGAAACTTACCGGCAATTTTTGATCTTTTGCCTTTCGTCTCGCGTGTTGAATCATGGCTTCTGAAAGATCGATGCCCGTAATGGAATATCCTGCTTCAGCGATTGGAATCGTGATTTTCCCGGTGCCGCACCCCAGCTCTAGCACCGGAGCACCATAGGTTGCAATGATGTCGAGCCAGAATGACATGTTTGGTTCGCCAAACAAACAATCGTAGTGCCGACCATCTCGGTAAATGTGATCTATGTCATCGCTTTTCATTTTCTTGGCCCACGCTGAAGCCATACGCGGAGCGATGGCCGTGGTTGTATGAGCTGACTTGTTAGGCTATTCGTACTCCAGATTCAAATGCCCTTGTATCCGTCGGATAACTTTCTCCTTCAGGGTATTGGATACGGGTCGGCTCTGGTAAATGAAAGGCTCGCCAAAACTCTGATCGACCCATTCCTCTTCTTCGAAACTCACCTTTTTTGAGTATCTAGGGATGACGTGAAGGTGAACGTGCGGATTAGGCTTGCCGTCCTTGAGTGGAGGATCGGGATTGATCGACCGATAGGCCCAGTTTCGTTGATAGTAGATATTGATTAGATCCGCTCCAAATGCGGCTTCTAGGGCCACTTCAAAGTCAGAAATTAGATCGATGAATTCTCTCTTCTCTTCGTTGCCAAAACCGGAAATCTGCCCGACATGCCTTCTCGACGCAATTAAGACGCTGCCGATGCTGGTTTGATCAGGGTGCAACAGAACCTTAAACAATTGCGTGAAGGCAATAATTCGATCATCGTGTTCAGGTTGTGTGCACGTAATGCACTCTTTGTTCAAAAGTGGTTTTGGCAGGACTTTGTAGGAGCGAAATTCCATTCTTTTTGCCTAACGCTAAGTTGTGGCGATGGCGGTGGAGCGGAGCGTAACCGTCATTGCCACAAACGCCTTGTTTGCTGGTTTATTCATAAACTCTTCCTAGGTCTAGGATGCTCGCAAATTCCGTCCACTCAATCTCCTCAAGGTTCTGCTCAGAATCTGAGCCTGCAATGTCGACGGCACCACTTGCCGCACAATCTAAGAATAGATGTGGCTCGAAGTTGTACCAGCTGTAGCCGGTAGGAGATGTGACTCCACCGAAAAGAAGTGTCGGATCTTTTTCCAAGGTGCCTTCTTTCTTCATTCTTCGTAAGTCTGAAATAAGGAAGATGAGTGTATCTTGTGCTATGGTCTTAGAATCCTCTGAATCTTCCTCGATTTCAGGGGGCTCATTTTTTTCCATCCACGAATCATCGAATGGGGCTGGTGCGGTGTGAAACGACTTTCGGGCAATGCGGAAGAATAGGTCGTAACTTGGTTTCTCAGTGCATGTATCCAATAATTTGTAGAACGAACGCAGATACTCTTCCAACGAAGGGTCCTCGTCGGCTTTATTTCTTTCCTTAATACTGTCGTAGAGACTGGAGAGAGACGTGATCATTCTTGTTTAGCGTACGTCGACTTGATATGAGTCTTCATTGTAAATTCTTTCGGCCTTTGATTGGAATCATCGCATCCCAGTCTGGTTCGATTTCCTCGCCTCTCTTTTTGCAGACTATCCTTATCGGATCGTATTCAAAACCATCTTGGATCTTGAGCAGAAGAGTTGTCATCTTGTATCCATACCTTCTTCCATAAATCCGATACTCTCCTTTCGAGAGCTGGAGGGTAGCTTTCTTGAGCTTCTGAGGTTTCAACGAACTTGGGCCGATAATCGAAATCCAACATTGGTTGTCCGAAACTAGCGTAACCGTCGTCTTTGGGGTTCTTTGTTCTTGATCGGTGCCGTCGCTTTCAGGTGGCAAGGAACCCATGGCTAGGAATGCCATAATTGCAAAGACTGCGTTTCTAATTGTTCTCATATCGCTAAGGTGTCACGATGGAGGCAGCGGAGCTGCCGGAATTGTGATCACCGTTTTGTTGGCTTAATACATTCTCGATTAGTTTCATCCATATCACCTCTGGCGGTGATTCCAACTCTCGATTGGATACAACGCAGCACGTTATTCGTTCATTTCCTATATCTGCGCAACCCGCCCAAACTGAATATCCAGGACAGTCTCCACCGTGTCCATAAAAGGCTTCCATCTTTCCGACAGAAAACTTTCGGCATATTTTCATACCTAGTCCATTGCTCAATTTGCCGTTGTATGGAGCATCATTTGGCCCCAACCAGTAAGGTGTCTCAATTCCATCTAACATGGCAGAGAGAGAGGATTCCGATATCAACTCTCCACTGAGGATTTTGGAGTAAAATAGGCAAATCTCTTCCAAAGTGGAAACCACAACTCCTGTAGCACACCAGCCAGGATGATATTGAGGGCGAATATCCCCACCGAATCTTTTGAATCCGTTGTCGAAGGCTGGTAGAAGGGAGAGGGATTCGTCCAACTCGGTAGCCACATAAGTTCGCTTTAGTCCCATCGGTTCTATCACTAGGCGACTCAATAAGCTATGATATTTCTCTCCGGTGACGAGCTCTAGAATTTGCTTCAATAGAAGATATCCTGTATTCGAATAATGCGAACTGAAATCGGAAGGATCGACCAATTTTAATTTTTTCACTCGATCGATGATGTAGCTATCCGTCCATGGATTTTCAGGGGATGCGTAGACATCATTCAAATAGCCATCTAGCAGGACATAGTCTTGGATACGACTCGAATGGTTAAGCAACTGTCTCAATGTGATATTTTTGTAGCAATCTACTCCATTCAAGTGGTCGGCGATAACATCATCTAATGTAACCATTCCTTCTTCGACAAGCCTTAGTATGGCAACGGCAGTAAAGCTCTTGCTTAAGCTGCAGATGTAGAAACCACGCTCGACATCTGACTTTTTGAATTCCTTTGAAACGCCGTTCCACACGAGATCTCGTGACTCAATCCGTGCCATCAATCCTACGGAACCCAACTCAACGCTGCTTTTGTCCAACAAGTGCTGTAAATTCTGATACAACTTATTCATTCTTTCTGCCAACGTGAAGTCCATACTCGAATATAGGCTAGCGCGGAGCGCTGGCCGGAGTTGTATGGGACGACTGGTTCAGCTTCTTTTTTAAATCTTCGAATAACTTCTCCTCTAGAATTTTCGAAGGAATTTTCTTTAGCGTCTGATCGTAGAGTTCCTGCAATTCCTTGGAGTTGTGAGCCGGATACTGCTCAATATCTCCCATGTATCCAATCCAGTAGGTCGATCCATATGCTTCGAAACTTTCGCTTTGGGGATTCCAGTCCTCATCGAGAATGCGTCCCGACGTAGGGTCTACTAAAATGAGTCTGTCGGTCTTGTCGGAAGGGGGAACCGCGACTACCGAATGCCCTGAATAGCGGTATTGAAGGGACCGGACAGATATTTCTGCTCCCTCGACAACGATGGATTCCGTCCCGTACTTTTTGAGCTCATCGATGAAAACTGAAGTGAAGTCTCCGCATCCCGAGCTCAGTCCACTTTCGGCTATCTCATCCGCATCTCTTTGTCTCAAGAACTGTTCCTTGTATCCTGTCTGCTCGATTCCGTGAACAGGCAAAGTGTATTCTTTTTGTGGATCCATCATCTTGAGTCGAGCTGTGGCTTCGAACGCGAGTTGGATCGACTCAGTGGTGTCGTTCTTTGCTGCTCCAATGCAGGGGGATTAAGCAAAACGACAAGATCGCGATTCCTGGGTAACGATTCATTGGTGGTTCTATTCTGCTGAACGTCGAAGTGTCACGACGTAGGACGCGGAGCGTCCGGAGTTGTGACCACTGACTGGTTCTCGGTATTCAATTTTTCAAGATGAGGTTTACCTTTTTAGAAACTTCTCTGCACTTTTGTTCATCTAGCGATAAGTCGAACGCATCCTCAAGGACGGACCGAATCGTGGCTGGCGTACATCTGCCAGAACTGGTGATCAATGAAGTTGAAACTATATCTTTTGCTTCTGTGTCGTAGTCGTCCAAATCGGAGACGGAACTCGCTTCGGATCCTAACGGGTTCCACTCGGTTAGAACGTTCTTAATTCTCTGTATTTGCTTTTCCGATGCCATTTTCAATTTTCGAGAACAGTAGTATTCTATGTCGTTTATGTACACAAAACCGGAGGGTGTTATTTGTAGCTTTGAACTGTTAAGTCGTCCGACGAACAGGAAATAGCCGGTGTTATGTGTACTAAAATGGTCATAACACCTTTTTTCGAAAACCTGTTCGTCGGACGTCTTGTCACGGAGTTTAGGTTGGGCGAAAGTGGGCCTGAGACAGTTGGGCGAAAGTGGGCCTGAGACAAGATGAATCTAAGTGTAAGTACGATTCTGGAATGCGGGTATTTTTGGGGATACGTCAAGGCTCGCTTAAATGGGATCGCTGGAGTGCGGAGCGTGCCAAGACTGGATTGTGGTAATGAGTGGCGCGAATTCCGACTTGCCAAAGGGTGGATTGCGGGCGCATTTTTCTGGTTTGGACGCCGCTCTAGCTCAGTTGGTAGAGCAACTCATTCGTAATGAGTAGGTCGTCGGTTCGACTCCGATGAGCGGCTCCACTTCGTTTCGCAGCTCATCTCCGTCGAACTGCGTTCGATGTCTCGCCGCGTTGCGGTTCGGGTGTCGGCTTTGGATTGAGCGAGTTGGGGAGGGTTATTTGAGGTAGGATTTCCTCATGGAGCGGAGGGCGGAGCGCAGGTCTTTGCCGAGGAGCTTTTCGGCTTCGTCTATGGATACGATGACGCGTTTGCGCTCTTTGGATTCGGGCCAGATGTCGAGGGCGTCTTCGACTCGCATGTAGTAGAGGAAGAGTTTCTGCGTGCGCCCGTAGGTGACTTTGAAGCTGTGCGGGCGGGACTTTATGGTTCCGCGAATGCCGGCCTCCTCGAAGGCTTCTTCCGCAGCGATTTTTTCCATTCGCCGGCCTTTTTCTGGTTGTCCCTTTGGAAAGATCCAGCGCGCTCCGGTGCGGGAGGTTATGAGGACGACCTTTTGTTTTTTGGTGATGGCGAAGACGCCTATTTGGTAGTGAGACATTTGGGAGCTTAGCGGGATGCGCTGGCTGGGCTTGAGTTGGATATAGGCAAGCCGTTCTGGGCGAGTTGGCGGTTCTTGTAGCTTTGGTCTTTGGTCACTTCTACTCCAAAATAGAGGGGCGGAGAGAATTTTTGGCTTTCTTCGACGCTATCGAATTCGACTTCGGCGACGATCAAGGGGCGATGTCGGCCGTGGTAGACGTCGAGCTCGATGGTGAGTTTGCCTGCGGGGATGAGGTAGCGTGTTTTTTCGACGCGGCAGGTTTCGGTGAGTGGCCAGAGGGCGTCGAATTGCTTTTGGGTAATTTCAATTTCGCGTTCTTCGCGTTTGAGCCCGTGGCCTCGTTTGCAGGTAAGGGTGTAGCTTTCTTGGTCGTGGCGGATACGTACCTCGTCTTCGCCTGATGCGAGGTAGCCTTGACGGAGGCGTTTGCTTTTCTGCTGGGGCAATTCTTCGGGGAGGGAGTCGACGAGGAATTTGCGTTCGATTTCGTAGCTAGGCATTAGCGTGCTTCCTTCTGGGCGAAGACTGTCTTGAAGAGTCTTTTGGTTGGCTTGTTGTTAAACTGTATGAAGTTTTCAGATACGTGCTTTCGGGTTTCGAGCTGGGCCTGGTGGAGGCTGGTGATGAGTCCGCCGATGGCGGCGGAGGCCTTGCGGTCGATGCGTTTCGCCTTGCTGAGGTAGTGGGCGAGGGAGGCTTGCTGTACGCAGTAGTCGTTGAAGAGTCCGAGCACGTTTTGCAGTCCTTTGAGTTGTTGGGTAATGGTCTTGATGGCGTCGGCCGGAAAGAGCGACTCGAAGACTTCGAGGAGGTAGCGGAGTTTTTTGCATTCGATGCGAAGCTTGTGGACTTTCTTGTCGGGTGTCTGCGCGTTTAGGGCGGAACCCATTTTCGAGATGCGTTTGTGGTGGAGAAGGATTTCTTTGGCTGCGACTAGGCCAATCGGGAAGTCGCTTTGTTTGCCTTTTGGCATGTCGTTCCGGGTGAAGCTTTGGCTGAGGCTTTCCATGGCGTCTCGGTAGGTTTTCGACTGGAGGTGGCGTTGGATCGATTGAAGCTCTTTGTTTCGCTCGGACTTGAAGTCTCTGAACATGCTTTTCAGTCCAGGCTGTAGGCTGTCTGGAAGCAGGGAGCGGTAGGTGTCCGCTTCGAGGAGATATACGTCGAGGTCGCGGAGTCGGTTGGTCGATTTAGCGAGGTTTCCGATCAGCTCTTTGAGGCGTCTTGTTTCGTCCTGCGCGTAGGCTCCCTTTATGAGGCTGAGGACTGAGCGTAGTTTTCTCAAGGATACGCGGTAGTCGTGCAGATGCTCGGTGTCGACGTCGGCGATGATGCCTTCTTCCGTTTCTCGGGCTGCTTCCACCATGAGTTTTGCGATAGTGGATACGGATTTCTGTACGCTGTCCGCGGGATCCAGCTTGAGGGCTTGCAGGGGGGTGAGCGGAGAGGCTCCGAGACCTGCGGTTTCGCAGGCCCAGTCGAGGAGGGATGCGGGCGCGGGTTGGAGTTTGAGTGACTTCTCTAGGATTGCGGCGAGTCGCTGCGCTTGTTCTTCCAGGCCGGGAGTGGCGTGGAGGGCGAGAAGCGAGATGGAAGAGCCGGAGGTGGCGTTTGAGTAGCGTCTTTCTTCGAGTGTGGCGACTGTGTCGCCCTTTTGGTTTTCTAGAGAATGGGTGCGGAGGCGTCGCTTCAGTCTAAGTTTGGGCGTGGCGGCTCTGAGCTTTAGGAGCTTTTTCAGCTGGTTCCTCAGGTCGCCTTCGTCGAAGTGCTGCCAGGTGATGACTTTTTTTCTCAGAGAACGTTGGTGGACGATGGCGCCTGTTTCCAGATCGCGCGAGCTCGCCAGGGTGAAGCGATTTTTCGATCGGTAGAGAGCGAGGCCTGCATTTCGTAGCTTTTGTTTGTAGCAGTCGAAAAGCTCGATGGTGAGGGTTTTGCTGGGAGAGCTTTCAATGGTGATGGCTTCCTCGTTTAGGGAGGAAGTAGGCAGGGAGAAGCTCTCGAGGACTTGCCACTTGTGAATAAGTGCGGGGGCGGGCATGACGCTTGTGTGGGTCGATTATTTCCGGGTGAGTGGATTGTGTTTAGCCAAGCGTGGTGTGGACATTAGAGACTGTAGGATCGGACGGTCTGTTGTTTTTTATTTACTGACACTCCTCTTAGGGGAGAGATTATTGTTTTACCACATGACGATGAAATTAACAAAGGTTGATTTAAAGAAGGACTTGAAGGAGCTGTATCGGCCTTCGAGTAAAGAGGTTTCGGTCGTGGAGGTTCTGTCGATGAATTTTCTGATGATTGATGGTATTGGCGATCCTAATACGTCGAAAGATTTCGAACGGGCGATGGAGACTCTTTATCCTCTGGCTTATGGACTGAAATTTATGTCGAAGCTGGGAGAGGTCGCCAAGGATTTCGTGGTGATGCCGCTAGAGGGGCTTTGGTGGGCGGATGATATGAGCGCCTTCGCTGAAAAGCGTCGTGACGAGTGGAAGTGGACTTTGATGATTATGCAGCCAGATTTCATTACGCGCGAAATGTTTGACGAAGCGGTAGAGACGGTTCGGAAGAAGAAGTCTCCGGCTCTGCTCGATCTCGCGCGTTTCGAGAGCTTTGACGAGGGAGCAGCGGCTCAGATCATGCATATCGGCCCATTTGACGAGGAAGGGCCAAGTGTGGAGCGCATTCATGCGAAAATTGAGGAGTTGGGAAAGAAGCGCGCTCTCAAACACCATGAGATTTACCTGAGCGATCCGCGTCGTACGGCGCCGGAAAAGCTGAAGACAGTGCTGCGGCAGGCGATGCGCTAGGGAGCGATGAAATATTCGATAGGAGAATTTTCCCAAATCGCTCGTGTCTCGGTGAAGGCCTTGCGGTTGTATCACGAGAAGGGGATCTTGATTCCTGACTTCGTAGATCCGGATTCTGGATACAGATACTATGGCGAAAGCCAGACTAGCGAAGCTCGCGTGATAGCCAGTTTGAAGGAGATGGAGTTTTCCTTGTCTGAGATCAAGGAGGTCCTCGAGCGCTGCGATGAAGACGAAGATCTCGTCGACCTGCTAAAGGCGAAGAAGCGTGTGATGGAAAAGCGGGTTGCGGGATTTCAGCGCTCGATAGCGGATATCGAGTTGATCGTGAAGGGAAGCTCACCTGCGTTGGATGGAATGGGGTCTTCCGAGGAAGTAGAGGAAAAGGAGCTGCCAAGCATGTTGGTGGCAGGTTATCGCATGTGTGGGCGGTATTCGGATGTGGGCAAGGGGTTTAAGGTTCTAGGCCGCAAGGCGGGGCGGCACCTGAAGGGTAAGTCTATGTGCTTGTACTATGATGGTGAATACAGGGAGGATGATGCGAATTTCGAGCCCTGTTTCGAGGTGAAGAGAGAGGTTGAGGATGAGGATCTTCAGTGTCGGGAACTTTCTGGCGGAACGGCGTTGACCTTGTTGCACAAGGGACCTTACGAGCGGTTGAGCGAGAGTTACGCGAAGTTGTTCGCTGCAGTGAAAAGGGGAGGCTGCAGGGTTTTGTGTCCCTCCCGTGAGGTTTACCACAAAGGGCCGGGGATGATTCTGAAGGGCAATCCGAAGCGTTACCTAACCGAGGTGCAGTTTCTGATCGGCTAGCAGTGCTGCGATTAGTTTTCGCAGTGCGAGAGAATCGTAGAGATCGTTTCTTCGGCGGTTTTGGCTGCAGACGGGTAGAGGTCTAGGACTTGCTCGAGTTTTCCGAGGAGGCAGAGCTCCTCCATTTGCGACATGACTTTGCAGAGCTTGTTTGCTCCGTAGTTCGCGGCGCTGCCTTTGATCTGGTGAGAGCAGAAGCGTAGGCGGTCGAGGTCGTTGCCCTTTTCGATGGCTTCTCTCAATTGGACGAGCGTCTCGTCGATGTTTTCGAGGAAGAATTTCAGCAAGTCGTTGATGACGTTGGCGTTGCCGTCGTACATCTCATCGAGGTGCTCAATATCAAAAACGGCATCGTCCTGGTCTGTCGAGTCGGCGGCTAAAATGTCAGGTGCGTCTTGCGTGTGATATTGGTTTTCGCAGCTGGATCCGCCCCAGGTCTGCAAGATTTCTGCGAGTTCTTTGGGGCGAATGGGTTTCGACAGGTAGGCGTTCATTCCTGCGGAAATACAGTTTTCACGGTCGCCGCTCATGGCGTTGGCGGTCAGAGCTATGATGGGGATGTCTTTGTTTTTCTCTCCGGCTTGGCCTTCTCGAATGGCTCTGGTGGCATCGTACCCGTCCATTTCGGGCATCATGCAATCCATGAGAACGAGGTCGAAGGTCCCGTCTTGCAGGGCGTCAATGGCTTGGCGACCGTTGCTGGCGTTTTTTGGGTCAATGGCGTGCTTTTGCCGGAGCAGCTGGGAGGCGATCATCCGGTTCGTAGAATTGTCGTCGACTAGCAGGATTTGCAGATCGCTGTGCGGTTTGGAGGAAGGGGCTTTGGCTGTCTCCTCCTTGTTTTCGGGTAGAGTCGGGGGATCGAGATCTCCATGCTTGCTTTGCCTGCTCTGTATTTTTCCGGTGAGGCATTCGAGGAGGCGGGACACTGCTATGGGCTTGTGGAGCTTGTCGGCGCTGTCGAAATTGGTGCTGTCGTCCGAGCTGGCGAGGCGGTGTAGGGTGATGACGCGTGTCTTTGATTTTCCGATGGAGTTTTTGCGGACTGATTCCCAACTGTCGTTGTGGGCGTCGATTCGATTTCGATCGATTATGACGAAGTCGTATACGGGCCTGTTGGCTCGCTCGATAGCGGAGAGGTCGTCGAAGAACTGCTTGAGGCATTTGGAGGTATGGACTTCGCATCCCCAATGTCGGAGCCAACGTTCGAGCGCGTAGCGAGTGGTTTCTGCCGAATCCACGATCATGATACGTTTTCCTTTGAGCTCAGGAATGTCCGCTGGGTTGCACCGTTGGTCTTTGGCTGGTCTGTGCGGAATCTCGAACCAAAACGTGGAGCCTGTTCCTTCTTTGCTGGAGACTCCGATATCCCCTCCCATGATTTCGATTAGCTTTTTTGAAATTGCGAGTCCTAGGCCGGTGCCGCCGAACTCGCGTGTGGTGGAGGAGTTTGCCTGAGTGAAGGCATTGAAGAGTTTCTCTTGCGTTTCTTTGGTGATGCCGATTCCGCTGTCTGTGATTTCGAAGCGTAGATAGTTTTGTTCGCAATCTTTGGATACGATGGAGGGAGTGACGACGATCTCACCTTGATTGGTAAACTTTATCGCGTTGCTGGTGAGGTTCGATATGACTTGGCGTAGCCGTAGGGGATCTCCGATGGAGCAGAATGCTGAGCTGGGATCGCTGTCGCTTGTGATTTCAAGGCCTTTCTTGTGGGCGGACGAGCTGTGGAGTTCGCAAATGGATTCGGCTAGATTCAGGGCGTTGAACTCGACGGATTCGAGGTTCATCTTTCCTGCTTCGATCTTGGAGAAGTCGAGTATGTCATTTATCAATACGAGCAAGTCGTCGGCGCATTCTTGAGCGGTCCCGAGGAGCTTTCGCTTTTCGAAGGGCAAGTCTTCTTCGAGGAGGGTGAGTACGCCTACGAGTCCGTTCATAGGGGTGCGAATTTCGTGGCTCATGGTGGCTAGGAATTCGCTTTTGGCGACGTTTGCCGACTCGGCGGCCTTCATGGCGACGGTCAGTTCCTGGTTGGACTTTTCGAGTTCGTCGCGCGCTTTTTCGAGGCTTTGGGTTCGCTCCGCGACTTTGCGTTCGAGGTCTTTGGCATTTTTGAAGAGGACCATGGCTTCGCCTGTCTGGTCGGTCGAGCGCTCGACCTGTCCCATGAGGGCGTTGTTGATCTTCTTCAGCTTCTCGATCTTTTTGACGAGTTTCTCGTTCTCCTTCTGGAGTTCTTCTGGATCGAGGCTCATGTTTGCGCTAGTCGTCGTCCGGGTTGCGTAGTTGTTATCCTATTACGATGCCAGTGAGCGTCTGGTTTACGTGCACGGTGCCGTATTGTTCGCCATAGGTGCTGAATCCGACTGGGTTGTATTTCGAGAGAACGCAGGAGGCTTCTTCCACTTTTTCGGTAGCTTCGAGTTCGAGGCGGCGGAGAATGCAGTCGCAAGCGATGGTGAGTTTCACGTCGCCGATGCGGCTTTTGATTTCGGAGAGGGTTTTGTCGAGGGAGCCGGGGAGGTCTTCGGTCTTGCCGACGGAGAGGACGAGTCCTTCTTCGATGGCGCAGAAGAGTTTGAGGCAATTGTCCTCGATGACGGAGTGGGCGGAGCGGATGAACCAGGTGCCGCCCATTTTGAGCATGAGCGGGTGCTCGGCGAGCACGCCTGAGCTAAGGGCTTCGGGGCCGGATGTTCCGATGACGCGAGCGAGTTCCTCGGCGGCGGGTTCGCCGTTGAATTCGATGATGACGCGATTGTCTGGATCGGACTCGGTGACTACGAGTTTAGCGTCGGTGGGGGAGATGTGTTGTTCTTTGAAGACTTCCCAAGGGCGGTTCGTGTGGATGATGGCGAGGGCGGCGACGTCGGATTTGAAGGAGCCGTCGCAGAATGTGTGGGTTTTTCCGAAATTCAGCCCGTCGCCTGCTGATCCTCCTACGAGGGGGATTTCTTTGAGGGCGTCTTGCAGCTTATAGGTGAGTGGCTCTTCGGCGGCGGATAGGCCGTCGACAAGCAAGAGGGCGAAGCATTTGTTGTCCTCTAGGGTGAGGCCCTGGGACTGAAGATTGGCTTTGGCTTTTTCGACGATCTGGCTGGCTTGGTCGGCTGAGAATTCCCTGATGTTTTCGAAGGACTCAACGGCGACGTGGAACTCGTCTTTGGAGAGGCTGAATCCGGCGACGCTCTGTTTTTGGTAGCCCTTGCTGCCGATTTCTCCGGCGCTGCTGCAGCTGATGACGGGGGAGCCCTGGGCCCGTTGGTTGATTTCAGCGGTCATTGCGTCCAAGTCGTAACTCGGGTCGCAGAAGAAGACGGTGAGGGCAGATTTGGAGAAAGCGAGCGCGGCGTCCAGTTCCCCGATGGCTTGTGTGGCGTCTGGCGCGTAGGAATCGGCGCGACTTATGGGGAGTGAGGTTTCATTGGTCATGGGCATGGAGTGTCGAGTTGTCTCTTAAAACGTGAGTGGCTGCCATTTGCGATGTTATCGGTCTCGCGTAGGGATTGCTTAGTCGGATTGGGAGCTGGGGTTGGTTGAGAGCGTTGGGAGGGTTCATTTTAATGCTTTCTTTCAATTTGTTGGGCTCATCGTCGTTCCGCTAGGGGGTAGGCTAGGCTTTGGTCGAGTGGTTTGAGGGCAGGGGTTGCATTTGGATGCGCACTTGGTTCAAATCGTGTTCATGACTTGGTTGAGTACCCCTTTCGCCCTTGCAGCTGTTTTAACTGTTTCTTCGACTTTCGCGGATTCTGGAACTGATTGGTCCACTTATTTGGGAGGCAAGCGATCGAGCCAGTTCTCGACTCTTGCTAAAATAACGGAGGAAAACGTTGATCGGCTGGAGCTTGCGTGGGTCTGGAATGAAGGGGCGGATGATCCGCAGGGCCTATCGCAGATCCAGTGCAATCCCCTGGTGATCGGCGGCGTGCTTTACGGGACGGATGCGAATTTGGATCTCATCGCGCTCGATGCGAAGTCGGGAAAGTTGTTGTGGCGCTTCGATCCTTACGAAGGTTTGGATACGAAGGAAGGGCGTGGGGTAAACCGAGGACTCGCGTATTGGAAGAGTGGCGACGAGTCGCGAATATTGTTTGGAGTAAGTCGGTTTCTGATCGCGGTGGATCCGGAGACGGGGACGCGTATCGAGAGTTTCGGTACGGATGGCCGGATCGACTTGAAGGTGGATTTGGGCGCGGGGGCGCAGGGGCTTCAGGTGCAGGCCAACACGCCGGGAGTGGTTTACGAGAATTTGATTGTGATGGGCATGCGGGTAGGCGAGGGGCCTGCTCCGGCGGCTCCGGGACCGATCCGCGCCTATGACGTTCGCAGTGGCGAGCTCGTTTGGCGATTCAACACCATTCCGCAGCCTGGCGAGGCAGGTTACGAGACGTGGCCTGAGGAGGCGTATAAGTCGGTGGGGGGCGCGAATGTCTGGACGGGGATGGCGGTGGACGTGGAGCGCGGCATCGTTTTTTGCCCGACCGGTTCGGCTGCGTTCGATTTTTGGGGTGGAGACAGAATTGGGCAGAATCTGTACGCTAATTGCTTGATCGCTTTGAACGCGAAGACGGGGGAGCGGATTTGGCATTATCAGTTTGTGCATCATGATATCTGGGACCGCGACTTGCCAGCTCCGCCTAATCTGGTCACGGTGCGTCATGGCGGAGTGGAGATTCCGGCGGTGGCTCAGATAACGAAATCTGGCCATGTCTTCGTGTTTAATCGCGAAACGGGCGAGGAGCTTTTCCCGATCGAGGAGACGCAGGTGCCTTGGTCGGACTTGAGGGGCGAGCAGGCTTGGGCGACGCAGCCGCTACCGGTGAAGCCGGAGCCGTTTGCGCGGCAGGTTTTTTCGGCGGATCTGATTACGGATGTTTCTCCCGAGTCGTATCGAGAAGTCTTGGACAGGTTTATTACGTTGCGGCCTCATGCTCCTTTTGTGCCTCCCAGTAAGGAGGGTACGATTATTTTTCCCGGTTATGATGGGGGCGGCGAATGGGGGGGAGCGGCGGTGGATCCAGCTGGCGTGTTGTATGTGAATTCAAACGAGATGCCGTGGATTTTGACGATGGTAGACGCGACGCTTGCTTCGAGCGAGGGAGAGCGGCTGTATTTTCAGAATTGCGCGGGGTGTCATGGGACGGATCGTAGCGGAAGCCTGGCTCAGAGCATTCCCGGTCTTACTGGTATCCATGAGCGTATGACACGGCTGGAAGTCTCGGATCGGATACGGCTCGGAAAGGGCGTCATGCCAGGCTTTGGTTTTTTCAAGGACGAGGAGCGCGGTGCGATCGTCGATTATTTGTTGAGCGATGGAGGCGGGGATAGGCACGACGTGGCGAGCGGCGAGTCTGGCGAGAAGGAAGAGGATAGGCCGTGGACGCATACGGGCTACAATCGTTGGCTCGACTCGAAGGGCTATCCGGCGGTGAAGCCGCCCTGGGGTACGCTGAACGCGATTGACTTGAATACGGGCGAGTATCTTTGGAAGACGACTTTGGGAATCGTTCCGGAGCTGATCGAGCAAGGTATCGAGCCTACGGGTACGGAGAACTACGGCGGACCGGTGGTGACGGCTGGTGGATTGCTTTTTATCGGGGCGAGCAAGGACGAGTACTTTCGGGCTTTTTCCGCTTCGACGGGCGAGGAGCTTTGGCGCTACAAGCTGCCGGCGGGTGGGTATGCGACTCCGGCTGTCTATGAGGCTGGCGGAAAGCAGTACGTGGTGATCGCTTGTGGTGGTGGAAAAATGGGTACGAAAAGCGGCAACTATTATGTGGCCTTCGCTTTGAGAGAGCCGGCAGGAGGAGACGCTGAAACGACGTCGGGCGGCTGGGAATAGTTATTGCTCTAGGCAGTCGCAGACGCTTTCGCAGAGGCCGATGAAGGTCTCTTCCATGAGGGAGAGGCGACGGCCTTTGAGGTAGCAGACGCCCCAGGTGCGTTTGAGCTGTTTGCGGCTGGGGGCGAGCAGGTGGATACTGCCTTCGGCGACTTCCTTTTGGGCTACCCAAGGAGCGATGATGCCGACGCCGATGCCAATTTTGACGAGCTCCTTGATAGCTTCCATGGAGCCCAACTCGATGACTTTTGAGAAGGAGTGACCTTCTGCGCGAAAGTGGCGACGGATGGATTCGAAGGTGAGGCTGCCCTTGCTGTAGGTGACGAAGGTTTGGTCGTCGACTTCCGCTGAGGGAGCGACTTTTCGACTTGCCCATGGATGGGAAGGAGCGACGGCAAATTGTAGGTTATCTTCGAATACGGATTGGCTTTCGATGTCGTCGCTCGAAAGCGGAGATAGGGTGAGGGCGAGGTCGATCTCGTTTCCGCGAAGCTCCTCCATGAGCTCCTTGGCGTTGTTGGGGGAGATCGAGAGCTGGCAGTCCGGGAAGGTTTGTCTGAACTCGCGAATGACAGTGGGCAGTATGTATTGGCAGGCGGTGGTGCCCGCTCCGATACGAAGTCGACCGGCTCCCCAGCGACTGAGCGCCTCGAGTTCCGAGCGAACGCGTTGCATGCGCTGGTGAATGCGTTCTGCGGCGGCGAGAAAGATGTCGCCCGCTTCGGTGAGGTGGATTTTGCGCCCGAGTCGGTTGATGAGCGGGCATCCTAGGTCATCTTCAAGCGCTTTAATGGAGTGGCTGACTGCTGACTGCGTAAGATTGAGCTGCTTGGCTGCCAAAGTGAAGCTTCCCGTCTCCGCTAGGGTCTTGAATGCCAGGAGCTGGCGGCTGTCTATGATGTCTTCACGCATGAATATTTTTATTTAAAGTGGGTGTTACATAAAAATAATTTGGATTTCAAGGGTTAAGAGCATTTTGGCGCGAAGGTGGCTGCTTTAAGCCGAATGGATAGTGATCAGAAGAAGGATTATCGATTAGCCGGCGCGCCGAGGCTGGTCTCGAAGCGCCGCACGGCGACTCGGATTGGCTACATCGGTCTTGTCGACGCGGCGCCTTTGCTGGTGGCTGAGCACTATGGCATATTTGAGAGCAAGGGTCTGGATGTGGTTTTGAGCCGTGAAGTAGGCTGGGCCAGCATTCGCGAGAAGGTTTTGTTTGGTGAGCTCGAGGCGGCTCATGCTCTGAGTACGCTGCCGTTTGTGGCGACTTTGGGAATTGGTTCGCCGGTGATCCCTTGCGTGGCGGGCATGGTATTGAGCAGAGGGGGGAATGCGGTTGTTCTGTCTGAAGAACTGCGTCATCGCGGAGTGAAGAACAAGGAGACGCTGAAGATGGACGTGGAAAACCGGAAAGCGTTTCGCAAGTACAAGTTCGCCACTGTCTATTCCTGTTCCCCGCACAATTTTCATCTGCGTGAGTGGCTTGATTCCGCGGGCATAGATCCGGATGCGGATGTCGAGCTCGTGACGCTCCCTCCCGCTCAGATGTGTCGAAATCTGGCGGCTGGCACTATCGACGGGTTTTGCGCGGGGGAGCCTTGGGCGAGTCGGGCGATAAGCGACAAGATTGGCTGGTCTCCGGTGAATTCTGAGGACTTGAGTCCCGGCCATCCCGAGAAGGTGCTAATGGTGAAGCAAAGCTTTGCGGAAGAGCACGATGAGGAAAGCTCAGCGATGATTGCCGCCCTGGTCGAAGCTTGCGGAATTTGCGAGGATCCGACTCAGCGCTTGCGCATCGCCACCCTGCTCAGCGATAAGAAACGGGTGAATTGTCCGGTCGAGTTGCTTGAGCAATGTTTGTCGCCAACTTTCAACTACGGATTGGGGCGAGTTGAGAACAGGCCCGGTTTTCTCCGTTTCCAGGAAAGGGAGTCGACGCGCCCGACGGCGACGGATACGGATTGGGTGTTGCAGCGGCTGGGTTTGAGCTGCGCTCAGAAACTCAACGTGGTTCAGCTTGATCTCGCGAGAAACGTTTTGCGGGCGGACATGTACGATGCCGCTATGAGCGGCTCTTTCGCTCGGTAGTTCAGCGAAGACGATTTTTAGACGATTAGGATCCACCCGTTCGGTGGGTCTTTTTTTTGTCCCGTTACGAGGTCGATGAGTCTCGTATGCTTGATTTTGCCCAGGAGCTATTTTCATCATTCGCTCAATCTTACTTTCGTTCTATGGAAATGAGTAGTTTTCAATATGAATAGTTTTCATGGTAAGTAATTTAAATAAAAAATTATAATAATGAAGAAAGAGTGGTTCTTGTTTTGCAAAGCCTTGCTTGGAAGTGGATTAAGTGCCGTCGGGTTGGTTTTTGAGCAGGGTAGGAAGGCGATTTTTAAGTTAGGATAATCGGGTTTGGCACGCTGGAGGCTAAATCAAGGTCGTCGGGTAGATGCGGTTTCGAGCTGATCGTTAATTATTGTATCAGAATTGTGACTACGCTGCAGGACATTGAACGCCTAACCTAATTACCGGAAAAGTAACCAGAATGATGAACCTGAAGAAATGGGTAACCTCCGCCGGCGCAGCACTTGCGCTCACCTCGCTGCATGGCGAGCAACTTGATCTTGAGAAGGACGAGCTGAAGTTCGGCTTCATCAAGCTCACCGATTGCGCTCCGATCGTAATCGCGAAGGAAAAGGGATTTTTTGAAGACGAAGGCTTGCAGGTCGACGTGATTGCTCAGCCGAACTGGAAGCAGTTGCTGGACAACGTGATCAATGGCGAGCTTGACGGAGCTCACATGCTCTCCGGTCAGCCGATCGCGGCGACAATCGGCTTTGGCACCAAGGCGCACATCGTTACGGCGTACACCTTGGATCTGAACGGCAATGGAATCACGGTCTCCAACGCGATCTGGGAGCAGATGCAGGAGAACGATCCGGAGCTGGACACGGATACGCCGAAGCATCCGATCAGCGCAGACTCGCTTGCTCCGATCGTCGAGGAGATGCTGGAGGAGGGAGAGAAGCTGCAGATGGGAATGGTTTTCCCTGTATCCACTCACAATTACGAGATTCGCTATTGGCTTGCCGCTTCGGGAATTCATCCCGGCTACTACACTTCGGAAGACAAGAAAGGGTTCACGAATGCTCAGGTGGAGCTTTCGGTGACGCCTCCGCCTCAGATGCCGGCGACGCTTGAGAGCGGTAACATCAGCGGCTATTGCGTGGGTGAGCCTTGGAATCAGCAAGCGGTGGCCAAGGGCATCGGCGTGCCGGTGACGACCAACTACGATATTTGGAAGAACAATCCTGAGAAGGTTTTCGGAGTGAGCGCCAAGTGGGCGGAGGAAAATCCCAATACTCACATCGCCGTAGTCAAGGCCTTGATACGCGCTGGCAAGTGGCTGGACGAGACGGATGGTGACGGAACGTTGGTTAACCGCGAGGAGGCGGTTCGTATTCTCTCGCAGCCGAATTACGTGGGGGCGGATTTTGACGTCATCAAGAATTCGATGACCGGCTACTTCTATTTTCAGAAGACGGACAAGCGCGAGATGCCGGACTTCAATGTCTTCTTCAAGTACCACAGCACCTATCCTTGGTACAGTGACGGGGTATGGTTCCTGACCCAGATGCGTCGTTGGGGACAGATCACTGAGCCGAAGCCAGCGGAGTGGTACGACGAGGTGGCCAAGGAAGTTTACCTTCCGGAGGTATACTTAGAGGCGGCCAAGCACCTGCTCGAAGAAGGTTATATTTCGGAGGAAGATATTCCTTGGGAAACGGATGGCTACAAACCTGCTACAGATGAATTCATCGACGGGATCCTCTACGATCCGAAGGATCCAATTGGGTATTTGAATTCTCACGACATCGGAAACAAGGACTAGAATTTGAGTTGCGGTAGATAGTTTAGTCGGGGGCGATCGAACCAGCACAAGCCGGTTCGCTCGCCTCCTTTTCAATAAGCTTAGTCAACACCTTTCTCCCTTACGACAATGGCTGATTCCACGAAGGACAAAATAAAGTATAAGATCCTCAAGGCGCTCGATGTGAGCGGTTTTACTGCGTTTGACCCGGTTATCCGGCTGGTTTTCGGCGAAGAGCCGCAGAAGCAATTCAAGGCGATCATTAAGTACCTGCTCATACCAGCGGCATTCGTGCTGGTTTGTTTCTGGTTTTGGTCGTGGGCTGGACCTCGCCACAAGACGAAGTCCGGGGAAGTGCCAACTCCGGACGTGGTCTGGGAGTCGGTGCAGATCAACGATACGATAGCGGATCGTGAAGCGGTCAAGCAACGCGACTTTCAGCTGAGCGGTGAGGAGCGAGAAGCAGCATTGGAGGAGGTTGCCAAGGATTACGCGGTCCTTTCCAAGGAGGTGGCGGAATTGAAGGCCCTAGTGGCGGAGATGGAGGCTGAGAAGTCGTCGCGGGAAGCGAATCTGATCGCTCCGATTGAAGCGGAATATGATGCATTGAAATCTGAATACAGGGCTGCAGGGAAGGCTCGCGATGCCGAGATAGCCCGGATTTCGGATGAGGTAGCTGCGGGGCGGGCGAACGCCAGCGCTTTGATCGCGGCGATTCGAGCGGATGGAATTGCCTCGGACACGGAGCGTGAAGAGCTGAATAGCTACAAGTCGCGCATCGACGAGATCCGGTCCCAGAAATACAAGCCGCTCGACTTGGCCCGCAAGCGGTATGATAGCGTGGCTGACAAGCAATTTTTTATGAAGACGCGTCTCGAGTTTCTCGACGATCGCAACCTCAATGTGAAACTCGACGAGGCGCAGGTGAAGCTCGACGAGTATATGGAAGAGCTCGCCGTGGCAAACTCGGCGAAGGACGCGCTGAAGATCGCGAAGCGAGCGGTCAAGGCGGAGGAGGGGATAGAGCGATTGCAAGGGCAGGAGTACGCTTCAGCTGTCACTATTTATCACCAGACCAAGCGTTCGATATTCACGGTATTCGTAGGTTTCTTCATGGCAGCTTTTGTGGCGATCCCAGTGGGGATCATGTGTGGATTGAACAAGATCTTCATGGCGTGCATGACGCCGATTATATCGATTTTTAAGCCGGTTTCCCCGGTGGTTTGGCTTTTGATTTTTCAGATCGTGGTCGGGGCGTTTTTTCCGGATCCGGAGAATCACGCGATGCTGAATTTTCTCAACAGTTTGCCTTTGATCTCGTCGCTCGAGATCAATCCGGCACTGATCTTCTCGGCCTGTACGGTGGCGATGTGCGCGGTATGGCCAGCTTTGGTGAATACGGCGCTTGGTGTGGCTTCGATTGACCAGGATCATGTGAATGTGGCTCGGGTGTTGCGTCTCGGGTTTTGGAGTCGCCTGTTCAAAATCGTTATTCCTTCGGCCTTGCCGCTGGTGTTTGCAGGTCTGCGCATTTCTCTAGGAGTGGGGTGGATGGTGCTGATTGCGGCGGAGGCGTTGTCGTCTTCGGACGGTTTGGGCAAGTTCGTTTGGGACGAGTACCAGAACGGTTCTTCGCTTACCTTTGCGAACATCATTATGGTCTGTTTCGTGGTCGGGATCATCGGTTTCTTCTTGGATCGGATGATGATCATCTTGCAACGCTTCGTTTCCTTCGACGGCGGTGGCACTTCGGTATAGAGGTTTTGAATACTTTAAACTGAGAGCAAGAAGGGCAGAATATGGCATATTTAGAATTAGATAATGTATCGATTGGGTTCGGGCCTCCTTCGAATCGTACGGAAGTTCTTACGGACGTGAATCTGTCCGTGGAGGAGAACGAGTTCGTGGCGATTATTGGGTTTTCGGGAAGTGGGAAGAGCACGCTGATGTCGCTGCTCTCCGGACTGCAGAAGCCGGACAAGGGAGAGGTTCGCTTGCATGGTTCTGTAGTGGATCAGCCAGGACCGCGTCTGGGCATTATGTTTCAGAACTACTCTTTGCTCCCGTGGCTGACGGTGTTTGGGAATATCGAATTGGCGGTGAGGCAAGTCTTCCCGGATTTCTCGAAGGCCCAGACGAAGGAGCATGTAGAGCGCTACGTGGAGATGGTGAGCCTGACGCCAGCGCTTGAAAAGAATCCGCACGAGCTTTCTGGCGGGATGCGGCAGCGCGTCTCGCTGGCGCGGACTTTGGCCATGCAGCCGGAGGTGCTTTTGCTCGACGAGCCATTGAGCGCCTTGGACGCTTTGACGCGGGCGGTGTTGCAGGACGAGATTATCCGGATTTGGGAAGAGGATAAGCGTACGGTGGTGATGATCACGAACGACGTGGACGAAGCGACACTGATGGCGGATAGGATCGTACCGCTGACGATAGGTCCTCGAGCGACTTTGGCGGAACCGTTTCCGGTGACGATGGAGCGTCCGCGAGACCGGGCGAATTTGAACAAGAATCCCGAGTTTATGAAGCTGAAGAATTCGGTGACTCGCTTTTTGGTGGGAATGAACAAGGAGTCGAAGGATCTCAAGGTCGACACTTCGATCGAGATGCCAGACATCCAACCCTATGATTTTATGCCGCCGACGCGCACTTCAGTCGTAGTTAAATAACGGAGACAGACCAAGATGATTGAAGACAGATATGTAGAACTCTTCGAGGTGGTGAAGGCTTATCCGAATCCTTTTGGCGAGGCGATCAGGGTGGTGGACGGATTTAATCTGCTCGTGAAGCAAGGCGAGCTCGTCAGCGTGATCGGACACTCCGGCTGCGGCAAGTCGACGGTGCTCAACATGGTGGCAGGATTGATCCCGATAAGTTCGGGTGGCGTGATCGTGGCCGGACGTGAGGTGACGGGACCTGGACCGGATAGGGCGGTGGTATTCCAAGCTCCGTGCTTGCTGCCTTGGATGACTTCGTACGGAAACGTGATGCTGGGTGTGAAGCAGGTATTTCCGAATGCGACGAAAGAGGAGCGCCATCAAATGGTGGAGTATTCGCTGTGCGCGGTGGGTCTTAAGGATTCGATGCATAAGTATCCGCGCGAGATGTCGGGGGGGATGCAGCAGCGGGTAGGGATTGCTAGAGCGATTGCTCTGCGTCCGAAAATGCTGCTGCTGGACGAACCGTTTGGCCGTCTTGATTCACTGACTCGGATGGAGCTGCAGGACGTGATTTTGAACATTCTGAATTTCGAGAAGATCACGACGATGATGATCACGCACGATCCGGACGAGGCAGTCTACATGTCGGACCGAATTTGCATGATGACCAATGGTCCTGGCGCGAAGGTAGGGGAGGTGATGGAGATCGATTTTCAGCGTCCTCGAGATCGGGAGGAGATCATGGAGACGGCTGACTTCTACGAGTACCGTCGCCGTTTGCTTCAGTTTCTCGATGATTGCGAGAAGGAGAAGGAAGAGCGAAAGAAGGCAAAGATTGTTTGAGTTGATCAAAGCGAAGCAATCGCGGGTGATAGGCTGAAGAAGACTGCCGGCGAAGCGGAGTTTATTTGGGAGAAAACATCGGGGATCACACCCTATCCTTCTCTCTGTGGAAAGTGATGTATGAAGAAAATTTCAGTTTCTATTCAGAAAATTGAAATGGATTAATTTAAGCAGCTTTCGTTGTTGGCATGGGCGTAGCTGAATGGGGCTATCGGCAGTCCGTTTGCGGGTGTCGTTGGTAAAACTCATTCGCTATGTCTCAAAGCAAACTCAACATCTTCAAGCTCTCGGATCCAAGGATCCTCACTTTGCACATTACTTGGTTCGCGTTTTTCCTGACCTTCGTGATGTGGTTCAGTCACGCTCCGATGCGTGACGCCATCATGACGTCGTTTGACATGACGGTGCCGCAGTGGAAGGCGCTCTTGATCTTGAACGTGGCCTTGACGATTCCGTCTCGGATCGTGATCGGGATGCTGGTCGACAAGTTTGGTCCACGGCATGTGTACAGCGGCTTGTTGTTGGCAGCGGGGGGATTGTGCTTGTTTTTCTCGATGGCGAGCAGTTTCGAGATGCTGGCGTTTGCCAGACTGCTCATGGGCTTCATCGGGGCGGGTTTCGTGATTGGGATTCGCATGATCGGGGAGTGGTTTCCGGCGAAGACGGTGGGCTTAGCGGAAGGCATTTACGGAGGTTGGGGCAATTTCGGTTCGGCTGCAGCGGCGTGGACGCTTCCTTCTCTGATGCTCTTTTACGGAGGTCCGGACGGCTGGCGCTACGCGGTGCTGACGACGGGTGTGATCGCCGCGTTTTACGGCATCTTCTATTTCTGGAAGGCGCGTGATACGCCGAAGGGATCGACTTACTTCAAACCAAAGAAGTCTGGCGGCTTGGAAGTTAGCTCGAAGCGGGATTTCTATTTCCTGATCGGCATGACGATACCGATGTACGCTTGTCTTGCGGTGCTGGCGTGGAAGCTTTCGCCGTCGGGCGTAGCGTTGCTCTCCCAGAGCGCGACTTATATTGTCTACGCGATTCTAGCGGTTCTGTTCGTGGCGCAGACGACCTCGATCTATAAGGTAAATCGCGATATGCTGCGTCACGGCGTGGACGAGCATCAGCGCTACAGCTTCAAGCAGGTCGCTATTCTCGATATCAACTACTTCGTGACCTTTGGATCCGAGCTTGCGGTTGTATCCATGCTTCCAGGATTTTTTATGGATACCTTTGGCTTGTCGCCTCAGATGGCGGGTCTGTTCGGTGGCGGGTTCGCTTTGATGAACCTGCTTGCTCGTCCTCTTGGCGGGCTTGTATCCGATAAGTTTGGACGTCGCGTCACGATGTTGATTCTTATTTGCGGGTTGGCTGTCGGGTATTTCGTGATGGGCATGGTCAACAGTTCCTGGCCGATCGTGTTCGCGGTGATGGCCACGATGCTTTGCTCGTTTTTCGTTCAGTCTGGAGAAGGAGCGGTCTTCGCGATCGTTCCGCTGGTGAAGCGTCGCTTGTCTGGTCAAATCGCCGGCATGGTAGGGGCTTATGGAAACGTGGGAGCGGTGACTTTTCTGACTATTTACAGTTTTGTGGACGCCTCGACTTTCTTCATGGTGATCGGCGCTTCGTCCGTGCTGGCATTTACGGCTTCATTCTTTCTTGAGGAGCCAGCGGGCCATACGGTCGAGATTCTTGATGACGGCACGGTGCAGAAAATCGAGGTCGCCTAGTATTATTTCATTGATCAAAGCAAGCAGCGGGCGCCTTGGTTTAGGGCGTCCGTTTTTGTATTTGAGACTCTCGTATGACTGATCCTTTATCGCTGTGCCCTTCCAGCCCCATGCAATTAAAATCCGCCCTTAAGATCGAAGCCGGCATGGCAAGTGTTGCTGGTCCGAACGAGCAGAACGAAGACTGTCTTGGCGTGCGTGTGCCTGAGGGCGCGGAGCTCAGCTCGAAAGGGGTGGCGATGGTGATCGCTGACGGAGTGAGCGTGGCGGAGTCAGGCAAGGAGGCTGCTGAGATTTGCGTGAAAGGCTTTCTCAATGACTACTACGACGCTCCGGAGGCTTGGACGGTGGCTACATGCGGAATCAAAGTGATGCAGTCGCTGAACCGTTGGCTTTTTGGCTTAGGTCAGAGTAACTCCCGCAATGGTCGAGGTTACGTGACGACGATGACCTCGCTGATTTTCAAGGGTGAGAGCGGTCATATTTTTCATGTGGGAGATACGCGAATCTATCGATTGCGTGGGGATTCTTTCGAGCAGCTAACGCGTGACCATTCGTTCAGCTATGGCAAGGGCGGAACGGGTTTGGCTCGTGCCATGGGAATGGATACAGGGCTTGATATCGAGACGTCGAGCTTTCCACTCGAGCTTGGAGATCGCTATCTCTTGACGACTGATGGAGTTCATGAATTCGTGGCGCAGCAGACGCTGAAGGCGGTCGCTGGCAAGGCGAAGCTAGGAGGGTTTGACGCGGCCTGTTCCGAGCTTTGCCAAATCGCTCTCGGGATGAAGAGCAACGACAATTGTTCGGCGATATTGGTTGCGGTACAGGGCATTGGCGCGGCCAGTCAGCGCGAGCACGAGCGGAATTTCAAGCGACTGCCGTTTCCGCCCGATCTGGCGCCCGGCATGAAATTGGACGGCTACGAGATCGAGAAGGAGATTCAGGCTACGAGCCGCAGCCAGACCTATCTCGCTCGAGAGATGGAGTCCGGCAGTTTTGTGGTGATGAAGACGCCGTCGGTGAACTTTGAGGACGACAAGGGCTACATCGAGCGTTTTATCATGGAAGGCTGGATTGGCAAGAAGCTGCAGCATGAGCGGCTCGCTGCAGCGTTTAGCCCGCCGAAGGGGCAGAACTTTCTGTACACGATTCTTGAATACATAGAAGGCGAATCTCTGGACAAATGGATCGAGTCGAATCCGAATCCCGATACTCGTCAAGTGACGACGATTGCTCGAGAAATCCTGCAAGGGCTGCGGGTCATGCATCGGATGGAGATGTTGCATCAGGACTTGAAGCCGAGCAACGTGATCCTACACCCGACGCGTGGCGCAGTGATCATCGATTTCGGCTCGACGCATGTGGCGGGTATCCAGGAAATTGACACGCCCTTCGAACGGGAGCAGGCGCTTGGCACGCTCGGCTACAGCGCTCCGGAGTATTTTCTGGGTAAAAAGCCGACGCGGAAGTCCGACATGTTTTCGCTCGGGGTGATTGTGTACGAGATGCTGACGGGTAAGCTTCCGTATGGGGAGAAGTACGAGCGTTGTCAGTCGGTGCGGGATTTCGCGGTGCTCGAATATGTGCCGGCGACGAAGTACAATTCGCACGTTCCGGTTTGGCTGGACGGGGCGATTCGCAAGGCGGTGAGCTATAATCCTAAGCTACGCTACGAGTCGTATTCTGAGTTCGAATACGATCTGGAGCACCCGAACCCCAAATTCCTTCCGGAGAATGCCGGTCCGTTTATTGAGCGAAATCCAGCGTTGTTCTGGAAACTGGTTGCAGGAGCTTTGCTCGTGGCTGAGGTGGCGACGCTTGTATGGTTTTTGAGATAAAGATGCGCACGAGGAGGGCGGTTCCTCGTGTTGTTATTTGTTCACTTTGAGCTTTGGAACAGCTTGGGGATAAGGTTCGTGAATCCCTCTTGCGAGAGGTCCGTTCCGAGCTCGTTGTTTAAGTTTTCGATGAATTCAGCGGAATCTACTCCGGCGTAACTGGCCGATAGGATTGGGTTGTATGGACTTGTCGCGAGGGCGGCGGATAGTCTGCTGATCGTCTGGTTTTCGGAGTTCAGCGTCCACAGCGTCTTGTTTTCGATACTTTCGGAATTGGCAAAGGCTGGAACTCCATCTCGAGAGACGTAGCCGATGGGCTCGAACTCGCAATTTTTCGAGAATTCCCAAAGCGCGATGATCGCCTGGGCTTCTTTTTCTGCCGATGTTGTGCCGAGGCTGGAGACGATCGGTTCGAATTTTCGTGTAGAGTAGCTTTCGTCTAGGGCTTCCCTGATCCAGTCGCCTTTGGCAGCGACATCCATTGCTTGGAGCTGCTTGCCTTTAGTTCTGAACGACGGCGATAGGGCCTGTTTCCAATGCCAAGGTCGCTCTGAACTGAACTCATAGAGCTTTTGGATCCAAAAGGCTCGGTAGCTTACCGAGAGGTCGGTGCGCTCGTTTATGCTGTCGACTAAACTAAGGACTGCGAAGGCTTCGGGTTGGGACGCTAGATTCTCTAGTTTGGGAGTAAGGTAGTTTTTGCTAAATTCACCTTCGGGCGTCGTTTTGGCTTCTTTGTATTTGTAGCCCCAAGGATTGTTGAACTGATCGACCATGTAGTTTTTGGATACAGGTGATGCGAATGCGCTCCCATTTTTCTTGAAGGGGTGAATCTGGGTTGTCGCTTGGCTTTCCTGTTCCGTTACGATTGGAGGGCCGCTGATAAGAATCTTGGTTTCGGAATAAGGCTCGCTCTTGCCCTTGTAGTATACCTCGGTCGCTTGGTAGACCTCCGAGTGGTTTTGGGCGACTCTTATCATATTGTCCAAAAGCGCTTCTTCTATGAATTCCAGAGAAACTGGCGTAGATTGATCGAAGGCGTTGGCGGCAAATTCCACTGAATCGCTGGCAATCGGGATGGAGCGAAGATCGGCTATTGAGTTTGACAGGTTTGCAGCGAGATCGGCTGCCTTAGCGATGGCTTGATTTTCCTCGGTCGAGTTGTTGGGCAGCTTCGCTAGGCTATCTAGCTTCGCGTAGAATTGCTCTAGCGAAGAGCTGTCGATTAGCGAAGCTCGTTCGGTTAGGATGGAAGTGTGTAACCTCTTCGCGTCCTCAAAGCGCATGTCCAGGCTTCTGTGGCTTTTTATGGCGCTGCTTGATTCGAAACTCCTGATCTCTTCGACCCTTTCAATGTATATGTTTTTCGCCTCGAGAGCCGCTGTTTCGAGGTCTTGGAAATTATCGCGGCCGATAGATGTGCTGAGAGTTTCAATACAATTTTCGTACAGGTCGTAGCTAGAGTTTGTTTCGTCCAATAGCTTTGAGAGAAATTCTCTTTGGAGAGCCTTGGTGGCGATTTTTAGCGAATTGAAAGTGACGGTTGCCTTGTCGGCTTCCTTGATTGGCATTCCTCCGATTTCGTGGTCGATCTTAGCGAGCAAGTTTTCTGCTTCCTCGATCTTCTGTAGGTCGAATTTGGATTCGAGGATTTCCGTTAGTTCGGTAAGGTATGCGTTGTAGCTTGGGTTGTTGTACGCTTTTGCTTCAATGATCTTAATCTGAGGTTCTGCGACTGGCTGGGGGGCTTGGACCTCTTGTGCTGCAACTGTTTCAGAAGGCGTTGGCTGTTGTGGAGAAGTGAATACAAAGAAGTAAATTGCTGCAGCGGTTCCAATGGGAAGACCTATCGTCAGGAATTTTGGAAGAGACGATTTGGGGTCGGCGGACTTCGTTTGAACCGAAACCGGTTCCTTTTCCGCGGTGGTGACTTCTTGAGCTGCTACATCTTCAGGTGTAGCTTTCTTTTGTTTTTCTTCCTGTGTCTTTGCGTTTGGAGGCGACGCCGGTTCTTCTATGTTAGAGGGTGTTGCTGAATCCTCGTTTTTAGGAGCTTCCTCGATCTCTTCGACAGTTGCTGATTGTTCAGCAGGTTCGGCAGTGTGCTCATCCTCGATCGACGTGGGCTCTGTTTCGACAAGCTCATTCGCTTCGTCTTCGATAGTATCTGAAGCGAGAGTTGGCGTAGGCTTTTCCTCTTCGATCGATTCGAGCTCTTGATTTGCTGGCTCAATATCTTCGATGGCAGGCGCTACTTCTTCAGCTTCTTGAACTGGTTTTGTCTCTGCGGCGTCTGGCTGTTTTTCTTGGACCGTCGTGGGTTCGCAATCGAGTTCTGGCTTTTCTATCTCGGGGATTTCAACTGGGTTTGCTTCGATGGCAGGCTCCGGTTCCTGAATGATAGAGTCCTCATTTTTTGTAACGGGTTCTGATACCGCTTTTTCTTCTTCCTCTTTCTTTTCTGAAATAGTATCTGTCTCAGCGGCTTCTGGTTCAGCTTTATGCGAATTGTCTGCAGGGATGACTACATTGGTCGGTGAAGTGATGTTGTTTTCGAAAGCGAGTCTTAGGTCGCTTAGGCGTTCCGCGAACAAGCTGAAGTTCTTGATCAACTCGTTGGGAAGAATCCATTTAAGTTCCTGCCGGTTTATGAGTCCATCGTAGGTGAAATAGAGATTCTCGTGAGAGATCCAGTTTAGGCCGTCCAAATCTGCTGTTTCGACGGTTTGGAGAAAATTTTGGACTTTTTCGAATGCGAGGGCTTTTTGCCGCGTTCGTTCGATGGAAAGGGCGTTTTCGAAAACTGGCCCTAGATTGGAGTTGATTTCCAAGTCGTAGGAACGGAAGTAGTCGAGCTCGTTTGAGATGAGAGAGCTGTTTGCCTCCTGTTTCAGGAGATCTGATAGTTGAGTGGAAGCTTGCTGGATGAGGACTGTTTTAACGTCGGATTGTTCGCTTTTGAGCGCCAGGCTCGAGCTTGGCTGTTTCGATAGGTAGCGAATAATTGGATACGACTCCGCGAGCTGACCGCTTTCTTTACGGGATCTGTATTCGTCAAGTAGCCACTCTTCTCGCTCTCGAATGGGTGGAAATTCATCTTCGATTTCTGTAACGGTTACGGGATCCAGGCTTGACGGGACGCAGCGTTGGTACGCTTCGCAATTGAGCTTCCAGTTTGTTGATTCGGGGAGGGTGAGCTCCTTGACAACTTCTGCGATAGCGGGAGCGGTGTGAGCGAGAAGGAATGCTTCTATAGTGTTTCTGTCCCTTATAAGCTTCTTGATTTCGTCAAGGTCCAGCTTCGCGTTTTCTATCGCTCGAGAAAAGCGCCATGCGAGACGGGCGGCGGCTTGGCCTTTTCGGTTTTCAGATATGAATAGGCGAATTTGTTCGGCGAGTTCGTAGGGCGTGAGGCTGGGGTTTTTGTATGTAGACATTGTTAAAGGGGGAGCTTGATGAGTTGGTGTTAGTAGTATTCCTAGAAAAATCCTTATTAGGATTCGGTGTATGCTGTTATTACTTGAGGTGTTATCCCCTTTTTATAAGTAGGGTGATGTTAGCTTATTAGAAACGGGTTTTGGGCTTGGCTAGGTGGCTTGCTGTAAGTCGATATTGTTTAATATCTTATGTTTGTTTCTTAAATTTTTTTCAGTTTGGGCCGTTGTATAGATTGTAAGTAGTTTCGCTCGTTCGAACCCGAAGCGTTTGCGCTTACCTTGTCTAAATCTTGTTAACTCCCTCAAATCATCATGAGACCTTCGTCCCTAAGCATTCCGTCTTTTTGCTGTTTCCTGGTCGTGGCTTGTATCGCGCCTTTCCTGAGCGCGGAAGACAGCCCGCCGATTCCTATTGGTTCATCTGTCGTTTTTCCCAGTCTAGAAGGAGATCTCGCTAGTGAATCTGGGAAGGTGGAAGTCATGGTTGCTGTTTCGCCAAAGGGTATGATCGCGAGCGTTGAAGTCATTTCTTCCACGAATGAGCGTTTGGACAGCGCGTGCGTCTCCGCGCTGGGCCGTTGGGAATTCGATCCAGCTAAAAGATCCGGAAAACCTGCTATTGGGATCTATCGACAGCTCTTCCGGTTTGAGGAAGGAGAGCCCTTGTACGATAGAAAGACGATGGACTTGCTGGCCTCCGCGGTCGAGGAGCCCAGCCGTAAGTCGCGAAGAGCCGAAGAAAGCAGGACCGAGAAGGAGGAAAGGGAGTTCGATTCGGAAGCTAGCGAAAAGATAGCGGGGTCTGTGGATGAAGATCGAAACCAAAAGAACGCGATAGGGAAACGCGTGGCTCCAGTGCTATCTAAAGTACACGACGGGCTTAGTGGTACGGTGAATGTCGCGTTTGAAGTAGCTAAGGACGGTAGTGTCGAAAAATTATGGATACGCAGCTCGACTCAAGAAGCTCTTAATCTGCCTACCTTGGATGCTGCTCGCCAATGGACCTTTGAGGAGCGGGAGGGAGTGGATCGGACAATAACGATCGGGGTACCGTTTGTCTATACTGCCAAGATTTTGGATTTTAGTTTCGACGATGTTCTGGACTCGGTTTCTCCATCGGTCGAGAGTCAGCCCGTTGCTATCTATGAAGCTCCAGTGGAAGTTGGACCCGACGAGTCGGGATTTGTCGAAACAGTGTTCGTGGTGGATGAGCTTGGGTATGTTTCGAACCCAAGCTTAGGGCTTTTCAGTTCGCCGGAACTTGCGGAAAAAGTTAGTTCCGCTTTGTATTCATTCCGGTTCAAGCCTGCCTTGTCTAGGGGGAAGGCGATCGCGACGTCTGTGAAGCGGCGCTTCGAGTTCGATAAGGTTGAGTCTATCGAGGACTCTCTGGAAAAACTCCCGGTCCTTCTGACTTCCGTGAAGCCTAAGTTGCGTCGCTCTCTGGCAGATTTGAAGGGTCATGTCCTGATGCACCTGAGAATCGACGCGAGAGGAAATGTTATCGATGCCCGGGTAATGGAAAGTAGTCATCCTTCGCTTGTGAAGCCGACTCGTGAAGCTGCGGAGCAGTGTACGTTCAGCCCTGGCTACAAAGATGGCCGTGCGGTGGAGTCGACGATAGTGATTCCCTTCTTCTACCCTGTGCAGGAGGGTGCGTAGCGAAGCATGTTCAGCCATTGGCTGGCTTAGCTGCATCGGTTGGGGCTCGAACCAGCAAAGAGCTCATTTGAGGACACGCTCTCGGACCATGCGCTTGTCTTGGGAGGGTGTAGCTTGAGTATCTGGGGGATAAGCCTGTGGAAATAGGTGAGGATCAAAGGCAAAGGGAAACAGTCGGGTTTGTCTTTGAATGAAATTTATTAATGATAAGTAACGAAAATAAGAATCGTACTAATTAGTGCATTTCAAATGGTTGGCACGTTGGTAGCTGAGGTTTGCTCGGGTTGTGATTTTTAGATGAGCGAACTGATTGAACTGACGGATAAGACCTTGATTGATATGCTGCTTGAGGAGCAGCAGCAGGTTGCTACCCCGGTGGGTCGTATTGCTGAGGCGGCTGAAAGGAGCGCGGCGGGGCAGGCGGGCTCGTTTGGCGATCTCGTTCCTTTGTCAGCTCCGGGGCCGGGCGAGCAGTATGCGTTTCAGGTGAATCTTGATCGCTGCTCGGGCTGTAAGGGCTGCGTGACGGCTTGCCATAGTCTGAATGGCTTGGACGAAAACGAGACGTGGCGCGACGTGGGCATGTTGGTGGGCGAAGGGGATCGCGGTCCGGTTGTGCAGACCGTGACGAGCGCGTGTCACCATTGCGTCGAGCCGGCGTGCATGATCGGCTGCCCGGTCGATGCCTACGAAAAGGATGCTGTGAGTGGGATCGTTTTGCATTTGGACGATCAGTGCATCGGTTGCCAGTATTGCGTGCTCAAGTGCCCGTACGACGTACCGAAGTTCAGTCCCAAGCGTGGTATCGTCCGCAAGTGCGATATGTGCCATTCGCGGCTTTCTGATGGCGAGGCGCCTGCTTGCGTGCAGGCTTGTCCGCATGAGGCGATCGAGATCGTAACGGTTGAGAAGGACGCGATGGTGGCGCTCGCGTCTGATGACTCCAGTTTTTTGCCCGACAGTCCGAAGCCTTCGTATACAAAGCCGACGACGCGTTATGTATCGGAAAAGGGACTACCTAAGGAAATGGCTGCTGGTGACGCCCATGTCCTTCGAGCTCAGCATACGCATTGGCCGCTTGTTGGCTTGCTCGCTCTGAGTCAAGTCGGAGTGGGGGGCTTTGTCGCTTCAGCCTTAAGTGGGGCTGGCGTGTTGACTGGCGGCGGGGTGTTGTCGCTTGTTTTGGCTTGGGCTGTCTTTCACCTCGGACTGCTTTGCAGCGTGCTGCATTTGGGGCAACCCTTGAAGGCGTGGCGAATTTTTCTTGGTTTTCGCCATTCCTGGCTGAGTCGCGAAGCGTTGGCGCTTGGAGCGTGCTCGGGGGCTGCGAATGTCGCTGTCGCAGCTATCGTCTTGGAGTGGCTGGGCTATTTTGGCGAGCTAGGCTGGTTGTCGACCGTGGGGCGCGGAGCTGTGGTGGCAACTGCGGCTCTGGGGATAGTGGGCGTCTTCACGTCGGTGTATATTTATGTGGATACACAGCGCAGTTTTTGGAAGTTGAGCAGTACGCTATCGAAGTTCTATGGTTCGGTCGTCTTGGGAGCGTTGTCTCTAGGGATGCTTGGATCTGGGCAAGTTTCCCGGACGCTGTCGGTGGCCCTTGTTTTGGCGACTTGCATAAAGCTTGTTCTGGAGAAGCGGTCATTTGGCGAAAATCGAACGAGCGATGGTCTGCTGACGGGTGTTTTGTCCAGGATCTGGAGGATGCGACTCGGGGTGGGCGTGGCGACTTGCTTGATGGCAGTGAGCGCATCTTTGTCGGGTGAAATGTATTTCAGCTTGCTCGTGCTCGCTTTCGCGCTTGCGGGCGAATTGATGGAGCGAGCGCTTTATTTTAAGGCAGTAAATGCTCCCAAGATGCCAGGAGGTGTAAACGGATGAGTGGATTGATCCCTAAGCGCACGCAGACGAACAGTCTGCTAAGAGAATGGAATGGTCCGCTGACGAAGGATCTCGTTTTGAATCCGGGTGGGTTCGGTTTGGGTAAGGTCCCGGAGCGTCTCAAGCCGACGGATACAGTAGACAGTGTGTGTGGCTTTTGCGCGACGGGCTGCTCTTTGAAGGTTCACATGAAAGACGGGGAAGGGGTCAATCTAAGCGCCAATCCTTCGTATCCGGTGAACATTGGGATGGCATGCCCGAAGGGCTGGGAAGCGCTGCGAGTCTTGGACGCTACTGATCGGGCGACCTCTCCCTTGCTAAGGGGAGAAGATGGTGAATTGCATCCAGTCGGGTGGGATGTGGCCGCGTCGGCTTTTGTTGAGAAGTTCAAGGAGATCCAAGCGAAACATGGGTTCGATAGTTTGGCTTGGCTGGGTACGGGGCAGGTTACAAACGAGGAGCATGCCTTTCTCGGTGCGCTCGGGAAGTTTGGCATGGGAATCCGTCATGGCGACGGGAATACGCGGCAGTGTATGGCGACGGCGGTTTCCGCTTACAAGCAGTCGTTTGGTTTCGATGCTCCTCCGTACTCGTATCAAGATTTTGAAGACTCGGATGTTCTTGTTTTTGTCGGAGCAAACCCATGTATCGCTCATCCGATCATGTGGCAGCGGGTGATGCGAAATCGTAATAATCCAGAGATCATCGTAGTGGACCCTCGCGTTACTGAGACGGCAAGCGCGGCTACTCAGCATTACGCCATCGCTCCAAAGTCGGACTTGTCTCTTTTTTATGGAATCGCTCGTGAGCTGATTGTTCGTGGTCATGTGAAGCGAGACTTTCTCGAACGCCATACCGATGGCTTCGAGGATTTCGAAGGATTTGTGCAAGAGTACACTATGGAGCGCGTCTGTGGAGACAGTGGACTTTCCATGAAACAAGTAGGGCGGTTTGTTGAGAGTATCGCGGCGGGCAAGCGTGTTTCGATCTGGTGGACCATGGGAGTGAACCAGAGTTATGAAGGCGTCCGCCTTGCTCAGTCGCTGATCAATATCTGCTTAATGACTGGCAATATTGGTCGCCCTGGCACGGGGGCAAATTCCATCACCGGACAGTGCAACGCAATGGGTTCTCGTTTGTTTTCGAATACGAGCAGCCTGATTGGGGGGCATGACTTTCTAAAGGATGAGCACCGAGAGAAGGTGGCAGCTGTTCTCAAAATAGATTTATCCAAAGTGCCTGACGAAAACTGTTGGGCGTATGATCAGATCGTAGCTGGGGTGGAGTCTGGGAAGATCAAAGGCCTTTGGATCATCGCAACGAACTCCGCCCACTCCTGGATTGGGCAAGGCCGTTTCAGGGATGCTGTCAAGAATCTGGAATTCTTAGTGGTGCAAGACATGTACCACAGTACCGAGACGGCACAGTTGGCGGATCTTGTCTTGCCCGCTGCGGGTTGGGGAGAGAAAGAGGGCACCTTCATTAATTCCGAGCGAAGAATCGGACGCGCGCGGAAGGTAAGAAAAGCTCCGGGGGAAGCCCTTTCGGATTTCAATATATTTCGTTTGTTGGCCAGTTATTGGGGCTGCGGGGAGATGTTTCGAGAATGGGACACTCCGGAAAATGTATTCAAAATTCTAGCGCGTCTCACGGAAGGAAGACCCTGCGACATCTCCGGGATCGATGGTTACGAATTGCTTGATCAGAAGGGCGGCATTCAGTGGCCTTATCGATCGGAAGCGCTTGATGGCGCGACGCATCGAAGCTTGTTTGGCGACGGGAATTTTTATCGACCGAATGGAAGGGCGCAGTTCCTCTTCGACAAGCCCAGTCCGTTGCCTGAGGAGGTCGACGCAGCGTATCCATTTGTTCTTTTGACTGGACGAGGAACGTCGGCCCAGTGGCATACGCAGACGCGGACCTCGAAGTCTGACGTTTTACGAAAGCTGTATCCAAGGGAAGTATACGTCGAGGTGAATCCTCGGGACGCTGCTGAGTTAGGGGTGGCCGCTGGGGAAAAGGTGGTCGTCACCTCGAGACGCGGATCCGTGAAAGCGAGCGCGTTCGTGACGCCTACGGTTCGGCCGGGTCAAGTCTTCATGCCGATGCACTATTCGGAGACCAACTGGCTGACGAAGCAGGACGTGGATCCGCATTCCAGACAGCCCTCCTACAAGCACTGCGCGGTTCGCTTGAGCGTGGTTTGATAGTTCTGTTTAAGGCAGGAAATTGTGAGAGCGCTTTGAGCTTCTCTTGGCGGGCGGGGAGGACGCGCGCTCGGTCGGTCAGGGGTGAATTGCGACCCTGTGGGACTTAGCCCGATGGCAGCTAGATCGCCTTCTGAGGCTTTGCTCAAAATCGAGAGCGAGATGGCGAGATTCGCGATTCGTTGGCGACTTTTTTGAAAATGAATAATTTTCATATTTCAAAGAAAATGTTATAATTGAATAAATGGAAAAATGAGCGCTGAGAGTTGGCCTCTCGGGGGCAAAGTTCGCTTAAAAAGAAGCGTATTTTGGCTTGTGAACGTTTCTCAAAAGATTCATCTGAATTGTAAGTCGTTGATTTTAAGTTCCTTAGATATCGGTTTGAATCATTGCTCGTAAGGTGGCTTCGGAGAAAGAACTGAAAGCAAGTGAGTTTCGGGAGGGTTGGCATCGTGGATGCTAAACTGTTCGCAGGGTTATAAACTAGCGGAGCTGTAAAAGTGAAAAACCCCCTTTGAGCTTTTGAGTTTCGCCTTCTCAAGATGAACAACAATCAGACATTCAGTTTGGAGCAAAAAGAGTACCTTGCGGGTTTTTTCGCGGGTGCTGGCCAGCGAGGATTCACTCCCTTTCTTGGCAAGTTGGCGGATGGGCGCTATACGGGTGATGCGAGCTCTGACGAGGCAGATGTGAAGGCCGTGTACGGGACTCCTTTTGAGGACCTTTGCAAGGAGGAGAAAATCAAGTTCGAAAAGAATGGTCTGGATTGTTACGAGGATATTCGGAAAGCCGCTGAGGAGGATAAGCTTCCTGAGGGCGCGGACATGTTTCGCTTCAAGTTCTTCGGTCTCTTCAACGTTTCGCCGGCTCAAGAGAGTCTGATGCTTCGCTGCCGTATTGCGGGCGGGGTGATGCAGGCGCATCAGTTGGAAGGACTGGCTGAGATGGCTGAGGACTGGGCCGGTGGATACTCGCACATTACGACTCGAGCCAATTTCCAGCTGCGCGAAATTCAGCCACGAAACGCGATCAACATTCTCGAGAAGTTGGTGGATCTTGGTCTGACTTCGCGGGGATCGGGCGCTGACAACTTGCGCAACATTACCGGCTCTCCAACGGCGGGAATTGATCCGGTGGAGATTTTCGATGTGCAGCCGCTTGCGAAGGCGATGCATCATCTAATTTTGAATACACGCGAGTTTTACGGACTGCCGCGTAAGTTCAACATTTCCTTTGACGGAGGGGGCTCGATCAGCGTTTGCGCGGATACGAACGATATAGCTTTCTACGCGGTTCGGGTGGGCGAAGGTCAGGCAGTGGAGCCAGGCGTTTACTTTCGCGTGCAGCTTGCGGGAATCACAGGTCATAAGCAGTTCGCCAAGGATTGCGGCATTCTCATCAAGCCCGAGCAATGTCTGCCTGTAGCGGCCGCGATGATACGCGTTTTTGTCGAGAATGGAGATCGCACAAACCGTGGAAAGTCGCGTCTTAAGTATTTGATCGATAAATGGGGCGACCAGAAGTTTGTCGAGGAGACGGAGAAGAAGCTCGATTTCGAATTTGTGAAGATGGATTTGAAGGATTGTGAAATCCGTCAGCCGATTCGTCGTCATGGCCACCTTGGTGTGCATTCTCAAGCTCAGGAGGGTTTGAACTACATCGGGGTTCGCATCCCGGTCGGTAAAATGTTGCCCGATCAGATGAAGGCGATTGCTGGAGTGGCGCGTCGTTTTGGTACGGGTGAAATCCGATTGACGGTTTGGCAGAATCTTTTGATTCCGCATGTGCGTACTGAAGATGTCGATACAGTGATTGAGGAGATTGCGGAAATTGGATTTGGCTGTGATGCGGATCCGATACGCGGTGGATTGGTAGCGTGTACGGGCAGCTTTGGTTGTAAGTATGCGTCAGCGGATACAAAGTCCAATGCGGTCGAGCTTGGCGAGTATTTGAGCGATGAGGTCAAAATGGACCTGCCTTTGAATATTCACCTGACCGGTTGTCCGCATTCGTGCGCGCAGCATTATGTCGGCGATATCGGTCTGCAGGCTGTGAAGGTCAAAGTCGGTGGCGAGAGCGTTCCCGGCTACAATGTTGTGATCGGTGGCGGCGTCGACAACGAGCAGGCGATTGCCAAGGAGATCTTCAAGGCGGTGCCGTTTTCGGATGTGAAGCCTTTGCTGTCGGGCGTCTTGGGTCGCTACTTGTCGGATCGTCGAGAGGGAGAGTCCTTTGTAGCGTTCAACGGACGGCATTCTGCTGAAGCATTGAAGACGCTTTATGCGGCTGAAACTGCTGTCGCGGGCTAGTAACTATAATATCAATACGATTTCTATTTAAAGTGAGTTCACCATTTATACCAGATACGGCGCCTTTTAGCGTTGAGCAGCGAGCTTGGCTCAACGGCTTTCTAGCCGGTATGTTTTCTTCTCAAGAGGGGGGCGAGGGAGCAGTCGTCGTAGACGCGAAACCGGTCAGCATTCTTTGGGGATCCCAAACGGGAAACAGTGAAGGCTTGGCCCGAAAGATTTCGAAAACGCTTGGTGGAAAGGGATTTGCTCCGACGGTTTACGATATGGCGGACTACGATGTCACGAAGCTTTCTGAGGAGTCGTTGCTGTTGATCGTCACGTCTACCTACGGGGACGGCGAACCGCCTGACAACGCTGCCAGTTTCTACAATTGGGTTCTTAGCGATGAGGCTCCAAAGCTAGAGAGCTTGAGCTATTCGGTGCTCGCTCTTGGTGACACGAATTATCCTGACTTCTGTAAGTGTGGTATCGATATAGATGTACGCTTGAAGGCGCTTGGGGCGAAACCAATTGTCGAACGGGTCGATTGCGACGTTGATTATGAAGACGCGTTTGATGAGTGGCTGTCGGCTGTAGAGGGAGCGGCGGGTGCGTCGGCTGCATCTGAAGAAGGCGGATCCAGTGACGTGTCGCAGGAGTCTGAATACGGAAAGAAGAATCCATTTCCGGCCAAGTTGCTTAACAACTATGATTTGAATACAGAGGGTTCCGCAAAGGAAACGCGTCACGTTGAAATTTCGATTGAAGGATCCGGCTTCAGTTATGATCCAGGGGACGCGCTCGCTGTCGTGCCGGTGAACGACGCGGAGTATGTTGCGGATTTGCTGAAAGTCGCTGGATTCACCGGCGACGAAACGCTGGGCGAGGTGAGTTTGCGTACCGCCTTAACCGAAACCTACGACGTGACGAGTTTGACGCTGAAGGCCTTGAAGGCGTATGCGGAACTTAGCGGAAGCGAAATGCTGTCTAAGTTAGCGGACGATAGGGACGCGTTTAAGGCTTACGCCTGGGGACGTCAGTTCATCGATTTACTAGTCGAAGAACCGTACGAGTTTAAGGATGTCGATTCGTTTGTGGGATTGCTAGGGAAATTGGCTCCACGTCTTTATTCTATCTCGTCGAGTCCTCGAGCCCATGAGGATGAAGTCCATGTAACGGTAGGGGTGGTTCGCTACGATGCGCATGGCCGCGAGCGTAAAGGCGTCTGCTCGAATTTCCTAGCGGATCACGATGGAGATGCCCCGGTACGTATTTATTTTCATCATACGAATTCTTTCAAGCTGCCAGAAGATCCAAGTATCCCGATCATTATGGTAGGGCCTGGAACGGGGATCGCGCCGTTTCGAGCCTTTCTCGAGGAGCGGGCGGCCACGAGCGCTCCCGGCAAGAATTGGCTCTTCTTCGGGGACCAGCGAGCAGAGTTTGACTTTCTCTATGAAGAGGAATTGAGCGCTTATCAGAAGAGCGGAGTGCTCAACAAGCTGGATACAGCTTTTTCCAGGGATCAGAAAGAGAAGGTCTACGTGCAGGATCGCATGCGGGAGAAGGGTGCCGAGCTCTACGAGTGGCTGGAAGCGGGAGGGCATTTTTATGTTTGCGGAGACGCTTCGCGGATGGCGAAGGACGTGGATACAGCTCTGCTCCAGGTGGTCGCAACTCATGGGGGAAAGAGCGAGGAAGAGGCGACAGCCTACGTAGAAGGTATGAAGAAATCTAAACGCTACCTGCGCGACGTCTACTAGTTGAATTAGATCTATTGCTAGATAGTAGCAATCTTAATAAATATTTCTCATAGGATAGTGAGAGGCCGGGATCTTTGTACCCCGATTTGATCAACGACTACACAATAAGAAAATAACCAGATGAAAACTACTACACTTCCGAAGCTCGCCATGGGCGCGGTAAAACTTGTAACAATCGGCTCCTTCGCGATGGCGGCGGGAGCGGCTTACGGCGGATCCTTTTCGGATGTGCTCGATGGGCTCAAGGATGGCAGCAAGGCGAGTCTTAACGCTCGCGCTCGCTACGAATTCAACGAGACGCCTAACAGCGAAATCAATGGGTACAGCATCCGCACTCGTCTTGGGCTTTCGACCGGTGAGTACGAGGGGTTTAAGGCGTTTGTGGAAATGGAGGATGTCAGTTTCGCCAACGACAATGATCGTCCGGGGCTCGACGTGCCGACGACTGAGCTTAACCAGATCTGGTTTAGTTACGAAGGGGCCAAGGTAGGTCGTCAGATCTATACGCTCGATGACCATCGCTTCATTGGGCACGTGGGTTGGAGGCAGAACATCCAGACCTTTGACGCGATCACCTACTCGTACGCAGCGAACGAGAATACGAAATTGAATTTCGGTTATCTTGACGCGGTTCACCGCGTGAATGCGACGTCTCAGGATCTCGCCGGTATCCTGGCGAATGCGAGCACGAAGATTGGCGACGACTTCACATTGACCGGTTTCGCCTACCTTCTCGATTTCGACCGTCCGGTGCTGACTTCGAGCGACACGATAGGCTTGCGCGGAGCGGGTAAGATCAAGGGTGAAGACGTCTCCTATTCTTACAGTTTCAGCTACGCGAAGCAGGTTGACAACAGCGGCAGTGCTTTCGATTTGGACCACTCTTATATGGCTGGAGAGTTCGGGGCTGCTTTCAATGGTATGACGCTTACGGCGGGTATCGAGATTCTCGACGGTGACGGGACGTCAGGTTTCACTACGCCGCTCGCTACGGTTCACAAGTTCAATGGCTTCGCCGATCTTTTCGCTGGCGGATCGCTCGGTCTTGGCGGCGGATTGCCGCAGGGGCTTGAGGACATGTATGTGGCTTTTGGATTCAAGGCGGGCGATGTGCCCGTGAAGGTGATTTATCATGACTACTCCACCTCTAACGTGAGCGACTACCTTGGAAGCGAGATCGACCTCGTCGCCTCGTACAAGCTGAACGAATACGTGACGCTTGTGGGCAAGTTTGCGGATTACAGCTCGGATGGAGCGGAAACCGTATCCTACGGTGGAGCGGACAAGCAGGTTCTCACGCTTGAGGCGAATCTGAAGTTCTAGTTTCGTTCGTCTTCGTATTTCAGTTCAGTAGCAGATACGATTTTCGGCCCTCGCTCCCTTGTGGAGCGAGGGCCTTTTTGTTCTAGGAAAGATCTAGCCGACTCACGGTGCCGGCTGTTCGCGGTTTTCTTACAAATGTTACGTTTTGCCCTAATTGGGCGTTCGGGCTTGAGATGTTACGGGAATGTTACGATGTTACAGATATGTGACAAAACTTTTCCTAGAAAGGACCCCAAGCTCATGAATATTAAGAAAATTACCCTAATAGCTCTGGCGCAGGTTATGGCCTGTGGAGCGATTTACGCAGCTTCCCCTGACGAGACGAATATTGACTTCGCCCTAGAGGACCAGACGGATGCCTATGTCCTCGAGACGGTAGCTCCGAAGTATCCGATCGAGATGCTCGAGCGAGGCGTACAAGGGCGAACGCTCTTGATGCTACGCGTGGACGAAGTCGGAGAAGTCAGTGACATTCGCGTCGTGACTTCGTCGAATCAGCTTTTTAGCCAGGCCGCAGTTAAGTCGGTTAAGAAATGGTATTTTCAACCCGGTACGCGTGATGGAGAAGCCGTGCCGCAAATCGTAACGGTCCCCGTAGACTTCTTAATTGAAGACCTTCAAACGCCAGCTCTGGCTTCCCTCTAGGCGAGGGCGAGTCAGTTCAGTTTCCAATTGGGAGGCTTCGCGTGAGCGAGGCCTCCTTGTTTTTTGGTGGGCATGAATGACGGTGATGTGAATTGAGTTGTTGTTGTTTGATCGCAGGTGTGCCCAGATGTCTGAGGAGGCGATCATTTGGCCTGCTTTTTGAAGGTGGCGATGGTATAAAGGTCCGGCAGCTGCGAGAGCTTTCGTACGTCGGCTTCGAGGGGACGCAGTTTGCCGATGAGGTTCGCGTTGGCAAAGTCTGCTTTGATCGAATCGGAAATATTCAATTCTTGGATACCGCTGCTCAGGCGGTCTGCGAAGTAGAAGGCTATTTTGAAGAATCCTTTCCATACGGAGATCCAGCAGATGGTCTTCTTTTTGTGGCTTACTTTGCAGAGCCATGCTTTGCCGTCCTTGTAGTAGCGCCACTGGTGGGTTAGGTCGAGAGGCTCGGCCTCTACAGTTTGGATGAAACGGGTGAAAGCTGGATAGGCGCGTTTCAAGGCTGCTTTAAGGATTTCTTCGGAAGGGAATATCGAATCGTCTTGCAGGGATTGGTTCTTCATGGGCTTTCGATTTTTTCCGTTAGGTCGCGACGAGATGCGATGTGGAATCTGGCTAGGGTAGGAGGCTTTGAAAGGGGGATCAATCTGTTTCCCGATGTCGGCGAGTTGGAGTATCAGCTAGAAGGTAGGCTAGATGAGACTTGTTTGGTAATCTAATGGAAACTGGAGCGGATTCCGAAGGAATGTTGCCTATGTACACGAAGGCTATAGCATCATGGCAAGCGTGCGGTTCATGCCGATGTCGGCTCAGAGGAGCATCGCCAAGTCTTTCTGCGCTCGTCGTTTCGATTTTCGAAATAGGGGGCAGGGGTGTGATCAGACAGCTGAATTTAAGTAAAGAAGGGTAATATGAAGATTGATGTATTGCCGCCTTACAATTCGAGCGACAATGCGACAGATTGTTGCCCTCGGTCTAATCCCGAGGACTGGGGAGGAGTTACTTGATAGTGGAGGTTCGCTGGCGGTGGTTTGTGCGCCTTAGAAATAGATGAAACGTGGTCTCTTGTTTTATATATAAATATTCAATATTTTATATTGACGAGTCGTGTTTGGTGAGTTTTGGTCCTCATCCACGATGAATATTAATTTACAGAACATGCAGGAAAGACTCTGTTCGGAGCATATCGAGCAATCGATATGCGAGAGTGGATTTGTTGCTGCGCCATGTTTTAACCATAAGAAGCGGGAGGCCCTGATTCGATAGTTTTTTTATAGACTAGTCGTGATGCCGCCCGTCTCTCAGCAAGGAGAACGGGCTTTTTTGTGCCCATAGAAAAGGATGCGTAATGCGTAAGAGTCGGATGTTTAACGAAATACAGCTTTATATCGGCTGGGATTTACCGCTCGGGAGACCGAGCGAAGAACCAGTCGAGGAGTTCTATCAGGACTCGAATGAAACGAGCGAAGAGCCCAGCGGGCATACTGAAAAACAAGGTGAATAGATCATCCGAAGTTTCGACCTGTTTGCCCGCGATCCTACAGACACGGGCTTTTTTGTACCCAGAATAATATGGCTTTTAATATTGCGCCGATGTGAAGCAATAAAACGACCGGACAAAATCCACCGGCCGTCCAATCCGTTGTGAGATGATATAACGAGAGGGGTGAAGGTGCGTGTTCTTTTAATGGATAATAATATATAGAGTGCGCCCTGATCGTCTAATCGATTAGGACGCCACCCTTTCAAGGTGGAGACGCGGGATCGTTGCCCGCTCAGGGTACCATGATTTTTAGGCGTCGTTCCGAAGCTAGGGACTTTGCCAAACACTTTCACGACCAGTTCCAGCAGCGTAGGACGCCGTCTTCGGGCGTTGCGATTTTGCGTTCTGTGATTGGGCTTTAGATGGCGTGGAAACCACAATGCAGATGTTAACTCAAGTGGTAAGAGTACATGACTGATAATCATGTTGTCGCCGGTTCGAATCCGGCACATCCCAAATGGAAAAGGTGTAGACCTTGGGTTCAACTCCCCGCCTGGCGGCGCGTTAGCTGCCTCCAAAGAAAGAGCCCCTTAGGGAATGGTAAAATCTCGGTCCTGCTATTCGAGTCTGTCTTTTGGCAGATCTGAACGGCAGCAGTCTGAAGGCCTGAAAGCGTTGGATACCGCTTCGAGACGGTCCGCGTTGTGGAACTGTTGGAATGGGCACGTCGCGGTTTTGTCGCGCACGGTTTGTTCGAGCAATTAGGCGCGTGGTCTGACTCGCTGCTTAAAGCGCTTTCCGCTGGATGGCTGTGGATTTAGCTTTCGTCGCTGTCTAGGGGGCTCCCTGGCTTTTGATATTTGTAGGAAGGCGGCCTTGTGTCGCGATTGATCGAGGCACTCTGGCTGGGCTTATCGCGCTTCCCGAATGAGTGTCATCCATTTTGTTAACCCGATGGCGAAAGCCGTCATAACTAGAAAGGAGCGACCTATGTTGCTACCAGTAAGAAAAACCATCAAGTACGACGAGTATGGTCTCGTCTTTAAGAACGGTCGCTTTGTGAAGCTCGTTGGAGAAGGCAAGCGTTGGTTCTTCGACTTTCGAAACGCATTGCGTGTAGAGGTCGTGAATCAGCGTACACCTTGGATTCGTTCGACGGAGCTCGACCAGTTGAGCAAGGCCGACTCTCTGGCGGACAAGGCAGTATTCGTAGACCTAAAGGATAGCGAACGTGCCTTCGTTTGGGTAGACGGTCGTCTCGATGCGGTGCTGGGTCCGGGGCTCTATGGCCTTTGGAATCAGTTGCGCAAGGTCGAGGTGGAACGATTCGACTCAAACGAGCTTCGTCTGGTGCGTAAGGATTTGCCAACGGTGTTGAAGAACCCCTCCGCTAGCCAGTTTTTCGAAGTGACCGAAATTGCTGAAGGCAAGGTTGGTGTACTCTTCGTCGATGGCGCTTATCAGGAAACGCTTGCTTCGGGTAAGCATGTTTTCTGGAAGGACGTTGCGAAGGTGAAGATCCAGATCGTGGAAAAGCGTGAGCAGGTATTGGACGTATCCGGCCAAGATATTATGACTCAGGATAAGGTGACCCTGCGGCTCAATGCCGTACTCGCTTACCGTGTTGTGGACGAACGACAGTACGTCGAGTCTTCGCAGGACTCGAGCCAGGCTCTGTATCGCGAAACCCAGTTGGCGCTTCGTACTGAAGTCGGTACTCGAAACCTCGATACACTGTTGTCGGGCAAGGAAGACCTTGCTCGGAACGCGAAGCAATACGTGACGAAAGTCGCGAAGAGCTTAGGTGTCGAAGTGGTGAGTCTCGGAGTTCGCGATGTCATCTTGCCTGGTGAGATGAAGACTCTGCTGAACCAAGTGATCGAAGCCCAGAAGGCTTCGGAAGCGAACGGGATCAAGCGTCGAGAAGAAACAGCGGCGATGCGTTCGCAGCTGAACACTGCGAAGCTGATGGAGAGCAATCCTGTTCTCATGAAGCTGCGCGAATTGGAAGTACTGGAAACAGTCTCCAAGACAACGAACCTGCAAGTCGTTCTCGGCGAGCGTGGTTTGTCCGAGTCGATCACAAAGCTGATCTAAGGGTCGCCTCTCCGAGAAGGGGAGGCGGCTTTTTTTTGAGAGGTGAAGTAAACGTGTCGGGACGACCCGCTCTACTTTTTCATGATTTCAAATGTTTTTCATTGTGTGTAGCTAGGTGCTCCGAATCCGTCGATTAGGCTACTGCTGACGCGGGCTAAAGCACCGCGCTACGGGATTGTATCCATTAAAAGAACACGCGCTTTCATTTCTCTTCTTTAGGAAGGAACTGAGATGAATACTATAGATAAGGCTATTGTGTTGACCTTGAACCGAACGTGGCGGGACATTGGTCAGCGTACCGTGCGGCAGGCTTTTTGCGACTTGATGAGTGGTACGGCTCTGGCGATGGATATTCGCTACCCGTTGGATGAGAACGGAGTGGCGGATCTCTCGGGTCCTGCTGATTGCATTCCGGTCAATTGGGAGCAGTGGAAGGAGCTTCCGGTGCGGTCCTGCGATATAGCGATCCGGACGCCTCGCCAGCAGATCCGTGTGCCTACCGTGATCGTGGTGTCAAATTACTCTGGAATGCCTCTTTGGCGACCCGGCGTGACGCGGCGTTCGATCTACGAGCGTGACGGGGGCGTTTGCCAGTACACCGGTCGCCGCGTTTCCTGGACCGAGGGCAACATCGACCACGTGATTCCGCGGTCTCGGGGCGGTCAGAATTCGTTCGAAAACCTGGTTTGGACGGATAAGGGTGTGAACACGCGCAAAGCGGATCGATTGCCAGAGGAAGCGGGCTTACGACTGCTTCGCAAGCCTCGGGCTCCTGTCGCCCAACCCATCTTTCGTCGTATTCGAACTTTGAATCACGACGATTGGAGGTGGTTCTTGAAATACTAAACCTGAGCTCGTCCGCCGTGCCGTATGATCGGCGGCGGGCGATCTTTTTTTATCAAATGAAAACCGAATTGACAGAAGAGGTTGCGGCGGACTTCTAGCGTCGTTTCGCTGCTTTCGACTGGTCTGGACGAGATGACGCAGGAGTGAACTAGGTCATGAACTTTGGATCAGATGAGTGTTGATTAATCTGCGTGGTTTGAATCTATCTTACGGACAAGTTATTAAGTAATTTATGAAAACCCCACAGTTTCTTAGTTGCTCGGCCTTGATGGCATTGGCATCGGCTTTAACACCGTCATCCAGCGGTTTTACCTTTAATGGAAGCGGCCGGCTCATAGTGGAGCCTTGGCAAGATTATAGCCATCTGGATCCCTCCGCGGTGCCAGGGGTGACTCCCTGGACGTCGCAACTGGATGCGGATCTAGCGGGCGCGACTCCTTCTGCTCCGACGATCACGAACCCGTTTCCGGGATTGACAGAATGGAGGTATGATCTTGTCGGAGCGGGGGTTGCCCAATTCGTAGTCGGTAATTATTCGGTTTTCGATTCGGTTGAGAGCATTGCTTTGACGATCACTAAAAAGGACACGCAGCCCTTGGGCGTTTTTCAGTGGACTTTGTTTCTAGCGGGGAATTACATTTACAATAGTAGTGCTCCAATTGGTCTGCCTGAGCTGATGAACGTACCGATCGTCAACAATTCTGGAGTCACTGAATATGTCGACCTTGCTGGTCCTGGATTTAGTTTGTTTGGATATGTGGCGGGAGTGTTTGGTGAGGTCGATACTGGTAGTGGATCTGATTTGCCTAACTTGCCCGGTATTATCTCCCAGATAGAGAGCGGTGCGGTTTCTTTTGATGGCAGTTACGTCGCTGGTTATTTCATGAAGCAGTCAGCTGATGGTGATTTCATTGATGCGAATTTCAACGGTCAATATCCAATAGAGGCGAGTGATGTGCCGGATAGTGGAAGCACGGCGGTGTTGGCGGCTTTGGGATTGGTGAGTCTGCTGTTTGTTCGTCGATCCATTAAGTGGATACGATAAGTTTCGAAGGTTTTGTAAGAAGTTAAGCGGACGTTATTTTTGAGACAAGCGATGCTGCCATTTTGGTGGCATCGCTTTTTTGTGGAGGCCGCTCTGATGACCTGGTTTGTGGATGATGCTTTCTTTGCCCACAGATCGCACAGATTTACACGGATTTTTGGGGACGGGCGGTGAAAAGGGGGATGAACCACTGAGGATATTGATTTGAACCGATGCGTTTGGTCGTGGGTGGATTTGTGGGGATGTCCCTTCACATTGCTTATCGAGTGTCGCTTCGCTCATCGAGGATGAGGTAATTGTCTTAGTTTTCGTATCAAGCGTGCTAATATGAGTTATCGATTTTCAATATGCTTATGGCGGAGTTGGGTGTTTGTTGACGATTGAGGAGTAGTTTTTGTTTTTCGGGGGCATGAACAGAGATGCTTTTGTGCCGGCTTTTCAAACACGTCCCGAAGAGGGGGAGGTGAGGAGCGGCTCTGTGGGCTTAGCTTTGGCTGTTTTTATGGTTGCGTGTTGTTTGGGGCAGGTGGGAGTTGCGAAGGGTGCGGTGAGCGATGAGGTGGCGATTGCCCAGCATCGGATGGGGACTTTGGTCGTGGAGGCACCGGCGCTAGCTGAGGTGACGGTGGAGCAGCTTGAACATGAGTTTTGGTTTGGGGCGGCTTTGGCGAATCAGGCTTTTGACGGGCGTATGTCCGTGGAGGATACAAAGCGGTACAAGGCGGCGTTTTTGGAGAACTTCAATTCCGCGGTGACTGAGAATGCTTTGAAATGGCTGGCGATGGAGCGGGAAAAGGGCGAGGTCGACTACGCGACGGTGGATGCCATTCTTGACTGGAGCGAGGCGAACGAGATTCCGATTCGCGGGCACAATATTTATTGGGGCATCGGCAATCGGGTGATGAATTGGCAGAAGGAGATGGGCGACGAGGAGTTGCTGGCGTATCTGGAGGCTCGGGCATTTGACGTAGGGAAGCGCTATGCAGGGCGGTTCGTGGAATACGATTTGAATAACGAGATGATCCACGAGAACTATTACGAAAAGCGTTTTGGGAAGGGGATCACGAAGCAGATGGCGGCTTGGGTGAAGGAGGCCGATCCGACTGCGGTATTGTATTTCAATGACTATGACATTTTGACTGGGGCGAAGCTTAAGCAGTATACGAAGGACATTAAGCGGCAGTTGAAGCTGGGAGCCTCGATCGATGGGATCGGGGTACAGGGGCATTTGCACGGAGAGAGTTTTGACCCTAAGGTGTTGCATTCGTCGCTGGACGAGTTGGCGAAGTTCGGGATGCCGATTCGAGTTACGGAGTTTAATTTTCCAGGGCAGCGTTCCCGTTTTCTTTCAGACAATCCACCCGTGCTGACTGCGAAGGAAGAGAAGGCCAAGGCTCAGGCGATCGTCGACTATTATACGATTTGCTTCGCTCATCCGGAGGTGGAGGGGATTTTGATGTGGGGCTTCTGGGAAGGCGCGAACTGGATACCGGCTTCGTCGCTCTACAAGCTCGACTGGACGCCCACTCCCGCTGCTAAGGCGTATCACGATCTTGTATACAAGAAGTGGTGGACGACTTGGGAAGGGCAGGTTGACCGAATGGGATCGCGTCAGGTGCCGGCTTTTTACGGGAAGTATCGCGTGAGCTGCAATGGTGTGGATCGAATCGTGGATCTGAATAAAGCAGACGGCGTCGCTCGGGTACAGTTTTAAGGTTTCGAGCTGAGCGACTGAAAATAGAATTTCATTGGGTAGACGCGTCGGCTTCTTCGGGGTAGGAGAAGTCGGCGCGTTGTTTCTTGGCGAGTAGGCTCTATGGAAATGCGCTTGAAAATCCAGGGGTGTGACGCGAAAACTTGTGCTATGTGCCACATTACCGAGGAGGAGTTCGTCGAAAAACTTGATTACATCAAATCCGCACCGTGCGATCGCGGTGTTTTAAAGATGATCGTGATTCGCCCTGCAGAGAATGAACGCGAGGTTTTGGACTCGTGTCAGTTGAGTGTACAGGGAGGGGCTCATGGCGATTCCTGGGCGAAGAAGTGCTGGATGACTTTGCCGGATGGCAGTCCTGATCCGATTGTTCAGATCGCGATGATGAACTATCGCGTGCTTGAGGTGATAGCAGGCACTGATGAGGAACGGGCTCTCGCCGGAGATGCGCTGTGCGTGGATTTCGACTTGAGTGACGAGAACCTAAAGGAAGGGGATCGGCTCAAAATCGGGGAGGCTAAGCTAGAGGTGACGCGTCAGCCGCACAATGGATGCGGAAAGTTTGCCAAGCGTTTTGGAAAGGAGGCTCTTGCTTTCATCAACAGTCCGGTAGGCAAGGCGCTTCACTTGAGAGGGATCTATGTACGCGTGGTCGAGGATGGGCTCGTTCGAAAAGGCGATCGTATTCAGAAATCCGTAGAAGGGTAAAATAGAGCCACGCCAATCCGGCGTGACTCCATGAACTGGATACTGGTTCAACCGTTGGCTTAGCTTTTATTGGCGAGTTGGCCGCAGGCGGCGGCGATGTCTTGGCCGAGGGAGAAGCGGCGGGTGACTTTGTAGCCTTCGCTTTGAAGGTGATTCTTGAAGGCCTCGATGGTTTCGATTGACGAGGGGAGGAAGGACTTGTTGAGCGAGTAGTCGGGATTGTAGGGAATGAGATTGATGTGGACTGCAAGTCCGCGCAGGAAGGCGGCGACTTTGGCGGCGTCCTCTACGCTGTCGTTGAGATCCTTGAACATGATGTACTCTATCATGACGATGCCTTCGCGGATGGTCTCTAGCTGCTCGAGCATGGAGCGCAGATCGGCCATGGGGTAGCGGTTGTTGATCGGCATGACTTCGCTTCGCGCCGCGTCGTTCGAGCCGTTGAGGCTGAGGGCGAGGCTGACTTGCGGGAAGCGTTGGGCGAATTTAACGATGAGCTCCGGTATCCCTAAAGAGGATACAGTGATGCGCTTGGGGACGAACTTGAAAACGTGTTCGCTGAGGAGCTGGTCCATGGCGGCGACGAGGTTGTCGTAGTTTCGCAGGGGTTCGCCCATGCCCATGAAGACGATGTTTCGCAGGCTGCGATCTTCGGAGGCGAGGATGCGGCCGGCTTGTACGACTTGGTCGAGGATTTCCTCGCTTTTCAGATTTCGGAAAAAGCCGAGTTCGCCTGTGGCGCAGAAGCGGCATTTTTCGGTGCAGCCGACCTGGGAGGAGACGCAGATGCTGGTGCGTCCGGTGGCGATGCGGAGGATGACGGTTTCGATTTTTTTGCCGTCGGGGGTTTCGAAGAGGAGTTTGGTGGCTCCGTCGATCTTCGAGTCGATGCGGGAGACGAGGGTAAGGTAGGAGGTTTCGAACTGCTCTTTGAAGTTGGCGGTGAAAGCGTCGTCCCAGCCGAGATTCTCTAGCGGCGTGAATTCGCGGAAAAGCATGCGGTATGTACGACGCAGCTCGCGAGCCCCGAAGCCGTTGTGGCGCAGGTGCTTCTCGAGTTTTTTGATGTCGTAGATCGATGTTTTCATGGTGGACAGCGGTTCTAAGGAAGGTCTCCTAAGTCGGCATGGGAATAGTCAGCCAAGCCTTCGGGGCAAGGAAGAACGGCTTTGGTTTCGGCTGGCGGCTGGGAATGTGCAAACAGGTGTTTGCTGGCAGCTGGGACAGCTGCCGCTACCTGTGAGAGGGGCTAGTCGACGATGGTGACTGTGGCTTGTAGAGTGAGGTCGGAGTCGGCGGAGGAGGTGCCGAGGAGGAGCTCGACGGGGCCGGGCTCGACGGTCCAGGATTGGGTGTCGACGTTCCAGTAGGCGAGGTCGGCGGCTTTGAGGGGGATCTCGCCGGTGACGGATTTGCCGGCGGGGACGGTGACGCGCTGGAAGCCTTTGAGTTGTTTGGAGGGGCGCTCGACCTTGGAATTTGGATACCGGACGTAGAGCTGGACGACTTCGTCGCCGTCGCGTTCGCCGGTGTTGGCGACGCGGACCTTGATGGTGGCGGTGGCGTCGGCCTTGAGTTTTTTGGGAGCCTTGAGCTTGGAGAGCTCGAAGGTGGTGTAGCTGAGGCCGTAGCCGAAGGGGTATTGGGGCTCGTGCTGGGAGTACATGTAGGTGCGGCCGCGGCGGATATCGTAGTCCATCATGGGCGGGAGCTGGTCGAGGGACTTGGGCCATGTCTGCACGGTTTTGCCGCCGGGGTTATAGTCGCCGAAGAGGACGTCCGCGAGGGCGTTGCCTTGCTCTTGGGAGGCGTGGGTAATGTGTACGATGGCGGGAGCGTTCTCGGCGGCCCAGGGCATCGCGTAGGGAAAGTTGGATACGAGGACGACGATGGTGTTGGGGTTGGCGGCGTAGACTTTTTGGATGAATTCCTCTTGGTCGGGCTGGAGGATGATTTCCTGGCGGTCGACGGCTTCTTTGCCTTCGGAGGGAGAGGTGACGACGCCCCAGCCGGCGTTGCTTTCCGGGTGGTTACCGACGACAACAATGGCGACGTCGCGGGAGGCAGCGACTTCGAGAGCGGTGTCGCTCATGTCGGCGACCCAGTTGGAGCCGAACTTGGCGGGGGAAGGGAAGGGGCCGGAATTGGCGTAGCCTTCGATGCCGTCGCGGGGCGGGATGGCGTAGGGAGGGGTGCCTGAGTACCAGTCGAGCAGGGTGGTGTTGGCGAGGGGGCCGACGATGGCGACGGAGTTGATTTTGGAAGGATCGAGGGGGAGGATGTTGTTCTCGTTTTTGAGGAGGACGATGGACTTGCGGGTGACTTCGCGGACGAAGGCGTGGGTTTCGGGGAGTTCCCAAGGTTCGAGGCCGGGCTCGTGTCCGATGTTTGAATACGGGACGAGTTCGGGCGGATCGAGTAGGCCGAGGTCGAGGAAGAGGCGGATGCGTCCGCGGATGACGTCGTCGATCTCCGCTTCGGTGACGAGGCTTTGTTCGACGGCATCGAGAGCGGCTTGGGTGTGGTTGTCGAGGAAGAGGTTGATGCCTGCTTTGATGCAGGCGGCGGTGGCGGTCGGAAGATCGGGGTAGGTTTTATGTTGGTTGACGAGGTGGGCTAGTCCGCCGCCGTCGGTGCATATGGTGCCGTCCAGCCCCCATTCGCCCATGACGATGTCGCGGAGCATGGGGTGGACGTGGGCGGGGGTTCCGTTGATGGCGTTGTATGCGGCCATCATGGAGCGGGCTCCGCCATCGCGAATGGCCATTTCGAAGGGCTTGGCGTAGTACTCTCGCCAGAGGCGTTCGTCGAAGTCGGAGGATGAGAAGAAGCGGTCGTCCTCGTTGCTGTTGGCGAGGAAGTGCTTGAGGAGGCTGGTGGCCTTGAGGTAGCGCGGGTGGTCGCCGGCGAGGCCGCTGGCGAAGGCGGCGGCGAGGGTGCCGGTGAGGAATGGGTCTTCGCCGTAGACTTCCTCGGTGCGGCCCCAGCGGGGGTCGCGGGCGAGGTCGGCATTGGGCGCCATGACGACGAGACCGGAGCGCTGGTATTTGGGCGATTGGTAGAGGTAGCGGACTTCGGTGGCCTGGTTGGCGGAGACGCGGGAGATGAGGGCAGGGTCCCAGGTGGCGGCGAGTCCGTAGGCTTGGGGGAATTGGGTGGTGGGCGTGGGGTTTCGCTTGCCCCAGTTTGAGGGGCCGCCTTGGGCGACGCCGTGGTAGCCTTCGGAGATGCGGGTGTATTTGACGTCGAGGCGGGGGATGCCGGGGACGAAGCCCATGAGGTCGACTTTTTCTTCGAGAGTCATGCATGTAATGAGATCGTCGATACGTTCTTCGTTGGGGAGGTCGGGGTCTTGGAAGGGGTAGTCGTAGTCGGTGGCTAGGGCGGCGGTGGACACGGAGAGGGGAAGCGCTAGGAGAAGCGCTTTTGGTAGTGAGGGCATGTGAACTTTTGGGGTTGGATGTTTGCGTGGGTTGGGGTGGGCAAACGTTGTTCAGATTCTTGGTTGCTCGAGTGTGCGGGGCTTTGCGGAAAAGGGAAGGTTTTTGATGAAGGGTTGTGAAGGATGAAGTATGAAGGTTGAAGTATGAAGGGGTGATTGGGTTGAGGGGACGCGGGCTTCCGCCTTCGCCAAGGCTTCGGTGGACTGGGAAAGCACCGGGCTACGGGGTGAGGAGTTGGGTGAGGAGGGGGGCAAAGAGGGATTGGCCGCGGAGGTTTTGGATGAAGCGGGCTGGGATTTGGCTGAAGCCGAAGCGGAGGCCGGCGATGCCTCCGGCGACGCAGGCGGTGGTGTCGGTGTCGTTTCCGAAGGCGATGGCGCGTTTGACGACGGCTTCGAAGGAGTCCTGGCGGCAGGCGATGCGGGCGGAGTGGAGGCAGTCGACGACGTAGCCGGTGCCTTCGCAGATGGGTGGGGATTCGGGGCGGATGTGGTCCTCGAGCTCGTAGGTGAAGTCGGGGCGGTTTTGGTAGAGCAGGCGGAGGGTGGCGGTGGCGGATTGCCAGGGGTCTGTATCGGACTGTAGGATACGGCGTGCCCAGAGGCAGTAGAGGGCGCAGCAGGCTTGGGCGCGTGGGTGGGCGTGAGTGATGATGGACTGCTGGTGGGCGTCTTCGACGAGGACTGCGTCGGTGCCGCGGTGCCAGAGGGCTAGGGGGAGGCAGCGCATGAGGGAGCCGTTTCCGTTGGCGTGTTCGTCGGCGCGGCCGGATTCGCCGGGGAAGAAATTTTTGGAGAGCTTGATGATGGCTTCGCGGGTTTGGATGCCGACGTCGAATACGTTTTTGTCGACGGCGAGGTGGCCTTCGAAGTACCAGTTTTGCAGGCGTTGGGAGAAGTCGATGAGGTTGAGTTCGCCGCGGGCGAGGAGGGATTCGAGGAGGCAGAGGGCTTGGGAGCCGTCGTCGGACCAGGTGCCGGGTTGAACGGATGGATGGGAGCGAGGGAAGTGAGGAGGCGGGGTGTATTCGATTTCTGGGGATGGCGGGATTTCGGCGGGGGGCTTGAACTCGTAGGGCACGCCGAGGGCGTCGCCTATGAGTAGGCCGTAGAGGGCGCCTTTTAGTTGGTCGGACATGGGAGGGAGTGGGAGTGGTGAGTAGTGATTTGGGTTGTGTTTTTTTACCGCGGATGGCCGCAGATTTTTAAGAGGGAGTTAGTGGAGGCGTGATCGCCTTTTTTAGGAGGTCGCTCTGATGAGCGATGAGCGATGAGCGATGGGCTTTGGGGTTGGATTGGGTTCCGCGGTTTGGACCAACAGACTTCGCCAAGGCTACGACCGTCAAGGGGTCCAAGCCTACAGGGTTGTGTTGTTTGGGTTGTGGGGACGCGGGCTTCCACCTTCGCCAAGGCTACGGCGGACAGGAAAGCTCCGCGCTACGGGGTTGTGTTGTTTTGGGTGGCTTGGGCTTGCGGATGGGGTGGGGATGGGTTGAGGTTTGGTGGGATGCAGAAGGTGATTGTCGATAGTGATTGGGGTGGGGATGTTATGCAGTTGGCGAGTGTTTTGGTGTCGCGGCCGTCCGAATACAAGGTTCTGGGGGCTACGGTGACTTTCGGCAATGCTTCGCTACGTCAGAATTTGCAGAATGCGGGGGCGATGCTGCGGTTTTTGGGGGTGGATGGGGTTGTGCCGAGATATGCGGGGGCGGTGGCTCCGAGTGAGGTGGAGGAGCAGCCGGAGGGGGACGAGGCGCATGGGAGAACGGGCTTGGGGGATGCTGTGATGGAATTGTCGGAGGTGGCTCCGGCGGAGATGAGAGCGGTGGACTTTTTGATCGATGCGATTGGACGGGAGCCGGCGGGTTCTGTGGTGCTGGTGGCTACGGGGCCGCAGACGAATGTGGCGGAGGCGATTCGGCGGGCTCCGGAGGTGATGGGGCGATTGAAGGAGATTCGGATCATGGGCGGGTGTGTGCGGGAGCTGAGCGGGTATCGGGTGAACGAGCGGCTGGAACGTTTGGGAACGGAGTCGATTTTGCGGAAGGGGAATATAACGGAGCGGGCGGAGTTTAATTTTCAGCAGGCTCCGGGGGATGCTAGGGTCGTATTGGAAAGTGGGATACGGGTGGCTCTTTTCCCGATGGATTGTACGCACCAGCTGACGTTCACGAAGGAGCGGGAAGGGCGATTGGCGGAGGTGTTTGGCGGCGACGTGGAGCGGCTGAAGGTGTTGGGCGATTTGTTGTCGGCTCCGCGCTTGATCGACGAGCGGAAGTGGGGAATCGCGCCGGTGATGCATGACGTGCACACGACGGTGTCGATGGTGGCGCCGGAGCTGTATGCGGGGCGGCGGGGGCAAGTGAAGGTGTCGAACGAGGGGGAGACTGACTTTTTGGCGGACGAGGCGGGACCGCATTGGGTGGCGGAACGGGTGGTGGACGCGGATGCGGTTTTCGAGGAGCTGATGGCTTCGCTCGGTCGGCTGCTTTTATCCCGTGGCTAGGCTTGCTTGTGGGGTGAAGGGTTGCGAGCTTGGCGGCCGTGCTACCGACCGACCCTCACGAAACGCTTAAGACTGTATTTGGCTTCGATGCCTTTCGCCCCGGGCAGGAGCGGATCGTCGAGCAGGTTTTGCAGGGGAATTCCGCTTTGGCGGTTTTTCCGACGGGAAGCGGGAAGAGTCTTTGTTACCAGTTGCCCGCCTTGATGCTGGACGGGTTGACGATCGTGGTTTCGCCTTTGATCGCGTTGATGAAGGATCAGGTTGATTTTTTGCAGGAGCGCGGGGTGAGAGTGGCGCGGCTGGATTCGACTTTGTCGGCGGAGGAGTCGCGAACGGTTTACAGCGATGTGCGGGCCGGGGCATTGAAGCTTTTGTACGTGGCGCCGGAGCGGATTTCGAACGAGCGCTTTTTTGCGGCGATCGAGGGGCATGCGATTTCGCTGATGGTGATCGACGAGGCGCACTGTATTTCGGAATGGGGGCATAATTTTCGGCCGGAGTACTTGAAGTTGGCGATTGCGGCGAAGGCCTTGAAGGTGGAGCGGGTGTTGGCTCTGACGGCGACGGCGACACCAACGGTGGTGGAGGATATTTTGCGGGAGTTCGAGATCGCTCCGGCGGGGTACGTGAACACCGGGTTTCACCGGCCGAATTTGTTTTTGGCGTTTTCGCCGACGGCGGCGAGCGAGCGCATGGAGATTTTGCGCTCGCGTTTGGAAGATATTCCGGCGGGGCCGACGATCGTGTATGTGACGCTGCAGAAGACGGCGGAGGAGGTGGCAGCTGGGTTAGCGAGGTGGGGGTATCCAGCAAAGGCTTACCATGCGGGGATGAAGAGCGACGTGCGGGCGAATATACAGGATTGGTTTATGGCGTCGGCGGATGGGATCGTGGTGGCGACGATTGCGTTTGGGATGGGTATCGACAAATCGGATATACGGCGAGTGTTTCACTATAACTTGCCGAAGACCTTGGAGAACTATTCTCAGGAGATTGGGCGCGCCGGACGAGATGGGAAGGCGTCTTATTGCGAGGTGCTTGGTGGCGATGAGGACTTGATGGTTCTGGAGAATTTTATTTTTGGGGATACGCCGACGGAGGAAGCGGTGGGAGCGTTGGTGGAGTATGTTTTGAAGCAGGAGGATGAGTTTGATATTTCGATGTATCACTTGTCGCGGCAGACGGATATTCGCCCGCTGGTCTTGAGTACCTTGCTGACCTATTTGGAGTTGGAGGGAGTGATCAAGTTTACGGCGCCTTTTTATAGTGAATACAAGTTTCGCTATGTGGAGAAGAAGGAGTGGGTGTTGGCCGCGTTCAAGGGAGAGCCGGGGGAGTTTTTGAGAAGCTTGCTGGCTCAGGCGACGGCGAAGACGATGTGGAGCTACTTGAATTTGGATACAGTGGTGCAGGCTCTAGGTTGCGAGCGGTCGCGAATCGTGAAGGCGTTTAACCATTTGGAGGAAACGGGTAAGCTGGAGGTCGGCGTGACGGGGCTGCGTCAGGGTATGCGGTTATTGCAGCGTGGGAATGCGGCGGAGGTGACGGCTGCTTTGATGGCGAAGGTGGCGCGGAACGAAGCGGGGAATTTGCAGCGGACGCGGCAGGTGGTGGAGTTTCTCAATGTGGACGACTGCAAGACGCGTCACTTACTAAAGTATTTTGGGGAGGAACTCGGGAAACCGTGTGGACATTGTGGATACTGTCAGAGCGGGACGGTGACGAAGGTGGTGGGTTCGGAGCGCGGGCTGAGCGAGAGCGAGGCTGCGGAGGTGGAGCGTTTTTTGGAGGAACGTCCGGTGGGAAGCAAGTCGGCTCGGGAGGCGGCACGGTATCTGTGCGGGATTGCCACGCCGCAGACGGGTCGGGATAAGAAGGGTAAGGCGGGGATGTTTGGGGTGTTAGAGGAGGCGCCGTTTCAAGCGGTGATGCGGGCTTTAGAGGTGAGTTGAGATCGGGGGTATGGGACTATGCTTTTTTTGGCCACAGATTACTCAGATGTTTTTGAGGATGAGTGATTGGGTCTGGAGGTGGGGCGGGATTTTATTCTGACAGGGATCGCTGCGCGAGCAGGGTGGCTTCGCCAGCAGGGATTGATCAGGTGATAATTCAATACCCGGTCGCTTGCGAGGCTAGGTCCGGGGCGACGCTCGGAACTTACCCTTATGCTTGTCGAAAAGGTAGGGCTTGGGCGCTTTCTCAAGCCTCATTAAACGGTTTTGCTTACGAGGCGATTTTACTGTGGCGGATAGGCGCCGGGGAAGGGGCCTTTTTTTCCTGCGGGGCCGAGCAGTTTTTTGATGGAGCTGGGGAGCTTTATGCCAGCGTCGCTTTCGGGGAAGGTTTTAAGGAGCTCGAAGTTACCGAGTTGAACGCCATGGAAGAGAGGTCCCCAATAGTTGGCGAGGAATCGCGAGGCGCGTTCGAATTCTGGATACAGAGCGTTGAGGTCTTTGGGGGAGGCGAGTTCGAGGGGGGTGTCTTGGGAGGGATTTGGGGTGAGGACAATGAGAGCTTGTTCGGTTTCGGTTGGGTGGCGGGTGTAGACGTTTCCGTCCATGGCGTCGACTTGGGGCTCGGTGAGTTGGTCGGCGAGTTCGGGGCTTTGGTAAAAGGCGACGAGGCTGCCTTCGAAGGTTTCGTCGGCGGCGAGAAGGTTGTTGATAAAGGCGTGGCTGTGGCGTTCTTGGACGTCGGGTCCGGCGCTGGCGTGCCAGCCGAAGTGGTCGTTGGCGTTGTGGCTGCGGGGGGTGCGGATGAAGTCGGCTCGGCTATTGTAGTAGGTGTTTTGATACAGCTTGACTCCGGAGCTATTGAGGACACGGGTGCCTGGGGTGCAGTCGACGAAGACGTTTCCGGCACAGGTGGCGCCTTTCGAGATTTCGAAGAAGAAGCCGTCTCGGGTGTTTTGGAACCAGTTGTTGACGACGACTCCGTCTACGTTTCCGACGTCGTACCAGATGCCGGAGGCGTGGGGGTTGTCGATGATGAGGTTTTCGCGGCAGACGGTGCGGTAGGACTGGTTGAAGATTTTGACGGCTGAGGCGTAGTAGCCCCAGAGCTTTTCCGAGCTGTTGGTGCGGGTGACGATGTTTCGTTCGAGGAGGACGTCGGCGGAGTTTATGATGTAGATGCCTTCGGTGCCGCAGTCTGCTACGAGGCAATGGCGGATGGTGAGATTGTCTCCGCGGAAGTAGCCGGCGACGCGGGAGCAGTGTGAGATGGTGAGGTGCTCGAGGGTGGCTCCGACGACTTCCTTGCCGAAGTTTGAGGGGTCCATGTAGGCGCCGGGCTCGATGCCTTCTATTTCTAGGGCGAGGCGGGCGTATTGGGTGAAGGTGATGCCGCGTATGGTCGGTCCGATGCGGTCGTTGGATTTTCCGTGTACATCGCGGATCGTTCTGACGATGGCGCTGTTTTGTGTAGTGATTTCTACGATACGGTCGGCGGGGTCGGTTCCAATGGTGACGATACCCTCCTGGTAGTCGATGTGGTAGCTGTCTTCGGTGACTTCGTCGACGCTGCCGGAAGAGGAGAGCAGCTTACCGTCGATGAAGAGCATATCGTTGTTGAAGAAATGGAGTGGAGTTCTGGATACGTTTCTTTGTCGCCACCAGTCGGCTGGCTGGGCGGGGAAGAGACGGGTCCAAGAGGTTTGCCAGCGGTTTTCTGAAAGGGCTTCCCAGTCGGTGGCTATTTCGGTGCCTTTGACGATAGGCGTTTCGTTGGCGTAGGGCTGGATGGTGACACCTTGGTTGAGGCGAAGGCCGCCGGTACGGTAGGTGCCGCCGCGCAGGATGATGGCGTCGCCGGTGACGACTTTCGCGATGGCCGATGCGAGGGTCGTTGGCTGTTCGAGAGAGAGCCCTGTTGCGGAGGTTTTGCCGTCAGGCGCGACGAAGTAGAGGGTTTTGGCATTTGGCAGTTCGTAGGTTTGCTGAATGGGGCCGTAGGGTCCTCCGGATGGCTGGGCGAACGCGGCGAGTGGCGCTGCGACGCAGATGAAAATCGAGAGTAGGCGAGTGAAAATAGTGTAGGGGCGGTGCTTCATAGTTTAGGTCAGTAGTTAGTATTCAGAAGTAAGCGCGGAGCAAGCGTAAGAGAGGAGGTTGACCGATTGGCCTGTCTCATTTTTATTCATCCACATGATCTCGTACCTGTCATTCCGCCCCGTTGTTTTATTCCTTTCTCTCGTTTGTTTCGCAGCTGGCTTGCATGCGAAATCGAGCCTGCAGAAGGAGCGGGTCGTGGCGGCTTTCATACTTGAGACAGGGCAGGCTCCTAGGGCTGAAGAGCTGACTGTCTGGCTGGGGAAAGCAGAGGTCTCGCTGGCGGCAGCAATGGCGGAAATTCGTGGTGAGCTAGCTGAAAATGATGCGATCCGCGCGGAGATTTATGGTCGGGCGTATCGCGACGCATTTGGTTTGGATTCGAAGAAAAACGTTAACAAAGCGGATGGATCGATTGGCTATACGGAGCTGATGAGGCAAAATCTTGCTCTACTTATAGAAGATGGCGAGGCGTACGCTGAAGTCATCGGTCGGGCCTATGAGTTTGTGATTGGGCGGGAACCTTACGAAGAGGAGATCGCTTATTGGTCGGAGAGAAATACATTGTCCTATGTCTTGTTGGTTGGATGCGTTGAGGATTGGGCTCGAAGGAATCAGCCAGGGCTCATGGTGACGAGTGGCACGCCAACGGTGTCGGTGAATTGTGGATACTTGGAGAATACGCGATTGTCGCCGAGCGTGGCCGCGGAGGTTCGCGCGGTCGTGGGACTAGATGAGAGCGATGAACCGAATCGCCACGTGATTGCGGTGGGAGCGGATGAGTTGTTGAGCATGGGTGGAGTTCATTTTCTAGCTGTAGGTGGGACGAGCCGAGAGTGAATGGGCGCTGACGTGCTTGCTAGGCTCGTTTGTTGGGTACGGATGGGGCTATGATAAGGTCTGATCGAAGGGATTCATTGATCTGATTTCGTCCAGGCAATTGCCTTGTTAATTGAGAAATCGTTCAAGTTGCGCATAATTGGTGTCAGCGTTTTTGCAGGTTGAATTTCTTTACGTTTTCCAAAGGGCGGGTGTTGGCTCGTCGCGAGGAATATGCGATGACTACTATGAACGAGCTTATCCGCTGCTGTTCGCAGGCGGAAATAGAGGAGCGCGCGGCGATGATCGCGAGCGACTTGCGTTCGATGGGTGATGGGGAGCGGAGCCTTTCCATGCAGCGTTATTTCAAGGAATCGACTCCGCTGTTGGGGATTGATACGGCGACTTTACGTCGGTATGCGGCCTCGCAGATTGATGAACTCCAATTTGGCTGGAATCTTGCCGAGGCGATCTCGCTTTGCGACGAGCTTGTTGGAGAGCCTGAGATTGAGATTCGCGGAATGGGGATTCAGATCCTTGCGGCGTTCGAGGAAGAGTTTTGTCCGAGGGTACTCATTCCGAAAGCGAGAGAGTGGTTGGATGGTCGCTTCGACAATTGGGCATTGGTCGACTCGTTTTGCGCTCAGGCGTTGAGTCCCTTGTTTGAGAATTACCCATCGATAGAGCCGACGCTCAGGAAATGGTGTCATGCGGAGTCGCTTTGGCTGCGTCGGGCGAGTCTCGTAACGCTCGTGCCGTTCGCCCGCGAGGGAGAGTTTCTCCACTTTTCTTATGATATAGCGAAGGAGCATTTTTCGAGTTCCGAGGACCTTATTCACAAGGCGACTGGGTGGCTTTTGCGGGAGGCGGGCAAGACGGATATGCGGCGCTTAAGGACATATTTGCTTGAACATGGTCCGGCGATTCCGCGTACGGCGGTTCGCTATGCTATTGAGCGGTATCCAGCGAAGGAGCGGAAGCAATTGCTGCAGCGAACGAGAATGAAACTCCCTTAGATCTGCAAAAAAGCGGTTTAGTAAAAAGTATCTATTATTTGAATACTTTTCTTGCAGGCAAGTGAGAGCAGTGAAGATGAGAAATGACCTTCGTTTTTTTTCTTAGATGACGTGGTCGACGAGCGACTTGCCGTTAGTGAATCGATCGAGGTTTTCGAGGAAGTTTTCTACGCAGTGCATGACTTCTCCGAAGTGTCCGCCAGCGATGTGGGGCGTGATGTAGCAGTTGGGTAGCGAGAGGAGCGGATGACCGTCGGGGAGGGGTTCGGGCTCGGTAACGTCGAGCCATGCTTCCTTGAGCTGGCCGCTGGTGAGGGCGGCGTGGAGCGCGTCTTGATCGGTAGTGGTGCCGCGGCCGATGTTGTAGTAGACGCTTCCCGTTTTGCATTGGGCGAATCGGTTGGCGTCGAAGAAATTTCGGGTGCTCGGGCTGTCGGGAAGGATGTTGATGACGTGATCGGCGGTGGCTAGGGAAGCTCCGAGTTCGTCTTCGGTGATAACGGGAATAGTTTCGTCGCCTCGAGCTTGGCGGCGGTAGGCGGAAAGCTGCATGTGGTGGGGGGCGAGAAGCTCGGCGAGGCGTTTTCCGATGGCTCCGTAGCCGATGAGGAGGGCTTTTTGTCCCTTGAGAGAAACGCTTCCGCGGCGGAGGCGAAACCAGTCGTCCGAGACGTTGGAGGCTCTGAATCCGAGGGCTTGTGGAAGCTGTCGCGATTGAGCCATCATGAAGCTGAGAGCGTGATCGGCGCAGGCGGAATTGTAGACGCTGGCGCTATTTGAAACGGGGATTTGACGTTCTGCCATGCGGGCTCGGAACTCCGGGGTATCGTAGCGCGTGATGCCGGAGGTGTTGATGTGTATCCACTTTAGGGATGCAGCTTTTTCGATGGCGTCGATGTCCGGCTGGCCGAAAGCGATGTCGGCTTGGTAGAAGCTAGGATCAGGCTCTGTTTTGGCGAGTACGGAAGCGGCGGGCTTGCTGGGGAAAACGAGTTCGTGCCCGGAGGCGCCTTCTTTTAGGCGAGCGAGGGCTTCTGATGGCAGTGAGAAATCGACGTAGATCTTTAGGGACATGGTTCGTGATTAAGGAGGTTTAGGGATTAGTTCACGATTCTTTTTCCTTAATCCATTGATTCTATCCTATGCGCGGAGTAGCACGTGGGAGGCAGGGGCTTGCTGCGACACAATTGGAGGGATTTGGTGGAGGTTGCTTTTTTGAGGTTTTGTGGGAAGGCTTTGACTATGCTTTTACTCCTTGCTCGGAAAACTGTTGTAGTGGTTGCGATTGTATTGGCATTGAATGTGATCGTGTCAGCTCAGAATGAAGTGAAGCTGCTTGGTTCGACGGTATTTGACTGGGAAGCGCTTGTTCCCGTTGGGACGGAGGTTGGGGAGCGGCGTGATTTTGTTGATTCGCCGACGGCGACTTTGAAGCGTTTCGAGTGTCATGCGACGACTTTAGATCCTGGGCTTGATTCTCATCCGCAGCATCAGCATGCGCAGGAGGAGTTCATCATTCTGAAAGAGGGATTGCTGGACGTGATCATAAATGGGGAGGCGACACGGGCGGGGCCAGGTTCCTTGTTCTTCTATGCGGCAAATGATTTTCACAGTGTGAGAAATGTGGGCGAAGAGCCGGCCACGTATTTGGTCTTTAGTTACGCGACGAAAGAAACGCAGTTTGCTCCAGATGAGCCGGCAGCGAAGAGTGCGTTGGCTTCGGCGGTGTACGATTGGGAGAAACTGGCGGTGGAGACGACGAAGAAGGGGGCACGGAGGGAGTTGTTCGATTCCATGACGGTGACGGCTGAGCGGCTGCGGTGTCATGTGACGAGCTTGCATGCGGGATTGGTTTCGCATGCGGCGCATCGGCACCCGGATGAGGAGATTATCGTGGTGAAGGAGGGATTGTTAGAAGCGACTGTGGAAGGGAAGAGCGAGACGGCGGGGCCGGGTTCAGTGTTCTTTTTCGCTTCGGGCGAGCTGCACGGTTTGCGCAACGCGGGAGAAACGGAAGCGACTTATTATGTAATTCGTATCGTGACGCGGGACACGCCTACTGAATCTTCGTTTTGAGCTCTTTGGCTTTGGAGCGGCTGACGGGGATTTGTTTGCCGCTGTGGAAGGAGAGGTTATTTTTGTGGTTCGCGCCGTTTTGGAGTCCGCTGATGGCTTTCATGTTTGCGATGAAGGACTTGTGGACGCGCTCGAAACTGGGGGGGAGGAGCTGCGATAGGTCCTTGAGCATTTTGTCGTGGGGGCGTTGGGAGCCGTCGGTTTTGACGATGAGGGAGCAGGGTCCGTCGGCTTGGATGTACTCTATTTCATCGAGGGGGATTAGCTCGATGCGGGTATGGGAGCGCACGGCGAGGAATTTGGCGAAGTGGCTACGCGTTGTATCTGATCCGAGGATACGGTTGAAGGATTTGGCGAGGCGTTCTTGGTCGAAGGGTTTGGCAACGAAGTCGATGACTCCAAGTTCGAAGGCTTCGATGGCTCGCTGCGAATAGGCGGAGACTACGATGGTGTGGAAGGAGCGTGTGGCGAGGGATTTGAGGAGTTCGAAGCCGTCTTCGCCGTTTAGGTTTAGGTCGAGCAGGAGGACGTCGAAAGAATTGGCAGCGAGTAAGCTTTCGGCTTCGGGCAGGCTATTGGCTGTTTCCAGGCTTTGGATACGGTTTTCGAGGATGGATCGCGTGAGGCGGAGAAGCCGGTCGCGAATGCTTGCTTCGTCTTCGACGATGAGAATGTTCATGCTTCGGCGTTGAGGGGAGTGGTGATCTCGGTGATCCAGTTGTCCGCTTCGGGTCCGTGTTTGAAGGTCCAATGGGGATAGGATTCTGCGAGGCGAGCTTTTATGTAGCGAATGCCTGTGCCGTCGGGGCGTGGCGTGGAGTGGGGTTTCGTGGATATGAAAGGTGCTGAGAATCGGAGGACGCGTTGTTTCGCTTGGACGTTTTGGGAGAGGTGGAAGGTGACTTCGCCTTGTCCGTAGTGGTTGTGGGTGAGGGCGTTTTCGAGGAGGTTTCGAATGATGGAGGGAGGGATTTGGGACTGGGGGTCAATGTTTTCGAGGCGAAGGTGGTACTTGGCTTTCTTTCGGTACTCCATGATGCGGAGGTAGGTGCGGCAAGATTCCAGCTCTGTTTCGAGCTCAATGAGCGGGAGTTCGGAAATGGTTGATAGCAGGTCGAATTCCCTGGCGAGTTCTTGGATGAGCTTTGCGCCCTGTTGGGGATTGGTCTCTATCCACTCGATGGCGGAGGTGAGTGAGTTGAGCACGAAGTGGGGCTGGATCTTGCTCTTGAGGAGTTCGAGTTGTAGGCGAGCGTTGCGGAGCTGGGTTTGGTTGCGTTGCCGACTTTCCTGGATGAGTAGGTTGATGGTGGATACGAGAAAGAAGAGCATGAGAGCTCCGAAGCAATAGGCTTGGTGAGGGACGAGAAAGGGGACTTGGTAGCTTGCTACGAGAACGGCGGAAATGAGGGTGGAGTGGAGGGCGTGCGGGCGTTTTTGGAAGAGAGCGACCAAGGAGATGGCGAGGCAGAGGATAAAGGTGAGGGGAACGATGTAGAGAGGGATGGAAGTAAAGGAAGCGAGTAATGGAATGATGCTGAGGGCGAGCATCCAAGGGCGTTTGTATCCAAAGACGAGTAGGGTAGCGATCGGGGCGCAGATGCTGAGGGCGATATTGGCGGTGTTGGCTATGAAGGCGATTGTATCAAGGTTTGGATACAATACGTTTAGCTGGTAGTAGAAGAGTTTGTTAACGGCGTATGCGCTGAAGAGGAGGCAGGACAGTCCGAGGAAGAGGTATTGGGGCAGCTTGCGGTTGAGCAGGAAGTAGGCGAGGAGGTAGGCTCCGAACAAGGCGAAGCCGAGGAAGAGGCAGTAGTTGATGGTAGTGGCACGAGTGGCGGCGATGGTGCCTTCGAGGGAATTGAGGACGATGATGAAGCTGTGTTTGCTGCCGGGGGTATGCGTGTGTGTTCCGCGGATACGAAGGGTGTGATTTGTTTCGTGTGAGGACGAGCTGGGTAGGGCGAATGAGTTGTAGCTTCGACCGATTTCGATTTCTTGACCGGTGGGAGAGAGGGCTCCGTTTTTTCCAATGAGCTGCTGGTCGAAGTAGAGTTCGTAGGTGGCGCCAAGGTAGAGGGAGATGACGTCGCTTTTGGAGGGAGTTGCTTCTGTTTTTCGTGAAAGTGGGATTTTGATTTCGAAGTGAGACGGAAGGAGTTGGGCGATACTTTGGTTGGTTGCGAAGGGGTAGTCCTGTTCGATGAGCTGCTTCGTTTCGGGAATGGATTCGCCGGAGTCGGGGGAGCGTTCGTAGATTTCGATGTGGTCGAATCCGAGAATGGGATCGTTGGCGCGTAGGGAAATTGCGCTTACAGAAAGGAAAACGAAAAGAGAGAGGAAGATGGAGCGAGTGGGTCGCATGGGAGAGAGGATAGAGGGGGGAGAAGTGTTTTATCGAGTCCAATTGGTGGATGATGCGACCATTGGTTTGCGGCGAGGACCGTTTATGAGGAATCGATTGAGAAAGGGGAGCGATACGGGGCAGCTTGTGGTTTTAGCATTCAACCCAAGGTTTTTGTATGGCGCAGATTTCCCTTAAGATTAACAGTGAGGTATATGAGGTGGAAGTGGATCTGGAGACTCCTTTGCTCTGGGTTTTGCGAGATACGCTCGGGCTGACGGGGACGAAGTTTGGATGCGGGATAGGGCAGTGCGGGAGCTGCACGGTGCATTTAGGCGAAGCGGCGGTGCGATCTTGTCAGTTGCCGGTGGGAGCTGCGGCAGGATTGGAATTGCGAACGATCGAGGGCTTGGCCGAGAGGGGACTGCATCCGGTGCAGGAGGCGTGGTGCGAGGAGAACGTATCGCAGTGCGGGTATTGTCAGTCGGGTCAAATCATGTCGGCGGTTGCGTTGTTGAAGACGAATCCGCGGCCAAGCGATGAGGCGATTGATGTGGCAATGTCTGGAAATCTGTGCCGTTGCGGAACGTATAAGCGTATTCGAAAAGCAATACATTCAGCGTCGAAATTAACGGAGGAAGCGAAATGAAATCAAGTGGCGTATCGAGAAGGAGTTTCCTAAAAGCGAGTAGCTTGGCGGGTGGCGGTTTGCTGTTGAGTGGTTTTTGGCTGACGAAAGCGAATGGGGTTGTTGCGGGGAGTATAGCAGCGGATAGTCCGTGGTTTTTTGCGCAGTTTGACGTGGATGGAAGTTTGCTGTTGAAGTTAGGCAAGATGGAGATGGGGCAGAGCTCGCCTACGGGTGTGGCGATGTTGTTTGCGGAGGAGGTTGGATTTGACTGGGGGCGAGTAAGAGTGTCGCAGATCGAATTTTCGGAGGGAACGAAGGCGTACTACGAATCGCCGATGGGCGGTGTAACGGGCGGTAGCTCCGTATTGAGCACGATGTGGGAGCCGATGCGAAAGTCAGGAGCGGCGGCTCGGGAGATGCTAATCCAGGCGGCGGCGGACACTTGGCAGGTCAAGGTTGGGAGTTGTGTTGCCGAAGGTGGGCGCGTGAAGCATTTGGCGAGTGGGAGGGAGAAGCCTTTTTATGAGCTAGCTGAAGCGGCAGCGCGTTTGCCGGTGCCTGAAGCTCCCGCTCTGAAGGCTGCGAAGGATTTCAAGATAATCGGCAAGGCGAAGCCCAATGCGCACAATCAAGCCTATGCGAAGGGCGAGGCGAACTATGGGATGAACGTGTCTTTGCCTGGGATGTTGTATGCGGCGATTGAGCGTGGTCCGGTATTGGGGGCGAAATTGCTTTCATTTGACGGGAGCGAGGCGATGAGGGTATCTGGGGTGGCTTCTGTAATTGATATTCAAGGACGGGATCCGGACGAGGTTTTGTTTCGCGGGTACCCAAGTGGAGTTGCGGTATTGGCGAATTCGACTTGGGCTGCGTTTCAGGGTAAGGCTGCGCTTAAGGTGAATTGGGATGATGGCGAGAATGGAGAGGCAAGCATAGAGACTTTACGTGATCGATTCGAAGCGGGGACGTTTATAGCAAGCGAGGTTAAGAATGATTTTGGGGATGTAGATGTCGCGTTTGCGGCGGGTGAAAAATCCTTGGAGGCAGTGTATGAAACGCAATTTCAGGCGCATGCGAGTATGGAGCCTTTGAATACGACGGCACGTTGGAAAGGAGATCGGGTGGAGATATGGACGTCGGCTCAAAACTCGAATAACATGGCCGAAGCGGTTGCGGAGGTAATGGGTATACCTTTGGAGAAGGTGCGCATCAACAACCTGATCGCGGGCGGCTCGTTTGGGAGGCGCGTTTGGCTGGACTTCGTAATCGAGGCGGTGTTGTTGGCGAAGCAGGCAGGCCGTCCAGTGAAGACGGTTTGGACGCGTGAGGATGATATGCGGAACGATTACTATCATCCGTATAAGCGATCGAATTGGGAGGCTTGTCTTGATGCGGACGGATTTATTTCAGGGCTTAAGAGTGACTATGGAGTCGTGGGCTCGCCTCGGTTTTGGTGGGTTTTGCATTGGGCTTATCTGCCGTATGGAATTCGGAATGTGAAAGTGATGTCGAATCTGTTGGAAGAGCCGGTTCAAACGGGTGCTTGGCGTAGCGTGACGGAGCATTTGCAGGCGTTTCCCGAGGAGTCGTTTATTGACGAGATGGCCTATTTGGCGGGAGAGGATCCGTACGGGTTTCGCTTGAAGCATTCGCGGCGTGCGGTGGCAGAGTTTGAGGGGGACGACTATTGGCGGGCGATGACGGAGCGAGCGTTGCGCGTGCTGGAGTCTGTATCCAAATTTACTGACTGGGGATCGGAGCTGCCAAGCGGAAGGGGGCGGGGGATTGCCATGTCGAAGTTTGGATCGACGGTGGTTTGCCAGGTGGCGGAAGTGGAGGTGTCAGGCGACGATTTTCGGGTGTTGAAAGTCGATGCGATCGTGGCGCCTGGAATTGTGGTGAATCCGCAGTTGGCGGAGAATCAGATAGAGGGAGCGATTGTGTGGGGTATCAGCGCCTTGAAGTATGGGAAGCTCACTTTTGAGAAGGGGCGAATTCTGGAAGGGAACTATGATGAGTATCCGATTCTTCGTATGAACGAGGTACCCAAATTGTCGGTACATTTTTTGGAAGATGATGGACCCATGGGTGGAATAGGTGAACCAGGAGTGCCGGCGGTAGCTCCGGCGGTTTGCAATGCGATTTATGCGGCGAGCGGGAAGCGGGTGCGGAGCTTGCCGGTGGATCTTAAGAGCTAGCGAGTTTTTGAAACGGGAACGGGTCCCGGCACAACTCGTACGAGTAAAAGGAAGGTTGCCACACTTGCTGTAGTTGCGTGAAATCGCAGCTTATGAAGCGACTATTATTTGGTTTTCGTATTCTGGTTTTCGTGCCGTTGGCATTAGCGAGCTTGGGGGCTCAGCAAGAGATGTTGGAGATTTCGCGAGCGGATTATGCGGAAGGTTTGAGGGGATTTTGGCTGGGGCAGTGCATCGCTAACTGGACGGGCTTGACGACGGAGATGGATCGGGTGGAGGCGCCGTTTTACACGGATGCGGATTGGGGGGCGGCGGATGGCGAAAATATCTGGGGGAATCTCGGACCCTTGCCGGTGATTGATTTTTACTTGGTGAAGGAAGGGGAGGTTTGGGGCGCGGACGACGATACGGATATCGAGTACATGTATCAGTATTTGCTGGAGAAGAATGCGGTGAGTGTGTTGTCGGCCGAGCAGATTCGAGAGGGCTGGCTGAGGCATTTGTGGTCGGATAACTACAATACGGATGGGGAGAATTTTCTTTGGGTTTCCAACGAGAATGCGTTTGAGCTGATGCGGAAGGGGATGCTGCCGCCGGAGACGAGCTTGCCGGAGAACAATCCGGACTACGCGATGATCGATGCGCAGCTGACGACGGAGATTTTTGGTTTGTTTGCGCCTGGACGGCCGGATGTGGCCTTGCGTATGGCGGAGTTGCCGATTTTGACGACGGCCCGGGAGGATGCGAAGTGGGCGTCTGAGTTTTATGTGACGATGTATTCGCTAGCGGCTGTTTCCGAAGAGAAGGGCGGGATGAAGGAGCGCGTTTTTTGGATGGCCGAGCAGGCTCGGAAGGGTTTGCCGGCTGGGTCGTATGTGGCAGGGATGTACGATTTCGTGAAGGATGCTTACGATGCGGGGGAGAGTTGGGAGTCGACTCGGGATGCTTTGTATGAGGCTTATCAGATCGGGGGAAAGGATGGATATGTGTACAAACGGCCGTTTGATGCGGGCATCAATTTCGGGGCGAGTCTAGTGAGTCTTTTTTATGGGGAAGGGGATTTGAAGCGTACGATTCAGATCGGGACCCTGGCCGGTTGGGATTCGGATAATCCCACGGCGACTTGGGGCGGACTGCTTGGGTTTATGCTTGGAAAATCTGGTGTGGAGGAGGCGTTTGGCGGTGTTGGTTTTTCGGATACGTATTTCATTCATCGAACGCGTCGCGGCTTTCCGGATCGGACGGCAGGTATTGAGGGAGAGGATACGTTTTCGCAGATGGCGGAGCGAGGTGTTGAGGTGGTCGACCGCGTCGTTTTGAAGGAGATGGGTGGCGAAGTGAGCGAGGATGGGCGGTTTTGGCTGGTTCCGCTGTGGAAGTGAATTGGTATGAACGCAAAAAGGCCGAGCCTTTGGGGGCTCGGCCTTTTGTGTTTTGAATGCTGAGGCTGAGATTAGTTGAAAAGGGCTTCGTTTTTGGCTCGATCTTTTTCGAGGTCGAAGCTGTCCCAGTCCGCGTTTTGCGTGGGGGCGGCTTTGCCTTTGGTCGAGGCGTTGAAGACTTGCGAGGGCAGGGAATTCTGTCCGCTTAGGATGCGTTGGAGATCGAGCACGGTTTGCTGCAGCATTTCGGCTTGGGAGGAGAGTTCTTCTGAGGTGCTGGCGGTTTCTTCGGCGGTGGCGGAATTGGCTTGGATGTCGCGATCCAGTTCGCTGACGGCGGCGTTGATTTGTGAGATGCTGTTGGTCTGTTCTTGGCTGGCGTTTGAGATCTCTTCCACGAGCTCGTTCACATTGCGGGCTTTGCCGAGGATATTGTCGAAGCTCTCGCCGACGCGGTTGGAGATTTCGACGCCACGCTCGGAGCGTTGGATGGAGTCTTCGATTTGTGAAGCGGTATCCTTGGCTGCTGCGGCGCATCGTTGGGCGAGGTTTCGAACTTCGTCGGCGACGACGGCGAATCCTGCTCCGGCTTCGCCTGCTCGGGCTGCTTCAACGGCGGCGTTGAGAGCGAGGATGTTGGTTTGAAAGGCGATCTCGTCGATGGTTTTGATGATGTTGGCGATGTTGTCGCTGGAGGACTTGATCGCGGTCATGGCTTCGATCATCTCGTTCATGCCTCGGGTGCCGTCTTCGGCGGCGGAGCGCGTCTCGTTTGCCATGTTGCGCGCTTTGACGGCGTTGTCGGCGTTGCGGGATGTGGTGCTCGAAAGTTCGGAGAGGGCGGCGGAGGTTTGCTGGATGGAGGAGGCCTGGCGGCTGGATCCGTCGGCGAGCCCTTGGCTGGAGGTGGAGACTTGTGCCGCGGCTCCCCCTGTCTGCTCGGACATAGCGAGAAGGGTGGTCTCGACGGAGTGGAGTGGCTTGGTGATCGAGCCAATGAGGGTGAAGGAGAGAAAGCCGATGGTGCCGAAACCGCTGACGAGTAGTACGGTGATCGAAGTGCTGATCCAGCTCGCTGCGGATTCCAGGTCTTCGATATCTTGATGGGTTTCCTCCGTATCGGCGATTTCTTTGAGGTGGGCCACGGTCGAGTTGATTTTTGATGCTCCAGAGATTCCAATTATGCCAATTGTTATGAGAAAGAGGCTGAGGATACCGATCAGGGTGTAGAGGCGTGCGCTAACAGATTTGTTCTTGAGCATTGATATTGTTGTCTCGCTTTAGGTCTGGTTGGGGTTTTGCGGTACCGAGGTCGTTTGGACGCAAAGAATTGCGCTATAGATCGGCAATGGAGGCCATGCCTTGATGCGGAAAGCGCTCAATGCTGAGACTTTTTGCCTATCTCAAGTGCTTTAGCTAGGAGTACTCCCTAAACGGATATCGGCGTTTTTATTTACTCTCGAGACGCAATCCATTTGCTTGCCAAATCGTGCTTGAAATATGAAAACATTTATAAGATTAGTAACTTACTTAAGTTAAGTATATGAACGTCGCAACAGAGACTATGGAACTGAATGACATCGACTTGGAGCAGGCGTCGGCTGAAGAGCGGATACGCTGGGCGGCCGAGCGTTTTGGCGATGAGCTGATTATGACGACCAGTTTTGGTACGCACTCAGCGGTGATGTTACATTTGGTGACTTCTATTTTGCCGGAGATTCCGGTGGTCTTCATCGATACGGGCTATTTGTTTCCCGAGACCTATCGTTTCGCGGCGCAGCTGACGGAGCGGTTGAATCTGAATCTGAAAAAGTACCAGGCGAAAATTTCGGCTGCGGAGCAGGAAGCTCTGTTCGGAAAGCTTTGGGAAAATGGCGAGGAAGGGCTGAAGCGCTACGGGATGTTGAACAAGGTAGAGCCTATGGACCGCGCGGTTCGGGAGCTCGGCGCGAAAGCGTGGCTTGCCGGTCTGCGAAGGAGTCAGGGGAATTCGCGCAGCGATCGCCCGGTGGTGCAGCGGCAGAATCAGATGACGAAGGTTTATCCGATCCTCGACTGGGGAAATCGGGAGATGCACCAGTATTTGGCTGCTCACGAGCTGCCTTATCATCCGCTTTGGGACGAGGGCTATGTTTCTTTGGGCGATTGGCACAGTACATCGAAGCTGATGCCCGGAATGGCTGAGGAGGAAACCCGCTTCGGCGGAGTGAAGCGAGAGTGTGGGCTTCACGAGTTGTCCGGCCAGGCGGACTTCCAGATTTGAGATAATCGAGTAGCGAGCTAGAATTTTGTATACAGCCTCAGAAAAAATTGAGTCGGTCTGAATCAGCAGGCCGGCTCTTTTTTTTGGGTTCGTCGTCAAATCGAGTGGACGGGGAGGAACTGTTTTAACGGAGATCCGGCCTTTGGCCGTAACAGGGTGGCCTGCGGCCAGCAGGATTCAAGATGGCAAGAGTGACGACATTCGGGCTGGATCTTATTTCCACTGTGTTTGCTGATGAACCTCTTTTTTGGGGGGAGGAAGCTTGGGCGAGGCTTGGTCGGCACGGGAAACGGGGACAGCAAAAAGCCGCTCTCCGTGGAGGAGAAGCGGCTTTCGAAAGTGGTTTGTTTGGAAGGGCTTACGCCTTCTCGATGAGGCCGGCTTTGATAGCCTTGGCGCTGACCCAGATACGCTTGATCTGGCCAGATGCGAGACGAACGCGAACGCGTTGCACGTTTGGACGGAACTTACGCTTGGTAGTCTTGGTTACGTGCGTGCCGATGCCGCCGCTCTTTTTTGCCTGTCCCTTGCGGTGGATGATTGAGCCGGTTGTGGGACGTTTGCCTGTAATTGCGCAGATTCTTGCCATGTCGGAAATTGGTTGAGAAACGGGGAAGAAATGGTTCGAGGGGTGGGTTGGCAAGTACCAAATGGAAATTCTTTTGGCCTCTTTCTATTTGGGGCTGCCGCCTCTTGTGGCGCATAGGGCTTGGAATTTCTGCCCCATCAGAGCGGGGTGCATGAGTTCCTTGAGTTTTTGACGAATAGGGTCGAGGGCGCGTCGACTCGGGTCGAACGCTTTTTGCAGAAACTTTGGAGCTCGATGCACGATGAAGGCTTCCTGGCTTTGTAGGGATAGGCTTTCGAAGCGGGCGGAACGGAGGAGGTTCTCGAGATGGTCCCAGCAGATGTGGTGGGTGATGTCGATGGAGCCTGGGGATTCGAGGATGTTGGGCACTTGGCGGTGTTGAAAGTAGGCGCGGGCGCTTCCTTGCGGGGTGTCTTGCGTGATGCCGTGCCAGGTTTTTCCGTAGTCGAAGGCGATGAAGGCGCCGGGCCAGGGCTTTTCTAGAAGCGATTTTGCGAGGCAGTTTGAGCCTGTTGGGAGGTCGATTGTGTAGCCCGCGGGCAAGTCTTTCGGGAGGTCGGGGAGGAATTTCGAGGCTTCGTCGCTGAGGGTGCTGCGTTCGGACCAGACGGGAAGCTTTGCGTCGAGGCGTACTCCGTATTCGACCCATTCGCGTCCGTCGAAGCGGATTTGTCGGAAGGTTTGCGCGTCGAATAGTTCGTTTGAGAAAAGGATAGTTTGGTCGGGGATTTCGATGGTTTGGCCGAATCCTAGGGCGCAGGCGCTTTTGAATGGATTTTGGATTCCGTCGAGCAAGGCGCCTCCAGGTTCGGCTCCGATTTCGAGCCAATGTGTTTGTGTCGGGACGAATCCTGCTTGCTCCAAGAGTGAGCAGCTTGCTTCGAGCACGATTTCGGCGAAGGCTTCCTTGAGGCTGACTGAGGTGTAGAAGTCGGATTGCGCATTTCGTCCGACTCGTTGCTTCTCCTTGCTGTAGTAGCCGTGTTTGGGGAGGTAGAGGGCGGTTTCGATGAAGTCGGGGAGTTCGATGAAGCCCTCCGAGTCCGCTTTTGCGGCGAGGGCGGTTAGGATCTCGGGAGGTGGTTTTGGCAAATCGTTCATCGGCGAATCGTGACGCTTGAGAACGAGACAGATCTATTTAGAAGAGTCACGCTCTTTGATGTTCCTCTATTATTGTTGCGAGAGAGGGCGGGAGTCGTAAAGGAGTGGGTCAGGTATGTTGTTGGCGATCGAAAGTTCTTGTGACGAGTCGGCTCTCGCTCTTTTCGAGCGTGGGGTGGGTTTGCGTGGAGAGTGGATTAGCAGTCAGGTGTCATTGCATGCTGAATACGGGGGCGTGGTTCCTGACTTGGCGAGCCGAGAACATTTGAACAATTTCGCTCCTTTGCTGGAGGAGGCTCGGCGAGACATTGGCTTCGATGACGTGACGGAAATCGCGGTGACTACGGGGCCTGGCCTGGCGGCGTGCCTAGCGATGGGACTGGCGGTTGCGAACGCTCTTTCGCTGGCGTGGAAGGTGCCGGTCTTCGGGGTGAATCATTTGCGAGCTCATGCCCACTCGCCCTTTGTTTCGGTGTACGAGGAGTGTCCTGAGGATTTCGATACACGGCTAGCGGAGGAGTTCTTGCCGCATTTGTCGTTGATCGTTTCCGGCGGGAATACGATTCTTGCCCGTATCGACAAGGATCGTTCGCTTTCGATTCTCGGTCAGACGATCGATGATGCGGCGGGCGAGGCTTTGGACAAGGGCGCGAAGCTGCTTGCTCTCGGCTATCCGGGAGGACCGAAGCTGGAGAAGCTAGCGGTTGGCGGGAACGTGAAGGCTTACCGTTTTCCGCGAGCTCTGGTCGACAAGCAACATTTGGATTTTAGCTTCTCGGGTTTGAAGACGAGCTTGCGGTATCAGGTCGAAAAAATGGAGCCGAGCGCGGTCGAAGCGGATATGGGCAATCTTTGCGCTTCGTATCAGGAAGCGGTAGTGGATGCTTTGATACGAAAGTCGGAACGAGCGTTGAAGGCTGGCGGGTACCGCAGTATCGGCCTTTCTGGCGGCGTTTCGAACAATCAGGTTTTACGCGATCGATTCGAGGCTCTCGGCAAAAAGCGAAAGGTGCGGAGTCTGCTGGCGCGAAGGTGTCATACGGGCGATAACGCGGGTATGATTGCGTTTAGCCATGTATTCGAAAACAGGGCACAAAAAACTGGGAGCTTGGATATCGCTCCCAGTTTGCAATTGGATAAGCTCGCTTAGGCTTGGGCGACTAGGACGAAGCCGGATCCGCGTCCGCCTTCTTGGCGGTTTTCTTCGCGACTTTTTTCGCAGCCTTTTTGGCAACTTTCTTGGCCGCTTTTTTTGCTACCTTCTTCGCCGCTTTCTTCGCGGCCTTTTTTGCGGCTTTTTTGGCGGGTGGCGTTTCTGATGCCTGTTCTACCGGTTTAGGCTTTGGTTTATCGGCCTTTGGCTCAGGCGCGCGGGTCTCGACCTTCGCTTCCTGCTGCTGGGGCCTTTCAGGTTTTTCTTGGCGCTCCGGGCGAGGGGAGTCTGGCTTGTTGTCGGAAGGGTGCGGCCGTTTTTCGTCGTTTTCGCGCTCGCGTCCACGACCGCGGCCGCGACGCCGCCCTCTGTTGCGTCCGCCTCGTCTTTCGGAATCCTCGCTTCGGTTTTCGTCTCGACGTTCCGGACGTGGTGGGCGCTCTTCCTGTTGGTCCTCGTTTGGGCGCTCGCTTCTTGGTTCGTTTCTCTGCGGGCGTTCCTTGCGTGGAGGTCTTTGAGGGCGGTCAGAGGTCTCTTGGACTTGAGGACGGTTTTCCAGGTAGGATTCGAGGTTGAAATCGTCTGCCCCGAAGGCTTTCACGATTTTAGTGAAGGGGCTGAAGTAGGGATTTTGGGTATCGGATAGCAGGGAGTAGAAGATGGTTTCCGACGGGAGGATTTGGCAGCCCATGCGAGCGAGGGCGGCGAGGGTTGGCTCTGCGTCTTGAGGACGGCGAGCTCCGAGGCAGTCGCTGAGGAAGGTGATGTCGATGTCTTCGTCGGTTGCCTGAAGGCCGGTTTGGTATATGCAGATGGGAACTTCGAGACCGACCACGAGGAGGTGGTAGATTTCCTTGTCGCGCAGGTAGCGTTCGATGCCGGGGGCTCCGAGGGCGGAGAAGGTTTGCTTTGAGAAGACCTTCGGGTTGTGGGCGAGCTTGTAGAGATCGCTGTTGGTGCGGCCAAGTTTCTCCGGAGCTTGCTCGGTGAAGATGGTATGGAGCTGGAGGCAGCGGGCGGCTTCGATGGCGAAGGCGACTCGTTTTTTGAAGCCTTCCTTGTCTTGAAGCGTGTCGATGAAGCTGTCTTGAGCGTCGATTACGAGGAGGGCGACGGAGTCGAGGATTTCGGGGCGAACCTTGCGGTTAAGTTGCATGCCGGGGTGTCTTGGTTGAGTTTTTTAACGGGTCTGTCCCGAAGAAGGCTGACCTTAAAGAGCATTCTTCGCGCATAATCAATCCGAACGCCGAAAATTTTGTAGCCAGTTGGCTGGCGTCTCAAATAGTGGTTCGGCATGGAATGGCATATCACCCCTATCGCTCGCAAGTCTTACCACACCGGCGAGGACTTCGCGAAGGATGACGCGGTCGCAAGCGCTCTTGTAAAAACGGAGGATGGCGAACTGCTGCGCGTGGATGTGCTGATCGTCGACGCGAACAAGGTGGAGTTGCCGGGGGAGGTCATGTGTCGCTGGACGCAGACCTTCAAGCCTAAGCCGACTGACGGGAAAGAGGAGGCGGAGGCTCTGAAGCTGACGGCCGACAATTTGTTTATCAGCTTTTTCGAGGGCGAAGAGGAGGGGACGCTTTCCGAGGAGAACGCGGAGCTGAAGCATTTTCTCGGCTTGATGCTGGAGCGTCGTCGCGTGTTGCGAGTAAAGGCGCGGACGAGAAAGTACACGCGCTATGTGCATCGGCCTAGCAAACGGGAATTTTTGGTGCCGGCTGTGGATTTGGATCCGAAGTTCTTTATCGAGAACGAGGAGAAGCTGAACTTTTTGGTGGAGGGCGGCGGCGAGGATGACGAGTCCGTCGGTGAAGGGTCAGAGGCGGGGAGCGCTAAGGCTGACGCTGCGGAATAGGGGTGGCTGCGCTGGCAAGGAGCGGGCGTTTGGTTGGATTTAACGGATTTCCAACAGGGCGCGGTTTACGATTTGAGCGGCGAGTTTTTGCTCGGTGTGGCCTTGGCAGGGCGGTTGGTGCCCGAGGGCGGCGAGTTCTTTGAGCAGTTCGGCGGCGCTGGTTTGGCAGATGGGCCTACTGTTTGCGAGTCGGAGTTCGGCTTTGAGAGCGGCGATGGCAGCGGACAGGGCTGCGTGGGGCGAGTTTGGGTTGGCGGGGCGGCGGCAGTAGCGGAATCTTTGGATTTTGGCGCCGCGGGCGTAGCGAATGATATCGGACGCGAGGGCGCTCAATTGCTCCGGGAGGTCTGGATCGTCGGCGGGCGCGGGATTATCGAGTTTTGGTCTGTGTCGAGCGATGGGTGTCATTTTTTGAATTTGAAGGCTGTTGGTGTTTGAAAACGAAAAAGCCCGAGGCGTTTCGGCCTCGGGCTTTATGAAAGTGACTGTTGTCGATCCTAGTCGTTTCGACGCGTGCCACCGGCCCAAGGCGAGTTCGCTTTGGTCATCATAATAATGGTGGTGGCTGTGTTTTGCTTCATTGGAAGTGGGTGCACGCTAGTTGCGACACTCTGCGTGTCAAGTCAGGCGTGGCAGCTCCCTCGGGCGCGGATTGGCTGAGGTTTTGGATGAGCCAAGCATTCGAGGCAATGAAGAGTGGCTTGCATGGGCGGCGCATCTCAAAGAGCGTTTGCTGCGTAAGTCTCTGAAGTGAATCGTCGTTTTCTAAGGCAAGTTGCCCCGTTGCTCCTCTCGCTCGCTATTGTCGGTGGCTTGTCGCTGATGGTGCGTCAGTTTGAGAAGAAGGCTCCGCGGCCATTCGACAAGCTTTTGGTGGAAGTGTTGCCGGAGATACCGGATTTGGCCGGTTGGCCGACGGCGTTTTTGGAGCGTTTGGAGGCGGCTCACGCGGGGCTGGAGGATGGCGAGCTGCAGAGGAGTTCTCTGGTGGAGCTGGCGTATTTGTACCATGCGAACGGTTTTCTACAGCAGGCTCAGGCTTGTTATCTCGGCCTGGAGTCTTTCGAAACGGAGAATCCTCGGTGGCCTTACCTGTTGGGTGTGATGACGTCCGATCGTCTCGATAAGGCGTCGGTGGCGACTCACTTTGCGCGCGCTATCGAGCTCGACCCTACAAATTCGCTGGCGTACCTTCGGTTGGGGCATGCGTACCGTGAAGGAGGTTTGCTGGCGGAGGCGAGAACGGCGTACGGGTATCGCTTGCTAGGTTCTCCCGATGATGCGTGGGCGATGGCCTATTTGGGTGTGGTGGCCTGGCTGGAGGAGCGTTTGCCGGAGGCGAGAGACTGGCTTGAGAAGGCGAAAGGGGCGACGCCTCGTTTGTCTTTGGTGTACGAGGTTTTGCCGGAGATTTACCAGGAACTGGAGGACTATGAAGCGGCGAAAGCGGCGCGACTTGCGGGTGACGGTTTGGAATTGGTAGAAGAGCTACAGGATCCGGCGCTTAGCTTTTTGGCGGACTACTGCTATATCGCGGACCGTTTGCTCGAGTTTGCGGAAGAAGCTCGGAGAGCGGGCGAATTGGATCGCGCCCTAAGTTTGCTCGAGCGCGCGATGGATCAGGATTTGCCTAGTTCGGAGGTTTTGGAGGAGCTTTCGAAGCTGGTTCGTGAGATCGAGGAGTGAAGAGTTGGAAAATTGAGAGTTCTACCTAAAGGGTTCATCGTCAAATCGAGTGGACGGGGATGAACTGTTTTAACAGAGATCCGGCCTTTGGCCGGAACAGGGTGGCCTGCGGCCAGCAGGATTCGAATGGGTTTGTGTGTTTGCGATTGGATTGAGTGGTCTGGATAGCGGATCTGCCTTTTTCGGCAGGATTCAAGATGGCAAGAGTGACGCCATCCGGGGGGGATCTTATTTCCACTGTGTTCGGTGATGAGCCAAAAAAAAGACCTTCGCCGGATGGGCGAAGGTCTTGAAGATGAATTGAACAAAGTCAGGTGGAACTCTTCCTAGAAGTAGGTGCGAAAAGCGGCCCAGAGAGTGAGTCCTTCGACGCCTTTGCCTCTTGCTCCGTCGATTGATTCGTACTCTACGCCGGTCATGACTTTCATGTAGTCGCCTTCGATGTAGTAATTGAGGCCGGCGTAAGCGGTGTGATTTACGTCGCCGGAGCCGGTGCCCACTCCGTCATTGCGGGCTACGCGGCGAAGTCCGCGGCTGCTGCTGCTCTTTGGCACGCCAGTTTCGTTGGTCGAATGGCCCCACTGGTATCGGAAGGCTGCTTCCAGCTTGTCCTGAACGATGTAGAATGAAGGCACGACTACGAGTCCGTAGATGTCTTCGCTCCCAGCGTTTCCGAAGGTGGCGTTGGCGAGCACATTCACTTTGCCGTAAGCGCGGTTGTAGGTCAGCGAAGTGGCCCAGTCGAAATCGAAGACGGATTGGTCGTTGGATGAATGGTCGGCGTAGATGAAGTCGGCGGTAACGCTTCCCTCCATGGCATCGAAGGTGGCGCTGCCTTGGAGAGCAATTCCGCCATCCCAATTGGACCAGGTTTCTGAATCGGCCTCGGTAGAATAGATGGCCGCGACGTACTCGACGTCGTTTTGCTCTGCTTTGAGCACGATGCCAGTTGGGCGGAGGCTGCCGAAGCGGTTGTTGATATTACTTCTTTCGACGGTCTTGATTTTTTTGGAAGACACGTGCTCTTCTCCGCCGAACGCTACTTTGTAGCGGCCGTATCCGATGGATGCTTTGTCGAAGCCAAAGAGTCCGTCTTTGCCGTATTCGACGTAGAGTTCGTCGAAACTGGAGTAGCCGATGCTGGTGCTGCGGAAACCGCCTTTTTCGAGATTGGCGCGAGCGAGAGCTTTGAATCCATCGAGAAACTTTACGGACGCTCCGGCTCTGAGGCGACGTAGCTCATCGCCGGTTCCGCTGAAGTCGTTTCCGGCGCTTTCTCCGTCGGAGTAATTCCATTGATAGTGGGCTCGTCCGAAGAATTTAACTTCCTGGATGTTGGGATTGTTTTTATCGGAATAGACTTTCCCCATCGTTTTGAGGGTGTCCGCCCAAGTTTGGTCTTCCTCCTGAGCCGAAGCTTGGAAGAGGTTTAGCATGAGCCCAGCTGAGAGAATCAGGGCTATCTTGTTCGTCGGTTTGTTCATTTTATGTCTTTTGATTACGGGGACATGCCATGTTTTGGCGACTTTCGAAGAGGCGAGAATTTAACCCAAATGCAACAAAAGCCTGCGTATTTTGGCTGTGCGTTACTCAAACGTAACATTGAGCAGGTTGCTGTGACTTGTTTGTAACAAATCAGGTCTGATTTTGTAACATTCAAAGAGTGTTCGAAGGGCTAAAGGCGAGGGATGTTATGCAAGATCTGCGACGATTGGGGCCAATTCCTAGAGGGGCGCTGATGCAATTGAGTCACGGCAAGCGGGGTATTGGAGTTGGTTGGGCGTTGCGTTGTGTTACAGGAATGTGACGTGAATGTTACGGCTGGGTTAATACTGCTTTCCTTGTCGAAATTCGTCTCGCAAAGGCTAGGCTAAACTCTGTTGTCGGTGGAAATTGTCCTGCAGTCAGCAAGCGGATTCTAGAACCTTCGAGCTTCACTCCTAGAGTGGGCTTAATAGGGCGCTCGGTTGAGTATCGTTTCGTTTGTTGGGTTGGATAATTTTAGTTGGTTCAGTTCCTTCTTTAACCGGCTCAAACGTATTATCACATATGAAAAAAAACTCCGTAAATCGTATCGCAGCTAAGGCGGCGCTCTTCACTCTCGGCCTAGGAATGGCTGCCTTTGCATCGGCTGCAGAGAAAATCGTAATCAAGGGGTCCGATACTCTCGGCGCCAAGATGGTCCCACAGCTCGCCGAAGAATTCAAGGCGATCAAGTCAAAGCAAGGCGTCGAGGTAATCTTCGAAATCGCGGCCGAAGGTTCCTCTACTGGCGTTGCCGCGGTTATTGACGGCACGGCGGATCTCGGAATGTCCTCTCGGGAGGCCAAGAAAACGGAAGAGTCCAAGGCGCTCCTCAAGGGCGTGAAGATGACTGCGATCGAAGTCGCAAAGGATGGCATCGCTGTGATCGCGAATGCTTCGAATCCGATGGACGGAATCACATCCCGCGAAGTAGAGAAGATTTTCACTGGCGACGTGGAAGACTGGAGCTCGATCAATGGGGTTTCCGGCGGCATTTCCATCTACACTCGCAACACTTCGTCCGGCACTTATGCCGTTTTCCAGAAGATGGCGCTGCGCAAGCGCGACTACGCTCCTGCTTCGCAGAAGATGGCCGGCAACGAGCAGATCGCATCCGAAGTGGCTGAGAATCCGAATGGCATCGGCTATGTCGGTCTCGCCTACCTCAGCACTCCCGGTATCAAGACTCTCCCGGTTAATGGCGTGACTCCTGAGAAGGCAAACTACCCGTTCGCGCGTCCGCTTTACTTCTACCGCAATGGCAAGGAAGAGATGCGTCCAATCGTGAAGGAATTCGTCGACTTCTGTCTTTCGAAGGAAGGCCAGCAGATCGTGAAGGACGTTCACTTCATCTCCATCCTCTAAGTGAACCTTTAAGCTTTGAAATTTCGCGGCGTTCTCGAGCCTTCTTGAGGACGCCGCTTTCTATTTATTCAACGCGCCAAATTCGCGCATTGTCAGTTCTGAGGGATATTTCGTTTGATTCCCGAAAACCTCTAAGTCAGCACTGACTCCATCTAATCTAAATCCTGAATGACTGAAGAAGGAGAGAACAACCGCTACGACCTGCACTCCCGCCGCAGGCAGTTTCTAGGCATAGATAAGGACCAGGCGCTCAAGGGGCTTTTTGGCGGAAATGCGATCGTCTCGATAGTGGTTCTGGCCTTGATTACCTTCTTCTTGTTCAAGGAAGGGGCTGCCTTTTTCGGCCAGTACAGAGAGAACATCGATCTCTATCGCCGCTCCGGTATCGAGTACGTCGATATCATGAAGGAGCAAAGCGAGTCCTACTCGGAGCTCAATCGCTACCTAAACTCGATCCGTAGCGAACACGCGACGATGCTTCGCGAGGAGGGACTGTCGTTTGCCGATGCCAGAGCTAAGCTCTCTGGCTACGAGGATTTCATTTATGCGATAGAGGACCTCGGTTATCCCGTCAGCGAATACGTGCTTGAGATGAGCGAAGTGGCGGTCGGCGCTCGCGACATGTACGAAGACGCGGCTAACTACCGGGAGCACAGAGAAAACTTGCTAGAGCTTGGCCGTGATGAGGAAGCGGCGGAGGTTGAGGTGCTCGACGTCGACCTCAGTCTTTTCGTCGACATGATCAAGGAGGGCGAGGCGGATTTTTTGGCTTTAAACGACGCGCTTGAAGCGGGGCTTCGCGAACGGATCGCGGACTTGCCGACAATCGGGGTTGAGAGTCTAGACGCGAAGATGCAGCGGTTTGGCGAGCTGGCTTTGATGTTTATTGTCGAGATGGAAAGGACTGAGCAGCTCCTGTCCGATTGGACCAGCGAAAAGCGGGTTGGCATGTTTACAGCGTTAGCCTCTTTCGTGTTTGGCGAGGATTGGGTAACCAATAGCTCGATACAGGATTGGTATGGAATCATGCCGCTTTTCACCGGTTCGTTGCTGGTCGCATCAATTGCCATGGTTTTTGCGGTGCCACTGGGCGTGGGAGCGGCGATCTACGTAAACCAGTTTGCCAACCAGAAAGAGCAGACGCTGATCAAGCCGTACATCGAGTTTATTTCGGCGATTCCCTCGGTCGTGATCGGTTTTTTTGGCATCGCGGTATTTGGGCAGTTCGTGCGGGAAGTGTCCGGGTGGGCGATTTTGTCCGGGTTTGACTTTTTCCCAATCAGCGAGCGTCTGACCGCTTTCACCGCGGGTTGCTTGCTGGCCTTGATGGCGATTCCTACCATTTTCACGCTCGCGGAAGACGCGATCAACAATGTGCCGAAATCCTTTAAGGAAGCGTCTCTCGCGATGGGCGCGACGCGTTTGCAGACGACTTTGCGCATCATCGTCCCGACTTCGCTTTCAGGCATCATTTCAGCGATCCTGCTCGGTTTTGGGCGCGTGATCGGGGAGACGATGGTGGTGCTGCTTTGCGCGGGCAATCGCATCGAAATCCCGGACTTTACCAATGGAATAGGTACTTTCTTCGAGCCGGTCCACACCATGACTGGCATCATCGCCCAAGAATTGGGTGAGGTTGTAAACGGCAGCATTCACTACCGAGCGCTTTTCATGGTCGGTATGGTGCTTTTCGTTATCTCTCTTTTTATCAACTACATGGCGCAGAAGATTGTGCTGAAGTACCAAGTCTCTCGGGGCTAAGATCAGGAAGATGTCTCAGAAATCGAATTTGAAAAAACTGAAGCGCAACCCGAGCGCTGGCTTTCATGCGAAGCCGACTCGGGCGAAGTCCACGGAGAGGGCGATCTCCTGGATGTTTCGTCTTGGCACGTATTTCATCCTGCTTTGCGCGTCGGTCATATTTTTGACGATTATCTACAAGGGCAGTCAGACGGTGTTTCAGGCCAGCTTCCCCTTTGTGAATATTGAGTTCCTAACGGAAGCGCCGCAGACTTTGCATGTTTTCGAGTACGAAGGGGAGCAGATGGAGCTCAGCGATTCGAATTTTCGAGTGTTCGAGGAAGAGCGTGGCGTGGAGATCGATTCCACTACCTATGCCTACTCTGGCGGCGGAATCTGGCCTTGTATTGTAGGTACGGTTTTGCTGGTGATCGGGGCGATGACGATAGCGCTCACCCTCGGGGTGTTGAGCGCGATTTTCCTGAGCGAGTATTCCAAGCCCGGCAAAACGCTTAACGCTATTCGCCTCTCCATCCTTAATCTCGCAGGCGTTCCCTCGGTGGTTTTCGGGATCTTCGGTCTGGGATTCTTCGTACTCGCGGGACCGATCTTTTCGTTTTCCCCGTTCGAGGGCTACGATATCCGGTTTTGGCCGTTGCCGATTTACTTTGGCTTCGTGGGCTGGAACGTATCGCTGATCGCTGGTTGTTTCACCTTGGCTTTCATGGTTTTGCCGATCGTGATATCGGCCAGTGAAGAGTCGCTTCGGGCGATTCCTCAAGGGCTCCGCGAAGCCTCGCTCGCTCTCGGCGCTAGCAAGTGGACGGCGATTCGTACGAACGTCTTGCCGTATGCGATGCCAGGGATCTTGACCTCGTCGATCATCGGCGTGGCGCGTGTGGCAGGGGAGACGGCTCCGATCATGTTCACGGCGGCTTATGCGATGCGCGACCAGTTGCCGTGGCAGGGTCTCGAGAAGTGGAGCGACTTCTTTTTCCAAGGCGTGATGGCGCTTCCTTATCACATCTACGTGGTCAGCGCGAAGATTCCTCAGAACGAGTATACGGAGAGAATGCAGTACGGCACGGCTTTCGTATTTCTAGTGATTGTAGCTGGGATCGCGCTTTCCTCTATTCTCCTCAGAATCCGCATGCGGAAAAAATATCGTTGGTAATGTCTCTTCTTACGCACAATCTCACGGCCAAAACTTCTCAGCAGACAACTCAGTCCATGGCTTCCAAACCGTCCGGTCCCTCCCGCCCGCTCATTCGGGTTTCTGATTTCGATTTTTTCTATGGAGAAAAGCAGGCTCTTTTCGACATCAACATGGAAATGCGCGAAAATGAGGTGACTGCATTCATCGGCCCGTCCGGCTGCGGTAAGAGTACCTTGCTGCGCTGCATCAACCGTATGAACGACCTTGTGGAGGTGGCGCGCATTGGCCGCGGCAAGATCGAGGTCAACGATGCGGACATCTACGACCCCCGGGTCGATACGATCGAGCTTCGCAAGCGAGTCGGCATGGTGTTCCAGAAGTCGAATCCCTTTCCCAAGTCGATCTACGAGAACGTGATCTACGGCCTGCGGATACAGGGGATCAACAAGAAGTCAGTTCTAGACGAAACGGTTGAGCGCTGTCTCAAGGGGGCTGCCCTTTGGGAGGAAGTGCGGGATCGCCTTGATACGAGCGGCATGAGCTTGTCCGGCGGACAGCAGCAGCGTCTGTGCATTGCCCGAGCTCTAGCGGTGGAGCCTGATATCTTGCTGATGGACGAGCCCTGTTCGGCGCTCGATCCGGTGGCGACCGCTAAGGTCGAGGAGCTGATCCATTCGCTGAAGGATCATTACACGATCGTGATCGTAACGCATAACATGCAACAAGCGGCTCGCGTTTCCGACAAGACAGCGTTCTTCTATCTCGGCAAGCTCATTGAAATGGGCAAGACGGACGAGATTTTCATGAGTCCGAAAAACGAGCAGACGGAAGCCTACATTTCCGGTCGTTTTGGTTGATTGAGAATCGTTTACGGATTAGTTATTTCTATCCTATCGTTGTCGTCCCTTAATACCAACTTTCCTAATCCAGCCGTTCTGCGAGCGGCGCCTTTCTTTTGAATCCACGATGAAGCGTTATTTCCACGAAGAGCTCGAAGACGTCCGATCCCACTTGATGCTGATGGGCGAAAAGGCCATCGCCAACGTCAACTTAGCCATGCGGGCGCTTCTCGAGTCTGATCTGTCTGCTACAGATAAGGTAAGAGCTGCGGACGATCGCATCGATGAGATTGAAAAGCAGATCGACGAGGAGGTGGCGCGGTACATCGGTCTCCGCGCGCCGGTTGCGCGGGATTTGCGGCTGCTTTTCATCGCGATCAAGGCGAGCCATGACCTTGAGCGAGTGGGCGACGAGGCGACCAGCATTGCCAAGCGCACCCGCAAGATTCTTGAGACTGGGCGTGCGACTGATGATCTGGGTCGCTTGCCGCGCATGTGCGAGCTGGCGATCGGCATGCTTAAGGATGCGCTGCACTGTTTTATCGACGAGGACTCTACGCGAGCGATCGCTATTTCCGAGCGAGACAAGGAGGTGGATTCTCTCAATCGCGAGAATTTCCGCTATTTTGTGGAAGCGATGAAAAACGATCCGAGCCTGATATCTTACGGGACCGAGATGGTCTTCATTTCGAAGGCGATGGAGCGAATAGCGGACCATGCGCAGAATATCGCGGAAGAGGTCTACTATCTCCTGACGACTCGCACGCTAAAAGACGTGCTGATCGAGCGCGCCGCGTCGGCGCCTGAAGCGCCTTAATGCTTATGCTTGGGCTGCCGGTTTGCAGCCGAGTTCGGCCTTTTATTCTCTCCCTGCCAGATGAGACTTACTCCACCGGCGAGGTGGGTCAGAGAATTCCTTGCCTTCCGTACTGAGGATTCCTCAGTGTAGCCGCTTCCCTGAACCAAGTCCCTTTGATTTTTAAGATATCCGTTTCATGAAGCCCCGCGTCCTTTTTCCGCTTTCCATTCTTATCGCTTTCGCAGCAGCGAATCTCGGTTTTGCTCAGGAGACTGCCTCGGCGGCTGAGACGGCTGAAGTTGCCGAGCCGGATTTTTCTCACTTGAGCGAAGAAACGCGCTCGGTGCTCGATGAGCTTAAAAAGGCTTTGCAGGACGTGGAGGCAAATGGGGCGTCGCTGGAGAAGTACGAGGCGATCGGCGATCTCTATTTGAAGGTCGGCGATGCTCAGCGGGCGATCGTGATCTTTAATCAGGCGATTAAGGAGTTCGGCGGCGACGAGCAGCTTTTTTTGAAATTTGCCCGAGTGCTGGCGGTTTCCGGCCGTCCGGAGCTTGCTCTTGATGTTTTGAATATCGGTCTTGAAGCCTTTCCTGGTTCCGAGGCGATTACCTTTGAGCTTGGGAAGGCCTATGTGTCGATGAGGAAGCCGTACGCGGCGATTTCGAATCTCATGAAAGTGATCGAAGTGAATCCTGAGAAGGAGCTGTATCGCTACTACTTGGCGGATGCGTACCGGATCCAGAAGAAGTGGGACGAGGCGTCGGAAATAATTGATGCCTTGATCGAGGAGGAGTCGGACTATTTGCCGGTTTACCTGATGAAGGGGGATTTGCTGTTGGCGCAAGGCGAGCAGCGAGACGGGGTGCGTTTTCTTGAAGATCTTTTGGATGAGCATCCAGATTCTGGAGACGTGAAGGCTGTGCTCGTGCACGGGTATCAGCTTTATGCCTACACCGAGTCCGATGCGGGCCGTTTGACTCGAGCGATTCGCAGCATGCGCAGCTCTCTGGAAATTGATCCGGACAATGCGGAGTCGATGGTAGGTCTGGCGTCGTTTCTCAACGAGGATGGCGAGTATGAGGAGGCGGAAGCCGTTTTCGAGGAGACGATCCAGAAGCGTCCTGAGTTTCTCGAGACCTACATGTTGTATGGCAAGATGCTCGAGTACTTGGACCGCGTCTCGGATGCGAGAGCCATTTATGAAAAGGGGCTGGCGAAGTCCCGCGAGATGGGAGTAGAGGGCGCCGTGAAGCGATACCTAGGCCTGCTAGGCCGCGGGTAAGGGACGAGGCGTCGGGAGCTGCTTTTTTAGGGAGCTTTCCCGGTCAACTCAACGGCGGCGACTTCTCTGTCCATGTTGTCCGAGTCGGTGGTGAAGAGGATCGCGAACTGTCCGGAGAGGTCTCGGTTTTTCGGATTGTAGAAATTGAACACGTAGTGCCAGAGGCCTCGCTTGTCTTTTTTACCGGTATTGGTGGGTTCGCCCATGGCGACTGAAATTTCGGACATGCTCGGGAGGGGGATGTCTTTGGAAGCATCACGTTTCATGCCGGCGGTCGCGCTTTTGCGAAGCTTGTTGATCTTCGCTTTTCCGAAACTCCTGAAGACTTCTTCGATAAAGTTCTCGGGCATGACCTCGACGAGCTTTTCGTCGAAATCGATGCGTGTGAGCATGCCGTCTTCGAAACGCGTCCGGAAAACGATATCGAAGGGTTTGTCGCTTTCGGCGGTTTGCTTTTTCTCGAAGCGCCAATCCCAGTCCTCGACTTTGGGCTGCTGGGAAATGGCGCGAATTCGCGTCGGGTCCGAGTTGGTGATGAAGATGAAGTCCTCGTCGCGGAGGACGGGATTGGGAAATTGGAGGGAGAGACCGTCTGAATGCTCGACGACGACGTTCGCGTCGAAGTCGTGCAGCTGGTTTTTGAAACGGAGGAGGCGTAGGTAGACGCATCCCGAGAGCAGGGAGAGGACGAGGGCGAGGGCGATAGCTTGAATCAGGCGTCGGTGGAGCATTCGCGAGTCTTTGGGCAGGGGGTGCTACGGTTGGAAGACGAAAGGGGCAAGGGGGGAGTATCTCGCTCCAGTTATTTTTGGCAAGCATTCAGGGAATCCGGATATTGGGGACTTCCGTAGAGGAAACAAAAGACCTCGGATCGAATCATAGGTTGCGCGATGGCTCTTTTGTAGCAATCTTGCCCGATGCTAACGCTTACCCCAAGAGCGCGTATGAAAATCACTACCCTGAACAGGCGACTCCTTTTGCTCGTTTTCGCTTTTTCCGCAATCTGTTGCCTTTCGGCTAGGGACGAGGAGCGTCCGGTTTGGGAGCAGGAGGTCATGTTGATCTACAGTGATAGTTCGACTGAGTTCAACCGTCTGCGCACGCTGGGGAATGAGAATCAGCGTCTGGCTCTCTACACGAACGCTTTAGACACGCTCTACGGGAAAATAGAGGTGGAGGAGGGCGAGAAGCCTTATCGGGTGTCGCAGCGAATTTTTCGCATGATCATCGCCGACAATGACGAGGACGCGATCGGGCTGGCATCAGCCTATTACTTGGCCCGCATCTCCCAGTCGAATCCTGTGGAGCAAGACATGGCGGAGGCGAAGAAGCTCTACTGGACGCTTTACGAAAAGTGGCCGGAGCGATTTTTCGGACAGATGGCTTTTGTGAAGTATCTGACGCTTGAAATCTACGATGATGACGGAAGCGGAGATCGCGTGGAGGAGCGTATCCAGAAATTGGAGAAAATGGTGGACGGCATCACCTTGCCGGAGCTTCGCCAGAATGTGCATCGAATCTTGGGAGAGGCGTACGTGAGTTTCGATTTGTCGGCGGAGCCCGCCTATCGGCATCTTCTGGAGGCGTACGATATTGGAATTCCGGTTCTGTCGATACGCATCGAGGTGTTGCAGAAGATTGGCCAGCTGGGTGAGGAGCTGGGACAGGACGAGCGCGCTTTGATGGCCTATGACGAATTGTTGCTAGTCGCTCGTGGGCATAAGAACTATGTTGATTTCGCAGAGAGGGCGGCGCGTTTGCGGAAGGCCCTTGGCCAGGCGGCGTTAGAGGAATGATTGTTTTTTCGGCGACGCAAGAAGTCGCTTCTCGGGCTTGAGGTCCCCGGTTTGATCGATCAAAACGATCTCATGTCAGAAAACCTGCCATCCGACGACTCTGAGGTCCTCTCAATCAAGTCCCGCTTTGTGCGCGGGAGAAATCTTCTGTACGCGAAGGCCGACTTCGGTCCGCTCTTTGTCGACTACTATCTTCATTTGAAGGATAACGGCCTCGATCTCAGTCCGGAATTGGACGAGCGCCTGAAAAAGGCTTTGGCGCTATTTAGCCTCCACTGCGTTTCGCGGCCGCGGAACGACATCCTTGCTTGGACGATTAATTTTCAGGAGCCTTTAGTGAACGTGTTTCTAGCTGGCGATACTGGCACTGGGGATGTCGTGGGCCGCATTTATTCGGAAGGGGTGAAGGAAGCGGAGGAGAATGCGTTCTATCAGGATTTGGTGAGAAGAAATCGCGAGCCGCATCGCTCCGTGGTCGGCTTCCAAGGGGGAGACGTGATCAAAGCGGTGGAAAGCTTTTATCAGTTTAGCGAACAGCGACCGGCGAAGTTTTTTCAGCTTGAGCCAGATGTGTTCGCGATCGTGGCCGCTCATCCGGATTATGATGAGGCTTGGTTCGAGAACCTGACCTTGGAGGAGGTGCGTGCGATCGAGGCGACCGAAGAGGTGGTCGATCTCGAAACACGCTTTGTCCGCTGGTATTGCGGGTGCAATCAGGATCGGATTCTCGCGACCTTGTCGTCGGTTTTCCAGTCGGATCCGGAAGGATTGTTTCTCGGAGAGGAGTTGATTGAGGTCAATTGTCCTCGTTGCGCGGGCAAGCACCGAGTGTCTCGCGAGATGCTCGAGGCTTATGTGGCGGACCATTAGCGCTTGGCGAATCGGATAGGCTCTTTACAGGCGGGATGCGGCAGATATGCATGTCGGTCATGCCAAAAAAGAAAGCTACTGCTAAGCGGGCCAGCAAATCGCCCGCGTCTCTCTTGCTCTTTGCAGATACGCACAAGAGCGCTGACCAGCTTTACGTCGGAGGCTTCAATGTGCCTGACGCGTTTTTGTCGTTCAAGAAAGGGAGAAAGTGGTACGCTTTGCTTAATCAGCTCGAGTACGCTCGGGCCTTGAAAGAGTCGCGATTCGACGAGGTGCTGCAGCTCGAGGCCTGGCTGGAACAGACGCGTGAGAAGTTTCAGCGAGCGAAAGTTGGCTATGCGGAACTGGTGGCGACGATTGCGTCCGTGTTCGAGATTGGGAGCTTTAAGGTGCCGGCTGACTTCCCAAGCGCTTTGGCGTTTAAGCTCGTAGAGCTCGGGGTGGAAATAGACGTGTGCGACGGCAGTATTTTTCCGAGTCGCGAGATAAAAACCGAGGATGAGCTGGCGATGATTCGCGAGGGGAATCGCTGCAGCGCTAAAGGGATTCGAGCTGCGGAGAAGGCGATTCGTCGAAGCGTGGTGAAGCAAGGCAAACTCTATCTTGACGAAAAGCTGCTTACTTCGGAGCGTCTGCGCAGCATCATCGAGGTCGCCTGTTTAGAGGCCGGTTCGCTTTCGATGGATACGATTGCGGCAGGTGGCGATCAAGCCTGCGATCCGCATTGCGCGGGGCATGGTCCGCTTCGAGCGAATGAGCTGATCATTGTGGATGTTTTTCCGCGCGTATCCAAAACTGGATACTATGGAGATATGACGCGCACCTTCCTAAAAGGGAAGGCGTCGGAAGCTCAGAAGGGAATTGTTGACGCGGTCTTCAAGGCTCAGCAAGGGGCGATCAAAAAGGTTAAGACCGGAGTGAACGGCAAGGATGTGCATGGGTTCGTGTTGGATACGTTTTCGAGTCTTGGCTATGAGACGCGTCGCACGGATTCTGGCGCGGAAGGCTTTATACACGGGACGGGTCATGGTCTCGGTTTGGAGGTTCATGAGGCTCCACGCGTTTCGATCGTATCAAATAAGTTGAGACGAAATGCGGTCGTTACGATTGAACCGGGACTCTATTACCCTGGCGTCGGCGGTTGCCGTATTGAGGATGTAGTAGCTGTTCGTGATGATGGGGCTGAGATGCTCAGCAACTGTCACTATCGCTGGCAGTTACGCTAAGTTTTAAGAAAGACTCGTGCCGGAACTCGCTGAAGTCTTTTATCATAGCTCGATTTGGAAACGCTCCTGTGGGGAGCGTTTTCAATTGGCTTGGCTGCATGGGGAGGCTCGTTGCTGTCGATTGCTTGAGCGGAGTCGACTGGTCGATTCCCTTGATGGTGTGACTTTGCTGGCTGGATACACACATGGAAAGCGAATGCTTTTCGCGTTTAGCGGGGGCGCGTTTTTGGAGGCTCATCTCGGCATGACAGGCTCTCTGCATCGCTGCGAAGTTGATTGCGAGGAGGGCAAGCATGATCACCTGGCGATTCGCAGTTCGGAGTCGACTTTGGTGTTTCGGGATCCGAGGAAGTTCGGGAAGCTGGCCCTGCATTTCGCGGATGAGGGAGATTTGCCTCAGTGGTGGAACGAGCTGCCTCCCGAGCCGCATGCGAAAGGGTTCACGCGTGAGCGATTCGGTCCTTTGTTAGCCCGACGTCAGGGGAGCGTGCTCAAGGCCTTGCTGCTGCACCAGGACCTTTTCCCAGGAGTGGGAAACTGGATGGCCGACGAAATTCTTTGGCGCGCGAGGATTCGACCGGACCGCCGATTAGGATCTTTGAGCAAGGGGGAGCTGGATGCTCTTTTTCAGGAAACGCGTTGGGTGTGTCGCGAGGCGGTTCGGATTATCGGAACAGACTACACGGATCCTCCGGATTCGTGGCTTTTCAAGCACCGTTGGAAAGATGGTGGAATTTGTCCGGTATCGCAAAAAAACTTACAGCGAGATACGGTTGGCGGGCGCACGACCTGTTGGTCGCCTGCGGTGCAGCTTTAGGGGGCGAGTCGTTGGATGGTCCAGTTTCCGTCTTCTGTTTTTTGGTAGTAGATGCGGTCGTGGATTCTTGATTTTCCGCCTAGCCAAAACTCGATGGTTTCCGGCTCGATTCGGTAGCCGCCCCAAAAGGAGGGGAGGGGGACTTCGCCGTCTTTGAACTTGTTTTTCATTTCCTCGAATTTCGCTAAGAGTATCGATCGAGAGGATACAACTGAGCTTTGTTGGGAAACCCATGCTCCGAGCCTGTTTCCAAAGGGTCTACTGGCGAAGTACTTTAGGGACTCAGCATTGGAGACGCGTTTGACGCTACCGGTTACGATGACTTGTCGCTCGAGTTGTATCCATGGAAAAAGGACGCATGCTTTGGGGTTGAGAGCGAGTTGCTTGCCCTTGCGGCTGTCGTAGTTCGTGTAGAAGACGAAGCCTTTGTCGTCGTATGCTTTGAGAAGGACAGTACGTTGCCAAGGTTGGCCGCTTTCGTCCACGGTTGCGAGGCTCATGGCGTTCGGCTCGGTAATTTTTCGTTCAATGGCTTGATTGAACCAAAGACGGAATTGCTCGATCGGGTTTGGATCGACCGTATCTTCAGTCAGCGAATCGTGACCGTATTCTTCTCTCAAATCGCTAAGATCTGCCATGCGAGAAGGGTGTAGCTAGGCTTCGAGCGCTTGCAATCGCAAAGCGTGTGTGAGGTTGGCTAGGAGTTTTCGATTCTCAGTTCGGGATCGATTTCTGCAGGATTTACGATGACGCCGCCTCGGCGGGCGGATTCGAAGATGGAGAGGGCGATGCGCAGGGTTTCGGTGGCGTCACGCACGGAGAAGAGCGGCTGGTCTCCTGTCTTCATAGCGTGGACGAGCTCGGCAAGCAGGTCGCGCGGGTAGTCGCTGCCCCAATCGAAGTTGGGAACCGGGAAGAGCTCTTTGAAACCAGTATAGAGTTTGCTCGTCGCGGGTTGATAGACGGTGGCGATATCGTTGCCGAGCAGGATGCGGGCTTCGTCGAAGATGAGGTCGAACTGGAAGATGTAGTATTTTTTTCGGTACGCCGATACGAAGGCTCGCGTGCCTGAGCTCATGAGCATTTCGGCGCTGCCGCCTTGGTCCGATATAGGGTGGCCGTTGGCGCTGCCTGATTCTAGCGTTCCTCTGACCTCAAGGGCATCGCCGCACCAGTATCGTAGAACGTCGAAGGCGTGCGTTCCCGTGTGTATGAGTTGGTGGGTCATGTGGCAGGTCACGGACTGGAGGCGTCCGAAGGTGCCATCGTCGATGAGCTGCTTGACCTTGCGGTAGTGCTTTCGTCCGCGGCGTGGGTAGTCTACAACTCCCGCGGCCTTGTGGCGTTGGAGGGCCTGCTCGATTTGATCTGCTTCGCGCAGGCTGCAGCCGAGGGCTTTTTCCAGCCAGAGCCCTTTTGCTCCGGACTCGAGAGCGGCGAGCGCCATTTCGAGGCGTTGCGGGGCGTAGGCGCAGATGCTGACGATATCGGGTCGCTCTCTGTCGAGCATGTCCTGATAATCTGGATACAGGCTTTCGGCAGGAATTGCCCAGCTTGATCCGAACTCTGCGAGGGCGTCAGCTTTGGAGTCGGCGCCGGCTACGAGTGCTACCTCTCGGGATAGATTGTATGTCCCGGCGTGGGATGAGCCGGGCGGACGGAGGGGGTCCTTTTCGAGGGTGGAGCCGATGCGCCCGACGCCGATGATGCAGCCACGGAGCATACGGGGCGGTCGCGTCAGCTGTCGATTTGCTTGAGCGATTGCTCAGCCATCTGGGCGATGGCTTCTAGGTTGCTCTGCAGTTTGAGGAGCGAGTCGTCATCGAACATCGTCGAAAAGTCGTTCGCGACCGGTTGTTCGATAGCGGCCGGTCTGATTTCGGCTGCCTTGCTGGCGGCATCAACGGGATTGCCTGTCTTTTGCGGAGCTTGCTGGTTTTGGTAAAGCCGCGCTGCGTTGAAGAAGGGGTTCGAGTTGATTTGGTCCATCAGTCGTCTTTCGTGTGGGAAGCGGTTTGTTAAAGAGGTGGGTACTTTTGGGGCGAGGATTGTTCCGCTCGGGTCGGGTTGCGTCTCTTTTGTGAAGAGCCCGAATGTTGAAGGACTTACGGGACCTGCAGCAACAGAATTCACCTCCATTAGAGTAAAGTCTCTATGGGATTTAGTTTAAGCTAGAGTGAAGGCTTTGGGGTGTTTTGGGGGAGTATCAGATTTTTTGGGGACAATTCTTGGGCTTATTCTCCGGTTGACCCCTGTGAGAGCAAGACCTAGCGTTTTCCTTAGCGAAATGAAACATTCCTTTCCCCTCCACCGTAAATTGTTCGTTTCCCATTTTGTCACGACCCTCTTGGTGTCCAGCGCGATTGGGTTGTTCGTATACTCTACGGCGCGGGACAGTCTGATGGAGCAGCTCAAGAATCGTTTGAGCAGCAGCGCGGCTTTGATAAGTCGTGAGATCGACGCGAATACGTTGCGAGACATACGATTTGAGCGAGATATCACGAAGCCTGACTATATCGAAGCGCTTCAGATGCTGCGGCAAATGCGTCGCAGCAATGACGATATTGCCTTCCTGTATGTGATGAGGAAAGACGAGGACGGGAACGTGGTTTTTGTGGTAGATTCTGATGAGAGCGAGGACCAGGCATTGCCGGGACATGTTTACGAATCCGCGACGGAGGAGTTGATGCTCGGATTTGTCGAGAGGTCTGCGGATCAGGATCTTGTGACGGACGCGTGGGGAACTTTCTATTCCGGGTACGCGCCGGTGATAAATGGTCATGGCGAGTTTTTAGTGGGAATTGACATGAGGGCGGACGAGGTTCGCAACAAGCTCGTGAGTGTCCATCGAGCCGCTCTAGCGGGCTTTTTGGCGGCAGTGGGCTTGTCTTGGCTGATCGCTACTTGGATGTCGCGTCATTTCAAAAAGCCGATCGATGCGATGGTTGCTCAGATTCAGGCGATCGCGGCTGGCGACTTGGACCGAAAGCTCGACATGCAGCGGCACGACGAAATGGATTCGCTGCTGAACGCCATTAATGACATGACTTCGGATTTGAAGAAGGCTCGGGAGGATAACCTCCGTTTGGCAGAGTCCCTTGATGACGCTTTCGTTGACGATAAGTCGCCGCTTCAGTAGCGGTTGCCGCAAAAGATTGCCTTGGGGGGAGAGCTCTGACAAAGCTGCCGTTTTTATTGAGAAATGGCGAAAGGATTAGAACAACATCAGGCTCATCAGGCGAAGCTCATGGCTTTAGGCAAGGATCTGACGCGTCGGGCGGGCTCGAAGTGCGAGCTGTGCGAGAGCGCGGGCGTGTCTCTTCGACCTTACGAGGTGCCGCCTGAGGAAGAGGAGCCTCGAGTCGAGTCGTGTGTTTTCATATGCGACACGTGTCGTGAGCAATTGGATAAGCCAAAGCGTATGAACGTGGATCATTGGCGTTGCGCGTGTCAGTCGGTTTGGAGCGAGGTGCCGGTTGTCCAGGTGCTGGCGGCTCGCGTGTTGGACCATTTGGGCAAGAAGGAGATTTGGGCGAGGGAAGCGCTTGCGGACGTTTATTTCGATGAGGAGGTGGAATCGTGGATCTCGTTGAAAGCTCTGTAACTGAAGATCGAATACAAATTCTCGAGGAGCGGGAATGGAAGGCTTTGGCGGATAAGCATGAGCAAGTGATAGGGCCGTTTGTCGACGCGTATCGAGCTCGCCGCTCGAACCGAACGACGCATCCGGTGCATGATTTTCTTTTTGCCTACTACCAGACGAACCGGACTGTGCTTCGTCAATGGCGCCCTGCCGCCTGCCAGACACTGCGCGGCGAGTCGGCTCGGGAGTTTTTGTCGGATGAGAGGTATCAGGAAACCGAATGCGGCATCCAGATCGATCCGAAGAAAATCGATGCGAAGGCCCTGGAGCGCATCCGGTGGGTGAGCTCCCTTATACGTTCCGCGCGAGCGAGACCGCCACGTTTCAATTGTTTCGGACTGCACGAGTGGGCGATGGTTTACAAGACTGACGAGATTCGCCATGAGAAGACTCCACTCCGGTTGTCGCCTGAGAAAGTCGCTGAGGTCGTGGAAGGTAGCGTAATTCGTTGCTCTCATTTCGACGCGTTTCGTTTTTTCACTCCTGCCGCACGCCCGCTTAACGAAATGCAGCCTCGGCAGGATGATCGGGGGCAGAACGAGCAATTTGGCTGTATCCATTTCAATATGGATTTGTATCGTTGGAGCTGCAAGGCGAGCCCCTGGGTTGGGTCTGATCTGCTGCGGGACTGTTTTCTCTTGGCTCTTGAGGCGCGTGAACTCGATATGCGAGCAAGTCCGTATGACTTGTCTGGATACGGGTACGATGCAATTCTAATTGAGACGGCTGAGGGACGGGAGCTTTACAAGGAGGAGCAGCAGCGGATTTACCGAGCTGGCCAGGTATTGGCGGACCGGTTTCTTGCAGAATGTGATTATCTCGAGGCGAAGCTGGGGGCTTGAATCCAGATAGTGGATTCTGCTTTCGCAGCCCTTGTGGTTTTCGCTAAGTGAATCTAAGTTCGAGTGAGACTTGCTTATTTGGGATGCTGGGATGTATTCGTCTAACAATCCCCGGCCCGATTCCATTGGATGGAGTCGGGTTCAATCTACAAACCCCGTATCTCATCAACATTCTATGATATGTCGTCAATTGACTCGTTGTGGAACTGCGTTTGCGTGTCTTGGCTTTAGCGCTTCGACTGCATTTTCAGCAGGATTCGCAATTCAAGAACAAAGTATTTCCGGACTAGGCAATGCTTACGCTGGCGCGGCGGCGGTGGCCGAAGATGCCTCCACTGTTTATTTTAATCCAGCGGGGATGTCTTTGATTGATAAGCCTCAACTGCATACAGGCGTGCATTTGATTTTCCCGGAGGCTGAATTTACCAATCTTGGGACCACGACGATGGGAGTCCCAACCCAGGGGAACGACGCGACCTCCAAGGAAGACGCGATCGTGCCGAATCTCTACTACGTGGCGCCGCTCAACGACGATTTGGTCTGGGGAATCGGGGTTTCGGCTCCTTTTGGCCTGACGACGGACTATGACGACGATTGGGTAGGCCGCTACGTGGCCCGCCGCACGGAATTGAAGACGGTTTTGGTGAATCCTTCGCTTGCCTACCGTGTCTCGGACAATTTTTCGATTGGCGGCGGTTTGAGTTACGTGAAGTCGGATGCGGTGTTGAGCAACGCGATCGACATGGGACTGGTGTTTCTCGGGCAATATCAGGCTGGGGGCATTCCGGCGAACGCTCAGACGATGGCGCTTGCTGGTGATATCCAGGCAAATTTGGGCAGTTCGAAGTATGATGGCGGCATCAATCTCGAAGGGGATGGAGATGGCTGGGGATTTAATTTCGGAGGAATCTACGAGATCAACGACGACTGGCGTCTGGGCGTGCACTATCGTTCGGAGGTCGATCTAGAGCTCTCGGGCCATGCTGATTTTACAGTGGGCGCTCTTGAGGGAGTGCTGGGGGCGGCGTTTCAAGATCAGGGTGGGAGCGTGGACATCACTCTACCCGAGACGCTGGCGATTTCGGTATTTGGGCAGGTAAACGAGAAGCTTTCGGTTATGGCTGACGTGACTAAGACCGGTTGGAGCTCGTTTCAGGACCTTACGATCAAGTTCGAGAATCCGTCGCCTCCGGACAGCGTAATTCCTGAGCTTTGGGAGGACGTCAATAAGTACAGTGTCGGAGCGTCCTACAAATTCAATGACAAGTACACGGGCCGTTTCGGACTCGCCTATGACGAGTCGCCGGTACCGAGTGATGAGTATCGTTCTCCTCGCATTCCGGACGAGGATCGGACTTGGCTCGCTTTTGGACTTTCAGTCGCTGCGTCGGAAAGCATGGATCTCCATTTCGCTTACGTGAATATAATGGTCGACGATCCAGTGATCGACAATCCCACTCATTCGACGGGTCAGTATCTTTACGGCAAGCTCGACGCATCCGTTTCTCTCTTGAGCATGGGCTTGACGAAGCGGTTCTAGCGATCGTCTCTAAACTTTTAAGCGAACGCCGTTTCCTGATTTGGGGAGCGGCGTTTTTTGTTTTCCGTCAGTTATTCGATGATGCGATTTTCTTTCCAACGTCCGCTGCGGAAGCGAGAGAAGAATACGTAGCTGAGGACGATGAGGTTCACGGTCAAGATTCCCCAGGCATAGTAGACTGGGTAGTGTAGTATCTCTATCACTACAATCGTCGGGATTATGACGAGCAGGATAGAGGTGAAGGCGAGCGCCTTCATGACAAAGGTTGTATCGCCTGAGCCCTTTAGTGTGCCGCTTGATAGGATGACGAAACTTTCGAAGAGAGTGAATACTGCTACGAATTTAAGCAGGTCCTTTACGAGCTGGATGAGCTCGACCGGTGGCGTTTCTTCGCGGCCGAGGAAGAACGGAAAGATGAATAGGTAGGGGATAAGCAAATACGAGATCGAGACGGCTGCGTTGTAGAAAACTGCGAGATGGAGGGCGGAGTAGGTCGTCTTCTCTGCTAGTTCGCTTCGCCCTGCGCCTTGGTATTGTCCGACAAGGATGCTGTTGGCGATGCCGAGTCCGACGAGCGGCAGCAGGCCGAGTAGGTGGATCTGGTGGGTGATGTTGTTGGCGGCGGCTTCGAGGATGCCGATCCTGCCGATCAGGAGCATGAAAGTGGTGATGCCGATGACATCGAGGAAGAAGTGGATACCGGAAGGCAGGCCGTAGCGAATGATTCGTTTGCAGAGATCGATATCAAGTTTCCACGAGGACCGGGTGGCGTATGCCTTTTCGTTGCTTGGGCTCAGGAGGAGAAAGGCGTAAATGACGAAGATGATGGCGGAGCTCGCCATGGTCGCGTATCCGGCGCCGACGATGCCCATTTCGGGGAATCCCCATTTTCCGAAAATGAGGGCATAGTCGAACACGGTGTTCAGAATGGTGAGGGTGATGTTTACCCAGACAATGGTCCAAGCCTTGCCGCGCCCCGAATAGAAGCAGGAGAACACGGTGTTCGCTAGGAAGAAGATCGCGCAGAAGTTGAGGATCTTGAAATAGCTCGACTCCAGTTCTTGGATACGCGGCGCGTGGCCGATGAATGCGAAGATCTGGTCTGAGAATAGGGCGAGCAAAGGCATTACTACGGCTCCGATCAAACAGATATAGAAGCCTTGCCAGACGGAAGCGCCCACTCGCTCGTTTCGCTTAGCGCCGGTGTACTGGGCGACGAAAGTGGAGGTGTACATGGCGGTGCCGAAAAAGGGGCAGAGCAGTGCCCAGTTGAGGATGCCGGCCGGAAGAACGGCTGCGATGTAGTCTGTCGAAGCCCAACTCAGGAGCATCCGGTCCACGAAGAGCAGGATCGAGATCGAGCCAGAGCTCAGGATCAGCGGGAAGGCGACCTTGAGAATCTGTCGATAGCCGGCTTCTTCGGGCCAGCGGGCTTTGACTTTATTGAACATGTTTTGCTTGGGCTTAGGGAATGCCCCACGTTTGGAAAGACAATTAAACTTCTGAGATTCGTGAGTTTATTAGGATTGCGGCGACATTTTCGCGCTCTTTTTCATGTGTGGAGCGGAATCGCGACATCTCGCTAGATTCCTTGTTGTGCCAGTCGTTTTAGCTCGGCAACCTGTGCTCATTCCCCGACTTGCTGCCTAACGAAACGGCCGAGTCATCCGACCAACCTTATTGAGTACCGCATATGAATATCGAGACGAAGTGCCTCCATGCAGGCCAAGAGCCAGATCCGACAACCAAGTCGCGAGGAGTCCCTGTTTACCGGACGACTTCCTACGTGTTCGACAACACCGAGCACGCGGCGAATCTCTTCGCCCTAAAGGAGCTTGGGAACATCTACACGCGCATCATGAACCCGACTCAGGACGTGTTGGAGAAACGCGTTGCGGCGATGGAAGGCGGAGCGGCGGCTCTGGCCCTGGCATCCGGCACGAGCGCGATTTTCTACACGATCATAAACTTGGCTCAGCATGGCGATAACATCGTCTCCGCCAACAATCTGTATGGCGGGACCTATACGCAGTTTAGCAACATATTGCCCGCTTTCGGGATCAACGTGAAATTTGTAGATCCGACGGATCCGGAAGCGGTGGCCAATTCGATCGACGAGCATACGAGGGCTGTCTTTTGCGAGAGCGTGGGCAATCCCGGGCTTGATGTTACTGATATCCAGGCGCTTGCGGACGTGGCTCATGCTCGCGGCCTACCGCTGGTAGTCGACGCGACATTTTCGACTCCTTACTTGACGCGTCCCATCGAGCACGGGGCGGACATTGTGGTACATTCACTTACCAAGTGGCTTGGCGGCCATGGGGCGGGGATTGGCGGCATAGTTGTCGACTCCGGGGCCTTTAATTGGGCTAACGGAAACTTCCCGCTCTACGATCAGCCAGATGATTCCTACCATGGGCTACGTTGGGGGCATGACCTGCCCGAGCCGCTCGCTCCGCTCGCGTTTATCTTGAGAATGCGCACTGTGCCGCTTCGCAATTTGGGGGCCTGCATTTCGCCCGATAATTCCTGGTTTATCCTGCAAGGGATAGAGACGCTGCATCTTCGCATGGAGCGGCATTGCGAAAATGCGCTCGCGGTGGCCAAGCACCTGCAGTCTCTCGATACTGTAGACTGGGTTAAGTATCCGGGGCTTGAGGACAATCCGAACTATGAGAAGGCGCAGAAGTACCTCGACGGGAAAGGCGGTTCGATGGTTGTTTTCGGGATCAAGGGTGGCGCTCCTGCAGGTTCGCGTTTTATCGACGCTCTGGAGTTGCTCAGTCATTTGGCGAATGTCGGCGACGCGAAGAGCCTTGCGATTCATCCGGCCACTACGACGCATAGTCAATTAAGCCAGGAGGAGCAGCGATTGGGCGGGATTTCTCCGGAATTGATTCGCTTGTCGGTGGGGATTGAAAACGTAAGCGACATCATCGCGGATATAGATCAGGCCCTTGCCAAGGCGGTGGTCTAGCGGTAGATTGAAGTTTGTTTTTTTTGAAGGACGCGTCGATGGTGGCGCGTCCTTTTTTGTTCGTGTGTTGGCGAAACTCGCGGGATTGTGGGCGGCTTATGGAAGTCTACCATGCCATACCGATGCTCAATGCGTTGATCTACACGCTAGGGGCTTTGTGTATCAAGAGAGCCACTACTCATGGCGTGGGTCCTTGGCGGACTACTTTCATTTCAAACCTCGCTCTCTTTCTAGCCGCTTTTCCGCTTTGGTTTTTTGGAAAGCCGATAGAGGAGGCGACTGACCTGTTAATCCCGCTCGCGATAGGGGCCACCTTTTTTCTCGGTCAACTGCTGGTGTGTCTGGCGATTCACAAGGGAGACGTAAGTCTGCTAACTCCATTGCTCGGAACGAAGACGGTTTTCGTGGCGTTTATCGTTTCGGTCGGGCTCGGGGAGGCACTGACAAATGCGGTATGGCTGGGAGCCTTGCTGAGCGCGGTGGCCATTCTGCTAATGCGCGGCGGTTCGTCGGGCGATAGAAAGCGCGTGACGCTGACCGTGTACCTTGGCATCGCTTGCTCCTTGTCGTATGCAGGCACGGACGCTCTCACTCAGGCTTATGGAGCGGAGCTGGGATTTCACAAAATCGCAGCCGGTACCTTTAGTTCAGTGATGCTTTTCTCGTTTTTTCTGATCCCGTTTTTCAAGTCTTCGATTACCGCTATCACGCGACAGACCTGGACTTGGATGGCGCTTGGCGCTAGCTTGATGACGATACAGGCGGGACTGATGTCGTTTGTCTTAAGCACCTATGGAAAGGCAACTGTGGTAAACGTCATCTACAGTTCGCGAGGCATTTGGAGCGTGGTGCTCGTGTGGTGTATTGGGCATTGGTTCTCAAACAAGGAGCAGTCGCTTGGGAGAGGCGTTCTTATCCGTCGCTTGTTAGGTTCCTTGCTATTGGTCGTCGCCATTCTGGCGGTGATGAACTAGTTTTTTCGTATCCTCTTCGTCACTACGATCGCGGGGATGGAGAAGACGAGAATGCCCGCGAAGTTGGCCAACGCGTCCTTAATGTCGAGAGAGCGCGTGGGGAGGTAGTGCTGGCTAGCTTCCTCTAGCGCGACAATTACGAGAACGATCAGAGAGCCGTAGGGAAGGGGAAATCCTTTGAGGAGGAACGCTCGATGGCGAAGAAAAAAATTCACTACTATGGTGAGAGCTCCGGCTAGCAAAAAGTGTCCTATCTTGTCGCCATAGGGCGTGGCTCGAACGGTTTTGAAGAGTATGTTGTCTCGCCCGATATTCGCCTCATGGATAATCCAGATTGTGAATACAATGAAAAGGGTTGCGAGTAGGCTAGTGGCGATGATGAACAGGCGACGCTTGCCGGTTGTAGGCTTCATGGGCTAACGGGCTAGCGAGATACGGGAAGCTGGCAAGCTTAACCAAGTACGTCGTGCAAAGTGTCCGCTAGCCGCGTTATGGCGACTGGTTTGGTGAGGAAGCCGTTCATCTCTGCAAGCATGCACTTTTCGACAGCTTCGAGGGATACATCGGCGGTCAACGGGATGATGGGCGTGTGGGTATTTGGGTTGCTCGTGCTGCGAATGCGATGGGTCGCGTCGAGGCCATTCATAACTGGCATGGCCAGATCCATGAAAATGAGGTCGAATTTTCGTTTGGCGCAGATCTGAATCGCTTCGAGCCCATTCGTGGCAATTGAGACGCGGGCTCCAAAACCTTCGAGCAGGCAGCGAGTGAATTCGTTGTTATCTTCGTTATCTTCGACGAGAAGGATGGTATGTCCGCATATGATATCTAGATCCGCTTTTACGCTTAAACGACTATCGCGGATTTGGGTGTCGCTTGCGATGATTTCCATTGGCAGTGTAAACCAGAACTCCGATCCGACGTTGATTTCGCTTTCGACACCGATTTTTCCGTCAAGCGTATCCACAAGTTGTTTACAGATTGCGAGCCCGAGGCCGATGCCCTTGTACTTGCGGGTGTATGAAGTATCTGCTTGAGTGAATGGCGTGAAGAGACGCTTCAGCAGTTCGGGCTCGATGCCGATGCCGGTGTCTTTGACGGAGAAGAAGAAATGAGCCTTGTCGGCGCGAACGCCGCGATAGCCGATTTCGAGGGTGACGCTCCCGGACTTCGTGTACTTGCTGGCGTTTGAAAGCAGGTTATTTAGGATTTCGAGGAACATGCTCTCCTCGCCTTCCACAATCATCGATGGGGGGATTGCGAGTTGGCTTTGGCCGTTTATCAAGGTGAAGTCGAGTTTGCTCGTGTTGTTTCGAGTGTCTTCGAGGGCGTCTTCGCAGCATTGAAGCAGGTTGAACTGAGTGAGCTGGGGCTTGAACGAGCCTCTGTCCAATCGGCTATAGCATAGAATATGATCCACGAGGGAGAGCTGTTGCTTGGCGGCTCTTCGGATGGAATCGAGGTAGAGGCAATCCTGCTCGTCCTGGTGGCGTTCCCTCAGGAGATGGGTGTATCCAAGAATTGGATTTAAGGGAGTCCTGATCTCATGGCTGATAACGGCGAGGAATTCGTCCTTCGCTCTGTTGGCTTTTTCGGCGCTTTCCTTTGCCTCGATCAATTCCTTTTTCGTCTGCTCCTTTTGCTGTTCCAGTTCGATTTTGAAGAAGGCGTATGCGAGATCGTCAGCTAGCTCCTTTGTCAGCTCCAGTTCTTCGGGGCGGTTGATTTGTCTGGCGGTCGCAGTGACAGAGAGGAAGCCGTAGAGTTTCTCTTCGCATTGGAGGGGAAGGCAAAGGGTGCTGTACGCTTCGTTTTTAGCGGCGAAATCGAATCGTCTGGCGTTGCGCGTTTGCTGGAGAAGGGCCGCGGGGCTGAGACTCTTCAAGCTCTCGAGCCAGCGTAGCTTCTCTTGCGGTATGTTTCGCTTAGCGTCTTCGATCGAGTGTTTGGGGTTGATTATGGTGCGCAAGTTTCGATCGGTGTCGACGAGGGCGATCCACGCGTCCGTGAAGTCGCGATCTTGAATAAGGCTGTTGGTTGCTTTGATCGCGAGCGTGTCCGCGTCCTTTTCGAAATTGATCAGCTTGTTTACGGATCGGATCGATTTAAGGAGTCGATTGATTCTCTGGAGTCGTCGCTCAGTGCGTTTTGTCTCGGTGATGTCCTGATTGGCTCCGTAGGTTTTGATTGTCTTTCCGCTGGAGTCTTTGATCAGGCAATGCTGGACGGCGATATAGCCAATCTTCCCGTTCGCGTAGAGTATCTTGTGCTCGAAACGTCCGCTGTAGTTAGGGTCCTTTGACTCGATTGCTCGCTTTACGTGCTGGCGAACGATAGGTCTTTCGTCTGGGTGGACGAATAGTTGCTCGTAGGTTTCCGGAGACATCTTGTAGCCACCTTGCTCTTCGGCTGTCGTCCCGAATACCGCGTAGAACGGGTCGTTGAAGGTGAAGAGATCTTCCGCCAGGTCGTACTCCCAATAGGCGATTTTTCCGATCTTGCTGGCGATCGAAAGCTGGATTTCGTTTCGCGAGTGGTTTTTGGCGCTTTCGATCAAGCGCGGGATCGTGTCGCCGGCGATGGCGGCCCGTATGAGAGCGAGGCTTTCATTGGAGAGGGCGGAGGAGTCTGACTTGAATTGGCTGTCGATAAATTGCTCGATCTCTTTTCTTAAAGCTTGATCGTTCGGATTATCTTGGGCCATGGCGGTGGGATTGATTGTTCGGCAGTATCAGGAGGAAAGCAGGCATCTACTGGTATCCACTAATCGGGATTCTGTCCAGCTCATGCGCCAAGAAAGCCCTGATTTTGCGAAGACTTTCTTATAGATTCCTAGAGGGATTGGGGCGCTGGTTTTAGGGATAAGAAAAAGCCCCCCGCTTTCGCGGAGGGCTTTTGAGAAATGGGTACTTTGTTGGGTTGAACCTAAGCTGCCTTTTGAATCTTGCTTCGCATGGCGAAGAGGATGCCGAAGGCGACAACAAGGAGAATTGGGAATATGGTCATGTTGCCAAGGGTGGCCTGACCAGCCGCTAGGTCTACATTTTCTGGTGCAACTCCAGCTGCAACGGCTTCGGCTCGCGCGGAGTCGATCCAGTTTCCAATGATGGGGTTCCAGATGCTCACGGCGAACATGCCGGCACCACCCATGAGTGACATGCCGAGCGCTCCGGTCTTAGGCTGATATTCTCCGATAAATCCGATCATAGTTGGCCAGAAGTAGCAGACACCCATTGCGAATATGATGGTGGCTAGGTAGACCATGCCTCCAGTTGCGATGCTCAGCAGATAAATACCAATGGTGGCGGTGATAGATGATAGCAGGAGTACGCCGATTGGATTGAGCTTGTGAATAATGACTCCGGCAAACTGACGGCCGATTGCCATGAGACCCGTTCCAAGAGCGAGAATGATCATTGGCGATGCTCCGCTTTCCTGCAGAATGCGACCTACCCATTGCTGCGTCCCGAGTTCGCTCGTCGCGGTTAGGGTCATGCAGAGGATCATGAAGATATAGAGCGGAGAGAATAGGCTCTTGATGTTCGTGCTCGTGGAGGTCTCGATGTTTTCGGACTTCGGAAAGGTCTGGAAGAACACAAGGTAGCCGTAGATCACAGTCGGGATAAGCATGATTCCGATTTGCATCTGCCAGCCGAGGTCCGCGTCGGTCATGAATTTCGATGCGAGCGCTCCAATAACGATGCCGCCGGGGAACCAGACGTGGAAGCGGTTCAGCATCGTAGTCTTATTGTTCGGATACATGTCCGCGATGAGCGGGTTACATGCGGCTTCTACGGAACCGTTGGCGAAGCCGATGAGGAATGTGGAAATGAGCAGGGACCAGAATCCTCCCGCGTAGATAGTGAGGAGAAGGCCAGCGAGGTGACCGATGAAGGCGATTGCCATCAGCTTTTTCGCTCCGAGGTAGTTGTAAGCGAGCCCTAAAACCATCATGGCGACGGGAAAGCCTAGAAACGCCATGGAATTGACCCAACCTAGCTGCGTGTCGCTGAGAGCGAAGTCGGTAGCTAGCTGGGAGAGGATTCCGGCTCGAATGGCGAAGGTCATCGCGGTGACGATCAGTGCCATGCAGCTCGCGGTGAACAATTTGGAGGGATGTACTTCTTTACTCATAGATTTTGCTAGACGCAGTTTGGTTCTGTTGAGGGGAGCGACCGAGGAGACGACGCTAGTCGCGGGGCTCGAGCGGCAGCAGTTGTAACTGGGGTGGTGCCGGTACCTCTGCCGCGTTTTGGATCAGATGGGGCCGAACGCGCGGGAGGAGGGGCAACGCGCAACACGATTGTGAAAATGCAGTAACTGTCCACAACTAAGCGTTCAATCAGGCGCTTACGGGAGAGTAGGAGCCGGAAATAATTTGAAACCTAGCGATTGGGACCTCTTCGAGGAGTGGGGACGGTTGTTTCGTATCGATTGAGATGCTGTAAAAAGGACATTGAAAATCGTTGACAAAGGGGGTGCTCGATGAAACTTAGTGCCCTCTCATTTTTTTGAGGATGGTGGTAGTAGCTCAGTTGGTTAGAGCACCGGATTGTGATTCCGGGGGTCGCCGGTTCGAGCCCGGTTTATCACCCCATCCTCAGAGAAAAGCCGAGCCCTCGCGGACTCGGCTTTTTTTGTGTCCGGACACGGAAATCGAGGGCTTGGAGCGGCGAAGCCGGTTTGGTGAGCGCAGCGAACAGGAAACGACGGAGTCGTTTGGGCGGAGCCCCGAGACGGAGCTGCAGGCCCGCGAGTCAACCCGGTTTATCACCCCATCCTCAGAGAAAAGCCGAGCCCTCGCGGACTCGGCTTTTTTTCGGGCTCGGCGGAGGGGACTCTGCGGTCTGCGTCAAGGCGCAAGCCTATAAGGGGCGTGTGCCGCGCTTGACCTATTGCGGGCGGTTCTTCATGGATTTGGCGATGAGCCGTATCGAGTCTGCATTTTCCAAAGCCAAGTCTGAAGGCCGCTCGGCGTTCGTGTCATACGTTTGCGCGGGCGATCCTGATGTCGCGACGTCGCTAGAGGTCTGCCGCACGCTAATCAAGAGCGGCGTGGACGTGATGGAGCTTGGCGTTCCGTTTTCGGATCCGCTAGCGGATGGTTTGACGAATCAGCTGGCGGCCCAGCGGGCGCTTGAAGCGGGCACGACGCAGGCGGACGTTTTTGAACTCGTACGCAAGATCCGCCTGGAGAACGACACGGTGCCGATCGTTTTCTATACTTACTACAATTTGATGTTCAGCAACGGGCTCGACCAGTACATCGCGGATGCGAAGGCGGCGGGCGTGGATGGCTTGCTGGTGCTGGACCTGCCTCCGGAGGAGTCGGAGGACTACATGGCGTCTTGCGAGAAGCATGGGATGAAGACGGTTTTTCTGATTGCTCCCACGACGCCGTCCAAGCGTGTTGGATACATCGCGAAGTTTGCCACGGGCTTCATCTACTATGTTTCTCGCACGGGTGTGACGGGTGTGCGCGAGGACTTGGCGGACGACTTGAACGAGATGGTCGGGATGATTCGCGAGGCGACGGACAAGCCGCTGGTGGTTGGGTTCGGCGTTTCGAAGCGCGAGCAGGTGAAGTCAATTTGCGAGCTGGCCGATGGCGTGGTGGTCGGTAGCGCGATCGTGAATACGATCAAGGACAACTTGGGAAATACGGCGGCGATCACTGCCCGAATGGGCGAATTGGTAAGCGACTTAGTCGCTGGTACGAAGGTGCGGTAGATTGGCGGTTGGCGATGGAGCTCACCGGGACTAGAGCACGGCGCTACTTGTGGCGCTTTAGCTGTTGTCTTACGATGGGCGTTGCGTAGAGTTTGCGGCGATGTTTGTGGAGATCTTCTCGATTTGCGATGCGGCGACTGACTATGGAGGCCGGCTGAATCTTCTCGGTGCCTTCGAGGGCATCGCGGCTTCGTCGGCGCCGATCGTGCGTGAGCGTTGTTCCTTGGCGGTGCGAATTCGATTCGATGCTTCTGAGACGGGAAGTCACAAGTTGGAGGTTCGCTTCGTCGATAAGGACGGTAAAGCGGTCGGTCCGAAGATGGGGGCTAATCTTACGGTGAAAATCCACGCGGGGCGGACGAGCGGCGCTCACAATTTGGTACTCAATATCAACCGGCTTCAGTTTCCTGCATTCGGGACTTATGATATCCAGCTTTTGGTGGATGGGGAGAAGAGGAGCAGTTTGCCGCTTTTGGTAGCTCAGACGCAGAATCGAAATCGGCTGCGGAGTTCGATGGAGAACTAGTGGGTGTTGAGGCTTGGAAAGCGATTCATCTCCGGTAGCTTTGAAACATTTGCCTCGCTCGTGGCTGCCAGCCACTAAGAGAAGGCTGCTGGGATACTCCGCCTGCGAAACTCAGGATTCATCAGTGGAATGCAAGGTGCTTTCACTTCAATTTTAGTATCGTTCGATCCATACGCGGAGGACTGGCTCGGAACGCTGGCCAAACGTAACGCAGGAGCAGGAAACGTCTTGTGGGTTCTGTAACTCGGGCAATGGCCCGAGTTGCACGTGAAGCCTAATAGAGAGCGTTTTAATTAAATATTTTAATCAGAAACTCGAAAACGACAGTGTAGATAAAGACAGAGAAGAATACAATCTTGCTGAAGAATAGGAGCTTGCCGAGTCTTATGGTTTTGGCGTCACAGGTTTTTAAGTACAGTGGATTTCTCTGCATCCGCTCTCTGGCTGTACTTATTCGTGGTTGGGTATAGAGTTCCGGGGAGCCAAGATGAATCCAAATTTTGGGGAAATCCTTTTTGAGCTTTCTGGTCCAGGCTTTGTATAAAGCCGCATAGATCAGAAGGAGGGAAAAGTTGATTGCGAGCAGGACGATAAGCTCTATTTCTCTCGAACTAAGGTTACTCATTTTTCGTCTCTACGTTAAAGCTGTACGTGGAAGTCAACGCTGGGCGCTTGGCCGGAGTTGTGTGGAATGATTCGTTGGTAGCCTATTGTTCTTTATGCGAATCCATGCTTTCTAGGAATTCGTTGATTCGTAGGGCAAGGTCAATGTTCGCTTTTCGGTTCCCTTCTTTAGTTCCTCCCATCATATATGCATCGTTTAGAGTGTGACCTGCATTTTCATACGCGTAGTGATCGATTGGATATGTGAAATCTTTTTCTTTCAGTCTCCTTACGATCATGTCTCCCATTTGGCTTGAAGGCCACATTGTGTCACTTCTCCCAGTCAGAAGCAAAATGGGCCCGTTTATGTTTTCGACTTCAATTGCCGCTTCCTCTACGAATTTAGATTGTTCAAGGGACTTTTCGTATGCTTCGACGTACTGGGAGTTAACGATTTTGCTCCAATCGTATTCAGCATATGGAACAAAAGGAATGGACTCTCCATTGTAGGACCAGCTCGACATTACTCTCCCTCCAATGCCTTGGAAAACTACCGCGCTCGGAACTGTTGCAATTACGCCCCGAACTTGAGGGTACCTTGAAGCGAGCAATAAAGCGAGCTCACCTCCTTTAGACCCGCCCCACAGCACGAGCTTCTTATCTTTGACTTCGGGTTTCGAAGTAAAAAAAAGCATGACTTCCTCGAAATATTCCAAGGGAATGAGCTCTAGTGAGTCCGGAGTATTTTTCGTGCCGAAATAGCCGACTATTATGCATGGATAGCCCTGCTGTGTTAGGCTTTCCGTGTCGTAGTAGCTAGGGAGTCCTCCTTCGGAACCGCCAAACAACATTAGTGCGACATCTTTAGATCCCTTTGTTGGAGGATAGTAAATGTAGTCTTCTGATTCTTGCGCTTTGAGGGAACTTGCAAGTAAAGTGACAAATAGGATAGCTGCTGAGATATGCCTTGATAAATTTTTCATGGATTGTCCGTCTACGATTTCGGAATGTGACTTTGGAAAGCATAGTACAGAATTGAGCCGAAGTGGTTACACCAAATCGTGAGTAATTGATGATTTTTCAAATTTGTTGCGTGCGTCAAAGACTCACGACGTAGGACGCGCAGCGTCCGGAGTTGTGAGCTCTGCCTGGTTCTGCTTCGTTGTTGTTTTTGAATCAAAAGTACTTCGCTTCATGGATCCCGATGTGTTCAATGTTCTGCTGCGAAAAAGCTAGATCCTCCCATATCTTGGTGCGGATAAATGCTGGATACACGTCCATTCTCTCTTTCTTTATTTCTTCTTCGGAGAAGAAACGTGCTTCTACGATGTGCTCTTGAACTGCTTCGTCGGCTTCGACTGACAAACAACCGCCTTCGAGTTTGCAGAGAACCCATGTCTTGATGTGTCTGGTTTTCGGGTCGTAGAATTCTTCCATGCAAACAGGCCGTAGTGGTTCCACATCTATACCCGTTTCTTCTTTCACTTCGCGCTTTGCTGCTTGTAGGAGGCTCTCCGTCCCAATAACGCCACCTCCAGGGGCAACCCAGAAGTCGTAGCTTCCTTCTTTTTTATGCCGGACCAATAAGATGCGGTCCTGGTCCAGAACAAACGCTCCAGCTGAGATACGGTGTTTCATTTTTTGCAGAACGTCGAGGCCACACGACGAGCGCTTTCGCTCGTTGTGTGAGCCGATTGGATAGCTTTATTGTTTCTGTAGTAAATCGATGAGACTAGGGGATTCGTCCCTCAATAGAGAAAGTATCTCATCAGAGTGGGGAATGCCGGTTGAATAGTCTGCCCATGCGTTTCTAAGTGTACCTTCTTTTTTGTATCCGCACTTTTCAGCTACCTTGAGGCTTGCGGTGTTTTTCGAATGGATCAGCAGAGTTAGTCGTAGATAGGTCGAGTCAGTCTGAAACAGATAGGCTGAGAAAAGTCTCAGGGCTTCGCTCATGAAACCTCTTCCCATATTCTTCTTTTCAAACATTCGGAAACCTACTTCAGGTCCTTTGATGTTTGGAGAACTTTTGAAGGTGTCCACTTCGCCTATCATCTTTCCGTCCTTGTCGGTAACTAGCAGAAGTTTGTAGTCATCCTTCCAAAAACTGTTCTCGGAAAATTCTTTCTTTAGATTTGCTTTGGGTTGCAGGCCAGAGGGCCAATAAGGCGTCGCGTTGGACAGGTTGTTGACAATCTTAGCATACGCGTCGAGGTCGCTCTCTTCGAACATTCTCAGGGTTACTTTGGTGCCGGTGATCATTGTTTATTTCTCTAGCTAACGTCGAGTTGAGGCGATGCCAGTGGAGCGGAGCGTAACAGGCATTGCGCTTAAGCGCCTTGTTGGCCTTTAGGCTTCGGTGGAATTACCTTTTGGGGACTACCCATCGAGGTTTTCTTTAAGAGGAATAGAAACCCAAGAATCAGCATCAAAAAGGAAGCTGTTGAGAATGCACTTTTTAACAAAGTAAAACCACTAGCGACAGAAACTAGTCCTTTGGATACGTCAGGAAAGGTCATGATCATTCGGATTATCAATATATTTTCGACATAGTCAAAAATGCCTCCGAATACTGGGAGAGCGGCCAAGTATAAAAACTTGGAGTCCGACCGAACTCGTTTGGAGTAAACCCAGATAAACATCAATGAAAAGCAAATTGCGAATAATCCAGGGTAGATAAAATCGATTGCGAGTTGAGGGAAGAGATATGTGCTTCTGCCGTCTTGACCGAGAGATTCTAGTAGGCTCAAGGCTTGCGAAGGAGTGTAACCGGTGGGCGACAGGTCAAACAGAGCTGTGTCTGGAGCGTAGCTTTGGACACTAGGAATTGTGACCAAAAGCATTAGCAGGTAAACGGCCATCGTTACGACAAACAGAAGGAGAACGTTCTTGCCTGATGCTTTCCTTTGCATGGAGCCGATGAAACCTGGGTTTTGTTTGCTATCGATAATAATTGTTCTTTCTGGCCAACGCTAAAGCCACACGCGGCGGCTTGCCGACGTTGTGTGAGCTGCCTTGATATGCTTAGATTGTTGTTCTTTTCGTGTATTCAAATTCTGATCTTTCCTCTTTCGAGATTACATACTTGAGCATTTCTTTTTCACAGGCTCCAAACTCTTCAAAGTTCTTTCGCCCCTCTCGCAAGGTGATTCCATTATTTGGTCCTGATTCATCATCTATTTCTTCTAGGTCTTGTCCATCGTCTTCCCAAAAGCAAATAGGGCAGATCAAATAGTTACCTCGTTCGGGAAGTGAAATGTAGTCACAGCAGGGACAGTGCTCTCGTGGGGTTGGATCTTCTGGTTCGTACCATTTTACTGCTGGCTTTCGAAATAGGCTTAGAATGCGGTTGAACACGGTTTCTTCTTTCTCTGCATATCGTCGAGGTGATACGTGAGCTCAAGTTAAAGCTCGAACGTTGAGTTGAGGTTGAGTGTGTCTAGTGTGCCTGAATTTCGGCGAGCGCTTACCCAAATTGTATCCACCGTCTTGTTCGGTTTATTATTTTTCATAATAGTAAAAGCAGTGCAGTTGCTATCAGGAGATAGCCTCCAATCTGTGTCAGAGCATACAGCTCTATAAATGGACATTTTTCTTTTGTACTTTTTCGAATCTCTCGTGCTGCAGTAAAGTCGTTCCAGGCTGAGATTGCGATATTAACCCCAGAGCAATCAATTCCTCTATTCTTGGCGACGTACTTTCGAGTGCCGAAAAACCAGACTAGCATGCTTAAAGAAATAAGCGTGATGCCTGTGAAGAGTGTTATGCCTGATGCGATTGAGATCATCTATTTTTACCGAACGTCGAGTGCATACGATGGAGGCGGCGCAGCCAGCTACTTACACAAAATTTTGTACACCCTCGGAATTGTATGCCACGTTTGGTTGGGGTTATTTTGTTCTTTTCTTCGCCTTAATGTAGACTTCTGAACGCTCTCTTTTTCCAACTGTGATTACGATAATCGTTATTTCTTCCTTTTCGACTTCGTACACTAATCTATATCCAGAGGACCTTAGTTTGATTTTATAATGGTTTTTGAATCCATGCAGGCGATCTGCAGGAACTTCCGGCTCGTCGAGACGTTCCTGAAGTTTCTTCTTTAGCTGTTCGCGGATCATTGGCCCTATCTTTTTCCATTCTTTTAGGGCACTCGGGAGAAATTTCAGCTTATAGCTCATCGAGGGTAACTTCTTTTGCCTGTGACTTTTCTTCCTCTCTTCGCTCGATTATTTCTCGCAATTCTTGGTCTTCAATCAGGTTGCTGATCCACTCGTATGTCTCTGCAGGAATTAGGTAAGCTGTTGGCTTGTTGTGGTTTAAGATAGCTACGGCTTCTCCGGCTGCCTGTTCTATGAGTTGGCTAGGGTTTCTCTTTAGTTCAGAGATGCTAGCCGAGTATGTGCTTAAAATAGGATTCATAATGGTGCTAAAATTAGCGCGAAATAGGGCTTTTTCAAGCTTTCTTTCCCCAACGCCAAAGCCACACGATGGCGGCTTCGGTTGAGGTTCCAAGTCTGTAGAGGTTGATTTCCATGGAGTCGCTATGAAAGAGGCGAGCGTTTGCCGACATTGTGTGAGCTGCCTTGTTCTACTTGATTGATATTACTTTCTTTTCGATCATCGAAATAACCGCGTTTCTTCCGTCGGAAAGAGTGAATCCGACTCTTTCGTCGGTCACAAAGTTTACATCTCTGAACCAATGATATTTGGGTGAAGTGCTCATCATCTGATCTGTTTTGATGTCTTCTAGGTCATCGATGAATTCGTTTAGTGAGTATTCTATAACATTTCCATCCTGTTTGATTATTTGAATGCAGGTTTGATCTATTCTCCAGATTTGGTGGTCCCCGACGATATGGACTATTCGGTCTCCACTTTCGGACAGCCTGATGATCGAAAACAGCGAGTCGTATGATGGAATGGTGGCTGACCATGATTCGCTGAGGTCCGATGCCAAACGAACTTCCATCTTTTTGTTTGGGTTGTCTTTACGGATGAAGTACTCTTTCGACGATCCTTCGATGACAACGAATTCAGGAGGAGCCATCCAGCACCCAAGACACGGTATTGCGGAGAAGGCGATAAGCAGGATGTAATGGCTAATAGTTTTCATTTTTCTGTAGAACGACTAGTGCAGGCGGCGAGCGCTTGCGCTCGTTGCCTGCGGCGCCTGGTTCGCTGAATTTTTGCCTTCAGAGAGATTTAAGTCATACCAAATTCTTGATTCAGATATTCTAGCAATTTGAAATCCTGATTTTTCCATGACTCTTTTCGATTCGTAATTTTCTTCCAGGCATGAAGCCTGAAGTCTCTCTATGCCTACAGAAAGACTAAATGAAATCATTAGCTTCGCCCCCTCTGTAGCGTATCCTTTACCTTGATACTCCTTTTGAATAAACCATCCGATATCGGCGACCTTTGGGAAAACGATGGATATGCCGACTTCTCCTACCACGATCCCGTCTTCTGTCCTTTCAAGTGCGAAAAAGTATTTCTTCCGATCAGATCGTCCTTGCTCTGCGATCGCTTCCATCAAGCTCTTCTTTGCATTTTTCTTGTTTCTTGGGAGCCAGTCCAAATGCTTGCCGATTACTGGATCACACTGCCATTCCAGATAAGAGTTCATGTCTTCGACGACATGTTCCCTTGCAAGCAGTCTATCTCCTTTGATCATTTTAATTGGCGAACGTCAAATCCACACGATGGCGGCTTCGGTTAAGGTTCCAAGTCTGTTGAGGTTAGTATTCATGGGGTCGTTACGAAAGAGGCGAGCGTTTGCCGTCATTGTGTGCGATGCCTGGTTGGCTTTGGTTTTTTAACTCTGAGATTTCAGGCATCAACAAGGACATCTTGTATCGCTTCAATAGGTCTTCAATGCCAAGCCCCACTTCGGAATCAAAGTCTTCAATACAATCTTCAAGATACTCTATTCTATTCCTGAGCTGACTTTTTCGATCTGATTCACCGGCTAGTTTTTTAAAGGTAGCTGAGTATCTTTTCTCGTAAGAAATCATTGCTTCCTCCATATTGACACCGTTATGAGGATCGAGTGTCCAGGACGCAAATCGCATTCTCACCTCGTGTTCTGTTCCAATGGATGCTTCGCGTTTCTTTTTCTTCAAATAGTCGCTCAGATATAACCACGTGAGGAGTGGTATAGTGATGCAGAGAAGTATAACTGCCGTTTCTTTATCCATTTGATTAGCCAACGTCGAGTGGATACGCGAGGATCAGCGCGGAGCGCTGACCGCAGTTGTATCGCACGACTTGTTAGATGTCTCATCTTTCATCACAATCCTGATCCCAAATGGTGTCTATGAGTTTATAGCAGAGAAAACCATTTCCATCCTTTGGGGCTGCTTTTGAATCTGGAATTCCATCTCCATTCGTGTCCCGAATCATCGTGCCATTTTTGAGCTGGGTAACAACACTGGAATGATCATCATAAATACTTGCTGAGACCGAATGGCCGTCGATCTTCAGCCCAAGAAGGCTAATTCCATTTTCGTCGCCAGTCACTTCGGCGATCATCTCTTTTTCTGGATACTCAAAAGTTAGGTATGAATCGCTTGAAAGCTCTACATGCCAACTGTTGTTTCCGTTTTTGCTTACCGGAGACGCGATTCCAGAATAGGCGATGTATCCAGCTTCGACTATACAAATCAAAGCGAGAATGGCAGTTAAGTTGTTCATTCTGTTTTTCATCTAACGTCAAATCCACACGATGTCGGCTTCGGTTGAGGTTCCAAGTCTGTTGAGGTTGATTTCCATGAGGTCGTTATGAAAGTGGCGTGCGTTTGCCGACATTGTGTGAGCTGCCTGGTTAGCATCACTCTTTTTAATCTCCAGATTGACCAGCTCCACTTTCGTAGAAACTCGATGGGATCTTGATCGATCGCATTGTTTCTACTTTTCGTGATATCTCACGTGCTTCGTCTTTGCGATTCTCCCAGTCGATAGTCGGATTTGAGTCGATTTCGTTTCTTAGTTCTTTCTCGTTTAGAAAAAGGCAACAAAGTAACCCCCACAGTTCCGGGTCGGATTCTAGATCGGAAAATGTTTTTGATAGTTGTGGTTTGGTACAACCGTCCTTTGGGGAGTAGCGTGTGGACAGTTCGTCAGCAAAATTTGCAACGACTACTTCGATCTTTGGTTTTCGCTTAAACGGCCACATCATTATTTTTGCTAACGTCAAATCCACACGATGGCGGCTTCGGTTGAGGTTCCAAGTCTGTTGAGGTTGATTTCCATTGGATCGAATTGAAAGAGGCGAGCGTTTACCGCCATTGTGTGTGATGCCTGGTAGGCAGAATCCTTCATTTTAGGTTCGTCCAGATTGCTAGTGCGGCCAGAGCTACCATCACAACTGTCAGGAATGATCTGACTATCAATTTTTCGCTTTTTTTCTTTCCTATCCGTCTCGCTAGGAGGGCTCGTGAAAGGACCATGAGATAGACGAAAGCAAAGGTGGCTAACACCACTAGAACCGAATTTTTGTTAAACTGTATTCCGCTTCCTTGGAACAGTGATATGACGACGGCTAGGAATCCGCCGAGTCCCATAATCAAGAACGTGACGATCAGGGAGCCAAGCAAAGTGGGAGGCTCGGAATGTGGTGGATCCTGAAAGTCGTAGTTCTTCATTTCTTTGCCAACGCCAAGTTCAGGCGACGAGCGCTTGCGCTCGTTGTCTGAAACGCCTTGTTCTAATATGAGTATTTAATTGGATTTGCAGCACCTTGCTTTCGATATTTGTCAGGGATAAGTTTTCCGACATATAGTTTCTTTATTTTATCTGGTGCTTCCTTTCCGATGAATGCCCAACGTCCTCCGAACGCTTCCCTGCCTGGGAAATTCTCTGGTGTGGCTTCGATCCATTCAGTGGCAATGAATGCACCAACGATGAGTCCTTGCTGAATTGGAAGTATGTAATTTGCTTTTTCGGCCTTTTTCGTACTTAGCCGCCATGCGTACCTTGTAGCTTCATATAAGCTGTTTTCGGTAGCACTGCGATTAACGTTGATTAGGAGGATTTTGTGTTCGAATTCGGCAGTCTCTGCTTGATATCTTCTTAATATTTCCTCTGCGTGCATTATCCCGAACTGGCTGGTTCCATGTCCTCCAGATATATTGGTTATTCCTGGGTACGCATCAATAAGTGCTGCCTCGACTTCGAATGCTGACTTTTCATCTAATCCATGTCTGTGAATTACATGTGCGACTTTGAATCCAGATAATAGAATCTGACGAATTCGGGTCATCTTTTCTGTTAGTGAATCACCATCGATTTCTCCGTCTGCATGAGAAAAGACGCGATTCCCTTTTCCCTTCCCGACGTAGAAGGTCTCCCCGTTCCGTGGATCAATAAGTCTGTAGACGTAATATTTAAGTTTGGGGAGTATTTCGTTTGGGAAGGTGTTCATTTCTCTTTTTTTTTAGAACGTCAAATCCACACGATGGCGGCTTCGGTTGAGGTTCCAATTCTGTAGAGGTTGATTTCCGTGAGGTCGTTATGAAAGAGGCGGGCGATTGCCGGCATTGTGTGCGATGCCTTGTTCTGCTAATTCGTATTCTCCAATTCTAGAACTTTATCCTTATAAATGTGTAATCGGGTTGATGAATCGAGTTTCATTTCGGCGTAGTGAATACTTCCATTCTCATCCACGTATCTAACTTTGTAGTATCTTCTGTTTAGTGCACTCATTAGTTCTATTTCTTTGAAGTAAGATTTTGAGATTATTTCGTATTCTTTGATTCCTTTTTCTTCAAAAAAACGATGAATCCTCCCCGGGTCTAAGTATCTCGAAAGGAAGTATTCGATGAGGACCAAAGCAATGATTGCTGAGACTATAAATATCCAAATCATTTTTTGCAGAACGTCTCTATGATACAAGAGTGAAAGGAGCGGAGCGACTGTAACGAATTGTATCCATAGAATGGTTCTGACTATATATATTCTTAGCTTGCTCCAATTGGCTCTGCTTTTTGGACAGACCTGTCTTTTCTTACCAAGGAATTCTCAATGCTCCTGATCTCTGAACTTGAGATGTCATACCACAAGGCATGCCCGGACAACTTGCTACCGTCTTCGACTGCTTTGAGGAGATAGGTCATTACTCCTAGTTTCTGCTTATCTTTCCTTTGGAAATTCAAGACAACGGTCCCATTGCGAACAAAGCCGGTTACTTCCATTGTCTTTGAACCCGACTCATCGATCAGCTCAGTCACCCCTGTAATACTGTTTCCTTTTTGATCCAGTTTGTGGAGTATTCGCTGAGTAACTTCGACATCACCATCGGTTACATCTTCCCAATCGCCATCAATCACTAGGTCGGAATAGGTTAAGTCTTTATACCAAGGTAAAACAATCTTCTGGATTACTTGAAGGGCAGCGAAAATCAGAAAGCTAGTAATAATGCCCGAGACGATGCCTAGGATGAGGTTGATTGATATTTCTTCCATTTGTAGTTTTCAGAACGTGAAAGTCCATACGCGTAGGTCAGCGCGGAGCGCTGGCCGAAGTTGTATGGGACGGCTGGATGGGCCTTGGTTTTCCGTGGCCTTCGAGTTGGGGTTCCATGTCAAAAGATCGTCTCCAGAAAACGCCTCCAAGTCCAGTCCGCTTCCTTCCCAATTCGGCTCGGTCGAAGTAGGAGAGAGCTGGATCGTCGAAGTCTTCAGTGCAGGAGTTCATGAGAATTTCTGGTTTCGTATCAGGATTTTGGGGATTTTTAGCTTCGATTCAGTCGGATCTCTTCAAATAGCAGATTTTCAAAAATTTTCGCCCTACGGGGTTAAGCCGTAACATTCGTTACGACCTTGATCATCTAGTAGTTTTTCTCTGCCCATCGTGAAAGCCATACGCGGAAGTCAGCGCGGAGCGCTGGCTGGAGTTGTATGGGCTGACTGGTTAGGCTAGTTTTAGTATTTCCAATGCGATTGCTAACGAACCCGTTGCGAGTCCAGATCCTCCACACACTAAAGCTACCTTGATAAGTCTGTACTTTCGTCTGTTGTTCTTTGCTCTGGCGTATGCTAACTCCTCAATCTGTCTTTTTAAGTCGGGTTCGCTAGTGCTTTCTATTTCCTTTTGGAAAGAAGCGAACTTTCCTTGTTTTAAAATTCGGTCTGGTTGGAGAATTCCGCTTCCGAATTCTTCGTGCTGTTTTCCTTTCGGCCAGATAGAAGATATAAGAATATAAATACCGATGACTAAAGCTAATGCGGACAGTCCTAACAGTGAGCGCATGAGAGCTGAGGTGTCTAACTCCTCGTTTCCGAGTCTGGTGCTGATGACTCCGAGAAAAGCACTATAGATTGCAAGTAGGACCGTGGCCTTTCTGTCAGCGAATTGTATGTTTTTATAAATGTCTTCCGCTGAGGTGATAAGGAGCTCGTGCTTGTCTATCTTATTATTCATCATATTTTGCCTAACGCCGAGTGCATACGCGGAGGGGGCGCAGCCCCCGGAGTTGTATGACACGATTTGTTCGACCTAGTTTTGTAGTTCTATTTCAATGTCAGTGATGGTGAGTTTTGTACCTGCATCTGGTGACTTCTCAAGAATGTAAGATTTAAGATCTTGGGTCGGAAACATCGATGCTATCGTCTCTTTCTTTGATTCGTAGAAATCTTCAATTCGTTGAATAATTCTATCTTTCAAGGCTGGGAAGTCGGCTCCTCCCACGTAACGTTGAAGGTTAACTTTGTGTGAGACTTTGATCGTCAAAATCCATGATCTCTTTCCTGAAGAAGATAGCTCCAAATCGAAACTATCGTGGATACTCGATTTCGCTCTTTCTATCGCCAGTGAAAGACTGTCATCGGTGTTCATCGTCGCTAGATCGATCGCGCATGCTCGATCCCACTCCAACTCGATTCCATCTCTTTTTGCATCGATAAGATTGTCAACCACTCCGAATGGGTCGCCGCCGCAAAGATGGTGGGCTTCTAGTTGGGATAGGCTCACGCCCATTTCGTTACTTTCGGACTTCTTAAAAAGACGTATGAGCTTCGAAGCCGGACAACCTCGAATACTCATAGCGAATCGTTCCTTTAGAAATAGGCTCATATATTTTTTCGTCGAACGCCGAAGTGATACGTGAGCTCAAAACGTAGCTCGAACGTTGGGTTGAGGTTGAATGTGTCTGGTGGATTGAAATTTCGGCGAGCGCTTACCCGAATTGTATCGACTGACTTGTTCGACCTATTTATTTTGTATTCACAAGTTGGAAACTTTGGGTGGTGGCTTTCTCTTTGAATGCTTCGAATTCAATTTATCAAAAAAGCTAGAGCCTTCCTTCGTTTGCTAATCTTTTAATCCTAGTTTCGTAATCTTCTTTGTCTTCTTTTATGGTTTTGGGGCCGAAGAGAATGTAGAGCACAACTCCTAGTGCGTTCAAAATGGTCAAAACGACAGTCCAACAAATTTTGTCTGTTGGATCCAAATCTTTCGTCCTTAGGTGGGCAACGAGACCGCACAACCAGAACAGTTCAACTGTGATCAGGATAAAGATTGAGGTATTCATTTTTTTCGTCGAACGTGAAAGCCATACGCGGAGGTCAGCGCGGAGCGCTGGCCGGAGTTGTATGGGCTGCCTGGTTGGCATCTTCCATCATTCTTTCTTTTTCAATCCAATCGTTAGTGAGAAATCCTTTCGAGTCCAAGTAGCTTAAGATCTTTGATTCGTCTTCCTTCGAAATGGGTGCAGAAGATTTCCCATGTGCGTATCCAAATCCGAATACTAACTCGTCATCTTTTATAAATTCTACCTGAAAGAGACCTCTGCAACCGTGCAACTCCCGAGAATCTCTGGATTCGTCGTAAACCAAGTAGTTCAATAGCTCCTTCGTTTCTTCATATGAGATTGGTTTTTCATATCTCTTATTGTATCTCTTCCCTTGCTTGAGTCGCTTCGGCAAGTCCCAGATAGGAGTTCTTGTGTACCAATTCTGCTGAACGACGATCGTATCGGCTTCGAGGATTCTTTCGGTTTTCGATTCCCATTCTGTTTTACGGTCGTTGCCGTGGCATGGAATCTTCAGGAAGGAGCAGAAGGCTGCTAGGAAGAGTATCGATGCTTTCGTCATTTTATTTCTGCCAACGCCAAGCTCTCACGACGAGCGCTTGCGCTCGTTGTGAGGAGCGCCTTGTTCGCACTCATTTGTATAGGATTTTGAATCTTTCGCAAACCGTCTGTAACTGTTCATTAAACTCTTTTCCCATGGCTTTCATGCTTCTAGTAAAGCACTTAACGTGTTCTTTGTGCCAGAACTCGTAAGAGCGATCCCCTTCACCTTCGTCGTATGCAAAGGATTCGTTGATTTCTGAGAATGGCTTGATTTCTACTTCGGTAACTTCAGCGACACACACAGGCTCTCTTTTTCCGTTTATTAATATTTTTTGGTCGCCGACTTTCGGAATGGGGTATTTGTCTCTCTGGTACTCATCTATCAATCCACAGGTAGCTGTTTTCTTTCCTTCGAGTACGAGTGAGATCAAATAGTCAGAGGTTTGTGGATTGTCACCGAACTCGTCGACCAAGGGCTCGTACTCGTCCTGTTCAGGCAAACCAACAGAGGATCGGTACTCGTTCCAGTACTGTTTGTAGATCTCCTTCATTTATTTTTCTGCGAACAGTGTTAATACCTGAAACTCAGTTGTCTTTTGTCGCTAGAACTCGGTACGCTTTTTGTCTGAGTGGGGTTTGGGGATTTGGTGGGAAATGGGGTGAAAAACGTGACTTTTACTTTGGATAGTTTTATTGGAATTTTGGTAAATTGGTGCATTAGTCACTGAGAATTAGTTATTAAGGCGGAACTAGGTTTGGTTTCTGGAAATCTGTTTGGGACAAAATGCGAAACTCGTGGGGCCTAGCGTTTCTGGGGCAAAAGCGAAACTCGTGAAAATGCGATGTCGCTCGATACTTTTGGCTTAAATATGAAGTTGGGCACTTTTCTCCTCAAGGAAATAAGATAAAGTGCTAGAGTGAGTGTGTCGGGAATACTTAAAGCCGAATGAGTTCAGCTTTTGGGGTTTGGGCAGAATAAATTATGTGAGCGGTGGGACTGTTGTACCGGTGCCGTCGTGTTGTTCGTTATGCTGGTTTTGGGGTGAGGGGCTTCAAGTGGGTATTAGGTGGCCCTTAGTCTGCGCTTTAGTAGCTAGGCTCGGCTGGTTGCTGGGAGCTCGTTGGAGGCTTGGCTACCTTTTGGCGTCGAGTTGCTTGGCGAGGGTTTGGGGGTCTTCGGTGGGCATTTGGCAGACGAAGTTTTCGCAGACGAAGACGGTGGCTTTTCCGTTGTAGGATTTCGCGGTCTGGATGAACTCGAGGTGTTGGCCGAGGTAGGCTTGGCCGTCTGCTTGGTCGGCGTAGAGAAGGGTGCGGCTGGGGAGGAGTCGTTGATTGACTTCGTGGAGCATGGCTTGGGCGGATGCTGTTTGGGGGTCGCCGGCGATGACGATTTGTAGTGGTTTTTTGCCTACAAAGAGAATGGCTTCGCGAAGGGTGGGCAGGGTGGTGCCGGAGGAGTCGAGCTGTGGGGCGAAGGCGTTGATGGTTTGGCTGGCTTGTTGTTGAAAGGAGGCGTCGTCGAAGAACTGGGCGAGGCGGGCGAGGTTTTTGGCGGAGACAGAATTTGGCGAGGGAATGGCGGTGTCGGCGGCTTGTTTGGTGCGGTTGAATACGATGTCGTCGCTGGCTTCGAAGAGGAAGTAGCCGCCGTTTTCGGTGTCGGCGAAGCGTTGGTTTTGAGCAAGCTGGAGCTCGTGGGCCTTTTGGAGCCAGCGGTGGTCGGCGTCGGCTTCGTAGAGGTCGAGCAGGCCGGCGATGAGGTAGGCGTAGTCTTCGGCGAAGGCGGCGACGGGAGAGGCGTCTTGGCGGTAGAGGCGGAGGAGCTGTTGGCTTTCAGGCTGGTAGAGGTTCTCTAGGAGGAAGTTGGCGGCTTGCTGGGCGGCGTTGGTGTAGTCGGGGCGATTGAAGACGAGTCCGGCGCGGGCGAGGGCGGAGATGGCGAGTCCGTTCCAGGAGGTGATGATCTTGTCATCCAGGTGAGGGCGGGCGCGAGTGGAGCGGTCTTGGCGGAGTGTGGCGAGGTCTGCGGCGAGTTGATCGGGGTCGATCTTGGCGTCGGGATTGATGCGGAGGGTGTTATAGCCGGCGAATATTTCGCGGGGAAAGTTTCCGTAGGGGGCGTTTCCTGCGGGGCGGAGGGAGAAGTGAGCGGCGAGGCCGGCGCGTTTTTCTTCGTGAGGGAAGAGACGTTCGAAGTCGGCGGTGGTCCAGGTGTAGTAGGCGCCTTCGCGCTTTGCGAAGGATTTGTCGGGATCGAGGCTTTCGGCGTCTTCGGCGGAGTAGAGTCCGCCGTTTTCGTGGCGGAGGTCGCGGAGGACGTAGTCGAGGGTCTCGGTGGCGGCTTGGCGGTAGCGGGCTTCGCCGGTGAGCTGGTAGGCGTCGACGAGGGCGCTCGCGATGAGAGCCTGGTCGTAGAGCATTTTTTCGAAGTGGGGGAGCTGCCATCCGGCATCGACGGTGTAGCGATGGAAGCCGCCGCCGAGGTGATCGCGGATGCCTCCGGCGAGCATGGCGTCGAGGGTCTCTAGGGCGAGGCGTTTGGCGAGGGAGCGGTCTTCTTGGTGGAGCTCCGGCGTGGCTGCGGCGCGGAGCAGCAGGCTGAGGGTGTTGGGGCTGGGGAATTTTTGGTCGTTGCCGAATCCTTTGTTTTGTTCGTCGAAGATGAATAGGAAGGCGGTGATGGATTCGGAGAGGCGCTCGAGCGATGCGGCGTTTTCGCTGTTGGCGGCGAGGGTTTGGGCGCTGTGTTGATTGAGGGTGTCGACGATGGATTGGGAGCGGGCGAGCACGCCCGTTGGGTCTTGTATCCAAAAATCGTTTATTTCTTGGATGAGTGGAAGGAATCCGCGGCCGCGGCTTGGGTCGTCGCGAGGCGGAAAGTAGGTGCCGCCGAAGAAGGGTTTTTTGTCGGGACTGAGCCAGACGTTGAGGGGCCAGCCTCCGTTGCCGGTGAGGTTTTGGACGAAGGTCATGTAGACGTTGTCGATGTCGGGACGCTCCTCTCGGTCGATCTTTATGCAGACGTAGTGCTCGTTTAGATACGCGGCGATTTCTTCGTCGGAGAAGGATTCGCGGTTCATGACGTGGCACCAGTGGCAGGTCGAGTAGCCGATGGAGATGAAGACCAGTTTGTTTTCCGCTTCTGCCTTTTCGAAGGCTTCGGGGCCCCATGGGTACCAGTCGACGGGGTTGTCCGCGTGCTGGAGCAGGTAGGGGGATTGGGAGTCGACCAGCCGATTAGCAGCGAAGCTGTGAAGAGTGAAGGGCGAAATGCAAAGGGTGAAAAGGAGAAGGGTGGCGTTGGGGCGTAACATGAGAAAACAAAGCTGGCCCGTCGGGGACCGGGCCACGCCATGAGTGGTAAGTTTGTTGGTATGGTGCGTACTATTTTGCGGCAAGACCGGTGGTTTGTTGGAGAACGACGCGGGTGTGGGTGGCGTCGATTGCTTGGGTGCTTTGGGTGCCGTCGGGCCAGGTGATTTTGGCGGAGACGGGGGGCTTGCCGGTTTTGTAGCCGAGGAAGAGAGCGGATTCGCTTTGGCTGAGGTAGCCGGAGTTGGCGGCTAGCTCGTAGGCTTGGGCGGTGCCGTCGGCGTAGGTGACGAGAACCTTGGCTCCGAATGCGGCCCGGTTGCCTGCGTCCTTGCCTTTGAGCGAGAGGGCGAGTGAGTGACGATCGACTCCGCCTGCATTGAGGTAGGCCTGCACGGAATTATTGGGGCGGCTGGCGAGCAGGTCGGCCCATCCGTCGTTGTTGAGGTCCGCTACGGCGAGGCCGCGGGCTTCGTCTTCGATGAGTATGCCACTTTCGCCGGCGTCGGTTCCGCGGAAGTTTCCGGCTCCGTCACCTATGAGGAGCAGGCCGATGGCTCCGTCGTAGCGTCCGGTTTCGACTTGCGGCCCATTGAAGTTTTGGGCGAGGGCGAGATCGATGTTTCCGTCGCCGTCGAAATCGGTGGCGGCGATGCCATAGACTGGAGAGGTTTGGGCGATGCGCGGGAGGCGTTTGAAGGTGAAGGCTCCTTGTCCGTCATTTAGCAAGATGCCGTTGCCTAGCTCGGTGGCTTCTTTGACGAGGGAGGTTTCCAGCTTCTCCAGAGCGTAGACGGAGTCGAGGCTGGCGACGCCATAGTCGTGGTAGGTCGGGAATTTGGTGGCGAGGGATGGCATGGCTCGCGAGCTGCAGCTGCGACCGCGGACGGGCAGGAGGGTTTCGCCTTCGAACTTGGCTTCCACGACGTTGCATTTGCCGGTGCCTTCGAAGTCGTTGAAGTAGATTTTGAAGGGGTGTGCTGCGGAGGCCTTGTATTTTGTATTCAAACCTAGGTTACCGAGCACATAGTCGAGGTCGCCATCGTTGTCGACGTCGGCGGAGGCGAGGGAATTCCAGAAGCCTTTGAGTCCGCTTAGGCCTGCTTGTTCGGAGGCGTTGATGAAGCGTCCGTTTTGATTGAGCATGAGCTTTGGCGCTTCGAGCTCGGCGACGACGATGAGGTCGAGCTGGGAGTCGCCATCGGCGTCGGTCCAGAGGGCGGCGGTGACCATGCCAGACTCGGCGAGGCCGGGAGCGAGACGGTCGGTGGCGTCGACGAGTTTACCGTTTTCGTTGACGAGGAGGGCACTGTTTGGAGCGCGGGGGAATTCGCCGGGAACGACGCGTCCTCCGATGAAGAGGTCGAGGTCTCCGTCGCGGTCGAAGTCAGCCGCTGCGACGACTGAGTTGCTCGATGTCGGGGCTGGGTAGTCGGAGGCGTCCGCTTCGGTGAATTGTCCGTGTCCAGTATTTAGATAAAGGTAGTCGGCAAGGGCGGCGTCGCCTGCTTCGACTTCGACGCTGCCGGATGTGATATAGAGGTCGAGTTGGCCGTCTTGATTGATATCGATCCAGAGGGGAGCCATCTCTTCAGTCTGAGTTTTGCTGCTCCATGGCTGGCTGCGGGTATCGGCTGCGTAGCGGCCTTGGCCGTCGTTTAGGTAGAGCGCTCCGGCGTGTCCGGCGGCTCCGGAGAAGTAGATGTCGGAATCGCCGTCGCCATCTGCGTCGCCGATGGCGATGCCGCCACCGAGGGTATTCATGCGGTGCGGGAGGAGCGGCTGGCGATCCATGTCGTTGAAGGTGACTTCGCTCCGCTTGAAATCGAGGCCGAGCTTCGCGGAGCTTTCGGTAAAGCGTCCGGCGACTTGCGTGTGAATGGGCTTAGGCTTGTTTGCGACAGCGCCTGTATTTGGCTCTTCGATACGGAGGCGTTGGCCTGCGGGGACGTTGGTGAGGGTTTGCATTTCGCCGCTTGGCCATTGAACGGTGACGGTGGAGGCGGCGTTGTCCGATCCAAGTCCGAAGTGGGCGATGGGCTGTGAGGAGGAGAGTACGCCGCGGGCGACGGTGAGCTTGCGGACTTGGGTGCCTTGGCTGGACTTTACGAAGACGCGAGCTCCGATGCCGTAACGATTGGAGTTGCGGCCGGCGAGCTCTACGATGAGCGAATTGTTTTGGCTGTCGTTTCGGTAGAAGGAGAGGCCGGATTCGTAGTTGGTGTAGGCGAGGTCGAGGTCGCCGTCGTTGTCGAAGTCGGCTGCGACAGATCCGAAGGAGACGCCTTCGTCTTCGAGCCCCCATTCTTTGGTGACTTTTGAGAAGTGGAGCGTATCCGCTCCGTCGTTACGGAAGGCGAGGTTTTTCTCGCGGAGGACGGGGGAGTTTTTGACGAGGGCGACGATTTGGCGCTTGGATTTGAGGGTCTTGATTTTGTTGACCATATCCGAGTCGGTGAAGGAGCGAACCATGCCGTTGGTGACGTGGAGGTCGAGCCAGCCGTCGTTGTCGAAGTCCTCGAAGCGGGTGGACCATGTCCAGTCGGTGCTGGAGAGTCCGGTCATCTTGGCGACTTCCATGAAGCGGTGGGTGCCGGAGTTGAGGAAGACGGCGTTCTTCATGTATTGGGGGGTGTGTTGAGCGTCGAAGAAATCGACCCAGCCGCCCATGTCTCCCATGGTGACTTTTGACTTGAAGTGAGTGGTGTTGGCCATGTCTGCGGAGAGCAGGTCAAGTCGGCCGTCGTTGTTGATGTCGCCGAAGTCCGAGCCCATGGAGTACCAGGCGGTGTGCGGGAAGGCGACTTCGATGATGTCGGTGAAGGTGCCGTCTCCATTATTCTTATACAGGTGATCGGGGGCTTCGAAGTCGTTTGAGATGAAGAGGTCTGCCCAGCCGTCTCCGTCGGCGTCCCACCAGGTGGCGGAGTGTCCTTTGCCGCGATCGGAGTCGATGCCGGCAGCTGCGGTGACGTTTTCGAAGGTGCCGTCGCCTTTGTTGCGGAAGAGCATATCTGGCTCGCCTTCCGGGTGTCCGGTGGAGTCGAGCACGTTGGTGAGAATGAAGAGGTCGAGGTCTCCGTCTCGATCGTAGTCTTCGAAGGCGCCTACGACGCTGCCGCTTTGGACGGCGACGCCTGCTTGGGCGGCGGATTCGGTGAAGACGCCTTTTCCGTTGTTTATATAGAGGAGGTTGGGGGCGTCGAATTGGCAGAGGTAGAGGTCGAGGTCTCCGTCGTTGTCGACGTCGGCGAAGGTGGAGCCGGTGCCCCAGGAGTCGCCGCCGAGGACGCCAGCGGATTGGGCGATGTCTTCGAACTTAAGGGGGGCGACTTGGCGGAAGAGTTTGTTGGGACCGGTCTTGTTTACGACGTAGAGGTCGACGAGGCCGTCTCCATCGACGTCGCCCGCGGCGAGTCCGGTGCCGACGGCGCCGCCTTGGAATTCGTTGTACTTGTCTCCCCACATGGCGGGGTCGGCGTATGTATTGTGGGTGACGAGGCCGGTTGATTCGGCTGCGAGCTTGGTGAAGAGGGTGTCGCCTTGCGGACTGCTTTGCGGAGCGAAGGGCGTGCTTTTGTTTGCGGCAAGCAGACAGGCTGGGGCAGCGAGTCCGATGAGGATAATGGGTAGTGTTTTCATGGGGTTGCGGGTAGAATATCTAATGCGCGAGAAAAGGAGCGCTTGGCAGAATTAGCAACTGCAGCGGGGTGAGGCGCTTGTTTCGAGGGGTGAAGTGGTTCGGGGAGCGAAAGTGGCTCTGGAGGCCAACATGTAAGAGGGGAGCGCGAACTTGAGGTTTGGGACATTTGGGATTTTTGTTTCGGTTTAGTTCTACCCCGTTTGCCCTATGAAATCTGTTTTTTCGTTTTCCCGTTTGGTGTTTGGTTTTCTCGCTTTGAACTTGTTTGCCAGCTTGGCTTTAGCTGGCGCGTTCAAGGAGGAGGAGGCGATTTTCAATGGCAAGGATCTTGGTGGCTGGGTAGTCGAAAACGGGGGGCAGTTCTCGGTGCGGGAGGGAACGCTGCGGATCGATCGCGGCACGGGTTGGCTGAGGTCGGAGGAGGTTTTTGGGGACTTCGCCTTGCGGATAGAGTTTCGCTTTTTGGAGGAAGGGGCGAACAGCGGAATCTTCGTACGGACCGGTTCCACGAGTCATGAGAGCGAAACGGGTTATCCAAATAATGGATACCAGATTCAGTGTTTCGATACTTTGGAGGGCGATAATCCGATCGCGACTTTGATCGACTATGGAGCTCCGCCTTTTGAGCAAAGCTACGACTTGGAGGACTTGAAGAAGGCGTATCGTCCGGCTGGGGAGTGGCAGAGCTATGATATCGTCTGCGTGGGCGAGTCGATGAAGATATGGTACAACGGCTCACCGGTGGTGACAGCGGGGAGTATCAAGAACCTGGAGGGACACGTGGGGATCCAGGGTGAGCTTGGCTTGCTGGAGTTTCGTAAGTTCGAGATTACGCGGCTTTAGCTTGAGTCTGGGTTTGGCCACTACAAGGCACGAAGATTCACCAAGAGGATCGGTTTGGAATTTGATTTAACCACAAGCGGCACAGAAGTCACAAAAGGTTTTGCTGGGCTCTTGTTTGGCTTGGGCTAGATGACGCCGTAGGATTGGATGGCGCTAGCGGTTTTTAGGAAGCCGGCTACGTTTGCTCCGAACACGTAGTCCTCGGGGCGTTTGTATTTGTTGGCGTAGAAGGTGCAGTCGCGGTGGATGGTGGCCATGATGTCTTTGAGGCGGTCGTCGACTTGTTTGAAGCTCCAGTTTTGCAGGGCGGCGTTTTGCTGCATCTCGAGGGCGGATACGGCGACGCCGCCTGCGTTGGCTGCCTTGCCTGGGGCGAAGAGGGCGTTTTTCTCCTTGAGGAGTGCGATGGCTTCGGGGGTGGTTGGCATGTTGGCGCCTTCGACGACGGCGAAGCAGCCGTCGTCTAGGAGCTTTTTGGCATCGTCGAGGTCGAGCTCGTTTTGGGTGGCGCAGGGGAAGGCGAGATCGCAGGGGAAGCTCCAGACGCGTTCGCCCGCGAAGAATTTTGAGCCGCGGCGGCGTTGTGAGTATTGGTCGATGCGGGCTCGTTCGACTTCCTTGAGGGCGGCGACGATGTCGAGGTCTATGCCGGCGGGGTCGTGGATGGAGCCGCTGGAGTCTGACATGGCGACGACTTTTCCGCCAAGTTCGTGTATTTTGCGGGCGCAGTAGATGGCGACGTTTCCGGAGCCGGATACGACGCAGGTCTTGCCTTCGAGGCTGTCTTCTCGGGTGGCGAGCATTTCGGCGGCGAAGTAGACGGCACCGAAGCCGGTGGCTTCCTTGCGGGCGAGGGAGCCGCCGAGTCCGACTTGCTTGCCGGTGAGGACGCCTTGGGCGAAGCGTTTGGTGAGGCGTTTGTATTGGCCGAACAGATACCCGATTTCGCGAGCTCCGACTCCGATGTCACCGGCGGGAACGTCGGTGGACTCGCCGAGAAAGTGGTAGAGCTCGGACATGAAGGCTTGGCAGAAGCGCATGATTTCGCCGTCGCTTTTTCCTTTCGGGTCGAAGTCTGAGCCGCCTTTTCCGCCGCCGATGCCGAGTCCGGTGAGGGCGTTTTTGAATATTTGCTCGAAGGCGAGGAATTTGACGACGTCGAGTCTAACGGTGGGGTGAAAGCGCATGCCGCCTTTGTAGGGGCCGAGGGCTGAGCTGAAGCCGACGCGGTAGCCGCGGTTGACTTGGATGTTTCCTTGGTCGTCGACCCAGCAGACACGGAACATGATTTGGCGTTCCGGCTCGGAGACGCGCTCGAGGATGGCGTGGGCTTTGATGTCTGGGATTTCCGCGAGGATGGGCTCTAGGGATTCGAAGACTTCGGTGACGGCTTGGAGGAAGAGGCTCTGGGCGGGATTGCGTTCCGCCAGCGATTTGATGGAGCTTTCGATGTATGGATTCATGGGGTGGGGGTGGGATTGTTGAATGCCGCGAGCGGAGAGTTATTTGTGGAGTTTACTGGGAGACTCGTCTTTCGCAAGTATCGGACTGCAAGCGGGTAAGGGAAGTTTGATCTTTTAGCCTCTATTTACGCTTGGGTGAGCATATTGCTTGAGTGCGTGGCTGATTTGCCAAGAGTTAGGGGCTTCCGCCATCTTTGTGGCATCCATTTGCCCTCCGCCTTTTCATGCGTAGCCATTCGGTACTTCTTAGCCAATCGAGCAGGGGCTCGAGTCAGTCCGCGTTTTATCGCACAAAGCGTCGGGACTATGTGTTGCCGTTTTTGGCGGCGGGATTGGTGTTGCTGGGCAGCTTTCGGCTGGTGGGTTTTTCGGATTTGGGGATTCCGGAGAACGTATCCAAATTCCAGATTAGTTTTGGATTCATCGCTCTGGGCTATGTGCTTTCGTGGCATTTCGCGAAGCGGCTTACTTGGCTGATGCTTTTGGTGGCGGCGGTGGCGCGGATTGCGATGTTGCCGGTGGAGACGGGCGATTTGCTGAATCGGAGGCTTTGGGACAGCCAGATTCATGCGGCGGAGCACAATCCTTACGAGCTTGCTCCCAGCGCGGAGTCGCTGACGGTGTTTCGGGGCGAGGAGTGGGAGGGGATCTTGGATAAGGACTCGACGTCTCGCTATCTTCCTGGGCTGCTTTGGGTGTACGGGGCTCTTGAGGAGATAGGGAATCCGGAAGATTGGTTCAAGTCGTTGCTGGTGGTGGTGGACCTACTGGTTTGCCTGCTTTTCGCTCTGCGTTTCGGGGCGGATCGGGCGGCGCTCTACGCTTGGAATCCGTTGGTGATTTACGCGGTGGGCGGACTGGGCGTGGACTACAGTCTTTTTTTGCTGCCGTTCGTGGGCGGCTATTTGATTTGGGATTTCTGGATTGATCAGAAGGGGGGCGTCTCGGTGATAAAGGCGTCTGGCGGGATTAGCAGCGCGCTGGGGCAGATGGTTTGCGTGGCGGCCTTGCTGATGGGCATCGGGGCGGCATTGAACGTAGTGGTGGTGCCCGGAGTTTTATGGCTGATCTGGCATGTGCTGAAGCGCAGTGGGATTCGGGCGGGTCTGGTGGCGATGGTTTTTGGGGCGGCTCCGCTGGTGTTGTCGCTGATGTGGGCGTCGATCTCGCTCAATGTGGATCTGACGAGGATCGTGGCTCCGGAGTTCGGGGAAGGGGAGCGGGCGGTTTCGCTGATTCCGGCAATCGCTGGCTTCTTCTACGGAGCGGCGATGAGTCCTATGATCTTTTTGGCAGTCCTCGGTCTCGCTACGGTTTGGATGCTGCATACTTGCGAGAGTCTGGAGCGGTTTTTGTCTTTCTATCTGGTTTGGACGATTGTTTTGGCGACCGCGATTTACCCGTGGAGTTTCATGCTGCTGGCTATTGTGGGCGTGGGGCACGGTAACTATGTTTTCCGGGTGGCGAGTTTGTCCGCTTTTGCCTATTTCGGGGCGTATCGGATTTTTGGCGACACGGAGGTGTGGGCGATGCCGTGGACTTTGCAGGCATTGATTTGGCTGCCGTTTTTGATCGCGGCTGGGCATTACACAGTGGGAAGTCGAGTGAAGCACGGATTTTACGTGCACCGTTTTTAGACAAAAAACGCGAGCCGTGGGAGGCTCGCGTTTTGGTGAGAGAGCTTATCGGCTTTCGCTATGCGGTAACGGTTCGCAGCTGGATGGAGTTGATGATGCTGTTTGCTGCGAGAATGTCTGAAACGACGACGATCTTGTCTCCAGGAATCAAATACCCTCTCTTTTTGAGATGCTTCATGGCTCGGCTGACGGTGGCGTCTGGCTCGGTGCAGAAGATCATCTGGAAGGGAATGATGCCGTGGTGAAGACGGAGCTGCTTGATGGTGTCGTGCGAGTTCGAGAAGGCGAAGATGGGCGAGCGTTCTGGGCGGAGGGCCGAGACGCCTTTTGCCATGTTTCCGCTTCTGGTGAAGCAGATGATGGCGACGGCGTTGAGCTCGTTTGCCATGACGACTGCGGAGTGCTGTATCTTGGCCTTGTCGCTCTCGAGGGAGAAGTGTTTTGCGTAGCCGGTCTTCTGTCCGTTGCGATCGACTTCGGTTGCGATCTTGGTGATGGCGTCGACGCACTGAACGGGATATTTTCCGATGGTGGTCTCGCCGGAGAGCATCACGCAGTCCGCCTCTTCGAGGACGGCGTTGGCGACGTCCGAAACTTCCGCTCGGGTCGGCATGGGACTGGAGATCATGGACTCCAGCATGTGGGTCGCGATGATGACAGGCTTGCCGAGGGTGAGGCAGGCTTTGACGGCTTTGCGCTGGATGGTCGGGAGGGTCTCGAAGGGACACTCGATGCCGAGGTCTCCGCGAGCGACCATGAGGCCGTCGCAGTCTTGGATGATGCTGTAGAGGTTCGAGATCGCGGACTGGTCCTCGATTTTGGCGATGATGAGGGATTTGTGGGCTCCGTTTTCGTCGAGGAAGTCTCTGAGAAGCTGCAGGTCGGAGCTTTCGCGAACGAAGGAGAGGGCGTAGAAATCGACGCCTTCCTCGATGCCGACTCGCGTGTCGCCGCGGTCCTTTTCAGTGAGGGCGGGGAGATTTACCTTAACGCCCGGTAGGTTGATGTGACGTCTGCTGGTGAGCTCGCCGGCTATGGTGACTTTGCAGCGGATGCGGGCGTTTATTTTTTCCAGCACCTCGAGGCGGATGAGGCCGTTGTCGACGAGCACGATCGAGCCGACGTCGACGTCGTTGATCAGTTCGGCGTAATTGACGTCGACGGAGCGAATCTCTTCTCCGCCGGATTCGCCTTCGTTTGCGCCCGGCTTGATGGTGAAGTCGAAGATTTCACCCGGTTTGAGTTCGATCGGGGCGTCGACGTCTCCGGTGCGGATTTCGGGACCTTTGACGTCCATCATGACCGGGATGTGTCGATTCAGTCTCTCGCCTACCTTACGAATTCTGCGAACGACGGTTCGGACGTAGTCGTGGTTGGCGTGCGCCATATTGATGCGGCAGATGTCGACGTAGTGTTCGCCGATGAGACTTTCGAGCATCTCTTCGCTGTCCGTTGCTGGACCTACGGTGAAGATGATTTTTGTGCGTCTTGGGATGCGGTGTGAATCCTGGAACATAATTGATATGATTTCGGAGGTGATGGAGTGAGAGTCTGCAGTCTTCCGCAAATGCTGAAAATGGCAAGTTGCGGTCGGTGGCGTTTGCGCGCCGGTGACTCTAGGATAGCATAGGCTGCGCCTATACTGCGGCGAGAGCGGATCCTTCTCCGGATTGGATCGTCTCGATATGGAAAGATGCGTTTTGGCGCAGTTCTGCGAAAGTGGTGTCGACTGCTTCGGCGCTGTTGCAGTCGCTGCTTAGGTGGGCGAGAAAGACGCGGTTCCAGCGCGGTTGGGCGATGGATGCGAGAAGTTCTTTGGCGGCGGTATTGGAGAGGTGGCCGTGCCGTCCGCTGATGCGTTGCTTGAGGGCCCATGGCCGGCGGGTGTCGTCTTGCAGCATTTGGGTATCGTAGTTCGACTCGACGACGAGCGTGTCGACGTCTTGGATACGCTGGGCGATATTTTGCGGAGCGAAACCGAGGTCCGTGACCCATGCCATGCGTTTGATGGGGGAGAAGAGATCGTCGCCTCGGCCGGAGGTGAACTTGTATCCGACTGGGTCGTGGGCGTCGTGCGGGATGGAGAAGCTCTCGATGGTGAGGTCTCGAAACTCGAATTGGGAGCCGGTTTGGAAGAGCATCCAGTTTGGCTTGGTTTTTAGCTTGGGCTGGATGGCTTTGGCGGTGAGGGGATTGGCGAAGAGTTTTGGGCCGAATTTCTTGGAGAAGGTGGAGATGCCGGCGATGTGGTCGCTGTGCTCATGGGTGACGAAGATGGCGTCGATCTCTTCCGGCTTGATGTGGCGTTCTTCGAGCATGCCGCAGATGCGTTTGCAGCTGAATCCCGCGTCGATGAGTACTTTGCAATTTTCCGTGACAAGCACTCCGGCGTTGCCGGAACTAGAGCTGCCTAGAATGGAGAACTGCATAGTCATAAGGTAAATTGGCGGGGATTAGGGATAAGAATTGGAATATAGGGAATTAAAAAATGTTTTCCAGCGCGTGCATGTGTAACAGTTAAGCAAAAATTAGCTGAGCTTACGGATCCGATAACTTGCGGATTTGTCGGGATCTCGTTCGAAGTGAAGATGGTCTTCAAATAGAGCAATGTGTTCGTCTTCGCGGTGGCTGACGAAGAGAAGAGTGGTGGATTTCAGGCTGGCGAGACGTTCGAGGCAGGCGAGGACGAGGTGTCGATTGAGGTCGTCGAGTCCTTGGGTCGGCTCGTCGAGAATGGCGAGATAGGGTTGCTTGACGAGGGCTCGGGCGATGAGAGCGAGGCGTTGCTGGCCATATGAGAGGGAGTGAAAGGGCTGGGTGGCGAAATCTTGGAGGTGGAAGAGGGCGAGCCACTCGCGAGCGATGGCGAGCTCTTGGGAGGTGGTGTCCTTGTAGAGTCCGATGCTGTCGTGGAATCCGGAGAGTACGGCGGTTTCGACTGAGCAGCTGACGCGGTAGTCGCGGTGCAGGGCTGGAGAGAGGTATCCGATGTGCCGCTTGATGTCCCAGATGCTTTCTCCGGTGCCACGGCGATAGCCGAAGATTTCGATATGGTTGGTGTAGCTTTGGGGGTGGTCGCCGGTGAGGAGAGCGAGCAAGGAGGATTTTCCGCAGCCATTGGGACCGGAAATGAGCGTGTGCTTGCCGGGGCGGAGGGTCCAGCTGAAGGATTGGAATTGGATCGTATCTGAGTATTGGATACGAATGTTCTTCAGTTGAAAAAGCGGAGAGTCTTGCGGTGGTGAAGAAATCCGCGTCGATTGTGGCAGTTTGACGCTGGAGATCGAGCTAAGGTTGAAGAGGTGTCGCGTCTCGGGGAGTGAGATGATTTTTTGGCGTTCTCCTGCAAGGAGAATTCTGCCGCGGTCGAGAATGGCAAGGTGTGTGCACCAATTGGATACGTCCTCGATACGGTTGACGATCAGCAGCACGGAGTGGCGTTGTGCGATGATTTGGGATACGAGCTGATGAAGGTCTTCGCGCCCTTGGCTGTCGAGGCCTTCGAAGGGTTCGTCAAGTATGAGCAGGTCGGGGAATTGCAGGATTTCCCGCAGGAGGGTGATGCGGCGAAGCTCTCCGGTGGAGAATTGCCGGCAGCCGCGTTTGAGGAGCGGCGCGACTCCGTGAACGCGGGCTGCTTCGCGGGCTTGCTCTTGGCTTGCTCCGGACTGGAGGAGGATTTCGAGTCCGCTGGATCCGTAGTCGATGCGGTCGAGGAAGTCGGAATCGTCCTTGGCGAGTTCTTGCTCGTATTCGTTTTGCAATGACTCGAAGGAAATAAGGGAGCAGCGTTTTGGGCGTTCTTGAATAGAGCCAGCTTCGGGGGATATTTCACCAGCGAGGACGGCGGCGAGTAGGCTTTTGCCTGAAGCGTTTCCGCCAAGCACGCACCAGGTGTCTCGAGAATCAATCGTCCAATCGTCTATGGTGAGCGGGCCGCGCTTGAGGGATTTGATTCGCATCAAGATTTGCTAGAGCTGTATTGATCGCTACTGAGTCAGGCGTTGGCGAATTTCCGGAGGGATGAGTTTGAGAGCTGTGGATTCGAGGGACTCGTCTGGAAAGGGAATTTCGAGCGACTTCGAGAGAGCTAGGAGAGCGATGACGGAGTAGGGAGTCAGCGCCTTGAGCGTTTTTTCGTCTAGCCGGTCGAGAGCTGCGGAGACTTGGTCTCGAGCGAGATCGACGCGTTGGGTGCGAGTGAAGAGCCAGGCGAGACTGATGCGGCGATCGGGTGGGAGGTTTCGCGCGGAGCGACGGGATAGGTAGGGGATAAGGGTGTCGAGCGTTTTATTCAGGTCTGCGGTGTCGTTTAAGAGGAGATCGATGTTGGCGATGGCTCCTAGGGCTACGGGGCTACGGGGATAGCCTCTGAGGGCTTCGCGAATTGCTTGGGCGTCTTGCAGGTCGCCTCTTTCGACGAAGAGGTCGGCCAGGCGGCTGAGTAGAAGCTCGGGGCTTTGCTCGGCTTGAAGGGCGAATTCGCGGAGCTCGAATCCCGCCAGTCCCATGTTGTTTGGAGTGGTGTATCCCATAGGCTGGAGCCAACTCGGGTAGTCCCATTCGCGAATCGAAACGGCAAAGGCGTTTGGGGGCAGCGGTTTTCCGTAGGCGACTCCCATGCCGGTTCGTACCATATGATCCAGCATAGGATCCCAAAGTGGAAGGACCACGTGAGTTATTTCGCGGGACGATAATAGGATGGAGGCTTCCTGTTCGGAGTTGGCGCTGGCCATTCGAACTGCGGTCAGGTATCCCGATTTGTAGTTCTCGTCGCTCGAGACAATGGTTCCGATGCCTCCGTAGTAGGCGAGAAGGTTTGAGAACAAGGGTGTCGAGAGCGCGACTGGAGCTTCCTCGCTCCTGCGTTGGTTAAGCCAGTGGGAAAAGTCGCGTCCAACTAGGGATTGTTTTTCAAGCTGTGTGAGATTGTTGGATACGTCGCTCCCGTTCGAGGCGGGGAAACCGACGAGTATGCCCGGCAGAAAGGTGAGCAAGCATGCGAAGGTTTTTATACGCTTCGTCTTGTCGCCGGTTTTCATTTCCGAGAAGAGGATGGCGATGAGGACGAGGGCGAGGGCATCGAAAAGGTTCCACCAGCGCAGTTCGAAGAATGCGAGAATGGCTGCGAAGGAGGCTGTTGCCAATACGAAGGCGAGTCGCCCTTTAGATTCGGATTTCATATTGCCGAGCAGCAGCTGTGTTAGGCCGACGAATACCAGCGCTATTGGTAGGACAGTCGCGAACTTGGCCCCGCCGTTTCCGTCTCGGGCGAACCAGGCGCTTACGCTTGAGGCCATGCCGCCTTTGGGGTGGTTGGCGAGCTCTCGCGCATAGAAATCGGCGGCTAAGAGGGATCCGGACTCGCTTATGATTCCCACTATGGGCCAGGAGAGTATTGCGAGAAGGGAGACGCCTATAAGCGTGTAGTCGATTGGGCGAAATCCGTTTAGTCCCTCTTTGAGCCAAATTGTCAGCAGTCGAAGCGCCTCTCCGAATCCGACGCAGATCAAGGCGTGTATTGGATTTATGGAGTCAAGCGACCACGAAAGGTGCTTGGGGGCGAATTCGAAGAGGCTAGCTCCGAGCGTAATAATTGCGCCTGCGAATCCCCATGTCCTCCAAGCGGCGGGGGTTGGCGTATAGCGTTCTTTGGCGCGTGAGCGAAAGAATTCGTATCCAATGGCTCCGAGAAATATCGCGAGCAAAACGGGGGACTGGCTTGTCGCGTCGTTCCACAGGCCCAGCCCGCCCAAAATGCCTGCGATCGCGAAATGACGGCGGACTTTGCTCGGATTATTTTCGAGTCGGAGGCTGGCCAATAGAGGTAGTAGACTGCCGACTGCCAGCGCCCATGAAAGCGAATGCGAATCAGGCGCTCCCGGTTGAAAGTTGGCAGAGAGTGGAAAAATGGATACGGCTGCGAGCGAAAATCCCAGTGCGGCGAAGGCGTTTAGGTATCGGGCGCAATAAGCGGATCCGACAATGAGGAGAAGGGCGAAGATGAGCGGATCGGCCCAAAGCGATCCTCGCTCTATTGAGTAACCGAGGTTTTCTCCCTTAAGGGTTCCATATAGCCAACCGGTTGAAATTAGCCACCACCTGTAGGGGGAGGTGCGTCGTATGTCGCGACCGTCGGGGCTGGAGTCGTAGTCGATGTGGCGCAGGCGCCAGCTTCCTTCCGCTGCGGACTTTTGGGCTTCGATGATCCAGAAGAAGCTCGGGTTGTGGTGTCCCGGCACAATGAGGTTTCTTTGACCCATTTCGAGGCCGGTCGGGCTGTTTGAATCGCGTTGAGGCGAGTCAGTTGACCAGGCCGGAAGATCGGAGATTTGCTCGACTCGCTCGATGCGTCGCTCGGTGGCGAACCAGTGGTGAGAGAGGGCGATTGCGAGGGCGAGCCACCAGGCGCGCGACGCGAGTTTATTGAAGGATTTGGGTGCTCGGGAGGCGGGAGCGGACATTTTTGTCGGGTACGTTTTTTGTCGGAGCGATTCAGTTCGGCGAGGGTAGCCTTGCCCTTGACTTGGCTTGTTTGCAGCGGTTCAGTCTTTGGGTAGATTTTATATGGCGAAGCGAAGATTACCCAGCCTGTCACAGGCAATGCGAGCATGAAAGCGCTAGTTCCTAGCTTGTTGATAGCAGGCGCTTTGCATGGCGGCGAGCTCGTCACCGAACCGTTTCAGCCAAGATCCGAAGCTGAAGGGAAAACGCTCTTCACGGAACTAGCTTCCGAGCGAACTGGAGTGGTGACGACGAACCGATATGACGACCCGCGAATGTGGGCGGAGCGGCATAGCGAATACAACGTGGGAGCGATCGGAACGGGGGTTGCGGTGGGCGACTTCGATGGTGATGGGAGGCCGGATCTTTTCGTGGTGAGCAAAATCGAATCTGGGCGCCTATTCCGCAATTTGGGCGAATGGAAGTTCGAGGACGTGACGGCGGTCGCTGGCGTAGAGGACGGTAGCGGAGAGTGGAAGCAGGGGGCGTCTTTCGTGGATGTGGACAACGACGGCTTGCTTGATCTTTACGTGTGTCGTTTTGGGGCGCCGAACCAGCTCTATATGAACCAAGGCGACGGCACTTTTAGGGACGAGGCGAAAGAGCGCGGGCTCGCGGTCGTGGACTCTTCGGGCGGGGCAAGTTTCGCCGACTACGACCGCGACGGCTGGCTGGACGTTTTCATCCAGACGAATCTATTGGATGCGGTGGCGAGCATAGAGGGGCAGCGGGATTTTCTGTTCCGCAACAATGGAGACGGCACTTTTAGGGATGTAACGGAAGCGGCGGGAATTCTCGAGCAAGCGACGCAGGGGCATTCGGCGACTTGGTGGGACCAGAATGAAGATGGCTGGCTTGACCTGTATATCGCGAACGATTTCGCCCCGCCAGATTTTCTGTATCGAAACAATAAGGACGGCACTTTTTCGAATGCGATTGATCACGCTCTGCCGCACACGCCGTTTTCGTCGATGGGGTCGGATATAGGGGATTTAAACAAAGACGGGCACATCGATTTGTTCGTGGCAGACATGGCCGGCACGGATCACGAGTTTACGCAGAGAGGAATCGCGGACACTCGGGCGATGCTGGATCCGGCGCAGAATGAGCGATTGGATGCAGCTGTTCAGATTCACCTAAACTCGTTGTATTTGAATACTGGAACAGATCGCAGTATGGAAGCGGCTCACTTGGCGGGGCTGCCCGGCACGAACTGGACTTGGTCGCCGCGGTTTGAAGATCTGAATAGTGATGGTCTTCTCGATTTATTCGTAACGAATGGGATGGATCGGGAGCACAACAATCTCGACTTCATCGTAAAGAAACTGAGAGCTGTGAATGTGTTTGGGCGTATTCGAATAACGAAGATCAGCCCGGTTCTAGCTCAGGCCAATCTGGCCTATGTCAATCGTGGAGAGCTGGTTTTCGAAGAGGTGGGAGCAGAGTGGGGGCTTGATAAGGTGGGAGTGAGTTTCGGTTCGGCCTTGGGGGATTTCGACGGCGATGGGGATCTCGATATTGTTTTTACCAACTACGAGGAGGGAGCAACGATACTGCGCAACGACAGCAGAAGCGGAAATAATGTTATCATCGAATTGAAGGGAACGGCATCGAACCGGTTTGGGCTGGGCGCTCGCGTCGAAGCGACTACCAAGTCGGGACTGCAAGTTCGCCAGTTGATATCGACTCGCGGTTACCTTTCTACGAGTGAGCCGGTTGTTCATTTTGGGTTTGGGACTGAGGAGACGATTGATTCGCTTAGGATCGTATGGCCGAGTGGGCGGGAGCAGGTGTTAAAAGATTTATCGACGGGCCAGCGTTACAAAGTGACTGAGCCGGATACGGATGGTTTGGTAGAGATTTCGCCGGAGGAGGAGACGCGTCCGCAGTTTGTGGAGGTCACTGAAGCGATGGGGCTTGGGGTAACTCAGCGAGAGGAGGTTTTGGAGGGCACGGTTTCGCAGCCGTTGTTGCATCGCCGTTTTAATCGGCGTGGTCCCGGTCTGGCTGTTGGCGATCTCGATGGAGACGGGATGGATGAGATTGTGAAGGGAGCAACTGCGGTGGATGGCCCGAAAATCTTCAAGCGAGCGGGTGAGGCGTATCAGATGTTGAATACAGGTGCGTTGGGCAAGGCGCCTTCAATTAACGATGGACCACCTCTCATCTTTGACGCGAATGGAGATGGCGCGAACGACTTGTTGTTTACGGCAGGAGGAGCGGCGCTGCCGGCTGAAGAGCCCGAATATGAGTCTCGGCTTTGGCTTAGTGATGGACGGGGCGGATTTTCGCGGGCGCCGGAGGGCTTCTTGCCATCTTTGCCGATAAGCGTGGGAGCGGCGGTAGCGGCGGATTTCGATCGGGACGGTCGCTTGGATTTGTTTTTGGGAGGGCGCTTGTTTCCCGGGTATTATCCCGAACCTGCTTACAGTGCCTTGCTCCTTCAGGAGAAAGGTCGAATGAAGGACGCGACGAATGGCTTCGCTCCCGATTTGGCCGAAGTGGGTTTGGTGACCTCCGCTTTGGCGACGGATGTCGATGGGGATGGCTGGATCGATCTTGTTGTCGCTTTGGAGTGGGGAGGGGTGCGGTTCTTTCGCAATGTGGCGGGCGGGTCTTTGGAGGATGTATCCGAAGACTGGGGATTTGATACGACTGGCCCGGGTATGTGGAAATCAATCGTGGCGGCGGACTTCAATCAAGACGGGCGAATGGACTACGCGTTAGGTAACCAGGGTATGAATACGTTTTACTCTGCAACGCGAGAGCATCCGATGAAGTTGTTCGTTAATGATTTTTCGGGAAGCGGTGAGCCTCAGCTTGTTTTGTCATATAATGTTGAAGGAGTGCTCTATCCGGTTGCAAGTCGCGGGGAGCTGGCTTCGAAAATTCCCGCTGTCATGAAGCGTTTTCCGTCTAACGACGCGTTTTCTGCTGCTACGCTTGGGGAGATTTTGGGAGAGGAGGCGCTGGCTGACGCTGAGGTTTATGAAGCTGGCGAGTTGCGGAGCGGTGTTTTGCTCAGTCAGCCTACGGGTGGTTTTGTATTCAAACCTCTGCCGCGGCTGGCTCAAATTTCGCCGACGCAAGGGATGGCTGCGGCGGATTTTGACGGCGATGGGAAAAGCGATTTGTTGTTGGTGAACAACGACTATTCATCAATCCCTGCCCAGGGTCGTTTCGATAGCGGACTTGGTTGCCTGCTGTATGGAAATGGCGCGGGCGATTTCGAGGTGGCTTCGATCGAGGAGAGCGGCTGGCTGGTGACTGGCAATCCCAAGGCTCTCGCTTTGGTGGATTTCAATGGTGACGCGAGACCTGATGCGGTCGTTAGCCGGAATAACCAATCGATGATGGCTTTTGGAAATCTAGCTCAGGAGGGAATGCGGTCGATCGCTGTAAGATTGAGAGGCAAGGGTGGGAATCCGGATGGGATTGGAGCTCGGGTTGCTCTCGTGAGTGGCGAGGACGTAGTGCAGCTTTCTGAAGTTCAGGCTGGCGGAGGGTTTGCAAGTCAATCGACAGCGACTTTATTTTTCTCGGTGCCGAGTGAGCCTATGGACAGCCTTGAACTACGAGTGCGATGGGCTTCGGGAGAGAGTGCTGAGGTTGAATTGAATGAGAAATCTGGATACGTGGAGATAAGCGAGTAGCTTGCTAGTTGTTTAGCTGTCGCTTTTCTTCGAAATCGACTTTCCAACCGATGACTTTTTCATCGACGACATACACTTGGGTTATTTGAGTTCTCGTTTTGGTTTCTGCTTTGTAGAGGGGTTCTTCGATCATTCTTTCTTCGCCGGTGATAGGGTCGATGTACGGTATTTCTTGGGTTTCGTAGGCAACCATATCCGTTTGGGATTTTTCGGTTTCGTAGATCCATATCGTAACGTTTTCCGGATCGCCTTCGTAGGCTTTTATTGTCTTCGGCTCTCCCAGTAGGGCGATGAGGTCTTCGGTGGAACTTCCTTTAGCGATATCTAGGACCGAGTCGCCGGCCGCGTTTGAGGCACTGGGGCTTTCGGTCGTATTGCAGGCCGTGAGCAGGGCTGATGTAAGGATAGTAAAGAGAGCTGTGACGAATTGGATCCTGTTCATATGCGTTTAGATTAGGTGGGCTCTATGTATCCGTAAAGTGTTTGTTCCGGTCTGCTTCTGGAAAAGAATAGTTATAAAAGAATGGTCTCTATATAATAAGTGAATGGGGGCTTTCTGTGTTTATTGATCCTAGCTGAGAGGAAGGGCGCGTAGCAGTCTGGTTATGAAGATATTGGACTATACAAAAAAGCTCCCTGCCTTGCGGCAGGGAGCTTGATGGGAATAATTCTAATTACTAACTAGAAGCTAAAGGTGTTTGTAATTGCCCATTCTTGGTTCGGGGCGATTCGAACACCGGCGATTGTTTCGTTATCCGGTTGGACTGATATAGGTATCAGCTCTTCCTTTGCGAAGGCGTTTCGAATGTTAAGCTGGATCTTCCAGTCGATCTTGTCGGTGAGCTCCTTTCCGTAGCTAGCCCAGAGGTCGATAGAGTCTTCCGATGGACCGAAGATTGGCGAAGTTACATCGAAGCCGTACAAGTTGCCTTGTGGAACGAGCGGGTAGCCGATTGCTACCTTGTCTTGCCAGCGGTAGCTACCACCTACGCCAACACCCTTGAACTTGCCGTCGGTGAAGCTGTAGTTGGTGACGACGTTGTAGCGCCATTTACGAAGCTCGGGAACGGCGGTGCCTTCCTGCAGTTTCATGCGAACGTACTCGGAACGGAAGTTCTGGTAGATGGAACGATTGATCGCTCCACCAGGATTGCCCCAACGAGGCATGTCGCCCGCAGGAGTTCCAACGATCTTGGAATCCATGTAGTTCACGAATTCTTCGATGAGCGGACCGCCAACGTTGTTGTTGATCGCTTCCGTCTTGGAGGCGTTGAAGGCGATTCTCCAGTTGTCGGTTGGGTTCGCGGTGAACTCGAACTCGTAGCCCTTGGATATGTTATCCGCAGTGGCAGTGAAGTTCTGCGGAGCGGTTTCTCCGTAGCTGGTTACAGTCGATGTATCCGCAGGGATGTACTGAGACGCTGGGTTTGGAGGCGAGCCGTTGTCTAGAGTCGCTTCATAGGTCGAGCGGTCGGTCAGGTACTGTAGAGGTACGGGGGTGAAGCCCCATGCCTCGAAGAAGCCTTTGTCCGTTAGCCAGCCTTGGATTTCGTTCCAGGTGCTGATTGCCGCATCCTCATAGGCTCGACCGTCAGCTGGAGTGATGTCCGCGTAGGCGCCGCCATTGAAGTCGGGTACATGGCCAGGTTCGCCTTCTTCGGGGTTGTTGCCGCCCCAAGTGTTACGGCTAGACTCTTGTCCGCGAGATTCCCAATTGTAGACGCCGAGATCGTAGAGGAAAACGTTACGCATTTTGAGGCCTTCACGGACCGTTGCGCCGAGGTTTCCAACATTGAGGCTCGTGCTTCCGCCCTTGACTTCGGATTCGTACTTAACGGCGCGGAATGAGTACCTGCCGTCCTTGGTGGCGAATGCGATGCCGATGTCTTCGGTTTCACCAGTCGGGTTGTCTATAGGATTGCCGTACAAGTCGCGACGAACGTCGGTGACTTCGAAGTTGCTGGACTCGTTGTAAGAGACGCTGACGTCGATGGGCAGACTGTCGTTGAAGATCTGGTTGAGGTGTACCACCACGCCGCGGCTTCTAGATGTGTCTGTGAATACTTGATCGTCTGGATAGGTGCTAGGCAAACGGTAGTTTTCAGGAGACGTATCTCTGATGCCGCGATTAGATGCGACGGAGTTAGCGACCATGCCTCGCGATTTAACGGTATCTTCACGCCAGCCGAGAGTTGGAACGATTGCTCCATCCCAGAGGAAGGCTTGCCAGGTTAGGGCCTTGGATTCCGTCTCGCGTTGAGAGAGGGCAGCTCCTGTCAATAGACGGGGATCGGCTCCCATGTCGTAGCGCCACACGTCGAGTTGGCGAGTCGTCCATCCGACGTAGTTGGCGGGATTGGAGTTCTCGGCCAATGGATCGGTGCCGTAGATCGGTGCAAGTGACGCGGGTGGAACCCATTCGTCGCCATAGTTGGTGCCGCCGGTCCAGTTCGAGTCGAACAGGTATACGGGGCTGCTATAGATATCCACGTTTGACTGGATGCCTGGGATATTTGCGCCAGAGGCGGAAGAGAGGCCTGCGATCGAGTCTCCGAGATAGGTGACGGCGACCGGTGGACGGAAGTCGGTACCGATGGAGCTGCCGGGGGCGTCGTTCCAATACGCGACCCAGTCCGAGTCGTGCGTTACGCGTCTCCAGGACTTGTTTTCGGTCTGGTAGTCTTCTTCGCTGAATACTCCATTGAAGCGGTGCTTGCCTAGGAGTTTGGCTAGGAAGCTGTCGCTATCGATGAAGTCTTCGGCGCGGACTTCTGCGAATACGGAGGCTCGATTGTAGTCCCTTTCGCTTTCGTAGGAGTTGCCGTCTCCACCGCCGCTGGAGGTGACGAAGGGGCGTCCGAAGTTCGGGTTCGGGGTCAGATCGGTTCTGGTCTGGCTGATGTCCATAGTGAGGGTTGGACGCCAGCCGAGGAATGAGTCTCCTCCGCGCATGAACTTCTGCTTGTCCTTGATGAGCTGTACACCGAGGCGATCGTTGAACCAGGTCTGCGAGAAGTCTAGATTGAGGGCGTCCCAATCTGAGAACTCGGACTTGTTTGGTCCGTCGATCAAGGTGTTGTAGAAGTCGAACACGCTTGGATCGGTCAGCGACACGCGCTTGTGCTGCCCGTATTCTGAGAATTCGAGACCGAGATCGCTGGCGACGGTGCTGCTGAAGTTGGCAATGCTTAGGATTTCCTCAGCGTAGCCTCTGCCTTCAAGTCCTTGGGAAGCGTTGCGCACGGAGCCGTCGGAATTGCGAGCGCCGACGTTGATGTATCCTGAGCGGACGCCGAGGTTTTCGCCGTTGCCTCCGTCAAATAGCCAGTATGGTTGCTGGGCATTGATTCCGGAACCTGTGTAGTAGGGGTAGTCGCCTCTTTCTTCCCATGCGGCGTAGTTGTCGGTTGGGACCCATTTGCCCATTCCGCCAAAAGCGTCGCTAGTGGGACGGAACCATGCGGTGATGGCGTCGTTTGGGGTCACGCTACGTGGGCGATTGGCGTCGACCTTGCCGTCCTCGAACTTGACCTTGAAGCTCGTGCTGGAGTCATCTCCACCGATCTTCGGATCCCACCTTAAGGCGAGATAAAGGCGCTCGTCATCTTCGAAAGCGGGATCCTGCTGGAATTTTTGATTGTCCATCAGTCCCGAGAAACGGACTGCGAGGGCGTCTTCGATCAGCACCTTGTTAAGAGTGACGTTCGTGCGAATACTTCCGTAGGAGCCGAAGCGGATTTGCGCTTCGCCTTCGTTTTCGAAGGCGGCGCCTGCGATCGTCGCGTTCACGATGCCGGCTGGCTTGCCCAATCCGAAGAGAATCGAGTTCGGTCCGCGCTGTACATCGATGCGCTCAACGTTATAGGAATCCCATGGGATATCCGACACGAAGAAGTCGCGGGTGTTTTCCGCGGCGCTAAGCCCGCGTATGCGGTTGTTGGTGGTGGGATTGATCAACGAGCTTTCTTCATTGAGCTCCGAGCCTGCCGAGGCGCCAGAGTAGGTGCCTTGCGTGCCTCCTACTTCGGCGTTGGTGGCGTACTGAAGCAGAGTGCCGTTGTCCGTGGCTCCGACGTCATCGAGGAAGGACTCGGTGTAGACGGAGATGGCGGAGCCGACATCCTTCAAGTCCGTGCGGATACGAGTACCAGCAAGGGTCGAAGTGGCGCGGTAGCCTTGATTGTCTTCTCCTGTGACCTCGAAGGGACTCAGCTCGAATATATCCTCTTCTTCATCGGACTGTTCCGCTTGCGGAAACGCGAGCGGGGCGCAGCCAATGAGACCTAGAGCAAAGGCGATGCGAATGGATCGCCGCCTGGCTAGGGCTTTGGATTCTATGGCGGTTGTTTGCATAGATGTAGTTTGTTTTTTTGGGTATGGGTTGGTGTTAGGCGTCGGGCAGAGGCCGTCGGCCGTGGGTAAACTCTTAATGCGTCGCGTCGGTGGCTGGGGTAGCGTTTTCGGACGGATCGCGTCTGGGGGATTGTCTCATTGGGAGCCGCATAGTCGTCATTCGGGTCGAGGGCGCAGGCGTTTCTGGCACGGCGCAGGGGCGAGTGTCAGTGGTCGCGAATCCACGGATTGGAAGGCGAGGTTTCAAGTGGGGGTAGTATACGGCAGGAATAAGGTGCTTGGACCTGATTCGCTTACGGACGAGGGGTAGTTAGTAGGCGGGATTAGGTAGTAAAAAAAGCGAAGTAATTCTACTTTAGTAAGAACCGGAGACTTAAGACCTTCAGGGGCTAGATCAATTAGGGTATTGGTAAACGTTGAAGACGTTTCGGTGCCCTCATTAGGGCTGCTCACGCTGTAGCGTTTTTCCCCTATGCCATTAGTCTAAGTTTGAGTACGGCCGATTGTGGGTGTAGCATTAGTGAAATGGATCTCAGGGAGTTTAGATTTTCCCAAAAACAGCGATGTACAATTAGACGTTGACTCTGAAAAAATGCCAAGGTCTTCTGGTATTCCCCAAACCGCTTAACGTTTTTCCATGAGTGTTAGAAAAATAGCCAATTGCCTGGATTTATCCCCGTCCACCGTTTCCCTCGCTTTGCGCAGTAGCCCGAAGATTTCGGCTAAGACTCGCGAGAAAGTGATGAAGGAGGCTGAGCGTATCGGCTACCGGCCCAATGCGAAGCTAAACGAGCTGATGAGCCACCTGCGGCTGAACGGGACGCGTCCTAGTGAAGCGTGTTTCGGGGTGATATCGTTCTACGACACTTTGCGGCCGTGGGAGCAGTCCAAGCATTTGACGTCGATCTACCAGTCGATGCAGAAGCGAGCGGAAACGCTCGGGTATCGGCTTGAGTCCCTCGGGTTGAAGGCGCCAGGGATGAGTCCGGCCCGTTTTCGTTCTGTTCTAGATACGCGTGGAATTCAGGGGTTGCTCTGTTTTGGCAGTCCGGATTTCGAGCAGGAGTTTCCGGCGGAGCTGGACCATTACGCGGTGGTGACGCAGGGATTGAGCATTTCGACGCCCTTGCACCGGGTTACGAGTCATTTTTTCAATGATCTCTATCAAACCTTGGAGCGTTTGTATGCGATGGGATATCGTCGGCCTGGCCTGTTGTTGGGCGAGTATGAGGAGAGCCGCAGCGCGCACGTTTTTCCGAGTGCCTATTTAGGTTGGTGCGAGCATGTGCTGGGAAATGCTGCGTTGATGCCTGTGTTGCGGACGAAGGAGATCGAGGCGGGACCGACGTTAGAGTGGGTGAGGGGAAACCGACCGGATGTGATCGTGTGCGTGCACCTGTACGGCGAGTTGGACAAGCTACAGAAGGTTTTGGATTCCAACGGGATAAGTGTTCCAGGCGATATTGGGATAGCGGCAGTGAGCCAATTGCTCGACGGCACGAATTTGTCGGGAATGCAGCAGAACCAGGAATTGATTGGGGCATGGTCTGTGGAGCTGCTCGCGTCTCGCATCATGAACCAGGATTTCGGAATTCCCGAGAATCCGAGAATCCTGATGGTGGAGAGCAAGTGGATAGCGGGGGAGACGTTGAGGCGTAGCGACTGGAGCTAGGCGAGGGTGGAGCGGGCGAGCGCGCAGCCGGTGGACTCGTATCTGCGTTACTCTTGTTTTCTTGCATTTTTCCCAGTGAAACTTCTACTGGCGGCTCGAATTTTTAGCAGGCGGCTAGGGGGAAATTCCGAAAAGCGGCCAGTGAACACTTTATCCGATGTCGATTAAGAATAAACCAAAGATGTACCTGCATAAGACCGATCCCGCGGAAGCGGCGCCGGTAGAGCGGAAGTACGATGCCGACTTCAAGCCTTCCGAGGACTATCGAGATTCGATGCCGGACATCATGGACGCGGTCGAATCGGAGCAGGGAGCTGCGGTACCGATCCAGCAAGTGGGAGTGTCGAACTTCAAACTGCCGCTCACTTTCCGCGCAGCGGACGGCAAGCTGCTCACTTTAGAGGCGAGCGTCACGGGTTCGGTTTCGCTCGAAGCGAATCTCAAGGGGATCAACATGTCCCGCATCATGCGTTCCTTCTACGAGTTGAAGGAAGAGGTTTTCACCATCGATACGGTGCATACGGTGCTCGACCTGTTTCGCGAGAAAGTGGAGAGCTTCGACGCGCGCATCATTATCCGCTTCAACTACCCGATCATGCAGCCAAGTCTGCGCAGTGGTCTCGAGGGCTACCAGTACTACAAGTGCGCTTTTGAGGGGCGACTTTCCAAAAGCGGCCTTTTCGAGCGCCTGATTCATTTCGACTTCGTGTATTCATCGTCTTGCCCGTGCTCTGCGGAATTGTCCGAGCACGCCCGCGATCTACGCGACGCGTATTCAATCCCGCACTCGCAGCGCAGCAAGGCACGCGTTTTCGTAAAGCTGGCCGCGGGAGCGAGCCTAGGGATAGAGGATTTGCAGCGGCACTTGTCGCTGGCGTTGAAGACGGAGACGCAGGTGATGGTGAAGCGCGAGGACGAGCAGGCCTTTGCCGAGCTCAACGGAGTTTACATCAAATTTGTGGAGGATGCGGCTCGCCTCGTGTACGAGCAGCTCGCCAGCGACGAGCGGATTTCTGATTTCCAGGTAGCTTGCTCACATCTGGAGTCCCTGCATTCGCACGACGCGGTATCGGTGATCTGCAAGGGGGTGCCTGGTGGATTCGCGGCTGACTTCTCGGATTTCGACTCGCTGATTTGCTGAGCGAAATTCCCGCAAGTTTTCATTGATCTTCACGGAGTGGCTGTACAGATTGGCCGCTCTTTCAAATTCGGGCTATGGCGCAGCCTGGTAGCGCGCTTGTCTGGGGGACAAGAGGTCGTGGGTTCGAATCCCGCTAGCCCGACCATTTGAAAAGAAGTCTCTTTCGTAAATCGTTGCGGAAGAGGCTTTTTTTGAGGGGGCTTAAAGTGAATATCTGCGCCCTTGGATTGCAACCCCGCCGCAAGCGGCGGGGAATGTACACGCTGCGGTTCAAGATTACTGAGAGTTTGTCCACTTTGTTTGAGAGCATAGATTGTTTTCCTAGTTTGATAGGGGTGAGAATAGTCGAATCCACATTTGTTGTTGGCTATCCATCGTGAGGTTTATTTCCCAGCGGCCTTCGGTGGAAATGGCGAGTTCTGATTCGATGCTCATATCGAATGCGGTATCACCTTCTAGGGTCCAATCTTGGTCGTCAAAGAGTAGCTGGGCATTTTGCCAGTTTTTCAAATCAGTTGACGAAGCGACCCAGAGCTCGCCGCTTTGTAGCGAGGGGATTGCGGAAAACTGAATCGCTAGCTTGTTGCCGTTTTCTATTGGGCTGAGGGCGACGTAGTCAGTTCGTTCCGAAGGATGCGTGGGCTCGTCGGTAGCGAGTATATATTCGAGGTAGTTTACCAAGCCATCGCGATCGATATCTTTGTCAGGTCCTATTAGATGAAGGTTTATTGTCGAAGGAGATATCTGGTCGATCCAGTTTATATAACTCTCTGGCATCGCTAGTTCGTAGCTTGCTTCGACGTGCGTGTCCGATTCGATCATTATTGTATAGCTGTTTGAGCTTTGAACGGATTCATCGTTTATTAGCCAATTGGAAAACGCGTAACCGGGGTGAGCGTCTGATAGGATTGTGATTTCTTCGCCGGGGATGATATTTGAATCTGTGTAGGTGACGGCTGTTGTGTTTTCGGCTATCTTCGTAGCGAGTTGGCGATTGTCAGATGTGGATCTGTATATTGTATAGGAAGCGGCGCTTAGGCTGGCTTTCCAGCTTATATGAATGGTCCCAGGAGTAGTGATTGAATCAATTACGATCTCGCTGGGAGGAGTCGGTTCCGGGATGTCTCTGGTGATATCTAAAGTTTGAATACTAGAGTTTCTTCCGAATGACTGAAAGGGATCCCATTCGATTTCAATGCCTGCAGGAGAGTTGATAAGCGCTAAGTTTGCCGTCCAGTCCACTGTCGCCGCTCTTGTGATCGTGCCGAGCTCCTCTATTATTGTCTCGCTGAGAAGGTCCTTGTTTTCAGGCCAGATGAGGCTTGGCGCGGAGGTGGATTCGCTTTCTAGCAGGAAGAAGGCACCGCTGAAGCTCGATTCTTGGGTGTGGTATAGGAGATCTGGAACTTCGTCCGAAGACGTCGAAGGGTAGAAGAAGCGTGCAGGAATTGTCTTACCGAAAATCAGCAGGTCAACTTGAGTTCCCCATGACGCTCGAACGAAGTAATGGTACGTGGCGTCCTGAACCTTCGCGTCGGTATCGATAAAATGCGTCGAGGAGGTCGTGCCAACCAGAGTCGAAGAAGATAAGTCGGCTGAATTGCTTCGTCGGATTTCGTAGGATACAGTTTGGTTCGCTTGGACTATGTTCGGGCACTTTAGCAGGCCGATGGTAGTGAAGCTTAAGGCGAGGAGTTGGCGGAGCGGCATGTGTCGTTGCAGGAGAGGGATGGAGTCGTCGTATTTATTTGGATACGAGATTGATTAGTGAGTTGCTGAGCTTATCCGCACTCAGCAAAGGTGTTGGCGGGGGTTCGTATGCCTCGGTGTTTTAGGCTGTTGCTGATCAAGGGCTCGCCGCAATTGCGTGGTGATAGCGCTGCGGCTCTCTATATGAGGACTTTCGATTTCTACAGGCTTCTGATTATCCTTATAAAAGTTGAGCAAGGCGGTTTCGCTTTCCAATAGATAGTCCAACACAAGGTTTGTTTCGATATCGAAAACTGCTGAGCGCGGGTCGTTTGCGATGTTCGGATTTACCTAATCCTGCATTGTTGTCTATTTCCCGCTGGTGTTTGGATCGCGGGTTTCTAGACAACTTGGGTCAGGTTGAGTGCTGTTTGAGCAGTTCGGGACTTCGGCAGCTCAATACAGCTGTTAACGACGGCGGGGTTGCCCTTCGGGGGTTGTTGGAGAAAGGATAGTTTTTTCGAATTCCGCGAATCCGAACTTTTATTTCTCGATTGCCGCCGCGTTGGTGGCTTTTTTGTGTTTTCACGAATGGATATGCCGAAGGGACCTGAGAATCAGTTTAGCAAGTTTCGCCTTTGGCTACCGCCGATAGGGGTGATGGCGACGATTGTCTACGCGTCAAGTGTGGGAGGGCGACCGTCTGGGCCGGATGTGGTCGGTTTCGACAAGCTTGCTCACCTGCTCGTATTCGGGCTTTTGGGTACTTTACTGTTTCGCTGTCTGCGTATTGGGTTTATGGAACATCGGCGATGGCTGGTCGCTATGGTCGGTGTGGTGGCCTTTGGCTTGGTTGACGAGTCTTTGCAGTTCTTTAATCCGGCGCGGAGTTTCGATCCGTGGGATTGGCTGGCGGACTTGTCTGGAGCGTTGCTGGCGATCTATCTCTATCGGAACTGGGGTTGGTATCGCAAAATACTTGAGACGCGACTTTGGGGACGGCTTGCCAAGTAGGCGCTTGCGGGCTCTAATTTTTGGCCATGAGCAAGGCTTCTGATCTCAAGAGAATTGAACAACTTCGCGCCGAAATCCGTCGACATGACGAGCTTTACTACCGGAATGCGGAGCCAGAAATTAGCGACTTCGACTATGATGGGTTGAAGCGCGAGTTGGCGGATTTGGAAGCGGCTAATCCGGAGCTACCCATGGAGGCCTCTCCGACGCAAGCGGTTGGCGATGATCGGGTGGAAGGTTTCGAATCCTATCGTCATCGCTTGCCGATGCAGAGTCTCGACAACACGTATTCAAAAGATGAATTCGTAGCCTTTGTCGCCCGCGTCGAAAAGGGGCTGGAGATCGAGAATGCTCATTTTACAGTGGAACCGAAGATTGATGGAGTTGCTGTGAGTTTGACCTATGAGCAGGGAGAGCTCGTGAGAGCTGTGACGCGTGGAAATGGAATTGAGGGCGATGACGTAACGGCGAATGCGCGTTTTATCGAATCCTTGCCGGGTAGTCTGCAAGGTGACTTTCATCCGGATTTGATTGAGATTCGTGGAGAAATTTTCATGCATGTGGAGGAGTTTGAGCGCCTTAATGCGGAGCGTAGAGAAGCGGGACTTGAGCAGTTTAAGAATCCGCGTAACTTGGCGGCGGGAACGATTAAGATGCTTGATCGCGAGGAGGTCGCGAAACGAAAGCTAGATATTGTGCTCTATGGTTTGGGTGATTGTCGGCCTGCGGTCGTGTCGTCGCAGATCGAATACAGGAAGCAGCTTGTTTTGTGGGGACTTCCTGTAGTCGAACGATTCTGGGAGGTAGAAGGCGCCGAGGGAGCTTGGTCAGCGGTGGAAGAGCTTGATGAAGTCCGTGGCGGTTTCGCCTTTCCAACGGATGGGGCGGTGGTGAAGCTCGATAGCTTTAGCCAGCAGGATGCGCTGGGCGCGACTTCGAAGGCTCCTCGTTGGGCTATAGCGGTGAAATTTGCTGCGGAGCAGGCGGAAACGGTGCTAGAGCGAATCACAATCCAAGTGGGCAGGACAGGGACTTTGACTCCGGTAGCGGAGTTGCAGCCGGTGCAGCTTGCGGGGACAACGGTATCGAGAGCTACACTACACAACCAGGAGGAAATGGCGCGAAAGGACGTGCGGGTGGGGGATACGGTAGTTGTTGAAAAAGCCGGTGAGATCATACCGGCGGTGGTGCGGGTCGTGCTTGAGAAGAGACCTGAAGAAAGCGCTTCGTTTGTGTTTCCAGAAAGGTGTCCTGCCTGTGGCACAGAGGTGAGTAAGATCGAGGGAGAGGTAGCGGTGCGGTGCTTGAACAGCGAGTGTCCGGACCAGGTGCGGGGTCGACTTGAGCACTTTGCGTCTCGTCAGTGCTTGGATATCGAGGGGCTGGGAGAAGCGGTGGTTGATCAGCTTGTCGCGAGGAAAATTGTATCCAATATTTCGGACATTTATGGCCTTGAGTACGAAGACATGTTGGCTCTCGACAAGTTTGCCGAAAAGTCGGCTCGCAATTTATTGGCGGCGATCGAGGCGAGCAAAGGCGTGGAGCTTTGGCGTTTGTTGCATGGACTAGGAATTCCGCAGGTGGGAGCGTCGGCGGCGAAGGATTTGGCGAAAGCTTTGGGGGGAGTGAGGGAGCTATCTGAAGCGAGCGTGGAGCGCCTTGTCGAAATCGATGGAATTGGCGAGAAGACGGCGAGTGGCATTGTCGCTTATTTTGGCGATGAGCGGAATAAGACTGTGGTCGACGCGCTTTTTGCGGCTGGGATGAATCCGAAGGCTCCTGAGCGACCAAGTGAGGCGGATGCGATTTTTGCGGGGAAGACTTTTGTGATCACTGGGACCTTGCCGACGATGAAGCGCGACGAGGCCAAGGCACTTGTGGAAAGCAAGGGCGGCAAGGTGGCGGGGAGCGTGAGCAAGAAGACGGATTTCTTGGTGGCGGGCGAGGCGGCGGGATCGAAATTGACGAAGGCGGAGTCGCTAGGGGTGACGGTGGTCGACGAAGCCGAGCTGCTGAAGATGTCGGCTGATTAGGTGGATTCGAGTGGATTGATCGCCTTTGAATATCGTGTGAATCAATCTACAGAAAAATCCCCTTATTTGTATTTTTGCGCTTGGTTGCTGCTTGCCGGTTTTACCAGTCCGATCTCATTCACTCCGCGGGTGAATACCGGAGATAGAGTGTTTTGGCATTCGCGTCTCTATCTGGATTAGAAGGGTATCTACTGGTGCCTGTGTCCGTGTAAATATGGATTTGTCATTTAAGAGTTCTGGGGTTTGGACGAAAAACTAAGTGACCACCTTGGTGTACAACTGATCGAGTACCATCGAGACCACCAGGATACCTCCCACTATGACTAGAAACAGCTCTCACGTACCCCAAGGGCGCCTAAATGCGGATTCGCTTAGGTCATTGCTTGTCACCTTTTCACTGCTTGGTCTCTCGGTCGTCGCTTCCGCAAATGCGGATGATCAGGTGGGTTGGGAATGGTTGTCCAGCGCTTCAGTTTCAACCGAGGTTCATTTGCGTGTTGATAACAATACGGCGCTCATCGGTGAAGCTGGCGAGGACCTGCAAGATGTGAACCCGTACCGGTTTCGTCTAACGCCTCAGATCGATTTTCAGTTAGGTGAAAAAGGTTCGTTCAAAACACGAGCTCGAGCTGAGTACAGAAGTGTGGGGGGAAGTGACAGCTCGGATGTTTTTATGGATACCTGGCTGTATCAGTTTGCCGGAGACGGGTATGTTTTAAGCGCTGGTCGTGGCTCATTGCCATTTTGGACGCAGAACGATTTGTTTTGGAGTGGCGATGTAACGCCGATGGGAGTGTTCGCCTCCAAGGATTTGAATGCCGATTCGGTTTTTGCTACACTCTCTGCGGGTTACTTCGAGCTTCCTCACGGCAAAAACGAGTTTGATGATCAGATGGCTGCGTTTCAGGCGTATCTGATCGGTAGCGTTAATGAGGTCGACTGGACGATCGCTGCAGGTGGTTACTTCATCGACAGTGATTCCAGTAGCGACGCATATGGCGGGTTTGATCGAATCCGTGACTACTCGATAGCGAATATGAGCTTCAAAGCCGAAGCCGATGCGGGAGGGCAACCGGTTTCGCTGGGCATCGATCTCTACAAGAACCTCACTCGTTACGATGGCGACAGTTTGGATGGCGAAGACTTTGGATTTCTCGCGACCGCTTCTTGGAAGGCGAATGATGAACTGAAATTTGGATACACATACGCTCGGGTGGAAGCCTTGTCGGTGAGTACTCCTTACGCCGAAGGTGATTGGGTGCGTTTTGGATCAGGCTCTCATCCGGTTGGGATGCAAGGGCATGGTTTTCAGGCGATCTATAGCTTCGCTGAGAATCAATCCTTCATGGGTTATGTTTTTCTGAGGGACGTCATGGACTCGCTTCAAGAGGCGACTCGCTACCGATTTGAATACAACGCTTCCTTTTAACAAAACCCACAAGTTTTCAGATAACCACAAGCAACAAGGACCAGACAAAAAATGAATCTCAAAAATCTAACACTCAACAGTAAGCTAATCGCCTTGAACGCTATTCCCGTGGCAATCTTTGCAATTGTCAGCGTGATTGCGTACGTGTCGATATCCTCTATGAAAGAAGACAGTAGTTGGGTTGATCATACACACAAAGTAATCCGACATGCTCAAGATGTAGTCGCTGCCGCGGTAGATATGGAAACCGGTATGAGAGGATTCCTTCTCGCCGGTAAGGACGAGTTCCTTGAGCCGTATAATGGAGGCAAGGAGCGTTTCACTACCTTGGTGAGCGACTTGCGGAGAACGGTTAGCGACAATCCTACTCAAGTACAGCGCCTCGACACCATCCGTAACTATATTGGCGAGTGGCAGCGCGAGGTCGTTGAACCGATGATCGCATTTCGTCGCGAAGTGGGTACTTCCAAGACTATGGACGAAGTGGCCTCGGTCGTGGGCGAGGCCCGGGGTAAAAAGTACTTCGACTCATTCCGAGCGGAAATCGCTGACTTCATACAAGCGGAAGCCGATCTGCTTGTCGTGCGAGAAGCTGCGTTGAATAGCACCGCTTCCTTCACTCACTCGGCCGTAGTAGCCGGTGGCTTGGCAGCTGTGGTGGCGATTTGCTTCGTGATGTTCTTCGTTAGTCGTTCTGTGGTGAAGCCCATTGGATCAATCATCAAGGGATTGAGTAGCTCTTCCGAGCAAGTGGCGAACTCGTCTAACCTGGTATCGCAAACGAGCGAGCGTATGTCTGAAGGCTCGACAACCCAAGCTGCTGGTATCGAGGAAATTTCATCATCGCTTGAAGAGATGTCTGCCATGACGGACAAGAACTCTTCCGGCGCGATTGAAGCGAATGACCTGATGAAGAACGCGAGTCAGACGATTGCACGTTCGAATGCTCAGATGGAAGAGTTGACGAAGTCCATGAACATCGTTTCCGAGACAAGCGACAAGACATCAAAGATCGTTCAGACCATCGATGAAATTGCGTTCCAGACAAACATTCTCGCCCTGAATGCAGCTGTTGAGGCGGCGCGTGCAGGTGAGGCCGGTGCCGGTTTTGCTGTAGTTGCGGATGAAGTACGTTCCCTTGCGATGCGAGCCGCAGAGGCCGCCAGGGGTACTGGCAGTTTGATCGAGCAATCGGTAAACAGTATTCAACAGAGCGAGGCAATTGTGGCAGAGACGGGTACCTCGTTTGAAGGTGTTGCTTCTCAAATCGACCAAGTCGCCAATTTGATGGAACAGATCGCTGAGTCTTCCCAAGAGCAGGCTCAAGGAATTCGTCAGATCAACTCAAGCGTCCGAGAAATCGACGGTAAGGTTCAGGAAGCGGCTTCTGCATCTGAGGAGAATGCAAGTTCTGCTCTGGAAATGAATTCGCAAGCGAACCAGTTGAAGGACTATACCCAGCAGTTGATTGGTTTGGTAGAGGGCGCGAAATCAGGGTCCGCTTCTGGCGGAAGCGTGCAAACTGCAGCTTTGAGGACTCCGGCAACCGCGCCCGCGAATTCGTATGAAGCCGAGCCTGTGGCAGTGAGCTCTCAATCAGGAACGGGCGATTTTGATATGTGGGAGCGCTAACTGTTGCACGAAGGAATACAAGCGACGCTCGTATCGATTTTCGTGATACGAGCCGAATCCTTTGCGTATGGATCTGACTTGAAGAAGTTCTCAAGCTCGCTGAGGTTTGCTGCAAGGATGGAGGGTTGCGGGTGCGGAATCTCGTAAATCGTCCAATTGTTGTGACGTCGAGATTGCAAGAGGCCATGCTTTTTAAGGTAGGCGAGTTGCTTTGAGATTTTAGGCTGAGGAAGCTGAAGGGCTTCCTGTACGTGACAGACGCAGAGGGGGCCACTCCGCAAAAGGTTCAAAATGCGCAGGCGGCTTTCGTCGGAGAGGGCTTTGTAGATGTTGGTGGGGTCCATCGAGTGCGGTAGGGTTCGAACCGGGTTGTAATAGGCGTGGCGCGGCGGTCAGGCCCTAGTCTAGGCTTTGAGGAAGAGTTTGCGGCGGAAGTAGAAAGCGAGGTTAACGAGGGCGATCATGACGGGGACTTCGACGAGGGGGCCGATGACGGCGGCGAAGGCGATGCCCGAGCCGATGCCGAAGACGGCGACCGCGACTGCGATTGCCAGTTCGAAATTGTTGCTCGCGGCGGTGAAGCTGAGGGTAACGCTTTGCTTGTAGTCGGCGCCCACCCATTTGCCCATGTAGAAGCTGACCACGAACATGATGATGAAGTAGATGGTGAGCGGGATGGCGATGCGGACGACGTCGAACGGAAGCTGTAGGATGGTGTCGCCCTTGAAGCTGAACATGAGGACGATGGTGAAGAGCAGGGCGATGAGGGTGATGGGGCTGATCTTGGGGATGAATTTAGTTTCGTACCATTCTCGTCCTTTGAGTTTTACTCCGATGAAGCGAGTCAGCATGCCCGCGAGGAAAGGGATTCCGAGGTAGATGAAAACGCTTTTCGCAACTTCGCCCATGGTGATGGCCACGACACTTCCTTCTAGACCGAAGATACCCGGTAGCCAAGTTATGAATACCCAGGCGTAGACGCTGAAGAAAACGATTTGGAAGACACTGTTAAAGGCGACAAGGCCTGCGGCGTATTCGTTGTCTCCCTCGGCGAGCTCGTTCCAGACGATGACCATGGCGATACAGCGGGCGAGGCCGATGAGGATGACGCCGGTCATGTACTCCGGGTGATCCTGGAGGAAGAGGATGGCGAGGGCGAACATGAGGACTGGGCCGATGACCCAGTTTTGCACGAGGGAGAGGGAGAGCACTTTGACGTTTCTGAATACGCGGTGCATTTCCTCGTAGCGCACTTTCGCCAGTGGCGGATACATCATGAGGATGAGGCCGATGGCGATTGGGATATTGGTGGTGCCGACTTGAAATTTGTCGAGGAATTCGGTGACGCCGTCCGAGAGGGCGCCGATGGCGACACCGACAGCGATGGCGAGGAAGATCCAGAGGGTAAGGAAGCGGTCGAGCAGACCCAGCTTTTTGCGGGCGGGGGCGCAGGCGCCGGGGATGTTGGCTGGCGTGTCGGACATGGCTGTCGGAAAGGTTGTGGTGAATTAACAAGATCCGCTGCGCGGGCAGGACCCGAGCTTCGCTCGGGCAGGATTTTGATTGGGTTGGCTTGAGGGTTGGTGGAGGGAGAAGGTAGCAGGGGAAGGGCGTCCTGAGGACAGGCCGCCCCATCTTTTGAAATTTATTTTTCGAGGAGGCCGGCGGCGTAGGCTTCGAAGACGAGCTTGATTTCGTCTCGGATGCGGCGGAATGCGTCGATGAGCTCTTCGCCTTCGCGTTGGGCGTGTGGAGGATCTTCGAAGCCCCAGTGGTAGCGGTTGACCTTGCCCGGAAAAGTGGGGCAGGCTTGGTCGGCGTTTCCGCAGACTGTAATGACGGTGTCGATACCAGCGTCGAGAAATTGGTCGAGGTGCTTGGAAGTGTGTCCAGACACGTCGATGCCGAGTTCTTTCATGACTTCGATCGCTTGCGGGTGAACATAGCCTGAGGGCTTGGCTCCTGCGGAGAAAACTTCGTGGGCGTCGCCGAGAGCGTTGCGAAGAATGCCTTCAGCCATATGGCTGCGGCAGGAGTTTCCGGTGCAGAGAATGAGGATCTTTTTTTTGTTGGTACTCATGGTGTGGAAAGGGAGGTTATTTTACGGAGGCGGTTGAAGGAATGTGGGTCCAGTAGTTTATGGCCCAGCGCTTAGCGTGCTGGGTGGCGACTTCTTGTATGTAGGTTTCTTCGAAAGCAGCTTTAGCGAGGAGCTGTGGGTCTTGTGTATCGGATGTATTGATACATTGATTCACGACCCAGGCGTAGGGTTCGATCTCGGCGCGGCGGAGGTCGGATTGAAGTTGGGCGGCTTCGTGTACGGGAGTCGCCTCGGGTAGGGCGACGATAAGGGTACGGGTGAATTCCGGGTCCCGAAGGCGAGGAAGCAGTTGTTGCACGGCTTCCGGCAGGGCGGACGCGTTTTTGAGGACTTCTCGGTGGTAGGCCTCGGTGGCGTCGAGGAGAAGCAGGGTGTGCCCGGTTGGGGCGGTGTCGAGGACGACGAATTGTTCTTCGCCTTTGGCGACTTCGTGAGCGAAAGCGGTGAAGACAGCGATCTCTTCGGTGCAGGGAGAGCGGAGCTCTTCTTCGAGGAGTTCGCGGGCGGAGGAATCGAGGTCTTGGCCGCTTGTTGCGAGCACGGTTTCGACGTGTTGGCGCGTGACTTCTTTGGGATCGATGGCGCTGACGCTAAGGAGAGAGTCCAGCTCGGGTGATAGGTCGGTGACGTGGTTGGCGGGATCTGTAGTGGTAAGCAGAGTCTTGTGGCCGCGGGCCGCGAGTTCGATGGCGATTTGTTTGGCGAGAGAGGTTTTTCCGACTCCTCCTTTTCCCATAGTCATGATGACTCCGCGTCCATTGGCGGAAAGCTGATCTACAATGGTATCCAGTTCTGGATACGACTGTAGGCTAGACTTTGGCGTGTCTTGTGGAATCGACTCGGTGTTGTTGGAGTAGAGATTTCTCAGTTTTTCGATTCCGGATAATCCGTTGATGCGGAAGGGTGACTGATAGGTGGGGAGCTTTTCCAAGCCTGTAGGAGAGCGTTCGAGCGCCTCTTCGGCTCGAGCTTGCATGCTCGATGCGAGCGGATCGGTTTTGTCGGTTGCTCGGAAGAGAGCGTTAAGGATGAGGACTTGGTTTAGCACGCCGAGTTCGGCGAGCTCGGCTCGGGCGCGATCGGCTTCTTGGAGTGATGGCGTATCGGCGCGGGCGACGAGAGTAAGTGTTGTCTGATTTGGGTCGCGAAGAACAGAGAGGGCGGCCTCGTAGACGACGCGTTGGTCGGCGAGCCCGGCCAGCGGACCGAGACAGGTGGAGCCTGTTTTGTTGTCGGCGATAAAATCGCTCCATGCGGCGGGTAGGGCGAGCAGGCGCAGGGTGTGTCCCGTTGGGGCCGTATCCAGAATCACGTACTGATAGGCGGAGACTGAATCGGAGTCGCCGAGGAGGCGCGAAAATTCGTTGAAGCTGGCGATTTCGGTGGTGCAGGCTCCGGAGAGCTGTTCTTCGATATTTGCGACGGTCGCGTCCGGAAGGATGCCGCGGATCGGATCGACGATGCGTTCGCGGTATTGTTGAGCGGCGGCTTCGGGGTCGATGTTGAGAGCGTGGAGTCCGGGTGCTTTTTCTATGGGCGTGGGCGTAGTTGCGAGTTGGGTACCGAGGACTTCGTCCAAGTTTGAAGCGGGATCGGTGCTAACGAGCAAGACGGAGCTCCCGCGCTCGGCGAGGGCGAGGGCGGTCGAGCAGGCGAGGGTGGTTTTTCCGACGCCGCCTTTTCCTGTGAAGAAGAGGAAGCGAGTCGCTTTTGCTAGAAAGTCGGGAAGGGTGGCTGTCGCTTGTATCATCCTCTTAATTTCGAAGTTGAACTTTTGACTAGCAGCAACCGCTGGAGGGATCGCAGCAGGAGGATTTTGGGTCTTCGACTTTCACGAAGCTGATGGGCGCTTTTTCTTCTTTTGGCTGGCAGCAGGAGTCGTCGTCGGAACAGCAAGTTTCTTTTGCGAGATCGATGCCGAGGACTTTGGCTAACTGCTCCGAGCTTGGATATACGCCGCGAAAATAGAGGTTGCCGTTTACGAAGACGAGGGGCAGGGCCGAGTCAGTGTCCTTCTCGAGGATGGCTTTGACTTCTGCGTTTTGGGCGAAGTCGAGCGGCTCTTGGGCGAGGTTGTGCCTGGCAACGTTTACGTCGTGTTTTTTGAGGGACTCGAGGGTTGAGGCGAAGGCGGCGAGCTCGGTGTCCGGGCTAGGTCCGCAGACGCCGCTCGAGCAGCAAAGGGCAGGATCAAAGACTTCTACAGTATTCATGCAGGTGAATGTGAATACTGGAAGTTTGACGGTCAAATAGAATATTCTAAAAAGTGAATATTCTATTTGAGGAATGATTCTCGAGTCGATCGGCTACAAGCCGGGGGCTTGCATTTGTCTTTGCAGTTCGAGCTGGAAGTTTTCGATGTCTTCCGGGCTGGGCTGGTAGCCTTCCTGATCGGTGTCGAGGCCGAGGCGACCGTGTGGGTCGACGTACCATTTGGCGCTGACGCCGTCGCTGAAAGTAACGTCTCCGCTGAGGGCGGCTCCGGGGCGCTTGATTTTGTCCATTTCGACTTTGACGCTGCCGCCGACGAGTTCGGCTTCGGCTGGGATCGCTTCGGCTTCGGAGGTGTCTTCTTCTTCTGGCTCGGGAGCTGGGGGAGCGGCGAGGTCGAGGTCGAGGTCGTCGAGGAGGAAGCGGACTTCCATATAGGTCATCTGGATTTTGAACTCGTCGACGATAGTTCTTTGGATGTCGGCGATGCCGGCTCCATCCGCTAGAAGTTTTGCGACTTGGCTCTTTTGCTCGGTGCTGAGTGACATGGTGTGGAGACGCTAGAAGGGGTGCGTGAAAAGTGAAGAGTGAAGTTAGGAAAGGGTGTTGTCGGGAAAGAGAAACGCCTCCGTTTTTAGGCGGAGGCGTTCAAGGATCGGGTTTGTAAAGGGCGTGTAGGGATTTTGGTCCCTTGAGAATGTTATTTGGCGAGCAGGTTTTTTAGGTACTCGACGCTGTGGCGGACGGAGTCGTCCTGCTCGACGAGATTGTCGACTTGCTTGCAGGCGTGGATTACGGTGCCGTGGTCGCGTCCGCCGAAGGCTTCGCCGACTTCCTGGAGGGAGTGCTTGGTGAGCGAGCGGCTGAGGTACATGGCGATCTGGCGCGGGACGGCGATATGGGCCGGCCGGCGGCGGGACAGCATGTCGGAGTGGCGGAGCTCGAAGTACTCGGCGACCTTTTTCTGGATGGTGTCGATATTGAGCTGCTGCTTGGCGGCTTCCATGAGGACGTCGCTGAGGAGTTGCTCGCAAATCGCGATATTCAGAGGCTTGTTGGTCAGCGAGGAGTAGCTGCAAACCTTGATGAGGGCGCCTTCGAGACGGCGGATATTCTTGACGATGTGCTTTGCGATGAAGTGGAGGACTTCGTCGGAGATGTCGTAATTGTGCTGCAGGGCCTTCTTGCGGAGAATGGCGACGCGGGTCTCGAAATCGGGCGCTTGGATGTCGGTGACGAGTCCCCACTGGAAGCGGGAGACGAGGCGTGACTCGAGCTTGGCGATTTCGTTGGCCGGGCGGTCGCTGGAGAGGAAGATCTGTTTTTGCGACTCGAAGAGGTCGTTGAAGGTGTGGAAGAATTCTTCCTGGATGCGTTCTTTGCCGGAGAGGAACTGGACGTCGTCGATGAGGAGGACGTCTACGTTGCGGTAGCGTTGGCGGAACTTGGTGAGGGTGTTTTCCTGGATGGCGGAGATGAATTCGTTGGTGAATTTTTCCGAGGAGAGGTAGACGACGCGGGCTTCCGGGCGGTTGGCCAGGATGTGGTGGCCGACGGCGTGCATGAGGTGAGTCTTGCCGAGACCGGTTTCGCCGTAGAGGAAGAGTGGATTGTAGGCTCCGGCTGGGGCGTGTGCCACGGCGATGGACGCGGCGTGGGCCAGCTGGGAGTTGGAGCCGATGACGAAGTTCTCGAAAGTGTTGCGCGGATTTAGGTTCGCTTCGCCGGTTTTTTTGGCGGTTGGGGCGCGAGGGCGCGGGGTCTCGGTGACGAGACGTTCGCGAGTGGGCGCGGCGAGGTCTTCGGATGCTGGTTCCTCTTTGGCGGCTTTCTCTTGGTTCGCGATCGAGACGGTTACGGGAAACCCGAGCTGGGCTTGAAAGGACTTGGCGATGAGGTCCAAGTAATTGTCGCTGATCCAGTAGGCGGTGAATGCATTTTGCACGCCGAGGACTATGTTTTCGCCGTCGGCTTCAAGGCACACCAGGTCGGTGAACCAGCTTTGGAAAATGTCTGCGGGGAGGACTTGGGAAAGTTCGGATCTTACTTTGTCCCAGAGGAGTGTCTGCTCAGTGAGCTGTGGCATGGGATTCGGTTAAAACGGGTGGTTATTCACAGGATTGTAGTAGGGAGGAGTTTACCGAGGTTTCTAGGGCGATTTTTTGCCGAGACGAATGCTGCGAATGAGGGAAAAATACTAGGTGGGGCGTTTGAGGGGGCTGGTGTCGCTAAGTCCCTGTTCGTCAGTCGCTTATGTTTGCGATATTCGTTATTGGCTTTAAATCAAGAGTTTAGAGGAATCGGATCTCCGGTAAGGATGGTCGTCTTTTGGTTGAGTGTCACAGTAACGTAAACTGAATCCGCTTTCTCAAGCCCTAGTTTTCGACAAGTTGTTAACACTGGGGTGAGGATAACTTTTTGTTGCTTTTTCTTTGTCGACTCAACTTTCGTTTGAGGCCTGAGGCTAGGGAGTTTGCGTGGTTTTCACCGTAACATGTTTGTAAAAAACGGCGCGAAATGTGGGGCGATTTTCGGGTCGGAGGAAAGTTTTTTGCGCGAGCGTTGCGCATTGCCCCGGCTCAGGAGTTTTTGGCCATGAATTCGATGAGGCGGTCGTTGAATTCCTTGGCGGGATCGTGACCGAGCTGTTTGAGGGCTTGCACCATGGCGGCGACTTCGACGAGTCGAGCCATGTCTCGCCCGGGGCGAACGAAGAGCTCGATGTGGGGGACGTCGATGCCGAGGATGGAGAAGTAGTGTTGTTCGAGTCCGGTTCGGTCTTCCTCGACGGTTTGTCCGGCTTCGATGAGGGAGACGACGAGGTCGATGCGTTTTTCGAGGCGTACGCTGCGTACGCCGAACATTTCACCGACGTTTATGATGCCTATGCCGCGACATTCCATGTGGCCTCGGTTGAGTTCCATGGCGGAGGCGGTGAGTTCGCGTTCGTCGATGAGTTTGATGCGGGTCATATCGTCGGCGACGATGGAGTGGCCGCGTTCGATGAGGGCGAGGGCGCACTCGCTTTTTCCGACGCCGCTAGATCCTCTTATGAGGGTGCCGATGCCTTTGATGTCCATCATGGTGCCGTGCTCGGTGGTGGAGGGCGCGAATTCCCCATCGATCGCCAAGGTGGCGGTGTTGAGGAAGTTCATGGTGATCATCGAGGTGCGCAGGATGGGGAGGCTGCGTTTTTCCGCGAGCTCGAGCATGGCGGGCAGCGGATTGTAGTTTCGGGCGATGATGAGGCAGGGGATGCCTTTGCTGATCATCGCGTTGAAGCGTTCGTAGACGACCTCGCTGGGGAGGCTTCGCAGGTAGGTCATTTCGGCGGCGCCGATGACCTGAAGGCGTTTGTTGGCGAAATACTTGTAGAAACCGGTGAGGGCGAGGGATGGACGGTTGACGCTGCCTTCTTTAATGATGCGGCGAAGGCCGCGTACGCCGGCTACGACTTCTAGCTTAAGGAGCTCCTGATGCTTGGATAGGAAGTCTCGGACGGAGATGCCGTCGATTCGCTTGACTGGTTTTGGAAGGGCCATGGGGGGAGGAGTAGCGAGTAGCGAGTAGCGAGTAGCGAGTAGTGAGTGGTGAGTAGAGAGTAGTGAGGGGGGAAATGGGGAAAGCGCCTTGCGGCGGAGGGTGATTTCGACTCCTCACATGTTGAAGTTTTCGCCGAGGTAGATTTGGCGGCTTTTCGGGTCGTTGACGAGAAAATGGCGATCTCCGCTGGCGAGTATTTCCCCTTTGTTGACGATGTAGGCTCGGTCGGTGATGGAGAGGGTGTCGCGTACGTTGTGGTCTGTAATGAGAATTCCGATACCGCGGTCCTTGAGGCCGAGGACGATTTTCTGGACTTCGGAGACGTTGATCGGGTCGACGCCGGCGAAGGGTTCGTCCATGAGGAGGAAGTCCGGCTGGGACACGAGGCAGCGGGCGATCTCGAGTCGCCGGCGTTCTCCGCCTGAGAGGGTGTAGGCTTTTTGTTTGGCGAGGGAGAGGAGGCCGAGGTCGTTGAGCTGGCGCTCGATGACGGCTTTTCTTTCCTTGCGGGTGAAGGGGATGGTTTCGGCGACGGCTTGGACGTTTTGCCAGACGGTGAGTTTTTTGAATACGCTGGGCTCTTGCGACAGGTAGCCGATGCCGAGGCGGGCGCGTCGGTGGATCTTGAGGTGGGCTACGTCGCGGCCGTCGAGGAGGACGTGTCCTTTAGTGGCTTCAACGAGCCCGGCGATCATGTAGAAAGTGGTAGTCTTGCCGGCTCCGTTTGGTCCGAGGAGTCCGACGACTTCGCCGGTGCTAACCTGTAGGTCGATGCCTTTGACGACGGTTTTCTGGCCGTAGGCTTTGACGAGTCCGCGGGCTTCGATGTTTTTTTGCGGACGGGAGGCTGGGGCTTCCGTTATCGGTTGGCTCTCGGTTGGCTCGGTGGCGTCGGTCATGTTATTCGCTGACGGTTTCAGGTTCAGGAGTCGCTGGCTCAGTTGGAGCTTCGGTCAATTCTGTTTCGGCGGGCGTTTCTTCGTCAGTTTCTTCGGTGGGGGTCGGCACGGGGCCTTGGTCTTCGAAGCCGAGATCGGTGATGGCGGAGCTGGTGAGGCGAAGCTTGCGCGGGCCTTTTGTAATAATAGAGATGCGACCGTTGCCGCGGTCGAGGAGGATTTCGTCTTCTGGGTTGTAGGTGACTATGCGTCCGCCCGGTTGGACGACGACGGGATTGCCGGAAAGGACGATGCGTTCCTCGTTGGGTTTGACGACGGCTTTTTGGCAGGTGGCGGTGCGTTCGGCCTGGACGATGCGAACGTTGCCGGAGGCGATGATTTCCTTGATGGCGCTGAACTTGCCGATGTTGCTTTGCTCTTCGGCTTCGCGGGTGGCGAAGACTTCGAGACTGTCGCACTCGACGGTCATGTTGGTGGCCTTGAGGAGCACGGCTTCGCTGAAGTGAAAGTAGGCGTTTTCGCCGTCGTTTTCTACCTGGAGTCGGACGGACTCGATTTCGGTGGCGATTTGCGGCTTCTCTTTGATTTGGGCGAAGCTGGAGACTGCGGCGAGGCAGCTCAGTAGAATAGTAAGGGGCGCTTTGGCTCTCATTTTAGGATGTCTCCAATTTCTTCATACAAAGTCACCTTTACGGTGTTGTTGAAAGTGATCTGCTTTTTTTCTCCGAGCCATATCCAGTCGTAGCCGACGACGTCGAAGGCTTTGGTTTCGACGCGGAGTTGGCCGGGTCCGTAGGCGGTGGTGGTATCGAAGTGAAAGATGGCTTCGGGGCTAGTGAGTTTGGCGACTTCCCGGTTTTCGTCGTCGCCGATGAATTGGCTGACGTGCATGCCTTCTATTTTGATTTGGGTCGCGCTTTGGTAAGTGGCGAGCTCTCCGCGGAGCTGCCAGACGCGGTAGCCAAACTCGTCGAAAAGGGGGAGGCGGAAATCGGAGATCGCGGTATCGGGGCGGATTTGTCCGAAGGCGGCGAGCGTTGCGGCTGCTGCGGCGAGGGCGAGTATTCTATTTCTGGTGACGCGTAGCATCTATTGGGAGATGGCTTTGTAGATGTGGTTGGCGACTTCGCGCACGGCTCCGTTTCCGCCGGCGCGAGTGGTGACGTAGTCTGCGGCGGCGAGGGCTTCTTCTTGGGCTTCGGGCACGGTGACTCCGATGCCGGCGTATTTGATGGCGTCGACGTCGATGACGTCGTCGCCCATGTAGACGGCTTGATGGGGCTGGAGTTCCAATTCGGCGAGCAGGTCTTTGAGTCCGGAGACTTTGTCGAGCTTGCCTTGGACGAGGTGGGGGATCCTGAGTTCCTTGGCTCGGACGGTGGTGGAATCTGAGTGGCGGCCGGATATCCAGGCGAGGATGATGCCGGCGTCGCGGAGGCGGGCGAGACCGAGACCATCTATTATAGAGAAGCGTTTGGCTTCGGTGCCGTCGGAGTGGGTGTAGATGGTGCCGTCGGTGAGAATGCCGTCTACGTCCATGGCGAAGAGTTTGATGGCGGACCAGTCTAGGGTTGGTGAATTAGACATTTGTTTTTTACCCACGAATTGCTCGAATGGGCACGAATTGGTTAGTGTGCTATTCGTGGGGGTTTAGGCTCCTTCGATCCAGTCTATCATTTGGTTGAGGATGGATTCTTTGTTGGGGCGGTAGTCGGCTTCTAGCTCGGAGGCGAAGGGGACGGGCATGTCCTTGGAAGTGATGCGCAGGGGCGGGGCTTCCATGTTGTAGAAGTTCTTCTCGGTGATGCTTGAGACGAGTTCGGCGGAGAATCCGGCGTTGCCTCGGGATTCGGTGATGACGACGAGTCGGCCGGTGCGGGCGACGGACGCTTGAATGACGTCGAGCTTGAGCGGGGCGAGGCAGCGGAGGTCGAAAAGATCGAAGCTGTGGTCGTATTCGTGTTCTAGATACTGGCAGGCTTCGTTGGCGTGGAGGGTCATCTCTCCGTAGGTGACTACGGTGGCGAAGTCGCCGGAGCGGCGCAGGGCGGGCTGCCAGACTGATTTGTAGTTGGGATCGAATGACACGGGGGTCTTGAGGAGGCGGTAGAGCTTTTTGTGCTCGAAGAGGCAGACGGGATTGTCGTCTTCGTAGGCCGCGAGCAGGGCGTTGTAGGCGTCTTGCGGGGTGCTCGGGTAGAGGAGCTTGAGCCCGGGAATGTGGGTGTAGAGGGCTTCGAGGTCTTGGCTGTGGAAGGAGCCGAAGGTGAGGCCGCCGCCGCAGGGGAAGCGGAATACGAGGGGGGCTTTGGCTCCGGAGCGGAAGTGGTAGGTGCCGGCGTTGAGACAGATTTGGGTGGTGGCGTCGGTGGCGAAGTCGGCGAATTGGAATTCTACGATGGGGCGATGTCCGTTCACTGCGAGTCCGGTGGCGTAGCCGACCATGGCGGATTCGCAGATGGGTGTATTCAGGATGCGGGTACGGCCGTATTTTTGGAGAAGGTCTTCGGTGACTTTGAAGGGGCCTCCGTAGTCGGCGATGTCCTGGCCCATGACGAGGGACTCGGGGGACTCGGCGAGGATTTTGTCCAGGGCCGCGTTGATGGCTTGGGCATATGTCAGCACCGGAGGTGCTGAGGTGTCTGGTACTGGGTACTGGGTACTGGGTGGAGTGCTCCAATCGACGGGTGTGGTGGTGGGGGAGTAGACGTCTTCGATGAGTCCGGCGGGGTCGCAGGGGGGGTGTTCGAAGGCTTTGGCGACGGTTTCGTTGACGAAGAATTTGAGGAGGGCGTCTTCGGCGTCGAGGTGTTCGCCGTAGCCTTTTTCGACGAGGCGGGCGCGGAAGTTTGGCAGGGCGTCCTGTTTTTCCCACTCGGCGGTCTGGGCCGGGTCGATGTAGTCGCAAGTGTCGTAGCCGGCGTGTCCGCGGAGGCGGAGGGAGTGCATCTCGATGAGCATGGGGCGCGAGGTGGCGCGGGTCTCTTCGATGGCGTCCCAGAAGACTTTCATGTTTTCCTCGATATTGGCGACGTCGAGCTCGATGCCTTTCATGCCGTAACCGATGGCGCGGTCGACGAGCTTGCCGGCGTATTGTTCGTCGAGGGGGGTGGAGTAGGCGTACTTGTTGTTCTCGACGACGAAGATGACGGGGAGATTGAGCACGGAGGCGAGGTTCATGGCCTCGTGGATTTCGCCGGTGGAGGAGCCGCCGTCGCCGAAGAAGGTGACACCTACGGCTTTGTGTCCCTTGCGGCGTTGGGAGTCGGTGCCGCCCATGACGTTGGAGGACATCTTGCCGAGGTGGGAGATCATGGGGTAGGAGCGGTTGGCGGGGTCGCCGTGGTGGGCGTTGCCTTCGCGGCCTTGGGTTGGGGAGCCGGCGTTTCCGAGGTATTGGGAAATGTGGTCGCCGAGGTGGCCGGACCAGACGAGGTGTCCGGGGAGGCCGCGATGGGTCCAGGATACGCAGTCGATGGACTTGTCCATCATGAGGGCGAGGGGGGCGACGAGGCCTTCGTTTCCGTCTGAGCAGGTGACGGTGCCTTTCATGCGGCCTTGGCGGAAGAGCTCGAGGATGCGCATGTCCGCGAAGCGTGAGTACGCCATCCAGCGGTAGGTGAGGAGGAGGTCTTCGTCGGTGGGTTTTCCGTCGTCGCCGAGGCGGATATCGCGGTGGGAGAGGATCTCCGGCGTTTCAGGATAGGCGACGTGTGTGGTGCTTTTGATGGACATGTGCTGAACTGACAAAATCAGTTCGTAGTGAAAGGGACGCTTTCGGCGTCGGCAAGGGCATCTTTGATGTCTTCGAGGGAATCGATGAAAGTTACCTCGGGATTGCCGTTCCAGTTCCAGGTTTTGCCGAGGACGTAGTGTTTGAGGACGGGCTCGCCTTCGCCTTCATGCTGGAAGGAGATGTTGTTGGCGGTGGAGGAAATCATCTGGGCCACCATGCCGTCGGGAGCGGCTAGGGTGTGGATGCAAAGGTACTCGTTCTCGCCGGTTCGATAGAGGGAGAGGGGGATGAGTTTCCAGGCGGGGGTGGGCGTCTGGAGGGAGAGGGTGCGGGTGACGCCTTGAGGCTCGGGCGCGACGGTTTGGGCGTTCGGAGCGGTGGCCTCGAATCGGGAGGCTTGCGGCGGGACGTAGCAGGCGGAGAGGAGGAGTGCGGGAATTATGAATTTGGAATTACGAATTAGGAATTCGCAGGTGGAGCGAATTCCCTCAATTCGGGTGACGCGGTTTCTAGGCGTCGATTTCTTGGAATCGGCTGATGGCGATTTCGATTTCATCCATGATTTCTTCATTGAGCGTATCGAGAATGTCCAAGGCCTTGAGGTTTTGTTCCAATTGTTCCGGGCGTGAGGCGCCGAGGATGACGGAGCTGACGTTTGGATTTTTGAGAAGCCAGGCGATGCTGAGCTGGGGGAGGGAGGCACCGAGCTTTTCGGCAATGGCGGCGAGCTCCTGGAGGACGGTGACGCCGCCTTGGGCTTGGAGGCGGGCGAGCTTTTCCTGCATCCAGTCGAACTGGGTGTAGGCGAGGCGTGAGCCTTCTGGGATGCCGTTGTTGTATTTGCCGGTGAGAATGCCGCCTGCGAGTGGCGAAAAGGTGGTGGTGCCGAGTCCGATCTCGGAGTAGAGGCGGGCGTACTCGACCTCGAAGCGGTGGCGCTTGAGCATGTTGTACTCCGGCTGCTCCATGGTGGGTGGAGTGAGGTTGTATTGGCGGGCGATGGAGTAGGCTTCCATGATCTCCTGGGCGGACCATTCGGAGGTGCCCCAGTAGAGGACCTTGCCTTGCTGTATCAGAATATCCATGGCGCGGACGGTTTCCTCAATGGGTGTGTCGGGGTCCGGGCGGTGGCAGTAGTAGAGGTCGAGGTAGTCGACGCGAAGGCGACGCAGGGCGGCATCGCAGGCTTCGACGACGTGTTTCTTGGAGAGGCCGACTTGGTTTGGCTTTTCGCCGCCCCAGAAGACTTTCGAGGAGACGACGAAGGAATCGCGTGCCCAGCCGAATTTCGAGATGGCGGAGCCCATGACTTCCTCGGACTGGCCGTTGGCGTAGCCTTCGGCGTTGTCGAAGAAGTTGATGCCGGAGTCGTAGGCGAGCTGGAGGCAGGCCTCTGCGGTTTTGTTCGAGGTCTGGTCACCAAAGGTGACCCAGGAGCCGAATGAGAGGGCGCTGACTTGAAGACCGGATTTGCCGAGACGACGGTATTGCATGGGAAGGGGTTCTGGATGCGATGGCTCGCGAGACAAGCGGAGGCTCGTCCTTACATGCGAGTTAGAGGGAAGGATTGTCGATCTTGTCGATGCGAGGCTGATGGCGTCCGCCTTCGAATTCGGTATTTAGCCATGTATCCACAATCTGGAGCGCGTCTTCTTGGGTGACGGTTCTTTCTCCGATGGAGAGGACGTTTCCGTCGTTGTGCGAGCGGTTCCAGACGGCGATTTGCTCGTTCCAGCAGAGTCCGCAGCGGATGCCGGGTATGCGGTTGGCTACGATAGCTTCGCCATTGCCTGAGCCTCCGAGCACGATGCCGCGGTCGAATTCGCCGGCGGCGACGGCTTGGGCGACGGGGCGGATGAAGTCTGGGTAGTCGCAGGACTCGGCGGAATCTGTGCCGTAGTCTTTGACGGTGTAGCCTTGGCCCTGGAGGTGGGCGATGATGGCCTGTTTGTAAACGTAGCCCGCGTGGTCGGAGCCGATTGCGACGGTGAGTTTGCTCATGGTGGGCGGTGGTTTATGGCGGGTGCGGCGCAGGTTCAAACCTAAAAGGGAGCTTAGAAAGGAGTCTTACTTGGAGGTGTGAGGTTGTTGCTTGATTTATCACAAATCTGGGGCTTGCGGGGTGACGGCAGGAGCGCTAGATTTCGGCTGTCTGGCTTAGGATTATGAGCGAACGCGCGTGGAAGGTTTTTATAGGTACGAGGACGACGGTTTTTCTGTTCTGCTCTGGGCTGTTCGTTGCGGTGGCGCTGAGTCAGACGCAGGTGTTGGTTTCGTACGAGGACGAGATGCTGCCGGTGGTATCGATGGATGGATCCGCTCCTGTGGTGCAGATTGGCGGGGAGCGAATCAGCGTTACGGAGGGGAGCGTTCGCGTGGTGGAGGCGAACCGGTTTACGGATGGTGCGGTGGAGGTGGTGCGTCGCGACGCGGTGATGGGGCAGGACTATGGCTCGCCGTTTGGGGGGTTCTTCTTTCGTTTCGAGGCGATGGTGCAGGCGGAGAGGGACTTTGAGGATTGTTATATTCTTTTCGTGATCTCGCCGGAGTCGGGCGAGGTCTCGTACGTGATGCGGGAGATTCCGGATATCAATACGAGGGGCATGGAGCGTATCGCGGTGACTTTGCCGGTGAATCCCGGTTTTGGCGGAGGCACGTTTGGCTATAAGTTGTTTTCGCGAGGGGAGGAGATTCGGCGTTATGAACCGGATGAGCCGATTGAGTTGAGGGAGGTGGGATCCGGTTCCGAGTCGGATCGGCCGCGTAGTTCCTCCTCGAACCGTTCGGCGAATCGAAGCTCGGGCCAGGGCGAGCCTGCGCGTATCTTAAAAGCGCGGCTGTTGGATTTTCCGGAGGAATTGATAGGGAAGGCGTCTGGCGGATACGCGTCCGCCGTCTTTTCGATTGGGGTGGACGGTCGTGTGTTGGAGTTGCTGGATTTGCAGGCGGACTTTGAGGCCTTTGCTCCGGAGGTTTGGAAGACGGTCGTTGAGACGCGTTATGAGCCCGGAAGGTTTAATGGGGAAGCTTTGGTAACGACCGTGCGGCAGACGTTTTTCTTCAACGAGTTCGCTCCTTTTTCGGAGGAGATGGTGATGCTTCCGTATCCAAGTCTTGACGACAGGGACGCGAGCGCGATCTTTGCTCCGTTGCCCAAGCTGAAGTTGGCGAAATCGGCCAAGGCTCGGATCGAAGTGGTGGTCGACGTGCTAGGGCGCGTGAAGGAGTCGCGTGTTTTGAAGGGCCTCGATTCCGGCGCTGGCGAAGCGGTGCTTGAGGAGGTGGAAAGATGGATTTTCCTTCCGGCGATCGTGAACGGATTTCCAGCGGAGCAGAGGCTGGAGATTCCGATCTCGTTTGGCCTTAGCGGATAGTCGAGTAGTTTTGGCCGGTCTTGTTGGTGCCAAAGAGTTTTCCGTCGATCTCGACGCGCAGGTTCTCTCCTGCGGTATAGTCGATCTTGACGGGACCGACTTTCTCGACGGCTTGTCGTTGGCCGGCTACCATGGGGAAGTAGTCGAGGAGGACACGGCCGGAGTCACGCTCGGTGACGGAGACGCGGACGTCTCCCACGGCTACGAGGTAGATGGTTTCGGTCGCGGCTGCAGCGGGTTGCGGCTGCGAGGTGGTGGAAGATTGTTCGGCGGGAACGAGGCTTGTCTCGTTTTGGCCTTGGGCGACAGTGTCGTCGATGCCGCCGCTGGTGAGGGTGCGGAAAATCCAAACGATGACGAGAAGGAGCATGACGGCGATGACGGCGACGATGCCGACTTTGATCGCTACTTCCTTTTCGATCTTGTCGAAGAAGCCCGGTTTTTCCTCTTCTTCGGTTTCGGCGGTGAGCTTGGCGTCGTCGATTTTGCCTGCTGGTTTCGTTTCTTCGTTAACCAACGGCGTTTGCTGCAGCTCCATGCGGCCAAAGAACTCGCGGTGCTCGCGCTTGGCGGCTTTGGCTTCGCCGATGAGATTGGCGTTGTAGTCGGTGATGACCTTCTCGCTGTTTACCTTGAGGAAATTGCAGTAGGAGCGAAGGAATCCGCGTACGTAGATGTCGGGCACGTTGATGGCGAAGTTGTTGTTTTCGAAACTGTTCAGGTACTCGCCGCGAATTTTCGTCGCTTCGGCCGCTTCGCGGATCGTGACACCCTTGCGCTTGCGCGCTTCCTCCAGTCTTTCGCCAATACTCTGCATGAGAGTTTGTGTTAAAACGGAATTCTTTGTAAAACAAGCCTCCAAAGCGTGGAGGGCGCATAAATCGTATATGAGAAGGAATTTGCGAGCGATTGGGGCCGGATTTTCTTAGCAGGAAAAGATTGTGCCGGAAGGTTTGGCTCCCTTGCATTCCTAATTCTCTAGATCCTTCTGATGCTTTCGAAACTGAATTCTCTTTTTTTCGCTCTGTCTTTGACCGGTCCGATTTCGGTGGTGTTTGGGCAAGTCGTGTCGCAGACGGAATTGAATGAACCGTTGGGTGGCGAGGCGGGAGCGAAGCTATTTGAGCGAATGTCTGCGGAGGCGACGGGGATCGATTTCGAGAATCGCTTCGACCATTCGCGTCGCTGGCTCGAGCTGTGGAAGCAGTACTACAATGGCTCGATTGGCACTGGGGTCGCTTTGGGGGACGTAAATGGCGACGGGTTGCCGGATTTGTTCGCGGTGGGAAAGGATTCGCCGAATGCCTTGTTTCTGAATCGAGGCGATTTTCGTTTCGAGGATGTGACGCCGGAGGCAGGTGTGTCGGGAGGAGACGGATTTGGCACGGCGGCGGCATTGGTGGATCTCGACGATGACGGGGATTTGGATCTGTACGTATGTTACGTGGCCGGAGCGAATGAGCTTTTTGTCAACGATGGTTCCGGGGTGTTTTCTGAGGAGGCGGAGGAGTGGGGGCTGGCTTTTGAAGCGGGGTCGAACGCGCCGTCATTCGCCGACTACGATAGGGATGGGGATTTGGACCTCTATATTCAGCAGAATTATTTGAATGGGGCGGGGCATCTTGACGGCATGCCCGATCATCTGTTTCGCAATGACGCGGGTCGTTTTGTGGATGTCACGGATGCCGCTGGGATTTCCGGTGAGGGCCAGGGGCATACGGCGCTTTGGTGGGATTTCGATGAGGATGGCTGGCCTGATATCTACGTTTCCAATGATTTCGAGCCGGTCGATAAACTGTATCGGAATAACAAGGACGGCACCTTTACGGATGTGCTTCGCGAGGCTTTGAGCGGGGCGCCTTACTCGGCGATGGGAGTTGACTCCGGCGATCTCAACAACGACGGGCATATCGATTTTTTGGCGGCTGAGATGCTGGCGCGGGAACGCGACTATTATCATCAGGCGGTGGGGCCGCTTTCAGGAAAGTTGATCAGCGCGAGGCGATCCGGAGTGAACCAGTACATGCAGAATATGCTTTCGGTGGCGGTTGGACCGGGAAAGTACATGGAGCTGAGTCGCTATGCGGGACTGCATGCGACGAATTGGACGTGGGCGACGCGCTTCGTGGATCTTGATAACGATGGCTGGCTAGATGCGTTTTTTGCCAATGGGATGACGCGGGCGTTTCACGATGGCGACATTGCGGCTCGAATGGGAAAGGCGCGCAGTCTTTCGACGCGCGTTCGGATCTATGAGACGAGTCCGCCTCTGAGGGAGCGGAACTTGGCGTTTCGCAACGAGGGGAATCTTCGGTTTTCGGAGGTGGGAGAAGAGTGGGGTTTTGCGGAGGAGAGCGTCAGTTTCGCGGCGGCGTTTGCGGACTTCGATATGGATGGAGATCTCGATTTGGTGACGAGCAATTGGAAGGATGAGCTTGGGGTGTATCGCAACAACAGTAGGCAGGGAAAACGGGTGGCGATCGAGTTGGAAGGCGTATCGAGTAATCGGATGGGCTTGGGCGCTCGGGTGGCATTGCGCTCGGGTGGAATGACACAGACGAGGGAGCTGTCATCGATGCGTGGATACATGTCGGTGGACGAGCCGGTTCTTCGTTTTGCGGTAATGGAGGCGGAAGGAATTGATGAGTTGGTAGTCGAATGGCCGAGCGGCGCGCGGCAATCGATCGAAGGTTTGGAGTTCGGGAATCGGTATGTGATTCGGGAGGAGGCTTCGGGTGTGGGTGAGCCTTTACCTAGCGAGCCTTTATTTCGGATTTCGAGGATGAAAGTGCCGGAGGGGAGCGTGAGTCGCGAGGATCGCTTTGCGGCGCGGAAGGGTCAGTTTTTGCTGCCGTTTGCGGAAGATAGGTTGGGCCCTCCGCTTAGGGTTGCGGATTTTGATGGCGATGGGTGGAGCGATGTCGCGCTGGGTGGAGCGACTGGACAGCCGCTGCGTGTTTTTCGGAATGTTGACGGCCGGTCGTTGGAGCTTGTGGAGAGTGACGCGTTTGAGGATGACGATTTGGCTGAGGATTCGGCGATCGAGGTTTTCGATTTCGAGGGTGATGGGGATCTTGATCTTTTGGTGGCGAGCGGGGGTGTGGAGCTAGACGAGGGCGACGAGTTTTACGCGGATCGGCTGTATTTGAATGATGGGGACATGAAATTTGGTCGGGCGAGTTGGAGCGGGGCATTTGAGCCGACGACGGCGGCGGTGGTTATAGAGAACGGCCTGATTTTGTTGGCGGGGGGCACGAGAAGAGGGTGGTATCCATCGGTTGTGGGGAATCGGGTTTTAGATAGCGAGCTGGGCGAAGTTTCTCATGTGTTTGAAGGGAGTGGGCGTACTTCTCGATTGTTTGTGGTGGATCTGGACGAGGACGGAGACGAGGATGTGATCCAACTTCGCGAGTATGCGGAGCCCTTGGCGTGGAGGAGCGAAGGAGGGATGCTTGTTGCGTGGTCGGAGGTTTTTGCGGGAGTGGGCAGGGGTCTTTGGAAGAGCGTGGCGGTGGCGGATTTCAATGGAGATGGTCGGCTCGATATCGCTCTGGGGAATTTGGGAGAGAACAATAAGTATAATGTGGATACGGAGTCGCCGGCGGTGTTATTCGCTCCGCGAAGCTTTTCGCATCAGGGAAAGTTTATTGAAGCGGAAACTTTAAGTGACGGCGTCTATCCGCGGGAGTCACGGATTTTTCATCAGGTCGATTTTCCTGAGATAGCGAGTCGGACGGGCACCTATGCGGAGTTTGCGAAGATGACGGTGGAGCAAGCGTTTGGTGAAGGGACGCTGGAGGAGTATGCGCGCTACGCGTTTTCGGAGCGGCGTTCGATGCTGCTTTTGCAGGGCGAGGACGGGAGTTTTGAGGCGAAGCCGTTGCCGGGGCTTTCTCAGGCAGGGGTAGCGATTGATATGGTGGGAGCGGATTTTGACGAGGACGGGGATACGGACTTGGTGATCGCGCTTGAGTCGCTCTCTCCGCAGCCGGCGGCGATGATTCATCCGGAGCGGAGTTTTCTGCTATTGTTGAGAAATGACGGAAGCGGGCAGTTCGAAGCGGAACTGCCTTGGAGTTCTGGGCTGGGGATCGAGGCGGGCGAGCCGCGTCGATTGGCTTGGGCGGACCTTGATGGGGATGGGCTGGGGGAGCTGCTGGTGTCGACCAGTGAAGGCCCGCTTTATGTGTTTGAGCCGGGGAGACTAGAGTAGGTTTTCCGCTCGGATCCAGGCGGCGAGTTCGCTTGCCATGATTTCGGTGTCGGCGACACGCGGGTGAGTGCTGCTCCAGTGCTGGAAGGCGTAATGGGTGAGCTTTGAATCTTCAGCTTCGAGGGTGGCGACTACTTTTTCCCATTGGGGGATGAGTCGCTCGCTTTGGGAGCCGCCGAACATGCCGCCGCGGAGGAGGATGATTTTGGCGTTCGGGTAGGCGACTCTCATTTGCCGGACCATGTCGATGTAGCGGTCGGCGTAGTCGGCGGGGAAGGGGAGGCTTTGGTTCTTGGAGAAGGAGTCGTCGTTTTCGCCGAGGTTTACGAAGAGGAGGTCTGGCTGGTAGGAGGAGAGGTCGGCGAGCGGGGCGTCGGGCGAGGGTGCGGCGCGATTCCAGATTTGAGGGAAAGTGTGTTCAGTGTAGCCCATGGAGATGCCCATGCCGGAGACGGCGATGTTTTGGTAGTCGGCTCCGAGCTTTTTGGCGGTGAGGGCGGCGTAGCTTTTGTTTGCGTTGTGGGTGCTGCGGTCGTCCCACTGGTCGGATGGGCCGTCTTCATTGCAAGCTCCGGCGGTGATGGAATCGCCGAAGAAGAGGAGTTTGGGGGCTGTGTGTTGGGTGACGTTTGCTGGCGCTTGCGCGTCGGCGGTACTTGGGATGTGGATACCGTTGAAGCGTACGGTGCCGGCGGAGGCTTCGGAGCGCTTGACGAGAGAGAGGGAGTGGCGGCCTTTTGAAAGGGGAACGGGGCTAGGGATGGTTCCGTTTGCGGCTGTGAGGATGGTTGTGGCATCGTCGATGGTGAGGTCGAAGTAGACCTGTCCCTGCAGGTCGGAAAAGTCGAATGCGAGGGAGTCGCCTTCGAAGTCGATGGCGATGCCGGTGGATTGCCAGACGATCTCGTGGGAGGCTGTGTCCGTGGCCTGGATACGTCCTTGGTAGGCGAAGCGAGCATCGTTGGCCGGTACGAGTTTGGTCTGCGTTGTTTGGCAGGATGATAGGATGAAAGCAGCTGCAAGGAGGGGTGCTGTGAATGCGACGAATTTCATTGTTAGGGCGGGTAGCTTAAGTTGGGGAACTTGTCGAATTCAACTGTGGCTTAGATTTTTGGTGGGAAGTAAAAACGGAAAAAGCCAACCCTCGCGGGCTGGCTTTTTGAGCAAGAGTTGTTGACTGCTGGACCGTTAGGCTTTGCGGCTTCGGAAACCTAAAAGCGCTAGGAGAGCGATTCCGAGGAGAGCGAGCGTGGTGCCGGAGTCGGGGACTGGGGTTGCTTCCTCGCCGAAGAACAATATGTGAGAAATAGTGGCGAATTTTCCGGAGCCTCCGGTTACGGGAGTATGGACATCATGAGGTCCACCTACTAGTAGCTGTGGAATATCGTTTACGGTGTAGATATTTGCTCCTCTAGAGCCGCCGAATACGTAGATTCCTAAAAGGTTGAAGCCAGTTGCGGTTAGATCCCATGAAACACTTGCTCCGTTGTTGGCGTTCGAACCTTTTGGAGGATTTGTAAGGGCCTTGTAAGTTACGGTAAAGGGACTTGAAGCAGCCGGTGATGCGATTCCATCTAGCCGGAGTAGATTTACAAATGTGTCGTTGTCGCTTCCAGTAAGGAGAACCTCGAGCTTGTTCAGTAGGTTTGCGGTATTTTCTCCTCCTGCAAATTCAACTTCAGAGTGAGAAAGAATGATGTTCGCCGATACGGTACTAGCTGTAAAAGTTGTAGCTAGGGCGATGAGGATGATGCTGAAAAGTGTTTTTTTCATAGCGGGTCGGATATTGGGTTGTTTGATCTAGTGCATCAATTGCGCCAAGTCTTGCTGGTTTCTATGGAGACAGCTGCAAGGGTATGCCCACCATGGTCTTAGGCGTGTTCGTAAAAAAAAGAGTTTGACGGGATTTGTTAGAGAAACCGACGGTCTAAGTAATGAAATGGGTGCATCACTCTTCTAATGTGCAGATAGCCAAATATTTGCGTAGTCTCTAGGGTTTCTTCCTCAAAAGCGTAAAGAGTTCTTACCGAAAGACGCCTTTCCAACCGAGATTCGATTCTAATTTCTAGATATAAACCCTAGCTACATCGAGTCTAGGTCTACTAGGATTTCGCGTGGGCTGGAGCCGTTTTCGGGTCCGACGATGCCGCGGTCTTCGAGTTGGTCCATGAGATTGGCAGCTCGGTTGTAGCCGATTCTGAGGCGTCGCTGGAGCATGGAGGTGGAGGCGCGCTTGGTGGAGCGGAGGACGCCGATGGCTTTGGTGAAGAGCTCGTCTCCGCCTTCTCCGTCTTCGCCGCCGCCGAGCTCGAGCTCGTCGCCGGCTTCGATTTGCTTCTGAACGTCTTCGGCGAACTTGGGAGGTCCGTTTGCTTTGAGGAACTCGACGATGTCGACGATTTCCTCGTCGGAGACGAAGGCGCCTTGGGAGCGGATGAGACGCGAGGATCCCGGGGGAGAGAAGAGCATGTCGCCGCGGCCGATGAGCTGCTCCGCGCCGGATCCGTCGAGGATGGTGCGGGAGTCGATCTTTGAGGAGACTTGGAAGGAGATGCGGCAGGGCAAGTTGGCCTTGATGACGCCGGTGATGACGTTGACGGAGGGTCGCTGGGTAGCGAGGACGAGGTGGATGCCGGCGGCGCGGGCGAGCTGGGCGAGGCGAGCGATGCCGGTTTCGATGTCGGCTGGGGCGACCATCATGAGGTCGGCGAGCTCGTCCACGATGCAGACGATGTATGGGAATTTCTCTGGGATTTCGTCGAGAACGCCGTCGTCGCGTGGGACTTTAATTTCCAGTTCCTCTTGGATCTGTTCTTCGAATTTCTCGTCTTCGGTCTTTTCCTTGGCCGACTTTTTGCGTCCGTTGAATCCGGCGATGTTGCGCACGCCGACTTTGGCGAAGGTTTCGTAGCGGGACTCCATTTCGTTGATGAGCCACTTGAGGGCGCCTGGTACTTTCTTCGGGTCGGTGACGACCGGAATGAGCATGTGGGGAAGGGCGTTGAAGACCTTCATTTCCACGATCTTCGGGTCGACCATGATGAAGCGAAGGTTGTCCGGTCCCGAATGGAAGAGTAGCGAGGTAATGATGGCGTTGATACAGACCGTCTTACCCGCGCCGGTGGCTCCTGCGATGAGGAGGTGAGGCATTTTGGTGAGGTCGGAAATGATCGGTTTTCCGGATACGTCGCGGCCGAGGGCGATGGGGATTTCCGCTTTTGACTTAACCCAGTCTTCGGATTCGAGGATTTCGCGAATGCCGACTGGCATGGAAACTTGGTTTGGCACTTCGATGCCGACGCAGCCTTTGCCCGGTACGGGAGCGAGGATACGGACGGATACGGCCCGCATGCCGAGGGCGATATTCTTGTCGAGGTTTGAGATTTTTTCGACTCTGACTCCAGGGGCTGGATACACTTCGTAGCGCGTGATGACGGGGCCGATGTGGATCTCGCCCATGGTGACTTCGACTCCGAATTCTTTGAGGGTCTTCTGGAGGCGTTCTGCGTTTTCGGCGTGTTCGGACTCTGAGTTGGCGCCTTCCGGGGCTTCGAGTTCGCTGAGGAGGTCAAGCGTGGGGAAAGTGTAATCGCCGGAGGATACGGGGAGTTTGGCTCGGGCTTTTTTTGTTTTTTCGGGGGCGACGAATTTGAGGACTTCGCCGAGGGTACGTTTTTTCGGTTCTTCTTCCTCTTCTTCGGGGACAGCTTTCTTGGGAGGGAGGGAGACCTTGATCTTAGGCTCCGGGTCGATCTCTGATTTGAGGGCTTTCTTGCCCTTGGCCTCGCGAATGAGGGCTTTGGTGGCTTCTTTCTCTTCCTGTGCTTGGCGTTTGGTTTCGAGCTTCTCGGCGCGTCGTTTTTCTTTTTCTTCCTGGGCGGCGAGTTTGGCGAGGCGTTTGGCTTCGCGTCGCTCTTCGGCGGCGGCGGCGCGGCGTTCGCGCCATTGCGAGAAGGAGTTTTTGAAGAACTCTCCGGATTCCGGCAGGCTTGGGAATACGATGAGGATGAGGCAGGCGAGGTAGATGGCGCCGAGGATGACGGCTGAGCCGACGGTGCCGAGGTAGACGTTTAGGAATTGATTGTAGAGGAGGTTGCCCACGGCGCCGCCGGAGCCGGTGACGTAGACTTCGGGGTTTGAGAAGGTGGTTCCGGTGGAGGTGAAGAGTCCGGAGCCGGCGATCATGGCGACGAGCATGATGGAGAAGAGTAGCGCTTTATTGCGTCGGTCTCGGGCGATGAAGGCTCCGCCCATCCATGCTACGAAGAGCGGAATGAACCATGACATGCGGCCGAAGGCGGCGATGAGGAGCTCAGCGGATTCGGCTCCGAGGATGCCGATCATGTTGTGTTCGTTCGGGTTGGTTGAGCCGACGGAGCGCCCGATGGAAACCTGGTAGGGCGTGTAGTCTCCGAGGGCGAGGGCGAGGAGAACGGCTACGAGGAAGCACAGGCCAGCCCAGAGGAAGCGGCTTCGCATGCTCGCTTGCTTGATGTCGGATTCAGGTTTGGTGGTCGCAGCGCGTTTTTTCGCCATGTGAAGAGGAAAGTGAGGATAGGTGAGAGCGGGGACGCTCTTCTAGTGGTTTGTAGATTCGAGAAGATGGGTTTGGAGCGGGTTTGCAAATAAACTCTTGTTTGATCGCAGCTTCGAGGGGGTGAAGGGCGACTATAATTTGGTTGGTTGGGAAGAGGATTGATTAGTGGTGGGAAGAGCGGGAGTTGGGGATTGAGAATGCGGGGAGGGGGTTTGAGATTGGGGTTTTGATTGTGGGGAGCGGGGAATTTACGGCTTGTTTTGGGTGGGGAGCGGGGCTTTGGTCGTGGGCAGCAAATTCTTTAGTTATGACAGCACCGATTTTCTTCAAACCTATCTATCAGGAACGCGTCTGGGGCGCCCGGAATCTGAGCGAGGCGCTTGGTCGGGATTTGCCGGAGGGCAAGGTGATTGGCGAGGCCTGGGAGGTGGTTGACCGACCGGAAGCGCAGTCGGTGGTTTCTGGCGGCGAGTATGATGGGAAAACAATTCGTGAGCTCATATCGCAGAATGCGACAGCGGTAATGGGTGAAGGTTACGATCCGGAGCGTCCGTTTCCGATTTTGGTGAAGTGGCTGGACTGCGCGGATCGTCTGAGCCTGCAGGTGCATCCGCCGGCGTCGGTGGCGCCTCAGCTGAAGGGCGAGCCGAAGACGGAGAATTGGTATATCGCGGATTGTAAGGAAGACGCGTCGCTGATCGTCGGCTTGAAGAATGGGGCGACTCGGGAGGAGTTTGAGCGTCGGCTGAATGACAATACGCTCGAGGAGTGCATACATCGGTTTCCGGTGAAGCCAGGCGATTCGATTTTGGTGGAGAGCGGCCGTTTGCATGCGATCGACGCGGGCAATCTGATTTTGGAGATCCAGCAGAATTCCGACACGACCTATCGCGTCTACGATTGGGGACGGGTTGGTTTGGACGGAGCGCCGCGCCAGTTGCACATCGAGCAATCGCTGGCGAGCATCGAGTGGAACGACTTCGAGCCGAGCGCGATGAGCTCGGAGGGCGAGCATGTAGTTCTGGCGGATTGCAAGGAATTTCGCCTCGTCAAGTACGAGCTGACTGCGGAAGCGGGATCGGTGACGATTCCGGCGGGCGAGGGGCGTTTGCTCAGCCCAGTCGAAGGCAAGGTTTTGGCCAACGGCGTGGAGGTTTCGCGCGGCGACAATGTCTTGCTGGCGGCGGATACGACGTGGGAGATCACGGGTGAGGCGGGAGCGGCGTTTTTGGTAACGGAGTGTTTCGTTTAGGGGTAACGAGTTTCGCGTGAAGGGAACTGTTTTTTCATCTTCGTCATTTCGCAGCAAGCGGGGCGGCATTTTCAAGTCGGCGGTGGCCTTGCTGGCCTTCACTGGGGCGGCGGGCATTCTCGGCTGGATGCTGTTGATGCCGGGCGCCTTGCGTTCGGAGATTGAGGTTCGCACGGGGTTTCCGGTGTCGGCGGAGAAGCTGGCGATCAATCCTTTTGGGCTTTCTGTCTCGGGCGAGAATGTGGTGATCGGTAATCCCGGTTCTTATGGCGGCGGGGCTCCGATGCTGGAGATCGCGAGTCTGGAGGGGAGCGCTAGTCTGCCGTCGCTAGGTCGCGGGGAGATATGGATCTACGAGCTGGAGCTTCGCGTTTCGCGGGCGGTGCTGGTGGTGGACGAGCGCGGGCGCTTGAATCTGGACGCGTTTGCGAATCGGCTTTTCGCGAGACAGGATGGCGGCGAGCCGATGCCGTTTTTCGCGGAGAAGGTTCATCTGGTGATCGACGAGCTGGTGTTCGTGGACAACAGTCGACTGGTTCCCAGCGAACGGAGCGTGCGGGCCTTGTTGGATGTGGAGCTGGCTGATTTGGAGGAGCATCGGGAGATTTTCGGTCCGTTGTTCGAGCTAGCCCAAAGTGTGGGCTCTTTGCCGATTCAATAGGGCTCTAAGGGCTGGAGGAACGCTCCCTAGATTTGGTTAGGGAGAAATCGAGGAAAAGGGCCTTGAGGCTTGGTGGGCGGATACCAAAGCGCGGAAATCGATCCGCTAACTTAGGGATGGAGCGATGGAAGGAGGTGAAGATCTGGCCGCTTGATATGTATTTCTGGGGTCAGGCTTGAATTGCGATCCATGAAACGTACGCAGTTGGCAATAATAGTGGGGCAGGGGCTGTCGTTTCTGCTGATCATCACTTTCATATTCGCGAATCAGCGGTATGATCTGATGGAGAGTCTGGGTGGTTCTCCTTCGGACATTTCTTTGCGGGGGGCATATTTCGCGGCTTGCCTGGTCGGCTTGGTGGGCGTGGTGAGTATTTGGATAACGGTTCACTACCTTTCGAAGTCGAATTCGATGCGAGACATGCTGGTGGTGTGCGCTTGGACGCAGCAGGTGAAGGTCAACGGGGAGTGGGTTTCCTTTCGCGATTTTCTGAGTGGTCAGCTCGGCTATTCGCTTTCGCATGGGATGTGCGACGAGAAGCTGGCAGAGTTGCAAAGCGAGTTGGATAGTGATTGGCGGAGTTGCGAAGCCAAGTTTCGGGCGAAGGATAGGCCTTGAGGGGGCTTGCACTTTTTCTAGAAAGAGCTGTCTCTGGTCGGATTCCGCTAAAAAGGGGCTCGACCTTGTCGAAAATCTCTTTGATTCCGGGAGGAACTGATCTAGAGAATCACAGTTTGGCTATGGATAACGCTAAGGACACACCAGAAGTAGAAGAAAACGTAGACGCGCAAACCGAGGAGGCGAGCGCTGAAGTAGCGGAGGCTGTTTCTGAGGAAACGGTCGAAGAGGCTGTCGAGCCCAAGGAGCTGACTCTTGAGGAGCAGTTGGAGGCGGCGAAGGCTGAGGCTGCGGAAAATTACAACAACTACCTGAGATCGGTAGCGGATCTCGATACCTATCGCCGTCGCGTGATGCGCGAGAAGGACGAGCTCAAGCAGTATGCGATTTCCGGTTTGCTGGAGGACTTTCTGCCGATTTACGACAATCTCGGGCTTGGCCTGATGTCGGCCGAGCAGACCACTGATCCGAAGGTCGTGGTGCAAGGTATTCAAATGGTGATGACTCAGTTTAAGTCCTTGCTTGCGGATAATGGGATCGCGGAGGTCGCTCCCGGCGCGGGAGACGATTTCGATCCGAATGTGGCGGAGGCTTTCCAGACTCAGCCCAGCGATGAGGTTGAGGAGGGCAAAGTGCTTTCGCTCATGCGCAAGGGCTTCACGTTGAATGGCCGCTTGATTCGCCCCGCTTCGGTAGTGGTGAGTGGCGGACCGGCGAAGGAAGGCGAGTAGAGCTAGCAACGCAAACGGGAGGAAACCAATTACGTGAAAGAGGATTATTACGAACTGCTTGGCGTCAGCAAACAGGCGACGCAAGACGAGCTAAAAAAGGCTTACCGCAAGATGGCGGTGAAGTACCATCCGGACAAGAATCCGGGCAACCACGAGGCGGAGGAGAATTTTAAGAAGGTCTCCGAGGCTTACGAAGTGCTGAAGGACGAGCAGAAGCGGGCGGCCTATGATCGCTACGGTCATGCAGCCTTTAGCGGCGGCGCGGGCGGCGGAGGCGGTGCCTCGGCCGGCGGTCCGTTCCATGATCCGTTCGACATTTTCAGCGAGGTGTTTGGCGGCGGCGGAGGTGGTAGCATCTTCGAGGAATTCTTTGGCGGTGGCGGAGGAGGCGGTCGCGGCGGACGTCGTGGCGGCGCGGCTCGCGGGTCGGATTTGCGCTACGATCTCGAGATTGATCTCGAGGAGGCGGCCAAGGGAATTGAGAAGGAAATTTCATTTCGCAAGCCGACGGCGTGCAGCAAGTGTTCCGGATCCGGAGCTGAGCCCGGCAGTGGCGTGACGACCTGTCCGACTTGCGCGGGTCATGGTCAGGTGACTGCTTCGAAGGGATTTTTCTCGGTACGCCAGACTTGTCCGACTTGTAACGGAAGCGGCCAGAAAATTGAGAAGCCTTGTAGCGCCTGTAGAGGCGAGGGGCGTGTGAACGAGACGACGAAGATCAAGGTTAAGGTACCTCCTGGCGTGGATACCGGTTCGAAGCTCCGTTCAGCCGGTAATGGCGAAGCGGGTACGCACGGCGGACCTTCGGGGGATCTTTATATCGTGCTGCACGTGCGTGACCACGAGATCTTCGATCGTCAGGACGAGAATCTGTATTGCGAGATTCCGATTAAGTTCACGCTTGCGACTCTTGGCGGCACGATCGAGGTGCCTACCTTAACCGCCAAGGCTAGTTTGAAGATTCCAGCAGGTACCCAGTCTGGCACTACATTCCGTCTTAAGGGCAAAGGCATGCCAAGCCTTCGCGGCGGCTATCATGGCGATCAGATGGTGCGCGTGAAAATCGAGGTGCCGAAGTCTCTGACTTCCGAGCAGAAGCACAAGCTTGAGGAGTTCGCTTTGGCCTGCGGAGATGCGGATGAAGACGAGCCCAAGGGCTTTTTCGACAAGGCGAAGAAGATCTTCGACTAAACCGAGAACTCGAAACGTTTTTAGAATTTGCAGCCCTTGCTTGGAGTTGATCCGAGCAAGGGCTTTTTTGTGGCGATTTCATGAAAGCTTCACAGTGGCTTCGCGCTTATTTCAAAGTGGGTGAGTATACTCTCAGTCGTGAATACCGATCCCCAATCATCCCATCCGCTTGCTGTGCTTCGAAATCGCTTTTTCTCCAGTTTAGGCTGGAGGGTGGCGGCTTTGTTTTTTCTGGGACTGGTTTTGCTGATTCCGCTTTCGATGATCGACGGGTTGCTGCGGGAGCGGACTTATCGGAAGGCGGATGCGGTGAGAGAGATCGGCCAGCAATGGGGAACGGAGCAGAGGGTGTACGGGCCGTTTTTGCGAGTCCCGGTGACGAGAGAGGAGGAGCGAAGCGAGCAGGTGATCGTTAAGGGCGAGCTGCAGACGCGTATCCGAAAAGTGGAGCATCGTGGGCATTTGATCTTGTTGCCGGAGGAGTATCGCTTCGAAGGAACGGTAGATCCGGAGGTGCGGTATCGTGGGATATTTCGGGCTCCGGTTTTTACGAGCGCGTTGCGGATGGAGGGGTTCTGGGCATTGGGCGATGCGACGGATTATGAGATGGAGAATTCGACGATTGATTGGAAAAAGGCGGAGCTCGTTTTTCGAGTGGCGGATGCGAAGGGTTTGACGAAACTTGAGTGCGGCGGACTGGGAGAAGGGGCGGCTCCGCGACCGCTTTTCTTGGAGGATCAGACGGATTGGATCGCGATCGATTATCCAGTGGATGAGGGAAGTGAGGAAGCGCCTCTGGATCTCTCGTTCGAGCTGCAGGGGAGTCTGGCTTTGAGTTTTCTGCCGGTGGGGCGTGAGGGAGTGGCGGAGCTGAGCTCGAGCTGGGCTGATCCTTCGTTTCGCGGATCGCGTCTGCCGAGCCAGCGTGACGTTTCGGAGAGTGGTTTCACTGCGAAGTGGAGTTTTGGAGAGTTTGGGCGTGGGTTTCCGAATTTTTGGCTAGAGGAGAATGGGGCTCCGCATTTGAGCGTGCTTGAAAATGCGATGAGTGGGGTGGAGTTCCTAGATCCAATTGATGGATACAGAATGACGGAGCGAAGTCTGAAGTATGGGAGCCTGTTTATCGCTCTCGGTTTTCTGGTGTTTTTTCTCTTCGAGATTCTGTGCGGCTTGAAGCTGCACCTGATGCAATATTTGTTGGCGGGGGCGGCTCAGGCTCTGTTTTTTCTGTTGGTTTTGGCGCTTTCGGAGGTGATGGACTTTAGCGTGGCTTATGGGATCGCGGCGGTTGCGGCAACGAGCTTGGTAGCCTTTTACGCAGCGAGCGTCTTGGGGGGAGGAAGGCGCGCGTCGATGGTAGGAGGAGCTATGGCGTCGCTGTATGCGGTATTGCTGGTGATCTTACGGGAGCAGGACTATGCCTTGTTGGCGGGCTCGGTCTTGCTGTTTGTGGCCTTGGGTGTATTCATGTTTCTGACACGAAAGCTGGACTGGGGAAATGCTGGCGGACAAACGGTTGAGGGAGGGTGAGCTTTTGGCTGTGGAATTTTTGTAAGAAAAAAGCGGCTATTGGAGAAATTGATTTCTGTTTGTCGGGCTAGAAAGGGCTGGCGGTTCTGGGAGGGGATTATAGGATTCTTGGCCTTATGAAACGTGCAGCGGTTATTCTTTCGGGATGTGGCGTCTACGATGGCGCGGAGATTCAAGAGGCGGTGTTGAGCCTCCTCGCTTTGGATAGGGCGGCGGTGAGCTATCAGTGCTTCGCTCCTGACGTGCGGCAGGCCCATGTGGTCAATCACCTGACGGGCGAGGAGATGGGCGAGAGTCGGAACGTGATGGTGGAGGCCGCACGCATTGCTCGTGGAAATTTGAAGCCGCTTAGCGAGGCAAAGGTGGATGAGTTTGACTTGGTCTTGTTGCCTGGTGGCTTTGGGGCGGCGAAGAATCTGTGTAATTTCGCTTTCGACGCGGAGAATCTGGAAGCATTGCCCGAGCTGGTCGAGTTTCTGAAGGCGGCGCATGCGGCGGGCTTGCCGATTGGCTTTGCCTGTATCGCTCCCGCCATTGCGGCCCGCGTTTTTGGAGAGGAAGGGCTGAGCTTTACGATTGGCGACGACGCTGGGACGGCGTCTGCTTTGAGCAAGTGGGGAGCGCGGCATGAGGCGCGGAGCGTGACGGAAGTCGTAGTGGACGAGAAACTGAAGATCGTGACGACGCCTGCTTATATGTTTGGCGACGCGCGTATTTCGGAAGTGGCGGCTGGGCTGGAGAATTGGGTGAAGGCGACTGTGGCGTTGAGTTGAGCTTGTTTGGTTTTGGAGGGAAAGCGAGTCGGGCCGCTTCGCTTCGCCTTTGTATTTGGATACGTCGCATTGCGGTTAAGGTGTAGTTGATCGGGGACTACGAAAAACGCCCAACGCTTTCGCGGTGGGCGTCGGATCGTATTGTACGTTACCAACTAGAATGTGAAGGTATTGGAGAGAGACCAGGTGGTGGTGCTTCCGAGGCGAACGCCAGCCCAGTCGCCGTTTGGCTGAACGGAGATGGGGATGAGCTCTTTGTCTGCGAATGCGTCGTACAGGTTGAACTGCATTCGCCAGTTGATCTTGTCGTTAAGCGGTCTTTCGTAGCCGATCCAGAAGTCGTAGTGATCGAGCGAGGGACCGTAGTAGGGATTGGCGATGTCGTATTGAACGACGCCTTCTTCTACTTCGAGTACTGGATAGCCAAGAACCACTTCGTCTTCCCAACGGTAGCCCATACCAAGATTCACGCCTTTGAGCATGCCATCCTTGAAGGCGTAGTTGTTGACCATGTTGAAACGCCACTCGCGTACTTCTGGATTGGAGTTGCCTTCGAGGAGGCGGGTGAGCGAGTAGTTGGAATAGAAGGTCGAGTTGAAGCCGTCGCGGATAGTCGGCCCGCCGGCCCACCAAATGCGGACGTCTCCAGCTGGCGTATCTTGAATATAGTCCTGGACGAAATCGATCCATTCGATGAGGGCGGCTCCGCCGACATTTTCACGAACGGCTTCGGTGCGCGTGGCGTTGAAGGCGATTCGCCAGTTTTCGGTCGGGTTTGCAGTGAACTCGTACTCTTGGCCTCTTGAGATGCCGTCTTGAGTGTAGGTCAGTCCGGAAGGACCAGAGTTGCTGAAGTCCATGATGTCACTGTTGATGTCGCCGTTGAAGCTCCATGCTTCGAGGTACTGGGGATAGTTTTCCGCGACCGCTTCGGTGAAGGCTCTCCAACCAGCGATGGCTTCTGCTTCGCCATCGTAGTCGTAGCGCCAGGAGTTGGAAGTATCGCTGGGGTCCCAAACGCCATCGAGAGTGTATCCATCTGAGATATTGTGTTCAGCGACGTTTGCCCACTCGGTGCCCCATTCGAGGAAACCTCCGAGGAACCAGCTACCGTCGATATATCCCGAGCTGATGTTGCTCACGCGTGTCTCGTAGTCGGTGACTTTCAGCGAGTAGCGATTGTCCTTGGTGGAAAGGAGGATACTACGCTCTTCGGTGGAACCTTTCGGCGAGGAAAGAGCCTCCCCGAAGAGATCCACGCGACCAGCTGCTGGGCGGAAGTTTTCCGATTCGTTGTAGTAGAGGCTGACATTAAGCGGAAGGCGGTCGTTGAGAACACGGTTTAAATGGAGAACTGCACTCCAGGTTTGTGTTTGGCCGGTTTGCACATCTGCGTCTACGAGGGCGAGATCGTAGTTGGAATTGAATACATCTACGTGACCCGTGACGGTATCTCTGACGCCTGGCGCGGCGTTCGCGTCGGAAGCGTTGAGGACTTTAGCGGTATCGGTATCCTTTCTCCAGCCGTAGGTGCCAACGAGAGCTCCATCCCAGAAGTAGCCCTGCCAGACCAAGGCTTCGGATTCGATGGATTCGCTGTTCATGCTAGCGCCTGTAACGGTACGGTAATCGGTCAGCGTATTGCCGGTGAGGGCATTGATGATCGGGTACTCGCGCGATGTCCAGCCGACGTAGTTGTCAGGGTTTTCCGACTGGGTGGATACGTCGCCAACGGGCGTGGTCCAAGCGGCTGACGGGTCTACGCCGGTGGCGTTCCATGTCGCGTCGAAGCTGTAGTAGGTGCCTGACGTGACATCATGAATGGCAGAGACTCCGGGCAGGTAAGAGCCGGATGCCGAGCTCTGCCCGAGGAGCGAGTCGCCAAGGTAGTGTACGGTATTCACAGTCACGGCGTTGTCGTTCCAGCTCGAGTCCGCTCCGGCGAGGACGAGCTCGTCGTATATGGAGGGATCGACCATCCAGCGTCTGAAGTTGACCGAGTCGCTGTAGGTATCGCTATCTGAATACATGCCCGAGAAGCGCTGTTTGCCGAGCAAACGGCTCAGCCAGCCGTCGCTACCTTGTTCGCGGAAATCGTATTCTGTGAAAGCGGTGAAGCGCATCGCGTCTCGCTCTGTAGTGCCTACGCTATTACCGGAGCTTGAAGAGTCGGAGATGAAAGCCCGTCCAAGATTCGGGTTTTCAGAACCGTCGCCAAGGTGGGTGTTGGTATCGATGAAGATAGCAATGTTTGAACTGTTGTTCATGAGGCTAAGGTTTCCGCTGTCCAAAGTCTCCTCGTAGAATGACAATTCGTATCCGAGCTTGTTGTCGAAGAAGGTCTGCTCGATGGCGAGGTTCTTGGTGTCGAAGTCGTACCATTCGCGTTTGTTGGGGCCGTCGATGAGGTTGTTCCAATAGTCGAAAATAGTTTCGTCCTGAAGATAGATGTTCTTGTAAACGCCCGCGTCCGCGTAGGGAAGATTGGCCTGATCCGCGTATGAGGTGTAGGTGTCGATGGAGGTCAAGCGCCCGTATGGAAAGTAGAGGGTGTTGTCGATTGATCCATCGGCGTTGAGTCCTCCGTAGAGTTTCGCTTCGTGTACGGTGGTTCCGGATACATTGGTCGTGCTCGAGTCTGGGAACACGGTGAGAGGACCGCCGTAGTTTTGACCGAAGTTGCCGATTGCCGGGAGGTAATTCGGGTTAAGTATGCCTCCATCTCCGAGCTCGAGTCGGTTCTCTCCGAGGCCGTAGTCGCCTGACTGGTCCTCCACTCCGTAGGGATCGCCGATCCAGCCACCGGTGCCCGCTGTAAGGGGATAGTCGATACTGGTCAACACATCTTCCGAGTCGTAGTTGAGTACGGCTCCGGATTCGTTGAAGAATGCGGTGATGCGATCTTGTGGAGTGACTGAACGTGGCTTGTTGCTTTCGATTTGACCGGTTTCGAACGAGCCCGTAATTTTAAAGCTGCTACTATCCGAATTCAGGAATTTCGGCTCATAGCGGAAGGCGGTGTAGAAGCGCTGATTGTCCTGATAGGCAGGCTGCTGGCGGTACTTCTTGTCATCGCGCACTCCGGCAACTCGAACGGAGAGCTCGTCCTCGATGAGGACTCTGTTGAGGTTGAAGTTGAATCGAATGGAGTTGTTGCTGTCGAATCGTAGCGAAATCTCATTGTCATCCTTGAAGCCAGCCTGGTCTGTAGTTACATTTATAATACCGGCCGGACTGCCAAGTCCGAAGAGAATCGCGTTCGGTCCTCTTTGCATATCGACACGGCTTACGTTGTAGCCGTCCCAAGGTATGCTGGAGAGGAAATAGTTTCTAGCGTTGTCGGCGGAGTCCAGTCCGCGCACGCGTGTGCTTTGGTTTGGAGAGCTGAAGTCTTCAGTCAAGGTGGCTCCGTTTCCGGTACCTGCGAAGTTTCCGCCTACGCCAGCGACCTCTGTAGCCGTGGTGTAGGTGAGCAAGGAATTGTTGTCCGTGGCTCCGATGTCCTTGAGGAACTCCTCGGTGTAGACCGAGATGGAAGAGCCTACGTCCTTGAGGTCAGTTCGGATGCGAGTGCCTGCGAGGGTGCTAGTGGCTCGATAGCCTTGGTCGTCCGATCCATCAACTACGAAGGGAGAGAGTTCGAAGACCTCTTCTTCCTCGTCGCTGGAGTCTTGGGCATGGATCCAAGGACTGGCTAACAGCATACTTCCTAGAAGTAGCGTGCAAGGCCCGCATCTAGAATTCATCATTCTAGTGTATTGTGTTCTTTTTGTATTCATTTTTCGTGTTTGTGTTTTCTAGTTTGGGATTCCCGAAATGGGGCAGGAGAGGAGCTCTCTCATGGGTTTGATTAGAGAGAGGGCTGTTTGGGTGTGCGGCAGCGTGTCATCAAATTTTAGATACGAATGAGGCTTCGTCTCCTTGGAGTGCGGTGCTTCGATGCAGGAACAGTCAAGTGTGGCCCCGATGAAATCGGGGCCACTGCCGAACTGCTTTTGCTACCGCTTTCGACAAAATTCGCTTAAGCTCACGGGTATTGGCTCTCCCATACGCTCAGGTTGGAAGTGACGATGTCGTCTCGAGGCGAGGTAGGATTCGCTCTCAACTGAATGAAACCAAGGGGCAGTGTTCATTTAGATTTTTTGTAGTAGGTAAGTGTTTGTATAGACGTGGAATGATAAGGGCTGGGGATGTGGAATTCCCAAAGAGATCAGCTGCGACTAGGGCTCCCTAGCTATGTTGCATTACAAAATTGTAATGATAACCCTAGATTGGTGTTTCTCTAGGGCGTAGTGGATTAACATTACAAATTTGTAATCTTGGGAACCTGATTGGTGCCGTGGGCGACCTTTGAAATAGCCGCTAGCATTTGAGGTTTATATCGGTTAGAGGTTTACTTAAACCGATTCATTCGACTGAAGAAGGGTGTCGAAGTGTAGTTAACATTAGACTACGGGTAAGTTTTTCGGCCGATTCGAGGGTGAGAGCTATGGGATCAAGAATCTGGAATCGTAGGTCTCACGATCTGTTTAATCTATCCGCGCCTGTTTCGCTCTGTCCGATGCCCTGAGATGGGAAAACAGTTGATGTCGTATTTTGAGGTGTTTGGCGAAGGTTCGAAGTAGTCTTGAGATCATTCTGATGAATGAGAGGCTTAGTATTTCGGCCCGTACTCTAGCCTTGTCATTTATCTAAGTGATTCTACAGATAGTGAAGTGGTGCTCCTTACCCGATCCTCAGTTTTTTGTCTCTTTCTCTGTCTTTGCTTTTCGGCGCGTGGACAATTGAGTTCGCGGGAGGTCGCGAGTGCTTTGGATGACACGCTGGCTGCGGACTGGGTGATTGAGACTGAAGGAGGTTCGTTACTAGAGGTCGTCGATTCAGAGGAATATGTCGGTGGATCTGCATTAAGAATCGCTGTGCCGTCTGGGCAGGTCGTAGCGATCAAGTCCGCTTTGTCAGGTGATCGAGTTGTTCGCTTTCAATATGCTTTTGAGCAGGTGGCAGGTGCTCGAGTTTTAGGAAGCGGAGGAGAGAAAGAGCTCGAAATCGGTACTTCCGAGAATTGGGAATCTGGAGTTTGGTATGAAGGTGTCTTCGGTTATGAGGAACAGGGTGACTCGAAATTTGGTTGGGAAATTTCTAACGATGGCTCGGCGCCTGAAGACTTGGTATTGTTTTTGGATGGGCTCGAGTTCGAGGATGGGTACTGGCTTCAGGTAGAAGGTTTCGGGATTGACTTTAGCGCTGAGCCGGAACCGAGAGCGTTCCTAGAAGAGGAAGTTGTTACTTTGTCTGCCGATGAAGAGGACGAGAGTCGGATTTTTCTATTTTGGGAAGATGATGAGGGAGAGCGTTATTATGATTCAGAGATCGATATAGTTGTCGGTGGTTCGTTAGGAATAACTGCATATGGGGCACGGCGTTTTGAGTTTGAGGGAGGTGCGCTGATAGTACCCGGGTATTCGGCTATTGGGAGCGAGGAGGTTAACGAGGACAGTTCGTCGGTGGTGGTAGTGAAGAGTACAGACGAGGAAAGTGGAGAAGGAGTGGTACAGCTGCATGTCGAGGGGCCAGGCCGTTTGTCGTTTGAGGGGGCGATGAATGAACTGAATGCCATGTGAATCCTCATTTGGATGACGTGTACTTGGGGACGGCCTCTCATCAATGGTCATTCTGGGTGGGAGAAGAGGGAGCGGCGCTTGAGCTTTCGTTTCGTGGCGCGATTGAGATTGGCGACTTCGCGTTTGAAAGGGGCTTTCCGGTGTCGGTGCAGGTGTATGGTCCTGGTGAGGTAGAAGGAGTCCCGGCGTCGGGAGTTATTGAGGCTGGGGAGGTATTGGCTCTTTCCGCGATTCCGGATGAGGGGTGGGAGTTTCATCGGTGGACAGGGGCGGTGGATTCGACAAATCCTGACCTGAGTCTTTCGGCGAGAGAGGGGATTGAATTGGTTGCTGAGTTCGCTCGTGTCGTGACGGTGGGAGACTTCGATGTCGCGTTGTTGGGGGCGGATTTCTGGTCGGTATCAGAGGGGCCCAATGGCGATTATCTGAAGGTTGAAAGTGTGGTGCCGGCGGGCGAGGCGCTTCGGGCTACGATAGAAGTCGTGGGTCCGGGAAAGTTGTCCTTTAATTATGGTAGCTTGGCGGGCTATGGGAAAATATATCTGGATGGCGAGGTTGTGGCGGACGTTCAACCGGTGTCGATCTATGATATTCTTTTTTTGGATACGGAGTTGGTGTTAGATGTCGGTGTCGGCGTGCATGAGTTGGAAGTGAGACTTTCGAGTTCGATGTACATTGATAAGGAATTCGATTTTTATGCCGGAAATTTCAAGCTGGATCGAAGGGTGGATGTTAATCTAAGCACGTCGGCAGGTGGGTCAGTTGCTGGGAGGCCGGATAGCGCTCTTGTTGCCTATGGAGCCGAACTGAAATTAGAAGCTGTTCCTGAAACTGGATACAGGTTTCTTGGTTGGGTGGGCGATGTGGAGTCTGAGAATCCTGAAGTGAATCTGACGGCTCTTAGGGATTTGAGTTTGGAAGCGATCTTTGTTGCGTTACCGGATGAAGTTGAGGTCGAAGAGGATCGGTATATCGATCGCTTGATCGGGAATGGTTTTTGGAAGAAGGTGGACGGTGCTTGGGAGTCGCCTGAAGCTTTGGGCGTTGGCGAGTTCTCCGCGATGGAGGGAACGGTGAAAGGTCCCTCATATCTCGTGCTGGAGTTTGATGAGGGCAATTCTGGCAGCCTTGGAGACTATGTTGTGAGCATTGGCGGAGAACCGATTCGTAGCTCTGGCTCGAATGGTTATTTTGTGAAGGAAGGGGAGCATCTCTTCAGAATCACGGCGAACCCAGATTCGAGAGGACGCTATGAGTCGAAGCGTATTTCGGATCTCCGTGTGGAATACCAGCTAGAAGTAAAGGCCTTGGATGCTGAAATCGCTTGGACGCCTGAGCTAGGAAAACTGACATTCTTTGATGGATACACGGAATTTGGGTGGTGGCGCGAAACTCTTCTGGGTTGGTGGGACGAAACTTTTCTGTATCGGTGGAAGTACTTTTCAGAGAAAAGGAGCAAACTGCCTTCGACCTGGATCGGTTATTTTGAGGAGGGTGAAGAGATCAGCTACGAGGTGGTGGCTGAGGAGGGCATGGAATTTGTCAGATGGGAGGGGGATTTGGAAGGCAGTCTGTCTAGTGGCATTTTTATAATTGAGGGACCAATCTCAGCAGAGGTGATAACTGCGTTCTCTGATTTTGAGATAGATGGTGTCACTTGGACTGTCGAGGGAGGCGAGGGGCTGAGCAGGGCGCCTGACGAAGATGTAGAAGATGTTTGGGTAATTGTGGATGGAGAGTTGCAGATGAGGGAGTCCGATTTGCCCGGAGTTTTTGAGTTAAACGGGCGTACGGAGGAAGTCGTGTTTTCCGCGAATCTGAATACAGCTGGCTGGCTTGGGCTCTCGCTAAGTTATCCCGGGATTTATGAGCTTTGGATCGATGGGGAGCTGGAAACTAGTAGTGCCCAGCTTGCGCCATCGATTTGGCATTTGATTCCTGATGGCGAACACGAGGTGTCGGTGGTACTGAGAGCAAGAGGAAATGAGTCAGCCCTGATCGGAGGGGAATGGCCTGCCGCTCGCCTGACTCAGTTTGAGTTCAAGTCCGGTTTTCAGTTGCAGGTGCCAAGCTTCGAAGTGGGTGGAGGCGAGGTTGTTGTAAGCCCTCTAAAGGATATGTACGAGAAGGGGGATGTGGTGGAGGTGACTGCGGTGCCTGATGAAGGGAATGAGTTCGTGGAGTGGATAGAGAAATTTGCGGGAGAAGAAGAATCGTTTTCGCTTACGGTCGAGGATCACACGCGCTTGATTCCGCGTTTTAGAGCCCTGGACAATATCGCAGGATACGACTGGGAGTTTTCTGGGATTACTCCGACCTATGATGCGAGCTCGGGTAATGGTCGTTTTAGATGGGGGTTCTCGAGCGTGATTGAGCAAGCGAGTTTAATCGAGGTTTCAATGCGGTTTGAAGGGGCTGGTATCTTGGTGGTGCCAGAAGTCAGTTTTGGCTACGGAGGTAATTTCGAATACATAGCATACCTAGATGGCGAAGTATTGACTTCTGGATACGAAGAAGATGGTGAGGTCAGAGTTGAAGTTGGGGAAGGAGAGCATGTTCTTAACTGGGAGATTCTCGTGTTGTCGGGTTTCTACTATCCCTATTTACTTCAGAGTATTGGAGTGGATGTCCCAGAGCTTTTGACGGAGTTTGAGGTAAGCGCGAGCGTGGGAGGCGAAGCTGCGGAGATCGCGCCACTGAAAGATAGCTACCGACTTGGCGAATCTGTGCGGTTGTCTGTACCGGAGATTGATGAGCATGGTCAGTCATTCAATGGTTGGTGGTCGGAACCAAATGGCACGGGGGTTTTGGTTTCGATGGAGGCGGCTTGGGACATTAGAATCGCAGAAGACGTCGAAGTGTATGCAGATTACACTGACAATCCGATCCGTATCGAAGGCGCTTCGGTAGCATTCAGATACACGCCAAATATCGAGCTCGATCCAGAGGTGCTAACTCCGAGGGGAAATGCGAGTTGGGAAGCAACTGGTCATACAACATTTTTCATTACGGTTGCGGAAGCTTCTGCGGTTCGTTTCTCGTCTTATGTGACCGGACATCATAATTCGCAGGTGAGGATTAGGCGAGGTGATGAGGAAGTGTTTGGCGCTGCGAGAGCATCGGAACAGTGGATGCGGCGATCCGTATTCCTTGATGCTGGGGAGTCGCTCGAGGTTCGCTGCGATGTGTATTCAGATAGCGATGTAAGGGTGGGCGATTTCGAAGTCACTAAGGGGTGGGGGCCGACGCTTTCCCATCCCGAAGGAGTCGCCATCGAGGAGAGTTTATCGGATAGTGAGTCGGAATACTCTTTGACGATGGTTGATGAGTCTCCCTTTTCGTTTGGAAGGTGGAGTTTCGCCGATGGAAGCGAATTGTATGATCGTCGAATCGACGTGCCGGTAGGATCGACTGAAGCGGTCCGTTTATTCGTCGAATCCGAGCACGATTCTAGTATCGGAAAAATAAGTATGCTGCCTTCTGATGCGTATGGCGTCGGCTCTGATTTTAGTGGTGAAGACGGCGTTGTACGATGGGAAAGCGTATTAGGTTATGATGGGTTCTTGAGTAGTGCGTTAGCCGTGGAATTGGAGGGGCCGGTTTCGTTGGCCTATTCAGCGTATGGCGGAACTGGGGAGTCGACGGCTCTAGAATTCCTTGATGGAGAATTGGTGGGTCGTTTTGATGTTTCGAGTTCGTACAGTGCGAGGGAAAGAATTCTGAATATCCCTTCTGGTATCCACGAAGTCATGATTAGCCATAGTGGAGCTGAACCAAGAGAGGTGACTGTCACCAGCCTTAGGATACGTGATGGACTTAGTTTCGCAGATCAGGATTTTGGTACAGGTCGAGTAGCCGTATCTCCGGTAAGGGAGAGCTGTCTTATCGGAGAGGAGATTTCGTTCGTGGCAATTCCGGATGCGGGGTATGAGTTTGTATCCTGGAAAGGCGTTTTTAACGAGAAGCCAAGGCGTTTTACGGTTTTGGTTGGAGATGGACTCAACGCGCCGGAGCCTGTGTTTAGGAAAAGGACGGTTGAGGGGGTAAGCGCCTTTGGTTTGGATTGGGAAGTAGAGGGTATGTCGTTAAGTCCTATGTCGGAATTGCTGGACGACTATGTGGTTACGAGCTACCTACGGAGTCATGTGTCGGGAGTCCCATCTAGAATGAGCGCGAGCCTTGATGGTCCATGCGTATTGCGGGTGGGCGCAGAGATGGAATTGGATACGGTCGAAGTTGATGGAGTGAAAATTCCTGATCTCGCATATGCTTATCGTTTTAGGGACGCGGATTTGTACCTTGGGATTCCGGAAGGGAAGCATGAGTTGACTGTTCACTTCAGTCGAAATGAGAGGAATGGTGAACTGTCGGATGCGTTTTCGGTTTTGCGGGGGTACTTGGTTGATCTAAGGTCTGCGGGAATAGGAGTAAAAGCCAGCCCTGATCTTTTGGCGTATCCGCCAGGCACTGAGATTGTTGCAGAGGCTCTCGGGGGATTTGAAGAGGAAAATCTAGAGTGGCTTGGATTGCCTTCGAATGCGATACTGGCAGGAAAGCAGGCAATCTGGCGGGTGAATGAACACGTGGTGTCGAACGCATTATATTGGAGCAATGTGCATTTGCTGGGAAAAGACGCACGTCATGCTGGAGACGATATTTGGAAGCTTGATGTGTATTCAAATATTGAGCGCGAGGGATTCGCTGCGGGTGAAGTCGATGTTCTCGAGTTTTCGGGCTTCGAAGCTGGAATATTAAAGCTGAAGTTTGATAGGTCTTCTTCAGCAGCCGTGGATTTTCGGCACGAGGTATGGTTCAATGGCGAGAGAGTTTCGCTCAAGAATAATGAGACTGGGGACTATGAAGCGTTTGTACGGATCGAGAGCCAGGAAGATGTAGTGAGATGGGTGATACGAGAGGAGTCTTTTAATTTTGAGGGAAGTCATTCTGGGGTTGAGTTTGTCGAGCTGAGCCATCTGTCGACGCATGCTGACAAATCATATCTTGGGTGGTGGAATCGATACAGTGGCGAAGATGTGTTTGATAGAGGTATTATGGATGCTGAACTCGATTTGGATGGGGATGGATTGAGTAATTACTTCGAGTTTCTTCTCGGACTCGATCCTTGGAAGTCGGCAGCTGTGATGGAGATGAGTTTATCCAAAGACACGAACAAGTTTATGGTTCGCACGGTTCGAATTCCAAGCGAAGTGGAGAGTCAGTTTGAGATCGAGTATTGGGATAAGGCAGAAGGCTGGAAGAATGCTGAAGTATTGTTTAGCGAGCCCGAAATTGGGGATATAGACCTTGAACACGTGGTTCGGACAGTAGAATACGAATTCGATAGTGGGAGAGCATTGTTAGTCCGAATGAAATTACTGGGCTACACTCCGAGCCTTGAGTACTTGTTGAGAAACTAGGTTTTTGATAGCGGTAAATGCGCCCCTGTGTCTGTTTCTCTAGTGAGGTGGGGTCAGTTTGTTTTCTGGCTCCTCTGGAAGCAAAGTTGTGTTGTCAGCTCTTAGATTGGCGCGGGTGGAGGGTTGCGGAGTTGGATGGAACAGGTAGGGTGCGAGCATGAACCCCTTTAACGTATTGCTCCTTTCTTTCGCTTTGGCGTCGGCGGCGTTTGCCGCTGACCCGATCAAAGTTCTATATTTCACGAAGTCCTCGGGCTGGGAGCATAGCGTGGTCAAATGGGGTCCGAATGGTGAGCCGAGCTACTCGGAAAAGGTACTGACCGGGCTTGGTGAGAAAGAGGGCTTTGCGTTTACGTACAGCAAAGATGGCAGTCTGTTTTCAGCGGAGTATTTGGAGTCGTTCGACGTGGTGTTCTTCTACACTAGCGGTAGTTTACACAAGGTGGGCACGGATGGGCAGCCGGCGATTACGGCGGCGGGCAAGCAGGCTTTGTTGGACTGGGTGGAGCGTGGTGGAGGATTTATGGCGGTACATGCCGCGTCTGATTCCTACCACACTTACGAGTCCTTTGACGGAAACACTCCGAAGGACAAGCGTGGGCATCGATATGAGTATCACGGGGAGGCTTCGGATCCTTACATTAAGATGTTGGGCGGCGAGTTCATTAACCATGGTTCGCAGCAAGAGGCAGCGGCGACGGTGGTCGATCCCGAGTTTCCGGGGATGGAGGGTTTAGGCGCGGAGATCCGCGTGATGGAGGAGTGGTATTCGCTAAAGGAATACGCTTCAGACAATCATGTGTTGATGGTCATGCAGACGGAGGGCATGGAAGAGACGCCCTACGAGCGGCCGGATTATCCGCTTTCGTGGGCGCGGCCATTTGGAGAGGGTAGAGTCTACTACAATGCGATGGGGCATCGCGAGGATGTTTGGGATAGCGCCTACTTTCAGGCAATGCTTGCGGGCGGGATTCGCTGGACGGCTGGGGAACTTGAGGCAGATGTCGAACCGAATTTGCTCGAGGCGGCTCCGGGGGCGATGGCTTTGCCGCCGCAGTAGCGCGAAGGGGGGGGCTCAGTTGAACGGGGATTTTGTTTACTTAGAGCTGAGTTCGAGGAGGTCGGCTAGGCCGGCGAAAGATGTTTGGGAGTTGGTGAAGAGCACGACCAGCGGGCGCGTTTCGAGGGTATCGAGGTAGGCTTTGAGGTCTTCTCGACCGGGGTAGTCGACGTGTCGCAGGTCGATGGGCATCGCTATGGTGTCTGGGTAGTCTTTTCCAAGCTTGTCGTAAAACTTTTGTTGGCGGAAAAGCGGCATGCCATCGTGGTGATCGGGACAGAAGGCGAAGCGGGTAGGGTCGCTCTTATAGACCTCTGTATTCGCAATAACCTTACGCATCGAATACTCTACGAGGAATACGACTCTGTATTGGTCTTTCTTTTCGATGGTTTCGATGTGGGCGGCGAGTACGTTGTTCATGGTCATTGACCCGGTGGCGACCTTCGCTTTGCGGATGGGGACGATGAAGCCTTTGATGGTACCGCCAAGGTGGAGCTTTGCTTTGTCGATGAAGTCGCCGATATAGCCGCCGCCTTCTTCGGACACTACTTGTATCGCTCGGTTGAAGTAAATGTAGGTCTCGTATTTGGATCCCTCGATATCGGAGGTGAAGCTTTTATTCATCGCGTCCTCGCTGCGGAAGGCGACGGCGTCGTTTTCGCCGAGTGAGCTGTTGAGGATGGGGAGCAGTTGCGATCCGGCTATCTCAAAGTCGGGAATGAAGATCCGATCGGGTTCGGCGAAGCCGGAGAATGCGAGTACGCTAATTGAAGCGAGGTATACTGTAGCGATTGCGAGGATACTGGGCATTTTTGAATAGTGTGAAGGACTTTCCGGACTTGTGGGCTGGCTGAAGCGCTGCTGTTTTGAAGATTCTACCGCTTTGTATTTGGAGCTTAGGTCTTGGCTCTCTTGCGAATGCTTCTGGAGCAGGTGAAGGCGAGGAGGAGAACGAGGGTTAGGGCGGTGCCTGTGTTTATCGCGTCGGGGACGCTGACGGAGAGATTGTCGAAGGTGTTCACTCCTGTGTTCTTCCCTCCGAGGCCGAGGTAGGGCGTGCTAAGCTGGGTATAGGTTCCGTCAGTTGCGCTGCCGAGTTTTGTATCCACTAACCTAGGATTCACGAAAGTGTCGCTGATTTCGCCCAATAGGGTCCAGTTGTTGTTGAAGGGATTGTAAGTGACTTTGAGAGACCCTGTTTCGGGGGACACTCCGAGTCCGTCGGGAATATCGACCAGGACTTCCTGCCCGCCTCCGATTCCGTGATCGAATCTCCAGATTCCCATGCGGTCTCCTACCATGCTTCCGCCTCGGAAGTAGTAGCCTTGGGCTTCGATATCGTATGGGTTTTCTTTGGTGCTCGCTAGTATGACGTGAAAGCCGTTGTTGAATCTGCCACTTTGATTCGAAAGGTTGAAGGCCCAGCTTATTAATCCTGTGCTATGAGAGAGTATGCTACTGAAGCCGTTTCCGAACGACGTATTGCTTAGAATGAGGGTGGCTCGACCTAGGAGGGTGGGAGGGCTGCTTGCCCCGTTTGGCTGATAGTAGTCTGTCTCGATCTTCAGTTGGCCGGATTCGACGGCAACTGTGTGAAGAGGTGGTGGACTGTAGGCGACAAAGCTTTCGCCGAATTTTGTGAATCCATCGATGCTTGATGAAGAGTCGAAGGTGTTTTCGTAGACGAGAACGGCGTTTGAGGCGTGTGCGAACAGCAAGAAGAGGAAGGTCGATATTACAGATTTATACATGGGTCATTGAGTTGGATTTTCTTGGGAATCAGGGACTTGTAGTGAACTTTGATCACTGTCGAGGAGGGGAAATAAGTCACGCTAGCGAAGTGTAGATAGAGCACGCGGTGGGTAACTGATGAGAAGGGAATTGCTGGGAGTGGTTTGTTGGACGTTTCCCAATTCGTTGAGTGTATTTGACCAAACGAATAGCTTGGAAGATATCTATATCAAGTTAGCAGGAGCGAGACGAATTTTGCTCTTTGGCGTATTAGTGGGGGACTTCGTTGTTGCGCCAAAGCCCGATTGTAGGATCAGGCTTGTGAGTTTGAGGGCCAGTTGGCAAGGGGCGGTGGATTCTTTAATCGGAATCAAAAGCAGAGCTTCTGCCTCGATGTAGATTTCCTCGGGGATGGAGCCCTTGCTGGTTCGGGCACGGTCGTGGTCCGAGGTCGAAAAACGCATGCTTCGATAAAAACGGTTGACACATCCTGAAAAGCGCTAGAGATATATTGTACTATACATATAGTACAATGTGACTTGAGTTCAATATCCTGAATAAGAAGAGAGGTGAGGTGAATGCTTGAATTTCAATTAGACCCAAGGAGCGGAGTTCCTTTCTACCGCCAGATCATCGACCAAATCCGTTTTGGAATGGCCACGGGCCGGGTGAAGGTCGGGGATCAACTCCCTACAGTGCGAGCTTTGGCAGTACAGCTAAAGGTGAATTTGAATACAGTCACTAAGGCCTACAAGGAGCTGGAGATACAAAAGATTTTGGAGACGCAACAAGGCACTGGAACCTTTATCGGGACGGTTAAGGTGAACGTGTCTGCAAAGGAGAAACGCGCCAAGCTTAAGAGCATTTGCGAGGACTACGTGAATGCTGCCGCTGTGTATGGGATAACTCCAAAGCAGCTTATCGATGAATTGAAAAAATACGAAGGAGAATCCAAATGAGAATTATTAGGTCGAAAGAGTCGGAAATCAGAACAGGTGGCGGTTTAAGTATCGTATCGTTTACGGTAGGGGCGGTTTTTGTTGGGGTAGCGGTCCTGCTCCTCAGCATGGAAATCATTTCTCCCGTTGTCGCTGGACTTGCGAGCGCGGTTGGACTGCTGGTCGCCTATTCTATCCGAATCGCAAATCAGTGGGAAAAGGCTGTCGTGCTTCGTATGGGGAAGTTTATAGGACTGAAGGGGCCAGGAGTTTTCTTCGTTATTCCTATCCTCGAGCGGGTAGATTTGTTTGTCGACCAGCGTGTGCGGGTGACGGATTTCCATGCTGAAAAGACCTTAACCAAGGATACCGTTCCGGTTAATGTCGACGCAGTCGTGTATTGGATGGTTTGGGACGTAGAGAAGGCTGCTTTAGAAGTGGAAAAATACTACGAAGCCGTGGCCTTCATTGCTCAAACGGGATTGCGTGATATCATTGGTCGGCATGAATTGGCCGAGCTGCTCCAGCATCGCGAGAAAGTGGGAGAGGCCCTGCAAAAGACTTTGGACGAGCACACAAATCCTTGGGGCATAACCTGCCAGACGGTGGGAATAAAGGACATTATCATTCCGGAGGCCCTTGCCGATGCGATGAGTAAGCAAGCCCAAGCTGAACGAGAACGGCAGGCGCGAATTATACTTGGTACTGCTGAGACGGAGATCGCTGAAAAATTTGCCAAAGCGAGCGATCAATACCGAAATAATCCTACAGCACTTCAGCTCCGTGGCATGAATATGCTCTTCGAGGGGCTTAAGGAAAAGGGTTCTTTGATCATCGTGCCTAGCTCCGCTCTCGATTCGATGAACTTAGGAGCGATTGGTGGGCTTTCGGCGCTTGCGGAACAACGAAAATCCGACGAGTCGCAAACGGTCTAGGAACGCTCGGGGGCTTGTTTACTCTAGCCCTGATCCGTCCGAGGCGGGTCCGGACGCTGCCTTTTGAGAGGTAGGTGGCGAGCTCCGCCTCGAATCCAATCGACCTTTGGCTAGTGCTAGAGGGCGGACGCCACCCCGAACCTAAACGCAAGCGTCCTGCTGCCTAATATACTTTTTTATCCATAAACTCAAAACTCCAACTACTATGTTTAATCGATTAATACTCCCAGGCTGTTACCTGTTTTATTTTATTTCTATTTTCGCTTCGGCATCCCTTGCCGATTCCATGTTGAGGCCTGACCTGCGAAGCGAGGCGAATTCATGGCATGCGGCGCACCAGCAGCCAAACGAAGGGGTCTCTATGGGAGAAGTTAACGTTGATAAACGCGTCTACTCATCGGCGGGTAAGATGAGGCAGGGCGGGTCGGATGTCGATGAGCAGACCCTTTACGAGATCGGATCGATCACCAAAGTGTTTACAGGTATCCTGTTGGCGGATACTGTTTTGCAGGGAAAAGCCAAATTGGAGGATCCGGTTGGCATGTTCCTTCCTGAATCCGTTGTAAGCGAAGACTCTCCTTTGAATTCAGTTACATTGTTTCAATTGGCTACTCACACTTCGGGTTTGCCCTTGTACGCTAGCAATTTGGCGGAAGACTGCGAGAACTGTAGCATTGGAGATCAATATGCAAATTACTCCCGCGAGCGATTGTACTCTTATTTGAAGAATCTAAAACAAGAGGATCTGGGAGAGGTCAGATCACCCGTGTATTCAAATATCGGATTTGAAATATTGGGAGAGGTACTTGCCATTGTGAATGGCACCGATTACTCATCTCTCTTATATACGAGAATTCTCTCTCCTCTGGGAATGGGCTCGACCTGGGCGAAGGTTGACGAAAATTCAGGGCGGGATTCGCTACGAAGTCGCATGGCGAGCGGACATAGAGCGGGCGAGTCCGTTCCGTCTTGGAATTGGCATGTTCTTGCCGGAGGTGGGTCAATCGTTTCGTCGGTCGAGGACATGTTGACGTTTGCGGAGGCTCATTGGTCGGAATCGACTCCTGATCATTTGAAAGAAGCGTTCGCGCTTGCAAAGAAAGAACATGCGAACGGTATCGGTTTAGCTTGGAGGGTGGTTGATGGGATGCTTATTCACTTTGGTCAAACCGGTGGGTTCTTTGCTAAGCTGCAATTGTATCCACAAGAAAAGTACGGTCTTGTTTCTTTGGCCAATTCAGCTGAGCAGCGTGTCGAGTTGACTCGGGAAGGGGATTTTTCATCGGTCGTAGGTTTGTGGTTTGGCAACCTCGATTTTGGCGGTTCTCCATTCCCCCTTGCGATGCATGTCTTAAGCGACGGAAGTGCTAATGTATTTGTTATCAAACAAGGCGGAACGCTCCTGCCTAGCTCTCGTACGAGTTTCGATCAGGAAAGCGGACGGTTCGTAGCCGATTATCCGGGCATCAAAGGTCGCTACGAAGCAAAGCTAGAATCCGATGGGAAATTGCGAGGCCTTTGGAAGTTCAATGGCGACCGGCCACTCGAAATGGAATTGTCTGAGGAACTGCCTGGTGCTCTCCGAGTATTGTTTGAGACGATCTACCCAGACGATATTTCTCCATTGGAAGGCTTTTGGAGTGGAACGGTGGAAGGCAGTGATGGTTCGTTTAAATGTATAGAGGTGGCTCCGCTCGCGGACCAATTTCAAATGAAGATATGGGGAACGATGGACAATTCCTTGCCGGCCGGTCCCGCGAAGGTGCTCTTTGATGCTGAAAAGGGTTACGGCGAACTGCGATTTGAGGTCATTCATTTTGACGCAGTGTTCGAGGGATCGCTGGATCAAGAGAAGAAGACAATCAAAGGCATTTGGACCCATGGAGAGTCGAACCCTCTGACGTTGACCTGGACTAAAGATCGCCCGGAGGGAATATAGGAAATCGTAACCTTCTCCTTGGGGCCGAGGCATCGGTCGGAGGAGAGGGGGATCTTCGACTAGGCAATTGCGAATAGAGCTGCTGATATGTTTGAGAGCCCTTGCTTGGTGTGGATCCTTGCGAGGGCTCTTTGGGGCTAGGGATTTTGAGTGGTGTTGCCGTTTGCATCGAACGATCCTTAGCCATAGCGGTGCATGGGTCTGGCTAGTCGCTGATCGAACTTTTTTTCGTAGTTCTTAGATGTGCCGGCTTTGCTTCGGTAAGTGGGTGACCTATTTACTGAGTGGCGAATATCGATAATTGCAGTTAATGTCGTTTTCCTTGGTTTCCAAGATCACGTGCTTTATCTAGATATCAAAAATGAAGTGATGTCCCATTGTGCGTCTATGCTCCGTTCGAACGGATAGCATGGGCTGCAAGCTCGATATTGGTCGGACAATTGATACGAAGATGGGGTAGCAACGAACGGGCTGAGATAGAGCTCGGGATAATGTACCCACGTTTTGGATATCAGTCCTTTTAAAGCTTACACCTCTACGAATCTTGCTTTAAAATGGATTTTGGGTCGGATTTTGAGATTAAGGAGCTGCTCCTCTGTTTGGTTCCTCGGGAAACCTTTGCGTGATCGCACAGGGCTGACAACTGCCTCCTATGTCATCTTTTGATTGTGTTCATTCGGGCGAATCTCGGACGCAAAGCTGGCGAGGTGGCGAGGCCGTAGGCGCTTGATACTAGGAGTGGGAATAGGGGGGCGGCTGATTATCGGGCAATTGGTAAGCAAAGTGTAAAATCACGTTGCGGGCTGGGTGAGAATCGCGACTCTTCTGAGTATGTTCCGCCGTTTCGCTCTAGGTTGTTTTTTGCTCGCTTCGCTGTTGCGAGGAGGGCTCATGGCGGCCGATTCCCAGAGAGTAGCTCGTTTGAGTGCGATGCTTGAGGCAGGGGCTCTGGAAGTGACAACGGGAGAGGTCATCGAATTGGATACCTTCGTGGGGGACGACCTGGCTGGTTCTGCAAGCGATTTGCTCGATGCGGTGAGCTTCATGCTGGAAGGAATCACGGTAAATGATTTGAATGGCGATGGCCGTGGCTTTTTGTTGCGAGCTCTTGCTCAGCCTCTGGCGTTCGATGGATCGGATGCGGTTTTGCCGGTCGGAACGGTTGCGGGCTTTCGTGACCCGAGCGAGAGTGATGGTGTGGTTTTTGCGTCGCCGAGCGAATTACGCTACGAGCGTGGCGAAGGTGTCGTGGGATTCGAGGTGGACTATGAGATCGCCTATGACGTGCCGGAGCAGAGTCCAGTCGGACGATACCGTGGAGAGCTTCGATTGGAGTTAGCGGCCTTGTGAGACGCCTTGTGCGCTGAGCCACCTGTATGTCCTGAACTCTACAAGTTGAGGAAGTGGTGAGAGGCAATCTCTATAAGGATTGATATGCGCTTGGGCTGAATCTGAGTTTTCGTAGACAAGGCTCCGATTGAGGGGAGGGCCTTCTTAGCTTCTGTTGTACCGAGCGGAGCGACGTTTGATGAGTGGCGACGAAGCAACCGATCGACGAATACCGGGCGATAGGGGGTCGATCAGATCAGGTCGCATGACCAGACTCACTTCCGCGGCGAGGTCCGGATACTTCTCGACCATAGCGGCGATGAACTGGAATGCCTTCCACCGCACGGAGGATTGCTTGTCGGGATCTTGCCAGTGCTGCATGGCCATTTCGAACAATAGTCCCTCCTGTTCGTCGTTTAAGGACATTTTGGATACGATCTTTATCAGTTCTCTCCAGTGCCCGTCGGGTTTACCGGGCATGGCCGCTATCAGCCGATCCAGGGCGTCGCGCACCCGCTCGTCGTCTTTCTCCATGCAGTTACCTAGCAACCAGGCCGCACGCCAGGAGTAGCGTTCCTTGTCTCCTACCGCTAGATCGATCGCCTCCGTGAAATCCTCCGGATGCTCTTTCAGGTAGGCTTCCATCTCCCTCGCGTAGGCGTTGATCAGTACATCCTTAAGCGGCGTGTTCATGAGTCATCAACTCTCTTGAAAGAAGGTTGTCAAAATTCATGAGCTGACCCTGCTGTTTTCTCCCTTTTGGCTGGTCTGTGTACTAAACGCTGTAGTTGTAGAAATGCTACGGAAGGTCGAGGTCGATATGTGGATATAGGCTAGCGCGGAGCGCTGGTCGGAGTTGTGCGGCGCGACTTGTTTGGCCTAGTTCAGCCGTTGTTTTTGTCGATCAGGTATTCCGCTAGAGCCTGATACGCAGGCAGGGAAGTAGGGTCGATGTAACCATTCTTCGCCTGAGGATGAGAGGAGAACCGAACAATTACCATTTCGGCTGTCGGATCGATATAAATTGTCTGTCCGTGAACTCCTCGAGCTGCGTAAGCTCCGTGTTCATTGTGGAAAACCCACCACATGCTGCGGTAGCTTCCACCGAGGATCGTCTTGTATCCTGCTTTAGCGAAGACTGTCTTGTCCCCGCCGGCGTTAATTTTGTCGACCACCGATGCGGGGAAAAGTCGTTCTCCGTTAAGCTCTCCGCGATTGAGCATGAGTTGTCCGATGCGGCCTAAATCTCGTAGCCCTGCGCTTAGTCCGCCTCCGGCGAAGGGAGTTCCTTTGGCGTCGACGGTCATGTATCCATCTTGCTCTGCGCCGATTTTCATCCAAATGCGTTCGGAAAGGAGCTGGGCAAGGTTTTTTCCGGAGGTACGGGAAACGATCCAGCCAAGAGCATCAGTGTTGATCGTCTTGTATCCGAAAGCCTCGCCATGGGATCCATCCTTTGGCACGGTTTTCAGGTATTCAAAATAGCCGTTCGGACCCTCATAGCCAGCGGGCTTAGGCAGTGGGCTCGCCGCTTTTGAATAGATCCAAATGTCTGCCATTGGATTGGAGTAGTCCTCGCTGTAATTGAGGGCCGTAGTCATATCCATGACCTGTCTTACCGTGGCATCGCCGAAGGCGCTCTCTTCAAGTTCTGGCACGATCGATGCCACTTTGGCGGTTTCATCGAGCGTTCCCTCTGCGACTAGAATCTCCGCGAGTAGTCCGGTCATCGATTTAGTCATCGACATGGCCGCGTGTTTTCCAACTTCGTTGAGGGCTCCGAAATATTTCTCATACACGATCTGTCCCTTGTGTAGGACAAGAATTCCGTCCGTGTAGTTTACGGGAAGTGCCTCCTTCCAAGTTAAGGAATTTTCTCCGCCTAAAGGGGTGAAGGCGACCGTGTCGATACCTTCATCGAGGGCGTAGGCGAATGGGATGGGAGCTCCGAGTCCTTTGCTTATCTGCTTGGTTGGCATTAGCTCCCGGATATGACAGACCGTCCACCGCATTTTCGGGAAACTGAAAAAGTCTGAATCCGGCTGCATAATCAGCTTATCGGGCGAAGGCGGGAAGCCCTGCATCAATCCGAGGCGATTTGGGTCAGACTCTTCCGCGCTTAGTTGGATTCCGGTTTGTCCTACACTAGTCCTCGCAGCTGTGACTAGAGCGAGACCCGCAAGGAATAAGGTTATGCCTTTTCGTTTAAGGAGCTGCATGTTTTTTCTTATTCAACATTTTTGTAGAGCGTAGAGGCCCTCCGTGGAAGTCTGCAGAGGGTGACGGCCAGAATTGTACGCAACGATGGATTAGGACATCTTTTTTGCAATTCTTTTGAATGGAATAAGGGGAATGGAGCCAAGCGTGACCAATACGAAACCAGTGAAGAAGATTTTCTTCGCAAGCCCACTTTCTGTAGATTTCGATATATCATGAATCGCCCTTTTGCTTTCGTGAAGGAAACTCTCTTCTTCTGAGCGATTGGTGTACTTGTTGAGCAGAATGCTCGCACCAGTAGCAGCCAGGATCAAGCCCAGGCAAATAACAACGATTTGGAGTTTTGTGAATGTGGACATTTCTTTCAGCCCAACGCCGAGTCCATACGGCGATATAGGCTAGGGCGGAGCGCTGGCCGGAGTTTCATGGGACGACTGGTTCGGATTATTTATTGTTCCCGTTAGAAGATGTGCGCATGGCTGAAACCCCGCTTTCTGGATTGTCTTGATCGACGCCTCGTTTTGAGGATCGCAACGGCAACATGGAACCAAGCCGGATTCGTAGCAAACCTTCTTCAATGCCTGGACTAGAATGGTTCCATAACCTTTTCTTCTGTGCGTTTCAACAATCTCCATGTAGATGTCCCCGTATGGTGGATTGTAGTGTTTCATGACTCCTCCTGTGCCAACCACCTCACCGTCTATTTCTAACAACCAATCTCCGACCGGTTCCCGTGTGTGCTCGAAAATGCTTGATGCTTCTAATTCTTTTTTCTTCCGAAAGGATGCACCTTTGATTACGTGACATTCGCTGACGCAATCTTCGAACAGGATCTTTTCGCTCTTTATATCGTTTGAATAGTACAAGAGCAGGGGGGTAAGTAATCTGTCGTTTGACTGAGAGGAAATGTGAGTCGCCTCGGTCTTGGAGAGAAACGCGTCAAAATGGCTGAAAACCTGCGACCTCCGCCCTCTGACTACGTAGAATTCGAATACAGTCCGAGTTCCACTCCAAGGGCCGTCACAAAGAAGGGACCCGTAGCCCACCGGCTCTTCGTTCAATTTCAGGATAAATGTTTGCGCCCAATTCCCGCGTCGATGGAGGGAGTCGTGGATGATCTGGCAAGCCATCTCTTCCCGATATCGCTCTCGCCAAGAGACGATGCCATCGATTGAAGTCGGTTTGATTATCATTTTTCCGAACGTGAAGTCCCTACGCGTATATAGGTCAGCGCGGAGCACTGGCCGGAGTTGTATGGGACGACTGGTTCAGCTTCTTTTTTAAATCTTCGAATAACTTCTCCTCTAGAATTTTCGAAGGAATACTCTTTAGCGTCTGATCGTAGAGTTCCTGCAATTCCTTGGAGTTGTGAGCCGGATACTGCTCAATATCTCCCATGTATCCAATCCAGTAGGTCGATCCATATGCTTCGAAACTTTCGCTTTGGGGATTCCAGTCCTCATCGAGAATGCGTCCCGACGTAGGGTCTACTAAAATGAGTCTGTCGGTCTTGTCGGAAGGGGGAACCGCGACTACCGAATGCCCTGAATAGCGGTATTGAAGGGACCGGACAGATATTTCTGCTCCCTCGACAACGATGGATTCCGTCCCGTACTTTTTGAGCTCATCGATGAAAACTGAAGTGAAGTCTCCGCATCCCGAGCTCAGTCCACTTTCGGCTATCTCATCCGCATCTCTTTGTCTCAAGAACTGTTCCTTGTATCCTGTCTGCTCGATTCCGTGAACAGGCAAAGTGTATTCTTTTTGTGGATCCATCATCTTGAGTCGAGCTGTGGCTTCGAACGCGAGTTGGATCGACTCACTGGTGTCGTTCTTTGCTGCTCCAATGCAGGGGATTAAGCAAAACGACAAGATCGCGATTCCTGGGTAACGATTCATTGGTGGTTTTATTCTGCTGAGCGGCGAGTGCATACGATGGAGGCGGCGCAGCTGCCGGAATTGTATGCCACGTCTTGTTGTATATTATTCTTTTGTGACTTTACCTAGAATGCTTGTTTGGGTTGTTTTCCCGAAGAATCTGCTGTCGAATGAATGATCAGGATTATCTCCCAGTACGTAGTATTCATTTTCTTGGAGTTTTATATCTAGGAAGGTTGGGACTTTTAGTTCGACGTAGTATGACCCAACAGACTGGCTTGGTAACTTGATTGGTTTTTTGTTTATTTGGATGCCTGCCTCTGTGATTTCCACGTGCTCGCCGGGGAGGCCAACTACTCGCAGAATTCGCCTATCAAAGGGCGGGTGTTCGAGCTTGAGTGCAACGATTTCAAACCGTGCTGGGCTTACCTCTGCGTAAGCGTTTTCTTCTATCGTTACCACATCACCAGGTGTGAGAAACGGAGTCATGCTTCTTGATTTGACTAGAAAAGTTGTTTCCGAGGCAAAAACAGTCACAACAAATAGTGGTATGAACAGGAGAGTTCTCATTTTTATACAACAGTATTATTATGCGTCGTTTTTTGCGGTATAAATGAATTTGGTTATGTGTGCTTGGATTTAGGCGAAAATACTTAAATTGCTTGCGGGGTCAACGATTTAGGGGGAGGTTTAGGGCATATAACCAAGGGTATTGCTGCTTGGTTCTATGTCTTTAGGAATCTTTACCCGTAATTGTATGTCGAACGAAGCTGAATCGCCGGAATGGCTGTCGGGTGCCCGTAGTCTTTGGTCCAGGGGCGGGGTGCCTCAGAGGTTGGATGGGAAGTGGAGCCCTGTTTGGTTAAGCGATTTTTGAGCTATTTGGAGCGGAGGAATGGGGGTCGTTTGCCTGCCTCGGTGCCTAGCTATGGAGCTGCGGATGCGTTCGGGCGCTTTTGCGGGACAGCTGGAAGGTGGAGGATTGGCAGGCGGAGCAGGCGAGGCTCTCGGTGGAGTGGCTGCTGGACGCGGCTTGTTCGCATGTCGGCGAGGATTTTCCTGCGAAGATGCCGGTGCGGGAAAAGGTTGTGCTGCCGTTGCTTGAGTTGGCTGGGTTGGAGCAGGTGGAGGAGCATTTCGCGGAGAGCGGTGGGATGACGGAGGTGGTGCGCGTGGTGGCTCGGCGAAAAGGCAGGTCTTTGAATATGGAGAAGAGTTATGTCTTTTGGGTGGGGCGTTTCGTAAAGTGGTGGAGGAAGCAGTCTTGCGGGTCGGTGCAGGTGAGTTGTCGTGAACAGGCGGGCGAGGAGCTGGAGCGGGCGATCTCGGGTTTCTTGGATTTTCTGACGGTAGAGGAAGGCGTTGCGAAGGCGACTTAGCGTCAGGGGCTGAATGCGTTGATTTTCGTCTATCGGAGTTGTCTGGGGGCGGAGCCTGGGACCTTGCCGAGTTTTCGGGGAGCGGAGCGGGGGCGCGCTTTGCCGGTCGTCTTGACGAAGGAGGAGATCGGGCGTTTCTTGCCGTGCGTGGAGCCGAAGTATCGTCTGGTGGTCAAGTTGCTCTACGGGACGGGGACGCGAGTGACGGAGGCGTTGAGGTTGCGGGTGAAGGATGTGGATTTCTCGGGGGGACTGGTGGTGGTTCGCGACGGGAAGGGTGGCAAGGATCGGAGGACGTCGTTGCCGGCGGGGCTCGTAGCGCCGTTGTGCGAGCATTTGAAGGGGGTGAGGACGCTTTTTGACAAGGATCGCTTAGATGGCCGCGATGGGGTGTACATGCCGAATCGTTTGGATGTGAAGTATCCGAACGCTTCGAAGGAGTGGATATGGCAGTAGGTGTTTCCTTCTGAAAGGGTGCAGAAGGATCCTCGGAGCGATGCGGTTCGCAGGCATCATTTGCGGGATCGCGCGATTCAGATGGCTGTGAGGGAGGCGGCGAAGGCGGCGTGTATCCATAAAAGGGTGACGCCTCACGTGATGCGTCATGTCTCCACTTCGTTCGAGTGTCGTCGCGGTGCTCCTCTGTACGTTCGCGACGCATTTGCTGGAGGATGGCTATGACATCAGGACAGTACAGGAGCTGCTGGGGCACGCGTCGGTGGAGACGACGATGATCTATCTGCATGTGATGAATCGTCCGGGAATGAACGTGAAGAGTCCGATAGATGGTTTGGGCATGGAGGAGTCGGACGCGGGCTACGGGGTGCCGTTTTGATGGAAGGGGGGGCGTTTGGGAATTAGGAATTTGGAATTGGAAATTAGGATTTTTTTTGGGGGGAGCTGGTGATGGTGTGATTAGCTACTGGGCGGGGGCGGTGCGGCGGTCTAGTGGAGTGGGTTGATGGGCGACTTCGTCGTGAGTTCTTCTACCGCTAATGGCCGCTAATGGCCTCGAATTGATTGGGTGATTGGGATGGGTCTTGGTTGCTCACGAGGAGTCGCGGAGAGTGAGGAAGAAGATGAGGCTGGGTGATCTTGTAGTGGGGCATAAAAAGGACCCGTGGGCACGGGTCTTTTTATGGGGGGATTGAGTTGGGATTTTGAAAGGCCGGCTTTTTGTTGGGCGGGCCTGGGGCGGGGTTAGGAGAGGATGACCATGGTTTCGTTGCGTTGGACTTTGTCGCCTTTTTTGACGCGCAGCTCTTTTACGACGGCGTTGCGGGGGGCTTTAAATTCGTTGTGCATTTTCATGGACTCGAGGATGACGAGTGGCTGGTCGAGCTGCACTTGGTCGCCTTTCTTGACGAGTGTGTCGATGATGAGTCCGGGCATGGGGGCTTTGAGGAGGATGTCTCCGTCTCCTTGGCCGAGCTTTTTCTTGATGCCGGCGAGGCGGCGACTGCGCTCGTCGGTGACTTTTACCTCGATGTTGTCGCCTTCGATGAGAACGTTGAGGGCTTCGTCTTGGTCGGTGATCCTGAGGTCGTAGGACTGTTTGTCCAAGAGGAGTGAATACAGGTTGGGGTCGGTGGATTGCTGTTGAAAGTCGCAGTCAACGGATTTGCCGTCGATGACGACTGAGCCGTCGTCGTCGACTTCGATGATATAGGTGTCGGAACCGGCTGTCGTTTCGTATTTCATAGTCTACGAGCGAGTTGATTGCTTCTGCCTGAGCTTTTCCAGAGGGATGTGGTGGCGGTTTGGGGGAGCACGGAGGCTTGCCGGGCTCTGCGGTGGGCGAGCAGGGTGGCGGCGACGGCGGCGGTGAGGGAGCGGCGGGAGGAGTCTGGCTGTTGGAAGAGGTATTCGTCTTCGAGGAAGCGGGTGTGGACTTTCCCTTCCTTAAAGGTCTGCGTATTCAAAAGCTGGATATAGAAGGGAATGGTGGTGTCGATGCCGGCGATCTGGAATTCTTCGAGGGCGCAGCAGGTGCGGATGATGGCTTCTTCGCGGGTGGTGTCCCAGATGACGATTTTGGCGAGCAGGGAGTCGTAGTAAGGGGTGACTTCGGAGCCGAGGCCGACGCCGGTATCGGTGCGGACTCCGGGACCGCAGGGGAGGTTGAAGCCGGAGATGGTGCCGATGGAGGGCATGAAGTTTTGCCAGGGGTCTTCGGCGAGGATGCGGCATTCGATGGAGTGGCCTTGGATTTTGATGTCTTCCTGCCGGTATTGGAGTTTTTCGCCTCGGGCGATGAGGATCATTTCTTTTACGATATCGACTCCGGTGACGCGTTCGGTGATGGTGTGCTCGACTTGGAGGCGAGTGTTCATCTCGAGAAAGAAGAACTCACGGGTGTCGCTGTCGAAGACGAACTCGACGGTGCCGGCGGAGTAGTAGCCGACGGCGGCTGCGGCCTTGAGGGCGGCAGCGCCCATTTTTTCTCGTATTTGTTCGTCAACTACGGGGGAGGGCGACTCTTCGATGAGCTTTTGGTGGCGGCGTTGGAGGGAGCAGTCGCGTTCGCAGAGGTGGATGAGATTTCCGTGCTTGTCTCCGAGGATTTGGATTTCGACGTGGTGGGCGTTGGTGACGAAGCGTTCGAGGTAGACGCGGTCGTCTCCGAAGGAGGACTTGGCCTCGAGTCGAGCGATGCGGATGCCTTCGGTGAGGTCTTTGGGCTCGCGGACGATGCGCATGCCTTTGCCGCCTCCGCCGGCGGCGGCTTTGACGAGGAGTGGGTAGCCGACTTTGGCTGCGGCGGTTTTTAGGTCCTCGTCGCTTAGGGTATCGGTTTTTCCGATACCGGGAACGAGGGGGAGGCCGGCGGCTTCGACGGTGGAGCGGGCGGTGAGCTTGTCGCCCATCATGCGGATGGCCATTTCGGGCGGGCCGATCCACTCGATGCCGGCGTCTTCGAATGCTGCTTGGGCGTCGGCGTTTTCGGCGAGGAATCCGTAGCCTGGGTGGACGGAGTCGGCTTTGGCTTGTTTGGCGACTTCGATGAGCTTGTCGAGGCGCAGGTAGGAGTCGACAGCTGGGCCGGGGCCGATGCAGTAGGCTTCGTTGGCCATGCGGACGTGGGGGCTCATGCGGTCTGCTTCCGAGTAGACGGCGACGGTCTTGCAGCCGAGTTCCTTGCAGGCGCGGATGATACGCACGGCGATCTCGCCGCGGTTCGCTATCAGGACTTTGGATACGGAGCTCATGACGCGATCTTGGGGCTAGAGGGGGATGTTTCCGTGTTTCTTGGGCGGGTTTTCGTCTCGCTTGTTTTGTAGCATTTCGAGCGCGTTGATAAGGCGGGGGCGGGTTTCGGATGGCTCGATAATGTCGTCGAGGTAGCCCCAGCTGGCGGCGACGTATGGATTGGCGAAGCGGGTGCGGTACTCTTCGACTTTTTTCTGGCGGAGGGCTTCGGGATCTTCGGCTTCCTGGAGGTCGCGGCGGTTGAGTATGTTGATGGCTCCTTCAGGCCCCATGACGGCGATCTCGGCGTTTGGCCAGGCGAAGTTCATGTCGCCTCGGATGTGCTTGCTGCTCATGACGTCGTAGGCGCCGCCGTAGGCTTTGCGGGTGATGACGGTGATTTTGGGCACGGTGCATTCGGCGAATGCGAAGAGGAGCTTGGCGCCGTGTCTGATGATGCCGCCGTGCTCTTGGTTGACTCCGGGGAGGAAGCCGGGAACGTCGACGAAGGTGATTATCGGTATGTTAAAGCTGTCGCAGAAGCGCACGAAGCGGGCGGCTTTGGTGGAGGAGTCGATGTCGAGCACGCCAGCGAGGACTTGCGGCTGGTTTGCGACGATGCCGACGGTGCGACCGTTGAGTCGGGCGAAGCCGACTATGATGTTTTGGGCGAAGTGTTCGTGCACTTGCAGGAGGTTTCCCTCGTCGACGACGGCGTTGATGATCTCGACCATGTCGTAGGGCTTGTTGGCGTTGTCGGGCACGAAGTCGTCGAGCTTGGCTTCGACGCGGAGGGGGTCGTCGTTGACGTCCTTGCGCGGGGCGGGGTCGAGATTGTTGCTTGGGAGAAAAGCGATTAGGGAGCGCACCATGTAGAGGACGTGCTCTTCCGAGTCTTCCTTGAAGTGGGCGACTCCGCTGATCTCGTTGTGTGTGGTGGCGCCTCCGAGTTCTTCGGCGGTGACTTCCTCGTTTGTGACGCTGCGGACGACGTCTGGTCCGGTGACGAACATGTAGCTGCCTTTGTCCACCATGAAGACGAAGTCTGTAATGGCTGGCGAATACACGGCTCCTCCGGCGCAGGGTCCGAGGATGCATGAGATCTGGGGGACGACTCCGCTGGCCATGACGTTTTGCAGAAAGATGTCGGCGTATCCGGCGAGGCTGACAACGCCTTCCTGGATGCGGGCTCCGCCGGAGTCGTTGAGGCCGATAATGGGGGCTCCGTTTTTCATGGCGAGCTCCATGACCTTCAGGATCTTGTTGGCGTGGCCGAGGCCGAGGCTGCCGCCGTAGACGGTGAAGTCCTGGGAGAAGACGTAGACGAGGCGGCCCTCGATGGCGCCGTAGCCGGTAACGACTCCGTCGCCCATGAGGGTGCCTTCTCCTTCTCGCCCTCCGGTGGCGAAGGTGTCGAGCTCGCGGAAGGAGCCTTCATCGAGGAGAAGCTCGATACGGTCTCGAGCGGTGAGCTTGCCTTTTGCTTTTTGTTTGGCGATTCGCTCCGCCCCTCCGCCGAGGGCGGCTTCTGACTTGAGCTGGCGCAGGTGGCGGATCTGTGCTTTAGATTTGCTTTCCGTGCTTTCCATAGGGGCGAGGTGTATTCGAATTTTGGTTGCGATGAATTAGTCGGAACGATCTGCGAGCCACTGACTGACTTCCGGCCAAAGCACCTTTTGGGCTTTGCCGCCGACGGCGAGGCCGATGTGTCCGGCGGGGAATTTGATGGTTTTTGCGTCTGTGGAGGAGGTGAGATCGTTGAGCGGCTCGCTTTGGGCTGGGGGGACGAGGTCGTCCTTGGTAGCCATGAGGTTGAGCAGCGGGCAAGTGATCTTGCGCAGGTCGACGGTGTGCTTGCCGATGGGCATCTTGTTTTTGACCAGGCGGTTCTGCTGGAAGAGGTACTTGGCGAACTCGCGATAGACTTCGCCCGGGACGGCGATGTTGTCGTTGAGCCAAGTCTCCATGTGTAGAAAGTCGTCTACAAAGCGTTCGTTGTCGACGTTTTCCCAGAAGTTGAGTGGTTTTTCGACGAGGTTCTGAACGGGCTTGAGCATGAGGAATGCTGCCTGCAGGAACTCTGCGGGAACGTTTCCGATGTTGTCGACGAACTTGTCGACGTCGAAGTACTCGGGGTCGGTCCATAGGTTGATCAGGCCTTCGCGGGTGGAGAAATCGATGCCGGTAGCGAGGAGTATCAAATTTTTAACTACGTCTTGATGCAGAGCTGTGAACATGGTGGAGAGGGTGCCGCCCATGCAGTAGCCGAGGATGCTGGACTGCTTGGTGCCGCAGCGTTCGTTGACGTAGTCCACGCAGTTCTGCAGGTATCCGTTGACGTAGTCGTCGGTGGTGAGGAAGCGGTCGGCCTGGGTAGGGGATCCCCAGTCGATGAGGTAGGTGTCGATGCCTTTGTCGACGAAGTTGGCGATGACGCTTCGGCCTTTCTTTAGGTCGACGATGTAGGGGCGGTTGACGAGTGCGAAGACGACGATGAGGGGTGTCTTATACTTAGGCGGACTGTCTCCAATATAGTGATACACCTTGAGCTTGTCTTCTTCGTAGACGACTTCTCTGGGGGTGACGCCTTTGGGGACTTCTTTGGCTTTTCCGTAGAGCCCGGGGAGGGCTGCGACGCGGCGGAAGTTGGCCATGGATTCCTCGACCATGTACTTTTGCCATTCGATGATGTTTCCAGTGTTCGGTAGTTTGGGTTCCATGATCATGGTCGTCTGGTGGTTTTCTTAGCTGTTTTCTTTGTGGTGGCGGATTTTGGGGTCGCGGACTTCGCAGGGGACTTGGTGGTCTTGCTGGGCGCGGGTTTGGCGACTGGCTTGGCGGTCGCGGGCTTGGCGACGGTTGAGGCTAGTTTTTCGATGGCCTGCTCGACGGCGCCGAGGCGGCTGACTACGACCTTTTGGAAGGCGAGGTCCTCCTTGCTCGTCTTGTTGGCTTGTCCCTGCGGTTGCTTGGCCTGCTCGCGCATTTCGGCGAGGTCGTCCTGCAGTCCTTCGACGCGGTCGAGGAGGCGTTTCTCGATGTGCCGGATAGCGAGGAGGAGGCTGTCGACGTCTTGCTTGGAGGCGGTTTGGGTGACGTCGTGCATGCGGTTTACATTGTCTTTCGTGTAGCTCTGCCAAGCCATGCTGTTGTTGAGGGTGTCGCGCATGATTTCCATGAACTGGGGCGTGCGCATGAAGTCTTCCCAGCTGGCCGAGATGACGTCGAGAATGCCTTTGCGCATTTTCTTGAGTTCGTCCGGCGGCGGGTTTTCGGGGGAGTACTGGCTCCAGGCGTTTGCGACTCCGGTGATGGTGTCCATCCATGTCTTTTGCATGGCGGCCGCTTGTTCGAAGGTTTCCTTGAATTTTTCGTCCATGGTAGAAAACGGTTTTAGGTATAGAATTGGGCCCGCCTCCGGGGTCTCGGAAGCGGGCGGAGGGCTTAGGGTTTTAAACGAGTTCGATGGCGATGGCGATGGCCTGTCCGCCGCCGATGCATAGGGTGGCGATTCCGGTCTTCTTGCCGTAGGTCTTGAGCGCGTGTATCAGGGTGACCACTACGCGAGTGCCGCTGGCTCCTACCGGGTGCCCCATGCAGACGGCTCCGCCGTTCACGTTGACCTTCTCGCGCGGAATGCCGATCTCCTTCATGGCCGCTAGGGGCACGACTGAGAAGGCTTCGTTGATCTCGAAGAGATCTACGTCGTCGACGGTCCACTCCATTTTAGACATTAGCTTTTTCAGGACTTCGACAGGGGCGAGGGTGAACCACTCGGGGGCGTTTCCGACTTGGCTGTAGCCGAGGATGCGGGCCTCTGGCGTGATGCCGAGGGACTTGACCTTTTCTCCGGAGAGGACAACCACAGCGGCGGCACCGTCGTTTATACTGGAGGCATTGCCTGCAGTGACGGTACCTTCTTTGCCGAAGGCAGGACGCAAGCTGGTGAACTTGCCTTCGTTGAACCGCTGCGGCTCTTCGTCGGTATCAACTATTGTGATACTTCCGCGTTTGCCTTTCACTTCGACGGGGGCAATTTCCTTGGCGAACTTACCCTCATCAGTCGCGGCCAATGCGCGCTTGTAGCTCGAAATGGCGTAGATGTCCTGATCTTCGCGACTGAAATTGCATCTTTCTGCCGCTTTATCGCCGCAGAGGCCCATATGCGTGCCGTCGAATGCGTCAACCAAAGCATCGCGCATGAGCGAGTCGTAAATCTTTCCGTCTCCCATTCGGTAGCCTGTGCGGGCTTGTTCGAGCAGGTAGGGCGCGAGCGACATGTTTTCCACGCCGCCGGCGAGTATGGCATCGCTGTCGCCGGATTGTATCGACTGGGCGGCGATGACGATGGTCTTCATGCCCGATCCGCAAAGCATGTTGACGGTGGTGGCGGGAACGGTGTCGGGTATGCCGGATCCGATGCTTATTTGGCGGGCGGCGTTGGGTTTCAATCCGCCGCTTAGGATATTCCCGATTAGGGTTTCGTCGATCTGGTCGCTGGGGACGCCTGAGCGCTCAAGGGAGCCTTTGACGGCTGTCACTCCTAACTCGATCGCGGTGACGCCTCCGAAGGCGCCGCAGAAGCTGCCGACTGGTGTCCGGCAGCTTCCGGCGAGGTATACGTCGCATTTCATGGTGGGCCTCCATACTGTTAGCGATTGCGATACCTATTTCCTCGCGAAGATGGAATCCCAGCTCTTCATGACCTGAGTATTCGTTTCTACGAGGGAGTTTACGTTGCTGTGCAGAGCCGAAAGAGAGGTCTCTACGAGATCCTGCAGGCGCGTTTGGCCTTCGGTGATGGATCCGGCCTGATAGACGTTCAGCGCCTTGCTGAAAAGGTCGGTGCACTGCGCGGAGTTTTTCTGGAAGAGAGAGACAACGTCTTCCATGCATTTCTTGTTTTGCGGGAGGACGTTGTGGACCAGTTCTTCGAGCTTGTTTTTGAGATCGTCGGGGGAGCTGACTTGGTCGAGCACGTCTTTCCAGAGCTTGAGGGAGTCTTCCTGGAGTTGGATGCCGGATTTGAGGGCTTCTTCGTAGAATTTCAAAGCGTCTTGTATCGCTTCGTTAGTGGTGTCGGTTGCTGTGGTCTTAGCGTTTTTTGTGGTTGTGGTCATGATTGATCCTAGCGGTTGGCGCTTAGTTTAGGTTAGAGTTCCTAGACCGGCTCGGGATCCTTGACTGTTTTTATGAATCTAGAGCCAAGCTGGAACAAGTGCTGTAGAGCGCATTGTGTTGCGTGACATATCGTGAGTTGGAATTAACTTTTAACATTAGTTTAGTCAATGTGGTTTTGTGCGAACGCACAATGGATAGAGTTGTTAGATTATGGCATAATAAACTCTATTAGGAATGTGCTTCTGGCTATCCCTAGGTTTTTCGTTTTATCACTTGTAGCGGTGTGGATTATGTAAAATATAAAGGCTTCAGCGAGGTCGCTGAAGCCTTGGTGTAACGAAAATCTAGGAGTTGCTATTGATTCAGGCGCTTGTTTGTTTTTTAAGGTCTTCGATTTGTTGGCGCATGGCGTCCAGCTCTTTGGCGAGATCGCGTGGGGAGGGTTCTGGGCGCTCGGGGCGGAGTATCGAACCGAAAGGGTTGAAGGCTTCCATGACGGAGGCGATGGGCAGGGTGGGATCGAATGGCTTTCCGTATCCTGGAAGAGCGTGGGATTGCCGGAGCAGTTTTTCGAAATTGGATTTGGAGTCCATGAACAGACTGAAAGCCTTGCCGAAATAGACGTCGTAAAAGTCTTTCAGCAGCGTGTCGTTGACGCGAATGACTTGGGTGAGAAGGTCCGAGGAAAGGAAATCGAGCTTCTTGGGCTCGTACTCTAGAAGGATCTGAGTGAGCACTTTGGCAGTAATGTCTTCGTCGGTCTTCGCGTCCACTACCCGAATGTCGTAGCCTTCGCAGATTTTCCGATGAATCTGCTCCATGCTCAGATGCTGGCTGTTTGTGGTGTCGTAGTATCGGCGATTCTGATACTTTCGTATTTCTAGCTTCGGATGATTTTCTTGTCGGGTTTTGTCCTTCATCAGAAATGGGAGAATAAGTTCGTATTAGTAGCTAAACGAGTTCTTTCGTTTTAAATAAGATGATTTAATCGATCTCAATTCGAATTCTTTTATTTTGCAAATGCAAAACATGTTATTTGACGAGGTTTTTATTTGATTTATATATGCCATGAACGCGGCGCGTCGCAGTCAATCTCACCTACTTCACTAAACACGGTATAGAAAGGTATACAATGGACAACCTAGGCATTCAGGTAGCTGTCATTACGGGGGCTGCAGGCGGTATCGGGGAGGCTTTGGCCCTCGATCTCACGAAGCGAGGAATCAAAGGGCTTGCGCTGGTCGACTTTAACGAGCGAGTCGCTGATGTGGCGAAGGCTTGTAATGACTTTGTCGGGAAGGCTATCGCTCACGCCTTCATCGGCGACACTTCTGACGAGCAATTTCGCCAGAGTGTGTTTGAAACGATGGAGCAATCGGTCGGTACGCCTACTATAGTGGTGCCGGCGGCTGGAATTACTCGAGATGGTCTCGCTGTCCGCATCGACAAGGAGAGCGGCGAAGTCGTGCTGTATCCCGTGGACAAATTCCGTCAGACGGTAGAGATCAACATGATCGCCCCCGTTTACTGGGCGATGCAGATGATAGGTGGAATCGCCGCGAAGCGAAAGAAGGAAGGCTTGAAGCGCTGGAATCCGGAAGAGGGAATTCAGGGAGCTATCGTATTCATCGGCTCTATCGCTTCTAGCGGAAATGTTGGCCAGGTGTCCTATTCGTCCACGAAGGCCGGGCTTGAGGGAGCGGCATCCACTTTGATGGCGGAATCCATGTATTACGGGGTGCGTTGCAGCGTCATCCACCCCGGTTTCACTGATACGCCAATGGTTCGTGCTTTGGGAGACGACTATATCAATTCCAAAGTGCTGCCTCAGACGCAGCTCAAGCGTCTGATCAAACCCGAGGAGATCGCGGATGCGATTTGCTTCATGCTCACGAACTCTGCGGTAAGCGGAGAGCTGTGGGCGGACGCCGGTTGGCGTCCCTCAGCTTAGCCGGTGTAAACTCCCGCTATTATTATAAAATGCGGTAGCGTCGACTCCTGATCGCGACGCTGCCGACTTGTTCGGAACCCTTAAGAAGGTAGTCCCATGAAAACCTTGGAAGGAAAAACAGCGCTGGTTACCGGCGCTTCGCGGGGCATAGGCCGCGCTATCGCGATCGATTTGGCTGAAAACGGCTGCAATATCGTGATCAACTACAATCACTCTGAAGATGGAGCCCACGAAACCCAGCGCTTGGTGGAGGAGAAGGGTGTCAAGTGTCGTCTCGAGAAGGCGGACATATCCGATAAGGAGGAATGCGATGCCATGCTCGAAGACATTCTGTCGGGCGAAGGCGGCGTCGACATTCTCGTCAACAACGCTGGCATCAATAGAGACCGCTCGTTCCTGAAGATGACGCGTCAGATGTGGGACGAAGTCTTAGGGGTGAATCTAAACGGACCCTTCAACGTGACGCATGGCTTGTTGCCTCACATGGTGGAGCAGGGTTGGGGTCGCATCATCAATATCTCATCGATGGGCGGCCAAACCGGAAACTTTGGCCAGGCCAACTATTCAGTTACCAAGGGAGGTTTGATCGCTTTCACGATGACTTTGGCCCGCGAGGTTGCCCGCAAGGGAGTGACGGTGAATTCCGTTTCGCCCGGATATACGCACACCGACATGACTGCGGGGATGCCGGAGTCTGCCGTTGACAGTGTTAATGCCATGATCCCGATGGGCCGGATGGCGGACCCGAGTGAAATTGCCTCCGCCGTAAGCTATTTCGCTAGTCCTCAGGCAAGCTACGTAACGGGACAGGTTTTAGGCGTGAACGGCGGTATGTACATGTAGCAAGCGCAGTTGTGACACGAAGCTCGAGTCGCCTCTTGGCGAGTTCAAAGCCGTCTGGGGCGAGCATTTATTGAAGGCTTAAAAGGAGAAGGCCCAACGCTTTACGCATTGGGCCTTCATGGGTGCAGGGGTTGGATTTGAACCAACGACCTTCAGGTTATGAGCCTGTGGGGTTATTGTTGATTATGAGAGGTTTAACTACTTCTGGGCTTAGTTTTAGGGGGATCTCTAGGGGCGCTGGAAACGTGGTTCGAAGCACGATAGGATTATTTCAAATTTCCAAAAGCAGGTTTGCCGGGCAGTTGGTGCATTCCGTTTATGTGCCTAGACCTTTGAAGAATTCCCAAATCCTAACGGTGGCAAGAGTGTCTAGTTTGCAGTATTTGAGAAGTTGTTTGTGTAGCTCTTTTCTACGTTCTTCGCTCGTTTCCGAGGCGATGGCTTCTTGGTAGGCTTCCACGGCGGCCATGCCGTGTTGTACGCCTTCGAGTTCGCTGTAGTTGAGTTCGGGGCAGATGGTCGGAAGGACTGCTTTTAGGCTCCAGCTTCCGTTTTGGTCGGGATGGTAGTAGAAGTTGCGGGCGATGGGGAGTAGGTCGTCCATGCGGGCGTGAATTGAGAGGAGGCCTTGGGAGTGCTCTGGGAATTGATCGGCTAGGGAGGTTAGGACTTTTCGCTCGAAAGGGGCGTTGTAGGCGTAGATTGGACCATGAGGGCCGCAGGCTTCGATGAGCGTTCGGCTTAACTTCTCGCGTGGATCGTGGCCCGATGTATCCAGAAATTCGTGATGAGTGAGTTTTCCGTTTGCACCGATCTGGTGGAGACTGAACTGAAAGGGAAGTTGTTCGTAAGGTCTCGTTCCGACCCAGATTGGGATAGCGAACTGGACCGTCTCGAAATCTAGAAAGTAAGTCGGTGTTTCGACTTCGGGGATAGCGGCTTTCGCTCCTGCACTGTCGAAGTAGGTTTCCCTTTTTAGTGTGGCTGTTTTTACCCGTTGCTGGATTGGGTTGATTTCATCGTCGGGCACGTCCGGTAGCTCGGTGATGCCACGGCCTTCCCAATTCTCGACGCGCGAAGACTGAATGCGAGGGAGCATGCTAGTCGGCTGTTTCGGCCAGACCTTGTCCCGGTTGCAGTAGTTGCAAAAGGGGCATGCGAAGGGTGTCGAGCAGTGAGCACCTGTATCCAGATTTGGCTCTTCGCTTTGAGCGGCTGTGGTTTGTGCCTCAGCGATCCATTTCTCGACTTCGTCTGTTCTCGCTTTGGCCTCTTGGGTTAGATCCTCAATACGAAGTAACCCTTCGTAGTCTCGGTTTCCTGGATAGACGAATTGGTTGTTGATGTGAGCTACGCCGATCTGGGAAAGTTGGATGCCGTTTTGCTGGGCGATGTAGGTTTGGATGGCGACGTCATCGCGATGGTAGTCCTTCACTGAGGTCGAAGACTTTACCTCGACCATTTGCCAGCGAAGGCCGTGCGGTGATCGATCGGGTAGCATGACGTCTGCTAAAGCGAGGGCACCTTCGGTCTTCATGGTGGCTTCGAAGATCGGACCTTGGCCGGATTGAAGGAGTTGGGTACTTTGAGCAAAGGCCTCATCCCAACCAATAGCATTGAAGTCGATCAAGGACCCCGATCCGTCTTTGTCGAAAATCTCCATCGCAATATCTCCGACCTGAAATCCTATCTGAAATGCTGCTTCTGAGGCACTGTCGTCGCGAAGCTCCGGTTTGTTTATTTCAAGCCAGAGTCGTTTTGGGCATTGCCGGAAGGCGATGAGCTTCGATTTAGAAAGAATGCGCACGATATGATGTTTTCCTCGGTCTGAAATTGAATTCTGTAATGATTATGAGATGCCACCAATATGTGAAGGTACCATGTTTGTGTCTTGCTTGTTTCAGGGGCACAGGGGAATTGATCACCGTTACTTTAACATCAGGTGTCGGACATCGGCGGGCCCAGAGTAAGTCTTATTTTCGATACACATGATTGGCTTAGCCCGATTTAGAAGTGTTCTATGTACTTAGGCTTTTGAGGGCATTGATTGCTTTTTCAGAACCGACAATGTGGAGTACATTTTTGGGGCGACTGAGTGCCACGTATAGGTTCATCCGGTGATCGCGAATGATTGGATCGAGTGAATCCAGTCCACAAACGATGACTATGGGTGCTTCTAGACCTTTGAACTTTGCAGCACTCAGGACTCGGATTTTGTTTGGCAGTATCGTTGGTGTATCCAAAAAGCGAAAACCTCTGGGAAGGTTTTCCTTTGATAATGCATCCGTGTATTCTTTGAGCCTCGATCGGTCGGCGATAAGTACCACTATGTCTGCACTCTTCAATCCTTCCCCTGAAAGGTATCGATCAACTAGGGTGCGAATCGCTTTGGATTGTTCCTTGGTGTTGCTGGCAAATTGCCAATTCACTGCGACTCCAGGGATCGAGGATGGGTTTAGTTCTCCGCCTGAGAAAAGTGGAGACATTACCTCATGTATTGCTGCAGTGTTTCTACAGTTTTCTGTAAGCTCGAACTCTTCCTCAGGATTGATGGGAAATGCCGAAGTTTTGCGGTAGAGCTGTTGATTCGAGTCGTAGAATAGATAGAGGGGAGATCTCTCGCTGTCTGATAGCATTAGTTCGAGAGGAAACCAAAATTCCTCAGCAAAGTCCTGAGCCTCATCAACAAGTATTGCGTCGAATTGAATCTTCACATACTCTAGTAAATAGCAGATAGCTGCTGGTAGAACGACGTTCCAATAATCGGAGTTGGGGAAGTCTTTCCGAGCTCGATCCAAGTATATTCCTTCGTGCTGTTTCAGTAAGCGAGTACAGAAGGCGTGAAAGCTCGTTGCTGTTATGGGAAGATTCTTGTCGATCGCGTTTGATAGATGGTCTCCCAACGGTCGATTGTAGGCGAGTAGTAGAGTTTTGAAACCACGTTTTGCGAGATCGTGAGCTTTCTCAAGTGCCAAGAGGGTTTTCCCCGTCCCAGCGCCTCCGGTAATTCCAACTCGACGTCTGGATCCGAGTAGTTTGAGCGACCGAAACTGGATTTCGGTTAGTTGTATTCGTTGCTGCTCCTCGTCTGCTATTCTTGCGGCGGATGTGGGTAGCACTGTGAAGTCACGTGCGAAGAGTGACTCAATTAATTCGATCCCGTAATTGCCTAATACATGATGGGCTGATGATTGAGAGCCAGAATATGAGAACGCTCCAAGAATTGAAGATTCAACAAAGTCAAAGTCCTCGTGGGTCAAAATTAGTTCTTGTGGTCTGTCTGGTGCTTTGATTGGCGCTGAGTCCGCGATGTCAGGAAACCAAACGGCGTGCCCTATGCAAACATGGCCCAGGACGATTCGTGACCAGTCTTTATGAGACCTCAGGGCTGAAAGCACCTGGTGTTTTGCATTCGCTGCTTGCGAGAATGGGTTTTTGATCAGGTGTTTCGTTCCTAGTCGGTCTGTGCTGAACCAACTACCAGTATGTGCATCGAACGAGATTCCACCTCCTTTTACTTCGATGATGAGAATGCCAAGCTTGGGGTGAGCGATGAGGAAGTCGGCTTCTCCGTCTTGGGCGAAGTCTTTTGAATTGTGAGAAATCCAGCTCACGGAATGGAGCACCGTAAAGCTATCTGAAAGCCCATTTCTAAGCTTTTCGTAGACTTTGCGTTCGGCTTTGGATACGACTGATTCTAAAAGCCTGTGCCCATATTCTGGAATCATTCTCGCCATCTAATCTAATGGGGTAAAAAGCGTATTCATTTTTTTGTACTTCTGACCATCGAGCGTGAACGATATGATGAAGAAAGCTCCTCTCTTCTCAACATTTTCGACTACAACCTTACGATCCTCGTAAATCGCGTCCTGACCGATAGAAGGAACGAAAACTTGCGGTTGTGAATTTGATTCGCCCGCAATTTCTTTCCAGTTACGATCAATGCAGAAATTCGAGATGTGCCCGTACGGGTCTTGAATTCTGTGCACGACTGGAGAAGGCGTTCCTGCGAATTCAACCACATAGAGCCAATAGTCTTCTCTGAGGCGACGGGCATATTCGAATTGAGTGTTTGATAGTTTTACTCCTTCGCCTCCCCAGTTTCCTGTTACGCTTTTTACTTCGATATAACGTAGAGAGTCTTCCACTCTTGACTCGATATCATAGCCGGGATTGTTCCCGCCAAAGAGTTCTGGGACGTGTCCTTGATCGATCTCCCATTTTACAACGAATTGTTCGGCTGCGTCGCCCGCTTCCTTCGCTTTAGACCGACGTCTTTCTCGCTGTTCTCGTGTTTCAGCTGGTTCGATGTAGGACAGAAATCTGTGTCTACCCTGGCCCTTCGATGGGTTTGAAGAATTACCTCCAGGCTCAGCTCTCTCGCGTATAGTGGAGGCTGGTTGAGGTTCAGTGGCTACTGGGTAAGGGGCTTGGTGATGAGTAGAGGGCGAGTACTCTCTTTCTGCCTCTACTGTCGTTTGTTGAGTCTGATTTCGTTTTTCAATATCCGTGGTCTCCCCGTTGGCGGGGAGACTCGTCGTTCCTGTCGGAGGCTCTTCAATCGGCACATCTTGGTCTCCAGAATTCTGGAAATGCCGAATTTCTGATAGTCCCAGTGCCTTTAGACCCAGTTTTTGGATACGTTTGGTTGGTTGCTCTATCCAGGATTCTATTTTAGGGCTTAGCTTGGAGTTCTGATGGAAGTCAGCGCGAATACAGCGGGATATTTCTGGCGCTAATTCGCATATCTCATCAGGATCGCCAGTATGCAGGACTAGGTCGTTGTTTGGCCAGGCTGCCTTGGTTGTTATCCCACTTGCGATTTCACGTCCCTCTAGGGTGAAGCTTTTCGATAAAGTGGGATCAAGGATCAGATTTGCATCCCTAAGTCGTTGGGCTAAAGTTTCAAACTCTTCACGCTTCTCTTCGACCACCAAGGCTTCGGTCCATACGAGCTCGGCTATTGCAGTTAACCAATCCCTGGAAATGCGTTTGGCATTCGATTTTATACTGAGTGAAGGCACTAATTGTTCCACTAGTTCCGGTTTGCTGGCTCGCATTTCAACAGGGACCCCTGATATGATTGTAAAGTCTGCTGTATCGCATTTTGTCGAATCGCAGCTTATCTTTGCTTTCGGGAGCGTCGTGGAATCCGAGTGACAATACTTCAGGTCGTCGATCGATCGAAGCGTACCACTGAGCGAGATCCACCTTCTCTGCTTTACCCAGAGGTCTTCGCTAATCGACGAAGGTTGCTTAAGGATTTTTTGAAGTCTTCGTAGATCGTTTAGCTCCAATGGTGAATCAGTGGGGAGTCCCCTTATCCAGTCAATCTGTGCTTGTCGGTCAGCAGTTTGTGGGATTGCGAGTGCCCTTGCTACAGCCGTCCCTTTGAGCGAATTGTGGATGGCGATTGCCTCATCCTCTTCGCTCGCTTCCTGAACGAGATTTTCGGGATTTTCGAGTGTGCCCAGATCGGAGGGAATTGATGCTGAATTTTTAAGAACACTTAAGAAGTCAGACTGATCTTCTTCGCTGGAGTCAAATTGCTTATTTGCTGCATAGATTAGGTGTAGCGACCGTTCAATGGAGGGTTGTCGACTTTGGGTGTTTTTTGTGATCAGTGCTCCTATCTCTGGGAGACTCGGCAAGTCGGTTCTGCAGCCAAGGGCAGACAGAAGTGTTGTACCAAGTTGCTTTTGGCAATCGGCATCTACTGCTAGCTCACCAGCAGAGAGCATCGGTAGTGTTTGAGCATTGCTAAGGTAGAGCCTTCTAGGGTGAGCGAGCCTACCATGCTGGTCGGGCAAACAAATCTCTTTTTCGAAATAGCGTAACCAAGAAGCGGATACTGGAATACTTGGTCTTATTGAGTGTATAGAGCTCCCGTAAGAACGGTAAAAGGTGACGTGAGGAAATTTGGAGATTAAGACTTGGTGGTGTACAGCAACTTCGTGCAGAACCCGAAAATACACGTTGGGTTGTGATTCGGCTCTAGCTTTCCAATGACTTATTAATTTCGGATCCCAAATAGTGTCCTGTTTGAGGTATGAACCGTTTCTGTTTTCTTCGATAGAACTACCGAAATCCGATAGGAATGAGTTTATGCACCAGGGACTACTTGCTTCAGGAACCGTTTGAGGCCTAGGAAACTTGGATGAAATTTGATTTTCATAGAGCCAAGATTCGAACGCCTTCAGCTCTTGTTCCTCGTTGGGAATCCACTCATCTGCGATAGCGTGTTCTTGAATGAACTCATCTGGGATTAGCTCTCGATTTAATGGGTTTAGCTTTGAATCGAGCAAAACTTGGCGTTTTTTCCATGATAGACTCTCTCTGTTTTGTCTTCGGATCGGAAAGGAATCTGGGAGTCCAAGTTCGAGTTTCCAGTAGATTTCCCAAAGCTTTTCTATTCTGACTTCGAATTCCTCCGATTCGTTGTCTAGTTCTCGAAAGGTCCTATCGAGAACAGATTTGGTCGAGCTGTTTTTCGTTATACCAACATGAGAGGAATCCATCAGTAACCACCATCGTTGAGGTGGATTGCTTTGCTTGAGTTTGTCCTCGGGGATGTATGTCGTATCGAACCTATAGATACCTAAAGAAAGTAGGGATATTTCGTTTTCTCTGAAGATGGCTGCAGTTGAATCGTCGTAACGATACACGTCATTGAGTGACTTGAGATACCATTCGCCTTCGGCCGGGATTATTTTGAGACCACTCCGCTTACTTATTTCTAGATTCGGATATGAGCTATTCGTGACTACAGCATTCCGCGCCCATGTCCAAAGATTTAAGAGCTGCTCGTAGGTTTCTGGGCGGGGAGGTTCCTGGTAGGTAAGGGCGTCGAGCAAATCCTTATTGGTGGCATTTACAATGAGCCCCTTCTCCTTGAGATGAGCGATGACTGTTTTTGGTGTTGCGGGGTGGATGATGGTTTTTGTTGGGCAAAAGAGCTCAGCCAGCACGGAGCCCGGCCAGACCTTTGTGAGCAATCCTGGTAATGCAATGAGCTCTTCGTTGCGAGGGTCGACCCATCGACCATCGAATGTTACGATCCAATCCTTTCCCTCTAAACCCTCGCAACAAGCTTCAAAGATTCTTCTCGATGCTTCAGTTTCGGCGTCGGGGTCCTCGAATTCTCCTTCAAAAGGGAGGAGCTCGTAAGCTTCTACTAGATCGTGATCAAAGCTCTCAGACGAATCCAGTGTTCCAAGAAGATTCTGTACGAGAGTTCGTCCAATCTCTTCGAATAGAAAGGAGTTGGTCGGTGATTGGCTGGGGCTTTTAATGCCATCTCGATCAGGAGTTAGGACAAATGCTCCGTTGACAGCAAAGGGAACGGAAAGACGTTTTTCGCCCGAGGTAGGAAGTATCGAGTAAATTCTTCCCTGTTCGTTATCGCTGATAAGGATGTCTAGACTTGTGGATACACTCCTGGTTTCTGTCCCCCTGAGCTTGGTGATTTCGAGACAAGCGTTAGGTGGCAAGTGGATGTTGTCTCGCGAGATCTTCCGTCCCGACCACACGGGAACGGGTCCATTGTTCCGTTTGATTTGAAACTGACTGCCTTCATCAGGCGCTCGTTCAACGGCTAGTCGCTCTCCGTTAATAAAGATCCCATTCTTTAGGTTTTGAAAGAAGAGCAGTGAACAAGGTGAACGTTTCCATTCCTGCAGGCTGGATTCCAGCTCCCGTCTCGCCCCCAAGTTGATTTGAACGCTCATTTTTATCGGCCATCCAGGATCAGAGGAAGTTTCTGGGTGTTCGTTTGGGTAAGTAAAGCGGTCGCGATCAAACCTGATTTGATAGCTCGGGGTTATAAAGTAAACAGAGTCCCCGATGCTAAACGCAGATTTGAAGCCAATTCCTCTAAACCCAGTGGTCTTGATGGTGTGCTTACTTGATACTGCAAAAGAACAAAGGGCCTCCAGTTGTTCGGGTTCAAAATCTGCGCCGTCATGCCTGAATACGAAATTGTCCTCTTCAATTTCTATACGTGCACAAGTGGCTCCTGCATCGTCTGCATTTTGTAGTAATTCCGAGACTACGTGTTGAACCCTTGAGGCAACTGTTTCGAAGAGCTGTCTTACCGAGTTGCGGTACTGAGCACTTTCACTCTGTCGCTTTTCCTCAAGGAGTACCTTTTCCTGAATTTCCTTAAGAACAGCTATGAACTCTTTTTTCATTTCGAGCTATGACTTGAGTCGGAAAGTGATGCAGCCGAAACGGCGTAATAGTGGAGCCACAGTTTAACGCCTTCGCTACTCTTCAATTTTTGCTAGAACCGCTCTTTTGTGTAGGCGTTCATTTCGCTCATGGGAATCTCGTGAGAGGCATTCCCGTTGCGGACGAAGAATTTCTCCGACTTTCGGCCATTCTTGTCCGTGACGCACATCACAAGAGGCTCATGGTGTTGCTGAATTTCCATGTGGCAGATTTCCTTCCCTTCGATAACAGGAAAGCGGATTTTTACACGTGAGGCACTGAAGGGCTTTTTAAAGGAATTCGAGATGACGTTTCTGAGGTGCATCTCAAATTTATCTTTATCGGCATCGCCCAAAGATGCGTAGTCATTGTCGAGTCCGAGGATCTCTCCGTCGTCGGCCACACCAATAAGAAGCGTTCCTCCGTCCGAGTTGGCGAATGCAGCCACTGTTTTCTGAATCACCTCTTCTAGTTTTTTGTTCACCTTACCTTCCCGGAGATCCCAGCGGAGCGTAGACTTGAATTCCAATTCGTCGCTTTCACCCTCGCCGATCATTTCTTCGATCGTTATCGGGGTTTCCGTTTCGTCAGTAGTTGTGATGCCTTCGAGAAACTCGTTTAATGCTCGGGAGAGTATTCTTCGGCGTTCACCTAGGAAACTTTCATAGTTTTCCAAATCCCAAAGTGTATCATCTTCAGGGATACATTGGAGGGTGAGTGATTTTGGGAACTTTTCTACCACAGAAGATAAGTAGTTTTTTGCAGGAGCTGCGGACTTTTTCCTATTTGCAACCTGAGTCAGGATAGCCCGATTAGTAAACTCTTGAGCTAAGGCATATTTGACACGATTACCCTTGCCATACCCAACTGATTTGAGGCGTGAGTAGGGGAAGATGTGGTCTAGCTCTAGCTGGTACTTTTCACCCATATTGCGCCGCAAATTAACACCGGTCGTTAAGCACACTGCACCACGGCTTTTCAAATACCAGCGCATCATGCTGAACAACGGATGTCCAATTGCCCGTCCCTCCATTTCCTCGGGAGTGATTTCGAGGCGGCGCTCGTCGGCGATCACTTGAAGAAGATCATCAAATGGGCTTTCCGATTCCTGAAGTGTGCGGAGGTCGCGGTCTAGTTTCTGGGGCAACTGGCTAACGTATCGCGTTCGAATCTGTGAATAGAAGAACCACTTTACGACCTTACGGATTTCCATGTCTGTAAGGTGACCTCCATCCTTGTCGAAGCAGTAGACGATGATGGGCACAAGAGCGTAGATCGAGTTGATTTCGTGCGTATGATCCACGTACGCATTTGAGCGCAGAAGGTTTACAACGTAGTCGAGGACTTGCTTATCGAGTAGTTCCCATGCTTTCAATAGCGGTTCCTTATTTTCAGGATCATGAAGCTTCTTCATCTCAGAGCCCTGGTGGTGGAGACAGCCGATAAGCACGTAGATGATGAAGTCTAATTTGAATACGAAGCCATCCGCCTTTAGCAACGCGAGCTTGGCTTTGAAAAGATCACGAGCCTCGGGCCAATAGCCGGAGATTTGGGCCAATGCGAGCTCAGCATCTGTCAGTGCGACGCCGCTTGCATTCACCTTGTAGAATATGTCTATTGCCTCCCGAATGCTGGCCTTAACGGGAATAGTCTGCTCTGGGAATTCGCGTTCTCGGATTCGTTGGATTGCATTGATGTTTTCATTCAGCTGCTTGAGCTCATCCATGGTGAGTTGCCGCCCTGAAGATGCGTAAGCTGACTGTAGGTCAAACGCACTGACTTTGCCTTTGAATATCTCGGTGATATTCTGCCAAGCCACGTTGTTCTCCATTTTCGTCTTCATGTAGTAGGACAACTCAAGCGTCTCGACGTTCACATAGAGGCCACGCGTGTCATTCATGATCTCCGGAGCTGTGTAGTACTGCGGAATCACTCCATTTATCAGCATGTAGAGAGTCGTGATGCGTTGCTGGCCATCTAGTAGTAGTTTAACTGCTCCTTGATTGGCGTTGTATTTATGGTCCCCTTTGAGTTCTGGTGGGTTCGCGGTCTCCCAAGTTAGCATTGTGCCAGTTGGGTATTCCTTAATCAGGGAGTCGATGAGTTGCTTTGCGTCTTCACGTTTCCATACGTATTCACGCTGGAATGCGGGGATGAAGAGCTGATGTTCGTCGATCTTTTCTAAGATAGTGGAGATTTTCATGCTGTTGCTTTATGTTTTTCTTTAGTCCCGCTCCCGTTGTCTAGTGCTAGGGTTCTATTGGGATTCTCATCGAGGAACTCATCAATTTTCGCGTCATGAAGAAAAGGTGCTGACTTAATTTTATCTCGCAGCTTCAGCAGTCTACTGTCGGCTCGCTGCAATACCGTGGAAAAGGGTATTGGCCGAATCCGAACCCTTCCATTAAGGTGCGTGCTTTCGTCTCTATCTGCCTGGTTTACGTGCTTGCCGAGTACGTAGCCTCGAACTTCTGTACGATCTGTGAGCAATCCCTTGCTGTTCAATTCACGGATGTATTTCCAGCACTGTTGCTTTTCATCGTCTCCAAGTGGCACCTTTGGGGCTTTCAATTCCAGCACCACCAGTTTTTCGATACCAATTTCTCCACCTTCTTCGTCGTATTCAGAATAGCTATAAAAGCCTGCAGAACTATCTGGAAGAATGGCGAAATCTGGACGATTACGACTGCCCTTTAGATCCTTTTTTCCGAAAAGGTTCTGAATAACAGAAGTCATGCCCTCGTTAGAGGTGTAGTGGATGGTTTCGAATTCAGGTCCAAATATCCATAGTCCCTGACGGAAGAGAGGTTGTAACTCTTGAACTTCCAGAGTGCTGTCATCTTCCGTCTTTGCTCTCAGCTCCTCTATAAGCTTAAGCCGGTTTCGGATCTCGTCCAAGACGACCTTCGCCATGTCGACGGTCCATTCCTCCAGAATCTGATGCAGATCGTCTATTTGGTCTGGGTTCAATTGGTGGAGCTTGTGCAGCAAGCCATATTTACTGTCTGCCAATTCCATTTTGGCGAGAACTCCTGAAACGCTCTTAAGTTCATTTTCAGAAAGGCTAGGGCACTCAGCAGCGACTTGCTCTACGAACGAAGTCCAGCGCTCCCGGCGTAGTGGGCTCATTTCTTTTGTCTCTCTTGAAAAGCTACTACGGACATTATTCGTGGTCTCGGTCCGCTTTTCTTTGGTCACTTCCAAAAGGTGGTTAGTGATTACAGGCTGCACTCGATCGTTCACTAATGTAAATGCTTCGACGCTCTCGTCGAAACCAGACCAATCAGGTTTAACCGCTTTGGTGCCGTTGAGGACATCTGCTTCGACGATAAAGGTGAATCGTTTTGCTTCAACCCGTCGCCCATCAACTAGTGAACGCTGCTCGGGGTCTTTCCAGTCGCAATCGCCCACTAAACGTCCGTTTACGTGCCAGGCTACGCCATGTTGGCGAACCGTACGATCCGTTCTCTGTGAGTCGATGATTCGAATTGTGACTTCAGTATCCAATTCTTGGATCTTCACCTTCCGAATTTCCATGCCGTCATCCTTGATGTCCTCGAAGTCGATATAGACTCCGTTTACCGAAACTCGAAATGCTGGATCAATTAGAAATCGGCGGCCCAGTTCAGAGCGAATCGTTTCATCTCGTAGGATGCTACCTGCGGTTTGTTGGACCGAAATCGTGGTACCTGATTCGTCGGTGTCGCCGCTGTTCAGTAGATCGATTTCGATGGCCTGCTTGCGTCCTTTTTTGACCAAAAACGTATGACTGCGTGTGTTCTTTGATGTCTTAACGCGATACTCGGATGCAAAGCAGAAGGCAGCGAATCGCCCGATTCCATTCTTCCCGAAGACCTGACGCTTTCGGTTCGTTCCATCCACGTTAACGTCGACAGTGCTTCCTTGGTTCATTATCCGGTCGTAGCTCATGTCCCGCCAACGCTGATTGAACTCATCTTCGGTCATGCCTCCTCCATTGTCGGAAACAGCGATTTCTCCCGATTCGTCAGCCGACCAGTCTATCTTGACCTCTTTTGCACCTGCATCCCATGCATTGGCAACGAGCTCAACAAGAGCAGTTATGGGGTCGGTGACGATTCTCTTGCCAAGATACTGTTCCCAGAATCGATCTCCAAAGAATAGCTCTTCCTGAGAATGCTTATTAGTTTGGTCTGTCATTAGGGGTGAAGATTCTAAAGGTTGGATTGATTGAGTTTTTCACTGATTCCCTGCACTTTGAATGCTCAAAATTTCAAACTGCTCTGTTTTTCGTCTGCCTTGGATTTAAGACTACGTTTCTTAGCTACCTTCTTTTTGGCTTTCTTGTCGTGGAGGCCGGCGGCTTTTTCTTCGGCGTGACGTTCGTGGTTTAGAGTGAGGAGACGGTCGAGGATTTCTTTCCTCACGTCGGTGTGTATGGTATATCGGATACGGTCGTTTTCAGGGAGGAAGTCTACTTCTTGAAATTCGTGTTCTAGGAGCCTTTTATCCCAGCCGTACGCTGCGCAGACTAATTGATCCATGTTGGCGTGAGTTCGCCTTAGTTCGAGTATGTCCTTGTAGCCTGATATAGATGTTTCCTGATCGACTCCATATACCTTTCCTATTTTTTCGGCGCTTAAGTTCGGGTCGTGGAATAGATTGTAGGTCTTTGTTAGTCCAATTTGAAGATCAGTCATTAGTCCTTTTCTTTGCCGATGGTATTCCTCTCCGATTTCTGATAGTGATATGTCCATCGCTTCCCCGATTCCATGTGGGAATGGAAAAGTGTCAAAACAGCTGCTCGGAGAGTATCGTAGGTCTTGCTTTAAGGCCCCACTATACTTTCTTGCCCAGATTTCATGGATAGTGGACTGGACGATTGAAAAGTGGTCCCATCTGTCGGATACAAACACTTTTATCGCCTCGCTGAACATGAAGTCAGTGGGCATCTTAGAGAAGCCTAAGTGTTTCGTATGTCGCGACAGGGCAAAGCAGAATTTTAGTGACTTTAGCTTGTCGTATAGGTCGATGGTGGGACGTTTAAAAATCCACCAATCTTCTCGAAGCTTCTTTACCTTACTCTTAGACCGATAGGGCTTTACGGTTTGCTCCAGCCAGGACAAAGGACCAGTATGATGTTTGATTTCGTCGTATGACGAAGTTCCGAAGTATATTGCGTATCGGTCAGGTTTTTGGTCGGGGGCACTATTTAAGGTATCACCGTTGATGATTGGTCGAACACATTTCGAATTACTCGGATCTTCCTTGATGAGCGAATTCGCTTTTTCAGGCTCCACGATAAAACCGTCTCCATTCCACTCTGAAGCGTTCATTAAGTACCCTGAGTTCGCCAAAAGATTTTTGGGTTCAGGAGCTTCGATTGAATCGTCTAAGAAACTAGAAATAGTTGTGACGGTTTTACTGTCTAAGGAGTACTTACCGGTCCATTGTCCTTTGAAAATAGAGAGTAGCGAAACAACCAAGTTTGCGGTTCCTGGCCACTTGATTCCTCTAACGGCAAAATTTATCGAGGAACCTCGCTCTAGAACTCTCTCGAGACCATCCTTTCTTACATCTCCATCTTTTATTGAGTTTGTAGTAATGAAGGCGGCAAATCCGTTCGTATTGATAATTTTGTTTATTCTTCTTACGAAGAACGCAATTAAGTCACTCAGGCCCGTTGGTGCGTATTCCCATTTTACATACTGGCAGAAATCATGCCCGTAGGTTCCGCTCAGTGCCTGACCTCCTAGGTATGGTGGGTTCCCGAGAACGCAGTCAAATCCACCATTTCGCATAATATGGGGAAACTCTAAGAACCAGTGAAAGAATTTCTTGCGATGCGCGATTGCCCAAGCGCTGGCAGTCGATTGCCCTTGTGGTGTCTGATGTCCGGTCAAGTATTTACGATAGTCCTGCTCAGTGATGACACAGGTTTTATTTTCCAGTGTTTTGGGTTGATAGAACTGGGCGATCGGAATTGCTGCGATTTGTTGAAGCAGGAAGGCATCTTCGCTGGCTGAGTACTGGCGGAACTGTTTACGCTTTTCTTCAATCTCGGTAGGTGTGGTTTCAGGAAGCCCTGAGAGCACCTGCCAACGTTGGCGGATTTCATCGAGTTTTTTCTGGGTCTCTGGAGATAGCTCCATCTTGACCTGACGCCTATCCTCGGCGCGGCCTTCCTTGTTGCGTTTTCTCAGAGCCGCTGCGACCTCCTTATCGTCACCGGGCAAAGTCTTGAAGGCTTCCATCGGGATGCCTTTCTCCAGTTCCTGCTGATTGACGAAACCGACGATCGCATTGCCACACTTGATATGGTGATCGAGGAAGTTGAGTGGTTGCCCCGGAACGTGAGCCTCCAGCCAGAGCGCGACCTTACAGAGCTCGACCGCTAGAGGATTCAAGTCGACTCCGTAGATACAGTTTTGGATTACATCGCGCACAGCTGCACGCATGGCGGTTGGAGAGGGTTGGTCTTCTCCGGTGCGGAGAGTGGCCAGCTCCATGCCGATTCGCCGTGCTGCAGCTAGTAGGATGTGGCCTGAACCACAGGCGATATCCGCTACCCGCAAGGAGAGCAGTGCCGCTTGAGGATCGGCTTCTTTAAGCTTATCTGCAATCAGGTAATCTATTGAGTGCTTGAGAAGCGGCTGTACCAGTTCATCTGGTGTGTAGTGAGAGCCCGAAGAAGAGCGGTCTTCTCCCTCGACAAGATGGAATTCGAATTTACCGGTCGCAGGCTCGGTCAATTTGGCATCGTATTCAAGAAGCCCTTCATATACGGATCCGAACTCTTCTACATTGAGTGCCCCGTAGTTGACCCGTAGATACTGCTTGGAATCAGGATGCTGAAAGTAGCTGAGGCGGCGAATCGCGGTGAGCAGAACGGCGTTGGATAAACGACACTCGGCAAGGGTGCCAATTGCATCATGATGAAAGAGCCCGCCAAGAGGCGCTATTCCAAGCTTTTCTCCGGTTTCTGGGTTCTGATACAGGCGGAATGTTGCACAGAGGGAATCCCAGGCATCATGATATTTCTCTTCTGCGAAGTGCGGCTTCTCCGCCAATTTGCGAAGACGTCCGATGCTGTAGTAGCGTTCGTATATAGACCGTAGGCGATTGTCGGCACCTAATGGATACACGAGCCCGCGCTCTTCAATCACCATGAGGAAGAGCATGCGATAGATCAGGCGAAGCAGATTTTGGTAGAGCTCCTGTGCCTGTTTATCACCATTTGAAGATTGGCGTAGGCTTGGGTTGGATTCATGAGAAAGGAAACCGCTGGCCAGCTCTTCAATGCATATTTTGACGGCTTTGGAAAGTCCATCGCGGATCCGTGAACCAGAGTCCAACGCATCCTGGTGGTAGCGTTCGATTATGCTCTCATTAGCCGCATCCTGTTTGACCGGCATACGGGATGCGTGGAGCAAACGGAATAGCAACGCGAAGTCGGCAAACAGCTCCTCGTTGAATATGCGCTCCAAATCGAACTCTAGGAAGGAGAGTTTTATCAATCGAGAGGAGTCTCGCAGTAGACGGAGTTGCCGACCATTGGTGACAAGCGCGTAGAGGTGCTCGGTTAGGTTGATGTATTCCTGAACCAAGGCGTGCGGCGACATGCGTGGCCCGGAGTCCTGCCGTTTCTTGTCAAGACTGTCATGCCAGCCCATGACATGGATCGGGAAGCTATCGCGCGTTACTTCTCGGTGGGAGATTGCGTAGTTTTTTTGATTTACGACTTCACCTTTACCGGCGAGCTCTGGGTTGTATCCAAGAAGCCCCAACAAAGGCGTTATCCAAAGATTGCGAGTTTCCGTGACACCCGAAGCGCCTTCGCGCAGCCTGTCGATTCGAGATTGATAAGTCGTCCAAAAGGCACGTGCGCTGGCCCATGCATCGGCAATCTCGTCCTTTATCTTGGTCGTACCTTCAAAGCCGTAGTCCTGTGCACGCTGTCCATCCTGACGATCACCATTGGCGATAGTCTCTATGATATCCCCGGTGAGGATACTGCCTTCTATTCTAATGGAGGGATAGGTCATCTTGAGGCACCCACTTGGTTGCGTGTTACTGCACTAAACCCGCAGCGATTTAAAAACCTTGGGAATTCCGAGTAGAGCTCGTCATGACAGCGATCTACAAGAAACTCTATGTCGTTGATCATATTCTTGATTGAACCAATGCGGGCTATTGCTTGAGGTGCGACCTTGGGCCTATCACAGTTGTGAATACAGTCATGGCGTCGTTGAAATAAGACTTTGTATCGGGAATTGAGTTGTTTGTTTCCATTTTTTATTGCCGAAATACGATCTGTTCCCGAGAGGTGTAAAAAGTCTGAACGTGCGATTCCAAAAACACGGTTTGTAGCACGCCCATGGGTCATCCAGCCTTCTAGACGGTTATCGCAAAATAGTTTCTCGGAGTCCTCGAAAAAGCGATTAAACAGCTTCTTGATTTGAGTGATCGAAAGAACGTTCTCCTTTTCAATCATAGCTCGTGCTGCCATGCGCCAGCGCCATCCATCTGTAGGAGCGTTTTTTAACAACACTACTGCTGGAACACTCAAGTTTTCGAAGTTGTCCATTATAGTTGCGATAGGTTCCTTTTCTAAGGCAGACAGAGTTCTAGAAACTAAGTCACCGAATGCATCGCAGAAAAAAGCGTCCAGCGCACCTACTGAAAACATAAAGGAGCTACGTAGAAGATCGCCCTGTAAGGATTTGTTGGGTACATGTCTAGCATGCTCAAAGATTGCCTTTGATCGTTTTATATCTTCGGTGAAGTGCCTTCTGGCCGTTCGTAGTCTCATGTAAATGTTGATTGTTAACTGTGGATATGAGGTACATTCAAGATCCCAAGCTGTGCTTGGATTCTTCGGTCCAGTTGGGGCAATGCATCAAGGATCCAGTCGATCAATTCAGAACCATCCTTCGTAATGATATCGTGTTTAGCGGCTAAGGTTTGCTCTTCTCTGTCGAGCGAACCGCTAGTTACGAAGACTAGCTGATGCTGGCTGTAATCAGGAAAATCGCTCTCGTTTATGGCGATAAGCTGTTTAATCCCATGGTCGTCGGTGCGGCCACCGTGATGCTTCACCTGAATTAGAAATTCATCCGTACGTAGTGAGTTGGTTTTAGACGCTTTCAGATCTGCATCAGCGATGCCGGAGCCAAAGTGTTGCTTGCTTAGGTGGGTTACTTCGAAGCCATCGCAGCGCAATAATTCGGCTATCAGACTTTCCATGCCCAAACCACCCGTTTGCAGTCCTGTCTTTCCCGATTGGATATTTTGAAGGAGCTGCGATTTGAACGACTCGAGAAGTTCCGCCTGTTTGCTTTCTATATCCAAGATGTAGGAAGCACGCTTTCCGCTATCAATCGCAGTAAAGTGCTTTTCTATCTCATCAGAAAACTCCCAAAGGTCGGCGACCGTTCTCTTAATTTTCAGCCGTCTCTGTAGTGCTTCCGATAGGTCGGTACGGGCAATCATGCTCACGTTTCCTTCATAATCTATAGGGAATCGCACACGCTGCTGGTTCGCCCCCATCATTCCGGAGAATCTCGAATTGTAAGTGGCCTCACCGACTGCTTCTCCGATGGCGATTGTTCCCCACCATGGGACGACGACTAAGTCTCCTTTGGAAAGCCCGCAAAACCGGCGGATGGTATTGGTATTGGAACCTGTTTCCCATCCATCGTCCCACATTTGTTTCAACAGAATCTCAGCGTCGGGAAAGTCCGAAAAATTGACATCATCCCAGCCTATCCCAACGACTTGGTCGTTTAGTGGTATTTGGCGGCAAGAACGAACCAGAAGGTAGGTACGCTCTGGAAGGGCAGTCGTTGGGGTATCTTCTCCACTCATGCTATTTCGCAGGGATCAGGATATAAACGCCCAGTACATCCATCGGGAGTACGGGATAAACGACTTGGAATTTCTTCTTGTCGACCAAGCGTGAGAAGCGTTCGTGGGCCTCGACTAAGTGTTGAGAGCGTTGTTCGGCAAGTTGATCAAAACGTGTACGAAGGGTTTCTAATTGGTCGATGTGTTGAGTGAGTTCGCGCTGTCGACGGGCATCGCTGAGGTCCCCGTCTACGGTCGCTTCCTTGAGTAGCTGCTGTGCTTCGTCGAGTTCTAAGTGGTCGGCTTGCTCTGGGCTGCCTCGGTAACCCCAAAGTAGCATCTCCTCAGCGATCAACTTGGGGCCTCGTTTATTCTTTTCCTCGATGACATTACGGACGCGGAACAGGAGCAGAGTCGTCATACGATTTACTCGACTGGATCGAAATACGGCTGCACGTGCCGCACCTTGTGGATTACGATCCATGGTGTCGGCAAGGACGCGTTGGCATATCTGTTCTACGAAAGGATGATTGCGACCGAAGTAATGGAAACCTTCGGGAGTGGGGGACTCAAAACTGATCAGAACGGCATCCTTCTTATCTGGATCAGGAAGAACGCTCCGGGAAATTCTTGGTAGATTTGTGAGGTAGAGGCGGAAGCCTTTAAGCTCTCGGTTTCGATCCTTGATAGGCTCAATCTGAGCTCCGTAGAGGCTCGTCACCGCTTCGATAATGAAGTCTTGCACAGCTTCGGGGTTGCCGATCGCTAGGTCGTTCTCGCGTAGGTCTGGCTCGATCTCTTCGGCCTTGATTCCGTATTGCGTGAAGACTGAACGTGAGGCTTTCACGTTTTCCTCGGAGCGCTTGAATTTGTCCGAGACCTCTAGATCGATCTTTTTGGCCGCATCGAATTCCTCAAAGTCGATCTGCATCTGGTTGTCTACCTTGCGGAAGGTGACCTTGTTTTGGTCTTCCAAGAGCAGTGATTGAGTAATCGCGTCGATGACGCCGCGACTATCCTCAGGGAAGGGAACGTTAATGCCTGTGGCTCGCTTAATTTCGCGAACTTTACGCAGAATGACGTTAAGAACCACGCCATCGACCGGGTTGTCTTTGGAAAAGAGAAGGTAGGCTTTGACCTCGTCTCGCGTCTGGCCGAAACGGTCTACGCGGCCTTCGCGTTGTTCAAGGCGGTTGGGGTTCCAAGGAAGGTCATAGTGCAATACCGCACTAAAGTGAGCGTGAAGATTGATTCCCTCGGACAAGCAGTCCGTAGCTATGAGCACGCGTCGCTTGCTGGAACCCATCGCTTCAATACGCTCCCTGCGAAGCTCATCCGGGTCTTCGGAAGTGACAACCTGAACGGTTATATCCTTAAAGGCTTTTTCTAGGATGGGCTTCAGCTGTTCGCCGACGTAATTGGCGGTTGGAATGTAGCGGCAGAATACAACAGGGCTGTATCCGTTTTCCAGCCAGTCAGTTATGACCATGTGTGCCGCTTCCAGTTTGTAGTCATTTTCGACCCCTTGTAGGTCTGTAAGTTCGCGCTCGAACTGACGTAGTTTACGTAACTCGTATTCCGACCATTCCGTTGCTTCGACGAGTTCATTCGGAGAGAGGTCTGACTCGAAGCCTTCGGGGGAGTCGTGAACCAAATCTCCTCCTTCATCTTCGATGAGTTCTTCCCCGCTCAACTTGGATCGACGATTGCGCAGCATACTTACTCCTGCTGCTGGACTGGACATGACTCCACGAAGTAGGCCGAGAGCCGTCCAGTAATGAACTCGCTTGCGGCGATCATCCGTTTTGCCGCTGACAAGACCGCGTGCGAAATCAAAAATACCTTCAAAGAAGGTAGCGTATTCGGCGGAGAGATTATAATCGAATTCTCCAGAGTCTCGCTCAGGAAAAGGCGTTTTCTGGTTCATCCACTTCTCTACGTCTGCTCTACGACGCTGAACAAAGTGAGCTGCCAAGCGTTTTCTCTCCTTCTGGCCTGCTGTGGCGATATCCATGGTCTGAAACGAGTCGTCTACCAGGCCTAGTAGGGACCCGAACTCCTCGGGCTTTCCACTGTGTGGCGTCGCGGTGAGCATGACGAGATGCTGATCCTCTCCGCGGGAGTCGATGAGATCTCGTAATAAAGCATAACGCTGCTGCTGCCCCTTTGAGGCGCCTTGAGGCAAAGTGCAGGTATGCGCCTCGTCGACAACCAATAGCTCCGGACATTCGGAGATGAAAAGCTGTCTCCGTTGCTCCGACTTTATGTAGTCGATAGAGATGATCTGAAAGGGATAGTGTTGGTATACGGAAACATCGCCATGGATTTCACGATCCAATCTGGCCTGGGTATTGGAGCGGATGACAACAGCATTTAAGCCGATCTTATCCTGAATTTCCTGCTGCCATTGATCGCATAGATGCGGAAGGCAGACTACCGCGAAGCGCTCGATCACTTTTCGCTCCAGGAGCTCTGCTATTATGAGTAGGGCTTCGATTGTTTTACCTATACCAACGTCGTCCGCCACTAGCAGACGAGTGGTTGACTGGCGAAGTGCCATGACAAGGGGTACCATTTGGTAGCTTCTCGGGCGGAAAGAGAGTTTCGCCAAGCAGCGGAATGGACCGGCACCATTGCGAAATGAAAGGCGGGCTGCGTTGTACAGGATTCGCGAATGAGCGAAGTTACCCAAGTCTTCTACCGTTGGTTTCGAGAATTTCGCGGGTTTGGGATGGTCGTCCTCTGTGGCTGATGGAAGGAAGATTCCTGTAGTTTCTTCGTCACTACCTCCCAAAGGCTGAAGAACGAGAAGCTCAGGATCAGGAGAAGCTTGTACGACCCAATCTCGGCCCCGCAGGGCTACAAGAGTTCCTGGTTGGAAGTTTGAAGCAGAATTATTCATCTACGGCCTTGGTAAAAATGTCCGGGTATCTCTGAATGAGGTCATCCAATGAGTTTTTATAATAGTAAACGACTACTTCATCACCGCGTTCTCTGATAGCTGCCCGCTTCTTGGCGTCGTCTTCTCTGATTTCTGGGCGGTCATGCGGTGTGCCGTCACAAAAGACCCACGTGTCGGGTGAGTAGAAAAAATCTGGTTTCACGTAGAGACCATCGACCTCTTCCTGGGCGGAGTCCGGCAAGCGGAGCTTGTGTTTGTAGAGATAGTCGAGGAATTGCTTTTCCGTGGATGAGTTTGAGTCCATCTGACGCAGCAGGCGTTCGTACTGGTTTTGGTAACTGCTGTCTGTTACGGTGTCTCTTCTTTCGATCGAGCAAGTGAGTACCTTGTCCAGAGCATCTCTTATATCGAAGCGATTGATTTGTAGGTGATGTGGCTGGTTGTAGTAACTCAACAGGTCATCGTAGGATGCTGGTTCAAGGTAGTCATCTTCTTCATAGCGGCAGACAGCTTTTGCCTCTTCGATGACGCGTTTAAACGTATCCACATTTTCAACAATCTGGCTGAGAATACCTAAACTTCCCTCGCTAGATTCGTAGAGGAAGATGTTAGGTTCTTCAGTTGTACCCATCTTGGCGACTCCTAACTCGGAAGGCTCTATTTGGAAGAGGCGTTCGATGCCACGCTTGAGAGCATACATCAAAGTAAGTACTGCATCTGGAGTGAGTGCCAGCGATGTCAGTGGCTCGATGTATAGAGCATCGGCGGTGTTCCACGACCAGAGCATAACTTTGCGGATTTCCTCTTTCGCCTCTGGATCAACTGAGTTCTTCCAGAAGCCGGTCTTCATACCGATGGGGAAACCATCGTCGGTATGAGCTCGGTCACGCTTGTTGATTTGAATTAGTTGCGACGCAGGAATGTATGACAGGTTTAGCAGAACTTGATCGTCCGACTTTATCTCGGCCCGTCGCACTCGGCTAAGCTCATCTGGTTTAACAGTGAAGTATGTATCAATGGCAAATCCAAGGCGTCGACGCTCTTCTTCTTCACAAGTGATATACTCTTTCTTCTCCGCACGGCTCTCGGAAAGTTCCAGCAAGCCCGCGAAGCTCTCACGATTATCTCCATCCGTTAGGTCGATTCCCGTGAAGGGGCATAGATCCGCCGTCTCGTAAGAATCATCCAACCAGAACCCCGACTTGGAGCAGACTCGAATGTTTCGGAGGTGTGAGTCGATTTCAGGTAAGACAACCTGTTCGATCCGATACTTGTTTCCGTTATGATAAATTACGTTGAGCGGGCCGAATTCTCGGAGCGCTATCAAGCGCGGCCTTGAGATGTACTCGCCGACATCATCCTTTCCTGAGACGAACGTTCGTACTGGAAGTCGGGTGAAGTTGTAACCTGGAAGGAATCCCTCTGATGCAAGATAGCGGAAGACGTAGAACTCACTTAATTCATGGTTCCCTCTGATGTCATTCTTGAGGAGATCTCGCTGTCGGGTCGCTTGATCCTGAAGTCGTTTTGCCCGTTTGTATTCATCGCTATTTAACTGGTAGACACCATTGGCAATCTCGCTGGTTGCCCGGTCGAGTGTCGCCTTGGCCTCCTTGAACGAGAATCTCCATCGGTCTAGGGATCGGTCCAGACGAGTTGGCAGCTCCTGTATGATTCGTTCAATCCAGCTATCGGTAAACCATGTCTCCTGCTCAAGCTTTGGCCAGAGAGTCTCCAGCGCACGTTTGACGCTTGTCTTAAATGATAGTGCTTCTGCGGGCTTGAGGCTTAAGCGTTCACGGACAGATGGACGCAACGGACAATCAGGGAAATCTGGATCCAAAAGCTCTGTGACAGACTCTCTGACATCTGGAATGCCAATGTCAGAGAATACTAGAGCGTGGATATGAGATTCGATCAGCTCTCTGTTGATCAAATCTAGCTTTGGCTCTTCAACGACACCTGCGACTAGTTGCTCTTTGTTATCAAAAAAGTTTCTGTCATGTGGCGAGTAGGATGAGCAGTAGGTCATCACGAGCGCAGCTTGGCCGCTTCGCCCTGCGCGACCGCTACGCTGGGCGTAGTTTGCAGCGTTCGGCGGTGCATTACGCATATGGACAACACTCAACGCACTGATGTCTACGCCCAATTCCATCGTGGGTGAACAGAAGAGGGCACTGATAGAATCTGACCAAATACGGTCTTTATCCAAAACTCGCTTTCCATTCTCCTCTTTGTAGAAATCAGCTCGGAAGCGTTCCTCTCGGTCGATGCGTAGTTCGTTCTTTAACTGACCAGTGTGGTCCTCTCCACGTAGCGCTTTTATTTTCGAAAAATCGGTCTCGTAGATGCGCTTGAAAAACAAATTAGGTTTCTCCTGAAAGCTTTTATAGCTGCGTATCTTTACTACATCGCGCTGAACTTTTTTACCGTCTCCCGGTTTCCATATAATCCGGTCCAGTCTCAACTGATAGATATAGGTTGCTTGACCCTCAGCATCGCGCCTCTCTTGCTTTACGACGAACCCCGCTTGTTCCAGAAGAGCAAGTAGACTATCCAGTATTTCGTCATAGCTTTCGCGGTTGAATGCAAACTCAGGAGCTTTTTCTGCGAAGAATTGGCGAATGTATTTACCGAGCGCACTGGTGATAACCATTGAGCTACTCTTGCCCCGCGATCGTGAGCTCAGGCGTTTCCGTCTCAAATAAGCGGGGAAAAGGTTCTTCAAATCATCAAATGCCCAATCGGCTCGGAGTTTGTCGCTGAAGACTTTCTCATTTTCCTGGAGAACGCTTTCCTTCAGTAGAACATCACTGTGTACAGCGTATTCCAATCGGAAGTGGTCGAGGATGTTGCGGAGGAATTCAGAGCGCTCCTCATTGTTCAACCCGGCAATGACTGGAATATCATTCCATCCTTCCTTCCAATCTACGGTCTCCTTGAGGTGGACATAATCAATACTTAGGAGGGCACATTTTTCGAGTTTGAAGGTGCCCGCACCGCGACGGAGGTCGTACACTGCCTGGTAAGTCAAATAGTCGTTCCGTCAATCGGAAAAGACTCTCTTGATCTCATCGAGAATGAAGGTTGGGGCATCATTCACCACGTTCTTAGCGAAGGCTGTTGCTGGCAGGCCAAGAGCCTCCAATACAGCTGGACCTATTTTTGTGTAGTCGAGGCCGTTGGGATTCGATTTGAGAGCTTTTGCTATAGCTGAGCGAATAAAGGTGACCCGAATGAAATCATTGAAGTGACCCGCTTGTAGAGCTGCGTCCTGACGGTTGTCCGTAAAGCTAAGAAGCTTTTGGTCGCGAGGAAGGAATCCGTTGCGATTGAGGGAATCGAGTGTCAGAAAAGATGTTATGGTCGTAGAAGTGCTTCGGCCCTCGTTTCCTAGCGTAGTGAGCTTCGTACGCTCACTGGTGTTTGCCTCGAAGAAAACACCAGCAGTAGGGTCGAAAAGTAACCCCTTGGGCTCACATGGCATGAACCAACCCGGCAGACCTTCACTCTCGTCATCAGAGCAGCTTCCGTCCGGCTTGAAATAGATCCTTTGCGGTGCTCTATCGCGATATTTGGGATCGAAACGCATCTTGCCCGTGCGATCCGTCCTCGTCCAAGAGCTTGGAAGCGATTCTAGATCTGTCTCAGGATTCCAAACATCTTCGTTCCCTGGAATGATATAGCCTGAAACAAGATTGTCGTCCTCTGGCATCGAATCGTTGAATTCCCGCGGTAGTAGACGGCCTTTGTGCTCATCATAGTAAACACAAATGAAAGTCATCCCCGATGCTCGGCTAAAGACGTGAGGGAACAGGAAGCGATCAGGCTCTCCGTTGACAGCGAAGTGTAGACCTGGCTGGAGGGTGGGGTGGCGATTTCCTGGTTCATCCAAGGTTGCATAGACTGAGCCTGTCTGCGCAAAGAACTGATGAAGCCTAAATGGAAGAAGCGTGTAACGTTTCCCTTTTGCGACGAGTGCCTGATTGACACCGTTGATGCCCAGAAAGAGCCCGTCCAAATGCTTTGCGACTGAGGGAATCGAATCATCGCACAGAGACGCTGCACGAGCTAACTTGGTGGCTATATCAGTTTTGGGTATTGGGGTTGCTCGGTTCAGTTCGCCGTCTGCTTCATTGACCTTCAGAGCAACTGCATTCTCCAACCAAATTGCAGTTGGGTGCTTTCGCAGTTCATCTTCGTCTTTAAAATTGGTTAAGTCCTGAGAGATTGCTTGCTTGAGCTCTGAAGCGCTAGGGATTTCGCCAGACTCATTGAGAGATCGTTCTAGTTTTTCAGAGATTATTTGCTCCTTAGTGAATTGCTCCGCGAATATCTTAGATGCGAAGTCTGCGACGATCTGCTTTTTGTCATCTGAAGATCCTTTTGAGACCATTGTCGCCGAAGTACCGATACAGGTGAGCGGCCGACTGAGGATCGATTTTATTCGCCTTATGAGCATACCCACATCCGCACCTTGTCTGCCGCGATAGGTGTGTAGTTCGTCAAAGACGAGGAACTTCAGGTTCTTTGCTATTGAGTCCTTAATCTGACGCTCTTCATAGCGCGTCAGTAGGAGTTCCAGCATCATATAGTTGGTTAGCAGTATATCAGGCGGCGACTCTTTAATCGTTTTGCGCAAATCTGCTTTTGTCTGCCCAGTAAAAGCTTCAAAGCGAATTGGAAATGGCCTACCCGAGTGCTTTTCATAGTTCTCCTTGAATTTCTTCAGCTCCTCTTCCTGGGAGTTGATGAGGGCATTCATGGGATAGACAAGAACAGCACGAATCCCATTTCCCGTACCTTCATTGAAGAGGCTATTTAGGATGCTCCCGATGTAAGTTAGAGATTTCCCAGAACCCGTTCCGGAAGTTACGACAAAACTCTTTGGCTGAACGCCAAGACGAATGGCTTCCACCTGATGTGTGTAGAGCTCGTAGCGGTGGAAAACGCTCTCCATCTCGCTGCTGAGTGTTTTTTCCTTAACAAGATCCGCGACAGAAAGTGCGCGCTCATAAGCAGGATTGAACTGGACGAGAGGTTCCGGCCAGAGTGTGCCATCTCCAAGCCTATTGCTAACTTCATCTCGGATGTCATCATCATGAATGTCGATGAAGCTCTCGATGTAGGATCGGTAACTTTCTACGATTTCGTCGTGGATTTTCAGGATGTTCATGTGAAGAGGGGGGAACTGTTAGTTGAAGAGAGGGATTCTGTCGTAAATGAAGCTAGAGTCATTTATCGCAGCGTTTCGGAACCAAGGGCAAATGGGCGTTGGCATGGAATGCCTGCTTTTTGCCTAGGTAACGAGGGAGAGTGTGATAACAGCATGAGGAGCGGATACTTAGAAAACTAACAGAGGGTGGCGAGTTAAAGGTTATTACCTACTCGAATTCGCATGGCGATTTGTTTTTCCAAGATTATCACGAGGGGTAGGACAAACACAGTCCTAAGGGGAGCATTCGTATGCTCAGTCCGCTTGCCTTCGTCCTAGAGTTGCAGAACTTCACAGTAATTGAGTTCTCGCTAACTGTTGTCTCAGGTGTTTGCAGACCTAAGTGCATGTTGAGAACCGTCAAAACCTGCAAAACCGCTCTAATCGAAGAGATAAAGGGCTTAAAACTACACAAAATTGCATTTTGAGTAGATCACTCTATTGAAAGATCATTTGGAGTTTGTTATGGTGTATATATGACCATACAACAACCTCAGAAAGGCCGAGTTAAGACCCACGTCGCTATGAACGCCCACATTACCGAGAACCTTCGGAAGGCGATTCCTGAGTTACAGAAGAACGGGCTAATCCAGAGTGAAATCATCGCGAGGGGAGTTGGCTTGCTTGATGAGAAAAAAATTCGCTCAGCACCCAACGAGCACTTTAGGGGCGGTGCCAAGCGACAGAAAATCTTCAAGGTTAGCTTCGAGACCAAAAAGAGGATCGATCAGCTCCATAAGGAATTTGAAGTGTCGAAGACTTCGATTATTGAATTGGCCTTCATCGCCTACGCTGAGGCGTCTGGGATAGAAAAGACCGTGGGCAAGAACGTTTTCCTTTCGTTTTTCGCCGAGCAGGACCTGGTGGACGAGCTTCGCAGAAGAGGAGTAGAGCTTTGATTTTTTTAACCTGAAAGGGGTATAATTGGGGGTATAATACTCTAATGTTCGCTATGCAAGACATACAAGAAGACATGGAAGGGAAGCTGTCCATAAGTCCGCTTCGCTTGAATTTTAAGCCTGCGCTTCCCTTCGGGGCGATACGCAACTCAGTCGATCCAGATGATCTGCAGCGATTTATCAATGCATGTAGGAGCGTGCGCGGCAAATCGTTGCACAAGCTTCTACAGGGAGACTCTTTTGAGCTTTTGGACCTTTTTCCTCCAGAATGTGTGCAACTGCATTTTACTTCGATTCCCTACGGATCGATTGTCGACTATACAGGATCGGGGCTGGAGTTTGGCAGTGAGAAGACGTATCAGAAATTCTTAGACAGGTTGGAGCTGTTTCTCGCGGCATCCTTTAGGCTTTGTAAGCAGGGCGGATGCGTTGTCCTGAACGCGAGGGGATTAAGCAGTGGCAGCGGGTGCGGACCGGTCGGTAGCAAGACTTTTCGCGGACGCAGTAAAATAGCCGCGAAGCGCGGAGTCGGAAGGCAGTCCAACTTCGCGGAGGGATTCAGGCGGAAAGATTTCATCGATCTGCCTGGAGATATTGGGCGGTTGGGGTCGAAGGTTGGCTTCACTTGGCGGGGAGATGATATTTGGGAAAAGACGAGGTGCTTGCCTGAGTCGGTTAAGGATCGGCATGCTCGCGTTCACGAAAACCTTATTCTCTTAACGAAGGGGCCCTTGTATAAGTTCGATCGAAGTCGACTTCGCCAACTCGGTTCTAAAATGGATCAATCGGTGCTGAGGTTGCCGACCTCTACTGCGAATTACGGCCATCCAGCGACGTTCAGCCCAATCCTTGCGGAACATTATATATATGCCGCGACAGACGAAGGTGATGTCGTCCTAGATGCATTTGGAGGAGTTGGATCAACTGCTTTGGCAGCGCTGAAGCATGGGCGACATAGTATCACTATGGAACTGTCACATGACTTTTTTGGAAAAGCACTTGATCGATTGGAGTACTTCGCAAGCGGCTTCCAAGGAGAAGTGAAAGTTGGAAAACCTTTAACTTAATAATCAAGAAACTAGAATATGAAAAATCCTGACTTTATACCAAAGCGTTCTGATGCGACGTTCATGAGTTCGTTTAAGGCAATGGATGTTCCGACCTTTCTGAGTCTGAATGTCCATTCGAATGAAGCATCAGATCCGTTTCCAACGACTTGCCTTGAGCCTTTTCAAGAGCGATTTGTGGAGGAGATTGTGGAATGTGAGGGGGCGGACGATGGTCTCTTCGCAGCGTCAATGCTTTCTGCTTGGAGCGGTAGTCTAGGCAAATCGTTCGTAGGATTTCATGCTGGTGCCAACAAACCGACTTTTCCGAACCTGCAGGTGATGGTATCGACGAATCAAGGGAAAGGAAAAACAGTGCTGGATTTGCCGTTCGAGCCATTCAGGAGATTCGAGGACCACAGCATACGACAACATGAGTTGAATCAGGCGAAGTGCGAAATGAGACTGCTAGAGCTTTCCGACCGGATAAGCCTCTGCCGTAACAAGCTCAAGCGAGTGGAGGAAGACTCTATCGAAGCGAGGGTTCTTAGAGCTGAGTGGAGTGAGTTGCTGAGGCAAGAATCTGGGTTAAAAAAAGGAATGGCGGCGCCTACTTTTTTAGAGGAATCGATAACGGGGCCCGCATTGATCGAAGCTTTGAAAGCGAGCGATGACGCCCTGATGGTCCAAAGTAGTGAGGCAGGCGGTTCTGTTAAAGATCTTTTGCGGTCGGCGAACAGCGGATCGGCAAACTTCTTGGATCTACTGCTAAAAGGATATTCAGTTGACCCACTTGCGGAGCGACGACTGTCGAGAGGGCGTTACAAGGGGCGCCCCTGCATCGCGCTGTCCTGGTTCGTTCAGCCTGATCTTGGTAGGGAGATCGCGTCAAACGCTGAATTTAGGAAGAGGGGGCTCGTCTCTCGGTGGCTCTTCGTTGAACGCGACCAACCTGCAGTTGAGTACGAGCGACAAGATAGAGCCGAACCCGATGCCAGTGTTACCAACGAATGGAGGCGAATGGTTTTTGTCGCCATGCAAAAGCGTTCCAAGTATTCAGGAAACCCAGTCGAGATCCATTGGAATGTTGCTGCCTGTAACGTGTTCAGGGGATATCACAACGAAATTGTGGAAAAGAGATTGGGTGACTGGGCGTCTCATGAGGAGCTTTTCGTTCGTGCCAGAGAAAATGCTGTCCGGATCGCAATCGGTTTATACGCGGCGAGATATTTATCCGGCGGTAGCGTGACTAAGGATGAACAGCCTGTTTTTGCGGAGCGAGCGGTAGAGATTTCTCGTTGGTTCGAGAAAGAAAGGTTCCGACATTTTCAATCCTGCGAGGTCAATGCGAGTAAAGACACTTTATCGAAGTTGATTGATTTGTTGCTTGAAGCTCCACAACAAGAAATCACGTTACGCGATTTGGAGAATAGAAACGGCTACAGCAAGCAAGAGATAATGAAGCTAGCCGATTTATTTCCTAAGCGATTGATGATAAAGAAGAATCCCTCAGGCGCCAAAGGTGGAAGGCCAAGCAAGCTTTTGAAACTGTTGCTCGGATAATTTCAGGATGGTGGGTAGTTTTGCAGGTTTCGCAGGTTATGATTGGAGTCCTTTTCCGAACTGATAAGCTTGTGCAACGGCTGTTGAAAAAAAACAGCCCATTCCTTCCGGAATTTTCGAATTCCATTATACCATCAGGATGGGAGATATACCATCCAGTAAACCTAAACCCAGAAACAGTTCGACTCATGGGAATGACGAGAGCTCCAAAGCGGAAGGCGAAGTCGTTCGCGCGCGATTCACATTCAGCGACATCTTTGCTGGAGCTGGTGGAGGAAGGTTTGCTCTTGAGCGTTTGGAAGGACGTTGCGTCTTTTCTTGTGAACTGGACAAGTTTGCCCAACGGACCTATCAGGCGAATTTTGGGGAGACTCCGTATGGAGATATTTTTGACGTGTCGCCTAAATCGGTTCCGCCCCACAATATTCTATTCGCGGGATTTCCGTGTCAGCCTTTTTCGCATGCGGGCAAGGGGAAGGGTTTGAGGGATCCCAGAGCACAGGTGATATTTCCGCTGTTCGAAGTGATCGAAGTGGCGAAACCGTCCGCCTTTATTCTGGAAAATGTCAATGGGCTTCTTGGCAAGCGTCACGTGCACTCCCTACAATATATTCTTGGGGTCCTCACGAAGGAGTTGGGGTATTATATACCACCCGTCCAGACCCTCAAGGCGTCAGATTTTGGCCTGGCCCAAAAGCGGGAACGCGTGTTTATCGTAGGTTTTCGTAAGAGTTTGGGCGTTGAGGGATTTTCGTATCCAGAAAAAGGAAACGATAGGTCGAAGATTTCAGATATATTAGAACCCTCTCACTCTGTAGGACAGTGGCTTTTGACCAAGAAGAGCCTAGCTTGCTTGAGGGATCATTCATCAAAGCAGAAATTGGCTGGAAACGGTCATGGATACGCAATTTTGGATGAAAATGAGCTGGCCAACTGCCTTGCGGTAGGCGGCATGGGCTGGACGCGGAACCTTATCGTTGACGTTTCTGCCATGCGGACAAGCCTCGAGCAAAACACTGAGGGAATCAGGAGGATGACTCCTCGCGAGTGGGCGCGGTTGCAAGGCTTCCCGGATTCCTTCACGTTTCCCGTATCGGCAACTCAGGCCTTCAAGCAGCTGGGTAATGCTGTAGCAGTGCCTGTTATCGAAGCCTTAGCTAAGCAAGTTCTCGATGCTCTCGGTCTGTAACTTCTCATCTCATTCAGGGAACGTAATCTCTTCTTGTCCCCTTTTGTTTAGCTTGGTGATAACTATTGAATCGATCCAAGTATCGAAATTTTCCTCGCTTTCTCGTGCTGGGCAGCCTTCTCGAACAGCTAGCAATCGCTGTTGATTGATAAGCTTGTAGATGGGCAACAGTTTTTTGCCATTGATAGTTATGTTTTGTGAGCCGAAGCGAATCCGTATTTCGTCCCTAGGTTGATAGCGATTTTCTAGTATTAAATGTTTGGGTACGGAACAGCGCTGGTTAGTTGATGTGATCAAATCAATCATTGCTCCATCAGGGTTTTTGCTCGCGAGGTAGAGTTTGTCGTTGTTTTCATGGCTTTGCATATTCTCAATTGTAGTGAATCCCGACTTATAATGCAAATTTGCTTGATGGACTAGATGTCTAAATCTGGGGAGAGCGAGATTACAGGCATTGAGGATATGAGATCGGGCTTCGCCACCTTTGTCGGCTGGGGACCGTAATGATCAATTTCCGGCTCCTCCCTGGGTTGCTCAGGTTCTTTCGTATCACGTTCTGAGGTCACGCTTTGCTGTAGCGATTCATATGAGTGCTTCCTTTGTATCGCTTCTCTGAATTCCCACAGTTCACCCTTATCTCGAAGGTCTCCTTCAAGTAATTCGGTAGCTGACGGTCGGTGGCAAGATTCCAGAACGTTGTCCAGTAGGGCTTCGGAATCGTCCGTGTAGACGCTGATATTTTCACGAGCCCGCGAGCAACTGACATAAAATTGTTCTGAACTGGCAGCGTTGTGAGATGCTGAGGATTGCGCGACAATGACTCTATCTACGGTCTCTCCTTGGGAGGAGTGAGAAGTCGTTACGTAGCCGTGCGTCAGTTGTTTGAACTCAGGGTCGAGTATCGTTCCGTTGTTGAGCTTTATCTCTCCCTTGCGTGTGAATCCAGCAACAGTAAAAATGCTCTTGTTGGAATGAGTACGTCCGCTACGCGATTTGTATTTTGCTGTTAGCTGGACCTTGTCACGTTTGCGAAGATCAATCGTCTCGCGATCGAATACGCCAAATCGTTCGGCTAGATGAAGCGGTAGCACTGCATCGAGACCGTTAGGTTTTCTGATGACGACTTCGTCTTTTGTGGTTTTCGTTACCAAATAGTCTTGTCCTGCTCGGAGGTTGTTGGGGCAGTGTCGGTGAAATTTTACGACAAGCCCCGCTTCGTAGTTTTCAGCAATTCTTTTATCGGCCGTATCCATAGAGAGATCGGTTAGCGTTTCGAAAGACTTAGACGGCCCCTGCAGTTTACCTTCAGCCTGCAACTTAGCTCTTACCGCATTCGTGACTTTTTTCCCTTCGATGTGGGTGGGGGAAACGACCAAGCAAGACTCCTCATTTTGGCGAGACTCGAAGTATTCATCCGCGATGTTTGCCAGCCTCGATTCCTCGTCTTGCAGTTCGTGAATGCACCCTTCCTTTTCCAGCTTCTTGAATCCGTTGACGACTGATTCGAAATCTCTCTCTGGATTGGATAGCGAGGAAATAGCGTCGCGAAGAGGTTCTTTTTTTTGACGACGGATCTGGGAAATCGAAGGTCCATTCAAACCTCCGTGTTTGAGCAGGACGCGGAGCGCATCGCCTCTTTCGACGGCTGTGTGCTGAGCCTGGTCGCCGCTCATGACGATTCTGCAGCCCGCTGATTCCGCCATCGAGAATAGTTTCGACATCTGAGGAAACGATAAGAGTCCCGCTTCATCGACCCAAATGACCTTACCTCGCATTTCATCGCTTATTTCGTCCGCCTTCAATAGGCTCTGAATAGTATCCGCTTTGAAGGCATCTTCTTTTAGTACGTCCACTGCACGGCCAGATGGTGCGAAGAAGCGAACTTTATGACCTGCTTCATTCAACCCTTTTTGAACTTCTTGAATCAATGTTGTCTTGCCTGAGCCTGCGGGGCCAAGAAGTGCTGTGACTGAATCTCGCGAATCGAGAATTTGATGCACAGCAGATCGTTGTTCTTCTGAGAGGCGTGTATCCGATATCCTATACTGCTTCGATCCCAAGCGTTCTCCATTCCCACGGTTGCGGTAGACGTAATCGATGCACGATTTTTCTTCTCGGAGTACCGCTGCCGTCGTTACCCATTTCCTGCCGTGTTTATCTTTGGCTGTTTGGAACTCGGAAGATCCAGTAAGAACAGTGAGCTCATCAAGGCTCACTTTTCCGGGTTTGTAGAGAAGGGCTTCGGCTAGTAGGTTTGGTTGAGTCGCTACGGAATTCCGTTCGAAGTTCTTTTCAACTGAATGGGAGAGGGCTTCGCGTGCTATGCTTGGATCTGAAATCCTCACTATTGGACCATTCATTATCGCACGCATCTTCATTTTTTGGAGATCGTTTTTTTCGGTTTCTGTTAAGCGGGAGTCCCAGTTACTCTGAATTTCTTTTTGAGAAAGCTTGTTCTTCCCTTTTCGAGTTTTTGCTCCTGCCGCTCCCATCTCACAAGCATCTACTAGTCCATGATCGCGAACGTAGTCGTCAATTTGCTTGGTGCGGTTAGAAAATTTCTCCTTAGTCTCAGATGGGATCCCAGCGATGTCCCAACCTTTGCCATCCTTCTCGATTCTGTATCCAAGTTTCTCGACTTCAGTCGCTAGCCGCGAAAGGTAGATGGCTTGGAGGAGAGGCGCATTATTTTTTATTTGAGTGGCCTTGATTACTTTTTGGCACTTTTCGATTGGATCCCAAGTCACGTTAAAAACTAAACAATGGCAATGCTCATGAGGATCGGGAACACCGTTCACTGGTCTTGAATGCGAGTCTGGCATCTCAGCCCATAAAAGTTCACGACTTTCGCGACTGTAGTTGGCGCCCCCTTTTCTAACGCGGCACATTGCGTTTTTCTCAACTTCCTTCATCGCTTCGTTGACGGCTGCCATAATCGCTTTACCAATCCGCTCATCGCCCGCTAGTTTAGAAAGGATGGATACGCCTTTGGGTGAATGGAAGTTGAAGTCATAGGCATGAACCGACTTGTCGTCGTGAAAGGTAAGGCGATCCCCAGTTAAGGGGTCACGGTTTTTCGTTAGCGCTTCGAATGAAAGCTTGTCTACCTCTTTGTTGGATAGTCCGAGGCGCATCGCCAGTTTTCCTTTGTATACTTGTTTCGAATCGTTGCTCGTCCTGTAATAGGAATGCTCGATATAGTAGTTAACCATCCCTTTTTGATGGCGACAATCGACTATCCGCAATCCAACCACACCCTTGTCGTTATTCCGTTTTCCCATACTAGTAGAATAGTGAAAACGAGGCGAGTCCGTCAAATGGGCTGCCACTGCCTATCTAGAGCTTCGCTCCAAACACGGAGTTGTTGATTTTTTCGCTCTTCGAGCGTAACAACAGATTTTCAATACAGACGTCTCCCCTTTGATAGGCAAAGGATACGCAAGGCGTATTGGGCAACGTTGATTTCTGGATATTGAAAAAATGCGCAGATAGGCAAAAAATATTCTTACTCTACATTTCGTTGAGCGGTTTTTGTTACTATGATTGTTCTATCATGAAGAAACAAAAACCAACATTCGAACAATTAGACGCAGCACTCAAAAGGCGTTTGGAAACTGAAACGCCAAAGTCGGCGGAAACGGTAAAAGGTCAGATCATACGGTTGAAGCCCCGAATCGAGGAGTTGCTGAAGGGAGGCTTTAAGTTAGGCGAAGTACATCAATTCCTGACTGAGGAAGGGGTTGATTGCAGCTTTAGCACATTCAAGGCCTATCACCGTGTCTGCAACAATTCTGGAAAAAAGAAGATCAAGCGTAGTGAGAAAAAGAAGACAAAACCTGTCGCGGCAGTAAACTCAGATAAAGGCATCACGAAGCAAGGTAAGGCTTCTAATGATGCTAATCAAGCTAAGGGTGACAGCGCTAGAAAGCAAAGAGACGATGACCAGACTGATATGCTTCCACTATGCTAGTTTTTTGGGGGGCGAAATAGAGCATGAAAATGAGCATAGAAAAGCTAATCGCTCGGTCACGAGATGTGCACGGCAAGATCGACGAAGAACGATTGCGTCAGACAATTACTGAGGCGTTCCAAAATGGTGAATTTGGGTTACAAGACATGCTGCTTGAGTTAGTGATTCGCTCAGAAATCCTAAATGGAATACGGTCGAAAATCGATTCAGAGCAGGAGTATCAGGAAAAACTGCAATGTCGACGAGACGATCAACTTGCTGAGTTGACAAAGATTTTGTTGGGTATCGATGACACATCGCGGAAGTTGGTTCGTGGTAGGTCGAAGATCGTTTCTGAGGTTGAAAGCGCTGTTAGTGCAATTGACTACAAGAAGATCGGTGACTCTGTCGCCGATGCTGTTAATCACTACGGGTTGGAAAAAGTAGAACGTCTCGCTTATCAAATTGAGAGGACGAGTGCCCGGTTCGCTGGATTGTCAGAACGTATCATCCAGCGGATTTGGCGAACGGAGAAGAACTTCCGTCTTCTGAAAATCGGCGTATTCAAATATGTATGCACCGTATCCTCTATCCTCGCTCTTGTTTTATCATTAGGGGTTTGGCTCGGGATTAGTTTTGTTGGCAAGGAAATCTCAAAAGGGGATATTTTGATGCCAATGGTACTGCAGGAAAGGAACACTAGAGTTGAGTATATTGATGGCTATACGGTTGCGGTAGTAGAGAATGTGATACGGGTACAGCGTAATTCTACTGGCAATGCAGTGTTAGTGCTCGAATCGGATTAAGAATCAGTTGAAAACGTTGGTCAAGGGTTCGACGTTTTTGCAGCTTTTATGCTCCATCAACGGGTTAACAAGCAAAGGTCGTATCTTCAAAGTGTTTGCGAACCCGTGGCTCGTTCGCTTAGTTTAACCCCATGTCCATAGTTGGATCCATCAAGAATACACAACTGACTAGGGTAGGATATCGCTACCAAGATTTGGTCTGTCTTCAACGATTGATCGATTGGCTGAGGGATCCAGGACGGTATCGATGGATGGCTATCGAGGGCGTCGATATCGATGGCCAGGCAAGGAGTCTTGATGATGTAATTGCTCTACGATCAGATGGAAAATTTGAGTTTGCTCAGGTCAAATTTACGAAGGATTCCAGCCGCGATGACTTGTCGTTGTCTTTTGAGTGGTTAACGAAGAAAAAGAAGAAGGGTACCTCGCTTCTGGAGAAATGGAGTGGAGACGTCCTTGAATGGTTGAAAGAAGGGGCTTTGGGGCACGCCTGTTTGAGGACTAACCGGAAACCTGATTCTGAGTTTGGTGCTTGCCTTGAGGGAGGACGGATCGTGTTCGATAAAATTCCTTCTGAAATTCGTTCAAACTTACTCGGTGCCTTTAATCGTGAGGCAGATGCTATGGAGTTCTTTGAGGCATTTGAGTTTCTTCATAGTCAAGCTGAGGTCGACGCTCTGCACGATGAATTATACAATGAGTTGGTTCCTGACCATACTACCGAAGTGGGGTGGTTGCGTTTGCTGAAGTCTGTTGAAAAGTGGGCAACGACGAAGGGAGTCCCTAACGCAAATGGAACGATTGCGTTGGAGGATTTGAAGGAAGTGCTGGAGTCTAGCATCTCAAAACCGATCTCTCAGGCATTTGATGTACCTGAAGGATATGCTGTTCCGTCGGAAAAGTTTCATGAGCATGTAGTCGAGAAAATCGGCATCGACGGTGCTTGGGTGATTTTTGGCAAACCGGGTGTAGGAAAGAGCACCTATCTTTCGTATCTGGTTGATCATATCAAAGGGGAGAGAGGATTTGTGGTTCGTCACCACTATTCGATCGGATCACACGATGTTGTAGACAGAGTCGCGTTCAATAATGCAGCTCATTCGATAATGAGCCAGCTGCAATCGGAATTCTTGGACGAGTTTGGGGAACAGGAGATCAAGGTTGAAAACCTAGACCATTGGGTTCGTAGAGCTATTGAGATCGCGACGAGGCAGGGCAGAAGGTTAACTATCATAGTTGATGGTTTGGACCATGTGTCGCGGAAAAGGAGTAACATAGGCCAATTAGAGCATCTAGTTAATCGAATCCTGCCCTTCATGGATAGGTGTTGCCTGTTGTTTGGAACGCAGCCAATTGGTGACTCACATTTGCCTAGTTCTTTGCTATCCCAAATTCCCAAAGATAGTAATTGGTTGCAGATACCCAATATGGATCTGCGTTCGGTTAAAGCGCTCGCTGAGAGAGAGCTTAGGTTGGCTGCGATCGGCGACGCCTACCGTTTGGATGAGGTCGCAGAGTTGTCTGAATCATTGTTGAGAGTTTCTGCTGGTTATCCTTTGCACCTGAGGTACTGCCTTAAAATGCTGGGAGGCAAAGCTTCTCATATAACGACCTATGATGTTGAGGGAATTCCTGTTTTTTCAGGTGATGACATCAACGAGTACTATGGTGCTTTGTGGACACGTTTATCGGTATCGGCGAAGCGAATACTTAGTTTAATAGCTGTCGTCGATTTCCCTTGGCCGGATGTTTCGAGTCTTAGTTATTGTTTTAGTGACCAAATTCGGTTCAGAGAAGCTTTTGAGGAGATTGTGCATTTAGTTGAGCAACGGAAAGGAGGTGTGTACCCCTTCCATGGAAGCTTGTTGGTGTATTTAAATTCTTTGGCGACCTTGAAGGAAGAGAGGTCCTGTCTTTTGAAGGATGTTAGTGCGTGGTTGGCGGAGGGTGCACCGGAGTTTTGGAGGTGGGGATGGGAGTGGATCGTTACAGCTGACTTAGGCGAATTCAGTGATCTTGTTGAAGGGGTTGACCTCGAGTGGTTGGTAAGATCATTTGCCAAGGGGTATCCGCGGGAACATATTGGGCATATTGTGTCGAAGGCTGAGGATTTTGCTTCTGATAACGGAATGTATCCAGAATTAGTACGCTTGAGGTTGCTTGGCACAAGATTGAGAAATGGACCTGAGTTTCAATTGCACGAGTATGATCGTTTTCTGCATTGTGCGATCGCTCTCAATGGAGTGTCAGCGGGGGTCGAGTGGATGGCTGATCACTTGTCCTCTATAGATGATGAGAGTCTAGGGCTTGTCGCTTCCTTCTATTCGAACACTGATCAAGCGATTGTTGAACAGTGCTATGAAGAAGCTTTAGGTCGTTTAAAATTTTATGTCAGACTCGATTACGCTGAGACAGGTCAAAGGATTGAAAAACTCATACAGGTTGTTTTTGAAATCTTGCTGGATTGTGAGAACCACGGCTTTGACCGCGTCATCGAATTTTACTGCCGTGTAAATGACGATGGTCGATTTTTTAGGCAGTTGGTCGAGCGTATGTTTGTAGTAGGGAAAGAGCAGCTCTTACTCAGCATTCCTGAAGACGTCATTCCTGACTCGGGGCTGATTTACTACCGTAAGAAATTACCTTTAGTTTGTGCTGCTGAGGGAGTTGATTTCACAACTGAAAAGTATCTATCTCATCTACGAGAAAGCTGGATTGGAAAAACTTTACTTATGCTATCGGGAGTTGAGCCCCAAGGCGGGATTGACGCCAAACCCCAGCTGCCAGAGCAGCATCGAGATCTTTCGGAGGAGTTGTTGGTTACTGCCTTTTTTTATGGGATTTGTGCGGGATTGAGCGAAGGTGGTAAGGTCGAATCCGCCCCAGCGATTCAGGTTGTTGATGCTCAAACATTCTCTGGTGTAGCGATGGAGTTGATGGAATGGTTGGGCAGCAATGCTGGTGCTTCGGTTGCAAAGGACGGTCATTTTGATGTGTTGCGACTATTTGAGTTTTGCGATCAAGCGAACCTTCCGGAAATGGGAACAATAGGTTTTGATGCGGTTGAAGTGCGTAGAAAACTAATTGGTGCATTGGATCGCTCGTCCGCAGACTTTCTCGCTCTGTTGCAAGGATTGGGCAAAGCCACTGATTTTGATAGCGTGTTGTTGGAGGGTATCAACGATTCTCAATGGTGGCGCTTTGAGCGTTGGTTCAGTGCATTGAGTAATCGGCTGATTGAATCTTATTGTCCTATTGAAGTTTCTTTTAGGTTGTTAGGCGAGGCTGTTGATCTTCTTGCCAAGAGTCGTGACAACACTGGAGACTTAGTTCTTGAAGGCTTGGATTTGGTTGAGATCGCGTGTAAATTGGGACATCTGGAAAAGGGGAAGGAAGCCCTTTTGCTGGTTTCTCGAAATACCCTAGGTTATGGGCACAGAAAGGATATCAGGCTGAATGACCTATATGATGCCATTGAGACTTGTTCAAAGTATGGCGTGGGCGAAGTCAGGGATTGGTTGAAGCGAGTGTCGGTGTTTACAAAGGATGTTTTTGAGTTCTCGGAGCGTGAAATTCAGCATATTCCGAAGTGGTATCTTAGGTTGTTGGCGGATCACCATCCGTCACAGTTGGCTCAAGAATTTGCTTACGCTTTGGAGGATCATAGCTGGAGGTATGCTCATGATGTTTTGGAGATTTGTGTTCGAAACCTATCTTTGGATTCTGAGGCTGAATTTGCCCTCATTCGGTGTTTGAGTTTCTTCGAAGCTAGAAAAGCATTGGATGAGAGGGTTTCGGATGATTCTCGGTTGTCGGATCTTCAGCAAGAGGTTGGGGTATTGTGGGGTTTAGAGACTCTTGCTCCACGTGCTGGTCCAGCCTCAACTGAGTTTGAAGAAAAAGAAGTCTCTATCGCTTATACTGACTTTCCTCCAGGTCGGATTGTTGATTTAGATCAAGAGCTTGAGGCTCAAAGTATTTTCTCAGCGGATACGTATTTGGGCGAGTGGGTGAGGTATTGGGCTGAAGCCGGGGAGGGGGCTGCTTTGTTGCAATCAATGGACTCGGTGTGCGAATCGCAAGGGGAGCTCCCTCGAAGGTTTCACAGAGTATTGCCTGAAGTATACGATATTGCGAAACAACTCTTTGGTAAGACGGAGTCTTTGAAATGGGCTGTGCGGGATGTGCTTGCGAATAACTACTGGGGAGCGTGGGGTGGTCGAGAGGACTCGAGTAGAGCCCTCTTGAAGTACGCAAAAATCTACAAAGATAGCTGGAAAGAGTTTTATTTAGCGACAACGGAGCCGGGAATACGTCAAGGGCGATCGGGGACGCGTACGGTTCCTATGGAGAAATTCGTGCTTTTTCTCCTTGAATGTGCGGAAGTGGAATTAGCGACGGAAATAACAGAATCGATGGTTTCTTCTTTGGAGATGGAGATAGCACATTTGCCACTTTCAGATTCCATGTGGAAGGAAGAGGTTCTCTCGCACGAAGAGATCGCTTTGAATATTTTATTGAGTCTATTGTTTTGGCCGGATCGTTTGGTACGATTGAGAGTCGCTGCTGAGATTGGAATGCTTCTGGAGCAAGATGGTCGAGCCAGAGAGATGTTTTTGGAAAGGCTCGCCTTATCTAGGAATGAAGTCGAAACAATAGAGTTTCTCTTTGTTTTACCTTCGACTGTTATCGATCTAGCAGAGCTAAGGGATCGAATTAAGCACCCTTCATTCGTGTCTGAGAATGTCCTCGGGGGCATCTATGGAGAGGACGTTGTCGATACTAGCCAGTATGGGGGCTTCTTAGAGTACCTGGGGGGGCAACGATCAATTTCAAGTGGCTTCGAAAAGTCGAAAAATGGAATTCCGCCGTATTATTATAACGTTATTGAGGGGCTTGATGCTGAGGGATTGTTCCTTGCCCATATGTCGGCTGAATGGGATGAGTTGGAAAAACGTTCGAAGAGTAGCTATTTGGACGCGTACAATTTTTGCGGAGATCACTTCTATCGGATGGATCGGATCTCGTGTAGTTTCTCAAGCAATACTGAAGGGATGGTTGTGTCTGCCTATTTAAGAACTCTAGCCTGCGCTAAGTCGTTAGGAATGATTTCGACTGAAAACTTTGAGTTCTTGGCACTGAAGGCAATGCCCTCGGGTTCGGGGGTGGGGCAACTAAGACCGCGGAGGGCACCCTGCGGATGGCCAGTGGTGAATCTTATGCAAAAAGAAGATCCGTTACCAGATCACGATACCGTTGTCGCTTGGCTTAATGGATTAAAGGGGCATGAAGAGGTCGTTTTGCGGTCAGACGGACCAGTTCTACGAGACACTCAAGGTGTTTCTTTGGATTTTGAAGTTTTGCTGGTTAACTCAAAAGCCGGGTGTGAGTTTGAAATGGAGGAGTGCTTTAGGTTGGTCGACGAGGGAATTGACTGCACCTCAGAATGGAGAGTGGTCGGAGATGCTGTATCCCCGTTTCTCGCAGGCCGTTGGGAAATTGATTTTGCCCAGCGGGGGCATTTTCAGCCAACTTACGTTGCTTCTGATGGAACTGGTGTTTCCGCAATCTTCAACGAAGACCGCATTCAGTACATGGGTGGAAGCGTGCTAAATGCAGAGTGGAGTTATTGGGTTCATAACTGGTATCCTGCGAGACACAGTGGACTTGGAAGTTCAATCGGGACTTCATTGGTTTGCGCGCGTGAGCTTTTTGAGTCGATGACCGATGCCATGAATGGGGATTTTTACCTTCTCGGAAGGTTATCGTACGTTGATAAAAGAGGGCACTCAACTCGGGATAACAAGGTTCAAATAGTGTGTGCGGGCGTAGATTTTACTGGCTGAAATTTGTTGATTTCAACTGAGCGAACAAAGCCTTTTAGGCGTAGGGGGCCATTGTGCATGCAGCCTCCTAGCAGTCGGTTTAGACTGCTGAACCAAAAAATGTGCAAAGGTATATTTTCAAGGAAGATCTCCGCCGATTCAAGGACTGCCCTCGTAAAAGCTGGTACGGGCTGGGAGAAGGAAATGCGAACAAGGGCCAAGACCCGTTTCTAGAATTTCTCGGAGAGGAGGCTAGATCTGTGCGAAGAGCTTCGGTGGAGCTTTTTGAGGACGTTCGGAAAACGAACGGGAGCTTGGAGGAGAGGATTCGACAGACTGAAGAGGTTCTCGAATCGGAGGAAGATTTCGTTCTTTTTGAGCCGCATTTGCTGAGCGGCGAATTTGTAGCTAATCCATCCTATTTAATTCGAAAGGAAGGGAGGTTTTTTATCCTGCAGGCGGCGGCGAAAGCGGGCAACGAATATGCTCATCGTGAGCATAAAATGCTGGTGACTTACTACGGGAATGTGCGCTCGGAATGGAAGGAGCTAGTTCTGGGGCTTGGCTATTCTTGCGGGGTATTGCGTAGGATGTATCCAAAACTGGCGACATCGTCTTGGCTCATTCTTCCATCGTCTAACCGTGAAATTGGGAATCGGGAGAGGACGCTCTCGTCGGATAAGATTGAGGAGTTTTTGAAGTGTCCGGATGGTTCAACGATCGACCAGAGGCGCAGAGATTCGGTCCTGCGTTTCTTCGAAGCTGGTGAAGCTGTGAGTCTCATCCAAGGCGAGGTTGCAATCGCTATGCGAGCACTGGAGAAAATGAGGGACCGGCGAAATAGTCCTGATCCTCTTCTTCGATATGCGTGTCGTAATTGCGAATACAGAACGGGAAGAACGGGTGATGGTTTTTCTCAATGCTGGGGAAAACTGGCGGCTCCTAGCCCGCACTTGTTTGACCTGCATCAACTCTATTCACTAAAAGAAGGTGAAGGTTTACTGGCTGATCGGAAGATCGAGCAGGGAGATGTTTCGCTCCTTGATATATCAGAGGCAGAACTAGGAGGTCCTCATCGTGCCCGTCAGAAACTCCAGTTGAAATGCGCTCGTTCGGGCCAAGAATGGGTTGATCCCCAACTCGCAACGGAGATGAGTGGCCTAGAGTGGCCGGTTCGCTTTGTGGACTTTGAGACGAGCCAATCGGCTTTGCCGTGGATACAAGGGTTGAGACCATTCGAGTTAATTCCATTTCAGTGGTCGTGTCATTCGCTATATGAGGACGGGACTTTGGAGCACGCCGAGTTCTTGCACAGTGGGGCAGAAGATCCTCGGAGGGAATTTATTGCGACTTTGCGAAACGCTATAGGAAGTGACGGTTCATTGCTGATCTACACGGACTATGAGATCCAGGTACTGGATACTTTAAGAAAGCGTTTCGTAGAGGTATCAGGGGTTCGGGATGTGGATGTCATGTGGATCGATGAGTTGCTTTGTTCAGGGCGTATCGTTGACCAGCACGACTGGGTGATGAAATACTACTGTCACCCGATTATGGGTGGACGGACTTCGCTGAAGAAGGCACTTCCATCAGCTTGGCATTCAAGCGATGGGCTTGGTGGAGACCCACGCTTTTTCGAATATTTCATGCGTAATTCTGATGGATCGATATTGGATCCGTACCAGACTTTACCAGAACTGGAAATCGCGGGAAAGCGAATGTCGATCCGTGAGGGATGTGGTGCGATGAAGGGATATCGAGAACTGGCGATAGGTGTGGGGCGAACCGGCAAGGATGCCCATAAAGCCCTGGAGGTGCTGATGTATGAGTATTGTAAATTGGATACAGCCGCACAGGCGATAATCTTTGAGCATTGGAGAATGTCGTTGGGACTTCGCTCTCAGCATGGAAACAAAAAGCGGACCGAGCGGGATCTCTGCTCGGGAACTAAAAAATAACCGAGGCTTAGTTGGTTTTGGGAACAAAAAAGAGCAGCGATTTGGCTGCTCCAAAACAGAAAAATATCCATGCGAAAAACAAGTCGTTACAAAAACAATCGGTCTGCTCAGCAGACTCGGCAAATCGAGAGGAATCGTGCACGCAACATTCCTCGTCTTAACCGCCTAAAGGAGACTTTTGGCTGCCACGCTTGCGGGCGATGTGACATTCCGGGCGAATTCCTCGACGGGCATCATGTCAACGAAAATTCAAAGTATAAGCCGCTCGCTTGGCTTGTGAACCGTAATTGGAACCGTGTTGTATCCGAAATAATAGGACTGAGACGTGGAGAGAGGAACGGCGGAGGGCCTATTGTCTTCGTCTGCCAACGTTTTCACGAAGATCAGCATGCACGGGGGGATAAGGCGCGGCTTTGCACTGAATTGGGTGAGCAAGGAGTGCGCAAACCGTACCGCAGGAAAAGCCGCAAGCCCTTCCGAAAACACCGCTACGGAAAACTAAAAAAACTAATAACAAAATTCTTTTCCTAGATATGAAGACAATCATTATACACGAAATTTCGCAGAGGGAGATCGAAGACTGCGATATCAATCCGTTCGTTAGTCGATTTGGATCTTTGACGAACTTTACATCCGATGAGATCTTGGGGTTGTGCGATTCTCTGGTCCTGTCCGTACGCGGATACGACATCGATGTAAGAGAACTGTACCTGATCCCCGAGGTCCGAGCGTATTTCAAGGAACAGATACGCTGGTGGCCGTATTGGCTATACGCTGGCAAGGTAGATGCCGATTCGTTTGGGGTCCCACTGCTTTGTCTAATGGAGTCACTTGATTCGGTTACCGTCGACGGACGTTCTGAAGTGTCCGCTCATTTCGATATCAAGGAGATGTCCAATGTTTTGTTAGAATTGTTCCCATGGATGAATCAGTTGTGCGACAAAGTAGATCTCGGCGATAACTACATCGAACGCCGCACGACGGCTATTCTCCGTCGTCTCTTTGGAAAGGAGTGTTCGCTATGATTGGCCCCAGTGATACGGCGATAGCTCTCAAGTGCCATGATCCTGCAGGTACGCAGATCGAAATTTCAAATGAGGAGCTACTCAATCATATGCTGGTGCTTGGTGCTACTGGATCGGGGAAAACCTCGCGAGTGATACTGCCTGCTTTTGATGACTTATGCCGGGGAATAAACGGACTTGTCGTATTTGACGGGAAGGGCGATGCCGTATTTCGAAAATCCATACAAGAGTCAGTAAACCGGCATGGTCGAAAACTGCTCGAGATCAACGGCGACTGTACACGCGGCTTTGATGTTTTTGCACCAATGAGGGCACTCGGAGTTGATGGGGTGTCTCAGGTTGCTGAGGTGCTTTGCTGCGATCTGCCTGTGGATGTGAGAAACCGTTATTGGGACGTGGTTTTTAGGAGGGTTTTTGAGAATGCCTTGTGTGTTCTTCAACTGACAAGTCCAACTTTTGAATACGATGAAGCAGTGGAATGGATTGAATCCTATCTACTGTCCTACTCCCGAAGCTGTCCTATTGTTCAAGCTAGGATCGAGTCTCTCGAGCAGATGGTTGATACAGGTTCGGGTGGCTCTAAAGCACTATTGAACAACGTGCGGAAGGGACACCAGATGTGGGATAATCTTGACGCGCGGACGCGCTCGAATCACCAAAGCATGGCTGCAACAGTCACGACGCCCCTACGTTCAAAATTGACTAGGAACTACTTCGATGCTGAGGAGTCTGTCGATATTTCGGAAACGCTTGATGGCGGGAATGTGATTTTTGTACAAGTCGACGGCTTCGGAGAGAAGGGACTCGCGAGGTTACTCGGGAATTTTCTTAAAGCGACATTTTTTCGGGCGCTTATGAAGAGGGAGGATCCAAGCTGTAATTGGGGACTTGTATCCGATGATTGGGGACTTACCGTTTCAGGCGGATTGGAATCAGCAAGCAGCGAATCAGCGGCATTGCCGGTCATTCGTTCTAAAAAGGGTTTTATCATCGCGTCTTGTCAGTCCCTTGCTGCAATTGACTTGCTGGTCGGAGGAAAGGAAAGGGAATCGGCAGTAGCTAACTTCGGGTCGCTAATCTTCATGCGTGGCCGCGACATCGCAAGCGACGTTCTTGCTTACAGAACGTTCTTGGATCCGCAGATAGAACAAATGGAGTCAATGTGTAGGCGAAGCCCCGATGGGGATGTCTTAAGCCGAACAAGCGTCGTTCGCCGCATCGGTGGTAGCCATGCTCCGCCTGGAACATTAGGTAGCCTGGCGACTGGCGAAGCTATGATTACTGTCTGCGAGAAAGTGTATGAAGGGGCTCGGTTGCTCGCTCCTTTTCAAGAAATTAAGGAAATCTGGGAGGTATAAGGATATGTGTGAAATTAAAAAACGAATACAGGAATACGAAGGCGAGCTTTATGGCTCTTGGGGACAGGTTAGTGCAACGCTGGCACGGGATGCTTATGGGCTTGAGTTTTGCCGAAAAATACCAACAGCGCTGCTGTCGATGGATGAGTCGATGCTAGCGTGGCAGTGCTCTTTTCCTCCTGCTGTAGTTGACGAGGTGGTGCGGTTCCCTCAAGGGCATGTCGAACTGCTCGATATGGCGTATCTTTTGCCGGAGCGTTTTGTGGATCTGGCTCGGCAGTGTCCTGCGATCGTCGCGTTGGTTTCCGCATTCTGGCTGTTTTGCGATGAATACGAGGGAGAACGCCCTGATCACGAAACCGTTTCAAAATTCTGGGGATGGTTCTATGTCGCACCTAAGAAGGAGGTTCTGAAGAGACTTGGGTTTGAAGGAACGAGATCCGAATTCCGCATCCTTTCTCGAGTGCACGTCCTCGACTGCGATCTCGCGAGCATCTGCGAGATCAGATCGTTATTGGGAGATCGAAGGAAACGTAGAATTCTAAGCTATCTTTCGGACTTTAACCGAAACGTACAGGTGCTGGCTTCGTGGGGGTTTCTCGACTATCATTTACTCGAGCTCGCTGCTCGTGAGCCTTACAGGGGGGAGAACCTGTATTCGGTTGTATCGGATATTCGTGAATGGCTTGATCGAGGTTTGGTGGGAGCGTGGCCCTATGGCGGAATGATAAGGAGCTGGAAGCAGGCTCTCAGGATTCGATCCCGACTGAGTGCCGCTTTTGGTGAAGATCCATTTGAGGTTAGCCTGGGTGAGAAAAAATTCCCTGGTCCTCCTCTCGCGGTCGATCATTTGCCGGACGGCCTTTCGATAGAAGCGATCGAAGATATCGAGGAACTTGAGAGGGAAACATGTGAAATGGGAAACTGCGCCGTAACCTTCGCTCCGAATGTAAGCAGCTACCTCGACGTGTATTTTTATCGCATGGGGTCTCCAATTCGGTCGACAGTCCAGCTTGTTAAGCAAGACGATGGTAACTGGTTACTGAATCAGATTTTTGGATACGGAAACTCCAAGGTTGATCCAGAAATAAAGAGACTTGTCGAATGCTGGATTGAGAACGAACAAATGGGAGGTTGTCATGCCGCTGAGTGACTCGTTCAAAAGAAAGCTGCTTGAGCCGATCGACGCCTTGTTCGAGGAAGCTAAAGGCGACGGTAACGCCCCTGGCGGACGAAACATCCAAGCTCCAACTTCGGAGATTTGGAGCTCGTCCACGATAGCTCGGGCTTCTCGGAAGTTCGGGAAGCGACCACCCCGCAAAAGGAGGAAATGGACTGTGGACGAGGAGGCTCTTGCAGACGTTCTGGAGGAGCTAAACGGGCTGGTCGGGCAGCGTGAGGTGAAGAATTCCCTCTTGCGTCTTGTGGACTTGGTCAGGATTTCGATCGAACGAAAGCGACTGCGGATGGAAACGCCGATTCCTTCCTGCCATATGGTCTTTTCGGGCAATCCGGGAACAGGGAAGACTACCGTAGCCAGGCTTGTTGGAAGGATTCTCAAGTCATTGGGAATTCTAGAGAAGGGGCATACTGTGGAAGTTGACAAGTCTGGTCTTGTCGCCGAATTCCTAGGACAGACGCCGACGAAGACTAATGAAGTGGTAGACGAAGCTTTGGATGGCGTTCTCTTCGTGGACGAAGCTTATTCTTTGAGTGAGGAGAAGGATGACCTGTACGGCAAGGAAGCGGTTACCACCTTGCTCAAGAGGATGGAGGACGATAGGGGCAAGTTCGTCGCCATCGTCGCCGGTTACCGAGGGAAGATGGAGAAGTTCGTAGGCAGCAATCCTGGCTTGTCGTCGAGATTCTCCCGCTATGTGGATTTCGAAGACTATTCAATAGAGGAACTCCAGCGGATCTTTTCGATGATGTGCGAACGGTCGGATTTCGGGATCACTCCTGGCCTATTGTTTAGAGCTGAAAAGACGTGGGACACCCTTCGAAGGGAGGGCGTTCTTTCGCGCGGCAATGCTCGATTCGTTAGGACCGCCTTCGAGCTGGTACTCGAAAACCAAGCGGTGAGGTTGCGTCGTGAAGTCGATCCGAGGGAAAGGGAGCACCTGGGTTCTATCGACCCTAGAGACTGGAACGGCGTGGAAATGGTTTTGAAGGGGGGGAACTTGTGTGTGGAGGAGCGATGGGACGCGGACAAGTAGATACAATACCTGACTGGTTGTCCTCTTGGCCTTTAGCCTTGAGGGAGCGGATCGTTCTTTGCTCAAACGAGCGATCGGTTCCGTTGGAGCTGCCAGCTGCTGTCGCAATCGCAGCGATTTCAGCTGCCCTGGGCAAAGGTCTGGAAGTGAGGTCGGGGGGCTCGCGCACGACACGAGGTAACCTTTACCTTCTTTTAGGGGTGCCGTCGGGAATCGGGAAAAGCGAAGTCTTTCGTGACATGCTCGGACCTGTGCTCGATTTCGAGGCGGAACTGCATGATTGGTGGGAGGAGGAGGCGTCGCCCCGAGCTCTAGCGGGCGAGGAGTTGTTAAAGGCGCGAATCTCCGCCACCAGAAGCCACGCTCGACGTTTTGGCGACATGGATTTGGGAACGTTCAAGTACTTGCGCTCGGTGGAACGGAAAAGAAGAATCTGTCAGCGCTACCTGGAGCCACCGTGTCTGTTGGCTGACGATGCGACTCCCGAAGCTTTGGCAGAGCTAATGGGCAAATCTGGGGAGTCGATCGCAACGGTCTCGGCTGACGCGAGATACTCGCTCAAACGCTTGTCTGTCGCTGATTCTCGAGACGAATCTTTCTTCCTGAAAGCCTTCTCTGGTGACCTAGTACTTGCGAGCCGTGTTACTAGAAAAACTGCACGATTGCGGTCACCAAGCCTAACCTCTGTATTTCTCACGCAGATCGATTCGTATAGAGCATTTATTGCAAAAGCTAGAGAGACGCGATCTGGTTTGCTGCCTCGTTTTCTTCATGCCGAGTTAGGGCAATATAGCAGTGATTATATTCCGAGAATAGATATGCGTTCTGCTGTACGGATCAGGAATTCCTATATAGGCGTTATATATGGTCTTGTTCAATCCTACCGATTCGAGACACCTGCAACTGTAGTAGAGCCATCTGAAGAAGTGTTGCGATATATGAGAGGGCTAGAGAAATTATATAGGGGGAAGGCGGAATCGGATTCCACTATAATGGGTGAAGTGCTGCGTAGACGAGCGGAGCAAGTTTGGCGAGTCGCGTTGTGTCTAAATGCAGCTTCTTGTGAGGGCTCCAGCGAGAACTCGATTCTGGAGATGTCAGAGGTTTCGGCTGCTGAGTCTTGGGTTGCGCGGATGAAGGCTCTTGGCTGAATTCAACTTCCCCGGCTTTAGGGGGGGGGCATCTGGTGCTGGAAAGTTTTTTCATAAAAGTTCTTTCGCTTCCGTTCGTTCTACGCGGATTTCGCTAAGATCTCCTTATGAACGAAGAAAAGGAAGGTGGTTTGGGGAAATCAAGTGTTTCTGAGAGAGAAGGTGCGGAGTTGAGCGTTCGGGACAAATACAAGGTGCTCAGTCTCATGGCTGACTGCGGGGCTAGCGACATTGTTATTAAATCCGTACAGAAAGTCTTGGAGGGCGTGCAAGGCGATGGGGGCACCGTTTGGGTTACTCGAAAGAAAGGCGCAAAAGTAGCGGGGCGATCCGAAACGACCTTTGGGAATCACGTCAAAAATTGGCCTGTTCGCACAAAAATGATCGGCGAGAGACTTCACTACCATGAGGGCGACATCGTCCGTTTTTTGGAATCAGAAGACTAAGGCTGTTTTCGGAAAGTGCTGGGAACTAAAAAACGATGCCTGTCGAACCAGACTACAAGAATACGCCTTATTGGCGGGGGGCGTTTGTAACCCACAAGCGGAGGAAACGAATTTGTCTTTACGTTAAGATACCCTGCGATCCGAGCTGTGTGCCGGAGGGGTTGGTAGCTGAGTTTACCGCTTCGAAAACCGAAGCCAAAACTAGGCTGAAGGATCTCGAGAGAGAGCTCGAAAGTACGGAGGATTTTGCCGAGGCTTGGCGAATAGTCGAAAATCGTGTGCGCGTTTGGCGGGGACGCAAAAAAGGGAAGGAAGAGAAAGAACTAAAACCACTTCGATTGCAGCAACTGAAGGCCGAATTCAAGGCCTTAGCTAAGGCCGACGGGATCGGTGCAGGTCACGTAGCAAATTACTTGGGGTATATCGATACGTTCATTTCCGCCATGAAAAAGATGTATCCAAAACTTGTTTACTGCGACGATGTGAGTGATGCTCACGGCAAGGAGTACTTGAAATGGCTTTTAGGGTCAGGGTTGGCTTCAAGTACCGTTAGCAAGCACGCATCCGCTATGAGGACGGTCTTTCGAAGAATGGAGGACCGTATTGGAACATCGAAAATACCGATTCCAGCCTACAAAGCTGTTGCTGCGGAAACGGAACACCATTGGGACTTCACGGAAGAGCAATTGGACGCGATCCGTGTTGCGGCAGAAGCGGATAAATGGATTGGACCCGTCGTCATAGTCGGAATGGAAACTGGATTGCGATTAGGAGATGCCGCAACTTTGGCTTGGACCTCTATCGACTTGGAAATCGGCATGATTGATCATGAATGCAGGAAGACTGCAGATTCTTCCGAAGAGAATGCGGCATGTCCCATCTCTCCTCGGTTGGGTGGATTCCTAAGGACCCAAAAGAGGAAAGGGCAGTACGTTCTGCCTGATCAAGCTACCCGCTACCTGAGTTCAGAATTGGATACGTCATTGAGCGACGCTTTCAGGCGTTTCCTCAGGAAGGTGTCCAAATCGCTTCAAGGAACAGAACACTCTTTTGAAATTAACAAGAAGCGCAAAAAAGGCGTGAGGGCCGTTGCTCAATATGGATTTGGATCCTTCCGGTCTACCTTCATCACTAAAGCCTTGAGGGAGGGGAAGCCGATCGAAGCGATTCGTTTGGCCGTAGGGCACGTGGACGACTCGATGATTCGTAAGTTCTACGATCGCCGCAACCGAGGAGAAAAACTGCGTTTGTATCGAAGCTGGTGGGACTCTGGTCTCAAGGAGGAAGATGTTCAGTTGCGAGCGAAGTTGAAGGACACGCAGGGAATGTTGATCGAAGTTCAGGAGGTGGTGGCATCAACTACAGCAGAGAATTTCCCAACCATGAAGCGGCTTCTGCTCAGAATGCTGGCAATGGGCATCAATGGTTTAGGGCCGACGAATTCAGGGGGCTCCTGCGACTCGAAAAGCGCGTAGCTGCCGATTTCTATCGAAATCAAGGGTCCCTTGGGACTCGGCGCGTGAGCTTGGAAATAGATTTCCGCTTGGCGGAATGGAGCTTCATCGATGCTCATGGTGGCTAATCGAATTCTTGAAAAGAACCCACTCGGGCCCGATTCAAACGATCGTTTTAGGGGGATTTTAGGGGGATTTGCTCCAAAAATAGAAAGTTACTCTTATTTAAAGCATTCTCCCGTATTATAATTTCTTTTCCGTTTTTCTCCCGCTTTTTTCGCGTAAGTTTCTGGTAGTTAACGGGAAAAAGGAGAAGGCCGACCTCTTTCGAGATCGGCCTTCATGGGTGCAGGGGTTGGATTTGAACCAACGACCTTCAGGTTATGAGCCTGACGAGCTACCAGACTGCTCCACCCTGCAATTGCAGTAGTTAAACTGTAAATTTCCGCTTTGGTGAATCGGAAGAGGCGAACAAAGTCGGAAGTTTTTTCATCTGTCAATGGCTTTTAGAATGTTTCCGTGGTTTTGTGGGAAATTACTCCTTGCCAAGGCGGGGGGGAGGGCTACCTTTCTCGCTTTTCCCATTCGGGAACCTTCAACTAACAACCAAAAACCATGATCGTAAGGCAGCTTCCGAGCGGCCTGCGCCCCCGATTATTAGGGGTGTGAAAAATAGCATATGAATATCGAACTGACTGATCTACTCGACGCTGGCGTACACTTTGGCCACCAAGTTAAACGCTGGAATCCGAAGTCTAAGGGCTTCGTTTTCGACCACCGGCAAGGAATCTCCGTAATTGACCTTGCGAAGACTTACGAAGGCTTGAAGAAGGCCTACGATTTCGTTGAGGACGTTGTTGCCAAGGGCGGCGAAGTTCTGCTGGTCGGCACTAAGCGTCAGGCTCAGGAAATTATCCGCGAAACGGCTGCCAACACTGGCATGCCTTTCTGCGTGAATCGTTGGATGGGCGGTACGCTCACTAACTGGACTACAATCACTTCCTCCATCACCAAGTACAAGAAGTACATGGCTATGGAATCGGACGGTTCGCTCGCTAAGCTCCCCAAGAAGGAAGGCTCTGCGATTCGCCGCGAGATGTCCCGCATGCATCGCAATTTTGAAGGCATCGTAAAGATGGATAAGCTTCCAGCCGCTATGTTTGTAGTGGACGTAAACTACGAAGACATCGCAGTCGCTGAAGCGCGTCGCGTGAAGGTTCCGGTAGCTGCTATCGTGGACACGAACTCTGATCCGTCCACAGTGGACTACGCGATCCCAGGCAATGACGACGCTGTTAAGTCGATCCGCATCATTCTTGAAGCGATCGCGGAAGCGGTCGAATCCGGACGCGCGAAGCGCTCTGCTCGCATGAACCAGGGTAAGGGCGAGGCGTCTGCCGCAGCTGCTGAAATGGTTGCCGCTGCCGCGCCTGCTGCAGAGGAGGCCGCTCCGGCCGCTGAAGCTGCTCCAGCGGAACCAGTCGCCGAGGAGGCTCCTGCTGCCGAGGCGCCTGCTAAGGTCGCCGCTCCAAAGCCTGCTGCCGAAGCTCCGGTCAAGGTCGCCGCTCCGAAACCAGCTGCTGAAGCTCCAGTTGCTCCTGCCGCTGAGGAAGAAAAGTCAGAAGGCTAAGAACGACTCACCATGGGGCGTTGTTTCGGCAACGCCTTTTTCGTTTCTACAGAATCATTCTCCATTTAATATATTTCTATAAAGCAAATGAGCGCACAAATATCCGCTAAACAAGTAGGCGAACTCCGTGGCCAGACCGGCGCTGGTCTCATGGACTGTAAGAAGGCTTTGGTCGAAGCAAACGGCGATCTCGAGGCAGCGGCGACAATTCTTCGCAAGAAGGGCATCGCTTCCGCCGACAAGAAGGCTGGTCGCACGACATCCGAAGGATTGGTCGAGTCTTACATCCACCTCGGTGGCAAAGTAGGCGTATTGATCGAGGTAAATTGCGAGACGGACTTCGTCGCTAAGAACGACGATTTCAAGGCATTCGTGAAAGACATCTGTCTGCACATTGCGGCTTTGAATCCTGTTTGCGTTAGCCGCGAGGAGGTTCCGGCTGACCTGCTCGAGAAGGAGCGCGAAGTGGCTGCTTCCCAGGCTGAAGGCAAGCCGCCTGCAGCGGTCCAAAAGATCATCGAAGGTAAGCTCAACAAGTACTACTCCACGGTTTGCTTGCTTGACCAGCCATTCGTGAAGGACGGTGACAAGTCGGTTCAGGACGTATTGACCGAGCAAATTTCCAAGCTCGGTGAAAACATGAAGATCCGTCGATTCGTTCGTTACCAGATCGGCGAATAGCACTCGCTTGAGTGAGGTTATTTAGAATTTCAGGCGGCTCCCATTTATTTGGGAGTCGCTTTTTTGTAGGGACTGCAGTCAGTCCTTGCAAATGGCGGTGAGACTACTTTGATGCCGATCTTTCTATGTCGGAGAAGTGCCAGAGTGGTCGAATGGGACTGACTCGAAATCAGTTGACGGGGTAACTCGTCCGGGGGTTCGAATCCCTCCTTCTCCGCCATTTCGATCTAGGGATGAGAACTCGCGGGTTCGACGTTAGGAGCGAAGCGGCGGGAGATGGGACGCGTTCAAGCATAGGTTTGCAGGAGCTGGATATTAGAGAGAGCCGGTTCTCATTTTTTGCCGTGCTTTGAGTGCTTACGGCGATTTGCTTGTGCGACGTTGATGGTTCCTCGATTCAGGAGGGAAGCTTGCTTTTCGACACTGTTGCTTCGGGTGACGAGTTTGTTTGGGTTCGGTGGTGGCGTTGCCGGACTCTCGCGTATCCCGTTTTGAGGAGGTTTGCGATTGTAAGATTAATCTACTCAGGACCCCTGTGCGAAGGGCTGTGGGACAATAACGCAAGGTTGTTGCAAAAAGTGGTTGCTCTATTGCAAGGCAATTGCGATATGGTGTGTATGTTTAAGTTCAAGAGGCTATCTCCTGCTTTGTTTTTGGGTCTATCCGTCGGCGTCAGACTATTCGCTCAGGATGGTGCGGGCGACGTTATGAATACGGTGGAGCTGAAGCCGCATGTGGTGACGGCGAGTCCTTTCGTTACGGATGTCGATGAGCTAGTGGTGCCGGCAAGCGAGCTTGCGGGGGGCGAATTAGATCGTAGGGCGGTGTCGAATTTGGGCGCGACGCTCGATGGCGAGCCGGGTGTGCACTCGACCTATTTCGGTCCTGGAGCGGGCCGACCGGTGATACGTGGATTCGATGGAGATCGGGTTCGTATCCTAAATCAGGGTACGGATAGCCATGACGTTTCGCAGACAAGTCCTGACCATGCGGTGAGCATCGAACCGTTGTTCGCTGACGATATCGAAGTGGTGCGCGGGCCTGCTTCGCTGCTCTATGGAAACGCGGCGATCGGCGGCGTGGTAAACGTCATCAGCAAAGAAATGCCGCGAGAAAGGGCGCTTCGTTCTTTTAGCGGCGAGTTCGAGGCGAGCTATGGGTCGGTAGCCGATGAGAAAGTTGGAGGCATCGCTTTGCAAGGCGGGCGGGGAGACTTCGCATGGAGCTTCGGCTATCTAGAGCGCAGCTCCGGGGACATTGAAATCCCCGGCTTCGCGGAGTCTATCTACCAGATGGAGGCCAAGGAGCATGAGCACGAAGATGAAGAAGAGGAACACGATGAAGATCACGAGGAGCATGAAGAGGAGGATGCTGCCTTGGGCGTGCTCGAGAACAGTTTTGTGGACACGCGTTCCGGGTATTTAGGAATGACCTGGTTCGGCGATGCAGGCTCGCTCGGTTTTTCGTATTCAAAGTATGAGACAGATTACGGTGTTCCTGGGCACTCTCACGCTCATGAGCACGAAGAACATGATGACGAGCATCACGAGGAAGATGAGCATGATGATGAGGACCATGGCGAAGAGGGGGTTGCTGTCGACCTCGACCAAACGCGTTTCGCCCTGCGCGGTGAGCTTATCAGTCCGATTGATCTTTTTGAAAGCGTGGAGCTGGATTTCAGCTACGGCGACTACCGTCATGCCGAAATTGAAGGCGACGTGGTGGGCACGGTTTTTGATCGTGACGGCTACGAGCTTCGCTTGACGGCGGTTCATAGTCCGATCCGCGACTTCAACGGAGCATTCGGTTTAAAGGTGAAGGACGAGTCGTTTTCAGCCGTGGGAGAGGAGGCCTTCATTCCGAGTAATGACACATCGCAATATGGCTTGTTTGCGGTCGAGCGCTTGAATCGCGACTGGGGAGCTTGGGAGTTCGGTGGACGTATCGAGAATGTGGATGTCGACCCGGTCGGTTCCTCCATCTCCGGTAAGAGCTTCACTACGGGAAATGCCTCTGCTGGCCTAGTGCGAAAAATGGGAGAAGGAGCGGTGTTCGCGTCTAACCTGACGTATGCTGAGCGAGCTCCGAACGCGAGTGAGCTGTTCGCATTTGGACCGCACATTGGGACGCAGAGTTTCGAGATTGGGGACTCTAGCCTTGGGGTGGAAAGCTCGGTCAACCTAGATCTGTCCTACCGTCTGACGGCTGGAAGGCTGACCGGAGAGTTTACGGTATTCTACTCGGACTTTAGCGACTATATCTACATGCGATTCTTGGACCATGAGAGTGTTGGAGAATTGTATGGAGAATTGGATACGGACGACCTGAATGTGTTCAAGGCGACGCCCGCTGATGCCCAATTCTACGGATTCGAAATCGATTTGCGCTACCACATTATCGACGGAGTGGATCGTGCCATGCACGTCGATCTGCTAGTCGACCAGACGCGAGCGACGAATGAGCGTTTTGATACGAACATGCCACGTATTCCAACTCGCCGGATCGGTGGACGCTACGAGTACACCATTGGACCTTGGCTAATGGGATTCGAAGGTCGATATACCGAGGCGGCCTCGCATCTGGCCCCCAACGAACTGCCCACCGACAGCTACTTTCTCTGGGGAGCGGATCTTCAGTATCGTATCCAAACTACGGACACGATGACAATCGATCTATTTGCGATTGGCAGTAATCTCGGGGACGATGAAGCCCGTCCTCACACCTCTTACCTCAAGGATTTGGCTCCTATGCCGGGTAGAAGCGTGAAGCTGGGAGTGCGGACGCGTTTCTAGTCACTTGAAAAAAGCGTCCGCCGGTTTGTGGAACCGTATGTTGATACGTTTCGCGAATAAGTATGAGGAATAATCAGACAAGCAATTCTTTCGACAAGCAGCAGGCCGATTCCTACGATTCGCGTTGGAAGACGCTCGCCCCGTTCAACGAAAGCCTGCACTTGCAGCTCGCGCTGGTCCTGTCGGAATTGCCAGAGCATGCTCGGATCCTTTGCGTGGGGGCAGGCACTGGAGCGGAGCTACTGGCCTTGGCGAAACGCTATCCGAAGTGGCGCTTTCTGGCGGTGGATCCTTCTCAGTCGATGCTTGAGGTGTGCCAACGAAAAGTTGAGGAAAGCGGTTTCTCAGATCGTTGCGCTTTTCATGCTGGGTTTGTGTCAGAAATTCCGGATACGGAGTGTCAGTTCGACGCGGCGACTTCCATTCTCGTGTCGCACTTTCTTGTGGAGAGTGGGGAGCGGCTGCTTTATTTTCGGGAAATTCGCAAGCGGTTGCGTCTGGGTGGGTTGCTGGCAACTGGCGACTTGAGCGAAGCGCCGCGAGGTCAGCAAGTGGCTCTGATGCCGGTTTGGCTGAGAATGATTCAGCACGCGGGAGCAACTTTCGAGCAAGTTCAGGGTATGTTGGACGCTTACGAGCGAAGCGTATCGATGCTCCCGGAGGAAGCCATGGAAAGCCTGTTGGTCGAGGCAGGTTTTGAGCGACCCACGCTGTTTGCTCAGTCACTTCTCATTCGCTCGTGGTTCGCTCGTGCGAGCTGAAATAGGAAATATTAAAAATTTGAATACGGAGATGAATTGGGCTTTTTTACTTACTTTAGGGGCGACGGGCTTTGTAGCTGCCTTTTTGCATGCGGCGATCCCGACGCACTGGTTGCCCTTCGTGGCGATCGGTCAGGCGAGAGGCTGGACGCCGGGCAAAACGGTTGGGGCAGTCGCCTTGGCGGGCGGCGGGCACGTGCTCGTGACAACAGCGCTTGGCGTCGGCTTGGCATGGTTCGGCTTCGAGTTGAGCGAACGCTTCGAGCACACTTTTCATTGGGTGGTAGCAGGGCTTTTGATCGGATTGGGCGTTTGGCTGATTCGGCGAGGGAAATCGCATCGATGCGCTTCGCGGACTCGCGGTTTTCGCGATGGGCGCGGCAAGGGGAGTGACCATATCGCGCTTTGGAGCCTGTTTCTTGTCCTGACCCTGACGCCTTGCGAAGTGATGTTGCCGGTCTACCTTTCGGCTTCACCGTATGGTTTGCTCGGGATAGCCTTTCTTAGCGCGGTGCTCGCTGTAGCCACTTTGGGAGCCATGATGGCGTTTACCTGGTTCACTGCGAGGGGCGTACGGAAGGCGGGTTGGGCTTGGCTGGAGTCCTTGGACCAGAGAATCATTGGAGCGCTGTTTTGCCTGTTGGGCATAGCGACGGTGACCCTCGGCCATAGTCATTGAGCGTCGGAAGTTTATCTATTGTATGCTCGTAGGTCTGGGCTCGTTTTTAATGTTGCTAGAGGCGAAAGCGAGGGGAAGTCTTGCTGTGTCCAGAAAAAGGATACGTTTTATTGGCTGTGGCGGGTTTGTTGCTTGTTGATGCGCCCGTGGCGGATGGAAAGGACTATCGGCGGCTTGGCTTTGAATTGTTGGCGGCGAAGGAGTACGATCCGGAAATGTCGGACGGGGAAGAGAAGGTCGTCGTGCGCAAGGACGAGGAGTACTTGGAGCCTTGCCTCTTGGACGGCAAGACTGTAGAGATAGCTGGGTACATGCTGCCGATTTCGGTGAAAGGGGAAAAGGTGGGCGGATTTTTGTTGATGCCGGATATGGGGGGCTGTTGCTACGGGATAGAAAGTGAGCAAAATAGATCGCACTAGGATTGAGATTTGAACGCGATGTTGTTTGGTTTGTTAAATTCTATGAGGACCCCACTGCAAAAAACAGTTTTCGTTTTTCTTTTAATTGCGTCTTTCGGCTTTGTCTCGGGTGGCTTGGCGAAGTCGCTCGAGCCGGTGGCTCCGGAGTCTGTTGGAGTCTCTGGGGAGCGTATTGCTCGGCTGGATGCGGTGTTTGAGGAATATGTTGACAGCGGAGCTCTGCCGGGGGCGGTGTCTCTGGTGTTGCGCAGGGGAGAGGTGGCTCAGTTGGGCGTTTATGGCTGGCAGGATATTGAAGGGAGAGTGCCGATGGCGGAGGACACGCTGTTTCGCATCGCTTCGCAGACGAAGGCTCTGGTGAGCGTGGGGGTGATGATTCTGCAAGAGGAGGGCAAGCTACTGATTGGCGACGCGGTGGGGAAGCATATGCCGGAGTTTAATGAAACGACAGTTGGCGAGGTGAATCCGGATGGTGGATACACGGTGGTGCCAGCGAAGCGAAAGATCACGATTCGCGATCTGCTGACGCATACGGCGGGAGTTGGCTATGGCTGGGGGCACGTGGGCAAGGAATGGGAAGAAGCGGGGATCGTTGGCTGGTATTTTGCGGATAGGGACGAGCCGATTCGCGAGGTGGTGCGTCGAATGGCGGACTTGCCCTTTGAGGCCCAGCCCGGGGAGAAGTTTGTCTATGGCTACTCGACGGATATTTTGGGGGCTTTGATCGAGGTGGTTTCGGGACAATCGTTGGATGTCTTTTTGAGGGACCGGATTTTCGAGCCGCTCGCAATGGAGGATACGCATTTTTTCGTGCCTGAGGAAAAGGTATCTCGCCTGGCGACAGTATATGCTCGAAACGAGGGCGGGGCTCTTGATCGGGCTCCGGAGGAGAGCAGTATGTCAGGACAAGGTGGATACGCTTCTGGGCCGCAACGGTGTTTGTCGGGCGGCGCGGGTTGTGTATCAACCGCTCGGGATTATGGCCGGTTTTTGCAGATGCTCCTGAACGAGGGCGAATTGGATGGGGAGCGGGTGCTTTCGCGCAAGTCGGTCGCGTTGATGCGGGTGAATCATTTGGCGGCGGAGTCGATGTTTCCTTGGGAACCTGGCACGGGTTTCGGGTTGGGATTTCGGGTGTTGTACGATTTGGGCAAGCGCGGGCATTTGTCTTCGGTGGGCGAATACGGCTGGGGCGGAGCGTACCACTCGACTTACTGGGTCGACCCTGAAGAGGAGCTAGTAGTGGTGTACTTCACTCAGGTCATTCCGGCGGACGGTTTGGATGATCATGGAAAGCTGAGGGCTTTGATCTATCAGGCGCTGGAATAGGGAGGGCGAGCAGCGTTAGGCGCGGCGCTACTTTTTTGCGGAGCGTTGCGCGCGTCGCCAAACCCAGTAGAGAGCGAGGCCGAGCCAGATCCACCAGGCTCGAAGCGCGTTTTGCAGCATGACTCTAAGTATTGGGAAAACAATGACAGCGGCGGCTCCGACTAGAAGGCCGATCCAGAGGGTCTTGTTTTTGAATAGGGACTGAAGCCAGCCGCCTTTAGCTTGCGGCTGTTTTTCTCCGGGGAGCTCGTCGACGACTTCCCACTTTGGGTCTTGCTGCTTGGACATCGGCGTTGATTTCCGATGAAAGCGAAGGCGGCGTCAACGTTTTGCGGCGAGTCGATTTGCGGGATCGGTCTGCCGACTGCCTGCCATGCTTCGCTTGTTGGCTTGAGAGGAGCGTGTTAGGAAATGTGTTTTGAAGACAATTTGAGCGGGTTAAGGAGATGGGGTAAGATACGGGCGTGTCAAAAAACGCTTGGGGAAATTCGTTTTCCGTTTAGAATGGCTTTCTCAACTCTCCAAATCCCACTTTTCTATGCCCCCGTCCCCCCGTCCGCAATCTGTTGAGGAGTTTTACGGCCCTTATGGCCCGTACCAAGTGAGCGAGCTCGTCTTGCAGAAGATCTGGCTCGCGGGCGTGTTCGACCAGAGTCGGCTTCGAGACTCCGCTGGTCGGGTGGTGGAGGTCGTTCATCCGGGTTCCTGGAATCGTCTGGAAGGACCGGATTTCAAGGACGCAGTTTTGCGGATCGACGGTGTCGAGGTTCGCGGGGATGTGGAGGTTCATTTTTCTCGATCTGATTGGCGGGCCCATGGCCATGATTTTGATCCCGCTTATAATAGTGTTGTGCTTCATGTTTTGTATCACAAGGCGAGTGGGAGTGACGCTCGAACGGCGAGTGGAGTGGATTTGCCGAGTGTTTCCCTGCTTCCGCTGCTCTGGTATTCTCTGGAGGAGTATGCTGGGGAGGATTCCCTTGTGGAATCGACCGGAGTCGATCTGCGCCCGGAGACGGAGACGCTTTTGGGCTTGGATTTGTCTGCCCGCAAGAAACGGCTGGTTGAGCTCGCTCTTCGGAGATGGCGAATGAAGGTGCATTATGCTCGGCAACGCATCGAGCGACTCGGCTGGGAGGGGGCCTGTCACCAAGGCGCTTTGGAGGTGATGGGATTTGCGCGGAATCGCGTGCCGATGTTGATGATCGCGGAGCGTTATGGATTGGATGATTTCGCGGCGGGTCGGGTGACTGTTGAGGAGTTGTTGGAGGCCGGTGGGGATAGGTGGCGTTTCAATGGCTGTCGTCCGGCGAATCATCCGAGACTGCGTTTGCAGCAGTATTTGGAAGTGGGGGAACATAGTCCGCTTTGGCCCGAGCGTCTGCTCGGCTTCATTCGCGATTCGGATGGGTTGACCTTGGATCCGGTGGATTCGGATTGGGGAACGGCGTCGATTCGGCAGGATCTTGGCATTGCGGTGATGCGGAAGGAGCTTCTCGCTCAGGTTTTGGCGAAGCGAATTGGCGGGGCGAAGGCGGACACTCTGGTTTGCGACGCCTTGCTGCCTCTGCTGTCTGCTCAGAGCGGCCGGGATGCCTTCGCTCTTTGGTTTCACTGGAATGCGGGGAACGGCCCAGAGTCTTGCGTCGAGGCTTTGCGGATCTTGCAGGTATTAGAGCCGCGAACAGTGCCCATGAGCAACGGTTGGCTTCAGGGGATTTTGGGGGCTAGAATTGGATCCAGTTCAGATCGCGCGGGGCTGGCAGGCTCCCAAGCAGACGCTTGACTTTATCAATCTCGGGAAATTTAGTGCCCGCTTCACAATTTCAATTATTTTTTGAAAGTGGGTCATTGACCCGCTTTTTTTTTCAAATACGCACCAACTTCTAAGATGAGCAGCGAAATTCTTTCAGTCCTTGAGTACATGGAAAAGGAAAAGGGGATCGGTCGGGAAGACATGATCTCCGCTATTGTTACGGCTATCAAAAACGCCGCAGCCAAGGGCGTGAACGCTGGTCAGGAACTCAAAATCACGATCGACCCCCGCCACGGGAAGATGAACGCCTGGGCGCTGCTCGATGTAGTCGATTCCGTAAGCGATCCGAAAACTGAAATTTCTCTCGAAAAGGCGCGTCAGATCGACGACGAGCTGAATATTGGCGATGTTTTCGAAAAGGAGATCGATCCGGCTTATCTCGGAAGAATCGCGGCTCAGACTGCTCGCCAAGCGATTATGCAGCGGCTTCGTCAGTTCGAGAAGGAGCGTATCTACGATGACTTTAAGGATCAGGTCGGCGACATCGTTAGCGGCATTGTGCGTCGTCGCGAGCGGGGCGATCTCATCGTCGATCTGGGCAAGGCGGAGGCCATGATGCCATCGCGCGACCAGGTGCCCGGCGAAGACTATTCGCCTGGCGAGCGTATTCGCTGTCTGCTTCTGAAGATCGAAGCGACCAATCGCGGTCCAGAGCTTATTCTCACTCGATCCAATCCCAAGTTCGTGCTTCGTCTCTTCGATCTAGAGGTGACTGAAATAGCGGATGGCACGGTGAAAATCGAAGCTTTCTCGCGTGAGCCGGGCTACCGTACTAAGATTGCGGTCACTTCCAGCGATCCAAAGGTCGATCCAGTTGGCGCGTGCGTCGGAGCTCGAGGGGCTCGCGTCAAAAGCATTGTTCGCGAACTTGGCGGCGAGAAGATAGACATTATTCGCTATTTCGAAGATCCCAAGGAGATGGCGCTCGAGGCTCTCAAGCCAGCGATCCCTCGCAATGTGATCATGGACGAACGCAGTCGCCGCATTTCGATCGAAGTGTCGGAAGACGATCTGGCGATCGCGATCGGTCGCAAGGGTCAAAACGCCCGCCTCACTTCCAAGCTTGTTGGCTGGAAGATCGATATCATGAAGGAAGAGGTCAAGGTGGTCAGCATGGAGACGAAACAAGCTGAAGCTGCCCAGGGTCTCAACCAGATCGAAGGTATTGATTCGGCTACTGCCGAGCGTCTGGTGAACAACGGTTTGATAAGCCCGGAACTCTTCCTCGACGTAGAAGAAGACGATCTGGTCGAAATGGGTTTCTCCGCTGAAGAGGCGGCAGACATCATAGCTAAGGTGACGACGTTTATTCAGTCGCAGAACATCTCATCTTAAAGGGCATAGACTTATCCCTCAATTTTCTCTTACTTCCACATAGCAAAAAGCGACACCAACTTTCCTGAATGAGCGTTAGAATTTACCAGTTGTCTAAAGAAATCGGCATGGATAACGGAGAGCTCCTCGAGCTTCTTCGTGAGCGTGGCTTTTCGGTGAAAAGCGCGTCCAGCACGGTCGACAACATATCCGCCGAATCCCTCAAAGAGGAGTTCGCAAACAAAGCTTCCGAAACCGACGAAAAGGAAAAGGCGTCCGAGCCCGAAAAAGCTGCTCCTGCGCCTCCAGTCGCTCCGAACGTAGCTTCTTTCGTGAGAAGCGTCGACCAGATCGCAAAAGAGAAGGAAGAAGCGAAAAAGGCAGCTACTGAGGCAGCTGCTCCACCGCCGGCCCCTAAGCCGGTCGCTCCAGCCGCTCCCGTCCGTGTCGGACCGCCTCCGCCAGCTGCTCCGCCTCCAATGGCTCCGCCATCGGGTCCCGCTCGTGTAGCTCCACCGCCGGTGAAGGCTGCGCCTCCTGCGGTTTCGCCTAAGCCAGCTTCTCCCCCTCAGGTGAATCCCGGCGTTCGCGCTGCTCCCTCTGCTACGCCTTCGCCTGCGACACCTCCGCCTGCGGCGCCACCTGCGACTCGGGCGACTCCGCCTCCGGCAGCTCCCCCCGCGCCGCCAAGCATGTCGGCTCCCAAGCCGCCAGCACCTGCTGCACCGGGCAACGCGAGTCCAGCTAACATGGCTCCGCCGTCTGCTGCGAAGCCAGCTAGCGACGCCGATTCGGATGAAATCAAGCAGATTACTTTAAAGCCGCCTATCGTGGTTCGTGACTTCGCCGGTGAACTCGGCGTCAAGCCATTCAAGCTCATCTCCGAGCTTATGGAGATGGGGATTTTCGCTTCGATTAATCAGAGTCTCGAAGAGGAAGTTGCCAGTACGCTCGCGGCGAAGCACGGCTTTTTGCTCGAAATTCGTCATCGTGGCGAAGGCAAAGCCAAGAAGAAGAAAGTCGAGACAGTGGTGGACGAGGAGGCGCTCATGGAGCACAGACCTCCAGTGGTCTGCATCATGGGGCACGTCGATCACGGCAAAACCTCTTTGCTCGACTACATCCGCAAGGCGAACGTCACCAAGGGCGAAGCTGGCGGCATCACGCAGCACATCGGCGCGTATCAGATCGAGCACAACGATCACAAGGTTACTTTTCTCGATACTCCAGGTCACGAAGCGTTTAACGCGATGCGTGCTCGTGGAGCGGACGTCACGGATATCGCGATTCTCGTTGTCGCGGCGGATGACGGCTTCAAGCCGCAGACGGATGAGGCGCTCAAGTTCATTCAAAAGTCCGGCGTTCAGCCAATTGTAGCGATCAACAAGATCGATACTAAGGGAGCGAATGTGGAACGCGTGAAGCAGCAGATGCAGGAACGCGGCATCGCCTCGGAGGACTGGGGCGGCCAAACCATTTGTGTGGAAGTTTCTGCCATCAATGGCACGGGCGTTTCTGATCTGCTCGACATGGTGCTCCTTCAGGCGGAAGTTTTGGAGCTTCGAGCTAATCCGAAGAAACAATCTACTGGCATCGTCATCGAAGCTTCTGTTGAAGTCGGCCGCGGTCCGACTGCTACAATTATTGTGCAGGCGGGTACGCTTAAAGTGGGTGACGCTCTGGTTTGCGGAGCTTGCTCGACGAAGGTCAAGGCCATGCTCAATGAAGATGGCAAGCAAGTGAAGGTCGCGCCTCCATCGACGCCAGTTCGCGTAATTGGTTGGTCCAACACTCCGGATTGCGGAGCGACGTACGAGACGGTTAAGAACGAGAAGGTTGCCAAGTCCAAGGCCGCTGAAAACGAGATTGAGATCAAAGCCGAGATCGCCGCCATGGAAGAGGAGGCGACCAGCGGCATGACCGGTCAGGAAAAGCTCTTTGCAGCGATCGCCAAGGTCCAGAAGAAGACGCTACGCCTCATCGTGAAAGCGGATACTTTCGGCTCATTGGAAGCGATTTGCCAGGCCCTTAGCGGCATCACGAGCGAGAAAGTCGCGCTTGAGGTGATCGGCAAGGGAGTAGGCGTCATCAACAAGAGCGATGTTGCCAAGGCTGACGCTGGCGAGGCTGAGATCATTGGATTCAATGTACGAATGGACAACGGCGTCGTCGCGGCTGCAAAGCATGCTGCGGTAAAGATTTCCGCGTTCCAGGTCATCTACGAGCTCATCGATCGCGTTCGTGACGACATGATTGAAATGCTCGATCCCGAGTATCGCGAGAACAAGATCGGCGCTGCCGAAGTTCGCGCTGTATTCCCGATCGCCAAGGGCTTCGTCGCTGGTTGTTTGGTTACCGAAGGTCGCGTGTCCATGGGGGCTAACGCTCGCGTGCTGCGCCGCAACGCGGTTAAGCATGACAGCAAGATCCTCACTTTACGCCGCGTAAAGGACGACGTGAAGGAAGTTCGCGCTGGTACTGAATGTGGTATCCAGATTGACCGGTTCAATGACTACAAGCCGGGCGACGTCATCGAGATATACGAAATTCACGAGGTACGCGCTGCTCTATAAAGGAGGAGTGTAGTTCTTGCTAACCTAGGCGAAATCGCCGTATCGAGAAACGCGATACAGATGAGCAACCGAAAAATTAGAGTAGGCGAGCTGGTCAGACGCGAGATTAGTGATATTCTGCACACTCGATTCAAGAGTGCTGCGGTTTTGATCACGATCACGGGTGTTGACGTCTCGCCTGACAACCAGAACGCGCTTATCTTCTACTCGGTCATCGAGACGAAGGAATACAAGCGTCGCGATGCTCAGCGTTTCTTCGAGAAGAACAAGTCGATGTTCCGTCGAGAGCTGGGCAAGCGAATCATACTCAAGTACCTGCCGGCTCTGACTTTCGCTTTCGACGAGAAGAACGAGGCGGCCACTCGCGTCAATGAGCTGATCGACGAGCTCGATATCCCGGAAGGGGATGTATCCACTTCGGAGGATACAGAAAATCGAGACGAGAACCCATGAGCTACTACCCGCAGTTGGCCGAGCGCTTTAGCGAACTCTTCGCCAGCATAGCGAATGATCGGGTACTCGTTTTGGGGCATGCGCGTCCGGATGGGGATTGTATTGGGTCTCAGGTCGCCCTTGCTCGCCTGCTAAGGGCGGAAGGCGTAGATGCGGTAGCGTTCAACGCTGATCCCGTGCCGGAAGCGCTTTCGTTTCTGCTGGAAGATACGAAGGTAGAGAAGCTCAGTTCCGAATCTCTCGATGGCAGCTCCTTGCTGTTTGTGGACTGTTCGGATCAATTTCGAGTGGGACCGAAGTCGAGCAAGCTAATCGAAGGCTGCAATTTTCTGGGCAATATTGATCACCATATTTCGAATACGAATTTCGCTCATTTCAATCTCGTTGAATCCGGAAGCGCGGCGACCTGCGAAATACTCGCGGGCCTTGCATTCGACTTTGGCTGGGAAGTGGATGCGATAACTGCTCAGGCTCTATTGACGGGTATAATGACCGATACGGGGCGCTATTCATTCGCGGCAACATCGAGTCGCGTGTTTGAGCTAAGCGCTCGGCTTCTTGAATGTGGGGCGAAGACTACTGTCACGGCTCAGGCTCTCTACGAGAACGAGCCGCTCCCTCGGCTGAACCTGCTGCATCGTTTTCTTGGTACTTTGCGAACAGAGTTTGACGGAAGGTTAGGTATCGGAAAACTGTACCATAAGGATTTTGTGGATACAGGCGCTGAGTACGAACATACGGAAGGTTTTGTTGACTATACCAGAGCTATTCGGGGAGCAAAGATTGGGCTATATCTCGAGCAGCGCGAAACAACGGTGAAGGGGAGTTTTCGAGCAGAGAGCGCCAGCTACCGAGTCGACCAGCTCGCGCGGAAGTTTGGAGGAGGAGGGCATGCTTGCGCGGCGGCGTTTAGCACCGAGGAGGCGCTTGAGGACGTTGAGCCCAAGGTGATAGCTGCGATTGGCGAGTTGCTTTCGAGCTGCGAAAGCTAAGCAGGAAAGCCGGTTTTTTAGAACATGGAACAGAAAAGAGATCTTGAAGGCGTATTGCTAATCGACAAGCCAAGTGGAATGACATCGCACGATGTGGTAGACCAGGTACGTCGGAAACTGCGCATGAAACGTATTGGACATGCGGGTACGCTTGATCCGATGGCAACTGGCTTGCTGATAATTCTTGTGGGCAAGGCGACGAAGCTATCCCAGTTTCTGACCAGTTTGGACAAGACTTACTCCGGAACGATCAAGCTCGGTGAATCGACCAATACGCAGGATGCGGATGGCGAAATCACCACGACGAAACCTGTCCCTGAATTAACGCAGGAGCAGGCTCAGGAAGCCCTGAACGCGTTTGTGGGGGATCAGTACCAAACGCCGCCAATGTTTTCGGCGGTGAAAATCAACGGGCAGCGCCTTTATAAGCTCGCTCGCAAGGGGCAGGAAGTGGAGCGCGAACCACGTTTTATTCGTGTATCCAAATTTGAGATCACACGCTTCGCCTTGCCGGAAATCGATTTCACGCTCGATTGTTCGAAGGGCACTTATGTGCGGACACTCGCAAGCGACTTCGGCGAGAAGCTGGAATGCGGAGCTCATTTGACGGCGCTTCGCCGGGATGCGTCCGACCAGTTTGACACGTCTCGCTCCATCGAACTTGACTCATTCAAGGAGATGGAAATCTCGGATATAGAGAAGAAGCTGATTCCAGCTCACGAGGCGATGCCTGATAGTCGTCTTTGATAATCTGATACGAATATGGCCGGGACTCTCCAGTTTGAGCGATTAGAGTCGGTGAACTTTGGCGCCGATTGTCCGGTGCATTTGGCTATTGGGATGTTCGACGGTCTGCATCGCGGACACAGACTCGTAGTAGAGTCAGCGAAGGCGGCAGCGAAAGCGAGTGGCGGCGTTTGCGGAGCGCTTACCTTTTGGCCGCATCCGAGTCGCCTCTTTCGTCCGGATGATCCGGCTCGTATGATACTGAGTCCTGAACTGAAGCGATTGGAGCTCGGTAAGCTCGGGCTCGATTTTATCGTTGAGGAGCCTTTTACGCGGGAATTTGCTGGTATAGAGGCTGAGCTATTTCTTTCTCACCTAAAGTCTGTTTTACCAGAACTCGCTTCTGTGCACGCCGGGGAAAATTGGCGCTTTGGCCGAGGTCGTGCGGGCGATATGACAGAGCTTGCTCGTCAGGGAGAGGAGACCGGGATACTAGTGAATGCGATCGACTGTCTGGAGTCTAAGGATTCACGGGTGAGCAGCACGCGTATTCGTAGTTTGCTTACGACGGGTGAAATTGAAGAGGCGAACGCTTTGCTCGGCTATGACTATTACAGTATTGGGACGGTAACTCAGGGCAAGCGTATGGGCCGGACGATCGACGCTCCAACCTTGAATCTCCCTTTTGAGGGGGATTTGAAGCCAGCTTATGGAGTTTACGCAGTTAGTGTTTCTGACGTGTCATTGACTAAGCAATACAGGGCGGTAGCCAACTTCGGTATTCGGCCTACGGTGGAAGTAACACAGAAGCCTTTACTTGAGGCGTTTTTGCTCGATAGCTGTCCGTTTGATTACGGTCACCGGTTAAAGGTTATCTGGCATAGCTTTCTCCGTCAGGAGCAGAAGTTTAATGGAATTGACGCGTTAAAGAGCCAGATCGCGAAGGATGTGATTCAGGCAAAGGCATATTTTGATGGCCGCTAAGAAGAAGAGACTGGATGAGATCGTGCTGGAGCGAGGCTTTGCCGGCTCTCGCAGCGAGGCGAAGGCTTTGATAATGACGGGCAAGGTGCGTCGCGGTAGCGAGCGTCTGGATAAGGCGGGAACGAAGTACGAAGACGACATTGAAATAGAAGTAGAAGCAGGTCAGCGATTCGTTGGTCGCGGCGGCGAGAAGCTGCTCGGCTGGATTGAGACGTTCGGCCTGGAGTTTAGGGATTGCCAGGTGCTTGACGTTGGGGCGTGCACGGGAGGGTTTACGGACTGCGCCTTGCAGCATGGAGCGTCGGGGGCTACCTGCGTGGATGTAGGGTACGGGCAACTACACATGAAGCTGCGAAATGACGAGCGGGTTACGAATCTTGAGAAGACGAACGCTCGCTACATCACTGCTGAAATGCTTCCGCATGCGGCGTATGAACGCATGGTGATGGATTTGTCCTTCATCTCGCTCAAGACAGTATTGCCCTGTGTCTGGCCGTTTTTGAAAGAAGGGGGAGTTTTGGTCGCGTTGGTGAAGCCGCAATTTGAAGTGGGGAAGGCAATCGCGGACAAATTCAAGGGAGTGATTCGCGATGAAAAGGCGCGGGCCAAGGCGATGGATGATGTGAAGAACTTCGCTTTAAGTGAACTCGCTGGGGCGAAATATATCGGCGAGATGGTGTCGCCGATTAAAGGTGGAGACGGAAACGTGGAGTTCTTGTTGGGATTGAGAAAGCTCAGCGCCGACTAGGGGGACTTTTTAGCGTTTGAATGCGAGCGAGTTATCGATTTGATCTGAGTGAGTAATCCAATGAAGGCAATCAAGCATCTGGCGTTTGTAATCAACGGCACCAAATCGGGGTCGCGCGAATTGGTGGAAAAGCTGGAGAAGATCGCTGGCAGTTTAGGGATCCAAACCAGTTCGGTATCTGGATTTCCGGTTCCGGAGGGCAGTCTTAGCGATGCGGATGCGTGTTGCGTGATTGGTGGAGATGGTACTTTTCTGAGCGCAGCAGCAGAGGCTACCCGCTGTCAGGTTCCGGTGATAGGGGTGAATCAAGGGACGCTCGGATTTCTGACGACTTATACTGCTGAGGAAGTCGAGGGCTTGTTTCCGTCGATTCTAGCTGGTGAGTTTAAGGTGCAGAGCCGCACCTTGCTCGAGTGTACCGCGCAGGAAGGTCACATTGATCGAGCGTTGAATGACGTGGTGATAAAGGCGGCTGATTCGAGCCAAATTATCCATATCAATGTTTTCGCGGATGACGAGTTCGTGACAACCTACGTTTGCGACGGTCTCATTTTCAGTACGCCTACTGGTTCGACGGCATACACGCTTTCGGCTGGCGGCCCTTTGATGCATCCGGACACGGAAGCCATTTCACTGACGCCGATTTGTCCTCATACCTTGAGCAATCGTTCGATCATATTTCCGAGTAACGTGAAACTGAGAGTGGAAAACGCGAAATTGGGGCAACGGCTTCTGGTCGCTCTGGATGGTCAAAGAAACTTGAACATTTTGGAAGGAAGTTCGCTTGGAGTGTCCGTATCCAGTCAACAGCTACAGATAGCGCAGAAGCTTGACTATTCTCACTTCAATGTGGTTCGCCACAAGTTGAAGTGGAGCGGCGGATACGCTGGCGAAGCCTGAGTAGGCGTTTTGGTATGGCGAAGCTGTCTGACATCCGTTTGGCCGAGTGGCTGGAGCAAGTGTCTGACGGTCTAGACGCTGGCATGGCTGCTAGCAATGCGGTTTCGCTCGCTAAGACACTTCCGAGTGGCATGAGCGAAGGGCTGGAGTCGGGATTTAGAGCCGGCAAGTCCTGGGGCGAAGCGTTTGAGGAAACGGGGTTGCCGCTGTCTTTTGCAGAGCAGTCGATGCTGAAAGCGGCGGAAGTATCGGGCCGTTTGCCAGCTATGATGCGTCGCATCGCGGAGGGAAGGCGTGAGCAAGCGAAAGTAAAGCGACGGGTGAGATTGGCCTTGGCCTATCCGGCGTTTTTGCTGCATTTCGCGGCTTTCGTGTTTTCGATCACGTATTTGGTAAATGGCGACACATGGTCGTTTTTTGTTTCTGCGGGTATGGTTGTTGTTCCTGTTTGGTTGCTTGCTGCGTTTTTCTATTCGATCACGCGAGTCTGGCCCTCTTCGAAGAGAGCGATTGCGCGAAGCGTGCCCGTATTCTCCGGGTATCGAAGAAATTGGGATGCGGGCACTTTGTGCGAAGTGTTGGCGAGCTGCTTCGCTGCGGGGATGGATGTTGACCGCTCTTGGGAAGTAGCGGTCCACGCTGCGGACCATCCGAAGTTTTATGAGCTTGGTGACAGAGTGTTGGCTGCCGTGAAGAATGGGCGCAAGGCGAGCGAGGGAATCGCTGAGATGGGAAAGGCAGTGCCGTCGGGACTATTGCAACTCTATCGAAGTGGAGAGGAGACGGGTAGTCTTGAGCAGAATTTGGAGGCGGCGGCCAAACGCTATTTCACGGATGCAAAGAATAAGCTGTTTCTTGCCAGCATGCTTTACCCAAAGCTAATCCTTGTCGGGATTTTTGGATACATTGGCTATAAGATCGTCACCATGGTGAGTGACTACTACCAGCAGTTGATGGACATCAACGCATAAGCTATTTCGAATACAACTTTTCGGCGGCGACGTCTTTTTCGAAGAGTGTGGATTCGTGATCGTGGAAAGCGCGGAAGGCCTCTTGCGAGGCTTCGGGAGAATCAGCGGTCGGGGCGTAGGGACCGGACCAGTCGGAGTTGATCCAAGTCAGGACCCATGCGATGCGGCTGGCTTTTTCGCTGGCGAGGATGGGCTCGAGTACGCTACGTGTCCACCAGTCGGGCTGGTCGGTATGGTAGGCGATCTCACCCCAGGTGTGATAGCCGGTTTCGGTGAAGGCGGCGACTTTTCCGTGGGCGGCTGCGAAGTCGACGGCTTCCTCGAGTAGGGTGACCATATGTTCGACAGTAAACCAAGTGATTTCAGGGTTGCCTGCTCCGTAGCCGTCTACGCCGATGATGTCTACGTATTCGTCGCCGGGATAGTATTCGAGGGCGAGGGATTTGTCGGGAGACCATGCGAAAAGGATGTATTCAGATTTTTCGGACATGTATTCAACGAGGAGCTGGTAGGCTCGACGGTAGGTTTCGGGGCCACCTTCGAGTCGGCTGCCCCACCAGAACCAGTTTCCGTTCATCTCGTGGAAGGGGCGGAAGACGATGGGGAATTGGAGGTCTTCGTTCATAACGTGCAGGACATTATCGAGAGATTGGTAGAACCAGGTGACGTCGCCTTGGGAGTCATCGTTGGTGACGACGCGGTGGAGGATTTTTGCGTCTTCCTCATGCCAGTTGTGGGTGCCGCCGTACTTGCCGAGCCAGTGGTAGTCGAAGGTAACCATGGCGCCCGCTTCGTAGGCGGCTTTGGCGGCGAGTTTGTGGGCGACGCGTTCGTGCGGATCTTTGTCGATAAGGAAGTGAAAGTCGGAGCCATGTACGCCAGGGTGGTCGCCGACTACGTCTTTGACGTCGGATGTAGTGGGATCGTTGATACCGATCATATCTTTGCTGTAGCTAAGCGGAAACTCCTGGCCGAACATGATCTTGTCGGTTTCCCAGCCGATGCGGTGGAGGTTGAGGAGGAGGTTGTGGGTCTCCTCTGAAACGGTCGGGTCGACGGGTGCGGGCTCCTCCGCGAGGAGGGTAGTGGAGAGGATGGCGAAGATGAGAGAATAGCGAATCATGTGGAAATTGATGGTTTGGGTTGACGCATCGCGACCTTACTCTGTTGGTGGGGAGTCGTATACGTTGAGAGCGGCGACATCCTCTTGGAAGAGGGTTGCGGGCTCGTCGTGGAATGTTTGGAAATCGTCTTTGGCGGCCTGCGGGGAGCTGGAGTGGGGAATGTAGGGGCCGGACCAGGTGGCGTTGATCCAGGTGAGGACCCATGCTATTTTTCCGGCTTCTGGATCTGCCTTAATCGGGTCGAGAATTCGGGTGGTCCACCAGTCTGGATCGCCGGTTTCGAAGGAGGCTCCACCTGCGGTGTAGCCGGTTTCGGAGAAGACGGCTACTTTGCCATGCTCTTCGGCGAAGGCGATCATTTCGGTGAGTTTGGAGAGGGGACGCCCGGAGTTGCCGACGGAGTAGATGTCACGGCCGCAAACGTCGACGTAGGCGTCGCCGGGATAGAATTGCTCGAAGTCGGTTGTGGCTACGTCGGGCGACCAACAGAAGAGGACGTATTCAGTTCTTGCGGACATGTACTCGACGAGGAGCTGGTAGGCACGTTGGTAGGTTTCGGCCCCGCCGTCGATTTGGCGGCCCCACCAGAACCAGTTGCCATCCATCTCGTGAAAGGGGCGGAACACGATTGGGAATTGGAGGTCGTTGTTGATGCGGTCGAGGACGCGGTCAATGCTTTCGTAAAACCAGGTGACGTCACCGCGCGAATCGTCGTCGCGCACGACGTGGTCGAGGATTTTGTTGTCGTCGACTTGAGCGCTGTAAGTGCCCCCGTATTTGCCTCCCCAATGCCAGTCGAAGGTGACGATGGCTCCGTCCTCGTAGGCGCGTCTGGCGGCGGCAATGTGGAAGTCTTCCTCCCACGAGCGATCGAGCATGTAGTCGAAATCGGAACCGTGCACGCCCGGGTGGTCGCCTACGACGTCTTTTGAGTCGGACTTTTCAATTTGGCCGTCACCGGAGCCGATGCCTTCGCGGTAGCTAAGCGGGAATTCCTGGCCGAAGGCGAAGCTGTCGGGGTCCCAGCCAATGCGGTGGAGGTTGGCGAGGAGGTTGACGGTTTCGCGGGTGAGGAAGCGCTGGGTGGCGGGGGCTTCTTCGAGCTGGGTGAGTCGGAGGAAGGTTTTTTCTTCGGGAGCTAGTGAGATGTCGATGGCGAGTACTTCAGGAATGGATACGCCTTCTGCGACGGAGATGATGGAGTAGTCGGACTGGGCGATTTGCTGCGAGTCGGCGTTGTAGCGAAAGTAGTGGTTTTGCCAGTTTTCCAGATCGGTGGAGGTTTCGACCTTGTAGTAGGTCGTGGGGACCAGAACTGGAAATAGGTCGATGACGAACTGGGCGGTGAAGCGGTTGGTATTGTCCGCGACTTGGATGGTCGGTTTTAATCGGAGGGATTGGGCGAGCGCGAGCTGGGAAAGGAGCGCGAGCGCGACGGTGAGAGTGCGGACGACGTACATGCAATGTTCTCTGGGGGTTTTGTGTGCGGTAGATAGCTGGCTATCTTAGCACCCCATTGAATTAGAGTTTACGTACGTTATATGAGCTTTGGGAGTGGGTGGTTGGGAATGGGTGGAGAGGATCGGGTTGGGGCTAGAAGAGGCCAAGCTGGTTTTCGTTGGTCTCGACTTTGATCTTCTTGCGGGGCTTGGCGATGGGAATGGGCGTTGGGCTGGAGACGGTGACGCTGGCGTCGTCGGACTCGAGGCGCTGGAGGATCTCTTTGGCTCGGTCGATGACGGGAGTGGGGAGTCCGGCGAGGCGGGCGACTTGGATGCCGTAGGAGCGGTCGGCGGCTCCTTTGACGACTTGGCGGACGAAGACGATGTCGTCGTTCCATTCCTTGACGGCGACGCTGTAGTTTTCGAGGCGACCGAGGTGCTTGTCGAGCTGGGTGAGCTCTTGGTAGTGAGTGGCGAAGAGGGTTTTGGGGCCGGTCTCCGGATCTCGGTGGAGGTGCTCGATGACGGACCAGGCGATGGAGAGGCCGTCGTAGGTGGAGGTGCCGCGGCCGATCTCGTCGAGGATGATGAGGGAGCGTTCGGTGGCGTTGTTGAGGATGTTGGCGGTCTCGTTCATCTCGACCATGAAGGTGGAGTTTCCGCGGGCGAGGTCGTCGCTGGCGCCGACGCGGGAGAAGATGCGGTCGACGACGCCGATCTTGGCGGCGGATGCGGGCACCCAGCAACCGACTTGGGCCATGAGGGTGATGAGGGCGACTTGGCGGATGAAGGTGGACTTACCCGCCATGTTGGGGCCGGTGATGAGGTGTATTTGGTTTTCGGATGCGGAGATGCCAATGTCGTTTGGCACGAAGGCGTGGGAGCCGGCGAGGCCTTGGGTGTCTTTGCGGAGCATTTGCTCGACGACGGGGTGGCGGCCTTGGGAGATTTCGAGGCGGTCGGATTCGTCGAGCTCCGGCTTGCAGAAGTCCCAGCGGCGGGCGATTTCGGACCAGCCGCAGAAGACGTCAAGCTCGGCGAGGGCTTCGGCGGTTTCGGTAAGAGCGGAGGACTCTTCGAGGATGGCTTCAATGAGGCCGAGGAAGAGTTCCTCTTCGCGTCGTTTGGAATTCTCTTCGGCGTGGAAGATTTCCTTTTCCTTGGCCTTTAGGTCTTCGGTGATGAAGCGCTCGGCGTTGACGGTGGTCTGCTTGCGTATGTAGTTTTCGGGTACGTTCGCGAGATTGGATTTGGTGACTTCGATGAAGTAGCCGAAGGCGCCGTTGTATTTAACCTTGAGGTTCTTGATGCCGGTGCGTTCGCGTTCAGTGGATTCGAGGTCGGCTAGCCAGACTTTGTTGTCAGTGGTCAGGGAGAGCATGCGGTCCAGCTCGGGGTCGTAGCCTTTGGCTATGTAGCCGCCGTCGTCGAGCTTGGAGGGGAGCTCTTCTTTTAGGGCGCGGTCGAGGAGCTCGGCGAGAGCGGGGAGCGGGTGGAGACGGTGAAGAATGGTGAGTAGTGAGGAGTGAGTGGTGAATTGGGATCCTGCACTGTTAGCGTCCGGCGGGACGTCGGGAGAAGCCTCTTCTACTAGCGAGCGGATTTCGGGGATTTGCTGGAGGGTGTCGCGGATGCCACCGAGCTCGCGCGGGTTGCGGAGGCGGTTTAGCATGCGGGAAAGGATGCGCTTGACGTCGCGGACGGACTTGAGGGTGGTCTGCAGTTCGGTGGCCGCCATGGGGTTGCGGAAGAATTGCTCGACGGAGTCGAGGCGACGGTTGAGCTCGGGGATGTCGCGTTCGGGGGCGATCAGCCATTGCTCGAGGAGGCGCGCTCCGGCGGCGGTCTTGCAGCCGTTGATGGCTTCGATGAGGGAGCCTTCGCGCAGGCCGCGAGTGGACTTGAAGATCTCAAGGTTGCGCAGGGTGGCGGGATCGATGAGGAGGGATGCCTTGGCGCTGTATTCGCGGATCGAGGACAGGTTTTCCGGCTTGGAGCAGAGGGTTTCGTTGGCGTAGTGGAGGAGGGCTCCGGCGCAGCCGAGGGCGTCGTGCGTTTTCTCGATGCCGAAGCCTTCGAGGTTGATGACGCCGAGGATGTCCATGACGGACTGGGCTCCGGAGTCGGAATCGAATTGAAAGCCCGGTTGCTCTGAGGTGGACCGTGAGTTGGCGAAGTGTATGAGCTCTTCGAATACGGGATTGTTGTGGGATTGTTTGCGCCAGGATTCTTGGGTGCCTTCGATGAGGAGGAGTTCGGCGGGGTCGATGGAGACGAGAACGGGGAGGAGGTCGTCCGGCTTGGAGTCGTGGGCGATGCGGAACTCGCCGGTGGAGAGGTCGATCCAGGCGAGGGAGAAGCCGGACTTGTCGTACTCGATGGCGGCGAGGTAGTGGTTTCGCTGGGAGTCGAGCTGATTGTCCTCGATGGTGGTGCCTGGAGTGAGGATGCGGGTGAGGGCGCGTTTGACGAGCTTGCCCGCTTGAGGCGTTTCGACTTGGTCGCAGATGGCGACTTTCATGCCGATCTTGAGGACTTTGGAGATGTACTGCTCGGCGGCGTGGAAGGGGATGCCGGCCATTTGGTAGTCGCTTCGTTTGGTGAGGGTGATGCCGAGGACTTGGGCGCCGGTTACGGCGTCCTCGTGGAACATCTCGTAGAAGTCTCCCAGTCGGAAGAGCAGCAGGGTGTTGGCAGGGAGGCCTTTTTTGACCTCGTAGTACTGCTGCATCATGGGAGTGATCTTCTTTTCGCGAGCCATGGGGGGGGAAGTAGTGAGTAGTGAGTGGTGAGTGGTGATTGGGAAGGAGGGAAATTTGGGATGAGGGGGGGCGAGGTAAAGGGAGAAGTGGGGGGAGGGGTGAATTGGCGGGGGGTTGGGGAGGGGGATTTCGAGGATTTGGGCTTTGTTTTTCTTTGGGGGTCAGGTCGGCTTCGCCGATTAGGTGGCCTGTGGCCGTTAGGTTTTGTCGGGGAGTTGCGGGATGCTGTTGTGTTTTCTTTAGCCACGAATCCAGCCGTCGTCCGTTGGGCTTTGGCGGACTTGCGGAGGCACGAAGAATTGGGTTGTGGGAAGCCTGCCTTACAAGGCAGGAGCGGAGGTTTTGGGAGCTTGAGGAGTCATGTTGTATTGGGTTGCGGGCTTGGGCGACGGGTATCGAAGCTTGGTGCTTTTAGATGGGTTGTTTTTGCGTTGTGATTTTTTTGGGAGGTGAAGTGTATGGGGCGGCTTATGGATTTGTTTTTTAGAGAATATGGCGAAGTGGGGAAGCCGCAGATGGTGGTGATGCATGGCTTGCTGGGTTCGTCGCGGAATTGGCAGGCGGTGGCTCGCGTGATGGCGGAGCGTTATCATGTGTTTTGCCTCGATTTGCGAAATCATGGTTCTTCGCCTTGGGAGGCGCCGCATACTTACGAGGCGATGATGGAGGACGTTTTGGCCTGGATGGATGAATATGTCGACGGGAGGCCGGTTTTGGTGGGGCATTCGATGGGCGGTAAGCTGGCGATGAAGATTGCTTGCGAGTACCCGAAGGCGATTCGGAAGCTGGTGGTGGTGGATATCCAGCCGCATTTGTATCCGAAGAATCACGACAATGATTTTGCGGGGATGAAGGCGGTGGATCTGGATTCTCTAGAGTCGCGTACGGACGCGGAGACTCAGCTGGAGCCTCATGTGGCGAGCTGGTCGATGCGGAAGTTTTTGCTGACGAACTTGATCAAGGACGAGGAGTCCGGGCGTTTTCGCTGGCAGGTGAATTTGGACGCGATCATCGCGGATAGGCATGACATCGAGGGGAGTCCGCTGGCGGCGGGCGATCGCTATGAGGGGGACGCTCTCTTTATTATGGGCGGGAGGAGTCGCTACTTCGTGCGAGAGGAGGTGCCGCTGCTGCGGGAGCATTTTCCGGCGAGCGGCTTGGAGGTGATTCCGGAGAGCGGGCATAATCCGCACTTCGAGTGTCGGGAGCGCTTTGTGGAGATTTTGGCTGAGTTTGTGGGGGAATAGGCTTTGGATGCGTCGATGCTGTTGATTGGAAAGTTCGCTTGTTTGCTGGGCTGCTATTTGGGCGGCATCGTGGGCGGGGTGTTTTTGCACGAGCTGGGTCATGCCTTGGCGGCTTTAGTGGCGACGCGGCAGCGATTGGAGCTGGAGGTGGGATCGGCTGGTGGGCGTTGGAGTTTTTCGCTGGGTAGGTTGTGGATTTCGGCTCGTTCGCGAGGGCTTTTTTATGGAGTGACTCGCTATGATCGGGGGAGCGTTTCGCGGATGCGGCAGACCTTGGTGGCTTTAGGCGGTCCCTTGGCGAGTTTGGCGGCGTGTCTGGGGTTTGGCTGGCTGACGACTCAGGAAGTGGTCGGGAGCTGGGCTTGGATTGTTTTTCTCGGGCTGACGGTGGCGAATTTTCGGATTTTGATCGTGGCGGTTTGGCCGATGGAGTACCGCCCGAACGGGCCGGATGGGGAGGTTTGGCTGAGCGATGGGCTGGATGTTTGGCGGATGTGGCGCGGGAAGTGATTCTTTGCGGGGAGTTTGTGGGTTTGAAGGGATTTGGGAAATGGTTGTTGGAGCGCGAAACGTGTAAGGTTGCGCGTTTCGTGTTCCTGAGCGTGGGTTGAGAGTATGGATTTTTGGGGTATGGAAATTGCTGTTGCGGGCTTATGGGGTTGCGCTGTTCTAGTGGATTCCCAAAAAGCCAAGCTGAATGCTTCCCGAAACTAACATGAGCACCATATTGATCGTCGATGACGACGAGGAGATCCGTTATTCCCTAGGCCGCGTACTTGGAAGTCGCGGCTACCAAATCGAGACTGCGGCGAGCGGCGAGGAGGGGATTGAGAAGATCAAGGGCGGGTTGAAGCCGGACTTGATCATGTGCGACGTGCGCATGGGCGGGATCTCGGGGATCGAGACCTTGCAGCATATGCGTTCGGCGAGCTCGAGTTTGCAGATCGTGCTGATGACGGCGTTTGGCACGGCTCAGACGGCGATCGAGGCGATGAAGTTCGGGGCCTACGACTATATTATGAAGCCTTTCGACGTCGATAAGGTGATCGAGATCGCGGAGAAGGCGATTAGCTCATCGCAGGATTTGAAGTCGGCGAATCGCTACGAGAAGAAGGTTAACTACGACGACTACAAGGAAGGGATCGTGGGGAATTCGCCTGCGATGCAGGAAGTTTTCAAAGTAATCGGCCAGGTGGCTGCCAGCGACGCGACGGTGCTGGTGACCGGCGAGAGTGGCACGGGCAAGGAGCTGATCGCGAAGTGTATTTATCAGCACAGCTTGCGGTCCGGCGGTCCGTTTGTGGCGGTGAATTGCGCGGCGATTCCGGACAATCTGATCGAGAGCGAGCTTTTTGGTCATGAGAAGGGATCGTTTACTGGGGCGACGACTCAGCGTATTGGACGCTTCGAGCAGTGCGATCGCGGGACGATTTTTCTCGATGAGATCGGGGATATGGCTTTGGCGACGCAGACGAAGATTTTGCGCGTGTTGCAGGAGGGGGAGATCCAGCGCGTGGGCGGAACGGAGACGATCAAGGTCGACGTGCGGGTGATTGCGGCGACCAACAAGGATCTCGAGAAGATGGTCGAGGATAAGGAGTTTCGCGAGGATCTGTACTATCGCTTGAACGTGTTTCGGATTCGTGTGCCGTCGCTCAAGGAGCGCAAGGAGGACGTTCCGGATATCGTGGACTTCATGCTGCAAAATTTGGTGAAGGAGAAGAAGGCGCGGGTGACGCGGGTGTCGCCGGATGCCTTGAACGCTTTGGTCGCCTATGGCTGGCCCGGCAATGTGCGGGAGCTGGGAAATGTGGTTTACCGAAGCGCGGTGGTCGCTCAGGGCGACGCGATCCTGATGAAGGATTTGCCCGATACGATTCGGGGAGGGCGGGGTGAAGCTCCGGCAGCTCCGGTGGTGTCCGCCGCGTCGTCGCAGACGAGTGTTGCGGCTCCGGTTGAACCGCAGGCATCTGCAGCAGAGACGGATTCCAAAGAGGAGCCGGTGGAGGCTCCGCTAGCGACGTCGATACCGGAGCCGATGCCGATTTCGCTGCCTGCAATTTACGATAAGCTTTATCACGAGCTGCGCGAGCGACAGGAGATGCGAATTCTCACTTTGATCGAGCGTCAGATGATCGAGCGCGCGATTGGCGAAACGGGAGGAAACCAGGCTCGCGCGGCGGAAATTCTCGGGATCACGCGAAACACATTGAAGAAGCGTCTGGACGAATATTCGGCGGAGTAGGCTAGGCCTGCGGGCATTGGATTACGTGTTTTTTGGTTGTCAGGGCTGCGGAAATGCTTTGGCAAGATTGCTCATATGACGACCGCTTTGATGTTTTCCGGACAAGGCGCCCAGAAGGTGGGCATGGGCAAGGATCTCTACGAGAATAGCGAAATCGCTCGCGCTCTCTATGACAAGGCTGACGAGGTTCTCGGCTGGAAGCTGACGGAGTTTTCTTTCGAGGGTCCGCAGGAGGCTTTGACGGAGACGAAAGTCTGTCAGGTGGCGCTTTTCGTGCACGGCATGGCGGTCTACGAGATCATGAAAGCTCAGGGCAAACTGGACGATGTGAAGGTGGCGATGGGCTTGAGTCTCGGCGAGGTGACGGCGATGACCGTGGCGGGCGTTTTTGATTTTGAGACCGGTCTGAAGGTTGTGGCCGAGCGCGGTCGTCTGATGCAGGAGGCCTGCGAGGCGACGAATGGCTCGATGGCGGCGGTGATCGGCGTCGAGCGCGATGTGGTAGCGGCGTTTTGCGAGGAGATGGACGTGGAGATGGCGAATCTTAATTGTCCGGGTCAGATCGTGATTTCCGGAGAGACTGCGAAGATCGCCGCAGCGGTTGAAGCGGGCAAGGAGCGTGGTTTTCGCCGAATCATGCAGCTCGACGTGGCTGGCGCTTATCACAGTCGCTTGATGCAGCCGGCGTGCTCCGCGTTTGCAGAATTTTTGGCTGGAGTGGAGTTCAAGGCCCCGCAGTTGATGGTTTTCACGAATACGACGGGCGAGCGAGTTTCCGAGCCGAATGCGATTCGCGAGGCTTTGGTGAAGCAGGTCGTGTCCTCGGTGCTTTGGGAGGATTGCATGGTTAGCGCGGCTGCGGCAGGCGTGGATCTCTTCTGGGAGCTCGGCGTGGGCGGAGTGCTTAAGGGGCAGGTCAAGCGCACGAATCGGGAGTGGGCGAACGCCGCTTTTGAGACTTGGGCGGATTTGCAGGCCTAATTGTCAAACGCTTTGGCAATCTCGAAGCGGTGAAACGGGTGGCGAACGCTACCTATACATTGATACTTGTAAGACGGGAGTGTAGTGATCAACTTCTTCCGCTTTTCGTATGGAGACGGTAAACAAGCGCAATTTCAGTATCATAGCCCATGTCGATCATGGGAAGACGACTCTGTCCGACCGTCTGCTCGAACACACGAACACGGTGGCGCAGCGCGTCCTTGAGGCTCAGCATCTGGATTCGATGGATCTGGAGCGCGAGCGCGGCATCACGATCAAGAGCCACCCGGTGACGCTCGTCTATCCGGCCAAGGATGGTACGACCTATCAGCTCAATTTAGCGGATACGCCGGGGCACGTGGACTTCTCATACGAAGTTTCCCGCAGTTTGGCAGCTTGCGAGGGCGCCTTGTTGCTGATCGACGCTGCTCAAGGTGTTGAAGCGCAGACGGTGGCCAACGCCCATCTCGCCGAGGAGCAGGGGCTGACCATCATTCCTGTTATCAACAAAATCGATTTGCCGAGCGCGAACCTCGATCTTTGCCTGCAGCAGCTTGAGGATCTTTTGGCGATTCCTGCGGAGGACGCTATTCTCGCTAGCGGTAAAACCGGAATCGGGATCGAGGACATTTTGGAAGCGGTGGTTAACCGAATCCCGCCCCCTCGTTGGACTGAATACGAAGCGACTCGGTGCTTGGTGTTCGATTCTCTTTACGATGCCTACCGCGGGGCGATCGCTTTCGTGCGCGTCTTTTCGGGATCTATCAAGCCGAAGGATCAGGTTCTCATGATGAGCGACCACACTCGGGCGGAAGTAAAGGAAGTCGGCGTATTCACGCCCGCCCAGAAAAAGGTAGACGCTTTGGAAGCGGGCGACGTCGGCTACATGGTGTGCAACATCAAGAATCCCGCGGATATCAAAGTTGGCGACACGATTACTCAGTACGCGAACCCGGCCAAGGAGATGTTGCCCGGCTACAAGGAAGTTCGCCCTATGGTCTTCAGCGGTATCTATCCTGTGGAGACGCAAGATTTCGAAAAGCTCAAGGCGAGCATGGCGAAGCTTCAGCTCAACGATGCCGCTTTCAGCTTTCAGGCGGAAAGCTCGGTGGCGCTTGGCTTCGGGTTTCGCTGCGGTTTTCTTGGTTTGTTGCACATGGAAATTATCCAGGAGCGTATTCGTCGCGAGTACGGAGTGGATATCATTTCGACGTATCCAAGTGTTGTTTACAAGGTGCAGAAGCAGAATGGGGAGGAGATCGAGGTCGATAATCCGATCAATCTTCCCGATCCCTCGTTCATCGAGACGATTTTCGAGCCGACGATTGTCGCTCACATCCACGTGCCAAACGATTGCGTGGGGGATATTCTTGCTCTGGTGATGGAGAAGCGCGGGTCCTGCGAGCGAACCGATACGCTCGATGGCAGCCGTTTGATTTTGGAGTGTATTTTGCCCCTGAATGAAATCCTGGTCGATTTCAACGATCGCTTGAAGAGCATCACTCGCGGCTATGGCTCGATGGAGTACGAGCTCGGAGAGTATCGTCCGGCCAAGCTAGTGAAGATGGACATCCTCGTAAACGGGGAGCCGGTAGACGCGTTTTCCTCGATTGTGCATACGGATAAGGCGCACAACAAGGGTGGTGAGCTCTGTACGAAGCTGGCGGATATTATCCCGCCGCACCTTTTCAAGATTGCGGTTCAGGCGGCGATCGGCGGAAAAATCGTAGCTCGAGACAATGTTCGCACTATGCGTAAGGACGTGACTGCCAAGTGTTACGGCGGTGACATTTCCCGCAAGCGCAAGCTGCTCGACAAGCAGAAGGAAGGTAAGCGGAAGATGAAGAATATCGGCAACGTGTCGATACCGCCGGACGCCTTTATCAAGGTCTTGAAGAACGACTAGTCGGCCGGAGGCTACGCCTGTTTTCGGTCAATTTTTCGCTCGCGGGATCGTAGTTGGCTGGCCAGTGTCTGGCTTTCTCCAAGTGAAGCCCTATGTTTTCCGTGTTTAAATCTGAATCCTCGAAGTTGCGCGAATCCGCTAAGAATTGGCTCTATCACGCGGGCAAGGTGTATCATTTCCGCAAGGACAGGCTAAGCGCCGCGGAGCTTTCGACGCTTGTGCAACTCAGCGAAGAGGTGAAAGCGGGGATGAAGGACAAGTCGGCGGACAGTCGGCTCCGTTCCGCGATAGAGGGTCTGAAAAAGCACATGGAACAGGTAGGCGGTAACTATTATCCGCGCAGCTCGATGGCGGAGAACGTGGAGTTTTTCTTTGCGGCTTTGATTATCTACGTCGGTTTCACGACCTTTTTCATAAAGCCGTTCAAGATCCCTACCAATTCGATGTGGCCGACTTACTACGGCATGACGGGCGAGGTCTACCATGATGAGAGCGAAGCGCCGGGTGGAATTGAGCGCGCATTCCGGTTCGTCACGTATGGAGCAAAGCACTACAGTGTCGAAGCTCCGGCGAATGGAGAGTTGCTGATTCCCATGAGGGAAGTCTCGCGGGGCGTGTACGAGATTTTCCAAAGTCCTGCGACGGTGAAGCGCTATTTTTTGATTAACTCTCCGGGAATAGAGCGTGCCTTTTATGTGGGTGATGAGCGTGTAGCGTTCAAGTATCCTGCCGATTTCGTGTTGGATCGCGAGGTAATCGCGCCGCTTCAGGAAGCGGGAAAGCAAACGCCGTATGATAACATACCGTTTCGTGTGAGAATAAATCCAAGTTCGTTTGCCGGCACGACGACCGAGGTCGTCTATGATCCGCGATCGAAACGGAATGTGAATGTGACGCTTCATCTGCTGAAGACAGGTAGAACAGTGGAGGAAGGGGAGAACCTGCTGAGCTTTGACCTAATGACGGGCGACCAGCTTTTCGTGGATCGCATGTCCTACCATTTCGTGTCGCCAAAAGTTGGAGACGGTTTCGTTTTCAAGACGGATTCCATTCCGACCGTTGCTGAGGATAAATTCTATATTAAACGACTGGTGGGTACTGGGGGAGACAAGGTTCGCATCGACGGCACGTCTTTGATGGTGAACGGCGAGCCAGCCACTGGATCAGTCGCATTCGAGAAGAATTCGAAAATGGAGGATGGCTACGGAGGCTATACCACCATGAAGGGCAAGTCAGGACGATTGACAGTGGACCTATCGCAGGATCAGACAGTGCCCGAAGGGCATTTTCTCGCGATCGGGGACAATAGCCACAACAGCTCGGATGGTCGGGTATGGGGATACGTGCCGGCTGAAGCGGTTGTCGGTCGTCCGATAATGATCTACTACCCGTTCACTAGTCGTTTTGGACTAGCGAAGTAGAAGCGGCTAGTTTTCAGAGAAGCAAATGCCCCTTTCGTTTTTCGGGCGAGGGCTGTTTTTCTGCTGATTTGGGGGAGTTACTGGAAGCACGAGTGTAACGGTTGCTCCTTTGTTTGTTCCCTTGCTTTCGATTTGAAGGTCTCCGCCGAGAACTTTGGCTGAATTGGCGCTGCTATGCATTCCGAAGCCATGGCCTTCTTGCTTGGTTGTGAAACCGTGGGTGAAGATCTTTTGAGTATGCTCGTCTGAGATGCCGCCACCGTTATCCGAAACTTGGATACGGACGAAGTTTTTGTCTTCCATGGTTCTTGCGGAAATGTTGATGAGGCCGAAGGGGACTTCCGCGTCTTTGATCGACTCTTTGGCGTTCTTGATGAAGTTCGTCGTCATCTGAAGAATGCGATGCTTGTCGGAGACGATCTCGAGGCCAGGCTCATAGTCTCGAGAGACTTCGAAGAAGGTGTGGTCCAGGTCTTCCATTATCATAGCGATCGCGGAATCTATGAGTTCTTGAAGGTTCACGGTTTGGAAGACGTCGATGGTTTTGGCATGCGCCTGCTGGGTGGCGATGATCTTCTTCACATGTTCGATGTTTTCGGACATGCAGTCGATCTCGACCTTGTAGTGGGCGAAGTCGTCTTGGAGAACTTTGGACAGCTGAGTAAGGTAGGAGGGGATTGTCTTGCCCTTCGTGTCTTGAGTGAGAAAGCGACCCAGGTCGTGTTCGTGGGCGTTGATGAGCTCTGAGACTTTGGCTAGTTTGGATACGCGCTCGAGTTCGAGGCGGTCTGAGAGCGAAACGATTCCTACGTTGATGCTGTTTAGTACGTTGCCGACGTTGTGTAGCACGTTGGTGGCGACCTCTGCCATGCCCGCTTTGCGTGAGGTGTTTATGAGCATGTCCTGCGCGTTCCGGAGCTCGTCGAGCGCCAATTCCAGTTCCAGGGTGTTTTTCTGCAGCTCGGAGTTCTTGGATTCGATTTCGCGCGTACGTTCGGCAACCATTAGCTCCAGCTTCTCGTTCGCGCTCTTGAGGCTTCGAGTAAAGTAGCGGTATCCAAAATTCAGTAAAACAATTGTAGCGATCGTATAGAGGAAGTAGGCAAGCGGAGTCTCCCAGAAAAATGAAGGTACGGAGAAGGCGATTGCAAGTTCGTTTGTGGATTCGTCATCGTCTAGTCGAGATCGGACTTGAAGGGAGTAGTCGCCGGCATCGAGCTTGGTGAACAGCATTTCGTTAGACGTACTCCATTTCGACCAGTCTTTCGAAATGCCTTTCAGGTAGTACTGAAAGCTAGGTTGCTTGAGCGTAGCTGAATATGAATTGCCAAAACGAAAAGCGAGGCTGCGTTGTGTTTTTCCGAATTCCAGCTTGGGAGTCTCGGATTTGTGTCCAGGGCTCATGAAGTAGGTTTCATGACCGCGCACGTTCGAAACTTCTAGGAGCTTGAGAGAGTTCGCCGACGGCTCTTCAGAAACATCGATCCGGGATTTGTCTACGTGAAAAAGCTCAGTCGCCGTGAGAATGAGCGTATCTCCATTGTCCAGAAACTTGAACTCATTCGCGTAGAGCTGACCGAGTTGGCTAAGGGTTGTACCATCTTTGAGGTAGCTGCCGTCTTTTTGTTTCCAGAGTATGTAGTTGTAGTAATCATACGACGCCCAAATGTTGCCGTCCCGGTCAGTAGCGACTCGATGAAACGAACCTTTTCCGGAAGGGAAATATTCTTCGAAATCGTGGACTCTAGAAAATCTTTGCGAGGATTCTTTGTATTCGTAGATGCCTTTGTTTTCGGTAAACAAGACTTTTCCTTCGTGCTCCCATATCGCTACCCAGTCCGGCGGTAGTCCGTCCTTGGCGTCGAAGATTCTGTATTGCGGTTTTCCGTCCTCGATCCAAACGCGGCCAACTCGCCCGAGGCCGATTTCAAGCCAGAAAACGTCGTTTGATTGTTTTGCGATTTTGTTGACGAAGCCGATTGTATGGGGTCTGGATTCGGTTTTCTTGAGCTCCATGCCTTCGCGTCGAAGGATTTTAATGTCGGAGGTTGACATGGCGAGGAGGAGGTTAGGATCGCTTGGAAATGTAGTTAGCCTATCGATACGCCCAATGTGGCCGAGAAGGTTTAATCCGTTTTCGTTAAGTAGGTAGGTGTCTGTTTCGGCGTGGATGTAGATTCCATCTGGAGCGGCGAGCCCGACGGATACTGAGCTTGGAAGATCTGGCGCTGCGTCGATTAGGTTTGTTAGTTTTCCGTTCTGGTCGTGCTGAGTTGTGTAGAGTTTTCCTTCGTTTCGTATGTATACGCGGCCGTTGTATTCGTGAGCGATTGGGTAGATGAGGCTTGGGCGGAGCCGTTCGTCAATGGTGGTGAGTGGACAGTCGAAGAGGACCTTGCCGACTGTGGAATTGAAAAGGGTCCAAAGGGTTCCGAATTTGTCGACGTGAAGCATGCCTGTAGCTGCCCAGCGGTAGTCTACGGATTTTTCGAGGGATGTGACGTATGAGCCCGTGTCGTCTACTAGAATGATCCCTTCGCCCGATACGGACAGGGCGAGGAGATCGTCGGAGATAAACGCCAAATCGACGATTTGGCTTTTAGATTCGTAATTGAACCGTTGGTACGAATCGATTTCGTCTCCACTGGAAACACGGTAGACTTCATTGCTCTGCGTGACGAAATAGAGGTCTTGAGAGCTGTTTACGGCAAAATTCGTGATGACTTGGTTTTGCGTGAATTCGCCGAATGCTGGGTGGATTTCTGATTCGTTTTCGCTAAAGACGATGACTCCGTCATTCGATGTGGCGACGAGTAGTTGGTTCTTAAATACAATTGAGCCCTTTATCCAAGAGTCTAGTTGGCGCGTTTTGATTTGTTCAGTATCTGGCTGGTAAGAAATGACGCTCCGTTCGCCAATGAAGTATATGGTGTTTTCGGCCTTGTGGATTCGATAGTAAACTTCGCTAGCGTTTTTTGAGATCGGCGCTTTGTTGATTGGCTCGTACTGAACTCCGTTCATTTGCTCGAAGTTCAGGCGGCCAATGGTTCCATAGCCCGAGGCGTAGACGATGTCGTCATCCCAAAATATGGATCTTACTTTGTCGCGAGTGGCGACAGTTTTGAGTATCAGGTTCCAGTTAGATCCGTCGAATGTGTAAATTCCCGTTTCGTTTCCAAGAAAGAGTCTCCCGTCTGGCGAGGAAGTGATGAAGTTGCCTCGGGAAGCGTCTTCGATGTCCTTCTCCTCGTAGATTTGGTAGAAGGGAATGCCGTCTATTTGGGGCGATGCAGCGGACGAGCTGTCTGGCTGGCGTGACTGTGAGAATAGGGAGGAGGCAGCGAGAGCAAGAAACGAATAAAGGAGGGTCGGCTTCATCGGGACGAAGGGGGCTGGCTAGGAAGTCGATTTCGGGGGGCTTTCGGAAGTGGCGAACCAGCGTTCCAAGGTGGACGCTAGCTCGTTTACTCGAAGGGGCTTGGTGAGAAAGTCGTTCATGCCTGCCTCTTTGCATTGCTCTCTTACTTCGGCGAAGGCGTTGGCGGTGAGAGCGACGATTGGAATTGTTTTTCCGGCTGTGTTGATCTCGCGAATTCTTTGAGTGGCTGTGATGCCGTCCAGCTCAGGCATTTGAAGATCCATGAGGATAAGGTCGAAACACTGCTCGCTAGCGAGTTCGACGGCTTGCTTGCCATTGCAGGCGAGGGTGACGTCTAGCTTCATTTGCTGGAGAAAGCGCTTTCCGAGCTTTCGGTTGATGGCGTTGTCATCAGCGAGAAGGATGCGTCTGTTACCAAAATCCTGGTCGACTGCCTTTCGGACGCTTGCGGCCTCCTCCATCATGTTTTCTGTCTTTACGATGTCCGCTGGCTTCGCGTCTTCTTCGGGAAGAGCTAGCTCGAGAATGAAGGCGAAAACGGAGCCTTCACCCAGTTCGCTGCTGACATCGATCCGAGCGGCCATGGCGTCTGCGAGGAGTTTGCAGATAGCGAGTCCCAGTCCTGTGCCGCCGTATTCGCGGGTGGTCGAGGAGTCTGCTTGCATGAAGGCGGAGAAGAGGCGCTCTAGGGTGTCGGGCGTCATTCCGATTCCCTGGTCGCGTATCTCAATGCGGAGAACGACGCTGTCGTTCTTAACGGATTCGGCTTTGATAGCTAGCGTAACGGTGCCGTCTCTTCCGAACTTGAAAGCGTTGTTGAGGAGATTGAGCACGACTTGGCGAATGCGGGCTGGATCGCCGACGACAAGTTGCGGCAGCTTAGGATCGAATTCGACTTCGAGGGTGATGTTGTGATTCGCCAGCGATGTATCCATTAGGTTGGTACATTCCTTAGCAAGGTCTTTCAGGGAGAAAGGAGTCTGCTCTAGCTCTAGTTGACCGCTTTCGTATTTCGAGTAGTCGAGAATATCGTTGATGATTATCATCAAGGCGTCGCCGCTTTTCTGAATAATGCCTGCGAACTCCTTGTCTGATTCAGGCAGGGAGGAGCTATGGTTGAGCATGTGGGAAGCTCCGATGATGCCGTTGAGAGTGGTGCGAATCTCGTGACTCATGGTGGCCAGAAACCTGCCTTTGGCTCTTTCTGCCGCTCTGGCTTCGTCGACTGCCACCTGCAGCTCGGCATTTAGCGAGTTGAGCGATTTGTTGGCTTTTGTGAGCTGGCTGGTTCGTCTGGCGACTTTGTTTTCGAGCTCATTGAGCAACTCTCGCGTTCGCTGCTCTGTCTGCCATTTTTCGCTAAGGGCTACGGCGAGTTGGTAGACTTCGGCTTGATCGAAGGGCTTTTTGAGAATGAGGAGACGATCGGTATGGCCCACTCTTTCGATGATCTGCCTCCATGAGTAGTCGCTGTAGGCGCTGCAAATGACGAGTTGGATATGGGGGTCTCTTTTCGATATCTCCTCCACGGTTTTCAACCCATCCCACCCGGGCGGCATTCGCATGTCTACGAAGGCGACGGAATAGGGGGCTTCCGCGTCTATGGCTTCTTTAACTTTCTCCAGACCCTCCTTGCCTTGATAGGCGTGCGCGATATCGAACTGGATCTGAAGGTTTCCTACTTGTTGCCCGCTTTCCTGTTCGTCGAACATCAGTCGATCCAGCTCCTCGAGGGCTCGTTCGCTTTCGCTGGCCGAGCTGGGTGAAAGGACTTTCTCGAAATCCGAGTGTATCGACTCGGTATCGTCGATTACGAGGATACGCCGAGGCAGCGAATCTGGGGGCCGTTCGGTCATTTATTAGGGGTGGTGCATGCTGCGTATCGTAGCATTAGATACTGTCGTTGTCAGCTGTGGTCGAGTGGTTGCGCGTGGTGTGGCGTAGCTAGGTCAATTAGGGTAAACTTTCGTCTGAGTAACGAGCTTTCTGAGCTATTCCGAGCTCTCAGGAGCATTTTGAAACATGTTTTACCCGTCACCAACCGCCGGAGCCTTTTGCCATTCCGTTCACAGGTTCTCGAGTCGAATTCTCGGAGCGCTTCAGGGGTGTCCACTCGTGGCGAGGCGAATCCGGACTATGTCTTTCGATCACAGCGCCTTTTGCCCTTGACATCGAACTTGTCAAAAAGGGTATTAGCCCCGCTTTGAAGGAGGTTTCCGACCCCTAATGCAGACACTTTCTCACCCGGGAAACTTGCGCCAAGACGAACACAGACTATTAACAATAAAGCACTGACCAGACAGCGCCCTGGCAATTCCGCCGTCGCGTTTGTCGACTTCAAAAAATGAAATCAAATCTATCGTCTCTCTCTCTGACTAGTCTCCGAGTTTTGTTGCTCGGTTTCTTGGCGTCAATGGTAGCGGCTCTCTCAAGCGCGGAGGATGAGCGCGGGAAGCAGCTTTATGTTAACTGTCTCGCGTGTCACGGCGCGGATGGATCGGGCAACAAGCTGCTCAACGCTCCAGCGATTGCTGGCCTTTCTGAAAAGTACGTTTCCGCCCAGATCATGAAGTTCAAGGCGGGGCATCGTGGCGGAGATCCTCGCGATGCTGCAGGTATGCAAATGCGCCCGATGATGGCATTGCTCACTTCGGATGCTGATGTGGCCGCGGTTTCCAAGTACGTCGCTTCACTCGAGAGCAAGCCGATAGCGGCGACGATCACCGATGGCGATCCAGAGAAGGGCAAGGCGCTGTACATGACCTGTCAGGCCTGTCACGGAGCGGACGGAAAAGGGAACGACATGCTCAACTCTCCTTCGCTGCTCAACCAGCATGATTGGTACCTCGTCTCCCAGCTTCACAAGTTTAAGGACGGTATCCGCGGAGCCAATCCGGAAGACATCACAGGCTCTCAAATGCGTCCGATGGCGATGATTCTCGCTGACGAGCAGGCCGTTAAGGATGTCGTCGCCTACGTCCAGTCTCTCTCGCAGTAGTCCGCGATCGTCCATTGTTCTGACAGAAATCAAGAATGAGTGAAATTCCCGAATCTCCCGACCCTCAGCAAGAGCAGTACGCGTACGCTTTGACGCGACGGCTCTTTAAATACACCTTGGTGGGAACGCTATTGTTCTCCGCCACAATTATTTCGTTTTGGTATTTCTTTGTGTAGGCGCCTGACAGCAAAGCCTACTGTTTAACCTAATCCGTCTCCCATGCTAGAGTACTTCCTCCCTAGAGCATCCTCGTTTGCCGGAAGCATCGATCACTTGTTTGATATCATCACGTATTTGGTCATGTTCTGGTTCGTCCTGGTCCTCGGCTTCTTTTTCTACGTCGTGTTCCGTTTTCGCCATAAGCCCGGCCAAAAAGCCGAGTATATCACCGGTGAGACGCACAAGCAGAAGATGGCGATCGAGATTCCTCATTACTTGATTCTGGTCTGCGACCTGGTGATTCTCGGCTACACCTTTGTAGTGTGGCATGAGGTAAAGATTGATATTCCGCCACATGACGAAGAGGTGAGGGTGATTGCGCAGCAGTGGGCATGGACGTTCGAACATGCTGGAGCTGACGGCATTTTGGATACGGAAGACGACATTGTAACGATCAACGAACTGCATCTTAAGAAAGACGCTCAGTACACCTATCACTTAAGCTCTTTGGACGTGATGCACAGCTTCTCGATCCCCGTCTTTCGCCTCAAGCAAGACGCGGTTCCCGGTCGTGTGATCAGCGGGCATTTCAAGCCTATTATGTCAGGTGAGTGGGATGTTCAGTGCGCGGAAATGTGCGGCTACGGCCATGGGTTTATGCCAGCGCGGGTGTTCATCAAGTCCGCCGAGGAGCATGACGCTTGGGTAGCTGAAAACACTCCTGATCACCTCAAGAAAGACACTGCCTACGCTTTAACCGATTCTGAAACGAAGGAGGCTCCCAACAATGGCTGATACCGCAACCGCCGCCGTGGCCCACGACGAACACCACGAGCACGCCGAATCATTCTGGAGCAAGTATATCTTCTCCACAGATCATAAGATTATTGGTTTCCAATATCTTTTCACAGGGATGGCTATGGGTCTCATCGGGGGCTTCTTCTCTTACGTTTTTCGTATGCAGCTCGCCTTTCCAGGCTCGTCGGTACCGTTTTTCGGAATCGTATCGCCTGCCGCGTACAACTCCCTCGTGACCAATCATGGTACGATCATGATTTTCTGGGTGGCGATGCCGGTGCTTATCGCTGCTCTGGGCAACTTTCTCATACCGCTGATGATTGGCTGCGACGATATGGTCTTTCCCAAGATCAACCGTCTTTCTTATCAGATCTTTCTCATCAGCGCCATTGTCCTCATCGCTTCGTTCTTCGTGCCGCAAGGCGGATTCGGCGGGGCTTGGACGGCCTATCCCCCGCTATCGGCAAAATCGGAGTTCAATGGCACTCCGTTTGGCGCTCCGATGTGGCTGATTGCGGTCACCTTGGAAATCGTAGCCTTCCTGCTCGGAGGTATTAACTTCATCACTACAACCATGAATGCTCGGGCGAAGGGCATGAAGCTATACGACATACCGATGGTCGTTTGGATGATCGTGATCGCGTCTATTCTCTTCATGGCTTCGGTCGGACCTCTCGTGGCTGGCGCGGTGATGCTGCTTTTCGACCAAACGCTCGGCACCGGATTTTTCGATCCGGCGATGGGTGGAGATCCGGTCTTGTGGCAGCACTTGTTCTGGTTCTTCGGTCATCCGGAAGTGTACGTTGTCCTGCTCCCTGCTATGGGCGTGGTAGCGGAAATCATTTGTACTTTCTCTCGCAAGAAACTCTTTGGATACAAGCTTATCCTCTACAGCTCCATAGGTCTTGGAATTCTGAGCTTTTTCGTTTGGGCGCACCACCAGTTTATCTCTGGCGTGGACCCGCGTGCCACTTATCTGTTCACGACGACGACGCTGTTGATATCGATTCCAGTGGCGATCATGCTATTCGCCTTTATCGGAACGCTGTGGGGCGGCTCGATCCGGTTTACGACAGCTATGCTATTCGCCCTGTCTTTCATCGCTGAATTTCTAATCGGCGGGGTAACTGGGATCTGGCTCGGCTCAAGTGGAACGGACATCTATCTGCATGATACCTATTTCGTGTTAGCTCACTTCCATTACACATTTGTTCCGATCGCGATCATAGGCACTTTCTCTGCCCTATACTATTGGTTCCCCAAGATGTTTGGCCGCAAGCTTAACGAATTCTGGGGCAAGATCCACTTCTGGGGCACTATCATTCCTTTCAACGGGATTTTCTTGCCGCTGTTTATATTGGGTGCGGCCGGACAGCATCGTCGTATCGCTGGTTTCACAGCGTATCCAGATCTCTATACGGAAAATTTCCAGGATCTCCGCGTTTTTGCCACTGGATCCTTGATTGTGCTGATCCTCTTCCAGATCCCGTTTTTCGTTAACTTTATCGTTAGCTTGAAGAGAGGGCAGAAGTCAGGTCCGAATCCTTGGAAGGCCAACACCTTGGAATGGGTAGCTCCGTCGCCTCCGCCTCATGGCAACTTCGGGGATGACCTACCTGAGGTTTATCGGGGACCATATGAGTTCTCCGTCGAGGGGCGTGATGAAGACTATTGGCCGCAAAATGTTCCCAACGAACCTGAGCCATCCAAGTAAAACCAAGTAATTATTTCTTAGATACAATGGGGCATAAAATCATTGCAACTGGCAGAAGCGCTACAGGCATACCGACTGGCCGTCTAGCGGTTTGGTGGGTCGTAGCATCTGAAATCGTTATCTTCGGCGGTCTTATCGCCACCTACCTTCTCAATCGTTTTCTACACGGATCCTGGGAAGTCTCAGCTGCCTACACGAATACCTTCATAGGCGCGGCGAACACGTTTTGGCTCCTAACCTCGAGCTACTTCGTCGTGCTTGCTCATGCAGCGGCTGAGAAGCGTGACGCCAAGACAGCCCGCAAGTACCTCTGGTATACGATCGGATTGGGCGCCTGTTTCATGGGCTTCAAGTCCTACGAGTACGCGACCGAAATTTCTCACGGTTTCACTCTGTTCACCAGTAACTTTTGGAGCTTCTATTATACGGCAACGGGTCTGCATGGATTCCACGTTCTTTGCGGAATGGTGATCATGGCCATCATTGCTGAGAAGGATATCAAGAACGAGCAGAACTGGCATCGAGTGGAGAACATCGGTATCTATTGGCACTTTGTGGATATCGTTTGGATTTTCCTTTTCCCTCTCCTCTACATCGCGAAGTAGTTTAATCTCAAATACGGAATTTTTAGATATGGCATCAAATAGTCATCCAAGCTACTTCAAGATCTACCTCCTGTTACTCGGACTTTTCGTCGTGAGTGTGTTAGGACCTGAATTCGCTGATCTCGCTGGATTAGAGAAGGGACCTGTTCGCCTCATCATCATTCTTGTTACCGCTTTTGGTATCGCTCTGGTGAAGGCGTACTACGTGCTCGCATATTTCATGCATCTCAAGTTCGAGAAGATTTATGCCCCCTACATCTTGATTTCAATGGTGGCTCTTCTCTTCGTGTTCTTCTTCGGAACGGCAACAGACGCCATGAAGTCCGAAGGTCATAACTGGAAGAAAATCGAAGTCGTGCTTCCGGAAGACGAGGGATTCGAATCCCACGGAGATTCGCACGGCGAGGATCATGGCGACCATTAGATTGAATATTAAAGCGATTTCTGACGCGTTTCATTCGTCAGTTGGAGAATAGGTTATGCGTTACGCAGAAGCAGGAATATCAAGCGAAGGCGGTTCGGTTAGGGGACCGCTAATATCGAACAGCGTTTTCGGCGTCATCGTCTTCATTCTGACGGAGATGATGTTCTTTCTCGGTCTGATCAGCGCCTTCATGATTTCCAAGGCGAACGCGATTGAGTGGCCGCCTCTTGATCAGCCGCGTCTGCCGATGGGCGCGACAGCGTTTAATACGATTGTGCTGCTTCTCAGTGGAGTGACGATGTATTTCACTGGACGTGTTTTCGATAGGGAAGGCTTTGGCGATAAAAGCAAGCAGCTCTTTGTGGTCACACTGGGCTTAGGCGCGTTTTTCGTGGTGTTTCAAGGCTTTGAATGGGCTCGCTTGTTGAGCTACGGCGTCACTATGCAATCGAGCTCTTACGGAGCCTTTTTCTATCTGATCATCGGAACGCATGCTGTCCACGCAATCGGCTCGATCATCGCCCAGATTCGTCTCTTTCTCAAATTTCGTCGTGGAACGCTTCGTATGGACAGTTTTCGGGCGGGACAGGCCTTTTGGTACTTCGTGGTAGGTGTCTGGCCGGTGCTCTATTTTCTCGTGTATCTCGACTAGCTAAAATGATGAGTTTACTCAAACGCTTCGGAATTCGGATTTTCGCTTTTGCAGTCTCAGCCTCTGCGCTGGTGGCCTCGGCTCATGCGTGTTCGGTTTGCGGAACGGGAAAAGAGGAGGCTCGGGTGGCCTATTGGGCGACGACAGCGATTCTCAGTTTTTTGCCTTTGATCATGATCGGCGGGGTCGTGCTCTTTCTGTTCAAGCGAAAGAAGTAGCTCGATTTGGCGGGAGGGGACACTTCGACGGAGTCACCCAGCTCAAGCCGTCCTTCAACAAACGACCCAGCAAATTGCGGTTCGAAGTCATGAGTGGCTTCTGCCGGGCTAGAGGAGTCTGCGGAGGATTTTTATGAAGATTCGCAATTCTGATGTTGTCCAATTAAAGAATAGATGTTCTTTAATTCATAATTATATGAAATCGCACCTTTTCGCTACCTTAAATCCTCTTTCGAAGAGAGGCTGTCGCTGGAGTGGAAGAATCCTGCTGGCAATTTTGCCTTTGGCGGGAAGCTCTCTGCTGGGCGAGACGCGTGAGTTTTTTGGCGAAGTCAAAGAAGGTCGCCTTAGTTCGTATGTATCGGAGAACGTACGTTTCAGTGGACGCCTTCACCCGCAGTTCGATTATCTTGAGAGCGAATTGAAGGGTACAAGCGTTGCAGACCCGGAAACGGCGCAGCGCGATTTTTTCCGCCGCGTGTTTGCGGGGGTGAAAGTCGACCTTTCGAGGAGTTTGCGTGTCAATTACCTTACTGACGTGTCGGATCGGATCGTTAAGAATCAAATCGCTCGACTCGAGTGGAAGCCAGGCGATGCGAACAAAATCTACATCGGGTACCAAAAGGTTCCTTTCGGCTTCGAGGATACCATGTCGAGCTCGAAGGTGAAGCCCATCGAGCGATCAGCGAATACGCGATTCTGGAACGAGGTTGTGGGGATAGGCTCTTATCATTCAGGGGTGTATTATTATCACGACTACGGGCAGGGCATGGATTCGGTACTGGGGCTCGCCCACAATGTCAAAAGCGAGTCGGACTGGCCGGATGTCTTAGACGGTGACGTATCGCTGTATGCTCGTTTCACCAAAGAGGGAAAAAGCGATTATGGCTCGTTTTACCAGGCGGGAGTCGATGTCGGGTATCAACCTTATGGGGACGGACGGCAGGTACTTGCGGCTTCCTTTTTCGGAAATCTATCGTACTCGGGCTACGAGCTAGCTTTGGAGGCGACTGGGGGAGAGATCGGTCTTGTTGAAGGTGATGCGGCGAAAGCGTTTGGCTGGCATGCTCAAGTTTCGCGTATGTGGGGGGAGAAGTGGGAGTGGGTTGCTCGAGCCTCTCAAATTGACACAGGGGGCTATCAGCTAAAGCTCTCTTCCGCTATTCGAAAGGCTCCGTATTCGGGGTTTAAGTACGAGCAAGTAGATTCGATTTATTTCGGTGGTAACTATTATATGAAGGGGAACAGCGTTAAATTCTCCGTGGGTTATGAACTCGCAGAAGGCCGGGACGCGTTGAGTGGAAGCGGCGTTTTGGATGGAGTGAGCGAAGTCGTATCCGGTTTTCGAGCGCGCGGGCAGCTGTTATTCTAGTTTTCCGAACTGTTTTGGGTTAGGTTCAAAATGAAAAGGCCGCGGGTTGCTCCGCGGCCTACTCGTTGCTGAACTGAAACAGTTGTAGATTTATCGCTCTGTGAGCGCGTTCATCTTGGCTCTAAGCAAGGGCTTGAAGATATAGTCGAGGACGGTCTTGTTTCCCGTGAGAATGTTCACTTCGACCTGCATTCCTGGGATTATCTTGAAATCCTGAGAGCCGGTCTTGAGTGAGCGCTCGCCTGTTCGAACCTGAATTGTGTAGAAGCTGTCGCCCCTTTCGTCGGTTGTAGTATCGGCGCTTATTTGCTCTACCACGCCTTTGAGTCCTCCGTAGATAGAGAAGTCGTAGGCGGTGAGCTTGACGGTAGCCTCTTGTCCGGGGCGGATAAAGCCGATGTCAGAGGGTAGGATATTCGCTTCGATGATGAGATCGCTCTCGTAGGGTACGATTTCTACGATGGGCTCGCCGGAGCGAATGACTCCACCGATCGTGTTGAAATTAACCCGATTGATTGTGCCGTTTACCGGAGACACTATGTTCGTGCGTTGGATTTTGTCGTCGAAGGCATAGATGCTTTGTTGAACTTGTTCCAGTTTCGCCTTGGCTTCGTTCCTCTTGCTCAGGACTTCCTTGTTGTAGTCGGAAGTGACCCGAATGAGCTCGCTTTCGGTGTCGTTGACAATCGATTGAAGTCGAAGGAGTTCGACTTGCGAGACGATGCCTCGCTCGGCGAGAGGGATGGTAATCTCAAGCTCCTTCTTTTTGAGCTCTAGACTTTTGCTCAGGTGCAGGATGGATCCAGCGAGATTTGAGCGACGACTCTGAAAAAGACTGGTTTCACTTTTCACGAGGTCGGGCCGGGTTTCGGTGATGTGTTCGGGAAACTCTAGTGTTTCCAAGTCTGCAGCTTCCGCTTCGAGTCGGGCGATGGTTGCCATGAGATTGTCGCGTTGGGCGGCGCTTTCGCTTTTTGCGGCGGTGAACGCGGTATTGTCGATGCGCAAAAGGGTATCGCCTTTGTTAACGATGCTGCCTTCCGACACATTGAGTTGTGACAGGATTCCCCCTTCGAGACTTTGAACGATTTGTAGTGAATCTGTGGGTACGACCTTTCCTTGTCCACGGGTGATTTCGTCTACTTTTGAAGTGCTTGCCCAGTATGTGAAGGCGCTGATTATGCCGACGATGACGAAGAGTAGGAGGCTAGCGTAGGGACTCTTGTTTTCGAGGAATGCAGCTTTCGTGTCCGAGACGAAGTCGAGATCGCTCTTTTGCGGAACTACCTCTTTTTTTGGGGCGGCTGCTGTCGCGGCAGGTTTTTCGTCTTTGTTTACAGGCTTCGCTTCTTCTTTCGGCGCGTTCGATTTCGCGTCCGAAGGGTTCGCCTCGGCTGACTTTGATTCCGACACTTGCTGGGGTGAAGGATCAGTTTCTTGGCGCTTTGGTTCCCCTTTAGATTCGAGTCGATCGAGCTCGGCTTCCAGCTCAGCTCTTTGCGAAGCCGGGTTCGAGGGCATCTGCTCTTTAGCGATGGGTTTGCGAATTCCTGACCTGTTGGGTTCTGGCGTATTCATGGGATGTGACGTTAGTTTCTGCCGGCTCCGCCCGAGAGTTGACGCATCACCTCGGCCTTGGGTCCGTTCGCGGCGATGCGACCTTGGTCCATGACGATAATGCGGTCTGCTAGCTTAAGCATAGACGGTTTATGAGTGGAGAGAACCAGTGTCCGGCCTCCGTCGTTGCCGTACTTTTCCATGCTGGCGATGAATTCGCGTTCAGCATTGGCGTCCATGGCGCTGGTCGGCTCGTCCATGACGAGCACTGGTGGCTTCGCGATGATGGCGCGGGCGATGTTGATGGCTTGTCGTTGTCCTCCGGAGAGACGTTCTCCTCGTTCGCCAATAGGGAGATCATAGCCCATCGGGTGTCGAGAGGCGTAGCGTTCGACGCCCGCCAGGGTGGACGCTTGGATGAGGTCTTCCTCGTCGGCCCACGGAGCTCCCATGAGAATGTTTTCCTTGAGCGAGCCGAAGAAAAGATTGTTGTCTTGGGCGATGTAGCCTAGCCGCCGCCGAAGTTCAGCCGGATCGAGTTGGCGAATATCCGTTCCGTTGACGAGAATCATACCGGAAGTCGGCTGATAGAATCCCAGGATGAGGCGAAGCAGGGTGCTTTTCCCTGATCCTACTCTTCCTAGGATGGCGACCTTTTCTCCCGGTTCGATGCTGAAGCTTGCGTTGCGCACAGCAGGCTCCGTGTCTTCCGAGTAAGAGAAAGTAACTTCCTTGAACTCTATGCTCGGACGGAAGTCGCTCTTGCGGACGTAGTTTCTATCGCTCTCTCGTTCTTGCGGAAGCTCTACAATTTCATTGAGTCCTTTGAGGGAGACGAGCGATTGTTGCATGCGCGAAAGCAGGGCGGCGACTTGTCCGATGGGTCCCATGGCGCGCCCGCTTAATATGGTACAGCCAATCAGCGCACCCATGCTCATGTCGCCTTCGCGTATCCGGTAAACGGATGCAACAACAATGACGACGGACACCATTTGAGTGATAAAAACGGTGAAGTTGGTCGCGGCGGCGGAAATGCGGCGGGAGGCGACTTCGCTTTTGGCGGAGCTTCCGAGGAAGTTTTCCATCTTTCGCTGGAAGATGCCCGCAGCGGAGAGGCCGCGGATTGCTTCGAATCCGCCGATTGCTTCGACCAGAAGGGCGTGTTTTTGAGCTGAAGCTCCTTGCGCGGTTTCGGCTGCTCGTTTGAGCGGAAAATGGAGAATCGTGCCGATCGCGAGAATGAGAAGAATGCCGACCGCGGGAATGAAGGCGACCCATCCGGCGATGAAGTACATGAAGCCGATGAACATAAACACGAAGGGAAGATCCACCAGAGTGGCGAGACTTGCGGATGTGAAGAACTCACGGAGGCTTTCGTAGCCTTTGACCTGATTGGCAAAGCTGCCGGCAGAGGCGGGCTTGTTCTCCATCTTGATGCCGAGTACGCGCTGGAAGATGAAGCTTGAGAGGAGTACGTCGGCGTTTTTTCCGGCTTTGTCGATGAGGGAGCTGCGCAGAATTTTCAGTAGGAAATCGAACCCGTAGACTAAGGTAACTCCGGAGGCGAGTACCCAGAGGGTATCGATGGCGTTGTTCGGGATGACGCGGTCATACACGTTCATCACGAACATTGATCCCGCGACAGCGAAGAGATTTATGAATACAGCTGCGAGCAATACGCTCTGGTAGACGCGGCGATACTTCCAGAGTGTTCCCCAGAACCAGTTTTTCGACTTTACCGAACTGTCTGACTTGTCGGCTCGGGAGTCGAAGGCGTACTCGGGCTTTACGAAGATGGCGGTTCCGATGTATTCAGATTCCAACTTCGCCTTGTCGAGAATGACTTGACCGGATCCCGTTTCGGGAAGAATGACAGAAAAGTCGTCGCCTTTCCGGTTTACGAGCACGGCGGAGCGATTGTCCTTGAGGAGGAGCACGCAAGGGAAGACTAGCTGAGGGATCGCGTCTATTTTTCGTTTGATGAGGCGCGCGGAAAAGTTGCCGTTTTCTGCGGCCCGTATGAAGAGGCGAGGGGTGAGACGGTTTTCGACGAGGGGAAGGCCGGCGGTGAGAAGGTCTCCCGAGAGCTGACGATCATGCATCTTGGCGATCAAGATGAGGCAGTCGAGCAAGGGGTCGTCGTATACTCTGGGTTCGTCCCCTGTCGACGGCTGTTTCGAATCCGATTTTTTCGGATCCAGCCTTGTCCGTGGGGCAGACTTGATCGCTGAGGGCGCGAGTCTGTTCTTCTTTTGGTTCGTAATCATCAGAGGTTGCTAGTCAGGTCGATCAGCGACTCGTGAAGCTGTTCCATTTCGCGCAGCTTGCGTTCCATTTCACGTTGTTCGGTTACGTCCTCGATGGTGCCTTCAAGGTAAATGCTTTGGCTGGATTCGTCTTGGATGGCCCATACGTTGATGATGGCCTCCATCACGGTATTGTCCCGTCTGTGGAAAATCGCCTCGAAGCGGCCTCCTTCTTCCGCTTCGGCTGCGAGATCGACAGTCGCGGCTTTGTGGGTGTCTGAATCGTACACTTCTGGTATCAATTTTTCAGATACGGCTATACAATCATCAGTGGTCTCGAAGCCGAGCGCTGCCGCAAGGAAATGATTTACGTCGAGGAGGTTGCATTCGCTGTCGCAGCGAAAGATGCCAATGGCTGCGTTTTCGAAAAATCCGCGGTACTGGGCCTCGCTTTCGCGTAGTTTGCTTTCTAGCCGATGCTTGTCCCGCCTGTTGGCTGCGTCCTTAAGGTGGCTTTCGATTGCGGGCAGGAGTCGGGCAGTATTGCCCTTCATAATGTAGTCGTGTGCCCCCATTTTCATGAGGTCGACGGCAGTCTCTTCTCCGATTTTTCCGGATACGAGAATGAAGGGGATATCGAGTTCGTATTTCTGAAAAAGCTCTAGCGCTCGCATGCCGTCGAACTCTGGCATCTGGTAGTCGGATATGATGATATCCCACTCCTGCCCATCGAGCTGATGCTTCATGTCTTCCTCCGTTTCGACGCGTTCGCTGAGGACGTCGTAACCGTTTTTCTTAAGGAGGTTCGCCGTAAACTTAGCCTCGATCTTCGAGTCTTCGACTATGAGAACACGAAGTTTTCCTTTGGAGACTTTGCTATTTGGAATGGAACTCATCGGGATTGGGATTTTAGTAGGGGCAGTTATTTCAGGGACGTGGAAAGCTCGCCCATAGCGGAAAGGAGGCGGTAGGCGGCTTGCAGACGGTTTAGGCGCTCCTCCTCGACGGAGGCACGCGCGGCGGTGAGTTCGTTTTCCACATCGAGCAGGTTAATAAGGGGGCGTTTTCCCAGCTCGAATTGTTCGTGGTAGGCGCTGACGACGGATTCCATGGCATCGCGATGCGTCTCCAAAAGATTTATACGCTCGGCCGTTGAGGTAAGCTCATCCCATGCGTTGGAGAAGGAATTTTCGGTCTCTATGAGCGCGTCCTTCAGCTTCCAGTCTGCTTCATTGATCTGGGAGTTGGCTTTGCGAATTTCTGAGCGTCGCCGACCTCCGTCGAAAATATTGTATGAAAGTGTGACCAGCGCCATGGCGTCCTCCTGCAGGGTTTCGTAGCGGTCGGACTCGGCGGCGTCTCCTTCGACGACGAAGTTGAGCTTCGGTCTAAAGGAGCTTTCCGCAACTTTGCGACGCGAGTAGGTGGCCTGAAGTTCGGAATGCGCGGTGCGCACGTTGGGATTACTCTCGAAAGTGACTTCGTCGATAGACTCCGGCATTGCCCAGTAAGGGAAGTCTGGTTCGACGAGCTGGAAAGGCGTGGAGCCGGTGAGCTTTAGATAGGAGTTGTGGGCGATTTTGAGCTGGCGTTTCCTTGCCTCGAGACTGGCCTTGGCCATTGCGAGGCGGGCTTTGACGAGAATGACGTCAGCTTTGGGTCCAGCTCCGGCAGTGAACTTCTGCTCGATTTTGTCCAGAGCGTCCTGGTGGAGGTACACGCTCTGCTCGGCGAGGTCCGTGAGGCGCGTATATTTCAGAACGTTGACGTAGGTGATGGAGATTTCGAGGGCGAGTTCTTCCCGAACCTGACGCAAAGACTCCTGGCTGGTGCGAAGATTCGCCTGAGCTTCCGTGATGCGGTGCTTGGTGTTGCCGCCGTCGAAGAGGAGTTGCCTGCCGGAAAGCGAGGCGTTTCCGGTTTCGCCGTAGACTTGGAAGCCTTTGTCGTTGCCGAATCGTTCTTCGCCGCCTCGCATGCTGAGCGAGAGCTGTGGTCGAAGGTTTGAGCGCTCGGCCCCGAGCTTGTTTTGCTCTATCTGCACGCGCGACTCGAGAACGCGGATTTTCGGGTAGTTCGCCAGCGTTGCATCGAGCGCATCTGCGAGGGTTTGCGCGGAGACTCGGCTTGTCGCGAGGCATGCCAAGCTGATGGCGATCGCGAAGATAGAGAGGCGACGAGCGAGGGTCGAATGCCTTCGCGTGTCGGTAGAATGGCTTAAGTTTTGAGTTTTCAGAGTGCTAATTGTTTAGGTTCGGCACTCTATGATCGTTTTATTTTCGTGAAACTTGAGCTCGTGTTTCCAGAGAGGATAAAAACCTATAAACGATAAGGAAACTACCTTGTTCACTGGCCATAATTGCCCCTTCTGCCTTGTATCTCGATCGAATTTGGTCGATGGAAGGCGTGAAACGGGGTCGCAATACAACCCTCTAGTCAGCGGCCAGATACTTCCGCTGTATTTCGAAGGGGAGTTTTCGTCTATTTAGCCGACGAGATGACCGCTTTTACGACTGTTTCAAAAACGGCAGGGGATGTAGCCACGATGCCTTTGTTGTTTTTGAGAGTTTGGCCGAGGGAAAAATCCAATTCCTTGCCAAAAGTGTCGGAGATGCGCCCGCCCGCTTCGAGGAGAACGATGTAGCCGGCTGCGTGGTCCCATATCTTCTCCTCGTACCCGGGCCGCGTTGGGAGACGCAGGTAGACGGAGGCTTGCCCGCGTGAGACGGCGGCGTATTTGCATTGGCTGTCCATTCTGAACGGTTCTACGGAAGTGCCGAGGGCTGAGGTGATGGCCGCCGAGCGACCGTGGGCGGTGTGCCCGGATTCTACGGATTCGCAAAAAACTGCTTTGTCGGGATCGGTGACTGAATCGGTTGAAATAGCGATGGCTGCGGAGATATCGCTCAGCGGAGCCTGAAAGGCGCCTTGGCCTTTCACGGCGTAGAGAATGCACCCTTTTTCACTGTCCGGGCTGCGTGGATCTACGGGAAGGTTTGGGCAACCGAGGACGCCGAGGACGACTTCGCCTTTTTCGATGAGGGCGAGGGCGACGGCGTATTGCTCGCCGCGAAGGAAGCCTTTGGTGCCGTCGATTGGGTCTAAGGTCCAGAATCGGCCTTGGGCTCCGCCGGAGTGGTTGCCGCGGTCGATGGCGGCGAGTATGGAATCGGCGTCGAGCGCAGAGTCGACTTTCTGCGCGTATTCGACGACTCGGGAGAAGAGATCGGCGTTTTCGGTCTTACGTAAGTCGCTGGAGTCTTCCTCGCCGACGGCGGGATCTGCGGGAAAGGCTTGCGCAAGGGTGGAGAGCACGAGGGCTTGAGCGCCGTAGTCGGCGACTGTGACGGGCGATTTGTCGGCCTTGTCGTGCTTTTCCGCGTCCACCAGTCCGCTTTGGGCAGCGGAACAGAGGAGAGAGGCTTTGCGGACGGCTTCTTTTGCGACAGAGAGTTCAGATTCGTAAGGCATGCTAGGGACAATGGAAACCTGAGTATCTTGTGCAAGAAAGACTTAACACGGGGGGGCGGAGTGTTCTATAAGTCTTGCCGTGCTAAAGACCGTAGAGCCCTGTTTGTTTTCTTTCGACCTGGAATGGATCCCCGATCCTCTGAGCGCGGAGATGCTTTTTGATGTGAATCCTAGTGGAGCGCATGGACCCGAGGAGGCGATGAAGCGGCTTTGGAAAGAGGGAGGAGCGACGGAGGAAATGCCCCAGCCTTACTTGAAAACGGTACTCTGCCGCATCGTATCCGTTTCTGGAGTACTGCGAGAGGTCGTTGCTGGAGAGGTGAGGCTGAAGCTCGTGACCTTGCCAGCGACTGCTGGCGATCCCGAAAAGGAAAAGGAGCGTACAATATTGAAAGGCCTTCTTAAAGCGATCGGCTCGCGGAAACCTCAGCTCGTCGGCTACAATTCACATAACGCGGATGTGCCGATAATCGTGCAGCGAGCGATCGTGCATGGGCTTTTCGGGCAAGGAATGGGAGAGCGGCCGAACAAGCCATGGGAGGGTGTCGATTATTTCGCGACTAGTGGAGACCATAATGTGGATCTCGCTCCGATGGTGGGTCGTTGGGGGCAGACGCCGCGCTTGCACGAGATCGCGACATTGTCGGGGATCCCCGGAAAAGTGGATACGGAAGGAGGCTTCGTATCCGATCTATGGTTGCAGGGGAAGCTTCAGGACATTCTCGACTATAATGAGTATGACGCAATCACGACTCATCTGCTTTGGGCGCGAATCGCGCATTTCTCGGGTTTGCTGAGCTCTGATGCCTATGAAAGGGAGCAAGCGTTGGTGAGGGCTTTGCTTGACGAAGAGATTGGAAAAGGGAAGAAGCACTTCATCCGCTACAACGAGGAGTGGGACCGTCTCGAGGCTTTGGCGAACAAAAGACTGTAAGCGGATGAAGACTGTCAGAGCCTATGTGAAAGCGGATGATGCGTATTTGGCCGCCTCTGTTTTGGAGGGGAGCGGGTTGTCTCCAAATATTCGTGACGGTCACACGATAGGCGTTGATTGGTTTTATTCGCAGGCAATTGGCGGTGTTAAGTTAGAAGTTCCAGATTCTGAATACGAGCGAGCGGTGGAACTGCTAGGGTTGCCGGCAGTGTCGGAAACCATTTTTACCTGTCCGTGCTGTGGATCGACGAACGTTAAACCGCGTCAGCTGAGTTTGCTCAATGCCTTGAGCTTGCTGTTTTTTTGGGTTGCTGTCCCGGTGGTTTCCAGGCGTGCCGATTGCATTGACTGCAAGGCTGTGTTGAAGATGAAGGAAACGAGCGAGGGCTTGGAGCTTTATTAGTCTTTCGTTGATGCTGGCTTTTTCTCTCGATGATCCGAGTCTCTTGCTAGTCCGTTTGGTAGGTTTTTGCGCAGGTCTCGCAATGCTCGGCGGTATGGTAGTGGACGTACCACAAGGTTCCCTTAAGTTGAGAATTTGCCAATTCCTGATCGGCCAGAACTTCGAATAGGTAGCGAGCAGCATCGGCGTAAGTAAAATGTGGGCACATGTGAAAAGCTATATTGTGTAGAGCAAGCAGAGCGACGGTCTGTTTCAAGTGATTTTCAACCTGCTTCTCGTCAAGTTGCGTCCAATCCGGAGTTGGGCCTATGAGTGAGCGCAGGGGGGCTCCTTCTTCGGAAGAGTCTAGAATGCTGGTAATGTAGTTTATGGCTTGATCAGGAGTGTTTGTTTTTACGGGCTCTTGTGTTTGTATCAGCTTTTTGAAGTCGTCCGAAAAGAGCGCATATGGGTCTTCTTCCTCATCAGGTGAGATGTTGGTTTTGTTGATCGTTAGCGTATCATCATCCTGAGTTGATATTTCTAGAATTTCCAAGGGGCTTGATTCGCCAGTAGGATCATTTTGGTCAAGCGGTGGCTCGGGAAGAGGCTCGAGCGGAAAGGGAATCTCTTTTCCTTCAAGCACTTCGACGAAATAGGCTCGCGGATCGGGAAGCTCTAGTAGAACTCGTCCGCAATTGCCGAACCATTCCAGATAAACGCATCGTTTCCAGAAGGTAGGTGGTGGAGTGCCGCGTTTGCACAGTCTTAGGAATTCTTCTACGGAGCAGTCGAAGAGTCTGGTTTGGTGGTTCGCCGTCATCGTTCCAGTAGCCCCTATGAAACGATCAGGCAATTGGAGATTTCGAGCGTCCAGCCGCTCTTCGCATTTCAAGGGAGATGCAGAGCATTCGAATCTCAGATGTCTTCCAACAAGATCTTTGCCTGGATTTCCGAGTAGCTCGAAGCCCAGCGGTTTGGCTATGCCTCTAAGTTTCAGCCAGCCGTGCGTAGTATTTGTCTCAAGGTTTAGAAGCTCTCCCCCTTCGATATAGTCTCCAAGTCTCAATGCCATGTCAGAATATTCGGATACGTTGCTTATCTTGCCAATCAATTCCGCAAAAGACGTTAAGCTCTTTTAAGAGATCCAAGCGAAATAGGAGGCGTGGTGCGCGAAAAGTGTAACGTTGCGCTTTTCGCGTTCCGAGCTATGGTGATTTCAAAGGGTTCTATTTTCTATTAAAGTAGCGTTTATGGGTGCTGGGACCTTTTCTGTTACTAATCCTGTTCTTGTTTATTATGCGTCTTGGTATTCGCTCTCGCCTTATCATTGAACTCTCGGTCGCGGCTGGACTTGATGCCCTGCGGTCGCTTAGCGCTCCGCGGTGTGGCTTGGGATGGGGAGGCAGCTACGAGGATGAGCGAGCTTTTTTGAAACACCTTCGGAGGATGGAGAAGAATGGCTTGTTGGAACTCGAGGTGGAAGGTGAAGAGGGACAGTGGGTGGCGCGCTTGACCGAAGCGGGAATAAACAATGTTACCGATGAGATTGATCCAGTTCGGCGTTGGGAAGCGGATTGGGATGGTGTCTGGCGATTGATAACTTTCGATTTGCCGAGCGCGTCTAGGAAGCGCCGGACGGAACTGAATCAATGGCTGCAAAGGCGACGCTTTGGAGGTTTGCAGGGTAGCGTGCGGGTTTCGCCCATTTTCGATGAGGCTTGGAAAGCGGAAATCGAAGGACTCAAGATACCGCCGTCTTGCATGGCGCTTTTCGAGGGGAAGCCGTTTGGTCTAAATGAGGATCGAGATATCGTGAGAGAGGGCTGGGATTTTAAGGCAATTAACGAGGCCTATGAGAAACTCATTTCCTTTCTCAGGAGTCGGCCGATGCCGGATTCGGATGAAGCGCGCGCTCGGATTTGGTTGGAGGAAGAGAACACTCTTTGGCGGGTAGCTTTTGAGTTGGATCCGTTTCTGCCGAAGGCATTGCTGCCTGATAATTACAGAGGAAAAGAGGCGTTCGAGTTAAGGGCGTCGGTTTTTCGAAAGTTTAAGGGAAGCTGAGCAACTTGATTCGCGTGAAATGAGAGTTGAGGTTGGGTTGGGCTGGGGCGCGAAACGTGTAACGTTGCGCGTTTCGTGTTCCGGAGTAGGGGCTTGGGGAGGTTGGAAGTTTGGAAGTTGTGAGGGAGGGAGCGTGTGGAGAGAAAGGGGTGGGGGCTAGAGGAGTTGTTTGAGGTCTTGCAGGGTGATTTTGGCGTTGGCGGCTTCGCTGGCTTCGAAGACGTCTTCGAGGAGCTTGCGTTTTTGTTGCTGTAGTTGAAGGACCTTCTCCTCGACGGAGTCGGAGACGATGAGCTTGTAGCTGGTGACGACTTTGGTCTGGCCGATGCGGTGGGCGCGGTCGGTGGCTTGAGCTTCGGCTGCGGGGTTCCACCAGGGGTCGAAGTGTACGACGGTGTCGGCGGCGGTGAGGTTGAGCCCGGTGCCTCCGGCTTTGAGGGAGATGAGGAAGATGGGAATGTCGTCCGAATCATTGAAGCGGTCGACTTCGGCCATGCGGTTGCGGGTGGAGCCGTCGATGTAACAGTAGGGGATGTTCTCGGAGTCGAGCTGTTCTTTGAGTATCGAGAGAAGGGATACGAATTGGGAGAAGACGAGGATGCGGTGTCCGCCGTCGATGGATTCTTCGAGGAGCTCGAGGAAGGAGTTGAGTTTTGAGGAGGCGGTGGCGTCGAGCGATTTGTCGAGTAGACGCGGGTCGCAACAGGTTTGGCGGAGGCGGAGCAGTTGGGTGAGCGTCTTCATGCGGAGGGCTCCTTCGCTGGCTCCGGATTTTTCGAGCTGGGAGATTTCCGCCTCGGCGTTTTGGCGGGCTGCCTCGTAGGTTTTCTTCTGAGCTGGGGTCATCTCCATGAAGAGGATTTGCTCGATCTTCTCCGGCAGCTCGGTGGCGACTTTGTTCTTTGTGCGGCGTAGAATGTAAGGGGCTGCCTGATCGAGGATGCGTCGCTCGTGCCAGCGTCTCTCGTCTCCGCGGGCTCCGGTGGGGATGGGTTTCCAGCCGCCCGGCATGATGAAGTCGAGCAGCGACATGAGATCTTGGATACTGTTTTCGATGGGCGTACCCGTGAGGAGGATACGTCCTTCGGTTTGCAGGGCGGTGAGGGCTTTGGCGTTTTGGGTCCGTCGGTTCTTGATGTGTTGGGCTTCGTCGGCGATGACGCAGCGCAGGTTGATTTCGCCGAGGCGTTTCTTGTCGCGGATGAGGGTACCGTAGGAGGTGATGATGAGATCGTAGGCGGCGGCTTGGGCGGGGGTCTTGATGCGGTTGGTACCGTGGTTGCAGAAGGTCTTGAGCTCGGGGGTGAACTTGGCGGCTTCGCGTCGCCAGTTTTCGACGAGGGAGGCGGGGCAGACGATGAGGGTGGGTTGGTTTAGCGAGGACGGGCTTGAATCATTTTTGAGGGAGCTGATGAGGGCGAGGGCTTGGAGGGTTTTGCCGAGGCCCATTTCGTCGGCGAGGATGCCGCCGAGCTGGTGTTGAAAAAGATGATACAGCCAAGCGACGCCGGTTTTTTGGTAGGGGCGGAGGGTGGCTGAGAGGGAGGGGGAGAGCTTTGGTGCGGCGAGTTTCTCGAGGTGCTTGAGGGCTTCGCTGCGGGAGCGCCAGGTGGCGGGTGGCTTGAAGTTGGGATTGAGCTCGGAGAGGGGTTCTTCGATTTCGAGGCTGCGGGAGTAGGGGATCTTGTAGCTGCCGTTGTGGAGGAGGGGGGCGTTGAAGTCGCCGGTGAGTTGCTTCTGGACGGTGTTGAGGGAGTCGAGTCGGGAGCGTTTGATGAGGTAGACCTTTTCTCCGGTTTCTATGTAGTGCTTGCCGGTGTTGAGGCTTTGGCTGATGTCCTGTTGAGAAGCTTGTCCTGCGGTGATGGATACAGTGAGGTTGTAACCGTTTCGTTCTTCGACGACTTCGGTTTTGATTTTGGCTTCCGGTAGGGTGGAGACGCGTTGTTCGAAGTTTTGGGTGAAGTCCGCTTGGTAGCGATGTTCGAGATCGGACCAGTGTTCGCCGAGGAAGTTGAGGGTTTGGTGGCGGTCGCGCAGCCACCATTTTCGGTTTCCTGGCTCGAGCTTGAATCGGTAGGTTTGGAGGAGTTCTCGGATTTCCTCGTAGTATGGGTGTTCGCGTGAGGGGAGTGAGATGGCGAGGTAGTGTTGGGAGCCGTCTACGGTGAGGGGCTTGCCGTCGAAGACGAGGGGTGTGGGCGCTTCTGGTTCGGGGGCGGCGGAGGCTGGTTGTGTGTTTGCGACCAAGGTCGCTCCTAGCTCGGGTTGAGGGGGCTCGGCTTGTTTTATGTGTTCGGTGACGCCGATGAGTTCGGAGCCGTTCCAGGCGATGGGCTCTTTGGGGCGGTTAGCCCAGAAGAAGTCCTCTTGTCCGGAGAGGGTGGATACGAGGGTGCCGAGCTTTTCGCGGTCGAGTTGGAGGAAGGAGGAGAGCTTGCCGCCGCACCATTGGAAGAGGGAGAAGGCGGCGACGCGACCCGCTTCGTCGAGCTCGCCTAGCTTGTCGGGCGTGAGGGTTTCCGGGCGTACGTTTTGTCCGTTGGGTAGGGCGATCTCGAGTTTGGTGGGAATGGCGTCGCGGGGGGCGGCGGTTTCGAGATTGGGCGGTAGGATGATGCGGAGACGCACTCTTGGAAGGATGAAGGGTGAGGGATGAAGGGTGAAGTATGAAGTATGAAGTATGAAGATGGCTTCGGGTTCGCGAGCAAGCTCGTGTCTTATCGCTTTGCTCCGCGAGTGTCGCGGGGCTCGGTACCTACCTTTTTACGGGGACGTGGATGACGTATTTTTGGTCGAATTCGTCGTAGTCGAAGAAGTCGCGGATGGGATAGGGCTTGGCTTTTTCCGGGATGGAGGCGAGTTCTTCGGCGAGGTCGCCGCCTTTGAGGTAAAGGACGCCGTTTGGGAGCTCGTTGAAGCCGGAGCGCTTTATTTTTTTGCGGATCCAGTCCATGAACTTCGGGAGTTGGGTGACGGCGCGGGCGACGATGAAGTCCACTTGGCGGTCAACTTCTTCGACGCGGCAGTTGAAGGCGACGGCGTTGGTGAGGCCGAGGCGTTCGATGCAGTCTTGCACGACTTTGATTTTCTTGCCGATAGAGTCGACGAGGAGGAAGCGGGTTTCGGGGAAGGCAATGGCGAGGGGGATGCCGGGGAAACCGCCGCCGGTGCCGACGTCGATGACGGTGGAGTCAGGCTGGAAGGCCATGACCTTGGCGATGGCGAGGGAGTGGAGAATGTGGCGCTTGGGGAGGTTTTCGACGTCGGAGCGCGAAATGAGGTTTATCTTGCTGTTCCACTCTGCGATGAGCTCGGCGTATTGGGCGAGCTGTGCGATTTGCTCAGGGGAGAGTTCGGGCAGGTGTTTGGAGACGATGGAAAGGTCGAAGTTCATAGGAAGTTGGGAAAGGAAAGGAGTAATTTGGCCGGTGGCGAAACAAAAGAAGGCTAAGGGGTTGATGGAAAAAGGTAAGATCGGTTACTTGATGGTAACAAGCGGGTAACACGGGTCCGCTAGGATGGTGGAACTATGAAGATACGTTTGAGATATAATTCGGTTTTGGCAGCGGCGGCGATGTTGGCTTCGTCCGCTTTGGTTTTTGGGCAGGAAGCGTCGGTGGCTTTGAAGCTGGCGGACGAGTTGGAGCGAGGCATCTACTTGCACGAAGGCGAGGGGGATCTCGACTCGGCGGCCTTGGCGTACGAGGGGATTCTGGCGGAGACGGAATTGCTGGAGTCTTTGGCTGCGGAAACGTGCTTTCGCTTGGCGTCGGTTTACCTGGAGCAAGGTAAGAAGGCTTTGGCGTTCAAGCTTCTAGGAGATTTGGTAGAGAATTATCCGGACGAAGCGCCTTGGGTTGCGGAGGCGACGGCGATTTTGCCGAAGGATTTCGTGCCCGAGATAACGCCGTGGACGGATGGGGAGCGAACGCACTTCAAGTGGGTGCTGCCGACTGGCAATACGTTGGGATTCAGCTTTTCGACGATCTCTCGCTACGAGTGGGAGGGGCGCGAGTTTTGGCGCAAGGAGACTCGGTTTATGCTGAACGGGAATCGGGCGACGGCGGTGGAATTCGACCCGGAAACGTTTCGATCTGCTTACAGTGAAATGAATTTGGATACGATGGGAACGGTGCGGGCCTGGTATGGAGAGGATGGGCTATCCGCGAAGGTGGAGTTCGCGAATTCAGATTCGGAGCGGTCGTATAATTTCCAGGAACAGGTCTACGACAACGAGCAAGCCCACGAGTTGATGCGCCAGTTGCCTTTGGAAGTTGGATACGCGATGGAGAAAAAAATATTCGTTACGTTTTCTGGAGTGCCGGTGGATATAAATTTCGAAGTGGGAGAAATCGAGAAAATGGATACAGCGTTGGGAATGGTTGATTGTTACTCGGTGAAAATTTCGTTTGCCGGGCAAAAGCAGACGGCGTACTTCACGGCGGATGATCGCCGGCTGCCGATCAAGTTGGTTAATGGTGGACTGGAGGCGATCCTTACTAAAGTCGAGACGGTCGACTACGATTCCAAGATGGAGTACCGGAATGAGGAGCTTGGCTTTTCTGTAGAGATTCCATCGGCTTGGGCGGCGGTACCGCATGATCGTGGGAACTCGGAGGAGCGTCAGCGGATTTGGTTTGCCGAACCGATGGTGCGCGGCTTGTACGCGGTGGATGCCCGCACGAATATAAAGTTGAATGCAGAGGAGCCTTTGAGTGTGGCGCTCTTTGTGGAGAAAGCGAAGGAGCGGCTTCTGGAAAAGCGCAAAGGGGGTGCCTTGGACGAGGATTGGACGAAAGCGATTCGCGTGGGGAATCTAGAGGGCGTGGCGTGTCGAATGGCTATGGACGATAGCAAGCCAAATGGCGATGACGTCTACATGTATGCGCTTCTTGGTGACGAAAAGCATTATATTTTCGAAGCGATGATCGCGAAGGGCGACGAGGCTGACATGGTTCCTGTTTTGGAAGGAATCGTGGAGAGCTTGAAGGAAACACCTTAGCATGGGTTGGCTAAAGAAAAACGGGTCAATGAAAGGCGCCCAGGCTTCGGCCTGGGTGACCTATTTGCTTTTGGCGTTGGGGATCGTGGTGCCGGTGGTGTGCGTGCTTTGGCTGGTGCGGGATGTGGTCGATAATGAAAACGAGTTGCTGGTTCGCTTAATCGCTGAGGCGGATACGCGCAGCTTGGAGGATGCGGAAAGGGAGGTGAGGGAGTCTGTGGACGGCTTGTTGGCGGGCGGCGACGAGGGGAGCTTTCGTTATTATGCGGGTAAGGATTTAGTGGGCGAAGAAGAGTCGGAACGGGCTCGTGCGACCTTGGCGGAAGCGAGGGAGGAGTTGGCGGGATTGGACGGTCCGGCGGCTCGGGCCCGCATTGCGGAATGGTTGAACGATGAAGCGTTGGCTTGGTTGCGTTTGCGAAGCGGGCGGAGCGTGGGAGCGATTTTGATTGAAATGGGAATTGGGCGATTGGTTGAGAACGAGACGCCGGAGGAGGTTTTTTTGGAAGCGGCGGATGCGTATGTGGTGGCCTTTGAGGCGAGATCGCGCTCGATGGGGCAGTTGCGTTACTTGGCGAAGCGGTATGTTCCGTATTCGGACTCGCAAGCGGTCGCAGCTGTGGGGAAGCGGCAGGAGCTGGCGGAGGCTTGGCTGCGGGAACTCGGGGGTGCTTTTGATGGGGGGTATTTTGAGGGTTTAGAGCAAACGGAAGATTTCGTTTTTCGATGGGACAAAGAGAAGGCGTTTGTGCATGTTTTCGAGAAAGCCGATTTGCGGGATTGGATTTTAGGTATCCGGGTTTTGGATGCGTTAGGGGTTTCGGTTCTGGATGAAGAGGGTCTTGGGGCGGACGCGTTGGTGCGGCGATTGGCGGAGCCGTTGGATTTTGTGGTGTTGGGTAAGTTAGATGGGGAAGTGAGGAATGGTACGTCGAGTGACAAGGCGATGCTGTATTTTTGGGTGGGTGGAATTGTATTGGGATTGTCGTTACTTTCGGGGTCGGCGATTGTAATTTCATTGAAGCGACAAACGGATGTAGCGCAGTTGAAGGATAGTTTGGTAGCGACGGTGACGCACGAGCTCAAGACGCCGGTGTCCTCGATTCGACTTCTGGTGGATACGCTGCAGGACGAGAGTCGCAAGGGGAAGGTGGACGAGAAAGAGTACGTGGCGCTGATCGCGAGGGAGAACCAGAGGTTGGGGCGTTTGATTGATAATTTTCTGTCGTTTTCGAGGATGGAGCGCGGGATGGGAAGTTTCGCGATGGAGGCGATATCGGCGGCGAGTGTGGTCGGAGCTGCAGAGGAGGCGTTTCGCGATCGTTTCCAGGGGCAAAACTTCGAGCTCGAGGTGTGCGTGGAGGAGGGAATAGCCGAGATTTCGGGTGACGGGGACGCGTTGGCGACGGTTCTGGGGAATTTGCTGGAGAACGCTTTCAAGTATGGCGGCAAGGGGCGACGGATTGTCTTGCGAGCCAAGGGAGAATCGACTGGGGCGTTGTTCGAGGTAGAAGATTATGGGATGGGGATCGCGAAGAAGGAGCAGCGGAAGATCTTTCGGAAGTTTTATCAGGTTTCTTCGGGGCGTGGATCGCACGCTGGGAGCGTGGGGTTGGGGCTGAGTATTGTAGAGTTTATCGTATCCAAGCATTCGGGACGGATCGATATTGAGAGCGAACTCGGCCGCGGAAGTATTTTTAAAGTGAGGATTCCCTATGCCTAAGATATTGATCGTGGAGGATGACGAGGCGCTTGCTCGCGGATTACGTGACAACTTCGCTTGCGAGGGCTACGAGGTGGCGTATGCGGCGGATGGAGACACGGGGCTGGAATTGCTGTTGGATGGGGGGGCGGACATTGTTTTGCTGGACGTGATGTTGCCGGGCTTGGATGGGTATTCGATTTGCGAGGCAGCGCGGCGGGAAGGATGTAGCATGCCGATCTTGATGTTGACGGCGAAGGGACAGGAGCGGGATATCGTGCGGGGGCTCGAGTTGGGAGCGGACGACTATGTGGTTAAGCCGTTTTCGGTGCGGGAGTTGATCGCTCGGGTAAGGGCGTTTTTGAGGAGGCATCGAAGCGAGGACGAGAGGTGCTTTTCGTTTGGGGACTTTCACTTGGATCGTGATTCGGTAAGACTGACACGAGAAGGCAAAGAAGTGAAACTGACGCGGAAGGAGTATCAGCTTCTCGAATACTTGCTAATCCATTCCGGCAAGGCATTGACGCGGCAGGGGATAATGGCGTCGGTTTGGGGAAGTAGCGTGATGGTGACGCAGCGCAGCGTCGATCGTTGCGTGACGACGCTGCGGGGGAAGATTGAGAAGGAGCCGTCACGACCGCGGCACTTGTTGACGATTCGGGACGTGGGATATCGGTTCGAGGTGTAGCTTAGCGGTAGGAGTGTTCTCTATGCTTAGACGTCAATATCTTTATCAAGGCATTCAGCTAAGCGCTTGCCGCTGAGGATGGAGGCGCCCATGGCGATGCCGTCGACGCTGTTTCCGCCGAAGTGGAGTCCGGGGAATTCTTCCGCTAGCGATTTGAGCGTATCTCGCCAGGGACCAAAGTCGCGGGTGTACTGCGGGATGGCTCGCGGCCAGGAGGTGCAGCGGTAGAAGCTAGGGTCGCCTTTGAGGCCGAGGAGGGCGCGTAGATCTCGCAGGGCGAGCTCGAGGAGGCGATCTTGCGGAAGGGCGGCGAGCTCGGGATGGCGTATCCCTCCGAGCATGACGGTGAGCAGACAATGTCCGTCTGGGGCGCGGCCCTCGTAGAGGGAGGAGCTGAAGAGTGCTCCGAGGATGGTGGGTGGCTCCTTGCTCGGTACGAGCACGCCGAAGCCGTCGAGGGCGTGGGCGATTTGCTCGCGACGGAAGCCGAGAGCGAGGCTGTGAACGGCGGGGTATTCGAGATTTGGGGATGAACGGAGCGGTGCGGCAATGCGTTCGCTCCAGGCGATGCGTTTGATGGCGTGGGATGGAAGGCAGACGAGGAGGTTTTTGGCGAAGCCTTCGAAATTCTCACCTTCTCGTTTCCAAGTGACTTGCCAATGGTCTTCGACGCGGTTGACGGCGACGACTTCGGAGCCGAGCCACAGGCGATTGCCAAGTTTGCGGGCAATGGTTTGAGGCAGGATGCCGAGTCCGTCCTTGAAGCTGATGGACCTCTTCTTGTAGGCGGTGCCTTCCCGCTTTTGCTTTTTTTTGTGTTTTATGGCTCCGCGAATGATTGATCCGCTGTCGCGTTCGAAGCCGCGCATGAGGGGGAAGGCGTGTTCGAGAATGAGTCGGTTCGGATCGCCGGCGTAGACGCCGCTTACGAAGGGGTCGATGGCGTAGTCGAGGAAGTCTAGCCCCATGCGTCTTTTTACGAAGCTGGCCACGGTTTCCCTCGAGCCGGCTCGGTCGGAGATTTTCTTACGAAAGGGTTCGAGGAGAAAACCAAATTTTCCGCGAAGGGAGAAAAGCGGGGTGAAAACGGCTTGTAGTGGAGAACTCGGTACAGCTTCGGGTCGCCCGTTTTTGACGATATAGCGCTTGCTGGCGATGGGGTTGGTTTCCTGAAGCTGGTCCCGCAGGCCGAGTTCCTCGATGAAGGTTTCGACCCATGGATCGGGAAGAAGGAGGGAATTCGGACCGCGCTCGACAAGGTATCCTTCCTCCCGGAAAGAGCTTATGGGGCCACCGGGGATTTTGCCTTTTTCGATGACAGAGATGTCCTGGCCTTGCTTTTGGGCGAGGTAGCCAGCGGTGAGTCCGCTAATGCCTCCTCCGAGTATGATTGCGTCTTGCATGACAGTATGAGGAAGTAGGCAGGCCGTGTGGCTTTGGCAATGGAGTAATTTGTAAGAGAGAGGACGGTTTCAAACGGCTTGAGGGCTGGTGCGGAAAGGGGCTATTCTTGGCTCATGAGCAAATCGGAGTCCACCTCACTTAAGGCCTACGTCTACGGAATGTCCTTACTTTCCACGATTCATCAGCTCAAGTCGGGCTATCCCCAAGAGGATACATACGAGGAAATCGTTCGCACGGAGACGGTGCCGGGTGGGGAAGCGGCAAACGGGGCTATCCTGTTGGCTAAGTGGGGATTGGAAACTCAGCTCGATGGCACGCACCTAGGGAGCCGTACTCGTCAGGCTCTTCTCGCCGCCTTTGGGAACTTCGGGGTAGATTGCTCGTTGTTTAACTATGATCCTAGTTTTGATGGCTGGAAGGATATCGTGCTTTGCGGCGGGGGAACGAGGACTGTCTTCGGCTGGTTTCAAGCACTGTTTTCGAGCGAGGAAAAGCACTGGAACGAAGTGAATCGAGAGGCGGTAGCGGCTGCGGACGTGGTGGTTCTTGATCCATTCTTTGGGGAGAGTTCGCGAGCGGTTGCGGAGGCTGCTATGGAAGCTGGCACTCCGTTTGTTTCGGTCGATGCCGCTTATGATGATGTGCTGGCAACAGGAGCTGCGGCGATAGTGGTGTCTGGCGAGTATCGGGATCAGCACTACGCGGGTTTCGACAAGAGGGATTTGTTGAATCGCTACGTGGAGGTGTGTTCTGGTTTGGTAGTGTTCACCTCGGGCGAAGGCTGTATTTCGTACGCGAAGGATGGAGAAGTGAGATCGGTCGAGCCGTACTCGGTAGAAGTCGTGGACACGCTCGCGGCGGGTGATTCGTTTCGTGCGGGCGTGGCCTACGCAGTGGCTCAAGGCTACGACGCGGAGACGACGGTGCGCTATGGAGCGTCGACTGCGGCTCTAGTGTGTGGTCGGTTTCCGTCGATCCACCCGGTTCCGAGTTTAGAGGAGGTGGAAGAGCTGGTGAGGAGGTTTTAGCGCGGCAACGACGAAGCGTTGCCCTCTGGTGACTAGCTGTAATTACAGATGATTTCGACGAGCGTCTCCATGTTTTCGATACGGGCTTTTGGATGGATGCCGTGGTCTAAGTTTAAGATATGGCCGTGACGATTTTTCATGGCGTCGAGGATGCGGGGGTGCTGGCTTTCGCGATATCGGGTTTAGTATCGAGAAGGGTTGGGTCTAGATTTAAAGCAGTCGGTGGGCTTGAGGTAGGTTTAGTGGAGTTCGGCTTCTGTAGTGCCTGGCTCAGGGTTGTAATCATATTTCCACTCCACGATGAGAACATGCTCTTCGCGACGGCGAGGTAATGGAGGATGTGACGCGGGGGGAGCGTTCTCTATGTCTGTGCGAGCGAAAACTGCTAAATCTTTTGACCGAAGGCAGTCGATAAGCGCCTATTTCATATGCTTATTTAGAAACTCTAGGACGAGCTGATAGGTCTTAACCCGCTTTTTCAGTTCAAATATATTGTGGCCTTCGTCGTTTACGAAATGTGTCTGATGAACGACTCCGAACTTTTCGAGCTCAGTCTTCAGCATTTTGGATTGTTTGATTGAAACGTTCGAATCTTCTTTTCCATGGATGACAAAGATTGGGATTTTCACTTTGTCGATATGCTTGATTGGCGAAATATCGTGAAACTTGTCGCTAGATTCCTTCGGGTTTCCGAGTTTCTCGACTAGCTTGTGGTGGCTGTACCGAGTTCTCATACCGTTGCGATCCTGCTGTTTGCGAGACTTGATCATCTCTTCCCAGTCGAAGACCCCCATGTTTGTTATGGCGCAGGTGTACAAATCCGGCTCGAAGGCTGCTCCGCAAATCGCGGCGTAGCCTCCAAAACTTGCCCCCATAATCGCTATTCGGTCCGGGTCCGCAACGCCGTGGTCGATGGTTAACTTTACTGCCTCGGTAATGTCATTGTGCATCTTACGAAATTCGTAGGCGTTTTCTTGGGAGACGGCTTTTCCGTACCCTGTCGAACCGCGGTAGTTCACTCGCAACACTGCGTAACCTTGGCTTGCGAAGAACTGGGTCTCATCGTCGTAGTCGCTTGTATCTCGTGACCAAGGACCGCCGTGAACCAAGCAGATCATTGGATGCGGTCCTTGCTTACCATTGGGAATGGTGAGGTAGCCTTCGAGCTTGAGGCCGTCCGAGGTGTCGAAGTGGAATACTTGAGTGGATGCGAGCTCCTCTTCAACTAGCCATGGGGCAGTCTTAGTAATTGAATTCAGCTTTTTCTCTTTGAGATCAAGCAGTATGTATTCACCCGGTATGTTGTCTGAGGACGAGTAAATCATGTGGCGATTGAAGTCGGCGCTTGAGTCGTAGAGTATGTTTGCTCGACCGGGGAGAGCGCCATCGATCATCTCCTGCAGGCTTAAAAGCTCGGGTGCTAGCCATACAAAGGCAGGCTTGTCCTTCATGTACCGAAAACCAATTACATTGTTTTCATGCCGCAAGTATCGAGCTGAGTCGGAGAAGTCATAGAATTCGTCGCGAAAGATGAGTTCGCCAATCTCTCCGGTGTCTATGTTGTATGGATACAGTCCCTTTGTGTTTTCACCGTTGTATCCAGAAATGTAGAGCAGGTTTTTGTCGTTGCCGAATAGCTCTATATCCCATTCTTCTGCCTCTAGTGGGAGAGTGGTCCAATCCTCGTCTTGACTGTAACGGTGAGAGTATTCCAGCCGATCATTGTGGAAGCGTGTCACGATTCTCGGTTCGTGGTCGTTGTCAATATGCCACCAATAGGTTTGGCCAGGGAGCTCGTTGATCCGGTTGGAAAGCATTGAGTTCTGATTGGTTGCTGGAACCTCGGAGCTACCGTCAAATTTATTCACTTTTCCGCTACGACCTGAACCCAATTTTGCGATCCCTTTCTTAACCTTGTTTCCGTTTCTGATCCAGATCCAGGAAAACGGTTGATCAGGTGCAGGGTCTAGGAACCTCACTACAGCGTCGTTCTTGACCAAGAGTTTGGCAGTCTTTTCGTTGACGCTCAGTCTGTAGACTCCTTCGACAAATGCGCCCCATTTGGAAAGGGAGAATGTCACATCTTCATTCGATGTCCAATGCAGCTCATCGATATCAAGGCCCCGCCAGGAAGCGGAGCGCTTCACTGACATGTCGTTCAGATCAAAAATAACGATTCCTCGCTCGCCTTTGTCACCCATGGGAGCAACGCTTGCAGCGTATTTGCCATCTGGAGACATTTTCATATTGTAGACCTTCGGATGGCGGAGGAGGTTCTCTATGGTGTTCTCCTGTTTTATCGCTTTGTTTTTCTTTGCGATGCTGGAAGGAACTATTGCAGTCAGAGCAACTAGGGAAAGGAATAGGGTGGGTAGTAGTTTATGGGGCATGGGACTGAGGAGGGTTTGATGGTAGCCTTTAGGTACTATTTATTGGGTACCTTAGCTTAAGGAGGGAATGCAACAGGATTTTCACTTCTCCCTTTTCTCAGGCTCTCATATAGACGGCATGAGACGAAAGTCTTGTCTTCCCCTACGCGACGACTCACGAAGCTGGAAACGGCTCCGGCTCTAGTGTGTGGTCGGTTTCCGTCGTTCCACCCGGTTCCTCCTATCGAGGAAGTTGATTCGCTTGTTTGCGGCTAGATTGCGGAGTTGTCGCGTATTCGACGCGATTCTATGGCTTGTACCCAGTCTTTCGCTTCGTTGACGTTGTTGAACACTTCGTAGCGAATCTTAAGGCCTGAAGCGAAGGCGGCTTTAAAGAGGCAGGCTGCTTCGTAATTCTCGCCGCGACTCAAAATCCAGGCGGAACAGCTTCGTCCGCGCCGGGTTTCGGTTTTCTTTACGCTGTTGAACGCCTTTTTGAGATCTGCGATGGAAAGGCCAGTGATTGAAGCGGACAACGCGTTCCAGATGATGTTTGTATTGGTCTTGAAACGCTTGTGGTCGAGGACCTTGGAATAGATTTCAATAATGGAATCGGCTTCGATGTCTCCATGAAGGCGTACGAGAAGACTATTGATCTCTGGGAGGTGCTCTATGGTGTAGTCGTTCATCTCAGTTAGCAGGCATCACATCTTCTTGTTTGACCAAGTTGTGACTGTTTCGACAAGTGTCTCCATGTTTTCGATACGAGCAGTTGGAAGTATGCCGTGTCCGAGATTGAAGATATGCCCTGGACGGCTTTTCATGGCGTCGAGAATTCTTTGGGTGTTTTCGCGTACGATTGAAGGTTCGGTGTCGAGAAGCACTGGGTCGAGATTGCCTTGAATGGCTATGTGCGAAGGGACTTGGTTTGCGGCTTCTTCGATGGGAATTGTCCAGTCTACGGCGATTGCTTTGGGGCTGCAGGCGGCTTGGCGAGCGAGTTGCGGTGCGGTACCTTTAGCGTAGATAATCATAGGAATCTCTTCACGTACAGCGTCAATTATTTTTCGTATCCACTTTAAGGATGCGGCTTCGTAGTCGTGTCCCGCTAGGATTCCTCCCCATGAGTCGAAGATTTGAATGGCATCGGCTCCGGCTGCTTTTTGCATGCGGAAGTAGGTAATGAGCGCGTCGGAGATTTTCTCCATGAGCAGCTCAAAGGTTGCTCTGTCCTGATAGAAGAGAGCTTTGACTTTGGAGAAGTTTTTTGAGCTGCCGCCTTCGAGCATGTAGGTGGCGAGAGTCCATGGTGAACCGCCGAATCCGAGTAGCATTTTCGAGCCGTCGAGCTCGGCGTCGATGAGGCGTAGAGCTTGGGCGACGTAGTCGAGCTTTTCTTCGATGGTATCGGTGGTAAGCTTTTCGATCTGAGCGCGGGATTCCAAAGTGTAGTCCATGCCGATGCCACCTTGTTCGCGGAAGTGGTAGCCTTGGCCCATGGCTTCCGGTATGACCAGTATGTCTGAGAAAAGGATGGCGGCGTCGAGGGGGAAGCGGCGTAGCGGCTGCATGGTCACTTCGAGAGCGAGCTCGGGCGTTTGGGCGAGCTGCAGGAAACTGTATTTCTCTTTGAGAGCTCTGTATTCGGGCAGGTAGCGACCGGCTTGGCGCATGACCCAGATGGGAGGACGGTCGAGCGGTTGGCAGTCGAGGGCGGCGAGGAATCGTTGTTTGGAATTCATGGGAAAGGGGAGGTCGCTTTGTGAGCTTAGGCGATAGGCTTGTTGGCTAGCCAGTCGGTGGGTTTGAGGAACTGTTCGTAGAGTTCGGCTTCAGGGGATCCGGCTTCGGGCTGGTAGTTGTATTTCCACTCCACCGCGGGTGGCAGAGACATGAGAATGGATTCGGTGCGACCGTTGCTTTGCAGTCCGAAGTGAGTTCCGCGGTCCCAGACGAGATTGAATTCGACGTATCTGCCGCGTCGATACAGTTGGAATTCTCGCTCTCGCTCACCGTAGGGAGTTTTAGAGCGTCGGGAGACGATTTCTGCGTAGGCTTCGGAGTATTTGTTAGCGACGTTTTGGATGAGATCGAAAGAGTTTTCAAAGCCGCCTTCGTCGAAGTCATCGAAAAAGAGGCCACCGATTCCTCGAGGTTCGTTGCGGTGTTTCAGGAAGAAATAGTCGTCGCACCAGGCTTTGAATTTTGGATACAGGTGATCTCCGAAGGGCTGGCATGCGGCTTGGGCGTGCTGGTGCCATGAGATGCAGTCCTCTTCAAAGCCGTAGTAGGGTGTGAGGTCGAGTCCGCCGCCAACCCACCAGATATCCTCCTCGCTAGGTTTTTGGGCGGGAGCGATGAAGAAGCGGACGTTAGCGTGGGAGGTTGGGACGTAGGGATTTCGCGGGTGGATAACGATGGAGACGCCAGTGGCGTGAAAGGGGCGTCCGGCGAGCTGCGGACGCGAGGCAGTGGCGGATGGAGGGAGTTTGTTTCCCATGACGTGGGAATAGTTGACTCCGGCCTTTTCGAAGGTTTCGCCGCCCTCGAGCACTTTTGAGATTCCGCCTCCTCCCTCGGCTCGTTTCCATGGATCGCTGCGGAAGGTGGAGTCGGACGCTTCCAGACTTTCGAGCCGCGAGCAGAGGCGAGCTTGGTAGTCGACGAGAAAGGTTTTGGCTTGTTCGAGTTTGTCTCGTTCCACGGGGCCATGTGTAGCGGCAAAGGGCGGGAGGGCTAGTAATTTGTTGCGCAAATTTCCACAATTTCACGGGGAAGTCTTATTTGTGGGGGCGTTATTCGAAAGACTGAGTAATGGACTCTATTTAGTCCGAGTTGGAGAGGCCGATTGGAGGGCATGCTTGAATCATTCTTTTTAATCTACGGTGTCATGGTTGTAGCTGGCTCCTGGCTAATGCTGACAGGGGTCGCGGAGGCTCCACTTGGATACGAGGATGAAGAGGGCTTTCACTACGCATCGGCCGAAAGCGAAGACGAAGTGGTCGTCTGATTTCTGATTTCACGCGCGCATCGAAAAGCCCTGCCATGAGTAATGGCAGGGCTTTTGCGTTTAGGGAAAGGTATGGCGAGGCGCTAGTTCGCTCCGGTAGAGCGGATTAGGGGTTCGTATTGGTAGCCGATGCCGTGTATCGTCTTAAGGTTGTCGAGGGGAGCGTTCTTGCGTTTGAAGAGGTCGCGGATTTTTACGATATACTGGTCGAGGGAGCGGCTTCGAATGTCGGCGTGGATGCCCCAAACGGAATGGATCAAGTTTTTGCGGGTGATGATCGTGTCTGGGTTTTCGTGCAAGTAAGAGAGAATGCCGATCTCTTTGCGACCGATGTTGACGATTTCGCCGTCAGGGAAGGTGACTTCCATGCTGGTCGGGTTGACCGAAGCGGTGTTGAATTCGAACGGGGCGTCGGTGAGCTTGACGTTTTTGGTGACGTTGAAGTCGTGGGCGACCTCAGCTCGGCGAAGAACGGCGTGAATGCGGGCTACTAGCTCTGGGGCTGAGAAGGGTTTCGTGACGTAGTCGTCGGCTCCGAGTTCGAGGCCCTTGACCTTGGAGATCTCGGAGTCGTTGCCAGTGAGGAAAATGGTGGGGATGTTTATGTCCTCACGTTTGAGGTCTTCGAGAAAAGCGAATCCGTTCTGGTCGGGCAGCGTGAGGTCGAGGAGGAGGATGTTTGCGAAGTTGTGCTTGAGGAAGCGCATCGCGAGGGCGCAGCGGTTGCAAACCTGGGTTTGCATGCCGGCCGCTTCTAGGTGTTCCGAAATGACGTTGGCAAGTTCGGTTTCGTCTTCGACGATGAGTACAAGCGGTTTGGGCTTAGTCGGCATGGCAGGTTAGAAGTGTTGTTAACTGAATTCGTTCGAGCTTTTAGCAATCAGAGTTCCCGGCCCGAGGAGGGTTGATAAAACGCGGGTTGATCACTTGGTGTAGGCAAGGTGTTTAAACCGAAACCTTATGGGCAACAATACCCATAATTAACAAATGTAAAATCACAAAATGTAAAAATATCGAATTTAGTTGCGTTCGATTAGGCTTGAGGCGCTGGCCGAGTCGGGTTTTTGAGTGTCTCGTGTCACAAGAAGAGTCACTAATCATGTTTGGATTGCCGAAGGGCAGTCTTGAAGAACCTACTATCAAGCTGTTTGCGAAAGCGGGATGGAATATCCGCAAGAGCTCGCGCTCCTACAAGCCGAGCATCGATGATTCGGAAGTCGATGGTCGCTTTGTGCGTAGCCAGGAGATCAGTCGCTATGTCGACCACGGCTTTTTTGACTGTGGCCTTTGCGGCTACGACTGGGTGGTCGAGAACGAGTCTGACGTGGTTGAGGTTTGCGACCTTGTTTACAGCCGGGCGTCCAACCGACCGTCCTATTGGGTTTTAGCAGTGCCGGAAGCGTCTCCGATCAAAACGATCAAGGACTTGCAGGGGAAGCGTATCGCTACGGAGGTAGTAGGCATGACTCGCAAGTATCTCGCGGAGCGAGGCGTCGAGGCGGAGATCGAATTTTCTTGGGGAGCTACGGAAGTGAAGGTCCCGGACATGGTCGACGCTATCGTCGATCTGACTGAAACGGGTAATTCTCTGCGGGCAAACAAGCTCCGCATCGTTGAAACGCTTCTAAAGACGAACACCAAGCTCATCGCGAACAAGAAGAGCTGGGAGGATCCTGCCAAGCGGGCGAAAATCGAAAACATGGCTATGATGCTGCAGGCCGCTCTCTCCGCCGCTGACAAGGTGGGTCTCAAGCTTAATGCTCCGCAAGATAAGCTGGCTGCCATCCTCGAGATTCTACCCGCGTTGCGTAATCCAACTGTGAACCATTTGTCAGATGAGAAATGGGCTGCGGTAGAGGTGATTTTGGAAGAGAAGGTGGTTCGAGACATCATCCCGCGGCTGAAGGAACTCGGAGCGGAAGGCATCATCGAGTATCCGCTCAACAAGGTTGTGTATTAGGAATGGCGTAAAAACGCCGTCTTTTCTCTATTATAGTGCAGATAATTGCATTTTCGCTTGCGCGGGGCAGGTGAGGGTGCGATTTCTCCCCGCTTGCGACAAATAACAAGCTCAGCCTAGTCGCGTCGCTTCCGGTTGAGCTATTCAAAATCTAAACCCGAGTTGGCTTGCCGACTCACTCTATAAGTAGGTCATAGCGGAGGTTGGAAGCTCCCGTCGTGAAACCGCTAAACATATCATGAGTTCAATAATGCATGAACTTCTTGCCCAGACCTCCTTTGACCAGCTCAAGGAAGGATCGATCGTAAAGGGCACTATCACTGAAATCCGCCAAAACGAAGTCGTCGTAGACATCGGCGGTAAATCCGAAGGGCTTGTTCCCGGCCAGGAATTCTCCGATCTCGGCGAACTTCAGATCGGCGAAGAAATCGAAGTTTTCCTCGAAAAGCTTGAGGACAAGGAAGGCAATCCGCTTCTCTCCTTCGACAAGGCTGAGCAGAAGAAGAACTGGGAGAACATCATCACCAAGTGTGAAGAAGGTTCGATCGTTCAGGGTCGCGTCAAGGGCAAGGTCAAGGGTGGTCTCATCGTCGCTATGGGCGTCGACGCTTTCCTTCCTGCTTCGCACATCGACATCCAGCCTCCGAAGAACCTCGATCAGTACATCGGTCAGACCTACGACTACAAGGTTCTCAAAATCAATTTGGAGCGGAAGAACATCGTTCTATCCCGCCGCGAGCTCATCGAAGAGCAGCGCGCAAGCAAGCGCCGCGATCTCCTCGAGCGCGTCAACCCTGGCGACGTCGTCAAGGGTGTGGTCAAGAACATCACCGACTTCGGCGCGTTCATCGACCTCGACGGCATGGACGGCCTCCTCCACATCACCGACATGAGCTGGGGTCGTATCTCTCACCCGAGCGAAATGCTCAAGCAGGGTGAAGAGATCGACGTGATGATCATCGAGATCAATCGTGAGAAGGAGCGTGTCTCCCTCGGTCTCAAGCAGACCAAGTCCAACCCATGGCAGGACATCGAGGCGAAGTACCCAGTCGGCGCCAAGGTTGCCGGCAAGGTTGTTAACCTCGTTCCTTACGGCGCGTTCATCGAAATCGAAGAAGGCGTGGAAGGTCTCGTACACGTTACCGAGATGTCCTGGACGAAGCGCATCACCAAGCCAAGCGAGCTCCTCAAGGTTGGGGACGAAGTGGAAGCAGTGGTACTCGGCATTCAGAAGGACGAAGAGAAGATCTCCCTCGGCATTCGCCAGCTCGATCCGAATCCATGGGACATGGTCGTGCACAACTATCCAGTTGGCGCCCACGTACACGGCAAAGTTCGCAACATCACCACTTACGGCGCGTTCGTTGAGCTCGAAGAAGGCATCGACGGCATGGTCCACGTTTCCGACATGTCTTGGACTCGTAAGATCAACCACCCGTCAGAAGTCCTCAAGAAGGCGGACGAGATCGACGCGATCGTACTCGACGTGGATACCAACAACCAGCGTATCTCTCTCGGAATGAAGCAGCTTGCTGACGATCCTTGGGAAGATATCGACGGACGTTTCCGCATCGGCGATGTGGTATCCGGCACTATCTCGAAGATCACTTCTTTCGGCGCGTTCGTCGAACTGCAGGATCATATCGATGGTCTCGTACACATCAGCCAGATCAGCGAAGAGCGCGTAGAGAAGATCAAGGACGTGGTAGACATCGGCACCGAAGTCACTGCTCGCGTGATCAAGATCGACCGCGAAGAGCGCCGTCTCGGTCTCAGCATCAAGGCTGCGAACTACGACGATACTCAGCTCGCTCAGGAAACTGCCACCTACGAAAACATGAAGGATGGCGGCGACTTGATGAACTTGGGCGATATCCTCGACCAGGCTGCCAACAAGTAGTCCTGTATCGCAATTTTCGATACTTTCGAAGCGGAGCTCGTTTGAGCTCCGCTTTTTTTGCGCCTGCTTGAATAGCTCGATTGGACTACCTTTGTGGGAAAAGGCTGCACTCTTTTCACCATTTGCCTTGAAATCAGCGATTTATTGGGAAACGTTGCTCCCGTCATGACCGTATCTGACTTCGTGCCCGTTTTGATTCAAATCGCCCTCGCAGCAGGGCTCGCCGGCGCTATCCTGACAGGAAGCGTTCTTTTCGGCCAACGCGGTTCGAAAAACGCGATCAAAAACTACGCGTACGAGTGCGGAATCAAGACCGATGGAAAAACGAGCACGCGCTTCTCCGTGAAGTTCTACGTTACTGCGATGCTCTTTATTCTCTTCGATATCGAAGTGCTCTTTCTGATCCCCTGGGTGCTGGTGTACCGCGATTTCGTGGCCAACAGCCTTCCGATTCTTGGCCCCATCCTCTTCTTTCTCGGCGTGCTCGTTATCGGGCTCGTGTACGAGCTTAAGAAGGGCGCGTTGGAGTGGGAAAAGTAAGTCTGTCCTAACTAACCAGGTCGCAGGGGGCATTGCCCCGACATGAGACTCGACCGATATTTTTCGCGGAGGCGCACGCTCGACCTCGAAAGCGATACTTTAGAGGGCGCTCTTAAAGAGCTGCTCAAAGTTTCCACGTCTAGATTCAAGGATCTAGAGCGAAAGAAGCTCCTTCCTGGTCTTCTGCAGAGGGAGAATACGATGACGACCTATCTCGGCAACGGGGTGGCGCTGCCACACTTGCGCGTGAAGATGCGCCGCAAGTACGTGTTTGCGATTGGTCGTTCGAAGGAGGGAATTTCCTACGAAGGTCTGAAGAATCAGGAAAAGGTACATTTCGTCATTCTCCTTCTCGCTGGCGAAGGCGCTCGTGACTACCTCAACGTGCTCGCGGCGGTGGCTCGCTTGGTGAAGGATCAGGCGTTCGTGGACATGCTGCTCGAGTCGGAGTCGATGGACAAGCTGCACGAGCAGTTGACTGCGGCTTTCGGGGGAATTCTCGCTGTATCCAAAAAGACCCGTCAAAGCTCGATAAATCGTTTAATGCTACGCCAGGCGACGCGAGTAGCGAAGGGAGCTCACTGTGATTCGATCGTCGTTTTTGGCGATACGATGCTGTCACGTCCTGTGGAGCCGCCCGATGAGTTCAAAGACGTGAAGAGCGTCCTCATCTCGCGTCGGGCAAAGGAAGGCGATGTGGAGGATGCTGTCTTCGATGACGTGATACAGGTACGATCGTTTTCGACGGGGCGACTCGCTCAGATGCGTTCCGCGTTTCTGGTTGGCCTGACTCGAGGTGTCTTCAAGACGAGTGACAAGATTTGTTGCGTTGGCGGTATCCCAAGTAGTGATCTTTTTGATACGCTTGTTGTTATCGATTTAAAGAATGAGTTTCACGCTTTGCTCGCCGAGAGAGAGAACTTCATGCCGAGCGATGTTTCGCCGGAGGTGCTTGAACGTGTTATTGGAGTGGCGATGGAGCTTTCCATCGAGGGGCGAGAGGGCCGTCCGGTCGGCACCCTGTTCGTTCTGGGCGATACTAAAAAGGTGGAGCACATGACTAAGCCGCTCGTTTTGAATCCGTTCTTTGGGTACAAGGAGGAGGATCGAAATATTTTGAGCCCTTTTATGGATGAGACCGTAAAGGAGTTCTCCAGCCTGGACGGGGCGTTCATCATCAAGGGAGATGGAGTGTTGGTATCTGCTGGGAGCCTGATCCATACTCCGGAATTCGAGCAGTCCCTGCCGAGCGGACTTGGAGCTCGTCATGCGGCCGGAGCCGCGATTTCGCTAGCCACTGATTGCCTGGCGATCGTGGTATCCTCCAGTTCCGGCCAGGTGACAGTTTTCCGCAACGGAATCGCTTTGCCGCTAGTCGAGCGCTCGTTCGGCGGAAAGTCGCTCTAGAATTGGTTTGGCGGCGATTTGGGCTCATGCAGAAAGCGGGGGTTTGGCGAAGGTAAGCTCCCATTTGCCGAGAAATTGATTTTAAGGGGAAAGGGCCTTTGGCTATTTTTCCACTTGCGTTCTTTCTTGAAGGTGCGATGGTCCGTGGCTCTTTAATTTTTACACACCATGCCACGCGAAGTAATCACACTCGAATGTACCGAAGCGAAAGCGGAAGGTAAGCCTGTATCACGTTACCTTTCTTCTCGTAACAAGAAGACCGTCACTGAGCGCGTCGAAAAGAAGAAGTACAACCCGCACCTGAAGCGCCACACCATCCACAAGGAAATCAAGTAAGCGACTTTCAGTTCAGATTTTCATAATAAAAGCGACACTTTCGAGTGTCGCTTTTTCGTGCCTGCAAGTCTTGTCGGGCCGAGCCGAACCGCGAATTAGGGGCGATTCAGTTCGATTCTGGGCGACGTCGAGCGGCCCGCCAGCTGTCGCGGTGTTTGCGGATCCAGTCGAGTAGGGCGCGTTCGAATCCAATGTCATAGCCGAGGCGTTCCGACTCGAGCCATTTATGCCGAAGGATCTCTTCGCGTTCGGCAAGAAACTCTTGATAGAGACTCGATTGCTTGACGAACTCGTGTTGATCGCTCGACTGGTTGTTTCTTGCTGCCATAGTTTGCATTTCGATTCTGTCCTCTCTTGAGACTCGATCCGGATGCTTCTTATTCAATGCTACTCTCCGTGATTTTAAAGAATTGGCAACACGTTTAAGAATATCAGTAAAGAACCCTAGGTTATGTTAGTTACCTTCGGGTCGAGAACAGGTTCGATAGTGGAAAGCATTGATAGTAATTCCTTCGAGGCCAACCTTTTTTGCGTCAAGAATGGCCCTAACTTGCTATCGGGAAAGCAACCTCGGGCTGCCTCAGGTCCTGGTTAGGAGCGCACTTTGTCTAGCAGAGTTCGGGCGATTGAGACGAAGGCTTTTGCTGCTTGGGACTCTGGATTTGCCAAAACAATCGGCATGCCTGCGTCGCCGCCTTCGCGGATTGCCTGGTCAAGCGGGATTTGGCCGAGAAACTCTGTGGCGAGGTCTTTGGCGGTTTGTTCGCCTCCTCCTTCGCCAAAGATGTTTTGGCGCGAGCCGTCTGGCGCTTCGAGATAGCTCATGTTTTCGGCGACTCCGAGAATCTTAACGTTGGTTTTTTCCAGCATGCGGGCGCCGCGTTTGGCGACTTGGGTAGCTGCTGGTTGGGGAGTAGTGACGAGCACGGCGCCGCTGAGGGGAATGGTCTGTACGAGCGAGAGTTGAGCGTCGCCGGTGCCAGGGGGCAGATCGACGACTAGGAGCTCGAGTTCGCCCCATTTTACGTTTTGGGAGAATTGCTGGATGGTTTTCATGACCATGGGTCCGCGCCAGACGACTGGAGTATCTTCGTCGACGAGGAATCCCATCGACATGACGCTGAGCTTGTGGCCGTCCATGGGAATGAGGGATTCCCCCTCCACGAAGGGGCGACCGGACAAGCCGAGCATGAGTGGAACGGAGGGGCCGTAGATATCGCAATCCATGATGCCCGCCTTTTTGCCCTCGGCTTCCAGGATATCCGCGAATGCGCAGGCGAGGTTTACGGCGAAGGTCGATTTGCCCACTCCTCCTTTTCCGCTAGAGACGGCGATCACGTGCTTTACGCCGGGAATGCCTTCGGTGGGGGCGGATCCGTCGTTTTGGCTGGGCTTCTTGCCGCCCGATAGAACGACCGTCACGTCTACTTCGGAAACTTCGGGCACGGCTTTCAGGGCGACTTCGACCGAGTCTCGAATCGCGGGCGGGATGCTCGCGTCGGAAGTGGAGATCGCGATGGACACGCTCGCTTTACCGTTTTCGAAGTCAACGGACCGGACGATTCCGAAGGAAACGATGTCTCTGCTGAATCCAGGATACTTGACCGTGGACAGGGCTTGTTTGATTTTTTCGAGGCTCACTCTTGTAGGTGTTTTGATTTTTGCGCGCTATGGCTGTTCCCGCGCTTGCTCTTATGATGACGCGGACTTTAGAAAGTCGTTTTCCAGAAACCTGAAACATTCGCGCGGCTGTCAAGTCTGCGCTTGTTGCCGCATGAATCTCCTTACGCTTAAACATCTTCGTTCCTGTCTCATAGTTTTGATCGCATTGCCTTTCGCAGGGCTTGCTTTCGCCCAAATAGACGGAGGCAGAGTCGTGGTGGGCGGAACCACGACACCGGTAATGACGCGTTCTGGAAATTCGAATACGCAGCTGATTCTGCAGAATGCGTTTCGTATTCATGGGGGATTCAAACTGGTCAAATCGGCGGCTGAAGCGGACTTCACGGTAGCGGTGGATCCGGTAGGTCCTACGGGAGCCCGTCTCGCGATTTTCTCGGGAGTTCCGGAGAAGATGCTCTTTTCCGAAACGCTCGCTGGTGATAGCAGCGTAAACGCGGTCTACAAGGCGATCGACCGGGCGATTTCTAAAATGCGGCGAACGGAGGGTTTTTTCTCGGGCAAGTTAACTTTCATCAGCGAGGAGACGGGCGCGACTGAAGTCTGCGTGAGCGATCTGCTTTTTCAGAACGTTACGATTTTGACGAATGACGGGGTCAACGCGGTGCGCCCGCATTGGTCTCCGGATGGCAATTACATCGTCTACACGAGCTACAAAGCTGGTTTCCCTGACATTTATCGTCTCGATCTTCGGGCGCAGCGTCGCGATGTGGTCGCGGATTACAAAGGTTTGAACATGGGGGCGCGCTACAGTCCGGATGGATCTCGCATCGCGATGATCGTCTCCGGAAACTCAAACGCTGACGTTTGGGTTCGCGAGGCGAGTGGCGAGATGCGCAACTTGACTCGGTCGCGCGGTCTCGAAGCGGCTCCGGCGTGGTCGCCTGATGGAACGCGGCTCGTATTTTCCTCGGATGAGCGTGGGGGGCCTCAGCTTTACGTCATGCCGGCCCACGGCGGAACTTCGCGACGCTTGCGTACGGATATCAGTGGCTATTGCGCCGAGCCGGACTGGAATCCTCAGTTCGAGAATCTGATCGCTTTCACTGCGGCGGAGGGATCGGGCTCGCAAATCGCGATCTACGATTCGAAAGCGGGCAAGAGTCGCTTCGTCACCACGGAAAGCGGAGACGCGATCGAGCCGCAGTGGCTGAACGACGGCCGTCATCTCGTCTATACGCATCGTCGGGCGAATCGAAGCGAGATCAAGATAATGGATACGCTGACTGGCGCTAGTTATGTGATCTCCGGGAGACGGGCCAAGGTTTCCCAACCGAGTTTCGTTAAGTAGTTGGAATTCGTTCACGAAAAAGCCGAGCCCTGGTGAGGACTCGGCTTTGCTGCATTGAAATGCTTTGAAGGGCCTAGAGGGCTGCTTCGTAATTGGCGTTGGCCGCTTCCCAGTTAACCACGCTCCAGAAAGCTGCGATGTAGTCGGGGCGGCGATTCTGGTAGTTGAGGTAGTAGGCGTGCTCCCAGACGTCGAGTGCGAGCACTGGCTTGCCGCCATCCATGATGGGGGAGTCCTGATTCGGCGTGGAGCAAACGCAGAGCTTGCCGTCGCGCACGCAGAGCCAAGCCCAACCGCTTCCGAAGCGAGTCGCACCCGCTTTTGCGAATGCGTCCTTGAAGGCGTCGAATCCGCCGAGTTCGGCGTCTATGGCCGCGGCGAGCTTGCCGACGGGGGCGCCGCCGCCGTTTGGTCCGATGATCTTCCAGAAAAAGCTATGATTGGCGTGTCCGCCCGCGTTATTGCGAACGCCAGCGCGAATTCCCTCGGGCACTGCGTCGAGATCAGCGATGAGTTCTTCGGTGGACTTGGACTCGAGGTCCGTGCCTTTGATCATGCCGTTGACGTTGTTGATGTAAGTTTGGTGGTGCTTGCTGTGATGTATTTCCATCGTGCGAGCGTCGATATGCGGCTCGAGGGCGTCATATGCGTAGTCAAGTTCAGGTAGTTGGTATGCCATAGTGTTTTGTTGGTTATGCGGTGAACGGTTGAAATGTTCTCTCTTTTTTAAAGAAAGAATATTCTTTGTCAAATAGAACCTTTTCCCATGTCTCGTTTAAGCTGGAAGAAGGCTTGCAGGAGCTCGAGGCAGTCGTCGCGGAGGACGCCGATTTCGACTTCCAGGCTGTGGTTGATGGTGGGATAGCTGTTCACATCGTAGAGTCCGCCGAGTCCGCCCATCTTAGGATCGGGCACGGCGTAGACAACACGTTTCAACCGAGACATCATGCTTGCGCCTGAGCACATGGGGCAGGGCTCTTTGGTGACGTAGAGTGTGGCTTCGTTGAGCCTCCAATTCTTGATGGCGCTGCTGGCTTGAGTGATGGCTAGCATCTCGGCGTGGGCGGTAGGGTCGTTTGTGGATTCGACGCGGTTGTGGGCGGAGCCTACGACTTCGCCTTTGTATTCGATAACGGCTCCGATGGGCACTTCGTTTTCTCGCCAGGCTTCGATTGCCTGATTGTAGGCGAGTTCCATGTAGTAGCGATCATTTCGTTGGAGAGCGGATGGATACCGCTTTTCGAAGGGGCAATCGGGCGCTGGTTTGGGAGGATTGGACATAAAGGGGAGTGGAGCTTAGGTGGGTATGAATACTCTTGACTAATGGCAAGGATATGAAAGACACGACGCTTCCATTTACCGTTCTGGCCGGATCTGCCAGACCTTGATTTTTAATATATGGCTGACGAGACAATCCAAGTAGAAGGCAAGATAATCCAAGTGCTCCCCGGAACGATGTTTCGCGTCGAGCTCGAAAATGGACACCAGGTACTTGCCCACATCTCCGGAAAGCTTCGCAAGCATTTTATCAAGATCACCGCTGGCGATTTGGTTAAGATGGAAATGAGCCCTTACGATTTGAACAAGGCTCGTATTGTGTATCGCTTGCGAAACGCGGCTCAAAATCGAAACGCTCCGATTCGCTCGTTCGGCCCACGTCGTCGCCGATAAGAAGCGCCTTGCGGAAATTATTTTCCGGCCTAATGCTGCCTATTCGTGGCTAGCAGGCTTTTAGAGGGCGTTGATGATTTTCTCGCCTATCTTACTTTGGAAAAGGGGCTTTCCGATAATACGATCGAGAATTACCAGAGTGACTTGAGTCAATTTCTGGCACATGTCGAAAAGTCGAGTCGAGTGGGTAGTTGGAAAAAGCTTACAGCTTCCCATGTCTCCGACTGGATTTATGCTTTGAGCGAGGGGGACTACTCGAATGCTAGCCTTTGTAGGAAACTGAGCTCGCTTCGTTCGCTTGACGCTTATCTGATGCGTGAAAGGAAGATCGACAAATCATTCACTGAAATTGTGGTCGGTCCGAAGCTTCGTAGAAAGGCTCCTTTTACGCTCAGTATTCAAGAAGTGGAGCGTTTGTTGAGCGCTCCCGACCTTACGACGGCGCAAGGGCTACGCGACAGGGCGATGCTGGAGCTTTTTTATTCGTCGGGTTTACGTGTATCCGAATTGTCCGGACTAATGCTGCAGCAGATCGATCTGGAGTTGGGGGCGTTGAAAATTTATGGAAAGGGCTCGAAGGAGCGTGTTTGTCCAATGGGTCGCAAGGCGGCTACGGCGATCGGCGACTACCTTCGCAATGGTCGTCCTCGTTTTGTGAAATCGAAAACAGGCAGCGCTGTCTTTCTTAGCGCTCGCGGTACTGCTATCTCGCGAAAGACGATTTGGGTTTTAGTGAGAAAATACACAAAGGCGGCTGGAATCGACAAGCCGGTGAAGCCTCATATGCTGCGGCATTCCTTTGCTACTCACTTGCTCACAGGAGGCGCTGATTTGAGGATTATCCAAGAGCTTCTTGGTCATGCAGATATTGCCACGACACAGATTTACACGAGTGTCGAGGCAGATCGGACGCGTAGCGCTCACGACGAGTTTCATCCGAGGAGCAGGGATTCGGGTTCAGTATCTGTAAGATGATTTCAATTACGTTCGGCTTTAGATACGTAAAAACGGGCGACACTGTTGGAAGTATCGCCCGTCTTGGAAAGAATAGTGATTGTCTCGTCTCTGACTAGAACGCTGGCGTGATGCTTGTCTCAGTGCCGGGAGCGGCGGTGTCGTTGTATCCGGCACTCCAGTACTCGTCGTTTATGAGGACCTTGAATTCGAAGGCTGTAGTCACGCCAGCGATACTGATGCTCCAGGTCGAATCCGCGTTGCAATCCATCGGCACGCCTTCTGACCACGAGAGTCCGGGAGCGGCGCCGCGGAGATACAAGGTATTGCCGAAGCCAATATCGACATTCGCGACAATAGTAGTCTTAGGCGAAGTCTTGGCCGCAGCTTTCTTGGCGGGAGCTTTTTTGGAAACGGCTTTCTTGGCGGGAGCCTTTTTGGCAGCGACCTTTTTGACCGGTTTTGCTGGGGCTGCTTTTTTGGCGGGGGCCTTTTTAGCGGCAACCTTTTTGACGACTGCCTTCTTAACAGCTTTTTTGGCGGCTTTTTTTGCAGCGGCTATCGTAGTCTTTTTCATGAGTTTATCTTCTGATTTATCCCGGGGGGCGTGTTGGAATTCGAATAACGAAGGTAGCCAGCAACGTCCGGATTTTTGCGAATTAACACTTAATTTTTGTGAATAGCAATAGCATCATGTAAAGAGGATGTTACACCATGGCGATGAGTTTTTGCATTCGGTGTTCGCGTCAGCAGCGGACGCGCCAAAATCCGAATATCAGATTTCGCGCTTTTTTTGGCGCAAAAAAGCCCTGCTGGAATGCAGCAGGGCGTAAGATGGGAGAGCTTGAATCTTGCCGTCTACCTAATGATGAGGAGCTCGACTTTTCTTTCTTTGGCCATTTGGGCGGAGCTCGCTCCTTCAGTTGCTTGAAGATCGCCTTGGGAAAGTGTCTGCATGACTGAGGCGTTCACGCCTAGGGTGCTGAGATAGTTTTCCACGCTCTTTGCTCGGCGGTCGCCAAGTGCGAGATTGTATTCCTGAGTGCCGCGCCAGTCGCAGTGGCCTTCGAGAACGATTCCGACGCGATCGGCGCCCTTGAGGAAACTGGCGACTTGATCGAGCTTGGCACGTTCGCTGGGCGCGATGCTGGAGGAGTCAAATTGGAAGAGCACGGGTTCGTACAGATTGCGTTCGGCGTTCGCGATGAGGTCCTCGAGGTTTTGCCCCTCGAATCCGGGGAAGCCGGCGCCGCGAGATTGGAGTGTGCTTCCGTCTCCGCCCGCGAAGCGGGGATCGAAGCTGTCTGACTGAGAACCTCCTCTTGTTCCCGAGTCGTAGCCTTGACCCATGACGGTATCGAGTGGGTTTGGGCGGCGTGGTTTTTTAGAACAGCCGGAAAATGCGATTGCGATCAAAGATGCGGTGGCGATTAGGACGATTTTCTTGAACATGATGGGGGGCTTGGTCTTCGTATAGTCCGACTATCGGTATTCGCCAAAGTTCGGCAAGAATTTACTGGCGAGAGTTTTGGAGAAATCGAAATGAGTGAGGAGTGTTTAGTATTATTAGATAACGGATCGTTGAGGCCGGATGCAGTCTTGAGTCTCCGGAAGATTGCCAAGGAGCTAGGCGCGCTGCTTGAAAAGGCGGTTCATCCTGTATCGCTGCTGCATTCCAGCAAGATTCCAGCGGATGAGCTCGATGGCGTGGAGGCTCAGACTTGGCGGCGATTTTTACGCCAAAGCCTATCAGTAGGTGTATCTCGGTTTCGGGTGGTTCCCTTGTTTTTTGGCCCAAGTTCGGCGATAGCGGACTATTTGCCGAAGGTGACGGCCGAAGTTATGGCGAAGCATGGCGAGGCGACATTGAAGGTCGTGAAGACATTGCTGGATCCGGAACGTCCCGGCGACGATGGAGTGGCTAGAATTTTGGCAGACCTGATTATCCAGAAAATGGATACGAAGTCGGAGGGTGATAGGCCCGGTGTGATCGTGGTGGACCATGGAAGTCCGTTGAAAGTCGTAGCGGACTGTCGAAATCGGGTGGCTGCTCAAGTGGAGGCTTTGCTGGAGGGGCGCGTGTCTTCTGTTTCTGCCGCCTCGATGGAAAGGCGCGAGGGCAGCGAATACGATTTTAACGAGCCTCTGTTGGAACGGGCTTTGGAGAATGCTTGTTCGGCGGGTTGGAAGCGGCTGGTTTTGAGCTATCTCTTTTTCTCGCCTGGACGGCACGCGGGGCCAGGGGGCGATATTGACCAAATCGTCGCGGATTCGAGATTTGCCAGGGAAGGGGGCGTGGTGGACTGCGCGTCGCTGGTGGGGAAGAGCCCTTTGCTCGTGCCCTTGCTTGCTCGGCGGTACGAGGAATCGCTGGCCGACTAGCTAAATAAAAAGGATGGAAGGCGCGTGCCCTCCATCCTCTTTTTCGGTGGAATGTCTTCGGTCGGTCTTGGAAAGGATATCCGACTCAGATTGCTGGCTCGAGATCGATGAGGCCGTTTTGCATGGCGTAGCGTGTGATGCTGGCGACGTTGTGGAGGTCGAGTTTGCGCATCATGTTGGTGCGGTGGTTATCGACTGTCTTGACGCTGAGACCGAGCTTTTTGGCGATTTCTTTGGTGCTGTGACCTTCGGCGATCATTTGCAGCACTTCTCGTTCGCGTTCGGTAAGGGTGTCTTTGGAGCGTTGAACGTTCGTTGGATTGGCGACGACGCTTCTGATGAGTTCGGCCACGTTTGGTCCGAAGAAAGTGCCGCCTTCCGCGACGATGCCGAGTCCGTTTATGAACTCGCGGAGATTGGCGGTCTTTTCGACGAAGCCGTGGGCGCCTGCCTCCAGCATGTCCTTCACGATAGATGGATTCTGGTAGGCCGAGAAGACGAGGAAGCGCGTTTCGGGCATTTGTCGGTTCAGGCGACGAACGATTTCAAGTCCGTTCAGCCCTGGAAGCCGAGCGTCGACTATCACGATATCCGGCTTCAGCTCCATTATTTCCTTTAGGGCGTCTTGGCCGTTTCCGCAGCCTCCAATGATCTCGTAGTTGTGGCGCTCGAGAACATCGGCCAGCATTTGCCGGACGGTGGTCAAATCATCAACAATGTATAGTCGTTTCATGTGGTGTTAAAATATTTTGGTGGTGATGGGGAGGTCAGATTCCCCAGAGTTGGTCAATTAGCCACAAGGTATAAGGTTAAGTCCTTACAGCAAGCGGGTCGGCTTCTATTCACATTCCTTTCAAGTTTGGATTCAAAAAACAGTGAAGGCTTGTGAGCTGGATGTAATGGAATTGTGAAGACAGGTCGATTTGGGCCGTTTCGCGTCCCTCACGAAAGGGCAAACGACCGCGACTTCGTTCCGCTTGCAGGTTGACAAGCCTATGGGTGAAATCTCTCATTCTCATCGATTGGCTATTTCGATGAAAAGTAAGGTGTTTATCCCTCTCGCGACCTTGCTGGTGGTGGCGGCAGGCGTATCTCTGACGCGTGGTGCCATGCGCAAGGAGTCATCGCCTGTATCCCTCGGAAGGGAGCTGGTCGAGAGCAGTGGTTGTTACGCGTGTCACGCGGCCAGCGAGCAGGAGCCGAGGCTGAATTTTCGCTCGTCCTCGTCCGGCAAGTACCGAAGCCGCGGACTGCCGACTTTTTGGGAAAACGGAATTGATAGCGGCGATCTCATAAAAGAATGGATACGTGACGGGTCGCCGGCGAACGAGCGCGAACGGCACCGCCGCTACTTGATACAGATGCCTGCCTATGGGGGTGAGTATTTGAGTGAAGACGAAATAGAGGCGGTAGCGGCTTGGATTTTGGCGAAAGGGATTTCATTGACCGGAGGGATGGGCAACGCGGATTTGGAGCTGCCTGAATCGCTCGATTCGTCGGCGCTCTCTCGTGAGGAGCTTTTCGTTTATGGTGATCGACTTGTCCGGCAGCAGGCTTGCTATCAATGCCATGGAGAGCTCGGGCAGGGGGGACCGGGAAATCCCGCGTCATTTAAGGGCTACATTCCCGGCTTTTTTGGTAACGACTTCCTGGAGTTGACCGAGGGTGGCGATCGCGAAGAGATTCTTTATTGGATAGACCATGGCCGTGGATTGTCGGTCGAGTCCGGTCTCAAGGGGTGGTTTGCCAAGCGCTATTTCGAGGGGCAGGCGACTGGGATGCCGGGCTACGAGAAGCTATTAAACGAGAGTGAGAAAACCCTGCTGGTAGACTTCTTGTTGTTGCTCAACGAAATGGGACCGCTAGGCACTCAAGAGCTAGAATCTCTCAATCAACTGATCGAGAAACACGTGACTTCAGAAACAACAGACTCCAAGCCATGACATCCCCAACACGCTCGCTCCTTATTTTCGCAACGCTCGCCGCTACGACGCTTTCAGCTGAAGACGGCGACCCGTCTATCCAGCACTTGTTTCCGATTCCGGAAGACGTGCGCGAGATTCTCGATCAGCGCTGCGTGTTTTGTCATGGAGAGGTGATCGATGGAGAAGCTGAGATTCGCGAGGACTTGGTTCTCTCGACGGAGGCGGGTATTCGCGAGACGCTTTTCGATCTCGATACGATGCTTGAGCTCATCGAGGAGGATGAAATGCCGTATGAAGCGAAACTGTCGTTTCGTCTTCGTCGCCGTCCGGAGATGCAACAGCGGCTGAAGGATATCAAGGTCGCCTACGAAGAAAACGGGGAGAAGGAAAAGCTTCTCGCTTGGCTTCGCAGCAAGCCCGAATAGCGGGCAGCTTTGCCTCGTCCGGGGCAGCGGCTCAATTCAACGATTCAGTCCTAGAGGTGGTATTTCGTTGTCAATCTCGGCTTCTCTAACGTAATAATGCAACTAAGCTGTTAGTCCCTATTAGTACAGCTAAGGTATCTCAATCGTAGGAATCAGCGTTCCGCTTGGTCCTATTTTGCACTGCAGGCTTAGTTGGCGGATGGTTCTTCAATCGTCGGCGCTGGTTATGCGTTGCACGTATTTTGTTCTACCGAGCGTCGCCTTCTAGGACCGCGAAATTGTATGTCATCCAGTTACCCCACTACCCCAAAGGCTTTTTCAAGAACGCTAGTCTCGGCGTTTTTGGCAGGCTCTTTCTTTTTTGTTTCTCCGTCTTTCGCCAACGGCGATGACGAGTTGCTTGCGTCTTTCAGTGGCGACATTGAGCCGATTTTGGATCAGTACTGCTACGATTGCCATGGGTATGGGAGCGACAAGGGCGGCGTGGTTTTGGACGGTTTCACGAATGATTTGGAACTCCGCGACCATGGCCTCTGGTTGAGGGCTTTGAAGAACATTCGCAGTGGCTTGATGCCACCGGCTGACGAAGCTCAGCTTCCTGCCGAGAAAAAGCAGCAGGTGATGAACTGGATCAAGGGAGACGCTTTTGAGCTCGACCCGAATCAGCCAGATCCAGGCCGTTTAACCATCCGTAGGCTCAACCGCGTCGAATACCGAAATACGATCAAAGATCTGCTCGACTACGATTATGACACCGCAGTTGAATTTCCTTCGGATGACACCGGTCATGGTTTCGACAACATTGGCGACGTGCTCACCATTTCACCGATGCTGCTGGAGAAGTATCTCGACGCCGCTCAGACAATCATTTCGGAGGCGGTGCCGCAAAGTTCGCGCGTTGTAGCCGAACACGCGATTGGCGGTAAGTTTTTCGTTTCAGCGAACGAGTCTGTGGAGGAAGGAGCGTCTTGGGTGAAGCAGCTTTCCTATTACGATCCGCTTGTGGTTTCCTCGCGGCATGAGGTCGAGATCGCGGGCGGGTACGAAGTGGCTATCGATCTTATGGCGGTTGAGACTTATGTGAATAATCAGTTCGATCTCAACGAATGCCGTTTCATTTTTAAGATAGATGGTGAAACGGTTCTGGATCGAACCTTTGTTCGCGAGGGGTGGAAATCGTTTGAGTACGCCTATCAGCGTCATTGGGAGCCGGGTACGCATGAGTTCACTATTGAGATCCAGCCGCTCACGCCTGATGCAGAAAAGATCAGGGATTTGAGGATTCAGCTCAATAATGTCTACGTGCGTGGCCCGTTTGCAGAGGAGCACTACGTTGAGCCGCGTGACTACAGGAAGTTCTTTCCGAAAGAAGCGCCTGCTGCGAAGAGAAAGCGAGCCAAGTACGCCCGAGAGCTGATAGAGGATTTCGCGAGTCGCGCCTATCGTCGCCCGGTTGACGAGTATAGCTTGGAGCGTTTGGTATCGCTTGCTCTGTATTCAGAATCTCAGGAGGGCGAAACATTCGAGTCCGGCATATCGCGAGCGTACGTCGCTGTTCTCGCGTCGCCACGGTTTCTTTTTCGAGAGGAGGAAGTCGAAGCTCCGGTCGCGAATGAGGCTTACGCCAACATCGACGAGTATTCGCTCGCTTCGCGCTTGTCCTATTTTCTCTGGTCGACGATGCCGGATGAGGAGTTGTTTAGCCTAGCGGCGGAAGGTCGCCTTCGCGAGCAGCTCGAGCCTCAGGTCAAGCGGATGCTCAAGCATCCTAAGGCCAAGGAGTTTGTGAGCAATTTCGTGGGGCAGTGGCTGCAGGCTCGCGACATTGGGACGGTACCGATCAGCAATTTCGCAATCTGGCTGCGCGAGAATCCGGACCCGGAGCTAGCTGAAGCTCGCGCCACCTTTCGACGCATTCGAGAGATCCGCGAAGAGAACCGTACGGAAGAGGAAAAGGAGCAGATGGCTGAAGCTCGAAAAATATTTTTCGCGTCCTTCCGTATTCCGAAGCCGGATCTTTCGTCTGATCTTCGAAGGGCTATGCTGGAGGAGAGCGAGCTTGTATTTGAACATATACTACAAGAGGACCGCAGTTTCGTTGAGCTGATCGATAGCGATTATACATTTCTCAACGAGAAGCTTGCGGAGCATTATGGTATCACCGGCGTGGACGGAGATAAAATGCGTAAAGTGCAGCTGTCCGAGGATAGCGCTCGTGGCGGGGTATTGACGCAGGGGACGGTGCTAGCAGTTACCTCAAATCCGACGCGTACGTCCCCGGTAAAGCGTGGCGTATTCATTTTGGATAACATTCTTGGCATGCCGCCTCCGCCTCCACCGCCGAACATTCCATCGCTCGAGGATGCGGCCAGCGAAGCGGAGCTCGCGGAGATGTCCTTGCGCGAGACTCTTGAGCTTCATGCCAAGAAACGGGCTTGCCGCTCCTGTCACAGTCGTATGGATCCGCTCGGACTGGCTCTTGAAAACTTCAATGCGATGGGCGCTTGGCGGGAGGAGGAAATGAACCAGCCGATCGAGCCAGAGGGTCAGCTGATCACCGGAGAGCGCTTCGCGGATATCCGTGATCTCAAGACCATAATCGCCAACGAGCGACGAGAAGACTTCTACCATTGCTTGACTGAAAAGCTTCTCACCTACGCCTTGGGGCGCGGCTTGGAGTATTACGATGTCGATACGGTAGACCACCTTGTAGAGTCGCTCAACGAGTCGGATGGGAAGCCGTCCACTCTTATCATGGGAATCATCGAATCCGCTCCTTTCCAGAAACGCCGCATCAACTCATCCTCAGAAACAGAAGCGCTCGCTCAAGACAGTCGCAAGGCGTCGGAGCTCGCTGACATTTAATCAACGCCATGAACAGAAGACGCAGAAACTCCATCGAATCCGTGAGCCGCCGAAACTTCCTCAAGGGACTTGGCGCTGCGGTCGCTCTACCCGCTTTCAGTTCGCTCTCTCCGAGCAAGCTTTTCGCCGCCGAGACGGCGCTTCAGGCCGCTACGACGAGTACAGGCGCGCCGCTACGCACCGCATTTGTCATGTTTCCGAATGGGGCGATTCCCGCTCGCTGGTGGCCGACCGGCGGAGAGCGTGATTTCGTATTCAATGAAACATTACAGCCGCTAAACCATCTTCGCGATCAGCTGCAGGTAGTGAGCGGTCTTGATCACGCGAACGCGAATCCTGGCGATGATGGGGGAGGGGACCACGCCCGCGGAAATGGCGTCTATCTCACTGGGGTTCGGTTGAACAAGAGCGCGACAGACGTCCGCGCTGGGATTTCGATCGACCAGGAAATGGCTAGCGAGATCGGTTACCTTACGCGTTTTCCGTCTTTGGAGCTCAGTTGCGATGCCAAGCGTCAGTCGTCCAATTGCGATTCCGGTTACTCCTGCGCTTACCAGTACAATATTTCCTGGAAGGACGAGAGCACTCCGATGACTCCGGAGAATAATCCCCGTCTCGTATTCGAGCGAATGTTTGGGGCTGGTAGCCATGGCGAGCGAGCGGAAAGCGCTCGGCGACGCATGATGGACCGCCGCTCCATTCTCGATTTCGTTCTCGACGATGCCCATCGCATGCAGCGTCGACTTGCCAAGGGTGATCAGGAGAAGCTCGATCAATACCTTACCGGAGTTCGCGATGTGGAGCGTCGTATCCAAAAAGCGGAACAGTTCGGTCCGAATGCTGATCCTGAAATAGAGACTCCGGTCGGCATTCCCGAAAGCCATGCTGAATACATCGACCTGATGTACGACATGATGTTGCTTGCGTTTAAGACAGATTCAACCCGGGTTGCCACCTTCGTGCTCGGTCATGACGGGGATAATCGATCCTTCAGTCAGATCGGTATTAACGAGGGTCACCATGATTTGTCCCATCACCAGAACAATATTGATCGAGTGAACAAGATTGCGGCGATTGATCGATGGTACGTGGAGCGTTTTTCGGCATTCCTCGATCGCTTAAGCTCGGAGGTCGACGTAGACGGAAATTCTTTGCTTCACAATTCCCAGATCGTCTACGGAAGCGGAAATGCCGACGGCAACATTCACAGTCACGAAGACCTGCCAATCATTTTAGCTGGAGTGGGCGGAGGCACTCTCGACACAGGACGCTTCGTTAAGCATGGGGCCAAGCCTATGAGCAATCTGTTCCTTTCGCTGGCGGATAAGGTTGGCGTCAATGGCTTGGACCGGTTTGGCGATTCTACGGGTCGACTCGGAAACATTTAGGCCTAGTCGTTTCGGTCTCATTCGAGGCTTCGCGTTTTTCATTGTCATCGCATGCGCGTGACAAGCTTGCTCCTACTTTGAACCTATACCCCTATGAAATATACCCTATCTCTTCTTTGTATCCTGATTCTGGCGACTACGTTGCCGGCTCGAGATCTCGAAATTCAAACCGGTCCGTTTGGTTTAACGGAGGACCACTTGCGTCAGGATGAGGTGCCCCAGGGCAGTTTGGAAGGACCGTTCGAGTTTCATAGCAATATAATCGAGGGTACGGTTCGCCGTTATTGGATATTTGTTCCGGCTCAATATGATCCTGAAACACCGGCTGGCGTTCTTGTCTTTCAGGATGGTCAGCGGGCTACGCATCCTGACGGTGTGTTGCGCGTTCATCAGGTAATGGAGAATCTGATAGGGAAGGGCGAAATGCCGGTGAGTATTGGCATTTTCATTACGCCGGGAAACGTGTCGGAGCATTATCCGGATGATCTTGGCTGGGGAAATCCCAACCATCGCGCTCCAGAGTACGACGCGATGAGCGATCGCTACGCTCGTTTCCTAGTGGAGGAGATGCTTCCTGAAGTGGGCAAGAAGTATAATTTGACGGATGATCCCGAGAAACGCTGCATTGGCGGCACGAGTAGCGGGGCGATCTGCGCGTTCACGGTCGCTTGGCATCGTCCTGACGAATTTCGAAAGGTGATCAGTTTCATTGGCAGCTACGTTTCGATTCAGTTTCGTCCGAATGAGGACCCGATCAAGCTAGGGGGACAGGACTACCCGGCGCTGATTCGTCGCGAGCCGATTCGCCCGATCAAGATGTTCATGCAAGACGGTACCAACGATCTTGATAATCGCTGGGGCAACTGGTTTTTGGCGAATCAGCAAATGCTGTCCGCTCTAGACTATGCGAATGCTCGTGACGATCGACAGGAGGTCGAGGGACCGCGCTATGAGGTTCACGCCGTTTGGACGGATGGTGTACACAACGACGATCATGGTGGGGCCTTGCTCCCAGATGCGATTCGCTGGCTTTACGCGGAGTAGGGAGACTTGTTTCCCGATCAAAAAAGCGGCGAATCGAGTCTTGACTTGCCCCTGATCGGACACAGGTTTTCCATCTCTTTTTGAGAGATGTCAGGGTAGCTCAGTGGTAGAGCAGGAGACTCATAAGCTCTTGGTCGGCGGTTCAAATCCGCCCCTTGACACCATCTCTCAGGACTTTTGCCGACCTCCGCGTGAGGTCGGTTTTTTCATGTCTATTTTTCGCGAGGCTCTAGGCTGGCGATCAGCATTTGCTTGAAAGCTGCGGTGGCCTGCTTGCGATCCAGGTAGTCACCAGCTTCGTCCGCCATGCGAAGGCCATTTACGATGGCGATGACGAGAATTGAGAAGCCGTCGGCGTCTAGGTCTGCGTTTATGTGCCCACGTTTTTGAGCGGTCCGGATCGTTGAAGCGAATTTTGCTCTGAGGCTCTCGTCGTGCTTACGAATGATTTCGGAAATGCGAGGATTTCGGCTAGCTTCGGCAAGGATTTCGGCGTTCAAGGCGGCGTGAAGTCCTTTCTCAGGCGACCAGATTTCGTCGATGCGAGAGAGCATCATTTCGAGAGTGTTTCCCTCTCCGACGAGGGAGCTTAGCTTTTCTTCGTACAGACGGGTGTCCTCCTCGACGATGGCTTGGATGAGGTCCTCCTTGCCCGAAAAATAGTGGTAGAGGTGTCCCGGGCTCATTCCCGCCTGCTTGCAGATGGCGGACATGGCGGCTCCGTGAAATCCTTTTTCGCGGAAGCAAATCAGGGCGGCGTCCAGGATTTGGCGACGGCGTTCGGAGGCGAGTTCAGGATCGACGGTTCTCATGCGGGTATTCGAAGAAGGTGAATTCTAAAAATGTTGACGCAAGGCGATTGTTATAAGTAGAACGAACGATCTATTTATGACGAGGTCAATTCACTTTCCGATTCCATGAAGACGATTAGAGCTGCGATTTGTATATTGGGTTTTCTGAGCGTGGGGAGTTTGAGAGGGAGCGAAGAGGTGCCGGCGAAGGCGTTTTCCCTAGTTCGCGAGGACTTCGGCCTGACGACGGTGACGATCGAGAACGATGTGGTCAGTAACACGGATCGGCATTACACGAGCGGGCTTCGGGTAGCGCACCTTCTGGCGCGATCGAATGAACCCGAGTGGCTGAAGAGGCTTGGGGAGAAGCTGGGTTCGAAGGTTTTATTCGAGGATCGGCGTTTTGAGTACGCGTTCGGCCAGCACATTTACACGCCAGAGGACACGTCGCTTGAAGTTCCGCAGCCGAGCGACCGTCCTTATGCGGGATGGCTCTATGCTTCGACCGGCATAGTGACTCGGCGAAACCGAACGATTGATCAAGTGGAAGTGAGTTTCGGGGTCGTGGGGCCTTGGGCTCTGGCGGAGGAGACGCAGAATCTGGTGCATCGCTGGATCGGGTCGAAGGAGTCCTTGGGCTGGGAGTATCAGCTGCGAAACGAGCCCACCTTGCAGCTTTTCGCTCAGCGCAACTATTGGTTGGTGCGGAGGAAGAAGGCGGGACCCTTGGTGTGGGATGTCGTGCCGCATTTCGGAGCGGCCTTGGGCAATGTGTTTGTCTATTCGAACTGCGGTTTAACGGTGTCGGCGGGGTCGGGGAACGAGGAGAATTTCGGCTCGCCGAGGTTGGGGCTGCTTTTGCCGGGGACAGGCTATTTCGCTCCCGGAAACGGTTTTTCGTGGCAGGTTTTTGCGTCGCTCGAGGGCGGTATTATGGGACGAAATCTATTTCTCGATGGAAATACCTTTCGAGGGGATTCGCCGTCCGTCGACCGCGAGAACTATGTCGGCGAAGCTCAGATCGGAGTGCAGGCCGTGTTTGGTAGGAATCGGCTTTCCTTCGTGCAAATCCAGAGAACGCGAGAGTTCGCTACGCAGGAAGACTCCGAAAGTTATGGGGCTCTGAGCTACTCATATGCTTTTTGAGTCGTGATTCGCCAGGAGTTCGCGGGGGCTTTTCCTGAAAAACAGAAAGGCTTTTGCCTTAGTCGGGTTTAAATAGAATGTATATTCTATATAAAGGTTGACGCAGGGCTAATGTGAATAATTAGATCGGCCGTTTTAATAAAGATAGAACAATTGATCGCCCCGCTTCGCCATCACGGTTGAGGTCGGCCTGAGGACTTTAAATTTACAAACTACAGATTAAATGAAGACAGATCTAAAATCGAACGTTTCAAAGGTGCTATGCGGAGCGATCCTTGTAGGGACCACTCTAGGCTTGGTCGCCTGCTCTGGGTCGAAGGGTGAAACAGTGGAAACGGCTCCCTCTCGGATCGTGAAGACTTTCGAGGTGCAAGACTATGTGGATTCTCGGAAAGAGACGCTGCTTGGCCGGGTTCGTTCTCCGAGGGAGATCGGTTTGTCGTTCGAGCTTGGCGGGCGTTTGCAGGACTTAGAGGTTTCTACCGGAGCGGTGGTCGAGAAGGGGCAATTGATCGCGAGTCTGGAGAATAGCCGCTTGAGGCTGGTTTTGGACGACGCCGCGCAGCGGCTCGCTTATGCCGAGAAAGAATTGAAACGTATTCACACTCTGTATACCGGAGGCAGCTCGACGGAGGCGGAAGTGGATCGTATCCGCAATGTGGAGGCGCTTGCTCGTATCGCTTGGATGCGAGCGCAGAAGGACATCGACGACAGTGAGCTGCGCGCTCCGTTCACGGGGCGGGTGGCGCGTCGGGTGGTGGAGTCTGGCAGCTTCGTAAAGCAAGGGGAAGCGGTTGTGGTGTTTCAACAGCTTGGTCCGCTTGAGATCGATTTTTTCCAGACAGAGACTCAATTGGCTCAGTTGCTGAACGGTTTGGAGAAGAAGCGGATCGAAATTCTGCTCGAGGCACCGGGTTTGGATAGGGTTGAGCTAGAGCTCAAGGACTACGCGACGACGCCAGATATGCTTGTAGGCGCTTATCGTGTGACCTTGCGTACGATAGGGGCGGGTGGTCCGAATCTGTTGCCGGGGTCACCGGTTAAGCTGTTTCTCGAAGAGGAGGTCTCGACGGAGTGGCCAGCGGTAAGACTGCCTGCGAACGCTTTGGTACCGATGGTGAATTCCAATTATCAGGTTTGGCTGTTGCCGGAGGGTGCTACGAAACCGGAGGCTCGCAAGGTCAAGGTCGGCCGCGTCGGCAGCGAGTTTGTAGAGATCATCTCTGGGCTTAAGCCAGGCGATCGAGTTGTCAGTTCTGGAGCTGCGTATCTGCGTCCAGATTTCACCGTTAGCACTCGTCACGAGTCTTAGGCCATGGACTTCGCAAGAGTATCTATAAAGAAGCCGGTCATAACCTGGCTGTTGGTTGCCGGATCGGTTCTAGGCGGGTGGTTTGGCTATCTGAATGTGGGACGCCTGGAGGATCCTGCGTTTACGATCAAAGAAGCTGTGGTCGTGACTCAGTATCCGGGGGCGAGCGCGGCGGAAGTGGAACGGGAGGTTACGGATAAGCTGGAGTCGGCGATCCAGCGTCTCGATTCAATCAAAGAGGTGCGTTCGCGATCGTACGCGGGGCGATCGGAGATCGAAGTGGAATTGGTTTGGACGATGGGTCCGGATGAGATCCCTCAGATTTGGGACGAGCTTCGGCGCAAGGTGGGCGACGCGCAGGCGAGTTTGCCGGCGGGAGCGGGACCGTCTCTGGTCAACGATGACTTTGGCGACGTCTATGGTCTGCTCTACGCGATTTACACCGATGACGTGGAGCCTGCTGATCTTCGCGATTACGCGAAGCGTCTGCGCATGCAGTTGATGCAGGTTCAGGATGTTGCGGACGTGAGTATTGTGGGCGCCCAGAGCGAGGAGTTTCACGTGGAGTTTTCTCCCGAGCAGCTCGCGCGTTTTGGCATTAGTCCTCAGGAGGCGCTTAGCGGTATCATTAGTCAGAGCGCCGTTGTGCAGTCGGGCGGCTTGCGGGTGGGCGATCGCTATGCGGCGATCGAGCCGACCGATATGTTGGCGGACGTGGACAGTCTGTCGGAATTGCCAATCGGACGGAAGGGCACGGATGCCTTTTTGGCGCTGGGCGATGTCGCGAAGGTCGAACGTGGCTATGTAGAGCGGCCGACGCAGTTCGTTCGTTTCAATGGGCATGACGCGATTTTGGTTGGCGTGTCCGGTCGCCCGAAAGTGGACATTGTCAAAGTAGGCAAGCGGGTGGATGCCCGTTTGTCCGAACTGGAATCGGACCGCCCGCTCGGGATCGAAATCGCGCCGGTTTACGAGCAGCATGTGGTGGTCGAGACGGCGGTCGGCGGGTTTGTGGTGAATTTGATCATGTCGGTGACGATTGTTGTCGGCGTTCTCTGTGTATTCATGGGTTGGAGATCCGGGATAGTGGTGGGCGCGGTTTTGTTTCTTACGGTGTCGGCCACGGTTTTCGGGATGTATGTGCTCGGAATCGAGATGGAGCGAATCTCGCTGGGAGCCTTAATCATCGCGATGGGCATGTTGGTGGACAATGCGATCGTGGTGGCGGAAGGCATGCTAGTCCGCGTGCAGCGTGGGCTCGGCAAGCTAGATGCCGCGAGCGAGGCGGTTCGCAGCACTTGGCTGCCTCTGCTCGGTGCGACAGTGGTTGGCATTCTCGCCTTCTCCGGCATCGGATTGTCTGAAGACGCGACGGGAGAGTTCACCTTTTCTCTCTTCGTGGTGATCGCCGTGTCGTTGCTGCTGAGCTGGGTTTTTGCCGTTACGGTGACTCCACTATTTGGATACTATCTCTTGCAGAAGCCAGCGAAAGAGAGTGAGTCGGAGGACCCTTACAAGGGATTTGTTTACAAGATCTATCGTTCCGCCCTTAAGCTTTCGCTACACTTTCGAGCGCTCACTGTACTGGTTTTGATTCTGATGACCTTGGGGAGTCTCTTCGCGTTCACCAAGGTGAAGCAGAGCTTTTTTCCAGATTCGAATACGCCGATTTTCTATTTAAACGTTTGGCAACCGACTGGCACCGACATTCGAGCTACGAACGCTACTGCCAGGGAACTCGAGAAGCTCATTCAGAAGGATGAGCGCGTGAATACGGTAACCACTTTGGTAGGAGCTGGCGCGCCGCGCTTTATGCTCGTGTACGCGCCAGAGCATCCGGATTCGAGTTTTACACAGTATATTGTGCGAACGAAGGAGGCTGATGAAATCGATGGACTGATTGCGGACCTTCGTTCCTTGATTGCCGACACTCAGCCCGACCTTTTTGTGAAGACCGAGCGCGTGAAGCTTGGTCCCGGTGGCGGCGCGAAGATCGAAGTTCGTATTGTAGGAGCGGATACGGTTGTTTTGCGGGAATTGGGTGATGATGTTATGGATGTCCTTTACGCGGATGACGGTCTGCGTGACATTCGCACGACATGGCGTGAACTGCGGCCGGTTTTGCAGCCAGTTTTCGACCCGCAGCTAGGAATGAGGCAAGGCCTATCGCGTCAGGATTTTGCTCAACAGATGCAGCTTCTCAGCGATGGGGCGGTGTATGGAGTGTTGCGCGACGACGATGAACTGATTCCGGTGCGGGTACGTTTGCCTCAAGAGGATAGAGAAGACGCGGCCGACCTGGGTCAGCGCTTGATCTGGAGCTCCGGTCTCAACGGTTGGACGCCGGTTGAGAGCGTTGTATCCGAAATCGAGTTGGCTGCGGTGGAAGGGGTTGTCCACCGGAAGAACAGGGAGCGTACGCTTACTGTTCAGGCTGAGCCGGTTCCTGGGGAATTGGCGAGCGCCGCATTCGCTCGAATTCGTGGCGTGGTCGAGGGACTGTCTTTGCCTGTTGGATACAGAATCGAATGGGGCGGAGAGTATGAAATCTCTACAGACGCCGAGACCGCTCTCTTTAAGGGTCTGCCGGTCGGCTACCTTGGCATGCTCGTGATCGTAATCTTGTTGTTTGGTCGGCTGCGTCAGCCGTTGATTGTCTGGAGCGTGGTGCCGATGTCTATCATCGGGGTGTCGTTCGGCTTGCTGAGTACGGGAGTGGCATTCGGTTTTATGTCTTTGTTGGGCTTTATCAGTCTGACCGGAATGTTGCTGAAAAACAGTATCGTCTTGGTTGATGAGATCGATGCTCGTATCGCTTCCGGGCAGCCGCGCTACGATGCTTTGGTGGAGGCCAGTATAAGCAGAGCTCGTCCGGTCGCGTTGGCGTCGGTGACGACTATTCTCGGGATGGCTCCTCTGATCTTCGACGCGTTTTTTATTGGCATGGCGGTGACTATCATGGCCGGTTTGGCGTTTGCGACCCTGCTAACCTTGATCGTGGTGCCGGTGATATACGACCTGTTGTACAGGATCCATCCGGATGAGACGGAGGTCTAGGCTGAAACAATTGTATTCGAGATTTCGAGACATGAAGAGATTTTTACTAGTGGTAATGTGTATGGTGGGTCAGTCGCTTGCTTTGGCTCAAGGAGCGAGCGAGCGGCTGCTTTCTTTGGAAATGGCGCTTGCTGAGGTCGAAACCGCGAATCTGAGCGCGCTGGCGGCTCGCGAGGGTCTTGAGCAGGCGGTGGAAGGCGTGCGGCAATCGCGAGCTGGTTTGTTGCCGTCAGCCAAACTCGTGGCGGGGCAATCGCGCAACCAGTCGGTGACGGTAGGGCTGGGCTTGGAGAGGTTTGGCGCATCGCGTCAGAGCGATCCCTATAGTCGAGCTCACGGAGGTTTGGAGGTCGATGTGCCGTTGATCAATCTAACGAGTTTCGCCCGGTATCGAGACGCAAAGTACGTGGCGGAGATCTCCGAGTTCGAATACGCAGCCGCGTTGGAGGATATCAAGCTTGCGGTTGCGAAGTCGTTTGTTGGCGCTTTGCGCTCTCAGGAGTTGCTTGAGTTGGCAGATGCGACTTTGGCTCGTTCGGAGAAGCTTCGAAAGCTTGTAGAGGATCGGCTGGGCGCTGGTTCCGCGACTCCGATCGATCTGATGCGGGCTAAGCTGGAGGTGACCAGTTCGCGACAAGGAAAGCTGGAAGCGGAGACGCAACTGTTCGAAAGCCTGCAGCAATTGAAGCTGCTACTCGGGCTGGATCTGGATGCGGAAATTCGTTTGCTCGGATTTCCGTTGGAGACTGCGGAAGGTTTGCCAAGGGAGCCGAATGTAAGGCTGGACGATGTCTTGAGCCAGCGTGAGGACTATCTTGTTCATTTGACGGAAGAAGACAGGGATAAGCTACTTGTTCGGGCGGCTGGATGGCAGCGATTGCCTAGTCTCGATTTGTATGGAAATTTCGGATATGTGAGCGAGGAGGCCTTTGATGGAGAAGAGGACGAGGATTGGTCGCTCGGGATTTCGGTATCCGTGCCTTTGTTCGAGGGATTCGAGACGAAGGCGGAGAAGGCGATTGCGGAGTCGCGGGTGAGGGCTGCCGCGTATCGATTGCGTGATGCGGAGCTGCAGATTGGGAACGAGGTAGCGGTTTTCTGGAAGCGCCTGCTGATGCAGGAGCAAAGCCTGGTGCTTGGCGAGGAGGCTTTGGAATTGGCGGAGACGAGCTATCGCTTGGCTCTTGATCGCTTCAAGAACGGGGCGACGGATAATCGGGAGTTGATCGAGTCGCAATTGGCCTTGAACTCAGCGGAGTCGAACTTGAGTGATCAGAGGTTGCTGGTCTCGCTTTCGCGTCTCGAGTTTGCGAGTGTTTGCGGAGCGGTGGAGAATGCGTTGTAGTTGGCAAGAAGGGAGAGTTTTTTTGTTTTTTGATGACTTAGTTTGTATTCAATATATTATTACTAATCGATTTCGATACGTTTTTTCGAGGGGTACGTGTCTCTTGAATACGCGACCTTTTTCATCGTTCCTTTGACAATTCTTAGAATCTCTCCGTACTGCCGTGCCATTGTTAATGGTTACTCGCGTGGCTGTACGGTTATGCGAAGCATAAGTTTGAGTTATTTATTATGGATCGAAGAGAACGAACTATCGTCATAAAAATTGGATCAAGTCTGTTGGTGAGTGATTCCACAGGGAAGCTGCGGATGGACTTTCTCTATCATTTGATGAATGACGTGGTCAGCCTGAAGGCCCGCAATTACAAGGTGGTGCTTGTTTCGTCTGGTTCGGTCGCTCTTGGTCGTCGGTACAGTACAGTCGATGACGCAGCTGACTTGACCTTGCCTCAGAAGCAGGCCGCTGCGGCTTTGGGGCAGCCTGCTCTGATGGCGGCTTATCAGAATTTCGCTTCGGAGCATGATTTGAGAATCGCTCAGATCTTGATCACCCGTTCCGATTTCGAGGATCGGAAGCGTTTCGTGAACGCTGAAGACACCTTGGAAGAGCTTCTTCAGCAGGGGATTGTGCCGATCGTGAACGAGAATGACACGGTGGCGACCAAGCATCTGCGAGTCGGCGACAATGATCGCTTGTCGGCAAAGGTTTGTCATCTCGTAGAGGCGGACGATTTGGTCATCCTGACGAATGTGGGCGGTTTGTTGGATCGAGACGGTAAGATCGTGGCTAAGATCGGGACCTTGGACGAAAGCATCTTCTCGCTCGCGGGTGGGGCTTCTGGGCCCGGTACAGGTGGAATGGTGACGAAGCTCAAGGCGGCGGAAATCGCGTTGGCATCTGGTTGCTGCACGCATATCACGAGCGGAGATTGCGTGAACCCGGTCTTGGACGCGATTGACGGCAAGAGGGAGCACACGGTGATCGAGTCTAATATCACTCCTGAAAGCGCTCGTCACCTTTGGATCGCAACTAGTTTGGACGTGCGTGGTTTTCTCGAAATCCGAGAAAAGTCGGTTTCGTCGATTCGCGAGGGGCGAAGCCTGTTTTCGGAGGATTTGACGAAGGTTTCCGGAGAATTTGACCGCGGAGATATCGTTACAATCTCCGTGGGAGATGAAGAGGTGGCGAGAGGTATCGTCGCTTTCAATCATTACGAGGCTCAGGCTTTGCTGGAGCGGAGGAGCCCGGATATATTCTCAGTTCTCGGCTACAACACCCGTCCAGATGTTGTGCACAAGAACGACTTAGCCTTTCTCTAGTGCCCTTTGGGGGCTGGTTGGCTCGGCGCCTTAGTCTCTGTCGTGGAGATCGGCGGGTAGCCCTTGGCGATCTCGTCGCCGTCTTCCTTCCACTGGGTCATTTCCTTTTTGGTGGCCTGGGGCGAGAAGATGCCGCTGCTCGCGTAGATGATTCCGAGGCAAGGGGCCAGCCAGCAGGCGAAGGAGAGGGGGATGTAGAGGAGATTTTCCATGTTTCCTTTGCTGATTTCTAGACCGAGGGTGGAAATGACGAACGCTCCGCCCGCATTCCAAGGTATGAGAGGCGACATGAGGGTGCCGCCTTCTTCGATCGCTCGCGAGAGATTGAGCGTGGAGTAGCGCAGGCCTCGGTAGAGGGGAGCGAACATGCGTCCCGGAAGAGCGATGGAAAGGTAAGGGTCGCCTGCTACGAGATTGGTTGCGAATGAGGTGCCGATGGCGGCTGCCTGGGTGCCGCCGAAAGAGCTCACCTTGTTCTGAATGGCTCCAATGATGGAGCGCAGGCAGCCGGTGCGCTCGAGGGCTCCGCCGAAACCGAGGGCGATGAGAATGAGCGAGATGGTCCACATCATGGACTGGATGCCGCCGCGATTGAGGAGAGAGTCGATTTGGGCGACGCCTGTTTCGATAGCGTAGCCGTTGTTGGCGAATTGGAAGATCGATTGAAGGTTTTCTCCTTGAACGATCATGGCGGTGGCGGCTCCGACTACGACGCCAGCGAACAAGGATGGAATGGGGGGATAGCGTTTGATGGCTAGGAACATCACTAAGACAGCGGGAAGCAGGAGCCAAATGGAAATGGTGAAGCTCGACTCTAGGGCGGTTGTGATCGCTTCTATCTTAGCGAAGGAAACGTCTCCCTTGGCTACCATGCGGAATCCTGCGACCAGGTAGATTACGAGGGCGATAAGCATGGCGGGAAGGGTCGTTGGAATCATGTTCTTGATGTGGGAGAACACGTCGGTCCCGGTAACCGCTGGTGCCAAATTCGTTGTATCGGACAGGGGTGAAATCTTGTCGCCGAAGAAGGACCCCGAAACGACCGCTCCCGCTGTCCAGTAGACGGGTATGTCGAATCCGGCACCGATCCCCATGAGAGCGAGTCCGACCGTGCCGACCGTGCCCCAAGAGGTTCCTAGGGAAATGGATACGAAGGAGCAGATAATCATGCTGGCGGCCAAGAAATATTCGGGCGAGAGAAGCTGAAGGCCGAAGTAGATGATGCTAGGAACCGTGCCGCTAGCGATCCAGACGCCGATAATCATACCTACCGTAATCAAAACTGAAACAGAGGGCAGGGCCACGTGGATGACGTGAAAGACGCCTCTTTCGATCTCGCTCCATTTTAGGCCCAAACGAATGCCGACCATGCTGGTGATGGCGAGACCCAGCACGAGGGGAATATGCGGCTCGAATACGCCAAAATAGAAAATCTGAAGCCCTATGATGAAAAGGGTTAGGATTACCGGAGTAATTGCTAGTATGAAGCTTGGCTGTAGATCTCGGTGGGTTGAAGTCATAATTAGATGTATTCTATTCTCGAATACGATTGGAATTGTCCTGAGGACAAAATACCGTTGATACGAGTCGCTGCCTTAAAACGAGGCAGCAGGAGGATCTACTCGTCTACAGTCTGCTGAGACGGGTTCAAGGGAAAACGAAAAACAGGTTTGACGAATGCGGAACCCGTTTTGGGGAGTTTGTTGGGCCGTGAGTTGAAAATGTATTTATAATATAAATACAATTAGCATTCGTTTGTAGTTTTCAAGTGGAGTGCTTTCAGAACTCCTCGTCTGGATTTAGAAAGTCGCCGATGAGCTGCCTGCGGTGTTCGAGGTAGGCCTCTATTTGGTGAACCGCTTCGGCGGGACCATTCTCCTGCTGGAGGACGCGTAGGGCATCGCGAGCGGCGGCGAGGTAGTTCGGGTCGGTTTCGACCTGGGCAACCTTATCGGCGAGTTTTTCTGGCCATGTCTTCTTGCGAGCCTTGATGCCGCAGCCGAGACGCTTGACCTCGGCGGAGAAGAAATCCTGGTCGCCGATATGTGGGACGACGATGTGAGGCTTGCCCGCGTGCAACACGGAAGCGGTGGTGCCTGCTCCTCCGTGGTGAATGACGACGGAGGCATGTTTCAGGAGTTGGTCGTGCGACATCGGCCCGAGTTCGAGGATATTGTGGGCGGACGCGGGGACTTTGAAGCCGGACCAGCCGGTTTGCAGAATGAGTTTCTTGTCATTTGGCCAAGCGGCTACCAGGCGGGCCATAGTTTCTTCCGGCTTTTCGTAGACCATGCTGCCAAAGGTGATGACGGGGACGAGCTGCTCTCCGCGGAAGGCGAGGATTTTGGTTTCTGCTTCATCGCTGGTGGGCGATTGCCAACGGCAGTAGCCCGTGAATTGGAAACGCGGATGGAGCTTGATCTTCGGCCGCATGAGACCGGGCGAGACTGCGACGAGTACGAGCTCGGCGGACTTGGAGAAAAAGTCCTTCACGCCCGGGAGCCCCTTCTTCTTGAAGGTTCGGGAAATGGTAGTGTTGATAGCCGTATCCACGACGACATTACCCAGCTTCCAACAGAATCGGTTCCAGCGGAGTTGTATCCAGTCCGGCATGCCGCGTAGGCGTGGGAACTCGTGGGGAGGGTAGAAGCGGGAAGGGACGGTGTTATGGGCGAAGGCGTAGGAAACGAAAGGAATGTTGTGCTTCTCGGCTATGGCTTTGTTGATAGGAAAGAGGTAGGAGGAGATGAGACAGTCGGCTCCTTGAACCACTTCTTCCATGGAGTCGACAATGGCTTCGAGGTGAGGAGCCGCGGCTCGGTACATCTCCTTGAGTTGAGAGACGGGAGATTTTAACTTCTGGAGTCGCCCCATCCAGTATTGGAGTTCCGATTTATCCCAATCCGGCGGTATTTGAAAAAAGGGTACGCCCGCAGCCTCGACGTCCGGCTTAAAGGGGCGACTGGTGGCGAAGCGGACGGTGTGACCGGCTTCTTGCAGGGCAAGGGCGAGTCGGATGAGCGGGTAAATGTCTCCGGTTGAGCCGTGGGTGGTGATGACGATAGTCATGTATGAGACGGCTTGATAGATGGGGAGTAGGTGGCTTGTCGATGCTCTGTGGGTTACGTTTTGGCGTCGATTGCGACTGTAGTGTATCGGGAAGTTTTCTATTGTGGCGTTTTAGTGAATTTAGCTGGAGATTGGGACGAAAATTTCGAAGAGGCTGTTTTCGCTTTGTGGAATGAAGCGCGGGCCGAATCGATTGATATCGGGGCCCTCGCGTTCTTTGTATTCACTTTCTGGAAACCATTTTCCGTAGATGTAGGCGATGGTTTCGCCAAGCGTGTCAACGGGTCCTTGGTGTTCGAACTTCGCGAAGAGGCCGCCGACTGAGTTCCAGCTATGCATTCCTTCGGGGACGGGAGCGTCGGGGTCGACTTGGGCGGCGGCGAGGTAAATGGCTTCGTCGGGGTGCTGGCGTGCTAGATTGATGGCTTCTGGGTTTTCGGAGAGACCGTAGTAGACTCCCTCGGTTAGATTTTGCAGCTCGCTGGCTCGTTCGAAGAAGGCGTTCCAGAGGTTGGGGATGACGGTCATGTTGTTGGCTTCGTCGGATGTGGCGGAGAGGAAGCGTGATTGGAGTCCGGCGAAGGTGGTGGAAGGCAGGGAGACGATTTCTGGGAGTAGGCGCATGTTTTTGTAGCGTTGGTCGAGTTTTGCTTGAGTGAGGTGTTCGCGGTGTCGTGGGTAGAGGATGCTGCCGCGTCCTTCTCGCCAATCGCTGGGCGTGACGGAGAGCTCGTTTTTGAAGGCGCGAGTGAAGGCTTCGTGCGATTCGAATTGGTAGTCGAGGGCGAGGTCTAGCAAGGTGCTTTCGTAGTCGAGGAGGCGCATGGCTGCGTGGGCAATGCGTCGTCGCCGGATGTAGCGGCCAACGGGTTCGCCGACCATAGCGGTAAAGGTTCGCTGGAAATGCCAGTATGACATGCTGGCGTCTAGGGCGAGTTTCTCAATGGAAAGCGGGGCTGTAATGAGAGATTCGATACGGTCGAGTTGAGTCTGGATTGCTTGGATTTGGCGCATTTCGGGGGCAAGCTTAACAGATGAGAGAGGAGGGATGTTTGATCGTTTGTGTGAAAAAAACATATACCACAGGATTTTTGGATCTTTCAAAGGGTGTGAACTTCGAAATTGCAGAATCTGTGGTTGGAGGAGGTCGTTGCCGTTCTTTGTACCCGAGGAGACGACGTTTTAAGGAGGAGAGAGGAAATAAACCCAAAAGTTTGTCACCTTTGGGCGTGGGTTGGGTACTTGTAGGTATTGAAACAAATCAACGCTTGAAAAAACAACCACGCCTAAAATGACACTCATTATCGCCTATTCTCTTTTGATTCTCGTAACTCTCGCGGGCACGCTCGTTGCTGATACGGCAAGCGCGTAAGCTTATAATCAGACAGTATTTTTTACTAAATAGCAAAGAGCTCGAATCCTTGACGGATCCGAGCTCTTTTTGTCTAAACGGGGGCGATGCCGAGTTGTTGTAGGAGCAGGAGTTGGTCGAGGAGTTCCCATTCCTCTATGATGAGGCCCTTTTCGAGGCGGCTGATGATGGTGCCTTGGACGGCTATTTCCTTTCCTGTGGGAGGGATGTCGAGGAAGTCTCCCAAGTGGGTGCCTGTAATGGAGATGCGGGTACACACTTTCGTCCCTTCTCCAATCTGTTCGTCTATGGAGATTTTCAAGTTAGGGAAGGCGGAACGAAATCCGAGGATAAAGGATTTGAGGTCGTCGATGCCTTGCATCTGTTCGGTGGAAGAGGTGTAGCGGTAGTCTGGGTGTACTATTTCTTCTAGTACGACTAGGTTGCCACGGTTTAAGACCTCTTCGATGAGAAGCCGTACGGTCGTTTTGTTGTTCGAATTCATTTTTCTATTGTGAGTCTTATTCGAATTAGAGTTGGAGAAGCCCGATGATGAAGCAGAACGCGGCGATCGTCGCAGATGTGGTGCGAATGTGATTAAAGAGCGTCCAGCGTTTGAGGTAGGTTTTCCAGAGGCTTTGCGCGTTGCCAGTGTCGGCATTTGATTGGGCGAGGCGATTGTTGAGCGGCACGTTTCCGGCGATGGTGACGAGGAAGGTACCGACGAAGTAGTGAATCGCTCCGATCATGAACCAATGCGGCAAGGTTTCGAAGGACTCCGTGGAATAGCCAAGAATGACTGCAGCGATGAGGGCAAGCGACAGGACCGCGGTTCCCATAAAGAGTCCTAGGAAGGCGGGGTTGATCACTACGACGTTGATCGATTGCATGGCACGGATGCCTTCGGCGGATGGGATTCGCTTGAGGGCCTTCATGACGAAGGAAGAGAAGGCGAAGAAGATGCCTCCCACGAGGGCGGATCCGAGGAGCGAGGCTATGCCGAGCGTTTGTATCCAGTCGCTCATGACAGGGCGGTCTCCAGGTTCCAGATGCCTGTGGCGGCTGCTTGGCGGGCATACTCGGCGAAGTCTCGGGGCTTTCGGCCTAGGGCTCGCTGTACGCCATTGGTCACGTAGGCGTTGCGGCCGTCGAGGACTTCGACGAATAGCTCGGCGATGGCGTTTGCCTCTTCGATGGGGAAGCCGTGCTGGTTGAGTTCCGTAGCATAGTCTGATTGGGAGATTGCCTGGAACTTGACCTCGCGGCCGATGGCGTCGCTGAGCTCTTGGGCGACTTGCTCGAGGGAGAGCAGCTTTGGTCCCGTCAACTCGTAGAGTTGCCCAATGTGGCGGTCTTTGGTGAGTGCTTCGAAGGCGATCTCGGCGATATCGTCCGCATCGAGAAAGGGCTCTGCTGCGTTTTTGACCGGCATGGAGAATACGCCGTGCTTGATCGCTTCGCTGAGGGCTTCGCTGAAGTTTTGGTTGAAGAAGGCGCAGCGAAGGATGGTCCATTCGGCCCCTGACTGTTCGAGTCGGATTTCGGCGTCGCGGGCGCCTTCTTCGCCGCGACCGGAGAGGAGGACGAGTCGTTTGACGTTTAGGCTGACCGCGATCTTGGCGAAGGCCTCGATCTTGTCCGCGGCTCCGGGGAAGGCGAGATCCGGATAATAGGTGACGTAGGCTGCTTGCGTTCCTTGCAAGGCTGGGGCCCAAGTGCTTTGGTCCGACCAGTCGAAGGTCGTCTCGCTCGAGCGTGAGGCTGCCTTGACTGGGTAGTTGGCATCGCGTAGCCGCTGAACGACGCGGCGGCCTGTTTTGCCGTTCGCGCCGATGACGAGGACGGTTTTCTTGGATTGGGTTGACGGTGTGTGTGTATTCGTTTTCATAACACACTTAGACTAACCGATTATCGGAGAGTCGGCCATAGCTCGGATGCTCAAGTCCATAAGCAATCGTCTAAAGTGGAAGAAATCGATGAGTTCAGTGGATTATTGGAAGGGCCTCGGGCGCGGGGCGCTTTTGCGCTGCGCGGCTTGTTGGCATCGCCTTGGAGCTTGCGCGTCGAGGCGGATTCTCCGTTGACGGTCATCGCGATGGTGCGGGGCGAGTGCCATATTTTCCACGACAACGGAGAGTGTGTCGTTCTCGGTCCGGGGGATGTGGCGATAACGAGAGCGCCCGGGCATTACACGATTACAGACGGGACGGCGACGCAGCCGACGGTTTACATTCATCCAGGGCAGGATTGCAGAGCTCCCGATGGGCGATCGCTTTCCGAGGAGATGAAGTTGGGGGTGCGTACTTGGGGGAACGATGCGGGGGCTTCGACGCTAATGTTGATTGGTAGCTACGAGTCGATGGCTGATGTGAGCGAGCGTTTGCGCGGGGCGTTGCCGCCGCTTTTGTGGGTGAAGAGCGAGGAGTGGGATTCTCCGCTGGTGCAGCTTTTGAACGACGAGATGGCGCGGGATGCGCCCGGCCAGGCGGCGGTGTTGGATCGATTGCTGGACATGCTTCTTATCGCGATTCTCAGAACGTGGTTTGGAAAGAAGGAGCTGCAGGATGCGCCTTGGTATCAAGCGAAGGGCGACAAGGTGGTGGGGCGGACGTTGAAGCTCATTCACCAGAATCCTTCGCATCCTTGGACGCTTAATAGTTTATCGGCGAAGGTAGGGGTCTCTCGAGCGGCGCTGGCGCGTCGGTTTAATGAAGTGGTGGGAGAGCCGCCGATGGCATTTCTTACGCAGTGGCGTTTGGCCTTGGCGGCGGATTTGTTGTGCGAGCCTGACGAGACGGTTGGCACGGTGGCGGAGCGGGTTGGCTATAGCAGTCCGTTCGCTCTGAGTTCGGCGTTCAAGCGAGTGCGAGGGGTGAGCCCGCAGGAGCATCGAGCGCGGACTTTGGCTGCGAGCTAGGGCGTGGTTTTCGAGCCATGGCGCCGGGGTGGTCGGCGGAGACGATGAGCTCTTCGAAATTCATGCTGATGACGGGATGGACCGCGTAGTAGACGAGGGTGGCGAGGGTGGAGCTGTCGCTGGGGCGTTGTACCAGGACTACATTTGCTTCGACGTCGACGGGAGAGGTGGGGGCAATCCCCATGGAATCGGGGCTCGCGTGAGTTTGGGAAGCGGTGACGAGGTTTGGCAATTTTCGGAAATTCAGTCTGGCGTCGGCTTCGCTAGTCAATCGACCGCGACGGTTTTGTATACGCGCCTGCGGGGAAGTTGGCTGACGCCATAATCTGGATACGATGGCCTTCGGGAGGGGAAAGTGAGTCGGCGTATCCGAAGGCGAGTGGTTACATGAGTGTTAGCGAGTAGGGCGCGAATTGTAGACGCTAATGACTTGAAGGGAAGTAGCGTTGGGGAGTGTTTCTCTTGTCTCTCGCTTGCACTGTATGCGTGCTTTATAGCCAAAACCTGATTAGCCTAAAAAGATATGTTGAACAAACCTGTAGGACATCAATTCACTGTTGCGGAAACTGAGTCTATTGCTCCAAGCCAACGATTGCACATGGTGCTGCTTGGAGTTCAGAGTGTGCCTCGATCTGCGGCGTTTTATGAGAGCTTGGGTTGGAAGAAATCGCCGACTGGGCATGACGGGTTTGCGAAGTTTGACCTAGGTGGATATTCGCTTAGTTTAATCTCGAGAGAGGACTTGGCGAAAGACGCGCGGTATGAATCCGCGGAAGGATCCGGTTTTCCGGGAATAGCCCTCATTTATTTGGCGGAAACGCCTGAAGAGGTGCCGTTGATATTAAATCGAGCGGTGAAGGCGGGTGGTAGTTTGTTGAAGAAGGCGACGCGAACCGAGTGGGGAATCGCTGGTTACTTCAAGGATCCAGATGGTCACATTTTCGAAGTAGACTACGAAGACGCTTGGGTGTTTGACGAGGAGCATAGGCTGGTCGTCGACAAGATGAATTGAGGGTGGGTTCGCTCCAGAGGTCTTGGGCCGCTTCGCTATTCGAGAGGCTTAACTTGGCCTATCTGATGTTTGAGGCTGACGAGGGCTTTATGGATCATGAGTTCGCCGGCGCCGACTTCGAGGACGGTGCCGCTGGTGGCGCCGTAGCCTCCTTCGCAAGCGGCTTGGAGGGTGGGGACGTAGCGGAAGTGACGGTTGGCGCAGGTGATGACAAAGGTCATCTCGGCGGGGCTTCGTTCTTTCAGGCCCATGCCTAGCTCGACGAAAATCTCGCCCGGTAGGCTTACGAAGGCGAGTTGGCGATCGATGAGGAAGGTGTCGACTTCGGCGACTTGGTCTTTGGCTCCGTGGGGACCGTTTTCGCGTAGCGCGAGATTGAGGGGGTAGGCATCGAATTCGAGGGAGACGTCGGCAAGGGAGGCGCTGATTTCGGTAGCGACCTTTTGGACTTCGGTGGCGAGCTCTTCGCCGAGTTGGTCGACCGAAGCGAAGACTTGCTCGGGAGTGGCGAAGCGAAACATGCCGGCATCGTAGGGATTGATGTCGCCTGAGGCTCCCATGAAGTAGATGCAGGTGCCGCCGAGCTGTGCTTCGATTTTTCGAGCCATGGCGCCGGGGTAGTCGGCGGAGATGATGAGCTCTTCGAAGTTCATGCTGATGACGGGATGGACCGCGTAGTTGACGAGGGTGGCGAGGGTAGAGTTGTCGCTGGCGCGTTGTATCAGGACAACACCTACTTCGTCGTCGACGGGAGTGCTGTCGATGCGGTCGCTGTTGTTCCAGAGCATTTCGACGCTTCCGTCTTCCTTGATGACGCGGCGGTTGTATCCACCATTCCATTCGCCTTGTCCGTAGCCGATCTTGGCGGGCTCGACGCTGGCGTTTGCGGTGATGGCGGCCTCGATGGCTTGGCCGACGATGCGTTCGGCGACTTCGTCTCTGGCGCTGCCGGAACCGTGGGTGTGGGTGACGGCGCAGATGACGTTTTCGATGCCGGTTTGTTTGGTGACCTCGCTGCGGATTCGCTCAACGTATTCGGCTCCGAAGCCGATGAGTTCTAGGGAGATGAGGGCGACGCTTTGTTCGCCGTTTTTGAATACAATTGCCTTGGCGGAAAGCTTGTCGTGTATCTTGTCGACGACGGCGGTGATGCCGCCCATGCCGGTTATTGTTTCGACGCCTTGCTTAGGAGTGATGTCGATGGTGGCGACGCCGACTTCGAGCTGGCCGGCGTGGATGGTGGAAGTGAGGACTAGACTTGCGAGGGCGAGTAGGGTGAAGAGTTGTTTTTTCATGGGGTGGGGTTGGGGAGAGGGTTGATGACGCGGGCTAAAGCACCGCGCTAGGTGAGAGGTTCGAGGAGTTTGCGGATTTCGGCTTCGGGGGCTTCGTGGTGTTGCTCGATAGCGAGGTGGAGTGCGTGTTCGAGGACGGGCTTGGCGTCGGTGGGACGGGAGAGGGAAAGGAGGGATTTGGCTTTGAGGATTTCGGCCATCATCCAGTCGTCCTTTTTTTGGATACAGAAGTCGAGCTGTTCGATGGCTTCTTCGTGACGTCCCTCGTCGATAAGGGCTTGGGCGAGAGAGAAGCGGAAGAGCTCGTTGTTTGGATTTTTGGATACGAGGGTTTGGAAGCGTTCGGTTTTCATGTGGGAGGTGTATTTTGCCCACGAATGGCACGAATGGGCACGAATTGTTTTTTTATTTTTGCGGTCGAGTATCTCGGTTTGTTCGTTGCTTGTTATGGAAAACCTTGTGAAAGAGAAGGGTATATTAATATGAAGGCAGTAGGAGTTTCGTTAGTGAGTTTGGTGGCTATTTGGTTGGCTGGTTGCCAGGGGAAGGATGGGGATTGTCGCTATGAGGAAGTTTTGCTGCCGGCGATGGTGACTCAATCTTTCGACAAAAGCGTGGTGCTAAAACTTGAGCGGGATGATCGGCTGGTAACTCTTAGCAGAGGTAAGGTCGAAGGCGCTGCGCGGGTGGGAAGCTCTTACACCGTGTTGGTGAGGGATCTTGTGGAAGGGAGCTGTACGCCTTTGGTGGTTGTTGAGGCTAAGCCGAGGTAGTTGGAGTTCAATGTGGGAGTAGTTTATTTACTTCTGTTTGGGGGACATTCTGAGAGCGACGTTTTTTGCTTAATGCTCGAGGGGAAAATCAACAAATTTATCGAAAAACAATAAATAACCTTGCTAGGTAGGTGAAATTTATTGAAAAACGATAAATGAAGCAATCATCACTTTCCCTGCGTGTCTTGAAACTGGTCCTCACGGTTTGCTGGTGGGGCTCTGTTATTATGGCTGTGCTTGTCCCGCTCGCTTTGGTTTATGCGGCTAGCAGCAGCGGGAATCCCAAGTCGGATTGGGAATTTAGCTACACAGGCTATGCCTCCGGTATAGATACGTCCAGTTTATCGGCAGTTGATCGAGATGGGAGGGAAGGCCGGGTCGAGTTTAATGAAGGGACTTGGGTGCAGGTCTTTTACCCAATCGAAACGAGTGCCGGACGCGTGAAGCTGGTACTGCTTATAGCTGTGGTATCTGGAGTGGTGCTAGCGTTTTTTCTAGTGTTCATTAAGCAGCTGAAGGATATTTTGGATACGGTTTCAGAGGGCGATCCGTTTGTGGAGGTGAATGCCGGGCGGGTTCGTTTGATTGGAGTCCTTTTGATTGTAGGGACTTTTGGCCAAGCTCTTTTGCGGCTTGTGGTTTCGGGATACGCGGATTCCTCGTTGAGAACGACGGGCTTTCAACTCGATGGAAATTTTGAGATGAACTTTATGCAGTTGATAGCCGGTGTTAGTGTATTGGTCTTGTCGGAAGTCTTCCGATTGGGGACGAAAATGCGTGAGGAACAGGAGCTAACTGTATAAGCTATGCCGATACGGGTTAAATTAGATGAACGCATGCGTGAGAAGGGCATGTCGTTGACGGAGCTGGCGGACCGCGTGGGATTGACCTTGGCGAATCTTTCGATTCTCAAGACAGGGAAGGCGAAGGCGGTGCGGTTCTCTACGCTGGAAGCAATTTGCAAGGCGTTGGAATGCAAGCCCGGGGATCTGCTGGATTTTGACGAGGAGTAGGCGGGAAGGAAAAGGTTTGGGGTGGAGTGTGGATTTACCGCGAAGAAGCTATAAGAGCCTTGAAGGGATCGGGGTTGGCATTTTCGCGTGACAAGCACGCTCCCACGTTGGGTTGTGTGTGTGGATTATCTATTTGGGGGTTCGCGGTCGAGGTCGCTCCTGCTGGGGAGTTGTTGGTGGATTTCGAGGAAGCGGGCGTCGCGGTCGGGCTTGGAGATGCGGATGAATTTTGACTTGGGGAGGCTTTGCAGGAATTGGCGGCCGTAGCTTTTGTGCAGGATGCGGGAATCGAGGATGGTGATGATGCCTTTGTCGTCTTTGGTGCGGATGAGGCGGCCAATGCCTTGGCGGAATTTGACGAGGGCTTCGGGGAGGTTCATCTCGGCGAAGGGGTTGCCGCCGCGTTCTTTGATGTGTTCGGATTTGGCTTCGGCGATGGGGTGGGTGGGGACGTCGAAGGGGAGGCGGGTGATGATGACTTGGGAGAGGGCGGGGCCGGGGACGTCGACGCCGGTCCAGAAGGAGTCGGTGCCGAAGAGGACGCCGTTTCCGGAGGCGAGGAAGGCGGCTGTCATCTCGGTGCGGCCCATGCCTTGGCCTTGGGCGAAGAAGGGGCGGCCGGCGGCTTGTAATTCGTGTTCGAGGGCGTCGGTGACTTTGCGCAGGTCGTGGTAGGAGGTGAAGAGTACGAGGGAGCCTCCTGAGACTTTGGATACGCAGTATCGGATGTAGTCGATGAGGGTTTCGATGGCGAGGCGCGGGTCTTCGCGGGAGGGAACGGGGACGTCGGTGGCGATGTAGACGCGGGTGTGGTTTTCGTAGTCGAAGGGGGAGTCGACCATTTCGGCGGTCTCGTGCTCGGCGCCGATCTTGGCCTGGAAGGGTTTCATGTCACGGGCTATGGAGAGCGTCGCGGAGGTGAGGGTGACGGAGATTTCCTTGTTGAAAAGCTCTTCTCGGAGGTAGGGGGCGATGTCGATGGGGGCGGTGCGTAGGGTGCAGATGTTTCCGGCGCGGCCGCTTTTTTCGATCCAGTGGACGTGGTCTTCTTCGGCGAGGTCGATGAAGCGGCGGATGCCTGTATAATAACTGTGGATACGGCCGCGTTGGTCCTTGATCTCGTCGTGCATGGGGCCGTCCTCGATCTTGGAGAGGATGCCGTCCATGGTCTGCACGCAGGCGCGGAGGGGGCCGACGATGGTGGGCTCGCACCAGCCGAGTTCGGAGATGCGTACGAGCTTGTGTTTGGCGAGGTGGGTGGCGACGAGGTAGCCGAAGAATTCCTGGCAGGCCTCCTGGGCGTCGACGATGCACTGGAGCTGCTTGGGGTGGGCGAATTTGCGGACGATGCCGGACTTGCGTTTCGGGTTGAAGAGCATCTTGAGCTGGCGGTCGACGCCGTAGCTGGAGATGCGGGCGCCGAAGTGCTCGGTGGCGACTTCGGCGGTGGTGTGGGCTTCGTCGATGACGAGGAAGTCGTCGGGGAGGAGGATGCCTTTGGCGCCGGGGGCGAGTCCGCCGGCGTTGAGGAGGGCGAAGAGGAGGGAGTGGTTGACGATGACGACTTGGGCTTTGCGCATCTCGGCGCGGGCGCGTTGGTAGTGGCAGGAGTCGTGGGTGCAGTTCTTGCGGTTGCAGGCGGAGCCTTCGGCATTGACCTGTTCCCAGACGTCGAAGTTGGGCAGAGGGTTGAGCTCTTGGCGAAGGCCGGTCTTGGTGTACTCGGCCCAGGCGGCGATGCGCTGGAGCTCGTCCAGCTCGTCGTTGGGGAAGAGTTCGGTCTTGTTGCGAATCGCGTTGGCGAGGCGGGTGGGGCAGAGGTAGTTGCCCTTGCCGACGAGGACGGCGGATTTGAAGTCGGCGTATTTTTCCAGCTCCGGAATGGCTCGGAAGAGGGTGCGGCAGATTTCGAGGTCTTTGCGTTGAAGCTGCTCCTGGAGGGAGATGGTGTGAGAGGAGACGACGCAGGGGCGCTGGCTTTCGGTGGCGTGCACGATGCCCGGAAGTAGGTAGGCGAGGGATTTGCCGACGCCGGTGCCCGCTTCGAAGATGAGGGGCTCGTCGAGCTCCATGCCTGCGGCGACGGCGCGGGCCATTTGCTCTTGTTGGGGGCGGTGTTCGAGGTTGAGAGCTGTTTGGAGGTAGCCGCCTGGCGCGAAGACGCGGCCGATGAGTTCTGGAAGGAGAACTTTGGGCTCGGCGCTTTCGCGGTCATTGGGAGAAATCATAGGCGGCGTGTGGTGCCGCTAGTTGTCTGGGGAGAGACGTGTCGGGTCGAGCGAAATGAGACTTATTGAGGCACTTCTCCTACAATTCTTGCAGAGCTTGGTTGGGATCGATTCGGGCGGTTTTGAGAGCGGGTTGGAGGGAGGCGAGAATGCCGACGGCTAGGAGCGTGAGGCATCCGAAGACGTAGATTCTCCAATCGGTGGGTTCTACGAGGTAGAGCTGGTCTTCGAGGCTATTCATCGGAACGAGGGCGAATAAGACGGCGCCCAGTCCGAGCAGTATTGCTGGAGTGAGAAGGAAGAGGGAGCGGTAGAGGATGCGGTTGCGAATGCTGTTCGGGTGGGCTCCGAGGGCGAGGCGTATGCCCATGTCGCGGCGTTTTTGGGCGGCGGAGTAGCTGACGGCGGAGTAGATGCCGACGCAGGAGAGGACGAAGCCGATGGTGCTGACGAGGGTCTGGATAAAGACGATGAAGCGGAAGGAGTTTTGCGATTGGTCGAGGAGGCGTCGAAGGGGAGCGAAGTTGGCGATGACGATTTCCTTGTCCACGCGTTGGATGGCTTCGCGGACGCCTTGCGCGATGGTGCCGTCCCAACGAGGAGCTTTAATGTAGAGCCAGCTCCAGAATCGGGCGGCTGCATCGGCGGAATTGACGAAGTACATGGTCGGTTCGGCTTCGTCGTCGCGCCACCAGCGGTGGGCGTTGTTGACGACTCCGATGACGCGGAAGTGGTCGGCTTCGCCCATGAGTCTGGTTTCGACGAATTGACCGAGTGGGTTGGCGCCTTTGAAGTGGGTCTCGACGAAGGCTTGGTTGATGATGGTGACTTTTTCGGCTTCGGCTGTGTTGTGGAGGTCGGTGAAGGTTTCGCCCTGTACGATCTGCATGCCGATGAGCTCGAGGAAGCCAGGGTAGACGATGCCTTTCCATGATTCGGGGAGGTCTTGCTCTTCGAGATCTTTTGGAGTGTCTGCAAGCCGTACCCACCAGCGGAAACCCCAATGGGGAAATTGTAGTTTAGAAAAGGATACATCTTGGACGCCTGGGACTTGTCGGATCTCCTGGAGGATGCTTTCGAGCATGGGCATGAGCTCGGTGGAGCCTTCGCCACCGTCGAAGCGGTAGAAGGGTAGGTTGACGTTTCCGCGCTGGATGTCTTCGAGCTCGTAGCCGTAGGCGAAGTTTTTGACGTTGTCCATGCTGACGTAGAAGAAGGCGCCGACGATGAGGAGTCCGCAGGTGAAAGCGATTTTCAGAAAGAGCAGTCCGTTTGTGATGTAGTTGAAGCTAGCGCTACCGGTAGAGCTGCGGGTGTCTTGTTTTATGAATACAGTGATCAGGTTGCGATTCGAGAAGACGAGGGTGGTGAGGCTGATGATGATGAGGGCTAGGAAACAAGCTAGCCCGGTCCATGCGAGGACGCGCCAGTTGAGTCCGAGGTCGTCGTTGAGCATTTCGAGGAATCCCCATGCGGCGCCGGAGAAACGCGTGACGACGATTTGGATAAGGCCGTAGCCGAAGGCGATGCCGAGGAGATAGCCGAGCGCGACGAGCGTGCCGTTTTCGAATATGGAGATGCGAAGGAGGTCCCAACGACTGGCTCCGAGAGCGGCGCGGGTGGCGTATTCGCCTCCGCGACGGTTGAGGCGGACGAGGGTGAGGTTGGTCACGTTAAAGGCGGCGATGAAGAGAATGACCAGTCCGACGGCGAGGAGAATTTGGACTTGGTCTTCGACGAAGCCGTTATCGCTTTTGTTGAGTTTCTTGACGTCGAGCGTGGTTTGATCCCAGTAGCTTGGATAGCTTTCGAGGCCTTTGAGCTGGGTTTCCATGCCTTTGATTTCGGCTCGGGCCTGGGCCTCGGTGACCCCCGACTTGAGTTGGCCTGCCATGAAGAAGAAGGACTGGTAGACGCCGGCGTATTGCTCCTCCTTGAAGGTTGAGGCGGTGACGGCTCCGAAGTCGCGTCGCTCGAAGGTGAATGTGTCCGGCAGCACGCCGACGATGCGATGGGGCAGGCCGTTGATGTGGACGATGCTGTCGAGGGCGTCGTCGGAGCTCGACCAGCCGTCCTGCCAAGTTTGGCGGGTGAGCATGGCTCCGGGGATGGCTCCAGGCTGAAAGTCTCGGGGCTCGAAGGGGCGTCCTGCGATGGCGGATACGCCGATGGAGTTGAGAAAACCGTCTCCGACGCGAAGGCCTTGGATGCGGAGAGGCTGCTCGATCTGGGAGATGGTGAGCCAGTATTGGGTGACGCGGGCGAGGGACTGGAAGGAGTCGAGGTTTTGCTCGATGGTGTCGCCGAATGCTCCGTCCAGTTCGAAGAAGTTCTGGAACTGCGGGTCGCGCGGTTCGGCTCCGAGGAGGTAGACTTTGTCTGCGTTTGCTCCGGCAGGGGTAGTGACCGAGAGGTTGTCGGTGAGGGTGAAGATGGCGGAGTTCGCCCCGATGGCGATGGCCAGCACGAGGATGCCGGTGACGGTGCTGACGGGAGTGCTACGAAGTTTTCGAATGGCGTAGCCCCATTCGCGAAGGAATTCGCTCATGTCTGGCGGTGGTTGGGGTAGGAAGGGAAAGAAGTTGGATGGTTCTCAAAACGACTACCTACCGAGAGCGGAAAAGTTGCGCGATTTTTTCTGATCAAGCGACTTTTGTGTCGGATTGCGTCGTTATGAAGTTAAGCACGTCGCGATCGCGGGCTTTTGTTTGCCGTGATTGCTCTTTTGGGGATTTTCGATTCCTCGGGAGCAAAAACGCTTGAGTGGTTCGGATGGGGCTCCGGTCTTTGGTTCCGGATTTGTGGAAGCGATGTAGTACACTGTAAGCGAAACAACCGTGATTAGGCTTTGTTGTGTTATAGCCACAAAAAGGCAGGAAACGATGCAGAAGCCTTTATGCCTTTTCGTGGAAAATCCAAGAATAGTTGATGTTCAACAAACTTCGATGACAGCACAGTAGATTCAAGCGTTCGGCGACGATGCTTGGCGGCAGCGAAGTGCGGGAAGCAGGAGCTTGAGATAACGACTCAGAGAGCGGCAAGGCAATCGACCTGTCAGCCTGGCGAGACGAATGTCAAGGTTGGTCGCGGCAATCGTTGCTTTGCCGATTCGGTTTGCGTTCGAATGAAACGCCTAGGGTGTCGCGAAGCTGGTGGCGACTCGGACTAGCAGGGTGGCGGGCAGGCTAGCTTTGGGGAGCGTGGCGGATTGTTGGGATCCGTTAGTTTCGACGGTTGCGGGAAAGGAGGTCCAGTCGGATTCGTCGAGAGGGTTGTCGGCGGTCTGGATTTCGTACGATTGGCCAGTTTGTATTGACCAGGAAACTACAAGAGCGTCGGAGCTGTCTTCGATACTGGCGACTGGAGCGATAAGCTCTGGTGGTGCTTCGATGGACAAGTCGAAGGTGTCCTCGGCGGTGAACTCTCCGTCGCTGGCGGTGGCTTTGAGGGTGATGGTGGAGATGTCTGATTCGGCGGGCGTGCCGGAGAGGGCGCCGTCGGAGTTGGTGAGCCAGGCGGGCAGGTCGGATTCGTCCGAGAGTGAGATGCTGAAGGATAGGGTTTCGTCGCCGTCGGGGTCGGTGAAGTGCTGGGAGTAGTCGTAATTGTAGGCGATTCCGGCGACCGCGGTTTGATCGGGTATGGCGGTGGCTATTTCCGGCGGGGAGTTTGTGGATACGGCGTTGACGGTGATATTGAGCTCGAATGCTTCGGCGGTGTTGCCGGTGCCGCCGGTGAATTTCCAGGGCTGGAGAAATACGGTGAAAGAGCCGGCCTCTGTGGGGGCTCCGGTGATTTGGCCGAAGGTGTCGTTGAAGAATCCTTCCGAGCTTAGCTGGGCTCCCTGGGTCCCTGAAACGGTGAGTCCGGGGGGAAGCTGGCCGGAGACGGTCCATGACAGGGGGGCGGTGTTGGTCTGCTGGACTCCGAAGGTGAAGGTGACCTGCTCGCCGGTATCGAGGGTGAGCGGGGCGTCGGGATCGGTGACGTAGACGGCGGTCGTGGCTCCGGATAGGGCGTGGTAGCTGCCGAGGCTGGCGGCGGCGATGGCGGTTTTCTGAAGGAGGCGCGTAGCTGGCTCCACGGAGAATTTGAGGCCGTTGAAGACGCGTACGAGGGCGGGAGCTTTCTGCAGGACGGCGACAAGGGTGAGTGTGGCGAGCTGGGTGCGCGGGTTGGCGAGGCGAGCTGCGAGTCGGTGGGCGGCTAAAGTGGCGGCTCTTAGGGTTCGGTTTCCGCGACGGGCGGGGGTAGGGGCGTATGATTCCATTGGGCGGTGTCGCTTGAGCAATAGTGTTGGGTGTCAGGTACTTTGTGTACGCTTAGCCAATGGGAATGGATGCGAGGACTCACATCCTAAAGGGTAACAATGTTGCTACCTTCGTGGACAAAGACGCTGCTCGAGCTGCGCAACGAGGAATACGCAGAGCGTCGATTAGGCGATGTAGACTTGGTCGCCGGTCTGAACGGCGTCGAAGAGCTCGATCATTTCGGCGTTGCGGAGCTGAACGCAGCCGGCGCTGGCGGGGGAGCCAATCTTTTCCTCGTGATTGGTGCCGTGGATGTAGATGTAGCGCTGGTAGGAGTCACGGCCCGGGCCTTGGTTGTGGCCGGTCTCGAGGCCTTCGAGCCAGAGGATGCGGGTGGTGACGAGGTTGTTGGCTTGTTCTTTGGCGGGGAGGGCGGAGTAGTGTTTGGCGACTTGGACGCGGCCTTTGAAGACGGAGCCGAGCGGGGCCTTGTCTCCGTGCTTTTCGGCGATGCGGTGCAGGCCGGTGGGGGTGCCGAGGGAGTTTTCGATACAGCTGGGAGGATTGCGGCTGGTGGAGACGGCGAATTCGCGAATGAGTTGGCCGTCGAGGAAGAGTTGCAAGGTCTGTCGCTCGATAGAGACGAGCAGGAGGCGCGCTGTTTGCTTGATATCGAGCTCTTGGAGCTTATGGGTGGTCGGCTGCAATAAGTCCGAGGACATAATAAAATGGGTTATAAAGTAGGTATCGTTGGAGCAACCGGAGCGGTTGGCCAAGAGTTCATCAAGCTTCTAGGCGACAGGAATTTCCCCTTGTCGGAACTGAAGCTGTTTGCGTCTGCACGTTCAGCAGGAAAGCAAGTCGAAGCGCTTGGGCAAACCATTACCATCGAGGAAGCTACGGAAACCTGTTTTGACGGACTCGACTACGTGCTTTTCAGCGCGAGCGGCACGGTGTCGAAGGCGCTTTGTCCGGCGGCGGCCAAGGCTGGCGCGGTGGCGATCGATAACAGCTCGGCGTTTCGCATGGATCCGGATGTGCCGCTGGTCATTCCTGAGATCAACGGGGAAGCGTCACGGACTCATAAGGGAATCATCGCGAATCCGAATTGCTCGACAATCGTGACCTTGATGGGAACTTACCCGCTGCATAAGGCTTTTGGATTGAAGCGTCTCGTCGCTTCGACGTATCAGGCAGTAAGCGGCACGGGGGCGGAAGCGATGCAAGAGCTCGAGGACCAGCTGATGGCATGGTCGAAAGGCGAGCCTATCGAGCATAGCGTTTATCCGTATCAAATCGCATTCAACGCGTTGCCGCATGTGGACTCGTTCTTGGAAAGTGGATACACCAAGGAGGAGATGAAGATGCTCAACGAAGGCCGCAAGATCATGAGCCTTCCGGACCTGAAAGTATCTTGCACATGCGTGCGGGTTCCGGTGATGCGTTCGCATTCGATTTCGGTCAACGCGGAGTTCGAGCGACCTGTATCCGTGGAAGCAGCGCGCGAGGCGATTGCGGCTTTTGAAGGAGTGGACGTGGTCGATGATCCGGTGAACAATGTTTACCCGATGCCGCTGGATTACGCTGGCAAAGTGGACTGCGGCGTGGGCCGTATCCGCGTAGACACGGTTTTCGATAACGGCTTGGCGTATTGGTGTGTTGGCGACCAGCTCTGGAAGGGCGCGGCTCTGAACGCGATCCAGATTGCGGAGTACTTGGTTAAGACGAAGAGCTAGGCGCGGAGAAGTTCTCTATTTTTTAAGCGGCGATTCGAATATGGGTCGCCGTTTTTGTATGATCCCGTCTAGAGGCTGCGAGGGGTTTTTGAATCACTGTGACTTTCGGTTCTCTCTGAAACTGGAGGAATGGGTCTGCGGGTTTTTGACGGGACACTTTTTTGGAGAATGAAGCTCTGTATGTTCGCTTGACCTCGTATTTTTCGGGTAGCAGTTTTCTGTGTCACCTTTCGTTGTATGTACCTAACAAAATTGCCCCTGTTTTCTGTTCTGCTAGCTTTGTTGTGCTCTACGGGCGCGGTTGCTGCAGAATCCGTTGAGTTGTTCTATTTCGTAAATCAGCGAGCCTACCTCGTGGAGAGTGCTCGAGAGGGACTCCCTGTTTTGGATACGGAAGTTGATGCTTCGACGATTGAATATGCGGGATCGCATCACAATTCCTGGTGGTTTCGGGGCGAGTTGCCCTTAGAGGCGGAATTCGCGACGCCATTGGTGGATTATCGTTTGAAGAGGGTCCCACAGCCGTATGGCGAAAGGGGAGGCGAGGTTCAGTACGATTTGAATCTGAGCTGGGAAAAAGTACTACGCGAAGTTATCAAGAATAAGCCGACGAAAAAGGATTGGTTGGTCGTGGGTTGGGTACATGGGGGGCAGGTGAAGTCTATTCAGGCCATGCAGCCTTCAGAAGATTGGATTTCTCAAACGCGGAATAGTCAGTTTCTGGTTCCCGAGTCGGAAAAATCTGGGATAGCGATTCTCTGGCAACTGAGATTGGGAAATCTGGTCGAGCGAACTGATTCAAGCCAGTGGGCTTGGGTCATAGAAAGAAGTGTTCCTCTATCGGCAGGTGATGAAGCGCTCGCTTTAGACGAGCAGAAGCGTGGGGACATCTTCTACGCGGCGGCCAATGGAATGCTTGAGGAGGCGCGTTCGCTTTTGGAAGCGGACAAGAAGCTAGTTCAGGCTAGGGATGAATCGGAGTATTTGCCAATCCGCTACGCTGTGGAGAATGGCCGGTCGGAAATGGTTCAACTTCTTTTGGAGTTTAATTCCAAAATAGTGGACGGGTGGGGAGACCTTAATTCTGCAGTGATGTTGGCCGCGACCAACGGGCATTTTGACGTCGTCAGACTACTCATGCCTGAAAGGCCAAAAAACTCGACGGGAAAATGGCATTGTTCATGGGCTGCATCGGAGGCTTTGAACGAGAATTATGAAGATATTGTCGAGTACTTGATGAGGTTTAAACCAAACATCGACTATGGGGGCACCGATAAAAAGAAGGTGGTTTTCAATAAACTTTACCAAGGGTATCCAGAACTTGGGTTCAGTTTGATGGATAGGTACAAGATCGATGCGACTTTTGAAGTGGACGGCTATACAGCCATGCATTCGGTATCTGGATACGCAGACGATTCGCTGCTGGAAAAGCTGAGCTCCTTGGGCGTGGATTCCAGGAAGATGGGAAAAGATGGGAAAGAACCGCTCGATTTCGCTCTAGGGAATGGGAATGTGGAAGCTATTTGCTGGTTGATTGATCGAAGGGATGAGGGGATCGATGAAGAGACTTTAGCTCGGTCCTTTGCCTATGCCATTGATAAGGGTCGAATGTCGTCGGTGGAGTGTCTTCTCGGCTACGGCTATGACGTGAACGTGAAAATTAGAGATGAGCTCACGCCGCTTGTCTTAGCTATTGTAAGAAGAGAGTATGATATCGCTTCGCTGTTGCTTGAGAAAGGAGCGACCATCGATGCTAGCGGAATGTACTTTGACACGGCGCTTGCTCGGTTGATCGAAGGAGACCGTGTTGACTTGCTGGGTGCTTTCGCTGGTCAAGGTCTTGATTGGAATCATCGTGTATTTGGAGAGTTGAGCATCAAGTCGGCGGCTGAAGCGGTAGGCGCGGCGAAGGTTTTGAACTACTTGGAAGAAGGAGGGATAGAGGCAGGAGTTTTTGGCGAAGTTCACTCGGTGTCTCAGGTTAGCGAAAAACCGAAGCTCTTCACTCCTATCGCCGTCGATTATTCTGATGAGTTGAGAGCTCGTTACGGTAGTCGGACCGAGCTGGTGAGCATTGTCATTTCTGGTGCAGGGCAGCCGTTGTTTGTTATTCCGGATAACAAGAACCTGCCGAGAGAGCTGTTCAGGGTGATTGAGCATGCAGTAGTCAACCTGCGGTTTGCTCCGGCCACTATGGATGGGGAGGCGGTGTCGGTGGCCTTGCGCACAAGGATCCCTCTTAAAGCAGATTTTGAACTGGAGAAGGTTTTTAGTCTTAGCGATGTGGACGAGAAGCCCAATGCAATTAAGATGTTCGAGCCGCTCTATCCCTATTCGATGCAGCAGAGTCGAACTCGCGGAGAAGTGGTCGTCGAATTCACTCTGATGCCTAACGGAAGCGTTCGTGATGCGCGACCATTGCGTTCGACAAATTCCGCATTTGAAAAGCCGGCTGTTGTTTGTGTTCTGCAGTCGCTTTGGCAGCCAGCGCTGATGAACGGGAAGCCCGTTGCGTGTCGCGTGCGTATCCCGATTAAATTCAGTCCCCGCTAGTGGACGCAAAAAAGCCCCTCGAAGCGTTTGCTTGGAAGGGCTTTTTGGTAGGCCGACGGGGACTTGAACCCCGAACCAATTGCTTAAAAGGCAACTGCTCTACCGATTGAGCTATCGACCCATTAACCCGAGAGGGCGTTTTGAAGGTGGGGAATACAGGATGTGAAAAGTCGTATGGCAAGTCCTAATTTACACGTTTCCGGAGTTGCCTGAAAGGGATTCGTCACTTAGCTTTTATTCTGCAAATCGAGCAACCGAGGGTGTGTGTTGCGCGTATAAGCTTAACGATAGGGTTTTGCCGCCAGGCTTCTGGAGGCAGGGCTGAATTGGATCTAAATAAACTATGTGGGAAAAGTCATCCATGCCGCTGAGGGGCGGTCCCGTACCGTGCTAAGTCACTGTAGTGGAGGATTTTGTTTCTACGATGGAACGAGGAGGAAAAATGGGAACAATTGTCGATCAGAGACGTCCCAAAGCGACAACTGCTATGTCAACTAAAGCTCAAGAAGTCGCCTTAGACAAAGCGCTGGTAGCGCGTTTCAAGGCCGGAGATGAATCGGCCTTCGAAGAAATGGTTTCTCGATACTGGGATCGCATTTACGCGATGGTTCACAAGCTTCTGCGCAATACCCAAGATGCGGAAGAGGTTACCCAAGATGCATTTATCCGAGCTCATCGCGGTTTGGAGAATTTTCGCGGGGACTCGAGTTTCTCGACCTGGCTGTACCAGATAGCGACGAATTTGGCCCGAAATCGCTACTGGTACTGGTGGCGTCGCAAGCGGGACAAGTCAGTCTCCTTCGACCAGCCGATCGCAGCCGAGTCATCTACGACGCTTGCTGAAGTGTTCCCGGCGGACGTGGAGTCGCCAGAGGACATTGCGATCACCAATGAGTTTAAGTCGCGTGTAGCCGCCGCGATGGAGCTGCTCAATGAGAAGCATAAAGAGGCGCTCGTTTTGCGAAATGTGAGGAATCTTTCGTACGAGGAGATCGCAGATGAGTTGCAAATTAGTATCGGCACCGTCAAAAGCAGAATCGCGCGAGCGCGCGAGAGTCTGAGAGAGAAAATGGGTCACGAACTTTTATGAACAAGCAAAGCTTCATCGAGCGCTTGAATCTTCACTTAGACGAGGAGCTTTCTGCCGAGGAATCGGAAGAGCTTCTCGCGGTGATACGCGAAAATCCTGAGTACCACCGTATTTACGTCGAGTACTGCAAGCTGTTTAGCGCCTGTTCTCAGCTCGGTGAAAAGTTTGCGGAGCCAAAGCCAAGCTCTCAATGGCGGCAGAAAGTCTACGCCTACGGCGGAATGGCGGCGGCCTTGGCTTTGTTGTTGCTCGCGGCTCGAAATTTGTCGCCGCTTCTTGTGGGATTCGACGGCGATCTCGCAATGAATGGCCCTGAATCCCAAAGTGTGGATCAACCCACTGCTGAGCCTTTGCTCGTGGTAGACGTGAACGAACTTAACGGTCGGACTGTGACGCTTGGCGATTCGCTCGAACCAGTGACATTCGACTTGGCGAACGCCTTTAATGGCGACGATATTCCTCTGAATTTCGGAACGGATGCCCAGGTGGAGTTTGCGAGTTTTACGGTTGTTCAGAGCAAAGAGCTCGAGAAGGCTTGGACAAAGAAGTCCTTTACATTTGGCGAAGCGGTTCAGACATCGACTTTCGAGCATGAGGCGTTGAGCTCGAGCGATGCGGACCAGCGGGTTTTTTCGGTCAAGGCGGTTGGCTCCGCGTTTGACGGAGCGGAGTCTGACGTGAGATTTGACTTCAGTCGAGCGGCAGCTACGGCGGGAAAGCCTAATCGCTAAGGCGTATTCAATAACTTTAGACAGCAGCTATCCACTGTTGCCGAAAGAGCGCGGGCTTAAGTGCCCGCGTTTTTTTGCGTCCTAGCCTAGAGCGGCTTTGATGAGCGCCTCGGTGGATGCGTTTGGTCCGAGGGCTTCGACGGCTTTGCCGACCGATTTCGCGGCGTCGCTCTGCTTGTAGCCGAGAGCGAGTAGGGCGAGGATTGCGTCGTCTTCGTGGCTGACCTTGCCAGCAGCAGCAGTGTTGCCCGGGACCAGGCCTTGAAGGGGATTGGCGGAGGAAGTGTGGGCGAAGGCTCCGAGTTTGTCTTTGAGCTCGATGACGACGCGCTCGGCTGTTTTTTTGCCGATACCGGGGGTCTTGGCCAGCAAGACTGCGTCGGCGTTGCCGATGGCGGAAATGAGGGAAGGCAGTTCTAGTTTGCTCATCATGCCAATGGCAACTTTTGGGCCTACGCCGGAGACTTTTTCGATGAGGAGCTGGAAGAAGTTTCGCTCGTCTTCGCTGGCAAATCCGTAGAGCGATTGGGAGTCCTCTCGGTAGACGGCGTGCGTATGGAGCTTTACGGTTTCTCCATTTGCGGGAAGTTTCGCTGCGGTGGACACGGGGATGTGTACCAAGTAGCCTAGGCCGCCTGCGTTGATGATAGCGGTGAGCGGAGTGGCCCGTTCGAGTATTCCTTCGATGGATACGATCATTACGCAGCTTTAGGCGAGTCCGAGGACTTCGCGGATGCCGTAGATACCAGGCTTTTTGCCGACTGACCAGGCTGCGGCGCGAACGGCGCCGCGGGCGAAGATGGCTCGGCTGGAGGCTTTGTGGGTGAGCTCTAGGCGTTCGCCCACGTCGGAGAAAATGACCGTGTGATCTCCCACGACGTCGCCGCCGCGGAGGGAGTGCATGCCGACTTCGCGCTCGGTGCGTTCGCCGGTGATGCCTTCGCGGCCGTGGCGAAGGTCTCCGTGGTCGAGTCCACGCGGTTCGAGCACGGAGTCTGCGAGCATAAGAGCGGTACCGCTGGGGGCGTCCTTCTTCAGGCGGTGGTGCATTTCCACGATCTCAGCATTGTAGTCGAGCGGGAGGGTTTCGGCCGCTTTTTCGACGAGGTAGCAGAGGAGGTTGACGCCCACGGAGAAGTTTCCGGCCCAGACGGTGGCGGTTTTTGCGGCGATCTCGAGGAGCTCGGCGCGTTCTTCCTGACTGTGTCCGGTGGTGCCGCAGACGACGGGTTTGCCCAGTTCCGCTGCGGTGGAGAAGACGGACTTCGTCACCGTGTGGTAGGAGAAGTCGATGACGGCGTCTGCGGCTGCGATGCCGGCGCGGAGGTCGTCACCTTCGTCGACTTTGGCGATGACGGTATGTCCCGCTTCGGCGGCGGCTTCGGCTACAGCTTGGCCCATGCGCCCTTTGGCGCCTACGATGCAAATGTTTAGTGGCATGGTGGGATATTACGCTTGAGCGGACAGTTCTGCCTGCAGGGCTTCGTAAATTGAGAGAACCAGAGTCTTATTTTCCGGCAGCATTTCGCAGAGCGGAAGGCGTACGCGATCCGTCTGGAAAAGGCCGGCTTGGACCATGCACGCTTTGACGGGTACTGGATTCGGCTCGATGAAGAGGTGCTTGAAGAGCGGATAGAGCTTTTGGTGCCAAGCGCTGGCGGTCTTGAGATCGCCGTCTCGAGCGGCGCGTACGAGGGTAACTACTTCGTCAGGGATGACGTTCGAGGCGACGGAGATGACGCCTTCTGCGCCCGCGACGATGAAGGGGACGGTGAGGCTGTCGTCGCCGCTGAGAACGACGAGGTCGTCACCCATGGCACGCTTGAGCTCGTCGACCCGTTCGACGCTTCCGCCGGCCTCCTTGATGTGGTTGACGTGCGGGTACTTGGCGAGGAGACGCTCGACGGTGGATACGTCGATCTGGATGCCGCAGCGCCCGGGGATCGAGTAGAGTACTACGGGGCGATCTGTGGCTTCGGCGATAGCGGAAAAGTGACAGAAGAGGCCTTCCTGGCTGGGCTTATTGTAGTAGGGTGCCACGTGCAGGAATGCGGAGGCGCCAGCCTCGTGGGCGAATTTGGTGAGGGAGACCGCTTCGCGGGTGGCGTTGGAGCCTGCTCCGGCGATGACGGGAACGCGTCCAGCGGCGGTCTGGATGGTGAGTTCGACGACGCGCTGGTGTTCGTCATGGGAAAGGGTTGGGCACTCGCCAGTGGTGCCGACAGGCACGAGCGCGTCGATCCCGGCCTGGATTTGGGCTTCGACGAGTTTTTTCAGATCGGCCTCGGCTAAGGACCCGTCTCCGAGGAAGGGGGTCGCCAATGCGGTCATTGATCCGGTGTACTTTGGTGCGCTCATAATTCGAAAGTGAAGGAATCGAGTTCCAAGCCGATTTATAAGGACGGTCAACCTTATACCTATAGGGGCGACTATTTCTGTAACGCACTACCCGCATTCGAAAATGGCATCCGAGATCTTCGACGAACTCCTTTATCTAGCTGTGGAAAACGGCGCGTCCGATATTGTCGTGAAAAGCGACAAGCCCGGCTATCTCCGTCTGCACGGAAATCTGGAGCCGGTGGAAATGCCGCCGATCGACGGCGAGACTGTGCTAGCCTTCGTGGACGATAACGTGCCCGGGAATTACAAGGAGACGTGGGAAATGGAAGGTCAGGTCGACTTCGCGTATTTCTTGGAGCGGGCGGGTCGGTTTCGCGTGAACGCGTTTTTGCAGCGTGGAACGGTAAGCATCGTATTTCGTCACATTAAGAGCAAGATTCCGAACTTCGAGGATTTGGCTCTGGATCAGGATGTGTTGCTTGATCTCGCTCAGAAGAAGGATGGCATCGTTTTCGTGTGTGGAGCGACGGGATCCGGAAAGTCGACAACGCTGGCGTGTCTGTTGAACTGGATTAACCACAACATGGACAAGCATGTGGTGACTTTGGAGGATCCGATCGAGTTTAACTTCATCGATTCGAAGTCGGTTTTTCAGCAGCGCGAAGTCGGTATCGACGCGCCCAGCTTTCAGAAGGCCTTGAAGGCGGTGCTTCGTCAGAATCCGGATATGATTCTGATCGGGGAAATGCGTGATAAGGAGACTTTCGAGACGGCTCTGGCGGCAGCGGAAACGGGGCACTTGGTTTTCACGACTTTGCACGCGGCGAGCGCCCAACAGGCGATCACGCGTCTGTTTGAGTACTTTCCGGCGGAGCAGCATTCGCTGGTGCAGCGCAAGCTATCGGAAACCTTGCGCGGCATCGTGGTGCAGAAGCTCTTGCCGAATCTCGAGGGTGACGGGCGCGTGCCGGCGCAGGAGATTTTGATTGGGGACTCTGTAGTGAGGGCGACGATACGCGAGGGACGTTTCGACAAGGTCGGTACCTTGCTCGACGTTTCCGCGGACAGTGGTTCGCGTTCCTTCAACAAGGAGCTCTCTCGATTGATCAAGGCCGGTAAGATCAGCAAGAAGATCGGCATGAAGAACTCGCCGAATCCGCAGGCCCTCGAAATGAATCTGAAGGGCATCTACCTCAGCGATTCGAATCGAATCTTGGGGAACTAGAGTGGAGGAAGTAGTGAGTAGTGAGGAGTGAGTGGTGAATTTTTAGCTATGAAAAGGCCGCGTTCCTGGAGGGACGCGGCCTTTTTTTGAAAATGGGCGTTTGTGCTTGGCTAGAGTTTGAACGCGGCGGCAACTTCTTTCAGGAAGCTAGCCTCTTTCGAGTCGGTGCCGTCTGAGCTGAGCACTTTGTCGAGGGCTTTTAGGGCAGCGGTTTTCTTTTCGTCCAGGCGATTCGCTATGCTGTTCAGGTACTCCGCTTTGTAGGCTGGGTCTGACTTCGCGTTGCGGCCTCTTGTGACGGCGTCTTGGACGTAGAGGATGGAAGAGGTGGGACCGTCCCAATCTGCGCGTTTAAGTTCTTCTTCGACTTTCTTTTCCTCGAGCAGCGAAATGTGGTTGTCCACGTAGATAGAAAGATAGAGCAGGTCGACGAGAGCTTCGCGTTGGTCTTGGTTCCAGTCGGAAGCGGTTTCGGGTTGGGCGGGGAAGAGAAATGAGAGAAAGGACATGCGGTAGAGTGAAGCCGCAAATATCCCGCTAGGCAATCCCTGAAGGTGGGGATGCGGAATAATCGAAATAGGCTACAGGAGTCCGCGTTTCGCGATGGCTTCCCATATGTGCTGGGCTTTGTTGGCGGCGATGTTTGTGGACTCGATGACGGCTTCCTTTCGCTGGGCGATGTTTTCTTCGGCGATACTGGCGAGGTCGTCGAGGTTGTAGAGGAAGACGTTGTCGAACGCGTCGCAGCTTTGCTCGATGTTTCGCGGTAGGCCCAAGTCTATGAGGAAGAGGGGGCGGCCGCGGCGTCTGGCGGCGCACTTTTTGACGAGATCATGGGTGATGACTGCGCCGTCTGTTCCGACAGATGCTATTACGATGTCATACTGAGGCAAATACGATTGGAGGTCGGCGAGAACATGAGGGGCTCCGCCCCATTTGCTGGCGACTTCTTCGGCTCGCTCTTGGCTGCGGCTCGCGATGCCGAAGTCTTTAGCTCCGCGGCTACGGAGGGCTTTGACGGTCTTCTCGCCGATTTCGCCGGTGCCGAGGGAAAGGACGGCTGCGGACTTCAGGTCGCCGAAAATCTTGGATGCGAGATCGACCGCTACATTGGCGATGTTGATCTGGCCTTCGCCGACGGTGGTCGAGTTACGGATAAGCTTCGCGGCTTGGAAGCCTTTTTGGAAGACGCGGTTGATGAGTTTGCCTGCGTATCCACGATTCTGAGACTCGGCGTAGGCGGACTTCACCTGGCCGAAGATTTCGGCTTCCCCGGTGATCTGGGAGCGGAGTCCGGCGGAGACTTCGATGAGGTGCTGTACGGCTTCTCTACCGGAGCGAAGGTGTAGGTGCTCGAGGACTTTGTCGGAGGGTTCGCCGTAGAATTCCGCGAGGATAGCTACGACGCACTCGATGTTGGCGTCCTTTTCCAGCTTCGTGTAGAGTTCGAAGCGGTTGCAGGTATTGAGTACTAGAGATTCGGATACGCCTCCGGTATTGTGCAACAGGGCGTAGAGATCGTTCGCTTTCGAGTCGTCCACAGAGTAGCGCTCCCGTACGTCGAGGGGAGCGACTTCGTGGTTGATGCTTAGTACGATGAATGAGTCGTTCTCGCGGCTCATGAGTCCCCAGTAGATGAATTGAGAATGGAAGCCTGTGGGCTTGGTGTTTCCGTTTCAGGCTCGCGATCGACGGCGGCGAGGGAAAGGAGGGCTGCGATAAAAACGATGACGCAGACCCATGCAAATTTCTTGGATGAAAGGATGAGTTTGAAGCGCAGAAATAGGATGATTCCGTAGGCGAGCCAGACGGCGACAGTGGAGGCAAGCTTGACGGTGAGGACCGAGCTGAGGTCTTCGATGAAGTAGCTGTATCCAATGCCTAGTGACACGGTCAGGATGATGAAGCCCATGGCGAGCAGGCGTCCGTTTATGCTGACTAGCTCTACGAGGGAGGGGAGAAAGGGGAAAAGTCCGCCGACGACTTTTTTCTGTTTTAGGCTGCGGCTTTGCAGCAGGTACATGACGGACGTGAGGGTGAGGACGCCGAATACTCCGTAGCTGAAGAGGGCGAGAGCGGCGTGGGTCTCGATCCAGGGAGAGTCGCCGAAGATGGGCTCGCGGCTGGGATTGTCCCAGTGCTCGAAGACCATGGAGAGGATTGAGAATAGGCACGCGAAGCCCGAAGTGAATACGCCCAGTAGGCTGACGCGGAATGAAGGGCCTACGAAAATGTAGATGGCGATGGCGGACCAGACCATGAATTGGACCAGCTCGAATTGATTCGAGAGGGGACAGCCGCCGTACTGGAGTCCGCGGGCATAGAGGCCGATGGTCTGGAGTATCCAGCCGAAGGTGACGAGGGCGAGAACGTAGGGCCGGCCGGTCCTGCGGTGGAGCTTGATAGCGGAATAGGTACCCAGCACGAAGGTCGAAGCAAAGACGACGGTGGCGATCCAAATCCACTGCTTGTCGGCGAGGCCGAAGAGGGTGTTGTCCATTTGCTGGGTTTAGGGAATCCGGAAAAGGTCGGCGAGATGGGACGGTTTGCTCAGGGAGGTGATAGAGTCGCCACCTGAGAAGCCGGCCCACCTTGCTTGGCGAGTTTGGCTACTTCTTTTTCTTGGAGGCAGCTTTCTTGGCACGCTCTTTGAGGCGTTCCTGGTAGGCCTTGCGGCGTGCTCGCTTAACTTTCACTTTGAGTTGTTGTCCCATAATTTTTCTGGATTGGTTTTTGGTTATGTTCAGCCCTGTATTTGGGCGAAGGGAGAGAGTTTCGGAGTCCGGCTTGGGAGGTCAAGCGGATCTGAAGGAGTAGCTAGGAAGAACGTTGGAAGGGAGCTCGGGTGGCGTGGGTGCTACTTGTTGTTGGGAATGTTGAGTTCGAAGCGGGGAATTAGGCAGTGGATCTTGTCGCCGAACTCGTCGCGACCGTGGAAGCTCCCCCATGCTTGGGCGTCGCAGGAGCCGATGTGGAAGCTGTTGTAGGAGAATCGTTCCCCAGGTTGAAGAGCTGGTTCCTCGCCTACGATCTTGTCGCCCTCTACGACTTGGGTTTCCCCGTTTACGTTTTGGATGATCCATTTGCGGCCGAGGAGCTTCACGGCGCGGTCGGACTTGTTTTCGATGGTGAGGAAGTAGATGAAGACGTGCGGCGTTTCTGGCGGGACGTTGGGTCCGCCGTATTGGTAGCGCAGGTCGTCGAGGCGGACGACGAGGCCGCTGAGTTCTTCGGAAGGGCTGCTTTGCATGAGTGTTGTTGTGAGAAACGAGAATGAGGCGTGATCTGCAAGCGAATGTTTTATGATGGGGCGTTGAGGCTAAGCTTTGTGATGAGCGCCTCGAAGAGAGATTATTTGAATCGCAATTTGATTCTATTTCGTAGGTGATCTTGCGAATCATTCTCGCGCTTTTGACGGAAGCGATCTCAAGCCCCTTCTTTGCATGAAACCCCAAGTCGTCCTCTTGTTGCTCTTAGTGGAATCGCTAGCCGTCGTCGGGCAGAACCGTCCGCAAGTGGAATTGGAAATTGGAGGCGAAAGCCTTCAGCCGGTTGTAAAGGGGAATACTGAGGTGGGAGAGCTTTCCGTTCTAGAGAAGAGCGTGAATCTTGTAGATTGGGGTCCTGAGTTTGTGAGTGGAGAAAGCGAATGGAGCTTCGAGGACCCGGCAGCCGCGAATTCGTCCGAGCCTGTTTTCTATCGTCTTAGGAAGAGTTCTCCACCTGTGATTGATGCGGATGATTCTTGGAGACTCGAGGTGGATTTTCGGAATGAAGAATTATTCTCGATACCGAGTGGCTCCGGTTCGGTGCAGTTGAGCTATGTGAAATTCACCATATTCACTTCGGATCTGTCGAAAGTGTATTTTCAGGACACCGAGCGTTATCCGTTTCACTATGAGTTTGCGGTGGAGAAGCTCGAGCCGTTTTTGGGGATTAGTTCGACGGAGTTCGACGCGGCTACGCTTCACTTGGAGGATCAGGTGGCGATTTTGGGCGGAGTGATCTACAACGCGGAAACTCGGGAGTTCGGGGTAGAGTTCGTGGGTCAGGATGCGTATCCGCCTACGCTGATACGCTACTTGTACAAGCTTGTAGAAAGATCAATTTTTCGGGCGAGTTTACGAGGTCCCTTTGGAGAGCGCTTGTATCAGGGGTATTACATGCCGACGCTTTCTCAAAAGCATGCTGCTAATCAGGCAAGAGACTATTTGGCTCGGCACGGAATCGAGATTGGGTCCGCCGATATGTGGTCGGATGGGTCGCAATGTTATTCTCAAGGGTGGGCTATCGGTAGATTGAAATTCGTCGAAGCGGCTAAGATTGATGAAGCCTATTTGTCCGGTGAATTGCTGTATTCGGATATTCTGTTGACGGATGGAATACCAGCGGAGCTTCCGTTTGTGGCTGGCATCATATCGCTTTCGGCGGCCACTCCCGGCAGCCATGTAGCAATTTTGGCGGAGTCGTATGGGATCCCTTTTGTGTATCTCGCTGGAGTTGCGGATGTTGAAGACGCTATCGATGCGGAGGGGAAGGAAGTGATTTTAGATGTGGACGGAAAATGTCGTACCCATTTGGTGGAGACGGAAGGGTTGATTGATGAAGATATTCGCTCCTATTTGTTCGAGCAAAAGGAAACACCGGCGTTAGCGATTCAAGCGAAGCAAGGATATGGGAAATTCAGTGAGGATGTAGCGATTCTTGATCCGGATGATATCGTATTCTTCGGAGGCAAGGCTTCGAACTTCGGACTATTGCTGAGAGAGGTTCCAGATAATACTCGTCCGCTCGCTCGGGCGTTTTCCTTTGATTTGTGGGATGACTACCTCGAGCAGGAATTGGAAGCGGAATTGACTCTCAGAGAGCGAATTGACGATACTTTGGCAGGTTACAGCTGGCCAGTGCAGGATCTTGGAGCTCTTTCGGCGGACTTGAAACGGATTCGCGATTGGATCGAGGACGAAGCTGATTTTTCGGAGCTGCAGCGTAGCGAGATTCTGGAGACATTAGCTGTTTTCGATGAGAACCGGAAGATTCGATTTCGGAGTTCTACGAACGTGGAGGATAGCCAGTTTTTCTCAGGGGCTGGTTTGTATGATAGCAAGAGCGGCTGCTTAGCCGATGATTTGGACGAAGACGATGTGGGACCTTCGGCTTGCGATTCAGGAGAGGTGGAAGAACGCGGGGTGTTTCGAGCGATGCGAAAGGTGTATGCTAGTTTCTACAATTTGAATGCGTTTTTGGAGCGGTTGCGATTCGGTGTGGACGAGGGCGAAGTAGGGATGGCTATCTTGGCGCACTACAGCTATCCGGACGAGATAGAGCTCGCGAATGGCGTGGTGCGATTGGAGTACGATAGCGAAGTTAAACTCGTGCAGGTTGTATCCCAGCCAGGAGCGAATTCTGTGACGAATCCTGATGTGGGAGCTAGACCTGAGGTTGTGGAAATATTTGATTACGGTACTGCTTTTCTTAGAGAGCGAGCTGGGCTTTTGCCTGATGGCGTCGAATTTGTGATGACTGAGGAGGATTACGAAACTCTGGGCAGTGTTGTGAAAACGCTAGCGGAGGCGTATCGCGTGTTTCATGGATTAGCAGAAAATAGTCGTTTTGTATTGGAGTTTGAATACAAAAAAGTGGATCCTGGGGTGGTGGAGGTGAAACAGTTGCGACTGATTCCGAGGGTTGAGTTTGGGGCAGGTAAAAAGGTATTTGTTGGTGGCTATGCTTCTTTTATTCAGAGTCCGCTGGGCGAACGGAGCGCTTTGGGGAGTACAGATCCTGATTTTATTCCGGTAGTTGAAAACTCAGTTTTTGAAGTTCACTATACAAAAACGAAATTCAATCTAAGATTCGGAAGCCGAATATTGGAGAGTGGAAAAGAGCCAATACAAACTCTGGTTGAGGAATGGGACTGGACTTATCATGATAGTGGAGAGGCTGTGACATGGAGTGGCGGTCCGAGCGATTTGCTTGGATTTGAGGCTACTGAGGATTCGAATCGTATCGCGTACCGCTGGTTGGTGGAGGATTCGGAATTCTTTATGGAGAGCGAACTGTCGCCGAGGTGGTATGACAGTGATCCCGATGCGTTTTTAGTTTTTGCGGACTCGCTCAAGCTATCTGTGGAGCGGATCTATGCTGAGGATCGGCCGGCTGGTACCTACAGTTTTGATCCTGTTAATAATCCAGTCGAGCATGAAACCGTTGACACTTCATTTGAGGCGGACTTCGTGACGAAGCTGGGGGAGGGCGACCGATTTGAAAATGAAGTACGCCAAGTCAGAAGCTTTACAGGCGTAGACGGAATTGAGATTGAGAGTATATTCTATTTTCCGAAAAAGCCGAATTGGACTATTGGATACACAGCACACCTGACGGGTTGGGATCGAACGACGATTTTGGGATTAACCAATGAAGCTATTACGCTCGAAAGTGAATTCGCCCAGAGTTATGCTCCGGAGCATCACAATTTTGGGGAGTATTTCTTATTCGAGCCGCGGCTCGATGACAGCGTAGCTGAATCCGTGTTGGCGGAATTAGAAGCTTTGGATGTGATGCAGATCTATGTGACTCCAGGGATTATTAAGTACGTCGGCTTCGATTACGCGGTTCGAGATGAGTTGTGATGATCGCTCTCCCACAGGAGATTGTGGCTGATATTGATCGACTGGTCTGGAGCTTTGCACGCTTTTGGCTTGAGGGGATGGGTCGGGGGGTAGATTGGAGGGGGTATGGCGAATCGTGTTTTGATTTTGGTGAAGGAGATTTCGGGAGTGGCGGCTTTGGCGTCGGCTCTGGTGGAGGAGTTTGGGTACGAGGTGTTGGCCATTGCGGCGGCGGGCGAGGTTTTGGGGGCGAAGGGGATTTCGTTTGAGTTGGTGGATGAGGCGAAGGCGGCTGCGTTGGTGGCGGATAAGGCTGCGGGGGTGTCGCTGGTGGTGGCTAATTTTGTGGATGTGGAGTCGGCGGGCCGGACGTTCATGTCGTGGAAATCGGCTCTGGGGGCGTTTGATCGTGGGATCGTAGATACGATTCGAGGGGCGGCTTGGGCTGTGGATCGGATGGCTGTGCTGGGGAATCCGGCGGATTATGACGCGGCACTTGAGGAGCTGCGGGGCAATGGGGGGAAGTTTCGGCAGGCGTTTCGTATGGAGCGGGCGACGGCGGCTCTGCGGGCGGCGAGCGAGTTTGACTTCGCGGTGGCTCAGTACCTTGAGGTGCAGGGAGCGGATGCTCCGGATATGGGAGCTCTAAGCGGGTACTCGAAGGCGATGCGGTTTGCGTGGCCGCGCGCTCAGTTTTTGGATACGGGTGAGAATGCTCACCAGCGGGCGGCCTTGTACGGAGGTTTTTTCGAGCATTTTAAGCAGGTGTCGGGCAAGGACTTGGACTATGTCGGGGTGCTGACTGTTTCGCGGGCGGCGTATTTGATCGGGGAGTTTGAGAAGCCGGCGGCGGCTTTGCTGAGAAATGGGAAAATCGTGACGGCGCGGTGTGGTCAGGATCTGGAAGTCGTATTGGCCGGAGTGTTGGCTTGCGATGATCTGTCTGGTTCGTGGCTGGTGGCGAATGGAAGCGTGGGTGTCGGGAATTTGAATACGGCGATCTCGGGCGATGTGGCGGGTGTTTTGGCACCGGATTTTTCTGAGGAGGAAAAAGCTGTTTTGGCGGAGGCTAAGGATGTTCGCGCTTTGGCGTCGATTTCTGGAATGGGTTACGAGGCTTTGCAGGAGGTTCGCAGTGTGGTGGGTGGCGTGCTGGTGCAGGACAAGGATAGGGCGGCGATCAATCCGATGGAATGGACGGTAGCGAGTTTGGCTCAGCCGTTGGTGGAGGATTGGGAATCGCTGATGTTTGGCGCGAAGGTTGCGCGACATGGGGATTCTGCGGCTTTGGTAATCGTGAGTGGCGAGCAGCTAGTGGCTCTGGCGGCGGGGCATTATTCGACGGATCGCGCTTGGCTTTCGGTTGAGGAGAGCGGTATCGGATTAGCGAATACGGTAGCGGTTTTCGATGATCCGAATGTTGGAGGCGAAACTTTGGCGAGGATGAAGGAGCTGGGGGTGAGAGCGGTGTTGGTGCCGTTTGGGGGAGATGAGGTCGGACTGAGGGAGGCGGCGAATGAGTGTGGATTGGTCGTTCTTGTAATTGGGAAGTCTTTGCGGCGGTTGTAGGGGGGGAGGTAATTAGGAATTATGAATTAGGAATGGGGGCTGAGGGGAGAGGCGGGTTGTCTTTAGGGGGTATATTGGAGGATGGATACTTGTTGGGGCGGGAGTTGCTGGGTTGTTTCGGCGTCGCCTTGGGCGGTTTTTTGGATGAAGAGGGCGAGTTGCTTTTGGCTGTGCCAGAGGGGAATGTCGTAGCTGGGCTCCCATTGGCCGAGGTCGAGCTCGGCTAGGTCTGTGATTTGCCAGGTGGGTTTCGCTAGATCCGGACAGGTGGCGATGCTGGGGCGGTTTTGGCGTTCGACGTCGCGGAAAATGAGGTAGGCTTTGGTGGTGGGACCGGTGGAGTCGGCGAGGATCTGGGGGCGTGAGATGGGGATGCGTTTGGTGCCTCCGCCGCTGAGGGAGAATGGAGTTTGGCGGCGGGTGATTTGGGAGGTGTGCCATGATTGGCCGTCGTGGTAGGCGATGTGGAATTGGGGAGTGTCGCTTTGGGCGGGTGTCCAGTAGGAGGCAATGTAGGGGTGGCCGTTGGCGTCGGCGCACATGGAGGTTTGATTGATGAGTTCGCTGTTTTGAGGGATGCGGGCGGCGTATTCGGCGGTAGTGGCGGTGATGGGGAGGGGGTATTGCTCGCCGCTGGATTTTTGCCATGTTTGGCCGCCGTCGTGGGAGGCGGCGTAGCAGATGTCATGGTTTGTGGATACGTCCCATGTTTCTCGCCAGGTCCAAGAGAGGTAGATTGTTTCCGAGTCGGGATCAGTGTGGGCCTGCCAGTAGGCGTTTCGCTGATTTTCTCCGTCGAGGAGCTTGGTTTGGACGCGGGTCCACTTTTGGGTGGCGACTTGGTAGCGGTTTATGATGAGGTTTCCGCGTCCTGATTCTCCGTCGCGGTAGAGGAAGAGGAGGTCGCCGTTGACGATGGAGTGAAATTCTGGATACGTGACGTCTGATTCGCGGTCGCCGACCATGGGGATGATAGGCGTGAATTCGAGGGAGTCGGGTGACTTGCTTCGGGCGTAGCGTAGGGAATTGTTATGGTGATCCCAGGAGAGGTGAAGGATACCTTGGCCGTCAATTGCTATGGAGATGGAGTTGTGGGCGTCTTGGATGTTTCCGGTGAAGGCGGTTTGTTTGACGGTCCAGTCTTCAGTGTCGAGTCGGCGTTTCGCGATGACCACGTGGCCGTTGGCGTCGTAGTAGGCGGCGTATTGATGGGTGTGGTCCGAGGTGACGGAGTTTTTGCGGAAGATGGTGGTGTTGACGGAGTTTTGGGCCCAGCCGGGGCCAATGGGGTAGAGCTTGGTTTCTTGGGCTTTGAGAGCCGGGATGAATGCGAGAAGTGAGAGGGCGAGGATACGAAAATGGAGCATGGGTGGAGCCTAGTGGCTGGCGGTGACTACTGGGATGATGATGGCGCTGACGATGATGGCGGTCTGGATAGCGGTAATGACTTCGCGGGTAGCTTGGCCGGCTATTTCTCCTTCGACGATTTGTTTGATGCGTTGACGGTAAGGTTTGAGGCGTTTGCGGGTGTAGATTTGATCGAGAAGTCCGCTGGCGTCGGCGAGGGAGACGAGGAGGATGTCTTCGGTGGACAGCTTGGATTTTTCGCTGAAGATGGCGTTTTCCAGACGGGCGAGGATTTTCTGTTCCGGCTTTGGATCGACCTCTGGATAAATCGTGCGGTTGAAAACGAGGAGCACCTTGTCGGTGGTTTGTTCGAGGATGCCGCGGTCGCAGAGGCTTTGGGCGGCTTTGTGGTGAAGGCGCTTGATGGCGGCGAAGCGTCCGACCCAAGTTTGCAGGCGGGCGCGGCGCTTGGCTTCGGCGAGTTTTTGGAGGCAATCGTCAAGAAGCGCGTCGCCGGTGGGCTTGGGATCGATGAGATCGACGAAGCGCTTTTTGTCGTTGGTGACGGAGATGCGTTTTGAGACGATGAGTTCTGCGACAAGGGCTCCGGCGAGGACTTGGGCGAGGTTTTGGATGGATACGGTGCCTTTTTCGTCCTTGAGGGAAAGGAGGGTAATTTCTTGGTAGAGGTGGAGCATGGGGGAGTAGTGAGTAGTGAGTAGTGAGTGGTGAATTGTGATTCGCCTTCTTTTCGATACGACGTGACGAGGTGGTGAATTGGGTCTTTGTTGGGAGTACGCGGTGGGAAGGATTGCGGGTATCTCAATTGGGAGAGTTGAGTTTTTTGCGGACAGGCGGGGTGCTTAGGCTAGGATGGGATGATATGAGTGGAGAGAATTCGAGCGAGCGATTTATGGCGGAAAATTTGTTGAGCTTTGCGGTGAAGGCTTTGACGCGAGCGGGACTGGCGGAAGATCGAGCGAGGGTGGTGGCGGATGTGTTGCTGGATGCGGATTTGATGGGGCACTCGACGCATGGGCTGGGCTTGCTGCCGCTTTATGTAGGGGCCCTCGAGGATGGGAAAATGGAGGTGGCGGGTGAACCGGTGGTATTGAACGATCGCGGGTCCACTTTGGCTTGGGATGGTCGGTATTTGCCGGGGGCTTGGCTGACGTGTCGGGCGATTGAGGAGGGCTTGGAGCGGCTTGGCGAACATCCTGTAGTGACTGTTACGATACAGAAGAGTCATCATATCGGTAGTTTGGCATCGTATCCGATGCGGGCGATCAAGAAAGGGGCGATGATGCTTTTGACGTGTTCGGATCCTAATAGCGAGCTGATCGCGCCGTTTGGTGGGTTGGATGCAGTGTACAGTCCGAATCCAATCGCGGCTGGAATTCCGACATCGGGGCGTCCTGTTATTTTCGATACAAGCATGTCGACCACGGCTTGGGGTGTGGCGAATCGGGCGAAGCAGCAGGGTGAGAGACTGCCAGGGAAATGGATGCAGGACAATGAGGGGAAGGCGACGGATGATCCGAAGGTTTTGGACAGCGAGCCGAGTGGAACGATTTTGCCAATTGGTGGGGCGGATCACGGGTATAAGGGGTTTGCGCTTGGCTTGTTGGTGGAGGCTTTGACTTGTGGGTTGTCGGGGTCGGGGCGAGCGGATGAATTGGGGCGTTGGGGGTGTTCGACCTTTATTCAGCTGATCGATCCGGACGCGTTTGGCGGTAGCGACGCGTTTCGGCGAGAGATGGATTACTTGGCGAAGCGGTGTCACGATTCGCGAACGCGGCCTGGGGCGGATGCGGTGCGTTTGCCAGGGGAACGGGCCTTGGCGTTGAGGGAAGAGCAGGTGGTGGCTGGACTTGTTTTGCCGGAAGTAGTGAAAGAGGGACTTCTTAAGTTGAGCGAGCGGCTAGGGATAGTTCTCTAGAATATTTCGATACTGGCGTGTTGCGTTTGGGCGGCGGGTTGCTTGTGTTCGTGTCATGTTTGATGCGATTGCAAAGCTGAAGGAGTACATTGAATATCAGAGCGTTTCTGCGGATTCGGCCTATAAGGAAGGCATGGGGCAGACGCGTGATTTTGTGGCGAAGATGCTGGGCGATCTCGGCTTGAGTGTTGAGATTGTGAATACGAAGAAGCATCCGATCGTGATGGCGCGTCGCACGGGCGATCCGTCCTGGCCGCACGTGGTGATTTATGGGCACTATGACGTGCAGCCGGTGGACCCGATAGAGCTTTGGGAGACGCCGCCGTTTGAGGCGACGATTAAGGGAGATAGGATTTACGGTCGCGGGGCGGCGGATAACAAGGGGCCGCAGATGGCGCATATCGCGGCGGTGGCGGAGCTGCTGGAGGAGAATCCGGAGTTGCCGTTGCGGATCACGTTTTTGATCGAGGGCGAGGAGGAGGTCGGCAGTCCGAGCTTGTTGCCGCTTTTGGTGGAGAGGGAGGCGGAGTTTCGCGAGGCGGATTTCGTGCTACTTTCCGACACGCTGAGTCCGAGCGCGGACCAGGTGGCGGTGACGGTTGGTTTGCGAGGGATCGCAGAGATGGAATTTGAGCTGACGGGCCCGAAGTCGGATTTGCACTCGGGGCTGCATGGGGGCGCGGTTTATAATCCGCTGCAGGCGATGGCGGAGATTTGCGCGTCGCTCCATACGGCGGACAACAAGGTGAACGTGCCCGGCTTTTACGACGACGTGACGGAGGTCGAAGATTGGGAGCGCGAGGAGCTCAAGGTTTTAGGCACGGATGACACGGCCTATGCGGCCAGCGTTGGCGTGGATGGATTGCATCCGATCGATGGATACACGCCGCTGGAGGCGATTCGCTATATGCCGACGCTGGAGTTTAATGGCATGTGGGGAGGTTATCAGGGTGAGGGGAGCAAGACGATCGTGCCGTCGAAGGCGTCAGTTAAGATTACGTGTCGTTTGGTGGGCAATATGAAACCGGACGTAATTGGTAAGCTGGTGGCGGATACTATTTTGGAACGGGTTCCGAAGGGGATAAAAGCGAAGGTCAAGATGGGGCATTCTGGTGTTCCGTATCTTGTGGTGCCGCCGGATCGTCCGAATACGCCTGCGGGGCAGGGAGAGATTTTGGCGAATGCCTTTCGGTCGACGGAGAAGGCGGTGACCGGTGTCTTCGGCAAGAAGCCGTTGTTTTTGAGAGAGGGCGGCAGCATTCCGATTATCTCTGACGTGAAGCGAGTAACGGGATTGGACTCGGTGATGATCGGGTTGTTTTTGCCGGAGGATAATTTGCATGCGCCGAATGAAAGCATGTCGCTTGAGGTATTGAAGAAGGGGATACAGGTGTCGAAGCTTGTGCTGAAGGATGTGGCGGGCGTTTGAGAAAATTAGGAATTAGGAATTTGGATATGAAAAAGCCGCGTCTTTTAGGGACGCGGCTTTTGTTTTGGGAAGTTGGTTGAGGGTGTCCGCTGGGACAGCGCACGCTCCTACTTTATTGTTCGGCGAGCCAGCGTTCGGCTTCGATGGCGGCTTGGCAACCCATGCCGGCGGCGGTGATGGCTTGGCGGTAGACATGGTCGGCGCAGTCGCCGGAGACGTAGACGCCGGGGATGTTGGTTTGGACTTGGCTACCGAGCTTGGGCTTGAAGTAGCCTTCGGCGTCGGTTTCCAGGGCGTCGGCGAAGGGGCCGGTGTTGGGGATGTGGCCGATGGCGATGAATACGCCTTTGGCTTCGATGACGCTTTTTTCGCCGGTCTTTTTGTTGGTGACCTTGACGCCGTTAGCGAAGCCTTGTTCGTCGGCTGTGACTTCGTCGATGACGGTGTCCCATGCCATTTCGATTTTCTCGTGGGCAAGGGTGCGGTCCGCCATGAGCTTGGAAGCGCGGAGCTCGTCGCGTCGGTGAATGAGGGTGACCTTGGAGCAAAAGCGAGTGAGGAAGAGCGCTTCTTCGCAAGCGGTGTCGCCGCCGCCCGCTACGACTACTTCCATGTCGCGGTAGAAGGCGCCGTCGCAGGTGGCGCAAGTGGTGACGCCTTTGCCGCCGAACATTTCCTTTTCGCCCGGAACGCCGAGCATGCGCGGTGATGCTCCGGTGGAGATGATGACGGACTTGGCTTTGTATTCCTTGTCGCCTGCTTTGAGGGTGTAGGGAGAAGAGGAGAAATCGACGCTGTCGATGGTGGCCATGGCGAAGCGTGTGCCGAAGCGGGTGGCTTGCTTGCGGAGGTTGTCCATGAGCATAAATCCGTCGATTCCTTCGGGGAAGCCTGGGAAGTTTTCCACTTCGGAGGTTTGGGTGAGCTGTCCGCCGGGAAGCGTGCCTTCGAGCACGAGCGGGTTTAGGCTCGCGCGAGCGGTGTAGATGGCGGCGGTAAGACCTGAGCAGCCAGTTCCGATGATGATGACGTTTTCGACTTCGGTGGACATGATGATGATGTAGAAAAACTTAAACGAAGAGTAACGGGGAAGAGATGCAGGAAAGCGATTGGGAGGGCTTTGGCAATGGGAGAATTGGTAACAAGAGCGATAGGTTTGTGAGAGTAGATTTTTGCCTACCAATTTCACGAATGAGCACGAAATTATTTTTTGAGGAGGGGCTGATTCTGAGGATGAGTAAGAGTAGGAGTAAGATTTTGGGTTGCGGTTGTAGGAGGGAGTTGGCGGGTTGAGTTATGGCTGGAATAGTGGATACGCATACGCATTTGGTGGTTTTTCATCGGAAGGGTGTTTTGGACGAGACCCTGGCTGCTGCGGCGGAGGCAGGGGTGGAGCGTCTGGTGACGGTAGGGACGGATACGGACGACTGGGACGTGTACGCGGAGATGGCGGGCAAGTATCCTCAGGTGGACTACACGGTGGGGATTCATCCGTGCTCTGTGGAGGATGGCTGGGAAGCGGCTTGCGGTAAGATCGAGGATTATTGGGCTCGGGAACTGAAGCCGGTGGCTCTGGGGGAGATCGGGCTGGACCGCTTTCACCTGCCGAAGGACGAGGCGGAGGCGAAGGTGGTTTTTGAGCGTCAGGTAGCTGCGTGCGAGGCGCAGCTGGAGATAGCGAAGCGTCTGGACGTGCCGGTGGTGATCCACTCGCGCGGGGCGTTTGAGGAGTGTGTGGAATCAATCGACCGAAGCGGAGTGGATTGGTCGAAGGTGGTTTTTCACTGCTTTTCCGAGGGACCGGGTGAGATGAAGCAGTTGCTGGATCGGGGCGGGTTCGGGAGCTTCACGGGGGTGATCACTTTTAAGAACGCGGAGAGCGTGCGGGAGGCGGCGAAGCTGCAGGGGCTAAATCGTTTGATGATCGAGACGGATGCTCCGTATCTGGCGCCGATGCCGAAGCGGGGGAAGCCGAATGAGCCGTCGTATCTGGCGCATACTGCGGCGTATTGCGCGGAGGTGTTCGGGGTGTCGCTGGAGGAGTTCGCGGCGCGGACGACGGCGAACGCGAAGGCGTTTTACGGATTGGACTAGGGAGAGGGGAAATCGCGCGACTTCAGTTTCCGCCTAGGCTTTGGCGGACTTGCGAAGCACGCTCCCATCGACCCGGATAGAGCTACTTTTCGTCGAACTTGCTGGCGAAGAGTTCCTCGAGCGCATCGAGGCATTCGTTGGCGTCGGATCCGGAGACGACTGTTTTGATCTCTGAGCCTTTTCCGGCGGCGAGCATCATGAGCCCCATTATGGATTTCCCGTTTACTTGCTCGTCGTCTTTTTCGAAGAAGACATCGGAGGAGAAACGGTTGGTAACTCTGACGATCATGGCGGCGGGTCTAGCGTGGATACCCATTTGGTTTTGTACCTTGAGCATGCGTTCGACTGCGTTTCCGTCTGATCTGAGGTTAGCTGAATCCATAAATCGCTTTGAAAGAATTATTTTGAGTAAACCAAGGGTATATTTATCTCCTTCTTCGAGTACAAGTACGGATCTTACACCCAATACCTTAAATGTTAGCAATTGTCGCACCAGCACGTCTCGCTTCAACGCGCTTCCCAGAGAAGCTTCTACACCGTATCGGCGGAAAGCCGCTTATCTTATGGGTGGCGGAGAGAATTCGGGATGAAGCGCCGAGTATTCCGGTGTTTTTCGCGGTGGATGACGAGCGGTTGAGGGATGTGGTGGAAGGGGCTGGGTTTCGGGCGATCATGACGCGGACGGACCATCAGAGCGGAACGGACAGGCTGGCGGAGGCGAATGAGCAGATTGGGGCGGATGTGTTGATCAACGTGCAGGCGGACGAGCCGATGGTGGCGGCGTCGCAGATCGAGGCCTTGGCGGGCTTTATAGAGGGGGGAGCTACGATGGCGACCTTGGCGACGCCTTTTCGGACTCGGAAGGACTTTCTGGATCCGAATCAGGTGAAGGTGACTATTTCGGAGGGTGGGGACGCCTTGTATTTTTCGCGGGCGCCGATCCCGTACTATCGGGATGGGTTCGCGAGTTTCGATGATGCATGGGTGGCGGAGGCGCCGACCTTTCGGCATTTGGGATTGTACGCGTATCGGGCGGAGTTTTTGCGGACGTTTTGCGAATTGCCGCAGGGGAAGCTGGAGGCGATCGAGAAACTGGAGCAGCTGCGAGCGTTGGAGAATGGGTACGCGATCAAGGTGGGCTTGACGGAGGAGTCTTCGATCGGGATCGACACGGCGGAGGACGCGGCGGCGTTTGAGGCTTTGGTGCGGGGTTAGAACAGGCAGCGGGAAAGCCCTTCCTATATTAAGCTCTTTTGGGGAAATCGCGGCCCAAGGCCGCTTCCCCACTTATTTTAGGGCATGAAAAAGCGCGGCTCTTTCGAACCGCGCTTTTTTGATTTTTCGAAAATTGTTAGGCTTTCTTCGACTGGGCGACGAGCTGGTAGAACTTTTCGAAGTTCGGGTTGGCGTCGCTTGGTCCGGGGCCGGCTTCCGGGTGGTATTGCACGGAGAAGACGGGCTTGTCCTTGAGCTTGATGCCGGCGATGGTATTGTCGTTGATATTGACCTCGGTGATGGTGGCTCCGCAGGCTTCGAGTCCTTCTTCGGAGGTGGCGAAGCCGTGGTTGTGAGCGGTGATGGCCACGAAGTCGGTTTCGAGGTTTTTGACCGGCTGGTTTCCGCCGCGGTGGCCGAACTTGAGTTTGTAGGTCTTGGCTCCGATGGCGTGGGTGATGATTTGGTGACCGAGGCAGATGCCGAAAATCGGGTAGTCGTCGATGAGGGCGCGTACGGTTTCGTGCACGTAGGTGACGGGTTCCGGGTCACCGGGGCCGTTTGAGAGGAAGATACCGTCTGGGCTGATGGCCTTGATTTCCTCGGCTTTCGCGGTGGCGGGGAAGACGTGGACTTCGAAGCCGTGGAAGGCGAGTTCGCGGAAGATGGACTTCTTCGCGCCGAGGTCGAGGGCGGCTACTTTGAAGATTTCGCGCTCGCGAGAAGGCTTGCGAATGACGGATTTAATTGGGTTGTAGGGCCAGTTCGCGTCGGACGGCCCGTAGACGAAAGTGGATTTGCAGGTGACTTCCTTGACGTAGTCGGCTCCGACGATGCCTTCCCATTCCTTGGCCCGTTTGACGGCTTCATCGTCGGAAATGTCTTCGGTGCTGATGCAACACTTCATGGCTCCGTCGACGCGGAGCTTTTTGGTGATGGCGCGGGTGTCGACGCCTTCGATTCCGGGAATGCCGTTTTTCTCGAGGTAGTCGGGGAGGGTGGCGGTGCTGCGCCAGTTACTCGCGATAGGACTGAGCTCTCGGACGACGAATCCGGCGCACATGGGCTGGTCGGCTTCGACGTCTTCTTCGTTGACGCCGTAGTTGCCGATCATCGGCGCAGTCATGGTAATTATTTGGCCGTAGTAGGAGGGGTCGGTCAGAATTTCCTGATAACCGGTCATGCTGGTATTAAAAACAGCTTCACCTACCACCGTCTTTTTAGCTCCGAAAGCAATGCCTCGAAACACGGATCCATCTTCTAATGCTAGTACGCCTGTCTGGGTGTCGTTCATTAGGGTTGGGAGAAAAGTTGGTTTGCCGTGGGGCTACAATCCCTTTTTGTGACTTATTCGTAATTAGATCGTCGTCCCTCTGAAGAGGTTCGGTTTCGCCTGCCTTTTTCCACAACTTTACCAACGTATTTCTCGAATTATGCCTTACACTGAGGATCGCACGCACTGGCAGTCAGGCCAGGGACTCTGGGAGCATGTGCCCGAGTCGGACTGGAACAATTGGATTTGGCAGCTAAAAAACCGGATCACGACGCTGGAGCAGCTGGAGCAGCATATGGAGTTGACCCCTGAGGAGCGGGCGGGCTGCGCGCATGCGAATACGAAGCTGGCGATGGCGATCACGCCGTACTTTTTCAACCTGATCGACCGGGAGGATCCTAATTGTCCTATTCGCAAGCAGGTGATTCCGCGCGAGGACGAAATGACGGTGGGCCAGGAAGAGATGCTCGACCCAGTGGGCGAGGACGGGCACTCGCCGGTGCCGGGCTTGGTGCATCGCTATCCGGATCGTGTGCTGTTTCTGGTGACGGACCGTTGCGCGGCGTACTGTCGCTACTGCACGCGGAGCCGTCTGGTGAGCAATGCGCAGGACTATAACTTTCATCCAGAATTCGAGCAGGGGCTGAAGTACATCGAGGAGCATCCTGAGGTGCGAGACGTGTTGCTCAGCGGTGGAGATCCGCTGCTGTTGTCCGACAAGAAGCTCGACTATTTGCTGGGGCGACTTCGGGCGATCGAGCATGTTGAGTTTATCCGCATTGGCTCGCGTATTCCGGTTTTCCTGCCGCAGCGAATTACTCCGGAGCTTTGCGAGATCTTCAAGAAGCACGGTCCTATCTGGATGAGCATTCACACGAATCACCCGAAGGAGTGTACGCAGACATTGAAGGATGCGTGTGAGCGACTTTCGTTTGCAGGAGTGCCGCTCGGGAACCAGTCCGTGTTGCTCAAGGACGTGAATGACGACTTGGAAGTGATGAAGGCTTTGGTGCACCGCCTCGTGCGGATGCGGGTGCGGCCTTACTATATCTACCAGTGCGATTTGATCACAGGCAGCGCCCACTTGCGGGCAAATGTTTGCAAGGGGATCGAGATCATGAAGGGACTTCGCGGCCATACGACTGGGTATTCGGTGCCGCAGTTCGTGATTGATGCTCCCGGTGGCGGCGGCAAGGTGCCGATCAATCCGCAGTACATCACCAAGATCGATGACGAAGCGATCCACTTTAAGAATTTCGAAGGTAAACTCTATCGGTATCCGCTAAAGACCTACGGTCCACTCGAGTCGGACGATGACGATGACTGCAAGTGCGATGCGGAAGAGATCATGTTGTAGAGAATAGCTTCATTGAAGAAGTCCGAGGTCGAGTGATGCTTCGCGTTTGTAGCGGAGCAGGGTAACTCTGAATCCCCGCACTAAAGTGTAAGCTTGTGGTCGCGAAGCTATTAGCAACTATTAGCCGCGACTATGCTACGAAAAATCAAGGAGGGGTTGAAGCTAAAACGCGGGTTGTTTCTTGTATGGGAATCAAGTCGGCGTTGGGTAATCGTTGCAGCCCTTCTCACTGTTGGAATCGGAGTTCTTCCAGTCGTGAGCCTTTATCTGCAGAAGCTGTTCTTTGATGAATTTACTGCAGGTTTGATTGGTGAAATTGGAGTTTCGTTTGCCATGCTTGCCACTCTAATCGCTGCCATGGCTGGAACGGAAATCGTCAGCTCATTGCTTCGTTCAATTTCGACCTACTCGACAACCGCCCAGGGTGAGGTTGTGCAAGATTATGTAATGTCGAATTTGCATAAGAAGTCGGTTGAGTTGGATTTGGGATATTATGAGACTCCGAGTTACTTCGATAGTCTTCACATTGCACAAACCGAAGCTCCTAAGAGGACTGCGAAATTTGTAGAGGTATTGTCAGCAATCGCCCGCGATGGTTTATCCCTTATTGCTGTGCTGGCGCTACTGCTGACTTATCATTGGGCTATTTCTGCTCTACTTTTCTTTGCAGTTGTACCCGGGCTTTTCGTGCAAGTGAAGTCTTCCGACAAGCTCTTCCGTTGGCAGAAGTCTGCCGCTGGTCGCCAACGTGAAGCTGACTATTATCACAGCCTTCTCACTCAATCCAACGCGGCTAAGGAGTCCCGTGTTTTTGGCTTTGGTCCTGTTGTCGCTGGATGGTACTCGCAACTGCGTATTCGTTTGAGAGAAGAATTGCTCAAAATTACCTATTGGAAGCAGACGCGTATTTTTCTGGTGAACGCATGCTCGATTGCGGCCTTGTTTATCGGATTTTATTATTTCGCGAGGGCGGCGGTCGATGGGGTCTTTACCATTGGGGATATGGCTCTTTTCTATGCGGCCTTTAATCGGGCTCAAAACTATCTTAGGCAGTTGATTGCGGGGATCTCGTCTCTCTATGAGAGTAACCTGTTTCTTGGAAATCTGTTCGAAGTTTTGGATACGCAACCAATCGTCACGTCGCCTGAAAAGCCTCTAGTGGCCTTGTCGTCAGCTCCGAGTCGTATCGTATTTAAGGATGTTGATTTCAAGTACCCTGGAACGGTGCGTCAGGCTCTGTCAGGAATTTCATTATCAATCGAGCCGGGGGAACATATCGCTATTGTGGGGAAGAACGGATCGGGGAAATCGACATTCGTAAAGCTGATCTGTCGTCTATACGACTGCAGCAGTGGCAGTATTTCCCTGGGCGGGCAAGATATTCGATCATTGGACCTTCAGGCTTACCGGAAGCGATTCAGTGTACTGTTTCAGGACCATTTGCAGTTCAGTCTTTCGGTTAAGAACAATATAATGCTTGGGGATACTGATTGTGCTGACGAAGCACTCATGAAGGAGGCGGCTTGCTTAAGCGGAGCGGATGAAATAGTGCGTAAGCTACCGAAGGGCTATGAAACGTCACTAGGCAAGATTCTGATCGAAGGAGAGCAACTTAGCCAAGGAGAGTGGCAGAAAGTTGCATTAGCTCGAGCCCTTTACAGGAGGGCCGAAATCACGATTCTTGACGAGCCGACTAGTTGGATGGATCCGGAATCTGAGTACGAATTTTTCGAGAAGTTTCACGAAATGTCTAAGGGCCGCTCGGCGATTATGGTCAGTCATCGTTTGTCCACTGTCAAAATGGTTGATCGCATCGTAGTGATGGAGGCAGGAAGAGTTCTGGAGATCGGTAGCCACGAGGAGTTGATTGAACTGCGTGGGAGGTACTACGAGCTTTTTGAACTTCAAGCGCGAAGCTACCGATAGAAAAGCATCTGTCTGATTCAACTGTATTCAGGAGATGCGAATATCCTTGTTAAGTCGGTGCTTGGTTTGTGTTCTCTCATTCTAGTAGCCTATGCTTAGCGAGAGAAGTGATTCGAGTTCTAGTAGTGTATATGTTCGTTGGTCGGGAGTCGCGATTAGAACTCTGTCGCTGCTAGTCTGCTTTTTAGTATTTCGCTCTTTGTTGGGATATTCGAGCGAATTGGAAGAGGGCGCTTTTTTTGAGAAATCTTTTCTATTCGCTGCTGCGATCGAGGGCATACCGTTATTTGTAGCGATTCTTGTGATACTCTGCTTTCAGAGACTGAAGGGTTCACCAATGAGTTTGACCGCGAGTTGGCGGGAATTGAGCAATGGTAAAGAGCTTCGGGTATTCAGTTTAGTAATAACGATAGTAGTCGTGTGGAGTTTTTCCTTCTATGGTTACAATCTGTATTATGGTCGATTTCATACCTTGGAGCGGTCGTTGCTAGTAGTCTTAGCTTTAGGGGTTGTTTGGCGTCCGTTCTTTCTTGTTCTCTTTTTGTGGTGGGTTTCAACAATTCATTCGCAATTCAACTTCCCGTTTGGGTTGGGTTTCAAGGCCCCGGTTGAGTCGCTATTGGTCGAGTGTCTGATGCTTGTTAGTTCTTGGCATATTTTGTCCTCGCTGACGGGCTGGCGTAGAATCGATGGATTTCTGGTCTTAGTATGCAGCTTGATCGCGGGACACTATTTCTATCCCGGTTTAGGTAAGTTGAAGATGGATTGGGCACAGACTAATCAAGTGGGTCTGTTTTTTGTAGCAGCCCACGCCCATGGCTGGCTGGATACTCTATCTACCGATACCGTATCGAAGGTTGTACAAGTTCTTTTGAAGTTTAATCCACTTTTATTGCTGGCAACCCTAGCCGCGGAGTTAGGCGGGCTCGTTATACTTTTTAAGCGAAAGATCTTTAGGGTGTTGATAGTCGTATGGGTGTGTTTTCATATTGGTGTATTCCTGTTGTCTGGATTTTTGTTTTGGCAGTGGATTGTTTTGATATGCACGCTTTGGCTTGTTTTCTTTCGAAATGAGAGATCGTCGGATACCAGCGTTTTTGGAGGGATCCACGCTCTGACGAGTATAGTCTTGATCGCTGGAATCTCATTTTGGGCGCGTCCTCCTTCACTGGCGTGGTTCGATACGGGGCTCGACTATAATTTCACGTTTGAAGCGGTTCTAGAAGATGGTGAAACGCGGACTCTGCCTCCAAATTTCTTTTCGCCTTATCGAGATGTGTTCTCTTTTTCAATTTTCGGTGATATATATGAAGAGCCGCAATTGCTTAGGTCCTATGGAGCTACGGGCAATAAGCGTCTGGCTGTTTCAATATCTAGCGCAAAATCTACGGAAGAAATAAGAGAGCTTGAAAGCGCGTTGCCTGAGCAGAAAGTAAGCCAAGAAAGTAGGGAGCGCCTTGCTCGTTTTCTCGTGAGTTATTTGACTGATTCAAACGGCCAAAATTGGCAGAAAAGGATTCTTTCTATGATGAAACCTCCTGCTACTTTTTGGACATCTTCGATAGACTATCCAATATCCGATTTGGCAGGCGTGAAATCAATTAATGTAAGTAGGGTGACGAGTTATTTCAATGGTGAAAGAATTGTCGAAATCGACCGATCGACGATTATGGAGATTGATGTTCGTTCGGGGGAAATTTATGAATTTGATAGTGCAGCGAGTCGCGAAGAGTAGATTTGTTCGCCGAGCATTGGTCCGGTATCAGATAAGGTCATTTATTCTCTGATGGCACTGTGATTTTGCGCATCAAAAAGATATAAAAATCGATTATTTAATATTTGGATTATAAGGTATGGGAGGGTTTTTATTAGAGCGCTTTGCGGAAAGAGATGGTCTGGCAGCATGCTAAACGATCCAAATATGAGCTACTGTGATGCCTGATTTACAGAAGAAAGGAACTGAGGCAGACGGCTTCAAACTATTGGGAAGGTCTGCTTGTTCGTGCACTATAATGCGTGATCCGGGAGTAAGTTTCTCTAAAAGAGAATCGATGAGATTCGTGATGCTTCTTACGGGAAGGAATAGAAACACCACTGAAACGTCCGTGTAACTCAATTCTGTCGCAACCCCACTGATGATCGTTACCTGGTTTTGGAAGTCTGCACTTTCTACCCGTTTTTTTGCTAAATTGGCTAGGTCCGGGTCTTTTTCGATGCCGATAGATTTACATCCGTAGGTTTTGGCGGCTTCGAGAACGATTCTTCCGTCGCCACACCCGATGTCGAGTAGCGTATCGGAGGGGGTGATGTTGGCGAACTCGAGAAGGGATGGTATGAGTTCCATCGGAGTGCCTAGAAAGGGCCAATCGGTTTGTTTGTCCTGCCGGCTGCGTTTCTTCGCTAGACTAAAAATAGGAGAGGTAAGCAAGGAGATCCACCATAGTTTCGCGGAAAGTCGGATGGGCTCGACACTCTTTGTAGCCGGACGGAGAAATTGGGGAATTCGATTATATACTTTATTGGGATGCCAAGCGAGGCGAAGGCGCGTTGTCACATCGTCGCGTTTAATGAGATCGATCCTTTTATTGAACCTCTTGTAGCATTCCCAGTTTGCACCGGAGATATTATGAGCTTTATAGAATCCATTGGTTGTAGCGATTTCAATAGCCTGATCGATTTTGTCCCTACCGATTCGGATAAATAGTTGCTGGTGTTGAAGTTCTGCTAATTTAGTTTTTTTCTGGCTTTGGCAGGCCTTAACTCCTTGGCGCTCGAAGACCTCACCTAGCTTGTCTTGGGCGCTCGATGAGTAGTCGCTGATGGATTGGCAGGCGTCGACGGCGGATTGCGCAAGCCTTATGGATTCTTCGCAAACGCAGGTATGATCGAGAGTAAGTATCGCTTCTGCAGTTTTTCTCGCAAGTTGAGCGTGAACTGCCAAGGCGAGTAGTTTTCGAACTTCGTCTAAAGCGAGCTTACAGGGCCAAATGGAGGCGAGACCAGCGTCGAGTTTGGCAATTGCTACCGGTGCATCCATACGAATTCAATCCTCTGCTTGTAGGCTGGCATAGGGGGGGAGGCTTGCCAGTTTGCGATTGATGATTGCAGCAGTCTTTTGGACCGTAGGCTCGGAAATAAGCTCCTCGTGTCGACAGGCGATGTGATGCATTTCTATATTAGGAGCGGCTCGTCTCCAATCCTTTTCCGAATGGTTGGCATACTTGTCGGAATCAAGACAACGAAAGCCGAGAACCGGTTGCGAGTAGGGCGACTCTCGATATCCGCTAAACGCTTTGCCTATTGCAGAGCGCGTACGTTTTAAGAGGATTAACTCTTTGCTTTCCTCAGATCCAAAACGATAGATGAAATTTGTTCTAGTTTTTCTGATTGCGTGTCTGAGCTGCCGCACTTTGATACGGAGGAATCTGAGACCTTTCGGATAGTTCGGAAATAACGGGGCTGGCGCTGGCGTTTGATGATCCAGTGAATAGGGAGCTTCACCATCGATTGAAACTACAAGAGGAACGTCCTTGTTTCTGGATTGCAGTTGTCGCGCCATTTCTAAAGCAACGGTGACTCCGAAACAGTGGCCGAGGAATATAAAGGGTCCATGAGGATGTATTTCCTCAATTTCGCTTAAGTATCGAGTCGCCATATCCTGGATACGAGTAAGGGGTTTCTCGCTTCCATCGTGTCCGACGGCTTGGAGGCCGTAGAGTGGGATTCGATCGTCGATACGTTTCGCCAAGTCTTTGTAGAAGAGAACCTGTAGCCCTCCGGAGTGGATTAGAAAGATGGGGGTGAGATTTCCCTTAGTCTTGAGGGGGACGAGGCATTTGCTCGCTTTGGGTCGGCTCTCTTCGTCCAGAAGCCTTGCCAAGTGAGCGACGGTGGGCGCTTGAAGAAGCCGACTCGAAGACAAACTAGCCTCGAAGGCAGTTCGGATTTTTGAGAAGATGCGTATCGCTTGCAGTGAGGTTCCTCCAAGGTCGAAGAAATTATCGTTCGTTGAAACTCTTTCGATGTCGAGGGCTTCTTTCCAAATCTCTACCAATTTCCTTTCTGTGGGAGTCGTTGGTTTCTCAAAACTGGCAGCGGTGTTCTCGCGGACGTCTGGGACGGGAAGTTTTTTGTAGTCTATTTTTCCGTTAGGTAGGCGAGGAATGGCATCGATTAAAACGAACTGGGTTGGGATGGCTTGTATGGGAAGCGTATTGGAGAGCCTTGCTTTCAAGGCTTTGAAGTCTCCATCGAACTTGGAATCGGTGACGATATATCCGACGAGCCTGGCCGTGTTCGGATCGTTGTGTTCGTTCGAAATGAGCCGGGCGTTTGATGCTACAATATTTGGACAAGCATCGAGAGCTGTTTCGGTCTCACCAGGCTCGAAGCGGAAGCCGTTAACTTTGATTTGTCCGTCGATTCGTCCGAGATATTCGAGCTCGCCATTGTGAAGTCGCTTAACCTTGTCCCCGGTGCGGTACATTCGGATTCGTCGTCCGTCCGGGAGAGTTATGGTAGGAAAGCGTTTTTTGGTGAGGTCTGATTGATTGAGATAACCTTTTGCTACTCCTGGCCCGGAGACGCATAGCTCGCCGGGAACCCCGCTTGGTAGGGTTTGCTGATGAGGCGAAAGCACGTGGATTTCGTAGTACGGAATTGCGACTCCAATCGTTGTTGGAGAATCCTTATCTAGTTTTGTAGCGGTGCACCAGACTGTGGTCTCAGTTGGACCGTATTCATTGTAGAGGGAACAATTAGGCAGTCTACGGTAGTGTGTCTTTGCGAGCTCTGGTGGGCAGGATTCGCCGGCTACGATTGCGGTGTTGAGTGTGCTTAGTTTATCAAAGTCTGCGGCAATGACTTCGCGAAAGAGTGTTGGAATGCAGAGAAGGTGTGTCGCTTGGAATCGTCTAACGGCTTCTCTTATCGCGTCCGGTTCTCGTTCAAGTCCTGCGCCTAATGTCACCAAGGTATTACCTGTCGAGAGTGTCCAGAAGATGCCGGCGACTGAACTATCGAATGCAAGGCTTGACACTAGTAGGTATCGACTTGGTGGTGTCGGATAAAAATGGGTACGGGAAAGCGTGGAATAGCTTAGGTTTCGATGGGTGACCATGACTCCTTTAGGTTGGCCGCTCGAGCCGGAAGTGTAGATCAGGTAGGCGTTATTGTCTACGCTTAGCTTAGGTAGTTGAGTATTGGACGAATTTGAATGGAGAATGGAAAGTATTGGAGAGTTGGATACTTCTTTGATGGTAGACGACTCGCTCTGGCTAGCGATAAACGCGAAAGGCAGGGCGTCTTGAATGATGCTCTGGTTTCGCTTCTTTGGATAATGAGGGTCGAGAGGGAGATAGGCCGCGCCCGAACGAAGTGCGGCGATAATAGCGATGATAGCTTCAGGCGAACGCTCTAAAAATATTCCGACAGGAGCATCTTCATTTCGAGGGAGCTCAACGAGCGCTCGGGCCAGTCCGGCTGTTCTTTTTTCGAGTTCCTGATAGGTGAAAGTCGAGTTCGGCCCGGTGATAGCAATAGTTTTTGGCCGGGTGGAGGCGAAGGATAGTATCGCTTCAGGTAAGGTTTCTTTCGGTTGATTGCCGAAAGCGGAATTCTTGTGATTGTGAAGGAGTTTGGTTCGTTCCTCGGGGGTAAGAATCTCCAGCTCTTGAGCGCGTTTTGAGGGATTGGCAACCAGGTCGCCCATCAGGACGTTGAAGTGTTCGAGGAATTTCTGGATGGTTTTGGCTTGGAAAATATCGGTGCGGTATTCGGCAACTGTTTCGAAGGCGTTCCCAGACTCAGCTACGAAAAGGCTAAGATCGAATTTTGAGGTTTTCGTTTCGATGAAGATCGGTTCGATGCGGCAGTCCTTGAGGCTAAGCTTTGGTGTACCTTCGTCTTCCCGTTGATAAACGAACATGGTTTGAAACAAGGGATGGCGTCCAGTGACGCGAGAGGGCTTGATCGCGTCTACAATTGCATCTGTGGGGAGGTCTTGATTATCGAGCGCTTCTAGCACAGTGAGTCGCGTTCGCGCTAGGGCTTCGCGTACGGTAGGATTTCCTGTGAGATCAGCTCGAACTACTAGAGTGTTGAGGAAAAAGCCTATCAGGTTTGCCGTTTCTTTCTTTCTTCGATTAGCGACGGGACTAGATATTAATATGTTTTCAGTTTCTGAATACCTGCTAAGTAGTATACTGAAACCAAGCAGAAATGTTGTAAACAAGGATACATCGTTCTGGGCGGAGAACTCTTTCGCTTTTCGACTTGTAGACTCGTCGAGAATGGAACGTTCTAGACCCCCAGGGTCTCCAATGGTTTGCGGATAGGGAAAGTCGGTTGGCAGTGGGATTGGCGGTGGCGTTGCCTTTAGCTTTTCCTTCCAGTATTCAATTTGGCGCTTGCGATTTCCTTCTTCAAGCCATCGGCGTTGCCAGTGGGAGAAGTCAGAGTATGAGATGGGCAAGGTCGCAAGTTTCGCGATAGTATTGTCTGTTGCTTGGCGGTAGAACTCGCTAAATTCGTTCCAAAATACCTTAAGTGACCATTTGTCGAAAACAAGATCATGTATTGATAAGATGAGTACATGGTGCTCTTGACTGGCTGTAAATAGGCCAACCCGGAGAAGTGGTCCGGTTTCCACGTCGAAGGGAATACGCCCATATATCTGGGCCGAACTACGGGCGGAGGCGAGGTCTTTGCAGTTCTGTTGGTCAATCTCAAGTTCGGGCGAGGGTATTGCGTGTTGGATAACTTCGCCATCCTCCAAACGGTAGGTGCTGCGGAGAGGTTCGTGTCGTTCGACGACCTTGTTGAGAGCAATTCGTAGTGCTGATTTGTCGATGGAGCTTAGTACTTCGAAGCTGCTCGTAATATTGTAGGATGGAGACTTCTCGCTCAGATCATTTAGGACCCAAATGCGGGCTTGGCCGAGCGAGGCGAGCGTTTTGTTGTTTGGGGGACGCTTCGGGATTCCGTCGTCTTTGAATCCTATGGATCTTGAGGATCGGTTTAATCTTTGCTCCAGCAGTCGGCGTTTCTGTTCGGAGAGGGCTGGGCGCGGCGGAATGTTTGGTTGTTCTTCGCCAGCTTTCACGATGGGCTTTCCTCGCTCAGGAGATTGTTGGCATCTTCTTCGCTTAGGCTTTCAATTTCTTCGAGGATTGTATTTTCAATTTTGGAGGAAAGCTGGGCGATGGTGGGGTGTTGGAATATCGTCTGCAACGGGAGATCGATCTCGAAGTCCTGGCAGATCTGCAAAGTTATTTCCATGGCTGTGAGGGAGGTTCCTCCAAGCTGAAAAAAGCTGTCGGTTACGCTAATTGTCTTAAGGTTCAAGGTTTGACTCCAAATACTGAATACGTGTTCCTGAACGGGACCATTTGGCTCGATGATTGGCGCGTCTTGATCTGGACGCTTGTCTAGTGGCTGCGGCAGGGCTGCTTCGTCTACCTTTCCATTTTTGGTTAACGGCATCGAATCGATGTGTACGATGTGTCGCGGTCGCATTTGGGGAGGCAGGTGTCGCTCGAGAGTTTTTAGCAGACTGTTTGCTTCGATTTCACTGTCCGCTTCGTAGTAGGCTACGAGTTCGACGCGGTTTTCATCTGCGGCGATTCGATCTTCGTCATAACCGATTTCAGCGAGCATTTGCCTGACTTCCGCGAGGTCGAATTTGTCGTCAAGCTCTTCGATTGCTTCTTCACGTTTCTTTTGTTCGAGTCGTACATCCCAACTGTATGGCAGTGAGTAGTTGTGAAAACCGCGTTCCTTTTGGTGTATGTAGATGCCGACGTCGTTTACTCTGCAATTGGTGGATCTGCCAGTGTCTGAGGGGCGTATCCACGGGACACGCCTATCGAGGTAGGAGTAGATTTCTTCCAGAGGCGCGTCCCAGTAACGGTAGAAGTCCACGAATTGGATTTCTTCGAAAATCGAGTCGTCTTGAAATTTGCTAACGTCGAGGCAGCGTGATACGGCGTCGTCGTCGCGATGGTAGCGTTTGCGAGCTTCAAGAACTGCTTCGTCTACATCTTGGGGGCTGAAGCGACCGTTTTCGAATAGGTTTCCGGTGAGTCGGGTTTCGAAAAATTGTCCGCGCGAAAGTCCTGTGACGATAATAGGTATGCCAAGCTCGTTCGCTCGATTCATGCCGAGTGTATATATGGTCTTGAAGCAACCGTTGCAGACGTTGCTGAATCGGGTGAGACTATCGCGAAAGATTTCGTTCATCGCCGGCGTAGTGGCGAACTCATGCTCGACTCCGAGACTCTTCGTTACGCGGCTGATATTCGCCATGGCCTGGTCGGAAAGGTAGCCGTTGTCCAAGGTGAATGCGTAGACGTTCAGCCCCATATCTACTAGCTGGCAAAGCGCATAGGCGCTATCCTTTCCTCCGCTGAAGAACACCATGCAATCGTAGTTGCCTCGTCGTTTATTGCGTGAGGCTTTAAATAGCTCTTTCAGTGATTCTGGGTCGCTAAAGTAGTGGCTGGCTTCGCCTTTTATAGAATGGTAGGAGTCGCAGACGCTGCATACGCCTTCTGCATTGAAGACTATGTTTGGGTAATGGGATGAAAGCCCGCAACGGGTGCAGTGAGCCGCCGCGCCGGTGGGGCGGGTTTGTATGTCTGGCGCTCGCGTGCTTACGAATGCGTTTCGTACTGAAGGATGACGCAGGAGAGTCGCTTCGATTTCACCCAATTCGATCCGGTGACCGGAGATTTTGACCTGCTTGTCAATTCTGCCGAGGTAGGTCATTACCCCTTTGGCGGAGAAGCGAGCCAAGTCTCCTGTGCGGTAGAGGCGTTCGCCCGGCCGGTAGGGATTGGCGACGAAGGAGAGGGCAGTTTTTTCGGGATCGTTTCGGTAGCCTCGGGCGATGCCGTTGCGAGCTATGCAAAGCTCACCTGGAGCGCCTTCGGGAACGGGCTGTAGCCGGTCGTTCAGCAAGTAGAGCGAAACATGATCAGCAGGTCGGCCTATGGGAACACTTGACTCGTTAGCGAAATCCGAGGTGGGATCGAATCGATGTATCATGCAGCCAACTACGCATTCGGTTGGCCCGTATTCGTTGTAGAGTTCAACGGGGTGCCCGAACTGTGCCGCGATCGTGGAGGCTAAGCTAAGCTTCAGGTCTTCGCCTCCGAGAACGAGTCGGCTGATGCGGGAGCGTTTGAGGTCGAGCTGTTTGAGCAGCGAAAGATGGGAGGGGGTAAGTTTGATGAAATCGACGGTATTTTCGTTGATGACGTCGATTACGGCTGAGTCGACTTCAGCGCTGGTTTGCGGATAGACGACGAGCTCTCCACCAGTGACGAGTGGGAGGAAAAGGCTGGTGACGGTTAGATCGAAAGAGAGGGAAGTGAAGAGGGGGTATGTTAGCTGTTCGCCGCGAACGTATTCCCGCTCTGCCCAATCGATATAGTCGACAAGTCCGCGGTGCTCGATTTCTACGCCCTTAGGCTGCCCGGTGGAGCCCGAAGTATAAATGACATAGGCTAGGTCGCCAGACTTTGGAAAAGGAGGAAGTTCGCTTCGTTTATTGCCATCTAGCAATTCGCTGAAAGATTTGATGTGGCAGTTGGCTCCGGAGTCGGCGAGGATCTTGGCAATGCGTTCTTCAGGGTAGGTCGGGTCGATTGGAATGTAGGCTGCTCCGGCCCGCAGGACGGCGAGGATAGATAAAATGGTCTCCTGCGATCGTGGCATGATGAGAGCCACGCAGCTTTCCGGTCCGATTCCTCTTGAGTTGAGGCAGCGGGCGGAGGCTTCGACTTGGTCCCATAATTCTTTGTAGGTGAGGGTCTTGGATTGCTGGCGTAGAGCGATTCGATCGGGTGTGGCCGCCGCTTGCCTGGCGATGCGTTCGATCACCGTATCGGTAGGAATGGGAGCGAGCGATGGTCGATTGTAGTCAATGAGAAGGTGATTGCGTTCCGATTCCGATAGAATGTCGACGGCTGCGATCGGCGTATCCAAATTCTCGATCATGGCGTCGAGCATGCTAATGAAATGGAACTGTATTCGCTGTTGGTCTTCTGCTGTGAAAGTCGATTCGCTCAGGTCGAAATGGAGCGTGTAGCGTCCGTCGGCGTTGTAGTCGTGAACTTGTAGTTTGAAATCGTATACACCGTCTATGTGTCCGGAGTGAATCCACTCCGCACGGGTGGGGCAACCAGCGAAGGAGCCGAAAGGCAGGGTAAAGAGGTTGAGGACGACGTTGCTGGTGTTTGAGCCGCTTGGGGAGCTCGCTCCGTTTGACACGTTTTGCAGGAAGGAGTGAATCTCTTCCATGCAATGGGCTGCGAGACTACGAAAGGTCGCCCCTTCTTCGACTTGCAGATCAAGTGGGAACATTTCGATAAAGCAACCGAGCGCGTTTTTCGCCGAGCGGGTTGATCGATTTGCGGCAGGGGAATCGAAAGAAACGGCATTCTGACCGCTTGATCGGTATAGGAATGCGGAGAGAAGCGTGGAGAAGACAGCGAAGGTTGAAATGTCGGGAAAGAGGCTTTGCAGCTCGGGTTCGCTGGCAAGTTTGCGGATACGCTCGGATTGTCTCTCGTCGAGCTGGTATTCGAGGCGCGAGCTTTCAGTCTGAGCTGCGTCGCCTTTCCTGCCGTAAATGGGAGTCAGTCTTTCTGTCTGCGTCCCTTTGGTTGACCAGTGCTGTTTTGCGTGTTCGCGGATTTCGGCTGTCTCGTCACTGATTTTCGAGGAGACTTCGTAGTAGTCTTCAAAATTCGATACAGCGGCTGCCTGCTCTTCGGTGAGTTGTTCGTATGCATCCGAGATGGCTTGGTAGAGGCGCACGGTCGAAGTCGCATCGGTGATCAAGTGATGCTGGTTGAGGTACCAGGCGTATGCGTTCGGAGCGAGCTTGACGATTGCTGATTCAACAAGTTTCCCTTCGAGCGGGAGAAGGGTGGAGCAACGTTTTCGGGCCCAGCTACGGAAATAGTTGGCGGGCTGCTCGTGATTTGAAAAATCGAGTTTCTCTAGGGAGAAATCGGCTGGAGGAGTCAGCGAGCGCTGCGGAACGGACTTCAATTCGAGAATTCTCGTGCGGAGGACGCTATTTTCGGAAACAACTTTTGCCCAAGCCTGTTCGAATGTTTCGACGTCGATTTCACCCTCTATTTCGATGCCAAAGGCCATATTGCAGAAGGGGCTCTGCGGGTGCACCTTTTGACCCACCCAAATCTGAATTTGGCTGTGGGTGAGGCCGGAGTCTTCCGTTATCCGCTCGAGGAAGCTAGACGCTTTGATTGATTGGTTGGGAGGCATATTGCGTGACGAGCTTTTTTCGGTCGATTTTGCCGCTGGTTGTGCGCGGGAAAACTGTAAGGATTTCCAGTCTTTGTGGAACGCCGTAGCGAGGGAGTCTCATCCGAGCGCGTTCCAGTGAAAGGGCTGGATCGAAAGGGTCTTTTCCTTGTAGTGATACATAGACTACGATTTGTTTTTCTTCGTTGGATTCAATGACAACGGCTGCTGCTTCGAGGACCTGCTCCTGCGTGGCGAAAACCGCTTCGACTTCGTCGAGCTCTATGCGGTTGCCGCGGATTTTCACCTGTCGGTCTTTTCTGCCGATGAAGTGAAGGCCTCCATCTTTGTCGGTCGATACGATGTCGCCTGTACGGTAGTAGCGTCGCACGAATCCCGGTATGGGCTCCTCGTAGTGGAATGATTTTTTGTTAAGGTCTTCGCGTCCCCAATAGCCTTTCATTATTGTTGGAGAGCTGATCAGGAGTTCGCCCGGTTCATCCGCTTGCGGGCAGGTTCCGTCGGGGGTGACGACAAGCGCTTGGGCTCCCTTCCAAATATTTCCGATAGGGATGGCTTCGCCTGAATCCTCGAAGTTTTTTGGAAGGTGATAGTAGGTGCATTGGTTGACTTCGGCGGGGCCATAGACGTTGCAAAGTCGGGCGCTAGGGATGAGTTTAGTGAGTTGCTCTACGTACTTTGGGGGGAAGGGTTCTCCGCCAAATAGGATCCAGCGAAGTCGAGAGCAGTCGACGTTTGTCAGAAGGCCGCTTGAGATGAGTTGGATGAGAGCGAGCGGTACTGAATACCAGAAAGTGAGACGTTCTCTTTCGATAAGCGGAGCGAGGCTATTGGGGAAGAGTATGTCCTCTTCGGGGATGAGGACAGACTTCGCTCCGGCATAGGGGCCAGTGAGAAATTCGAAGGTGGAGATGTCGAAGTGGAGGGGAGCGTGGTTGCCTAGAATATCGCTAGGTCCTACATCGTAGAGATCGGCTGAGTAGCGGGCGTAAGCGAGTCCGCTGCTGTGCGTATGCATCAAGCCCTTTGGCATGCCGGTCGATCCGGAAGTGTACATGACGTAGGCGAGATCGTCTTCGTGGATTCTATTCGCTGGCGGCGTTTTTTCAGCCTGGAAAACCTGAGCCCAGGAGTGAGTCGAGATATGGTCGTTGTCTACCGTGTTTTCCGGAAGCCCGATGATATGGCGGAGCGGGGTAGCTGGGGATTCAGCTATGCTGGATACGATTTTTCTCTTTTGCCTATTCGTAATGAGAATATTGATACCACAGTCTTTTATTATGAATTCGATTCTGCTTTTCGGAGCGTTGGGATCGATGGGAACGTAGGCCCCGCCTGCCATAAGTATTCCATATGTGGATACTGGAAGATCGGCGCATTTCCCCATGAGGATGCCGACGCGGTCCATTGGCTGCAGGCCTAGGCTTTTGAGGGTCTGTGCGAGCTGGGCGGATTTTTCGAAGAGGCTTTGGTAGCTTAGTGTTTCGTCGCGGCAACTGAAGGCTTCCGCGTTCGGTCGCGCGGCCGCTTGTTCGAAAATGGAATGGTGGAGCAAGTATCTCATCGTTTGATCAAATGCCGCACAGGCGTGCGATGAGGTTTCGCTGTATGTCCGATGTTCCGGCGTAAATGAGTCCTCCGGTTGCGTCACGAAGGTTTCTTTCCACTTCAAATTCGCTGAGGTAGCCTTGAGCTCCGTGGATGCGCACCGCGTCCATACTTGATGCGACGAAGGATTCGGAGAGGGTGAGCTTGGTCATGGCAGATTCGAGCGTGATGGATTCGCCTTGGTCTTTGAGGGAAGCGGTTTTGTAGAGTAGCAGCCTACAGGTCTCTAGGCGTACGCGCATGTCGGCGATGCGATTGGAAATGCTCTGGAATTCGCTGATAGATTTGCCGAACTGGCTGCGTTTTTTGGCGAAAGCGATACAGGAGTCGAGTTGGCGAGCCATTGCTCCGACTTGAGTGGCGAGGATGAAGCTTCGTTCCCATTCCATCGATTCGTTGAACAGGCTCAAGCCGAGTCCCTCGCTGCCAAGCAGGGCGGAATGCGGGATGAGGCAATCGCGGAAAGCGATGTTTCCCATCGGAAGGGTGCGCAGTCCCATTTTTTCTCGGTTATCAGATTTATGGATACCGGGAGTGTTCGCATCGACGAGGAAGGCCGAAATCCCCCAGGATCCTGCATTAGGGTCCGTCTTGGCGAAGAGCAGGATCAGGTCGGCGATCGGCGCGAAACCAATGTAGCATTTTTCGCCGTTTACCAGATAGCCGTCGTTTCTGCGTGTCGCTAGGGTTTGCATGGCCATGGCGTCTGAGCCTGATTGCTCCTCGGTTATTCCGTCAGCGGCGATGCAGTTTCCGGAAGCGAGTTGAGGGAGATAGCGTTTCTTTTGCTCGTCGGAGCCAAAGGTGAGAAGCGGAGGAAAAATGGTCCAAACAAGGGAGCTGACAGCGAGAGCGAGGCCGTTGTCGCGGCAGCTGTATCCAAACGCTTCCAAGGCGATGACTTTAGTGAGCGTATCCCAGTTTTTTCCGCCAAAGTCTTCTGGCAGGAAGCCGTCGAAGAAGCCCGCTTGGGCGAGCATTTTCCAACCGTCTGCGTCGAAACGAGACTCCCGGTCGCGAGAGGTCCTGTCCTTTGCGGATAGCTTGCTCGCAATGGCTAGCGTCTCGGACTTTATCTGTTCTTGTTCTGGGGTAAGGGTAAAATGCATATTCTTATCGAAGGGAGGCATTCGCTTCCTTTGCATGCAACTCCGGTAAGGACTCTTTCGTGAGGAATGAGTATGGGTTCTTGGGATCCGTAGGAGTGCATTCCAATTCAATGTCGGAGCCGATGCGCATCTCATGGGCGTGTTGCATGAAGAGAAGGCCAGTTAAGTAGTCGGCGTATGCGTGTCCTGTAGAATCGAATACGCTGAGAGTTGTCTTGCAGTGTTTTTGCAGCCCGGAAACGTTGAGCAGGGACGTGAGGTCGTGCGTGACTTTGTCGGGCTCGAGTTGTTGGCACTCGCCTTCGACTAGGGCTTGTTCTCGGAAGTCGGGAATGACGACGCTTCGTTGGAGTAGTTCGACGGGGAGTTCGTACTTGTCGGGGAAGTCTGAGCCGACGGCGTTGACATGGAGCCCCGGCTTGTTTGGGAAATCTCTAAAGAGCGGCCCGCTCCCAGGCGTTTCGGAGGTACAGGTGCAGAGTATGTCGGACCGTTCAAGCAAGGATTCGAGATTTGAGACTGAAACGACTTCGACCGGTATTTCGAGAAATGCTATCCGTTGGGCAAGGCTTGCGGCGGAATCCGGGTCTCGGTCGTAGGCGATGATTTTGTCTATGGGCAGAGTTCTGGAGAGGGCGTGGCACTGGGTAACGGATTGGGCTCCGCACCCGATGATTCCGAGCGTGCTGGCTCGAGTGGAATCAGCCATGAGGGAAGTCGCCAGAGCGGACATGGCTCCGGTTCGCAGGGCGGTAGGAAAGGTACCGTCCATGATGCCTCTCAGGTGGCCTGAGGTGGAATCGAAGACGCATAGCGACGAGAGGATGGTTGGCAGGCCGTTTTGTTCCGGGTTGGAGGGGTGGTAGCCGACGATCTTGAGTGAAACGGTACCGTCTCCCACGGAGGCTGGCATCCACTCGAGTAGGCCGATGTCTGGATTCGAGTAATGAATGCCGGTGCGCGCCGGAATCAGGCTTGAATCCTTGTTCAACTGGCTGAATCCCGTTTTCAATTTCTCGATCAGCTGATCGATCAAGGTGTTGATTCCAACGCGTCGGAGTATGGTTTCTATATCTGTGTTTTTTAGTAGTTTGGAAGTCATTACGGGGTGGTTCCGGCCTTGGAGCTTAGATAGGTGACCATGGCTTTGATAGTCATGAAATTGCTGGAGATGAGGTCTCGCGGCGGGATCTTGAAATCGAGTTCGGTCTCAAGATGAGCGATGAGCCGCATGATGCTAATCGAGTCGAGAATGCCGTCGACGATGAGATTGTCTTCACGGTCGATTTCGTTTCGTTCTGCAGCTGCCAGCGTCTCCACGATAAACGACACGATTATTTCTTCTATTTCGGAGGGGGAGGGCATAAGTTTTTTCGGAAATTACAGGCCGAAGGCGCGTTCGACGAACCAGTAGCCAGCTACAAATATGAGAGCTGCAGATCCGCCGGTCAGAACAAGTGGCGAGTAGATTTTAGTTGTTCTGAGGGCAAAAAGCAGCGGAAAGGCGACTAGCAGGATGGCGATCTGTCCTAACTCCACGCCAAAGTTGAAGGCGACTATGATCAGCAAGAAGTGTTTGATTTCCGATATGCGCATAGGCAGCTCGGCCATGACGCTCGCGAAACCAAGTCCGTGGAAGAGACCTAGCAAAAGTATGACAACCAGGGATGTGTTGTGGCTTCTTCCAAAGATATTGTTAAGGGCGACGATTATAATCGAAAAAGCTATAACTGACTCAACGAATCGGGAGGGTATGCTTACTATTTCCAGGCTCGCGAGAAGGAGAGTGATTGAATGCGCGACCGTGAATACGGTTATAACTTTGATGAGGGGCCAGAGCGATTTCCCGAATCCTTTAGAGGGCTTCCAGCGCTTGGTTTCCGCATCGCGAACGAGGACGATGGGAAGGGTAAGGGCGATGAGGAAAAGGACATGGTCGATGCCGATCCAAATGTGGAGAACGCCTTGCCATATCATCGCGAGAGGTGTCATGACCTCGGGAGGGTTTGCAACGTCGAGAACTTGAGTCGAATTGTTCGGACTGAACACCATTGAGATGAGCATCTCGTAGTCGGGCGCCGGCCACTTGCCTTTTTCTAGGACGACGATGCCGCGATGCATACGGTCGTTTTCGTAGCACATGGTGTGAGTGATGTGCAGAAACGCTGGAACGCGCTCGGTATCGATTTGAAACTCATACTGGGCCCAGCCGCCTTCTCCTTCGAAAAGGCTGGATCTAGTGAATTTAAGTTCGAATTCCTGATCAGACTGGGGGCCTATTTTCAGGTTTCGTTTGATGTATTCATGTACTTGTGACGCGGTTTGCTGAATTTTTTCAATTGAGGCCTCGCCATTTTCAAGAATGTCTACTCCGAGCTTTTCCTTCAGTTCGTCGATTTTGATTTCGACGCGTCCATCAATTTTGCTGGGGTGGAATTGGAGGAAAACGTAGTTTTCTCCACGCTCGTGGGCGAACAAGGAGGCGCTCGAGAGTACTATCGAGGCGAGGCATATGAGCTTTCGTATCATAGGAATGAGGCGTTAGGAGAGGTTATATGGAAATCGGAAACGGATGGCGTGTATCGCTAGAATTCTTCGAAACTTTGCTCGTCGCTATTACTAAATAGTTGCAATGTCGTTACTTTCGTTTTGGCAGCGATAGCTACTATTGCGTCATTGCCGCAATCGATTGTTTTGAGCGTCCAATCGTCGATCGACTCTGGAAGCGAATTGAATTTTCGGATACGGCACTCGAGCCTCGGGTCGAGTGAAACGCTGAATGAATCCAAGGGCGTTTGGAGTCCGTCGCCTCGCGCTTTGAGGAAAGCTTCCTTTCGGGTCCAGCAGTTGAAGAACCCCTGGGTTTTCAAAGCCTCGGGTAGGGCGTGATATTCCTCTCTTTCGCGCTTCTCGAAGAATTGGTCTACGAGCTGCTCTTCGTCTGGGAGTTTTCGGACCTTTTCCACGTCAATGCCGATCTCGATGCTGCGGGAGATGGCGAGAACCATTAGCTCTTCGCAATGCGAGAGGTTGAAGAACAAGGGAGATTGAGCCCCGCTGTGGAGAATGTCGACGGATGGCTTACCGTATTCGCTATAAGTGAAGCGGATCGAATCGGGCTTGACTGAGAGTAAATGGGCGAGGGTTTGACGCAGGTAAGAGCGTCCAGCCACGAAGCGCTGGCGATGCCTTTCAAAGCGGAAACGAGCGGAGCGTTCAATCTCGTCGGGAGAGAGTGGATACAAGCTTTCTTTCGCGGGAAAGAGATCGAGATTGACGCGCGAGTATCGAATTTCTGGCCTCGCAAGGGAAGCTTGGTCGCTTGCTCGGCCCATAGGTCTTTCGGGAATGGTTTTCGTAGCGGGGATAGGGGTATTGCTCTAGGAAACCTAGGAGGGTGGTTCCTTTAGAATAGTTTGGTTACATTTAGGCGGAGAGAGCGAGGCTGAATGATTTGATAGTGCTTGTCTTCGATTCCGCCGCTGTCTTCCCGGTTGGCGCTTAGAATCTGGCGGGCCTGGGTGTTGTAGAGCCCAACTTTGTCTACTGCATCGTAACGGGTTTGCAGGCCGAAGGTCTGTTGCATGTGGTATCCGAACAGATGGGCGAGCTCAGCGCCGTAGATCATGCGTCGGTCTGATTGCTGGAATTGGTCGCCCCCGACTGGGTTATCTAGGAAGTAGGTGAAGTTGGACCAAATCGCCATGTCGTAGTAGATGGTGTAGGCGGATAGTTTGGTCGTCTGTTCAACACCGTTTTTAGTGAGGTGACCCGAAAGACTGTAGCGTGAGGAGGATCCACCCACGGTGTCGTCGATCGAGCCAAATGGCGTGATCAAGCCCTGCTCGACGGCGCGGTCTGGGATTTGGTCTGCGGAATCCCATGATGAATTGTAGGCCATCAAGGTGACGCCATACTCGAGGTCTTTCGTCGGCGTCGCGCTGTAGGTTACGAGGCCGTTGATTTTGTTAAGGTTTTCGTCGATGTCCCAAGGTCCGTTGTTCACGACGTTTTCCGCTCCAAAGAGCAGCGTCCCGTCTTCTCCGACGGATTGAGATGTGGCCCCGAAGGCGCGCAGGTAGCCATCTTCGCCGTAGTCGACTGAAATCATGTCGTTTTCCAGCTCGCGCATGGTTTGGATGCTTGCGGAACCCGCGGAGGATAAGTCGCCAACCTCCGAGTAGCAGGAGCCTTTGAGGTAGCTGATGTTGTCGACAAGCTCGGGAATGATGAAGTTGAGGTCGGTGTAGCCTTGCCCGTGCGAGACCATGTTGACAGGCATTCCGTCGATCCAGGTGGCGAAGTCGGTACCGTGGTCGAGGTTAAATCCGCGGAGAAAGTACTGGTTCGCTTTTCCGGTGCCGCTGTGCTGCGTGACTATCATTCCGGGTACTGCCTCCAGGACCTCGCCAGTGCGGAGCATGGGTCGGGTCTGCAGATCGATTTGGCCGATCACCCCTTGGGAGGCGGAGAGAGCTTCCCCGACAAGGAGCGAACCTCGTCCTTCGACTTTCACCGCATCCAGTTCGACCACGTCTTGAGCGGCTTTAGTGAGAGGAGCGAGGATAAGAAAGAGAGTTGGCTTTGATAACATGGGTAGGGCAACCTTTGTTCTCACACTATTTTGTTAGGTTTACGCACAAAAACAAGCAGCGGGTGCATGCATTTTCTAATGACAGAGATTTCCCTATCTAATTTTGGGGGATGCCTACAATATTCACCGAATATTTTTGGGTGGCAGAATTCTCTGTAGTTAGATTTGAGATGCTTCTACTGGAGTAGTTCAAATCGCGCGCTTCGGGCAGGGCTTAATGACAGCACCTTTTTGAAGCGGAGGTGGTTTGAATCCTTCATTTGTCAGCCGCAAGTATCGTCTTTGGTGCGACCCAGCATGAAGAAATCGTCTGTCTGCAATTCGAGGTCGAGATCGAGAGGGTCGGGACGAGCGTTGCCTTACAGCTCGCGGATGACGCGGCAGGGGTTGCCGACGGCGACGACGCGGGGCGGTATTGACTTTGTGACTACGCTTCCGGCTCCTATGGTGGCGCCTTCGCCGATGGTGACGTTGGGCAGGACGATGGCTCCGCCGCCGATCCAGACCTTGTCGCCGATGGAAATGGGGTGTCCGAATTCTTTGAAGGTGGCGCGTTCTTCGGGATCGAGAGGATGTCCGGCGGTGTAGAGCTGGACGTTGGGGCCGAATTTTACGTAGTCGCCGATTTCGATGCGGTTTACGTCGAGCATGACGCAGCCGAAATTTGCGTAGAAGGCTTTGCCGAGATGGATGTTGTAACCGTAGTCGCAGCGAAAGACGGGCTCGATAAAAGCGGTCTTGTGGTAGGTGCCGAGGAGGGATTTTAGGATTGCGGCGCGTTGCGCGAATTGTTCGGGAGTCGTGGCGTTGTAGTTGTGTACAGCTGTGCGGGCGGCGAGTCGCTCGTCGGCGAGTTCTTTGCCTCCAGCGAGGTAGAGCTCTCCTGCGAGCATTTTTTCTTTTTCGGTGGGCATAGGGAGGGAGTGTGGCGGGTGAGGAACCCGGCAATGGGCGCCGTTCCGGGGGCGAGGTTTTTTAGGACTCTAGGCGGGGCGTGTAGATGGCTTCGATGAGGTCTGGCTTTGATTCGTCGCGTTCGAGTTCGAGGTAGCGAAGTCCGCCGTCGTAGGGGATCTCAATGGTTCTGAATCGATCTCCATCTTCGACTAGAAGGGTGACTTTGCCGCGGACGACGCTGTCGGCGATAGCTTCGCGAAAGCGGTCCAGCGAGAATTTCCGATCGTTGACTCCGATAATTTTCATTCCTGGGCTTACGCCAGCGGCCGCTGCAGGCATGTCGATGACGAGGCCGCTTCTGACGGTTCCGCTTTTGGACACGTCCATTCCGAGCGAATCGAGGGCGGAGGCGTAGTTGCGATCTTTCTCCCTGTCTTTTTGCGCCTTTGTAGGTTCGCTCGAGTACTTCAGCTTGTATCCAAGTTTCTCTACAAAATCGAGGGGCATGCTTTCTTGAGTATTAGTAATTCGATTTTCGATGAGCTCCTCCCAATCGTACTTCAGGAGCTTGTTGAGCTCTGAAACGACGTCTTCTTCGGTAAATGGCAGTACTTCGCCTCCAGGGTAGTTGGCTCCGAGGAATTGCTTGGAGAAGTCGTCCAAAGTCGTTTCGCTATTGGTTTCACCGCGAAGGATCGCATCCACTTCCAACCAGAAGAGAAGGCCTTCGTTGTAGTAGTCCTGTCCGCGACGGAGGCTGCTCCAGCTTCTGCTCCATCCGCGAAGGTGGTAGGCGTCTGCGGCGGTATCTTCGAGCGAGCGCCACTGGCGTCCTCTGATGGAACGGAGGTAGCTGATTTTTCCTGCGAGCAACTGTTTGAAGTGATCGATATCCCAGATTCCGCTGCGAACGGTCAGGACCTCGCCGAGGTGTTGGGTGAGGCCTTCGTAGACCCAGAGAAGTCTGGTGTCTTTCACGGTGTGGAAATCATGGGTAAGCATGCCTTCTGGTCGGCGGTACTTGCCGCACCAGGAGTGGACGAATTCATGTGGGAGGAGGTAGCCCTCCCAGCCTTTCAGCTTATCCTCCTCGAGGAAGAAGCGTTCGCTGACGCTGTTGTAGCTGCTCTTCAGGTGCTCCAGCCCGTTGAAGGGAAGCTGGTCGCTACAGACGAGAAGGAAGTCGTACTGCTCGAAGTGAGCCCCGCCAAATAGGAGCCCGGCTTCGCTGGCCAGTTTGCCGAATTTTTCGATTGTCTCGTCGGGGGCCATCAAGGCTGCCGCGGATTCTGAGGTGACGTGGAGGTTGGTCTTGGGGAAGTCCGCAGCTTCCAGTTCGAAGCTGCGAAAATTTTCACCCATGATGATTGGGCTGTCGACGAGCTGTTCGATGTTCACTGTATCCAAATTCCAGATGCCGGAGTCGTCTTGGTTTGACGCGATGGCGCAGCCCAGCTTCCAGCCGTTCGGTAGGGTGAGCTGGGTGGTCACTTCGACTTCGGCGAGTGGATGCGACTCGGGATAGACCAGCAGCGTATTCCAATTGATGATTCCGACGAAGGAGTTACCGAAGGAGTCGACTCCGTTTGAGTTGGTGGATGGCTGGCTGCAGATGTAGTCGATGGCCACGGTGACGGATCGACTGCCCTTGGGTACGTCTACGAGGAAGCGATAGCGGTCTTTGGGATCTCGCTCCCAGTTGACGGTTTGCCCTTTGTCGTCGGTGACTCTCAGGCCGCCAAGGTTTTGGATTGGGCCGCGCGGGGCGTGCACGCCCGGAACCCATTCCGGATAGCGAAGGACCAGTTCGCCTGGGCTTGTTTCGAAGGTAAGTCGGGAGTTGACGAGCTTACGCGTAATCTGTGTCGCGTCTACATCGAGAGATATTGATAGTGGCTTAGCGTGAAGAAGGCTCGCTGATGCCAGGGTAGTAAGGGATAGCAAAAAGAGTAGGAGGCGATTCATAGAGCGCAAAGTAGACGCGCTTAGGTATAAAGATCAATGGTCAAAGTTCGTTCGGGTAAATGAATCGCTCGGGTACGTCTTTTTTGTGGAGCTAGGCTTTCTTTTTTCGCTGGGGCTTAGAGTTTTTTAAATGTATCCTAAATTTAAGTACGAATCGGTTCAGAGGTCTAGGGGTAGTCGCTGATGGCCTTGTCTGTCTACTTGGATACGATCCATTTCATGAGTTGCCAAATGCTAGGCGTTTGACCTTGGGAGAGGATGCCGATGCGGAAGACTTTGCCTGCGGCGGCGATGCAGAAAACGGTGAATCCTGCGGTCAAGGCGATGCCGAGCAGGAGCTGCCAAAGTGGTGGACCTGGGTCGAGGAGGATCCGGAGGAACATAATGATGGGGGTGGCGGGCGGAAAGAGGGAGATGCCCGTTGAGAAAGCGCTATTGGGCGACTGCAGAATGATGCTAAAGCAGAAGAAGGGGATCATCACGATGAGCATGGCTGGCGTCATGAGGCTTTGGGCATCTTTGATCTCGTTGCAGGCGGCTCCTATGGCGGAGAAAATCGAGCCGTACATGAATTGGGATATAATAAGAAAGAGGAAGAACCAGGGGTATACTGTGGGGTCGATAAGGTCGGAGAAACCGAAGTAGACGGTAGCTCCGTAGATCGCGCCCAAATAGAGTGTAGAGAGTGATACTGAGACGCCGACGGTGGCCAACAGTTTACCCATGAGCAGTTGGAAAGGAGATATGGAGGCGATGAGGATTTCGGAGATCTTTTGCGTTTTTTCCTCTAGAACCTGATTCAGCAGGGCCGGGGCGGTCATCATGATCATCATGAAGATGAGAAACATTGAGGCGATCGGGACGGCGAAGGTGCGTAGCTCGTCGTTCTCTTCGGCTTGGGCGGCGCCGTTTTCGTCAACTTTCGCTACGAGTCCGAGCGATGTCAGTTTAACTGGAGTAGATAGTTCGTTGACGAGGCTTTGATCGAGCCCGGAGCGTTCGAAGCGGATGCGTTGAGTTTCGCGATTGACCACGTATTCGAGCCAGCCGGGAAGGGAGCGAAAGCTGGGAGTATTTGTATGGTAGGCTATGGCTCGCCGTTCTGGAGTTCGTCTTGTATCCAGAATCTGCTTATCGATAATGGCGTATCCGACGAGCTCCTTGCTCGATACGCGTTCGGTTAGCTCTTGATGAATCGTCTCGAGGTCTTGATCGGACTGATAGGATTCGAAAATGAATTTGGGCCGGACTTGTTTGCGTTCGCCGTTTTCTTCGGTTTCGAAGATTTCGTTTTCGTTGCGCCATTGGTTGGCTTTCTGAATGAGCGGAAACATGAGTTCGCTTTGGTCGACGATGACGCAGAGGCGGTCGGCCTTATCGACTTGGTCTTTGAGGAGGATTTGGGCGACGAATCCTCCGAGCATGAATATCGGCATCATGAATACCCCAACCAGAAAGGCCTTGGAGCGTACCGCGACGAAGTATTCGGCTTTAGCGACGGCTAGGATCTTATTCATGAGAATGGTCCTCATTTTGAGGTTTGGCGATGCGCACGAAGATATCATGCAGGGAAGGGCGGGTGATTTCGAATTGTTCGATACGCGCTCGCTGGAGAAGCTTGGCGAGCAGGTCGTTTGAGTCGCCCGAGACTCGGATTTCCTGATAGTTGCCGAAGTCACGTTTGTATTCGATTTCCGGTAGGTCGATGAGGGCGTCCGCTCCTCTATCGGTTCGCAGGCGTATGGTGTCTTGGCCGTATTTGTCTTTTATGGACTTGAGAGATCCATCGAGCACCTTCTGCCCTTTGTAGATCATGAGGATGGAGTCGCACATTTGCTCGGCCATTGCCATATCGTGGGTGGAGAAGACGATTGTCGCTCCCTGCGCTCGCAATTCGAGAATGGCGTCGCGCACGGCCTCGAGATTGACGGGGTCGAGTCCGGAAAAGGGTTCGTCGAGAATGATCAGCTCGGGCCGGGTCTGCACGGTTGCGATAAACTGAACCTTTTGGGCCATGCCTTTGGACAGGGCTTCGATGCGTTTGTCCGCCCAGGCCGCGAGGTCGAATTTTTCTAGCCAACGTTTGCCTTCCAGACGGGCTTCTCGAGCGGGCATGCCTTTAATTGTGGCGTAGTACTCCAGCAAGCTGGCGACCTTCATCTTCTTGTAGAGACCGCGTTCTTCAGGCAAGTAGCCTATACGGTCGTTGGCGGTGCGGGCTTTGGTTTGGCCGAGGACTTCGATAGAGCCCGAATCGGGTTCTAGGATATTGAGGATCATGCGAATCGTGCTGGTCTTTCCGGATCCGTTCGGTCCGATGAAGCCGTAGATGGCGCCTGACGGCACGGTGAGGGAAAGCGTGTCTACGGCTTTATGGGCCCCGTAGGATTTGGTCACGTCGCGGAGTTGGATCGCATTTGCAGGCATAGGCGGAAGAGAGGAGGGATTTTCGATTGGGGTAAGGTAGCAGACTTGTGTTACCGGCATGTTACCAAACTCCAGAAAGGGAGTTTTAGGTAGTTTGCGAGTATTGGTTTTTTCGATACTCGCGGGGGGTGAAGCCGCAGCAGCGTCGAAAGGCTTCGTTGAATCGTGAAAGCGTATTAAACCCAGAGTTCATCGCTATATCTAGGATTTTTTGATCGGTGGTGACGAGAAGTCGTTGAGCATGGGAAATGCGATGGTTCGTGATGTAGTCGACGAGTGTGGTGCCGAAGGTTTTCTTGAAGAGGTTCATCGCATAGTTGGGGTGCAGTCCGACGGCTTGTCCGATGGTTTCCGCGGTAAGGGGCTCCAAGTAGCGTTGAGCGATGAGGCAGGCGATTTGCTCGACCTTGTTGAGTCCCCCGTCGGCTATGACAGATGTTGGGGACAAAGTGTCGACGGAGGTCGTTATGAGCTTTTCCTGTTTCGCGTAGAGGGCCATGCGCTGCAGGCGAGCTTGTAGTTCTAGGAGAACGATATCTTGGGATTCATCTCGATTGTTCGCTAGGTCCTGTTCCCATTGGGCGAAGCGTTCGGATTCGGTTGTGAGTTTACCGTTGAGAGGCTCGGTAATCAGCGTGCCTTTGAGCAAGGTTTGAGTGAACTGATTGGGTAGACTAAATTGCAGAAACCAAGCGAAGGGAATAGTCACTACGAAATACTCGGTGTCCGAACCGTAGTCGATTACCTGATGTGGAATCGAGGCCCAGAAGGCTCCGAGATCTCCTGCTAAGAGGTTTACCTTTGCTCCGCCAAGCATGTAGGAGACCCAGCCTGAGCGCATGAGGTTGAGCTCTACCTCGTTGTGGTGGTCTGGCCTGCCCATTGGGCTGGGGTTCCAGTTGACGCATGTTAACCCGTAGGGCTTGAAATCGGGTCTCTCGGGATCGAAGCGGTCCATCTTTCTTGTTTTATCTGACAGTCGGTAAGATTCTTAGAATAGAGTCATATTGTACCGTCAGAGAGGAAGAAACGAGGATAAAGTTAGGATATACTTCCCGCCCACGAAGTTCATTTTTCTTAACCCAACCCCAACGTGAACGAGAACGCATTTGCAGTTGGTGTCATTTTTGGCAACCGCGACTTTTTTCCTGACAAGCTTGTGACGGAGGCCCGTGCCGATGTTACTGAACTCTTCGAGTCCCTTGGCTTGAAGGCGATTATGCTCTCCGAGGACGACACGAAACTCGGCGGAGTGGAGACGCATGCGGACGCTCGGAAGTGCGCTGACTTGTTCAAAGCGCACCGCGAGGAAATCGGCGGCGTTTACGTCTGCTTGCCGAACTTCGGTGACGAGAAGGGGGTGGCGGATACATTGAAGTTGGCTGCCTTGGATGTGCCGGTATTGGTGCAGGGCTACCCAGATGACTTGGACCGTCTGGACGTGATTCGACGGCGTGACGCGTTTTGCGGGAAGATCTCGGTTTGCAACAATCTTCGCCAAGCCGGCATCGCTTATTCGCTCACGCAGAAGCATGTGGTGCGGCCCGATGATCCCAGTTTTGTAGCTGATCTGCAGAATTTTGTGGCAGTGTGTCGGGTGGTGCGAGGAATTCGCGGTTGCCGCATTGGCGCGGTTGGGGCGCGGCCTGGAGCTTTCAACACGGTTCGCTACAGCGAGAAAATTCTAGAGCGTAATGGGATTTCCGTGACGACGGTCGATCTTTCGGAAATCTTAGGCGACGCTGAAAAGCTAGCAGTCGATAGCGATGAGATTGCTGCTAAAATCGAAGAGATTAAGGCTTACGCCAACGCCTCGATGGTACCAGAACCCAAGCTCGTGCAGATGGCTCGTCTCGGGGTGGTCCTCGATCATTTCGTCGATCAAAACGCTCTCGATGCGACGGCTGTCCAGTGTTGGACTTCCGTGCAGGCAAACCATGGCTGCAACGTGTGTACGAGCATGAGCATGATGAGTGAAGACCTGTCGCCTAGCGCCTGCGAAGTGGACGTCACCGGAGTGCTCACCATGTACGCCATGCAATTGGCCTCTGGAACGCCGAGCGCCTTGGTGGATTGGAATAACAACTACGGTTCGGAGGACGACAAGTGCGTGCTTTTCCATTGTGGCAATTGGGCGAAGTCCTTTCTCAAGGATGCGAAAATCGCGACCGCCCCGATCCTAGGAACGGTCGTGGGCGAAGAGAATACTTATGGAGCGTTGGATGGCCGTACGCCAGCGAGTTCTCTTACCTACGGGCGTATCACGACTGACGATACGAACGGAAAGATTCGCGCTTACATTGGCGAAGGCCAACTGACGGATGACAACTTGAAGACCTTTGGCAACAGGGCCGTGGCGGAGGTGCCCAAGCTGCAAAAGCTAATGCGATACGTGTGCCGCGAGGGATTCGAGCATCACGTGGTGATGAATGCTTCTCATACGGCTGCGATTCTGAAGGAAGCGTTCGAAACCTACCTCGGCTGGGAGACCTATTACCATGAGGAGGGGTAGCGGCCACCGTCCCGGCGGCCATACATGCCAGACAATTGTGCCCGCCGAGACGGCGAGCTCTACCTAAAACAATCACCAATGAATTACACCGATGAACAACTGAAACTAAAGTCGCTGAGGCTTAGGCGGAGCGTTTTGAAGTGGGTCAAACACGCTGGAGCGGGCCATACAGGTGGCAGCTTGTCGTGTATCGACATTCTGAATGTACTTTATAATCGGATACTGAATGTATCGCCGCAGGACTTCTCTTCGCCAGATCGAGACCGATATATCCAAAGCAAGGGGCATTCCGTCGAAGCGCTTTTTGTGGTCTTGGCTGATCGGGGTTTTTTCCAGGAATCGGAGCTGGAAACAATGTGTCGTTACCAGTCTCATTTTATCGGACACCCGACTCGCAAAGTACCCGGCGTGGAGCAGAATACAGGGGGGCTAGGACATGGTCTTTCCATCGGTGTCGGAACGGCATTGGCTGCAGAGCTGGATAAGAAGGCGTACCGGACGTTTGTACTTTTAGGTGATGGAGAGTTGGCAGAAGGATCGAATTGGGAGGCTGCGATGTCGGCGGCTCATTATGGGCTCGATAACCTGACAGCGATTATCGACTGCAACTCCCTCCAAATAGCAGGTCGGACTCGCGACGTAATGAATAGTGAACCGCTTGGGGCGAAATGGTCGTCGTTTGGCTGGTCGGTATCTCGAATCGACGGGCACGACTACGGTCAGCTTACGGAAGCTCTCGCTGCTCCGCTCAAGGAAGGGCAGCCAAGTATGATCATAGCGGATACGATTAAAGGTAGTGGAGTTGATTTTATGGAAGGTGTTGGAAAGTGGCACCATGGCGTTCCCAATGACGAAGAGTACAGCGGCGCAATGGCTGCGTTTGACGCTCAGCTGTCTGAATTGGAAGGAGTTCTTTCATGAGCGCGCCCGCAGGATCTATGTATAGCGATGCCGCCGAGAGCATCGCCGCCGAGCTTGGTCTTCGGAAGGGAAAGGCTAACCTGGAAGTCTTCGCGGCGACAGTTGAGGAGCTGGCTTCCAAGGACCGCGACGTGCTTGCGGTGGTGAGCGACTCGCGAGGATCGGGCAAGCTCGGTCCGTTTGGCGAGCGCTATCCCGAGCAGCTGATTGAGCTGGGTATTGCGGAACAGAATCTAGTGGGCGTTTCCGCAGGACTGGCTTCAGCTGGCAAGAAGGTCTTTGCCGTTTCGCCTGCTTGTTTCTTAAGCGCACGTTCTTTGGAGCAGATAAAGAACGACGTGGCGTATTCAGATAATCCTGTCACTTTGGTGGGGATCAGCGCGGGGGTGAGCTACGGAGCTCTTGGGACGACGCACCATTCCTTGCACGACTTCGCTGTCTTGCGTGCGATCAACAATATTTACGTAGTGTGTCCAGCGGACAACTACGAGGCGCGGGAAGCGGTTCGGGCGGCGGCAGCTTTGGGCACGCCTGTCTTTCTACGTTTCGGCAAGGCGGCATTGTACGATCTCGGCAGCGAAGACGAGCAAGCGTTCGAGTTTGGTAAAGCTAGAGTGCTGCGCGAGGGGAGCGATCTTGCTTTTATCGCGACCGGAGAGACGGTGATTCACGCTCTATTGGCGGCTGAGTGGTTGAAGCGGAGTCAAGGGCTTGATGTTCGTGTCGTGGATTTGCACAGTATCAAACCTTTCGATACGGACGCGGTCGTCGCTGCGGCTCGGGAATGCGACGCTGTCATCACGGTGGAAGAGCACATGATCAACGGAGGCCTTGGAGACGCTTGCGCGTCCGCGATTTTGGAGTCTGGATTGAGTGGATGTCGCTTCAAGCGAATTGCAATTCCTGATGAATATACAGTGACGGGAAGTCAGGCGGATATTTTCCGCCACTACGGAATCACCATGGAGGGCTTGGTTGAATCAGCGTCTCGTCTCTTGGCTCAACCAGCCGCTGTGTCTTAGCGCGAACTCGATACTGATATTGGTAATGCCCTATTTTCTATCTTTAGACCAAAGCACCTCCGCTAGCAAAGCGCTTCTTTTTTCGGAGAAAGGGGAGGTGCTTGATCGGGCCTCGAAGGAGCATGCTCAGATTTGTCCAAAACCGGGCTGGGTGGAGCACGATGCGGAAGAGATTTGGGCGAACTGTGTAAGCGTTTTGGGCGAGCTTGTTGAGCGGAATGGAAAAATAGTCCGAGAGATTCAGTGTTTGAGCATTACGAATCAGCGCGAGACGGTAGTCGTCTTTGAAAAGGCCACGGGCAGACCTTTGTACAACGCTTTGGTCTGGCAGTGTCGACGAGGTACGGCACTTTGCAATGAGGCCTTGGAAGAGGGGCATGCGGTCGATGTTGTTAGTAAGACGGGCCTTAAGATCGACCCCTACTTTTCCGCTTCGAAGCTGAAATGGCTCATGCAAAACGAGCCCGAGCTGGCCAGCAAGGTTCGGAGTGGCGAGGCACTGATTGGCACTATAGATACCTACCTGATCTATCGATTGACGGAAGGGCGTATCTTTGCGACGGATACGACGAACGCCAGTCGCACGCTCCTGTTCGACATAGCGAAAATGTGTTGGGACGAGGAGTTGTGCGATTTGTGGGAAGTCCCGATAGACGCCTTGCCTGAGGTGCTCGATAGCGAGGGGCGGTTCGGCGACACGAATCTTTGCGGGAAACTGTGGCGACCGCTGGCGATTTGCGGCGTGATGGGAGATTCGCAGGCGGCTATGTTCGCTCAAGGCTGTCACGATGTCGGCGCGGGGAAAGTGACTTTTGGAACGGGTTCCTCTATCTTGTTGAATACAGGATCCAAGATGCAGATTGCGGATGGAGGGTTGGTGACGACGCTGGCTTGGACGCGGGGCGGGAAGCCGACCTATGCGTTGGAAGGAATTTTGATCAGCACGGGCGCGACGCTCGCCTGGCTCAAGGATAAGCTCGAGTTGTTCCAGGACAACGCTGAGCTCGATGAGCTAGGACAGGGGCTCGGCGATAATGATGGCGTCTTTTTAGTTCCCGCGTTTACGGGCCTTGGCTTTCCCTATTGGAGAGCGGAGGCGCGAGCGGCGATTGTAGGATTGAGCTCTCAGAGCGATCGCAAGCAGGTGATGCGGGCGGGCGTGGAGTCCATCGCTTATCAGGTCCACGACGCGGTCGTTGCGATGCGAGATGCGTCCCGAATTGCGTTTACGGGGCTTAAGGCGGACGGGGGTTCGACGACCAATGCGTTTCTCATGCAGCTGGTTGCTGATTTGTGCTCGCTCGAGATTTCGGTTTCGAGCGTTTCGGAATGTTCCCCCCTCGGCGCGACATTGGCTGGCATGCTCGGAATGGGGCATCTGAAAAATCCGGAAGAGTTTTCGATGATGACGGAGTCGAGCCAGAGCTTTTCGCCATGTATGGATACGCCTCAGCGAGATCGTTTGCTAGCCGGCTGGAATCGCGCGGTCCAGCAGACTCTGTTTCAGCCGAGTCAACAGCGTCTGGAGACTGCGTTGCCGCAAGAAGTTTGATGCCCTCGATGCTATCTTTTTTTATTATTCCCCAATCCCTAATTCCATGAAACGACTTAAATCTATCTCCACGATTCTTACTTCAATTTTCGCGATCTGCTCTGTTCTATTGATCGGTTGCAGCAAGGAGGGGGCAAGCGAGTCCGTCTCCGATGGCGCCGGCCGTGTTGCGGTGGTGGTATCCACTTTGAATAACCCTTGGTTTGTGGTGCTGGCTGAGACGGCGCGAGACAAGGCGGTGGAGCTCGGATACGAGGCGACCATTTTCGATTCGCAGAACGACCCGGCGAAGGAGTCGGTGCATTTTGACAACCTGATCGCCTCTGGCTATGACGCGGTGTTGTTCAATTGCACAGACGCGGAGGGCTCGATCGCCAATGCGCGTCGGGCGAAGAATGCCAGTGTGCCGGTTTTTTGCATGGATAGGGAGATTGCGGCCAACGATGTGGCGGTGTCGCAGGTGCTATCTGATAACTACTCCGGCTGCGTGGCGCTAGGAGAGTATTTTGTGGAGACAGTAGGTGAAGAAGGTCAGTACGCTGAGATTTTGGGGATAATCGCGGATACGAACACTTGGAATCGCTCGAAGGGTTTCCACAGCGTGGTCGATCGCTTTCCCGGCTTGAAGATAGTGGCTCAACAGACTGCTGACTTCGATCGGGCGAAAGCGCTTGAGGTGATGGAGTCGATCCTGCAGGCGAACCCGAATATCGACGCGGTCTTTTGCGGAAACGACGCCATGGCGATGGGGGCCTACCAAGCCCTGCTCGCGGCTGGCAAGTCGGATCAGGTAAAGGTCTTCGGTTTTGACGGGGCGGATGACGTGGTGAAGTCGATCGCGGACGGCAAGATTACTGCGACCGGAATGCAGTTCCCCAAGCGTATGGCTCAGGCGGCGGCTCAAGGAGCGCATCAGTACCTAAACGGAAAGCGAGATTTCGAGCAGCGGACATTGGTTCCGGTGGAGCTTGTCACACAGGAGAACGTATCGAACTATGGCGATTTCGGTCGCAAGTAGGCCCGAGCGCGCTAGCTTCTTTTTCGACCCCTTAGATACCCCAAATGACCTCGGCTGCTCGATCTTCAACTTCGAATCTATCGTATTCGCTTCGCTGGATCGGCGTCGGCTTGCTTGTAGTTGTTCTTTGGATCATTTTTCCGCCTTTTCGTATTGTTAAGCTAGATGAATCGGGACGGATGCCTCAGGAAGGCGGCCATGTCCAGGCCTTCGACCCAGTAGCGTTTGTCAATGATTTTTGGGAGCAACGGCTTGTTGCGGAGCTCCGAAATGCGACTGATCTGGACACGCTTTTGCCTTTGCTGGTGGACGATCCGTTAGAGGCGAGGAAAAGCTATGGGGTGCACAACGCGCGCTACTACTTCGCAAAGGGAGAGGGGCGCGTAGAGTCGGTGGAGAATCGCCGGGCGACGCTGAAGGTTGGGGATGCAAGGGTGTCGCTATTGATAGCTCCTCCTGTATTCGGAAATACGGTACGCGATGGAACGGGACTGTTAAGCGTAAACGACTTTTCGGGGCTTGAAGCCTTTAACGCAGTTTCTGCGGTCTTGAATGATAAGGTGGAGAAGGAAATCATGCCGCCGCTCGCAACAAGCGTTCTCGTGGGAAGGACGGTGTCATTCGTCGCTTGCGCCAAGGCGCCGGAAACCGTGGGAGACGGAGCGTTGTTGAGTTTTGTTCCGTTGCAAGTGGAGGTAGCTCAATGAGCGAAGCGGCGGAGTGCTTGCTCGAAGCCGAAGCGATGGTGAAGACTTTTCCCGGCGTGAAGGCCTTGTCTGGGGCGAGTTTGCAGGTGCATTCGGGACGATTGGTGGCGTTGTTGGGCGAGAATGGAGCGGGCAAGTCGACTTTGATGAATGTGCTCTCGGGCGTATTTTTACCCGATTCAGGAACGATTCGGGTGAAGGGAGAGTGTGTCCAGTTTACGAATACGCGAGAAGCCCAGGAACGAGGCATCGGCATCGTGCATCAGGAGTTGAATTTGATTCCCTACCTTTCTGTCGCCGAAAATGTCTTTTTGGGACGCGAGCCGCGCTCTTGGTCGGGCTTGGTTGATTTCCAGAAGATGGAAGAGGAGACGGCTCGGATATTGGAGCGTGTAGACTTGCAGGTCGAGCCATCAGCCCTGATTTCCGACTTGCGCGTCGGGCAACAGCAGTTGGTGGAGATCGCCAAGGCTTTGGCAGCGGATGCTCGGGTCTTGATTTTGGACGAGCCGACTTCGTCGCTTTCCGCTCATGAAGTCGAAGCCCTGTTCGCGGTTGTGCGGGAACTGAAGGCGGAGGGAGTCGGCTTGATCTATATTACCCACAAGTTCGAGGAACTGGCTCCGATTTGCGATGAAGTCGTTGTGATGCGCGACGGGGAACGCGTCGGCTCTGGACCATTGAGCGAAATGAGCCGGGATCGGATCGTGCAGTTGATGGCGGGGCGGAAGTCTGGGGAATTGTTCGAGAAAACGGATACGAAGGCGGGAGAGGAAATTTTGAGAGCTGAATCGATTACTCTGCCCGCTCAAGGAGTGGGGCGCCCGTTTCTAGTGGACAAGGTGTCGCTGTCACTGAAGCGAGGTGAAGTGCTGGGGATCTTTGGTTTGGTCGGGGCGGGCCGCACGGAGCTGCTCGAGTGTTTGTTTGGGGCGCATGCAGGTGTCGCCAGTGGTCAACTATTGATAGAAGGGGAGCTGTTTGCGTTTCGCTCGCCAGCGGACGCTATCGAAGCGCGAATGGCGTTTGCTCCGGAAGATCGCAAGCGCGATGGCTTGATGCTGTCGATGAGCGTCCTCGAGAATGCGAGCCTGCCCACGATCGACAAGGCGATCCGAGGCGGCTTGGTGGACGAGTCGCGCGAAGCGGATTTCATTCGCCCTTACATGGATCGTTTTCAGGTGAAGACTCCTTCCTTGCATCAGGCGATCGTTAATCTGAGCGGAGGGAACCAGCAGAAGGTAATTTTGGCCAAGTGGCTGGCGACGGAGCCGCGCATCCTCTTGCTCGACGAACCGACCCGCGGGATCGACGTGAACGCCAAGCGCGAAATTTACAGCTTTATCGATGAGCTTGCGAAGGCGGGCCTCGGATTGATTGTAGTGTCTTCGGAACTACCGGAAGTGTTGGCCCTATCTGATCGCGTTGTGGTGATGTGTGAAGGTCGCAAGACGGCGGAATTTACGAGGGTAGAGGCCACTCCTGAACGTGTATTGCATGCTGCTTTGCCAGACGAGGCGGCAGTTTTAGAATCCTGATGAACTCAGCTACTTTATCTGAAAACTTGAATCGATTCCGATCGCTATTGGCGCTGGGCCTGATGGTCATTGCCCTGAGCTTTTTGTCGGAGCAATTCCTGACGCCGGAAAACGGCTTCAATATTCTTCGCCAGATTTCGGTGAACCTTTGTCTTTCGATCGGCATGACGCTGGTGATCGTCAGCGGTGGGATCGACTTGTCGGTTGGGGCTATTCTCGGCTTGGCAGGCGCGGTGGCAGCGGGACTTTTGAAGAATGGTTTGGTTTTGCCGCCCTTGGGGGTCGCGTTGGTGTTTACAACGACGGGAGCGATTTTGGCAGCGGTTTTAGTGGGCGGAGCGGCTGGTTGGATCAACGGCTTCGTGATCACGCGTTTCCGAATACCGCCCTTTGTGGCTACGCTTGGCATGCTCTCGATCGCTCGTGGGTTGACGATGCTGTGGACGGGTGGGTTTCCGGTCACCGGACTGGGCGAGACTTTTGGGAAGTTGGGAACGGGAGCTTTTCTCGGAGTGCCGATGCCGGTGTGGATCATGCTCGTGCTGGCGGCGGTGTTTGTGGGGGTGACGAAGAAGGCGCGTTTTGGGCGGTATCTTTACGCGGTCGGAGGCAATGAGCGGGCTGCTCGCTTGACCGGGCTTCGCGTAAATCGAATCAAGATTGCCGTCTATACCCTTGCTGGCGGTTTAGCGGGCGTGGCTGGTTTGATCGTAACCTCTCGCCTCGACTCTGCCCAACCCAACGCGGGACTCGGCTACGAACTCGATTCGATTGCGGCGGTGGTGATTGGCGGAACATCGCTTTCTGGTGGGCGTGGAACCGTGATGGGCACGGTGCTCGGGTGCTTGATCATCGGGGTGCTGAACAATGGGCTTTTCCTGATGAACGTATCGCCGTTTTGGCAGCAGGTGATCAAGGGTGGCGTCATTCTGCTCGCGGTAGCGATCGACAAAATGAACTCTAGCGAGCGAGAGGAGTGAGCCGCCTCAACAAGTCCAACTATTCAACATCAACCTTACAAAGTACCATGAAAATCCTTCTGATTATTCCGTTCCTTTTCCTTTCGACCGTGGTGTTTGGCGACCAGGAAGCGCGACACCGCATGATCGTGCTCACCGACATGGGGGCCGATCCTGACGACGAGCAATCGCTGGTTCGCTTGCTCTTGTACGCGAATCAAATCGATATCGAAGGCATCGTGGCGACGACCTCGTGCTGGCATCAAGATCGAATTCGACCGGACTTTATCGAAGGCATTCTATCCGCCTACGAAAAGGTTCAGCCGAATTTGTTGAAACATGAGGATGGCTACCCGACTGCGAAAGCACTCCGTAAGACGGTAAAGGAGGGAATTCCGAAGTACGGCATGGAAGGTGTTGGTGAAGGAATGGATACGGAAGGTTCGGACTGGATCATCGAAGTGTTAGAGCGCGACGATGAGCGTCCGCTTTGGATTTCCGTATGGGGTGGGCCGAACGTGCTCGCTCAGGCTCTCTACAAGATCGACAAGACGAGATCGAAGAAGGAGGCCGACAAACTCATCTCCAAGCTGCGCGTCTATACGATTTCGGATCAAGACGACAGCGCCATGTGGATGCGCAAAGAGTTTCCTAACCTGTTCTACATTGTCACGCCCACTGACGACTATGGAAAATCGACGTGGATCGCGATCAACAACAATCACGAAGGCGCCGACAACTCATACGTTAGCAACCCGTGGCTAGAGGAAAACATCCAACAAGGACACGGTCCGCTCGGTGCTCGTTATCCGGACACTTCTTGGGGCTTCGAAGGCGACACGCCGGCCTTCCTTGGGTTGATTCCGAACGGATTGAATAATTTGGAGAAACCCAACTGGGGCAGTTGGGGTGGTCGCTACGAGTTGAGCATTCCCGACGTGAACGATTTTGTAGATGGAGGTTCGGTTGTCGTTCCGGAACCCGAAACGCGTCCTATTTGGACGGATACATCCGACATATACACCCCGTATCGGAAAAGTGAATTCAAGCGTGCTGTAGAAAAGAGCGAAGAGAGTTACAGTGGAAACGCAGTCACTCTCTGGCGCTGGCGCGAGGATTTTCAGAACGACTTTGCGGCTCGCATGGACTGGAGTACGATGAGTTACGAGGAGGCGAATCATCCACCGGTCGTGCATCTGAATCACCCGAACGAGATTACGGTCAAGTCAGGCCAAGGGTTCTCGCTGGACGCTTACGGTAGCAGCGATCCTGACGGTGACAGTATTAGCTTCCTCTGGTTTCACTACCCGGAAGCGGGAACGTACAAGACCTTTGTGCCCCACAATGGAGCAGAGAACTTCGATCGCGTGAACTACACGGCGCCGAAGGTCGAGAAGGAAGAGACGATGCATATTATTTTGAAGTTAAGCGACAAAGGGACGCCTGCGCTTTCCCGATACGCGAGAGTGGTCGTGACGGTGCAACCGTAGGTTCGTTTTGATGTCGAAACGGAAGTCAGTTGGAGTGGTATATTCTCTCGTTGCTGCTTTGGGTCTGGTTCTTGTGTATCCTGTTTTAGGGGACGCGAGGATTGCTACAACTATGAAAGAAATGCGCCACCGTGTCATTGTATCCACTGATATCGGGGGCACGGATTTTGACGACTTTCAGTCAATGGTGCATCTCCTACTTTATGCGGACGAGCTGGAGATCGAGGGACTCATTTCATCGCCCTATGGTCCAGGAAGAAAGGCGGACATTCTGTCAGTGATCGACCACTACGAGGCGGATTATCCAAATCTGCGAACTTGGTCGGAGCGCTATCCGACCGCGGACGAGCTGCGAGTGATCACCAAGCAAGGCGAAACGGATGTGGCTCCTTATGTTGGGTATCGTGATTCGACAGAAGGGTCGGACTGGATCGTCGCATGCGCACGACGAGAGGATTCACGTCCGCTCCATATTCTGGTCTGGGGTGGATTGGAAGATGTGGCCCAAGCCCTACACGACGCACCCGAAATATTGCCGAAGTTGAAAGTCCACTACATAGGTGGCCCGAACAAGAAGTGGAGCCCTGACGCTTATCACTACATTGCGCGCGAACACCCGGAGCTTTTCATGATCGAGTCGAACTCCACTTATCGTGGCTGGTTTGTCGGTGGCGAACAGAAGGGTGATTTGAGCACCCACCAGTTTGCGGAAGCGAATGCGGCTGGGCATGGGGCTTTGGGAGACTTTTTCGCTGGCGGCATTTCCTTCCACGACCAAGTACGCAAGGAAGTAAAGATGGGCGACACGCCCACGGTGGCGTGGCTCTTGCGGGGCGATCCGGACAAGCCGTATCAAGGTGGCTGGGGCGGCCGTTTCGTTCGCGCCTGGACGCGACCGTATACACGTTTCGAGCGCGTGACGACGGCGGCTGACGAGATCGAGTTTTGCGCGATCATGGAGCTGGAGCTGCCACTCGGTCCGGATGTTCCGAAGACGCCGGCGCTGCATATGAAGGTCGAGAATCAGATGCTGGTCGGACATGTGCCTGGAGATGGCACGGTGCGTTTTCGTTTTTGCCCTAAGACTCCTAAAACCTTCTCTTACGAAATCGTTGGCAACGATCCTTCGCTAGACGGCAGGGAAGGGCAGATTACTGCGGTTTTGCCTTCTCCTGCGGTGGCGCTCGCTCCCGATGAGCGTTGGCCGAATTGGTGGACAGATGATCCGTCGCCCGCAGTCGCGGATGGGCAGCACCACGGAACCAAAACGGTAAACCAGTGGCGAGGAGCCTTCATGCTCGATTTCGCAACACGCCTTGAACGGTGTCGAAACGCTTACACGAATTAGTGTTGAAGTTATACCCCACCAAAGACATGCCATCCCATCTCAGAGAAAAACTGATTGCAGCAATAGCATTGCCCTGTGCCATGCTCGTCGACTCGTTTGCAGCTGAAACGATTATAGTTGAAGCCGAGTCCGGTGAGTTTACTGGCTGGGTGGATAAGCATAGCTGTTGGCACAACGTTATGCTGACGGACGAGCCGCATTCTACTTTCTCCGGTAGTGGAGTTGTCGATACCCCCAACGAGGTCGGGAGTTTTATTGAAGTCGCCTACGACGCATTGTGGGCGGGACCGCATAAGGTTACGGTTCGGTACACCCATATAAAGCCAGATCCACGACCGGGGCAGCTCTGGATAAACGGAAAAGAGGGGCCTGTGTTGGAATTGCCACAGAACAAGGCCTTGCCCGCGTTTAATCGGGATTCGGTCGTGGTCGATCTGGAGCAGGGGAGAAATCTGATACGCTTGGTGGCGCTGAACGAAGGGGGGCTTGGCAATACAGACTATATCAAGGTGGCTGAATTGCGCGAAGTCGGGGAAGGGGAATTGCCGCGTATTCAGGTAATGGAAGCCGAGGACGGCCTGCACGAAGGGAAGATCGACCATCACAGCTGTTGGAACTTCATCGCAGAACACGATGGTCCACATGCCGGATTCACAGGTGAGGGTTATGTGGATACGGATAACCATGTGGGCAGTCATGTAGAGGTGAGATTCAATGTCGCGGATGCGGGTGAGTACAGGCTCCATGCTCGATACGTGCATGGTAAACCGGATACGCGTCCAGCCGAGGTTTCGGTAAATGGAGAAGTTGTCGATTCCTCACTTAAGTTTACTCCCACCGAACATTGGACCCATTGGACCTACAGGGAGATGTATCAGTCTGTTATTTTGGTAGCTGGAGAGAATGTGATTCGCTTCGAAGCGACTAGACCTGAGGGCTTGGCCAATCTCGACCACTTGAAGTTGACCCCCGTGCCTGAGTCCAATGCTCGCGTCAAGCTGAGCGAGGTCGAGTGGGGTGGCGTTGGCTGCTACAAGATCGAAATGGCGAACGCGACGGCCTATTTTGAAAAGGACAATGGGGTTTCCGGAATCAAGAGTCTTATCGATAGCGAAGGAAACGATTGGATCGCTTCTTATATGCCTCCCGGGCCCAATGGAGATTTTCGAGGCTTCCCCAACAGTGTAGAGAACTTTGGACACGCAGGCCGCGATAGTGGATCTACCACTAGGATCGTTGACGGCGTGACGGAGGGCGATGTCGTTATTCTTGAATCGAGTAACGAAACATTCACGTTTCAGTATCACTTTCTTGCGGACAGAATCGCGGTAAAGGTTCTCAAGTCCGAGGGGGATTATTGCTTCCTGCTTGAGACCGTTGTTGGTGGGCAGGCGGATGAAGCGGACTACTTCGTTACCGCCGATGGGAAGAAGCGCATCCCAAGCGGAGAGTTTTTGGATATAGCGCCTGAGTGGTTCTACCTCGGTGACCCCAAGGCGGCGAACTTCTTGTTTCTAGCGAAGACACCAGAAGACGATGCACCCAACGAGAACCATCGCCAAATTCGCCCGAACGGGATGCACAATATGGATCTGTACAGCTTTGGGCGTACGGGCCGAGATCGTGGATACAAGACCTTTGGTATGAGCGGTAACGAGCACGTATGCGTGATCGGTTTCGCTCCTGCATTTCGTAACCATAATGAAATGACAGCTTTGATCGAGGCGTACCTCGAGAAGCCGTTTACCCCGGGGGTGAAGGGCCGGAGACTGTGGAGTAAGAATCTACTGAAAAACGATGATAGCTGGTTTGCTTCAGACGAGGCTCGAGCGATCGCTGATTCGGTGATACAGTATCAATCGCCCCAAGGCGGTTGGCCCAAGAGCACTGACCTTGCTCGTCCTCCGCTCACTATCGGCGATATTCCTCAACCGGGTAGCGGCCGGGCGAATAGCTTGGATAACGATGCGACAACTGTGCCGATGGAGTTTATTGCGAAGGTGGCAGATGCAACGGGAGAAGGGGCATACATCGAATCTTTCAATCGCGGTTTGGACTATTTGTTTGCAGCTCAATATAAGACAGGAGGGTGGCCGCAGTTTTGGCCGCTTCGTGGCGACAAGTACTATTCGCGAATCACATATAACGATGGTGCCATGATGCGCGTGATGGAGCTGCTTAAGGACGTTGTTTCTGGAGATGATACCTACGGCTTTGTTAACGAGTCGCGAAGGGAACGGGCCCGTGTAGCCTTGGAGCTTGGGCTTGAATGTATTTCGAAATCCCAAATCAGACAAAATGGTAAGCTTACCGGCTGGTGTGCTCAGCATCACGAGAAGACTTTAGAACCGGCTTGGGCTCGGGCGTATGAGCCGCCTTCGCTTTCAGGCGAGGAGTCGGTTGGCGTTGTTCGGTATTTGATGTCACTCGAAGATCCGTCGGCGGAAGTCGTAGAGGCGATCGAAGGTGCGGTTGCTTGGCTAAAGGCAGTCGAGATGAAAGGCGTCCGCCTTGAGTCGGTTCGCCGTGGCGATGGACGAACAGAGAGATGGTTGGTCGAGGATCCGCAAGGCGTGGGTCTTTGGGCGCGCTTCTATGAATTGGAGACCAATCGACCTCTCTATCTGGATCGTGATTCTGTCTTTCGCTACGACTTTTCGGAGATCGGCTATGAACGTCGCAGTGGCTACGGCTATCACGGCGATTGGCCGGTGAAGTTAATCGAACACGAATACCCTGAGTGGAAGGACCGAATTCAACGGTAGGTAGATCCGTTCGCTTAGTTTAAACAATTTCAACCTAAACGACCTCAATCCCATTGCTCTCATGAAAATCTTAACGCTACTTCTTTTCGCCTTCCTAGTTCCTATCTGTTCGATACAGGCTGACCAAAAACCTCGCGTGTTCGTGTTGACCGATATCGAAAACGAGCCTGACGATGCGATGTCATTGGTTCGTTTTCTCACGTATTCGAACCAGTGGGATGTAGAGGGACTTGTCGCCACGACTTCAATACATCAGCAGGACGAGACAGCGGCCTGGCGCCTACGGGAGATTCTCGAAGCGTATGGAAAGGTGCGGGACAATTTGGAGAAGCACGAAACGGGCTATCCGACTGCGGAGCATCTCCTGTCGCTCGTCCGCGAAGGGCGGCCTGACTACGGCATGAACGCGGTGGGCGAGGGGATGGATTCGTCGGGCTCGGAGCTGTTGATCGAAGTGGTTGACCGAGACGATCCGCGTCCGGTTTGGGTGACGGTCTGGGGAGGGCCGAACGTATTGGCGCAAGCGCTTTGGAAGGTGAAGCAGAACCGTACCGATTGGGAGCTCGAGGCCTTTGTCGCGAAACTGCACGTCTACACGATATCGGATCAGGACAATAGCGGTCCGTGGCTACGCGAGACCTTTCCCAATCTTTTCTACATCGCGAGTCCTGGCATGCATGCGGGCGGGGCGTACCACTTTGCGACTTGGAGCGGAATCAGCGGTGATAAGTTTCATGCGCGATTCACAGGGGCAAATTTTGAGATCGTCGACAATCCCTGGCTGGATGAGCATATTCGAAGCAAGGGGCCGCTCGGAGCCGAGTATCCGCATATGGACTACTTAATGGAGGGTGATTCACCGAGCTTCATGATTTTGATCGACAACGGGCTCAGTAATCCGGATCGACCGAATTGGGGCAGTTGGGGCGGTCGCTACGAACTTTATACACCCCGTTGGGAGAAACAGTTCATTCAGCCGGAAACACGTCCGTTTTGGAGCGATGCGCGGGACGAGGTGCTAGGATACGATGGAAACTGGCATACGAGCAACCACGCGACCATCTGGCGTTGGCGCGAGGCCTACCAAAACGATTTTGTCGCTCGTATGGATTGGACCATTAAGTCCTACGAAGAGGCGAACCACCCTCCAGTCGTGAAGCTGGCTCATCCGAATCGGCTTGTGGCGAAGGTTGGAGATGAGGTTAAGCTGAGCGCAGCAGGTAGCAGCGATCCGGATGGTGACGAACTTACGTATCATTGGTTCGCATACTTGGAAGCAGGCGCTTTCACCGCATCGAGCGCCAGAACGGCGGACCCAGTTGTGATCCGCAATCGAGACCAGGCCGAAGCGTTGCTCGAAGTTCCCACCCAACGCGTTCTTCGAACCGGCGACCTGCATATCATTGTCGCCGTAACCGATAAAGGCTCACCAGCGCTCACTCGCTATCAACGCGTGATCGTAGATGTAACCGAATAGCCGATACTTGTAGCATGAATAGAAAATTGACTATGATACTTGGTGCGATTCGAGCCATTGTCTGTCTCGCGTTTGCTCAAATAACATTCCCTTCTCACGCGGAAGAACCTGTTTCTGGTTCGCCGTATTCGCCTTTCCCCGATGAGGTTGTTGTAACTCGCGTCATGCATTTCGACAATTGGTGTTGGAAGGTCGCGGCCGGGAATGGGACCTGGTACTTCGAAACGGGCGAGACGGATGGCAAGACCGGTTTTAGTAGCGCCTTCGATCATGTGGGCAACGACTGGATCGGAAACGATGCGGATAAGGGCTATAACCTTTCGCCGCGCGGAACGGGCAAGCACGAGTATCGTGGTTGGCCGAACTTTGGAAACGGCAACTTCGACCATCCTCAGCGGTCGAGCGGTTCTTCGACACGTTGGGTTGACGCCAATGGGGAGGACCTCGCGTTCGATGTCCAGGGCGTGCTGCAGGGGGCGCATTTGCGGATGAGATCCGCCAACGAAACCTATGAGCTCGAATATCATTTCTTTCCGAGCCATATCGCGATCGAGGTAATAAGGGCGGACGATACCTATGCCTTCCTGTTCGAAGGACCCATCGGGGGAGAGATGGAAGGCCCGGACGTAGACAAATGGTACTTCAAGGACGGTACTGAAAACGGACAATTGTGCAGCCTTACGGAATGCTTTTCGCCGTTTATCTATTTTCTGGATACGGACCCCAGGGACGATCAGATTTTTTACATAGGGGCGAAGAACTTGCAGGAGGGCATCGGCGGCGAGTCATACGTGCAAAAGGAGAACATGGTCGTGGTCAGCTACGGTCGGGTTGGCGCTTGGCCTAACGATAATCGCTCTCTTACGGGAACAGACTCGGTAGCGGTATTTGGATTTCATGACAAGGCAGGGCACAAAGAGATCAGCCGTTTCATCGAGGACCGCTTGGCGGCACCTTTTTCGAGCATCCGTGCTGGAGAGGTTCGTGGCATGGTTCGCGACAGCGCGACGCTTCTGCCGGTTGCTGGGGTCGAAGTGAGTTGGTCGGATTCGGATCGACTGACGCGTACCGACGCGGCCGGCAACTTCGTTCTTCCGATATCAGACGAGGTAGGGAGCATCGAATTCAGCGAATCTCGCTATTGGAAAAAAGGAATGCGTATCGACACTTCAGGTACAGAACTATTAGATGTGCACCTACAAGCGAAGAAGCAGCGTTTGGTTGTGACCACCGATATCGGTGGAGAGGATCCAGACGACGAGCAGTCGATGGTGCATCTGCTGGTGGCGGCGAACGAGTTCGAGCTTGAAGGCTTTATAATCGGATACGCTTGGTTGGATGACTACTTTCGTCCGAAGGACCTTTCGCTTTCCATCGTTGAGGCCTACGAGGAGTGCCTTCCGAATCTGAGGACGCACGCCGATGGGTATCCAAGCGCGGACACCTTGCGGTCAATTCTCGCAACCGGACAAAAAGAGGCCTTGCTCAAGGGGGTAGGGGAAGGTATGGATTCCGAGGGTTCGGAGCTGATCATTTCAGTGGTGGACAAGGACGATCCTCGACCGGTTTGGATCAACGCTTGGGGTGGAACCAATACGATTGCCCAAGCGATCTGGAAGGTTCACCACACGCGTTCGCCCGAGGAATTCGCGCGATTCATCCACAAGATCCGCATCTACGACATCCTAGGTCAATGCGACACAGGAGCGTGGATGGCGAAGACCTTTCCTGAGCTGATCTATATCCGCACAAAATCCATTTATGGCTGGGCTCCTAGCGACGAATGGGTGGCGGAGCACGTGCAGAGTCACGGCCCCTTGGGCCCGAAGTACCGGGACCGCCGCTGGGCGACAGAAGGAGATTCGCCCGCGTTTATGCATTTGGTTTCTCGAGGTTTGAACGATCCGAACGAGATCGATCAAGGGGGGTGGGGTGGTCGCTTCTCTTGGGACAAGAAGCCTGGTATCCGTACTATGGATATAGTGATCCGGAGCGGGGTGGACGAAACGATTTACGATCCATACGAAATGATCAGCGACACCGAAGAAGGCATTGAGTCGATCAAACGCTGGCAACAGTCTATCTTCAATCACCTTGAAGCCCGTATGGATTGGAGTGTTACGCCAGACTACGCGGACGCGAATCACTTCCCGGTAGCAGTCCTAAGCGGCGATACAACGCGTCAAATATTGGAGGCCTCTGTTGTCGCAGGTTCTGAAATCGAGCTCAGCGCCATCGGTTCAAGCGATCCGGACGGGGACCAACTGAGTTTTTTGTGGCAGGTCTACAAAGAGCCTAGTTCGTTCAAAGGAGATATGGCGTTTCGTCAAAGTACCTCTTCGATAGCGACTCTTGAGATCCCGAAGGAGTCTGCTGGGAAATCTATCCACGTTATTTTGGAAGTCAGCGATGACGGGAATCCAAAACTTACTTCGTATCGTCGCATGGTTCTCGAGGTTCCACCGAGCAGGGATAGCGGCTAAGCTGCGGTTTGTGGGTTACACTTGCCGTGGGAACGGATTTTGCCCGGCTTCTCTTCGATACGGCGTGGCATTTATTCGTTTCGCGAATAAATGATTGGAGATCCTAGGTTGGTTGCACGCTTTGTTCGTCAGGACCCAGTCCCAATGCTATGCATTGCTCATCTTCGCTACGCTTCGTCAATCTCGGCGAGTCCTCGCTTCGAATCTCTGGAGTCGTTTTTGGTGTTTGGGCACAAAAAAAAACCGAAGGCTTTTATTGCTTCGGTAAAAATGGTGGGAGATCCGAGATTAGGGTGAGGTGTTGATTATCAGCGGCTTAAAATCACAACAGGTGTCAGTAGGTGTCATTCAACCTTTTGGGTTAATGAGTGAGAAAAGCCAGTATTAGTGGTGTCCAAGGCTGGCATTCGGAAATTAGCTCTCCTTGCCCAAAGAAATCCAGTTTATCGGCAAATGTTCTCTGATTTCCTCAAGTATCTTTGAGAAGTCTTCGTTGGTTGATTCGAGATTGTTTCTTCTTAAAAACGCTTTCCATTGCATTTGTTTGAGAACGGCGAATTCGACTAAGAGCGAAGGCGGAGTGGTTAGCGGCAAGTCGGTTCGTCTGCGTTTGAAGGTAGCGACTACGGCTTCTCGTATGGAGTTGGCGTTGAGTTCTTCTTTCGTAAGGAGAAAATGGATATCGAAGAAATCCTTCATGCGGCTGTTTTGCTCTCCAAGCACGACCATGGCTTCGAGCTTTTCCGCTATTACTGAATACATCGGGTAGGCGTTGACTTCCGGTCCGGGTAGCTCGGTGATCAGACTTTGAATGTGTTTCGTTTCCGGAGCGGGTGTAACGGCGTCGCCGAATCCTATATCGATTTGCATCGGGATTCTAACGGTACCGAGCTTTGCGATCAGTTTTGCTCTGATGCCGTCATAAAACGCTTCTTCGCGTATTGGCGCCGCCTTGATGGTGGAGGTGTTGAAGGTAAGTCCGTCTTCGCATGCGGGCGTGGTTACTATCTCCGTTATGATTCGTTCGAGTATTTCGCAGTCTGCTGTGCCAGAACCGAGAAAGTCGATATCGCGGGTCGGGCGGTGCATTTCATGGTTCCAGAAATAGAATAGAATGGCTCCTTTCAGTACGAAGGTGTTCGAGTGCTGGCTGAGGCTTAGGCGATAGAGGAATCGCTCAATTGCGTAGCGAGACAGGACGAAATCGAAGGCCTCCCTATTCTCTTTAGACTTGTTTAGGAGGCGTTGGCGAACGGAGGCTGCAAGATTGCTTTTGGTCATCCGAGTACGGTTTCTAGGTAGGGCGAGAGAGTGGTTGCCGCATTGCAGCTTTTGGCGATCTTGTTTATCTCGGCGATTGTAAAGCGCCGCTCTTTCCAGCCTTCCTTGAGAGCTTCTATTGCTACGTCGATGCCGATAGTGTTTCGATAACGGAAGAGATCGACCACGGTCTTTGAGACTGAGTAGATGGCTACTTCAGTTCCCTCGATGGAATGAATTTCGATGCCTGTCTCGTAGGCTTGACCGGAAAAGCGAACCACTTGAGTGGGGGGGCTCTTGTAGGAGGGTTTTCTGGCTTTTCGGTCTATTGCGATCCAAACTTCGTGTGGATTTTGGGATGTGAGTTCGTGGAATTTTAGAGCTGAGAGGAGGCAAATACGAGCATTCGGAGTTTGTTTGGCGACTTGGACGAGTGAGGTGTGCTCTGAAATGGGCGCGTGCCTAGAGGTGTAGAGTCCTCTAGATAGTCGCTCGATGTGTCCGAGCTGGATGGCTTTGCTTATGACGGTCCGCGAGTAGCCAAGTTCCTGTAGCTCCGAGCTTGTGAGGGTCGAGGTGGTTTTGAACTCTTCTGCGAGTTGTTCTGTTTTTTTTGGGGTTGTTTGCAAAGTGTCGGCCATTAGTTGCGATAGCCAACGTTTTGTAAACTTCAAAGTACACAACCTGGTTGTGTAGAGCTCTTGTTTATTATCCGGTCTTGAGTACTTTTGCTTCTTCGAGCGAGTTAGGATCTAAAAGATCCGGACATCGAAAAAAAGAGGTGTTGATCGGTGTTGTTTTCGTTGTTTCGAATGAAAACAGGATTGCCGTTTTATGGTATTTAAGTTACTATCAGTGAGTGACTTAAATGGTGGGAGATCCGAGATTCGAACAGGTTGTTGATAGGCAACAATTTAGAATTAGAGTAGGTGTCGGCAGGTGTAAAAAAGCTAGCCCGCTAGAAATCGTCGTTGACCTTGATGGGCGGGACCGAATTCGGGGGTCTTATTTAGGTTCGCTTACAGTTTTTCTGACGTAGTGTTCGCGGATCTCGCTTTGACGTTGATTGGTCTTTTTCTGGGGTCGTCTTTTAAGCCTAGGGAACAGCGATCTTATAGTGTTTTTTGTTGTTTTGGGGCCAGCTCCTTGCCGTCACTGTGCAAGATCTATTTTGAAAACAGCTTAGAGATTCTAGGTCATTTTTATTCAACGAATGAAACTGTAGATCTATAGTAGGAAGCAAGTGCGGACGGTTAGACTTAGTTGATACTTTTTGGCGTCGATTTGCCAACGGTTTACGCAGATTGTTTCAGGCTCTTGATTTTCAAGTTCATTCGAAAGTCAGATTTTACTCCTACGCACCACAAATTATAACATCCGTCCTTCAGGCCATGACTCTGTATCGTTACGCAGTTGCTCGGTTAGTTGCGAAATAGTATACTCGAATTCGGGTCAGTTGTCCTTACTGGTGAGCTGGAATATGATTTCGGGCGATATGCAAAGGTCGTGAGCATGGCTCTGCCTGAATCGACTAGTGGGTGCGGTTAGCTCGTGCGTTTGCGAACTCCTCTTCGGCGATCTGTTTGAGAAAGAGTGCGTCTTGCCAGCGATCCGAACTTTCTTGGGGAGCACCGGACGGTTCTAGGTGGGTTTGCGCGTAGTAGATTGAAGGCGGTAAAAGCTCGGGGGCGAAGATTAGATAGTCTCCTGTTGTGGCGCTTGCGAGAAAACCTGTGAAGCAACATTGCCAGATTTGTCTGAAATGGGCAATGTATTCGGATTGCGGATTCGGTGATAAAGGAGCCTGTATCGCTCCTGGCGTGGCAATTCGTCCGTGCAGGAAGCGAACGCGATCGAGCACTGGCTTGATGAATTCGAGCTTTGCGTTCCAGTCGCCGTAGACCATTTCGTGTCCTGTGTACCAATGGGAGAAGTCTCCATTGAAGCGAATGTCAGGAAAACGTTTCGTCATCTGGACAGTTCTCCAGCTGTCTTGTGTGATAGTGGCTCGGTGGGTCTCGATGTAGAGTGGGTAACGGTAGTTCCTAGAGATGCGGTTGATTTGGTTGAGGAGTTTGTCGACCTCGGAATCGTCTTCAGTACCCCAGCCGACGTGCAGGGTAGACGCAACGAACCCTTGTGATAAATGAGACTCGACGAGAGGCTCGACTTCTGAGGGCACGTTTATGCGGCCGCTGCCGGCTCGATTGAGTCCCAATTGTTGGCAGGCCTCGGCGTCCCCGTCTTGCACACCAGTGAAGCCTGCTGCCTGGATTGCTTGGTACCGTCCATCCAGAGACACTCCTTGCAGGGCGCTGTTCTTTGGGAGATCGCGTAAGGTGCCCGCGTTCAGGAAGGATACAAGGCGGGGCGAGTTTGCAGTTTTGTCGTTTGTATTTGGGATAGTCATGTGACGGCTTCGGGAACTATGGAATGGCGTTTGGAGGGTGTCGTTGCTGCCTCTGGTTTATCGTAAGGTTTCTGGCCGCTTGCTGCTGCGTTCCCTAGCTATTGTTGTGCAATGATGAAGACAGGTTTCGTTTCGATTACGTTTAGGGATAGGAGTGCTGAGGATATAGTGAAGCTCGTGAGTGAGGCAAAGCTCGAGGGGATCGAATGGGGCGGCGATGTTCACGTACCGCATGGCAACCTTTCGCGGGCCCGTGAAGTTCGCCGCCTAACTGAGGATGCTGGATTGGAGGTGTCTGCCTACGGTTCCTATTACCGCTTTGACGATTGCTTGTCGCATAGTAGGGAGAGCGAGCCGTCCTGGAACGCGGTCCTCGATACAGCCAACGAACTCGGGGCCCCGTGGATTCGCGTCTGGGCGGGCCGCTTGGGATCCGAGGCCACTTCTGACGCGATGCGACAAGCGATCGTGGAGCGGTGTTTGTATGTATCCGATCAAGCGATGCACCGTGGAATTAAAGTGGGCTTCGAGTTTCACGATAGCACTTTGACCGATTCGAACGAGGCGACGGCGAAGCTGCTGGAAGCGGTCGGTCATCCGAACCTTTTCACTTTTTGGCAGCCTTACTTGTGCGTCGAGCAAGCCTATCGTCTGGAGGGTTTGAAGCGCCTCTTGGACAAGATTGGAAATGTGCATTGCAACCATTTTTCGAAGGCCGGATGGCCGCACTCCTTGCTTTTGGAAGAGGGCGAGGCGGATTGGGGAGAGTTTTTGGAGGTCCTGCGTTCAGATGGTACCGATCGTTGGATCAGCATCGAGCACGTGAGGGATCATTCGGTCGAAAATTTCTATCGGGATGCGGAGACCTTGCGGCGTTGGATTCACGGCTAGTTTGTAGGTTGGACTGTTTTTCGGTAAACCGCAGGGACTGTTGCGAGGGAAGGAATCTAAATCCGAAAATGAAGAGGTATGGCGCGTTCCGAAGCAAAACATCAGTTGCCTGTTTCCCGTTCCGAGATCGACTGGTTTCTCTCGCGACCGAGCGAGGCGGTATGCGATACTCTGAGAAACCTCGAGGGCGACATCGTGGTTTTGGGCGCTGGTGGGAAGATGGGACTGCACCTTTGCTTGATGCTGCGAACAGCGCTTGACGAGCTCGAGCAATCGAATCGGGTATTCGCGGTTTCACGCTTTGGGAACTTGAAGTCGAAAAGTGAATACGAAGATCGGGGAGTCAAAACCGTTTCGGGGGATCTCAGAGATGAGGCGTTTGTGCAAGGGCTGCCTGAAGCGAACACAGTTTTCTATTTGGTGGGTGCGAAATTCGGTACGTCGGAAACCCCGGATGTCTTGCGTGAAACCAACGTAGTACTCGCCGAACGTCTTGCTGCTCGTTACCGAAACGCCCTCATCGTGGCCTTCTCCACGGGGTGCGTGTATTCATTTGTCACTCCTGCTTGCGGGGGCTCGCACGAAGGGTCTCCTACGAATCCAATCGGCGAATACGCTAACTCCTGCTTGGAGCGCGAACGTCGTTTTCAGGAGGCCTCGTCGCGGTACGAGACTCCGGTCGTATTGATCCGTCTCAACTACTCGGTGGAGTTTCGCTATGGTGTGCTGGTGGATATCGGCAGCAAGGTTTTGGCGGGTGAGGTGGTTGATGTGTCGACCGGTTTCGTGAATGTGATTTGGCAAAACGATGCCCTCTCCCAAATCGTGCAGGCCTTGGTTTTGGCTCAATCGCCAGCGGTTCCCTTGAATATCACTGGACCTGAGATATTGAGCGTGCGAGAAATCGCGAAGGAGTTCGGTCGGAGATTTAGCTGTGAAGTGCGTTTCGAGGGAGAGGAGAACGAGACGGCTTGGCTGAACAATGCCGGTAGGTCGCATCGTCTTTTTGGCGAACCTGCGGTCGATGTCGATACGATGATTGACTGGACCGCTGCTTGGTTGGGCGATGGAGGAAAAACTTACGGAAAGCCGACGGGCTTCGAAAGCCGCGATGGTAAATTCTGACAATTTGAATACATGAGTTCTAGCATGACACTTCAGCGTGCCGTTTACGATCGGTTGATGGAGGGGGTTGCGATCCCCGCACATCCCTTGGCCCTAAACTGCTCACGCAAGCTTGATGAGCGAAGGCAAGTTGCTTTGACACGCTATTATTGCGAGTCAGGAGCTGGAGGCATTGCAGTCGGTGTGCATACGACGCAGTTTGAAATCAGAGAGCCGCAATTTGATTTGTACCAGCCTGTGTTGGAACTAGCTGCCGAAGCGATGAATGCTTACGGCGAAGGCGATACGAAGCTGTTTGTCAAAGTAGGGGGAATCGCGGGGCGAACGGCTCAAGCGGTGGCTGAGGCTGAGTTAGCCGCTGGCCTTGGCTATCACATGGGATTGGTGAGTTTGGCTGCCATGAAGGGCGAATCTAATGATAAGCTAGTGGATCATTTGCGAGTGGTATCAGAGGTAATTCCAGTAATTGGGTTTTACTTACAGCCTTCAGTAGGGGGCGTACGACTTGACTATGCATTTTGGAGAAAGGCGGCCGAGATCGAAAATCTCGTCGGTATCAAAATGGCTCCTTTTAATCGCTACGAAACGTTGAATGTTATCAGGGCTGTGTTTGACTCTGGTCGAGGAAAGGAAATCGCCCTCTATACGGGAAACGACGATAATATATTGGTCGATCTCGCCAGTCGTTTCCGCTTCGCGGAGGATGCCGCGCCTATGCAAATCCGAGGTGGATTGTTGGGGCAGTGGGCGGTTTGGACGCATCAAGCCGCCAAGGACCTTGAGTCGATCAAGGCGTTGAAAGGGGAAACCCTCTCGGGTGCTCTGCTCACCCGTGCGCATCAACTCACTGATGCGAACGCGGCGATCTTCGACGTGGCGAACGGCTTCGCGGGTTGTATTCCAGGGATACATGAGATCTTGCGTCGACAAGGTTTGCTTGAGGGGCGTTGGACCTTGAATCCAGAGGAGGACTTGTCTCCGGGGCAGATGGAGGAAATTGATCGGATTTGTAAATCGTATCCAGGTCTCAATGACGATTATTTCGTTAAGGAAAACTTGGACCGTTGGTTGTGTTAGGTAGGACTTGAGCTTTGAGGATGCTGGATATGGAAGTTGTTAGCGTATTCGATATCATCAAGATAGGAATAGGACCTTCGAGTTCGCATACGATGGGTCCTTGGAAAGCGGCGCAGCTATTTTCGGATTTGTTGGATGAGCGAGGCCTCTTGAACTCGGTAACGAGGGTGAGAGTTTTATTGTTTGGTTCGCTTGCTCTGACCGGGATCGGTCATGGATCGAATGTGGCGGTAGCTCTAGGATTGAGTGGAGAGGATTATACAAAAATTGAGGCACGGCTTATTCCTTCGTATATCGAAAGGATAAAGGAGGAAGGGAAAATAAGGCTGAAGGGTGAGCGCGAGATAAGCTTTTTCTACGATAAAGACATCGTACTGAAGCGGGGGAAAAGCCTGGCGCAGCATCCGAATGGGATGAGGTTTGAGGCGACGCTTGAATCGGGAGAGCCGCAGTTTGAAGAGTATTTTTCAGTAGGAGGGGGCTTCGTATTAGTCGGTAGCGACAAGCAAATCACGAGGGATCTTGTGACGCCCCGTTTTCCATGCGAACAGGCGTCATCAATCGAGTCCCATTGCCGAATACTCGGCTGTTCTGTTTCGCGCCTGGTGGATTATAATGAGTTGGCTTGGCGAAGTGAATTGGATACAAGGGAAATGGCGCTGCAGATCTGGAGCGAGATGGTTGGCTGCATTTTAAGAGGTGTTCAGCAATCAGGTCCCTTGCCGGGAGGATTGGGTGTAATGCGTCGGGCTAGGGATCTGAATCGGACTTTGTTAAAGAACAAAACTTATCAAACGCAGGATGAGTGGTTGCAGTGTATCCAAAAGGGCGATCGGGGGTTTAACTGTATCAACAAGTGGATTACTTGTTTCGCTCTCGCGACGAGCGAGGAGAATGCATCTTTTGGGCGTGTGGTGACGTCGCCAACAAACGGAGCGGCGGGAGTGGTTCCTGCGGTGTTGATGTATGGCTATTGTTTCGAAGGTCTAAGCGAGAAGCAGATCGTCGATTTTCTTCTGGTGGCGGGTGAAATTGGGATGTTGTTTAAGCTGAATGCTACTATTTCAGCGGCTATGGGCGGGTGTCAGGCTGAGATCGGCGTATCTTCGGCGATGGCGGCGGCCGGTCTTGTGGAAAGTCGGGGGGGAAGTCCGGAACAAGTTTTGATGGCCGCTGAAATCGCCATGGAGCATCATCTGGGGCTGACTTGCGATCCCATTGGAGGCTTGGTTCAGGTTCCGTGTATCGAGCGAAACTCGATGGGGGCGATAAAGGCAATAACGGCGGCGAATATCGCTATGGAGAGCGATCCCGGTTTTGCAAAGGTTCGGCTCGATGACGTGATCAAGACCATGTGGAGCACCGCCAAAGACATGAACAAGAAGTACAAAGAAACATCTCGGGGAGGTCTGGCTGTGAATATCCCTGTTTCCAGTCCTGAATGCTAGCAGCTGCAACGAAAGCCGCTTGTTGGATGCAGCGTTAATCGGCGGGTTGGCTCTGGTCGCGTTCGGATATCAGGCGGGCAAGTGGCGGTTCGTCTTCTTCTATCGATGGAAATCGGGCTATGTCCGATTCCGCGAAAAGATTGTCGTTCAGGTCGTCGTTAGCGGTTGAAACTTCGCCGATCACGCATTCCTCTGACCGTGGCCAGAAGGAGTGGTAAATTCCTGGGATTAGTGTAATGCGTTCACCGGCATTTAGGGTAAGGACTTGGCCGGACTGGAAGATCTTAAGATCGCCGTTTACCTGTAGTTGAAATGACGATACTTTTGAGTCGTGCGGTTTTCCTTTCCAAAGTTGGATTTCGAGTTCGCCTGCGCGACAAATGATGTCCTCCTTTTTTAGACGATGCGTATGGGCAAGGGTAACTTGATTGCGTCTAGCGTACATAAGCTTTTCGCAGTATTCCGGCTCTTCCGCCAGATTGAGGAGAACGAGCCCTTCATTTTCGAAACGGTTGCGACCGAAGTCGCAAACGTCCCATTTCGGATTGGGAGGAAGGTGCCAACCGTTTATTTCGAAGCAAGATCGGGCATCGGTCAAAGCCCTGTTGATTTGGGAGCGTTTCATTTTGAGGGATTCGGTTGTCGGAGTTAGTTGATGGATCGAATCGATTCCTGCATTTTGTCCAAGGTTTCGTCTATATCTGCCTCTTGATGTGAGTAGGTGATGAACCATTCCTTATTGGCGAAAATTCCGCGTCGATAGAGTTGTTCGAAAAGCTTGACGCGTTGAGCGCTTTGCTGGGTTTCTGTGCCCTCGAATCGTATCGTGACGGCAGGGGCTAGCCCGACTGTCTTGGCTGGAAAGCTATGCTCGGAGAAGAGGGAGTCGAACCCGTCTCTTAGTTTTTGCCCCAGCCTGAACAAGTGTTCAATAACTGGTTCGCGGTTTAAAACGTCCATGACTGCTTTGGAAGCTGCGAGCGAAAGGGTTTCACCGGCGTATGTGGTGGTGATGATTGTTTGGTCGAGCGTATCCATAAACTCAGATTTTCCTGCGTATGCGGAAAGCGGATATCCGTTTGCCATACCCTTTGCGTAGGCAGCGAGGTCCGGTTCGACGCCGAAAAACTCTCGAGCTCCTCCTTTTGCGAGGCGGAATCCGGTGAGGATTTCGTCGAATATGAGCACAGTGCCGTATTCGTCGCATTTGGCACGAAGTTTCTCGATAAACGGCTTGGATGGTTCGTGATGCCACTCGACTGGGGAGACTATTGCAGCGGCGAGGTTCTTTCCGTGTCTGTCGAAGGTTTCATCAATGGCTTGTAGGTCTCCGTATTTGATAGTGTGAGAGAAGCCTTCGAGGACCGATGGAACTCCATTATTTGGCCATTCGAGGGCGAACCAGTCATGGTATCCGTGGTATCCGCTGGTTAGGAAGTGGTCGCGGCCTGTTTTACTTCGAGCAAGCCGAAGGCAGCAGGCGCATACGTCGGCTCCGGTTTTCATATAGCGAATCTTGTCTGCCCAGCCCAGCGTCTCGAGGATAGCTTCCGCTGCTTCGATCTCTAGGGGGCTTGCCATGCCAAAGAGGACCCCGTTTTCCATTTGCTTTTTAACGGCGTCTTCGACTTCTGGATACTGATGACCCAGTATTACCGGGCCAAGAGAGGCTTTGAAGTCGATGTATTCTTTGTCGTCCAAATCCCAAATGCGGCACCCCTTTGCTTTTTTTATAAAAGGCGGTCGAGACGGGACTGTTTCGTTGTCGTAGCGTTTAGCGTGGGTTTGCGTGGCCCATGGGATGCGTTTTAAGGCACGTTGGTAGTGAGCGGCGTGGGTTGGCGACATACCGGATATATCAATTGGGTGCGTCATGGTTGAGTTTTCAAATAAGGGTGATGACAGGGACTATTCTCCGCGTATCAATTTTCAGTTGTAGGTTTTTCCCACTTGCTAGCCAGCCGTTGTCGGTAGGAGTCACTTGGATGTCTCGTGCTTTTTTATTCGTTGGAGTCGCTCTCAGGAGAGTGACAACTTCGTGGTTGAAAGCGGGTGGCGACGTAATTTCGACGCACGGAAAATCTCCCGTTTCGAGTGGGACATCTAATTTCTGTTTCGCAATTGAGATGCTTCCACGAGAAGTGACGTTCCCGTGTAAACTTGCGTAAGGACGTTTGATTTCAAATGTGTTTCCGTTTGCGCTCAGTTTAGCTTCTCCGTCGCGATTGTCCGGATAGAAGCGTGCGTTCATTGCTTGAGGTCCGAAGTGCAAGCGTACTTGATCTATGACTACAATGACGTCTGGCTTGGCGAATATCACAGTTCGTAGCACCTTCGAAATATGATCGTTGTCTATCAAATAGGCGGCAGTTGCGTCACTGGTCCACCAGACCGTGTCACCATGATCCTCGAATTGGGTTATAACTGCGTAGGCTTTGCTGTCGTTGGTGCCTTCCGCTCCATCGTGGTAGTGGTGCCCGAGGCCGTTCACGAGTACGGAGTTGTGAGCTTGAGTATGTCTCATCGCCCATCCTGGCGACCGCTTGTCGTAGGCGGCTCCAAATAGATCTGTTAGGAGGCGTTCGCCAAAGACCTTATAGGTGATGTGATTTCTATCCGCGTGTTCATGGTTGCATGGGCCGCCGCTACGGAATGCGAGGACCGCATCGTTTGCTTCCCAGCCGCTGCGGCAGAGTACCCAGTCGAGATCGTTGCGAACGTTTTCGAGTGAAACGAGTGGGGCTACGGACGGTTTGCTCGGCTCGTACCAGAGGAAGTCCAGGAAATGCTTTGGAAGGCAGAGATTCTCCGCTGTGTATTGAGCGAGTGGATTCGCGGTATGTTTTCCAATCCAAGCTGGTACGCAGGGATATACGCTTGAGCGTGCGTCGCTGAAATTGACTATGTCTGGCGTGCCGTCCGCGTTTCTGCCCGCTTGCATGGTAACGATGAAATCTATCATTCCGTCGAAGTTGGCTTCTTTGACCCAGTCGATTTTTCCTCCGTTTCGGGCGTGGGCGTCGAAGAAGTTCAGGGCGGTCCTTAGAGTGTATCCAGAATAGCTGAGGCCTTCGAAATAGCTGCCATCGGGAGAGAAGGTTCGCAGAACGTGTCTAGAGCTGGAGATGGCGGTTTCAAGCCACTCATCTGCTCTCGGGTCGTGCCCTTGAAGCGCGATGGCTCCGATACCGAGAGCGCTGCAAGGAGCGGACCTTAGATTGTTGTCGCCGAGGATCATGGGCCAGCGTTCCATCGATATATCGTAGAAACCAGCGTGGCGATCGTCGAACTTCCAGCCAATAACTGTATCCGGATGATCCATACCGTAGACTGTTCTGTAACAAGGCAGGCATCCTTTTTCGGCGACTGCTTTTAGTATGGACCGATCTAAATCTGGTGCGATCTCGCCGTATAGAACTTCCCGTGCGAAGAGGAGGCGAACGGTGGCGATCGAAGCCCGCTGGATGCCGATGGGCTTGTCCCCGTCGAGGAAGTAGTCCCATTTTTCGATTGAAATCAGTCTTTTGATTCCGGAGATAAGAGCGGTTTTTCTCTCGGAACTTGGGTCAATGATTTGAACGAGCGAAAGCTTGGTTAGGAGTTCGATGGCTGCAGCGAAATCGCGCACGATATCGCCTGATTTGTCGAATTTGTTGAGGGCTGTATTCAGTGAGTTCGGATCGATTTCCGACCACTCTTTATAGGTTGGGGCGAGGAGGACTGTTTTAGCGTTGGCTCGTATTTGGTCGACTTCATCGAGGTTGAAAAACAAGCGGCTTTGGCTTGAGGAGGTCGTGTCGAGCGTGGCTCCTTTGAAGGTTGAGGGGAGACTGCCCAACAAGAGACTTGATCCGGCGATACGGAGTAATTCGCGTCGTGTCATGATGATTTGTGGTTGGATGCTAAGGGAGGTATGTGGTGCCGACGTTCGTAGCTGCGAACGGCTTTGACTACGGAAATGCCAATGACAACTGATAGGAGTCCAGCGACTGAGTTGAGCCATCCGCTGCGATCTAGAGTCGGTATGGTTACGATGAAAAGGATTACTCCGATCCCGATGGCGAGGTACCCCATGAGTCGGTAGGCGATGAGGCCTTCGGGGCCGATTTTCGTATCGGGGTGGGAGAGGGCAGGCGTTTTCAGATCTGTCTCGAAAGATTCGATACGTTCTTTAAACGCGCCTTCGCGTTGGTTGAAGAAGCTTGTGGCAAGGAAAACGGTTCCACTGACGAATATGCCGACAAATGCGTTGAGCTCGTAGCGAGTTAGATCAAAGCCAAGCCATGTGACGTAGATGTCAGCGAAGAGGATGTTCATGGCGGTAATTGACTCTTCAGTTTGAATGGAAGCGGCGATGCCAACGATCAAAACGCCGATCACTCCAGCCGTTACGGAAACGATAGCGGACCACCAAGGCGTTTTTGTGTAGAGAAGTCCGAAGAAGACCGGGATGAAAAGCGTAATCTTGTAGAGTGATTCCGCTTTCATGTAGACGTCGAAGGCTCCTCCGAATCGCTTGATGTTGAAGGCGATGAAGATGGATATGATTCCGAGAAGAGCTACTGACCCTTTTCCGACCCAGAGCTGGACTTTCTCTTCCGGAGGCTTGCCGGTTATCGACTTCGCTATGGGGACGTAGACATCTTTGGTGAGCACTGCACCGAGCCAATTGAAGAGGGTATCGGTCGAGCTCATGGTAGCCGCGAAAATGGCGGCTGTGAGAAGACCAAGCATGCCGTGCGGGAGCACTGCGAGAGCGAGTGTGACGAAGGAGGCTTCTTCCGGCTGAGAGAGACTCGGCCAAAGCTCTGCTATATCTGGGAAAAGGATGGGCGTAGCGAAGATTGGCAGAATCCAAAGCATCGGAAGAATGAAGGAAAGACCTCCGCACCAGAGTGCCATTTTCTTAGTGTCGCGTTCATCCGCTACACTGTAGTAGCGCTGAGCGATATGCCAATTTACGTTGTATCCGAAAATTATGTACACGAACCAGGTTGGCCAGAAGAGGAGGGGCTTTCCGTCGAGGGCAATATCGAAGTAACCCTCTGGCGATTCGGTGGCCAGTCGCTTCAATCCGTCGATAATATTGCCGTCGCCAAGATAAGCGTAGGACAAAGGCGTGATGATAAGCGTGACGAGTAGGACGATGAGAAACTGAATACCATCGGTAACCATGACAGCCCAGAGTCCGCCGAGAGTGGTGTAGATGACAATGACTCCGCCAGTGACGAGGATGGAGAGTTCGAATCCGTTTAAGGTGAAGAGGCCGAGATTGAATACCTGTTCGCTGATGCCGAGGGCTGTGGACGTGAAAATGCACAAGGTGTAGACCATGATCCCGAGCACGAGGGTATTGGGCACAACCGCTAGTAGGGTATAGAAATAGGTGGTCTCCTGCGAGAAGCGTCGCGTGAGAAATTGGAGCGGAGTGTCGAGGCGTGTGCGCCGCCAAAGGACTCCGAAAACGAAGTAGCCCAAGAGGTAGGCCGGTAGGGCGAAGCTAAAGAGAAGTATCGCCCCACCGCCGTTTTTATAGGTGATGCCAGAGGCTCCGACGAACATGAAGGCGGAGAAACCAGAGATAAAAAGCGAGATTGCGGAGAGTTTCCACGGGATGTGTCCGCCGCCTTTGAAGTAGTCGGCTGTCTTCTTGTTGAAGCGAGCGACGTAGAAGCCGATCGCGAGGATCATGGCCATGTATCCCCCCAGAATTGCGTAGTCGAGCGAGTTGAGGTAATGGAGTTCAGGCATAGTCGGCTTTGGAGGCAGACTAGAGTAAGCCTTATGCGAGCCCGAACGATGATCCAGCAGGCGGTTTATGGTAAACCGGGTGATTGTGGAGATTCCGGAATTGGGAATATCGCGTGACAAACACGCCCCACCTTGGGCTTACAGCCTGAAAAATGCCTTTGCGTTTCCGCTGGCGATTTTTCTTTTCGTGGCCTTAGGGATGTCGGCGACTTCCAGTTTATAGGTGTTGGCCTTGGTGACCATGAGGGGAGTATGCGAGCCGAAGAAGAGACGGTCGGGAGAGACGGTTTCGAGCAAGCCGTTGATCAGGTCGTGCCAGTCGGCGAAGGATAGGTCAGTGAGGAGATTCGGGCACTTTTCTGCTAGCTCGAGGATTTCGGGGCGAAAGAGTCCGGTGCAGAGGAATTTGAAATCGGGGAATCGATTGGCGTAGGTAAGGAGTTGTTTAGTGGATACTCCTTTGATTTTCAGTCCGTGGTATTGGTGGCGTTCGTCCACCATGCGTATATTGATGATGAGGCGAATGCCGGATTCTGATAAATACTGGGTGAGTTCTCGGCACCGAGTGGAGTTTAGAGAAAAGTTATGGAAATTTGGATACAGCTTGACTGCCTTTATATTTGTTAGGTTGCGGTAGGCTTCGAGATTTCGGAGCCAGTCCGGCATTGCTAGGTTTATGACGGGAACGGGGATGAGGTTCTCGTAGCGTTTACAGGCGTGGATGAGTTCGCGGTTTGTGGGATTCGGGTCGGGGACGAAGAGGGTTTCGAGATGGGAAACAAGGGCTTGTTGGATGCCGTGTTTCTGTAGATGGGATTCGAGCTGTTTTACGCTTCGTTTAGGCTGGCGAGCGAAAGGCCAGTGACCGTAGGAGACGTTGGTATCGATGAAGGTCATGACGCTAGTCGAGGTTGAGCAGAGTATTGGAATTCGAATACAGGATTCGCTTTTTGGCGTCTTCGTCGATGTCGGCGCCGGTGACGCGTCCGATGCATTGCCCCAGTTCTCGTATGGGAATGTCGGAGCCGTAGAGAATGCGCTCAGGACCTAGCTTTTCGACGGCGTATTCGAGGAGTCCGGCGAAGGGCAAGCAGCTGGATGTGTCGATGTAGAGATTGGGCAGGTCTTGCGCTTCGAGAATGCCGCGGATGCCGAATCCGTAGAGGTGGGCCATGATGACTGTTACGCTGGGAAATCGTTTTGCGAGCAGGCAAGTGTCTTTCGGGTCGCTGTGGGTTTTACGCATCGGTTTGTTGAGCGTGTCCCAAGTATGTTGAAGGACTGGCAGGCTGCTCTGCTCCGCTGCTTTCATGAGCGGTCTCATTACTGGATCGCGAGCGTTGTTCGCGATCTCGAGTTTTATGCCGCGAAATCCCGCTTCGACGCAGCGATCCAGCTCGGAGCGAATTGGTTTCTCGCCTAAGGTTGGATTCAGATAGCAGAAGCCAATGAAGAAATCCGGATGCCAGGTTAGGAGCTGGCGCGTTTGGTCATTGATGGAGCGAAGCTGTTTCGCCGTCGGGGATGGGCCGTGAACTAGCACGTCGCCGAGGCAGACCATTTTTTCAATGCCAAGCGAGCGGGAGTAGCGAACGAGTTGATCCACTTCCGGTCTGCTTTTTCCACTTCCGAAGAAGATGGGATGGGCGTGGATGTCGATGATTCGCATGGAGAGAGTGTGATCTATTTGAGGTTAAGTCGAAGCTTGGGTAAGCGATTGCTCGGGAGCGAACTCTCATCTTTTTATAGTAAAGCGCTATTTGGATAGATCTGATAGCTCGATTGGGCAAAGGTTCTTAATTCTACTCCATGAAAATGATTATTCTTAAATCCCTAGTGCTGGCCTTTCTATTCCCAATAGCGGCTTTCGCTTCCAATCCGGATTTTTCTGGCCGCTGGCGTCTCGATAAGGAACGCAGTTCCGCGCTTGATGGTTGGACGGCGATGGATCTCGTGATTTCTCAGGACGGCTCGAAAATCGAAATCGCTCACGATATGCGTTGGCGTTCCAGTAGGGTTCTCGAATCTAATGTTTTCGACACGGAAGGCCCGGTGGAGATCGAGAACTACTTTCGGGTGGATCAACGTCACATGGCTGTCTATGCGCCCAAGCAAAGCGTGACGCCTGTCAGCGCCAATTGGATTGACGAAGGGTCGACGCTTCGTGTGGAGGCGGAGGTGCCGGTCGAAGTTTCTCAAGGGACGGCGACAATTAGAATCTATAGTGAATACCGAGTCGGCGAAGGGGGCGAAACGCTTACCCTGATCGAACTGCACTCCACCCGCAATAACCCGCTTGTCTATCGCTTCCGCAAACTCGCTAGCGACGATACATCACGCCCCTAATTTCCATGAATCGCGTATTTAAAATTCTATTACTCTGCAGCGTTTCTTTTGGGGCGCTTCTGTTTAGCGCTTCGGCTGCTCCTGCGAAAAAGGCTTGGGTTATGCGTTTTGATTTGGATTGGAAGGTCGCGAGCGGATTGCCGGAGAAGGCGATGCTTGTCAGTTTGCAGGGCCTTGCGAATCGTGACGAGGCTAGGCTCTACATTATCCATCCGCATGATTTCCAGTGGGAAATCACCGAGCCGCTCTACGACTTCTATAAGCGTAAGCATGACATAGCATTTTCCGAGATCTCGAATGCGAATGCCGCTCTCAAGCGCTTCAAATCCGCTGCGAAGGGATATGTCGTTTGGGATACGGAAGTCGGCGCTTCCTTGAATGTCGCTTTCACAATTGCCGGTCTTGAGGACGCGATTGTGGTGAGCGAAGATTTGATTTCGTTGGCGCGAAAACACGGGCTTAAGCAGATCGACGATTTGCGCGGTCGCTATTCCGGACAGTCCGATGCAGAAATCTACAGTGACGCGATTGATCGGTATTGGGCTCGCTGCAACCGCGATAAGATCATGCTCATGGGCGGCCATCGCGGTCGGGTCATGATGCCGGCGATGGCGGATTGGGGCATTCGCGAGCGCATGTTTTTCCACGACCTTTCGGCTGATCCTGAAGAGGCGGACGAGCTTGTACTTAATCGACAACTACTGGAGGACCTGAATCCAGGATCAATTGTCTTTGGTTGGCATCCCTATGGCAAAGACACGGAGGAGCAGTCCACAATGTTACTGTCGACCTATGGGCTGAAGATGGAAGGCCTGCACAACCTACCTAATCTTTCTTATAATTGCCAATTTGAGTTCACGCCTGGATTTAAGTTTACTAATAATCATCACGTCGCCCTCGATGAGAGGCTGGTCGCCGAGGAGAAGGTGTATATTTCCTTTGTGCAGTCGGATAGCATTGGAATCGGTGTGTGGACGAAACCGGGGCGCGGGAAGCTACCGTTCGCTTGGCAGGTTACCATGAACTGGACGAAGTTTTCGCCGGCGGCCTTAGAATACTTTCACGAGTCCGCTACAGTGAACGATTATTTTATCGGCGGCTTGTCCGGCCCTGGGTACATGTATCCTAATAATATACCGAAGGAGCGTTTCCATGAGTTGATGGAAGAGGCGAAGGAGATGATGGCTGTGCTCGACGAGCATGTGATGGAGATCATGGATAATTCTGCGGCCGATGGAAACGTGGGCAATGCGGACCTGTTTAAGGAAACCGTGGACGCCTACTACGAAGCGTTCCCTAACGTGCTAGGCTTCATTAATGGTTACGGTCCGGCTCGCACCAGAGACCTGCGGGACTCGCGTCCGATGATTTCCTATGATTATTACATCGATCCGAAGCGTCCTCGCGAGGAGGTTACGGCCGATCTGAACGAGTTGATCGCCCTTAATAGCAAGCGTCCCTATTTCTTGCTGGTGCATGTGCGCGAATCAAACGACGTGAACAGTTTGGTTGAGGTCGTCGAGAATTTGGAGGGGCCGGTGGAGGTGAAGCCCTTGGACGTTTTTCTCAAGCTCGCAGCGAGCGAGAAGACCTATGAAACGCGCTTTCGTCAAGCGAGTGACCCGGTGCATTTCAAAGGGTATTGATTGTCTTTATTGGGTAGCGGCGTTTGGTTGGCGTCTACATCGAATAGGCCGGAGCGGATGCTCCGGCCTTTTTTTGATTCAAAGCTAAGGGCGTGGCTAAATCACGATGCTTCGAGTGTTACTTGAAACGGATCTCGACGTCCGTGTCAGTCGCTACGCTTATATCGAAGTCGACGTAGTTGCTCGTTTGTACGTTTGTTTGTTGAAAGTCGATCGATTGGCTTCCTGCTTGCACCATCGCCACGTTTGCTCCCTCTGGTATGAGGAGGTGACATTTGCATTGGCTTTGAGTTGTCTTTACGGCTAGCTTGATTCTGTCGCCAAATTCCTGGTACGCATACTGGAGCTGTGCTCCTGAAACTTCGTAGCCCACGCTAGCTTCGGCTTCAGAGACACCGGCGGCGTACCAGCGGGGGCAGAGCACGACGTCTTGCAGCAGTGTCATTTGATCTTGCACACCGACCAAGCCTTCGATGAAGCCGTGCAGCATGGAGCTGGACCCCCAGCCGTCGGTCGGCATTGCGTCTGGACTGGTACTGGTGTCGATGGTGGACGCGGTGCCGTCTGGGAAGTACCAGAGGTAGGTTTCGTCGTTTTTTGAAATGAGCTCATGGTATTTTCTTAGCGTTTCGACGCCTTGTGTCTCGAAGCCGTGCTCTAGGTAGGCACGAGCGAGTTCTCCGCCTACAAGTGGCATTATCCCGCCGTTGCAGTAGGCGCCGGCCACTATTTTTTCTTCGCCGAAAATTCCGTCGGGGAAGGGCGGTGTGATGGAGTACCATTCCGCGAATGCATTTCCGTCGGCGTTTCGTCGCTGGTATTCACTGAGCAATGACACGGCTTGTTCATGGCTGGTTACTCCGCGGTTTACATTCATCGGATTGCTGAAACTGAGCTGGCTCGCTTCGTCGACGCCGTCGATCGTGACGGGGGTTTTCTTTACGAAATGAGTATAGAACCAGCCGTTCCAGCAGGTTTCGTTCATGCGTTTTTTCAACCCGTGGGCGAAGCTGGTCCAGTGGGCAGCCTTTTCGAATTGTTCAAGTCGGTTGAGCATTTTGGCAAGCATGAGGCAGGCTTCGTAGAAGCCGCTGTTGTCGCCGTGCATGATTCCCCAGAAGGTGTTTTCGTCGATTTGGAACTGCAGCCAGTCGTGGCTGCCGGCTGAGTAGGCGAAGTCCCAGGAGTCGATGGTGTAGGGACGTTTGACGAGCTGCAGCTCGGGGTCCCAGCGCCAAGGGTGGGTGAAGGCGTAGTTAAGTGCCTTTTCCATGGAGGGAATTAGGGATGCCATCCAGCTATCGTCTCCAGTGGCCTGCCAAGCAAGGAACGCTGCTTTTATGAAGCGGTATTCTACGTCGGCCTCCACGGGAACGCGGACATACTTTGACCAATTCTCTCGTTCGCAGGGGACTTTTTCCGGCTGTACGGTGAAGTAGTCGAATACGCGGCCGTTGCGGGCTTGGGTGTCGGCGAAGTGAGTCACGGCGGAGGTCAGGTCTTGTTCGAAGAAGCGAGCTCCTCTCATTATATCGCTGTGGTCGCGGATCCAAACGGCGGGAGTATCGGGCGACCGGTAGCCGCGGATCGGCTCATCGTCGATAACCATGTCCATGGTATCTTTTTCCAGGAAGCTACGAATTTTAGGGAATAGGGTGTCGAATTCCGGTTTACCGGTTTTAGCGTATGTTAGATTTTGCATAGATGGCGAATTGAGGCTGAATACTCTCGTTTCTATCGAGCGATCCCAACGCGGTGACCATTTTACCGTACATCGTTTAGATCGGTTGTTTACGTGGTAGGGATTGGTGACACTCTGGCGAAATTGCGTGATCTGTCTCGTTGAGTCAAAGTTGACGGCATGGTTCCGAACGTACTCTAGCTAACTATTACCCCATGGAATTTCTCGGTCTTCACATTTTCGATATCCTCGTCCTGCTCACTTACCTTGTAGTGATCCTTTGGCTCGGCAAGAAAGCTGGCGAGGGAAATAGCGACACGAACGAGTTCTTTCTTGCAGGGCGTTCGCTGGGGAAGTTCTACCAATTCTTCTTGAATTTCGGAGCGTCGACCAATGCGGACCAGGCGGTGGCGGTGACCCGCGAGACCTACCGTCAGGGTGTCGGAGGAATGTGGATACAGTTTCTGGTGCTTTTTCTGACTCCGTTCTATTGGTTTACGGCTTTGTTTTTTCGCCGGGTGCGGCTCACGACCTTGGGCGACTATTTCACAGAGCGTTTCAAGAGTCCGTTCCTAGGCGGCAGCTATGCGGTTTTCACTTTGCTGATGGCCTTCGTGGGGGGCGGCGTCGGTTATATGGTGGCCGGCAAAACGATGATGGCTATCACACCAAAACCGGCAGAGGTGCTTACCGTGGAGGAGCGCACGACGGTAGAAGAGTTTAACGAGTACCACGAGCTTGATGCCTTTACGATCAACGAGCGTAGCGAGGCACAGCAGCAACGTTACGAGGTGTTGCATCAGAAGAACCTTCGCGGCGAGCTGCGTTCCTTCTACTCCTATACGGACCCGCTGACTTTCTACTTTTCCTATGGGTTGGTGGTCGCGGTCTACACGATGATGGGCGGGTTTAGAGCGGCTGCGATTACGGATGTTATCCAAGGCTTTTTGATAGTTGTTTTTTCGATGATTCTGATTCCGTTGGGTCTGTCCAAGCTCGGTGGTTTTTCCGGACTGCATGCGGCTGTGCCCGCTTTCAAGTTCGAGTTATTCGGCTCGATTTCCTTAAGTGAATACGGGTGGTATACCATCGCTGCGATGGCGTGTTCCAACTTGGTAGCTATCGTGGCAATCGCTCAGGGCATGCAGACGGCAGGTTCGGCGACTAATGAGAACTCAGCTCGTTTTGGTATTATCGGGGGCATGTTTTTCAAACGGTTGTTGATGCTCTCTTGGATTTTGGCTGGGCTGATCGCGGTCGGACTTTATTCGGGTAAGCTGCATGATCCGGATTTGGCTTGGGGCCACATGAGCAGGGACCTTCTAGCACCGGGGGCCATTGGTTTGATGTTGGTAGGAATATTGGCGGCAAACATGTCTACCTTGGATGCTCTCTCAGTCTCGAACTCGGCTTTGTTCATCAAGAATATCTACCAACCCTATCGTCCTGATAAAACGGAGAAACATTATATAACCGTCGGGCGAACTGTTATCGGAATTACCTTGTTCGGCGGAATTGGTGCTGCGGTTTACGTCGATAATCTTCTGGAGCTCTTCAAGTACTTCATCTCCATTCCGGCCATCTTCGGCGCTCCGATTTGGCTCGGATTTATTTGGCGAAAGCTGACCAAGACCGCTGTTATGGTGGAGGTTGTCGTGTGCTTCGCTATTTTCGCTATCATCCCGAATGTTTTCATGTCTCTTGATTGGGCGCGCACGAATCCCGCTTTCTTGGTGCAGACGGATTCGTACTCTCATGTCTTCAAGGCACCCGCTCTAAATGAGGACGTGGAGCTTGGCCGAGCGGAAAAGGTTGGGGATAGCATCGAGAAGGAAGTCTTTATCGAGCCGAAGGGGATCTTCTTCGAGAAAGTGGCCCGGCAAGTTCCAGAGGATCCGAATTCACCTCTGATCGGGATAGGCCGCTTCGAGTCGGAACTTTGGGTGTTGAGCTGGTTCGGCGTCGATTTCACTGGATTTAAAAAGGCTCAGTTGGTGGCGGCCCGCTTCTTCTTCAATGCATTCTTCCCGTTTTTGGTTCTCATCGTCGTCTCGCTCTTCACTCAGCCGGTAAGCAAGCGTCGCCTCGACTACTTCTTCGGCAAGATCTACACGCCGGTGCAAGCAAGTCCGGAGGAGGATGAGCGAGCTGTCGCCTACGCTGCGGAGAATCCTAAGGAGCGAGAAAGCAGGAAGATGTTTCCTGGGAGCAGTTGGGAAATCGCTAAGCCGGATAGGATGGATTTTATTGGTTTTGGCGGCAGTTGGCTCGCAGTGGGCGGCGTGATCCTGCTGCTCTGGGCCATGGTGTCTATACATTGACCCATAGGCGAGGGGGCTCTGGTCGGCAGGACGGGCTTTAACCCTTGTGGATATATTTCATTGGAGTGTTGGGGAATACAAGGTAGCGACCTCCCTACCTAGGGAGGTGGCTACTTTGTTGAAATCGAATGGTCTGAGACGTACTTAACCCGCTTCCCGCAAGGAGAGTTCTTTTCCCTCCAATGTTTCGGTGGGAGACTTCGGTGTCTTGACGCTTTCACCGTCGACCCATTCGCCGCGGATTAAGGTGACAGCTGGATTGTGGAGAGGGCCGACATGCTCGTTGGCGAGCTTAGACTTTAGCAGGTCGACGGCGGTAGCCCCGATTTTGCGGTATCCGATTCGCACCTGAGCGATCTCATCTGTTTGATCCATTGCGGGAGCGAGGGCAGCGAAGCTTAGATCTTCGGGAATCCTGATTCCTGCCTCTTTAAGCCATTTGTAATGTTCGATATTGGGGCTGAGTACCACGTCCGGCTTTCCCTTATCAACCCACTTGACGAGCGCGTCTTTCGTGATTTCGTCGCTAGAGAGAATTGGCACCCTGTTTTTGGCGGGAGTGTTGTTTTGATGCCAGAGCAGGTAGCTTTGGTAGAGGTGGTTGGAGCGTTCGTCTTCGGAGGCGCTTATGCAGAATCCGATCCGCTTGAAGCCTTGTTTCATCAAAGTGGATACACCCATGTGCATGGACTGGTAGAAATGAGGGTGTACTTGATTGTATCCAAGTTTTGCTGCCACACCGCAAGTGGCTACGCCGGTGAAATTTTCTTGAGGTAAGGAAAAGACGTCTTGCAGGTCTTCGACGGGCAGCACAACAATGCCGCGGATACCACGGGTTTCGAGAATCTGCACTATGCGCTTAAGTCGCATGCCAGGTTCGTGCAGCCAAAAGTCTTCGGTTTTGAAGCCAAGTTCTTCGGCGCGTTTTTTGACGCCCTCTCGAATGAGTAGTGAGTCCTTGCAGAGTTTGCTCAGCGGAGCCCGCTTGGGGTTGAGAATGGCGATAACGGGTTCTTCCTTGCTGATGTCGCGCTTACGAAGGTAGCGCATGAGCTCCGTTAAGTTCGGATCAGGGGTGTAGCCTTGTCGCTTCGCGATTTCCTTGATGCGCTCACGGGTTTCTGGGGCTACTCTGGGGTGGTCGCGTAGGGCCATGGAGACGGTCATGCGGCTTACTCCCGCCTCCTTTGCTATGGTTTTACACGATGGTTGTACTTTGTTCATACCGACAAGGGGGTTGCTAGTTTGGTTTGGCGTTTGTGGTCCATGTCGAGATTGGGGATAAACAACTCGATGAATGGGGTAAGAAATTTGTGCGAGGGAAGAGCTTTAGAGGGGGCTTTGGATCATGTCAAAGGCAGTGCTCTGGCCAATGTACCAATCTTCCTTTCGATTAACTTAAAATTGGATACGAAGGATTTCGTGTGATGTGACTTCCGGATGGCATCGAGTATTGCAGTCCCGTAGTAGGAGTCCTCGGTGGTCGCTCGGAAGGGAACTCCGTACAATAGGTCTTGGGCAACGTCGTGGTAGATTTCGGCTTCGTCGCCGAAGCGTTTACCGATGATCGGATATCGAGTTCTCTGTTCGGACTTAGGTCTTTCGGGATCTTTTTGAATTAGGGTGATGATCTGGCCATCGGATAGTAGGGTTCCACTTGTGCCTTGAATCATGAACGAGGGGAGGCCTTCGACGGCTTGTGCGTACTCGGCGATTCCGAGTATGCCATTCTCGAATTGTATGACGGTGAGGAAATTGTCGTCCCCATCGCCCCCGTTGAGGACTTGCTGGAGGTGTCCGGAAAGGTGAGCGACTGGGCTATCGGCGAGTCCGAGTAACGGTTGCACAATGTGGGCTCCCCAATTGTTGAGATAACCGCCACCGTATTTTAGTTCCGTTTGCCAGTCTGTCCGTTTGCTGAATTGGGTGATGTAACGCCTGATAGTGAAGGGCTTTCCAATTGAGCCCTCTCCGATGAGCTCTTTTAGTTTAGTGTATTCAGGAGACCAATACATCGGTACCCATGGGAAGATGCGTTTTCCGCTTCTTTCTTGAGCTCTGATCATGGCTTCAGCCTCAGTCGTGCCTACAGCCCAAGGCTTGGTTACGAGTACGTTGATCCCGGCATCGAGCAGTTCGCAAGCGACGACGCAATGGGTGTCGGAGCGGGTTACGACCGCAGCGAGGTCGATGTCGCCCCGAGCTTGTAGCAGTTCACGATGGTCGGAGTAGGTTTCGCAGCCGAGGCTCTTTTGGGCATATTCGCGACGTTGGAAAGAGAGGTCGCACACGGCCAATATTTTAAACTCGGGGTTTTCGCGAATTCCGTAGGCATGGGAAAGCTCACCGCTTTGCCCGAATCCGACTATTGCTGTCCTGATAGGTTTTATTGTATCGCTCACAAGTTGCTTAGTCAGTTGGGGTAGAAGACTATCACTAGAGGAAAAGGGCAACTATAGTGAAAGGGATGACTGCTTTACTGTAAAACACTTCCTTGCCGAGAGCGAGTTAGGTAGAGGTCGGGTGCAACTCTAGAACGAGAGATTCAAGGACTCGACGCACTGTGAAACGGTAAGTTTTCGCGTAGTTTTATGGTAAAATTAACAGTCTGACTGAGTGGTCTGATTTGTAAGTATCAGAACATAAGTAGCTTAAGGGGTATGATCCTTTTTAGAGACTGTTTTACAGTTTGGCAGTTTACGGATTACTGTAAAACAGCAAATGGGTAGCTGGAATATGCATCGGTAGGATAGATTCGCTTCCAAGGTCAGACTCAACCTGTTTCGTTGGAAACGAGCTACAATACATGACGAGATCTAATTCGCGACCAGCGAAGAGAGTGGGCACTGTCCTCGCCTGGACATGTCTCTTTCGTTTTCCCAGACTCGTTTTCCGGACCTGCTTAGTGGCCTACAAATACCCCTATATCGAACACCTCTAAATATGAGCCTTATGAAACTACTAAGATTGTCGCTGCCAATATGCAGCGTTTTCGCGATCTCGGCTTTGCAAGCCCAGAACGCTGCCTCGGATGACGAAGAGATCTTCGAGCTGTCTCCCTTTGAAGTCATTGGCGACGACGACATCGGCTATCGGGCCACATCCACACTTGCCGGGACTCGATTGCGAACAGAAATGCGCGATATTGGCTCTTCCATCTCTGTCGTGAATAAGGAATTTCTTCGTGATACCGGTTCCAGTAATCTAGAAGATGTTCTAATTTTCACCCCTAATACAGAAATCGGTGGTCTGGGCGGTAATCACTCAGGTTCTCAAGGCGCCAACCCGATTCCCGAGCAACAACGCGATGACCCCAGTGGCGGTCTTACCCGCGTGCGTGGGTTGGCGAGCGCCGACCTCACCCGTGATTATTTCCTCACTAACATTCCATTTGATACCTTCAACACCGACCGCGTTGAAGTTCAACGTGGTGCCAACTCGGCCCTCTACGGTCTGGGTAGCCCCGGTGGTATTATCAACGCCTCGACCATTCGTGCCGATTTCAACGGCGACCGTGGTCGTGTTCGTTTCGAGACCGATGAATACGGCACCCTTCGCTACTCGTTGCGTTACAATAAAATGATAACGGATAATGTAGCCATCCGTATTGCGGCGCTTACTGAAGACAAAGGCTACGAACAGAAGCAGGCGTTTTTGGAAGATGACCGCGTCTTTGCGGCCGTAACTGCAAAACTTCCGTTTAATCTCACAGCTCGCGGAAGCGCAGAGGTTACCGAGCGCCATTCCTCCAACCCAGACTACGTTCTACCCAATGATGGCATCACACCTTGGATCAACTTGGGTAAGCCCATCTCCAGTTCTCCAGCGGAGGGCGCGGCCATCTTCCGCGGCACCGGCGATTTCTTCCCCGGTGTGGCTAACTCCAGCGTATTTCATCTCGTCGGTGGCGGTGGAGCATCAGTTGGTCTTTACCGATTCTATCAAGATCCCTCAAATCCTGATGCGACGTTCGGTGGTCATGCTTACCTCGTAAACACCATCGATAAAGATCTCCCCCCCGAAAATCAGCGCCCCTCCAACTTCCCGATTGATAATTCCAATTGGGGTCAGTGGATGCAAATCAAGGCGTGGGACGAGACTAATATCATTCGTCGCGCTGGTTTCTATTCTGACGGAACGCCTGTTGCCGCCGGCACGGCCGCCTTCTTCAGCAATGGCTTTGTTTCTAAGCAGATCACAGATCGCAGCATCTTCGACTACCGAGAAAATCTATTCAGTGGCGGTACGGCTCAACAAACCGGCGAATGGGAGAACTACACCGCGAGCCTCGAAGGCAACTGGTTCGATAATCGCTTGGGCTTGGAGTTCTCCCACAACGAACAGACCTTCGAAAGTGCGGGCAACAACTCCCTCCAAGGTGTTCAGCAGCGCACGATCTACATTGATATGAACGAATACATGCTGGCCACCACGGATGGCACGGCCCAAGGGACTTTGGTTCCTAATCCAACATTCGGCCGTCCGATCATGGGTGGTGGTTCAGGTGGTAATCGAATCTACAATGATCGTGACTCTACCCGACTCCAAGGTTACGCCGAAATCCGCTTCAACGACTTCATGGACGAGGATAGCTGGATGACCAAACTCTTGGGCACGTTTACCCTTACCGGCCTGCTCGACTCGAGCACCCACTACAATCAGTCGCTCTATTCGGCCCGAGCCGATCCTATCGATACGTATGACATCGATACCTACCTTCCTGGCCACCACGCGGTGACTCAAAGGAGCGGCCAAATATTCGCGCTTCCGGTCACAAATGATACGAACTTCCTAAACATCAACTCCATCAACGATCTCGCTGGAGTTGGAATTCAGGGTGTTTCCTATGGTCGCGAACGGAGTAATATGAGTATTGTGCCCATTTCGGCGAGTTTCACCGGGTGGAATCCCACCGATGGAGAATTCGTTAACTTCGACTCCGTCATCAACACACTCTATCAACCCAACAGCTGGCCCGCCGCGTCACATGCGAGCAAGAGCATAAACACGGTTGATTCAGAGGTGTTCATTGGTCAACATTCCCTCTGGGACAATACAGTGGTCCTTACTGGAACGTGGCGTAACGATAAGGCCACTACAGCCGCAGGACCTGGTCGCTCGGTAGCGAATGCCCGTCGAGACATCAGGGACACCCTCGATCCTGAGTATCTAGCCGGGCCTCAAGGGCCTTACGAGGTCACAGCTGACGACGATACGACCTCGTATTCGATCATGGTCCATACACCTCCATTCCTCCGTGATCGTCTTCCCTTCGAACTCTCTGTTTACAAGAGTGAAGCTGACAACTTCCGGCCAACGGGCAGTAACGTAACCATCTACAACGATACTGTCAGCGCCACTGCCGGCACCACCGAAGAAATGGGTTTCATCATCGATGGACTCGACCGTAAATTCTCCGCTCGGTTCAATTGGTTCGAGTCTGCTGTGGTCAACAATCGTTTCGAAGAAGGCGCCCTTTATGCCTCGGAAGGAATCCTGCTCGGTCTGGCTCGCGAATTGAATAATCCTGCCAATGCCGGCTTCACTGTTGCGGATGTCCAAGCGGTGCTGCCACCTGCCGGTGTGATCGGCTCAAGTGGCTTCCAAGTTGACTGGAACAACCCCGATGCTGCGACAACCAATCGTAATTCTTCCGACACCGGAACGCAGGACTTTAAGGCCGAGGGTATGGAAGTCGAAATCGGATACAACCCGACCCGCAAGTGGTCTCTGTTCTTCACGGCGGGTCAGCAAGAAACGATTGCCGATAATACTTATCCAGAGATGCGGCGTTATGTTGAAGAGTTCGTCCTCGATAATTGGGTGAATAGCACCTTCGCCCAGAACTTTTACATCGATGAAAATGCGACTCAGACTCTCGCTGAGCGTGCGCAGACTTCCATCGTTGAAGCCGTCCAACGCGCGGCGCTGCAAGACGGTAGCCCTGCCAAAGAACAGGCGGAATGGCGCTTCGCCTTCAATACCAGCTACCAATTCGGGTCCGACAGTGGAGTCATTCCTGATTGGCTGGGTGAGCTGACCGTTGGTGGCGGCCTCCGCTGGCAGGACAAAACGGGTATTGGCTTCGAAGTGGGCATCAACGAATTGGGAGACTATGCGTTGGACATAAATAAACCGTTCTATGCTCCCTCGAAAACCTATGCCGATGTGTTTCTTAGGACGTCCTATGACCTGAAGGACGATCGTTCCCTCGACCTTCAGCTCAACATCAAGGATCTCACCAACCATGATGGCTTGATTCCGTTCGTAGCTAATCCTGACGGTAGTCTCCTCTACCGTATCGAGGAAGGCCGTTTGATCTCAGCATCGGCTACGCTGAATTTCTAAGTTCTTAGAAATTTAACTCAGTTTCTCGTTTCAAAGCCGGCTTCCCTCTAGGGAGTCGGCTTTTTGCTTCACTCACACTATCCAAGACTCTCAATTTTTCGCTTCTTCGTATTAGCCGCCATTGCGATTTCCTTTCTCTCATAGTTTTCAGCCGATTCACTTTCCGCCCTCGTCGGCTCGTGGAAATTCGTATGCTGCATGCTTGCGTATACGACACGAACGAGACGCGGATGGTACGGTATACACTAAAGTATTCGACGTTTTGGCTGGAATTGAAATCGTTGTGAGTGATGCAGCGAAACGGAGATGAGCATTTCTGTTAAACGTGTATCCGAAATCAGATTGATGAAGTGTATCCAAAAAATGGTGATGCTCGCGGCAACGCTTGTGGCTTGCTCTCTTGTCGCTCAAAAGTCGGACATTCTCTTTATTTTCGCCGATGATCTTAGTTTCGAAGCGATAGGGGCGAGCGGCAATGCCGTGGTGCAAACTCCGAATATCGATCGCTTGGCGGATGAAGGAACCTATTTCACAAACGCCTACAATATGGGGAGCTGGACGCCTGCGGTGTGTTTGGCCTCGCGGACTATGATCAATACAGGTCGCTCTGTATGGCATGCTCAGGATTTGCACAAATCCTTCGGCCAGTCGCATGAATCACGTCCGATCCTTTGGTCGGAACGAATGGCGAATGCTGGCTACGAAACCTATCTGACAGGGAAATGGCATGTTTCCGTGGCTCCGGAAGACGTATTTGATTATGTAAGACACGTGCGTCCGGGGATGCCCTTGGACAGTTTTCCGGATCAACGTCCAGAAGGGTATCATCGGCCCATAGAAGGGAAGCCGGATCCCTGGTCTCCCTACGACCGCTCGAAAGGCGGCTTTTGGAGTGGAGGGACGCATTGGAGTGAAGTCGTCGCTAGTGACGCTGAGGATTTTATGCTGCAGGCCAGTGGGCGTACTGGCCCGTTTTTTATGTATTTGGCGTTCAATGCTGCTCACGATCCGCGGCAATCTCCGAAGGAGTTTGTGGATAGGTACTCTGCTGAATCGATTCCCATTCCAGAAAACTACCAGCCTATCTATCCGTATCGGGAGGAAATGGGAAGTGGCGAGGGCTTGCGTGACGAAATCTTAGCCCCTTTTCCTCGCACTGAATATGCGGTGCGGGTTCATCGGAGCGAGTACTACGCAGTTATCAGTCATCTCGATGCTCAGATCGGTCGCATACTTAAAGCCTTGGAAGCTAGTGGGAGACGGGATCGTACTTATATCTTCTTTACTGCTGACCATGGCTTGGCCTGCGGACATCATGGATTGCTCGGCAAGCAGAACATGTACGAGCACAGTATGAAGGCGCCGCTGATCGTGCTTGGCCCCGGTCTGCCTGGAGGACAGAGACGAAAGGCGCCTGTCTACATCCAGGATATCATGGCGACGACCTTGGAACTGGCTGGAGCGGAAAAGCCTGAGGGATTGGAGTTTGAAAGCCTGCTTCCGCTCATTGGAGATCCAGCTCTGAATGGCAAGCATGGCAACATTTATGGAGCCTATACCGACAAGCAACGAATGATCCGTGTGGGTTCTCTAAAGCTGATCTTGTATCCAGAAGCTTCAAGGCTACGCCTTTTCGACCTAGCGAGCGATCCGGATGAGATCAAGGATTTGGCGGGCGACCCAAGGTATTGGTCCAGTATCCGTAGTCTTTTTGCTGAACTCTTGCAGAAGCAAGAGCAGCTCTCGGATACGCTAGATCTGAGAAAAGCGTTTCCGGAGCTATGCCATTTCTAAGGCTAAAAGTTTGAGAAGCAGTCCTTAGCTCGAGTAGTTTTCGATCAGTTCTTCGCGGTCTACGCCGTATTTGTTGAGGAGAACCTCTCCGGTTTCACTGTCGAGAATGACGGTGGCCGGACCGGCAGGCAGGTCGAGCTGGACTGGCTCGCGATTGGGCAATCGGATTTCGCGCGGGCCGCCGGTGAGCGTATGCATGACCAGCATTCCGCTGCCGCCGTAGAAAACGGCGTCTGGCTCTCCGTAGCTGTGGGCCCCGCAGTGTTGGAGGATACTGCGGAAGGGCTCGGTCTCTTTGCTCGGTAGACTGATGAACCAGCTGGTGTGGTTTGGCTTGGTTTTACGGGCAATGGCGGTGTCACCGGTCGATTTGAAGGTGGCCAGAGTATCTGCTTCGTAATCCTCCGCCGCGAAGAGCGGAGAGATAGGGGATTCGCTAAGGGTGTAGGAGCTTTGACTTTCGAACGAATCGCCGAGTTGGATTTCCGGCGAATGGGCCAGCGAAATTTGCTTGAGGGTGATCCCTGAAAGTTTGGAGACATGCTGCAACGAGGCGGTTTGAGAAGATTGGTCGATGAATCCCGGAGCGTAGAACCAGAGGAGGTGGCGTCCATCGGTGGCGACGTTTTGGGCGATCCATTCGCGTTCTTCGGAGCGCGTGGCGAAGGTATTGCAGAAGGCGACGACGCGGTAGCGGGAGAGGTCGACCTTGGGAAGATCGTCGAGATGGATGGTGTCGAAGATGACGCCACTGCGGAAGGCGGCGAGGGTGAGGTGGTCGAGCAAAGCCGGACTGACGGGATCGCTGTTCACAAGGCTGGCTGTGTAGTAGAAACTGTCCGTGTCGTAGACCATGAGGACGTCTGCCATGCTGCTGTGAGGCCGTTTGGCGAAGGCCGTTTGCAGTTCGCGGAGACGCTCGATTTCGTGCAGGATCACGGGGTGATCCCAGTTGCCTTGAGAGCCGGAAAGTGGGTGGGTGTAGTTGTCGAGGTCGACGCCGGAGACATTAAAGTCGTAGTACCAGAGGCCCATGCCTTTGGTGAGCGAGAAGGCGGTATTGCGCCGCACGTCAGCCACGCTCTGTTGGACGCGTTCTTCGTAGTCGGCGTCCTTGAGAATCGGGTTTTTCGGTTCGCAATCCATTTCGTCGAGCCAGAGTTTGCCGTGCATGCGAACCGAATCGATGAGGCTGCGAGAGCGGTAGGGGTCGCCCAGTTCGATGGCCTCTGGCTCGTAGGCCTGGGGGCCGCTGAGGTAGTCGATGGCGTCGCAGGCGAGGACTCGCTGGAGTTGCAGGTGTCCGCCCGCCGCATGGCGTCCGAAGCAGGAAAAGTAGTAGCCGTAGAAGGTTCCTACGATGATGGGGCGCGGCCAAGTCTCTTTAACCGTTTCGGCGAAGTGAATGATATTTTCCGCGGTGACTTGGTGCATGCAGTCGTAGAAGTCGACGACCGCTGCCTGTTTCTTGGGATCGCGGAAAATGCCGTCGGTTCGGCGTTCTTCTGTGCTTGGAGCTCGTGCTGTGGAAAAGTCGGCGTTAGGCTTTCCCCAAGCTTCTCTCAGTGTATCGACGTTTCCATACTTTTCTTTGAGCCACTCTTGGAACGCTGCAGTCATGGGGGCGCTGACGTCCGGCTCGTGGTCGAAGAATCCCCAGTTGTGCCATTCGCCGTAGACGCCATTGGCCACTTGGATACCAACTAGGGCACGGCTTTCCGGAGTTACGGAAAATTCCTTGAGGAAGCGCTTGAACTGGATGGTGATTTCGTCTCTCCAAAGGCGGGAGGCCATGCTGACGCGGCGTACTGGATTGTTGTCGTGCTCAATGATACGCAGCAGACCATAGCTCTGTTCATCAATGTAGTCAGTATCTGAATACACGACCCATTCTTCTGGGTGGGCCTTGAGCCACCAGAGAGGGGCTCTCACGTGGAAGCGGAAGATGACGTTGGCGGAGGGGCAGACTTCAAGGACGCCGGCGATCTGGTGGCGGGCGAGGGAGAGGTCGAAGCTTCCGTCTTCTTTCCAGATGTGCTGCAGCGAGATGTCCAGCTGCACGAGCTGGATTCCTTTCTCGCAAAAGCGTGCGATGTTGTGTTGCGGCAATTCCTCCCAGGACCACCTTCCCGAGGGGACGTCGGTGAGGGAGTAGACCATCGGAGGGTAGGGGGTTCCGTCGATATGAATGGTGGGCCGACCGTTGACGGTTTCGACGGAGCTCGCTCGAGCTGATGAGGGAAAATGGATGGGATCGGAAGCGTATCGCATAGGATTAAACGAGGGGTTGAGAAAGTAGAAAAGGATGGTGATTTAGCGGGGCTTGGCAGCGCTGTTTTCAGTTCCTGAGCTTTTACCGTAAACTGGAACGGGCGGTGAATTTGGTTTTCGGATTGGGCGCCAGTGGCCATCCTGCTCCAATGAAACGCGCCTCGAGGCTAGGTTTTTTGCTCTCCCTAGCCGGACTCGCAGGAAGCCTTTTGGCAGAAGAACCTATGAAGAACGTCGCTCCCGATATTTCCATCGAACAGGCTCAACGGTGGTCTGAGAAGTTTCGTAACTGGCACTACTATCCGGACCACGTCATTCCCTCATCGCCGGAAATTGAGGGCGTGGAAGGGGTTCACATGACCGACGTGCCGACGATTTTTCAACTTCCTGGAGATCCGCTCTATTATATGAGTTTTCTCGGATACGATGGACGTGGTTACCAGTCGTTTATCGCGAATAGCGAGAACTTGGTTCACTGGCGAAATATCCGGTTGGCCATGAGTTTCGGGCGCGATGGTGAGTTCGACTACGGAGGCGTGGTCATCGGAGCGTATCAGTTTGAGGACTACAACTTGAAAACGCCGCGTTTGCTGAAGAAGCGAGATGGCAAGTATCACTCGCTCTATCTTGCTTTTCCGCGTCAAGGCGGCTATGAATTGCGTCCGGGAGGGCAGGGACTAGCGGCTAGCGCTGATGGGATGACCTGGGAGCGCGTGAAGGAGGAACCGATCCTTTCGGTATTCGACGAAGACTGTCAGGATTGGGAAAAGGACTGCATCTATTTGCCGTGGCTCGTGGAGCATGAAGATCTGTTCTATAATTTCTATAATGCGGCTAATGGCAAACTGGAGCAGATGGGGCTGGCGACGTCGGATGACCTGTATCACTGGAAGCGCTACGCGGAAAATCCGGTTTTGAGCAATGGCCAGAAGGGGACCTATCACCAGGTTTTCTGCTCGGACGCGAAGGTTTTCCGGGATGAGGATCATTGGTCGATGTTCTTCTTTGGCGTCGGCCAAGGCGGGGCGCATATCATGATGGCCTATTCGCGAGATTTAGAGCATTGGACTATCGACCCAGAGCCGATTTACAAGAGCGGCGGGCATCCGAAGGGGCTCGACGCGCAGTTCGCTCACAAGATTGCCATCGTGTGGAACCCGATTAACGAAACCTTTTATATGTACTACAATGCGGTAGGAGAGAAAGGCAGGGGGATCGGGCTTATTACCAATAAGCCCCTGGAATTTTGATTTTAGAACGAAGCCTTCACTGTAGCATTCAGAAAGAGCGACTCAGAATTGTTCGCTGTTAATATGAGCCTGGTTGGGCGTAACACGCTTGGCCCGGGCTCGCTTTTTATCTGCTCAGTGGGAGGTCTCTATTGCTTGTAGTCCCATTTTGGAGACGGGAAGAGGGATAAACCCGCTGTCTTGGGGAAGCTGTTCGTAGTTGATCACGGGCCGCCCCTCCTTTACCTGAAAAAAGGCATCTCTAGGGATGGTCTTTTCTGTCTGGTTGTCCGAAAGGACTTTTCGTGTTTCTGCTGCACCGGGGCGATAGGTTGTAAAATCAGGGGACTGGTCGCTTTCCTCGGTCATGCGCAGGGCGATGGGATCGCCGATCAGGTTTCCGGATACAGTGACGAGTTCGGTATCTGCACCGTCGTAGAGGTCGAGGAAAATGCCTCCGAAGGATAGGTTGTTCTGAATCTTGTTATACTTAGGAACGCGAGGTTCGTCGTTGTAGAGTGTGACGAGACTCGGATAGCGAGTGGCGTAGGGGGCCTGGGTTGCGTTGGCTTCGGCCATACGATCGCGCAGAGTGGAGGCGTAGCTCGAGTGGCTTTGATCGAAATGATGCACAGCCCAGCTCAATCCACGTCCGTCCACCTGTACGGACGGTTCGCAGTCGATGAAGACATTGTTCTGAACGAGATTGTCGCGCCCTCCGCCGATGAAAGCAGCGCGACCGGCACGAACGAAGAGGTTGCCGTAAATGACGATGCCGCTGGTGAAATCGTCCAGATAGACGCCGCGTACGCCATGAAGACCGGGACCGATAAGATCGTGCAAGTAGTTGAATCGAACTATCGTACCACGCGAAGTGTAGTCGCGTCCGGTGTAGATGGCGCCCACGTCGCCAGTTTCCTTGGCGATGTGGTGTATCTCGTTGTATTCGATGAGGTGATCATTCCCGCGGAAGAAGAGGGCCATGTGGGGAGCGTCGTGAATGAGGTTGTGGGCGGCGCGGTGACCGACACCGGAAATGTGGATGGCGGGGTTGTTGGTACGGTAGACTAGGCCAAAATCGTGGAAGTGGTTGTTGGTCGCGTAGTGATTACCTGGTGACAAGGTGGTACGGTCGCCTCCGTCAATTTTAAGACAACCTGCGTCGAGCCATTCAAAATGGCTATCGCTGACGCCGCAGTTGTTGCCGCCATTGATAGTAACCGCTGTTCCTGAGAGGGCATAAAAGTGGCATCCGGAAAGCGTTACATGGTGAGAATCCGCGATCTCGATACCGACCGAGCGCGAGTAGGCGAAGTCGAATCCCGAGAAGCGGAGGTTCGAAGCTCCGGAGACTGAAATAAGAGCTCGGTCTAGCAGAGAGATATGAAGGGACGCGTTAGGTGAATTGGAGGGCGGCCAATAGTAGAGTTTCCCGTCAGTTCGATCCAGGTACCATTCGCCTGGGGTGTCTAGCTCCTCTGGAATATTGTAGTAAAAGTAGCGCTGGCCTTTGGTGATACCGTAGCGGTGATAGGGGGGCGCGAGAGTCAGGTATTTCGCATTTGTATCGATCTTCGAGATACGTTCGCTGGAATCCGCCCAATCCCAAGTCCAATAGCCGTGCACCCAGATGTCGTGGTCAAAGGTCCAGGAGTCGGGACGATTCCCGTCGTATTCTATCTTTCCGAAATGGCGCCCTGTCGGAACATCATCGTAGCGGCGGTCGCTGTGGTGTCCTGGATGAAAGGGTTCGCCGCTCTCTTTAGGAACGTCGGCGATTCGTGTCCAATCGGAATTCGGGTAACGGGCGAGTGTCATGGGCCGCCCGTCGGCATAGAGCTGAAGAGAGCTGGGAGCGAATGGGATTTGGAAACCTTTGCGTGCGAGGGAACCGAAGTTTCTAATTCCCAGGCTCGGAAGATCGACAACTTGGACATGGGGCCGAGCGGTTGAGGGAATACGCTGGTAGAGGGGGTGAGTCTTTGACAGCGTTTCGGCTCCCGTGAGCGCAGCGCCACCGCTAAGGAGAACCGTCTCTCCCGGATAGTTCGACCATTCGATCGGGGCATATTCGGTTCCGCTGTCTGCTTCTGTGAATACAAGGCTTTCGCTCAGAGAATAGTAGCCGCCACGGAGAATGACGCGGATGTCTTCACGAGCCTGAGAGGTGTCGGCGTTTCGTTGGCGCGTAGCGGTTTGGGCTCGCTGCAAGGTGGCGAAGGGACCGTCTTGGCCGTCTTCAGTTGGGGCGCTCAGGCGGCCTGACCATTGGTCATTTCCCAGAGGAGAGACGAAGAAAGTCTCGGTCGCGAGACTGGCGCAGGCCAGAAGGGAGAGGGCGATACTGGCGACAAGCGACTTTGGAAGAAAGGAGTGATGTAGCGCGATCATGGGTACAAATTGTATTGTTCGGAAATGCGCGCCTTAAGCGCCGGAAGGTAGCGGCTGAGGCGTGCGGGTTGGGCCTTGGATGCTGAGGCGTCCGTTTTCGATGGAGATGCGGTCGATGTTCACAGTCCGTTTCTCGTTGTCCGGCTGGTCCGAGTTTTCGTGGGTGTGGTAGACGATAAAGCGTTCGCTGCCGTCGGGTGAAGAGACGATGGAATTGTGTCCTGCGCCGGAGTAGCCGATTTCGAGATCGGTTCCAGCGATGGGGTTGTCTTCGGCTTTGGTCCATGGCCCCATGGGGTGGCTGGCAGTCGCGTAGCCGATTCCGTAGCCAGGACGGAAGGTGTGATTGCCGGAGTAGGTCATGTAGTAGACGCCGTTTTTGAAGATGACAAAGGGGCCTTCGTTGCAACGATTGGATTCCCAGGCGATCCTCTCCCAGTCTTGATCCGCTTGGAGGAGAAGGATCGGTTCTTCATTGAGGCCGGATAGATCGGCTGCGAGCGGAGCTCCGTAGATTTTGCCGTAGGAGTAGCCATCCTTCACTCCGTTGCGGCTGAAGAGGAGGAATGGGGTTCCGTCTGGGTCGCAGGCAATGTGTGAGTCGATGGCGGAGAAGCCGGCGTCGAACCAGGGGGCGTGAAGATTGCAATAGGAGCCTTCCGGTCGATCGCTCACAGCGATGGCGGTGAGAAGGCGGCCTGCTATTTCATCATGGGCGCTATAGGTCATGTAGTAGCGGCCCTGATACGCTTTTACTTCCGGAGCCCAAAAGGGAGCTTGTCCCCAGTCGTCGGGACCGCTCTCGAGGGCGAAGCCCAGTTCTTGCCAGTCGCGAAGGTTAGCGGACTGGTAGCAGCGGAAGCCTCGGTCTGGATCGGTGGTTCCGAAAAGGTAGTAGTAGCCATCCGCACGCAGGACAAAGGGGTCGCCCATGAGGAGCTCGGAGCCGACCGGATTTGTATACGAATTGCTCATACGGAAATCGATCTGAATAGGGCGTTGAGGGCTTGCGCCATGGCTTCGCCGTAAACGAGTCCTTCCTGTCTGCCGAACAGTTTGTACGGTGTTTCGGAGGGCGTTTGGGTCCAATCTACGGTGGTATCGTCTTTGACGATGGCGTTGATGGAGTCGAGTCTCCAGGGAAGGGTTTCCAGCGTCTTGGTTGATTGAGGGTTGACGAAGCGCCAGCCATCGGAGGTTCGCGCGAGCGAGCGTCCTGCAGCCATGACGAGCGAGGCGGTTGTCCACATGTTGCGCGTTCCGGCGAGCACGTGTTCCCAGACGGCGCCTTTGCCGAGCTCGTTCAGGGCGTGGATGAAATCGCCGCGAGCGGATCCGGAGAACCCGTAGGCGATCCAAGCTTTTATGGGGTCCGGAATGTCGTGGAAAAGGGTTTCGTGGCTGACTTTCCAGTAGGTGCCGCGCGGATCCTTGCGATTGAAGGCGCTGCGTTCGGTGGCACAGGGGTACCAATGGATACGAACGCCGGAACGCCAGAGGCCGATATAGGCGTTGGGGTCGAGGCCGACGTTCCATTCGCGCTTGGTACCGGCGGTTGCCCCAGCGTTTAGGAGCACGGCACGCGTTTTTTCACGCACTAGTTCTGGGGCGCGGTTAAAGGCGGCGGTGATGATGCGGGCGGAGCCGACGGAGGAGATGAGGACTGGTTCCGGGCTCGACTCGAGGTTATCGAGGAGCAACTCGATCCCAGGTTGCTCGCTGAGAGGACGCGAGCGGGCGTCGTCGTTGGGCGAGGATAGCGGTTCCAGAGGGCCGAGGGCGCAAGGGATGGTACGGCCGAGGATGTGCCCCAATTGGGCGACCAGCACGTATCCCGGATCGCGGCGCACGTCCCAACCAGCGGGGGCGGGCTCGAGAAAGCGTTGCGTGCAGTCAAGAATGACTCCTTTCAGGTCGAATTCCGGCAAGGCCGCGACGGTGAGCAAGTCGAGTTGGTCATCTGGATCCTGTGGCGTGTGGTAGAGATCGGTGACGTGAATGAGGGGGATGCGTGACATTTTCGGATTCGATGGTTGGGACGTTTGCGAGGGCTTGGCGGAGAGTTTGCCGCGAAGCAGCGTGCCGGCTCCGAGAAGGGTGGAGGTCACGAGGAAGCGTCGTCTATCCAAAGGGTTCATTTGTTTTTAGATTGAGAGTATAGTGGAGGGTCCGGTAGCGATACTGCCGTTTCGGGATCGGATCTTAGGGGAATCGGTCTACAAGGCCAAATGGGGTGGGTGCAGATTGTGGACTGTGGAAAAGTCGAGTTCTACGGCTGACTGAAGATGGAGCTCGGAGCGAGAGAGGTAGAGAACGACAATCAGGGGAAGGAGACGTATCAAGTTTCTCATATGATCGATTGGCGGTCGGAACAAGGGCCTTGTCAAATAAGCCGTATTTGCGTGTACGGAATCGATATTCAAACAGATGAATCGAGAGAATGGCCATCGTGATGGAATCTTTTCGTAAAACGGAGTAAGGAGAGCTGAGGATGACTCCTTGTTTAGAGTCGAGCGGACCTCCGGAGGAAATGCTTATGTGCAGCGGGTGCTCGTCGCGCAGCTTTCGAATCCAGTACTCGATTTTTGGATACGTTTTTCTGAATTTCCTGGTGGCAGGCGAATGTTTTCCGTCACCATGTTTCAGTCCCATTGAGAGATTGCGCATTTCGTTTCGTCAAGGTCGCCTCCGATAAATTGTAAGTCGGCAGGAGGGAGGACGCTTGTAGTGCGAAGGGAGCTCATGAGGCTCCATAGCGTTCGAGGATGAGCCCGATGACTCCGAACTGATCCGTGAGCAAGCCCTCGTAGCCGCAGGGGCGGTCGTCCCAGTAGCGCCAGTCGAGTCCGCTTTTGCAACCGCCGAAAACAGCGGCCTCGGCGAGGCCTTGGCTGAGCTCGAACAGAAGCTTGTCGGCCTCCTCGTTCAAACCGACAGCGTAAAGTCCGCGCAGGAAGTGGCGGGCTTGTGCATGGGTACGTCCTCCATTTTGGTAGTAACCGAAGGGGTATCCTTGGATGATGTCGGAAAGGTCCTCGTCGGGTATCGGGCGGAGGTTGCCGGGAAGTCCGAGATGGGCGGAGGGCATGCCGACCGCTTTTGCCTCTGCAAGGAGCGACTGCATGGCGGTTCTCGCGGTATCCAGATTTATGAGACCAGCGGCGACGGCAGCTCCGTTTGCGGCGAGGAAGGCGTGGTCGTGAAGCTTGCCTTCTTTACAGACCCAACCGGCAAGCCATCCAGTTTTCTGGTTAAAAAACGTCTTGAAATACGAAACATAAATTTGCTCCTTCCAGTCTTCGAGGGGCTGCGACCAATGGGAAAGGGCGGTGCCCGGCAGGGCCACGCAAAGGTGGCATAGCGCTTCGTAGAGCAGGGCGTTGCTGAAGGCGTCCTTCCATCCGTATGAAATCACGTCGTACCAACAGGTGCTCCATTGGCGCGTTCCTGAAACGCCGGTGCGGTAGGGACTCTCGACGAGTCCGTCGCTGTCAAGGTCGCGAGCTTTCATTTCCTGCAGCTTTCCATCGATTTCCATGGAGTAGGTGTCGATCCACTGGGCGGTGGCCGCTTTGTGCAGGTACTCGGCGAGTCCCAGCAGAGCGGCCGTTCCTGTCATTAGGTATTCGTCCTCTCCGGAATGCAGCTCGCCGTCTTGTTTCAAATTTCCTCCTGCATAGCCGGGGCCGCCCGTGAGCCAGCGTTCGATGGAAAGGCGAAGCAATTCTTTGGCCTGAAGACCGGGTATCAATTCGCCCATACGCAGGCATTGGCAAGCCCATGTATCCATTGAAATGGGACAGTGCATGGACGCTCCGTTGTTACTGAGCGTGGAGGTGTCCGGTCGAAAGTTGAGGCCGGTGAAACCTGCCTGCGAAATTGCAGCGCGAACGGGCTCCGGTGTGTGCGAAGAAAGAGCGAAGGAAGGGCGGGTGATATCGAAGGTCCAACTTGCTTCCGATTCTCCCGGTTCCATGCGCCAATCCCCTTCAGCGCAGGGAGATTCGCCAACCTTCAATTCAAGTTCGATTCGATCGCGAGGGCGGAAGACTTCGAGTCGAGCTCCTGCCATGCCCGTGGACTTCAAGGCGAGACTGCCCTGTGCGGGCGCGTGGAGAATGGCTGGGCTTTGGAAACTGCCGCTTTGTCCCTGAGGAGCTACCAGAGCGATTATCTGGCTGGCGGCGGCGGGCGCGTGGAAGCTGAACCTCCATGCGGCGCTGTGCCAAGCCCTCAGAGGTTGGTCGGCGTTTCGCAGGACTTTGAAGCGGAGTTTCTCGGGCAGGACGGTCCATTCCAGAGTGTAGCTTTGGCCGCAGCGTTCGTTTTGCAGGTGGTAGGTGATCTTGTTGGATACAACTGAAACGGTGCCGGTGAAGCGAAAGCGAACGGCAGGATCAGCGACTGGAATGTCGCCGAGCGGACTGAGCATGGTGCCTTGGTGGAACGATCCGGGGCCGACTTGTAGCAGGTTTGTATCCGTATTACCCTTACCCTGTTGGTCGAATCCGAAATGGGAAAATCCAGTTCGACTCGTGTAGAAGCCAACTTCTAGGTGGTCGGACTTGAAGCGGACTTGCCCGTTTTCTTGAGTCGCGCTCAGCCCGTCCGGAAGCTCGGAAAGGTCGATTTGAGACGCTTCTATAAGCGACTCGTTTCTGGGGGCGATGGGGTCGTGCAGTTGGCCGATCACCAGGAAGGCGTTGGCGGCGAGGTTCCAGGGCGTCCACCAGTTGTCGATTCCGCAACGGCGAATTTCCAGGATGAGTCCGTAGGTCGTCAATTCTCCTAGATCGATCCACTTGGTTTCCCCAGACGCTTGCGGCGGCAAGCTGCGAAAATATTCGAGTTCCCTCCAATCGGATTGAGGCGTGTCCAAAGTTAGGATACGCAGGTCGACGATCCAGTCGTCCTCTTGGTGGCTGCCGCACTTGTGGTAGCCTTGGGCATTTCGGTAGCCGATGCGATTGACGGTCGCTTTCCCGGTTGGCGTAAAGGCTCTACTGTGGATGATGCGTTGCAGGGGGGCGTCCTTCTCGCCCTCGGCGGGATTCGTCCAGACGGAGCGGCACTCCGAAAGGGTGCGAAAGGAAAAGAGGTCCCCCATTGGAGGATCCAGATCCGGGGTGTCGAGCAGGTTGGTGGATTGCAGCATAACGCGAGGAAGGAAACTGAAACCGCCCCTTCGGATTGGTCAGAAGAGGCGGAGTGTTTTGGTTGGTTGAAATTCTAGCAGTTGATACCGGGCACCCGCCACATGTAGTCGGGATCGACGAAGGGCTCGTCCTCCTCGCGCCCTTCCATGAGGGCGATCTTCTTTTCGAGAAGTTCCCCTAAGTTGGAGCCGTAGATGAAAGTGGTCTCGCCGACGGCTGATTCAATCATCCAATCGGTGGTCGCAGTACGAACGTGCTCGAGGAGTTCGGCCGCGTTGGCCTTTTCGTCGAGCACGGTGAGCTTGGTCAATTCGCGGTATTCGACCTTGGCCTTGTCGTCGGTCGCTTCCATGTAGCCGTGCACGCCTTCGACCCAAGCGGCCACGTTGCGCTGAGTGCGGAACCAGTTCTTCATGGGGATGAAGCGTTCGAGCAGGGTGGTCCAAACCTGTTTGCGTTGCGAGCCGTCGGGAGCGTTGTCGCGAGCGTTTCGCGTCAATTCGATAGCTTGCTCGATGGCCGGGAGGACGTTGTCGCTGATGGCGTGGCGGCATTTGTTTCCGTACTCGGGGGTACAGAAGTCGAAGTTGACCTCGCGGCGGAAGTCGACACGCACGCGGTTGTTGGCGTGGCCGAGATGGAAGTCTTCGTAGAAGGCGCGCTCTTCTTCGCTGAGGGCCTCGAAATTCGGTACGAACGGACGAACGAGGATGCGGTACCAAGTGCTCCAGAAGGAGAGTACGCTCACAGGGGGCGGATAGCTGCGATAGGCTTCGTCGACGAGCAGCCATGCCTGTACGAGCAGATCCGCATCTTCTTCTCCGATCCAACGGGTGGCCGCTCGCTTGAGCACTGTTTCCAATGGCAGGTCTGGATCCGCCTGAAAGGCGCGCAGGACTTCCTGGTTGATGTTGTAGGATGCTAGAGACTCGGGAATGGTGCCGGTCATGTTCGCCACGTATTCGACGCCTTGGGTGCGCAGGTCGCGGAGCTTTTCCCACATGAGTTTGGGGTAGGGAACTGCCTTGATCGGCTCGAGATTCCAGAAGGCTCCGGAGTTGATGTAGATATGTACGTTGGAGCCTTTGGCCTGGATGGCGTCCATGTGCCGGCGTTCCTTTTCGTGGAATTGATTGAAGAGGCCGGTGAACATGAAATCGTCTGCCCATTCGTATTTGGGATGTTGATACCCTCCTTCGAATCCTTTGGTGTCGAGGGTGCTGGTCTCGAACTCGAGCCCGGGTTCGAGGTTGGCTCGCAGGTGATCTTGTTCCGCGTAGAAGACTTCATTCTTGAGGATGCAACGGAAGTCTGGGTTCACCTTTCGGCCCGCGGTACGCAGGGTTTTCATGAAACGGAGAATGTTGTTGGCCGCTGCTTCTACGATTTCGTTTTCACCCTTCCACTCGCGGATTTCGTAGCCGCCGCCATTGCGTCCAACGTAGAGGGAGGCGGTGTATTCGAAGCCCGCTCCGCTGTCGTTGGACCAGATGGACATGAAGTCAATATTTGGTGCGGCCCGCATGATTTTCTCCAGCATTTCCTGGTAGTGATCGAGGACTACGGGGTGCGAGGTGCAAAGGTTGTAGCGAGGGCGGAAGCTGCGCAGCGGATGGTCGACGCGAGCTCCACGAAGCATCGGGTAGCGCTCGAGGAGTTTGTCCGATACGGAGCGAGGCTCGAAGCAGACGAGACCGGCGCGAAGACCGTATTTTTCGGCGAGCTTAGCGGAGCGGACGAGCTTGTTAAGATTGGCCTGCAGGTAGTGGTAAGGATAGATGCCCTTGTTGAGCTTGCTGTAGACGAACTGGTCGAGCGCGGCGCAGTAGGTGTAGAACAAATACAGGAGCTCGCCGGGTGCGTTTTCTTCGGCGGGGAAGGTGGTGGCGAGACCATTGACCTCGACGTGGGTGAAGCCCATTTGGGCCATCTCGCGAATATGGTCTTCGGGATTGAAGTCCTTCGCTGTGCGAGCGTGGTTGTTGAGCAGGGAGTCGTAGGCGGTGCGGAGGTTTTTGAAGGTGGCTTGCCTGACTTCGCCCGACTCCAAGTCGCTCACTAAGCGGTCGCCGAAGTCGTGAATGAGCTGATAGGCGAGCCGGTAGATAAACCAGGTGTGGGATGCGTAGAGCTCAATTCCTGTCTTGTCGTTGGCCCGGATGTACATCCACTGCTCTTTGCCTTGCGAATCGACGTTGCGGCTCTTGGCTTCCTCTGGAGAGAGGACACCGACAGTGATGCCATGGCTAGTTCCGGACCCATCCTGCAAGACGGTGGCGTCAGGAATGCATTTTTGGATAAGCGCAGCGGCTGTTTCTTCCACCTGGATGGTGTCATGGATGAAGCTAATCTCGCTAGAGCGTTGGAGGAGTTCGGAAAGTGTCATTTTTGAGTATGCCTCGTTTGGGTTTTAATTTCTGGAATTGACCCCGCTTTGAAATCGAGGACCTCCATCCGACTAGAGAGGGCAGGCGGAATCGAGAGGGTTTTGAGTTTACGATAAAGTCTGGATTTGGCTTCGCTTCGCGAGCGTTCGCGGTTCCACTAGATTAAGGCTTCCAGACCGAGAGCCTCGGAAATCTCTTCGGGCGTAAAACGAGTACCGAAGGGGAGCTTGTGCAAGTGGGCGGTTGGGATTTCACCGCAATGGATTTGCAGGCAGGCGGTGCCGTCGGCCTTGCTTTGGTAGAGTTCTGGATGTCGATCCGCGAGCAGAGTTTGCACTGCCGTCGGAAAGGGGGACAAGCCATAGAAGTAGTGGTGACCGTTGCGTTCGACGCTGGCGTTGCCGAGTAGGGATTGCAGGGTGAGGTCTTGTAACAGAGCTATCGGCCCGATGTTGCAAAGATCTTCGCCGCTCATCATCAGTTGCGTATCTGAAGTTTGGTTACGGTGCTCGATGAGGCAACGGTTGGCGATGCCCTTGAAGACGCCTTTGCAATTCTTGTGGCTTACACCCCGGTACCCGCAGGCGAGGGCTCGCCGAAACGTTTCTGGACCGTCGTCGGACTCGTCAATGATGACAGGCGGAGTCTCGCTGCCGTCGGGGAGTTGTCCGATCTCGCTGCTCGAAAGAGTGGCACTGCGGGGAAGTGGCTGTTCGATGAAGAGGACGTTCTCGAGCAAAGGGTAAAGTTTGGGGTAGGATCGCGCCTTTATCCAAAAGGCAGAGAACTGCTGCCAACTTGAAAATTGTTCGTTGCCGTCGAGCGACAGGGCGTATCCCTGTGGGCAGAGTCGCTCGAGGATTTTGGCAAGGGCTCGCAGGCGGGCGAGGTCTTCGTCGAGCCGGCCGTTGATTTTAACTTTAAACTGGGTGAGCCCGTAGTGTTTGATCGCGGCTTCCAGCGATTGCGGAAGCAAGTCGGCTACGCGGTTATCGGCTACAATGTCTCGCTCGTTAAGTGGATCGCCGAAACCAATCGTATGCCGCGCTTGGATACGCGGCAGGGGGTTCTTGGGAAGCAGGTCAACCGGTGATAGTCCATAGAGCTCGGGGTGGAACGTTCCGAGCTCAAGCGTGAGCTTTTTACTATAGATAAGCTCGCAGAGGGGCATTTGGTGGAAGCGAGCGAAGGCGTCGATCAATGCCCGCTCGAGAAAGGTTGTGCCGAAGTTGGCGAGCAAGGCGGGGATTCCGTTTAGCTCAGCCCACTCGAGTTGCAGTCGATACAGTTGATCCCAAAAGGCAAATGGGGTTTCGGTTTTGAGCTCTTGCCCTATTTCGATGGCGTGCAGCAGAACAGACTTCATCTCCTGAATCTCGGACTCTGGCGATTGATCAGGATCTTTCTTGAACCAGCGAGGTGGCAGTAGGTCGGACGCCATTCCCCAGCGGGTTTCCGTAATGCCGTCGCCGAACTGAAACTTGAGGAAGACGAAGGCGATGGGGAGATCCGTCATGGTGGCGATCCCGTAGCGAAAAGGCATCCGTGTTTGGATAGGTAAAAACTGGATACGTTTTTCGAGGATGCGAATCATGGGGTGGGATGCGGATTTCTCCCTGCTTAGGCCTTGCCGAGGTAAGTTGTAGGGAGGGCGGTTTCGCGAACGCTTTGATCTTGGAAGCTGACTGCGAAGGCTCGGGCATCGGGGCGGGAAGTGACGATTTTTACCCGTTCGGTCCCGTGGTAGTGAGCGGCGGCTCCGTCGTCAAGGGCGAGGCCGCTACGGATGGCTCCGTTTTTAAGTAGCTCATGGTAGGAGCCTTGCCGCTGTGCTTCTCCGTCGTAGTGGGGGGAGCATGATCCGAGTAGGAAACCGAGGCAGTCCATGGTGGAGAGACAGCCGGTGGAATCGGTGTGTCCTTGTTCGAACCAGCAAATGGCCCCAGCGCTAAGGCCGGCTAGTACGACACCCCGCTCCCAAGCATCGCGTAGGAGACGGTCCATGCCGCTGGCTTTCCAGATGGCAAGCATGTTGCGGGTATTGCCGCCCGTGACGTAAATGGCGTCACAGGCTTCGACCTCGGCTGCGAGGTCTGTTGACTGATGAAAGAGCGGAATGTGCTTGGGATGGCAGGGAAGCGTGTTGAAGGCGCGGTAGAACCGGGAGATTAGCCAGTCCGAGTCGCCGCTCGCAGTGGGCAGAAGTCCGATGATTGGTTGGGTTTTTTCGCAAGCGGCCACGACGTAAGCATCGAGCAGTAGGTTGTCGGGCTCCATCGAGAACCCGCCTCCACCCATGGCGATGATTTGCTTTTTTGACATAGTCTGGCTTCGGTCTAGAGGTTTCCGATTTGATTCGATATGACGCGACAGATTCTGAGGCGATTGGGGCTCGAGGCGAGGGCTTCTTGGTAAAGTTTCGCGTTACTGTAAAACGGAAGTTTCTTTCAATTGCGGAGGTGCCTGTTTCATTTTGCATTGATGGGGTTATCTATGGACAGGAAACGGTTTATCATGACAATTGCCGCGAGCGGCGCTGGCGCTATCGTGGGATCGAACCTTCTCGGTAAATCCGATTTCGCTGCGAGTTCGGCCCTTTCTGGAAAATGGGATACGGAAAGCTGGGACCAAGTGCGCTCCCTCTTTCGGTTGCGGTCCAACGTGACATATCTCAACACGGGCGGTCTTGGTCCTGCCTCCCAGCCGGTTCTGGATAGAGTGTTCGAGCAGAGTCAGACCCAAGCCCAAATTGGGGAGCACTATCATAATCTATTTGCTCCCACTCGCGAGACAGCTGCTGCGTTTTTCGGGGTCAAACCCAACGAGATTGCCTTCGTTCGTAACGCATCCGAGGGCAATTCTGTCATATCGAGCGGACTGTCGTTGAAGAAGGGAGACGAGGTTGTATTCGAATCGCACGCACACCCAGGCGGTTCCTTCGCTTGGATGAATCGCCAGAAACGCGATGGCGTTAAGGTGAAGATATTCGAGCCCAGTTCCGCGAGCTCCGAAGAGAATTTGCAACGGCTTTTTGACAAAGTGACCAAGCGAACGCGGGTGATCCAAGTGAGTCACATTACAGCGACCACCGGGTTGATATTTGACATATCGGCCATCGCTGCGGAAGCGAGGCGCCGCGGTATTTGGTTTCACGTCGATGGAGCTCAGAGCGCCGGTATGATTCCCATTAACTTAAAGGAACTCGGTTGCGATTCGTATGCGACAAGTGGGCACAAGTGGCTGAATGGACCCATCGAGACGGGACTCGTTTACATTGCGGCAGAGCGGAACGACGAGGTCACCTGCAGTTACGTAGGAGCGTATTCTAATGATGAATACGAATTGCCTTCGACCTTCACGTACGTGGATTCCGCTGTACGTCACGAGTACGGTACGCGTAACGCGGCGAGTGTGGTTGGCCTGCAGACTGCCTTCGAATTGCAAAACCAGATTGGCCGCCAAAGGATCGCTGACCATGGAGCCTCACTCGCGCAGCTCGTACTAGAGGGATTGAGTGAGGTCAAAGGTCTTGAAATACTTAGTCCGGTAGACCTCGCGATGCGTAGTTCGATCTTAACCTTTCGTGTGCCTGGAGTTGATTGCCTTACTGTCTCCCGTGGCTTATCTGAAGAGCATAAGTTTCGCACGCGCGTGGTGACGGAGCGAGGCCTCAATGGGGTTCGCGCTTCTTGGCATGTGTACCATCAGGAGGCGGATGCGCTCCGGTATGCGGAGGCGGTACGCTCGGTCGTTGCGAGTCTTTAGAGCTTTCTGTGTCTTATTCGACTTCGACGATGAGGTCGATCTCGACGGCGGCATTGAGAGGAAGGGAGCTGTATCCGCAGGCGACGCGGGCATGGCGTCCCCGGTCTCCGAATACATCGACGATCAAGTCCGAGCATCCGTTGATCACTTTCGAATGCTCGGTGTAGTCGGCGGAGGCATTCACCATGCCAGACACCTTGACGATCCGCTTTACTTTGCCTAGTTCGCCGAGTTCGCTCTTTAGGGTTCCGATGAGAGCGATAGCGGTGAGTCGGGCCGCTGTGTAGCCTTCTTCTGTAGAGAGATCCTGACCGAGCTTCCCGGTGACCAAGGAGCCGTCCTCGCGTTTTGGAAGGTGTCCGGCCAAGAAGATCAGGTTGCCGGTACGCACAGCGCTCACGTAGTTGGCTACCGGGGCGTTGCCTTGGGCGAGCGTTATGTCGAGCGCTTGGAGGCGGCTTTCCGGGCTAGCCCCGTTTGTAGAGCCGACTAGGCAAGAGAGAGCGAGGCAGGCGGAAGCGAAGATGCGTTTTTTCATGGCTGGTGGATTTGGTGATGCCCGGCAGGCAAATTTTCCAGGATTGTTTTTTGTCGTTGTGGGTTAGGCCAGATGATCTCGACTCGGGTAGCTTGGGTGGCTTGGCCGAGTCCGAAGTGGATGATGAGTTGGTTCTGCTTACCTGCGTGGCCCCCGGGGCCAAGTAGCTGTCGCATTTGAGTGACGTCTGGGGTGGCAGGGTCGTTGTCGAGATCGGCTGTCAGGCGTACGATGGCACCTAAGGCATCGCGGTTGACTCTGTTCTTGGGGTCTCCGTTCAAGGAGAGCGTTAGAGAATGCTTATAATCGGCGGCGGGGTTGAGGAAGAGGGTGGCTCGTGTTTGTGGGGCGGCATCTTCGGGACTGTCCGGCGCGAGGGCTCCGCTGACGAGCGCGGCGGCGCGACGTTTTTCGGATGTAAGCCGATTGAAACTTTGGCCGACGATGAGGTCGAGGTCTCCGTCGAGGTCGACGTCTGCGAGGGAGGGCATGCCGGCTCCGACGTGGTCGATACCGAGTTCGGCGGTTTGGTCGGCGAAACTGCCGTCGGTTTGTTGGATAAAGATGCGTAGTCTTTCTTCATAGGGCGGTTCGTCAGGATAGTCAGATGAGCAAAGGATCAGATCGAGCCGACCGTCTTGGTCGAGGTCGGCGAGTTCGGCGAAGATGTCTCCTTGGTTTTGGCGAACGTGATGGTACTGCCATTTTTCGCCGGGATCGGGAGGAGCCGGTAACCGGTCGACGGAAAGGTGCTTGGATTCTTCGAAAGTGGTTTTTCCGCTTTGAGCGAATTGGTTGATAAGGAAACGGGAACGGTCTGAGGAGTCACCTGCCCAAGCGTGGAAAATGGTGCTGAAGAAAAGGTCGAAGTCGCCGTCGTTGTCAATGTCGCCAACCCCTACGTCGAAGGTGTTTCCGTTTGCGCGGAAGGGGGGTTCGTCAGGTCGCATCGACCGTGGCTTGTCGTTGGCCAATTCTTGGGGCCACTTTTGGTGGCGGCCGTGGCGGATGGAGTCGCCGTCGACTCCAGCTGAGGGAGCGATGTCGCGGCCTTTCAAGTGTCGTACGAGGTGGGCCGGCATGGCGTCGGCCTCGCCTGGGATGAAGGGTGTAGCGGGATAGTCTGCAAGCTGTCGTAGAGGATGGCGTGTATCCATTTGGTAGAGACGGTTCCAGCGCCGGCCGTAGTTGAGCTCCACGAGCATGGGGAGTCCGTCGTCGAGCCGCACGAAGGCGGTGCCGTAGGTGGGACGTCCCCCGAGGTCGGTGGTAAAGTCGGTGGGTACGGTTTCGTTGGGAAGGGGCCAGCGTACGAAGTCGGTCTGGCCGTCGGGGGATGCATACTGAAGCAGCAAGTCGTTGGCGTAGGCCTCGTATCCAGAAAAATAGCGCTCGTACCAATTGCCGATGAAAAGGTCGGGCAGGCCGTCTTCGTTGACGTCGCCGACTGCGATGGCGCAGCTGGTGGCGATGGAGGCGTCGTTGATTCGAACGGGAGAGCCGAATGTTCCATCGCCGTTTCCTGGAAGCCAGGAGCTGTGGGTTGGCTCTTCGTCAGGCGGCTTGTAGTCGCTCTGGTAGATGTCTAGGTTACGGCCGATAATGGCGTCTTGTGTGCCGTCGTTGTCGATATCGGCAAAGACGATGATGTCAGCTTTACTGAGAGCTGGCAGTCCTGTATTCGAAATTTCGATATATCGAAAGTCTAAAGAAGTATTGGGAGCGGCTTGATTGAGGAAAAGGCGCAGCGGCGATGTTCGGTCGTTGGGCAGGATGACGGCGTCGGGTCGCAGGTCGTTATTGAGGTCGGCGAACTTCAATCGTGAGGATTGAATGCCGTCCAGCCCTGCGGAGTCGGTGGCTCGTATCCAATGACTCTGGACCGCAGCACCCAGGGAAGTAGCAAGTAGCAGAGCCGCAGCGGCGGCAGCGAAGCGATTTCGTTCGGAAAGCATGTGAGGAGCGACTGCGCGCCTAAGTTTGGTCGAGCTGCTTGATCGTTTCGAGGTAGATCTTCAACCGGCGCAGTTCTTCTCGGGTAGATTCGAGCGCGGGAAAGACGTGGGTCTCGATTGTGAGGAAGGGCAGAGCTTTGTCTTTGATGACGGCTTGCAGTTGGCCGATCCAGTTCACGCCGCCGTCGCCCACGAGACGGTTTTCCCACTTGTCTGGAGGGATGGGGATGGTGTCCTTGATATGCATGTTTTGCAGGTAGGGGCGGACGTGTTCATAGCCGATAGGGAAGGGAACTTCGCCTACGGTGAGGGCGTTACCCGGGTCCCAATTGATGCCGACGTGGTCCATGGCGATTTCTTCGATGATGGAAGCGGTGGCGGCTCCGGTGTCGCAGAAGGATCCCGGCTCGTTTTCCACCGCCAGCTTGAGTTTGAAGCGCTTGGCGACTTTGGCGGCTTCTTTAAGATAAGAGACCGCATCGGAGCGCTGGGAGCCGTTGCCCCGCATGAAGCCAAAGACGATGACTGTGGGGGCTTTGAGCCGGACGGCCATTTCGCAGCACTTTGGCAGCGTTTCGTCGATCTCGTAGCGGACACGCTCAAGATCGCTGAGATCGATTTTGAAGACGCCGGGCGTGACGGCTGTGACCTCGATTGCCCCGCTGTCGACCTGCTCTTGCAGGAACGCTTCGCGGCCCGGGTTGAAGTAAGGGATACGGTGCTCGTAGTCGTCGATGCAGCGGATTTCGTATTTGCGAAAGCCCATCTTGGCTCCGTGCTTTAGGGCCTCCTCTATATCGAGCGAGATTTCGTCTGATAAGATTGAAAATTCCATGGTACTTTAGAGGTGCGAGAATAAGGGCTCAGGCCTTTTTGGAGCCAGTGTCTCGCTCGCTTTTCGGTAAATCACGAGTGCGATTGCAGGAGCGCTTACGGAGTGGTTTCTTGCGAGGACTAGCTGTCGTAGCTTGTAGCTGCGCGAACCCGCACTCTCTTGATCATGAAGCACTCTCGATTTAACTCGCGCCGTAGGCTCGTTATCATCTTTTTTTTCCTTTCTGCCGTCGCCGGCTTTCTGGCCGTGCAGGCAAAGGCGGCACCACTCGCCGAGGATTGGCAAGGGAAGTGGGTGCTGATTGAAAACGAGAGTAGCGACGTGGATCTTTATGGTACGGTGTCGCTGGAATTCGTCTCAATGGGACGGGATCGTTTGGAGGTGGTAGAGCAGTGGGGGGCAGGACGCTCCCATGCGGAGACCTTAGGCTTGGAGCTGGGTGGGGTTGTCAATGCGTTCCCGATAAAGCAGAAGGTATTTGCCAGCAATGTATTCATGGGATTGAGACGCGTGATTGGCGGGGAGCGGAAGGTACGGGCTAGCTGGGAGAAGCCCTACGAGATTCTGGTTCTAGACGAGACCCTGCCGATCCATTCCTCGCAAGGGGTGAAGGAGTTGAGCAGCCGCTCTACGATTTCATTGGATGAGAGCGCTACGATCCTGACTTGGACGATCGAGCGTCCGACGCGTCCGGCAGACCAGCCGCTGACCTTTCGCCTAAAGCGAGAAGGGTATCGGGATTCCTACTACATGGAGTTGGAGGACGATTGGGAGATCGATAGCCTTTTGCCCGAGCAAGCGGCTTTGATCACCCTGCAAGGGGTGGTGAATCGAGAGAAGCCGCTTTTGTACTTCGTGTATCCAGAAACGTGGGACTTTCGTTTCACGGATGAGATTCTCGAGTATTATCAGGAAAAGAAGCAGTTTACCTTCAAAAAATTGAACTCCTTGCGTCGGGCGTTGAGCACCTTTGAAGGTAAGGTCGACAAGTATGTGGTTTGGGATCCGGCGGTTAGATCGTCGCTGATTGTCGCCTTCACGGTGGCAGGCTTGGAGGATGCGGTTGTGGTAACGGAGGAACTGATTCCCTTGGTAGAGGAGTTTGGACTTTCCAAGGTGGAGGACTTTCGCGGTCGCTTCCAGGGGATGAACGATTTCGAGATCAACACTTGGGCGTATGAGCAGTATTGGGATCGCTGCAACAAGGACGCGATTGTGTGGATGGGTGGTGAGCATGGCAACCGCATGAAACCTGGGGTGGCTGATTTTGGCATGTACCATCGCTGTTTCTTCACGGATCTTTCAACGGATGCGGATGATCCGGCGGAAGCGGACGAATATAGGCTCGCCGATAAGCTTCTCTCTGAGATGAACGAGATGGGGATGTGCTTTGGTTGGCATTCCTACAAGAAGGACAAGGAGCGCGACCACGTGAAGCTGGCGTCTTCGCATCTGATCCGTGTCTCGGGCCTGCACACTTTACCGAACATGAGCTTCAATACGCAGGTGCCGCTGTCTCCAGATTTTGAATTCAAGAATAATCACAACGTGGAGGAAGGCGTTCGCTACGAGCCTGAGAAGAAGGTGTACATCGCTGCAGTCCAAACCGATTCATTGGGTATCGGGGCATGGACGAGACCGGGAAGGGGAGAGATCCCCTACGCATGGCAAGTGACGCCGAATTGGCTTTGGATGGGTCCTTCGATGCTTGAGATGTTCTACGATCAGGCCACTCCGAACGATCTATTTATCGGCGGGCTTTCTGGTCCGGGCTACATGTACTCGAAGGCCATTCCGCGCGACAAGCTACCAACCGTCTTGCAGAAGTCGCGGGAGTATATGGAGACGCTAGACCTAAGCGTTTTTGAAATCATGGACTATTCGGAGGGAGCGTCGGTCGAAGGAAACCCTGATCTGCCTCAGTCGGTGATCGATGTGTATTATGAAGAAATGCCGGAGGCGGTGGGCTTCATCAATGGGTACGCTCCGGCCTATACGTTCACGCATCAGGATGGGCGTGCGATGCTGTCGTACGACTACTACATGGCTCCGGGGCGCCCAGAAGCGGAGGTGCAGGCTGACTTGCGTGAGCTGGCAGCGATCAATGAGAAGCGGCCCTACTTCCTACTCCTACATGTCCGGCAGTGGAGTGATATCACGCGAGTGAAGTCGATTTTTGACGGATTAGGTCCAGCCTTCGAAGTGGTTCCGTTAGACGTATTCTTGAAGATGGCGGCGGAAGATCCAACCTTCGAAAACTACACGCGACCGGAGGACTGGAAGCCGGAGTAACCAGCCGGCTCTTATTGCCCTTTGACGCGTTTGCGGTAGTCGGAGGGGGATTCGCCCATGACTTGGGAGAAGACTTTTGAGAAATGGAAGACGTCGCAGAATCCATGCTCGTCCGCGAGTTCCTTGAAGGAGCGGGAGCTTTGGTAGATCATGGCGCATGCGTGCTCGATGCGGCGTCGCTTTTGGAAGGCGGCGGGGGATTCGCCGACGTGTTTGGCGAAGAGCTTGCGAAAGTTCTCGTAGCTTAGGCCCACGCTTTGAGCCGCTTCCTGAGGAGTGAGCCAGGTTTTGGAGCTTGGTTCCGCAAGGAGGCGCATGCTTTCGCCCAGCCAAGCCTGCTGCGGGGATTGCTTGGACTCGGCTTGGGTGGCTGCCATGTCGGTGATCAAGCTGGTGAAGCGTCCCATGGTACGGGTTGAGGCGGAGTCGCCCTGCGGCGCTGCTTCGGGGAAAACCTCCTCGAGTCGTCGCTGCCAGTACTCCACGGGGCCGAGCTGCCAGATGGGATTCTCTGGGGTGAGAATGCCCGCTTGCCGCAGCAGGTTGAATTGGGGTCCGTTAAAAACGACGTAGGCTTGTTCCCAGCGTCCGGAGTGGTCTGGGCCGTAGGCGTGGGCTAAATCGGGAAAGACTTGGATGACGTCGCCCGCTGCGAAGGGGTGTTTCAGTCCGTGGGCATCTGAGTAGGTTCCCTGACCAGAACGTATAAAAATCAAGGCGTAGTTGCCCAAAGTGCGCATGGCCTTGGGGTTGATGCCTTTGGTGTCTTGCAGGGCACCTGCAAGGGAGATAATACCGAGACTGCTGCGAATAGGGGCCTTGAGCCAGGATCCGAGGCGTAGCTTTTGCGAAAACGGCATAATTCCCAAAATCTACATGTGAATTCCCATTACAACCATTTAATGAAAACGGTTTTTCGGGTATCGTGTGGGTTCGTTATTAACAACGTTACTAGTGCCCATGAAAACGACTTACCCCATCCCGCAGCTGACTTCCTATGGCCACGAGCTCGACATGTCTGAGGACAAGGTCGGCTTGTTGAGAGATTCTTCCGATGCAGCCACAGAGTTTCCGGAGCTTCGTCGTCGGCTCGAAGAGGACGGTTACTTGTACATGCGCGGTTATCTCGATCGCGACAAGGTGCTGGCGGCCCGTTCTTCGATTACGAGCCATTTGGCAGCCGACGGCATTCTCGATCCGGCTTACCCGCAGGATGAGGCGCGTTGCAAGCCGGGTGAAGGACTTTGCTTCATGCCTGATGCGGCGCGGGAGAGCGAGAGCGTGCAGGAACTTTTGTATTCAGGAAGGCTGACAGACTTTTATCGCCAGCTATATGGGGAGGAAATCAAGCACTACGATTTTACCTGGTTGCGGGCGATGCGTCCCGGTAAGGGGACCAATCCCCACTGTGACTTGCCGTACATGGGCCGCGGCACGCACCAGCATATGACCTGTTGGCAGCCGTATGGAGATATCTCATACGAGCTGGGCGGCTTGATGATTCTGGAAGGTTCGCACAAGCGAATGGACAAGCTCGAACGCTATGTTTTTCGCGACGTGGACAGCTATTGCGAGAATAAGCCAGAGCAGAAGAAGCGGGCTGACGATGGGGGCTGGACCTTTACAGGCACGCTTTCCAAGAATCCGCCAGCGGTGCGGGATTCGTTTGGCGGTCGTTGGTTGAGTACAGAATTCGAGGCGGGCGATTTCCTGACATTTGGAATGTTTTTGGTCCATGCCTCGGTTGATAATAAGACAAAGAACACGCTACGTATCTCGAGCGATAGCCGCTACCAAAGGGCGAGCGAACCGATCGACGAACGTTGGATTGGCATAAATCCTCCGGGACATAGCAAAGCAGCGAAACTTGGACGTATCTGTTAGATAACTACAGACTTAATAAATTATAACGAAATGGTTTCTTCAAATGCAAAGGTCTCGGGTTCACGCCCGTTAGGCGGTCGCATGGCCGCGGTTAAGGATATGGCAGGTTACCTGCGGGCGCTCTTCGAAGTGGAGCGAGAGTTCGTATCGAGCGCGACTACTTTGATCTACCGTGTGGGCGACGTTGAGCTTAAGTATCTACTTTGTCAGCACGTTTGGGAAGCTGCGGGTCATGCCCGTTTTCTCCGTGAGCGTGGCCGCGAACTCAGTGGATTTGGAAAGGGAGAGAGCGTTCGCAGCAAATTTAGAAATATCTTCGAGGAGGCTATCAGCCCTAACGATGCAATTCAGGCGGTGGCTGGGTTTTATCGCGTGCTTAAGCCGGCCCTTCTGTCTGCTTACGAGACCTATCTCGAAGAAACGAATCATCTCGCAGACTGGCCGTCTAGCAAGTTGGTAGAGGAGTTTATTCTCGACGAAAAGCGTCACGCTGAGGAGATCCAACCGTATTTGAGATCCAATGAGTCGTCCGATTGGGAGAAGCACCTCGAACTGTGCTTGAACGCGGTCGGTGGCTGGTTGACGCATCGCCCCTCGGTGCCATTGCCAGACGATTTTCAATGGTCTTTCACCGATAGGCCCTATTGCCATCCGGACACCTGTAACCGCGGCGATTATCCGGTTTGCTCGAGTGTTTTTGGCAACGAGCCAAGCGAAGACCCAATCGTGCGCGAATGGTTGGAAGATCCGAAGACCGATGCGAGAGTCATCCGTTTGATGGTATACATTTGGTTGATGATGGAGCTCGATGCAGTCGATTATCTGGCAACTGTTTTCTATGACACGCGGGAGGCTCCTTTCGATATGCACTTCGATCTTGCTCGTCACCTTTGGGACGAGTCGCGTCACAGTCAGTTCGGTTTCAGGCAATTGCCGAAGCTCGGCGTCGATTTGTCGAAACTCGAACACTCGCTCGACCTTTACAACATTCTCGTGCAGATGTCTCCAGCGGAGCGATACGCGATGATGACTATGGAATTTGAGGCCGGTAGTTTTCCGACAAAGGCCAAGGTGATGGATCGGGTTCGCGAATTGAATGACTTCGAGGCGGATACGCTCCTCGCCTTCGACCGGAACGACGAGCAAGGCCATGTGCGCTATGGACACCGTTGGTTGCCGGAGATCATGCAGCTCCTTGGGGAAACCCGACCGGTTGCGGAATTTGTAGATGCCACGCGGATACGTTTTGAAGCTCTGGCAAAGGAGTTCGGTGGAATAACGCCGCACAGCTTGAGCCCGGAAGAACGCGTGACTGGTAGCGACTTGCTGAAGCTCGCAACTGTTGAGGCTTAACTCATTTGACTGAACCTTTAGCTCTATGTGTGCCGCTTTTTCCGACTCTTTAGATTTAACTGCCAATAAATCGGGCCGCTACAGCGACCTGAAGCCAAGCGAGATTGATCCGATTCTCGCCGCAACACCGATTGCCTACGTCCCTTGGGGAGCCTTGGAGTGGCACAGCGCTCATGCCCCCATCGGTTTGGATTCGACCAAAGCGGAAGGCATTTGCCTGGCCTTGGCGGAGAAGACTGGCGGCGTAGTGCTTCCGGCAATACCGCTGGCGACGAATACGATAAAGCCTTTCAAGGGCTTTCCGCACTCCATCGATATATCGGGAGGATTGATTACGAATCTGGCGGAAGAGATTTGTCTGCAGTTGGCCGACGAAGGCTTCCGCGTGATCATCCTTTTCACCGGGCATTATCCGCCAGAGCAGATCGAGGCCTTGAAAGCGGGAGCAACGCGAGCTGGAGAGAAGGGGACCGGAGCGTTCTTTAAGGTATGCGCCGACAATGATTTCTTGGAAGGTGGAGCGTTTTCGGCCGATCACGCGGGGGCTTACGAGACCTCATATCAAATGTACTTCAACCCCGGCAGCGTCGATTGTTCTGCTTTACCGGATCGTCCGGTAACACTGGATGACGATGGCATCACCGGCGAGGATCCTCGAAAAGCGAGCGAGGAACGAGGAGCGACGCAGCTCGAGACGCTGCTGGAGAATGCGTTGCCGGCGATCGCCGCCTGGACGAATCAAGAAAAACGAGAGAAATGAAAACGCGAAGACTGGGGCGCACTGACTTGCAGGTCAGTGAAATTGGATTGGGAACTTGGGCTCTGGGTAGCTCGGTTTATGGCGACGTGGAGCAGGCTGCTTCGGAAGCCTTGATCCAAGGTTCGATCGAAAAAGGTATCAATTTCTTCGATACAGCTCCGCTCTACGGATCAAAGACGGAAGACGGGGTCGCGGAAACGGTGCTGGGCGCTGGCCTTGGCTCCCGCAAGGACGGTGTGATAATTTCCACGAAATTTGGTCGGACGGCGACCGATGTGATGCCGGGCCGTTTTACGGCGAAGGAAGCGCGGCAATCGTGCGAAGCCAGCTTGCGACGTTTGGGTCGTGACTGGATCGACCTTCTTTTTTTCCATTCCCCATTTGGGCCGTCGGAAATCGACGACGGCGTTTGGGCTGAACTTGAGCTGCTTCAATCCGAGGGCAAGGTGCGCTCGCTAGGGCATTCGGTTTCTATGTACGCGGATACCTGCGAAATGTCCGCCGAGTGGATGCGGGAACGTAAAATCGATGCGATCCAGGTGGTGTTGAGCCCCTTCAATCGCGAAACGCGTCCTTTGATCGATGCGGCCATTCGGACGGATTGCGGGGTGGTGGCTCGGGAGTGCATGGCGAATGGGTTTCTGAGCGGCATGATCACGCACGACACGGTTTTTCCGCAAGGCAGCTTGAACGCTCGCTATTCGCGTGAGGAAATTTCAGAGCGGGTCGACTACGCGGAAGCTTTGAAGGAGGTTTTGGTAGGCGGAAAGGTTAGGAACTTGCCGGAAGCGACCTACCGCTGGGTATTGGATCAAGCGGGTGTTTCGCTGGCTCTATCAGGAGCGAAGTCCCTGGTGGAATTGGAAGATTCGATTCGGGCCAGTCAGTTGTCATCGTTCTCCGATTCGCTTCTGGAGCGTTGTGAAGTCCTGCATCAAAAGGATTTTTGCCCCGCGTGAGGAAGGTTTGAAAGGAGTCGGCGGAGGAATCCGCTTTACTGGAAAAACAACTTTTCCATGACCGGCCGACTTTGATCGGCTAACGTGTCCTTCATCGGCTTATTTTACGCACGTCGCTGGGTCGATATACTCCTTTCTACAAGAGCCGTTTCGGCTCCTTTTTTCTGCGGATGATTGACACTAAAACCTCCCTTTTCACGCAAAATCGTCTCGCCCCGATACGAGTTGGTCTCGTCGGAGTCACGGGCTATGGCGCTGCGTATCTAGATGCGATTAAAAGACTTGTCGAAAATGGTCGGGTGCAATGGGGCGCGGTAACCATCATCAATCCCGAGCAAACGGCGGAGGAAATCCAGTTTTTTAAGGAACGCTCGGTCCCGGTGTATTCGAACTATCTGGATATGCTCGAGGAGGCGGCCGGTTTGATCGATTGGGTCTGTATCCCAACTGGAATTGGCTGGCATACGCAGATGGCTGTGGAGAGCTTGCGCCGCGGCTTTCATGTGACCGTGGAGAAGCCGCTGGCTCCCACACTGCAAGATGTAGCTGAGATCCAGGCTGCGGAGAAGGAGTCGGGGATCGAAGTGAGCGTCGGTTTTCAGTATGCCTACCAAAAGGAAACCTGGGATATCAAGGAGCGCTTGTTGAGTGGTGAGATTGGGAAGGTGAAGCGTATTGATTGCCTAGCACTTTGGCCGCGCACGCGTACTTACTACGCCCGCAACAAGTGGAGCGGTCGACTGCACGATGGACACTCTTGGGTTCTGGATTCGCCACTGCATAATGCCCTTTGCCACCTGATTAACTTAATTCTGTTCTGGTCTGGCGATACTCTGGAGAAAGAGGCGAATTTGATGAAAATCAGGGCTGAGGCATACCGAGCCAAGCCGATCGAAAGCTACGACACGGTTCGCTCTGTGGTGGAAATGGACTCGGGGATCGAAGCGGCGGTTGTCTTGAGCCACAGTACGACTCAGAGTTTCGACCCGGAGATTCGCATCGAGGGTGAAAAAGGGACGATTGTTTGGCGCTTCATTGGCGACTACGAGGTTGAGGTAGACGGTGTTCGCCAGTTCGTTCCGAAGCTTGGGCAGATCGCGGTACGTGACTACATGTTCAATTCCGTGCTCGATCAAATCGAGGGCAAGCCGGCGAGGATCTGCACCAGCGACCTCGCGAAGGGTACCGTGAAATGGGTGAATACCGTCCATGATACTGTAGAGATACAGGACGTGCCGCAGCAATTTCAGAAGGCTATCCGGGGCGAAAATAATGAAATCGTGGATACTATCTCCGATCTAGAGTACTTTGGACTTCGTTCTTTTATCGAGCGAAAATCGTTCAAGGAAGTGGGTGCACCTTGGGCAGTTGAGCCCCGTGAGGCAGACATCTCTAATTACGTGAGTTTCTCCGGAAGGTATTGTCCGGCGCCAGTCCTTTTGGAAGGCACTCGCAAGGTAGCGGAATAGAAGATTCGAATTTCAATGAAGGGACTCGTCAAAAGCTACGCTCGTCGCGGATTGTGGCTTGAGGACGTTCCCAAACCGGAGTTTGGGATCAATGATGTATTGATCCGAGTGATACGAACGGGAGTCTGCGGAACGGATCTCCATATCTATGTCTGGGACGACTGGGCTCAGAAAACTATCCCGGTACCGATGGTTGTCGGACACGAATTCGTGGGCGAGATCGTAGCTCTCGGTTCGAACGTGTTTGACTTCAAGCTAGGCGACGTGGTCAGCGGTGAGGGACACGTGGTGTGCGGTCGCTGTCGAAACTGCATGGCCGGGCGCCGTCACCTTTGCGCTCATGTGAAGGGGATCGGGGTGAACCGGGCTGGAGCATTCGCCGAGTACATCGTCCTGCCCATGACCAATGTTTGGCTGCATCACGAGGGAGTGGATTTGGATGTCGCCTCGATTTTCGATCCATTTGGCAACGCGGTCCACACTGCTTTGTCTTTTCCTCTCCTGGGGGAGGACGTTTTGATCACGGGAGCGGGGCCGATTGGAATCATCGCTACCGCGGTGGCTCGACATGCGGGCGCTCGCTACATCGTAGTGTCGGACCTCAATGAATACAGGCTCGATCTAGCGAGGAAGATGGGCGCGACCGTGGCCTTTAATGCGAAGGAGCGCGATTTGGCTTCGATCCAGAAGGAGCTTGATATGCAGGAGGGCTTCGATGTGGGCTTGGAAATGTCGGGGAATCCGAACGCTTTCAAAGACATGGTCAACAACCTGTGCCATGGCGGAAAGGTAGCCATGCTGGGGATTCCCAGCGGTCCGATGGGAATCGATTGGAATCATGTCGTATTCAATATGCTCACAATCAAAGGCATCTATGGTCGCGAGATGTATGAGACTTGGTACAAGATGACGGTGATGCTGCAAAGTGGCTTGGATATAAAGCCGGTCATAACGCATCGCTTTCACTACACTGAATTCGAAAAGGCATTCGAGGTGATGGAGTCGGGGCAATCCGGCAAGGTGATTCTCAACTGGGATTGAACCCGATAAATGTATTCAAGAAATCATGAGTAACGACTTTCGGAATCATCTGAGAAGCCAATTGTCTGAGGTACGGCAGGCGGGGCTTTACAAGGAGGAAACCGTAATTGAGTCGCCGCAAAGTGTGCGTGTCCAGGTAAATGGCGGTAGGGATGCACTGAACTTTTGCGCTAACAATTATCTCGGTCTCGCCCAGGATTCGCAAGTGCGGGCGGCGGCGATCCAGGGGATAGAGCAGTGGGGCTATGGCCTGGCATCGGTTCGCTTCATTTGTGGTACGCAGACGTTGCACAAAGAGCTAGAGCGGAAATTGAGTGGATTTTTGGATACAGATGATACTATTTTGTATTCTTCCTGTTTCGATGCGAATGCCGGGCTCTTTGAAACCCTGCTCGGACCGGAGGACGCTATTGTTTCCGATGAGCTGAACCATGCCAGCATCATCGATGGGATTCGGCTATGCAAAGCCCAACGCTACCGCTACCGCAACGATGACATGGAGGATTTGGAGCGCTGCCTGAAAGAGGCGTCGGGAGCCCGCTTTCGCATGATTGCCACAGATGGGGTTTTCTCCATGGATGGAACGATTGCCAACCTGAGAGCAATTTGCGACCTCGCGGATAAGTACGGTTCCTTGGTCATGGTCGACGACTCGCATGCGACGGGCTTTGTGGGGCGGACCGGGCGGGGGACGCCAGAGTTTCGGGATGTGATGGGTCGAGTGGATGTCGTCACCAGCACGCTGGGTAAGGCCCTGGGCGGCGCGAGCGGTGGATTCACTTCGGGACGAAAGGAGATCGTGGAGGTATTGAGGCAGCGTTCTCGTCCGTATTTGTTTAGCAATACATTGGCTCCGGCCATCGCGGCGGGATCGATCAAGGTGCTGGAGCTGTTGTCGGAGTCTACGGAGCTGCGAGATCGCTTGATGCGAAATACGAGGCATTTTCGAGAAGCGATGTTGGCGGAGGGGTTCAGCATCTTACCGGGAGAGCATCCGATTGTACCGATCATGATCGGCGATGCGTCCATGGCAGGTCGTTTTGCGGAGCAAATGCGGGAACGCGGCGTTTACGTGGTGGCCTTTACTTATCCGGTGGTTCCGAGGGGGAAGGCCAGAATTCGAGTGCAGGTATCCGCGGCCCATACGGAGAGCGATATATCGTTCGCAGTGCAGCAGTTTGTAGCAGTGAAAGTGGAATTGGGATTATGAAGCGTTTAACATTTTTTGCAGCAGCCTTAGCGGTGGTCGTTTCACTGCTCGCTAGTGAACCGGTGCTCATATCGACGCAAGGTTCCGGGCGAGCGACGGCATATCTCGAGTCGCCGAAGATCGTGACCTATCAAGGGAAAACGCATGTCGCCTGGCTCGACTCGCCCTCGGAAGGGTTTCGCATTTGTATCCGAACGTTGGATCATGGGACGAACATGTGGTCCGGTACTTATGTGGTGGGCGAGGCACAGGATAATCATGGCGGGCCAGCTCTGATTATCGATGGCGATGGCTACTTGCACATTATTTATTACGCTCATCACGATCCTGTTCGTTATCGAAAGTCTTTGGCTCCGAACGATGCGTCGCAGTGGACCGAATACGAGGGATTCGGCCAAAATCTGACTTATCCTGCTTTGCTTTGCGCGAAAGATGGCTCCTTGATTTTAACGGCTCGCCGCAGTTACGACGAGAAACCTTGGGAGCTGGAGATGTGGATCAAGGCTCCAAGCGAAAATTGGCAGCGGCAACGGTCGTTGATTAGATCACGGCACGGAATTTATGCCCAGTTTGCCGCATCCTTGGCGTGGGGGGAGGATCACGAGACCTTGCACCTCGGGACGAGGATATACGAGGTGCCGGCAGACGAATCGCGTTCACCGTTAACGACGGTGGGATACATGACGAGTAAGGATGGTGGCAAAACTTGGTCTCGTTCGGACGGTTCTGCTATCGAGCTGCCGGCGACTGCGGAAACGATTGACGTTCTCGCCAGTGGTCGGGGAATTGAGGGTCGTATTCTCAACGCGGGATCGATTGCGGTGGGGCCGAATGGGTTGCCATATTTACCGTACGGGGTGCGTACCGAAGATAGCAGCGAGTCTTATTTGGCGACGCCGTATGGAGATGGGAAATGGCGTCACCGCCAGCTCAATAAGTACCTTCCGGAACTGGTCCGGGACTGGGCTCTTTTCATGCATGGAGGCGTGTCCTTCGGCGCTTCTGGCCAACCGCTGGTGACCGCAGTGGCGATGCGGGTGAAGCCCTTGGCTCCCGACTGGGGTGATCCGACTTCGGAGCTGGTTTGCTTCCGTTCGCAGGACGGTGGGGAAACGTTCGAAAGTCGACTTCTTGCAGAGATAGACGCGGATGTTCCGAGCTGGATGCCGAACATGGAGCGACCTACTGGTTTCAATGAAATGCCGTCGTATCCAAGCTACTTGTACACGGTTGGCGTTCGCGGCGACTCTTTAAGTGATCAGCTAAGCAACGAGGTTTGGTGGGTACCGGGCGAGTAGCCGGAGAGTTTCTGTCTATTCGGTGCCGAACGGCCAGATTTTGGCGGTTTTCATTTTTTCGTCGAGTATGGCCTTTTTTAGCAGCTCGATGGTTTGCTCTTGGTTGAGGCGTGGGATGTCGAGGTTCTGGTCATTCGCCAATTGGTGGGCGAGTACCGAAATGATTCCTATGGACTTCGACAGAACTTCGCGGTCTACTTTTTCGAAGGTGTCCGCGAAATCGTGGTAAAAGCCGACTGCTTCTGCTTGGATGGGAGCGTTCAAAGTCATGGACGGAATGCCCTGGATAATAAAGGGCATGTGGTCGCTGCCGAGCCAAGGCGCGTTAGCGACAGGTTTGGGAAGCGCGAAGCCTCCTAGGTCCTTGGAGAACGTCTCGAGGGCGGGGATAAGTGAGTCGAAGCCCATAGCATTGGCCCCGATGGGATTACCCACCATGTCCAAGTTTATCATGGCGACGATTTTGTCGTCTTTATGACGCTCCATGTAGGCGTACGAGCCGAAGAGGCCGAATTCCTCGGCGTTGAACCAAACGGTTTCGATGGTGTAGTGGTTATTTGGATTTATGGACTGGATGAGCCGTGTAACGTCGAAGGCCTGAGCAATGCCGAGACCGTTGTCCAGTGCGCCTTGTCCGAGGTCCCACGAGTCGAAGTGGGCGCCAATGACGATCTTTTTTGAGATTTTGCCGGGGATGGTAGCGACCAGATTATCGCAATCGATGTCCTTGACGATGGACGAGGTCGACAGGGCGACGCGCGGTTTTTCGCCGCTTTCGGTGAGGCGCTTGAGCCAACGCCCTTCCTCTTCGGTTACGGAATAGATGGGGATGGGGGAGGCGTCGCCGCTGTAGTTAGCGGTACGGGCGAGAAGTTGGCCGCCGTTTTTTCGATTTGTAAGAAGGAGCCCTGTTATGCCGTTGTCTGTAGCGAATGCTTGGATACTGTCTTGCGACAGTTTTACGTTGGCGGCGAGTAGAGCGATTTTGCCTTGGGAGTTTGAGGGGATTTCGTCGGCGGAGCCTTTTCCGATATAGATGAGCTCGGCTTCGAAAGGCGGGTGCTGGTCGACGTAGCCCATGGCGATGGAGCGGAGTTTTCGCTGCAAAGGGTGGGTCAAGGTAGCGGAGTCTTCCCTGCGTTCCCAACCGGGAAAGGTAAAGGCCTCGCGGTGGTTTTGGATGCCGTGTTCGTCGAGAGCCCGCTCCAGCAGCTGCATGGATTTCTCGTTGGATTCGGATCCGGTGATGCGACCGCCGTATAGGTTGGTCATCTCCTCGAGCAGGGCGTAGGATTGGTTGTCGAGGAAGGCGGCGCCCATGAGGCGTTCCCGTACGACGACGTCGTTGCTTTGGGCGAGGGCTGCGACGCTGAGAAGCGAGACGGAAAGTGAAAGGGCGAGTTTTTTCATAAAGTGTATCAGTTACGTGCGGGTGCTTCCCAAATGGTTGCGAGGATGCCGGGCTTCTTGCGGTTAGGGTGAGGCGGATGGGTGGCGGGATTGGATCCTGCAGGGATATTGGGTTGGTAGTAGACGCTGAGAATGCGTCCGGGTTCGAGTTCTATCGAGACGGGGTAGCCGAGGTCTTTGTTGGCGGCGTCGTTTCGCAGGACGATTTCGTTGTCCTGACTCCAGGTTATACCGTCTTCGCTGAGGCAAGCTCGTTGGCCGAAGGGAGCGCGGCGGTAGCCGTAGGTGCAGAGAATGCGTCCGTCTGAAAGTTGCTGGAGATGGGGTGGGTAACCCCAGAGCGGGGTCTCGTAGGCGGGCGCCCAGGTGGCTCCGTTGTCGTCGGAATAGCTGGCCCAAAGGTGGCAGAGCGGTGAGCCGTCGTCGTAGGGCTTGGCGGTGGCCCGTATCATCATGACGATGCGTCCACTAGCCAGTTGAAGGACGTGTGGCTCGCCAAAGCGGATAGTGTCGGGATGCGGGCAGGGCACGGTGGCGATTTGCTTCCACGGCGCGGTGGGATTCGGAGCGGCGTGCACTCCGATGTTGCCCCCGTCGTTTCGATAGGAAGCGACGAGAAGGCCCGTATTTTGCAACTGGATACCGCCGTGTATGGAGTCGATCCCGGGGGTGGGTGGCGCCCAAGTGACCCCGTTGTCGACGGAAACGGTTTGCCAGGCGCGGCTGAGCTGGGCGGCGTTTTGGTATTCCGGTTTTTCCACGTAGTCAGTCCAGCGTTCGATCAGCTCCGGTGGGTAGGCAGTATCTGGTAGATTCTGGTATGAGGAAGCCTCGAATCGGACGGAGCGGAGATGAGTGAGCAGCGTCCCGTCGGCGAGGGTTGTGAGTCCGGATTCTCGGTCGTCGATCACGGTGTCGTACGCTACGGCGGGCGGTTGCCAGGTGCGGCCGTTGTCTGTGGAGCGCGAAAGCATGATTTCCCCGTTGGGGGCCATATGCTCCTCGGTGCGGGTGAAGAGCACGATGATGTCACCGTTTTGGGCACGGGCAATTGCTGGCCAGGCGCAGTAGGCGTCGCGTTTTTCGTAGATGCTGAGGTGTTCGAGGATTTTGGCCTGCGAGTCCGGCCAAGCTGCGGGCGTGGCGACAAAGGCGATTAGGGTAGCGACGAGAGAAAGTCTGAGGGTGGGCATGGGGATCGTTTTAGTGTGGAAGCGTTGTCAGCCAAGGAATGCGCTGGTTTACAATATAGCGCGGAACAGGGTTCCGGGAGGCTGGCGAGCTGGTAGCTTAAGTTTTCACCCCTATACTCTGCCAAGAAAATGATCACTAGACGAGAAGCTCTGAAATGGAGCGGGATTGCCATCGCTGGCTCGAGCCTCTTGCCGGTCTTCTTGCGAGGCGCGGCCAAGGGGCCACGATCTGCGAATCGATTGTTTTTTAATATGGAGGATATCCCTAGAATTCGGGCGAATGCACGTTCCGCTTTGCTGGGGGCTAAGTATCGCGAATGGGCGGGGGACTCGCCGCAGGCGATGCAAGCGGGCTGGGAGAAGTTTTCCAAGACGAGGAACATCATTTACGACATGCGGGACTTTTGGGCGGCATTCGAGCACAGCGCCTTGGTCCATATCGTAGAGCCGACTCAAGAGCGTCGAGAGGCCTTGCTGCGCGCTTTCGAGCGGGTGGTCGAGCTGCCGAAGTGGGATTACTTGATGGACGGGAACGAGGATATTGGGTTGATGCGAGCGGCGATGGCGGTGTCGCGTCTGCTTTTCGCTCGCGAGGCCTTAGGCGATGATTTCGATTCGAATTTGAACGAACGCTTCATGGTGGCTCTGGCAGAGAAGGGAGCGGCTCCTTGCTATCGCATGATACAAGGCATGAATGCTCCGGAAACGGTTGCGGGCTGGCGGTATGATCCGGAGCACCCGACGATTAACGACTTTAGTTTAGCCAATTGGCCATATTTCCTTGGGCGCACGAATTTGCGCGGAACCTCGACCATGGGGCTTGGCCTAGCGGCACTCGCCCTTGAAGGAAGGGATCCTAGGTGTAAGGAGTGGTTGGATACTGCGGTGGATAGCACGTATGCGGTCTTTGAGGAATTTTCTCCGCGCGGCAGTTATTCCGAAGGGCTGAGCTACGGGGGCTATGCGTTACGCTTGGTATTGCAGTTTTGCGAAGCCCACAACCGCGTTGCGGGAACGATTGATTGGACGAAGGCGGTGAATTGGGCGGGCATTGTAGACGACGTCGCAGTGATGCAATCAGGCAAGAAGGATGATGGGACGCCAGATGTGGTTAACTTTAGCGACGCGTCCGCTTCCATTTTTCCATGTGTTGGATCTTGGATACGTGAACGAACGGGCAATCGGGTCGCCCAGTATGCGGCGGAGCAATTCGCCGCACCCGGCTATTTTTTGGATTTTCTTTGGTATCGGTCGGGGGAGAGTAGCGCACCGCCACGTGCGGAGCTTATGAATTACCGAACTGACCTCGACTGGGTTATCTGCCGCAGTGGTTGGGATGTCGAGGACGCTGTGTTAGCCTTTCGCAGTGGGGGACCGGCGAATCATGAACACGCCGACCGCAACAGTTTCCTGTTCAAGAGATACGGAGAACGCCTGCTTAACGATCCCTTTGGGGCAGCCTACGAGCGTCGCGATCCCAAGTGGACCTTGCGTATGACGAAGGCTCATAACGCGCTTTTGATTGGCGGCCGCGGGCACCAGTATCACGAAGGCGAAGAGGGCGTGAATGCGGGTCGAGCCGAAGCTAAGATCGTTTCCTATGTCGATGACGGAGCTCGGGTTTCCTGGACCAGCGATGCCACGCACGCCTATCGCTTAGCGAACGAAAACGTATCCAAAGTATTGCGTACCGTTGTATTCGCGAAGCCGAACATTGTAGTGGTGTTGGACCAAGTCGAACTGCGACAAGAAGCGGAGCCGATCGAGATTCGGTTTTTTCCGGATAACCGAGACGGTTTGGCGGCGATCACTCGCAGTGGTGGCGATTTTGCGCTGGAGCGTCCGCTCGCGACTTTGCATGGGTCGTTTGCTGCGAATACCCCGCTATCGGTGCAGGATAGCAAAATCGACTTTTCCGAGGATTTGATCGAGGGTGTTACTTTGACGGGCGAGGAAAATTTGGGCGACTATCCTTTTATTCGCGCTCGCACCGCTCGGGTGAATCGACATGAAATCTGCACGGTGATGTTCGCGGCACGAAGCGAAGACGAGAATGCTCCTGAAATCGATATTCGCAAGGAGGGATCACTTTGGCACTTCGAGGTCAAAGAAGTGAAGGGAATTTTGAATACAAAAGGAAACGTTCCGAAACTGGATTGGGTAGATGAAGGCTAAAGCGGTTGTTTTCACAGATCGAAACACTATCTCGTTTCAGGAGGTTGATTGCCCGGATCCCGCGGCGGATCAAGTCGTCGTTCGCGTGACCCATAGTTGGATCAGCAATGGGACTGAGGGGTCTTACCTCAGAGGCGAGCGGATCGATGGGGATACGCCATGGCGACCTGGTGATCCGCACCCGTTTCCTATCGTGGCAGGCTACCAGAAGGTCGGAGTCGTTGAGTGGGTCGGCTCCGAGGTTGACGATCTGAAAGTGGGTGATCGAGTCTTTGCTTCTATCGGGAAAATCGATGGAATGTTCGAGCCGCGCGGAGGTCACGTTTCTCCATCGGTGTGTCCCCGGGGAGCAGTTCTGAAGCTGCCGGAAGGAATGGATCCGCTGGCCTTCTCTGGTTTGGTTCTCACGCAGGTCGGCTACAATTCCGGGATTCGCCCGCATTTGAATCCCGGCGATGGCGCGATTGTGGTGGGTGATGGGCTGGTAGGCCAATGGACCGCCCAAATGCTTGCTTCTCGTGGAGCGAAAGTGGCGCTGGTAGGACGGCACTCGGATCGGCTCGCTTATTTCAAGCAGGGTGAAACCTTCTTGGAAGACGGTGGCAAATGGAAGGAGAAGATTGCCGAAATGTTTCCGGATGGCGCCCAGGTGGCGGTGGATACGGTAGGGAGTATCGAAATTATGGATGCATTGCAAGGATTGCTCCGTCGTTTTGCTCATTTGGTATCCGCAGGCTTCTACGGTCCCGATGACCAGCTGCAACTGCAGCCACCGCGCTACAAGGAATTGTGCATCGACCTCGTTTCCGGCGCGACACCAGAGCGCTTACAGGAAACTCTGAATTTGGTAGCGGATGGAACTTTGGATACGCTTTCGCTGATTACGCACCGCTTCCCCGTGGAGAAGGCTGTTGAGGCTTGGACGTTGATCGAAACGAAGAGCGAACCGGTGATGGGCGTTATTCTGGACTGGGGGAATTCGGACTAATGAAGGCGATTCAGTACATGGCTGCGGGTTGTCCAGAATTGGTGGACGTTCCGGTTCCAGTCGCAGGCAACGGTCAGGTGCTTTTGAAAGTCGAAGGTGTAGCGACCTGTCCGCAGTGGGATATGCACTTGATGCGGGGCGAGTCCATGGTTCCCGGAGGCGTGATCGACTATCCCACACCGGTTGGCCATCCCGGTCATGAAGCTGTGGGAAGGGTGGAGGCTCTGGGCTCCGGAGTCGCTGGTTTTTCCGTGGGCGATAGAGCGGCCCTTTGGCGGGACCAGGGCGCGAGTCGAGACGGGTGCTACGCTGAGTATGTCGTCGTGGATACAGGGAACCTAATAAAAGTTCCAGAAAATCTGGATACAAAAGACATTGCCTCCCTTGAATTAGCGATGTGTATCCAGGTCTCTTTTGATCAAATTCTGAACATTGGATCGATCGAAGGTAAGCGTTTTGGAGTAAGCGGCCTCGGACCAGCTGGGCTGTTGGCGGTGCAACTTGCCAAGGCCTACGGAGCGAGTGAGGTGGTGGCCTTCGATCCGGTGGAGTCCCGTCGGGCATTGGCTGCAAGTATTGGAGCGGATCGGGTATTGGATCCTAGGGAACCGGACTGCTTCCCGCACGATCGTTTCAAACCTGGCCGCTTGGAGCTTGCTATCGACTGTACGGGGCTCGGGGTTTCGGTAAATTTCTTGCTGAAACGGACTCGGGAAGTCGTGGCCTTGTTTGGAGTGCTCCGGGAAGAGGTCGGCTTTGGTTTCTTCCAATGGTGCGGCGGCTTGCATCTAGTGGGCTATGGGGAGCAAAATCGGTTTGCGGCGGAGCGTGCCTTGCAGCATATTGAATCTGGCTCGCTGAAGTTGTCCCCGTTGATAAGTGAAACCCTTCCCCTTAGCGAGTATGCCAAAGGAGTGGCCCTGCTCGAGCGTCAGGAAGCGATCAAGATTTGTTTTATCCCTTAGGAATCGGAAAGAGAACCCTTTTAGCGATATTGTTTTATGAGGTTAAGAACTAGGAATTTGAAAAGTAGGATATTGCCTTTGTTGCTGGCGGCTGGGCTGTTGCCGCATGGACTACGGGCCGAAACACCGGAGACGTTTGTCAGTGATGCCGAGCTGGCGATCCAGTTTCGGGAGCGCTGCGAGTACGTTATCGATCAAGTGGTGGAGAGGACAGATCCGACTAATACGAAGAGGGGCGGCATGTTCACAGTCGCTGCTAACCTGCATCGCGGGACAAATCTCGAGTGGGCTCGGGCTCACATCCGGGAAGCGAACGAAAACCCGACGGGGGCGATGTTTTGGATGCATCCAATGGTGCTTATGATGGAAAGCGGACGCGGTGTTCTCTACGAAGAGGATTGGGCGTTTATCCAAGAATTGTGGCGGACGTATTTCCCTTACCGTGGTGACACGGAGAATCACTGGATAATGTACTACGCCAGTATCTACCTTGCCTCTGAGATGTTTCCCGAAGCGGGGCCGGAACAATGGTATAATGGAAAGTCCTCGGCCGTGAACATGGCAGAAGCCAAGGAGTACATTAGTGACTGGATACGGATTACGACATCGTATGGACAGGGCGAATACGACTCTCCGAACTATATCGAGGAGTACACAAGGCCTATGGCGTTGCTTGCAGGTTGGGCGCAGGATCCTGTCGTTCGACAGCAAGGCAAGATGATGATGGACTACATCCTGCTCGATTACGTGGTGGAGAGCCTCGATGGGCTTTACGGTGGAGCGCACAGCCGTCTTTATCCACGATACTTGTTGCAGCCGTCGCTCACGGCTGGAGCGGCTCATGGGTGGTTGTTTTTCAACCAAGGAGAGTATCGAGCCAATGCGGGAAATACTTTGATCGCCTTGAGTGGATACACGCCGCCGCCGATTCTCTATCGCATCGCCCATGGACGAGCGGATGAGGCCTACGTGCACCGAGAGCTGAAGCGTACCCGTTGGAGGCTGCGCAATGCCGGACCGGACGCCTTTGAAATTGATGGGAAGAGCACGACTCCAGTTTATAAATACAGCTATGTGCATCCGGACTATATTCTGGGTTCCTCCCAGGGAGGCTTGTTGCAACCGATCCAACAGCAAACCTGGAGTTTGATTTGGCGGGAAGACGATCATTCCGGGAAGACGAACACGATGTTCGGCTTGCAGCCTTATTCCTCACCGTTTGAAGGCACGATGTATTTCGGTGCCGACTGGGATACGGTGACGGACTTGATCGCTCGTTCCAAGGTCGACTACGATTCGCCCGACAAGCTGGAAGGCGGTTCCCCTTACGAGCACGTGTTCCAGGACGAATCGACTTTGATCGCCCTTTACGACATCCCAGAGGGAACTCGGTTTCCGTTGATCAGCACACTCTTTTCGCGTGACTTGAAGAATCGGGAAGAGGACGAGTCCGGATGGATCTTCGGTCAAGGCGGCTCCGTCTATGTCGCTTATTTCCCGTTTGCTCCGGGTGAGTGGAAAGAAGTCGATTGGACCGGATTGCTCAAGAGCGGTGCGGGGGCGTGGTTTAGTACGAATTTCGAAGAGCTCGCCCGGGGAAGCCAATGCTTGGTGAGCGAGTCATTGAAAAATGGGTACATAGTGGAAGTGGCGGCAGCTTCAGACTATGCATCCTACGAAGCCTTCAAGTCGGCGATCCGCGATCTTCCGATCGAATACAAGCTAGAGCCGACGCCAACTGTTACCTTCACGAATCTGTCGGGAAAATCGTTGTCAGCCACCTATGGCGGAAGCCTCTCGGTAAACGGGGCTCGGATCGACCCCACGAAGTGGAAGCTGTTCGACGGTCCGTATTCTAAGGCAGAGCGTGAGAGCGAGATGCTCGAAATCCGCTTTGGTCAGGAGCGCTATTCGCTCGATTTCAAAACCCTCACTACGGAAACGACTATTTTAGAAGTAGAATGAAGTACTCAATTTTCAGTATAGCGACCGGCTTGGCTGCGCTCGCGTTGGCAGCTCAGGCCCAAGGGACCGAGCACTCTAAAATCTTCGCGGCTCTAGCCATGACCAAGGCTCAGGAGTCGAGTCCGATTCCAACCGATTCCGGGGTGTTTCTCTACGACGCGCAAGCGGACGATTGGCATCGGACGGGACCAGTCATTCAGGCGATCAATAGTATTGCCACCGACCCATCCGATCCGGAACGAATCTTCCTCGCTTGCGGAAATGGGATCGTGCGTTCGATGGACGGAGGGGAGACTTGGCGTATGACTTCTGGTTGGCGGGAGAGCGACTTTACCAAGATCGCAGTGGATCCGGTCGATGGAGGGAACGTGTACGCAGCCTCTGTCTGGGGTGTCAGCGTAAGCCGCGATGGTGGAGCGAGCTGGAAGCCGGCCAATAAGGGCCTCGCGGAAAAGTACTCGCGTACAATCATTGTAGATGAGCGGAAGCCAAAGCGTCTGTTGTTGGGGACGGCTGACGGTATTTATCAAAGTAATGATGGAGCGAATACATGGAAGCCGATCCGAACATCGCCTAAGCTGGTTATTCTGCGGATAGCTCGCAGCGAAGCGGATCTGGATCTCTGGATTGCGGGAACCGAAGGACAAGGCGTCTATATCTCGCGCGATGACGGGAAGAAGTGGGTGCGGACTGCGGAGGCTTTGAGTGAAAACAATATTTACGCGGTTGCGGTCGATCCCTTCGATGCAGCTAATATGGCGGCGGCCGGTTGGGGTACAGGCGTCTGGGTATCTAGCGATAGTGGTGAGTCATGGTCTAAGCGTGGTGAAGGGTTGCCGTCTCAAAACGTAACCTCGATGACCTTTGATCCGAATCAATCAGGTCGCCTTTGGGTATCCACTTTTGAGGAGGGAACCGTGTATTCGGATCAGCAGGGTGATAATTGGCAGTCGGGTGGTCTCATGGGGGCATATGTCTACGATTTGGGAATGATTCCCGTGAAGTAGGTTGGCTTTGGAGTATCGATCGTTTTTTAAATGGAAGGTGATATAAGCAATTCATCATCCCGGCGGCACTTTCTTAGAAGCATGGCAGGGATTTCAGTCTTGGGTCTAGCGATTCGATCGCATCCTGCCATATCCAATGAACCATCTTTGAATAGCTCGAACTCCGTAAACGCCTTGCTTCTGAGTGCGACTACTCTTAGCGGGAAATCATCTTTAGAGCATGGATACAAAGAATTTGCTGAACTTTACAGGGGCCGAAAAAATATACTTCTAATCAACTTTGCGAGCTTGCCCGCGGATCGTGATGCTTATGAAAGACGCATGCAGAAAGCGTTTTTGGAAATTGGTTCGGGTTTCAGGATAAGGTCATTGCATCATGCGTCAGTCGATGATGCTGCCAATATCGTGCGGGAAGCGGAAGCGTTCTATGTGAGTGGAGGGAATACCTTTCTGTTGCTTCGCGAGCTCTATGATCGCAAGGCAGTTTATAGTTTGAGAGAACGTACGCTAGGCGGTGTGCCCTACGGTGGATCAAGCGCGGGTTCGAATATTGCCGGATTGGAAATTGGCACGACTAATGATTTTCCACTTGTGGATGTGCCGACTCGCCGATCGCTCGGTTTGTTGCCTGCAGATTTTAATCCCCATCACCCCTCGCCCGAAACTGAGAAGGAGCTGTTTGATGGCAGACAATGGAAGTTACGAAATTATTGTAAGTACCATACCAATACGCTGGTTGTTGGGGTCACGAATCCTGGAATGATTAGAATTAAAGGCGAGTCGATAACGTTGTTGGGCGATGACGCCTCTGCGTTTGTTCACCTTGGGAATCGAGATATTCGGGTAAATTCTGGGGATGGTGGAGATTTGAGGATGGCCTTTTCTCGTCTACAAAATCCAACGTCTCACTGACCATGGAGCAAACGAGGAATAAGCTCTTTGACCTGCAAGTGAACGGATTTGCCGGAGTCGATTTTCAGGCGCAAACATTGGAGCTGGATACGATGCTACACGCTGTTCACTCGCTTCGCGCGCACGGTACTGTGGGTATTCTGTTCACGTTGATAACCGATAGCGTGTGTGCTTTGTGTCAGAAATTGGAGGGGATTGAGGCATTGCGACGTCAGGATAAGCGAATTGCAGAGATGGTGAAAGGTTACCATTTGGAGGGACCATGGATTTCGACTGAAAGCGGTTATCATGGGGCTCACCCACGTGAATTGGCGTGGCGACCTTGTCTTGAAGATTTTCAACGATTGTATGATGCGGCTGGAGGGAATCTTAAGCTGATAACTTTGGCTCCTGAATTAGGAGGAGCGATAGAGATCATAGAGCATGCGATTTCAAAAGGTATTCGTATTGGACTAGGTCATACGAACGCGTCCGAATCCGCTATCGATGATGCTATCAATGCCGGAGCGACTTTGGCGACGCACCTTGGAAATGCAGTACCGACGCAAATGCATCGCCATGACAATGTGGTACAACGCCTTTTGGCTCGTGATGAACTCATTGCCTGCTTGATACCCGACGGGATACATCTTCCTCTTTTTGCATTGAAGAACTTTTATCGGGCGAAACCTGCAGGGCGTGTCTTTTTTACCACAGATAGCATGTCGGCGGCAGGGTCACCTCCAGGCGTGTATCCGCTTGCTGGTCACAATTTGGAAGTGGGAAAAGATGGTGTTGTGCATTTGCCAGGGGATGATCGGTTTGCTGGTTCTTCGCTTACCATGGATGTGGCTTTGCGAAATGTCATTGATTGGCTGGGTGTAGACGAGCAAGGATCGATCGCTATGTGTTCTTCGCAACCTGCAGAGCATTTCGGAATCGAATTAGAAGATAGAGAAATCAGGGGGACAAAGGACTGTGAATAAACCGATAAAGGAAGTAGTGAATGGGACGCTAAAAGTAAGTGTCTATTCAACTCGGCAGGAAATGGGAGCTGCTGCAGCTGAGTTTGTGACCACCTATCTCGCTCGGCTTTTAGAGGAGAAGGATGAGGTTCGCATTGTAGTAGGAAGCGCGCCTTCGCAGGACGAATTTTTTGCCGAACTGGTGAAATCGGAAAACAACGGTCGCATCGATTGGACCCGCGTTGAAGTGTTTCATATGGATGAATACGTCGGATTGCGTTCCGCGCATCCGCAAAGTTTTAGAAAGTATCAAAAGGAGCATTTTCTCAGTCATGTATCCGTAAAGACATTTCATGAAATCCACGGAGAGGCGATGGATACGAAAGTCGAATGCAGGCGTTTAAACGCATTGCTTGCGGAAAAACCGATTGATTTGGTCTGTCTAGGAATCGGTGAGAATGGTCATCTTGCCTTTAACGATCCTCCGATCGCGGACTTTGACGATCCCAAATGGGCTAAGGTGGTGAAACTGGACGACACCTGTCGTCAACAGCAGGTGAATGACGGCTGCTTTGCGGCGCTCGAGGAAGTGCCCACCCATGCGATTACCTTAACGCTCAAGGTATTTAAAGATGCGGCTTGTCTGAGCGGTGTGATTCCGGCCAAAACGAAAGCCGCTGCTGTGGCAGCCGCTGTGGAAGGGGAGATTGGAACGCATTGTCCAGCGACGCTGTGTAGACTGCATTCCAATGCCCGTTTGTTCTTGGATCCTAATTCCGCTTCGGAACTGAGTTTGTAACCTGTCGTGGTGCTAGCCTGCAGCGATCCAGTACAGGCTGGAAACAATCGCCGCTACGCAAATCCAGCCGATGGTGAACCCGATGACTGATCGCTTGCTTGGAAGACTGATTTCAAGATCCGTTTGTGGAAATAGCGCTTTGCGAGGCAATGGTGTGGCTCCGGGAGGAAGGGTGCACGGTGCGGCGTTATTGTCTTCTTTTTCGTAAACGGGAGTTCTTTGCAATGCGTAGTAGCGTTCCAGTTTTTCGGTCGATGTGCGTTGTGTTAAGAAACTGGTTACGATTCCAACGATGAACCCGCAACCGAGGTAGGCGGTCATTTGCCATGGAAGATAGACTGTGGGTTCGCTGTCCAAATTGACGACAAGGCGAAGGGAGAGGGCGAATTCCGACTGGGAAAGCCAGTTTACGAAAAAGGTTTTTGAGGTAATCCACCAGGCGAGTAGGGCGCTTAGGGTAGAAGTCCACGCGGCGGCGGCCGTGGTACGCCGCCAGAAGAGGCCTAGCCAAAACGCGATGCCCATCATGGGACCTATCTTCCAGAGAAATTCTAAGCCTTCGATGACTCCGGAAAGTGAATACGCGTAGATGACGCCTAGTAGGACGACGAGTACGGACACGCATCGTGCAGCCCAGAGGTAGTGTCTGTCACTGAGATTCGGGCGGAACGGCTTGTATACGTTTTCGGTGAAGAGAGCGGAAGCGGCGATCATGAAGGAGTCGCAGGAACTCATCACCGATGCTAGCAGAGTCGCGATAAAGAGGCCAAGCATGCCAGGCATTATCTGCGGGAAGAACTCGCGGGAAAGCATTCCATAAAGGTGGTCAGGATTGATTTCTTGGCCTGTGTAGAATGCGATGCCTGCTAAGCCTGTTAAGCACCAGGCTACGGTGCAGAATCTCTTGGTAAAGCTCCCGACAAAGAAACCGAATTGGCCTTCGCTCTCCGTTTTGCCCGCCGCGCAGCTGGAAAGAATGTGCGGCTGGGTGACTATTCCGATCAGTCCGTTTACAGCGATCGCGACAATGTAGAAAATCCCGATTTCATCCGGAGCGACCAGTGAAAAGATCTGGGGATCCGCGATAGTGGCTCGAACGCCGTCCATGCCTCCAACAGCGCTTAAGACGAAAGGAAGGAGGAGGAATGAGAATATGATCGTCATGATCCCCTGCACGAAGTCGGTGACAATTGCTCCGCCGAGCCCGCCCGCCGTTCCGTAAGCAACGAAAAGCACTGTCATTAAGATGATCGCTATGTCTGGGGATATGGCCCCGCCGCTGGCTCCGGAGATGACGGCACCTGACCCTTTCAGCATAAGGCCAATCGTCGTAACCATCATTCCAATACTGATGATCGAGTAAAGCATGGCTACGCTACGATTGTAGCGAAGCTCGAATATATCGGCGGTGGTAAGCGCTCTGAAACGCCGCATCATTGGCGCGATTAGCCAATAGAAAGGAGTCCCGAACAAATAGAGCCATTGGTACCAGATTCCAGATAGCCCATTGGTATAGGTCTTCGAAGCGACGCTTACGGCTTGGTCCGAATGCGTGCCAGATCCGAAGGCATGCATCGCCATCATCCATTTTCCGAATCGACGCGGCATGATGAAGTCGCTCATGCCCTTGATTTTTCGCATGGATAGCGTCCCGAGAATCGTGATACCGATCAGGTAGCCGACGAGAACGATCAAGTTGAAGAATCCGATTCCGAGCATAGGTTGCAGCACAGCCTTTCAGAGGCGTGCCCCTGAGTAGATGCCCGATCGTGGCTTACTGTAAAATGACCAGCGTCAAATAGAGCGGCAACGGTCCCTTGTTGCCGTGGAGAATCAGAACCTGTGTGGCAACGAGGGACCTTTGCCCTCCTATATTAGTGCGACTTACCTAATGAAAACTGATTCTAGAGACAACTCGTATGGCGCATAGCTTTCAAGCGACCTCATGGCGTTCGAATGCGTCGAGAAGCTTTTTGAAGAAGGCTTTCTGCTTTTTGTAGAATTCGATATTTGCCGGGGGATTGCTTGGGTCGTCCAAGACGCGAAGGCTGTTTTCAAGCGTGCTCATAAAGGAGTATCCACCGCTTAGCTGTGGGTTCACATAGCCTTCGTCACCGGGGTGGATAAATTGCTGTGTGCCCGTCGACTCGTTTGTGATGACCATGGGAAGCGGCATAAAGGGAGTGGCCATGAGCATTGCTTCCATGTCGCTCATATCGGCAGTAGATTCCTTCCAGGCAGCGGCGACTTCGGGAGGAGTATTGCTATTGGGGAAACGCCAGATATTTGCCTCGCCAATTTGGTCGATTCCGTCTCGGTTCTCGTCGATGGTGTGACCTTTTGCTCGCAGTAAATTGTTAGCGCCTTCGGTGGAAATGCCGTTTAAATTTGGTGTTGGGTCGGCGAATCCGTGGGCGTTGCCGACGGTCTTCAGATCATTATAGGAGAGTTGATTCAGGTAATCGAGCGAACTTTCTTTATTTGGATCGGACCAGTAGTCGTCCATGATCGCTTCGAAGGATCTGTTGGGATTGGAAGCTTGAGTGGATTGCGTAGCGGCAGTTTGCGTTGTTGGAAGCGGGGCGTTGTTTGTTGTTTGGCTGATCATTGCGTTTCGTTTGGTAATTGTTGCCTAGTGAACGCGACGCGGGATAGGGATGCCTACGCATAGCAACGTGTGCGCCAATTCCGCTATTGCTCGCGGAGGACCTTAGAATCTGTGCTCAGAGCGATAGAGCGTCCGGGCTGGACGATCAGGAAACGTTTGTCGTCCCAAGGGCCGTAGAGCAAATCGTGAAGAAGGCGCGGATCGCCTTCCAGTTTTCTGAATTTCCAGCCGAGAGAGTGAGCGCAGCTTTTACAATAGTCCTCAGCCTTTTCATTCTGGGTCAGGTCCACGTACGCCGCGCAGTTATGGTGCGCGAAACTCTCTTTATCCGCTTCGAGGAGTTCGTCCACGAGCTCTTGATCGTCGCCGTAGCGTTGAGTGTAAAAGGCTCGCAAATGCTTCTCGCGATCCGGTCCTGGGGCGCGTTTTCCACGTACCCAGCCAGGAGAATAGAAATAGGCTTCGGGATATTTCTGAAGAATCTCGCTGTGCCGTTTCGGCGATCCAAGAAGAATGGATACACAGTCGTGAGCTCGGGGAATGATGATGGGGCAGCGGCTCGGTGATATGCCTACGAGCCCAGTTCCGCAAAGACCATATACGAAGACAATTGCTTCGATGCTCGCATTCATCTCTAGTTTTCTCAGAGCGATTGAAATAGACTTTCTTAGTAGATCCGGTTGGTCGTGAAGTCCCATCTCCAAGTATTGAATACCAGACCAAGGTGGTTTTTCGCCACCTAGCGATTCGAGCTCCTCTTTGAAAACATCGCAGGCGATGACAGAGTATTTGAGAGTCTCCGGTGCCGCTTTCATTTCATTGAAACCATTGGATTGCTTTTTCGAGGATTGATTCATGATTCTCGTGGGCGATTAGGACCAAGCGTGATGATGGCGAGCTGTTGCTCTGCAAGATAGGAGTGATTTCGGTTGTATCCACTGTCTTGTCCACTTGCCAGCTTCCTTCGGGAGTCTGGATTTCACCCTTTATACGTAGAATTGATGAAGGTAGCGCTTCTATCCATTTGTATAGTTCATCGATGCTTCGCTCTTTGGGCCAGCTTGCTGAAACGGTGGCGAATGGATTTGCGTCACAGGTAGAGAGATCGCCTTGTGGAATTCGGAGCAATGAAGCTGTCAAAGAGAACGGGGTCCTACACATTTTCGCTCTCACAATTTCCGTATCGTTGTTGTGGAGACGTATTTGAGATTCTACCGAGTTAAGCGTGTCTTCGCTAGCGGTATCTATTTTATTTATAATGACTAGATCGCTGAATAGTATCTGATTTTCAATTACAGGGAGGTGACGGATCAGTTTCTTGAATCTTAGTGGAGATACGATGCTCACGATGCGGCACAATTCGAAGTACTCGTCTAAGCCATGGATTTGAACCAGCTTGCCGATAGCATCCGGGTCCGCTGTTCCGCTTGTCTCGATGAATACGGCATCCAACGCTTGCTCGCGGTGTGCGGCGAGAACGGTTTCTCGCATGACGCGGATGAAGTCGCCTGCTTTGCATTCACAGAAGAGGCTGCCACCTACGATGCTTTGCGTTGGCGTGCCGGTTTTTGCTAGGATGCTCTCATCGATGCTGGTTTCGGAGAATTCGTTGACGAGAAACATGAGTCGCCATTCAGGATTCGATTCGGCTATTCGACGGAGGAAGGTGGTTTTTCCGCTCCCTAGAAACCCGGTGACGAGGACGAGAGGAATTTTCATTTTGCTGCGGCAGCAGTCTGGTAGCATGCGACAAGCTCTTTGCGTTGCGGGATGATGGAAGCGAATCGTTCTCGCCCGTCTACGCAAATGCTGGGGATCGCGGTGACGCCGAGTTTTGCCATATAGGCGAGGCCATCTCGGGTGGTTATCTTGTGTTCCCTGACGTCTATGGTTCCTCCGTATTCGTCCGCCGCTTTCTGCGCCGCTTTTAGCATATAGGCGCAGGGAGCGCAGCCCGCGGAGTCGAGTGTGACAATGTCTACAAGTACTTGGTTTTCGGCGGCGTAGTCGGGTATGGGAATGTCGTCGAAGGTATCGGTCGAGTCTTTTGGTGGAAGATTGCGAGCGACTTCAATTAGATAGGGATCGTGAACGAGAGCTGCTACTGCCTCTAGGTTTTCTGGTTTGACGGCGTAGGGGAGGTCGCATCCCGGAGCGAGAATGAAACCGCCGCCATCGCCCGCTTGATCGAGACATCGGACGACTTCGCGTTTCGCATCCGCTTCATCACCTAGCAGCAAGATTTTGGTGAGCTGCAGATTGCCTCCGAATGATTTGCCGGCAGCTCGCGCGACTTTTGCTAGCTCTGCGAGATCTACATTCTCATCCACGGAAATATTGTCGCATTGAGTGGCGCACATGGCTGCTAAGTTTCGCGTCGCGTTTCCGCATACGAAGAGTGAGGAGAGAGCTCCCTTTTTTCGGACGTAGCTAAATACTTCATCAAGGCGAGGCGCGACCCAATCGGTGAAATGGCTCGGACCGATTTGGCTGATCATTGGATCAACCACTGCGATCACGTCGATGCCAGCGTCGAGATAGGCGTCGACCATTTGATTTGCGATCTCCGCGCAGTAGTCGAGCAGTGCGACAACGCCTTCTTCTTCGTCGAACATATCAAGGAGCACGTCATCGCCTCGCAGGTGTAGCGCGAGGGTGAGCGGCCCAGTCAGCAAGCCATAAAGAGCGATCTCTTCACCAAGCTCTTTTTTTGTTTCTCGAATAGCTTGGAGCGCCAGGGGCAGGCGCCCCTTCTCGACTGATAAGGTGGGCAGCGCTTTGATCGCGTAGCCGGCATCCAGTGGGTGAGAAATCACCGCTGGTGGCGTTTCTTGCGCCCATGCAAGTTGACAGCCTAGTACTTCCGCTTCGAGCTGAAGGTCGAACACGACAGGTAAGCCATCGGGTCTGTAGCGCTTGGCAGAAGCCTTTAGCCCAGATACAATATGCTCTGTGGATTCAAGATAGTCCTTCGCGTCGACACCGATCAATGCTCCTCCATGTACGCCGACAAAGGGTACCCATGGAACGCGTGGAGTGGCTTCGCATTTCAATGCTCTAAGGAGAATCTCTTTTCCTGTCATTATTTTATGGGTACGTGTATGGATGTGTGCCTTTTTCTAGGAGCTTGTGACGAGTGTTCGGGCGAGTTCGACGGTGCTCGCGGCGTCAATGGCGAATCCATCAGCCCCAATATCGTCGGCGAAATCCTGAGTGATAGGAGCTCCGCCAACAATGATTTTGAATGGGTGAGGCTCTTTGTTCATAAGAGCGACCGTTTCTCGCATCGCTGGCATAGTGGTGGTCAGCAAGGCGGAGAGACCGACTAGATCCGCTTTATGCTCAATCGCCGCGTCGAGAATCGTTTGAGCGGGAAGATTGGTGCCGAGATCGATAACATTGAAATTGGCTCCTTTCATCATCATCGCTACGAGGTTCTTTCCGATGTCGTGCAAATCGCCTTTGACCGTGCCAATTACAAGGGTGTGTTCGGGCTTGATGCCTGATTTTACCAAGATTGGCTCGAGCAACTCCATACTTTTCTTCATGGCACGAGCTGCCACTAGAACTTCAGGCACGAAAATCTCGTTGGCTTTGAAGCGTTTCCCGACATCGTCCATGCCCTCGGACAGGGCGCCTAGGACTTCCTTGCCAGAGGATCCCGAGTCCAAGGCGGTCTGGGTTGCTGTGGCGGCAATCTTTCGGTTGCCGACCTTTATCGCTTCTATTAATTGTTGTAGTGGATCATTCATTACATGTTCCCAGTTAGTTTAGAAAAATGAAGTTATCTATGTTCTGGTAAGCTCGCATATGGTGTCGTAGGCGAAGACAAGTTCATCTATGCTGCAGTGGTCCTGCACGAAGTGAGTAGTGCAGAATATCAGCCCGCCATTTCCGAATAGTCGAACCACTCTTTCCGCCGCGGATCTCACATCGTCGAGGCGACCGAATCCTAGAGTCGTCTGAATGTCGTAGCCGCTCATTATTGAAAAGCTATCGCTATGATTTTTCAGGAAATCCTCGTAGCTCATTCCAGCGGACTCCTGCCATGGGTGGACTACGTCGTACCCGATTTTCTTGATGCCATCGACTACGAGGTTGATGTCGCCATCGCTATGCAAACTTATGTGTCCACCGCGTCCTTTCACGTAGTCGGCCACCAGTTTCTGACCAGGGTAGATCATATCCCACCAAATATCTGGGCTGAACAATAAGCTCTTTTGACTGCCCCAGTCATCCGACACGTGAATCATGTCTACGCCTAGATCTAGGCACTTGCCGGCGAATTTCCGATTCCACTCCGCTTGCCTGCGGTAGATCTCTTTTATCTCATCAGGATATTCGAGAAGGTAGCAGAGGTGGTTCTCGATTCCGAAAACAGTATTCAATTGCTCGAAAAGTCCCGGCGTCTGTACGTAGACAAAACGTGATCGCACTTCCTTGTGGTGTTTGATTTCAGCTCGAAGATTATCGAAGTCCTTATCCTCTTCCGGATTGTTTAGGGGAAGGTTCAAGACATCCGGAGGTTCTATTTCTTCACCCGCTTCTTTCTTTCGCGTGTATTCATCGCCAATGAAATAGGCGTCAGGGCCGCCAAACAAATGAGCTAGGTCGAAGGCGTAATGATCTTCGAAGGCTTCGACTGAGCCGAAGCGCTCGTCGATCTTGTCTTTCATGTTATAGCGTACCCAACCGTAAATCGGCATTCGGTCAGGCTTTTCATGCCGGATGACAGCTTCGACTCGTTCTTTAGAGGTCATAGGAAAAAACTGTATGGAATTTTAGGGTAGCGAATTATTCTAATAATTGCTTGAATTGTGACAGACTCATTCTTGAATATTTCCGATATGCTGTACCCATCGTACACGGTTTCCCAGGAGCACGTTCGACTTTCAGTCACGCATCCGATTCGTGTAGAGAATGTGGAAAAGATATCCTCGCCCGTAGCTGCTCACGATCACGAGTTTTACGAGCTTGTCCTAGTTCGGTCAGGACAAGGCATTCATCGAGTAGACGGGAGTAAACGAGCTCTGGAAACGGGTGATTTTCTGATTGTTTCCCCGGGGCAAGTTCATGCTATCGACAAACCAGCTAATTTGTATGTTTACAATATCTACTACCTTGCGGAATGGTTGCTGAGAGATGCCAGTCTGCTGCAAGAAGCGCCGGGGCTCTGTATGCTATTTTTTGGATACAACCTCTTTCCGGACAGAGCGATTCCGGTACCAGTTCATGTTTCGCTAAGCGAATCGACTGCGGAGCACCTAACACGTGAACTGCAATTTTTGGAAAGCCTTTCTAAAGTAGAAAAAGCGAACCAAGTTTTGATGCGGGCGTCTTTGATGAAGTGCTTTGCTCTGCTTGAGGAGGAGTTGAGTGGGCAGCTCACGCTCGATTGCGACTTCATGCAGGACCGGCTCGTGCAGCACGTTTATAGATGCATTGAGAAAACATTGGGCGATAGCAAAGCGTGCAATGTTAAGGCATGGGCTGAGGCGGTTGGCTACACGCCTGACTACTTAACTCGCTGTTTCAGCAAGCAGGTTGGCGAAAGCCCGATGAGTTGTTTTCAGAGACGCCGCATGCAACACGCTGGCTGGGCGCTGATGCATTCACGTGAGAATTTTAGCGAGATCGCTCATCGACTCGGCTTTTCCGATAGCGCTCATTTCACGCGCTTGTTTCGAAAATCCTTTAGCATGTCCCCAAGTGAATACCGCAAACGCTTCGTTTAGAGAAATTTGATAAACCGAAGCTGGATGTTGAATTGGAGTATGGCGGTAAACGTCTACCGGTTCTGACTGACTTTAACCTTTAGTGGGAGCGGACTAGGTGCGATTAGGCTTCTTTGCTCAGACCGAAGTCCAGTTTGAGGTGGGGGATGAAGAGGGCATTGATGAAGTCGTCTTGAAAAGTAGCTTGGGCGTTGAGTTCTATGAACTCTAATTTTGTGATGAGATCTTGCATGCGGGAAAGAGCCTGCTGGTCGAGAGTGGAATAAATCGCTCCCTTTAGGGATGTGTTTCCGCAGGCTTCGATCTTATCGGCAGGAATTGGAGGGATGATGCCAATATCCATGAGGTCGGCTGTGCGAACGCGTTTGCCGAAGTTTCCGGCTAGATAGAGCTTATCGAGGTCGGCAAGATCGAGCTCGGCGATTTTGCAGAGTGTGATGATGCCTGAGAAGACGGCTGCTTTCGCTTGGAGGAATGCATTGATGTCTTCTTCGCTGATATAGACTTCATCGGTGATGGGGAAAACGCGCTGCAAGTGGCCGACGAGCTCGCGTTCTTCGACCTGCTGGTTCCGTCGCGCGTAGCGACCTTTTTTGCGAAGGATTCGGGCTCTAAAGGCCGCAGCTACGAATGAAATGATACCTGAGCCACAGAGTCCAATGGCAGCCTCGTCACCGATAGTGGAATAGCGTAAATTTCCGTCGTCTTCCCAAACGTGATCGATGGCTCCGGGGATTGCGCTGACGCCGCAGGGGAAGCCGCCGCCTTCAAAGGAGGGTCCTGCAGGGACAGCTGTGCAGAGAATCTTGCCACCGGCTTTGAGAGCAATTTCGGCATTGGTGCCGAGGTCGACGAAGAGGGTGCCGTCTGGAGCGTTGGCGAAATCGATGAGCGCGAGGCCGCTGACAATGTCACCACCGAGGTACGCGCTTTTTGAGGGGATGAATTCAAGGTGTTCTCCTGGTAGTCCGTGGTCGCTGGCAGGGCGAGGGGGAGGGGCGTAGTCGATTCCGTTGAAAGGCCATCCACCCATCCCGGTTGGGTCTAGTCCGAGCAGAATGTGGATCATGGGTGAGTTGCCGGAAAGAACGGTTGCGAGTAAGTCTTTTCTCGATACATTTGCTTCTTTGAGCAGGTGCTTAACGAGCGGGATGAGCGTGTGTTTGAGACCTAGGTCTCGCATTTCCTCAAGCAGTTCAGGTGTATGGCAAAAAGCGATACGGGCTACGAGGTCTTCTGAATAGGCGTATTGGGCGTTGAGCCGTCCATTGCAGGCAATGAGGGAGCGGGAGTTTAGATCAATCAGAGCAGCGGCTAGGGTGGTAGTGCCAATATCTACGGCTATGGCGAAGGACCGACGCTCTTTGGTTTGAATGGGAAAGCGGGCGACGGAATCGAAGCAGGCAAGCGTGAGCGGGCCTTCGATAGCGTCACTTGAGATTGTATCGAAAAAATGGGGGGAGAGACTGATTCCTTGAGGAAGGACTTTTTCGAGGCGTTGACGATTCGAGGCGTTTGCTTCGGTTTCAGCTTCAGGTACCTCTACGGAAAGCGTTTTCCAACGTGGTGTTTCGCAGATCAAGCCTTCTTCTAAGGTTGAGAGATCGATCTGAATATTGGCGCTCGATGCGGCAGATTCTGGAATGGTGATGTCGTATTCGCCCGGCTGCACTTCGGTTTGGCAGGCGAGGACAGGTTCACCATCGAGCATGACGCGGCAGGTGCGGCAGGAGCCATGGCCGCCGCACGACATCTTGAGCGGAAGGCGTTGATTGCGTAAATGCTCTGCGAGATTGCAAGTAGCTTCGATTTCGATCTTGTGCATAGGCGGCGGCTTTCAGGCGGAGGTGTCGTGGACGAGTTGTCCGTGTTGGTAGACTTCGCGCGGTTGGCCGAGCTGCGAAGGCTCTTGCCATGGGGCACGAGAGTAGAGAGCGAAGGAGGCGGAATGTCCGACCGCAATACGTCCGGTGTATTGAGAATGTGAGCACGCGTCCGCGTTGACAGCGGTAGCAATGCGGAGAACCTCCTCGAAAGGGATACTGAGGGCGAGACTCTGGAGCTCGACGATAAGGCCGTCGCCGATATCGACGCCCGGACTGCCAGCATCTGTACCTGCGAGAATTTTCATTCCTTGCGCGTGTCCTTCGGCGATGGCCTGATTGTGATCGGATAGAATTTGGTAGAGGGAACTCCGGGTGCGAGCGTCCCATCCGCAGGCTTGGTTGACTGCTTGCTGGTAAACCGGAGCGAAAGTAGGGGTCCAGTATTGGCTTTGGTCGAGAAGCTTTTGCCGTTGGTCGGGGCGGATAAAATAAGCGTGTTCGATAAAGTGGATACCGCCTTCGATATTGTTATCGATACCATCTTCACCTGAACAGTGGGAGGCTACCTTGAGGCCAATGGATTCCGCGTGGTCAACGACTTCGCGTAGTTCTGGTCTCGTGAATTGAGGGAGCTGTTTGACGCGGCGATTTGCGAAGTCGACGATTCCTGTTGAGACAACCTTTATGAAATCGATGTTTTGCTTCTCGACCAGTTCATCGATCAAGGAGTGAACCTCCGGCATTGTCTTGCGCATAACACCGAGGAAGCGTCCGTATTTGCTAGGTCGATGAATGGCTGGGCCGGGAATGTGGTAGGCGGGGAATCGGTTTGGGTTATTTAATGCCCGGTGTTTGACGGCTGTGTTTATTCCCAGTGGATCACCCATGTCGCGAACGAAGCCAATGCCTTTGGCAAGGGCCCTACCAAGGCGTTCAGTGGCGTCGTCGACCTCGATTTCGAAGCTTTGAGACCCAGGGTGAAGCCGTTCACTGGGAGCGAGCGGCCAGGGGTTCATGTAGACGTGAGCATGGGTGTCGGCCAGAAGGGGAAGCAGGTAGGCTCCATCTGGAAAGTCTACTAGCGATGAGTCGCTATCATCTTCTGGAGGAGATTGGCGTATCTCGGCAATCTTCCCCTCGCGAATGAGTATCCAGAAGGGTCCGTGATGGGAACGTTCCGAAAAATATCCGTCGCAGCGAATATATGTATTCATTTTGAAGATACGGTAGCGTTGGCTGCAGCTTTTTCTAAACGCGATTCGCGGATGAATTTCATGCCCAGTTTATCGGTGCCATTGACGGTGTCAGCGGTAAGGATGGACCACTTGAGGGCGGGATGGGTGATGTCGGTGATCGGCGCATTGAGGCCGTAAGTAATGGCAATGGCGAGATAGTAGGCATCGAGGGTTTTTCGCTTTGGCATGCCGAAGCTGACATTGGAAGCGCCAAGCGTGATGTTTGCATTCAGCTTTTCGCGGATGAGCTTCATGGTATCCATCGTACAACGACCAGCGCCAACGTCAGTGGCTACACCGATAGCGATGCAGTCGAAGATGAAGTCCTCAATGCCGAAACCATATTTTTTCCCTTCTTCCAGAATCTTAAGAGCGCAGTTTAGGCGCCCTTCCGCGGTGTAGGGAATGCCGTCATCGTCGGCAGTCATGGCCACCATAGCAGCCCCGTGTTTTTTGGCGATGGGGAAAATCTCGTCCATTTTCTCCTGCTCACCGGAAATGGAATTGATGAGGCAACGGCCTTCCGCCTTGGCCAAGGCGGCATCGAGAGCGGCGGGGTCTCCGAAGTCTATCGAGAGCGGGCAATCGACACGCGAGCGAATGGCAGTCACGGCTATTGGGAGGAGGACTTTTTCAGGAATGTCGAGGCCGACCATATTAATGTTTATGACGCCAGCTCCCGCTTCGAACTGGGCAACTGCTCGATTGACGACTTCTTCCCACTCTCCACGAGCTACGGTATCGCGAACTTTTTTGTAGCCAAGAGCGTTGCAGCGTTCTCCGATGACAACTGTGCGGCGATTTGGGGCGATGCGTACCCGATGCGATTTCGATGATATGATAGTAGTTGGAACTTTGGAATCCGACATAGGTGTAGAAAAATTAGCTGTTGATAAGTGTATCCGTGGAGCGGAGGCGGGCGGCTTCCGCGCGTTCGCGTATATGGATAAGGAATTCGTCGATGAGGTCCGGAGGCATGCCGAAGTTCATCGTGTGTATGCCGGCGGCTCCGTGTTCTGTGACGCCTTCGGCGATTTCGAATGCCCAATCGAGGGCTTTTCTCTGAAAATCTTCACCTTCCATGATGCGGTACAGGGACTCGTCGACGTAGACGCCGGGAAGGCGGCAGAGAACGGCGAAGGCCTTGTGGTTGCCAACGAGAGGAATGGAAGGGATGGTAAGCTTAGGATCGTTTTCGCGACCTTGGCGGAGTTGTTGATACCATTCGCGGAATGTCGGGACGTGGGTGATGGCTTGGGTTTGGCAAAAGCGAGCGCCGGCGTGGCGTTTAGAATGCAAGCGGTCGACGCTGACCGGCATGGGGGTGGAAAAAGGGTTTGCAGCGCATCCAAGGTAGGGCACTACGCCAAGTCGTTTGAGGTAGTCATGCAGGCGCTGGTTGGCGAAGTGGATCATTTGGGCGCTGTCCATGGGAAACCAGGTTTGCTGGTCCACTTTGCGATCCTTCTTGGGCAGCCAATCACCGGTGAGCAGCAGGAAGTTTTTGTGACCCGCTTCGAGTGCCGCTTCCATTTGGGCCAGAAAATCGGTTTCGTGGTGGTCTCGCCCGCAGAACTGGATGATCGACTCGACGTCGTAAGCTTGGACCACCTTAGCCGTTTCAATGGAAGAAAGAGACGGGATGCCACCGGCGTTTGTGGTGGTGTTGACGGCGTCGACGTGAGGTGCAACACGGCTCATTATCTTGTCGACCCGTCCTAGTCCTTTTTCGGTGAGCGGCGATGCGATCTCAAGGGTGACAACGAATTCGCCCTGCTGCATCTTGAGGGCGAGATTGGAGCTTGCTGGAATGTGGCTGGTGTCCAGAGATTCGTGCGGCAGGCGCGTTTCGCGGTCCTTACCGTTGAAAAAGTTGACGTAGCTTGCCGTATTCAAAAGGTCCGGATCCGGAGGCAGGTGAACGCCTGGATTTTTCTTTGTCTTCTTTTTTTCGATACGCGTCCAGACGCAGTCGATCTCAGGGATCACTTCGCATTTACCGTCGAGCGTACCCCCGCAAGGCCCGTTGCGCAGGCCTTTGGGACAGTTCATGGGACAGATAAGCTTCGTGTGCGTGAGTATGCATTGGCCGCAGGTTTGGCAGCCAAACGATTTTTCTTTAATCCACTTTTCGACGTTATAGATCATCTAGGCTGAGATGCCCATCGCTTTGAGATCGGCGAGGGCTTGTTTCGCTGCAATAACGCCGTCGGCTGCCGAATCGGCGTAGTAGTCGGCGTCAATCTTGTCGCAGAATTTTTCGTTGATCGGGGCGCCACCGATGAGGACTTTGACCGTGTCACGCATCCCTTCGTCCTTAAGGGCCTCGATTACGCGTCCCATGTAGTTCATGGTGGTGGTGAGCAAGGCGGACATGCCGATCATGTGAATGTCGTTTTCCTTGAGGGCGGCGATGAACCTCTCGACCGGCACGTTGACGCCGAGATCTAGGATCTCGAAGCCAGCTCCTTCGAGCATCATGCCGACCAGGTTTTTTCCGATGTCGTGGATGTCCCCTTTAACGGTGCCGAGTAAGACGCGCCCGACGGGTTTGGCCCCAGTTTTGGCGATGAGGGGCCGCAAGATTTTGAGACCCTCGCTCATCGCTCGGGCGGAGATGAGCATTTCAGGTACGAAGAGCTGCTTTTGGGCGAATCGGTAGCCGATAACGTCCATAGCGGGGATCATGGCTCGGTCTACAATCTCGCCGGGTGGAATATCGTCGTTGAGAGCTTCCTCTACCAAGTCCACTACGTCGTCCTCTTCGCCTTCTTCGATCGCTTCGGCAAGTTCGCGCAGCACCGGCTCAAGATCTTCTGGATAGCCTGGCTCCTCTTCGATGACGATGGCCTCGGTTTGCTGTCTTTGCTGCTTGAAGATGGGGCGAGTAGGAACCCAGTTCTTGTAGTCTTTATCCAAGCACGCTCGCACGGCGTCGATATGCTCAGGTGGGCAGTCGTAGGCGGCGACACCAGTTCCGAGAATGAAGCCAGGGTGATCCCAACATTTGTTCAGGATGTTCATGGTGAAGTCCTGAATTTTGTCTATGGGGCCTAGGTGGAGGAGGCGCGGGTCGACGTTGACACGCATCGGAAGATTGTGGTCGATCGCCTTTTTCTTAAAGAGCTCAATGTCGCCTTCGAAGTCGCAGAGAATTTGGGTGGTGTCGGTGTCGATGATGGCATCGAGGATCGGGGTGGTATCGCCGCCGATGATAAGTGGAATTTGCTTCGCTCCCGCCTTCTTAAGTTCGGGAATGAGGATGCGTCTATACACTTTGGATACGATGTCTTGGAAAATCTGCGGGGAGCAGAGCGGGGGCATCGCTCGCGAGTCGAAGATGATGGGGTCGATGCCGATATCGATGAACGCCTTGCCGAAGGCGGCCGCGACACGCGCGGTGAACTCCATGAGTTTGACCGTGTACTGCGGGTCCTGCATGGTCATGACGATGAAGTTTTCAGCTCCCATGAGCTCGGAGGCTAGGGAGAAGGGGCCGGTGATCGCTCCGCGGATTTTGATCTCGTGGCCGACTTTTTCATGAAGCTTTTTTGCGGCTTCGAGATAGAGCGGCATGCGCCCGTCCTTGGTCGGATCCGGGATCTTGAGCTTGTCGATATCGGCGAGGTTCTTAATCGGATAGTCCTCGACGCCCGGGACGTCGGGAGAGTCGTCGAAGTAGACGATCTTGCAGCCAAGGGCCTCCGCCTCGACGTTATATACGTCGATACCGACGGTGAGGAAGTCCGGCTTGTAGCGCTCGTACTCGGCGAGGAGGCCCTCGACGAGGAGGTCTGGATCTCGACAGATTTCTGAAGGCGTCTTGCCGATGAGAAAGCCCTTGTGCTCATAGATAGCGGGACAGAAGGGGATGCGATCACCTATCTCCATGGATAGGACTTTGTTCATGAGGTCTAGGCTGTTCATAAATTGGATACTGTCGTTATACAGTGGATACGATTTATTTTTCAGTTTGCGTATTGACGAAAGGGACGATGCGTAGCTGGCAGTTGCGATCCGGACAACGAGAGCAGCGAGGTTGGGCTTCGCCGCACTCGGGTAGCGGGTGTTCTCGTTCCACGGCGGTGCCGAACGCGATGACGGCAGTAACGGTTGCCAACGGGTGCATAAAGTAGGATTCGCGATCGAAGGTGACTCCGATTTTTGCGAGCGGCAGGATTGCTGCGAATTGGGTTTGCAGGGCGTGAGGCACGTGGTCCGTACCGGGTGAGAGACTATCTGCAATCTTCTTTTCCGGATAGCGTTGGGAAAGTTCGCGGCGGGCTTTCACGAGCGTGTCGCGAGCTAGCGCGGTAGCTATCGCTGTGTAGATGTAGGCCTTCATGGGATCGTTTTCCGCCATGACGAAGTGTTCCCACTCGCTGCCGACTGTGCCGATGGCGAGGGCTGCCGATTCGGGAGATATCAAGTAGCGTTTGATGCGTATCGAATTTCCGAGTACAGTCTTGATCGTGTCGGAATGGGCGATCGCCCAAGCGAGTTTTGGTCGGGCAATCTCAGTCGCGATTGGTAAGCTCTCGTCGATCAGGCGGGTTAATCGCTTGCGGATCGGCTTGCCTTGAGGAATCCCCATGCTGTGGAGAATCTTCTCGTAGCTGAGGGTGGGCGAGAGCTGGATGATTTCGGTTTCGAGGTCTTGCACTGACTTTGGGGTAAGGTGTGCAGAACTATAGAAGAGATTGCTTTTTCAGTCTTGGGTGATTGGGTCGATTGCTATTAGACAATATGGCAGTAAGGGCTTTTGTGGAAGGTGTGAATCAATTTAACTTGTTTGTATTTAATGAAATAAGGATATATTGAACGGGTATTGATTGGGTAGACGGATAAGAAAATGGCAGGTAGAAATAGGGAGGATAAACAAGGTCGGCGTAATTTTCCATTGGGGGTACCTATGCCTGAAGGAGGTATCTACATTTTGGAAAGTCATCACTCGCCCTCTTTTCGTATGGAAAAAGGGAGTTGGAGGTTTCACAAAATTTGCTGGGTTCCGGTAGGTCGTGGTTTTTTGGAATTCGAGGATGGTCGTGTGATTTTGGGTACAAACTCGTTCGCGTTCGTACCGCTTGGCTGCGAACACCGATTCGTGGACGATCCGTCAGAGCCGATGACCTTGATAATAGCCTGCGCTACTGAGAGCGCCTCGGAGGGTGAGAGTTCGTTAGCCGAAGTGTTCCGGACCTTTATTGACCGATTCCCGCGAAGTAAGCCGGTGCGGGCTCGCAGCGCTTTTCACTTCAGCACGATGCGTGATTGTTTTCGAAGTATGCTACTGGAGCAGTCACGAGGGGGAGTGGGGCATCCGGCGATGGTGCATGCTCTGTTTACACAGTTGGTGGTAGCGATGTTGCGGGGCGCGGAGTCCGGCGGTGCCCCGGTTCGGGGAGCGGGTTCGGCGTTGGAAGGGTTGCTGGACGAGCTTGATAACCGTTTCGACAAGCCTGTTTCTTTGGACGAGGTCGCGGAGCGTTGCGGGGTGTCTCCGCGTCGCTTCACCCAGCTTTTCAAAGAGCGCACCGGCTACACTTTGGTTGACTATCTCAACCGCAAGCGGATCGATTATGCGAAAGAGCGCTTGCTCGAGACGGGGCACGTGGCGTACGCCTGCCACGAGTCGGGGTTTCAAGATCTCGCGTATTTTTATCGCTCTTTCAAGCGCTACGTGGGCTGCCCGCCGGGTGAGTTTTTGAAGAGGTATTCCTAGATATCCCTGTCGTGGTTGCGGCTTGGTTTTACAGTAAATGATCTAACGCTCGCACGACTACTCGTTGCTCGGGCATTCTTGAGGGATGCTACTCCAGCCCTCGATTCTCCTAGGCCTCGTTGTTTTGACCCTTTCATTTTTCGCTGAGTCATCAGCGGCGCGGGAAGAGATTTCTTACACGCTACAGTTTCCCGATGCCAGCCGGCATTACATGGATGTCGAGATGCGTGTGCCCACGGACGGGGCGGACATCATCGACTTATTTATGCCGGTTTGGACACCGGGGTCTTATCTTGTTCGGGAGTATTCGAGGAATGTCATTTCCCTAGAGGCGGAAGATCTTACGGGCGGCGATTTGGATGTTTCCAAGACGATCAAAAATCGTTGGCGGGTAGACGCGGGCGGTAGCGAGTGGATAGTCGTTCGCTATCGACTCTTTTGCCGAGAGATCAACGTGCGTGGCAACTGGGTGGAGTCCGATTTTGCAGTGATCAACGGGGCTCCGACTTTCCTTTCGGTGGTGGATGACTACCAACGTCCGTATCGAGTGACAGTTGATTTGCCCGCTGAGTGGGAGAGGACCTGTTCACCGCTAGCGCCCGCCGGTGATGAGAACAGCTATTGGGCACCAGATTTCGACACCTTGGTAGATAGTCCGCTTATTGCGGGAGCTCCGCAAGTAGATCGTTTCGAGGTGGATGGAGTGGATCATTTTTTGGTGACGCTGGGAGGCGGTGGTGTTTGGGACAACGCTCGGGTCGCTCGGAATGTGCAACATCTTGTCAAGACGCAGCGGGACTTCTGGGGCGGCTTGCCGTATTCGGAACCCTACTACGTTTTCAACTTACTCACGGGATCACGCGGTGGCTTGGAGCACCGGCAGTCGTTGATGATGACCGCAGACCGTTGGTACTCGATGAACAGAGGTGGGGTCCGGTCGTGGCTGTCGTTGGTGAGTCACGAGTTTTTTCACGTTTGGAACGGCAAGCGCCTGCGTCCGGTGGAGTTGGGGCCGTTCGAATACGAGCACGAAAACTACTGCTCCTCGTTGTGGGTGGTGGAGGGAATTACCAGCTACTACCAGCACGTTCTTTTGGCCCGCGCGGGCTACAATACGAACGACCAATATTTGGGAGCTTTAAGCGGTTCTATCGCCGGGACGGAACGTACTCCAGGTCGCTTCGTGCAGTCGCTGAGCGCTTCCTCTTTCGATGCCTGGATCAAGGCGTATCGTCGCGAAGAGAACTCTGTGAACGCTCTTTTCAGCTATTATTCTGGAGGAGCTGTGGCTGGCTTTCTCATCGACGCGGAGATTCAACGGGCGAGTGGAGGCGAGGCGTCGCTAGACGATGTCTTGCTTGAAGCATATGAGCATTTCAGCGGTGAACAAGGGTATTCAGAATCTGAATTCATATCATTGGCGAGCGAAGTGGCAGGCGAGGATCTTGGACCTTGGTTCGATCGTCTGGTTCGCCAGCCAGGCGCCTTTGACTACCAGCCGGCGCTCGATTGGTTCGGGCTTGAGTTCGAACACTCTAAATCATCAGCGAGCAGTGGATTCTTTCCAGTTCCGGAAGAGCCAGTTGATAACCCAAAGGGTTGGCTCGGTGCCTCGACCAGCGGGAGCGGGGGCATCGTCAAGGTAACGTCTGTTCCGAGCGATACGCCGGCGGCTGCGGCTGGGTTGTGCGTGGACGACGAAATTATTGCTCTAGACCAGAGTCGCGTGGACGAGAAGCAGCTGAAGCGGATCGTCGGTTTACTAGGTGCGGGCAAGGAAGTCGAGCTGCTCGTTTCGCGGCAAGGGCTGTTGCGGACCTTGAAGGTCACACTAGGCGAGGAGCCTCAGGAGACCTGGCGTTTGCGGTTCCGCAACGAAATGTCGGAGGAGCAAAAGGTCCGCGTGGAAAAATGGCTGGGTAGCGATGGCGGCGTATAGGTAAATTGATGCTCAGCTAACCGCTAACGCATCTGTCACAATCCCCACAGATGTACTTACAGGCGAAAGATTGGACCTTCCGCCTCGTGGATACAATGATCATAAAATGGGAAAGTAAAAAAGTGTCTTAGCCTTTAAGCCTGAATCGTATGCTGGTCTCTCGTTGGTAGCGAAGTCTCGCGAGACTGATCTTTTCCCTAGAGCAACGGCAGAACGGAACCTGTGTGCTCCTCGACCGTCAAATGCCGATGTCGAGTTAATGGGACCCATCGCTCCAGACTACCCGAATGCTCTAGACTGCCACTTAATGCAATTGGACTCTGTCATATGTTTAGTGCCGCCCATGTCCTCTCTGCTGTAACAGGCTAAGTCACGCTTCGCATCGGAGTCTCAGGAGAGATTCCGAGATCTGGACACAAAAAATTGAAGATGGTTTTTCCATCGATAAAAATGGTGGGAGCTTTTAGATTCCGACAACACTAAATTAGGTTTCGATCGGTGTTGTTTTCGTTGCTCACAACAAAATCGGGATTGCAGCTTATTGTTACTTAAGTCACTGTTAGCGAGTAACTTAAATGGTGGGAGATCCGAGATTCGAACTCGGGACCTCTTGCATGTCAAGCAAGCGCTCTAACCAACTGAGCTAATCCCCCGTGCGTTTCGGGCTGCCAGAACGGGTCTGGGATGCCTGAAATTTGAAGGGCTAGAACGTGCGATTGATCGATTTGGTGGGCAAGAATAAATTTCGCTAAATTTCAGGCGTGATTTTCGGGGGTAGGACAGCCAATTTCTGAGGGTTCCCTTTATTCTGCGCCCATGCTTCAATATCTGAAAATCGCCAATCTTGCTCTCCTTGAGTCTGCATCGATCGAGTTCGAATCTGGTTTTACCGTGGTGACGGGCGAGACGGGGGCGGGCAAGAGCGTGCTGTTGGGGGCCTTGAGCTTGTTGTCGGGAGCGCGAACGGACAAGTCGGTGATCCGCTCGGGGACGGAGCAGTGCGAAGTGGAGGCGGCGCTTTGGTTTGAGGATTCGGCTGGGGTGGATGGGGTGCTGAAGCGGATGGATCTGCCGGCTTGCGAGGAGGGGATGCTGGTGCTGAAGCGTTCGCTGCATGTTTCGAAGCCGTCGCGGATTTCGATTAACGGGAGCTTGGCGACGCTTTCCAATCTGCTGGAGCTGGGCGAGTTGTGGATTGATTTTCATGGGCCGGGCGAACCGCAACGTCTGTTGAAGAGCGAGTGTCAGCTGGAGCTGATCGATCTTTACGGTGGGTTGGAGAGGGAAGCGGAAGCTTATCTGGTTCGCTATCGGGCTTGGAGAGAGGTGCTGGGCGAAATCGAGGAGCTGCAGAAGGCTTCGCAGCTGGCTCCGGATCAGATCGATTTCATTCAAACGCAATTGGCCAAGATCGATGCGCTGGAGCTTTCACCCGAAACGGTGGAGCAGCTGGAGCAGGATTTTAATCGGGTTTCGAGCTCGCAGGAATTGCTGGGCTTGGCGGCTGAGCTTGGCGAGGGCTTGAGCGGGGACGAGGGGGCTTTGAATGTGTTGTCGCAGCTTTCGCGGGCGGCGGAGCAGGCGGCGGAGCTGGATCCGAGCTTGGCGGAGTTGGCGGAGCGTTTGAACGGGTTGATTATCGAGACTCAGGAATTGGGATCGGAGTACGAGCAGCTTGGCTCGTCGCTGGAGTTCGAGCCGGAGTTTGCGGAGGAGGTGACGCAGAGGATGAACGACTGGCAGGACTTGCGTCGCAAGTACGGGCGCGATGTGGGCGCGGTCTTGGCGGCTCGCGAGGAGATGGCGGGGCGTTTGGCGTCGCAGGGGGATATTAAGGGAAGCTTGGAGCGGCTGCATGGCGAGGCGGACAAGCTTGAGCTGGAGTTGAAGGGTTTGGCGTCGCGTCTGACGCGGAAGCGTTTGAAGGCCGGGGAGGCGTTGGCGAAGAAGGCGAAGAAGATGCTGCTGGAACTTGGCTTCAAGAAAGGGCGTTTTGGTATCCAGATGTTGGAGCAATCGTCGCTTCGGTCGCATGGAGATAGTTTGCCGGATCTGCTGTTTTCGCCGAATGTAGGGGAGCCGATGAAGGCATTGACGGATGTGGCGTCGAGCGGTGAGCTGGCTCGAGTGATGTTGGCCTTAAAGACGATTTTGGCGGATGTGGATAGCGTGCCGGTTTTGGTGTTTGACGAGGTCGATGCTAATGTGGGCGGCGAGATTGGTGGAATCGTTGGACAGAAGCTGAAGGGGATTGGCGATAATCATCAGGTGATTTGTATCACGCATTTGCCACAAGTGGCGGCGCTTGGAAAACAGCATTTTCTGGTGGAGAAGGATCAGAGCGGGAAGCGGGCTGCGGTGAAAATCCGTAGGATGGATACGGAATCGGAGCAGCGCGTGGAGGAGCTTGCCCGGATGCTGGGAAATCGTCAGGCGAAGTCGGCCTTGTCGCATGCGAGGGAGCTGCTAGCTCACTAGGCGGATGGAGCTTGCGGGAAAGAGGGCATTGGTAACGGGGGCGAGCCGCGGGGTGGGCCGGGCTATCGCGGAGGCATTTGTCGGAGCGGGTATCGACGTTTTGGGGACATCGCGAAATCCGGAGGGTGTCGAGTGGCCGAAAGGGGTGATTCCTGTTCGCTTGGATGTGTCGAGCTCGGAATCTGTGGAGCTTGCCTGGAGGGATGAGGGAATGCTGGCGGAGACGCATATCGATATCGTGGTGAACAATGCGGGGGCGGGGGTTTTCGGCGGGTTTTCGGGAACGGATTTTGGCGAGTGGGATAGGCAGATCGGGTTGTTGTTGCTCGGGGCGATGAAAATTTCGCAGATCGCGCTTCAGCAGTGGTCGATCGAGCGACCGGGCGTGCTGGTTAACATCGGGTCGCTGGCCGTTGATTATCCGATTCCTTACATGAGCGGTTACAACGCGGCGAAGGCCGGACTGGCGGCGTTTACTGAGTCGCTGGCGCTGGAGACGGATTCGCGAGTGGCGCGTGTGCTTGAGTTGCGTCTCGGGGATGTGAATACGGGGTTCAACGAGCACATGAGCGGGCGTCCCGTCGATTCGCGTCAGGACAAGGTTTGGGCTGCGATGCTTAAGCACGTGGCGGCCGGACCCTCTGCGCAGCGAGTGGCAAGCAAACTGCTCAGTGTTCTTGCAACTAAAGATGCAGGGGTTGTGACGGCAGGTGGTTTCTTTCAAACAAAGATTGCGTTACTTTTTGCAAAATTGATCTCGCTTCGGGTAAAACGTGCAGCCAACCTGCGGTACTATAACGTAAGTAGAGACTCATAGTGGAAGGATTACGCATACTCGTTTTGACTTCGAGCACCGGTGGCGGACACGACGCACGGGCAACAGCCTTCCGACGCTGGGTACGAGAGATCTACGGTTGGGAAGTGGACGTGCGTGTAGAGAGCATGCTAGAGGACTCTTCGAAAGTGGGTCGTTTCGGAGTGAATTTCTACAACTTCATCCAGCGACACGCTCCTTGGATGCATCATCCGTATTATCTTTTGATCGAGGGACTGAGTTTTCTGAATCGGAATCGCGTGTCCTTGGGGCGTCACTACTACGACGAGGTTTTGAAGAGTTATCGGCCTCATCTGGTATTCAGCGTGCATGATTGCCTGAATCGCGGCTATTTTCAGGAGGCTCGCAAGGTGCTCGCTGGGCAAGTTCGCTGCGCGACCTATTGTTCAGAGTTTTCGGGTGGATATGGATACAGCCGCAATTGGGTGGAGCCCACGGTCGATCTCTACATCTCTCGTACGGAGACGGCGAAGGATTACGCGGTGAAGGCTCTCAAGCTTGAAGCAGAGAAGATCGTGGTACGCGGGCAATTTTTGATGCCGCGCATTTATCGTGAGGCGCTTTCGCCTCTGGAACGTCATCGTTTCATCACGGATCGACTCGGGTTGCGGGCGGATCGGCGTATTGTATTTTTAACGACAGGCGGAGCGGGCGCGAACAATCACATCGCCATGCTCGATATTTTGAAGCGCCATGCGGACCAGTACCAAGCGGTAGTGGTTTGCGGGCGAAACCAGAAGGCGTTTTTGGATGCGACGCGCTGGAAGGAGGAGAATCCTGATTTCAGCTGCAATATCACCGGCTACACGAATGAGATTCACCTGTATATGCAGGCGTCGGATTTCGTGGTGACGCGCGGTGGAACGACGACTTGCGCGGAGGCCTTGCATTTCGAGTGTCCGATTGTGTTTAACGGGTTTGGCGGCGTGATGCCGCAGGAGAAGCTGACGGTAAAGTACTTTATGCAGGACAATGCGGCGGTGAAGATCAGCAAGCCTGAGGATTTCGAGTCGCTTCTTGCGGATTGGTATCGCTCGCCGGACAAGTTTGCCGAGGTACGGCGTCGTTTCGTAAAAATGCGCTTCAATGACGATCCGCGCGATACGGTGCGTCTTTTGGTGGAGTTGGCACGTGACGCGGCGACCGGCAAGGATCGGCCTGTTTTAAAGGTTGTCGGGGAATAGCGAGGAGCTAGTTTGGGCTATTGCCGCTAGTTTCCTATGCGTATCCTTTATGTAACGACAAGTTTTCCGGTCTACTCAGAGACCTTTCTTCAGCGCGAGGCTCGGGCCTTAATCAAGGCGGGCGTGGAGATTGAGATCATATCGCTGCATGCGGGCGAGAATAGCTTCGAGGGGTATCCGGTTATTCGTTTCAACAAAGGGTCGCTTCTGAAGCTTCTGTATTTGCTGCCGTTGGCGTTTTTTCGAAGAGGTGGAGCTTTGAGCGCGATTGCTCGAGAGATGAATGTTCGCAAACCGGCTTCGTTTTTGAATTTCGCGGAAAATCTGCTGGGCTTTGGGGCTGCGATAGTATTGGAGAAGCGAATACGGGACTACGCTCCGGATATAGTGCATTGCGTGTGGGCGAGCGCCCCGGCGGCTTTCGGTATGATGGCAGAGGCATTGACGGGCGTGCGATTCTCGACTGGGGCGCACGCGTATGATATTTTCGAGCACGGCGGCGATTGGCTGCTGCAGGAGAAGCTCAAGCGAGCGGCCTTGGTTCATGTGTCGACCGATGTAGCGGCTGATCGGATACGGGACCTTTGCGATAGCGGAAAGGTGAAGCGGATTCGCCGTGGATTGAACGCTTTGCCGCAAGCTCGCGAGCCGCGCGAGACTTGTCCAAGTTTACGGATCGTGTGCGTGGCTCGTCTGGTGGAGAAGAAAGGGTTTCCGTATCAGCTGGAGATTTACCGTAGGCTGAAGGAGGCGGGGATCGATTTCGAGGCGAAGATCATCGGGGACGGGCCGATGGAGGAGGAAATCGCGGCGGGGATCAAAGGCCTCGGGTTGGATGATCGGGTTGCCTTGACCGGACGCTTGAGCGAGGAGGAGGTTTTGGAAGAGCTGCAATGGGCGGATTTGCTTTTTCATACCGGGGTTGTGGCTGCTAGCGGCGATCGGGATGGGCTTCCCAATGTGGTTCCCGAAGCGATGGCAAGTGGCGCGGTGGTGATTGGATCGCCTGTTTCCGGGGTGGTCGAGGCGGTGGAAGACGGAGTGACTGGATTTGTTTGCGCTCCGTGGGAGCCGGAGCGCTGGGTGGAGCGCTGTGTAGAGCTGCAGGTAGATGCTGAATTGCGGCGAAGACTCTCAAAATCCGCTCGGGAGTGGGTGGAGCGAGAATTTGTGGCTGATAGGAATACTGGGTATCTCCTTGAGTGTTTGGAAGTTGTCAGTGGGTGATGACGCGTAGCGTGGGCCGCTAGAGTTGCAGAAGTAACTCAATTTTGACTAGTGGGCTCAATAGAGGGCGACTTTGTCGAATAGCTGGGTATCGTGAGCACGTTTAAGTATCCAAGCCTGATTCTCTTTGTCCTATTTGTTTCGCGTTCTTTAGCTGATGACCTGACCCCACTAAGCGACGAGTTTGAGGATGCTTCGAGCCTAGCCAGTTGGTCGCGGATCTATGAGTCCGAGGGATGGGGGGCGGATCAAATGCTGTCTGTGGATATCGGGCAATCCCGTGAGGGCTATCTTACGATGGTTCCGAGGACGAGCACCTGGTACCGTGACTATCGCGGAATCTTGATGTACAAGCTCGTGCAGGGAGATTTCGTGGCTACGATCGATGTGGAAGCTCGAAATCGAGCCGTGAATGGACCGCCGGGATCGTCTTATTCATTGGCTGGAATTATGGTTCGCACGCCAAGAGATGGTATCACTCAGCCTTCGGATTGGTCGGCAGGCGGCGAGAATTATCTATTTCTTTCCTTGGGAACGGGCAACGCTCCTGGAAACTACCAATTCGAGGTAAAATCGACGCTTAATAGCGCTTCGAGTCTGGAAATCGATGCCGGGGCTCCGCGTGCTTTGATTCAGATAGCTAGAGTAGGTGACGTTTTTCTCGTGCTTCGGCAGCTTGATGGAGGGGAGTGGGAGGTGCATCGTCGCTATGAGCGTCCTGATATGCAGGATACGCTGCAGGTTGGAATCACAGTCTACACCGATTGGGAGTCGGTCTCGCAAATGGATCCGCTTGTCCACAATCAGAGTTCAATAGCTGGGGGCAGTCCGGATCTGCATGCGGAGATAGACTATTTCCGTCTACGTCGTCCGCGTATTCCGTCATGGATTGAAGGCTCTGATTTTACGGATCCGGTCGAGGTGAGCGATTCTCGCTTGGTGCAGCTTTTTGGGGATCGAGCAAGCTACGATCCTTCCGCTCCGGCTGAGTATGGTTTGAAGATCATCGATCGGGACTATTTTCCGGGTGAAGGGCTGCAGGTAGCGATCGAGGCGGTGCCTGGCTATTTTTACAGGGTGGAGAGCAGCGTGGACCTGGAGAATTGGGCGGCGGTGGGTTCAGCCGAGGCTGACGCGGAATCTCTTTTGTTTACGATTCCTGACGAACTAGACCCGGCAGGCTTATACATTCGAGTCGTTGAGGAATAAGGCGGCGGGCTTTGGGAATAATTCTCGGGTAGAAGCTTGAGAGATTTCTACTCTGGTTCATCTTTACATGTTCAGTAGCGAATTATCGATTTTCAGATGTCCGGCCGCCTTCTATTTGACGTAACGAAAGCAAGCAAGCAGTCCCATTATTCGGGAGTGCTTCGGGTCTCGAGCTGTCTAAAGATGGAGTTGAAGAAGGCGCTGGGAGAGGAGTTGGTCGAAGTCGTTTGGAGTGATCGCAAGCAGTCGTTCAAGGCTCCGGAGCTTGGTCGGGATTTTTCGGTCGAGGCGGAGGACGTCTTGCTGACGGCGGAATTGTTCAATGACTTCGAGCGTCCGGGGATCGAAGCTTTTCTGAGATCGGGGGCGTGCCGGGCGTATGCAATTTTTCATGACGCGATTCCGTTGCGTCATCCCGAATTTACCTGGCCTCACAGTGTGCAGCGTCACCCCAGCTACATGAAGATGCTGAGTCTCTTTGATGGCGTGTTTGGAGTGTCTCAGCACAGCTCGATTGTACTCGAAGAGTATTGGGAATGGCTTGGCTACGAGTATTCGCCATCGGTGAAGTCTCTTCAGTTGGGAGCGGATGGCTTATTTAAGGATTCGATGATTCCGAAGGATCGCGAGGCAGAGCGGTTCGACGTGCTGATGCTGGGGATCATCGAGAAGCGCAAGGGACAGGATATCGCTCTGGATGCGTGTAGTCGGCTTTGGGACGATGGAGTGGAGTTCAACCTACACGTTGTCGGGCGGGCGAATCCTTATTTCGGAAAAGACATCGAGCGCCGTATGAAGCGCATGATGAAATCCGGTCGAGCGATCACCTTGCATGGCCATCTGGAGGATCATGAGCTTAAGCGACTGATTCCCGAGATGGATTTGATGCTATTCGCCTCAAGGGCTGAGGGCTGCGGTTTACCGGTGCTGGAATCGCTCTGGAGCGGGCTACCGGTTTTGAGTTCCAAGTTGCCGCCGGTGAGGGAGACTTCACGTTTTGGTGGCTGTAGTTTTTTTGAATCGGGCGAGTCCGAGGACCTTGCGGTGCAGCTTGGGCGGCTCATTGAAAATCGTCATCTGGTTTCCGACTTGAAACACGGAATCCAAACGAAGATTTTGCCGCGATGGGAGCATACGGCTCAGGAGGTTTTGGATACGATTAAGCCCTGTGTCGCGGTGGAGAGCTAGTGGAGATGGCTCTCGGAAGTGCTTCACGAAAAACGGCTCGCTGATACCAGCGAGCCGTTTTTGTTTTGAAATTTTGTTGTTTTGGAAATCGAGCCTTAGTTCATTCCCCACTTTTTCATGAAGGGAGCTATGAAGTCTTCCATTCGGTTGAACTGGATGAACTGGTTTTCCTCTTTGCGGAATCCGTGGCCTTCGTCTCGCTTCACGAGCCATTCGAATTTCTTTTTCTTTTTCTTCATGGCGCTTCGGAGCATTTCCGCTTGCTTGATGGGGACGCGCGGATCGCGGACGCCGTGGATGATGAAGACGGGATCGTCGAGTCTCTCGAGGTGATTGATGGGGGAGGACTCGCGAATCATGTCGATGTCATCATCAAGTTTGCCGATACGGCTTTGCCAGAATGCGAAGGCTGAGTCGGAGGTCGCTTTCTCGTACTTCAACATTTCTTCGGTATCGACGACGCCGACGACATTGATACCGAAGTTGTAGAGCTCAGGATACTTGGTGAGCTGAGCCATGACCGCGTAGCCGCCGTAGGAGCCGCCGTAGATACCGATCTTCTTTTCATCGGCGTAGCCTTGGTCAATGGCCCATTGGACGGCGTCGCGGACGTCGTACTGCATCTCGTACCACCATTTTTTGTGACCTGCCTTGATGAAGTCATATCCGTAGCCTTCACTTCCTCGGAAGTTGACTTGCAGGACTGCAAAACCGCGAGTGGTGAAAAACTGGACGCGTGGATCCCAGCCGTAAGAGTCGCGAGCGTTTGGTCCGCCGTGCGGGTTGACGATGAGAGGTAGGTTTTTGCGATCGGCGTTTGGTGGAAACCAGATGTAGCCGTGCAGAGTGGTGCCATCGCGGGCTTCGATCGTATAGGGCTCTTGCTCGGATTGAGTTTCCGGTTTGATCCATTCACGCGACTTGCCGAGGGGCGTGAGTTTTAGGGTTCCGCCGCGAAGGGAGATGAGGTTATAGAATGCAGGCTGGCGAGAGGAGTAGGAGGTGTACACCATGACGGATTCGTCATCGCTCATGCTAGTGGGACTGTTGATGGTGTCCGGAAAGGCGTCGTCCATTGCCTTTTGGATTTGGGCCTTTTCTTCATCGAGCCAGACGAACTCGGGCTTGTCTCGATCGATGCCGTAGCCTGAGAGTTTTTTGGTGAAGTCGGATACGAAAACTCCACCGATATCGTAGGTTTCGTCGCGGAAAATAAGCTCTCCTAGCTCTTTCGTTTCGAGGTCGAAGGTATAGATGCCGGCTGTCTTTTCCCCTTTCGGGCGAGTGGAAACGTAGAGGGTTTTGCCGTCATAGTCGAAAGCGAGTGGAGAGAGCTTTGGCTCGTCTTCGGAGTAGGGAACAAGTTCGCGAAACTCCTCTTCCTCGCTGTTTCGATAGACTAGGCCCGAGCTGATAACGTCGGTCACTTTTTCGTTTCGAACGGCTCCGATGCGGACGATACCGTTATGATCCGTAATCCAACCGGAAACGTTTCCAGGGTTTGAAAGGTGGATTTTCTTTCGCCCGGTGTGAATATTGAGGAGGAAGATATCTGGGTGTTCGGCTCTGTCTTCATTGTTAGCGACTAGCACGAAGTCGGGTTGGTCATCCAATGTATCGATGACGCGAGTGTAGCGAGGAATAGTGAAGCTCGCGTCGTCGGAGAGCATTGGCATTATGGTGACTGGATTGGAGCCGTCGCGGTTGATGGCGAAGGTCCCGTAGTACTCGTCGCCGCCGTTGTCCATTTGGAAGAAGATGCGATCGTCGGTGATCCATTGAAAGCCGGCGATATCCGTGTCTTTGATGCCTGTGACACGGTTAATGTTCATGGTCGCCAGTTCGATGACGTGTATGTTGAGGCGTCTTTCGAAGGGAGCGAGCACGGCTAAGTATTCACCATTTGGCGACACTTGAAAGGAGGCGAATTCGGGTTTTTTAAACAGCGTTTCCACAGGCACTCCTTTTCCCCAAGCCGTTAAGCTCGAGAATAGAATTAACAGCGGAATCAATAGTATACGTTTGGTCATATTTCAGCTTTTAGGTCTACAGTTCTCAGAAAAAAGGGTAGGGCGAAGCTAGCCCCTGCGGGGGCTGCTTTTATTCAGCTTGAGCGATGAACTCAGTCTTTAAGTAGTCGACCCATTGGGTGACTGTCTCGGTGAGTTCTGGGTCGCTCTGGGCGGCTTTGTCGAATGCCTGGATGGCTTCGGCGTAGTCTTTTGTGCCGAAGAGAGCGTAACCCTTGAGCTTATAGAGCATGCCGGGATCTTCGATCTTCTCGTTCTGCTGGCAGAGCTCGAGGAGCTCGATCGCTTGTTCGTACTCTTCCTTGTCGATGAGGATTTGGCTGGCTCGGAGGCTTGCTTCCTCGTCACCGGTTTCTCTCACGATTTCGATTAGCGTGGAGAGGCTGTTGTCGTATTCGCGTGCGGCGAACCAAGCCTGGGAGAGGAGTTCTAGGGTATCAGGTTCCTTGGGGATCGTACCGTTTTCGATTCCGGTGGAGAGGACCATTGCTCCATTGAAGGGCATTTTGTTGAAGAGGTAGAAGCGACCGAGCAAAAGGAACTCTTCCTTGGAGGTCATGAGGCCCTCTTCGTAAGCGATTACGAGCGCGGCGAGCGCTTCCTTGTCCTCTTTGATCATTTGATAGATCCCGGAGAGGTTTCGCCAGAACTCTTCGTCGTCGGGAAAGTGGGCGAGGGCGCGTTTCAGGGCTGCAACCGCTTGCTTGAGATCCTTTGCCTGAAAATTGAGGGCGATGAGTAGGTTATAGAGATCGCGATCCGGTTTGGAGTTCAGGTCGATGGCCTTTTCGGTGCATTCGAGAGCGAAGGCGTAGTCATCGCAGTTGCTGGCAATCGCGGCGCCTAGCTGATATCCGTCTGCGTCGGGCTGTGGCAGGTCTTCGGATTGGCCTTTTGGGGAAGTCGAAATCTCTAGCCAGGTCTTGTACATTTCGTAGGCGGGCTGCCATTCTTCCTTCGCCGCGAGCAGGTTGGTGATGAGGTAGCGCATCTCCTGCTGCATGACGTTGTTCAAAACGCCGAGATCGAGGGCGACTTGGAAGTCGTTGATCGCATCCTCTTCACGCTTGAGGTTGAGCAGAATGAAGCCGCGAGCGCGGAGAATGGCGGCTGTCTCGATGTCTGCGGTCTTGTAGCCCGCTAGTTTGTTAATGCCGACGAGAGCTTCCTCGAATTGTCCGGCGACGGTCGCATCTTGGATTTTCAGGTAAGCGTTGTAGATGCGGTCGTTTTCGAAGGATTGTGAGAAGGCCGTCGCGCTCAGGGTGAGGGCGACAATGGCTACGATGACATGTCTGAAACTCGAGAGATTCATTTAGATTTTCGAATACGGAATGATTAATTGGTTAGCTTGAAGGGCATCACAGCTGTGTAGGTCCATTCGATGGGTTCACCGTTTTCGTAGGCTGGCTCCCATCTCCAACGGAAGATAGCGCGCCGAGCGGGATTTACGAATATGCGGTCGGTGTAGTCGATGACGTCAACTTTTGTGGGAGCCCCGTCCTTGCCGATGGTGACGCGCATTCGCACTGAACCTTCGAGGCCTTCCAGAGCTGCTTGTTGCGGGTAGATCGGGTCGATTCGAGATCGGAGCATCGATTTTGAATTTCGATCTTCGCCCGCGCCTTGAGCGAGGCCGAAGCCGCCGATCGAGGCGCCTGCTCCGGAAACGGTCGGCAAGTTGAGATTTGGTATAGTGATTTGCGGAGTAGGAGTGTCAGGTTGCTCAACCTGTTCCATTTCCATGCGTTTCGGTGGGGGTGGCTTCTTGGGCGGAGGCGGCTCGTCCGGGCGTTTGCGTTCCTTGACTTTGACCTGATCTTCGATGCGAAGGCGCACAAAGTTGACGTTGCCGATGTCGGAGCTGTTGCCTGTCATGGCGTCGCCTGAGCTTACCAGCCTGATCATGAGGCCAAAGAGCAGGAGCGCGACAGCGAAGCCGAGCGTTATGGATACGATCCATTTACCTATGAGAACGGGAGTGTTGGACGATGTAGAGTTCATCATTCAGTGGAGGCGAGCGACACTTGGCGGGCTCCAGCCTGGCGAGCTTGGTCTACGATTACGACGAGGTCGTTGACTTGGGAGCCTTTTTGAGCGGCGAGGATGACTGATGCCTCGGGGAGCTCTGCCAGGAGTCGTTCGACGTTTGGGCGGACTGCTTCGAGGGAGACGGCCTTCTTGTTGACGAGAATGGTGCCGGAGCTGTCGAGTTCTATTACGATATTGCCCTTGTCGCTTTTTACGGCGGCGTTGCTTGAAGGACTGGCGACTTCGATGCCTTTCTCCTTAACGAAGGAGGTCGTGACGATGAAGAAGATGAGCATGATGAAAACGACGTCGAGCATCGGTGTGATATCGATCTCGGACTCGTCCTTCTTATGCTTTCGATGTTTGAGACTCATGAAATTACTGGTCGTTTTCGGCGGCGATGGATACTTGGCCGATGCCCGCTCGCGCTAATTGTTGCATGACCTGGATTACGACAGCGTTGTCAGCTGTTTTGTCCGCGACGATGACTGTTTCACCTTCGGGGGCTTCCGAGCGAAGGCGTTCGATCACTGTTTGCACAGCTGCCATTTCGACACGGTTTTTGTTGATCCAGACTTCTCCGTTTTCTTGGACGCCGATGAGAATGTTTCCGCGTTCCTTGAGTTCTGCGGTAATGGCTTCCGGACGTGTGACTTGGATGCCGGTTTCTTTAACGAAGGAAGTCGTGACGATGAAGAAGATGAGCATGATGAAGACCACGTCGAGCATCGGAGTGATGTCGATGGTCTGCTCGTCTTTGCGTTGTCTGCTGCGTCGTGCCATGGGTTAGGGGGTGTCGATCTGTAGCTCGTCGACGAGTTTTTCTTCGGCTCGCTGGGCGGCGCGTTCGAGTCGAACGGCGCAGAGGAGGCCTGAGAGGGAAGCGACGAGACCGGCCATGGTCGGGAGGGTCGCCTTGGTGATGCCTGCGGCCATGCCGCGGGCGTTTCCGGTACCGGTGATGGTTATGACGTCGAAGACGAATATCATGCCGGCGACGGTGCCGAGTATGCCGAGAAGAGGGCAAATGGCGACGAGGGTGCGGATGAGTCCGATTCGCTTGGTCGCGAGCAGACGCATGGTGACTACCATGGCATCACGAACTTTGTGGGCTTTCCATGAGGATTTGTCCTGCCGGGCTTCCCAATCTCGCAGAGTCGAATCGTGAAGATCTTTCATGCGAAACAGGAAGAAGAAGAGCCGCTCTAGGATAAGAATCCACATGAGCGTGAGCACGGCGAAAATGGCGAAGAGGACGGAGCCGCCCTTGTCGAAAAAGTCGCGTAGTTCTACGAAATACTCGAGGAGCATGGCGGTGGATTACTTGGCGCTTTTTTCGGAGAAGGAGGCGATCAGTCCAGCGCTCTGTTCTTCGATGATGGCGATGCAACGGTTGCTGATGCCCTGGAGGAAAGAGTGAATGAGCACGAGCGGGATGGCTGCGATAAGGCCGAGAACGGTAGTGACGAGCGCCTGCGAAATGCCGCCCGCCATGAGCTTGGGATCGCCGGTACCGAAAAGCGTGATGGACTGGAAGGTTGCGATCATGCCTACGACGGTTCCGAGGAGACCGAGTAGAGGAGCGATGGCAGCGAGAATTTTGATGGTGGAGAGTCCGCCTTCGAGCTGTGGGGTTTCCTTGAGGATGGCTTCGTCGATTTTGAGTTCGAGGGTTTCGACTGAAACGTCCGGGCGATCGAAGCTTTGGAAGACCTTGATGATGCGCCCGACTGGATTGGATCCCGGCTTGGAAAGGTCTTTGAGCTGCTTCTTCATTTTCGCCTGCACGATGGTAAGAGACACCCAGCGTACGCCACTGATGACGAGGCCGATTGCGAGCAGACAGATGATGACCAAGCCGACTTCGCCGCCTTGATTGATTCGGTCCGAGGTGTCTGGCGTATTGGCGAAGGCTTGCAGCAGGGCTCCTTGGGAAGGGTCGATGACGACGGACTGCGAGTTGCCGGCCACGAAAGCGAGGGAAGGGGTGGTGTAGCGGGCTTTGGGTTGCTCTGCTAGTTCCGCTAGCTGTCCGGTCTCGGGAACGTAGTCGAGAAAGCCGGACTTGTTGAGAGCATTGAAGGTACCGATGCGAACGACTTCCTGAGTGGATTCTATACCGTCCGTGTTTACGACCTTGGCTTGGTAGCGGGTGACCTTACCTGACTCGACGGTTTCCTTAAGGATTTCGTACCAGAGCTTGTTGAGCTCTTCAATTGTCGGAAGCGCTTTTGATTCGCCGAGCTGCGCGAAAAACTGATCTCGACCAGGGAACTGCGAGGAGGTGAGGCTGGAGCGTACGATGTTTTTGAACTGGCCAGCGAGTTGTCGGACGTTGCCGAAGATTTCGCCGAGGTCTCCCATCTCGTTTTCCCGCTGCGTTTCAAGGTCAGCGAGGTGGAGCTCGTTTTGATCGTAGTTGTTCTTGAGTTGAATGCTCAGCTCCTTGGCGGCAGCGAGGTCCGCTTCGGCCTCTTCGAGAAGACGAGCTTGTTCCTGGAGGTTTTGATTGAAGCGATCGATACGGGCTTCGTTCTCCTGCGATTCGAGTATTTTATTCTGCTGAACGCGTTCGAGCAGAGCGTCGAGTTCCGAGGGAGCGCTTGACTGGGCGAGAATTGCCGAGTGAGAAGCCGCCATTAGGGCGAGACAGGTCAGTGATGGAAGCAGTTTCATCCTTAGAAATTGGAATGTGATAAATTAAGGCTGGGTGACGGGAAGTACGAGCAAGTCGACTGGTATTTCTTTCCGTGCGATTTTGAAGGCCGTGAGAATGGACAGTTTTTCTGAATCGTCTTCAACGACCGTCCAGTCGCTTGTTTTCGTGTCCCATCGAGCGATGAGGTTGCCGTCGAGTGACTTGAAGAAGAAGGCGACGCGACCGACTCTGAGGAAGTTGACGGTGCGGTCCTCTCCCTTGTAATTCACGTTTCCGGTGGTTGCCTCAATGTTGCGAGCGAGGTTGTTTTCCTGCTGGTAGGCGTCGAAGACCTTGCGGTATTTTTCGGCGATTGAGATGTCGCCGCGATTCATGAGCTCCTTAAGCTCGGCGACTCGTCCTTGACGCTCGTTGATGAGGAAAGGCGTGTCTGCCTCGACGAATTGGTCGAGGGCTTCGATCATGCGGAGCAGCAGTGGGACGATTTCGCGCTGCGTGTCCTGCAGCTTGGCGAGATCGGATTCGATGATGGCGATCTCTGACTTTTGAGAGTCGATAATCTGCTTCATCTGGTCGTTGTAGCGATTGACGACTTCAAGCTCGCGAATGACGGCCTTGTATTCAGATTCGAGGGTGTCGGTTTGATCGGAAAGCGCTTCGATCTTCGACTGGGTTTGGATGGCGTCTCCTTCTCGCTCAACGACAGTGTCCACGGCCTGTTCGATGGTCTCGGGACTTGGCGGAGTCGGTGTTTCAGGCGTGTTTTGGGCCTGAAGAGTAAGGGAGCCGAAAGTTAGGAGTGCGGCGCCGAGTGATAGCTTGGCTACTCGGGTAGCATTCTTGGAATTTTTTGAGAGGGTCATATCTCGGGTTTATGGTGCAGCGGCTGTTTTTGGCAGCGCAAGGAGTGAAAATTTCAGATTCGCCGACCGAGCGTGTAGCTGGACGAGCAATTAGCAAACAAGAAGGCTGGCATCTTAGGCAGATGCCAGCCTCGAAATGTTTCAACTCGATAGACTAGAAGTCGCGAGTGAGACGCATGTACCAGAATGCGGGCTCGATAGAATTCACGCTGGTATTGACGGTCATAGACTCGTCCTTGTCACGTGGTGGCTCGCTGTTGAAGATGTTGCGAACACCCAAAGTGACTCTGGTGTCGTACCAACCCGAGTAGGAAACCTGTGGATTGAAGAGCCACTGTGATTCGGTATCGGGCACGCCGTAGATGTCGTAGAGCGATGGGTAAGAATCGACGTAAACGACGTACATGGATGCCGCCCAATCGTTCTTGTTCCATGCGAAACGAGTGGTTCCGCGCCATTTCGGACGGTTGTCAGTACCGCTGAGTTCAGATCCGTCGTAGGTGAAGGAGTCGACGACCGTCGCGTCCATAGCTGCACGGAAGTCACCCCAGTTGTCGGTTTCCTTCGTGTACTTGATGCTGAAGTCGTAACCCTTGTACTCGGCGGAATCGATGTTCTGGAAGTTCGAGTTTACGTAGAGGATCTGTCCGAACTGCTGACCAGGAGCAGGAGCTGCTCTGACGACGACGTTTGGAAGCACATCTTCGAGTGAGATGGCTTCAGCAGCGCCGAGGCTGTCGATCAGATCAGACTGTTCGAACTGGAAGAATTCTGCGGAGAACTCGAAGTCCTTGAGGATCTTGATGTCTTTAGGGGAGATGATGAAGCCAGCGTAGGTTACGTCGGTTTCTTCAGGTCCGAGATCAGGGTTTCCTCCAGTGATCTGGCGAATCTGCTGGGCAGGTACGTCAGGGTTCTTCGGGTCGATAATCTGGCTAGCAGAGAAGCTGGTCGACTGATCCGCGTAGAGGTAGGACAAGTCCGGTGCTCTGAAGGATTGACCGTAGGAAGCTCTGAAGAGCAGCCAGTCAGCAGGGCGATACTTGAAGGCCGCCTTAGGCTTTGTTGTATCACCGAAGTCGCTGTAGTCCTCATAACGAGCAGCGAGCTGGAACTCGAGGTTTTCGAGAACTGGGATGGAGAGCTCGGAGTAGGCGGAAGTCACATTGCGGTAGCCGAATGTGTTGGTGCCTGCAGAACCACCGACGATTTGCGATGTTTCATTCAGGATGGTGCCGATTGTCTCGAGGGAATCCTCGCGATACTCCAAACCGAAAGCTACGCCGAGGGGGCCTGCTGGCATATCCATCAGTACGCCTGAAGCGTTGGCCGAGAGAATCAAAGCTTCGTAAGAGTCTTCGTTTGGATTCTCGACTGTGAAGTAATCGATTACTCGTGGATCGTTGGTGCCGAATGGATTGGCGTAGAGAGTCTCACCATCGATTACAACGCCGTTGAGAGCGTCCTGAAGTAGGTCGTCAACAACCGAGTTGCGGTTGTAGTTGACCTGCGAAGACTTGGAGTAGGCAACTGACGTTTCCCAGGTCCAATCGAAGCCAATCTCGCCCTCGAGCCCAGCTACAAGGCGTGGGTACTGGATTACGAGATCGTTTTCACGTGGTCCGGATTCTACCATTCTCCAGCGCAATGTATCCAGGTCTACCCCGAACGGATTGTATGGATTGTCGGCTGGCAACTGGAGTAGACCAGTCGGGCTGTCACCAATTTCGTTGAAGAAAAACGCCGGCGTAGGAGCGGCTACGACATTCATCTCGAGGCGACGATAAGAGGCTTCCGCGAATGCTTTAACCGTGTCGCTCACTTGGTGAGTGATGAATGAGTAGAAGCCGAGAGACTTCATTTCCGGGAAGAGAACTTGTTCCTCTTGGAAGTTGTAGTAGCTATTTCCGTCCGAGAAATCATTGAGACCGATCGGGCTGGTGTAGGGCAGCAGGTTGTTGCCACCAGCGGTTGCCCAACCAGATGGGAAGAGCTGATTTGACGCTAGGTTTGCAGCTTCGCCAGTTGTTACACCAGGGAGTAGCAGCTGAGGATGAGTGATAGGTAGGTACCCTGTGATCGTTTCTCCATCATCCGCGTATATGGGATCGGCACCACCGTTGTACGGTAGACCACGAACGTTAGCCGATGGAGGAGCAGAGCTGCTCCAGTCGAAACTGCCGAGGTCGGATGCGTCCGCGCTGTCCGTGTAGTCGAGGTCGCGAGCGAAGAGAGCGTCCTTCTGCATGAAGTCCACAGTGTAGACGATAGAAGTCCTTTCGTTGCTTGTGCCCACGATGCCGAAGAACTTCTTCTCGAAGGAACCGGTATCCCAAGTATCACCGAAGGAGATCTGGGTTTGCAGGCCTTCGAAGTCCTTGCGTAGCTCAATGTTCACAACACCAGCGACCGCGTCAGAACCGTAGATGGCGGAAGCGCCGTCCTTTTGGATCTGGATCGATTCGATCGCAGAGACAGGGATGCTGTTGTAATCGAATACCGACTGGAAGCCGTCAAACCCAGGAGAAGGGTAGAGGGCGGCTCTGCGGCCATTGATTAGGGCGAGTGTGTTGTTGTTGCCCAAACCTCTAAGATTCAAGCTGCTTACGCCTGGCGTGAATGAGGTGCCAGCGTCGGCGGAGTTCAAGCTTTGCCCGTTGGTGATTGGGAGAGCTCTCAGTGCGTCACCGACGGTCGCGAAGCCGGTAGAATCTAGTTCTTCGCGGCTTATTACTAATACCGGCGAAGGAGTTTCTAGGTCGATACGTCGGATGCGTGATCCGGTAACGGTATAGGTTTTGACCTCTTCCTCTGATTGTTCTTCTTCCTGTGCGAAGGAAGGAGTGGCAATCAAGGATAGGGTCGCAGCTCCGAGTAACGCTTTTTTAGATACAGCGCTGCCACGGAGTACATTTAGGTACTTCATATATATACAGGTCTCAGTTCAGTTTGAATCTAGAGATCGTCTCAGCATGACGGTCCTAGAATTTAGTTTGAAAGTAATCCGCTAGCAGCCCTCGTGCCTTTAGTCAATCGACGGTCACAATTTAGATACAAAATGACATGGAGTAGCTCTAAGTATTAATATAATTAATGACTTCAGGTTTAAAATCTAATGACTAACGCGCCAAATAGCGAAATTTTGCCGAAAAGTGGGGGGATTCACGCAGAAAGGGTCAAAAGCGTAGCTTATTCTTGAGCAATTAGATTAAAAGTGGGTTTTTGGTGATCCTCTGAAATAGAGCCATTAGACCGTCTGCAATAGGTGGGGGAATGATGGGCACGACTGATGCCGGAAAGTGACCGGCAGGGCTTCGGCGGTTGTCGAGAAGCCTTTCTTGTCGAAATCCGCGGCAAGAATGATGGCGACTGGGATGATGTTTGATTGATCGGCCATTTCTGTGACCAGAAGGTGGAAGCTGACCACTTGGAAAGGTTCGAGGATAAAGGTTTCCGTATCGCCAACTTCCTGCGTGAAGGAGCCGCTGGCGCTACTCAGCGCGACGACACTTGCGATGCCGAAAGCTTCCTTCTTACGCCGGTTCATAAAACTTGATAGGATTCTGAGCTTTTTTGCGGTCATGGTAGTTTAGGTTTGATGGTTGGAATCGGGCAGCATGAAGCCTTGGGACTTCACGGCCTTCTTGGGTTGGTCGCACGAACAACAGGTTTTCGTGCGACAGGGTTCTGGGTACGAAGAGACTTACGCTTTTCTTATCGTGGTTTAAGTCGGCGGATTCTCCTGAGCCGATGCCCGAGGTCAGCGCGGGTAGGGTCTTTCATAGTATTTGAGCGCGTCGGCTTCTTCTCCAATTGAGGGATTCGGGCTCTTCCTGCATTATTTTGAGCGCGGCTCGCGAGCAGGCTGCCTGGTAAGGGCTGATGTCGGCGCTGAAAATGGCCTGCTTGCAGTGGGTTCTAAGGAATTCGATCAGTGATGCGTCGCCGGCGACGAACCCGCCGGTGCTGGCGAGTGATTTTCGTGGTCACTTGAAACAACAATCACTTCGTCCCTCTGTTCTGTTTGGTCAGACCAAATGATGCAGATGTACCCTGTAGTAAATTCACGGCAATGGCTACATGGGTTAAGTATCAACACGCATAGTAATTAGTTGTATATGCTTTAATTTATGACGTTAATTATGCATAACATTCTAGTTGTTTCGCCTACAAAAAAGACAGATAAAACAATACAATAATATGAAATTAATGAAATCATCTACGTTGCTGGCTGCTATTTCTGCGGTCTTTTATGTTCACGCTGTTGAGGTCGCATACGAACTCGATTTCAATCAACCTGTAGAACTAGGCGTGTACTTATATCCACTAGCTTCTCCAGTCCCTCCACATTTTTTTGGAGATAATATTTCCGCATCAGAAGTAGAGATCTTATTAAAGACAGGGACATCCTCGGCGGACTGGGTTACTATCGATGTTGAATATCCAGAATTTAGTCTCAAAAGATATGAGTTTCTTGATACTTTCCCACCCAAGCTTATCAAGGAGTACACTTACTCGGATGCTTATGGTTGGTTTTTTACAAGTCAGTCTGGCAATTCGAATGAGGTTTGGTATTTTCATTCCACTGACTTCTACTCACTATGGTCAACCAATGGAACTGGGTTTCAATTAAGTCAGTCAGACTCAAATAACCCGGCGACATTTGGTAACATCGTGTCGAAAGTTGGGACTTCTACGACTTATGACCTGAGGGTGACATCGCAGCTGCTTGCGTTCCTTGTTGATATTAAAAACTAAGAGCTTGATTGCAATCTAGTTTGCTGAGTCAGGACCGTGGCGAACGCCACGGTTTTTTATACCTTACTATTTGCGTAGCGGAGGGCGGCTTCGATTTTTTCGAAGTCCTCTTCGGTGTGGCGGGCGGATATGGCGGTGCGAACGAGGTCTTTGCCCGGGGGGACTCCCGGAGCGGTCGATATGACGGAGAACACGCCTTTCTCCCAGAGGTGCTTCCAAAAGTAGTAGGCTCGTTCCCTGGTTCCCAGAACGATGGGGATGGCGGGTGTTTCGCTTTCCCAGGTGTCGAGCTTTAGATCTTCGAGCAGGGCTTTGTAGCGTCGGGTGTTGTCCCAGAGGCGCTGCTTCCATTCGGGCTCTTCTTGCATGATTTTGAGCGCGGCTCGCGAGCAGGCTGCCTGGGAAGGGCTGATGGCGGCGCTGAAAATGGCCTGTTTGCAGTGGGTTCTGAGGAATTCGATCAGTGACGCGTTACCAGCGACGAACCCGCCGGTGCTGGCGAGTGATTTGGAGAGACTGCCGGCTATGATGTCGATCTTGTCGGTTAAGCCGAAGTGACTCGCAGTGCCGCGGCCTTGCTCTCCGAGGACGCCGATGCCGTGGGCGTCGTCGAGGGAAATGAAGCAGTCGTGTTCCTTGGCTATTTGGGTGATTTCCGGAAGGGCGCCGATGTGGCCTTCCATCGAGTAGATGCCTTCGATGGAGATGAGCTTTGGCGTATCCGGATCGAGTTCGCCGAGGATCTTGCGGAGATGCTCGGGATTGTTGTGGCTGAAGCGCTCGACGTCCGCCATGGAGAGGCGAATTCCGTCCCAAAGGCTGGAATGGAGATTTTTGTCGGCGAGGATGATATCGCCGCGCTGGGCGAAGCCGGTGATGGATGCCATGCATGATAGATAACCGGCGGAGAAGACGTGGCAGGCTTCCTTGCCGAGGAAGGCGGCGAGCTCTTCCTCGAGCTCGCGGTGAAACTCGCGTCCGCCGTTGGCGGAGCGGGCGCCCATGGTGCCGCTGCCCCATTTTTCGAGTGCGTTTTTGCCGGCTTCGACGACCTTTGGGTGTTGCGACAGACCGAGGTATTCGTTGCTGGCGAGCATGACGAGATCCTTGCCGTCGATGGTGATTTGGGTGCCGTCTTGCCGCTCCGCGATTTGGTAGTACAAGGCGTACTTGTGGCGGAGTTTCGTGAAATTGTCCTTTTCGCAGCGCTCGGCGATCGGGTTGCGGGACTTCGATGGAAAAAGGTGTCGGATCATTCTCGTTGGCGGACCTTGCTGGTTTAGGCGCGGTGGAGCTTGCGCGAAGCAGCTTGGATTTGAAGGCTAATTCTATTGCGAGCTACTTTTGGGTAGCAGGAGTAGCGCCTTGAGGGCGAGTCTCGGGTTCATTCGCCACCAGAAGCGGGCGTAGCGGCGAAAGTACTCGCGGGCCCATTCTTGTTTGCCGAAGGGTTTGGCGTATTCGCTCCAGCGGTCGCGGAATATGTCGGAGTTTTGGTCGTTGTTTGAGTTTCGGCCGGGCGAGACACTGACGTGGTGGAGAATTACGCTTTCGAGAGCGACGTAGAGGCGTAAGCCTTTGCTTTTGAGCTTCATGCAAAGATCCACGTCTTCGCAGCCGTTTTGGTAGGATTCGTCGAATCCGCCGACTGAATCGAAGGTTTCGCGGCGAGTGGCGAGACAGGCGGCGGTAATCGCGTTGCGTTCGATCCATTTGCCTCGGGGCGGGTGCCGGCGATTTTTGTGGGCGTGGGTGGGCATGCCCTCGAGGTCGAAGTAGATGCCCGCGTGATCGACGAGTCCGGTTGAGAAGTTTCTCTGCACGTTTCCGACCGCTCCGGTTTCGGGCAAAGATTCGAAGGCGTCGAGGATGGGCTCCAGCCAATTTCTGCTGAACTCTAGGTCATTGTTGATGAACACAATGATTTCGCCGGTGGAGGCCGCGGCGGCTAGATTGTTGGAGCGAGCGAAGCCTAGATTTTCGGAATTCCGCAGGACTTTGAAGTTCGGTCGTTCTGCGAGGGAGTCGAGAAATTCGCTGGTGCCATCGGTCGAGCAGTCGTCGATCAGCACGATTTCCTTGTCTGATAGGTCTACGGTGGCCTCGAGGCTGGACAGCATCGCCTTTGTGAGGGGGAGGCAATTGTGCAGGGCGGAAACGAAGGAGATGCGAGCTTGAGGCATGGAGGGAATCGATCTGCTCAGTTCAAGCGATTCTCCAGGTGAGTGGCGAGGCCAGCTAGAAAAGGAGCTCCGCTCGGTAGAGCGGAGCAAATCTGGATCGCCTTCTGGGTTCGTTGAGCGGCGAGCTCGCGAGATTTTTCGAGTCCGTGGAGCTTCACGTAGGTCGTCTTGTCCAGTTCCGCGTCGGAGCCGATGCTTTTGCCCATGGTGGTCTCGTCGCTGGTGGCGTCGAGAATGTCGTCGATGATTTGGAAGGCGATGCCGATTTCGCGACCGTAGGTGCGGAGGGCGTCGATTTGTTCGTAGTTCGCTCCGCCGATGATTCCGCCCATGACGAGGCAGCATTCAATAAGGGCAGAGGTTTTGTTGAGATGGATAAAGTTGAGCGTGTCTTCGGAGAGCGGTCCACCTTCGCCGAGAATGTCTTCCATTTGGCCGCCGATGAGCCGTTCGCTACCTGCAGTTTCGCCAAGTTCGCCGACGAGGTTGGCACAAACGTCCGGGGCGTTGGCGAAGTGTCGGGCGAGGAGTTGAAAGGCGTAGGCGAGTAGGGCGTCGCCTGCTAGAACGGCGGTGGCTTCGTCGAATTGCTTGTGGCTGGTCGGTTTGCCGCGTCGCAGATCGCCGTCGTCGATGGAGGGAAGATCGTCGTGGATGAGCGAGTAGGTGTGGAGGCATTCCACGGCGATGGCGGCCGGCATGGCGTCGAGTTCGCTGTCGAAAAGCTCCTTGCTGGCGAGCACCAGGACGGGCCGTAGGCGCTTTCCTCCAGCTCGCATGCTGTAGAGCATCGCTTCGTGGATACGGCTAGGCCTTGTCGCCTCTGCGGGTAGGTATTGGTCTACGGCGGATTCGATTTCGCTTTGGTAGGTCCGTAATTTCTCTTTGAACTCCATCCTAAATGTGCGTAATGCAGTAAGTTAAACAATAGAGCATTCCAAATGCCCACAATCGAGCAAGTATCTAAACGAGTCTTTTCAGACAATAACTGGCTTAAGAAATGCGCCATCGGCGGTGTCTTAAGCATCGTGCCGATCGTGAACATTGTTGCCCTTGGCTACCTTTACCAGCTGTTCATTCAAGGGCGGAGCGGGAAGGGTATCTCTCTGCCCGAGTGGGATGATCTCAAGACGCTGTTTCTTGATGGGCTTCGCTTTCTGGTGATCGGCTTGATTTTCGCCGGCCTGCCGATCGCATTGCTTACGCTTTTCGCCGAGTTTGCGTTTGACGGCAATTTCGCGCGAATCCCGCTGGTAGCGATGCTGTTTTTTGCGGGTCCGCTGATGAGCGCCGGACTCTATTTGTATTCAGTGAAGCAGGACGTCGCCGATAGCTTCAACATGGATGCACTCGGCATTATGCTAAGAAAGGCAGCGGTTCATTACACGGCTCCTACTTTGGCTTATCTTGGAGTTTGCTTGCTGGTGGTTTCGCCGCTGGGGCTTGTATTGATCCCGTTTCCTTTTTTCTTTGGCGGCGTGTTTTATTTCTACCTCATGGGCTGCGTCTATCGTGATCTGGAGCTAAAGGCTCGCGGATAGAATCTGAATATTCTGGCATGAAAATTTTAAAGAACAAGGAGCCGAAGCTTTCTTCGCTAATCCTTACCGCATCCTCTGGAATCTTGCTGGGAGCTTTGCTGGGAGCTTCTATTTTGCTGGCGCGGCCTGCGAATCTCGTCTCAAGCCCGCCTGACGAAGCCACTTTGTCGCAGCCCGGCAACTACACGACTTATTATATTCCCGGGCGTGTAGCAGGAAGCGAGTCGGCGAATCTTCGCAGTGGAACGGGGCGCATCAAACGGCGTTCGCCCGGCCCGGTTTCCTTCAGCGAGGACGAGGTGAACTATTATTTCGAGAACTTAGATTTTGGCGAGCCGGTGGTGGAGGAGGGCGAAGAGCCTGCGACGCAAGGCACGCGTATCGGTCCTTTCAATGTGAGAATTCTCGGCGATCAGATTTTCGCGAGCTTGAAGATCGTGATGGATCCGAGTGGCGATCCTTTCGAGATGATGGTTCTGGCGAATCTGGATTTTGAAAACACGGATGCGGGACCGGAACTGGTGGTTAAAGGCTTGAGGGTGAACTCGCTTCCAATCCCAGGATTCGGCGGGTTGATTTCCTCGATTATAGAGTCGAAGGTGGCAGAGACCTCCTGGCCGGAGGAAGTTATCGAGATGTGGCAGAATGTTCGAAACATAGAGGTCGAGTCTGACAAATTGATAACTGAGGTCGGCATGCGCCGCGCCTAGTTTTCTGGATACAGCTTATCGAGCGTTTTGCAGGCTTCTATAGGCTTGCTGTTACGGAGCGGGAGAGAATCATCTCCGTGCAATGGGAAAGCTTGTTTCACGTATTGGTCTTGTATCCGCGTTCACCATGATCTCGCGGGTCTTGGGCTTGCTGCGTGACATGATGACAAGCTCTCTGCTCGGTACCTCTGTTTGGAATTCCGCTTTCATCACAGCGTTTACCTTACCGAACCTATTTCGCCGGCTCTTGGGGGAGGGCGCATTGACTGCGGCATTGATGCCAAACCTCAGCGAGGAACTTGAGGAACGTGGCCGAGCTGCGGTACATGAACTCATCAACAAGACGCTTAGTTGGCTAGTGGTCATTTGCTGCGCCCTGAGCGCATTGGTAGTCGGAGGGCTTGAGATCGTAAAGCGAGTCGATGTATCCGAAAAGTGGGGAATCGCCGCTGGGCTTGGGCAAATCCTGTTTCCCTATGTTCTGCTGATTTGCGTCGCTGCTATTTTGTCCGCGGCCTTGAATCTTTTTTTGCGTTTCGCGATACCCGCTCTGACGGCGGTATGGCTTAACACGAGCATCATCATTGCCCTCGGAATTGCGGGTTGGGTATTAGGGGCAGACTTGGAGCAGAAGACTTATTGGCTCTGTGGCGGGGCTTTGTTCGGAGGCTTGCTGCAAATGATCGCTCCCGCGATTGCTCTGAGGCGCGAAGGCTGGCGTCCTCAATTTGATCTGGGGATTTCCGCGCGGGTGAAGGAGGTGGCGCTCCTTACGGTCCCAGGCATTTTGGGAGCCGCGGTCTTTCAGATAAACATTATGGTGAGTCGCGTTTTGGCTCTATCGGTGAACGATTCGGCTGCGTCGGTTTTGTATTACGCGAATCGTTTGGTGGAGCTGCCGGTGGGCGTATTTGCGATTGCGATTTCGACGGTTGTCTTTCCGAGCCTTGCTGCCGCAATTGCTGGGGGGCGAAAGGAAGAATTTGCCGAAACCTATAAGCGCGGGATCTTGCTCTGTCTTCTATTGGCGGTGCCCTCTGCCGTGGGACTGGGCGTGCTCGCTTCGGATATCATAAGTTTGCTTTTCGAGAACGGGCGATTCACGGCGATGGATACCGCCTCTACGGCTCCCTTGGTTTTGATTTTCGCGATTGGCATGCCGTTCTACTCTTTCGTGTCGGTAGAGACGAGGGCCTTTTACGCGCTTAAGGATACGCGGACTCCGGTGAAGGTGGCAGTGGTGACGTTCGCTATAAATGTGGGGCTTAGTCTGGCGTTGATGGTTCCCTACGGGGCTGTCGGCTTGGCGATTGCCACGAATTTTGCAGTCATCGTACAGACGATTTTGCTTCATATTGCTCTCGGTCGCAAGGATTTGGATACAAGCTTGCAGGGCATGTTCGGGACCTTCATCAAGATCGCCGGATCCGCGGTTTTGATGGGTCTGCTTGTGGCGGCTGCTTCGGGCTGGCTGTCCACGCGTTGTGGAGAGAGTGTATTTGGGCAGATCGTATTGGTCTTGGTTTCCATTTTGGCGGGCATGGCTGCGTATTTCGGGGCGCTGCAATTGTTTGGGATGAAGTTGAAAAGCTTGCTGCACTAGACGGTTGCGATTCGCGAAGGCTTTGCTCTAGATGGCCGCCTCATGGCACGAATTCCAAAGAAACGTCAGCAAGCGACTGAAAAATTGCTCGAGCTCCTCGGTCCGAGAAAAGTTAAGCTCGAGGGGAATGAAAAGTATATGGCTTCGTTCGATAGCATGAAGCTGTCGTTTCCTTACGAGGCCTTGGTGGTGGCACGAAGCGAAAAGGACGTGGGGGCGACGCTTAAGCTGGCCAACGAGTTTGGAGTGCCTGTGACGACCCGTGGAGCGGGGACGTCTCTGACTGGCTCGGCTTCGCCCATTAAGGGAGGATGGGTGTTGGATTTGTCGAAGATGAATTCGGTCAAGATACTCAAGACCAAGTCTATGGCGGTGGTGCAGCCCGGAGCGATTGTGAGCGATATTCAAGCGGCTGCGGATTCGGAAGGGCTCTTTTATCCGCCTGATCCGTCGTCACTCAAGTACTGCACGATAGGCGGAAATATCGCCTGTAACGCGGGTGGAATGCGTTGCGCGAAATATGGCGTGACGCGTGATTTCGTGTTGGCTCTCGAAGGATTTTTGCCGACGGGAGAAAAGGTGTCATGGGGTGGCGAATACAAGAAGTTCGCGACTGGGTATAACGTGCGCGATTTGTGGATTGGCAGCGAGGGTACCCTAGGCGTGGTGACGAAGGCGGTATTGCGTCTCTTGCCGAAGCCCGAGAAGAAGTGGACAATCCTCGTGGCTTTCGATTCCGACATTAAAGCGCTGGAGGCGGTGCAGAAGCTTCTCTTCGCTGGGCAAAATCCGGCGATACTTGAGTTTTTGGATACGAATTCCGTGTACTGCGCGGAAGAGGTGGCGGGGGTGAAGCTTTTTAAGGGGCTCTCGCTGAAGCCGCTTTTGCTTGTCGAGTTTGACGGAAATGGGAGTCAGCTTCGGGAGGATAAGAAGAAGGCGATCGCTTGGGCTACCGAGCTGGGCCTGGCGTATCGCGAGGCGAAGACCGAGAAGGAGACGGAGACGCTTTGGTCCGCGCGGAGAGCGTGTTCGCCGGCGATGTTTTCGATGGGCGATTCAAAGATCAACGAGGACATCGTGGTGCCGCTTGAGAGTCAGGCGAAGTTTGCTCGGTTTCTAAAGCAGATGCAGAAGAAGTGGAAGCTGAACGCTCCAACCTTTGGGCATGCGGCGGACGGGAATTTTCATGTGAACATCATGTATACTCGAAGCGACGCCGACGAATGCAGGCGAGCGAAGGGGGCGGTGCTGGATTTGATGAAGAAAGTGGTGGCTTTGGGTGGAACGATTTCCGGTGAGCACGGGATCGGCTTGGCGAAGACGCCATTTATGAACTTTGCGCGAAACGAGGCGGAGATGGGCGCGATGCGAGCGATCAAAAAGGCGCTGGATCCGAAGAGAATTTTGAATCCCGGAAAGATTTTTACGCCTTATGAGGTTTGGGACAAGAAGCCTGAGGTGGTGAAGCTGCCTTGGGACAAGAAGCCGATCGCGAAGAAGGAGGCGTAGGCGATGCATCAGGTTGCTCCGAGGTACATCTTGTTGGGAGGGTGCATTTTGGCGTTTGGCGCATCGTTCGTAAATGTGGGTTTCTTGCTCCGCACGGGAGCTTCGGCCAGCCATCTGACGGGAGACATTTCGCGGTTGGCGACGGAGCTTGTAAGCGATGACCCTATTTATCGGCAGAATTTCTTTATGGTCTGCGCGGCAACGGTGGGATTCGTTTTGGGTGCTTTGATGTCGGGGCTGTTGCTGCATCATCCGCAGTTGGAGTTGGAGAAACCGTATGGGCGTATCGTATCAGGAATCGGGATACTATTAGTAGGGGCGTTTTGGGTGGAGTCGTTTAGCGTGACGGGTGCGATTGGGATAGCGGGATTCGCTTGCGGTCTTCAAAACGCATTGGCTACGAAGTATCGTGGCTCGGTTTTGCGCACGACTCACTTGACCGGATTGCTTACGGACTTGGGCGTAATGCTTGGGATGAAAATCCGTGGGCACACCTTGGAGAACTGGAGGATCGGAGTGCCTTTGTTTTTGAGTTTGTCGTTTTTTGTTGGGGCGGTTTGTGGGGCGTTCGCGGTTCTGAAGTTTGAATTACCGTGGTTGGCTATCGCGGGGGTGGCGTACGTGCTGGGCGGTCTGATCTGGAGCGTGGTGAAGCGAAGGATTTGGTTGAGCGAATAAAAAAGCGCCACGCTCCGAGGAGCGAGGCGCTTGAAACTAAATTTAAGCGTTTAACTAGTTGCCCGCTTTGACTTGAGCGTAGGCCCAGTCGAGCCACGGAAGCAGGGCTTCGATGTCGGCGGTTTCGACAGTGGCTCCGCCCCAGATGCGGAATCCGGTGGGCGCGTCGCGGTAGGCCCCGAAGTCGAAGCCAACGCCTTCTGCATCGCAGAGAGAAACGATCTTCTTAGCTGCGGCGGCTTGTTCATCGGCTGGAAGCGATGTGAACCATGTATCCACGATCTTAAGACAGATCGAAGTGTTTGAGCGAATCGCTTTGTCTTCGGCGAGGAAACCTGCCCAGTCGCTTTTTTCGACCCACTTCTCGATTGCCGCGAGGTTGGCGACGGAGCGTTCGATGAGTGTTTTGAGTCCGCCGATTTCTTCCGCCCATTTGAGTCCGTCTAGAGCGTCTTCGACGCAGAGCATGGAGACGGTGTTTATCGTTGCTCCGGTGAAGATGCCATCGATGAGCTTGCCGCCCTTTGTCAGGCGGAAGATCTTTGGCAGGGGCCATGCGGGCGTGTAGGACTCGAGTCTTTCGATGGCGCGGGGGCTAAGGATGAGCATGCCGTGGGCGGCTTCGCCTCCCATGACCTTTTGCCAGGAGTAAGTGACGACGTCCAGTTTGTCCCAAGGTAGTTCCATGGCGAATACAGCGGAGGTCGCGTCGCAGATGGTAAGTCCTTCGCGGTCGGCTGGGATCCAGTCGCCGTTTGGCACCTTGGCTCCGGAGGTGGTGCCGTTCCAGGTGAAGACGACGTCGTTTTTGAAATCGACTTTGGCAAGGTCTGGGATTTCTCCGTAGGGAGCCTCGCGCTTGTTTACGTTCTCGAGCTTGAGTTGCTTGATCACGTCGGTGACCCAGCCGGATCCGAAGGATTCCCACGCCATCATGTCGACGCCGCGAGCGCCGAGCAGGGACCAGAGAGCCATTTCCACAGCGCCGGTGTCGGATGCGGGAACGATTCCGCAAACGTAGCCTTCTGGGAGGTTGAGCAGCTCCTTGGAGCGATCGATGACTTCTTGGATGCGTGCCTTGGCGTTTTTGGCGCGATGGGATCGGCCGACCAGCGCGTTTTCGAGGGCGGAGAGACTCCAGCCCGGACGCTTCGAGCAGGGGCCCGATGAGAAGTAAGGACGATTCGGTTTGTTTGCGGGTTTCATTCGCGTGTTAGTTAAAGGAGCGGCTTGTGTATGTAGGCGCTTGCAGGCTGTCAATGACGCGGCTGCGCGAACTTACTTGGCGGTTGCTACGGTGTAGGATCCGGCTTGGCGGATGCTGGCGGGGGAGACGGTGCCGTCGGCGTGGAGTTTGTTCATCTGGTAGCCGAGCGAGACGAGGTAGGCCTCGATGCGATCGAAGTTGTCCGCCTCTGGCCCAGAGGAGAAGCGGCTGAGGGTTTCGAAATAGATGGTGGGCTTGAATTTTCTGAGGGCATTTTCTGCGCCTTGGAAGACTTGGAGTTCCATGCCTTCGACGTCGACTTTCATGAAGTCGATTTTTTCGATGGCGTTGGTTTCGCAGTAGGAGTCGAGGGTGATGACTTGGGATTCGATGTCGCCGGATTCGCCGAGCATGCCGTTGCCGGGGTTGCCGGGGTCTTCGCTCCAGTAGAGGGTGCCCGGGGCGTCGGAAATGCCGACGTTGTTGAGGGTGACGCGGGCTTGGAGTTGGGGGTTGAGGGCGAGGTTGGCGGAGAGGCGGCCGAAGTTGGTGGGGTTTGGCTCGAAGGTGTGGACGCGGCCGGTGTCGCCGACGCGGTCGGCGAGCGGGATGGAGATGGCTCCGACGTTTCCTCCGACGTCGAAGCAGACGGAACCTTCGGTGACGCGTTGGTCGGCGAGGGCGACGAGCTTTTCCTCGAATTTGCCGGTCCACATGATGCGCTCGACTTTGTAGCGGGTGTCGATGTTGACGTAGAATTTGCCGAGGTAGCCGTCGAATACGAATTGCATGCCTTCGGGGGCTGCTTTGCGGAAGTTGGGATGGCTCTCGAGGTAGGCGACGCGTTTGGCTTCGGGGAGGAGGTTGAGGAAGGCTCGTTTGAGGGCGCGGGTGACTTGCGGCATGGTCGTTCTGTTGGATGAATTTTGCGGCTAGACGATGCGGCCGAGCTGGGAGAAGTCGAGGCGCGAGTAGGAGATGTGGCCGGCTTTGAGGGTGTCGCGGTCGGTGGGGACGGCGGGGGCGTTTTCGGCGAGTTCGCGGTATGTGAAGCTGTAGGCGTTGCCAGTTTGGGTGAAGAAGCTGCCGGCTTCGGTGCGGGCTGGGTTCGAGCGGACGATGGGGGTGTCCTTGTCGATGGGGGCGAAAGGGAAGTTGAGCTTATGTACGACGCCGTAGCTCGGTTCGCCTGAGACCATGGTTTTTTCGGCGAAATCGGTGAGGAGGGTGGCGGCGAGGGCGGCTTTGGCTCCGAGGGCTTTTCCGAGGGCCTGGGGGTTGTCTTTGAGGCGATCGTAGTCGCCGCGGTCGAGGCCGAGGGAGGCGGCGAAGGAGGGAATGTCGTGCAGGGCTCCTTCGAGGGCGGCGCCGACGGTGCCGGAGGAGAGGATGTAGGCGAGGCCGGCGTTGTGGCCGACGTTGATGCCTGAGACGACGCAGAGCGGCTTCTCGTGTAGGAGGTGTCCGAGGGCGAGATTGACGCAGTCGGCGGGGGAGCCTGAGATGGAGTAGGCTTCGCAAGGGAGGTCTTTGCGCTCGATGACGTCGACGTCCTTGAAACGGCTCATGCATTTGCCCACCCAGCTTTGCTCGTAGCGAGGAGCTGCGACGACGACTTCTCCGAGTCGCTGGAAACTGGATACGAGCGCGAGGAGGAGGGGGGAGTCGATTCCGTCGTCGTTTACGATGAGTATTTTAGACATGTGGGGGAAGAGTGAATGGTGAAGAGCGAAAAGTGAATTGGAATGTGCTAGGCACAAAAAAAGCGTCCAAGGCTTTGAGGCCTTGGACGCTGTAATTGTTGGGCGACTACGCTTCAGTCTTCTCTTCGGAAGATTCCTCAGCGGCTTCAGGAGCTTCTGGCTCTTCGGCGGCTGGTTCTTCTTCGCCGTCGGCTGACTTTGCGGCTTCTTCCTTGGCTGCCTTGCGAGCTTCGAGCTCTTCGAGGGCGGCCTTGCGGGAGAGGCGAACGCGTCCGCGTTCGTCGACTCCGAGGCACTTGACGACCATTTCGTCTCCAGCCTTGCAGACGTCTTCCGTATTGCGGACGCGGAAGTCGGCGAGTTCGGAGATGTGGACGAGACCTTCTTGGCCGGGGAGTACTTCGACGAAGCAACCGAATTCCTTGGTGGCCTTGACGATGCCGCGGTAGATCTTTCCTTCTTCGATTTCGCCGCAGACGAGATCGATTTCGTGGAGGGCGCGCTTCATGGCTTCCTCGCTTGTGGCGTAGACGTTTACGCGTCCGGAGTTGTCGTCGTTGATGTCAACCTGGGCTCCGGTGATTTCAACGATGCGGCGGATGTTCTTGCCGCCTGGACCGATAAGGGCGCCGATCTTTTCTGGGTTGATCTGAACGGTTGTGATGCGAGGCGCGGTGGCTGCGACCTCTTCACGTGGCGCTTCGAGAGCGGTTGCCATGTTGGCGAGGATCTCGAGGCGGGCTTCGCGAGATTGAGCGACGGACGCCTTGACGATGTCGAAGGGGAGGCCGTTGATCTTAAGGTCCAGCTGGAAGCCGGTGATACCGTTCTTGGTGCCGGCGATCTTGAAGTCCATGTCGCCGAAGTGATCTTCTTCACCGAGGATATCGGTGAGGATGTGGTGTTTGGCGGGCTTGCCGTTTTCGTCGAACTCGGAAACAAGTCCCACGGAGATACCTGCCACTGGGTCGGTGATGGGCACGCCGGCATCCATAAGAGAGAGGCAGCCGCCACAGATGGAGGCCATGGAAGTGGACCCGTTGGAAGCCATGATCTCGGAGCTGATGCGTATCGAGTATGGGAATACATCTTCGGATGGTACAACTGGGAGAAGGGAACGCTCCGCGAGGGCGCCGTGTCCAATCTCGCGTCGACCAGGAGTACCGAAGCGGCCGGTTTCGCCGACGGAGAAAGGAGGGAAGTTGTAGTGCAGCATGAAGGACTTGGTGGTCGGGCCGCCGGTGATGGCGTCGAGACTTTGAGCCTGGTTTGCTGGGCCGAGAGTGGTGAGTACGAGGCCTTGAGTTTCGCCGCGAGAGAAGAGTGCGGAACCGTGTACGCGAGGTACTACGCCGACTTGTGACTTGAGCTCGCGGAGTTCGTTTGGCTTGCGGCCGCCGGAGCGTACGCCGTTGTCGAGAATGGACTTGCGGTAGGTGTGCTCGAGGAGCTCCTCCATTGCCATGTTGAGCTGGGCGGGATTGTAGTCGTCGCCGTACTTTTCCTGAAGGGCGCCTTCTGCGAGAACCTTGAGTTCGTCGATCTTGGCGTTGCGTTCTTGCTTGTCGCCTGCGGCGCATGCTTCGCCGATGCGGTCGCCAACGAGAGAGTTGACGATCTGGCGAACGTCGTCTTCGAGGACGCAAAGTGGGAAGGTCTTCTTTTCCTTACCTGCTTCTTCGCGGAGCTGCTTGATGCCGGCGATGATTGGCTGGATGGCCTTGTGAGCGTACTCGAGGGCTTCGAGGAAGCGCTCTTCCGAGATCTGATCCGCGGAACCTTCGATCATGAGCATTTCGTCTTCGGTGCCGACGTAGATGAGGTCGAGGTCGGAAGCGTATTGCTCTTCGATGGTTGGGTTGGCGACGAAGTGTCCGTCGATCTGGCCGACGCGAACGGCGCCGATCGGGCCGTTCCATGGGATGTCGGAGATGGCGAGGGCGGCGGAGGCGCCGTTGACCATGAGAATATCCGCGTCGTTTACTTGGTCAGCGGAGAGGACGAAGCCGATGATTTGAACTTCGTTGAGGAAACCTTTCGGAAAGAGCGGGCGGCAAGGGCGATCGCAGAGGCGAGAGGTGAGGATTTCCTTTTCGGAGGGGCGACCTTCGCGCTTGAAGTAGCCACCTGGGATGCGACCGGCTGCGGTGTACTTTTCGCGGTAGTCGACGGTGAGCGGGAACCAGTCCTGGCCTTCGCGGACAGTCTTGGCCACGGTGGCGGATACGAAGAGGCTTGTTTCGCCAGTGGAGACAGTCACGGCTCCGGAGGCGAGGTTTGCCACGTCGCCAGTGGAGAATGTGATGTCGAGATCGTCTACAGTGATGCTGTGTTTCTGTATCATTTTTTTCGTTACGTCTTTGTTTGTGACAACTCGGCGAACGGGATCAGTCTATTTTCTGAAGAGATTTCCGGATGTTGTCGCTTTGGCTTTCGAAGGCTGGGCAACATGCGGAAATTTCCTCAAACGGATCGGGTTCTGCCGGGTTGTCTCGGGTGTTTTGTTTAGTTATCGAGAACGCCTGGGCGCTCTCTGGTTGGAAAAATCAAGAAGCGAAAAAGCCCGCGAATGTGAATTCGCAGGCTTGAAAGGGGATCATCATCGCGAGGTTTGCAATGTCTGACCGGTCGTTTGAGTCCTCGGAGGGATCCGCAACTATTTGCGGAGGTTGAGGCGCTGGAGAAGTTCGTTGTACTTCTCGAGGTCGTTTTTCTTCAGGTAGTTGAGAAGCTTACGACGGCGTGCTGCCATAGCGAGGAGGCCACGGCGTGTGTGGAAGTCCTTGCGATTCGAGCGGAGGTGCTCGGTGAGGTGGTTGATGCGGGCCGAGAGTAGGGCGATTTGCACGTCTGCGGAGCCGGTGTCCGTATCGTGAGTCTTGAAGTCGCCAATTACTTGGGCCTTGTCGATTGATTTGCTGTTAGCCATTTGTGTGTTCGTTTTTCGAATTAGCACGGAAGATCGGACAAGCAGTTTGGCTGGTCCCAAGCCTAGGTTTCGCTGGGCTTGACGCTGGCGTCTCGATTGAGGCGCTTCCGTGGAGGCGAACGGTGTTGCCGCTGGTCTCTAGCGTGAAAGCGGTCTAAAAGAGAGGAAATCTCGGTTGGCGCAATAACAAAATACGATCGATGACTGACTCGTATGCAGGGAGCTTAGGCTTCCTGGGCTATGGGGCGTGTCTCGAGGGAGTGAAGTTTGGCTTCGAAGTCTCCGAATGAGAATGGTTTTTCGATGTATTCAGAGCCTTTGCTAGGCGCGGTGGCATGGGACATCGGGTCGATTGGGTTGCCTGACATGACTAGGAAACGATTGCATACGCCGCGCTCTCTAGCCTGCTTGATTATCGTCTCGCCGCTGGCTTTAGGCATGACGAGGTCTGTAACGATGAGGTCGAGTCTTCCGGTGTGTCCGTCGTTGAGCAATTCGATGGCGTCTCGCCCGTTGCTAGCCTCCAGCACGTCGTACCCGAGGGTCCTCAAATATGTGGAGACGAGTTCCCGGATAAGGGAGTCATCCTCTGCGAGTAGAGCTTTCTGGTTGTGGGGTTGTTGCGGGCTTTGCTCTATCGCTGGCATCGTTCTAGTGGTTTTGGGGTTTAGAAGTAGTGGATACGCATCGCGTAGCGCATGAGGTCTTGTGGACTGTCTAGGCGAAGCTTGGCTTTGATTCTGGAACGATGTGACTCTATCGTCTTTACGCTAATTTGCAGCGCATCAGCTATCTCTTTATTATTTTTTGACAGTCCAATTTGTTCGACGATCAGAAGCTCTCGATCGGACAGATTATGGAAGCCTCCGCTGACTTCGTTCATGCTTGGATTGGCTAGTCTATTAATCATTAGCGACTTAACATCTTCGCTAACGTACAAGCCGCCCTCGGTGACCGTTTCGATCGCTAGAACGAGATCCTCAAGGGGCGCGGATTTCATGATGAAGCCGCTTGCTCCGGCTTTCAGGCAGCGATCAGCGTAGATGGACTCGTGGTGGCAGCTCAGAACGAGAACGGGTACGTCTCGATAGATTTGCTTGAGATCCCGAACGGCGGGAATGCCCCTTGGGTGAGCTGACGTTATTTCGAGAATCACGAGATCGGCGTCGCTGGGCAGGGAAGCGGAATCTGTGTTTCGAGCGGTGTAGCAAACGGAGAAACTGGGATTGTTCTCGAGAAGGCAATCTAGGCCGGCATGGCAGACGGGGTGTTCGTCTATGTAGAGGATTTGTTTGGGAGGGGATGCTAAGATCATGTCGCTTTTTGTAAGTCGCGACAGAGTAGCATTTTAGGCAGGTATTTTACAATCGGGGGCAGCTCTGGGCAGTCGCTGGCGAAATAGAGTGAGGGGGTGGCAGTGTTTTCCGGTCCCTACTTATCGTTGCCCTTAGCTTTCCCCTGAGGAAATAGGCCTACGGGATTGCTTTTACGAAAGTGGAAACGGAATAGGAAGACGACGCATCGCTTCTTCCGAGAACTCTCGGGGCTTGAATTGTCTCAGGCGAGCGTAGGGCTCAGGAATCCTGTTGATCGACCCACTGTACCGAGAACTGCACGAGCTCGGTGGCGTTGCGGAGATTGAGCTTCTCCTTCACATGAGCTCTGTGCGATTCGATCGTTTTTACGGAGAGATGGAGGCTTTCGGCGATTTCGCGGGTGGAAAGGCCTCTGCCAATTAGCTGAACGACTTCGAGCTCGCGATCGGTGAGTCGATCGACTGGGGATGCGGACGCATTGCTGGGTCCGCTGACGATTTGGTGCAGCACTTGATCGGCCACGCGCGGGCTGACGTAGATCTCGCCCTTGAGAATTTTCCGGATGGCCTCGACGATTTTTTCGGAGGACTCCTTTTTCATGACGTAGGCCTTGGCTCCGGCGCGCAGGGCGCGTTGAGCGTAGATGGACTCGTCATGCATGGAGAATACGAGAATGGGGAGCTTTTCGTAGATGGCCTTCAAGTTCTTGATGAGCTCGAGCCCGTTGTTGCCTTGAAGCGAGATGTCAACGATGACCACGTCCGGCTTGGTGTTGTCGATGCCTCGCATCGCGGATGACGAGTCTTCCGCTTCACCGCAGACTTCGAGGTCTTCTTGGCCGCCGATGATTTGGGTCAGGCCTTGGCGCACTAGTGGATGATCGTCTACGATAAATACTCTGATCGACATGATATGGATTCTCGCTTTTGAGTCAGATTGATTTGGATTCGAAACTTAGGCTTGCCGCGTGGAGCGAGCTGGCAAGCCATTTAGCTAAGGGTAAAGTTTTTATTAAGAAATCGGTTCTACGCCAGCGTTCTTTAGCTTTCGCAGGGAGCGGCGCCATCTATTCAGTAGGAAAGGGTGGTCGATAGACTAAGCTGGGAGGAGTTGTAGTCGCTGAGAACTACGTTGGAGGCCGAGTCGCGAAAGTTGTAGGAGAGGGTGGTAAACCAGTTGGAGCGGATCGAGTAGCGAGCGCTGATAGAGGCTGTGAGGACGTCGTCGTTGCGGGCGGTGGAGTCGTAGATGAAGTCGTTGCTTTGAATGCCAACGGTAGTGGCAAAGGAGAGTTTTTGTCGCGGGGTGTAGTCAATCGATAGGTTGACCCGGCTTTGCTCGACGGTGCGGTCGTCGTCGGTGACGGCGAGACTTCTTCTAAATGTGAGCGCGACGTTGCTTTTAGGAGTAGCGGGGTATCTCAAGTGTCCTTCCAGGGTGAGCCTATTGTTTCTGCCGGACGAGCCGCCTGTGCTGTTATTTCCACGACCCTCCGTTGAAGCGAATCCGAAAGATAGGTCTGCATCTAGTTTAGGGAACCACCTTTCAGGGAGCAATTGTCCTGTAACTCCGAAGTTTATGCCGTCATCGGAGTCATCTATGTTCTGATTGATCTGCCCCAGGGTCGTTTTTCGGTTATAGATCCTATAGTCCACATATGCTCCGATCGTTCCGACAATCTGATTCGCTTGGAGCCCAATGTAGTACGTGGTTGATTCGTTTTCGTTAACGAAAGTAGATGAAACTCCGTTGCTGGATCGATCGCTAAACGTCGCTCCGGAGCGTAGGCTTATTTTATTTCGCAGCCTATAGTTGGATGAGAGAGATGCCCTGAAGTTGGTTGAGTCGAGGTTTCTGTTGGTGAGATAGCTTGCCCGTATGCCTTGGAGGTAGGAGAGCTGCCAACTTCCCGATAAACGCGGCCCGGTGCCGAATGGAACGTTGCCCGAGAGATTGAAATTAACGGAATTCGAATCGAGACTATCATTTGATTCATAGCGACGCATGGGGAGACTCAGATCCGCGTTCAGATTTATTCGGCTCGATTCCCTAACGTATCTAAGCGTGGGAATGAAGGCGTAAATGGTGTCGGACGAGCTGTCGGAGCGGGGGCTGACTCGGCTACTTTCGGTTACTTGTAGGGTGCCTTGTAAAGTGACGTCTCCGTTTGCGAAGCGGGGTCCTGCAGACAGCGGCGAGAGGGTTGAGAGTATGGCTCCGCATAGCAGGGCGAGGGTAGTCGGTTTCGGGAGGCGCATGTCGGGAATTGTTGCTACAAGTGAATGTCTTACAAGGCGTTGGATTTCAAGCTTGGGCTTGGGTTTCTAGTCTGGAGAGGATCGCTCTAGAGAAAGGCGGTCTGGAGGGCGGTGGAGATCAGTCCGATAAGAGCTCCGAAGACGCCGCCCCAGACGACGAGCCATCCAAGGTGTTCGCGAATCAGGTCGGAAAGGATTTGTTTAACTTGTGGAGCGGTGAGCTCGTCGAGCTTGCCGCGAACGAGACCTTCGATCATGGGCTGCATTTTTTCGAATGAACTATGGGAGTGGCTTATATCGAGCGTTTCGACGATTTGCCTAAGTCTTTTTCGAAATTCATCCTTAAATGGATCTCGCAACGGCTCCAGCACCTTAAGTCCACCGAACATGGAGAGCATGCCGCCAAATTTCGATTTGGCCACGACGCCGAGGAATCCATCGAAGAGCTCGTCCATGTCTACGCTCTTTTCGATCGTTTCCGCGTTAAGACCCTGATGCAGAGCGGTATCGGCAAATTTCATGAAGTTCTCCTCAGTGAAGAAGCTTTCCATGACGAGCTTGTGGATTGCTGCCTTGAATTCTTCGAAGCGGGCGGCGATGACACCGGAGCCGTAGAGTCCGGGAACCTTTTCGAATAGCATATGGACCGCGATCCAGTTTGTAATGGCTCCGGCGAGAGCGAAGATTCCGGCGTTGAGTACGTAGGGTTTCGCGGCGGATTCGGGGAGTAGAATGCCGGCGGCGAGAAGCAGCAGGGCAGCTAGGTTGGTGGCCAAACTTTTGTTCATGCGATTCTAGGAAATTTCAGTGGTCTTGGTAGGCGAGCTTTTGAAAGGACTGTTCTCTTGTTTTTCAAGCTGCTTGAGTGGCAGCCATTCGAGCACTTTTTGGATTTGCCGATCCCAATAGCCCCATTCGTGCTCTCCAGGACCTTCTTCGTAATGAACGGACAGACCGATTTCGCGCGCATGTTTCAGGAAGCTTTTGTTGGCGGGGTAGAGATAGTCTTCGGTCCCGCAACACTGAAAGAGCTTTGGAAGGGTGTCGCCTTCGGCGATTCTCTGCGAAGCGAGACGCAGGAGGTCATCGTCGTTTGAAGATAGCTTCTGGCTGGGGCCAAATATGTGCGGCCATTCGGGAAGAAGTTCATCGCGATGACCGCCAAGGGCTTCGAGATCGAGCGCTCCTGATAAGCTCGCGGCGGCGGCGTAGTTTTCTGGCTTCGCGAGGGCGAGCTTGAAGGCGCCGTAGCCGCCCATGGAGAGTCCTGCTACGAAACGATTGGCCGGCGAGTCAGAAATTGGAAAGTAAGAGCTGCAGAGCTCAGGCAGTTCTTCGGCGATGTAGTCAAAGTAGCGATATCCTGAATACGTGTTGCGATAAAAGCTGCGGTGGACCGCCGGCATAACGACTACCACGTCGTAGTTCTCTACGTAGCGTTCGATTGAGGATTTCCTCATCCAGCCGGAGTGATCGTCTGAAAGACCATGAAGGAGGTAGAGAACAGGACTGCGGTGCGTTTTCCCTAGCTGTTCTTTTATGCGTTGGCTGAATGCGATGTTTACCTGGCAGGCGAGGGCCAAGGTTTCTGACTTAAACTCGAATTGGATCAATGCCATAACGCGACGCTAGGGATGCCCTAAAATATTTCAATGGCGTATCCACGAAAGCGATTCGTTCTCAAATTTCCGATTTGGAGGCATAGAACGAGTATCTTCCAAGGGAACGTTGCCAACTCCTCTAGGTAAACTGAGCTCAAGTTCGGTGACGTTTGCGGAGTAACTCTATTCCAATTCACATGGATTTTAGGTATACTCGTTCGCTTGAATCCAAGAGCTCACACTGCCTTTTTTTTGAATCGAAACGAACTCATAGTCCCACAATCTAGTCCATGACCGAGGCTCCCTTTTCTACCAGTGAGGCGTCCTGCTCGTTCGAGTGGAAGTCGTCAATTATCGCGTGTATCGAGAAATTTCCGACACCGGCTAGCGAGAGCGGTAGGCTCTACTCCTATTTGCAGGGATCGCATTCCGCGCTTGAGGGGGCGATTGAATTGGTCGCGTCGGACCCGTATCTCGCCGTTGAGGTCATTCGAAACGCGAATCTAGCCGAGTTTGGATCTCGGGGGATGATCTCCGTCGAGGATGCAGTTCAGACGATCGGGCTTGAGCGCCTCGCTCGGATTGCCTTGCGAATCTGGTTGGGAAATTTGTTGCCGAGCAGTCTCGAAGCCTACGGTACTAGCCGTGTTTCATTCGTTCGGCGTTCCCTGGGTTGCGGGGTGGCGATGCGTTTTCTTTACCAAGGAGATTCGCAGCAGTCAGAAACTGCTTACGCGGTTGGTCTCCTTCATGCGATCGGTCGAGTAGTGATCGACGAGGCGGTTCGGGAGGTATCGAAATCCTGTCTCGTCTTGCAGGAGAGAACAGCGCGTCGATTGGCTGAAGCTGAGTTTCGCGAGTTTGGTTTGAATCATGCGGAAGTGGGTGGTCTCGCTCTTAAGAAATGGGGTTTCTCGAAACTTGTCTACGACGCGGTATCAGCTCAATTTTCAGCGAACCCGAAGGGCGATACTCTCGATTGGACGCAGAGTCTGGCGATTTGTAGGTATACGACCTCCTGCGTAATGGAGACGCTGGAAGATCGGCCGAATCCGCTGATGAGAGAAGGTCGAGTTGTTTACCGTGGGAAAACCTTGTCCGAACTTTATGAATACACTCTAGCTGCAGTCGAGCAGGAGGTGTTGCCTGCTCGCAACTAGTGAGTCTCTGCGTAGGCTTCGAGGGGTAGGCAGGAACAAACAAGGTTTCGATCGCCGAAGACATTGTCCACGCGACTGACAGGTGGCCAGTATTTGTATTCGCGAGTCCATGACGCCGGGAATGCGGCTAGCTCTCGAGAGTAGGGCGATGCCCACTCTGCAGCTGTCACGGATTGACAGGTATGGGGCGCGTTTTTGAGCGGGTTGTCTTCTCGTGGCCATTCGCCTGAAGCTACGCGCAGCATTTCGCCTTTGATGGCTATGAGGGCGTCGCAAAGGCGGTCGAGCTCGGCGGGGGACTCGCTTTCAGTTGGCTCAATCATCATGGTGCCCGGAACGGGGAAGGACATGGTGGGCGCGTGGAAGCCGTAGTCCATGAGGCGTTTGGCAACGTCTTCGACTTCGATGCCGGACTGCTCTTTCCAGTCGCGGAAATCGATAATGAACTCGTGGGCGACGAGTCCAGATTCGCCGCGATAGACGATTTTGAATTCTTTTTCGAGGCGCTTAGCCATGTAGTTCGCGTTGAGGATGGCGATTTTGGTGGCTTTGACGATGCCTTCGGCCCCCATCATGCGGATGTAGGCCCATGGGATCGGCAGGATACTGGCGCTGCCATAGGGAGCGGCGGAGATGGCTCCGATGCGTTTGTCTCCTTCGATCGAGTCGCTTAGCTGATGTCCTGGCAGGAAGGGAGCGAGGTGCTCGGCGACGCAGATTGGGCCAATTCCTGGACCGCCGCCGCCGTGTGGGATGCAGAAGGTCTTGTGGAGATTGAGGTGGCAGACGTCGGCTCCGATTTCGCCGGGGCTGGTGAGTCCGCACTGGGCGTTCATGTTGGCCCCGTCCATATAGACTTGACCGCCGTGGTCGTGGATAGTCTGGCAGATGTCTCGTATCGAAGACTCGAATACGCCGTGAGTGGATGGATAGGTAACCATCAGGGCGGCGAGATTCGCCGAGTGCTGTTCGGCTTTGGCTTTGAGGTTGTCGACGTCAATGTTGCCGTGCTGGTCGCAGGCGACTGTTACGACCTTGAGACCTACCATAGAGGCGCTCGCCGGGTTGGTGCCGTGAGCGGAAAGGGGTATGAGGCAGACGTTGCGCTCGGTGTCTCCGCGGGAAGCATGGTAGGCGCGGATGGCGAGGAGTCCGGCGTATTCGCCTTGGGAGCCGGCATTTGGCTGGAGGGAGGTGGCGTGGAATCCGGTGATGTTTGAGAGCCAGTCTTCCAGTTGCTTGATGAGTTCGAGGTAGCCGGCGGTTTGCTCTTTTGGCGCGAATGGGTGGATGTTGGAAAACTCCGGCCAGGTAATGGGGAGCATTTCGGCGGCTGCGTTGAGCTTCATCGTGCAGGAGCCTAGCGGGATCATGGAGGTGGTGAGCGAGAGGTCGCGATTTTCCAGACGCTTTAGGTAGCGTAGCATTTCGGTCTCGGTGTGGTAGGAGTTGAAGACCGGGTGCGTGAGGTAGTCTATCTCGCGGACGAGCTCTGCGGGAGTTTCCGATTCGATTCCTTGTGCTTGGGTTGCGAGTTCGGCGGGGCTGGTTTCGACGTCGAAGATGGCGAGCAGCTCGGCGAGATCTTCGGGTGAGGTTGTTTCGTCGAGCGAGAGTCCGACGGAGTTTTCGGAGATGAGCCGAAGGTTGATGCCGGCGGATTCCGCATTGGCGACGAGCTCGGCGGCGGGTGTGGGCGTGTTCTTTACAGTTATAGTGTCGAAGCGGCAACCGGGTGTGATGGTGTATCCAGATTTCGCTAGCGCTTTGCTGGCGAGTCGAGCGAGAAGCTGGATGCGGCTGGCTATGTTTTTAAGGCCGACAGGTCCGTGGTAGACGGCATAGGCGGCGGCGATGTTGGCGAGTAGGGCTTGAGCCGTACAGATGTTGCTGGTGGCCTTGTCGCGTCGGATGTGCTGCTCGCGAGTTTGGAGGGCAAGGCGGAGAGCGGGGTTGCCTGCTCGGTCTTTTGAGACGCCGATGAGGCGGCCCGGAATCTTGCGTTTGTAGGCGTCGCGGGTGGCGAAGAAGGCTGCGTGCGGTCCGCCAAAGCCCATGGGTACGCCGAAGCGTTGGGCGGAGCCGATTGCGACGTCAGCTCCGAGGGCAGCGGGAGACTTGAGAATGGTGAGGGCAAGAAGGTCGGTGGCGACTATGGTGAGGGCCTTGTGCTCCTTGGCTTTGGCGGCGAGAGCTGAGAAGTCTTTGGCGAGACCGTTCGCATCTGGATACTGTAGGAGAATCGCGAATACGCCTTCGAAGTCTTCGTGGGATTCGAGATCGACGACTTCGGCTTCAATGCCGAGAGGTTCGGCGCGAGAGACGGTGACTTCGATGGTTTGCGGGAAGCAGTTTTTGGAAATGAGGATTTTCTGCTTTTTGCCTGCTCTGCCGACTTGAGAGAAGGCGAGCCCCATGGCTTCGGCGGCGGCGGTGCCTTCGTCGAGCAGGGAGGCGTTGGCGATTTCGAGACCGGTGAGGTCGGAGACCATTGTTTGGAAATTGAGCAGGCCTTCCATGCGGCCTTGGGATATTTCGGCTTGATAGGGGGTGTACTGGGTGTACCAGCCTGGGTTTTCCAAGATGCTTCGCTGGATGACTGGCGGCGTGATGGTCGGGTAGTAGCCGAGACCGATGTAAGAGGTGTTGACGGTGTTTTTGGAAGCGATGGATTTGAGCTCCGCGAGCATGTCGTGTTCGCCGATCGGAGTGGGGAGACCCGTAAGTTCGCCGATGCGAATGGAGGCGGGGACGGCTTGATCGACGAGGGCGTCCGTAGAGTCGAAGCCAAGAGTGTGGGCTAGCTGAACGGCTGCGGGTCCATCGACGCCGAGGTGGCGCGGGGCGAATTGGTCCAGCTTGGCGAGCGGGTTTAATTTGGCTTGGGTAGAAGCGCTTCTGGCTGGCGTGGCTTCGGTGCTGTTTGGCATGGGCGGGAGAGTAGAAAAGCGATGACGCAAATCAATGCGGCAATTGAGGAAAGTTTCGTTTGGGGGCTGGTGGAGAGGTAAGGATGAAGAGATTTGGGGCGCGAAACGTGTAACGTTGCGCGTTTCGCGCTCCAGGGGTGGGGCGTTTTCGGATTGTGTTTTTTGGGGGGAGTTCGCTGCTTGGTTTTTGTGACCAAGTTGGAGATAGGTACTGAAAGAGTGATGATGACTGTGATGAAGGCTGTGACGGGGGGGGGGATGACTAAGAAGGAGAGGGCGGCTTATGTGGATGGGGAGTTGGAGCGGCTTTATCCGAATCCTCCGATTCCTTTGGATCATACGGATGCGTATACTTTGTTGGTGGCGGTGTTGCTTTCGGCGCAGTGTACGGATGAGCGGGTGAATAAGGTGACGCCGCTGCTTTGGAAACTGGCGGATAGGCCGGAGACGATGCGACTGGTGCCGGTGGAGGCGATTCGGGAGGTGATTCGGCCTTGCGGGCTTTCGCCTCGGAAGTCGCAGGCGATTCGGGATCTTTCGCAGATCTTAGTGGATAAGTATGAGGGGCAGGTGCCGGAGGGCTTTGAGGAGCTGGAGGCTTTGCCGGGAGTGGGGCATAAGACGGCCTCGGTGGTGATGTCGCAGGCTTTTGGGCATCCGTCTTTTCCGGTGGATACGCATATTCATCGTTTAGGGCAGCGCTGGGGGCTGACGAGCGGGAAGAATGTGGTGCAGACGGAGGCGGACTTGAAGCGGCTTTTTCCGCGGGAGCGGTGGAATCACCTGCACTTGCAGATTATCTATTATGGCCGCGAGTACTGTACGGCTCGGGGGTGCGACGGGACGGTTTGCCTGATCTGCAGGATGCTTTATCCGGATCGCAAGCGAGCGAAGGTAACGAGGAAGGCGTAAGGATCTGGGCAAAAGAAAACCCCAGCTGCGAGAGCTGGGGTTATGTGGAAATTTGACGCTGTCTTAGCGCTTATTGAGCACTTGCGCGGATCGTCGCGGCAGCGGGAATGGCTGCACTGATGTTGTCAGCGGAGGTTCCGTCGGCGGCGATGAGTTTTCCAGTTAGGTCTTCGTACCAACTTACGCTACCTCCTAGGAAAGCTACGTGGCCTCCGGTTGTCTGGTAGACATCTGATGCTCCCCACTGGCTAGCGCCGGGCGCTGCCATTCTGCTGAAGGCAACGGGAATGGTAGATTCCATCCAAGTTGCAAGATTCGTGACGTAGTCGAAAGAAAAGCTCGAGGCGGACATTCCTGTATTCTTCGCGTAAGTATCTGGGGTACCATCAGCATCGGTGTCAGTGAAAGTGACGATAGCCCCGCCCACTGCTGGTTTTTCTTCGTTCTCGCTTACCCAAATCTGTGGATCGTTAAGGTCTCCACCTATGGCCAAGACTGCAGCGACGTCTGTAATGTTGGCTCCACCGGTGTCGGTTATTCCGGCAGCTACGACTGTTTGAGTCTCAGTCACAAATTTCTCGCCATTTTGCGCGGCGAACATTTGGGAGGCTTGGACGATGCGTCGGAGGTCGTTGGCGTCGCTGGTTTTCTTTGCGAGCGTACGGAACTGGCCGACGGTCGGGAAGATGATGGCGCCGAGTATGGCGAGTATGGCGATCACGGTCAGGAGCTCAATGAGCGTGAAGCCTTTTTTGGAATTGATGGGCTTAAGCATGGTACGTGTGGGTTTGCGGGTCGTTTTAAGCAGCAGTCTAGATCTTTCTAAAGGGGATTAACCTAAACGTTGCAATGGGGATTCTTCAAGGTGGAATCGGTTATGGAGTCTACGAGCGGTTTTGCAACTACAGGCGTCTTATCGTTAACATTAGGGTCGCCTAATGGAAACCCTGATGCGTAGGGGTTTCTCGATCTATTTGGCTGGTGCTTTGTGCCGATAGCCCCGCGGGGCATATCCGCAGCATTCGAGTTTAGCGCTTAGTGGGTGGATCTTTGAGAAATCGGTTGCTGCCCTAGCGAGCTATCGGGGGGGGCGGGGTGCGGGTGCCGAGTCGGTCTCGGAGGGGTTTGTGGGGCTTGCATAAATTTTTAATTGCCAGAGGGGGAAGGCCCTACACTTATTCGGCGATCATGAAGATATATCTGGATGGTCAGTTTGTAGATAAGGAGGACGCGAAGATTTCGGTGTTCGATCATGGCCTGCTTTACGGCGATGGAATTTTTGAGGGAATCCGGGTCTACAAGAATTGCGTGTACCGTTTGGATGAGCATTTGGAGCGTTTGGAGTACTCTGCCAAGGCGATCTTGCTGACGATGCCTTGGAGTCGCGAGGAGCTTTCGGAGCTGGTTTGCGAGTCGTGTCGGGTCAATGGTCTGAGCGACGGCTACATTCGTCTGATCGTGACTCGTGGGGCGGGTAGTCTGGGGCTTTCGCCGAACTCCTGTCCGAAGCCGTCTTTGATCATCATCGCGGACAAGATCGCCCTGTATCCGCCTGAGTGCTACACGGATGGGCTGTCGATCGTGACGGTGCCGACGCGTCGCACTGGGCCGGCGGCTTTGAATCCGGGGGTGAAGTCGCTGAACTATTTGAACAACATCATGGCGAAGATCGAGGCTGCCCAAGCGGGCGCTCTCGAGGCGATCATGTTGAACGATCTCGGCTTCGTGGCGGAGTGTACGGGGGATAATCTTTTCATCGTGCACAAGGGGGTGATTTTCACGCCTGACGCGTCGAACGGGGCTTTGCGCGGGATCACGCGCCAGGCGGTGATTGATCTTGCGACTTCGCAGGGTCTCGAGGTGAGGGAGGTGAACTTGACTCGCTACGAGATTTGGAATGCGGACGAGTGTTTTCTGACGGGCACGGCCGCGGAACTGATTCCTGTTGTTGGTCTTGATTCGCGTACGATCGGGAACGGCTCCCCGGGGGCGGTGACCAAGAAGCTGCACGCCGCTTTCCACGAAGAGGTCAGCACGCACGGCACGATGTTGTAGAGAGATCCGCGGCCTCTTTCGGGGCGCTATTCCTCCTGATCTCGGTGTCGCTCGCAGTATTCTTCGTCTGATTCTCGTAAATTTTACGGAAATCGCTCGGCTCGCTTTGAGCTTAGTGGATCCTTCGTTCAATAATGTTGGACACTTGCAATGCAGTCCGGCAAACATGGCATGGCGTTTGCATTGTATCTGCGTGTCCTAAGCGCGTGGCGCAAATTGCCTAGTTTAACCAATCCCAACACCAATTAATTTCCAATGGCAAAGCCTCTGAAATGCGATGTCTGCAGCCAGCCGGCAACGGTTCACCTTACGCAGATAATCAACAATCAGATACACAAGATCGACCTGTGCGAAAACTGCGCCGAGCAGAAGGGCATCACGGATCCGAGCGGTTACTCGCTGGCAGATTTGCTAGTGAAGCCCGAGTCCGAGTCCGCTCCTGAAGTGGCGGCCTTGTCTTGTCCGGAGTGCGGCTGCACCCAGCGCGAGTTTAAGAAGACGGGCCGTCTCGGTTGCGCGAAGTGCTACGAGGTTTTCAGCAGCGTGGTCTCGCCGGCCCTGCTGAATATGCACAGGGGCGACTCGCATCGGGGCAAGGTTCCTCAGCGCGCTCTCGAGCGTCGCACCTTTATCGATCGACTTGGCACGCTCGAAAGCGGGCTTCAGGATGCGATTTCGAGCGAGCGGTACGAAGACGCCGCTCGGATGCGCGACGAGATAATTGAACTCAAAAAGGCTATGGAGGCCGCAGCCGCTGAAGCGTAAACGTAGATGTTGATAAAAAGCATATTTGGCGGGAAGTCGGAAATGACCGAGGCAGGCTCGAAGAAGTGCCCGGTAGTTTTGATGACCCGTATCCGTCTCGCCAGAAATTTGGCGGACGTTCCGTTTCCCGGGTGGGCCAAAGAGGCGCGCCGCAAGGAAGTACTTGAGACATGTTTGCCCTCTGTGGCTTCGCTAGGTCAGATGAAGCGAGGCATTAGCGCTGAAATTGAATCACTTTCTGATCTCGAGCGGCAGATTTTGGTGGAGCGCCATTTGATCAGTCGCGAGCTCTCCACTCATGCTGAAGCAGCCGGGGTGGTGATCAGTAAGGATCAGTCGATTTCGGTGATGATCAACGAAGAGGACCATCTTCGCATCCAGGTCATCAAGTCCGGCTACCGTTTCAAAAGCGTTTGGAACGCGGCTGACGCGATAGACACGGCTCTCGAGGAGCAGCTCGACTTCGCCTTTTCGCAGAAAATCGGGTACTTGACGGCCTGTCCGACGAACGTCGGCACTGGGATGCGGGCTTCGACCATGATGCATTTGCCTGCGCTCGTCATCTCCAGTCAGATGGAGAAGGTGGTACGAGCGGTGAACCAGCTAGGAATCGCGGTGCGTGGTCTTTTCGGTGAGGGGTCGGACGCGAGCGGCAGCATTTTCCAGATTTCGAATCAGACGACGCTTGGCGAATCCGAGGAGGAGATCGTGAAGCGGCTCTCTTCAGTGCTTCGCACGATCATCGATCAGGAGATGAATGCTCGGGAGAAGATCTTGGAGAAGGATCCGAACAAGCTTTACGACAAGATAGGCCGTGCTTACGGCATCTTGCAGAACAGCCATTTGCTCACCTCTTCCGAGTGTATGAACCTCGCTTCGCTGGTTCGCTTCGGAGTGGATCTGGAGATGTTTCCAGAGAAGACGCGGAACATAGTAGATAGAATGTTCATCGAATGTCAGCCCGGGCACGTACAGTATCATGCAGGTGACGAGATTGACTCGTCCGCTCGCGACGCGTTCCGCGCTCAGTACATGAGGAAACAATTCGAGAACGTGGACCGCCCCATTTTTCAACTTCACGAAACGTCCACTGAGGACGATACCCCAAAACAAGAGCCTGAACAGGAGGCAGAATAAAGCTTTATGGAACCAATGAACAATTTCACTCCCCGCGCTCAGCAAGTTCTTGCCCTCGCGCGCAAGGAGGCAGATCGCTTTCACCATAACTACGTCGGCACGGAGCACATTTTGCTCGGCCTCATCAAACTAGGCCAAGGCGTGGCAGTAAGCGTTCTTCAGAAAATGGGGCTCGATCTGGAGACGGTGCGCAGCGCGGTCGAGAAGCAGGTCGGCTCTGGGCCAGAAGGCAAGGCCGCTGGCAGCATTCCTTACACCCCGAGAGTGAAGAAGGTCCTCGCTCTAGCGGGCAAGGAGGCGAAAGCCCTTAACCACAGCTACGTTGGCACGGAGCACATTTTGCTCGGTTTGCTGCGTGAGGGCGAAGGCGTGGCGGCGCGGGTTTTGAAGTCGCTCGACGTGGACATCGAACGTACTCGCAACGAGATCCTCAGAGAGCTCGATCCGCAATTTTCCGGTGAAACTGAAGAGGCGATCGCCCCGGGCCGCAGTCAGAATCAGGAGGACAAGAAGGAGGCAAAGACTCCTGCCTTAAAGGCGTTTGGTCGCGACTTGACCGAACTTGCTCGCAAGGGTGACCTCGATCCAGTCATTGGTCGCAAAAACGAGATTCGCCGCGTCATTCAGATTCTCTGTCGTCGTACCAAGAACAATCCGGTGCTGATCGGCGAAGCGGGGGTTGGCAAGACGGCGATCGTTGAAGGCCTTGCGCTCGAGATCGCCAGCGGAGTCGTTCCCGAAATTTTGATCGATAAGAAAGTCATTACGCTCGATCTCGCTCTCATGGTAGCCGGTACCAAGTACCGCGGCCAGTTCGAGGAGCGAATCAAGGCGGTGATGGACGAAATCAAGCGCGCAGGAAACGTGATCATCTTTATCGATGAGCTTCACACGATCGTGGGAGCCGGCGCGGCGGAAGGCGCGATGGATGCGTCGAATATTTTCAAGCCAGCCCTGTCTCGTGGGGAGCTGCAGTGTATCGGAGCGACCACGCTTAACGAGTACCGCAAGTTCATCGAAAAGGACAGCGCTTTGGATCGCCGCTTCCAGAGCGTGAAGGTAGAGGCGCCGAACATCGAGGATACGATCCTTATTCTCAAGGGCATCCGCAGCAAGTACGAGGAGCACCACAAGGCAGTCTTTACCGACGAGTCTCTGGTGGCTGCGGCAAAGTTGTCGGAACGCTACATCACTTCGCGATTCCTGCCTGACAAGGCGATTGACGTGATGGATGAAGCGGGAGCTCGCGCTCGTATCCAATCGTTGAACCGTCCTCCGGAGATCGAGACGCTCGCGAAAGAGGTCGACGAGGTTTGCGGGAAGAAGGAAGAGGCGATCAGCAAGCAGCATTTTGAAGAGGCGGCTAAGTTCCGCGATGAAGAGAAGCGACTCCGCAAGCAGCAGGAGGACGTGCTCGAAGCGTGGAAAACCAGCCGCGAGGAAAACCGTATCGTCATCGACGAGGACGAGATGCTGAAGGTCGTATCTGACTGGACTGGCGTGCCGTTGCAGCGTCTTGAGAAGAAGGAGACCGAGCGTCTGCTTCAGCTCGAGAAGGAGTTGCAGGAAATCGTCATCGGCCAGGACGAGGCGTGTGTGGCAATTTCCAAGGCGCTTCGCCGCAGTCGCGCCGACTTGAAGGATCCCAAGCGCCCAATCGGTTCGTTTATGTTTATGGGGCCGACTGGCGTTGGTAAGACATTCCTAGCGCGTACGCTTGCCGAGAAGATGTTCGGAGATCGCGACGCGATTATCCAAGTGGATATGTCCGAGTACATGGAGAAATTCTCCGTGTCTCGCATGATCGGTTCGCCTCCCGGCTATGTCGGACACGAGGAGGGCGGGCAGCTTTCCGAGCAGGTGCGTCGCAAGCCGTATTCGCTAGTGCTTTTTGACGAAATCGAAAAGGCTCACCCGGATGTCGTGCAGATCATGCTGCAGATATTCGAGGAAGGTCATTTGACTGATAGTCTCGGGCGCATCATCGACTTCCGCAATACGATCATCATCATGACCACGAACGTGGGCGCGAGTGTGATTCAGAAGCAGACGACGATGGGCTTCGGAGCGGCGTCTTCGATGGCGGACGATTTTGAAGGAGTGAAGACAAAGGTGATGGATGAAGCGAAGAAGGTGTTTAAGCCCGAATTCCTCAACCGCATCAACGACATGATCGTTTTCCACAGTCTCGCTCGCCATGATTTGGTGAAGATCGTGGATCTCGAAATCGCCAAGCTTCAGGAGCGCCTTGTGGAGAAGGAGATAAAGCTGACTCTCGATGCGGATGCTAAGGAATTGCTGATCGACGAGGGTTACGACGAGAAGTACGGAGCGCGTCCGCTTCGCCGCTCGATCGAGCGCTTCCTCGAGGATCCGCTAGCGGAATCGCTCCTTGGCGGTCAAGTTGAAGAAGGGGATAACATTCTCGTGATTCGCGATGGCAAGGAGCTGAAGTTCACCAAGGCCGCGGACAGCGAGTCTGAGGAGGTTCCCTCAGAATCGGAGAGTTAGGAGCCGCTTTGTCAGAGATTTTAACTAAAGATCGTAGACTCAATTTGAGTCTGCGGTCTTTTTTTTGAATACTGATAGGCTCCTTGCCTCGTAGATAAGGGCAGTGTGTGACAGAGTAGGAGAGCCTGACAGCTTTTGTCGAAGCCACCCCCATGGTCGTCGACAGCAAGCGCGTCGCATTTGGTATGATGAAATCTAAGTTACCGATAATCGGTTTTGTTGCCCTCTTGGCGGGGCTTGTCGTTTGGCTGTCCGTTTTTGAGCGGGATTCTGGCCTTGATACATCTCAGGAAACTCTGGCTGATTTGACGGTCGAAACCGGAGAGGCTGGAGGTGGCTCGGTAGCGGTAGGTACTGTAGGGATTTCTGAATACGATGGGGAAGGACTTGCTAAGGCAGAGTTGAGTTTGAATCAATTCGCGGAGCTCGAGAGTGAATGGTCGGCCCGTTACCCAGAGGGTGAGTTGGTGGGCGCGAGGGTTTTTCAGATCGGAGAAGGTCGTTATCGGCGTCAGCTGTTGGTGGCGACTGGGTCCGAGCGAATTCCGTGGGTGATTTGGGAAGACAAGATTATCGACAATGCGGACGGCGTTCTGGAGCTCGTTGGTAGCGTGGCGCGCATGGGCGATGTGTTTTTGATAGAGGCTCGGCCAGAACAGCTGTCGAGCGATCAGTTAGCCTCTTTCATGACAGAGCATGATTTGTTCATCGAACGTCGGTCGCGCGTTTCTGAATACGTTTGTCTAGGGTTTGATGAACCTGAGCTGGGTAAGCTTGAAGCGTTGATTGCGGCCTTCGAAACTTGTTTTCCAGGAGTGTTGGTGGAGTTTGATAATTTGAGCTATCCGACTGCGTTTCCCAGCGATTGGGATTCAGCGAGAATGTGGGGCTTGGACAAGATCAATGCTCCGGACGCGTGGGAGTTTGCAACCGGCGAGGGCGCTGAGGAAGTAGTGGTGGCGATTGTCGATACAGGGGTGCAAACGAATCATCCGGATTTGTCCCAAAACATATATTCAAATTCGCGAGCCGATGATTGGGATTTCGTCGATGGTGATTCTATTCCGCAGGATGATGACGGGCATGGTACTCATGTAGCGGGTATTTCGGGAGCGTTGGGAAATAATGGAGCCGGGGCGGTTGGGGTGAATTGGAAGGTGAAGATCTTGCCGCTTAAGGTGGGTAATGAAGAGGGGCTGCGTACTTCAGCGATCAACGACGCTCTGGCTTACATCACTTTGTTGAGTGATACTGGAGTGAACATTGTAGCATCGAACAATTCTTATGGTTCGGGTGGCTCGAACCTATCGACGAGAAACGAAATAGCTAAGCATAATGATCGCGGAATACTATTTGTCGCAGCGGCAGGAAATGACGGTTCAAATATCGATAGGAGCTCAGATGCCCTAGAATTTCCCGCAGGCTACACTCAGTCGAATATCATAGCTGTCGCCAGTTCCAATCAGGAGGATACATTGAATGCCTCCTCGAACTACGGAACTACATCCGTGGATCTGGCCGCTCCCGGTAATGATATTTACTCTACGTATCCAACTAATGATTACTCGTTTCTAAGTGGTACCTCGATGGCGTCGCCAATGGTGGCGGGAGCAGCAGCTCTCTTGGCCAGCTTAGAACCTTCGCTGACGGGGCCTCAGATCAAGAAGCGCTTGATGGACACGGCGGATCTTCTGCCGTCGCAGCAGGGACTTACCGTGAGCGGCAGGAGGCTTAATCTGCTGGTAGCCCTGCGACCCAGTTTGTCCGGGCATGAACTAGAGGTAAGCAATGTCGCGGATTCTATGTTGATAGTCGATTCGCTGGCGTTGCGTCCTCGTTTTGAGACGACTGCCCATGCAAGCGCGACGGTCACTGCCAGTGTGGTAGAGGGTGAAACGGTCGGGCAGCTAGAATCACTAGGCGACGGAGTCTTTCGATTTGTTCCATTGTCAGAGGGGCAGGCGAGCCTGCGTTTCACGTCGACTTTAGAGGGGATTACACGAGTCGTTGACAAGACGGTTTTCGTGGGGGATGCGGCAGATGTGAAGGCGGGATTGCTACACCACTTTGATTTTGGCGGAACGGGATCCAGTGTGGAGGATCTTGCGGGGTCGAGTGACGGAACGCTAACGGGAGCTTCGCGTTCGAACGGGGAATTCGGGCCTAGTGTGGATTTCGACGCGGTGACCGAGAGTATGAGTTTTGACGGCACGTTTTCTCAAAAGGTAACGATCGCTGCGCTTGTGCGCTCGGACAATATGATAGTTAGTCCGCATCCTCGCATCGTGAATATGCCTTTCTATTATCTCTACTTTTCTTCTGGCGAAGGTCCGGGCGTGCCGGATGGGAATAGACAGACTCTTAAGTTTTTCTCGAACTTTACGAATTTCGGAGTTTGGAATGCTCCCCCTCGATCGGTTCGGGATGATCAGTGGTACTACGTGGTTGGGAGTTATGACAGTAGTCAGGTTTCGAATTCGCCGGAGCTTTTTATTAACGGAGAAAAGCAGGTGGTGCGCATGCAGCAAGAGCCGACTGGGACAATGATAACGACGGGAGGGCTCTCTTACGTGGGGAACAATGATTCTGATGATCGAGCGTTTGACGGATCTATGGCTGATATTCGAGTTTTCAATCGTGAGCTAAGCGCGGCTGAAGTTGCCCGATTGGGAGCTTTTTTGATGCAGGATCGATGGGATGAATTTGAGATGGAGGGGCCGGAATCGACACAGTTTGGATCTGTCGTAGAATATTCGATACGGAATGGTTCGGACTTCGATACGAGTTTGGATGTTGAATGGTACGTCGACGACGGTTCAGGCGCGTCGATTATTGAAAGTGAAGATACGGAGGTACGGCTTCTGTTTACTGAAGGGGGCGACTATCGAGTGTACGCTCATGTGTCTGATGGCGTGACTACTCGCGTGTTGTCGCAGCAGGTGTCTGCGACGATGCCGAGCTATTACACGGGAACGACGGCGGGTGGTGGAGCCTTGCTCCTCGAGGTGAACGAGGATCTTAACGGCGGCTATTTGACAGTTTTCGATTCAGCATCTGGGTTTTATCGTATCCGCGAGGCGGTTACCTTAGACGAGGCTGGCAATTTTGACACGGGCGATGAGTCGATTGGTAGAATAAGGGGTACGGCGACTGCGGTTTTGGAAGGAGAGATACCTGGATATGCTGTTAGCTTTTCTGGCGAGCCTTCGATCGGGACGAGCTCGATATCGGAGTTTGCGGGAGAGTATGTTGGCGGGATCGTAGGCAAGGCGGGCGAGCGCATTCGTCTGCGGGCGTTAGCGGATGGTCGGGCTTATTTTTGGAGGGAGGGATCCTCTGCTGACTTGGCGTTATCAAGTGTGGATATAGCTGGTTCGATAGCGGGATTGGGCTCGTATGGAAGCGCCTTGGAGGTGACGGTTGATTTGGAGTCCGAGTCCGTGTCGGGAACGTGGGGAGAGGAAAAGGTGTTTTTGAAAAAGGCCGGCTCGGAGACGGATTCGGGGTTGCTGGCTGGTCTGGTGCTTGGTTTTCCATCGGGCGATGGGCGTCTGGGCATGCTTGCGGAGTTTGTCGAAATGGGGCAGGAAGCCAGCGATCGCTTGGCTTTGGGGCAATTTGCGGAATCGCCGACAGGAGTGGTGGAGCGAGGTCCGATGGTAGCCTTGCAGCCGAACGGGAAAGCGGTACGGATCGGAGGATCGGGATCGAGCACGCCTGCGGCTCGGATAGCGGAAATGGTTGATTCGGGCGAATTGGATCTTGGATCCGCGTCGGCTTCAGGCATCCGGGCTCAGGTGCCTATTTCTGTTGAAGGAATCGGCGCGATTGGGTTTTCGATCGAAGGGAGCGAGCCGATGGAAGTTTTGGCGCGTGGGCTTGGTCGGTCCTTTGCGTTGGGTGGAGCCGAGGATCCTGTGGTTTCGATTTACCGATTGGCCGATGGCGAGGCGGTTTTGCTGTCGCCGAATGACGACTGGAGGGAAAGCGCTGTCTTCACTGGCGAAGGAGAGAGCGCGCAAGGGGCGTTTTTGGCTTTGGAGCAGGGCTTCGCCGATCTCGATCTTCCTGCGCTAGCCGATGACGCGAAGGATGCCGCTTTGCGGATCTGGTTGGAGCCGGGCGACTATCTGGTAGAGCTGAAGTTGGAATCAGGAACGACGGGCAGTGGTTTGATAGAGGTGTTTGGTCTCTAGATTTTGCGCCGTCCGGTGCGAATTCGAGAAGCGCGCGGCGGTGTTGCTTTCTGATCGAGCAGTCCTATTTGTTTCGCACCATGTTCGTAGATGAAACCAGAATCATAGCCCAGGCGGGCGACGGCGGGAATGGCTGTATCAGCTTTCGCCGGGAAAAGTACGAGGCTTTTGGCGGCCCCAATGGAGGGGACGGCGGCAAAGGCGGCGACGTGATTCTCGAAGGAACCAATAACGAGAACAATCTCATAAAGTACCGTTTCCAGCAGCACTGGGATGCTGAGAAGGGCCAGAACGGGATGGGTTCAGATCGTATTGGCCGCTGCGGCAAGGATGCGGTATTGCTGGTGCCTCTTGGCACCGTCGTCACGGATAATCTTACGGGGCGGGTGATCACTGAGATACTCGAGGTCGGGCAGCGAGTCCGAATCCTGAAGGGTGGCAATGGCGGCTGGGGAAATGCCAAGTTCAAGAGTTCGGTCAATCGGGCTCCGCGCCGCGCGAATCCTGGAGATCCGGGTGAGCAGGGGGAGTTTCGGTTGATTCTCAAGAGCATCGCGGATGTCGGTCTGGTGGGTTATCCTAATGCGGGCAAGTCCACGCTGACGAACATGATTACGAACGCGCGTCCGAAGATGGCTCCGTATCCGTTTACGACTTTGCATCCCGGTATCGGGGTGATCGAGTACCCGGAGCGCTACGCGCGTCTGCAAATGGCTGATATTCCGGGGATTATCGAGGGAGCCAGCGAGAATCGAGGTCTGGGACATCGCTTTCTCCGTCACATCGAGCGCTGTTTCGTCCTAGCGATTCTAGTGGATATGTCTGGCATCGATGAGCGAGATCCGTGGGACGACTACTCGCAATTGATTGCCGAGTTGGGCGCTTATGACGAGACGCTCTTGGAAAAGCCGCGCATCGTGCTCGCCAACAAGATGGACGAGGAGAAGGCTGAGGAGAACTTGAAGGAATTTCTCAAGCGCCACGATGTGGAGGTGCTTCCGATCTCCTGTTTGTCGGAAGAGGGCATTCCTGAATTCAAGGAAGTTCTCTGGGAAAAGGTGGCAGAAGCTAAAGCTAGTGCAAAAGAAACCGAGATAGTTGATAGCGAATCCGCGAACGACGACTCGGAATCACACTAGTAAAGTTTCTCCCACCTAATCAATGGCCAGCCTTAAGCCACTCATAATGCGTTCAAACCGCCTGCTCGGAGCGAGTCTGGTGGAACGTGGGCTCGTGACAATCGAGGCCTTGGACGCTGCGAACGAGCGCTTTCTCGAGCTTCTATCGAATGCTTCGGGCGAGATGCGTCTCAGTTTGCTCTCTATTCTCATCAACGAGAAGCAGAGTTTGGCGGAAGGCAAGTTGATGGAATATCTTGTTGAGGAGGAAGGGCTTGGGATTATTGACGTGCGAAATATGGAGGTGCCCGAAGAGCTTGTTTCGGTGACTGATCGCGCTGAATGCTGGGCCACTTGGACTGTGCCATTTGATTTGGTTGAGGACACTCGCTACCTGGCAACTGCCTACTATATGAGTCCAGCCGTTCGTAAATTTTGGGAGGAGAAGATATCGGGCAATATTGTCTGGTTCGCCGCCCCATTGGAGACGATTACGGATTATCTGGAAACTCAAGAGGCAGAGGAGGCCAAGGCCGCGATGGTCGCGAACTAGTCCTGAATGGCACTCGGTAGACTACAGTCAGGTATTGTAGATCATTTGCACGAGCTCAAGTACCTTGACGCCGAGCAAGCGAGTACGATCAAGGCTCATAAAGAGGAGCTAAACGGTACGGCCTTCGATGATCTCCTGTTGGTCGATTATCGCCTTTCCACGCATCAGCTTAATGTGGCCAAGGCGAAGACCTATGGCGTTTCTCCAATCAACGTAAAGCATGTCGCCATCAACAAGGGGACTTGGGAGCTGCTCGATCAGGAGTTTTGCGCCGCGAACCATGTGGTGCCGGTAAGTTCCTACGGGCGATACATAGCGGTTGCTCTTTCGAATCCTTTCGAGCTGACGATCACTTCTCGAATTTCCGAGATGTGTAAGAAGACGGTGGTGGCTCTGCTCGCTCCGGAGTCGGACATCAAGGAAGTCCTGAAGCAGGACCCTAAGCGTGAGGAAACGCATTTCGAAGACGTCGTCGAAGCTGTCGGCATGGAGTTCGACGAAGGCGAGATGGAGGAAGTCGAGGAAGGGCTCGATAGTGAAGAGTCCGCTCCAATCATACAGCTCTCGAACCGTATCATTGAGGACGCCTATTTCGCGGGCGCGTCAGATATCCATATAGAACCTCGGGAGAAGGAGCTAGTCGTTCGCTACCGCATTGACGGGGTTTGTCAGGAGAAGCTGAAGCTTCCGCAGAAAGTATCCGGTTCGCTGGTCGCTCGCCTGAAGATCATGTCGAATCTCGACATTGCGGAGCGTCGTCTACCGCAGGATGGACGAATCGTCTTCAAGCAGTACACGAAGAAGAATGTTGATATCGATCTTCGTGTATCCACGGCGCCGCTCAACCATGGCGAAGGCGTGGTGATGCGTATTCTCGACAAGCAGAAGTCGACCTTGCCGATGCCGGCTCTTGGATTTTCGGAGGAGAATCTTGAGCGTTATCGCGAGGTGATCAAACAGCCTTATGGCATGATTTTGCATTGTGGTCCTACCGGTTCGGGTAAGTCGATGACGCTTTATTCGGCTCTTAACGAGATTAACGATCCGAGCTTTGTTATCCGTACTGCTGAGGATCCGATCGAGTACACGCTCAACGGAATCAATCAGATGCAGATGAACCGGCAGATCGGTCTCACTTTTGCCAGCGCTCTACGCGCCTTTCTGCGACAGGATCCGGATATTATTCTGGTTGGGGAAATTCGTGACCAGGAGACGGCGAACATCGCGGTGGAGGCGGCGCTTACCGGCCACTTGCTGATCAGCACTCTACATACGAACGACGCGCCAAGTACCGTTGCTCGTATGACGGACATGGGGATTGAGCCGTTTATGATTTCGTCCTCGTTGCTTTGCGTCTGCGCTCAGCGTCTCATGCGGCGCGTGTGCAAGACCTGTCGCATTCAGTACGAGCCGGAGGGGCGCGAAAAGTCAGTCCTGGAAGCGGGCATTGGCTGGAGTGGACCGATCTTCAAACACAACCCTAAGGGATGTCCTCGTTGTACGAATACGGGATACAAGGGACGTGTAGGTATTCACGAATTGATGACGAGCAGTGAACAGCTTATCGAGGACATCAACAAGGGGCGTGAAACTGCGGATTTGAAGCGGACGGCAGTGAAGGCAGGTATGAAGACCTTGCATCAAGACAGTCTTCTCAAGGTCAAGGATGGGATATCGACGCTCGAAGAAGCTTTAGCGACCGTGCCGGTCGACATGTTCTGATCTTGATTTGATTCAAGCTGCGAGTAGCGTTTTCTCCTATGAAGATTGTTCGCGCCCTCTTGTTTTTGCCCCTGTTTCTCCTGATTTCCTGTGGAGTCGATCCAGAGCCTAAGTATTTGGAGGGAGAGGATGTGGCGGCCACTGTGGTGACTCGGTTTCTCGGAGCGCTTGAGAAGGAAGACTACCAGAGGGCTGAAGCTTATCTGTATCCTAAAGCGGACTACATCCTGAGGGATCTTCCGCACTGTCGCGATTTATTTTACTCAGCGCCTCCATCGGGTATGTCTGTTATCAGAACAGGCAAGGAGCTGTATGGCCGGGAATGGCAAATCTTCGTGGATCTGAAGATAAACTATGGATCTCAGATGAAGCAGATCCACTTCACTCTGACTTCTGGCGAGGCTCCGAAGCTACGCGGAATGAACCCGCTTGTTCCTTGATTGTCAGTTCGCTTCTTTGATGGCTTTGGCGGCGGCCAGAAGAAGATTGCCTGGTACGCGGGCTTTGTAGTCGGGATTGACGTAGGAGAAGGCGATCTTGTTGTTTGGCGTTACGATGAAGACAGCAGGGACGGGGAGCCGGTCCTTGTTCTTTCCGCCAGAGTTTTTTTCAAGATTGATGCCGAATCCTCGATATTTGAGCAGGGTAGCCTTGCTTAAGTTGAAATCGATACCGAATGCTTCGGTGGCGGTGAGTCCACTATCTGAATACAGTTTGTAGTTTAGTTCACCGTCTTTTTCTATGCTGCTGAGCATTTCAGGCGAGTCGGGGCTGATGGCTATAATCTGGTAGCCGAGTTCGAGGAAGGCGCTCTCAGCTTCGGCGAGTTCTTGCAGGTGCGTATTGCAGTAGGGGCACCAACCTCCGCGGTAGAAAACGATAACGCTGTGTTTGCCTTTGAGTAGGGATGGAAGGAATTGCTTCGTTCCTGATTCGTCGGAGACGTCGACTTTCGGCACGCTTTGTCCGATGAGAAGCGGGGAAACTTCGTCTGCTGTGCGAGCGTGAGCGCTCGCGAAAGTAAAAAAAGAGGCGATGAATGCGATAGCTAGTTTCATGGTGAATTACTTTCTAAGACGTGCGAGAGGAGTCTTTTATTCCGATGGATTGAAATTGAGCTCGATGAGGTAGCTGTCCAGGTCGCGAATAAAAACCTGAGTGACTCCGTCTGCGCTCGATCTCGGAGACGAGCAAGGCGACGTGGTTGATGCCGATGCTATTGATAGACTTGGCCTTAGGTCTGCAGGCAGTTGAGGCGCTGGGCGATTTCCATGAATTTGTAGATCAGGTTCGCTACGAGGAAGTCAGGCGCGTGCTGGCCGGGCTGGGGAGCAAGTTCCGCGAAGTCGGCCCCGAGCAGCTTGCGACCTTTCAGGGCCCGCTCGAGACCATCGATGGCTTGATACCAGTTGAGTCCTCCGGGGACGGGTGTGCCGGTCGAGGGCATTATGGATGGGTCGAGTCCGTCAACGTCGAAGGTGATGAAAACGTGCTCGGGGAAGTCGTCCGGGAGGAGCTGGTCGGGGTAGCCCTTCCAGTAAAGGTCGGCGGCGTCGAGGTAGGTGACGCCGCGTTCGACGCGTCGATCCGCTTCTTCCTTGCAGAGGGCTCGGACTCCAACTTGATGGAGAGGTATGCCGAGATCGGTGCAGCGCTCCATGACGCTGGCATGGCTGTATAAGTTTCCTTGATACGCGTAGCGAAGGTCCGCGTGGGCGTCGAATTGGACAATGCCGAAAGGAATGTCGAGCTCGGCGCAGGCTTGTACGGGGCCGAGGGTCAAGGCGTGTTCTCCTCCTAGGAGGATCGGGCATTTGTTTATATTGAGAGCGGCGCGGGTAGCGACCTTTATGTTCTCGATGACTTCGGCTGAGGGATGATCGCAATCGACCGGGTCTGCGGTGTATATGCCTGCATCACCGGGAAAGGAGCCGTCGAGCCAGTGTTCGAGTTGGACGGAGGAATGCAAAATGGCGTTGGGTCCGTTGGCAGTGCCGCCTCCGTAGGATACGCTCGTTTCCCAAGGAACGGGAATGATGTGAAAGGCGGCATCATGAAGATTCGATGGTTCGATGTCGTCCGAGTGGAAGGCGGGCGGATTTGAGTAGGGGTTGTTTGAGGATGGCATGGGAGTTGGAGCTGGTTTTTAGGATAGGCGGTTGCGGTAGTCTTCGTATCCGAATTCCCTGACAATAGTGAGGTCTTTGGTATCGGGATTCCAGGTGGCGATGGCTGGGTGTTTGATGCCGTTGAAGGTGCTGGTCTTGACCATGGTGTAGTGAGCCATGTCGAGGAAATAGATTTTGTCGCCAGGCTGGAGGGGCTGATCAAAGGAGTAGTGCCCGATCATATCGCCCGCGAGACAAGAAAGCCCGCCGAGGCTGTAGGTGTGGGCTTTGACTCCGGCTTCTGCGGCGTCGACGATTTCCGGTCGATAGGGCATCTCTAGCACGTCCGGCATGTGGCAGGTGGCGGAGAGATCGAGTACGGCGATGGGGGGAGCTTCGTCGATAATGTCGAGCACGGTAGCCACGAGCACACCGGTGTTGATCGCCATGGCTTCTCCCGGTTCGAGGTAGACTTCGAGGTGCGGGTAGCGGGATTTAAAGGCTTTTAGGACACGGACGAGGCGTTCGAGGTCGTAGGTTGGAGAAGTGATATGGTGGCCGCCTCCGAAATTGACCCATTTCATTTGTGGGAGCAGGTCGCCGAATTTGGCTTCGAAGTGTTCGAGTGTGCGCTCGAGTGTATCCGAATTTTGCTCACACATTGTGTGGAAGTGAAGGCCTTCCACTTCGGAGAGATCTTGTCCGGCGAGGGCGGGACGGCGAATGCCGAGCCGGGAGCCGGCGACGCAGGGGTTGTAGATATCGGTCTCGACTTCGCTGTATTCAGGATTCACGCGCAGTCCGCAGGAGACGGTACGTTTGGATTCGGCTACGGCGGGCTGGTGCTGGTGAAATTGGGCGAGCGAGTTGAACGATATGTGGTGAGCGTAGGTGAGGACCTCCTGCATGTCGACCGCGGTGAAAGCAGGGGCGAAGCAGTGAACTTCCTTGCCGAATTCTTCGGCTCCCAATTGGGCTTCCCAAGGGCCGCTGGCGCAGACACCGGCGACGTAGTCTCGCATGAGCGGGAAGACGCTGTGCATGGCGAAGCCTTTTAGGGCGGCGAGGATCTTAGCGCCCGTTTGCTCCTGGATAGACTGAATGATTTCCATGTTCGACCGCAGGCGAGCGAGATCGACGACGTAGGCAGGAGAAGGCGTATCCGAAGGGAGTCCGGGTTCGTAGTGGATGATGTGATCCATTTCTTAAATTATGAAGTATGAGTTGTGAGGGATGAAGGTTTGTTCATCATTCATCCCTCATACTTCATCCTTAAACAAGCGGAGCTGGCTTTTCGTCGAGCCAGGTTTCGGTCCAGGGGAGGCCTTGGACGTTGAGTTGGGCCATAAAGGGGTCGGGATCGAATTGCTCGACGTTGAAGACACCTTTGTCGCGCCAGGCGTCGGTGAGCATCATTTTAGCGCCGATCATGGCGGGAACGCCGGTGGTGTAGCTGATGGCTTGGGACTGGACCTCTTGATAGCATTCCTCGTGGTCGCAGATGTTGTAGAGGTAGTAGTGCTTGCGTTCGCCGGACTTGTGACCGTCGGCTACGACTCCGATGCAAGTGCGGCCTTTGGTGGACTCACCGAGGGAGCCGGGGTCGGGAAGGACGGCTTTGAGGAATTGGAGGGGGATGATTTCTTGGCCGTTGTAGATGACGGGGTCGATGCGGGTCATGCCGACGTTTTCCAAGACCTTGAGGTGGGTGAGATACTGTTGGCCGAAGGTCATCCAGAAGCGCATGCGCTTGATGTCGGGTAAGTTCTTGGTGAGGGACTCCATTTCCTCGTGGTACATGAGGTACATGTCCTTGGGGCCGATGCCTTCGGGGAAATCGAATACACGTTTTTCGGAGAGGGGTGGGGTTTCCTTCCACTCGCCGTCCTGGAAGAAGCGGCCGTTGGCGGTGACTTCGCGGATGTTGATCTCCGGGTTGAAGTTGGTGGCGAAGGCTTTGCCGTGGTCGCCGGCGTTGCAGTCGATGATGTCGAGGGTTTCGATGGTGTCGAAGTGGTGCTTTTTGGCGTATGCGGTGAAGATGTTGGTGACGCCGGGGTCGAAGCCGGAGCCGAGCAGGGCCATGATTCCGGCGTCCTTGAAGCGATCGTGGTATGCCCATTGCCAGTGGTACTCGAATTTCGCCTCGTCGCGTGGTTCGTAGTTAGCGGTATCCAGATAGTCGGTACCTGTTTCGAGGCAGGCGTCCATGATCGCAAGGTCCTGGTAGGGGAGGGCTACGTTGAGGACGAGGTCGGGTTGGAAGTCTTTGATGAGGGCGACGGTTTCGGAGGTGTTGTCCGCGTCGACTTGGGCGGTGTGGACTTCGCTTTTGATTTGGGCGGCAATTTTGTCGCAGCTTGTTTTGCGTCGGCTTGCGAGGCAGATTTCGCCGAAGACGTCTCGGTTCATGGCGCACTTGTGGGCGACTACGCTTCCGACGCCGCCGGCGCCGATGATAAGGACTTTTTTGCTCATAATAGGAAAGGTGAGAGATTGACCGGAATTCGCCAGTGGTTAGCTCGGAAAAGTGGCTTGTTTTTCGTTGAATGCTCGGCGGTGATCAAGCGCTTTGTGCGCGATGGGGCGTTTACTTGATTTTGACGGGATCTGCACTTTGGTAGAGGAATTCCTCTACAGAGTCGGCGATTGGATTGGAGTGAATCGTTTCCAGTGACTGCTTTCGACTCTATTTACTTTCGCCCTTCGAAAATGGTATGATCTTTGGGTTACTAGGAAATTCGGATTCTCTGAATCTAGACAACTCATACGAAAGGAACGCATATGGATTTTCCTCCAGTCATTAATCTCGTGAGCGCGACGTTTAACGAGATAAACAGCAAGGAACTGATGAGTGCTCCAAAAGCGACACCTCAAGCTCCGCAACCTGTGGCCAATGCTCCCGGCATGGTGAGTGGTGAAGAGTCGCTTGGATCGGGCTCGGACGCGAATCGCATCGGCAGTGTGCTCAACACGACTGCTTGAGTCGTATCACGTTTTCTTCTTAATAAGCGAGTCGTCAGCGATTATTGCTGGCGGCTCTTTTTGTATCCAAAAAATGGAGGTGAATCCTCTTAGCTTTGAGGCGATGCTTGCTGATGGCTCCTGAGGGCATCTTCAATCGCTTCTTTGAGTTTCGCGCGTTCCAGCGGTTTGGTAAGGAAACTGTGCATGCCTGCCTCCTGAGCGACAACACGGTCGATGTCGGAGGACTTTGCAGTAACTGCTAGAATGGGGGGCGTGGCTGCGCCGTTGTCTTTCAAAATCATCTTAGTGCATTGGATCCCGTCCATTTCGGGCATTTGGATATCCATAAGGATGATTTTGTAGTTTTTCTTGGCGACGACTTTGCAGGCGAGTTCGCCATTTCCCACGACATCGCAGCTGTAGCCGATGCGGCGAAGCATCATGGCAGTGACTTGCTGGTTTATGGGATTGTCTTCGACGAGAAGCACATCTCGTGGCTCATCAGAGACGGAATGCAATTGAGCGAATCGGGTTGGCGACGTGAAATCGGCTGGTACGTCATTTGCGGTAAACTGATGAGCGGTTTGTTTGTATTGCTGAGTCTCTTGTGGCGTTGCTTTTCGCGTTTTTATGGTGAATGAGAAGGTCGAGCCATGTCCTGTCTGGCTGGATACGCCGATGTCTCCATTCATTAGGTTGACGAGGCGTTTGCAGATCGCGAGGCCTAGTCCGGTGCCGCCGAACTTACGGGTGTTGGAGGAGTCTATTTGGCTGAACGCCTTGAAGAGGAGATCCATGTTCGCCGACTCTATGCCGATACCTGTATCGGTGACTGTGTATATGAGAGTGAGACTCCCGTCGTCGTTGATCTGTTGGTTCAATGAGATTGTAATCAATCCTTGGTCAGTGAATTTTCTCGCATTGCCGACGAGGTTGATGAGGACTTGCTTGAGCCGAATCGGGTCCCCGATGGCTATATCTGGAACTTCGTCAGATATGTCCGTGCGGAGTGATATATTCTTCTCGTCACAGGATCGTACGAAAAGGTTGAATACGTCTTTGACAGTTTGCTCTGGCGAGAAGGGGACGCTGTCGAGCTCGATTTTTCCGGCTTCGATTTTGGAGAAATCGAGGATATCTGAGATGATGGCTACGAGAGACTGTCCGCTGGCATGCACGGCTTGCAGCATTTCGAACTGCTCTTTTTGCAGGGGGGTAGCGAGGAGATTGTCGGTCATTCCTATGATGCAGTTCATAGGGGTTCGAATCTCGTGGCTGACCATGGCGAGAAATTCGCTTTTGGCTTGGTTGGCTCGTTCCGCTCTCTTTTTGAGTCCTCTTTCGCTGAGGAAGGCTCCGTGGAGTTGAATGTTTTTTTCGCGTAAGGCTTTGGTTTGTAGAATTACTTTCTCCTCGAGTTGGCGTTGTCTGTTGAGGAGTTTTAGATGTCTGAATTTTAGTATCAGGGAAATGAGTACACCGCCTAGAACGACGTATGCCATGTATGCCGGTAGTGTACGATACAGGGCTGGGGCAATGCCAATGGGAATGCTTGTGATGGGGCTTTCGATTTCCTCATCGATGATTGCCTTGATTTGAAATTCATATGATCCGGTCGGCACGCGGCTCAGCATGATGACAGAGCTGCTGCTTTTCTCGCTCCACTGGTCGCTGTATCCAAGAAGGCGATGTTGGTATTTGACGCCGCCCAGTCCTTGATAGTTCGGGGTATTGAATTCGAGTTGAAGGTTGTTCTTTGAGTGGTCGAGCTGGCTGGGGAGTTGCGTTTCGGGTTGGGTGAAGTGTTGAAGCAGTTCGCCAGTGGAAGGATTGACGATGCTGGCGAGAAGAGGAGGAGACGGAAGAGTGGGCTGGCTTTGAACTGTATTGTCGATTCGAGCTAGAACTTTTTTGCTGAGAAACCAGACTGTGTTTTCTCCTTCGAACTGAATGTCGTATATCTGGAGGTTTCCGAGTAGCTGCAGTGTTGTATAGTCGGGGAGATAAGTTCCGTTTTCCTGTAGGCGAAGGACGAAGTTTCTATCGCGAGCGATTATCCAGAAGTCTCCATTGGGAGCGACTGCAGGACGGGAGAGTTCCCGGACATGGCCAGGTATGAGTGCGTTCAGGTCACTAGCGACTTCGAATCGGTCGCTATCTTTGTTGAATCTCAGAACGCCTTTGCGACTGGAAAAGAGGACTTCGCCCTTGAATTGCCAGATCGGAATCCACTGGTCGGAGGTTATGCCTGACTCGACGCTGTATTCTTTGTATGAATACGCGTTTTCGTTTTGGGTGATCCGTCCGATTTTCGAGATGCCTCGTTCGAGCCAGATATCTCCATCGGCTGCGTCGAGGATCTTGTTGGCTCTGCCTTCGATGGGGATTTTAGCTACGAGGCTATAGGTGTCGCCTTGCGGTTCGGCGATGTAGGCGTGTTGGGAGTCCGAAAGTAGAAGTTGGTTGGGATCTTGGAAGGCTCTCTTGTGAATTCGGTAAATGTTGGGGACATCTAGAACGAGTTCGGGCTCTTCTCCGTGTCGAAGTCGAAAAACGCCTTCGTTCGTGGCGGCTAGGACGGTGCCGTTTATTCCGTGTATTTCGTAGACGGGCCTTTTGTCTAGTGGGTCGAAGAGGTCGAAGTGCGTGAATTTTCCTGATGGGGAGTAGGCTGCCTTGTAAAGTCTGCCGTTGGTGCGAATGATTAGGTCGTCCCCGAGGCGGCTTAGGTCGAAATAGTTGAGCGGTACTTTGAGACGTTGATCAAAGTAGGTAATGGGCTCGGGGGAAAGAATTTGGGCGACGCCATCAGAGAGCGTGAGCCAAATCGACTTGTCCGGGGCGACGGCGATCTTTCCGCAATCCAGGAATCTGTGGTCGAGGCTTTTGTCCAGAGTCAGGATGATACGCCCCGTCGAATCGAAGAAGTTGAGACCAATTTGATTGATGCTCACAGCGAAACTATCGTCGCCGAGTCTTTCCATATCATTGGCCCAGTATTCTTCGTCGCTGTCTTCGAAGTCGTCTTCGATGTCTTCGAAGCGCGTACCGTCGAACAGGATGATGCCGCGTTTCGAATTGAAGAGGGCGATGCGTCCGTCGCTCCATTCAGTCCAAGCCATCGTTCGGCTTGAGTCAGCGGAGAGGAGAGCGCTGTTTTCAACAGTGACGAGCTCGTCTTCAAGGATACGGGCGAATCCCGAACTGCTGTAGAGGTAGATCGAGCCTTGGTATTCGAAAACCGTATCGATATCTCGCAGATTCCAGGTTTTCGTTTCCTTGTCTGGGTGCCATCGGACGAGCGTGTTTAGGCCTTTGTAGTAAACGTAGCCGTCGCAAAAGGCGATTTGGTCGAAGTATTCGATAGACGCGGCGGCCTGTTCATCCTGACTTGCGAAGGAATCAACGATGTAGCGGCCCTGCTTGTCGACTTCGAGGCGTCCCCAATAGGCGAGGCCTCCGACGTAGAGTCGACCGTCGGGACCTTGTTTCAGTTCGGTGATGTCCTCGTTGGAGCGTCTTTTTGGAGTGCTGACGCGCTTCCATTGGGCTCCGTCGAAAGCTGATAGCTCGCCGTCGGCTGAGAAGAGGATGCGCCCGTTGGAGTCGATTGAGACGAATCGACTCCCGAGAGTAGCTCCGATTTCGCGCGTGGAGTGGATCCGGAAATTTGGGTAGCCGAGCTCCCTGCGTTCCCGGTTTTGGGAAAGCAGGGTTGAAGCGGCGGCAAGGTTTAAGAACAGAACTCCGAGAAATAGCCATTTCGGCACTCGGAAGCCGTTTGGCGATGAGCGAGAGTCTAGGACACGGGAAAACATTCGATAGGAGCCGGAGCTCTGCGAACGAGCGGAAAAAAGCCGTAGTGCTTGTTTGCGTAAGTCGCAGAGCGATCGATACGCATATTTACTGTTACCTTAGGGCTATCGAGCAAGAGAAAATACCAATCTTACGGTCCGTTGACAATTCAGGAGTCCGGCAAGCGGTAAGAGGCTTGAAGTGGGATGATATTGTCCGGATGAAACTGGGAGAATCGCCCGTCAACAGCGATCGGCTATTCCAGCCCGAGCTTCTTTAGTTTTGGCGTAATTACTGCGCGGCAGTATGGGTAGCTTTTGTTGAGCTCGTAGTACTCCTGGTGGTAATCCTCGGCTGGGTAGAAGACGCTGGCCGGAGTGATTTCCGTAACGATCGGATTGGAGAATTTTCCGGAGGCTTCGGCTTTTTTCAGGGAGGCTTCGGCGATGGCCTTTTGCTCTTCGTTCTCGAAGTATATGGCGGATCTGTACTGGGTACCGACGTCGGCTCCCTGCCGATTCAAAGTCGTGGGATCGTGGGACTCCCAGAAGAACTCGACCAAGGTTTCTAGGGAGGTGACGCTTGGGTCGAACATTAGCTGAACGACTTCCGCGTGGCCGGTTTGGCCCGTGCAAACTGCCTTGTAGGTGGGATTTTCGACGTGGCCGCCCATGTAGCCGCTGACTGCAGCTTCGACGCCGTCGAGACGTTGGAAAACAGCTTCGACGCACCAAAAGCACCCTGCTCCGAAGGTGATGGTTTCTAGCTCCGTTTCGTTTGTGTTCGGGTCGTTGGCCATAACTGCGTTTGAAAAAAGAAGGATGCTGAAGGCGAATGCGAGTAGATTTCTCATGATGCGATGAAGGGCTAGGTTCTCTAGAAAATGGAGAAGCAGAGCGACTGGTTTATTCCCTCTAAACGAATTCGGGGCGATTTTCGTTGCCACAAATTCGCGCTCCGCAAGTCTGACCGGCTTTCAGAAGACTTTCTCTAAAGTATCGATATTTTAACTACATGAATTTGCAGCGCATCCCTCTTGACCAAATTGATATTTACTCCGGCACGCAAACGCGCGTGGCGACAAACGACGAGGCCGTGTCCGGCTATGCGGAGGACATGAAGCAGGGCGCCCAGTTTCCGCCGATCGTGCTCTACTTCGACGGGAGCAAGTACTATTTGGCGGATGGATTTCATCGATTCCTAGCGGCGAAGCGGATCGAGGAGCGGGATATCGAGGCGCAGGTTCATGAGGGATCCCGCACGGACGCCTTGATCGCGGCTTTGGGAGCGAACGCTACCAATGGGCTCTACAGGACCAATGCCGACAAGCGTCACGCCGCCGAAATTGCTCTCGAGGAATGGACGGGGCATTCGAATGCTTACCTGGCTGATATCTGCAAGGTATCGATCGAGTTCGTGCGCCGGGTCCGAAAATCCATGGGGCTAGACAATCCGGACAAGGTTATCGGCAAGGATGGAAAGAGCTATCCGAGCGGCATCGAGCAAACGGCTCGTCATGGCGGCGAAGAGCGCGAGAAAAACGACGGGAGCTCGGGCGAAGGTGGCTCTGGCGGAGGCGGAAAAGGCGCTCCTTCCAAGAAGAATGCGAACTACTCGGATACTTCCGGCGGCACTCGCAACGAGATCGAGGAGGAAGCTCGCAGCATGATCCGAAAGGGAGAGATGGACCCGCGCGAGCTCGATACGCTGCCGACCGCCATTCCCAATGATTATGCGGTGGCTGCGATCGGAATATTGGATCGGATGAACAAGTCGGACCCGAAGTATCCGGAAGCTGTCGAGCGCTTGGAGAAATGGGTAATGCAGCGTAAGGCGGAGTTGTTGGTCGCGACCGCTGAATAGTCTCTGGCGCGGAGGCGCTTTCATGGGGGCGACCCCGTTTGGAAGCCCATCCGCCTAAACGCAATAAATTGTCGTTACTTGATGCAAATTGCTTGCGCTAAAAAGCGTTTCGCGGGATTTCTTTGAAAAATGCAGGCAGTTGCTGAAAATGTTGAGACCAAGAAGTGGGATGTCGTGGGGATGGCTTTGTCTATCCTTTGCGGTATTCATTGCCTATCGGTGCCTTTTTTGATGGGCGTCCTTCCGATGGTTGGCTTGGACTTCGTCGCGAATCATGAGTTCGAGTGGGTGATGATGAGCGTCATTTTCGTGGTTGCCGGAGTCACTTATTTCAATGGCTATCGTCGCCACCGGCAGGCAGGCATCTTTGTTTTTCTGCTTCTCGGCGTTTTCGTTTTTGCGATAGTGCGACCGCTACTGGCCGAAGAGTATCATCCGATCGCGACAATTATCGGCGGGTGCATCTTTATCGCCGGTCATTGGAAAAACTGGCACTGGCATCGGCCAGGCTGCAAGAAGCCCTGTTGCTCGGGGGCGAGCGATTAGGCGTCGTCGGTGACCGGTCTTAGGGATTGGATGACCGCTCAATCTTGCTCGGCTAGGATGCGGTCGACGGTTTCACGCACTTCGCGAGCGATGTCAGGCTCAATATTTGCGATTCCGATATTGGCTCTGTCGGCGTAATCCTTGGCTTTTCGGAGAGCGGAGCGAAGTTCCGCGTCTGTGATATCCGAGCGAAATTTCATTTGGTCGTACTCCTCGCTCTCGTTGTTGCCGGCAAGCAAGGGGTTGATGACGTCATCCATGGCGCTCTCCGGTATGCGTTCTTCGAATACGCCGTATACGAAGCGGTTGATGGTCAGCATCGCATCGGCTTTTTCGTCGGGGGCGATATCCCTATCGGCGAGGGGGTCGTTTTCGCTTCCGGTTAGTTGAATGATTCTCATGGCCGGGCTTTGACCGAGTTCGTCGGCGATGAGCACCATTTGCTTCATGCTGATCTCTCCCGACTGGAAACCTTCGGTGATGCGGTTGATTTCGGTGATGAGGGCGGAGCGTTGTTCGCCGCCTAGGTCGGCTGTCTCGATTTCAGCGATGATTTCCTCGCGGATCTTGTCGGTTATGACCGTTTTTCCTGTGGTGAAGAGCCATAAGAGCCCGCCGCCGATAAGGAGAACTGCGAGTAAGATGAATCCAAAACATCCCACGAGTAGCGGGCGACTGAATATGCTCTTTTTTTGCGGGCGAGATGGATGCGCGCTGAGTGGGTCGGTCATGGATCGTATTGTGTTCTGAAGTTTGGGGATATTGTCGCTGAGACTCCTTGAACTGTATCGGAAATGAGCGAAAATCGGATTCAATGCAAGTGGTCAAAGCGCATGAACGGTCTTTCGAAGTGACACCATTGGCAGAGAAGGGCGAGCGGGTGAGTTTCATCGCTTTCGACCCTAAGAACGCTGCGTGGTTTCGGGGACGCGACGCGCGAGGCGTGGTTGGCTATTTTCCCGTTGGCTGGTTTCGCATCGACGAGGCCGGCGGTCTCGCGGAGGCCTTGCGTGACTATGATGCGGCGGAACTGACGGTCGCTGTCGGGGAGGAGATCGAGCTGATAGAGAGCTTCGGAGAATGGTGCCGGGTGGAAACTGGGCAAGGGCTTGGCTGGATTCCAGTAGCGTGTTGCCGGAGCTAGCTTCGCCTTTACGGAAACGCTAGGCTTTTTTCCAGGGGCCGGTGATGGCGAGGGTCTGGCCGGGCTTGTTCTGGATATTGACGAAGAGTGTGCTGCCGTCGGGAGAGAAGCATGCTCCTGCCAGCTCGCTTTCGATGGATACATGGGCGAGGTGGTAGAGTTCGCCTTCAGGCGTGATGCCGACGATGGCGCTGGATGCCTTGTCGTCCTCGCAAATGATAACGTCGCCCCATGGAGCGACTGTGAGGTTGTCGCAGGCTTGCATGAGCTTGCTGTCGTGGGATTCTACGAAGAGCTCGAGCTGGCCCGGCGCCTGGCTTTCGCGATCGGTGCCTTCGTATTCGCTGGGTGTATACTTGAAGATCTGACCGAAGCGATTTTTGCCGCCATTGGTGCAGGCGAAGTAGATGGAGCCGTTTCCGTAGAACATGCCTTCGCCGCGGGCGAAACGGGCGGCGCCCGCTTGGAAGCCGCGTACTCGCAGGTCGTCGTTTGGCGAGTCGATCTCCTCGAGGTCGATCCATTCCGTGGATACGGGAGTTGCGATCGGAAACTCTGGCTGGTTTTCGTCGGCCCAGTTGCGGGTGTCACGGGAAGCCTGTTCGAGGATGGCGAGGGCTTGCAGCTTTCCGCCATTGTGGAGCTTTCCTGGCTCGTTGGGGATGTAGCGGTAGAGGAGGCCGTCCCAGCGATCTTCGGTGAGGTAGACGACTCCGGATGCGGGATCGACGGCGATGGCCTCGTGGTTGAATCGGCCCATGCCTTTGATGGGGACGGGAAGGGCGAGTCCCATCTCGGCGGATGCTGGAACCTCGAAGCAGTAGCCGTGATCCTTTTCTAGGTTTTCGTCGGCCCGGTTGACAGCTTCCTCGCAGGTGATCCAGCTGCCCCAAGGGGTTGGTCCGCCGGAGCAGTTTCTTAGGGTGCCGGCGAGACTGAGCGACTGTTGCTCGAGCTGCTGGGTTTTTGTATTGAAAATAAGGGTAGTTGTTCCGCCACTACAATGGCCTCTTCCTCGGGCGGGGTCGTAGAGTTTTTCGAGGTATTTCTCGTGGAGACTTTGGTCGTTTTGGAAGGCTCCGCGCTCGTGTTCGCCCGGGCCCATTTCGTGATTGCGAACGAGGAGCACGCGGTCTGCGTCGAGGGGGAAAGCGGCCATGCCGTCGTGGTCTCCGGGGACGAAAAGGCCGTCGTCCATGGTTTCGCCCGTTTTCGAGAAGACGGTGTAGCTGAAGCCTTTGGGGAGGCGTAGCAGTTTTTTAGGATCTTTGACGAGCGGGCCGTAGCCGAAACTGGGCGCGGTCGAGCCTCGCGAGCATCCGGTTACGTAGACCTGCAGGCCGAGGAAGCCGAGGGCGAGGGTAGTGTTCTTAAGAAAATCGCGTCGGGATGGAGATGACATTGGCAGGGAGGTTTAGTTAAAACGCGGGCCGGAGTCGAACGAATCCTGAGTTACGATTTCGTATCGTCCGGGACTGTCTGGCGTTTTTGAATGAAGGGCTCGATGAGGCCGTCGAGGGCAGGGGGAAAGATGCCTTCGATGTAGACGCCGTCGTCTTGAGTTTCCTGGACTCGAATGCCCCCGCTGCTGTGGAGCTTTGAAATTACGTCGTAGCGTTCGTGGGGGATCAGCAGCTCTTTGGATTTGAACTTGGCGTTTAGGTGGTGGGCTATGGTTTCCTTGAGCTCTGCAATGCCTTCGCCGGTGTTGGCGCTGATGTAGAGGGCGTCCTTGTGGGTGAACATGAATCGCTCGCGGTCGCTGGGATCCTCGAGGGCGTCGATTTTGTTGAAGACGACGAGCATGGGGTTCTTGTCGGCTTCGATCTCCTTGAGAACTTCCATGGTGGTCTGAAAGTGTTTCTCGGCGTCGGGGTTGGTGACGTCGACGACGTGTATCAGCAAATCGGCTACGACGGCTTCTTCGAGGGTTGCCTTGAAGGCTTCGACGAGACGGTGGGGAAGGCGGCGGACGAAGCCGACGGTATCGGTGACGAGGACGTGCTGGCTGTTGTCGAGTTCGAGGCGGCGGGTGGTGGGGTCGAGGGTGGCGAAGAGCTTGTCAGCCGCGAGCACGTCCGAGTCGGTCATGGTGTTGAGCAGGGAGGATTTTCCGGCGTTGGTGTAGCCGACGATGGCGACGGTGGGAACCGGCTTGCGCAGGCGCTTGGCGCGCTGGACGTGGCGGTGCTGGATTACTTCCTTGAGCTCTTTTTTGGTGATGGCAATGCGGTCGCGAATCATGCGGCTATCTGCTTCGAGCTGGGTCTCGCCTTGGCCGCGCGCTCCGGTGCCTCCGCCGCGCTGGCGGGAAAGGTGGGTCCATGCCCGGCGCAGGCGCGGTAGCGAGTACTCCATGCGAGCGAGGGCGACTTGGAGGGAGGCTTCCTTGGTGTGTGCGCGTTCGGAGAAGATATCGATGATGATCTCTTGCCGGTCGATGACGGCAATCTTGGCTTCCGCTTCCCAGTTGCGTTGTTGAGCGGGAGTGAGTTCGTCGTCGAAGATAATGACGTCTGCCTCGATTTCCTTGGCGTGGGCGATGAGCTCCTGCACTTTGCCCGTGCCGAGGAGGAAGGCGGGATTGGCTTTTCGCAGTTTGACGACGACGCGGTCGACGGTGGGAATGTCGAGGTTGGCGGTGAGCTCTTGGAGCTCGTCGAGCAGGCGTTCCGCATCCTCGCTGGACATCTTGGAGTCTTGGATGCCGACGAGCAGGGCGCGTTGTACTTTTTTTCTGTTATCTTCGAGATCGAACATGGAAAATGGGTTCCAGGTAGTGGGCGCTAGGTCCTGGTAAAAAAAAGAAAAGCCCTGCCTCCGGGTGTCGGAAGCAGGGCTGTGTAGTTAAACTTTTGTTACGGCTAACACTACTTGGCGCGCTTCTCTTCGATGGCTGCTTGAGCAGCGGAGAGGCGAGCTACCGGCACGCGGAATGGCGAGCAGGATACGTAGGTGAGGCCGGCGTTGTGGCAGAACTTGACGGAGGCTGGGTCGCCGCCGTGCTCGCCACAGATGCCGAGCTTCATGCCGGGACGGGTCTTGCGGCCCTTCTCGATCGCGGTCGTAACGAGCTGGCCAACGCCAGTTTGGTCGATGGATGCGAACGGATTAGCCGTGAGGATTTCCATTTCCTGGTACTTGCCTAGGAAAGAACCGGTGTCGTCGCGAGACATGCCGAGGCAGGTCTGAGTGAGGTCGTTGGTGCCGAAGGAGAAGAACTCCGCGGTTTTGGCGATCTCGTCAGCGGTGAGGGCGCCGCGAGGAACTTCGATCATGGTGCCGACAGTGTAGGAAAGCTTCACGCCCTTAGCAGCTTCGACTTCCTTGGCTACGCGGTGAACGATCTCGGTCTGGATATCGAGCTCCTTCTTGAAGCCGACGAGCGGGATCATGACCTCTGGCTTGGCAGGGATGTTCTTCTTAACGCACTGAGCAGCGGCTTCGAAGATGGCGCGAGCCTGCATCTCTGCGATTTCTGGGTAGCTGATCGCGAGACGGCAGCCACGGAAACCAAGCATCGGGTTGAACTCGTGGAGTTCGGCGACGCGTTGCATGATCTTCTCGACCTTGATGCCGAGGGTGCGAGCGAGGTCCATCTGCTGCTCCTTGGTGTGAGGAAGGAACTCGTGCAGAGGAGGATCCAAGAGGCGGATGGTTGCTGGCAGACCCTTGAGAGCCTTGAAGATGCCAAAGAAGTCCTTGCGCTGGTACGGGAGGAGCTTCTTGAGAGCCTTCTGGCGGCCTTCGAGAGAGTCGGCGAGAATCATCTGGCGCATGGCGTCGATACGGTCGCCTTCGAAGAACATGTGCTCGGTACGAGTGAGGCCGATGCCTTCCGCGCCGAACGCGATCGCGTTCTTGGTCTGCTCAGGAGTGTCGGCGTTGGTGCGAACTTGCAGGCGAGTTGCCTTGGCGCACCAAGTCATGAGCTGCATGTAGTCCTGGTACTTCTCAGTCTTCTGAGCGGCCTTCTTGTTATTGATGAGGCCGTCGATGATTTCGGAAGGAGCAGCCTTGATCTGGCCAGCGTAGACTTCGCCCGAGGTGCCGTCGATGGAGAGATAGTCGCCTTCGTGGAAGACGCTCTTGCCAACGGTGAGGGTCTTGTCGTCGTAGTTGATTTTCAACTCCGCCGCGCCACAGACGCAAACCTTGCCCATTTGGCGAGCAACGAGAGCCGCGTGAGAGGATACGCCACCGCGAGCGGTGAGGATGCCTTCTGCCGCGATCATTCCGCGCAGGTCTTCTGGAGAGGTTTCAACGCGAGTGAGGAGAACCTTTTCGCCGCGAGCTTCTGCGTCGACCGCGCGCTCTGCGTTGAAGTAGATCTTGCCGGAAGCCGCGCCTGGACCTGCTGGGAGGCCCTTGGCCAGTACCTTTGCCTTCTTGACTTCGGCGGTGTCGAAGATCGGGGCGAGGAGCTGGTCGAGCTGGTCAGCCGGGTTGCGGAGGACCGCTGTTTCCCAGTTGATGAGACGCTCCTTAACCATGTCGATGGAGAACTTGAGAGCGGCAGCGGCGGTGCGCTTGCCGTTACGAGTCTGCAGCATGTAGAGCTTGCCTTCCTGAACGGTGAACTCGACGTCCTGTACGTCCTTGAAGTGCTTTTCGAGTTTCTTGCGAACGCGGAGGAGCTCCTTGTAGGACTTTGGCATCACGTCCTGAAGCTTGGACACTGGCTCTGGCGTGCGAACACCAGCTACCACGTCTTCGCCTTGGGCGTTGATGAGGAATTCGCCGTAAAATTCGTTGGCGCCGTTGGCAGGGTTGCGTGTGAACGCAACGCCGGAGCCGGAGGTTTCGCCGGTGTTGCCGAATACCATGGCCTGAACGTTAACGGCTGTGCCCCATTCTGCTGGGATGCCGTACTTCTGGCGGTAGACGATAGCGCGGTCGTTCATCCAAGAACCGAAGACGGCGCCGGCCGCTCCGCGAAGCTGATCCCACGGATCTGTTGGGAATCCCTTGCCGGTGCGGTCCTTGACGAGAGCCTTGAAGCGCTTGACGAGCTCCATCTGGTCTTCCGCGGTGAGGTCGGAGTCGATGATGTCCTTGCCGTACTTCTCGTGCTTGAAGTGCTCGATAACGCCTTCGAAAGGTTCGACGTCTTCGTTAGGTCCAGCTTGTACGCCGAGAACAACGTCTCCGTACATCTGAATGAAACGACGGTAGCAATCCCACGCGAAACGCGGGTTGTTTGTCGCTTTCGTGAGGGCTTCCACAGCGTCGTCGTTGAGGCCGAGGTTGAGGATGGTGTCCATCATGCCCGGCATGGAGTCGCGAGCGCCGGAGCGTACCGCTACGAGAAGAGGCATTCCGGAAGTGGCGCCGAACTTGGTGCCCATTTCCTTTTCCATCTTTACGACGGCTGCTTCCATCTCTGCCTGAAGCGAAGCTGGGTAGGTGCGACCGTTGTCGTAGAAGTATGTGCAGAGCTCAGTGCTGATGGTGAAGCCTGGAGGAACTGGAAGGCCGATCTTGGCCATCTCGGCGAGGTTCGCGCCCTTGCCGCCGAGGAGGTTTCTCATAGTAGCGTCGCCATCAGTCTTCTGACCGAAGGAGTAGACGTACTTCACGTTCTTCGCCGCTGCTTTGCGAGGGGCTTTTTTAGCTGCCTTTTTGGCTGGCTTGCGTGCGGCCTTCTTGGCTGCTGTTGCGCGTTTCGCTGTAGTTTTGGATGCCATACTTCGATAGCTTGGGTTATGCGATGTTGTTGAGTGAAAGAGGCGGGATTGCTTCTTCCCAGTTTCGAAAAGGGGTTCCTCATAGTGATGGTATGGCGTCTGTCAACGGGAATGCTGCTCAGCCGGAGCTTGAGGGAAGGCAGCTTGGCGACGATTTGCGATTGCCCGCCGCGAATTGGTCGCGCAGAAAGGTCGGCTTGTTGCGTAAGCCATGAGCGATTTAGTTCCTAAAGATTCAGATTCAGACGAAGAGGAAGAAGACCTCGATTGGGCGGCCGATCCTAAGAAGATGGGCTTTCTCGACCATGTCGAGGAGCTGCGTTGGACGCTGATCAAGCCGCTAGCGGTATTCTTTGTCGCCTTCGTGCTGACGATCGTCTTCATCCAGCACGTTAAGGGGATTCTGATGTATCCGCTGAACGAAAACTACACCGCGGAGGACTTGGAGACTTTTAGCGGACTTGCGACTCGGAACCCGACGGGCGTATTCACCGCGATGTTACACATCGGACTTTTGGTGGGAGTGACGGTGGCGTCACCGGTTTTCATTTACTATCTAGGGCGTTTTCTTTCGCCAGCTTTGACGAGGAAGGAGAAGCGCCTGTTGCTGCCCGGTTCGGCGAGCGCTTTGTTTCTCTTTTTGCTGGGCACCGCGTTCGCGTTTTTCGGCCTGTTGCCGAAGGCGATCGACGTGACGATGCAGTTTAACCGGATGATGGGCTTTCAGATCATCTGGTCGCCTGACAGCTACTTCGGGTTTATCACTTGGATTGTTTTGGGAATGGGGGTGTCGTTCCAGTTTCCTCTGATCGCAGTGGTGCTGGTTTATCTTGATATTGTTTCTTTGGAGAAGCTGCGCTCGCTTCGGCGCTTGTTGATCGTCCTCTTTTTCGTAGCTGCGGCAGTGCTGACTCCTCCGGATCCGATCACCCAAATCATGATGGCTTTGCCGATGATCGTGCTTTACGAAATTTCGCTTGTGGTGGCGGGCATGCTGCTGCGCCGGAAGGCCGAGCGCGAGGAACAGGAAGAAGATGAAGATTGAATTGTAGCGGCGAGCTTTAGCTTCGGTCCCTTAGGCGTGGCTGGAGTTTGCTGCGATTTTGACGGGCAGCGCGGTCTTCATTATTTGGATTCGCGTTCGGATCCCCCACAACTTTTTAGGATGCCGTGTTTCGGGAGTTCTGTTGCGAACTTGTTGTTGCCCGAGGGGGGAATTAGTCGCACTTGATCCTGGATCTAGCGGATATACGTGTGTTTTTTTCGTGGAATGGTTCGCGTGTCTAGAGTCGAGGTTGGAGGTCGGGAACGAGACGCAATTTACATTGATTCTCTTGTACTTGCTTTTGTTGCCTTGTGGGGAAGGTGTATCGAACTTTAGAATACGTATGGTGTCGACTAAAGCTCGCGTAGCGTATCGGTGAGGATATCGCAGGCTTGGTCGATGGCGCCTTGTTCGTGGGCGGTGGAGATGAAGTTAGCCTCGTACTTGGACGGTGGAAGGTAGACGCCTTTCTCTAGGCAACGATGGAAGTACTTGTTGAAGCGATCGGTGTCCGTGGCGATAGCGTCGTCTAGAGTATTGACGGGAGTTTCGCTAAAGTAGACGCAGAACATGGAGCCGACTTGGGGGACTTGAAGGGGCATGCCCAGCTCTTTCGCCGTGGCGGCGATGGCGTTCGCTATTTGTTCGCCCATGCGGTTGAGGCGCGTGTAGACGTCGCCGCTTTGGAGAAGTTTGAGGGCGGCGATTCCGGCAGCCATGGCGAGTGGATTTCCGCTGAGAGTGCCGGCTTGGTAGACGGGTCCGAGCGGAGCTAGATGGTCCATGATCTCAGCCTTTCCGCCCAGGGCTCCGACGGGGAGTCCGCCGCCGATGATCTTGCCGAGGGCGGTGAGGTCGGGAGTGATGTTAACACGCTCTTGTACGCCTCCGGCGGATACGCGGAAGCCGGTCATGACTTCGTCGAAGATGAGAACGGCTCCGTGTTTGGTACAGAGGTCGCGTAGTCCTTGCAGGTAGCCTTCGTTTGGAAAGATGAGTCCGACGTTTGCGGGGAATGGCTCGAGGATGATGCAGGCGATTTGGTCTATGTAGAGGTCTAGGGCTTGCTCGACTTTCGCGAGATCGTTGAAGGGGAGGACGATGGTTTCGTTGGCGAGGCTTTCAGGTATGCCGGCGGAGTCGGGTTTGCCGAGGGTGAGGGCTCCGGAGCCGGCGGCGATGAGCAGACTGTCGACGTGCCCGTGGTAGCATCCGGCAAACTTGATGATCTTGTTTCGCTGGGTGTAGCCTCTGGCGAGTCGGATGGCGGTCATGGTGGCTTCCGTACCCGAATTTACCATACGCACTTTTTCGACGGATGGGACGAGGTCTACGATGAGCTCTGCCATTTCGACTTCGTAGGGATTCGGGGTGCCGAAGCTGGTGCCTTTGAAGAGGGCGTCGGAGATTGCTTCGCGGATAAGCGGATTGTTGTGGCCGTGGATGGCTGGACCCCAGGTGCAGACGAAATCGATAAGTTCTTGATCGTCGGCGGTGGTGAGCGTGGCGCCTTGGGCGTTCTTGGTGAAGAAGGGAGTTCCTCCGACGGAGCGGAAGGCGCGGACGGGGGAGTTGACGCCGCCGGGGATGAGGGTTTGGGCGCGAGTAAAGAGATCGGAGGAGATAGACATTTTTAAAGTGTGAATGATGAGGGATGAAGCTAGGAGACGTAGCGTTGGACGATGGGGATACGGCGGCCGACGCCGAAGGCGAGCGGGGTGAGTTTTAGGCCTGGGGCGGCTTGTTTGCGTTTATATTCGTTGAGATCGACTTTGCGTATCATGTCCTTAACTACGGCAGAATCGTAGCCTTGTTCGATGAGGTCTTTGGAGGAGAGGCCGCGTTCGACGTAGCCTTCGAGGATGCCGTCTAGAATGTCGTAGGGGGGGAGGCTGTCTTCGTCCTTCTGGTCGGGCCGAAGTTCGGCGCTGGGCGGCTTCTCGATGGTGTTGACTGGGATGGTCGGTTTCTCTCGGTTCATGTAACGGGCGAGTTCGAACACCTTGGTTTTTGGCAGGTCGCTGATGACGGCTAGGCCGCCGCACATGTCGCCGTAGAGCGTGCAGTAGCCGACGGCGAGCTCGGATTTGTTTCCTGTTGTAAGCAGGAGGGTGCCGAGCTTGTTGGAAAGGGCCATTAGGAGGAGGCCTCGGGCGCGTGCCTGGATGTTTTCCTCGGTGACGTCGCGTCCGTAGCCGGCAGTGAGCGGAGAGAGGGTGCCTTCGGCGGCGGAGACGATGTCGGCGATGGCGATGGTGTGAAAGGGGATGCCGAGGAATTTGGCGAGGTCTTGAGCGTCGCTTTTGGAGTGGTCGCTAGAGATGGCTGACGGGAGGCTGACGCCGGTGACGTTTTCCGGGCCGAGGGCTTTAGCGGCTAGGGCGGCGACGACGGCGGAATCGATGCCGCCAGAGAGTCCGATGAGGGCTTTTTTGAAGCCGCTTTTGTGCACGTAGTCGCGCAGGCCGAGGACGAGGGCGTCCTCGATGTTGGCCATGAGGTTTTGGCGGAAAGAGGGAGCGATGGCCTCGCTTGCGCTATCGAGGTCGACGACGGCTAGATCAGCGGAGAATGCGGCGAGGCCGGCGATGATTTGTCCTGAGGAATTGGATACCATGCTTCGACCATCGAAGATGAGCTCGTCGTTTCCTCCGATGGCGTTGACGTAGATGGTCGGGCAGTTGCAGGTTTTAGAAGCGCTGGAGACGAGGCCTTCGCGTTGTTCGCCTTTTCCTCCCCAGTGCCAGGGGCTGGCGGACAGGTTTAGGTGGAGGTCGAGGTTTTGTTGCTTTAGGTATTCGACGGGGGCGTGTGGGTAGCGGGCTCGGGAGATGTCGGTATTTCCCCAAATGTCTTCGCAGATGGTGACGCCGACCTTTTTGCCATCCCATTCGAAGACGAGCGGAAGTTTGGCGGGCTCGAAGTAGCGGTCCTCGTCGAAAACGTCGTAAGTGGGAAGAAGGGTTTTGCGGCCGATCTGCTGAATTTCTCCGTTTTGGCAGAAAGCGGCGGCGTTATAGAAGTCGCGTCCGGATTTGGATGGATTTGGGTCGACGAAGCCGATGACTGCGGGGATGGATCCGACCTGGGCGGCAATTTGCTGGAGGCTTTCTAGCTGGTCCGGCACGAAGCGGCGCTTGAAGAGGAGGTCACGCGGCGGGTAGCCGCAGACGGCGAGTTCTGGAAATACTACGAGTTCGGCGCCTTGCGCGGCGAGGGATTGGTAAGCCTCGAGGATGAGGGCTTGGTTGCCGGCGAGGTCTCCTACGGTGGTGTTTATTTGGGCGAGTCCGATCTTCATGTCTGCGAGGCGAGAGAGTGGAACAAGCTTGGGCGAAAGGGCAAGTTGTCAATGCAGCCTCCGCCTCGGGATTCGGGCGACTGGGCGCTTGGGGCGCGAAACTTGTAAGGTTGCGCGTTTCGCGTTCCAGCGGTGGTGGCGTGAGCTCGTTTTTTGGGGGGAAGGTTTGGGCTCGGTGGCTTGGGCTAGCTGGCGAGGTCGGTTTCGGTCTTGAGTTTGAGCTGGCCGCAGGCGGCGGCGATGTCGTGGCCTTTTTCGCGTCGGATGGTTGCGGAGACGCCGCGGTTTTTGAGGCGGTTGTAGAAAACGTCTTGGCGGGTGATGGAGGGGCGCTTCCAGTCGAGGCCGTCGACGGTGTTGTAGGGGATGAGGTTGACGTGGGCTTTGAGGTCGAGGGCTATTTTTGTGAGGGCGTCGGCTTGTTCGAGGGTGTCGTTGATCTCTTCGATGAGGATGAATTCGAGGGTGATCATGCGGCCCTTGGTCTGGGCGTATTTTTGGATGGCGGGGAGGAGTTTCTCGAGCGGGTACTTGCGGTTGACCGGCATGATTTGGTCGCGGACTTCGTTGGTGGCGCCGTGGAGGGAGACGGCGAGGCGGAATTGTTCGCGTTCGTCGGCGAGCTCGAGGATGCGGGGGACGACTCCGGAGGTGGAGATGGTGATGCGACGGGCGCCGAAGTTGAGTCCCCAGTCGGCGTTGAGGATGCGGAGGGCGGGGAGGAGGTTTTTGTAGTTGGCCATGGGCTCGCCCATGCCCATGACGACGATGTTGTCGAAGGAGGCGATTTCTTCGGAGGCGCGTTCGGTGGTGGCGTCTTCCATGTGGCAGACGTGGATGAGCTGGGAGACGATTTCTCCGACGGAGAGGTCGCGCTTCCAGCCGAGGAGTCCGGAGGCGCAGAATTTGCAGCCGTAGGCGCAGCCGACTTGGGTGGAGATGCAGATGGTCTTGCGGGAGTTTTCCTGTCCGACGCCGATTTGCGGGGCGCGGATGACGACGGTCTCGATCATGGAGTTGTCGCCCATTTGGAGGAGGAGCTTTTCGGTTTCGTCGGAGGATTCCTTGGCGAGGACACGTTTGGAGGGGGCGATCTCGAAGGCTGCGGCGAGTTTCTCGCGGAGCGGCTTGGGGAGGTTGGTCATGGCGTCCCAGGTTTCGGCCCGCTTTTTGTAGAGCCACTCGAGGACTTGCTTGGCGCGGAATTTGGGTTCGCCGAGCTCCGCGAATCGGGCTTGGAGGGATTCGAGCGTTTCGCCGTAGATGGGAGGCTTTTCCGGAAGGTACTTCATGAGTGGTGGCGAGGGACTGTAGGCTTGGGTGGGCCTGTGGCAAGAAGGATGGGCGAGTTGAGGTTTCGGCTTGCGGATGGGAGTTGGGCAATAAGTGTAGGCGGGCGTGACTTTGATCCATCGCTACATCCTCAAAAACGTTTTCGTCTCCTGTATGGCTTCGGTGGCGATGTTCGCGTTTCTGATTCTGACGATGAGTTTGGTAAAGGATATGCTCAATCTGCTCGCGGAAGGGCAGCTTACGGTAGGAGCGTTCTTTCGGCTGACGAAGTTGTTGTTTCCCTTTGTTTTCGTCTACGCCTTGCCGATGGGGTTTATCACGGGAGCTTTGCTGACGATGGGACGGCTTTCGGCGGAAAATGAAATCACATCCTTGCGTGCGGCGGGAGTGAGCGTGATCCGGCTGTCGAGTTCTGTATTCCTTTTGGCGATACTGGGTACGACGGCGTCGCTCGTGGTTAATTTCTACTATGGTCCTCTGGCGAAGACGGAGTACCGTCAGGAGCTGAAGAATACGATCCAGACGAATCCGCTGGGCTTCATCGTGGAGAAGACTTTCGTGAAGGATTTTACCGGATCGGTGATTTACGTCGGCAAGAAGGAAGCCGAGATGCTGTACGATGTTTGGATCTGGAAGCTGAACAGCGAGAGTCAGGTGACGACTTTTGCTCGGGCGGAGAAGGGGAGGTTCGCGTTTTTGGAGAATAGCGCGGAGTTGCAGCTGGATGCGGAGGGCGTGACGATCGAGTATCGTGACGCGGAGGATCCTGAGAATTTCAGGACGCGGAACTTCTACCCGGCTTCGGCGGCGAAGTTTCCGTTTTCGTTTTCGCTGGAGAAGATTTTGGGCAAGGAAACCTTGGCTCGGAAATTGACGTGGATGACGTTTGACGAACTTCAAGGGGAGATCCGGAAGTACGAGGGCATCGCTGCGACGGCTACGGGAGCGGTTCGCGAGGAGGCTTTGGATAATCTCCTCAAAGCGAAGATGGTGTTTCACAAAAACTTCGCGATGGGCTTTGCGGTGCTGTCGTTCGCGTGCATTGCGATTCCGCTGGGGCTGAAGACATCGCGCAAAGAGACCTCGGCGAATCTAGGTATCGGAGTGGGGATGGGGCTTTTGTACTACTTGGCGATGATTTCTATCGAGTGGCTTGAAGGCAGGCCGGACCTGAGGCCTGAATTGCTTTTTTGGATACCGAATCTCGCGTATCAGAGTTTTGGGGCGTGGCTTTTCATACGAGCTGACCACGGCAAAAAGGCGAAGCGGTAGTTGTTAATTGGCTACAAGGAGGAGGATGAGCTTTCCTCCGCCGGAAGACGGGCCGACGAGTACGGTAGGACGATTCTTCGAGGCGACCACGGTGGTGTTGATGTAGGTTTGGCCGCCTTTTGACCAGCGGGCGGCGATGCGGTATTTGCTGTCGCCAGTGGATTGTACGTCGACGTTGACGGTTTGGCCTCCGCCGATGCCGATGCGGGACGAACCGGGCAGGGAGACGTTGGCGCTGCCTGATCCTTGGCTTTTGAAGGTGTCGAAGGGGAGGACGCGTTTGAGGTTTTTCTCGTATTGTCGGAGCGAGCCGTCGACTCCGCCGCCGTCATTGGTGCCGAGAATGAGGGTCGCTTTGATTCTGACGGAGTCCGCGGCGGTCGCTGGGGTGGCTGCTGCAAAAAACGCGATCGCGAGGAGGGAGCAGGCGATGATGTTGGGAAATCGAAAGTATTTCATGAGAATAGGTCGGCTAAGTGTTTCTGAATGGATTTTCTCGCGTTGAAAAGGCGGGACATGACGGTGCCGGTTTTGCACTGGAGCTGTTGGGCGATCTCTTCGTAGGAGAGGCCTTCTATTTCGCGGAGCTGGAGAGCGGTTCGGAGCTTTTCGGGGAGTTTTGTCATGGCGTCGTCGATGCGACTCTGGAGTTCTTTTCGTTCGAGATTAGTGATTTGGTCGGGCGAGGCAATGGGAGATGCGTCTGCATTGGCTGCGTTTTCGAGGTATTCGGCTTCGGTGGCTGTTTCGCGGCTGCTGTTTCGTTTTCGGATGAGATCGAGAGCGGTGAATGTGGTGATGCGGTAGACCCAGGAGGTGAAGGCGGAATCGCCGCGGAAACTCGAGAGCTTCTTCCAGACTTTGATCCAAGCCAGCTGTGCGACGTCCTTGGCGTCCTCTTCTGAGCGGGTCATGCGGAGGGCCTGGCCGTAAACCTTGTCATAGTGCAGGGTGACGAGTTGGTTGAAGGCGGTCTGGCTGCCTTCCTTTGCTTGGAAGACGAGGGTGTCTGTCTGGTCGTCTGGAATCACCTAGTTTGCGTTTCTCGGCGGCAAGTATTGTTGGGAGCTCTCGGTGTTTGCGAGGTTAGACGTTTGTTCGGGGAGGATTATTCAGAATCCTAGGTCGGGGCTTGCTCTCGTTTTGACCGAACCAGGTCGATGGCCTGGAGAACGGCGACGGTTTGCATTTTTATGCGTTGTTCGATGGGTGTGGAGCTCGGCGATTCGGTGGTGAAGTGGGCGTGAGGCGATTTTGAATACAAGTAAAAGGCCTCGGGCCAATCTTCGCGTTCCTTGATCTCCTGGTCGACTTGGCGCTGAATTAGGCCGCTTTCTGCGGGGCTGCCGTCGATTTCCGTAGAGAGGTCGATGGGACCGACGATACTGACTGCTTCGAGAATTTTTCGCGGAACGGATTGGTCTGCATCTGGGGCGAGGGAGTAGAGATAGAAGCCGTGGCTCTCCCAATCTTCGTGCAGGCAGATGCTCAAATCGAAAGGGGCTTGGTTGGAAAGGAACTGTTGGACGGCGGTGGTTTCGGGATTTTTTGGATGACGAAAGTCGCGGTTTAGGTCGTGTCCCTTGTTGTTCTCGCGTGTTTTGGCGATGAAACCGCTCGGATTGATGAGCGGGCAGATCACGATATCGATGTCGCTGGGCAGCGAAGCGTCGGAGAGGAGTTGGAGGAGGGCGAGGGGACCTGCTGGCTCGTCGCCGTGGATGCCCGCGGAAAGGTAGAGGCGGAAAGGGCTTGCCGAGGAGGGGTTGGCTTCCTTTCGAAGGGCGAGAATAGGCAAGGTTGCGTCTCCGCTTAGCTCGGAAATGGAATAGCCGATAACCTCAGCACTGTGGCTAATTTGTTGGGCGAGTTCGGAGGGTTGGATCATTTAAGTATAAGTGAGAAAGCCTTTTGGTTCGACGTTTGAAATTATGGTTATCTCTTTGAGCAGCATACTTTTCAAATGGAACTATCGAGTGTTTTCGTTAAATTTTGCTGAAGTGGTGACGATCTAGGCTTGGTTTATGCGGCAAAAATAGCGGTTTCCCTCGAAAGTCTTTGCCTAAAATCGATCGTCAACTTTCAACTTGTGCTGATTATACAACTCTAGAAAACCATGAAAATTTGTTGCTTAGGAGCTGGTTACGTAGGTGGCCCAACGATGGCTATGATCGCCTACCAGTGTCCGGATATTACGGTCACGGTAGCTGATATTAACGAAACGCGTATCAACGCGTGGAATTCGGATGACCTTCCTGTATTCGAGCCGGGCTTGGATGAAGTGGTAAAGGTCGCTCGCGGACGTAACCTCTTTTTCACTACAGACAAGATGAAGGCGATCAAGGAAGCCGACATCGTCTTCGTGAGCGTGGGAACTCCGACCAAGACGTATGGAGCTGGCGCGGGCAAGGCGGCGGACCTCAAGTACATCGAGCTTTGCGCTCGCGACATTGCGGAAGTATCCGAGGGTCCGAAGATCATTGTCGAAAAGTCGACTTTGCCGGTTCGCACCGCGCAGGGTTTGAAGACTGTTTTGGAGGCGAACTCTCGCCCAGGTATCGAGTTTCAAGTGCTTTCTAATCCCGAGTTTCTCGCGGAAGGTACGGCGGTCGAGGATTTGCGGAATCCGGACCGTGTGCTCATCGGTGGCGATGAGGATTCGGAAGCGGGCCGCGAAGCGATCGCGACATTGGTCAGCGTATACGCCAAGTGGATACAGCCGGAGCGTATCATCACGACGAATCTATGGTCGTCTGAATTGTCTAAGCTAGTGGCGAACGCGTTCCTCGCGCAGCGCATTTCCAGCATCAATTCGATATCCGCTCTGTGCGAGCGGACTGAGGCGAATGTCGACCAGGTTGCCTTTGCGATTGGCAAGGATTCGCGTATTGGACCGAAGTTTCTCAAGGCGTCCGTGGGTTTTGGCGGATCGTGTTTCCAGAAGGATATTTTGAATCTCGTCTATCTATGCGGTCATTTTGGTTTGCCGGAAGTGGCAGACTACTGGGAGCAAGTTATTATTATGAACGATTGGCAGAAGAGCCGTTTCTCCCAGAAGATCGTTTCGACGCTGTTTAACACGGTGAACGGGAAGCGGATCGCCATGTTTGGCTTCGCATTCAAGAAGGACACGAATGATACGCGTGAGACTGCTGCCATGTATGTCGGCCGCGATTTGCTCGACGAACAGGCAGTTCTGGCGATTCACGATCCGAAGGTTTCGACTCAGCAGATTTTCAAGGACTTGAAGGAGTCTGAAACGGATGCGGAAGGTAAGCCGAATTCGCAGATTGAAATTTGTCCCGATCCTTATGTGGCGGCCAAGGGGGCGCACGGTTTGGCGGTCATGACAGAGTGGGATTCGTTCAAGGACCTCGATTTCAAGAGAATTTATGACGGTATGCTCAAGCCCGCCTTTGTCTTCGATGGTCGCAATATTCTCGATCACGCCAAGCTTCGCGAAATAGGTTTTGAGGTTTACGCGATCGGCAAAAAGTAGTCGGAGCGAGCGTATTTAGATTTTGAAGGGCGAATCACCTCAGGGGGTGGTTCGCTTTTTTTTCGAATTTCCCTCTGGATGAGCGAGTTTTCACGTGAAAATAGGTACGAATTCGGCGGAAATTCTTATGTTTGTTGGCGAGGGTCCGATGAGCAGATACGGGGACGCTTCCCCTCAAACCGAGCTATATCATGCTGCTAAGCCTTCTTTTTTTGATCATCCTCGCGGTCATGGCCTACCAGAGCCGAAAGATCGTCCTCCCTGCAATTGTGTTTGGTATGCTGAAAGCCGTGGCCTCGTGCTTTTACGCAATGGCCGAGTCTGATTTCGGGTATGGGCTGATCGCGATGCTGGCTAGCTCTCAGTTTCTTGCAAATGGACTTTTGGGCGCGGCGATCGCTTACCTCGTCGTGAAGCGTTCCCAGGACTGGAAATACGCTTTCGCTACGACGGCATTGTCGGTTTTCACCTTTTTGACGAGCGCGATCGACCCGATGATCGTGTCGTAGCAGGCTACGCTTGCGCGGGCTTAGTCAGATTTGGCGACCTTTTTCGCGGCTTTCTTGGCCGCTTTTTTTGTGGCTTTTTTCGCCGCCTTTTTAGCTCCCTTTTTCGCGGCGCGAGGGGGGAATTCGAATTTTGTCTGACCGCTGTTTTGCAGGACGAGGTAGGCGTCGAATGGACGCTTGGTGCGTTTGGACCAGAATTTGTCGAGCAGGTCGGTTTTTCCTGTTTTGAGGAGCTTCATCATTTGCTCCATCGGGATTTCGCGATCGAGGATTTTCCGGCTGACGCGGATGGGCGTAGTTTCCTTGTCGCCATCCATTACGCGAACGACGTAGGCGGCTGGCGTTTCGAATACGTCTCCTCCGGTGCGCGGGCATTTGGCTGCTGGCGTCATGGTGGAGAAGTCGACGCTTCCGTTTGAGCCTTCGCCATCGCCGTTGCCGAAATCGAATTTCACGCGTCGCGTTTCGGGATCGAGGAAGAGATTGGCGCTGTATGGCTTTCCGGATTTGGAGCGGAAATTATCAATTGGTCCGACTCGGCCCTTTTCCAGGAGTTCTCGAAGTTCTTCGATATCCATTTTCCGGTTGCCGATGATCTTATAGATGGCGAAGGCGGTTTCCTTGTCGTCGCCCTTGGTGCGATAGGCGCGCATGGATTCGAAAAGCGGTTGCTTGTCGATTGGGGAAACGAGGTCGGTGGGGAGTAGGTCGTCGTCGTTTTCCTGGAAGGTTTTGATGTGCTCGACGATGTCTTTGGTCATGTCGACGATCTCTTTGACAAAGACCTCGCGCTCGAGCTCGCCATCCTCGATCTTGTGCAGCTTATATTCCCACTCTCCAGTGAGCTCGGGCTTGGTGAGCGCTTCGGCTTTGATGCAGGAGAGAAAGTCGAGCAGCGTTTCGGCTTTTGGCGTGGGGACGAGGGCGCGGCGGTCGCGCTCAATGTAGCGCTCGGCAATGAGTCGCTCGATGATCTGGGCTCGAGTGGCTGGAGTTCCGAGGCCGCCTTCCTTCATGGCGTCGGCGAGTTCGTCGTCGTCGACGAGTTTTCCGGCGCCTTCCATTGCGGAGAGAAGGGTCGCTTCCGTGTAGCGAGGAGGCGGCTTGGTTTCCTCGGCGAGGGTTTCGAAGCTGTCGAGCTGGGCTTTTGCTGGATCGCCATCCTGGTCGGAAAGGGCAGGGAGCGTGTCGTCCACGCCAGCTACGGTGACGCTTTTACCGTAGACCTCGAGCCAACCTGGGGAGACGAGGACCTTGCCCTCTGTTTTGAAATTGTGTCCGGCAACTTCGCTGACGCGGGTTGTGATCGCGAATTCGGCGCTTGGGTAGAAGATCGCGACCAGGCGGCGAGCGATCATATCGTAGATTTTCGCTTCGTCTTCGTTTAGTTTCTTCGAGGAGTCGGCTGTGGGAATGATCGCGAAGTGATCCGAGATTTGCTTGTTGTTGAAGACGCGCTTGTCGGCGGGATTGACCCAGTTATTCTTTATGGGCCGCGTGGCGACTTCGCCGAGGGTTTCTTCGAGTTTTTCCAGCGTGGCGCGAACGGTATCCGGATAGTCCTCGGGCAGCGCTCGGGAGTCGGTACGCGGATAGGTGATCATCTTGTGCTTTTCGTAAAGCGACTGGGCGATCTGGAGGGTGCGGCGCGCGGAGAAGCCGAAGCGGTTGTTGGCCTCGCGCTGGAGCGTGGTCAAATCGTAGAGTCTTTGGGATGCCTGGCGGGATTTCTTCTTTTCTTCGCTGACATCGGCGAGGGGATTTCCCTGGAGGGCGGAGGCGATCTGCTGGGCTTCTTCCTCGCTCCAGATGCGGTCGATGCGATCGTGTTCGTCGTCGCCCTTTTTGAAATTGGGTTTCTGGTAGGTGCCTTGGTAGGAACCGTTTGTCACGCTGAAGTCGGATACGATCTTCCAGTAGTTTCGTGGCTCGAAGGCGGCGATCAGCTTTTCTCGCTCCACCACGATTGCGAGGGTGGGGGTTTGCACGCGGCCGACGCCGGCAACGTTTCCGGCGCGAGATCCGTAGAGGCGCTTGGTGACGCCGCGGGTGCAATTGATGCCGATGAGCCAGTCTGCTTCGGAGCGGGATTGGGCAGCGTCGGCGAGGTGCTTCATGTCCTCTCCGTCACGCAGCTCCGAGAAAGCCTTTCGAATGGAGGCGGGAGTCATGGAGAGCATCCACAGGCGTTTGACGGGCAGCTTCGACTTGGAAAGCTTGTAGATGTAGGAGAAAATGAGCTCACCTTCGCGGCCCGCGTCACAAGCGTTGACGACGGTGTCGATGTCTTTCCGCTTCATCAGCTTCTTGATCGACTTGAACTTCGCTTCGGTCTTCTCGATCGGCTTGAGCTTAAAGGTGTCCGGGATGATGGGGAGGTTGGCGAGGCGCCAGAACGCGTCGCGCTTGTCGTAGTCTTCCGGCATGCAGAGCTCTACGATGTGTCCGACGGCGGAGGTGATCACGTATTCGTCGCTCTCGAAATACTCGTCGTGCTTGGCGAATTTTCCGCCGACTGCTTTGCAAAGGTCGCGAGCTACGCTCGGTTTTTCCGCGATGACAAGTGACTTCATTATATAGAATGCGTGATGAAAAGTTGGGTGCCGGTCTCGGCTGTACGGTGAAGGGGCGGGCGGCTCGTCAGTTTCGGTTGCCGGGATTTGGTCGGGATGACACCTGAACTCAGCACTAGGTAACCTTATGGATGGCGGGCGGCTCGCTGGTTTCGGGTCGATGGGGACAAATTCACGGGCTTGCAAGTACAATTTTGGCGAGGCGAAGGTGAAGGCTGGGAGTGAGCGAGATGATGGAGGATTGCTGGCGAATGATCTTGGCTGCGAGCGAGGGGGGCTCTAAGTATCTGATTTTTATGTCTTTCGGTTACCGCCAACCACATGGATTTCATCACTAGAAAATGAGCAGTAGCAACACCAAGCGATTGCTCAATCAGCTGGAAGAGTTCGCGGTCGAAGTGGTCAACGACCGTCGGCGCGGCAAGCGGGCGGTTGCGTTCAAGATCTTTCTTCGGGTGCTTTCCTTTGTTTTCGGAGGTCTGGTTTGGCTGCGTTTTTTCCTCTACCGGAATCGAATCCTGAAGGATCAGCCTTTGGGTTGCCTGGTGGTCGTGGTGGGAAATCTGACGGTGGGTGGCACGGGCAAGACGCCGGTTGTGGAGAAGTTCGCAAGATCGCTGCACAATCGCGGTCGTAAGGTTGCGATTCTGAGCCGTGGCTACAAGAGCAAGGCGGTGAAGAAGGAGACCTTTCGCGAGCGCATGTGGCGCACCTATGTGACTGGAGGCGAGCCGCCGGCGCCTAAAATCGTGAGCGACGGGAACCGTGTCTTGCTGGATTCGGATCTCGCGGGCGACGAGCCGTTTATGCTGGCGAAGAATCTGCCTGGAGTGGTGGTGCTGGTCGACAAGGACCGCGTGAAGAGCGGGACCTACGCGATTCGCGAGTTCGGCTGCGATACGCTTATTCTGGACGATGGGATGCAGTACTTGCCGCTCAAGGGGCGACTGAATTTGTTGCTGGTGGACAAAAGCAATCCGTTTGGAAACCGGAAGTTGCTGCCACGAGGCATCTTACGCGAGCCGGTCCGGCACCTGAAGCGGGCTTCCTATGTGTTTCTAACCAAGTCGGACGGTCGGCCCGATCCCGAGCTAGAGGCATTGATCGAAAAGCACAATCCAGGCGTCGACATCATCGAGTGCGCCCACAAGCCGCAATATTTGCAGGAGGTCAACGGGACCGAGCGGAAGGAGCTTTCTCAACTGAAGAATCGACGCATTGGGGCATTTAGCGGAATTGCGGTGCCGCAGAGTTTCGAAGGCTTTTTGCGCAACTACGGGGCGAATCTGCTCTACACGCGTCGTTTCATGGACCACCACCGGTTTGACGCGAACGAGTTGCACGAGATCGTGGACGAGGCGAAGGCGGCCGGTCTAGATTTCATTGTGACGACTGAGAAGGACGCGGTTCGCATTCCGGATACGATCTCGTTTTCGATCCCCTTGTATTACCTGCGTCTTGAAATCGACATCATGCGGGGGGCGGACGACTTCGAAGAGGCGGTTTCTCGAATTTGCTTTACGGAAAAAGTTGAGCGTAAACTAACTGTCTAGCTGCACCCAAATTGAGCTAAAGCATTGCAACCTGCGGGGAAATGCATTCGTAGAGGAGGCATGATCGATCCACGCCTTTCTCAATTGGCTAAAAATTTGACGCGGTACTCCACCAACCTGAAGGAAGGGGAGCGCGTTCTTATCGACGCGTTTGACGTGCCGGATGAAATCATCGTCGAATTGATTCGGTCAGCCCGCGAGATTGGAGCGATTCCGTATGTGAATCTCAACCACGCCCGAGTGAATCGCGAGCTTTCGCTTGAAACTACCGAGGAGTCGCTCCGCATTCAAAGCGCGATTGAGCTCCAGCGTATGAAGAATATGGATGCGTACATTGCGCTCCGTGGCTCGAACAACATTTTTGAGGCATCAGACGTGCCGGGCGAACAGGCGCAGCTCGTGTCGCAAGTGATGAAGCCGGTGCTCGACTGGCGCGTGAACAAGACCAAGTGGTGCGTTCTTCGCTGGCCGACATCTGCAATGGCTCAGCAGGCGATGATGAGCACCGAGGCGTTCGAGGACTTTTTCTTCAAGGTTTGTAATCAGGATTACTCGCGCATGAAGGCTGGCAGCGACGCTTTGGCTGCGCTGATGCGCCAGACTGATAAGGTTCACATTAAGGGGGCCGGAACTGATATTAAGTTTTCGATTAAGAACATTGGAGCTGTGGCTTGCGTGGGAACCTTCAATATTCCCGATGGAGAGGTCTTCTCCTGTCCGGTGATTGATAGCGTAGAAGGTGTGCTGCAGTACAATGCGCCAACGGTATATCAAGGTGTATCCTTTGACGACATACGTCTCGAGTTCAAGAAGGGCCGTATTGTCGAAGCGACTGCCAACAACACGGCTCGACTCAACGAGATTCTCGATTCCGACGAAGGTGCTCGTCGCATCGGCGAATTCGCGATCGGTTTCAATCCGCATATCAAGGAGCCGATGCGCGATATTCTCTTCGACGAGAAGATTGCCGGTTCCTTCCATTTCACGCCGGGGCAGGCCTATGCCGATGCGAACAACGGGAACAAGTCTCAGATCCACTGGGATATGGTTTGTATCCAGCGACCTGAGTATGGAGGCGGCGAAATTTGGTTCGACGATGTCTTGATCCGCAAAGACGGATTGTTCGTGGTCGAGTCCCTGGAGTCGCTGAATCCAAGTAATTTGATCGGCCGATAGTATGAGCAAAAATTCTGCCGAGCTAGAAGACTTTATCCGTGGTATTCCAAAGACGGAGACGCACTTGCATGTAGAGGGAGCCTTGCCCTACGAGCTGCTTGTGGAGATGGATGGCGCGCGTTTTCCGGCGGATCCGTTTTTCCGCAAATCCGACTACCGTTATCCCGGTTTTGTCGATTTCGAGACGCTGTTAATTGACCATGCTGTTTGTTGGTTTGATTCCGCGGACCGCTACCATCTCGCCTGTAAGCGAATGTTTGAGAAGATGGTGTCGTTGAATATCAAATACGTGGAGACGAGCTTTCACTTGCACATGATCGAGTTTATCGGAGTCGATGGTCCGGAGATTATTTCCGCGATCAAGTCGGCGGCGCCTGAAGGGCTCGAAGTACGAGTGATTGGTGGCATGGTCCGAAATGGCTACACTGAGGTAATGCGGCCGATTCTCGATAATCTCCATCAATGGGAGAATCTCGACGGGATCGATTTGCATGGTCAGGAGTGGCTTGCCCTTGAAGATTGGACGCCTCCGATCTGGAAGCGGTGTCGTGATGCGGGTAAAATTGTAAAGTGCCATGCGGGGGAGTTCGGCGGGCCAGATAAGATCTATGAGGCTCTCGACCAGCTCGGCTCTCGTCGGATTCAGCATGGGGTTCGCTCTGTCGAGGATAAGGCTTTGGTAAAGCGTTTGGCGGACGAGGGAGCGGTGCTTGACGTCTGCCCGTTGAGCAATGAGAAGCTACAGGTGTTTCCGACGCTAGAGGATCATTCGCTTCGCGAGCTCGTTGATGCAGGAGTGACTTGTACGATCAATACGGACGATCCGCTTTGTTTCGCGAATGATATATTGGACGAATACCGAGCTCTCGCTGAGCGACTCGGCTTTAGCAAAGCTGAGCTTGGGCAATTCGCAAAAAACGGGTTTGAGCATTCTCAACTCGACGCGTCATTAAAACGCGAATACATTTCGCAGATCGATGCGGCCCTTGCCCAATGAGTGAACCTGTAAGTTGGGAAGTCCCAGAAGGCGTTTATAAGGCGCGAATCGATAAGCTCCTTTCTGAGGCGTTTCCGGATCATAGTCGCTCTGATTTTCAGCGAGCCTTCGACTCCGACCTCGTCACGCTCGATGGAGCGCCGATAGCGAAGAAGCAAAAGGTGTCGGAAGGGGAGATTGTGACCTTCGCCATGCCGACTGTGCAGAAGCTTGACATGTCGCCTATCGATATGGATCTCGAGGTGATTTTCGAGGACGAGCATATGGTCGTGGTAAACAAGCCAGCCGGGCTGGTGGTGCATCCGGGGGCCGGGCCGGACGAGCCGACATTGGCCCACGGGCTTTTGCATCATTGTCAGGGGCAGCTTAGCGGGATCGGCGGTGTGGAGCGTCCTGGAATCGTGCACCGACTCGACCGCGAGACCTCGGGGCTCATCATGGCGGCCAAAACGGATGTGGCGCATCGCGCTTTGAGCGAACTTTTTCAGTCGCGGTCTTTGGTGAAGGAATACAGCGCTTTGTGCTGCGGGATTCCTGAGTTGATGAGCGGCACGGTTGAGCGCCCGATCGAGCGCCATCCCACCCAGCGGCATAAGATGCGTGTCGGCTTCGAGGGAAGAGGTCGGGCTCGCGAGGCGAAGACGGACTGGACGCTCGTGAAGGCGTACGACGCTGGCTATTGCCACTTGCGTTGTCGGATTCACACCGGACGGACGCACCAGATCCGCGTGCATCTGAAAAGCATTCGGCACATCATTTTGGGCGATGCGGTTTATGGCTACCGACCGCTTCCCAATTTGCCCAAACAGCCAGAGCGGGTGATGCTGCACAGTTGCTATCTAAAGTTCGATCATCCGCTTACCGGCAGTGAACTTGTTCTAGAGGCTAAGCCTCCTGCAGATTTTCAGTCGTATTTGTAGAAAGAAGCAGGCGACGCTTCGTGCTTGCAGGCTTCTCCTGCAATCCCAGAATCCCGCCCTTATGTCTCAAGCAGAATGGCAAGCCGTAAACGAGTACCACGATATCCTCTACCATAAGTGGAACGGTATCGCTAAGATTACGATTAATCGGCCTGAAAAGCGAAACGCGTTCCGTCCTCAGACGGTGAGCGAGATGTTTCACGCGTTTTGCGACGCTCGCGAAGACCAGTCGATCGGCGTGATTCTATTGACGGGAGCCGGTCCGCACACGGATGGCAAGTACGCTTTTTGTTCAGGTGGAGACCAGAGTGTTCGCGGTCATGCCGGCTACGTGGGAGATGATGGCGTGCCCCGTCTCAACGTCTTGGACTTGCAGAAGATGATTCGCTCCATTCCGAAGGTCGTGATCTCTTTGGTCGCGGGCTACGCGATTGGCGGCGGCCATGTGCTGCACGTGATTTGCGACATGACGATCGCTGCGGACAACGCGATTTTCGGCCAGACCGGTCCGCGTGTCGGGAGTTTCGACGGTGGTTTTGGGGCGAGTTTCCTGGCTCGCATGGTTGGGCAGAAGAAGGCTCGCGAAATTTGGTATACATGCCGTCAGTACAACGCCAAGGAAGCGCTGGACATGGGGCTTGTGAATACGGTCGTGCCTGTTGAGGGATTGGAAGCTGAAGGGGTCAAGTGGGCCCAGGAAGTACTGCAGCACAGTCCGACCGCGATTCGTTGCTTGAAGTCGGCGTTTAACGCGGATCTCGACGGCCAGGCGGGAATTCAAGAGCTGGCCGGGAATGCGACTTATTTGTACTACATGACGGAGGAAGGCACGGAAGGAAAACGCTCTTTCCTTGAAAAGCGAAAACCGGACTTTTCCAAGTATCCTTGGTTGCCTTGATTTCGAAGCGCGTCTCTAGGGGCGCCGTATTGTATTTTTGATTTTTTAGATTAATGAGCGCAGAGAATTTCATCACCCGCGAACTTGCGGAGCAGATCCATAGTAAGGTTGGCACGCCGTGTTACGTTTATAGCGAGGCGGAGCTTCGAGCGAGCGCGAAGAAGGTTTTGGCCTTTCCCAACGCCTTTGGCCTAACGGCTCGCTACGCGATGAAGGCGAGTCCGAACTCCAACATTTTGCGCCTCTTCGCATCGATGGGGATGCATTTCGACGCGAGCTCCGGCTTCGAGGTCCGGCGAGCGATCGCGGCGGGGATCGAGCCGAAGCGTATTTCGCTCAGTACTCAGGAACTGCCTGAGGATTTCGCGTCATTAGTTGAGACGGGGATTTCGGTGAACGTGTGTTCGCTGAGCCAGCTGAAGCGGTTCGGTTCTGCTCTGCCTGGTAGCAAGGTGGGACTGCGTTTCAATCCAGGTCTTGGGTCGGGCGGCACTCAGCGTACGAATGTCGGTGGGCCAGCGTCGTCTTTCGGGATTTGGCACGAGCAGCTCGACGAGGTGAAGAAGGTCGTCGAGAAGTATGAACTAGATGTATTCAGAATTCACTCACACATAGGAAGCGGCAGCGATCCGGAGGTGTGGATCCGAGTCGTTAGCATGAATCTCGCATTAGTGGAAGCGTTTCCCAGCGTGACAAATCTCAACTTGGGTGGTGGGTACAAAATCGGCCGTATCGAAGGCGAGAAGACGACTGATCTACAGGTGATTGGACAGAAGATGAAGGTCGAATTCGAGGAGTTTGCTGCGCGCACGGGTCGCGAAATTCATCTGGAAGTAGAGCCCGGCACTTATTTGGTGGCGAATTGTACGTCGATACTTTCACGCGTGCAGGATGAGACCTCGACGGGAGATTCTGGATACGATTTTCTCAAGCTCGATACGGGGATGACGGATAATACTCGTCCGTCGATGTACGGCGCTCAGCATCCGATGTGGGTGTTGCCGGCAGACGAATCTGAGCGAGGTGAGAAGGAGTACATCGTAGTCGGGCATTGCTGCGAGTCCGGTGATATTTTGACGCCAGCTTCCGGGGATCCTGAGGGACTTGCTCCTCGCAGGCTGACGGAAGCGAAAGTCGGCGACTTTTTCGTTATCGGCGGCGCGGGCGCGTATTGCTCTTCTATGGCGGCCAAGAATTACAATAGTTTCCCCGAATCTGCGGAAGTTCTAGTGCGTGAAGGGGGACGAGTCGCAATCATTCGCGAGCGTCAGCCACTAGAGCAAATCTGGGTGAATGAGGTAGCGGTCTTGTAGTTCGCGGGCTGCGGCGTTGCGCTACGGATTATGGATTTGCCGATTCTGGAGATTGAAGCTGAGTTCTGTAGGAAGTTAGCGGATACGAATCGATTGGTGTTGGAAGCTCCGACTGGTTCCGGCAAATCGACGCAGACCCCGCAGTTTCTATTGCGGGGCGGATTTCTTGAACAGGGTGACGCGGTCGTGCTGCAGCCTCGCCGTATCGCGGCTCGGATGTTGGCCAAGCGAGTCGCGGGGGAGATGGGCGAGCCGCTTGGCAAGACGATAGGTTACCAGGTTCGGCATGATCGCGTGTCTTCTAAGGAGACGCGGGTTCACTTCGTAACCGAAGGAATATTGCTGCGGCGCATGATCGCGGATCCTGAGTTGCGGGGTGTGTCGTGTATTGTTTTCGACGAGTTTCACGAGCGGAGCTTGCACGCGGATCTGACGATGGCTCGGGCCTTGATGCTGCAGCGTACGAAGCGGCCGGATCTCAAACTGATCGTGATGTCAGCGACGTTGGATGCGTCGGAACTGGAGGCTTACCTTAATCCTTGCGAAGTGCTCCGAACGGAAGGACGTACGTTTCCGGTGGAGATTGGTTATATCGATAATCGTCTGGCTAACAGCGATTTGCCGATTTGGGAAATGGCTGCGAAGGCGACCTTTGACGCTTTGGAGAAGCAGTCGGAGGGGCACGTTTTAATTTTCATGCCGGGCGCGTTCGAGATTGGGAAGACGATCGCTGCTTTGGGGAGTCGGCTTTCGACCAGAGACTTTGAATTGTTGCCGCTGCATAGCGAGCTGAGCCCGAAGGACCAGGATCGCGCGGTGGAAGGGGGAGATCGCCGCAAGGTGATTGTGGCGACGAATGTGGCCGAGACATCGCTGACGATCGATAACGTGCGCCTGGTCGTGGATAGCGGTCAGGCTCGGGTGGCTCGCTACGATCCGGTGCGGGGAATCAATACGCTTTGGATCGAGAAGGTAAGCGACGCGTCGGCGAAGCAGCGAGCGGGACGCGCTGGGCGGACGGCTCCCGGCAGAGCGGTACGGCTTTGGACGGAGCGAGAGCATGCGAGTCGGGCTCGCTTTGACGAGCCGGAGGTTCGACGAGTGGACTTGTCGGAAATGCTTTTGTCGCTTTTGGCTACGGGTATTGATTCCGTCGATACGTTTGAATGGTTTGAGCCCCCGAACGATGAGCGTCTAAATGATGCTGTGAGCTTGCTGCGCGGCTTGGAGGCGATTGACGAGTCGGGGCGTCTGACGAAGCGTGGCCGAAAGATGAGCGGCTTTCCGCTGCACCCTCGCTACGCGTCGATGCTGTTGGCTGCTCAGGATTTTGGTTGTGTCGAGGAGGTCGCGCTTGCGGCGGCTCTAGCTCAGTCTCGCAGTATATTGCTGAGAAGAGTGGACAAGTCGGTTGAGAAGCGTCGCGAAGCTTTGTGGGGAGATGCTGGATACAGTGATATTATTGCTCAAATGGTGGCTTGGGAGGCTGCTTTGAAGGAGCGGTTTGACTTGCGGTTCTGTCAGGAACTGGGGATTCATGCTCAGAGCTCTCGGCAAGTGTTGAAGGTGGCGAATCAGCTTTCTCAATACGCGGAGGCGAGTGGATTGATGGAAGGCGCGAAGTCGACGGAGCTTACGAAGGATGAAGCGGTACGGAAGTGTTTGCTATTCGGTTTTCCTGACCGGGTTTGTCGGAGATTGGATCGCGGCACGCTGCGTTGTTCTATGGTGGGGAGCCGCCGCGGATCGCTCGCGCGCGAGAGTCTCGTGGGCGATGCTGAGCTTTTCGTGGCATGCGAGGTGAATGAAATCGGCCGTCAAGGCGGGGCGGTGAACACGGTGTTCAACTTGTGTTCGGCGATCGAGGTAGCGTGGCTGGAGGAACTGTTTCCCGATTTGTTCGGCGATGTGGTAGAGACTGTTTTTGACGAAAAGCAGAAGCGTGTGGTGGAGCGGCGGTTGGTGCGTTTTCAGGATTTGGAGATTTCCGTGAAGGAAAGCTTGGAGCCGGATCCCGATAAGGCGGCCGAGGCGTTTGCCGGCTTGATCAAGGAGGGGAAGGCGAAGCTGGCAAAGTGGGACGACGAGGTAGAGCATTTCATCAGGAAGGTGAATTTTGTCGCGTCTACGTTTTCTGAATACGGGTTCGATCCGATCGACGAGGATGCTCGGGACTTAATTCTTGAGCAATGCTGTCAAGGCGTACGCAGTATGAAGGACCTGAAACGCAAGGAAGTGATGCCCGTTTTGCAGGAATGGGTGGGGCCGGAGACTCGGGCGATGGTGGAGCGGGAACTGGCGGAGCGGTTGACTCTGGCGAATGGAAAGCCGGCGAGGTTGCGAGTGGACGACGACGGCCAGTTGACCCTTTCGGCGAAGATACAGTGTTTGTATGATTTGCCGGATACGCCTCTTTTTTGCCAAGGGAGAGCGAAGCCTAGAGTGGAGTTGTTGGCTCCGAACATGCGACCGATTCAGATGACGGGCGATCTTAAGGCGTTTTGGACGGGTTCGTACGAGGGGATCAAGAAGGAATTGAAAGGCCGTTATCCCAAGCACGAATGGCGTTGAGCGATAGAGTAAAGCGCTCATCGAAATTTGAGCTTATTGCTCGATAGCTTTTTCTTGCCACGGTTTGCTATCATACAGCATGGCAATCCGGGCAGTCAGTACGAGCGCTTCGACGATTTTCGATAAAGCGAAAGAGGGCATGCAAAGGGGAGAACGTAAGTTGAACAAAGCGGCTGGCGCGATCGCCCAGGGCGATTTCAGCTCGAATCGGATCGTTGAATTGGCCAATGCGGAGACGATGTACGGCGCGAATGCGAAGGTGATTCAGGCTCAGGACGAAATGTTGGGCTCGCTGCTCGACGTGAAGAGCTAGGAGACGATTGGCTGAGACGCGGTCCGGGCGTTAAAAGGATGCTAATTATGCTCATGTCTGACTGAGGTGAAGCTCTTGTGTGTCACAGGGGTTAACCACGGAGTAATCCTGTCGAATTAATGGGTACTCAAACTCGTAATCGATAGAGTGCTTATGGAATTTTTGCAGATAGCCGCTTTGCCTGGGGGCCACCCAAGCGACGCCATCACTGATGTGTTGGGCGGCGTAGCGGTGTGCGCGTTTTTTGGCATCGCTTGTTATATCGCATTTCAGGTACTGCGCGACTCGTCTAAGACGGCGGTTGCTGCGGCGTCGAATTTCGGCGAAATGGATGACAAGGTGAAGGAGCTTGCTCCCAAGGAGCCGTTGGTGGAGGAGAACGAGTTGGAGGTTTTGGAGAAGCATTGTGAAAAGCTTCTTTGTGATATCGAGGAGGCTGGACGGTCGAAGCTTGAGGATTTCGCCCAAGTGACGGCGAAGGTGTTTGAACAAGTGGCGGGCGGCTATGCTTCGAATTCGTTTGGGCACGAGGGTGAGACGCATGCCGTTCGTTCCAAGAAATTTCAGTCCGTGTGCGACAGACAGTGGGGTTCGTTTCGTAGCGAGGTGGGGTACATGTCGTACATGGATATCCAGGAGCACCTGAGGCACATTTTGGTGAACCACAGAATGCTGAACGCGAAGAAGAACAGCGATAGCGATATGGTTGACTTGAGTCCGGAGCTATTGCGTTCGCAGGAATTGGTCGCCTTGATGAGAGTGGTATCCAAGGAAAAGGTACGTCTCTTGCAGGAGCAATTGCTGAAAGCGGTAGGGGACTTTCGGGAGTATTTTCAGGACGAGGTCAAGGTTTGGCTGAACGATCAGATTTCGAAGATCAGCTTGGAGATGCGTCCTCGAAGGTCGAAGAAAGTCCAACTTACGGATACGGATTACTATAAGAGATTTAAGCAGCTTAAGACGCGCTTAGAAATTATCGCCCGGTTATCGGACGGGGTGACGGAGAAGACCCAGCAGGTGAGTGAATCGGGCCTTGCCTTAAGCCAGGTGATTCATGTCGGCACTGTCCTCAGGATCATGGCGAGTTTGCCTGAGTGGTTTTCCGAGCTGGGACTAGGCGTCGAGGAAGCGCTTGAAGTCGAACAGGCTTAAGTTTGCTCCGCTGTTTTTAGTCGAAAGGCTGCGAAGGCGAAGGTGATGGCCGCCAATATTAGGAAATAGTAGGGTCCCCAGGAAAACGCCGTTTGAAAGAGAGCGCCCTCGACGGCGTCTTCCGGTAGCTCGGCTATGGCATCGGTTTGGCGAAGACGGGCAATGGAGTTTGCGTAAATGTATCCAATCGCTCCATACGCTAGATTGAAGGAGAGTCCTTTGAAGCTGAGGACGGTGGCTCTGTGTTTCGAGTCGGTGATCTGATTGAGGTAGTGGCTTACGAAAAAGCCGTTTAGGAATATTCCGCTGTAGACTAGAACCATTGGCAAGGCGCTCCAGTAGGGAACGAATTGGGACATGAGCCAAAGTCCGATTGCCACGGAAGCGGTAAGGGCAAGAAAGTTGAATGTCTTGCTTCTGTGGTCTGCCATGGCCTTGCCGAGTTTTGGCATGATGGTTCCGAACATGGCGAGTCCGGCTCCGATGAAGCCGAAGCTGAATTCTGGAAGTTCGATTTGGCGGTAGAACTCGCTGTTGAGCGTGAGGACCATGCGGACGATGTGGTCGAAGAGCATGCCGGCGCAGATGACGACGAGAGCGAGCGGAGTCTTCAGTATCCAGGATCCCGCTTCGAGGGTGCTGGCGAAGGATTGTCTGATCGTCTTCCAAGAGTTCCCGACCGGCTCGTTTTCGCTGGTCTCTTTCATTCCCAGTGTCGTGTAGACGGCGCCGAAACCGAGAAGGAGGGTCCCAATGATGGGGAGGCGCATGGCGAGGGACTTGGATATGGAGAAATCGAATCCCAGAAATTGGATGACCGCATTGAGCTTCTCGAAGTCGTAGAGCATGGCCCCGAGGCTCATCGCTAAGACGAAGGCGACGGATTGGAGGCGCATCTGGCGTTCGAGGACTTTGCCCCATTGGTCTTCGATGCCGTTTTCTTTGAGGGAATCGTAGGCGAGGGCTTCGTCTGCTCCGCTGGCAGCGGCTTCCGCTGCTCCGCTTAGGATGCGGTTGGCGAGAAAGAGGTAGAAGACGATGGAGGTGTTTCCGATCGGAGCGAAAGCGATGAGGAGCATTTCCGCGACCATGATGAAGGCGGCGAGCACGACTAGGTTTCGACGTCCGAGGGTGTCGGCCAGGGCTCCTGAGGGGACCTCAAGGCAGACGATAGTGACTGCCCAAACGGTATTGAGAATCGCGAATTGCTCGAGCGTCAGACCGAAATCGAGAAAGAGGATGGTGAAGATCGGGTAGTAGAAGCGTGCGTTGAAGAGGATGCGGAACGCGATGAAGCGTTTTACGTTGGGCAGGCTGAGGGGATTTTTTGCGGAGGAAGATTGGTCGGGCACGGTGGGAAGGCGTTGTTGAGACTATGCTACGATGTGGGGAGTGGCTTGATTGTCGTAGTACAAAAATAAAAGGGCCGCTCTCGGGTGAAGAGCGGCCGGTTTTTTAAATTCAAGGACTTGGGATAGCTGTACTTTTCTTAAGCGACTAACGTGCGGGCAATGGTCCAAATCGAGTCTACCACGTAAATCCAGATGAAGATCGCGGAGATCATAAGCGAAATGATGCCAAGCATGTTAAATCTCATGCTCGGACTAGAACCTACTTGGCTTGTTAAATAAAGTGTAAATTCATATTTGGTTTACATATCGGGGAATGGAGTAGAGCGCCTTAACCTATAGCTGTTGAAGGATCTCCTCTAGTCGATCCTCATCGAGGTCGAGGTTTTTGAGGCAAAAGTCTACGAGATCGGGTGTGAGGGGGGCGATGTAGGTCTCAGGGCCGGTCTCGAGGTCGAAGACCATGCGGTAGGCGTGTAGGGCGTGGCGGTTAATGGGGAGGATCTTAGCCATTTGCTCTGTCCAGCCATCTTCGATGAAATCGAGGAAGAGTCCTTCGTCTGGTCCGTAGAGTTTGTCGCCGACGATGTGGTGTCCGATATGCAGGGCGTGGGCTCGGATCTGGTGTTTGCGGCCGGTGATGGGGTCGACTTTGGCGAGCGTGTAGCGGCCGTTCGAGTGGAGCGGGGTGTACTTGGTTTGGGCCTCTTGCTTGCGGCCGTCGCGGCGGACGGTGTTTTTGCTGTGCACGATGCTTTGGGTGTCCGGACCGAGAGGTGCGTCGACGAGGGTTTCCTCTTTGAGCTCGCCTTCGAGGATGGCGAGGTAGGTTTTCGAGACTTTGCGTTGCTCGAGCGCCATTTGCAGGTGTCGGGATTTGAGGCGATGCTTGGCGAAGAGGACGATGCCGCTGGTCTCGCGATCGAGTCGGGAGACGAGGTGGGAGCGTTCTGACTGGAGGTATTCTCGGCAGGCTCCGGCGAGGGAGGACCAAGGGCCGTTTTTTGACGGATGGCAGACGAGCAGGGCCGGCTTGTTGATCAGCAGTACGTGATCGTCGTTTTGCAGGATCCAGGTTTCCAGTTCTTCAGGCGTGACGAGCCATCCCCATTCGGTTGCGGGCATATCGTTATTTTTGGTCTGGGTTTTGGCGGAAGCGGCTAATCACTCTGCCGGCGACGCGTGTTCTGAGCGTGAGCGGTAGAAGCGATGAGAAGAGGGAGGCGGCTTTGTTTAGGAAGCCTGTCACGGTGTAGGGCTTGCCGTGTTCGAGGGCTTGCAGGGCAAGGGCGGCCACTTGCTCTGGCTGATGACTGTATCCGGCGGGGATAACGCGTTTGGAGAAGCCGGCGCGGAGGAAGAATTCGGTGCGGGTGGGGCCTGGGCAGACGGTGATTGCGTTGGCGCGGGAGCCTCGCAGTTCTTCGTTGAGGGCTAGCGTCCAGTTGAGCACGAAGGCCTTGCTTGCTCCGTAGGTAGCGAGGAAGGGCGTTGGCTGGAATGCGGAAGTGGAGGCGATGTTCATAATCGAGCCGCCACGCTGCTTAATTAGAGGCAGCAAGCGAGTGGTAAGTTCGACCAGGGCGCAGATATTGACTTCGAGGAGCTCGAGGTGCTCGGCTGGGGGATTGGCGTCGAGCGGGCCGTAGAGTCCGAATCCGGCGTTGTTTACGAGGAGAATCTGCCCGTCGGCTGGGGCTTGGCGCAGCTCACGCTCTAGGGAGTCGAAAACTTTCGATCTTTGTTCGCGATTCGCCAAATCGCATTCAAGGTGACGGAGTTTGGAGCCGTATGAAAAAGTTGCCGGAATCCGCCGAGAAAGATTGAAAACGGAGGTGTCCGGTTCTACCTTAAACAATCCTTCGATGATTGAATTTCCGATCCCAGAAGAACCTCCTGTAACGATAGCGAGGTTGTATCTAGAGCCCATACTGTTTGCTCCGGATTGCTGGGTCTTTCCGTCGAAAAACTAATAACCAAAGGAGTATCATGTACACTGAGAACAACCACGACCTAATCATCACCGGTATCCATATGGATCTGACTGAGGCAATCAAGCAGAGCGTAAGGGAGAAGGTGGAGCGACTCTTTAGGCATGAGGAGCGTATCATTCGGGTCAAGGTTGAACTGGAATGCGTCTACGGTAAGGGTGGAAGCGAGCACGAGTTCATCGCAAAGGGGCATATTGAGATAAACGGGCCCACGATGAACGTCTCTGTTTCGGATCCCGATTGCTACAAGGCGGTGGATTTGCTGGTTGATAAGCTAGATCGCATGCTGCGTCGCCGTTCGCGTCTGCAAAGGGTGAAGCGGAAGGATACCCACGAGGTCGATATTCCGGCGAGCCTGCCGAAAGTCTAAGTCCAAGGAACAAGCTATTTAACAATGGCCGTCCGGTGAAAATCGGGCGGCTTCGTTTTTTTGAAAAAAGTCCTTGAAAGGAGCCATCAAAGCTACTTTCTTCCTGACCCTTGATCGCCTACCGGGCAGTCGATAACTGAAGCGGGGCTAGCTCAATTGGATAGAGCGCCTGACTACGAATCAGGAGGTTAGGGGTTCAAGTCCCTTGTCCCGTACCAGTTAAGATGGCGATACTCCCTACGGCGTGTCGCCTTTTTTGTATCCAGATAGTGGATTCGGGTGGTAGATCTGTGGTTATAGGCGCAATGACTTAAAGGCTGATTTCTTTACGGACCTTAAGCCAGAAGTTAACCAAATAGTGAATACGGGCCGGGCAATTTGCCAGTGGACGCTCTAGGTCCCAGAGGGGAATCCAGTCGCAGTGAACGATTCCTTCTTCGCGTTGAGGTGTGAAGGTCGAGGTGGCGCCATTGTGGCGGAGAAGGAACCAGCGAGTTTGCTTCAGCGTTCGGGTTTTCGAGAACTTTGATACGTGTACCGTTGGTATCAATTCGGTCAATACGCGAAGGTCAGCGCTTTCGAGACCTGTCTCTTCGGCTACTTCTGTGAGGGCTGTTTGGGATGCCGAGTTGGATCGCTCTATGAGTCCTTTCGGGAGGTCCCATCGTCCATCTTTGAAGATGAAGAGGATCTTGTCGTTTGCGTCGAGGGTGAGTCCGCCGGCCGCTTCGACAGTGCGGATGTTATGCATTATAGAGGTTTTGGAGCGTTTCCAGCAGTTTGAACTGGCGGTAGTTCAGGTTGTTGAAGGGGACGCCTTCGATAGAGATGCTGTAGCGGGTGCGGGTTTTTTTCTTCGAAAGCGGCCTGAAGGATTTCCACTCGTCGTACGGAATGGTGGAGAGGACGTAGAGCATCGCTTTGAGCCGAGCTTCGAGTTTATTGTTGGAGCCGATAATGACCCATGGGCTCTTGTCTGAGGATGTCCGCTCAAACATTTGCTCCTTGTACTTGGTGAGCACGTCCCAGTATTCGCGGACTTTTTCGTCGTTGTCCGAGTATTTCCAATACTTGAGGGGGTTGGTGATTCGTTCCTGGAAGCGGACGAACTGGGTTTCCTTGTCAACGGAGAGGTAGAGTTTGATCAGGATAAGACCCTCGTCGACGTGCTTCTCTTCCCAGTCGAGTACTTTGCTCATGAAGTATCGGTACTGGGACTTTTTGCAGTAGCCCATGGTCGGTTCGATCATGGCTCGGTTGTACCAGGAGCGGTCGAAGAATATGATTTCGCCCGGATTCGGGAAGTGCTTCTCGTAGCGGCGAAACCAGTATTTGGATTCTTTGGGAGTAGGGATGCCAAGTTCAACGACCCGCAGATCCTTGGGCATCATGTACTCGATGAAGCGTTTAATGGAAGAGCCTTTGCCCGCTGCGTCGCGACCTTCGAAAACGATAGCGACCCGTTTTTTATTGGCTATAACCCAATGTTGCAGTTTGAGCAGCTCGATTTGAAGAGCTTCCTTTTCCTGCTTATAGGTCGGGTAGTCTATGTTTCGGTAGAAGTCGAAAAATTTGCTCTTTACGAAGTCGTGTCGCGGCATTTCCAGTGGACGTTTATCAGGCTATAGAAAGTCTGTCGTCCGATATGTTTCATGCAAACCCGAAGCGGAAACTCAGGTGTATTGTAACATAACCTCTAGGGATTGCCTCTATGCTTCCCAACGGGCGTAAAGACCGCATGGAAGAGTGTTAAGCGTATTGGCGATTGGCAGGCCTACTTCGCCGGAGCTGACCTTACCGGGGAAACGGGACATGGACTCGCGTAGCAGGTTGCCAACTACAGTAGGAGACACGCCTGTGGTGTAGGCGTTCACGAGAAAGAACAGCCCGCTGGGGTCGAAGATTTTGGAGCACTTTTTGAGGAGGCCGTAGAGGTCGCGCTCAAATTGCCAAACTTCGCCTTTGCTTCCTCGGCCGTAGGACGGCGGATCCATGATGATGCCGTGGTATTTGGAGCCGCGGCGAGTTTCGCGATCCACGAACTTCGCGCAATCGTCGACGATGTAGCGAATGGGCGCTTCGTTGAGATTGCTGAGAGCTGCGTTTTCTCGGCACCATGCGACCATGCCTTTCGCGGCGTCTACGTGGCAGACTTCTGCTCCGGCCGCGGCCGCGGCGACGGTTGCTCCTCCGGTGTATCCAAAAAGGTTGAGAACCTTGACGGGCTTTTTTTGCTCGGCGATTTTTTTGCCGAACCAGTCCCAGTTGACTGCCTGCTCGGGGAAGAGGCCGGTATGCTTGAAGTTCGTCGGACGGATTTTGAAGCGTCTGTCCTTGTAGCGGATGATCCAACTTTCGGGCAGGGGTCTGCGGTAGTCCCAGGTGCCTCCGCCCTTGGCGCTGCGTTGATAGTAGGCGTCGTAGTCTCCCCAGTCACGTCCGGCGCGCGGCCATATGACTTGGGGGTCGGGGCGCACGAGGACGACGTCGCCCCAGCGCTCCTTTTTCATGCCATCGCCGCATTCGAGAATTTCATAGTCCTCCCACTGGTTCGCTAAAATCATTTACTTGCAGAGCTAGCGAGTTCGGGGAGGGCGGCAAGCGCTTTCTAGACGTGCGAGGCGGAGTCCTGCAGCTCTTTTTTCAGGACGCCTATGCAGGCGAGATTGCGATAGCGCTCTGCGAAATCGAGACCGTATCCGACAACGAACTTGTCGGGAATGGTGAAACCGCAGAAGTCGGCGCTGAAACTTTTCTCGTGTCGGGCCGGCTTGTCGAGCAGCACGCATGATTTGAGTGATGCCGGCGAGAAGCCTTGGAGGTGGGCGATGATTGCCTTGAGGGTGTTGCCGGAGTCTAGGATGTCATCTACGACGAGGACGTGGTGTCCGGTGATATCTGTCTTGAGGGGATTGGTGATGCGCGGCGGGTTTTGAGCTGAGGTCGCGTTTCCGTAGCTTTCTGCCCGGAGGCAGTCGAGGCGGGTGGCGAAGTCGCAGGACCGAATCAGGTCGGCTGTAAAGACGAGCGCCCCGCTGAGTATTGAGACTATGGTTACGTCTTTGCCTTCGTAGTGTTCGGAGAGCTGCTTGCCGAGCTCTAGTACGCGTTGGCGTATTTCCTCTTTTGATACGAGGACGGTTTCGAGGTCTGACTCGGTGTAGCTTGGCTTTTGGGTGAGCATTTAAGTGAGTGTTTCTATGTTTTGACGAAAAAGGTTTCGGTCCTTCGATTTGAAGAAGGCTGTTCCGGCTACGAATGTATCCACTCCAGCCTGACGGCAGAGCGGGGCGTTTTCGGCGTTTATACCGCCGTCTACCTGAATGCGAAAGTCGAGATTGCGTTCCTGGCGCCAGGCGGCGATCTGGGAGGTCTTTTCGAGCACGCTTTCCTGGAAGGATTGTCCGCCGAATCCGGGCTGGACGGTCATAGCGAGCACGATGTCGACTTGGTCGAGGTAGGGTTGAACGGCGGAAGCGGGCGTGCCGGGGTTGAAGACGACGCCGCATTTGGCTCCGAGCTCTCTGATTTTGAGCAAGGTGGCGGATATGTCGTAGCTGGGTTCGACGTGGATGGTTACTTGATCGGCTCCAGCTTTGATGAAGAGCTCAACGAAGTCCTGCGGGTTATCCAACATCAGGTGGACGTCGAGGAAGAGCTCGGTCTTTGGGCGTAGATCGGCGACGGTTTGCGGGCCGAAGGTTAGGTTAGGGACAAAGTGTCCGTCCATGATATCGACGTGAAGCCAGGAGCATTCAGCGGCTTCGACGCCTTTGATGTCATCGGCGAGCCGAGTGTGATCGGCGGCCAGCATCGAAGGAGCTAGTATCGGTTTACCCATTGGTGGGAACTTAGTGCCCGATGGACTGCGGGCTCAAGTCTAGAGGGGCGAATTTACCAAAGATCTACCAGAAGTTCGGTAGCTCGTTCAGCTATCTGGCGGCTGATTTCTGGAATGGCCTGATACTCGGCGTCCACTTGTCCGCTATCTGAGAAGATGTCTTGTTTGACGGAGAATTTGCGTCCTTCGATAAAGAAAATTTCGCTAGCGGCTGATTGTTTCAGGTTGAGCTCGAGATCGATGATCAACTCGAATTTGCGTCCTCTCCCAACGTCTTGCGGGCTGACGGCGGCTATTTCTCGTCGCGCTTCCAAGACTGTGATTTCGAGGATGGCGTCGGCGCTGGAACCGCTAGCGAGCGAGAGGGCGCCGCTTCGCTGGAGAGAGTGTCGCAGCGCGGCGTTGAGGGGACCTTCTATTTGCGGGAGCGTAGAGAAGTTGCGCGGGGGCGCGATGGATACGCTCTGGTAGGGAAGTTCGGTGGGTTCGCCGAGTTGGTAGGTGGCACAGCCACTAAGGATGAGGGAGGCGATTGCCCCGATTAGCGCTAGCGTTCGCATTTTTTTTTAGATGCGGCTGAGGTCCGCTGGGGCCTGCTTAGAAGATGCCGAGAATCTTGCGTTTGGCGCGTTTGCGAGCGCGTTCCTGGATCTGTTCGTTGGTTGGCGTCGAATCGGTAAGGGTCTCGTCGCTTTGGGCGACGATGGTGTCGATTTTTTCGAGGCGAGTGCGGGCGAGTTCTGCAGCGGTTGAGCGAGGCGCGATGGTGATCGCTTCGTTGTAGAGAATCTTAGCGGCGTCGTATTTGGAGCGCTTGTAGTAGTAGAAGTCCGCCATTTTCACCTTGCTCATGGAGAGAATGTTTTTCGCTCCGGACAAGCCTGTTTCGGCTTGATCGACGTGCAGGTTTTCCGGGTATTGAATGAGGAAATCCTCGAAGAAGGTGATGGCGTCTTCGGTGGCGCGCTGGTCGTATTCTGGACCTTTTATTAGGCCGTAGTGGGTTTGGGCGAGCTTGAGGTAAGCGTCCGAGGTGAGGAAGCTGTTCGGGTAATTGGTGACGAGGCGATCGAGAGCGTAGATGGTCATCGAGTCGCTGTTTTTGTCCGACCAGGCTTTGGCGACGTTCATGAGGGAGAGCGGGGCGTAGTCGCTGTAGGGAGCGATGGCTACGATGCGCTCGAAGTACTGCACGGCGCGGTCTGTGTTTTTGAAGCCCGGAATGACGAAGAGAATTTTGTCGCGGTGGGTTTCGAGGCGTGCCACGGCGATTTTGTACATTTCGCCGAGTGTTTCGTTGAAGCTACCGTAGTTTGGGTAGACCCATGCGATGGTGTTGAATGCTTCGAAGGCTTTGTCGACGCTGTTTCGAGCGAGCTGTATCTGGGCAGTGCGGAAGTAGGCTTCCGGGCTATATTGATTTTTTGGATACCTTTTTGATACCTTCTTATAAAGTTTTAGGGCTCTCTTGTAACTTCCTTTTTCCTCAGCTTTGCGGGCCGAGTTCATCCAATTAAGTATTCTCTGCTGTTCTTCTGGTAGGAGTCCGGAGAGGTCGACTTCTTCGGATGTGTATCCGGTTTCGGCGCTCCAGGAGATCTTGGAGGCTGCCCATCCGCTCGGGACGAGCGCTGCGAGAGCGATGCCGAGGGTTGCGAAAATGAGTGCGCGTGTCACGGAAAGCGGAAGTGAAAGTGTGATATTCATCTGTGAACTGGTCTGGTGCTGAGGATCGTGGGATTTGGGAGGACGACTCACCAACGGAGAAGGGTGGAGCCCCATGTGAGGCCGGCCCCGAAGGCTACGAGTAGTATGGTGTCTCCACTTTTGAGTCTCCCGGCTCGGACGGCTTCGTCTAAGGCGATGGGTATGGAGGCTGCTGAAGTGTTTCCGTATTTGTCTAAATTTAGAAAAAAGCGTTCAATTGGAATGTGAAGTCGTGAAGAAAGGGACTCGATTATGCGCATATTCGCTTGATGAGGAATGACGCAGTTGAGTTGGTCCGGCTCGACGCCGTTTTGTTCAAGAATTTCCACGGCTGCCTGGCCCATGACCTTGACGGCGAGCTTGAAGACCTCTCTGCCGCGCATTTTCAGGAAATGCTGGCGATTCTCTATGGATGCTAGCGATGCGGGGATGGCGCAGCCTCCGCCCGGTTGGAGAAGCACGTCGGCTTTGCTCCCGTCGGAGCCCAGTTTGAAGTCCAGAATCCCCGATTTGCAGCCTTCTTCTCCGAGGCTAAGGACGGCGGCACCGGCTCCGTCGCCGAAGAGGACACAGGTGGTGCGATCTTGCCAGTCGAGGATGCTGGAGAGTTTTTCCGTGCCGATTACGAGGGCATTGCGGTAGCGTCCGGTTTGGAGGAGTCCGGATGCAACTTCCATGATGTAAAGGAAGCCGGAGCAAGCGGCCTCCACGTCGAAGCTGATAGCGTTCGAGATGCCTAGTTTGGTCTGCACCAAGCAGGCGGTTGACGGGAAAGGCATGTCGGGAGTCATGGTGCCGACGACGATCACGTCGATGTCGTCTGCGTTTAGCCCCGCGTTTTCGATGGCTCGTTTGCCGGCTTCAGCTCCCATGGTAGAGGCGGTTTCGTCATCGCCTGCTATCCTGCGTTCCCTGATTCCGGTTCGGGTGAAAATCCACTCATCCGAGGTGTCGACGATATCTGACAGGTCGTTGTTGGTTAGCACCTTTTGCGGTGTGTAGGAACCTGTTCCTTTTATGATAACGGGTCTGGGAGCGGAACTCATGCGATTGTCTCAATGGGGAAGCCTCACTGTTCATGCAACCTGCAAATGGCAGGGCAATCTAGTCGGCGCTATAGATAATGTTGTTCGCTTTCTCGATGTCTTCGAGGATATGGCGATTGAGTTCGTTGCTTACGATCTCGTTTGCGATTCGGATCGCGTTCATGACGGCTTCCTTATTGCTGGAGCCGTGCGCCTTGAGGACATTGCCCTTGAGGCCGAGGAGCGGGGCGCCTCCATAGCGTTCCGGATTGAGCTGATTCTTGATCGCGTCGAAGGCTCCTTTGGACAGGAGGTAGCCCATTTTCCGCATCATGTTGGCTTGGATTTCTTCGCTAACGAAGTTTTTGAGCAACATGAAGAGCGATTCGGAGGCCTTGAGTAGAATGTTGCCGGTAAATCCGTCACATACGACGACGTCGACCCCTTCTTCGAAGGTTTGGAAGCCTTCGATGAGGCCTTCGTAGTGGATGAGCCCGTCGATACGTTTAAGTAGAGTGTGGGCTTGATTGACGAGATCTGTGCCTTTGCCCTCCTCGGTGCCTATGGTCATGAGGCCGACTTTCGGGTTCTTGATGCCGAGGACGAGTTTGCAGTAGTCGCTGCCGAGGACGGCGTTGTGGACGAGGTGCTCGGCTTTGGCTGTCGGATTCGCTCCGGCGTCGATCAAAACGAAGTGTCCCCTTTTGCGAGGCATGACGGTAGCGAGAGCAGGGCGGTCGACGCCCTCCATGGTGCGTAGCTTGATAGTGCCAGCGGCCATGAGGCTTCCGGTGTTTCCGCAGCTCAGAACGCAGCTTGCGGCTCCGTCTTTCACGAGCTCGATCGCTCGCAGCATGCTGGCGTCCTTCTTCTTCTTGAGAGCGACCAGCGGCTTGTCGTCCATCGTGATGACCTCGGACGCGTGGAAGACTGAGATGTTCGGATGCGAAGAAAGCCCTTCTTTTTCAAGCAAGGGCTTCAGTTCGGCTTCGTTGCCGACGAGAATGATGGGTCGCAGATTTGGTACTTGGTCTACCGCCATGCGCGTGGCGGCCACCATTTCAGCTGGCCCTTTGTCGGAGCCCATTGCGTCGATCGCGATGCATGAGCTCTTCTCTTCGAGCATGTTACGCTGCGTACCTATTATCTGGCGATTCGCCTAAAAGGAAATCTGCTTTCGACTCCTTATACGGTCGCGTCGAGGACTTGGCGTCCGCGATACATGCCGTTGTTTGGATTCACGCGGTGTGGGCGGAAAGCTGATCCATCGATAGGATCCTTTGCGAGCTCGGGAGCCTCGAAACGGTTGGCGCCTCTGCGGAGGCGGCTGCGGCGCTTAGATTGCTTGCGTTTTGGATTAGCCATTGTTCGTAAATTCCGTGGTCGGTTACTCTTCTGCTTAAAAGAAAAGCTGCGCTTGATAACTCTTGGCCTAATCTCCGTCAAGTTATTGTTTCAAAATAAGGTGGGATGACGAAGCTAGGGGTTCTGTGATACTTAAATTGCGGGTATGTACCCTGTTTTGGCGAGCGTGTTTTGCATTGTTTTACAGAAGGGAGCTGCCTAGATCTTGCGTCTTATGGAATTGAACGAGCTTACCTCACTCGTCGAGCAGGGAAACGATCTCTCGCTCGAGCAGGCGGTCGCCTCCGCTGACTTGTTGGCTTCGGCCAATGTAGCGGCGGATGACAAAGGAGCATTTCTCACTTCGCTTGCGGCGAAAGGCGAGGTGGCCTCGGAAGTTGCCGGGCTTGCCAAGCGGTTTCGCGAGCTTGCTCGCAACCCCGGTTTGGAGAAGTGGCAGGACGAAGCGGTGGACGTGTGCGGAACGGGGGGCGACAAAATTGGCAGCTTCAATATAAGTACGACAGTGGTCTTCGCTTTGGCGGCGGCAGGCGTTCCGGTTTTCAAGCATGGAAACAAGTCGATCACGTCCAAGTGCGGCAGCGCGAATTTGCTCGAAGCGCTCGGCGTGCATTTGACTGCGGATGACGAGACTTTGAGCAAGTCGATGGAGGAGCTCGGTTTTTGCTTCATGTTCGCTCCCGCGTTCCATCCTGCGTTTAAGGAGATAATGCCGGTTCGTCAGGAGCTTGCTGCCAAGGGGCAGCGTTCGGTTTTCAATATTTTGGGTCCTTTGATCAATCCGGCTCGGCCTGCTCATCAGCTTCTTGGAGTCTTTTCTCCGACTGTTGTCGACATGCTGGCAGGAACGCTCGACGCGCTGGGGCTTAAGTCTGGCCTGGTGGCGCACTGCGTGATTGGCGATGGAAGAGGGATGGATGAGCTTAGCGTGGTTGGGGCGAACAAGGTTCGCGGTTTGGGAAAGCTCTCCTCGTTGGACGAGTCATGGCAGCCTGAGCGCTTCTCTTTGGCAAAGGCGAAGGTGTCCGATCTGCTGGGCGGCGAGCTGGAAGACAATTTGCGAATTCTCGACAGTCTTCTGGCTGGCAAGGCTCCAAAAGGGCTGGAGGATACGGTCGCTTTAAATATAGCTGCGGCGCTGATGGTCGTGGGGCGTTGCTCTTCGATCGAGGAAGGGATAGAAATCGCTCGGGATCTGCTCCTAGGCGGTGCGGTGAAGGCGAAGCTAGCCGATACGAAGGCTTTTTATAGTTCACTATGAGTTTAAGGTATTTTGGAACGGACGGAATACGCGGTCCCTATGGCGGTGATGTTTTAAATGACGAGATCGCGTTTCGGGCGGGCAAGGCAGCGGTACGAGTCGCTCGTGAGCGGCTCTACGCGCCGGTGCCGAATATCGTCGTGGGGCGAGACACCCGGGCATCTGGAGAAAAGCTGCTTCGGGCCTTCGCTGGCGGTGTAGCTGCGGAGGGAGGCATGCTCGTCGATCTCGGCGTCGCCCCAACGCCTTGCGTCGCGTTCGCGGCGCGGATGAGTGACGCGGTTTTGGCGTGCTCCATAACCGCTTCTCACAATCCAGCGTGCGATAATGGCATCAAGTTCTTCGAAGGAAGTGGCGTGAAGCCGTCCGAGTCGCTTGAAAAGGCTCTGGACGAAATGATCGGACAGGTGAGCTCTGAAGGAGTGGATACTGTAAAAGAGCCGCGGATGACTGACGGTAGCGCCCTCCGAGCAGAGTACGCTAGGGCTGTTGTCGCTATGTTTCCAGAAGGCATTTTGGGCGGCAAGCGTATCGCCTTAGATTGCGCGAATGGGGCGATGTACGAAATCGCCCCGGCGGTCTTTCGAGAACTGGGAGCTGAGGTGGTGGTCTTGGCGAATGAGCCGGACGGTGAAAACATTAATGCAGGAGTGGGGAGCGAACACCCAGAGTCGCTGCAGGAGCTGTATTCTGAAGGTGAATACGATTTGGGGTTCGCATTCGATGGAGACGGGGATCGTCTTGTTGTTTTTGATGAAGCGGGTAAGCCGGTGTCGGGCGAAGCGTTGCTGGCAGTGTTATCGATCTACGCCAAGGAACGTGGGGAGTTGCCGGGAGATACGCTGGTAACGACGGTGCAGAGCAATCTCGGTCTCGATGCCGCTCTCAGGGAGCAAGGCATCAAGACGGTCCGCACTGATGTGGGAGATAAGCATATCGCTCGGCTCATGTTGCAGACCGGGTTTTCGCTTGGTGGAGAGGAGTCAGGGCACGTCGTGATTGGCAAATTCGCCGTCACGGGAGACGGCTTGGTAGCGGCCGCGTGTCTTTCCGAAATCGTGACGCGAAAAGTCGTGAAGGTTGCTGAGCTTGTCGGAGTCTATGCTCCCTTCCCGCAGCGTTCGAAGGCCTTGCGGGTTGAGTCGAAGCCCGCGATTGAGGAGTGCTCATCCCTTTCGGCCTGTATTGAAAAATTGGAGAAGGAGCTTGGCGAGGATGGGCGTTTGTTGGTACGCTATTCTGGCACTGAGCCCAAGATCCGTCTTTTAGTGGAAGCTCGTACTGAGGAATCGGCTCAGCTTTCAATGGACGAGTTATTGGCAGCCGTTGAGAAGGATTTGCAGTTGGTATAGCATTATATAATGTCAGAAGTTTCCGTAAAAGATATAGATAGCAGAGCTCGTAAGCAGTTTGAGAATGCGCGGGTTGCGGTTGAGCGTGGGAACTTCGAATATGCGGTTGAGATCTGTTCGTCGATCCTGCGAGAAATCCCGGGTTGCTTGGAGGTGCGCATCTTGCTGCGACAGGCTCAGCAAAGCGTATTCACAAAAAGGGGACGAGGAATTTTTGAGAAACTAGGCTTGTTCTTGGTGGCCCATGGATTTGTTTTTTACGGGAAACCGTATGTTAAGAAAAATCCGAGCTTGGCGATGGTTTACGGAGAGCGGGCTTTGGCTCGCAATCCATTGCATCCAGGGGCCTTGTCGCTCGTCGCTGCCGGCGCGCAAGCTCTCGATCTTTTTGAGACTGAGGTTTTTTGCCTTAGAAATATTTGCGATAGCGAGACGAAGGATGTCGCGTTGATGCAACGCTTTTGTGAAGCCTTGATCAAGGTAGGCGAGACGAATCAGGCGGTAGCGATTGCGGAGCGATTGAAGCAATTTAAGCCGGATAGCTCCTTCATTCAGGAGCTCGTAAAATCAGCCTCTGTCGCCCATTCGATAAACAAGGGGAAATGGGCTGAGGGTGAGCAAGATTTTCGTTCGAAACTGAAGGATGAATCCGTAGCGGATCGCCTCGAGCGGGAGGGGCGAATCGTGCAGGATTCCAAGGGGGCGAAGGCCAAGGCGCAGGACTTGGTTGATGCGATCTACCGCGATCCTCAAAATCTGGACTTATACAAGCGTCTCGTGAAGACCTATCTGTTTGCTGACGACTATCGAGAGGCGCTCGCTTGGCTTGATAAGTCGGCACTGCTCCCGCAAGGGAATTCGGATGTCGGATTGAAGCAGCTTCGCAGCGAGATCATGATCAAGGCGACGGAGCTTGAATTGAAGAACTTGCATGATGCGGCGAATGGAGAGAAGGTTTCTGATTCGCGTATCCAAAAATTGGAGCAGGAACTGAGCGCCTTGAAGCTTGAGGAGTCTCGCAAGATGGTGGAGCAGTTTCCGAATGACTACGGGCAGCGACTGAGTTTTGGGGAATTGCTTTTAAGCGCCGGGCAGGTTGATGATGCGATCAAGGAGTTTCAGATCGCTCAGCGCAGCACTAGTCTGCGTCAGAGGGCTTGCGTTTTGTTGGGCCGAAGCTTTTCCAAAAAGCGATTGTATGACCTAGCTTTGGAGCAGTTTGACAAGGCGATAGCGGATGCTCCTGGAATGGACGATTTCAAGAAGGATGTGTTGTATGCTTCGGCAGAGTGTTGCGAAGCGCTTGGGCGGAAAGAGGAGGCGATCCGTCGCTACAAGCAGATCTACGCGAATGATATATCATTTCGGGATGTATCGAGCAAGGTCGACGGCTTTTATACTGATAAAAGCTAGTTGGCTTCAATCGCTGCGAGCGCGGCTTGGAGAATGATTTCGTCGTTAATGGTCTCTTCCAGGCTGAGTTCGACGTCGGGCTTAAAGCCGGTGCCTTCAAGACGGTTTCCTTTTGGAGTGAGCAGTTCGGCGATCGGAAGGTAGATGCGAAATCCAGCTGGAAGCGGATAGCTTCGGGCGAGCTGGAGGGCTCCGCTGGTTCGTTGTCCAATGACGAGACCGCGTCCTGTTTCGGACACGAACGCGGGTATGATATCTGCGGCGCTTGCGGAGAGCGAGTCGACGAGCACGACGACTTTTCCGCGGTAGGGTTTGGAGAGTGGGAGCGGGTGCTGGGGACGGTGACCTTTGGCAGTTCGCTCGTGTTTTTTTTGGGCGAGAAGGGCGAAGGTTTCGCTGGATGGGGAGATCTTCGAGGCGAGGTGTCGGGAGTAGAAGGAGAGTCCGCCTCGATTGTTTCGCAGGTCGAGAATGATCGCTTTCGCGTTTTTGGCTTCCTTGAAGAAGCGATTGATTTTAGCGGCTCGGTAGTAGCGGTATTGGAAGCTCTGTATTTGAATGACGGCGACATCTTCTTGCAGCCAATACATACGACTCGGTTCTGAGAGCGAAAAGACGTCGTATTCGATTTCGCAGGACATCTTTTGATCTTCCCGCATCCAGGAGATCGTTCGCTTTTGTCCACGATCGCCCGCGAGTTGCTTGATGTCGTCGAGCGGGCTTTCGTCGATGGTGTGGAGGATGTCCCCTTTTTGCAGGCCGCAGCGTTCGGCTGGGCTATTGTCCAAGACGTAGCTGATTAGTCCTCCGCCGGAATCGAGAGGATGGATGGTAATGCCGACGCCGGCCCGTTGACCGACTCGCTGCAATTTGACAGTGGACGGAGAGAAGATGCCCAGGTGCGAAAGTCCGAATTCGTCGAGGGCTTCGCCTAGGACGCGAGCGAGTTCGTCTTCGGTTTTGGCGGCTTCGATTTCGGTTGATCTCTCAGCTGCGAGTTGGCGCCAGCGAGAGAAGTCTGTTTCGAAGGCGTAGGCCTTGCGTTCGAGGCGGTGTCCGATGGCTTCTACGAGCTTTGTCTTGAGTTCCGCAGTGAGCTCTTTTTCGGCCTTGGCGGGCGTCGCTGCAGCGAGAAGGAGGAGGCAGCAGAGTAGGGCGTGACTCTTCAAGCTTCGAAGGTTCATTCGCTAGGGTCTGTCTGCTCGGGCTTCGGAGAGTTGTCGATAGGGTCGAGGGAGGAGGCGTCGATCGCGGTCATGTAGTGTTTAAGTTCGGCGATGGATTCGCGGATGTCGTCGAGGGCGCGGTGGCTGTTTTCCTTCTTGAATTCGCGTCCTAACATCTCGCGGAAGACTATTTTGAAACTAGAGACGTCGAGCATGCGGTAGTGGATGCGCTCGGAGAATTTTGGGAGGTAGCGGTCGATGAACTTTCGGTCCTGGGCGATGGAGTTGCCGGCGATGACGCAGGGGTTGTTTTTCTTGAAGTATTTGAGGGTGATTTCCGCTAGCTTGTCGTCGAGTTCCTCTTCCGTAATTCCGTCTTGGATACGGTCCAGCAGACCGCTTTCCGCGTGGTGGTGCTTACACCAGTCGTTCATCCCTTCGAGGACTTCTTGGGGCTGTCGCACGGCGGATTCCCATTCGAAGACGGGCTCGAGCTGTTTGTTTGTGATGATGACTGCGGCTTCGACGATGCGGTCTGTGGCCGGGTCGAGTCCGGTCATTTCAAGGTCGATCCAGCAATAGCGGCGTTTGGACATGGTAGGTAGGTTTTCGAATTTTTGGCCGTGTATTGTTTGCAGCGGTGTTGATTTTAGTTGGCGAAGTCAAACAAACAGGGAAGAACAGGGCCATGTCTAAGGTGATTGAAATCGGTAATATAAAGTGTGGCAACGAACTGCCCTTTACCCTGCTCGCTGGAATGAACGTGCTCGAGTCCCGAGATCTGGCGCTCGAAATCGCGAGCGAGTACAAGCGAGTTACGGACAAGCTTGGCATTCCCTACATTTTCAAGGCCTCTTTCGACAAGGCGAATCGTTCGTCGGTGACGAGCTTCCGCGGTCCCGGCATGGAGAAGGGTCTCGAGATCATGGCGGAGATTAAGGAGACCTTTGGCGTACCGCTTATTACGGACGTTCACGAGCCTTACCAAGCGGCAGCGGTGGCGGAGGTTTGCGATATTATCCAATTGCCCGCATTTCTCAGTCGCCAGACGGATTTGGTGGTGGCGATGGCCAAGACCGGCGCGATTGTGAACGTGAAGAAGGCTCAGTTTCTGGCTCCACGCGAAATGGGACATATCATCAAAAAGCTGAATGAGGCCGGGAACGACAAGATCATGCTCTGCGAGCGCGGATCCAGTTTTGGCTACAATAATCTAGTGGTCGATATGCTCGGCATCGCCACAATGAAGGAGTTTGGCTATCCGGTGATTTTCGACGTGACGCATTCGCTGCAAATTCCCGGTGGCACCGCAACTGCGGCGGGCGGGCGTCGGCGTCAGGTTTGCGATTTGGCGAAAGCAGGCATGGCGGTCGGGCTGGCCGGACTTTTTCTCGAGGCGCATCCGGATCCGGAGAACGCCAAGTGCGATGGACCGTGCGCCTTGCCGCTTAATCGGCTTGAGGGCTTCCTCGAACAGATGAAGCAGATCGACGATCTGGTGAAGAGTCAGCCGCTAATCGAGATCGACTAGGGTTTTAAAGCGAGAAAATCGAGCGGCTGGAAAGTATCGCCGAGAACGCTTTGATGATTTCCGCCGAGCCATTGGTCGATGACGGTGGAGTAGGCGCTGCGAAAGTCGGTGGTGTATTTGAGGTCCTTGTTTTTTCCGACATTCAGCTTGGGGGCGTCTCCGTGGAGGGAGCCCTTAAGCTTGCTGCCCATGACGAATAAAGGGGCGGCTGTGCCGTGGTCGGTGCCGCCGCTACGGTTTTCGTTTGGACGCCGTCCGAACTCGGAAAAGGTCATGGTGAGTACTTGGTCGTCGAGCTTCTTGGCTTGGAGGTCCGCTTGGAACGCGGACATGCTGGAGCTCAGCTGGCGGAGTAGGTTCTGGTGGCGCTGGACTTGGTTTGCATGGGTGTCGAAGCCGCTGTGCGGCACGAAGTAGACGCGTGTGCCCTGTCCGGAAGCGATCATAGCGGCGACTTGCTGAAGTCCCTTTCCCAGCGAGTGTTGCGGGTAGTTGACCGAAGGCTTGTAGTTGCGAATGCGCGACACGACGCGCTCTTCGGTTATGAGAGCGTTCATGGCGGTGTGTTTGAGGAAGTTCGCGTTCGAGTCGTCTGGGAAGCTCGTGGACTCGAGGCTTTTGAGGATGAGCTCTGTTGATTTTTTGGATTTCGATCCGCGTCCGAAATAACTGAATACGTTCGCGGTGGATTCGGAAAGAAAGGTGTCTGGCAGCTCGTTGCCGATATTCACGGCGAAGGGATCGTCGTTTGGGCTGCCTTGGCAGCAGTTGTCGAAGAAGCGCCCGACCCAGCCTGTGGAGAGATACTCGCGGCTGCCCGAGGCGGTTTCCCAAATTTCGGTAGAGCGGAAGTGGCTGCGGTTGGGATTTGGGTACCCGACGTTTTGAATGATAGAAAATTGTCCCTCGTGGTAGAGACGATGCAGTTCCTCGCAACCTGGGTTGAGCCCGAGCTGATCGTCGAGTTTTAGGAGCTCGTTTTCCTTTAGCCCGATTTTCGGACGAAGGTTATAGTAGTTGTCATCCTGATACGGAACAACGGTGTTGAGTCCGTCGTTTCCTCCGCCAAGCTGGATGAGCACGAGGATGCTTTGATCTTTGTCGGGTGGAGCAACGTTTGCGTGGGCGGACGCGGTGAGGAAAGCGGGCGCGAAGGGGCTGAGGGATAGCAGGCCCGCTCCGGCTCCGGTGGCACGAAGGAACTCTCGACGTGTGAAGGGATAAGTATGTTTAGCGGGCATGTTTTTAGCAGAGTTGGTATGCGGGCGAATTGATGGCGGCGAGCAGCAGTTCTCGGAGCGAAGAGGTGGTGAGGCGATTTTCATCCTCGAGGAGTGATTCGTTTAGCTCCGCCAGAAAGGCTGCGTCTTGTCCGATAAATAGATCCTCGGCGAGTTTTTCGGGGGTGGTCCCTTTTTCGATGATTTTGTCGAGGTCGATTCGGTAGGCTGGGGATATTCCGTTTTGCTTGGCCTGATCGAGAACTCTTAGTTCGTCGGCGTTGAGGCGGTCTGTATTGAGGTCTTGGAGCAGGGTTTCCGCCACTTGCCTACGGGCGGCGAGGGTGGCGGAGTTGATCCAGGCTCGGCCGCCGTCCCAACCTTTCACGTTGGGCGGGTTGAAGAAGGCTTGGCCCATGAGGCGTTCGATGCGCAGGCACTCGCGGGGAAGGGGTAGGATTTCGATTTCGAAGTCTTGATGAAGACCGATAAAGTAGTGGACGGGGGACTTAATCATGTTTCCCCGAAACTCTTCTTGGTAGAAGAGCTGGGACGAGAAAATGGTACTGTAAAGGAAGGGGAGACTGTATCCACTTTCGCGCCACATCTTTCCGAGGACTTCGATTATGGATGAATCGAAGTCGGACTCGCTGAGATAGAATCTGAGAAGCTCCTTTGGGAGAAAAGTGGCGGCAGCTGGCTGTTCGAAGACGATTTCGAAGAGGTCGTCAATATTGTGGCGTCCTTGGTATCCGAATACGGTTTTCAGTCCGGAGTCGTGGGCTCGTTCGCGAAAGGAGACGGTGCCGTCGGTTTCGAAGGAGTAGCCGGTGAGGGCTCGCGCGGCCTCTTTGATGTCCGCTTCCGTGTAGTTGCCCTCGCCCAGCGTAAAGAGTTCGAAGAGCTCTCGGGCGAAGTTTTCGTTGGGGGCTCCGGCTTTGTTTTTGTCGAGATTGAGGTAGCGGCCCATGGCGGAGGTGAGCGTGAGCCGCTTGCACATTTCCGGGTAGTTTCCGGCAATGCTTTGGCGTATCTTGTTTTGATACTCGAAGAGCATGGGCACGCCTTTTACGCCTTGCGAGGCGACGACCCAGACGTTTTGGAAGAAGAGGCAGAGTTTTTCCTGGGGGCTGTATTGTTTTTGACGGGCGAACTGATTCCAGGCGACCGCGTATTCCTCGTAGCCTTCGCGGTTCTGTTTTTGCAGCTGTTTGCGCATTTCCCGTTTTCCTCCGGCGTCTTTCATTTGGAATTCTTTGACGGCGGCTCTCATGGAGATGAGAGAGGGAAGCTGGGTCATCTGTTGCGGCTGAAGCAGGTATTTCTCGACGATGGCTTTGGGGCCAAGTTCGAGGAATTCGGAGATGATGCTGGGGTGCAGGCTAAAGCCGATTCGGCTCGCTAGGTGGCGAGCTGTGTATCGGTCCCATTGGGCGGGCGGAAGGGGAGTCCAAGCTTGTTCTGGATTCATAGAAGATTGGGAAGGAAATGGCCTAGTGCAGGGAGCGTGCCATCGCCTTTGTGGCATGCAAAACCAAGGGGTTCAACGGGTAAGCGCGTCGAACGATTGAAAGACTGGTGGGCGAGTGGGGAGTATTTACTAATATCACCAATGCGAAACTTCGCGTATTGGGAAATAGTCCGAGCTGTTAGCCCTTGTTTGCTCCGGCGTCGCTCGCTTCGCTATCCACCCAGACTACGGTCCAGCCGATTTCTTCGTCTGAGTAAATGTAGGTGCTAGCGTCTGGAATATCGGTCGCGACGAATTCGACGATATTGGGCTCGAGTCTATGGCTGACTTCCGAGCGGAAACCCAGCCAGGTGACCGCGCCGATGATGGCGACTGCCGCTGCGGCGGCGAGGGGGCGGAAAAAGGCGGGGAAAAAGAGGACTTTGTTTTGCGCAGTCTCGGGCTCGGCCGGGGCTTCGATCGCGGCCTGTATCGAAGAAATGGATGCGTCGCGATGAAGAGGGGTGACTGTCGGCTGGCTCGCTTCGCGGGCGGTATCCAGACTTTCCATCCAGCCTGCGTCTTTGGGGTGTTTTTCGAGGTAGGCATGAAGGAGCTGCGCATTTTCGGGAGACAGTTCGCCATCGAGCAGCTGGCTCATGAGGAGCTGGGCTTGGGCTTTGTTGATCTCCGTAGGATGGTTCATGCTGATACGAGTTGGAATATGTGTTCTGAGTGGAGGGATTGGAAGGATTGATTTGCGAGCTTGTCACTAATGGTGACCTCGCTGCGCAAGGTCACCTGCAGTTGAACGGTGGCGTGTGTTAGAATCTGCGGACAGGCTGGGTCCTGTGTCCGTCGCGTCTATCGCTGCGGTTTCCGCGGTCGTCATAGCGATCGTTGCGGCGATGGTCACGTCTGTCGTCGCGGTGATCATAGCGGTCGTGGCGTCTATCGTGGCGGTCGTAGCTGCGGTAGTGGTAGCTGGAGCGGTGGCTGGAACGTCTCGCGTCGACCCAAACTTTTTTCTTGCTGAAGGTGTAGTGTCCGGAGATCCAGACTTTGCGGGTCCGGCCGTAGCGATCGCAGCTGCGTTCGTAGTAGCCGGGGATCCAAGTTTTTACGCTGACCCATTCCCAGTATCCGTGATCGTGATGGCCGTGCCTTCCTCCCGCATGGTAGCCTACGTTTACGTGGGTGTCGAAATCGTCGTCCGCGATGACTGCTCCGATGATGATTCCGCCGATAAGACCTCCGATGATGGCCTTTTCTTTGTCGCCGGCCATTGCTTTGTTTGGCATGACGAGGGCGGCTGCTGCCGCGAGAAGGGTAAGTGCGCTGAGTGCTTTCATTTTCTGGTCCTATCTTTTGGGTTAAATTCTGGTGTTCGCGGGTTGGGACGTGGGGCGTTGGGGCTTTATTCATTCGTCTGCCATAATTTTTTAGAATTCTGGATTTTTTCCTCACTTGGGAGAGTTCGACGCGAGAGCTGCTAGCTTGCTTTGGGCGAGGAAGGGCCTAGCTTATGTGGGTCCGTTCGGTGCGTTGGCGCTGGGCGTTATCGTTTCCACTTACGTAACTCGCTACCCCTTTTGTTCGCTATGGAAAGAAGACGATTTTTGAGAAACTCTCTCGCGGCTGCCAGTTTGATGGCTTTTGGCCGCTTCCCGAACCACCTCTACGCCGCTCCGGTTAAACGGTATGCGAGCGACCGCGTCACGCTTGGAAACTCGGGCATTACGGTGTCGCGCATGGCGATGGGGACGGGGACGAACGGGTTTAACAAACGCTCCTATCAGACTGATAACCTTGGGATCCACGGATTGGCGGATTGGCTGGAAGCGGCCTATGACGAGGACGTGATCTTTTGGGACTCGGCGGATCAGTACGGCACGCATCCGCATTTGCGGGAGGCCTTGAAGCGCGTCCCGCGCGAGAAGGTCGTGATCCTGACGAAGACCCATGCTCGTACTGAGGCGCAGATGAAGGCGGACTTGGATCGTTTTCGGCAGGAGCTCGGGACCGACTATTTGGATATCGTATTGCTGCACAATATGCAGAGTTCGAATTGGCCGGAGGAACGTCGTGGGGCGATGGATACGCTATCCCAAGCGAAAGAAGACGGGATCGTGCGCATGCACGGGGTTTCGTGTCACCGGCTAGGCGCATTGAAAACTGCGGCGAAAACGGATTGGGTAGAGATCGATCTCGCCCGTATCAATCTCAAGGGAGCGATAATGGATGGCTCGCTGGGCGAGGTGGTTCCCGTTCTGAAAGAAATGAAAGAGAATGGAAAGGTCGTGATGGGGATGAAGATCATCGGGGCGGGACAGCTTAGTCACATGGTCGACGATTGTCTTCAGTTTGCTCTTGCTCAGGAATATATCGATTGTTTCACGATCGGCACGCATGACATTGACCAGTTCAAGGATCTTGTCGGGCGTATGCCAGCTGCGAGCATGAGGGCGTAAGCGGCGACTTGACCGTTACTATTGGAAGACGGTTTTGTGGGCGGGGTCATGACTTTTGGCACATGACTTCTGCCAAAGGCTCGCGCTATTCTGGGTGGCGATGAATAGCGACTCGGAAAATACAGCGGCGGAGGCGGTCGGCGGACCCGCGAGCGAAGTTAGGCGCTTGGAACGTCGGTCGAACATGGTGGCGGGCGCGTTTGGCTTAGCGATGATGCTTGTCGCTTTGGTTCTGCCGTTTGCCTATGCCGAGAATGAGCTTGGTCTAGGTTTGACGATTTTGCAGCTGATACTCTGGGCAGCGTTTTGCGCTGCTTGGGTTTTTCAAGGCTACTTCATGGAGCAGGCGGGGATCGGCTTTCGCTACGATCAGGGGACGGTGGACAGGAGTTCCCTTCGAGCTCGGTGGCGGGAGATTGTCTTGTACCTCTTTGTCTTTGGACCGCTCTGCTTCGCTTACGTCTATGTCTCGTTTCAGAATACTGGGTATTTTGGTTTCAACTACGTTTTGATGTTCGTTTTGGCTGGGTTTTCTACCCTCGTTTTTCCGGTGTGGCTGGCCTTGGTGTATTTGGTTTACCAGACAATTGTTTGGATCTTTCTCTCCCGCTTCATGTGGGGCGGCTGGATGCAAATAGACGATCAGGTGACGATGTTTTCCGGGCTGCTTTTTTCCTCGATGATGTTCTACATATTTCGTCGCGAGCGCGAATCGCGGAGCAAGGCGGTGGCGCTTACGCTCGATCTCGACGAGGCGAACGAAAAGCTGCGCGCCTTTAGCGGTCAGATCGAGGAGCTGGCTGCCACTCAGGAGCGAAATCGAATCGCCCGAGAGATTCATGACACGATTGGGCATTCGCTCACGGTAGTTAACATGCAGCTTGAGACGTCGAAGGCTCTGATTGATTCCGACAAGGAAAAGGCGAAGCGCTTTCTGGAGAAGGCGCAGGAGGTGACGCGGCAAGGGCTTACGGATGTACGCTCTTCAGTGGCCTCGCTACGTTCGTCGCCTCTTGACGGGAAGTCGCTTCCGGGAGCCTTGGAGGGGATGATGTCCGCCTCCTTTGGCGGCGGCGTGAAAACGCGTTTCGAGTTGAAGGGAGAGGTCGCAGCGCTCAATCCCGCTTCGGAGGCCGCTCTCTATCGTTCGGCTCAGGAGGCGTTGACAAACGTTCGCAAGCACGCGGACGCGAGCGAGGTGAAGCTGTCTCTCGACTTTTCGTTTCCCGAGTGTGTCAAGCTAGTCGTGGCCGACAATGGGAAGGGCAGCGAGAAGGTGGAGGGAGGATTCGGTATCATGGGGATTCGGGAGCGTATCCAGCTATTGGATGGAGAAATGCGCGTTTCGACCTCGCCAGGGCAAGGTCTAGAGTTGAGTCTTTCCTTACCTCGATGACTGACCGTATCCAAATAGTCCTTGCGGATGACCAGGCCCTGTTTCTCGAAGGGCTGAAGACCTTGCTGTCGCTAGACGATTCGCTCGAGATCGTGGGCGAGTGTCATAACGGTCAGGAAGCCTTGGAGGCTTGTCGCAGGCTGCGGCCGCAGATTGTATTGATGGATCTCAATATGCCGGTGATGGACGGCGTGGCGGCGACGAAGGCGATAAAGCAAGAGCTGCCCGAGGTGAATGTGTTGACGCTTACGACTTTCGACGACGACGAGCGCGTCTTCGAGGCTTTGAAGGCAGGCTCGTCTGGCTATTTGTTGAAGGACACGCCATCTAAGCAATTGGTGGAAGCGATTCGGGCGGTGAGTTCTGGAGAGTCCTTTTTGCAGCCGTCGATCGCGTCGAAAGTGTTGGCTGAGTTTAGTCGAATGTCTGGTCCAGCCGCGGTCAAAAAGGCTCCGGTTCAATTGCGCGAGCCGCTTTCGCAAAGGGAGGAGCAGGTGCTCGTCTGGTTGTCGCGCGGGTGCAGCAACAAGGAGATCGCGTCGCACCTCGATCTGGCGGAAGGCACAGTGAAGAATCATGTTTCCAACGTGCTGGGAAAACTCGGCGTGCTCGACCGCACGCAGGCCGCCTTGATGGCGCGGGATTTAGGTTTGGTATAGTCGCTATTAGCGGGGCTGCTTGGTGTAACTGCTGCAGGAGTGGTTCCAGGGAAAACACGGTAGAATTAATATAACGTGTTGTTCGGGGAGGAATCGGGTAGATGGGAGAGCCAAGTTTAAATATCTGATTTTTGGACGTTGCTCTTCAAGGTAGATGTCAAAGAGTAAGGATTGGTATTTTGTCTCTGGTTACCGATTTGAGACCGCAAGTAGTCAGTTTTTTAGTCGACTGAAATGTTTCGTTCGGATGTGAAGCTAGTGCAAATTCCGTCTAATTACATTTTGCTTTTTCCATTGTTCCATTTTCGAAAATTAGACTAGTAAAATAAGAAAGTTGTTAGTGAAAGAGAAGTGGATGGGACACTAAACTTTGAATACGGGATATGTGTTCAAATTTTAGATCGTAGTTAAGAAGAAACTGCTACTTGTACTATTAAAGTCATTTGCGTTTTTTAGGATATTTTTGTGAAATTTTAGTAAAATACTTATTCCTTAAGTGTTTGTGTTGCGTGAATTGCTTAGGAATGATTAACGATAGTTCATCCTGTTCTTATGTCCCGCTAACGGGACGTTTTACGCCCCACCCCTTATCAATATTAGTATTAAATACTCTTCCAGTATTTCATTCTGGTGAAGAGCTAATCTGAATTCTGCCGATGAATACGAAACGTTTTGGTTTTCTGCCTGTATTACTCTGTGTGTTAATTTTTACTAGCGGAATATGTTACGCTAATGCTCAAGACAAAGTTTCCGGCTCGAAATGGCGAGTAGACTCTTCTGGTTGGGCTCGTGAAAAGGGTGATGCGAAAATTAGGAATCTCGAGTCGGTTGACGAAGACGGGGCCCCAACACGGTTCTTAATAGAAGGTGAAGGAGAGGTTGAGATTGATTATCCAAAGCGCTTTCTTAAAACTCGTGGAAAACGGAGCAAAGGAGACTCAGACGATACCAATACTATTACTTTTTATGAAATTCGAGTGAGTCCATCACTTGGAAAAAAAGATAATGTTATCGAGAAAATTCCGACCATAGATATGGGGGGTGCTGTTATGGGATTGAGAATCGCAGGCGAAACGGAAGGGGCGAGGATGGCCGAGCTGGTAGCATGGGTAGGTTCAAAGTCGAATGGCAAAAAGAGAGTAGAAGCAGCTGAGAATTGGATTCGTACGGGCATCTATTTTGATGTTTCGGAGAGTGGCTATATATCGGGACATATTCCAATTGTTGTGCGTGTGGATGAGATTTCTGGGATTTGGGATTTGTATGTATTTGGGAATATTGTTTTGGCGGATTTACCTTACTCCAAACGTTCAGAGAACTTTTTGATTGAATCTGTAGCCAAAGAAAAAACAAGTGTAAGGGGAGTGCGGGTTACTGACAAAAACCCTCTCTTCGTAGATGAAAATTCTGATGGAATTCCTGATTCGTTTGCTGAACGGCATGGTGGAATCAAGCGCAGTGAAATAGTTGAGGAAACAGGCAGTTCTTTACTAGTCGAATACATGTCACGACCTCGTGGCTAAAGTGAAGTTTTTAAAGCAATAACAATCAACGCTATCCTCTAATGTTCTTTTCCAAGTATCCACTTGTTTTCAAATCGCTAATTGTTTTTACCTGTTCAGTTTTGCCGGTCGCGGTTTACGCCGTTCCAAAGGCAAGTTCGGTATCTCTCTCTCCGTCAACGATTTCACTTGGGGGTTCGGTGAGCGTTACTGTGAGTATAACAAAATCGTCAGGAGATAATTGGGTTGGTGGCGTCGCGTACATCCATGTAACACCTCCAGGAGGTTCTGAAATGATAGCTGGAACCATATCTTCCACGGCCTTCAGTTCCGGAAATAGTGCGTCCTTCAACTATTCCCCTAGCTCTGCAGGGAGTTGGGCAATTAGAGCAAGTATAACAGGTACGTATCAAAATGGTCCGACAATCGGTAGTGTGAACGCTCAGAAAACCTCTTATAAGTATTTGACGGTAAATGGCGCGACTGCAAATCAAGCTCCAACAGTAAGTTCCCTTTCTGCTTCTCCCGCATCCCCCTATGAAGGTTCATCGGTTACGGTATCCGCAAGCGCTAGCGATTCGGACGGAACGATAGCAAATGTTAAATTCTATCGAAACGGTGCCTTGGTCACGACCGACACATCGGCTGCTTATATTTACAGTACATCGCGCTCCACGCCTGGTTCCTATAGCTTTTATGCTATCTCGACGGATAATGACAACTCTTCATCGAGCGCTTCACCGACTAAAACGGTAACTTGGGTTAACAAGACCCCGACTGTGAATACACCGACAGTTTCGAGCGGCAGCATAGAGGCCGGGCAATCCGTTACGGTATATGTCGTGGGCTCTGATCCTGGTGGTTTAAAATACGTTAGATTCTACAGGAATAATTCGCTCGTACACACGATCAGCAATCCGAGTGACTCTCAGACGAGTTTTAGTTGGACCTACTCGAATGCGGCCTCTGGAACTTCTACGTTTAAAGTTCAGGTTGAGGATGACGAAGGATCTAAAGTCACCTCGGCGAACGTAAACGTGAGCGTTCAAGCTCTCACTTCTGGACTAACTTTTGATCCGCTAATCTCCCCTGGTCCTAATTTTTACAACAAACAGCAAATTGCTATAACCGCCTCTACGAATTCATCCACAGTCGATTACGTCCAGTTCTTTCTTGATGGTAGTTGGCAGTTTACTGATGTTGATCCACCGTATCATTATCATATATTGCCGGCTTACTCAGGTAACCATACAGTACAGGCGAACTTTCACAATTCGTCAGGTGGAATCGTTCAGCAAGATACAATTTCTTTTACGGTTAGTTCTGATGATCCACCCTATGAGACTGAGAGGTGGGTAGACGTCGATGGTAACGGTATTTATGATTATGTTGAGGACTATGTAACTCCGAATAAAAATCCGTATGTTTATGACGCGTATGTTCGATACGGAGCTCCAAGTACTGGTTATCGTGGGCTGCTGATGTTTCACGTTCCGGATTATGTGTCTTACTGCACTAGTGGTTGGTTAGGAATAGCCAGTTCTACCAGCTTTACGCTAATTTCTGACCGAATTAATGGATTTTTTGGTCGAAATTGGGGTTGGGACTATTCCATCGCAAGTAATGTTTGGGTTCATGAAACCAACTGCAATTTTGAGGTCTTTGGAATTAGCAATCGCATGGAGTATTATCCCGCTTATGAAGAGGGAGTTTATCGTATCCAATCCAGCAATAGTTTAGATAATGGGGGATGGGTCAATCAGGGATTAGATGTTCAAGCAGGTGCGTCAGGTGATTTTCAAGTCGTTTTTGGCGACTACAGTGGGATAAAGCACGAACCGAATGTAGTGAGAGTTGTTAGAATGGGCACTCCATATGGTGGGAGTGGAAATGTGGTTCCCGGTTTGTCTAGCTTAGGTTCGGATCTGGACGGTGATGGGATCTTCGAACAATTTACAAGTTTGCAGCCTGTTGTGACTAATGTGACAAGGAATGTAGGAGGTACAGGTAATAGTGTGTTCGACTTAGAAATTCCAACTGGCATTATTCTTGATCCGCTAGGCGTAGGGTCTGGTAGGGTTGTGCAGGTGAAAATGAAAAGTATTGGTGACGTTTTATACGAGAAAACTGTCGAGTATATAACAACTGGAGAGGTTTCACCGTCAATTAGCGTGAGTATCAACCTTCCAGGTGATTTTCCAATCGATTTGACTTTTACTTTTATGAGTAAGAGCCGCGAAACTATTCATGTGCCCATAAATGACGATTCGGATGCTCCGAACGAAGATGATTTGGTTGCGATACTAAATCCATTTTATGGTGAAAGTTACGGTTATGTCGAAATGAAATTGACTCAATCAGGAACTGGTAGGCTTAAAGTCTGGAAAGACATACAAATGACTCAGGAGTATGTGAACGGTCAGTCTTGGTCTGCTGTCAACCTAGGCGAGATTTTGTATCTGGATGGGCGAATTTTAAGCGAGAATGCTGGTGATATCGAAGTTTCTTTTACTCACTACAATGGCACAAATGTAGATTCTAAATTGTTTATAGCTGATGTGTACCCATTGGAACTAGATATACGAGAAACTGCACAAAACGCTAATAGAGTTGGTCTGAATGATCCACGGGTACCGTCATCCCCTAGTCAAGATGCTCGGAACAAGATTCTTATTTGGAGAAAAGAAGGGGCACTGGTTGAGTTTGATATGCTGAGAACCTCTCGTGCTCATGGACCAGTATGGGTCGAAATCGAGAACCGAAACGGAGCAAACGATCCTAATCTTCCGCAGATGTCAGTCATTTCAGCTGGGCCAGCTACTTTTAGTCATAGAATCAAATTCGAGGAATTTGAGGAGGATTTCGTAGTTCAATTTGGCAAGGATCTTGATGGGGATGGCAGGCTTACCGGTAATTCTGAAGTCAAGGGCGAATATGAGGTGTATGGGATTTCTTTCACTGAACTGCAAAATGGACTATCGGCTTACTCGATATACAAAGCAGGATTGACGTTCGTTGCGGACGTTGCCCATGACATTTTCATGGGTGGCGGAAACAATTTATTCGGCTATAATCCCGATCTTCCAACTCAATTGGTTGATCTTGAATTCAAAAAAATAACGCATCTTAACGGTGCTACTTTCAACCTTATTTCCACTCCTCATACGGAAACTTCGACTGGTACTCGTCCATATGTAAACGGTCTGGCAAAGGTTCCAAAGTTTCGATGGTCCTCTGGTTCTCCAGCCTCTCTACGCATTGCGAATTCAGACGAATTCAAAGACAAGATACGAGGCTTTATCGCGGCAAGTTTCACGGATATCGATTACGAATATACGAAGACGTCTTCAACTGGACCAAAAGCGATCGACCTACCCCTTAAGAATCTGACATTCGAGTTTGGTGCACTTAATTCAATAGGACTCGGAGGTGTTACTGTGGGCAACGGACCAACAGATTCCCAAGGTACTATTCGAGTCGTGGCCACGAAAATTGGAGCTATCTACGAGGTCGATCCTACTCCTCTAGTGAATTTTTTCGTTCGGGACGTATTTGATTTCAACTACTTCAACGAGAAAGGGAATAATCCTGTGTTCGCCGGCATTGAGATCCCTGCGAATGCTTCCCGAGCTGCTGCATCCATACAGACCTCTAGCGGTAAAAGTGGAGCTACGGCTACCGGCAACTATGGTACGCGTGGCCAGGTGGCACTGTTAGAGTTTGAAATCGGCCAACTCGTCGATTTGGGTTCGAATGTTGAAGTGTTGCCATGACGCCATCCGCTATGAATTGTTCGAGATTTATTGTACGCTTAGTGCTCTTCCTGTGCGGTCTCCCGCTTCTTACTTATTCCTTCGCTCAGGAAGGCAAGGACAGTCCCTCAGTCGATTATTTAGTAAAACAGATTGAAAGTGGAGAGACGTTCGAGGTGCCCGAGATTGGAAAGGCTGCCTATATTTCTTTGCTCGATGTATTCGATTCGAGCCTAGATGCGAGTCATGACGCTATCGAACAACTTGTGGAATTGCAGGAATTACTCCGTAGTAGCGAGATTGCGGCTGAACGGATGCTTAGCTTAACCATTAACGCCTTTGTAGACGACTATGCTTTATTTGAGTTGATGGATTTTCTCCATGGTGACGAAACGCTGTCTAAGGCTGAGTTATTCGATGAAGTTGATTGGATCCTGACCCAGAATCGAATTCCTGAGTCCGAAGTACTGGCCGATGTTCTCTCGCTTTGTTGCATCACGTTTGAAGGCGAGCTAGGCGAGTCGCTCGAGGTCGAGGGCTTGCTTTCGGGTGAGATTCGAATCTTGCCTAACGATGAAAACCGAGTCGCCTACTACTCGCCTATGCGCGATCCCTATTTTCAAGGAATAAATAAAGGAAATGCAACCGACTACCTCTTAGGGCAAAGCCTGCATTACATACAGCGCGGTCGTACTTCGCGGTGGATCAAGGAACTCCTCGTATCTGAACCCGCTCTTATAACCTTAGATCCAATTCAACTGTATAATAAAATAGCCAGTTTGCTAGGAAAGCGGAACAATCCCTACATAAGGACGGGAAATATAGAGGCGATTTATACAAAGGATTTCTTGCTAGAAAAAAAGTTTTACAGAGGTCACTACTCAAAAGAACAAATTCTCGAAGAATCTGGCTTGAACGAAACCCTGTTCGAAATAGATAGGAGACGGCAGTTGACTTACCGGTTTCTTCCTTTCTTGAATGATAAAGAGATTGTTTGGATGCCGGAGATTTTCGAACAGGGTGTACTTGAGCGAAAGGGTTTCCATGCGATTCCGGTAGTCTATATTGATTCTCAAACGAAAGAGACCGTCCGGAAAGAGAGTGAGCAGATCGACCCAGAGGATACGGTGGGCGCTGACCTGGAGGAAACAACGGAGTCGTTGGGAACCGAATCTACCGAGGTCTGGCATTGGCTTGTCGGTTTCGTTCTGGTTTTGGTCGCTGTTCTAGCGTATCGAACCAAGAAAGGTCGTTCGGACTAGCATGCTCGGTAGAGTGATTTAGGTTTGGTATAGTCGCTATTAGCGGGGCTGCAATGAGCGGATCGCTGTAACGTTGAGTCTCCCTTAGGGTACGAGATTATTGTGATGTGACTTTCGTCATACAGAAATTTCGCGATTTCAGGTGACCTTTGGCACATCACAAAACCTTCAACCTCTGCCATACTCCTATCATGTCGATTTATCCTGCTCTCCTCGTTCGAGATTCCGCTCGCTATTGGAAACGTAAACCCTTTCAGGCGGCGCTCTCTATCCTTCTCTTGGCGCTCGGCTCCGCAGCGGTGGCGATTCTTTGGACGGTCACTGATGTGGTGGTCCGCAAGCCGTTGCCGTTTCCCGATAGCCAAGAGCTTTATGGAATTCAATCCGTGGATGAAAAGACAGGCGAGGTGCTCAATTTCATGGCCTTGGCCGACTTCCGGGACTTTCGGGAGCGTCAGCAGTCGTTTACCAGCTTGTTCGCGTACCGTGGGCAGTTTCTCAATTACAAGGAAGACGACGGGAATACGCGTCAGCTCTATGGGGCGAAGGTGACGCGTGACTTTGCTCTGGTGCTTAAGATTCATCCCGAGCTTGGCAGCTTTTTTGATGACGACGACTTTCTATCGGAGAACGCCCGTTCGGCGGTCATCAGTTACGATCTTTGGATGGACGAGTTTTCCGGAACGGAGGATATCGTAGGCTCTTCGATTTGGTTCGATGAAGTGGTGTATCAGGTAATTGGAGTCATGCCGAAATCGTTTAACGAACCGTCTTTTGCGGATGTTTGGACGCCGTTTCCGGATGTGACGGGAGAGTACTTTGTGCGAGATTCGCGCTACTGGAACGTAGTGGGCAGGCTTAAGGATGGCGTGAGCCAGGAGGCGGCCCGCCAGGAACTCGGACAGATCGCTAACGATTTGGAAGAACAGTTTCCGGCGACCAACCGAGGTCGCGGGGCGACGATGGACTTGCTGCAGACGATGATCGTGGGCGATTTTTCCACGCCTTTGATTCTGATACTGGTAGCGGTGAGTTTGGTGATGTTTGCGACTTGCTTGAACCTCGCGAATATTCAGCTGATCAGCGGTCTTCAGCGTCGGAGCGAAAATGGGGTGCGTCAAGCGATAGGCGAGAGTCCCAAGCAGGCGATGGCGCGGGCGTTTATGGAATCTTGCGCGATCTGTTTTGCCGGTTGCGGTCTGGGTTGGGTGCTGTCGTGGCTGTTTATCAAGAACGTAGATTCGATCTTGCCGAACATGTTTCTGCCGCGCTTGAACGAGGTGAGCATGTCGAGCTCTTTGGGGTGGACGATTCTCGTGATCGCTCTGCTCGCGAGTCTCAGTTTCGGACTGTTGCCCGCGTATCAAGTCACGCGCTCAAATACGAACGACATCATCAAGAGCGGCGAGTCTCGTCATGGCTTGAGCCGCGAGAGCGGACGGAGTCGAATGGCTTTGCTGGCGGGTCAGATCGCGGTCGCGGTGGCGATTTTGCAAGCGGCGCTGCTAGTGGTGCATGAATATCAGCGTTTGCGTGAGCTCGATCTCGGTTTTGACGAACGGAATTTGCTCATGATCACGGTATCGCCCGGGGAGGCCCGTATGTTCGATTTGCCCGGGTTGTCCGAATTCTATTCGGAGATGGATGAGTGGCTTAGCGGTCGGAGCGATTTTTCGGACGCGACGCTAGCGTCGAGCGCTCCGTTGGCTGGATTTGAGCTTGAATTCGGTTTTCAACTACAGGGTCGCGATCTTGTATCAGAGCGTGATGAAGCGGTGACTGCGGGCTATAATAGCGTGAGTCTCGACTATCTCGATTCGATGAAGATCGGATTGCTTGAAGGGCGCTCGTTTTCCGACTGGGATAATCGGGAATCGCAAAAGGTGGCCATGGTAAACAAGGCCTTTGTGGAGAAGTACCTTGCCGCTGGCGAAGATCCGCTGATGCAGCAAGTGCAGATCATGCCTTGGATGGTGCCGGACTTTCGCCAGGTCGTCGGAGTGGTCGACGACTATGCTCAGGTGAACGTGACGGACGAGCCGAATCCTCAGATCCTCGTGCCTTATACGCAAAGCCCTTGGGTGTTTAGCACCTTTATTACGCGTGTTCGAAATCCGGATACGTTTAAGGCTGAGCAATTCGAGACGGAGCTGAAACAGCGCTATCCCGATATAGGTCTGACTGTGGATACGATCGAAAATTTGTTGGATCGTCATCTTTCCATTCAGTCGCTCATGTATCTTGTGTTTGTCGGTTTCGGATCCGCGACTCTGCTGCTCTCCTTGTTTGGAATCGGGTCGCAGATGGCGTTCAACGTAACTGAGCGTTCGAGAGAGTGGGGAATTCGGCTCGCACTTGGGGCAACGGTCCAGCAGCTCAACAATCTGGTGATTCGCAAGCTCATGCTTCCGCTCATAGTTGGTTGCGGGCTTGGCTTGGCCCTGTTCGCGGCGAGCTTTAAGTTTCACGCCCGCTTTGGCGGCGAGTTGGACACGTTTTTCTTCCTCGCGAGTCTGGCCCTGATCGTGGTTATCACGGTTGCCAGCGTTGCGACGACATGGTTCGTGTCGGATCGAATCACTCGATCAAATCCCCAGGAAATATTGAGATCAATCTAACTAGGAATCCAAAATCTAAATACGCTATGAAACAAATCATTAAATCATCTGTGGCATTGCTAGCCGCGTACGCGCTCGCAGCCTTCGCCTACGCTGGGGATATCGACGAGCTCCGCTCCGCTGTGGGCAGCTCGAAATGGGAGGCCGCCAAGGAAATCGGAATGAAGCTCACCGCAGCGGAAGTTGAAAATGGGGAAGCATTTCATTTGCTCGGTAAGGCACTTGCTCAGCTCGGCGAAAAGGAAGCTGCGGTCGATGCTCTGAAAATAGCGAACAAGCTAGTGAAGGACAACGCCGACTTTCTCGTCGATTATGGATCCGCTCTGATCGAGCGCGGGCAGGAGATGAACATGTTTCAAGCCGGTCCGACTTTCATGCGAGCAATGGATCAGTACAAAGCGGCGGTAAAGGTCGATCCTGACCATGTGGGCGGCCACATAGGATTGTCTCGCTATTACATGAACGCGCCGGCCATTGGCGGGGGCAGCATGAAGAAGGCGAAGGAACATGCGGCGGAGATCGCTCGCATCAATCCTTATTTGGGACACATCGAAATGGCCTTGATCGCTCAGAAGGAGAATCGATCTGAGGATGCGGAGGCGGAGTTTGCGGCGGCGCTCGCGATGGATGGTAACAATCCATGGCTGCACTTCGAGCTAGCGAAGCTTCAGCAAATGTCCGGCAAGATGCTTGAGGCAAAGTCATCCTATGAAAAGACGCTTGAGCTCGATCCCGAACATAAGGGTGCCAAGGCAGCTCTCGAAGCCTTTGGCGGCTGAGGGGAGTTGTTAGATAGGTGGTCAATCTTACGTAATAATGGGCAATGCGGTTGCTCCGAGCGGGGTCCTCGATTTTGTGAGGGCTCCGCTTTTTGTTTCTACTGAAAGACACATATGTCCGCATCTAAAGATCTCCTTTTTTCAAAGCTCTCAAAGTACGTTTATGGTACGACTCGTCTCGGTCACGATGACGTTTCCATGCCGGATCGCCTCGCGATCGCCCGTGAAGCGCTGGCGTCCGGGGTCTGGTTCCACAGTAGTCGTCAGTACGACGATGCGCTCGAGACGCTTGGCAAGGCATTCGACGAGGACCGAAGCAAGGTTCCGCAGATGTTCTTCAAAATCGGCAACAACAGCATCGATGAGATCCGGGCGAATATTAAGGAAAATCTCGATCCCGTAGGCTTGTGTCACATGGATGTGGGACAACTGTGCTTGAGTGGTGAATACGCGGAATCTTTCGCTGCCGGTGGAAAAGCGGCTGACGAGCTGCGAGAACTTAAGGAGTCAGGGCTTGTTAAGAATTTCGTCTACGAAGTGTTTCCTTGGACATCTGATGCTCCATACGAGGCACTGAAATCCGGGAACGCGGACGAGCTCGTGGATGCATTTATTTTCTATCTCAATCCGCTGCAGCGCTTCGTAGACAACAAGCTTTGGGATCTCATTCAAGAAAAGCAGTACCCGATCGTTGGCATGCGTACGGTTTGCGGCGCGCCGGTGCACGCTCTGCGTGACAAGCCGGGAGCGGCTTGGGTGCCTTATCTGCAGGAACGGGCGGTCGAGGTAGCTCCGATTTTCGAACGATCCGGCATCGAGAGTTGGGCAGAGTTTTGCATTCGCTTCGCGTTTAGCTTTTCGAATTTGAAGGCGACGATTGGTTCGGCGAGCAAGAAGGCGAATCTCGACGAGCTTTTGAAGTTTGAGAAAATGGATACAGTACCGCCTCTTCCTGAGGACGTGGTTGCGGAGATCTGCGCCTTACAGCGTCGCTGGTCCGAAGAGGTCGACGTGAAGGCTGAGCCTTGGACGATGTAGCGGCGAGTCATTGGTAAGTGTGGGAGCGCGCTTGTCGATTGAAAGGGGTTTGCTCTTTCAACTGCTAGCGTAGGAATGAAGACTAGCTTACATTTCAGGTGCGAATAGCTCCATTTTGGACAGGCCGGGGGAATAGGGATGCGCGGTGGTCGTGCCTTGTGGCCATTCGACACGTATTTCTTGCGGTGGATCGTCTTGCGGGAACCCGAAGAAAAGAGTAGATGTTGACTGGCTTATGTACCCGCTTCCTGAATACACTTCGCCTGCTTGAATAATGCCGCTCTCGAGCGTTACAGTCACGCGTGCTCCGGTGGCTGTCGGGTTGTCTTTGTTGCCTTTTAGACGGACGCTGAAACTGCTGTGTGTGGCCGCTGGGAGGTTGAGGAATGCCATCGTTGGCGCTTCGCGACGGGAAACAAGGAAGTCAGGCCAAGCGTCGAGATTGAAGTCTTTGATCGCTAGTCCGCGGGCCTCTCCGCTAACGACGAGTCCGCTTTCTTGGGGCTCCACCGCTGTGAATTCCCCCTTCCCGTTTCCGAGCAGGAGTTGGCTAATTCCTCCGGCGAACCTGCCTATCTCTGGGGTGGGCGTGTGCGAGTTTTGCACCGCGTAGAGATCGGCGTGCCCGTCGCCGTCGAAATCACCTGCGACCATACCGAAAATGGGGGCGATTTGAGCGACGCGAGGCAATGGCTTGAATATGAACTGGTGTCCTTCTCCATCAACGGAACTCAAGAACACGCCGCTGCGCATCTCTGTCGCTTCGAGTCGGTGTGCGGCCGCCAGTTGGTCCGCACCGAAAATTTCCTCCGCAGTGGCCCGAGCGTAGTCGTGATAGCTTGGGACGCGTTGTCGTAGTGAAGGCAAAGCCGCGAGCAGCGAGTCACGGGCTCGAATTGGCATTAATCGTCCATCCACTGTTTCGCACTCAATCAATTGAGTGCGGCCGGTCTGGTCGAAGACCCCGGAAAAAAGAGCCACCGGTTGCTCGGGCGTGGCGCGATACCGCGTATTGAGTCCCAAATTTCCCACGGCGTAGTCGACGATTCCGTCGCCATTGAAATCAGCAGCGGCGATAGAGTTCCACCAGCCAGCGCCAGCGGCGGCAAATCCGAGTTCCTCTTCCGCAAAACGCTTCCCTTCGTGATTCAGCCAGCAGCGAACGCCGCCCCAATGGGTCGCGATCAACAAATCCACCCAGCCGTCCTGGTTCACGTCGCTCCATAAGGCTGCTTGTACTCGGCCGACTTCTTTGAGTCCCGGAGCGACGGCATCTGTTACGTCCAAGAAGCGGCCACCAATATTTCGCCAGAGAGTGCTGCGTGGCGTCTTGCCGTAGTTGTCGGGAACGACTCTGCCCCCGATGAAGACATCAAGTGGTCCGTCTCGATCGAAGTCGGCGGCAATAGCCGGTCCGGCGCTGACATGAAAATCCGGCAAGGCATCGGCTGGCGCTTTGGTGAACGAACCGTTTCCGCGCCCGAGCAAGAGCTGTGGCTGATACGCGGCGTCAGATGGGGGGCGGTTCACGCCACCTTTTGTGACCAGCAAATCGGGGTGTTCGTCGCCATTGGATTCAAAAATCAGCATTGAGGCGTCAGGCGTCTCCGCAGCAATTTTCAGGGCAGGGCTTTTCGAAACGACATGCTTGAGTCCCACCTGCAGTAGCGGAAGGCGCGGCTGTCCGGCAACGCCGCCAATGAGCACATCATCCATGCCGTTTCCATCTAAGTCGCCGACCGCGAGGCTGGGACCGAGCGTATGCTGGCGCATTGGTAGCAAAGGCTGCTCCGCAAACTCGTACACTGATTCTTCGTCCATGGTGACCGACAAAGCCGCTTGATCAGAGATGTTCTGAAACAGAGGCGAGGGACGCGGCGCCACCCGGTCCGTTTTCACCTTTGGTTCTGTAATGGTGTAGCGATAGTCCGCGGCGAGATTTTCAATCACCTGAACCCGTCCGCTGGGCCAGTGAATCGTCATCCGCTCGATTTTATCAGCCGCTCCGAGACCGAAGTGAGCGACCGGTTCGCTAGTGGAAAGGTAGCCGCGCGCGGAAGCTATTGTTCTCACCTGTGTGCCAGCGACAGTTTCGATTTTCAGACGGGCGCCGATTCCGAAGCGATTGGATGTCGAGCTGCGAAGCGCGACCAACACGCGGCGCGTATTCGAAGAGTCATTACGACACACGGTTGGCACTCCGTTGTAGTTGGAGAAAACCAAGTCAAGATCGCCATCGCCATCGAGGTCTCCAAAGCTGGTGCTGAAGCTAATGCCTCTGTGATCAAGGCCCCATTTCTCGCCGACGTTCTCGAATCGCAGATCGCCGTGATTCTGGAAGGCCATGTTCTTCTCCCGTAACTCAGGAGCGGTTTTTACCAGATGCTTGCGGCTCGAGACTTTCAATTTGTTTACTCGGGCCAGGAAGTCCGCGTCCAAAAAGTCTCGAAACATTCCGTTTGTAACGTGCAGATCGACCCGCCCGTCTTCATCCAAATCTTCGAAGCGAACCGACCAAGTCCAGTCAGAGGCGGAGATTCCGGCGAGGATGGCAGCCTCTTGAAGGCGAGAGGTGCCCGTGTTGAGAAAGAGCATGTTCCGCATGTATTGGGCGGCCGCTTGGGTCGGTATATCGGTTGCGGTTTTCGCCTGCATGTTGAGCATGCCGCTCACGTACTGCTCTCGTGAAGTGGGCAGCATGTCGGCAACAAACAGATCGAGTCTGCCATCGTTGTTCACGTCGCCCACGTCCATCCCCATCGCGAAGTACGGAAAGTAGGGCGCTACGAGGTCGATGACGTCCGCAAATCCAGCTCCGGACCGGTTGAAATAGAGTTGATCGGGCGTTGCGAAATCCTTGCCGACGTAAAGATCGGGCCAGCCATTCTCGTCCGGATCCCAACATACGGAGGCATGGCCCTGGCTCGCTCCGAAGATCCGGGCGTCGTCGGTTACCTCTTCGAATGTTCCGTCGCCGAGATTCCGAAAGAGACGATCGATCTGCCCATGAGGCGCGGCTTTTATGTCGAGCAAATTTGTTACGACGTAAACGTCGAGCCAGCCGTCGCGGTCGAAGTCGCCGAAGCTTGCCATAACGCTGGCATCGACGATTCCTAAGCCCGCAGGTTCGGCAGCCTCGACGAAGGTGCCATCGCCCTGGTTGACGTATAGCAAGTTGGCTGCGTACGCGCGGCAAACGTAGAGATCAAGGTCTCCATCGTTGTCGATATCCGCGAATGCTGTGCCCAACTCCCAATGTGCATCTGCCTTGGACAGTCCGGCGGTCTCCGTCACATCCTCAAACCGCCAGTCGCCTAGGTTCCGGTAAAGTCGTCCACTTTCAGTCTTTCCCGCGCAGTAGATGTCCGCTCGCCCGTCGCCGTCGAAATCCCCGATAGCGACCCCGGTGCCGATCGACCCGAAAGCGAAGGCTTCGTAGCGCTGGTCCCACATGCGCGGATCATCATAGCTGTTGAAAAAATCGATCCCGGTCCGCTCAGGCGGAAGCGTGGTAAACAAAGTACCATCCTCGTCTGCCAGCCGAACTGGCAAGGGATGCTGCTCTATGCCATTGGCCGTTGCGGCATCAGCCGTGCAGACACTCAGCAGAAGCATCTGGGTCAGCAAGACAAGGTTTACGATTCGAGACATGGGTGGGATTAACATCTTTGGGCTCGGTAGCTTATAAAGGATTCTGCTGCTGTTTTGATGATCTAGGCTACTCTTTCGGAGAACTTCTTGGTGACGCGATTCGGGGCCATGGTCATTCGCTGGCTTATAGATCGCCTTTTCTAGTTACGAATAAGTCTAGTGCCAGCTCTTGCGTAAATTTTTGCGCATGTTCGAGGCATTCGCTTGGGTCAAATAAGTCTTACGAAACGCACCTCCGATGTCCGAAATCTTTCCTTTTCAATTCAAGGGTTTTCGGTTGGTTTTACACCTAGTGAATTCTTCTAGAAGAAACTTATACGTTCGCCCGCTGCGGATCTTTTTTAGCCCCCGCTGGGTGGGTGGTATCGTGGTCGCGCTTCTCCTGGCGCTGTTCGCCGGGTGTCGACCGTCTGTACCGGATTCAGAAGGTTCGGTTCGAGTGACTGAGCAAGTCGATCTTGTGGATTACCTGAAGGCGACTCCGGTCGGTCAGACGTTTGAAGGGCAGCCTTGGATCACCCATACAAACACCTCGGATCTCGATCAGGACGGCAAAATCGATGTGCTGTTTTGCGATGCTAAAGAAAACTCGGTAGGTTGGTTGCAGCAAACGGAGCAGGGATGGATCGAATCAGCGCTGGCGACCGAGATCGCCGCTCCCGTTCATGTCGAGCCGTCGGACATCGATCAAGATGGCGATTTAGATTTGTTGATCGCGAGTATGGGCCTGGTTTTTCCAAACAACGACAAGATTGGATCGGTGGTTATTCTGGAAAACGATGGTACGGGGCAATTTACGAAGCGTGTAATAATCGACCAGATCGCCCGCGTGACTGATGTTCGGGCCGGGGATTTTGATGGTGATGGTCGCATCGATCTGGCGGTTGGGCAGTTCGGCTACGATCAAGGCGAAATCCGCTGGATGCGAAACATGGGGGGATGGCGCTTCGAGAGTCACATGCTCCTTCATCTATCGGGCACCATAAATGTATGCGTAGCGGATCTCAACGGCGACAGCCACCTCGATATTGCGGCGCTCGTATCGCAGCAGTGGGAGGAGATCTACTTGTTCGAAGGAGATGGCGCTGGGAATTTTGAGAAGAAGGTCATCTTTGGTTCCACCAACGAAGATTTCGGCAGCAGCGGCATGGCGCTTTACGATCTAAACCGCGATGGCCGACTCGATATCCTCTACAGTAACGGGGATGGCTTCGATTACGCTCGTCCAGGGCCTCGCCCTTGGCATGGAGTGCAGTGGTTGGAGAACCGGGGCAACGGATTCTTCGCCTACCAGCGGGTCGGCGATTTCGCTGGGGCGCATTGTCCGGTCGGAGTCGATCTGGATCAGGACGGAGATATGGACGTCGTGGCTGTTAGCGCTTTCAATGAATGGGATCGCCCTCAAGCGGCCTCAATGATGCTTTTTGAAAACGACGGTCGAATGAATTTCACGCCACGCCTACTCGCGAGAACGCCGACCCATTTGCTCACCTGCGTAGCGGTGAATCTAGACGATGGAGAGGCTCCGACTTTGTTGACGGGAGGGTTTCACGCTTACCCGCCGTGGGATCGGATGAGTCGACTTATGGATTGGCGGCGAGGGCAAACACCATGAAACTGAGCAGTAAGCAGTCGCGACTTGTTGGCATCGCTCTCCTTGCCATTGCCCTTGTGGCCAGTGGCTTTGGATTGTGGCGTGCAATGGACCTTCGATCCGCCGTAGCGGCGATTTTGCCCGAGCGCCCCAATCTGGATGGTTTCGTGCCTGAACTTGGGCGGCGTTTGGAAGCGGCGGAAGGGAGCGCTAGGAGTTTATGGAATTCTCGAGGAGGATTGTCTGAGCTCGCGCGACTGTATCAGGCAAATGGATTCCTTTCGCAGGCGAGAGAGTGTCAGCGCTCCCTCGTCGAGATCGATCCGCAGAATCCGACCTGGCCCTATTTTCTAGGGAACATAGCGGGCGGCTACGGCGATCTTCAAACAGCTCTGCCATTGCTTCAAAAGACGATTCAGTTGGCCCCTGACTACTTGCCTGCACGGGTGCGGCTGGGAGATTCATTAATGAAAAGCAACCAGAACGCGGAGGCTGCAACGGTCTATCGTGAAGTATTGAGTCGCGATCCAGAAAACGGATACGCGATTACCGGCCTAAGCCGGACGGAGCTGAACGGGGGCAATCCTGATGCAGCGCGCCAACGTTTGCTCCAATTCGTGCAGCGCCAGCCACAATTCGCTCCGGCTTGGGGTTTGTTGATCAGCATCGAGGAACGGCTCGGGAACGAGACAGCGGTAGCAGAATACAAGCTTCGGGCTCAAGACGCAGGACGTCAGCGAGAGATGCCCGATCCCTGGATAGACGACTTGATGGCGGAATGTTACGATCCGTATCGATTGTCAGTGGCAGCCTCGGCTGCAGATCCCAGCAACAATCACGCTCGCGCCCGCCAGCTGCTCGAACGTGCCGTGACCATCGCTCCCAACGACGATCTTCCTATTCGCCTGCTGGGGAACCTCATGTCGGACCTAGGCGAAATGACGTCCGCCCGCACTTACCTTGAACGCGCCGCCCAGATAGATCCTAAGGAACCGGATAATTGGAGCTATTTGGTCAGAGTGCTCAAGGCGATCGGCGACATGCCCGCGGCAAACCGAGCTCTGGATGCTGGACTGGCGAACTGTCCCGAGGCTCCAGTGTTGCACCTCGAGAAAGGTCGTCGATATGCAGCGGCCGGACGATTCGAAGCGGCAGCTGCATCTTTCGCCTTCGCTCGACGAAACTTGCCGGAGGACTCCACCGCGTCGATGGAACTGGCGCTGGTCTACTTCAAACAGGAGCGCCTGGAAGAAGGCGTTGTGGCATTGCATGAAGTGGTGAAGATCGATCCCAACCATCCCGTCGCGGTTGTTCTCCTGGCGCGCTACGCAATCAGCAATGGCGACGCGGCAGACGCTGCGAATTGGATCAAACGAGCGCGCAAGCAGCCGAAGATCGCTGCTCGTGACTTGGCTCAAGTGGTGAAAGAGTACCGGTCGCAATTCGGCCAGTTGCCGTGAGCCACTCTCAACCGTAAGGTGCTAACTCAGCTAGAGCCCGCCGCGACGTTCTCGAACGCGAGCTTGTTGAAGAACGATTTCATCGGTGTCTCGCAGTGGTGTGTAGTGGAGAGTTTGATACAGTAAACGGAGTGGGATTGTAGCTATTGGCGACTGACAAAAAAGCACCGGGCTGGAAGCCCGGTGCTGAAACTAATGGGACTGACGGAGTACTCCGACGGTAACGCTGACTTTAGAAGGTGAACGTATTGGATACTGACCAAGTCGTTGGCTCTGGAATCCGTCCTACAGCCATTGAGCCGTCCGGTTGGGTGGAGATGGGGATGAGATCATCATCACCCACCACGTTTCGGACGTTCAACTGGACACGCCAGTCAATGGAGTCGTTCAGGGAGCGTTCGTAGCCAATCCACAAGTCGAGGGCATCCTCAGCCGGTCCGTAGTACTTCTGGTTTACATCCCATGCTTCGTTTTCGGTGCCAGCATCCGCCACGCCGAACCCTATCACGGACTTGTCCTGCCAGCGGTAGGCGCCGCCGATATTCACGCCCTTCAACCCGCCATCCTTAAAGGAGTAGTTTGTGATGGCATTGAAGCGCCATGGGCGGAGTTCAGCGACGTCGGAACCTTCGAGCTGCTTGTAAAGCAGGTATGAGGAATAGAATTCCTGTAGCCATACGCCGCCCACTGTTTGCTGGCCAAAGTTACCGTTCCAGAGCTGGACTTGACCGCCCGGACCGCGGAAGAACTCAGCACGCTCTTCGGCCCAATCGGCAAATCCTTTTGCAAGATTGGTGCGCGACGCGGTCGTCTTGGATGCATTGACCGAGACGTTCCAGTTCGGCTTCGGGTTTGCGGTCAATTCGAACTCCACGCCCTCAGAGATCGTGTCGCCAGTAACCGCTAGCGAGGAGGGTTGGTTCGCGCCAACGTGCGTTCCCCAGCCGCCTGCCCAGTCTTGTTCGAGCTGGATGGTCCAGTGAGCCGCGAGATTTGCTGGCGGCGGATTTGCGAGCAGGGTGTCGATCGCGGTGGTTTGGCGGGTGAGAGCTTCGGCTATCGTCTCGGTTGGCGATGGCTGATAGCGCAGATCGCCAACGTTGGGATCGATACGTGGATTGGTATCGCTTTCCGGCTGCGCAGGATCTTCGAGAGCATAGTTGTTGTCGAAGCCTGTTCCGGGAACTACGGACTTCGCCCAATTACCGAAAGCGCGGCCCCAATTTTCGTTCAAGCCGATGCGGTATACCGCTTGGAGGCTGCCTGTGCCGGGTTCGATCGTGGCATTTTGGACAGAGGTTTCATACCAAGTCGTTTTCAGGTTCACCTTGCCCTCGAGCATGCTCAATACGAATCCATAATCAGTCGTTTCTCCAGCGGGGTTCGAGATCGTGTTCCCGAAAACGTCAGTTCGTCCAGTGAGCGCCTCGAAGTTGTCTGATTTATTGTAAAACAGACTTATATCGGAACCGAACGGTATGCGGTCACGGAGTGAGTTTGGCGTGTGGACCACGATACTCCAGCTGGTCGAGTCGCCTTCCGAGCGTGAATAGCGTTCATTGTTAGATCCAATGAGCGTATCTGGATCGAGCCGCGGGTCATTCGGGCCGGTAGTGATTGTCCAATCGGGGTCAAAGACGAACCTTGACTGATCTACGGGGTCCTGGGGCACGTCGCCTGCGTTAAAGTTCTCGGCAACATCTTTGCGGAGACCCACGGTTGGGACTACCATCCCATCGAGGAAGAAGCCCTGCCATACAAGTGCTTGCGATTCGATATCGTCGCGCGTTTTGTTGGCGTTGTTGTAGAGCTGATCGCGATCGCGTCCGGAGTAGCCGTCGAGAACGCGCATCCGATGCGGCTCCCAACCAACGACATCGTCGACTGTGTAGTTTCCATCGCCATCCGGCACTGCATCACTATTCAGGTTAGTGTTGAAGTCATAGATAGTCCCGGTGGTGGGGAACTGAGGAACCTGGATTCGGCTGATGTCGAAGTTGCCCAGGGTGCTGCCGACTAGGCTTGGACTCAGATAATGGATTGAGTTCACGCGTCGGCTGTCGAGCGTCATGCTAATGCCCGACTTGTAGTCCTCGTTGAATACATAGTTGTACCAGTTGCGGGTTTGCAGATCTCGCCGCTGTTGCATGTAGAGTCCTGTAAAGACATGGCGGCCGAGTACGTTGCCAAGGTCGGATTCATCCATGATTTCCCGGAAGTCCACTTCTCCGAATGCGGTTAATCGCATTGCCTCCCGCTCCGACCAGCGGCCTTGATTACCGCCATTTGGCAGACCAGCAACATAAGCGCGTCCGGCGTTGGGGTTTTCGCGACCATCGGGCAGTACTCCCATTATCTCCACGGTCAGCATTGGATCGCTGCCGAGGAGCTGACTCACTTCGTCGTTGTAGGATTGCTTGTCGAAAGCCGCTTCGATACCGAATTTATTGTCGAAGAAAGTCTGCGACATTGAAGCGTTCAGTGCTTCGAATTCGGTCAATTCGTGTTTGGTCGGCCCGTCGATCAGATGATTGTAGAAATCGAAGATCTCTCGGTCTTGGAGGGTAGGCGTTTTGACAGCGCCAACGCTCGTGCCGGGCAAGGAAATGGCACCCTGTTCCGCCCAAGTACGGTAGTTCGTGATACCCATATACACGGTCCACGGAATTCCGACGCCAGCTGGCAAAGCAGGCTTGCCCGTGGTACTGAGCGACGGCTCGAAAATACCATTCTGTTCAGAGCTATCGACACTTTCAAACCATGTAACCGGCTGGTCGAAGATACCGCCGCCCGCGCCATTTTGAATCCAGGCCGAGTAGTTTGGATTTGGAGTAACGTTGTCGGGTAGGTATCGCGTGTTAGCGCCCGTTGTGCCGGTTGGATCGGCTGCGATCGCTTCCGGCGAGTTGTCGGAAATGGTGCGAGCATCATAGACTTTGCCGGCTAGGGTCGGATCTGTGAACCAAGGCGTTATGGAATCGCGTGGCGGAGTGATCCGCGGCCGGTTGGCATCGATGTCGCCCTTCTCGTAGTTTAATTTGAACGAGGTGCGAGCCGAGTCTGTTGTGAGCCACTTCGGGTCATAACGTACCGCTGCGAATGCCCGCCGCTGGTGTGAATAGGCGGGATCCTGGCGATAGAGCGTTTTGTCGTTCAAGGCGGATACGCGTACCGCGAGCTCGTCTTCGATAAGCACTTTGTTCACGTCGATCGCAGTGCGGTAGCTACCGTAGGAGCCGAAGCGCAACTCTACCGAGTTTTCATCTTCGAAGTTCGCGCCGCTTGTGGTGGCGTTCACCATCCCTGCTGGGGAACCGATGCCAAATAGAATCGAGTTCGGACCACGTTGCAGATCGATGCGGTCGACATTGTAGCTGTCCCAAGGAATCTCCGTAATGAAGAAATCGCGGGAGTTGTCTGCTCGAGCCAATCCGCGGACACGGGTGCTTTCGTGCGGTCGGAGACGAGGCTCTGTAGTATCGCTTCGCCCGCCCGTACCCGAAAAATTGCCGGCGGCACCGCCGACTTCTGTGTTGGTAGTGTACTGTAGCAATGTATCGCTATTGGTCGCGCCAGTATCTTTGAGAAACTGATCGGTGACGACCGAAATTGCCGAACCGACGTCTCTGAGATCTGTACGGATACGTGTGCCGGCGAGAGTCGAAGTGGCGCGATAGCCATTTGATTCGTCGGCTGTAACTTCAAAAGGGGAGAGCTCGAAAACGTCTTCCTCGTCGTCATCCTGAGCATAGGCAACCGTCGCGGAGAGCGATAGAGCGCATGTCAGAAGGAAGAGGCCGTTTAGCTTCTTCCTAGGGTAGTTTGGATATGTATTCATGGTCGATACGTTTGGTTTGATCGGGTTAGTTCTGGTTTTTCTTGGAGGCTCCTGGCGTTGGGATTCGGGATTCCTGCGTGTTTGGTAGTTGTTCTGACGCAAGGATGGCCTCGGAAATCCTAGAATTGGAGTATAACGCTAGAGCTAAGCGTTAAATCAAATTGGCAAAAAAGGGGATCTGAATGACAGGTCTAATCTGGGGATGGGCAATTGGGGTCGAAAGATATGGGAGTGTGCTTTCCGCTATCAGTAATTTCTACTAGCTGCGGGGGGGCGGGGTTATTTCGCGCTATTTTTAGAATACAACGCTAAATCAGCGCATTTCCAAACCCGTTTTCTGTCAATCTAATTATCGACTAGGAAATCGGCGTTTTTGAAGAATGATCAAAGATTGATCGTTCCTGGTTTGTAATTGATATTATTGCCTACTGAAGAAGGAGAGTTTGGGCTAGGAAAGCGACCGAGCGGATCGATCTCTTCCGTTGGTTTTGCTCTACAGGAAGAACGAGCCACTCATCGCTAGTTTTTTTGCTGAAAAGGACACTCGTTTCGTTGTTTATCCGGTCTGCTTGTGGCCGATTCTTTCACATCCAATCACTTTCCGAGATTAAATGCCTGATACCCCAAATCTGATAGGACGCGCTAGAGCGTCGCGCACTTTTGACGCCATTGTAGTAGGCTCCGGAATGTCCGGCGGCTGGGCTGCCAAGGAGCTTTGCGAGAAGGGCTACGAGACGCTGGTGCTTGAGCGCGGGCGCGACCTGAAGCACGGCGAGTATCCGACGGCGATGAAGGAAAGCTGGGAGATGCCCAATCGGGGCGGCTTGACCCCGCAGTTTCGCGAGGCGAATCCGATCTTGACCGGATGTGGCGCGGTGAACGGGACCAACGAGCACTTGTTCGCCAAGGACGCGGATCACCCGTATGAACAAAAGAAGCCGTTTAGCTGGATCAAGGGCTATCAGGTTGGCGGCAAGTCGCACATGTGGGCTCGGCTTTGTCAGCGCTGGAGCGATCTGGATTTCGAGGCGAATGCGAAGGATGGGCATGGGGTTGATTGGCCGATTCGGTATCGGGACATCGCTCCGTGGTACTCCTATGTGGAGAAATTCGTTGGCGTGGCGGGTAATCGCGATGGGCTATCGCAAGTGCCCGATGGGGAATTTCTTCCGGCGATGGGGCTGCACTGCTTGGATAGGCATGTAAAGGAGGTTGTGGAATCGAATTATCCGGGGCGCCATCTAATCGCTTCGCGTACGGCGAACGCAACCGTCGCGCATCAGGGGCGTGGTCCTTGTCAGATGCGTAATCGCTGCAATCGCGGGTGTCCATTTGGTGGATACTACAGTTCGGTCGTCGGCTCTCTGCCTGCAGCGGCGGCGACGGGCAGGATGACGCTACGCCCCGATAGCGTAGTGCATTCGCTCATCTATGATGACAAAAGTGGCAAGGCGGTGGGTGTACGCGTAATCGATGCCCATACGAAAGAGATGACGGAGTATTACTCGCGTATCATCTTTTTGAATGCGGGGACCATGAATACGACCTCGATCATGCTGAACTCGGTTTCGTCTCGCTTTGAAAACGGGTTTGGCAATGACAGCGATACGCTTGGGCGTTATCTGATGGACCATAATTTTCGGGCGGTAATCCAAGGCGAGTACCACGGCTTGCAGGATAGCTACTACTACGGGAAACGCCCGACGGGAGCTTACATGCCGCGTTTTCGAAATTTCGGTGACGACAAGCAGGAGGACTTTTTGCGTGGGTATGCGTTTGGTTTTTACTCGGCTCGTCAGCGAGGCGGATTTGACGAGACGCCGCCGATCGGAGCGGCGTTTAAGGAGAATCAGAGCAAGCTTGGGAAGTGGACGGTTTGGGTATCCGGTATGGGCGAGCAGCTGCCGTATGCTGATAACCGGATTACGCTCAGCAAGGATGAGGTCGACGAATGGGGTATGCCGCTGATGGAGGTCGATATGGAGTATAAAGAGAACGAAACCACCATGACCAAGGATATGCTCGCTACTGGAGCGGATATGCTGGAGAAGGCTGGCTTCGTGAATATTCGAGCTCGTAATAGTGGCGAGAATCCAGGGCTAGGTATTCATGAAATGGGTACGGCGAGGATGGGGCGCAATCCGAAGACTTCGGTTTTGAACGCGTTTAATCAAGTGCATGCAGCTCCTAATGTATTCGTAAGCGATGGAGCATGCATGACGTCGAACGCCTGCCAAAATCCGTCTATTACTTATATGGCGCTTACGGCGCGGGCGGCGAATCATGCGGCTGAGGAGCTGCGCAAGGGAAATCTCTAGAACGAGGAAGCGGCTATGAATAGAAGAGAAGCTTTGAAGTCTATTTCGGTGATGTTGGGAGCTGCGGTGATCGGGTCGCAGCGGTTCTTGTTGGGGCAAGTGAATGCGGACGCGGAGGTGTTCGCCAAGCGATTCGTCGAGGCGGATATCGCTTTGCTAGACGAGGTGGGCGAGACGATTTTGCCGACAACTGCTGGGTCTCAGGGAGCGAAGGCGGCGAAGATCGGCGAGTTTATGCGAGAGATCGTGTCGACGACTTACGGCGATGAGGATCGCTCCACGTTTTTGACTGGTATTGGAAAACTGGATGCGTTTAGCCGAGCTCGGATGAAGCGGGCGTTCATGAATCTGAAGCCGGATGAACGTTTCGCGTTGTTGATGGAATTTGAGAACGGGGAGACGCCGCGGTATTATTCGATGATGAAGCAGCTTACGCTCTGGGGGTATTTTTCGTCGGAGGTCGGAGCGACTCAGGCATTGAGTCATTTGCCGGTGCCGGGACGGTGGGATCCGTGCATTAAGGTTGGTCCAGAGGCTAAGCCTTGGTCCTAAGCTTGTCGCTACTTCGATAGGAGATCGGGGAGAAAGAGGCTAATTTCGGGGACGTAGCTTACGAGGGCGAGGACCGAGAGGCTAACGGCGAGGAAGGGCAGGCCGGCGCGGGCGATTTTGGATACAGGCGTTTGGCCGATCTCGGAGGCGACGAAGAGGCAGACGCCGACGGGCGGGGTATTGAGTCCGATGATGAGGTTGAGCACGACCATGACTGAAAATTGGATGGGATCGATGCCGGCGGCTTCGCCGACTTTGAGGAGGATCGGGTAGAGGATGAGGAGGGCGGCGAGGGTTTCCATGAAGGAGCCGACGACGAGAAGGAGCAGGTTGATGAGCAGAAGCAGGACGATGGGGTTGTCGGTGAGGGAGAGCAGGGAGTTGGCGATGGCTTGAGGGATTTGTTCGCTGACGAGGATCCAGCCGAAGAGGTTCGCGAAACCGACTAATAGCATGAGCGAGGCGGTGGAGCTGGCGGAGTCCTGCATGACCTTTACGATGCTGGACCAAGTGAGAGTGCGGTAGAAGAGTCCGCCGACGAGGAAGGCGTAGAGAACGGCGACGATGGAGGCTTCGGTGGGAGTGAAGATGCCGCCGACGATTCCGAAGAGAATGAGGGCAGACATGGCGAGGGCCCAGAAGGCGTCGATGAAGCCGCGTGTAGCTTGTCGAGCGGAAGAACGCGGGTGTACGGGATGTCCTTGTTTTTTGGATATGAGGTAGGACACGATCATGAAGCCGAGCGCGAGGAGGAGTCCGGGGATGGCTCCGGCGAGGAAGAGCTTGCCGATGGAGAGACCGGTAAGGGAGCCTGCCACGATCATTGGCATGCTGGGAGGGATTATGGGGCCGATAGTTGAGGATGAGGCGGTGACGGCGCATGCGAAAGGAGCGTCGTAGCCTTCCTTTTTCATGGCGGGAATCATGATGGAGCCGATGCTTGCCGTATCCGCTACGGCAGTACCGGAGATGCCGGCGAAGACCATGGAGGAACCGATGTTGGCGAGGCCGAGTCCTCCGCGGACGTGACCGAGCAAGTGGTTGGAGAAGCGGATGATACGGTCGGTCATGCCGCAGGCGTTCATGAGATTTCCTGCGAGGATGAAGCCGGGGATGCTGAGCAGGACGAAGACGTCGATGCCCGAGTACATCTTGATGGGCAGGGTGACGAGGGGAATGTCGGCGAGGAGGAGGTAGAGCGTGGAGGAGATGCCGAGGGCGAAGGCGATGGGGACTCCGAGGAAAAGCAGGGCGAAGAAGGTGATGAAGAGGAGGGGGATCATGGAGTTTTAAGCCCACGAATTAAACGAATTTGCTCGAATCGGAGAAATTGGTTCTGGTGGGAATATTGACCACTGAGGACACTGATTTGGGAGAGTTGTTATTATTGGGGATTTGGGCGGAGTTGTTTGGCGAGCGCTTCAAGGGTGAAGACGAGGGTGGAGGCGGAGAGGAGGAGCATGCTGGCGAAGAGGAAACTCATCTGGATGCCGAGGGCGGGAGAGGTTTCGTAGATGCCGGTGGATACGAATTTGTAGGATTGGTAGGTGAGGATGAGGGCGAGTGCTGTTATGAATATTTGGATACAGAATTGCAGGATGTGATTGGCTTTTGGTGAAAGGTAGGAGTTTAGCAGCTCGAGGCGAACGAGCTTTTTGTCGCGAATGGCGGGGCCGATGCCGAAGGCGATGAGATAGAGGAAGCAGATGCGGGAGGCTTCTTCGGTCCATGGCGGGGCCTTTTCGAGGAAGGCGCGGGCGAAGACTTGCAGGGCCACGACGGCTATCATAGCGGCGAGGCTGAGGGCGGAGCCGGATTTGGCGATGAAGAGAAGGGTTTTAATTGGGAATTAGGAATTCAGGTGCTATTGGTTTGTCTTGATTTTTTGATACAGGGGGCGGATGGCTTCGGGGATTTCGGCGGCGACGGCGGAGGCGGCGATGGCTTGGAAAGCGGCGTTGTCGACTTCGACCATTTGCATGCCTTTGGATTCTAGGTCGGCGCGGAGCTGGGCTTCGGATTCGAGGAAGAGTTTCTGATGGTAGGTTTGCATGCGGCGGCCTGCTTCGAGGACTGCTTCTTGGAGTTCGGGCGGAAGGGCTTCGAGCTGCTTTTTGCCGATGAGAACGTACACCCAGCCGACGACATGGCTGGTGAGGTTGACGTGGCTTTGCACTTCGGCGAATCCGGCGGAGTTGATTAAGGCGAAGGGATTTTCTTGGGCTTCGATGGCTCCGGATTGAAGGGAGGTGAAGACTTCGGAAAAGGCCATGGGAGTGGCTTTGGCGCCGAGGGCATTCCAGACGGCGATGGAAATGGGAACGGAGGGGACTCGAAGGATGATGCCTTTGAGGTCGGCGGGGGTGCGGATCGGGCGATTGGCGGTGAGGTGACGCGGGCCGCGCACGTAGTAGCCGAGGGGGACGAGGCCGACGCTTTTTTCAATTTCGGCGGCGATGGTGGCGCCTGCCGGACCGTCGGCGACAGAGCGGAGTTGCTCGAGGTCTTTGATGAGGTAGGGCATTCCGCAGAAGGCGGCGAAGGGGGTCCAGTTCTGCATCGATTCTCCGGATACGGTGATGTCGATGATTCCGGATTGGATGGAGCGTATCATCTCCAGCTCTTTGCCGAGCTGTTCGGCGGGGAAGACTTGGACTTGGACGCGTCCGCTGGAGAGTTCGGCGGCTTGTTCTGCGAAGTGAAGGGCGGCTTTGTGCCAGATGTGATCTTCGTTGGCGAGGTGCCCGAATTTGAGGGTAACGGTGTCGGTGTCGTTCTTGCCGCAGGAGGCGAGAAAAAGGGCGGCGCTGGCGAGAAGGGAGAGCTTGGCTAGGAAACGCATTTTGGAGCAGTGGGGTTGGTGTTAGGCTCCTCAAGCGTTTGCGAATCGCTTGGATTCTCAAGGCTCAATTCTTCAATAGGCCGAGTTCTGAAAGCTTACTGTCGAGCGCGGGGCCGCGGAGGTTTTTGGCGATGATGCGTCCTTCGGGATCGAGGAGGAAACTGGCGGGTAGGGCGGTGACTCCGTAGGTGGCGGCGAGAGGGGAGGTCCAGCCTTGGAGATCGGAGACGTGCGTCCAGTTGGCTTTGTCGCGAGAGACGGCGCGGGACCAGAGTTTTTCGGAAGTATCGAGATTAACGGCGAAAATAGTGAAGTTTGTGGAACTCGTTTTCGAGACGACTGTGCGGTAGTGAGCATTTTCGAGGCGGCAAGGCGGGCACCAGCTGGCCCAGAAATCGACGAGAACGTAGCGACCGCGGAAGTCGGATAGCATGGTTGGCTGATCTGACAGATTTTTTGAGGAAATCTCTGGGGCGGTTTGGCCGAGGGCGACTTGTAGGGAAGTTTGGATACGGCTTTGCAAGCTGCGAGTTGCGGCGATGTCGCCGTGAGTTTGAGCGAATGTCTCGACCAAGGCCGCGAGCTCGTCGCCTCGGTAGTCGGGGTTCCAGCGAAGGGATGTGCCGTAGAGGGCCATGGTCGATCCTGCGTTTTCGATCACGAAGTCGTTTAGTTCGCGCAGGTGCGTTTGATAGGCATCGACCTCGGCTTGGGTGAGGCGGACGATTTCTTCGTCACTGGCGAAGCGGAGTTTGGCCTTCTTGATGTCGGCGCGAACTGGATACACGAGACGTTCGAGGGATTCCTTTCGGGTGGATTCGTATCGTTTTAGGAGATCGGTGCCGAGGGAGCCGGAGGTGGCGAGCGTGCGGTTTACTCGGGCAAGTGTGACGGTTTCGTTTTCGGCGGCGGCGATTTGGAGATCGGGGAAGGCTGAGGATTTGAGAATGTAGATGCCCGGTTCCTCTTGGAGTGGAATGCGCAGTGATCCATCGGCATTTGTGTGCGTGGCGAGGATTTGCTTCGATGAGCGTTGTTCGACGTCGTGGCGGGATAGGGTGACTTCCGTTTCCGATTCGAAGGTGCCGCTCGGAGCCTCGATGGTAAATGCTGCGTGGGAGATTTGGACAAGCGCGAAGAAGGCGCTGAGCATTGTGGTCAGTTTCGTCACGGAAAGGGGGACGGACTGAGTGCTTTGAAGATTGCGCGCGGGGTATTAGAGCGCGTCGTCTAGGAATTTGGCGAGGTCGGTGTAGAAGGAGATTCTGTTTTTCTCGAGGGCGAGGCCGTGCCGGTTGAAATTTAGGATTTTCAGAGTCGAATCTTTGCCGGCTCTTTTGAGCGCTTTGTGCATGCGTCGGCTTTGGGTGGAGGAAACGGTTTCGTCCGCTCGGCCGTGGATGAGATAGACGGGGCAAGTGATGAAGTCTGCGTCGGGCAGGGCGGAGTCAGCGAAGATGGATTCGCGACTCGCTTCGAAGTCTGGGTAGTAGGTTTCCATCTTGAGGGTGGCGTAGATGGGCTGGTCCTTGAACTCGGCGTCGAGATGAGTGGGCCAGTCGTAGACGCCGGCGTAGCCGATGGTGGCGGCAAAGAGGTCTGGGGCTTGGGCGGCGGATTTCAGGGCGACGTGACCCCCGAAGCTGGAACCGTAGAGGGCGATTCGACTTGGATCGGAGATGCCTTGGTCGATGAGCCATTTCGCGGCGTCGATGGTGTCGGCCACGCTGGCGCGCATGGAGTTGAAGTGGGAGTAGGGGCTGTAGTTGATGCCGTATCCGTCGGATCCCCTGTAGTTGACTTTTAATACATGGTATCCGAGCGCGGCGAAATATTGGGCTTCCGCATCCCAGCCCCAGCGATCGCGGGAGCGAGGCCCCCCGTGGATCATGAGGAGGGTTTTAGCTGGCTTGTCTGCGTCCGTGGCGCCCCGGGTGAGGTAGCCGTGTATTTTTGCGCCGTCGCGAGTGGGGAAGGCGATGGGCTCGGTCGGGAAAGTCGTTTTGGGGTCGATGTGAGGAAGGGCTTCGAGGAGCGTTGCCGTTTCTTTCTGCGCTGGAAAAAGTCTCCAGTCTCCCGGGACGGTGTCGCTGGAGCGGTGATAGACGACGGCTGACTTGTCGGCGTTGTAGCCAAGGATTTGGTTTGTGGTGTTTGGGTGGAGGGCGTTGATTTGCTGTTCGATTTGGGCGAGGTCTGGGTCGAACCAGTAGGTTTTGGGCTTCTCTAGATCGTAGCTGAATCCGTAGCTTTCTTCGGTCTCTGGGTCGAGTATGTACTGATTGAATTCGATGTCGTAGTTTTCGTCGGAAAGGACGGTTTCTAGGTACCTATTTTCAGCTCCGCTGAAGCGGTAGGCAGCGAACTTATCGGTGCCGTCGCGGCGGATGAAGAGGATGAATTCGTCTGGATGGTCGAGGAAGAGGACGCCGATGGGGTGTCCGCCGATATCGAGCGGTTTCCATTCTCGCTCTGGGCCGGAGCGATAGGCGTATTGGTCGCGTTCGTTTTCGTCGATGGTGTAGCGGATGCGAGTGACGCCGTCCTTGTCTGTGAACCATGCGAGCACGTTGCCGTCATTTTCTTCGATTTTGGTTTTTGATCCGGTGTAGGCGTTTACCTGATACAGGTCGTTGAACTTTTCATCGAAGCTGCCGGCTTTTGCGATGAAGATGCGCTTTTTGTCCGGTAGGGTGTCGTAGACGCGGGAAAATTCAGTGGGGGCGATTCCTCCGAGCTTGTAGCTAGCGGTGAAGGCTCCGATTGGCGAGCCGAGGCGTTGGACGAAAATCATGACTGTGTCGCGATCGATCCAGTAGTAGTCGTAGACGTCGGGGTTGCCTTCGATATTGGCTTTGTAAGTAGAACCGGTTTGCAGGTCTAGAACTTGGAGCACGCTGCTGCCTCGGCGCGAGGAGATGTAGCTGAGGCCGCGGTTGCCCGGGGTAAGGCGAACGTCTGCGACGGAAGCTTGCTGGAAGAGCTGTTTCGCGAGCGATTTCGCGTCTTGTTCTTCGGAGGCTTGGATAGGGGTGGATAGGCAAAGGGCGAATCCGAGGGTGAAATAGAGGAGAAGAATCTTCATTTGGGCGGGTGAAGATGGCTACGAAGGACGAGCTAATCTAGATTCAGCTAGTGGGTGGTATGTTTGGTTCGGTATTGTCCAGGCGTGCAGCCAATCCGTTTTTTGAATACATAGCCGAGGTACTCTTGATGGCGAAAGCCGCAGCGTTCCGCTACGTCCGGCAGAGCGAGACGAGTGGTGGCTAGCATTTCTTTGGCTCGGTTGATGCGAACTGCGAGTATGGCTTCGAGGACGGTTTGGTTGAGCGAGTTGCGGAAGCGCCTTTGGAGAACGCTGCGGGAGACTCCCGCCTCGCGAGCGATGTCGTCCACGCTGACGGGATCGCAGGCGTGGGCTCGAATGTAGCGCAGGGCTTTCACGAGGGATGGGTCTTCAAGGGCGGTGGCGTCGCTTGACTGTCGCACGTGAAGGAGTCGTGGAGGGATTTCGACGATGCTTTGAGGGGCGGATCCCGTTTCTAGGATGGTATCGAGTATGCGAGCGGCTTCGTAGCCGACGAGCTCATGGTTCGGCTCGACGCTGCTGAGCTGGGGTTGGCAGATTTCGCAGAATGGAAGGTCGTTGTCGACGCCGACGAGGGCGACTTGATCGGGGACGCTTAGGCCGGAGGCTTGGCAGGCTCCGAGGAGGTCGGGACCGAACTGGTCGCTGGCAACCATGATTCCCACCGGCTTGGGAAGCGCTTCGATCCAGGTGCGGATTCTGGCGGTATAGTCGGGCCAGGACTGGGAGTCGCGTTCGATGTGGTCGACTTCGAGGGTGTCCAGTTTGCTGCCCAGTTCGCGGTCGCAAAAACGTTGCAGCTCTATCTTTCGATTAACCGACCAGATTTCATTATTCAGGCCGAAAAATGCGATGTGGCGAAAGCCGCGGTCTTTGAGGTGGTTTCCGACGAGGGCGGAAATCGCTCGATCGTCGCATTTGACAATTGGGTAGTCAGCTTCCGGCACGTTGCCCAAGACGTCGACCGCAGGCGTTTGGCGGGTTTTGACGAGGCTGTGCAGTTTGGGGTTGGCGATACGAGCTATGATGCCGTCGCCCTCCCAATTTTCGATGGAGGCGGGGGCCATGGCTCCAAGTGGTCCGGTGTGGTAGAAGATGGACCAGTCGTTGCGTTCCCGGGCGAAGCGTGAGATGCCGCGCACAATCTGCCGTCCTGAGTCGAGGGACGTTTCAACGAGAATTGCGATTCGTTTGCTGGGCATGGCGGGAGACCGGATTTCTACAAAATTTGACCCGTGGAATCGTTGTTCAAGTTTAAAATGGGTGGTAGAGTGGAAAATATCAGACGATTGGATTTTTAAATATGAGCGAGACTACGATCCTGGACGAGCACGAAGAGACATTGAGCGAACTGAAAGCGCTTTTTACGGAAGCTGGTTTTGGCGCGCCAGAGGTGTTTGGCTGTGCCCCGGGGCGAGTGAACGTGATTGGCGAGCACATCGACTACAATGGCGGACTTGTTTTGCCGGCTGCTATCGACCGTTGGGTGCGAGTGGCGATGAGTCGTCGTTCCGATGGCAAGGTTCGTTTGATTTCGGCTCAGTCCACGGATGCGATGGTGGAGTTTTCTGTTAGCGTGGATCTGGCTCCGGAGGGGAAAAGCTGGGGCAACTACGTGAAGGGAGTTGTGGCAGGCTTGCTGAAGGAGGGGATCGAGGTGCCGGGTTTCGACGCGGTAGTGAATTCGACAGTGCCGGTAGGTGGAGGCTTGAGCAGTAGCGCGGCACTTGAAGCTGTATTTGGAAAGATGATACTGACGCTAATAGGCGTCGAGATGGAGGATATTGCGCTTGCTAAGCTTTGCCAGAAGGCGGAGCACGATTTCGCTGGTGTTCCTTGTGGTCTGATGGATCAGGCGGCAGTGATACTTTGCGAAGAAGGGAAGCTGCTGATGCTTGATTGTGTGGATGACAGTTTTCAGCATGCATCGTTTGATGATCCCGACTGGGGTTTGTTGATTATAAATTCATGTGTAAGCCACGAGTTGTCCGATGGCGGATACGCGGCTCGCAGAGACGCTTGTCATGAGGCGGCCCGTATTTTGGGAGTGGATACGCTTCGCGAAGTCGATCCGGCGAAACTGGAAGAGGTTTTGCAGACTCCGGGGTTGACCGAGGAGATGCGTCGCTACGTGCGTCATGTGGTCACGGAGATAGCTCGGACATTGGAGACGGTTAAGGTTTTGAGCGAGCGGGACTACAAGAGAGCGGGAGAGCTGCTTAATGCGAGCCACGCTTCTCTTCGGGACGATTATCGCGTGAGTTGCGTGGAGTTAGATTTTATCGCTGCTCTGGCGCAGAAGCAGGAAGGTGTTGCCGGCTGTCGCATGACGGGCGGAGGCTTTGGCGGATCTGCGATTGCTCTGGTGCGTCGTGATTGCGTGGATACCTTGACTGCTTTGATTGAGGAGCGGTATCGGGCGGAGTTTGGCATAGAGCCGAAGATTTTCGAGACGCGTCCGATGGGCGGCGCTCGGGCTTGGATGGCCTAGACTTAAGCTGATTCGATGAAGGCGACGCTGTAGATGGGTGGCAGGGTGTTGCTGAGAGTATGCCAAGTGTCGCCTTGGTCGGGGCTTTGCCAGAGGTTGCCAGTGGTGGATCCGGCGACGAGTTGCAGTCCGGTGGAATCCACAGCGAGTCCGTGTCGGTAGACTAGATCGTAGGAGTGGTCTTGTGGGAGTCCGGTTTCGAGGGTATCGAATGTCTTGCCGCCATCGCGGGTGCGGGTGATGACGAACTTTCCGTCAACGGGGTAGCGCAGCTCGTCTTTGATGGCGGGAGCGAGCCATGCTGTATCTGGATTTTTGGGATGAACCGCGACGGCGAAGCCGAAGACGCTTGGACCTGCTTCTTCGATTTCGGTAAAGTTTTTGGCGCCGTCGCTTGATTTGAAGACGCCGTTGTGGTGCTGGATCCAAAAATGGTCGGGCTGGTCGCGGCAGATAGCGAGAAGGTGCGGATCTTGTGTTTCCGGGTCGTGCGCTTGCTCGGGTGGCATGTAGGCGCTGCGTTGTCCGTGGCCGATTTGCTGCCAGGTTTCTCCGTCGTCTTCGCTCCGCCAGACGCCGCCGCATGAAATACCGAGGGTGATGACTTTGGAGTTTCTGGGGTCGACGCAGATGGAGTGGATGCCTGGAAAGTCGTAGCCGCCGCCGAACCATTTTTGGCGTGCGGGGTGATTCCAGAGAGACTCGACGATTTGCCATGTTTCTCCGTGATCGTCGGACTTGAAGAGTCCACCCGGAATGGTGCCGCACCAGAGTCGGCCCGGTTGGTCGTCGCCTCCGGTTGCGAGGGCCCAGATGAGGTCGAGCTTCCAGGGGATTTCGATTTGTCTCATGGGGCAGCGGTCCGGCTCGCGGCCCTCCGGGAAGGTCGGGTAGGCAGGTGTGGCGATTTCGCTCCATGTGTCGCCGTGATCTATGGACTTGTGGAGTTTGCATCCGAAGTGGCCGTGTTTTAGGGCGGCGTAGAGGGTGCCATCTCTCGGGTCGTGCAGGGCGAGTGTGACGGGATCCCCTAGGAAAGCGGTCTTGGCGATCGCGTATTGGGAGGTGTCGGAGTCTTGATCGAATAGGAAGAGACCTTTGCGGGAAGTGACTAGGATTTTGTGCATGGGACGAGTGGTTGGTAGAGAGGTTTAACCGCCGGATAGGGCCTGCATGACGTAGATTTCGTCGCCGGCGCTCATTGGAAGACTGAGATTAGATCGATCCGTGATGGCTTCTCCGTTTACAACGATGGCAACGTGGTTGTGAAGAGCGCCTTGATCGTCGAGTATGTAGCCGCGGAGTTTTGGAGACTGCTTGAAGGCGGATTCAAGGGCTTGTCGTAGTGTATCTCCGGATACGTCCATTTCGGGGCAGGAAACGTGGCGTCTTAGGTTTTGCGTGAAACTAAGGCGAGGCATGTTGTTTACTGTGACGAGTTTAGGGGGCGAGGTCGAATCTTAAGTATATCTAATGCTAAAATAAGCGTTTTGAATATATTTACCCTAGGCTTGAGATTGGCGGGTGGTCTTGTATCTTAAAGCAGGTGCGGTGATCGTGATTTTCGGTCTTCGCGAAACATTCGGCAAAGGAAAGTGGTTACTATGTTACGGAGTATTAAAGATCTGTTTGGATACCCGGTCATGGCCGTTGATGGAAAGGCTGGTAAGGTCAAAGACGTATTGTTTGGAGACCGGAATTGGAGAATGCGGTACCTCGACGTGGAAACGCGTCGCGGGCTGCATCTGAACCTACGTTACATGAGCAAAGCGACCAGTGGCGAGGAGACTGTGACGCGTCGGCTCGTAGAGGCGAAGGACTTGGAGGCGCCAAAACTAGGCATTGACCGTCGGGTCTTCCCGACTCGCTTGTCTGTTGAAGAGGTTTCCAATTGCGAAGGCTTTGGTTCGCATTTGTCGGCGGAGGATCGTTACGAGATGGAGTTTCGTCGTTTCTTCCGGCATGCTATCTACGATGAGCGCCCTTTGTTTGGGAGCCTGGGTCACGCTGGCTACCTGCCTCCTATTTCCGCGTACGAGCACACGGACGAGGAGATAAAGGAGCACTTGGATCGCATGGGCAAGATTGCGGGCGAGCACCTGCATTCGGCGCACGCTGTGGTTGGCTACCATGTGGTCGGTCGCGATCAGACGCTTGGTATCATCGGCGATTTGATATTGGATGTGGATGAATGGAAGATTGCGTATTTTGTTTTGGATACGCGTCACGGAATTCCATCCCGCAAGTATTTGATCGAGATGCAGGATGCCCAGAAGCTTGACTGGTCGAGCTCGACGATGGAAGTCGACGACACTCTGGAAAGTCTGGTGGCTAAGCGTCGCTATTGGGTCTATGATCCAGTCAATAAGGATGCTGCCGAGCACGAGTACGACTACAGTGGCAAGCCTTGCTTGAAGAGCTTGATGGAAGAGGTGTACTGAGCGCCCTTCGGCTTGTTGCGAGGTGGCGGGAAGTGCTCGCTGGGTGATTGAGCCCTTTCACTACAGATCTTCGGTCTGTTTGTGACGGGGCTTACTTGGCGGCGGACTTTTCGCTATTGTTGATCAGGTGAACGTTTCTTTGCGGGAACGGGATGCTGATACCGGTCTGCTTGAGTGATTTGAAGACGGCTAGATTTACTTCGTATTGTATGCTGTAGTAGTTGGATGTCGGTATCCAGTAGCGGTAGCCGATTTCGATGGCGGAATCTCCGAAGGCTTGAATGCCTACCTGCGGTAGTTTTTCTTTTGATACGCGATTTATGGAAGCGATCGCTTCTTTGACGGCGTTGATGGCGAGCTCCGGATCGCAGGCATAGTCGACCCCTACGACGCCTTCGACAACGAGGAGGGCGAATGAGTTGGTGAGGATTTCGCCGAGGATTTTTCGATTGGGTATGGTGACTTCTTGCCCGTCTTCGGTGAGGAGCTGGGTGTTGCCTAGATTGACTGCCTGGACGAGTCCGGTGATGCCGTGGATTGTGAGGGTATCGTCGACTTTGAAAGGGCGGGTGATGATGAGAACGATGCCGGCTCCGTAATTGGAGACGGGGCCTTGGACGGCGAGACTGAGTCCGAAGGCGGAGGCGCCGAGGAGGGCGATGAATGGGGTGATTTCGACCCCGATTTTGTTGATCGCTAGGATGGCGAAGAGAGCGACCACGAGGAGTCGAGAGGTGCTGGCGAAGAAGCGGCTGAGCGTGATGTCGATGTTTCGCTTGGCGCAGAGCTTGGTGAGGAGGTTTGACGTGATCCGCGCAGCGATGAAGCCCGCGATCAGGATGGCGATGGCGGCGATGATTTGGGGACTGTTGTCTTTGAGGTAGTTAGTCGCCTTTTCGGCTAGGCTGTTTAGCTGTTCGATTTCGTCATCCATGTGGGGAATATTTTGAGGGGTCTATTTGCTGACAAGTCTGAAACTCGTTTTCGCCTTGGCTGAAGGATTGCGCGGAAGAGGGCGAGCTGTTTGTGTCGCGGCTTCAATGGTTTTAGAGACGCGAAAGTCAATTTTGTTAGGAGGCTCCAGCTAGGATCGCATCGGTATGGGGCTGCAACCTACATTTAGGAGAAGCGTCTTGTTGGCGCTTGTTTTGGTGACTCTTGGCTTTGGGTGGTGGCCGCTGAGTTTTCGCTTGAAGAATGATGTCGTTTATTCGCCGGAGGCAAAGGCGTTGGCCTTTAATTCGATGCATGAGGCGGGAGTTACCTTCGTTCGTGGCATTGCCTTTTATGAGAGGGACTTGGATACGCGGTCCTGGCCGGGGGTTACGATTCTGGTCGAGTTGCGCGGTCGGTCGAACGGTAGTGGCTTGGGTGTGTTTTTGGAGTTTTTCGAGGAGGAGGAGCTTGGGTTGCCGTCTCTTTTGGTTTCGCAGTGGCAAACGCATTTGGCCCTTCGTAGTCGACGGGATGAAGCGGATGTCGCCCGCGGTTATTCTGAGATCGGGCACCGGGAAATGTTTTCTAGCGGAGAGTTTACTCAATTGTTGATGTGCTCCGAGCGTGGGCGGACTCGAGTGTATGTGGATGGTCAAATCGTGGAGTCGCGGAGCGATTTTCCTTTGATCGGACCTGACAACAAGTTTGCGGGCCGACTGGCTATCGGCAATAGCTCGGATGGGAAGCGTCCCTTCACGGGCGAAATTCGCCGAGTCACGATCTACGACGGTTTTTATCGGGCGGGTTCGTCGCGTCTGGCGAACGCGAAGCCGGTGATTGATCTAGACTTTCGCGCTGGAGCTATTCCCTCGGGGCTTGAAGTTCCGGGGCATTTCGTGCCGGGAAAGCGTCGGTTCTTCAATTCGGTTGGGGCTGTGGACTGGGAGAAGCCGGGGTATCGGAGCGATATTGTGGTGAACGCTTTGGGTTTTATTCCGGTGGGGATTTGTTTTGCTGCGGTGGCTCGGCGGCGGGCTCGTTCGTTTTTCGCGGTGTTGACTTTGGTGGGGCTGGCTTCGTTTAGCCTGAGTTTGTTGATCGAGTGGGGCCAGGGGTATTTGGTCCATCGGGATTCGAGTCAGCTCGACATCATGCTCAATACGGCCAGTGGGATGCTGGCGGTTCTCGTGCCGAAACGTTGGATACTTTTCTTGTAGCGGAGCAGACTTGGCGTCTAGGATTGCGGGCGTGAAGTTCATACTATCCCTTGACCAAGGCACTACGAGCTCCCGGGCGGTATTGCTAGATAAGCGAGCTCAGATTGTGGCAGTGGGTCAGGAGGAATTTCCTCAACTGTTTCCTAGGCCCGGTTGGGTAGAGCATGACGCGGACGCGATTTGGGGCTCGCAGGTGAGGGCGATTGAGATGGCTTTCGAAAATGGGGGCGTGTCTTGGGATTCGGTGAGCGCGATCGGGATTACGAATCAGCGTGAGACGGTAGTGGCTTGGAATGCGGAGTCGGGCGAGCCGGTGGGAAATGCGATCGTATGGCAGGACAGGCGAACGGCTGGCATTTGCGAAAGCTTGAGGAAGGCGGGTAAGGAATCTTGGATACAGGATAAAACGGGACTTTTGCTGGATCCGTATTTTTCGGCGAGCAAGATGAGATGGATCCTGGAGAATCGGCCGGAAGCGAAGGTCTTGGCTGAGGCGGGGAATTTGAGATTTGGCACGATCGACAGCTGGCTTGTTTGGAAGCTGACGGCCGGCGCGTCTCATGTGACTGATGTTTCGAATGCGAGTCGGACTCAGCTAATGGATTTGCGAAGCTGCGAATGGGACGAGGAATTACTGAATTTGTTTGGAGTGCCAGATTCGGCATTGCCGCGAATTGTGGATTCGAGCGGGGAGCTTGCGGAAACTTCGGCGGAAGTGAGCGGCGGCGTTCGGGTTAAGATTGCGGGTATAGCGGGGGATCAGCAGGCGGCATTGTTTGGTCAGCTTTGTTTTGAGCCGGGCATGGTGAAGTGTACTTATGGGACGGGTTGTTTTATTTTGATGAACGTGGGCAAGGGGCCGGCGGTGTCGCGAAACAAGCTGTTGAGCACTGTCGCCTGGCGAATGAATGGAAAAACTGAATACGCCTTGGAGGGAAGCGTCTTCGTGGCGGGCGCGGCGGTGCAGTGGTTGCGCGATCAATTGGGAATCATAAAGAATGCGGGTGAAGTGGAGGACTTGGCGAGGTCGGTGGATGACGCGGATGGCGTGGTGGTGGTCCCTGCGTTTGCGGGTTTGGGAGCTCCGCAGTGGGATCCTTACGCGCGGGGATCGATATTTGGGCTGACGCGCGGGAGCTCGGCGGCTCACATCGCTCGAGCGGTTTTGGATGGGATCGCGAATCAGGTGCATGATCTGGTATCGGCGATGGGGGGCGACTCGGGACGGAGCATGCCGGAACTTCGAGCGGATGGTGGGGTTTCGGCGAATGGATTGCTGATGCAGATCCAGTCGGATGTGTTGAGGGTGCCGGTGAAGTGTCCGATGATTCTGGAAACGACGGCTTTGGGAGCTGGGTTCTTGGCGGGCTTGGCGCTTGGGTATTGGGACTCGAAGGAGGCTCTGGCGGAGTTGGTGGTGGCGGATCGTAGCTTTGAGCCGTCAATGTCAGAAGAGGAGCTCGAGCGCAGATTGAGAATGTGGCGGAAAGCGCTGGAGCGTGCGCAAGCCTGGGAAGAGGAGTCGTGAGTTTGGCTGGGGACGGTGTCTTGGTCTTTGGGCTGAGATTGCTGGAAAGAGTAGACGGAGGGCAGCCTTCGGCGAATTGGGGGTTGCGGAGGGGGTGTCTGGGTTGAGAGAAGGGGTGGCGTATGAGTTTGGCTAAGTTTATTTTGGCGTCGCAGTCGCCACGGCGAAAGGAGCTTCTGGAGCGGATCGGGGCGCGTTTTGACGTGATGCCGGCGGACGTGGAGGAGTTTGAGGAGGGGCACGGCGATCCGGAGGGGATGGTGCGGCATAACGCTGAACTGAAGGCCGGTTGGATCGCGGATCGGCATCCGGATCGTTTTGTTTTGGGCTCGGACACGACGGTGCACATCGGGGCTCGGGTATTGGCGAAGCCGGTGGACTTGGCGGACGCGCGGCGGATGATCAAGGCTTTGGGCGGGCGTACCCATATTGTGTATACGGGATTCGCCTTGATTTGCCGCAGTCAGGGAGTCGAGGTGGTGGACGGGGCGCGTAGCGAGGTGACGTTTAAGCCGCTCGACGACGCGATCATTGACGCTTATTTTCAGATCGTGAATCCGCTCGACAAGGCGGGTGCTTACGGGATCCAGGAGGGAACGGATTTGATTATCGATTCCTTCAAGGGGTCGCACTCGAATATCATGGGTTTGCCCTTAGATGAAACAAAGGCTCTGTTGGAGCGTCACAACTTGCTCTGAGTTTCTGATCGATGATCGTGCCTTCCAAAAAGTTGCCGCCTGAGCGCAAGGCTCCGGAACCGTCGCGAAAGCGGAGGGAACGGAAGCCGCGTGTCTATTCGCGTGAGCAGTGGGTGATTGGGATCGGGGGCACGATCTTGGCGCATATCTGGATCTTTTTTCTCATTTCGATCGGTTTGCTGGAGATCAAATATGAGGATTTGGAGGATCCGTATAAGGAGTTCTCTATCGAGCTGGCTGGTTTGGATGCTGAGGAGGAAGAGCAGTTTTACACGCAGACGAATCCAGACGTGCCGGAGAATGAGCCTGACGAGACGAATCGCTATGGTGCGAGAAGCCAGCAGGCGGCGAACGAGGAGGAGCCTGAGGAGCTGGATCCGGAGAACCGGCCCGCGACGGAGAGTGATGATAATATCGAGACGGACCAGTTTTTAAGTGGTAGTTTGGAGGAGCCGGTTTTAGCTCCGCCGCCGACCGCTACGCAGGAGCCTCAGGAGTCGGCGCAACCGCAGGAGCCTGCTCAGAATCAGCCGATGTTGCAGGCTGTAGCGCCTAGCGAGGAGTTTCAGCGAAGGGAGATTCCGCTCGCGGGCGAGCTGGACGAAGCGGATCTCGAGGAGGAGGGGATTGCCGAGCACAATTATGAGCCAAGTGACGAGGCTCCGACGAATATTTTGGATTTGATTGAAGGCGAGGAAGAGGAGGGCGAGGAGGAACCGGCGGCTCAGGCGAGTCCGGAGCTTATGGCCAGCGTTTCTCCGCTGAATCAGGAGGCGAATCCTGCGGAGGACGGGGTACCGTCGCCGCGCGCCCGCCCGCAGCTTCCGCGTTTGCCCGCCGGGCCGGTTCGGGATTCGAGACTGGGTGTGTCTTCGATCGGACAGCTTTCAGTTGACGCCAAAGCGAGTAAGTTTGGCGAGTACATGGAGCGGCTGATCGAGACGGTGAAGCTGAACTGGGATGATCTTGTGCAGCGAAGTTCGTCGGTGGAGCGGAAGAGCGTGGTGAAGATTCGCTTCATGCTGAACAAGGATGGAATCGTGACGGATATCGAAATTCTGGAGGGAACGACGGCGAAGGTTTTTGGCATTCACATGTGTCGTCTGGCGATTGAGCGTGGGGTGCCGTTTGGCCCTTGGCCGGAAGGTTTGGTCGACATGTTTGGCGACGAGGAAGATGTCACGTTTAACTTCCACTACTATTGAGCGCGAGGGCAGAGGAAGGAGTGGGAGGAGCTCGCGAGTGTGTGGTCTTGCTGCACGGGCTAGCGCGGACGAAGCGATCGATGGAGCCGATGAGGCGATTTCTGGAGAAGCATGGGTTTGAGACGCTGAATCTTGGCTATCCTTCGACCCGGTTGACGGTCGAGGAGTGCGCCGGGCTGCTGCGGCCGCGGATCGTGGATGCGGCGGAGCGTGGCGGGAGCTTGCATTTCGTGACGCATTCTATGGGCGGGATCGTGTTACGGGAATTGCAGGCGGTAGCGCCGATCCCTAATTTGGGTCGCTGCGTGATGCTTAGTCCGCCGAACCAGGGGAGTCATGTGGTGGATCGGCTGGGAGGCTGGGCTCCGTTTGGCTGGCTTAATGGGCCGGCAGGCAGGCAGCTTGGGACGGGGCGTGACTCTACTCCCAATCGGCTGGGGGAGGTGGATTTCGAGGTAGGTGTGCTTACGGGGGATCGGAGCGTGAACTGGATTCTATCGCTGATGATTTCCGGTCCGAATGACGGTAAGGTGGCGGTTTCGCACGCGGAGGTGGCTGGTCGGGCTGCGTTCAAGGTTTTGCATGCGACGCATCCGTTTATCATGAGGAATGCTAAGGCGCAGGCGAACACGCTGGCTTTTTTGCGGAGTGGAGCTTTTTTGAGCGAGTAGAGATGAAGACGGTTTTCGAAGTGGCTGAAGTTGATTTCAAGGAGCGTTTGGAGGCTATCCGAGCGGTGCGTTTCACGGTTTTTGTCGATGAGCAGAAAGTGCCCGCGGAGATCGAGATGGACGAGTGGGACGAGAGAGCGCGTCATGTGCTCGCCATTTCGGACGGGGTGGCTATCGGGACGGGGCGGCTTTTGCCCGACGGACATATCGGCCGTGTGGCGGTGCTGGAAGCTTGGCGCGGGAAGGGCGTTGGCTTGGCGCTGATGCGGAAGCTGATTGAAATGGGATTGGCTAGCGAAATGCCAAAGCTCGTTCTTTCGGCTCAGACGCATGCGACTCGATTCTATGAGCGCTTGGGGTTCGAGGTTACGAGCGAGGTTTATCTCGAAGCTGGAATTGAGCATGTCGAGATGGTTTTGAAGCCATAGCGCTCAACTTGGATCGGCCTGGCGAATGTCAGTCACGTAATGGCTTTAGAGGAGTTAATAGAAACTCGTGAAGAAACGCGCGTTTTGACACTTGGCATTGCCCCTGCTGATAGGTCTCCAAAAAGAAACTGCTTATAATTGAGCATAAGGAGAAAAAGAAACCTATGAAAATTGAGATACCTAGAGATTGCGAGCGCATGGGCGCGGTACAGATTTACGGTTTGCAGAAGGTCTACGAGCTAGACAGCGGAGGGAACTCCGGGAAGTTGGATACAAGTCATAACGACGTAATACGAAGTATCCCTTCGGAAGCTCTCTACGAGCGACAGAAGAATATGGCGATCGTCGTGCCGGTTAAAAACGAACGTTTAAAATTGATAGAAGGGGTCCTCGTGGGGATCCCTCATCCGTGTCAGATCATCGTTGTTTCCAATAGCCCTCGCGGTCCGGTCGATCGCTTCCATATCGAAAAGGAAGCGATTACTAATTTCTGCAAGTTCACCAATAAGAAGGTGCTGGTGGTTCACCAGAAGGACGCCGGAATCGCTAAGGCGATTGAGTTGGCGGGATACAGCGAGTTACTCGGAGATGACGGTCTCGTTCGCAATGGCAAGGCCGAGGGCATGATCATGGGAACGTTGCTTGCCCGCTGGTTGAACAACAAGTACATTGGCTTTGTCGACAGTGACAACTACTTCCCAGGAGCGGTGCATGAGTATGTGCAAGAGTACGCGGCGGGATTTGAGATGTTCGACACGGATAGCACTTTCGTGCGGATATCGTGGAACTCAAAGCCGAAGGTGATGGAGAATTCGCTCTTCTTCGCCAAGTGGGGACGCAGTTCGGTGCACTCGAACAAAACCTTGAATTTGCTTCTGTCGCATTTCAGTGGATACGAAACTGAGATCGTGAAAACGGGCAACGCCGGAGAACATGCTCTGACGGTGGACCTCGCATTGAATATCGAATATGCTGCCGGGTACGCGGTCGAGACTCACCACTATGTGAATATGATTGAAATGTGGGGAGGGGTGCTTCCTCCGTCAGAATCGGTCGCCTCTCGTGATAAGGTAACGATTTGTCAAATTGAGTCACGTAATCCTCACCTGCACGAATCAAAGGGCGAGGAGCACGTAGAGGACATGATCGATGCTTCTCTTTCCGTGATCTACAACTCTCCGCTTTGTCCTGAATTGCTAAAGAGGGAAATTTCTGAGGATCGGGCGATGCGACTGAAATTGGACCAGCCCGAAGGGGTTCCTCCTGTGAAAGTTTACAGTAACTTGAGTACTCTTAAACTGGATACATTTCTTGAGCATTGCGAAGTTGCCTTCGGGAGTGAAACGGAAGCGTTGTCGCTGGTATAGAATCTATCTGTTAACGGAATCCCCTAAAACCCCATTTTATGGATACTCGTAAAATCGCCATTTTTACTGACCTCGATGGCACGTTGATTGATTTCGACGACTACTCCAGCGACCTAGCCCGACCCTATGTGCAACAGCTTATAGGGCTCGGCTATCTCGTCGTTTTTTGTTCTTCAAAAACATTTGGCGAGCAGCGTGTTCTGCAGGAGGAGCTCGGCATAAATATGCCGTGTATCGTGGAGAACGGCAGCGCAATCATGTCGCCCGCAGGTTTTTGGAATGAAGAGATTACGACTGTTCGTCATCTGAACGAATGGCAGTGCATCGAGCTTGGAAAGCCTTCGGTGGAGATTCGCCAAAGGCTAAACCGAGTCGAGTCGAAGTTTGGCGAGTCGCTGAGGGGATTTAGTTCGCTGATGACGGAGGATGTCGCGAGCATTACCGGGCTCGATATCGTATCCGCCCGCCGGGCACAGGAACGCGAGTACAGTGAAACGCTGGCTGCAACCCTTCCGGACGATGTTTGGGAGAGTCTAGATTCGGCTTTCGAGTACGAGGGATTGAAATGCCTGCCTGGAGGTCGCTTTCATACAGTAATTGATAGCGTGGCGGATAAAGGAGCTGCGATCCGGAAGTTTTCAGAGCTCTGGAAAGCGCAGTCTAAGGAGACCTTGGTTTCGTTTGGATTGGGCGATAGTGAGAATGATCAGGAACTTCTGGAGAACGTTGATTGGCCCCACCTGGTGAAGCGTCCTAATGGCTCTTGGGCTGGAATTGCCGGTCGACGAATCGAGAGGGTAAATGGTGTCGGACCGAAGGGTTGGGTAAAGGTCGCCCAGCAATTGCTCGGACAGGCTCAGTCGATTGTTTAGAAAGAGAATACGCCAGAAGAGGATGGCGTATTCATTGTTTTAGTACTTAGTCAGCTGAGTGTCGATGCCGCATGGGCAGTCGGAATCCATCGTTCGCCCCTGAAGGTTCGGGGTCGTCTTCCCTCCGAGGTAGCCCATGTCGTAGAGTTTCACGGATGAGAATGCAAGTTTGACGAGATCTGCTGCAGTAGCCGGGTCTTCGCCTTCAGTCCGGGTTTTTCCGTTTTCGAGCATGGCTTTCGCCACGCTGCTAGTAAACTCGCTTCCTCGCTCGCCGCTTGTTTTTCCGTATGGATCGCTGAATGCTCCTTCTCCCAATGTTTCTACAGCGCTGGAGTATGTGTATTCATGATTTTGGCACGACGTTAAGACGCTCTCGGTGTTGGGGATTCTGAGTAAATCGTCGGAGAATCCCTCTGCGTTGTTGGCGTCGATGATGACATTTAGGTGACAGGTTTTGAGGCCGTCTAGGATTGTCGCCAAGTCCTCGGGGTAGAATTTCGTCTCAGGTTTGCGCGACCTATTTGTTCCCGGATAGTGGAAAGGCAGGTCCAGGGCGACTTCCTCTCTGTATCCAGATTTTTCTATGGTAGTCTCGCCTGTGACGTAGACGATAAGCTGTTCACAGCAATCATTGAAGTCTACGTGGACGTTGATATAGTTCATCAGCTGACGTATGCCGCCGCCTTTGGGAGCCGAAAGATCCAGATAAGGGTTTTTCTTGCCGGTGGCGGGATCGACTATGAATTCTTGAATGTAGTAGCCGTTTGATTTGAGCGCTTCAGCCATGAGTTCGAGGTTTTCGATTGTCTCAGGGCTTGTATTCAGATCTTCGATATTATGGATGAGAAGCGCATAGGCTCTTCTCTCGTTTTTGCATCGGTCGGTCACCATACGAGGTGGCCAGTCGATTGGTTCGTGTTGAATGATCGAATTCGCGTCTCTAGACGGCATTTTCTGAAACCAGCTTTTCGTGTAGAAAACGTTCGGGTCGTTTAGCAGCGTGGCCGTGTCTTTCCAGGCTGGTTGATAGTTCACCGTTGGAAAGTGTTTACGCGAGATCATGCTGATCTTAGGATCATCATAGGTGATGAAAGCATAGCTGACCGGGTGGCGAAAATAGGCGCCCGGTTCGTAGTCGATAAGGGCGAACCATTCGTATTCGCTAGAGTGGTGAACCACATCGTAGGCGACTTCGCCCACAGAGTCGTTTGTGTTCAGCAAGTCGTTGTAGAGGGTGGCTCGAGCGTCAGGTCGCGAACTCCAATCGATGCCTTTCAACAATCGGGCTTTGGCATCGTCCGCGCTTCTTACTTCTTCTGGTTCCGCCGTTTTAGGGGCCGGTTCTTGTCGTTGGTCGCTACAGGCCGAGAGGGCAAGAGCCGCCACGGAAAACAGCAGCGTTTTGGCTGCTAATTTCTTCTTCATGGCTACTTTTTGAAAAGTAGCTAATGATGGGATGGATGTAAAGTAGAAACGCTAATCTTGGAAGGTCCGATTTTGCGTTCCGAGGCGCCTTGTTGCGAAGCTATTTCTGGCGGTTCAGCTCTTTGAAGCCGATATCGCGGCGAAGGTATTTTGACTTGAAGTCGATCTTATCGCAGAGGGCGTAGGCCTTGTCGGCGGCGGTTTTGAGATCGGGGCCAAGTGCGGTGACTCCGAGTACGCGTCCACCGTTTGTGACGACATTTTTATCGGCGTCGAATTTTGTGCCGGCGTGGAATATGATTTCATTTTCGCCGACGGATGCTGGCAGCGTAATCACTTCGCCTTTCGGATAGGATGCCGGATAGCCTCCGCTGGCGAGAACGACCGTCATGGCGTATTCAGATTTCACTTTAACGTCGATTTTTGCGAGTTCGCCATGGGCGGCTGCGAGCATGATTTCGACGGGGTCGGTTTCGAGTCTCGTGAGTAGCACTTGAGTTTCCGGATCGCCGAAACGGGTGTTAAACTCGAGGACTTGCGGGCCTTTTTTGGTGATCATTAGGCCGATGAAGAGGGTGCCGCGAAAGTCGATTCCTTCGGCGGCGATGCCGTCGACGGAAGGCTTGACGATGTCGCGTTCGATGGCGGCCATGAGTTCGTCGTCGATGAGGTCGGCTGGAGAGTAGGCGCCCATGCCTCCGGTATTTGGACCGACGTCGCCTTCGTAGGCTTGCTTATGGTCTTGAGAGGTCGGGAGGATGACGTAGTCTTTTCCGGATACAATGACATGGATGGAGGTTTCTTCGCCGAAGAGGCATTCTTCGATGAGCACTTCCTTGGAGGCGTCTCCGAAAGCGGCGCCGTCGATCATATCTGTAATGGTCTTGGTGGCTTCGTCGAGGTCTTGGGCGATGACGACGCCTTTGCCTGCGGCAAGACCATCGGCTTTGAGCACGATGGGCATGGAGGCGGTTTGGAGGTATTCGATGGCGGCGGCAGATTCGGTGAAGCTGGCGGCTGCTCCTGTTGGGATGTTGTATTTAAGGAGGACTTCCTTGGTGAAGTTTTTAGAGCCTTCGAGGCGGGCTCCGTCGGCTTTCGGTCCGTAGGCCAGCATTCCCTTTTTCTGGAGGGCGTCGACGAGTCCGAGGGTGAGGGGGACTTCGGGGCCGACGATGACGAAGTCGACCGATTGTTGCTCGGCCAGGGAGACGAGTCCGGGGATGTCGTCGGCTGCGATGGGGAAGCATTCGCTGTCTGCGGCGATGCCAGGGTTTCCCGGGGCGGCGATTGTGCGACCTATGAGCGGGCTTTTTACGCATGCGTCGGCGAGGGCGTGCTCGCGTCCGCCGGATCCGACGATGAGGGCAGTGAGAGGAGAGTTTTCAGACATGGGGATGTTGAGTTTGGGAAGGACGCGGGGATGTCAATTGTTTTGGACAGGGCGTGGATCGAGAGACTTTTCAGATTCCTACTTGATTCGACCGGCGAGGCGACATGAGATGAGGGTTCAGCACACTGATCAGACAGGCTCGAGGGATGAGCGAAGGCTTACGCTGGCAGATGTCTTGGAGACGCGGTTTTGAAAATAGCTGAATTTCGGAGGTGCTTTATCATATGGAGGAAGGAATTATAACTCGAAGCGTCGAGCTCGCCGAGCGCTGGCAGCGGGAAAGCAACCGACTGAAGTCGAAGCGCCAGGTCGAATTTGACGAAAAGGTTGCGAAGATGGTGAGGAATCCGGTGAACAAGGTTTTCCTAACGGAGCTGATCGACCAGAGCTTTCGTCCGCGCGACTCGAAGCGAGTTGCTGACCAGATCGCGTATCTGATCGGTAAATACAAGAAGGTAGATCTATTCGATCCATTCGAATCGCTTTTGATCGAGCTCTTCAACAAAGTGGGCAAACGAGTGCCTAGCGTGTCCGTACCCGCTATCGTGGGACGTATTCGGTCGGAAACATCGGGAGTCATTTTGGACGGGGAAGAGGAAGCCTTGTCGAAGCATGTGAGTCGTCGCAGAAAGGAGAAGATCGGCTCGAACGTGAACATTATCGGCGAGGCGCTACTGGGAGAGGACGAGGCTGCCAAGCGTATGCAGATTTACAAAGACGCGCTGGAATCGGATTCGGTTAACTACCTCTCGATCAAGATTTCCACCATCTATTCCCAGATAGCTCCACTAGCTTTTGAGGATACAGTTGCGGAGCTGGTGAGCCGTCTGAGCGAACTTTTTGTCTGCGCTCAAAGGTGTCGTTTTGAGGGAGAATCTGGTGAGATGCAGGCCAAGTTCATCAATCTTGATATGGAGGAGTATCGGGATCTTGCACTAACCGTTGAGGCTTTTCAAAGGAGCTTGGACAAGCCAGAGTTCAAGGGGCTGAAGGCTGGCATCGTGCTGCAGGCTTATTTGCCCGATTCCTACCATTGGCACCGAAAGTTGACAGATTGGGCCAAGGCCCGCGTGGCCGGTGGAGGAGCCCCTATCAAATTGCGCATAGTGAAAGGCGCGAATATGGACATGGAGCAAACGGAGTCGTCGATGCGTGGCTGGCCGCAAGCTCCTTATCATGAAAAGTTGGATACAGACGCGAACTACAAGCGAATTCTTCGCTATGCTCTGAAGCCGGAGAACGCCCGCTGTGTGGAGCTCGGAATCGCTTCGCACAACTTGTTCGAGCTTGCTCACGCCCACCTGCTCGCTCGGGATTTGAATTCTGAGAAGTACATGGTCTTTGAGATGTTGGAAGGCATGGCTGACGCGACGGTGAAGGCTTTGAGCAATGACGGATTGCCGATTTTGCTCTACGCTCCGGTGGCCACCAAGGAGCATTTTACGCATGCGATCGCTTACTACGTGAGGCGGCTTGACGAGAACACGAGTCCGCAGAATTTCCTGACTCATAGTTTTAATCTCGAACCTGGCGACGAGGATTGGACCTTTTTGGCGAACCAATTTCGCTTTTCGTTTGGTCGGATTGATCGACTCAAGAGCGAAGCCTTTCGAACGCAGAATCGTCTCAATGAGAAAAGCTCGGCTTTGCAGACGACCTTTGGGAATGATCGCTTCAAGGATGAGCCCGATACGGACTGGACCTTGGCGGCTAATCGAGAGTGGGCAGGAATGATCCGCGAAAAGTGGAAAGCCAAGCCGGACGGGAGGGTGGTTGAGATTCCTATATCTGTTGGCGAAGAGTTTCTGTACGAAAATTTGGATACGGCGGGAATTATTGACCACTCCCAACATGAAAAACAGATCCCGATAGCCCGTTATGCATTGGCCCGAATAGAAGATATTGATCGGGCGATGGAGATCGCGGCTGGTGATGAAAGTGGTTGGGCCGAGATGACGCTCGCCCAAAGACATGAGGTTTTGAGCGCTGCCGCCCAGGAACTGAGGCAGGCCCGCGGCGATTTGATCGGAGTTGCCGCAGCGGAGGTTGGGAAGTTGTTTGGCGAAACGGATACAGAGGTCTCGGAGGCCGTAGACTTCGCCGAATTTTATCCCTTCGCAATGCAAGGCTTCGTTGAGCGTAAGAATTTGGAATTTAGGGGCAAGGGAGTCGGCGTGATTATTCCGCCATGGAATTTCCCCATAGCGATACCAGCGGGAGGTGTCTTGGCTTCCCTCGCGGCGGGCAATAACACGATTTTGAAGCCCTCTCCGCAGGCCGCTTATTGCGGTTGGCTCATTTGCCAGGCTCTTTGGAAGACTGGGGTGCCCCGCAAGGCCTTGCAGTTTCTGCCTTGCCGCAACGATCCGGAAGCCAGCCATCTCGCGGCACATCCGAAAACTGCGTTTGTGATTTTCACGGGCAGCACGCGAACCGCATTGAAGATGCTGCAGAAGCGTTCTCAGCTTCCGCTGTATGCGGAGACGGGCGGGAAGAACGCGATGATTATTTCGTCCATGGCTGACCGTGACAAGGCGATAGCGGATGTCATTCAGTCGGCGTTCGGAAACTCAGGCCAGAAGTGTTCCGCCACTTCTTTGGTGCTCCTGCAGCGTTCTCTTTTTGAGGATAAGTCGTTTCGCGCGGCGTTGGTGGATGCGGCGAAGAGCCTGCCGGTTGGCTATGCTTGGGAGTTCAAAAGCAAGTTTGGTCCACTGGCTAATCCCTTGGGTGGCCCGCTCAAGAAGGTGATTGATACCATCGGTGAGGGAGAAGAATGGGTCCTCAAGCCGGAGGTTTCGGAATCGGATCCTCATATGGTGACGCCAGGTATCCTATGGAATGTGACGCAGTCGTCCTTTTGCTATCGCAAGGAATTGTTTGGTCCGGTGATCGGTGTCATGCGCTACGATACGCTTGAAGAGGCGATACGGCTGGTCAACGAGACGGACTATGGTTTGACTTCCGGTATCCATTCTTTGGATGAGAGGGAGATTGCTAAATGGCGAGAGGAGATCCGGGCGGGTAACTTGTACATAAACCGCGGGACGACTGGCGCGATCGTGCTTCGCCAGCCTTTTGGCGGAATGGCGAAGTCGGCGATTGGACCTGGCGTAAAGGTGGGTGGCTGGAACTATCCGCTCGAGTTTTGTGACGCGGTGGAGAATGGCTTACCGCGTGATCGACGTCCCAACGATCCGCTGCTCACGCGATTCGGGTTCATGATCGAGAGTTTCCCGGAAGAGATCGAGGAGGCGGAGGCGGCGCGAATGCGGGCTGCCTTTGAAAGCTCGCTTTATGAGTACGAAAACGTGTTCAGCAAGATCGAGGACTATTTCAAGGTCAGAGGTGAAACGAACCAAAGCCGGTATTTGAAAATCCATGACATGGCGGTAAGGATCGAAGCTTCGGATTCCCCTTTCAGTGTCTTCTCTAGGTTGTTTAACGCCTATGTTTCGAAAACGGAGCTGACGATTAGCGTTTCGTCGGTGGTGTCGGAAGAATTGCGGGATTGGCTGCGAATGCACGCACCGGACTTGCTGGCGGAGTTCGTAGTAGAGGAGCAGGGCGAACTTTGCTCTAGGATGTCGGAATACGAGCGCATTCGCTTCGCGAGTCCGGGACCGGTTTCAGACGAGCTTTGGGAGGCAGCCGCAAAGCGGGGCATCTATGTCGCCGCAAGCCCGCCTTTGATAGATGCCCGTTTGGAGTTGTTGCTTTACTTCCGCGAGCAGTGCGTGACGCATTGCTACCATCGCTACGGAAATCTAGGCCAGCACCAGCTCGACGTGCACGCGGCCGATGTGATCGCTCCGGGAGCTCTGCCGGATGAGGTGTATCGAACGAATGGAGACAAGGAGAGTGAGGAGGAAGAGGAGTAAGCTGAAGGGACGCGGGCGGTAGCTCCGCCTGCGGATTACAGGATCTGCAGGCTTTTGCGGTAGAAGCTGATGATGTCGTCCGGGTTTCCGGAGAAGAGGAGCTGGTCGTTCATCCAGGCGGGCATGCGTCCGTCGGCGACGAGTTTCTTGAACTGGTTTTCGAGGTCGGACCAGAATTCGTCATGGTAGAAGACGTAGGGGACGCGGGGTCGGATGCCGAGCTTCATGTTGCAGAGCTCGATGCCGATTTCCTCCATGGTTCCAGCTCCTCCGAGGTTGAAGATACAGAAGTCGGCGACTTGGAACCACTTTTGTCGGTTGTGGCGATTGGTCTCCTGGAATGTATTGAAAAAATTGACACCGACTTTTGGTGGTTGGGCTTCGAGTTCGAGGAAGGCGGCTCCGGTGAGACAGCCGCGCTTGGCGGCGACGTCGTTGGCGAGGCCCATGACACCTTCTCCGCCTCCGGTGAGGATGCCGACGTTGTTGCCGAAAAAGTCCGTCATGCGGACGACGAGCTCGCTGATCTTTCGCTCCTGTTCGGCGTCCATCTCGAGAGCCGATCCGTAGAAGGCGAGAATGGTGCAGGCGAGGAAGCGGTCGACTTCTTCTTCACGGATGAAGAATCCGTGGTCGTGCTTGTAGGTGTGGACGTAGAGGTCGTTGAGCGAGGGGACGTGCCAGTAGACGGAGAGGCCCATCTGGTGGTAGGTTTCGAGGTGGCTGTGCGCCTCGTTGGTGAGGAAGAACTCCTGCATGGGGGTTGCCTTGCGGAAGACGAGGTTCTTAAGCTTGAGGCGACGGATGTTTGCGAGGATTTCTATGTGTTCGGTGAGACTCGGAAAGTAGTCGAGCACGAGGGTGTCGGCCTCCTGGTCTCCTTTGCGCAGGGCGTGGCTCACGGTGCGGTAGCCGAAGTTACCGTTTCGGGCTACGCGGGCGATCTCGTCTTTGATGGAGTTTTCGGAGCGGATGAGGATGCTTTGGTTGTCCGTCTTCGCGCTTTGGCCACGGAGCGAAATATCGGTGGCAGCTTTGAGTCGCTCGAAGTGTTGCTTGGGCTTATTGTCTAGCTGGCGGTAGACCTTGTCGAGGTTTGAGAAGAAGACCATGCGCTGGTCTCGCTTTTCGGCGATGCGGTCTTCGTCGAAATGGGGGGCGCGGTAGACCTCGATGGATACGACTGGATTGATGACCGGTTGATCACTGCGGTTGTAGATTTCCAGGATGATGCCGGAGCCGAAGGTTTTTATGGGGTCTAGCAGGACGGCGCCGGAGTGCAGGCCGAAGTTGCCTTCGCCTCGGTTGAGGACGACGTAGTGCTCCTTCAAGTACATGGAGCAGCTGGTGAGGATGCCGGACTGGGGCTCGATGGAGACGACTTGTAGGTCTTCGCGCCGCTGTACCTTGTCGAGGAAGGACCGCGGTAAAAGGCCTTTAACGAGTCGGAGATGGTCGAGCTCGGTTACGGTATTGGGAAGATTGTACTGGACTTTGTGCGGGGTGAGGAAGACGCGACCGAAGCGGTCGATGGAGGTTGTATTTGGCAGTTTGATACGATTTTCCTGGAGGGCTTGCCAAATCTCGTCGGCGGTGAGCTTTTGGCTTTCCGGGGCGTAGAAGACGCGGCCAACGGCTATGCCTGTCTGAAGGAGCTTGTCGGCGAAGGGGGCGCAGGGGAAATTGGTATCGTAGACGAAGGCTTCGCAATCGAGGATGAGGCGGTCGCGATTGATGCGGGCGGGGCGGGGCGAGTAGATTTCTATGCCGATACGGGCGAGAGAGCTTCGCTCGGTGAATTGAATCTTGTCGAGTCGTTCGGAGACGAAGGCGATTTCCTGCGGGGTTCTCAGCTTGAAGGTTACGGTGAGATCGATGGTGGTCGAGCTCGAGTGGTTCTTGATCGAGGAGATAAGTCCGTCGTCGCTAATCCAGAAGGATTCGTCGTTCATATGCTTGGAGTTGGTGTGCTTGGGATTTTGGAGATTTACAAGAGAAGGCAATTCGCTAGGACTGGCAAGCATTGCCCTGACTATCCTTTGCAAATGTTTGGGCTTAATCAATTGATGCCTAGTCTCTTATGAAAAAACTTTTAGCTTTCGCCACAGTGTTTGCGGTAACTTTGTCCAGTTTCGGACAGCTCGCGGACATGATTGATTTGCCCGAGGAGATGGGGGCTGAGGAGCCGAAATACACAGATGAGGAGCTGCTTCGGTCTTGGGGTTGGCTGCTTGCGGAGCGTTTCAATTTAAAGGATTTGGAGCTGAATCGGACTGAGATGGACTGGATTTCGGCGGGGCTGCTTAGTCATGTAGAAGGCGAGGAGGCTCCAACAAATTTGCGGGATTCGCAGTTTGCTATGCAGGAGTATTTCGCGAAGCGTGAAGTGACTATTCGTAGTCGCCAGCTGGTGGAGAATCGCCGGAAGGAAGAGGAGTTCTTCGACACGCTTTTCGGCCTGCCAGACGTGCAGTCTTTGGGAACTGGCCTGTTTTATCAGATTCTGGAAGCAGGAAGTGATGTGCGCCCTGATGCGTCCGACACGGTAGTGGTGCGTTACGAGGGGCGTTTTCTGGACAATACGGTATTCGATTCGACTGAAGACAAGGGACCAGCGGCTTTAAAACTGCGGGAAGTGATTGATGGTTGGACGCAGGGAATCCCGTTGATTGGAGAGGGTGGAAAGATCAAACTCTTCGTGCCGTCGAAACTTGGGTACGGCGACGAAGGGCGACCTGGCGTGCCTCCTGCTTCGACATTGGTTTTCGAGATCGAGCTCTTGAAAGTCGGTCTTCCAGAAGATCCGGCTGCTGAGGGAGTGAATGTCTTCGAGCCGTCTGAAGAAGACTTCGTCGAATAGGCTCATTTAATAGTAGTGTGAGACTCGCTCTGGTAACGGAGACTTTTCCTCCTGAGGTCAATGGCGTATCCATGACTTTGGGACGCCTGTGTTCGGGGCTTGTAGCTCGGGGATGGGAGCTGCAGGTGACGCGTCCGGTGCAGGAGCACGAGGAGGTGGACGCCGTTTCACCCGCTAAGCCGTTTGAGGAGTTTGTAGTGGCGGGAGTGCCTTTGCCGGGCTATTCCAGCCTTCGCATGGGGGAGCCAGCTGGGTTTAGCCTGCATCGCATGTGGAAGGCGAAGCGTCCCGACGTGGTGCATATCGCTACGGAGGGTCCGCTCGGCGTGGCGGCTTTGATTGCGGCCAAGCTCTTGGAGATTCCTGTATCCTCGACGTTTCACACGAATTTCGACCAGTATAGCGACCATTATCGCGTTGGCTTTTTTCAGCGAGGAATGTCCGCCTACCTGCGGATGATTCATAATTTCTGCGGCTGTACTTTGGCTCCGACGCAACAGATGGCTGACGAGCTAGCTGCCGAAGGTTATCGCAATACGGGGGTATTGTCTCGCGGTGTGGATACGGCGCTTTTTTGTCCGAAGAAGCGGGATTTGGAGCTTCGTGGTAGCTGGAATATTCCGGATGGAGGGCGAGCGGTCATATATGTTGGCCGAATCGCGAAGGAGAAGAATATCGACTTGGTAATGCGGGCTTATCGTTCGCTAAGGGAACGTAATCCGGCTGATCGGCTGGTCTTGGTCGGGGACGGTCCGGAGCTGGAGCGGCTCAAGCGGAAGTATCCAGATGTCTATTACGCGGGTATGCAGAAGGGGGAGGATTTGGCGCGGCATTACGCGTCGGGCGACTTGTTTCTCTTCGCGAGCGAAACGGAAACTTTTGGCAATGTAGTGACGGAGGCGATGGCGTCCGGCTTGGCGGTGTGCACTTTTGACTACGCGGCGGGGCGGCAATACATAGAATCGGGAGTGAATGGTCAGCTGGCCCGATTTGGCGATGGCGAGGATTTCATTAAACAGGTCTTGAGCTTGGAGGAGCTGGGCGACGAGGAGTTGACTCGTATTCGAAAGGCTGCCCGCGAGACGGCGGAAGGGATTAGCTGGGAGTCGGTGGTAGGCAGTTTCGAGGAATCGCTCTGCGAGCTTGTTGGGCGCAATATGCCCTAGGTGGTTGCTTTTTTTGTTTCGGGAGTGTTGAGGATTAGGGCAAATCACCATGGAACTCGCATTCATTGTTAATCCAATATCCGGCAAGAGCTTAAAAGGGCCCGAGCGAGTTGCTCGAGTGAAGGCATTTGTAGATGCTGAAAAACTTGACGCTGCGGTTTGGCAGACGGAGCGGGTCGGTCACGCGCCCGAGCTGGCTGCGGAAGCTCTTAGGATGGGCGCGAAGCGGATCGTAGCAGTTGGAGGCGATGGAACGATCAATGAGATTGGGCGTATTGTGGTGGGAACGGATTGCGAATTTGGATTGGTGCCGATGGGCTCCGGCAATGGATTGGCCCGTCACCTTGGGATTCCGCTCGGTTTTGGCGCGTCGCTGCGTTTAGCGTCCAAGGGTGTGGCAATCAAGGTGGACACGGGGGAAGCGGGAGGCCGACCGTTCTTCAATGTGATGGGCATCGGCTTTGACGCGGAAGTTGGGCGTCGCTTCAATGAGACGGAAGGCAGGGGTCTCATCAATTACATGCGGGAAGGCTGGAAGGCGTTTCGCGGCTACAAGTCTCTTCAATGCGAGATCGTGACTTCGAAGAGTTCCAAATCCCTCAGCGCCTACATCGTAGCGGTGGCGAACTCTTCACAATATGGAAGTAACGCTTTTATCGCGCCCGACGCGTCGCTCACGGATGGGAAGCTGAATCTCGTGGCGATATCCGAGCCTAATTTCCTGAGCTTCTTCATTTTGATTTGGCGAATGTTCAGCAAGAAGCTGTATCACAGCCCGCGCGTGACTCCGATCTGTTCGGAGAGTTTCAGGCTGAAAATGGCGACAGGCGGCTTCTTTCACGTGGATGGAGAGATCTTTCGCTGTGACGAAGAATTGTTGGTTCGAGCTTGCCCTAAATCGCTTAATATTGTGGCGGTGAGCTGCTAGTTTTCGGGCTGCCGAATCAAGCGTTTTCAGACGTCTGATTTGGGGCGAAAAGAGTTTTTTTATGCCAGAATTGGCATGTGAATAACTTGGGAGCAAGTGGGGCAGAGCCATGATCTAGGCCACTTTATGCAAGACGACCGTTACTTGTTGGTTTATTCTAGGCTATTGTCCCGTGGATTTTTGAATTGAAACGATTTCCAAAAGTGTCCAACGGCGGCAAGGTCCCGAAATTCACCTGTTTCATAGCTGGCGCAAAGCGTCAGGATTGTGACGAAGCGGGAACCGCCGCGCGAGAAGCGTTACTTAACTGTGTAAGTAGCTGGCCAGTAGACGTTAATTTCCCAAAGGAAATGCTGTAGTTCTCCTGAATTTTCGTGTACGGCCCGTCGTATTGGCTCTTCGGGAGCGCTGGCATATGGTCGTGTTCCGGAGATTGTAACATTGGGTAAGGGCTGCGCCGAAAGCGTGGCGCGGTCGATTATGAAGAAAGCCAGGATCAATGTAGGGTTTAGTCCCTAGTAATGGCCGATTTATGCGGCGTGAATTCTGTCTAGGAAACAAGTTGTGAAGAAGATTGGGAGTTCACCCTGTTGTCACAAATCGGGGAATGTCACCATTCAGCGGCCTTGCTACGAGACTGGGGCCGCTTAAGGCTGTTTTCTTTATGAAAATTTCGATTGTTGGCTCGGGAGCCGTTGGACTGTTTTATGGGGCATTGCTGCAGCGCAGCGGGCACGAAGTGGCGTATCTGATGCGCAGCGATCTGGAGGTCGCTCGCCGGGATGGGATTCGTGTCGTGCAGGCGGACGGAGAGTTTCGGCTTCGTGATGCCTCGGTTTTTGGCGAAACGAGTGAAATCGGCGTTTGCGACTTGGTGGTCGTGGCGCTGAAGGCGACGTCGAACGAGGCGCTTGCGGATTTGCTTCCGCCGCTAGTGGGGAAAGGCACGCGTCTGCTCACCTTGCAGAATGGGCTCGGCAACGACAGGCTACTCGCGGAGCTTTTTCCTGAGAACAAGGTGTTCGGCGGATTGTGTTTCGTTTGCCTGAATCGAATTTCGCCGGCGGTGGTGGAAAACTTCATGCCAGGTTCGATTAGCATTGGTCCGCGCGAAGCCGGGGACGCGGAAGAGGCTCAAGAACTGGTGGAGCTTTTTAGGGCTGCAGGAGTGAAGACGCGATTCGAGCCGAATCTCCAGCTCGTGCAGTGGAAGAAGCTTGTTTGGAACGTGCCTTTCAATGGGCTGACCGTTGCGGCGGGGGGTGTTTGCACGGATGCGATTGTGGAGTCGCCCGAGTTGTTGGAGGAGTCCAAGGCTCTGATGGGTGAGATCATCGCCGGGGCGAACGCGCTCGGGTTTGGCTTTGAGCAAAGTTTTATCGACTATCAGGTTAAGATCACGATTCCCATGGGGGCGTATCGGCCGTCGAGCATGATCGACTACGTGGAAGGCCGGCCGGTGGAGGTGGAAGCGATCTGGGGAGAGCCTTTGCGACAGGCCAAGGCCTTGGGCGTGGCGATGCCCAAGCTGGAGTTGCTTTATGCGTTGTTGAAGCGGCTGTGCGGATGAGTTTAGCTTAGGTCTTATGAGATATTGGTCGCTTATTTGTTTCTGTATTATTGCTGGGGTATTTGGGCGCGAAGAGGCGAGGGGCGAGCTGGCGGGTCTGTTTATGACGGACGAGGACAAGAACTCGATTTTAGCCAAGGTGGAGTCAGGCGCGGAGCCATGGAAGGCTCATTATGACGATGTTTTAAAGCGGGCGAAGAGTGCTTTGAAGCGCGAGGCAAATCCTTTTTGGATGGAAGACGTTCGCGAAATTCGTTTCGGACGCTGCGGGACGAATAGAGGATTGAATGATACAGTAAGCGAGCTCTGCGATCAGCTCGATAAGCAGAGTGGAACTGTGCGGGATTTGGCTTTGGCTTATTCCTTGTCGGGGAATGAGCAGTTCGCTGGTCAGGCGGAGTCGTGGATTCTCGCTTGGGTTGATGGCGGTACGCTTCTGAACTTCTACGATTTCAATATCGATTTCAGCAAGAGTCGTTTCGACGGGATGACGGATAGTGGATTTTGCGGTGATCGGCCTTGGAACATGGCTCTGGATGGAATGTGGCAAACGTATGGCCTGATAAACGTGTGTGACGCGTTTGTAATGATGAAGGCGGGTGGGTACGAGTTTGGCGAGGGCAACGAGGAACGTGTTGAAATCTGGATACGTAGCCTGGCGGAGGCGGTCAATTCTAGTTTTCATGCCTGGACTCGTTGGGCGGATGCTCACCGCGGATCGAGAGCGTACACGCGCTACCGGTCTGACAATCATTTGAGCTGGTGTTTGGCCGGTTTGATGGCGGCGGCGGTGGCCCTGGATGACGATGATCTTGCCGCTTATGTTTTGTCCGGCGGAAGTTGGAAGGACTCGAAGGCTGGCGTCTATGCGAATCCGTCGTCGATTCGCGAAGTGATTGACTTGGCGGTGGAGGCGGACGAGGGCGGTAGGAATCACGGTCGGATCTACGAGGAGAAGATTCGTCGAGACCCACCTGTGGGGTATTCATTTTTTCACCTGTGGCCTATGAGCTTAGTCGCGACAATGGCGGAGAAGCGGTATGGCGAGAATTTGTGGAGCTATCAAGGCTCGGACGGCGTTGGGTTAGAGGATGCGTACCGTCGCTATGCTGGCTATGTGTTGGGCGAAATGGAGTCGCCTCGGCCGGAGCAAGAGGGATCGCGAACTGGCTACGCCTGGCTATTTGAGATAGCTGCTAGCGTGTGGCCTGACGAAGATGTGTTTCAGCAGGCTCGCGATAAAGGGAACCGCATGAAGTACATGCGGCAGTCTATCGGGCCGGTTTCGCTGATTTACAGGCGTTAGCCGCGGTCGGTTTAGAGCGGGCGATCGTGCGTGAGCAGTTCGCGGATGTCTGGTATGTCGCGGATGACTTGCGAAGGCATGGGACCGACTCCGACGTAGCGGAGATTAGGCAATTCGGCTGGCCAATCGCCGCTGTGGTAGGCGGAGTCGAGGAGGGCTCGCATCATGCCTGCGATGTAGGCTTTCGCTTCGGCGGGGAGTTCTCCGAAGGAGCGGCATTTTGATATGTCCTGTGTCCAGCCCGCGTATTCCTGATAGACGGGCTTGAGTGTCTTGCGGAATGCTTCACTGCGGGGTACTCGGTAGTAACGTTTACCCTCTGTATCCTCGTAAGCGATACAGATTTTAAGGTTGCCTTTCCAGTCGCCCGTGTGGGTGAGGGCGTCGATCTTGTTGATCATCAAGTCGTCGAATCCGCCGTAGCGAAGGGTGTCGCCTTTCTCGACGGCATCGTACCAGCCCACCATGCGTTGGCGTCCGGTGGAAACGCCGAATTCTAGGCGGCGTAGTATGACGAAGAGCGGGTGAGCTGGGTCTTCCTCTGTAATGAAAACGTGGGTGCCGACCTTGGTGTCGTAGGCCTTGGCGACGCCGAAGACGTGCAAGGGCTGAACCGGTTGGCAGGCGGAATTGAAGAATTCGGGAGCGTAAGTGTGGGATGCGGAGACGTTTGGCGAAAAGCCTTGGCGCTTGTCGAGCCAGTAGGCTTGGCCGTATTCGCCAATTACATACCGATCGGCAGATTGGGCGGCGCGGACGACTTCGCGTACGTCGACGATCTTGTCGGCGAGCTTTTGGGCAGCTGCCCAGTAGACCTCGACGATTTTTTCCGCGTTGAGGGTGAAGGGTTCGGAGCCTTTGAAGATAGAGAAGTCGAATTCGCTTTCTTTGAAGAGACCAAGCTTGAGTGCTTCTTCGTTGGCGCGGGTTTCCGCGGTGGTGAGCGTTTCGAAAAAGCTGTTCCAAACTTCAGGAGTGGCTTGGCAGACGTGCTGGATGACGCGGCAGGCGCGGTCGGCGCGTTGGGCGACTTTTTTGGCGTAGAGGGCGCGGTCGTCGAGGAACTCGGAGTAGGTGATCTGGAATTGGCCGACTTCGTCGAGGTAGGCCGGGGTGATGCCACGACCGGTGCTGCCGCGCGGTTCTTCGTGGATGACGTTTACGCGGTACCATTCCCAGGCGAGGTCGAGGAGGCGGTGGATGACGTCGGAAACCATGCAGCGCTCGTCGATGGCGAGTCGCTCGGTGACGCGGTAGCCCTTGTGGTCGACGGGGATGAGTTCCCAGAGGAATTTGCGGGGATCGGCGACGACGCCGGCTCCGATGGCGAGGGTTTCGACGGATTGGTCGACGACGCCGGCCGGAAGAAGGTTGAGCTTGAGTCCGCCCGCGGTGTGGCCGGAGTTCGCTCCGCCGTTGACTTTGAGGACGACTTGGACGGGGTTTTTGACGCCGGTTTTTTCGCGAAGCTCTTCTACGACTTCGGAGATGAGGCGACCTTTTCCTTCGTCTCCCATGCTGATGCCGCAGTCGGCGATAAATTTGCTTTTGTACTCTGTAAGGGCCATGTCTGTGTCTACTTCGGCGGTTAGGACCAAAGCCGCGAGAAAATGGACATAATTAGCGTGGAGATCGAGCAAAACTTCAGGCGAATTGCGTGTAGGGAGTGATTATTGGACGGTGGCGGAAGGAAGGGGCGCGGCTGATTTTCGTAGGGAGGCGCGGTGGAGTCGGTTTCGGTGTCGGGAAGGTTTTGGGGTAAATGATTTGTGAATACCGAGGGTGGGGCATGTGGGGTGCTATGTATATAAGGCTACGACTTCATGAGACGAATCTTGCCTACTTGCCCACACTGGTTTCGTCCCGCGATCGCCCTCTTGCTGATGGGGTACGCGGGGGCGTTTGTGTGGGCGCAGGAGGAGGAACCTCCCGAAGAGGAGCCGGTGATCGAGGTGATCAAGCAGCTGGCTTTCATCGAACAGCATCTGGCAGATACGGGAATCGTGGATGGAATCGAGTCTCCCTACGACGTGCGGGTGGCTCCGGATGGGGGGCATGTTTATGTGGCGTCTTTGAAGAACGACGCGGTCTCCTACTTTGTTCGCGACGAAGTGAATGGAGAGTTGGACTACGCCGGGTTCGTGACGCAGGCGGACATCGGAGAAGATGCGCTGAACGGGGCACGTTCGCTGGCGATGAGTCCTGATGGGGAATACGTCTATGCGGTTTCGATGTTTGCGAACAGTCTCGCGACTTTTGATCGATCGGCGGCTTCTGGAGCTTTGACCTTTGTTGACGCGGTCTACGATTCCGATGGTGGAGTGGATGGCTTGGATGGGGCGCGTTCGATCGTGATATCGCCTGATGGAAAGAATCTCTATGTCGCGGCTTACGACGACAGCAAGTTGAGCGTCTTCACGCGAAACAGCTCAACGGGAGCGGCGAGTTTTCTGGGAGTTTACGAGGAGGGAGATCAAGGTGTGGAAGAGTTGACGGAGCCTCATGCGCTCGCTTTCAGTCCGGATGGAAGGCATTTGTATGTGGCGCTCTGGAGCAATGAGATTGTGGTTTTCAGTAGGGATTCGTCTACTGGGCTTCTGACTTACGTTTCGAAGTTGGTTTACTTGGAAAGCGAACCTGAATCGAAGAAGGAGTCGCCTCGCGGCTTGGGATTCAGTCCTGATGGAAAATTCGCTTATGTGGTTTCGAACAATAATGACGCTTTGAGCGTGTTTTCGCGGGATTCCGCTAGCGGAGAACTGACCTTGGACGGGAATGTTTTTAACGGTAGTTCCGGGATTTCAAATATGGATGGCCCGCATGCGATTTCTATCAGTTCGGACGGAAAATTCATTTATGTGGCCGCGTCTAGCAGCGACGCTGTGGTGGCTTTTGAGCGGAATAGCGAAACCGGTTGGGTGACGTACTATCAAAGTATCCATGCGGAGACGGGTGACACTTGGGATATGAATGGGCCAATTTCGATTGGAACCAGTCCCGACGGCGAGCATGTCTATGTGGGCTCTGGATCCGGTACCCATTCTGTGGTTACGTTTCGTCGAGAGGTTTTGGAAGATCCGCCCGAGTTCGTCGTGCAGCCGGTGGATCAATCGATCGAGGAGGGCGAGTCGGTGGCGTTCTACGCGTTGGCGCAGGGAGTTGACTTGAGCTATCAGTGGTTGAGGGACGGAGTGGAAATCGCTGGCAAGACTTTGCCGGTCTTGACGATTCCAGCTGTGGCGAGTGGTGATGACGGAAGCAATTTCAGTATTCGGGTCAATAATCCGGGCGGAATTCTGACAAGCAGCTCAGTGACGCTGACGGTTCTGCCTCCGGTGGTTGTGGAAGCTCCTGAAGATTTGACCGCTCTTGATATTTCGAGCAATTCGGCGGAGTTGGTCTGGAAGGATAGGAGCGACAATGAGACGAGCTTCGAGATTCAGCGTCGAGTGCCGGGCGGCGATTTTTCCGCCTTAGCCAGTGTCCTTGAAAATCGGGTACAATACGACGATACCAGTCTCGAGGCGTCGACGACTTATATTTATCGAATTCGGGCTAAGCGAGCTGAGAACGAATCGCTTTGGTCAAATGACGCGGTGATTGAATCCTTTGACGATGTTCCGCAGGCTCCGGTGAACCTTAACGTGGTCGAGGAAAGCTATAACAAGGTGACGCTTCGCTGGTCGGATCGCTCAGCGGTCGAGGATGGCGTGCGGATACTGCGGCGAGTCGATGAGTTTGGAGCTCTTTGGTCGACGCTTGGCACTGTAGGCAAGAACGCGACGGAGTATGTCGATCGAACGGTTGAGGCCCAGTCGACCTACGCTTACCGGGTGCAGGCGTACAACGAGTCTGGTACCTCGGACTATAGCAATTCTGTGGTGGCGATCACGAGCACGATTCCGGTTGACTTGATAAGTCCTGTTTCGCGGCCGATACCGCGTGACGCGATAAGCGGGTATTCGATTGGGGTGACTTCTACGGAGGATTGGGAAGCGATATCGGATGTAGACTGGTTGATTGTTACGAGTCCGACGGGGGGACAAGGAACAGGCAATCAGGGCGTGGTATACCGGTCCCGACTAAATGAATCTCAAGACGAGCGGATTGGAAAAATCGTAGTTGGCGGGTTGGAGCACACCGTGGTACAGGAGGGGTCGCCTCCGTTTTTGCGAGTCAGTCCTTCTCGAAGCGAAGCGGATGCGGATGGAGGAACTGTTCTTGTTTCCATAGAGTCGAATGTTGATTGGAGCGCGGACGAAGGATCGGACTGGGTATCCATAACTTCTGGACAATCAGGAAGTGGTTACGGTTCGATTGTTTTGAGTCTAGAGGCGAATAGCAGTTTCGAGTCACGATTCGCGGAGCTGACGATCAATTCCAATACCCACACGATTGAGCAATCAGGGGCAGTGCCAGTTCTGGAGCTCGATGCATCGCAAAGTCGGTTTGATAGTGTAGGGGCTTCGGCGACTGTAGCTGTGACGAGCAATACGGACTGGGTGACGAGTGTATCCGAAGATTGGATAATTCTTTCCGGGACGACCTCTGGAAATGGAGACGGAGATATAGGTTTTATAGTGGAGGCGAACGAGACTTCGGATATTCGTACGGCTGATATTTTGGTGAACGATATTGCGGTGACGATCACTCAGGATCCGCCCGTCGTTCCGGACGATGTGCTTGAAGCGGAAGCGGTTGTTTCTCGGTTTTCGAGTGAAGGTGGTTCGTCTTCGGTGTCGATCACGGGTAATGTTTATTGGAGCGCGAGCGTATCCGAAGACTGGATTTCGCTGGCTGAGGTGACTTCAGCAAACGGGGATGGGTCTGTTGCTTTCAGCGTAGCGGCGTACGAGGGTGAGGCGATTCGTACGACGGACATCCTAGTGAATGATGTTGCGGTGACGATCACTCAGGATCCGCCGGTACGTTCTGATGTTCTGGATCCTGAATGGGTGGGTGTGACAGTTGGCGCGTTAGGCGCGGCTCTGGAGTGGAGTGATTTGTCGGACGATGAATTGGGGTTTCGGATACGTCGCTCTACGGTGGGCTCGGATCGGGTGGTAGATGTCGCAGACTTGCCAGCAGGCTCGACTTCCTATTTCGATCGCGAAGCTCCGCGCGGGCGGCAAGTCGAGTACACGCTTGTTTCCTACGATGAGATAGGCGAATCCGAAGAGGTTTCGATTGTGAGCGATACTTTACCCAGCTCGAATATGACGACTGTCGCTCTGCGGGTGGAGGCGGAAAGCTGGACGGAGGCATTTTTGGCTGAGATTCCCTTGGCTGGCGATGGGGAGATAGTTCTGCAGCGGGAAGGATTTGGAGAGGAGTTCAGTAGGCTTGATTTCGGAGGAAGGTATCCAGTTTCTCGTTACGATTTAGATACGGATGCAGGGCATGGGCGGTTGATCGGTTCTGCACCCAGTAGCGATTGGTGGGACTATTTTTCTTTCGATGAAGTGGTCGCGTCGGGAGCATTTTCGGAAGTTGCTGAAGGGATCGACTACGCGGCAAGCGCTCAAGGAGCTGGTGGAGCGTATCCGCGCGGGGCGCGTGCGATGGGACAGTTGCTGGGAGCGGAGTCAGCGATTATTGTAGGCTTTGAAGTTGCGGGCGAGGTGGAGCTTCCGGTTCTTTTGCAAGGCGTAGGCGCAAGTCTGGGTCGTAAGCGGGTAAGTGATGTCGCTGGATCTCTTAAACTCGAGGTTTACGAAATTTTGGATGAGGGATCCGCCTCGCTGTTAGCGGTTAACGCGGACTGGCAGATTGCCACGAATAGTGGTGAAATTACGGTCGATGACGTAATCGGACAAACGGGGGCGACGGCTCAACTTTCCGAAGATGGTGGTGAGGCTCGCTTGCTTTTGATGCTAGGCAAGGGACGCTTCGTGGCGGTTTTGCGAAGCGAGACGGGAGCTATGGGATCGGCGATGCTAGAGGTGTTTGACGCTCGGTAAGCTTTTTTCGAGGAGCTGCTATTTCGTGAGCAAGGGTTCGAGAACCTTCCAGACGGTTTCCGCTACGATGGCATGGCCGTCGGGATTTGGGTGAATGCCGTCGGCGATATTTAGCTCTGGATTCCCGCCAACGCCTTCTAGAAGAAATGGAATGAGGGCAGCTTGGTTCGCTTCGGCGAGAGAGGGGTACATCGTGCGGAACTCCTTGGTATAGTCCTCGCCTAGGTTTGGAGGCATTTGCATGCCGGCCAGTACGATTTTTACTTCCGGATACTTTTTGCGTGCGAGATCGATGATTCCCTGGAGGTTTTTTCGGGTATCCGAAAGGTCGATACCGCGAAGGCCGTCGTTTGCTCCGAGAGCGATGACGAGGATGGAGACGGGCTTTTGCATGACCCAATTGGCGCGGCGAAGACCGCCGGCGCTCGTTTCGCCGCTTAGGCCGGCTGGAGTGACCGAGTAGTCGAGGCCGAGCGTTTCGATTTTTTTGGCGATGCGATTTGGGTAGGCGAATTGAGGATTGATGCCGTAGCCAGCGGTGAGGCTGTCGCCCAGAAAGAGGATGCGTTTCGAGCTTTCGCTGCTTGCCAGGAGGTTTGTTGCAAAAAGGAGAGCAAGGAGGGCAATCAATCTAGGTGTGAGACGCGTTGGCTTCATGTTGGCTAATAGGAGCTTATCAAGTTGCATGTTACAAGAAACGAATATTGGGTCGGGCCGCATGACGGAATCTAGCAGTGAGCTTGCAGTGCTGCGGCTGAGTGAGGTCAGAAAGGCCTATCACAGCGGGCGTGAAGACTTGGAAGTCCTGAAGGGGGTTTCCTTTGATGTAAAGGCCGGTGAGACGGTATCGATTATCGGTCCATCCGGGAGCGGCAAGACGACTTTGCTCGGGATTTGCGCGGGTCTGGACCGACCCTCGACCGGCTCGGTATCCCTCTGCGGCCAAGAACTTTCCGGTCTTGGGGAGGACGAGCGGGCAGCGATTCGCAACGAGAGCGTAGGCTTCGTTTTTCAGAATTTTCAGTTGATACCGACTCTTACGGCCTTGGAGAACGTGATGGTTCCTCTGGAGCTGCGTGGGGAGAAGGGAGCGAGGGAAAGGGCCAAGGAGCTGCTCGGTCAGGTGGGTCTTGGCGATCGGATCTCGCATTATCCGATCCAGCTTTCCGGAGGTGAACAGCAGCGCGTAGCCCTGGCTCGGGCGTTCGTGAACAAGCCACGAATTCTATTTGCGGACGAGCCGACGGGGAATTTGGACACGGATACTAGCGAGCCGATCGTGGAGTTGCTCTTTGGTCTGAACAAGACGGCTGGAACGACGCTGGTGCTGGTGACGCATGATTTGGACTTGGCGAAGACGACGGATCGTCTGCTGCGGATTGATCATGGCGTTTTGCAGGAAGTAGAGAAGGCCGGGGCGGATGAATAAGGCAGGCTTTGGGTGGATTCTCGTCATGGCTTGGCGAGACATGCGTCGGGCGAAGAGCCGGCTGGGACTGTTTGCTCTGGCGGTGGTTTCCGGGGTGGCTGCTCTCGTGGCGATCAATTCCTTTCGAGCGAATTTGGAGAGTGAGATGGATCGGCAGTCGCGGAGTTTGCTTGGAGCGGATGTGGAATACGATGCGAACGTTCCCTTTAGCCCAAAGGTGGAAGCGTTGATTTCGCTGGTACCTGCGGAGGAGATTTCGCGCGAAGTGAAGTTCGCGACGATGGCATATTTCCCGACGCAGGACGATACGCGCATCGTGCGGGCTCATGCGATGGAGGGAACGTTTCCGTGGTATGGGAAACTGGATACGAATCCAGAGGGGCTGCACGTGGCGGGCTCGAGCGAGCCGGTGGCCTTACTTGAGGATAGCTTGATGCTGCAGTTCGACTTGAAGGTCGGTGACCCGGTTAAGATTGGGGATTTGGAGTTTGAGATCATTGGCGAGGTGCTCCGTATCCCGGGAGAGGGTTCGTTTACGGGATCGTTTGCTCCGCGCATTTTGATCCCAATGGCTTTTTTGGAGCAGACGGGACTGACGCAGTTCGGAAGTCGTTTGCATTATTTCGCGTATCAGAAGTTTGACGACATGATGGCGGAGCCGAGCTTGAAGATTCTCGAGGGGTTGCGCGAGGAGTTGGAAGAGCTCGAAATCGACGTGGATACGGTGGCGGATCAGCGGCGTCGGATCGGGCGCACGCTTGAGGGAATGAACAGTTTTCTTAGCATGGTCGGTTTCGTGGCCTTGCTGCTTGGCGGCGTGGCGATAGCGGGAGCGGTTCAAGTCTATCTCAAGGGGAAGACGGACGCGGTGGCGACGCTTCGGTGCGTGGGAGCTAGCTCGCGGCAGGCGATGCTCATTTACTGTATCCAAATTTCGCTAGTGGGACTGGTCGGTTGCTTGGCCGGGGCATTGCTAGGTTTGGCGATCCAGTCGTTCTTGCCGGAGCTGATGAAGCCGTTTCTGCCGCTCGAGCTGCAGGTGGAGATTTCGTGGAGCAGCATTTTCTCCAGTCTTTTGTTTGGATGGCTTTTCACGAGTTTGTTCGCGTTTTTGCCGCTGTTGCCGCTGAGGAAGATTTCTCCGTTGCGGGCTATTCGCGCTTCGGTGGAATCGGGTGGCAAGGCCTGGAAGGATGGAGCGTTTTTGTTGGTCAGCCTCGGCCTGTTGAGTTTGACGGCGGTTTTCACGATTACCCAGACGCAGACGCTAGGGCAGGCGTTAGGATTTTTCGGGGGCATCTTGGCGGCGATTTTGTTGTTGGCCGGAATTGGTTGGCTGCTTCGCTTTGTCTTGAAGCGGATGAGCTTCGCGGGATTGCCGTATGTGTGGCGTCAGGGCTTGGCGAACCTGCACCGTCCCAACAATCGCACTACGATGCTGGTGGTGACTCTGGGAATGGGCGCGTTTCTGATTTATACAATTTACATAAGCGAGCAGAGCATGCTTAGGCAGGGCGAGCTGGCGGACGACGACGGGCAGCCGAACGTCATTCTTTTCGACATACAGCCCGACCAGCTGGAAGGGGTGCAAGCGACGATCGGGGAGCTTGGGGTGGACCCGGGGCGAGCGGAGCCGATCGTGACGATGCGCTTGCAGAGCTTGAACGGGATGTCTCCTGAGGAGTTGAAGAACGACGAGAGGCTGGAGATCGAGAATTGGGCGGCGGATCGCGAGTACCGCTCGACTTACCGTGATTTTATTCGGGAGGACGAGGAGCTGACGGCGGGAAGCTTTACGGCTGAGGCGACCCTTGATGGTTCGGGTCCTATTCCTGTTTCGGTGGAGCAGAGAATTGTGGAGGCTCTGAAGTTGAAACTTGGAGACAGGATTGTTTGGGATGTGCAGGGGCTGCCGATCGAGACCGAGGTGACCAGTATCCGAAAAGTGGATTGGAGAGAGATGAAACCGAACTTTTTCGTGGTGTTTCCGTCCGGCGTGCTGGAGGCGGCTCCGGCGTTTTTCGTAACGGCGGTGCATGCTCAAGATCGTGAGATTTTGGTGAGGCTGCAGTCGAATGTCGTGAAGCAGTATCCGAACGTGTCGGCTGTGAATCTGACGATGATCTTGGAGAGCTTGAGGGAGATTTTCGATAAGATCAGTTTTGTGATTCGCTTTATGGCATCCTTTACGATCGTGACGGGTTTGATCGCTTTGATGGCGTCGGTGATCACGAGTCGCTACCAGCGGGCTCGGGAGAGCGCTTTGTTGCGAACGATTGGCGCATCCGCAAAGCAAATACGCGGAATCATGGGAGTGGAGTACGCTCTGGTGGGAGCGATCGCCGGACTGGCGGGCGTGGGGCTTTCGCTGGCGTCGGGCTGGGCGGTGACGAAGTATGCCTTGAAGGTAGAGCTCTATATTCCTTGGGATGTGACGGTAGCGACGGTGTTGATCGTGGCCGGCATGACGCTATTGACCGGCATGCTGAATAGCCTTGGCATCGCGAAACAGTCCCCGATGGAGTCGATTCGTAGCGAGGGTTAGCTTCGCGTTGGACAAAAAAAGACCGCAGAGAGCTGCGGTCAGGGATTTTGGTTTGAGAGGCGGCTAGCTTATTCTGCGAGTCGTGACTTCAAGCTGGCGATAACAAGTAGGCCTCCGATGAGTAGCAAGGCGGCAGATCCGCTGTCTGGAACGCCTTCGGAGGAGCGTCTGGCGCTGGAAGCTTGGGCGAAGACGATGTCGTCGATGCCGGTGGTGTCGCTGGTTGCGTCGTTGATATCGGTGAAAACGATAGAGCGTATGTTGGCGGTGTCTGAGGCGATTCCCATGAAGTAGACGTTGTTGCGCTGAAAGTTTGCGCCTATGGATGTGAAGCTGCCTAGCGAGGACCCGGTGCCGTTTTCGCCAGTGAAGGCTTCGATGGAGAGTTGGTTGGAGGAGTTGGGGTTGAAGTAGTCGATAACGGATAGGCCTGCTCCAAAAACGCTTTCAGCGAAGCTGATGACTAGGCTCGATGCGGAGCCTCCGTCGAAAAGGTAGTTTGAGATGGCGTGCAAGCCTTCGCCTTTGATCGCGCCGTCGGTGTTGCCTTGTCCAGGGCCCGCTCCGTTTGCGACTGTATTCGAGTCGCCGTTTGCGGTGAGAGTAACGCCATCGCTAGTGGTGTAGAACGAGCCGTCGAGGGCGCCGATCGAGTGAGCGTCGAAGTTGACGTTCGAATTGATCGAGGAGCCTAGGGATGTAACGTAAGTCGACCATTCGGAGGAGTTGCTCGATGCGTTTGTAACGAAGCCTGTTGTCACTGCGTGAGAATGACCGGCCACGCCGATAGCTAGGAAAAGGAGGGAAGCTGTGATTGTTTTCTTCATATTGGAAAGTGTAGACGAAAATGGTAACGCACGCTTCGCGCCAGATTGGGTTTGTGATAAGGATTGCAGATTGTTAAGTTGTTGGTTGTCATTGTATTAAATCGATGAGGTTCCTGAGCATTTGAGCAATGCACTCTATGATCGAGGCAGGATCGCTTGTTTGGAAATTTTACTGGTTTACACGTAAGTACAGGGAAGCCGCTCTGGATCGCTTCTTTGGTATGGATTGGGTTTGGCTTTCACTGGAAGGGGGAGCGAATTTTCGCTGGGGACCTGTTGGATGGCGCTTGGGATTGACTTAGGATTTTGGGTCGGATTAGTGGGCGCTGATGGATTTGAAGGATGAATCGAGGCCGGGGTCGGCGGTGGCTGTCTACTCTGGTGGGATGGACTCGACGGTGATGCTCTACCGCATGCGCGAGCTCGGTATCGCTATCAAAGGTGCCCTGAGTGTGAACTACGGGCAAAAGCACTCCAAAGAACTGGATGCGGCGGCTGAGTTTTGTCGTGCTCTGGGGATTGAGCATCGAGTGGCGGACTTGAGCGGCCTGCAGGGGATATTTGGCAAGAGTAGCCTGACGAGCTCGGCTGAGGAAGTGCCCGAGGGGCATTACGAAGAGGAGCAGATGAAGTCTACAGTGGTGCCGAATCGGAACATGATTTTGTTGTCGGTGGCGACTTCGTGGGCGATCTCTTTGGGCGCGGAAGCGGTGGCTTATGCGGCGCACGGGGGGGATCACGCTATTTATCCAGACTGCCGTGAGGAGTTTGCCGAGGCATTGGACAAGGCGATTCGATTGTGCGACTGGAGCGAGGTCAGTTTGTATCGTCCGTTTGTGACTTGGACCAAGGCGGATATCGCTAAGGCCGGGGCTAAGCTAGGAGTGAAGCTGGAGCGAACTTGGTCCTGCTACAAGGGAGGGGATAGGCATTGTGGCCGCTGCGGCACCTGTGTGGAGCGGCGCGAGGCGTTTCATTTGGCTGGCGTGGAGGATAGCACGGCTTACGAGGATACGGCGCCGAGCGTGGCGGATTTGGTGAAATCGGGCTGGAAACTTTAGACGACAGCGCTAGGAGTGGTTGCCCGCTGGGAAAGCGGTTTCTACATTTTTGGCTACCACTTTGACTATGTTTACTTGCAAGAAAACTTACGCGGACATTCCGTTTGCTCATCGTCAGCATCGGCACGATGGGCATTGCGCGCAGATCCATGGGCATAATTGGAGCTTCACTTTCACGTTTGGCTGCGAGGAGCTGGACGAATGCGGATTCGTGGTGGATTTTGGAAAGCTCAAGCCTATCAAGGCTTGGATCGACGAGAACCTGGACCATGCCTGCGTGTTCAACGAGGACGATCCGCTGCTCGCGGATATTCTAGCGATCAACGAGGCAAGTGGCTGCAAGGTGTACCAGCCTTATGTAGTGGATCTCTGCTCGAGCGAGGGCATCGCGCGTCATGTGTTTAAGGTGATTAATCCGAAGGTTAAGGATATGACGGGTGGACGGGCTTTCTTGATATCTGTCGAAGTGGTCGAGGACTCTCGGAACAGCGCAACTTACGAGCCTGACCGTTCGTAGTTGAGATTTGGATATGGATAAAATGGGTCAGGCCTTGCCAGTGCATGAACGGTTTCACTCCTGGCAGGGAGAAGGAGCCCACATGGGAAGGTCTGCTTATTTTATACGATTGTTCGGTTGTCCGGTGCACTGTCCTTGGTGTGATTCGGCCGGGACTTGGCATCCTGATTACGTGCCGAAAAATGTGGAGCGAGTGACGCCGGAAGCATTGGCGGACGCGGCGAAGGCGAGTGGGGCTGAGTTCGCAGTGGTAACCGGCGGCGAACCGGTGATCCATGACTTGAAGGCTTTAAGCGAGGCTTTGGCGGCGCGTGGGATTGGGCGTCATTTGGAGACGAGCGGCGGCTTTGAGATTCGCGGCGATTTTGACTGGATAACATTGAGTCCGAAATGGCAGAAGGAACCGCTTGTCGAGAATCTGGAGAAAGCGTCGGAATTTAAGCTAATCGTAGAGGACGAAAATAGCATTGAAGGATGGATACGTTCGGTGGGTGGTTTTTTCGTTTCGGACAAGCCTGTTTGGCTTCATCCAGAATGGTCTCAGCGCGGGAATGCTGCGGTGCTGGAGTCGATTACGCGGACAGTCAAGGAGTTGGGCGATCCGTATCGGGCAGGCTTTCAGCTGCACAAGCTTTTTAGCGCGGACTTATTGGATCCGAATTCGAGAGAATCGGCTCCCTTAGGTGGTGATGAGTCGAAGGGCTTTTAGTTTCGATCGCGTATGAAGTTTAAGGCGATCGGAGTATCCAATTACCGGAACATCAAGCTAGCCCGTTTGAATCTAGATGCGGATCGGGTATTTCTACTCGGTCGCAATGGACAGGGTAAAACGAATCTTTTGGAAGCGATTGGCTACGTGACTTCCTTGAGGGCGTTTCGAGCTCGAGAAAATGAGATTTTGCTTGGTCCGGAATCTGGGCAGGCGGAAATCGTGTATGAAATCGAGCATGAGGAGTTTGAGGATTCAGAGGCTCGAGTGCTGATCAAACGCAAAGGCAAAGAGGTCTCTCTGGATGGAGAAGCGGTGCGGCGGGCGTCTGATTTTGTGGGCCGGTTTCCGGCAGTGACTTTGTCTTCCGAAGATTTGAATATAGTGCGTGGATCGCCGGGAGGACGTCGCCGTTTTATTGATACGTTTTTGTGCGGAATCGATCGTGAGTATTATGTGGCGCTGCAGCGCTATCAAAAATGCGTACAGGAGCGTAATGCCTTGCTGAAGAGGGGTTCCAGCATGGAGCTCATGAGACCTTTTGAGGCGGAATTGATAGGTCCTGCTTTGGCAGTTATACGGAAACGCGATAGTGTGATCTCTGAGCTCGGGAGTATGGCGAGTCGGTTTTACGAGACGCTATCGGGTTCGGCAGAGGCGATAGGCGTGGATTATAAGCCAAATGCGTATCCAGACGACGAGGACGCGTATCGGGCGATGCTGGACCGCAATCGCAAGCGCGACGAAATTATGCACAGCACGAGCAAGGGTCCGCATCGAGACGATTTCGAGCTGACCTTGAATGGTCGATCCGCGACAGATTTCGCGTCGGACGGGCAGCAGCGAAGCATCGCATTGTCTCTAGCCTTTGCGACGATTGCGTATTGGCGAGAGCGATTTGGGGTGTGTCCGGCGTTGTTGATAGACGACGTGCTAGGCGAGCTAGATCCGGTGCGTCGGGAACGATTTTGGAATGCTCTGGACGAAAGTATCCAGTTAATAGCTACGGGTACGGAGCTGCCCGACGCGGCTAGCGGTAAGGAGTGGCTGGTTTACCGAGTGGAGGACGGAGTGTTTGTGAAGGAGTGATCGATTATTTCTGTAGCGAAACTGATCCGATGAACTTCATGGTTTCGCCGTCCTTTTTGATGCTTAAGGAAAGCGTTTCCTTACTGTTCGCTACGGTGACGAGGTAGTTGCCCGGCTTTAGGTTTGTAGCCATGAAGCGGCCAGCTCCGTTTGTGAATGTATCCACTTTCTCGCCATTGTCGCTGGTGAAGCGGACCGCTTTGTATTTGACGGGTTCTTGATCGGAGTAGCTAAGGGTTCCTCGTACGGCATAGATGGCGTCCGATCCGAGCTTTAGGTGGATGCCTCGTCGATAGCTGGGGAAGAAATAGTAATCATTTCGCTCTAGGAATAGGTCGCTTTCAACGGTTTGAATGGTTGCGTAGGTTTCGCGATAGGGAATGAGGGAGGGAAGGACGGGCGAAAGGATTGCCCCGTTGCTGCGTTTTTCGAATCCGCCCACGGTTGGGTTTATGCCCAGCCTCACATCAGACCAGGCGGAGTGTTTGCTTACGATTGCGAAGCTGTTGCGAATCTGATTGGCGAATCCGAAGGCTCCGTCGGCGAAGGCGATAGCGGAGCTTGCAGTGAGGCTGGTTTGGGAGCCTTTGTCGATGTAGTCGTCGATGGCGCCGTAAACTTGGCTGTGAGAGAGACTGGCGGAATAGAGTCCTGTCTGGTAGGCTATCGATCCTCCGAGGTTGTATCCAATGTCGGTGCGACTGGCGTCGAAGCTGGCATTGATGTAGTCGTTTGTTCGACGATTCGAGTAGTCTAGGTTCGTATACAAGGAGGTTCCGCCTGGTTGGGTCGAATAGCGGGCTTGGCTGCGAGCTCGCCATTTCTTTGCGGGATTCCAAGTGCAAGTGAGAAAGGTGCCATAATCGGTCGCGCTAGAATCGCTGGCGTATCGAAACGACCATGACGCGTAGAGCCCTTTGAATCGTCGACCTATCGATGAGGTGATGTTTTGGTTGCTTGAGCCATCGTGACGCGTTTGATGTAGGAAGCTGGTGGATACGTTTAGCTTTTCTCGGAATAGCTTAGAGATGGTGAAGGAATTGCTTGATCGAATTGCTTGATCGTTCGATCTCTGAGCCGATTGGGTCTGATTGTACCCTGCTTCGGTGTAGAGGCTAGAGAGCGAAAGGTTGTATCCTGCGACGCTACGACCCCATGACAGGCGGCTGGAGAGGGCACTTTTTTGGCCATTGGTTTGATTGTGGCTCAGGCTCAGGTTGAGCGAGCCAAAGCGATCGCTGGCCGTGTAGGCGCTGACTCCGAGTCGATTCCATTCGGAGTTGCCTTGAGCATCGAGGGATGTGGTCAATTGGTTGGTAATGCCTCGTTTGTAGTATCCGCTGAAGATGGGCTGGTTGGAGACGTAGCGTTGGTACCAATCGGCGGAGCTAATAGTTGAAGTGTTGGTAGCAGCGGCCGAGCTTCGAGGGTAGCCGTACGATAGTGAATAAGTGGATACGCCGGAGTCGAGGTGGTTGAGGGCTCCAAATTCGTTGATGCTCAGATTGTCTACCATACCTGAATCCGTTTCTATTTGGAGTTCCATTCGATTAGGTCCAGCTATGAGCTTAAACTCCTCGATGCTGTAGGAGCCGGGATCGAGCCGAAGGGTGCGGGCTTCGTTTCCGTTGACGATTACACGAACAGTGGATGCTTCCGTGAGGTCGAATGAAGCCGAGCTCGTGGGCGTGAAGGAGCGGTAGGGCTGGATGCCAAATTCTTTTGCGAGGTTGACTCCGAAGATTTGGAACCCTCGCTGCAGGTCGTTGATGGGTGTGGATACGTCGCCTGCGGTGAGACGCCAGAGTTGGTTTGGGAAGTCTTTGACGAGGCGGAGTTCTCGGGTCTCGAAGCTAGCGGAGTCGCTCCAGAGGCTTTCGCCTTCGAGGGCGTACCCGGCGAAGTTTACGACGTGGCTGATGCCAAGGATGTGCGCTGTCTGAGAGGGGGAGTTGTTGTGTTCGCTGTGGGACGAGCGAAAACGAAAGTTGGCGTATCCGCTGAATATCGCTTGCTTTGAGTGGGCGTCGAAATTCGGATCTCTCTGGTAGCCGAGGCGAATGCGTTGCGGACCGGAGTTTTCGTAGGAACTCTTTTCTTGTATTTGCAGGGCAATGACGAGCCGTTCGAGATCCAGTAGAATCTCGAGTCCAAGCTCCTGATAGCTTTCTAGCGTATGGAAGCCGTCCGGCAGGTTTTCGACAAACGATTCGAGATCGGAAGTGACTTTTCCAGAAAGGAGGTCTCTGAGGATGGAACCCTCTATTTCGACAATTTCGAGGGAGGCGTCTGTTCTGACGATGACCTCTCCTTGGGGTGAGCCGTTTATCTCGATTTCGAGTGGCAGCGTGACGGCTGAGGAATCCTCTTCGAGGAGCGATTCGGCGTTTACGGCTGTCCGAAAAACCATAGCTAGGACGATCAGGAAGAGCGTCCTTGCTGGCTGAGCGATCACCTTTTGACTGTGCTAATGTCGATGCGTTCGATGTCTTTGATTTCCGGGAATTCGTCGAGCCAGTTGATTTTGAATTCTTTCTCGCTCGAGCTCATGACGACTTGTCCGGATACGAATTGGAGGCTTTCCTTGCTCAGGTCGAATCGTCTTCCGTCTTTTTTGACGAGAGAGATTTTTGGATAGCGAATGTATCCGTGAGCGGGACCGGTGTTGGCGACGGTAAAGCGAAGCATGGGCTTTAGCGGGACGGGAGTCGCGTCAGGCTCGTTCTCGAGAGCTTGCTCTTTGACTTCTGTTTTGGCTGGGGCGGGGACGTCGACCTTACCGAAGTCTGTAATGGCGAGCTCGTCTTGGAATCCGCCAGGGGTGAGCCAGATGCGGGTATTGTACTGCATGACGATGCGCATGCTAAAGGAGCTTTCGCCCTCTGGCAGTTCTTCTTCTTGGGCGAGCTCCACGGGGAGTTCCTTGAAGATGAAGCGATAAGTGTCTTCCGCGTCTCTCGGGTCACCGACATAGAAGGCTTTTACGGAGCGCTTGGAGTTGGGCGGTAGCACGAATTGCTGCGGGATGATGAGAAACTCGTCTTCGCCGTTTCCGATATCCATTGTTTCGATACCGTTTTCGTCGACGACGGGCTTGGCGATGGAGATCTCGATTGGTTTTTCTCGATCGGTGGTGTTTGAGAGAACGAACACTTGTTGCGATCGGGTGGTATTCGGGTCGAAATTCGCGACCATGGGGCTCACGCTGAATGCGTGTCCCAGAGCAGGCGCGAGAATGGCGAGGAGGGTGATTGCGAGTCGTTTCATGGCTGTTGTCGTTTGTGGGATTTTATTGTACTGTAAATGTTGATACGCCGCGATAGCTGTCGGCGATGGGGAAAGCGGGGGCGTCGTAGTAGATTTCGAAAGTGATTTGGTAATTGCCAAGGCCGAAGCCAGGATCTGCTTCGATGCGTGTTCCGTCGGGATAGACGGTTATGCCAGCGGTGGAGCCATTTCCTCCGCTGAGCCAACTGATGGACTGGAAGGTGAGGGTAGCGGGGATGCGCTCTGCTGTCGCTGAGCCGATGAGAGCGCTTTCGTTGACTTCTCCCGAGAGGACCCAGCCGTTTGTCTCGTTTTTGTTGCTTAGTGAGAGCAGAAGGGTGCCTGAGTGAATTCTTTGAGGACTGGAGGTGACTACTAGTCCTGGCAGGGTAACTCGATTATCGCCCTTTATGTTGATAGCATTGGCTCCGAGCGCAGACGAGTATCCTAGGAGTAGAGTGAGGAGAAGGAGAGCGGATATTGTCTGGCGGGTAGATCGAGCGTGGGTATCAATGCGTTCTAGGCATTTCATTGCGCGGTAATGGTGAATACAATTACGCCTGTGTATTCGCCGACTTCGGCAAAGGCGGGCACGTCGTACGCGACTTCGTAGTCGATCGTATAGTTCGAGGTGCCGAGTCCTGAGTTGAAGACGACGCTGTTGGCGGATTCGATCAAGGTCCCGTCCAGATCGGACGGATTGACGAATCCAGCAACAGAGCCGAGGGGAAGAGTGGCTGGGCCGTTCGCAAGATTGCCCGGGGCGGCGATTAAACGCCACCCCAGGCCATCTCCGTTCAGATCGTTGACAACAATGTCTGGGATCTGGAAAGTAACTGCGTCTACTTGCTTCGCGCTGGTCACGCTAACTGCACCACTAGTTGGCGTGAAGGGACCACTGACCGAAGACGGAGCTATTTCCAACGTTCCAGGAATGACCGTTACCTGAAGGTTGGCCTCCTCAATCGCTCCAGATTGTAGCGAGGAGGTAATCACAGCGCTGAACGCGCAGACGAGATACTTTCTGTTAAAGAACATTCAAGAGCCTGAGCTCTTAGAGGGAAGTGATTGCGAATGCTACGACGCCTGTGTACGTGCCGGCATCGGTGAATGCGGGGATCGTGTAGGCTACGTCGTAGTCGAGGGTGTAGTCGTCTACGCCAGCGCCGCTGCTGTAGGTAACTTGGTTAGCGTTATCTACGGTTGTGGGTGCGGCATCGGAAGGATTGTTGAAGCCACCAGTCGTACCGATAGGAAGGTTGTTTGAACCGTCGGTGAGATTTGCGGCTGGAGTGGCAGTTAGGACCCATCCGGAACCGTTGCCGTCGAGGTCATCGATAGTGATACCGTCAATTTCGAAAGCCAGAGCATCCGCTTGAGTGACACCTGTGATGGAAACTGCGCCGCCGACAGGAGCGTAAGGTCCAGTGAGCGAAGAAGCAACGATTTCGAGAGATCCTGCACCGATAACTGCGGAGAGATTGGCACTCTCATTTGCGCCAGCGAAGGCTACAGTTGTTGCGAGGAGTCCGGCTGCGCCGGCAAACAGTGATTTGATATTATTCATGATGTTAGTTCGGGATTATTATATCGTTATGTTATTTCCTATAGCGTGCGAGTGACGCACTTTTCTTAGTTGGCTGGCGATGTGATGTCTAAGGGATGGCTGGCGTTGTTGGTCTTAGTCGAAGTCGGATTTGGAGTCTTTCTTCGACTGATTATCTCGTTTGCGAAAGAGGAATTTACCCCAGTCACTGACGTGATGCCCAAGGTTATCGGCATGAACCCTTGAGGTCTTTAATGAAAATATCCCTAGAGCTTGAGATTTTTACCCCTGAAAGATTTCTGGGGTTAGTTTCTACTTATAATGGAGCAAAGTTAGGTTTCGTAGGGTGAAACATAGTTTTTGAGTCGAGAATTTAAGGGAGAAATACCCCAAAGCCGCTCTATAATGTAAATTGATTGCGAAGTCCGAAATTCAATTGAATCCCCTACGTATTTAAAACACCCTAAATAGGTTTTGAGGACCACACCCTAACTAAAATATCTCATTAGGATAGGAACTAGGTAATGTACCTCTTGCTAATGCCTTCTCTTGTTTTCCGCCGTCGAGCCGAGATTTCGACGAACTCGTAAGGATGTCGCTGCGATCTGTATGGATGGCAGTTGAGGCGCTGATGCCGAACGTCTGAAGGTTCGTAAACGGGGGACTATATCATGACTAGAAGCGCGCGCTTGGATGATATAAGCGTCTCTTGGTCCGCGAGCTGGCAGCGGCTTCGAGCGTCTGTACTCTTGCCGCAGGCGTTCAGCTTGAGCGATTGAGGCTACCCTTTTGGCCTTCGCGAGGCGATTTAGAGGGATGCCTCGAGGATCTCTAGCAACTCGAATTTCGTGAGTTCGATGGGATTTCCCTTCATGCTGCTTGAGTTGGCGGATTTGCGGGCGGCTTCGTCCAATTGAGTGGCTTCGAGGCCGAGTTCGCCGAGTGACTTTAACGGCAGGTCCTTTACGAGAGATTCGAACCAAGCGAGCGCATAGGAAGCTTTGGCCTGCGGATTTCCAGTGAGGAGGGTGGCCACATCATCCATTTTTGCTTGGCTTGGGTTTTGCGGATCGCGATCTCGAAGGGCTTTCAGATTGGCGGCGAAGCAGGGAACGAGCAAGCTGGCGCAGATGGCGCCGTGAGGGGCGTCGATCATGCCGCCAAGGGATCCGGCGAAGCCGTGGATGGAGCCGAGCTTAGCATTCGCGAGGGCGATGCCTCCGCAGAGGCTGGCGGCGCATAGATCGGACTTGGCTTCGGTATTTAGTTGATCACTACAGGCGTCGCGTATGGAGCGAGCGGCCAGGCGGAGTCCTTCTCGCGCGATGCCGTCGGTGAGTGGATTCGCGTTTTTCGAAAGGTAGGCTTCGAGGCACTGGATGAGAGCGTCCATGCCTGTGTAGGCGGCGATCTCACGTGGGAGGTGATAGGTGAGTTCGGGATCCACAACAGCCCAGGTGGGCAGCATGTATGCGGAGCGGAGGCTGACCTTGACGCCTGCTTTAGGAACTCCGACGACGCTGTTGCGAGTGGCTTCCGATCCGGTGCCGGCAGTGGTCGGGATGGCCATGAAGGGCAGCGAGGGAATTTGCAGGCTTCTGCCTTTTCCCACGCCATCGAGATAGTCGAGAAGGCTACCGGGATTGGTGACGAGCGCGGCGACTGCTTTGCCGGTGTCGATTACGCTGCCGCCTCCGATGGCGACGACGCATTTGGCTTGGGCTTCGCGAGCCGCCTCGGTGGCCTGGTTGATCGACTTTAGGGTAGGCTCGCTGTTTACGGGATGAATGTAGACTTCGAAACCGCTTTGAGTGAGCAGTCCGATGGTTTGGGCGTATCGCTTGGAGTCGCTCCCGGTGAGCACAAAGAGCGGCGAGAGCGATTCGTCTAGGAGACTTGGGATGGTCTTGGAGACTCCTTCTCCGAAGTGAATCCGGTTGGCGGTAGCGAAGCTAAAGGTCATGCGGGGAGCAGGGTGTCGATAGAGTTTGGAAAGTTAAAAGTGAACCTTGCTCGCTAAAACGAGTGGGACCGTTTGTCGCGACTAGCGGGCCAGTTTTGCCTTGAGGGCTTGGTCAACATTGGCGGGCACGAAATGTGAGATGTCCGCTCCGTAGGTGGCCACTTGTTTCACGAGGCTGGAGCTCGTGTAATTGTATCCCTCCTTGGTCATGACGAGGATGGTTTCGATATCTGGCTGGAGGTGGCGATTCATGAGGGCCATCTGAAATTCGTATTCGAAATCGGATACGGCTCTGAGCCCGCGAATGACGGCGGTGGCTTGCTGCTCTTTGGCGAAATCGACGAGGAGGCCGCTGAAGGTGGCTATCGATGCGTTTGGCGTCTGCCCAAGGTTTGCCTCCAGGAGAGAAACGCGTTCTTGCGTGTTGAAGAAGGGCTGTTTGCCGGGATTGTCGGCGATGCCGACGATGACTTTGTCGAACATGCGGCAGGCGCGCTGAAGCACGTCGAGATGTCCGTGCGTGATGGGGTCGAAGGTGCCTGGGTAGATGCAAATCCTCATAAGCCGATAAAAACGAGGAATTTGCGGAGGGGGGAGAGGCTTTGCAATGCCGGAATTGGCGTGGGCGGCGAGCCTTCCAGAGGGAAACACTTTTCGGTGGACTTACAAGTTGCTGGCGGTGGCGCGTTGGCTGGGAAAATGCGGAAATCGGGAAATGCTGGCGTCAGCGGGAGGAGTGCTTTACTTTCGCGGTCTAAGCTTCTTGAGTGCGGCCGATGAACCTGCCCAATCTACTGACCCTTTCTCGCATTCCGATGATGTTCGTCATCGTGTGGCTTATGCGCGAGTCGTTTACGGGAGCTGCGAGTCTGGCATTCGCGTTGTTCGTGATCGCCGGCATCACGGATTGGTTGGACGGATATTTCGCTCGGAAGCTGAATCAGGTGTCGAATTTCGGTATTTTGATGGATGCGTTGACGGATAAGATCCTGATGCTGGGATTGATGGTAGCGCTGGTGGAGCGTGGCGTGGAAAACGACGGGGTTCGGATTTTTCTGGTGCTGTTGATATTGGGGCGTGAATTCATGATTACGGGGCTGAGGCTGGTGGCGGCTACGAAGGGCGTGGTGATGGCGGCTGAGAGCGCGGGTAAGCAGAAGACGGTGACGCAGATCATCGCGGTTGGCGGCCTGCTGCTGGCGACGGTTTTCAAGGTGGATCTGGTCCTGGCGGGATTGCCTTATGCGGCGGAGATCGGCTATTGGGTCGCTTGGATCGGTCGGGTGTTTTTCTGGCTTTGCGTAGTGATGACTTTGTATTCAGGCGCCAAATACTTTCGCAAGTACGGTGATCTTGCTTTCAAAAACTAGGAGGCTCTTTCCATTATGATCAAGAATCCAAGATGGGCTCGTTATTGGCCGAACAAAGTAGTCGTGAACTTGGCTACGATAGGCAGTCTGGGCAGCTTGAAGGCGCCTGGGACTTGGGGCTCGGTAATGGGGCTCGTGTTTTACGCGGTATTCACTTCTCACCTGAGCGCGTTTTCCTCGGTCTTGCTCTTAGCAGCGGCGTCCTACTTTGCGATTGGCATTTGCGGGGAGGCGGAGAAGCGATTGAAGAAGGTGGATCCGGGCGAGATCATTTTAGACGAGTTCGTGGCGATGCCGATATGCTTGATCGGGCTTAACGGCTTCGGGTCGCATCCGATGTTTGGCTGGATCATTCTGGCCGCCTTTGTCCTTTTTCGCTTTTTCGACATCCTGAAGCCGCTCGGCATCAAGAAGCTGCAACGCTACCATGGCGGATTTGGCGTGGTGGCGGACGACGTGGCAGCGGCGCTAGTCGTTTGCGTGATCATGAATGTCGGGGTGCGGATCTGGCTAGGCTAGGTGTCGCGCCTGGATGGGGGGCGGCGGTTTATTGGCCGCTTTGCGGGAGTGATGGCGCTAGCTTGCCTTGCGGCGGGCGTAGAGGATGATTGCGATGCCGGCGGCGGCCATGAGGATGGATAGGATGGCGCCGCGATTGAGTCCGAAGATGGGATCGATGCCGATGTCAGGCTCGCGGAATTGTTCGCCGATGACGCGTACGATGGAGTAGCCAAGCAGGAATTCGCCGCCGATTTGGCCGGGGTGGTTTTTTAGGACGGGAGATGTCCAGATGCGAATCTGGGTATAGATGAGCATGAGCAGGCCTTCGAGTCCGGCTTCGTAGAGCTGTGAAGGGTGGCGGGGGAAGTCGCCCGCACCGGGGAAGATGACGCCCCAGGAGCCGTCGGTAGGCTTGCCCCAGAGCTCGCCGTTTACGAAGTTAGCCAACCGGCCGAAAAGCAGACCCGGCGGGGCGAGGGTGGCGAGCAGGTCGCCGATTTTGAGAAATGGAGTTTTAAGGCGTCGGGACATGAACCAGCCGGCTAGGATGACGCCGATGAAGCCGCCGTGACTGGCCATGCCACCTTGTGTGAACTGGAAAAAGACCAGAGGGTTTTCCAGAAAGTCGCGTGGGGCATAGAAGGCGAAGTAGCCCAGACGTCCGCCGATGATGACTCCGGCGATGATAGCGAGAAAGAGGTCGCTTTGCTGGTTTGAGTCGAGGGGCGAGAGCCCTTTCTTGTGGTAGATGTGAAGGAGCCAGGCTCCTGCCATGAAACCGACCACGTAGGCGAGGCCGTACCAGCGGATGGCGAGGCTTTCGGTGAACTGGTAGATTATGGGATCGAGGTCGTGTTTCCAGATTAGGGAAATGAGCATGGGAGGTGTTTCCAATTGTTGGATACGTTTTTAGGCGTGAGCCGACCGGCGTCGTCTACTCTTTGCGCAGATCGTCCTGGGCGGCTGCGGCGTCTTCGGCTGCGGTGTCGGATGCCTTGCCTTTGGCTTCCGTGCGGGCGAGTTCGCGCATATCGATAGCGACGTCGTCTTTCTCGAAGATTTCGCGGCCGAGGATATACTCCATTATGTCTTCCATGGTGATGACTCCAGCCATGGATCCGAACTCGTCTACCACGATGAGGAGTTGCTGATGTTTCTTGAGTACGGTCTGAAGCGCTGCGGCAACGGTGACAGTCTCCGGAACGAAGAAGACCTCATGCATGATCTCGTGCAAGCGGACGCGATCTTGATCTTCGGCAACGTATTTGAGCAAGTCTCGTCTCCTGACGATTCCGACGATCTGGTCGATTTCCTCGTCGTAGACGGGGATGCGGGCGAAGGGGATATTTGGATACGTGCGGAACACGTCGCCAATGGTGAGAACTTTTTCGAGGGCGGTGACGACGACTCGAGGCGTCATGATGGCGCTGACCATTTCGTCGTCGAGCTTGAGGGCGTTGGTGACCATATCCGACTCGCTGCTGGTGAGGGTGCCGTCTTTGGCCCCTTTTTCGGCGAGGAGGATAATCTCTTCTTCGTTTGATGAATCGTCGGCTGTTTGGTCTTCTTTTACCACGAAGCGAACGGAGAAATTGGTGAGCGAGGTCGCGGGCCAGAGAGTGATTTTCATCCATCTGAGCGGTTGGACCACCCATGACTGTAGTTGCACTCGGTAGGTGACGCCCAGGTTTTTTGGGATGATTTCCGAGAAGATGAGGATGCTTAGTGTCAGGAGCCCGGTTACCCAGCCCAGTACCGTGCTGCCCCAAATTTGGGTGGCGAGGGCGCCGACGAGGGCGGAGCCGGCGGTGTTGGCGATAGTGTTGAGGGTAAGGATGGCCGAAATCGTATCTGAGAGCTCTGTCTTGTGCGACTCGAGCAGCTCTCCTTTTTTTGGATTCCGTTTCTTGAGCGACTCTATGTCGGCGGTGGTGGTGCTCAGGATGAGGGCCTCCAGCATCGAGCAGATGAAGGAGACGCTAATGGTGAAGGCGACGGCGGCGGCGAATTGTATTATCATGACATTCGCTCATTTGCCGGTAAACGGGCGTCCTTAGCTGGGGGTAATCTGAGACTGGAGCTCCAAGTGGAACTACACGAGTCGGGCTCCTCGTCGGATTCGCCTTCGAAGGGTCGATAGGCGGAGCCGGAACTGCTATCGTCGGTGTAAACGTATATCATTGATCTAGTCGAAGATGGGGCTGACCCAGTAAAAATCAAGGAGCATATTGGGTGTGAAATGGGGTGAAAAAGACGAAGGCAAGTTGTTTTGGTGATGGGAAATTCTCGAGGTCCTTTGGACTGTGATTGCAAAAGCGCTCAGGCGTGGCCTGATCTTGGCAGATGGACCAATTCGTCTTTGATCAGAGATTCGCTCGGTTTGTGGGGCAAGTCGATTCCACTGCCGCGACGCGTGGTACGGAGCTGTACGAATCTGGTTCCGCTCGGGTGGACAAGTTGGGCGCCTCCCAGATTGGCGGAAGCGTCGAGGAGCGGCGCGAGGGTGTGTTTCAAGTGACGCTTAAGGTGAACGATTCTGGAGGTTTCAGCGGGAGCTGTAGCTGCCCGGAGTTTTTCAACTGCGCGCACAGCTATGCGCTGGCTCGCGCGGCACGGGATCAGATCGTCGGCACTATCGGAACTTCGACTCGAGGCGCTCGCTCGGTAGGGATGAGCGACTTGGAGCGAGATCTGGATAGGCTTTGGAAACTCGCTCGTGGTTCCGGATATTTGTTGTATCCGAAGGATTTATACAAACTGGTGGCGGATCGAAAGCAATTGGGTGTACAGGGTCGAGAGCCATTGCGTGATTTGAAACGAGCTTTGCTGAAGGAGGATCCCAAGTCTGTTGAGGCGTTTGCGTCTGTGTTGGGCGATTATTTTGAGTACAAGAGGATCGGTATGGCGACTGGGATTTCGCTTCCGGGGAGGGGTTCGGCCGGGGCGGTTGAGCGTCCTTTTGAGACAGGAGAGCGTGAAAAAAACTGGGACCGTCCACCGCTGCGCCTACGAGCGCGTATCCATTTGGAGGATTCGCCGGATCGGGATTGGTTTCAAGCTCGGGCTAGCTGGGAAATCGAAGGGGGAGGGTTCGATATGGGCGAGATCGCTAAGCTACGCGCGGCAAAAGGGGGTCTGGTGAAGCTTGAGGGCAAGGGATGGTATCGCTTGGACGAAAACTTGCCGGAAGCAGAGAATAATGCGCTGGCGGCGCTTGGTCTCGATCCAGATCGCGGAAATGCGCAGCGAGTGCACTTGTGTCAGGTAGAAGATATGCTGCCGGAAGAAATGGTGGCGAAACGGGATTGGAGCGAGGCTCTGAAGCGGGCGGAGCGTTTGAAAACTCAAAGGCTACCGGCCGTTCCGATGGTATTGAGCGAGGTGCTGAGGCCTTACCAGATGAAGGGCTTTGAGTTCCTGTGTCGGCTTAGTCAGCTTGGGTTTGGCGGTATCCTTGCGGATGATATGGGACTGGGTAAGACGCTGCAGACGCTTGCCTGGATGCTATGGCTAGCCGAAGGGAAACGGGATTCTATCCGAGTTCTCGTAGTGTGTCCAAAGTCTGTAACTGACAATTGGATACAGGAACCGAGGAAGTTTGAGACCGGACTTGAGGCGTCGCGGTTTTCACCGCAAGGTGCTTCTCTTGTGACTGCAAATATTTTGGTGGCGAATTATGCCCAGCTTCGAATTCATGCGGAAACGTTTCTAGCTGAGGAATGGGATGCTGTCGTGTTGGATGAAGCTCAATATATCAAGTCCCCCAATTCGCAGACGAGCAAGGTCGCTTATAAATTGAAGGCGAAGCATCGGCTGGCTCTCACTGGTACGCCGATTGAGAATCGCTTGACGGACCTTTGGAGTTTGATGCGTTTTGCTATGCCGCGTCTGTTTGGACCCTTGGCTAGTTTTCGAGCGAATTATGAATCAGAACGCGGGAATGACGTTTTGGCGAATCTGCGTTTGCGGATGCGTCCGTTTTTGTTGCGTCGACTGAAGAGCGAGGTCGCGACGTATCTGCCGGATCGTATCGAAAAGGACATTTTTTGCGATTTGGAGGGGGAGCAACGAAAGCGCTATGACTTGGAGTTGGATGAAGCTCGCGCTATGCTTAAGTCCGCCAAGGAAGGCGGCCAGTCAACTGGGGCGTTTAACGTGTTGCAAGCCCTGCTTCGCTTGCGTCAAATTTGCTGCGATCCTGAACTTTTGGATACGAGCGGGGATCGAGAGGATGTCGAGTCTGCCAAGATGCAAGCCTTGTTAGATTTGCTGGAGCCGCTGGTGGCTGAGGGGCATAAGGTGCTCGTTTTTAGTCAGTTCGTGAGCTTGCTGGAAATAGCTGAAAGGGAGCTCCATGCAATCGGGATCGGGAGCTTGAAGCTGACGGGAAAGACAAAGCGGCGTGGAGAGTTGGTAGAACATTTTCAGAAAGGAAATGAGGAGCAGGTCTTTCTATTGTCCTTAAAGGCAGCAGGTTCGGGGCTTACTTTGACTGCGGCGTCCTATGTTGTTTTATTGGACCCTTGGTGGAATCCAGCGGTGGAGGCTCAGGCGATTGACCGGGCCCACCGGATTGGGCAAAAGGACCAAGTGATCGCTTATCGTATCCTTGCGAAGGATACGGTGGAGGAGAAAATCCGCAAGATTCAGGCGGAAAAGTCGGAGCTGGCAGCGGCCTTGTTTGGTGAAGGCGGCGGTGAGTCGACTATCGGTTTGGACGAGTTGGAGTCCTTGCTGGGCTAGTTGAGGAGGCGAAAGCTATTTGTTTTTGGCTTCGATCCAACGGCTCATGAACTCGGTGCTACGGTGATGGTGGTGATTGAGAAGTTGGCCGATGAAGTTGTTGTCTCGGTTTGTTTTTCGGTTGTTGTAGGCCGTTTCGAGAAGCTCTGGAAGCTTAGGCAGCCAATAGGATTCTGAAAAGCGCTTTTGCGCTATGGAGTAGCCGGCGGATTGGGTTTCGCTCCATTCTGATCGATTGGTGTAGAGTTGAATGGCGGTTTTCGCAAATTGTCCTGGATCATCGGATACGTTGCTACCCCAGGGAAGGCTACCGCGCATGCCCTCTGCGGCGATGGGTGTTGCGACGCTCGGAGTGCCGGCGAGGAAGGCGTCGGCGAGCTTGCCTTTGAGTCCTGCGCCGAAGCGGAGTGGAGCAAGGTTGACGCGATAGCGCTTCAGGGTGGAGATGGCGTCATCTGCTCTGCCTTTTATAAGAAATCCGTTTTTCTCGCTGTGGAGTTGTTTGGCCTTGGCGGGTGTGTAGGATCCGTAGATGTCGAGCTTCGCATGTGGCAGAGCTGAACGGATGGCCGGCCAGATTTCCTTTTGGCACCAGCGTACGGCATCCCAATTGGGCTCGTGCATGAAGCTGCCGATCATCATGAAGTTTTCGCGTTGATCGAATGCGGGCGAATCTGAGAGCGGCGGGCCAAGAGCGAATGGCCAGTAGGTTATGCTAGAATCGTTGAGTGGAAACTCCTGTCGCAAAATCTTCATTTCGTATTCGGAAATGATAAGTGAAAGGTCGCTGCGGAGAATGCAGGCGATTTCTCGAAGGGCGATTTCGTTGCGAACTGAAGGAGTCTCACCTGTCTTCAGATTTTGGTGACGGGCTTCTCTTAGGCAATGCAGGTCGCTCGTGTCGATGACGCGTAAGGCGTTCGGCAGGTTTGTCGCGACTCTCCATCCGAATTGTTCCTCTGTCATGTAGCGGTCGAAGATGACGATATCTGGGGCGAGTTGTTTAAGCCATGAATCGAAGCTCGAGGAATTGAGTTCGATGGGGTGAGTTTCTATTTCGAACGTATGGGCTAGGTTCGCGCTATGCGGGGATGTTTGGGCCGAGCAGGCGAAGTGGATTTCCCAAGAGGCTGTTTTGAGGGCGCGGATTAGGTCGACCGTCCGCGTGCCTGCGGCGGAGGAGGTCGGTTCGGGCCAGATTTTTCCTATGATGAGGATTCGCATTTTCGTAAGTGCTTATTCACCGCTGATAGTCCGGTTGCCAGAAAAAATGAGGGAGGGTTGGAGGGCTTTTTACAGATAGTGGATGATAAATCTGCGAGCTGCGCTTTCGCTTCGCCGGTTTTGGGCTTAGTCTGAGTAGAACTCACATATTAGACTAAGGAGAATTAAGTATGATAAGAAATACCCTGACTATAGCGCTTTTGATGGTTCAATCCGCTTTTGCCGGTTCTGGACATGTCTGGAATCCTGACTGCGGCGAGGAGGAATATCGTTTTGGCTATCTGTTTCCTCGCCTCACGAGTCTGGATGTGCCCGACGGTGTTTTGAAAGAAATAGGGAAGCCGTCGAATGACTCGAACTTGCCCGCCTACTTGGAGGACTCTCAGTTTCGTGGGACTGACAACAATTCTGAAACCGTGGTAGGGCAGACCTACATTGGGCAGATCTTGGCGCACGACATTTCGGTCGATCGCTACTCTGTGCTGGGCCAGTCGAACAACGCTTGGGAGTTGCCTAACGACGCGACGCCCTGGCTAGATTTGGACACCTTGTATGAATTCGACGGGATACAGGCTCCTCGGGAGACCTTTGATAGGGCGAAGCTGTTGCTCGGAAATTATCTTGGAAACGAACGTGACTTTCCTCGTACCTTATCTGGTCACGCGATTCTCGCGGATCGCAGAAACGATGAGAACAACAACGTCGCTCAGCTCTCTGGGGTTTTGATGCGATTGCACAATGTATTCGTGGATCAATTACGGTCGGAGGGAGTGCCAAGCGACGAGTTGTTTGACAAGGCACGTCAGTGGGTCGAGTGGCATTGGCAGTCGATTGTGTTAACCGAGTTTCTGCCAAATGTCTTGGATGCTGAGGTGCTTGATGACGTGATGCAGAACGGTCGGAGGCACTATCGGAATTACTATTCCAAGCGCGGCATTGTGCCGGTCGAGTTCTCGGCTGCTGCCAGTCGGTTTGGTCACTCGATGGTGAGAGGGCGTTATACGCTGAACGAGGATTTTGATCGAGTGCGGGTTTTTCCGTTGAGTGAAGCGGAGCTAGGGAGAAATCTGCTTGGCAACCAGGCGATCGCTCCGGAGCGTCAAATTGAGTGGAATCGATTTTTCCGAATCGCTGGAAGCGCATCTGGCGATACGGATGATGATGTGGATCAGTTTGCCGGGCTGCAGGTTGCTCGCAAGATCGATCGATTGCTCGCTCGTCCGATGTTGAGGTTGCCGGTTGGAGGCCCAGGTCTGCCGGATTTCATTCTTGATCCGGAAAACACGATTGCGGGAATGCCGACGGTGAGTCTTGGGGCTCTTTCTCTCTTTCGTGGAAAGGCGCTAGGTTTACCGAGCGGTCAGGATGTTGCGGCTGCAATGGGTTACGAGCCTCTTGATATATCGGTATTCAATTTTTGCGGACTGGGTGAAGACTGTGGACCGGATGGAATTAATTTGGCTGAACCTCCGGAAGAGGCTCCGCTCTTTCTTTATGTGGTGCAGGAAGCTCGCGAGCAGAATGAAGGTGAACGACTTGGAAATGTGGGGAGTCGAATCGTGGCAGAGGTAGTGATCGGGCTGCTTGAGGGAGATCGCAGTTCGATCGCTCATGTTGATTTTCAGTCTACGATCACGGGCACAGGACTGGTTTCTATGGCGGATGTGATAGAGTTTATAGGTTGGGCGGAGTAGTTGGCATACTAAGTATAGATTCAATGTTTCTGGAAGGACCCTTCAGGGTCCTGCTTTATTCTTCTGGGCCTGTGAGGTGCTCTTTGGACCGAACGTTAGGGATTGGTCGATGTTGAGAAGGGGGTATGAAGTTCGATTGGGTTCAATATTTACAATTGGCCCAAATGTAGCTACTCATCGGAGCGTCCTTTTGCTGTCTTCAAAATAGTAGCCAACTTTTGTCATGCCCAAATTTGATCTTGAACGTGCGATAACGATCGAGGCCTCCGCTGTGGCGGTCTTTTCTTATGTAAAGAATTTTCGCGATTGGAGGCAGTGGTCTCCGTGGATTCTTGCGGAGCCGAACTGTAAGCTAGAGTACGCAGAAGATGGCTCAAGCTACTCTTGGGCTGGAGACATCATTGGTGCCGGCGAAATGGAGCTGTTGGAGGCGGAGGAGGGAAAGGCTCTGCATTATCGGCTCACATTTCTAAAACCGTGGAAATCCACTTCCTCTGTTTCGTTCTATTTCGAAGAGTGTCGTGAAGGAACAAATACGCGTTGGACAATGGAAGGGTCGCTGCCGTTTTTCTTGTTTTGGATGAAGCGCATGCTGATTGCGGGAGTTGGGATGGATTATGATCGCGGGTTACTAATGCTGAAGGATCAGATAGAGCTTGGGGCGGTGCCGTCCGTGCTGGAGTTCGCAGGAAATGAGCTCGTTCCCGGGTGCGAGTATGTGGGGATTACGTCGGATTGTTCGATGAGTGAGATCGGGGAGCGAATGGCGGAAGATTTGGAAAAATTGAGCTCCGCAATGGAGGAGAATGCAATTGCTACGACGGGAAGGACCTTTGCTCTGTATCATAAGTTTAATATGTCGCAGGCGACGACTCGATACACGATCGCCAAGCCAGTGGGTCCCGCGACGACCTGTCCAAGCGAGCTGGTGAGTGGTTTAAGGCCAGAGTTACACGCTTATACGATTCGGCATCGGGGAGCTTATCGTCATCTCGGCAATGCCTGGGCGGCAGGAATGATGCACGGACGGGCCAAGCTCTTCGCTCAGCATAAAAAGCGTCCCCCTTTCGAAGTTTATGGAAACGACCCGAATCAGGTAGAAGAGTCGAATCTTCTCACCACGATTTATTTTCCCATCAAGTAGTTGGGAGAATCTTTGAGAGTGCGGAAAATTCCGGCGTAGAGCAGCACGCAGATGGCTCCGAGGCTGTCGGCGAGCATGTCCTTCTGGGCGTCCCAGATATCGCCCTGCGACCCGAGCACTGCTATTCCCGCTTCTGGATCCGCGGATACAGCGTAAAGCCATTCGACGATTTCATAGAATCCGGCCAAAGCGAGGATGAAGCAGAATGGGAAGAAATAGACGATGCCCGAGCTTTGCACGCGGACTTTATTTCGAAGGTATTCAGCAAATGGATATGCGTAGAAGCCGACGGAAAAATGGGCGAGACGATCAAAGTGGTTTCGCGAAAATTCGAAAAATTCGGTAATCGCTCCGAAGGGTACTCTTTCGAAAGTGTAGTGTCCGCCGATGGTGTGAAGCATCGGAAAAATGGCCATTAGTACGTAGCTTGTATTAGAGAAGCTGTGCGCTCGTGATACGAGGAAAATGATACCCATGACAATCCATATGGGAATGTTCTCGGCCCACCAGACGGCGCGATCGTAGGGGTTGATGGCGCAGACGATAGAGAGCAGGATGTAGAGGGTGAAGACTATGGTTGGGGCAAGTCTCATATTTTCGATAGGGGCTTAGGGATTGGTATCTAGGATCTTGATACGGGTGGCGATGTTTCCTCTTTCGAGAAGGCGAACGAAAGGGAGTAGGATGCGAATGGAGAGTCTTGGCGGGTGGACAAGGTGCTTGGCGAAGCTTGCGACTGATTTGTCCCGTTTAGCGATGAGTGCGGCTGAGGTTGGTTCGTCGGCGAGTGAGAGCTCGAGCGTTTGGGTCCAGGCCTTGTCTCTAGCGTAGGTGATACTGTAGATGCTGAGTCGTTCGTCGATGGGGCCGAGCAGTCTGTCCACGATTCCGAGTGGTCCGAAGATGCGGGTAAGGCGCTTTTGGGTGTCGTCTATGAGACTTTCGAGGATTCGGTTTATGGCGTAGAAATCGTTTTGGAGGGAAAGTGGTTTGGCTTTTTCTGACTCGGCGGCGGCGATTCCAAGGTCGAGACTGATATGGGCGTTCATGCCGAGGAGCAGGTGTTGGAGTGTGAGTAGCCCAGGCTTGGAAGCAGCTTCGAATGCGGCTTGCCAGGATGCGGTGAGTGGACGCCCGTCCTGATAAGATTGATACGCTTCAATATAGCGATTCGCGAACACGATATCCAATATTTCCATACGCTTATTGTCATCGAAGGCCTTTGCTGCAATGGCGTCGCGAACCTGGATAGTAACACGCTTGTAGAGGGCTGGAAAGTAACCGAGAGGAGAGCTCGTTTCTATGGATTGTCTGACGATCTGATCGAGTTTTTCGATAACTTCGTCAATGGTGGTGAGCATGGCTGGCGAGTGTTTGTGTAAAAGAAAGCGCGAGTAGATTTAGGGTCTACGCGCGCTAGAAAGCAATGGGAAATTTGGGATCTTGTTGAACGGTTCGCTATTTCTTCGAGAGAACGAGGAAAGCGTGGATAACACCGCCGATCAGCGGTAGTACAATGCAGAGCAGTATGTTGATGAGGAGTTCTTTTCCTGCTCCCTTGCGGAGGAAAACTGCTACGGGAGGAAGAAAGATGGCGAGGATTATTTCGAGGATAGTCATAAGGAGTGCTTTAATAGAGTGTAGCTTTAGTCGGGTCAAGGAGCATGGATTGAAAGTCTTTAGATGGCTGCACGGGAGAAAGATGGGCGGGATTTTTTTGTAACGCCTGATTCAATTCGCGTGTACGGTGACTTGAAGTCAGAATCTACGTAGCCTCAGTTATGAAAGAATATTTGAACGACTTTAAGGTAGGAATGAGACAATTCCTAAAAGCTCCGGGTAGTCTCGTGTTCGCGGTAATGGCCTATTCGGTAGGTCTCGGGTTGGTAACCGTGATGTTGGCGCTCATTTTTGGCGTCGCGCGCGCTGAACCGGATTTTGAGAAGATCGATCGTTTGTACACGATGCGGTGGGATCCAGACACGGAGCACCTGTGGAAGAACGGAAATCAGTTTCAGAATTGGCGATTAGTTACGTTTGAGGATTTCGAGGCTGAGCAAACGAGCTTCTCTTATATAACGGCGGTGCGGAACGCGGCTTTTAATGTGACTTTTGATGGTGAGCCGGAACGGATATCTGGGTATCGCGTGTCGCCGGACTTTTTTCGTGCATTGGGTGTTCAGCCGCATGCTGGGCGTTTCTTTAATTCTGAGGACGAGCGGGCCGCTCTCGATAATTCGATAGTGATCAGCTACTCGTTTTGGCAGAACGAGTTGAAGGGGGATCCTGATATCGTGGGGAAAGGGCTGCCAATGAATGGCGGGGTCTACTCGGTAGTAGGAGTGTCTCAGGAAGGATTTGATTTTATCGCGGAAGGGCAAATCTGGGTGCCAAATCAGCGTGACGAGAATGACTCTCGGGCGGTGGGGCATGGGTATTTCGTGGCAGGGATTTTGAAAGAGGGAGTGACGATCGGGGAAGCAAATGCGGAGCTGAATAATTTGGCGAAGCAGTTCGAGGAACTGTATCCAGATTCGAATACCGGATATATTTCTGTTTTGATTGAGCCGCTCGCTACTATCTACTTGCCGCCGGACGTGCGGAATCTTTTTCACGTTATGCTGGCCTGTTCGGGGCTTGTCTTGCTCATCGCTTGCGCGAATGTGGCGAATCTATTGTCGTCTCGCATGTTGGGTCGAACGAAGGAGCTGGCGATTCGGGCTTCGCTTGGAGCGGGTCGTAGGCGCTTGATCGTGCAGCTTTTGCTTGAGGGAGTTTTTATCGCGTGTCTCGGCGGTTTGGGAGGTTGGGCAATCGGAGAGGTGATGTCGCGCCTAGTTTGGAATTTCATCGTGAGTTCGGAGAATGTGACTTTGCCGAGTTGGATGGATATGTCGGTCGATCTGAAGGTTTTGGGCATGTTGTTTTCGGCGACCTTGGTTGCGAGCTTGTTGGCTGGCCTGATTCCGGCGTTGCGGGCCTCTCGAACGAATGTGAACGATGTGCTTAAGGATAGTTCGAGGACTTCGTCCGGACTGGTAATCGGGAAAATCAGCAAGACGTTGGTGGTTCTGCAAATGTCGTTTTCCCTGGGATTGCTCATCGCTTCAGGGGCCTTGATCAAAACCGTACAATCGGCGCAGCAGTATTCGCCGCCGTATGACACGTCGAAGATGTTGATCTCGCGGATCGACTTGAACGGCGAACGCTACGATACGAACGAGAAGAAATGGACCTTTTATCAGGAGTTGAAGGCGAAGCTTGAAACGATCCCCGGAGTGAGAGCGGCGGGTTTCTCTAGCTCGTTCGACCTGATGTACAATTGGGATAGCGTGATGGAAGTCGAGGGGACCGAGTACGCGCGGCGAGAGGACTTCCCGCGCATGCGCAACGAGATCGTTAGCAACGACTATTTCGAGCGGCTTGGAATTCCGATTCTTCAGGGGCGAGGGTTTAACGAGTTCGATGTCGACGGCACCGATGGCGTGATTGTTGTGAACACGCACCTAGCCGAAACCTACTGGCCGGGCGAATCGCCATTGGGCAAACGGATTAAGGATACTTGGGATGAGAGCGGTCCGTGGCTAACGGTGGTGGGAGTGATTCCCGATACGGAAATGCTGGGACCAGGCGTGCACGACGAGAGAAGTCGTGCGGGATTCTATCAACCGCTCGGTCAGCGTACATGGCTTGAGAACCCCACGGTGTTTCTTTACGCGGAGGGTGATCCACTGGATCTGATAACTCCGTTTAGACGTACGGTGCTGGATATCGATCCCGAACTTTCTCCCTATCGTATCAAGAAGGTTGATACGGCAGTGAAGGATAATCAGTTCGGTCTCTATTTCTTCCGCAACATTTTTGGTTTATTTGGAATTGGCTCTCTGGTTCTCGCTTCGGTGGGAATTTATGGAGTGATGTCTTTTTCGGTGATGCAGCGTTCTATGGAGTATGGGATCCGGCGGTCCTTAGGGGCGAGTGAAGGGAAGGTGGTCAAGCTGATCTTTAGACGCGGAGCGGTACAGACAGTTGGCGGTATTCTGCTAGGTGTGGTCTTTGGTTACCTGCTGGTACTAGTTGTTAGGCAGGGCATTTCTGAACTTAGACCGGATTTGGCGAGCTTTGCTATTCCAACCGTATTCTTGATGGTTGTTTCGGGTCTCGCCTTGTGGGTGCCGTCGCTGCGGGTCAGTCGTCTCGTACTCGCGGATACGCTAAGGGAAGCCTGAAAAAGGCGTCTCTTGAAGGAGACGCCTTTGAAAGTTCGAACGCTTTTTGCGCGACTGGTTTGTTTACCGCGGCCTGCTTGGACGGCTGCGGTTGCGACGGTTCGGGCTGCGCGGGGCGCTGGCTGATCCGTCTGCTCGATCCGCTGAACGTGGCCCGGGGCGTCCTGCGGGACGGGGCGAAGACTTTCCTGCCTGACGTGGAGATGATTTGCCTGAAGGGCGAGAGGAAGGTTTGCCTGAACCGCCGCTGTGGCGGCTATCGGGGCGTGGGTGTTGTCTTGGCGGTCTGGATACGGCGGTTTTCTTAGGCTTTTTCGGGTTGGCGATTCGTTGGACTTGATGGCCAATCTTTCCTCGGGGGCTGAGCTCGAAGAGCGGTACCTCGCGCTTGAGGACTTTTTCGATATCGACGAGATAGGCTTCTTCTTCGGAGCAGACGAGTGAAATGGCTTTGCCCTTTTTTCCTGCTCGACCGGTGCGACCGATGCGGTGGACGTAGTCTTCGGGGATGTTGGGGAGCTCGAAGTTAACGACGTGAGGAAGGTCGATGATATCGATGCCTCTCGCCGCGATGTCGGTGGCGACGAGGACGCGAATGTAGTTTGTCTTGAAGTCCTGGAGGGCGCGCTCGCGGGCGGATTGGCTTTTGTTGCCGTGGATGGCGGCGGCGGTGATGCCGTCGGAGTCGAGCTGCTTGGCGAGTCGGTTCGCTCCGTGTTTGGTGCGAGTGAAGACGAGGACTTGTTTCCAGTCGCCATCTTTGATCAGGTTGGAAAGGGCTTCTCGCTTGTTCTTTTGACCGATCGAGTAGGCCTCTTGAGCGATCTGGTCGGCGGTGGAGTTACGCGGAGCGACTTCGACCTCGACTGGGTTCCGCAGGATGGAGTCGGCGAGTTTCTTCACGTCCTTGGCGTAGGTCGCGGAGAAGAAAAGGTTTTGGCGATCGTGCGGGAGGAGTTTGAGGATCTTCCGGATGTCGTGGATGAAGCCCATGTCGAGCATGCGGTCGGCTTCGTCGAGCACGAGGGTCTCGATGGCGCCGAGATTGGCTTCTCGGCGTTGGCAGAGGTCTAGCAGACGTCCTGGGGTGGCTACGATGATGTCGAGCCCGCGGCGGAGCTTGCTGATCTGAGGATTTATGTTCACGCCTCCGAAGAAGCAAGCGGAGTGGAGGTCGACGCCTTTACCGTAGTCCAGGATGCTCTGGTGGACTTGGGCTGCGAGCTCGCGTGTCGGAGCAAGGATGAGGGCTCGTGGGCGTTTGTTTTTGAATTCCGATTCGGAGAGGCGCTGCAGGAGCGGCAGGCTGAAGGCGGCGGTTTTGCCGGTGCCGGTCTGAGCTCCTCCGAGGACGTCGCGTCCTTCGAGGATGGCTGGAATGGCTTTGGCCTGAATGGGAGAGGGTTCGGTGTAACCTTTTGCGGTGACAGCGGAGACGATTTCCGGGCGTAGCCCGAGAGTTGCGAATGGCATATATGTGCGGTGGAAACGGGTCGCGGCCACATGCTTTGCGGGCATTGGCTCCGATCTGGCGACTCCGTTGGGCCTGTGAGGCTCTGTTATGGTTCGCCGCGATAAAAAGAGTTCCTACCGGAGCGAGGCGACAGCCGATCAGAAGGCTGGCGCGGAAAGTAAGGTGCGGAGGGTTAGCGCAAAGAGAGGTGTTCGCCTAGGAAAAAATGCAGGGGAGGCATTTAGTTTTTTTCCGGCGGCGTGAGTAGGCCGCGTTTTTCGAACCAGACTTCGCAGCGATCGGTCCAGTCGATGACGGGGCCTCGGTAGAGACCGAGCCCGAAACCGTGGCCGCCTGTCTCGTAGAGGTGGAGCTCAGTGGGATGACCGGCGGAGAGAACGCTTTGGTAGACTGAGATGGCGTTTGCGGGGGGCGTGGTGGTGTCGTCGCTGGCACCGAATACGATGGTTGGAGAGGCGTTTGCGGGGAAGGCGGTTTCGAGGTCGATGCCTCGAGTGACGGGGTACATGACAACGAGGAAATTAGGTTTGGCGGACGCATCTGCGTGGGAGACTGTGTTTAGGAGAAGGTGCCCGCCTGCGGAGAATCCCATGAGTCCGAGCTTGTTTGGGTCGATTTGCCAGCGATTCGCGTTTTGGCGAATGTAGCGCATGGCTTGGAGCGAATCTTGGAGGGCTTCGTCTTCATTGAGTCGATATTTGAGAACAAAGGCGGTGATGCCGAGAGAGTTAAGCCAGGAGGAGGTATGGTGTCCCTCCTTGAAGATAGCCAAGTGACGGTAGCCGCCGCCGGGACAAATTAGGACGGATGCGCCTGTAGCCAATTCTCGTGGAGGAAGGTGCACAGTGAGCGAGGGTTGGTAGATATTTCTAAAGCGCTCGTTTGTTATGGTTTCCTCGTTTGGGCGGTTTTCTGTGCCTGGAGCGAGACCGGGCCAGATGGGAATCTCTTCGGCTGCTTGAATAGCAGATGCAAATAGTAGGGCGAAAAGGGATACGTAGGACAGTGGGTTCATTTTAAATAGATGCGTATCTCAGTTTTTCGAACAAGAGGCAAAGGAATTGCCTGGCAGTTGGCTATCTGACCGAGAATTGCATTCGAACCTATGCTGTTCAGTCAAGATTGTGGTTTGCTCTTCGAGCGCGGTGATGGACGCTCTTGATTTTGGAGGCGCTCTAGTCTCCTCTGGCAGACGGTGTAGGCACGATCCTTGGTGTATTCATTAAAAGGATATATTTCCTTTTTCGCCCTTAACTGAGTGCAAGCAGATTTGAGGAAATTAGCTGCAATGACTGGCTATTTTAGGTGGAGCAGCTCTCGATGTTTTCTGAGTGTGACGGCTCCTCTTTTGATGCGATTGCTTCGCTCGGAACATCTTTCGCTAGCTTTTCAGCCAGTGATTCTTTTTTGCGGTCGTTTTCTTTTTCCTCAAGCGAGGCTTGTACGGCGTCCGCTAAAAACCTTAGTAGTTTGCCTTTTCGAACTGGTTTAGGAAGCGCTCTGTATTTTTTGCTTTCGACTTCAAAGTAGTAGCTCAGTTCGTTGACTTTCTTGGATAAGATTCCGGTCAGGAAGATGCATTTGGTAAATCGGCAGCCAGGGATTCGAGCGAGTTCTTGCACGATTTCGGTGCCTTGCATGTCGGGCAGCATGACATCTATTATCATGGCGGAAGGGGGGTACATTTGCACGATGTGCAGCGCGTCTTTTCCTTCAGCGCACTCGATGACGTCATAACCGGCTACTTCGAGTATTCGAGCGAGTAGCTTTCGTGAAGTTCGATCATCTTCAACGACAACGATACGGTGTTTCGATTTAGACTGTGACATTTGGGCGGCGAGTTGGTGTCCGCCGTACAGATCGTCGCTTCGTATCTGTACTTTAACGCGGTGGTAATTAGCGTTTCTACAGGTCTGGCTTTTCTTCGTATCAACCCTAGGATTCTCATCGGGAAAAGACCTTTGCAATGAGTAGTTTCCTTGTTTGTTAGGAGTCTTTTCTCGTAGTGCCTCTAGGGATTCGATAGCGGGAGAGTTCGGTCTAGGGACTGATCAGATGTCGAGCGTGGTAGTGTAGCTGACGGTACCTGAGGCTCCCGGGGCTAGAGTGCCGGTGAAAACCCAAGTGATCGAGCCGGTTTCGCCTACATTGGGAGCCTGGAGATCGACTGAAGTAAGATTGTCGGGGAACGGTCCGGTGAGGGCAGAAGCAAAAGTAGTATAGGCAGGCGTGGTATCGGTTACGACGATATCAGAAAGGGCTTGGTCGCTGTTGTTGTAAAAAACGATTGTGTAGCTGTTCGTCTTCCTCGGCGCTCTATAGCATTATATAGAACGAGGGCGACTTTAGAGCGTGGGTGCGCCAGGCTAGCTGGCTTTGCTGGCCCAGCGGCGTTCGCGTTGCTTCACTTTAACAGGCTCGGTTTGTACTATGCAGCCGACGACGGCCTTGTTTTTGCGAAGTTCTGACCATTCGTTGGTGTTGACTCGCCAGCGTAGCGAGCTGGCGGTATTGGCGGATGCGATACAGGTGTCGCTAATTCTGAAGGCTATGTCGCTTGTAGTGGTACCTCGGGTACGGTCGAGCACTTCTCGGTATTTGTAGAGGAAGCTGTCGGTATCCTTGTCAGGGTCGAGTACCCAGGTGATGTGCTTTATTTGGCCGGGCATGAAGGCTTCGAGCGGATGTATTTCCAGAACGTTGAGGCGTACTTCGCCGTCGCGTCTGATAACGGTGCCTTTGATGAGAACTAGGGCGTCGTTTTCTAGATTTTGGCCGTATTCTTCGAAGGCGTCAGCGTAGCAGTTGACCTGAAGGGAAGTCTTGCGTGTACCGAGGGAGAAGAAAGCCCAGGGGCGATTGTCCTTGCGAGAGAGTTTTTTGACGACTCCACCGGCTACGCCGCAGGCTTGGAATTCAACTTTGTCACCCAGTTGATCGACCTTGCTGAGATCGAAGTTGGTAAGGGCTTCTGCGATACCTTTGTATTCATCGAGTGGATGCCCGGAAACGTAGAAACCGAGCAACTCTTTTTCGTAGCGTAGCATTTCGGTTTTGGTGAACTGTTTGCTGAGGTCCCACTGAGGCGCGTCTTTCTCCTTGGGCTCTTCGACAATCATGTCGAAGAAGGATTCTTGGCCGCGTTCTTTGTCTCGTTGGGCTTCGGCGGCTTGATTCATTGCGCCTTCGAGTCGGTGAAAGAGGGAGCCGCGCGGTTCGCCCGTAAAATCGAATGCTCCGGTTTTTATCAGGTTTTCCAACACGCGTTTGTTGACGGATTTTGTATCCACGCGCTCGAGTAGCTCGTCCATACCTTCGTAGGGGCCGTTGGCGTCGCGTTCGGCGATGATGGTCTTGGCGGCGGAGTCGCCAACGCCTTTGACGGCGCCCATGCCGAAGACGATGGAACCGAGCTTACCGTCCGCTATATCTTCCTCGCTGTCGATTACCGGGGTGAACATTTCCTTGGACTTATTGATGTCCGGCGAGAGGACGCGGATGCCCATGCTGTTGGCCTCGTCGATGAAGTGCGAAACCTTGTCCGCATTTCCCAATTCCGCGGAGAGGAGAGCGGCCATGAATTCGACTGGGTAGTTGGCTTTCAAATACGCGGTGCGGTAGGATAGCATCGCGTAGGCGGCTGAGTGGGATTTGTTGAAGCCGTACTGGGCGAATTTCTCTAGGATGGCGAAGATATTGAGAGCTTCCTTTTCCTTGATGCCGTGGGTTGCTTTGGCGCCGTCGACGAAGATCTGTTTTTGGGCTTCCATGACGGAGGCGATCTTCTTGCCCATGGCGCGCCGCAGCATGTCCGCTCCGCCAAGCGTATAGCCCGCGATGATGCGGGCTGACTCCATAACCTGCTCCTGATAGACGAGGACGCCGTAGGTTTCGGATACGAGTTCCTCTAGGAGCGGATGGGGGATTTGGATTTTTTTCGGGTCGCGTTTTCCCTCGATGAATTGGGGGATGAACTGCATAGGCCCCGGTCTGTAGAGGGCGATCAAGGCGATGATTTCCTCGAAGACGGAGAGGCCAATTTGCTTGCAGAGGTTTTGCATCCCGCCCGACTCGAGCTGGAAGACGCCGACGGTGTTGCCTGCATTGAGGAGGTCGTAGGTTTTCGGGTCTTCGAGAGTAACTTTTTCGATGTCGAAGTCCGGGAGGTTTCGGGTGGCTTGGATGTTATCCTGGGCGTCCGAAATGACGGTGAGAGTCTTGAGCCCCAGGAAGTCCATCTTGAGAAGACCGAGGTCTTCGGACGGGCCTTTGGGGTACTGGGTGGTGAGATCGCCTTCTTGTAGCGTGACTGGGACGAGGTTATGGATGGGCTGGTCTCCGATAATAATGCCGCAGGCGTGTTTGCCGGTGTTGCGGACCATGCCTTCAATTACCTTGCCGTGCTCGACGATTTTCTTGGCGACGGGATTGACGGCGATCTCGTTGCGCAGGTCGGAGGATTTCTCGACGGAGTCGTCCAGCGAGATGTTGAGCTCGTCCGGGATCATTTTTGCGATCTTGTCGGCCTCGGCGAACTGGAGATTGTTTACGCGGGCGAGGTCGCGCACGATCATCTTGGCGCCGAAGGTGCCGAAGGTGATGATGTTTGCGACGGAGTCGTGGCCGTATTTTTCGCGTACGTAGTTTACCACTACGTCTCGGCGGCGCATGCAGAAATCGATATCGAAGTCCGGTGGGGAGACGCGCTCGAGGTTGAGCATACGTTCGAAGAGCAGACCGAAGCGGAGCGGATCGATGTCTGTAATTTTCAATACATAGGCGATGATGCAACCGGCGCCTGAACCTCGGCCCGGGCCGACGGGGATACCTTGGCTGCGGGCGAAGTTGATGAAGTCCCAGACGATGAGGAAGTAGTCGACGAAGCCGGTACCGGTGATGATGGCCAGCTGGAAGTCCATTTGATCACAGACGAATTCCGCGAAGTCTTCTCGTTCGCCTTCTTTGGGGACGTAGGAGGCGCGGTCGTCGTAGTCTACTCCGTAGCGTTCCTTGAGCCCTTTTTTGCAGAGGTCAAGCAGGACGAATCCGTTTTTCTTGTGGTTGGCGCGCTCTTCGGCGGTGAGCTTGCAGACAGTGTCGTCGCCGTTCTGCTTGTTGACCTTGGTCTTTTCTAGCTCGTAGATATCGAGGATGCGATCGAAGGCGTCGTCATCCGATTTGTATCCAAGTTCTGGAGGACATTCGAAAACGGGGTAATGGTCTTCGTCGAAGGGGATTTCGAGGTCGACCATTTCGGCGACGTGAACGGTGTTGTCGAGCGACTCCGGGACCTCCTTGAAAATCTCGTACATTTCTTGGCGGCTCTTGAGGTAGAACTCCTGGGAGGGGTACTTCATCCGGTTTTCGTCTTCGATGATTTTTCCTGTCTGAATACAGAGGAGGGCGTCGTGAGGATTGGCGTCCTCCTTGTAGACGTAGTGGGAGTCGTTGGCGCAGATGACCTTGAGGTCGAATTCCTTGGCCAGCTTTAGGAGACCGGGGATGATGCGACGTTGGACCGGCATGCCGTGGTCCTGAATCTCGATGAAGTAGTTTTCCTTGCCGAAGATGTCGACGAAGGTGGCGGTGGCCTTGCGAGCGTTTTCCTCGTCTCCATAAATCAGATACTGAGCGGCGACGCCGTTGATGCAGCCGGAGAGGCCGATCAGGCCTTTGGAGTATTTGGCGAGGGTTTCGATGTCGGCGCGCGGCTTGTAGTAGACGCCGTTTATGTGAGCGTCGGAGACGAGCTTGCAGAGGTTTTGGTAGCCTTCGAAATTTTTGGCGATGACGCCTTTGTGGTGAATCTGGTATTTGGGGAAGTCCTCCTTGGGCGGGACGTAGTGTTCCGGGATGTCTCCGATGTCGTCGGTACGCTTACGCTCGCGGCGGGGGCGTTCGGACTGCTTGTGGTCGTTGACGTAGTAGAGTTCGCAGCCGATAAGCGGCTTGATGCCGACTTTTTTGCAGGAGCGGTAGAAGTCGATGGCGCCGAAGAGGTTGCCATGGTCGGTCATGGCGAGGGCAGGCATGCCCAGTTCGAGACAGCGTTGGGCGGCGCGGAGGGGTTTGGCGCAGCCGTCGAGGAGAGAGTAGTGAGTGTGATTGTGGAGGTGTACGAAGGGTCCTTCGGCGGGATTAGACATGGCGGTGAAGGAAAGCCCAGTTTACGTGTTTTTCAAAATAAAGAAGCTAGGAGTTATTCACAGAGTTGCGCGGGTGTTATTCACCATTTGGCGGCAGTTTCGAAGAGGAGTCGGGAGCATCTGTAACCTAAGCTTAACATTTACGTGACATTACGAACGAGAGTTTGGGCCGATGTGTAAAAGCGATGATCTATCCCTTGAACGTCACTGAATCTATCGAGAGCCTTGATATGAGAACCTTGTTGGTGTCTGCGCCGTCATTACCCGTGACGATGCATCTGGACGATGCGGTCCAGGTCATGACCAGCGGCGACTTTGAATGTCTCGCTGTTACCTGCGAAAAGCGGGTGGTTGGAATTTGCTCAAGCAAGCGTTTTGCGACTCTTTTTGGGGGTCGCTATGGACATGCCCTATATGGTCGGGCGAAGGTAGATAGCCAGATGGAGTCGGATTTTCTCACAGTGAGAATCGACCAGCCGATGATCCATATCCTGCAATTGGCCTTTTCGCGTAGCGAGGAGCATTTTTGGCAGGACATCGTAGTGTTGGACGAGGAGGATCGCTATCTCGGGCTGTTTAAGGTGTCGGCGCTAGCGAAGTTGCAGAATCAGCTGGTAACGGAAAAGGTCGGGCATCTCGAGGAGCGAAGCGAACGGCTCGAGCGCGCCAATCGAAGGTTACAAGAAATGGCGGATCGCTTGCAGGAGACGAACAAGCAACTGGCAATCGCCCGCGACCAGAGTCTTCAAGCAGTGCGTTCGAAGTCGGAGTTTTTGGCGGTGATGAGTCATGAGATTCGCACGCCGCTGAATGGGATTCTCGGCATGCTTTCCTTGCTGGTGGACTCCAAGCTAGATGACGAGCAGCAAGAATTGGCTGATACGGCGAACGATAGCGCGGAGGCTTTGCTGCTAATTTTGAACGACATTCTCGATTTCTCGCGACTTGATTCCGGCAAAATGGCTTTGGAGGAGCAGCACTTCAATGTGCGCGAGCTTGCGGAATCGGTACTGACCTTGATGGCCGAGAACGCTCAGGAATCCGACTTGGAGGTGATCTGCGATATCGATTTGGACGTGCCACTCAGCATTTGCTCGGATGTTGGGCGTATCCGTCAGATCCTTACGAACATGATTGGAAACGCGGTCAAGTTCACCCCGAGAGGCGAAGTTGGTTTAGGAATTTCTCGCTATGAGGCGAAGCCAGGAGAGTTCATGCTCAGGTTTGAGGTTTGGGATTCGGGGATTGGTATTTCGAAGGAGGCGCAGATGCGGCTCTTTAAGCCCTTTTCGCAAGCGGACTCGTCAACGACTCGAATCTATGGCGGGACGGGGCTCGGATTGGCGATTTGCAGGAAGCTTGTCTTCGCGATGGGAGGCGAGATCGGGGTCGATAGTGAAGCAGGTTTGGGATCGCGTTTCTGGTTTACCGTGGCGTGTAGAGACAAAGAGGCGGAGAAGCGTAGGGCTTATCAGCCAAAGGTTTGCGGATCATTTCTGTGTGTACTCGTCGCTCTTGAGAATCCGCGGGTCGGAGGATTGGTGGCGAGGGAGCTTGAGCATCGAAACGCGCGTGTGGAGGTCGTATCTTCGACAGCGGATGCTATTGCGAAATTGAAGACGGAGCCGGGGAATCGATTTCAGCTTCTCATCGTTGACGAGTTTATTTGGCGCGAGGGTGTGCAGGATCATTGGAGTGGTGGGCCGTTGGCGATTGCTTACTCCTCTCATGGAAATTCCAAGGCGGACGGAGCGAAGGGTCGGGTGCATCTCTGTAGGCCGCTTCGTCCCAGTCAGATTGACAAGTTGCTCGATCGGGTGTTTCCGGCTAATGTCGAGGGCGGAGTTCAAAGTGATTCGCAGCCAAATTCTGGGGAGGTGGCTTCACAAAGTCCGTTGCCGGGTAAGATTCTTCTAGTGGAAGATCACGCGGTAAATCGGCGACTGGCGGTCAAGTTGATGTCCAAGTTAGGCTACGAATGCGATCAGGCAGTGGACGGTCTTGAGGCTATGGAATGCTGTATCGAGAACGACTATGATCTGATCCTCCTGGATTGTTGCATGCCGCGAATGGATGGGTACGAATTTGTCCGTGAGTTTCGGAAGCTCGAGGGGGTGAGAAAGCTCGAACGCCCGACAAGAATTATCGCTCTGACAGCAAACGCGTTACAGGGGGATCGGGAGCGATGTCTCGAAGCAGGAATGGATGACTATTTGACCAAGCCTCTTAAGAAAGCGATCTTGGGCGATGCGATTCGTGACGCGCTGGCTGACTCGGCGGCGGCGCGTCAATGAACCTGTCTAGAAAAAGGGTTGACGAGCAGGGGGAAAAGTCCCTTGTTGGGCGTCTTTCAATTTTTCCACCATGGCAATCGAAGTAAAAATCCGCAAAAACGAACCAGTAGAACGCGCACTCCGCCGTCTGAAGAAGAAGCTCGACCGCGAAGGCGTCATCAAGGACGTACGTGCGAACCGCTACTTCGAAAAGCCTTCGCAAACGAAGCGCCGCCAGAAGAAGGTAGCTGCCTTCAACAACATGATCCGCTGTAAGTACGACAACTAGTCTACCAATTAGCGAAACGAATTTCTAAAGACTCTCCCGTTTGGGAGGGTCTTTTTTTTGCGTCGACAGTTTGGCGAAAGATGAACTCAGCTTGTTTTATGGCAGTGGATTCGGAAAAGCTGATCGTGGTGCTTGGGTCGCCGAATGGAGATGATGGGCGTCTGTTTGGAGTTGCTGAGGAGCGTTGCGTGGCGGCTGTGGGGCTCTGGAAGGCGGAGCCGGATTGCCGGATCTTGCTGACTGGCGGCTTTGGCGAGCATTTTAACCGAACGGAGACGGCGCATGCGGAGTATTTGAAAAGGCGACTCGTGGAGCTTGGGATTCCGGGTAATCGCTTTCTGGAGTTCGCTCTCAGCTTGAATACTTTGGAGGACGCCTCGAAAGCGAAGCCAATAATCGCCGAGTCGGGGGCGAAGCGCTGTGTGGTGGTGACTTCGGACTACCATTTGGACAGGGCGAGTTACGTGTTTCGGCGGGAATTTGCGGGATCGGGGGTGGAGTTGGAGTTTGTTGCAACGGAGACGGACGAGAGTTTGGATGAGATGGATTATGCGGCTTTGCGGGCTCACGAAGCGGCGTCTCTAGCGCGGATGAAGGCGGCGGACGCAGCGAGATAAGGGATGGCGGAACGGGAGTGGAAGTTTGTGAGGGATGAAAGGGAGGTGAATGGGGTTGGGGCGCGAAACGTGTAAGGTTGCGCGTTTCGTGTTCCGGATTTCGAGGGATTGCTCTGGGTAGGCTAATCGTGGGGTGGCTAGGTTGAGAGGAGTTCGGTGATCCAGCGGCGGTGGGGGCCGGAGAAGGGGAGTTTGGGAATTTCGCTGGGTTTGGCCCAGATGTGATCGGGCGGCAGGCTGCTTGGAAGGGCTTGAGGAGTGATCGTGTGGATACGCTCGGTGATACGATATTTGGTGATGCCTCTTTTTCGGGTGAGGTGGGGCTTCGTTTTTGGAACCGGTATGGATAGGGCCGCTAGATCGGGGAGCTCGTGCAGGCCTTTCATGCGTTTGGCATTGGCGGGGATTTTGTGGAGTAGGATGCCTTGCGGGCTTTGTATCCAGGCTCTATTGACGGTGACTTCCTCGAATTTGGTTTTGGCGAGACGGGGAAGGGTTTCGGCGATTCCTTTTGTGTAGCCTTGGCAGTGGACGCGGACGGGGCAGAGAAGGCAGGTGGGGGATTGCTTGTGGCAAACGGTGGCGCCGAGCTCCATCATGGCTTGGTTATGGTCGCCTGGGTGGGCGGGGTTGAGAAGCGTTTGGACGAGCTCGCGGTAGGCTTTTGCGGCGTCGGTGGAATTTTTGTAGTCGGACTCGTCGGCTGTAATGCGGGAGAGGATACGGACGACGTTTCCGTCTACGACGGCGGAGGGATCGGAGAAGGAGATGCTGCAGATGGCTGCTGCTGCGTAGGGGCCGACGCCTGGGAAACGGAGCCAGCTTTTCGCGTCGGTGGGAAGTTCGCCGGCTGGGATAGCGGAGACTTCTTTGGCGAGTTTGTGGAGATTTCGAGCGCGGGAGTAGTAGCCGAGACCTTCCCAGCTTTTGAGAATTTCTTCTTCTGAAGCGTCGGCCAGAGTTTTGAAGTCGGGGTACTTCTCTAGCCAGGCGGCGAAGTAGGGCAGCACAGTTTTTACCTGTGTCTGCTGTAGCATGAATTCGGATACTACGGTTTTGTAGGTGGATGGGGCGTTTCGCCAGGGAAGGTCGCGAGCATTGGCGTCGTACCAATCGATGAGGGAGGAGCGGAAGGACTTTGCTTGAGAGGCGAGGGAGTTGGATGGCATTTCGGTGGACTGTGCCGATCGGAGCGAAAGGGGGCTAGCGTTTTTTTACTAGTGATGGGTGGATGGTTTGATGATCGACCCAGACGAGTTCGTTGGTGGCGAATCCGGCTGCGGCGGCCTTTTCGAGGAGCGCGTCTACGGTTGATTGGGGAAGTGTGGGTGTACGGGCGAGGATCCACATGTAGGAGTGGTTGTCGCCGCTGACGAGGGCGTATTGGTAGCCTTCGTGGTCGAGCTCGAAGACGTGGTATCCGGCGTAAAAGGGCCAGAAGAAGGTGACCTTCAGGGTGCCTTCGTCGGGATCGCCGATTTTGTAGCCTTTTCCGTCGACTTCGTTCCAAGTCCCTTTTTCTGCGTTCCAGCCTCGGTTGAAAACGCGGATTCCTCCGTTGTCACGCAGAGTATACTCTGCCGTGACGCTTTCGAGGCCCCGTTCGAAACGGTTGTCGGTGCGAGCGATTTCGTACCAGAGGCCGAGATAGCGCTCGAGCTGGAAATTCTCGACAGGGACGACTCCGTCCGGCGGCGTCTTTGCCTGAAGAAGGCAGGGTTTGGCGGCGAGCAGGAGCAGGAGGCTGGCTAAGATTTTGAAGCGCTTCATTTGGAGTAGTTTACGTGATCACGGATATTAATGCGGAGAACGAATGGGATGTGGCAATTGATTGAAAGGGAAGTGTTTGAATGCTGGGATTGCGTAGGAAGGTCGGTTGAGATTTTTATTTTCAAACGAAGGCTGCTCTGCCTTGCTTTGCCTTGAGTAAATTATTGATGGCCAGAGGTAAGAAGAAACCGGTAGTCGATCCAGACGAGCCCAAGAAGAAGACGATGTACACCCACAAGCTCTCTCAGGAGCAGTTGGACAAGCTTCAGCATATTTTGGATATGAAGATGTGGGAGCCCTACGAGGTGGAGTATGCCCAGTTTGGCTTCAAGGGTAACAAGGTGAACGTGGTTGGCTACAAGAGCGGCAAGCTCGTGGTGCAGGGGAAGGACACGGAGGATTTCATCATCAATACGCTAGAGCCCGAGGTTTTGGGCGAAGCGCGTTTTGGTTACGACGAGGTTTATCATCCGGAGTGGTTTGAGTCCCATGCTGGCATGGACGAGAGCGGCAAGGGCGATTTGTTTGGCCCGGTGGTTACGGCCTGCGTGATCGCGGACAAGGTTCACATCGACCAATGGGTTAAGGATGGTATCCGAGATTCGAAGACGATTACTGATTCGCGTATCCTAAAACTGGATAAGATTATTCGCGGAACGAAGGGCGTGTCCGTAGAGACCTGTTTTTGCGGGATGCCGAAGTACAACGAACTGATGGGCAAGCCGCGGGCGAATTTGAATCTGCTTTTGGCTTGGCAGCATGCGAAGTCCTTGACTGCGGCTCTTGCGAAGAAGCGAGTGCCATGGGGCATGCTTGACCAGTTTAGCAAGCAGGACTTGGTGGGGCGTTATTTCAAGGATCCGAAGTTTGATCTGCGCATGCAGACCAAGGCGGAGGCGGATCCGGTTGTTGCTGCGGCATCTGTTGTGGCGCGCGCGGAGTACGTTCGCTATATGGATGGTTTGTCCAAAAAATTTGGAGACACGTTAGCGAAGGGAGCAAGCGCGAAGGTTAAGGCGCAAGCTACGGAAATACTGGAAAAATTTGGACCTGAGCAGCTGGGTAATTTCGCGAAGCTCCATTTTAAGACTTCCTATGAGGTGGTGAAGGCGGCTGGGATGCTCGACCGCCTCCCATTGAAAGAGCCGAAGGCCTATACGTTTAAGAAGTAGTGGTAGGTCGGGTACAGGTTTTTGAGTTTGTTCGTGAAAGGAGAGCTTTCGCGTGAAGTCCCGTCGTCTCAGGGCCTATGATCGCAAGCGGTTGAAGAACCGTATTGGCTTGATAGGCATCGACGAGGCTGGGCGAGGGGCTTTGGCGGGACCGGTTGTCGCGGCGGCAGTGGCGGCGAAGGAAGGCTTTTACGATAGCGAATGGTGCAAGAGGAATGCTTCGAGTATCAATGACTCGAAACTGCTTTCGCTGGCTCAACGCGAAGAGCTTTACGCAAAGCTTCGTTGGTTGGAGCGAGAGGGACGTATACTTATTGGGGTAGGCAAAGGATCTATTTCCGAGATCGAGGATTTGAATATCCTGGGCGCGACTCAGGCAGCGATGAAGCGGGCGGTTGAGGAAATTCTCGAGCAAGGCGATATTTCGCCGCACGATCCGGACCCTTTGTTTGATGCTGCACTTGGCGGGGAGCCGCGCGAAACGCTTTCTCAATGGCGGCTGCTCGTCGATGGGAAGCCGATGAAGCATCTCGGTTTCAAGCATGAGGCGGTGGTGAAGGGTGACTCGAAGTCGCTTTGCATCGCGATGGCGTCGATCATCGCGAAGGTCACGAGAGACAGGATCATGATGGCCTTGGATTGCGAGTATCCACACTACGATCTTGCTTCATCCAAGGGCTACGCGACCGTGCTGCATCGAACGGCGATATTGGACAATGGTCCTACGAAGATTCATCGGCCCTTGTTTTTGCGAAAGCTATTGGAGGAGCCCAGCGAAGAGTGCCAGGAAGAGTTTGGGTTTTGATGCGGGCGTAAAAAAACCGGAGCCTTCATGGGATCCGGTGTTTTGAAATTGAATTTGAAGGAGCAGGGCTACTTCTGCTCGGCTTTCAGTTTGCGCTGGTGCGCGAGGGTGACCTTGAACATCTGGAGGCAGAAGAAGAAGGTGCCTGCTGCAGGGAGAGCGGTGAATCCGGCTACGAGGTTGATGATGACCTGGCTTTCGCTTGGTACGTGGGGTCGGAACCAGAGTGTGAAAAGGATCCAGACGATTCCAACGAGGAGGAGGTCAATGGCGATGGATTTAGGCGTAACTTTTAGCACTTTCGACATAACGGAGGAAATAGGTAGTCGGGGATCGCTAAGTGTCCACCAATTTTATGCCGGTTTTGGGCGAAAACTTCCTGAATTCGCATTCTCTTTACACTCACGGTAGGAAATGTGGGGGCAACCTAGCGGGTTTGCGGAAAACCACGGAAAAAACGGTATGCATCACGGATTGTCGAATTTGTCCTGATTTGGTATTCTTTTGGCACACTCAGGAACACGAGTGGAAACAGTAAAACGAAGCAGGAACGAATTTTTAAGAAACTGATTTTAGTTCCAAAACTGAGTCGTTGCTTGGCCGGGGCGGATGTGGGACCGCCCCGGTCTTCTTGTTTTCAGGCGTCTCGAACTACCGAGATAAGCGCCTGGATTAGTGCCTGTGATGTACGGAGAAATTTCCTAATATCGCCGTTTTCGCGTCCGACTTACATTGACCCAATTGCGGTTTTTCAGTTATATCGTATCACAAACTTAAAAGGGCGCGTTGCCTGGCACTGCGATGAATAGCAACCAGGGTATGAGAGCGTCAAACGGGCGGTGCAGCCGCCCGTTTTTCTTTTTTGGGAGGGGTCACTGCTTTTGATGGACAGATGTGAGAGCGCTTGGCAGATAGTTGGTTCTAGCCCCTAATAATCCTACCCTAAGCTATGCCAGATATCATTGTCGTCGGAAGTTTCGTCCAAGATTTAGCCTTCAACACTCCGACGTTTCCCAAAGTGGGCGAGACGCGCATAGGCGTTTTCGCGCAGGGCCCGGGCGGCAAGGGTTTCAACCAAGCGATTGCCAGCGTGCGGGTCGGCGCGGAGACGCTTTTCATCGGAGCGCTGGGCGATGACGTCTTTTCGGATTCGGCCCGTATGTTCGCGAAGTCGGAAGGTTTGGAGACTGAGTTTGAAACGATGGAAGGCATTTCCAGCGGTGCGGCTTCGATCATCGTCGATGAAGTTGGCGACAATCAGATTGTTGTGGCGCTGGGAGCGAACGGTTTGCTGAGCCCGGAGTGGATTGATCGTTGCGAGGGGCGTTTTCGCGAGGCGAAGGTGGTGCTCTGTCAGCTCGAGGCTAATCTGCCTGCGATGCAGAGAGCATTGGAGCAGGGGCGTAAGGCCGATGCGCTGACGATTTTGAATTTGGCTCCCATCAACGACAGTTTCGATCCGGCGATGCTTGATTTGGCGACTGTGGTGACGCCGAACGAAACCGAGTTTGCCTACACTTACGAGAAGGTTACGGGGATTCGCCTTCAGGCGGACTTTTTTCGTTCTTCCGATGCCGAGTTACATGCTCTCTGTCGCGAGATTGGCGTACCGGTGGTCGTGATCACGCTTGGCGATGACGGCAGCTTCATATCGGTGGCCGATGGGGCTTTGCCGGGGAATTTGTCTTTGCCTGGCGGTTTTTGCCGTAGATTTCAGTGTATAGAGGTGCAGGTGAAGGATACGACTGGCGCGGGTGATGCGTTCAGCGGCGGTTTGGCAGCGGGGATTGTGAGGTACGACGGCGATCTGGCAAAAGCGATCGAGTTCGCGAGTGTGGTTGCCGGTCTTTGCGTCGAGAAGGAGGGGACCGCTCCTTCGATGCCGAGGCTGCAAGAGGTAGGTGAGCGGCTGACTCAGTTTGAGTAGGCTTGGTTTGCTTGGTTCGCCAAGGATTGGGTACTTGCAGCGCGTCTCGTTTAGTGGTCGAGCTCCAAGATATTGAGTGGTTTTGGCTGGGTTAATCGAGTTCGCGGATGCGGACGTTTCGGAACTCAATGTTGCTCTCCTCTGCCTGAAAGGTGATGTATCCTGAGGTTCTGGATACGGAGGTGCCTTCGTTCACGAGCTCGGAGTTTAGGTAGACTTTGATGGTATCTTCCTCGGCGATGATGCGCATTTGGTTCCATTGGCCTGCTTTGTTTTCCAGTTCCTTTTTCCAGTCTTCGCCGAATTTTTTCTCGCGCTTGAGCTTAAGGCGGCGATTTCGGTCGGCGGCCTTGTTGGGCATTTGTTCTTCCGCGACCTCGATATCGGTATTCTTTAACCAGAAGTCGCCGATGTTTTCGGACTCGATTTGGATTTCGATGCATTCGGGCCAAATGCTGAAGGAAGTGTCGGAGGTACTATGAATTTGGATACCGCTGTTTCCCGGTTCGTCCGGCCATCGCCATTCGAGCTCGATCTCGTAGTTCGAGTATTCGTCGAGGGTTTGAATATAGCCCTCTGGTTGGTCTTTGCCTTTTATGAGTAAGATGCCGTCGTCCTTGAACTCGAACACGTCTTCTGGTTCGGCTTCCTCTAGGAAATCGAAGTAAAAGTCTTCGTGAAGGGCGTCTTTGAAAAGGTTGGTCCACGTGTCTCCTTGGGCTGGTAGATTGGCTGCGAACCCGAGGATCAGTAGAGCTTTGGTGAGTAGAAACTTTTTCATAGGGCAAGTAAGTAAACGTAAGGGGAACCTAGCCGACGACGCCAAATTAAGCAAGCGCTCCGGGATTCTGCGACTGTAAGACCGCAGTCTTTTATTGTGGTTCGTGTAGGATTCGCAGTAAGGTTTCACCTTAACTGATCTTTTAAAACTTCTACAACGTTTAAGCCCTGACTGCCTTATGGAACGAAAAAAAGCCTCCGACTTCGACCAAAACCTTCTCAATCTATTTGACAAGTACGTGCATGGATTGGTGGACCGCCGATATTTTCTTAAGGAGGCTAGCAAGTATGCGGTAGGTGGATTAACGGTGGCCGCAATTGTAGAGAGCCTAAGTCCGAATTACGCCTTTGCGAGGCAAGTGGATCCCGAAGATCCGTCATTGGAATCAGAATACGCGTTCTATGATTCGCCGGAAGGAAATGGGGAGATGCGCGGCTATTTGGCTAAACCGAATGGAGCGGATGAGGCATTGCCCGGCGTGATCGTGGTACATGAGAACCGTGGACTGAATCCTTACGTGGAAGATGTGGTGCGAAGGCTTGGTAAGGCTGGCTACGTGGCGTTCGGACCGGATGCTCTTTGGCCGCTTGGAGGGTATCCAGGAACTGATGACGAGGGTCGTACGATGCAGCGTCAGCTTGATAGAGGAAAAATCGTAGAGGACTTTATCGCAGGGGCTCGCTACTTGGAGTCGAGGGAAGAGTGCAATGGAAACATTGGAGTGGTTGGTTTCTGCTTTGGAGGTTGGATGTCGAATCGTCTCGCGGTTCGGATACCGGATTTGATTAAGGCGGCGGTTCCGTACTACGGCGGTCAGCCGACGGCGGAGGAAACCGCTCGCATCAAGGGAGCGGTGCAGCTGCATTTCGGGAGTTTAGACGAGCGGGTTAACGCGGGTTGGCCTGCTTATGAAGAAGCCTTGAAAGCGAATGGGATTGAGCACGAGGCGTATTTCTATGAAGGGGCGAATCATGGATTCCATAATGATACGACGCCACGTTTTGACGAGGCGGCTGCTTCCTTAGCATGGGAGCGTACCCTAGCGTTTTTTGAGAAGCACTTGGAGCGTTGATTTACTCTACGACGGTTTCGCTGTAGCTGGAGGTTCCGTAGCAAGCGCGACATTGGGGTGAGGAATGGAAGGGAAAGTTCAACGTGATGCTGAAACTGTGATGTCCGGAAAGACGGAAATAGATTGCGGGAAATCGAAGCTTAGCAGTGGATAGGTGGGTGCTAGCCCATTGGGTTTCTATTGCTTAATCGTGTCAGAAAAGGAAATAAGAGAAATACGATCAACGACGGTTCGATCGCGCATTCTTCGTGTCGATGGAGGTAAGTCCCGACCCGAAGAGGATCGCCTGTCCGTGGAGGAGCCTCTAGAGATAGCGGTTCAAAGTGGCAGAGAAACTTTGCCTTTAGGAGTGGCTTTTCGCACTCCCGGCGATGATGAAGCGCTGGTCTTAGGCATGCTGCACAATGAGGGAGTGATCAAGGCCTATGCAGACGTGGTATCCATTCGTTTCACACAGGAAAAAGGCGCTACGATGCCGGCTTGGCGTGCAATGGCAAAGGTGAAGGATCACGTGAGCTTTGATACAGAACGGCATAGTCGGGCTTTTCCGATCAGCTCTGCTTGTGGGGCTTGTGGCAAGAGCGCTCTTGAATCGCTGCGAATAGAAAAGGAGGATCGGTTTCATGATGCTTGTGGGCCACGATTTTCGGAAGCGTTGCTGCTCGATCTGCCGCGAAGACTGGAAGAGCAGCAATCGGATTTTCAGCGGACGGGAGGACTCCATGCCGCTGCGCGTTTTAATGGTGATGGACGCTTGATCGCAGCCGCGGAGGACATTGGCCGGCATAACGCGATGGATAAGCTTGTCGGCGCATGGTTGAGGGACGGCGGTAAAGAGCCGTGGGATGAACAGGCGATTTTATACAGTGGTCGGCTTGGTTATGATCTGATGCAGAAAGCACTGGCAGCTGGATGTCCTTTACTGGTGAGCATAGGGGCTCCTTCGAGTTTTGCGGTCGAGTTGGCGACTCTGTTTAACGTGACTTTGGTCGGTTTTTTGCGAGGCCAGCGATTCAATGTCTACAGCTCGCCGCAACGTATCCAGTTTACGGATTAAAACGTTTTTTGTTATGCCTAATACCCCAAACGAAAATACTCCTGAGACTCTCAAGAATCTAAGTGTATCGAAGCCTGCTGAAAAAGCCGGCGGATCGGGCGCGGTTTACCACGCTCTTCGGCACGCTATTGGTAAGGCTGGAATCGCGAGAGGGAAGGAGGCTCTGACGAAGCTGAATCAGAAGACTGGCTTTGATTGTCCCAGTTGCGCGTGGCCCGATCCTGACGGGCATCGAAGCGCATTCGAGTTTTGTGAGAATGGGGCGAAGGCGGTAGCCAGCGAGGCAACCGCTGCCAAAGTAGGCGCGGGCTTTTTCGCGAAACATTCGATAGCTGAGTTGGCTGAGCGAAGTGACTATTGGCTCGATCAGCAGGGTCGCTTGGCGGAACCAATGGTATTGCGAGAAGGAGCGAGTCACTATGAGCCCATTTCGTGGGATGCGGCGTTTGATCTGGTGGCGGGTGAGTTGCGGAGTTTGAAAGAACCAAATGAGGCTATTTTCTATACCTCCGGCAGGGCGAGCAACGAGGCTGCTTTTTTGTATCAACTTTTTGCGCGCGGGTTTGGGACGAACAATTTACCCGACTGTTCGAATATGTGCCACGAATCGAGTGGATTGGCTTTGAAGGAGTCGATTGGTGTAGGCAAGGGGACGGTGACGCTGGAGGATTTGCGGGAGGCTGATTTGGTTTTGGTGATCGGTCAGAATCCTGGAACGAATCATCCGCGGATGTTGACGACCTTGCAGCAGGCGAAAGAGAAGGGAGCTCGAATTGTATCCATTAATCCATTGCGTGAAGCCGGATTGGTGGCTTTCGCTCATCCTCAACGAGTTAGGCAGGCTCTTGGTGGAAAGACGCCATTGGCCGATACATTTATCCGAGTTCCGGCGAATGGGGATCAGGCTCTCTTTCAGGCTGTCGGCAAGCGATTGTTAGAACTTGAGCAAGAGAGGGGTGATGTAGTCGACGCCGATTTCGTAAAGGTGTTCACGGCAGGATTTCAAGCTTACAAGGAGCACTTGGCGGGGACGTCGTGGGTAACACTTCTAGAAGCGTCTGGATTAAGCCAATCGGTCGTGGACGAGTTAGCGGATGCGTTTGCGAAGTCGAAGCGAATTATTTCCTGCTGGGCAATGGGTTTGACACAGCACCGCAATGCGGTGGCGACAATCCGGGATCTAACGAATCTGCATTTATTGCGTGGAGCGATTGGGATCAAGGGAGCAGGTATGTGCCCAGTTCGTGGACACAGTAATGTGCAAGGGGACAGGACGATGGGGATTTGGGAGCATATGCCAGAAACTTTTCTTGCGGCTTTGGATCGGGAGTTTTCGATTCAATCCCCCCGCAAGTCCGGGCTGAATACGGTGCAGGCGATTCGGGATATGAAGGCGAATGAAGGCCGCGTGTTTTTTGCCTTGGGTGGGAACTTTCTTTCGGCGACGCCAGATACTGGATACACGGCGAAAGCGTTGAGAAATTGCCGTTTGACGGCTCACGTTTCGACGAAGTTAAATCGATCGCATCTTGTGACGGGAACGGTGGCTCTGATTTTGCCTTGTCTCGGCCGCTCCGAACGAGACGAGCAAACGAGTGGAGCTCAATGGGTGAGCGTTGAAAACTCGATGGGGATTGTGCATTCTTCCTCGGGGCAATTGAAGCCTGTTTCGGAAGCTTTGAAGAGTGAAGTGGCGATCGTATGTGGTCTGGCGAAGCGAGCGCTCAAAGGGCGGGCGGGGAGGATTAATTGGGATGGATTCGAGCGCGATTATTCATCGATTCGCGATTCGATTGAACGGGTGGTGCCCGGTTTTAGGAATTACAATAAGCGTGCTCGTCAGCCAGGCGGGTACTACCTTCCGAATGCTGCGAAGGAGCGCCGGTTTGAAACGGATACGGGCAAGGCGAACTTTGGCGTAGGCTCGCTGGATGTGGAACGAGCTCAGGACGGTCGCTTGCTACTGATGACAATTCGAAGTCATGACCAGTTCAATACGACTATTTATGGAATGGATGATCGGTATCGCGGCGTGCGTGGAGAGCGTCGCGTGATATTTATGAATGCCGAGGATGCTAAGGAGCGTGAATTGTCGGCGGAGGAGCAGGTTGACGTCTTTTCGTATTTCGAAGAGGAGGAAAGGGTGTCTCGTCTGTATCAGGTTATTCCCTACGATATGCCTCGTGGCTGTGTTGCGATGTATTTTCCGGAGGCTAACACGCTAGTGCCGATCGGGCACGTGGCGACGGGAAGCGAAACGCCCGCTTCGAAGTCCGTACAGGTGGAGGTGCGGAAGCGGTAACGGGCTAAATTGTTATACTAACAGGAATAGGACAATGAACTGGACATCTTACGCGCTCGACAAGTTACCAATTCGAAACGGATTTCGCATGAGGGGCGAAAGTATGACTCGGTTGGAGGTTTTCTCTGATGCGGCTTTCGCTTTTGCGGTTACGACCTTGGTGGTTTCGGTTGGGAGTATTCCGGGAAATTTCGATGAGCTGATTCTGGCTCTGAAGAAGGTTCCAAGTTTTGGTCTTAGCTTCGCGCAGATTGCGGTTTTCTGGATAGCTCATCGTTCGTGGAGTCGCCGCTATGGACTAGAGGATAAGTGGACGACTGGATTGACGCTATCTATGGTGTTTACGATCCTTGTATATGTTTTCCCATTACGACTGATATTTTCCAGTTTTCTTGCTTGGGCGACGCAAGGGTGGATACCGGGAGAGTTCGAGACAAAGACGGTTGCAGAGATTCAAGGTCTCTTCGTCGTGTATGGAATTGGGTTTTTCGTGCTTACAGGGATTTTGTCAGGACTGTTTTATCGGGCTTTGAAAAGTGCAGAGGAGTTGGGTTTGAACTCGTTCGAGAGGATTCGGACTGAAGAAGGTGTTGCGATGTGGTTGATACAAAGTGGCGTGGGTTTAGTTTCTGCTCTTTGGGCCTTGCTGCTGCCGGCGTCTTGGGGCGTGATGGCTGGCTTCTTGTATTTCGTCATTCCGATAGCGATGCCGATTGTTGGTGTACGTTATGGGAGGAAGGCAAAAAGGATTTTGGCGGCGTTGGAAAACCCGGAGACTAGAGAGAAAGACGAAACCGACGAATTAGCTTCTAGCTAAGAGTTTAAGCAAGGTTGACGCTATGATTTTAGCGTATGTTTCGGCGTCGAGATCAAGGTCGAGATCTTGGCTAAACTCGAGCTCGATACCGAGGTAGCGGTTTTCCGGGTATCGCTTGCGGAGGGCGGAGGTGTGGCCGTCTTCGCGACCATGGTAGGGCTTGTTGGCGATTACGGAAAGTTCCGGGATGAGTGTTTGCAGCGCGTTAAGCCAAGGGTGACAGAGTGCGGTTTCACTCGATCGCGTGTCATCGAAGAGGATACCTAGGTCGACTGCGCGTTGCTCGCCGTCAAAGTTTTTCGTAAACGAATGTACTGAAATATGAACTACGGTTTGTGAGCTTTCGAGAAAAGATTCGATGACGCTTTTTGTTTCGGAGCGGAAGGGAATAAAGTAGTTTCTTAGGAGTTGTTCTTTCAGCATTTCGTCCGAATCGAAGATTGGAGGGCTGAACTGGCTGGGGTTGCCGATGGATCGGTTAAGGTCTACAGCGAGGCGTGTGCAAGTGCCGAGGATGAGTGGGCATTTAAGGCGACTGGCTATTTCTTCGGCGATCGTTTTCGTTCCTGGATCGAAGATGCGATGAGTATCCGTTTTTTCGATCAAGTCGTCCAGCAGGTTTTCACATTCTGGTGGGACGGATCTCGAGGCGTGCTCAGCGGTGACGATGAATTGGAAGCGAGCTTGATGGCTCATACAAGCGCTTTGGCTGGATCGAAGTGTTGGCTTTTCGCCAGGCAGTGGGCGAGCTCAGCGAGCGTGCTTTTTAAGTCTTCCTGATCTGGTTTAGTTCCAACGCGAGCGATCATGCGTTCCGCTAGGCTGCCTTCTTGGAGTATATAGCCGAGGGCTGTTGTTCGTTTCGCGACACGGGGATGATCTTTCAGGGCTTCGACGATTTTCGCCCAAAGCTCGCCAACGGTCGTTTCGTTTGGATTCAGGCCGAAGGTATTCGCGAGGTCGCGCACGGAGAGATCTGCTTCGAAGCCATCTTTGGCGACGGCGAGGAACTGAGCTTTGCGTTGTTTTGAGGTGTGCGAGAGGGCTAGTTGTTTGAGCTTTTCGATATTCAAGCTACAGAGCTTTTCCAATAGCGCTATGATGAGCGAGGCGATGCCGATGTCCTGTTTGGGATTTTCTTGTGTATCCAGAACGCGGATTTCGATTGCGTTTCGGTCGAAGCGAGCGATGGCCCCGCGCGAGTTGAGCCATTCGTATTGAAGGATGCCGTCCGGATCGTAGGGCTTTATGGCAGCGTAGGTTTTTTCGAGGATTTGGCTTTGGTAGTCGGCGTAGGTGAAGATTGCTTCTGGGACGATATCGCCTGCGATTTCGGGAACTTTTGCCTGATTGTTTTTGTAGACGTCGAGCCGCGTATCCAAAAATCCACGATATTCTCCCTCGATGAATGGACTGCTAGCTGAGAGAGCTGGCAAGTAGGGCAGTATGAGAATGATGGCGGTGTGAAGTCGGGCGAATTCCTCTTCGTTGGCGAAGGGGAGATTGATGTGGCAGCTTTGCAGGTTGAACCAGCCGTGGCTGCTGCATCCGAATATTCGGTCGTAGGCATCGTAGATGGTGCGATCTCCTTTGCTCCAGGTGGTACTTTCGATGGCTGGATCCATGAAAGGGTGGATACCGGTTGGCGCTAACATGGCGTTGTGGACGGCGAGGCGATCGTTCATCTCGGTGATGGCGGCGGCAAAGTCGCGTTCGAGCTGTTCTAGGTCGGCGGTGGGTCCGGCTGTCTTGAATTCGAGCACGTGGGTGGCGAGCTCGTTGGACACGTCAATGGAGCCGAGGGAAATTTCCTGGGTGGTTTCGCCGTTTTCGTCGAGAAGAATGGATTCGGCGATTGGGCGAGGACGCAGGGTGTCGCGATCGACGATCATATATTCGAGCTCGATTCCGAAGGCCTGGAAAAGTGAAAGTGGTTGTTTTGACATTTTTAATGGAAAGAGATGAGGCGATTACCGGTCGCGTTTGGATTCTAGGCGTTTGAGGAAGGTGTTCATGATGGAGAGGTAGAGCTCGTCGCCGATGAGTTCGTCCTCGACGCCGGCGTCGATGCTTGGATTGTCGTTGACCTCAATGACGAGTGCGGTTGCGCCGCTTTGCTTTATGTCGACGCCGTAGAATCCTGTGCCGATGAGGGTGGAGGCTTTGAGGGCGGTGTCTAGGACGACTGCCGGTACTTGATTTATGGGTACGCCAGCGCTATCGCCGGTGGAGTCGGCGCCTTTTACGGCGTGATTGTAGATTTGCCAATGTCCTTTGCTCATGTAGTAGCGGCAGGCGTAGAGTGGCTTGCCGTCGATGATGCCGATGCGCCAGTCGAATTCGGTGGGGACGAACTCCTGAGCGATTAGGATGCTGGAGGTTTGGAGGAGATCCTTGCTGAGGATAATGAGCTCTTCCTTGGACTTGACCTTATGGACACCAATTGAGAATGATCCGTCGGGAATTTTGACGATGAGCGGAAAACTGAAACCTGGAGCGAGTTCAGTTAGGTTTCGTCGTGTGATAAGGGTTGAGTTTGGCGTAGGTATATTATGGGTACGAAGGAGCTCCGCCAGGTAAACTTTATTGCAGCAGCGACGAATGGACTCCGGATCGTCGATGACGACCATGCCGGAGCGTTCGGCTTTTAGAGCGAAGCGCATGGTGTGGTTGTCGAGACGGGTCGTTTCGCGGAGGAAGAGGGCGTCGAACTCCATGAGGCGGGGTAGGTCGCGCGGAGATATGACTTCTGCCCGCATGTCCAGTTGGTTGGCCGCCTTGCAGAATTTGGCGAGGGCGGCTTCGTCTGACGGCGCGTTAGCTTCCTGTTCGTTGGCGAGGATAGCGATATCGTAGCGGAAGGACTTGCTTGGATTGTCGCGCCGCCAGCGTTTGTGGAGCATGGCGTCGAGCTCTGCTTCGATGAACTCGTGGTGATCTTCAGCGACCTGGTGAAGACCGAGCTGGGCGATTTCTCTGAGCTTCCATTTGCCTTCTTTCTTTTGAAAGTGGTATTGGACGAGCGGGCACGGGAAGAGGGAGTAAAGGCGTTTGGCGAGCTTGTCGTAGGATTTGGCGAGGTTTTTTCCGAAATAGACGGAGAGAGTGAATCGAGTGGCGGCCAGTCGTCGGAATGAGCTCTGGATGAGGTCGTCGTGTTCGCGAATAGCGTCGCGTGTAAGCAATTTGCTTTCGATTTGGTGAAGTGTTTTGGCTTCGGGCAGGCAGCGGTGATCTCGCGCTTCAGCGAGAAGTGAGACGTAGTAGCTTGTGGAAAGAGGTTTCCGGTGTGAACAGAGATTTACGATCTTGAGTCGTTTTTTTTCAGCGTATTCAGAGGACAGATACTCACTTGAAGTAATGATAGGGAGCGATTGGAATCGCTGTGGTGTTTTCGACAAAGAGTCGACGACGATTCGGAATGGCGAATCGTTTGTGGTCAGGTTTGTTTTCATTTATCGCTTCCTTTCTATGAGAAGCAGGTTGGCGTCGTAGGTGACGATGCCGAGCATGATAGCGTTGATGAGGCGTTGGGAGTCGATGGCGTAATGCAGCGAGTCCGAAAGGGGGTTCTTTTGGTAGGGGTCGGCGACGAGGATGGTGTCGTCCTTCTTTTTGTATCCGAAAATCGTGACGAAGTGTCCTTCGACCTCGCCTCGAACGTCGTCGTCTTTGCCGGTTCGCTTAACGCGCGAGTTGCGGTAGAGGTGAGTCGAGTTGAGGCCGGCGATCACGGGCGAGCCTTTTTTGAGAAGCTTGGCAAGGAGCTTGGTCGTGAGCTCGTCGAATTTGAGCTTTCCTCCAAGCTCGAGGAATTCGATGTAGGCGGTCAGGTTCGCTCGGCCTCGCTTGCTTGAAATGTGTTCGAGGCGGAGGCGTAGTTTCTCTATCAGTTCAGAGCTTTTGAGGGACTTCCATGTCGGGTCGAAGACTCGAAGATTGTACGTGTATATGGTGGCCTTGTATCCGCGTTGTAGCGCTAGGTTGGCCAGCATGACCGAGTAGGTGCCGCCATCTGGATTTTCCGGTATGGCGGCTATGGTTTCGTCTAGTGAAATATCGTCACCATGGTATCGATACACTGAGTGAAGGCATGTGGGGCCGCAGGTCGTTTCGGTCGGTTGCGCTACGATTTTGAATCGCTTTTGCGCGGATGTGTTTTTCATTTCTGGAGCGTCTGCTATTCGAGGCGCCTCTTGCGGTAAATTTGATCGAAATCCTATGGAGTGAAAGTGTTCTTATCCCTCTGGATTAGCGTGGGTTTATAGGTAGTAAGTTTTCGTTTTCCAAGAGGGAAATTGCGCGTTTTGAAGGTATTTTGAGGTGTCTGATCCCGGGAGTCTGTTTGGCGCGGATCTGGCTGATTCCCAGGCAGCGAATGAACTTAAATCTGCCAGATTCTCTTCCTTATTCAATCGTGATAAATATAGCGGTGGTGCTGTTTGTAGCGATGCTTTCTTATTTGGTCGCCAAGCGTATTTTCGATCACAATTTGAGGAAAGCTTTGAATAGTGAGCGTCGAACGGGGATCACGTTTTTGCGTAATGCGGTGAAGGCTTTGATCTTGATCGTGGCAGCGATGGCGATCGTGTACAGCATCCCAGCTTTAAGGTCCTTGGCGGTCGGCTTTTTCGCGGGCGCGAGTATCTTAGCGGCTATTGTTGGCTTTGCTTCGCAGAAGGCTTTTTCGAATATCGTGAGTGGCGTTTTTATTGTGTTGTTCAAGCCGTTTCGGGTGGATGACATTATCAAGATAAACGGTGAGATCGGTACGATTGAGGACATCACTTTGAGGCATACGGTGATTCGGGCTTTGGAGAATAAGCGGTTGATTTATCCGAATTCGGTGATCGATTCGGAGCCGATCATCAATTGGTCGATTCGGGACGAGAAAGCGCAGAAATTCATGTTTATCAGCATAGGTTTCGAGGCGGATGTAGATCGGGCGGTGGAGATCGTTAAGGAAGAGGCTGCTAAGCATCCGGACCTGCTAGATTTGCGCACGCCCGAGGAGCTGGAGGAAGGCAAGGAGCTGGTGGATGTTCCGGTTCTGGACTTCAAGAATTCGATGGTGAACTTTCGGGTGCCGCTTTGGGCCAAGGACTTGCCGACAGCGATGAATATGACCTGGGACATACATGTGGCGTTGAAGCGTCGGTTCGACGCTGAGGGCATCCCGTTTGGACGCCCTTCGCAGGTGAATTATCGCGGAGCGGAGCTGGCGTCGGGTTAGGGGAAGAGGCCGCGGATGCGTTTTGCTTCGGCGACTCGGTGTATGCCGAGGGTGAGTGCGGCTTCGCGTCGGGAGCAGTTGAGCTTTTTGCGTTGGGCTTCGAGCTCGAGTTTTGAACGGTCGAGCAGTTTGCAGAGTCGGTTGAGAACTTCTTCTCTGGTCCAAAAGGTGCTTTGCAGGTCTTGGACCCACTCGAAGTAGGAGACGATCACGCCGCCGCTGTTGCAAATGATGTCGGGGATGACGTGGATTTCGTCATTTTCCGTGAGGACTGCGTCGGCTTGGTTGGTGGTCGGACCGTTTGCGCCTTCTGCGAGGATGCGGCATTGGAGTTTTGCGGCGTTTGTTTCGTTTATGACGCGCTCGAGGGCGCAGGGAGCGAGGATGTCGCACTTCAGTTCGAGGAGAGCTTCGTTCGAGATGCGTTCGCCGCCTTTCCAGCCTTCTAGAGTGCGATTTTTGGCGACGTAGCGGATGGCTTGATCGACGTCGATACCTTTGGGGTTGTGATAAGCTCCGCTGACATCGCTGATCCCGATGACCTTGACTCCGAAATTGACGAGGGCTTTGGCCGCTTCCGATCCGACATTGCCGAAACCCTGGATTACGGCGGTCGCGTTGGATGGCTTTATGCCGAAGTCTTCGAGGTATGATTTTGCGAAGTAGGCGACACCGAAACCGGTGGCTTCCTTTCGTCCTTCGGATCCTCCGAGGCTGACCGGTTTGCCAGTGACGACGGCGGTGGCGTTGCTGCCGACGTAGCTTGAATAGGTGTCCATCATCCAGGCCATGACCTGTTCGTTGGTGCCGACGTCTGGCGCCATGATATCTACGTTTGGCCCGACGAAGGGAATCATCTCCTGCATGTACCTGCGGGCCAGTCTTTCGAGCTCCGAGTGCGAGAGGGCGTAGGGATCGACGCTGATACCGCCTTTCGCTCCGCCGTAGGGAAGTCCGGCGAGGGCGCACTTCCAGCTCATCCACATGGAGAGGGCGGCGACTTCGCCGAGATCGACTTTCGGGTGGAAGCGGAGGCCTCCTTTGGTGGGCCCCATCGAGAGGTGATGCTGGACGCGGAAGCCCTCGTAGACGATGACGCTGCCGTCGTCCATGCGTATTGGACAGGATACTGCGAGGCAGCGTTTTGGCATCTTAACTCGCTCTCGAAGCGTTGTATCCATATCTAGGATATCGGCGGCACGGTCGAATTGGCGGCAGGCCATTTCGAACACGAGGGAGTTATAGATGTTTGATTTCATGACTGAGTTGGGTTTTGGGAATTTATTCGATGTTTATTCGGATGAGTCGGCGTTCACTACGTCGACGTTGGTGGCGAGGTCTTTTTGGGCCTGTTTGTAGGGATCGGTTTTGTCTTTGTTGAGCTGCCGCTCGTAGCGCTTGATTTGCGTAGAGGAAAGAGTGGCGATATGACAGACGGGTTCGCCCGGCTTTACGGCTGGCATGGTTGCCATACCGATAGCGATGCCAAAGGCGGGGCTTGTGATGATGTTTTGTTCGGCGCCGAGGATGCTGTAGTTGGTGGCGATGGGTTGGCCTTCGGTCACGAACTCGCCGGGGCTGATGTGAAACTTTAGGATACCGCCGACGGTGGCACGCACCCATTGGGTCTTGCGGATGATGGCTTGGTAGGGTGGCGGGGTGTTTTCGCCCTCGAGCATGCCGAGGTGAATGAGGACGTTCTTGATGCCTTGTACTCCGATTTGCAATACACTCGGTTCGATCTTCCAGGGTTCGCCCGCCTCGAGAATGATGGTGGGAACTCCGGAGCGAGCGCATTCTCGGCGGAAGGAGCCGAGGGGACCTTTTCCGTCGATGACCAGGGCGCAGCCGAAGGCGGACGCGAGCTTGCGAATGGCTGGGTTTGAAAGGTCGGCGCGGACGTTTGGGTAGTTGGTGCGTTGGAAGGCGGCGGAGTGGAGGTCGATGCCGAAGTCGCACTTTGATGTGACCTCAGTCATGAGTTTGTGAGCGATACGTGAGGCCATGCTTCCTCTTGGCGAGCCGGGGAATGATCGGTTGAGGTCGCGGCGGTCGGGCAGGTAGCGTTGGTTGTTTTCGAAACCAAGCACGTTGACGACAGGTACGAGGATGAGAGCGCCGCATTTGATGTCGCAGGCTTCGCCGAAGAGGAAGTCGTGGATAATGCCGGTGCCGTTTATTTCGTCGCCATGGATGGCTGCGGTGACGAAGACGCGAGGTCCGGGCTTTTTTGCGCGAATGACTCGTACCGGCATGCGGATGGCATCGCCGGTGTAGGTTTCGGAGAGGTCTAGGCCTATGTCTTTGGTTTCGCCGGCACGTACGGTGACGCCTCCGATTTTAAGGGGTTTGCTTTTCATCAGCTAGGCGTGTCCCCGCTAGTGGGAGATGTGGCTTTTTTGGTGAGGGTGCTTTTCTTCTTTCTGCGCTTGGCTTTCGCGAAGGTGGGAAGGAGTCCTTGCAAGGCGGCCTTCAGGCCGTAGCAGAGCAAGTGGTCGCCTGGCTCGATGACTCGAGTGCCTTTTGGGTTGGCGATGTGGTCGGTGCCCCGGGCGAGGCGCATAACAACGATGTCGCGATCGCGCAGGCCGGATTCGATAATGGTTTTGCCGGCGATTTCCGAGTGGGGCTCGACCGTGAATTCTGTGACGGAGTAGCCTCGGGTAAGGGCGAGACGCTCGCGCACGTCGAAGTTGCCGAATTGAATTTGGTTTTCGAGGTTTTCGATGATCTCGCCGGCGATATCGAGACCGGTAGCGCCTTCGATGCCTTCGAGCCCGGGGGAGGAATTTACTTCCATGATGACGGGGCCGTCCTTGCCTTCGAGCATGTCCACGCCGGCCACGTGCAGATTGAGAATTTGGGCTGCCTTTACGGCGGTGCGTTCGTACTCGGGGTCGAGGGTGACGGCTTGAGTATTGCCTCCTCGGTGGACGTTGCTGCGGAATTCCTGTCCGGCTGCGGTGCGGCGCATGGCGCCTACGACTCGGTCGCCGACGACGAAGGCTCGTATGTCGCGTCCTTTAGATTCGGATACGAATTTCTGGACGAGCACGTTTTGCTTAACGGCGCTGAGGGTTTCGATAATGGCTTCGGCGACTTTGTTAGTCTCTGCGAGAATGACGCCAATGCCTTGGGTTCCCTGTAAGAGCTTTATCACTACGGGAGCTCCGCCCATAGCTTGGATGGCTTTAAGTACGTCGGCGGGGTTGCGGACGAAGGCGGTCTCTGCTATGCCAATATTGTGGCTGGAGAGCTCTTGCATGGATGCTAACTTGTCGCGAGAGGCTAGAATGGCGTCGGCTGTATTCAAGCAATAGGTACCCATCTGCTCGAACTGTCGCACAACGGATGATCCAAAGAATGTAATGGAGGTTCCGATACGAGGTATGACGGCGTCATAGCTGCTCAGGGCCTTGCCTCCGTAGGTTAGGTCTGGCTGTCCTGCCTCTATGTAGAGGGCGAACTTCATGGTATCGAGGACTTTGACTTTGTGTCCTCGCTTTTCGGCGGCTTCCCGTAGTCTAGTAGTACTGTAGAGGCGTGGGCCCCTAGAGAGAATGGCGATTTTTAGTGGGTCCATAGTGGAGCGGTGTTGGTTAGCGTTTTCCGATTTTTGGTTTTCGGTTGGGGCGTGTCAGAAAGCTCTCGGAGCAGTCTACGAGAAAGTCGTTTTCGAGGGCTAGGCGTCCGAGTAGCATGCGGCATTGCATATGCTTGCGGTTGCTGAGGCTGAGCTCGATGCGCTTGGTGACGTCTCCGACGCGAACGGTGGTGGCGACGAAGTATCGTTCGTGCTGCTGGCCGTTGCTGGAGCGGACGTGGGTCTGGTGTTCGATGTCGGCTATGACGGTGGTCTTGAGTTGGCCGGTGCGTCTGTCTGCGGCGACCTCGAACTGGACGCGGTTGCCCGGGAGCTCGACGATATTTTCTACGTCTATAGCGGAGCGGCGCGCTCCGGTATCTGTCTTGGCTGTGATGTCTCGAATGCCCCATTCGGGCAGGTCGATAGACTCTTTCCAACCGATCAAGGTTGGCTGGCTATTGGACATTGTTCTGAGGTCGAAAAAGAGGGAATGCTGTGATACTGACTCGCCTCCTTTTCGGTGTCATCTGAAGCGCGAGTTTGCAGCTGTTGTGGAATCGTTTTTCCATGATAATGCAAGTGAGAAACTAGCTTTTGGGGCTTTAAGATTTCGTGTCTGGAGAGCATTCGGTGACGTTATCCTCTTCGAGGCTTTCGGTCCAGCGTATCGGGCTGAATAGCGAGAGGACGTAGCCGGCTCGGAACTTGTCTTCGGCGGGCGCTTTTTCGGTCTGGATGTGCCATACAAGGTGCTCGGCCTCGGGGAAGGGGCCGCCCGCGACCTGGTCCTCGAAGAGGCGATTCAGAATGGATGTCTCCGAGGACGCTGCGGCGATGCAGCGTGTGATGAAGGCCTCCGGCAAGTTAGGTGAGGCGATCTCTTTTAGCAGCGCTTCGGCTGCTTGATCAAGGGGCCTAAGGGTAGCTCGCACGAGGTTGACTTCGGGGGTCGGGACGGAGGGGAAGGCTTTGTTCAGGAGGACTTGGGCATTGAAGATGGGCTCGTGGCAGCTGAGATCCGGGTATTCTTCCCAAAGGCGTTCGCTTTCCATCTCTTCCGAGACGTTTTGCTTTTTTCCGTCTGAAAGCTTGTTCCCGAGAACTACGTCGAGCAAGGCGCGAGCGGCTTCGGGGCACTCAAGGTCCTGCAAGGCCATGACTGCGTACTCCTGTAGTTGGTCTTCGGTGACATCGGCGGCTCCTTCGAACTCGAGTCTTTTGAGGAGCTCGGAGCTGTGCTTTGGCGTCCATGCTCCGGGGAGTTCGGATACGGTGTTGATGGAATTGATTGTGAATGAAAATTTTTGGCTCATGGCTTTTTATATTTTTCTTTGAGTAATCGATAATCGGATACAGTTTATTTAGCTGTCCCGCCGCTTTGTTTCTTATTGTGTTCTAGGCGCATTTGGAGCAGTTCGACTACTATTGCGAAGCCCATGGGGAGGTAGATGTAGGAGCGCGGGACGTGCTGGTGTATGCCTTCGAGGAAGAGGGTGACGCCGATGGTGACGAGAAAGGAAAGGGCTAGGATTTTAAGGGAAGGACGAGCGAGGAGATAATCGCCGATCGGCTTTGCGAAGGCGAGGATGACGATGAATGAGACGATGACGGCGGCGATGATCGTGACGAGGTGCCGGGTGAGACCTATGGCGGTGATGACTGAGTCTAGCGAGAAGACGATATCTAGAAGGACGATGTCTCGCACGACGGTCGAGAGCTTGCTCTTGGTCTTTTGCTTGTTTGGGTTGTTTTCTTCGATGTGCTCGACGGTATGGTGAATCTCTCTAATCGCTTTCCAAATGAGGAACATTCCTCCGGCGAGCAGCACAAGGTCGCGTAGGGAAAGACCGAATACGATTTGCTTGGTGACGCCTGTGATCGCCAGTAGCAAGCCCAGCATCACGATGCGGAGGATGAGGGCGAGGGCGAGGCCGATGAGGCGCGCTCGGGCTTGCTTTTCCTCCGGAAGTCGGCCGACGAGGATGGAAATGACTAGGATATTGTCTATGCCCAGCACGAGCTCGAGTCCCAGGATGAGAAAGAATGTGGCGAGTAGGTCGAGCATGTGTGGATAGGCGGGAGGGGCGTCCGGATCTAGGCGCGGATCGGACGCGAGGAATGTCGATCGTTCTTACTAGAGAACGGATTTCTTGGCTAGGTGGAGGATGAGCTTTCCTTCCATGTAGTATTCGACGTAGTTACCGCTGGTGGTGACCCAGTCGGTGTATTCGTTTGGAGCTTTGCCTTGGTTGGCGGCTGAGACGAGTTCGTATTCGTCGTTGAACCATTTTCTGTATCCGGATTTTAGCGACGTCGAGTTCTTTAGGATGATTTCCTTTTCCTTGAAGTCTGGGTTGAGGAGGAGGTAGATGCGTCCGTTTTCCTCGACTTTGACGTCGCGTACGATGTTGGCGTCGCGGGTGAGGGCGACGTAGGGGCCGAACTCGGCTTTCTGGTCTTCGGCTTGCGTGGTGGATACGAAGCCGAGAAGGAGCGCGAAGGCTGCAAAGTATGAAATGAGACGGTTGTTTTTGTTAGTCATAGTGGTGTTGGTTGAATTGGAATTAGATTTTGTCGGAGTCTTTGTCGCGACGAAGGAAAGCTGCGAAGGACATGCCTGCGAAGGCTCCAATGAGTCCGGCGACAAAGAGCAGGAGGGCGCGTGGCATGCTAATGGTGAAGAAAAGGATGCGTGTATCGACGGATTCGGTATTTTGGAGAATGACGATTGCGATGAGCGTGATAAGGGCCGCGATTACGTATGTCTTTGGTCTTAGTTTCATTGAGCTAAAGTTTATCGAGGTTTCTGACTATTTAAAGCCTTCCTAGCAGTGCGTGATGAAAATGTTTCCTCGCAGGTCTGAATTGATATTGGGGGCGAAAGCCGAAAGCGAGAAGGCTTCAAAGTCGTAATTGAAATCGCAATACGGAGAATCGCGAGGGCGTAGAGAAAGCGGAATTTGTCCAGGGGCGATCAGGAGCGCATTATTAGGACCACGTCGAGGACGGTGGCAGTGTCTAGAGGTTCGTATGGATGGGTGAGGCTAGATTATAGTTGAAACAGTAAGGATTAGGCAAACGCTTAATAATCACGGATGAGATGAAGAATTCTCATTTAAAAATTGACTGAAAAGGAGCTATTTATAAGCTTTGAAAAGCGATGGATACGATAGTGGTGAGGACGTTTTTGGAGGTGGTGGCGTGCGACAGCTTTGCGGGAGCGGCGGAGCGATTGTTTGTTTCGCAGTCGGCGGTGAGTCTGCGGATCAAGTCGCTTGAGGAGCAGCTCGGGCGGAAGGTGTTCTTGCGGAGCAAGACGGGGATTAAACTGACTCCTGCGGGGCGGCGGTTTCAGCGTTACGCCCAGAGCTTTCTGCAGGTTTGGGAGGAGGCGAAGCAGCAGGTTGCGGTACCGGATGGGTATCGCGACATATTGGTGGTGGCTGGCGAGTATGGGCTTTGGAGTCGCTTGTTGGTCAGGTGGCTGCCATTGCTAGGCGAGCACATGCCGGAGATTGCCTTTCGGGCCGAGGTGGCACGCTACGACCGGATAACGCGTCAAATGATCGAGGGAACGGTAGATATGGCAGTGCTCTACACGCCTCAGGTGCGCCCGGGGATCAAGGTCGAGCATTTGTTTGACGAGACGATGTTGTTGGTATCGACGAGTCCTGACAGGGAGGGGCTGGATGAAGACTACGTGTTTATCGATTGGGGAGAGGAGTTCACGGCGTTTCACTCGACTCAGTTTCCTGATTTTCAGCATCCTCGCATGACGTTTCAGCTCGGTACGGTGACGCTGAACTATTTGCTGAATAATGGAGGCAGCGCTTACATGCCGCAGCGTCTGGTGGATCCGTTGCTCGATACGAAGCAGCTTTTTATGGTGGATGGCATGCCGGAGTTTGTGCAGCCGGCGCATGTGGCTTGGCGGGATCAGGTGAAGCCTCGCATCGTGGAGGAGGCCTTGGCTCACTTACGCGAGACGGTAGCGAAGTCCTTGCGGAACGAGCTGCCTCCGCCATTTTGGGCGGGGAGCTGAGCTGTGGCTTGCTTTATTTGTGGTTTCGGCTCGATTTTTTTTAAAAGTGTGTCCTTTTGTACCGAGTTTATTGATACGTAGATTTAGATGAGCGCTAAGCAAGACTCGGTTGTTGTTCGCAACTGGAAGCTGGAGGATATTCCAGAAATCATGGCCTGCCACGAGGCCGCCTATCCTGACTATTCGCCTGAAGAGGTTTTTGACGAACGCTTGCACGAACTGCAGATGACGGCTTTTCCTGAGGGGCAGTTTTTGGCTGAGCTGGATGGAAAGGTGGTAGGCTATGCGACGTCGCTTATCGTTCAGTTGGACGATCTGGGAGAGAAGCATGTCTACACGTATTCGGAGATCACGGGTGGCTATACCTTTAGCACGCACGAGCCGAGTGGTGATACGCTTTATGGGGCGGATATCGCGGTGCGACCCGACTACCGCGGGCGTCGAATTGCGAGTTTGCTCTACGAGAAGCGGAGGGAGTTGCTGAGCAAGTACAACCTTCGTCGCATGGTCGCTTATGGTCGCATCCCTCAGTACAGTGAATTTGCGGGGAGGATGACTCCGGAGGAGTTCGTCTCCAAGGTGGAGGCTGGTAAGCTCAAGGACTATGCTTTGCTGGCTCATTTGCGGGCGGGTTATGAAGTGAAGCGAGTGCTCTTCGATTTCATGGCGGACGAGGCGAGCATGAATTACTCGACCTATCTGGAGATGCCGAATCCGACTTTCGACCCGGCTCGACGAATGATTGCGGCGGCACCTCTTAAGCGACCGGTGCGGAGTATTCGCGTCTGCGCAGCCCAGTGGGAGATGCGTCGAATTCACTCTTGGGAGGAATTCGAGTCGACGGTGAAGTTTTTCGTATCCACGGCGAGTAGCTACCATAGTCACTTTCTGGTGATGCCTGAGCTTTTCACGGCGCAGCTTTTTTGTCTGATGCCGAGGGAGCTGGAGCCGAAGGTGGCGATTCGCGAACTAGCGAAGATGAAGGATCGTTATTTGGGCTTGATGACGAATTTGGCCAAGGACAATGGCTTGTATATCGTGGGCGGCTCGATTCCGGTGGAGTATGAAGATGGCTCCTTGAAGAATGTTGGCTTTCTGTTCGGGCCCGATGGACAGGTCGACTTTCAGGAGAAGCTGCATATCACTCCGACCGATTTTAACGAATGGGGGATGACTCCAGGGGATGGTCTCAAGATTTTCGATACATCGATGGCGAGGGTGGCGATTCAGCTGAGCTACGATGTCGAGTTTCCCGAGGCGTCGCGTTTGTTGGCGCTTGGCGGGGCGGAAGTGATTTTCGTGCCGTACAGCACGGATGAGAAGAAGGCGTATAATCGCGTGCGTTTTTGCGCTCAGGCGCGGGCGACGGAGAACTATGTCTATGTGGTGATGGCTGGGAACGTTGGTAACTTGCCGACCTACGAAAACTATTTGATCAACTATGGACAGGCAGCGGTGTTTACGCCGAGCGACTTCGCGTTTCCGGTGAACGCGATAGCCGGTGAAGCGGATCCGAATGCGGAGACGGTGGTGATCTGTGATTTGGATCTGAATACACTGGCGATGCAGCGAGATGTGGGAACGGTGCGGCCGCTAGGGTCGCGGCGCGGGGACTTGTATCGCTTGAAGGCGGTCAAGCCTGTTAAACGGGTTCGGTTTTCTTAAGCGGCGCGATAGACTAGGTCGTTTCTTCACGATACCTTGCAGGTCGAGGGCGTGGGCGTCTCTTCTTAGGAGGATGCCCAGATATGTCGTTCGCTTGTTGTGCTTTTCGCTGAATGAGCGGTGAAAGATGGGAGAATATTCTGTGTTTGAATACGAATATTTACTGCTCGAGAACCTTTCGACGAAGGCCCCTAGACCGTCGAACCTAGGGTTGAAATAGGGCAATACACCTTTTGGTAGCGACTGGCCTCAAATTAGGGTGATATATGAGATTTATAAGGTTTTGTTATGAATTTTAGCTTGTTAATTACAATTGTGGGACCACTAATTGGGTCTTGTGGCATGTGACGTTTGTTCGTTTCACCGCTGAGCCCACCTCTATTACGGTCATCTCGCAGGCTCAATTATCGGTTCTCTATAGGGGGGGCCGTTTCCTCTCCTCTGTTAATTTTCAAGTCGATAGTTTTGTTTCCCCATTTTTCCGACATCGTCTCCTCCTGTCGAATTCATGCCCGAGGTCGTGATTCTGTCACTTGCTATCTGAACACGTGCGCAGCTGCGCTTTTTTGCGATAAGCAGGCTAAGCCCTGTGTCAGTCTTTTAGCGTTATGAGCCCTGTTTCTTCGAGTTTTCGTCCCCTATCTCTTGCGGGTTGGGTCTTGGTAAGTCTGATTTTCGTATCTGCGGCCTCGGCTCAATGGAAAACGGAGCATTTTGATCTCAAAGCGGGTTACAACGCGATTTGGCTTACGGTCGATTGCTCCGACCGCGCGATTGATGATTTGCTTTCGGGGAACTCGGAAGTGATTGAAATTTGGCAGTGGAATGTTGATGCGTCTTCCTCTCGTTTTACCGCTTCACCTATCGCTCCAGATCAGCCCGATTCTCAATGGAAAGTCTGGAAACGTGGTCTCCCGAGCGAGACGACTTTGTCACTTCTTACTGCAAACGCCGCTTATTTGGTCCGCGTCGCTGATGGGGCGCCTGACATGACGCTTCCGCTCAAGGGCAAGCCGGTCGCGCCGCGTTATCAGTGGAAAAGCTCAGGAGTGAATTTCGTAGGTTTTCCGATGCTGGCTTCGGAAGACACGAGTTTCACAGAGTTTCTAAGCTACAGCTCGGTTCTCAAACAGGCTCCGCCCGTTTTTTACTACAATGGTGGAGACTTGGCTTCGAATCCTAGGCGACTGGTCATTCCAGATGCCACAAGCGTGGAGCGAGGAAAGGCGTATTGGGTGCAAGTTAACGACTACACTGATTTTTATGGGCCTCTCAAGATAAGTGCTCTCAATGGCGAAGGCGTCGAGTACGGCTCAAAACTCAATTCGGCAACGATTCGTGTGAAGAACGTGGCTGATCCGGTGAAAAACAAGACGCTCACTGCGACATTTTCTTTGTTAGATTCGGAGGCTGCACCCGGCGAGAGCTCGGTTGAGGCGGCGGTTTCGCTTCGCGTAAGAGGGTCTCTCGATGCGAATCTTCAGTTTACTTACGAATCCCTGCCGGCGACGATTACGCTGGCTCCTGGCGAGGAAGTGGACGTGGTTTTTGATGCGAATAGGGCGGATATGGCTGTTACCGGTAAACGGTACGAAAGTGTGTTACGGATAACCGATTCTCTGCTGCACACGCAGGTGGACCTTCCAGTCAGCGCAATTGGAAGTTCCAAATCAGGAGTTTGGGTAGGAGGGGCTATTATTAACTCAGTGAATCGCGTTGAGACCTTGAGCGGTCCGGAGACAGATGCTCCTCTTGGCACTCCCGACGGAGAGGGAGCGGAAGAGACGTCCAGCGTTATCAGTACCGTTACGATTGCGGAAGGTGTGAGGAGCGAAACCTTGGTTTTTGAGAGTTCCTTTGACGTTGAGGGAAGGGCTTTTCTTAACGACGGAGCTTTGTTGGAATCCAATGTCGTCGTCACTCATCCGAGCGGCAGTCCAACTTTTGTCTTGGGCCCGGATTACTCTGTGGTCAGCTCCAACCAAGGAATCGTCACCCACGCTGGTAGCGGTTACTCGGTGGCGCCAGCAGTCACAATCAGTGGCGGTGGAGGAACGGGAGCCAGGGCAGATGCGAGTCTTTCGGCCGCGGTGAAAGGAGTAAGCATCACATCTGGAGGTTCCGGTTACACGACAGCTCCGGTGGTCACCTTTACGGGCGACGGCAAGGACGCTGCTGGCGTCGCGATCATCAATGGGGGCCTCGTAACTGATATCGCCATCACCAATGGGGGCTCCGGCTATTCGGTCCCACCCGAAATTGAAATCTCCGGCGGTGGCGGGGAAGACGCTGCTGCGACGGCTTTAATCGTCGGTGGAGTCGGTGGCCTCTCAATTACCGATGCTGGCCTGGGCTATACCGGGATTCCGCAGGTCACATTCACGCCTCTTAACGAAGGAGGTTCTGGGGCGCGGGCAACGGTTAAGGTCTCAGAGGAAAAAGTCATTGGCGTAGATATTGTTGAAAAGACGGTGACGGTAACCAATGGCGGAACAGGTTACACGGCTGCTCCAACAGTATCTTTCGGTGGCGGAGGTGGTACGGGAGCGAGCGCGACTGCCGTTTTATCAGCAGGCGTTAGCACGATAACTGTGACCGATGGAGGTTCAGGCTATGCATCCGCCCCTACGGTAACGATTACTGGGGATGGCTCTGGAGCGAGCGCTACGGCGGTGGTCACCACGGGTTCGGTTACGGAAATCGTGGTGACGAATACTGGATCAGGCTACTCGACTACACCGACTGTTGAGTTAACCGGTGGAGAAGGAACGGGCGCCGCCGCGATCGCGGGAGTTTCTGGGACTGTCGATAGTGTCGGAAACATCACTGTCGTGAATGGCGGACAAGATTATACTTCTGCCCCGGATGTGATTTTCACTCCAGTGGATGGAAATGGCTCTGGCGCTGTGGCGATCGCCCAAATAGCGGGTGGGGCTGTTACGGCGGTAGAGGTGATAGATTTGGTGGAATTGGGAAGCATAGGCGACAAGGCCCGTTTCTCGGTGACTAGCGTTAGCGAAGCTTATTTGGGAGAGGTAGAGAGTACGACAAGTAGCACTGTAATATCCACGAGCAAGTTGATCACACTCAACGGCAAGTCTCATCTTAGTACGAAGCGAATTTCTACGGGTGGAGCTGCTGCGGCTCCGTCTCATTTTCCTGTGCGACTCATTTTGCACTCACCCCCTTCCGGAACGCCTTCGACATTGGTTCAACAGCTGTACCTAGGCGAGCGAGGCGGAGTCGCCTACGCAGGACTAGACGAGGACGTGCTTTCAGCTTGGGTGACCGCTCCTTCGGAGTTACCGGCTGGCAATCTGGCCCGAGTCTCAAGCGCGAGCTTTCCGCTTGGCGGTAACTGGCCGGGCTCTGGATTATTTGGCGGCACGATAGAGTTCACCGTCACGCTCGGATACGACGCGGAGACCAATCCCTTCGTTCACACCTACCATCCCGACCATGACAATTGGGATGCGCGATACGAGAAGAAGCTCCCAAAGGGCATGGAGTCCTACGAAGTGACCCGAAAAATCACCCTTACCTTCAGTCCGACGCCACCGCCCGGCGTCACCGACCTGACTTGGGGAGTGACCACTCTAGGCGGTACTTATTCTGAGATCATTTCCGGCCTCCGCTCGGAGGAAATCGGTATCTCTGGCAATTTTGTTATCCAGCAAGTCTCTGAAGTTTCCGCCCTTACCACTGCGAATCCTTGAATTTAAATTCCATGAAAACGAATCAAACACTGCTTCCAGTCCTCTCCGCCCTTTTCGTGGCTTTGGCCGCGTTCACTTCCTCAGCTAACGCGCAAGTAGCAGGAGCTCCTGCGTTTATCGACTATCAAGGGACGGTTTACGACGGCACGACAGGAAATCCATTGGGCAGCTCGGGGACCGCGCCCAACTTCACGGCTGCCGCGTCAAACTACACGATGGAGTTTCGAATTTACGACCAGCAGGAAACCGGCACTCTCATTTACGCCGAGACGCAGACAGTCACGGTAAGCCTAGGCAATTTCTCGGTTCGTTTGGGATCGGGCGTTCCAATTCCGAATCAAACCCCGGCTCCGACACAAACTAGCCTAGCGAACGCGTTTAGTGGCAAGGAGCGCTATCTCGAGCTAACGGTGATTATCCCACCCGCGTCCTCCGGAACTGCGATCACGCCTCGTCTCGCATTCCAATCCTCGCCTTTCTCCTTCGTAGCGGAGCGAGCGAAGGTCGCCGATTCGGTGGTCGGTAAGGTCACTGCCACCGCTGGTAGTCAGTTTACGGGTACAAGCTCAGCTCCAACTTCATTTGTCGGACCCGTGACCACTTCCGGCGGACTCAGCGGAACGACCGGCTCTTTCTCCAGTACAGTTACTGCAACCACATTTGTGGGTAATGGCACCATTCCGATTGGAGGAATCATTATGTGGTCAGGCTCGACCAGCAACATCCCTGCGGGTTGGAGACTTTGCAATGGTTCCGGCGGTACTCCCAACCTCCGCGATCGATTCATCGTGGGAGCAGGGGGTGGTTATGGAGTTAACGCAACTGGCGGCGCGAGCTCGGTGACTCTTACGACGGCTCAAATGCCTTCGCACGATCACGACGTTTGGACGAGATCGGGCGATGGTAAGCACTGGCATTACCGAAGCGTAGACAACAGCGCTCCTCATCCGAACGGGGATGGTCGCGTGGATCTGAGTACCGAAAGCGACAATGCCAACTGGAACGCCAATTTGAACTCTTCGGCCGACGGAGCTCACCAGCACTATGTCGATACACCCAAGAGAGGTTCCGGCCAAGCCCACGAAAATCGTCCTCCTTATTACGCTTTGGCCTTCATCATGCGCGTCCAGTGACTTGGAGCCTTCTCAAAATCATTAGTCACCAGCCACTTGGAATCTCCTAGCTAGATCTTTGCCGCATTCCGACATGGACCCGTCCTCTAACGTTCTTCTTCAATGAAAACCGCCAGCTCGCAGCCGTTACTTTTTCTCTTTGTGGCATTGTGCCTCGGCCTCGCAGGGGTTTCTTCGTTGCAGGCTCAAGCCCCGGGTCGACTCGAAAACGGCTACCGGAATGAATTTGGGTACGAGGCTCCTGAAACGCCGGCGGGCGTAGAAATTCCTGTAGAGGGTAGCGACTTGCTGGAGCACTACAACGTGCAGGGTCAATCAGGTACGGCGTATGGAGGTTTCTCAGTGCAAGGGTATGGAGCGCACGCGCCTTTTTATGAAGACGATGCGGCGAATGCGGATGTAGTTCCCGAGAATTACCCTATTTCAGTGATTGGGGCGAATGTGCCGAATACGGTTCAGCTACGCTCGGCGATCATCGGTCGCCCCTTGGCGCTGTTTTCGACAAGTTATAACTTTGGCGGTGTTATTCCGCCACCGGTCAAGTTCGAGGATGGGGTTGCTCTGGAAGGCTACTATCGGGCGGAACCGCTTAACTCTCGTATCAAGACGACGGAGATTGTCGTCGTGACCGGCGGAGTTTTGTCCTCTACGACGACTACATCCGAAGATGCTATCTTGGCGGATTTGGATGGCGTCACGGTCACCAGTTCAACATCGGGTAGTGTTGTAACAACTACAACTGTTACCGTTGGCCTCAATCCCCAGTTTTATTGGAGTAAGCACGCAAAGAAGGTTTACGCCACTCAGCCCGGGGCGATTCAGATCAAGTGGCGAGAATCCGCCAGCAGCGAATCAGTTACGAAGACTTATATCATCGCGTCCTCGCCGGATAAACCTGAACGGACGATCTACTGGACGGAAAATGGATTCAACGGTCCTCGTGTGGAAGTTCCCGCAGGTAAGGTGAACTCCATCAACATCATTTATAACTCGCTCGTTCCCAAGGAAGTTAAAACGCCAGATGAGCAATGGGATCTTGGCGTAGTCGATTTTTCTGAGACGGACCCGGCGAAAAAACGCTACAAGACTTTTTACTATGACAACAATTTGATTCACGCCTACAACGTCGAGGGTCGTGTATTTGTCGAGTATTTAGGCAACCCTCGTGGCGATGGAACAAGCGAACAAAAGGGCTACGAAATCGTTAACATCGTTAAGGAAACCGCTCCTGAAACGATAGTCATCGACCTTGGTGAAAGGGTGGGTCACAAGCCGATCGAGGATGGAGACGGCGATGCCATCGAGTTGGAACCGAAGGTCATAGCTGGGCTGAGCCTAACCGGAGAAACCTATCTCTACGAGCATCTGACAGCAAGTGGAGCGAAAGGCGCCATTTACGCGGTGAAGGATACTCAAATAGGGATCATCGAGGCCTCGACGGGCAAACGCCAGCAGACCAGCAACGAAGCTCTTATATACTGGATGGAGACGTCGGTACTCGATCTAAAGTGGCCAAAGCAATACATTGGCTACATTCTTGAATGGCCGCGGGATCCTACGAAATACGCGACCTATGCGCGTCCTGATGCGGGCCGACTTGGAAGCGTTGTTAGCGTGGATGTCGTCGCTGGAGGAAGTGGATACGCAACCCCACCGACCGTCGAATTTACTTCAGCCGATGGATCTGGAGCCAGCGGTCTCGCTGTCGTCAACAACGGCAAGGTTACCGGAGTAGTCGTGACGAACGCCGGCAGCGGCTACATCTCCACACCCGTGGTTCGCTTTGTCAGTGATTCGGGGGCTGGCGCGACGGCTGTGGCGACAACCGAGAACGGAATCGACCTTTCGCTTGCGACTGCCGTGGAACTCGACTCCGCGAACAATCCGGTACTGGTCTACCAGGACGATCCTTCATCCAGCCAGGCCAAGCTTCTGCCAGGAAACCGGTTTGTCAGTGAATTGACGTCAGAAAGCCCGACCAATCGAGCCCTTATCCGCTACACCCGAGACGAAGATATTTGGTTTGAGCGGGTCTACTCTCAGCTCGACCCTTATTTCCGAGACCCTTCGGACTTGCTTGCGAAATCGATCACTTCGCCGCTCAACTCTGAAGGATTGGTGGACACTGGTTACGAGAATATCACCAATGTCGAAGTAGTGGACCCAGAGACTGGCGCGATCCTGGTGGAAGGCGAAGATTTCGAGGTAGACGAGGTCACAGGTTTGATCACTTTCATCGAGCCACAGTTCATCCAAAGCGTCGCTTCTCTCGGCACGCTCAATGCCGGTGACACGGTGTCCGTTGAAATATATTTAGGCTATGCAGTTTGGTCGTCTTATGGCTTCGAGGGTCCAGACTGGGAAGTTAGTAGTCTCTCGGTTGAAGTAGCCAGTGACGGTTCCACCCTATTGGACAATGAGTTCAAAGATGGCAGCGGAGGCTACACGGTGGACAGTTTGGGAAGCGGGCTTGCGAGTCCTTGGAGATATTTTGGCGACACGAAAACGTGGAGAGTTGACCGAAATAGCGGTATTGCCGGGGCTGGTTCAAGCTCGTTGAAGAGTCCTGAGATCTCCGTTTCAGACACGGGCGAAATAGTAATAAAATTAAGGCATCGCCATAATTTTAGCTACTATTCGCCGAGCAGTCTCAATCTCGATGGCGGCATGATTCGCGTCAGCATAAACGGTGGCGCCTACGAGAGGGTGGAGTCGTCGGCATTTTCCGCTCACCCGTATCAAGGGGTTATCTATTCAAGTTCGCATTCAGATTTCGCGGGAAAGACAGCCTTCGCTGGCAAGTCGTCCGGATACGACCTACCGCCTGTTGTCACGGCTCAAGTTACCTTCGATGCCCCGACTTTACCCTTTAATGAAATCCCGGGCATTGTCGAAGTCGATATAGGATCTCGAATCGAACCGACAGGTCTGCCAGCAGACACCTATGGCCTCGCGAATCCCGTCTACGTCGGCTACATCCACGAACGCTCAGGCAATGCCTATAACGTTGCCGCTTACCAAGATCCCTTCGATGTGGGATTTGATGAGGCGGCGAAGGGCGCCATTATTGGAGTAAATAATCTCACGAACAATGACGTGCTTGAGGTTTGGTGGTACCGAAAGAGTTCGCCGAAAAATGGTACTACAACTGCGATTACTCCGACCTATTGGCCGACCTTTGTGCAAAAGTATCGCCTAAGCTGGCCAGCGGATCCGGATGCAATTGTCTTAGCAAGCAACAAGGGCTCCGATGATCTTCCAAGTCTCGCGGCGACCGGTTTGATCTACACGCAGAACGATCCGACTCTGCCCGGCTTCAACCCGAACGAAGAGCACGCCCTTATGCTCAATGGGCGAGCATGGGCTCTGCGCGACGACTTGAATCGAGACGATAGTTCGGAGCCATTCGTACTGCTTCATTACACCGAATCCGATCAGCGCCCAGCGATGAAAGTATTCAAGGTTGAACGAGGCGACTTCGATTATCCGGCAGTGGCGGGCAAGGTGCTTCAGTCTCCCATGCCTCTGCCTATCCTGCCTCCGCCGCTGCTGCCAGATGGCAGTTTGGCGAGCTATGAAGTAGCTGGAGTTCCAGATCCAGTCGTTGTCAGCAATAAACTCGAATCGGATGACGCCTCGTTTATCCACTATCAAAAGTTCACCTGGACGGACCGCAAAGGAATCCTGTGGGTTTACCGCGGACCTCACCAAGGCAGAGAGGTAACGACGCCGACTCTGAAAATGCGTTACTTCTACCAAACGCTACCAGGTTTCTATTACCCAGAGCTGGCTTATAACCAACAACCTCCAGTAGGCACCATCACGCCTTACCTTCGCCGAGGAACTCCCGGCAACTACGAAGGCGACCCAGTGACGGGCGCTGTGGCTGGGACTTCGTCTGGCGAACGAGAGGAGCAGCCGCTAGATGTCACATTCCGCCCGCAATGGCCGGACTACGCTCCAGAACTGCGAGTTGGCGAGACGCTTACCTTGGCTAAGCTTGGACTTCCCTCCGTCCGCGGCCAATCCAGCGCCGAACTGATCTATCAGCAGTCCATCGCGCTAGACACGACAGATGGGATGACGGCGCGTCCGCCGAGCGCCCGATTGATCGATCCAACAAGGGCCAAGGTTTTCCATCTTGGAGCGACCGACGACTCCTTGCAGGAAATTCCTGCAAGCGTGAATACGAGCATTTTCCTCGGCAAAACTTATTTCCCGAATCTCCCGCCGCACCTCAGTGGACGATTGTATTTCGATCCGGCGGTCGGAGCTCAAGGAGCCCTCATTTTCAAGGGACTATTCATGGACGAGCTAGTGGGTGAGAAGTATCTTCAGCTCAATGTAATGAGCGCGGCTGACCTCGCGTCCGCAAAGGGACTTGCAGTCGACGATGGCTCTGACGAAAAGGGCGAATGGGACGCTGCGGTCGAAGGCCTCGCTACCACGATGGAAACATTCATCGAGAATCCGAGCAAGCTAGGCACTTTCATTCCACTACGTGATGAAAATGATACGCCTCGAAATGCCACCGATATCGATGGTACGCCTTTTACTCCGGCGGTTGGCACCCAACCTCTCATAGCGACTGCGTTAGCGGGAACCACCGTCGGCGCGAACCAGCGTCCGCCCGTATCGATTTCTGAAACTGCGGAAGTCTACTACAGCGATACCGCGGTGGATTCCTATGCCATTTCCGCAAGTGGCGGAGGCAAAGGCTATGTCGTTCTCGCGGTGGGCAATGGCCAGGACACTGATTTCACACCAGCTGGCGAACCCGTTTCGCTGCAAGTCTTCAAGGTGAACGCGCCGCTCTATCGAGGTGAGCTGAAGGTGATCAATTCCGCCAATCCCTTGGACGAAAAATTGACGCTGCAGCACACGGGCGACTTTGCCGGGCATCCTGAAGAGTACGACTTCGAATGGCGCTACGCGCCGCCGGTGGATGGCTTGCCGCCGAAGCTCTACTCGTTCGTACGAAAGCTGATCCTCAACGATAGCAGCAGCGAATGGAGCCTCATCAACAATCCCGTGGTGGATGCCTTGAATCCAGCCAATGACTACACGAGCTTCCGTTCTCCTTCGACTGATGTTGCTGGCTATCCGATCGTTGCGATTCCCGGATCCATCGTGATCGACGATGGCGGCGGCTCTGCGGATAACGGTACTTTAGCGCCCAATGCGATGCTTCGCCGGACCTTTAGCGCCAGCGAACGCCCGCTTAGATTGTTCGTAAGTATGGATTTGGGCGCGAATGACGGGGCTGCCATTTATCTAAATGGCGCTCGGGTAGCGGCTCTGCGCGTTCCCGGAGTCCCCGATACTGCGACGACCAGCGTGCCCGCCACCGCTCCAGCGTTTGATCCGCTTCCGCTTGTTTTCGAGGTCGAGAGCAATGCCTTGGTTGTGGACGACGATACGGACAACAACATCGTAACCGTTGAGCTTTACACGTCGGCGGATACGGGAAGCTCTACCAATTTCAATCTACGTATCGAAGGGTCGCAGGAGGTTGAGAATCTGATAAGCTGGCTGCCGCTCGGACTCGTTCCCGGGGAATCAGCGAGCACTGAATCGACCACCAATGCTGAGGCCTCGCCTGTGACCTCTGGAATCGTAGCGGTGGAAGGAAAGAACCGCCACACGATTGAAGGTACGAGCATTCTGACCCTGACCGACAATTGGCTTATCATGCGTTATCGGTCCAAGGATCCAGATAATGCGGCATACGTTGAAGATGGTGGCTGGTCGAAATGGACTGAACCTCAACTAGCCGAAGGTTGGATCAAACGCGTTCTCGCCGGCATTAATCCATTCCAGCAGCGCATAAAGGACCTCTTTAACCACGAGACCAATACCAGCGTAAGTTTGGTTGAGCAGGCCGGAAAACGTTGGGAAGGCGACATCGCTCTCAACCTCGAGAACATCAACGACTCCGGACTGATTGAGATCTACGAAACGGTTCTACGCCGCGGCATGGACCTGAGTATTAACGGTACGCCAGCGATCAATTACGGTGGAGCTAACGACGCGCTTCTGCTCGCCGCAGGTTATTTGAGTGATCTCTACATGATTCTTGGCAACGAGGCGGCTGCCGATGCAGCCAACTCCACCATCGCCTTCAACACGGAGAGCTCCTCGAATTTCATCTCCCTGTATGGAGATGTCGCGACGGCGCTCTTTTCCTTCAAGGGACAGCTTGCCTCGGTGCTTGAAGAGGAGCTCAGCCTGCTTCGCGGCCGCGATGACTCGCTTCTGCCGGGAACGACTAAGACGCCAATCTATAACCGTCTGATTTGGAATTACACTCGGGGAATCGATTCGGGCGAAGCGATCTACGCGCTCAATTACAATATCAAGGACGTGGAGTGGGACTATTCGATTAATCCGAACAATCCGGCTGCTCTTCCTACGGATGGTGTCATCAGCGCCGCAGACGCGGCTATCGCCTATCCACAAGGACATGGAGACGCTTACGGCCACTACCTCACGGCTTTGACTGGCTACTACAATCTGCTTAACAACGAGAACTTCACTTGGACGCCGCGCATCGAAGCCGTGCTCGTGCTCGGCACGCCGGTGAGCGTTGACTATCAGGACGAGCGTAAGTTTGCCTCCGCCGCATCGGCGTTGGCGAGGACCGCAGGTCAAACTCTCGATCTCACCTATCGTCAGCAGTTCACTGCCTCTGAAGGCTCCGGCTGGACAGAGCTGAAGGACGGCAAGGCGAATCCGAACACCGGACGCACCCGCTATTGGGGTACCGACGAATGGGCATCTCGCGGTGGTCAGGGCGCCTTCTTCAATTGGGTAACCGCGAACTCGCTGCTTCCCGCCGTTGATCAAGACCCGAACCATGCAGGCATTCAGAAGATAGATCGTACAACGGTTCCTGAGCTCGCCGCAATCGCTTCCGAGGCGGCAGATATCCAACAGACGCTCGATAACGCGGATGCCCGAATCAACCCGCTGGGACTGGCCTCTGGGGCTCTGAGCTTTGATATTTCTCCGACCGAAGTAGAGGCCGGAAAGACTCACTTCGAACAGATTTTCGAACGCGCTACGGCAGCTCTGAACAACGCCGTCAATGCCTTCGACAGCGCCAAGGGCTCGACTCAGTTCCTACGCCGACAGGAAGACTCGATTGCGGACCAGCGCTATACGATCGAATCTCAGGAGCAGGCATTCACCAATGAGTTGATCGAAATTTACGGCACACCGTACACGGACGATATCGGTCCAGGAAAGACTTACAAACAAGGTTATGAAGGGCCTGACCTGATTCATTGGCAGCTGGTTGATTTCCCAGAAGTCCTCGAGGATCAGGGCGAGAAAACCACTTATACGCTCCCGCTCAACCCGAGTTTCGCAATGAGCCTCAGAAATGGCATCAGTGCTCTTGACACTGCCACGTCATATGAAGAGCTGCTCGAAACAAATGCGACTGGTGGTACTTTGGTCATCAACTCCGAAACCGTAGATTTCGTCTTGGATAAGCGAGGCAACGTGGTGAAGGATCCGACTTGGACGGGCCGGAGGGTCAGTCCTGGACGATTGCAAACCGCGACCTCCAACCTGCTGCTTGCCCGCCATGAACTCCAAGGAGTACTCGGACCTTACGAGCAGATGCTAGTGACGCTCGACAACCAGATCGCGCTCTACGAGTCAGCTTTGGCAGCCTACGAGAGCTACCAAGATACTACGAGCGAGGTGAATACGGCGATGGGAACTTTGATCGCTCTGAGGGCAGCGGCAACGATTCTCAAGGGGACTTTCCAGACGACGGAAGCGGCAACCGAGAAGACGGTAAGAGCAATAGCGACGGCGATTCCAGGCGTGGTTGGTTTATCGACTGATGCAGGGGCTCCGGCCAAGGGTAGCGCTTATGGCGCAGCCATCGCGGCGGGACTTGCCAGCGATATTGGGCAGGCGACTCAAGAGGCCGTTGTTGGAGCGCTGGACGATGGCATCGAACGTCTCCAAAGCTCGTACGAGAACGCTCAGAACGAGTTGGATTTCGAAGCGACCAATCGAGAGCTGCTATACGAAATCCACACGAACATGGTGGATCTCAGGAACGAGAACACCAGTGTCGACGTGGCCATTCGTCGCATGGACCAGGCTCAGCGAGATTTGTACGCCCTCCAAGCTGAAGGTGACCGGATCCAGAAGGCGCGCCTCGTTTTCCGGCAGCATGCGGCCGCGATCATCCAAGGATATCGCACTCGCGATTTCGCTTTCCGGGCTTTCCGCGATGAGGCGCTGGAACGCTACAACGCGCTCTTCGATCTGGCTGCCCGCTACACGTATCTAGCCGCCCGAGCTTATGACTATGAAACCGGCTTGCTGGACGCGGAAGGAAACGCATCCGCCACTGAGTTGTACGAAAAAATAGTACAAGCCCGGGCGCTGGGTGTGGTGAAAGATGGAGAGCCTCAGTTCGCTGGATCGAGCGCTGGCGATCCTGGTCTATCCGGCGTGCTTGCGGAACTGAGCGGCGACTGGTCCGTGGTGAAAAGTCGTCTGGGCTTCAATAATCCTGATCGTTATCGGACCACCTTCTCACTCCGCGAAGAGAATTTCCGTCTCATCCCCGGCGCGGAAGCTGATGGAGAATGGAAAGACCTGCTCGAGTCAGCGACATTGGACAACATATTGGACGATCCTGATGTGCGACGCTATGCGATGCAGTCGGGCGATCCCGACGCGTACGCGGTTCCCGGCATCGTTCTCGAATTCTCCACTACGATCTCTGATGGCTATAATTTCTTCGGCAAGCCTTTGGCCGCTGGCGATCACAGCTTCAGCCCGACGTCCTTCGCCACGAAGATCCGTTCATCTGGTGTAGCGTTTAAAGGATACCAAGGGATGGATGATCCTAGCTCGTTGGGTGGAATCCTTGGCGGCATAGGAGCTTTGTCTCCAAGCGATCCAAACCTCGGCTTCAACGGTCCGAATTCCCTTAGCGCTACGCCGTACATCTACCTGATCCCGGCTGGTACCGACATGATGCGCTCTCCACCACTGGGTGACACTGAGACAGTCCGAGCTTGGTCCGTACAGGATCAGGCGATTCCGTTGCCGTTCAACGTGGCGGATTCGGATTATTCCACTGAGCCCGCTTGGGTCTCGGCAGCTTCCTTGTCCGAACCGCCGTTTATGCTCCGAAAGCACCAAGCTTTCCGCGCGGTTCCAGAAGGCACCGTTTTCAACAGTGCCCCTGGGTTTACGAATTCCCGCTTGATTGGACGTTCTGTTTGGAACACGCGCTGGAAGATAGTGATTCCCGGGACCACCTTGCTAAACGATCCGATTGAGGGACTGCAGATCTTTAAGGACACGGTTAAAGACATCGAACTCCACCTCGAAACTTACTCTTACTCAGGTAACTAGATGAAGACCGTAAAACTCATATTTCTCGCGTTGTCTCTATCGCTTTTGGCATCGATCGAAGCCTTTCCTCCGGCTCCGCACCATATGATCTATGGGGTGATAAAGAACGAGCAGGGCAAGACGCTCGGGACAGGGGACGCGACGGTGATTCTTAGCGGTCCCGAAGGAGAAGTGATTCGCGGACCTGTTGATTCCTTGGTCATTCCCGGAATGAACTATCGCCTTCTGGTGGCTCAAGACTCGGGCCGCACGCCGCAGCTTTACGCAGCGAAGGCTATGATGCCGGCCTCGCCGTTTACCATTCGGGTTTTAATCGGAAGTCAGAGCTATTTGCCCATCGAAATGCAGGGTGACTTGCGTCTGCTGGGTGAGAGCGGCGGAAGCACTCGCCTAGACCTCACGCTCGGTGTGGATTCGGATGGGGACGGACTTCCGGATGCCTGGGAAATGAACGTCATCGATTTCAGTTTTGACGATGGATTCGATGATCTGAGTGATGTGAATCCTGACGATGATATCGACGGTGACGGAATGAGTAATCTCGCGGAATACATCGCTGGGACCTACGCTTTCGACCAACTCGATTCATTGGCAGTGGAGATCAAGGAAGTGGTCAATGGAATCATGCGTTTGGAATTCGTCACAATCACTGGCCGCAGCTATCGGATGACTTCGTTCGATGGAGCGAGTTGGGTGGAGCAAGCCTTCTCCTTCGATGAATCTGGCGAGGATCCGGTGCTTTCACATCGTGCTGATTCGGTGACGGTACGCAGCGTTTACATTCCGATCGGCACGAATCCCGTACTGTTCCGTCTCCATGTCAAATAGGATGCCAAGGGGAAGTCGGGGCGGTTGGATTGCCGCGAGCGCAGTGCTCATTGCGGTGGCGCTGCTGGTTTGGAATTCGCGAGTGACCGAGCGCGATGCGCTGGAGCTGACCTTCGCGGAATTGGATTTACGGGAGGATGTTCTCTACTTGAAAGGCAGCGATGAACGCTTCAGCGGAAGCTTGATCGAGGAATACAGCAGCGAATTCCGAAAGCTCGAAGTCAGCATTGTCGAAGGGCGGGCTCATGGAGTTTCGCGCGGTTGGTACGACAACGGGCAAATGGAAGTGGAAGAGTTTTTCGCGAACGGTTTGTCTGATGGCGTACGTACGCGCTGGCATCCCGATGGCTCGAAAAAATCGGAAGCGCCCATCGTCAAAGGCGTGATCGATGGGGTTTTTAAGCAATGGCACGAAAACGGAGTTTTGGCTGCCGAGGTGCATATGGATAATGGGAAGAACGACGGACTAGCTCGGGCTTGGTACCCGTCGGGGACACTCAAGTCGCGTGTGACTTTCAGTGATGGGGTCGCGGGCGAAAGCGCATTTTTCCCGGATGACCTTTCAATCGCGCAGGTTGATCAAGCTAAGACACTTTGATGAGAAACGCACTTTTGCTACGATTTCTTCTACTTGGGCTAGCGAGTCTCTGCGGGCTTGCCGTTGGCTTCGGGCAAGTTCCGACCATGATCAATTACCAAGGGCGATTGATCGTCGACGGGGTTAATTTTTCCGGGGACGGTCAGTTCAAGTTCGCGTTCGTGAACGAGGACGGAAGCGCGACTTATTGGAGCCATGATGACTCGAGTGTGAGCGGCTCAGAGCCGAGCACGCATGTTGTATTGCCCGTCAGTTCGGGACTTTATTCGGTGATGTTGGGTGATCCGAATGTGAAGAATTCTGCAGGTGAGGGAGTTCAGAGCATAAGTGCGACAGTCCTAGGTCATTCGGAAGTGTATTTGCGAATTTGGGTCAAGGCGGGAACGAGCGGATTTCAGAAGCTCGCTCCTGATCGACGCATCGCTGCGGTGGCGTATGCGTTAATGGCTGATTCGGTTCCGGATGGCTCGATCACGACGGAGAAACTCGCGGCTGGATCTGTGACTGAGGATAAACTGGCTTTCAGCGTAAGCGATTCGGTTGTGGATGGGTCAATTACGACGGCAAAACTGGAGAATAGCTCTGTAAGCTCAGCGAAACTTGCTACCGGTTCAGTGACGGCTGAAAAATTGTCGGTGACAACTAGTGAGCTAGTATCCACGGCTTCGATTTCGACAGCTATGCTAGCGGCCGGGTCGGTAACGTCGGAAAAGCTAGCGGCCAGTTCAGTGACTTCAGCGAAACTCGCTTCAGCTTCAGTGACCGCAGAAAAGCTATCGGTGACTGCTAGTCAGCTTATTCCAGCTGGATCTATCACAACAGAAATGCTGGCTCCCGGTGCAGTGACTGCTGAGAAGCTGGCAGTATCGACGGGTGGTGGTAATTTTTTGGCGTCTCTTTTAGCTGCAGATAGCGATCTCTTAAATGGTGGGTTTGTGCGAGTACTCGAGGTGCCAGCTAAGGTTTGGCAATCGCCCGTGTCTTCAGATGTTCCGAGTTCTCGTACCTTGCATAGCTCTGTTTGGACTGGATCGGATATGATTGTATGGGGTGGTAACGTTGGCAGTGCACTCAGTAATCAAGGGGGAGTTTATAACCCAGAAACGTTTGAATGGAATCTGCTTCCAATCAGCGATGTTTCGCCGGCTCGGAATCGCCAAACTACTGTTTGGACTGGTGATCGTATGATCGTATGGGGTGGGTACATCGAAAGTGGAATAACACAGACTGGTGCTATCTATGCGCCTGAAGTGCCGGATGCAAATCCTCCCATCGGGGGTTGGTTATCGACATCTCTTGAATCAGCCCCAGTTGCTCGCTCTGAGCACACGGCAGTTTGGACAGGATCTAAAATGTTGATTTGGGGTGGGAAGAACTCAGGGGGTGTTCTTAGTAGTGGTAGCTCCTACACGGCTCCGTCTGGACCTCTGGTACCAGGGGAAGAAGGCTCGTGGAGTGAGATTTCGAATACAAACGCTCCTGAGGCGCGTCACGGTCACACTGCGGTTTGGACAGGTTCCAAAATGTTGGTTTGGGGTGGACTTGATTCAGCTTTTTCAACGCTAGGCACGGGAGCGATATATGATCCTGCGAGCAATACATGGACTTCACTTCCAACAGCTGGAGCCCCCTCCGCCCGGACGGGACATAGCGCTGTTTGGACTGGAAGCAAAATGATCGTTTTTGGCGGGACGAATTCTGAAATACCAGGATCCGCTAGCAACTTGCTAAATGATGGAGCGGCATTCGATCCTATCACGGGAACTTGGTCCGCTATTGATACGGTTGACGCTCCTTCTGGACGTTTCAACCACGGAGCTCTTTGGACCGGCAGCGAAATGCTGATAGTAGCAGGTGAAGCATTGAGCGGACAGGTTGTTAATTCTGGAGCCGCTTACAACTTTGCTGCAGATACCTGGCGCTCCTTGCCTGACGATTCGTCTGCCAGCGCAGGGCAAAGTCAGCTTTGGACTGGAGGAGAGATCCTAGTCTTTGGAGCCAACGGATTGCGTACACTCGATTCGGCTCCAGCTGTCTATTTTTACGCCCGATTCTAGGAACATCGTGAATACAGGCCTAAATTTTAAATCGAAAGCCGGTTTACTTCTCCTCGCCATATTTTTCGCGTCGGGAGTTTCCATTGCCAACGATCGATCTAGTGCGGATTTCGTAATAGAAGCGGAGGTTCTCGATGTTGGGGGGGGGCGTTCGTATAGCGCGAACCTAATGAACGACGGTAGCGTCGGGGGCTTGAGTGGTGTATCCGATTTGTCATCACCTGTTACAGTCGTTAAGCACGGATTCGTGGGTCAGCTCTACGAGCGTGTGGGACTGGTTGTTTCTGCTGATTCCGAGAGTTTAAACGAGGAAACAAGCTTACTGCTTAAGGCGGAAATAAAGCTCGACGATGCCTCGGTTCTCTCGGTGGAGAATTCGAGTGTTACCTGGTCGCCACTTTCCGATTTGTTGACAGTGGATGGAGGGGGGGTGGTCGCCGCATCAGAAGTGTACAAGGTAACGTCGGGGAGTATCAGGGGACGTGTTGGACAATGGGAAAGTAGTGTTATTCTGACGGTTCTCAATAGCGATCCCGACAATTATAGAGAGTTTGCCGGTGACGGTATCGATGATGCATTGCAGGTGGATGTAATCTTTGAGCATCCTTTTGTGAACATGATCTTAACTCAGTTGCCGTCCGGGGCCTTTTATATCGAGCTTGAGGGCGATGACTGGCTACTGGTCTTTTCTGAGAATTTGCAGCCGGACTCTTGGAAGGAAGTGACTGTGGAAACGTTTTTTGTACCTGACGGAAATGGTTGGACAGTTGCTGAAGATCAGATGCCGGCTGCTTTGTTTCTAAAGGCCCGTTTGAAAAATTAGTTCAGAATTGATTGTTTGGTTATTCTTCTAAGGAAGTTCTCTGGCAATGAACCGAGCGAAAAGCGGAGGTTCTTTGTTAAGGAGAGTAATGGTAGCTGCGAGTGAACCGTTTTCGCTAGCGGGTATGGTGGAAGTGGCTTGTTCGAAATTTGCTTGAGGACTTATCTGGATAGCGGCCGTGTAATTTCGAGCGTCCGGACTTATAGTGAAACTTAGGTCTAGAATGGTAGCTTCGTTCGCAACATAGAAAGCTTGGACGAGAGAGGGCTGCGATGTAGAATTGTTTGGGTCAGATTGTCCTAAATATTCGAATACATTTGAATGACCGTCGAAATCCGGATCTGCCGATGCTTCGGCATCATTTCCCGTAAGTCCGGAACTGGCTAGGTAATCTGCAAGTGAAAGTCCTATCGTGACCACGGCAGGCTCGCTAGTGAGTTCTCCAACTTCATTGCTAATCGTTACAGTGTAAGAGCCTGATTCTTCCAGGGTAACGTTCTGGATTGAGAGCTGTGCAGAGGTTTGTTCAGAAATGATATTCCCGTTTTTTCGCCACTGGTACGTGAGGTCATCTCCAGTCGCTTGAACGGAGAGTTGGAGTGTCTCTCCAGTAGCAAGGTTCGTTCCAGCAGGTTGGAGAGTGAATGCAGGTGGTTCGAGGTTGGGTGCAGCTTGCACAGCGTCGATGGCGGCGCGGAATGTGGTGATGGGGTGGACGGTTTGCAGGTATCCGAGGCTGGTGTGAAGGAGTTCCCATTGCTGGTGACTGGGTGAGTTGGCGACGCCGTTTATGATGGCGAAGATGGGTTGGTTGGCCGCTTGGAATTTGTTGGATATGGCGCGGTCGAAATCGTTTAGGACGAGGCCCAGGTTATAGGTGTCGATAAAGTCTTGAGTTAAGGATTCGGCGTCTGCCTGGAGGTTGAGTGCGACGTGGATGACGGGGATGCCCGCTGGATTGCCTTGGCGCGAATTGTAGTAGCTAACGATGCCGCTTTCTGTTTGGTCGGCGGCTGCTTGGCAGAAGGGGCACCAGTAGGCGAACCATTCGAGGAAGACGATTTTGCCTTCGAAGTCGGAGAGGCTTACGGGCTCGCCGGTGGCGCGATCCGTGAGGGTGAAGTTTTCGACGATGTCTCCAGCGACGTAGCGTTGGGCCGAGAGGGAGGGGGATAGGGTGAAGAGCGAGAGGAGAAGGGTGAGAAGGAGAAAGAGAGTTGGGTAAGGTTTTTTTGGCCACGAAGATGCACAAAGAGGCACGAAAGGAAGTTGAGATTGTTGGTGGTGGGGCATGGCTCTAGAAGGTTGTGGCGAGGGCGAGTTGGAGGGTGAGCCAGTTGGTGTCGGCGTAGAGGTGTTGGAAGAAGTCGACGTCCTTGTTGGTGTCGGCGTAGTCGGATTGGGAATGGGTGGCGGAAAGGCGGGCGGACCAGTTTTCTGTGGTGTAGCGGAGGCCGAGGCCGAGGGAGTCGTTGTGGAGGCCGGGGGCGGCGGTGGTGAAGAGCAGGGCGTTTTCGATTTCGCCGGTGTCGGAGTAGCGGCGGGCGTTTAGATAGAGGGCGAGGGTGTCGGTGGCTTGGTATTCGAGGGTTGTATCCAGATAGTGGGCATCGAATTGTGGGTCTTCGGTGGTGGCTCCTAATTTGTTTCGCCAGATGAAGCGGTCGCCGAGGACGGCGTTGAGGGCGAGCTCAGCGGCGTAGCGAGTGTCGCGGGCGGAGGTTTCGGTGACAGTGAGGGCGAGGCGGGAGCGGAGTCGCGGGGTGAGGACGTTTTCGGTGATGAGGCTTATGGAGGTGGTGGCGAGGACGAGTTCGCTGCGTCGAATGCCGTCGAAGTCGATTTCGTAGCCTGGGGAGACGTTATCTTGTATTCGGGAGATGGAGACGCTGGCGGTTGCGTTGGCGGGAAGGTATTCCCAGCGGAGGGAGCTGCTGAGGCTGGCGGCGGAGGCTTGGAAGTTTTCGTAGAGTTCGTGCCCGGGGACGCCGGAGAGGGGGGCGAAGTGTTGGTCGAAGTAGGTGTCGAGCCAGACGGAGCGGTAGTTGGGGAAGCCGTCGCGGTAGCCGACGCCGAGGTCGAGGGTGAGGGCGTCGTGGATTTGGCGGGAGGCGGTGAGGTTTAGAGAATGGGTTTTTTCGCGGAGTTGAGCGTCTTCGCCGAGGAAGTCGAAGGATGCGGCGCGGAAGTCGAGGGCGTAGTCGCTGCGGGAAAGAGTGGTTTTGGTTTCCCAGGGACCGTGCTGATCGGTGGCGCGGACGGTGAGGAGGGAGATGGAGAAAGGGTCGGAGGAGAGGTGTTCGAGGGAGGTTTCGAGGGTGTCGACGGCGTGGGTGACGGGGGTGAATAGAAGAGTGAAAAGTGAGATGGGAAGGGTGAAGCTGAGCGCGGCGATAATTGAGATGCGCAGCGATGAGAGGATGGGAAAATGGGGTAGGTTTTTAACCACGGAAGTCACAAGTGATTGGGTTGAGGGGGGTGGACTAAGCGTAGAGAGGGTTGTGTGTTATGAGATTTTTTTTCCCACGAAGAGGCGCGAAGATTCAGAAAAAGATGTGGTTGTAGTGGGCTATCTGCAGGCGGAGCAGCCGGAGGCTTGGGCGCCGCCGGAGGTTTCGGCGCCAGGTTCCATTTGGGATGTGAGGCTGGCTTGAGTTGTCTCTACGAGCGAGTCGGAGAAGGTCATGCCGGGCTTGGAGAGGTGTTGTTGCTGGTAGGCGGGGACGGTGCTGCAACCGGCGAGAACTAGGCTGCTACTGATGACGGCCACGCGGATGGCGACTATGTTGGTTGAGCGCATGGTTCTGAGAGCGCTTGGGGATGGGTATTTATTCCGAAAATTCTTGGCGCATTTATCGAGGAGTTCAGTCAAACGGACATTGAGGGGAATAAAGCGCGGCGATTGCGCATCTGAGTGCCTGGGAAATACGAATAAAATGCAGCTGCCTATGAGGACTCGTTTCGAAGGAAATATATCAGCTCAAATAGGGGATTGGCCAAAGGGAAAGACTACTGAGGAGGTCTGCGTTTGCAGTGATAGCAAACCGGATTTTCTAGACGCTTTTTGTGGAGTGGTAGAATCCAGTTTCGGAGAAACTGCGCTCTACCTGCGGGACCCGCGAGGTCGAGGGCGGGAGTCAAAATACCTCTCGCTCAGTTTTAGCGATTTGATGCAAGAGATTGAGGCTTGGGGGCACCGTTTTCGGATGTCTGGGATTGGCGTGAACGATCGTGTGCTCCTTTGGCTGCCGAGAGGATTGGCAATGGTGGCGGCGAGCTATGCCTTGATGAAAATCGGCGCGGAGGTTGCGGTCCTGGAAGAATCGAAGACGTACGCGGTGGGGGTATCTTCTTTTGAGCCGAATTATGCAGTGGCGTCGAATGCGGTTTCCTCTCGTTTGAAAAAGTTGCATGGCTCCGGATGTGAGGTACTTGAGTTAAAAAGTCCGCTGCTTCGACTGGCTGTAGAGGTTAAGCTGATACAGCCTTTAAAGCCCAGCCTTGGGCGAATGAGATCCGGGGTGACTTTTTTTAGAGGTGATGCGGAGGGAGTTCGGTTTGGCCCTGATGATTTTTCAGCTTTGTTGGACGCTTGTCGAAGTGGGTTGCGTATTGAGCCGTCAAGGGTGGACTTCAATGGAGATGCTTTGATGACGCTTATTTATCCCGCTTTGGGGGTTTCTAGTGTGGTGCTCGAAACAGGATTTGGTGCGGTGCTTTCGAAGCGGATTTAGCGAATGATTTCGGCTATCGAGGATTTGGAGGTTTCGCGGTTGACCTTGAGCGTCCGTGATTGGGAGGCGATTTTTGACTACTGTGAGAAACGATCGATTCGGTGCTTGGGGGTTGAGCGTGTTTTTGTGCCTGAGGTGAGCGGTAGGGCTCGCGAGCTTGTTTCGGGGGTTCGCCGCTTTTTTCCGTTGGCAAAGGTGTATTCGGTTTTTGGAACTTCTTCGGTTCCGGTAGCTGCGGTGGTGCGATTGGATAGTGAGAACCTTAAATCCGAAAATGGGTATTTATATCTCGGGACATTTCTGCCGGGAGTTGAAAAGAAGATTGTATCGCCTCACTTGGCCTCCGCAGGAACGACATCTCTCAGATTGGAGGATAGAATTGGGGAGCTTTTTCTCGCTAGGTCAAATGAGGGAGATAGTCATGTGTGCTCAGAGACTGGGTACTTCGCGTTGGTGGATGATCTCGGCGAGTTTTGGCTGTGCGGCAGGACCGGGGATGGAATCAATGCCTCTTTTGGCACCTTTGTGCCGGCGCGTTGCGAACCGGTTTTCGAGCGGCATGCAAAGGTATCGCGAGCAATTTTGATCAGCCTGAAGTCTAAGGTCGGTGTTCGACCGGCGGTGGTTGTCGAGGTGCTTCCTCGAATGATGCCTCGGGGAGCTCAGGAGGAGTCGAAGCTGAGAGCGGAGCTTTTGCAGTTTGGCGCTGAATTTGAAGATACGAAGCTGATTCTATACTTCTTCTTTACCGAGCGATTGCCGGATTTGAGGAGGGATGACGGGGAGTGGAATCGGACAGCGTTGTCGCGTCGCTTTACGCGCCTCGCTTGGTTGAAGGCGTTTTTTTAGTGTATCCGTAAATAGGATATGCGTTTTGGATTCAAGACGAGGGTTGGCATGTAGAGCTTGGTTTTAGCGGCGTTTTGCGAGTGCGAGCCAATCCCAGGACGGGGCGAGTGAGGCTTGGGGCTCGGCTGGGTAGTCGATTTTGAGAAGCTCTTGAATGTCGAATTCGTGGGCGGGGAGCATGTCTTCGAGTTCGGCTCGAAGGTAGTGTTTGGTGGGAAGTCCGTCCAGCTGGTGGACGCCTTGCTGGAGTTCTTTAATGGTGGCGGACTGGGTATGACCGTGATGCTGGGCCTCGGCGCAGCTTTGGCCGTCTTCGATATGGGCGTCGACGGCGCGGAAGAGTTCCATTTGTACGGATTCTAGGGAGGGGACGACGAGAAGGAGGGTACCGCCGCTGGCCACTTGGTTGGTGACGGCTCTCCAAGCGCGGAGACGCTCGTCGAGAGAGGGCATTATGAGTACATTGACGCAGAGGGCGAAGTCGACGGGCTCGAAGGGGACGAGATCGGTGGCGAGGTCGAGCTGGTGGACGGTGACATTTGGGAAGGGCGAGCAGATTTGGCGGGTGGCGTCGACGCCGTTTGAAGAAAGGTCGCAGGCATCCACATGGGCGAAGGCCTTGGCGAGAGCGGGAGTGAAGTGTCCGACGCCGCATCCTAGGTCGGCGGCACGGGCGGCGGGTTGAGATTTTCCCGCGGACGCGATTCGATTTTGGACGAGGTGAAGGTGGTCGTGGTGGTAGACGCTGAGGACTTCGCCGCGGTAGTTTTTGGATACGCCATCCCAGTAGGCTCTGTTCATGGAGCGGGGTTGGGAGTCGGGATTGGGTAGCATCGGTGGATGCTAATGGAAGATGAACGGGTGGGGCAATGTTTGAAATGGACTCGGCTCGAGACTTACTTTTGCGCGAGGGCGATGAGGTGTTCAGTGTAGAGGCGGGTGGAGTGGTCTACGAAGTAGTCGGAAGGGATGGCGGTGAAGTCTTTCTCGGACCAGTGCTCTTCGAAGAGGCGTTTGGTCAGTTTTCCGTGGCCTTTGAGGCGTTCGCGCCAGACGCGGGGTTTGGGCGGGTCGGTGATGAGCTGTCCGTCGGCTGCTAGAAAATAGGTGGGGCCGATGTGCTGGTAGAATGGGGGACCGGGGAGGCGGGTGATGATGTCGTTGTTGTTGACGACGCGGAAGATGGGGAGGCTTTCGTGCCAGTGTTCGGCGAGGCTTTTGTTTACGGAACGAGGGCTGCCGATGGTGTAGATGGCGTCGACTGAATCGAAATTTTGGATACCGAAGAGGGTGGCGAGAGCGGCTCCGAGGCTGTGGCCGGCGAGCCAAACGGTTTTATTGGGAGCGGCTTCGAGGCGGGAGGCGAGGGAAGTTTGAAGCGCGTCTTGGACGTGGGAGAGGGCGTCGAGGAAACCGGCGTGGGCACGGCCGTTTTCGGTGAAGTCGCGGTGGAGGAATTTGGCGTCGGTGAAATAGTCGGTCTGGTCACCAGTCTCGGTGCCGCGGAAGGTGATGACGATGTGCTCGGGGCTTTCGGCGAGGAATGCGTAGGTGCCAAGCGTATCGAAGAATTGGATATCGGTGAAGCCGGCTGAGGTGAGCTTTTCTTCGATGAAGTCGGGCTCCTTGACGTAGATGAGCATGCTGCACTGGGCGAGCATGGCGGCGTTTTGCGGGGAGTAGGTGGCGGGCGAGGTGGCGTCGAGCTGGGAGACGGACTCGAAGTAGGGGAATGTTTTGTTGGGGGCGAAGAGGTATTCGTGGGAAAGGGCGCCGTGGGTGTCGCTTTCAGCGACAAGTAGTGAGTAGTGAGTGGTGAGGAGTGAAATAATGAGGGCTACGACAATGCGAGGCGCGAAGAGGGTAAGGGATTTTTGGACTATTGCGACTGGGGGCGTTAGGGAGCGTGCCACAAGATTGGTGGTGGAGTGTTTGTTGGGGCGGCTGTTGGGATGGATTTATTAGGTTGTAGGTGCGAAGAGCTTATGGGTAAAGCGGTTTTCAAAGGGAGTCGAAACGCGGCGTGACGGCGGTTGAACTGCGCCACGCCGCGTATTTTGAAAGCTTGGTTTTCGGACTCTAGACCAAGGTGGGCTCGAGTTCTTCGCTGTTCTTTTTCTCGGACTCCTCTGCGTCCTGGTAGCTGAATTGGCGAGAGTCGGAGAGTCGGTAGCGTGGGCTTAAGTCGAATTCCGTCTGAGGTGTGGCTCGACTAGGGATTTCGAGGGCCGGCTCGACTTCGATTTCCTTGGCTTCGCTTTCCAGGGCTTCGTCGCTGGCGAAGGACTGGATGATTTCGTTGACCAGAGCGATGGGTCCAAAGGCGAGGCTATGCGTGAAATCGAAGAAGGAGAATGGGGTTTTCTTGATAATATCCATAGCGGTTTTTAGCAGGCCAAAGCCCAGCCAAATGGCGAAGGCGGTCAGCGGTGAGGGAAGCGATTCAAGCATTGTTTTTTTCCGAGGTTGAGGATTAGCCCTACTCTCTGGTTCGGGAGTAGGGTTAGCAGTAGGACCGCTAGGGACGGAGCGCCTTAAGGAACCCTTGAGGAGCTTTCCTCAATTTGAGTATATGCCGTTCGCTTGCTATGAGGCGTGCTTATGTGGGTAAGTAGCATCCCCAGTGGTATTATTTTCTGAAATGCCTACTAGTAAGGGGATTTATCCTAATCTTTATCTGAAAAGGATAGAATCTGATATGAAAGGGGCTTCTTTAGCTTCGTCGGCCTGGCTTCCCGCCAGAGAAAATCGGGTGTCTCGGAAATCGCTTGTTCAAAGGAGGTGGGCTTGTGTATTCGATAGGGGAATACTTGCTGTTTCTTTACCTCGCCGTGTTCGAGCTCCACGGGTGGATGGTTCGGTCTATTTCTGGAAATATTTATCTCGGATCTTTTGGTGGAGGGATTGGTCTTCGAGTTCGGCTTCGGTGATTTCGTTGGCTTCGACTTCGGGCATGATGAGCTCGAAGAGCTTGGGGTCGATCTCGCCGTCGACGATGCGGCCGGCGGGCTTTGGACGCGGTTCGGCCGGGAGGGCGACGTGCCAGGTGAATTCGTGCTCTTTGCTGAGGAGGGTGAGCATCTCGAGGAGGACGAGGGTGTCGACGGAACTCATAAGGACGTCGTCGCGGTAGTCGATCTTGCGAGTGGTGCCGTCGGCCGCGGTGATGTAGCGGTGGAGGAGCTTGGTGGTGCCGGTGAGGAGATTTGGGTTTTTGACGTCAGGCGCGAGGGCGAGGGGCTGGTGCCACCAGGTGTGTTCGGCGGAGAGCTCCGCGGCTTCCTCGATGAGGGCTTGGACGTAGTCGTCCTCGAATTCTTCGTCGGTGGTATAGGTGAGAGCTAGGAGCATTTGGGGAAAGTGTGAAGGATGAAAAGTGAAATGGGGTAGGTGGTGGGGTGTGTTTTTCTTAACCGCGAATGGACGCAAATGAACGCTAATTTTTAGCTCTGACGCGGGCTAGAGCACCGCGCTATGGAATTGGATTGTATTTTTGTGGCGCTATTCGACGGGGGCTAGGGAGAGGATCTGGAAGGTGGGTTTGGCGAGTTCTTTGGAGGCGGGGAGATCGACCGCGATAATTAGGGACCAGTCGTTTTGGTCGTCGGAGTCGATGATCATTTGCTCGACGGTCCAGATTTGGCGGTCGTCGGATTCGGTGATGTGGGTGTGCTCTTTGTTGCGGGCGGCTGGATCTAAACGTATCCAGGATCTGGTTTCGTAAAAGGATTCCATGCGGTTCTCGAGCTCGACGTCCATCCACTTGGGGGTGTCGTCGTGGGTGTCCTTGAAAATTTGGGACAGGTCGTAGGTCTCGTTGAGGTCGTGGTAGCGGCCGGCGGCGAGCATGCTGATGATCTGGAAGAGCTCGTTGCGGATGAGTTTGGTGAAGTTGGCTTTGTCGTGCGTGATGTCGCGGGCGCGTTCGGTGTCGGGTAGGGAGTCGGCGTTGTCTGTCGAGGCGGCGACGTAGTCGGGGTTGCGCATGAGTTCCCATTCGTCGATGAGGCTGGAGTCGACGTGGCGGAGAAGGTGCTCGAAGTAGATGACCATTTCGTCGGTTTGCTCGTCGCGGAAGCCGGCGGGGATGGTGTTTTCGAGGACGCGGTAGACGTTTGTGATGTGGCGGAGGACGAGGCCTTCGGCGCGTTCGAGGCCGTAGAGCTTGATGTAGTCGGAGAAGCTGGAGTAGCGCTCGTACATCTCGCGGGCGATGGACTTGGGCTTGATGTTTTCGGAGCCGACCCAGGGGTGTTTGTTGGAGAATTCGTTGAAGGTTTCGTAGATGAACTCGGCTTCCGGCTTGGGGTATTCGAGCGCCTCCAGTTTTTCGATACGTTCTTCGTATTCGACGCCGGCGGCTTTGAGCTCGGCCATGGTGTCGGTCTTGAGCTTGTCGAGCTGCTTGCGCAGAATGGCGTCGGGGTTTTCGAGGATGGCTTCGGCGAGGGAGAGGAGCTTGAGGGCGTACTCAGGGTCGTTGATGTCGAGCAGCTCGAGGGTGTCGATGCAGTAGAGGGAGAGGGTTTGGTTGAGGGAGAAGTCGTCTTGGAGTTCGACGTTGACGGTGAGTTTTTGGCCGGTGGAGCCCGGTGGGGCGATCTCGATGATCTGGCGTTCGACGAGGGCGCGGAAGAGTTGGAAGGCTTTGCGGCGGAGTTTGGGCTTGGTGCCTGGGAGGTTGTGGGAGTCGTCGATGAGGTCGCGCATGGCACGGCAGCCGTCGCCTTGGCGGGAGAGCACGTTGAGCAACATGCCGTGGGAGACTTGGAAGCGGGATTCGAGCGGCTCGGCGGGGGCGGCTTGGAGTTTGGTGTAGGTTTCCTCGTCCCATTGGACGTAGCCACGGGCGGGCGGTTTTTTCTTAACGAGCTTCTTTTTCTTTTTGGCGTCGTCACCGGCGCGGGCTTCGGCGCGTTTGTTTTCGATGACGTGTTCGGGGGCGAGGGCGACGACGTATCCGTGATCGTCATACCCTTTTCGGCCGGCGCGACCGGAGATTTGGTGGAAGTCGCGGGCGGAGAGGATGGAGGTCTTGCGTCCGCCGTATTTGCAGAGCTGGGTGAAGAGGACGGTGCGGATGGGGACGTTGACGCCGACGCCGAGGGTATCGGTGCCGCAGATGAATTTGAGCAGTCCTTTTTGGGCGAACTTTTCGACGAGGACGCGGTACTTGGGGAGGAGTCCTGCGTGGTGGAGGCCGATGCCGGCGAGCAGGTATTTCTTGATTTCCTTGCCGAATGGGGAGGTGAAGGCGACGTCTTGTAGTTCTTTTTTGAGTACGGATTTTTCCTCTTTGGTACAGGCGTTTAGGCTGATGAGGTTTTGGGCGGTGTCGGAGGCGTTTCTCTGGGTGAAGTGTACGATGTAGACGGGGAGCCGGTTTTGTTCGCCTAGCTTTTCGAGGGCTTCGACGAGAGGATCTTCGAGGTAGGTGAATTCGAGGGGAACGGGTCGTTGTTTACTGGATACGGTGACGCATTCGACGCCGGTGAGGTCTTCGAGGCTGCGGGAGAAAAAGGCGGTATCGCCGAGGGTGGCGGAGATGAGGAGGAACTTGCAGTGCGGGAGGGTGAGGAGGGGGACTTGCCAGGCTACACCGCGCTCGTAGTCGGAGTAATAGTGGAACTCGTCCATGATGACGTCGTGGACGCGGGCTTTGGGTCCGTCGCGCAGGGCGATGTTGGAGAGGATTTCGGCGGTGCAGCAGAGGATGGGGGCGTCGCGGTTGACGGAGGCGTCGCCGGTCATCATGCCCACGTTTTCCGGTCCGAAGTCGCGGCAGAGGGCGAGGAATTTCTCGTTGACGAGGGCCTTGATAGGGCAGGTGTAGACGGAGCGTCGGCCGAGGGAGGCGGAGTAGTAGTGCATGGCGGCGGCGACGAGGGATTTGCCGGAGCCGGTGGGGGTATTGAGGATGAGGTGCTTGCCGGCGAAGATCTCGAGGATGGCTTCCTCTTGGGCGGGGTAGAGCTCGATGCCTTTTGCGGCGGTGTAGTCGAGGAAGCGCTCGAGGAGTTCGTCGGGATCTTGGGTGTCGGTGGCTGGCGCGAGAGGAAATGGCAAGGGAGAGGAGTGGTGAGTAGTGAGTAGTGAGTGGTGATTTTTAGAGGCGGAGAGTGGAGTGGGTTTTGGTTGGTGAAAAGGGTGAAGTTTTTTTGCCCACGAATCGCGCGAATTTGCTCGAATTGTTTTTTGGGGAGTTGGTTGTGTTTTTTGCCCACAGATTGCTCAGATGAGCACAGATGGGTTGTGGGGTGATTAGGGTTCGAGGGTTGAGTTAAGAAGAAGAGTGAGGCGTTTTTGAGTGAAGGTGGCGGCTTGGGGGAGCGATTGGGTTTGGTAGAATTTGTTGAGCTGGGCGTAGCGGGTGAGGGGATCGAATTGGGTGGCGGAGTGGAGCTTGCGGAGGCAGACGGGGCAGAGGTGCATGGGGGCTTTATCTGTTTCGTCGAGGGTGTTGGAGCCGTTCATGAGGCAGTGGTAGTAGATGCAGTGCTGGAGTCCGTACATGTGGCCGATCTCGTGGCTCATGACTTTGAGGGCGCGCTGGCGGAAGAGGACGGGGTCGGTTTGGGGGTCGCCGTAGCGGGCGAAGCTGAAGACGCCGACGCTTTGGCGGAGGTTGGCGAGGCCGAAGACGAAGTTCCAGGTTTCGTGCGGGTAGAGATCGGTGAGAGTGTAGGCGATGACGGCGTAGGCGTCGTCGGGGCGGTTTTGCTTGAGGACTTCTAGAATGTCGGCGGCGTGGAGTTGGGGCTTGGCGGTGTATTGGTTGACGCGGCTGCGGACTTGGTTGGGGTCGACGAGGAGAGTTGGGAGAGTTTTTACGGGTGTATTGAAAAAGGCGGTACAGTAGGTGGATAGGAGTTCGGTATCGGCAGGTGATAGGTTGGAGGGTCCGATGGGCTGGAGGTAGAGGTTTGGGTAGTCTTCGGTGGGGGTGTTGAAGTTGGAGGCGTAGAATTGGGGGAATGTTTGGCCGGGCTCTTCGTGGGAGGAGAGCCAGTCAAGGGGGCCGGGCTCGGGGATGGGAGCGTAGTCGGCTGTATCGAGAAGAAGGGTACGGAGTGCGGGGGCGAGGTGGTCGGTGTTGCCGAGGGCGGCGACGCATTTGAGGTTGCTGGGCGGGATGAAGTTTGGGGCGGCGGAGAGGGAAGTGGTGAGGAGTAAGTAGTGAGTGGTGAATTGGAGAAGGCGTTTCAGGGGCATGGGGTTAGACTACATTTGTAGGAATATTTGTCAAGCTTTGGGGGCGGTTGGGTGGGTTGTGGTGTTTTGGTTACGCGGCGTGGCGCGAGCAGACTTCGCTCTGCGAGCTACGACCGCCAGGGCGCCAGCCCTACAACTTTGTTTTTAGGTCTTGGGCGAGCTGGTAGGAGGCGTCGGCGGTGTCGGCGAGGACGGTGAAGTGTCCCATTTTGCGGCCGGGGCGGGCTTGGGCTTTGCCGTAGAGGTGGAGCTTGGCTTCGGGGTGCTTGAGGAGTTCGGCGAAGTCGGGGTCGCGGCCGATCCAGGCATCGCCGAGGATGTTGACCATGGTGACGGGGGAGAGGAGTTTGGTGGAGCCGAGGGGGAGGCCGCAGACGGCGCGGACGAATTGCTCGAATTGGGAGGTGACGCAGGCGTCGAGGGTGTAGTGGCCGGAGTTGTGGGGGCGGGGGGCGAGCTCGTTGACGGCGAGGGTACCGTCGCGCAGGACGAAGAGTTCGACGCCGAGCAGGCCGACGAGCCCGAGCTTGCGGGCGATGTCCTTGGCGAGGGCTTCGGCGGCGCGTTGGAGGTCTTCGGAGATGCGGGCGGGGACGATGGAATAGTCGAGGATGTGGTTGGTGTGGATGTTTTCGGCTACGGGGAAGGTGGAGATTTCGCCTTGTTCGTTGGCGGCTACGAGGACGGAGATTTCCATGGAGAAGTCCATCCAGCCTTCGAGCACGGCGCGGTGTTTGCCGAACTGTTCCCAGACGGCGGCTGTATCCGGATTTTCCTGACTGATTTTGAGTTGGCCTTTTCCGTCGTAGCCGAAGGCGGCGGTTTTGAGGACGGACGGGGTGCCGATAGTGGCGAGGGCGTTTTCGAGATCGGAGAGGGAGTCGACGATGGCGAAGGGGGCGCAGGGGATGTCGTTGTCGCGGAGGAAGTTTTTCTCTCGCTCGCGGTTTTGGCAGATGTGGAGGATTTCCGGTCGCGGGTGGAGGGTGACGCGTTTCTCGAGGGCGTGGGTGGCTTCGACGGGGACGTTTTCGAATTCGTAGGTGACGACGTCTGAGGAGTTGGCGAGGAGCTCGAGGGCGGCGCGGTCGGAGTATTTGGCGTTGATTTCGAGTCCGGCGATGTGTCCGGCGGGACAGTGGTCTTGGGGCTCGAAGACGACGAAGTCGTAGCCGAGGGAGCGGGCTGCTTGTCCGGTCATGCGGCCGAGTTGGCCGCCTCCGAGTATGCCGAGGGTGGATCCGGGAGCGATCATGGGAAAGTATGAATTATGAGGGATGAAGTATGAATTGGGGCCTAGAAATTGGACGTTTTGGGGAGGTCCATGGCGTCTACTTTGGCTTTTTGGTCGGCGCGGAATTGGTCGAGCTTTTCTGACAGGGATTCGTCGTTTAGGGCGAGGATGGCGACGGCGTAGAGGGCGGCGTTTTTCGCTCCGGCGGATCCGATGGCGAAGGTGGCGGTGGGGATGCCGCCTGGCATTTGGACGATGGAGAGGAGCGAGTCCATGCCTTTGAGGGCTTTGGATTCGACGGGGATTCCGAGGACTGGAAGGGTGGTGAGGGCCGAGACCATGCCGGGAAGGTGGGCGGCTCCGCCGGCTCCTGCGATGATGCACTTGAGGCCTCGGGACCTGGCGGACTTGGCGTAGTCGTACATCTTGTCCGGGGTGCGGTGGGCGGAGACGACCTCGGCTTCGTAGGGGACGCCGAAGGACTCGAGCATTTCGGCTGCTTGGGAGATGGTGGGCCAGTCGGAGTTGCTGCCCATGATGATTCCGACGAGAGGTTTTTGGTCTGACATGTTAAGGGTTTGGAAACTAGTTTTGTCTGAAGGTCGAGTCGCAAGGGAGGGAGCGCTCGTTTCGGTTTTGATTGTTGGCGAGGGAGTATTTCGCCTGGGAGGAGGGGTACGAGCGTTTTTTTTGGAGAATAGGAAGCGAATTGTTTTTTGGGAGGCTTGAAGTCGCTCAATAGTGAGTGCGTTTTGCGAGGAAACAAAGGGATTGGCAGCGGCGGCTGAAAATCGGATAGTCGGGGTTTTGTAACCCCTCTGAAAAATCCAATGGCAAATGCGACTGAAGCGAATTCTGACAAACTGAAAATACTGCTCCTGACGGGACAGTCTGGGCCTTGGCACAATTGGCGGGTGAGTAGTCCGGCTTTGAGGGAGGCGATGGAATCGGCCAGTATTTTCGAGGTGGATACGTTGGTGACGCCGGCGGCTGGCGAGAGTTTTGAGGGATTCTCTCCGCGTTGGAGCGACTATGCGGCGGTGGTTTTGGTCTACGAGGGCGATAGTTGGCCGGAGGCGGTGAAGGCCAGTTTTGTTGAATACATGCGCGGTGGAGGTGGCTTGGTGGTCTATCATGATACGGACAACGCTTTCCCGGATTGGCCGGAGTACAATGAGATGATAGGCGTTGGGGGCTGGGCTGGACGCGACGAGAAGTGTGGCCCGATGGTGCGCTGGCGGGATGGTGCGATGGCTCTTGACGATGGTCCTGGCGAGGCGATGCATCCGGCTCCCTATGAATTTCTAGTGACGACGCGGTCTCCTGAGCATCCGGTGATGCGGGGACTGCCGAGCGAGTGGCTGCACGCGACGGACGAGTTGTACAGTCAATTGCGCGGGCCTGCGAAAGGCTTGACGGTGCTGGCGACGGCGCGGGCGGAAAGGGATCGCGATAAGGGAACCGGCGAGAACGAGCCGATGCTAATGACGATAGAGTATGGCGCGGGTCGTGTGTTTCACACGACGCTGGGCCATGTGCATTTCGACGTGACGGAGGCGCCCGAGGCGGTGCGTTGTTCGGGCTTCGTGGCTACCTTGAATCGCGGAGTTGAATGGGCTGCGACGGGCGAGGTGACGCAGAAGCTACCGGAGGATTTTCCGGGCGAGAATGAGGCGGTGGTTAGGCCTTGAGACCGGCCTCGAGGCTTAGCGGAACATGAGGATGGGCACGTGGCAGTCTCGGGCCAGCGTGGCGGTGGTGCTTCCGATGAGGAGGCGCTTGGCGCGGGAGTGGCCGTAGGCTCCCATGGCTAGGAGGTCGTAGCCGGTGTTTTCGACTTCGCTAGTGATCACTTTCGCCGGCTCGCCTTCGAGGATGCGGGCGCTGGCGGTGAAGCCAGCTTGCGTAAGCGTCTTGGCTGCATCCTGAACTTCGTTTCGGTTGCGATCGTCGTCGCGTCCGACGCGGAGGATGTCGATTTCGACGCCATCGAAAAGGGAGTGAGTGGCGATGAAGGCGAGGGCTTTCTGGGAGCTTGGCCCGCCGTCGAAGGCGAGCAGGCAGCGCTTGATGGGCTTGAAGGCGCGGGAGGAGACGAGGACGGGGCACTTGGCGACGCGGAGGGTGCGTTCGATGTTTGTGCCGAGGTGCTTCATGGCGATGGCGTGGTTTTGTCCGCGCTTGCCGATGACGATGAGGTCCACGTTGTCTTGGATGTCTTCGAGGACGTCGACGAATAGTCCGTGGCGTAATTCGGTATCCACGTTCTGGAGACCTGCTTCGTTAATGTGTCGAAGGGCTTCGGCGAGGATGGCTTCGCCTCTGACTTGGGAGATGCGGGCGCGTTCCCGGTCGAAGTCGACGAGGTCGTTCATGAGGCTGTCGTAGGCTTCAGGTCCGATTTTGCCGGAGAAGTCCGCGAGGGCGGCTTTTTCGCGATGCGGGTTCAGGGTGTGGACGACGCGGAGCTGGGTTTTGATCTGCTGGGCAGCCCAAAGGGCATGGTCGTAGACGCTTGCTGCGTAGCGGGAGCCGTCGGTGAAGCTGAGGACAGTTTTCATGATGAAACGAGAAGAATGGTGGATTTTCGGGGGATGGGGGCTAGTGGCCGCCGAGTTCGTCGGAAGCTCCGGGTTTGTCGTGCACGGCGAGTTTTCCGACGATAGTAGCGCTCGCTTCGTTGAGGCCAAGGATTTCCACTTCGGTGCCTTCGCGACGGAATTTGAGGACGACTTTGTCGAGGGCGGTAACGGAGGAGAGGTCCCAGAAGTGGGCTTGGCTCACGTCGATGGTGACTTTTTTGAGGACCTCCGAGAAGTCGAAGGAGCTAGGGAAGTTCGATGCCGATACGAAGAAGAGCTGTCCCTCTACGATATAGGTGCGTTCCTGGGTGTTTGGCTCCCGAACGCTGGAGACTTCAAAGAGCTGCGCGACTTTATGGGCGAAGGATAGGGCGCTGAGCAGAATGCCGACCATCACTCCGTAGGCGAGGTTGTGAGTGAAGACGACGACTCCGACGGTGGAGAGCATGACGAAGGAGGTGAATTTGGGATGGACTTTGAGGTTCTTGATGGAGCTCCAGCTAAAGGTGCCGATCGAGACCATTATCATGACGGCGACGAGGGCTGCCATGGGAATACGGCTTACCCATTCGTCCAGAATGAGGATAAGTATTAGAAGAAACACGCCTGCCCAGAGGGTGGAGAGACGTCCACGTCCGCCCGATTTTACGTTGATGACGGATTGGCCGATCATAGCGCATCCCGCCATGCCGCCGAAGAATCCGGTGATGAAGTTCGCGATGCCCTGTCCCTTGCACTCGCGATTCTTGTCGCTTTCGGAGTCGGTCAGTTCGTCCACGATGGTGGAGGTCATAAGGGACTCGAGGAGTCCGACGACGGCGAGCGGGACGGAGTACGGCAGGACTATGAGGAGGGTTTCCAGGTTAAGCGGGACGTTTGGCAAAAAGAAGGCCGGGAAGGCGGAGGGGAGTTCGCCCATGTCTCCAACTGTTCGCAGGAAGTCCATTTCGAAAAAGAGGGAGAGTCCGGTGAGAACGATGATGCAAATGAGGGGTGAGGGAATGCTTTTGGTGACAAGCGGAAGCAGGTAGATAATGCCAAGGCCGCCCGCCACCATGGCGTACATGCGCCAGTCTTGGCCGACGAATTCCGGTAGCTGGGCCATAAAGATGAGGATGGCTAGGGCGTTGACGAAGCCGGTGGTTACGGATTTCGAGACAAACTTCAGGGAGTCTCCCAGCTTTAGCAGTCCTGCGGCGAGCTGGAGGATGCCGGTGAGAATGGTGGCGGCGAAGAGGTACTCGAGACCGTGGTCTTTGACGAGATCGACCATGAGAAGGGCCATGGCGCCGGTGGCTGCGGAGATCATGCCCGGTCGTCCGCCAGCGAACGCGGTAATGACTGCTATGCTGAAGGAGGCGTAGAGGCCGACTTTCGGATCGACGCCGGCGATGATGGAAAAGGCGATCGCTTCGGGGATGAGGGCGAGGGCAACGACCGTGCCCGCGAGCAGGTCGCGCGGGGCGTTTGATATCCAGTTCTCTTTAAAAGTGTTCTTCATGATAACGGCGTCCTTGAGCGATGAGGAGGGCAGACTGAGTGTCTGAGGCTCATCGGATATTTAGCAAAACCAGGCCAAAGAAGCCGCCAAGGGGTAGTAGCGGCTTGGATGGGGTCAATAACCTTTGGTGAAAATTGAGCCGCTTTGTCGTATTTCGGTAGATGTCGGAGTTTTCTTGTCTTGATGTGTAATTATCAAATTTTTACAAAAAAACCTATCCGGTCAGTATTTTGATAAAATATCTTTGTATTAGACTGGCTTACTTTTCTTAATAATTCCTTAGTCCCTTGTACTAATCCACATATAAGATTTTATCAGCTTTAATCCACTCAAGCTTGTCCTAGCCCGATTCAAATGAACCAACTGTATATTGCGGATAGCCAGAAGGCTGTCACTCAGATGCTCGTAGAGTGTCTGAATTCGCGGGGATTCGATGTCCTTGGAAGCAGCGTCAATAGCTCTGACGCTTTCGCGGAGATCATTGAGCTGAAGCCCGATGTGCTCGTGATGGAAATGGTCCTTTCCGACGGTCCCGCTTCAGGATTGATTGAGAAAGTCGCGAGCGCCTTGCCTGAAACGCGTTTTCTGATTTTCTCGGACAACAAGGAACCAGATCATGTGAAGGCTAGCCTGCAGGCCGGCGCTCACGGTTTTGTGGAGAAGTCTGTGGAGTTCGGCATCGTTCTCAATGCTTTGAACATAGTCGCCGATGGCGGGTGTTTCTTTGGATTTAACATTACGGAGGTGCTTCGCTCGGTGGTGAGAAGCATTGATCGTTCGTCAGAAAGGACGGACAATCTCACGGCTCGCGAGCGTGAAGTGCTCACGTTTATAGCCAGTGGCAACAGCAACAAAGATATAGCCTTAAAGCTCGGGCTTAGCGTAAAGACGATTGATAATCATCGCTGTAGCATGATGCGAAAGCTGGATCTCCACAACGTGGCCGACATCACTCGCTACGCGGTCGAGCACAGGATTGTGGACGTGACGTTCGTGGTGTAGCGGTGTCTTGAGCTCTTCTGTGGGGATATGAGAGCTCGCGTTTCGAGGCCCTCTCTTTCGCGCATGATGGCGATAGAGATTCTACCCTGTAATTATTTTTAAACTACAGAATAGTTAGTGAAAATTGACTAAGACCTTAGTCGTTTTGCTGCGCTTGTACGGCCGTGAGGGCGATCGTGTAGATGATGTCGTCGGTGAGGGCGCCACGGGAAAGATCGTTCACTGGCTTTCTGAGGCCTTGGAGCATCGGCCCGATCGATATGACGTTGGCCGACCGTTGCACCGCTTTGTAGGTGGTGTTGCCTGTGTTGAGGTCTGGGAAAATGAATACGTTTGCTTTGCCGGCTACCGGGCTGTCGGGAGCTTTGGTTCGGGCAACGTCAGCGATGGCGGCGGCATCATACTGGAGGGGACCATCGATCACGATATCGGGACGCGCTTCTTTAACGAGTCGTGTCGCTTCAACGACTTTGTCCACGTCCACTCCGGAGCCTGATCCCAGTGTGCTGTAGCTGATCATGGCGACGATAGGCTCTATGCCGAAGGCTTTGGCGGACTCGGCGCTTTGGATAGCAATATCGGCGAGCTCTTCGGCGTTCGGATCTGGATTGATGGCGCAGTCTCCGTAGACGAGCACCTGATCTGGCAGGCACATGAAAAAGATGGAGGAGGCGATTTTGGCGCCCGGACGCGTCTTGATGAGTTGCATGGCGGGGCGCACCGTGTTCGCCGAGGAGTGGACCGCGCCCGACACGAGGCCGTCGACTTCATCATGGGCGAGCATCATGGTGCCGAGAACAACGTTGTCGCTGAGGTGGTCCCGCGCGATTTTCTCGGTCATGTTTTTGTGGCGACGCATTTCCACGAGGGAGGAAACGTAGCGTTCGCGAATCACGTCGGGATTTAAGATTTCGAGATTTGACGGCAAGGTCAGCCCCATCGCATCCGCTTTGAGTTGGATCGAATAGGGATTGCCGAGCAGGACGCAGCGGGCGATTCCTCGCTCGGTGCAGCTGACCGCTGCTTGCATAGTACGCGGCTCGTCGCCCTCAGGAAGGACGATTCTTTTCGTTTTTTGCCGAGCGTTACGAGTGAGCATATGTCGGAATGCTGGCGGAGAAAGCTGTCGCTTCATCGCCGATGAAAGCGTGTTCCGTATCCAGTTGCTGCTTACATTGACTGCTACGGTTTCCATCGCCTGGTTGATGCGGTCGTTGTCATCTGGAGCGATTTCGAGATTCATGTCGTAGAGCGCTCGGGCGGTCTCGAAGGAAGTCTTGCCCACGCGTAGGACTGGGAGTCCGCTTTTCCAGGCACTTTGACAAAGCTTGACGATACGTTCGTCGGGTCTTTGGTCACTGGTGAGCACGAGCCCTGCGAGGCGGGCTCCGTTGTTGGCTGCCATGCTGGCGGCCAAGATGATGTCGCTACGGTCCGATGGCGTGACCAGCAGGTTGCCTGTCTTCAGGGTGTGCAGCATGTTAGGCACGTTGCGGGCGATGAGTTCGATGCGGAATACGCGTCGGTTCGCCATGTCACCTTCGTTGAGAACCTCAGCTTGGACTAGTCGAGCGACGTCCGATACGCGTGGAGCTAGCAGTCTCTCGTCGAGGGGCACCATTCCGATGAGGCTGAGTTCCTCGTTCTTAAAGACGGGGCAATTGACGGTGATGAACTCCTTGAGCGGCTCGATGCCGATGCCGTCAAAGTCGATGCTTTCGCGAGCGGCTTCGATATCTGTCTTGTTGATGACGACGCCAGCGATTCGTCCTTTAAAATCGGATACGGCTAGTTCCAGCTCCTTATTGAGAGAGTCGAGGCTACGCTTGCCGAGGTTGGTAACGAGGATCTGCTTTGAGGAAAGGGTTTGAGAGAGCTTGGTGTTAAGTCGCCCGCCCATGGGGAAACGTTCTGTCTGGATGAGGCCTTCGACGATGACTACGTCCGCGTTTTTGGCGGCATCTTCGAATCTGTTGATAATGTTTTCGAGAAGAAGCTCCACTTTGTCCTCGCTGAGGAGCTTTTTGGCCTCGGCCATCGGAATGGGATCTGGCGGGGTGAGGGGAGTTACGGCTCGGATGAAGGCGGTCGAGCGGTCTTCGGTCTCTTCAGTGGTCGCCGGCTGCGAGATCGGCTTGAAGAAAGCGACGCGCACGCCCTGTCGTTCGAGGGCCCGTACGAGTCCGATGGATACAGTCGAGAGTCCTACTTTGGCTCCCGTCGGTACAGTTAAGAAAACGTGTTTCATTTTATTGCTTTTCGACAAGTTGTTCGGTCTCGCGGGCGATCATGAGTTCTTCGTTTGTCTGGATCACGATCGCTTTTACCGGAGAGTTGGCTTGTGAAATTATTCCGTTTTGGTCTTTGCCCGCGTTTTGGTTGGCCTCGGGATCGATGACGATGCCGAGGTGCTCGAGCCGCTGGAGTGTTTCGGAGCGAGTGCGCCAATCGTTTTCGCCGATTCCTCCTGTGAATACGAGGGCGTCGAGAGACTTAACGGTAGCTCGGAGGGAGGAGATGCTTTTGGCTAGTCTGCGCGTGAAGATGGAGACGGCGAGGGTCGCTGCGGAATTGCCTTCTGCGGAGGCCTGCCGGAGGGAACGCATGTCGTTGGAGAATTGCGATAGGCCTAGCAGACCGCTCTTTTTGTTGAGCATTGTATCGATTTCTTCGATACTCATTCCAAGGGCGCGATGAAGGTGGAGGAGTATGCCCGGGTCGACGTCGCCGCCGCGCGTGCCCATGACGAGCCCTTCGAGAGGGGTCAGCCCCATGGTCGTATCGACGCAGGAGCCGTTTTCTACGGCGGCGGCGCTGCAGCCGTTGCCGAGGTGGGCGGTGATCAGGTTGGTTTCGTCCAGCGGCTTGCCGAGAATTCTGGCTGCTTCGGCGGTGACGTACTTATGGCTCGAACCGTGGAACCCGTAGCGTCGAATGCCGTGTTCCTTGTAGAGCTCGATGGGAATCGGATAGAGGTAGGCTTCGGCCTGCAGGCTTTGGTGGAAGGCAGTGTCGAAAACGGCGACCTGCGGGAGATCCGGAAAGTGATGGCATGAGGAGTCGATACCGAGCAGGTTCGCGGGATTGTGAAGCGGTGCCAGTGGGGAGCAGGCCTTGATCGCTTCGATCGTCGCGTCGTCGATTAGACTAGCTGATGTAAACCGTTCGCCGCCGTGCACGACTCGATGTCCGACGGCTTGGATGGAGATATTTAGGGCATCGGAGGCTAGGAATGCCGCGAGGGCGTCGAGAGCCTCCTCGTGCTCTGCCTTTGGCGAGAGTTTTCCGGTGTTTGGAGCGCCCAGCAAGGCGCTCTCCATCTTGTAGTTAGGAGAATCTGATCCAAGTTCCTGGAACAAGCCTCGAGCTAAGTCGGCACCCGTTTGGGTATCGATGACAGAGAATTTCAGCGAAGAGCTTCCGCAATTTATAACCAGTATGTTCATTAGCTGAGAGCATGTTATTGATCAGGGTCATGATATCGAGCGCTACTGGTTGTTTTACAAACTCTAATTAAAGAAACATTTGTAATTAATTATAAAAGTCGGATAAGGGCGAGTTTCGCTGCGTCCTAGCTGCGGAGTTTTATGATGCCGACGAGATTCATCGCCTTGATGAGCGGATAGGTGAGGTCGAGTTCGAACCAGCGTTTGGCGAAGTTTGCCCTACGAGGGTAGCGGTGGTGGTTGTTCTGGAAGCACTCGCCGACAAAGAAAAGATCCCAGACGAAGGTATTGCGCGATTGGTCTCCGTTGTCGAAGTTCGAGTAGCCGTACTTGTGTCCGCACCAGTTCACGAAGGCGCCGTGCACGGGCCCCATGAGGAAGTGGACGGGAAGCAGAGCGAACCAGTAGTAGTTTGGCGCGAAGGCAAAGTAGAAAAACGTGTAGGCGACGCAAAAGGCGATGCGTGTTATCCAGCTATCACCGACCTTATCGACGAATTTCCATGATGTATAGTCCTTGATGGAGACGTCCGGGTGGGCGTCGTATTTTCCGCTGAGAATGTCTTGGTAGACCCGCTTGGTATTGAGCATCATACTAATGACGTCTTCGAAGAAATGTGGCGAGTGGGGGTCGTCTTCGGTGTCGCTATGCTTGTGGTGCTCCATATGCAGGATGGCGTAGGCTCTAGGGTTCAGGAAGCTCGAGCCTTGGGTGATCCAAGTGAAGAGGTAGAAGAAGCGGTGCCAGAAGCTCGACATTCGGAACATGCCGTGAGCGGCGTACCGGTGGAGGAAGAAGCTTTGGGCGAAAACGCTCAGGTACCAATGCAAGGCGAAGAACAGGATAATGGGAATCATTCTGATAAACGGATATGTGTGGCTAGGTCTGTGAGAAAGTGACTAGTCTCTTTCGAAAAGGTAATGTGATACGCCCCATTCCTCCCCTTGGCGATAGCCAAAAAGCTCGGCGCATGAGAGCATGAAGATCCGCCAACGCTGTGTCCAAACTTTTGCGTTTTCTTGTCCGTAGATTTCTTCGATAGCGGAGCGGGTGGCCGCTCGGTCCCGGTCCAGGTTTTGCAGCCATGCTTCAGCTGTCTTTTGATAGTGGATACCGTTTAGCTGCCATTGACTGCCGAGTCGGAAGGGACTGCAAAACTGAGGCAATAAATCGTGGGATGGCATGATGCCTCCGGTGAAGAAGTGGCGCGCCATCCAATCGTCCTCGTCTTGGTCTTCGAAGAGGTAGGCTACTTTTTTGTGGGAGAATACGTGCACGAAGAGCTTGCCGCTTGGCTTGAGCCAGCTGTGGATGCGCTGGAAGAGAGTTTGGTAGTTACGCATGTGCTCGAACATTTCGACTGTCACGACGCGATCGAAGCGAAGGTCGGTCTCGAAGGCGTTCATGTCTGCGGTGATTACTGTTACGTTCGAGAGACCTCGTCTTTTTGCTTGGCCGGTAATGTACTCGCGTTGTCCTTTCGAGTTGGATACGGCTGTAATTTTCGAGTTGGGATAGTTTTCGGCCGCCCAGAGGGTGAAGGATCCCCAGCCGCAGCCCAGTTCAAGAATGTGCTGGCCGTCTTGCAGATTCGCTCGCTCGGATATCTGGCGCAGGGAGGCGATCTCCGCTTCGTCGAGGGTGTTCACGCCTTCCGGCCAGTAGCAGCAGCTGTATTTGAGGCGATTTCCCAAGGCGATCTTATAGAAGGCGGCGGGAACTTCGTAGTGTTGTTCGTTCGCGGCATCGGTGTCGACGGCGAGGGGACTGGAGCGGAGGGACTCGAAGAGGGCGGTCTTTTTTGACCGGAACGAGTCTGATTCGCTCTCGAGGCGTTTGCCTACTAGGTTGCGTATGCCGATTCGTACGAGCCAGGTTGGGATCAGGCCGTTTTCTGCCAGTGTAATTGCGTTCATGATACTTTCTTTTCTAAGGATTTTTGGAGCTTTAGGCGAGGAGGCTTTGGAGCTGATTGGACGGCTCCTTGTATTCGAATTTGGCTGCGGGCTCTCTATCTGTCGAAAGCTCGAAGTCGTAACTTTGGCTGTTGAGGCGTCCTAGGACGATTTGACCTAAATTGATATGCCGCTCCCGGAAGCCGGCGATACAGTAGTCAAAGTAGAGCCTCCATTTGCGGTGGAATGTTTCGTCGAATCCGAGCTTGGCGATGTCTTTCCAGTTTTGTTCGAAGCGATCGCGCCAGAGCTCGAGTGTGCTAGCATAGTGCAGGCCGAATGTTTCGAAGTGGTAGAGGTTTAGGTCGGCGGATCCTTTCGCTTCGAATACCGAGGAGATCGATGGCAGGTGGGATCCGGGGAAGATGAATTTTCGAATAAAGTCTGATTCGCGCCGATATTTTTGGTAGCGATGATCGGCTGTCATTATGATCTGGATACAGGAAAGGCCGTCTTTTTTCAGAAGGCGATCGATGCAGGAGAAATATGCTGGCAGGTTTTCGTGACCGACGGCTTCGATCATCTCGATAGATACGACCTTGTCGAATTGCCCTGTCATGTCGCGGTAGTCGATTTGCTTGATCTGCACGAGATGTTCGAGCTCCTCTTGCTTGACTCGCTCGAGTGCGTAGTCGTGTTGGCTGGGAGAAAGCGTGATGCCTGTGACGGAACAGCCATAGGTGCGGGCGGCGTAAACGGCGAAACCAGCCCAGCCGCACCCGATTTCCAGTATAGTATCTGATTTGGTAATACAGAGTTTGCGACAGATTCGATCGTATTTTTCTATCTGAGCTTCGGTCAGCGAGTCGTCCTCTTTTCGGAAGAAGGCGGAAGAGTAGGTCATCGAAGGGTCCAGAAACAGGGAGTAGAAGTCGTTGCCTAGGTCGTAGTGGGCTTCGATGTTTTTTTGGCTGCCGGTCTTTGTGTTCGCATTGCGACGATGGAGAAATCGTTCCTGTAGGCTGGCGATGCGAGATAGCCATGGCATTGCCCAGTCGAAGCGGTCGCTCATGAGAACGTCCCTGTTTTTGAGGAACCAAGAGAGGAGGTCGGCCGGATTTGGGGAATCCCATTCGCCGCGAAGGTAGCTTTCTCCGAGGCCGATGTCTCCGCGCAGGGCGATGCGGCGGAAGAAGGCCGGGTCTTTGACATGTAGCTCGGCTGGCTCGCAGTCAAAGACTCCGCCGTAGGTTCGGGTGGTTCCGTCGGGCAAGGTGAGGCGGAGACAGCCGGTTTTAGTTTTCTCGAAAAAGTTTAGAATGATGTCTTGAAGTTTCATGGCGCGTTAAGTGGCGTTCTCTTGTTTTTGTGGCGTTCGAGATAGATTCGCGTGTTTTTCTGTTGGTCTGGGCGGTGGTTTTTAGGGTAGAAGGGGATTCGCTTCAGGTAGAGCTTCAGAGCTTGCCAATGGATAGCGGCGATGACTTTGAGCGTGAGGAACGGGAAGCGCAGGGTGAGCAGCGACAGTTCTCGGTTTGTGAGATCGCGGCGTTCTCCGGAGAGGGCGCTGTAGAAGTACTCGCCTTCGTTGTCGCTTTCCGTAATTACAAGGTTGATACGTTTTCCGGGCTGCGAGAGTCGGAAGTTGAGTTTGGTGTCTGGCTCTGAGAACGGAGAGATGTAGAATTGTTTCGGGTGTGATTGGGACAATTTCTCTCCGTTTGGATCGAACTGACTTACGATGTAGAGTTTTTGCTCGTTGAAGGTGTTGGCGACTTCGGCGAGGCAGCAGAGGAGCGAATTGTCAGGGCGGTGTATGAAGTAAAAGGATACGGGGTTGAAGACGTAGCCCCAGGTGCGGAGGTTGGTGACGAGTTCGATTTTTCCGATCGGATCTTCGATGCCTTGAGAACGTAGATAGGAAACTACGTTATCTTTGATGCTGGCTTTTCCTTCTCTGAGGTGGTCCGAGTCACGCAGGCTGTAGAAGTTTCGTTTGTTGGCGGAGAGCAGATTTAGTTTTTTTGAAAGGGTCTCGATTTCGTCGAGGTCGATGCAGAACACAAAACATTCGTAGGCGAAGCGGTGCTGCTTCGGCTTTTGTCGTTTGTGCATGACTTTGCACCGGTAGAGTCGGGAGTTCATGAAAGCGGGTCTTTGCCGTCGCTGAGTTGGGTGACGAGGTTGAGCGCGGAAGTGAAAGCGTCCTCATGGAAGCCGTAGCGAAAGTAGCTTCCGCAGTAGTAGATGGGACCTTGGGCGTTCAGTTGGTGGAGGGATCGCTGGGCTTGGATCGCTTCGCTATCAAATCGCGGGTGTTCGTAAGTGAATTTCCAATGCGTCTTGTTTTCGTCTATCTGTCCATCGTAGTCGACGCTGACGAAGTAGTTTTGTTTGTCTGACACGTTTTGGAGGCTGTTCATCCAGTAGTGGGTTGATCCAGCCATTTGGCCGTTTTTGCTCTCGTATCTGTAATTCCATGAGGCCCATGCCTTTTTTTTCGTTGGCATGACTTTTTCGTCTGAATGGAGCGCGACGGGATTGATATTGTATTTGAAAAGAGAGAGGAGGTTTTGTTCTAGCGGGTCTGCGTTTTCGAGCAGTTCGAGCGCTTGGTCCGCATGAGTAGCGACGATCACTTCGTCAAAGGCGCGAGTGCCGCCGTTTGAGTCACGAACGAGTACTTTGCTGTCCTGCCGTTTGATTTGGGTGGCTGCGGTTTTTTCTTTGATGAAAGGGTTTGTGGCTTCGAGCACTTTTTGCTTATACTGTTGGCTGCCGCCAATGAGGGTCTTCCACTGAAACTGTTCACCGAAGCCGAGCATTCCGTGATTTACGAGGAAGCGAAAGAGAGTGTGCGCAGGGTAGTCCAGCATGCGATCGGTCGGGGTCGACCAAATGGCGGCCGTCATGGGGAGAAGGAATTTCTCGGTCGCTAGCTCGTCGATCCCGTGTCGTTTTACGAACTCGGCCAGGGTTAGCTCGAGGTCGCTTCCGCTTTCGAGATATGCTTTTCCTGCTTTGAAAAGTTTTCTGAGCTCGAGGAGGAGTTTGTACCTCTCGACGCTAACGTAGTCCGCCGCGCTAGGGAAAAAAGTGGAGAGGCTGGTGTAGCTGGTTTCGAATCCAGTTTTCACGTCGTTAACGGAGAAGGACATCGACGTATCCATAGACTTGATATCGAGGTGTTTGAAGAACCGAATCAGGTTTGGGTAGGTCTGGTTGTTGTACACCATGAAACCGGTGTCGACCGGTATGTCGCGATCGCCTTCCGGTACGGACACGGTATTGGTGTGTCCGCCGACGTAGTCGTTCTTTTCGTAGACAGTGATTTTGTAGCGGTATCGCAGGAAGTAGGCGCAAGCCATCCCGGCGACGCCCGTACCGATTACGGCGAGGGATCTCATTTTGATTTCCGTGGTAAGGTGTTAGAATGGGTGTCGCCTGAGTTTGTCCGGCGATGAGGTTCGGCTAGGCGTCGGGGATCTCTATCCCGTCCTCCTTGCAGAGGCGGATGAGGGCGCGTTCCATTATCCGTCTTGCTCGGGCCGTTTCGGCGTAGAGAAATTCGTGCAGCATTCGATCTTCACTCGTTTCAGAGAGGCATTGCTGGCTGTAGTCTTCGAAGGCGCAGAGGCTGGCGACGATTGAGCTGACGTGGCGTGGACATTCGCAGTCGAGCTCTGGAGCGGAGTTGGTCAAGTTTGTGAGCTGCCGCTCTGACAGTAGTCTTGGCGGCGGTTCTGCGAGCATCGCGGCGTTGGCGCTGGATTGGGGGAGGCTTGGGGTCAAGCTGTAGAGGTAGCGCTCGAGCATGATGCTGTTGATGGGCCAGCGGAGCAGGTGAACCTGCGCCTTCGCAAGCTCCTGCATGATGGATCGCGCCATGAAGTCGAAGATTAGTACTACGGCGATCTCCGGATGGCTTCTGGCGAACTCGAGCACGGCATTCTTTTCGTTGGGATTGGGGCCTTGGCTGTCGATGAGCACGATGCTTAAATTGTGATTTCCGGATACGTGCTCCGTAAGGCTATCAACGGAGTCGAATTTCTTGGAATTCCAGAAAAGGTGGTTGGCCGACGAGAGGCGGACGCTGGCGGGCGGACCGACGAAGCCCGCTTCCAGATCGGCCAGCGAGGGGATTTCGTTTGAGAAGGCGTGGTCGCTGGTTGATTTCAGCTCGGCTAGTCGTTTTTGCAGGGCCTCGTTGTCAAGCTTCGCTATTTGGCCGATGGAGTCGCCGAGATCGATGAGGGATTTCAAGCTGATCAAGCGTTTCAAGTTTTCGCTGCTCAGGATGCGTTCTCCGGATTCGGTTTCGATCGAGGCGGTGAAGTAGTCTCGGCGCATCCAGGTGCGAATAGTGTTAGGCGAGATGCCAGCCATTTTGGCCGCAGTGCCGATTTTGTACCCAGTAGAAGCATCGTTTTCGTGAATCATAATTGAAGTTAATAGGGTAATTCAAAGATGTTTCAACTAGAAAATGAACTATCTTCGAACAAAAAAAGTAATCTTAATCGAATGATAGGCTGTTCAAGTGTGCTTCTAATGAGGTTAAATCGCTTGTTAGTCGAATGTGGAGTAGTTCGAATTATTAAACAACAAACGCCGCCCCGGGGCATTCGGGAGCGGCGTTGTTGAAAAATCGGGCTGATCTGAGGCTTTGATTTGCCTGAGTCCTACGAGGCGACCATCCCTTCGGCGAGTTCTGCCTTTATCGGGCATTCGTCAGGGATGGGGATTAGTTTCGGGGTGACGAGGGTGGTGCACGGGCTTGACTCCGGTCCGCGTCTGAAGGTCTTGATTTGGCCTACCGCCATGTCGACGGCGCGCCGACCGTTTTCGCGGTGGTCCTGGTTGATGCCTCCGTATTTCTGGGTGCGCTTATCGGCGTCGAGCGGAACGAAGCGACAGTCCTGGCCTTCTTCGGTAAGCTGGCGGGCGACAATGTCCATATTGTTCCAATTGCTGACGATGGCCTGGATTTTGTTTTTGCGAGCCCATTCCAGGGTGGCGGGCATGACGTCCTCGCGGTAGTCGGCCCCGTGCTGGAAGTAGTGGGGCTCGATCCAGTCGTCGGGTGAGATTTCGCGCCGATAGGTATGGTAGCCGGCCGCGAAGGTGAAGCGCTTGTGGATTTCCTCGAATTCCGAGACGGCGAGGCCGATGCGTTCGACGCCGATACGCTTGAGATCGCCGATCACTTTTCCTACAGCGTCGATCTGGTTGCAGAGCACGGTGTCAAAGGCGAGCGATTCCGGGAGAGGGTTGACCTTGACGGCCGAGTAGAGGTCCCAGTCGAGTTCGAAGGGCTCGTCGTAGTAGTCGAAAGCTCCGAAAATGACGCCCTGTATTCCGCGAGCCTTGAGGACGCGGTTGAGGGACTTGCTGTCCTTGTATTCCGTGCCGAACCAGAAGGTGTCCAGCTTGTAGCCCAGCTCGCTGGCGCGTTCTTTCGCTCCCTCCATGAGGTAGCGATGCACGTGCTGCTCGCGGATTCGCTTGGGATCCTTCACGTTGATGATCCAGGCGATGACCTGTTCGCTTGGCTGGTTTTTAGTAGCTTGGCGGTAGGCCACGAGCGCCGAGAGGGCGGGGTCCGGGCGATAGCCCATTTCGTTGGCGAGCTTTTGGATTCGCTCGCGCGTCGATTTGGGAAGGCTAGGGTGATTGCGAAGAGCGAGGGAAACGGTGGTTTGGTGGACGCCGGCAACTTTGGCGACGTCTTTCATCAATACGCGGGGCTTTTCCATAGGATGATATTTGGTAGGGTTGGGTGAAACGGATGAGAGGGTTGATCTCCACTGCGCCGTTGCGCTTAAGAGAGAGTAGTTGCCTTACGACTCGGGCAAGCTCAAGCATGCGCGAGCGAGTGCTCTTACTATAGCGCGTTAAGGGCTTCGTTCTGGGGAAAACGCCAGAAACCCCATAGCAGGCTCTAGGTTCGGTTTTGTTGAGACAGCTGGCCTGCGGATGTTGCTGGGAGATTTCTCTAGCGGGCGAAACCGCGGGAAAGGCCGCGCCACCAAGCGCACACGATCCACTTAAAGTCCTCGAGAATCAGGTAGATGCTGGGGACGAGAAGCAGGGTGATGAAGGTGGCGAAGGCTACGCCAAAAGCCAGCGATGTCGCCATCGGGATCAGGAACTGGGCCTGCAGGCTCGTCTCGAACATGATTGGCATCAATCCGGCGAAGGTAGTGATCGAGGTGAGCAGGATGGCTCGGAAGCGTTGTTGTCCGCCGTTGATGACAGCTTTGTGCATATCCATCCCTTCCGCTCTGAGCCGATTGACTCGGTCGACGAGAACGAGGGAATCGTTTACCACGACGCCTGCCATGGCGATGATCCCCAGGATGGATAGCAGACTGAGGTCTTGAATCTTGAAGCCCGGACCGGAGAGGTGTCCGAAGATGGAGCCGGCAATGCCGAAGGGGATGACGCTGATGACGATAAGCGGCTGGATGTAGCTCTTAAAGGGCACGGCGAGGAGAGCGTAGATGAGAACGATCACGATGAGCGCGCCGCCAATCATGGCCGGACCCGCCTCCGCGAGGTCTTTGGCCTCGCCGCCGATGGCTGGTGTGACGCCTGGGTATTTGGCCAGTATTTCCGGAAGAATGACTTCGTAGACCTCGAAGTTGATTTCGTTGGTGGTGATGGCTCGCTTGTCGGCATCCGCTTGGATGTTGATGACGCGGTTGCGGTCCAGTCTCGTAATAGCGGGGTAGCCCATGCCCATTTCGAGCTCGGCGACTTCTGAAATGGGGATACGGGCTCCGTTTGGAGCGACGATGCGCATGTTTTCGAAATTGCCTAGAGACTCGCGGTCGGAGCGCGGGTACCGGACCATGATTTTGACGTCTTCCTTGTCGCGCTGGACGCGTTGGACTTCGGCCCCGTAGAAGGCGTTGCGAACTTGTCGCCCGAGGTCGAAGGCGTTGATGCCGAGGGCGCGAGCGTTTTCGTTGAGTCTAATTTTAAGCTCCCGCTTTCCTTCCGAGTAGTTGTCTCTGATATCGAAGAGTCCGGTGACTTCCTTGAGCTTTTCTTGGATCTCTAGGGAGGCCGCCTTGAGTTGGGTGAAGTCGCGTCCGGTCAATCGCACGTCGACGGGGAGGCCGACTGGACCGCTGGCGCTTGATTGTACGTTGAGACGTCGGGCTCCGGGGATCTCGCCGATTTTGGCCCGCCAGCGTTCGCCAATCTCGGTGGCGTTCGAGTCGCTCACTTCGCTTTTCGCGAGCTCAAGTATAATAGAGGCGACGTTGCTTCCCGAGGAGGCGCCCGCTCCGCCGCCCGGTCCGCCCGAGTTCGGTTGGGAACCGAGGAATACTGCCTTGTTTTTGACGGGATCGATCAGGCCTTTGGCGGCGTCTTCGGCTCGGATCTCCTCTAGGGCGTCTTCGATGCGTTTTAGGGCCCGTTCCGTTTCGGAAAACGGCGTGCCTTCGATCATAGTTAGGCCCATGGAAAGGTAGTCAGAGGGGACGGAGGGGAAAAACACGAATCGAATCACGCCTGATACGGGCAGAGCGATGGCGATGACGAGAAAGAGGATGAAGGTCGAAAGGGTGTAGTAGCGCCACTTGACCGCGAATGTGATAATCGGTCGGTAGCGCGTTTCTATGAAGCGCTCGAGTCCGTCCGAGATAGCCCGTTGCATGCGAGAGAACCAGTTGAGTTTGCCGCGGGCGTGCTTGTCTCCGACGTGGCAAAGAGAAAGGTGGTAGGGCAGGACCAACTTGCTCTGCACAAGCGAGAAGGCGAGGGTGGGAATGACGACGAATGGGATGACTCCCATAAATTTGCCGATGGTACCCGGCAGCATGAAGATGGGGATGAAGGCGACCATGGTGGTGATAACCGCGAAGGTTACCGGAGTGGATACGCGATGGGTGCCAAGGATTGCGCTCTGAACGCCAGGACCACCTTTCTGAAATTCCGTAAACACGCTTTCGCCTACAACGATCGCGTCATCCACCACGATGCCGAGCACGAGAATAAAGGCGAAGAGCGAAAGCAGGTTGATTGAGATGCCTACGAAGGGTCCGACGGCGAGGGTGGCGAGGAAGCTGACTGGGATGCCTATCGCCACGAAGATCGCTAGGGTTGGACGCAAGAAGATCGTGAGAGAGACCAGGACGAGAATGAATCCGATCAGTCCGTTCTTCAGCAGCATATCGATGCGCCCTTGTAGGTAGTAGGAGGAGTCGGCCCAGGCCTCTAGGTAAACGCCTTCGGGCACCCAGGTTTCCATGGCTCTGTCAACGTAGTCGTAGACGTCTCGGGAAATTTGTAGGGGATTTTCGTCTCCGACTTCTCGGACGAGAACGTCGGTGGATGGCTTGCCGTTGAAGCGGGTGGCGATGTCCTGCTCGGCGAAGCCGTCTCTTATGGCAGCAATGTCCTTGAGGTAGACCTTCGCTCCATCGGGGCTGGTCAGAAGAACGATGTCGGCGAAGTCGTCTCCCCGGTAGGCTTGCTCTTTGGTGCGGAGCTGAATCTCACCGCCTTGGGCCTTGATGGTGCCGCCCGGCATGTCGATGGAGTTGGAGCGCACCGCGTTTACGACTTGGTCGAAGGTCAGTCGATAGTTGCGTAGTGCGTTTTCGGATACTTCGATCGATACCTCGTAGTCGCGAGCTCCTTGGACGAGGGCCTGGCTGATGCCGTTGATTTCGACGAGCTCGTCGCGTACGCGGCGGGCCATCTTCTTGATTTCAGATTCGCTGGCGTCGCCGTAGATGGAGACTCGGATGACGTCCTTGGGAATCAGGATTTCTTCGATGATGGGGCGTTCGGTGTTTTCGGGAAAACTCGGAATGGCGTCGACTCGAGTCTTTATGTCGTCGTTGAGACGCGAGGCGCTGTAGCCCTTGTCGACGGTCACGGTTACGGACCCGTAGCCTTCGGTAGCGACAGAGTTGATTTCTTTTATCCCGTTTACGCCTTGCAGGGCCTCTTCGATGCGTACGATCACGAGCTCCTCGACATCTTCTGGCGAGGCTCCGAGGAAGGGCACGCGGATGGTGATCATGTCCAAGGAGAAGTCTGGGAAGAGTTCGCGCTTTGTGGTCGCGACCGCTCCGAGTCCAGCGATGATGAAAACGAACATCATCAGATTCGCGGCGACACCGTTTTTAGTAAACCAAGCAATCATGATTCGTAGTGAATAATTGGTTACAAACTAGGAATTTCCGGCTGTCTCATTGGTGGCCAGTTTATCCGTGTCGCTGCTGTCAGCTCCTTCGATAGTGACTTCCATGCCATCGACGACGTATTGAAGCGGAGTCAGGCAGATCCGGTCTCCCGACTTGAGTCCGTCGGTGAGGAGGGCGTGTTCGGTGCCTCTTTGATAGACGGAAACGGGGCGGATTTCCAGGCGTTCTTCGTCGCTGACGACGTAAACGGTGTCGTTTTCGCGGAGGGCTTTACGGGGGATTTCAAAAGCGTCTTCGATGGTCTCCCCCTGTATTTTCGCGGTGACGAAGGTGCCAACTTTTAGCGGAGGGCGATCACTTGATTCGGATCGTGCGTAGGGGTCGTTTACGCGAGCTACGACGTAGAGGAGTCGGGTCTGCGGATCGATGGCGCCTTCTGATCGGTCGAGAAATCCGTCCCATTGGTAGGTCTTGCCTCCATAGCTGGCTTCGATGAGGACTTTGGTGTTCGCAGTTGTCGACACTCCGTCTCTGTAGGTTTCGGGAATCTCGATGTAGCGCATCTGGTTCGAGGAAATCGGCAGACGGATTTCAGCGGCGTCGACGGAGTAGATCGTGGCAACTTGGCTTGATCGGGCGTTTATGCTCTGACCGATGTCTATGAATTTCTGCTGCACGCGTCCGTCGTAGGGCGCGAGCACGCGGGTTCGGGAAAGATCTCGTTCGGCGATGCGAACGGCGGCTCGGGCGGCTTCGAGGTTGGCCTTCGCTCGGGCGAGCTGAGGCTTGCGAAGCACGAGCTCGCTTGGTTCGGCGCTGTTGCCCATTTGCTTCCAGTCATCGGCGGCCTGGTCGGCGAGTTCCTTTTCCTGTTGGTAAGCGAGTTGGGCCTCTGCGTATCGACTTTTTGATGACGCTAGGGCAGCTTCGTATTCGATGGGATCTACTTGTACGAGCAAGTCGCCCTTTCGGAAGAATCCTCCGGCGAAGAGGGAGGGAGAGATGCTTTCCACGCGGCCGGATACTTCGGCGATGAGGGTGGTTTGCGTGAGGGCTTGCACGGTGCCTTGGGTTTCGATCTCGACTTTGATTGCCTGCGAGTGGGCGATCATGGTTTCAACCGAGGGGAGCACGCGGACCGGTTCGTTTAGCTCTGGCGGCTTTTGCATTTTTTTGGCCAGGGCGAGAATGCCGCCTGCAAGGAGGGCGACTGCGACAAGCGGGGGCAGCACATAAAAGCAAAGCCATTCGAAGAAGGGAGGTCGGTCGAATTCGTCGTTCATGGTAGATTCGTTCGTTGGAGTTGATTTCCGAATACAGGCGGTTCTTTCAATCTAGGTTTCCGCCAAGGGCGACGTGCAAGTTGATGCGATTTTGCAGGCGTTGGTTTCGGATGGATATAAGTTGGCTGCGGGCTTCGAAAGAGCGTCGCTCCGCGTCGAGCACGGTGGTTATGTCAACCAGCCCGCGCTCGTAGAGCCGCCATGCCTGTTCTTCGGCGCTGCGGTTTTCGTCGGCTGCGATTTGCGTTTGCGTTTCGAGGTCGGACAAGTCGGTTTCCGAGCGGAGCGCGGTTTCGACTTCGCGGAAGGCTCGCAGCACGAGGTCCTTGTATTGAGCGAGTTGTGACAGCTGGTTTGCATTTAGCTGATCACGCTGGGCTTTGAGACGTCCGCTTTGGAAGAGGGCTGCGCTTACGTCTCCCGCGAGAGACCAGACGTTGAAATCCTTTTCGAGCAGATTGGAGAAATCAGGTGAAAGGGTGCCGTCGGAGGCAGTGAGAGCCAAGCTAGGCAGCCAATTACGTTTGGCGGATTTTTCTAAGGCGAGCGCCGCGATTAGGCGATTCTGCTGAGCGAGCACGTCTGGGCGTCGAGTGAGGAGCTCGGAAGGCAGACCGGCTGGAGGCGTGTTGCCGAGTTCGGGCAGTTCGCCAGTGGCGAGCAGTGTCGCTGAGGGATAGCGTCCGAGCAGCGTTTCCAGATTTCGAATCGTGGTATCCATCTGACTGCGACGCCGCACGGCGTTTGCGCGGCTCGAGGAGGCTTGTGCTCGGGTGAGTCTGAGGTCGAATGCGTCGACAAGACCGCGAGAGTAGCGGCGTTCGAGCGTGGCTAGGTTTGTTTCGAAGCTTTCGGCGCTTGCGGTGGCGAGCTCGTATTGGGCGTGGGCTTCGATGGCGTTGAACCATGCTTTGGCCACTTGGCTCGCGAGGGAAAGACGAAGGGATTCGAAATCGTATTGGCTAGCCTGATACTCTGATCGGGAAGCGAGGTGTTCTTGGCCGAGTCGATTCCAAAGGTCTACTTCCCATCGAGCGCTAAGACTTAGGGCATGGCTCTCGGTTTCGATGGAAGTTGGCGGTGAGAAGCTTGCCATTGTCTGAGCTCTACTAGAGCGCAGTCCGGCATTGAGGCTGGGCAGGCGTAGGGAGCCAGAAATGCGAGCGGCAGCTTCAGCGGCGCGCGTTCGCTGGTAGGCAGCTTCGAGGCCGAAATTGTTTTGTTCGGCATCGGCTATGAGCTCTGTGAGGGTTGGAGAGCTGAAGCTGTCTATCCAGTCGCGAGAGAGGGTGGATCCGGCTTCTTCTCTCCATGTATCGGGAACGAGAGCGTCGATCTCCGTTGGCGGTTGGATTTGGCGCGTCGTGTCGCACGCGGCAAGGAGCAGGGTGAATGCTGCGCAGGTTCCGATTCGAAGGCTCGGTTTCATGGCGCGTTTTCAGAGTTTTGCGGAACTGTGTTCCGGTGTTCGCTGACGACCGCCTGCAAGCCGCCGGTCAGGAAGTTCACTAGGTGGTCTGCATCCATAAATTCGATACTGCTGGTGTCGTTGTCGTCGCGGCGCTTCCGGAGCATGACGCCGCTGAGGGTGCTTCCTAAGTAAGCGAAGCAGAGTTGAATCATGTGCGAGGGGATGTCGGCTAGGCTTCGGCTGAGCTCAAAGCGAAATCGTTTTATGAGTTCGGCGAGAATGTCCTGGTGGAGGGCGGACATGAATTGGGTTTCTTCGGCCATGCCGCGCCCCATGGCGCGCAGGAAGTATTTGTTGCCCGAATCGTTGTCTTGTTTCTGCTGGAGGTAGGCTTCGACCATGGGGCGGACAAGGATGTCGACGATCTCTCGAATCTCCAAGGGAGCGCCTCCGCTTTCGGCGAGCGCTTTGTCGAGACGACTGAAGCGGATGGCATTGATGGGCTCGACGCGTCGGCGGACCATTTCGATAAACAGCGTTTCCTTCGAGCCGAAGTGGTAGTTGACGGCGGCGATGTTTGCTCCCGCTCGTGAGGTGATGTCTCGTATGGACGCGCCGTGAAATCCATGTTCGGCAAATTCCCTTTCAGCCGCATCTATTAGCTTGATCTGGGTTTTGTTCATCCGTTTGGTGACGCACGATTCAAACGTTTGTTTGAATTCATGCAAGTTGAAAGTCTCGGTCGTTTTAACTCATGCTCTTTCTGATCCGGAAAAAGGGATTTAATTCGATAGTTAGACTTACTTGTGGAATTCGACTGAACGTTCTGTCCGTTTCCACTGCGGGAAGGGATGGATTGCAAAGATGCGGCGCGATGTCGTCTCTTTGCGTTCTTGTAAACAAACAACTCGTACAGATCCGTTTTCCAGACATGCCACCTCGGCCCAATCCCTCACGATTTCATTTTCCAAAGCAGCAAGCCGCAACGGGCGCGCTCCTAGCTCTGTTCGCGCTCGGTCTGTCAGCGTGCGTCAGTTCTCCGGATTCCCGCTTGGCCTCGCTGGAGGCGGAAGTGCCGGTCTCTTGGTCGGAGGCGTGGGGAGGAGGGGAGACTTTCGAGTCGGCTGGGTGGACGGACGATTTCGGCGATCCGCGTTTGCAGGCGATCATAGCGGAGAGTCTCGAGTTTAACTATGACCTACGCGTAGCGGGGGCTCGTTTGGACGCTTCGCTCGCGGGCACGACCGCGAACCGAAGCGATATTTGGCCGACGCTGAATTTGTCGGGCAGCGGAAACAAGTCTCGTCGAAGCTCGGCATCCGGCGTCTCGCAGACAGCCTACAACGAGTCGTATGGGCTCAACGCCCGTTTTAGTTGGGAGATCGATCTTTGGGGGAAGCTTCGCAACGGCTACCGGGCGGAACTTGCGGATGCGGAAGCGGCGATCGCGGACTACGAGGCGGCTCGACTTTCGATCGCGGCGCGAGTGGCCAAGGCTTGGTACGCTGCGGTGGAGGCCAACCAGCAGTACGAGCTTGAGTTGCGGATTCTGGATGCCTTGAGCGAGAGTTCTCGGATCGTGGAGGAAAATTTTGCCAGCGGTATCGCTCGAGCGCTGGATGTGCGGCTGATCCGCGCGAATCTGGCGTCGAGCAAAAGTTCGCTTGAGCAGCGCCGTCGGAGTCGCGACGCGGCCATTCGCAATCTGGAGACTTTGCTCGGCCGCTATCCGAAAAACGAGATCGATGTGGTGTCCACCTTTCCGGAGTTGAGCGAAGGAATCCCTGCTGGACTTCCCTCGGAGCTATTGTTGCGTCGTCCGGACATCATCGCTGCGGAGCGTCGCCTCGCGGCTGCGGAGCAGCGTCGGTTTGAATCCAGTAAGGCTCGGTTGCCCAGCATCGATCTTAATCTCAGCCGAGGCACGAGCGTCGGAGAGCTTTCGGATATTTTCGAAATCGTTGAGGAGCGGATTTGGAGTCAGTCCTTGGGCGTGGCGCAGACGCTTTTTCAGGGTGGTCGCCTCAAGGCCAACTACCGCCGCTCGCGCGCTCAGTACGAGCAGAATCTGGCAAGCTACGCGCAGACGGTGCTTACTGCGTTTCGCGAGGTGGAGAACGCCTTGTCGTATCAGGACTCCTACGCGATTGACTACGAGGCCTTGAAGGTCGCGGCTTTCGAGTCGGTCGAGGCGGAGAAGCTGGCTTGGGACGAGTATTCCAGCGGGTTGACAGATATCACAACGGTGCTCGATTCAGTTCGCCGATCCATCAGCGCCCAGCGTTCCTACATTCAAGTAGCCAATCAGCGGATACAAAGCCGCATCGATCTTTACCTAGCTCTCGGAGGAGGATTTGAGAGCTAGTTAGCCCCCTGTTTGTTTATCGCTTTTTCAATCGCATCACCCTTTTAAAAACACCGTATTCGCTATGAGACGCACCCTGCAATTCGTATTACCAATCGTGATACTAGCCGTTTTCGGACTTACGATCCGGATGATTATCAATAGCAAGGTAGAGCCGGAACGTCGTCGTTTCGCTCCTCCCAGCCCTGAAGTCGTTGCTCGTCCGCTGCAAGTTGAAGATTTTCAAATCACGCTCCATTCTCAAGGGGCGGTTAGAGCCCGTACGGAGAGTTCTCTTATTCCCGAGGTTCGTGGTCGGATCGTCAGCATATCGCCAAATTTCCAGGAAGGCGCATTTTTCGAAAAGGGAGACGTTCTTCTAGAAATTGACGATCGCGACTATCAGACGGAATTCACAGTAGCTGAGTCGGCGTTGGCGCAGTCGGAACTCGCGCTACTGCAGGAGACAGCCCGATACGAGCAGGCGAGGCGGGATTGGGAGCGGCTTAATCCCGGCACGGAGGCGACTGAGCTCACTTTGCGCGAGCCACAAATTCGCCAAGCTCGTGCCGCAGTGGCTTCTGCCCAGGCGCGAGTGGAAACCGCTCGCTTGAACCTTGAGCGTACGAAAGTCACCGCGCCCTACGCGGGGCGTATTCTAACGAAGAGCGTAGACATAGGGCAGTTTGTGACGACTGGGAACGAATTGGCTCGAATCTATGCGGTTGATTACGCGGAGGTTCGGCTTCCGCTCACTGCCTCGCAGATGGACTATCTAGATCTTCCGACCATTTACCGAGGCTCGAATCCTTCGATCGAAAACGGGCCGAAAGTGACATTGAGCTCAAGCGTCAGCGGGAAGACTTACAGTTGGGAAGGCCGTATCGTGCGCTCGGAAGGCGCGGTTGACACCCGTACGCGTCAACTTTTCGTGGTTGCTCAAGTGGAGGATCCCTATGGAAAGACGGTGCCCGGAAGGCCGCCGCTGAAGGTGGGAACCTTCGTGCAGGCGGAAATCGCCGGCAGTACTTTGGAAGATGTCGTCGTCGTGCCGCGTAAGTTGTATCGAGAAAATAGGTACGTCCTAGTAGTCGACGGGGAGTCGTATCTAGAGCGTCGTGAAGTGGATGTCGTTTGGGAGAATGACTCTAGCATTATCGTCCGCTCCGGTCTGGAATCGGGAGAGCTCCTTTGCCTGACAGATGTGCCGTACGCGCTGGAGGGGTGGGAAGTTGTAGCTAATCTTGAAACCGAAGGCGGGCACGATGTGATGGTGGCTGATGCGACGGCTCCCGAGCGTCAAAGACGTCCATCTGCTCCCACCAGCGAGTCCTATCCGGATACTGTGCTTTCGCAGCTCGGGGAGAAAATGCCGGCGGAACTGAGAGATGGGCTGATATCGGCCAAGACGGCAAACGATTGGAGTAAGCTCGGTCCGCTCATGCGAAAGATTTCGGAATGGGCGGAAAGCAACGGCGAGAAAATGCCGCCAAATCCCTGGGCGGGGGGTCGTCCACGCAGCTAGTTAATCCAAAAACCGAATACAGCAATGAAAGGTCTAATCGAGTGGTTTACGAGAAACAGCGTGGCAGCGAACATTCTGATGGTCAGTATTGTCGCGCTTGGCATCTACTCGGCGTTCAACGTCATCATCCTGCAGGAGCATCCTGATTATCCGTCGCGAAACATCACGGTAAGCGTTCCTTATCCAGGCTCGACTCCGCGAGAAGTGGAGCAGGCGATCATCACGCGACTCGAAGAGGAGCTATACGACATCGAGGGGATCAAGGAGATGACCAGCCGCGCCACTTCGAGCTCCGGTACGGTCACGTTGGAGATCGAAGACGGCTATAGTCTGGGGACCGCTTTGGATACGATTAAGAATCGCGTCGACTCGATCAGAACCTTTCCCGTCGAGGCGGAGCGTCCGCGAGTGAGCATGCCAGAACACCGCGAGCGAGTCATCACGGCAGTCGTATCTGGAGATCTGAGCGAGATGGAGCTCAAGCGGCTCGGTGAGGAGATTCGCGATGAGATAACAAACATTCCTGGAATCACCGTTGCTTCCTTGAAGGCGACTCGCCCGTATGAAATTTCAGTCGAAGTATCCGAGCATACCTTACGCGAGCATGGTCTTACTTTGGAGAGCCTTACAAACGCGATTCGGGCTCATTCGCTAGATCTTTCAGCTGGTCGTATTCGTTCCGAAGGTGGCGACATCATGCTGCGAACCTCTCAGCAAGCCTACACTCAGGAAGAGTTCGAGAGTATCGTGGTATTCACCCGACCAGATGGGACGCGGATTACGGTTGGCGAACTTGCGAAAGTGAACGACGGCTTCGACGAGACGCCGATTGTATCCAGATTTAATGGACAAAGATCCGTCGCAATCGATGTCTATCGAGTGGGCTCTCAGAATATCCTCGAGCTCGGGGCTGCGGTGAAGGATTACCTGAAGCTCAAGCAGGAGCAGTTGCCAGAGGGCATTTCCCTAGAGTACTGGCGCGACGATTCGGATCGAATCGCGGAACGACTGAGCACACTCAAGGGGAGCGCGATTTTTGGATACATTCTCGTGGTTGCGGTGCTGTCGTTATTTCTACGTCCGTCGCTTGCGTTCTGGGTTGCGCTTGGCATTCCCATCGCATTTGCGGGAGCCTTCTTCATGCTGCCGCTGATGGGCATATCGCTCAACTTAATCACGCTCTTCGCCTTTATCTTGGTACTGGGGATCGTGGTGGATGACGCGATTGTGACGGGGGAGAATGTGTACCAGCGAATGCAAGCGGGAGAGGACTCGCTCACAGCTACGATCAAGGGCACTCAGGAAGTGGCGGTCCCGGTTGTCTTTGGGGTGCTTACGACCATTGCCGCTTTTTATCCCCTCATCAACATGACTGGATGGCGCGGAAATATTTTTAAGCAGATCCCGTTTGTAGTCATTCCCGTTTTGCTTTTCTCGCTGGTAGAATCGAAGCTTATCTTACCGGCCCACTTGAAACATTGTCGTCCGATTAACAACGCGCATACGGCGAGCAAAGGCATTCTTACTCGAATGCAACGTCGCGTCGCGAATGGGCTTGAGCGTTTTGTCGAGAAGTACTACCGGCCCTCTTTGGAGTTGTGCTTGAGATATCGATACGCAGTTTTGGTGGTTTTCATAGGGCTGCTCGGTTTGTTCGTCGCACGGTTTGTGGCAGGGCATTTGCCGTATACTACTTTTCCGAGAATTCCGCGTGATTCAGTGACGGTAACGCTCAACATGCCGATTGGCACGTCTTTTGACGCTACGCAGAAGATAGTGGATCGGATTGAAAAGTCGGCGATGCAATTGCGTTCGAATCTGGAGGAAGAGCATGGGGTGGACATCATTCATCACATTTTCGCCACTGCGGGAGGGCGCCCTTTCAGTAGCTGGCGCTCCACTGCGGGTGTGGCGGAAGAGGGCGAGGTTATTCTTGAGCTTGCGTCGAGTGCTACGACTGGCGTTTCGATTGGCACGCGAGAAGTATCCATGGGGTTGAGACGGCTTATTGGACCTGTTCCGGAAGCTGAATCCCTCGAGATTGCCTTCTCGTGGGGCGGTGGTGACGCTGTGAACGTGCAGCTGGAAGGTCCGCGTATCGAGGAGCTCGTGGAAGCTTCGCGCGAGCTTCAGCGAAAGCTGGCGACCTACGAAGGGCTATACGATATCGAAGACTCTTTTCAACGAGCGACTGAAGAGTTGGAGCTCGAGCTCAAGCCTCAGGCGGTGCATCTAGGCGTGACCGCTCGCCAGCTCGCTTCTCAGGTGCGACAAGCGTTCTATGGAGCGGAGGCCCAGCGTATCCAGCGAGGGCGGGATGATATTCGGGTAATGGTACGGTATCCAGAATCTCAGCGCAAATCCTTGGCCGCGTTGCATAGCATGATGATTCGTACCCAGGACGGCACACAGGTTCCCTTCGAGGAAGTAGCAGAGGTAGTGCCTGGCAAGAGCCTTCCGTCCATCCAGCGTTTCGATCGAAATCGGATCATACGCGTTACGGCAGCGGGCGACGAGAATGAGATCGATGAAGAGGCGATCCAGCTCGACCTTGAGAAGAACTATTTGCCGGAGTTGATCAGCAAGTACTCGGGGATGGGATTTACGATGCAGGGGAATGCTGCTGCGACCCGCGACAACAACGCGGAGCTCGTGAACGGCATCTATTTAGTATTATTGGTTATATACGTACTGCTTGCGATACCGTTCCGCAGCTATGTTCAGCCCTTTATTGTCATGACGGCGATTCCCTTCGGAATTGTCGGGGCCGTGATGGGACACGACCTGATGAGCTTCGTTTACACGACACTGCTAGATCGGGAGATAAATCCGGTGGGAAATGTAACCATGATGTCGATACTCGGCATGTTGGCTCTATCGGGAGTCGTGGTGAACGATAGTCTTGTGATGGTCGATTTCATCAATCAGAGACGCAAGGAAGGAATGGCGCTTAGAGATGCGGTTAGGCTCGCGGGAGCGAAACGCTTTCGTCCGATTCTGTTGACCTCGCTCACGACCTTTGCCGGTCTCATGCCGCTGATGTTCGAAAGCAGCCGAGGGGCGCAGTTCCTGATACCGATGGCGGTCTCGCTCGGTTGGGGGATATTGTTCGCCACCTTTATCACGCTGTATTTTGTCCCGTTGACGAATCTCGTAGTCAACGACATCGGCAACTTCTTCAAGTGGGTTTACGGAAAGCAGGAAGCTATCGGCAGCTCTTCTGGACATGCTACAACTCCCGAAGCGGCTGCGAGGGTTGGCGAATAGGGACAGTTGATTACCGAAAGAGTCGCTTGGTGTTGTTCCGTTTGTCCTTGATTGGCCGATACGGGCCTGTCAGACTTCGAGACTTCTCATGACCCGGATCCAACTCTTGAAAAGCTGGCGCGAGTGCCTTAGTGGCTATACCCGAGCCTTTGCTCGGAGGCCCTCGAAATGTAGGGATGCAGCGTGTTTGCCGAGGCTTTTGGACGAGCGGGCAAGGCAGCGTCCACTTACGCAGGCCGAGCAGAGGTTGCGGCGAATGTTTCGGGCTTGGGATCCGCGGGAGGGTCTATGCTCGCAGGCGTTGAGACGATTTTTTTCAACACGGAACCTATAACCACCCTATAGCTATGTCAGACAAGACGACCCTTAAAAAACGAATCGGCACCTTCCTAAAGGATACTGTAACCCTAGATGTGATCACCTTGACCGGGAGCATAGAACTGGACGCGTCGGTGACAACGGTGCCAGCCCCCGCGGCCAATCAGCAGGATGAAGCCTCGCTGAACTGGGATGAGCTATTTGCGAAGGTAACTCAGGGGATGCAGCCGAACGCAGACAATAAACTCGAGGTGCTTGCCTATACGCATGGCGAGTGGGATTGCGATTCGGTTAACTACATTAAGTCGAGCCCGAGCGATATGGAGCTCAAGATTATCGAAAGCCATCACAAGGCGGTTGAGTCTGCCCATAAAAGTCGCTACGCCGCCTTGGAATTTATTGGCAAGGCACTGGGAAGTATCTGAGTATTGGATACGTACTGCTAGTTTCAAGGAACTGATTTCGAGCGGGACATGCCCAGTCGAGTAGACATCGAAATGGATGACCTCGGTCTTCACGCCAACAGGTTTGACGCGGAGATGGGAACGCGATTTAAGTTGCCCGTTTCTCGCTTCGACCCGGTTTTCGCCGATGGTTCTCATGTTACGATGGGTGAACCGGACGCAAAGCATTGGGAGCAAGTGCTTACGCATCTCCAGATGCTCGGGTATCTAGCGGATGCGGCGGAGGTGAGTCGTGTCGAAATCGAGCAAGCTCTGGCGTTCTGGGAAGCCGATTATCAAGAGGGCAGAAAGCGTAGGCAATTCGCGGTCAATCTTGAGGGCGAGCAATTGCGAAAGCGTCCGTGGGCAGAGGTTCGTTTCCGTTATCTAAAGGCGGTGGCAACGTTTGAGGGTGAGGTCGTTCTGCGAAAAATGCCATCGCCTGGCAGGCCTACCTTGATTTCGCGTATCGCGAATATGCGGCTGATTGTCTTCGGTCTTTCTCGGGCTCGATCCGGCAGTGAAACGGAAGCTGACGACATCTTTGACGCGTCATCGCCTTTTGGTGAAAACAGCTTGAGGTCAGCGCGCATAGGAGCTCGCATTTTCTTTGGCGAGGACGATGCGGCAGGCCCGCTACGATTGCTAAATTTGCTAGGACACGCTCCAGCCGCTACGGATTTATTTCTCTCTCGTTATGGATCGGGACGGTACATGTTTGAAGGCGGGAACGATGGTTCGGAGTTGTCTTTGGCTCGATTTCGAAGCAATCAGAGGCCGCCAGTCTGGACTCCGCGCTGGCAGCCAAATGAGGGCGGTTGGGAGTTGCTCGATGTGGAGCGGATGCGATTGCAGGCGATGCCTTCGCTGAATAGCCGAGGCCCTTCCGCAGATCGTCAAATGTTTTCGGCAAGGCTTGTTAGAGACGCTCAGTTGCCGCTAAACATTGTCGCCCTCGAGCTGCTCCAGTTGAGACTGTGGATGCTTGGTTATTACGAGGGGGTCGTCGACGGTAGGTGGGGTCCGCTAACGGAAGGCGCCCTGGAGGGTTTCGTTTCTGATCACGCAAAGGCATTCCGCTCCATGGGCGTAATTGTCCGTGCTGGATGGAAAGGGTGGAGAGTGGTGAATCTCTATCGAATTTTCGCCTATATCGTTGACTGTCTCGACGTGCCTTCGGAGCGACTGAGTGTCGCTGAGATGAATGAGATTTCCGAAACCGCGACGGGGCTTTTAAACGATCGTGATTGGCGGAAGGTGGAGCGTAACTATGTCGAACTGCAGATTAGTCGAGATAGGCATGTATTGGAAGAAGGGATACTCAGAAATACGTCTCCGAACAAGAAGAGGAAGCGCTACTTTGGGTGGCGTCGTTTCTTTTCTGCGGTGGGCGCTTTTTTCAGGAATGTCGGTACGCGTCTCATAGATGCGGCGCGGCGTGTGGCCAAAGCGTTAGCGAAAGGTGTGCGATTCGCGTATAATATTTTCAAATACGTATGGCGAAAGGTTCGTATCGCGGTGCGGGTGGGGCGGCTTGCGCTGCGACGGCTTGCGCTTTGGCTGTTCGGGAAGCCTTTCGGTACAGCGAGGGGTGGACATATCGTGCTGACGCGTTGGAGCCTCGACTACGATACGGTGCAGTTCGTATCGAAGGACTGTCCCGTGGCTGTACGGAGAATCCACGACGAGCGAATGGATTGGATGAGTCGCAGCTTGAGCTTTATGTGCGAGTTGGGACTGGTGGTATTTTCAATACTGAAAGGAGCAGTCGTCGGCGCTTGGCTCAAGGTCGCGTTTACGATTTATAAGCGGGTCGGAGCTATGATTAGAGACCCTGACTATCGTGGCCTTTTCTCGGAAGATCTACTGGAGCAGGGGCTAGTATGATTGTTGAGCGCCTCTAAAGCTCTAGTTCTTTGATCCACTCGACGTAGCGCTTTGGCCAGTCCTCGAGGCGGCCACGACCGATGGCTAAGGAATAGCCGTGTCCGCCGTATGGATACAGGTGCATTTCGGTTTCAATGTCATTGGCGAGAAGGGCGTCGTAGAAGAGGAGGCTGTTTTGCACGGGCACGGCCTCGTCGTCGGATGAGTGTACGAGGAAGGTGGGAGGCGTGTTTTTCGTTACCTGCAGCTCGCTCGAGTAGAGTTCCAGCAGTTCATTGGTCGGGTTTTTGCCGATCAAGTTTTCTCGCGAACCGTTATGGACGACGCCGGCTTTCATGGATATGACAGGGTAAATGAGAGCCATGAAGTCCGGACGGGAGCTTACGCGATCGACTGGGTCATCTGCATCCGGATTTCCGAGATCGAACTGAGTACCTGCGGTGGAGGCGAGATGACCTCCGGCGGAGAAGCCGATGATGCCGATCTTGTCTGCATCGAATCCCCAATCTTTCGCGTTGAAGCGAGCGAGTCTCATGGCGCGTTTCGCGTCCAGCAGAGGGCTAAGGCGTGGCTCGATGTTGCTGTCGTCGTCTGGAAGGCGGTATTTTAGAATGATTGCGGCGATGCCGTGAGCGTTGAGAAGGTTCGCGGTATCCGTGCCTTCCCAGTCGTAAGCGAGAATGCCGTAGCCGCCTCCCGGGCAGATTACGACTGCTCGGCCTGTTGCGTTGCCGGCGGAAGGAAGGCGAATTTCGATGGTGGGAGTCTGTACTTTGGTGATGCGCACGAAATTGTCGTCGACTTCGCGAAGCTCCTTTGCGCCTGATTCCTTATGGTTAGGAGGAGTGTTTTGCCAAAGCGGCAAGGTTGTCGGGTTTTCGGGGAGCGCGGCGAATACGGTCATGGGAAAGAGGATACAGGTGCAAAGGTAGCGTAACATTCTCGCAGTTGTAGTGTTTTCCGATCGAAAGGCAATGCCTTCAGTTAATGAGGCATTTTTTAGAGTTTCGACGAGGGGTGGCTTATTCGTCGCCAGGGAAGACGGGATCTTCTGTTCCCCACCATTCTGTCCACCGGCCGTAGTCGACGGTTTCGTATGGGTGTATTGTCACGTCTGTGTCAGCCTCTTCGATATCTAGGAGGAACTTTTCAACGAAGGCTTCCACCTCTGGTCTCTGGCTGTTGGGGAGGGCGCAGTGTCCATGTCCGTCGACGATGGAGAAGCCGAACCTGTCACCGATGCCGAAGTTTTCCCAGACTCTATGGGCGGCTCTGCAGGAGACGTAGCCTGATTCGTCGGCGAGCCAGACGAAGTCCGGATTGCCCAGAACGAGCAATGCCCTCGGAGCCACCATGGCCATGAGCTCGTGGTGATCCATGGGAAGTTTCGAGACGTTGCTTCCGGCGAAGGATCGCATGCTTGTCTTGAACCACTGGAAATTGGTGGCTCCGAGTGTTTCGACGTTGCCCAAGGTTTCGGATACGCGCCATGCGGCGGCGCCACCTCCGCCTGATTCTTGGGCGATGGTGAGGGCGATGCGTTCGTCGAAGGCGCCAGCGAAAAGGGCCATCTTGCCAGCGAAGGAGCATCCGCTTACCGCGAGGTGCTCTAGGTCGATGGGTAGGTCCTCTTGTACGAGTTCGAGGCCGTCGATGAGGCGGCTGATTCCCCAGGGCCAGGCGGCGTAGGCTCCCATGTAGGTCAGATCTGGGTACAGCCGGTTGATTGGTTCGTTGCCTCGGGACTGGGTGTGAGCCATGACCTGTCCGAAGTTGAAGGTGATTTGGGCGATGTCCCTGCTGCTGAAGATATCCGAGGGAAGGCTGCCTGTGCCTGCTCCGATGCCTATGATCGCTGGGAAAGGACCGTCTCCGGTTGGCAGGATAATTTCGGAGGTAAGGGTGAGGGTTTCTTCGTTTTCTGTTATGTTGACTGTGAGTATGCCGTCGGTGTAGCTGGCGGTGATATCACTAGGACGGTCTGGTTTTGGCCCGATTTCGTAGTTCTCGATTTCGGCTTTGATTTCGGCTCGACGACGAGACCAGTCAGCGAATTCGATTGAGCGGCCGCTCCCGTCCGACCACTCGAAGGGATCGGTGAGGGGCTCCACGACAGGGAGATCAGCCAGTTCAGGCAGTACGGGAAGAGGGTAGTCGGCTCCGGTGTTTTCGCTTGCGTAGACGAGTGGCGGATAGATGGACCCAGGGCGGATCCGGTAGAATTGTTGTGTTTGTTCGAGGGAATCTGAGAACTCTACCAATCCGTTTGAGTCCGCCTTTCGCGAGTGAAAGGGAGTCCAGTTGACCGGTGGCTTCAGGCTTTCGGCGCGTTCGGTTGCGTAGTGTTCGCCAGGGGCGCCATTGAAGCTTATTTTCAATTTTTCATCTTCTGTTACGGTCGATTCAGAAACTTGAGCGTTCATCGAGCTGACTGTGAACGAGGTGGCCGCTGCGAAGCAGCTAAGGCCGACGATAAGCTTATTCGCGACCGAGGTCTTGGGTGTTTTGACCAGGTGAGCGAGTGGGTTGTGCGGTGATTTTGCTGGGGCTTTGTTGTGGGTATTCATGTAAGATTCAGTTTTGAGTGAGGAGAGATTCATTGTCTCTCCCTACGCAAATTGAATCAGGAGGCGTGTGGACGCACTTCTTGCGAGGCTCTCTTAATAGACCGGTAGCCGCAATGGGTATTGATAGTTTGGATATCGCGCCACTTGACCTTGGTTCCGATCGGGCGGTTGGGATCTTGAGCGAAGGGTCAAAGCCGTAAGGCGCCTTACTGGTAGTAGCGCCGCGGAAGGGTCTTTCGCCAGTAGGTCATAAGCGAGAATCCGATGACGGCTCCGCCAATGTGGGCGAAATGGGCGATGCCTCCTCCGAAAAGCGAAAATCCGGTGACTCCTGAGAAGAGATCGAAGAGTAGGAGGGCGGGCACGAGGTACTTCGCCGCGATGGGCATGGGTAGAAAGAGAAGGTAGAGCTTCGCGGTGGGGAAGAGCATGGCGAAGGCGACCAGTATGCCGTAGAGGGCTCCGGAGGCTCCGACCATGGGCGAGTGGTAGAGGGAGAGAAAATCCCATTGTTCCTCGGCTTTGAGGAGATAAAGGAAGCTCGATTGCGGGGTGCTAGAGTCTAGCAGTGACTGTATTTTATCAATGGATACGCCGTTGGTTGTCAGGTAGCTGTAGTAGTTGCCGAATTCATATATATTGATACCGGTATAGATGGTTGCGGCGCCGATTCCCGAAATGAAGTAGAAGATGAGGAAGCGCTTCGTGCCCCACATGCGTTCCAGATGGATGCCGAAGGTGTAGACGCCGAACATATTGAAAAGGATATGCGTAGGGCTCCCGTGCATGAACATGTGGCTGACGAATTGCCAAATCTGGAACTTGTCGTTCTGCGGGTAGTGCAGCGCGAAAAGGTTGAGCATTGTCTCTCTGAGGGCGGGCAAGGAACTTGCCGCGAAGAATAGGACGTTGACCGCGAGTATGCCGATTACAGCGGGTGGAACTTTTTTTAAGAAATTGATGCGTGTTCCTGTCCTAAGAACGCGTGGGTTTAAAGTCTGAAATGAGGCAGTTTTTTGGGCTTCTGGACTTATTGGGCGTCCGCCGGGCCTTCGCTTTTCATTACATAATTGTAATGCAACTCCTTTTCGCGGTTCGCGTCTATGGGAGCGTGAATGGAAATTCACGCATTCAATTTGGTGTAATGTCTAGCTAGCGGTAGCTTGGACGAGATTAACTGGGGCAGCGAGGGCGTGGGTATCGCCTTCGTTGCCCTTGGAATTGTTACCTTTCGGGTCGGATCTCCACCCTGGGGAGTTTCAAGCTGATTCGGGACCTAGATTACGAAGCTGTAGTCGTATGGGGCGCGCATCTCGCGCACGACATGGGCGTTGGCTTCTGCGGCATGTGGACCGACAAAGCGTTCAACGTCGTAGTCCCATGTGAGGGAGCGTCCGGTGCGGAGGGAGATCGCTCCCAGGTGGCACATGGTTGCGGAGCGGTGTCCTGTCTCGACGTTGCAGATGGGTTCTTCGCGAGTGCGTACACAGTCGAAGAAGTTGGCCATATGGTTTTTGCTGACGTAGAGCTGGACGGCGTCTTCTGGAAGATCCGCTTTTAGCAGTTCGGGATCGCTGGCTTCGATGCCGTCTCGGTTTACCCAAATCCAGCCGTCTGTACCCTCGAAACGGATACCGTTTCGTTGGCCGTCAGGATTCACGACGGCGCCGTAGATGGAGTCGTCCTTAGTTGTGTGGATATTGAGGCGCACTCCGTTTGCGTAAGTGTAGGCGACGGTATAGTCCGCGTAGGCGTTGTAGCCTCCCGGGATGGGCTCGCTGAGGCGCACTGATGAAACTTCGCGTGGGGCGATGATGCCGATGGCCCAGTAGGCGATGTCGTTGTGGTGAGCTCCCCAGTCGGTCATTGTGCCGCCGGAGTACTCGTACCAGAAGCGGAAGTTTCCATGGCAGCGTTGGGGAACGTATTCCGCGGCGGGAGCTTGTCCTTGCCAGAAGTCCCAATCGAGCTCGGCAGGTACGGGCGCGGTGGGGAACGGACCTTCTCGAAGTCCGGCGGGGAGCCAGACGTTGGCTTCCTTGAGTTTGCCGAGCCGCCCGTTTCGCACGAGTTCGCAAGCGAGGCGGAAGCGGGCGTAGCTGCGTTGTTGGGTACCGGTCTGGAGGATGGCTTTGTGGTCGCGGACGGCTTTTATGAGGTGGCGTCCTTCGTCGATGGTGAGGGTGAGCGGCTTTTCTCCATAGATGTCTTTACCCGCTCGGGCGGCGGCGTAGTTGACAAGGGTATGCCAGTGGTCGGGCGTGGCGTTGATGATGACGTCGATGTCCTTGTTCTCGAGGAGCTTTCGGAAGTCGGAGTAGATCTTGGGCTTTTTCCCGGCTTTGGTTAGGTTTTTCGCCTTTTCGGCGGCGCGCAGTTTATCGACGTCGCAGACCGCAATCATATCGCCGTAGTAGGCGGCCATTTCCGCGTCGGCTCCGCCCATGCCGCCGCAGCCGATGAGGGCGATGCCCGGGCGATCGTTGGCGGAGAGCTTTGATGTCTTGGCGTCGGCAGCGGCGAGCTCGCGTTCAACGAACCAGAGGGGGAGTCCGGTTGCGAGGGCGGTGAGCGAGCAGCGTTTGAGGAAGGAGCGCCGTGAGACGTTGAAGATCTGGGGTTTGGCGTTGCTCGGTGCGAGCTGGGGTGTGGGGTCTGACATGATTATTCGTTTAATGTACGTCGAGGGTTTAGGGTGAAGATGTAGCGATCAATCACGGGTGTTTTTCTTACAAGTCCTAGGAATTTGGAAGATTAATTCGAAAGTATTAGGACGACGTTTGGAATTCAGAAGACTGGTCTAAACTTGACAAGTGAGATCAAAGTGATATCACTTTGATCTCACTCTTAAAAACAGAAACAATGAAAAATGAAATCACAAGTTCCTCGGTAAACAGCGAGGAGATCACATCGGCCGCTAACGGCTGGTTCGTGTTGTTCTTTGCCCTCTTGCTTTTCTTTGGAGGGATTTTTCTGACAATTGCATCCCTCGTCGGGGAGATTCCGCTCTACGCGATCGTTGGGATTCTTTCGCTTTTGGCGGCGGTATTCGTATCGATTGGCTTTTTCACCCTTCAGCCGAACACTTCGGCGGTTTTGATTCTTTTCGGGGCGTACAAGGGGACGGTGCGCGACAGCGGATTTTTCTGGCGAAATCCTTTAATGAAAAAGGAGAAGGTTTCTCTTCGGGCTCGTAATCTCAATGGAGAGAAGCTGAAGGTGAACGACAAGCGGGGCAATCCGATCGAAATCGCCACGGTAGTGGTTTGGAGGGTCGAGGATACGGCACAGGCCAGTTTCGACGTCGACAATTACACGCATTACGTCTCGGTGCAGAGCGAGTCTGCGGTACGTCATCTGGCCAGTGCCTATGCCTACGATAGAGGCGATGGGGACGAGGTCACTTTACGCTCTGCTACGGACGCGGTGAACGAGGCTTTGCAAAAGGAGTTGCAGGAACGACTCGGCAAGGCGGGGGTTCGTGTGGAGGAGGCGAGGCTTACTCACTTGGCGTATGCTCCCGAAATCGCTCAGGTGATGCTGCGCAGGCAACAGGCGGAGGCGATCGTCGCGGCCCGCACAAAGATCGTGCAAGGGGCGGTCGGCATGGTCGAGCTCGCGCTCGACGAGCTAGCCAAGAAGGAGGTGGTCGATCTCGATAATGAGCGAAAGGCCTCGATGGTGAGCAACTTGCTTGTGGTGCTCTGTGGAGAGTCAGAGGTGCATCCGGTCGTAAACACGGGCACGCTTTACAGCTAGTTTTCTTTTTGAATCTTGGTTTCGGATGCAGGCGTTTTGCCCTGTATCCGATTTTTGATAACACGGTTTTCGTTTTTCCAGACAATGGCTAGTCCCAAGAGAAAGTCCTTCCCTTTGCGAATTGACCCGAAGCTTTTCGAAGAGATTGAAGCATGGGCGCACCAGGATTTTCGGAGCGTGAACGGACAGGTGGAGTTTCTCTTGAGGGAGGCTGTTCGCCGGCGAAAGGGGAGCGATGCTTCTCGGTCAGAAGACAAAAAGTCCGATAACAGTTAATTATTATCTTACCGATGTTCACCGAAGAAATTGACAAGTCCAAGAAGAAGAAATGCGAGTCATCGAATGCGTTTCTTCCAGTATTGGTGGCGGTTGCGACGGCCTTGGGTGGCACGGGATTGATTGGGATGTTTGACGACGATGATGACGGGGCCGGGGCGAATGCGAAATATCCGGCGTCGTCGAGCTTCATAACGAAGGAGACGCGTTCTCTAGCGGTGGATCTAGAAGGTGACTGGCGTTTTTCGATTGGTGACGATGTGCGTTGGGCGGAACCTCGCTTTGACGACTCCAGCTGGTCGACGGTAGACGTGCCGGCGGACTGGGAGGGCGAAGGGTATAGAGGCTACGATGGCTATGCCTGGTATCGTCGGACCTTCCGTATTGAATCTGAGGATACCGAAAGGAGTCTGTACGCGTTTGTGGGACGAGTAGACGAAGTGGACGAAGTTTTTGTGAATGGGCGGCGAATCGGCGGGGAGGGGCGATTCTTGCCGGATTGCGAAACGGCCTGGAATCGGGATCGGGTGTATCGCGTGCCGGATGGGCTGGTGCGTGCCGGCGATGACAACCTCATAGCGGTGAGGGTCTACGACGCGGAACAAGGAGGTGGGATCGTGCGGGGCGAGGTAGGCCTGTACGCGACGGACTTGCCTCAACCTTTGATAGATCTGGCGGGTGACTGGAAATTCCGGACAGGCGACGACTCTTCCTGGAAGGAGTCTGGCTTTGATGATTCCGGATTTTCGCGTATCCACGTTCCCATTGCATGGGACGCGGTCGGGTATGCCGATTTTGACGGCTACGCTTGGTATAGGAAGGGCTTTGGGCGACTTGCTGTTTCGGAGGGTGAGAGCCTTGTTTTGCTGCTTGGCAAGATAGACGATACGGATGAGGTCTTTCTCAACGGAGTGTCAATTGGGCGGACGGGCAATCTGGACGCGTCCGATAGGGCTAGCGGTTTGGATTTCTATCAGATGAGTCGTGCTTACGAGTTTTCCGCCTCGCTCTTGAGTGATAGCAATGTTCTAGCGGTCCGCGTGCATGACGACAGGGGCTTCGGTGGAATCTATACGGGACCGGTTGGGATAATGACGGCGGCAGCGTGGAGCGAGTATCAGGCGATGCAGGAAGCTGCCAGCAAGTGGGATTTTGCGCGAGTGATGGATTGGTTGATGGGTAGGAAATAGGGGTCTGATTGTGGCACGAAGGCCTGTATTCGCGAAAAAACTGAGTTTCGAGTCATGAAGCTCAAAAAAAATCCAGCTTTAGGGAGATGGCTGGTATGCCCCTGTTTAAGCTTGTCGGCGGCGCATTTTATTGAAGCGAGTTCTGCGGTTTCATTAAAAAGCTTAGACATATGCGGTTTCTTCCCTACGGTGCCGTGCGAATCGCGTCTCTCGGAAGCACTCCGGGCTCTAATTGCGGTTCGTTAATACAAAATATACATATGCCAAAAGGAACAATTAAGTGGTTTGATCAAGAAAAGGGCTACGGCTTCATTCAACAGAGCGAAGGCGGAGACGACCTTTTCGTGCATCATTCTGAGACAGATGGATACGCCCTCAATGAAGGCGATTCCGTAGAATTCGAAATTGGTGAAGGCCGTAAGGGTCCTTGCGCCACTAAAGTACAAAAGGTTTAGAGCCTTGTCCTAGAATCTCTCGCAAGCGCCGGAAGGCGTCGCCTCTCGAGGCGCTATGGGATTCGCGGAATTGAATTTCGAACACAATTAATAGGAGAGGCTTAGGCTTCTCCTATTTTTTGTGTCCGGGATCTGGCATCGAAGTTTTTGAGGCGGTATCGGCTCGAGAAGATCTTCTTGTGCGCAAGGGGTCGGGTGGTTATGCTTTAGTCTTTCGAGAAAGGGTTTTCATGCATAGCCGTAAACATAAGCTCAAGGTTCATTGGGATAATCATAATCAGCGCTTCATGATCGCGATCGTTTGCATGGTGTTTATCTTACTGATTCTCGCCGTCGCGATTCCCGCTTTGTGAGCCACGCTCGCTGTCATTGATCATTGGACGCGCTCGCCTTGGGGGAGCGCGGTGGGAGTGGTGCGGCAATTTTATCAGCGAGGCGTAGCGAGAGGTCTCAAAAATAGGTGAATCAGGCTAGGAATGCCGGTCCCTGGATGCGTATCCAATATTTTGATATAGCAAGTGCGCGTGGAGGCTTAGCCCTACTCTAGGATTGGGCGGAGAGGTTTTGACCGAGGGTGGAGCTTGCGTCCGGATTTCGGGAGAGCACAGCATCGCGATAGGCGAATGCGTTTTGCATGGTCACGAAATTGTAGGCGAGATCGATATCGGGAGCTTGGAAACCAGCCGATGTTGTCAAAGCGGGCGTGTTGCCCAGTCCACTGAAAGAAAAGGCTTGGGAACTGTCTTTCGATGATTCGGCTGACTTGAGTCCGCTCCAAAGGAGGGCTTGATCGGTGCGCGGATCGACTGGGCCGGTAGGGATGGAAGGGCTGTTGGTGATTGCAGGCGTCGCTTCAGCCTGCCGCTTTTTAGCAGTTTCTGCTAGGCTGGTCTGATAATCGCTGAGGCGAGCGATCGAACTGAATGTGAAAGTACCCGATGTCATTGAGCTCCAAGAATAGCTGATTGGGCTTAGGCTTGTCTATGGATTGCATTCTTCATTGCGCGTCAGCAGACACCCTAGTTTCTATCTTATTGGGGCGATTGATTCGGTTCGAAAAAAGGTATCGCCAGCGGGCGCGGCGGCATCAATCTGCTCCGTTTTGATCGACTATGTGGGAATATTTTCAGGATTGGTTCGGCCAGAATCAGGGACTTGTGGTAGTGGGCGTGGCGATCAGCCTGCTGACCTTTATCGGCTCCTTGGTCGCGGTACCCTTGGCGGTGATCTACATGAGTCCGGACTATTTCGTGGAGAGTTCGCGCTCGCGTCTTCCGCGTACGCCTTTGCGAGCTCTGAGGCACTTGGCGAAGAATGTTTTGGGAGCGGTTTTGTTGATCGTCGGGGCGGCGATGTTGTTT
>DS990592.1:1140231-1264266 GCA_000155695.1 Verrucomicrobiia bacterium DG1235 | reverse complement strand
AATTATCGAGAAGAATGTCGGCGGGTAGGCCGAGCGGCCCTCCTTTGAGCGAGAGTCCGAGGCCTTTTTGCAAAACTCCTTTGAGGCCTTGAATCATGGCTTTGGGGTGGAGAACGCTGAGTAAGGATGATTCGACCCCGAAATCGCGATACCGCTTCTTTTCTGGGTCGGCGACTACGTGAAAAGGGAGTTCTGAAGAGTATTTTCGAAGGGCATCTTCTGTGGAGTGGAAGAAGATGACTTCTTCGATACCGCTTTTGGCGAGGAGATTGGCTTGGGCGGTGAATTGGCGGAGGTGGATGTCGCAGATAGGGCAGCCGGCGAAGCGTCGAAACTGTAGATGCGTGAAAGGGGCCGAATGAGTTGGCAGGGTGATTTCCTCGCCTTTGATTGTGCGCAGAGAGAGGGGTTTGAGAAGGGATCCAGGGGGGAGCTTAGGCATGTTTTCAAGAGTGGTATGGGGCGGGGAGTATTCCAAACAAATCTAGACTATACACTTGATTGGAAATCTGTGGTGATCGAGAGCAATGGAGGATTGCTTTGGCGAGGGCTGGGGCGTATAATTGAGCTAATCGGAACGACGGGGATTCCGTGTCTGAACTAGGAGGTTATCATGAGTTTAGTTGCGCAAAATGTGGCGGTCGAAAAAGAGGTTAACGGTCGAGTGATTACGATCAGCGTATCGGGTAAGCTCAGTCGGAGCGACTATGATTTGTTCGTGCCTGCAATAGACGAGGAAATCGAGCAGCATGGTCAGGTTCGGCTTTTGTTCGATTTCGTGGGCTTCCACGGATGGACGATGGGAGCGCTTTTCGAGGATACGAAATTTGCCGTGAAGCACTACAGCGCGATTGCGCGAATCGCTATCGTTGGCGACAAGCGCTGGGAAAAGGTGATGGCTTCGCTTTGTAAGCCGTTTACCAAGGCTAAGGTCCGTTTCTACGATATCGCAGAGGTGGAAGTCGCCAAGAGCTGGTTGAGGGAAGGTTTGTAGATCGATTAGCGAAGGTTCTCGATCGCTTGGGTTACGGCGTCTTCGTGGCCTGACTCAGTACGGATGAAGATTTCCTGAAGGCCTTTGGCGGTCTGGGTGACTGCTTTGAGGCCGCCGGATTGCTTGCGCTGAATCTTGATGCCTCCCGTGCGACTGGCGCCTCCGAGGGATTTGCCGCCGTAGGATCGGCCGATGATAACGCCAATAACTCCCTCCATGGCCTCGATTTTCTTGAGGGTCTGGAGGCACTCTTTCGAGGTGCTTTGGTGTCTTCCGCGAGATGGCATTGTGCGCTGGCTTAGCGAATGTACCGTATTTTGTCTAGCGGGAGTTTCTGATAGGTAGAGGGGGTAGATGCCTGTCGATCTAACCATATGAATTGACCTCGCTGGCTGGTCTCTTGTAGTTGAAAAGCAATGGATATTTCGAAGTCGGCGAGTGTTTCAGTCTTTCTCAACTCGATTGAAAATGAGGAGCGTCGTCGTGATGCGAAGACGCTTAACAAGTGGATGAAGGAGTTGACCGACTTAAAGCCAAGTGTTTGGGGAGATAGTATTGTTGGCTTTGGCGTTTACCATTATCGATACAAGAGCGGTAGAGAGGGTGAGCATTTTCGAATCGGTTTCTCGCCGCGAGCGCAAGGTATGAGCATCTACCTTATGTCGGATTTTGAGGGCGAGGCTGCCCTGATGAAAAAAGTCGGGAAGCATAAGATGGGCCGGTGTTGCATGACCTTCAAGCGTCTCGAAGATCTGGATACGGATGTCTTGAGGGAGATCATCGCCAAGTCGGCGAAGGGCAAGATCTGCTCTGAGGTGATAGGCTAGGGTGTGTTTGCCTATTTTGTTTTCGGCAGGCGGCTACTTCGCGAAATCCTCAAGCGAACTCGTTGTTTTCTTGAGAACGAACTTTTCCGATGTAGTCGTGCGTCCACTTCATGGCGCTTTCCAAAGAGTCGAAGACCTCGGTGGGTATCTCCGTTAACAGCTGTTTCTCAATTTGAGAGTTTTCAACCGTTATGCGAGAGTAGGCGACGATAGCCATGGATTTCCAATTGGGGAATCGTTGGCGGGCAATGAGGTAGCCTCTGGGATCTACATCGTTCCGATTCGCGCGATTGGCTATGTAGCCGAAAGAAGCGGTGAGCTCTTTTTCAATGTAGAAAAACATCTCTTCGGTGTTTTCAATGGAATGCTTTAAAGCCTGGTTGGCAGTGACTACAAGGAATCGGTCGTAGATATCCATTTTGCCGTACGCTATCTGGTATGTGGCTTTAGGAGTGAAATTCATGAGAGAGATGGAAACGTACGCGCTCGATGCGTATAAGAGTGTTGGGTCGAAGCTGTAAGTGCCTTAGATTTCATCTAGGCTAATTCATTGAATGAGCGTCGGAACAGGGGTTGGATAATACTGGTAGAGTCCAATCTATACTTGAATTTAGGGCGCTAATTTTCGTGAACTGGGGTAATGCCCCGTGCTCCGAATTTGTAGAGGGTGGTGGAGGTGAAAGTTTCCTTGGGCTGTAGAATTGTATTCGGAAAGTGGGGCTGGTTGGGGGAGTCAGGGTAGTGCTCTGGCTCGAGGCATACGCCTCCGTATTGTTGGTAGGGCACTCCGGTTTTTCCGACGAGCTCTTCGCTAAGCCAATTGCCGGTGTAGAGCTGCAGGCCGGGCTCGGTGGTCCAGACTTCCAGGGTCCGTCCGCTGGTTGCTTCGGAGAGGGTGGCGGCGCGGACGAGATTGCCCGAGTCGCCGTCAAGGATGTAGTAGTGGTTGTAGCCGCGGCGGGAGGCGAAGTCCGGATGGTTGATTCTTTCGCCGATGAGGCTTGGGGATCGGAAATCAAGCGGGGTGCCCTCTATGGACTCGATTTCTCCAGTAGGAACGCTGTTTGGGGCGGAGGGCGTGTGGGAGGCGTTGATTTGTAGTTTGTGGTCAAGTACGTTGCCGATGCCGTCGCCCTTGAGGTTGAAGTAGCTGTGGTGGGTGAGGTTTATGGGAGTGGGCTTGGTGGTGGTGGCTTCGTAGTCGATGCGCAGGGCGTTGTCGATTGTGAGCGAGTAGGTGACGAAGGTTGTCAGTTCTCCGGGAAAGCCCATGTCGCCGTCGGGGCTGATGTATTTAAGTTTTAATGACGGTTCGTCGCCGTCGACTTTCTGTACGATCCTCCACATGACTTTGTCGAATCCGACGGGACCGCCGTGCACGGAGTGCGGGCCGGAGTTTGGGGGAAGCGAGTAGGTGGCTCCTTCGATGACGAAGGTGGCGTTGGTGATGCGGCTCGCGTAGCGTCCGACGGTTGAGCCGAAGTTGTGGCTGCGCTCTTGGTAGTCAGGCATATTGTCGTAGCCGATGACGACATCGTCGAACTTGCTGTTTTTGTCCGGATCGTGGAGCGAAACTACGGTGGCTCCGTAGTCGATGATCGCGACTTTCATGCCCTTCGCGTTTTCGAGAGAGAGTAGCGTGACTTTGTCGCCTGCGGAGGTGGTTCCGAAAGGAGTTGCGGCGATGGAGGCGCCGACGCTGTGAATGACGACTTGTGTTGTTGCGAGGAAAAGGAATCGGTTTAAAAAATGTCGGACTTTCATGAGGGTTTTGTTGCTGATATTGTCCTTATATCGCTTCGGAGGTTGAAAGCAGATGAGTCTGTTCCTCGTATTGAAGCGCTTACGTCTACTGGATTCTGAGTTCGCCTGACGGCGAAGATTGTTTAGGTGTTTAAGTCATGAAATACCCCACGTTTCCGAGAGTTGTTGCTGCCCTGTTTTTGTGCAAGGTTTTGGCTTGTTCGCTTGCTGCCGAGTGGAAGGAGAGTGAAACGTCTATTGGCTGGCTGTCGGAGGAGGGGGAAGTGATTTGGGAATTCGTCTGGGATGCTGCTGCGGGCAAACCTTACTTCCATCCGCTGCGCGTTCCGGGTGGGCCGGAGCTTACGAAGCTGCGTCCGGAGGATCATGCTTGGCATTATGGGATGTGGTTCTCGTGGAAGCTTATCAACGAGGTGAATTACTGGGAGGAGAATGGTGGCAAGGCGGAGGGCGCGACGCGTTGGTCTGATCCGAAAATCGAGAAAACGGAAGACGGCGGAGTCGTGATTCGACTGCGAATCGATTACGTTCATCCATCAGGTCGCATCGATTTGAAGGAGTATCGCGACTTGGTGATTTCTAAGGTCGAGCGGAATGGAAAGTACACGATTGATTGGACGAGTCACTTTACTGCGGGGTCGGAGGGAGCTTATTTGGATCGCACTCCACTGCCGAACGAGCCTGGTGGGAAGTTGTGGGGTGGATACGGGGGATTGAGCGTTCGGCTGGCCCATGGGGAGGATCCGGTTTCCTTCGTGACGGAAGGCGGTCCATTGGAAGATTTCGTCGACAATCGATCGCGTCCGAGAACGCCGGCGGTAGGCGTAACGGTTTTTCCGAAGGAGAGGAATTCCGGAAGCTTAGCCATGCTCTCGGATCCGAGAAATATGATTGGGGATCAGTCTTGGTATTTGATCAATGGCCAGCCGAGTCGCTTCGCTTGCGCGGCGGTGTTGGTGCCCGGTCCGAAGCAGCTAGATGCGGGAGAAGTATGGGAGCTGAGCTATCGCTTGGTAGTTCGGCCGAAGGCGTGGGATGCGGAGGATCTGGAAACGGAGATGATCCGCTGGCTGCGTCGATAGGCGAGGAATGAAGCGTAGAGTGGAGACTGGTGCTTATGTGGAAAGTGTTTTGCTTGTTGGTTTGTTTTGTGTGCGTATCAGGAATTGGATACGGGTGGCAGGTTGAAGTTTGGACCGTTTGTGGGTAAGCTGGAAGGGAGTTGATCCGATGGAGGTGAAGAAGATGAGGTTTACTGAAGATGGCTTTGAACTGACTTTTACGCGCCCGGTGGATCGTAAGTCAGCGCTTCGCAAACGAGCGTATTCAATTAGTAACTACTTCTATAATTATCATGAAGCCTACGGTTCTGAGAAGTTTGACGAAAGGAAGGCGAAGATCGATTCGACTGAAGTCTCCGACAATAATCTTGTGGTGACCTTGCGTTTAAGGAATTTGGAGGCGTGGAGGATTTATGACTTGAAATTGAAAGGGGTTGAAAGCATCGACGGGCATGAGGTATTGAATCCGTGGATTGTATACACGGTGAATCGCCTTTTGAAAGAGACGCCACCGGCTAGGAAACCAATTCCGGTGGAGGCTACTGAAAGACGAACTCCGGTTGTTCCAGAGGGTGGATACAAGTCGGTGGGCGAGCCGATGCTGCAGTAGCAGTTCGTTAACTGGGAGGATTAGTGCTCGTGGGCTTGGTAATGCTCTTTGAGCAAGTCCTTGCCGAAGTCGTTTCCTTTTTCTCTCCAAATTGTGTGGATATGGTTTCCGTCGTTTTGGAAGCCTCGGTTGTCGTATTCGATCAGGTAGTCAGGCGTATGGATCATGTAGTAATGAGGTTTTCCCGACTCGTAAGCGCCGATCCAGGCAAACCAGATTTCGTCTACGCCTGAATTCTCGATTTTTGCGTGTGCCTCCGCGGCTTTTTCGTGCTCGAGGTTTTCGATGTATTCGTCGAGAAGGGCGTGCAGAAGCTGTTTCTGTTTCGGTGTAAACTCACTCGCTTGGATTCCGGAATAGGCTGTGATTTCGCGTGGCGATACGGCATTGGTGAAAATGTCTTCGGGCACTTCCTCGTCCAAGGTTGCGGCGGCTTTCTGCGAGGAGCTGAGGGAATTGATCAAACGCAAGCCGTAGTCCTCCTCTTTGCTCAGGACGCGGAGGCCGGCATAGTCGGTGGTTTCAACCTTTGCGGGATCGGAGCCGAAGAAGAGCGGATGGATTGCCATCTGATCCCCATCTATCGTTAGGTTGATTGAGATGTGGTGTCCTTCGAACTTGAATGCCCATGGATCGGCGCTTTCTGGTATCCCGAAAATGGTGACATAATAATTGTTGAATCCCCACTCGAGAGCTTCGATTTCCGAGAAGGTTTCGTCGTTTATCATTTTCCGCTTGTGAGCGGTTGCGTAAACTCCGTTTAGAATATCGTCGAGCTGCATGATACTCGTGGTTTTTAGGTAGCCCTGCGAGCTGAAGAGATCGGCGAGAATGGCGTGGAAACGTATTCTGCTTTCTTCAGAAAGTTCCCCGTAACGTAGACCGGGGCGAGCCGCAAGGCCGACGGGGAGATTGGTCCAACCGGTTCGTTTGGCATCGTCGAATGGCAGGCTGATCGCCTTTTTCTGTTCGCTGTCTAAAGTCGCAATGAAAGCGGTGGTGGCATCTGTGATTTGTTCCGCGCTCTGGCTGAATAGTTGATTGACTGGATACGCAAAGATGAGGAAACCGAGTAGGATGTGTTTCATAGCGGGCTAAGGTGGATTAGTGTTTTGCGATTAATACGTCGCTTCATAGGCGTTGGAAATGCGGCGGATCTTTCCGTCGTCTTTTGTCAGGATGAAGAGGTCGCCTGAACGGTCGTCGTAGGCGAAGCGTAGATGAGCTCGGTCGACTTTGGAGAGTTTTCTTATATCAGTGATGACACCGTCTTGAATAATGTTGAGTTCGTAGATGGAGCGGTCGCGGAGGCTGGCGTCCCAATTCATGTAGAATATGCGTCCGTTGACGATATCTCCGAAAATGTATTTTCCCTGCAGCGCTTTTAAGGGGCCGCGATAGACGAAACCGCCGGTGATGGCAGAGCCGTCGATATGATCGTATTGGGCGTGGGGCAGCTGGGTTCCAGCTAGCTCTTCAGGTGTGGCGCCGCGAACGATTTTGGCGTCTACGATTGGATCGATGTGGGTGGTGCCTTCGAGGGCGGCGACTCCCCAGCCATAACTGCCGCCGGGTTCGATGATGTTGATCTCCTCGACATTTGATTCGCCGATGTCGACGGCGATCATGCGTGGTTTTGGAGAATCATCCCATGTGAAACGGTGTGGATTGCGAAAGCCGTAGGCCCATATTTCTTGATGGACGAGCGGATCGCTGGAATTAGCGAAAGGATTGTCGGGGGGGATGCCGTATTGTCCGTTGGCGGCGTTTGTACCCATCGGGTCGATACGCATGATCGCACCGAGGATTGCGTGTGGATGGCCTGCCATGTCGGGGCGTTTGAGGTTGATCGAGCCGCCGTCGCCGCAAGCGATGTAGAGCATGCCGTAGTCGGGGTCGGTCAGATCCGAGACGGGGGAGAAATCGATTTCCTGCGAGCCGTGAGCAGTGGTGGGGGTGACGAAGCGGAGAATTTCGCTTCGGGTGCCGGCGAAGGTTGGGGCGTTGATTTGGTCAAGGCGCCACTCCGAGAGAGTCCATTCGAGCGGAGGCGATACGCCTTCGGGGGCGTCGTCGGGAATGTCGTCGGCATTGATGGCGGGGGATCCGTGGCGAATCTCGGCGTGGGTGGTGTAGAAGATGCCGTTGTTCGAAAAGTCCGGATGGAAGGCGAAGCTTCCCAGGCCTGTGGCGACTCCCGGTTCGTAGACGAAACGGGAAAAGTGTTCTCTCACGTCGAGGAAGGTGGTGAGTTTGTCATCTTTTAATCGATACAGAAGCCCCATGAGTTCGCTGACGAAGTAGGCGTTGTCCTCACGAGGATCGGGACGCATGAAGGCGATTCCTTTATAGGCTGGGCGATTGGGAAGACGGGGTATTTGGGCGAAGTCTTCGAGCTCGATGATGAGATTGGACTTTTCGACTGCAGGGATCAGTCGGGTTTGGTTTTGGGCAGTGGCAACTTTGAAAGAAACGAGATCGCGTTTGTCGGATTCGTGGTGGATATAGGCGAGGATGGAGGAAATCTGCGCTGTTGCAAGGTGATCGAAGGGTGGCATGGCGACCTTGTAGCGATTTAGAAGCGCGTTTGCTCGGGCGTCTCCTGAGGCGAGGACTTTTTCCGGTTCGCGGATCCATTTTGTTAGCTGCCCTTCATGGAGGAGCGAGGTGATGCCTCCGAGGGGTGGAGCAATGGCGTCGTTTGCGAGTGTGTGGCATCCAGCGCACTGCTGAGCGAATAGTTGGGCGCCCTGCTCGAGGATTTCGGGGTCAGATGAGTAGGAGACGTTTGGTGGCGGCGCGTCTTGAGCGGCGAGAACGTGGGGAACGGTAATGGCGATTGCGAAAAGGATTTTGTGAAGGGGGGCAAGCATGTTGAGGGGATTGCGTGAGACTGGCGAAGGATTTGAGGGTAATACAACGCCTTTTTAGCTCTTATAGATTACGGATGCCTAGGATATCCTGACATGCATCTGTTAGCATGTCGTATGAAGATATTTGGGTGTGTTCGATGGAGGATAGGGTTGAAGTAGCGCGGCGTTCGCGCCAAAGGGTTGAGAATGATCTGTGTCGCTCGAATTCTCTCTTTTTTGTTTCTTCTGCCTTACTTTGCTTTTTCCGAGACCATAGTGTATTTCGGAACCTATACTGGAAAAGGAAGCGAAGGAATATATCAGGCTTTTTTGGATACGGATACAGGAGGGCTTTCGGAGGCGCGTTTGGCCTTTGAGGTGAATAGTCCACCGTTTTTAGTGATTCATCCGTCAGGGAGGCGGCTGTACAGTATTTCGGAGGTCGAGGATGGTTCGGGTAATAAATCAGGCGGGGTGAGTGCTTTCGATATCCTTGCGGACGGATCGCTTCGATTGATCAACCAGCAACCGTCGGTGGGGGCGGGGCCGTGTCATGTGAGTCTGGATAAGACGGGGTCGGTGTTGCTGTTGGCCAATTACTCGGACGGACGGGTGGGGTCGTATCCAATATTAGAAGACGGATCGATCGGAGCTGCGGTTTCGACTTTTCAGCATGTCGGGTCCAGCGTGAATGAGTCGCGACAGGAGTCGGCGCATGCGCATTCGATCAATGTGGATCCAAGCAATAAGCGAGCGTATGCGGCGGATTTAGGTACGGATGAGTTGCGTATTTACGAGTTGGATGCGGAAAATGGAGCGATGGAGGAGCATGGGTTTTCTCGAATCGCGATGCCGGCGGGGGGAGGACCGCGCCACATGACATTTCATCCGTCGGGAGAATTCGCTTACACAAATTTGGAGCTGACTTCGCAGGCTGTGGCGATGAGCCACGATGAAGGCACTGGGGAGTTGAAAATATTGCAGACGCTATCGACTTTGCCGGAGGAAGGCGTGTCGGGGCGGAATTCGACTGCGGAGATTTTGGCGCATCCGAGCGGCAAGTTTCTTTATGTATCCAATCGCGGGCATGACAGTATCGCTATTTTTAGGATCGACCAGGATAGCGGAATGCTGACGTATTCAGGAAATGAATCCACGAAGGGGAAGACGCCGCGTAATTTTGGCATCGATCCCAGTGGGCGTTTTTTGGTGGTGGCGAACCAGAACAGCAACGACGTGTTCTCGTTTCGCATTGATCAACAAACAGGTTTGCTGGATTGGACTGGGAGTCGGATCGAAGTGCCGACGGCGGTGTGCGTACGTTTTCTAGAGCGTTAGGTTCGCGTCCTAGAAGTCGATGGTGTAGGGATGGTCCTCCTGGGGTAGAGTGACGGGCCAGCCGAATTCCTCGCGTATTTTTGCTTGGAGCGCGGCGGAGGCGTCTGGTTCGCCATGAGTTAGGAAGACGCGACTGACAGGCTTGTTGAAGGCCATGAGCCAAGCGAGCATTTCGAGGTAGTCGGCGTGTCCTGAAAAGCCGTCGATTGACTGAATATGGGCGCGGACTTGGACGTCTTGGCCGAACATGCGAATGTGGGGCTTGCCGTCGCGAAGGGCTCGACCGCGCGTGCCTTCGGCCTGATAGCCGACGAAGAGTACGGTTGCGAGAGGGTTCGGGAGGTTTTGGCGAAGATGGTGCAAGATGCGTCCGCCTGCAGCCATGCCGCTTCCCGCGATGATGATGCAGCGATCGGTCTTTTTGCAGAGGGCTTTCGATTCGCGTTGGTGGGAAACGAGGTGGAGGTGTTTGGGACGGAAGATATCGACGCCGGCAAGGGTTTTGCGGCGACAGGTGAGATTGAGATCGCGAAGGTTGTTTTGGTGGGTTTCGAGGGCTTTCAGAGCCATCGGAGAATCGAGGTAGATGGGAACGGCGGGGACGGCGCCTTCTTCCTCGAGCTCGCGAATGAGGTAGAGAAGGCTCTGAGAGCGGCCGACGGCGAAGGAGGGAATGAGGACGGGAGCGTTGCGGGAGAATGCTTGCTGGAGGGCATTGGCGAGTCCTTGGCGAACGTCTTCGGGATCATGGAGGCGGTCGCCGTAAGTGGACTCCATGACGAGGTAGTCGACGTTGTAAGGTTGGGATGGAGGGCGGAGAATGACGTCGTGCGGTCGGCCTATATCGCCCGAGAAGAGGAGTTTCTTAGGTCGGTCCGGTCGGTCGGTTGTCTTTAGGCTGAGGAAGGCGGAGCCGAGAATGTGTCCGACGTCACGGTACTTGGCTACGAGGCCTTCGATGGGAGTAAATTCGTCGCCATAGGAGACACCGTAGAGGAGGTCCATGGCGCGTTCGGCGTCGCGTTGGGTGAAGAGCGGAAGGGCGGGGCTGTGTTTGGAGTAGCCTTTTTTATTGGCGTACTTGGCTTCTTCCTCCTGGAGGTGCGCGGTATCCGCTAGCAGGATACGGACGAGTTCCACTGTCGGGTGAGTGGCGTAGATGCGTCCGTGAAATCCGTCGCGGACGAGGCGAGGGAGGTAGCCGATATGGTCGACATGGGCGTGTGTGAGCAGAACGACGTCGATGGTGTTCGGGTCGACGGGAAAGGGGTCCCAATTTTTGAGACGATTTCTCTTGGGGCCTTGGAAGAGGCCGCAATCGACGAGGATGCGTTTGCCGCGTGTTTCGACGAGGTGTCGCGATCCGGTGACTGTGCCGGCCGCGCCGAGGAAGCGTAGGGTAGTGCTCATAAGGGTGGGGTGCAATTGATCTATTGCTATGGTATTGATTGAGAGCTCATTGGCAAGCGGCGCATTGGATGAACGGTTTGGTATGAATCGAAAGTCGATTCAAGGAATGACGAGTGGTCTTGTTGGATGGGGTGAAAAGTTGTGGGGGACGCTTGCAGTCGCGTTTGGAATACGCGAGTTGAGTAGGTGTGAGAGATTCGTTGTCTGATCGAAGAGCTATAGAGTGGGGGTGCTACCTTGCGAGCGTGGTTACTTTATTGACTGGTTTGGTTTTGGCGCTTCGCGGGTATCCGGGCGACTTTGACTGGCAGTACACAGTGGTTTCGGCCTTGGCCTCGCAGAAACATAATCCGGCGGGCGGGGTTTGGTATTCGGCGGGTCTTGGAGTGGCGATGCTCTGGCTTTGGCCTTATCTGGGACGATTGAGATCAGGGAGGGCAAATGGGGTAGCGATCCTGGAGAGTGTTGCCCTCAAGGCGATGCGGGCAGGGATTGTCTTTGGCGTGCTGATGGGGCTTGAATCGATACTTGTACCGGAGCTTCCGGAGGTGTTGGAGAAGCTGCACGAGCTGTTGGCGCTGAGCTGTTTTCTCTGTTTTTATATCGGGGTGCTGTGTGTATCCGTTAATCGGATGCAATCCGAAAAGAGGTTCGTTTTCCCCGTCGCCCTTATCGTGATTCCGATTATTGCTATTGGGGTGAGTCAGCTCACGCTTTACCTTGGGCAACGTGATCTAGGCTGGGTCGATCAGAGTTGGAGGGAGCTTGGGGTGCCGCTTTGGCAGAGTTTCGCGTTCTGGCAGTGGTTGGCTTTGTTTTTTCTTTGGGGGGCGTTGGGGATGCTCGGGTTTCTGAACCGGAAATAGCTTACTGTCTTTCGGCTTTGAATCGAAATCGAGTAGTGGGAAAAGGAAAATTTTAACCGTTTGGGGAAGAAGGTAGCTCGCAATACTATCTGCGATTTCGGAATGGCCTTTAACGGCCTTGGCGGCGTTGCGAGTGATCGTCTAGCAAGGCGCGTTCTCGTGGGGAGAGGCTTTCGATGCCGTGATGGGAAATCTTGTCGAGTATGGCGTCGAGCTCGCGCTGACGTTCCTTTTCGACGATCATCGAGTCGTATCGCATGTCTCCTGTAGGACGGCTCTTGCTTTGATTTTTGGACAGATTGATTGGGATGACTTTTCCGCTAAGTCCGAGCGGGTCGATATAGAGTATGAATAGGCAGAAGGCGCAAATGACGACTGATCCCCAGAAATAGAGCGGATCCGCGAGGCAGAATTGTGGGCGTATCAAGTAGGCAAATACGAGTCCTACGATGGCTCCTCCGAAGTGGGCGTCGTGTCCGATGTTTCCGACTCCTTTTCTCAGGGCGTAGAAAGTGCCAAGCAAATAGGCGACGGCGAAAAAGTTGCCCGGTATCGTGATGGGAATGAAAAACATTTGTACGCCAGTGCCGGGGGCGAGGAAAATGGTTGCGAAAATGATTCCGCAGACGCCACCGGATGCTCCGAGCGCCGCGTAGTCGTGGTGGCGATGCAAGTAGAGCGAAAGCAGGGAACCGCCAAGGATGGAAAAGGCGTAGATCACGAGAAAGGTTTTCCAGCCGTAGTAGATTTCGAGGGCGCTACCGAATGAGTAGAGAGCGAATAGGTTGAATCCCGCGTGCATCCAGCTTCCGTGGATCAATGCGCTTGAAAAGAGCCTGTCCCACTGCTTGTCGACTAGGATGGAGCGGGGCTTGAAGAGAAGTCGGTCCAGAACGGCGGGTTTGGTGAACGCGATCTGAGTGACGATCGCGGTGACGATGCAGAGGGATATGGTGAACCAGGCGGACATTTAACAAATCGATTTCAAGAGGTCTCTGTGGTGACCGTTTGTCTCGTGGTTGCCAAGAATGTTTCAGACGCGAGTGCTATTTATCGATGAGATTTGGCAGTAGAGGGAGACGAGAGCGAGGAGGCGAATAGCTTCACCTTCTCCTTATTCGCGCCGCCAGACTGCAGATTCCTTTTCGGCTATCTAAGCTTTTCGGCGATTTTTCTCCAGTTTGGCAACTGGTCTGCGATTCCGAGTTTTTCGAGGTAGGTTTCGTCGAGTCGGCCAAAGCTGTTGTCGTTTTGATGTCCGGGCCGCGTTAGTTCTTGGGCAATGTGCACGCATGTAAGAGGCGTAATTTCCGAGAATGAGCAGTGCGCGGGCTCATGGTGGTGGGCGACTGCTTCGATGATGGGATCAATGAATCCCCATAGCCCCAACAGGTAAGCGCCGATTTCGGAGTGGGTTGCTCCGAGCGCCTTCTTTTCCGCTTCGATTATCGAGAGCTGTTCCTGCTCAATGATATCGATTACGTTTCTAAATGCTTTCTGCTGCTTCGACAGAAGCAGAAGGGTGCCGACGTGAGACAAGGTGCCGCCGATATAGGCTTGATCTACGAGGCGTTTATCGAGTTTGAGCGAATACGCAATCGCTTTGGAAAGCATGCCAATGGCTAGGCTGCGTTCGCCGAGTGTTGTGATGGCTGAGGATACCGCAGCGTCTCCCTCGAAGGCTTGGAATGTTCCGGCGATCAGGACGATGGCTTTGAGCGTTTCCAGTCCGAGCTGCTGAACCGCTTGGAGGGGAGAGGCGTGATTTGTGGCGAGCCCGAAGTAAGCGGAATTTGTCAGCTTTAGAATGTTCGCGGTGAGGGAAACGTCTGTTTCGATTATTTCTACGACTTTATCGGAGGAGGCCTTTTCGGATGAGAGTTCGCTAATGAGTTCATTGAACACGCCTGATGGAGTTGGGAGCGTTTCCAGTCCGGATACGAGGCTTCTGAGCGAGTCCGAATCGAGCATTCGGCGAAGGTCCAGCGAGCGCTGGATCGTATCGATTAGCACGTTGTGGTTACACGGTTTCGCTAGGTATTGGTGTGCCGGTCCAATGGTTCTGAGAATTGTTTCCTGATCGGTGTAGCCGGATAGGATGATGCGAATGGTGTTGGGGAATCGCTTTGATGCCTGGTCGAGGAATTCCGCTCCGTCCATGCTAGGCATTTGCATGTCGGAAACGATTATGTCCACTGGTGTTTCCGCTAGCAAGGCGAGCGCTTTTTTGCCGCTGTCTTCAAAGTGAAAGTCCCACTCGGATCGCTTTTTGCGAAGGCTTCGGCGAAGCCCTTGCAGTACATTTGTTTCGTCGTCAACGAATAGAATTCGCTCTCTCATTCAGCGGGTTTCCTTTGCTGTTTTCCTTCAATTGGCAGGCGAATTGTGAAGGTTGTACCATGGCCTGATTCGGATTCAACATCTATAGACCCTTGGTGTTTCTTGACAATGATATCCCATGTGATGGCGAGACCTTGACCTGTGCCTCTTCCGACTTCCTTTGTTGTGAAAAAGGGTTCGAAAACCTTTTTCTTAACACCATCAGGCATGCCGATTCCGGTATCCGAAATTTGGATCTCAACATCGGAATCAACCTTTCTGGTTTTGATTCTGATTTCTCCTTCGCTTTTGAGATCCGCGTCGGCAATGGCGTGAGCGGCGTTTACTACAATATTGAGCAAGGCTTGGTTAACGCCTCCAGGGTAGCACTGAACAAGCGGCAAATCTTCCTCGAAATCGAGCTCGACTCTAGCTACTCGCTTCCATTCGTTGCGGGAAATAGTGAGGATATTATTGATCGCGCTGGGCAAGTCGAAGGAACTTAGGCCTTGTCCGCTCGGATGGGAGAATTCTTTCATCGATAGTACGATCCGAGCAACGTCGTTGATGCCAGATATAGACTGTGTAATCGCCTGAGGAATGTCTTCCTCGATGTAGGGTACGTCGAGTCTGGATACGGCGTTTTTAAGTCGCTCGAAGCTTGGGGAAGTGACAGAGGGGGCGGTCGCGTCTTTTGCGATGCATTGACACTCTTTGATGAAGGGAAGGATTGCTGAAAATTCCTCTTCTAGGAAGCCGAGATTGTCGCCGATGTACTGAACTGGCGTGTTGATTTCGTGAGCAATACCGCCGGCGAGCTGGCCGACCGCTTCGAGCTTGGAAGTGTGCACGAGTTCACGCTCCAATTCTTCGCGTCGCTTTTGTTCGTTTTTCCGAGCGGAAATATCGAGAATCGCTCCAACGAACATCTTTTTGTTGTCCAGGGTGATTTGGTTGATTCCGAGTTCGATGGGAAACCGAGTGCCGTCCTTTTTGCGGGCGAGGAGCTCGCGATCACCGACGCCGAGCACGCGGCTTTTTCCGGTGGGGATTCTTGATGCGAGATAACCGTCGTGTTTCTCTCGGTCGGCGCCAGTCATCAAGATGGATACGTTCCTTCCGATAACATCCTCGGACTTGTAGTTGAACATCTTTTCGCAGACATGATTGAAGAGCTCGATGGTACCTTTCTGGTCGATCAAAACGACGCCTACGATAATGGAGTTGAGCACTGTAAGGACTAGGTCGGCTTTCGACTTCGATTCCTGCTCTCTTTCCTTTATCTCGGAGATGTCGGTGAAGAGCCCAACTGCTCCGATGGCCTCGCCGTCATCGTCCTGAATAGTAGTCGAATTTTCGATACAGGGAATTGATTTTCCGTCGGGGCGAAGGAGGGAGACTTCGTTGTTGCTTGTTTCGATCGTTTCGGAGTTGGAAAGCGATGGGGTGTTTTTTTCGTCATTAGGGCTGGAAACGAAATCGCTGATATGGCGGCCAACTAGTTGTTCGCGTTGGCGATCCAGGAGTTGGCTCATGGCTGGGTTGAGGTTTAGAATGACGCCATCGTTGTCCGTTTGCAGGTAGCCTTGCCCGGTATTGTCCAACACGCGGGTGAGTATGGCCTGGCTCGTCGTGGCCGAGCGAGTGGCGGCTCGATAGTTGTAGTCGATGACGCCCGCCAGGGTGGTAAGACCGATGATAACCAAGCTGGCGATGCTGACGAGAGCGACGAGAACGGAGGGCTTGAGGCCAGAGATTTCTACGGGCGTGGTGCAGAGATCCAGATAGTGAGTCGCCGCCATGCCCGTGTAGTGCATGGTGCCAACGGCTAGGCCCATGATGATAGCTCCAATGGAGCGACTGATTAGAGGGCGTGATTCAGAGAATCGTTTGAGGTAGTAGGTTGTGTAAAGGGAGGCGATAGACAGTACGACCGCTACGCCGATGGAACTGGCGAAGATGATCGGGTCGTAGTACATCATGGCATTAAGTTGCATGCCAGCCATGCCGGAATAGTGCATGAGGCCGATGCCTGAGCCCATCAATACGCCTCCGGCTATGAGGCGATTTGTCGAGAGCTCGCTCCCGCCGATGAGCTTCAGCACGATCCAGCTTGAGAAGACGGCTGGGAGCGCGGAGAGCGTGGTTATGACTGGATCATATCCTACTGGGATGGGAAGTTTGAAGGCCAGCATACCGATGAAGTGCATGGCCCAGACGCCGACTCCCATCGCGATCGCCCCGATTGACTGCCAGAGCGCCTTTTGTTTTCGCCGCTTCTCTTTGTGGAGATTCTTTCTCAGGATTGAGAGGGCGCAAAAGGCTGCGAGGCAGGCTACGGCATAGGAGAGGATGACAAGCGTGACATCGTACGTGCCCTCATACGCGACACTTAGGTCGGTGGTGGCATCTAGAAACATCGGAAGCATGACTTACACAAGGATTGGCGCTAGCTATTACCTGTGTAAGTGGTAGTCACTTCTTGAGGTAGTCAAATGGAGAACTGCGAAACCGAGGCTATCTGGTGACCAATCGAAGATTTTATCGTTTTTTAATAGGTCAGTAGGGGTAATTTAGATACGAATGTTATCGATTCGCAGGCTTTTCAACAAGAGGGACTGAGTGCTTGTTTGACTGATAATGGTAGGGAGGCTAGTAGAGGTTAGATGTCTGATAGGTACGAAGAAGAGGAGAGTGACTATGCAGTGATAGGGAGCTATCCTACCGCAGCGCAGGCGCACGACGCTGGCCTGACGGCGCTTGCTTGCGGGCAGCCGTATTGGGTGGAGCATGTCGAGGGTCGTTATCTGTTAGTCGTGTCACGAAACGAAGCGACGAGGCTTCGCAAGGAGGTGGCTGCCACGGAGAGAACGAATCGCTTTTGGCCTCCTCGTTCACTGGACATTTCGGCTCCGTCTCTCAGCAAGTTGCCTACTGTCGCTTTTGTTGCGGTTCTTGTATTCGTTTTCTGGGCCCAGAATCAGTATCCGGATCTTAAGGAACTGGGGATGAATAGCAGCGAGGCTGTTGTTCAAGACGGAGAGTGGTGGAGAATCGTGACGGCGGTTACTTTGCACGGGGATATTGGGCACCTTGCAGGGAACCTGATGGGGATATCAATATTCGCGTATCTATGTTGTCGATACATGGGAAATGGCTTGGCTTGGTTTTCGATCATCCTAGCGGCGAGTTTGGCGAATTTCACGAACGCGCTTCTGAACGCGGGCGAAAGCTATTCGTCTCTCGGAGCGTCGACAGCGGTTTTCGCGTCTCTTGGTATTCTAGCAGGGTTTCCGGTTGGGGCGTACTTTCGCTCGAAGGAGCCGATTCAGAGTCGCGATTGGCTCGTGCCGTTTTTTGGCGGCTGTGTATTGTTCGCTTGGATGGGAGGCGGCGATTTTCCGACGGATGTAGCCGGGCATTTCTGGTCCTTCGGGTATGGGATTGCCTTGGCGATTTCGATTTCCTGGACGGCGCTGCACGCGAAGCTAAAACAATGGCAGCAGTTCTTGTTTCTGAGTTTGGTCGGACTCGCTCTATCTGGTTGCTGGGCTAGAGCGATTCTGTAGTTGAGCGCTGATTGTAGTTGTGGACTGTCGCTATTCGTTCTCAGTTTCCGCAAGCTTGGATTTTAGAATTTCCAAATCCTGCTTTAGGGGAAGCATCTTTTTGTTTACGAGACGCCGTTGGCAACGTGCTTCGATAAGAAGCGCGATTGCGAGGGCTGCTCCTACGGGAAGCGCTAGCCAGGGTGATTGGCCTGCCATTTTGATAGTAATGTAGAGGAATAGGAGAGCGCCGAAATAAGGTGGAACGTATCGCAGGGCGATGTGTTTCCGGATCTTGATTTGAAATTCGACATGGGAGAGATCTTTGTCGATCTCGTCACTGAGCGTGGACGTATAGACCCGTTCCTGATGAGCTTGTTTTCGTCTGCTCGAAAAAACGGTATAGGCAAAATGTATCCAAAAAATACTGCCAACTCCTAGGGCGATTTGGTCCCAGAGGGAAAGCGTGGTGTCTTTGTCTGTTTTTACGAGAAGTCCGGCGTAGCTCAGGTACAAGAAAAACGCGGCGGTGGCGAGTACGAGGAGGGTGCTTCCGTAAGTTTGGACTTCCTGCCAGCGCATGTGGCGGCGGAATTTTCGCGTTTTGCTTTGGATGAGCGAGTGGAGGTTTTTCTGGTCGATTGCGTAGAGGGGCTCCTGTTCTTGCGAGTCCCAGATGACTTTCATGTCTTCAAAATTCATTGTTCGGTGTCTCTTTTGATTTTTCGCTGAGGTGTTTTTTGATGCGATTGAGCTTCACGCCGACGTTGCTTTCGGAAAGTCCAAGTGTCGTTGAGATTTCCTTATAACTGTACCCATCTAGCATCATCAGGGTGAGCGATCGGTCGATTTCGTCGAGCTGGCCTATTTGATCGTAGAGCCAGTCGAGGCGTGGGTTTTTGGCGGCTGTTGCTTGCTGAAGCAGCGGTTGGTAGTCGTCTATCGAGCTATGCTTCGCCTTGTGCTTTTTCTCTTTCTTCGACCAGGCGATTGCGGAGTAGAAGGCGACTCGATAGATCCAGGTTGAGACTTTCGAGTCGCCTCGAAATTTGGGAATGGAATTCCAGACTTGGGTGGCGATTTCCTGGAAAAGGTCTTCCTGATCGTGTTGTTTGGAGGCGTAGGCTCGGACTACTTTGAAGAGCAGGCCACGGTGTTGGTCCAGCCAGTCGTCAAGTATTCGGCGTTGTTCGCTTTCTTGCATGGAAAATATCGTTGGGGAGGATTAATTGTCAGCGATGGCCGGTTTTTGACAAGATCACTGTCGTTTCATTCAAGCCCGGTGGTTTTCCGTATCCAGTGGGACACGACAGTTAGGGCTTTGGGGTTGAAGGTTTCTTCTATGGTTCCGTATTCGGAGGTGGCTCCTGATTCAGCTGTTTGGAAGAGGTGATTGAGGTTTGGGAATTCCTTGGTTGTGATGTTTGTGTTGCCACCTGATTTTAATGCGGAGTCGATTGCTGCGAGGTTTTCTCCAGAGGCGACTTGCACGTCCTTTGCGCCATTAATAGCGAGAACGGGGCATTCAACCTTTTGCAAGGTGGGGCGGGGGTCGATCGATAGAAGTTGGCGGAACCAAGGGGTAGTGACCATCTGGATCTGGTTGTCTATTTGTCCGGGATTGAGCCCAAAGGTATCGCGTTCCTCTTGGGTGAAGCCTGAGGTCGCCTCTGCAAAGAGCTCTTTTATTTGGGATTCTAGATCGTGATGGTCGGTTGAGTTTGTGACGGTATCGAAGATTCGCTTTTGTAGGCCTGCTTGGAAGCTTCTCATTTCTTCGCTGGCACCCGCGAGGCGCATCATGTCTTGGGACTGGCGAGTGAGTAGTTCTTTCATGGGTACGCCGACGCCGGCAAGGAGTACGATAAAGGAGACGTCTTCTGTAGCGACGGCTGCTTGCGGCGCGATGAGGCCTCCTTCGCTGTGACCGATGAGGCCGATTTGCTGGGTATCCACTTCCGAACGCGTTTTGAGGTAGGCTAGGGCGGAGAGGGTGTCGGTGGTGAAGTCGCTGGTTGTTGCCGTCTTGAAGTCGCCGGTAGATTTGTTGTAGCCTCTATCGTCGTAACGAAGCACGGCGATGCCCGAGCGTGTGAGATGATCGGCGAGAACTAAAAAGGGGCGATGTCCCATGATAGATTCGTCGCGATCTTGCGGACCTGATCCGCTAATGAGGACAACTGTGGGGTGCGGGCCGGGAGAGCTGGGAAACGTGAATGTACCCGAAAGTGTGATACTCGCTGCAGCGTTTTCGAAGGTAATTTCCTCCTCGTTGTACGGGTAAGGCTTTTTCGGTTCTTGGGGACGAGCGAGTTCTGGCTCTTTCTCGAGTCGCAGGATGGTGAGGGGCATTTTGCTGTTTCCCTGTATCCAGTTACCGGTGACTTTCGATCCATCCTCGGAGAGGGAGCCTTCGAATCGAGTGCCGATCTTTTCTATCTGGATTAGGAGCGTGCTTTCGTTGATTTCGATATGGCTGATGGGGATGTCGTGGGCGTTTTGGTCGATACTGCTGAGGGTGCCGGAGTGGGTGCCGTTCTCGGTTGAGAGTTTGAAAAGCAGTCTTAGTTCGAAGGCTCCCGGGCGTAGCGAGCCTTGCCATGCTCCGGCGATGCCTTCTCCTGGGATTCCGTGGCTTGGAGTTTCGCCTTCGATTTTCTGCTTCTCCTTGCGTTTGATTTCGAAATCGAAGCTTTGTCCGGATTGGGAGAGCTTTCCTTTGATGGAGTTTCCGTCTCCGAACAGGGATCCGTGGAATTTGGGATCGCCGGGGATGTTTGGCAGGGCGAAGGAGAGGTGTTCGGGTGATGCTTGGACGTCGACGAGTTGATAGCCGCGCATCCCTTGAGCCGGGATATCTATGGTACCGCTCAGTTCTGCGTCGGTGTCTTCGAGATCGAGACGCATTTGGAGAGTTGTGCCCGGTAGAGTGATGGAACCTTCCCAGTGTCCGGCGGGCGATGGGGCGGATCGATCGGCGGCGGAGATGGGGGAAGGTGTTGTCGAAATCGCAAGGGCGATGAGGGTAGGGATGGCGAGGAGCTTGAGTGGCGTTTTCATAGTGAAGCTTTGATTTTGGTTTTGCTTTGCCTCACTAGAGCCCGGACGGCGCCAAAAACTTACAAGAGGATGAGGTTTTTTGTGACGCGTTTTGAGATCTGGCAGTTTGGGTGCAGCTCGAGGTACCTTAACTAAACGGTGATCTTACTCGTTATTCATCGCGTTTTTCTGGGGTCTCTTGGGATTTGGGCAAAGAAAAGGCGGATCGCCTACCCCTAAGCGATCCGCCACTTGTTTTCTTTGTTACCCCAAATGTGGCCTCGCTAAGCGAGTGCCAACGGTGTGTAAGACGGATAAAGGCCGTTGTTGTTCAATGCTTTTTTGTCTTTTTTTGAAAAAGTTAGCCGAACAGGGGGTAGAGACGTGATTTCGCCTAGCTTTCGCTGAGGGAAAATACGCCCTAGGACTCGCCTTCGGCGAGTTCCACTCCCTTGGGAGTGAAGCGGATGAGACGCTGCTTGTAGAGGGCGCCGAGGGCTTGCTTGTACGCCTTCTTGCTGACGTCGAATTCGGCTCGGATGGCTTCGGGCGGGGATTTGTCGTCGAGGTGGAGCTGGCCGTCGTTTGCTTTTATAGCCTGAAGAATCTTTTCGGTGAGCGGTCCGACGCGGGTGTAGCCGGTTTGGTCGCGGCGGAGATCGATGTTTCCGTCCGAGCGGATTTTGTTGACGAAACCTTTGAGGGTTTGGCCGATTTTGAGGGGCTCGGAGAGCTCGTTATCGTATAGCAGGCCGATGTGGCTGTGGTTGATGACGGCTTTGTAGCCGAGCGGGGTTTCTCCGACGACCATGAGGTCTACAGGTTCCTGATCAGCGTATGTGGGGCGGTATTTGCTGAGAAAACGGTCGTAGCGCTCGCTGGCGACGATGCGGCCGCTTTGCTCGTCGACGTAGACGTAGACCACGCGGTTTTGTCCGACGCGAGGTGGGCTTTTCTGTTCGCGATAAGGGAGGAGGAGGTCTTTGGAGAGGCCCCAGTCGAGGAAGGCACCGATCTTTTCATTGATGCTAGCGACTTCGAGCGAGACGAACTGGCCGACTTGGGCGAGCGGCGTTTCCGTGGTGGCGACGATTCTGTCCTCGGAATCCAAATACACGAATACGTCTAGTTTCGCATTTGGAGTTAAGCCCTTGGGGACGAGCGTTCGCGGGAGTAGGATATCGCCAAGTTCTTCGCCGTCCAGATAGAGGCCGTGCGGAGATTCGTTGAGAATCGCCAGTGTGTTTCGTTTTCCGAGCTCTGCCATAAGGGAGGAAAGCTGAGAGGCGGAGAGAGGTGCTGCAAGCTTTGGTGGCGGAGGCGGGGATGCTTTGTGGCTTAGGGCTGTGACTGGGGCGGTTCGGCGGTTCTGACTTTGGGGGCGATTTTGGCCATCCAAAAGGCGGCGACCGCGAGCCAGACTAAGGCGGCGTAGATGTAGTGGCTGATGCGGAGATCCGGCAGGAAATCGGCGGCGATGCGGGAGCTCGCTGCAAAGGCGAGCAGGGTGATTCCCCAGAGGAGCGGCTTGCGACTGCGGATGGCGAGGGGAAGGTTTCCGCTGTGGCCGAGGACGACACGAGTGGCGACGAGGATGATGGAACCGGTGAGCCCGCAAATGAAAAAGCCGTGCAGAAGGGCGGTTTTCTGGGCGGGTAGGTAGGCGATAAGGGTGAAGCTCGCGATCATAGCCAAAGAGCAGACGATAAGGTGGAGGAGTTGCGTATTTGGTTTTCTGGGACGAATTAGTAGCGGGGACTCAAGGGCGAGGTAGGCGGCGAGGACACCAGCGCGTAGAAGGTATGCGGTTTTGTGATGTCCTTGAAGTTCGAATACGATGGAGATTGCGAATCCTGCTACGGCTGCGAGGGCGATGGCGGCGCGTTGCAGCCAAGGCTTGGTGGGCTTTGGGTTGACGGGAAAGTCGTGGGGATTGGGGGTGCCGCTCAGTTTTGGGAAGAAGAAGGCTCCAATGCCGATGAGGGGGAGAGCTGGAAAGGCTTGGAAAAGGAGGATGCGGGAAAGGTGGAACGTGAGAGTGTTGCCGTGGCCTAGGGAAAGCTGGAGCATGAAAGCTCCGCCGGCGAGGGCGCAGAGAAGTCCGGTGATGCCGAGGAGAAATCCCGGCGGCGGGAGGTCGGCCCGTTTGCTGAAACCGTAAGCTCCGAGAGAAATGAGGCAGGTAATTTGGAGGAGGAAAAGGACGTCTGCGAAAAGGGGTGAAAGGAAAGCGCAGAACGCGGCGGCGAGTGTGCTGGCGAAAAAGGCAGTAACGACGGGCAGCGGCGGATGAGGAGAGCCGAGGAGTCGTGGACCAGCGGCGAAGAGAAAGCCGATTACGAAGCTTCCGAGAAAACCGTGAATCATGAGGCGCAGATGTGCAGCCAGCGGGTAGGATTCTAGGACGCCTGCGAAATAGAGGGGCCAGATAAGGACGCCGATCACACCGAGAATCATGCCGAGTGGGAAGAATACGCGGAAGGGCTCGTCAGCGACTAGGTCGCTAAAGCGATGGGAGGAACTGGTGGCGTTTTGGCACATGCTAGCGGTGGTTGTTCTCTCGATTTTGATCGAATCTAACGACTTTGTGAGTAGCGGTTTTATCGATCTATTAAAGATAAAAACACTAAAATATCTTCAATAGGGGAGGTTGAGAGTTCCTACGGTTATGGGAGTATTTGGGCCGGCATTGAGGGATTGCCGCGTCGTTTAGAAATGTTGGCGGGCTGAGGCGTCGTGCTTTGCTGGGCCTTCGATTTCCTGGGTATAGGATGATGGATCTATTTTTCCGGGGCTTGCTGGGGTGGGGATTGGTTGAGGAAGGCTTGGGAGGTGGTGTTGTTTCTCGTGGCGAGGAGGTCGGGGCGGGCGTCGTTGTTGAGGTCGAGGGCGATGAGGGCTTTGGCGTCGCCGGGGATGAGGAGGCCGGATTTTTCGGCGGGGAGGGTGGTGAAGTTTCCTTGTCCGTCGCCTTGGAGGTAGATGCCGAGTCCGCCGTCGAAGCGGCCGATGGAGGGGATGGGCGCGTAGGAGTTTTGGGTGGCGACGATGTCGAGGGATCCGTCGGCGTCGAAATCGGCGATGGCAATGCCTTGCAGCGGGGCTGTTTGGGCGGCGGTGGGGAGGGCGGCGAATTGGTAGGTACCGTCCGACTGGGAGAGGAAGATGCCGGAGTGGAACTCGGTGGCTTCGAGGTGGGTGGCTTTGGCGAGGGCTTCGGGGGTGAGGATTTCGGCGAGGGTGGCTTTGGCGAAATCGTTGTTTTTGGGGAAGCGTTCGAGGACGGCGGGGATTTTGGCGGCGAGCTCGCGTCGGCTGGCGCGGGGGAGGAGGCGGTCGCCTTCGTAGTAGGCGTGGACGAGTTGGGGGGCGCCGCGTTTGGCGAAGTCGTGGTAGAGGAGGGTTTCCGGGCGGACGGGAGAGGCGCGGAATTGGGTGTTGAGGCCGAGGTTTCCTGCGACGAAGTCGGGAGTTCCGTCTTGGTTGAAGTCGGCTGCGGCGAGGGAGGTCCACCAGCCTGTGCCGGCGGCGGCGAATCCGGTTTCGGCGGTGAGATCTTGGAAGCCTTTGCCTTTTAGGTTTCTGAAATAGCGGATGTGGCCCCAGTCCAGGGCGAGGAGGAGATCTGGCCAGCCGTCGAGATCGACGTCGCTCCAAAGGGCGGCGGTGACCATGCCGACTTCGCGGAGGTCGGGGGCGAGGGAGTCGGTGGCGTCGGCGAAGCGTCCGCCGCGATTGTGGAGCAGGGTGCTGAAGGGTGTTTCCGGATAGAAGCCGGGGGCGACGCGTCCACCGATGAAGACGTCCAGTTTTCCATCGCGGTCGAAGTCTGCGACTGCGGCGGCTCCAGCGCTGTTTGGGGCGGAGGGGAGAGAGCCGCGCGGAGCGGGACGGAGAGCGCCTTTGCCGTCGTTGAGGTAGAGGCGGGGTTCGTATTCCGGCTCTTCGGCGGGGTAGACGGCTCCGCCGGCAGTGAGGAGGAGATCGGCGTGTCCGTCGCCGTTGGCGTCGAAGGCGAGCGGCGGGCCGTCGTTGACGGGTGGTTTTTGCAAGGCTGGCTGGGGGACGGACTGGTAGGAGCCGTCGGCGGATTGTTTGAGGACGCGAGCAGCTTGTTCGGTGGTGCCGCCGAAGATGATTTCCTCGATGTCGTCGCCATCGAGGTCTGCTATGGCGAGGCCGGGGCCGCGGCGGTTGAAGCGGAGCGAGAGGAGGGGTTGGCTGACGGTGCCTTCGAGGAATTCTTCTTGGGCGGTGAGGGCGAGGCCGAGCTTGGCGGAAACTTCGGCGAAAAGGGGCTGAGAGGCGGGCGTTGGCGTTTCGTGTGCGGGATCGCCTTCGGGTTCGGTGACGGTGTAGGCGGAGTTCGCGGCGAGGTCGGTGAAGGTTTGGCGATGTCCGGAAGGCCAGCGCACGGTGAGGCGGTGGATTGCGTCGTCGGAGCCGAGGCCGAAATGGAGGATGGGCTGGCTGGTGGAGAGGTAGCCGCGGGCGAGTGTGAGGCGGCGGGTTTGTTTGCCGAGGGCGGACTCGATTTCGACGACGGCACCGACACCGTGGCTGTTGGAGGCGGCGCCTCGGAGGGCGATGGTGGTGGTGTTGCCGGCGGGGCTGTCGTTGCGGAGGACGGTGGGGATGTTTTGGTAATTCGTGTAGGCGAGGTCGAGGTCGCCGTCGTTGTCGAGATCTCCGAAGGCGGCGCCGAAGCTGACTCCGAATTGGTCGAGGCCCCATTCGGATCCGACCTTTTCGAAGCGGGCGTCGCCGACATTTCGGAAGGCATAGTTAGGCTCTTCGAGCACGGGGGCGGAGTACATGAGGCGGACGCGTCGCATGGCGCTTTCCGAGCGAAAGAGGCCGTGGATGAGGTCGACGTTATTTTGCTCGCGGTTCATTCCGTTGGTGACGTGGAGGTCTTGCAGGCCGTCGTTGTCGAGGTCTTCGAAGCGGAGGGACCAGGTCCAGTTGGTGGCGTCGACGCCGGATAGAAAGGCGGTCTCGAGGACGCGGCCCAGGCCGGTGTTTAGGTAGAGGGAGTTGCGGGCGATTTGCTCGGCGATGGTGGGGCTGGTTGGCTGGTGTTCGCTTGATTTCGAGCGGGAGTCCGCCATGCCGCGTTGGTCTTTCTCGTGGGAGGCGTTGGCCATGTCGGCCACGAGGAAGTCGAAGTGTCCGTCGTTGTTGATGTCGGCCGTGTCCGAGCCCATGGATGAATAGGGCATGTGGGGGACGACTTCGTCGATGCGGTCGGTGAAGGTGCCGTCGCGATTGTTTGAATACAGGAAGTCCGGCATGGCGAAGTCGTTGGCGACATAGATGTCGGGCCAGCCGTCTTCGTTGTAGTCCCACCATGTGGCGGAGTGGCCTTGGGTGATGCGGTGGATGCCGGCGGCTTCTGTGACGTCAGTGAAGGTGCCGTCTCCGTTGTTGTGAAAGAGGTAGTCCGGCTGTCCGTTTGGCATGCCGACGGCATCGAGGAGATTGGTTTGGAGGTAGAGGTCGAGCCAGCCGTCGCGGTCGTAGTCCTCAAAAGCGGCGACTCCCGAGGCGTCGACGATGGCGAGGCCGCGGGCTTCGGCTTCTTCGCGGAAGGTGCCATCCTTTTGGTTGACGAAGAGGAGGTTGGGGGCGGCGAATCGGGTGAGGTAGATGTCGAGCCAGCCGTCGTTGTCGACGTCGACGAAAGCGGCGCCTTGCTTCCAGTCGCCAGAGTCGTCGCCGACGCCAGCTTGCATTGTGACGTCTTCAAATTTCCAGTTTCCGAGATTGCGGTAGAGGCGGCAGCTTTCAATTTTGCTTACGACGAACAGGTCCGCTAGCCCATCCTGATCGAAATCGCCGATTGCCAACCCCGTGCCGATAGCTCCAACCCCAAATTCATGATAGCGCTCTCTCCACATGCGAGGATCGTCGTAGGCGTTCTCGATTCGAATGCCGGTATGGTCTGCGGGCATTTCGGTGAAGAGGGTGTCGCCCTGTGGGCCGGAGCGTGGCTGGAAGCTTTGCGACGAGAGTTGTGTATCCACTTCCCCATACGAAAGGGGGGGCAGCGAGAGAGTCGCGAGGGCGAGGATCAAGGTAGGGGTGGAGAGTTTGAATCGTCGGCGAGTCTGTGGCTGCGCGATGGATTCTCGATTCGATTCGGGGTCCGGCATGGGTGTGAAAAATGGGATCGTCGGGTCAATAATGGGTCAAGGTTATTTGAAGGATGCTTTCACTTGCGATCACGGCTGAGATTTGGCCGATGCCATTTTAGCTTTTTGTATATTTGATGACGGAAAAACATGATACTACGAAGTCCTCTGGTTCTTCGCCTGTGCGGTGTTTGTAGCGGCGACGGTGATACTTTGGATGAATCAGTCGCGAATTCACTAAGTGGATACGAGAAGGGGCAGCGTCGCTTGATCGTGCCCGGGCATCATAGTCCTAGCTTCGCTTTGATCACGCAAACGCAGGAGGCGATCTCGAAGGGCAAGTGGCGTCTGCGCGAAGTAGAGTACGAGAGTGCTCCGGCGGGTCGTCCGACGGACACGACCGCGCCGTATCGCTGGTACCTGACGAGCTAGGCTTGGGGAATTAGCGTGGCGTCGGATCAGTCAATGGGAGAGGCGGTGACCTCGGCGGCGCTTTACGCGATCGAGAGTTTTCCGTCTAGTATGGAATTGCGGATACAGTCGGTTCACGCATTGCATGGACTGGCGTTCGCCGGAGTGGGCGAGCTGGTTGTTCGGATTTCGGCCTGGAGGTAGAGAGGGCACGAGGCGCTTGGAGCGGTTTCGATTGTGGCTGCGGTGGCAGTTTTGCCAATCGTTTCCTGGCAGACGAAGAGCGGAAGAGGAGCTTCGGGAGCGGGTACCGGAACTCGTGCCGCCGTGTGCAGGCTAAGCTGAGGTAGGGCGGAGTTTTCCGAACAAGAAAAAGCCCGCAACCTCTTGAAGGTGGCGGGCTGATAAAGAGTGAGCCGGATCTGGGCCTTTTAGTTCGTTATATCGAATGTGGTACTGCCTTCGCGGGCGACGTAGTAGGTCTTGTACCATTTCTTTTGGGCGTCGCTGCCGGCGTAGTCCTTGAGGGCCTGCTCATTCTTGAACTCCATGACGAACGCGTGGCTGCGGTTGCCCTGGGCTTTGAGGGTCTTGGTCCATACTCGCTCGATGCCGTCGTAGTCGTGGGCGAGGGCGACCACTCCGTCGAGGGCGGCCTTGATTTGGTCTTCGGTGGCGTCGGCTTTCCAAGAGACGGTGACGACGTGAATCACGGTTTCTGGTGTGGCTTTGTCCATTTTATGGTGAGCGGCGCTGAGGCTAACTGCTCCAAATGCGAGGAAGGCGATACTGATAAGGGTTAGTGCTAATTTTTTCATGGTAAACGTTTTAGGTTGGGTAGTAGAGGTTTGCGTCGAAAGAGCCGACGTCAGGAGAGAAACGCAACTTGGGGAAGAGTGATTGCCGATAATTCCGGAAGGTCGCGGCGTTAGCCAAAGCCATCCGACAAACATGTCGCAAGGCTTTGACCGCCTTGCTCTGCTTCGATTTGGGCTCGAACCAGCAAAAACCTCATTCGAAGTCACGCCCGAAGTCACATTGACGGTTGGGTGAGTAGCTCTTAGGTTAGTGGTATGAGACTGTATGCTTTGCTTGGATGTCTGTTTTTGTCGGCAAGTTCGCTATCTGGGCTTGAGGTTCCGAGCGCGGAGTGGCAGATCGCGACAGCGGTTTTAGCGGCTCCGGAAGGTGAGCGAGCGGAGTCTACGGTTCTTGGCTACGCGGAGGACGGTTCGCTCGTCACGCTTCGTGAAGGGAGCGGCGCTTTGATTTGTTTGGCAGATGATCCGAGTCGGGAGGGCTTTAGCGTGGCGAGCTATTATCGGGATTTGGAGCCGTACATGGCGAAAGGGCGTGAGCTGAAGGGGCAGGGATTGGGATTTAAGGAAGTTTTCGATGCGAGGGAGATAGCGGTGAAATCCGGCGAGCTTCCGATGCCTGATCGGAGTATTCTCTATGTGATGACCGGCGAGGTCGACGAGGAGTCGGGTGCGGTGGAGAACAGGTATTTGCGTTATGTGATTTACATTCCGTACGCCACGGAGGAGAGCACGGGAATTCCGCTTTCGCCGATTGGGCCGGGAGCTCCGTGGATCATGAACCCTGGAACGCATCGGGCCCATATCATGATAAATCCGCCAAAGTGATTGGGGAGGTTGGATTCGGCGACGGACAACGTCGAATCGATCTGGTCATTAGTGGGTGGACAAAGTCCGCTTCGCCGGTGAGTTTTTTGGAGTAAATCTTCAAATTATGAGCAAAACCCTGATCGAAACCCTGAGAGAAAAAGTACTGGTGTCGGATGGCGCCATGGGAACGCAATTGATGGCGGCCGGCCTCGAGGCGGGCGGGAGCGGGGAGATGTGGAATCTAACCCATCCAGATCGCGTGTTGGCGATCCAGAAACGCTACGTCGACTCTGGCTCGAACTGTATTATCACGAACACTTTTGGCGGGAACGGTCTGATGTTGAGACGCCATGGTCATTTCGACCAGCTCGCGGAGATCAACCAGGCGGCGGTGAAGATCGCTCGCGATGCGTTCGGCGGCGGCGAGGGATTTGTCTTCGGCGACGTGGGGCCGGTGGGCGGCGTGATGGAGCCTTATGGCGACTTGAAGCCAGCGGACGTGGCGGAAGGCGTGCGCATCCAGATCCAGGCGTTGGTGGAGGCAGGCGCGGATGCGATTATCATCGAGACTCAGACGGATTTGAATGAGATAGCTTTAGGCATAGAGGCGGCGAAGAAGTACGGGGCTCCGTGCATTATCGCGTCGCTTGCTTATGACAAGTCGCACGACGGCTCGTTTTTCCGCACGATGATGGGGATTTCGCCGGAGAAGGCGGCCGAGGAGCTGACGGACCTGGGCGTGGATATTTTGGCTCTGAATTGCGGGACCGGAATTGATATGACGGTGGCTCGCGAAATCATCGAGGAGTACAAGGACAATTCCGATGCGTTTACGATGGCTCAACCCAATGCGGGACTGCCGGTGCTCGAGAATATGAAGGCGGTTTACAAGCAGACTCCGACTGAAATGGTATCGACGCTGGATGCTCTTCTCGAGGAAGGGGTTAATATCGTAGGTGGCTGTTGCGGATCGAATCCGGACCATATTCGGGCGATCCGAGAGAAGGTGGACGCTTGGAACGCTCGCTGAGGGAACGGGAGTCGGGGTCGGCTTTCCGGGGAGTTTTTGGGAATTGGGGTGTTGGTGGCGCGCCGTGCTGGGGCTCGACGTTTCTGGAGCTCGGTTTCAACGATTAACTCTTTTGCCGTTGCTAGAGGGTGGCGGGGCGCTAGGTATTCCGGTTTTCGTATTGCCTCCGCCTTGATTCCCTATGCGCAACGCGCGCCCAACGACCTCCGTTAACACGTTTTTTTGTGCCTGTTCAGCTTCATATTAACCAAACCGAAGCCGCGTTTGAAAGCGGCGCGAATCTCTTCGAGTGCGCCAACGCTCTAGGCGTTAGAGTGCCGACGTCTTGCCGCAAGCAGGGTAAGTGTAAGGAATGCCTGGTGGAAGTAACGGAAGGGATGGAGCTGCTGTCGGCGCGGGGGCCAGAGGAGGAGCATCTGAAGGAGGGGTTTCGGCTTTCGTGCCGTTGCGAGCTGGCGCAGGACTCGGGCGTGGTGCGTTGTCACACGATGCGGCGCGGCGAGATGCGGATCGAGCACGAGTCGCTCGAGCTGCTTGGGAATCGCAAGAAGCTAAAGCTGGCGCCTGCGGTGACCCGCGATGGAGATCGAATCCTGCTCGACGGGGAGGAGATCGACAGGCGGACGGGTCCGATTCACGGGATCGCGATGGACTTGGGAACGACTACGGTGGTGCTGCGTTTGATCGATTTGGAAACAGGCGAAATCGTGGCGGCATCCTCTTTTGAGAATCCTCAGCGTTTTGGCGGCTCGGATGTTATGTCGCGTATCCAGTACGATACCGAGCAGAAGGGACGAGTGTTGCAGCGTACTTTGCTCGGCTATCTGAGTCATGCGATCGAGGAGTTTCCAGTGGAAGCGGATTCTATCTACGAAATGGTGGTCGCTGCCAACTCGACGATGCGGGATTTGATGTTTGGGTTGAATGTTTATACGATTGGCCAGAATCCGTATCAGTCGCTTACGGAGATCGAGGTGGAAGAAGGAAAACGGGCGACGACGAGTCTTTCTAAAACCGCGAAGCAGCTGCATTTGCCTCTTCACCCGAAGGCGCGGATTTACGGGATGCCGATTGTGAGCGGACATGTGGGCGCGGATGCGGCGGCGTGTATGCTCGCGGTGGATTTGGCGAACGAGGACCGGACGATCGCGGTGATGGATATTGGGACGAATACGGAATTGATCGTGGGAAATCGGCATCGGATGATTGCAGCGTCTTGTCCGGCGGGTCCTGCGTTTGAGGGCGGGGCGATCAAGTGTGGTATGCCCGGTTTGCCGGGGGCGATCGAGAAGGTTTGGATCGACGAGGACGAGGAGGAGGTTTCGAAGATTCAGGTGATCGGGGATGTGGCTCCGGTGGGGATTTGCGGGTCGGGGCTGATAAACATGCTCAGCGAAATGCTGCGTAGCGAAATGATGAATACGCTTGGTCGCTTCGAAGATAGTGAGGATGTGGTACTGGCGGAGACTGATGGGGAGGAGATTGTGTTTTCGGAGAGCGACGTGAATGAGCTGGCTCAGGCGAAGGGGGCTAACGTGGCGGGGCTACGGATTGCGTTTAAGGAGATGGGGATTGGGTTTGGGGATTTGGATTTGTTTTATTTGGCAGGCGGATTCGGGCGTCATTTGGATTTGGCGTCTTCGAAGCGGATCGGATTGATTCCGAATTTGCCCGACGAGAAAATCGTGCAGGTCGGTAACGCCGCAGTGGAGGGAGCTTGTATCGCGCTGCTTTCGGTGGACAAGCGGGTGGAGCTGGAGGCGATGATCAAGCAGGTGCAGTTTTGCAGGCTTGAGGCGGATGAGGGCTTCTTCGATTACTTTGTGGAAGGGTGTCAGTTCAAGCCGGTTGAGGATGCGGTTGATGAAATTTTGGCCCACGAATGACACGAATTTACTCGAATTGTTTTTTTGAAATTGGGGATGTGAGAATCTAAGTTTGCATGTTGGAGTTTTTTGAGAGTTCGCCGGACTTGAATGTCTTGGAATCTGAATACACGAGGTTGCTCGGGTATCCGGTGGGGCGTGTCTTGGAGGGGCGGTCGAAGGAGATCGCGGATTTGACGCGGGCTTGGTATTCGGAAAATGGATCGCCTTGGGTGTATGCACGCGAGGTGAGCGAACTCGACCTGGATGGTGACGGCTTTCTGTTGGATGGAGTAGGTTTTTCCTCGAAGCATTTGAAAGACAGTTTCGAGAAGGCTGGGGCGAGCTCTGCAATCGTAGTGGCGGTAAGCGCTGGGCGAGAGTGCGTGGAGCGTTCCCAGGAGCTTTGGAAGGAAGGAAAGCCGGACGAGTATTTCTTTATGGAAATGTTTGGCGGGGCGGTTGTTGAGCACCTCGTTGCCCAGGCTGGCGCTCGGCTTTGCGAATGGGCGGATGCCCGCGGAATGCTGGTTTTGCCGCACTACAGTCCTGGATATCCCAAGTGGGATGTTTCGGAGCAGAATCGCTTGCTCGAGTTGATTCGAGGCGGGGCGGAAGGTGGATTTTCAGGCGAGCTAGATGCATTGGAGTCGGGCATGCTGACTCCGAAGAAGTCACTGCTAGCGGTGTTTGGAGTGACTCGTGAGGTGGAGAAAGCGACCAAGGTGGGGTCCTTAGTGCCTTGTGAAACCTGCTTTCTGCCGGGCTGCGCCTATCGCAGGAAACCTTATTTTTTGGATACGATGAAGAATTTGGCGAATGAAGAAATACAAGGGGCAGGGGCTCCTGTAAGCAGCAAGGTGGTTGCCCTGAATACGGCGGCGAGCTACTCGATCAGTCCAAGAGCTTTGCGGAAATGGGCTGAGTCGCGTCTCGAGTTGCAGCCGGCGGCGAATGGCGGCTATGAGGCAGTGTTCACTTATGACGGAACGACTTGCTCTAACATGGGGCATCCCTTGCGCTATCTTTATCGGGTTTCGTTGAGCGGCCGAAATACGCGCTACACGATTTTAGATGCAAGCTGCGGTCCTATGGTTGGAGATGAGGGCCATAAGAAGCAGTGTGAGTATTTAAAAAATGGAGACAGACTGGAACGTTCGATTTCAGGTGAGCGTCCGCTGGTGGGTGAGCCGCTCGATGCGGTGCTCGATTGGAAGCATCCTTCGAGTCCCTCTGGTTGCTTTTGCGACGAAAGCAGTCGCAATCATAAGTGGACGATTGCCTACGAGGTGCTGCATTTCAGCTTGGCGAAGCTTGAGAGAGAGCGAGATGCAGCCGGCTGACCTGGAGTTTGCTTGTGGAGGGAGTCAACGTTTTCGAATTCGAAGGAATATGAAGATTGATCTACGCGAGAGGCGTGGTGAGTATTTGTGAAGCCTAATTTATCCCCCGAATAGACATGATTAAAGTTTGCGATATTAACCCGTCCGCCAAGGAAAAGCTTCCACCAGAATACATGGATAAGTCCGGTATTGGCGTGCATTACGTGGATGCGTTTATCAAGCCGATCAAGGTGAAGCTTGAGGATGGTACGCGTGTGCAGTGCAAGCGTAAGGGCTTGCAGCTCAATCTTCGGGTGGGCAAGAAGCGTGGTTCTGGCCTGATGCGTCGCTTGGACGTGAGCAAGGATCCTATCGTCATGCTTGACGCGGCTTTGCAGGAGGCGGCTAAGGATGCCGGCGTTGAGCTGAAGGTGACGGAATCCGAGATTTTCGTGGGCGGCTACGAGGAGTAGCTGTTTGGTAGGGGGCGATTCCCATGATTGGCAGCCCTACGGATTTGGGTGATACGCGAGCTAAAGCATCGAGCTACAGATTGGTTGTGTTTTAGAGACCGGAGAGGTCGTCGTTCGCGGTGGAGATATAGTCGGCGCCGTCGAAGTGGGTGAGTTTGGGTAGTTGGAGATTGGTGACGGTTTCGAGGGGATCGTGCTCGGTGAGGATGAAGCGTGGCTTGTAGCCGGTTTTTAGGATACCGAAGTTTTCGCTATAGCCGAGGCGGGAGGAGCTGGCGCCGGTGGCGGCGTTGATGACTTGGATCGGGCTTAACCCGGCTCGCTGCATGAGCTCGAGCTCGTAGTGGAAGTGGATGCCGTGGCCGATGCCGCAGCTGCCAGCGTCGGAGCCGGCGACGATTTTGACTCCCATTTCTTGGGCTTTGGCGAGGCTGCTTGAGTGCTTGTTGATGATGCGTTGTAGGTTGGCGACGATTTCCGGGTCCCAGCCCATGTGGGCGGCTTCGTCGATTTGCATTTGCACGGGCGCGAATGTCGGTACCCAGGCGATGTCGAGGTCGCGGAGCTGGGCGAGTTGGGCGTCGGTGATGAAGAATCCGTGCTCGATGGAGTCGACTCCGCCGTCAATGGCGTTCTGGATGCCGTCGGCTCCGGACGCGTGGGCGAAGGTTTGCTTGTGGTGGGCTTTGGCGGCGGTGGTGAAGGCTTTGACCTCCTCGGCGCTCATTTGGGGTTTTGCGGTGACGGCGCCTTTCTTGAAATTGATAATGCCGGTAGGGATAAGTTTGATACGGTCGGCTCCGGCGGCGACGCGGTGGGCGACGACTGCGGCGGGGTCGGCGTGGTCCTCGATGGGTGCGGACATGAAGGTGCCGTAGCGGCCGGCGTGGTGGATGGCGGCTCCGGGACTTTCGACGTAGGGCATGGCCGGGTGGCTGGGGGAGCGGTAGAGTTTGCTAAGGGCGATGCCTACGCCGTCTTTGTCTCCAGCGTCTCGATACGCGATGATGCCGAGTTTTAGGAGTTTTTCGAGGCGGAGAATTGCTTTGGCGAGGAGGAGAGTGGGGGCTTGGGTGAGATAGGCTTTGCGTTTTTCGAAGTCGAGTTCGGCGCCTTCGAGGAAGAGGTGGGCGTGGGCTTCGATGAGTCCGGGAAGAAGGGTGTGGCTGGGTAGGTGTTGGTCAGGTGCGGTTTTATTTGGGACGAGGTGGGTGGGCGGCGGCGTGGCGGAGGCGTGGAGGATTTGGTCGGCGTTGTAGACGAGGTGGGCGTCGTGTAGTGGGGATGTGGAGACGCCGTCTATTAGGGTGCCGACTTGCAGCCAGGTTGGGTTGTTGGGGGTGGAGTTAATGGTGAGATAGGGTTGGGTGGTTTTTAAACCGCAGATGGACGCGGATGGCCGCAGATTTTTTTTGGGAATTGGGGACGCGACTGATGTCGCTATGCGGGATGATTCTGGTAATTGGGTTATGTCTTTTGCCCACGAATGGCACGAATGTGCACGAATAAAGTGAGAAGAATTCGTGAGGATTAGTGTGATTCGTGGGAGTTAACTCTAGTCCCAGTCGTCGTCATCGTCGTCGTCGTATTTGGCGCAGAGGGCGAGGATGGCTTCGGCTTGGCGGAATCCGGCGGTTTCTTGGGTTTCGCCGTTGATGGCTCTGCCCTGCTGGAGGGCGGCTTCGAGGTCGGCGATGATGGGGTCTCCTGAAGGAAGTGGGCCGGGCGCTTTTTCGGGATTGGCGAGGGCGTAGTCGAGGCCGTTTTGCATGGCAAGGCTGAGGTAGGCGGACTCGAGTTTGCCGCGCATGAAGCGTGGAGTGCCGAAGGAGAAGTTGGAGAGGCCGACCATCATGTGCACGCCCTTGAGATTGGGATCGGCGTGGATGAGCTGCATGGCGTCGAGGCCGATGTTGACGAGGCCGTAGGTGTCGGCGCCGACTGGAGCGAGGCCGGTATCGATAATGATATCGTCGGTGGTTCGGTCGGCTTTTTCGGCGAGCATTTCGATGAAGCGCTTGGCGGCTTGGTAGGAATCTTGGGGATCAAGGCACTGAGCGCCTCCGCCGTATACGAACTTTTCGGAGGCCATGACGACGACTTTGGTATCGTACTCTTTGACGAGCTCGATCATCTCATCGAGGTTGTCGCGGGAGGCTGCGAGAGAGTTGAGGATGGGTTGCCCGCTTTTGCTGCGATCGTAGTGCTTGAGGGCTATTTTGTGGTACTCGATGGAGGGGTTGTCGAAGCTGATAGGCGTGGATGTCGCTTGCTGGATGGCGGGAATGAGCGTGGGGAGAAAGTCGAGCATCTCCTGTAGTTTAACTTGGATACGCTGGGTGCCGTCGATATTGAGGGTGAGGAACTTGGCTCCGAGTTCGGTTTGGGATCGAGCAAGCTTCTGGTAGGCTTCGAGATCGCGTGACTCGAAAGCGCGTCGAGCACGAGCGTAGGAGTTGTTGATCAGCTCGCCGATAACGTTGAGGTTGGGGGATCGCATGGGGTATTGTTTTGGGGTTGGGTATTTTTTTCGCCCACGAAGGGCACGAATCTGCACTAATTGGAATTCGGAGAAATCATTTGTGGTGGTCTCGTTTTAGCCAGTTGTTGGCCCAGGCTGAGGTGTTGCGGAGGCCTTGGTTCTGGACCATGGGGGAGTGCGAGAGGAGATTCTCCTCTTTGCCGCTGGCTTTGAGTCGGTCGTAGGCGCGGAGCCAGATGCAGTCGCCGTAGCCATCGACCTCGCAGCGTCCTTCGCGGGTGCCGCCGCAGGGGCCGTTGCGCTGGTTTTTGGCGCATTGTGATTCAGGGCAAAGGTAGGCTATGTCCGGCAGCGAGCAGTCTCCGCAGTCCTTGCAGGTGTATAGTAGGTTTTTGGATACATGCTCGAGGGCACGGAGGGGAGCGGGACCTTGGAGAGGATCGCGGGCCTTGGCGCAGGCTTTTGCTCCTTGTCTGGCGAGGACGGTGCCTGGAGCGAAAATGTGATCATGCGTCCACTTCGAAATGTTGTAGTGGATAGATGGGGACTTGCGGGGAGAGGGTGGCGTTTTTTTGTGTGGATCGGAGAGTCCGGTGTCGGGGTCTTGCTGATAGTAGAAGTGTTCTCCGGGGCGGGAAAAGCTGATCTCTTGGGCGAAGGTTTTGTAGTCGTCTGGGGAGAAGCTGTTGGCGAGATCGAGGATTTTGCGGATGGACGCGTGGTTGTGGGCTCCGCCGAGGTAGGCTCCACGGTAGCCGAGGCCGCGGTAAATGGCGACTTGCTTGGCGGCGAGCTCGTGGAAGTAAGCGCGGCCTTTGTCGGGGGACTCGGCTTGCTTTTGGCAGGTTTGTAGTAGCTGGTCGGATACGACGACGCCAGGAATGCGTTGGGTGTTGAAGAGTTTGGCGACTTTGCCGTTGAGGAGGTAGACGTTTCCGATGAGGGGAACGCGGGTCATGCCATGTTGGTCCATGTATAGGCGAAGCTCGTGGACCTTGCGGGAGTCGTAGCCGACTTGGTTGATGATGAAGCGGGCGCCTGCTTCGACTTTTTTCTGTAGCTTTCGGTATTGGGGGATGAGCTCGCCTTCGAGGAGCTTGTAGTTGGTGGTAACGGCTCCGATGTTGAAAGAGGTTTTTTCGTATTTGGGCTCGTAGTGTGGCTTGATGAGTTCGGCGTGGTCGAAGCCGCGATTCATCTTGTGGAGCATGGCGATGAGGCCTACGGAATCGATGTCGAAGACCGGCTTGGCGAGGCCGTCGTTGCCTGCGACGGGGTAGTCGCCGGTCATGGCGAGAATGTTTTGAAAGCCTTCCGAGTGCAGGGCCCAGGCTTCGGATTCGAGTCCGTTGCGGTTGAGGTCCTTGCAGGTGAGGTGGATGACGACTTCTTTGCCGGCGTAGAGGATGGGCTTGCCGAGGGAGTGCGGGGCGAGTTGGGGGTTGCCGCCGGCGTTGTCGGTGATGGAGATCCAATCGACCTCGGTATCGGCTATGAGGTCATTGGCGAAGGCGCGGGCTTTGATGGCGCTTTTGGTGGCCATGGTGCCTCGGATGGAGACGAGCTCGACGCCGGTGAGAAAGTCGGAGGTGGTTTCGAGCTTTTCTCGGAGGCTTTTCATATTATTTCCGCCCACGAATTTCTCGAATCTTCACGAAAACGACGAATTGGAGTTTGTGGGAGAGCTCTATAAGTACTTGGCTTCGAGTTCTAATTTGAGTTCGTCGGCGACGTCGTCTGCTTCGCCTTCTCGCTCCTGTGGGTCGCTCCACTTGAAGGCGCCGAGGTAGGAGGCTGAATCGATCTTGCCTTCTTTTTGGGCTCGGGCGTCGACGCGCTCCATGAAGACGGGGTCGAGCTGAACCTTGGCTTCGTCGAACTCGTCCCAGGCCTTCACTTGGGTTGGAATGTCATCCCAGTAGAGAACTTGGTAGTGCGCCATTTTTGTATTGGGGTTTTGGGTACAGTTTGTTTTGGGCTGCCAGCTTTTTCTTCTATTCCTAAAGGTGGCCGATGAACTTGAGGAAGAGCTCGACTGCGGATGAGGCGTCTGTTCCGTATCCGTCGGCGCCGATTTCGTCGGCGAACATTTGGGATATTGGGGCTCCGCCGACTGCGAATTTAACGTCGGTGCGTCCGTCTGCCTCGAAGCCGTCGATAACGGTTTTCATGTAGGTCATGGTGGTGGTGAGCAGGGCGGACATGCCGATGATTTGCGGCTCATACTTGTCGGCGGCGGCCATGAATTTCTCGACGGATTGGTCGACTCCGATGTCGTGGACTTCGAATCCGGCGCCTTCGGCCATCATACAGACGAGGTTCTTTCCGATGTCGTGCAGGTCGCCACGAACGGTGCCCATGAGTAGAACGGAAGCTTTGTTGGAGGCGTCTTCTGCATCGCGGGCTGCGAGAAGCGGCTTAAGGACGGCCATGCCCGCCTTCATGGCGCGGGCGGCGATGAGGACTTCCGGAACGTAAAGGATGTTGTACTTAAAGTCTTCTCCGACGACGGCCATGCCAGCGATGAGGCCTTCGGTGAGGACTTCCTGAACGATGCGGCCTTCTGCGAGGGCTTCTTTGGTCATTCGCTCCACTTCGGCTGCATTGCCTTCGTAGAGGTACTGGTTCATCTGGGCGTAGTCTGCCATTTGGAAATAGTGAGAGGTGAAGAGTGAGTTGTGAGTGGGGAGAATCGCGGCGCGAGGCTGCTTTGCGGAGATTAGGTTGTGTTAATCGCGTGACAAGCACGTGTCTTCGCTATGCTCGAGTGTTGCTTCGCTCGGGCCCCACGGGGACTATTTGGATTCGTTGTATTCATTGAGGGCGTCGAGCATGGCCTGGAAATTTTCTTTCGGCATGCCGGGAGAGGTGCCTCCGCCGACGGAGAGGATGATGTTTTCGCCTTCGGAGTCTTCGAGAACTTCGAGGGTGGCGTCGAAGACTTCTTCGGCATCGCCGCGGACGGCGATCTCGAGTGGGTTGACGTTGCCCATGAGGACCATGCGGTCGCCGATGCGTTCTTTGACGTCGGCGATTTCGGTTTGCTTGCCCCAGTTTAGGACATTGAAGCCAGTGTCAGGCAGGTGCTCGAGGCAGGCTTCGATGGAGGCGTCGTTGTGGTAGATCTTGATGAAGTCTTTTGGGAAGGCGTCGCAGATGCGTTTGAGATAAGGGTGGGCGAACTCCTTGTAGTGTTCCTCGTTTACGAATCCGACGATGTCGTCGAGGATGAAGAGGCCTTCGACGCAGTCGCCCATGGCTTTTTGCTGGGCGTTGAGCCAGTCGATGATGAGGTTGGTGCAGAGGTCGATGAGCTTATGGGCCCAGACTGGGTTTTCCACGATGTCGATCATGAACTCAGTGGTGCCGCGCACGAATCCGGCTGTGCAAAGGGGGCCGCGAGAGGTGACGATGGGGGTGATGTAGCCCGCGTCGAGAATGCGTTGCTGGTGCATGCGGATGCGGTGCAGGGTCATGGCCATGAAGGCGTCGTTCTCGACCTCGTACTCGGGCATCTTGTCGATGTCTTCGAGGTGGTAGAGGGTGTGGTACTCGGAGGGAGTATTGTCCTGCCAGAATTTGATTTTCGAACCGAGGGCGGACGGCTCGGCCGCCATGCCGTATTCCATCCACCATGAGGGGATGAAGATGATGTCGGGAAACTCTTCGTGGAGCTTGAGGTTGGTCTGGAACCAGAGCTCGGGGTCGAGATAGTAGTCCATGTGCTTGAGGCCGTAGTATCCTGGGATCCAGGGGCTATCGACGATCATCGCCATGGGGATTTCGTCCATTTTTTCGCCGCGGGCGGCGCGTTTAAAGGTTTCCCATTGTTCGGGTCTCATACGCGGAAGTTGTTCTTAGGGGGTTCTGGTGCAAAAATAGAGATTAGGGCCGCAGGTTGGGGAAAGTTCAGACGAATACAACCAAATCAAAAGGGAGGCGTTGACTGGTGTTCGTTGAATTACGACTGGCCTGCGGAATCTAGGGGTATAAAGGCGAATTGGTAGGGATGCCCGAGCCTCGGGTAAAGGATATGTGCTCGGGTTTGGGGTAGACGTTGAAAACCAAGCGCGATGATGCAATTGGAATTCGTAAGATCCGTTTCGAAAACCTGTGGATCTGTGACCTTGCCTAGGCGCTAGAATCCGATGGAGGCGCCGCCGTCGATGGGCAGGACGGTTCCGGTGACGAATGCGGCGGCTGGAGAAGCGAGGTAGACGGCGGCCCAGCCCACGTCGGAAGGCTGGCCGAGCTTGTGCATGGGAGTGCGGTCGATGATCTTGTCGTGGCGAGCGTGGTCGTTATCGAATGCGGCGCGCGACATTTCGGTTTCGATCCAGCCGGGGGCGATGGCGTTTACGCGAACGCCGTGGGGGGAGAGTTCGGTGGAGAGTGAGCGGACCATGCCGAGGTGGGCGCTTTTGGCGGCGGAGTAGGCGATGACTTGTGGGATGCCGAAAAGGGAAGCCATGGAAGCGGTGAACATGATGGAGCCTGACTTGCGCTCTACCATCCCCGGGGCGATGGCTTTGATGAGGGCGTGGGTGCCGATGACGTTCGTATTCAGAATGGAGAGGAATTCGTCGGTGCTGGTTTCGAGGGCGGCTTTTTTGAGGTGCTTTCCGGCGTTGTTTATCAGGCAAGTGATGGGGCCGAGCTTCGACTCGACCTTTTCTCGCAGGTCGTCCGCCTTGTCCATTTCGGTAATGTCGTGGACGAAGTAGTGGGCGCGATCACCGAATGCGGCGACGGCACGAGCGAGTTCCTCTTCGCGTCTTCCGACGAGGGCTACGGTTGCTCCGGCCTCGTGCATGCAGGAAGCGATTGCCTGGCCGATGCCGGTGCCGCCGCCGGTGATGAGAGCGACTTGGTCTTCGAGTGAGAATACTTGTGGAAAGCTCATGGTGAACGGGTGAAGAGTGATAAGGCTGAGTTTTTTTACCGCAGATGGACGCGGATGAACTCAGATTACTAGGACAGTTTTTGTGGCGTTATTGTTGTTGCTCTGATGAGCAAGGAGGCGTGTTTGTCTGCTGGTAGTGGATTCGAGTCCGAGGTCGCTCATGAATTCGGAGGGTCGCTCCTACTTACCGAGGTTTTTGAGGGCGGCTTTCATGTAGCCCATGGCGTAGGCCATGCCAGCGTGCCAGGGAGCGGAGCAGGACATGGACGGGCAGTGGTCGGGAATGAGCACGCCGTCGAATTCATTTTTATGGAGGATTTCGATGGCGCGGATCATATCGATGTCGCCGTCGTCGATGAAGGTTTCCTTGTAGGTGGGGACCTTGCCGCGGACGTTGCGGAAGTGGACGTAGCCGAGGCGATTTTGAGAAGCGTATTGATTGATGACTTCGTAGATGTCGCCCTCTGTCATTTCTGCGAGGGAGCCGATGCAGAACTCGAGTTTGTTGGACGGGCTGTGATTGATGTCGATCAGGTCCTGGTAGTGGCTTGGCTGATACACGAGACGTGGCTGCTGGCGCACGGTCGGCATGGGAGGATCATCGGGATGGGCGGCGAGGATGACGCCGGCCTCTTCGGCGACCGGTAGGATTTCGTCCAGAAAACAGGCGAAGCGATCCCAGAGCTGCTCGCTGGTGATGGAGGCGAGGGTGCCGGCGGGGGCGTTGGGATCGTAGATCATGTTCCAGACCATGCCCTTGTGCATGGGCTTATCGTAGGGGCCCTCCATGCCGACGGATGTCGCTTCGCCGCGAGCGTAGGGACCGGTGGTGCGGCCGGCGACGCCAGCGATGGAGAAATTGTATCCCATGATGGGGATGCCCGCCTGGCCCATGCGGCGGATGATGGTTTTGACGTTCTCGATGTGGAGGGCGCGTTTGGGGCCGTCGAGGAGGATGTCGTGCCAGTGGGCGGGATCGAAGTTTTCGATCGCTTCAAGAGTGAGGCCGTTGGCTTTTACTTCTTTTTTGAGAGCGAGCATGTCCTCGAGGGTCCAGAGCTGGTCGGGGTCGCCTGCGAGTCCCCAGCCCCAATCGTCGCCGAGCGGCTGATCGTCGGAGTCTGAGTGGCCGTTGCCGCGAAAGTAGTCGACGAAATGGGCGACGATATGGGTAGCTCCTGCTTGGCGGGCGAAACGGAAATTGTCCCGCGTGAGCATGTGCTTGTAGAGTCCGAGTCCGAGTTTCATGTGACGTTGAAAGAATGCATTAGGTCCCCTTAAATACGAGGATAGAGCGTAGGGAGGTAGCTTATTACATTGGATTCACGAGTCAAAATGCTTGGGCGGATGAGTAGACGTTGAAATTTATGGACTTTGAGAAGTGTTGCTTCTAGGCGGCCATGCGTCAGCTTGTCGAAAAAGGCTTACGCAATGTACGACAATTTGAGCGCATTACGAAATTTGGGAGTCGCGTGCTTGATAAGGAAGTGCGCTCGGTGCGGACGCGCGACGGAGCATGCGGCGACGTTTGTCCTTAGTCCCGAGCGAGCGAAGAATTGTATGCTAGGCTGCGTCGAATGCGGCGAGAGCGAGGGGATCGACGAGGAGCTTTACGAGGAGTTGTACGAGCTCAGCTTTTCTTACGATCAGCTAAAGGCGGGGGAGATTGTTTTCGAAATTTACCGGGATGACGTTCCGGATGCGTATGTTGGGCAGGCGCTTGATCGCGTGCAAAAACCGGAAGAGATTGAGTGGAAATGCGCTAGCTGTGGAGAGAGCTCTCCAAAGACGATTTGCGAGTGTTGGAATTGTGGATACGTGAATTCTGAGCTCGAGCCTGACGAAGGCGAAGAGCTGGAAACGGACCTGAAAGAGGAGGCGGAGGTTGAGGTCCGAGCTGAGCCGCCGCCGGCTCAGTCGCGAAGGATGGTTCGGCGGAAGCCGCAGATGATTCGTTTGAGCAACGGGGTCGTGGTGCCGATGGGGATTGGCATTGTGATTGGAGTATTTTTGGCGTTGGGGATTGTGGTGGCGAGGGCCCTGGTCGATTTGCCGGGGGTAGTGGAACTTCTCAGCGACGATTGGGAAATGGTGCGAGTGGGGAATCGCTGGGAACCGTTTGCTTCGGCTGGCGTGGCGTTCGCGCTTGGAACTGCACTTGGGGCGTGGCTGAGCTTGTCTCGATTTCCGAAGCGGGTGAGCATTTCGCCGCGCGGAGTGGAAGTTGCGTTTCGAGGCGGCAAGAAATCGGCGTTGTATGGTTTTGACCAGGTTCGCGCGGCTAAATTTACCGATGCGGGCAACTATCTGACGCTCACTTTTTGGGATGGCAAAGCGGCGGTGGTGGCAATGGGGAAGACTCCGCCGAGTGATTTACGCTACTATTTTCGGGGGAATGTTTGAGTGAGGAGCGGCTTATTGACCAAGTGCTTTTTTGCCGGCTTTCAGTGTGGCTATGATTTTTTCGACGTCGTAGACGGAGCCGGACCAAGTGCCGCCGCTGATTTCTTGGAGGGCGGCCCAGAGGCGGGTGTCGGCGGGGAGTTTTGTGTGCGGAGTGACGGCGGAATTGAGAGGGCGGCTGGCGAGGAGCTGGGCTCCATCTTCGGGGGTAAGGAGTTTTTGGGGGTCTGTACCGATGAAGTGGATACTGCCGGAGAGTTCGTTGCGGTCGACGTGGATTTGGATGAGGTCGCCGTCTTGGAGTTTGCCGATGGGGCCTCCGGAGAGGGCTTCGGGTCCGACGTGGCCGATGCAGGCTCCGGTGGATACGCCGGAGAAGCGGGCGTCGGTGAGCACGGGGACGTGCTTGCCCCAGGGAAGGTGTTTGAGGGCGGAGGTGAGTTGGTAGGTTTCTTCCATGCCGGTGCCGGCGGGGCCGCAGCCGATGAGGACGATGACTTCGCCTTGTTCGATGGCGGGGGCGTCTTTGCCTTTTATGGCTTTGATGGCGTCTGACTCGTGGGAGAAGACGCGGGCTGCGCCGGTGTGGCGGTAGATGTTGTCGGGGCTGACGACGGTGGGGTCGATGGAGGTGGCTTTGATGACGGAACCGTCGGGAGCGATGTTGCCGGTGGGGAAGACGAGGGCGGAGGAGTAGCCGGCGGCGCGAGCTTTAGCGGGACCGAAGATGACGTTTTCTGGATCTATGTCGTCGAGTTCTTCGAGGCGGGCGCGGGCGACTTGGCGGGTTTCGCTGGTTTCCCACCAGTCGAGGTTTTCGCCGAGAGTTTGGCCGGTGACGGTGAGGACGTCTAGGTGGAGGAGTCCCATGTCGCGAAGGTGGAGCATGACTTCCGGTACGCCGCCTGCCATGTAGACTTGCACGGTCGGGTGGTTGCGTGGGCCGTTGGGCAGGGCATCGACGAGGCGCGGGGTGGCTTTGTTGACGCGTGTCCAGTCTTCAACTACGGGCTGGCGGAGTCCGGCGGCGTGGGCGATGGCGGGGATGTGGAGAAGGAGATTGGTGGAGCCGCCGAAGGCTGCGTGCACGAGCATGGCGTTTTCGACGGCTTTTTCGGTAAGGATTTGGGAGAGAGGGATTTGTTTCTGGGAAAGGTTTAGGAGGGCGAGGGCGGAGCGGCGGGCAAGGTCGAGCCAGACCGGTTCGCCGGAAGGGCAGAGGGCGCTGTGGGGGAGGGAGAGGCCGAGGGCTTCGGCGACGACTTGGGAGGTGGCGGCGGTGCCGAGGAATTGGCAGCCTCCGCCGACGGAGCCGCAGGCTTTGCAGCCCATGTCGACGGCGTAGTCGTAGGAGATGAGTCCGTGCACGTAGCGGGCGCCGATGGTCTGGACTTTGCCGGCGTCTTCGGCGCCTTTGGCGGGAAGGGTGACGCCGCCGGGGACGATGACTCCTGGGAGGTCGCTGGAACCCGCGAGTGCGAGGAGGGAGGCGGGTAGGCCTTTGTCGCAGGTGGCGATGCCGAGGACGCCTTTGCGGCGGGGAAGGGAGCGGATGAGGCGACGCATCGTAATGGCTGCGTCATTACGGTAGGGGAGGCTGTCGAACATGCCGACAGTGCCTTGGGTGCGGCCGTCGCAGGGGTCGGAGACGGCGGCGGCGAAGGGAAGGGCGTTGTTGTTGGAGAAGGTTTGGGCGGCTTCTTTGACGAGTCGGTCGATTTCCCAGTGGCCTGTGTGGTAACCGAGGGCGATGGGGGAACCGTCGGCGGCGCGGAGTCCGCCGGAGGTGGAGATGATGAGGTAGGGATCGCGTCCGATTTCTGAGGCGCGCCAGCCCATGCCGGCGTTTTGGGTGAGTCCGAAGAGGTCGCCGCTTGGGGAGTCTCGTAGTTGTTCCTTGGTTACAGGTAGCTTTCCGGAGGGGCCTTCGCCGGAAGTGCGGGTTTGGCGGATAGGTTCGGCGGAGGGGAAGAGGGTTGCGGCTGGGATGGGGTCGGGCACGGTTGGTGGGTTGGATGGGGGCTTCGAATCAGCGAGGAGACTATTGAGCGAGAGGTGATTTTGCTAACAGGGATTCCGCTTTGCGGAAGCAGGGTCGCTTGCAGCGAGCAGGATTGAATTGTGGTTTTTAGTTGGACCTTGGGCTGTGCGGTCTGGACCAAGGTCCAACCCTACGGTGGGTTGGACTTGGGTTGTGGCGTCGCGGGCTGAAGCACCGCGTTGAGGGTGGGGTGATTAGGTTTGGGCGTCGGCGGTTGTGTAGTTGTTGTCTACGAGGCGGAGGAGTTTGCCGGTGGGGTTCTTGTCTTGCAGGGTGATAGGTAGGCGGTCGTGGCGGACGTTGTCGTAGCTGTGCAGGGCACTGAAGCGAACGACGCTGGCGGGGAAGCCGACTGCGGTGAAGCCTGGGTGTCCAGTGGATGGATACGGTCCGCCGTGGTTCATGGCCGGGCAGACAGCGACGCCGGTGGGGACTTTGTCATTGAGGAGGCGGCCGACTTTTACGCGAAGTTGCTTTGCGAGGGTGGGGTAGTTTGCGTCGTCGGATCCGGCGGTATCCGAGTAGATGGAGCCGGTGAGGTTACCTTCGAGGAGGCTTGCTATGGCGAGGGCTTGCTCGAAGTCGTTGGCGACGACTACGAGGCAAACGGCGCCGAACGCTTCGCTTTGGAGCTTGTCGGGCTTGGCTAGGAAGGCGTCGCCGGAAACGGAGAGAAGAGTGGGTTGGTAGCCGTAGTGGGGGGTGTCGGCGATGTTTCCGCCGGCGAGGATTTGAGCGCCAGCGGCGGCTAGCTGTGTGACGGATTTGGATACGGCTTCGACTCCGCCTGCGGTCAGAAGTATTCCTGCGGGGGAGCTGGCGAAGTTTTGGGTGAGGCTGGCGAGGAGCTCGTCTGATTGCGGGCTTTTTTGAACGACGACAAGGCCGGGTTTGGTGCAGAATTGTCCGGCGCCGAGGGTGCAGGATCCGTGGAGTTCGGTGGCGATGTCGGCTCCTCGTTCTTGGAGGGCACCTGGCATGATGAAGACTGGGTTGACGGATGACATCTCGAGGTAGATGGGCTTGCCGGCTTTATCGGCGGCCGCTTTTAGGGCGAGCCCGCCGGGGCGACTGCCGGTGAAGGCGATGGCGGCGACTTTTGGGTGGGCGACGAGGTTGAGTCCGAGTTCCGGCGGCGTGTTGTAGAAGAGTTGGACGGTGCCGGCGGGGAGCTGGTGCTCTTCGGCGGCGGCTTGGGCGAGCTCGGCGAGGAGCTGGGTCGTGTAGGGGTGGGCGGGGTGCGCTTTCGCGATGACGGGGTTTCCGGCGGCGATGGCTGAGGCGAAGTCGCCTCCGGCTATACCGTTGTAGGCGAAGGGGAAATTATTGGGTCCGAATACGATGACGGGTCCTCCGAGGGCTCCGTGCATGGAGCGGATGTTGGTGGCGGTGTCGATAGTGGGACGTGCCCAATCGCCTGCGCGGGCTGCTGCGGCGGCTTGACGGATTTGGTTGACGGTACGGGGGATCTCGACTCCGGCTAGTCGCGGAGTGAGGGGCAAGCCGGTTTCGAGGTTGGCGATTTCGGCTAGCTTGTCGGTTGAGGCTTCGATTTTGGCTGCGTAGGTTTCGAGGAAGTCGGCCACGGTGGCGGCTGGGATGTCCGCCAAGCCTTCAGCGGCGGCGTGTCCTGCGTCGACGAGGGCCTCGAGTTCCTGCCAGTCGGAGGTGGGGAAGGCGCGTTCGGTGAGCTCTTCTTTGTTCGAAGGATTAAAGGCGTGGAAGGAGCCGGCTGTGTTTGTGGACTCGGTCCAGGTTCCGTTTAGGAGGATCTTTTGCATGGTGTAAATGGGTTGGGTGTGATTTTTGCCCACGAATTGCTCGAATGGGCGCGAATTCAATTTTGGGTAAAATGAGTTTAGGCGACGGGGTTCTCTAGGGTGAGGCCGTCGATGGTGATGCGGACTCGGTCGCCGGTTTGGAGGGTGAAGGCTTCGGTGGGGACGATGCCGGTGCCGGTCATGAGAAAGGAGCCGTTTGGCTGTTCCAGCTCTCGATAGAGGTAGGCGGCAAGCTCGTCGAGGTTTCGCTTCATTTGGGAGGTGCGGGTGTCTCCTTCGAAGACGACTTCTCCGGAGCGGAGAATTTGCAGGTGTATGGGGACGTCGCGTAGCGTATTCACTTCTCGGATGCGAATGCCAGGGCCAAGGGCGCAGGAACCGTTGTAGACTTTGGCTTGTGGAAGGTAGAGCGGGTTTTCTCCTTCGATGCTGCGGGATGATACGTCGTTTCCGACGGTGTAGCCGACGACTTCGCCGGTGGAGTTGATGACTAGAGTGAGCTCTGGTTCGGGGACGTCCCAAGAGCTGTCTTCGCGCACGCGGATGGGCTGCTCGTGTCCGGCAACTCGCCAGCCGGTGGCTTTGAAAAAGAGTTCAGGGCGATCCGCTTCGTAGACTTTTTCGTAGACGTCCTTGGATTGGGACTCGGCTTCGCGAGCCATGCGGCTGCTCAGGTAGGTGACTCCGCTGGCCCAGACTTCTTGATCCGTTTCGACGGGAGGGAGAAGGGTAGCGTCGGCTGGATCTTCGGAAGGAGCGTTGGCGAGCTCCGTAAGCATTTCGGCGGCGGATTTTCGGAGCAGCGAAGAGAGCGTGGTCTCGTAGGGGAGGAGTTCTCCGTCTTTTGCCCAGCGTGGACCGGTTGGAGTTAGGTGGCGAGTCAGTAGCATTTTTAGATGTGTTGGGGTTGGCTAGGGAATTAAGAGGGAGGATTAAGGAGGAACAATGTTGATGGAGTCAGCGAAAAATTTAGCATTTAGAGAGGAAAGAACTGAAACGTTGAGTGTGAGTGAGCGTCCGCGTTCCGTTAATTTGTGAGAATGGGCAGGAGGACTGGGCCTGCTGGATTTTGGGATGGCATTGGCGTGAGAATTCTTCAGTGGTCTTCTTCCATATGAAGTATCGCAGATATGGACGGACTGAGATAAAAATGCCGGTGATCACCTGCGGCGGAATGCGGTTTCAGCAGAGTTGGTCGGATGTTCCCTTGGATGAGATCAAAGGTGGAGGTCAGGCGAATCTCGAGGCGGCGATTCGTTTCTCATTGGACGTCGGAGCAAACCATATCGAAACCGCTCGCGGCTACGGGACTTCGGAAATGCAGCTCGGGCAGGTATTGCCGCAGTTCAATCGCGACGATTTGATAGTGCAGACCAAGGTGGCTCCTGAGAAGGATCCCAAGGTGTTTCTAGAGAATTTCGAAAAGTCGATGGCGTATTTGAAACTCGATTACGTGGATCTGTTTTCGATGCATGGTATCAATAACGAGGAGTTGCTCGACTGGACGCTACGCGACGGAGGCTGCATGGAAGTAGCGCTGAAGTTGAAGGAGCAAGGGCGGGTTCGTCACATCGGTTATTCGACGCACGCAAGCAATAAGGTGATTTGCGAGGCGAACGCCAGCAACGCCTTCGACTACGTGAATGTGCATTGGTATTTCGTGAACGAACTGAATTGGGAGTCTGTCGAGATCGCTGCTAAGAACGACATGGGCGTTTTCATTATCAGCCCGAACGACAAGGGCGGAATGCTGTACTCGCCGCCGCCGAAACTGGTGGAGCTGTGCGGGGATTTGCATCCGATGCAGTGGAACGCTCTTTTCTGTTTGGCTCGCCCGGAGGTTCACACGCTGAGCATGGGTGTGAGCTGTCCCCAGGATTTTGATACGCATGTTGAGATGCTTGAGCATTATGATAAGGCTCAAGAAGTGATGGCCCCTGTTGAGGCGAAGCTGCGGGCGGAGATAGTGAAGACCTTGGGCGCGGATTGGTGCGCGGGTTGGTGGAAGGGGATTCCCGAGTGGGAAGAGCTTCCGAAGGGTGTGAACGTGAAAGAGATCTTGCGCCTCTATACGTATGCCAAGTCGTTGGACATCGTGGATTGGGGTAAGATGCGCTACAATTTGCTAGGCAACGCGGAACATTGGTTCCCTGGTCAGAAGGTTAGTGACTATGACAAGGGCGAGTTGCGGGAGAAGTTGAGCGAAAGCGCTTTCGCGGACCAGATCCCTGAAATACTCAAGGAGGCGCACGCGATGTTTAACGAGGAAGAGCTCAAGCGATTGAGTCAGAGCGAATAGAGCTAGAAGAGGCGCTGAGCGATTATTGTCGCGGCGACAGCTACCGAGCTGATTGCCGCGAGGAGAACAGCTCCGGCGGCGATGTCCTTAACGCGGCGGATGCTTTCTTTCCGTTCTTTGGTGACCTCGTTCGATAGTTCTTCGAGAGCTGTATTGAAGGCCTCAGCGGTGAGAACCATGCCAATGCAGAGAATGACGGCCACCCATTCGTAGGCTTTGTAGCCGAGGGGAAATCCTGCTAACAGAGTGACGATGGCGGCGATGAGCTGCAGCTTTGCATTCGTACCCAGCGCGATGAAGTTAGCAATGCCCCGGAAGGCGTGTCGGAAGGAATCGAATCGGCGCTTCATAGTGTGGCAGGGCAATTATTTCTGGGCAAAGCCGTCGCCGTCTTGAATGAATTCAATGCGATTTCCAAATGGGTCCGTGGTGTAGAAGCGTTTTCGATTTGGGAGGGCGGAGTCCCATTTGACTGGGTAATTGTTTGAGGCAAATGTATTGGCGAGTGTTTGTATATTGGATACGGTAAAAGCGGGATGAGCTTTGGTCTGGGGCTTGAAATCAGGATCGACTCCGATGTGGAGAATGACGTGATCTTTGCGGAACCAGCAGCCGCCTCTGGTATCGAGGGGAGATGGTTTCGCTTCCTCCTGCATAGAGAGAATGGTCCCGAAGAAGCGGCGGGCTAGGGCTTCGCCATGGGCGGGCATGGCGAGCTGGATATGGTCGAGTTTCATGTTGGAGGAGAAGGAGTTTGCGAGGACAGGGGGAGCCTTGTTTTATGGGTGTATGGATACGAAGTGGTATTCTGAGTTGGTTCCTTGTCGGAGCAGCAAGAGTTGGAGTAATCGATGAGGCAGTTGTCGCAAATTGGTAGATTGCTCTCTTTGGGGATAGGCGCTTTGCAAACGTCGCAGTTTTTTATTGGCATCTGGCGGGGGCAGGTTGGACATGTTTTGTGGATAGGTTTGGGAGATTCATCCTCTGAGGTGATACGAAGAGGGCGTTCCTTTTTTTTGTTTATAGTTTGCTTTTGGAGAAATCGGGAAAACTGTTGAGTCAGGAATTTTTCATTTATAGGTTATACACTAAAATTGGAATCAGACTTTTGGCACGACTTTATATATGAGCGCTCGCATACTGGTAGTAGACGACGAAAAGAGTACTAGAGTGATGATACGCGCCTTCCTGAGGGATGAGGGCTATGATTTGCTGATGGCTGAGGATGCTACGGAAGCGCTTGGAATTATCCAGTCTGAATCGGTGGATGTGGTTGTGACAGATGTAGTGATGCCAGGGCTTTCAGGCATTGATTTGCTAGAGCGGATTCTAAGGGTATCACCTCGCACGGAGGTGATTTTAGTTTCGGGCGAACCTACTCTAGATACGGCGATGGCGGCGGTGAGAGCTGGGGCCAATGATTACATCGTTAAGCCAGTCACCAAGGAAAAGATAACGAGAGTGGTAGGGCGGGCTGCCAAGTTGAAGCTGAACTCAGATGATTTGATGAGGCTTCGTGAGGAGAATCTAATTTATCAGGAGAAATTGGAACGTTTGGTTGAGGAGCGGACCCAATCATTGTTGGAGAGTGAAACTAAGTATAGGGATGTTTTTGAAGGGGCCCTGTTCATGATTCATATTTTGGATACGGAAGGAAATATCCTGAACGTGAATCCAGCCATGTGCAATACGCTTGAATTCGAAAAGGGGGAGCTTTTGGGGATTTCCTTGCTCGAGATTGTGAGTGAAGAGGATCGAGAGATCGCTGAAGTGAATTTTGAGCGCGCGCGGCTGGGGGAATCGGTGAAAGAGTACGAAGTGAAGCTGATCTCGAAAAGCGGAAAACTGGTCCATGTGAGAGCAGCTGCGAATCCGATCGTTCAAGATGGGAAAGTAGTTTCGATACAAGGGAACCTGATCGATGAGACTAAGCGCAAAACTGCGGAGGCGGAGCTCGCTGATGAGCGCGTTCTGATGCGCACGCTTATGGACAATATTCCTGATTCTATATATTTCAAGGATCTGGAAAGTCGTTTTCTTCAAGTGAGTCGTTTTCAGTCTAATTTATTTGGATACGAAAGGCCGGAGGAACTGTGTGGTTTGAGTGATTTTGATATTTTCCAAGGAGATATGGCTCGGAAGAAGTTCGAGGATGAGCAGAGCATAATCAGAACGGGAACGCCTATCATCGATAAGGAGGAGAAAGAGAAGTTTCTCAATGGGGAGGCACAGTATGTTTCAACGACGAAGATGCCATTGCGTTCGGTGTCTGGAGAAGTGATTGGGACTTTTGGCGTTTCAAGAGACATTACTAATCGAAAGCGCCTCGAGCAAAATCTTTCATTCGCCCTGGAGAGAGCGCTGGAGGCCTCGCGGCTTAAGAGCGAGTTTATCGCTACGATGAGTCATGAATTGAGGACACCGATGAATGGTATTCTTGGAATGGCGGATATTTTGCTGCTGACGGAGTTGAGCGAGAGCCAGAAGGATTCGGCAAAACTGATTAAGAAGTGTGGACAGAACCTGATGTCGATCATTAGCGACATTCTCGACTTTTCTAAGATCGAGACTCGGAATTTTCAGCTGGAAGTGGAGCCGCTCGAAATCCAATTGATCGTCAATGAGACACTAGCCTTTTTTAGGCCGAAGGCAGAGAGCAAGGGGATTTCATTGCGGTGTGAAATTGATGAGCATTGTAGCGATATTTTCTATGGAGATTCTAAGCGTATCCGTCAGGTACTGACAAATTTGGTGGGGAACGCCATCAAGTTTACGGAAGAAGGGTATGTTCGCGTGAGGGCTGATTTCTTAGGTGAAGGCAGGATGCGTATTGAGGTAGAGGATACTGGGGTTGGTATTGACGAGGTTTTTCAGTCGAAGGTATTTCAGGCGTTTACCCAGGAGGATGGCTCTGATAGCCGCCGTTATGGTGGGACGGGATTAGGGTTGGCGATCACGAAACAGCTGGTGGAGTTGATGGGGGGGCTAATTGATTTCGATAGTCAGGTGGGCGTGGGGTCTCGTTTTTGGTTTGAAATCGATTCGCAGCCGCGAGGCGTTTTTGAGCGGGGGCAGAAGACGGTTGAAGGGGTGGGAGCAGGTGTTCGATTTGAGGGTTCTAGGGTCTTGGTCGTTGACGACGATGAATTGAGTCAGCGTGTTGCGGCGGTGGCTCTGGATGCGGTTGGTTGCGAGGTCGAGGTGGCAAGTGGCGGAAGTGAGGCGATGGAGCTGTTGCAGAAGAAGAATTTCGATGCCCTGCTGTTGGATATTCAGATGCCTGTGGTCAGCGGCATAGAGGTGGCGGTCAATTTGAGAGCTGGCAAATTGGGCAAGATGAATATTGAAACCCCCATCATCGCAATGACTGCGTGCGCCTTGCCTAGAGATAAGCAAAGGTGTTTCGAAGCTGGGATGTCAGACTACTTGTCGAAGCCGATGGAGACGTCGGAGCTTTACGAAGCTCTCATGCGTAGTGGTTTAGTGAATATTGCTTCGAGTTGAAACTATGTGAAAAGCTCAGTGCTTGGATTTTGGGGCGGGGCTTTTCTACTGTTTATTGGGGTCTTTGAGGTTTTTTTGTTGGAGCTTGGGATGACACGAAAAAGCCGAGTTTCCTTTTTGGAAACTCGGCTTTTGAAATTGGGATTGGAAGTGGCGTTTAACGTTCGAAATGGTTGCGTCGTTTTTCGATGACGCGAGACATTTGTAGTTGCTGGCCGGATACCCATGCCTTTTTGAGAAGCTTTAGGACTTCTTTAGGCATGCCCTTGGGAAGATCGACTTCGCTGTAGTCGTCATAGATGTCGATTCGTCCGATGTATTTGGCTTCGAGTCCGGCTTCGTTGGCGATGGCGCCGACGATGTTGCCCGGCTTTATTTGATGGTTGTGGCCGACTTCGACGCGATAGCGTTCGACATCTGCGGCGGGAGCGGGAGCGTCTTCTCTGCGTCGTTCAGGGCGGCTTCGTGGCGAGGAGTCGAAATCGCGCTCTGGTCGGGTGGATGGACGTTCGCGGCGTGGTCCTCGGTCGCGATCGAAGTCTCGGTCGTTGCGAGGGCCGCGCGATTCTCTGGAGTCGCGGAAGTTTTCGCGTCGCGGTTCGCGATCGAAGGAAGGCGAGGCGGATGCAGGGGCGCTGGATGGAAGCGACTTTCCGGTTTGGAGCATTTTTAGGAGAGCGGCGGCGAGGGTTTCGGCGTCTGTCTCGAGGTTTGCGAGTGCGTCGGTGACGGCGGTGCGTTCGCGATTGATACGGCCTTCGGTGATGATTTCTCCGATTTTCTTCTCGAGTTTCGCCTGGCGGATTTCGGCGATGAGGGCTCGGGATGGAGGCGGCATGGGCTGCATCTGCTGGCGCGTGGCATCTTCGATATCGCGAAGCTTGCGGAAGTCTCTGCGAGTGAGCAGGAGAATGGCTTCGCCGCTGCGTCCGGCGCGTCCGGCGCGTCCGATGCGGTGGATGTAGGGCTCGGCGTCGTCGGGGATGTCGAAATTAAAGACGTGGGAGATGCGGTCGACATCGAGTCCGCGGGCGGCGACATCGGTCGCGACGAGGATATCGATTTTGCCCTCTTTCAACAGGGAAACGGCTTTTTCACGTTTGTTTTGGGTGATGTCTCCATGGATGGCTTCGACGGCGTGGCCGGAAGCGGCGAGTTCTTCGGCGATCATCGAGGCGGCGGACTTGGTGCGGGTAAAGACGATGGCTGCGTCTCGTTCCTCGGTTTCGAGGAGGTTGCCGAGGACTTCTATCTTATGGCGCATGCCGTTGCACTTGATGAAGCGCTGACGGACGGTGGAGACGGTGGCGGTGGTGTTCTTGATTGCCACGGTGACCGGCTCTTTGAGTTGCTTCTTGGCGATGGCCGCGATGCGCGGCGGCATGGTGGCGGAAAAGAGGGCGGTCTGGCGTTCGGAAGGAGTGTGCTCGAGGATCCACTCCACGTCTTCGATGAAGCCCATGCGGAGCATTTCGTCGGCCTCGTCGAGAACGACGTGGGAGATGCGGGAGAGGTCTAGGCTGCCGCGGCGGATGTGGTCCATGATGCGACCAGGGGTACCTACCACGATAGCGGGCTTGCGATCGAGAGCGCGGAATTGGCGCGTGAAGTCGGTGCCTCCGTAGATGGCGGTGACCTCGAGTCGTTTGACCTTTCGTCCGTAGTTGGAGATCGCTTCGGATACTTGTAGGGCGAGCTCGCGGGTCGGGGCGAGGATGATGGCTTTCGGACCGTCTTCGTTTGGATCCAGCATGGACAGCAAGGGCAGCGCGAAGGCGGCGGTCTTGCCGGTGCCGGTCTGAGCCTGGCCGATGAGATCGCGTCCGGAGAGGACGACGGGAATTGCCCGGGCCTGGATGGGCGACGGAGTTTCGTAGCCGATTTCGACGAGTGCGTCTTGTACCGGCTGGCTTAGAGATAGGTCCGCGAAGCGGACAGATTCCTTCTGTTCGATTTCTTGTTCAGACATGGTCTGCTTATTCTGGCTTTGAATCGCAGGACGGACGCTTCATGCGTCTCGTAGTACGATCTGTTTATAAGCCGGCAGCCTCAAAATGTCCCAACAAGTAGCCCCAGCTCACGATATGAAGGTCGGGTTGGTGACAGGAAAAATCTAAACCGCAAGGTTTATTTTTGACTAAGAACGTGGCTGGCCGAGCGAATCTTGAGAAGAGGCTGGGAGTGAAGGCGTTTTTGGATTGGCTTGATAGGCTGGAGCGGACCTTGTGTTGGGCGATGAGTTTTGACTACGAGGAATTGGACTATCAGCCCACTGAATTGGGGGATCTGATGTTGAGGAGGCGACGGTTGCCGCAGCTGGGCGACACGGATATTTTCGAGGTGAAGCTCGGCGAGTACTTTTTGATGTCGAGCTTGTACCATGAGGCGGAATGGCAGCTTTCGAAGTTGGGACTGGCCGCGACGGAGGGGGAAGAGCTGGATGTGGTGGTTGGCGGGCTTGGCCTTGGCTATACGGCGGTTTCGGCTTTGGAGGATCCGCGGGTGAAGTCGCTAGTGGTGATCGACTATCTGAAGCCGGTAATCGAATGGCATCAGAAGGGTTTGGTGCCGATGGGGGAGACTTTGAATTTCGACGAGCGCTGTCGCCTGGTGCACGAGGACTTTTTTGGATTGTCTCGAGATGTGGAGAAAAGTTTCGATCCTCTGTATCCAGATAAAGAGCACGACGCGATACTGCTGGATATCGATCATACTCCGACGAATGTGCTGCATCAGACCAATACCCGATTCTACACGGAGGAAGGCCTGCGGGAGATGGCGACTCGCTTGAAGCCGCGAGGTGTTTTCGCTCTTTGGGCTGACGGCGAGCCGGAGCTGGACTTCGTCGAGCACTTGAAAGGTGTTTTCGCAGAGGTCGAGGCGCATAAGGTGACGTTTGCGAATCCGGTGACCAAAGGGGAATCCTGCGGCGCGGTTTACGTGGCGAGAAAGGCATAGCGTGAAGGATCTGGCGCGACTTTGTTGGGATGGGGTTCGGGCGAATTTTTTGCCGGGATTGGTTTTGCAGGTGATCGCCTGTGTGATTGTTGGCGTTTATTATTTGATGCCTGAGTTTCGTTTCGCCTATGACTGGGTGGGAGAGGTGAAGGTGGAATATGGTTATCTGTACTCGGCGTTGACGACAGCTGTATATGGTGGGCTGATACCGTTCTTATATCTTTGGGCGGTGGGACATGTGAAGCGAGGTGAGGTTTTGGCGGTCGGGCTGTTCTTTGTCTTGTTCTGGATGTGGAAGGGAATGGAGGTGGATTTGTTGTACCGCGTGCAGGCGATGATGTTTGGCGATGGGAATGACTTTGGGACGGTTAGTAAGAAGGTTTCTTTCGATCAATTGGTGTATTGTCCGCTTTGGTCAGCTCCGGTGACCGCTTTGTTTTATCGTTGGAAGGACTGCGGATTTTCGTGGATGCGCTTCAAGGCGACGGTGGATCGGAAGCTGTTTTTTGTGGAGATTCCGAGCGTGCTGGTTTCGATCTGGATTGTTTGGATTCCGGGGACGGCGTTTATTTATTCGATGCCTCCGGCTCTGCAGTTGCCGCTGTTTACACTTGTTCTCTGCTTTTTCGTTTTGCTGGTGAGCGTATTGGGAAAGAAGGAAACGGAGAATTAGGATTGTTTGGATGGGAGTAGATCTTAGAGTGCGCGTGTTATGTCAGACGAGTCTATCAGTGAACGGCGCGAGGTGGCGCTTCGTGGAGAATTTGTGGAGCTGAATAAGCTTTTGAAATTCGAGAATCTCGTGGCGAGTGGCGGCGAGGCTAAGGTAGCGATCGGAGCTGGAGTGGTCAGCGTGGACGGTGAAGTGGAATCGCGGATACGTCGAAAGCTGGTGGCGGGAAATCGAGTGGTATTTGGAAACGTCGAGCTGACGATAGTAGCTCCGGAAAAATGAGTTTCGAGCCTCCAGGCGAATGCCCGATATGCGGCGAGTATGTGGAGGAAGGAGCGGTCGCCTGTGGCGGCTGCGGGAGTTGCGCGGAAACTGGGTGGAACGAGGATACGCTCTATGACGGGCTTGATTTACCGGATGGGAGCGATCGGGATCCTAGGGAGTCGCGAGAGAGCAAAGTCTGGGGAACGGTGGTGAGTCTGGCTTTGCTTGGCCTGCTTGTTTATGTATTCGTTTTTCGGTGACGCTGTGTTTGGCGCTCTATTGTGAAGCTTTAATGCGTATGAAGAGTTTTTCGGCGTCGGCGTAGCTTTGGGCGGTGGTGAGCTCGAGGAGGAGCTCGGTGTCGACTGTCGCTGTGGTAGTGGTCGCAGTCCAGGTTTCGAGGTCGGTGGAAATTTCCAGAGTAAGGTCTACATCTGTGATGGCTAGGCGGGAGATGGCGACTGTGATGCGACCGTCTTCGGTGTAGCGAAGTGAAGGGGCGGCGGGTACGGAGGCGAAATCAGTTGGGTCGCTTCCAAGGGCGTACTCGAGGAAGTTTGGCGCCCAGTCGTTGTCCGGATTGTCGCGAGTGCCTTGGCTTGCTACGTCAGTAGTGAAGCCGACGATCCACGCGTTGAAGGGGCTATTATCTGCGAGTATAAAGGGGTTCGACTGATGGATAAGTCCTGCTGCTCCGATTGAGATGAAGGTATCCGCGAAGAAGATACGGTCGTTGTAGGAAGCTTGGGGCGCTCCGGTTGGCCACCAGTTCTGGGCGTCTGTTGAGATGAAATCTTGCGGGGTGTCTTCTTCGCCCGTTTCTGGCTGTCCGTCTGGGACTGGATTGTCGATGACACCGTGGACTGAGTAGACTCCGTTTCCGTATGCGTACATGTCGGCGCGATAGATTTCGCCTTTACGGTTGGAAGACCATGAGAGACCGTCGTCGGCGGAATAGGCGAGCCTCGTCTTAAATCCGCTCCCTAGAAGTTGTCCATTGAGAAGAGTAAGCTCTTTCATGCCCTTATCGGAGGTAAAGCCGCTGGTGGTTGCGATGTTGGTCCAGTTGAGACCGTCCGAGCTTTGGAAGAGTACGAGTCGGTTTTGGACTCCAGGCTGGGACTGGTCGTATCCACCGAGGAGGAAGGATGACCCAGTCCAGAGGATGGTGGCCGGGTTTTGAACACTGAGCCAAGCGACGCCATTTAAGCCGAGATCGACTTCGTGCCATGTGTCGTCGCTGTCCTTGACCTGTAGCCTGGCGTCGTTTCGGACGATCACTACGGTATCGTTTTCGGGATTGGTAGCAATGCTTGTGAAACCCCATGTTCCTGCAGTGGAGTTGGTGCGGTAAATTGGGGTCCAGATGGCTCCCTCTGGAGAAGAGAAGTGAATGCCAACCCAGTCGTTGAGTTGGGAATCGAAATCTGACCCAACGGCGAGGAACTCTGTTCCGGACCAGATAATATCAGCGATGCGGACGTTTTGGACGAAGCCATTTAAACTTTGATTGGTCCAAGTCGCTCCATCTGCCGATCGAAGGAAAGTACCTCCGGCTCCGCCCGCAACGACGAAGCTCTCGTTAGCGGCGAGAGTATTCAGATCGGCGGTGGTGTTGGAAACTCTGGATGTCAGCTCCTTTGTTGGATCGCTTACGACTATGTTTGCCTGTTCAGTGTAGGTACCGCCTTTGGTGTCGCTCACCGTAAGTTTGAGGGTGAAGTCTCCGCCATGAGGAAAGAGGTGTTCGATTGAATTTGAGTTGGTTTCGACGGTTCTGTCTCCGAAATTCCAATAGTACGAAAGTTGGTCATTGTCTGGGTCGGATCCGCTGAAGGAGAAGGAGGTGGGAGTGCGAGCTTCTCCGGACTCGGACGCGGTGAGCGTGCCGGTGGGGGACTGGTTGCCGGTGAAGGCGCCGATGTTGACGCGAACGTCGAGGTAGTCGCCTGTACTGTCTTGTCCAGTGGCGAGCGGGGTGATGTGGAGATTGGAATCAGGGTCGGAATAGGTGTGTCCGAGGGCAAGGCCTGCGTCTACTTTGCCGTCGGGCGAGTCTATGGTGGTGTCGATGAGCCAGCAGCGATTGTTGTTGTTTGCTGGAGTGTCTGGGAGGGATGTGCGGTTTTCCCATATGAGGTAGGCTCCGCTGGCTAGCGTGGGGATGCCGGAGTAGCGCTTGCGATACCCGACCCAATAGTAGTCGGAGGTTTCGGATTTGGCGATGCGAAGGCCCTGCAGTCCGGTGGCGTCTGCGGAGTCGAAGCGGTAGATGCGGTAGGTGCCGCTGTCCGCGGGCGTTTCGAGGGTTTGCCAATTAGAGTTGTCGATCCAGCCGAGGTATTGCTTGGCTGCGATGTGGAAGTGGCCGTTGGCGATATCGCCGTCTCCCATGACGTCGAAGGGGTCGCCGTAGTCTTCGGAGGTTCCGGTAATGTCGACGGGATCGGTCGAGGCCGAGTTTGTAGCGTCGTACTGCCAGTAGCTGGCATGGGAGAGTCCGTAGTTGTGACCCAGTTCGTGAAGAATGGTCGAGGGACGGACTCGGCCGTTGAGCCATTGCTCTTGCCCTCCGATGGTGGCGAATCCCTCCCACGGGAGACCGAGGCGAGGGAAATTGATGGAGATGTGGTCGTATTGAGTTTCTGGATTCGAGTTGCCGTCGGCGATGTAGGCCGCGACAGCTTCGTCGTAAATTGTGAATACATTATCGTAGCTTCCGACTTCCGCGAGGGTGTATGCTGAGCTGGATACGGTGACGTCGATTGTGGTCTTGTTGTAGGAGAACTCGGCGAGCTTTGGGGCGACGAGGGTATCGACCACGGTCTCGAGCTCGGGTTGAGTGAAAGGGGTTCCCGTCACGTCGGAGAATTCGACGCGGATGATGAGGTAGTCGCGAACCTCGTCGGTGGGGGGCGTGACGGCGGCGGCTTGGATTGCGAAGAAGTTGTTTTGCGAGAAGGGGGCGGCTTCTTGGCGAATGGTTTCGATGAGCGCGGGGCTGCCGATGGAGAGGCCGGGGCGGGCGTCGAGAGCGGCGAGCTGGGTGGCGAGCTGGGAGAGGTTTTCTTCGTTGGCGAAGCGGAAGAGGAAGCCGCCGGAGATGGCGTGAATGGGGTCGCCGGCTATGGGTTGGTTGGTGAGGAAGTCGCGGGTTGGGTCGAAGTTGGCGAGGGGAAGGTTACTGGTTGCCCAATTGAGGTTCTCAGCGTCGATGGTCTGGAAGGTTTCGGGGCGGACGACGGAGGTGTCGTCGAGTCGAATTCCCTGGACTGGAAGGCCGCTTTTACTGATCGAGAGTCGGCTGACGGGCGTGGGCGAGATGGTGCTGCGGGTTCCGTCTTCGTAGCGGATCGAATGCTGATACTGCGGAGTGGCGGGATCATGGTCGCATACGACGGCGAGGCTGTAGTCGACGGTTTGGGTGAAAGGAGTCTCGGTGAGGGCTTGGACTTCTGGCGGCAGGCTGTGGTAGTCGGCGTAGGAGATGGCTTGCTCGAGGGCTTTCTGGGGGGCTTCCTCGATGAGTCGGCGCATGTATTCGCGGCGGATTTGGGCGAGTTCGACGAGCTCTGCTCGGTCGGTTTGTTCTTGTTCGGCTTTCTCGAGGAGCTGCTCGGTTTGAGCCTGGATGCGAGGGGTGAGTTCGGTGGCGGATATGGGGGTGGATGAGGCTGTTTCGTTTGAGGGGCTTTCTGGTGTCCGAAAGAGGGCGGCGCCGAAGAATGCGGCGAGAATTAGGAATGCGGCCGCGAGGGTGGTTTTCGTCGATTGCTTCATGGCGTTTCGATTTGGGGTGAAGTGGGGCGGAGGCGGGCAATTGATCGGGGGTAGCTGCAATTGGTCGCTTATGGCCTAAATAAGTAGTCGTTGGCTTGAATTTCTTCAACGACCATTGTGGAGGGGGTATTAGCGGAAATTGGGAGAATTTGCTTCTTTGCGCGAAGCGTTAGCCTAGGGTGTCGCGAATGTTGCCCGATCAGGACAGAATCAAGAAGACTTACCGCTGGGATTGCGTGCGCGGTGGTTTGTCCGGCGTGGTCGAAACGGGGTATGGCGGATTCGCCTTGGTAATCGCGATCGGCGTTTTTCAGGCACCGGATACGGTGAAGGGGATCATCGCGGCCGCGGGGCCGCTCGGTCTGCTTTTCAATCCGTTGAGCTTGAGTTTGTTTTCACGGCTGAATTTGCCTGCTGGCACCTTGGCCAGCTGGCTAGCGTACCTTTCCGGTGTCTTGTTGCTCGGGGCTAGTTTTGCGGATTCCTTGCTGGGATTTTTGATACCGGCGTGCTTGGCCTTCGCCATTTCGGCTCAGACGATGCCTTTGATGGTGCAGATTTGGACGGCGAATTATCCGTCAAACAAGCGGGGGGCTTATCTTTCGGTCAGCATGATGATGACGGTGGCGGCGGCCTTTGGATTTAGCGTATTTGGCGGCTGGATACTGGACAAGGATTTGGAGTCGTACCGCTGGGTATTGGCCTGGATAGCGCTGGCTTATTTGCTTTCAGGCGTGGCGGTGTCGCGGATTCCGTCGACTCCAGTAAAGCGGGGGGTAGCGGAGAATCCTTTGCGCAACCTTGGCTACGCGATCGAGGATAAGAAGTTTGGGGTGATGCTGCTGAGCTGGATGTTTCTGGGCTTCGGCAATCTGATGGTGCTGCCGCTGCGGGTGGAGTATCTGCTGCAGCCAGAATATGGAATCGAAGCGAGCAAGCTGATGGTGATGATGGTGACGATCGCGATTCCGGCGGTTTTTCGGTTTCTGACCTCGCGGGTTTGGGGCTATCTTTTCGATCGTCTGGAGTTCATGGTTCTGCGCGTTGTGCTCAACGCGATGATCATGCTTTCGATCATCCTGTTTCTGACGACGACGAACCTGTGGGTGATATTCAGCTCGGCGGCGGTGCTCGGGACCGCGATGGCTGGGGCGAATATTTCCTGGAGCTTGTGGGTGACGAAGTTCGCGACGCCCGAGAAGGCTCCGTCTTACATGAGCGTGCACACCTTTACGACGGGGATTCGGGGAATCTTGGCGCCGTTTCTTGGTTTCTATTTGATATCAGGGGTGGGGGCGCAGAACACGGCAATGATCGGCTCGACGCTGGTAGCGATCTCGATCGTGATTGTTGGCGCGATGTATGTGGTCTTGCGGCGGTCGGGTCGACCTGTGCAGGCTCACACGGAAACGGCGTCGTAGACGATGACCTTGTCCCAGAGGTGGGAGTGGTTTTCGACGAAGGCTTTGTGGATGGGGTGGACTTGATAGGCGTCCTGGCCGGCGACGTCGTCGAAGTAGAGAATTTCGGAGGCGTGAAAGCTATTGTCGACGACCTCGCGTTTTTCGGTGCTGGCGGGTACGCCGACGTGGATGCCGCGTACGCTGGGGATTTCGCCGAGGGTCTTGAGGCCGGCTAGCAAGGCGTTACGGTCGCTTTCCGAGTCCGGGTTTTTAAGCCAGAAAAAGACGTGGTGGACGAGTTTTGGAACGGAGTGGTCGCCGGATTTGGCGGACAGGAGTGGAGCGGCGGTGAGCGCGGCGGCACCCGCGATGAAGGCGCGTCTGTTTTGTGTGGGCATAGTGGATTGGGTTGAGACTTCGGAAAGGAATAGGGCGCGATGCTCGAAAGGCAAACATCGACCCGCGCGCTTACAGTTTGGCGAGTCGGCATTGGGTTTTCTAACGCGAAAACGCCTTCCATTTCTGGAAGGCGTTTTGGTGAAAATTGAGAGCGTTTGCTAATTTGGCTCTAGCCCTTGAACTTGAAGGGAACGTTGATCTTACAAGCGATCGCGTCGCCGCCTTTTTTGGCCGGGTTGAAACGCCATTTTTTGACCGCGTCTAGGACTGGTGCCTCGAGGGCCGTGTCGGTGGACTTGCTGATCTCAGCTCCCACGACGAAGCCTTTTTCGTCGATGTTGATGGTGGCCATCACCATGCCATCGAGCTTGTTGGGATTGTCCGGAGCTACGCTTTTCTTCACTGAAGGTTGTTCATCCCAGTCGGCTGCGTGGATTGCGGGGAGCAATGTTAGAACAAAGGCAGCAAGCAAGAGAGAGCGTAATGCGGTCTTTAGAATAGTCATGATGGTTATTTTACAGTTTATGGAATTAAGACGACGCGTGAGCGAATGTCCTAATAGCTTGTTGGCTATTTAAACGGCATCGGCGGGGTATTCCGTAGCTGAAACTGACAGGAAAATACTCAATTAGACAAAAATGGGGTGGCACAATTATGGAACTGACCAGATTCCCCAGAGGGCAAAGGGATTTTCCTTAGTCGCGGAGTCCGCAGCCTCCTCTAGGCGCGTTTCTCCTTTGTAATCAGTGGACTTGCGAAGGGCTGAGATTGGTTTAGATCTCAATGATGATCGTAGGAGTCGTAAAGGAACGGAAATCTGAAGAAAACCGGGTAGCTCTAACGCCTGCGGGGGTAGAGGCTTTGGTGGCGGCTCGCCACGTGGTGTGCGTTGAAACGGACGCCGGTAGAGCGAGCGGTTTTGAGGACGGCGATTATTTGGCTGCCGGAGGAGAGATCCTTCCCGATGCGGAGGCGGTTTGGGCGCGGTCTGAACTGATCACAAAGGTCAAGGAGCCGGTGCCGGCTGAATATCCGCTCATGCGGGACGGCCAGATCGTTTTCACGTATTTCCATTTCGCCGCTTCCCAGGAGTTGACTCAGGCGGTGATCAACTCCGGTTGTATAGCGATCGCCTATGAGACGATTCAGGAGGCCGGTGGGCAGTTGCCGCTATTGACGCCGATGAGTGAGGTGGCGGGTCGTATGGCGATCCAGCAGGCTGCTAAGTATCTCGAGCGGGAACATGGCGGTCGTGGCGTTTTGCTAGGTGGCGTGCCTGGCGTGCCGCCGGCGGTGGTGGTGGTAATCGGGGCTGGGGTCGTAGGCGCCAATGCGGCCAAAATGGCGGCGGGGCTTGGAGCCCGCGTGTTTATTTTGGACGTGAATCTGCAGAAGCTGAGATATTTGGCGGACGTGTTGCCGCCAAATGTGGTGACCTTGATGTCGAATCCGGTGAATTTGCGTGACGCTTTGAGGGAGGCGGACGTGGTCGTGTCGAGCGTGCTCATTCCGGGGGCGAAGTCGCCTAAGCTGGTGAAGCGGGAGCATTTAAAGATGATGAAGCAGGGGGCAGTGATCGTGGACGTGGCGATCGATCAGGGGGGATCGACGGAGACTTCGCGGCCGACCAACCACAACAATCCGATTTACGAGGTCGACGGTATCATTCACTACTGCGTCACGAACATGCCCGGGGCGATGCCGATGACCTCGACGCTGGCTTTGACGAATGCGACATTGCCATACCTGCTGCAGTTGGCTGGGAAAGGCTGGAAGCGGGCGAGTCGCGAGAGTCCGGCAATCGCGAAAGGCGTGAATATCGCGAAGGGAGCAATCGTATACGAGCCCGTGGCGGATGCTTTTGAAATGTCGTACCAGTTATTGGATACGCTAATAGCTGAAGAGTAGCGCGACACTAGGTTTTCTGTGATTAGGTAGTTTTCTAGCGGATATGCTGCTAGAATGCGGAATCATTGGCGCGTTTTATCGATTTTGGGCGTGATAAATCTGCTTCGATTGCAAGGATGTGCGCAATGAAAGTATTTCGGGCGTTTCTGTTTTCCGCGATGGCGGTGTTCATTTTGGCTTGTTCGGCCCAATCTGCGAAAGAGAAAGCGGGTCCCCCGCTGAGGATTTCCGACAAGACGCGGGTAGCGATTCCAAAGGCCGCTTTCGGCAAGGAGTACATGCTCTCGACATCGATAATTCCGCAAGCTGGAGCGCCTACAAGTCGAGGGATGGATGGCCGAGTGGTTTTGTTCGAGCTGTATGAAGATGGCGTCGACATGTACGAAACGACTCGTGGTCAGGTGGTGACGGAGGATTTGCCGGCTCGTCGCCTGCTGGCGACTTTTCCGATTGTCAGTTCCGAGGGCAACGGGGTCGTGATTGATTTCAATGGGGGCATGCGGCGGCTTGCTTACGGAGGCTGGTACAGCATGGGCGACAGTTTCAACGCGGCTGGTTTTGATCGTTCGGCGGAGCTGCCTCAGGCGCGGGTTTTTGAAACGAAGCTGGAAGACGGTATTCTTGCAATCCGCCAAGCGGTGCAGGTTCGTAGCCGAACCAACGACCCTGATCTCGAGTCGCGCTTCGAAATTCGCTATTTCATTTCTCCTTATGACCCCGGCGATTTCGAGTCGCGTGAAATGCATCCGGAAGAGTCGCGTTACGCTCGTTTCTTCGCGGTACCGAGTCGTTTGGAGCTGGAGACGGGCCGTGTGACGACCAAGATCAGTTTGTTCGATATTTCCGAGCCGGTCATCTTCTACTACAGCGCGAATACTCCGGAGGACATGCGAGACGCGGTGAAGGAAGGTATCTTGTACTGGAACAAAGCTTTCGGCAAAGAGGTAGTGCAGGCGCGGATGGCTCCAGAGGGTGAAACCGCTCCGCATCCGACGAAGAATATGGTGCAGTGGGTGCCTTGGGATACGGCTGGATTCGCGTACGCCGATCTCCTTCTCGATCCTTTGACGGGCAAGTCGCTTCGCGGTCAGGCGTATATGACGAGTGTATTCGATTTTTCGGGACGAGCTCGGGTTCGTCGCTTGTTGCGGTCTCTGCGGTCAATGATTGATGAATCGGAAAAAACCGATGAAAAGGATGGAGACGAGGAAGCGGCTCACGAATTTCATGTTGGTCATGCCGGTTGCCGCATGGATCCGATCGCCTTTGCGATTCAGCTCTCGGAAGGCCTGGAGGAATTGCTAGCGGATCCAAAGCTATCCGAAGAGGTAGTGACTCGAATCGCTCAAGATTACGTGCGTGACGTGACTGCTCACGAAGTGGGGCACGTTCTCGGGCTTCGCCATAATTTTGCGGCTAGCTTATCGGCGACCCTGAGTCCTGCGGATCTCGATCAGTTTATGGCTGACTACATTGCAGGCGAGGACTTGAGCAAGTATGAGGACGAGGTTGTAGCTACGACGGTTATGGAGTATTCCATCTTTAATGCTTCGATTTTTACTGGCTGGCAGATGAAGACTCTTGATGAGGCGCTTGAGCACGATGCGGCAGCGATTCGCTGGGGGTATTTTGATGACAAGACGGTTGTAGAGGAGAAGCAGGTTTTTGGCTCAGAAGAGGAGACTCAGCAGTATGCGGACGTGGTTCGCTTTGACTATGGAGCCGATCCAGTTTTGGCGGAGTACCGTGAATTATCTACGGTTATCAGCTCCCTGCCTCACTCTATCATCGAGCGTTTCATCAGTGGACGCGCGCCGGCTGACGCTCGCGATCGCAAGTCGCTCGAAGCGGTTGAGTTGAATGTCGATGACTATGCCAAGCGAATTGCGGCTCCAGTAGGGGGCTTGCTGAAATGGTTTAACAAGGCGACTCGTTCGTTGAAGGTGGAGAATGAATACGAGTTCATTGGCGATTTGAACGAGGAAGAGCGTTGGTCGAAGCACTGGGATTATTTGAACAAGCAGCTCGATGCGCTTGGCGGCGTGGATCAGATCATGTTCGCCCACTTGCCAGTAAAGCTTAGTCTAAAGACCGAGAAGAAGCTCGAGGGAGTGGATGCTGCTCCGAAAATCGAGAAGGAAGAGCTGAAGAAGAAACTAGCGGAGCTACTCGAATCCGATGCTTATTCGACATTTGTTGGTTTGGACAACGAAACCTATTCGTGGACTGAAGACGAGAAGAAGGTAATCATCGAGCGTAGCTCAAAGCTCTTCGACAAGCTGGAGGAAGCGGTGCTGCTGCAGACATTGACGTTATTCGAAAACGCACGTCGCGATCTTGGACTCGCCGCTACGGGCAATCTTTCGGATGAGGATTGTATTTCAAAGCTTGAAGAGCGGATCATCGACCTCGCTAAAGTCGTGGTGCTCGCACGGAAGAAGGATGACCGCATCAGCGGAAAGGTGGACAAGGCCTTTGTCGAGGTTCCAGATTTTGAATACAGCTACGAAACGCGACTGGCTGCGGCCAAAGCCCTCAACGATAAGACGGGCACCTTCGAATCTTGGGCGAAGGAGGCGAAGCAGAAGCTGCACGCGGATCTCAAGAGCGCGGTGGAGGAATCGCTGAATATCGGTTTGTTTAAGGATTTCGACGACAGTCTGCTTTCTCGCTCTCTGCGCGAGTGGTACCTTCGCGAGCAAAATCTTTTGAAGCTTCTCCCCCCGGCACCAAAGAAAAACGGCAGTTAGCTTCGAGCCAAAAGAATAGAACGATCGACCGCGTTTTTAGTGCTACCGACTGAACGCGGTTGACTTTTGATATTAAGTCCTACATTTGTAGGACATGAAGAGAGCTTTGCGGAAGGGGAGAGGAGATTCGGCTGATATCAACATTTCTCCCTTGATCGATATGGTATTCATTTTGTTGATATTCTTTATCGTGACGACGGTGTTTGTGGAGGAGGACGGACTGGGAATCGAAACGCCAAATATTTCGCCAATAGATAAACCACCTGCGGAGGCATTTATAATCCACCTAAGCAAGGGAGGCGTGGTCTATCACGAGGGAGTTGAAATCGGCTATGATGGAGTCGTTCGCAGCCTCAGGAGGGCTCGCGCTGCTGGCGGGTTGGAGAGCGTAACTATCGAAGTCGATCGTCAGGCGCGGGTATCGAGCGCCGCACGGCTGCTCGATCTCTGCAAGGAGGCGGAGGTGGAGAAAGTGTCGATGAAAACGAGTCCCGCAGCAGACTCGCTCTAGGAGCTTTATTGCGCGACCTGGCGGGCCCGACGTTGGGCGTAGGCGTCTCGCACGGATGAATAAGGGTCGATTGCCGAGCGACGCATTGAGTCGTATAGCTCCATGATGGCGGGTAGGCGGTTCGTTATCTCGATGACACGCAGTATCAAGCGGTCTGTGTCGTCTTCGATCTGGCTCCACGGCTCGTTGATGGGTTCGACGGCGTCGTCGACAAAGTCACCGACGAAGTCGCGAAGACTGGTGGGTCCCGTGAAGGGAAGGACAAGGTAGAATCCGTGTCCGAATCCCCAACGCGCGAATGCCTGACCAACATCTTCATCATGGGTTTGCAGGCCTTCGAAGTCGTCGCTCGGACGAAAAATGCCTCCGATGCCGACGGTGGTGTTTAGGGCGAATTTACCGGTTTCCTTGCCGGCTTGCCCAAAGCGGCCCTGCAGGATGTTTCCAACGAGTCGGGAGGGATATTTTAGGTTTTTGAAGACGTTTTCGATGCCTCTTTCGACGCGATCGGGCATGACGTTCGAGTAGGTTCGGGCGACAGGTTTAACTAGGCTAGTGTAGACACTGTCGTTGAACTTGAAGATGGCACGATTGTACTTTTCGAGTGGGTCGTTGATTGTGACGGTTGATTGTTCTTCGAATTCATCCGCGAAGAGGTCGTCGAGATCGATGGCGTCATCCTGCGCAATGGCGACAGAGGTAACAGTCGTCGCCAAAAAGAGGATACGATATAGTTGTTGGATTTTCATTTTCTCTGGAGTGAGGCTCTATTCCTCAAGTTTGCCTTCGAGGAGTTTTAGGAGGTCCGCAGCATTTTTGGTCTGGAAGTGTTCGTCGAATTGTTTGCGGTAGTTCGAAACCATGCTGATGCCTTCGATAAGGACATCATATACTTGCCAGCCGCGACCCTTGATATTGGCGAGTCGGTAGCTGACGGAGACAAAGTTGGATTTATAGGCTACGGTAGTGACGATCTCGATTTTGTTGGAGCCGAGGTCGTCGGTCCTGAGGAATTTGATTTCCGGCTTTGGACCGTTTTCCAGCTCGCGCGTGTAGGCTCGTATCAACAAATCGGATATAAGGGTGGTGATTTGGTTTTGTTGGCTGTCGGAAAGGAGATTCCAGTTTCTTCCCAATGCTCTACGGATGATGATATCGAAAGAGAAGCGAGACTGAAGCAGATCGAGAATCTTGGTACGCTTATCGATAAGCGATATTTGTTGATCGCTAGCGTGAAGGACGTCTAGGACTTCGGAGATCGTTTGTTCGAGGAGCTTTTCGGGGCTTTCCTCAGCTTGAGCGTTTGGCAGGCTTGCCAAAGCGAAGGTGAGGACAGCGAGATAGCTGATACGTTTTAGGAGGAGCATCGTAGTTTGTATTTGGACCTATGAACGAATTGAGGACTCAATTGACTGAAGGCTAATTTTTTTTCTCTTCGGTGACGTCGCCGAATGCAAAGCGGCTGATGAGGCTTTCGATGTCAATGGCGGCTTCGGTGTCGACAATTGCTCCTTCAAGCGGGAAACCAATTCCCGGAGTGCCGGGATAGATAGCGATGTATTTGTCACCGATTAGGCCGTTTGTCTTGATGGAGGCAGTGGCGTCGTCGAATAGTTCGATATCATTGTCGATACGAAGTTCGACTTCGGCTTTAAGCGTTTCCGGATTCAGGGTGATGGGTCCTACGGTGCCGATCTTGACGCCTGCGATTGTGATGTTGCTGCCGGAACTGAGTCCGCCAATGTTCGTGAAGATAGCGGTAACGCTACGGGAATCGCTGCCGAGAAAGCGGCTGCCGCCGATCTGCACGGCCATGTAGACGATGGCGAGAAGCCCAATGAGGACGAAGAGGCCAACAGAGAAGTCGATTTTCTTGCTGTTCATTTTACTAGATAAGTGAGCCTATGCGGGAGAGAGTTGCGGATTGAGAAATGGTTTCAGATCTTCGGGTGGGTTTGAGAGGAGCTCTTCGGGAGTGCCCCAGAATTTGATGACTCCTTCATCGAGCCAGGCGATTTTGTCAGAGATTTCGAATACTTCCGGCACGTCGTGGCTGACCATGAGTACGGTAAATCCGAAGCGCTTGCGGTAGTCTCTGATCATATCGAAAACGCTGAACTTTCGTTGTGGATCGAGCCCAGTGGTCGGCTCGTCGAAGAGAATGATTTCCGGGTTGGTAATGAGAGCGCGAGCGAGGGCGACGCGCTTCTTCATGCCACCGGAGATTTCCGCCGGGTACTTTTTCGCGGCTGCGGTGAGATCGAGTTGCTCCAGGAGATCGGATACGCGTTCCGCTATTTCGGTTTTGCCGGCTTTGCCTTTTTCGCGAAGGGGTAGGCCGACGTTTTCCTCGACAGTCATGGAATCGAAGAGAGCGTTTTGCTGGAACATGTAGCTGCACGGCGGGGCGCCTTTCGATCCTGCGGCGGTGATTGTACCGGCGTCGGCGGCGAGGAGTCCCGAGACGCATTTGAGTAGGACGGACTTGCCGGTGCCGCTCTTGCCGATGACGGTGGTGTGACCGCCAAGCGGGATGTCCATGTCTATGCCGCCCAGTACGACTTGGGTGCCGAAGGCTTTCTTAAGGCCGCGAATTTGTAGGTAGTGCTCCTCGCTCATTTTGCCATTTGGAAGGAGGTGATCAGGTAGTCGAACATGAGGATCGCGATGCTCGAGTAGACGACGGCGCGGGTGGTGGTTTGGGAAACGCCGCGGGCTCCGGGAATGTCGGCCTTGATATGGGTGAAGTAGCCTTGGAAGGCGCAGATCAGGGTGGTGATGATTCCGAAGGCGAGGGCTTTAATCAGGCCATTGTATATGTTCTGGGGGCTGACCGCTTCGAAAATGCGGTTCCAGTAGGCGCCCGGGTCGACTCCGAGGAGTTCGACTCCGGTCAGATAACCGCCGTAGATACCGATCAGGTCGAAGAATGTGGTGAGAATGGGAAAGGCGATGATGGCGGCCCAAAGGCGCGGTGAGACGAGAAACCCAATTGGATCGATCTGCATGGTGTGCAAGGCGTCGATTTGTTCGGCGTTTCTTTGGATTCCGATTTCCGCTGAGAGGGCGCTTCCCGCCTGGCCGACGATCATGATGGCGGTGAATACGGGGCCGATCTCCAGTATAATTGAGAGGGCGACCGCTTGCCCCAGCAGGCTCTCGGAGCTGAATTTCGCGAGTACGTAGTAGAGTTGGAGGCCGAGCACCAGTCCGGTGAAAAGCCCGACGATCAAAGTGATCGGAACGCAACGCACGCCGATCTCGAAGATGGCTCGGCTCAGCTTTTCGAAGATATGACGTTGTTTGGGCAAGGCGACGCTGGCTTGAGCTGAGAAGCCCGCGAGTTCGCCCAGCTCGCTTACTAAGCGAATGCTTTGCCTGCCTATTTTACTGATCATATCACCTTTGTGTTTTCCTACCGGTACGAATTGGGCGCATACTCGATTCGGTTAATATGATGCGCAAGTAACAAAAGAAGTCCTGATAGACTGCTGAATACTAAATTTGTGCGTGAAAGGTTACTAAAAGATAGGCAATTCCGTTTATCGCAAGCCTAAGCGCTAGCGCTTATCCCTATCCGGCGAACCCTTACAAGACATTCAGAACCCTAGGATTTTGACTTCTGCAGGTTGATCGTATTGGATCTCGGCACTATGAATCGACTCTTCATCTCGACAGTGCTCGTGGCTATTACGGCCCTAGCTTCAATCGCCCATGCTGGCGGTGAAGGCGAGGAAAGCACTGGCAAGCGTTTCGGCCCTTTCGAAGCCTTGACCTTTGATTCCAGCATCCTTCGAGACGTGAAATACGTCGCTGAGGAGAAGAATGTCTATTTACAGCTGTTGCCTGATCACAAGGACAAGGAGCTGATCGTGAAACTGTCCAACGGCTACTTCTCCGGTTATAGAGAATGGGCGCATGGCGGCTACGAGCTGGTGTCGCCGGCCAACCAAGGCAAGCCGCCCTATGCGTGGACTGATTTCGTCAACACCTCTGCCACCTACATCGAGTATTGGATGGATGGAGAGGTTTTTTTGCATCTGAAGCGAGTCGAGTAATCGCTCAACCGGCTAGGCTAGTGGGATAGCTGTCGCCATCAATCTAAGGGGATTAAAGGGAAATATGAGTCCGAAACGTAAGCTAAATCTGTCGTTGCTCAAGGGCGTCACGCATGGTCGCAATGGCGACTACCAGACTTGGATGCTCGCAGCCGCGGGGCTGAGTCTTCTGCTGATCGCGGTGTATTCGATTTTTAATGTCGTTGAAAACATCATCGATGATTCCGATCGCTTCGAGGAAGTGTCGCTGCCGAATTTCGCCGCAATACCATCAGTGAAGGAGCGTAAGGAAGCGTTTTTCAGTTTTCTCGAACCCTTTGTCATCGAGGCTAACGGAGACATTCTCGAAGAGCGGGAAGCGGCTCTGAAGTTACAGCAGTACTTCGATCGTAACGGTAGTCTCAATCGGAAACGCCTCGAAGCCTTCAACGAACTACGCGATAAGTATGGTCTCGATGAGCTCGAGAGCGCGGAGGCGGCGGCTTTTGAGGAATTGCTCGCGCGGGTCGATACGATTCCCGTGTCGCTGGCGCTAGCTCAAGCCGCTATCGAAAGTGGCTGGGGCACGTCTCGCTTCGCCCGCCAAGGCAACAATCTTTTTGGCATGTGGTGCTATGACAAGGGGTGTGGGATCGTTCCCAAGCGTCGCCCCTCTGGCAAGACCTACGAGGTGGCTGCCTACAGAAGTCCGTACGAATCCTTCCTCGCATATTTGAGCAACCTCAACACGAACGAGGTTTACTCGGATCTGCGCGACATTCGTTCGACTCATCGCGAGAATGGCGTGGAGCCGAGCGGTCGCGATCTTGCGGCAGGTCTGACACGCTACTCTCAGGAGCGTTGGACCTATGTGCAGAAGGTTCGCAACATGATTTCGTCGAACGGTTTGGAAAACAGGTGAGGCCTGTCTAAAGTCTAGGAGTCGGCACCGTCTTTCCTTGACCGATGGGCATGCTCGTTCGGAACTGTAGGCGCTCCTCTCCTCATGCCTACCGACGAAACTTTGAGTTCAGTTCCTCGCAAGACGCGCGTGATTGCGTACCTTACCTTGTTGGCGATCAAGGTCTTCAGTTTTACCTATCGGCTTCGCATCGTAGGCCGCCCTGAACACTTGCTCGGACTGGTGGGTCGGGGAGATTCGGTGGTGATCGCCTGCTGGCACAACCGGATGTTTTACTTCGCGACCTACATTTACCGCTATTTGCTGCGAAACAGGTTCAAGCTCGCCATGATGTCCAGTGATTCGAAAGACGGCGAGATCGGGGCCACCATCGGAAAGTATGCCGGCGCCAAGGTCGTTCGCGGGTCTTCTTCCCGTCGGGGGGCCTCAGGGCTACGCGGACTCTATCGGGCCATCGTGAAGGACAAGCATTCCATTATCATTCTGCCCGATGGCTCGAAGGGGCCGGTCTACAAGGCCAAGGTAGGTGTGGCGGCGCTAGCGAAGATGACTGGGAAGCCGATCCTGCCGGTTTCCTGTTGGGCGAGCGACTACTGGCGGATACGCTCCTGGGACAAAATGGTTTTTCCGAAGCCTTTTTCGCGGGTGCTGGTGACGGTGGGCGACTATATCGAAGTGCCGCGCAAGTCCGACGACGGGAATTTGGAGTCGATCCGTCAGCGAGTCGAACGCGAGCTCGACGAGCTCGGCTTCGTTGCGGAGGAGCCGTTTAAGAAGGTTTGCAAGTGCATCTAGTCTTCGCATTTGAGTAGCTCTATGCGTTTTCGTCCTTGTATTGATTTGAGAAATGGCAAGGTCGTCCAAATCGTGGGCGGCACTTTGTCGGATAGCTCTGACGCGAGCGTGCAGACGAATTTCGAGTCGAGCCTGTCACCGGCAGATTACGCCCGGATGTACCAGAAAGACAAGTTGCCGGGCGGGCACGTTATCGCACTCGGTCCGGGGAATCGGGAGGCGGCGCTCGAAGCCCTTGGCGCTTATCCGAGCGGAATGCAGTATGGCGGGGGAGTCACGGCCGAGAACGCGGCCGAATATCTGGAGGCGGGCGCGTCTCAGGTGATCGTGACCTCTTACGTATTTCGAGAGGGACGAGTGGATTTCGAGCGCCTGGAGAAGCTTGTCGCGGAAACGGGACGCGATCGCCTAGTGCTCGATCTGAGCTGCCGGGCGAGAGAGGGAGCGTATTGGGTGGTGACGGATCGCTGGCAGAACTTTACGGAAACGCGAGTGGATGCGGAAACGATCGCCGAGCTCGGCAAGTACTGTTGCGAGTTTCTCGTGCACGGAGTGGACGTGGAGGGGCGTATGAGCGGAATCGAGGAGGATCTCGTGCGCTTGCTAGGGGCAAATTGCGATTTGCCAATGACTTATGCGGGCGGAGCCCGTTCTCTGGAGGACCTTGGGCGCGTGGAGAGCCTTGGCTCCGGAAAGGTAGACCTGACGATTGGCAGCGCCTTGGATGTTTTTGGCGGCACGGTTGCCTACTCGGATGTCGTCGCGTGGCACAAGGCGCGCAACAGCTAGGCTAAGCTTCGGTGATTGCCCTTAGTCTTGAGGGAAAGAGTGAGGCGCTTAGCGGAAATTGAGGGGTATCCGCTCTACAGCTAGCTGCCCTTGGGCCGATTCTGTTAGTGAACTCTTGGAGGATTTTTTATGAAAACGCCCGCCCGTCATTTTCACTATTCAGTACGCAATTTGTTTGCGACCGTGCTTGCTGCAGCCATGGCATTTTTCGCCGTGAGCGGTGCCAAGGCCTCGGATTTCGCGGAAACGGAGGTCGAATGGGAATTCAAGTCCGGTCTAGATCGAGCGGGATTTGCCGAGGCGTTTAACGGGTTGGTTAAGAAGGGCTATCGCATCGTGGACATCGAGAGCTATCGAAGCGGGCGTACGACCTCGGTTTCCACAGTTTGGACGAAGCTGGGCGAGAGCGAGGCATGGCAGATTGAAATGTCGCTGCCGATCGCGGTTTTTCTGAAGGTTCACGAGAAGCATTTGGAAAACGGCTATGCGTTGGTGGAGTTCGAGGTGGACCGGTTTGGGGCGACGCTTCATTTCTCTGGGGTCTGGATGAAAACCGATGATGGTTTGGACGCGGAGTTTTATTTTGGTCTAGAGAGTCTTGATTTCTCGAATCGCTACGGCGAGATGGCTGACCGCGGCTATCGCTTGATCGATTTCGAGGCTTACGAGGCCAACGGGAAATATCGTCACGCAGGTGTTTGGCTCAAAAACGACGAGCACGAGGTTCGCTTCTATCGCGCGATCGAGAAGAACCGGTTTGGCAGTGTAGCCGGAATGATGACAGAAGCGGGCTTTCGTCTGCTCGATATCGAAGGCTATGTTTACGAGGGGAAGTTCGTTTTCGCAGGAGAATGGGTACGCAAGGCAGAATGGCAGGAAAGCCAGTACGCTTTCGACCTCTTGCCAGACGAGTTCTACAACAAGAATTCGACGTATGTGAACGACGGATACCGGCTCACCGAATTCGAGACCTATGAAGACAATGGCGTAGTCTACTACGCAGGCAGCTGGCTAAAGGGCAACCCGACGGATTATGCTGTCGAGAAGGCTGAAACCGACTCCAAGAAAAAGAAGAAGGTTTCGCTTGAAGCGTTTCGTTCGGGCGAAAAGTAAGAATGGCGGACGCTAGCTTTTAAGCTGGTTCTGCCAGTCCTCTAGAATCGTATTCACTCGGCGCGTATCTGGAATGCGCATACAGGGGGCGCTCGGCTTTTGGCCGGCTACGATTTCGGCGAAACAGTCAGCTTCTACGCCGTAGAGGCCGCGCGGCTCATTACCGGTGATCTTCTTGGGCTTATCTTTTCCGTCGCTGGAAATGTCGAAGCTCCATTCGCCTCCATCTCGGGCTACGATCCAGGGAAGCGGGATTTCGATGGAACCTTTTTCGCCGTAGACTCTTGCTATGTTGTTTTGGTTGAGCTGTGTGCTGACGGATATCTGGGCGGCGATACCGTTTTCGAATTCGAGATTGGCGATGGCGATGGTATCGGTTTCGCAACGCGGATCGATGCGGCCTAGGCCGCCGACGCATTTAACCGCTATGTTTTCCGAATCGGAGGCGGTATCCGCTATCATGCAGGCAAAGGAGGCAGGATAGCCGCCTACGTCGAGGATCGCTCCGCCGCCGAGTTCTTTCGCGAAGAGCCGACCTGATGGATCGAAGGGAGCGTTGAAGCCGAAGGCGGCTTGGATGAGTCGTACCTTGCCGATCTTCCCTTTTTTGATCAGTTCTACGACTTTGGCGCTTTGGGGGTGGCAGCGGTACATGTAGGCTTCGACGAGCGTGACACCTGCGGTTTCTGCGGCGGAGATGACGGCTTCTGTTTCGGCCATGTTCATGGCGATCGGCTTTTCGCAGAGGATGTGTTTTCCCGCCTTGGCGGCGGCTATGGCCAACTCTGCGTGGAAAGGGTGGGGCGTAGCGATGTAGACGGCATCGACATCCGGCTGGGAGAGTAGCTCTTCCTGGCTAGCGTAGGCGTTTACGCGGCCGTATTTGGAGGCGAAGGTCTGGGCGGACTTTAGGGAGCGGCTGGAAACTGCTATCAGTTCGCCCGTGTGAGAGGTGGCTAGGCCATCGGCGAAGCGACCTGCTATATAGCCTGTAGCGAGAATTCCCCAGCGTAGTTTTTTCATGGCTACAGATTTGGGCGCGAGTTGGGGGAAACGCGAGTCTGTAGAGCTCCTAATTAATGAGCGGATGGGGCGATTTCTTTGCGATTGCGTTTCCCAGCTGATTCTCCTGATTTTGGACGATGGATTTCGAGCTATGGCGTTGGGGGATGTTCGCGCTCGCTGCCTTGATCATTGGTTTGAGCAAGAGTGGCGTGCCGGGGCTTGGCATTCTGAACGTAGCGATTTTTCAAATACTGCTCGATGCGAAGGAGGCGGTTGGATTCGGACTGCCGCTTTTGGTGATTGGCGACCTTTGCTCGATGGTGATTTATCGGCGGCACGCTGAGTGGAAGCATATTTTTCGTCTCGTTCCTTGGGCGGTTGTAGGGGTGGTAGTTGGGTGGCTTACCTTGGGCGCGATGGAGCCGAACCAGGCTCGCTTGGCGATCAGCCTCGTTTTGGCGGCGATGCTGACGCTACACGTGGTTCGCGAGCGATGGCCGGCATTGGTCAACGAAGCTTTGCCGTATAGCTATGGGGCTGCGGCGACGATTGGGGTGATTGCCGCCTTCGTATCCACTTTAGCAAACGCGGCCGGTCCGATCATGATTCTCTTTCTGCTTTCCATGCGCTTGCCAAAGATGGCGTTTATGGGGACGAGCGTGTATTTCTTCACCTTTCTCAACATTTTCAAGGTACCCTTTCTGCATGAGCAGGGCTTGGTGAATTGGGGGAGTTTAGAGGCAAATCTCAAGCTGGTACCCTTTGTGATAGGCGGGAGCGTATTGGGCTATTTCTTCGCTAAGAAGGTGAGTCAGGCTTGGTTTGAGCGGATCGCATTTTGGCTGACAGTGACGGCGGTCGCCTACATGTTGTGGATTTCATTTTAGACCATGGCGCGTAAAGGGGTTCGAGATCTTTGGAAGGATAAGGTAGCAGGCAAGCCGGTTGCCTCGACGGCGTCAGTGCCGATTTCTTTGATTAAGAAGAAGTATGTCGGGACGATTCTGGGCATTGATCCCAGCTTGCGGGGCACGGGGCTAGCGGTGGTGGAGTTTTCGAGTGGCGGGCGTTCCACTTTGCTGCGGAGCGAGACGCTTAAGCAGAAGCAGTCGGTTTCGATGCCGCAGTGTTTGGGCAATATTTGTTCTCGAGTGCTCGAGATTTTGGATACGTACGAGATCGACGTGGTAGCGCTGGAGCAGACTATCTACGTTCAGAATTTTCAGACGGCGCAGATTCTTGGAGCAGCTCGCGGGGCGGCAATCGCTGCGGCGGCGATGCGAGGCAAGGAAGTGTTCGAATATCCGCCGCTACGCGTTAAGCAAGCGGTCGTGGGGCACGGTCGAGCGAGCAAAGAGCAGGTTGCCAAGACGATTCGAACCTTGCTCGGGCACGGGGCTCTTCTCGAGCTCGACGAATCCGACGCTGCGGCGGTGGCGATGACGCACGCGTTTACGGGCTAGATTTCGACGGCTTGTAGTGGAGCGGGATCGATGACTCGGACGGGATGGTCGTCGGCTTCGAGGGCTTTGGAAAACCAATCGCGGGCCCCGGGATCTCCGTGGGTGAGCACGATGGTTTCCGGTTTGGCGGCGAGAGCGAATTCGAGAATTTCCTCGCGGTCCGCGTGGCCGCTCATCTCGAAGCGTTCGACCTTGGCCAGCACGGGGCATTGGTAGTCGAGTACTTCGAATAGGAAAGTGCGTCCCGGGCGGGTTTCGAGGAGTTTGCCGCCGGGGGTGTCGGGATCGCAGTAGCCGACGAAGCAGATGGCGTTGCGAGTGTGGGCGAGCAAGGTGGAGGCGAGCTGGTAGCTCGGCGTGCGCTCGACGAGCATACCGCTGCTGAGGATGAAGATGCCCGGCTCGGGCGGTTCCTTGCCCGGAGTGAGTTTGCGAGGCGGACGCTTGAGTCGGAGCTCTTTGGTGACCTTGCGCGTGTAATTGATGAGCTGGGTGCGTTTGGTGATTTGGTCGAAATAGTCGGCGATATCCAGCCCGAGACCTGCTCCGAAAACGGGGCAGCGCGGAAGGCGACCATCTTTGCGGGCGGCATTGATAAGGGAGAGCAGCTCCTGCATGCGGCCGAGAGCGAAAACAGGAATGAGGACGGAGCCGCCGCCGCGAATGGTTTCGCGGATGGTTTCGAGGAGGCGGGTGATTTCGCTGTCGCGGGATTTGCCTTCGGGGCGTTCCGTCTCGCCTCGGGTGGTCTCGATGACCATGGCGTCGAATTTTCTGGCGTGGGGGAAGCGGGCTCCTCCGATGACGCGTTGATCGTCAAAGAGAATGTCGCCGGTGAAGAATACGCTTTTCCCGGCGTGGTCGATTTGGAATCCGCCCGCTCCGGCCACGTGTCCGGCTTGGAAGAGGGTGATTTCTATCGTTTCTCCGTTTTTGGTGAGGGAGAGCGGGGTTTTGTATTTAAGAGGTTCGAAGCGATCGGCGATTTGCTCGATGTCTTCGTGGGTGAAAAGTGGATACTCTGGGATGCGCTTTTCTTCCTTTTGTCGTTTCATGACGTTGCATGAATTGTGCAGCATTCGCTCGACCAGCATCTGGCTCGGCAGGCTCATGAAGACGCGGGCCTTGGGGTGCTTTTGGAGTAGGACGGGAAGGGATCCGATGTGGTCGAGATGACAGTGGGTGACGATGACGAAATCGATTTGACGGTCTCCGATGTGCTCGAATTCAGGAACCGCTGCCATGCCGACCATCTTCGGGTGGAGACCCGCGTCTACGACAAAATTGAATTCGCCCGCCTCGACGAGTAGCGAGTTCGAACCAATGCCTCCCTCTCTGTTTAAATCGGTGATCCTCATGCTTTTTTTCAGAATTGGGGGATGCAGAGGCAAAGGGCGTGGGCGGTCAAGGTATTTGCCGAGGGCTTGCAGGGCTCGAATTTGCTCTTTCTGGACTCTGTTCTCTTGGATTTTGCGGGGTTGCGAGAGCCTTGAGAATATGGGATACGGCGAAAAATCCGAAGGTGCCGGTGAGATGGGTCGCCGCTCCGAAGCCGCTGGAGCAATCGAGCCGAATGCTTTTTTGCGGCTCGTCAGCGTCGGTCTCGGTGTCGCAGGTTTCCGGATACCGGGGTTCTTCGGGAGTGAAGACGCAGTCGATGTGGAATTTGCGGCGTTTTTGCCGGGGGAAGCCGTGCTCCTGTCTCAGTTGCTTGCGGACGCGCTTTAGGAGCTGGTCGTTGATGGAGCGGGCGAGGTCGCAGATCTGCACTTGGGTTGGGTCAATCCGTCCGCCGGCTCCTCCGATGGCGAGGACTGGGATTTCCGCTTTGTGGCAAGCGGAGATGATGGCGACTTTGTGGGTGGTGCTGTCAATCGCGTCCACGACGAAGTCGAAGTGGGGTTTGAGGATTTCGTCCACGTTTTTCTTGGTGAGGAAAGTGTGGATGGTTTGGACCTCGCACTCCGGATTTATGGAGCGGCAGCGCTGCGCCATGGTCTCGATTTTTGAGGTGCCAATGAGCCCGTCGAGGGCGTGGATTTGGCGGTTGATGTTGCTTTCGCAGATATCGTCGAGATCCACGAGCGTGAGCTTGCCGATGCCGCTGCGGGCGAGGGCTTCCACCACCCAGGAGCCGACGCCGCCGACGCCGACTACGCAAATGTGGGCGGCCCGGAAGCGAGCGAGAGCTGAGGCGCCGTAGAGCCTGCCAATGCCGCCGAAGCGAAAGTCGTAGTTTGCCTGGGTGTCTGCCATTTTGCGGAAAAGGGAAGACTTGTGTGTGGAAGCGGGAGGCGGAGGCAAGCGGGATTTGCGGATTCCGCTTGTCTAGCGTCTCCAGGTGTAGGTGACGAGGAATTCGCGGGGCTCGTCCATGGTGACGAGTCCGTTAGTGGCAATGCCGGTGACGTTTTCCTCGTCGAGTGCATTTGTGAGGGTGAAGGAAATGCTGCTGCTTTCGTCGATTTGGTAGGAGCCACCGATGGAGAGGCCTCCGGAAGCTCCGAGACGCGTGGTGTTGGTGAGGTTCTCAAAGGAGCGATCCGTCCAGCTGTAGCGGGACCAGAAGTTGATGGCTTCGCTCGCTTGCCAATCCAGGCCGGCAATGACTCTCCACGGGGGAGACTGGGGAAAGGCGTTTCCGACGAATTGGCTGAGTTCGTCCGCGGTGATTTCGGTGTCGGCGTAGACTGCAGCGAGGCTGGCTTTTAGCGATTCGCCTAGTTGACGCATGGCGTGTAATTCGATTCCGGATACGGTGGTCTTGTCGAGATTGGCTCGGATGCTGCCGGATCCGCCACTTGGGATGAAGCCAAAACGCGGATCGAATCCAGACTCGGTGGTTAGCAATGCGTTTGCGACCATTTCGTCAGTCTCGTAGTGGAAGGCAGAAAGGCGGAGCGAACTGTGGTCATCGCTTTGGATAGAAAGAGTGTAGTCAAGTCCTTGCTGGCGTTCGTTGAGAAGGTCTGGTTTGGCTTCGGTAATGTCGTTGCGAACGCGGAATGGACGGTAGAGTTCGTTGAGGGTGGGCGCTCGGAATCCGCTGAAGATGCTGAGATGGGATGCCGTCGTATCGGAAAACTGGTGACGCCAGGTGAGGTTTCCAGTCAGGATAGTGTTTTCGCGGTCTGCGTAGGAGTCGTTGCGGATGACGGTGTTTGTGGTGGTATCGGTTTCGATGCGTGAGCCGTCGGTTTGGTCGACTTGGTCGATGCGGGCGGTTGCGGTGAGGCGGTTGGATTCGTCGAGTTCTGAGGAAACGCTGCCGAAGAGACCGATGAATTGTTGTTTGCCGCCGGCGTAGCGATCGCGAGTGAAGCCGGCACCGAGATTTCGGTAGCGTTCGTTGATTGAGCCGTCGATGGCTCGAAAGTCTAGTCCCGCGGAGTAGGAGAGAGGGAGGTCGGAGTCCTGTCGATAGACGATGGCGCCTCCGAAGGATTGGGCGGGCACGTCGTACTGATCGAGGGCGGGACGCTCGGAGTTTCGGTCGTCCGCGACTGATGAGAAGACGTTTCGGAAGTCGCGGTCCTGGAAGTAGAGGTTGATATTGAGTCGGGCGTCGGAGTCGGCGAGCTGGCGCTCGGTGATGAAGGAGAGGTCGTAGGCTTGGGTATCGTTTTGGGCGACTGCGGTGCCGTTGCTGCGTTTTTCCTCGAAGCCGCGGGCGACGAATTGGGATTTCCAGGTTACGCTCGTTCCCCAGCTCAGCTGGGCGTTGAGGGAGGTGGCTTCTGAGTTGGCCGGCTCGTCGACGCTGCCGCGCTGGTCTTCGCGCAGGGTGTAGAATCCGTCTGTTGAAAAGTGGCGTATTCCAATGTCGAATACGACATCCTCTCCGAGGGAATGGGCGGAGCTGGCTCGCAAGTCGTAGCGATTGGAGCTGCCGATGCTCGCTTGGGCTTGGGCGGAGCCAGGCAGCGAGTCTTTGGCAATGACTGAGACGAGTCCGCCGGAGGCCATGTTTCCCCAGAGTTCTCCGCTACCGCTTGGGTGGATGGAGATTGCTTCGATTTTCGAGAGGTCGAATTGGTGCCAGTAGACCCATGCTCCGAAGGGATCGTTTTGTGGAACGCCGTTGTAGAGGACGAGGGCTCTTGAGGTGGCGTTTGCTCCGGAGTTGCGGATGCGGGTGCCTTGCGTAGCGGGATGAGCGGAAGTGGGGTGCGTGCGGCGATAGCTGGCAATGCCCGGATAGGAGCTTAGGGCGTCGGAGATGTCGCGGAATTTGTCCGAGTCGATCTCCTGTAGGCTTAGGCTGGATACGGGTGGCTGTATTTTGGAGTCGCTTGACTCGATGCGGTTGGCATTTACGACGAGCGGATTGAGCTCGTAGGTTTCTTCAGCGTGGCTGGCGAGCGCGAATGCGGCAGCCAGCGACACGAGTGATAGTGCTCGAAGTGTCATGGGAGAATGTCGAATGAGAAAAATGGGGAGAGCGAGCCGGGACGACTCGCTCCACTTTTAGTATGGGCCTCGGATGTGGTCTCGGACGTCTTCCTTGTAGATGGCGCGGAGTTTCTCGTGCAATTCCGGGCTGAGGCTTGGCAGGTCGGCGATGGCTGCGTTGCCGAGGGCCTGCTCTACGCGGGTCGCGCCCGGGATGACGACGGATACGGCGTCGTAGTCGAGAATCCAGCGTAGGGCCATTTGGGCGAGGGTCATGCCTTCGGGGACGAGTGGCTTGAGTTGGTCGGCGAGAGCTACGCCTTTCTCGAAGGGGAGGCCGGCGAAGGTTTCGCCGACGTTGAAGGCGTTGCCGTCCTTGTTGTAGTTGCGGTGGTCGGATTCGCCAAAGGTGGTGTCGACGGAGAATTTGCCTGAGAGCAATCCGCTGGCGAGGGGGACGCGGGCGATGATGCCGACCTTCTTTTCCTTGGCGGCATCGAAGAGTTTGCGGATCGGCTTTTGGCGGAAGATGTTGAAGATGATCTGCAGGGAAGTGAGGGCGGGAGCCTTGTCGATGCAGAGGAGGGCTTCTTCCATGGATTCGACGCTGGCCCCGAATCGCTTGATTTTTCCTTCGGATACGAGTTGGTCGAGGATGGTCCAGACTTCGTCTTGTCGCATGACGTCGGTCGGGATGCAGTGGAGCTGGACGAGGTCGAGGGCGTCGGTCTTGAGGCGTACGAGAGACTCCTCGACGCGCCCACGAATGCTATCTGGCGTATAGTTATCTGGATACAGGTCGCCGAAGCGCCCGAGTTTGGTGGCCACGAATATTTCGTCCTGTAGGCCGGCGTCGGAGAGGAAGTTGCCGATGATTTCCTCGGATTTGCCGCCGCCATAGACGTCGGCGGTATCGAAAAAGGTGACGCCGCTATCGACGGAAGTCTTGAGGATGGCCTTGGCGTCCGCGAGGTCGAGCTCGCCCCAGTCGCTGCCCAGTTGCCAGCAGCCCAGCCCGACGCGGGAGATTTTCGTTTCGTCCTTTCCGAATGGATTAAATTGCATGGGTGAGGACGATAGTGGGGAGTTTCGCTGAGTAAACCCTTTGCTGAGGGGGCGCGCCAAATTGGGCGTTCTCACAGTATAGCGTGTGGTTTGCGAAGGCGTCATGACCCTTGACAGGGTGGGGCGGAGGGGTTCTTTTGCTCGTACTAAATGAACCTGAACGTCCAACCCACGCTACGACTTAGCAAGCTAGACAGCCTTCTCCTCGCGTAAGGATAAGGGGCTGTCGGGACGTACTCATTGGTTTCGCGTCGCGCAAGTGGCGACGCGCAAATAGCTTACACAGCGTATTGACCCGGCATTTTTGGGATTGCCCCTTCCCCTTATTGGACTTCGTGTTCTCAACCGAATAAATGCCATGCAAAAACCGCCAATCAGCAAATACCGACCGTTTCCGGTAATCGATCTGCCGGATCGCCAATGGCCAAGTCGTACAATCGACAAGGCCCCTACCTGGTGCAGCGTAGACCTACGCGATGGAAATCAGGCTCTCGCGATCCCGATGAGCGTCGACGAAAAGGTGGAGCTATTCAATACGTTGGTGGCGATTGGCTTCAAGGAGATCGAAGTTGGTTTTCCTTCGGCCTCGGAGACGGAGTTCGCATTTCTCCGCCGTCTGGTATCTGACAATTTGATACCGGACGATGTGACGGTGCAGGTGCTCGTGCAGTGTCGGGAGCATTTGATCCGCCGCACCTTCGAATCGCTCGAAGGCGTTAAGAAGGCGATTGTGCATATCTACAATTCCACGAATCCCTTGCAGCGTCGGGTGGTTTTCGGGTCCAGCAAGGAGGAGATTCGCGATATCGCGATCGAGGGAGCCAAGCTCGTGAAAGAGTTGGCGCCGACTTTACCTGATACGGATATCGTGCTCCAGTACTCGCCGGAGAGCTTTTCGGACACGGAGCTGGAGTTCTCGCTCGAGTGCTGCGAAGCGGTAGCGGATGTCTGGGAGCCGACGCCCGAGCGGAAAATGATTTTGAATCTGCCCGCAACGGTGGAGCTTTTCACGCCAAACGTGCACGCGGACCAGATCGAGTGGTTTTGCCGCAAGTTCTCTCGCAGAGATAGCGTGATCATCAGTTTGCATACGCATAACGATCGGGGCACGGGCGTCGCTGCAACTGAGCTTGGGCTGATGGCTGGCGCGGATCGAGTGGAAGGGACGCTTTTTGGAAACGGGGAGCGTACTGGAAACTTGGATATCGTGATCGTGGCCTTGAATATGTACACGCAAGGCTTGGATCCGCAGCTCGATTTCTCGAATTTGAACGACATCCGCGAGGTGTACGAGCGTGTGACGAAGATGGAGGTGCCGCCGCGTTCGCCGTATGGGGGGGACTTGGTTTTCACCGCGTTTTCCGGTTCTCATCAGGACGCGATCAAGAAAGGCTTCGCTCAGATGCCAGCAGACGAGAAGGCCCTTTGGCAGGTGCCGTATTTGACGATCGATCCGAAGGATCTTGGCAGAAACTATCGAGCGATCATTCGCATCAATTCCCAGTCCGGCAAGGGCGGGGTGGCCTACATCATGGAGAAGGAATACGGCTTCAACATGCCGAAGGCGATGCACAAGGAGCTCGGCAAGTCGGTCAATGCCGTGGCCGACACGACCGGCGATGAAATCACTCCGCAAGGTGTCTACGAGTGTTTCCAGAACGAGTACATCCAAATTCGGGAGCCGCTTGACGTGATCGAGTACCGGTCGGAGCGTCTAGACGACGACACGGTCGAAGGTTGGGCGGTTGTCCGCCACAATGGCGAGTCTTTGAATCTTCGCGGAACCGGGAACGGTCCGATCGCGGCTTTCGTTGATTCGCTCGCGAGTATTGGATATTCTGACTTCGAGCTTCTCTCTTACAGCGAGCATTCGCTGGAGAAGGGCGCGAAGTCGAAGGCGGTTTCCTACATCGAGCTCAAGGGGCCGACTGGCGCGACGCGCTTTGGAGCGGGGGTCGATACGAATATCTCCATGGCCTCGATTCGCGGGGTGGTCAGCGCCTTGAACCGACTGGTGAACGCCTAGCGTTCGATAGCGTATTATCTTTTCAGAAAGGCTCGGACTTTGTGTTCGGGCCTTTTTTTCGAAAGGAGGGGTTGGGTTGAGTTTCTGGTGGAGATGCCTTCAGGCCGACTAGGGCGGCTTTGTTTTCATTGTCCGAGGTTTATTCCCTAGAGGAGTCCTACTTTCTCCCGAGGTTTTGACTATTAAGTGCTAAATCGGTGTGGGAACGTTGAAATCTACGGTATTCCTCTTAGTCGTACCGAGTAGAATCCGTAACAGTATGAAGCCGCTTTTTAGTGGTTCTACTAATTATACGACTCAATCCAACTAATAACGATGATCGCCACACGAATCACCGATAGTCAAATATGCCCCCACTCTTTGAGCTTCTCGAAGGTGCCAAATATTCTCGTTCCAGGCCATGGCCCAGTTTCGATTATGCTCAGAAGCGATGGAGAGCTGCCGAAATGACCAAGCAGGATGTCATAGACTTTCTTACCTCGGGGTTTTCGCTGGCGAATTTGCCGGATTCATTCATGCAGTTGCGACGCATCGCCAATGATCCGCATTCCGATATCGAAGATGTGGTGGCTGTCGCTCGCAAGGACGCGGAGCTGGCGGCGAGTTTGCTGAAGCTCGCGAACTCCTCACTCTACAACAACAGCGGAGAGCAGGTGGGCACCATTGAAGAGGCGGCCCAAAAGATCGGTCTGCGAAAAGTCGTCGAAAGCTCGCTAGCTCTTGGGATCATTAAGCAGGTGAACATCAGCCACGCGAATTTCGATATTAACAGCTATTGGCGTCGCAGCCTGTCGGTGGCGATCATCACCGAAGACATTTTTGAAGTCGGTCCGCGTCTTCTAAAATCTGTGGTGGACCGCAAAATGCTCTACACGGCTGGCTTATTGCACGACATCGGGATGCTGGCTCTGATTCAGGGCTTTCCGGAAGAGATGATGCGCATCATGGATATTTCGATTTGCGAGGGCTTGCCGGTGCAGGAAGTCGAGCTTCAGACTTTTGGGTTTTCTCATCAGGACGTGGGGAGAATTTTGTTCAAGAAGTGGGGGCTTCCCGAGGAGCTTCAGTGCGTGGCAGGCTTCCACCATCATCCGCTCGAGTTGAAGCGGCGTCTGTTCTACCCGCTGGTAGATCTCGTCTATGTCGCGGACTACATTTGCAGCGTTTGCGGCAGTCATTCGCCGACTGCCTTCAGGCCGGTGATGTTTGAGGAAGTATGGAAGCGGTCCGGCTTGAGCGTAGATCTGATAGGGGAATTCGTAGATCGGGTGGAAGAAGTTGCCGTATCTGCGGACACCATCCTGACCTGTTGAGGCGTCCTAGCGGCAGTCGTCGCAAACTCCGTAGAGCTCGAGCACATGGGTCACTTCGGTGAAACCTAGTTTTGTGGCGAGGGTTTCCAGTTTCTCGATTTCGCAGTGATCGAGTCGTTCCGCCTTGTGGCACTTGCGACAGATGATGTGGTGGTGGTGATGCTCCTCCGCGTTGAGCTCGTAGAGGGACTTACCCGCTTCGGTTGGGATACGAGTTGCGATGCCGGCGGAGTCGAAGGTCTCGAGGTTGCGGTAGACGGTGACGAGGTCGTAGCAATCCGCTCCGAGGGCGGCGTGCGCTTCTTCGGCGCTGAGAGGCTTCTCGGCCTCGATAAGCAGACGCAGCAGGGCTTTGCGCGGTTCGGTGATTCGGTACCGTTCGCGCTTCAGCGACGAGATCGCCTCATCGTAATGTTGGTTTGTGCTTTCCATTTTTAAGACGTGTCGACGCTACTCTAGCCGTGGGTTGTCACAACTCAAAAACATGCGGCTAATGCTCAAGCTGGACTTAGCGGATAGTAGCGACAGTCTCGAAAAGCCAACCATGAGACAGATTCTAAACTGCATGAGCTTGCTTGTCCGGGACTACGATGAGGCCATTGCCTTCTACGTAGGCACGCTTGGGTTTAGCTTAGTCGAAGACACTCGATTGAGTCCTGAAAAACGGTGGGTGAGAGTTGCTCCTCGCGGATCTAGTGAGACGAGCATCCTGCTGGCGAAGGCGAAGAACGAGTTTGAGAGCAGGGCGATTGGCCGTCAGTCAGGTGGGCGTGTTTTTCTCTTTTTGGAGACGGATGACTTTTGGCGGGATTATGAAAACTATCGGTCGCGAGGCGTCACTTTCTGCGAGGAACCGAGGGAAGAGGAGTACGCGACTGTCGCAGTCTTCGAGGACATTTATGAAAACCGTTGGGACTTGCTTCAGCGCAAAAGCTAGGCGAGTTTTGTGAGGCCCAGTTAGGAGCGAAATTGTAACCAAAAATCAATCACGTAAAAGCCGTCTCATGCCTGAACACCGCAATCCTTATCGCTTCGTCCTCCCATTGTTCGTTTTTGCGGCGGCTTTGTTTACGATAACCTACATCGCACGAAAGGTGTTCGACAACAATGGAGTGGTATTGCGAGTGGATACGCCGGCCTTGCCTGGAGACGGTGAATTGCTGACGGATGAGAGGAACACGATTGAGATTTTCCAGAATGCGTCTCCAGCGGTCGTTTTCGTCTACAATATTCAAACCCAGTTTGATCGGCGTACCTGGAATGTTTCCGAGGTATCGCAGGGGTCAGGTTCGGGGTTTCTCTGGGATAGGTCCGGTCACATCGTCACCAACTATCATGTGGTCCAGGGGGCGAGTCGCATTGCAGTGACTTTGATCGACGGCAATACTTACGAGGCGAAGAAGGTCGGCGAAGAGCCGAGCAAGGACTTGGCGGTACTCAAGATCGATCTTTTGGATACGAATGTCACGCCTCTTGGCGAGGTCGTGGCGGACTCGGCGGATATCATCGTCGGGCAGAAGAGCGTGGCGATTGGCAATCCGTTTGGCTTAGACCACACCTTAACAGTGGGGACGATCTCGGCCCTTGGCCGAAGCATGGCTTCGATCGTGAAGGATGTGACGATTCGCGATATGATACAGACGGATGCGGCAATCAACCCAGGCAATTCCGGCGGTCCGCTCCTCGATAGCCACGGTCGGCTGATAGGGATGAATACGCTTATTTTGCGGAATTCGACAGGAATCGGTTTTGCGGTGCCTTCGAATACGATCTCTAGAATTGTCGGTCAGATCATTCAGTATGGTCAGCCGATCCGCTCGGGCATCGGCGTTTCAATCGTGCCAGATGGTACCATAACACGGCGGCTTGGATTGTCGGGCGTGATGCTGCGCGAGGTTTATGCGGACTCTCCTGCGGACGAAGCGGGGTTGCGGAGTTTGAGTTTCGATCGGCAGACGGGAAGGATTGTATTGGGAGATATAATACAGGCGATCGACGGTCAGCCGATTCGCAATGTCGACGACTTGTATCATGCCTTCGATCTGAAGCGAGCTGGCGATGTTGTGGAGATCGTCTTTTACCGAGACGGGCAGCAGTATACGGTCAATATCGCATTGGTACGGATTTAGTTTGTGGTAAAAACGCCAAGGATGACGAATAGATACACACTGAAGCCATTATGAATACGAAGAAGGAAATTGTAGACAATTGGTTGCCTCGTTACACGGGGATGAAGCTGGAAGAGTTTGGCGACTATGTTCTTCTCTGCAATTTCGGGCAGTATTTGGAGATGTTTGCCAAGCGTTATGATGTAGAGGTTAAGGGAATCGGAAAACCGATGTCCTGCGCGACGGCGGGCGAGATAAGCATTGTGAATTTTGGAATAGGCAGCCCTTCAGCGGCGACGATTGTGGATCTGCTGACAGCGGTTAAACCCAAAGGCGTGTTGTTTTTGGGGAAGTGTGGTGGCGTGAAGCACGTTGCGAATATTGGGTCGTTTATTTTGCCTATTGCTGCGATTCGCGGGGAAGGGACGAGCGATGACTACATGCCGCCCGAAGTGCCGGCCTTGCCAGCTTTCGCCCTTCAAAAAGCGATCTCCACTACGATCCGCGACAACGGTTTCGATTATTGGACGGGTACGGTCTACACGACTAATCGTCGCGTGTGGGAGCACGATGTGGGGTTTAAGGAATACTTGAAAAAGACGCGTGCGATAGCGGTCGATATGGAGACGGCTACGATTTTCGTGGCAAGTTTCGCCAACGAAATTCCTTGTGGAGCGCTTCTGCTAGTCTCCGATCAACCCATGTTGTCGGAGGGAATAAAGACTGCGGACAGTGATAGGATAGTGGATCGAGAATACGTCGAACGGCACTTGAATATCGGTATCGAAGCCTTGGAGCAATTAATCAATAACGGTGATACTATAAAGCATCTTCATTTTTGAAGGCGCGAGTTCGGGCTGGGCTGGTTTCAGCAAAATCCTCGTAGACATTGCGGCGTCGCCGGACACACTATTGCGAATGAAGTCATTATCCCGCTTGTTGCTCTTTTTTGGTATCATGATCTACAGTATCGGAGCATGTTCTGCTGTTCCGCAGTTGAAGGCATTGATTATCGACGGTCAAAATAACCACGTGATATGGCCAAAGTCTACGGCGATGATGGCTCACTATTTGGAAGAGACTGGGCTTTTCGAAGTCGATGTTTACCGGACTCAGTATACTTGGCGAGGTAAGGATTGGCTGGATAAGTATCCAGTTGTTGGATTCGAGGATGTAAGGGATTTGCCTGACCCGAAGAGCGATCCGGAGTTCAAGCCAAACTTTGGAGCATACGATCTTGTCGTATCAAATTTTGGCTGGCAGACGGCTGACTGGCCGAGCGAGACGCAGGAAGCGTTTGAAGACTATGTAAGCGGCGGAGGCGGGCTCGTGGTCGTGCACGCTGCTGATAATGCGTTTCCCGAGTGGGAGGCGTACAATCGCATGATAGGCCTAGGTGGTTGGGGAGAGCGGGATGAGAAAAGCGGCCCGTATTTGTATTACGATGACGCGGGAACGTTAGTTCGCGACACTGCTCCCGGCAGAGGCGGAAGTCATGGTCCGCAACATGTATTTCAAGTTATGATACGGGAAAAGGACCATCCGATAACGCGAGGCATGCCAGAGCTTTGGATGCACACGAAGGACGAGTTGTACGATCGCTTGCGAGGTCCAGCGGAAAACGTGACGATACTTGCTACCGCTTATTCGTCGCCGGATCAGCGCGGTACGGGGCGTCATGAGCCCACGCTCATGACGATCGACTACGAGGAAGGGCGAGTTTTTCATACAACGCTAGGCCACACAGACTATTCCTTGGAGAGTGTTGGCTTCATCGTGAGTTTTCAGCGCGGGGCAGAATGGGCGGCCACGGGAGACGTCACCCAGGCTGAAATGCCTGCGGACTTTCCGACTGCCGCGGCGTCGAGCAGTCGAAAGTTCAATGAGTGAGGCGCTCGGTTTATTCGGTTAGGGTCCAATACTCTGTCGCTTGCGACGCTAGGTCCGGGGTGGCAACCGGACCCTACCTTTGTGCTTGTCGAAAAGGTAGGGCTGGGCGCTGTCCCAAGCCTAATTAAACTGTTTTTCAAATCCCGCTGCTTGCGGCGAGGAATCTTTATTTCGTTTTTGCAGTCAACGAGACTGTATGAGAGCGAAGCTGGGTTGCTTTGACTCAGATTTTAAGGCTGATGTCTCTCACGCAAGCGGGAGGACCGCGGATGATTGCGTATCTCTATGCGGGCAAGGTACGACTAACGTACCGTCATTGTCACCGGATAGTAGGATGTCTTGCGTTTGTTAGTAACTCCGGTAGGCGGGGGCTAGGAAGCAGCTCTCCGAGCTTTTGGAAGCTCTTCTTGCCGGGAGGGTAGGCTTCTCAAGTTGACTTATCAATAGCTTCGCTTGCTTAGCTCTCAGCTTTTCGGCGTTTTGTCCGTGGTCATTTGAAAAACGTAGTAGACCGTGTCGCTGTCTCCAGAGTTGCTTAGAGTATGCTTATCGTTGGAGCTTATGAAGACAATGGATCCGCGGCCGATTTTGCTGTGTTCGCCGTTGATAGTGACGTCGAGTTCTCCGTCGCGTACGGCAAGAACGGTCGCCGCTGGATTACTGGTAGATTTCGCGGAGTTCTCTCCGGGGGCCAATTGGGTAATCGCCCCTTTGAGGTTGTTGAGAGTGACGGTTGGCGAATTGAAAAACTCTCGAGCGCCATTGCCGTCGCTCCATGGAAACACGGCTGAAGCGAGCGCAGTTTTCGGGGCCCAGTTGGCAGCAGGTTCTCGTCGGACCTTGCGCGTTTCGCCGCTTTCGTAGTTGAAAACGAGGTAGGTGGCTGGTCCGTCGCCTACATTGTGAACCGCATGCCAATCGTAGGATGCGAAAAAGAACATACCGCCTGCGCCGATGCGATGGTCGACGCCGTTTATGTGTACGTCGAGTTCACCTTCTTGGAGGATGATGAATTCTTCCTGCGGATGCTGGTGGGGCGGGTGTGACTCGTTTCCCGCGTGCAGCGTGGTGATGTGGCACTCGAAGCGCTCAAGCGTTTCGGAGGGCTTGTCCGTGACTCCTCTGTAGATGCCTACGCCAGTTGGTTTTTCGACGCGCGTATTCCAGTCGAAAACACAGGATTTCAGCGTAGTAGATTCCTCAGCGATGGCGATGGATCCGATTGAAAGTGACGCGATGAGTGCGATGAGGCGGACGAGTGCGGGTATTTTGGGGGTCATGGCAAAAGCTTATTGTCACTTCTGCGATAATATCAACTCCTCGGGCTGCTGTGCCATATGCGCGTTGACTCATTCGTGAGCGATCGATCGTGCCTTCAATCGACGGAATCGTTCAGAAAAATGTTTAGCGCCGAAATCAACTCGGTTTCCGCATTTCGAGTTTTGGCATTAGGGTTATTGTATAGTGTTAATCCGAGCCCATCGATTCTTGCGATTTTTATATTGCTGGTGTACCTGTTCTTATCAAACACCCCGAGTTGCTCAGCAAGTTGCTAACTAAACCCTAAGCGAATCCATATGCATAAGTTTATAGTTCTTCTCACGGTTATTTGTTTCGTCCCATTTTCGCATGCTATTGTTCTTAAGTTCAACGCCACGTTGGATGGGGCGTCGGCGAGTCCTCCGAACTTATCCGACGCGGTAGGCACTGCAGATGTATGGATCGATCAGGTTGCAAATACAATGCGGGTGATGAGTAGCTTTTCAGGATTGTGGGGAATTACGGAAGCGGCTCACATTCACGCTGCAACAGCGGTCGCGGGCTCAGGAACAGCAGGAGTCGCCACTCAAGTCCCAAATCTTCCTGCCTTTCCCCTAGGTGTCCCGTCTGGCTCCTATGATCAAACTTTTGACCTAACTGCGATCTCAAGCTACAATCCAGGCTTCCTAACGGCTTCTGGAGGGACTGCTGCCGGTGCCCAGGCAGCGCTGACGACTGCTCTTAGCGAAGGGAAAACGTACTTGAATATTCATACTTCATTTGCCTCTGACGGAGAGATTCGTGGCTTTCTTAAGCCTGAGTCGGTACCTGACACTTCGTCTACTGCTTTATTGCTAAGTCTAGGATTGTTGGGGCTATTTAGTCTCATTAGCCAAAGCAGAAAACGCAAGATAGAGGTCCGGTAACTAAGAATTGTATAGTATTTGGACCGAGCGTCTTCCGCTGGAGAGACGCTTGGAATTGAAGTGTTTTTGACCTAGTGCGTTACGCTGGATGGATGAGCTCGTGATAGGTGACGCAGTGAGCTTTTCGCTGACAGAGCGAGCAGTGATCTCCAATCCACAGCTGGTCGAATTGTCGCATGATAGGCCTTAAGAGCTCTGGATCATCGGTGAAGATACCTCCCTCGAAGTTTCGTCGGTCCTTACTTTTAAGGCCTAGTCCTGCACCGGTAAGATTAGCGCTACCCGAGTAGGCGACCTTGCCGTCCACGATAACCGACTTGAAGTGGGTCCGCGGGCAAAGGATCATTTCCAAGCCTTGGATCAAATTCGGAAATCGGTCGAAATCAGCGCGAAAGGCGGGACCCGGTTCCTTGGCGTGTATCAGCCGAATGGAGACTCCTTCGTCAACGAGTTCGGAGAGTCGCTGCAGGAAGGGAATTGCCTTTCGCCCCCTTGCGATGTGCATGTCCTTTATGTCTGCGGTAGCGATCCAGAGATAGCTACGACACTCGGAGACGGCGTCCACTATCACGTCCTGATGGATTTGACGATCTACGATATATCTCGTGCTGGACATTCAAGAAGAGCATGAGGTTTCGGGTTGAAAGGCAATCACGAGCATTCTTAGAGATTGCGGCGGCTTCGTAAATGGTAGTTTCAATGGACTGGATTGTGCATTACTAGAATGGCGTGGTTTCGCGAACCAAATGGTCTATCGATAGACTGAGATCGATTGCATTGAAAGCCAGAAGGGGGCCGTATTTTTAAGGACCTTAAGTCAGGAATTGTTGAAGTAGGTCTTAGGTTTCAAGGGTACTTTTTTGTATCTACCCCTTTACGATAATTCCAACCCGTTTTCTAAGATGCTCATGTACTCTAAGAATGTCCCTTTGAAGTTAACGATAGCAATTTTCTCAATAGTTCTGGCAGGTGGTTGTACGACTACTTCGAGTACGACGGGAAAAAACGTAGACCCCGTCGGGGTGGTAACGATATACAAAGGGATTCCGACGTCGGAGCTTGTCGAGCTCTTGGGTGAGCCATTAAGGGTCGTAGATGTGGATCCTCCTCGTGAGGGTTTTGAGATTTGGGTCTATAATAGTTCGGCAAAAAACGTCCAGTACAAGGCAACTGAGATGGAGGAGATTCCGTTTTTTGATCCAATAACAGGAGAATACCGGCCAATGCTGGAACCGGTACTCACTCCTGAGACATCTACCCTGATTGTTGAAACTCAGTTTCTCGTCTACCAAGATACTGTAGTGAGTTGGAAATCTAAGGGCGAACTAGATAAGACATACAATTGAGTCGGTTCTTTTTTCAGGTCTTATCGGTTTAAAAGCAATCCCGTCAACGGGAGGAGCTCGAATGATCGTTATTCGGTATTTGGATACGGAGAAAGAAAGTGAGCATTAGTGTTTGCTTAAGTCGCGGCGTTTCATGAGGTACATGCTTTCCTCATTATCGCGTCCTTCATGGAATCGAGTGGGCCTCCAATATTGTTCGATGGTGAACATCGGAGTGAAATAGGTCTCTATCTCAGCGGGGGTAGTTGAATAAGGGGGACCGCCAGGTTCTTCCAAGTGAGTAAAGAGTATGGCGAGCAAGTAACCGCCAGGCTTGAGCGAGCGGTGAACCGCTTTGATGTAGGCGCTTCTTTGGCTTGGTTGGATGGCGCAGAAACAGGTATGCTCGACCACGAAGTCGTAGTGCCTAGTTGGCAGATTGTTGTCGGATGCGAGGAAGTCGACTAAGCGGTAAGTCGCGGTCCCGAATTCGGGTTTCGGATATTGATGAGCGAGATCAATGGCTGTGGAGGAAATGTCGATGCCATGCGTGTGGCAGCCTCGGGAGGCGAGGAGGCGGACGTCGTGGCCAGTGCCGCAGCCGGGTACTAGAACGTGACCACTTATTTTGTTTTTCTCCAAGTATTCAACAAGTGGAGGCGCGGGTTGGCCTTTTTCCCAAGGTATTTCATTGTTTTGGTAACTTCGTTCCCAGTCCATGTTAGCAGGATGTCGATTTATCGGAGGCTTTCCTTAGTCTTCAGGGATCGCTGCGATTTTGTAGAAGCCGGGATGAGAGCTTGAGTCTAGTTTGAGGTGGTGGGTTGGGCCAGACTTGGTTGAACTTTGCGGTTCGATGGTTTGCCAATTTTTCAGGTCGGAGCTGGCTTTGACAATGACGCTGGAACTAGAAAAATGAGGAAGAGCCGTGATGTCTATTAGTCCGTTTGATTCGAAGGCGAAACTGAGGTCGACATGACTCTTGGGGTCAAACGGTTTGAGTAGGTAGAGTTCGGATACTCTTGAGAACTCGTTCAACCTCACGCCCCAGGCGAGTATAGAGCGATCGTTGTTGATCGACATGGGATTATAAAAGTGAATGTTGTCTAGACTGGACTGCTTTAGAATCAAGGTATCGAGATCGAGGTAACCGTCCTCGAAATTCCAATATAAAGCCTTGTCTAGAATACTGCTGAGCCCGCGGTCGAGGATACCGAGCGACTCGCCGAGATCGTTAATAGATTTCGGTTCAATGCTTTGAAGCAATACGACTTGATCGAAAGCCGGGCCCCAGACAGCGAGAGCCGCATCTTTCGGGGCGGACAGGATGTTGCCGAAAGGGCTGTGAGCCTCGATAGCGAGAATTTGAGTTGATGAGAGCGTTAATGCGTCGTGTGTGGTTATGACGCCTTGCGAGAATGTGAAAGGGACGAAGGTTTCGGATGTCGGTTTCGTGAAGCCGTAAAGCTTACCATCTGGCTGAATGTAGCGTAGGTTGTCTGCAAGTTCGCCGAGAGCCGGATAAACCTCAATCACGGGCTTTAGTTCGAGGTTAGACCAGAGGTAGAAGTCGAGGTTGGTTTCGTGCAACAGTAGCATCGTTCCATTATCCGCTACTCCAAGTGGAGTTAGATTCTCATTTTCGAGCACTGTGTATTCGTTATCTGGATCGTTCGGAAACCACACGGCGGGCCGGTTGCTTCCAGTATCAAAACCTCCTATTACCTCGGTCGCCTGGACGGTCCATCTCAGTGGTGAAGGAGGAGTTTTCCATGCCCCGAATTCGTTTCGGTAGTAGGTGTTGTCGAATGTACTGATCACGATGGACCCATCTTCGAAAAGGGCGGCGTCTTCGATGCCGAACGAATGAACTGATTCGGGTGGTTCGATGATCTGATGGTTGAATAGCAGCGGAGGTTTGAGCTCCTGCGCGGATGTGAGGAAACTCGAAGCATGAAGAAGGAGAGTCAGTGCTGCTGCGGTGATAGCTCGTATCATTTCAGAAATTTATAGGTTGAGAAGGCAATTTATATAACTTCCTCTGGGATTTCTCGATAAAACATGACCAATAGAATTGCTAGTCCAAGGACCTCTTCCGTCAGTGGGGCGATGGATTCAAAAGGGCCGCGCTCCCACGAGAGCAGGAGGTAGGAGGCTCCGAATATGAGAACCAGGCTGAAGGTGAACTGAGCGGATATGCTGATAGGATCGTTCCATACGGGACGCAGGTGGCGGATCCAGGAGAAGTATTGGTAGGAAATGAGGATGAATACTATAATGGTAGCGAAAGAGTATTCGCCCAATTCAGGGATGATGATGAATGCGTCGTAGGCTCCGTGCGCGAGTACTGCAATTCCGAAGGTAGAAACGGCGGTATTGATGGCGGATCCGCGGAAGATAATTGCTTGAGTAAGCGTAAGGCCGCAGAGACCTGTCAGGGATAGATGAAAGAAGTTCGCGGTTATGAATCGGCCTATGGCGGCAATCCCTTGGCTTTGCTCGAAGTAACTGATGTTCTCTTCCACGGCGAACCCAAGACCTACGAGACTGGCGACGACTAGTATTTCCAGTTCGTTTTTTCGCTTGATGAGAAAGGGAATGAGAGGGATGAAGCAAAGAAGCTTCAAGAGTTCCTCACGTAGGCCAATTCCCGCAAAGCAGTAGATGGCCTGGCCTATTATTTCGTTGCCGCGGGAAAGACCAAGCTGCTCTTCCTGCAAATAGATGGCAAGGATGGTTAAGTGGGCGGATAGGGCTCCGAGGAGGAGAGCTGGGATCGTGAGCCAGACAACGGGAATGCTCCATGAGAGCTTGCCGCTGAATCGCAGGAGCAGGGCTGTCCAGCACGCGCCTGTGAGAAGGGCTAGGAGCGCCATGGCTAGGGAGGTGTCTTCGTATGCGATTGGCAGTAAGGTTTTTATCAATACCGGCCAGTCCATCCTCGTTAGAGCGATATCGCGTCGAAGGAAACTATCGACCAGAGGCTCGAATTCAGGGTCCGCTAGGAGCTCTTCAATTTCTTCGTACCTTTGATGAACGCTTAGGATATCGACGAGAAGCAATCGAGATGCGCTCGATGGGTAGGCGGCAATTTCCGACTTGGCCGCTGCGATGGCCTTTTCCGTGTTGGCAGTGGAGGAATAGAAAAGGGAGAGGGCATAGTTCGCGTAGGGTAGCGGAGGATCGCGTTGCGCGAGGGCTAAGAGCTCTGCTGGAGAGGAATTGTCTTGAGGCGCGCTTGGGGCTAGCAAGGCCTGGCTGTAGGCCTTTAGAACTTGATACTCCTCATCCTTGAGCTGAGGCAGTTGCTCTGCCGAGGGGATCAAATCGACGCTGGTTCCGGAGTAGATCGCTAGGAGGTATTTGAGGGCGTACAGCTTGTCTTCAAGGGGCGAGGCCTGGAAGAGCTCGGCTTGCAGTATTTCGGCGTATTTTTTGGTGTTGATTGCGATCTCAGACTCTTGGCCCTCTGTGAGGATGAAGAGGTCGTCGTAGGAGATTTCTTGGTTCCGCGGTTTGACGATCCAAAGGAGGGAAGCAAGCGCTAGGAAGAGGACGAGCATGCCGAGCGCGCATTTCCAGAGGAAGCTCGAGCTTCGCGTTAGGAGGAACAGTTGTTTGTCATTCATTAGTACAGTTGGAGGCGGCGATCGTGTTTCGGGACATTGGCCTAGCTTTTCGTGGTTTTGAAGTAATTTATGTCGGGGAGATTATTCGACGAGTCCACGAACTCTCGATTCTGGGGCTCTTTCGGCTATGGGTGCAAGTCTCGCTGCACCTGCTTTTTTCGGGTGCGAATTAGATCGCCGCCCCTGTTTTTTATCGAAATCAAGCTGCGTTTAATTTGGCAGGATTACATCGAACCTTTCTTGTGTTGTTTAGGAGATGCTATTAGATTTATAATTCGGGTCAGTTACTCTTTCTTATTATATTGTTTGGTTCGCTTTGGTATTATCAGGATTTCCAGTTTTATACCCGAATTATACTGATCTTATTTGTAACTTATGATACGGCTGCGGGTAAAATTTGATACTCGAAGGAGAGCGGCGTTTGTGAAAGGTTTCAACGAAACAATTTATAGAGCCTTTCGTTTGGTAGTGTCGTTTTCGAGCGCTTATATAATTAGTTAAAAATTGCCGATATGAGTTTATTAAAGACTGAGTCTCTGTCTAAGCGGTTTGGGGAATTGCTCGCGGTGGATGGAGTGAGCTTTGAAGTGAACGAGGGCGAGATCTATGGACTCTTGGGGCCGAACGGAGCTGGCAAGACTACCACTATTTCCATGGCCTGCGGATTGTTGAAAGCGGATGGCGGGGATGTCTGGATAAATGGGAGTCGATTTTGGTCGAGACCGCAGGAGGCTCGGCAACTGATGGGGGTGGTTCCCCAGGATCTCGCTTTGTACGAGGAGCTCTCTGGAAGGGAAAATCTGGAGTTTTGGGGAAAGGTAGCGGGCATGAGTTCACGGGAAGCTAAGATTCGGGCGGTCGAGCTGCTTGAGTCACTATCGCTTGCCGAGCGGGCGGGAGAGCTTGTATCCAAATATTCTGGCGGAATGAAGCGTCGCATCAATCTGGGCTGCGCCCTGATGCACCGGCCGAAGCTGATTCTGTTGGATGAACCGACGGTCGGAATCGATCCGCAGGCTCGGAACAAGATTCTAGAGTATATTCGCGAACTTGTTAAGGAAGGCAGCGGAATTCTCTACACAACGCATTATTTGGAGGAAGCTGAGACTTTGTGTGATCGTATCGGAATTATCGATAAGGGACGCCTCTTGACGGAAGGCACTTTGAGCGAACTGCAAAAGGGCGTGGGGCACGACCAGCTTTTTGTTTTGGAAGGGGCTTTCAAAGATGAGGTCCCTGAAGCATGGGGAGATTTTTCGAAGTCGTTTCGAATTATCCAAAGAACGGATACGCAAATGACGGTGGCGACAGAAGGTAACGGCGATCCAGCTGAAGGACTCAAGAAGCTGCTCGCATTGCCCGTCCGATTGCAGAACGTGACCTTGAAGCGTCCTAGTTTAAATGACGCGTTTCTGAAGCTCACTGGTAGGGATTTAAGGGAGTAGTGGTGATGCGACTGCTATTTACATTGTTGTCAAAGGACTTGCTACGGATCCGGAGGAAACCGACGGCGATACTGATTCAAATCGGTATCTCGCTGCTTCTGGTCACTATGATTGGCTTGGCTTTTGGCGGTAGCGCGAGCGGCGGCAGCAGCGGGATGGCGCCAATAAAGATAGCGATCGTGGACGAGGATGAGTCCGGACTGACTCAACTACTTGAAGGAGCGACGGGAAATCCGGAGATGGCTGAGCACTTGGATATTTATTTGCTGGATAGGGAAGAGGCTCTGGCGATGCTAGCAGAGGGAGAGCTGAGCGCGGCGCTGATTTTTCCCAAAGGGATGACGGATCGATTTTTTGGTGGAGGTGAGGTCGTGGAGATCGAGCTAGTAAAGAACCCTGCTCAGTCGGTTTATCCGGCGATTGTGGAAGAGGGCATCGAGGCTTTAATTACGGTCCTGAATGCGGTGTCACGGAGTTTTCGTGACGACTTGGTTGAACTAAGGAAAGTCTTGAATGAAGGGCTGAGCGAGGACGCGTTTTATTCGAACGCCGTGGTTCTTGCTGGTGTTTGGGCGGACACGATGGTCCGACTCGAATCGATCAAAGAGTATTTGAATCCGCCTTTAGTCTGGTTCGAGAGTGAAACACTCGCAGACGCGGAGAAAGAGGAGAGTGGTTCGGGCTTTGACTTATTCGCTTTTGTTTACGTGGGTTTGGGAGCGACGTTTTTGCTCATGATCGCCAGCAATGTGACGAGTGATATTTACAGAGAAGGAAGGTTTGGCACTTTGCGGCGCTTCTCTTCCATTCGCAACGGGACTTTAGTATTTGTAGTTGAGAAAGCGATACTTGTTGTGACGGTTTTGTTAATTGCGGCGGTCGTCATGTTTTGGGGGAGCTCTCTTGTATTCCGTTTCGAGTGGCGGGAGCCGGTTGCCGTGTCTTCGCTACTGTTTTGCTATGCCGTTTGTGGAGCTGGCTTGACGAGCCTTATCGCAAGTTTCGCCGGAAAGGAGAAACGGGCGGATACGATCAACGTATTTGTCTTAATTGGAATTGCCTTGTTGGGGGGCGGTATGATTCAGTCGGAGATTCTTCCAGGTTTCGTTCAGAATTATATCACGCCTTTTCTTCCGACTGCTTGGTTTATAGGTCCGGCGCGAGCAATGCAAACCGGAGCGGCGGATGTGCCTTGGGTAGGCGATGCAATAAAGCTGCTCGTTTTTGGCGGTGTTAGCATTGTCGCTTCTTCGTTCATCTTTCATAAGCGAGTGCAGAGAAATGGAGGCGTCGGATGAGCCGGTTGTTTCACATCGGTCTCAACGACATTCGACTCGTGTTCAGAGACAAGAGTTCGTATTTTTGGCTCTTTGCTATGCCTTTGGCCTTCGCCTATTTTATGAGTTTTACTTCTCGAGCTCCGAGCGAGGCTGAGAACGCCCGTCCAGAGATATATGTTGAAAATCTGGATACGGGTTTTTTAAGTCTACTTTTCTTGGAGACATTGGGGCAAGAGGGTGTGCGTCCGGTAGGTGAAGATAGGAAAGAAGATGCGAAACGAGGGATTACGATACCGGTGGACTTCACGGACAGCATTTTATCGAAGAAGCAATCGGTTTTTGAAGCGTACAAAATGGAGGGTATCGACGATGCGCGGTCGATGCTAGTGGAGGTTAGCCTATTCCGGGCGGCGGTCGCGTTTAACGGATATCTGGTCGAGCATGCGACAGCGTACGGCGCTGATATGCCTATAGTGGAAGAGGCTTTGAAAGAGGTGATGTTACGGGATAATCCGGTGAGGCTTGAGGCTCGGTTTGCTGGGAGAAAGCCAATCCCTGTTGGCATGAATCAATCTCTTCCGGGAAACTTGGTTACCTATCTGCTATTGAATCTCATGGTTTTTGGAGGCGCGTCGATAGCGAACGAGAGGAGAGCTGGAATTCTGCGTCGGTTGAGTATAAGTCCTATCGGGCGTGTCGAACTGTTGGGAGGAAAACTCTTTGGTTTGATGCTTCTCGCTTGCGTCCAAATAGCTGTATTCATGATACTTGGACAGTTTGCGTTTGGCGTTAACATGGGAGATCAAGCGCCGGCTATCGCCTTACTGCTATTGGTTTTTTCCTGGGTTGGGGCTTCTTCGGGCTTGCTAATTGGGTTCCTCATCAAGTCCGAGGAAAAGGTCGTCGGTCTTAGCTTGATGATTGCCCTTCCGATGGGGGCGATGGGTGGTGACCTGCTCCCCGTAAACAGAGCCATTTGAGTTGAGAGTCTTCCCGTGATCAACATGAAAGGAAGACCATATGAGCCGAGGAAAAGGCAAACGATACAAGGAGGAGGAGATCGTGCGCATCCTGCGCGACGCCGAGGGCGGTACGCCCGTGGCGGAGATCCTTCGCAAGCACAACATATCCGCCGGCACCTTCTACCGCTGGCGCAACCAGTACGCGGGGATGGACGCGGTCCACCTGCGAAGGCTGAAGGAGCTGGAGGCCGAGAACGCCAAGCTCAAGAGGATGGTGGCCGAGCGCATGCTCGACATCGAGGCGCTCAAGGAGATCAACTCAAAAAACTGGTCAAGCCCGTAGAGAAGCGTCGAGCCGTCGACCACCTTCGCGAGAGCCGCGGCTTTTCCCTGCGGCGATCCTGCGGGCTTATGTCCATGTCGAGAAGCAGCTACGCCTACGAGCCGTCCCGCGACGACTCCGAGCTGGCGGGGCTGCTCAGGGAGAAGGCCCTCGAGCGCAAGCGATGGGGCTACCGCCGGCTGCACGTGCTGGTCAGGCGCGAAGGCATGGAGGTCAACCTCAAGCGGACCTACCGCGTGTACCGCGACGAGGGGCTGCAGGTGAGGCGCCGCAAGAGGAAGCGCCATCGCGTGGCCAGGACCTTCGAGCCGTTCGTCTCCACCGAACCCAACCAGCGGTGGAGCATGGACTTCGTGCACGACTCCACATGGAAGGGGCGGACGATGAGGATGCTCACTGTCGTGGACGACTGCACCAAGGAGTGCCTATGGATCGAGGTCGCCACCTCGATCCCGGGAAGCCGGGTGTCGCAGATCCTCGGCCACCTGTCCGAGCTGCGGGGCAAGCCCGGGAGGATACACAGCGACAACGGCCCGGAGTTCGCCGGCATGGCGCTGGACCGGTGGTGCTACGAGAACGGCGTCGAGCACACCTTTATCCAGCCCGGCAAGCCGCAGCAGAACTGCTACGCGGAGAGCTTCAACGGGAAGCTTCGCGACGAGTGCCTCAACGAGCATTGGTTCGACAGCGTCGTCCACGCTCGAGGCGTCGTCGAGAGCTGGTGGGAGGACTACAACGAGGTGCGTCCGCACTCCAGTCTGGGTAACCTGACGCCGAGGCGCTACGCAGCCAAACTGGCGGCGAGCCCCCTAGGGGGCTTGGGTAGGAATGATACAGTTGACCAATCCAGAAACAATAACCACAAAACAACTACGGAAGCCTCTCACTGCTGACGGTACTGAAAGGGGGAGCAGGTCAATCTTTCTTTGAATGCTTCGAGGTTCATCTTCTATGCATCTTCCAGATTCTTGAATATCGTATGAATGCTGTTGATCCCAATACTGTCGTTATTGCGGTGACCAACCAAAACCAAATTTCTTTTTCTATTTCTTGTGTTCCGAAAGCGAGAATCAGCCAAGCAGGGGCCAAAACGAGGATGGCGCTCAGCAGAGCATACGCACTGCTAGAAATAACCATGCAAGCGAAACATCCGAATAAAAAGAACGAGTACGCATCACCGACAAAAGCCGGTGTGTTGTAGCCCGCCAGATCAACAATGAAGGCAATGCAGAGCGACAACAGGATCAGGATGATTGGGGTCAGCATCCACCAAACTGATCTGGGCCTTCCTAGCCATAGTTCCCATTGCTTTGGTTTCATTATTTTCGTCGAACGTCAAATCCACACGATGGCGGCTTCGATTGAGGTTCCAAGTCTGTTGTGGTTGATTTCCATGGGGTCGTTGTGAATGAGGCGAGCGAGGGTGTACAAAATTTTGTGTAAGTAGCTGGCTCTGGGGTTGTTCGTAAGCATAAAGGACACCCTACGATGAAAGACAAGATCAAGGACGAGCTGCTTGACCAGCTCCTTGAGAACTACAGCAAGCCCGAGGACCTCACCGGCCCCGACGGGCTTTTGACCGAACTGAAAAGGCGGCTGATAAACCGAGTGATGGATGCCGAGCTCACTACCCATTTAGGCTACGACAAACATGGCAAGAGGATCAAGCCAGGCGGTGACGCACGCAACGGTCACAGCAAGAAGAGCTTGCGAAGCGACGACGGGAAGATCGAGGTTAAGGTGCCGCGAGATCGCGACGGCGACTTCGAGCCCGTTCTCGTGCCTAAGGGGCAGCGCCACTTCGACGGCTTCGACGATGCTATCGTCAGCCTGTACTCGCGTGGTCTGACCGTTCGCGAGATCCAGGAGCACCTCAAGGAGATCTACAAGGTGGAGGTCTCGCCGATGCTCATCTCAAACGCCACCGACGCGGTTGCCGAAGAGGTCAAGGCATGGCAGTCCCGTCCGCTGGAGCGCCTCTACCCGATCGTCTACTTCGACGCCATCGTGGCGAAGGTCAGGCACGAGGGGAAGGTAAGTTCGCGAGCGATCTACCTTGCCCTTGCCGTCAACCTGGAGGGCCGCAAGGAGATACTGGGGATGTGGTCCTCGCAGAACGAGGGTTCGCGCTTCTGGCTGGGCGTGTTCACCGAACTTCAAAACCGAGGCGTATCCGATATCCTGATATGCTGCGTGGACGGGCTGAAGGGCTTGCCCGAGGCCATCGAGTCGGTCTTCCCGCTGGCCAAGGTGCAGCTGTGCATAGTGCACATGCTTCGCAACAGCCTGAAGTTCGTGAGTTGGAAGGAACGCAAGGCGGTGGCCGCCCAGCTAAAGAACGTGTACAACGCCTCCAGCGCCGAGGCGGCGAAAGCCGCCTTGGACGAGTTCCGAGAAACCTACGACGAACGTCTCCCCGCCATCGGCCAAAGTTGGGAATCGAACTGGGAGCGGGTGGTCCCGTTCTTCGACTACCCGCCGGAGATCCGAAAGATCATATATACGACCAACGCGATCGAGTCGCTCAACAGCTCGTTTCGCAAGGTCAGCCGCCACCGCAACCTCTTCCCCACGCTGGACTCGCTCTACAAGCTGTTCTACCTCTCGGCGAAGAACATATCCAAGAAGTGGACCCATCCGGTTCGCGACTGGCCTGCGGCCCTGAACCGTTTCACCATTGAGTTCGGCGAGAGAATCACCGACAACATCAACAAATAGAACAACTCCGGAAAAAGCGACTTACACAAAAAACGTTACACCGCCAGGCGAGCGTTTGCCGACATTGTGTGCGATGCCTGGTTAGATAAATATTTTTGTATTCAGAATCTTTTGATTTCATCGTTGATTAATAGTGCCGAAGCAAATCCAACGACAACGAGGCTAAACAGTGCATAACGAGTATACTCAGGGTTTATCTTCTTTATTTTTGCTTCGATGTAGATCCTCAATCTTGAGTAGAGCATCCAAACAACCAGAAGTCCGTACGCTACGAGGTTGATCTCTTTTCCTAAGTTTGGGAGGTTCTGGTCCGCGATAAACAGAATGGCGAATACTCCAAGGAAGACGTATGTCTCGTTTCCAGATGTTCTGTAAGAGAGTCGATGATACTCTTCGCTTGATAGGGTTTCATTTCTCATCTTTCTGAACTTAAAGTCCACGGCGAGAGCGATCATCAGTGCTAAGAAGCCAGTTTCCATTATTTCTGCTAACGCCGAGGTCTCACGACGAGCGCTTGCGCTCGTTGTGAGAACCGACTGGTTCTCTGGATTTATTCTTTGTCGTTTTTTTCATATCGATATTCTGAGAAGTCAGTAGGTACGCATGATTCCTCGTATTCAGAATCGGTGAAAGGAACTAAAAGGCCCCCTTCGTTAATCGTGAAACCTTCTTTTATTTCGTTGTATTCAATCAGTACCAAACCGTCTTCTGGCATAGCTGATATGTTTAATCCTTCAATCCCTTTGATTTCCCATTTTGGAGTTATTAGGAAGGTGCTAAGCGATAGAACACCTCGACCATCCAGGATCACATACTGATCGTAGTACCTTCTTCCTGTTTCCTTCGTTCCAATATCGAAATACTCTTCGACGAAAATCTTTTCTCCATTTCGATAGTAGGTCGTGCGTTCTCCGAGTTCCGTCTTTTCTTTAGTGGTTGTTAGCTCTGCTAAGGAAATCGAAGAGAATAGAAATATCGCTACGACTGTGGTGATGAATTTCATTTTTTAGAGAACGTCGAGGTGATACGCGAGGATCAGCGCGGAGCGCTGACCGCAGTTGTATCGACCGTCTGGTTCTGCTTCTTCATTTTTCGGGGGGAACGCCTCCCATTGCCTCATACGCTAAGATCACATTCTTGAGTGCTGCTTTCTCTCGGCTAGAAACCTTTCTGTCGTGATGGTATTGACGTCCTCCATAACGCATCATCGTGTCATCTGAATCAGAAATTTGATTTATTAGATTCCATATTTCTCGATCTACTGAAACGTCTTTCCACTCCCAGATGCCTCCATATCCGTTGTCGCGTTCCCAGTCATCGAAGAAGTTGTACTTGAGTGTGACTAACTCTCCGTCGACTTTGAAAGTAGCGGATTCCACAAATAGCCAGTCATCACTGTTGTAGCTCATCTTGAATCTGAGCCAAACTTGGTTTCCCTTTTTTCCGATGTATGCGTGAATGTTTTTGACCGCGTTTGTATCTGGTGAGGATCGGTCCTTGAAGAACTCGATCTCTTTTATTTCATCAACTGAACTCTTTAGATTCTTTGTAGCTGCAGCTAAGGCTATCTTTCTTTCGTTAGCTAACCGTTCTTCTTCGATTCTTTGTTGCTCAAGGTGTTTGGCTTTTTCTTCGGCTAACCGGCTTTCTTCTTCATCTTTCCTTTTTTGTTCTTCTGCTTCGAGTTCTTTCTGAACAATGATCTCGTAGTCCAATTCAGAAATTAGTTTATTAATTTCGTCACTTTTGAAATTCGAATACTTCTCTTGTAGCTCGAATAACGTATCTTTTGCTTCACTTGGTCTATTCGTGTTTCTCAAGTCTATTGCTTTGGATAACAGAAGGTCAGGTTGATTCTTAAGCTCGCCGAGTTGTTTCTCTAGCATCGTGATGCGTGATTTGAGTTCACTATTCTCATCGGCAATCTTCGAGTTGCTGAGAACGGTTGAAGCGACAATGGCGACGATCATACCAACGACCGGTACGACCACTACTATGGTCAGGATGCGTAGAAATGTTTTCATTTATTTTTGCAGAACGTGAAGCTGATACGCGAGGGCCTAGATTGGTGGATGTGAAAGAGTAGGGTGAGATACGTCCTTGCTGCGTCCACAACTCGGGCGCTTGGGCCGAGTTGTATCGAGCGACTGGTTAGCACAACCTTTCATCACAACCTGATCTTTCGTTTCGTTACTTTTCATCTCAACCCAATCCTTCCTGTCGTGTTCGTCTGAATACCTCGTTTCTTTCCGTGTGTCTCTTCTCCGCTTGTCGCGATAGCTGCCTAAACTTAACGATTACTTTCTGCTAACGCTAAGTTGTGGCGATGGCGGTGGAGCGGAGCGTAACCGACATTGCCACAAACGACTGGTTCTGCCTAGTTTTCATTCTTTTCAACCTTTTCGTCATTTATCTTTAATCCTTCATTCGTTGCGTATTCTTTCGCAACTTCAATCGCTCTACCTAACGTATCCAAAATAGGAACACTAGTCGGGTCGTATCTCATCCATGCATGCTCATTTGGGTCGAAGCCGGGACTCGGTCTTGACCATGCTATGTACTCAAACCCATAGCTTCCGTCTTTTCTTTCATAAACTCTAACTGTGACGTCTGGGGAGGTTGTAGGAATAATCGCTTTGGTCGATGATTCGCTAGGAATAGATCCTTCCGTAGGATTTTTGGTTGGAAGACATCGGTCTGATAGAGGTGGATTCATTTTCTTTCGCAGAACGCTGAAGCCATACGCGGAGGTCATCGCGGAGCGATGGCCGGAGTTGTATGAGCTGACTTGTTGGCATAAATTTTATGATGGATCCATTCGCCATGAAGCTGCTCCACCTTCTCATCTATCCTGATGAATTCGAAGCCCAGTCTTTCTGCAACTCGCTCGCTGGCTCGATTTCCAATCGCTGTATGGATCTCAAAATTCTCGATACCTAATGAACTTTCGAAATACGAAATAAGCTCTTTGCAAGCTTTGGTGATAACACCACGACCGCGAAAACTAGGATCAAGATTGTACGAAAGCTCTGCGAGGCTAGCTCCCCAATCGATTCTCTTTGCTGCCAGCATTCCGATAATAGACTCGTTGTGCAGAACAAAGAACCTCAACGATTTACCTTCTGACTTAGAAATCGAGCACTGCTCGTAGCGCCAAGCGATGTCTTCTTCGCTGGTGACATCGTCCACCCATGAAAGCCATGTGCGTAGATCGGAACGATGGTCGTCGATCATCCGATAGAATGCTTTCGAGTCGTTTCTGCGCACAATGCGGATTCTAAAATCGCCAGTGACGCAAATATTCAGTTTATCAGGTAGTCTTGTGTTCTGTTCCTGAATGCGTTTTCCTTTCTTATTCTGCCAACGTCAAAGTGATACGCGAGGGCCTAGAGGCCCGTTGAGAAAGTAGTTGGGTTGATCCGCCCTTGCTGCGTCTGACCTGCTCCCCCTTTCAGTACCGTCAGCAGTGAGAGGCTTCCGTAGTTGTTTTGTGGTTATTGTTTCTGGATTGGTCAACTGTATCATTCCTACCCAAGCCCCCTAGGGGGCTCGCCGCCAGTTTGGCTGCGTAGCGCCTCGGCGTCAGGTTACCCAGACTGGAGTGCGGACGCACCTCGTTGTAGTCCTCCCACCAGCTCTCGACGACGCCTCGAGCGTGGACGACGCTGTCGAACCAATGCTCGTTGAGGCACTCGTCGCGAAGCTTCCCGTTGAAGCTCTCCGCGTAGCAGTTCTGCTGCGGCTTGCCGGGCTGGATAAAGGTGTGCTCGACGCCGTTCTCGTAGCACCACCGGTCCAGCGCCATGCCGGCGAACTCCGGGCCGTTGTCGCTGTGTATCCTCCCGGGCTTGCCCCGCAGCTCGGACAGGTGGCCGAGGATCTGCGACACCCGGCTTCCCGGGATCGAGGTGGCGACCTCGATCCATAGGCACTCCTTGGTGCAGTCGTCCACGACAGTGAGCATCCTCATCGTCCGCCCCTTCCATGTGGAGTCGTGCACGAAGTCCATGCTCCACCGCTGGTTGGGTTCGGTGGAGACGAACGGCTCGAAGGTCCTGGCCACGCGATGGCGCTTCCTCTTGCGGCGCCTCACCTGCAGCCCCTCGTCGCGGTACACGCGGTAGGTCCGCTTGAGGTTGACCTCCATGCCTTCGCGCCTGACCAGCACGTGCAGCCGGCGGTAGCCCCATCGCTTGCGCTCGAGGGCCTTCTCCCTGAGCAGCCCCGCCAGCTCGGAGTCGTCGCGGGACGGCTCGTAGGCGTAGCTGCTTCTCGACATGGACATAAGCCCGCAGGATCGCCGCAGGGAAAAGCCGCGGCTCTCGCGAAGGTGGTCGACGGCTCGACGCTTCTCTACGGGCTTGACCAGTTTTTTGAGTTGATCTCCTTGAGCGCCTCGATGTCGAGCATGCGCTCGGCCACCATCCTCTTGAGCTTGGCGTTCTCGGCCTCCAGCTCCTTCAGCCTTCGCAGGTGGACCGCGTCCATCCCCGCGTACTGGTTGCGCCAGCGGTAGAAGGTGCCGGCGGATATGTTGTGCTTGCGAAGGATCTCCGCCACGGGCGTACCGCCCTCGGCGTCGCGCAGGATGCGCACGATCTCCTCCTCCTTGTATCGTTTGCCTTTTCCTCGGCTCATATGGTCTTCCTTTCATGTTGATCACGGGAAGACTCTCAACTCAAATGGCTCTGTTTACGGGGAGCAGGTCACGTCCACAACTCGGGGCGCTTGGCCCGAGTTGTATCGACTGCCTTGTTCGACCTTCTTTTCATTCTTTCTTCCGTATCCATATTTCAGTGCAGGATATTCTTTTTCTCATGATTCATCGGCAGCCATTCGCATGGAGGAGAACGCAATGTACTCTTCTGAGAATGTGGGACCGTTCGCTTCAGGCCCAGCCAACCACTCGTCAAGTTCATCATCTTTCTGGATGCAGAGTTCTTTGAGTAACGCTAACCTTTCCTTTGGTGCCTTTTCTATCTTTTCGAATCGGTATCCATCATCTGAAATGCCAAACTCTTCAGCGAATGGAATCAGGCTTCGAAGTCCTTCGGGTACTTTAGATTCGTCGAGTTTGGTTTTCATTTTTTCGTCGAACGCCGAGCTCTCACGACGAGCGCTTGCGCTCGTTGTGAGCAGCGCCTTGATGGGCGTTGTTTTTTTGGGTAAGTGGTTGGATTCCTTGCCGAATCTTGATGCCTTCAATTCTTAGATTGTTTGGTTCGATCATCAATTCGTTTTCTTTTGGGTCGGATAGGGGAGATGCTGAATGTCGAAGTTCTAGATGTGGGGATTTCTTTTCAGTAGTTAGATTTCAGCTACTTGTTTCGTTCAGTTTTTAGATAGTAGATGGATTTTTAAATTTTTTCCCTTCGGGAAGGCTTCGCCTGAAATAACTTCGTCATTTCAATAGTTCTTTTCGATTCGCCCATCGTCGAGTACAGGCGGCGAGCGCTTGCGCTCGTTGCCTGCTACGATTTGTTCGGGTTATCTTTCCATTCTACTTTTCCGGACCACGCTCCTCCGAAATCGGCGTGCCCGTAGGATTTGATCGGTGACTGATCGAAGTCTAATGGTCTTATCTTAATAATTGATTGTTCGTATTTGATGTTCATTTGAATCCCTATTCTGTCACCAGGCCCAGAAGCAGCGATATCGATTCGTCTGATCCAAAATCCCGGATTCGCATGTATCGTGAAATTTCCGTCTGTATCGGTCGTCGTTCCGAAGTTTCTTGGATTGGAGTCGAATAATCCGTAGTTCCATGTGGATACGACCACTTTTCCTTCGGCTACAGGTTGTCCTGAACCTGCATCTAGTATTTTTCCTTCTACCGTTGTCTGTTGTTTTTGATGTGTGAGCCACGCAATTCCAACTACCCACCCAACAATGCCGATAGCCAAGGTAAGAGCCTTGAATGTGGAAGATAGAGTTGTTGCTAGTTTTTTCATTCCCGAACGTGAAGTCCATACGCGTAGGTCAGCGCGGAGCGCTGGCCGGAGTTGTATGGGACGACTGGTTCTGATTCTCTTTCTTTAGGATTTCCGATGCCCAATCTGGGAACTTCTCCATGAAATCTGGTGGTCTCGTGTGTTGATCAATTCCGGGATAGAGCTTCAGAGTGACTTCAGCTCCCAACACGGATCTAAAATGCTGGGCGTATGCTTTGGTAAGCTCCACATTGCCTGGGTGCTCCTCAGCTCCGCAGAAGCAGAAATATCTCTGACTTGAATGGCTGGTTAGTCGTTTTTCTGAAGCCATGGGCATTCCTATTCCGCCTGGTGACATGAGAATGGCACCAGAATAACTGTCAGGATACAGACTTGCCAAATCACCTGCAACCATCGCTCCCTGTGAGAATCCGAATAGTACGACCCTCTCTAAGTCTAAAGGAATGGATTTGGAGATGATAGAGAGTCGATACTGTATGTAAGCGTGGTCTGCAACTGGCTCCTCCGACCATTGCTGGGTATCGTCGCCCAGATCGGTTGTGGCAGGGAATCCTACGATCACCGCTCCTATCTCGTCCGCGTGTGCCTGCATGGATGCTCTGCTCTCGCCGGGAAAATATCCATCTGACGAATATCCTCTGTATCCGTGAAGCCATACAGCTACGGGAAATGGACCACTAGTATCCTCTGGGACGAAGAAGAAGGCGGGCTCCTTCTCTGCTTGGCAGAAAAACGTGATGCATACTGCCGCGAGTATAGTGGCTATTTTCATATTTTTTCAGAACGCCGAGCTCAGGCGACAAGGCCTAGGCTATCGTTTGAATTTCTGGGGTGGTTGGATTTCATGGGTTCGTAGTGGAAGAGGCGGGCGTTTGCCGCAGTTGCCTGAAGCGATTTGTTAGGCCAATCATTCATTTTCTAGAAAACTGGATACAAGATTCATTCCTTCTTCTTTCGATTCGCAGATGCAGGAGCTTCTTTCTTCGTTCCAAGTCCCGGTCATCGACCAAGAAGGTTGACCTTTAGTTAGGAACTCGGCGACAAAGTAATCATCTTTTCTTTTAACTATGCCTAGTTTGTCTCCCTTGTGAATGAATCCAACGATGTTGTCTTCGGACCTGTAGTCGCGTGGGCTGTAGTAAGCACCATCAAAGATTCCATCATCTGTTTCGAATTTGTTCATTCTTTTCTGCCTAACGCTGAGCTGATACGCGAAGGCTAGCGCGGAGCGCTGGCCGGAGTTGTATCAAGCGACTGGTTAGCATCTCTTTTTTCTAGCTTTGATCTGATAAAATCTATTTCGGACTCGTCGAATATCCGCATTGGAATCATTCTCATGAGAACGTCGGTTTCGTAAATCAGGATCACTCCTTTCCCGATCTTCCATTTCTTTATCTTATTCCATTTTATTCGGTAGGATCCGGATTTTCCAGTCCACTGTACAAGTGAATCGTCATACTCGAATGTGACTTCCTCTCTTAGTTCACGGTGCTTGTAGAAATCCATCTTTCGTTTTCTTTTTATCGAATTGGGCATGACCATCAGGATGACGCCGATGACTATGCCGTAGACCGAAAGTCCTACAGGATCGTCTAGTTGGATGTCGGCAAATGCGTAGAAGACGGCAAGCAAGATGCCGAATAGTATGATCCATACCTTCCAGCTAGTGTGTAAGCTTTGAGCACCACAATAGTCGTCGACTTTTAGTTTGAAGGTTTTGGTCATATTTTTTCCTGCTAACGCTAAGCTGATACGATGGAGATAGGCGCAGCCTATCGGAATTGTATCAAGCGTCTTGTTGGGCCTTCGTATCTTTTCTTAAAGCATCAACTATCCAATTGTTTAGGCTCTTGTTTTCTTTCTTGGATCGAATGAAGAGGCTTCGGTGTAGGTCTGGATCTAAACGTAATGTTAGTTTTCCCGAGAAGGGCTTGTCTGGCTCCTCGTCACGCGCACTGCAGAACTCTAAGTAGTCGTCGATTGATAGTTGAAATTCCTTTTTCAATCCCTCGACTGTGTCGCCCTGAAAAGTGACAACGTCTCTCATGTTGATGACTTCACCGTGGAAGATTTCGGCTTCCTCGTCGAATTGAACTGTTCCTACGTATCCTTTATATTCCATGATCTTTATTCTCCTGCAGCTTCCAAAAACCGTCTGACAGACTTTACTGCGCCCTTGTCTGTTTCCTTCTGCGGGTGAGGCCGATGAAATACAGCTCTAACGCCGTTCAGGAATACACGGACTCGAGAGCCGCTTCCCTCGGAAATCTCTGCTCCCAAGGCTGCGAGCATATTCTCGATGTCCTTCCAAGGTATGTCTGATCGTTCGGGACGCTCCCTTACTTTTTCTAGGGTTAGTCGTTGTTTTCGATTCACGGTAAAATGGTGGCAAAAAATGCCACCAAGTCAAGCTTCCGTTTTTTCGCCCAACGTCGAGCTCAGGCGACAAGGCCTAGGCTATCGTTTGAATTTCTGGGTTGGTTGGATCTCATGGGATCGTAGTGAAAGAGGCGAGCGTTTGCCGCAGTTGCCTGCAGCGTTTTGTTGTGCCCAATATACTCATACGGTTTGTTGATTGAGGAAAGCAGCTGAACACAGGAGTGATAGGATTCCTAGTCCGATAAGGATAAATCCGATTTTTCTTCTTTTCCTACCTTTTTCGGTAAGAACGCTTGGGTGCAGCAACACAGCAAGGGGTGAGCTTCTTCCAAGAGGAGGTAATGATGATAGTTCTTCTTTTTTTGTCTCTGAAAAGCAGGACAGGTGGAAGAACACCCCAACCAACGAAAGCAAGACGAAGGGTACTGCTCCAACTATTAGGATGATCGCTCTCGTCTCTTCTGTCATCTTATTCTCATTTTTGCACAACGCTGAGTCCTCACGCGGAGGGGGCGGCAGCCCCCGGAGTTGTGAGCGACGACTTGATATGCTCATTTTTCATTCTTTTCCATGCTAATGTCCAGAGTAACGCTGACAGTAGGATAAAAGCTGGTGCGGTAGGGTTAAGTCCGAAAACCCAAAGGAATGAACAAAGCCCCAACCAAATCAGTGAGACGAAAAATCCTCCAATACTCATGATTTTCATTAGGCTCATCACTTCTTTTTCTTTTCTTCCAATGATTACTATCGGGATTAAAGCGATGATGTAGAGGATGGCCTCTTCAGTAGTTGTCCCTTCGTAGCGTTCTTCAGTTTGTTTTGCTTCCGTGGATGCCCAGCCTTTGGCTAATGCGTCGAACTTCGGGCTCGTCGAAATATGAGTCACGATAAAGGCAATGGATATCACCAGCTGTGCAATCGGTAGTATCCATTTTCTTATCTGCATATCGCCGAAGTGATACGTGAGCTCAAAACGTAGCTCGAACGTTGGGTTGAGGTTGAGTGTGTCTGGTGGATTGAAATTTCGGCGAGCGCTTACCCGAATTGTATCGACTGACTTGTTCTACCTTTTTCAGGAACGTGTCTCCAGTGGTCGCTTCCACTCGAATCGAATCTTTAAACTGGCATAGGGCCTTGCTCGTCATACTTGGGTAACAGGGTTGAAATGTTGCTTCGTGAAGCTCGAAATGTCGAAGTCAAATAATCTAGTCCGTCGGTTAAGGATGCTGCTATCTTCGATTCGAGAGCTTTTTTTGTATCCATTATCCTGATCTCCGTTCTGTTGTTTGACTCCCCAAAGAACTTCTGCTTACTGGAAGTTGGTGTCTGTGCATGGCCTTGTTTTGCTTAGGGTTCTTCGCCGATACGCCAGAGATCGAGGTTAAGGTGTGAGCCATCGAGGTTGACGGTGAGGACATCGCTGATTGCCTCCGTCGTCGGAAGGGCGGCGAGAGCGATGACGTTTGGGGCGGCTGCTCTGGTTCCGTCCTGTAGGTTGTAGGTGCGGGTGGCACGGCCGCGTTGACTGATCGAACGGGCAGCGGGGTCGAGCGCCCAGATGTCGATCTGGATGTTTTCGAAGTCGTCGATGATTGCGGTCACAGCGCTGTCTGCGGTGATCCGGTCGAGGGCAAAGTTCTTCACTCGGACCTGGTCTTCCGCGCCGACGAGTCCACCAGATTCTGGATACTCGGTCGAACCGCGGAGGTCGGGCGTGAAGAGTTTGCGGAATCCGTAGTCGAATAGTTTTTGTGAGTCTTCTGTTCGGTTGGCGTTGTTGGTCTGCAAGATGGCTATGGCGATGTCGCGACCCGCCCGTTTGGCGATGCCTACGGCACTGGCTGTGGAGTAGGGAATGCCTGGCGGACGAGGCGGTACGTCGATAGCTTCGTCGCCGCTCCACCAAAAGCCGATGTTGCCGCCTTTCCACATTTGGCGTCCAGGGTAGTTGCCGATCGTGTTGAATTTACTAAAGGGTCCGTTGCACTTGGGGTCTCCCGTATTCCAGGTGCCGCAGAGCGCGTCGTGCGGGGCTTCTTCGCCATAGCGGGCGATGCCTCCAAATTCGACAAATTGCGGATGCTTCGATCCTTCGAGGAGAAGTGTGATGAGATCCTGAGGCCGTGTCACCATGCCGCCTGCGGGTTGGCCAAAGACGGTGTCGTGCATTTCGAGTTCGGCGGCTTTGTCATTCATCATGATGATGAAACGGTCGGGGTCGCCGGTGACGACTTCCGCGATATGCTGGGCAATAGCGATGGAGCTGCGGTTGCAGGATTCGTTCATCATGGCAGCGATCAGGAGGCGCAGGGGCATGAGATCGCCAGGCTGGATGAAGTAGATTGGATCACCGTTGTCGTCTTTGATTTCGGAACCGAAATCATTGTATGTTAGTAATCTGCTCCCTTTGTTCGTTCCGGCAAGTTCGCTGACACCGACCATGCGGGTGAGTTCGGTTTGGCCGTTTTCGAGGGCTTCGACGGCGAGTAGGAGGGTCATGCACTTTGTTACGCTTGCGGCGTGGCGCTCCTCGAGATGTTCGTCCTTGCCGTAGAGTTTACCCCAGCCAGGACCAAGGGCATCTTCACGGGCTAGGTCGGTCACGCGGGCTCGCGATGGCTCTGGCAGACGGACGAACCATTGCTCATCTTCTCCGTAGTTGAAAAGGTCCGACGCCGAGCCGGGGATGATTTGGATCGCACCGCTGCCCAAGGTGTCGTCAGCGTAGTCCTTATCTGAGATACCGACGATGAGGTCGTCCTGTCCGTCGGAGTCGAAATCACCGGTTATGAGTGTGGAGCCGAATTGGTCATTGGACTCGTTTTCACCCTCCAGAGCGTAGCTGTTCCCATCGAGATGCGTGAGCGACCGATTGAAGGTTACTTGGCGATTGCCTGTCGAGGTAAGTCCGTCGTTCGACCCTAGGATGGTGTAGAGCAGACCAGTGTTTGGGGTATCTTCAAAAGCCTCGTTAAAAGGGGTGCCTACGACGAGGTCTGCGAGCCCATCGTCATTGAAGTCACCGGTGGTGAGAGCGTGGCCGAACCGGTCGCCCGCTGTCGCGACCCCACCGAGCGAACCGCCGACTGGATTGAAATCCTCCTCCGTGATGAGAAGGTTGTTGAAGTCGCTGAGGCCAAAATTGAAGAGACCGATGCCGTACAGTACGTTAACTGCACCGCCATCGACGATCGTGCCGATATCTTCGCCAGGCACGCCGATGGCGAGGTCGTCGGTGCCGTCGCCATTGAAATCACCTGCTGCAAGACTCTCGCCGAAGTAGTCGTTTGTCTCGGTTGCGCCGCGAATGTCCTCGCCTCCACTGAAGCCAGCTTGGGAAACAAAAATGTCCTGATCGAGGCCGTCGTTCGACCCGTAGAAGACCTGTACGGCTCCCGCCCCTGGGTTTCCCCTGACCATCTCGCGGGAAATGCCAACGGCGAGGTCATCGAAGGAATCGTTGTCAAAGTCCCCCGTGGCCAGAGCGCGGCCAAAGCCATCACCCACTTCCGCAGCATTCCAAGTGTTAAGCAGATCTTGGTGGATGTATTGGCGGTTGCCCGTCTGTAAGCGAGCAGAAGAGCCATTCAGGACCATGACAGCCCCGGCATTCTCCACGTCGCCGACCGTTTCATTGAGGATGCCGATGGCGAGGTCGTCGTGGCCATCGTTGTTGTAATCCCCGGCTGTGAGGGCCCAGCCAAAGTAGTCGAAAGGCTCGGAGGAAAGCCCTCCAAATGTCTGGGTGAAATTGCGAGCGTTATCGGAGGAGAGTCCAAACGGCGTACCATAGAGCACGAGCACAGCACCCGCCGCGCTTACATCACTGACCTCTTCGAAGGGCACGCCGATGGCGAGGTCGTCGATGTCGTCGCCATTGAAATCGCCCGCTGCGAGGGTCGTTCCAAATCGATCTCCTGCCTCGGCGCTCAGGGGGACGCCTTCGCTGGCCTGTGTCCAGACCTGTTCGTAGCCGCGCCCTGTAAGACCATTGGAGTTGCCCTGGAGAATGTAGACCGCCCCGGTGTTGGCCGCGCCTGACAAGTCGTGGCCGGGGGCCCCGACGGCGAGGTCGGGATAGCCGTCGCCGTTGAAATCGCCCACTGCGAGGGCTTCGCCGACCTGCTCGCCCGCCCGAGCATTCTCGTCGAAGCCATTGCTCAGTCCGGGGTTGGGGAGGGAAATTCCGTTTGTCTGTGGCAGCAGATCGACGCTGTCATCGCTCAGGAGAGATAGTTCGTGGTCGCCATCGTCGTCTGCCTGGAGATCCCAGACTTGCATCGAGAGGTCGCCCGACGGCTCGCGGGTTGCTGTGAAATAGCCGTTCGATGCCAGCCCGCCGATCGCGTTTGCCTGCTGAGGGAGCGTCTCTCGTCCACTGCCTCGAATGTCGGAAAAACCGGAGTTTCTACCCCCGTCGGTGAACGTGCCCGAAGTACTGACAAAAAACGTAAAGTGAGCCTGATTGTTGCTCGTGTTGCGATAGGTGAGCTGAAACTGATCTCCTCTTAGGTGCGCGATGTTTAGTCTCGCCGTGGCGACATCGAGAGGGAGACCGAGATTACTTAGCTCACCACTGTCGCCGATGGCCGAGAGTTCACCGCTCGCTGCTTCGACGCGCCAGCTTACGATACGCAAACTCGGAACGAGTTTCCCCTCAGGAATATAAATCAAAGGCGTAACGACCTGATAGGCTACGGTTTCGCCCATGGCCCGCAAGGGTCGCTGGGCGAGGCGGTAAGCCGTGACATCGACACCGGCATTTGACCCGTAGCCGACCGACCGGTGGTGACGCAGGTTGCCTGAACCGTCCGCGGATCGACTGGAGAGCCAGAGATTGCCATCGACGCGGAGGCGCCCGCTGACAAAGCGATGAGGGTTCGAAGCAGGGTTCCCCTCCATCGGGAGAGTGATCAACTGGGGATCGAAACCTTCGATCGGCGGGCTCGTCATTTCCTCCACCGGAACCCCCGCTGCAGAAACGCTCCAGGTGCTCAGTTGATGCCAGCCGCCTGTGCCCACCGCCGTGGCGAGCAGTGCAGGGGTAGTGGTTCCGATCGGTTGCCGAATCCATGCGACATCGACCTCGCTGAGGTTGTCGGGTGTCCCTGTTGGGGCCGTTCCCGGTGTCTTGTCTGAGAGCCAGTCAAGGGCTGCGTCGAAGTCGGTTAGGCCTTCCCCTCCGCCGGTGTTTGGGTTCTTGTCTGAAGTCCCGATAGTGAGTTCATCCGACGCTGAAATCCCATCCCCATCTTGATCTATATCCTCGACGAGAATGCGCTGGAAATGCCGATCAAGAGGCAAGGAGAGTTTAGTTTCGAATTCGAACGGCCCCGAAACTTGGGGCTGAATGGGAAGTCCGATACCTGTCCAATTATCTTTGGCTGCAAGTGTGGACTCCTGTAGGAGATATGACTTGCCCGCTATCGCGTCGAAGGTCACTCGAGTGCGGAGTGAAGTCGGATCGATTGGGAGGATCTCAAAGTCGGTGACGGTGAACTGCGAATCAGCATTAAATGGATCCGTTCCGGCGATCGCTTCATCTGCATCGGTGGTGCCGTCGCCGTCGCTATCCTGATCCGGGTTGATCGTCGGGAGTTGATGAAGGCCCTGCCAAAGGTCGCTGACTCCATCACCGTCCCGATCCAGCAACTGTGCCTGCAGTTCGGTAAGCGATGAGAATAAAAGGATTATAATCGTCAGGATGAGAGGTCGGCTACTGCGCATTGGATGGAAGAGTGAATAGGGTAACAGGACCGAGAAGCTGCCATAGTGTGAATTGATTGTCTCGATAAAACGATCTGGGTGTTCTAAAATAAATCACCAGGGTCAGGTCGCAACTTGTTCGTCAGCAGGGACCGCAATTCTAATTGGGATATATCAGAATAGTGGAAACAAATTTTGTATCAGAAATCTACTCACTAGTGGTTCAATTTTGTTCGTTTCGTTTGGAATTCATTGTCGAACAATTAGCAACGCCGCTGCCAATCCTCTAGTCCAATCAGGTGGATATATTAACTCTGGTGGTATATGATTTTTGTGGCGTGCATCGACAAAGCTGAATGCGAAGAAAAACAACAGCGATCCAAAGGCGGTAACAGACAGCCATCATTTGATCTTTTTGTTTATCTTTTGTAGGTTGCTCACAGTCTGTTTTTTGTAGAACGTCGAGTCCTCACGACGTAGGAGGCGGAGCCTCCGGAGTTGTGAGCGACGCTTGGTTAGCTCCTATTTTGTTAACTATCATTTCAAAGCCGCTTTGGCTGACAATCTCTACTGGATCACCTTTGCTGATGAATCCCAATGAAGATCTCGCGTCAAATTTCTGTCCCTCGATTTCAATCTGACCGACTGGCTTCAGGTCTGAGATGGCTATCCCTATCTTCTCTTTTACTTCTTTCCTTTTTTTCTCTCCTTTAACTGCTCGGCTCAGAACGTAGGAGTCCCGATCAGGAAACCAGAAAACCCACTCAAAGAAGACGTATGACGTAACGATGAGCAGGACCAAGAATGGGTCCAGCCATACGCCCACAAAGGAGATCACTACAAAGAGTGCGATGAAAAGGTAACCTTCTAACGCAGAAATCTGAATTGCCAAAAAAATGAAATGAAAACCAAGAAAGAGCACCGCCAAGCGTAGAAGTGGTCCAACCGGTCTTCTCCATTCGTTTTTAACCTTTTTCTTTTCCCGCGTCGCAAGCCAAAGAGACACCGCACATATCAAGTAAGCGGATACAGTTGCAACGATGTCATTCATTTTTAATTAGCTAACGCCGAGGTCTCAGGCGAGCGCTTGCGCGAGTTGTGAGCACCGACTTGATGGGCATTTCATTTTCTACTCATTCCGTAGCGAGGATGTCGTCGGTGGTGGCGTAAAACTAAGATTCGGACTCCTTGTCCGTGGATGCTGAAAAGGAGGTGGTAGGGGAAGTTCGGCATGTTCGCTCGCTTCAAGCCGTTCTTCACTTCGTGAAACTTTTCGGGTGTTAATTCGACGTCCCTCACCAGTGAGCCGAGTTCAAGAAAGAAGCGGTCCGCTAATTGTGGACCGCCTTCTTCTTCGTAGTACCGCAGGACGACTCTCAGGTCTCTCTGGACTAGCTTATGGAAAATCAAGCTCATCAGTCTCGGCCAATCCCTTTCTTCAGTTCATCCCAAGTCATTCCGCTCGATGGGTTTGCTGTAAGATCGGCATCTCGCCTTAGGGCTTCGGCCATTCCCTCGTCTTCGTCTGATAGGGTAGCTGGAAGAGAGTAAAGGAGTTCGCTTGCCAGTGTGGCTCTGTTGGAGTCTGTCAGGTCCATAGCCTCGATTTTCAATGCTTCGATCCGTGTCATGGTGTCATATTGGTGTAAGTGCTTAGGATTGCGATCTCAATTTTTCGCCCATCGCTGAGGTGATACGCGAGGGCCTAGGTTGATGGTTGTGAAAGAGTAGGGCAAGAATCGTCCTTGCTGCGTCCACAACTCGGGGCGCTTGGCCCGAGTTGTATCGAGCGTCTTGTTCGACCTTCTTTTCATCATTCTTTCAGAAGAATTTCCTTCGTCTTGTTCGAAATTTCTATTTCTCGGCTGTTAAGCTTATCTCTCAAAGTGACGTCGGATAGAATAAACGTAATCATTCTTATCTTTGTTCCTCTCTTCTTCTTGTATTTAGAAAAGGAGAAAAGCGCTCTAGAAGCAGTACCATCTTCAAAAACTATGTTGATTCCGAGTGATGGCCCGAGTCGATTGTCGGCCTGGTTGTAAGGGGATACCAAGTACGCCGGATATTCGAAATCAGCAGCTTTTTCGAATCTGCTGTCTTCCTCAAGTGCACTGATCTTACCGACTTCGTGCCGCAAACTTTCGACTTTATGTTGGGTATAGATTTGCCTCGCGAGCTTGTCCGTTCCGGATTCGGTTATTTCGAAAAGTTCGTGGACAGTAGAGATCTCGTCGCTGTTGAAACTGGCGATGAATTTCGTTAAAACTGACATTTGTGCCTCGTGCACAAGCTCAGGCTTTGTTTTGGCTGCTAAGAGAGGCACGCTGAAAGCAACTAGGATTGCAGTTGTTAGTTTTTTCATTCGTCGAACGTCGAGTTCAGGCGGCGAGCGCTTGCGCTCGTTGCCTGCAGCGCCTGGTTGGCATCTCGTTTCATATTGATGTAGTTCTTTCGACGAGTGATGTAAGCATCGTCTCCAGATTTAAGCTCAAAAGGAGTAAAATCATTGATTTGAGGGCCTGTGCAGAAAAGCAACCTTCCTAGTCTTTTGTAGTGGACTCCAGGGTGTCTGGATAGCAGTCGTGTGGTAACCACTTTCTTCAACCAGTTCTTCTGTTGGTCATTCAATTTTGATCGGTAGAGCTTGTTTGCAATGGAGTTACGGATACAGCAACCAAAGGGGATCGGCTCTTCTACTTCAAGGCACCATATTCCTAGATCGATACATGCTGGATCGTTTTCGGTGATCCCTTGTTCAACATCGCTCCATACGGGATAGATCCATTGTTTCCCTTCAGCACAGTGTTCTCTAGGTTGGAAATCAATCGGTGACTTTACTCCGTGCTGTCGGCATAAATCGCGGTAGCGAGTAACGATCCCTTCAAAAGAGAACGTTGGAGTTTTGTTGTAGTCGATTACTTCCATCTTTTCTGCCAACGCAGAGCTGATACGCGAGGGCCTAGAGGTCCGTTATGAAAGTAGTTGGGTTAACTTCACCTTGCTGCGTCCACAACTCGGGGCGCTTGGCCCGAGTTGTATCGAGCGACTTGTTCGACCTAATCTTCATAGTGCATCCCATATTGCATCAAGTATGTTGGTTGTAGTTCCTGCATCGATACCATTCAAGGCCGAGTCGATTGTCTTCTTTCTCTTGAATGCACCGATATAGATGAGCATCAAGCCGAAGGCGATGAAAAGGGAAGCAAGTATCCATGAATCTGTTTGAATCATTGCGATGATGCCTCCGATCAAGCTGCATAGTCCGAATGTCGAAACGACGATTCTTTTCCATCTAGGAACCGTTGAGACTTGGAGTGAAAGCAAGTCATCGCGAGAAAATGCACCTTCTCTTTTTCTACGCTCACGAAGTGCTTTTCTTCGGGCGTTAGCGATGAGTGCTTGTTGATTCATTTTATTTTGTCGAACGCTGAGGTCTCACGACGTAGGACGCGCGGTGGCCGGAGTTGTGAGCACTGTCTTGATGGCACTACCTCCTTTTCGAACCAAATCGTGGGTTTTGTCTGTTGTGTCGAATTGCAGTTACTCGAATGCTTCCTTCCTTAATTCTAAATAGGATGTGAACAGGAAACCGCTTCAAGTTGCTTCTACGCAAACCAGTCGCGTCGAAGTGGTGTTGCTCGGGCTCTTTTCTTGCCAGCTCTATCGTCTCTAGGAGTTCGATCCAAAATGAATCTCCAAGCGGAAGGGATATCGACTCGTAGTGATCAAGTAGTTTTTTAGCGTCAGCAGGAGCCTTGGGATGGTACTCGACAAACCGCATTAGGGGCGAGATCGAGCTTCCCGAAGGAATTGATCGTGACCGATTGGGGCTGTCTCTCCTGATTCGAGTGCTCTGTCTCTTTCGAGAACTTCCTGATCATCAGGCCCTTGAGGTACTCCTTCAAGTGAATGTAGGAGGTGAGCAAGCAGTCCTGCACGGTCTTCCTTTGAAAGATCGTCAGCTTGTTTCTGGATGTCGGCGAGTCTAACCATGACGCTATTGTGGATTTTGGGCCAAATTCTGCAAGTCTTCCTTTTTTTGCCATCGTTTAAGCTGTGGTGCGACGCGAGCGTCACCACCAGCGACTGGTTCGGCGTCCATTTATCCGATTAGTAGATTGCTTTGGTTCCCGAAAGAAGAATCGATGGATTTGGAATATAATATACGCCTTCGGATTGATAGCGTCCTGATGACTTAAGGATAGTCTCTTCGATTTTCTCTCTTATTTCTTTGTCAACGACATTGAGATTTGCCCAGTCGTGAAAAGCTCTGAGATAGGAAGAGATCGATGGTGTTTTCCATACGGTTGGTAACTCTCGAACTGAGGTCTTAGTGAACCCAGCTTCTCGAAGCAAATGATGAAAATGATCAAAATCGGATATCCCAAATAGAGGACCATGTGGTAAATCTGGTGAACCTAAGTGTTCTCCAACGGCTCCGAAAAATAGACCAAACGCTTCCAGCTTCTCCGGCTTGGACCAGACCGTAAAGGCCGCCTTTCCGCCTGGCTTTAGGACTCTGAATGAATCGGAGAGGATCTTTTCCGGCTCACCTGAGTGATGTAGGATATAGTTACCTACCACCGCATCGAACTCGTCGTCCGCGAAGGGCAGCTTTTCAGCCGATGCATTCAAAAACTCGAGCTCGGGATTTCGGACACGGGCCTCGGCGAGCATAGTATCGGAAAAATCAATTCCGATAGTTCTTGCACCCAATTCTGATGCCGATTTTGCCGTATTTCCTGGTCCGGTCCCAACATCTAAACAGAACGTCCCGTTCTTGACGCTGGCCTCAGCGAGAATTGAATCGATGGCCTCGGCGACTAAGGCTCCGAAGCCCTCGATGTATCCCGAGGCACATCGGGACCAAGTTTCATTCTCAAATTTTGCGACTTCAACGGGATCTATTTTATCTTTCATGTTTTTTCTGCTACAACGTCGAGGTGATACGATGGATATAGGCTAGCGCGGAGCGCTGGCCGGAGTTGTATGGCACGACTGGTTGGACTCTTTTTCTATATTCAAAGTTTTTCGCATGCTCAAGCTTTCGAATCCGTAGTTTGAGAAAAACTTCTGAGCCCCCTGATTGAAGTCCCAAACCTCCAAGTCCACTCGAGAGATTCCTCTTTTACGGCCTTCTTCGAATAGATTCTTCATCAGTTCATGGCCAAACCCATTTCTTTGAAAATCAGCCGAGACTGAAATATGGCTTAACATAAGGTAGTGGAGTTGTGGTCGTACCCACGATTCATCTCTTTTGATCTCCTGTGCATAGAGATATCCAACGACCTCATCGTTGTACTCAACGACTAGGAATAGGGAATCAGGTGATTCGAGTTCATCGCTAAGCCAATCCCGGAGTTCAGAATCGTCAGCTGGTTTCTTGATGAGCCAAGGAGCGATTTCTGCGTGAAGTCTTTGAACCGGTAGACACAGTTCTGAAATGGCTCTCAAATCTTTTACTGTCGCGAGTCTCGCCATATTTTATTTTATCCAACGTCAAATCCACACGATGTCGGCTTCGATTGAGGTGGTACGAGATGGACATCGGTAACACAAAAACCGGACACATCGGTTACACTTATATCATTTGGTTTTATGTTTTAAGGGGTTGTTGATGTCGAGGGTTTTGGAGCGAAGGGG
>DS990592.1:1074183-1139695 GCA_000155695.1 Verrucomicrobiia bacterium DG1235 | reverse complement strand
GTGGGCGCGCGAATACTGCTGGTTGGGCATCGCCTGCATCCGAGGACGTAGTGGGTGTTCAGGTCGCATACAGTGAGAGGGTCGCATCGCTGTCCGTTGCCCAGCAGGAACCATCCCTTGAAGTCCACCGTCCAGACTTCGTTGGGATGCGTGGGGACGGTCAGCTCGCCGCGTTCGACGCAGTTCGCTCCCGGTCCTCTCCTTCTCGTCTTGGTCAGCCCGGAGCGCTTGAGAATCGAGCCAATGGTGCTGGTCGCCGGAGGCGACTCGATGCCGTGCTTGGTCTGCAGGATCACTCTAAGCTTCTTTGGTCCCCAAGTCCTGTGCAGGCGTCTTTCATTGATGATGAGCCTCTCCACCTCGGCGTCGGTCGCGTTGGCGCTGACGAGCGGCCTGCGGCTCCTCTCCGCCAGCCCCGCCGATCCGAGTTCAGCGAAACGCGCCATGTACTTGTGCCCGGTTTTGCGGCTGATCCCGAACTCGATGCACAGGTCGGATATGTGGAACTTGCCGCTACGGGCAAGGTGGACGAATCTGAGTTTTTGATCCATAGGAGACTGCTTTATCCAGGGCATAGCCCTGAATATAAGTGTTACCTATGTCCCCGGTCTAACTGTTACCGATGTCTCCGGTCCGTACCGGTTCCAAGTCTGTTGAGTTTGATTTTCATGGGGTCGTTATGAAAGAGGCGAGCGTTTGCCGACATTGTGTGCGATGCCTGGTTCGGATATATCTATTTAATTATTTCGGCTTCAAGTAGTTTGAATGTCGCAGTAGATGCTTCATCTGGTATCTCAAATCCCCATTTCACCTCAATACTTTCATTCGATTTTACGAGTTGAGGGTATGCTCCCATTCCCCAAGGGAATGCGTAAATTTGTTCTTTAGAATCGTTATATGCCAAAACCTCGCCTCGAACGTTCAAAATGCTGTGTTCTGAAATATTCTCAACCTTCAGTGTCGCGTATCTTCCTTGTGTTTTTTCAGTATTAAAACCGATGAACGTAATTTTGATTAGAGGATGTTCATTCGTAGGGGCAACTGTCTCAGATTTTATAGCTGATTTTGAGCATCCGATTAGAAGGAGTGTGATTACGATGAGATTGAAGATTTTCATTTTCCTCCGAACGACTAGCACTCACTGCGTGCGCTTGCGCACGTTGTGAGCTGCGCCTTGATATCTCTAGTTTTTGTTGATTTCATATCCTGGTGACTCCAGTTCGTATCGATCACCTCGATTCTTGAATACATATTTTCTTTCGTCTATATTCTCGAAAGTTGATTCACCCTGCCAATTGATGTACGGACCTTCCCAGCTTTCCTCGTTCTTTTGGTTGAAGCAGAGTTCTTTTAGTTCGCTCGGAAATCTTCCCAAATCTTCTTTGAATAGACAAATGGCTATCCCAAGAAACTCTGTCTTCTTTTTCTCATGTTCGGCTTTCTTTGCGGGGCTATCCTCGATACCAAGAAAGCCTTTCGCGAATTCAACGAAAGCCATCCAAAACCATGGTATCGAGTATCTTTTCATTTTCTAGATATCGCTGAGGTGATACGCGAGCTCGAGTTAAAGCTCGAACGTTTGGTTGAGGTTGAATGTGTCTTGTGTGTCCGGATTTCGGCGAGCGCCTACCCGAGTTGTATCGACCGACTTGTTACAAATATTCATTTTTTCGCATCGAGGATGATTGAAGCGAATCTGATCGTCCCATCTTGATTTCTGTGGTCGAGTTTCGATGACCTATAAATTGGAGCCTGCTTTTCATTCCATTCGTTTGTTTGGAGTTTTCCTTGTTCGTCGTGGTACTCAAGAAGGGATACCGAAAAACCTGCTTCTTCAAATACTTCAGTTATTTCTTTGTAGCCGTACACAACCTTGTGGTCGGCCGCTGGATGATCGGACGGTCCCGGTCCTCCGACCTGTACCATTCTTTGGTACTCGTCGCTTGGAAAGAACCTGTCGGGAACCGCCAGTCTAATGTAGCCGTTCGGTTTAAGGTATCTGTAGATCGTTCTGGCTGCTTTTCTTCCTTCTTCAATGGTCAGATGTTCGAAGACGTGCTCACAGAGAAACGCATCGGCTCTGTCTTCTCCAAAGAACGCACTCCATGTCGTTTCATCGAGAAGGTTGAGCTCGTTTCCTTGGGTTGCTCTCCAGCCTTCCCAACTTTGCTCACCGGCTCCGATGATAATCTTCATTTCTTGTAACGCTGAAGCCATACGCGTAGGTCATCGCGGAGCGATGGCCGGAGTTGTATGAGCTGACTTGTTCGGCCTATATTCTTTCAATTTCTAGTTTGTTGGATTGTCTAAATGCGAAGAGATTCTTCTCGGAAACATCCTCGTCGAAATAGTCTGAGTAAATGACGTCTGAACTAAATGCGACAAATGGGTCGCCAGTCTCAGAGAATGCTGCTAGTGACATCAAAGGCTTTCCGTCCTGGTTGAACGATGTGTTGCCTACTATTCTTAACTCATATTTTTTATTCTTATCAATAGTGATCGTAGAATGTTGGAGCAGGCAGAATATCGTAACAACCATGTCGTTTAAGAGTTCGTTTATTACGGATAGTGCTTCATTCTTTTTCGTAATCTTTCTTTCCAAGAAGGCTGTGATGATACCCCTGCAGAACGATACAGCGTCTTGTGGCGTAGGTATAGTGATCGTGACGGTCTTCGAACCGTTCTCGTTCAATCTATCTTCCTGTCGGAATATTCCAATCTGCTCGAAAACTATGCCACGGTTCCTATCTGAATGGGCTAGTGCATCTCCTAAGTCGCGAGCTAAGCTGTTCCGCGGTGCGATTTCTCTTATGGTGAGAAACAAGCTCTTTATGGTGTCTTGATCAAAAGTGCCGCTTTTGATGCTTCGCCAATGAGCCTTAAGAGAAGCGTCGATCTTTTTCATTATATTTTGCCGAACGTCAAATCCACACGATGGCGGCTTCGATTGAGGTTCCACGTCTGTAGAGGTTGATTTTTATGGGGTCGTTATGAAAGAGGCGAGCGTTTGCCGACATTGTGTGCGATGCCTGGTTGTGCAGTCTTCATCCACGCTTTTATAGAATTCGTAATCCCTTGGTTCGTCGTTCCTGGATTCGGGATACTGATTTTCTCTCCGTCGTTCTTAATCAATACACATTGGCATCCTTTCTGCCAATAGACCTCCCTTATTTCATCAATGCCAATTTCCATTTTTTCGAAAGTTTTCCAGATGACGATTCTAGACGGGTAGAAGGTGACTTTTTCATTAAGCAGCTCAACCAAACCTAGGATGCTTAATATAGTGAATGCGTACAACCCAATTGAAGTAAGGGTTTTCGAAGTGTTCTGTGTTTGGTAGAAGCTAAGGATAATTAGGGCAATCGGAAGTATCGAATAGGTGATGATCCATTTCGCTTTCGGTTTGAGTGCTTTTATTGGTTCTTCTTTTTGCACAACGCTAAGGTGATACGACGGCGGCCTCGGTCAACGCCACCATGTCTGGTTTCGTTGACTTCGGAACTTCAATGTCAAAGAGGCGAACGTTTGCCGCCGTTGTATCGACCGCCTTGTTAGATGCTTCATTTTTCACCGCAATCCTGTTCCCAAATTGCGTCAATGAGCTTATAGCAGATGAAACCACTTGGATCCTTAGGGGTTGCTTTTGTTTCTGGAATTCCATCTCCATTCGTATCTCGAATGATCGTGCCATTCTTGAGATGGGTAACGACGCTTGCATAGTCATTGTAGATACTTGCTGAGATCGAATGCTGGTCGGACTTAATCCCAAGAAGGTTGATTCCATCCTCGTCCCCAGATACTTCGGCGACCATTTCTTTTTCTGAATACTCAAAAGTTAGATATGAATCGGCTGATAGCTCTATATGCCAACTGTTGTTTCCCTTTTTTCTTATCGGTGACGTAATTTCGGAATAGGCGATGTATCCAGCTTGGACTACGCAAATCAAAGCAAGAAAAGCAGTTAATCTATTCATTCCTTTCTTCATCTAACGCAGAGGCCATACGTGAAGGCCTCAGTTTGGGTTCCATTTCAAGTTAGTGATTTCAAGTCTGGGATCGAGGTGAAAGAGGCGGGCGTTAGCCGGAATTGTATGAGCCGACTTGATCTCCCTTCATCATTTTTTTCAGATCGTATCTAGTTGGTCGTCTTTCTTGCAGGATAATCTTTTTATTTTGGAGATCGAGTTGGTTCGCTCTCTCGGAAATCGATCTTTCTGTTCAATGCAGGAGTTCTTTTCTTTACCACCGATTACACAGATAGCACTGATGATTTTGTATCCGTATTTTAGTTCTATGTTTGGAGATCGTCGAGTGCATACGATGGAGGCGGCGCAGCTGCCGGAATTGTATGACACGACTTGTTATCCTATTTTTTCTTTCGTCTCTTGTAGGCTTGCGACCGCACAAGGACAGTCACCTTAAGTCCGAATCTGCTTCCCTCGTAGGGTAGATAGACAGAAATCGGTCTACATGATAATTCTTCTTCGTCTTTTAATTCTTCAGCTACTTCGCGTGATAAGAAACCTAGCTGTTCCACTACCAAAGAACCGTCGACTGTGGCTTTGCCTATAACTTTTATCGCGTTTGGATCGTGCGGGTTGTTTGCATCACGTTCTAGCTCGGTGGTGAAATCTTCAAGATCTCCAATGAGGACAAACTTTTTCTGTCTTCCCTCATGCAAGACTCCTACGACGTCTTCTTCACGAGAGTAACTCTTCCAGTCTTTGCTCCATGTCGACTTCATGACTAGAAGGTGCGGAGACTTCCAATGGCTCATCCTGTACCAGCGATCCAGTGGGATATCATCACCGCGATCACAGATCAGGAACTGGAATACTTTTCCAGTAGGTTCTCTGCTTTCTTCGATTCGGGGAGCGAGAAGTTTTCGTAGGAATGACAACATTTATATTTTGGATAACGCCGAGTGCATACGATGGAGGAGGCGCAGCCTCCGGAATTGTATGACACGACTTGTTCGAATTTTATACTTTAGCTAAGTTCCAGGTGTTAGGAGTTTGGACGTAATCGTAGAGTCCGTTGCAGAAGTCATCTAAAACCTCTTTTTTCGTAACGACTGGTAGCTTTACTTTTCTTGTTAGCGTCCCTTCTCCGATGGTCGTCGCTGTCAATTTGATCTCTATTTTTTCATTTTTAACTATCGGATCCCATGATCCCCATGTGTTCGAAATAAACATCGAGTAAGCTGCACGAACTCTTCTGGGCTCAACAAATCCTTCGACTGTGCACTTCTCATCGAAACCGTCTCCGTAGTTTGTAAAATATACAGGTAGAATCTTCAATCCATCTCCCATCTTTTTTGTTGGTCTTGCTGGGAAGGATACGTGAAAAAGCTTCTGCCGATAACTTCGGAAAAATCTCTTGCATCGATAACCTAGAAAAAATCTGTCTATTTCGAAAGATCGTAGAGTCGGGTTCTTGATCACTGGGTTTATCACGAAAACTGCCAATTTACCTTTCGTGTCTTCATCTTTATCGTGGTAATCTTGTAGATAGCAAAATCCGGCTGGACCGTATAGTTCGAGCTTTGGTCTCTGCAAGAATCGTCCTGCTAATCTGAAGACGCCTGCTGCCCATGCGAACAGAATGACGATAGCCCATTTTGCTAGGTCAACTGTTACTTTGTGGGATTCGATCCAATCTATCATTTTCTTCGAACGTCGAGGCCACACGACGAGCGCTTGCGCTCGTTGTGTGAGCCGACTGGTTGTGCTTATGTTATTTTATCAATTAGGAATGCACTCGAACACAAAACAAAGAAAATTGCGATAGCTGCTGCACATCCACTTTTCTGTCCTTCTTTTCTTCCGGCATGTGGAGTCCATCTACATATGTTCTTCCAATCTTTTCCGTCGATGGAGAAGTCTTGCATCGTAAGAATCAACTGTTCCAGACCTTCTGGCTCATCTTTGGTTATGAAACTTTCGCTTCCTTCTTTGTAGATAATGCTGAATCCGTCAGGGTGTGAACCACTACATTCGATCCAATTGTTTTCATCCTTATTTATTCTGACGAAGGTTATGTCGTCCCAACTCAAAGACTCCATATGGTTTCTGATAGATTCAGGATTGGGATCCTTGTCTATAGTTGTGTACTTGTCGTACTCTGGACTGATTACTTCGAGGATCATAATATTTTTGCACAACGTCGAGTGCATACGCGGAGGCTAGCGCGGAGCGCTGGCCGGAGTTGTATGGCACGACTGGTTCGGTTTATTTATACGCAAGTTTGTGTTGTTCTTTTACGAACTGAAGAAGTTTAGTCGTATTTTCCGAGAGATGAGTTCGAATGTCGTCAGCATCTACTTTGATTACTTTCGAAAGAGTTTCTTGAATCTTTGGATGATTCCAGTTCAAAGAGCTAGAGCTTATCATGCTAGCAAGTGCTGTCATGCGATCATACTGCCATGTAATCAAGCGGCAAGTATTGATGCAATCGTGGTAGTCTTTGAAGTCGAATACCCAACCCTTGGCTACTAGTGACCTTATTCTTGCTAAGGGTTCGTTCGATTTAGCTAAGTGATCGAATAGTTGTTTAGAGTCCTCCTTTCCGGATTTTGAGATGTACGCGATTACATCGGCATTTGGTCCTTTGAATTCGAAAAGGTAGTCTAGACCATTGTACGATTCGATTCCGATTTTTACGTGGTGGACAATCTGTATCGGTGCATAAAGTAGATCCACGAATTGGTATACTGAGTCGGTGAGATCGTCCAAGAATTCGATCTTCTTTTGTGCTCGAGATTGATGCTTCCATTTGTTCAGTGCGATCGTTGCAACCGTAGCGACCCAAATGCCGATAGCTATCTGTATGATTGCTTCCCATTTCCAATGGGAAATTGTTTCAATTATATCGGACATACTGGAGCACATTTCTATTTTCTACCGAACGCCAAGTACATGCGACGAGGCCTAATCTCGGCCTCCATGTCTGAGTTGATTGTTTTCTAAAGGTTCGTGGTGATAGGACGGGCGACTTGCCGAAGTTGAATGTACGCCTTGTTCTACCTTTTTCAGGAACGTGTCTCCAGTGGTCGAGTCCACTCGAATCGAATTTTTAAACTGGCATCGGGCCTTGTTCATCGCACTTGGGTAACAGGGTGGAATTGTAGGTTCGTGAAGCTCGAGATGTCGAAGTCAATCTATGGTCATTTGTCGCTAGTCGAGAATGCTGCCTCCTTCGATTCGAAAACCATAAATATCTTCATCAACCTGATCATCAGTTTCGTAGAACGCCGAAGTGATACGCGAGGGTACTGCCAACGGTTCCATTTCTGTTGAAGGTTTTCAGTGTCTTGTTCGATGTGAAAGTGGCGGCGTTTGCCCGAGTTGTATCGACTGACTTGTTCTGCCATTCTTGTATTTCGTTTTTGCAATTAGGATTCCCAACGAAAGAAATCCTCCAATCGCCAAAAGTGTGTAAGCTGTACTACCAAGTCCTAGTTCTTTGAATACGATGGTTGAGAATGATGATAACGCTAGACCAATAATGGCTAGGATCGTATGAAGTAAGAGTGATCCATACCTTTTATCCTTCTTTGATTCTCTTAATCCTTGAATGGAAGAAAGAGCGATGTATGGGCTGCTCGTGAAAATAAGGCCCAACTGTGCTAACTCCGGAAGTCTATCGAAGATTCCAGCAAGCCACTCAGGTGCTGCGAACATCAAAACAACAAGTATCGCTAGGATGATCTCAACTAGTGGGACTTGTGTTTTTGCTTTCATCTATTTTTGCAGAACGCCAAGACCATACGACGAGGCCTAGGCCTGGCTTCCATGTCGAAGGTCGTTGCTTCCTAAAGGTTCGTTGTGAAAGGGGCGGGCGTTTGCCGAAGTTGTATGCGTCGCCTTGTTGTCGTAATTTCTTTCTTCGCTCACGAGTTGGTTCGCCTTCGAAAGTAGGTCTCTTCCTTCGCTTCGCCAATCATCTTTTCCGTCGTGAACCATCTTTTTCTCTTCTTCTTTTGATTTGGTCGGACTCGTATTCGGCTTCCTTGGAGTACTTTGGGTAGGGTAACTTACTCTTCGTTCTTTAGATCAATTTTTTAGGTCGGATAGTTTCATCAAGTTGATCGTCGAAGTCGTCATATCGTCATTTATGTTTTTCTACGTATCCAAAATTTAACTCCTAAACCTGATCATTTCTTTTCTTCGACAACGCTGAGTCCTCACGCGGAGGGGGCGGCAGCCCCCGGAGTTGTGAGCGACGACTTGATATGCTCATTTTTCATTCTTTTCCATGCTAATGTCCAGAGTAACGCTGACAGTAGGATAAAAGCTGGTGCGGTAGGGTTAAGTCCGAGAACCCAAAGGAATGAACAAAGCCCCAACCAAATCAGTGAGACGAAAAATCCTCCAATACTCATGATTTTCATTAGGCTCATCACTTCTTTTTCTTTTCTTCCAATGATTACTATCGGGATTAAAGCGATGATGTAGAGGATGGCCTCTTCAGTAGTTGTCCCTTCGTAGCGTTCTTCAGTTTGTTTTGCTTCCGTGGATGCCCAGCCTTTGGCTAATGCGTCGAACTTCGGGCTCGTCGAAATATGAGTCACGATAAAGGCAATGGATATCACCAGCTGTGCAATCGGTAGTATCCATTTTCTTATCTGCATATCGTCAAATCCACACGATGGCGGTTTCGGTTGAGGTTCCAAGTCTGTTGAGGTTGATTTCCATGGGGTCGTTATGAAGGAGGCGAGCGTTTGCCGCCATTGTGTGCGATGCCTGGTTGGGTAAATCATCTTTCATGCGTAAGACAGTGAAAGTATCGGGTCTTGTCCTTGTTCTGTCATCCGATAGTTCACGAAAGCTGAGCATTCATTTATCGCTTCGTAGATCTCTTTACTTCTTTCTTTTAGATCCTTCATCCCTTCGATTTCGAAGCAGAGTAGATCGTCTCCTTGCTCGAATAGATCGCCGACGCAATCAATCCACGCATCCATGTTTCTTCCGTAGTAGTCGGGAAATCCTAATTCTTCGCTGAAGAAATCATGAAATGAATCCCAGTCAGTAATCTTGGATACATCTAGTTTGATTTTCTTCATTTCTTTCTACCCAACGCCAAAGTCTCACGACGAGCGCTTGCGCTCGTTGTGAGCACTGCCTGGTTCGGTGGATTTTAATTTGAAGGATGAGAAGAAGTAGTCGCGATATGTATCGATTGTTTCATTTTTTGATAATGGATATTCAATGATAAGTGTGAATGTGCTATGGGGACCGTGGATGTATCGCATGAACGCTCCCATTGATTCATTCTTTGTATTTAGTGTGAGACAGGGCATCGATCCATACTCTTCTTCAGTGTGACTAATTAATTCTGAATCTTTGTCTTGGAATTCTGATATGAGGTTCTCGAAATTCGGGAAATGCATTTTATCATTAAGTTCCATTTCGGTAATCGTGAATTTATAGCCTTCAGTGTTCTTTGCTCCGACGATATAGGTCCTGATTTGACCGACATTGGGGTCGTCGGCTAATATCGTGAAATCATTGAACGGTATTGGAAGTGAAGATGAAAAGCTTCCTTCTGTTGATTCCGCAAAATACCAGCCAGAATCGTCCTTTGTGTCGGCTTGCTCTCGGTGCATGATCGTCTCTGTTCCGTCGTGCTTGGAGCATGCTGCTAGTATTAGGAGGATTGGTAGAATGGCTAATTTCATTTTTACCGAACGCCGAAGTCTCACGACGTAGGACGCGCAGCGTCCGGAGTTGTGAGCACTGTTTGGTTGGCACTGGTTAGTTTTCTTTTTATTCGTGTGATTTCAGAATCTCCGGTGACGAATGGCATCCGGTGGAATCTGCCACTGCTCATCCATGAGTATCCATACAGGGCTTGATCCCACCAGAAGAGAACAATATGGTGAACATTCTTGGTGTATTCAATATCTCGAACCATTTCTAGAAAGTATGAACCTTTGTCTATGGCTCGATAGCCAAGTTCGCCTAGTTCATTTTCTATCTCTTTTCTTTCATGAGGTTTTCTATCTGAGACCTTATGGAGACGTCCAGTTCTGAAGTGACAGATAACTGCTGGTACGATGAAGGCGACGGCAAGAATCGTAAATAGAACGACTTTCGAATCGTCTCTCCAGAGATAAGCACACCATCCGAATAGAGCAGGAACTAGAAGCAGCACCGAGAAGTCGAGCCAGTCCCATCCTTCTCGGATCAGGCCTCCATTTCGGAAGATGGCTTCCCGGTCATTCTTGTTCATTGTATTTCTGCCAACGCCAAGCTGTCACGACGCGGACTTGTCCGCGTTGTGACAAGCGCTTTGTTCGACAAGTTTTGTGTATTTGGTTTTTATAGACACTAGAGATTCTAGTGCGTAAGGACGATAGTGGTCTTCGATCTCCTCTAGTTCTTTTTCTTTCTTCTTTAGGATTTCCTTATTCCAGTGGTTCTTTTCGTCACCGATCGGGAGATGGTCGGTCTCTGAGTCGATCCCGATGAAAATCATCCATTCTTCGTTCTTGTCTTCTTTCATCAGCTCTCGGAATCCATTCATTCGTCGCGAGCCAATAGTCAGGCCTAGTCGGTTTTCGATGATCTGGTCACAGAGTTTCAAGAGCTTCTCGCAGTCAGCGATGAACGTGCTTGGGTAGTCTCTGTTGGATTCTGTACTCATTTATTTTCGTCGAACGTCAAATCCACACGATGTCGGTCTCAGCTTAGAGTCCACGTCTGGGTTGGTTGATTTGTAGGGGGTTCGTAGTGAAAGAGGCGTGCGACTACCGACATTGTGTGCGATGCCTGGTTAGCCAAATGATTCGTGTCTCCAAATGTGGGGTACACTAGAATCGAATCTTTAAACTGGCATAGGACTGGGTCGGTCATCTTAGGGCTAGGGTAACTTGGTATCGGCTAAGCTTGGATTCTCTAGGTCAAGAAGTCTAGTTCACTGTTTGAGGATGTTGCCTCCTTCGGATCTAAAACTCTCTCAAAATAATTTTCTTCATAAGTGGCTAACGCTGAAGCCATACGCGGAGGTCAGCGCGGAGCGCTGGCCGGAGTTGTATGAGCTGACTTGTTCTCTTTATGATTTTGAGGTACGCTTTTTAAAAAAAGCCATTAATATGAAGATAGATAAATAGCCAAAAACAGACTGTCCGGAATCGGGTACAGCGACGCCCGGATTCGAAATAACTGAACCACTCGTTTGAGAAAGAACGATTTGACCTGAAAAATCAGAACTTATACCTTTTATTATTGAGAACCTAAAAAAATTCGGAAGAAAAATATTGCCCGGCGACAGTTTAATTGAATCTCCAGTCTTGATACTTTCACTAGATGGTAAGAAATATAAAATCTCCAAACTTGAGCCACCTCTGATCAATCCAAAATCTGGAGTCCCAGAATTAAAGTCTGCACCAGATAGAATTGGCACGAAACTGCTATCGTAGGAAATGCCAAAGCCACCAGTCCCTGCAACATTGATTGCATCCAGAAACTTAAAACCTAAACGAGATGTTACAACCGATTGGTTTGCAATAAATTCGATCTCCTTAGGTATCTCCATTTTTAAATCATCGTTTACACGTAATAATGCTATTGCATTCGCATTACTGTAAAAACTAAGGTAAATAGCAGTATAGATTATTATTTTTTTCATGAATTTATTTTTGAGAACGCTAAGCACAGACGGCGAGCGCTTGCGCTCGTTGTCTGCTGCGCCTTGTTAGCATGATTTAGCTCTTCTCAAATGCGTACCACTGGAAGAACTTCTTTCCTTTTTCAGTTGGAATGACCCTGTTCGCGAATTTTGGATTATCAGCGATCAATCCGAATGCGACTCCAAAGGAGCAGTCGGGAACATCCTCTTTCTGTATCAAACCTCCAGACAGAAGACGATCTTGGTTCTTGATCAAATTTTCGATTTTTCCCGATTCGTGGATTTTCTCAAATTCTTCGTGAAGTGATTGATTAGAATTCTTTGACTTTGCGTCCTTCAGTTTCTCCTTGAGCGCTTGAATCTCAGTTTCCTTCTTAAATATTTCTTTATCTTTAGCTAAAAGCTGACGTTGCGTTTCGATGTCACCTCCCTGAAGCGATAAGTACTTTGACCAAATCGCAGATATCAGCTGACCCATTTGAGTTTTATCGTAATCCTCGGGCATTAAGTGAAGCAGGTCATCCGTAAGCTCTGGATACCGATCGCTAATCTCTTCGTACGTCTCCTTGGAGTCAAATATGGAGATTATCTTGCTAAGATCGAAGTTGTTTCCCTTCTTCGTTTCTTCTCTGAGGACATGCTTTATTTCTTTGTCTACCCATGATGATTTCAATGAGTTTTCGGTGAAGAAGATTAGAGCAACGTCAGCTTTGTCTAGACCGTCTCTGAAAATCGATTTCCGTAGGTTGTCTCCTGGCAGAATCTTTCTTTTGTCGTACCAGACGTTAATGTAGCAACTCTCAAGGTCGCCAATTATTGGCTCAATTAGAGACGCTTTGTCTTCTGAGGAGTGACTTACAAATACAAGAACTGATTGTCCCATTGTTGTTTATATTTTTTGCTAACGCCGAGTACAGGCGGCGAGCGCTTGCGCTCGTTGCCTGCTACGACTGGTTATGTATCAGTTGATATTTCGTCCCATTCTTGGCCACAGTATCCAATAATCCAATTCATCCCGTAGTGTCGTTCTCGAACTACGCTTGGATTCAGGTTTTCAGGTGGGGTTTTCCCATTGAGCTGAGCATCCCTCACTTTCCAGTGTGAATGGTAGATTTTCTCATACTCATCTTCTATTTCTTTTTCTGGTCTAAGGTTCGCGTCTCGAATGAACTCGGAGGTCGGACTCCCCAAATCAGGTAGAGCTTCAATAATTCTATCGGTATCGCACATATCTGTAAGTGAAGCGCCCTGATTTACTGGGACACAGGATTCTTATTTGTTAGGTATGTTAGTTGGGTTTTGGTTTGGTATGTTGGTGGATCTATCAGTTTGTTTGATCCTGGTAAAGGTATCTTTCCTTGCTTTGCCCCCCATGGGGGGCAAAAAAATCTCGCTCGAATTGGATCGGGTTCTTGTATCCAATCGATGAATGCTTCCTGAAGCGGTTATAGAACATTTCGATATAGAGGAATACATGCCGTCTTAGCTCGGCCTCGTCCAGGAAGATACGCTCGCGGACGCTGCCGCTCTTGAAGCGGCCGTAGAAGGACTCCTTAGCCGCATTGTCGTAGCAGTTCCCCTTCGCGCTCATGCTCGAGTTCATGTCCAGAGCGAAGAGATAGTTCTGGTAGGCGTAGCTAGCGTACGTGCTGCCGCGATCGCTGTGATGGATTATTCCGGACGCCTTGGAGCCGCGTGTCGCTACGGCCGCTTTGAGAGCTTCAAGGATCAATGCGGTGTCGTTGCTCGGGGAAACGCTCCACCCCAGGATGCGGCGACTATGCAGGTCCATTACGGTAGCTAGATACATCCACTGTAGGCCCACCCGAAGATAAGTGGTGTCCGCCACCCAGGCCTCGTCGCAGCGACGGGTTTGGCCAAGCGCCTTGAGCAGGTTGGGGCTGTAGCCGAAGTCGTGGGCGCTGTCTGTGCCCTGGGGCTTGTATCCCTTCGATTGCCTGCCGGATATCTGCAGTTCGTTCATCAGTCGAAGCGTTCGGTCCCGCCCGCAGTTGACCCCGTCTTCGAGCAAATGTCGATGGACTGGGCGGTGCCCGTAGTCCCCAACAGCCTGATCGTGCACCTCGAGGATCTTCTCCTTGAGCGACTCGTCTTCGCTCTGGCGAAAGCTAGGTTCGGATCTCTCCCGGCGATAGTAGCCGCTTGTGGATACGCCAAGGGTCTCGCACATCTCGACCACATCGTAGAGGCTTCGGTGCTTTCCAATGAACTCGAACTTCATATCTCGTCCTTGGAAAAGTAGCTCACCGTTTTTTTTAGAATCTCGTTCACCCGCTCAGCCTTGCGCAACTGCTTGCGCAGGCTGTCCAGCTCGGCGGCCATCTCCTTGGGGCTGGCTTGCCCCAAAGCTGCAGCTTCCTGCGAATGGCTTTCGAGGTGGGCGTCGCGCCACTTGTAGAGCTGAGCAGGGCTGGCACCCAGCTTCTTAGATACGTCCGAGACGCTCATCCCGTCGATAATTATCAGCCTAGCGGCTTCCTTCTTGAACTCTTCGCTGTAGCGGGGTTTCCTCATTTTTCGATTCTCCTTAGTTGAGAATCTCGTGTCCACTTTTCCCAGTGCGCATCAAAGTGGATCCAAATCCGGAATAGCTCCTATGGACCAAGCAACTCCAACGAGGGCTTCCACCCTCCATGTTGCGTTGACCACCGATTGTTGAGGTGGATCTTCGTTCTCAAAATATTTCCATTCCTCAGGACTGATATCTTCAGATAGCCCCTCCTTCTTCAGCCATGCAAAGATCTTCTTTTTGTCGACGCCGTGAGCAGAGGCTACGAGTGAATGCAATACGATGGCTCGACGGGCTATCTCCTCGGCTGATCGTAGCTGATCTTCTTCGTCGGTTGGTGTTTCTTCAGTCATCTTTTTCTACATAACGTCGAGCTCAGGCGACAAGGCCTAGGCTATCGTTTGAATTTCTGGGGTGGTTGGGTTTCATAGGGTCGTGGAGAAAGAGGGGGCGGATTGCCGCAGTTGCCTGAAGCGTCTGGTTCTCACCTTTTTCATTTTTGATCATTTGCACTAAACTCCAAGCAGGTAGGAAAGTATCCAAATCGTGATGACGAGGAAAACAAGCGACATTAAAGTTATGCCAACAACTCTTCCCACTTTTGAGTTTATCTGTAAGATTACTTTCCATGTCCCATCTTCCATCTCATCTATTTTTTCATTCGAGCTCGAGGTGTTTTTCCAGATAAGATAGAAGAACCCAAAGAATAGAGCGAATAGGATTAAGGCTAAGAAGGCAGCTTCCATGTTATTTTCTGAGAACGCCGAGTGCATACGCGGAGGGGGCGCGGCCCCCGGAGTTGTATGACACGACTTGTTCGGTATCATTGATTCTGTATTGATTCGCGAATTCTCCTGGCTTCAACCGAATGTGGATAAAGCTCCTCATATCTTGGATGTCCAGGTGGGAAACCAGCCATCATAAAAGATCGAAGTTTGTCCTGAATAAGATCCATAAGAAATATATATCTATCAACTTTTGATTTGTCGCCTAATGAAAACCGTAAGTTCTCAACTCTTGCTCCTTTATATGTCCGGTTCGGATCTTCAAGAAACAGAATCTTTTTTGATCCAATCTCTGAAGGAGTCATACATCTCAATGCTCCAAAAGGAGACTTCCAAACGGCATGAAACTGTGCCTCTAAATAGAGCTGCGGGATTATCGATATCTCCCATCCGTAAATGATTTCTCCGCCATCAATTTTGATTTTGTCTTCAACGTTGTGAAAGCAATTCAGTATCTTGGCTTTTTTGGGTGGGTCCACCTTTACGTAGGTCGGTTTGTTTCCATTTACAATTTCATTGGCAAATTCGAGAATTTGGGCGTCGATCTTTTTGGGAACGTATTGTGGTGCTAGTTCGAACATTATTTTTTACCGAACGTCAAAGACTCACGATGTCGGCTTCGAATGAGGTTCCAAGTCTGTTGTGGTTGATTTTCATGGGGTCGCTGTGAAAGGAGCGGGCGTTTGCCGACATTGTGAGCTCTGCCTGGTTCTACTTCATTTTTTGTCATATTCTTCATCGTTACTTTCGAAGAAGGTGTACGCAACTGAACCAGCAACGAGTAGAAGGCTAAATACCAAAACGTAGTTTACGTCGAAGCCATCGCCATCATGAAATTTGGATACTTCGACGTAGTCTCGCCCTTCTATTTTTGAAACAATGCTGAACAGCATGAATGCGATTCCGAAGCAGAGGGCTCCTAATCCGCCATGGATCCTTCTACTTTTTTCCTCTTTTTGCTTTTTTGATCGGTAGAAGAAGACAGGTCCTGATAGCCCCAAGACAATGGCTAGAACGTTTAGGGTATCTGACGTATTCATTTTTGTAGAACGTCTAGCTCAGACGACGAGCGCTTGCGCTCGTTGTCTGAAGCGCCTGGTTGGACCTATTTTCTTTCAAGTTCTAATCTCTCAATTTTCGTTGTTCCTTGTCTGAATGGTGGCAGTGAAACTCCGTGGTCCCAAGCCTCTAATCCGCCGGGAAGAAGCACTCGGCCTCCAATTTTCGCTACTTTCATCTTTCTTATGAATCGGTTTAGTTTCGATGAGAAGGAAGTGATCGCTTTGAAATCCCAAGATGACGCGTCACCTAAGTTTTCGCTTTCGTCACTCCACCTCTCGGCTCCTTTCTGAGAAAAATGGTTAGTGTGTGAAGATCGTAGTGAAATCTCGTCTAAAGTCGATAGGTACAACTGGACCAAACCTTTACCGTTCGCAGAATACCGGTATGTGTGACCGTTACATAGATCGGGATCTAAATCTATTCTGGTCGGTTTGAATTCTGGACCTGCCCCCTTGACGTACAGCTGTAGATGAACTGTATGCCTCTGCTTTCCGTTCGGGTATGGATTGTCGAACAATCTAAGAACTTCCTGGGTAGAACGAAACTGGCGAAGCTCACGACTCGGCTCTGACCCAAGCTCGTAGATATCGCATTCACCGTTTGAATACAGGAAATCTAGTATCGGCTCGTGGTCCGTGATTGTTCCGTAGAAATCGCAGTTCGGCATCTTTTATTTTTTGTCCAACGTCAAAGACTCACGATGTCGGCTTCGACTGTGGTTCCAAGTCTGTAGAGGTTCTTTTTCATGGGGTCGTTACGAAAGAGGCGGGCGTTTGCCGACATTGTGAGCTCTGCCTTGTTCTACCTTATCCATTTTATCCAAGTGCTGAGGCTAGACTTCCGAGGACAGCAAAAACTATCTCAACAATGATCAAAAGTATCGCTAAACAAATGTCCAACGCCAGCAGCTTTCTTCCTGTGCTAGTAAGTTCGCTATCGGCGGATGAAACCAATCCTTGTGGCGTAGCCAGATCATCAGATCCTTGATTTCTTAATTTTAACTCGTGTCCGATTAGGCCTCGAATGGTGACGTATCCAGCAATCGGTAGAATGAACAAAGGAAATGTCCACGAATCATCTGTAGCCAAGAGAAACGAAACCCATAGAAAAATGCCTCCCAAAACAATGAAACCAATTCTTTCGAAGGCTCCTAATGCGGGAAAACTATGAATCTCCGCCATCGTCGGTTCTCGTCCGTTTTTCTTCGTCCAAGAATCGATGGTCTTCGATGCTCGTTTGGTGAGCCGCTTTATCGTTCTGTTTCGTAGGCTGAACACTTAATTTTTGTAGAACGCAGAGGTCTCAGGCGAGCGCTTGCGCGAGTTGTGAGCACCGACTTGATATGCTATTTTTCATTACAGGTTCTTAATCAGATTTTGTATCTCATCAGGATTCATGTATTTCTCGTTTACTTTACCGTCTATCAGAAATCCATCACTGAGTACATCTTTCAGTTCTTTTGCTGATTTCTTTCGGAAAATGTTTGGATAAATATTTTCGTATACATTCAAGGTAACTAGTAATTTTTTATTCGCTTCGTTTGCCGATTCGAAAGTGATCGTTTGTCCGGCGTTGAAAGTAGGTATGAAGATCTCAAGAATGCTATTTTTAAGCTCTTGCTTGAGTTTTCTATGATTCGAGATTCTAGCAAGCCAGAGACCCAGAGCGAATGTGACAACACCAGGCAGCCACCCGTTTAAAAAGCTGTGTAGCGAAATCTGCCACCATTCAATGTCGTTTACGACGATATCCATTTCTGAAGATTAGGTTTTTATCTTTCTCTGCATATCGCTAAGCTGATACGATGGAGGCGGCGCAGCGGCCGGAATTGTATCGAGCGCCTTGTTGGGCATAGCCCACTATCTGTGTAGCGCTTCCGAAGAAACGAGTCTTCAAATCGATTTCAAAACCTTCCTTCCGAAATGCCTTAAATGCCCTCTCGCAACTTTGGAACTCTTTCGTGTACCGCCAAAGCATTCGATAGTTGTCGGGATTCCCCAGGAATGCCCATCCAAGTAGAGGAACGTAGATTTTCACGTAAATGTGAAAGAAGAAACGGATGAAACGGTTTTGAGGCATCGAAAACTCTAGCATGCTTACCGATCCTCCCGGCTTCAATACTCTCTTTATCTCTTTCGCTAGCTCTTCAATCTCTTTAGGAGCTAAGGTCTTCAAGCCAAAGGTTGAAACTACGGCATCGTATCTTTGATCTTCGGCTGGAAGGCTCAAAGCACTGGAATTTATGACCGTGCAATTACCGTGGCTATGTCTCTTAACTGTCGAATCGGCTCGTTTGCACATGTTCTCGCACCAGTCCACCAGGTGTACTTCGCACTTGGACCCAAATCTGTTCTTAATGTGGGACAAACATTCCGCTCCTCCTGTCATGAGATCGCAGATACGAGAGCATTGGCTTGGAATCGATTGAACCGCTTGCTTTCGCCAAAGGTAAGCAAATCCGAGGGAAGACAGGATGTTCACGATTCCGTAGGTCTGGGACATTTCGTTGAAAAGTCCTTTGACGTAGCTTTCGGAGTGAATGTCTTCCATTTTATTTCCTGCCCAACGTGAAGGTCATACGCGGAAGTCAGCGCGGAGCGCTGGCTGGAGTTGTATGGACCGACTGGTTATGTATATTACTTTCAAATGTGTATGGATAGAATATTTCGTAGGCTCCGTCTGTTTCCTCGCAAAATTCTAGAAGCAATTTACGATATTTCTTCAGGCTTTTGCTCAAGAAGGAGCTTTTCATGTCTCGTGCCATATCCCCGGTCGGCATTCGCTCGAAAACGTACACGTTTGCAGATTTTGGAGTTTGGTTTATAACGGTCTTAAACTCGTTCAATTTCTCGCGGACGGTTGATTCTTCCTCGAGAATCTCGTCGCCGAGAATAGCGAGAAGAGCTTGGCCGTGACTATATTCGGTTCGTTCAAGATAGTCAGCGGCTGCGCCAATCGCGATAGATGGGCAGGCGTTGGATCTAAACTCGTATTCTAGTAGAGCGTTGGGAATGTCGTGTATCGAGATTGGAGATGATTCTAAGCTCTCACTTGAAAGTACTGCATTTTTATTGGTGGAATAGATTATGCTTCCGTTGGCGTTCCATATAACTAACTCTCGTGGTTTTAAGCTTAGCAAGCGATCAAGCACGAGGAGAGCGCCTTTGCTTATGTTCGATGTCTTCTCCTCTCTCATCGAATTTGATGTATCGATAACAACTAATAGTGTATCGATTCCCCTCATTTGTACACTGCCTACTGTTAGTTCATCTAAAGAGGTCGTTACATGAACGGACAAGTATTTGTTCTGAAGATCTAAATACGATAGGGGGTGGACACTAGGATGCACGTCCGAGATTGTGCAGCCTGAAATAGTCAGGGCGACCGCGAAAATTGCTAGATACTTTAACATAACGCTAAGCACTCACGCGGCGGCTTGCCGACGTTGTGAGCTGCGCCTTGATATGCTTATTTCTTATTAACCTCCATGTAGTCGTCGAATTGGGATATGTAGTCGTCTAGATTCTCTTCCAACATCTTGAGGTACTCTGTTTTGAAGTACTCGATAACTTCGTTTTTCTTTTCTTTCATTTCCTCCCCGTTGGAGAAACCTGTCGCGGTCAACCATGCGTTGAATCGTGCAACGGAGTAAAGGAATGACGCACTAACTTTTCCAGGACCGATTTCATTGTTGATCTGGCTGTTTGATAGATGGATGTGTGCGTCTGCTCGATCGTAGAATTCTGGGTCGGTATCCATTTTATCTATCCCTGCATATCGTCGAGGCCACACGGCGAGCGCTTGCGCTCGTTGTGTGAGCCGTCTTGATGGGGTTTCTTAGTTTTGTATTAGGGTAGGGCTCTTTTGTTCTAGTTCGATCCTTTATGCCTCTGCAGGATCATCTTTTTTAAAGAGGAATTGGGAGTTGGTCGGACCTGTCGAATGTCGATCTTTCTTCCGCTGCAGGATCTTCGTTTTTCTTCAGTCGTGATCGATAGTAGCTCGAATTTCAAAAATTTTTCCCTTCGGGAAGGCTTCGCCTGAAATAACTTCGTCATTTCAATAATAGTTCTCCCCATCGCTAAGGTGATACGACGGCGGCTTCGATCATCGCCGCCACGTCTGGGTTGGTTGAATTCGAATGGTCGATGTGAAAGAGGCGAGCGTTTGTCGCCGTTGTATCGACCGTCTGGTTGGACAAATCTGTCGTCTCTAAATGTCTTGTGGATTCCATCTGGGTAACTCACCGATTTTTGTTTTTGGATGGTCGGATCAATCTTTCTTTAATTCTAATCGGCTAGTCTGAGGGCCATGAAAAACCAGAGGAGCAGTAAGCTTCCAGCTATCCCGTGCGAAAGAAGAAGCTGCTTATCTAATTCTTTGTTTGCGGCTGTTCGATCTACTTCGCCTTTGATGATCAATTCTTTGGTGTATTTCCTTTTTCTGTACCAATGGATGTAGCTATATGCGCACCCGAAAGCACTGAATACCGACATGACTAAAAGTGCAGTGAAGATTTTCTGACTCTGATTCATTTTTATTCGTCCAACGTGAAGTCCATACGCGTAGGCTAGCGCGGAGCGCTGGCCGGAGTTGTATGGGACGACTGGATATGCTTTTCGTTTCTTTGGTTTTCTCGTCGAAGAAAGCTCGTTTCGGGTGGCTTTGGAACAAAGCCTTCCGAATGTCTTGGGTCTTCATTCCAATGCAGGATCATTCGTTTCTTTCGTAATTCTTTGGATTCCGTGAGCCTCCTTTTCGGAGATTGTTGATGGGTAACAGAGTGGGGTTGTTTTCGCTTGGGGTTTTAGTTTCTTGTCGGTGCCTTTTCAACCCTTTTGGTTCTTCGTTCTTCTTCAGTGCAGGATCACATGATTTCTCGTTTTTTGACCGTCTTTGTGGCTTCCGTTGTCTCGTTGTTTTCTTTGACGCCTCCAAGTCCTCGAATGCTCGTATTCAGAATCTGTTATAGTTTTTCTGCTTCTGCATATCGCTAAGGTGTCACGATGGAGGCGGCGGAGCTGCCGGAATTGTGACCACCGCTTGGTTCTACCTTATATTCATTTAGTGTTTTTTCGAGAAAACTCGAAGCCTCGGAGATGAGTCCTGGCAACTCTGATTCGAATAGTCTGATCGCTGCGTCCATATCCCTGCAGTCGTCGACTAGGTGGTCCAGCTGGTAACCGAAAGAAACGAATCTATCCTTCAAGTTCTTTCCGATGCATGCTCTTGATATCCAATCAATGAATACTTCCTTTTCTTTTCTATTCTCAAGTTTGATCGTTCCAAGTTTGAGAAGGCAGAGTTCTTCGAAAGTAAACTCTCTTGCGGGAGGAAACTGGTGGGCCTGAAGCATCGAGCATTCTTCGGGACCTCGAGTCGATAAATCTATCATTTCCTCTGAGGATCGATCATCTGCAAGAATCTGTTGATCTGCCCAAGTTACGACCTCTTCGCTCGTGAGGAGCTTGAGTTGCCAGAGGGCGATCGCTGTTGGAATCCGATTCATTTTATTTGTAGAACGTGAAGGTCATACGCGGAGGCTATCGCGGAGCGCTGGCCGAAGTTGTATGGACCGGCTGGATGTGTGTGGGGTTGAAATAGGGTAGAGCTGTTTCGCCGCTTGCGTCTCTTGCCGTGCAGGAGTTCTGGCCTGATCCTTTGCTTCCTTCGGATGAAACCGTCGCCAGGCTGTTTGGCCGTCAGGCCAAAGTGCCTTTTGTCTTGGGCTATCGATTTCGATTCCAGCAGTCGTGGTCGAGAAGAGGGGTGACAGTCTTTGACTGGCATCTCTCTTCGTTTGACTGTTGGATTCCTTGTCGAAGTTCTTCATCGGTGACCGAGATCTGGTCGAAAACCTAGAAAGCCAGATTTTCAAAAATTTTCGACGCTCACGCGTCCTTTTGGATTGGATACAGAAGTTGGCATCTTTCTGTCGATTCACACATCGTGAAGTCCATACGCGCAGGTCAGCGCGGAGCGCTGGCCGGAGTTGTATGGGCTGACTGGTTGGCGTAATCCTTATCTTTGAGAAGGATAATTATTGCGAGAATTCCCGGGATGAAAATCGCATAATATACTACAGCTAATGGACTGGTTAGATTCTCTAGACTCAGGGATCCTTTCATAAAAAAGACTGCTCCATGGATAATCGAGGCTAGTAAAACGAACGAAAGGGCCAGCAATGAAATCTGGTTAGCAAATTTCTCCTTTTTTCTTAATTTTGTTGCTAGAAACCAAATGACGAAAGGTGCTAGAAATCCTTCGATAGACATGTTCATTGAACCTGATTTCGATGAGTCGCCTTCAAATAGAACGACTAGCAGTTTGGCTAGATCAACAATATTAACAATGAGCAGGACTATTGCGTAAACGTAAAATGCTATCGCTACTTTCTTCATTTTTTCTGCCAACGTCGAGCTCAGGCGACAAGGCCCAAGCTATGGTTTGAATTTCTGGGGTGGTTGGATTTCATGGGGTCGTGGTGAAAGAGGGGGCGTTTGCCGCAGTTGCCTGGAGCGTCTTGTTCTGCTTTAGTGTATTGGGGATAAGGGGCTCTCAATCATGCTCTCAATGATCATGAATCCTAATTCAAAAAACTTTGTTTCTTTATTTGGTGACCGTCGATAGACAACGTGACTGTGATCTTTGTAGTTCACCTCGATAAACCACTCGGAAGCATCATCACCTTGGTCCTCTAACCTAAACGGCATTTCAAAGAACTTATAGTCCTCTTCGATTTGCTTCAAAACGTCGAAGTGTACGGACCTATCGACGGATCGTGTCTTCCATACTTTCCATAGGTCATGTTCGAATGTTTTGGCTACGACGTCGACTGTTTCCTCTTCATCGTAGACTTCGAAAAGCATCGGTACGTTTCGCCACCTCAGCCACAGAAACCGTACACAATTCTTCTCGGTAAGTCGTTCCAAGCCATAGTCTTCTAATTCTTCTATGTATTGTTCTATCGATTCTGGTCCTTCTGACAGAGTGAACGGGGCTAAATCGAAAATTTCTTCTTCGTTTTCAGTGTCTGGAGTAGCGGAAAGCACTGGGAGCAAAAGAAGTAAGAGGTATTTTTTCATTTCTTTGCAGAACGCTAAGCACTCACGCGGCGCTTGTCGCCGTTGTGAGCTGCGCCTTGATATGCTTTTTTCTTTGATCGATCTGGGAATGATTTCCTCCCGAATAGAAGCAGAAGTATACCTGGTGCTCCTACGATCATTCCGTATGGGTAACTCAGAAGGCAAATGGTGCATAGAAGAAGACCACTAATCCATCCCCATCTTTTTCTGACAAAAATTCCGTAACTCGTAATGACGGAAGCGAGAAGAAACGCGGAGGGGGCCGCGTAGTCAGTCAATGCTGTATCGCCAAGAAGAAGTAGAATCGCAAGAGCAACCACCGCCCATGTGGCCATGAGCGTAAAAATGATGTCGATTGCTCTGAGGACAATACTCATTTGGTTCGGTTTGTATTTATGGTTTCCTGCATATCGTCGAGTCCTCACGACGTAGGACGCGGAGCGGCCGGAGTTGTGAGCGACGTTTGGTTGGGATTATCTTTTTTCCAAACGACAAACCGATTATTGTCAGTGGATCTCATCGCTTCGATGAACTGCTCATTGTCAAAATCTGGAAGTCTTTTTTGTAGTTCTTCTATTAGGTCCGAATCACCGGTCGAATCTTGTGGAAACACACAACCTGATTCCATATTTTTTCCGACAAGAATCCAGAAGACATCAGGTAGGAATGGTCCTTCGTCGGTAGTTTCTATGGTAACAGCTAGCAAGTCCTTCCATCGAATCTGTTCTTTATTTCCATTTGATTGTTGGACTTGGATTTGTTCGTCGTCGAAAGTGACAATCGTCTTTCTCTCAGGAAGTAGCTCTTCGTCAGTTGTACTCGACGACTTTGGTGAGAATATGGACTTTAGAAAGTTGATCATCAATTTCTTCCCAACGTCAAAGTGATACGACGGAGGTTAGTGCGGAGCGCTAACCGGAGTTGTATCCACTGTCTGGTTCACCTCTTCTTTTACGCCTTTGACGTCTCTAGGTGCTCCTTTGAGTCGTCGTAGGAAATAGGGTGAGGGCTTACCTTTCAGTGCAACCTTCATGAATAGTTCGTTTTTCCTTTTCCATTCTTTTTCGAAGTCCAAGATGCTCTCCTCGTTGTCGAGATCAGATAGAAAGCCAGAGAATTCTTTTTTTGTGTATCCAGTTCCTCGAGAAGGGATAAATGTTTGACTCCACGTGATATCGAATCTTCCGGAGTTTCTTTTCATTCCCATTATTGTGGCGAAGAAAGTTAGGCGGTCATTTTCTTTGGTAGCCCAAACTGGGGTGCATCCAATTCCGAGTGCGTGAATCTTTTCAGCGTGCCTAAGCGAATCGACTTTGACTTTGCTGTAGAGGCCGGACCGGACAAGCTCATCGAGGTCTTCCTCGACGACAGGAAGTAGGATCTTTTCGAGACGATCGATTAGTGAGTCGTAATCCATTTTAATTGGTGAACGCCGAGGTGATACGCGAGCTCAAGTTAGAGCTCGAACGTTTGGTTGAGGTTGAATGTGTCTTGTGTGTCCGGATTTCGGCGAGCGCCTACCCGAGTTGTATCGACCGACTTGTTACAAATATTCATTTTTTCGCATCGAGGATGATTGAAGCGAATCTGATCGTCCCATCTTGATTTCTGTGGTCGAGTTTCGATGACCTATAAATTGGAGCCTGCTTTTCATTCCATTCGTTTGTTTGGAATTTTCCTTGTTCGTCGTGGTACTCAAGAAGGGATACCGAAAAACCTGCTTCTTCAAATACTTCAGTTATTTCTTTGTAGCCGTACACAACCTTGTGGTCGGCCGCTGGATGATTGGACGGTCCCGGTCCTCCCACCTGTACCATTCTTTGGTACTCGTCGCTTGGAAAGAACCTGTCGGGAACCGCCAGTCTAATGTAGCCGTTCGGTTTAAGGTATCTGTAGATCGTTCTGGCTGCTTTTCTTCCTTCTTCAATGGTCAGATGTTCGAAGACGTGCTCACAGAGAAACGCATCGGCTCTGTCTTCTCCAAAGAACGCACTCCATGTCGTTTCATCGAGAAGGTTGAGCTCGTTTCCTTGGGTTGCTCTCCAACCTTCCCAACTTTGCTCACCGGCTCCGATGATAATCTTCATCTCTTGTAACGTGAAAGCCATACGCGGAGGTCAGTCGCGGAGCGACTGGCCGGAGTTGTATGGGCTGCCTGGTTGTGTACTCTTTCTTTTTAAGTGATTTGCCATCGTCAACGAGATGTCGATGTATGCTTCAACCGGAGTGCCAGATAGATCGAATTCATCTGCATGAGCTGCTTGATTTCTAAGTTTTCTCAGCTTGTTGAAGTCTCTGAATTCGCTTTCGGAAAGTACCTCTTTCTTTCGTAGAATTCTTGATACTTCCAGTGGGTTTTTAGGCCCGTAGGCTGAAAAGTCTGGATCTAGGGCAATCAGAGCTTCTGCGGCTGAAGACTCTAACTGTCTCCAAGATTCAATGACGGCAGACCTAGGAGAAACGTCAGCTAGTCGAACAAGGTGGTCAAATTCAGCCTTAAGCTGATCTTCTTTTTTCTCTGTTCGTTGAGTCTTTATCTCTTCCTTTTGGCTCAACTCTTCAACTTGTCGTGTGAAATCGATTTCAGTGTCTTTGTGTTTGAATTTTGTGATTCTCGGTATGAGACGTGAAATCTCTCTGTGGAAGAACACGAGGATAGCGACAACGGCGATAGGCCATGCGAGCGAATCGATGAGCGACGAGATGAATGTCTTCCAGTCCATATTTTTTAATTACACAACGCGAAGTCCATACGCGTAGGTCAGCGCGGAGCGCTGGCCGGAGTTGTATGGGACGACTGGTTCTACTTCAATTTTGGGATTCGTTAGAGTTCTTCGAATATGTACTCATAACCTTTGACTTTACCATTTTCGTAAAAACTAACCTTCAAGGTTTCTGAGTACTTTTTTGGGCTTTTATTGAATGCGTATAAGGGACCGTTCTTGTTGGTCCATACCAGAGTCGATTCGATCTGACTCTCTGGCGGTCCAAATCTTTCTATATACTGACTTTTTGTTGCTAGATTATTTCTTGGGGAATCAGCCGGCTTTGGACTGTTGATTGCCGTGCATCCTACAAGAAATAGGAGGGTAAGGAGTAGGATTGTTGTGGTTTTCATGTTTTTTGTAGAACGCAGAGCTCAGACGCGAGCGCTTGCGCGAGTTGTCTGAAGCGACTTGATATGCTTCATCGTTTATTGTTTCGACCAGTACTCATAGGCCAAGTCAGCACGTTTCCAGATTTCTTCTTTTTGTTTTTCGTTCAGTGGTTTTTTAAATCCAATCGGATGTTCCGCTTTTCCTGAAGGTTCAGCGTATGGAACATTCCATTTTGGACTCATCTTTTCTTTCTTGGAATTGAAGATAGTCCATTTCGGCTCAGGCGTGACACGTACCAACTCAAGGTCTGGTTTGTTTTCTTCGAGTTTGTAGGACTCGAATGTGCGTAGCACTACTAGGAAGTTTCGACCTTTCCTGTCGAAGGTCGAATCTGTCCACTTTCCGTCGGAACTTTCGAACGTCGCGTCTTTAGCGAAAGTGACGCCGACTGCACTGAGAAAGATGAATAGTAGAGATATCGTTTTCATTCTTTGCATATCGTGAAAGCCATACGCGTAGGTCAGCGCGGAGCGCTGGCCGGAGTTGTATGGGCTGACTGGTTCGAATCTTCTTTTTCTTCCTCTGGACGAGACATCATTTCTTTTCTGTTCCATCCGTACTTTTCGTACAGCCCGTGTGCGTCCTTCGTGCCCAGGAGACATTTTGTTCGCTTCGTGATAGGGTGAGATGTCACGCATTCCATCAGCCACTTCCCCAATCCTTTATTCTGAAAGTCGGGAATTACGAATACATCGCCAAGCCAAGAGATTACTACTTCGTCCGTGACTAACCGAGCGAAACCGATCTGGCGCTCCTTGTAGAAAAGACCGAAGCAAATCGAGTTCTCGATAGTCTTTTCGATTTCTCTTCTTGTTCTTTCGGCTCCCCAGTACGAGGTCTGAAGAAAGCCGTGGATTACGTCTAAATCTAGACGGCTTTTGTCAGTGGAAATGGTGAAATCGCCGTTGGTCCAATTCATATTTTCTTCGAACGTGAAGGTCATACGCGAGGGCTCAGGAAACCGTCGTGCTTGAAGTTGTGAAGACATGTCCTTGCTGCTGCCACAACTCGGGCGCTTGGCCCGAGTTGTATGGACCGCCTGGTTCTACCAATCTTTTCTTTTCTGTAGGAAAAAGTCTGATACGCGAATTCGAGCAATTCTGATTCCGTCGTGCTGATCATCTTTTTCTTCCTTTTGTTTCGGTCGGTTCGGGGTTGGGATTCCTTGTCGATCTTGTCGAACGTGACTTCTTCTTCAATGCAGGAGATCTATTTTTTCCGTCGTGGGGATCATAGCTTCTTGAAGCGCCCTGATTTACTGGGACACAGGATTCTTATTTGTTAGGTATGTTAGTTGGGTTTTGGTTTGGTATGTTGGTGGATCTATCAGTTTGTTTGATCCTGGTAAAGGTATCTTTCCTTGCTTTGCCCCCCATGGGGGGCAAAAAAATCTCGCTCGAATTGGATCGGGTTCTTGTATCCAATCGATGAATGCTTCCTGAAGCGGTTATAGAACATTTCGATATAGAGGAATACATGCCGTCTTAGCTCGGCCTCGTCCAGGAAGATACGCTCGCGGACGCTGCCGCTCTTGAAGCGGCCGTAGAAGGACTCCTTAGCCGCATTGTCGTAGCAGTTCCCCTTCGCGCTCATGCTCGAGTTCATGTCCAGAGCGAAGAGATAGTTCTGGTAGGCGTAGCTAGCGTACGTGCTGCCGCGATCGCTGTGATGGATTATTCCGGACGCCTTGGAGCCGCGTGTCGCTACGGCCGCTTTGAGAGCTTCAAGGATCAATGCGGTGTCGTTGCTCGGGGAAACGCTCCACCCCAGGATGCGGCGACTATGCAGGTCCATTACGGTAGCTAGATACATCCACTGTAGGCCCACCCGAAGATAAGTGGTGTCCGCCACCCAGGCCTCGTCGCAGCGACGGGTTTGGCCAAGCGCCTTGAGCAGGTTGGGGCTGTAGCCGAAGTCGTGGGCGCTGTCTGTGCCCTGGGGCTTGTATCCCTTCGATTGCCTGCCGGATATCTGCAGTTCGTTCATCAGTCGAAGCGTTCGGTCCCGCCCGCAGTTGACCCCGTCTTCGAGCAAATGTCGATGGACTGGGCGGTGCCCGTAGTCCCCAACAGCCTGATCGTGCACCTCGAGGATCTTCTCCTTGAGCGACTCGTCTTCGCTCTGGCGAAAGCTAGGTTCGGATCTCTCCCGGCGATAGTAGCCGCTTGTGGATACGCCAAGGGTCTCGCACATCTCGACCACATCGTAGAGGCTTCGGTGCTTTCCAATGAACTCGAACTTCATATCTCGTCCTTGGAAAAGTAGCTCACCGTTTTTTTTAGAATCTCGTTCACCCGCTCAGCCTTGCGCAACTGCTTGCGCAGGCTGTCCAGCTCGGCGGCCATCTCCTTGGGGCTGGCTTGCCCCAAAGCTGCAGCTTCCTGCGAATGGCTTTCGAGGTGGGCGTCGCGCCACTTGTAGAGCTGAGCAGGGCTGGCACCCAGCTTCTTAGATACGTCCGAGACGCTCATCCCGTCGATAATTATCAGCCTAGCGGCTTCCTTCTTGAACTCTTCGCTGTAGCGGGGTTTCCTCATTTTTCGATTCTCCTTAGTTGAGAATCTCGTGTCCACTTTTCCCAGTGCGCATCATCTTCAGTGCAGGATCATTTTTAAGGTCGGAGTAGATAGATAGCAGAACGTCGAAGTTTTCATCGGTTTTGTTCTCTTCTTCGTTTCTCAGCAATGCAGGAGTTTTCGTTCCTCAACCTGATTTCCATTTTTCTGTAGAACGTCAAAGCCACACGATGTCGGCTTCGGTTGAGGTTCCATTTCTGTAGAGGTTGGTTTTCATGGGGTCGTTACAAAAGAGGCGAGCGTTTGCCGACATTGTGTGAGCTGCCTGGTTGGACCTATTCTTTTACGATATCTTCGTAGTTTTTCATAACCAAATCTATTGCTTCTTCCTTGTCGTAGTTCTCATCGAAGACAGAGTCATGGTAGATTCGATACAGTGCTCCATTCTTTCCTTCTTTTTCGTTGATGAAATATGGGTCTCCACTACCGAGTGAGCAACTCCCCACTGGAACGTAACCATCTTTTCTTACAACTAATCCTGGGTAGAAGTCTTTTGATTCTTCTTCGGAATCTTCAGGGCTCATAATTTGGAACTCAGCTCCGACTTTCGATAGGTCTCGGGTCTCGGGTATCTCGACCTCAGCGTGGATGAGTCCGTTGGCTTCGATGAATTCTTTCCAGTAGTCGGGTATCATTTTTCTTTGTCCAACGTGAAAGCCATACGCGTAGGTCAGCGCGGAGCGCTGGCCGGAGTTGTATGGGCTGACTGGTTGGCACAACCTTTTTTATGTTTTAGCTTCTCAATCGACCTGAGAACCTCTTCTCGATTCTTCGCAGATTTCATCCATGCTGGAAACCTGCTGGCTAACGTTCCATTCCGGATTTCACTTTCGTTCTCTTTTCTTGGTCTTTTTCTTTGGGTCGCCTCAACGTATGAACGCAGAAAATCCAGATGCTTCTCGTTTAGTGCATAAAGTGTATGACCGCAGGAACTAGCCAAAAACCAAAGTTTGTATCCAAAGTATGGGTCTTCGTCTGTTATGCTTCCTAGACCTTGCTCGTTCCATTCTTTTTGCTTCCCACATTTTTTGCATGAGAATCGTCGTGGAGAAAACATCCCGCTTTTGTCTGAGACGTTCCTAACTATTGCATGCGAACCACAGTCGGGACACTCGACTTCGATCAAATCATAAAAGTCGTAGATCGTCTCTTTGGTGTCTGTGAACTCTTTGGTCATTTTGTTTCTGCCAACGTGAAGGTGATACGCGAGGGCCTAGGTTGAACGTGGAGAAAGAGTAGGGCAAGATACGCCCTTGCTGCATCCACAACTCGGGCGCTTGGCCCGAGTTGTATCGACCGCCTGGTTGGGTAATTCTTTCATCTGCAGAACCTTTCTTCGTAAGCTAGGAAATCATCGAAGCTTCCGTCTACTTCTATCATCGGAAAATCCTTACTTACTTCTTCTTTCATGCTCCAACTTAGGTGGATGACTGTGAATCTTTCTTCTTTTTCTTTATGCTGGCAGAGAATGTCGTCAGTGGCTCCATCTCTGTGAGCTACGACCTCAACTGGAACGCCTTTTAGAAGATGCTCGGAGTGCAGTTCTTTCTGAAGTTCACGGTGGAGGCGTTCCGCTTCTTCGTCAGTAGCTGTGTACCAACCTTCGGGTAATTTTGAGATTTGATCTGTATCCATTTTTTCTACCCAACGTCAAAGCCATACGCGGAGGTCATCGCGGAGCGATGGCCGGAGTTGTATGAGCTGCCTGGTTAGGCTTGATTCTCATTGTTGGAAGTGTCCTGTAGAATCAGGAATATTCGGATCCCTCTTATAGGTACAGTACGACTCACTGGAAGTGGTGTAACCATGGTTTGGGAACTCTGTCTTGTTTGATACACGAATCTTACCAGATTTCATCGTATCTATCTCGTTGAACAACTCTGGATGCTCTTTCCATCGATCGATCACGTGTTTGGCGAAAGCCCAAGGATTGATAGTGATCACAAATCTATCGTCTCCTTTCTTTAATATTTGGGGATATTTTTCGAAGCCAGGCTCCTCTGAAATGTCCCATCCCCACTTTGTCTTATCTTTTCCTTTCGTAAATTGCTTAGGATGGAAGCAATGCTGCATTCCAACTCGATACATTTCCCAGAAGCTTTTGAAGTCGTCTGGAGATACTTTTCCGCCAAGATCTGCGGAGGCTTCTTTCCATCTAGTATCGTCGTTCGCAGGTTCGCCTCTAGTTTTGAGGCTAGAAATGAGGTACCGTTCATAAAGTCCAAATGTCATAGACATCACGGCGAATGCTCCGTCGCCGTTTGGTAGAGATCGGAGTGCTTCGAATGGCGCTAACACCCATCTTTCGAATAGTTCGTATTTTTTATCGTCCATTTTCTCGCCTAACAGTGTTAATACGTGAAACTCAGTTTCGCTTTTTGTCTGGGTTGTATCTCTTGATTTTGGGTTTAAAGGTGTGAAAAACGTGACTTTTGCTCTGGAGGCTGTTTTGGGCTCTTGGGGGAATTGGTTTTGTTAGTCATTGCAATTGAGGTTCTTGGGGGAGGAGCGAAGAGGCTTGCGGTTTTTTTCTAAGGGACAAAATGCGAAACTTGTTCGGAGTTGGATTTCTGGAGCAAAAGCGAACGTTTTACCTTTCTGAATTTTCGGGAGGGATCTCTAGTGAAATTGGAGTTTTCTGACGGTTTTCTCAAGAAAAATACGGTTTTGCGCTAGAGGAAAGTTGCATAGAATACTTAGAGTCTACTAGCGTGTTTGAATGTGCGATTCGGATGAAGGTGATCTGGAGGACTTTGTTGTTTTTCCTGTATTGGAGCATAGAGATTGGGTGGTCGAGGAGGGTGGCGACAATTATGGGAAGGAGGGTGGACGCGAGGGGGAGGAATCGACTGGCGGGAGTCGCCCGGAGGATCGGATTGGAATGAACACTCGGGTGATGTTTCGGGATTGGGCTGTGGTTTTGGAGGGGGCTGATCTGCCGGAGGACGTTCGCAAGAGTTTCCGGATAACGATCAACTGGTTTTTGAGCTTTTGTAAGCGAGCTCGCTGCGAAGTGACGAAGGAGAGCGCGAATGCGTTTTTCGCGAAGGTGAAGCGGGAGAAGCGTCCGGCGAAGAATCATCTGGTGGGTTGGATGAACGCGTTGCGTTGGTTTTTTCGGGAGGCGGTGCTACATGCTGAGGTAGTGGCGAAAGAGATTCCGAGCGAGTCCGTGTCGGCTGAGCATGTCTCGGGCGAAGGAGAGGTTTGGCTGGAGGAGTTTTTGTGCGAGCTGCGTCGGCGGAAGTACAGCTATTCGACGGAGGTTTCTTACCTGCAATGGATTCGTGCTTTCGCCGTGTTTTTGGGTTCGAACGCTTTGAGGGAATTTGGGCGTCTGGATGTGAGGCGTTTCTTGGACTACCTGGCGTTGGAGAGGAGGGTGAGCGCTTCGTCGCAGCGGCAGGCTTTGAATGCGGTAGTGTTTTTATACAAGCAGGTGTTTCGGGTGGAGCTGGGGGATTTCAGCGACTACTTGCGCGCGAAGTCGAAGACGAACTTGCCGACCGTTTTGGGCAAGGGAGAGATGAGGCGGTTGCTGGGGGAGATGAAGGGGAATCGCTTATTGATGGCGAAGCTGCAGTATGGAACGGGGCTTCGGGTTTCGGAGTTGTGTCGCCTGCGGGTCAAGGACTTGGACTTTGAGTTGGGCAAGGTTTTGGTGGTTGGGGGAAAGGGCAACAAGGATCGCGCTTTGCCGCTTCCGAAGAAGTTGGCGAAGGAGCTGGAGCAGCAGTTGGCCTCTGCTCGGGAGGTTTTCGAGAAGGACAGGTCGGACGAGGTGGCTGGCGTCTATTTGCCTGAAGCGCTGGAGAGGAAGTTTTCGAAGGCGGGCACTGACTGGAAGTGGTTTTGGGTTTGGCCGAGTCGGGAGCTGGGCGTCGATCCGCGTAGCGATGTTTTGAGGCGGCACCATGTCTTGCCTCGGTCTTATCAGGCTGCCATCTCGCGCGCGGCGTCGAAGGCGGAGATTCAGAAGCGGGTGAGCTCGCATGCGCTGAGGCATAGTTTCGCCACTCACTTGCTGGACTCGGGGATTAATTTGCGAACTTTGCAGGAGTTGATGGGGCACAAGGATATCAAGACGACTCAGGTTTATCTTCATCTGATGAAGACCTACGAAGATGGGGTGGCTAGTCCTATGGATACCTTGATGTCGGAGGACGAGGATGAGTGAGCGGAGATCAGGGGAGGTGGGTGATGAATTAACAGGGATCCGCTGCGCGGGCATCCGTCTTTGCTATGGCTACGCCGTGAGGTGGGATCGCCTTCGGCGAGCGGGTGTTTTTGAATGCTAGCGTGTGCGGTTTGGTTGTCGGCTCGGCGCTCTACAGTCTGGGATGAAGTCTCTTGTTGGCTTGAAGAATGAATGGATGGGTTGGGTGCAGCCACAGAAAAGGCGCCCTGGGATGGGGCGCCTTTGGTTTGGAAATGGGTGTTGTTGGTGGGGCTTAGGGCTTGAGGCTGAGGGCTTGGAAGACTTCGGCGAGGTCGAAGGCGGAGATGGCCTTGTCGTTGTCGCAGGTGTAGAGGGCTCCGTAGGGGAAGCGGGGCATGGGGGTCTGGCTGATCCAGATGCCGTCGGTGTTGAGGGTGCGTTCGCCTTCTAGGGTGCCGAGGTGCTTGAAGCTTTCGCGGTCGAAGATGTGGTAGTAGTTGTTGATCTTTCCTTGGTCGGTGACGAACCAGTAGCCGCTGGTTTCGGAGGTCTGGTAAAGGGCGATGCCTTCGACTTGGAATTGGAAGATGCCTTGGCCGAAGGTCTTGCCGGTGAAGTTGCCTTCGTAGTCATAGACTTTGACTTGGCGTCCGTGGGCGTCGTCTTCGAGTTCGTCGGCGACGAGCATGTGGTTATGGACCTTGTCGCCGAAAATGGATTCCACGACGTAGAGGCGGCCGTCTCCGGTGGTGTCGCCGAAGGTGTGGTCGAGCTCGCCGTCGGCGGTGGCGCCTTCTACTTCGAGGAGGTAGCGGCGCACGCGGAGGTTTAGGTCTTGGTCGGCTGGGATGTCTTCGGCGGCGGATTCGTAGCTGTCGGTCACGTAGACGTGGTATTCGCCGTGGGCGAGGGGCTCGACGTAGAGTCCGTAGGGCTTGACGAGCTCGCTTTCGCCGAAGCTGGCGAGGGGTTGGAATTCCGGGATGCTGAGGACCTGCACGCGGCGGTTGTCGCGTTCGACGACGAGCATGAGGTCGTCGATGACGGATACGCCGTTGGGGCGGTCGAACTGGCCGAGCTCGGCGCCTTGACCTCCGATGCGGCGGATCATGGCTCCGTTGACGGCGTCGAAGACGTTGACGGAGTGGCCGGCTTTGCTGGTGGCAAAGAGGAGGTGCTCGCCGTTAGGGCCGTGCCAGCTGGCGGGGGAGTCTATGTTCTCGCGTGATTGGTCGGTGGTGAAGAAGACTTCCTTCACGACGGCTGATTTCGGGCCGCTTTCGGCGGAAGCGAATAGCGGCATTGATGCGAGTAGGGAAAAAGCAATTACGTTGTTATAGTTCATTAATCTAAAAATCGTGTTCGGTTCCGAGTACTTGCGTGACTCGGACGGGTTTCAAAAAAATCAGTTTTTTTTGTTTAGGTTAGTAGGACCAGCGGATGCCGGTGTTGGCGCTCCAGCCGTATTCCTCGAATTGGGAGAGGCGGTTCGTTTCGCCCCATTGGGCGAGCAAGGGCTCGTTGGTGATGTTGAGCCAGTTGGCGAACACGGAGATTTGGGGAGTGATCTGGTAGTTGGTGGTGAGATCGACTTGCGTGTGGTCTTGGATGTAGCGGTCTTCGCTTGGTTCGGCGCCGATTTCGTCGAGGTACTCGTCTCTCCAGGAAGCGGCGAGACGGATGAAGAGCTTTTCCTTCTCGTAGGTGAGGGCGATGTTGCCGACCATTTCCGACTGCTTCACGAAGGGGAGGTCGCGGGAAGGCTCGCCTTCTTCGGCGGGCGCGACGGTGGCCTTGCCGTCAACCAAGGTGAGGTTGGTGTAGAGGCCAAATCCGTCGAAAGGCGCAGGCAGGAAGGTGAGCTGACGCTGGAAGGCGAGCTCGAGGCCGGTGATGGTGCCGTCCTCGCCATTGAGGAAGGTGGTGACCTCGGCGTCTTCGATGTCGCCAAAGTCTTGGAAGAGGGTCTGCTCGTAGATGAAGTTTTCGACTTTCTTGTGGAAAACCGCGGCGGAGATGATGCCGAGGTTGTCTAGGTAGTGCTCGATGGAGGCGTCGAAGTTGGTGGACTCGAGCGGGTCTAGCAAGGGGTTGCCCACGGAGACTTCGTCACCCTCGATTTCTGCGAAGGGGATTGTTTGCTCGAAGTTCGGGCGCGAGAGGGTGTTGTTCCAAGAGAGGCGGACGATGGTCCTGTCGCTTGGGCTGTAGCGGGCGTGGATGCCGGGGAGGAAGTTCGAGTAGCTATTGGAGCCGGAGGTTGGCGTGATCTCCTCGGTGTCGTCGTTATAGGAGAAGCCGGAGGTGGAGAATTTGGTGTCTTCGTAGCGGGCGCCACCGATGAGCTCCCAGTCATCGAAGCGGAACTTAGCTTGGATGTACGCGGCGGTGACGTCTTCGTTTGAGACGAAGTCTTCGAGGGCGGAGGCGTCTTCGGCGAGCTCCATGGCGAATGCGTCTTCGTTTGCCTGGAAGTAGGTTGAGATATCGCGGGAAGTGAGTGGGAGTCCGAAGCCGAAAGGATCTCTGCTATTAGTCAGGGTGAAGTTGGCGAGCGTATCCACGATTTCAGGATTCTCGTCGTTTTCGTACTCGTCGAGGTCGCTGGACTTTTCCTTTTCGCGAGCGAGTCCGCCCCATTTGATTTCCTTGAGCGCGGAGTTAGAGAAGATGTGAGTGACATTGAAGGTTCCTGAAACGTCTTCTTCCTCTACGAGTTGGTTGGAGGTTACTATACTATCGAACTCGTAGCCGGCTGGATCATAGATGCCGGTGCCGCCTATTTCGGATAAGCCTAGGACGTTTTTGTCTGTATCCGTGAACTGGATATCGACGCCGTCTTCGTATTCGTAGACTGCTTCGAAGTCGTAAGGCGTTTCTTCTTCTGCGACAGAGAAGGCGAGTGTGTAGTCGATACTGGTGTTGCCGAGGCGGTTTTCGCCGCCGAAGGAGTAGGTTTCGATGCCCATTTCCTCAGAGCGATCCTTGAACTCGCGGACGAGTTCGCTGTCCAGGCCTACGAAAGAGTTCGGGGTAATCGCGGTGAAACCGTCTGGCTCGATGACGCCTGCGTTGCGGGTTTCGGTGTCCTTGTAGCGGTTCCAGCTCGTGCGTGCGAAGTAGTAGCTGTTTTCAGTTGGCTTGAACTCGAGGTTGGCGGAGAGGCCGGTACGTGTGCGGAGGATGTCGTATTCGCGCAGTTCGATCGCTTCGGAGACGAGGCCGCTGGAATCGTCTTCTCCCTCTTCTTCGACGAATGGGTCTGACTCGTTGTTGTCTGAACCGAATTCTCTTTCTTCTTGGGAAAAGCTGACGAGGAATCCGACTTTACCGTCGTTCAACGTGCTGCCGTAGACGCCGCTGAACTTGCCTGTCCACTCGCCGACGAGGTCGCTGTAGTTGCTTTGCAAGGACGCTCGGGCGGTGGTGCCTTTCTGGTCGTAAGCGCTGGGGGTTTTTATGTTGATGTAGCCGCCTACGGAATCGCCGGGGTGGCTGGGTAGGGCGGTCTTGAATACCTCGAGCTGCTGAAGGTTGTCGGATGGGATGGTGTCCAGAAGGGTAGCTCTTGAGCCGGTGCTGGGGGAGGCTAGCTTGATGCCGTCGACGGAGACGGAGTTTAGGTTCGGGTCGATGCCGCGTATGACTACGAAGCGGCCTTCGCCTTGGTCGCGTTCCACTGAGACGCCGGGAAGGCGGGAAAGGGCTTCGGCCGCGTTTTGGTCAGGGAATTGGCCAATGGCGTCGGCGGATACGGCGTTGACGAAGGCGTCGCTGCTTTTCTGGAAGTTAAGGGCGCGGGCTTGGCCGATAACGTTGGCGCGAACGACGATCTCATCGAGTTGGAAGTATTCCTGGGCGAGCTGAACGTCGAGCTTGTTGGAGCCATCGGCGATGTTGATCGTTTGAGTTTCGTTCTCAAAACCTAGGTAGCTGAACACGACTTCCTGTTCCCCTTCTGGCAGGGCATCGAGAGCGTAGGTGCCTCCTCTTTGCGTTACGGCTGACTTACCAGAGGCTTGATGCTTGACCAGCACGCCATCGAGGTAGACGCCGGTGTCTACATCGATGACGCGACCGGTGAGGGAACCGTCTGCGTAGAGACTGGCGCTTTGGGAAAGCAAGCCCAAGGAAAGGGCGGCAGCTAGTTTCTTGGTAAAAGAGATGTTCATAGCTTTTAGGAAAGGGAAATTGAGGCTACAGGAATGTGTAAAAACGACCTTTAGGTGCTTATGTATTTTCCCTAGTCAAGGATCACTAAATCCTGGAGCTTGAATGTAACGAAATGCGCGCTGATTTGTAACAAATAGGGTGTTTTTGATCGTAATGCGTAGGTTGTTTAAAGCGTGATTCAGCGGCTCTCTAGCGTTTCAGTAGCGGCAGAATATAGTGGGATAATTGGGGCGAGATTCGAGCAGTCGCTTTCGTAGGCGCAGTTGGAGTCGGCCGAGCTTTAGGCGTCGCGCAAACGGATTTGAATAGGCTGAGTGAGGGCGAGCCGAGGCCTGGCTTTGAGGGTTTCGGCCATCATCCAGTCGAGCTTGGTCTTGATGCAGGGTTCGAGGTGTTCGATGGCTTCTTTTTGGCGCACTTCTGCTACGAGGGTTTGGGCAAGTGAGAAGTGAAAGAACTCGTTGTCTGGATTCTTGGATACTTGCTTTTTGAAGCTATATTAGGAACGATGGAAGCGCGGTTGGCTTTGGGATCGCTGCCGAAAATGGACGGAGATGTGCGTGGATTTTGCGATCCTCAACTCGCTATCTGATATCAGGATTTCAAATACGTGCCGGACTTGCTTTCGAAGAAGGTCGGAGACCGCCTGTGCGGGCGGCTATGATTTCCTATTCCCTTATTTCAGTTCGTAGCGAGAGCGTGGAATGGACCTTGGGCTAGGCTGGGCTTGGACGCGTTGGTGGTTTTTCAATGTGTGGCGTATCGGGAATTGGTGAAGCATGTGCTGGCGGCGAAGACGGGGCTGGAGACGAGTTTGGCGGAGGTAAGGCGGCGCGGGGTAGATGGCTGTGCCGTTAGGCTTTTGTGGTAAGATGGCGGGTTTGATTTGGCCACGAAAAGGCGCGATGAGTCAGGAAGAGGTTGAGGGATATGGGGGTGAAATAGTGAGTAGTGAATGGTAAGTAGTGAGTAGTGAGTAGTGAGTAGTGAATGGTGAATTGGGGAGAAGAGATGGGGGCGATGGATTTGGAATCTGGGATTGGATATGGTGTGTGGTGGAAATGAACGAAGCGAGCTGGGGGGCTCGCTTCGGTTTTGTTGGTAGACTGGGTTGGGCTCCTAATGGAGGTCGGAGTCGTGGAGGCTTTCTGGAGGACCTAGGTAGCTGGGCTTGAGGCCGCCGGTGTTGACTATGATTTTCTGCAGTGTAGTGGCAGGATCAATACGGTAGATGCGCAGGGTGTGGTGTCCGGGGGCGTCTACGGTGTGAGTGGTGGTAGCGGGGCGTACGCCGTTGCGGACGGATTCCTGCCAGAGGTTGTGGGCTCGGTCGGCTTGAAGGTCGACGACTTGGGGGGCTTCGTCGTCGAGAGCGATGGCGAAGCGGAGTCCGCGATCGGGAGATATGGGCCAGGTGGGGGCCCAGAGGGTTTCGATGCTGATTTCTCCGGTGGTGAAGAGGGTGAGGTCGTACTCGACGTAGGGGGCCTCGGCGGGATCTTCGTAGGAGTGGTCGTTTACGGGGAAGGTGGAGATGGAGCTGGCGGTGCGGCCGAGCTCGGGGATTTCTTGCCAGGAGAGGCCGTCGGCGTCGCGCTTGTTGCTGAAGTCGGCGGCGTCGATGGAGACGTAGCCGTCGCCTTCGATGTAGCCTTTGAGTTCGGCGGTGGTATGGTTGTGGGCGGTGACGGCGATGCGGGCTCCGCCCCAGCCGGTGCCGCGTACGTTGATGTTGGCGGTGGCGGTGCCGGCGGGGAGTTGGCTCCAGTCTATGGATACGTGGAGGCGTTGTTGGGTTTCGATGGTGCCGGCGGTGGCGGTGAGTTTGACCCAGGGTTCGGTGGTGGCTGCGGTGAAGTCGAAGGGGACGGTGCCGCGGTTGAAGATTTCGATGTAGCGCTGGGTTTGGCCGTAGCGGTTGAAGGCGGGGAGGGCGTAGCTGTTGCCTTCGGCGGGCCAGGCGGCTGTCATGCCTTCGACGGCGACTCCCATGTCGGCGACGGCGGGCGGGCGGTTGGTCATGATGGGCGGCATGAAGTCGGCGGGGGGATTGTTCCAGTGGGTGTATCCAATTCTTGGTTGCGACATCATGTGTGGCCATTTGCCGTGGGTGGCGTCGCCGTGGTAGAGGTCTTGCAGTTCTTTGTTTAGGTCGAAGTAGGCTTCGGTCTTGGCTGCGAGCTTGTTAGTGGTGGCGCGGCCTTGCTGGGCGTAGAGGTGGTTCTTGGCCTGGGCGATGTACATCTGGGTGATGGCGGCGGAGGCTTTGACGGGGTAGTAGACGAGCTGGTAGAAGGCGGACTTGGCGGCTTCCGGCATGGTGGCGTAGAGGGCCTCGGCTTTGGCGACGTAGGCGGCGAGTTCTGCTTCGACGTGTTCTGCTTCTGCGTAGTTTAGGAGGCTATAGGTGTTGGCGTCTTGGAGCTCGGGCTTGCGGCGGCCGTTGTGGCGAGTGTAGCCGGTGAGGAGCTCGGCGATTTCGGCGGAGTGTTCGGGGCCGAAGGCGCTTTCGGCGAAGAGGTTGGCGTACTCGGGGATGCGTTCTTTGGGCCAGTCTTCGATGTCCCAGGCGAGGTCGAGGAAGTAGGTGATGGGGTATTCTTGGGGCTTGAGGTCGCCGACGTTGGTGAGCCAGATCTTGTTGGCGTCGTAGGTGTGGGCGAGGTTCATCTGCTCCCAGATTTTGGCGAGCTGGATGACGTTGGTCCAGCGGTAGGAGCGTGGGCCGCCGACGTAGTCGAAATGGTAGTACACGCCTGCTCCGCCGACGCGCTTGCGTTCTTCGGGGGTGGGGAGGCGGCGGATGTTGCCCCAATTGTCGTCGCACCAGAGGAGGATGACGTCGTCTGGGACGCGCATGCCGCTTTCGTAGTAGCCTTGGACTTCTTTATAGAGGGCCCAGACTTGGGGGACTTCGGTGATGTCGCGGTCGTCGAAGACTTCGGTGAGGATCTTGCGTTGGGCGTCGACGATTTTTTCGAGGAGCTCGGTGTCTTCGGTTTCGGACATGGGGGTGTCGGCTTGGCCGCGCATGCCCATGGTGTAGATGGAGTCGTAGGGTTTATTGCGGGTGGCTCCGTCTTTCCAGAAGGCGTCGAGGCGGTCGGGGTTTCGGGCGTAGTCCCATGGGCCTTCGCCGTAGCGGTCCCATTCCTTGTCGGCGCGCATCATGGGCTCGTGGTGGGAGGTGGACATGACGATGCCGTACTTGTGGGCGAGGATCATGTTTTGCTCGTCGTCGTCTGCGAAGGCGTTGTTCCACATGGCGGGCCAGAGGAAGTTGGACTTTAGGCGTAGGAGGAGTTCGAATACGTTGACGTAGAATTCGTGGGGAAAGTTTCCGTATTTTTCGTGTACGAAGCCGGAGAGGGCGGGGGCTTCGTCGTTGAGGAAGATGCCGCGGTACTGGACGCTGGGGGCGTCTTGGATGTGGGTGTCGGCGGCGGCGTAGAGGGAGTCGGAGGTTTTGGTGGGGACGTCGGCCCACCAGTGCCAGGGGGAGACGCCGATTTGCTCGGAGAGGTCGTAGATGCCGAAGATGGCGCCGCGTCGGTCGCTACCGGCGATGACGAGGGCTTGCTTAATGCCTTTGGCGGGCTTGTCGACGACTTGGATGTGGTAGCCTTCCCATTTGTCTTGGATGGCGGATACGTTGATCTTGCCGTCGGCTATGAGCTGGTCGATGAGGGCGGACTGGCCGATGGTGCCGGCGATGACGGCGGTTTTTCCGAGGGCTTTGCGAGTGTGGGCGATTTTTGGCTTTTTGCCGGTGACGCGTTGGAAGTCTGTCTGGAGGTCGGTGACGGCGCGGACGACGCCCCAGTCGTCGTCGGGGTCGACGTAGAGGGCGATGAGCTTGCCGTCTTCAGCGAGGGGGAGGTCACCGGCCTTGGCGGAATGGGCGATGTATGCGGGGTCGCCGAGGGCGTGAGCGTTGATGGACGCGAGCAGTGCGATGGCACATGCGAATGCGAGTCTTAGGATGTTGATGGGGGTTGGTTTAGTCATGTGTTTTGGAAAGTATGGAATATGAAAGTATGAAATATGAAGTATGAAGTATGAGTTGGGAATGTTGGGTACTGGAGGGGGGATTCGTTTTGGGCTACTTGCGGAGTTGAGGGTGTCATGAGCCCCAGAGCTAATCAGGCGCGAAAAGTCACGAAGAGATCGGGTTTGGGGGGAGTCGAGGTGAGGTTCTGAGTTATGTGGAAAATTGTCAGGTAGGCTGCGCCTAGTAGGTGGCTGCGCCGTTAGGTTTTGTGGTTGAGTGGTGTGATGAGCTGGTGGTTGTTGGCCACGAAGAGTCACGAAGAAATTGGGGGTGTGGCGGATTTTAACAGGGAGCGGCTGCGCGGGCAGGATCGCCTCGGGCGAGCAGGATTTTTTCTTTTGGGTGCCCCTCGGCGTTCTCAGGATCTGCGCTTCGCTTTGAGGTGATTGGGTTGGTTTTTTTTGGCCACTAAGAGGCGCGAAGATGATTAGCTTGTGTGATTGGACTGGGCGGTCGGGTTGGGTGTCGGGTTTGTGTTTACTGGCTTTGAGAGAGTGAAGCTTGGATGGTGGTTTTTTCAATCTCGGAGGACGATGAGCACGGGAGGTGGACAGGGTCTGTGGGGGATAGGGGATTGGACACTTCTTTGTGTGTAAACGTTTAATGGATTGGGTTGGGATCCACCTACGCCGAGGCTTCGGCGGACTTAGGTGATGAGTTGGTGAGTAGTGAGTGGTAAGTTGGGAAAGGGAGTGGGAGGGGCATTTGCTGGACTTGGGGTAGGGAGATAGCAGATTGGCGGGGTGATTTTAGATTTCGCGATAGCTGTGGGGATCGGGGTGGCGCTCGATTTCGTATTTGGGGATCCGAGACGGATGCCGCATTTGGTGCGGTTTGTCGGCTGGCTGGCGGTGCAGGGCGAGAGGGTATTGGTGGCGTCGCTGGGACGGAGCGTATTCGCGGGGCTGATACTTTGGCTGGGAGTGATTGGAGTTTGCTTGGCGGCTTATGCGGGCTTGGCTTGGGGGCTGGGGCTGATTGGGCATTGGGCTAAGCTGGGCTTGGACGCGCTGGTGGTTTTTCAATGCGTGGCGTATCGGGATTTGGTGAAGCATGTGTTGGCGGTGAAGACGGGGCTGGAGACGAGTTTGTCGGAGGGAAGGCGGCGGGTTTCTTGGATCGTGGGGCGGGATACGGATAGGATGGAGGCGGATGACGTGTGTCGGGCGGCGATCGAGAGCGGGGCGGAGAATCTGAATGACGCGGTGGTGGCTCCGTTGTTTTGGGCTGCGTTTTTGGGTCCGGTTGGGGCTTTGGTTTTTCGGGTGTCGAATACGATGGATGCGATGGTGGGGCATCGCACGGAGCGTTTCGAGCTGTTGGGGAAGGTGTCGGCGCGGATTGACGATGGGTTGAATTTCGTGCCGGCGCGGCTGTGTTGCTTGCTAATTTTGGAGGTGTCGAAGGTGGGGCGTTGGCGGAGATTGAAGGGGGATGCGGCGCTGCATCCGAGTTTTAACGCGGGCTGGCCGGAGGCTGCGATGGCGAGCAGGCTGGGAGTGGTGATCGGGGGTCGGATGTACGAGAAGGGGAAGCTTGTGCAGACGGCGGAGATGAATGCGGGGGCGCGGCAGCCGGGGCTGGAGGATGTGAGGGAGGCGACGCGTTTGATGGGGGTGGCGTATGTAAAGGGGCTGGCGTTGCTGGCGGGTGTTTGGGGAATGGTGGGTTTGTTTGGATGATTGGGTTGTTTTTTTTACCCACGAATTGCTCGAATGATCACGAATGGGTTGGGGGATTGGGTTGTTTTGTTTTGGCCACGAAGAGGCATGGAGAGTCACGAAGAGATTGGGTTGTGGGGGAATTGGTTGTGGTGGATTTTAACAGGGATCCGCTGCGCGGGCAGGATCGCCGCTTTGCGGCGAGCAGGATTTTTTTAGGGTGGGTTTTTGGGCACTTCCGAACGTAGCGACAAGAGGAACGATAGCGAACAAACAAGAGACGTGAAGAGTCACGAAGGTGATGGGGTTGCGGGGATTGGGTTGTTTTGTTTTGGCCACGAAGAGGCATGGAGAGTCACGAAGAGATTGGGTTGTGGGGGAGATGGTTGTGGTGGATTTTAACAGGGATCCGCTGCGCGGGCAGGATCGCCGCTTTGCGGCGAGCAGGATTTTTTTAGGGCGGGTTTTTGGGCACTTCCGAACGTAGCGACAAGAGGAACGATAGTGAACTAACAAGAGACGTGAAGAGTCACGAAGGTGATGGGGGTGCGGGGATTGGGTTGTGTGGTTGGGTTGTGGGGTTGGTTGGGAGATTTTTTGGCCACGAAAATCAGGCCGGTGGAGGAACTTCGCTATAGCGAAGTCGGGTTGTTGGATTGGTTTGGAGAGATGGAGTAGGATTTTGGGGTTGGGGATTAGTTTTGGAGATGGTGGGGATTAGGGGTTTTTAGGTTCTTGGGGTTTGTTGTAATTGGCTTGCCAAGTGTGTTTCGCTGGGACTTATCGCAGGTGTTCTTTTTATCACACCTAACTGATTCGCTGACAGGAAACGCCGTGAGAACCGGCGACAGTCGCGCTACGGTAACAAGTCACAAGCCCGCTCGAGAAAACTGGTAAAGTCTCGAGCTTCGCGTAAGCGGAGTAGGGTGAGGTTTTCGCTTCTGATTATAGGAGTGGATGCAAACTTGGAGTCCGACCGCTGATGGCGAATCTTGCCCAGCCAAAACGTGTTTGCGTGGAGGCTTATTACTTGTCGCTCGAACAAGAAGGCAAAGAGAGACCAGCGTATGCGGCGCTTCGCTTCTTCGGATTTTGGATTCGAAGGGGCTGATGAAGCGAATCCGTGGACGGTGCGATGTCTGCCCCTTTCTTGAAGAGGGACGTTTTAGACATCGTACAATGAATCATAAATCTGAATACACGTTCAAAATCACCAGTCGCGGTATTGCGTTGGCTGGTCTTGGCCTCGCCCTATTGGCGACTCCTGCGCGATCTCAGGAGAGCACGAATGAGCTGGTCCACGAACTCGACGCATTTTCGATCTCGGCGAACCGCTTCGAGATCCCTGTTCAGCAGGTGGGTAGCACGGTAGACGTGCTCGACGCCTTCGAATTGCAGAATGGAGGGGAGGTCTTTCTTGTGGACGCTTTGCGCGAGATCCCAGGGATCTACATGAGAAACAATGGAGGACCTGGTGGCTCCTTTGGTATTACAACGCGCGGTTTGAGCTCTAATCGCCCGAAGGTCCTTATTAATGGCATAGAGGTGAGCAATCCCTCGAATGGATCGATGATAAATCTCGGCAACCTTTTCACTGGGTCGGCTTCTCGTGTGGAAATTTTGCGTGGCCCGCAGAGCTCTCTGTATGGAGCGGATGCTTTGGCGGGCGTGATTGCTATCGATACGCTAGGGCTGGAATCCGCGGAAGGGGGTCGAGCGTTTCTTGGCTACGGAACGTATGACACTTACGACTACGGACTCGGGCACAGCGGTTCTCAGGATGGTTTTAGCTGGTCGGTCGACGGGATGATACATGAGAGTGAAGGCTTTTCAGCTCAGACGCCTGACTATGGGTCTGCTTGGGCGGATGACGATAGCTACGACAACACGACTTTGTCTTCGGCGGTACAATATGAGTTTAAGGAAGGTGGCCGTGTTTATGCGTCGGCGCTCTATTTGGACACTTACTCAGAGTTTGATCCGGGCGATCCAGCTTGGGTGTGGGGAATACCGGGTGGAGATCACTATGCGACGACGGAGCAGCTTTTTGCTCGTGTGGGCGGTGAGTTTCGCGTGCAGGACAATTGGGTGAGCACGGGGAGTGTTTCGTATTCGGATGTGGATACGGCGTCGTACTCAGATGGGAGTCCCTATTTTGCATCTGGGAAGCGTTACAAGTATGACTGGGTGAATACGGTTGAGGCGAGCGAGGGCTGGACTTTCGTAGCCGGGCTGGAGCATGAGACTGAGGAAAATCTCAGCGATGTCGGAAACCGCGATGATACTTCGGTTTTCATGGAAAATGTAGTAGCCGTGAATGAGCAGCTCGATTTGACGCTTGGCGGCCGCTATGACGATAACAGCGCCTACGGCGAGGAGTTTACGTATCGCGCGACATTTAGTTACCGTATCGATGAAATGGATGCGCGGATCCGGGGATCGTTTGGAAGTTCGTTTCAAGCCCCGACTTTTTATCAGCTCTTCAACGAGAGTTATGGAAACGTGAACTTGAAGCCAGAGTCCGGCAAGGGTTGGGATCTTGGTTTCGAGAAGAGCTTGTTGGATGGCAAGCTGTCCTTTTCCTCGACGCTTTTTGGAAACGACATTTCGGATCGAATCGTCTGGAATGGGGTTTATGAAAACGTGGAGGAGTACAAGAGCGTGGGCGTGGAAAATGCGGTGCGCTATTTCGTGTCGGACACACTGCGTCTGAAGGCGTCCTATACGTATAGCGATGCCGAGGAAAATGGCAGCGTGGAAGCGCTGCGAGTGCCTCGCAACGTGGGATCGCTTGGCGCGAATTGGACGGGGCTTGATGGAAAGCTCGGTCTTAATGTGGACGCGCAGTTTGTTTCCAGTCAGTTTAGCGACAGCGGGTCTCGGTTTGACAATGTTAAGCTTGAGGGATTCGAGGTGGTTAATTTCGCTGCGAACTACGAGTTGAGCGATCAGTATTCTTTTTGGCTGCGTGTTGGGAATGTATTCGATAATGAATACGAAGAGATCGCGGGTTATCAGACGGCTGGAGCGAACGTGCACACGGGAGTTCGGCTGAAGTTCTAGAGAGTTTATGGTGTAGGGCGGGGCTTTGCTTGGCGGCGTTGTTGGATGACTTTTGGCAATGCGGCATAGAGCTAGCTCCAGCCCTACCTTTTTATAATGGTACGTTTTCTTGTTATTGGTATTTTATTTTTGGTCGGTTCGTTTTGTTCGGCGGAGCTTCGGTATGCGCAGAATTTCTCGATTGAGCGTTTTGAGTCGCACAAGGAGATCTCAGTGCGTAACACTTGGGTAGGAGCTGGAGACAGGGAGCAGGTTTACGCGCTCGTTCCTCGGGGAGAGGCTTTGCCGGAGACGAGTGAGGGGGCGACTGTGATTCGCACTCCGGTCAAGCGGCTGGCGATCATGGCGACTGTATTTCTAGGGCCGATACGCGATCTCGACTTGTATGATTCGTTGATCGGTGTGGCGTACCTCGACTACGCGAATGACTTGAAGGCGCATGAGCGTGTGGAGAGCGGGGCGGCGAAGGAGATCCAGTCGGGTACGGGAATGGATGTGGAGTCGATGCTGATGATGGAGCCTGACTTGATATTGACCAGTACGACGGGAAATCCGACGTTTGACGTGCATCCGCAGATGATGAGAGCCGGGCTGCCGGTGGTGGTGACGGCAGGATACATGGAGCGGCATCCGCTGGCGCGTACGGAGTGGATCAAGTTTGTGGCGGCGTTTTACGATGATGATACTGAGGCGAAGGCCGAGGCGATTTTTGATCGTGTGGCGGACCGGTACGAAGCTCTTGTCGAGCTGGCGGGCGGGGCGGAGAAACGACCGACGGTTTTTGCGAGCGCTCCGTTTGGCGGGACGTGGCATGTGCCAGGCGGGCAGAGCTATACGGCTACGGCTCTGGATCATGCGGGAGCGGAATATCTATGGGCGGAGGTGGATTCGCGAGGGAGCGTGCCGCTGGATCTGGAGGTGATTTTTCAGAAGGCGGCTGAGGCGGATGTTTGGATCAATCCGAGTCATTACGATTCGGTTCGCGATTTGTTGGGCTCGGATGAGCGGTTTGCGGGCTTCCGGGCTTTGCGCGAGGGAAATGTATTCAATAATACGGTACGGGTGAACGAGCATGGTGGGAACGACATTTTCGAGCGTGGGGTGTCGCATCCGGATGAGGTGTTGGCGGACTTGATTAAGATTTTTCATCCGGAGCTGGTGCCGGAACATGAGTTCGTGTTTTATGAGAGGTTGAGGTAGGTTGTTTGCCCACAGATCACACAGATGAGTACAGGTTTTTAGAGTATATATTTTTAGTTGATGACGGATTTCTTTGGAGTTTCGCGTGTTTGGTGGACCTTTCTTGTTCTGGGAGCGGGAGTGGTTGGCCTGCTGGTGGCGAATGTTTGTCTGGGTTCGGCTACTTTGTCGGTGGGCGAGGTTTGGGGAGCTTTGACGGGGGACGAGTCGGTTTCGGGCGTGATGCGTCAGATCGTGATGGACTTTCGGCTTCCGCGGGCGATGACGGCTTTGTTGGCCGGCGGAGCCTTGGCTGTATCCGGTTTGCTGATGCAGACGATATTCAGGAATCCTTTGGCGGATCCGTTTGTTCTGGGCGTGAATTCCGGGGCGAGCTTGGGGGTGGCGATCGTGCTTTTGGTATTGGCTCCGGCGGGCGTGACTTTGACGCAGGGCTTGGAGATCGGCGGACATTTGCTGGTGGTATTGGCGGCGACGGGTGGCGCAGCGGTGGTGCTGGCGGTGGTGCTCGCGTTTGCCCAGCGGGTGGATGTGATGTCTCTGCTGATTCTCGGACTGATGTTGAGTTACGCGGTTGGGGCGGTGGTGAGCATTCTGATGTTTTACAGTATGGCGGAGCGGATACAGTCGTTTTTCGCCTGGTCTTACGGAACCTTTGGGAATGTGGCGTGGAGTCACATGCGGGTGTTTGGCGTTTGTATTCTGGCGGGCGCGGGCGCGTCGCTGTTTTTGTGCAAGCCGCTGGACGCGATGTTGATGGGCGAGCGCTATGCGGAGTCCTTGGGGACGCGAGTGAAGGCGGTTCGGATTATGTCCTTAGGCTTGGCGTCCTTGATGGCAGGGACGGTGACGGGCTTTTGCGGTCCGATTGGATTTTTGGGAATAGCGGCGCCGCATCTGTGTCGGTACTTGTTTAAGACGGCGCGACACAGGGTATTGATTCCCGCGTCGCTTTTGAGCGGAGCTGGAATTGCCTTGGCGGCGGACTTGGTGGCGAAGGCTCCGGGATTTGACGGGGCATTGCCGTTGAATGCGGTAACGGCATTGGTAGGGGCTCCGGTGATCATCGTGGCCTTGATTCGCCAGCGAAATTTGCGAAAGGCATTTGGGTGAAGGTCGGGATGGAAAGGAAGGCGTCTCCGCTGGCAGCGATCGAGCTGGAGGTTGGCTACCCAGTAAAGGGAGCGACTCCCCGCAGCGTGGCGCGGGCGCTGGATCTGGAGCTGAAGCCCGGCGAGTTCGTTTGTTTGCTTGGACCCAATGGGGTTGGGAAGTCGACTTTGATACGCACTTTGTCCGGTATGCAGGATCCACTTTCGGGATGTGTTCGAATATTGGATACGTCGATTGCGGAGATGTCGCCTAAGGAGAAGGCTCGGGCGGTGAGCGTGGTGCTGACGGATAGTTTGCCGGTGGGGATGTTTGACGGTTATTCGGTAGTCGCCCTTGGTCGTCACCCTCATACGGGCTGGACGGGGAGTTTGGGCGAGCGGGATAGGGCGCGCATCGACTGGGCTCTCGACGCGGTGGGGGCGCGCGAACTGGCGAGTCGGCAGGTGTCTGAATTGAGCGACGGGGAGCGTCAGAAGATCATGATCGCTCGGGCCTTGGCTCAAGAGACGCGGGTGATGCTGCTAGACGAGCCGACGGCGTTTTTGGATTTGCCTCGACGGGTGGAGCTGATGCGGACCTTGAGGGATTTGGCGAGACGGGAGGGGCTTTGTATTTTGCTGTCGACGCATGACTTGGATCTGGCGTTGAGGAGCGCGGACAAGCTTTGGCTGTTGGGTGAGAAGGGGATTCTGACGACTGGGATGCCGGAGGAGTTGGCGCTTGCGGGGGATATTGCGCGGACGTTTGCTTCGGCGGAGTTGGACTGGGACGTGGAGCACGGCTCGTTTCGAATGCATCGGCATGCTTGCGCTCGGGTGTCTTTGGAGGGGGAAGGTTCGGTGGCGATCTGGACGCGTCGGGCTTTGACTCGAATAGGCTACGAGGTGGCATCCGATAGTGGCGAATCCAGTTTGCGAATACGGATAGAGAGCTTGGAAGGCGGCTATTGTTGGAAGGTGGCGGGACCGCGCGGGGAATCGGAGGTATCGAGTTTAGGCGCTTTGGTCGCGGAGTTGCTGAAAATGGAACATGGTGGAGACAAATTTGAGAAATGATAATTGGTGACTATTACGGAGCGGTGGAATTGCATCGCGAGGAGAAGATCGTTTTCGCGAAGTTTTTGGCGCCGCATCGCGTGCTGTCGACCTGTCGATTGAACGGGGGGCTGAGGGAGGATTTGGATACGCTCTACAATCACCAGTCTTGCGAGCCTCGTGCGCACACGGGCTTGGATCTGTGTCATGTCGCGGTGAAGGAGCCAGAGCGCTATCAGAAGCGGATAGCGGGGAAGGCTGGCATCGATTTTTCGAAGAGCGCGTCTCTCGGGACTGCGGCGAACGTGAATAACGCGGCGGTCGCGGTGGAGCTTTTCGAGGGATTGAAAGTGGTGGCGGTGACGACTGCGGGCGTGGGTGGCAATGGGGGACGGGCGGGCGATCCGGCGTCCTATTACCAGTCGGAAAATGGGGTGGTGATCATTGATCGGGCTCCGCCCCAGGCAGGCACGATCAATACGATGCTTTTGATTAGCGAAGAGCTTTCGCCGGGAGCGATGGTGGTGGCGAGCACATTGATGGCTGAGGCGAAGGCTAGCGTCTTGCAGGAGCTGATGGCGCCGTCTCGTTATTCGGAAGGGATTGCGACTGGGACGGGCACGGATCAGGTCGGTATAGCTAGTTTGCTCGGGACTCGTATCCGCCATACGGATGCGAACAAGCATTCGAAGTTGGGGGAGCTGATTGGGAAGGCGGTGCGTCGTTCTTTGCAGGAGGCATTGAATTTGCAGTCCGGGCTGACGCCTGATTCGAGGAGGTCGAGCGTGGCGCAGCTTGCGCGGTTTGGGGAGACTGAGGAATCGTTTATCGATGGGGTTCGGGATCGCTTGGTGGAGGATGTCGGGGATTTGTTCGAGGCAAATTTTCTGTCGGCGAACCATGATCCGGTAACGGTGGCGGCGGTACAGGCGCTTGTGCATGTGAGGGACCAGTTTGTGTGGGGCGTTTCTCCGATTGGCTGTATCCATGAAATCATGATTGGGCATGCGGCTTTGTTGGCGTCGGCTGTTTCCGGAAAGGAGATTGGCCGGGAGGCGATGCGCGAGGAGCTTGGCGGGTACGAGGCGGCGGTCGAGTCGGAGTCGCTGATCGAGCTGGTACGGCGGAGTTTTGCGATCGGATATGGGATGAAGTGGATGGGGAGGTTTGAGGATTGAGTGGAGAATAGTGAACGGACGATGAGGGGTAGTGGATCTTGATGTGTTTTTTAACCGCGAATGAACGCGAATGAACGCGAATGTTTAAGAAGTGATCTTCCTTCGCCAAGGCTACGGCGGACTCTGTTGGTGGCGGCGTGATCGCCTTTTTTAGGAGGCCGTGAGCGCTTTCGCTTTGTCGGTAGCCTCGGTACTGATGAGTAAGAGTAAGGGCAGGATTTGGGTTGGGGGTTGCTCAGTAATCGATTATTAGAAAGGATATAGGACTATGCCAAAAGGAAACATTTCAACGAGATCTGGAGATAAGGGGACGACGGGCGTTGGCGGTGGCGGTCGCGTGGATAAGGATGACGCTCGCATCGAGGCGCTGGGTGATTTGGACGAGGCGAATAGCACGCTTGGGGTGCTGAGAAGCTTGCTGCCGAAGGACCACGATTGGGAGGCTGGCTTGCAGCGTATCCAAACAGAAATGATGAATTTGATGGGTCATGTGGCGACTCCCTCGACTTCGGAGCGTCAGCCGTCGATTCCTTTGCCGGAGGAGGCTTCGCTCTGGATGGAGGGGTGGATGCAGCAGATCGAGGACAGCCTGGCGGATACGACGGAGTATTTTCTGTTGCCGGGCGGTAACGCGATTTCGGCGCAGTGCCATATTGCGAGAACGGTGGCGCGTCGGGCGGAGCGGAGGCTGGTGACCTTGAACAAGGCGGATCCGGTGGCTCCGAGTGTTTTGATGTTTGTGAATCGCTTGTCGGATTTGATGTTCAAGCTGGCCCGTCAGGAAACGCATCGCAAGGGGCTGACGGAGGATCGGTGGCGACTATTTAAGCCGGAGCGGAAAGGGAAGTAGAGAACTTAGGAGCTGGGTTTTTGAACCGCGGATGAACGCGAATGTTTTTGAGCGGTAGTTAGAGAAGCTCTGATCCAGCCGTCGCCCTAGTGGCTATGGCGGACATGTGAGCTTTTTGAGGAGGGCAGTCTGATGACTGCTGCCGGATGAGGTAGTGAATTTGGGAAATTGGAATGGGGGGAATAGGACTAAGAGCATGGGACGGAATAGGATAAAGATTTTGAGTATGAGGGGCAGGAGATGAAGGCGGTTTCGGTTTTGGGGACTTCTTCGAACGCGGGGAAGAGTTGGGTATCGACGGCTTTGTGTGCTTGGCTGAGGAAGCAGGGCGTGAGGGTGGCTCCGTTTAAGGCCCAGAATATGGCGAACAATGCCTTCGCTACTTTGGAGGGGGGAGAGATCGGGGTGGCTCAGGCGGTGCAGGCGGAGGCTTGCGGCTTGCGGCCGCGGGTGGAGATGAACCCGATCTTGTTGAAGCCGAATGGTCCGGATGGGTCGCAGATCGTGCGTCTTGGGAAGGCGGGCGAGACGGTGAGGGCGCGGGACTATTACGATACGATTGAGGAGTCTTGGCGGATCGTGAGGGAAACTTTGGACGGGTGGCGTAGCGAGTGCGACGTGTTGGTGATGGAAGGGGCGGGAAGCCCGGTGGAGCTGAATTTGATGGATAGGGATATCGTGAACCTGCGTCCGATCGAGCATGTGGACGGGCGTTGGCTTTTGGTATCCAATATTGAATACGGCGGGGTATTTGCGCAGGTAGTGGGTACGTGGTCGCTGTTGCCTGAAGCGATGCGTGGACGAGGGCTGGGTTTTTTGGTGAATCGATTTCGCGGCGACCTAGGTTTGTTTGACGGGGCGAGGCGGGAGTTTGAGGGGCGTTTGAGTTTGCCGTACCTCGGGGTGATGCCTTTTGGCGAGCGTCTGAGGATAGACGACGAGGATAGTCTGAATGCTGAGGAGTCCTACCCGAGCAGCGGGAGCGCCTATATCGCTTGGGTGAAGTATCCCCAAGTTTCGAATACGCCGGACCAGCAGGCTTGGGATTATGACGAAGGGGTGGAATCGGTTTGGACGAGGAGCGCGAAGGTGTTGAGCGGGGCGGCGGCGATCGTCTTGCCCGGTTCGAAGAATACGCTATCGGATTTGGCTTGGCTGAAGCGGACGGGCTTGAATGAGCCTATTTTGGCTGCGGCGGCGCGAGGGGTGCCGGTGGTCGGGATTTGCGGGGGCAAGCAGATGCTAGGAGAGCGCTTGTTTGAACTCGATTCGGGTTCGCAGAACGAAGGGCTTGGGCTGTTGCCGATCGAGACCGAGTATTGCAGCGACAAGCAGGTACAGCGCAATGAGGCGCGTTTCGAAGGCGAGGTTTGGGAGTGCTTCGAGATTCATGTCGGGCGAACGCGAGTGCTGGAGAAAGAGGGCATGGAAGCATTGCTCGAGACGCGGTCCTATGGAGCGGGTGAGTACGGCGAGGAGGGGCATCGGCTTGGATCGATTTGGGGAAGCTATCAGCACGGACTTTTTGATTCGCCCCAGATGCGTAGGCGTCTTTTGGAAGCGGCGGGAGTCGCTGGCGGGCGCGTTTCGAATAGGGTGTGGCGGGCGGATCGAAGTGGGACTTACGACGCGATGGCGACGCATCTCGAGAGCTATTTGGATCTCGATGGCGTGAAGCGCTATCTCGGGCTCTGAAGTGGTTCGAAGTCGGCTTTAGGCGGATGCGATAAGCAGGATTTGCCGGAATTATTAGGGCTCGCTCTAAATCAATAGGATGCGGCCTGATCCCTTATATTGTGTTTGTTTTGGATGTTACCACAACATATGGGGTTTGTCTTCAAATATGGATTATTCAGCAACTACCTCAAAGACACCCTCTTCTCTTCTCGACTATAAACTTTCGGATCGTTTGCTCGACCATCTCAAACTGGCATTGAACCAGAGTGGAACGGCTTTTTCGGCGGAGCTTTACGCTAACATTGCCGGGCGCATGCAGGGCGCTTCTGAAGGCGATACGATCCTCAGCGAGTATGAGGTTGCGGAGCAGGAGCTTGCTTCGCTCGGAATGGTGAAGGCCTTGAAGGCGTTCTGGGAATCGACAAGAGATGAAGGGGGGAATGAGGTCCTGTCGGACGGCCGCGACTCGCTTGTGAGCGTGAAGCACGCTGTCGAAGAGTACATCAACAAGGTGGACTGGCGGATCAACGCGAACGCGAACGTAGGCTATAGCCATGCGGGACTAATTAATCAGTCGGCGGGCAAACTGGTGGCGAACTATTGGCTGGATCAGATTTACACTGAGGAAGAGGGAGAGGCGCATCGACAGGCGGACTACCATATCCATGATTTGGATAATCTCTCCGGGTACTGCGCGGGCTGGAGTTTGCGGGTGCTGCTCGACGAAGGTTTTAATGGCGTGGACGGTCGGGTATCGAGTCGGCCGGCGAATCACTTCAATGAAGCTCTTGGTCAGATGGCCAATTTTCTTGGCATTCTTCAGTCGGAGTGGGCGGGGGCGCAGGCGTTTAGCTCGTTCGATACGTATTTGGCTCCTTTGCTTTTCAAGGATCAACTTGATTTCAAGGAGACGAAGAAGGCGATTCGCCGATTCGTGTACAATCTCAATGTACCCGCTCGCTGGGGACAGAGTCCGTTCACGAACATCACCTTAGATTTCACTCCTCCGAAGGATCTGGCGACGCAGTATCCGAGTCGTAACTACAGGCATTTGTTTGAGAATCTCGACGACGAAAAGCTCGAGGAGCTCGCTCGCGAGCGTGGCGTCGAGAAGCTGACGGATCTTCGCTACCGGCATTTCCAGAAGGAGATGGAGATGATCGACGTGGCTTACTATGAGGTGATGACGGAGGGAGATAGCCATGAGCAGCCGTTTACTTTTCCGATCCCGACGGTGAACATCACAGAAGACTTCGACTGGGAGTCAGCGGCGGCGGAAGCGCTTTTCGAGAATACCGCTAAGGTAGGGAACTCGTACTTTCAGAATTTCCTCGGCAGCCAATGGATGCTGGACGAGGAAGGGAACAAAGTAGTGAATCCCGATGCCTATCAGCCCGATGCGGTTCGAAGCATGTGCTGTCGCCTGCAGCTCGACTTGCGCGAGCTTCTGAAGCGGGGTAACGGCTTGTTTGGCTCGGCCGAGATGACGGGATCGATCGGGGTGGTGACCATTAACATGGCGCGGCTCGGCTACCGGTTTAAGGGCGATTGGGATGGGCTGAAGGCGGAGGCAATTCGGCTGATGGATTTGGCGAAGGGAACGCTGGAGAAGAAGCGCGTGTTTGTGCAGAGTCTCTTCGATCGAGGGCTGTTTCCGTATAGTAAGCGATACCTGCCGCATTTCCGTAATCACTTCAGCACGATTGGCGTGAACGGCTTGAACGAGATGTTGCGAAACTTCTCGGAGGATCGTTTCGACATCGCGAATGAAGAAGGAATGCGGCATGCGATCGAGCTGCTCGATTTGGTGCGGGATCGCATGAAGGTATATCAGGAGGAGACTGGGAACTTATATAATCTCGAAGCGACGCCTGCGGAGGGAACGACTTATCGATTCGCCAAGGAAGACGCGAAGCGCTATCCAGGGATTTTCCAGTCCGGCAGCGGCGAGAATATATATTATACAAACAGCAGTCAGCTCCCGGCGGGCTATACGGATGATCCGTTCTATGCGCTCGAGAAGCAGGATGAATTGCAGTGCAAGTACACGGGCGGCACGGTGCTGCACCTGTATATGGACGAGCGTTTGGAGAACGGGCGTTCCTGCGCGAAGTTCGTTCGGACAGCCTTGAGCAATTTCCGTCTTCCGTACCTGACTGTGACGCCGATTTTCTCGGTGTGTGACGATCATGGATACTTGAACGGAGAGCAGCCCTGCTGTCCGCAGTGCGGCAAGGACACTCAGGTTTGGACGCGGGTGATGGGGTACCATCGCCCCGTGAGCAGTTTCAATCGCGGCAAGAAGGGGGAGCATGCGGAGCGTCAGCACTTTTCGCTGACTTCGAATCCGCATTTGCCATTGTTCGAGTAAGGGTGAGTTTATTTGCCCGTAGATTACTCAGATTGGCTCAGATGGTTGTGTGATGAGTGTATCTGAGGATTTCTGTGAGGATCACTTAATTCGATTGGACTAGGTTGGATGGGCTCCGCGGTCAGGATCAAGATCCAACTCTACAAATTGATATCTAAAGCAACATATTATGATTTCTTGGACTGAACGTCTTCCGCTGGTCTCGTTGACCACATTTACTTTACAGGACTTTCCGGGTCGCACTGCTTGTATTCTCTGGTTTACCGGCTGTCAGATGGCGTGTCCGTTTTGTCATAACTCTGATTTCGCAACGGGAGAAGGGAAGCGTATTGACGTGGAGGATACGTTGGCGTTTTTGAGGAAGCGTCGGAGGATGCTGGATGGTGTGACTTTTTCCGGTGGCGAGTGTTTGCTCAGTCCGTCGGTAGTGCCGATGATTCGAGCGGTGAAGGAGCTCGGCTACGCAGTCAAGGTCGATACGAATGGCGGGATGCCGGATCGATTGAGGGAGTTGATCGAGGAAGGCTTGGTCGACTACGTGGCGATGGATTTTAAGGCTCCGCTGGACGACTACAAGCGACTGACCGGCTGGGGCGATACAGGTCTTTGGCAGCGAAGTCTCGGGATTTTGAGAAATAGTAAGGTGGACTTCGAGCTTCGCACGACGGTGCACCCGGAGCTGTTGGATGAGGCGAGTGTAAATCGAATGCTGGTGTATCTAGAGGAGCAATACTATCGGGGAAGCTACTTCTTGCAGCATTTTCAGAAAGCTCCGAGAACGCTGGGGAATGTGGCAGATGCGAGTCGGAGATTTGATCTAGGAAAGCTTGATCTGCTGCGGGACTTTTCGATTGGCTTTCGGAATTTCACGACTCGGGAGGTGCAGGCGGCAACCGGATGCATGGTCGCGGTGGGTGAGCGTTAGTTTATCCCGAGCAAATCTACTCCCTAACGTGATAGGCGTCTAGGCTAGGTGGGCAGGGAGCGAAACGCTCTTGCGGAATCAGCTTATGTCGAACGACTTTTCAGGCTGAACGGAGCTTGTGTTTTTGATGGGGCGAAAGTCTCGTATGCTAGAATTTGCCTTCTCGGCCCCATTTTTCAGCGGACTCGAGGTCTTGGAATACTCCGAAGGTATTGGACGTTTTCATCTTTTGGGATTCTTCGATGTAGCGTTCCACATCGCGGATTGGCGAATGCTCGCTCACTACGAATGCGACCCTTAGATTTGGCACGATCCTGCTACCGCCCGTGTCGAAGATCGCGGCAGTTCTGATCTCTGATTCGAACAAAATGGAAGTTTTCAGGTCTGACAGGTCAAAAATCTGAAACTTAACTTTGTCGCATCTGCGGTCGGAGTAGAATTTCGTGTGAACAAGTTTGATTTCGTTTGAGTTAACCGTTTTGAAGAATCTCCAAATTACGCCGTTCTCTATCCATTCAACCGTGTGTGCCATCTTATTCTTTGCGGTATTATTGATTTAATTTAGATCGAAGATCGAGGGCATTGATTAATGCCTGCCGCAGTCATCAGGGATTTAATGAGTTGGAAGGCTGTCGTATCTTTTCTTATCCGGGTGATCAAGGTCGATAGGAAAAACTGGTTTTTCTATCTAGTTGTTAACAATGGGCTAGCGTATCCAAATTCAGGTGAACAGGTTCTTGACTTTAGAAACACCAAAGGCCTTCAGCCCGCGCCGCGCAGTGCTCAAGGGCGTCGTTCCTCGTAGGTGAGGACGACGACTCGGCGAATGAGGTTAGCAGAAAAGCGTAGGGGACGTATGATGCTATTGATAGACAGCAGGGAGCAGGAATTTTTTTTGGACGGCTTGTTGTTTTGAGTCAGATGGAAATTGGGGGGGAACTCGAATGGCGTCCAAGTCAGCTTGGTGCGCTTCGGGGCTAGCGGGTGGAATTTAGGGTGATGAGTACGACTACGCTGAGCATGGCTGCGGCGGCGAGCAGGGGGCTGAAGGCTCCTAGCAGAGCGGCGGGGATGACGGTGAGGTTGTAGAGTATGGCGATGGCGAAGTTTTGCCGCGTCCGCTTTTTTAGTTGAGTCGAGGCCTTGAAGAGGGAGCGAAAGGTTTTCGCGTCGTTGTAAAGCACGTGGGCGTCGGCGGCTAGGCGCACTGCAGGGGCGGAATGAGGAGCGGCTAGCGAAAAGGTGGCAGCCTTCATGGCTTGGATGTCGTTGTATCCATCTCCAAAATACAGTGGAGAAAGGCCTTGAACTTGCAGGTCTTCGATGTACCTCGCTTTTTGTTGTGGAGTTAGGGCGAAGTGGGCGTGAGGAATCTTGTGTCGCTTGGCGAACGTTTTGACGCGAAACTCTGCGTCGCCACTCAAGAGGTGCGTCTCGCCTCTTAGGGCGAGGGTTTCGAGGATGGCTGCCACGGTGCGTGCGGGTTCGGCCTTGAGCTGGAAGCGTGCGGTTTGTGGTGGGCCGTCGAGCGCTTCAAGGCAGAGGTCTGCGTCTTGGGAAGCGGAATCGTTCGCGCCGAAGCGCCAAGAGCAATGCTTCCAGGTAAATCGGATTTCGCGTGGCCGTATCGAGAGATTGGTGACGGATTGCGGGAAGAGTCCGAGCTGCAGACAGGTTTGAGTGATCGCGTAGGAGATAGGATGGTGCACGTTTTGCTCGGCCCCGGCGAGGGCGGACCAGATTTCGGCTTCGCTGTGTTGTGTGTCGTTGGCGAGGAGTGTGAGCTCCGGTGCTCGGTTGGTGAGGGTGCCTGTCTTGTCGAGGGCGATGGCGTTGACCTTGGCGACTTGGTCGAGTCGTCTTGGTCTGTAGAGCAGGTAGCATCGTCGCGGGGCTTCGACCTGGGCTTTGAGCAAGGGGATGTTTAGGGCGAAGTATAGGGCGCAGGGACAGCCGACGATGAGTAGTGAGAGACTTGATACGACTGCGTTTTGCCATGTGTCATGGAGACGAAGGGCGACTGGCAGCCAGGCTATCGACACGATGAGGAGAGTGGGGGCGGCGAAACCAAGCGCGTTTTCGATGAACGAGGGTGTATCGTCATCATGAAAGGATTCTATGGTTTCGCGACTGAGCAGATCGATGTGGCGTTGGCCGAAGGCTTTTTCCACGCGGATTTCCAGGCTGCCTGCCAACAGGGTTTCGCCGGCGAGTACGGTTTTGCCGGGGCTGGCGTTTGTCGGTTCCGATTCGCCGGTGAGTAAGGCGGTCTGGATAGTGCCGCTTCCGCCCGTGATGGAACCGTCAACTGGAATCACCTCGCCTGCGTTGACTTGCACGAGGGAACCCGGGAGAGCGGTGGCGAGGGGCTTCAAAGCGTAGTTGCCCGCTCCGTCGCTCAAGCGAAGTTGAGTTTCTACGCCGTGAAAGGATCCGAAGATGGCGGAGAGCTGTTTGAGTGAGAGGAAGGAAGAGCCGGCGCGAATGCAGGCCACGAGGGCGAGGGTTCCGATAGCCGAATCGAAGTAGAGGTCGCGGCTGCCTTGCCAAAAGTTCAGGAAGGAGATGGCGAGGCAGCTGATAGATGTGAGGCAGAGCAGGCTATCGATGGTAGGTTTTCCGCGAGCGAGGCCTAGCAGTCCGATCGTGTAAATCTTGTTTGCTCCGAACGCGATTCCTGTGGAGGCGAGCAAGCCGCTGGCGAGGGCGTACCAGCGAAACTCCTGATCGCTGAGGGGTCCTGCAGGCTCGAAGTATTCGACAAGGGCGAAGGCCATGGTCCAAAATGTGAATACGCTCAGAATGGCCGCCCGCACGAGTTCTTGCCTGAACTGAAGCTGACTTGTTTTTACTGAGTCGCGTACGTCCCGGAAGGGGCTTATGCTGTAGCCCAAGGAGAGGGTTCGTTTTATCAGTTCCGCGAAGGAGTTTTCGGATTGGCCGCGGGCTCTTAAGGTATGGGTGGCGAAGTCGACGGAGCTCGCTTCGATGCCCGGTATGGAACCTGTCGCACGCTCAAGGGCTTTGGCGCAGGACGAGCACCAGAGTCCCGAGACCTGGAAGAGCTTAGTTTGCGCTTGGGAGCTCATCCGCGGTCCATGGCCCTCTTGACGGGTTTGCCGCTCTCTCGGCTGCCACGAGAGCGGGGCTTACGGATTGCGCTTCGTTGCCCCAAGCGGAACGTACGTAGGTGACGACGGCTGCGATTTCATCGTCGCTAAGTTGTGCTCCGAAGCCCGGCATGACGCCGTTGTAGGACTGGCCTTTGACTGAAATCGGACCGGACAAGCCGTGCAGGACGATGCGTACGGGCGTTTCGCTGGGACCAAGAACCCATTCCGAGTCCGCGAGCGGAGGAAAGGCTCTAGGCAGCCCGAGGCCGTTGCCTTGATGGCAAGCGAGGCAGATGGATTTATAGACTCTTTCGCCTTCCGCCAGCAGCGCCGCGGCTGGATCAAGTTCGGGGACGTCGGCCGCTGCGCTGATCATTTCGCTACGGGCGGCGAAGCGCATGTCGCCCCTGCTGGCGTCTCCGTCACCGGTGAAGACGAGCAGATAGCCGAAAGCGAAGCAGCTCATGACGATGATGAGCAGCCAGATGGCTAGCGGCCAAGGGCGGTCGCCCTCGTTGGGATCGGCCTTCTCGCGTTTGAAAATGTGGTCTTTGTCTTCGAACATCGCGGGGCCTAGGGCATTTTTTCGGCGTCTTTGGGCTCGTCCACTTGGTAGGTATGGTCGAGGGATTGAAGGTAGGCGACGAGGTCTAGCGCGTCCTGCGAGGCAATTACTTTGTTTCCTTCCGGTACCCATTTTTCGGGTACGGAGACTTGCTTTTGTCCCGGCGGGACTTTGGCTACATGGGTGAAAAGATACTGGTAGGATGGCATCACCGAGTTGGGAAGCACAGAGCGCGGCTGATATAGATGAATGAGGTGCCAATCCTCGCTAGGCTGTCGGGCTCCGATGTTGTGGAGATCAGGCCCGGTCCGCATGGTTCCGAGGAGGTGTGGATGGTCGCCCACGTAGTCGGCAGGCACGGCATAGCGTCCCCAATTTCGGTTAAGGTCCGGAGCGAAATCGAGAGTGGTTGGCTGCTGGGAATGGCAGTAGAGGCAGCCAGCTTCGATATAGACCTCGCGACCGCGTTCGATCTGTGCATTGCTCGGTATGTGCTTGGGGGACTGCTCAATGTCGTCTAGCTGCAGGGAGGGAATAGCAACGAGGAGGAGGGTCGCGTAGGCGAGTATCCCTATTGCAACTACAATGAAGCCGATGGTTCTTCTCATGCGGCACCCCCTTCGATAGGCAGCGGCGTAAAGCTGCGGGCGGATCTAGGGGCGTACCAGACCCACCACATGTGACCGACGAAGACGAGGTGACCAAGGGTCATCAGAGCCCCGGCGACAGTACGCAGCCAGAGGTAGGGTTTGGTAGATGCGACGATTTCGGAGAAGGCGTTGGCCCCGTCCTGCATTTGCAGGCCCTGCACGACTCCGCCGTAGAAGAAGACGCCGCCGTAGAGAACGATTCCTGTGAGCGAAAGGACATAGTGCGTGGTGATCAGCCTCTGCGAGATCCAGTTGCGACCGCTGAGTCGCGGAAAAATGAAGTAGATGGAGCCGAAGAGAATGAAGGAAGCGAAGCCGTATACTCCGAGGTGGGCGTGGGCGACGGTCGCATGGGTGAAGTGTGTCGTGGTATTTACGATACGCAGGGATTGAGCAGAACCCTGAAGGGATACGATGGTGTACATGATGGCGCCGGTCACGATGAAGAGCAGGGTAGGCGAGAGCTTCATCGCCTTGAAGCTGCCCCACATGGTACGGTGGTGGTTGATCGCGACGGCGATCACCGGCACAACCATCATAATGCTGCTCACCACGGAAAGGCTAACGAGCCATGTCGGCACCGGACCCCCGATAAGGTGATGCAGGCCCACCTGACTATAGAACAGAGCGAGTGCCCAGAAACCGAGGAGCGATAGTTGGTAGGAATAGATGGGCTTGCCGATGACCTTTGGTATGAAGTAGTAGGCGGCAGCGAGACCGAATGGGGTTATCCAAAGTCCCAATACATTGTGGGCGTACCACCAATTCACGATAGCATGCTGGACGCCTTCGTAGATGGGCAAGTTTGCCACGATGAATAGGAAAGGGAACCAGACGAAAGCCGCTCCGATGTACCAGACGGAGACGTAAAGGTGGTCAACTCTGCGGCGCTTGATGCAGAGCAGAATTGGCATGCCGATAAGGGCTCCGCCGATGGCGAATAGCAGGTCTGTTTGCCAGGGAAACTCCAGCCACTCGATCCCGTCCGTTAGGCCGGCAAAAAGCGAGAAGGTGCCAATGACCAGGGCAAGGTTCCAAACATGAGTCCCTACGAGGGCTAGAAAATCGGACCGCAGGCGATTTTTCAACAGTCGCGGTATCAGCCAAAGGGATACGCCCATGCCCGCCATGGAGACCCATCCATAGATCACGAGATTCAGATGAAGAGACCGAAAAACGCCGAAGGTGAACTCGTAGTCGCGGTTAAGCCAGTCGGGGAAGTTGAACTTCAATGATGCGGCGAGTCCGAAAAAGGAGCCAGCTATGAGCCAAAAGCAGGCCGAGCCCAACAGATAGCGGACGGAACGGGCGGTAGATGCGTCGCTCTCGCGCCGCGAGGCGGGATCGTTTGTTTCGGGGGGAGGTTGGGGAGGAAGTCGTTCTTCTGAGTCGACAAGAAGTTGCTGAAGCTGTTCACGATTCTCCGATGTGCTCGCGGGATCTTCGATTCGTCTGCCGTCTGCTCGGTAGAAGATTACCCTCGAGCTGCCTGGCCCCATTGAAAATTGTCCGGAAGAAATCGACCAAATCAATACCAGCAGCGCGATGATCGAGACTAGAAATACTCCAGCGAGGAGGATGGCGGTGATAGGAAGCATGAGTGACCGTCATACGCCTTGAGCTTAGCTCTTATTGCGCACGGCATGAATTTCCGCGCTGGTATTAACGTAGCGGATGAGCTTGCGAAGGAGATCTAATCGATCGAATCAATCCAGGCTTGGTTCAAAGCCGAACAAGTAGTTGGAAAGGAATGGTATCAGGTTTTTGGTTACTCGGCTTACGCGTTGGAATAGTCCAAGTGCGGCTTTGCTTGAGGGGCGACCGGGAGTGTAGAGTGAGGAGTCTGCTTGCAATGAAGGGCCGTCATAAGGGGAAGCACTATCGATGTGAGGGGATTTTCTAAGTGTGGCTTTTTGAGGAGAGTCTTTTGATTTTTCGGTATGCGGTGGGTAGTTTTTTGGACGCTAGGTCCGGGGCGGCGCCCGGACCCTACCTTTGCGCTTTTCGAAAAGGTAGGGCTTGGGCGCTGTCCCAAGCCTAATTAGATTGTTTTTCAAATACCCCGCTGCTTGCGGAGGGAATCTTTATTGGCAACTCTGAATTCGATCCTTAGCGCAATGAAATCTCTCTTTCGAATAAGTACTCTGTCTGGCTTGATGCTCGCTTTGATCGTTCCCGCCTACGTCATGGGACGGGATCTTAACGAAAAGGAAAAGGCGAAGCTCGCTGGAATAAACGAGATCATCACCGCTGCGGTTCTAGATGGGGATTTTAAGACGCAGGAAAGGTTTTATTCCGATGAGACGGTTTTGGCGCCTTGTTTTCGGCCTCCGGTGCGTGGGTTGGACGAGATCGTGAAGGTGCATCGGCAGAGCGAGCGTGAGGGCTCGAAGATTCACTCACTGATTTTTGACTACGACAAGAGATGGATCGTTGAGGATCAGATATACGAGAGCGGCAGTTTTTCAATAACGGCTAGCAGTCGGCCGGATTCCCAGCCGAGAACGTTTGCGGGATCATATTTTCAGATTTGGAAAATAGAGGAAGATGGGGATTACAAGATTTTGTACCATATCTGGAATGTGAATACGCGGATTTGAGACTGGGTTTGGGAGGGTTTGGGCTCCGCTTTGAGGCGGTTGGGTTGGTTGATTGGGTTGTGGTTTTTTGCCCACGAATTGCTCGAATGAGCACGAATGGGTTGGTGGATTGGTGTTGTTTTGTTTTGGCGGACCTATGGAGGCGCGAAGAGTCACGAAGAGATTGGGTTGGGTGATTGGTGTTGTGTGATCGGGTTGGGTCTGGACTTAGGTCCAAGTCTACAGGGAGTTAGGGAATGTGTTTTGGTTGGGTTGTGGGAGTAAGATTTGTGTGTTGAGCAAGGAGGAGAAGGATTGTTCTCTCTTTGGCATGGCGGTTGATAGGAAGTTGATTGGGATGTGGGCGGGAGTTGCGTTTTTTTTGCTCACGATGCTGGTCGATTCGCCTTTTCATGATTTGTCGGAAGTGGGCTGGAGGGCGATGGGTTTGGGCTGCGCGATGGCGATCTGGTGGACGACCGAATGTATTCCGCTGGCTGCGACGGCGTTTTTGCCGCTGGTGGTGGCTCCGGTGGTGGGGATCGCGTCGATGAAGACGATCGCTGCGTCTTACTCGCATCCGCTGATTTTTCTCTTCTTGGGGGGCTTCATCTTATCGATTGCAATGGAGCGGACGGGATTGCATTTGCGGATCGCTCGCAGCGTGGTGGCTGCGATTGGCTCGAATCCGAAGCGGCAGGTTGGCGGGATGATGCTTGTGACGGCGTTTTTGAGTATGTGGATGTCGAATACGGCGACGGCGATTATGATGCTGCCGGTGGCGGTTTCCACGGCGAAGCTGGTAGAGGATGACTCGGTTGATAGATCTTCGGAGTTTGGGGCGATCTTGCTGCTTGGCATCGCCTACAGCGCGAGTATTGGCGGAATGGCGACTTTGATTGGCACGCCGCCGAACGCGTTGCTTGCAGCGTATTTGGAAAGCGCTTACGGATTGCAGATCGGATTTGGGGAGTGGATGAAGATAGGGCTGCCGTTTAGTTGCGTGCTGTTGCTTTTGGCTTGGCTGTGGTTGACGAGGAAGGGGCTGGCGCGTTCGGGTAGTGAAGCGTCGACGAGGCGGATCGCAAAGGAGCTGCGGGAGATGGGAGCGATGAGTCGGGCGGAGAAGACGGTGCTGGTCGTTTTCTCGTTGGCGGCGGCGAGTTGGATGTCGCGGGTGTATTTGGCGCGGATTACGGGTCTTGAAATTACGGATACAGGGATTGCTATGTCGGCGGCTTTGGCGTTGTTTCTTCTTCCGTTTGGAGGAGGGTCGGGGGAGCGGCTGATTGACTGGAGCCATGCCCAGAAGTTGCCCTGGGGAGTTTTGATGCTTTTTGGCGGAGGCTTGGCTTTGGCGACGATGATAAAGGACTCTGGCTTGGCCGACTTTATTGGCGGGCGTTTTGGGGAGCTCGGCGGGGGAAGCGTGATTTTGGTTTTGGCGGTGGTGGTGACGACGATTGTATTTTTGACGGAGGTGACGAGCAACACGGCGACGACGGCTGCTTTGCTGCCCTTGATGGGGCCTGTCGCTTTGTCGATGGGGGTGAGTCCGATCGTGCTGGCGATACCGGTCGCTCTGGCTGTGAGCTGCGCGTTTATGTTGCCGGTGGCGACTCCGCCGAACGCGATTGTATTCGGTTCAGGAATACTGAAGATCGAGCAGATGGCGCGGATGGGATTTGCTCTTAATATTATGGCGATCTGTGTGTTGGTGGCTTTCGCGAAGTGGGTGTTGCCTTTGGTGTTTTAGTGGTGAGTGGTGAGTAGTGAGTAGTGAGTAGTGAGTAGTGAGTAGTGAGTAGTGAGTAGTGAGTAGTGAGTGGGGAGTTGGGATTGGGTTAGGTTTGGTTTTTAACCACCGATGTACGACGATTTTTTACGATGTTGATCCTGCATTGGAGAAGAGGGAGAGGAGAAGGGTATTTGTCAGGTCGGCTGTGCCGAGTAGGTGGCCTGCGGCCGGTAGGTTTTGGTTGTCTGAGGGGGATGAGCAGGGGCATCCGGAGGGACGTTTTTCTTTGCGCTTTTTTGTGCCTCTTGGTGGCTAAACTTGATTGGCGAAGCCAAGCTGCGTTCGCGATAGCGAACCCTGATGATTTAACGTGTAGGGATTGGGTGGTGCTTGTTTGAACCGCGGATCTACACGGATAAACACTGATGGGTACTGATATTGATTAGATGGTGGAAGTACTGGGGGCCTTGGTACTCTGAGATGCGGCGTGACGAGCGTGGTCGGCCTACTCTTTGATGTGGCGTGACGAGGGGGTGGATTTGTAAGGTTTGCTGGAATGGTGTCGGGTTTGTTTACGGATTTTTT
>DS990592.1:878783-1073775 GCA_000155695.1 Verrucomicrobiia bacterium DG1235 | reverse complement strand
CAATGCGCTCAATTCAGTAGTAACAAGTTCGAGTAGCATAAGAGCAACGCATCTGGAGGTCTCCTCGGGCGACTCGTTATCGGGCACTAGTATTAAATTCACCGGACCCTCTAACTCGACTCTGCACAACGACGGGTATATGGGGCAGTTTAGTCGTATTGAAATTGATGTGCCTCTGGAGATCACGGGGTCCGGAGTGCTCGAAATGACGAATCCTGGTCGGAGTTTTGAGGTGGAATTCGGTAAGATAGTCAATGGCACCGGCCATGAAATTCGCCTGGGAGGTGGAACAACGTTATTAGAGAGAGACGAAGGGCTGACGAACAATGGCATTCTCAGATTGACGGGGACAGAGCAGGTGTATGTGGGTAGCTTGAATCTTGCTAACAATGGCTCTATAATAGCGGAAGGTTCTGGTGAACATCGTATATACACGGGTCCCGCTGTGTTCACCAATCGCGGCACGCTGCACGCGAAGGGATCGGGGGGTATCACAATCGGTAGCTCCCGTGCGAGCAGCTTCGAGACGGCGTCGAACAAGGTGATCGTAGACGACGGTAGCTCGCTCACGAAGGAAGAAGGCGACTACAACCAGTCGGACGGAAGCACCACGGTGAACGGCGTGCTGACGCTCGAGGATGGCGTGCTCAACCTGAGCGGCGGCAGCCTTGGCGGATCTGGCACGGTGAACGCGGACGTGTCGAACACGGGCGGAACGGTGGGGCCGGGCAACTCTCCGGGGATCCTGTCGGTGCTGGGCGACTATGCGCAGACTGCTGGAGCTTCGCTGCTGGTGGAGATAGGCGGACTGGTTGCGGGGACGCAGTTCGACGTGCTGGACGTGAGCGGCGTGGCGACGCTGGCCGGACTTCTGGACCTGCAGCTGATCGACGGCTTCCTGGGCAGCATCGCGGCGGGCGACGAGTTTACCTTCATGAACTATAGCAGTCTCGTGGGCGGCTTCGGCAGCTTTTCGGTGAACGGCGTCAGTGGTCTGGACATCGGCACGACTGGACTGTATTTCGATATCGAATACGGCGACACTTCCGTGAAGTTGACGGTCGAGGAGAAGAAGGTGGCGGGCGTGCCGGATGGCGGCAGTACGGTCTTTCTGCTTTTGGTGTCTCTCGGAGCGCTGGCTGGCTGGCGCAGAGGGCGGCGCTAGGAACATTTTTGGCTGGGGGCCGTCGCTCGAATGGGCGACGGCTTTTTTTGTGTGCGAAGGATTGGGCTGGGGGAGGAAGTGGTGAGGAGTGAGTGGTGAGTGGTGAGGAGTGAGTGGTGAGTAGTGAGGAGTGAGTGGTGAATTGGGTTGTTTTTTTAACCACCGATGTATGGCGATTGTTGACGATGTTGATCCTGCATTGGGGAAGGTGGCGAATTTTGTCAGGTCGGCTGCGCCGCGTAGGTGGCCTGCGGCCGGTGGGTTTGGGAGGTGGGGATTTGGGTGCGGATTGGGAGGGGGAGTAGGATTGGGGGAGTTGGGGTAATGAGGGATTGGCATGGGGAGGGGGATGGCGCTAGATACGGATTGAATTATGAGTGTGTCGTCGAAATCTGGTGAGTGGCTTGCGGGCTATGATTGCGTAAGGGTGGTGGGGAGCTTTGAGGAGCTGGTTTCGGCGCGGTTTGGCGATGGGGTGAATGCGTTTTGCTGGCGGCGGGAGCTTGAGGGGGATTTTGAGGAGATCGTGGATGCGATCGGAGAGGTGGGCGAGATTTGCTCGATGGGGCCGGAGTATCTGGAAGGGCTGGAGCTGAGCGAGGCGGGGCGCTTGGCTCGGAGGCGTTTGATTGAGGATCTGGAGCTGCTGCGGAGGGCGGGGCTGGAGCCGTCGCTCGACTGTATTCCCGCCTATCCGCGAGATGCGGAGGGGGAGCTGGTGCCGACGGATGTGTACGACTTTCATGCGGATAGCGCGACGACTTTGGCGGATACGTATCTTTGTAGCTACACTGTGGCGGCGTCGGAAGGCTTGAGGAACGAGGATGTGGTTCGTTATGTGGATGTGCCTGAGATTCGGGCGGAGCTGCTGCGGCGTTTTGGCGGAGCGGATGGCGATGGGTTTCTGGCGTTTTTGAGGGAGCGGTTTTATGATCTCCACTATCGGGCTCGGGAGGGGGCGGCGCCTTACTCGTTCGGTTTTGGGAACTTGTGGCGAATCGCGACGCAGTGTCCGGGAAGTCCGGTGCGGCCTTGTATTCACAGAGCCCCTACGACTCGGGTTGGCGATCCGCCGAGGCTGTTGCTGATCAGTTGAGCGAGTGTAGTGTAAGAGGAATTCGTTTTTTTTACCCTTGGTTGAGTAATATTTTTGGCCACGAAAAGTCACAAAGAATCAGGTCGTTGAAGCCTGCCTTATAAGGCAGGCAGCGTTGCAGTTTTTTTGCCTTTTCGTGGCTACTCCTAGGAAAGAACTTTGTGTAGTGAAATTCGCTGGCACTACATTAGAGTTGAGCTCGTGATTTCTGCTGAAAGGCGGTGATTGCGTTTGTTCGCCTAGGAGCGTATCGTTTGGAGGTCGGGCATTGTAGGCTCGGTGTAATTGTCGGTCCCATGACTATTTTGAAGTGGAAGCTATATTGGCAGATCCTTGCGGCGCTGGTTTTGGCCTTGGTTTTTGGACTAGTAGCTCAGGCTAGCGGAGGGGATGTGGAATCTGGCTGGGTGTCTGTAGTGGTGGGTGTCGCGAGTTTCGTGGGAAAGCTGTTTCTCAACGCGTTGAAGATGATCGTATTGCCCTTGATCGTTTCGTCTATTGTGGTGGGGATTTTGGGGATTGGGGGCGAGAAGGGGTTTGGCAGGCTCGGCTTGAAGACTCTGTTCTGCTTTGGGACGGCAGGTTTTTCAGGAGCATGAAGGTTGCTAGTTTTTTTATTTTCGTATTCAGTTTTCTAGGGCGTAATTCTTCGAATAGCTATTGAGGAACTGATTTATGAAAAGGGGAGGGATTTATTTGTTTGTGGCGATTGTTTTCGGGGGCAGCTTTAGCTACTCGGAAGGGCCGGAATCGTATATTGCTCCGATCAATCCGAAGGCGTCGGAAGAGGCAATTAATTTGTATCGGTTTATTCAGGACGTGCAAGGTGAGTATATACTTTCGGGGCAGCACAATTTTGTGGGGAAGGGATCGGAGTATACGGAGCAATTGGAAGCGTTGACCGGCAAGTCGCCTGTAGTATGGGGGGCGGATTTCAGTTTCACCGCGAAGGGCGATAAGGCCATGGAGTTTCAGCATGCGGGTCCGGCGAATCTGCCGGCTATAGATGTGGAAGGTGTGCGTGAGGTGGTAGAGAAACTAGAGGAGCTGGGGCTGGAGTGGCCGCCGCCACCGGAGATGTTTCCCGAATTGGAGTTTCTGGATATCACGATTGAGGATGCCCGGGAAAGTACGATTGAGGAAGCGAAGCGTCGCCATGCGATGGGGCATATTATCACTTTGATGTGGCATGGGTGTTATCCGACGGATGCGTATCCATGCGATGGATTGTCGGTCTGGGCGGAGGGAAATCTGCCTTCTGATGAAGAATGGAACGAACTGGTGACCGATGGGACGGAATTGAACGAGGCCTGGAAAGTGGGAATGGATGTGATTGCCGTGTACTTGAAGGAGCTACGGGATGATAATATACCGGTGCTTTGGAGGCCTTATCATGAAATGAATGGGGAATGGTTCTGGTGGGGGCACAAGAAGGGCGAGGACGGCTTTAAGCGGCTTTGGCTGATGACTTATGACTATCTGACGAATCATCATGAGCTGAATAATTTGATTTGGGTTTGGAACGCGAATGCACCGCGGGGACTACCCGGCGAGCGAGGCATTCCGTATGAGGACTATTTTCCCGGAGCGGAGTATGTGGACGTGCTCGCCTGCGATGTATACCGAAACGACTACAAGCAGTCGCATCATGACCAGCTAGTGGCGCTGGCGGAAGGGAAGCCGCTCGCTCTGGGAGAGGTCGGTGAAATGCCGTCGCTCGAAGTCTTGAAGGAGCAGCCGCAGTGGACGTGGATGATGACTTGGGGGTGGATATTGTTTTTCTCGAACGAAGCGGAATTTATCAAAGAGCTCTACGATTCCGAGCAGGTGTTGACGTTGGATGAGATTTCGGCGGGAGAGGCCGGAAGGTATTCGGTTCTGGGAGCGAAATGAGAGACGGAAAGCGTGAAAGAGAGTTAGCCTTGCTCTCGTAGGTTTTGACGGCGAGCTGGGATTCGTTTTTATTGGGCGAATGGAATCTATTGTTTGCTCTGGCGAGCGTTTGTTCGCTCGTGCCCGTAGCGGCTTTTCGGTGATCGAGTTGTTGTTTGTGGTAGTCGTAATGGGGATTCTGGTGAATCTGCTGCTTCCCGCGATGCAGTCTGTGCGCGAGGCGGCGCGGCGAGCGGAAGTGGGCAGGAACATCGTAATGGTGGCCGAGGCGCTGAGCGTTTTTTCAGATGCAGAAGCAGATGCGGATGCGGAATCGGTGCCCAGCGAAGCGCAATTGCTTGCTCTGGAGGATCTTGGTTTTGAAAGCGACGAGAGCGGTCGACTGGTCAAGGATGGTTATATAATCGAGTTCGATTGTCCTAGCGGTCCTGAAGATTGTCTGATGATCGCGTATCCATTTTTGCCGGGACGCACGGGGGATAGGATATTGTACGCGAATATGGATGGGGAGGTGCTTTCCGAGCGAGTGGATGCGAAGGCGTCGGCGGAGCGCGAAGCGATGTTTGTGGAGGTTCGGGATCGGGCGGTTGCTTGGCTGGAGGCGGTTGCGGGGCGACGCGCGAATAGTCTCTCGAGGGTAGACGAGGAAATGATGTTGGGGAGGTTGCCCGAGGTGTTTGACGAGCTGAACGAGAATTGGGATGATGTGTTGAGCTTGGAGGAAATGGTAGACTACAGCTTGAGGCTCGATGATGCCGAACTGCGCTTTTCGGAGATTCTAGAGCCGCTGATGCTTGGAGCCGGCGGGGAGGATTTTGAGGCGACGCCTGGGATTAGCCTTAGGGAGATTGAAGCGTACTGGGCGATTGCTCGATCTAGGCCGTCTTCTGAGGAGGTGGAGGAGATTCGCCGGTTTTAGGTGGATATCCGAACTGTATCCAGTTGTTGGCGACATGGGCTCTGCGGTCTGGAGTAAACTCCAACCCTACTTTGGAAGCCTAGGATATTGATATGCTTGCTCCGGAGATCTGTATCCCGATGCGTTTGCGGGCTTCGATGCATTGGGCGGAGCCTGCTTCGAAGCGGCGGCAGACGTCAGGACGGGTTTCGTAGATGCGGCAAAGCCGGTCGGGCTTCAGATAGGCGCAAGCGTTGAGAAAGGGGAGCGGGTGGAGGCGGTAGGCATTGTCGGCGGATTGCATATGCGGTTGAAGTTTTCGGGTCTGGCTCTTGATGCTCGGCTCTCGTTCCGCATCGGTGTTGCTGGCGAAAATGGGAAAGCATTGGCAGCAGGCTCCGCAGGCGGTGCAGTCGTAGAGGGATTGGTCGAGTGACATGGGCGGATGCCGAAAAGTGTTGGCGAAGAAGTCGATGCCTGGAGGCGCATGAACGAGGGCATAGGGTAATAGCCAATTTTTCGTCCTTCAGGGGGATCCAAAATCCAAATATCAAACTACTTTCGAGTAGGTATCCGAGAAGCGCCCGATGAGCAACTGTCAAAAGGGCGGGCTAGATTCGTGAGAATGGGCTCGGGGAAATCAATGGCTTGAAGAATCTGTGGAGTGAGTAGAGCGTGGGCGAAGGCATGGCGATACAGCTTCAAGAGTTTGCGAAACAGGTTTTGTTTGGGACCACGATGGAGGAGAAACTGAGTTTTCCTCGTGAGGAGATCGTGGATACGGATCGGGGAGATGCGATAAAGACGCCGCGGAAACTGGCCCGTCCGTCGCATTTGGTTCTTCGCGAAGAGGGGGTGAAGGCGAGCCATCCCAGCGTGGCGAAGCTGGTGGACGAGCGAGAGCGCGGGCGTTTGCTGCACTTTTTCGGAAATCACGAGCTTTTGGCCACGGAGTTGATGGCCCTGGCACTATTGAAGTTTCCCGACGCGCCTGCCAGTTTTCGAAGGGGATTGCTCGAGACCTTGAAGGACGAGCAGATTCACACGCGGCTCTACATGCACCGGATGAAGCAGTGCGGGGTCGAGTTTGGGGAGCTGCCCTTGAGCGACTATTTCTGGCGAAGCGTCTCGTCGATGGAGGATCCGCTCGACTATGTGACGCGACTTTCGCTGACCTTCGAGCAGGCGAATCTCGATTACTCGCGGGAGTACGCGAAGGTTTTCGAGTCGGTTGGGGATGGGGCGACGTCCGGGATTTTGGATAAGATTTATCGGGACGAGATCGATCATGTCGGCTTTGGGCTGAAATGGTTTCGGCGTTGGAAGGCGGAGGGGAAGACGGATTGGGAGGCGTATCGGGAGCGTTTGGTTTTTCCGCTTTCTCCGGCGCGGGCGAAGGGGGATGTGTTTAACAAGGAGGGGCGTGCGGAGGTCGGTTTCGCGGCGGACTTTATTAGCGATTTGGAGATCTTCAGCCAGTCGCGCGGGAGGACTCCGTCGGTTTTGTGGTTTAATCCCGATGCGGAGCGGTATGCGGCTCAGGGCACGAGTGAAGGCTTTGGGAAGAAGATATCGGCGGTGCAGGAGGATTTTGCCTTTTTGCCTGCGTTCGTGGCGCGTCAGGGCGATGTGCTGATCATGCGGGAGCGACCTTCGGCCGAGTTTTTGCGGAGCCTGCAGGCCCATGGGTTTCGCTTGCCGGAGATATTGCCGAGCGGAGGGGATTCTGGGGAGCTCGGACTAGCTCCGGATCTTGATCGAAAAGTGGGAGATTTGCGTCCTTGGGCTTGGACGCCTGATAGTGTTTCGTTTTTGGGCAATGTCTTCGAGTCGGTGACGCGCCCGCCCAGCGTCGAGTCGCTGTGGAACGATGGGGTGAGGAATCTGTATTCGAAGACTTGGAGCGCGGATTGGGGGCGGCGTCTCGCTGAGGACGGGTATTCTGAGGATTGGCTAGCACCGGCGGAGGTGTATGGAAGGCCGGCTCGGAGCTTGGAGGAACTGTTGGCGCTGCGCGAGGAGTTGGCTGGGCTTGGCTATGCAGCTATCGTCTGTAAAGCGCCGTTTGGCACGGCGGCGAATGGGATACGGTGTCTGATGACGGGCGAGGAGCTGGCTGGATCGACGCGAGCCTGGCTGGAAAGAATTTGGGAGGAGCAAGGCGAGGCGCTTGTCGAGCCATGGTTGGACCGTGTATTTGATTTTTCGGTACAATTCGAGAAGCGGGGGGCGGAGTTCAAGACAGTTGGCTTTACGCGTTTGGTGAATAATGGGCGCGGTCAGTTTAGAGGAGTGGTAACGAACGCGTTTTGCAGGGGCTTGGGCGAGGACTTGATTCGGTTTATAATGAGGCGCGTCAATCGGCGTCCGCGTTTGTATCATTTTTATGAAGACATCGTTGAATCTCGTTTGGGTGAATCCTTGTCGCAAACGAGCTTTTGCGGGCCCTTGGGTGTGGATGCGTTTGTTTATCGGGATCCTGCTGGGGCGCTGCGACTGAAGCCTATTGTGGAAATCAATCCACGTTTTACGATGGGCCGGATTGGCCATGAGCTGGGCGAGCGCAACGCGGCGAGCTCGTGTGGCTTTTTTCAGATCGTGACCCGCTCGCAGGTTCGCAAAGGCGGGGCGAAGAGCTTTGCGGAATATGTGGATGCGTTGGTGGCGAAGCATCCGGTTTGTTTGACGAAGGAGGCGAAGCCGCGAATCATTTCCGGCTCTTTTCCTTTGAGTGATCCTGCTGTGGCGAAACAGTTTCTCGCCTTATATCATGTTCGCGAGACTTTGGCTGATTTGCCGATGGTGGGGAGCTGATTTGCCGAGGCTTAGCTTTTTCCGTCCAGGTATTTCCATGCGCCTTTGTGGCGTTTGAAGCGGGAGGTCTCGTGTAGCTCGAAGGGTTCGCCGCCTTGGAAGTATTCGGCGATGAATTCGACTTTTCCTGTTTTGTCGTCTTTGCCGCCGCGGCTGACGCTTACGATGGTGAGGAAGCTCCAATTGACTTGGTGGATGGTTTCTTCGAGCTCTTTTTTTAGATTGGGCGATCGGGTGTCCGGATGGGTCGTCTCGACGAGGTAGTCGACCTTGCGGAAGAAGTAGGCGCTGTAGCGAGAGCGCATGAGCTGCAAGGCGGTTTCAGGTTTGGCTTTGCCGTGGTGGAAGGGCTGGCAGCAGATGCCGTAGTTGAGTTCGCTCTTGCAGGGGCAGAGAGAGGATTCGCGTTGGCCGGGAATGCGTTTTTTGACTTCGCTCATGAGATTGGTGATCGGCTTGTGTGGTGTATTGGCCGCGAAGGGCGTGAAGGATAGGAAGGGAGGTTTTGGAGACGGGACTCGAGTGGCGCTTAGGCGAGCCAGAAGGAAATGAGGATGACTGTGGCCATGCCGAAGGTGAATAGGGCGAAGGTGACGATTTCAAGCGCGATTGTAGTTCCTATGGCTTTGAGCCAGCTCAGCTGAAAAATTCGCTTAAGGGCGAAAACTGGATAGAGTTGAATCCACCAGATGAATACATTCCAGAATAGACCGCCTGTAGGGCTGTGGATGAGACCGACGAGGTTTGAGAAAATGCCAACAAGAAAAATCCATAGCAGCAGGAAGGTCTGCAGGTGCATGGAAATGATGATGTGCTCAAGGTAGACGTATTCGCGCTTGAAGAATAGGATGCGAGAGGCGAGGGCGAGTAGTGGCACGCCTAGTAGAAAAACGCGAGGCAGCCAGGTGTTGAAGGTTGCTTGGACAGCTGCGGGGTTCTCGAGCTTTTTGGCGAATTCCTTGGCGAATTCGGGTTGGCCTTCCGTTTGCGCGTAGTCGATTTTGGCCTGGGTCTGCTCGGGGTCGCTACTGTTGAATATCAAGTCTCCCTGTTGATTGGTGAACCAGAGAAAGAACATGAGGGAAGCGAAAAGATAGAGCCTCAGGGGCGGGATTTGGCTTGCTCGCTTGCCGGCGAGAAAAAGCTGGGTGCTGAGTCCGGGGCGGAAGAGGAGCTGGATGATTCCGCGAGTGATTTTGCCGTCGATATTGAGGAAGGAGGAGGCGTATTCGCCGATGAGGCCTCGCCAATCTCGGCGAAAGTCTAGGTTTCGCTGTCCGCAGTTGGGGCAGTAGTTCGAATTCAGAGAATGATCGCAGTTGCGGCAATGGCTTGAAGGAGTGTTGCTCATACGGAAAATTAGTCCAATAGAGCCGAGGCTGTAGACCAAAGATGCGCGATGCGACACTTAAGGCTCTTTTTCGATAGAAGACCGCTGAGACGGAGCCCTTTGTCTGGGAAAGTCGGATACGAAGGAATGTATTCCGTACGGTTAGTTCTTTCTAGGAATTCGCGAGGTTTATTGCTTCCTCGAGAGCGAGCTTGAGCGTTTCGACTTTCACCGGTTTTGGTATAAAGCCATTCATCCCGGCGTCGAAACACTCTTTTTTATCATATTCCGAGACGCCAGCGCTCATGGCGAAAATGGCAGGTTGCCCGTCCGGGAGGTGGAGTTTCCTGATTTGTCTCGTTGCTTCAAGTCCGTCCATTTCTGGCATTTGGACGTCCATCAGCACGATGTCGTAATGTTGTCGCGTAACGGATTCGACGCCCTCTATGCCATTTCCGGCGAGGTCTATCTGGAATCCCAGTCGTTTGAGGAGCAGTCGAGCGACTTTTTGGTTCACTGGATTGTCTTCCACCACGAGGATTCTCAGGCTTTTGCTGTTGGGAATTTTCTTGAGAACTCGGGTCGATCGCTTGGCGTTTTTGACCGTCGTCTTTTTGTCGAAGAAAAAGCAGAGGGCGCGTTTGAGTTGTTTTCTGCGAAGTGGCTTTGCCAAAATTTTGAGGGCGTCGACCTGTGGCTTGTAAGTGATCTCGCCCTTAAGCTTCGAGCTCGCGAGCAAGACGACGGGAAGCTTATATCTTTTTGCCTCAGACCGAATGGATTCGATGGTCTCCTTCGTGAAGTCGTCGCTATTTGCGCCAAGGAAGAGGGCATCGATAGCGTGGTCTTTGGCGAGTGTCTTGCAGGCTTCTTTTTCGCTCAGAGCTTCGATGGGTTCGATATTCCAGAGTCGAAGCGTTTCGAGGAGTGAGTGGCGATTGAGAGGGTGCGGTTCGCAGACGAGAATGCGTTTTCCGCGGAAGTTTTCTGGAATAGCTTCCGTGTTGGTCGAACTCTTGTCTACCGGCGTTTTGATAGTGAAAAAGAAGGAGCTGCCCACGCCTATCTCGCTTTCTGCCCAAAGGCGTCCATGCATAATTTCAGCGAGCATTTTCGAGATGGAAAGTCCCAGTCCGGTGCCTCCATATTTCCGAGTGATGCTTTCGTCCTCCTGCGAGAAAGGCTGAAAGAGGTCGTTTAGTTTTCGTTGGTCGATACCGATGCCGGAGTCTCTAACTTCTATGGTGATTTCGTCTGGGTCATCGCCAGACTCGATGGATATGTAAATGTCTCCGCTCGTTGTGAACTTGATGGCGTTTCCGACGAGATTTACGAGGATCTGCCGTATGCGAGTGGGGTCTCCTATTCGTTGCGTGGATACACTCGCTGCGATATGGTGAACCAGATCGAGTTTCTTTTGTTCGAGGTGTTGGGAGAAGAGGTCGAGGACGTCCTCCACAAGGTCTACAAGATCGAAGGGAATCGTCTCAATTTGCAGTTTGCCCGCCTCGATTTTCGAAAAGTCTAAGATGTCGTTGATGATTGTGAGCAAGGTTTCGCTTGAGGAACGAATGGTGCTTACATAGTCGCGTTGTGTATTCGAAAGTTGGGTATCGTTGAGAAGGGTGCACATGCCCATGACGCCGTTCATAGGCGTGCGAATCTCGTGGCTCATGTTTGCGAGAAACTGGCTTTTCGCTTGTCCGGCCTTTTTCGCTTCCTTGACTGAGGCGCGAAGTTCGTCGTTCGTCTCGTCCAACTCTCTCGTGCGTTCGCTCACGACTTTTTCTAGTTGGGCGCTGTGTCGTCGAGCCCGGGAAAGGAGCCATTTGCTGAATAGCGAAACGATGAGTATAAAGGAAAGGAAGTAAGTCAGATATGCGTACCATGTCCGGTAGATTGGAGGAGCGATGGAGAACGCGAATGAGGTGGTTTCTCCGATCTCACCTGCATTGTCGAGCAAGCGCACGTTCATAACGTAGTCTCCTTCGCGGAGACTGGTAAGGCTGATCATTGTATCCTTTACTGGGAGCGACCAATCCTCGGAGTATCCGTCGAGTTTGAATTGGTAGCTTGGAGTACGCAGGTGCGAGTAGGTTCCGGGGTAGAAGTAGAAGAAGAGACTATTTTTGCTATATGATATATTTTTCAGGCTCTGTTTCTCCGAAGAAGTGGCATTGAAAATTTCAACGTTTTGACGTGAATCCACTATACTTGTGAGTATTGGTTTTATTGCTCGTTCGGTATACTTCAAAACGGAGGGGTCGATATGTCGAAGTAAGCGTTCCGCGCGGATCCAGACGTCGCTTCCGTCGACAATTTTAACGAGAGGAAAGTTATCTCTTATGCCGCTTAGGGATTCCAAGTCCAGATCGTAGCCAGTATCCGTTTTTAGGAGACGGAAAACGCCATTTGAATGAGCCATCCAAACATCTCCATTCGCATCTTCTTTCGGGCGGATAACTCTTAGTGGAAGAGAGTCGAAGAGATCGTCCAGCTCAGGGTTTTCGCGAAACTCGTTTGCGTCTTCGTCGAAGTAGAGTCGGGTTTCGCCGCTGAGAACAACGTTGGATCCGATACTGCCTATGCTTACCCAGAGTGTGCTTTCCCATGGATATTCGGTGTAGACGTCGGTGCGCAAGCGTCCGTCTTCGAGCGTTAAGCGTCCGGTTCGGTTAGTGCCGAGCTCGATCCAAATGGAATCAAAGGCTTTGCTTGTATGAATGGTTGACGGGAATCCGATGCCTGGAACTTTTTCGCCGAGCAGTTTCCAGCCGTCGCTCGATTTTTGTATCGCGCAGATTTCCGAGGCGCCGATAGCCACGCAAATTTGCTTGTCTGCGTCGATCATTACGAGGCGGTTGATATTCACTCCCTTGAGAACACGTTTGACGTCACCGGAGTCGGCTCTGAAGTAGACTCCGTGCGCATTGCCAAAGAGTAAGCCATCCGCAGTGGAAAGAGCGCACCAGGCGCCTTCCTCGCGAATCGATGATATATCGAGGGGCTTGAAAAAACTTGTATGGCCGGCGGGGACGGTTTGCTCCTCGTAGATCTTTCCATCTGAAACGACCAGTGTCTTCCCACGGTGGCTTAGTATTTCTGGCCAATTTAGAACGAGGCCGAGCCGATGGTCGAACGCGGATATGGGAGAGTTGTATAGTACTTTGCTGATCCCTTCGGCTGAAGATATCCAGAGGACACCCGGTTCGTTGTGCATAAGGTCGTTGATTCCCTTCAGATGCGAATGTTCTGGAGCTGAAAAGGTGCGACCCTCTCTGTCTATGATAAACAGTCCTTCGCCTTTGATCGCTAGGGCGAATCTGTCGTGGTCGAGTGATTGTATATCGGAGAGTCCGTTTTCGAGGAGCGGGTCGAGATCGGTCGGGAATGGAGTTGATGATTCTCCGTCGAAAATCACAAGCTCTCGATCATAGGAAATCCCTACTACTCGATTAGCATCCCATTTTGTAACGTTCTCCAGAAGATAGGAGGTGGCCGAAACGCTTTTGAATTTTTCGAGCGAGCCACGTTTTGTATCGAGTATTTGAGTACCTTCGACATAGGAGCAAACGAAGACTTTGTCCTTAATGGCGAAAATGGAGGAAACGTCTGGTACGTGATGGTAGCTCTGCTGACCGGTGGACAATTGGTGGAGGATGACGCCGTTGTCGCCACCCAGCACGATAGACTCCTCAACGAAGAGAATGTAGTTGAAGGCGGTGTTGGCGGACCACCCAGGCGCATCCTTTGAGTGCATCGAGTGGGTCGTCACTTTACCGTTGGGCAAGTATTCCAAGTAGCCCCAATTTCCCGAGGACCCGAAGTACATACGCTTGCCGTCTGGAGCGAGGACGAGCTGTGTCATGTTGGGAGCTCCCGTGTCGCTATCTAGCAGGTCTGTCCAATTCTTGTCGTCAAAGACGATACAGGCGCCCTCCTGTATGGCGAGAAGCCTCCCGAGTGGGTCGGTGCTCAAAGTCAGGCCAGGTGACACGTCGCCAATCTCCTGGAAGGTATAGCTGCGAGTGAGGGGTAGTCCCTTGATTGAATTGGCGGCGCGATCAGACGGCGTTTGAGCGATCGAAAGGCAGAACGGCAGAATAAACAAATATACTAGGTGAAATAGTCGCATGGTCGCGTGTTCCGAGCGCGAGAGTGAGAGGCATGGTCGGTAAGGTGAATATACGTCCTAAAACGCTTCCGGCTAATGGACGGGCCTGTTGAAAGCTCCGTTTTGAAGGCCAGGAGTAGAGTTTTGATACTAATTTTATTGGATACTCTCTTCCGCCTCGGAAAGCCAGCGATGCTGGCTGATTCGCTAGAAGACTGGGAACGAGGGCCTGTTGTGCCTGAGATGCGACTAGCTGCTTGCCTGACTTGGGGAGCGTTTACTCTTCCGACAAACGGTGGAAGTCGAAGCGGTGACGGCCTACGCGAAGCTCTACGCTATTGAATTCGCCGTTGGCATCGGCAAAGAATTGGAGAGTCGTATCTTTTCGCGTGGAAGAGAAGAAGTCGTTCTCGGCTGGGAGGTATTCGACGGGATCGTCGTCGCCTTCCTGCCAGTAAATAAGGTCGTTTTCTAGGAAGAATCGCTTGTCGCGGTGACCCTCGGCTCCGAAAGCTCCACACATGGGTACGTAGGCTTGAGGATCGAAGTGTTCGAGAGGCTCGTGGAGAACGAATGGGTCTTTGGCGTATTCCTCGTTTTCCAGTTTTTGAGCTTTTATGGCGTCGAGGGCTCTTTCTTTCTTGTTTCCCGGTAGGATTTTTCCGCGGGGCATTTGGGATTCGAAGTAGGCTTCTGCCAATGCTTCGATGTCGCCTTGGTTAAAGTCCTCTTGGTTTGCCGAGAGGACGGACCAGTAGAGAACGCCTTTGCGCACGCCTTCCATGGCGTCTTTGATGAGGGGCTTGAAGGTTGCGATGGCTCCTCGAATGAGCACGCGTTTCATGGGGCCGATTTTTTCGGCTTTGAATACGGCGGGCAGGACTTCTTTGAGCACTTTATTGAGGGCGTTGCGCGGAGGTAGGTAGAAGACCCACTGGAATTCCTCAAATTCCTCTTTCTCCAGATCGGCGGAGCTGAGGTGGGTCAGGCGCTGTTCGACGCGCTCGAATTCGAATTCCTCCTGCCATGCGAGTAGGTAGATGTCGGCGGCTATTTTAGGGAGCGGGATCGGGAAGGCGTTGATGAGCGAGTCGATGTCGACCGGAAAGTCTTCATCCTGATTTTCGTCGCCGGTATCGAATTGGATTTTGTCCCTCCAATTGGAAAGGGCTTCTTCGAGCTCGTCAGCGAGGGCCTTGACTTCGGTCGAGGACTCGTCGGATCGGGAGATTTCGAGAAATCGGTCTAGGATGGTGATGGGGTGCGGCTCGCCTGACTGACCGATGATGACCAGTCCGCTGCCCGGTGATTTTTCGAGGGTTTCGTAAGCGACTTCGACGACGTTGTGGGCGAATTTGGTGGCGTAGCGCCTGTCTCCTGAACTGCGGGCGAAGATGGTAATGGGAATCTCCTCGCCGGTGACCTGGATGGGTTCGAGCTCGTAGAACTCGGTGAAGCCGAGGGGGGTGTCTGGCCGTTGGGCGTGAAGGCAGGTGGCCGTTAAGGCGACCAAAGCGAGAGTCGCGGCGCGAGAGATGCGGGACGGGATTTTTAAACAAGTGAGGAGAGGCATATGGAGTTGGATTTAGGAAATCTTCGAATGCTGCTATTTACAGCCTGCTCTCTACACGGGATATGGGAGCTGGTTGCGGTTTTTTGTGAAGAAATGATTGGAGTTGGCTTCTTCTGAATCTAATGGCTCGGGCAAAGGCTGGACACGCCGCGGTGTAAGGAGACAGAGTTGGGGAGCTTTAGTTGCCTCTAGAAAAGCTCTCAATTGCTTATGACTGATCAGGACCTTTGGAATCGTTTGTCCGCGTTTGAACTGGATGTGGAGGGGGCGGCGCTTCCTTTCTCGCGGCGACTGGCGCGGGATCAGAATTGGAGTGTGGAGTTTGCTCGGTCGGTAATTTTCGAATACAAGCGATTTTTGTATCTGTCGATGGTGGCAGGGCATCGGGTAACGCCATCGGAGGAGGTAGACGAGGCTTGGCATTTGCATTTGTGCTATACGAGATCGTATTGGGAGGAGCTTTGCGGGAAGGTGTTAGAGCGCCCGCTTCACCATACTCCAACGGAAGGTGGTTCTGAGCAGGGCGAGGTTTTTCGGGGTTTGTACGCTGAAACCTTGGGGAGCTATCGGCGAGAGTTTGGCGAGGCCCCTCCGGCGGGTGTGTGGCCGGGGATCGATGAGCGGTTTAGTCCGAGGAGGAGTAGGGGGATAGAGGATACGGGCACGTCTTTGGTGCTGCCGAAGGTTTGGCTCAAGCGCGGTGTGGCAGTTTTGGGAGTCTTGGGCATGGGGGCGCTGGCGATTGGTTGTCGCGAGCAGTTGGTGGGTGAAGATGGAAACATTAGCAAAGAGGCGGTGATAGGGATCGTGATCGGAGTGATTGCTCTCTTCTGGCTGTTTCGAGCGGGCAAAGGCGGTGGCGGAAAAGGGGGCTCGGGGTGTTCGGGCGGATTTAGTTGCAGCAGTGGTTGCAGCTCGGGCTGCGGCGGTGGTTGTGGCGGAGATTGAGAGTGGATTTTCAGTTGCCTTGAGGGAGAGCGAAGGGCAGATCCTTGCCGTGGATTACTATTTCAACTCCTACGCCGAACTAGGCCTGCAGCGTTTAATGGTATCGGATCAGCCGCGCACGGATGCGTTTGCGGCTGCGATAAAAGAGGCGCTCGCCGGTGGCGAGACGGTGATCGACGTTGGCACGGGCTCCGGCTTGTTGGCGATGTTGGCGGCCAAGGCGGGAGCGAAGCGGGTGTACGCTCTCGACCAGTCGACGGTCGCGGAGGCGGCTCGCGAGACGGTGGAGAAGAATGGAATGGGCGACGTGGTCGAGGTGTTGAACGCGAACGCGGTGGATTTTCAGGTGGCGGAGCCGGTCGACTTGATCGTGAGCGAGTGGCTGGGGCATTTCGGATTCGCGGAGACGATGCTAGACGACGTGATTGAGTGTCGGGACGCTAATTTGAAGGAAGGTGGCAGGATGTTGCCTTCGGGTGTGGAGCTGATGTTGGCCCCAGTGAATTCGTCGGTATTGTACGAATACGAGGGCCCCGGCTTCTGGAAGGATGAGGTGCATGGCATCGATTTTTCTCATCTGGAGGATCGAGAGCTGGAGCAGGCGCTTGCGATTAAGACGCATGTGCCATCGGAGGACTTGATCGCGGAACCCAAGGGGCTGGTGAAGCTGGATCTGGCGAAGGCGAGCAAGGAGGATGTTTGGCAGTCGGGCGAGCTGGAGTTTGAAATCCTTCGCGATGGGGAGATGAATGGTTTCGCTGGCTGGTTTGTGGCGGAGCTCACGCCGTCAGTGATTTTGGATACAGGGCCGGAGCAGCCGACCACGCATTGGATGCAGACGTACTTTTCGATGAAGCCTGTGCCTGTGAAAAAGGGTGATACGATAAGGTTGAAATACAATTTGGGGCGGCATCCGGTGGAGACACGGAGTCTGTTGATGCATCTTGCTGTCGGGGAGACGAGCTATTCGTTTACGGTAGGCTGAGCCGGGTAATTGGGCGGATGTCGATCTGGTAGGGCGGGTGAAACGTCTCTACGACCGACCGGTAGGGGTGTTATCATAGCGATTAGTCGGGCTTCAATCAGCAGCCCTGCATTTCTTTTGTTTCGATAAGCGAGGTGGCCACCGATATCTAAGGGAGTGTGGGTTTCTTTTTTTGACTGCCTACATTGCCGGTAAACGCGGTTTGCGATTACGCTACTGATCAAGTGGCGCGAGCAAGAAGTGGATACCGTTTTTCGACGGATCGGGCTTTTGGGAAGTTCTATAGTCCTGTCCGAACCTACCCCATCGAATAAACCCTGAATACTCCAGAGCTATGCTGAAAGAGAGAACTGTTAAGAAGATCTGTAATGCGGTTCACCGCGAAGTGACACTAGACTTGGCTTGCGCGGAAAACGATATTACAGGCTATGAAAGCCCCAGCATGATCAAGGCTTGCGATTCCTGCCATCAGTGCGGCGTGAAAACGGAGCAAAGCATGCATTGGGAGCGTTGCGTTTTCTACGGAAAAGCTCTGTGAGCTGATTGTCGAAGCGTTCGCTCGGAGCTGACGGAAGATTGGAAGCCGTCGGCGGGCCGCTGCATTTTCAGGCTCAATTCGGTTCGTTTTTGAGTTGGCCTTGGAAATCTCGGGCTGGACAGTCTGCTGCGTAGACGGATAGACCGTTTGCAGCAGAGATGAACGAGCGGTTTAGAAATTTGATATGCGGTGCCTTAGGGGCGTCGGACCTAGTAGAGAGGGAGACCATACAGAGTCTTTGGAGCGGCTATGGAAAGATCGCTCGTTACGAGCCTGTGGGCGCGGATTTATCTTCTGTAGTTGTGAAGTTGGTACGGATTCCAACGGATGCGGATCATCCTCGCGGATGGAATACTGACTTGTCGCACGAACGGAAGATTAGGTCCTATGAGGTAGAGACGGCTTGGTATCGGAGTTTTGCCAATCGTTGTGGAGAGGCGTGTCGTGTGCCGCATTGCTTTGCGACCGGTGCGGAAGGACATGAGGTGGCTATCGCTTTGGAGGATTTGGATGTTTCGGGCTTTGGCGGGAGGCGTTCTTCAGCATCACTGGCCGAAATGCGATCCTGCCTGAAGTGGCTAGCGGGATTTCACGCGACCTTTATGGGAGAAAGCCCTGTCGGCCTTTGGGAGAAGGGGACGTATTGGCATCTGGATACACGTCCTGACGAGCTTGAGGTCTTGGATGACTTGCCGCTGAAAGAGGCGGCGACGGCGATAGACGAGATGCTCGATGCTTGCAGATATAAGACTTTCGTACATGGAGATGCGAAGCTGGCGAATTTCTGTTTCGCTAAGACTGGAGACAGTGTGGCCGCGGTGGATTTTCAGTATGTCGGCGGAGGCTGCGGCATGAAGGACGTGGCGTATTTTATCGGTAGTTGTTTGGATGATACGGAATGTGAAAGGCGCGAGGCGGAGCTGTTGGACCGTTATTTCGAGAGCCTCGAAGCGGCGCTTGGCGGGATGGGGAAGGAGTTGGACTTTATGGAATTGGAAAGGGAGTGGCGGAAGCTGTATCCAGTGGCCTGGACGGATTTTCACAGGTTTCTGAAGGGGTGGAGCCCAGGGCACTGGAAGGTGCATAGCTACAGTGAACGACTGGCTCGCGAGGTTTTGGAGGGCTTGGCGCGATGAGGCTTTCCGTGGAGGACTTGGAGGAACTGCGAGATCAGGCTCTGGAGGCAGCGAAAGCGGCAGGCCCTTTCATCGCCAAGCGCGTTGGGCAGTCCTTGGAAATGGAGCGAAAGGTAGGCGGGGATTCGGAAGCGTCGCAAGTCGTGACGGAAGTGGATCGGCAGGCGCAGGCTATTATTTTGGATACGCTCGCCGAGAGCGTTGTGAAGTTTGACTTGGCTGTCTTGACCGAGGAAGGCGCGGACGATGGGGGGAGACTTCTGAAGGATCACTTTTGGTGTATTGATCCGCTTGATGGGACTTTGCCGTTCGTTGAGGGGCGGGATGGTTTCGCGGTTTCTATCGCTCTGGTTGCTCGGTCGGGTGAAGCGCTTGTGGGTGTTGTTCACGATCCAGTGGCCGGCGCTATCTTTGACGCAGTGAAGGGAAAAGGCGCTCGACGTAATGGAGTTATTTTTCGGTCAATTGAGACTATTTCCGGCAGTAGTGAGTTGAAGCTTTGTGGTGATCGGAGTTTGGAGAAATATAATTGCTTTTCGGAGATCATTTGCGAGCTGGAGAAGGTTGCGGAGGAACGCGGTTTGTGTGGCGTGGAAACGACCTTGTATGGCGGCGCTGTGATGAATGCGTGTTGGGCCTTGGATTCGGCGCCTGCGTGTTATTTTAAGTTTCCTAAGCCTGAGGCGGGTGGCGGGAGTTTATGGGACTATGCGGCAACTGCCTGTCTCTATGGCGAAGTTGGTGGAGTGGCGAGTGATGTGTTTGGGAAACCACTCGAACTGAATCGAAACGATTCGACTTTTATGAATCATAGGGGAGTGGTTTTCGCGACGGATGAAAGGTTAGCTGCATGTATTCGAGCTTTGTATACACGTTTGCGGATCGGGAATTGACCAAATTGATTTAACGCTTATCTGTGGTGGATTGAATTTTGGCAGCGCGTTTCGTTCTTTGGAGACTAGCTGCAGCAAACCCCGATAACCCTAAGATTCTATGAGATCCAAATTCACGAAACTTCTAATAGGCGTTTGCGCGTCTTTCGCGCTTGGCGCAGCCGCTTCGGCGCAAAAATTCGAGGGACTTGCCGAGACTCCTCCGATGGGCTGGAATTCATGGAACACATTTGCCACGAATATCAACGAGGAGCTGATCATTGGCGTCGCTGACTCAATGGTTGAGAACGGCATGCGAGATGCGGGCTACATCTATATCAATTTAGACGACGGCTGGATGATGCGCGAACGTGACGAAAATGGCGATCTCGTGCCCGATCCTGAGAAGTTTCCGAACGGTTTGAAGCATCTTGCAGATTATCTGCACGAGCGCGGGTTTAAGTTTGGCATTTATGGCGACGCGGGGCGCAAGACTTGCGCGGGCTATCCTGGGAATCAGGGGCATGAGTATCAGGACGCTCGCAAATACGCGGAATGGGGCGTGGACTATCTCAAGTACGACTGGTGCTCGACGGAGAGTCGCGACGCCGTAGAGGCGTACACAACGATGCGCGACGCGTTGTATGCGGCGGGTCGTCCGGTGGTATTTAGCATGTGCGAATGGGGCACGGCGGAACCTTGGCTCTGGGCAGAGGATATTGGGCATCTCTGGCGGACGACTGGGGACATCATTTCGTGTTATGATTGCGTGCAGGAGTGGTCGATGGGCTGGAAGAAGATCCTTGATTTGCAGATGAGTCTGAATCCAGGAATTAACGGTTTGGAGGGGTATGCTGGTCCGGGCCACTGGAACGATCCCGATATGATGGAAGTGGGAAATCACGGGATTAGCGATGTGGAATCGAAGTCGCACTTCAGCTTGTGGGCAATTCTGGCTGCTCCGCTCATTGCAGGGAACGATGTGCGCGAAATGACACCTCAAATCGTGGACATTCTGACGAACGAGGAAGCGATCGCGATGAATCAGGATGCGCTCGGAAAGCAGGGCACTCGCATTTACCAGGATGATGAGAAGGAGATCTGGCTGAAGTATCTTGAGGGGGGCGACTTTGGGGTATGCGTGTTAAACGCCAGTGAGGAGAAGCGGGAAACGACCATGGAGTGGGCTCAGTTTCAGAATCATTTCGCAACTTGGAACACAAGCTACGAAATTCGCGACGTGTGGGCTGGAGCTAATCTTGGAACGACGGACGAACACCCGGAGGTGACTCAGCTGCTCGAACCGCATGAGGTGATGCTTTTTAGGCTCAACTTTATTGAAAGCACGAAATAGGTATTTCGTAGTGAATTTTGAATACAAGCCGACTGCTTCCGGGCAGTTGGCTTTTTTTGACCCCAGATTCCGGGTACGAAAAAGCGCGAGGCGGTAGGACCGCGCTCGCGCTTGTAAATTGGATACTGTTCTCGCTTATCGGCTCGCGCGCTTGCGAAGGGTGGCGTTGAGGATGCGTTTGCGCAGGCGTAGGTGGTTCGGGGTTGCTTCCACGAACTCGTCGTTGGCGATGTACTCGATGGAGCGCTCGAGGGAGAAGGTGATTGGCGGGCTGAGCTGGATGCCTTTTCCGTCGCCTTGCGAGCGGAAGTTGGTGAGCTGCTTGGCGGTGGTCGGATTGACGGGGATTTCGCCTTGGCGTGGGTTTTCACCGACGATCATGCCTTCGTAGACTTCGACGCCTGCGCCGACGAAGAGCTTGCCGCGGTCCTCGAGAGCGGCGAGCGAATAGGCGGTGGTTTTGCCGTTGGCCATGGAGACGAGGGTGCCGCCCTTGCGGGTGGAGATTTCGCCGGCCATGGGGCGGTACTCGAGGAAGAGGTGAGACATGATGCCGTGTCCGCTGGTGGCGTTCACGAGATCGATTTCGAAGCCGATGATGCCGCGGGTCGGGATTTCCATCTCGAGGAAAACGATGCCGTTGCGGGTTTCCATGTTGGTCATGATGCCGCGGCGGTTGTTGAGGTTCTCCATGATTCCGCCCATGCAGTCTTCGGGAAGCTCGATCCAGAGGGTTTCGAATGGCTCACACTTTTTGCCGTCGATTTCTTGCGTGATGACGCTTGGACGGGAGACGAGGACTTCGAAGCCTTCGCGGCGCATAGTTTCGACGAGAACGGCGATCTGCATGGCTCCGCGAGCGGATACGTTGAAAATGCCGGAGGTTTCGCCGTCTTCGACCTGGATGGAGACGTTGGTCTTCATCTCGCGCATCAGACGTTCGCGAATCTGGCGAGAGGTGACGAGTTTGCCGTCGCGACCGGCGAGGGGGCCGTCGTTGACCGCGAACTGCATCATGATGGTCGGCGGGTCGATCTCCATGAACGGGAGAGCTTCCTGCTCCTCTGTCTTGCAGAGGGTTTCGCCGATATCGACTTCTTCGAATCCGGCAATGCCGACGATGGTGCCCGCTTCGCCTTCGACGGATTCGGCTGAGCCCATGCCGCTGTATTCGAATACTTTGGTGACCTTGATGCGCTCGCGCTTGCCGTCTTCCTTCACGCGAAGGATGGTGTCTCCCTTCGCGACTTTGCCGCTGAGGATTTTGCCGATGGCGACGCGACCGACGTAGTCGTCCCAGTCGATGTTGGAAATGAGCATCTTGAACTCGCCTTCGGTGTCCGCTTCAGGGGCTGGGATGTGTTCGAGTACGGTTTCGAAGAGAGGGGTCATGTCGACGCGCTCGTCTTCGAGGTTGCGGACTGCGAAGCCGTTTTTGGCGGAGCCGTAGATGAAGGGAGCGTTGAACTGGTCTTCGTCGGCGTCGAGAGCGAGGAAGAGTTCGAGGACGAGATCGTGCACGCGGTCTGGGTCTGCGTGGTCGCGGTCGAGCTTGTTGATGACGACGATGGGCTTGAGACCGTGGCCGAGGGCCTTGCGGAGTACGAAGCGAGTCTGGGCCTGAGGGCCGTCCTTGGCATCCACGAGGAGGAGGACGCCGTCGACCATCTTCATGACGCGTTCCACTTCGCCGCCGAAGTCGGCGTGGCCGGGGGTGTCGACGATATTGATGGTCTTGCCCTTCCAGTGTACGGAAGTGTTCTTGGCCTTGATGGTGATGCCCTTTTCACGCTCGAGGTCCATGGAGTCCATGGCACGTTCTGCAACGGCCTGGTTTTCGCGGTAGACGCCGCCCTCCTGCATGAGCCGGTCGACGAGGGTGGTTTTCCCGTGGTCAACGTGGGCGATGATGGCGATATTGCGGATGTCTTCGTTGCGTTTCATGGTGCTCCTAGGTGCAAAAAGCGGGAACTGATGACTGTGGAAAGGCGCTTTGGCAAGGCTTGAAGCAAGAACGTCGCCTTTATATTGGAATGCTTGATGCAGGAAATGCCCTAAAATGACTTTACAGTGAGGGGGAATGCATTGATTGGGAGGCGTTTGGGAATTCGCTTGTGTCGCTCTGTGAATGGAATGTTTTCTCTAGGTAATGCCTCGCACTACCTCTTCTGATTCCGAGTCGAAGCCCATCGACGCTCAGGCTCGTCTCCGCAAGGCCGACCGACCCAGTCGGCTTTTCACTTTGGTTTATTGGCTGATCGGGCTAGGGGGAGCGGGCTTGTGCTACTGGTTTTATGTTGGAGTCTATGTGCCTGATGCGAAGGCGCAGGCGCATTTGGCTGAGACGCGAGCCTACGCTACTGAACTTCGCGCGGCGTTGGGCGCTTTGAACGAATGGTCGACGCAGGAAAGCTTTGATAGCGTGCGTGCGGAGCTGGTGAAATTTGATGGCCGAGAAGACGCCGACCTCGAAGTGAGGGCTCAGCTATGGGGGAGCTTCAATGCGGCCTATGCTCCGAGGGCGGAGCGCGTTCGGAGCTTCGAACGGTTTTTTGCGGAAGTGGAGGCGTTTCCGGTTACGGCGGACGAGGGCGCGTTTCGAGAGATGAGCGGTCGCATTCGGGATGCTTCCGGCAAGTACGAAAAGCCTTTGATGGATCGGTTGAAGTCGGTGTGGCTAAAGAAGGAGTTCGAAATATCGAACAAGCTAGAGTTGTCGGGCGGATCTGGAACAAGTGAGATTCTGGTGCGTTCAGTGCCGAGCGGGGCGGAGTTGTTTTTGAATGGTCGCAGGGTGGGGGTGACTCCATTGGAGGCTCGAGGGATTCGAGCGGGCGCAATTGCTGTGACTCTGAAGCATCCGAAGTATCGGGATTTCGAGTATTCCGCTAAGCTGAAGGAATACGGGAGGTTGGAATTGACCGGTCTCGAAATGGCTCCTCGCACCGGGGCGGTAGAGATCGTGGTGCTAGGAGCTTCGGCTAGTTCAGCGGTGAGCGTGGAGCTTGTTTGTCCCAACGAGGATGGCGAAACCTTTGACTATGTGAATACTTTCGCGGGGACCGCGGTGAAGGTTCGTGAATTGATCGTCGGCTCCTATGAAGTGACTGTCTATGTAAACGGCGCCTTTCGGACGAATACGAAATTAGAGGTCCTAGAAGGTGAAACGTCTCGCTGGACCGCTCGTTTGTAGGGGTAGGGTTATAATTTGTAATTATCTCTTAGGATAAAAATAAGCCATTTTTTAGTTGTAACGAAAAATATACTTCCTTTTAGTCCGTTGCATGGCAAGCGAGCTAGAGTCGGCGGATGGGGCGGTTCCCGCCTTTAATTTCGAGATCCTACGGGATATTCGGAAGCGGGCGGACTTGACTTTGAGCGCCTTGTCCGAGCGCAGTGGCGTATCGGTGGCGGTGATTTCTAAGCTCGAACGGAATCAGACGCAGGCGGAGGTCGGCACGTTGCATAAGATAGGGAAGGTTTTTGGCATGCGGGCGACGGATTTGCTTTCGCTGGCGGAGGCGCCGATTTCGAACAAGAAGAGCTCTGTAAAATACAAGTCCGGCGATTTCGCGCTTGAGGCGATTCGGTATGGGAATGCCGACTGCATCTACGCTACGGCTGAGGCGGGAGCTCGCGTATCCAAGCCTGAGATACATCACGACGATCACGAGATTTGTTGGGTGCTTTCCGGGAAGGTGCGACTCGATTTGCCGAACGAGAGCCATGAGTTAGGCGCTGGGCAAAGCATCCAATTTGACGCGATCCAGGAGCACCGCTACGAGGCGATCGAGCAGTGTGAAGTCGTGATCGTTCACATTCGAAAAGAAAAACGTTACTAAACCCCATTTGTATGAAAATTGACACTACATTGACTCCACAGGATTTGAAGGAATCGTTAGATCGCTTTTGGCAATTGTCTGGCGAAAAGATTGAGCTGATTGAAAAAGAGTACGACACTAGTGGCGGTTCGCCGGTCTTCACGGTCGACGGTAAGTACTCGACGCGCGGCTGGACGGAGTGGACGGAAGGTTTTGTCTACGGGTCTGCGTTTTTGCAGTACGACGCGACCGGTGAGGAGCGTTTTCTAGAGCTCGGCAAGAAGAAGACGGTTGAGCGCATGGCGACTCATGTGAGTCATGTCGGCGTGCACGACCATGGGTTCAACAATTTGAGCTGCTATGGGAATTGGCTGCGCTTGATTCGGGAAGGGCGGATAGAGGCGAGTCAGGGCGAGATCGATTTTTGCGAGCTCGCTTTGAAGGTTTCCGGAGCGACTCAAGCGGCGAGATGGTCGAAGACTCATGATGGAGGTGGATACATCTACTCTTTCAATGGACCTCATAGTTTGTTTGTGGATACAATTCGCAGTTGCCGCATCTTGATGGTGGCGAATCAGCTTGGGCATACTCTAATGGGGGAAAACGACAGCCCGATCAGCTTGCTCAAGCGGGCGGTAAAACACATCAAGTCTACGGCTCGCTACAATGTATTCTACGGCGAGGGTCGCGACAGTTACGACGAGTGGGGCCGTACGGCTCACGAGGCCGTATTCAATACGAACGATGGACGCTTCCGTTGTCCGAATGCCCAGCAAGGGTTTAGTGGCTTTACGACTTGGACGCGTGGACTTTCGTGGGCGATGGTTGGCTTTGCTGAAGAGCTTGAGTTTTTGGATACGGTACCCGAGGCAGCTTTTGAAGGGATCTGCGATAAGCAGGAGTTTATAGAGCTCTGTTTGAAGGGGGCTCGAGCGACCTGTGACTGGTTTATTCTAAATACGCCTAAGGACGGAATTCCGTATTGGGATGGAGGGGCGCCTAACCTCCATCGACTCGGCGAGTGGCGAGACGCTGTTTCGAATCCCTACAACGAATGGGAGCCGATCGACAGTTCGGCTGCGGCGATTGGCGCTCAGGGACTTCTGCGGCTTGGGCGTTATCTCGGACTCGACACGCGAGACGGTCAGCGCTATTGGCAAGCTGGTCTTTCAAGTTCGAAGTCGTTGCTCTCGGCTCCCTATATCAGCGAAGACCCGAAGCACCAAGGCTTGTTGCTTCACTCGATCTATCATCAGCCAAATGGTTGGGATAATATACCAGAAGGTCAGTCAATCGCCTGCGGCGAAAGTAGCCAATGGGGCGATTACCACTATCGAGAGTTGGGGCTGTATCTGTCTCGTACGATTAAGGAAGAAAAGTATTACACCTTCTATGGCTGCCTTAATGAAGGGAATTCCAAATGAGTTTTGAGAAGCTATGTCTCCACACGATAACTACGAAGTCGTGGGATCTTGAGACTGCGGTAAAGAAGTACTCTGCGGCTGGGATTGGCGGAGTATCCATTTGGCGTGACGCGGCTCAGGCCTATCAAGGAGGCTTAAAGGCTGCGGGCGAGATGACTCGATCTGAAGGGGTAGACATCGTATCCTATGTGCGAGGCGGGTTCTTCACCGGACTTGACGCGGCGACGCGTCAGGCTGGGATCGATGAGAACAAGCGCATGATCGACGAGGCCGCAGAGTTGGGCGCTCCTCTAATCGTGCTCGTATGCGGCGCTACTCCGGGGCAATCGCTGTTCACTTCGCGCGATCAGATTGCGGACGGATTGGCTGCGGTGATGCCGCATGCGGAAGCGGCAGGCGTAAAGCTCGGTATTGAACCGCTGCACCCCATGTATGCGGATAGCCGAAGCGCGGTTTCGACGATGGCTCAATCTAATACGATATGCGATGTGGTCGGGCACGGTCATTTGGGGATCACTCTCGATGTATTTCATGTTTGGTGGGATGACGCTCTTGAGGCGCAAATAAAGCTGACGGGCGAGAAGGGCAGGTTGTTTTCCTTTCATATTTGCGATTGGAAGAACAACCCGGAAGACATGCTTAACGACCGTGGTTTGATGGGAGAAGGTGTGATCGATATTCCGCAGATTCGCAGCTGGGTAAATGCGGCTGGATTCGATGGATACGAGGAGGTCGAGATTTTCTCTAATCGCTATTGGGCGATAGATCAAGACCAGTACCTCGATATGATTAAGCAGGCGTATTTGGATACAAAATAGAAACGATAGAAATCGTCGATAACGGATTATAAAAAGGAAAGACCATGAAAGTACATAAAGTAGGCATTATCATGAACGGCGTCACGGGACGCATGGGCAAAAACCAACATTTGATTCGCTCGATCGTAGCGATCATTAAGCAGGGGGGAGTTCAGGTGAGCCCAACTGAGTTCATTATGCCAGATCCGATTTTGGTTGGTCGTAATGAAGTAAAACTCAAGGAGCTTAGCGAGCTGACTGGTATTGAGAAATGGACTACGGATCTTGATAGTGTCATGTCTGACCCCGAGTATCCGGTTTATTTCGACGCTCAGACTACGCTTCGCCGCGCGGATGCGGTAAAGGCTGCTGCGACTGCGGGGAAGCACGTCTACTGTGAGAAGCCGACTGCGATCGATACTGAGACGGCGCTAGACCTATACAAGTTCTGTGTGGACAAGGGAGTGAAGAATGGGGTGGTGCAGGATAAGCTCTGGCTTCCCGGTTTGGTGAAGCTTCAGCGGGCGATTGCAAAGGGTTATCTTGGTCGTATTCTTTCCGTGACTGGAGATTTTGGATACTGGGTCTTCGAAGGCGATAGTGTTCCTGCTCAACGCCCGTCTTGGAACTACCGTAAGGAAGATGGCGGGGGCATGATCATCGACATGCTTTGCCACTGGCGCTATGTGTTGGACAATATTTTTGGTCCGGTGAAGTCGGTACAATGCCGTGGGGCGACTCATATAAAGGAGCGCGTGGACGAAGCGGGTAACACATACAAGTGCACCGCTGATGACGCGGCCTATGCGATGTTCGAGATTGATGGACCGGATGGCGAAATCATTGTGAATTTCAACTCCTCTTGGGCGACTCGTGTGCGTCGTGACGACTTGCTCACTTTGCACGTCGATGGCGAGAAAGGTTCTGCGGTGGCGGGACTGCGCGATTGTTACATTCAGCATTATGCGAATACTCCGAAGCCCGTCTGGAATCCTGACATCGATCAGCCGATCGATTTCGCTGCCGATTGGTCGAAGGTTCCCGATCAGGAGCCGTATGATAACGCTTTTAAGGTGCAGTGGGAAATGTTCCTAAAGCACATCGTGCTTGATACGCCGTTTCGCTGGACGCTGCTCGAAGGAGCGAAGGGCGTGCAGCTGGCCGAGCTCGGCATCAAGAGTTGGGAAGAGCGCAAGTGGGTTGACTTGGAGGAATTGTCGTGAGCAAGACGGCGCTAGTGACGGGCGGGTCGCGCGGAATCGGATTCGGCGTGGCTACGGCTTTGGCGAAGGAAGGGTGGAATCTGGTCATCAACGGCATGCGCCCTGAGGAAGGCGTGAGCAAAGCTTTGGAAGCGCTGAGAGCCGAAGGTGTTTCGGTGGCCTATGCGCGTGGAGACATTGGAAGTTCAGATGGTCGTGAAGCGATTTTGAAGGTCGCCCGCGAAGCGGCTGGAGGATCGCTGAACCTTCTGGTAAACAACGCGGGCGTGGCTCCGAAGCAACGTCTCGATCTGCTGGATACGACTGAGGAAAGCTATGACTTCGTGGTTGATACGAACCTAAAGGGAGCGTTTTTCCTGACGCAGGCTGTGGCGAACGACATGGTTAAGGCGAAGAAGGATAGCGAAGCCTTCTCCGGCGCGATCGTGAATGTTTCCTCGATTTCCGCGACAGTCGCTTCCGTGAATCGTGGCGAGTATTGCGTAGCGAAGGCAGGCTTGAGCATGGTGACCTCGCTTTTTGCCACTCGTCTTGGCGAATATGGCTTGCCGGTTTACGAAGTGCGACCCGGTGTGACCAAGACTGATATGACTTCTGGCGTATCCGAAAAGTATGACAAATTCATCGAGGATGGCCTTTGCGTGACTAAGCGCTGGGGATATCCTGAGGATATCGGCAAGGCAGTCGCGAGCTTAGCTCGTGGCGACTTTCCGTACTCGACGGGGCAAGTCATTATGATTGATGGCGGATTGACCCTGCCGCGTCTATAGGCGTTTCTGGGAGCTGATTTGGGTGGACAAGCCTGTCAGGAGGGCAGGTTTGTCCATGTTGAAGTCAATTGCGGCTATTCCCAGCTGGGCGGAATTAGGTTATGGTTGGGCTCCTTTTTGTCGCCCCAATAAACTGAAACTACCCCATGCCTTCAGAAAATCCCTCGCTTGTATCTAAACCGAAGGTCGTTCCGACCCAGTACCTTTATGCGTTCGTTCTCGTAACGACGCTTTTTGCCCTTTGGGGATTTGCCAACGACGTAACCAATCCGCTGGTACGCGCCTTTAAGGAGATTTTTCTGATCAGCAATGCTCAGAGCAGTCTGGTGCAATGGGCGTTTTACGGGGGCTATGCGACGATGGCGATTCCGGCTGCCCTGGTGATTCGCAAGGTCTCCTACAAGTCGGGCATTATAATAGGACTCGGCCTGTACGCGGGTGGAGCTTTGCTGACCTTGCCGGCCAGTCAGTACATGAGTTTCAACATCTTCCTGATCGGCTTCTACGTGTTGACTTTTGGCCTGGCCTTTCTCGAAACGAGCGCGAATCCCTATGTATTGGCTCTTGGCGACCCCAAGACGGCGACGCAGCGACTAAATCTTGCCCAATCGTTCAATCCGATGGGTTCGCTAACCGGCATGGTCGTGGCGAGCGCTTTTGTATTGCCGAGTCTGGAGGTTGCGAAGTTTCGCGAAGCGGAGCGTGCGGCGCATCCAGAATATGCCGAAATGCTGCCCAGCGTAGTGGACGGGCATATCAACGCTGCTCTCGAGCAATTCGCCGTAGACAAGGTGGCGGAGCACCAAGCCATGGTATCTCATGACTTGGGAGTTGTTACGACTCCGTATCTAGTGATCGCTGTCGTCGTGCTGCTTATTTTGGCAGTTTTCGCTGTATCCAAACTTCCGGACATGGGGGTGGAGGAGGAGAAAATTAAGCTCGGTGCATTGTTGAAGCGACTCTGTCATTTCCGATATCTGGGGGGCGTGGTTGCCCAGACCTTTTACGTGGGCGCTCAGATCATGTGTTGGACTTTTATCATTCATTACGGGATGACCTTGATCGGGCTGAGCGCGTCAGAGGCGCAGAACTACAATATCGTGGCAATGGTAATTTTCTTATCCAGTCGCTTCGTTTGCACCTTTTTGCTCAAGTACCTGCGTCCCGGACTTCTGCTAGGAATCTTGTCGATAGGAGGCATGCTCTTGACTGCGGGAGCGATCTGGCTGACCGGGATGACGGGGCTTTATTGCTTGATTGGCGTATCCGCCTGCATGTCGCTTATGTTTCCGACGATTTACGGAATCGCTCTTGACGGGCTGACTCCGAACGACGCGAAACTTGGTTCGGCGGGCTTGATTTTCGCGATCGTGGGAGGTGCGTTCATGCCGCGAATGCAGGGAGCTATGATTGACGGGGACGGTTGGGAATTCGGCGGGCGAATGCTCGAGTCGGTGCGAGTATCGTTTGTGTTGCCTTTGCTCTGCTTCGTGGTGATTGCGATTTACGGGTTTTTGGCGCAGCGGGAAATGTCGCTGAAAGCTAGAGAAAACTGAATACAAAGAGTCGCGTATCCAAAATGTTGATCGGAATATCTCCACTGCTTAGTCCTGAGCTTTTAGCGGTCTTGTGTCGGATGGGGCACGGCGACGAGATCGTGTTTGCTGACGCTCATTTTCCTGGCGAAAGTCTGGGTCCGCAGGTGATTCGGGCCGATGGCTTGCGGATCGATGCCTTGCTCGCGGGCGTTGCTCCGCTTTTCGCTCTCGATCAGTATGTCGAGCGTCCGCTGGCAATGATGGAGGCGGTGGAGGGGGATGTTCTGGACGCGAGTGTAGAGGCACGCTATTTGGATTCGATTCGCTCTGCGCATCCTGATGCTTTGGATCCTGAGCGTATGGAGCGGTTTGCTTTTTATGAGCGGGCGAAGAAGGCATACGCGGTGGTGATGACGGGGGAGACGGCCAAGTATGGAAACATTATTCTGAAAAAGGGCGTAACGCCGTGTTCCTAGCTACTTAAGGCCGCGGGCTTGGCGCGCTTGGCTGGGCGGTTTTCCGTATTGTTTCTTAAAGGCTCGAGAGAAATGAAAGGCGTCGCTGAATCCGACGGAGTCCGCTATTTCCTGGATGGTAAAGGGGCTGAGTTTCAAGAGCGTGTAGGCGTGGGCCATTTTCCGTCGGGTGAGGACTTGGTAGGGAGTGGCGTGCTGGCTGCGGCGAAAGGCACGGCAAAGGTGCTCTGGGGTGACTCCGATGCGGTCCGCGAGCTCTTGGGCACTGCGTAGGGATTGGAAGTCGCTATCGATGAGGCGGAGGGCTCTCGCGACGAGCGCGTCGGTTCCTTGGGCCGGTAGGCTTTCTTCTGCTTCGTTGCTGATTTTTCGGATGAGAACGTTGATGAGCGAGGCGACGTTGTCTCCGGCTTGGCTTGATTGCGAGGTGCCTTCTTCAAGTATGAGTTCGCCCCATTTTCTGAGAATATTTGGATCGATTCCTTGGTATACGCAACCTGGATACAAGGCGGTCGGGTGGGTGCGTTTCGGGAAGGCGTCCCTTCCGAAGACGATGAAGAACTTTTGCAGCGGTTCCTTGGCGTTGGTTTGCAGGCGGAAGTGGATGTTTGGACCTGAGCAATAGCAGAGACCTGGGGTGGCCTTGCGTTTTTGTTCGCCCAGTTCGAGCTTGCCGCTGCCAGCCGTGATCAACTCAAGGGTCAAGAATGGAAAGGTTTCACGCAGAAGATTGAAATCCCCTTCGCACTGCTCGAAGCCGCCCATGTATATGAATTCGTCACGGCTATGCGGACTCGGGACGCAGAAGTAGCTCGCGTCTGCAATTTTGGGTGCGAGTTCGACGGGGCTAGTCTGGCCGTTTTTCAGGAGCACGGCTTAAGAAAGATCAAAAATGTGCAGGTATGCAAGGAATCACTATTCCGAAATTGCGTCGTTTTTTGAGAGAATGGCGAATGCCCCAATCTCAAGTTCCTTACCCGCACGCTTTTGAGAATCCGCCCCGTATTGGCATTCGTCCGGCGATCGATGGTCGCTATGGAGGAGTACGCGAGAGTTTAGAAGAGCAAACCATGAAACAGGCCGAGCGGGTAGCAGCGTTTCTGTCCGATAGCCTGCGTTATCCAGATGGTAGCGCGGTCGAGTGCGTGATTGCTCCAAGCTGCATTGGCGGCGTGGCCGAAGCTCAGGCTAGCGTGGAGCATTTTCGCGAAAATCGCGTGGGCGTGTCGCTAACGGTGACGCCCTGCTGGGCCTATGGTTCGGAGACTATGGATATGGATCCGCTGGTGCCGAAAGCGATTTGGGGATTTAACGGAACGGAGCGTCCGGGTGCGGTGTATTTGGCGGCGACGCTTGCTGCGCATGTCCAGAAGGGCTTGCCCGCTTTTGGCATATACGGGAAGGACGTCCAAGAGGCGGGAGACGAGTCGATCCCCGCGGACGTGCAGGACAAGCTAATCGAATTTTGCCGGGCAGGTTTGGCGGTGGCGCTGATGAGGGGGCGCTCCTATTTATCTATGGGCGGGACTTCGATGGGAATCGCCGGCTCGATGGTTGATACTTCCTTCTGGGAGAAGAGCCTCGGCATGCGCGTGGAGGCGATCGACATGTCGGAGTTTTCCGGCCGTATGAAGGTGGGTATGTATGATCCTGATGAATACGAGCGCGCTTTGTCGTGGGTGAAGGAAAACTGTCCTGAAGGAGAGGACTACAACGAAACGTCCAAGAAGCGCTCGCGTGATAACCTGGACGAAGAGTGGGAGACTTCCGTGAAGATGGCATTGATTGCTCGCGATCTGATGGTAGGAAATCCGCGCCTGAAAGAGATCGGGTTTCCGGAGCAAAGCCAAGGTCACGGAGCGATTGCTGGAGGATTTCAAGGGCAGCGGCAGTGGACCGATTATTTTCCCAACGGCGATTTTCTGGAGGCGATTCTAAACTCCAGCTTCGACTGGAACGGGAAGCGTGCTCCCTATATCGTGGCGACTGAGAATGACGCTCTCAATGGAGCGACGATGTTGTTTGGCCACCTCCTGACGAATTCTGCTCAGGTGTTCGCGGATGTGCGTACTTACTGGAGTCCGGATGCGGTGAGGCGCGTGGCTGACTACGAGCTAGAGGGTCGGGCGAGCGACGGAATTTTGCATTTGATAAATTCAGGTCCGGCTTCGCTGGATGGTACGGGTCAGCAATCTGACTCAGATGGAAATCCAGCTATGAAGCCGTATTGGGAAATTGGTGACGAGGAGGTTCGGAAGTGCTTAGAGGCGACCTCGTGGCATCCGTCCATTTCCGAGTATTTTCCCGGCGGTGGGTGGAGCACGCGTTTTTGTACGCGTGGCGGAATGCCCGTAACGATGGCGCGAATTAATCTCGTTGCGGGGCTAGGTCCCGCGTTGCAGTTGGTGGAGGGCTGGACGGTTGAGCTCCCGGAGAAGGTTCACGACCTGCTTGATCAGCGCACGAATCCAACTTGGCCGACGACTTGGTTTGCTCCTCGCCTGACGGGCGAGGGAGCTTTTAGTTCCTGCTATGAGGTGATGAATAACTGGGGGGCAAATCATGGTTCGTTTTGCTATGGGCATGTTGGGAATCGCTTTGTGACTTTGGCGAGCATGCTGCGAATTCCCGTGTATATGCATAATCTGAATGCGGAGCGAATATTTCGCCCAAGCTCTTGGAAGGCCTTTGGCACGAGCGATCTCGAGGGCGCGGACTTTCGGGCCTGCGCTGCGTATGGAGCGCTATATCGGTAGAATTGAGCGAAGCGCTTTACTGTAGAAGCTCGCGCAGGGTGCAGGTTAATGTGCTCTGCTTGGGCTTTCCGTTCTTGAGAGCTGGGTAGTAGGGGAGCTTCAGTAGAAGGCCTTCAATATCTTGGGAAAGAGGGTCCGCGTCTTTCGATGCAAGGGCGACGGATTTTGCGGCGCCTTTCGCATTTATTTTTATGGCGATACGTGTATCCAAAATCTTAGGTTTAAGTGACTGATAAAATCCTGCTGGGGCCAATTCGGGCATGGGAGCTGGTGGAGCCTCGCCGACGCCGTTGGCTTTTGCCCGAGTGTTTCTTAAGAATGTGATCGCTTCGGATTCGGGGAGAGCGGCAAGTCTTGGGGAGCGGTTGGTGGCGATTTCCAGTCCACTGTCGAAAAGGGCGATGGAGGTGTTCTCCAGTTGGTAATCGAATGGAAACCCGCTTTTGCTGATGACGACTTTTTGGATGTCGGTGTTTTTTGGATTCAGTTTTTGAAAGAGGGGACGCCTGATAACGTTTCCGGACTCGGGATCGATGAAGTCGACAAGAGCGACGACATAGGGTTGTTGCAAGTACGGGGGGAGTTGAATTTCGAAACGTATTTCAATCGCGTCGTGTGGGCTGTTCATATCTGTCGGCGCGTCTCGAGTAAAATCTTCGATACGACTCGTTTGCTCCATCGCGTTTTCGATTCGGGTCATGCCCTCGTTGTAGACAGCGGAAACGTTGCCGCCCGCTAGGGCGGCTGCTTGTACCTGCTCGAACACTTCAGCACGCACTAGATCCTCTTGGTAGAGAGCTTGGTTTTCCATGGCAGTGGAAGCGCTTTGCCATGCGATTTTTGGGTTGGTGAGAGCCGAGTGAGTCTTCTGTGCATCGATCTCGCCGACTCCTGCGATTGGGGCGCTGATTCGCATGCGGGGGGCGATCCGCATCATCTCAGTCTTTTTCAATGCGATTGTTTTTGTTTCGAGGCCGTCCTTTATTTCGAGTTTCTTTTTATTGGCTCCTTGGACTTCGTAGGATTCGCCATCTATGATGACGGATATATCGGAGCCGACGAAGAAGTAGTAGAGTTTTTTGTCATTTTCTTGGGCATGTAAAATCGTCGTTGAAAGTGCGATACATAGTAAAAAATGGAGCGGAAAATGCTTGTATTTAAAAAAGCGTTTCATTGATCAGTCCTCCTTGTGTTTTGGCGTTCAATTGTCGAATCGATCGAGCAGCGCTTCGAGTTCTGCGAATGCATTTGCGGTGCCTTGGCTACGAGCTTGCGAGAGGCCGTTTTTCCAGGCGGAGATAGCGTCTGGAAGGCGTTTAGCGATCAAGTAAACCTTTCCCAAATTCAGCCAACCGTTTGGATCTTGGGGTTGTGCCTCAGTGAACTGAAGCAGGTAACTTTCCGCTTTCTCGTGATTGCCGAGCTGAGCGTTTATCATTCCTAAGTTGGCGAGCGCTTCGTAGTTATCCGGCCAAATCGTCAGGCTTTGTTCTAGGCTGGCGATGGCCGGCGCCAAGCGTTTTTGGGACGCTTGAAGGTTTGAAAGTTGGTGGTACGAGGAGGCAAGAAGTTGTCGAAGTTCGTTGCTAGGTCTGGCGAGCGAATCGTAGCTACGTTGCAGGAGAGCTGCAGCGGCTTGGGGATTGCCCTGTTTTTCCAGCAAGTTGCGAGCTGTAAAAAGGGCAACTTCTGAGTCGTCCGGTTGGCGGACGAGGTAGTTTTCCGTGTAAGCTAGGCCGGACTTGTCGCCTCTGGCGAGCAGTAGCGTACCTAGGTTTCGGTTGGCTTGCGGGTTTCTTGGATTGAGAGAGTGCGCTCTTTTGAAGGCATCGAGCGCGGAGTCGAGTTTCTGCTGCGAGAGGTAGAGGGTTCCCAAGGCGGAAAGCAGTTCGGCACTTTTGGGATATTGAGTCTCTGCTGCGACTAGGAGCTCGATTGCTTGTTTAGGCTTGCCGGTGGATGCGGTGGCTTGGGCGAGGCCGATATAGGCAGCCTCATGGGGATTTGGCTGGGCGGTGGCCTTTTCGAAGGCGCGTAAAGCGTCTTTTGGCTTTTGCGATGAGAGAAGGGTACGGCCTTTTTCAACGAGGACGTTCGCATTGTTGGGCGCTATTTGTTCCGCTCGCGAAAGGTATTGCTTGCACAAGTCAATACGATCCGCTTCGCGAGCGATTTCAGCGGCGACCATAAGCTGATAAGGATCGTATGAAAAATGAATGTAGAGCGATTCGAGCCAAGGGTCGGCGGCTTCGAAGTATTCTTTTTCCAGATACGCTCGTTTCTGCGCCTTCGCTTTCAGGTTTGCTTCGCCGCGTTGCTGGTATACTTCTGCGAGGAGCGAGTGCAGGGTTGCCATGGAGTCGTCAATTTCAGCTGCTCTACTAAGCTCTCCGAGGGCCTCTGTCCAATTTTTGGCTTGAATCGAACAGCGAGCTAGCCCGATCAGAGCATGGACGGATTGGGATTCTAGCTCCAAGCATTTGTGATACGCGACGCGGGCCTGTGAAATCTCTGAGTTTTTGAGGTGAACGTCTCCAAGTTTTAGAAACAGAGGCGCGTAGTTTGATTTTGGAGCAAGCCGCTGCAGAATGGAAATTGCGGTAGGCTGATCGCCGGTATCTAGAAATGCATTCGCAGCTAGGTAAGGAAATTCTGGATACTCTAAAAGGAGATCGTTCTCAAGTTGGTCTCGGTAGATCTCGGTCGCTTGATTTAGGAAGCCATTGGCGTGGTAGAGTTGCGCTAGCTCTCGAGCTGGTTTGCGATTCGACGGGGTCTGTTTTGCCAGCTGGTATCGTTTGAGGAGCTCGCTCTCCAAGTTTTCGTTTAAGCTATTTTCAGGTGGAGGCAGAGGAAGGCCTTTTACGATCGGAAATGGTCGCGGTTGTGATTCTGCTTGATTCGAAGTAAAGCGATAGGCCACGGCCGCGATGACGACTGCGGTTCCAATGGCGAGAAGCAGTATGGGTTTGGCGGTCATTGGGGGTTCCAGACGAGAATGCGGCTCATGTCGTTCCAAGGCGGGTAGGCGTGAAAGCCGGCTGAGATGATTTCTTCGGTACCGTCATCGTCGAGATCAGATGCGATGATGGCGACAATGTGGGTAGGAGAAAGGCTTAGCGGGCGTTTTTGGAAATTCATATTTCCGTCGTTTTCAAAACAAACGAGCGAGTAGGCCTGAGAGTTGCCCCATTCGTTGCAGGCGCTGCTTGCGATGATGTCGTAGTCTCCGTCTTTATCGAGATCGGTGGCGATGGGAGAGAAGGCGCCGGCCATGAGCCCGACAGCCTTTCGAACGAAGAATCCGTTTCCTCTGTTTTCCAGCCATTGCACTCCGTGCCATGGGCGCGGGCCGGGGTTTGAGTAGTCGAAGCCGTCTCCGTTTGTATAGAGTATGTCTTTGTCTCCGTCTCGATCTAGGTCGAATAGGGAGAGGCCGCTACTGCCGTAGTCCTGGTTGGTGGAGCCCCAGAGGATTTTACTTTGGAAGGAGCCTGTACCGTCGTTGAAAAAGCAATACACTTCTTCCCATTCCTGGGAAACGAGCGCGACGAGGTCGATATCTCCGTCTGCGTCAATATCATCAGGCACGATGTTTATAGTGCCGGATTTTAGGAGAAGGTCGTGGGTTTGGTACTGCCACTTTCCGGTATGTTCAAGCCAGCGAATGGCTCCTTGGTCGTAGCCGAATTGTCCGATTGCGAGATCGAGATCGCCGTCTCTGTCGAAATCAGCGGCTCGTACATCTGTCACGCGATCCGTATTCGAGAGGACTACGCGGTTTTTGAATTTCATGTTTCCGATGTTTTCGAGAATGACGACGGAGCCGATGCGTTCTCGATTTGGCAGGACCATGCCCATGGCGGCGACGAGTATGTCGTCGTCTCCGTCTGCGTCGAGGTCTGCGAAGTCGACGTGGACGGGGCCTTCAATGGTTTCGCCTATTGCTTGTTCGCTCCATTTTCCGTCGGAGGTTTGTAGGAGTAGCTTGATGCGGTTTTCTTGAGCGTCGCATGCGATGATGTCGAGGCGTCCGTCTTTATTGAGGTCGTGGGTGGCAAGGTGTGAAATCCAGGGAGCTGTTTCGCTATTATTGCCTACTGGGTGGCTCTTCAAATAGTCGAGGCTGATTTCAGAAGGATTCTCAGCTGTATTTAGATTTCTGTTACTTGGTATTTGAGGGTGTGGCCAGAAGACGATAATTATTCCGATGGCCAAGAGGAGGCAAAAGGCGAGGAAGGCGTATGTGTTGTTGTTGGGGCGGGGCATTTTTGAAAGTCGATATTGGCCGAAAAAGACTCGTTTGACTACATGTTTAAAACAGAAAAAGCGCCGTCGGCGAATGCCGACGGCGCTTGAGAATTTTCGTACTATCAAGGGCGCCGTAGCACTCTCTAGAATTCGAAGGTGTTCGTCAGATAGTATTGTGTACCATCTTCGATACGCCAAGCGTTCGCGGCTCCGTTTGGATTTGCGGCGATAGGCGTTAGGCCACCGCTGTCGAAGGCATCGCGAATGTTCAGCTGGATCTTCCAGTTGACGCTGTCATTCCAGATTTTGCGAGTATAGGAGGCCCAGAGGTCGAGGTTGGTTTCTCCGTCGTCGTAGATCAGGTCAAATGCGTCGTAGGATTCGAAGAGACCATCGCCATCCTCATCCAAGCCGCGATTACCGATAGCAGCCTTGTCTTGCCAGCGCACCGAACCGCCAATGCTTGTGCCGCCGAGGGCGCCGTCGATGAAGCGATAGTTGGTGATGAAGTTCCAGCGCCACTTGCGTACCTGAGGACGGGGGAGGCCGTCGCGAAGGATTGCGTTGTCGAGCAGGGATTTCACTACAGGCTCAAACCATTCGCGAGGAATTTGGCTGTTGCCACCCCAGAGTTCAGCTCGGTCGTTGAACCAGTTGCCTGTCTGGGTGTTGCCGTCACCGTCTGTGTAGGTGAACTGGGCTTCTGGAGAATCGCGCCAGAGCCAAACGCGGCTGCCTTCGATTGGGTTTTCGTAAGTGCCGCCTTCTCCGTAGAGCCATGCGGTGGTGTAGAAGCCGAGGTCGGAGTAGATGGAATCTAGCTTGGCTCCAGTGAGCTTCATGGTCCAGTTTTCGATTGGATTGTAGATGACTTCGATTTCCATACCTTCTGCGGCTGCTGAGGCCGTGTCGCTATAGTTGGTGCGACCATCGTAGTAGGATGATGGATACATCGCTCGCTCGATTATTTCGTCGGCGTATTGTTGTGGATAGCTAGAATTGAGCAAGCCATCTTGGAGGAAGCCAATGTCGTTCAAGCTACCAGGCAGGTCGCGTGCCGGGAGGTTGTCGCGGTTTGTGATTTTCCACTCAAGGAAGTCGCGGAAGCCCCATGAGCCTTCGTCTTCTACGCGACGAGAGCGCCAGGTGAAGCGTCCGATGTCGCCAGGAAGATCACGGGAGTTTTGCTCGAAAGCTTCGAACATGTTGATGCGAGCGACGAGCTTGTCTTCGAAGAGGTTGAAGGTGACTCCGTAGTCCTCGCCATCGCCGCTGGGGTTGGGCAGGAGGTTGCCAAAGAAATCGACGGCGGCTGGGGCTGGATTGAAGTTGTCGGACTCGTTGTAATGAAGAGACAGCCAATCGAAAGCGTGGAAGACGATTCCACGTGTTTTGGTAGGACCTTCCACAACTGAGGCATCCCAATCGTTCCAACTGTCAAGCTTGCCAAAGGTGCGGTATCCGGCGGCGTTGGTAGGAGCGATGTCGCCATCTTGGTTAGTAGCTTCGTCGTCGCGCCAGCCGAGCGTTGTGACTATGCGGTCGTCCCAGAAGAAGCTCTGTATAACGGCCCCTTGCGAGTCGATTTCGCGTCGGTCTGCACGAGTGTCGTGGAGTACTGCTGCTACGGTTGTCGGTTCGGTGATCCATTCGCCGTTAACGCCGTCGATTACGAATTCGCCTTCGGGATTTGGAGCGAAGTAGCTAACTGGCAGAGAATATGATCCACCGACGCTCCCTTCGGGGTAAGCGGCGCCGAACACGGGGTGTTCGGGGAAGAGTCCGTTTGTACCGGGTGAATTTTCGATGACGCCGTTTTCGCCAACGTAGAAGAACTTGGTGAGTACGGCGGCGTTGTTTCCGCGAGAGAAAACAGCGGAAGACATGTCTACCCAATCGTGTTCGGAGATGACGGCTTCACGGTAGCGTGCCCATTGGTTACGCAGCTTACGGTTCTGCCATAGAGCATTGGCTTTGTGTGTGCCGAGGAAGCGGAAGATGTTGTCCTGCTCGGTGAAGTCGAGCTCGTAGGCGAGGTTTGCCCGGGCTATTTCGTTGTTAGCGGTACGGTGCTGTGGCGAAGCCTGAACGGAATCGACGTAGGTCTTGCCGAAGTGTGGATTTTCGGAACCGTCTAGGAAGAACTCATTCACGTCGACGCGAATGCCGCGTTCCCCCATGGAGGTGTTTACGTCCTCGTCGTAGTCTTCCTTGAAGAAGCCGACATCGAGATAGAGCTTTTCGGCGAGCTTCTGGCTGAAGCCGAGCTCATAGGTGACCGCTTCGCTCGAAACGGAGTTACCTGACAGGATGTTGATGCTTTCCCAATCGTAGATCGACTTGTCGTTGATTTGCGTAGTCGTCCATAGCTCGTAGCCAGATAGCTCGTAGGGATTCATGGTTGTGGCGAGGTAGTCGAGGTTGGTATTTCCGACACCGAAGGGTTCGCCGTTGTTTTGTACGCCACGCTGGAAACGACCGTAGATGTCGCCGTCCTCTATGAGAATAGCGGCACGGGTGTTGTTCCAGTCAAAGCTGATGCCTTCCGCTAGATTGTTGAGCGATCCCGCTTCGCGGTAGTCGCGGATTCCGGTAACGACCGCGGTTGTGCCGTCGCCACGTGTCACGGTGCGAGTGACAGGATTGTAGCTGGGGCGACCTGCGTCGATCCAAGACGATACATAGTCATTCGGCGGTGTGAAGTTCGGACGATTTGCGTCCTGGCTAAAGAACTCGACGCTACCGCTGATTTTTGTGTTCTCGAACGGCTTGTATGTAACTGCTGCATACTGACGGCGAGTTAGTTCGAAGGATGGTTTACGTTGCCACTCCTGATCCTGATACATGCCGGCAACGTATACAGCGAGTTTATCTTCGATGATGCTTTTGTTGACGTTGAAGGAACCGCGGTATGAATCATCTCCTACTCGGAATTGGATGCGCGTGTAGTCGCTGCCAAGGGTGGCCTTACCTGGTGTGGTGTTGACCAATCCGGACGCTGCTCCGAGTCCGTACAGTACGGAGTTAGGACCGCGATTGATGGTGACGCGCTCAATATTATAGGCGTCGATAGGTATTTGGCTAAGGCTCGTAAAATAGTTGATTGTTCTCTCGGCGCTTCCGATGCCACGAATACGATTGGCCTGGGCAGGGGATTGTTGGATATCCTCGCTTACAGTTGGCGGGTTCCCGGATACGCTGAAGGAGGTGTAGTTTCCAGTGCCTTCAGTATTCGATTCGTAGAGGAAGACGTCGTTCAAGTCGACAGCCGCAGTGTCCTCTAGTTGCTGAGCGGTGACCACGGTGATGGAAGCGCCAAGGTCCTTGATATTGGCGTTCATGCGGGTGCCCGCGAGGGTGTTGGTTGCTCTGTATCCGATATCAGTTGGCGATGCGGAAACTTCGAAGGGGGAGAGTTCGAAGACTTCTTCTTCTTCTTCTTCTTCCTCGGAATCAGTTTCTTGCGAGTAGGCAAGATGCGAGGCTCCGAGCAATAGCGAAAGCGCTAGCGCGGTACGGAACCTGGGTGTTGGGTTCTTCATGGTTTGTTTCATCTTTGAGTAGTAGGTTTGATGCACAGATTGGGTAAGATGACGGGTGACGGAATCTAGGTATCCGTTCATGTGGGGGTAAGCTTGTGGGGAAGTTTAACGTGGGTATTCGCCTGGTAGGGGTGCGGCGTTTCAAAGGCAATGGGAGCAATAAAAACTGCTCTATGATGACTGGTGTAAACCAATTGTATGAATTTCCAACGAAGGTAGTATCTGACAGTAAGATACAGATCTGGCGGTATATCGGAACCTTAGGAACTGGGACGTAAGGGTATTAGGATTCCTTTGGTTTCGCTTGTAGGTGAATTAGATTCTAAGGGTTGATGAAACTAAAAAAGCGTATCCATAATCGGATACGCTTTTAGGTTCTAGAGTCTATTGTGGCTTAGGTCATGTCTTTCTTCCAATCCAAAGCGGGGCGGTGAAAAACCAGGCGATCGTGCCGGTGAGCATGGATTGCTTGAGCAGGTCCTTCTCGATCGAGCCCACTAGGTAGGCTATGCTTGCTGCGAATAAGACTGCGAGAGCGAGGTAGGATGTAAGTTGTAGGACGAGTCTCATCTTAGGCGTTGATTGGAGTTTTTCTTTGTATCAGTTTACTGACTACAATGTATAGGGCGGAGGCGAGGAACCATCCAGGAAGGCTGACGAAGAAGATACCGAGGCGGCCCGAAACGGCGAGCCACAGGCAGATGCCGAGGGTCGCTATCCAGGCGATAGTGGCTGCCCAATTTATTTTTAGTCCGTTAAGTTCCGCGAAATTAGATTTCAGTCCTAGTTTTGGAAGAAGCCAGAAATCGCAGAAAATGACTGCGCCCATGGGCATGAGAAGAAGTCCGTAGAGCGCTACGAAATCGAGGAGCTGCATGGCGATACCTGGAAAGGTGCCGGCCACGGCTGCGAGTATGCCGGTGGCGAAGGTGACTTTGAAGCGGCTGGCTTTGGGGATGATGGACTGGAAGGCCAGTCCAGCACGATAGATTGTGGGATTGGCGGTGGTCCAGCCAGCGATGACGACGCAAATAAGTCCAACAACGCCGCAGGCTCCAGCGGCGAGCGGGCCGGGGAGCACGTCGCTGTTGCTTGGATCTCGGTGGAGCTGGAGGGCGTAAAGGATGGAAGCGGCCATCCATGCGAGGAAATGGCCGAGGTACATGCCGGTGGCGCTGGCGATCCCGTACCAGCTTTTCTTGGCGAATCGGAAAACGGAAAGATCGGACATGCCAACGTGCATGGCCATGTTTGCGAACCAGGCGAAGAAAAGCACGTGCCAGAAGGTCATCTTCGCTTGGCCGGCTAGAGGTTCGCCACCGGTCCAGATGGTAGTTTTAGCAAGTGTCACCAGATCTCCGATACCGTTAATGGTGGTGCCGGTTTCGTTGATGAAGTCGCGCAGGCCAATGAGTCCGAACGCAATAAAGACGAGCACCATCCAGGGCGCGGCGTAGTTTGCGAATCGCGAGACGAACTTGTATCCGGTGGCGGCTACGAACGCGACGCATACGCCGAGGCTTAGAGTGGCGACTACCCAGGCGAGGCTGTTCGGGAAGATGTCGCTAAGACCAGGCATGGGGAAATCAAACCATACGCCAAGCGCTGTTGCGGATACGGTAATCATGGATCCTGCGAGGAAACAGAACATGACGCCGTTTAGAATATTGTAGAGGGTGACGAGGTAGCCGCCGCAGATTTTTTCGAGCTGATAGTAGAGCGTGAGCCGCACGCGCGTGGCGATAGGCGCGGTCATGAATGTCCAGCTTAGGACGGCAAGAAGGTTTCCAAGAAGGAGGCCCCAGATGAGGTCCATCATGCCGACTCCGCCAGCGACGAAGAGGGGTCCGATCATGAGTTCGGTGCCGGCGGTGTGTTCTCCGGCGTATTGGCCGATGAAGTTTTTGAAGCCGAGTCGCGCTTTTTCGGGTACGGGTTCGCGCTCGTATTCCGCAGTCGCGGAGGAGGATGGTTCTGACATGGGGTAAGGTTAAGGGGCTGTGGTGAAGAGAGGCTTCGATGAAGTTGAAGCTTCGGGGGAGTACAAGCGGTTTCCCGCTAGGGGGCGAATCGTGGGTCGAGTTTAATGAAGCATGGCTGATCTCGGTCGGCGTGTAGTTTTCCGTCTTTGTAGTAGAGTTCGACGACTTGAATGGAGGAGCGTCGCGTTTCGTATCCATCCGGCAGAGACGGATCTGTGCGGCCGGGATGCGTGAAATAGAACAGGTAGGCGCGCTCACCTTGCAGAACGATATCCGGGTGTCCGCCGATGACTGCATCGTCCAGACCCTTGCCGGGAGTTTGCAGAAGGTTTTCGCCGGATTGACGTGTCCAATTGAGGGCATCGTCGGAACGATAAACTGCGAGGCCGGACCAGACGTCGGTGATCATCCAGTAGTAGCCTTTCCAGCGAAAGACTTTGGGACCTTCGCCTGACTTGTCGCCGACGGCTTTGCTTTTGTCCGTCCAGGTGTAGAGGTCGGGACTGTCCGCGTAGTAGATAGACTTTCCGTCGCGCTCGTTGTTATACCACATGCGCCAGGTTCCGTCTTCAAGGGGCAAGACGCAGGCGTCGATGACGCGGTCGGAGGCGAGGGAGAGGGTTGACTGGTAGTCCCAGTTAAGCAGATCGCTGCTGGTGAGGTGTACGATATCACGGGGATGTCCCCAGTCTTCGAATACGCCTGGAACAAGCGTGAGGTACATGTGGTGGGTGCCGTCCGGAGCGGTGATGACTTCCGGGGCCCAGTGTGTTTCCTCTTCGTTTTCGAGTTCAGGCGGAAGGTGGATTTGGGCGATGGCGTGATGGTTCCAGGTGGCTCCACCGTCGCAGGATTCAGCTATGCCGAGATGGGTGCCGTGTACCCAGGCGACTCCGGAGAGGTCTTCGGCTTTTGCCCGTCGGTTGGTGTAGAACATCCAGTAGCGGGCGCGTTCGGGATTCCAGAGGACGACGGGATCTGCGGTGCCGTCGAAAGTAGGATCACGATAGAGGGGCTTGTCTGCCTTTTTCGCGGGCGAGTCGGGTTGAGGCGTTCCAAAGTCAGGCATGCCGGCTTGGGTCCAGGTGAAGGTTTTGGCACGGGTGTGACGATTCGGGTCGGCAAGCGGAGAGGCGAGCAGCTCCTTGTAGTTGCGTGCGTGGTACACGAGGATGTCGTTTCCGTCTTCGTCTTGCGTGAAGCTGTTGTGGCCCGGTCCGTAGATGGACGACGTTTCGTCGCTAGCGAAGACTGGCTGGCTTTCCTTGGTCCAGCTATTTGGGTCGAGCAGGTTTGCGTCTTCATCCGCGTAAAGCAGACCCATGGCGTAGGAATGGTCGGTGGCGCTGGCGGAGTAGGTGACAAAAATCTTGCCGTTTCTCTTGAGCGCGGCGGCTCCTTCGTTGACGCGGTAGGTTTGAATTTCCCAATCGAATTCGGGAGTGGTGAGAAGGGTTTGCGGTCCGGTGATAGACCACGGCGTATCCATTTTAGAGATATAGAGGTTTGAGTTTCTTTTGCCGTCGTTGCTGTACTGCGCCCAGATGAGATAGCGGTTGTCTCGGTGTTCGAGAATGGTGGCGTCGAGGGAGAAGCTTTCCCATGCTGTTTTGATTTGGCCTTTTTCTTTCCATTCGGAATCGAGGGGATTTTTTGCGTCTCCCTCGAGGACGTACATTCGAATGTTCCAGACGTTTTCTGCTTCGCCAGCTGCGAAGTAGATGTACCATTTTCCGTCGAGAAAGTGTAGTTCCGGAGCCCAGATGTGGGCGCCCATGATGCCGCTTTCGTGTTTTTTCCAGACTGTCTTAGGCTCGGCGCAGGCGAGGCCGGCTATGGTTTTGGAGCGTCGCATTTCGATGCGGTCGTAAGCGGGAACGGTGGCTATGAGATAGTAGGAGCCGTCGTCGTGCTTGTGAATCCAGGGATCTGCTCTCTGTTCGACGAGAGGATTTGGTATCTCAGGAGCGGCGTCGCCGTGGGAGGCCATTGAAGAGAGGCTAATAATTAGGAGGAAGCAGAACTGGAGGGGGCGCATTATTGGTTTATGGATACAAGGTCTGCAACTGTCACGGGTAGCCCGGTGGCCATGGACTTGTTTGCAGCAATGCCCGTCAAGATAGAGTAAGCTCCGTCCAAATGTCCAGCCGCGCGTTTGAGCGGGTCGTTGACTTGCTCTTCGTCGAGGAGGTCGCGCAGCATATTGGTATCTGCTCCGCCGTGTCCGCCTGCGTTTGACTGTGGAAGCTCGATCTCCTGAGGCTTCTGCCAATGAAGCTGGAGAGTGAGACGGGTTGGCTCCTCGACGGCGGCGGCAGCAGCGCCTTTGACGTTTTTGGAGAAATTGTGGTCGTCCTGCTTTCCGCTGACGTAGGCGTTTTCGATGACTTCCAATTCGAGGCGACCTTTTGTTCCGTTGAAGGAAACGCGGTAGCCCTCCCATGGAGAGTAGGCGGTGAGGTGATAGGAGAGGGTGGCCTGATTTTCGTAGCGAACGAGGACCGCGAGGTCGTCCTCTATATTGATGCCTTCGCCGAAGACGTTTTGGTCGCGGTGGTAGCCGTCGGCGGATTCGCAGTCGAGGTAGAGCTTTTTGAGTTCGGGATCGGAGGAGAGGTCGAGAGCAAATGGATCGTTTGCAGCTGCGGGATCGGTGCCACGGGCGTAGTCGTGGGTTTCTCCGCGTGCGTCGGCATTGGCTTTGCCGTAGAAGCGAAGACCGCCTTGAGCGAATACGAGCGCGGGACGGGTGTTCATCCACCAGTTCATAAGGTCGAAGTGGTGGGTGGACTTGTGGACCATGAGTCCACCGCTGTTTGCTTTGTCGCGGTGCCAGCGTCGGAAGTAGTCGGCTCCGTGCTTGGTATCGAGTAGCCATTCGAAGTGGGCTGAGACGACGTCTCCGATGGCTCCGCTCTGGAGTACTTCCTTAACCTTGGAGTTACGCTGAGCGTAGCGGTAGTTGAAGGTAACGCGGAGACGTTTGCCGGTGCGTTTTTGGGTATCCAGGATTTGCTGGCATTTTTCAGGGTCAGTCGTAAGTGGCTTCTCGGAAATCACGTCGCAACCGAGTTCCATGGCTCGGCAAATATATTGGTGATGTGTGGCGTCCATTGTGGTGACGACCAGTTCCTCGATGCCTTGCTCGCGAATCATATCGTCGAATCGAGTTTCGCAATATTGAGGAAAGTCTTCTCCGAGCGTTTCCGCGAAGGCAGCCATGCGTAGCGGGTTTTTATCGCAGAGGGCGATGAGCTCGCAGGTTTTCGAGTACTCTCCTGAGAGGGCGTCGCGGTACATTGTGGAGCGGGCTCCTGTTCCTACGATGGCGAATCGGCGTCGTTTCATGTTTTGTGCTGTGGACTTTAAAACATATGGGGACCGCTGAGTTATGTTCAGCGGTCCCAAGCATTAAGATTAAATTTTTGGATACGAATGCGAAAGGCGCGTTCGGCTATTTTTCAGTTTTGGCGTAGGCGTTTGCCTTGGGTTGAACGACAGCCACCGGTTCGCGGACTGGCAGTTCCGCTTCGTCGCCGAGGTAGAAACTAGGATGAGGCGGCTGGTTGTAGGCTACGTTTTGCCATGCGAGCGCGACGCGGTATTGGGCGTCGTGCAGGAGGGTCGGCATGCGGTGCTTGGTAGGTATGGTGGAGGTGTAGATGCGCAGCTCTTGGTTGTCTCTCGTGCGCCACATCACTTCTTCGCGCCAGTCTCCCCAGAGGTCGCCGCTGAGGGCGGGGGTTGCTTTCGTGCCGTTGTTCGAGGTACATGCGTGGGCGAGGAGAAGTGTATCGAGTTTCTCGGTTTGGGGATTGAACTTGAGGATAAAGTTTTGGTCGAGCAGTTCGCGTTGCAAGTCGCCATCCCACCATGCGGCGAAGTTGGTTGGGAGTCCTCGAGGCTTGTCGTAGATCCATTCGCCTTCGGCGTTGAAGACCTTGGTCATGCCGGCGCCGGCGGCCCAGCTTTCTGATCCGGGGTAGCGCGGATCCATGTTTATGGAGTTTCCGCGGCCGGGGCCTTCGCCTTTGTCTCCACCGGACTCGGCGGCCTTGACGGAAGGAACGGTGAAGATGGGACGTCCGGTGGCGGCGTCTCGCATGTTCATGCCTTGATCGTCGAAGCGTTCTTGGATATTGAATACTTCGAGTCCAGGATTGGAGCGGACGAGGTCGGAGACGTGGAGGGCGTCGCCATGTCCCCATTCAGTAGAGTAGAGGCCGGTGCCGTCGTCATCGAGGACCATGGAGCCGTAGATGATTTCCTGTTTGCCGTCGTTGTCGACATCGGCGATGGAGAGGCTGTGATCGCCTTGTCCTCGGTAAGGGCGATTCTCCTCGCTAGCGTCGCTATCGAAAACCCAGCGGTGCGTGAGCTTTCCGTTTCTCCAATCCCAAGCAACAACGACAGAGCGCGTGTAATAGCCGCGGCACATGATGACGCTTGGATTCTCACCGTCGAGGTATGCGATTCCTGCGAGGAAGCGGTCCATGCGGTTGCCGTATCCATCTCCCCATACATCTTTCATCTGATCAGGAGTTGGGTTGGCGATAGTCGGGTGGCGTGAGGGAACATAAGGAACGGTCTCCATGGCGGCTCCTGTTTCGCCATTGAAGACGGTAAAGTATTCAGGGCCGGTTATGATGTAGCCGTTTTCGTTTCGCCAATCCGCTTTCGGATCGCCGATGATTTTTCCGACTCCGTCGATGGTGCCGTCGCCTGTTTTGCAGGCGAGTTCCGCTTTTCCGTCTCCGTCTAGGTCGTAGACCATGAACTGGGTGTAGTGAGCGCCCGCTCGGATGTTTATGCCAAGATTGATCTCCCAGAGGACCTTCCCCTCAAGGGTGTAGGCTTGGAGGAAAACGGGGTCGGTGATGCCCTTTCGCGAATTGTCCTGAGAGCTTTTTTCTTGTTTGAGAATGACCTCGTAAACTCCGTCGCCATCGAGGTCGCCGATAGAGGCGTCGTTGGCGTGGTAGCCATCGGGAGTCTGCAGAGGAATGCTGACGTAAGGCCGCGGAATGGAGCCTGCTTCGAGGGTGAATGGCGCGCTGGCTTCTCCTTCGACGCCGTTGAGGACAGGCCGGACGACGTATTCAGTTTTTCGATGCAAGGCGGCTCCCGTATCGATGAACCACGTGGGACCGGCGAGTGGAGCTTGGTTGAGCTTGTCGGTGCCAGCTAGGCGGTCTCGGCGAGAGGCGTACTCTCCCCAGTCGGTCGCCTGTTCTGGAGCGGTGGTGGTGCGATAGACATTGAAGGCGGTGTCGGCTGGTTCATTGCCAAGCAGGCGCCAGCTCAGGAAGACTGTTCCATCGTCCTTGTGAACAGCAACGAGGCCGCGGTCGAGGTGCTCCATTTTTGGAGCGGCTAGAAGCGTAGAAGCTAAGGCGAATAGGATCGCCAGTGGTAGGGTAGTTCGAGTGAGCATAGGGGCGAAAGGGTGAGTGGTTAAACGACTCGTAGGCTATTTGTTCTGCCGAAGAATTGAAAAGACCGCCATCTGTCGCAGATCTGACAGTAAGAGATTTCGCCTCGGGCCAACTGTTTCATAAGAGGTGTGAGCGCTTAAGCAGGTGGGGTTGCGAGCGTGGACGGCGGATCGGGGCGAATTCTATTGGGCGAGGGCTTCTTCCAGCTCTTTTACTGTCCAAAGCGCCGTTCGGTTCGAGAAGGGTTCGATGAGGTTTCGGGCTTCGCTGGGCTGGTAAGGTTCGGCGTTGTTGCCCCAGGAGGCCCGAATGTAGTTTAGAAGATCGGACAAATTGTCACCGTCCAAGTTCGGGAGCATTCCGTTTGGCGGCATGGTGTTGTTCCAGACGCGACCATTGACTTCGATGGCTCCGGTAAGGCCTTGGGCGACGATGAGGGCGAGTCGCTTTTTCGAGCCTGTGACCCATTCCGATCCCGCGAGAGGAGGCGCGAGCGAGGCTTGACCGAGGCCATCGCTTTGGTGGCAGGTGGCGCAGGTATTTTCGTAGAGCGACTGGCCGCGCGTGATGGATGCTTTTTCAGTGGTGGAGTAGACGTAGACCGCGGCGGCGTTTGGGTCGATTTTTCCCGGCCAGGTGAAGGCGGCGACGATTGGGTCGTGGTAGTGTTGGGGGAGGTTAGCGAGGAAAGGGGGAGTTTCCGTGAGCACGATGGGGCGGGCGTTGAGCTCGCCGGTCGCGTTCGCGAATCCGGCTGCGATTGCGGCCAGTAGGCTGTTCGAATTACTCGAAAGCCCGCTTTGCAGAAGGGCGATGGCCTTTTTTGGATTCCGTTCTTTGAGAGAGGCGTAGGCAAGGTTCGAGACGAATTCGCTTTTTGATTGAGTTTTTTTCTCGGTGTTTAGCTTCGCTATGAATTCGTTTTCCTGTCCGTATAAAGCGGATACGCAGGCATCCATGACGAGCGGGTCGGAAAGTGCGAGTTCGTCGAGCTTGACGATTGTATTTAGGTTGAGCTCTGGATCGCCTGTTTGAGGTAGCAATTGCAGCGCTTGCAGACGAACGCGAGGCTCTGGCGAGCTAAGGGTCGTGAGGTAGGCTTTGTAGAGCGAGTTGTTGGATTGCCTTGATTTGTTGAGGAGTGGCTTAGCGATGCGAAGGGCATGGGTTTTGACCCAGGGAGAACCGTTTTCGATGGCTGTTTGAAGGGTTTGGTCGTTGATCGCCCGCAGCCCTTCAAGAGTCCAGAGGGCGTGGATGTTTGCCCTTTCGGAATCGCTGTCAGCGCGTTTTTTTAGAGCGTCGATGACCGCGGGATCTTTAGTTTGGCTTTGTACGATAAGTCTTTGCGCCGTATCGCGTACCCAGCCGTTCTCGCTCGCGAGATTGGGGACTAGCTCGAGCGGGGAGAGCTGGGCGAGGATGGGGCGTTTGCGATCCGGCGAATCGCTTTCGTGGACGACTCGATAGATGCGGCCAAGGCCAACGGGATCGTCTAGCCCGCGTTCGATGATTTGTTTGCGGAGGAAGGTGGTCAGGTAGGTCTTGTGCTGGATGATGCCGCGATACATGTCGACGACGTAGAGAAATCCATCGGGACCGACGGCGGTCGCGACGGGGCGAAACCGTTCGTCGGTGGAGGCGATAAATTCAATCTGCCCCCAGTTCTCGTCTTTCTGAAGTCGCTTCTCGCTTACGATTTCGAGTCCATCGTCATTTAGTGAGAAAAGCGATACGACATGTCCGGCAGGATCTGGAACGAAGGCGTTTCCGTGGTATTCGGCTGGGTAGCGGTCACCTCGATAGATTTCGGGATCGCTGACCGCATCCACGTTGATCATACGGTTGTCGGGGCGTAGCTTTCCATCGCGGTAGACGCGATTGACGCCGGGGTTGACGCGAGCGGTGAATACGGAAGTATCGGGCACCACTTCGAAGCCGAATCCAGCTTGAAGTTTCCATCCCGGGTGGTTGTTGACGTCTTCCCAGCGAACGAGGTCACCGTAGAGATAGAAGCTATTGTGGTTATAGAAAAGCCTCCCCCAGTCGTCCATGGTGATGCCCCACTGTCCGCGGAACAGGGTGCGGTCGAATTCGATAGAACCGTCTTCGTATTTGAGGCGTCGATACGATTTCGCGTTGTAGAGCCAGTTGTCGAGGCCACGCATGAGACCATTTTCCGCGTGTTCTACATTGCCGATTGCAGCGTATTCAGCGACAATGGTTTGTCGGTCGCTTTGCAAGTCGCCGTCGAGGTCCTGGCAAAAGTAGAGGTTTGGAGGATCGGCGATGAGGACGCCGCCCTTCACGATAGCGAGGGCTCTTGGCAGCACGAGTTTGTCTAAGAAGACGGTGGACCGATCCATGATGCCGTCCTCGTCTATATCTTCCATGACAACGACTCGACTTACGGGCTCGTCCTCGCCTTTGCCGTCTGAATCCGGCATGTATGCCCACATTTCCGCGGCCCAAAGCCGTCCGTGTTCATCCCATGTGATGGCGACTGGATCGTTGACGAGGGGCTCGGTGGCGACGGCTTCGAGGAAGAACCCATCGGCAATCTTTATGGAGCGAATCGCTTCCTCCGGGGAGAGGATGGGCGAGGGTGGGACATCCATTTCTTTCCATATTTCTTCCTGAATGGAGCCAGGTGTATCCTTGGCGTCGCCGGCTTGGCCCTTAATGGAGACCGAGGTCGAGAATATGAGAACGCATAGCAATAGCGTTGTTCGAAGGTTGTCGGAAAGGGGCATGATGTCAGGGGAAGGCAGTTTTCGGAAACGGTGTTCCGAGCAATTCCTAATGATCGGATTTCTTTTTGAGCGCCGTCAAGCTTACGGGGCCGATCAGGCCGGCAGGAGCAGGTTTCCAGTCTTTGGCTGTAAAGAGTCCGTCCTGTCCGCGATTTTCCGAGCGACGGGCAGGGAAGTTGACATTGTAGTGCTTTTTCCAAAACACGCCTTCTTGATCGAGGGCCGCGATTCGGTTCGCCATGCGGTTGGATACTCGGACTTCGAGCATGTTGTCAGGAAGTAGCTGATTTGGCTGCACGATAAGATCGAAACGAGGCCCGATGGTGGTGCCGATTAATTCGCCGTTTAGGTAGACTTCGGCGCTCTGGTGGACTTCTCCAAGGTCGAGTCGCCAGGCGTCCGCTTCGAGACTGGGACCTTTGAAGTTTAGCAGATAAGTCCCGGTTCCGGAGAATTGCTCGTATACGGCGCCGGGGAATTCCGTCCATGAAAAGAGTTCATTTGTTCTACGTGAAGACGGACGCACGGGACCGCCTTTGAAGAATTCAACATCCCAAATTCCAGTGAGTTCAATGGGTTTAGTGTCTTGATAGAATAGATACGAATCCCCCTCTAGCTTCTCGCTTGAGGTTTCGACAATGAGAGTTTCGCCGTTAGGAATTTCAAGATATGTTTCCCATTGGCCTGTTTGGCTTTGGCGGGAGCTGGTGTATCCGAAGTCGCCGTTCATTGGTTCGAAGAGGGCGTTGTATGCTTGCCCTTTTGCTAGGGGAAGCCAGCCAGAGAAGTCCGTTTCGCTGCGATTGGCGAGGAAGTATGTATAGCCTCGCTCGGAGCGTCGGCGGATATAGTCGATTTGACTTTCGACTAGCGTTTCCGGGTGGATGGCAAGCTGGTAGAGAGCTGCGTTGACGTCGTTTGCCAGGATGATCGTTCCGGCTCCGGTTTTGGCTAGGTTGAGTTGATCGGAGACAGAGGTGAAGGCGAGCGAGTCTTTGAGAGACTGGTAGTGTTGCTGCTTTTCTTGAAGTTTGGCGAGTCCGGCGACATCGCGTGGCAGGGAGTTGTGAAAAACGATGTTGGCTCCGTCGTTCGCGAGTTTGAGGAGTCTCTCGAAGGTTTCGAGCTTGATGTAATCACAATCTGGGACGACGACAGTTTGATAGCGATTGCCTTCTGTTTGAATGTTGTCGTTATCCACTTTACTAGAAAGTAGTTGAAGGTCGGATACGAAATCGTGCGAATAGCCTTTTTTAAGAAGATTTTCGTTCAGTTCAAGGAATGTGGATCCGGCGATCTCCTGGTTCGCTTCGCCGTAGTGCTTAAGCATTTCGTGACCGGATTCAGCGTAGTCTGCGTAGGCAGGAAAGTAGAGGAGGAGGTCGTTGTCGGGTTGTCCCGCCTGCAGGAAGGATTGAGCGCGGGTGACGTAGAGGTTCAGAGTGTCGAAATCGTTCCACCAGGAATTTCTGGGATTGAAATGGGTGGCTGCGTAGAAGAGCCATCCCGGCCATGTTTCGTCGCTTGGAGAGTAGTTGCTTCCATGATACACGATGTGGTTGACCCCGTTTAGGAAAAAGTGATCTACGACTTTGCGAACGTCGTCGAGAGTGGACTGGAAGTGTTCGTTCAGCCAGGTGGCAGCTTCGGCCGAAACGAGGCGTTTACCGGTGGTGTTTGCGGCGGAGCTGCCCCATTTGACGCGTAGTGGATCGATGCTTTCGGTTTCGGGAATGTCGCTGCTGGCATAGAGGTCCAGAATATTGGCGGGCGAGCCGTGGGCTTGGTTGCGGATGGTTTTGCCTTTTGCATGGGCCCAGTTCGACCATTCTTTGGTGAAGGTTTGGAGGAGTAGGTCGGATATGGTTTCGCGGTAGTCGGCGAGCACCCGAGCGTTTGTGGCGGGGTCGGATTTTCCGAAGAGCGCTGGCAGGCGCGCTCGTAGGTCGTAGCCGCGAATCGTCTCGAATTCTTGGAATAGGCCAAGTGTCCAATCGCTCTGTCCTCTCGAGTCGTCGACTTCGTAGGAGTCGTTGAAAAAGGATCGGAGGCCGCTTAGGTCGTGGTCAGAAAAGGCTTTATCGAAGTGATCGAGGTAGTTGCGGATGGGAGCCGCTGAGAAATGGTCGATGACATTTCCTTCGCCTCCTGGAGCGGCGCGTTCGACCATTTTTCCATGCCAGCCGGCGAAGAGAGCGTAAAGGGTCCACTTTCCCTCGGGGGCGACCCAATCGAGGTTTCCAGATGAGTCGACGCGGTCGCTCAATTCAATGGCGCGTCCATCTTCCGAATACGCCATTAGCGTTTGCAGGGGGAGTTCTTTGGGAAAGCGAATCTGGTCGAGCGCGAGGGCTTGTAGGTTTGTGTTGGCAGATATGGGCTCGACGAGATCCGTGATTTCGAGAGGACGGGTATCTTTGCGAGTGAGCGGATCTTTGGCAGAGCTTTGATCGGACTCATTGGCGCTCGGGGTGCCCAGTGTGGTTTGGTAGATTTGGTTCGTAACGGAGCGAACGATGGTTTTCTGGGTGTAGGAGACTGGAGTTTGAAGTGATTCTCCTCCAGAAAGTGAATACGTCTCGTAGGCGAGATATCTGCAGGCGTCATCTACTCCGACGGTGGGACCTCCGAAGGGCCATCCTGTGCCGGTCGCCATATCTACTCCTAAGCCGAGAGCAGCGCTTTCTTGGAGGGAATAGTCCAGCATTTCCATCCATTTCGGACTGAGGTATTCTATGAAATGGTCTTCGTATCCATGGACTCCGTAGATCGGAGTGATCTCCACCCCGCCGATTCCGGCTGAAGCAAAGGCTTCGAGATTGGCCTTCAGCTCGTCTTTGTTGACCGCGCTGCCTTGCCACCACCAGCGCGTCCATGGCTTGGTTTCGTTTGTTATAGCCGGCCATTCCAGCTTGTTGGTTTGGGCGGACAGGCAGGCGCAGGCGAAAAAGGGGATGACTAAGAGAGTGCGTGTAAGGTGGGGCATGGGGCGGGGCTGGCTAATTGGGTCTAAGGGGTGACATCTATCGTTTTTGAGGCGTTGGCTTGAAGTGATAGTTTGATGGTGCCGCGTGGGGTGGCGACAGTAGTGTTTTGGTCTTCATCCGAATTGTTGATGACGACGAGCTTGCCTGACTTTGGATAGTAGGCGCACTCGGTGTGGATGCTTGAGCAACTCCAGTGATCTAGGAGGTTTTCCTTTTGGGCGGACCAGAGAATGGAGCGCAGCAGAAGGCGAACGTTTGCGGGGTTGTAGAGATGTCCCGCCAGGTAGACGCAGCGGCCTTGGTCGAAGGCGCGGGTCGCGATGGCGGGCGACTTTTCGTTTGCCGAGAGTACGACAGTGGAGTCGTCGGTTAGGTAGATGTTGTCGATGGTTTTGCCGAGATCGAGAGTTGAGGCGGCGTCGGCGAGAATGAAGTGGTCGCTCGCCGTTTGGAATTCGATGCGGTTGAAGGCGCGGGTGAGTCCCACTTCGCGATCGACCCCGAGGATGTGGGCGAGCTGGAAGTATTGGTCGCTATGGCGCAGAGCGGTTGGTTCGCCAATGCCTATGAGTCCGCCTCCCGTGGATACGAATTGGGAGATGGCCTCTATGGTTTCCGGCTTGGACCAGTATTCGCCTCCGGACCAGGAGTCGTTGACGAGGCCGGCGTTGATGATGACGTTGATGGAGGAGTCGATTCCGCCTTGGAGAATGTCTTCGAAGGAGATGAAGACGGTTTCGACAGGCAGTCCGGAGAGGGACTCCATTGCTTCGTTGTAGTAGTTTCCGCGGTTGAAGTGGCCGCAGCAGGCCCATGCTCGGGTGTTGCCCCAGGCGGTGAGGAAGGCGACCTTAAGGGGGAGCTCTTCCGGTGCACCGGAGTGGTGGAGGCTGCGGAGCTGACGGAACTCTGTGCCGAGATTTTCGATATAGTCGACGAAGTCCGGGTGGTTCTCCACGAGGTGGAGATAGCCGCCGAAGCCGATGCGGTCGACGCCTTTTCGCAGGATGGCCCTGCGGATGTCGGTCCAGTAGCGCTTGCACTCGTCGGTCGGTTTGCCTCCGGGCAGAAAGGAGGGCTCACCATTAACGCCGGTAGGGAAGAGGTAGGGGTGCATCCGTAGTTCGCGGACGGATACGGCGGGGCACTCGGCGACTTTTCGGGCTTCGAATCCGTTGAAAATGCCGTCAATGATGCCGTCGAAGCCGAAGTCCTTGAAGCGTTCGTTGTACGGCTCGATGCCGATCCAATGGTCGTTGTAGAACACGAAGGCGAGCTTGTCGCGCTGGTGGATCATCTCGATGCATTCCTTACCGAATTCGACGACGAATTCGTTGATGAAGTCCATCCAGTCGCGGTAGAGCTTGGAGGGGACTTTGTAGGAGTTGTTGTAGAGGCCGGCGTTTATGAAGTCTTCGCTGGTAGGGCGGTAGCCGAACTTTTCCTCAAACTTGAGTATGGCTGCGGTGGATACGGAGAATTCGTAGGAGCCCCAGTCGTTTACGATGAACTTCTGCTTGGCGGGATCTCCCCAGAACCACCAGAAATTATAGAACATGGAGGTGAGGCGAACAACTTTGGTATGGGGATGGGCGTCGAGCCATTTGGTGAGGTAGTCGCGGATCTGGTCGCGGGCCTCGGGGTGGATCGGGTCGATAGGCATGAGGTGTTCCTGATCTCCCCAGTCGTTGGTGACGTGGTTGTACATGGAGATTTCTTCCCAGATGCGGTAGCAGAAGAAGTTGACCGTGTAGCGATGCCACTTGGCGGTATTGGAGATGGTGACGGAGCCAGTCGAGGCGTCGAAGGACCAGTTTGTCTTATCGACTTCGAGGCCGGTCGTGCGGTCGAAGACTTGCCACCAATCCTGCGGGTTATCGTCTGTGTTGATGACGAGCTGTTCCTTGAAGTAGCCTTCAAGGAGATCGACGGTTGTGGAGTCGCTGTCGGCCGTGACCGGCTGGCTCATGACGCAGCATTGCTGGAGCTTGCTCGGATTTGCCTTGGCCCATTCGTTGTCGGCCCGCACGAGGCAGAGCGTGGAATAGATGTCGTAGTCAGACTGGATGATCTCGTCGGAAAGCTGGGTACCGTCCGAGTCGCGAATGACGTCGGCTCCCCACTTTTTGGCGAGTTTTAGGGTGAGGGCTTCGTAGCCGGCCTCGCCGGGAAGGGTGAAGCCACCGGTGGTCAGTGATGAATTGTCCATGTATCGTTTAGGGAAATTGAAGGAATGGGGGGAATGGGCCGCATCAATGGGGCGAAGCTTATGTTTTATGACTGCTTCTTTCGATGAGAACTAAATACGGCGGGGCATTTTGTTGACGGTCAGATTATGGGGCGCTGCTTGTCGAGAACGGTCAGTCAGACGGTCAAGCGCGAGTTGACTTGTAAGGATACGCTGAGGGCGTGTTGTGAAGATGTATGATTGGAAATTCTCTGCGAAAAGGAATTTGGCTGGCGTTCGGGCTGAGCGTGGCGTTGGCGGGGAGGGCGAGTTCTGGGGATATGAAATACGAAACGGTTTTTGAGACTGACTTCTCTGGAAATTTGGATGCGTGGCGCGTGGAGCAGCAGGAAGGCGGTTCTGTCGCTATCAAAGAGGGAAAGCTGGTGATCGCGGACAAGAAGGGTTGCACCGTTTGGTACGACCGGGAATTGGAGGGGCCTGTGCGTATCAGTTATACGGTGACGGTTTCGTCGGTGGAGCGTGTGTCCGACATGAATTGTTTTTGGATGGCGCGGGATCCGGATCATGAGTCCGATCTCTTTGCGGAAGGACACGGGCGCGAAGGCGCTTTCGCCCAATATGATGACTTGAGCCTCTATTACGTTGGATATGGGGGTAATCACAATAGCACTACGCGTTTTCGGCGCTATCTTGGGAAAGGAGTGAAACCCTTGCTAGAAGGATATGACCTGCGGGACGAGGCGCATCTGTTGAAAGCGGATCATGCGTACCGGATCGAGCTAGTGGCCGACGAAAGCGGAGCTCGCTACTTTCGTGACGGAGAGTTGATTTTTGAATACGCTGATCCGGAGCCGTTACTGCGTGGATGGTTTGGATTTCGCACGGTATGGAGTCACTTGGAAATTGATGATTTCAAGGTGGAGCGAATCCTGAAGACGGAGGATGAGTCGTGAAAGGAGCGGTATGTGGAATCGTCGTTTTTCTAGCGATGTCGGTATCGGCTTTGGAGCGGCCAGGCACTGAATTTCAGATCTACCAATTTCCTTCGAATGCGATTCCTCGAATAGATGGGGACGCGTCGGACTGGGCGCGGGTGCCTGAATCGTATGTTGTCGGAACCGAGGAGCTTTGGGAGGATTCGAGAAAGCAGGAAGGTGTGGACCGCGAGAATCTCGATGTGCGTGTAAAGGTCGCTTGGGTTGCGGGCGTGAATCGCTTGTATTTTCTGTATGAAGCCCATGACGACTATTGGGATTTCGCTTTGCCGGGACTGAAGAACGATACATTCGAAATCGTGGTCGATGCGGATCTTTCGGGTGGTCCGTTAATCGATAGGTTTCGAGCGAATGAAGACGTTGTGAGCGAGGGAGAGGCGTGGCGGGCGATGCACGGGGCCCATGCCCAGAACTATCATATTTTTACGCCAGCGAGGGAAAAGGACTGGTGCATGTATTGGGGCCCTGCCCAGTGGCTGAAGGAATTGCCGTATTCGAATTTCGCGTACGCTTACGATTTCGAGCCGGGCGAGGCGGGAAAGTTGACGCTCGAGTTCTGGATTACTCCGTTTGACTACGCAGGTCCGGAAGGGCCGCAGCGGGCGGTGCCGAGCGTTTTGGAGGAAGGAAAACTTATTGGGCTTTGCTGGGCGATTATCGACTATGACGATGAGCGGAGCACGAAGAACAACGGCTTTTGGAATCTCTCGCGAAGCCATACGATGTACGGGAAGGCTTCGGAATTGGTGGCGTTTCGGCTGATGCCAATCGAGTCAGAGCTGCTTCCCATGCTTCAGGCGAAGTGGCGCGTGAAGAGCTTGGATTGGAAAGCGCGTGAGGTGCGGTTTGAAGACGAGTCGTACGGCGAAATCGAAAGCTGGTCGTGGGACTTTGGGGACGGGAAGTCTTCAAACGAAGCGAATCCGGTTCATGAATACGAATCGCCGGGACACTATGTCGTTACTTTGACGGTTTTGTCAGGCGACGAGGTGTCCACGTTTTCTCGTGTTTGGGACGTGAGTTTCAAGGATTGATGCTTCGAGGTTGGTGCAACTCTTTTTCGTAGCGTTACGAGAATTAGTTGCTAGGGGAGTTTTCGTGTGGCCTTGGAGTGATGGTGTTGAAGCGAGTGAGCGGAAGGGTGATGATGCTGCCGTGGCGGGCTCCATGGGGGAATGTGACTTGGCTTGAGACGTCCTCCCAGATTTTGAAATCCTTGGTTCGCTTGGCTTCGTAGCGTTTTTTTCGATACACGTCGAAGTAGACGTAGGTCCATTCGCCGATTTGGAGCGTGGCTGGGCCTTCTACCCATGATTTGGTGAAGGGGGTAGAGGGTGTGGAGAATGGTCCCCGGAAGGATTCGGCTTCGCAGACGAAAAGGTTTTTCTTTTCCGGATGGAGGCGTTCGTCTTTTCCTATGAGGCGGATTTTTTGGTCGGGTGTTTTGAGTAGCGTGATATCTATGACGTTGAAGCCGGGATCGAAGAAGACTTTTGGTTTTGAGAAGGTTTGAAAATCCTTAGTGGTGATGGACCACATGCGGTGATCGTAGTCGTTTTCGGAGCTTCCTTTGTTTTTCGGGTAAAAGTCGGGCACGGTTGAAGCCCAGTAGATGAAGTACTCGTTAGCTTGCTCGTCGAAAATCATTTCAGGCGCCCAGCAATTTCGCGTACTAGGATAGTCGGCCATGACCGGGAGTCGACGTTGGTCGCTCCAGTTCACTAAATCGGCCGATGACGCGTATCCGATGTCTTGGGATTGCCAGTTAGTAGTCCAGATAAGGTGGAAGCTATCGTCGGGACCAAGCAAGAGAAAGGGGTCTCTCATGAGACCTTTCTCTGGTGAAATGACGAATTCAAAGCCAGGGATGTCTTTCCAGTGGAGGCCGTCGCGACTCGTGGCGAGCCGCATGCCGTGTTGGCCATTGTCGGTGAAATAGGCGAAGACAAAGACTCGCTCAGTCATCGAGTCCGCCTGTACGATTCTGGATGGTAGCGATGGTGAGACCATCGATGTCTTTCTTGTTACCTCCGGTTGCTAGACTGACGGCATAGCCTACGACGAAGGTAATGACCGAACCGGCGACTGGATAGAGCCAGAAGATAATGACTTCGTCCGTGGAAAGCCAGTAGGTTGTCGCCATGCCGGTCAGAATTCCCACCAAGGTGCCAATTTCGTTTGCTCTCGAAGTGAAGAGGCCGAGGGCGTAGATGCCGACTGTAGTTGCGGTTACGATACTGACGACGCGAAGGGCGAGGTCCCAGATGGAAGGCGTTTCGAAAGAGTTAAGGTAGAAAGCGGATGCGATTCCGAAGAGTCCTACGAGGAGGGTGACAATACGGCCGACTGAGACGGATTTCGCTTCGGTCGGATTTTTTGAGAAACGTTTGTAGAAGTCATCCACTGCGAGGTTCGATACGCTGCAAATACTGCTCGATACGGTAGACATTGTTGCTGCGAGAAGTGCGGCGATGACGAGGCCAGAGACGCCTGGGGGCAGTTGCTGGGCGGCGAAGAAGGGGTAGATGCCGTCGTTGCGCATGACGGGGTTCAGGTCTTCGGGCGATTGTTTATAGAAAAGGAACAGGGCGGTTCCGAGGGCGAAGAGTAGTATGTTTATGGGTACAGCCACGCCCATTTGCGTGGCGATGGCTTTTTTGGTCGACTTGAGGGAAGGACCACATTGGACGCGCTGCACGTAATTTTGATCGCCGATTCCCAGAAGGGTGACGGCGACGATCCCGATAAAGACGGTGAAAACATTTTCATCCGTTAAGGAATAGCCCCAGTCGAAGATATGGAGCTTATCGTTCGCATTCAGGGTGGTCCAGATCTCAGCCATGGGCATATCGATCTTGAAGAAAACGAGTATCAGACATCCCGCTACGGCGGCGACCATGACAAAGCCTTGAATAGTATCGGTCCAAATAACTGCCGAAAGGCCTCCCAAATAGGTGTATGCGATGGTGACGAGTCCCATGATCGGCACGCTGACTTGCATCGGAATGCCTGCGATCGCTTCCAGGGCGAAGGAAGGCAGCAGCAATACGCCCGCCATGCGACCGAGGATTTGATAGACAGCGAAAATCGTGCTTCCGATAATTCTGATTGAGAGTCCGAAGCGTTCTTCCAGGTATTCGAAGGCGGTCCCGAAGTTTAGCTTTCGAATCAGGGGAGCGAAGAAATACATGGAGATCGGCAAGGCGATGACCGAGTAGATGCTGATCGCGAAAAAGGTCCAGTTGCTCGCGTAGGCTTTGCCCGGCATAGCCATAAGGCTCATGGCGCTCGCTCCGGTGGCGAAGAGACTCATGCCCGTAGCCCACCAGGGGATTTTGTGTCCGCCACGGAAATAGTTTTCTGAGTCCGTGCTCTGCTTGGCGAAGTGGAAGCCGATGTAGAGCATGACGAGGAAATAGAGGCCCACTGAAAGGTGATCCCACCAGCCGTAGTTGGTGTCGGGCTCGCCAAATAAGACGTGGCCAGCGAATTCCTGAGAGAGAAGGTAGAATTCGTTTTCAGCAGCTATGATACGCGTGTCGCTAGCGAGATTTTCAAAAGGACCGCCAAGGGGGGTCCACGTGTCGCCAATCGTGTGGTAAAGGAAGATGGAGGTGGTGCCGCTGGGGGTGAGTATCGAGGTGGCAGCGTGAGAGTCGCCGAGTTTGGTAGAACCGGTTATTTGTCCGGCAGGTGCTGCGCTCTTGCCGGGAATCCATCCGTATCGAGAATGGTAGGACAGCGTTGTTGATCCGTTTTGGTCCGTTCCTCCAATGAGAGCGAGTGTTTCGACGGACTTTACGAGGAAGGCTCCGGGGCGCGGGGCGTCGGGCCAAGACTCTTTTTCGGTCCATTCCGAATTCGGCGCTGACAGGTCGAGGGAAAAGAAGCGTTTGCTCGCTTCTGATCCGGTGTTGTTCAATTGGCCGCCCGCTACATAGAGAGTTCCTCCGTTGACGGTGGCGGCTGGAGAAATCAAGGCGATGGGAAGCGGAGTGAGTTCGCTGATTGAGATGCCGGCATCACTAAGAGAAAGCTTGGTGACTTTCGAGCTTGCTTCGCCTTCGGTCTCTCCCCCTACGAGGATTAGAGAAGATCCGTTGACGACGCTGGCTCCATTTTTTCGAGCTTCAGGCAGGTCTCCAAGCTGCTCCCATGTCGATGTGTTTTTCGAATAGGAATAGACCGCCGAGGTTTCTCCTCCGGCAATAAGGAGTGTATCGCCTACTTTTCCAGCGAAGGTTCCGCTGATTGAAAAGGGAGTTGGGGGAAGCTCCTCGAGTTGCGCTTCCTGCCGTAGTTTGGCGTAGCTTGAGCTGGTGAAGAGACTTGCTCCGAAAAGGACAAGCAGGGCGAGTAAGGGGCGTTTGAGCATTTAGGGTTTTTTGAAGAAGGCGCTCTTAGCGAGCGTCTGGGATTAAGGCGAGATTTTGGATGGCGGCGAGTCCCCATTGCGAACTGTCGTTGGTGGAGACCCATGCCGCTTCGTCGATAGGATTAAGTGTATTTGGACCTTCGATACGAGTGGTGCCGATGGTTTTCTTGCCACCCCATTCGTCCTCGAATTCAGTCCAGGCACGCTCGGCCAGTTTTTTGTCGCCGGAGAATCGAGCTGCGTAGGCGGTGAGGCGGGAGTGAGCTTGGCGAAGGCTTGTGCCTCTTAGGGCGTGTCCGAAGACGGCTTCCTGCTCTTCGCTAGTCGCGTTGTAGAGGGTGCAGTATTGCAGCCAAGCGTCGCGGAAGGCGCTATCGTCGGTTAGCTGGATGAGCTCCGCGCAGACCTCTACGAGTCCGAATACGGCGCTGAGATGAGAGACTCCCGCTTGGGAATGTTCTGGTGGAAGAAGTTTTTTCGTTTCTGGATCGTATCCAAAATCTCCTGCAAAGAATCCGAGTTCGTGGGATCCTATTTGCTTCATGGCGTCTTTTAGCCATTGGCCGTATTTCGGATCGCCTGTGCGTTCCCATGCGGTGAGCCAGTTGGCGGCGGCGGAGCCGAAGTCGGTGCCGATGCCCATGCGGGTAGCGCTTGGTGTGGCGGTGCGACCTTTGAGCTTACGGGTTGGCACGAGGTTGGCGAGTTGGCGATCCGCCTCGGTAACTTCGTCGAGAACGTCTCCGGTACGTTCGTCTGCAGTGAGAAAGTAGTGGAAGCGGCGATACGCGGAGGTGCTAATGCGAAGCTGTTTGGCGCTGCAGCCCCAGTGCTGGACGTTGTGTCTGGTACCGAGACCTGCGAATTTTCCGAGATGATAGATGTCAACGTCCCGATTGTGGCGGGTCATCGCTTCTGCGAGTCGGAATTCGTCTCGACGGCCTGTTCTGAGGAAGGAGTACCAAAGCCAGAGGTCGGGCGAAAGTTCGGAGTTGTCCCACGCGAAGCCGCCGATGTCGTAGCGCCAGGTGTGGCGATCGCGATCGTAGGTGTGCATAACGTCGCCGTAGTTCCAGAACCCATACCAATGCTGCTGTTCGACTTGATTTTTGTAGTATTGAACGGACCAGTCGAGACGGTCTTCGATTTCCTTTTTTTCAGGGGTTGAGCGATCGGGCAGGCTCCAAAGGCTGCCGAAAACCCCTGATGCGAGGTAGTCTTCTGGGGTTGCCGTAAGGAGCGCGGGAGTGCGGATGTTTTCTGCGAGCGCGATGGTGTGTTCTCGCGATGGAGTTGAGGCGACGGCGCACAGCGTAAAGTCCGTGGTGCGAGCGATTCCGTAGGCGGAGCCGAATCCCGGTTCGTAGTCCTCGTAAGTGATTTCGAGTCCGCCGTCGTACTGTTCCTCGTAAGTGTCCATGCCCATGCCGTCGTGATAGAAGCGGGTGTCCATGGCGGGGGAGTCCGGCGACCAAATCCAGATGGTGGCTTCGGCAAGGTTTGTATCCGCGTTTCGGATATCGAGTTTAGCTGGATGGAGTTGCCAGAAGTTTCGCATGCCAAAGAGCACTCCGCCGGAGACTCCGCCGACATAGGCGACACCCGAGGCTCGTTTTCCCTGGTCGACATCGATCCAGCCGTGGCCAGATTTCGTGCGTTTGCGAAGCGCAAAGCCGTTGGCCGATTCTTGAGAAAGGGAGTAGTCGCCCCATGTCGGTATGTATTGGACGCGCGTGCGAGCGCGCTCTTGCCATTCGGAGAGGGGAGGAGTTGGGAGTCCGGCGACTTGGGCTTTGCGAACTGCTTCGCCCGGGTCTCGACGCAGACCTGTTACGCCGCGTACAGCTTCGCCGAATAGGCCGGCTCCTTCGCCGACAAATCGGATGTGGCGATTGTGCTGCTCGTCGACCATGGGGACGTCGAAACGGAGGCCGAGACCTTTAATGAAGTCGGACTCGCCATCGGTATCGTAGACGAAAGTGTGTGAGATGCGGGCTGATTCGCTGCCTGCGTAGAAGTAGAGGCGAAGCGAGTAGGGGAGCCATTCGCGTCCGGCGGGGGTGCGATGGGTTCCGGAAATCTTGACAACGGCGCGGACGGGGCCGGACTGTTCGATTTCGACCGCGCTTGTTTGGCTTTGGAAGGCTTCGGTGTCGTGGGGCTCGCCCGGTTCGAGCTCTGCTTTGCTTTGGCGATAGCCGATGAGTCGGGCGTTTTCAGCGATGGCGCGTCCGTTTCGTTCGATCGAGGTGAAAATGGCGTCGCCGGATCTCGGGATGACGCAGCGCATGACTCCGGTGTCGACTGTGAGGTAGGCTCCTCGGTCTGTGAGGACGACGGGTGTGTCGGGGGTAGCGGATTCTCCTTTTTCGATAAAGAGCGTTTGGCTGCTAGCGCCGGTGGCGGGAATGGCATGTCCGGTCCATTTGACGGAACCGTCGGGCCAGTAGGCGGTGGTCCAGGTTTGAAGAGGAATTGTTGTGCTGGATTCGTTTTTGAGCGACAGGCTTTCGCCCGGCTGAAGTTTGCCTTTGGGCCAAGGAAGTCCCCATGTTGAGCCTTCGAGGGCGGAGGGCGGTTCGCCGTCCAGCCAGCTGATGGATCGTTCGCCGGCGGACGTTTTTTTGGCGGCGGGTCGGGAGTGGAGGTTTGGCAGCGTCGCGTTTACAGCGATCGGCAATGCGGCTGCGAACGCGCTCTTTACTAGGAAATCGCGTCTATTCATGTGAAATGGGGGGCGGGGGTTAGTTAGGCAGAATGAAAGATTTCTTTCAAGGGATTCGGGGCAGGACTGTGGCGGCGATGGCTTGGCAGGGCTCGCTCACGCGATTCCGTCTTTCGCAATCGAGGTGGGATTCATGACAGCGCTTCTCGTATCACGATTCTCTATACATTTGCAGTTTCACATTCGATGTCGCTCAAAGGTTCGAGCGTTTGGAAGGCAGCCGTAAGGCGCTCTTCAATGCGTTTGATCGCTGGGACGGTTGCCGATCCGTCGCCGAGTGTGACTCTCTCAATTTCACTCGCGTCTACGGTTTTGACGACTCCTTTCTCATGAATCTGTTCGATGAGCTGGGTGTGGCAGATGGCGACGCTTGATTCGCATATTCGAGCCTCGGGGTCAGAGAGTCGGTCTATGACGTTTTCGAACATTTTACCTCGAGTGACGGCGTAGTTGGGCACGGCTCGGGTACTTTGTATTTTATCATCGAATACGGTAATGCATTTGTCTTCGTGCGTCCAATCGATATGTCCTTTGCTGCCGATAATGCGAATGGTCGGCTCGATGGAGGTTTGGCAGGCATGACTGACGCCAAACCAGAAGAGTACGTCGTCGGAAGAGCGAGCGCTTACGACTGCGGTATCGAAGCTTTCGATGTTATGGGCTCGATAGAGGTCGGCGCTAGTGACTTCGACCTTCGAGGAGGTTTCGATTTGCGAGCTGGCGAGGTAGAGCGAGAGGTTGATGAAGTGGGCGAAGGCGTTGTTGAGGGGAGAATCGAGAACTTGGGCTCCGTCCGCCTGCAATTTGCCGGCCCAGTGGTTTCGCAAGTAGTAGCTTTCGGGGCGGGGCCAAGCTCCGAGCATGGCGATCGCCTCGACTTTCCCAATTTCGCCTTTGATCAGATTGTTCTTCAGTTCGGCGATTTCTGAGGTGTACATGTCCTGGAAGCCGACGGCTACCCATTTGCCCGTTTCGCGTTCGACTTGTTGGACGCGTTCGACGTCCTCGACTGATCCGGCGAGAGGTTTTTCCACGAGCACGTTACAATTCGCCCTGAGAGCGGCGATGGCCATGCGGGCGTGCCATTGAATACCGGTTGGAATGTAGCAGAGGTCGATGCGCGGAGCGTCCGAAGCGAAGAGCTTCTGGTAGGAAGTCACTATTTTCGCGCCGCGATTTCGAATCTTCGTGACGGCGGGCAGGTCCAGTTCATCGGGAAGGACGCTGAGGGCGACGATCCGGATTCGCTTGGATTTATGAGCATCGAGCAGCCAGTCAACGTAGACCGTGGCGTAGCCGGATACTCCTATCAGAGCTACCTGTGGCGGGGTGCCATTACTGGATATCATCAATTGGGTAAATATGGGGATTCGATAGGGGCGATGCAACGGTTCGCCGAAGGCTATTTGTTGGCGGGTAGGTAAATATTACTTGATCGTTCAAGCGAATCGTGAGTTTTCTGACGGTAAGAAGCTTCGCGACCTTAGTCGCGGCAAGCCCTTTATCCACCCCAAACCAATACTGCCCCGATGAGTTCCGTAAGAGAGTTAGCCAGAGTGTTAGGCCTTTCACACACGACTGTTTCCGACGCCCTGCGCAATAAGCCGCGCGTGAAGAAGGAGACGCGAGATCGCGTGCTCAAGGCCGCGAAAAAAGCTGGTTATCGCTACAATCCTTTGGCGGGAGCGTTGATGTCGGAGATGCGGCGCTCGTCGGTCGGTGTTTTTCAGGGAGTGCTGGCGGTGGTTGATTTGGAAAGTTCTGAGCAGCGTATGAGCACGGCGAAACGTTATCATCGCGAAGTAGCGGAGGGTTGCCGGGAGAAGGCCTTGGAGCTGGGATTTAAGACGGAGGTGTTCGTGATGGGCTCTGAGCATTTGAGCGTTTCGCGTCTCGATACGATTTTGAAGAGCCGAGGGATAAGGGGAGTGGTGCTGTTGCCGGCGGCGACCGATCCTGATATCAGTAATCTGCGTTGGGAGAATTTTGCGGGCGTGTACACGGACTACATTATCGAACTTCCGGCGCTCGACACTGTTTGCTCGGATCACTTTCGCTCTATGGTGGTGGCCTTGCTAAAGCTACGCGAGCTCGGCTACAAGCGTCCCGGTCTGGTGCTTCATGAAGCCCATGATCGACGGCTTCTCTATCGTTGGGAGGCTGCATTTCGTATGCATAGCTTGAATACGCTTGGGCACGATTCCTTGGAGCCACTGGTTGCTGCTGACCTTTCGGAGGCGGCTTTTTCCAAATGGTTCAAGAAACAGAAGCCAGACGTTGTGCTTTGTCATCGAATGGAAGTGATGGAATGGATGGAGACGCTAGGGGCGAAAATCCCTGAGACGCACGGCTTCTGTTGCTTGAATACGATGATGAGCGAGGCTCCGGTAAGCGGATTGGACTTAAGGCCGCGACTGATCGGGAAGAGAGCGACAGAGTTGCTGGTCGGCCAGCTGCATCGTAATGATTACGGGGTTCCGGAGACGGCGTCGACCACAACGATTCCTGCGGTTTGGATCGACGGGCCGACGACTTGTCCGCAGTAGGATTTTAGCTAGTATTGCGGGTCCTTGCGCCAGTGTTGGGGGGAGCGGCCGGTTTCCTTTTTGAACCAGTTTGAAAGATGGTAGGGGGAGTTGAATCCGAGGACGTCGGCAATTTCGACGATGGAATTCGACGTGTCGCGTAGGAGTCGCTTGACCCGCCGCAGTCGCAATTGGGCGTGATAGCGGTTGGGGCTGATGCCGGTGAATTTCCTGAACATGCGGCGAAAGTAGGTGTATCCAATATTCAACTCAGCGGCTAACTCCTCTGGCATGAGGGGCCTATCGGATCGTTCGCGCATGAGAAAGCAGGCTCGGCGAATGACTTTGCGCATGGGTTGATTTTCCTCTTCCCGGCGTTGTGGAAGAGTAATTGCTAGTGCCAATATTTGCATGAGAGCGGCTGCCGCGATTGAGCGATAGCCGTGAGCTTCAGCTCGTACCTCGTCTTGAATAAGCTGTACTTGAGCGAGCAAGGTTTCGCTGTGGCCTGTTTTGTGAAATGGTTTTTCTGGCGAAATTAGGCCGGATCGCAGCAGTTCGTCCGCGAAAGTCCCGCGAAACGCGATCCAGTGCTCGTGCCAGCCGGTATCTTGGGACGGTCGATAGCGGTGCCAGACGCCGGGATAGAGCAGGAACACAATGGGAGCTGTAATCGTAAACGAGTCGGTGGCTTCGGTTTCTATAGTCCCGCTCCCTTTTGTGATGAGGAGTAGTTGGAACTCGTCAAGGACGCGTCCGCGCATCCAGTCGAAATAGTGGTCAGAGGGATGAATGCTTGGAGGATAGGTGTCGCCCTTCGAGATCAGCGCCGAGCCCGCTCCGAGGATGTCCAAACCCCATGGGTTTGGCTCTTCAGCCTGTGGTAGGTAGATCGCAAAGTCAGTTTTCACCTGTGTCAAAAATTGTATGTTTAAAGTCAGTCTGTCTATGGAAAAAAGAAAGTAGAGATGCTAAGGTTTAACCTTCTAACGTTTCGACGCAGGTGAAGTCATCTCGCTCACTCAATAGTATTAACCCCTTTTGTCCCCCCCTTCCTTTTTTCGCTATGCAAACGGATGTAGTCCTTCATTCTCTCGATCAACTGCAGATAGAGCTTCCGTCCTGGGGCTTCGCGGATACTGGTACGCGCTTCGGAAAATTTTTCCAAGCTGGATCAGCGATCGACACTGCTGACAAGTTTGCCGACGCGGGCATGGTAAATAAGGTGACGGGCTGCTGTCCAAGCGTGGCGGTGCATGTGCTTTGGGATTTTCCGAAGGGACAGGATCCGCGGGAAGTTTCGGTGATCGCAGAGAAGAGCGGGGTACGGATCGGATCTATCAACCCGAATCTGTTTCAGGACCAGGCGTATAAGCTTGGTAGTTTTGGGAACCCCGATGCGGAGGCGCGAGCTCAGGCGGTGGCGCATGGAATCGAATGCTCGAAACTAGGGGAAGCGGTTGGGAGCAATCTTATTTCCTATTGGTTTGCCGATGGTACGAATTATCCGGGACAGGACAGCATACGGGCACGTAAGCGTCGCTTCGAACGTTGCTTGAAAGCGTGTTATGACGAGCTGGCATCGGAGCAGACTATGCTCGTAGAATATAAGCCCTTCGAGCCTGCCTTTTACCATACGGACATCGCGGATTGGGGCATGTCTTATGCCTTGTGCAAAAAGCTCGGCGATCAGGCGAAGGTGCTGGTTGACACGGGGCATCATTACAACGCTCAGAATATTGAGCAGATCGTGGCCTGGCTTTTGGATGAGAAAATGCTAGGGGGCTTTCATTTCAACGACCGTCGGTATGCCGACGACGACTTGACGCTTGGCTCGATTGATCCGTATCAGATTTTTAGAATCTTCAATGAGATCCATGCCTATGCGGCGGAGACGGGATCGTATCCGGATATCGCGTACATGGTGGACCAGTCTCACAATCTGAAGCCGAAGATCGAAGCGATGATTCAGACTGTGATGACAGCACAGGATCTTTGGGCGAAGGCTGCTCTGGTTGACAGGGAAAAGCTTTCAACGCATCAGCAGAAGGGCGAAATCGTCGACGCTGAAAATGTTCTAAAGGATGCCTATAATACAGATGTGCGACCCATTCTAGAAGAGTGGCGGTCTGGAAAAGGCATCGCTGCCAATCCTCTTCTGGCGTATCGCGAAAGTGGCTACGCGGATCAGATTGAAGCCGAGCGTACGAAACGCAGACAAGAGCTCGGCTTATCGCAGGATAGCTCCTACGCGTAAGACGCATTGAATATGGATTCTACGAGTTCGAGTCGAAAGGTTTTTCTGGCGGTTGACCTGGGCGCGAGCAGTGGCCGGGTAATGGCTGGGATTTGGGACGGAGAGCGTCTTGAGCTCGTTGAGATGCATCGTTTCGGCACCTCCTCTTTGCAGCTTCGAGGTCGGTGGCATTGGGATATATTGTATCTGTATTCGGAAATCCTGACAGGGTTGCGACTTGCGGTGGAGGCGTACGATGAGGACGTCGTATCCGTGGCGGTTGATACGTGGGGGGTGGACTATGGCTTGCTCGACGCCTCCGGCGAACTGCTTTCGAATCCCGTATGTTACCGCGACAGTCGAACGGATGGAATTCCTGAATTGGTAGCTGGCGCTCTGACCCGGGAGCTGGTTTACGAGGAGACGGGAGTTCAGCCCATGTTTTTCAATACGCTTTTTCAGTTGGCGGCTGAAGTGAAGGAGCGACGGGCTTCATTTCTGGCGGCGAAGCGAATATTGTTTTTGCCGGACCTACTGAATTTTTGGCTGTGCGGAGTGCCTGCCACGGAGCGTTCGATTGCGAGCACAAGCCAGATGCTCAATCCGCTTACAAAGGATTGGTCTAGTCCGGTTATGAAGTATTTAGGCCTAAGCCCTGAGCTGTTTGGCGAGGTGATAGAGCCCGGACAAAGGCTCGGGCCAGTGACACCAGAAGTGGCCACTGCGGTGGGATGTTCGAAGGTCGAGGTTGTGGCGGCGGCAGGGCATGATACTGCTAGCGCGTTCATGGCCTTGCCGCAGACGCGTTCGGATTTCGCGGTATTGAGTTCGGGGACTTGGTCGATAATGGGTCTGGAGCTAGAGGAGCCAAACTGTAGCGCGGCTGCGAGGGAGGCGGACTTCTCGAACGAGATCGGCTATGGAGGCACGGTTCTTTTTATCAAAAACATCTGCGGATTTTGGTTGCTTGAGGAGTGCAGGCGGCAGTGGTTGCGGGACGGTCGCGAAATCTCCTATGACGAGCTTGTATCAGGCGCGGAGCTCGCGACTCCGATGCGATCGCTAATTGATCCAGATGATCCTGCCTTTTCTAAGCCAGGCGATATGCCTGCGAAGATACGCCAGTATTGCTGTGACCGCGGAGAGTTGGAGCCTGAAACGCCGACGCAATTGGCCCGCTGCATTTACGATAGTCTGGCCTTGAGGTATGCTACCGTGTTTGAGGATCTTTCTAGGGTGTCCGGGCAGAGGCTAAACGGACTTTTTGTTTTGGGAGGCGGAACGCGAAATGCGTTGCTGAACCAACTTACCGCTGACGTTTTGGGGCTGCCGGTCGTGTGCGGGGCGTCGGAAGCGAGCGCGGTTGGAAATGTGATGGCGCAGATGATTGCGGAAGGCGAGGCGGAGAATCTGTCGGATGCGCGCACGAAAGTTGCCGATTCTTTTCCGCCTAAAAGTTTCTTGCCTCGCATTGATTCGGATTTGCTCAAAGCTCGGGAGCGTTTTGAAGCCCTTCTCGCTGCCCGCGTATAGTGATGTATTAGCCAACAGGAATTTATTGAAATGATTACCCCAAGCGTCAACGGAACGCGTATTAATTTTATGGCGACATGTCTTTGCGACTCGTTTTACAGCGATGTTGCGAAAGCGGCTTATCAAGTGCTGGAGCATGTCGGTTGCGAAATAGACTTTCCTGAGGGACAGACTTGCTGTGGTCAGCCAGCTCACAATGCTGGCGACTGGAAGAATGCCCGAAAGGTCGTGAAGCATAATTTGGATACATTCGCTGGGGATGCTCCCGTGATTATTCCATCCGGCTCCTGCGCGGCTATGAATCGACATGGAGCGATGCTTTGCATGGAAGAGGACTCGCGACTTGAGGAGGCGAAGGGATTGGCTTCCCGCTCGTGGGAGCTGTGCGAGTTCCTAGTCGAAAGCTTGGGTGTCGAGACTTGGCCCGGTACGTTTCGCAAAAAGGTGGCGCTGCATCGGAGCTGCCATACGCGGGGCACGAAGTCCTACGAGAGCGCGGTGAAGCTCTTGTCCGCGATCAACGGGCTTGAGCTTGTGGAAGTTGGGGAGCTTGACCAATGCTGCGGCTTTGGCGGGACGTTTTGCGTGAGTTTTCCGAATGTGTCGAAAAAGATGGGACAATTGAAAATCCAGCACTTGATTGAGAAGATTCCGGATGTGGTGGCGTCGTTGGATATGGCGTGCATGCTGCACTTTGGGGGGATGATGGATCGGCAAAAAATCACCACGCCACGTATGCACGTTTCTCAGATCCTTTTGGCGGCCCTTGAATCGACCAGAAAGGGAGGTTCGGTATGAAGCTTCAGCAAGATATCGATATTTTCGCGGAGGAGATAGATCCAGAGGTCAGGGAATCGGTTTATGGCACCTCTAAGCTGAAGATTTCCAAGCGAGCTGATATTTTGTCCAAGGATTTTGAGGACGCGAATGTTGTTCGAAAAATGGCCGGGTTGGTCAAGCAGCACACCATCGAGAACTTGCCGAAGTATCTGGCGCAGGCCGAGGAGTCGTTTACACGCAATGGAGTCGTCGTTCATTGGGCGGCTGATGGGGAAGAGGCGAATCAGATCGTGCTCGATATCATGAAGAAGCGTAACGCTCGAAAGGTCGTGAAGTCCAAGAGCATGGTTACGGAGGAGACGCACCTTGTGCCGTTTCTTGAGAAGAACGGCATGGAGGCGGTGGAAACCGATCTTGGCGAATACATCGTGCAAATCGACGGTGATACGCCGAGCCACATCGTGACGCCCATTATACACAAGAACAGGCGTCAGGTGGGTCGAAGTTTCGAACGGGAAGGGCTAGGGCCTTATTCGGAGGATCCGGAAACCTTGACTAACATGGCTCGCGTGCACTTGAGGCAGAAATACCTCGATGCGGATGTGGGAATAACGGGCGCGAATTTTGTAGTGGCTGAGTCAGGACGCATTGCCATTGTTACGAACGAGGGAAATGCTCGTTTTTCGATGGCGGCTACCAAGACGCATATCGCGATGGTCGGCATCGAGAAGCTGGTGCCGCGGGATGAGGATCTCGGGTTGATGCTGTCAATCCTCTCGCGCTCCTCGACGGGGCAGCGTATTACGGTGTATACTCAGTTCATCTCCGGACCCAAGGTGGAGGCTCAGGAAGAAGGGCCCGAGGAGATGCATGTCATCTTTCTGGACAATGGCCGGAGCGATGTGCTGGCCTCCGACTGCCGAGAGATTTTGCGGTGCATCCGTTGCGGGGCCTGCCTGAACACGTGTCCGGTGTACCGGCAGACGAGCGGGCATGCGTATCGAGCGGTTTATCCAGGGCCGGTGGGTTCGGTGCTCAGTCCTCTGATCAATAGGCATGGCTTCGCTCCTTTGGCGGATTTGCCGAAGGCGTCGAGTTTGTGCGGGGCGTGTCAGGAGGTTTGCCCGGTGAATATCCCGATACCTGATTTGTTGGTTCGCTTGCGAAACAAAGGTAAGACCGAGGAGGCGGAGCGCGCCTCCATAAATACGCCCGGTTTTGGCGTGTGGGCGATGGCGGCGAGTTCGCCGTCTATCTGGAAATCGGGGCTTACGATGGGAAATGCTCTCAATTGGGTGCCGAAGGCCTTGCTGAGCGTGGAGCCCTCCGCCAGGTCTTGGCAGAAGACGCGCGACTTGCCGGAGTTTAAGGGCGGCGATTTCCGCGCTTGGTTAAAGGAACGCAAACGTGGAAAGCAATAGGATGGAAGCACGCGAAAAGATATTTTCTAAGATCACTGCCGCCACAGAAGGTCTGGCTGATAATACGGAGCTTCCATCGATCGATGAAATACGTTCGGTCCGATCGAAGCTCGTCCCCGGTGATGTAGATGTGGATACCTTAGTGGAGGCCTTTGCAAGGCGCCTCGAGGAAGTGAATGGAAAGGTCGTCTACGGCTGGGACGCTCTTGCGGACTTCCTAAAGAAGGAGGGCGTTTCAAAGCCATATATCGATCCGAAAGTCTTGGCCGAGTACGGAAGGGACGCGGGCGAGTTTACGACGCAGTTTCCTCGTTCGGAAGTGGATGAGATAGATTGTGGCATCACTTTGGCGTCGATGGGTATCGCGGAGTTGGGCACGCTTATCTTGAAGGATGGAGACACCACGAACCGTCTCGCAGCGCTTGCCCCCTGGGTGCACGTGGCTGCGCTTTCGAGAAGCAAGATCGTGCCGAGCCTGCTTGAGGCGGTAGAGCGGCTCGATGAGGATCCCTCTTGTATATTCGTGACCGGGCCTAGCAAGACGGCGGACATCGAGGGAATTTTGATTGAGGGCGTACACGGCCCTGGAGTTCAGGTGTGTCTAATCCTTTAGACTTTGTTCAGTGGTAGAATGAAAAAAAGCCCGTCTGCTTTGGCAGGCGGGCTTTGTTAGCATCTGGAGATTCAGGGAGTTCTGGCCAGCGCCTCGAAGGAGGGCGCTTGGTACCCTGTTTACGGTGGTGATTCCATGGGGTTTGCATTCGCATTCTAGCGAAAGCGTGGGCCCAAAAAAGGCCGCTTGAAGCGGCCTTTTAAAAGTGGTGCTCAGAAGAGGACTCGAACCTCCACGGCTTGCGCCATACGCCCCTCAAGCGTACGTGTCTACCAATTCCACCACCTGAGCAGTTGATGTGAGGTCGCAAAGAAATGGAGACTTTGTTACCTTTGTAAAGCGCGAAAATGATGATTTTTTAGTTTTCTTCGTATTGGGTTGATTCCGAACTAACAACCCAGTTAATACTGCTGCCGATCTCCCCTTACTCTCCATTGTAAGAGACTTGTCCAGAACCACAAATAACAGGATGCCTTCCTTTTTAAGGCGCCTTTTCAAAAATCTCAGATGCCCGATTCGACTTCAAAGGATTCCAATGAGGAACCGACCAAAGATTCTATCGATCTTTCAGACCTAAAAAGCTTTAGCTTCGGTACGCAGTGGACTGCTTCAAGCAAGTCCTCGTCTGATTCCGGAGGAGGCCGCTTCAACAAAGGCGGCCCTCGTGGCGGTGATCGCCCGAATCGCCGGCCTGGTTCTAGTGGTCCGCCGCGCAAGGATCGTCGCCCTCCGCGCCCGACGCGCTCTGAAGGAGGCCCTTCCGATCAGAGTAGACAGGATCAAGGTTCCCGCGGCGGAGAGTCTGGCCGTCGTCAGTTTGGCCGTGGCGGACGCCATGACAACCAGCGCGCTCCGTTTCACCCCTACGAGAGTCAGGTTTTCGATATCTGCTTCTATCCGGATGACAATTGCTTTTCAGCGATCATCAAGGCGATGCGGACCAATCATCTGACTTATGAGCTCTTCCATGTGGCTAAGCTTTTCATGGAAAAGCCGGATCGTTTCATTGCGAGCATCACTCGCAAGCCGATCGAAGGGCAAAAGCCGGAGAAGGTGTTTATTTGCGCCTCGGATAACTTGCCCTTCGCTTCCGAGGAGGAGGTGATAGGCCATGCGATGGCTCATCATGCGGAGGAGTATTTCAACATCGAGGAAGTCGAAGTGGAGCCGCCAAGCGGCAATTTCCCGTTCGTGAGCCGCTGTCCGTTTACCAAGGTTTTGCTCGGTCCCCCCAACTATCACAAGTACGAGACGAACTTGCGAAATCATCACATGACGCGTCTCCCGAATATGCCTTTCGAAAAGCTGCAAAGCTCGATTGAGACAGTTCGCGAGGAAGAAGTGGTCAACGAGTGGCTGGAAAGCCAAAAAAAGACGACTCGCTACACGGCAAAGGATGTTGCAGAGGGACAAGAGGCGAAGGTGTTCGACTCGATCGAAGATGCGCAGGGCTATTTGCGGACAGAGCTGCGCGGCAAGGTGGTCAAGCAGGTCAACTACGCTCGCGTTTCCGGAAGCGTGCTTGAAAATTTCAAGAACACGGAGGCGTTCAAGGCGATGGATGGCGAACGTCAACGCCAGCAACGTTTCCCTCTAGATACGGCGAACGCGATTCGCGGTCGCATGCGTCGCGAAAAGTTCAGCATCTATAAGAAGGGCTCGAAGGGCGTGACTTATGTTTGCTCGACGAAGCGAAATTTCCGGACGCCCGGTCAGGTGATGTCTCCTGATCTCGATCGGATCATTCGATTCCTCGAGGCGAACCAAGGTCTGAAGTCCAAAGATATGCCGCCTCTCTACGAGGCTTGGCTCAAGTCCGAAGGGGTTGAAGAGCCGGTCGACGAAAAGAAGGTCGTGAGAGATTTGCATTGGCTCGTTGCCGACGGATACGTCAGTCATTTTGAGGACGACACTCTTTTCGCCCAGCCAGTTTTGGAGACCGGAGCGAAAAGCGAGAACGCGAAGGCTAAGCATTCGCCCAAGGCGAAAGCGGCTGAGGCAGCGCCCGCCGAGAAGGAGGGCACAAAGAAGACTGGGGAGGAGGCCAAATCTGACGTGGGTGAATCGAAGGTTGAAACTGAGGCTGAGGCGAAAGTGGAAACTGAGACCTCCGATACTCAGACAGAGGCGCCGACCGCGGAAGAAGCAGAGTCGACTCCCGAAGCTAAACCTGAAGAGCCAAAGCCGGAATCCGCTGCAGTAGAGGAGGAGGCGTCCCAGCCAGAGTCTGCCGAAAAGACTCCGGTCGTAGCTGGAGAAGCAGAATCAGCTGTGGTAGCTGACGTCCCCGATACTCAGGTTGAAGATCCGACCGCGGAAGAAGCAGTTGCGACTCCCGAAGTTAAATCTGAGGAGCCAAAGCCGGAATCCGCTTCAAAAGAGGAGAAGGCGACTGAGCAAGAGTCCGCAGATGAGACGCCCGTCATAGCTGGAGAGGCCGAATCTGTGGTGGAGGCGCCTGCTTCCGCTCCGGAAGCGAAAAGCGAATCGGAGACTGAGTCCTCGGAAGAGCCATCTGTCGAGGAAGAGGAGAAGTCAAAATCTGACGCGTAGAAACCGTAATCAATTTTACAATACAAGAGGGCCACGGTGATGGCCCTCTTTTTGTGTCTAGTCATTCAATAGATGTGGGCTTTATCCTTGCTGCAGGGTCTACAATTCATTGACTAGCAAATTCAACTGCTTTGTTTCATACCCCTCGAGAACGCGCTCTGACAGTTAGGCGAGTCTGTTTTATCCCATTTGGCTCAATCGACCTAGATCTCGAAGCTTATTGAAGCCGGCCTTTGCCTCCTAATCCTACATTACTTATTGCCTCATGACGACCCCTGATCCGCAAACGGCTAAGGACGACGATTCGTCGTCGTCCCATAACTACACGGAAGCCACTCGAAAATTCTGGAAAGGAAACATCCAGCTAACCCTATTTTTGCTCCTGATTTGGGCCGCTGTTGGTCTTGGTTGTGGCGTTCTGTTCGCTGATTCGCTCAACCAGTATCATCTTGGCGGTTATCCGCTTGGGTTCTGGTTTGCCCAGCAGGGGAGTATTATCGTATTCGTACTGTTAATACTTGTTTTTTGCATCGCCATGAATCGTCGTGACAAGAAGCACCATGCGGATTGGCTTGCCGAGAAGAAGAGAGACGGGGAGGACGCATCATGAGCACTGCCCAATGGACTTGGATTTCGTCGGATCTAGCTTCTCGCTCTATCTCTACATCGCATGGCGTAGTCGCGTAAAAAGCACGAAGGAGTTTTATGTTGCGGGTCGTGGCGTTCCGGCTGCGGCCAATGGCATGGCGACTGCGGCTGACTGGATGAGCGCTGCTTCGTTTATCGGGATGGCGGGCTTAATATCAACAATGGGATATGCTGGCGGCGTCTATTTGATGGGCTGGACGGGCGGCTACGTTTTGCTCGCTCTGCTGTTGGCTCCCTACCTTCGCAAGTCTGGACGTTTCACGGTTCCGGAGTTTGTGGGGGATCGCTATGAATCGAACACGGCCCGAGTGGTCGCAGTCGTGTGCGCGATCTTCGTGAGCTTCACTTATGTAGCTGGGCAAATGCGCGGCGTCGGAGTGGTTTTTTCTCGCTTCCTCGAAGTTGATATAAACGTCGGCATTATCATTGGCATGGCGATTGTCTTTATCTATGCGACTTTGGGCGGGATGAAGGGCATCACCTATACTCAGGTGGCTCAGTACTGGGTTTTGATTACGGCGTTTTTAGTGCCTGCGATCGCGATCAGTATTAAGCTTACGGGTACGCCTATTCCTCAGATCGGGCTTGGTTCTACGATCAATGAAGACATAGCGGGGCAACCGGGCGTTTACTTGTTGGAGAAGCTAAATCAGATCCAGGCGGATTTTGGTTTCTCCTCTTATACCGACGCGTTTACGGGATCTTGGGATAAGTGGAATGTCTTTTTTGTAACGCTTGCATTGATGGCAGGCACGGCAGGCTTGCCGCACGTGATTGTTCGTTTCTACACGGTTAAGAATATCGGGGCAGCTCGCTGGAGCGCGTTTTGGGCGTTGCTCTTCATTTCGCTTCTCTATCTCACAGCACCGGCCACCGGAGCGTTCGCTCGCTACTACATGCTCGAGACTCTGAATGGAGCTCAGGAAGAGAATCTGCCGGATTGGTTCGTCAACTGGGAACGTACTGGGCTTGTGACGTGGCTTGATGATGGCGATGGAGTTGTTCGGTATTCGAACGACGAATACAATGAAATCTACAATAAAGGTACCTCTGGGGAGGCATTCGTAACGATACGGGAGCTGCATGCTCTTTGGCTCGGTTCGAAAGGCGCTCGCGGTGAGGATGGCCGCGTCGCCTTACAGAAGTATGCCAAGACGATTGGCCCAGATCGGGATATTATCGTTTTGGCCACGCCTGAGATGGCGGAGCTGGCGAACTGGATTATAGCCTTCGTCGCGGCGGGAGGACTGGCAGCCGCGCTCTCCACGGCGAGTGGCCTGCTATTGGTGATTTCATCCAGCGTCTCTCACGACCTTTACGCTCGAATAATCGCGCCGGGGGCATCGGACGCCAAGAAACTGGTGGTCGGGCGAACGACGATTGGGCTCGCGGTTGTGGTGGCAGGCGTGATGGGGATCAATCCGCCGGGATTTGTGGGAGAGGTTGTGGCATTTGCCTTCGGACTCGCTGCGTCCAGCTTCTTTCCAATTCTCATATTGGGAATTTTTTCGAAACGCGTTGGCACGGTGCCGGCGATCTGCGGGATGCTGGCTGGTATTGGCTTTACTTCCTACTACATTATTGGGGTGCAATTCCTCGGTATGGAACGTTGGGACTTTGGCCTATTCGAGAGTGGCATCAACCCGCAGGGCATTGGTTCGATCGGTATGATGGTTAACTTCATCGTGACGCTCGGCCTCTCTCGTTTCTTCCCAGCTCCCGGGAAGAGCGCTATCGCTCTGATAGACGCGATTCGCGAGCCTGAGGAGGCTGGACCGGCCGTTGATATCGAAAGCGCTATGGATCACTAAGGTAGTGTGTCAGAGAGACGCGCATTAGCATTTTCGAAGGCCAGCCTGACACGCTGGCCTTTTTTTTGCGCTTGATTACGGAGGGATTGAATGTGGATTTAGCAAGCATTCATAATTAGCTAGCATGTTGTAGATGAATGAGTTAGATTGATGAAGAGAATGTTGCTTTAGAGTTTTTAGGGCGTCTTCTCAAAATGCGAATTACCGGTACGGAATGTGCGAATAGATCCGATTAGGAGGAAGTACCCGAAATGATTGATCCAAATAGACTTACCGAAATGGCCCGCAACGCTTTGACCGAGGCTCAGAGCATATCCCGACGTAAACAGAATACGGAGGTTGACACATTGCATTTGCTGGCCGCTCTGGTTGATCAGGAAAAGGGCATTGTGCAGGGCGTGCTTAAGAAGCTGGATATTGCTGCAAGCGCGTTGTCGCTAGCTCTTGATAGGGAGCTCGAAAAGCTTCCTAAAGTATCGGGAAGCGTGGACAGTTCTAAGATCTTCATCACGCAAGCCGCGAATGAAGTCTATACGAAGGCGGAAGAGGAAGCATCGTCATTGAAAGACGAATACATCAGCGTAGAGCATGTTTTTCTCGCTCTCGCAACGGTACTCAAGCCAGCGTCACTGGCAAAGCTGTTCAAGAGTTTTGAATTGGATAGAGCCAAGATTCTAGGAGCGTTGAAGTCGGTGCGCGGGAACCAGCGAGTCACTTCGCAGAATCCAGAATCGACTTATCAAGCGCTGGAGAAATATGGCACTGATTTAGTGGAGCGAGCGCGTTCCGGAAAGATGGATCCGGTGATTGGGCGTGATGATGAGATTCGTCGCGTAATCCGTATCCTCTCACGCAAGACAAAAAACAACCCGGTTCTCATTGGAGAGCCCGGCGTGGGCAAGACTGCTATAGCGGAGGGCTTGGCCCAGCGAATCGTTCGTGGCGACGTGCCCGAGGGCTTGAAGGACCGCACGGTGTTTTCGCTCGATATGGGAGCCTTGGTGGCGGGAGCGAAGTTCCGCGGTGAATTCGAAGAGCGTCTCAAAGCGGTGCTGCAGGAGGTCAAGTCGAGCGAGGGGCAGATACTACTTTTCATCGATGAGCTGCATACGATCGTGGGAGCGGGCAAGACCGACGGGGCGATGGACGCTGGCAATTTGCTGAAGCCAATGTTGGCCCGCGGCGAGCTGCACTGTATTGGAGCGACAACGCTCGACGAATACCGTCAGTACATCGAAAAGGACGCGGCTTTGGAGCGACGCTTTCAAAGCGTACTGGTTGAGCAGCCTTCGGTGGAAGACACGATTTCGATTTTGCGCGGCTTGAAGGAGCGCTTCGAAGTTCACCACGGGGTACGGATTCAAGATAATGCTTTGGTGAGCGCGACGGTGCTTTCGAACCGCTATATCACGGATCGGTTTTTGCCTGATAAAGCGATCGATCTAGTCGACGAGCTGCGCGCGATCGCACGGAGCTGACAGTTGCTGAGAGCTCGATCGCTACCGCGACTATGCAGCTGAGATCGAGAAGCGCTCTATACAGGAAAAGGATACTGCATCGAAGGAGCGCTGTCGGGGTGCAGCGGGAGATTGCTGACATCGTGAAGAGGAAAAGGCTCAACGTCAGATATGGACCAGCGAAAAGGAGGTCATTTCCCAACTGCAAAAACTTCGCGAATCGATCGAGACGACGAAGTCCGAAATAGAGATTGCGGAGCGCGCCTACGACTTGAACAAGGCGGCGGAGTTGAAGCACGGTCGTTTGCCTCATCTCGAGGAGGAACTTGCGGCAGCAGAAGCGAAGCACAGCGAGCGCTCGCTATTAAAGGAGGAGGTTTCGCAGGATCAGATAGCGGATATCGTGTCCAAGTGGACCGGAGTGCCCGTTTCGAAACTGGTGGAAGGCGAGCGGCAGAAGCTTCTCCATCTCGACAGCGCCTTGGAAGAGAGGGTGATTGGTCAGCCTGACGCGATACGCTATGTATCCGAAGCGATACTACGGGCTCGAGCTGGGATCAAGGATCCGCGTAGACCCATTGGCAGCTTTATCTTTCTCGGTCCGACGGGCGTTGGAAAGACGGAGCTCGTGAAGACCCTAGCCAGTACGCTTTTCGACAGTGAGGACGCTATTGTTCGCATCGACATGAGTGAATACATGGAGCGTCATGCGGTTTCTCGCTTGATCGGCGCTCCTCCCGGCTATGTCGGATATGAGGAGGGTGGACAGCTCACTGAAGCGGTGCGACGTAAGCCTTACTCGGTCGTTCTCTTCGACGAAGTTGAGAAGGCGCACGCAGATGTATTTAATATCATGTTACAGATATTGGATGATGGCCGCGTGACGGACTCGCAGGGCCGCATGGTGGACTTTAAGAATACGATTGTCATTATGACATCGAATCTCGGTAGCCAGTTCTTGCTTGAGCAAGGTGGCGGGGCGTTGTCCGAGTCGACCAAAGAGTCGGTGATGACTGAGCTGCGCCATCATTTTCGTCCCGAGTTTTTGAATCGGATCGACGAGACGGTGATTTTCAAGCCGCTGGATCTGGAGGATATCGAGAAGATTGTGGTGCTTCTGCTGGCGGATCTAAATCGAAACCTCGAGGAACGCCGCATCACGGTCGAGCTAGATGACGCGGCGTTGAAGTGGGTGGCGGTTAAGGGATTTGATCCTGTCTATGGAGCTCGTCCGCTGCGGAGGTTTATTCAGCGCTCGATTCAGACGGATCTGGCGAAGGCTATAATTTCAGGAGAGATTAGCGATGGCGCTACGGCTCGATTCATCGTGGAAGACGGTTCTCTGAAGCTAGCGGGCTCTTAGCTGATTCTATGACAAATGGGTCCACTTGCTCAGGGTGGCCGCGAGTGGTTTGATCTCCAGTGGTTTGGACAGGTAGTCGTCCATTCCTACCTCGAGGCAGCGCTCCCGCGCTCCTTGAAGAGAGAGGGCGGTTAGGGCGATGATCGGAGTGTGGGTTCCTGTCTTTTTCTCAAGCTTTCGGATTTCTGCGGTGGTTTCGAAGCCGTCCATTTCCGGCATTTGGCAGTCCATGAGAATGAGATCGTACCCACCTTTTTGAAAGAGGTTTAAGGCCTCTATTCCGTTGTTGGCAGTGTCGGCGTGGAGCCCGATTTTTTTGAGCATGCCAAGGATGAGCTTCTGGTTGCCGACGTTGTCTTCGGCGACGAGGATCTTTTGTTTGCGATGGCCATCGGTGTTTTCCGTTAGGAGAGGGTGATCAAAGAACTGTTCTTCTTGTTGGACGCTGGCTTCGAGGTAGGCAGTGAAGTTGAAGGTGGAGCCTTCCCCCGGGGAGCTGTCGATGGTGATGTCTCCTCCCATCATTTCTGAAAGTCGTTTCGAGATGACGAGACCCAGTCCAGTTCCGCCGTGTTTGCGTCGGGTGGAGGAATCTGCTTGGGTGAAAGGGTGGAACAAGCGTTTTTGAACTTCTTTTGATATGCCGATACCTGTATCCGAAACAGCGATACGGACCATTGAGTGGGTGTCACTGTTGCTGTTTGGTGTAGCAGTGATCGTGACGCCGCCATCAGGAGTGAACTTGATCGCGTTGCTAACTAGGTTGAGAACGACTTGGCGTAGTTTTCCCGGGTCTCCTATGACATATTCAGGAAGAGCGTCTGAATATTCCAGATCGAGTTTGAGCTCTTTCTCGGAAGCGATCGGGGTGGTGATGCTGATGACTTCTTGAAGGGTGTTCTGGAGGTTGAAGCTGACGAGCTCTAGCTCTTCTCGTCCGGCTTCGATTTTTGAGAAGTCGAGAATGTCGTTGATGATGGAGAGCAGCGAGTCTCCAGAATTGCGGATGGTTTCGACGAAGTCGGTTTGCTCGTCGTCCATCTGAGTTTCTAGAAGCAGAGATGCAAATCCGATGACACCGTTCATAGGTGTGCGAAGTTCGTGACTCATCATCGCGAGAAACTCGCTTTTCGCCATGTTCGCCTGTTCGGCTTCGTCTTTGGCTTTTAGGAAGGCGGCTGTGCGTTTGGCGACGGTTTCTTCCAGGCTGCGGTTTTGCAGTTGGAGTTCTTCGCGGAGGGCGAGGCTATCGAGGGTGGTCGCGGTGAGCGTGAGGGTCAGCGAGATTTGATTGAGTACGATATTGTGCTGCTCGCTCGGATTCGCCTTGTCGAAAAGTCCGATGAACATGCCTAGGGTATGTTCGCGAGTGGTGAGGGCATGGAGCATCAGCTTGAAGCCCGTCTCGTCATCGAGCCAGAAAAGGGGTTTTTGCTGGCGAAGCGCCCATGCGAATGCTCCTTGTCGTATTGATCGTTTGACTACGGACTGGAGGGTCGTGTAGTTCTTGGCCGGTTGCGTTCTATGGAGTTCGAATCCGCCTTCTTTGTCGTCGACGAGGTAGAATCCGAAGGTTGCGAAGTCTTGGATGCTGTCCAATTCGTTTTCAGTGACTTGGATGACCTCGTGCTTGGTGTAGGCTTCGCGTAGCTTCCTCTGAAAGAAGTCGAGCGTTTCGAAGCGGCTTTGCAGGTGCTCGTGCTTTTCCTGGTATTTCGATTCCATTCCTTGTTCCTTACAGAGGATCGAGAAAAACGTGGCAGACGCTGTCCAGTTGTCGAAGGAGTTCTTCGACGACGCTTGTTAATTTTGCGTCTTCGAATTTGGCGAATCCCCAAGCTGACTCTGAAAAGTCAGGCACGTAGCGATCTCCGGAGTATCCGAGTTGCAGGGCGGAGACTATAAAGTTCGCTATGTGGACGAAGCTGACTCCTCGGACGTGGTGGCGCGCGAGCACCGGCTTGTTGTAGTGTCTGACGAGCGTGCTTATGTTTTCTGGAAATCTCCAGTGGTGAAGGGCTGCGGCTCCGACCTCGGATTCTTCGAAGCCTAGAGAAGCTCGGGCAGCGTTTTGGTAATGTGTACCGGTATTTTGGGTACGTTCGAAAATGTCCTTTGCCTGGCTCGGGAACATTTGAGCGATGAGCGGGCGACTGATTTTGTGCAGCAAGCCGGCGAAGAAGTACCGTTCGGTATTCGCTTCTCGGCATTCGAGGGCGATGATCCTGGTGCAGAGTCCGACTGCTATGTTGTGTCGCCAGAATTGCTCGATGGGCACTGGAAAGCCCGCAGAAGGCTCGAATTGCCGAGTGAGGGTGAGGGCGATGCTTAGGTTTCGGGTGTTACGCAGGCCAATGACGCTGAGGGCGTCGGGCACGTTTGCTACAGGGATCGGATAGTTGTAGAAATCGCTATTGGCGAGATTGAGAAGTCGGGCGGAGATGTTTGGATTGGATTCGACGATGTGCGCTATGTCTTCGAAGGAGGATTCTGGGCTTTCGACTGCGTTTTCTATCGCTATGCTCAAGAGGTCGAGCGGGGGGAATTTCTCCTGATCTAGAAGTTTCGGATGTAGAGGTGTATTCACGACTGATTGTGCGGGCGGTCTGAGGACTTTGCTGCTTCGATAACTGCAATCTCACGCATGGCTGCCACAACGGGATGGGAGGATTTGACGAGTTTGAAGCGTTCCTGGACGACGATTTCCGCATCGTGTTTTACGGTGTCGGAGATGCGGCGCACGGATACGGAATCGCTTGAGTCCTCGGAACCGTCGATGCTTACCTTCTCGACTCCCCACATCATGAGGATTTCGATGCGTTCCTCGTTTAGTTCAGTGCCGACTGCGAAGAGGCGTTTCCCGTCTAGGTTATATACGTCGTCGGAGAGTTTCTGCCCTGGGATCAATTCGATTGGGGAGCGGTTGGGCATGCTGCTTGGCGGTTAGGCATATAGGCGATGGCGATGTGGACTATTCTGCGAAGGGCGAGAATGAGCTAGGCTTTGATTGGGCTTTTCCAGAATTTTGATGGAAGGTAGGCCAGAGCGATCACGAGGAGCTGTGACACCCAGAATCCAAGCAGGTAGTGAAAGGCGGAGTTCATAAAGCCGTAGGAGTGGAGGCCGATGCCCAGCATATTCGTGCCCATCCATGACCAGCTTGTGACGACGTTTCCGAAAATTGCCATGGTCATGAGACCGCGGGTTTTGGCGAAGCCACCCCATCGGGCGTGCAGGATGATGATGTTCCAAAGAACGAGGAGAATGGCTCCGTTTTCCTTCGGGTCCCAGCCCCAGAAGCGTCCCCATGATTGGTCGGCCCAGATGCCTCCGAGAATGGTGCCAACAAAGCTGAACAGAGTAGAAAAGCAGACGATGCCGTACACGATGGAGAGGAGCGTCTTCTGCATCTTTTCGTTGATGAGATTGGTCGTGATGCCGAGTAGGACGTAGGCCAGGCCGATGAAACCCGCGAAGAAGGTGGAGGCGTAGCCCAGGGTGATTATGAGCACGTGAGTGAAGAGCCAGAAGTTCGAGTCGAGCACGGCTTTCATTTGCTCGAGGGTGTCGGTGTTTGTCTCGTCAATCAGGTGAATGGCTACGGTAAGCGACGCGATGCCGATGATGGCTGCCACGAAGTTGCCGATGCCGTTCTTGAAAAGGCGCTCGATAACCATCGCCAGCAGCACGGCTCCCCATCCGACGAAGATGGCGGAGGAGTACAGGTTGATTACCGGGGCGTACCCTATGATGTACATGCGGTATCCGATTCCCGAAGTATGAATCAGGAAGGTGGCGAAGGTGGTCCAGAACGCGGCACGACTGAGCGATTCTGGGAGGGTGACCCAAGAGAAGATCGCCAGCAGGAGCACGATAACGTAACCAACGATGGATAGATAGAAGGGCTCGAGGTAGTTGAATTGCTGCTCGGCCCTCGCTTTGCTCGCGGCCTTTGCATCGACGCCTGTGACGGCGGCGTAGAGCTTGGGAAGGGCTTCGTTAAAGTTAGCCACGTCGCCCTGGCGGTATGAATCCACGAGGGTCGCGTAGTGAATAGTGATCTCGCTTGGAACTCCGTCACGCGTGATTTCATCGAGGGCGACACTCATCTTGTCCCATGTCTGTTCCCCTTCGACGGGTGGCTGCGGGTGAGTGAAGAAGATGGCTTCCGCTTCGAATCCCCGATAGACTTGCATAAAGCTGAGCATGGCGCTGATGCTCTCTGTGTTGAACTCCTCTCCGCTGCGCTGCTTCTCCGTTTCTGCGATCGCTTCCGGCACGATGCTTTTCAGCACGGCGAGCTCTTCGAGGAAGCTGGGAGTTTCTCCGTGGTGGACCGTGTGCGTTAGATTGAAGAATCGCATCACGTTTTTCGCCAGGTTTATGGCTGAGCGCTGGTAGCGGGTGCGGTGAACATCCTCCAGATCGGAGGCTTCGACTGCGTCTTGTCGGATCTTTTCGAATACGTCCTTAATTTCGTTGAAGGAGAAGTAGTGGTGGCTGCTGCCCGAGCCGAGAAGCATTCCCTTAATGGCTGACTCTTGTTTTTTCGGTTCCTTGTATGGGAGAATGGCTCTTAGGCCGTCGTCATGAATTCTGAATACAGGACGATCAACCGCTTTCGCTGGATCGAAGAGCACTTCGGCGAGCCATTCGATAGACTTGTGACGCGTGCCGTCTTGGTAGGTGGCGGTTCGTTTCCCGTTGAAAGCGAGCAATGTGTTTCGAGCGACGGAATCGAGTGGCTGCACTCGTCCGTTCATGACGACTGGGGTTCGGCCGAGGAGGTCGAAGTCGTATTCTGATTTTGGTGTCTGCTTCTTGTAGTTCGAGTAGCTGAACAAGAAGAGGATGATCAGGGATGAAATGGTGGCGATGCTACGTTTCATGCGTTGGCTTTCTTTCTTTTGCCGGAAAAGCGGTTTAGGCTAAGGCCAAATTGAACGACGAGGCCTAGTGTCATGATAGAGCAGGAGATGTAGGGGAGGCTGCGTCCCGGGTTTCGTACCACTTGCAGTATGGTCGTCTTGTCATCGTTCATGAAGCCCTGCTGATAGAATGTGAGGTCATCGTAGCGAAGGGGATTATTCATGTAGATCAGGAAGTCCTGCTCGACGCCGGTCCGCTTGTCATTGACGGTAATGTCGCTGGAGAAGTTTTTCGGAATGTTGGTGCCGAGGTAGCGGTCGTGGCTGAAGTCCTTCAAGGTAATATAGTAGTCGATGACTTCTCGTTGGCGTCTAACCTCAAGAGTGTAGTCTCTTCCCTGATACGAGAAGCTTTGAGGCGGCATGAATTCGCGGGCAAGCCAGGTGCCGAGAATTTCGGAGCCGCTTGGAGATGGCTTCTTCGCGAAAAGGGTGACGATGATTGCCGGCTTGTTGCGATCGTCCATTTTGCCGGTTTCGGGCACTTGTATGGCATAGGCTTCGAGCCCGATGCCGCGATTGACGACGCGAGCTGAATTGGGCGCGGTGTCGCTGCGACGTTGAAGCACTGAGTTGGGCATGAACTCGTCGATGCTGATGTAGAATGGCAGTTCCTCGATTTCGACTTGTTGGTCTCGCTCGAGCATCGCCTCGGGTATGGCGTAGACGCGATCTGTCTCTGGAGAGGTGGTGTCGATGACGGCGAGTTCGGCGTAACGGAAGCTCTCGGTGAAGTCGGAGGTTCCTCCTTCGTCGATCGTCATGCTCGCCTCTTCTTGGAATACGCTCGAGACGAATTCGCCAAGCAGGAGGATGATGAAACCGATATGGATCATCCATATACCGAGCTTCTTGGTGTTCATGCGGAATCGATAGATCATCGCCGCCACAAGGTTGACGAGCAGCACGAAGCCGATGAGGTATCCTCCAGGCATGTAGGGGACATTGATTCCGATGGATTCGATGTATTGGAAAACGAATACAGTGTAGAAATACTTCTCGGTGGCTCCGTGGATGCCTAGATGCGTTTGGTCCAGGGTTCCGAAAAGGATAAGAACCATGGCGAGGACGAGGCATCCAAGCGTGACTTCGAGGGATGCGAACAGTTTTAAAAGTGGCTTCATGTTGTTGGGACGCTGGTGAGCTGGCTAGTGGCTGTGGCCTTCGTGGTCGAAGTGCACGCTTTGCAGGAGGCCGCGGAATTTGTTTTGTTGGGTGTCGAGGAGAAGAGCGTCTCCGCGCAGCTTGAAAAACCACGATTTGCCAGAGTATTCAAGAATAGCGGCGAGTATCCGTTCATCACCTACAGTTTGCTCGCCATCGGTTTCGGACTTGAGATCGAAGATTAGGAAGTCGAGGCCGGCTTCGGTTTCGAGCGTTTTGGCGGCGGCGATGACCTCTTCGGCAGTCCAGTCGGAGAGCCCGATCTGGCGTCGCCAGCGGTTTACGTTGGCTGCGACTCCGCCTGTGTCGCCCGGGAAAGCGATGATTGAGAAGTCAGCCGGCGGCAGTCCTTCCTTTTCGATGGAGAGACTTGCGATACGCATGGAACTACCTTGGGACTGCGTCCATCCTTCCGGCGTTCTAAATGCAAGTTGTTGATCGGATTCGGCTTTGGGGCTCGCGCTTGCTTGTTCGGCGGCGTTTCCGAAGCTCAGACCGTTGACCATGGTCTGGAAGGCGGGGATTTGCGATTCCACGGCGGCGAAGGGACCAGACATCTTAAAGAACCAGCTTTGGCCTTGGAAGGGGACAACCGCCGCGAAGATTCTCGAGGAGTCGGGGGTCGCTTCACTCGCTTTGAGGTCCACGGTGTACGCCTGGATGCTGGGTGTCAGCTGAGACTCGACGACGAGATCGGCAAGCTCGGCCTCGGTGATCTCGGGGAGCGCGGCTTGTCTTAGCCAGCGGTTCACGTTCGCCAGCATACCGCCGGTCGAGCCGGGGAAGGAAGTGACGGTGATCTCCACGGAGTCTTCCTGCTCAGTGAAGAGGTAGTTGCCCTTGCGGAATTGAGTTGGTTCAAGCTCCTGCCATGCGGGGGCGGGAGTCCAAGCTACCGGTGGAACGAGGGGATTGGGCGTCGCTGGTTGAGCGAGTGGACGAGCGGCCGCGCTCGCGTCTTTTGGCACGTCGTAAACACGGATTTCCGGTTTACGGCAGCCAATAGGCAAGGTGAGCGACGCTGTCAGAACGCCGATCCAGATTAAGCGCTGTCGGGATCTCATATAAATCGCGAGAGACATAAGGGATAGGTTTTGCATAAATCAAGCAGGAGTGGCGCTAGTCTTAAGGTTGTTGGCGGTGAATCCTCGTTTTACCGCCTTGCGCGGCATTCCAAGGGAAGGTTTGCCAAATTCTTGGATACCGTTCTAAAGACTTAAGCTGTAGCGTTTTCTCAAATGGCTAAGAAAGAATCATCACTCGACCGCGTGCTGGGCCGTATCGAAAGTCTCGATGCGATCAATCTGACGAATCTTGCTCAAAAGTTGGCTCGCGAGCGCGCTTATCTGGAGACGGTTTTTAATACGGCTTTGGAAGGTATTCTTGTGGTGGATGAGGACGGCGTTGTTCAGTACGCGAACGAGTCGGGTCAGAGCATGATTGGCTTAAACGAGAACGATCTTGGGGCGTCGATCTTATGGCGTCTCATCCCGGGGCTTCGGGATTCGCTGGGGCTGAAGGAAGGGGAGCCGCTGCGGGATTCGATCAGTTCTCGCGAGTTGGAGCTAACTTATCCAGAGCAGCGGTACGTTCGCATCTATTTTCTGCCGTTCAAGGAGCCGGTAGGCGATGAGGACAAGCAGTTCGTGGTGATGTTGTCAGACATCACGAGCGAGAAGATTACCAAGGAAGAGACGATCGAATCGGAAAAGATCGCTTCGATTCTATTGCTGGCGGCCGGCGTGGCGCACGAGCTGGGAAATCCGCTGAATTCGCTTACGATTCATTTGCAGCTGATGGAGCGCCAGCTCAAGAAGCTGGAGGCTACGCCTGCTTCCGAAAAGCTTGGGAATTCGCTAGATGTCTGTCGGGGAGAGGTGGAGCGGCTCGACGGGATTATTAAGAATTTTCTGGAGGCGATTCGGCCTCAGGATCCGGATTTCCAGGTGCTGGATTTGAGCCTTGTTCTGGAAGAGGTGCTGGAAGTAGTGGGATCGGAGCTGAACGACCGCGGTATTTCGGTAGAAGTGGAGGTGGTAACCGAGGCCCCTATCGTGCGGGCTGATCGAAACCAGATGAAGCAGGTCTTTTTCAATTTGATTAAGAATGCGATGGAGGCGATGCAGCCGGGAGGTTCGCTAAAGATCGTATCTCGCTCGGATGAGGAGCGGATTTACCTCAGGTTTGGCGATTCGGGAGGGGGGATTCGAAAGTCGGATTTATCCCGTGTTTTCCAGCCTTATCACACAACGAAAAGAGAAGGGTCTGGTCTGGGCCTTATGATTGTGCAACGCATCATACGTGGTCACGGGGGCCAGGTCGGGATCGACAGCCAGGAAGGGATCGGAACGGTGGTGACTCTAGAGCTTCCGAAGCGAAATCGGAAGCTAAGGATGCTGGAGGGTTAGACTAGTGAGACAAATCTGCACACTTGACCTTTGTTTGGATTAGGTCAGCGTTTGGTCAAATGGTGCCAACTATTCTCATTGTTGACGACGAGCGGCATACCCGTGAGGGATTGATGCAGGTGCTGGAGGATCAGTACGACGTCTATCTAGCTGAGAACGCCGAGCAGGCGTTCACGCTTATGGAGGCGGAGTCTTTCGATATCGTTCTGACGGATCTTCGCATGCCGGGTAAGTCGGGTATGAAGGTGATCGACAAGGCCCTCGCATTGTCCAATCGCCCGCCGGTGATAATGATGACAGCCTATGGCGACGTGGATTCGGCGGTGGAGGCCATGAAGCGCGGCGCTTACGATTTCCTGACCAAGCCGGTCAACATCGAGAAGCTGGAGATTCTGATCAAGCGAGCCCTCAAGTCCAAGAATCTTGAGACTGAGGTGGCGCAGTTGCACGAACGACTGGACGTGAAGTTCAGCTTTGAGGGAATTGTGGGGAATTCGCCGGAGTTGATGAAGGTGATCGAACGCGTGAAGCTGGTGGCGCCGTCTAAGGCAAGCGTGTTGATCGGCGGCGAAACGGGGACGGGCAAGGAGTTGATTGCCCAGGCGATTCACCAGAACAGCAACCGAGCGAAGGGGCCTTTCGTGCCGGTGCATTGCGCGGCCTTGCCGGCGAACCTGCTTGAGAGCGAATTGTTTGGCCATGAGAAGGGCTCGTTTACCGGGGCGACGGAGCGGCGGATCGGTCGATTCGAGATGGCGGAAGGGGGCACTTTGTTTCTCGATGAAATCGGGGAGATCAATCTTTCCACTCAGGTGAAGCTGCTGCGGTTTCTCGAACAGCGGACGTTCGAGCGAATCGGCAGTTCAAAGCAGATCAAGGTGGATACGCGGCTGGTCGCGGCGACGAATCGCGATCTGCTGGCGATGAGCAAGGAAGGCACCTTTCGCGAGGATCTTTATTATCGTTTGAATGTGGTGCAGATTCAGATGCCCGCCCTGCGCGACCGCACAGAGGATCTGCCTCAGCTTTTGAGTCACTTTCTCGACGAGTTTGCCGAGGAGAATGGAATCGAACCGCCGACCTTGGAGTCTGGAGCGATGCAGGCTCTGCGGCGCTACAGCTGGCCGGGCAATATTCGCGAGCTGCGGAATTTCGCCGAGAACGCGGTGGTGCTGCATCGCGGCGGGGTGATTCATGACTACGACTTGGAGGCGAAATTTCGCGGGGAAAGTCCGTCGATCGACGGCTCCGGCAAAATCGTCTCTCCGTTAGACAAGGGAGAGAACGAGAAGCGGCTGTTGCGGGAGGCTCTGGCGGACGCGCGCGGGAATCGCACGAAAGCGGCGGCCTTGCTCGGCATCTCTCGCCGGACTTTGCACCGAAAGCTCCAGCAGTGGCCGGAGTTGGATGTCCTTGACCGATAGCGGCTGAAGGCCTTTGTCAAGGGCCGCGCGAAAGGGGCGAGCCTGTTGAAAGAGCGGCGGTTTTTTGGTCAATTTTCTGTTGACTTGGAGGTTTTGAAATGGATTCTGACGCACCTCTTTAATGAGGCGGGCGTAGCTCAGTTGGTAGAGCACCACCTTGCCAAGGTGGCTGTCGAGAGTTCGAATCTCTTCGCCCGCTCCACTTTTTCTTCAAGTTTCGAGGAAGAAGCGCGGTCCACTCATTAATGCGGGCGTAGCTCAGTTGGTAGAGCACCACCTTGCCAAGGTGGCTGTCGAGAGTTCGAATCTCTTCGCCCGCTCCACTTTTTTGGCCTCCCTTTTGCGGGGAGGCCTTTTTTTTGTATTTGGAAGATGGGGACTGCTTGATCGGCCCAGGGCTGGTCTGATAAATGCGGCTTGAGTGCGAGCGAAGGGATTGCAAGGTGGTGGGCGTGAAAGCCTCCGATCTCTTTCGTTTTCCTGACAGTATTCCCTTTGGCAAATTCTTCTCGGACGATGCGCTTCCTTGGGAGTGGATTGGGCAAATCAAGCTAGCCCTTGCAGCGGGATTTGAAGAAAGGATTCCACAGGACCTGCCGGCGGGCGTCTCGATAAAAGGGCGGGTCTTCATTCACGAGTCGGTTGAGCTGCCGGCCTTTTGCTCGATCGAGGGGCCGGCGTGGATCGGTGAAGGAGCGCAGATTCGCCCGGGGGCCTACATTCGCGGAAACGTGATCGTCGGCGCTGGGTCCGTAGTGGGAAATTCCTGCGAGTATAAGAACTGTCTATTGCTCGAAGGGGTGCAGACTCCGCATTTTTCTTACATTGGCGATTCCGTGCTCGGAAACCGTTCGCACCTGGGAGCGGGGGTGATTCTTTCGAATCTTCGCCTCGACCAGAAGCCAGTTAAGGCGGAAACGCCGGAAGGATTGGTGGACACTGGGATGCGCAAGTTTGGCGCTCTCGTCGGGGACGAGGCGGAGGTCGGCTGCAATTCGGTGCTGAACCCAGGATCGATTATTGGGCGTCGCTCATTGGTCGGACCTCTGACTCCCTTTAAGGGAACCTTGCCGGCTGACCAGGTTTTGACCTGCAAGTGCGAGACCGCAACACGGGAGCGTCGTGGCTAGTTTCGCTTGAACTGTACGGTACGGGCTTCTTAATCCCGCATCTTCCCTTTTTTTAAAAAACATGAGAATACTTTCCGGCATTCAGCCTTCGGGCATCCTTCACGCAGGCAACTACTTCGGCATGATGAAGCCATCCATCGAACTGCAGGAGCAGGGCGAGGCTTTTTATTTTATCGCTGACTACCATTCCATGACCTCGCTCACCGACGCCAAGCTGCGTCGCGAGTACACGAAGCGTGTGGCGATCGACTTTCTCGCCTGTGGTCTCGATCCAAAGAAGGCGGTGCTCTTCAAGCAGTCGGACGTGCCCGAGCATGTAGAGCTTTCGTGGATACTCTCGACGATTTGCCCAATGGGCTGGCTGGAGCGTTGCCACAGCTATAAGGATAAGATCGCAAAGGGGCTAGCGACAAACCATGGCTTGTTCGCCTATCCAGTCCTTATGGCGGCGGACATCCTTATCTACGACGCGGACGTGGTGCCGGTGGGGCAAGATCAGAAGCAGCACGTGGAAGTGACGCGTGATTTGGCTTCAAAATTCAACGAGCTTTACGGCGAAACTTTTGTCGTACCCGAGCCGCGGATACGTCGGGAAGTGGCGAAAGTGCCCGGCACTGACGGCGGCAAGATGTCGAAGAGCTACAACAACACGATCGACATTTTCGGGCAAGAGAAGGCGATCAAGAAGCGCATCATGGGCATGGTGATGGACAGTCGCACCATGGAAGAGCCCAAACCGGATGCGGAGGAGAATATCGCGATCCAAATCCTCAAGCACGTGGCCGACGAGGAGACTTACCTCGAAACGGTGGAGGCGCTCAAAGCCGGAGGATTCGGCTATGGGCACGTCAAGAAGAAGCTCTTCGAGTGCTACTGGGAACACTTCGCGCCGGCCCGCAAGTGTCGCGAGGAGCTTCTAGCGAATTTGGACTACGTGGACCAGGTGCTCTCCGAGGGAGCCGAAAAGGCCCGCGCGATCGCCTCAGTGGTCAACAAGCGAGCGCGAGTTTCTTGCGGTCTGGAGTAGAGGATTCTCAAGGAGCCGGCGAATTAGCCGTAAAGTTCGCGCAAAGGAAAGACTAGGCTTGTATTTTGCTTTAGTTGTTTTGTGTTAACGCTTTCCCACCTGTTGCCATATGTCCGACCCTACTAAGATTCGAGTTATGATCGTCGACGATTCGTCGACAGCGCGGCGCATCCTTACCGATATCGTAAATCGCGGCCAGAACATGGAAGTGAGCGCGGCGGTGGCCGACCCTTTCGAGGCGGTTGCCCAGCTGAAGCGCCAGACGCCGGACGTCATGATTTTAGATGTGCAGATGCCGCGCATGGACGGGATCACGTTTTTGAAGAAGCTGATGGTGCAGCATCCTCTGCCGGTGATCATGTGCTCCAGCCTTACTGAAGAAGGTTCGAGAACGTCATTCGAATGCCTCGAAAATGGAGCGGTGGAAATCATCGCGAAGCCGCGAGCCGCGACCAAGGAGGTCATGCAGGAGCTCGAGATGCGAATCCACGACGTCATCCGTTCCGCGGCAGTCGCTCGTTTTCGCTCGCGTTCGGGGGGGCTGGTTTCCAGTCGCTCCAGCAAGTCCGCGCCTCCGCCCACATTTGTGGCGCGTGCCAAGCTTTCGCCTGACGAAGTCATACCGCCGCCAAACGCGAACTCCTACGGCAAGGTGCCGGTGACGGCTCAAAAGATCATAGCGGTCGGCGCCTCCACGGGAGGCACGGATGCGATAAAGGTTTTCCTCGAGAAGATGCCGGTCAATTGCCCGGGAATCGTTATTGTGCAGCATATGCCGGAAGGCTTTACCGCGTCGTTCGCCAGTCGCTTGAACGCGACCTGTCCGATTCGCGTCAAGGAGGCGCGCAGCGGAGATTTGGTGGAGCCGGGCGTGGCGCTCGTCGCTCCCGGGGCCCATCACATGATTCTGCGTCGGGCGGGGAGTCGCTATACGGTCGAAGTCAAGGACGGGCCGCTGGTCAGTCGACATCGCCCTTCGGTCGATATCCTGTTTCGCTCGGTAGCCTTGAGCGCTGGGAAAAACGCCGTCGGCGTGATCCTGACCGGAATGGGAGACGACGGGGCTCTCTGCATGAAGGAGATGCGGGATTCCGGCGCCTACAACATCGCCCAAGACCGTGAGTCTTGCGTCGTTTTTGGGATGCCAAACGAGGCGATCAAGCACGGGGGAGTGCACGAAACCTTGCCTCTAGAGAAAATAGCGGCTCGCGCTCTCGCCAAAGCTCAGGCTTAGGGCGAGCGGATGCTCGCGCGCAACTGGCTCGAGCCGGTGACAATTGGCTGGCAGAGGTGATATACGTTCGAACCACTATGTCGCCCGATATCCACAGTTTCAGCAAGCAGGCTCGATCCGCCTTCACCATTATGGAGATGGTGGTTGTGGTGGCGATTATTGGGATATTGGCGAGCGTGAGTTTCGGCGTGCTGGTCAAGCAGCGGGCGGGCGCCAAGGAGGACAAGGCCCGAGCGGATCTGCAGGTCATCCAAGTCGGGCTGGAAGCGTATCGGGCGCGGTTTGGGGATTATCCGAAAATCCCGACGTTTGGTACCAATACGGGCGAGGTTAACTTGAGTGGTGGCAATGCGTTCTTGCTAAATGCTTTGAATGGGTGGCGCGGTCCGAGTGGAGATTCAATAGCGGTTAAGTCGATGTTGAATAACGCTAGTTTGTCATTCGAAAGCCATCCTCCTCCGATTGCTGCGGAAGCAGAGAACAAGATTTTAGATCCATGGGACAATGCCTATGTCTACGACTATCGCCCGGACGACAGTGGTTGGGAAACATATGGCTATAGGCTCTATTCGATAGGCTCAGATGGAACGGATGGTTCAGGGGATGAGGTAATAGCGAAATGAACAGAACTTCATTCAGGCAGGGAAGCCTATTTAGGGCTTTTACTTTGTTTGAGCTGTTGGTGAGCATGTCCATCATCACTATTCTCGCTGCCGTTGCGTATCATAAAGTTGGGTATAGCGATAGCCGCAGCGTGCAGAAATCAATTGAACTATTAAGTGATGCCGTGCGCGTGGCCCGCACGCAGGCGATCATGAATGGGCAGTCGGCTCGCTTGCTCGTGAATTTCGACGAAACAGATGCGGACAGGTTTTTGAGATATGTTGGTGTCATGATTGAGGATCCTGATACGCCGGGAAATTGGTTGGCCGTGGATCGCGGGATCTATTTTCCCAAAGGATCTTATGTTGTTCCTCGAGGCGCTTCAGGTGTCGTTTTTTCCGGGTGGGGGAGTAGTTCGGAGCCACACATGGGCATTTGTGATCAAGAAATCGGGGGAGCTGCCTCTGTATATGGCTACGAGTACCCTGCTGCTCTGAGCGTGGCTCCAGATGCTGCTGGTATGCCAAGTTGGCTCGTCTGGCAGTTTAGCCCTGATGGTCGATTGGAGACGGCTACAACGGATGGAAGTGGAAGCGCTCCGATTACCAATTATTTTGTAGTAGGTCAGGCGAGCAGAAGTGGAGCTAGTCTTATATTCTCCGATCACGAAACCGCATTGGGCTTAGGCGTCAAGCGAACGGGCGCGTTATTTCGAATTCCAGATGTCGCTTACTACGAAAGTAAAATGAAAACTGCTCAGGACGAAGAGGATGAGGGTGAGGAAAACTAGAAAGAAAGCATTCACTCTATTGGAGGTTGTGATCGCTCTGGCAATGCTTGCCTTGATCGCAGTTCCTGCGTTTGGTATTGCTGTACTGACTCTCAAGAATAGTGCAGTTTCGTCTAAGTATAGCGATATTCCTGATCTGATCGGGCGAATTGAGTCAGCTATTAGCAAAGAAGCCAAGAGTAGTTCAGTGCCATCATGGTACTCTGGGGGAGGCGATGCTGTTATATATTCTAGCCGAGATTTGAAAACGATTGAAATAAGTTCAACTGTGCCGACTTGGGCTTTCTATGAAGTCAGAGTTTCCGAACCGACAGATTATACTTATGATTCAACCGGTCCAACTCGAATATTACTTGGTCGCATTCGCTGGCCGATCGATATAGCTGTTGGTAGTTATGAGCACGAGATTTGGACTTCGATGATCTACAGCAAATGAAGAGTAAAAGATCAATAGCTGGGTTCACGGTATTCGAGCTTGTCGTAGCTATATCTATATCTGCGGTAATCGCATATTTTGTGTTTAGTTTTAGCAGGAGCTTACTCGATGTGTGGAATAAATCATCGAGCAATGCCGAGCTTGAGCTGGATGCCAGTGTCACCCTTGACACAATTGTGAGTGATTTGGAGTCAGCGATATTTCAGGAACGGGGAATCTCGATGTTTGCTGTAACTGCTCTAAGAGAAACAGGCGATGCCTTGGATATGGATAGCTCGGATATATCGACTCGATGGGTAAAGCCTAGCAATTTAAACACGGGCAGAGATTCCAACAATGATTTTTGGCCTGAATTCCCAGTTGGTTATACCGCACCTACTGGGGGGCAAATTATTGAGTACGAGCCAGCTCATACCTATGGCTGGGCAGGGATGTGGATGCGTTTTTTCACGAACTCTCCGAGCGTAAATGCAGTGTCTTATCAGATTATTAGACGAAATACTTTTGGATCCAAAGCGACAGGCGACGACCCTCGCTATGTTCTTCATCGAGCTGTGGTCAGGCAGGACAAGGTCTTGGCGGCAGGGTTGGATATTACGGCTAATGCTTACCAAACGAAGAATGGGACTGTGTACGAAGGTCATGCTGATTCTGTGGTTTCTCCGACGCTGTCTTCTTATCTTATCGAAAACGTAGTTGATTTTGGGGTACGACTATACGCCTACAAAAACCTAGACAATCCTCCGGCTTACTATCCGCCGGGGATGGAGCTCATTTATCCTGCTTTTGATGAAAGCAATCCGGTGCCAACTCAACGATCTCACTTTGCGTCAACTTGGTCTCTACCTGCATCAGGTCAACCCGATCAGCGTTACCCTGATGCAGTCGAGGTGTTTATTCGCGTTTTGGACAACAGAGGAGCTCGCTTGTTGAGTGAGCTTGAAGATGGATCTGGTTCAGGGGCTTTTGAAGATATTGTTGCGAACCATTCACGCTTGTTTCGAAGGTTTGTAATCGTGAGGGAGGGAACTTGAATACACAAAACAAGATAATATCGCAATTGTCTCGATTCCGTGATGATGCGAATAAGAAAGGATTTGCAATCGTTTTGGTCGCTACACTGGCGGGTTTGGTGTTTCTTGTTGGAACTGCTTTGGTAGCGACAATGCAGCTGCGGACAAAATCTATAGACTATTCGAAATATAAATTATTAGCTGAAGACAATGCCCGTTTGGCACTTCGTTCAGCGATTGGCGATTTACAAGAGTATTTGGGTAAAGACACCTCCATTTCTTATACTGCTGACGCGCTTCGGACCAATACAACGACGGATTTTAAGGACGTGGCTGCAGAAGAGGTGCGTGAAGCATTTTGGACAGGAGCACGGAATGGCAGTAGTACAACATGGCTCGTTACTCGTGGATTTAGTTCAACAGCTCCTGCTCCAGTTCCAAAAGGAACGGCCCCAAGTTCGGAGGTGGAATTGCTTGGCGAAGGGACTATTGGTTCAAACCCACTATTGACGGTAAAAGTGCCGAAGGAACCGATAACCGTTTCTGGAGTTGATGGATATGGAAATTCAGCAGTATTAACAATTGGGAATTTCGGTTATTGGGTCGGCGATCTCGGAGTCAAGGGTAGTTACGCCTGGTATGATAAGACGAACTCGATAGATCATGACGAATATAGTGGAATCGACAATTTTCGAAAGGACAGGTTGCGTCAATTAAGACCTGCAAAACCGAAAATTGATTTCGTGGATACAGATGGATCAAGTGCTGGTTCGGCTTTTTCGAATCCAGATAGAATAGATGCGTTTGTAAATGATTTTCAGTTCCAAGAAGAGTTTGGTGATTCGACGACAGCTGATTTAGAGAATGATCGCTACTTGATTGACTTGGAGAAATCTGATTTTCAAAAACACTTTCACGATTTTACTCCGCTGTCCAAGGGGTTGTTGGTGGATACGGCGGGAGGTGGTTTAAAGAAGGATTTGTCGATTTTAACTGATATAGGCGACTCAAATTACAATTCAGAGTTTTTGCAGTACTCTCAGCTCGCAAAAACTGCGAGTCATTCAGAGGGAGCTTACGATGCATCAGAGTTCTCAGTTCAAGGAGAAGAAGGGGGGGCTCAGTTGTCAGTTTGTCCTGTGGTCACGCAGTTTCACCTTAACTATAAGCTGCATTTGGTCCCTCAAACTGATGGAAGTAATAATTTAACAGGAAGTAGTGATTTGAATATTTCATTTGCTGCTGCTGTTGAGCTCTGGAACCCTTTTACTTCGAGTATAAATTCTAGTGACTTAAGAATCGAAGTATGGAGTTCTTATGAGGTGAATGATGAGTCAACGCCAGAAGAGGGAGATAGAATAATCCTTACCAAGCAGGGAATACCAGGTCTCCTTATAAATAGGCAATCGTCTCTGTTTATGAATCTTGGTGGGAGTCTCATACAGCCTAAGTTTATCGTAAATAATAAAGTTTGGAGACCAGGTGAAATAGCTGCGTATTCAGGACCAGAGCCAGTGAGTTCAGATAGTAACGGGTCTTTTTTAATGAAAAATGCTATTGGGTATGAAAAAAGCTCAACTAATAGGGTGATGGTGAGCAATGTGGCTTTGGTTTTAAATACGCTAGATGTAGATACGAGTTCGCCGAATCATGAAATTATCTATAGTTTTCATAATGGATCTCAAAACGTTGAGGTGTTTTTAATTCTCAAAGTCTATCGTGATTCAGATAGCATGTTATTGGCTGAGTATAAAGCTATTCCTAGAACTGATGTTGTTGAACCTGAAGGTTTTCGGTATACGACTTACACGGGGGATGGATCTGGGAATTTTGGATTAACCTATAAAAATGCATTTGATGTAAATGTTGAAGGTTTTGAGCCTACATTTGGTATGACCTGGGAGATTGCCGAAAGTGGCACAGATTTACCGGCAAGTTATCATCCATTAGAAGGTCGAATTGATTATGACTCTCTTAATGAGTATCGATTTCCGGCAAATCATCCTAGTAATCTGAAATCTAATATCACAGGCGCTACTGATTCCTTTTTACTTGGAGAGGATGTTTCGGGAGATGGTTCAGTGTATGATCTGCCTCTGCTTCATTTGCCCAAGCAAGAGTTGAGTTCGTCCGTACAGCTATCTAGTGCATTTTCAACTAGCTGGGTTGATGGTCTAATTGGAGGCAAAAATGCATCTCGTAATTCCTACTTAGATAAGTATTTTTTCTCTACGATCCCACAGCCTGGTTCTTGGAAGGTTACCGATCCCCTTCCGAATACTGGATACGTTCCGCTTGAAGGTTCCCCAGTGAATGAACTGCGCAACCAAGATTCTGCTCAGCATTTATTCGTGCATGGAATGTTTAATATTCATTCTACTTCGATAGACGCCTGGGCCGCGTTGCTTAAGGGGTGCCCGGCTTCACAACATACCTATTGGAGCGATTACTTCGAGGAATTAGAGAATGATGCGAACTCCGTTTTAGATACGGAACTCTATTTGTTTTTCAACCTACCGCTCGGTGGCGAGGATATTCATAGTTATCCAACCTCTACTCCTTCAGATGATTATGAGAAATTTAGAAGCAGTTTACGGCAAAACGTATTCGCTCTGACGGAGGATGAGGTCGATTTGATGGCGGGTTATATTGTTCGAGAAATTCGGAGCTATGTTAAGACGAATGGACCTATCAATTCTCTGGAGGAATTCGTTAATTCGGAGATTTTGAAACGGGCAATAGCGGAGAACTATTTTGTGCCCGATGCCGATAATTCGACTGGTACTGTGCGGTTAAATGCTGGGTGGGAGCTGGCTGGTTCGCCGGCGGAATTTCGGCAGTCGACGATCTTGAATTTGATTGCTCCTTATATTTCGGCTCGCAGCGATACGTTTTTGGTGCGGGCGTACGGGGATGCGGTGGATCCGGCGGATCCGACGAAGATCTGGGCGCGGGCTTATTGCGAGGCGGTCGTGCAGCGGGTGCATGCGATGCACAGTGACACGACATTAGGACGTAAATTCGAGGTGGTGGCCTTTCGATGGCTTTCGCCGTCCGACATATGAAGGTAGTGGCGAAAATCGTTTTTGCTCTCGGGCTTTCTCTTTCTGCTTCTTTTGCCTATGGGCAGGAGGCGGAGCTGAAGCGTTTTCGCGTGCTTGGGTATGGAGACGGCTTTTTTGAGGGTGTTTTCTTCGAGCGAATGGAGGCGGACGAGCCGGTGGCGGTGGAGCTGGGCTTTATGCCGAATCGGAAATCTCAGTCCTACGATGTTCCAGAGAGCGAGGATTCGGTGAGCTTTTTTCGCTTGGAGAAAGGACCTCACGATTCGGTGAAGCGGGTCGAGGTGGGACGGGTTCGCTGGCCCCCTCGGGTCGAACGGGCTTTGCTGGTGTTTTTCGAGGCGGAGGATTTCGTTGAGACAGGCCAGTACGAGATTCTGGTTTTGGACGAGTCGCCGGAAGTCTGGAAGGCCGGGTGCTTTCGGTTTCTCAATTTGAGTGGAGCGGAGCTGAATTGTCGGCTCGGCGAGGAGAGATTTGTCCTTTCTCACGACGAGTCGGAAATTTACTCGTTCGACCCGGAAAGCGCAGGCGTGATGCGCCTGCAATTGATGGTGCCGTGGGAAGGGAAGAATCGATTGATTTACTCGACGCGGGTTATTCCAGATAAGAACTACGCTAAGTTGTTGGTAATCAAACCACCGATTGAAGAAGGCTCCTTGCAGGTGCGCGTGGAGAATCTCTGGTAAAAACCATGAAAAATCAGCTGTGAGCGTCACTTATGGCTGAATGAGTTCGAGACCTTGGTCGATAGAGAAAGCTCTCTACGTGTCGCGCCCAGCGTCGCGGGAGACATTTCTCGATGCGCCACAAAATCGATACACTTAATCCACCGACCGGAGCGAAGGGGGCGGCACCTAGGGTGCCGACTGTCGCGTCTGGTGTAACGAGCTCGGATATCGTTTGTGTCAGCTCAGGGGGGGCGGGTCCGCAGTTGGCGTTCTTTATCCATGGAACTCCGGGTGGAGCGAGTGATTGGGCGGAGGTGATCGCATGCCTCGAGAGCAGGGATTTCGGCTGCGAATGTCTTTCGCTTGATCGTCCTGGATTTGGCAGGAATCGGAATCATGCTGGGGCGGCAAATTTCCCGGATCAGATCGACGCGTTTCTCAAACTTCTAGAAGCGAGGCGGGACAAGAATCGTCCGCTAGCCCTGGTTGGGCATTCATACGGGGCGGCTTTAGCCTTGGGGCTTGCGAATCGGTTGAACGACTTGGGCGAGGTTTCGGGTTTAGTCCTTGTTTCCGGCGTGCTCAGTCCTCAGGTGATTCAGTTCCGCTGGTATCACAGGCTTCTGACGCTTCCGGTCGTTTCGAAGTTGGCGCCGGCTCGCTATCGGCAGGCGGCGCTCGAGATGTCTGCGGTGAGGGACGAGCTGGAAGAGCTGGCGACTTGCTGGGAGAGCTTCGATTTTCCGGTGACTTTGATCCACGGAGATGACGATCGCTTGATTCCGCTGGCCAATTCTGAATACGCTCGGAAGCGCCTGCGAGAGGCGCGTTTGGTGAATCTTGCCGGGGCGGGGCATGCTTTGACGAAAACGCATCCTCAGGTGATAGCTGACGAGATCGAGGGCATTTTTGAAACGATTTTGCGGGAAGGAGGCAAGGATGAGCGCTAAGCAAAAGCGTCCTTGGGTGAAGCGTCTCCTGACTGGCGGTTTTTTGGCTCTAGTGGTGGGGTTGATGTATCTGCTGTATCGGAATCTCTCGAGTTTCGACTACGAGAGTATTTTGGAAACGGTGAAGGGTTATTCAGCTCTTTCGTTGCTGCTGGCCGTCGCCTTTACGGCAGTCAGCTACCTGCTTATGGGCGGCTACGACTGGCTCGGGCAGATCTATGTAGGAAAGAGGCAAAACTGGAAGCGTACCTTGCTGGTCGCTTTCTACAGTTATGTTTTGAGTTTGAACGTGGGTCTATCGATCGTGAGTTCGTCGGCGGTTCGCTACAAGATGTATCAGAGTTGGGGATACAACGGCAAAGAGATTGCGAAGCTTATCGTCTTCGCTTCGGTGAGCTTCTGGCTTGGGCTTGCGGTTTTGGCCGGGGCGGCGCTGTGCGCTACGAACGCATCCTTCGACGGAGCGTATCCGATTCCTGATGCGCTGGTGAAGCCGGTCGGGGGATTGATGGTGTTGGCAGGGCTTGTGTACGTGCTCGCGTGTCGATTCTCGAAGGGACGCTTGAGGATAAGGGGGCGTGAGGTGAGCTTGCCCAATTGGAAGAGTGGGATTGGACAAATCGGTATCACGGTAGCGGATACGATCGCTGCGGCGACGGCTCTCTACTTTTTGATTCCCGACGACAATCTTAGCTACTTCGCCTTTACCAGTATCTTCTGCATCGCGTTTTTCGCCGGTCTGGTAAGCAGCACGCCCGGAGGGATTGGCGTTTTCGAAACGATCTTTCTGCTTTTTCTGCCAACGACGGCTGATAACAATGAGCTGTTGGCTGCCTTGCTCGTCTATCGAGCGATCTATTTTCTGCTGCCGCTGGTGTTCGCCTGTTTTCTTTTCTCCGCCTTGGAGGGCAAGGCGATCGTGGGGAAGGTCGGCCCACAAATGAGCAAGGCTCAAGGATGGCTGAGCGTGATTGCTCCTCGCGTGCTTTCGGCGCTTATTTTTGTGGGAGGCATCGTACTTTTGCTCGCGGGTTCGCTGCCGTCGAACTCCGCTCACACGGAGTGGCTGGAGGAGTTGATGCCCTTGATGATCGTGGAGCTGTCGCACTTCGGGGTGAGCCTTCTCGGGCTGGCTTTGCTGTTTCTCGCCTACGGGATTAAGCGGAAGATCGACAGCTCGTATTATCTGACGCTAGCGGCGCTCGCGGTGGGAGCTCCGCTTTCCTTGCTGCGTGGAGACGGGCTAGGAATGTTTCTTTTGCTCGGGCTGGTGGCAGCAATTTTGGCGCCCTGCCGGAGGTATTTCTATCGTCGCTCTTCTCTTCTCGACTTGGAGATGAGTTCGGGCTCGGTGCTGGCGGTAATGCTGGCGGTGGCGAGCTCCATTTATCTCGGCTTCTTCGTGTATCACCATGGCGCATACGAGGATCAGAGTTGGTGGCAATTCGAGTTCGACGGTGAGAAGCCGCGCTTCTTGCGTACTTCCTTTGGGGTGGCGTTGGCGGGATTGCTATTCGCCGCCTACAAGCTCGTGCATACTTCGCGTCCAAATTCGGGGCAATCCTTTGAGGAGTGTCGCGAAGCGGTCAAGCGCGTGCTGACGCGAAGTCATGTGGCCTCTTCGAATCTCGCATTGATGGGGGACAAGCGATTCCTCTTCAACGAGGACGAGACAGCGTTCATTATGTTTCGGATCAGCGGGAAGACGTGGGTTTCGATGGGCGATCCGGTAGGGGAGCCGGGGGCGTTTAAGGAGTTGATTTCCGCGTTTCGCGAGCTTGCTGCTGAATTCGGGGGGCAGCCGGTTTTTTATCAGGCCAGCAAGGATCATCTGTTCAACTACGTAGACGTGGGGCTGCGGCCGGTGAAGGTGGGCGAGATCGCTCGCGTGCGCTTGGAGGATTTCACGCTCGTGGGATCGAAACGCCAGAGCATGCGCTCTCGCTTGAAGCGGGTGGCCAAGAAGGGAGTGACCTTCGAGGTGCTCAGCCAGGCGGACTCTCTGCTTGAAATGCGGACTTTGCGGGCGATATCCGACGAGTGGCTCGCGGCCAAGAAGGCGAAGGAAAAGGGCTTTTCGCTCGGCTACTTCGACGAGTCGTATCTGGCGAATTTCCGGATCGCGGTGGCGCGGCTCGACGGGAAGATCGTGGCGTTCACGAATATTTGGGAGACGGAGTCGCGCAAGGAGCTCTCGATCGACCTGATGCGCTACTCCAGCGAAGCGCCTCCGAGCGTGATGGAGTACCTTTTCGTCGAGCTTATCATGTGGGCGAAAGAGGAAGGGTTTACGTTTTTCGATCTTCGGGTGGCGCCTTTGTCCGGGATTTCGGTGGGGAACGCGGTTCCCTTTGCCCATAAGCTACTCGATTTGGTCTTCAACCACGGGGAGAATTTTTACGGGTTTCGCGGAATCCGTTCGTACAAGGATCGCTTCAATCCCGAGTGGGAGCCCATTTACGTGGCGAGCCCGGGGAATTGGAGACTGCCCTTCGTGACGGCGGACGTGACGCGCGTGGTATCGTCGCGACCCAAGCAAGTGGCTGCTCCGGCGGGAGATGCGGGGCTAAACTAGGGAGCACCGATTGTTCGCGAGGTTTTAAAAAAGAGCTGCGAGCGCTTTGCGTTCGAGGGGGAGTTGAAATTTGTTAAAATAGGGGTTGAAACCGTCGGTCAGACCTCCGAGCTTCTGCGTCGGCCAGGTCCTATGCGATGACGGACGGGCGAATCCCGCCAGGACCGGAAGGTAGCAACGGTAGTCGCGTTTCGCATGTGCTGTAGGGTGCCTGGCCACCTTTTTCCCTTTTTTCGAATGCGAGCGACTTGGGATAAGCCGCTCCCCCTTTTATTCCCATTCAATGAGCCAAGGCTATCAGGTAATCGCCCGCAAGTGGCGTCCCCAGAAGTTCGACGAGGTGGTCGGCCAGGATCATGTTGTCCGCACTCTCAAGAATGCTATCGAGCAGAACCGGATTGCCCATGCGTATCTTTTTGTTGGACCCAGAGGTACTGGAAAAACAACTACCGCTCGCATATTCGCCAAGTGCTTGAACTGCGAGGGCGGTCCGCTCGCCGAGCCGCCGGAGGATTCCGAGATCTGCAAGGCGATCATGAACGGGACTTGTATGGATGTGCTGGAGATCGATGGCGCGTCGAACAACGGCGTGGAGCAGGTTCGCGCGCTCCGCGAGGACGCCCAGTACGCTCCGAGCCAGGGCAAGTACAAGGTCTACATCATTGACGAGGTGCACATGCTCTCGACGGGAGCGTTCAATGCCTTGCTGAAGATTCTCGAGGAGCCACCGGAGCACGTGAAGTTCGTCTTCGCGACTACGGAGGCGCACAAGGTTTTGCCGACGATCGTGTCGCGGTGTCAGCGGTTTGATTTGAAGCCGATTCCGGAGGATTTGATCCGCGAGCGTTTGGATCTGATTTGCAAGACGGAAGGCATCGAGGCAGATGAGGCGGCGCTTAAGGCGGTCGCCCGTTTGGCGGATGGCGGGATGCGCGATTCGCAGTCGATTCTGGATCAGATGATCGCGTTTTGCGGTACGAAGATTACGGAGCCGGATGTGTTGCAGGTTTACGGGCTGGTAAGCGGAGAGCATATTGACGAGCTGGCTCGCGCGATCGCTACTGGAGATCACCCGCACCTGCTGGAGCTAAGCGATCAGTTTGACGCGTCGGGTCAGGATTTTTATCGGGCATTGGTCGATTTGCAGTCGCGGGTTCGCCAGGCTTTGCTTGAAGCGGTACGTGGCGGCGGCAAGACGAAGAGTCTCGGCGAGGAGCTGAGCACAGAATCGTTGACCCGCTTGCTGGACAGCCTGCGACAGAGCGAGTCAGGCTTGAAGTTCGGCTTGAGTGAGAAGGTGAATTTCGAGGTGGCGCTGCTGAAGGCGTCCGAGGAGTGTCGCGCTCGCGCGATCGACGGTTTGATTCGCGAGCTTTCGACGATCGCGGAGAATCTGCCTGAGACTGCTGACGAAAAAAAAAACGACTGACGGTTCCGGAGCGTAAGCCCTACGTCACGTCTGAGATCGCTCCAGCGCCCGAGCGCAAAGTTCCGGTGGGAGCGCCGGAGGCGAGTCCTTTCGAGCCGAGCGAAACCGATGAGTCTGATGAGGAAAACTACATCGATGCTCCGAGCGACTTCGATTTGGCCGAAGAGCTAGGCAGTAGCATGCCGGTGCGCGAGGAGGACGAGATTCCGGATGACGGGACCGAGCTCCCGAACATAGATGTGGTTAAGAAGCGGATACCGGAGAAGACACAGGTTTTGATGGAGGAGCTTTTTCGGGCGAAGCTTTCCCGCGTGCAGCGGGTGAATCCGAAGAAGATTCAGTAAGGGCGCGACTGGAGGATTGTTTGCTTTTTGCGCTAGGAGCAAATTGCCAAAAAGCTTTCAGACTAGGCTACTGTGATTTGGGGATGCTGCTTAGCCAGCTTTGGAGCGGGGCGACGTCTTCGTCTTTGAGGGCCATCTCGAGATAGTTTTGATCGAGCTTGAAGGCGGCGAGCAAGTGTTTTTTCGCAGTATCCAATTCGTTGTTACAAGTTGCGTAGCAACCGAGATTGTACTGGATAATGGCTTCGTCGGGAAAGCGGTTTGCCGCGTTTTCTAGAATGATTTGAGCGCCTTCGATGCCGGATGCTCGCCGTGTGACGTAGGCGAGATTTACGAAATTGCCGGGATCGGAGGAGTCGGAAGATGCGAGAATATTAGCGAAGGGGAGCGCTTCCTTCCAGCGCTTGGCCTCCATGAGGATGGCGAGTCGCATCTGGTGTAGTTCCTTTTGGGCCTTGTAAGCGTCGTCGAGATTGTCGAGCTCCGCAAGCGCGTCGTCGAACATGGCTAGCTCTCGATACCCGTTGGCGTAGGTAAGCGACTTTTTAAAGAGGATTTTTTCGCGATCGGACAGCATCCTAAGTTGAGCATGGTATTTGGAAGTCGGTTCGGTTGGCAATTGTGAATACAAGAAACGGGCCCAGCCTGAGCTGGACCCGTTCGTGTGTGTGTGTGTGTGTGTGTGTGCTGCGAGTGAGATTGTATTCGCCTACTCGGAAGTGTCAGAAGTCCGCGCAGGTCCGCGTCCGCGACCTTGGCCGCGTCCCCGGTTTTCGTGGAGGAAGGTGACTGCTTGCAGGAGTTCAGCGGTGTCGAGCTCCGCGTCGCCGTTTTCATCGAAGTCCGCGATGAGCTGGGGCGCCATATCCTCTGCTGGTGGCGGACCGCGACGTTTGCCTTTTCCTTTGCGAATGGGGCGGTCTGGCAAATCGCCGTCGTCTGTCCCGCGATTGAACCGAGGGCGATTGGCTTGCCGCTCAGCCTGATGTTTTTCGCGGATGCCGGTGAATGCGGCGATGAGCTCGGCCTGGTCGAGGCTTTCGCTATCGTTTGCGTCGTACCCGTCGAGCATTTCGATTACCACGTCCTCGGGTAGTGGAGGAGGCGGCATGTCTTCGGGTTGAGCGTTGGCGCTGGCGACTAGGGCGCAGCTACTGATTAGGCTAATGGCGAGTAGTGGTGATTTCATTACGTTTTTCTTTCTAGGGTTAAGTTTTCGGGAGAGCCTCGCGCTCGTCCGTTTTCGTGGGGGCTATTAAACTGGATTGAGATTACGGAACCGTCGGTCTGTGGATTACAAAAATGTAATGAAGCGGATTCTTGCTCGTCGGCCTAAACTCACGCATGGTTCGACTATGAAGGTGCTGCTGGTCGAAGACGAAAAGAAGATATCTGACTTCGTGGTGAGGGGATTGAAGGAGCAGGGGTACGTGGTGGAACTGGCGGAAGATGGAGAAGATGGCTATATCCACGCTACGAGCCAGAGCTACGACGTGATCGTGCTGGATATCATGCTGCCCGGGCGCGATGGCTTGAGCATTCTGAAATCGCTTCGAAAATCGGGAAATACGGTGCCTGTCATTTTGGTGACTGCTCGCGGGGAGCTTGATGAAAGGTTGGAGGGACTGAATCTTGGGGCGGACGACTATTTGACGAAACCGTTTTATCTGGATGAGCTGATCGCTCGGATTCAGGCTTTGCATCGGCGCTCGAGCGGAAAGTCGCTGAGCATGATGCAGGTGGGCGACTTGGTGGTGAATTTAAGCACGCGAGAGGTGAGACGCGATGGTGAACTCGTGGAGCTGACGACTCGCGAGTTTAACTTGCTCGAATACTTGATGCGTTCTCCTGGACGCGTTCTGACGCGTACCCAGATATTGGAACATGTATGGGGCTATGATTTTGATCCGTCTACGAATGTAGTGGATGTTTGCGTACAGCGGCTTCGGAAAAAGGTGGATGCCGGGCATGACGTCCATTTGATCGAGACGGTGCGCGGCGCGGGTTATCGGATGCGAAAAGAATGAAATCGTTTCGAATACGGATTATCATTTGGACTATAGTGATCGCCGGGGCGGTGATGCTGGGGTTTGGCGTAGCCGGAAACATCGCGTACGAGCATGCAAAGAGGAGTCAGTTGGACGATTCGCTCTCTCTCGTCGCGGAACGGTTCGCTCCGCCGCCGAATCATTCTCGTTTCTGGGACCGGGCGGGCGTTGAGTGGCTAGCAGAGGTCGAGCGCCGTTTTGGCGCTGGCTCGATTCTTGCGGTTTATGGAAGGTCCGCGAAGGCGGATGAAGCCAACGCTTCTGACGGCGGCGAATACGAGATGCGAAGCTGGGGGGACTTGCCTTTGATTTATGCGGACCTGGGAGAGTTGCCAGAGGTGAAAGGGGACTATGGAGAGTTCCAGATTCCGAGAGGAGGTCCAGCTTTTGGTCCTAGTAGTCAGGGTGGAGGATTTGGGAGAAGGGATCGGGGCAGGCAGGAAGCGCCCAGACCGGAAGTAGGTTTGCTAAGCCGGAAGAGCGAAGGTGATGGAAGTCGCTGGAGAGTAGCGCTGGCTCAATACGAGGGATTCAACCTTCTTGTAGCGGTGAACCTTGAGGCGGTCATGCAGGATAGCGCCTTGATGAGGCGCTCGTTTGCCATCGCTTTTCCGATAGCCCTGTTGGCTTTAGGTACAAGTATTTGGTTTTTCGTTACAAAGGCAATTTCTCCGGTTAGGCGTTTGTCGAACACGATCGAGAGGGTGTCCGCGAAGAGCTTGGGGGCGCGACTGGAGAGCGCGGGCGAATACAGCGAGTTTGCGTCGTTGATCTATCAGTTCAATGGGATGCTGGAACGGTTGGAGCGAAGCTTCGCGCAGGCGACTCGTTTCAGCGCGGATGCGGCGCACGAGTTGAAGACGCCGCTTACGATTCTGCAGGGGCAGCTTGAGGTGGCTCTGCAGGCGGCGCCGGACGGATCGGGGCAACAGGATCTATTGGCTGGATTGCTCGATGAAACGCATCGTTTGAAGTCGATCACGCGTAAGCTTCTGATTCTGGCAAAGGCGGACGCGGGGAGCTTGGAGATTCAGAGCGAGCGTGTCGACATGCGGAGCTTGACGGAAGAGCTGGTGCAACTGGCTCGGGAGGATGTTCCGGATGCGATTTTATCGATTTTGGCGGATGGTGAGGAATTCGTGGCTAGGTGCGATCCGACGCTTAGTCGCCAGATATTGGACAATCTGATTGGGAATGCCCTGAAGTATAGGCATCCGCTGGACCGGGTAATTGAGGTGAGCCTTAGGGCGGACGATCGATGGATCGCGGTAGAAGTAACGAACGCTTGCGCTCCGATTGATGCGGATGCGCGGGAGCGAATTTTTGATCGCTTTGTGCGGGGAGATGCGGCGAGAAATCGTTCGGAGGAGGGTACGGGGCTAGGGCTTAGCCTGTCGCTCGAGTTCGCTCGAGCTCAAGGTGGGGAGCTTAGGCTCGTCGAGAGCAGCCGTTTGGAGGAGCTGCGCATTTGCCTCAAACTGCCTAGGTTTCGGGCGGTATCAGCTGCGGATTGACCTTTAGCCTCGGTTTCTGTAGGCGTTTGCCGTTTATGAAATCCAAGCTCCTGACTACGCGTAGATCCTTTTTCATACGAATGGCTGTGTTTCCTTTGGTCGCGCTGGCTCTTTTGGCCGGAGCTCCGTCCGGATATGCCAAAAAGAAGAAGAAGTCGGCCTACATTTCGAAGTTTGGAGTAATGTCGCCCGGGCCGGGCAACAAGTACCGCGTTTACGCGGAAACGACCTACATCCACAAGAACGTGGACAAGGAATACGTGCATGGCTTTGAGGTTTTGCGAAAGGACCAGCAGCGTTTTATGGGCTATTTTGAGGTTCGCTTCCCGGAGCCGATCACTGTGACGCCTGAAATGGAGCGGGCCTATACGGTAATGGAAGGCGGACGCTTGATCCGGTCGGCGAACGAGATCCATTGGGAGGTATATTCGAGTCCGTTCTGGTTTTCCGAAGACGATCCTCTAGGCGACTATGAGGTGAAGATCTTCATCGACGGGGAGCTGTATCGAACGGTCCAATATCAGGTAGTGCCGTTTGAGAGTGGACTGACCTTTTGAGGCGTTGCGGCGGTGGGCGTTCCTTACACTTTACGTTTTTTAGCTGAGACTCGTTTTGGCATAAAAATTTTAACTAGCAGATCAATAGTCTCTTACGAAATTCTGGTTCGCTTATTTTAAGGAAAGGCACAAGATTTGCTGTAATTCTTGCCGTAAGTTAATCTACTCATCGGATTTAAATTATGAACAGTAAATCAACTATCTCAGCACTTTTAATTTCAGGCATTCTGGCCACTTCAGCTTCAGCGGTATCTCTCAGCGATTTGACAAGTGAGTACGATGTGCTCGTAGAAGGAGATGCCACTCTGGGACAGATTTCGCAGTCAATCTGGATGGGAATCATACAAGCGACCATTCGCTTGTTGTTGATGGGCAGATCAACGTGAATGTTAACGGTGCTCAAGTACTAGAAAACGGGGGACGTGGCACTGTTCGCGTGGGCAGCCTTAAGGGTGGCCAAGTGATTGATACGACTCCTACGGATCGGATAAATTTCATCGAGGGCGGCAATACTTTGAGCATCTTCAACGAAGCTCAGACTCAGTCTGAAATCCTCGGAAGTGGAGTGGTCGACTTCTCATCAAACTTCACGGCTCTCAAGAATCTTTCTGACACTCTCAGTGGTTTAGCCGCGACTTTGACACCTGCTGGTCCAGGTGACTTGGAATTCGATTTTGGTCTTAGCGCGGGACTTCATGTAATAAATTTGACAGCCAGCCAACTAAACTTGTTCGGGCAGACCAAGAATGTGGGCAGCCTCGTTTCCGGAGCTCGCTTCCTCGTGAATGTCGATCTGACTGGTTTTAATGGAGTGCTCGGTCAGAACATAAACCAAAATGTCCCTGATTCTTTTGCCAGTGGCATACTCTGGAATTTCTTTGGCAATTCCGATGTGAAGATCAAGACGAAGTGGGTTGGTAGCATTCTGGCGCCGGAGGTTACTATCCTTGATGAGTTCAGTAACGACATACGGGGAACCGTGGTTGCCAAAGGGCTGACCAAGGCTTCGGGTCAAATCCACGGTGGCTCATTCGACTATGAATTTCCGGAGGTGAAGGTGCCGGACTCAGGGTCGACGTTGGTTTTGGCTTTGTTGGCGATTCCTGCGTTTCTGATGATTCGCCGTCGCTCTAACTGAGAAACGCTGAATCCGCTTAATCTACTTTTTGGCGAGGCTCTATGGGGCCTCGCCTTTTTTGTTTTTCGATCACTCAGGGCTGAGGTCGAGGATGGTGACTTCGGGTGGGGCGAAGAGGCGAAGCTGGGGACCCCAGGCTCCGGTGCCGCGGCTGAGGTAGAGGTGTTGGTCGGGAGCTAGCTGCGAGAGGCCGGGCTTGGCTTTGTAGGCGAGCTTGATGAGGAAATGGAAGGGAGCGATTTGGCCGCCGTGGGTGTGGCCGGAGAGCTGAAGGTCGAACTTGCCGCGGCTCTCGGAGTCGAAGGCGGGGCGGTGCTTCAGCAGCAGGATGAAGGGGAAGTTGGAGAGGGTTTGCAGGGCGGTCGCTTCGTCGGGCTTTAGGGAGGAAGCGGGGTCTTCGACGCCGGCGACGGTGAGTTGAGCGGTGAGCGCTTGGTGGGTGTTTCGCAGAACGGTAAATCCGGCGAGCTCGGTGAGGGAGAGGGCTTCGTCGAGTCCGGCGTAGACTTCGTGGTTTCCGGATACGGCGAATTTGCCGAGAGGGGCATCGAGCTCGCGAAGGACATCGACGAAGGGGGCCATGAGCGAGAGATAGCCGTCGAATAGGTCGCCAGTGGAGACGACGAGGTCGGGCTTCTGGGCGTTGACGGCGGCGACGACTTTGCGGGTGTGGGCGAGCGAGCTGCTGTCGCCGAGGTGGAGATCTGAGATTTGAGCTACGCGAATGGGACGTTCGAGTGCGGCGAGTTTGGGGCTGGTGATTTTGATTTTTCGGATGCGGAAACGACGGGCCTCGAAAGCGCTCCACAGTGAGAGAATGAAGGTGAGAGCGAGGACGATTTGAAATTGGAGGCGGTTGTCGAGTTGTGTGAGAGCGAATTGGAGGAGGTCGGTCGCGGCAGTCAGCGAGAAGGCGATTCCTGAGATGCCTAGCCATGTGTAGCCGATCCAGGAGAATGGTAGCGAGGCGGCGAGTTTTCCGCGGCGTTCTAGAATGACTGCGACGAAGAGGGAGGCGAATAGCAGTAAAATGGAGGTAGCGAAGAAGACGCTTAGGCTGGGGTAGGCGACGGCCGCCGTCCGGAACAGGTAGAAATTGATGAGCCCAAGGACGAGAGTGAAAATGATGATGAACATGCGTAAAAGAAAGGGACGCCCTCGGAGAGGACGTCCCAACTAAAAGTAAAACGTGGCTTATTGCCAGAGTTCGTTGAAGAGGGCGCGCATTGCAGCGAAGGCGCGGTCGGAACTGGTTTTATTGTAGCGGGCTCCGTCGGAGGCGGCTGCTGGATTGGTGAAGGAGTGGACGGTGTGGCTGTATTGGACGAGCTGCCAATCGACGTCGGTACCTTGCATGGTGCTGACGAAGGTTTCGACGTCTGACTGCGGAACGTAAGGATCGTCGGCTCCGTGGAGGACGAGGATCTTGGCCTGAGTTTCAGCGGCATCGGCTTCGAGGGTGGGCGATAGGAGATCGCCGTGGAAACTTACGAGGGCATCGACATCCGCGCCTGAACGGCCGAGCTCGAGTACGGCGCCTCCTCCGAAACAGAAGCCGATGGCGGCGATTTTGCTTTCGTCGAGGTGGGGGGCTTGGGCTTTGAAGACTTCGAGGGCTTTGGCGGATCGAGCTCGCATGAGGGAGCGGTCTCCGCGGATCGCTCCGGCGGCGGCTCCGGCTTCTTGACCGTTGGTGGGACGCGTGCCGGTCCCGTACATGTCAACCATCATGACGACGTAGTTGTTGCCCGCGACTTTCATGGCCTTCTCGAGGGAGCCTTGAGTGGGGCCCATCCAGTTTGGCACCATAAGTATGCCCGGCTTGCTGGTGTCGCCGTGGTCTGAATACACGATAGTGCTTTCGAAGGTGACATCGTCGTGCTCGTAGGAGACGACTTTGGTCTGCATGTGGTGGTTGGCGAAGGCGGTCGCAGCGAGAGCGAAGGCTGTGAGAAGTGTGGAGGCGAGTTTCATAGTTGGTGGATAGCTTTTGGCAATGGCAACGGATTCGGAAAGGTGAAGATTGCAGACGAGGGCTTGCGTCTTGAGTCGGAGTGGAACAAAACGTCCCCAGATTTTGGGGACGTTCGATAAGTAACTGATTTATTTGGTGGCTCCGGCTTGGGTCGCCTCCGGCACTTCGACGAGCTCGCCTGTCTTGCAGTCGTAGATGTAGCCGTGGATGGGGATCTCTGGATTGACGAGTGGATGGGCGCGGATCCGAGTGACGTCTTCGACGACGCTTTTAGCGTTGTGGGCAATGGTGAGCCAGTTGATGTATTTGCCTTCTGGAGACCCCTCGTTATCGCCGTGGTCTTGCCACCCGGTTTCGTCGATGTAGGCGGTTTTGAGGCTAGAGGCCAGGAGTCGAGCCATAATTTCGTTTGTGAATGTCTCCATGCCGCAATCGGTGTGATGGATGACAAACCATTCGTTTGTGCCGAGGAGCTTGTGGGAAATGACAAGCGAGCGAATGGCGTCGTCGCTGGCGCGGCCGCCGGCGTTTCGGATGACATGGGCGTCGCCTTCGGCCAGGCCGGCGTATTTGGCGGGGTCGAGTCGGGCGTCCATACAGGTGAGGATTGCGAAGCCGCGACCTGGAGGCATGGGGAGGCTGCCCTTGTCGCCGAAGGCGGCGGCGTAGGCTTGGTTGGCGGATAGGATTTCGCTTTTGATTTCTGACATGGCTTGGTGCGGGTTGATCTTGGGATGAGCGTTAGGTTTTGAGAAGAGGATACGGGCGGACGGGCTGATCGAGTTCAGGGTAATGGGCTCGGAATCGGACGGGTGATGGCTCTACTCGGCGCGTTGCCAGGTTTGGCTGCGTCCGATAAGCGAGATGCCGATGTATCCGCGAACTTCGAGGGATTCTCCGCGGCCTTTAGGCTTGAGGTAGGCGGAGTAGATTTTGCCGTTGTTGGGATCGAGGATTTCGCCGCCGGTCCATTTGCTGCCATTTTCCTCAAATCCCCAGAGGATGGTCATGCCGAGGATGGGCTGATTGTGGCGCTCGCCTTTGCAGTCTTCGCAGAGATTGTCCTTCTTGGCGGGATTGAGGATTTCCTCGATGTGGCCGGTGAGGATGCCGTCTTCGGTCTGGGTAATGCGGACAAGACTTTTGGGTTCGCCGGTTTTGTCGTCGATGGTGCGCCAGAGGCCGATCGGAGTGTCACTGGCGGCGAGTGAGGAGTGGAGGGTGAAGAGTGAAATGAGAACGAGGAGCGCGCGCATGGGTTGGGGGTGGGTGAGCTGTGGCTTGGGTTGAAAACCGTTTTTAGGGATTCTAGGCGTTTGGGCAATGAAAAGAGCCGCCTGGTGGGGCGGCTCTGGAGGGGCGTGATCGGGTTGTTAATCGCGTGACAAGTACGCTCCCACCTTCGCCTACCTTTTGATTTGGAGGGTGCGGTTGTTGATGAGCTGCAGGACTTCGGTTTCAAACTCCTCGAAGAGCATGGTCGGCTTGCCGTCGTGGAAGCGGCTGCGCACGGAGACTTTGTTTTCTTCGGCTTCGCGTTCGCCGACGATCAGGGTGTTGGGCACCTTGTCGAGTTCGGCGTTGCGGATCTTGGCCCCAAGCTTGTCGGAGTTGAAGTCGGCGGTGGCGCGGACGCCGTTGGCCTTCAGCTGGTCGAGCAGGCTTTGGGCGTAGTCGGCAACCTTGTCGGAGATAGGCAGGATGCGGACTTGCTCGGGCGCGAGCCAAGTTGGGAAGTCGCCGCCGAAGTGCTCGATGAGAAGGCCGCAGAATCGTTCCATGGAGCCAAAGGGAGCGCGGTGGACCATGACGGGACGGTGCGGCTTGTTGTCGGATCCTGTGTAGTTGATGTCGAAGCGTACGGGGAGATTGTAGTCGACCTGTACGGTTCCGAGCTGCCATTCGCGGCCGATGACGTCTTTAACCACGAAGTCGATTTTAGGGCCGTAGAACGCGGCTTCGCCTTCTTCTTCGACGTAGGGGACGTCGAGGGTTTTGACGGCTTCGCGGATGGCGGCTTCAGCCTTGTCCCAGTTGGCGGGATCGCCGACGTACTTGTCGGACTCGGGATCGCGGAGGGAAACGCGAACGGAGTAGTCCTCCATGCCGAGGGTGCCGAATACGATTTTGACGAGGTCGAGGCAGCCTTGGATTTCGCCTTGTAGTTGTTCTTCGGTACAGAAGATGTGGGCGTCGTCTTGGGTGAAGCCGCGCACGCGGGTCATGCCGTTGAGCTCGCCGGACTGCTCCCAGCGGTAGACGGTGCCGAACTCGGCTAGTCGCACGGGGAGATCGCGGTAGGAGTGTGGCTCCGAATCGTAGATCTTGATGTGCATGGGACAGTTCATCGGCTTGAGGAGGTAGCCTTCGATGTCGCCGGTTTCGAGCTGGTTGGTGAGGGTGGAGCAAGTGGCGTTTTCGTCGGCGAGATCCGCGAGCGAGTCGCGTTCGATGAGCGGCGGGAATTGGGACTCCTGGTAATAAGGGAAGTGGCCGGAGGTCTTGTAGAGACCGAGTTTGCCGATGTGCGGGGTGAAAACTTGGGTGTACTCCTGCTTAAGAAGTTGCTCGGAAATGAAGTCTTGGAGCTCTTGGCGGATGACGGCGCCTTTTGGCTTCCAGAGGATGAGGCCTTGGCCGACGGCTTCGTCGATGTGGAAGAGGCCCATTTCCTTGCCGACGCGGCGGTGGTCGCGCTTGCGGGATTCTTCGATCTGCTCGATGTAGGTTTCGAGCTCGGCTTTGGAGGGGAAGGCAGTGCCGTAGATGCGCTGGAGCTGCTTGTTGTTCTCGTCGCCGCGGTGGTAGGCGCCGGCAATGGAGAGCAGTTTGAAGGCTTTGATCTTCTTGGTGTAGTTGACGTGCGAACCGGCGCAGAGATCGAGGAACTCGCCGTTGCGGTAGAATGAGACTTGCTCGCCTTCGGGAATGTCCGCGAGGCGTCCGAGCTTGTATTCGGTCTGGCCGAAATCGGTGATCATCTTGACGGCTTCTTCGCGGGAGACTTCGATGCGCTCGAAGCGTTGGTTTTCCTTGATGACCTTCTTCATCTCGGCCTCGATTTTCTCGAGGTCGTCGGCGGTGAACTTGTGCTCCAGATCGAAATCGTAATAGAAGCCGGTGTCGGTTGGAGGCCCGATGTCGAGTTTCGCGTCAGGGAAGAGGCGAAGGACTGCGGTGGCGAGAACGTGCGACGAGGAGTGTCGGATCTCTTCGAGTGGAGTCATTTGTTCTTTCATAGGGAAATGGAGATGTGAGTTTTGGCCCACAGATAACACAGATGGACACAGATGATTTTGGTAATCAAGAATCTCTGCGGCAAAATTTGTGCAGGTTTTTAAGGTCCGCAGGTTGTGTATTTTGATCTTGGCTTTGATCGGATGGTTTTAAAGGGGCGGATTAGAGGGTTTGCTTCGCGGGGATTTCAACGTTATTTGCTCGATTCTTTGGCGGTGACGGCGATTCCGCATCCAATTTGGATGGTGTTGGATTCGGAGGCGGCGTCCTCGGCGACGAAATCCGGCCGGGAGGAGGTGGCATCTGCGACCTCCGCGTGTGCGTCTTGCCAAGCCCTCGTTGTGGGTAGGTGTATCAGCGGTAATTAAAGCGTTTTTTGAGAAGGGAATAATGGTCTTTTCCATCGCGGAATGAAACTCTTCATGGCAGCTTGTTCGCATCGACCTTCACTACCATCCGAAGAGTTGTGTAGACGCGTAGCTCTACCCTAAAAGACAAGACGTAGATGAATCTTATAAATTATCGAAGCTCCTTTCGTGTCGCTCGCTCTGCGCTCGTGATCGCTAGCTTGCTTATCCCGGCATTCGTTTCGATTGCGGAGACATCGCTCAGGAAGAACGTCATGATCATTATGGTGGACGATCTTCGGCCGCAATTGAAGGGCTTTGGGCCGGTGCCAAGCTTTCATGGCGCGACGCAGATGCATACTCCTGCTTTGGATACGCTGGGTGCGCAGGGTACGATTTTCGAGAGGGCGTATTGCGCGGTGCCGATTTGTGGCGCGTCGCGCTTGAGCCTCTTGACGGGTTCGCGTCCCTACAAGGAGCCGGGTCAAAACTGGGGGCGGCATTGGACTTTTTATTCGAGATTAGATGCCGCAGATCAGGATACGCCAGCGGGAGTGAACCATCCGGGAGTTACCTTGCCGCAGCATTTCAAGAATAGCGGCTACACGCTCCACTCAATCGGCAAGGTCTATCACAACAGGGATGACGATAGGGAGGTATGGGACGATATGGTGAAGCTTCAGCATCCTTGGCGAGACGTGCCTGCCTTCGAGATTGGAGTAGGGGAGAAGAATGACGACGATTCTTATCCTGACGGTTTGAATGCTTCGGACGTGATCGCGAAATTGGACGGACTCAAGGACGATCCCTTTCTCTATTGCGTGGGTTTTCCTCGCCCGCACCTGCCGTTTTGGGCGCCGAAGAAATATTGGGATCTATATCCAGAGGAATCGATCAAGCTTCCACCCAACTATTCCTTGCCGGTGAATGCTCCGCGACAATCGATTCACAACTGGGGTGAGTTGCGCAACTACACGGAGGTCGAGTATGCCGATGAGGCGGAGTCGAAGTTGTCGGATGAATACGCCCGCACGATGATAAGGGGATACTATGCTACGGTCAGTTACGTGGACGCGCAAATTGAGCGGATCGTGGATAAGCTAAAGAACACTTATGATTCTCAAGGCGTGTCGCTTTTTGATAAGACGATTCTTGTCGTCTGGGGAGACCATGGATGGAATCTCGGCGAACATACGCTTTGGGCTAAGCACGCGCTTTACAATACTTCCACGCAGATACCGCTTATTATTCGAGACCCTGATTTTCCTGGAGGACAGCGCGTTTCCTCCTTGGTCGAGTCTGTCGACCTTTATCCAACGCTTTGTGATCTGGTGGGAATTGGGCGCCCGGAAACTACGATCGACAACGATGATAGCGTCTTCAATCTTCATGGATCCAGTCTGCTGCCCCTGTTGAAAGATCCGGAATCAAAATGGAAGCCTGCAGTTTTTACTCGATTTATAGGGGGCGACTCTGTTCGTACGAAACGGTATTCATTTACTGAATTCACAAATCAGTCGGATCAAGTCGTCGGTCGCATGCTCTACGACTTGAAGTATGATCCTGCCGAGAATTATAATATTGCGGATCTGAATGCGGATCTGGTTTCTCGTCTAAGTCATTTGCTCGGAGCGACGCCTGTCGAAAAGCGAAACGCTTGGCGAGCGTTGGTGGACGAAACCCGAAACAACGAGCCGCTAGAAGCTGAGTTGAACCTGCCCGAAGCAAGGCATCCAGACGACTACTTCAAAAGGTTATCCGAAAACTTCAGTCTCTAGCTATTGAAGAGACTTCAGTTCTTCTAGCGTTGCGGTCCGATGTACACTTCAGATATGTCAGGTAGAGGCATTCGGTGGGTTATCGAATTCTACGCTGCTGCCGCGGCAGTTGACCTAGACGAGAAATCGCGCCGGGGACCCTCATTTGAATTACTTAACTGTGTGTTCCGTCCATTGTTTGCAACACTTCCAGAATAGGCATTCGTGGTTCTTTAATTTCGATTTTTTGTAGAAATTGTAGGCTTCCTCATTGGAGATAGTAACGACAGTTATATCGTCTTCCCCTCCTGATTCGGTTTGGATTCTCTTCATTAGTTCAGTTCCGATTCCTTTTTTTACGTAACTGCGATCTACTCCGAGATCGGTTAGAAAAAGGAAGTAGGCGAAATCTGTAAGTGCGAATGCTATACCGACTAGTAGGCCGTCGCGGTTTCGTGCCGTGATACCGATCGATCGATTCTTCAGCGACTTTGTCAGTCTTTCCTTGAAGCGTTCCTTGGGGTATTGGCTTCCCAGGTCGGTTCGTTTCAGGAATTCGTGATACTCATCGAATGAGATGTCTTCGTCTCTGAGGTAAGTGATCATTAGTTTCTGCTCAAGGTGAAGTCCATACGGGCAAGTCAGGGCGGAGCGATAACTGGAGTTGTATTCGCTGCCTTGCTCGGCCTGAGCTTTTTGGGTTCAAGGTTCTTTTCAAGTTTTCTTTTATTATTTTTCCTCTTTTCGCATGAAAAATCTGATCACGTCGCTGACTGTTTTTTGGACAATGCCAATTGGTCCTACTATAAATTCATCAAAACGTATTTCGGTCGGGGTTTTAAGTTGTTTAAGAGCAGTATGTAGATCGGCTATTTTTTTGAAGCCAATAGAAGCGGCACTTCATCTGGCTGATAGATAGTGCCTATCGGGTAGATTTCTCCGGGCGTCGTGGTCGTTTCAACATGAGCGCCCAAAACGGCACTGACTTCATGTGTTGTTACGAACTCGTCTAAACGGGCAATGCTTTTTGTGTATTCGCTCCAGTTTTTCACATGTACGTAGCCGGGGTAAATGGTGTCACCAGTCAGGAGCCATTTCGTTTGCGAATCGTAAAGAGAAATGGCATCCTCTTGATGTCCCGGAGTTGGAATGATTGTAAGATTTCTATCACCAAGGTCAAAATAGGCTTCACCGTTCGGCCACTGCTCAAAAGCAAAGAACTCGCGCATAGCTGCACCCGTTGGTTCAACTAACGTGACATTCTGTTTCCCGGAAAACTGTGAATCACCGGCATAGTGATCAGTGTGGTAGTGGGAGTGGATTACGAATAACTCTGGTTTTTCAATCCCGGCGAATTTTTTTATCAAGGATTCTACGGTTTTATATAGTGGAAAGTCTTCGGTCCTCTTGGTTGCTCCAGTATCTAAAAGAACTGCTTTCTGTTTGCCAAATAACAGATACATAAATGGAGCTTCTTAGTTTATGCACTTGTTTTGTCGCAAAATATAGCTGCTTTTATTAAAACGAAAAACTTCGATTGCGGGATCAGTGTTCGATTTGCAGTCAATTGATCCGTGTATCCATTTTTTATGTAGTGTCGACGGTGCGGGGAGGACTGGATCAGCGACTGTAGTGCGAAAATCTAATAGCTGTGTAGATGTGGAGTAGATATGCCGTAGGATTAACCCGGCGATTAATAGCAATAGCCCAGTAATTGTTATATATATCATAGTATCATCTGTTTGTCACAGTTTTTATGCCAACCCTGAACTGATTCGCGGAAGACGCGCAGCGGCTGGAGTTGAATCCAGTGGCATGTTCTACCTGATAATTTAAACCGAAATAACTATGGGAATGTATGATGAAATATCCGTGCCGCCTGAAACGAAATGCGTGAAGTGTGGCGAACCAATAACGGGCTTTCAGTCGAAAGACGGGCCGTGCGAGCTGAAGGTGCTAGACTACTCTGAGGTAGACAACTTCTACACCGACTGCGAGGCGTGTGGACACTGGAACGAATATGTAAGGAAACGTCCCAAGCCAAAAGTACCGTTCGAAGACTTCGAGATCAGGCCCAACACGAGGACCTATGATTTGTAGAACGTCAAATCCACACGATGGCGGCTTCGGTTGAGGTTCCAAGTCTGTTGAGGTTGATTTCCATGGGGTCGTAGTGAAAGGGGCGAGCGTTTGCCGACTTTGTGTGCGATGCCTGGTTGGCACTATCCTTCATTTTTCTTTTTTTAATCGCCAACTAAGAAACCAAGTCCAATCAAGCACGGAAACAGGCCCCATGCGTATATATGGATCTTTCTGATTTTCTTTCCTTTTTCTGTAAGTGCGTCGGAAATGAAGATGACGTTCAATGGATTCCAGAGGGTACGAGAGGAGTGTAACTCAAAATCGTCCTTTTTGTGGATTGGTATGAGTATCATGGTTATAGCTAGAACAAGCCAATCGATTAAGGCTGCTATCCAGATAATGGTGAACATCGTTTCTATTTTGATTCTGCCAACGTGAAGTCCATACGCGTAGGCTAGCGCGGAGCGCTGGCCGGAGTTGTATGGGACGACTGGATATGATTCATTTCATTCATAGGGTGGGGATTTCGAGTCTTTCAGGCTGGAATCAAACTCGAATAGCTTCTTTGTGGCGAACAAGACGGCAATGAGCCAAAGGATTCCGAATCCGACGGTACCGTAAATCGATAGGTTGTATATGAAAAGCACGCAGAACACCCCGACGGAAGAGTAACCCACTCTAGCCGCGTTTCGTTTTCCTAACGCAACCATAACGGAGGTCGCGAAAAACGTAAAGGTCATCGTCGCGAGTAAGAACCTTATGAATACGTCATCTTTCGCGTATTGAACAGAAACAGCGAAGAGTATGGCTAGCCCGACGAACAATCCAGAAATGAATCCCTTCGAATTCAAGGCGGATAATTTTTTGTCAGAGACAATGCTCTGCCGTACGCGTCTTTTGCTGCTCTGTGTTAATCTTCCCATTTCTTCATATCGCTAAGCTGTCACGACGCGGGCTTGCCCGCGTTGTGACAAGCGCCTTGTTCGCCTGTTTTGTCTTTGAGAGTAACGATTGACTGGTATACGGCATAAACGCATCCAGCCACGAGAAATACTGAAGCCCAAAACGGAACGTGGAAGACCTTTTCGGTGAATAGCCTAATCGCGAATACAGTAGGAAGAATTACAGCGATCGATGCAATCACCCCAATCATCAATGTTGTTCTTTTTTTTCTTTCTTTCCTCGCGAGTAGCAGCGCGAGACTTGGCATGAGAGCAGGAGCAACAGTCAGTGATGAATATCCGAGGAAAGCTCGTAGGTCTTCCTCGAAGGAATTGAGTCTCAAATACCAACGACCTTCAGGTGGTCCATCCTCGTACATGTACGCTGGGTTTGGCTCTCCAAACGTGACCTCGTAAATGAGCCACAAGAAGAACGCGGCCGAATTGGCCGATGCGACAGCAATTACGATTCCGGCAACTTTCATTTTCTTAATTGGCGAACGCTAAGGTGTCACGATGGAGGCGGCGGAGCTGCCGGAATTGTGACCACCGTTTTGTTGGGCTTCAAAGTTTACTGGTCGCTCAAGCTGCTTCCACGTCCCATTCTTCTTCTCGTAGATGAATGTGTAATTTTTCGTTTCATTGCGCATGAATTCCTCTTTCACGACACTTGCTGCACTGACACCACCAACTTCGTATCCTCTTTTTTCGACGATTGTTTGGTACCAAGGCCAAATCCGGTCGACCTCTCTCTGAACTGAGTCGAGGTCTTCTATGTCTAGGTCAGTCACATAAGTCATCATCAATACTTTCGTTCCATCTCCAACGACAATGGGTAGAACTTGCCGAACTCTGACTTCAACGCCGTTATCAAGAGTAACCGTTTCTGTTCGAACTTTATTCGTACAGCCCGAGAAAAGGACGGCTATTGCGATTAGCAAGATTGATGAGATTCTCTTCATTTAATTCTGCCCAACGTATATTATGCGACTTGGCGGATAATACCTGGGATATTTTTTTACTAGGTAGTGGGTTCAGAGGAGGAGCTGCGGAAAATACCTAAGCTGCTCTGAATTATCCGTCAAGTCGGGTTATCCGTTATCATGGGATTATCCGACGTTTCGTATAATACAGTCAGTTTTGGCTCCAATTGGCTGTTGGTGAGGTTCGCGAGGGCGTTGAGTCTCTTTTTCCCGCAAGTTTCCTTAACCAATGGCTGAGGGTTGGGACCTTGGCGATGTTCAGGGTGCTTGATAGCTTGGAAAAACCGTTCCGCACGGGGATCGGGTTTTGGGGAGTTCGCGAACTAGGTCGCTTCTTTTAGAGCTGCTCGAGGTCGAAGCCGTCTTTGCGGTCGAGGGCTTTCCAGCCGGCGGCTGCGAGTTCGTCGCGGAGGGCGTCGGCGGTTGCCCAGTCTTTGGCTTGCTTGGCGTCCCAGCGTTTTTGGGCGAGGATTTTTATGTCCTCGGGGACGTCGACTTTGGGCTTTTCGATGACGACTTGGTCGAGGTCGTAGCCGAGGGCGAAGATGAGCTTGTGGAAGGGGATGAGGGCCTCGGGGCCGGGCTTGGCCTTGATGGCGGTGAAGATGGCGCCGAGGGCTCCGGCGATGTTCATATCGTGGGTGAGCTTTTTCCAGGCGTCGGCGAAGGGGTCCCAGTCGTCGTGGAGGTGCTTGCCTTTGGCGATTTCTTTGAGGACCGAGGCACGTTTGAGTCCGGCTTCGGCGAGGAGCTCGTCGGAGAATTTCTTGAGGCGGACGAGGGCGCTTTGGGCGGCTCCGAGGGTGTCGAGGGTGAAGTTGATGGTCTGGCGGTAGGCGCCGGAGGTGAGGGCGTAGCGGAGGACGACGGGCGGGTAGCCTTTGGCTGCGATGTCGTCGACGGTGTAGAAGTTGTCGAGGGACTTGGACATCTTTTGGCCGTCTACGAGGAGATGGGCGGCGTGTATCCAGTATTTGAAGAATTTCTTTTCGTGGCCGCAGGAGCACTCGGACTGGGCGATCTCGTTTTCGTGGTGGGGGAAGGTGAGGTCGACGCCGCCGGAGTGGATGTCGAGGTTGTTGCCGAGGTATTTCATGGCCATGGCGGAACATTCGAGGTGCCAGCCGGGGCGGCCTTGGCCCCAGGGACTGTCCCAGTAGACGTCGCCGTCGGTGGGCTTGCGGCTTTTCCACATGACGAAGTCGGCGGCGGAGTCGCGGGTGTATTCGTCGGAGTCGACTGGGGTGTCGTTTGCGGGCGCGTCGGTGAGGAGTTGGCGTTCTTTGAGTCGGGAGAGTTTTCCGTATTCGTCAAATGAGGACACGCGGAAGTAGACTGAGCCGTCGTCGGAGGCGTAGGCGTGGCCGCGCTGGATGAGCTGCTCGATCATGGCGATCTGTTCGGCGATGTGTTCGGTGGCTTTGGGCTCGATCTGGGGGGCGAGCATGTTGAAGCGTTCGCAGTCCGCGTGGAAGATCTGGGTCCAGTGTTCGGTGAATTCGGTGAGCTGGCGGCCTTCTTCGATGGAGCGGGCGATGGTCTTGTCGTCTACGTCGGTGATGTTGCGCACGTGGATGACCTTGTAGCCGGCGGTTTGGAGGACGCGGCGCATGACGTCTTGGGCGAGGAAGGTGCGGAAGTTTCCGATGTGGGCTTGGGCGTAGACGGTGGGTCCGCAGCAGTACATGCCGACGACATTGCCTTTGGTGGGAACGATGGGTTCCGCCTTGCGGGAAAGGGTGTTGTGGAATGTGACTTGTTTCAAAGGATGAAGGATGAAGGATGAAAGGGGAACGGAAGCTTGTTAGGTTTCGATTGCGTGTTGCGGGCGAATCTACAGCTTCGCTGGAAAAGCCATGAAGAGTTCCGATAAGAGAGAGGATTTCAAGCTGGATCTGCCGCGTAGGCCGCGGCGCATGCGTCGGACGGCGTCGCTGAGAGGGATGATGCAGGAGACTTACGTGCGAGTGGAGGATTTGATCGCTCCTTTGATCGTGAAGGAGTCTGGGGAGAAGGAGCCGGTGGGCTCGATGCCGGGCTTGTTTCGGCTGAATATCGAGGACTTGGTGGCGGAGTGTCGGGAGCTGGCGGGTCTCGGCGTTTTGGCGGTGGCGATTTTTCCGAATATGGATGCGAGCCTGAAGGATGCGGAGGGATCGGAGGCCGGGAATCCGGAGACTTTGACCTTGCGGGCGGTGAAGGCGATCAAGGAGGCGGTGCCTGAGATTTCGGTGATCACGGATGTGGCGCTGGATCCGTATACGAGCCATGGGCACGATGGCGTTCTCAACGCGGAGGGCAGCTACGTGATGAATGACGAAACGGTGGCGCGGCTTTGCGAGATGGCGGTGCTGCAGGCGAAGGCGGGCGTGGATATCGTGGCTCCGTCGGACATGATGGATGGGCGTGTGGGAGCGATTCGTGAGGCTCTGGACGAGGCGGGTTACATCGATACGGCGATCATGGCGTATTCGGCGAAATTCGCCTCGGCGTATTACGGGCCGTATCGGGAGGCGGTGGGCAGCGCGAGCGCGGCTGGCACGACTTTGCTGGGCAAGGAGACGTACCAGATGAATCCGGCGAATCGTCGGGAGGCGATTATGGACGCGCTGATGGACGAGGACGAGGGGGCGGATTTCGTGATGGTGAAGCCGGCGGGTGCGTATCTGGACATCATTCGGGAGCTGCGGGACGCTTCGCAAGTGACCTTGGCGGCGTATCAGGTTTCGGGCGAGTACGCTCAGATCCACGCGGCGGCGAAGCTTGGTTGGCTGGATTACGAAAAGACTCGCGACGAGTCGCTGCTGGCGATCAAGCGCGCGGGCGCGGACGTGATCCTGACTTATTTCGCGAAGGAAGTAGCGAAGAAGTTGAGAGCTTAAGACGCGAGCGGTCGTTTGATGGCCGATGGCGGCTTTTCAGGTTGTTCCTCGAATGTTGCCGCACTCGGCGCTTTCGAGTCTGTGTTGGCGGGCGGTCGAATCGGTTGAAAAAGCGCTCTCGCGCTGTTATCTGTTTTTTGGATACGAAAAAGCCCGCTCTGGGATGAGCGGGCTTTGTGATTGGAAATTGGTTACTTTTCTTCGTCCTCTTCTTCCTCGTCGTCGGAACCGAGGTCGTCGTCGTCACCGGAGTCTGGAGGTGGACCGTCGTAGGTGTCCTCGTCTTTTTCTTCCTCTTCTTCGTCTTCATCCCACTTGAGGCTGGGATCCTTGGCGATTTGAGTGGTGTCTTCCTCTTCGATTTCCGGGAAGTCTTCGATGTCTTCTCCTTCGGATACGCTGACCGAGTCGTCGTCGTCGAGCTCCCAGCCGGCGGGCACGTAGTCGAGGATGTTGGTCACTTCATGGAAGAGGTGAACTGCTCTACCTTCGATGAAGTTGTTGTTCTCCTCCTCGCGGATGTCGTCTTCGACTTCGTCGATGGTGAGCTTCTGCTCGAAGTCGATGAGATCGTTGAGCATATTCACGCGAACCTTCGTGATATGGTTGATGAAGTCAGCGTAGGGGCTGTTTTCGTCATCGACGATGTTCGGCAAGCCGAATAGCGGCTCTTCCGCGTCAGCGAAGCTCTCCTGCGAGCGCGTGAGGCGAATGAGGCCGTCTCCAAGGTTCTTTTGGATACGGAAGGGAATGAAAGCCGTGTCGAATAGGTCCTGGTCGAGCTTGTACTCCTGGAGGGGCTCGAGGAGGTCGAGTATGTGAGAAATCTGGCGCGGGTCTACGATGCTAAGGCCGTCGACGTCCCAGTGAACGTCGTCGCTTACTTCCATTACCCACCAGTTCGAGTCCTCACCGAGACGAACTGTACACCACTCTAGTTGTTTTGCTGCTCTTGGCATGTTTTACAAAATAAGGTTATCCAAAAAGCTCCCGAGGCTGCTAAGTCAATCAATGAAAGGCTAAAAACGACGAAATGTTGTTGGGGCTTTAAGGCAAATTTTGAAGGGGGTAAGTTAGGTGCATTGCAAGTGGAAACTGAAAGCATGTCTAGCTTGTCTCGATGGATGAGCTTGAGAAGGGGAAGAATCACGGTGTTTTTGATTTCCAATACGGGGTTTATAGCCTTCTTTTAGCGCCAGCATGGGCGCCGTTTACAAGAACCTCCTTAAACCTCTCTTTTTCAAGCTCGATCCCGAAAGGGCTCACGAATTGACCGTGGACTCGCTTCGCGTGATGCGGGCGATACCTGGGCTGTCCCGCTTTCTCGGGGTTTTCAATCAATTGCCTTCGGCGGCCAAGCCAGTGGAGGTTTTCGGGGTGAGCTTTCCGAACCGCATCGGGCTTGCGGCGGGCTTCGACAAGAACGCGGTGTGCTGGGAGGCGTTTGAGGCCTTTGGGTTTGGGCATGTTGAGATAGGTACGGTCACGTACAAGGCTCAGCCCGGAAATCCGCGGCCCCGACTTTTTCGCTACCCTCAGCACGACGCGGTGCTCAATCGAATGGGTTTCAACAACCATGGAGCGCAGTTTGTGGCGGCGCGGCTTGCGAAGCAGCCCGGACCTGGCGAGCGGCGGATACCGCTTGGGGTGAACATCGGCAAATCGAAGGTCGCTCCCTTGGACAAGGCGGTTGAGGACTATCTCGGTTCGTTCGCGCTTTTGGCGGATCATGCGGACTACGTGGCGATCAACGTGAGCAGCCCGAACACGCCGGACCTCAGGAAGCTGCAGGAGGAATCCCGCCTTCGCGAGCTGCTGGGAGAGCTCGTGGCGGCCAACGCGGCTCGGGAAGCGAGCAAGGCGGGGAGCAGGAAGCCGATATTGCTGAAAATCGCTCCGGATCTGACGGATGGGCAGGTGGATGATATCGTGCAGATCCTGCATGACCTCAAGCTAGATGGTATCATAGCTACGAATACGACGATGGCTCGCGAGGGTCCTTTTGAAGAAATCAACCAAGCGGGAGGGATAAGCGGCAGGCCAGTTTGCGAAATGTCGACCAAGATGATCGCTCGTATTGCCAAACTGACCGAAGGGAAGCTCCCTATCGTAGGAGTCGGTGGTATCACCGATCCGGATACGGCAGCCGAGAAGCTCGATGCCGGAGCTTCGATCGTGCAGGTTTATTCCGGCATGATTTTCGAAGGACCGCTGATCGCCAAGCGCGTAGCGAAACGTTTGGCTGCGGACAGCGGAGACCTTTGAGAGGCGCTTCGGGCTTGTTGGGAGACAGGGCCTTCTCAGGCAGCTAGACTTCTGCCGAGCCGGTGAAGACGTTTTTGGCCGGTCCGGTTAGGGTGATGTTGCTCACATTCTCGCCGTCGAGATCGAATCCGATCTTCAGGGTATCGCCACCTGCGACGAGCAAGGATACGGGAGCCTTCGCCATGCCTTTTAGGGCGGCGGCGATCGCGACGGCTGTTACGCCGGTACCGCAGGCGAGGGTTTCGTCTTCGACGCCGCGTTCGTAGGTGCGGACCTTGATGACGCCGTCCTTCTGGATTTCGGCGAAATTCGCGTTCGTGCCCTTGGGCTCGAATTCCGTGTGGTAGCGGATGGAGCTGCCTTCGGACTTGATATCGACTTGGTCAACGTCGTCACGAAAAACGATGACGTGCTCCACGCCTGTATTCATAAAGTGGTACTCGAAGCTGCCGTGTGGCGTGCTAAGCGTTTGGTCGAGCCTCAGATCGTGCATGGGCGTCATGCGAATGGTGAACTCGCCGTCCTGAGCGTCGGCTTTCATCGGGCCGGCGTCGGTCTTGAAGGTTAATTGCGTGCCGTCGCCGACGCCGTTTTGCAGGGCGAAGGAGGTGAAGCAGCGGGCTCCGTTTCCGCACATGTCTACGCGTCCGCCGTCTGCGTTGTAGTAGACCATGGTCGCTTGCGCGAATTCATCGGCCGGGGGATTGAGGAGGATGAGCCCGTCTGCGCCGATGCCGAAGCGGCGATTGCACAAGCGAGCGACCTGCTCCTTGGAGAGCTCGATTTTTCCGTCGAGATTTTCGATCATTACGAAGTCGTTTCCGGCTCCGTGCATCTTTGTGAAAGCGATTTCCATGGTCGTACAGAAGCTTGGAATGCCATGCGCGGCGTTAAATGCAACGATTGGTTTATCGAATCGGCTGCTCGAAGGCTCCTTGCTGGCTCGTCGCGACTTCCGCTTATTGCTGGCGGTAGCTGTGCATCATGTCGATGATCGACTCTCGGAGGGTGAAGAGGTCTTTGCGGATGTCGGCGGTCCATCGATGGTCTTTGGGAGCCAAAGTGACGCAGGCTTCCATGGTGGCGATTGTTAGGTGTAGGAGGTGGAGGGCTCGCTTCAGGGTGGCCACGATGAATCCTGGCTCTGTCTGCACGCCTTCCGCGACTTCCTCGAGGGCGGCGATCAGCTTGCTTACGGTCATTTGTCCGTGCCAGATGAGTTGGTTCCACGGATTTGCGGTATCTTCGGACAGCAACTTTCGGGACTCGGTTTCGAAGTAGAGTCTAGAGGTGATGTCCATCATCTGGCTGATGAGAGGGTGATTTGGAATGTATTCAGTATCTGGATCTTTCGCTTCTTCCTCTTGATCAACAGCCCATTCCTCGAAAAATTCTTCCGTGATCTCCATGGAATCGATTTCCCATCCCATGGCTTGGGCGATTATCTCTTCGCATTTCGGGTCGTTTTCGTACTTCTCGAAGAGCTCTAGGAGCATGTCGCTGCGGGCGTCGGTTTTCTGAAGGTAGGCTTCCCACTGGAATTCATCCATGTCTTCATCGACGGGCTCATCTCTTTGCTCGGCTGGGTCGAGAGCTCGAGAGAGCTCGTCCATGAAATTGAACATCGCCTGCTTGTTGGCTTCTAGCTGCTCTTTTTCGCCGTCTTCAGAGAGCGTCCATTTGGGCAGGCTGACTTTCCAGGAGAAATCGACCGACTCGATGAGCACTCTGCCGTTCGATTCGCTGAACCACTCGAGGTAGAGGCAATTCGCCCACGTAAAGGGTGGTGGCTCTTCGCTCTCCGCGTCGATTTCATTCTCGTCGAGAAGCGTTTTTACCTTTTTGGAAGCGGTCATGTCTCCGACTGAGCCGTCTTGGTAGACGTCGAAGCCGGAGTAGTCTCCCTCGATGGCGTTCTTGTTTCTGAACTCGAGCCGCGCTCCTGCTAAGTCTCTGTGGCAGTTGCCCTTAAGGTTGAGCTCTATGGGTTGATTGAGGCCTTTTAGCCAAACGGTTCCGACGACGCGCCCCGGAACTATGTTTTGGATGAGACCTCGAACTACGTACTTATCTATTCGCCAAGCCATTAAGTGGTAGAGATTTTTCGCTGGGAAATTGGGCTTGTCAATCTTGTGGATGAGTCAGTCATGCGACGGGTGTCTTGACGGTTCGGGGGCGCTAGGTCAATTCATCGGATCTCAAAATGTCCGAGTATTTCCAGATTCTGCAGTTAATTCTCCCTGTATTTGTCATGCTGATGATTGGCATGGTCCTGCGCTGGCGCAAGTGGATGGAGCCGGCGGTGGAGAGGGGCATGGTGGTGCTGGTGGTGAAGGTCTTCTACCCCTGTCTTGTCATTAAATCCATGATACAGGCCGATTCGTTTCGGGAGAGTCCAGATTCTTTATGGGCTCCTGTGGCAGGCTTTGGGACGGTGACGGTTGGATTCGTAGTCGCTCGACTCGTAGGGGGAGCGTTTGGGATGAAGCCAGGCGGCGGACTGAGGACCTTCGCGTTTTCCGCCGGGATCTACAATTATGGCTATTTGCCTATTCCTCTGATGGAGAACATGTTTGGTCCAAACGAGCTAGCGGTTCTGTTTGTGCACAATGTCGGTATCGAGGTTGCGATTTGGACAGTGGGGGTCTCTTTTTTGGCGGGGAGCTCGATGCTGGATGGCTTGAAGAAGGTGTTCAATCCCATGGTAATTGCTCTGATAATCGGACTGAGCTTGAACCTGCTGGGCGTCGCTTCGTCTTTGCCAAGTCTCGCCACGAGCACTTTGTATTTGCTTGCTGGATGCGCGGTTCCGTTGGGTCTGCTGGCGATCGGAGCGAGCTTTTACGACAATCTCCAGGCGGGCGAACGGATTTGGGATTTCCGCGATTGTTCACTCGGAGTGGCGCTGAGGCTTGGCTTGCTGCCTCTGCTGGGGCTGGGGCTTGCCTGTTGCCTGCCGCTCTCGATGGAGCTAAAGCGGGTGCTTGTCATCCAGGCGGCGATGCCGGCTGGTATTATGCCGATCGTACTGGCGAAGCATTATGGCGGACAATCGATCGTGGCGGTACGGGTGGCTTTCGCTTCTACAGTGTTCGGCCTGATCACGATGCCACTTTGGATTCGATTTGGCCTCGAGTTGATTGGGTCCTGAGGTGGACGTAGCTAGTTGTCGACGCCGACGAGGCTGTGTATTAGCTCGAGGAGTTTTCGAATTGAAAACGGCTTATCGACGTAGGCGTCGATTTTGAGGGATTTGCATTCCGCGCTTTCTTGCTGGGGAAGTCCAGATACCAAGATGACCTTGATATTTGGATACAGCGACTGCATTTCCTTTATGACCTTCACTCCGGATGCTCGTGGCATAATGGAATCCGTGAGAAGCAGGTCGATATCTCCTTCGTAGGTTCTGCCTTTTTCGATGGCTTCGAGTCCGTCTTTCGCTATGACGAGATTGTATCCACTTTGGCCGAGTCCCAGCTCGAGGATCTCTCGTACTTGCTCTTGGTCTTCGGCGACAAGTATAGTTGGCGTAACGCCGGAACCCGATGAAGATGCGGAGGGCATGCGTTCTCGAAGGTCGGGAGTTTCCACCTTTTCGACGCGTTCCATAACTTCTGGGAAGTAGAAAGCGAATTCCGTGCCGTTCCCGATGGAGCTATCTACCATGATATGACCTCCGTTACTCTGAATGATTCCGTAGACGATGGATAGTCCGAGACCTGTGCCAGCCCCCTTTTTGGTAGTGAAGAATGGCTCGAATATTTTTTCGAGAACTTCGCGTGGGATTCCTTGCCCGTTGTCGCGAACGGCTACTTTCACATATCGTCCCGCCTTGGGTTTTCCGGTGATGAAAAGCTCTGAGCCGCTGAGCTCGACCATGGTCGTCTTAAGAGTGACGACGCCATCGCTGGCGCTGATTGCCTCTTGTCCGTTAACGACGAGATTCATGATGACCTGGTCAATTTGGTTCGTATCGACTTTTACATTACCAAGATTGGGGTCTAGCTGGGAAGTGAATCGAACGTCTTTTTTGAGGATGCGCGTCAACATCGGCATCATGTTCGCTATGGTGTCGTTTAAGTTGGCGACAACTGGCTTGTCGCTTTTTCCACGGCTGAAGGATAGGAGACGGCTGGTGAGTTTGCTTGCGCGATCGGTTATTTTCAGAATCTCGTTGGCGTAGACGTGATCTTTCTTGCTGAGGGCGCGAGAGTTGCAGAGCAGCTCGCTAAATCCTCGTTGGCCTGCCAACAAGTTATTGAAGTCATGGGCGATGCCTCCGGCGAGTCGGCCGACTGCCTCCATTCGTTGAGTGTGTCGAAGCTGTTCTTCAAGCAGTCGTTTTTCTGATACGTCCCTTAGTGTGACGAAGAGGGCGATCGCTTCGCCGATGGGCGTGCGGCTGACCGTCATTTCGACGGGGTGTATATTGCCGTCGGCTGTTATGAATTCCCCGCTTTCGCGGCGAGTTCCATCACTTTCGTCGATCAGTTCGTTGAGGTGGTCGATTCGGAAGTCTTCGTTTTCCGGGAAGATTTCCTCGAGCCTTTGTCCCACGAGGCGGTTTGTATCCAGTAATTGGATAGAGGCCCGGTTCGCCTCGATGATGACTCCGTCTTTGGGGGAGAGGAGCAGGAGCGCGTCTGTGGAATTGTCGAAAAGGGAGCGGAACTTGATCTCGTTTCTCAAGATAGTGCTTTGTATCTTTTTCGACTCGGTGATGTCGGTTTGGAAGGATATGAATCGAGTGAGCTTTCCATCGTCGTCGACGAGCGGGTTGCCGTCGATGCGGACCCAGTAGGGAGCTCCGTTCTTTTTGTATTGCACGAGCTCGGCGTGGAAGGCTTTCCCTTTGCGTATGCGGGCGCGCATGTAGTTGACGGTATCCACTTCCGTCATGGGCCCGCGCAGGAGTGAGTTGGGGTCCCTGCCTATGATTTCCTCGAATTCGTAGCCCGTGTTTTCGGTGAAGGCGTTGTTGCACCAGCTGATGTATCCTTGCGGATCGTAAACGAGAATTGAAAGCTGAACTTTTCGGGCGAGGTACGAGAAGAGCTTGAGATCTTCTACTACGCTTTGCTTGTCCCGCTCGTATTGGTGCATGCCGATGAGGCTTTTCAGCGTCTCGTCTCCGAAGGCGGAGGCGCGTCTCGCTAGGGTCGAGACACGTCGAATCGTTCCCGAGGGAAGCGTGATTCTGTAGCGCACGTTAATTGATTCTGTATCGCCCGAAAGGATACGATTGAAGGCTTGTTCCGCTTCCTGTCGGTCTTTTTCAACTACGCAGGCGAGCCATGCATCGAGCGAGACCGGGTGGGAAGCTCGAGAGGATTCGCTTCCGAAGTATTCGAATTGTCTGCTTTCTGAATTGAGACTCCAGCCGTGGCTGCTGTCTTCGGCCTCATCGGTAAGAACTTGGGTGGATTGGGCGGTCGCTTGCGGGATGATTGATTCCGCGACGCAGCGCACTCCTGGCTCCGAGCCGGAGATGCGTTCCTTCTCAAGCGTCACGCAGAAGACTCTGCTTCCGTTTTCGCATGGGATCTCCAGTCGCAGGAAGCGTTGCGTATCCGAGTCGTCGCTTAAGAGGATGGCTTGAATTTCCTCCTGTAGACGAGCTGCCTGACTATCGGCAAGTGACTGGCAGTCAGAGAGCTTTATTCTTCCGCTGGAAGGAGCATCGAGTATTTCGCGCGCTCTGTTGGCGAAGGTGACCACGTTGAACAATTCGTCTACGATGAAGGCGGGAGCTCCCACGGAGGCCTCCAGTTTTTCGGTGGCTTTGCTGATGTTGAGTTCGAGCTGGGTGGTGCTCGACGGGGAATCTGCCTTCTCTGCTTGAATTTGAGATTTGTTGTTAGGCATGGGCACCGGGAAATTTCTTAAGCTGCTGGGTTTGTTGTTTTGGTTAACCGAATACGCATGAAAACTAGTCTAGAAGATTCCTGCTCACAAGGCAGTGAGGCAGTTTTTTCCCTTATTATTTGGCAATTGCAACTATCCCCTATGGCCCGGTAGTAGTGATGGATTAGACTGAGTAACTCATGACAGACTCATTTGATGAAGGCGTTGCGCTTGAACTACTTTCGAGGCTCGTACGAATTAACAGCGTTAATCCCGTCTACGGAGGTCCCGGGGAGTCGGGTGTCGCCGATTTCGTATGCGATTGGCTGACCCAAAGGGGTATTGGTTTCCGCAGGCAGTCCGTAGCGCCAGGTCGAGACAACGTCTACGCTCGCATCGGTCCTGACGATTCCGGGGCTCTGTTGATCGAGGCTCACATGGATACGGTGGGTACGGATGGATGGGCGAAGGGGGATCCGCACGAGCTCAGTTGCGAGGGATCGCGGCATTTCGCGCGAGGAGCTTGCGATACGAAGTCGAGTCTTGCCTGTTTCATGCTGACGCTGGAGTACTTCGCAAAGCACCCGGAGAGGCTTGGACGGCCGATTGTTTTCGCCGCTACGGTTGACGAGGAGAGCGAGCAGCTTGGCGCCTACGAATTGGCGAAGTTGAAGCAGGAACTGGGTATTGTCTTGGCATTGACTGGGGAGCCCACTTGTAGCGATGTGATCGCTCGTCACAAGGGGGTGGGACGCTATTTGATCACTGCCCGGGGAAAGGCGGTTCACGCTTCCGCTCCTGAGTTAGGCGAGAACGCCATCTACAAGGCAGCTCGTATATGCCGCAAACTTGAGAAGCATGCCGAAGAGCTGGAGGCGAGGCCTCGGAATTCCGAAATCGAGCGGGGCACTTTGAACGTGGGGGTGATGCGCGGGGGCATTGGATTCAATGTGGTGCCGGATAGCTGTCAGTTGGATGTGGACCGGCGTTTCGGTTCTGGAGAGACCGAGTCGGTTGCCAGAGGGGAACTTGAGGCGATCTGCAGAACGGAAGCAGGAGTGGATTTGAGCGTGTTTTTGGAGCGGCCGGCTCTGAGGGGACTGAATTCCGGTTCCTTCGTGGCCGAGATGTTGGCAGCGGGAAAAACGGCTGGGCACTCGATCATCGAGAGGGAAGTGCCTTACATGACGAACGCGGTCTCTTACGAGGCGGCTGGGATTCCCGCGATCGTGTGGGGGCCGGGAGATATCGCTCAGGCTCACAAGAACGACGAGTTTATCGAGTCCGGAGAGTTGATTCGGAGTCTAAGCATTCTAGACGCTTTTTTGCGGAAAGCGTGAGACGGTAGGACTCGTTGGAAGAAAGAAGCGTTTTTCCAGCTAAATTCAGCGGGATTGGGCTAACCTTCGGGTTTGAGGGGCCGATATATCGAAAGGTCTGCTTCCGTCCTCCTTTTTCCCATGCTTATTGGAATCATCGCTGTAGCTATAATCGCGTTCGGTCTTGTCTACATGACTCTCCGTAGTTCTTCGTCTACGCAAACGTCTATCGTCGACGTGGTGGGCGCCATAGACGGCCGTACGGTCGAAGTGATGAACAACAAGGTGAAGGAGCGAGTGATTCTGGCCGGAATTGGTTTTCCGCCCGGCGATCAGCGCTCTGAGCAAGACTGCGCGGCGGTTGTGCAAGATGTTGTGACAGGAAGTCGTCTATATATGGAAGTCTTCAAGGAAACCAGCGGATGCAAGTACGTAGCCTTGAACTCCTCCAACGGAGATTGCCTGAATGTCATGATGCTTAGCAAAGGCATGGCTCGTTATGAGTCCACAGGCGTCGGTTTCATTGGAAAGCTGGTTGAGGCTGAGAATGAGGCCAGGTCCAAGGGGATCGGGGTTTGGGACAAGAATAGGGCCCTTTTTCGCCATCTGTCCGGAAACGAGCAAGGCGATCCGTTTCTCGATAGCGATATCGACGAGTTCGCAGTTGACCGCGATTAGGATTTGCCTAGCCGGCGAGGGCGGGGAGTTTCGCGGGCAGTCGAGTCACCGCGTCTGATCGGATAGTCGCTAACAGTCGATCTGCTGAAGGCAAAAATGGACTCCGCGCGAAGCGGAGCCCATTTTGTGAACGATATTGATTCCTGATTCGTATCCTTTGCTAGAATGAGGAGCGTCGACCAATGCGCAGCGGACCTCTTCCGGATTTCTTGTCCATGTTGGGCTTGCCCCAGCTTTCCGGCTTTTTCGGTTCCTCAGCGCTTGGCGCAGGGGCGTCTGCCTCCGCTGATTCGATGGCTGGCTCTTGTGGAGGCTTGCTGTCGCTCTGGATTGGTTCGAGAGCCGAAAGGTCGGGCTTTGGCAGGGTGTTCTCAGCGGAGATTCCGTTTTTGATGCCTTCCTCCTTTTGATTGAGGTAGGCTTCCATTTTTCGGAGTTCAGCTTGCTTGGACTGGAGTTCCTGCACGTCTTCCTGAAAGTTTTGGCGGGCTTGCTCGAACTGGCGCATTTCCTCGCGTACGTTCGCTTGGTCGACCTTTAGTTTGAGCTGCTCCTCCTTGATCGTATTTTGAAGTTCGCGGAGGGAGACCTCTGCATCGCGTCTCTCGACCTGGATTTCACGCTGGTTCTTGGCGTGCGATTCCTCGGCGAGACGTTTTTCGAGTTCAAACTGATCGATCTTCTCGGTGAGCTTGTGGCGTTCGATCTCGAGGAGCCGTTTCGATTCTTCGAGTTCTTCCACTTGGAGGTTGCTGGCGTTTTGAGCTGCGTCGGACTTGAGCGACTCCAGTTCCCGGTCCCTTTGTTCGATGATAAAGTCTTTCTCTGCGACAAGCTCGGTGGAGTCCTGAAGCTTTTCCTTCAAGCTGGCGATATCTTGCTGAAGATCTTCAGAGCTGGATGCGTTCGTTTTCGCTACGGCGAGATCCCGCTCGAGATCCTGAATGCGAGCTTGCAGGTCGAGCCGCTGAGAGTTGAAGGCGGCGCGCTCCGCGTCGAGCTGCTCGTTTGAGATTTCGGCACCGCCTCCAATGGGGCCGGCATCTTTCTGAGCCTCTTCAAATTCGATTTGCTGGGCTTCGAGCTCCGCTAGCTGCGATTCGACTTCGAATTTCTGTTGGGACAGCTTGGTGGACATTTCCTGGAGCTTTCGCTCTCGCTCATCGAGTTCTGACGCGCGTTCCGCCATTTCCGATTCGGTCGTGGCGTTGCCGCTCTCGTTTTTGAGCTCATTGATCAGACGCTGCGACTTCTCGAAATTGGCCAGCGCGGCGGCAAGGTCTCCTGCGATGCGGTCTCTTTCGGACAGAGCGCCTTCCAGTTTCTCCTCGAGCTGCTGAACCTCGGCGGAGGATACTTGTGGAGTTCCGGGAGCGCTAGAGTCCGTGGCTGTGGATTCGAGCACGCGCTCGACCTCCAGAATATCTTCCCAGGTAACTTCTTGGCTATCGCTAGTCGTGGTGTCGCCGCGAAGGAGACTGTTTGTCGTTTCGATGAGCTGCTTAAGATCGTTTGGATTGCTTAGCACCTCGGTCACTCCGGCTCTGATACAGCTGATAACGGTTTCAACGCTCTGCTGCTGGGCGAGATAAAAAATGGGGAGGGCAGGTTGGGCCTCCTTCAGATTGGATACAAGAGAGAGGTTTGGCTGATTTTCCGGCAGGGCCTCATCTGTGATGGCCAGATCAAAGCGTTGATGCCGCGCGGCTTCGACAGCCTCGCCCGCGGTGGAATGCGTGGAAATCTGATACCCCGAACCCGCGAGTAGGAACGACAACGCCTTTGCGTTCTGTCGATCTCCGCGAACGATGAGAATCTTCTTATTCAAAACTGGTCCTATTGTTAGAGATTGTTCGTTGATAGTGAAGGAATGAATCCAGTCATTTATCGGTGTTTCCTCAGTAGTTCTGTAGGCTTAACGTTCGTTTTACGCGGTTTTGAATTCGGCGAACAGCCTTCTGATAAGGGAACCTAATGTCTCAGTAGCTTTACTGTATTACATTTTCCCAGCGGGCAGGCTGCTATTGATATTCGCTGAGAATTTTATATTTTTTTCATTAATGAAAACAAAGAGCCCTAATACCCCGATTACTGACAACCAACCCCTAATTAAGTGGGTTGATAAGATGGCTGCTTTATGTGAGCCAGATTCTATACATTGGTGCGATGGATCGCAGGAAGAGTATGATATGTTGTGCGAGCGGATGGTATTGTCCGGTACGTTCGTAAAGCTAAACGAAGAGAAGCGGCCAAACAGTTTCCTTTGTCGCTCCGACCCGAGCGACGTGGCTCGCGTAGAAGATCGAACGTTCATTTGCAGCAACAGTCGCGATGCGGCTGGACCGACGAATAACTGGTGCGATCCGCTCGAGATGAAAAAGGTGCTCAAGAAGAAGTTCAGTGGCTGCATGCATGGGCGCACCATGTATATAATACCTTTTAGTATGGGGCCGATCGGCTCTCCGATATCGCATATCGGTATCGAGATTACGGATTCCCCCTATGTCGTAGTCAATATGCGGATTATGACTCGAATGGGTAAGGAAGTTCTCGACAGCATGGGCGACAAGAGAGTCGTTCCTTGTATGCACTCAGTAGGAGCGCCTCTCGAGCCAGGAGATGTAGATGTTCCCTGGCCTTGCGAATCGGATCCAAATAATAAATACATTGTCCACTTTCCGGAAGAGCGTTCCATATGGTCCTATGGAAGTGGATACGGCGGAAATGCTTTGCTGGGAAAGAAATGTTTCGCTCTGCGCATCGCTTCTTGCATGGCGCGAGATCAGGGTTGGATGGCTGAGCATATGCTTATTTTAGGAGTAGAGAATCCAGAAGGCGAAAGAACCTATGTGGCGGCCGCTTTCCCGAGCGCTTGCGGCAAGACGAATTTCGCTATGCTGATTCCGCCTGAAGGTTTTGAGGGATGGAAGATTTGGACGGTCGGCGATGATATCGCTTGGATAAAACCGGATGAGGAGGGTCGTCTTCGCGCGATCAATCCGGAAGCTGGCTTCTTCGGAGTAGCTCCAGGCACCTCGAACAAGACGAATCCAAACGCGATGAAATCGATTCGTGAGAATTCGATATTCACGAACGTGGCCTTGACTGAGGACGGAGACGTTTGGTGGGAAGGTATGGATGGAGAGCCTCCTGCTCGTTGTATTGACTGGCGAGGAAATGACTGGACGCCGAACTCAGACAAGCCAGCGGCCCATCCAAACGCAAGATTCACAGCGCCCGCAGTACAGTGCCCGACTATCGATCCCGCATGGGAGGATCCGAAGGGAGTCGAAATTAGCGCAATTGTTTTTGGCGGTCGGCGCATGACTACGATGCCCCTCGTATTCGAGGCCTTTAACTGGTCGGACGGAGTTTATATTGGGGCGACGATGGGTTCGGAAATGACGGCTGCTGCGTTTGGAGATATAGGCGCAGTCCGGCGCGATCCTATGGCTATGCTACCGTTTATTGGATACCATATGGGCGACTATTTTAGGCATTGGATAAAAATGCAGCGTCGCATACGTGAAACGCCGAGCATATTCCATGTGAACTGGTTCCGCAAAGACGAAGAGGGCAAGTTCATATGGCCTGGTTTCGGCGAGAACATGCGTGTTCTCAAGTGGATCGTGGAACGTAGCAACGGCAAAGCAAACGCCAAGGAAACGCCGATCGGCTACGTGCCACACTACGTAGATATCGATTGGACAGGACTCGATTTCTCGAAAGAGAAATGGGATAGTATTATGGAAGTGGATCGCGAAGTTTGGAAACGTGAACTCGTCATGCACGAGGAGTTGTTTTTGAAGCTACACGATCACTTGCCTAAGGAGTTGATTTTCGAGCGCGAGCTTCTTGCTTGCCGCTTGTTCTAAAGAGGAAGCGAACGTTTATATAAAAAAGCGCCCTGTCTCCGAAAAGTGGAGACAGGGCGTCTTTATCTCGAGTGGTTGGTTAAACTACAAGAGGTTAAATTAACGGAGTCTAGGACCTAGCGGCTGTAGCTTCGTAGAATTCACGGAAAACTTCCATCCGTTTGCGTTCACGATTCTCCAATTCGATTTCTTCGGCGGAGTGTTGGCGCTCCTTGCTGGCCATTATCTTTCTCATTTTTGAAAGGGCTATGTTTTGGAGCTGTCGTACGCGCTCTCGTGTAATGTCGAAAACCTGTCCCACTTCTTCAAGGGTGAGTGGCGAGTCGCCGTTAAGGCCGAAGCGGAGGCGAATGATTTCGGCTTCACGGTCTTCGAGTCCGTCGATCATTTCGTGAAGGTCACCTCGTAGCGATTTCTCGTGAAGGTTTTCGTAAGGCGTAGGAGCGTTGTCGTCCCCGACGATTTCGCCGAATTCGGTGCTATTTCCGTCTTCGCCTACTGGGGCGTTCAAAGAGGTGGGGCGAACGCTAACTGATTTTAGATGCGAGACTTTGTTGACTGGCATTTCCAGCATTTCTGCCAGTTCCTGATCAGTCGGTTCGCGTCCGAGCTCTTCGGTGAGCATCAGCGCCATTTTCCGCATGCGTGATATCTTGTCTACGAGATGGACGGGAAGGCGGATGGTTTTGCTCTGGTTGGCCAAGGCTCGTTTTATCGACTGCTTGATCCACCAGGCCGCGTAGGTGCTTAGCTTGCCGCCCTTGTCCGGGTCGAATCTCTCGACGGCCTTTACGAGTCCAATGTTTCCTTCGCTGATGAGGTCGAGAACGGGGAGGCCAAAATCCTTGTAGTCGTGGGCAATTTTCACGACGAGGCGAAGGTTGGACTTGATCATGAGGTCTCTCGCCTCCTTTTCGCCTGCTTGGATGCGTCGCGCTAGGGTGACTTCCTGGGCGGGTGTGAGGAGGTCGATGCGGCCAATCTCCTGAAGGTAGGTTCTAATGCTGTTCCGATCCGGGAGTTCCGCCTTTTCTTTTTTCTGAGGCGCGGGCGCTCGGAAATTGATGGTGGTAACATTTGAAACCTCGTCTTCGTTAAATATCTTAAGATTAGAGGTTTGAGAATTGAGGGCGGGGTTTGAGGGTATTTCTGCAAGGGCTTCTATCGACATATTTTTGGGTCTCCGACGAGTCTGTTGGATTTTACTAAACGAGTGCTTGATGGTGGATTGGCCTTTTCCCATGAGGAGAGGTCTTTGATCTCAATGGGTAGTCTGAATTTCGGGCGTTAAGCAGTTCAGGCTATGAAACAAACAAAGTACTTAGCAGGGTTGGTGTATAGCCTAAAGAATGGGTAGGGTGGTATACCCATGGTATTTAATCTCTTGTTTACAAAAAACACGCTAATTCTCACTGGCTTTTACATTTCGATCCAAATCTAGGGAGGCTTTTTTTCAAATTAGCGTGTTTCCAAGGACAAAAAGTAGGAAAAAGTAGAATAAGTCGATACTTTTAGTGGGGAATCACCCTGAAAAATAAAATCGGGTTAATCATTAGCCCTGAAAAGAACTTGAAGGAACGACTGTTTTGGCAGGACTCTGTTATAGGTCTTTACCCGTAATGTAGGGTCTCTACCGGCGATGAGGCTTCGATCTAGGAATAGTGCCCGGGCGCCAGATTGCTACCTGTCCAGATTTTGGGATCGGTTTATTTCGCTGTTACGAAGGCGCTTATGGCTGTTCGGAGCCAAGGGGCTCCTAGAAGGGCGTACCGACAGGACCCTATCCGTTGAGCCTTAGGACGGGGAAATTCGCCTCAAGGGCCAGGTAGTCTTTTGCCTCGGAGGCGAGGTGGTGCTACCCCTCGAAATTCTCAGCCAAGGCAACTGCCCTGAAAAGAGCTGAAGCCTTGAAGATTGTCTCTTGATATTCGCTCTCGGGTACCGAGTCCGCGACGATGCCAGCACCTGATTGGATGACGACCTTGCCGTCTTTGACCATAGCCGTCCTGAGCGTGATGCAGGTATCTAGATTTCCGTTGTAGCTGAAGTAGCCAAGGGCTCCGGAATAGAACTCGCGTTGGTCGGGCTCGTTTTCCGATATGATCTGCATGGCGCGAATTTTTGGCGCGCCGCTAACGGTGCCGGCGGGGAATGTTGCCCGCATGAGATCGAAGGCGTTCTTGTCGGCGGCGATCGTCCCCTCGACCTGAGAGACGATGTGCATCACGTGAGAATAGCGTTCGACGATCATGTAGTCGGGGACTTCAACAGAGCCAAACTCGCAGACTCGCCCAATGTCGTTTCTCGCGAGGTCGACGAGCATGAGGTGCTCGGCCTTTTCTTTTTCGTCGGCTAGTAGCTCTTCTTCTAGCAAGGTATCTTGTTCTTCCGTCTTTCCGCGATGGCGAGTGCCGGCGATTGGACGAATTTCGACCTTGTTGTCGGTGAGGCGGACATGGACTTCTGGGGACGCTCCGACGATGGCGAAATCGCTGGTCTCCAGCAGGAACATGTAAGGCGAGGGGTTTACGTTGCGAAGAGCGCGGTAGAGGTCGAGGGCGGATTTATCGAAGTCTTTTTCGAAGCGCTGGCTGAGCACGACTTGGATGATGTCTCCTGAACGAATGTACTCCTTCGTGCGCTCGACCATGTCCTCGAAGTCTTCCTTCTCAAAGTTGCCTTGGGGGACTTGCAGCGCTTCGGGCGGGTTGAGCGTAGCGGGGGAGAGGTCGCAGCGTTCTTCAAGTTTAGCCTTCAGTTGGGCGAGTTCGTCGAGGGCAGCCTGATAGGCGGTAGCGGCGGATTCTTGTCCCTCGAGGCGAGCGTTTACCAGCAGGCGCATGGTTTGTTTGGCTCGGTCGAAAATCACGACGGAGTCGGCCAGCATGTAGTAGGCGAGCGGTGAGCCATGGCAATTTTTCTTGGCGGTTGGCACTACAGTCTCAATGCGCGAAATGTATTCGTAGGACACATACCCGACGGCTCCTCCGGTGAAGGGGGCAAGTTCCGCCATTTCGACAGGGTGGTGTTTGGCGATTTCTTCCTCGACGAGGGAAAGCGGATCCTGCGGGGTTTCGATTTCGCGGTCCGGCTGGCCGGTTTCCTCGATAATGGTCTTGTCCCAGTAGCATTTGAAGACTTTGCGAGGGCGACAGGCTATGAAGGTGTAACGCGAGAGGCGCTCGCCGCCTTCGATTGACTCGAGAAGAAATGCGGGTCCGTCGGTCTTCAGTTTCGAGTAGGCGGTGAGAGGCGTTTCCAGATCGGCCATCAAGTCCGCGTAGACGGGGATGACGTTTCCCTTTTGGGCAAGCGACTCGAATGTCTCGAGGTTTATGTTCGGGTGTAATTGATGTGCCATGGCTCTGGAGGGCTTGAGAGTTGGGCAGAAGCTAGCTCGATTGGCTTGTCTGTCTACGAAATTGTTGTTCGAAAAGAGCTTCGATCATTGTGAGTTTCCGTTTTGACAAGCGTCACGGCAGGACTTTTAAACCTCCGCTATCAGGACTGCAGTACCGAGCTGTTCTGGGAATGGGGCAATAGCTCAGCTGGATAGAGCATCGGATTTCTAATCCGAGGGTCGGGGGTTCAAGTCCCTCTTGCCCTACCATTCCGCATCGGCTTCGATAGCGACGGTTTTTTGGTTCATCGTCAAATCGAGCGAACGGGGATGAACTGTTTTAACAGAGATCCGGCCTTTGGCCGGAACAGGGTGGCCTGCGGCCAGCAGGATTCGAATGGGTTTGTGTGTTTGCGGGTGGATTGAGTGGTCTGGATAGCTGTTCTGCCTCTTTCGGCAGGATTCGAGATGGCAAGAGTGACGCCATTCGGGGTGGATCTTGTTTCCACTGTGTTTGGTGATGAACCTTGTAGGTTACTGGCCTATGAAGTCTTCGCTTTTCGAGTCCTTCCGAGCTACCGAGCCGCAGGCGACAGCGAAGCCATGGGTGGAAACCACTCGTCGGAGGAAGGACTCGATAAAGCCCTTCACAGCGCTACTCTGTGAAGGAGCCGGGAACCGACGCGCCCTTGGCAGAGGACGCGCCGGGGTTGCGCGTGAGATCAAGATGAACCAAGAGCGAGGGAAGCCTGAGCTCAGAAAAAAGCGCCGGTCCCGCGCAGCCTCCTGGCTTAATCTCAAACAGTTGCAAGAACCTCGCGGCGCGCCGCGTGAGTTCACCTCTACAAGTAGGAGTTAAGCCATGGATACACAAGCCGTTTCATATATCGCCATCGATGTCTCCAAGAAGACCTTGGAGGTCCTTTCCGAGGATTGGAGCAAAAGCCGCAGCGTCGCCAACAGCGAGGCCGCGTTGGAGGGGCTGCTCAAGAAGCATGCCGGTTTCTCTCAGTCGCATTTCATCTGCGAGGCGACTGGAGGGTACGAACGCGCCCTGGTGGGCCTGCTGCATTCTCGCGGCATAGCGGTGAGCGTGGTGTCGCCGGCCAAGGTCCGCTACTTTGCCCAAAGCGAGGGCGTGAAGGCCAAGACCGATCCGATTGACGCGAAGATGCTTCTGCGTTTCGCGCGGGAAAAGCGTCCCCGGGCAACTCCTGCTCCAAGTCCGCAACGCAAGGCCTTGGCGGCGCTGATGGATCGGCGGGAGCACTTGAGCGAGCAGCTCAAGCGAGAGAAGACCCGTCTGCAGAAGTGCGACGGATTGGTCGCGCAAAGCGTGGGACGCATGATCGACATAGTCGAACGCGAGATCGAGACAGTAGACGGGCAGATTCGCCGGCTGGTCGCCGGCTTCGCATCCTTCGCCAAAGTCTACGAAACACTTGTTTCGGTAGTGGGCATCGGGCCGGTTACGGCATGGACCCTGTTGGCCTACCTGCCCGAACTGGGTCGGCTCAGCCGCAACCAAGTGGTAGCGCTCGCCGGTCTGGCTCCCTACAATCGGGACTCGGGGGACTCCAAGAAGATCCGGAAGATTTTCGGCGGGCGAGCAAAGGTTCGCCGCTGCCTTTATCTGGCCGCGGTGGCGGCCTACCGCCACAACGATGTCATTAGAGCCTACACCCAACACTTTCTCGATGCCGGCCGGCCGTTCAAGTGGGCAGTTGTCGCTGCCATGAGGAAGCTACTTATCCACACTCACTACTTAGTTAAAAAACTCGATGTCGCACTTGCCTGAGACACAGTTGCTTTTTTTTTGCGTGCGATGAAGCCTCAGAGCTGGCTTTGCATTTGGCTGCGGAGGAAACGTTTGCGAATCTGGAAGCAGAGCTCCTAATTGGGGTGATTATTCCGATGAACAGATATACCCCTTTTTTCTATTCCACGATCGTGCTTGTTGGTTTTTTCCTTCAGTCGAGCGCAAGCGCTCAGGGTAGAGCGCTTGAGAAGGCCGCCTTCTCGCCTCAGTCTCAGCCGCAAGGCGGAACGCTTTTCACGAAGCTGGATCCGCACGATACGAACATCGTGGTCGACAACGCTTACGACGACCCGGAGATGTGGGGAACTCGCTACCGCGAATACATGGGAGGCAGCATGGGCTCGGGAATTGCGGCTGGCGATTTCGATTCGGATGGACGAGTGGATCTTTACGTAAGCTTGAAGACGAAACCCGGCAGGCTTTTTCGGAATTTGGGCGGATGGAAATTCGAGGACGTAACCGAGGATGCGGGACTGAGCGAAGAGGGTTCGGTATTTGGCTGGCTGAAGAGCGCGGTTTCTTCTGACGAAGAGGTGGTCTGGCGGCATGGTGCGGTTTTCGCGGACGTCGACAATGACGGACATCTGGATCTTTACGTTTGCCGAAACGGCGCCGCGAATTTCCTGTATATGAACCAAGGGGATGGCACCTTCGAAGATGAGGCCGAAGATAGGGGCTTGGACTTGGCGGATGGCAGTGTTGTCGGAGCCTTTGCCGACTATGATCGAGATGGATGGTTGGACGTGATTGTGCTCACAAACCAGATGGATGGGACTGAGCCTAACGGTCGATTGGACCGCCTTTTCCGTAATACAGGTGGAGGCCGTTTTGTGGAGACCACTGATGAAGCGGGAATTTCTGGCGATACCTTTGGGCACGCTGTCATTTGGTTCGACTACAACGAAGACCTTTGGCCCGATTTCTATATAGCCAACGATTATGCGGGGCCGGACTATTTGTATCGGAATAACGGAGACGGGACCTTTACTGATGTGGTTGACGAGGTAGCTCCGCACACCTCGTACTCGACGATGGCCTTGGACACGGCCGATGTGGACAACAACGGGCATATCGATCTCTTCCTTGGCGACATGGCGGCGACTTCGCGTGAGACAGAGATGCGTCGCAAACCAGCGGCGTCGAAGGAGGACTTGCTCAGTATCGGTAGCAAGAGTCCAGTGGCCCCTCAGTACACTCGCAACTCGCTCTTGCTCAACATGGGTACGGATTCCTTTTTGGAGGCGGCTTGCTGGGCGGGGTTGGACGCGACGGATTGGACGTGGTCGGTTCGTTTCGAAGACTTCGACAACGACGGCTGGATGGATCTTCATGTCACCAATGGCATGGTTCGGGAGGCGAATAATAGCGACTTGCTGGCGCGTATGATGAAAGCGCGTTCCATGCCGCAGCGAATTGGAGTGATGAATCGCTCGCCGCGATTGGAGGAATCGAACTTGGCCTTTCGCAATCAAGCGGGAGGGCGGTTCGAGGATGTCACCAAAAAATGGGGACTGGAGAACATTGGGGTGAGTTTTGGGGCGGCGATGGGCGATTTTGATAGGGATGGCGATATGGATATCGCGTACCTAAACCACGGAGGAGGACTGAGCGTTTACCGCAACGATGCGGTGGGCGGGAACCGCGTGCAGGTGCGTCTGCGCGGGGGCGAGTCCAACCGGGATGCCTTAGGGGCGCTTGTGAAGGTCGAAACGGGGGCCGGTGTACAGGTGAGAGCTTTGACTTCGGCGCGTGGCTACTCCTCAGGCAGCGAGTTGGTGACTCACTTCGGGCTTGGTTCGGAGACTGAGATCGATCGGCTCACGGTGGAATGGCCGTCGGGTGGCAAGCAGGTTTTCGAGAAGTTGGATGCGAACTTTGCGTATCTTATCGAGGAAAAGGGGGCTGAAAACGGTAGGTCTGAGAAGGGTCAAAGGGAAACGCTTTTTGTTTCTCGGGCTGGGGCTTATGGCTTGAAGTTCACGGACGAGTCGGAGCTCGCGATTTCTGACCACGAGCAGTTTCTACTTCCGTTTCGCACGGATCGGCATGGTCCTGCTTTGGCAGTGGGAGATGTCGACGGCAATGGACAGGAGGATATCTATGTGGCCGCTACAACCGGTTCGGCTGCTCGATTGATATTGTCTAAGGACGGTGGATACGAGCAAGTCGCTGTCTCGGGGTTGGAATCTTCTCCCCTCGAGGATGGGCCGGTCGTGTTTTTCGATGCCAATGGAGATGGAACTGAGGATTTGTTGGTAACGAAGGCGAGCGCCAAGTCGGCCCTCTGGCCGCAGGGCTTTGAGCCATTGATCTACTCTAACGATGGGCAAGGGAACTTCTCGAAGACGAACTGGTTGCCCCATCTTTCTATAAACGTGGGTGCGGCGTCGCTGGGCGACGTAGATGGCGATGGCGATTTGGATCTTTTTCTGGGAGCCCGTTCGATCCCCGGCGAGTATCCGGCGGGGCCGCGCAGTTACTTGCTGTTAGCGGAGGAAGGACGTTTTGTTGTAAGCGAGGTCGCTGGCTTAGATGACATCGGTTTGGTAAAGAGTGCTTTGTTTCGCGATGTCGACGGTGACGGACTTCCGGATCTGATCGCAGCATTGGAGTGGGATTCGGTCCGCTACTACCGCAACGCGGGCGGGGGTATTTTTGAAGACAGTACGGAGGCCGTTGGTTTTGATTCAGGCCTTCGCGGCTGGTGGAACGGCTTGGCTAGCGGCGATTTTAATGGCGACGGTCGGCTTGATTTCGTAGCTGGTAACCTAGGATTGAATACAACTTATGACGCATCGCTGGAAGCTCCGGCTAGCCTTTACTACGGATCCTTCGGTGCCAGTAACCAGAAAGTGATCGTGGAAGCGGTGTATGAGGAGGGTACGCTGTATCCATTGAGAGCTCGTGGGGATATTGGCAGCCGGCTCGGACATGCCTTGCGGCGTTTTCCGCGGAGTGATGATTATGCGAAAGCGACTTTGCATGAAGTTTTTGGAGAACGCGCCTTAGATGCAGCTGAAGTTTTTGAAGCTGACAGTTTTCTTTCAGGCGTGTTTCTGAGTCAGGAGGATGGGAGCTATGAGTTTTCTCCTTTCCCGGAGCCGGCGCAGATCGGCCCAATTTTTGGGTTGTTGGTCGAGGACTTTGACGGGGATGGCTTCTTGGATGTGTTTGCTAGCCAAAATACGGATGTTGCGACGCCCAGTTTCCACGGAGGTGTTGGCTTGCTCCTAGCAGGCAAAGGGGATGGGCGCTTTGATGTCCTTGGGCCGAGCCGCTCAGGAGTTTTGATCCAGGGGAACGGGCGAGCAGCTGTGGTTTTGGATGCAGCGGGCGATGGGAAGCCCGGAGTGTTTTCGACCCGCCATCGTGGCGAAAGTGTCTATCTTGAAAATACGAACAGCGCGGCGGATTGGCTGGCGATTCGTCTGATGGGTTCCGAGCTCAATCCACACGCAGTCGGTTCACAGCTAAGAATTGTCTACGAAGATGGATACGAGCGTATCCAAGAAATAGGATTGGGCGGGGGCTGGATGTCCCAAGGCTCGACACTGCTTTGGGTTGCACATTCAGAGGAGCGAAGCCTTGCGAGCGTCACCGTGAGGTGGCCTGATGGGCAAGTAAGCGAGCTGAGCGAAATCCCTGAGAATGGAGTTTGGGAAATCGTAAAGTAGGCTGAGTAGCTGAGCTACGGCGGCTTCGATGTAGTGGTATGAGCCCTACTTCTTGAACTCAGCTTGCTGTTGCTTGGGGAGGAGGCTAATGGCGTAAGCTTTGACTTCCGGATCGGGGAAGTCGGCCTTAAGGGCTTGCGATAGGAGGAGTAGATTTGCAATGGAGCCAGTCGGAAGGGTTCGGATATGATCTGTAGTGACTTCTTTGAGACAGGTCTCTAACTGGGTCCTTGTTTCGGGAATGCGCTTAGCGTTCGCGAGGACTAATGAGATACTGACGCGAAAATTCCAGGGTAGGTAGAAGTCGGCTCCGGCTTCGATGGATTCTATGATCTTGTCGGCGGCGAGCTTGAGTCCTCGAGGATCGCCGCGGGCCATGGCGAGTTGGGCCGTGGTGATGTGAGTGACGAGTTCTTCGGGGAAGTTGTTCTTGAGCGCTTCTTGGGCCATGACGGCGAGTTGGCTTCGGCCTGTATCGAGGAAGTATTCGAAGAGACTAGCGACAGCACTGGAGTTGTCCTGGATTTCTCCCACACGGTAGATGGTAACCCACTCGTTTTCGAAGCCTGGTACTACAGGAAGCTTGAAGGCTACGGGATAGAGCCAGCGTGGGGCGAGCCAGCGGTTCAGCAGCGCTATGAAGGAGTTTTCGGGATGTTCGGTGCCGAGACGAGCGTACTCTTCAAGGAAGGGGTCCCAAGAGGGGTGGACGATGAAGCTGACCTCGCGTCCTTCCGAAAGAGCGTGTGCTTCATCTGCGGTCGAGGCGGCGGAAAGTCGGACAGCGGTGGAAAAGCCTTCAACGTTTTCTGGATAAGGTGTACCAAGACCGCGGAGACCTCCGTAGTACGTGAGCGTGGCACTTACATTGGGCGGAGCGAGAGCGACCTCTCCGGGCATGGCCCCTCGTCTGGCAAGCCATTGTGCGAGGTGGCGCTCGATGAGGCTTTCGAAATCCTTGGTTTCCACTAGGTTGTCCGATGCTTTTCCGGTTCCGGAGTAGGAAAGGAAGACGCCAAGCAAGGCGGCGAATCCAAGGGGGGCGCCTAGGCTCCATTTGAGCGTTTGGCTGAAGTGTTTGCTGGTCAGGGCGGTTGTTGCAAGGAGGAGAGTGAGGGCCCCCACTTGATTCCACCAGCCCAGTCGCGAGAATGCGAATACACTGGTGAGCAGAATAGGTCCGAGGATTATTAGCAGCGCTCGGTTCTCGGGTGTTGAGAGCTTCGTCTTGAACAGGTGGAAGGCGAGGGAGATGAGCACGCCGAGCGGAAGTAGGGTGGCGACCAGCATAAGACCGGTGTCGTCTTGCTTGATCCATTCTATGAAACCTGCTGCGTCTGGGTCAATGGATAGCCGTGTTAGTTTTATGGATACTGGATTCAAGCTCCATCCTTCGATGGGATAGTTAATGCTGGTGCTGTAGGCGAGCCCAGCTATTGGGAGCAAGCAAAGGAGGCTAACGATGACCTTGCGGCGGGTGGATCCTTTGTTTGGCGTGGATAGGAAACGTAGTAGTTCTCCGCAGCCTAGCCATGCTGCTGAGTAGAGCGGGTGGATAAAGTCGGATTGCCAAGACGATCCGTCCCCGATACCCGGCGCTCGATCAATGAGCCATGCGGTTAGAGTGGCGGAGGCTCCTGCAATTGCCCATGCTCTCCACGGCAGAGGATCCGATTCCGCTTGGCGGGAGTTTAAGTAGGCGAGAAAGGCTCCGGACAGGACTAGTCCGAGTAAGATGGGCAATGTCCCTGCAGTGCCTAACCACATACCGAGGCCGGCTAGGAGACCGCTTGCGACGAAGAGGCGGCGGCGCTTTGATAGCAAAGGGCGTTCGTCTTGGGATATCGGTTGTTGGAGGGCGGCTAGGAGGGCGACTAAGGCTCCGAGATGGCAGGCGATAAGAGCGGAGGATTCGCCGGGTTGCCCGGGGACAAAGGCTGTACTTAAGGGGAAGAGTGTCGCAAACCCGATTGCAAAAAGGCTCGCTGCCAATGAGCCGAAGTGGCGTCTGATAAACCATGCAAGCAAAAGAAGGGTTGCGAGTTGCAGGATGGGATCGGCCCAAAGGGCGGCTTTTTCGACTGATACGCCTATGGGGTTTCCGGTCAGTAGGCTGTTTGTGAGCGCAATGCTCCCGAGGTACCAACGGTAGAGCGAGGAGGTTCGAACGCTTCGTCCGTCTGGAGCATTGTCGTAGTCGACGTGACGAAGCAATAGTGTGTCTTCCTCGAAGAGCTGCTGGACCTGCATAATCCATTGAATGCTGTTCGTATTTTTTTCGGGGACGACGAGTTTTCGGAAGCCGTTTTCGTATCCAGTGGGTGAGGACGCGTCGATGGAAATTTCTTCTCCTCCTGCAAGATTGGATACGTGGTCGATCTGCGCGATACGGGAGGAGTGACCGAAAAGCAGTAGTAGCGAGGCCGCTGCAAGGGCGAGCAGCCAGCCTTTGGAGCTCAGGAATGTGGTTTGGGTTTTTTGGTCTTGGGTCACAGGTCTGGGACGGGGCGGTGTAGGGATTGAACTACAGGTAGCGGGAAAGGCACAAGATTGCGGTGAAAGCGATGGTAGTCGAGAGGGATCAGTCGTTTGTTCGGTTGAGGAATACTTGGCTTGTTTCTTCAGGCTTAATGGCGATCAGGTCGATGTCGCCGTCATTGTCGACGTCCTGATTGGTAAGGTGCCAGTTGGAGCCAGGAAGAACGAGGCCGCTTTCAGAGGGGTAGAGGGTGTTGAAGTGGCCCGTGCCGTCGCCGAGCAGGATGACGCCGAGGCCGCCATCGTGGTAGCCAACGACGGGGTCTACGTCGTGTTCGTTTTGGGCGGCGGCGATGTCGAGATGTCCGTCGGCATTGAAGTCGGCGATGGCGATGTTGGTGATGGGAGCGATCTGGGCGAGTCCAGTAAAGGGGATGAAGGTGAGCTCACCTTCTGGGGTTGAGATAAGCGCTCCACTGCGGAGTTCGGTGACTTCTTGACGGGAAGCTTTTGCTAAAGCGACGGGGCCGAGGATTTCTTCGATCGTGGCGGCCGCGTAAGCGTTTGCGCCAGGGAACTTTCGTTCGAGCGGTGGGATGAGCGCGATGAGATCCTTGCGAGAGCGGAAGGGGAGAAGCCGGCCGTCTTCGAAGTAGGCTTCGATGCGTCGCGTTTCACGAGAGTTTGAGAATTTGCCTTCGAAAATGACGAAGGGGGCTTCGGGGCTGGCTTGGTAGCGTGTATTCAAACCGAGGTTACCGATGACGTAGTCGGGTGTCCCGTCGTTGTTGAGGTCGGCTTGGGTTGAGATGAAGTTTGGGAAAAATTGTAGCCCTTGGGGAATGCTAGGGGAATGGGGGGCCAGGTTGTCTTCTGTTTCGGTTTGGCGTTCCAAGTTAGTTGCCAGAGTAGTTGCTTCCGCTTTCCTGAAGAGTTGCGGGCCTTTGTCTGAGTGGCGGGTGTGCTCGTCGTTTCGTGGCGCGTTGGTTTCCTGGACGGTGTATTTGCGATTCGCTTCCAGGTTGGTTAGGGTTTGCACATTCCCGCTGGGCCAGCGGATGGTGGCAGTTTGGATGCTTTCGTCTGATCCGAGGCCGAAGTGGAAGATGGGCTCGCTAGTGGAAAGGTAGCCTCGGGCATTGAGGTGTTTACGTATTTGTTTACCAGATACGGTTTGGATTTCGATAGTGGCTCCGATGGCGTAGCGGTTGGATTGCTTGCCTTGGAGAGCAAATATGACGCGGTTGCCCTGGCTGTCGTTGCGATAGAGGGTGAAGGGTGCGTCGTAGTTTGCGTGGATGAGGTCGAGGTCGCCGTCGCTGTCGAAGTCTCCAGTGGCGGTGCCGAAGCTGACGCCAGAGTGGTCGAGTCCCCATGCTTGCTCGACGCGTTCGAAGCCTTGGCCCTGCTTGTTGCGGAAGGCGAGATTGCTTTCGGCCATGACGGGGCTGCGTTTCATGACGGAACGCTGGGCTTGGCGGCTGATCGCTCCCATGACGCCTTTGAGGATATCGGAATTATGGTACTCTCGTATCATCCCGTTAGTGAGGTGAAGATCGAGCCAGCCATCATTGTCGAAGTCTTCGAAACGAATTGACCAAGTCCAATCACTACGGGCGATGCCGAGCAGCCAGGCGGCTTCGAGCATGTGGCTGGTATGAGTGTTTAGGTAGAGTGCGTTGCGCATGCGTTGGGGCGCGGCCTCGGGTGGTCGGTTTGCGAGTTCACGGGCTCGGGAGATGGCCATACCTCGATGGTCGCGTTCATGCGATGTAGGGGCCATGTCGCCGACGAAGAGGTCAATGAGGCCGTCATTGTTGATGTCGCCGAGATCGGATCCCATAGAATAGTACGGAGTGAGCGGGAGGACCGTTTCGAGAACATCCGTGAAGGTTCCGTCACCATTGTTTTGATACAGTCGATCGGGGACGGAGAAGTCGTTGGAGACGTAGATGTCTGGCCAGCCGTCTTCGTTGTGATCCCACCAAGTGACGGAGTGGCCGGAGGTGGAGCCTGAGATGCCGGCGGATTGGGTGACTTCTTCGTAGGTGCCATCGCCCTTGTTGCGGAAGAGTCGGTCGGGTCTCCCGTCGGGCTGGGAGATGACGTCCAACATGTTGGTTTGCAGGTAGACGTCGAGCCATCTGTCTCGATCGAAATCGCAGAAGGCGGCGCTGCCGCTTGAATCTTGGATGGCCAGCCCTCTTGGCTCTGCTTCTTCCTGGAAGGTGCCATCGCCTTGATTGATATAAAGGCGGTTTGGAGCATTGAAGGAGGTGACGTACAGGTCGATCCAGCCGTCATTGTCTACATCGACAAAAGCTGCACCTTGATCCCAGGGCAAGTCCTCCGAGTCGCTGTCAAAGAGGCCTATTAGTTTACCTGACCAGCTGTCGTCTTGAAGACTGAGTCCAGCAGACTCGGTAAGGTCTTCGAATTTAAAGTCACCAAGGTTTCGATAAAGTCGAGACCCTCCCGTTTTCGCAGCCAGAAATAGGTCGGAAAGTCCGTCTTTGTCGTAGTCGGCTACGGCGACTCCGGTGCCGATGGTTCCAAACACCATCTCCTGATAGCGTTCTCCCCACATGCGAGGGTCGTCGTAGCTGTTGACGAGATCAATTCCTGAATGGGTTGATGGGATTTGGGTGAAGAGAGTCTGTGAGGGGGCGGGATCGGGAAGGGAGTAGGGGGCTAGCGGCGCGGAATCGACTTGTGATCCGTCGGCGAAATTTGGCGGCGTCATGGCCAGGCTTAGAGCAAGCAAGGTGAAGCTTCCTTTATGATAAAAGCGCATAGCTAGTTTGAGGAGGTGTCTTCGAATTGGTTGCGAAAGGCTAGGGGCTCTTGGCCTGCCCGTTGGACGATGAAGTCGGGTTTTCCGTCTTGGTTCAGGTCTTCGATGTGGAGGGACAGGGCGTGTCCGTCTATGATGATGCCACTTGTCTGGGGATCGATAGCGCGGAAGGTGCCATCGCCATTTCCGAGGAGAAGTTGGCCAAGTCCTCCGTCGTAGCGGGAGATATGAGCGGGGACTTCATAGTTGTTCTGAGCGGCTACGAGGTCGAGATGGCCATCGCCATCGAAATCGGCTACGCCGAAGTCTTGAATGGGAGCGATTTGAGCGATGAAAGGGAAGGGCATGAAACGCTGGGAACCGTCTGGTTGGCCGATAAGGAGGCCGCTGCGGAGTTCTGTGATTTCGGAGCGGTTGGCTTTGGCAAGGGCTGCGGGGGGAAGAATTTCTTCGATGGTGGAGGCGGCGTACTTATTGGTCGAAGCGAGGCGTCGCTGGAGAGGAGGGATCGCTGCTATGAGTTCCTTCCGAGAGGCGAAGGGCAGTAGGCGACCGTCTTGGTAGTAGGCTTCGACCTGTTGGTTAGGGCTGCGTCCTCCGAAATTGCCCTTGAAGAAGACGATGGGATTTTCGGGGGTTGCTTGATAGTGTGTATTCAATCCTTGGTTACCAATTGCGTAGTCGGGGATGCCGTCACCATTGAAGTCAGCTTGTGAGGCGCAATTCCAGAGAGTGGATTCGAGAAAGGGTAAATCCGGTTCGGGCTGATTTTTTGGCGTCGGGGTCAGGGAAGGAGCTGCTTCCTTTTTGAAGATCGGCGCTGTTCTTTTGTTTTTGACCAACTGGGGGCGGGGCGATGCGGGGCTCGAGGGTTCCTGAATGAGAAGGCGTTGGTTGGCGGCGATATTTTTCAGGACTTGGGTTTCGCCGCTGGGCCAGTTTATGGTGGCGGTTTGTATCGTTGTATCTTCGCCAAGGCCGAAATGAAGGGCAGGTTCGCTGCTGGAAAGGTAGCCGCGGGCGAGGACGAGCTGGCGTAGTTGTTTTCCGGATTTTGTTTGAATTTCGATGGTGGAGCCGACGCCGTAACGATTAGAGGCTGAGCCTCGGAGATCGAAGATGACGCGATTGCCTGTTTGGCTGTCGTTTCGGAGGATAGTGGGAGGGGCGTCGAGGTTGCTGTAGACGAGATCGAGGTCACCATCGTTGTCGAAATCTGCGAAGGCAGTGCCGAAGCTGACGCCGACTTCACCGAGGCCCCAGTCTTGCTCGATGCGTTTGAAACCTTGGCCTTCTTGGTTGCGATAGGCGAGGTTGGACTCGTTCATCACAGGGCTGGATTTCATGACAGCGAGGCGTGCTTTGGGATGGACGGTGCGGTAGATGCGTTGGCGGAGGTCGTCGTTTTGGTACTCTCGCGACATGCCGTTTGTGACATAGAGATCGAGCCATCCGTCGTTGTCCAAGTCGACGAAGCGGGGTGACCAGGTCCAGTCGGTGCGGGCTATGCCGTAGAGCCAAGCTCCCTCTTGCATGCGTCCTGTTCCATTATTCAAATACAGGGCGTTGTACATGTACTGGGGAACGGTGCCGGCTTTAATGCTTTCTTCGCGCATGGAGTAGCGGGTGACCGCCATGCCACGGTGATCCATCTCGTGTGTGGTGGGCGCCATGTCGGCGACGAAGAAATCGATGTGCCCGTTGTTGTCGATATCGCCAAGGTCGGCACCCATGGAGGAGAAGGGCTGGTGAGGGACGACTTGATCGAGTACATTTGTGAAAGTGCCGTCGCCATTGTTTCGATACAGTTTGTCAGGGGTGGCGAAGTCGTTGGCGACGTATAGGTCGAGCCAATTGTCTTCGTTGAAATCCCACCATGTGGCGGAGTGCCCTAAGGTCAGACCGGATATTCCGGCTGCGTCGGTGATATCAGTAAACGTGCCGTCGCCGTTATTGCGATACAATCGGTCTCGGTTGCCATCTGGACTGGTGGCTGAGTCTAGGAGATTGGTCTGTACGTAGGCGTCGAGCCAGCCATCGCGGTCGAAGTCGGCAAAGCAAGCCATGCCACTGGCGCTGTTGAGAGCGAGTCCGTTGGCGTTGTCGGCTTCTGTAAACGTGCCGTCGCCTTGGTTGATGAAGAGTTGGTTGGGAGCACTGAAGCGGCAGAGGTAGAGGTCTAAATCTCCGTCGTTGTCGATATCGACGAATGCGGCTCCTTGTTTCCAGATTTCGACGGCGTTTTCATCTTCATCTGAGCCGAACCAACTGAGGAGTCCGCTTTCGGCTTCGGGTGCGAGACCGGCTTTTTCGGTGGTGTCCTCGAATTTCCAGTTGCCGAGGTTGCGGTACAGCTTGGAGGTGCCGGTCTTGTTTACGATGTAGAGGTCGGGTTTACTGTCGTTGTCGTAGTCGCCAACGGTGATGCCGGTACCGATGGACCCGAGCGCGAATTCTTGGTAGCGGTCGTCCCACATGCGGGGGTCGAGGTATTCGTTGACCATTTCGATGCCGGTTGTTGCGGGGGAAGACTTTGTGAAGAGGGTTTCTCCAGAAGGCTGGGATGGCGGGGCGAAGGGCGTAGAGGAGGGAGCTGCGGCGACGGTTGCTCTTAGGAGTGCAGCAAACAAGCCTAAGATCTGGAGGAACCTGCAGATGGAAATTGGAAGCTGGGAAACGTGTTTTGGCGTCATTGTCGATTCAGGCGTGACTGAATGGTACGTTCGCACAAGGACGGCTATTCGCGCTGGAGGCGGAAACCGTGCTTTCGGTTTGGGATTTAGGCGACAAGTTTATGGGTGATTCAAGTAACTAACTTGTTCTTAAACAAGCACCAAACGACTGGGAAGTTGAAAGACGGGGAAGCTTAAGTGTTCATGGGGAATGACATTTCCGAAGGTTCAGTGAGCGGATCATATCGAGATCGTACGACAAGTGCCCCTTCAGTGGTTACAGCGGGACGACAGCCATTGGTAAGCGAGTCTTTGTAGCCGAAGAGCACTGCCCACACTGAAACCATTTAAAGCGCCATCAGCGAAGTCGCAGTTGGTGATTATGTTAGTGCCCCATTCGCGGAGCTCAGGAACGTTGGTGCCTTCCTTCAGCTTGTAGTCCGTCCATTCGGCGTAAACTCCCTGATTCCGTTAGTAGAAATAGTGTCGTCGCTAGAACTACCCCACCAAATACTAATGTCTCCGGCTGGAGTATTATTGAGTGCATGATCGTAGCCGTTAATAAATTCAGGAAGCGTTTTGCTGCCAATATATTACGAGACGCCTCGTATTTTGGACGGGTTGATCATGATATTCCAATTGCGGTCGGACGCATGCTTAACTCGAACTTATAGCCTTTCGGAAAGCTGTTTTCTGGATTGATAGATTCGATTGGCTGGGACGCAGGGAGACCGCGTGGAACGGGGAGGATAGTCTATACCCACGAGGATCCACCTGAGCTTGCCATGCTTTCTACGCAGTTATCTCTGCATCCTCTTTGGTAAGCGCTGCTTCCGCTGCTGGAGTGTCAGAAGATGTTCCAAAGTTGTGCAAATAGGCTCTTTGATTCTGCACGTCCGAATCGGTGGTGCGGTGGGTGTAATTGTTTTCAATGTCAGTTTAACGAGTGATGCCTAAGGCGAGCTTAGTTTGCGGCACGGCCGAACCTGCTGGACAATCTCTAGCCATGTGAGTCCGAGTCTAGGACTGATTGTCGACCAATAAGTCATACTCGAACGGATTTGACCAGTTGCCGCCATGCTGTTGCGAAGTGCTGATGAAATCGCGTTGTTCAACGAGTAGCTCGTCGCTGTGAGAACCTCGTTTCTGTACTTGTTCACTTTTAAGGAGTAGCGACCGTTTTGGATTGGATAAGAGTCCCGCGGACGATAATAAGTTTCCTGCTGCTTGTTGCTCGGGGAGTCATGGCTTTCACAAAAATCTATACAAAAAATGAGAGATTCCGAACCCCGGAATCTCTCTGTAGCTATAGAAGTAATTGGTTGCTTCGCAACAAACGTTATACTTGAAATGGCTTCACTCGCTGGTTAAGCATAGACTTTAGTTTAGTGATTCTCACCAACCGAAGCCCACCTGCGCTGAAGTGTATGTTCCAGAACTCGCTTGCGCATAGGTGTAGGAAGTGTAGCTCCCAGCCGTCGTAATGGTGATGTTCCAATGGTCATAGCCCGAAGTGCTGCGGGATCCACTTGTGATAGTCGTTGATCCTTTCTTGACGTTTAACGAAGCATATCCAGATGTGCCAGAAAACTGCAACACTTGGGAAGAGGTTGCCCCAACAGGAAGCGAGACAGTTACAGTATCGGAATCCCAACCGGTAGAACCCCAATTGACATACGACCTATTCTCGATATAATCAGAATATGCGAGTCCACAGAGACCGGAAACGGCAATTAGAAAGCCGGTGAATTTAATTAATTTTTTCATATATAGTTGGATTTATATTGTCATTGTTCTTATTTGAATGCCCGCACTCTTGGTAGAACGCTAGTAAGGCAAGAGTAGTTCATATCGAAATTGTCTTATCGTCGCACCGGTTTTTCGGTCGGCTTTGTCAATCACGATTGGAAAGACGTGTTTCCATAAAAGCTTGCAATTGACTCTCATCGAGTAGGACCGACAGTGTCCGAATTAGGGCTACATCCAGATCGTCCAACTGCTTCTTTCGAATCTTTTCGAACTCCTCTAGAGTCGTCGCTGGGTCTAGGGTAATACCCAGCGCGCTGGGACTGTTGAATTCCTGCGTGACTTGTTCAGAATAAGCGTAGAGGATGTCTTTTTCTAGGGCTGCGTCGACTTTAACACCCCGTGCTCTCATTCCACCTACAATTGCATTAACCGTATTTTTGTAGGGCTGAGCTTGGTTGTACTTTCTGAAGTTTCGAAGTCCCTCTTCCCCGAGTAAATTGGCGAGCCTACGCTCCGATTCTTCTTCAACCGCTTGAATACGCGCCATACGCTCTTGGAGTAACTCATCTGTATCGTTTTCTGGATCAATCAGACTCTCTCGATGTATATCAAGTTTTCGCTTTGCGAGGAGGTCTCTAAGCTTGTCGTAAGTTTCCTCGCTCAACCCTTCGAATTCTTGAAAGAAAGGACCATACTCGCTTTCCGTTTCTTTGATCATCTTTTCAAATAGTGCGTAGCGCCATTCCGGATTTTCCCATTGACGTTGTGCCATGGCGAAGAGATGAGAAGAGCTTGAGTCAGTCTTGTACTCTTCGCGTTGCCCAGACTCTCTTCTACTCGAGTTCTCATAGGCCAATGGACCAGTGACCGAAGTGGGCGCGGTTTTCTGCTTTGATTCCAAACGCTTTTCTAGCTTCAGCAGCGTATCGGCTAGTCGAGCGTTCTCTCCTTTGAGGTGTGAATAACTAACAACAGCCCACAGCACGACAACCAAAATCACAATTGTCAAAGCTACGTATAACACTTTGTGTTTCATGATTGAGATGAAGACAAGCGCTTGTCTTTAGGCATAATAGTATCCAAGGAGATACAGCATGAGATTGATTTTGGATATTAGAGAGGCGAGCAATCGATTCGCCATTGCTAGTGAGGTAACGTTTTCAAATAAAAGCATATATAAATTCGAGTCAAGAAGCAATACTTGTTTTTATATACATCGATAAGTAGCGGCGGGAGAAAAATGGTCAGCCCTAATAAGTAGTTAGGACTTGAATTCGAGAGTTTCTGACGGTCAATGATTTACTGGCGCCTAGGGTTAATGCGAAAAACCAAATAAAAAGTAAGCTTCGGAAGCGAGTGATTGAGTTGACCACTAAAAATGCAAAAGACTACTCGAAGAAGATTCTGTGTTCGCGACGAGTATTTCGAGGACCAAATGGAACACTATGAATCTAGTAAATTAAGTTAAACTAAAGGTTATTGGAAGGTGAAGAATTGCAAAGTATATCGATATTTGACCTATTGGATAAATCCTTTAGACTCATTTAAGAATCTATTATAAATCATCTACATATCCTGTTCTCGCTTGGGGCTCATTTTCTCCAAGGATAGGACGGATGCGGATTCAACGATTTAGCAAATTTATTCACTCTTCTGTCGCAAAAAAATGGGTCGATTCACGCCGTACTCCTTGTAGTTGATATTGTCTATAATATTATATTTTCCTACCAAGCTTTTTCCCAATTGGATACTGCGTCGCTCCACTTCGTTTCGACGTAGCTCATCGCTTATTTCATCAGAAACCTGCTTAAGCGGAATCACCTGCGATTCGACATTCTCCTCTTTTGCGAAAACGAGAAAACGCCCGTGATCAGGGATGGGGCCAATTCGATCTCCTTCTTTTGCATTGAGTAGAATCGGCTCAAGCGGATTGAAGGCGTCAATGGTCTTGCCGATCTCGACTACATAGTTCGTTATTTCCTCCACGGCGATGGCCCTCGCTTCCTTGGTAGACGTTTGCATGTCCGCGGCCCATTCTGCGGATAGAGCTTTGTCGAAGACAAGCAACCTTCCTTGACATTTGGATACGAGCGTAAAGCGACTGCGATTCTTTTTGTAGAAGGCAGTAACTTGAGCGGGCTCGACAATCACCTTGGGAAAAAGGTGTTCACGTTCATAAACATCGAGAATTTGAGCATTCGTGAAGTTGATGCGGTTTTGAATAAACTGTGGCTCATAATCCACTTTCTGCGATTTCGCCTCAATAAAATCCAACTCGCTTACTACGTAACCCTCGACCCCGCGACGCAAAGCGTGCTCGTTCCTCGGTAAGGAGCGAATAAACTGCTCATTAAAGTAGCGAATGTATTCACCAACGCACACAGAGCGATGACCCGTCGGCATATCGAATTCAAAAAGCGGTTCATCCTCAAATGGTTTAATTGCCTTGAACGGCACCGTAGACATCTCCCCTGGATGGTCACGAATAGCTATGAAGAGCTGGCTTAGCGCAGCTTCATGCATTCTAAAGCTCGATTCACTCAGCAAGTTTCGATGTCGCTTAAGTTGCGTATCTCGTATTTTGGAATGCGCGATGTAGTTTTCAATCTGCTTTGAACTGGGATCCGAGCCTTGGCGAACATGGCGTTGCCTCACCAGGGCCACTGAAATGTCGTTTATTGTTTCAGACTGAATTAAAGAAGTGCCTCCTTCTGGATCCCAGGTCCGCAAACGAGATGCTAGGTTTCGATAGGGCTCGAAGGGCCAGCACAATTGGCCTTCGAAAAAAAAGTGCTCTGCGTCGCCCTCGAGGCGAGAGAGTCGTGCTTCTTGAACCGACATATTTTGGTCGAGAAAGTCGACCCCCAGCAAGGCGTGCAAGGCTGCCTTGCTCTCGAAGCGAGCCGCAATCAAGTAGTAGCTAACATGAAAATCCTTTTTCTCCTTCTCAATGCTCGACGGAGGAATATCAATTTGGAGAAGCGATTTATAAAAAGGTCCTTCAAGGGTGGTCAGCATATGTCGCTCCATTTTCGAGACCGTATCCAAGACCTCTTCTCTTCCCTCGTAGCCAAGTTCTCTTGCATGAGCGGTCACAATTAGCCTTGCAAGGAAGGCTTCGAACCACGCCTGTTTGTCCGATGCGTTAATCGTATCGCCATGTCCAGTTTTCACGAAATTATCGTAGTTCTTGTCGATTATATATTGGGATATCTGCATTTCCCCGATAGAAAGAACCACGCTATCATCGATAGCCTGCACCCGAACACCAGCGGAAAGAACTGTAGCTAGTAACAGGTGAAATCGGACAAAGCTACACACAATATAGCGTACTGTCCAATAAGCATGGGAGGTTGGATTCTTTAATCGCGTCGTTCCCCTGAGGCACTCAAGAAAAGTCCGCAAGGCATCTCGATCTGAATTGTGCTGCATATAACTGCACAATACGTTCGTTCTTCTCTGTAGCATTATCGTGAGAGTTGGATTAAATAGAAGACGAAGTAGGAATTAAGGACCTGGGGGTTATTCATTGTCAAATGTAGAAATGTTATAATTCGGCTGCGTTTAGAGCTTGGAGGGGTTTTAATAACTCATAAACTTAAAAAAAATCTAATGGATCGGCTGTAGCCAGCCCCTCTCAAAACAGCTGTTCGGAGAACTCGGCCGCCGCCGGGCATCAATGTTAGAAGAATTTATAGGACGCTTTGTTGGGCTTGTGTCGTCAGTACATGGTAGGGTTGAGGCCATGGGACTTGTTCATATTGCTTCCGTGCTTTTTAATAAAGCCCTTGTGCATCAAGGGCTCCGAAGGCTGTAAATCGGAAGTGAAGCTCATAGGAGACTATTACTTCTAGAGCTTCAATTGGATAAAAAAACGCCCCCGGTAAAACCAGGGGCGTTGCAAAGACAAACAGTTAACAAATTGATTAGAACGAGAAGGTATTTCTAATCGACCACGTTTCCGACGGCGCTATCCGATAGCCCGCCGGCGAACCATCCGGTTGCACGGTAATCGGTATCAGACCATCCCCCTCAAAGGCATTTCTGACGTTCAGCTGTATTCGCCAATCGAGATTGTCATTGAGCTCCATGGTGTATCCGGCCCAGAGGTCTAGATTCATCTCGGAGGGCCCCATATAGGGGTTCGCCAGATCGTAGCTGAGGCCACCTTCCGAATCGATAACGGGAGTGTATCCAACAATTACCGAATCCTGGTAGCGAAGGCCACCTCCGACGCTCAGACCGCTGAATTTACCCTCGGTGAAGTCGTAGTTGGTGATCATGTTGACGCGCCATTCGCGAAGCTCTGGGACATTAGTGCCTTCCTGAAGCTTACGCGAAGTCCACTCGGAACCGATTTCGCGATTCCACTGGAAGAGAGTGGTTTCGTTACCGGCACCACCCCACCAGACGCGGATGTCGCCTGCTGCAGTATTGTTAAGAGCGTTCTCGTAACCTTCGATGAACTCATTCAGTGCAGTACCGCCGATGTTATTGCGAACAGCTGTGGTCTTGGCGGCGTTGATCATGATGTTCCAGTTTTCAGTAGGACGCATCGTGAACTCCATTTCGTATCCTTGCGAGGTGCTGTCCTCGGTTACCGCAAGATTTTGCGGAGTTGTGGCTGAGATGCGCGTCGCATCTGTAGTTCTGAACGGACTGTTCAGATCGATTTGCCACGCTTCGTAGAAACGTGGGTCAATCGAATTCTGCCAAGCGCGCCATGCGGCAATCGCACTAGCTTCGCGGGCTGCGGCATCTGCGGCTGTCTCTCCAGGAGCAAGCCCGTAGTTGTAAAGCGAACCTCTTCCGCCGTCAACTTCGTTACCGTTGATGTCATTTCCTTGTCCATCATTCCAAACGTCTACGGTATCAAGGAGAAGGTCCTCCGAGAAGTTTGGTGGAACAGGGGAACCGGCTGGGCGATTTCTAGCGATATGGCTGATGACGTGAGACTGATTGTCGACAGACATGTCGTATTCAAACTGGTTGGTCCAGTTACCGCCCCAGTCTTGGGATTGTCCGAGGAAGCCGATATTGCTGAGAGCTGTGCTCGAACCGTTGGTAACATTAGTCGTGAACTTGTTGAGCTTGAACGAGTAGCGGCCATCCTTGCTTTGTACGAGGATACCCTTGTCCCAAGTCTCACCAGCGGGGGCTGAGATAGAATCTCCGTAGGCATCGACGCGAGCTGCTTCAGGCTGGAAGTTCGACGAGTTGTTGTAGAAGAAACTCACGCTGAAAGGCAGGTTGTCCATAAGATCGCTGACCATTGGCAGCTGGTCTAAGTGGGCGACGATACTGTAGCTGTGAGATTGGACCTCAAGCTGGTTCTCTCTAGCGCCTGCGAGCGTGTGGTAAGACGGGTCAAAGTTCAAGTAGCCGAATCCACCACCGTCTAGGTGATTATTGGTGTCCTGGCTGAAGGAGCGAGAGGTCACCGTGTCTTTGCGCCAGCCGTAGGTTCCGACGATGGAGTCGCTGAGGAGATGTCCCTGCCAGATGAGCGCTTGGGATTCAACTTCACGACTGTCGAGGGAGGCTCGGGTGGTCAGCCTTTCGCGATTCGCTGCTGAATCTTCGGAAGCTGTCAAGGCGTAGGGATAGTCACGCCAGCCCACGTAGTTCAGCGGGTTCTCCGCTTGGGTGCTGAGACGACGATCTGGCCACAGTTCCATTTCCGCTTCGGTTAGATTGTTAGGATCTACCGGGGCGTAGTCTGGATACTCCAGTTCGGGAGGCAAATAGGCATTGTTGATCCAATCCGCTGCAGGATCGACGCCTGGATGGTTAGCCCAAGTCGAGTCGAAGACTCTCGCTATTGAGTTCCGGGGTAGGTCGATCTTCTGAGAGATACCTGGAATGTTCGCACCAACAGCGCTGGAAGCGTTTATCAGGGAATCACCCAAGTAGACCACCGTGCTTGGAGCGAGGTCGCCGTTGTTGAAGCTGTTAATATTGGCGAAGTTCATGAAGTCGATGTAACCTTGATCCTCGATGGCGTATTGTTGCCAGTTCCGGTTTTCACGGTCGAGCGTGTCTTCGCTATAGAGGCCGGTGAACGTGCCGCTACCGATGATGTTTCTGAACCAATTGCCATCCCCTTCGCTCAAGTCATACTTGACGAAGGGAGTGACGCGGAGACTCTCACGCTTGCTCGCGTAGGAGTTGTTTCCGAACTGACCTTTATCAGAAATGAATGGACGTCCTAAGTTTGGATTTGGTGTACCGTTGCTGAACGGTATCTGACCTGGTTCCCAACCGTCTGTGTTCCCGTCTGGGAATACTTCCATCATGTCGATGTAGATCGCCTGCTGGCTTCCCGTGAGGAGAGACAACTGACCGTTATCGTAGTTCTGCTTGTTGTAGGACACGTCGAAACCAACCATGTCGTTCACGTAGGTCTGGGAGAAGCTCGCGGTCAAAGAGTTGAAGTTTTGCCACTCCTCTTTGTTCTGCCCATCGATCAGCGTGTCGTAGAAGTTGAAGATCGACGGATCGGTGATGCTGTTGTTCTTGTAAACGCCGAATTCTCCGAACGGAAGTCCAGCGTTTTTGGCGAAGTCCGACTCGGTTGCGACTCCCATCGAACGGTTGAAGTCGAAACCGCCGATTCCACCATCGATGGCACCATCTGGACCGATGCCCCGAGATCCTTGGATCTCCTGTTGCCAGATTACTGGGGCGCCGCCGACCGTTGCGTAGTAGTTAATGGGACCGCCAAAAGCGTCAGCGAAGTTGCCGAGGCGAGGGTTGTAGTCTGGATTGAACGCTCCAGAGTACGGACCGCCGTTGACTCCTGGACGCCCTTGACCGTGATTCGGGAACTGGACGTTGTCCTGCTGCAACTGGTGAGCATTGAAGGTCTGCTTATTGAGGCCTTGGTAAACCCGAGTGTCGCCCTTGCTGACTGCTATCAACTCTCCGTCGGGACCGATAATATTTCCGTCGGAAATGTAGCTACCATTATAGGTGCCGGTATCGAACCAAGGGGTGATACGGTCGATAGGAGGCAAGGTTCTAGGATTGTTACTTTCTATCTTACCGTCTTCAAAGTTCGCTTTGAAGGTGGTTCTGACGCCTTCGCCGTTGAGGAAAGCAGGATCCCACCGCAGGGCAGTGTAGATACGTTTGTCTAGGCTGTATGCGGGCTTCTGTTGGTATTTTTCGTCGTTGTTTAAGACGGAAAAACGCACCGCTAGCTCGTCCTCTATGAGGACCTTGTTGAGGTCTAAGGCCAGGCGGATGCTGTTGTTTTGGTCGAATCTCACTTCAACCTGTCCTTCGTTCTCATAGGCGGCGCCTTTCAAGCCGACGTTCACGAGTCCGGCAGGGCTACCCTGACCGAATAGGATGGAGTTAGGTCCGCGCTGTAGTTCGACACGTTCGACGTTGTATCCATCCCAAGGAATGTCAGACGTGAAGAAGTCTCGCGTGTTGTCGGCGGCGGTGAGGCCACGAACACGCGTGTTTTGGTTCGGGTTGATGAAGTTGGACGATTCGTCGAGCAACGCTCCATCACCTGTACCAGCGAAGGTACCTTGCGTTCCACCGACTTCAGTGCCGGTGGTGTACTGCAATAGGGTTTTGTTGTCAGTCGCCCCAGTATCTTCGAGGAACTGCGTCGTGACGACGGAGATGGCGTTACCGACATCGCGTAGTTTAGTGTTCAGGCGATTACCAGCCAGCGTATCCACTGCTTGATAGCCCTCTCTTTCGTTAGCCGTGACTTCAAAGGGCGAGAGCTCGAATATCTCCTCCTCGCCATCTGCGTCTTGACCAACAATTGGCAATGTGAGCACGGAGCTCGCAGCCAACGCTAGGGTGCATTGTCTTAGGTTGTTTTTTTTCATTAGGTTCTAGTTGATTTATGTACGAAAAAAGGCGCCACAGGCGTAACAGACGCTAACTGCCAGTCCCAGGAGAGGTCGGGAAGAGCCTCGCTGGTCGGGTTGGTAAACGCGTTCGCGCTTGAGCTTCGGGAAACGCAGACGACACATGAGCGCGTGTGCGTGGAGACAGCACGATGGAGGGATGTATCAGGGCGATACTCCAAGTTTTAGAGGAGGGCGGCAGGGTAGTTTGTAGTTTTATAAGGAGTCGGTTGAGACACCAAAGTTTGAATACAAAATACTAGAATGCATCGACTCGTACCAATCAGTGTACGCACGAATGCACGATTGGTCGCAAGAGGGGCAGCTGGGTAGTTTGTAGTCGTTAGGCGCTGGGCTAGGCGTCGTTTGATATTGGGTATGTGAAGCCGGGTAAGTCAACCGGCCGTGGCAAAGAAACTGATATTTTGAATAATAGGTAAAATGATATAAGACGGTCAACCTAGAGAGTGCAGTGAAGCCTCTAGAAAGGGCTCTACCTATAGAACGAAGAATAGGATGCGTTTACAGGATTCATAAAATTATGGGAGTCAATTACTTAGGTCATGTATTTAATCAACTGATTCAGTCTTCGTATAAGATTAGGAAAGATTCTTTGGAGTCAGGTCTTAGTAGTCATCTTTTTCTAAAAACATCGGGTATTCACCATGGTGATACATCGTTAAATCTATGATTTAGTGTACACCGAGAGTTTTTTGTGGATCACAAACGACCGTTAGAATACGAGTCGCCAGCTTGTTTCAGCAGATGAGCCCTGTCTAAAAAAGGGGACAGTCGAGAACGGCGGATTCGCTTGTGCTCAAAAGGTGTCGGCATCGCCGAGCTGCAAGTCGATGCAACATTTCGCTATTAATGCAAGAGCCACATATGATAGTAACTCTCAATTAATTTGAGAAATTGGCGCCGAGTCTCTTGATACGATCAGAAAAGAGAATCGTAGAAATTCATCGCTTCGCGGCTTGTGGTAGGTCCACCATTTTTGACCAAAATGGAAATCTCATCACAATGTAGTTTTTTTAACCTACAATCGTATTGGATTAGACAGGTGGCCTTGGCGTTGGCTTGAAAGGCTAATCTCCTGCTTGTTGGTTGACCGCTTTGCGCTCAAGCCATTTTGCCAGCACGCCCTTTAGTTTTGTGAATGAAATGGGCTTGGATAGGTAGTCGTTCATTCCGGCCTGGAAGCAGCTGTCTTTATCCTCGGATGTGACGTGCGCTGTCATTGCAACAATAGGCGTGTTAGCGTTTTGATTCTGCAGGGCTCGGACTCGTTTGGCGGCGCCAAATCCATCGAGCTTTGGCATACTGATATCCAGAAGGATGAAGTCGAATATCGTCTCGCTCGCGCATTCGACTGCCTCTAGTCCGTTCGTTGCGACGGATACCTTGTGGCCCAAGCTAGACAAAAGAGAGTCCATAAGTTCGCGATTAACCGGCTCGTCTTCGACTAGAAGTATTCTTGCCTCGGTAACGAGCGAAAATGATTTTTGAGGTCTCTGCTTCGTGGATTCGATTATTCGTTCGGACAGTTCTACCGGTATTTGCGCTGAAAATCGGCTGCCGCGCCCTATTTCCGAGAAGCAGGTGAGGCGCCCGCCCATGGCCTTTACGATGCGTTGGCAAATAGCCAAACCAAGCCCCATGCCGCCGTATTCGCGAGTCCATGACGAATCAAGTTGAGAGAAGGGTTTGAAGAGCTTGTCCTGGTCCTGCGAGTCGATGCCTATTCCAGTGTCGATCACCTCTATGATGAGGTCTGCCTTTTCGCTTGGATCATGATTAAGGGAGCACTTTATGGTAACCGATCCCTCGTTGGTAAATTTGATGGCGTTGTTTGTAAGGTTGAGCAGCACCTGCCGTAAGCGGCCAGCATCGATCGATATATCCTTTTCAGGCATACCTAGCTCGCGATTCTCGTTGAAGCTGTAGTTTAGATCGAGTCCTTTCTGTTCAGCCTGTTCGCTGAGAAGTTTCACTACGCTTTCGCAGAGTTCCTCCACATCTATTTGGTCGTTCTCTAGCTTTAGTGTTCCGCTTTCAATTCGACTGAAATCGAGAATATCCTCTATGAGGCGAAGCAGCTGTTCGGCGGATTGCTTTATCAATCGCAGGTCGTTCGAGTGGGGTCCATTCGGCTGAGCGCGTTGTATTTTCTCAACGTATCCAATTATTGGATTCAGGGGAGTGCGTAGTTCGTGGCTGGTGGTCGCTAGGAATTCAGTTTTGGCTTTCGAAGCAGCGTTAGCTGTTTCCATGGCTTCCTGCAGGGCGAGGTTCTGGATTCTGAGATCCTTAGTTCGTTGCTCGACCAGTTTTTCTAGGTTTATGTTCACCTCGCGAAGAGAGGTGTCTCGCTCGCTAATCTTATCGAGCATGGAGTTGAAGCTATCCACGAGCGAGCCTACCTCGTCTCTGAATCTCTTTTCGGCCCTTTTCGAGTAGTCATCTGTGTTTTTGACGTCTTTTGCGATGAGATCTAGGTCCTTGATGGGCTGGGCGATCAAGCGCTGCATTCTCCAGGCCAGAAAGATAGAGATAGCCATCCCTCCTATAAGCAGCGTGACGCTGGCTAGTATGCTACGGTACACGAGATCGGTGAAGGGGCGAGTATCCGTTTCTATTACGAGCGCTCCCACCTGTTGTTCTCCGAGCCGGACGAAGCGAGAGTAGAGAATGGAATCCTGATTCCATGCGACTTCTTCTGACATGGGAGCGGCAAGCGCCGGCCTTTTTTGCGACTTAGAGTATTTCGCGAAGAGCTCGCCGTTTTCGTCGAAAAGAACGACTTGAAGAATGTCAGACTCGTGACGAAGTGATGCTAGGTGTTCGTTGGCAGTGCTGGGGTCCTTAAAACGAAGTGCCGCCTGACTATTGCTCGCGATTATGTCGGAGATGGTGCTTAAAGAACTGAGCTTGCGGTCTTTGAATTCGCGCCAGTCGCGAACGACGGCGATGGTGCACAGGGAGGTAAGCGTTACAAAACTCGTGAGGGCGCATATGGCAACGACCTTGGAGGAGATCGACAGCTCGCATAATGCGGTCTTTAACTTTCCTAGGCTGATCATTTCTTGGGCTCAAGAGCGAGCTCTAGCAGCTTTGAGCTTATTTCGATACCGCAGTGTCGTAGGTTCTCTCTATTGATGTAGAATCGTAGTCGGTTTTTTCTTACAACAAACTCTACGCAGCCGCCAGCTTGGACAAAGCCATCCTGGGCAGAAATGCTGAGGATTTCATTTTGGGCGCATTTTCTATTGATTTCATCCCATTGGGATTTGAGCCCGCTCCCGACGAAGAGGATATCTATTTCTTCAAACGAGTCGCTTGGATTGATGTTCACGACTCTCAGCTCTGGGTTGCCCTCGCGTGAATCTACCCTGCGGGTCAGGTAACGGGCGACTTCGGGCGACGAAACAATTCCAATAGTGATCTGCTCGGGTTTGCCACTTTCGGCCCAACGTACGAAATCGGTGAACCCTTCGATCCAGTTAGCGGTGGAAGAATCAATTTGGAGCGTCTGAGCCTGGACTTTGCCAGGCATTGCAAGCAACGCGAGGATCGCGGCCGCGAAGATTGCCAGAAGTTTATTGTGGGGAAAGCGCATTCTTTTTTTGTCAGCTAGAATTGCGCAGTTACTTCCAGGTACACCTCACGCTTTACCTCCGTCCAATGACCAAAGAAGTCCTTGAGGCGGGCCTCCTGCGTTCTCGGGTCTAGAAGATTACGTCCTACAAGAGAGAGTCGAAGCGACTCCGATTTTTGCCAAGAGAGGCGGGTGTCGAGTTGGAAAATGTTTGGCTGGTAGCCTTTCGCGAAGTCATATCCGCTGGAGTAGCGAAAACCTGTATCCAAATTCCAATCATCCGCGATTTCAGAGGATAGGTACAGGGAAGCTAGGTGTTGCGGAGCGCTTTTGTCGAACTCCTCGATGGAAAAGTCGATCGACGCTGCGATAAATGGGTCGTCAGTTTCGATGAGGGAGGAGAAGCTGTCGAACAAGCGAGAGTAATTGAGTCGCGCTCTGTGCCGTTCTGACAGTTTCCAGTCTAGGCTGGCTTCGAAGCCGTATGCGTCGCCTTCCAGGAGGTTCTCGTAAGCTCCCATGATCTTGACGTAGGGGGTGGGAGTGCTGAGCTCGAGAGATTGGCTGACTCCGATGCGAGCGATGAGTTCGTCGTACTGGTATGAGAAGGCGTTCAGCGTGAAGCTTCCTTTCTCATTGCCGAAGGCGACTCGATAACCCGCTTCGAAGGCGTCGAGTCTTTCGGTGTCGAGCAAGGTGTTGGATTTTGCGTCGCTTAAGCTGTGTTCTACCGTGAGCAATCCGGATTGAGTGGGAATGTTTATCGGAGCATCAAGAGCTTTGCCGCTTCGTAGGCTGTCGATAACGCTGAGGGATACCGGTGGATTTCGATTGGCTTGCGAATAGGAGAACCAGATTCGGCTGTGGTCGCTCAACTCGTATATGACCCGGGCATTTGGAGACACAGTGGTTTCTTTGCTCCTGTCATCGTAGCGAAAGTCGATGCCCCAAGAAAATTTCATTTTATCGGGAATGATTTGCCATTCGTCCTGAAAACCTGAATACGCGACGAAGCTGTTGAGCACGTCGCCTGTAAAGTCTGACGCGTCTGTGGATGATGTGTGCTCCTCGTCGTAGGCGGCTCCGATATTGGCGCTGAAGGCGTGTCGGTCGCTGATTTGCATTTTCCCTCTGGCTTCGATGCCGCCAGTCCAAATGCCAAAGGCGGCGTAGGCTGCATCGAGGTCGGAATAGCCGAACCAGCTCCTGACGGAGTATGAGCTATCGTTGGATACGTTGCGCGTCCACTTGAGCTGGGCGTTGGCCCCGCTCAAGCGCTCGTTTTTCGTCATGAACGTGAGGTCGCCCGTATCGAAATCGGCTAGGTTGTATGCGTATCCAAGATCTGAATAGAAGGCTTCTCCGGAAATGCTAATGAGATCGTGCGAAGTCGGGCGGTGGTCTATTCTGAATCCTGCGCGGGCAGTGTCCCAATCGTTTTCGTAGGGGAAGCGGGTAATGCTCGAATCGCGCTGGCCAGCTTTCATGTAGACGCGGGCGGAGGTGGAGTCGTCGATGGCCCAGCCTAGGCGGGCTGCAAGTCCTCGATTCTCAGTGCCAAGATTGACTCGAAGGAGGCTTCCTTCGGTCTCGAACGCCGTTTTCATGCGGACGTTTACCATGCCGTTGACGGCGTTGTTGTCCCAGGTCCCTCCGCCGGGTCCGTAGGCTACTTCTACGGACGCGACGTCTTCCATGAGGAGGTCGTGCTGACTGCCGAAGAGTCCGGCGAAAATGGTAGCGTAGACGTTCTGTTCGTCGACGGTGAAGAGAGCTCTATTAAAGAAGCGCGAATTCAAGCCCCTGACACCGAGGCCCCAGATGCCGTTGCTTGGACGAATGATGTGTACCCCCGGGGCGTAGCGTAGCATTTCCGGGATGGAGTCGACTGGGAGATCGGCGATGTCTTTCTCGTCAAAGACAAAAGATCCGGTCGGAGCGTTGAAAACCTGAGACTCAAGCCGGGAGGAGATAATAGCTGGGGCGTCCTTCAGCTCCTCGAGCGATATGAGCTCGGATTGCAGGTCGTCTTGATCGCTTGCTTGCCCCCAAAGACCGCCGCAAAAGACTGAAACGACTCCCCAGAGGAGTAGCATTTCAACGCGCGCGACAATTGAAGAATTAGAGGATGGGGAGAGCATTAGGAGGGATCGGTGGGAATGCTTACACAATTGCACCTCGAAGCAATGCCTTTTTGAATGAGGATTTGGCTATCAGCGGGCTGGGAGAAAGAGACAATGCCACTGGGCGCGGACAAAGGCTAGCCTGCTCTTACTCTCTCATTAATAAAGCGAGTTTTGGTCGAGTGGCTGCCGAGCTGGCGAGCAAGAGGACTGATAAAAAGGCGCCGATCAACAGTAGGGCAATGAATCCGCTGCTCGCGACTGGAATGTTCAAGTTGAAAAAGTAGGCTCCGAATGCGCGGAGGCCGGCAAAAAAGGCGATGAATCCCAGGGCGAGTCCTCCGAGGGCCATCCACATTCCTCGCCTGACCTCTGTCCAGTACATCTCTCGCGTCGACTGGCCAAGCGAGTGTCTGATGGCGAATTCTCTTTCTCTGAGCATCATCATGTAGGTTTGGTACCCGAAGGCACCGCTCATCGAGAGAGCGAGTCCTATGCCGCTGAGAAAGAGGAGTATGTAAAATCCAAGGCGAGAGGAGGCGAGGGCGTCTCGCCAGATACTGTCAACGGTATCGATGTTTACGATGATTGCTTCCGCGTCCACGGAGCGGATCCGCTCTTCGATGGCTTCAAGGTGCGTGTAGCGCAGAGACGGATCGCTCAGGCGCAGAGTTAGGATTCCCCGCTCGCGGTAGAATGGCACGTAGATGCAGGGCGGCGCGTCGCCGTCGAGCGACATGAGCTCGTTTTCGACTACGCCAACGATGGGGCTGTAGCCGCCATCCCCTTCCCAGGGCGCGATTTTGCGGCCGATCGGTTCCTCGCTTGGGTAATATTTGTCGACGAAGGCCTGGTTTACGACGAAGTTTTTGTGCGGCCAGCCGACGGCTTCGTCGAGAGTGGCGTTTCGGCCTTTGACGAAGTTCAGTCCGACTGTTTCGAAATAGTCTGGCGTGACGAAATTGAAGGCGATCCAGTCTGGTTCTTTTGAAATGGGCTCGCCTTCTCGTAGCGCTCGAGCCCAGCCACCGCGATGGAGGGGAAGGGCGTCGCTCATGCCGGCGGCGTCGACGCCTCCCAGATCGAAGAGTCCGGCTTTGATGGCTTCGATTCGGGCTCGGAATTGGGGACCGTATTCGACGTTTTTGGACGCGAGAGCGATCTCGACCAAGACTAGTTGTGAGTTAAATGGGCCTGCCTTGACGGAGCCTTCCTTGCGTAGGGACTGGAGAAAGGCTCCGCTGCCAAGAACGGTGACTGCGACGATGCCGATCTGCAGTGTCACTCCCGCAAGCGAGAGCTTATGCTTCATTGAGAATCGTGAGCCCGCAGCTCGATCTCGAACCACGAGGCTTTCGCCACGAAACAGGTACATGAATAATGGGAAGCCGACGTGCAGGACGATCAGCAAGAGCGTCATGCCGCACATCAACGCGAGAGGAACGGGCTCGAGGAGTCGGGCGAGGGGAATTGCTCCGTAGTTGCCTCCCCAGGTTGAATTGTAGAGCTGGAGAATAGCGATCGAACAGGCTGCCACGGCCAGAATGGCGACGAAGAGAACGACGGCGAAGCCTCGGGCAAATCGAGAGAGCACGTGTTTGGACTTGGCTCCGAGCGCGACCATGATCTTGAGGTCTGCTCCGATTGCGACGCTGCGGGTGACCAGCATTAGGAGTTGATTGACGATTCCTAGAACAAAGAGCAGGGCGGTAACGGCCAGCAAAGCGACGAAGAGGCGGTGCATTCCGGAGTTTAGGCGTATTCGAAATTCGGATTCATTGAGCAGCTCAGCGGTGTAGGTATATCCGAGCCGTTCGTCTAGGTCTTCGAGGGCTACGTTAATTTGGTGGTTGGCTACGACTTGCTGGGCCGGATCTGCTCGGGCGAGAAGTTGGTACTCCTGGTAGTCGTCGATCTCGTACTCCCAGGCGTCCGGGTTTTGGCGCGCGGGCAGCCAAACTTCGATCTCCGCAAGGGAATCAAGATAGGGGAAACTGTTTTCGACCACGCCGACAATTTCGAATGCTGTTCCCTTGATGTAGACTTGCTGCCCGAAGTCGAATGGCTGGTTGGGTCGGAACTTGTTCCAAGTTGTTTGGTTTACGAGGGCGACCTTCCCCGCGTCTGTTCGGTCATCCTGAGCATTGAAAAAGCGTCCGCCCTGGAGACCGTCGCTGCCGATGAGGGACGGAAAGGAGCCAGTCGCCCAGGCGACGTCCAGCCAATAGACCTCGTCTCCGATAAAGGCTGATTCGCCCCGTTTGGGCATGACCGCACCGAGCAGGTCGATGGCGTCGACTCGTTGGTCGATCGCCTGGTAGTCCGGGTAGCTCAATTGCCCCGAGGTGCCGAGCGAGCTGACGACGCGGAATAGGGTGGCGGGATTCTCCACTTTGAGATCGCCGTAGAAGAAACGCGTCAAGAAGGTGATCATGACGAGATTGCAGGTGAGGGTCGAAACGATAAGAAGAACGATAATCGCGCGGTATAGTGACTTGCTTTTCACGTGTGTTTTTCGGGGAAACCTGACCGGAGGGGGCGTTTGGGGACCTATAGCGAGAGCAAAAACAAAGGTCGCAGATGGCAATCTGATTGTATCAACGTGCAGCTCGATTGACGCTTGCCACTGTTTTAGGTGGGGCTACAAAGCCCGTTTCTTTAAGGAGTATACAGACGCCGAACGCTAGAAATCACATGTCAGACAAACCCCTCATAACTCATACGTACACAGCCGACCCGTCCGCTCACGTCTTCGATGGCAAGGTTTACATTTATCCGTCTCACGACCGCGAGACCGATCAGCCGACTAATGACAATGGCGATCAATACGATATGGTGGATTACCATGTTTTCTCGCTTGATGAGATCGGCGGCGATGTCACCGACCACGGCGTAGCCCTGGATATGAAGGACATTCCGTGGGTGAGCAAACAGCTTTGGGCGCCTGATGCGGCTACGAAAAACGGCAAGTACTACCTTTACTTCCCAGCTCGCGCCGCGGATGGCATATTCCGCATTGGCGTAGCGGTGGGCGATCGTCCGGAAGGACCATTCACGGCTGAGCCTCAGCCGATGAAGGGGAGCTTCAGCATCGATCCGGCGACCTTCGTTGACGATGACGACGAGGCGTACATGTACTTTGGCGGTATTTGGGGCGGCCAGTTGCAGAATTGGCAGGGAGAGACTTACGATCCGAATGGCAAGGAGCCGGAAGGAGACGCGCCTGCTCTCCTGCCGGTCGTCAGCAAGTTGACCGAGGACATGAAGGAGTTCGCGGAAAAGCCGCGCGAGATCCAGATAGTCGACGAAGACGGAGAGCTTCTGAAGGCCAGCGACCATGACCGTCGCTTTTTCGAGGCAGCCTGGATGCACAAGCACGAAGGCAAGTACTACTTTTCCTACTCAACGGGCGACACGCACTACCTTTGCTACGCGATCGGCGATAATCCGTACGGCCCATTCACCTACGGCGGCCGCATTCTCGAGCCGGTTCTCGGCTGGACGACTCACCACTCTATCTTGGAGTTCAAGGGCAAGTGGTACCTCTTCCACCACGATTGCGAGATTTCCAATGGGGTGAATCATCTGCGCAACGTGAAGGTCAAGGAGATCTTCTACGACGAGGACGGTAAGATTTTGCCAGTCAAATAGGAGAGCGCCTTCACTTATTTAACGAAAATGGCCGTCTTTAAAGGGACGGTCATTTTTTATGTCGAAACGAATTACCACTTGAGCCAGTCGACTATGGTCTGGCCAATGTCAGTTGCCATCGCTCGGTGCTGGAGGGCATTAGGGTGAGCGTCGAGCTCGCTGCCGGGATAGGTGGCGGTGAAGAAGTGGGCGCGGGCGAAGCTCTGGCCGAGCTCGTTGAAGTGATCGACAGTCTCGTTGATGTACGCGTTTAGGGCTTCTTTTTTAGGGTCACCTTCGCCGAACCATGGCCCGGATATGAGGAGGACTCTCGCTTCTGGGTGTAACTCGTGGATGCGAGCCACGAATTTGATGTAGGCGGAAACGAAGGCTTCCTTTTCGGGAATGCCTTGGCTGAAGTCGTTTGTTCCGAGGCAAATGGTAATCAAGTCCGGCTGGTAGCTCTGATGATCCCAGACGCTGGTGCTGTCGTCGGGTAGGGCACGTTCGAAAAAGACGGGCGCGGTGGGGGCTTCCGACAGTCCTTGCCAATCACGAATGAGCCCGCGCCCTCCGCAGCTGACGAGGTGGATTTGGGCGTCGAAGTCTTTGGCGAGCATCCAGCCGTAGGAGCGTTCCGCGTTCCAAGTGTGCAGGCCAATAGTTTCTGGCGGGATCAGGTCCGACTTTTCTCCACAAGTAATTGAATCGCCGATACAGAGAATTGAGCGGCTCGGCCGAGTTGGTGGGGCGAGAAGCTCCCCTTCGTCAGCCAGAGTGATCGAGTCAATTTTCAATACGCCATTCCAGCTCTCGTTTCTTCGAACAAGCCGCAAGGCATGCGGCTGGGCGGGGTCTAGGTAGTGTTTGAAGGTGTAGTTGAATTGTCCCGACTCGAGATCGACGCGAGGCAGATCGACGCCGTCGATTGAGGCGTTTAGGTGACTGGCCGATCCGTCCACCGAACCGTTCAGGGTGAGCGATGGCCCGCTGAATGCAATTTCTACCATTGAGCCCGGAAAGGCGAGTCGTGTTGAGTCGCCATCGATTGCGGTTCGGCCGGTGTATTGAATGTTTGGCGACGTAGATGGAAGTGTGGTTTCCGCTTGAGCGCTGGACATGAGTAAGGAGATTAAAAAGCCTGAGAAGAGGGCTGTGTTTCTGAGTGAGAGATTCATGATCTTCGTAAGATTGGCGATGAGACTCTGATAATCAACCTTGGGAGCGGCAAAATGCGCGACTACTATATCTTGCCATTCCTGGGTGGAATAGGCTGGCTTGAGGCCATGAATTGTCTTCGTTTTATCGCCTTGTTGGGACTCGGGCTTTCCACCTTCGCTTTCGCCGACGATTGCGACCACGACAGAAACGAGGGCAAGGCAGGGATCGTGACGATCTATGACGCTGATTCAGGACCGGCGAATGGCTGGAGTCACATCGTCGCCCACCCGGAGCAGTTTCCGCTTACGGCCCGCGAAACAGAGCTCTACGCGGTGGATGAGAGCTCGCTGGTTTTGGACGAAGAGTGCGAGGAGCGACAGGTTTTTCGAACGATACTCGTCAGGAAAATGAGTAACTGGGGCCAGCAGCATGCGAACGGAATAGAACCGGTATTCTTGGACAATCCTTTGCGGATTGGGGATATGCAATGGGTGACGCTTTGGATAAAGATTCATACTGAGGACTCTACCATTCCGGACGAGGAACAGCTCGCGAGTCATTATGGTCCTTATCTGGCCGAGGAGGAGATCTCCGGCTTGGACAAAGGAGTGGCGTGCTTGAGTCTCACATTTTTAGGGGAAGGGTACAATGATCAGAAATCTGAGAGCCTTACCGCGACGCGCTATCTAGAATTTGACGCGGAAACCGATTTTGATTCGTGGATCGAGCTGACGATTTCGCTCAATGAATTTGATATTGGATACGAAAAAAACTATCGCACGCGAGCTATCGAGCGCTCCGAGGCAATGGAAGGTAGTATCGTTGGTTTTCGTATCAATCCGGAGACGACAGGGGGAATCGTGGCCCGTAATTACCTCGATGATACGTGGGACGACTCGGTGCCGGAGCTGTACAAGGAAATATCTATTTCGCTAAGCCGTATTGAAGTTTTGGTGACTAGCGGCAAGGAGTAGCCTCATCTAGGCAAAGGCCTTCAAGCTTTTGCGAGCTGTTTGCTGACGTCGGGGCGTGGAAGGGGTTTTTGAGCGGAATTCGTGGTGGGAGTCGGGGCTGGTGAGGAAAGCTTTGCCTTTTTGCCTTTGACGATGCGTTCGAGAGCGCTGAGTTGGGTGAGAATTGCTTCTGACTGGCGTTCCATTTCCCGAGCGGCGCTGGCGGTTTCCTCTGAGTTAGCTGCAGTCTCTTGGGTGACGCAGTCGATTTCGGCAATGGATTTAGTGACCTGACCGATGCTATCGCTTTGCTGGCGAGAGGACTCGGCAACTTGATCTAGGGAGGCGTTGAACTTGCTGGATTGGCTTAGGATCAAGTCGAGTTGGCTATGTACTTCTTTGGAAATGCGGGTGCCTTTGGTTACGCTGCTGTTAGAGAATTCGATTTTTTCGCGGGTGGAACTCGCGGATGCGGCGCTTTTTTGGGCGAGGGAGCGAACCTCGTCGGCTACGATAGCGAAGCCGGATCCGGCCTCTCCGGCGCGGGCGGCTTCGACGGCGGCGTTAAGGGCGAGTATATTCGTCTGGAATGCGATCTCTTCTATTTCCTTGGCGATGTTGGAGATTTGGACGCTGGATTCCTCGATGGATTTCATGGCTTTGCCCATTTCCTGCATGGAGGCGGCGCCGAGCTTTGCGGTTTTATCCGTCTCCGCGGCGACTTGCTGGGCGTTGAATACAAGTTCTGCATTCGCTTCGGAAATGGACTTCATCTCCTCCATTGTGGCGCTGATTTCCTGGATGGAAGACGCTTGGCGGGATCCGCCGTCGGCTAGGCTTTGGCTGGCGTTCGAGACCTGGCTTGAGCGTCGCAGCCCTTCGTGCGCCTTGTCGCGCAGTGAATTTGAGATGCCGCTGATGGATAGGGTTAGGTTTTTTGCGAGGTAGAAGCCGCTACCGAGGCAGGCCGCTATGCAGAGGAGGCCAAGAACGATCGCCTGCCACTGGTGCCAATTGGCGCGAGCGAGCCGCTCCTCGATATGGGTTTCGATGTCTTGGAGAATGAAATCCTTCAAGGCTGCGATTCCGGCGAGAACGACTTCACGAGAGTCGTTCGTTGTGGTCGCGAGGCTTTGGTCGAATGTGTGTGGGGAATCGGTACCTACATTGATTGGACCGGCGTCAATTATGACTGTGTTGGCGATATTGAGCTGTTCCCAGTCTGAGTTGAGCAGTTTGTTGCGAATCAAATGCACACCTTCGTCTGAGGCATTGGCTAACAGACTGGTAATCAGGGACTGAGCTTGGGGAAGGTATTGGCGGGATGCGTAGTAGACGTCGTGTGAAACTTCGCCGAACTTAAAATTATGGACGACCGTACCAGTGTTTCTCTCGACGAGGAGACGAAGTTGCATGGTGGAATCAGCGACCAAAATCTTTCGCACCAGTTCCGCGTCCTTCGCCTCGATGGCCAGTTGAGGGATCAGTCCTACAAGCCACTTGATTTGCTCGACGTAAGCCTGCACGGAGGGCCACGCCTCGACGCGGCCGGATGTTAGGCCTTCTCGAATTGAATCTACCCGATCGTGAAAATTGATGCGGTTCTTAACGAGGTCTTGGAAGCGAGGGGTGTGGAGCGACAGGTCCATATCGACGACGATCGCCTCGAACTGGGCAAAAAGTGCATCCGTCGTCTCGACCGTGTTTGCGAAGCGTTCCGCGCCTTCCTCGCTAAATTCTTCGAAGCTTGGGCTAGCTGCCCAAGTAGCAGCGCTTTCTTCGGCGAACGACTCGGACGTGCGAATGAGGACCAGCAGGAGTTCACCGACTTTGCTGAAGTTTCTGAGCTCCCTTGCTCCTCGAGAATGGTCGATGAAAAGAACGCTCGCTAAAACGAGAGCGAAAAAGGCGATGACCAAATTCAATAACAGAATTCGAGTTTTGAGTGTCATGGTCGGGTTTGGTTGAAGCTGTTGGGTCGTCGGCCGGGTTTTGGGGTAAAGAGTTCTCTCTACGGCATGACGTAGGGTAAGTTACCCATCGACACGGGTGCTAAGGCAACTAAACGCACTGGGGCGTCCCTTCGTTATTTAGCCTTTCTTTTACGAATTTCGGTGAGCCGCTAGGAAATTCGGCACGAAAAAGCGCCGGGCTTTGGAAAGCGCCGGCGCTTCGAAGAAAGCTGTTTGGGCTCCGTTTTAGACTTCGGAATCGTTCTTGATGAACGCGATCAGTTCGTCGACTTGCGTGTAGGCGACGGCGGAGTAGGTGTCTGCCGCACCGTAGTATATGGCGATTTTGCCGCTTGGAGCGTCGAACATCGTCGCGCAAGGGAAAGCTACGTTAGGCACGAATCCAGCGGTTTCGTAGCTCTTCTCTGGAGTGAGCAGGTATCCGCGTGTGCGGTAGAGAACTTTGGATGGGTCTTCGAGGTCGAGCAAGGCGGCGCCGATGCTGTAGACGAAGCCGTTGCATGTGCCGGACACGCCGTGGTAGAAGAGAAGCCAGCCTTCCTTCGTTTCTATTGGTATGGGCCCTGCGCCGATCTTCGTGCCTTGCCACCAGCCTGAACCTCCCGAGCTCATGACGTGACGATGCTTGCCCCAGTAGGTCATGTCTGGGGAATGGCTAAGGAAGATGTCGCCGAATGGGGTATGAGCGCTGTCGCTTGGACGGCTGAGAAGCACGTATTCGCCGCCAATCTTGCGCGGAAAGAGAACACCGTTGCGATTGAATGGCATGAGCGGGTTTTCCGCTTTCACGAATGTCTTGAAGTCTTTCGTGTAGCCCATGCCGATGGAGGCTCCCTTGAGATCGTCACACCAGGTGATGTAGTAGGTGTCCTCGATTTTGACGACGCGTGGGTCGTAGGCGTAGGAATTCGGATTTGGATTTCCGTCTTCGTCGACCCAATCGATGAGCTTGTCCTCGAGGGTCCAGTTTAGAGCGTCTGGACTGGTGCCGAAGTGTAGCCCGGCGCGGCCGCTTTTGCTGTCGATACGAAAGACGCCCACGAAAGCGTCGCCATAGGGTACCACTGCGCTGTTGTAAGCCCTCGCTCCGCTGGGGATAGGGTTCCATCCGATGATCGGGTTTTGGCTGTAGCGCCAAACGGGGTCGCCGCAGCCGGCCGGACGGTCTTCCCATGGGAGATTTGGCAAAGCGTCGCCAATAATAGTGCTAGTGGTAGAGTTATCGCTCATATTTTAATAGAGGAAGGGTTTATTGAATGCCCGAAGCGAGGACGCCCGCTTCGGAACAAGGAACGAAGGATTGGGTGCTTAATCTTTCAATGAAAAAACGCCGCTATCAGAGGGAAATCGGGTGTTGGCGGGCTGTAGTTCGAGTATATGAAGAATTATTACGCCCAAGGCTTACGCACAATTTCTAAAGCCATACTTTATATCTCAAAACCTAGAGTCTCATATATCGAAACCAACACGATGTCGGGTCCTATACGGACTCGAATTCGATCTATATGGAGCCTAATCCGATCCTGCCCAGGCGGATGGAGACAGGCCTTAGGTCTCGCTTTCTAGTCGTATGGTGAAAAGCAATACGCGGGCGGGCGTTTTCCGGAGAAGGCAAGGCTGGCACCCTTGGCGAAAAAGGATGTGACCGAGGTGAAGGCGAAGATAAGGATGAAGTCGGAAGCATTCGAAGAATGCTAATGGGGGTTATTTGTATCTGTAATTCTAATACGTATCAGGCTTTATTCGAGCGATTTACTCATGCCTTAGCTCTTGACCTAGGGCGTTACGCTTTCTAAGTTTTCGCCCTAAATGAGAAACCTCTCTACTTACGCTTTTTGGTTTTATTACTTCTGGACCAGCCCAGGGGAGTGATTGACGTTGCTTAGATAGAACCGATCAATCCGCAAAAAGCCCTGGCATTCGACGAGAATTCCAGGGCTTTTTGCATTTTTAGAATCACTCCCTGACATTCCTCTAGCCCGAACAACCCATGAATAGCAGTACGCTTTCCGTGCCACAGTCCATTTTGAACGAATCTGCCGATGTGTCCACGTCGACAACAGTTATCCAGGCCCCAAGCAAGCTGAGGCGGGATATTCCTTTGTCTCCCAAGGGCCAGCGGAGAGTGGCTATGGCGAGGGAGCAAATAAGCGATATATTGGGTGGTGTAGACTCCGAGCGGATGTTGGTGGTGTGCGGCCCTTGTTCGATCGACGACGTGAATTCTGCACTCGTCTACGCGGAACGTCTGCGGCGATTGTCCGAAGAGCTTGAAAATCGCGTCGTGCTGGTGATGCGCACCTATTTCGAGAAGCCTCGCAGCGTGGTAGGATGGAAGGGGATGCTGTACGATCCCTTGACCGGTGGCGAGAGTGGACCAAGCGGTGGTTTGAGCATCGCGCGGAGGCTCGCGGTCAGGCTCAATGAATCGGGGGTAGCTTGCGCGACTGAATTCTTGAATCCGATGTTGGCTCCGTATTTGGAAGACTGTATGGCTTACGGCTCGATAGGGTCTCGCACTGTGGAGAGCCAAATTCATCGGGAATTGGCGAGTCGTCTGTCGCTCCCGATAGGCCTTAAAAACGGAATGGACGGTAATTCCGCCTCTGCCATCAATGCGGTAAAATCCGTTCGTTCCCCACATTCCTTCTACGGGCAGAATCTTGACGGTGCCCCCTGTCTGCTGGAAACGAGGGGAAATTTAGGAGGGCATATAATTCTTCGCGGGGGATCTCAGGGTCCGAACTATACTGAAGCCAGTGTCAATGAGGTCGTGACTCAGGGTAGGGATCTTGGAATCGAGCGACCGGTAGTGGTCGACTGCTCGCATGGAAACTCGAACAAGGAATTTCGAAGGCAACCGAGCGTAGTGAATGAGGTTTTGCGACAGTGGAAAGCGGGGCAGAGAGGCATCGCTGGGATCATGCTGGAGAGTCATCTCGTTGAGGGACGGCAAGATGCGGAAGTTGGAGGCGCTCGTAGATTCGGGCAGTCTATAACGGATGCCTGTATTGGCTGGGAGGATACGGAAAACACTATAAGGAAACTGGCGGATGCGCTCTGAAAAGGGGTAGTGAGTTCTACTCGCAGGGGAACGAGTATCTGCGTCCAAGGGCCGTATCCGTAGTGTTTCGGCTGCTTTTTCCAAAAGCTCCCCAGCAAAGTTTGGGTAGATGCTTCATTTTTCAACCAAGGAGTCCAGCGGGGCTTTTGCAGCCCGAAAAGCGAGGGTATGAAATGCAAGACTCGAGGTACCACAATTTTCGGCAGGACGCTTAGCAGCTTCCTCTGCTCTCTAGCCTTCGCGACCGCTATCTCCTGTGTAGAAGCCGATGAAGTAGCGCTCAATTGGAGCGATAATTCGGACAATGAGGATGGGTTTGAAATTGAGCGCTCTATCGAGGGCGGCGATTTCGAGTCGCTCGCTCAAGTGGCGGCCGACGCGGAGGACTATATAGACACAAGCGTCACGGAAGGAGTCAATTACACCTACCGCGTGAGAGCCTTCAATTCGTTTGGGTTTTCGGGTTACACGAACGCGGCTAGCGAGTATATCAACGTTGCTCCTACTGTGAGCACATTGGAATCGCTGCAAATTAAAGAGAACGAAACAAGCGAGGCCTTGGCCTTTTCAATTTCCGACTTCGAACTAGCTGCGGAAGAGCTCACGGTTGAGGTGACGAGCAACAATTCTGATTTGCTCGACGCATCGGGAATTCTCGTTTCCGGCAGTGGTTCGGACCGTTTTCTCTCGCTTAATCCTAAGCTGAACACTTCCGGCGAAGCGAAGATCACCATCTCGGTATCGGACGGGGAGGATGTATCGATTTCGGAATTTGCGATTGTAGTAAATTCCTTCGTATTCCCGACGCTGGAGATGGCGATCGAGACGATTAGCGCTGGAGCGAGGGCGGGTGAGCCTTTCACGCTTCGATCGATCGTATCGGACCTTGAGCTCGTCTCGGCCGTAAGCTATTTCGTAAACGGAGAGCTTGTCGAAGAAGTTTCGAGCGCTCCCTTTGCCTCGAGCTTCGACGTGCCGGAGTCGGGCGTCTATACCTTGTCGGCTATCGCGGATATTGTCGGAAGAGAAGAGGTCGTAACCGTTGAGGAATCGATCTCCGTGGGATCGGCTCCAGCGGATGCCGTTTTCGTTTCCGAATTGCGGACTTTATCTTCAAGTGGCTCGTCGAATGACGATGCAGCTGGATACGATTTAGTGAGTGATGCTTTCTATCTCGAAAACGAGAGTGGCCAAATATCCGGAAGTTCGGATACGCACCGCTATTACTATTTGAGGGCGGAAGGCGACCTTTCGATTGCGGCAAAAGTTAGTGATTTGCAGGCGAGCTCCAATGAGTCAGTCGCAGGCTTGATGCTCCGCTCGGCTCTGTACGGCAAGTCCGCCCATGTCTCTTTGCTGCAAAATGGAGCTGGCAAGCTTGAGGTGAGAACACGTGAGTCCAAGGGAGGAACGACGAATGTATCCGCTCCCCTGATGGAATCGACCGAAGATTCATGGTTACGTATCGACAAAACAGGTACACGGATAACCTACTTCTCTCGAGTAGATAGCGATTCGAGTTGGATCCTTCTTCACGAGGACGAGCTTGATCTGGGCTCAGCCGTATTTCTTGGCTTCACAGTGGCGGGAGGGTCAGCAAATGGTCCAGCGGAAGCGATCTTTACGAATGTCAGCCTGCAGGGCGAAATCATGCCGATGGGCAATGATGCGACCGAGCCTGAGATTCCCACAGGATTGATCATAACAAGCATTTAGAGCGACGGAGATTTGACAGATATCGAGGTGTGGCGTCGACTATGCGTCTCATGTTAGCGGTCAGTTCCTTTCTTCCTTTTCGAAAAGTCTTCGCCGTCATTTTTTCGAGTCTGGCGGTAGGGCTCGGCGGAGTCGAAAGCGAGTCCGAGCGTCTGGATTCGTTTTTTAGCAGGACTTACCAGGAGGACCTGAGTCGTTCCCCGATGTCGCAAACCTATCGGGGGATCAAGACCGACTACGACAAGTGGAATGACATCAGCGAGGCCGCCAGCCTTGAGGACTATGAAATTGATCTGGTCCGTAAAGAAGAGTTGGCAGGGTTTGACCGAGCGAAATTAAGCGAAGCCGAGAAGCTGCGCTTGCGCTTGTTCGAATTGAAACTGGACTTGTCCTTGGATGCGTATCCGTTTCGCCATCACGCTTATGTCATGCATCAGTTTCGGGGCTGGCATACGCGGGTGCCGGCTTTTCTCATAAATGCGCATCGGATTGATACTGTTCAGGACGCTGAAGCGTATATCGATCGTTTGGAGGGCGTGAAGCCCTTGATGAGGCAAGTTGTCGCTCAACTTAAAATCCGAGAGAAGAAGGGAATCTTTCCACCGCGGTGGTCCTACTCGCAGATGATCGAGACCTCCCGAAACGTTCTTAAGGGGACCCCTTTCGAAGAGTCGGAGAAAGCTTCGACCTTGCTTGCAGATTTTGGTATGAAAGTAGCGAAGCTTGAGCTTGGCGAAGCCGAAGAGACTCGGCTGCTCGCGAATGCGGAGACGGCTTTGCTGCAGTCAGTTGCCATGGGATTCGAGGAGTTGATTCAAGAGCTCGAGCATCAGCAGGCAATTGCTCCTGAGTTGGACGGGGTTTGGAAGCTTCCGGATGGAGCGGCCTACTATCGGAATCGCCTGAAGTACTACACTTCGACTAGCATGTCGGCGGAGGAGATTCACTCCCTCGGGCTGAAACATGTGAAGCGTATCCACTCGGAAATGACATCCATTATGGAGGTGGTTGGGTTCGAGGGCGACTTGCAGGCGTTTTTCGAGTTTATGCGAACGGACCCTCAGTTTTACTACGAGGATACGGACGAGGGGAGAAAGGCGTATTTGGACCGAGCGACTGCATTGATCGATACGATGCGTGAGCGCTTGCCGGAGGTATTTGGAATGCTGCCAAAGGCGGATATCGAGGTGAAGCGTGTGGAGGCGTTTCGGGAGCGTTCCGCGGGAAAGGCCTTCTACCAGCGACCTGCGGGGGATGGTTCGCGGCCGGGAAGGTATTACGCGAATCTCTTCGATATGAACGCGATGCCGACCTACCAGATGGAGGCGCTTGCTTATCACGAAGGGATTCCCGGGCACCATATGCAGCGGGCGATTCAAACCGAGCTAAAAGGTGTGCCTGACTTTCAACGCTACATTGGCTCGGTCGCCTACACGGAAGGGTGGGGCTTGTACTCTGAATACCTGCCGAAGGAAATGGGGTTTTATGAAGATCCGTACAGCGATTTCGGCAGACTATCGATGGAACTCTGGCGGGCCTGTCGGCTCGTAGTGGATACAGGACTACATGCGAAAAAATGGACGAGGGAGCAGGCGATCGAGTATCTTGTCGAGAACACGCCGAATCCCGAGCTTGATGCGGTGAAGGCTATCGAACGCTACATCGTCTATCCTGGACAAGCGACTGCCTACATGATCGGCATGTTGAAAATCCTCGAACTGCGTGAATGGGCGAAAGGCGAGCTCGGCGACGCCTTTGATTTGGCCGCTTTTCATGATGAGGTCTTAAAAGACGGGCCGGTGACGCTATTCGTGCTCGAGGAGAAAATTCGAAATTGGGTGGAGGCTGCTAGGGCTTAGTCAGAGCTTATGGAGCAAACTGCTGACTTCGCTGTCCTCGAGATTTCCACCGCAGAAAACCATCTAGACTATGAAGAAAACGTATTTTGCCTGTCTTGCATTCCTCTCTATCGGAGTCAGCTATTCGCACGCGGCTCCCAAGCGCGTTCTCGACGCCCGTATCGAGGAGGCGATCGAGGAGTTTCACGAATATACGAGCGCCGGAAAGAGATTGGCTAGCGAGGCGGCGGGGATGCTCGTATTTCCGACGGTTGGGAAGGCGGGACTAGGAGTGGGCGGCGAATACGGCGAAGGCGCCTTGTTCGTGAATGGCGAGGTGGTTGACTACTACAGCACCGCAAGCGCATCGATTGGGTTTCAGATCGGCGTGCAAAGTCGTCGGCAAGTTATCCTCTTTCTCGACGAAGACGCTTTGGAGAGGTTTCGCGGCAGCGACGGATGGGAAGTGGGCGTCGATGGAAGTGTCGCGATCGCGAACATTGGCGCAGGCGGAGAAATCGACTCGAAAACGATCAACGAGCCCGTCGTCGCTTTCGTTTTCGGAAACAAAGGTCTCATGTACAACCTTTCGCTAGAGGGCTCCAAGATCACTCCGATCGAGAAAGGCAACTAGAAGATGCGACTGCGATCCTCTCTGCAAAGGCATCAGCAAGCTGGAAGTTCGGCAAAACTGAGAGCTGAATTGAAATCATAGGAAAAGAAGCGATAGTGGTGCCTGTCACTCACTCTTCTTCTATGAACAGCTTTGATAAAGCCTTGTTTGAGGCTACGCTTGTCGCCGTTGGGAAAATCCTGGCTAAGTACAACGCGTTCGCTCAAGGAGCGATAATGCGCGATATCGGTAAGGATATCGTTCAGTATCTTGATCGGCACGACTACTGGTTTGAGGAAAAGGGGGATTTGGATGACCTGGGGCGGGTGGTTGATTTGTTCGTGCGAAACGGATTTGCCGAAAAGCTTGAAGTGGAGCAGGCGGATCGAGGAGATTCCTACACGTGGCATGATCTGTTCCTGCTCGACGCGTACAAGGATTTGCAGGACATAACCGGCAATCCATTCATTTCCTGCCCGCTGAATCTTTGTCTGTCGTACGTGTCCTCGAGGCATCATAAGCAATTTAACTTGCTCAAGAAGACCTTTGACATGGAGCGTCGCGTAACGATTTCGCAATGGGAGCTCGCGGACGAAGAGCCTTTTGACGAGGCGGGATTCGATCCGCTGGTGATTGAAAACGCGCGACTTTACGAGCTGTTGGAAGAGCGGGCGAATCATCTGGAGAAGGCGCAGGTCGAGTTGAGGAAATACGCTACGGATCTGGAAGCGGCCAAAAGGCAGGCGGAGGACCAGGCGGATTTGCTGAGAGCTCAGGCCAGGGAACTTTCTAAGGCCCGAGAAGCTGCTGAAAAGGCCGCCGCGATTCGATCTGAGTTTCTGGCGAATATGAGCCACGAGATTCGCACTCCGATGAACGGCGTGGTGGGCATGGCGGAATTGCTTGGCCATACCGAGCTCGGGGAAGAGCAGAGAGAGTACGTCGATACGATAAGAAATAGCGGCGAAGCCTTACTGGGATTGATAAACAATATTCTCGACCTTTCGAAGCTCGAGGCGGGGAAGATGATTCTGGATGCGATAGAATTCGATCCAAGAAGTGTGTTGGAGGATACAGTCGATTTGCTCGGAGCGAAGGCTGACGAGAAGTTGATCGAGCTCACTGGCTTTGCCGAGAGCCAGGTGCCCTCGAAGCTGATCGGAGATCCATCGCGATTGCGTCAGGTGCTGTTAAACCTGGTCGGCAACGCTCTTAAATTCACCGCGAATGGGACGGTTCGGCTGCGAGTGACGCTGATGAACACTAGTTCTTCAGAGGCCGTTTTGCGCTTTTCGGTTCGCGATACCGGGGTCGGGATTGACGAGGAGCAGCAGAAGCGACTGTTCAAGCCATTCTCGCAGGCGGAAGGAGCCGTTGCCCGCAAGTATGGCGGCACCGGCTTAGGTCTTAGCATTTCGCAGCAGATTGCCAGGGCCATGGGTGGGCAGATCCTGCTGGAGAGTGAACGCGACAAGGGAAGCGAGTTCTCATTTGCTCTAAGATTTAAACTACCCGAGAAAGACGAGGAGGTTTCTGAAGCACCGAAAGAGGAAATTCGCGCTCTCGTGCTGGTAAACCATACGGCCGAACTTGTTCAATACGACGAACTGTTCGCGTCCCTTGACGTCAAGGCCACGGTGGTGGATGCTCAAGAGCGTGCTGACGAGGCGATCGCGGAGGCGGAAAGACGTGATGCGCCTTATCATTTTTGCCTGTACGACGATGGGTATCGAATTGGTGGATACAAGTCAAAGGCAAGCAACCGATTAGGCTCCTTCGAGCCGAAGGGTCTTCCGCTCATACACGCGATTCCTATGAGTCAGCGGTCAAGCTTTCCGAATGGGAAGCATAGCGAGCGCATCCAGCTGCGAAAGCCGATCCGACGATCCGAGCTGGAAAGAGCGATTCTGCAGGCTGTCGACCCTCAGGCAGCGCTGACAGCTCAAATCCGAGCGAGAAACGAAAGGGTCAGCTTGCCGGAGCTCGACCCATCACTTCGCCTTTTGATCGTTGACGACCATCCCTTGAATCAAGGGATCGCTAGGATGATTTTGCGAAGGCTTGGATTCCAAGCTGATATTGCGGTCAATGGAGTGGAAGCACTCGATATGACGGCCAATCGTAACTACGATCTGGTGTTCATGGATTGCCAGATGCCTGAAATGGACGGATTCGAAGCGACTAGAGAAATTCGCAAGCGAGAGAAAAACGGCACGCGTACTACAATTGTTGCGATGACCGCCAGCGCTCTTGAAGAAGATCGCCAAAAGTGTCTGGACATCGGCATGGACGACTATTTGACCAAGCCTGTGAAACCGCAGGAGATCGCCCAGGCCCTTTTGGACTGGTGCGGACAAAAGAAAAGCGGATTAAGCGAGGATACGTCGGAGAGCTCAAAGGCTGCTCAGTAATTTAGAGCGCGTTAAATAAATCAAAGATGCTTTCATTCACGCAATGCGGCCGTTTCTCGCATTGGATGAACATGATTCATACTAGGAGGATTGCTGTTGGCGCAAATCTGGCTATCTCATGTCGTGCAAAAAAGTAAAACCCTACGGATCAAGGCCGCCACAATTGTCGGCCTTCTCTCGTTAACGTCCATTTGTTCCCACGCTGCGCCTGATCTCGATGAGGCCCGAAGCTTAGTCGGAGAATGGGTGGCGGTTGAGAAACTCATTTCGCAGGAGCGCAGCGACTGGGGAGCAGAGCGCGAAATCATCGCGGACATGATCGCTCTCCTAAAGCAGGAAAAGCAAACGCTGACCGAGCGCATCGATCTAGCAAAGGCCGCCTTTTCCGAAGCCGACGTAAAACGAAGCGCTTTGGTAGCGGAGAGAGAGGAATACATCGAAGCTATGACATTTCTGGGCGCCCAAGTGGCGAAGCTCGAAATCAGAATTAGCGAGTTGCATAAGAAGTTTCCGCCTCCACTACAGGAAGAAGTTAGCGTATCCTACAACCGGATACCGAAGCCAGGGGTCGACTCTCGTCTTTCAGTTTCACAACGGCTTCAAACCATAGTAGTGCTGCTCAGCCAAGCCGACAAGTTCAACGGTGGGGTGCAAGTTGTTTCTAAAATTCAGGACCTAGCGAGCGGCCCCGCTGAGGTCGATATCTTATACTTCGGCCTGGGAGGAGCATTTTTCAGAGACAAGACGGGGCAATATGCCGGCGTCGGTTATCCGGGAACGGAGGAGTGGGAGTGGAAGGAGACCCCAGAGAGCTCCGCTGCGATTGGCGATCTTTTCGACATTTATCAAGGCACTGCCGAAGCAGAATTTATCCGCCTGCCTGTAGTCATTAAATAGGGCCAGACGACCATGAAGTTTTCATTTATTGCAGCAGCTATTTTTCTCGTCGCCACCGGGGCGACTCTATCGGCTCAAAGGAGTCTCGATTCGGCGGTAGGCTCGGTTCAGGAATCCCTTGACGATTCGCTCAAGGAACTCGCATCGCTTAGGGAAGAGATTTCCTCGAGTAAGGCTCCGCTTTCGAAAGAGCTGAACGCTTTGAATGCGGAAGTGAGCGACTTGAGAAAAGAATACGAGAAATCCGCTCGGGCTTCGGATGCGACTACCTTGGACCTCTCTTCGTTAGAGCTAAACGTCAAACAGCGCCAAGACGAAGTCGACTATGTCGTCAGTCTGATGACGGAGTATGTATCCAATATTGAATCACGCGCCGATGCCAGCGAGCTGGATACTTACCAGCCAATGATCGATGCGACTTTGTTGGCGGTCGACAATCCAGAATTGGCGCGACTAGAGGTGATCACCGCCCAGCTCGAGGCGATCGAGATGGGTATGAACCGAATCGATACGATTATTGGTGGAGACGTATTTGCTGGTTCGGCTGTCACCGATAAGGGCGAACTGGAGGAGGGTACTTTTGTTCTCTTTGGTCCGGTGGCCTATTTCGCTTCAAAGAGCGGAGCGAGCGGACTTTCGATGGCTGGAAAGTCTGGAGAGCCTGCGGTAATTCCGGTTAACGGGGCGAACGGCAGCATCTTAGAGGTAGCAACGAATCAGTCCGGCGATCTGCCTCTCGATCCCACTTTGGGCAAGGCGATCGCGATCGCGTCGACGGAAGAGAGTCTCGCCGAGCATATTTTCAAAGGTGGGGTATGGGTGTATCCAATTCTTGGATTTGCCTTTGTTTCACTAATCATCTCGATCTACAAGCTGTTTGAACTGATTTCGGTTAAGAGTCTGCCTGCTGGATCGATCACCAAGGTTGTCAAGCTGCTAAGAAACGGTGAGCACGACGCCGCAATGCACGAGGCTCGTTCGTTGCCAGGACCCAGCGGTGAGCTGATTGCGGTTGGCGTTGAGAATTCGGAGGAGCCGAAGGAGCTTCTCGAAGAGATTCTGCTCGAACGGATGATTGCGACGCAGCCGAAGATCGAGCGTCTTCTTTCGGTGATCGCTGTGACGGCAGCCACGGCTCCGTTGCTCGGCTTGCTCGGTACAGTCACGGGCATGATTAATACCTTTAAGCTGATTACTATATTTGGAACAGGTGACGCCAAGTCGCTCTCCGGCGGCATATCCGAAGCATTGATCACCACGGAATTTGGTTTGGTTGTGGCGATACCATCGCTTCTTTTTCACGCTTTTCTTTCCAGACGCGCAAAGTCGATCATGGCTGCCATGGAGCGTTCTGCGATGTCCTTTGTGAATGGGGTAAAGGCAGTTTCCAAATAGGTTGATCCGAGCGACGGTAATATGTTTCAGGAATTGGCAGATGAAGTCGTAAGAATCTGGGTAGCCGGCGGCGCCTTGATGATTCCGTTGGCGATGCTCGGCTTAGTTATCTACTTCGCTTTATTCGAGATCATCGTCTACTTCGGGCTTAATGACTACTACAACAGCGACCCCGACGAATGGAAGCACTGGGTGGACGAGCCTGATGATGCGAAAGGAGCTTTGGGCGATATCATTCAATACGCTCAGCACGAAGTGCATAGTATGGATGACGTGCGGGATCGAATGGACGAAATACGAAGCTCGCATCTTTCTCGCATAAACAGTCGCATTCGCTTTGCGGCCATCTTGGTCGGCACCGCTCCCCTGACAGGCCTGCTGGGTACGGTGACCGGAATGTTGAGCACTTTCGCCGGGCTCTCAAATAGCGCGGCGGGCAATACGGTGGACTTAGTCGCTGGAGGGATTTCCGAGGCCCTGATTACCACTCAAACAGGTTTGGTATTGGCGATACCTGGCTATATAATGTTGAACATAGTGAAACGTCGTCGCGATCAGATGGACGCGTTTTGCACGCAGGTCGAGATACTGACCCTCAAGCGATTCGAAAAAGGAAAGATAGCATCTTAGGACCATGAGCATCAAAAGAAGATTTTCCGACGTACAAGAGGGAGGCGACGAAATTAACATGTCGCCGCTTATCGACATGGTATTCATTTTGTTGATATTCTTTATCGTCACAACCGTGTTCGTCGAGGAGACAGGAGTCGAAGTGAACAAGCCTCAGGCTTCTTCTGCTCAGGACCTTGAGAAAAACAGTATCCTGATCGCCATTACAGAGAACGGTAAGGTCGTATATGGAGGTCGCGAGATTGGCCCGACCGGCGTTCGCTCTACCGTTAAAAGACTTTCACAGAAAGAGAAAATGCCAGTGATCATCCAAGCGGATAAGACGGTCACTACAGAATTGCTGATTCGGGTAATCGATGAAGCGAAACTAGCCGGGGCGGAGTCGGTGAATGTTTCCACGGACACTTAGAAATGGCTGAAAAGTCTCAAAAACCATCGCGCTTCGAAAACGGGTACAAGCCCACGCGTTTCCACACCGCCATTTTTCGGGCGCTTATCTACGCTGGCGCTAGCTTGTTCGCGATTTATACATTGCTTCCGTTGACTCAGTTCATCTCCGGAAAGAAAAAGGATGTGATCGAGTTTCGCGAATTCGATATCGCTCAACCACCGCCTCCAGCTCCACCAGACTTGGAGGAACCGCCTGAGCCCGAACCAGAAGAAAATCCCCCGCCTGAGTTGCAGGAGCCGCCGCCGCCACTTGATCTAGCTCAGCTCGAAATGGCGATGAATCCCGGCATTGGAGACGCCCAAGCGGCTGGTCTCGGTTTTGGCGGACTCGAAGCGCAGCCCGATGCTTTGGCGGACCTGGAGCTCTTTGACGTGAAAGATTTGGACGAGCGTCCAAAGCCATTGAAACGCGTAGCGATGGTGGCGCCGATAGACTTTCGAAAAGAGCGCCGCTCGGGAACGCTTCGTATCGAAATCATGATAGATGAAAATGGTCGTACCACTGTTCTCAGAATTCTCGACTCGCCCGGCGAATCAGCCAACGCGCCAGCTATCGAAGCCTTGGAGCAATGGGTATGGAGCCCACCGAAGAAAAACGGAAAACCTGTGAAAGCCCGATACATTCAGCCAATGGGCTGGAGATTCTAAAGAATTTAAAGCGATACCTATGAAGACGACATTCCTTTCAATATTAGCTCTTAGCCTCATGGTTGTTCAACTGCCCCAGCAGTTAAGCGCCGCTCCGGACGGTACGTATCCGCTAACTGAAAACAGCTGGAGCAATCCGGAATTTAAGAAGCGGTTTCTCGGCAGCTACGGATTTGATATGGAAATCAATCCGAAAATCACCTCAGAGGAGTCAGAGCTGCTGAAACAGGTTGCCGATTTTATGAATTCAGATCCGGAGCAAGCGATTCGTCTGCTGGAGGCAGGATTGACAGCGGAATCGTCCGCGGCTCTCGACTACACAATAGGAAGCTTGTATCTCCAGGAGGGCAAAACCGATAAGGCAGTCGAGATGTATCGCGGCGCTATCAAAAAGTTTCCCAATTTCTTTCGCGCGTATCAGAATATTGGATTCGCCTTGGTACAACAAGCAAAGTTCGAGGAAGCCAAGCCAATGCTGGTAAAGGCTATTGAAATAGGAGGAGGAAACGGAACCCTTTTCGGTCTGCTAGGTTATTGTTTTCTGAATACAGGAGACAGCTCGCTTAGTCTGGATGCGTATCGGCAAGCTCTCTTGTTCCAGCCCGAGAGTAACGACTGGCTACTTGGCAAGCTGAACTCCTTGCTCGATTTGGGAATGAATCAAGAGGCGATCGGCATGTTGTCCAATTTGATATCGAAGGATCCGACCCAAGCGAACTTCTGGCTCATCCAAGCGAACGCCTACATGGGCTCTCGGGATTTTGAAAAAGCCTTGGCAAACCTAGAGCTCGTCTCGCGGATGGGAGAGGCGTCTCCGGCGAGCCTCGCCCTTCTTGGCGATATTTTACTCAACGAGGGCCTCGCGGATATAGCGGTGGAGCGGTATGGCAAGGCTGTCGCAAGTGGAGAGCTGCCGACTTCGAAGTTGCTTAATGCTGCCGAGGGCTTGGCCCAGCGCGGGTCGATCGAGCAATCGCTTGAGCTCGTAGCCAGAATCGAAGAGGGCTACGCTTCGCGGTTGTCGCAGAAGGATGAGTTAGCATTGTTGAACCTCAAGGCCAGCGGAGCGATCGCTCAGGGCGACAACTCAAGCGCTTCCGAAATTCTGCAGGAAATCGTATCGAAAGATCCACTAAATGGGACATCGCTTATTCTGCTTGGCGAA
>DS990592.1:563918-878654 GCA_000155695.1 Verrucomicrobiia bacterium DG1235 | reverse complement strand
AACAGTATAAGTCGGCCATCGTGAAGCTGCGTCGGGCTAACGCTCTAGAGCCGAAGCCTTATTTGGAAGATTACATTTCTCGTCTTGAAACCGCGATCAAGTCTTCTTAGGGAGTGCGTTCTAGATGGGGCATCACAGAATAGATCGTTCGTTTACTTACAATAGTTGGAATCGTGATTTCCCTAGTCGGATTTGTATTGAATCTGGGGATACGGTTACGATTCAGATGAATGACGCGAGCGATGCTCAGGTTCATTCCAAAATGACGGTCGAGGAGTACAAGCTCATTGATCGATCCAAAATTCACGCTTTGACCGGTCCTATTTCTGTAGCAGGGGCAGAGCCTGGTGATCAATTGAAGATTGAGATCCAGACGTACGAGCACGAAGGCTGGGCCTGGACGAGTATCGTGCCAGGACTCGGCTTGCTGGACGAGGATTTTGAGGAAGCGTATTTGCACATTTGGGAGCTTGAAGGGGAGCAGACGCGCTCTATGCCAGGGCTCACATTGGACCTGAATCCATTCTGCGGAATCATCGGGCTTCAACGTGAAGAGGCAGGCGAATTTGCGACGCGTCCACCGGGTCCGTTTGGCGGCAATATGGACGTCAAACACCTCGTCGCTGGCTCAACCCTTCATTTGCCGGTTTTTGTTGAAGGAGCGGGGCTTTGCGCGGGTGATTGCCATGCGGCCCAAGGCGATGGGGAAGTCTGTATTAACGGAATGGAGGCGCCGATGACCGTCACCTTAAGGGTAAGCGTAATCAAGAATGCTCCACTCGAAGGGCCCTATATCGTTACGCCCGGACAATTGGTGTCGCCTCGCTATGCGGCTAAGCCCTTTCATGCGTTTGTTGAGTCTGACGCCGATCCGCGCGAGGCCTGCAAGCGAGTTGTTCGCCGAGCGATCAAGTACCTGATGAATCGCGTTGGTTTGAGTCGAGAGCAGGCGTATGTTACCTGTTCTGTCGTGCTTGACCTGAAGGTAAGCCAGCTGGTTAACGTTCCAACGACAACGATTAGCGGCTACCTGCCAGAAGCAATCTTCGACTAGCTAGATGGGCTGGTTCCTCCGAGCGCATTTAGAATGCGAAGGGGAATGTCCGATTGATCCTCTTTGCAGAGGATTTGTAGCCCTTGGCTTTCGCCGTTTTTTAATTGTATTGGAATGGTAAGTACAGGACAGCGGGCGAAGCTTCCCGGGGCGGTGATTGCGAGCAAGTTGGTTCGGAATTCGTCCGTGTGCTCCGCGGCGCTAATCGCGGGCGACTGAGTCGCGGGAAGAACGATAAAATCGTAGCGTTCGAAGCAAGCTTGGAAGAAATCGATGATTCGAGCTTCTGTTTTTTTCGCATCATCGATTTGGGCGGGAGTCCAGTGGCGAGCTCTATCGATACGTTGCCATACGACCGGATCGTAGCGCTTCTTGTGGGCATCGATCCAGGCTTTGTGGACCTGGAGGGCTTCGAGGCTTTGCAGGATGCTATAGCTTTGCGTGATGGACCGCGTGGTCACTCGGTACGCTTCGGTAACGCTTGGGTCGCTCTGGGCGTTCAAGATTTCAAGGACGTCTCCTGACTTCGCTCGAAACTCGATGCTAAGATCCTTAACTGATTCGAGCAGGCTTACGCCGCGTAGAGGGCTTGTTTTTCCCCTCTTTGGCGAGAGCAAGGTTTCGATGCAAAGCCTCATGTCCTCAGCCGTGGAGCAAAACCAACCTGCGGTATCGAAGCTGGGAGCGAGGGGGAAACAGCCTTTGCTTGACCATTCGTTGGGCGAGAGGCGAAGACCGTAGATGCCACACCAGGCAGTCGGCACGCGAATGGATCCGCCGGTATCCGTGCCGGTGGCAATGGGCACGATTCCAGAGCGCACCGCCCAGGCGGAACCGCTGCTCGAGCCGCCGCTGAGGCGTTCGGGATAGATCGGGTGGGGGCAATTGCCGAAGGTCGGGTTCTCGCCGGATAGTCCGTAGGCAAACTCGTTGAGATGGGTTTTTCCGGCGAAAACGGCGCCTTGGGCTCGGAAGGCTTTTGAAAGCGCAGCTTCGCGGGTTGGTTTTGGCCGGACGTCAGTTAGGAAAAGTGAGGAGGCGGTGGTTGGATAGCCCGGGAAATCGAAGAGATCTTTTAGCAGGAAGGGAACTCCGGAGAGAGCGCCAGTCGATGCAATCGCCTTTTCGAAAAAGAGAGTGAGAGCTTCTTGGCTGGGAAGGGCAGCGAAAACGGAACGCTGGGTGGTGGGGGCGACAGCGGCGATTTTGTCGATCAAAGTGGTGGCTGCCAGCTCGGGATCCGAATGAGCTAGGGTCTTCCAATCTTGGATGGAATGCGGGGGTGAGTGCATGGCGTGAGGCGTAGCAGTATTTCAGCCGAAATGCTAATCCTGTTTTTCACGTGGAGCGCGCAAGGCGTTCGCGAAAAAGAGGGAAGCATCAGTGGGCTCGTTTTCGCCACCGTTCATTTTCCGGTTCAGGAGCTTGCCGTCGGAATCGAAGTAGCGGAGCTCCATGCGTCGATTTTCGAGAGGTCCCTTGAAGTCGAGAGTCATGAAATTGCGTTGTCCGACGCGATCGATGTCCTCCTCGTCGAAGATGTCGAGACGAGCCGGATTATTGGCGTGCCCCGCCCAGGACCCTGCGGTCAAGGAGGACGTGGTGAGTTCGTGCAGGGTATACACCTCGCCGAGAATGCCGGCCTTTCCGGGGACGCCTGCTTGGCCGCCGCCGGTGTATTTGAATTGGTTAACCTCGCCGAAATGCACGTCGCCCGAGAGAAAGATGACGCCGTCGATTCCTTCTTCGACAATGCGGTCGATGAGGTATTGCCATTCGTCCTTGAAATTTCGATACCCGTGCGGATTGCCGGAAGCGTTGAGAGCCTGGTTGCCGAGGCAGATGAGATTGAAGCGAGCCGGATAGCTGGAGGAATCGCTTTTCATCTGGCTTTGGGCCCAGACCAGGTGGTCGATGAGCCACTGGACCTGCTCCTCGCCCAGCATGGGCTTTGACTTGCCGAAGGCTTCAGGATTCGAGGTGGCGGTGGCGAGGTAGCTGCGATTGTCGAGCATGTAGACGTTTGCGTCTCCCCAGTTGAAGAAAGTGAAGATGCCCGGCGTTTCCGGGAGGCCCGAGCTCGGGTTTGCCCAAAAGAGATCGAAGGTTTCCTTGGCAATACCCTTTAGCGGATAGCTGCGTCCGATGTCGTTTGGCCCGTAGTCGTGGTCGTCCCAAATGGCGAAATGGTGTGTATTCGCGAGAAGGGGACGAAGCTCGGGTATGGCCCGATCATGAGTCCAGCGGTGTTGCATGCCGCTGCGGCTTTCGAAATCGTTTTCCCGATAGTAGACGTTGTCACCCAACCATAGCATGAGGTCGGGCTTCTTTTCGTAGATGGACTCGAAAATGTGGTACTTGGCTCCGTAGGGATCTTGGCCCTCGCGGTCGTAGCCGTCTTCGTTGATGTAGGAACAACTGCCGACCGCTATCCGGAAATCGAATACAGAATGACGTTGGTCTTCGCTGGGCACGAAACGCCATCTTGGCTTCGCTTGAAAACGCATCGGAACGGAAGTGTTGGCCTTGTAGTCGTTGCGGAAGCTGGGGCTTTGCTTTTGGCCGTCGACATAGACCGCGTAGTGGTAACGCTGCCCCGGTGCGAGCTTTTCGTTTATCAGAACTTTAGCGACGTGCGCCGAGCTCGCTTCGGTCTGGTAGGTGGAGCTCCAAAGCGCGTCGGACTCGTCCGTATCGAACGGCCAATAGGCGATTTGAACACTCGCCGGCTCGCTGGTTTGAGTCCAAATCACGACTGACTCCATGGTGCTGGTTCCTGGCATGGGACCATTGAGAAGTAAGGGTTCAGCCCAGCTCGGCATATTGTGAGCTGTGACGAGAAGCAGGAGAGCGAGAACTTGACGTGCTGTCATGCCCGTAGCGATAGGCGCAATTTGGAGTTTGTTAACCGAAAAGAAAGAACGACGTGAAATCGTTACGGTTTTGGAAGGTTTTCGCGATAGGTTTCCCAATTCCCTACAATTTCGCGAATGACCAGGCTGCCAACGTCGTAAGCAGCTTCAAGCGAAGGAATGAAGGCAGAGTAGCCGCCCTTCTTTTCGCCGCTAAGATTGTCAGCGGCGGAGACCCCGGGAGGTTGCATCGAAAAGTTGCTGGCGGTGCGGAGGACGAGTACGCGCTCGATATCGACCTTGCCCGCGTTTGCGAGAAAGGTGAGCGACTGCATCGTGCCGGTTTCCTCCATGGCGGAAGTGACGAAATTCCCTTGGCCCTCGGTCCAGTAGTCGACCCATTCATTGGCCCAATCGTTCATAAGTGTTCCGTGCCAGAAGGTCATTGCTGCGAGCTGGTCGCCCTTGAGGACGAAAGGCGGCTTCTGGGCGTTAGCATAGCCAGTGTACTTTTCGCGCATCGCTTTCATGGCGGGCGTATCCTTAATGGGAACGTCTTTTGTCAGCTGGTAGGCCCATTCGACGAGTTCGGGATTGAGTCGGTAGCGAACGCCTTCGTCGTTCGCCGGAATGGGACCCCACGGGTATTCGGCGGAACGAAGGGGCATGTATCCAAATTTCCAATCTTCAGGAATCTCGCGTGGATCGATTTCATGGGAAAGGTCGCCGTCTATGAGCCATTCCGCCCACGCTGCGGACCCGAGCGACATATCAGCTGGATCGACGCCTGCGATTCCCGCGACGAGAAAGTAGGCTTCGCTGAGGTCGAAGCGAGGATCCATGCCAAGGGCCATGATGGAGGAGGCTGAGCGAAAGGTCCCGATGCCAGTAACGATGCCGAGGACTCCTGACTCCTGGTTGTAGCGGAGGTCGCGGTAGCCTTGGGGAAAGGAGATACGAGACTCCAGCGGGAAGCGTTCGACCCAGTTCTGGAATTCGGCGGGGCGATCCCCGGTGTCTTCGCCCAACTCGAACATGGTGACGACGACAGCTTTAATCTTTTCCTTGGGCGTTGGAGCCTTGGGTATCCGGTTCTTAAATACTGTCCAATTGTCGATGAGCTCGTGCGCAACCTTGCTGCCTAGTTGATAGGCGGCTTCGAGGGCGGGGCGGCCATTGTCCGGATAGGCAGCAGTTGCGCTCCAAGTGGCGTCCTTGCCTGGAGGTTGCATGGAGAAATTGCTGGCGGTTCGAAGGACAAGGACGCGCTCGAAATCGACGTGGCCCGCGTCGGACAGTCGGCGCAGGGCGGTGAGTGTGCCGCTGTCCTCCATGTTGGTCATGACGAATTCCGCCTGACCATCCGTGTGCAGCTTCATCCAGTCGTTAGCCCATTGGTTCAGCTTTTCGCCGTGAAAGTAGGTCGAGGAACTGAGGGAATCGCCAATCATGACTCGAGGAGGCGTCATGGCGTTCGGGTAGCCCTTGAATTGCGATCTAAACTCTTTCATGGCCGGCGTATCCTCTATCGCCATGTCCTTGGTGAGCGAATACGCCCAGTTGACTAGGCCTTCGTTTAATTGGAAGGCGATGTTGTCGACGGTCCAGCCGGTATCCAGTTGATTGGGTTCGTAACCACCAAGGGGAATCATGCCGTAGGGCCAGTCGTCTGGTATTTCACGCGCATCGAGCTCGTAGAGCAAATCTCCATCGACCACCCATTTCGCCCAAGCCGCTGTGCCCAGCGACGCGTCGAGCGGATCCGTTCCAGCGATGCCTGCGATGATCCAGTATGTCTCGCTGAAGTCGAACCGCGGATCGAGACCTAGAGCGGCAATGGTAGTGGCGGCGTGGGTGACGCCTCCGCCGGTGAGCGCAACCATGAGTCCGTCATCGCTCATGCGAAGGTCGGTCTGGCCCATGGGAAAATCATAGATGTTGCTCAGATTTTCCCGTTCGACCCAGAATTGGAGTTCGCCGGGGCGATCGCCCGTGACTTCTCCCATTTCGAACATGGCCAGGGCGCAGACCTTTATCGGTATGGGAGCGTCGTTGGTTGGTTGGGCTCCGTTAATCGAGGCGACGAGAGTTACGGCAAATCCGAGAACGTATCGCAGAATAGAGTGACTTGTCATGGAGGGGCTGAGGCAGGTTTTGCGCCATGGCGTTTTGCGGGGCCTCTGTTGTTTGGCTGCGTTGACCGCTATGCATCTTTTTGAGCACAAAACTGGCGCTCGGCATTGAAGCTGCTAGCTTCGCCCCATGTTAGATCGTTGGTTCAAACTCAAGGCCGCTGGGGTCACAGTAAAATCGGAGGTGCTCGCGGGTCTGACGACTTTTGCCGCGATGGCTTATATATTGGCGGTGAATCCGTCGATTCTCAGCGCGGCCGGCATGCCGCTCCCGGCCTTAATCACGGTAACGGCGATCGCTGCTGCCCTAGGTTGTTTCCTAATGGCTGCCTTCACAAACTACCCGATCGCTCAGGCCCCTGGGATGGGCACGAATAGCTACTTCGCGTTTGTGATCTGCATAGGGTCAGGGCTGAGCTGGCAGACGGCCTTAGCACTGACCTTTTGGAACGGAATCGTCTTCCTGCTGCTGTCGGTGACCGGACTGCGCAAGCGCCTCGCTGAAGCGCTGCCGAACGGGATCAAGGTTGGAATTCAAGTTGGAATTGGTTTCTTCATCGCGTTTCTCGGATTGAAGAGCGTGGGGATTGTCGTCGGGCATGACGCGACTTTGGTTTCGATTGGTGACATAAAGTCGCCTGGCTCGCTGCTCGTTTTAGGCGGCGTGGCCTTGATGACCTTTCTCACTCTGAAGCGCGTAGCAGGCGCTCTGCTGATAACAATTCTCGTGGTTACGGGAATCGGGCTGTTCATACCGATGGGCGAAGGGACGATCACGGCCCTGCCAGATGGCGTGTTTTCAATGCCAGCAGGAATAGGCGAAGTATTTATGAAGTTGGATATTCTGTATCCAATAACTCACTTCAGCGAAGTGTTCGACGTGCTGCTAACACTGCTGATTCTCGACCTGTTTGATAGTATTGGCACTCTGGTAGGACTGTCGCGCAGGGCTAAGCTCGTGGATGAAAACGGATCGATGCCGAAGATGGGGCGGGCGCTTACCGCCGATGCAGTTGCAACTATTTCTGGAGCATTGCTCGGCACTTCTACGACGACTTCCTACATCGAGTCTGCCGCCGGGATAGAAGCCGGAGGGCGAACGGGCCTGACTACGGTAACCACGGGGTTTTGCTTTCTGCTGGCGCTACTCTTCACGCCCATTATTTTGATCATTCCGGCCGCTGCGACGGCGCCTGCGTTGGTGATGGTTGGCATCTTCATGGCACAAGGCTTGAAGGAGCTGAATTTCGATGACCTGACGGAGGTCGCCCCGGCGTTTATAACAATGCTGATGATACCGCTCACGTTCAGTATTACGGAAGGGATTGGGCTAGGGCTCACTCTTTTTACAGTGATCACGCTGCTGTCCGGACGGCTTAAGGAGGTGCCTATGCTTAGTCATATCATCACGCTCGTATTTGTAATTTACTACGCCTTTAAATGAAGCCACGAGACGAATCAGAGGATTCCGTATCCCGACGAAACTTTCTTGCGAAAAGCTTACTCGCTGGTGGAGCAATTGGGTTGGCCACTGGGAAGGTGGATGCGAAGCCGTCGAACCCCTCGGCAATAGCGGAGGGTCCCGCGACGCATGGAAGCAAAAGTATCCCACCGAAGCCGCAACGTACGGCGTTCGGGCAATTGTTTGAAACGATCAAGAGCGAAGCCTCTCCAGAGGAACTCTACAAAATTCTCTACGCCATGCCTAAGGGCGGCGACATTCACCACCATTTCGGCGGTGGTATTCTTCCCGAAATGTGGTGGGATCTGGCAACCGATAAGAGCCGCAACGGCGGTCAGGAGTTCTACACGAGGTATCGAGTAAGCGGATACTTTAGGACGGATGCAAATTTCCATCGTGATTCGAGAAACACGATGTTTTGGACAACGCTGTCTCAATTCAACTACGACAAGCTCTCCGAACGCGAGAAGTCGGACTTCAGGGCGATGTCCCAACTCGATGCGGAGCAAAAGGGAGAGTGGCTTTCTTCGGTGGTTCTTGATCGAGAGTTCGAGGGAAGAACAGAGTTTTTTGAATACATCTGGCCGCGACTCAACGATCTCCTCGGCAGTATTGAAGTGATGACCGAGTTGTTGGTTGAAAACATGATTCGCTTTGCGGCGGAAGGGGTACGGTATCTGGAGATACAGACCGGACCTTGGGGCTGGAGCGACGCCAGCGGGCGTCAGCTGACCGCCGACGAGGCAACCCAAGCGCTTAAGAATCGATTGACTAAGCCGGACGCGGTGGCGACTGGTGTAACGGTACGTTTTCAGGGGATTGTTATACGTTTTCAGGACAATGCTGAACAACGCGTGGAGGATTACTACGCGTTCATCGATAGGCATCGTGACTTTTGGGTGGGGCTAAATATGGCCGGTCGCGAGGACGACAATCGCGGGTACGCGGCTCGCTTCACCAAGGTGTACGACAAGATGCTGAGGAAGTATCCTGGGATCGGGATTTCTATCCATGCGGGAGAGGCGGAAAAGCGCGATACGCAGATTTTTGATACGCTACGGCTAGGTGCGACACGGATTGGACATGGCATAAACCTGTACCAAGACGAGTCGACCATGCAGCTGATGCGCTGCGGAAAGTTTCTGGTAGAGATCAATCTGATCAGCAATGAATTGCTCGGTTACGTGCCGGACTTGGACGAACACCCGTTTCCGATCTACCTGCGACAGGGCATTCCGGTTTGTCTTAATACGGATGACCGTGGAATGTGGCATTCAAATATGACGGATGAGTATTTTGTTGCGGTACAGCGCTACAATTTATCCTGGCAAGAGGTCGCATCGCTCGGACGGAACAGCCTAGCGCATAGTTTCCTCGCGGAAGATGAAAAGGAAGCTATGCTTAACGCTTTTGACGCGGATCTCGACCGCTTCGCTCAAAACTGCCTGTCGCGAGGCTGGAGGTCGGTTGCCGCAGCATCAAAAGCGATTACTTACGACTACGGCACTCAAAAGCTCGGGCTCAGCTTGTAGTTTTCGATTCTGTCCCTTTCTTGTTTTCAAAACCCTATTTCAAATCATGTCAGACTATCTAAACCGTTTTTCCGTACCTCCTCTTCATCAATCAACTCGCGTTCTCGCCGATGTGGCTTCGGGCCGTGCTGCGCCAGATTTAGTAATCAAAGGTGGACGTATCCTTTCTGTGTATACAGAGCGAATGTTGGAGGGAAAAGAGCTCTGGATTAAAAAGGGACGCATCGCGGCGGTAGCTCCAGAAGGAAACTGCCAGTTCAAAGAGACTCGAAGTTATGACGCCCGAGGTGGAATCGTGGCTCCCGGTTTGGTCGATCCGCATATTCATATTGAAAGCAGCATGATGACAGCTTGCGCCTACGCGGAAGGAGCCCTGCTCAATGGTACGACCACAATTTTCTGTGATAGCCATGAGATTGGCAATGTAAGCGATGTAGCCGGCATCGAATGGATGCTTGAGGATGCGCGACAAGCTCCGCTTAATATTTTCCTAACACTGCCTTCTACCATTCCGGCGACCAACGCCGATATGGAAACCTGTGGCGGCGACCTTACCGCAGAAAAAGCCGGGGCTCTTTTCGACAAGTGGCCGGAGATTGTAGCCCTGGGGGAGAAGATGGACTTTGTGCCCGTGTGCATGGGAGATGCTCGATCTCACGCGATTATCGGAGAAGCATTGAAGCGCGGTAAGCCAGTCTGCGGTCACATTTACGGGCGTGAATTCGTGTCTGCATACGCGGCGAGTGGGGTCACGGATACGCACGAAGCGATAGACCGTGATATTGCGAACGATTTTCTCGAAGCTGGAATTTGGGTCTTCCTGAGGGGAGGACCGCCCACGACGCCTTGGCATAGTTTGCCGGAAGCGATTAAGGCGGTGACGGAACTTGGTGCGTCCTCCAAGCGGGTGTGCGTATGCACGGACGACAGGGATGCCGATGACTTGTTCGAGTTCGGACTGGACTGGGTGACACGGCAGGCGATAGTGGCGGGCATGAGTCCGTTGCAGGCTTGGAGTGCAGGCTCATTGTCTCCAGCGACCCGATACGCGATGGACGGAGATTTTGGGGCGCTAGGCAGCGGGCGTCGGGCGGATATTGTTCTATTGAACGACAATTACGAAGTTCAGAACACATGGTATGGAGGCGAGCTGCTGGTCGAAGGCGGCAAGGTGACTCCACGTTTGGACGAACAACTTAGCAAGGGTCGCTATGTGTATCCTAAGAAAGCCTACGAGACTGTTGTCTTAGAGGAGGAATTGAAGCTACTGCCAGAAGTTCCGAAATCGAATGCCACGGTTAATGTTCTGCGGACGGAGCTGCCTGGAATCGTGACGGTGCATCGAAAGACAAGCTACAACGCGAGCGAAACGAATTGGGATGCGTTTCTCGAGGAAAACGATCTCTGCTATCTTTCGGTGATAGAGCGTTACGGTAAGTCAGGGGAAATTGGATACGGGCTTTTGCAGAATTTCGGTTTGAAGGACGGGGCCGTTGGTAGCAGCGTTGGTCACGATGCTCATAACCTTGTTATCGGCGGAACTAACGAGGCGGATATGCAACTTGTCGCGAAGACGATCAAGGGAATGAATGGCGGTGTCGTAATTGCGAAGGATGGGGTGGTTGTCGCATCGGTTGCTTTGCCAATCGCGGGACTCTTGTCCGATAAGCGAGCAACTGAAGTTGCGGCTGATACGAGCAAATTGAAAGAGGCTTGGAACAAGATGGGCTGCACGCTCCCTTACATGGGATTCAACCTGCTACCCTTGTCAGTAATTCCTGAGATTCGCCTGACAGACAAGGGCTTAGTGTTGGTGCCGCAAATGGAAATAGTGGAGCTGTTCGAAGAAGAATAACTCCGTGCGCTCAATATTGAGCGCAGCTTTCAAAAGTAGATGCTGAAAGGTTGAAGCTTTCGGCGGGCCATTATTTTTAAAATTGGACGGTAGTTTCGTTTCCTAATTGTTTTCTAACGCGACCGGAGGGAGTCAACTGGCGGCGCCAAAGCAGAAACTTCGAAAAAAACCGGTAAGGAGTCCGATCTAGCGCGGCGTTTGCTAACCGGGATAAACCTTATCAATTATGGATGAATCAAGTAATACCAAGAGACTTAGACTAGCCCGAATATTGCCCTGCCTGTTATCGGCTGGAGCAATGTCTACAGGGTTGTTTGCACAGGAAGAGGAACCGGAGGAATTGGACGCTTTCATTTCGGAAGAGGTTCCGATCGAAGAAAATATTCTACCTACATCCCGTCCTTTTAACTCCGTCTATGGGACAGAGCGAAGCATTCTCGATACACCGAGAAACGTGACGATTATCTCCCGTGAGCAGCTTGATGCGATCGCCATCAAGGATGTACGGGATTTCTCCAAACTAACTTCGAGCTCCTATACGAAAACGAATTTCGGTTCTCCCTCGACGCCTAATCTCCGCGGGCAGGAAGCTGACTTGTTTGTGAACGGCATGCGTCGTGGCGGTTCGGTCAATGGAAACGGACTACCGGTTAACTTCAATGCGGTCGAGTCAGTCAACATCGTGAAGGGACCTGCTGGTGTCGTGTATGGAACAACCAACTACCTCGGTGGCTATGCGGACTTGATCACCAAGAAACCATTTTTCGATGCGGAACGCGGTTCGGTCGGGATCAGCTTTGGATCCTACGATCAATACACGTGGGACTTTGATTACAGTAAGCCGGTTAGCGACAAACTCGCCTATCGTGTATCCTATCAAGGTAAGGAGTGGGACGGCTATTGGGAATTCTGGAAGATGAATTCTCAGGCTTTCTACGCTGCAGTTACTTATCGTCCAAACGAAAACTACACTCTTGAAGCCTATGCCGAATACTTTCAGGCGGACTACACGGAGAATTGGGGCATCAATCGCGTGACTCAGGATCTTGTCGACAAAGGCGAATACTTGCCAAATGCCCAGACGGACGCCGAGTATCTCGCGTATATTGCGAAGCTCGGAAACGGAGACGGCTTTTGGGCGGGTACTCCTGGTGTCGACTACGCGAGTCGTTTCGGTGGAGCAGGCTTCTCCACAATAGCCGTACCAGACTTGGCGAATCCCGTTCAAGTAGATCGCTCCTGGAAACTTGCCGCTCCGGGCGATGATTCTTTCGGACGCATGTTCGTAGCCGGTGCCGATCAAAGCTTCACGCTCGAGAACATGGAGGTTTTGAACAAGACCTTTATCTCTTGGAAGGATAGAAACACCTTTTCGTCCTATCATTATTCAGAACTGCTGCGTGATAACATATCATTCGAGAATCGCACTGAATTCCGTTTCTCCAATGAGTTCGGAGACGCGTCAAAACTCGATATAAATACCGGTTTGCGTTTCCGCTACGATGACATTTGGGCAGTGAATCACTTTTTCAACGAACCCGTGAACTTTTGGGATATGACTCGAGACCCAGACACACGTCGCATTCTGGATCAAGGATTCACCGGCGAAGACTATCCGTACATTCCAGACGAGGAGCCTCATGGAACACTCGATCATTGGTACTATGGGAATACAGGAGGCGACACGAAGTCTCATTCTTTCGGACCTTTCGCTCAAGCGGACTATACCGTGAACGAGTCGTTCAGCGTTCTGGCCGGATTCACAACAGACTTTGTCAATGCCAAGGATGTGCATCCAGTGCTCGGCTCTTCCGGCTCAGCGGACATTTCTGGGGATGGCGTCGCGGAAACTGGCTACGAATTCGAGGACAGCGTACAGCTGGACAACTACAATGTGAGCTTGCTCTTCAAGCCAGCGGAAGATGTCACGACCTACCTAACCTACAATGTAAGCGACACTTACTCAGCTGATACGGGAGGGCGTGTTGATCCAACATCGTTCGCTGATACGCAGGAAAGCAAGCTGCTCGAGCTCGGGGCGAAGTTCAGTCTTTTGGACGGGAAGTTCTTTTTGGGCACCGCTTACGTTGATCGTGAATTCACAGTTCGTAATATCACAGGCACTACAGACCAAGTGTATCTCGACCTCTTTGAGATCGAGTTCAACTATCAGCCAAATCGCAACCTGTTTGCCACACTCGGATTTAGCTACACCGATGCGGAAAGATCCGCAGGGTTCTTTGCCTCGTCCTACACGATAGACAGGGCGGATGAAACGGGCGGCATCTATATATCGCCGATTTTCCAGTCGCCATCTGATCTCGTGGCCGCTCCAGGTGTGCCGGAGAAGTTGATAAACGGTCTCTTCAGCTACAAGTGGGACAATGGTTTCGGCGTAGCTCTCGGTTTTCTCGGCTGGGGTGACACTTATTCCGGCTACTCGGATTTCGAAATCACCGTTCCAGATCTAACGGGAGCAAACGGAGGCGAGGACTATACGCTCATCGCAAATACGGCAAAGCTCGGCTTCCAGTACGAGGCTGACCTGACCTTCAGCTACAAGTATGAGGATTGGGCTTACAAGCTTACTATCTTCAATATCACTGACGAAGAGAACTGGGACGTAAATAATTCCGGTTACGGAAACGGTTCTATTCTAGCGCGCCAGCCAGCTCGCATGGAGCTCTCTGCCAAGTACTCTTTCTAGTCTACGATCATCAAAGAGATTCCAAGCCGCTCCTGCAGGGAGCGGCTTTTTTTATCGGCTGCTCGCATCGGTTTCGTCTTTTCTTCAGGGCGGTTTGTTGGCCGACAAGGAACATCTGTTCCGACCCGACCCCAGCCATTCGACAAACGACCCTAGCCGGACAAACGAGCCTAGCCGGACAAACGAGTCTAGCTGGACGAACGAGTATAGCCGGAGAAGCGAGCCTAGCTACAGAACTCAATGCAGGGCATACCGATCCTTCCCAGTCCCCGAATAAGCCTTGGAGAGGCGGGCTTTCGGAGTTCGGCGCAATCCAATGTCTAACGTTAGACATTGGATTGCGCCTATAGTTAAGATTCTCTGTGTGGACTGCGAAGGGTAACTCTTGGTTTTAGGTAGCCGGAGTATGAGAAGGTTCGGCGTTTGGTTGGGAGTTCGTTTTTTAGCTGCGTTTGGCTAGCTTCGCTAGGTAGGGAGAAATCCCTCCGGCTAGAAGAAGTTGCAAGGGGTGATAGCACATTAAGGGGAGGATAATTAGACCGATGGTTTGGAATTCGCTGGTGCCGGGAAGGGTTGCAAAAAGTATCGAAGCCATGGGTACGCCTGCTGCGAGCGTCTTTTGCGAACCGCAGAAGAACGCGGCGATTCGTTCGGGCATTTTTGATGAAGCGATCGGGCTGGCGTACCAAACGACCGTCGAGAAGAGGAGAAGAAACAGGAGCGTGAAGAGCAGAGTACTCACCACTGCTCCGGCCCCGATGTCAGCCCAAATCCCATTGCTTACGCTCTGGCAGAAGGCTGCGTATACGATGAAAACAATAAAGCTGTTGCTCAGGCGTTTGAAGAGCTTTTTTGAAGCGAGAGCCCATTCGCGCACGAAAGGACGTATCAGTTGTCCAAGGACAAGAGGTAGAAGCACGAGCAAGGAGAGCTTTGCAATCAGCGAGGATAAAGGGGGAGCCGCATCAGACGAAGCCGCTAGAAATTGGGCGCATAATAGAGGGGTGATAAAAATACCGAGCACGTTCGACAGAGTCGTCGAGAAGAGCGCTGCGGAGCTGTCTCCCTCGCTATTGGATGTCATAACGATTGCTGAGGAAATTGTGGTGGGTAAAGCGGCAAGGTAGAAAAAGCCTGCTTTCATTTCTAGATGTATCCATGAACCGAAGACGGCTAAGAAGCCTAACATCAGAGCGGGACTAAGAACAAAGATAGCGACTTGGCAAAATGCATGGAGTCGGAATTTTGCGGCGCTGGCTGCAATGTGGCGGGTGGGAAGCGACAATCCTTGAATGACGAATGTGAGCGCGACTGCGATTTTGGTGGTGATTTCCGTTTTCAGCGGGCCTCCCTTCACTCCAAGCTCAGGCAAGAAGATAGCGGTCAGGACCGCTCCGATCAGCGCTAGTGTAAAGCTCTGGCTTTGCAGGATTTTTGTTACTTTGTTTGGCATGGAAAAGAGGACTAGCTGTGTCAGGAATATTCTTCAGGCCCGCCTGCGGCGCAAGCCTTGACCCAGCTACGCAGCGCCACTTTTTGCTCTTCCGCTTTGAAGCGAATAGCAGAGCACCATGGCCACGAGGCCACCAGTAGCTACTTTTGAGGAGAGGATTGCCGAAAGAAACCCCGGCAGTTGGGCGACGTAGGCCTCCTGAGTCGGTACGCTGAAGGCGATTCCCAGGCTGATGGCGACAATGAGCATAGACGTTTGGCTAAATCCCGCTTCGATAATCATCCGCAGTCCAGCGACTGCGATCATGCCAAAGAGCACAAGGGTGACTCCGCCAAGGACGGGACTCGGCATGACGCTGAAAATGTATCCAGTCTGCGGTAGCAGCCCGGTAAGGATGAGAATAGCTGCTACATAGAATCCGACCTGTCGGCTGCCTACGCCGGTAAGCTGAATTACGCCATTGTTTTGCGAAAAGGTCGCGGTCGGAAAAGCATTTAGCAGGCAGGCAAGGGCGCTTGTGATCGCGTCAGAAAGAATACCTCCCCTCAGTCGCTTCCAGAAATCGATTCCGGAAGTTTTCATGCCGGAAAGGCTGGCAGTAGCAGAGAGGTCGCCGATGGCTTCGATTGAGGAAACGATGTAGATGATGGCGAAGGGGAGTAGCAACTCCCATTTGAACGCTAGGCCGTAGGGGAGAAACCGGGGTAGCGTAATCCAGTTGTCGGACTGAAATTCGGGCCATTTCATAACGCCGAGTCCGGCGGCGACGAGATAGCCAAGAGCGATCGCTATGATGGGGGCGCTCATTCGAATAGAGGGTCTTCGTGAAAGCTGGGAAAGTATGAGCGAGAGCACTACGAGCGATGCGATGATCGCATTCGTATGCCAGCCGGCTTTGTCGCCAAGTTCACTCGTGATGTAGTACCCGGCTACAGGTATCAGGTCGAGTCCGATGAGCAAGACGACGATGCCGGCTACAAGTGGTGAAATGATGGAACGAAGAAACGGCATGGAAAGAGCTAACAGAAACTGCAGAGGAACTGCGGCAAGCGCCATACCGCAAGCGAGGGGTATGCCGCCCTCATTTCCAGCTCGAAGGAGCAGGTCAACATAGGCGAAGCTGGTTCCGTTTATAGAGAGAAGGCCGGAACCAATAGGGCCAAAGCGTTTTGCTTGGAGAAAAGTTCCGATGCCGGATGCCAGCAAAGCCATGCTGATCATGTAGTGCTGCACATCGGGCTCGACGTTGACAACGGAAGTAAAGATCAGGATCGGCGTGATACAGCCAACGAACATCGCTACGACTTGTTGAACGGCTGCGACCGTCGCCTTGCCAGGCGACATCAGGGAGTCGTGTGGATAGAGGAGCAGAGAGGAGTCCGACTCTTTCGAAGGTGCGGGTTTGGACATGCCCACCTAGAGCAGATAGCTTACCAACGGGAGGGACAAATCAAAGGGTAAAGGATTCCGCAGGCGTGAAAGTGATAAAATGGATCTCCGGAGGAGGCTTAAGTGAGAGTCGTGGATTGTCGGTAGATTTCAAATACGTGGAGCCCAGGAACCCTTGCAGCGGCAATTGCATCGTTCGATAATACCTGATGGCGAATGGACTGCTCTGCTCGTTGGCAGTTTCGCAGTTGGATGGTCTCTTTTGCGGCACCGAACCTGCTTTAGGCGAGAAGCAATGAGTCGAGAAACGAAGTACCTGATTCTATTTGGATTTTATGTCGGTTTTTGGGGGATGCTGCAGAGCTTAACCGTAAAATTGGTCCCACTGGATCTGTCCGCGATTGGGCTAGGGGTTCTCGCTTTCAGCTATGGCTCTTTTGTGCACGCATTGACCTTCCCCTGTACGGATGCGGTGGCTGAAATTTGGGGAGCCAAGAGGGCTCGCTTCATGGTCTATATGGGGACTATCGTTTATATATTTTGTACAGTGATGTTGGTTATCGGCGTGAAGCTCGCTCCGGCTGAGGGTTGGGTTCACAATGAAGCGTATCGTTCCATTTTCGAGGGAGCTCCACGAATCGTGGCCGGCTCGCTTGTTGCGACACTGGTAGCGCAACTGTGGGATATTTACGTTTTCGAATGGATAAAGCGTAGAACAGGACAAAATCATCTTTGGCTGCGCAACAACGCTTCGACATTTGGTTCCCAATTATTGGATACGTCGCTTTTTTATCTCGTCGCATTCTACGGAATTATACCGAATGACGTTTTGCCAAAGGTGATCCTAGGAACCTTTGTGCTCAAAGTGGGTGTCGCAGTCGTGGATACGCCCTTGGTATATTTGATAGTAGGCTGGATTCGAAGGGATGGCAAACCAGAGAAAGAACTTGAGCCTCAGTACTACAGTTGAAATTAAGTATTCCAGAAATCGAGATGAGGAGCGATTATCTCCACCTCGACTTCTGGAAATGGACCGAAAACTTGGATACCTTTTTGTCCGGAATCGAGAACACTGCGTGACGGGAGCGAAAGAGTTGGGTTACGCTCATCGGATCCTGTGAGCTCATGTAGTTTCGTTTCCGCTACTCCGTAGACAAGGCGACCGATGTTCGCCCAATATTGGGTACCCGCGCACATGGCACATGGCTCCAAGGTACTTACGAGAGTACAATCCCAAAGGTAACTAGCGGTATAGAGATCGGCTGCTTTGCGGGCTAACTCGCTCTCGGCGTGACGAATCACGCTCACGTTTCCTTGCGTGAGCAGGACTTCCTCATGATCCGGAGCGACGAGTATTGCTCCAAAAGGGTGATGTCCTCTGCGAACAGCTCGTTGAGCAATCTCGTTGCAGGCTCGGAGGTGCTTGATCATTTGTGCATTCGTCATATGGATACTAAATCTAGAAAGTGATATGTCTGCCCTGAGGCTTGCCAACTGCTCTGCCCTGTCGGTAAACGCAGTTTCCGCGAAGCCATGTCTCGCTCACTTGAAGTCGCAGGAGCTTATCGCAGTAGGCGCTTTGTGGATGGCGATAGTGAAGATCGGCAGTCGAGATGGGAGTCGCTCTTTCGAGCTCTTCGACGAGCGCAAAATCGGCGTCTTTGCCAATTGAAAGACTCCCTTTAGAATCCAACCCGATGAGGCCGCTGGGGGATTTGCAGGAAAGATCGATAAGTATTTGAAAGAGCTCAGGGTCATTGAGGGCTTCCTGCCACAGAAGTGGCAAGCCGTGCTGAAGGCCGCTTATGCCTCCCCATGCGTCGTAAAAGGATTTGCCAATTTTCATTTCAGGGGGGCAGGGCGAGTGATCAGATCCGATCGTATCAATTTCTCCATTACGCAGACTCTTCCAAAGATTTCGCACAGTCTTAGGGTCGCGAAGAGGCGGCGCGCATTTTGAAAGGGGTCCGATTGCGTCTGCTTCATTGATGGCAATCAAGAGGTAGTGCGGACAGGTCTCACATGTGATAGGCAGGCCTAATGCCTTGGCTTCTACTATGACCTGAAGCGCGTCGGGAGAACTAACATGTACGATATGGATGCGGCATCCCGTTTCTGCTGCTAGCTCGATCGCAATTTTGATCGCGGAGACCTCCGCAGCGACGGGACGCGACTTTTCCCAATCGAGAGCGGAGATTTTGCTTGGCAGGCTTGCGTTGGCGGCTTCAAGGACCGCAGGGTCTTCAGCATGGAGGGCGAGGACTTTTCCCGTTTTAGCGATTTCCTTCATTCCACGGCGTAGGGTCTCTGTATCGCTGTTAGCGAAATCATCTGTTCCGCTCGGCGACATAAACGCTTTGAAACCAGCAACTCCCGCCTGAGCGAGTGCTTGGAGTTCGTTTTCGTTACCAGGAACAAGCCCTCCCCAGAGAGCGTAATCGACTCGCGATTGCTGGCCTATGGCATTACGTTTCAGCCGTAGTGACTCTACAGATACGGTCGAAGGGATGCTATTGAGAGGCATTTCGACCAGAAAAGTGTTCCCACCAGCTGCAGCTGAGAGCGAACCCGTAGCGAAACCTTCCCAATGGGTTCGTCCCGGTTCGTTGAAATGCACATGCAGATCGAGGCCTCCGGGAAGAACGATTCGCTCTTTCGCGTCGAGTGTAGCGTGCCCAGAGTCGGGCTCAAAGCTCGTGAACTTTCCCTGATCGACTCCAATGTCGGTTATACGCCACTTTCCGTTCTCAAGGACTTTGGCATCTCTGACGACCAATTCATGCATTAGCTTTCGGGAAAATTTTGATCGAGTTCGCGGATGACGTCGACCCATGCGTTTAGAGCCACCCGGATGTCTTCTGGCGAAGTGTATTCGTCTGGGTGATGGCTTAGACCATCACGGCAGCGAATGAAAAGCATCCCGCTACGGCAGGTTTGAGCGATCTTCAGTGTGTCGTGTCCAGCTCCGCTTGTGAAGCTTGTCACGCTTTTCTGGTGTTTAGCCAAGGCCTTGTTCATGGCTTTTTGGATACCGCGATCACAGGTGATAGAATCGACGGATTGCAGGAAATCGATTTCACAAGGGAGATCACGTTTCTGAATGATCAAGTTCAGCTTTTCGAGAAGCTCTTCCTTCAATTGATTCAGTCCGGCGGTAACGGGGTGTCGAAGATCAATGGTGAACTCGACTTTTCCCGGGATAGCATTGATAGCGTTTGGGTAATTGTTGATTTGACCAACGGTCGCGCGAGCGTTCGAGTTCGCGTCGAAGAGTGTTTCGACGGCGAGTATCATTTCTGCGGCGGTGGTAAGCGCATCCTTTCTGAGCTCGAGAGGGGTTGTGCCTGCGTGTCCGGACTTTCCGGTTATGGAAACGTGAATACGCGATTGGGCAGCGATTCCAGTGACTACGCCTAGCGGTAGGTCGAGATTCTCCAAAACAGGACCTTGCTCGATATGAGGTTCGAGAAATAGGTCGTCTTTCGAAATGAGCGGCTTGGCTTTGTTGAATTGGCTCGTATCCATTCCGCGAGATTCAAGGAGCTCTCGCATCGTGTTTCCTTCTGAATCTCGATTGTCGAGAAAGTTGAGGTCAAAGGTGCCGCAGAGGTAGGAACTGCCTAGGAAAGTAGAGCTAAAGCGGATACCTTCCTCGTCACAAAAGCCTAATATGTTTATAAAATGCTTAGGTTCATAGCCTTCTAGGCGCAATATTTCGACAGCCGAAATGCAAAGGAGCAGTCCGAGAGGTCCGTCGTACTTACCTGCATTGATAACAGTGTCGTAGTGGGATCCGAGATGGATCGAGGGAGATGAGGCATTTTCGGATGGCCACGATCCGATTACGTTTTGCATCGGATCGACGGTGGCAATGAGACCCGCGTTATTCATCCACGATTTGATAAGCTTCGAGGCTGTATCCATTTCCCGCGAAAGAAATATTCGTGTAAGAGCGTTAGGCTCCGAGCTAATCGTGCCCAGGATCTCGATACGTTCGAGGAGCTTTCTAAAAATTGCCTGTTTGGGATCTTCTCTCAAGTTAACTTCCTCGATAAGTGGAGTAGCTCCAAGGCGTCATAAGCAAGGGGACATGATAACTCTGGCCTGCCAGAAGATTTACTTCGATTGCTATTTTATCGAGAAAAGGAGGAGCGGACAACTCGACTTCGTTAGCTCGATAGTAGGACTCGCAATCAAAGGTAAGACGATAGCGGGCCGTCAGTAGAGCGTCATCCTCGAGGAGCGGTCTTTCGGTGCGCCCGTCCTGATTCGTTTTGCCCGAGGAAAGCGAGGTCCACTCTTCTGTGGCTGATTGTCGCTCTAGGGTCCACGCAACGCCGCCTGCAGGCCGGCCATGATAATTGTCGAGAACGTGGGTGCTGAGTTTAGCTTTCATCTGATAAGGGGTTGGGTGATAAGCTGATTGAGGCGGTGCCATCCGATTCGAGCGACTTGATCGAGACTGTTCGACCGTTCCGTATCTGGAGCGTTTTCAATTCGGTTTTTCAGGATAGGTAATGTTTCGGTGGCAGAGTGTTCGGTAACGCAAAGAATGAAGGGGTGACCAAATTTTTCGCGATAGCGACTCAGGGTTGACTGAAGAAGCTCGCGTTCAGTTTGGGGAAGACTAGCGAAACCCGCTTTAGATTGCTCGGCTCTCGAGAACTCGGTGAGCGAGGCAAGTTGTTTAAGCTTTGCTCCAAGGTCAGGATGGGCGAGCAAGAGGGCCATCTTCTCCTCGGCACGAGCAGTTCTGATGATTGTCTCCATCGCGTTGTGCATCGCTTCGATTGTTGAGAAAGGACGCTGGCTAGAGGAGCGGGCGACTATCCAAGGAGAGTATTCATAGAGCGAACTGAGCCGTTCTATGTATTCAGATTCTGGTAGCGTGTTTGCTTCTTTGAGGGTCATCAGTTTTCGATAGCTTGGCTCCGAACGCGAGCGGCGCGCTTGCGGTGTTCGAGTTGGAGTTCAGGTAAATCAATGTCCACAAAATTTCCGTCCTGGATACGTATCCTTCCTCCAATGACAAGATCCGATACTTGGCGAGCGTGACAGATGAGTAGTGCGTCGACAGGGTTTTCAGTTCCGTTGGAATAAAGGTCTTCCACAGGAAAGAGAGCGAAGTCGCCGCACTTTCCGATTTCGATTCTCCCAATGTCACTACGGCCCATGAGCTCAGCGGACCTCCAAGTACCAAGGTCGATGGCGTCGAGAGCGCTCAAGGCAGGAGCCCCGTAGCGAACACGAGCGAGGTACATGGCTTGACGAACTTCCGCTAGCATGTGTCCCGAATCGTTTGAAGCGCTTCCGTCGACGCCTACGCCAACTTTGATCCCTTTTTCGATGAGTTCAGGTACGCGGCAGATGCCGGATCCCAAACGCATATTGGCATTCGGGCAATGAGCGACACCGATGCCGTACTGGGAAAGCTGCGACAGTTCTTGATCATTGAAGTGAATGCCGTGAGCGAGCCATGCCCGCTCGTAGTCCCATCCGCACTCGATCAGGTAGTCAAGGGGACGAAGGCCGAATTTTTCCATTGAAAAATCATTCTCTTCAAGGGTTTCGCCACAATGGGTATGAAGCCCGACACGGTGCTTCCTTGCAAGGTCGGCGCTAGCTTGGAGCAGACTCTTCGAACAGGACGTTGCCGCGCAGGGGGCGACGATAATGTTTCGGTAGCTGCCGAGTGAGGAGTCATGGTAGTTGGAGATCAAGGACTCGGTGTCGGCGAGTATGGTATCTTCATCTTGCAAGGCCCAATCAGATATCAGATCAGACGGTAGATTCATCGATCCACGGCTGGCGTGAAAACGTGCTCCCATTTGCTCTGCGGCGTCGAATTGGGCCGCAGTCATATCCTTGGCTCCGTCCGGAAAAACGTAATGGTGGTCAGCAATCGTGGTTGCGCCACTGAGCATGAGCTCCGCCGCGCCAAGCCGAGTACATACGTGCAGATCATCTTCGCGGAAGGTCTTCCAGAGCTTGTTCATGTGAGCCAGCCAAGGGAGTAGCGGAAGGTTGTTCCCCGGGGTGTAGGCCCGAGCCATGTTTTGATAGAGGTGATGATGGGTGTTTACAAAACCGGGTGTGAGGATTTTCCCACGTCCTGACAAGGTGGATACGGTTTCTTCAAATTCGGGGGGCGAGTCCGATCCGAAGGATTGAATGAAGCCATCTTCTACGTAGATCCATGCGTTGCGCAGAACGGTTTGTTTCTGATCGGCGGTGACAAGAAAATCGATGTCAGTGATAAGAATGGATGCGGGCTCAGGCATTACTTGGTTTTGCTGACCGGAGAGATTTCGATTTCGCTTGGGGCACCTTCTGCATTTTTGAAAACTTCAAGAGCGGCAAGGGCGGCGTCTTCGAGGGGAGCTTGATAGCCATGAAGCCGCAGGCAAGAGCTGAGGGCGTTCAAGGTTCGTAAAATCGCGTCTTTACGGGCGTTGTAGCCCATGGCTCCGATACGCCAAATCTTTCCATGCAAAGGACCGAAAGACGTACCAATTTCCACTCCAAAATAGTGCAGCATGTCGCGACGAACAGCCTCTCCATCAACTTGCTTGGGAATGTAGACGCCAGTGACGTTCGTCATTTTGTGACTCTGATCGCCAAAGATTTCGAGTCCCAGTGTCGAAAGGCCTTCCACCATGGCGGAGCTGCCGAGCCGGTGACGTAGGAGCGTATTGGAAAGCCCTTCCTCAAGGATGCAGCGGGCGCACTCGCGAGCGCAGTAGAGCATACTGGTCGCCTCCGTATGGTGATTGAGACGCTGCGGGCTCCAGTAAGCCATGATCATGGCGAGGTCAAAATAGTTGCTCTGGATACGCGAACGCTTACCCGGTACAAACCCCGCTGGCTCTATGCCCTTTTCCACATGCCACCGATCTTGAATAAGTGCGGCAGCTCGATCAGAAATCGTAATCGGCCCTGTGCCGGAAGGACCACCAAGGCATTTTTGGAGGCCTGCGGTACATATATCGATTTGCCATTCATCAGTGAGAAATTCGTTTCCGCAGATAGAGGCTGTGGCGTCTACATAACTAAAGATCCCGCGTTCGCGACAGAGTTTGCCAATTTCCTTCAAGGGCTGGTTCATCGTCGTGGAGGTGTCGCCCTGGCAAACCGCCAGAACCTTAGGTTTATGCTGGTCTAAAGCAGCTTCGATTTCCTCGGGTTCGAAAATTCGTCCCCATTCTTTGGATATAGAAATAACATTCGCTCCACAACGAGATGCGATTTCGGTCAACAAGTGTCCAAAGCGTCCAAAGACAGGAACCAGAACTTTATCACCCGGCTCAATGAGAGAGACGAGCGAGCTTTCGATTGCGGCTCGACTTGTGCCATCTATGAGGAAAGTCCAGTGGTTTTTGGTTTGAAAGATCTCCCGGTAAAGTTCCATGACTTCGTTCATGTAGCTCGTCATGGCCGGATCATATTGTCCGAGAAGGTCGGCCGACATGGCACGCTGCACACGTGGGTCCGCGTTGACAGGGCCGGGCCCCATCATCAGTCGCGGCGGCGGATTGATCTGTTTAAGCAAGGGGTCGATAGTCATGAGGAGTGCACATTAGTATTGCTTTAGAAAAGCGACGAGCTGTTCGAGTTGGGTGTCTGTTATAACGCCTTGATAGACAGGCATAGCAGCGGCGTACCCTTTGGTCACCTTTACTGGAGATTGAAGGATCGATTCACGCAAGTAGGCTTCGTCCGCAAGCGCTTTCGAACCGTCGGCGAGTTCACGCTCGGTGCCAAATATTCCACTGAGGTTCGGGGCAATGCTTGTATTGGATCCTTGGTGACAAGCGACGCATCCCAATTGATTGAAGATTTCCTCTCCAGCGAGCACGAGTGGGTCTTTCGGTTCGGTTTCGGTGCCGGAAGGAATTGAAATGGCTGCTACGATACCTGCGGTGCCGAGAACGAATGTGAGAACAAATACTGCGAACCATGGTTTAAAAGTGTCTCGAATGTTCATCATGTATTTGATGACGATCAATGAGAGTACGATGATGCTCAAAATCAGGACGCGCCGTTCGCTTCCGTAGAGAACGGGATAGTGTCCGCTCAACATTAGAAAGATAACCGGAAAGGTGATGTAGTGATTTGAGAGGGAGCGGAATTTGGCGGCTTTTCCAACGTTGAGATTGTGTTCCTTTCCTTCGCGAAGGGCTTTCATGAACTTCCGCTGATTTGGCATGATGTGAAAAAAGACGTTGGCAGTCATAAATGAGCCAAGTGTCATGCCTACCTGAAGATAAAGAGCGCGGCCGTTGAAGACGCTGTCAAGTGCGAGAGCGTACAATACGACGAGTGATATCCAAACGAGGGCTCCGGTCTTCAGGTAGTTTTTAAGCGGGCTTCTCCAGTAGAGGTCGAAAAGGATCCAGCCGCCGAATATGCCAGCGAGGCTGATTGCTATCGCCGCGCCGCTAGTCAGATCTGTCTTAGCCGGGTCAAGCAAGAGCGTATCGGCTCTCGTGAAGAAATAGGTGGCGAGCAAGGCGATGCCGGTCAGCCATGTCGTATAGCTTTGCCAGTAAAACCAATGGAGAGGAGATGGTATCGTATCCGGTTTTAGGACACGTTTTTGCAGGTGAAAGACACCTCCGCCGTGCAGCATGTCCATGTAGCCGATAAGGTCTGGATCACCCTGCCTTTTGAGCAGCTTGATTTCCATCCAAGTGAAGAGGAGGGAATTTCCAATCCACATGATTGCCGCCACCACATGAGTGAAGCGAAGGACGATATTGAAGAAGTCGATAAGGTCTGTATTCATTTTTTCAGTTTTGTCGCGTTAGCTGTCAGGCTGTGAGCGGCGTTTGGATACAGTTTTAAAAGTGTTTGTTCAGGAGTGATTGGAGATTTCGTTTCCTCTTCCTCGATCGGGCTGAATGCCTCAACTGCTCGTCGGATAGCAAAAAAGGCGGCCATGCCATACATAAAGGGCGGTTCGCCGACTGCCTTGCTTCCGAGGGGACCTCCAGGGTTGTCAGCGTTTTCGAGGAATTTAACTTCTATGTCATCAGGCAGAAAATCGCCGTCAGGACATTTATAGGTCGACAGGGCATTCGAGAGGAGCTGCCCGTCATCGGAAAAGGCGAGTTCCTCAAGAGTTACCCAACCGATGCCTTGCGCAAGGCCACCTTCGACCTGTCCGAGATCAACGGAGGGTATGATGCCTCTTCCTAGATCATGGACTAGTTTTGCGGTATCAATAGTATAGGTCCCTTGGATACAGTCGACGGTCGCCTCAATCAAGCATGTGCCGTACGTATAGTAGTGAAAGGGGCGTCCCCAACCCACTACGGGATCGAAGCTAATGTTTGGCGGAGTGTAGAACCCGTGAGCCATGAGCTGAACGCGGGCAAAGTAGGACTCTAGGACTAAGGTATTCCAATCCAGTTCGGACGCTTTGCCAGAACAGTGGACGCGTCCATCGACAATGGTAACTTCCTCCGGTTCGCATTTCAGCTTTGTGGCAGCGACTTTTTTCATGCCGGCGAGTATCTCGCGGCAGGCGATTATGGTGGCGTTGCCGTTCAGATCGCTCGTAGCGCTCGCCGCGCTTGGAGAGATGTTAGCGATGCGTGAAGTATTGGTGCTATTGCAGAGGATGCGATCGTGCGGGATGCCAAAAACGCGAGAGCAGATCGCGATCATGTTTGAACTGACCCCTTGGCCCATTTCGATGCCGCCAGTGGTGACGCTCACAGTTCCGTCCGTGTAGACGTGCACGAGGCTGCTGCCTTGATTGAGGAAAGTCTTTGTGAAGCTGATTCCGAAGCAGACCGGCATTAGGGCAAGCCCCCTTTTTTTGGACGAGTGCTTTTTGTTGAAGTCAGCGATTGCCTGTCGGCGAGTTTCGAGGTCGAAGCTTTCCTTGGTTTCTTGCCAGGTGCGGTGGAGTCGGTCGTCTTCTAGCTCCTGTCCGTAGTGGAAAACGTAGCCAGAACGGGCGAGGTTCCTCTCTTGTATCCAGTCAGGGGAGACGCTGAGTTTTTGGGCAACTTTTTCAATGGCAACTTCTAAAGGGAACATTCCTTGCGGACCGCCGAATCCACGGAAAGCGGTGTTTGAGGGAAGGTTGGTGCGACAAGGAACGGCCCGTATGCGAACATGGGGGATCGCGTAGGAATTGGTGGAGTGAAGGCAGGTACGTTCGAGTACAGGATTCGACAAATCCATGAAGGCCCCGGAGTTCTGGTAGTGGCTGACTTCATACGCGAGGATGCGCCCATCCGAATCGAGCCCGATCTTAAAATCCTGTTTGTAGGGATGGCGCTTGCCTGTCATGCGCATGTCATCGCTACGACTGAGGACCAGTTGGCACGGCTTTTGGAGAAGAAAGGCGGCGAGAGACGCCATACACGCCCAGTGCGTGGCCTGGTCTTCCTTGCCACCGAAGCCTCCTCCCAGCCGCTTCACGTCCACCTCGACCTTATTCATCGGAAGGCCGAGAATATGGGCGATTGTCTTTTGCGTAACGGAAGGACTTTGAGTTGAGGAATAGACTTTAAGCTGGCCGTCTTCGCAGGGGATGGATCGACAGCGATTCGTTTCAAGGTATAGGTGTTCTTGTCCTGCAAGGTCGATGGAGCCTTCGACGACGGTTTCGCACTTGCTCCAATTGGCATCGACATCGCCTTTTTCGAAGACGCGGAGTTCTTGGTGCAATTCGCCTTTGGCGAAGGCCTCGCGGGGGCAGGTAATGACTGGGAGCGGATCAATATTAACTGCACAAGCCTTAACGCCTTGACGGGCAATTTCATAGGTTTCCGCAACTACGAGGGCGATGGCCTGACCTTGGAAAAACACTTTATTGTCGGCGAAGAGAGGCTCGTCCTGAACGATTGCTCCGAAGTAAGCTTCACCGGGAATGTCATCGAAGGTGTAGATAGCGATGACACCGGGGATCTCTCGAGCTTTGCTCGTATCCAAAGATTGGATTTCTCCATGAGCGATGGGTGAACCAAAGACGGCGGCGTGCAGCAGGCCTGCAGGGGGAGAGACGTCGTCGACGTATTCGGAGCGTCCGGTAACGTGCAGTTGGCTATCGCAATGCTTCACAAACGGCCTCCTCGCTAATCGTATCCGGAAAAAGATTTACAAAATGTTGGGCGATTAGCTGCCGAGCGAGCAATCGCTTATAGATTGCAGATCCACGCACATCGCTGATGGGGGAGATTTCGTTTTGAGCAACCGAGAGAGCTTCGAGGATGGTTGAACTGCTCAGGCTCGCGCCTTGAAGGAAACGAGAGGTTTGGTTTAGGGCAAGAGGCGTAGCAGCTACGCCACCTAACGATATAATCGCTTGCTTTATCGTTTCGCCCTCTGCTTCGATTTTAGCGGCTGAATTTACGCTAGCGATATCGAGTATCTTTCTTTTGGATACTTTGCTCCAATTGATACGTTCGTTCCGTTTCGGTTTCGGAAATCGGATTTCTGCAATCAGCTCGTCTCCTTTTTTGGCAAGGGTTTTGTATCCCAGGTAGAAGTTCTGCAGGGGAACAATCCGTTTCCCTGAATCGCCGAAGATAACTAGTTCCGCTTCAAGGGCGAGCAGGAGGCAGGTCATGTCGGCGATTGGCGAGGCGTTGCATATATTTCCGCCCAAGCTCGCCCGCGTGCGAATGGGCCAGCTTGCGATGAGGTCGTTATACTTCAGAATATTTGGAATGGCTTCCTGGATGACAGGATCTCGAGCGAAGGCTTCGAAGCTTGAACGCGCGTCAATTCGGATGACTCCGTCGCTTTCTAGAGCAGGGGAAATGGCCTTTTGATTTAGGAGCTGCGGAAAGGTATCCGGGATCTCTTCGCCCTTTTGCACGAAGAGATCTGTTCCGCCGGCGACGATGGGACCGGTGTATTCGGAATCTGGTGGCAAGATTTGCTTTCTTTGTGGAATACAGCACAGTTTCTCGGCTGCATCGAGGAAGTGCTTAGGCAGAGCCTTGGCGCTACACAAGGCCTTGATGCGTGATTTCCTACCTGAGAGATCGGGTTCGAGTGTTCGGAATGCCTGTTGACCCGCTTGCTTAATTGACCGGTATCCGGTGCAGCGACATAGGTTCCCGGAAGTGGCGAAATCATGGCCTTTCTCGCTCAGGGGAATCGTTTCATCCATGAGTCCGGCTGTCATAGCGACGATGAAACCCGGAGTACAGTAGCCGCACTGAGTGCCGCCGCATTCGACCATGGCTGACTGGACGGGAGAAAGCTGCTCCATGTTTAGCCCTTCGATACTGACGAGGTGCTTGCCGTGGAGCTCGCCCATCGGAAGCAGGCACGATGTCATCGGCCGATAGCGCACTTGGCTGTTTTGTAGTTCTCCGACAATTACGGTGCACGCTCCACAATCACCCTCTTTGCAGCCCTCTTTGGAGCCGGTTAGTTGACGTTGTTTTCTCAGGAAATCGAGCGCCACCATTCCAGGGGGCACGTCAACGGTGAGGAGCTCGTCGTTAAGAAGCAATGTGATCTGCAAAGTCTGGTTCATGGATGGCGTTTGCGTGATGCTCCTGAAGGAGTTGAGCGGCGATGCTTACGGCGATTTCCTCCGGAGTGTCGCTGCCTATGGCAAGTCCGACAGGGGCGCGGATTTGGGCAATTTGTTTTTTGGAAATGCCCGATTCTCGAAGCTCGCCGAAGATGCGTTTTAGTTTGGATGGGCTTCCCATGAGGCCTAGAAAGGTCGGTTGATGGGGAAGGATCGCCTCCAGGGCAGAGAGGTCGGTCGGGTAGGAGTGAGTCATGACGACGACGGCAGTTCGATCCCAATGATGCAATTTTCTACAGGCGTCTTCGGCCCCGGCTTGCATGACCGTAGTGATGGACCTGATACGGTCGGGTAGCTCCAGATCGGAGCGTTGATCGACAAGCGTGACGTGGTAGCCAAGTCGATGCATTTGTTCGGAAAGGGCCTGTCCGCAGTGGCCGGCTCCGAATATCGCGACGCGACGTTGGTTGACGAGATTGAGTTGGAATTTCCAACCAGATTCGTCCTCTAGGAAGGTAGTCTGAGGTGCAGAATCTAGAGGCGAATCGACCAGCTCGAGTCCCTCGGGGGTAATCCGAATACTGGCGGAACGAGACGACTCAAGAGCTGCGAGGATTTCCTTCACGATCTCAGCATGATGGGTGGGCTTGAGTGTGAGCAGGATATTAGATTGCGAGCCGCCGCAGATGAGCCCTGAGGGCTTGGTCGCGTTCTTTTGGTGGCTCAGATGCTGGAGGGTGATGGCGGCATCGGGCCTGCGAAGAGCTTCGACGGCGAAATCGATAAGACGTTTTTCCATGACGCCTCCTCCAATAGTGCCGAGCTGAGATCCGTCTTGGCGGACCAGAAGACGCGCTTGAGGAGTACCGGGCGAGCCTTTCGAGCATTTTGCCACGAAGGCGAGGAAGACCGGACGGCCTGCGTCGAACTCGGAATCCAGGGCTTTCCAGAAAGTGATCATGCCTTGAGTGGAGCCCTTTCGAAGATGACTTCTCCGTTGAGCACAGCGCTGGAGACGAGCGCGTCGTAGTCGGAACGGGTTCTGACCTGGCCAATTAATTGAGCAATGCTTTCCTCTGCATTTGAGGGGATCCTCATGCCTTCGGGCGATTGGCACTGAATACAGTCAAACTCCTTGCCGATGGCGAAGTTTCCTTTGGCTTCGCCGTATTCGAGAATTTCGGCTCCGGCCAATGTCGAGCGATAGAGGGCCTTGGTGTAAGTGGCCGAGGAACGGCCGATTTGGCGGTTTTGCTGAACGAAGGATTCTATGACATCGAACATAGAGAGAAAGGGGCCTCCGCCGATATCGGAAGCGAGGGCCCAGCGAATGCCGTGGCTCTCGACCTGCTCAAAATTGAACAATCCTGATCCAAGCCCAAAGTCTTCTGGCGGAGCGTTTGAGGTAGGGCAGGAGGCGAGGGCGGTGTCGGTTTTAGCCAGAAGCTCGAGCTCTTCCGGTTCGAGGTGGATCGCGTGGCCCATAACGGTTCTCGGCCCGAGAACGCCGCATCGCTCGTAGATCTCGGTGTAGTTTTGTATGTCATCGAAACCGTCGATTTCGCTGTAGATCCCGAGTACCCATTCGATTTCCGCTATGGTTTCGTCGAGGTGAGTTTGCTGGAAAAGGCCGGAATTTTCGGCGAGTTTGGCGGCGGCAGTCATCACTTCCGGGTGAGTGGTCGGGGCGAACCGTGGCGTGATGCAGTATCGGTCGCCGTAGGTTTTCGCTCCATAGGAGGCGGCTCCGACGGCTTCGTCGACCGTTTGCCGGAGGAACCCCGGGCAATTCATGGTCATGAGCGATCCGCCAATTCGAAAGCCACTGGGGGCGTATTTCATGGCGGCGTCGAGAGCGACAGAATGGATCGAGCTGTAGCAGAGTCCGCCCAGCGTACCCGTAGCAAGGATACGGCTCCAAAAATGCTTGGCTTTGACTTCGGAGTAATCCGGGTCGGCGAATCTCGCTTCTTCCGGGAAGGTGTAGCGCTCCAGCCATTCCAGGAGGGACTCCTTTGGCATTTCACGCACGTCATCCTGTACCCAATGGAAGTGGATATCGTAAAAAGGCGGCAGGACGACTCCTGAGTTTACTGGGACATCGTCGAGGTCCAGCTGGTAATTCTCCGCAATGGATGAGGCGTCGCCAAGCGCCTCCACGAGCCAGACCCCCGATTTCCGTCGAGCGACAATTATTCCGTCGGGGAAGCACTGGCAGGACGTGTCAGAGAGAGGGTTTAGGATGTGGCCGCGCAGGGCCTTAAAATCTTGATCCTCTTTAAACGTTAACATTTCGGAAGTGAGCGATGAGCTAGGATAGCGGATAGAGCGCCAACTTCAATTGATGCGCCGATTTGGAGCAGAGATGCGGAAAGAATCGTGGGGTAGGCGTCTCAGATTGAGCGTTGGCGAAGCGTAATTGGCAGTGGAGCCAGTGTTACCGCTTACCTACTTTTAAACAACGATTTAGCGCCGCTGCTGGAAACTTGGTGCGAAGTCTGCTAAACATACGGTTCATCCGAGGTCTTTTAGGTCTCGGGCAGTAAATCAGTAATTCAAGTTATGCCATTTGTTCGATTGTCAGGTAAAATCAGCGGAGCTGCAGATCCCAGCAGAGAAGTGAGAGCGCGCATGCTCTATCAGTTGTTCGCGAACGGCTGGGATATTTATAATTCCAACGGGGATCAGCAAATCACGCTCTCGAACATCGAGCGTAAGATCGTCGAGTCCGACGCCTTCGTATTCATGCCGGGTGCGACGCTAGAGGACCTTTTTAAGGCTGTATCCATTTTCGTGGGATACCAGACGCTGGATGTGCATCTGTTTGGCAAGGCGACGGTAATTCTGAATACGGACAAAACCTGGGACGCTTTGTTCGATCTGCTCGACAGCCTGCGTGAGCTGGGGACGATACGGCAAAACTATCGCAAATTTCTCCTGCAGGCGAATTCGCCCGAGTCGGTTCTCGAATCACTGGCTCGAGTGGACAAGGAAGGTCTGCCGGATGTGGGGCGGGACAAGATAATGAAGTGCGACGCGGACTCCTTCGAAAAGGAATTCGCAAAAGACTTGATCGGCAAGGTATGCGTCTTCTGCTCTGCGAGCATCGAAGATCCCGCGTACTTAGATGAAGGATACGAGCTGGGGAAGCGACTCGCCATAAATGGTTTCGGCTGCGTATCCGGAGCAGGCACGACGGGCGTGATGGGCGCGGTGGTGCGCGGTTCGGTAGAGGCGGGCGGATGGACGGGCGGTTCAAACGTGCCGCATATCATCGAGCTGGAAGGCTTGCCGGAGGGGATGACGAGCTTTTGGCTGCGTCCTGACATTTACACGCGAATGGAGGCGATGATCGAGAATTCGGACGCCTTTGTGATTTTCCCCGGCGGAGCGGGCACGGTTCAGGAAATGCTCGCGCTTCTGATTTTTAAGCAATTGGGCAGCCACCATATGAGCGGCAAGCCAGTGATCATCTACAATAAGCCTCTACCCGGTGGCGGCGGCTTCTGGGATCACCTCGTGGAGATGCTGAATCCTTGGGCCGACGATGGCTATTTCTCGGTGGCAAACAGCCTAGACGAAGTGCTTGAGCAGACGAAGTTGGCAATTCCGACGGAGTCGCCTTAGTAGACGCTCGGGTCGGCAGGCTCGACCTTGTCCCCGTCGCAAATTGCGGGCGAGGAGCTGAAGCCGACTCCGAGGCGATCGCAGCCCATATTGACGAAGGCTTTGGCCTGCTCGATGTCGCGGATGCCTCCGGACGCCTTTACTTTGATGCGCCCGGCTGCGGTTTCGACCATGGCTTGCACGCCTTCTACGGTGGCTCCGGCTCCATTGAAGCCAGTGGAAGTCTTGACGTAGTCGGCTCCCGCTTCGATGCAGACCTCGGTGACTTTGCAGATTGCCTCATTCGTGAGGGTGGAGGTTTCGAAGATGACCTTTAGCGGGATTCCGGAGGGCTTGAGGGCTTCGACCACCGCGGTGATATCGGCCTTCACGTACTCCCAGTCTTCGGAGCAGATTCGCCCGTAGTTGGCGACCATGTCGACTTCGGCCACCTTTAGCCGCGCAAACTCCTTGGCTTCGGCGACTTTTGTGGCGGTGAGATTCGTGCCATGCGGAAAACCGAGCACCACGCAGACATCGGTCGTAGTGCCTTCGCACATACGCTGAGCGAGTTCAATATCGCAAGGTCGCACGCAGACGGTGCGCACCTCGTACTTGAGGCCGAGCTGAATCGCATCGGTGGCTTCGGCGACGGTGAGGTCGGGCTTGAGAACGGCGTGGTCAAGATAGCGGTTTATAGGAAGCATGGTCGTAAGCTTGATTGGATAACTCTGAAAATTTCGTTTCTGTAATTCGCTTTGAGGAAGCAAAGGCGGCTCGTTCAGGGTGACAATCCTTTTCACAGACGCAAACGATTCGGGATATTGGCTTCTTTCCGATCTTTAATCTGGAAGACGTGGAGGCTTTGATAGTTAGATGCTTGGGACGAATGTACCCCTTGAAGAAGTTAAATTGGCTTGGATGCCTCGCCGCTCTGTATGCCTTGGTGATGTTGGTGCTTTTCGGCTGCTCGAAAAGCGAGAAACAGCTGGAGCAACCCTCGCTAGAGACCGGGGAGACCACTGTTGACTGGCGTGATCCGGCGAGCTGCCGGAGTTGTCACGAAGGTGAGCATCACTCGTGGGTGGAGAGCCATCACGCCGGCGCCAACCGTCTGGTAGATCTCGAAAAGGACGCCGCTCGATTCTCTGTCGGGGAGTTTGAGGATGCTGCGGGACGCCGCTACAAGGCGGAGGCGGACGGGGATCGTTTGCTGATAAGCGAACGCAATGCGGATGGAGAGTTCGTCTCCGCGCAGGCGAAGGCGGTCATCGGCAAAACGCCCCTGCAGCAACCTCTGGTCGAAGGTCCGCGCGGTCGCTTGCAGGCCCATGCCATGGCGTGGGATCCGGAGAAGCTGGAGTGGTTTAACGTCTTTGGAAGCGAGGAGCGATTATCCGGCGAGTGGGGGCACTGGACTGGGCAGGGCATGAACTGGAACTCAAACTGCGCCTGGTGCCACACCACGGAATACCAGAAGGGCTACGATCCGCTGAAAGATGCCTACGAGAGCTCCTGGACGCATCAGGGAATCAGCTGTATCGCATGCCACTCCGGGATGGAGGAGCACGTGGCGAACGCGGGTAATGACGACTACCTCTCTCCCGCAAAACCCTCGCCCCGCGCGATGATGGAGAACTGCGCCAGCTGTCACGCTCGCCGCGAGGAGCTCACAGATGGCGGTTTCGAAGCTGGGGATTCCTTCGAGGATCACTACCGGCTCATGCTATACGACCATCCGACCGCCTATTTCCCGGACGGCAAGGCGAATGAGGAAAATTTCGTATTCGGATCCCTGATGCACAGTCGCATGGGGCACGCGGGCGTATCCTGCATGGATTGTCACGATCCGCACTCTAACGAACTAAAGCTTCCGGCTGACTCTAACGCAACTTGTATCCAATGTCATAGTACAGGGAAACTCGACGCTACCATTATCGATTTATCAACGCATAGCCGACATCCGCTGGGATCGACAGGGGACTCTTGCGTAAACTGCCACATGCCGGAGCGAACGTATATGGCTCGCGACCCGCGAAGGGATCATGGTTTTACGATTCCGGATCCGTACATGAAAAAGACCTTCAATACGCCAGACGCATGTACGACTTGTCACCAGGATTTGAGTACGGACGAGCTCTTGACTGCGTTTAACTCTTGGTATGGCGATGCCCCACGAGTCACTGATCTGCGAGATCGCGCCCATTTGCTGGTAGACGCCTGGAACGGAGAACTAGAATCTCCGGATGCGATCCTCAAGCGTCTAAGCGAGGAAACAAATCCTTATTGGCAAGCCAGTTGGCTTCGCATGCTGCGAGGGTTTACAGATCGAACGGAAGTGCTTGATGCTGCGATGAACTTGCTAGGATCCAAGCACGCGATAGCGCGGGACGCGGCGGTTTTGCTGATTGGAAGTCGCTCTGATGGCTTGAAGTTGCTGGAGTTGGCCCTTACCGATTCAAAACGAATCGTTCGTATGCAGGCTGCGGATACGCTAGCCGGCAGTCCCTACCTGAGTGTAGAAATCGCGGATGAGTACGAAAACTACCTGAAAGCGAGCGCGGATCGTCCATCGGGAGCATTGAAGCTCGCGTCTAAAGCGGCTCGTGAAGGCGATGCTCAGACCGCGCTTCACCATGGAGAGCTCGCCATCAGCTTTGATCGAAAGAATGCGCCGATTCGCTACGACGTCGCGATTCTGCTGGATCGAGTCGGAATGGGAGAGGAGGCGATTAGGCACCTGAGAATTACTCATGGATACGATAGCAACTCGGGACTCTACCTTTATTCGATGGGGCTTGTTATGGCGGCTCAAGGACGCTTGGAAGATGCGGCGGACGCAATCAAACAAGGACTGGCCATCGAGCCTGAGCAGCATCGTTGGCTTTACAATCTTTCCGTCGTTCAAACGCGGCTTGGCGATGTCGCAGCCGCTCGTTCAAGCCTGGAAAATGCCCTTCAGCTTTCGCCTGGAGAAGCGGCTTACGAGGATTTTTTGCGAAACCTAAACAAAATGTGAAGATGAGTGATAATGGATTCAAGGGGAAGGTCGCGATCGTGACCGGCGCGGCGACGGGGATCGGCTTTGAGATCGCGCGGCAGCTTGCGACGCGTGGAGCTTCGGTGATGTTGAACGACCTCGATTCGGAAGTCCTGCAAAAAGCCTTGGCACGGATACGTGAGGAAGGCGGGGATTGCGAGTCTGCGGCGGGCGATGCGGGAGATCCAGGGTACATTGAGCGCCTTGTTGCGAAAACTGTGGAATGCTTTGGGCGAGTAGACTTGGCGGTGGCTAACGCAGGCCTGACGCGATTTAGCTCGATACTCGATATCGAGCCATCGGATCTGCAGAGTATGCTGGATCTCAATCTGAAGGGGTCCGTTTTTCTGGCGAAATATGCGGCGCGGCAAATGATAGGGCAGGGCGACGGAGGGCGGATTCTTTTCATGTCTTCGGTTACGGGGCATCAAGCCCATCCAGACGCTGTATGTTATGGAATGACGAAGGCGGCGCTTCGCATGCTGGCGAAAGGGCTCGTAGTTGAATTGGCAGGACACGGAATCACGACCAATGCGATTTCGCCTGGCGCGACGACTACGGAGCGAACCTTAGCCGGGGATGCCCAGTTCGAGGCTAAATGGATTGAAACAACTCCGACCGGTCGGGTGACAGCGCCCATCGATATCGCTTCGACGGCGCTTTGGTTGCTCAGTCCCGAAGCGGCTCAAATAACTGGACAGACAATTGTCGTCGATGGCGGCTGGACCGCGACCAGCGAAGTGCCGAATTTCAGTCACTGAAATGCTTAAGCGACTTACAATACTGATCGGTATTTTGACAGTAAGCTTGGCGGGGGCAGCCAAGGGAGATCCTTTGTCTTGGCTGCCGGAGGGGTTTCCGAAAGGCAGTCAAGATGGCTTATGTATTCGCTCATACCTTACGCCTGAAATGGGATCCGCTACTCTTGATGCGGCTCTAGAGCGCTTTTCGACAAGACAGGATTGGGAGGAATACGCGGCCTTGCTTCGTAAACGCGTTTTGCAAGGGGCAGGCTTGGATCCGCTTCCCAAACGTGGCTCGCTAAAGGTCATTCGGCATTCCTTTCGCGAGCGAGATGGCTACAGCGTCGAGAATGTGGCTGTAGAAAGCGTTCCTGGATATTGGGTGACGGGCAATCTCTACCGCCCGCTAAATGGTGATGGAAAGGCTCCGGCAATTCTCAATACGCACGGGCATACCGGCATGCCGCAAAATCCTGACGACTGGTCGCGACACGGTCGCTTCAATCCTCAGGCTCAGATTCGTTGCGCCGCGCTAGCCCGCATGGGCGCTATTGTTTTCAGCATTGATATGTTTGGCTACGGCGATGGTATCGAAGCTTTGGGTACGGACGCGCATCGAAACGGGTCGGCGATGCAGATGCAGATTTGGAATGGCTTGCGAGCAGTCGATTTTCTCGAGTCTTTGCCAGAAGTTGACGCGACGCGGATTGGCGTGACGGGAGAGTCGGGTGGGGGAACGCAGGCTTTTTTGCTAGCGGCTCTCGACGAGCGGATCGCAGCTAGCGTACCGGTCGTCATGGTATCTGCTCATTTCTTTGGTGGTTGCCCTTGCGAGAGCGGCATGCCGATTCACCGCAGTGCGGATCACTTTGCCAGTAACGTCATGATAGCCGCGCTTACAGCTCCGCGTCCGCAGCTGCTCGTGTCTGACGGCGGTGATTGGACGCTGAATACGCCCTTGGTGGAGTACCCCTTTGCCCGGTCCATCTACAGTTTGTACGATTCGGTAGAGAAGGTCGAAAACGCGCATTTTGCTGACGAGGGCCACGACTACGGGCCCTCGAAGCGCGAGGTCATGTATCGCTTCTTTGGGAAAACCTTCGAACTTGATTTGTCCGCGGCTTTAGACAGCGATGGAAATATCGACGAATCGAAGGTGATCGTAGAAACACCGAACTCGATGAAAGCTTTCGGAGCGAATCATGCTCTGCCAGCCAATGCGCTTAGGAGCGCTAGGGCAGTCAGCGATGCCTTAAACGTCACCCGCATGTAACGTCCGGGTGTCCTAAATGCTGCGGCATTTTGTATTCTTATTATAGAAGCCAGAGGAGTCTCCGTAGTTGAAAAGTGGGGATTAATTGAAGCGCGCGAAGGATCCTGCCTCCGGTTTAAGGCTTAACCTTGGAGCAACTCAACGTGCGTCTTGAGTCCGGTTGACCCAAGCGGGCGGGGTCACCAGAAAAAAGACATCCCTAGCGGATTAGACCAAGAAATACTCCCGTCATGAAAACACCCCTGTTTCGAGAAATACGTCTCGGCTGCATCGCCGGTTTTAGAATAATTTTGGCCCTAGGCTTCGCCCTATGCGCGTCGCTTGCCTCGGCGGCTGACTCCTATGTTTCCAGCCAAGCGGGGCAGGGATTGTTTCCGCTTGTGGAGAAAGGAGAGGCAGCAGCGCTCTATGTCGACTCAGCCGACTTTTCCGGCGTGCTGGAGGTCGCAGGACATTTGCAGTCCGATATCGAGCGAGTAAGCGGATCCGAGCCACAGCTGATCACCGATGGAGTCGCGAGCGGAAAGGCCGTCGTGCTCATCGGCACGATCGGCAGAAGCGCGACCATCGACCGTCTCGCCCGCGAGGGTAAAATCGATGCCGGCAAGGTAAGCGGACGCTGGGATACTTTCGCCCTGCAAACCGTGGAGAATCCGCTTCCCGGCGTGGATCAGGCCTTGGTCATTTTCGGCAGCGACAAGCGGGGCACGATTTTCGGCATCTATGATCTCGCCGCGAAGATTGGCGTTTCGCCCTGGCATTGGTGGGCGGACGCTCCGGTGCAAACCAAGGCCGAACTCTTCGTCCAGCCCGGCTTCCATTCGCCCGGCGAGCCCAAGGTGAAGTACCGCGGGATCTTCATCAACGACGAGGCCCCCGCCTTGACCAATTGGGCGGAGGAGACCTTTGGCGGCTTTAACCATCAGTTCTACGAAAAGGTCTACGAGCTGATCCTTCGCAACAAGGGAAACTACCTCTGGCCCGCCATGTGGGTGCCCGCCGCCTTCTACGAGGACGATGCGGAGAATGCTAGGCTCGCGGACGAGCTCGGCGTCGTGATCGCTACCACGCACCACGAGCCGATGGGACGCGCTCACGACGAATGGAGTCGCGGAAACGCCGGCCCTTGGAACTATGAGACGAACGGCGAGCGACTGCGGGAGTTCTGGCGTGGCGGCATCGAGCGGCTCGGCGACTACGAGAGCGTGGTGACGGTCGGCATGCGTGGCGACGGAGACGAGGCCATGACCGAGGATACCGCGATAGACCTGATGCGGACTATTGTGGCGGACCAGCGGAAAATCATTGCCGACGTGACCGGCAAGCCCGCCGAGGAAACGCCGCAAGCGTGGGCCCTCTACAAGGAGATGCAGGATTACTACGACAAGGGCATGCGCGTGCCGGACGACGTGATGGTGCTGCTCTGCGATGATAATTGGGGCAATATCCGCATCCTACCCAAAAAAGAGGATCTCGGTCGCGAGGGCGGCTTCGGCGTCTACTATCACTTTGACTTCGTTGGCGGTCCCGTAAGCTATCGCTGGCTAAACGTGACCCAGATCGAACGGACCTGGGAGCAGATGAAGCTTTCCTACGATTGGGGAGCCCGCGAACTCTGGTTGGTCAACGTAGGCGATATCAAGCCCATGGAGCTGCCTACGAGCTTCTTCCTTGATTTCGCCTGGAATCCCGAGGCGATGAGCGCCGCGGACTTGCCGCAGTATTATACGGATTGGGCCGGGCAACAGTTCGGAGCGGAGCACGCCAAGGAGATTGGCGAGGTGCTGTCATTGCACACCAAATACAGCGCGAGACGCACGCCGGAGATGATTGCGCCTGAAACCTATAGCGTCTTGAACTACCGCGAGGCTGATACAGTGCTCGGCGAATACCGTGATCTTCTTGTTCAAGCAAAACGTATCCAAAAACTCCTGCCCGAAGCAAGTCAGGCGGCGTATTACCAATTGGTGCTCTATCCAGTCGAGGCCAGCTGCAATCTAAACGAGATGCATGTCGCCGCTGCCAAGAACAAGCTGTTCGGCGAACAAGGGAGAGCGTCGGCAAACCACTACGCCGAACTAACCAAAAAGCATTTCGAAAAGGACGCAGAGCTGACCCGCTACTACCACCATGAAATGGCGGACGGAAAGTGGAACCACATGATGTCTCAGACCCATATTGGCTACACGCATTGGAACAACCCGCCGGTGAATAAAATGCCAGCGGTTTCTTATGTCCATCCCACCGAAGCGGCAGGCTTAGGCTATGCCTTAGAAGACGGCCCACCGCAGGTTCATACGCAGGGTGGCGCGCGCTATAGCAATACTCTTCCAGTCTTCGACTCTATAAACGATCAGGAATACTATATCGATCTTTTCAATACAGGCGTAGGGTCCGTGGATTGGAAGCTGAAGGCGCAGGAAGACTGGATCGTACTCTCGAAAACGGCGGGGACGGTTGAGCTCGAAGAACGGGTGCTCGTCCGCATTGATTGGGATAAGGCTCCGCAAGACGCGGCGAGCGGAAAGGTCGTTATATCAGGTCCCAAGCGCTCGCACGCTATTCGTGTTCCGATTCACAACGAGGCATTGCCCGCCAAAGGCTTTGTCGAGAATGGCGGAGTCGTCTCCATAGAAGCCGTCAAGTTTGACAAGGCCAGCGACTCGAGCGAGGCGAGCTGGCTGGTCGTGCCAAACCTTGGGCGCACCGCATCAGCCGTAACGGTTGAGCCCTCGAACGCTGCTCGACAGACGCCGGGGAAGGGCGCTCCGCAGCTCGAGTATGTGTTTACCGTATTTGGCGAAACCGAGTTCGCGGTGGACACTTATTTGTCCCCAACGCTCAACTACCAGAAGAACGAAGGCCTGAAGTACGCCATCGCAATTGACGACGAAGCCCCGCAGATCATCAATATTCACCAAGGCGAAACGGCTCCCGACTGGGAATATCCGGAATGGTGGAACAACTCGGTAACCGATCATATAAAGATCAAGCGTTCGCAGCATACCGTGGCAAAGCCGGGAGTGCATACCTTGAAGATCTGGATGGTCGATCCCGGCGTGGTCTTCCAAAAATTCGTCATCGACACAGGCGGACTCAAGCCCAGCTACCTCGGCCCGCCGGAAAGCAAGTATCTGGATTAAGTATAATGGCGCTGCAGGAAAGATCCTGCAGCGTTTTTTTGAAAACCACTGGTGCACACTGATAATCACTGATCCTGCAGCGTGCTTTGTTTCGTCTACGAAGAAATACTAGTGATTTAATAGATAACTCTTCCTCCTCAATCTTCGTGACTTTTCGTGCCTCTTCGTGGCCAACAAATTTCCACCAGCCTGATCCTGCTGTGGATTTTACTAAACCACAGATGCTTTTTCTGGGCACTCAGAAAGTGTGCGCGATAAAATGGATCATTAGGACACTCTCTGAGAGATCGCTTGTGGTTTTGCCAGCTTGAGTTAGCTTCATGCTATGAAAGAACTCGAAGATTTCGTTGATGTCGCAATCCGTGAGTTTAAGAAGCTTCGAAAACTTGCGGAGGATGCAGTGTCCCAAATCACAGAGGCCCAGTTCTTCCACCACGAGAGCCCGGGCGACAATAGCATCGCCATCATCTACAAGCACGTTTCGGGAAACATGATTTCGAGATGGACGGATTTTCTAACCACTGATGGAGAGAAGCCTAGCAGAAACAGGGATCCCGAATTTTTGATACTCGAATCGGATACCTACGAAAGCTTGGTCAGCAAATGGAACAAAGCCTGGCGAATCCTATTTGCCACCCTGAGGTCCCTGGAGTCCGAAGACCTTGTGCTTATGGTCAAAATCAGGGGAGAAAACCTAAGTGTCCTGCAAGCAATCAGCAGGCAGATGACTCACTACGCTTACCACGTTGGACAGATCGTCTACGCGGCGAAGCATTTGTCAGGCAGCAAATGGAACAGCCTGAGCATCCCCGTCGGAAACTCGGCTGAGTTCAACAAGTCGCCATCGAAGTACATAGATAAGTAGTTAATCTGCCTCCTCGATCTTCGTGACTTTTCGCGCCTCTTCGTGGCCAACTAATTTCCACTAGCCTGATCCTGCAACGTTGTTCTAGCTAACAGGAGGCACGAAAATACGCAAAGAGTACCAATTGCTCGCTGATGATTGCCTGGCCTGTAGTGGAATTTTAACCACGGTTTCCGCAGAGCTGGCTATCGTACGTCAAGCTCGCGCAGCGTTAAACCGGCTAGGATCTGGCTGTCATGAGATTCAGCGGCTTGTGACACGGCTTCCTTCTCTTCGCCTGGCTCTTGCGGACTCGGTTTCTCTTTTCGGTAGGCAACCGTGTTGGTGAATCCGCTTTCGCCAAATTGATTGAAAGCGTTTACTTTGTAGTAATACAGAACGCCGTATTCAATCTTGTCGATATAGTGAGTTTCGTTTTTGCCGGCGTGCTTCTTTAGCTTTACGAAATTCTGGTCATCCTCTTCGCTCCGCCAGATGTAGAAGCCCTCCTCATTGTCTGAATTGTCCTTCCAGCTCAGCTCAACTCCAGGGGCATGCGGCTTCGACTTCGTGGACTCGCAAGCGACCACGAAACTGGCCACGGCAATGATTACCAAGAAAGATCGAATGGAGCGCATAACAGCTAGGATTCCTTTGCTCACAATCTGGAATAACTAAGACTAATCATATTCGTTTTCGAGGATAAAGCAGCCCGAAGCGCCACTAGGACGCTCATTCGTCCCAGAAATTACCGCTCTTTCTAGAAAGCAGAAGCTTGAGCTACGTAATACAAAAGCAGAGGAGGGGAGCCTGTATGGCTGAAGTTGATTGGAAGCTCTCCAGACTCTTCTGGTATGATCGTTGGTGAGGAATGAGATTACCCCCGGCGGAAACGCCTTCGATACCCGAAAGAGGAGTGTTGCGGCGTGCGATTGCAGGATAAGGCATATCGTTTCCGGGTTAGAGTTCAGGAAGGCGATTCGCGCCGGGAACATTTTGGCGAACAGGACGATTTGCGATCATCCCGGCGGCAAAAATGAGGGCGTAAAACGCGAACTTTTTGAGTTTCGGTGATTTAATCATGAGGAATCCAGATTCCGGCTGGATTCCCAAACCGTCAACGTGTGCCGAGTGACGGCAAATGACGTGAAATGACGTGAAATGACGACAATTACAGGTCTGAGTAAATTTCTTCACGTGTTTTGACGCATTGACACTCCGTATCAGTGCGCAAGTGTCTTCAGCGTCGCCATGCCTCAAATATACGTCGAGTTTCGCAAAACCACCGGAATCCCCCAAAAAGCGTACCGAGCGCCAGCGACAAGAACCAACTCAGTTACATGTATTAATACTGATATGCAGAACTAATGAGTAACCTTGAAATCCACGCTATTTGCTTAGGCATCGGTTTCATTATATCCATCGGCTGGTGGAACGACGAGAAGCCGAACCCGCGGTATCCGTGGCAGGCCGTTTCGATAGCAACTTTCTGGATACTACTTTCCGCTGTCATCGTAGTTAGCGTAAACGAAAGACCGACTTCTTACGTGGAGGCACTTTTTCTTGGGATCGACTACGACTACTTCTTCTCGGACAGAAGTATGATTAAAAGAAGAGGAGCAGGGATTTTGATCACCGTTTCGATAGTCACGTTCACTTTCTTTTTCCGATGGCTTTGGCACTTCAAGAACCACCTGAAAGAACAAAAAAAGAAAAAGCATATCAAGGCGGTCGATACAACGGCGACAAGTCGCCGCGTATCACCTTAGCGTTAGGAGAAGATTATGAATAATGAAAAACTAAAAATTTGGATAGGTTTCTACAAATTCCTTCTAGGGACCCTTGGTCTTTCAGCCATTAGCATTTTCGTGAATCGAGAAATACAACACAGAGAAATAGAAATAAATCGAGAAGTTCAATCGAGGCAAATTGAGATCGAGGAACAAGAGCTTATTTCCAAATATATAGAATACGCTCTAGAAGATGAAATTGGACCTCGAAAAAGATTTGCGGAATACTTCAAAACAGTAACCAGATCAGAAACACTAAGAGACAGATGGAGAGATTATTTTACGCTCGTGCAGGCTGAGTACGACCTAAAAGAAATGGAAAAACAGAAATTAATGAAGCAAGCAAGTAGTGAGAAACTAACGACAACTCAGCTTGAAACAATACAAACCAAGATCTCGAAAATTGAATCACAATTAAACCCTACTCCAACTAACATAAGAAACACGAATCAAAGCATAAGAAATTACACCCCCGGGATTCCTGCTAATTACCTAACCTACGTTAGTCTAGACGCTGGCCACCCCGAGGATGTACGTTATTCCTTTATTTTTAAAAATGGTAAATTTGTACATGGAGGAAATGGTGTTTTTTCTTCAGACTACGATCCTATCGACTTCATCGCCTACTACGACCCAGCTGGAGTCAAGAGAAGGGCAAAGCTCTTAGAAAACGGTAAACAGTTTGAGGTTTCTAAAGATGAATTCAAAACGAAAGAATTCGTCGATGAAATCATATACCTCGACTGGGACAAAAAACCGAATCGTTTAACACCAGCAGACACTAAAAAATAACAAGACCCTAACAAATCGTTCCAGACAACGAGCGCAAGCGCTCGTCGCCTGAACTTGGCGTTCGCCAAAATGGAATATGCCAATTGCATCCACAGCCAAAAAGCACTTCGACGAAGATCTCGCCAGATCAAGGGCATTACTTGAGCATGCGTTCGCCATTTCCGAAGGGACTCTTCGGGATGATATTATCAGATCGTCGTGGATGCTTTCAGTCGGAGCAGCAGATGCGTTCTTTTGCGATGCATACGCAGATGCAGTGGCAAGATCCCTCCAAGCCAAACACATCGAACCAGCAATAGTAACATCCAAAAGACTCCTGAGTCTTAAGATCCCAGTTGCGGCAGTCATTCGAGGAGTTACAACAGGAAGTTGGGGCTGGCGAATGGCAGCAAGAGATCTTATTGAAAATGAAAGCGTATTGGACCTAGAAACCGTCCGGAAGCACTTTAATCAGTATTTCTGTGATTCTGACAAGCTGTTCGGAGAAAAATCCTTTGATGCTTGGATCCTTCATAAGGATTGGAAGCATAGACTATTTGGAATTACAAAAACCGATTACCGAAGACTCACGCCAAAAGCCAAAGACAAAGCGAGAAAAGAATCGAAGAAAAAATTCGAAGAAAGATTCCAATACATCTTCCAGAGAAGGCACGACTGTATCCATAATTGCGATAGAGCCAAGGTAAGTCTGAATCGTTTACATATAAAAAGTAAATCTTTGATATCTTACGTAATCGAAGACATTGAATTCCTTGTCACACGATTTACTGAAGAATACCAAGAAGCATTTCCGAAGTACATACGAGGTCTAGGCTACAACGGCACCACGAAAGGAAGAGTGTGTCAATAAACACGAGGCGAACAAGGCGCCGCAGACAACGAGCGCAAGCGCTCGTCGTCTGAGCTTGGCGTTAGCCAAAAATTATGGACCCAGATAAACTAAGCACAGTCTTGAACTCTACGGTTGCCCTAGTCATTTCTGTGATTGCTCTAGTCTATACGATTAAGACCTATTGGCTTAAATCCGGATCCAACATCAGAGGACAGTACACGACAACTTCCAGTGTCGCTTGTGACGACAAATACGTGAGTAGCGTAACGATCGAAAACCTCAAGGATCGATCGACTGTTGTTTTTGAGATATATCTCCTAGTTGGCAGAAACTACTACATAAGAATTGAAGAGTTCGATCCTCCTTTGGTTCTTGAACCATTCAGTGCTTTTTCGAAGGAATACGGTCCAGTCGAGTTTTATAGCGTTGGCACTAATTCAATTGACTTGAATGGAATGTTCGATTCTCGAAAACGACTTCCAAAGTTAGTACTTTCTACTTCCGAAGGCAAATACGTAGTGAATGAGTGGATTAAAAGATGGATCCCAGTAGCCGATTATTTCAAAAACCATCTCACCACTATAGTATATCCAAGACGTCTTAATCACAAGGATAAGTCTTATGGATCGAACACAAAGTTTATAGTCGAGTTCAAATCCGGAACCGGCAAAGAAGAAATAATCCCGATTTACCCACGAGACTACGAAATTCGAAAGCTTCGCAAGTTCAGGCTAACAAAGGAAAGTTTAGAATCTAAAGAGAGTCTTGAACTATATTTACTAGAAAAAGCAGATGAAGGGATTTTAAACAGTACAGATATAGTTGTACACGATGTTGAGGAATGGAGAAACGAATTATTCCAAGATCGAAATAAAGAAAAATTATCGGCTACGGACGTCAATTGGTTCACATATCGCATATTAGGCCGGATATTCACTATCTATAGTGACTACAAATTAAGGCGGAAAAACCGAAAAATTCAAAAACAGAATGCTAAAAACAAAAAAAGCTAACCAGTCGTGCCATACAACTCCCGCCAACGCTTCGCGCTAGCCTCCGCGTATGCACTCGACTTTCTGTAAATAATGAGAGAAAAGGTTACAGACTTCTTCCGCGATCTTTACGAAAAGGAACACGCTACGAAGGAAAGAATAAACGCCAATTTGAATTTTTGGCTCACATTGTATTCCATGCAAATCGGCATATCAGTCTACTATCTACGAATATTAGAAAACCCTTACTTCATCCTTTGGCATCTCTTTTTCTACGTTCCCTTCGCTCTCGCTTGGTTTTTCATCCTAAAATCCGTATACTCAACCGCTATTTGTTTCAAGGGCTATAAATATGAACTATTAGGAAAGCCTACCGATTTTTTAGAATACTACTCCAAAGGACGATCCTCAGCCGAAGACAAAGAAGCATTTGATATAGGGTTCCTTGAGAACATAGAAAAACAGTATGCTGAAACTGCGAACTTCAACAGGGAAGTAAATAGACGACGTCTCAACACTAATCGTAATTCGATAAAAAACGTATTCATTGGACTTTCCATTCTTATATTAGCGTTCCCATGCAATATAATTATCAAGGCCAAAACCCCTTCAAAAAATCAAAAAATAACAGTCGAAAACCCAATAAAGATCAAAATGAGCGAAGACACAGAAAAATCATCACAACCCGCAGAAACAACGAGCCAGGGACCGGAACCGGCAGATAATGCCCCTACTCCAGCTCCAATGGAGTTTCCGAAGCCAGATTTCCTATATGAATCTATAGCAAATAGCCAAAGGGAAGATCCTCCTGAACCCATAAATCTTCCTGAACCACCTGAATCTAAAGAAGAATAGAGCAGAACAAAGCGCTTCTCACAACGAGCGCAAGCGCTCGTCGTGAGAGCTGGGCGTTAGCCAAATAAAAGAACTATGGCAAAATTAAGAATTTTCGTCTCCTCGACTTGTTACGACTTAGATGTCGTTCGCTCTGAGCTCAGGCCCTTCATAACTGCACTCGGATACGATCCAGTGATGAGTGACTACTCTGACGTTCTCTATGACCCGCGTTCTCATACACACGACAGCTGTATAAAAGAAGTTCCGAATTGCGATATGGTGGTGCTCATCATTGGTTCGAGATTTGGAGGAACTGGAATCCCTGCACTGCTCAAAGAATTCGACTTCGATGCACTGAGAAGTCTCTCCTCAAAGCCAGAATTGTTAGACAGCAAAGAGAAGCTTTCGATCACACAGCTTGAAATTCTTAAGGCAGCAGAACAATCGATACCAGTATATGCCTTTGTGGATGACCGAGTCCTGCACGACCACCATGTATATGAGAAAAACAAAAGTAAGCCGACGGTCATGGAGGAAATTGAATTTCCGTCTATTCAAAAGAAGGAGTCAGCCAAATATATTTTCGAGTTTATTAACTTCCTGACTCACAGAACTAGCAACAACAGCATTACTTCGTTTTCTAGACTTGAAGACATAAAATCGCACCTTCTGTCTCAGTGGTCGCAATTGTTTCAACGGATTCTTTCCGAAAACAGAAAAAGAACAATTGAGTCGAAGAGGTACTTGGATTTTTCCGAGCGCATCGATGACCTGAAGGCGGTTGTAATGGCATCAATCGCAACCCCAAACCTGCGAGATACGGCAAGAGGTGCTTTGCAATACAGACATCTTATTACGTTTTTATCAGCGTTCCGCACCTCAAATCTCAGAGATCTACTCTTATCCGAAAAAGACTGGGATAGTGTTCTAAAAGAATTGGGTATAACCGACATCAGACAATCCAATTCAAGTGAAGGTTATAGAAACGAAACGTTTTTGATCCACGAAGATGGTACCTTTTATCGATCTAGATATTCACTAAGAATGTTTGAAGACATTAAGGTCGATTGGTCGCAATTCACCCAAATTGAAAAAGACAGTCGGGCAGCCATTGTCGAAGCCTCCCTCGAAGATAGAGACAAGATGAGGCATCGAGCTATTTTCCACGTAAACAAAGGCTTCGAAGAGTATATGTCTGAGCAAAGCAACCAAGAATCACACCAAACAGATGACGAGGGCTAACCAGGCGCTTCTCACAACGAGCGCTTGCGCTCGTCGTGAGAGATTGGCGTTACAAAGATATAGGAACGAAATTCCCATTCCTGATTTCCCAAGAAATGCCTTTCTGAATTTGGTCTTCGATATTCGCGACGTACTGACCGGGCAGAAGCTTTCCGGCAATTCCGAATTCCGGACCTTGGCTTTTAACTAGAAGCTCTACGTCTTCCGCTTGTTTCTGGCGAAAGCAAATCAAGTTGTCGCAATTGCCGCGAACATTTGGAGGCATTTGCATAATTCGCGTTCCTTGAGCCCACATTGGGAGAAATCAGACATCGTCTGATGAACAATTCCGCGACTCCGGCCCGAATTCGGGATCGCTTCTAGCTTTCGCTTCCACGTCCAGTTCCAAGCCTCGTCAATCACGGCCATAAGCCCGATTGCGTGCTGATCTCCGTTGCGAACCGCAGAGCCCTTGAACCTCATCACGGCCTCTAGGAATCGATCTTCATCCATCGTCTTAAAGTCGGCCGGGAAGGTGTGGTATTCGTCCTCTTTGCAAGTTAGAAGATAAACCGCGATTGATTGCCTTCTGTAGCTCTGGGCGATTGCGGAAACCAGAACGCCTTTTCCCATTCCCGTATTCCCCACAACGGCAAAATGCCCCTTGAAAAACGGGTTGAAAATCACGATTCGCCTCCTTCTGGAAATTGCGGCGTTTCCTCTTCAGCGATGGCGACTCCGCTTTTTGGCTTTTCCGGTTTCGGTTTTTCGGAAACTCGATTTCCAGCGAAAAAGGAAATCACCCGGCCAACCGTACGGCCTAGAAATGATTTCTTGGCTACGCCTTTCACCGCCGAATGCACAACGGCGTCGGTGTAGATATCGAGCCTTTCCCGGCATTCCGGAACGGTGGCGACCGACCTCGCCTGGAATCGCCTCCTCTTCGGAATTAGACGACTTCTGCGAATCCGATACATCACGCGGAATAGGCATCGGGTAGGGTGGTCTCTCCACGATCTTGGAGAGAGTTTCCTGCGTTGCCTCCAGGCTGGGAAATTTGCTTTGGCCGGATTCCCGATCCGGATTCCCGATCCTGTTCAGTTGGTGCTAGGTGACGGCAAATGAGTTGGATCGGCGACAATCATATGACTGAGTAGTTTTCTACGCGTGTTTTGACGCATTGACACTCCGTATCAGTGCGCAAGTGTCTGCAACGTCGCCATGCCTCAAATATACGTCGAGTTTCGCAAAACCACCGAAATCCCCCAAAAAGCGTACCGAGCACTAGCGACAAAAACCAACTCAGTTACATGTATTAACACTGTTGGCCAAATAATTTATGAAAAACACAATTATCGGAATATTCATATTCATTGGGCTCTTCAGTGCCGCCAGTGCTAAAGTGCTGATAGAACAGGCAAACCTCAGTGGGACGATCACTACCCGACCAATGGAAAAGCAGCCTCCGCTGTCTAGCAGGGGAGTCAACAAGGTAGCAGTAATTGGATACTTATCACCAACAGTTGGACAAACACATGTTGGCATCACGATGTTTAACAACAAGTTTAACGAGTTGGGGGACTTTTCAGAGATAGGGATCGAATCTCTATCTAAACATCTTCCATCAAGCTCAAGCAGTTCTGACGATGTCGTGTTCATCGACGAATCGGACTATTTCTCGGTTCTAGAAGATAACGTTAAAATCAGCAAATGGGACGGAAAGGCAAAGATTCTAGAAAGTGAAGAATCGAAAGATCTAGTTTCCAGTCTGACCGAAAAAGGATACGATGCGATTTTATATATCATTGAAAGGAACACATCTGATTATATCGGTCACACGAATCAATACATGCTCCCCAAGGGATTCTACTCTCGCCCCAAGATTAGAGCTGTATATGCTACCTTCAACGTCCGTCTCATCGATCTGGAAACAAAGAAAGAAATAAAGCATACGAGCTATAGCCAAGGAACCGCAATCGAAGCCGACGAGATTGAGATCGACAAGACCAAGGGACTAGCGAATGAAGAAGATAAAAAAGTCGTAGTCGAAAAATTATTAGAAGCATACGAAGTCGCTGCAAAAAGAGTGATTACAATGTTAAAGGCCAACAAGTCGTAGCAGGCAACGAGCGCAAGCGCTCGCCGCCTGTACTCGACGTTACAGAGAAATAGGCACAAAAACCCCGTTCCTGGTTTCCCAAGAAACGCCTCGCTGAATTTGGTCTTCGATGCAGGCGATGTATTGACCGGGTAAAAGTCTTCCGGCGTCGGCGAATTCTGATCCTTGCCACTTAACGAGGATATCCACGTCTTCGGGTTGCTTCTGGCGAAAGCAAACGAGGTTGTCGCAATTGCCGCGAACGTTCGGGGGCATTTACATCAAGTATCGGAATAGGGCGCCTCAAGTGTCGCTGCGCTTTGGACTGTCGCTTAAGCCCAGATTGAGGGCGAGCTAGCAATGCTTGTGCTCGGTGTCTCGAAAGCTTCTGATGGTAGAAGTGATAAGTTAGCTGATATCCGTTGATGTCACGAAAGTATATTTCCAGTGAAAGACCTCAGGATCGGCTGTTCTGAAAAAACCGATTGCGCAAATGTCTTCAGAGCGAAACCAGAACAAGCCAAGGGAGACGTGCCTAAGGCCATGGCGTTTTGCTAGTTCAGGCTTGCTGTATCCAGCGAGACATTCGATTCGGCCGTGCTTTCAGCTTCCAGCTAGACCGTCCATCACGGTATCCGTATTCAGCTTATGAATCTTCGAAGTTGGCCTCGGGCGGAAGCAGTCGTCGCGAGAGTGATATCACTTGATGGATACCTGTCTGTGCGGGCTTACTTTTTGAGATACGCCACCAAACCAGTTTCGAACCGCAAAATCGAACTCTAGGGTGTTTCAGCATCGTCATTGCAGAAATTACTCAGCCAATCTGAAATTACAGGTTTCGTCGCACAATAGATATTATGTCTAATCATGATCTTAACGCAGGAAGCGGTAAAAACGGATGCCTGGATGCTGGTGCCCTGCTGGGTGTTGGGGCTTTTCTTACTGGGAGGTTTGCCGGGGTTGACGACTGTCTTTTACCGGACGTGGGATTGGTACTGGATACGAAGACGCCTACTCCTGCGGGGTTGAGTCGCGGGTGTGGGCGTTTGTTTTGAAAGGACTATGCCGGTGAACTATTCGTAGAGCTCTGGGAGCTCATCCTCGAAGTGGATGCTTTCGTCTTCCTTGAACTTGATGAAGTCGGGAGCTGCGGGATGGCCGACGTAAGGCGTGTAGAAATGGTCTCGCCCTTCTACTGCGCGAGTCGCGTTTCGCCAGACTTGCAGGTATGCGATCTGGCGGGTCTTCTCGTTGGCGTTGATTCCGGCCAGCATGACTTCTGTCCACCAGGTGGGATCGTGCTGAGTGTCGAGGCCTGTTTCGGTCAAGGCGGCGATCTTGCCCTTTTCGTTGGCGATATCGACGACGGTTTCGAGCGAGCGGACAAAGGCTGCCAGGCGCTTTTTCTTGGACTTCTTGTTGCCGGGGTGGCCGACATCCCAGTAGTTGTCGATTCCGATGATGTCGACGTATTCGTCTCCTGGGTACGCGTAGAAATAGGCGCCCTGCTCGTCTCCCATACGGCTGCGGTCGGGGGAAAAGGCGTAGAGCACGTTGTGCACGTCTTTCTCGTTTTTCAGGTAGTCGACGGTGAACCGCCAGACGGTGATGTAGTCTTCTTCCGTGCAGAGGCCTTTGCCCCACCAGAACCAGTCGCCGTTATGCTCGTGCCAGGGACGGAAGATGATGGGAACCTCGCCGTGCTCGTGGAAAAACGCTGCGAGGCGGTCAAGCGTGGCTTTGAAGGCCTCGTGGTGTTCTCCGCCAGGAACGAGCGTATGCAGAGCGGGAGTCTTGTCGTAGAAGCTTTTTCCGGTGACAGGATTTCCTTTGTGCCAGGCGTAGGTGACGACGCCTCCACGCGCGTAGGCCTCCTTGGCCCAGCGGACTTTCTCGGCCCAGCCGAACTTGTAGTTGTCAGCCCACATGCCTTTGTCGCCGTTTTCGATGCCGCTCACATCCCAGCCGTAGACGGCGGGGTAGCTTCCGGTGACGTCCTTGACGTCGGAGCGCCCTTCTTCGGCGAACCAGCTGTATCCATAAGCCAATGACGCTTGGTGTCCAAAGAGCGTGGCGTTTTTGGCGACCTTTCCGAGGTTTTGGTAGAGCGCTTTGGTTTGCTGCGTGGCGTCTGGGTCGAGCGGCGTGAGCTCTTTTGCCTGGGCGCTCGCAAGGATTGCTGCGGATGCGGAAAGCGCGATGATGAGGGTTTTGGGTTTAATCATGTTTTTCCTTTTAGAAGGTGCTTACGGAATCGGCCGAACAGCGAATGCATTTAGTAAATCGCGTTGTATTACGGATGCTTGTTTTTACCGTTTTAGCATTTTTTGGGAGACAAATGTCCAGACGCAAAAAAGCCCCTGCTCTTGGCTGGATTTGCGCATCCAATTGAGCAAGGGCTGAGAGTTTTGCGCGGAAGCGGGATGTCTCCTAGTGCAGGAAGCTGCGGATGCCGGTGGCGGTGAGCGTCATGTCGTATTCGTTGGCGGCGTCGATGATGAGGTCGCTGCGGAGGGATCCGCCGGTTTCGACGATGTGCTGCACGTTGGAACGGCTGGCGCGGTCGATGTTGTCGCGGAACGGGATGAAGGCGTCGGAGCCGAGGCAGATGTCGTCGTACTGCTTGATCCACTCGGCGCGCTCTTCGCGGGAGATGGGCTCGGGACGCGTATTGAAATTCTCCAGCATGTTGGCTTCCTCGTTTTCGGAGAGGCTATCCCAGAGCAGGTACTGGTCGATCAGGTTGGTCTTCTCGACCTTCTTGAGCCCGTCCTTGAAATCGAGACCGCGCACCTTCGGGTGGCGCTGCAGGAACCATTTGTCCGCCTTGTCGCAAGCGAGTCGCGTGCAGTGAATGCGCGACTGCTGGCCGGCGCCCATGCCGACGATCTGGCCGTCGTAGGCGATGCTGATGGAGTTTGACTGCGTGTACTTGAGCGAGATGGCGGCGACGAGCAAGGTGTCGAGGGCTTCCTCGGAAATGTCTTTGTTGGCCGAAAGCACCTTGGTGAAGTCCGCCTTCGTAAAAAGTCGGCTGTTGCGCTCCTGGGCGACGGTGACTCCGAAGATCTCGCGCTTCTCGATACCGGTCGGCATGAAGTCGTAGTCGACTTCTAGCATGCAGAAGCCGCCCTTCTTTTTCTGCTTGAGGATCTCGAGGGCTTCCGGCTCGTAGCCCGGAGCGATGATGAGGTCGCTGACTTCGGTTTTGAGAAATTGGGCGAGGCTGACGTCGACCACGTCGCTCACTGCGAGCACATCGCCGAAGGAGCAGAGGCGGTCCCCTCCTCTCGCCCGCACGTAGGCGGAGGCGACGGGGGAGAAGTCGGTGGTCTTGAGGAATTGCGATTCCTTGAAGGCGTCGTCGATCGGCTTGGCGATGGCGGCTCCGGCCGGGCTGACGTGCTTGTAGGAGGCGGCGGAGGCCTTGCCGGTGGCTTCCTTGAGCTCGCGCACGAGCTGCCAGGAAGTGAGAGCGTCGAGCATGTTGATGTAGCCCGGGGCTCCGTTGACGATTTTGATGGGCGATGGCTCGGGAAACTCGAGGTAAGCTTCCTTCTGGTGAGGGTTTGTGCCGTAGCGGAGAGAGATCATGCCCCTGTCTCTACGAGCCGTTTCGCCAAATGCAACATCAGGTCGCGGCGCGTTTTGATTTAACGAAAAACTCGTTGAAGGATTTTCTGTGTTGCAAAGCAGGGCGAGCGTGCGCGTTGGTTTTGGGTCAACCCCTTAACCCATCTTATCATGATATCGAATCGCACGAAATTCATCGCATCCTTCGTTCTCGTACTCATCGGCGTCCACGCAATTGCGGAAGACCTGGAACCGCTCGACTGGGAGGAGCTCAGCAAGACGAGCCCCTGGGTCTACACGGAGGTCAATCGAGACGTGCCAGTGGTAGCTCCGGGCAAGCAGAACGCGGCGCCTTCGGATGCGGTCGTGCTTTTTGACGGGAGCGATCTTTCGAGCTGGGAGAAGACGCCATTTGGCGAAGGCGTGCGCATGGACCGCACGGAGCATTTTCTGAAAAACTACAAGGGTGGCGCCAGCCTCGGTCCGGCGGCTTGGGGCGTTGAGAATGGCGAAATCGTGGCCGGCATGAAGCAGGGCGCGATTGCCTCGAAGCAGGCCTTTGGCGACATGCAGCTGCACATCGAATGGCAAGTGCCGGTGCTCGAGGACAAGCAAGGCCAGGAGTACGGCAACAGCGGCATCTTCCTGATGGGGCTCTACGAGATTCAAGTGCTCAATTCCTACCAGAACGAGACCTACTCGAACGGTCAGGCCGCAGCGATCTACAAGCAGCACGTGCCCCTGGTAAATGCCTCTCGGGCTCCCGGCAATTGGCAGACATACGATATCCTCTTTACCGCTCCGCGCTTCTCGGAGAAAGGCAGCGTGATCAGCCCAGCCCTCGTGACCATCCTGCACAATGGCGTGCTGGTGCAGCACAACGCGGTGCTGCAGGGGCCGACTTCCTTCATCGGCGAGCCCTACTACGTGCCGCATCCGGCCAAGCTGCCCATCGTACTGCAAGACCACGACAACCCAGTGCGCTACCGCAATATCTGGGTACGCGAATTGTAAGACTGGGCGCGGCGTCCCGACGCGTCTGCAAGTCGTATCCACTTTATCACTGCAGGGCTGTCTAGCGGCTAAATCCTGATTGGTCGCCAAATAGCAGCACGCTCCTATTTGGCGACAGGCGCGAAAGCGAAAGGCGCATCCATCTCTATTCGCCATTGCCAAGTCATCGGAGCGCGTTTCTCATTCGCAACACAAATGGCGGAAAAGCAGCTCTATCTCCACACTTCGAACCGGGTTGAAAATCTGGCGGCAAGACTCGTGGAAATTTGTCAGGCGGTTCCCCTCTCCCGACCTCTCTCGCAAGAGACGGTCATGACGCTCAATCCGGGTATCGCCCGCTGGCTGCAGTTCGAAATCGCCAAGGCAACTGGAGTCTCCTTCGGCTGGGATTTTCCCCTGCCGGGCAAGCTCTTCGCCCGCGTGCTGCGAGGCTTCGAGCCTGGCTTCGATACAAACGGCGTTTTTCCCGAAGACCTTGCTCGCTGGAAGCTCGTGGAGATTCTATCGACCCTCGAGGACCAGCCGCGCTTCGCTCAAGTGCGTGCCTATTGCCAGACCGCTGAGGGGTCGCACCGACTCGCCTTCGCCAATCGATTGACCCGGCTTTACGACGAGTACCTCGTTTATCGCCCTGATATCGTGACCCAATGGGAGGACGATCCCGGGAGCTCGAACTTCGACTGGCAAGCGGAGATCTGGCGCCGCCTCGTTCGACTGGTGTATCCAAAAAACCGTAAGCCCCGCCATATCGCTCGCGTCTGGCAGGATCTCAGCCGCGGGCAAATCCTCGAGCTGGGACTTCAGCCGCAGGCTTGGCCGGAGCGGCTGCTTGTTTTCGGAGTATCTTCGCTCGCCCCGCTCTACTTAGACCTGCTCGATCAGCTGGCCCGCTATCGTCCGGTGCATATCTTTCTGCTTCAGCCATCCGACATGTATTGGGCGGACTTGAAGACGACCAAGCAAATCCAGAAGATAGCAATGAAGGCCGCTGGCGAAACGGGAAACCGAATTACCAGCCCCGAAGATTGGCTGTATGAAACGGGAAACGCACTGCTGCCTTCGCTCGGCAAGCAAAGCCAAATGTTTCTCGATCTGCTGATCGACAAAAACCCTCAGCAAGACGACACAGCCTTCGAGCCCCCATTCGACGAATCAAGTCAGCTCGCCTGCCTGCAGTCCGATCTGTTCACGATCGAAGACAGAGACTTAGCCAAAGGCGGGGACGCCTTTTCCGCCTACGACGGCACCTTGCAGGTTCACTCCTGCTCCGGACGTCGTCGCGAAGTGGAGACGGTTTGGGACCTGATCGTTCGCCGCCTCGATGAGAATCCGGAGCTGAAGGCGAGCGAAATTCTTGTAATGGCTCCGGACATACAAGCCTATCGCTCCCACATCGAAGCGGTCTTCAGGTCGAAACGCGGCACGCATCTCGAAATCCCCTTTTCGGTCGCCGACAATTCCGCGGGGAACCGCCCCGGAGTGTTCAGCGGCATTTTCGCTATCCTGCAGTCCGCATCCGGAAGGGCCAGTTCGGCAGAGGTGCTGGAGCTTCTCGAGTGTCCGCTTCTTCGCGAAGTCTATTCGTTTTCAGATCAAGACCTAGAGCGCATAGAATTTTGGATACGCGAGCTTGGAATCACTTGGGGGTGGGATAGCGATCATCGCGATCAACGCGAAAGCTTTGCCACGGATCGCAATACCTGGAGCGAACTTCGCTCGCGACTTTCAGCCGGAATCGCATTTTCCAGCGAAGTCGAAACGCCAAAGGGATTCCTCGCTTATTCGGAAATAGAGGGAGAGCTGAGTGAGACAGCTGGCCGACTGCTCGAGTGTCTCGACCTGCTCGGATCGCTACGCCATAATTTCCGCCAAACGCATTCGCTTGCGGTTTGGCAGGACCGATTGCTCGCCATGCTTGCCACCTTGAAGAGCCAAAGAGACGACTGGCAACGAGACTATGTGCAGGCGAGCGACATGATTCACGAAACCCTGCCCGCTCTCGATGACGTGTTCGCGACCGGCTCAGAGGCCTATCGAGCCCTTTCGGAGAAACTAGAATCCAGCGCCTCGGGCGGGGGCTATCTCAGTGGCGGCGTCACATTTTGTTCGCTAAAGCCAATGCGGGCGATTCCGGCCGATACGGTTTGTATCATGGGGATGAATCGCCTCGACTTCCCGCGTCGCTCGAATCGTCTGAGCTTCGATCTTATGGCAAAGGAATCGCGTATCGGAGATCGCAATACGCGAGACGAAGACAGGCAATTTTTCCTCGAAACGCTGCTTTCCGTTCGAAGTCATTTCTTCATCACCTATCAAGGTACCTCGTCAAACAGCGACACCGTCAATGAACCATCCGCTGTTTTGGAAGAGCTTCTGAGCTACCTGGAAACGGCGATGCCCCTTGAGGACTTTAAGCGCATCCTAACTCAGCAAAAGCGTCAGTCCTTTGATCCCGTCTACTTTCAAAACGATCGAAACGGAACATACGACCCCGACCGAGCGGCCCTTCGAAATCGCTTCAATGGGCTGCAAACCTCAGAAGCGAAAGCTGTATCCACCGAGCTCGAACAAACTCAGGGTGAAGAGATTTCGGAAATCGAACTCGACGCCCTGATTCGCTTCTTCTCCGATCCGGCAAAAGCCTTTGCAAGCAACGTGTCCAAGGTGAAGCTGGTCAGCGAAGAGGACGCTCTCGAGGAAAGCGATGCTCTGCTATCGGGAGGCTTGGATCGTTTTCAGATTAGAAACGAGTTCGCGGAGCGCATCGCTCGCGGAGAGCCTTTGGAAGAATTGAGCATTAAGGCGCTTTCGCAGCGAAAGCTATTGCCGGCAGGGTTGCTGGAAACCCCGACCTTCGCTTCCGAATACGAAAGAGCAGCCCAACTGGCTGAATCGATTGGCAATGTCGAAACCAGCACACACTACGTCAGCGTCGACTTAGAAGGCATCACCTTATTGGGCGAATCGACGACACGCCTCGAAGACGGTCGTCAAGTCTTGATTCATGCCGGCGAGCTCAAGCCGAAACGTGTGGTTGACGCTTGGATACGTCACTTGTTTGCCGCATCCCTCGATCCTCATTTCTCGGGCGAAACCTACCTTTTCAGTCTTCATGAAAAAGGGAGCCCGATTCGCTTGGGACAGGTGGAGAATCCGCGCAAGCTTCTAGCTGACCTAGCTCAAGCGTTTGCGAGCGGACAACGCTCTCCGCTCCCGTTTTTTCCCGTTCTATCGTACAATGCGTTTCGAGCCTGGAATTCTTGCAGCTCCGAGTCGGAGGATGAGCGAATCGGAGAAGCCCTTGAGCGGGCTCGCAAGGATCTCAGGGCAAGCCAGGTCGATAGTGATTATCCACGTTCCTACACCTGGAGCGCATACGACCGAATCTGTTTCGGCGATCAATTCGAACCGGATGAAGCCTTTGTGAAATTGGCAGTCGCATTCTGGTCTCCCTACGAATCCGCAAAAAGCGCCTTAAAATTCGCTTCCGAGAAAGGAGGGGCGAAGTGAACGATCTCCAAAAAGGCACTACGCTTATCGAGGCCAGCGCGGGCACGGGAAAGACCTATCGGCTTTGCCGAATTGCTCTGCAGCTTACCCTGCAGCATGGTATCACGCTTGATCGGATCCTCGCGGTCACCTTTACCGAGGCCGCCACAGAGGAACTCGCTTCGCGTATCCAAAAACTCTATCAAGGCTGTCTCCGAGAACTGGAGACGGGAGACCCCAAAGAGGATGTACTCCTTGAGTGCCTGAAGTCGGAAGACTTCGATGTAGAACGCGCGAAAAACGCCTTGCGATACAGCCTTGAGGTTTTCGATGAAGCCCCGATTTCGACGATCCACAGCTTCTGCAAGCGGTGTCTGGAACTGGTGGCTCTCGAGACGCAAAACCCACTCGACGCAGAGCTCAGCCAAATCGAAGACGATTTGATCGTCCAGCTTCAGGGCGAATATATCCGGCAACACATTCTCGAAGCGTCCTCGGCGCTCAGCCTCGCCTACGAAGCCCAGAAGGATTTCGAGAAACGCCTCAAGGAGATAAGCCGCCAAACCTCATCACACCCGGATGCGAGCTTGCGGCCCATCCCTACCCCTATTTCGATCGACTCGCTAGAGCGCCGATTCAGAGAGCTTCCAGAAGCTCTCTCAAATCTCGTAGATCGCAGCGAGGAATACCTCAAGCACCTCGGGAAAGCCCGCAAGCCAGCAAAGCAGCTTTCTGGGAAAAGCCCAGGCCTGCTCGCCTGCGTCAAGCGCGGCTTTCTGCTTCCGGCCGATCTCGGCTGGCTGGGCGACTTCAGCAGCGAAGCTTGGAGCAAGGCGATGAATAAGAGCGGACAGGATTTGCCGCTTCCGCCGGTGACGGCTCTGATCGATGTCGTGCTCGACCAAATTGAATCCGCCTACTTGTCGTTGATATATAATTACAGGCCTTGGCTCTCGGGGCGCTTGGAGAGAGCGAAGCAGCAGGCAAACGTAATTAGCTTTAACGACCTCCTACATCACTTACAGCGAGCCCTCACAGGAGAGGAAGGAACGCGTATTATTGAATTTTTGGCCGGCCGTTACGACGCGGCCTTGATTGACGAATTTCAGGATACGGATCGAACCCAGCTTAAGATAGCCCGTTCATTGTTCGGGCACGGAGAGCATTACTTGTTCTACATCGGCGATCCGAAGCAGGCGATTTATCGCTTTCGAGGAGCTGACATCTACGCCTATTTTCAGGCAACTCAAGGCGAGGGTCTGCGTAATGAGATTTTGGATAAAAACTATCGCTCTGCTCCCAAGCTTGTCGAAGCTGTTAACGCGCTATTTGAATCGTCTAGGGCCGGTTTCGTAGACGAGCGAATTTCGTTTCGATCAGTTGAGAGTGGACTCGATGCGGCAGATTTCAGTTCCGAGCAGCCACCCTTCCGAATTGTTCAGCTAAGGCTAGAAAATCCAAGCTATCCCAAAAGCAAAAGCGAATACCGGAATATTCTGGCGGAACGGGCGGCCAACGACTTCGCCAAGCGACTCAACGAATCGCCTGAGCTTAAGGCAGAGGACGTGAGCTTTCTGGTAAATGACCGGATAGAGGCAGCGGCGCTCAGCGAAGCCCTGCTACAACGCGGAATTTCAGCGGCCATCCACGCGGACCGAAGCGTATTCAAAACCCAGGAAGCAATTGACCTGAAACAGTTGCTTGCCGCCCTTGTTTCACCCGCTCGAACCAGCCTCAAGCGCGGAGCTTGCGCCGCATTAGATCATTCGCTTTCGGCAGTGTCGATGCGCTCGGAATCGTTCGAGAATAGAGTCGCTCCAGTATTTGAATACATAACCGAATGGGCTCGCGATTGGCATACGCGAAATTTCGACGTGGCCTTGCACGGCCTGTTAAGACTTTTGAATTCCGAAGAATCCCCAAGCGGCGGCTTAGATACGGAGCGGCGGCACGCGAATATTTGCCAACTCGGTGAACTCCTCTCCGAGGCGCGGGACGCGGAAGAGCTCAGTCCACGAGGACTCTACAATTGGCTTTGTCGAAAAACGGAAGCGAATGTGTCGCACAACGAGGAGTGGCAAACTCGAATCAGCTCCGACGAGAGAAAGCCGCAGATTCTAACCGTGCACAAGAGCAAGGGGCTACAGTTTCCTTATGTTATCCTTCCCTTCCTTGGACTACGACGGGTTCGTCTTAAGGAGCTTGCTTCCGCCTACCATGGTCCGGAAGACGAACTGATTATCGACTATGCACCAAGTCCTGATTCTCCCGCGAGCCAACACGCCCGACGAGAAGCCTTGGCCGAAGACATTCGTTTGCTCTACGTCGCACTTACGCGAGCCGAACACGAAAACCTCGTCTACCTGTGTCCGGAAGAACTGAGTCGAACAGGTGACCTGGCCTGCTCCAGCTTTGCCCAGTTTCTTCTCGATGAAGGAGAGCGTACCTCATCGGACGCTGTTGCAGCCCAACTTCATTCTTTGGCCGAAGGATCAAACGGTTCGCTCGCGTTCGAACAGTCGCCGCTTGATTCGAGCGGCTTTGTCCAGTGTGAGGCAACGGATTCTCATGCTGAAACAGCAGCTGCATCCGAGAATAACTTACAGAATAGAGCTCGTATGCCATTCGTGGAGCGAGTGCTGAGCTTCTCCGCGTTAAACAAGGGGATGCATCGTGATGAAGACGAGAACTCGATCGAACTGCTGGAGCAGGAAGAATCAGCTAGCGACGAGTTGAATATCGAGCCTGAGGCAGAGCTCGAGCAAACCGAAGCTCAACCGCTGGAGCTAAGCATCTTCACCTTGCCCAAAGGAACCCACGCGGGGGACCTGCTGCATTTGATTTTGGAACGCTTCGACTTTAGCCGACCCGAAACGCTGTCTGCCACTACGCAGCAAGCATTCGACGCGCTTCAGTTTGAACCAAGGGACTTCGAGCCAATCGTGGCCGCCCAAATCAGCTCGATTGCAAAGGCGAACTTGAAAAGCCAATTCACGGAATTCACCCTCGAACAAATCTCGCCCGATCGCCGTATTCCTGAGTTGGAGTTTTCGTATCCAGTTAGTGGAGATGTAAAGAGCAACATCTTGTCCGCTCTTTCGCGATCCGACCTTGGATTCATTCCGACAGATTGGTTGGAGGGCTTGTCTCACTCGGAGGCCGGCTTGCCGGCCTCGATGTTGCGGGGGTTTATCGACCTCGTTCTAGAACACGACAACCGACTTTATATCTTCGATTGGAAGAGCAACTACCTTGGCCCCACCCCGGCCGACTACGATCAGGCCGCGATTCTCGAGTCAATGGGCGAACACAACTATTTCTTACAGTACTTGCTCTACTGCGTCGCTCTCAAACGCTATGCTGAATGGCGCTTCCCTGGTAAACCGTTTGAAGAGAGTTTTGGCGGCGTTTTCTACATCTACGTTCGAGGAATTAGTCCCGGCAAGGAAACCGGCATTTTCTACGATTTGCCAAGCCCGGAGCTCCTTCAAGCTCTTGACGAAGCTCTATATGGAGGGGTTCTCGCATGATTGGCAAAGAATACGAAGAATTGTCCTTGCTCAAGGAGCCGCCCTTTACAGCTGCGGATCGCATGCTTGTTGCGCACCTGCGTGATGACTGGGGCGAATCCAATTCGTGGATACTTCTGGCTGCAGCTCTGGCGAACCTTTCCGCTCGCGAAGGGCATGCTTTTTTTGATCTTGGCTTGCCGAGAGGCGCCGGGGTGAGCTTGCCCCGGTCTTGGCCTGACTTGTCCCATTGGGAAAAGATTTTGGCAAACAGCCCTGTCGCTCGCTCGGAAACGGATGCAGGCTGCAAGCCATTGGTGTTATGTTCCGGTACTGCTCTTTATCTGGAAAAGTACTACGCCTTTGAGCAGAGCCTTGCGAAACTCATTGCGCAACGTTGCGAGCCGGATTCGACCGAAGAAATCGCTGAACCCGCGGAACGAGCGGCCAAACGGAAGTTCTTCGTGATCACAGGAGGTCCAGGCACGGGAAAGACCACCCTCGCGCTCCGTTATTTGAATACGCTTCTCGATAAATGGGAGCTCAGCCGCCCTCCCCGATTTGCAGCAATCGCTCCGACCGGAAAGGCAGCCGCTCGTCTTGCCGAATCGATCGCATCCGGGGTGGCTCGACTCGAGCTCGCGTCTGATCGCGAGGAAGCCTTGTTGGGAATTCCCTGCCTAACGATTCACCGTCTCTTAGGAGCCTTGCCGCATCGCACATCGTTTCGCAAAAACTCGAGGCATCCTCTTCGTTTCGATACGCTGGTAATCGACGAAAGCTCCATGATCGACCTCCCGCTCATGCTGCGTCTATTCGAGGCTTTGCCAAGCGATTGCCAAGTGCTGCTTCTTGGCGACAAGGACCAGCTTTCCAGCGTCGACGTAGGCTCAGTCCTCGCCGACATGCTAGCGGCGTCGGAGCTTGAGGGTTCGCCTTTGTCCAGTTCGGTATTGCGACTGACAAAGACGTATCGATTTTCTGAGGACAGCGGAATTTACCAGGCTTGTCAGCTGGCTCGAGATGGAGATTCTGAAGGCTTTTCTGAAATGCTCGATTCTGGGCGGGAGGATTTCGAGTTTCACGCCTTGCGCGACGATGCAAAGCGTATACCCAAAGCGGCTCTCTCCCGGTCCTTTTTGCGGTACAAAGGTATTGCGAATTCCACTACGCCCGAAGAAGGACTACTTGCCCTGAATGAAGGGATCACGCTTACGCCAACGCGACGCGGGGCTTTCGGCTCGCTCGAGTTCAATCGACTGGTGGAGCGGATGATACGTCAGGAGCAAAACCTCGATCCACTCTCAACCCAGTCAATCCACGGAGCTCCCATCATCGTGCTGGAGAACGACTACGAACTTGAGCTTTATAATGGCGATCTCGGACTCGTCTGGATCGATGAAATTTCAGGTATCGCATTCGCCTTCTTTGGAGGCGCGGATGGAGTGACGCGTAAGTTTCGTCTGAGCGAATTGCCGCGTCATGAATCCGCATTCGCCTTAACCATTCACAAAAGCCAGGGTTCGGAATTTTTGGAGACGGTATGCCTCTTTGCGCCCGAAGCAGATCGAAATTTGACGCGCGAACTCGTTTACACTGCCTTTTCAAGAGCGAAGGAAAGACTTGTGGTGTTTGCGGAAAAAACCACTTTGAGCTCTGCAATTGGTCGGCAGGCATTTCGCGCTACGCGACTGGCAGAATTGCTGGCGTAGCGGAGCGAGGAAACCGTCCGAAGCTTTGATAGCTTGTTCGTTTCCAATAGACTTTTGCCTGATTGGAAATGCCCTTGCAATATACGCAATTAAACCTAGGGAATAAGGCATGCCTCCCTCCTTGAATTCCCGCCCTCTCCTCTACCTTTTCTCGCTCTCAATTTTACTCGCCTCCAGCGTTTCACAGCTATCTGCCATCGGAGTCGTTTCCAAGGACAAGAAGGACGACGAAACGAATTTTGAAGAGCTTAATTTCACTTTCGACAATCCCGGGTGGCCTTGGGTCAGCATCAACGCCACGACGCTAAGCGAAGACGCGACCGTCGCCTATCGCAAGACGATCAATGATGCGTACTTCCTCATCATTGGAGAAAAAGTAGGAGTCGAGTACGGGTTCACTTCTGAGGATTTGGTGGAGTCTTCGAAGTCAAACATGATGGCGATTTCGCAAAACGTGGAGTTCAGCGAATCTACTAAAGTTCAGATCAATGGCATCGAGTGGCTGAACTTTACCGGCAAGGTTAGCCTCATGGGAGAGCCGCTCGTTTACGGCTATCTCATTCACGCGAAAAATGGATTTGGCTATCAATTGATAACCTGGCGTAGCGGCGAATTTCCGGAACTTGCCAAGTCTGACATTCTGCAGCTCGGTGAGAATTTCAAATTGGTGGACCCCGAGCTGGTGCATAACTCTGAAGAATTCGAGCCAGTCGCTTCGTTTCAGGATGCGGCAACCGGCTTCTCAATTGATCTCGCTGGAGAGAATTGGACCACTTGGCCAATCGGACCCTCCGAGTTTCCTGCCGCCGTTTTCACCGCGACGAAGGCAAACGAGATTTTCTTCTTCGCTGTCCCGCTGTATCACGAAGGGCTCAATCCGAGTTTTAAAGACCTCAAGAACGGATTGCTCGCACATTTGTTCAATGTGGATACGAGCAACGGCCTTAAGTCACGCGACCGAATTGTACGCGAAGACGGGGAGCGATTTCTACAGTCCTCTCTGTCCTTTGAATCCTACTACGGCGATACGAATCACCTTTTGATTCAAGTGCGACGACTCAAGGGATTTAGCTACCTTTTGGGTGCTTACTCTCTGGACGAAAGTCTCCTCACGGATGTTGAGCCGATCTTTGGCAAGGTACAGATCGACGAGGCGATTGATGTTGAGCGAATCAGCCAAACCTTGAGCCAAGAGGTGAAGTACTTTCAGTCGCAAACGCTCAACCAGCTAGCTATTAATGTGTATTCCCAGAACAACTACGTAAACGCTAAACGTTTCCTGGAACGAGCTCTCGAATTCGACACAAGCGATCCAGCCATCGCCACGAATTTTGCGGCTGTAGCAAACGATCAAGGCGATTTTCAATCTATCATAGATTTGTTCAAGGCCGCTCCGGATGATTTTGCCGAAAACGTCCAGTTTCTAGAGTACTACGCCCTCGCCCTCTACCGCAGTAACCAGACGGAGGATGCAGAGAAAGTCTATCTAGAGGTCTTTGATACGGGAAACATGAGCGAAGCGGGACTATACGCTTACATGGAAATGCTCGCCCTTCAAGAACGGTGGGCGGACGGCGTGGCCATAGCTGAAGACTTCTCCGATCTTACTGGCTCTCAACTCTCTCGACAGTGGACCGCATCATTCTGCATCGAGATCGAAGAGTATGAGAAGTCTCTCGCTATTCTAGACGAGCTAAAGGACGAAATGCCTTTCGACCTCTCGATTGACTATGACATTGGGAATACCTACCTAAGCCAAGAGAAGTATTCAAAAACCTTGGACTATATCGAGTCTCTTGGGGAAGAAATAGACTCCTATCCGATGCTCTACACGCTACAGGGAAATGCTCTTTTCGGCCTTAAGTCTTACGTCAAAGCCAAGGAATCCTATCAAAAGGCGGTCGAGCTGAACCCAGTCGACGAGGAGGCGAAAACGATGCTCGAGTACGCGACGCTTGCGCTTGGAAAAGGCGATACCGATGTGAATAATACTCCTATTGCGCCAGTTGCTTGTCCGGATGCCTTGATGGCTATTGGCTACGAGATGGAGGATAAAGCCTCTGAAAGCAAAGAGTCGGAGATTCTCTATACGCTTTTATCCATTCACTACGAAAAGGAAAAACTCAGCAAGCAAACCCGCCGAACTAAAGTCGCGATTCGCGATGACGCAGGACTCGACGCCTATAGCACATTGAGCTTCTCCTTCGATCCCTTTTTCGAGGAAGTATACGTTAATGAAATCATCGTGCGAAACGCGAATGGAGACGTCATCGGTCGCGAGTCACGCGAAGACTTCTACATATTAGATGACAGTACTGAGGAAATTATCTCGCAGGATAGAGCGCTCTATGCACCCGTGTCAGGACTGACCAAAGACAGTACCCTCGAATACACTGTCACCTACAATACGACGGGTTTAATAGACGAATTTCCCCTGCGGTGGGAGAGCTTCACCTACTTTCAGAAAAGTCTGCTTTGCGGAGTATCGGTCGCAGGCGAGACAGGATCGGTCGCTTCCTATGCATCGGATGGCGTGAGTATTCTCGAGGATGAATCAGCTCTCATCTGGTACGCTCAAGACGTTCCGAACTACAAGGTGGAATACTATCAAGCGGACTTGGAGACATTCGCTCCGCATCTTGTCCTAGCAGAGAATAGCAAGAACTGGAAATCCGAAGTCGATGAGTACTTCGACGAGATCGCGGACCGGCTTGTGACGAGTGACAAGATTGCAGAGCTGTCCTCCTCCCTACTTGCGGGCGCGGAGTCGGAGAAGGATAAGGTGGCAGCAATTTATGGATACATTCAAAAGGAGTTCACCTATAAAGCCTTAGCCTTTGGGCCGCGCGCCCAGATTCCCAATACGGCGGACCAGGTCGTGTCTGACAAGTACGGCGACTGTAAGGACTTGGCCCTCCTAGCAAATCGGCTACTTGACGCAGCCGGGATCCAGTCCTACCTCGCCCTCGTCAATACGGGGGCACGGATTAAGACCGAGCTGCCCTCCCTCGATCAGTTTGATCACATGATACTCTACCTGCCGAAACACGAAGGCGGGCATTTCATCGACTGCACCAGTCAGCATGTCTCGCTTGAGCTCTCGACGCCGCTTGGACTAGACGAACGACAAATCCTAATTCTCGACTGGGACGATCCAAGATTTGTCGAATCGAAGGCACAAGTGCTCGAAGAGAATACGATCAACGCTGAACGCGTAGTCGAGCTAGTGGACGAAGAGCTTCGCGTGGAGGAAACACTCCGATTGACCGGACTGCCGGCAGCTTTTTTCAGGTCTTACCTCAGCGGAATTCAAGAGAGCCAAACGCTGGACACGTTCCAGGCCCTGATGTCTTCGCGTACCAATCTGAACCTGCGTCTCGAGAATGTTGAAACGCAAGACACGGAGCTCGCGGACAAGCCATTAAGAATTGTCATGCGCTACAATATACCGAGGGCAATCAAGCAGACATCGCGCGGATTCACCCTTTCCGCTCTGCCGTCCATCTGGGAACACTACTATCTCGAGGTCCCATTCGTTCGCGATCGCAAAACACCCTTCGAAATTCGTACGCCTCTCCGATTCGACTCGAGGGTCACCATGGTCACGCCTCCGGGCACTCGCCTCTCGCATAGCGCAATCATTGACGTGAAAGAGGACACCGGCTATCACGTCTACAGTCATAGTCGCGTAGCGGACGAGTCCTTGAAGAGGATTACCGTGAACAACAGCATTCAGCTGCTCGCCCGCGAAGGAGCCCCGGACCGTTTTGATGCCTTCCAAAACAGCGCACACGACGCTCTGTCGCTAGTCGGCGATTCTCTCGAATTTGAATTCGCGCAATAGACAGCCCCTTCGGCTTCGCAATTACAGCAATGATGGCGAACCCGTTAAACTGGAGTTGTAGAAGACTTGAGGAGTTCTATCGTCAGAGTGACTTATACGCCAGATTGTCTTGCCTCAAAGCTTGCTCAAACTCCACTTAGTACTTTGTATCCCCGAGAAAGATTTAACCTTAAACCTAGATGCCCCTTAACATGTCATCAACCCCCTCACGTCGTACCTTCCTAAAGAAGGGAGCGATCGCTGCGGCTTCTACCTTTGCCGCTCCGATGTTCCTCAGCGCCGCCACTCTTGGCCGCGGCCAACCTGGCCCTAACAGCCGAATCAACATTGGACTGATTGGAAACGGCCTGATTATGGGCGGGCATCGCGAGTACTATCGCGCTCGTAACCATACAGTTGTAACAGCTGTGTGCGACGTCTACCAAGACCGGATGGAATCAGCTTTAGCTGAGTGCCGTCAAGAAAACGACGCTTGCCAGGGCTACCTTGACTACGAGGAGATTCTCGAACGCAGCGACATCGATGCAGTTGTGATAGGGACTCCCGACCACTGGCACGCTGCTCTTTCGATCGCAGCGATGAAAGCTGGCAAAGACGTCTACGTCGAAAAGCCAATGACCCTTACGATCGAGGAAGGCAAAGCCATGGTGGCTGCTGAAAAGCGCTACGGACGTATTCTTCAGGTGGGCTCGCAGCAGCGTTCTGAATCGGCGTTTAGGAAAGCGGCGGAGATCGTTCGCAATGGCTGGATCGGCAGGGTCAAAGAGGTTTATTGCGGGCTCGGCGCCTTCGATCCTCCAAGCGACTACCCTCAACAGCCCGTTCCAGAAGGATTCAACTACGACAAATGGCTCGGGCCAGCACCTTGGGAACCCTATAACGAGCAGCGCGTGATGAGCTCCTACAGCGGCGGGTGGAGAAATTTCTGGGAATACGGTTCGCGCAAAAACGGCGACTGGGGAGCCCACCACTACGACATAACGCAATGGGCTCTGAATCGGGATAACAGTGGTCCCGTGTTCTTTGCGCCAGTCGACTACGATCAGCCGTATCAGTATTTTGAATATGACGACGGCGTACGCGTCATTCGCGACTGGGGAGAACGTAAAGGCCACATGATTCGTTTCGTGGGCGAGGAAGGCGAAGTCATGGTCAGCCGCGACAATCGCCTCGACACCCTGCCCGTTTCCTATGCAGGCAAGCCTCTCGCTCCATCAGACAAGCGACTCTACAAGAGCACAGATCACCGAGCGAATTGGGTTGAAAGCATCTACACGCGCAAGGCTCCCATTTGCCCGGCGACAGTAGGGCATCGTACAGCAACGGTCTGCCAGCTCGCTGGTATAGCGGAGCGCTTGAACCGTCCCATCAAATGGGATCCCGTCAAGCAACAGATACTCGACGACTCGAGAGCAGCCCTTTGGCAGGATCGTCCCCGCCGAGCTGGCTACGAACTCCCCGCCTAATCGTCAGGAAAACTGAATACAGAGGAACGATCCAAAATGAATTTTCTTTCGAAACTATCTCTAAAATCAATTACAGCAGTCTTGGCCCTTGGCATTGTGCCGCTTGGCTTTAGCCAGATTCCCGAGGATGACCTCGAGTCAATCTTTAGCCGCCTGAACGGCGATGACTTCGACGCTCGCTACGCGGCTAGGATGGACCTGCAAGATCACGTGTCTAAGGCGACAGAGCCTGGCAACGACGCGCAGCAGTCGATCGTCGAAGCGCAACTCCTCGAACGCTTGGACAGCGAGGAACTGCTCACCACGAAGCTTTGGCTGCTGCGGCAATTGAGCTCCATCGGCTCCAGCGCGTCTCTGGCAACCCTCGAGAAGTTACAGCAATCCGAAAATGCGATCCTTGCGGATGCGGCTCGCATGGCGACGGAGCGAAATCCAGACTCGCAGGGATTCGAAAGCCAAATGGCTACTGAATTGAGCGACGATCCGCGTCAGCTAGAGAAACTTGCCAAAAACGATCCAAATCGGTCTGTTCGAAGCGCCGCGTTCTCGAAGCTTGCGACAAAGAATCCGAAGATTGCGGCAGACTTGTTGATCCAAGCGCTCTCGTCAGAGGACAATCGTTCCGCTCCAGATTTTATTCGAATAGCGATGAAGTCGTCTAGCGCTCGACTCTACAAGACTACCCTCGAGTCCCTCCTGGAGTCGGATGCATCAAATCAAGTTGCAATAATCGGGGCCTTGAAATCCGGACCTTCCTCAAAAATTGAGAAGATGCTGCTCCGCCTATTGCCAACCGAAAACACGAGCTTAGAGATCCAGATCGTCGACGCCCTGGGAAGGGTCGGCTCCTCCAAAAGCTTGGAAGCCCTACTTCCTAGGATTTCCGCAAAAGATCGTGACTTGCGCGAGGCGGCCTCGGATGCCTTGGCTAGAATCGACGACCCGCGCATTGATAGACAACTCAAGCGAGACACGCGAAACGGCGACCTGGAAGACCGAGTCAAAGCCTTGGAGGCTCTCAGCATTCGAGCAAGTTCCGGCGTGAGCGAGTTAGTAAATTCCCTAGCGGCGGATACAAGCCTCGACCCGGACCTACGCGAAGAGGCCATCGCCGCCATGGAACTGGTCGGCAATGTCGAGAGTCTTCCCATCCTAGTGAAAATTGTGATCGATGAAGCGGAATCTGGACTAAGGCGGGACGCTCAAAGAACCTTGAAGCGCATGACGCTACGTATCGCTGATCCAGATGCGGCATGGGCGGCCTTCGACGCTGGGTTCAAAGCAAGCGCTTCGGATGTCGATACTCAGCTCGCACTGATGCTGGTTAGCGACTCGGCTCCTACCGAAGAAGCGATCGAATTTCTGAAAGAAGCTTGGAACGGCGGCGACGCGCGTATCCAGAAAATGGTGCTTCGCGTTCTTCCTACCTGGAGAAACTGGCAAGGAGGCTTTGCCCTGCTCGACCTTTCCGATATGGCGGGAGATGAAGCCAAGCTTCGCGAACAATGCTTCAAAGGCGTCGGTAAACTCATACTTGGAAGCGATGCGACCTTCCCAATCGAAGGAAAATTCGAACTTAGCGGAGTCGCTCTCAAGAAGGCAAGGACTCCAGAGGAGCGTAAGGCGGTCATCACAGGTTTCCGTTATTCCACATGGCGCGAACGTGTTCATGTGACTTATAACGACGTAGATCCAGAGCTTCGAGATGCGGTGCTAGAATACGCGATCAACTAAGCCGTAAACGTCGCATAGTCTTTCGAATACCTTTCCGGGCGCGTCCTTAGCGACGCGCCTTTTTTGGCTCGTCGCCAAAGCTAAATCCGAGCCCTGAGCATCTACACGTGGAAGCATTTTGGCCTACCTTCAAAACTCTCTGAAAGTTCTCCACTCTTGGTCCGAAACAGAGAAGACTCTCCCTTTACCCAACAAGTAGAAGCTCAAAACGCCCACCTCTCAAACAAACGTCCCAATTCCCAAAAAACACCCCCTCCAAGCTCTTGTTGACCCCATGCTTTTTGCGCAATCCAATGTCTAACGTTAGACATTGGATTGCGCAAAAGCTCAGGGGCTACCTTTGAGAGGGATGGCTATGGTTCCGTGTGAGCGGTTCTGCGCGTGGCTTCGAACGCTTAGCTTTCGCGCCAATCGACTAGCTCGAGTTGCAGGGCCTTTTTGTTTCCAAAGGTGTTCCATACAAGGCGGAACGCGATGTCTACTGGCGTATTGGCGGGCGGGATACGCTCCGCCATTTTCCAGGCCACTCCCGATATGACGTGCTTTCGACGTGTCGTTAAGGTGAAGCGGAAATGGAGGTCTTTGAAGACGGTGAGCTTCGTACCAAAGAGAATGCGACGGGCGGCTAAGATAGGCTCGGGATTCGCCTGGCCAAAGGGCTCTAGCATCGAAAGATCCTTCATGAGCTTTGTATCGATATCTTCGAGACGCAGCCATGAAGCTATCTCCAAGGTTCGCTCGACTTGATGGCTGGCAAGGTATTCGCCAATTGCCTTGTCGAAAAATTCGGTAAACTCCTCGACGCGCTCGACCTTCATGGAAACGCCAACCGCCATCGGGTGGCCGCCCCAGCTCTCGAGCTTCTCGGAAAACGGAGCCAGTACTTCGACGAGATCTATTCCATCAATACTGCGACCGGAACCCTTGGCGAGGTCCCCTTCTCGTCCGAGCACAATGGCGGGACGATTGAAGGATCTGGATACGCGACTCGCTACGATTCCGACGACGCCCGGATGCCAATCATCGCCATAAACAACGAGCCCGTTTCTTTCCGTATCCGAATTCTTGATCTGCTCGAGCGCGTTCTCGGTCATCGCTCGCTCGATTTCCTGTCGTTCGCGATTGAAGGAGTCGAGTTTTAGCGAGGTCTCAAGGCAGAAGGAGGGATCGTCGCTTAGTATCAGCTCTACGGCTACAGACGCGTCGGCAAGACGGCCGCTGGCATTGATACGCGGACCGAGCCGGAAAGATACGTCTATAGGATTCACTCCGTGCTTCGCGGCTACGCCGGAAACCTTCATGAGGTTTTGCAGGCCGATGCGCTCGGTGCGGCTGAGGACCTGAAGTCCAATTCTGGCGAAGGTGCGGTTTTCTTTGTTGAGCGGAACCATGTCCGCCACTGTTCCCATCGATACAAGATCGAGAAAGTTCCGCAGCTTAATTTCAAAAGCTCTTGGATCATCTTTCTCGCGACGAATCTTCAAGAGCCCGTGAGCGAGCTTGAACACCAGGCCGACCGTGCAGAATTGGCAATGGTTGGCGCTGTCTCGATCATTGACATGCGGGTTGACGAGAATCGCTCCCTCCGGAAGCCCCTCTTTCGACTGGTGATGGTCGACGACTACAACATCGCATCCAGCATCGAGAATGTGCTGAACCTCATCGATCGAGTTGGTACCACAGTCGAGGGCGATGAACAGGTCCGGCTGATTGGCCTTGTCCAGGGCGCGCTCGACTGCCTTCTGGGAAAGACCGTAGCCCTCCTCAAGCCGCAAGGGAACGATGTAGGCGGGATAGGTTTCGAACTTTTGCAGGATCGCGACAAGCAGCGCGGTGCTGGTGACTCCATCCACATCGTAGTCGCCGCAGATGACGATGCGCTGCCGATTTTCGATCGCTTGTGATATGCGCCTGGCGGCGCTTTCGAGGTTGGAAATGCCAAAGGGGCAATCGATCTCGCCAAGCCGCGGATTGAGGAAGCGGCTTGCTTCCTCCGTATCCGCAAAGTCGAGACGAGCGAGAAGCTCGGCAACCGTCGGACCGACCTTCAGGGCCTTGAGGTATTGGTTAGATAGGTCGGTCGAGGGTGGACTGTAGTTCCAATGAGCCAAGTCTTCGATTATTCGCTTTTGGACGAGCCAGCCGCCTTAGTCGTTACCTGCCAGTCATACTCTGGAGCGATGTCGTGGCTGGATTCGACGCTGCGACGGTCGCCCTTGTGCCAGAAGTAGAACACGGGGCTAGCGATGAAGATCGAAGAGAAGGTGCCGGTAATGATACCGATCGTGAAGGTAAAGGCGATGTCGTTGATGACGCCTTTGCCGAAAACCATGAGTGAAACCGACGCGAGCAAGGTGGTGAAACTGGTGAGCAAGGAACGCGTGATGACCGCGTTCATGGCAATATTGAGCACTTCGCGCAATTTGCTGGTGGGACGCAAGGTTAGCTCTTCGCGAATGCGGTCGAAGACGACGATCGTATCGTTGAGCGAGTAACCCACAATGAGGAGGATAGCCGCCACCATGGGGGCCGTAAACTGGTGGCCGGGCACGAGAACGAATACGCCAATGGTGAGTAGAATGTCGTGAATCGTCGCTACGATTGCCCCTACCCCATATCCAATCTCAAAGCGGAATGCTATGTAGAGGAGGATAAGTCCCAGTGACAATCCGATAGCTATGAAAGCGTTCTTCTGGATTTCCGCTCCGACCGAAGGGCCAATCTCGTTTTTCCCAATCACGTCGTATTCTGCAGAAGGGAAAGCGTTTTGCAGAGCCTCGATGGCTGCGTCGCCCTTGGCGAATCCTGTCTGGATTCTAAGAAGCTCGTCAGTGGTTCCAAGCTGAGACTGGTAGAGCGGATTTACCTCGCCAATTTCGGCGGCCGCGAGGGCGTCACGGATTTCTGCTTCGTCTAGCTTTTCAGTGAAGCTTAGGACAACTTCGTCACCGCCAGTGAAGTCGATGCCGTAAATGGAGTCCTTTTTGGAGACAAGAACGGTAAGGCCGATGGCGACCAAAGTCCACGATGCGATAAAGGCAGGTTTGCGGTACTTGAGGAAATCGATCTTGGAATTCGTGAGGAGCGAGAGCGTGGTGAATTTCTTCAACGCTCCCGTTTCGAAGAGAAGCTCCAAAAGAACTCGGGTGATGATAAGGGCGCAGAACATGGTGGTCATGACGCCGATCGCTAGCGTGAGACCGAAGCCTTTAACCGGTCCGGTGCCTAGCCCCAGCATAACGAAGGATACGAGCAATGTTGTGACGTTCGCGTCGAATATGGTGGAGAACACCTTGTTGAAGCCACCTTCGAGGGCGGACTTGATGTTCTTGCCTGAGCGGAGCTCTTCCCTGATGCGCTCAAAGATAAGGATGTTCGCATCCACCGCCATGCCGACGGTGAGAACGATACCGGCGATACCCGGCAGAGTAAGTGTTGCTTTGAAGCTAGCCAGTACGCCAAGCACGATGACGATATTTAACACCACCGAGGCGAGAGCGACGACACCGCCAATCATGAAATACGCGATCATGAACGCGGCGACGGCGGAAATGCCGATAAGAGATGCCTTAACGCCTGACTCGATGGAGTCCTTCGCCATCGAAGGTCCGACTTCGTACATTTCTACAACTTCCAAAGGAAGTTCGAGTGGGTTGTTGAGAGTGTTGGCAAGATCGATGGCCTCGCGTTGAGTGTAGCGTCCGGTGATGCTAGCGGTGCCGCCGCTGATACGCTCGCGCACGGTGGGAGCGGACTGTAGTTGCTTATCCAGTACGATTGCGAGTCGGCCTAGCTGTCCGGTATTGCTGCCTTCGCTTGCAAGCTTGGCGGTAACATCAGCGAAGAGGTCCGACCCGTCGTTAGTAAGCTTGAGAATAACCTCGATGCCACCCATTTCGTTTGTTCGCGGGAAGGCGTCAGCAACGTACTTGCCCGTCAAAGCGGGGATTCGCTTCACGTAGAGACTGACCTCGCGCTCGGTGCCGCCTGACTCCTGGATCATCGTCATCTTCTCGTAGCCCGTCGGACGGGGGTCCGTCAGCGGGCTAGCGGTTGGGTGCACCTCTCGAAACTCGAGTCGGGCCGGGGCTTTGATCGTGTCGATCAAATCCGGGTTGTCCTTGGTGTTGACGCCGGCTAGCTGGAGCTCGATCCGGTTCTCGCCGACCGGACGTACGATCGGCTCGCTTACGCCATAGGTGTTGACGCGACGCTCGATGATGTTGATTGCGTCGGAGAGTTTTTCGTTACGCTCCGCTTCGGGCACCTCGGCAAGCGCCAAGGGGTCTACCTCGAAGGTCACCGAGATACCGCCCTGGATGTCGAGGCCCTTCTTCAAGTTCGACTTGGAGTCTTCAAGCAGGGTCGGAAGCAGGATATTGTTTCGCTTCTCGATGTTGGTGAGGCTCGATTCCAGCTTAAGCTCTGAAAAGTACTGGCTTACGTCGATGCGTTCCTCGTTGGCGATCCCCTTGAGCGCCATGTACACGCTGAGCGGAGTCTCGCTGCTTTCGGACGCGGCGATGGCGCGGTCAAGCAGAGCGGAGAACTCCGGGCTGTCTGACCGAGCTCGCACGTGCTCGGCGAAGTCCTGATCGGACATGGGAATTAAGTAAGAGAGGCAAAACGCGACGATGATCGCGGTGATTGCCAGTTTCCAAATATACTTTCCGGACATCGGGATACTTTTGGGTTCGAGACTAACTAATAATAATAGAGACGCCACGCCGGTCGGGGCGTGGCTCTTGTTTTTGAAACTGTCCGAGCTTTCGCCGCTCTATTCGGCTGCGTTGATGACTGCCGAAACGGAAGCCTTCGAAATCTCGATTTTGGTGTTTTCCGCGATTTTCAGTACGAATCGATCTTCCTTCACATTGGTAATGGTGCCGTAGATGCCGCCGCTGGTCATGACTTCCGTGCCGCTTTTGAGCTCGGTGATCATCTTCTGATGCTGCTTCTGCTTCTTGCGCTGCGGAGCGATGATGAGGAAATACATCGCCGCGAAAATGACGATAAATGGGAGAAATGACTGCCAGCCAGGCTGTTCTGCTTGGGCCAAAAGGCTTAATGAAATATCCATTACAAACGGGTGCTTTTTACTCTAAAGGGTTCTTGAAATTGAAAGGCGCGTACTCAAGCTAGCGGCTTTTCAAAAAGCAAGCCATAACCTAAACGCTACCACAACCCTTGAGCACTAGTTCTAAAACGCGTTGGACGACATCTGAAGCAGAGCGTCTCTACGGCTTCAACCGTTGGGGAAGCCCCTACTTTTCCGTAGACAAGGAGGGATTCGTCTGCGCCCACCCGTCAGCCGACGAACGAGTCGTTCGGGTGGACGACGTGATCAAGGAGGCGGCCACCAAAGGCATCAAGGCCCCTATGGTCATACGCTTCCAGGACTTGTTGCGCCACCGCGTCGAAAGGCTCAACAAAGCATTCGCTGAATCCATTAAAGAGGAGGAGTACCCAGCCAACTACCGCGGAGTTTTTCCCATCAAGGTCAATCAACTCCGCGAAGTCATCGAGGAGATCCAAGACGCCGGAGAAAACCACAGCTACGGTCTGGAGGCCGGAAGCAAACCCGAACTGCTCATCGCCATGGCGATGCATCAGAATTCGAATTCGCTGCTGGTGTGCAATGGCTACAAGGACGAGGACTACATCCGCCTCGCCCTGAATTATCGCAAAATAGGCAAGAAGATCATCATCGTAGCGGAGCAACTGAGTGAGGTTGAGCTGATAATCGAGATGTCGCGCGAGTTAGAGGTAGACCCGCTTGTCGGACTACGAGCCAAGCTAGGGACGCGTGGAGAAGGAAAATGGGCGATGTCCACCGGCGACAACGCGAAGTTTGGCCTCTCCGCCATGGAGATGCTCGAGGCGGCCCGTATGCTCGAAAAGGCGGAGCTGTCCGGCAGCCTCCGACTCCTGCACTTCCACATCGGCTCTCAGGTTCCGAACATCATTACCTTGAAAACCGCCGTCGTAGAAGCGACCCGCTACTACTGCCAATTGCAGAAAATGGGGTTTCCGATGGGGTTTCTCGACGTTGGCGGCGGCCTGGCGATCGACTACGACGGCTCTCGATCCAACTACGAAAGCTCTACCAACTATACCCTCGAGGAATATGCCCGCGACGTCGTCTACAACGTGAAGCAGATTTGCGTGAAGATGAAGGTGCCCTGCCCCGACCTGATCACGGAAAGCGGGCGCGCCATAGTGGCTCCCCACAGCGTGCTCATTACCGAGGTGTCTGGCAGGATCTCCAAGAACGAGTCGCTGCTGACGGTGCGCAAGGACGACATCAAGGATCAAGTCGTTGCCGATCTTCACGAAATGCTAAACGGCCGCGTTCGCTACGGAAATCTCGAAATCTATCACGACGCCCAGCAGAAGAAAAACGAGGCGTATTCACTTTTCTCGCACGGCTACCTCGATTTGGAAGGGCGAGCTCAAGCTGAATCACTCTTTTGGCAAATTTGCACGCGTCTCGAAAAGAAGATGTCCAAGGCCCGCGGTTATCTGCCCGAGGAGCTGATCGAGTTGTCAGAGCTGTTGTCGGATCAATACGTCTGCAACTTTTCCGTATTCCAGTCATTGCTAGACCATTGGGCTCTAAATCAACTCTTCCCCATCACGCCGATATCTAGGCTCAACGAGCGACCTTCCGTAAACGCAATCCTCGTCGACATCACCTGCGACAGCGACGGCAAGGTTTCCAAGTTCATAGACCTTGAAGACGAAAAGCAGTACTTGCCGCTCCACCCGCTCAAGAAAAGCGAGCCGTACTTCCTAGGGATCTTCCTCGTGGGAGCCTACCAGGACATCATGGGCGACAATCACAATCTTTTCGGACGAGTGAACGAAGTTCATGTTTTCCTAGAGGAAGACGAAGACGATGGATTCTATATAGAAGACACCATTCAAGGATTTCGAATGAAAGACGTGCTCGAAGGCGTCCAATATTCTGCGGAGGGACTTTGCCAAAAGCTTAAACGTCAAATCGACAAGGCAACCAAGGCGGACATCGTGAAGCCCCGCGACGGCGTGCGCTTCATGGAGCTTTACGAAGACGCTCTCCAAAAGAAGACGTATCTAGATATTCAGTACAAAAAGAAACGTCGAGCACCCGCGAAAAAAGCCGCCAAAAAGCCGTAAACGCTTCGCCGGCCACTAAAAGAGTCGATGAGGACTAAGATTGCGCCTCACAGTCACTACCGACTGATGACGTACGGGAAATAACCTATGCGCTCACCGCTACTTCAGAAAACCTTCTGTCAGCGGGTGGCGAGTAAGAGTTGAAATCTTCGCAGGGACTGATTCGCTGCGCTCAGGACTTCGTCCCGATGCTCCTCATCGCCCATCTCCGCTGCGCTTCGTCAAACCCCTTCGGGTTTCTCGCCCTGCATCTCCTAGGGTTCGGTACCTTCCAATCCCGAGCGAACTGACAGTAGCCACTTGAAATCAAAGTGGCAGCCTCGCAGGGACTGATTCGCTGCGCTCAGGACTTCGTCCCGATGCTTCGCATCGCCCATCTCCGCTGCGCTTCGTCAAACCCCTTCGGGTTTCTCGCCCTGCATCTCCTAGGGTTCGATACCTTCCAATCCCGAGTGAACTGACAGTAGCCACTTGAAACCAAAGTGGCAGCCTCGCAGGGACTGATTCGCTGCGCTCAGGACTTCGTCCCGATGCTTCGCATCGCCCATCTCCGCTGCGCTTCGTCAAACCCCTTCGGGTTTCTCGCCCTGCATCTCCTAGGGTTCGATACCTTCCAATCCCGAGTGAACTGACAGTAGCCACTTGAAATCAAAGTGGCAGCCTCGCAGGGACTCGAACCCCGACTAAAGGAACCAGAAACCTTGGTGCTACCATTACACCACGAGGCTGTCAGTCGAAAGGAGGCACGTTACGAGGCGTCTTTTCGAAATCAATGAAAATGCGCTCTTTTTTCGAAGATTCCTCCGGTTCCTATTTGGAGTCTTGCAGTGCGCTGATCTCGTACCCTTTTTGACGTTCGTGAGCGAAAAGCCGGTACTCGAACATTTCAATTTTTGCCCTAGCTGCGGCTCTAACCTGATTTCGCTAGATAGCGAAATCCGCGTCCACTGCGATGACTGCAGCTTCACTCTTTACTCAAATCCAACTTGTTCCGCTGGGGCGCTGATCTTCGACGATGCAGGCCGTCTCCTCGTAGTTGAACGCGCCAATGACCCTAGCAAAGGCAAGTACGGCATTCCGGGCGGCTTTACGGATCTTGGCGAGCGCCTCGAAGAGGTCGTCATTCGAGAGGCCAAAGAGGAGGTGAATCTTGCCCTCGACTCTGTAACCTTTTTCGCCTCCTTTCCGAATACGTACCGACATCGCAACGTGGCCTACGCCGTCACCGACACCTACTTTCTCGCGAAGGTCGCGTCGTTTGACGCTATCTCGCCGCAGGAAAGCGAAGTCGCCGGCATTCAATTCGTGGATCCCAAAACCGTGCCCCAGGAACAATGGGCCTTCGATTCGCTCCGCCAAGCGATCGCGCTGCTTCTTTCCGAGCAATAGGCTCTCAATCTTGAACCGTTGTTAATTCGGTCCAGACGAGCCGGTGATCGCTTCCCTGGTAATAGTTTTCCGAATCGTAGATCGCAGATTTCATCTCGCTAGCATCTTCGAGCCCCGGGGAACAGAGAATGTAGTCGATTAACGAATACTCACCGCCTTTCTTGTAAAAGTGAGTCCAAATCAAGCCGCTCTCGTCACGAGCTTCTTGAATAACCGAAATTCGAACGTCTCCTCGCTCGAGAAAACGTCTTACTGAGCTGGTATGGCGGTAGTCGTTCAAGTCGCCCATGATGATAAACCGAGAAACGCTCGGATCCGGGAAGCGCTCAAGGATTCGATCCCTCGCCGCTTCAGCTTCGCTTGTTCTTCGTCTCGCCGACTTCGGATCTCTTTTGTCGCTCGTGTATCTGCTCTTGAGATGGACAACGAATAAGCTTAACGGCTCTCCTCCGAAATCGTCCAACTGCAGCTCGAGCAGCCCCCGCTTGATCTTCTTTCGATCGCCGAAAAAAGGAAAACTCATATCGGTATGCGCGATCGGCCTCACTTTCAAAGCGCCATTCCAGAGAGCTCCAATCTTTCGCGTCTGGTCATCGGCCTCGAGCAGAAAATACCCCTCGTAGACGAGCCCTTCGTTTGCCAGATCGTCTCTGAGTTCGAGCAACAGCTCTTCGGAGCCTATTTCTTGAATCGCCAAAAGGTCGGGCTCGACAGCGAGTATCGATTCTCTCACTACGGTTTTCTCCGATTCGGGCTTCGGGTAGTTCACACGAAAGTCACCCTCTACGATACGATCCATCGCGAGGTAGTTTCGGAGATTATAGGTTGCCACCCGCAGGGTCTCGATCGATTCCTGCGACAAGCAAGTAACTGACGCTAGCAGCCAAGTTACGCTTACCGCCAAGACGCGAATCGAGAGATGGAGCATGAAAGGTGGGTAGCCAAAAAGCCCGCTAAGCGCAGGAGCTCATTGCGGCCTCGCGCTCAAGCAACGTCGGGTGGGAATAGTGAAATCCACTATAGGCGGGGTGCGGCAGCAAGTTGCTGAGATTTTTCTCGCTCAAGTTCCGAAGAGCGCTGCTCAGCGGCCTCCAGTCCCCTACCACGTCGCGAGCGAATGCGTCGGCCTCGTATTCATGTTTTCGTGACATAATGTTAAACAACGGGCTCATCCAAAAGGTAAAAAGCCCGCCAATGAGCCCAAACAGCAGAAACGCGATCCCAATGCTTGGGCTCGAGAAACCGAAGCCCGCGAAAAACGCCTCGTTGCCTGCAAGATAACCAACAATCCAAAATCCGGCGAACATCATCGCTGCCGAACTCGCGATCATCTTCGGGATGTGGCCCCGCTTGTAGTGCCCGATCTCGTGCGCCAGCACCGCCTCGATCTCATCTTCTCCGAGCTGCTCGATCAATGTATCATAAAGTACGATACGGCGGAATTTCCCGAAGCCCGTAAAGTACGCGTTCGAGTGGGCGGACCGCTTGCTACCGTCGATTACCTGGATAGCATTGCACTTAAAGCCTGCCTTGTCCGACATCGCCATGAGGCGACGCTTCAGCTCGCCATCTTCAAGCGGAGTAAGCTTATTAAAGATCGGAATGATAAGCATCGGGTACAGCACCATCATCACGAGCTGGAAGCCAAACATAATCCCGAACCCGTAGACCCACCAATAATCGCCGATCCAGCCCACCAGACTGATCAGGAGCCAGAGCAATGGAAATCCGATCACCAGACCAACCGCCGTGCCCTTGAGCTTATCCGCAATCCACAAGCCCCTCGTACTGCGATTGAAGCCGAATCGTTCCTCAATATTGAACTGCTCCCAATATTCCAGCGGCAAGCCGGGCAAACTTAGGGCGATCATGACAATCACGAGAAACAGCGAACTGCTCCATGCCGCCTCGCCAAACGCCTCGATCCAAAGCTGATGCGCATACGGCAAAACGCCGCTCAAAAGGACAAGCGCCAGAATCGCCGCGTCCAGAAGCAGTGAAATCGTGCCAAACTTGCTCTTCGCCAGAGTGTACTTGTTCGCCTGCACGAACTTGTCCCCACTCATGATTCCCTCCAACTCCGCAGGCAGCTCCCTGGCGTTTTTCGCGACTTGCGATCTATTTAGAGCGTCGAGAACAAGTTCCGCTATGAGTTTGGCGGCGAGCGCCACGATAAAAACCGTTTCAAGGGTAGTCATGGACTCGAAACTTTCCGCTCATGCCCTTCCTGTCGAGCGCGGAGTTGTGACGCGACATTCTTCGATTCGGGTGGAATTGCTGCTTTCATTTCCTTGAATCGCAACAGCTTCGCCCCATAGTCCCCAAAGTGACCACCAAGAAAAAGGACATGATCGCCACCTTCGAGGAAGGGCTCGATAAGCTCGAGACCATCGTGCGCGAAATGGAGGACGGCAAACTCCCGCTGGAGAGCCTTATCACCCACTACGAAAAGGGAAACGACCTGCTCGCCCAATGCGACGTGAAGCTAAAAGAGGCGGAAAAGAAGATCGAGATTCTCAAGGCAAAAACGGAAGCGGGCCCTCAATTCGAGGAACTCGAAACCGAGCAATAGGACCGCTCAGGCTCAAAGTGTTGGACAAGCCAGTCTGATTCGCTTCATTTACGCCCCTTTTCCCAACGCCATTTTGAACGACGACACACAGAAAACCGCTCCGGGCGAAGCCTACCCTCTTCTTAGCAAGATAAAGGGCGCCGCGGATTTGCGCCAACTCAGCCCCGAGGAACTCGTCTCGCTGGCCCAGGAAATTCGGGACCGCCTCATCAACGTCACTTCCGTAAACGGTGGCCACCTAGGGCCGAATCTCGGTGTCGTAGAGCTGAGCATCGCTCTCCATCTCGTATTCGACACGCCCAAGGACCAATTCGTTTTCGACACCTCCCACCAAGGCTACGTACACAAGCTGCTCACCGGCCGAAACGGTCCGGAGTTCGAAGGCATTCGCAGTTCGGCGGGCCTAAGCGGCTTCCTCTCCCGCGACGAGTCAGAGCACGACGCCTTCGGAGCAGGCCACGCTGGCACCGCCCTTTCGGCCGCTCTCGGGATGGCCGCCGCGCGTGACGCCCTCAAATCCAAGGATCATGTCGTTGCGGTTTGCGGCGATGCGGCGTTCACCTGTGGCATCACGATGGAGGCCCTCAACAATGTCGCCGAATCGACCAAGCGACTCATTATCGTTCTCAACGACAATGAGTGGTCCATCGCCAAAAACGTCGGAGCCATCTCGAAGTACCTGAACGAGCTCATCACCAATCCCATCTACAACCGCCTTCACCACGATGTCGGCTCTCTCCTCAAAAACGTTCCCGGAGGAGACCAGCTTCTGAAGCTAGGAAAGACCGCCGAAAAAGGATGGAAGAGCATGATGGTTCCCTCCTCCCTCTTCGAAAAGTACGGAGTGCGCTACCTCGGACCGATCGACGGACACGATCTGCCGCTCGTCACCCGCTACCTCGAGTTCGCTCGCGACTCGCAAGAACCCGTCATCGTTCACGTCGTCACAAAAAAGGGAAAGGGCTACAAGCCCGCTATCGATCACCCCGAGCGCTTCCACGGCACTAGCCCCTTCGCCATCAATTCCGGCAAGACCAACGGCTCTTCCAAGCCAACGCCGCCAAACTATCAGGACGTCTTCGGCAAGGCCATGGTCAAGTTCGCTAAAGCGAACCCGAAGATCGTCGGCATCACAGGAGCCATGCCCTCAGGAACTGGCCTGATCCATCTCAGCAACGAGGTGCCCGAGCAATTCTACGACGTCGGTATCGCGGAAGAGCATGCGGTTCTCTTCGCTGCCGGCATGGCAACCCGGGGCTTGCGGCCCGTTTGCGGCATCTACAGCACTTTTCTCCAGCGCGCCTTCGACCAGATCATCCACGACGTCTGCCTGCAAAAGCTCCCCGTCGTATTCTGCATGGACCGAGCCGGCCTTTCGCCAAACGACGGAGCCACTCACCACGGACTTTTCGACATCGCCTACCTCCGCATGGTGCCGAATCTCATCGCCATGCAACCGAAGGACGAAGACGAGCTAGTCGATATGATGCAGACCGCCTTCGAGCAAGAGCTTCCCGCCTTCATACGCTACCCGCGTGGAGCTGGCGAGGGTGTGAGCATCAAGAAGGAGCCTAGGGCGCTCCCTGTCGGCAAAGCCCAAATCCTCTCCGATGGAAGTGATATCGTCATCTGGGCTCTCGGACCCATGATCAAGGACGCATTCGCCCTAAAAGAGAAACTTGAAGCCGAAGACGGACAGACCGTAGCGATCGTCAACGCGCGCTATATCAAACCTTTGGATACAGAACTTCTTCTCTCCCAAGCTAAGCAAGCCAAGCTTGTGGTCACCATGGAGGATGGCGTCAGAACGGGCGGATTCGGCAGCCTTGTTTCAGAAACCCTCTCTGATGCCAGCGTAGTGACTCCGCTTGTACGCATCGGTTGGCCCGACGAATTCGTAGCCCATGGCAACAGCGTATCCGACCTACGGGCACGCCACGGACTCTCCCCAGATCAGATGCTCGCCGATGTCCGAGCCAAGCTTAAGGCAGCGCACGCATAGGAAAGCATCACGCAAAAGAATTACAACACCGGCTCAGTTTCTCTAAACCTCCAGGGCCTTCAGCTCCTTTGCGGTCAGCCCGCCCATCTTGCACACGTAGGTGAAGTGCCTCTTCTCCACGGGCTGAATGGAAAGCCTTTGCCCGCGTTGCACCACAAGCATATCCTCGAGCTCTGCTGTCTCCTTGAGCTCCTTCAGCGTGACGAGGCGCTTGAAGGCTGCCTTCCACTTAAAACTTACCATCAGCCAGCGCGGATTGTCCTTTGATGACTTGGCATCGTAGTAGTTGGATTTTGGATCAAATTGCGTGTGGTCCGGATAGGCCTTCTCGCTCGCGACGCTTGCCAGCCCCACCGCTCCGACTTTCGGTCCTGCATTGGAGTGATAGAAGATCGCGATATCGCCCTTCTGCATCGAATCTCGCATGAAATTGCGGGCTTGGTAGTTGCGGATGCCGTCCCAGTGCTCGGTCTGGCCCTTGCACTTCGCAAGGTCATCGAAGCCAAACACATCCGGTTCGCTCTTAATCAGCCAATAGTTCTTCGCCATAGTAAAGAGCTGCTAGCGATACCTCTTCGGCTCAAGCGTTTTTGAAACTCCCCAAAAGCTGGCAGACGAAATTTTGCTAGACCATCAAAACTTACGATTGCCTTGAACCGTAACTTTACGTAGCAAGAGATCGCGCCTCCCCAACACGCCTCGTTCCCTCCTTCGATCCTCAACCCATACCCACATGATCATATACGGCACCGGTAACTTCAACCGACGTGACTATAGCCTTGTGCGCTGCAACTGCCAATCCTGCGGAAGGCGCGATTACCAGCGGAGCTACACCTCCACTCGTTTCTTTACGCTCTACTTCATACCCGTAATCCCGCTCGGCAGCCAGCGCGTCCTCCAAGAATGCCAGCACTGCAAAAACGCATTTGGTCTCTCGCTTGGTGATCACAAGCGTTTCCTCAAGAAAGAGTACCCGCAAACGATCAAGGACTATCAAGAGAACCCCGCCGACGAGGCGGCTGCGGACAAGCTGATCTCGGCCCTGATCAGGGCTCAAGATAAGTCCATACTTAAAAAGTTCGCGCCTCAGATCGCAGCGACCTTCCCGAAAAATGGTCAGTTGCTCGGCGGACTAGCCGAAGCCTGCAGCTACCTTTGCCTCGATGACCTAGCCGACGAGTATTACCTCCTTGCTGTCAATGCGGACGAAGATGAGATCATCGCCAACAGCGCCGAACGGCACATGAAACAAAAGGGCGGCCAAAAACCGACACCGCCAAACCGGATCCTGCAATCCCTGCCGGTATTCATCGTGCCTGGCGTCTTGCTATTCTTTCTTGGAAACTTCCTGCAGAAGGCGGCCTCCAGCACGCCCGAAAACGTCTACCTCGTCAACGGACTCGACAGAGCCTACGAAGTCTACGTCAACGACGAGCTTGTCAGACTGCCGCCTCAAAGTCGCGTAACCACAAGCGCCATCAAATACGCGGAAAACACAATCCGGCCCGCGCCGGGTAGCCTCCCGATCGAGCAGAGTACCTTTAGCGTAGATTCGGTCGGCTTCCTAAGCCGAGCGTTTGACGATAGCGTTTTCGTCATCAATCCAGACCGAGCCGCCCTGCTCAGCTGGGAACGCACCGTCTACGCCGTAAATCCTGTCGACGACTTCAAATACAAAATCCACACTGGCAAGCTGCTCCACAGCTACGACAAGATCGACTACGCCTTCGCCGATTTTCCGGAAGAAGTCTCAATGCCGTCCTCGTCGAGTCGAGTCTACAAGACGCGGCTAAACTTCTTCACTGGCTGGTCATCGCAAGATATTGTTTCCACACTCCTAAACAACGAACTCGAAGCCGAGCTTCAGGCTTACCTCGCCGCTGCCCTGCGATTCGAGAAAGACGATCGCATTCTTATCGCGACCGGCAGTCAGCAGCTCGACGAGGAGCATTTCTTTGAGCTCGCGCAGCCCCATCTCGATGAACGTCCCGTAAACGTCGAATGGCACCGCTACACCCAGAACGCCCAAGAAAGCGATGACGAAACAAAGCTGGTCGACCACTATCGGAAGCTCTACGAAGCAGATCCCAACAACAATCAGCTCGCCTACCTTTACGCTCGTATCGAGCCGGACCCGAAGCGATCAGAAGAGCTTATGCTCAAGGCCGCCAACTCGTCCCAGCCGAGCGGATACGCGAACTACGGACTCTCTTATTTCTATATGATGGAAGGCGATTTTGAGCTGGCCCTCCACTATTCCGAAAAATCGCTCAAGTGGATGGATGCGTCTCAAGGTCCTGAATACACCCGCCGCATCTCCCAGTTTGGCCTCGGCCTGCACGAATCAATCGCCGAGGAGTGCGATGAGAAGCTAGAGTTTGGTTTCAATGCCATCGCCCTCTACGACTATCTTTACGCCATGTCCAAGCTAGGTGAGTCGGATAAGGCGATTAAGCGTCTCGATGACGAACTTGCCGCATGGCAGGCGACAAATGGAGCAAGCTCCCTGAACACGGACGAGTTCAGGCGCTACTTCGACCAAGCCTTGATGCTCGCTCACGGCAACCGCACCGGCTATGCCGATGTCGCAAGGCGAGGATCCTCCGCGAACGAAAAATTTCAGAGTCAAGTGCTCGACGGAAAGCTTGAAACGGCGAGCTTCACCATCAACGCCGCTCCCGCTGACTTCGATGCCACCGATCAGCTTCTCCTCTACATCTTGCTCGACAAGTCAGGCAACGAAGCCCTCGCTAGCGAACACAGGGAAAAGGCGGTTCAAGCCCTGTCGCAGCAGAGCATGGACGAGCAGAAATGGGCTCAATGGCTAGCAGGCAAGATCCAGCCAAGCGTCGCGGAAGCCGTTCACACCTCTGCCAATTTCGAGATGATGCACCTGCTGCTTAGCGCCTACGCCCACTCGCTCGGAGAAGACGGCTATGCCTACGCTGCCCACGCGCGAAAACTCCAGCACCGGGAGTCCTTCTACACCCTTGCCCTAAAAGACCCGGCCACCGCGCTTCTCAATTTCTAAATAGGGAAAACGAGGATTCCTTGCGAGGCTTGGAAAGACTGGTCCGGGACGTGCAGACAGCAGTCTGAGTCCGGTCTCAACTTGCCCGAACCTCAGTAGGATTCTGTAAGTTGGTAAACTCTTTTTACTACTTACTATTTGAAAGAAAAAATCTTTCGTTTTTTTAGCACCCCTAAGTTGCTAACCCTAAGAAACTTAAATATTGCCCCTTAAAATCTTCAATCTTTCGCACGCATAATGCTGTTGAGCGGGCATGTATACCCTATCCCTAAAGAAAATATGTGTAGCCTCGGCTGTATTCGCTGCAGGTCTCACTACACTGAGTACTGCAAGCGCCGTTGTCGTCGATGAGATCCTAACGGTTCCAAGCAATTTGGAAGACGACTGGGCAATAACCGCGATCGCAGGCGGAGGCACCGCTTCGATCGTCGACCTTACTGGTCTCGGCGGAGACCTTGAAAACAACCAACCCCTTTCAACGGGAGCAGCAAAACTCACCACAGGTTTAGCGGATCCAGATCGGGCGGAAATCGGCACAGTGCTCGATTTCGGCTTGGCTTCTGACCTGCTTAAATCTGTCGACCTTGCCTACAGCTTCTACAAGGCAACAGTAGCGGGTGGAAATGTCTTTGCGGCTCCAGCCCTAAAGTTGACCATTTATGCGGCCGGTGGCACGGGTGACAATTGGGGCCAGCTTGTATTCGAGCCTTACCTCAACGGCACGAATCCCCCCACTCCCGATGTGTGGACGAACGTCGTAATCGACGAGAATACCGGCTCCGGAGTCGATACTACAGCCGGCTGGTGGTGGACAGGCGGTTTCGAAATCTTGAGTAGTAGCGGCGGTAATCCTTACAGATCCCTCTCCGAGTGGGCTGACGCCTTCGCTAGTTCAGATGGAACGGATTTCGCCAATGCGCACGTAGTCGGCCTAGCCGTTGGCGTAGGAACTTACAATCAAGGGCAGCTTGGTTACGTCGACGATATCAGAATCGACACTGGTTCTATAAATAAGACCTACGATTTCGAAACTGCTGCAGTACCTGACAGCGGATCGATGATAGGCTTACTGATGTTCTCCTTGACCGCTCTAATCGGATTTCGCCGCATCTCAAGTCGGCGATAAAAAAAATTCTAAGAGACAAATTTTTCCAACGGCACCGTACTTTAAGTCGGTGCCGTTTTTCGTGTACAACCGGTCGAATCTTAAAAATTTTTCCTCAGTAGAAAAGTTCATCTCCAAGCTCTGAAACATAGTCTTGATTAGGAGGTCATTCGGCGGTGTCCTTCTCAGCGCTTGAGGGAAGCCCCCTCTATTGCCTGAATCCCCATAGAATTATCAAGATACCATATGAGCAGCTGGTCTGAACGAGTCAGAAACGAAGTTGGAAAAGCGATCCTCGGACAAGAGATAGTCGTCGAACGCATGCTAGTCGCCCTCCTCGCAGATGGGCATGTGCTTCTGGAAGGCATGCCGGGTCTCGCCAAAACCCTTTTGATCAAAAGCCTTGGCACCGCTCTCGGCCTGCAGTTCGAGCGCATCCAGTTCACCCCGGACCTTCTCCCCAGCGACGTCATCGGCACCATGATCTATCAAGCCCAGTCCGGACAATTCGAGCCGCACAAGGGTCCGATTTTCGCCAACCTCGTTCTCGCCGACGAGATCAATCGCGCTCCCGCTAAGGTCCAGAGCGCCCTGCTCGAAGCCATGCAGGAAAAACAAGTCACGCTCGGCCCGACCTCGCACCAGCTGCCCAAGCCGTTCTTCGTTATGGCAACTCAGAATCCAGTCGAGCAGGAGGGCACCTATCCTTTGCCGGAAGCACAGCGCGACCGCTTCCTCTTCAAGCTGCTCGTCGACTACCCGAGCCAAACGGACGAATTCGAGATGATGCGCCGCTGGGGCCAAGTCACCGAAAAGCCAGAGCTTCATCCAGTCGCCACCGGCGAGGAGCTGCTAGCCCTGCGCGCGGATGTCGACCAGGTCCACGTTTCAGAAGACATTCAGGCCTATATCCTTGAGCTTGTTCGCGCGACTCGAGCCATGGCTGGATCCGAGAAGCCGGAAGACCGTCTCCTGTCCTACGGTGCTTCGCCTCGCGCATCGCTAAGCCTCTACCAAGCGAGCCGCGCCCTCGCCTGGCTGCGCGGCATGGACCACGTGTCTCCAGCCATTATCAAAGACATTTTCCTAGACGCCATGCGCCATCGAGTCGGTCTTAGCTACGAAGCCGAAGCCGAGGAAATTTCCGCAGATCAAGTTTTGCAGAGAATTCTGGATACAACCGCGCTTCCAAGCAGAGCCACCGCTGTCTAACTATCGCCCTCGCTTGCCGATCGCCTTTGAATCGCGAGCGCTCGCTTAAGAAAACGCGCCTACGCTCATGTCATCCCAGCCCGAACAGTCAGGAGCTTTGTCCAACCTCTCCGCAACCGTAGCCATGCTGCGACGCTTGCAGTGGAGAGCTCGGCACGTCGTGCAAAGCAATCTCGGCGGCGAGTACAAGTCCTCCTTTCGCGGAAAGGGCATGGAGTTCGACCAAGTCGTAAAGTACGAGTTTGGCGACGACGTGCGCGACATTGACTGGAACGTGACCGCCCGCCTCGGCGAAGCCTACCGCAAGAAGTACATCGAAGAGCGCGAAATCACCTTGCTGCTGCTTTTCGAAGACACGCCTTCTCTGCAATTCGGCTCCGGCGGCGTTACCAAGCGAGCCGCTCTCCTCGAGCTTGCCAGCCTCCTCATGCTGCTATCCGCCATGAATGGCGACCGTATCTCGCTCCTGCACGCCTCTCCGCAGGGCTACACCCTCAACAAGGACTCCACGGGCCGAGGTCGCATCATGCACACCGCAGCCAACCTGCTTGGCTATCCCGCTCCTCCCATTTTAGGCGAACAGGAAGCCAAAATCCCATGGCGCTACGTGCTCAAGGCAGCTCCACGCCACAGCATCTTCATATGGCTGGGAGACTTTCCCGGGGGCTCGCAGCCGGACGTTTGGCCCGTTCTTCGCCGCCGCTACCAACCGGTCGGCTTCCGCGTTTCCGACCCTTGGGAAATCGAACTTCCAAAGCGAGGCAGCCAGCCCGTCTACGATCCGACCAGCGGCGAACTCTTTACGCTCAACGGCAGTTCCTCAGCTCAACGCTCCGCTCACAGGACCTGGAAGGAGCAGCGAGACGCATCGTTCAAATCCCTTTTCCCGCAGCAAAGCGATCGTCTGAATCTCACGGCTGGCGACGATACGATCGAAGCCGTCACCGAATTTTTCCATCAACGCATGAAACGTTTCGCCCGCGTATGATCGAACTTTTGGATACGAAAATTCAACTCGCGAGCCCGTATTGGCTGTTCGCCCTCATCGCCTTACCGATCGTGGCTTGGCTCCGCGGGCGTCGCTCCGTATCCGCCATGATACTACCCTTTTCCGGCGCTTGGCGACGTCCAAATATTGTCGGTGGCACGAAGCTCGCCACAACCTTGGCGTTTCTCTCAGCGGTTTTCATTATCATCGCCCTCGCCCGCCCACAAGCGGTCACCACCGAGCGGCATTCGAAAAGCCGCGGCTACGACATCGTGCTCGCGGTTGACTTGTCCCGCTCGATGGAAGCGGAAGACTATTTCGTCGATAGAAAACGCTCAAACCGACTGCAAGCGGTCAAGCCCGTTCTCAGCGCCTTTATCAATCGACGCGAAAACGACCGCATCGGACTAATCGCTTTCGCCGGCCGCGCCTATACGGTCGCCCCGCTCACCTTTGACCACAAGTGGCTGGCTCGCCAGACCGAGCGCCTGCAGATCGGCCTGATCGAGGATGGTACCGCAATTGGCGACTCGCTGGCTGTCGCCACATCCCGACTCCTCGAAGGCGCGAAAGAGCGCGCCGGAGAACGAGAAGGCGCCTTTATCGTACTCCTTACCGATGGTGAAAACACCGCCGGCATGATGGATCCTATGGAAGGCGCGACCCTTGCCAAAGACGCAGGGATTCGCGTTTACACGATCGCTGCCGGAAAAAATGGATACGTCCCTTTCCCTCGTCGCAACGAACGAGGCGAACGAATCGGCACCACTCAGGAGTTCCTTCGCGTAGACACAGAAACGCTGATGAAAATCGCCAACGAAACGAACGGAGAATTTTTCCGCGCTGAGAATTCGGATACAATCGATCAAGCCTTCGAAAAAATCGACGCCAGCAGCACCATCGAATTCGAGGTTCAGCAATATTCGACAATCACCGAATTGTTCAAATACGCCCTCTACGCCGCTGGTGTTCTCTCCGTACTCGGAGTCCTCTCCACTGGCAGCAAAATGAGGGAGGCCTTAGTATGAATGTAAGCTGGGGAAATGAAGAATGGCTTTGGGCACTCGCCTTCCCTGCTCTGTTTTTCGCATGGAATCTCTTTCACCGAAGTCGGGCCTCCGCGCGCAGTCGCGGACGCCAAGCTCAATGGGCAACCGCCGGATTCGGCGGAATCAAGCCTGCTCCACGCTCGAAAGTACGCCCACCGAAAGCCCTCCTCTGCTCTGCCTTGGCCTTGCTTGTCGTATCCATCGCACAACCACGTTGGGGCACGGAGAAACGCATCACCTTCGAACGAAGCCGCGAAGTCATCATAGCGATGGACCTCTCTAAAAGCATGCTAGCAGACGACATGAAGCCAAGTCGACTCGATCGGGCCAAACTCGTGGTCGAAAGCATGCTTGATACGCTTGAGGGCGAAAGTGTCGGACTCGTCGTATTCGCCGGCACTGCCTTTCTGCAGAGTCCGATGAGCCCCGACTACCAAATCCTTCGAGGCTTCCTAAAGGAAATCAATCCAAGCTTTATTCCGCAAGGCGGCACCAACTACGAAGCGATGCTGACGACCGCTCTCGACTCATTCGAGCAGTCGGATGGCATGGCGGATCGATTTCTCATCATTATCAGCGACGGCGAAAGCCTCGACTCAAATTGGAAGGCGAAAGCCGAAGAGCTGAAGGAGCAGAATGTTAGAGCGATCTGTCTCGGCTTCGGCACGAAAGAAGGGAGCTTCATCCCCGATGGCGCAGGCGGTTATCTCAAAGATCCCAATGGAGCGGTCGTCTTGAGTAAGCTAGAACCGAATACGCTCAGCCAAATCGCGAGAATCACTGAGGGCGAATACAGAGAAGCCAGCGTCTGGATCGACTTGCCGCAGCTCGTGGAAGATACCGTAAAGAAGGGTCAAGCAAACCTCACTGAACGAGAACGCGAAGAAGCCGAAATCGAACGCTACCATTATTTCCTGGCGCCGGGACTCGCCCTACTCCTCCTTTCAATTTACTGGGAGTTCCCCGCCTTGCCAAAAGCCAGAAACATCAAGCGAAAGGTAGCAGCGTGAAACGTATCCATTTTCTAGCGACATTTCTACTAGCTTTCTCCTTTTGGAATCTCAATGGACAGGAGTCGGAGCCTCAAGAAGAAGGCATGACGCTGCCGGACTACATCTCTCAAATTGCGGAGCTCGATGAAATCGGAGCTGAAGAATATCTCAATATGGCCGGTGGCACCCTACAAGTCGCCCAGACTATGATGCAACAGGGTCAAAAGCTCCCTGATTCTTCATTGCACGACGCTCTCGATGCCGTAGCCGCTGGGCGAACTGTCGCACCGGAGCGTCCGGAATGGGACGCGTTGGAAGAGCAGTTACTCAAGCTTCTTGAACCTCCTCCCGAGCAGCAGCAGGAGCAAAACCAAGATTCAGACTCCCAGGAAGGCGAACAGGGAGAGCAAGACCAACAGCAGTCAGGCGATAAATCCGAACAAAGCGAATCCCAACAGAACCAAGACGGAGAGCAAAGCGAACAGCAGCAAAGCGAATCCCAGCAGGGCCAAAACGGCGAACAGCAAGAACAGGAGCAGCCACAGGGAGAAGGAGAACAATCCGGCGAGCAAGGCGGCCAGGACGAGACTACCGAAATGCCCAAAGCTCAAGACGGGGCTCAGATGGGAGATCTGGAGCAAGATCAGCAACCCCAAGACATCCAGCTCGATCAAAACCAAGAGCAACAACAGTCTCCTCCTGAACAAATGCAGCAGCTGGGCGGCCAGCAAACGACCGGCGAGCCAATCGCGGCAGAAAGAGCGGCATTGATGCAAATGCTCGAACAGCTGAAGCAGCAGGACGAGCCTGGAAAACTTTACAAGATTCTACAAGAAGCCCAATCGGGCGAAAAGCAGAAGTCGCAACCCGATGCCAAAGATTGGTAGCTATGCGTTTCCTCAAGTTAAAATTCATTCTAAGTCTCCTCACTCTTAGCTGTGTATCCATCTCTTGGAGTCAGTCCGTCTACTGGTCTCCTAGCAGCGGAACAATGCAGCAAGGCAAGTCGAATGCCATCGATCTGTTCTACGACTCCTGCGAGCCGGACGGAGACCCTAGCTTACCAAACGCGCCGGGGCTTCAGCTCAGTTTTCGAGGTCGCTCAAACTCCCGCACCATCATCAACGGTCGCTTGAGCGCGAAAACGATTTTCAATTACCAAGCTATTCCCTCGAGCCAAGGTACACTTACGATTCCAGCCTTTCGCGTTAAAACTTCCGAAGGCGAGCTCACCGTATCACCCGCCCGCTTTGAAGTGGTAGAAGCGACCGTTGGAAACACCGGCATCAGTCCTGACGAGGTGTTCATGTCTCTGTTTCAAACCAGAGACCCCTCCATTTACGAAGGTGAAGTCTTCGAGCTCGAATACATCGCCGGGGCCAAGCAAGACTACCAGCTCGCCGATTTGTCAGTACCCACTTGGAACCCTTCAACCCTCGTCACCGGCGGTCTGGTCGACGGACAAGTAACAGGCGTCAACTACGATGGCTCTCAATACGTCGTCAAAGTTTACACCGCGAAGGCCATGGCCACACAGAGCGGTTTCCTGGAAGTCGAGGGAGCTCGTCAGGAAGCGACTGTAGTGATCGGACGGAGACGCGACTTCCTTTTCCAGGAGCCTGTCTATGACGCGTTTACTATCGAGTCGGATCCGTTCTCGGTCGAAGTGCTGCCACTCCCGAACGGAGCTCCGGCTTCGTTTCGAGGAGCCGTTGGATCTTTCGCTCTTGAATCGCGTGTCGTTCCAGAAGAGGTACAAATCGGCGAGCCGATAACCTGGACCTTGGAACTCAGCGGCTCGGGAAATTGGCCGGCCGGCATCGGCGTTCCTCCCCGCTCAGTCTCGAGTCGATTCAAGGCGATACAGCCAGAAATCAAAAACGAGTTTGAAGACGACGACCTTTTCACTGGCCGACAGACAGAGGACATCGTTCTCATTCCGACCGAGGTAGGAAGTTTCGAGTTCGGCCCGGTCCAGTACACTTACTTCGACCCGGTCAGCGAATCTTACAAAACCATAGAAATCCCGGCCAAGACCGTAACGATCGTTCCAGCCGCACCCACGAACCCGAGCCTCAGTTCTGCTCTGGAGGGCGACGCGCCGGAAATCGTCTCCGGTTCAGGTCCTGCGAATCAGGAAACCTACACCCTTGATCCGAACGGACAAAACGTGTTCCTCAAGCCGCCGGAACTGCTCAAGGATCCCTTGAGCGGCGCAAGCTCCTTCGCGATACCGACGATTGCGAAAACGATCTACAAGCCAACCTTAGTCGCCCTCGCCTGCCCGCTAGCATTTTGGTTCTTGCTCGCATTCGCCAAAGGCTTTGCAAACGATCCTCGAAAATCGGAGCGAAAAGCGCTGTCCGAACTTCGCAAAATCTCCCGCTCAAAATTCCCCGACGATCCAGAAGCGCGTAAGAAGCTTCACCTGAAATGGCGGGACGCGGCAGCCCGCTATTTCGCCCTTTCCGCTATCGAACCAACTCCTGACGAAGTCGCGACTGCCGCCCTTCAGCTTCGCGGCGAGGAGTTCGCGGCGAACTGGAGAAACGCTTGGCAACTCTCCGACCAAGCTCTTTTCGGCGTTGCGGATTACGATCACGAAGAGTGGCTACGCCTGCAACGCCTCGCTTGCAGTGCCTGTCCCAGCAAGTCCTTCAACCCGTCTCAGGTTTTTAAATACAAAAGCTGGGTGCCAACTTTCGCGATCCTCGCTCTACTGACTTTGGCCGTGCAAAACCTGTCTGCGCAATCCGAAAGCGCCGAAGTAAACAGTCTCTACAATCAAGGCAAGTTTAAGGCTGCTTCCGCAAAATGGGTCGAGGCCATCAACGAATCTCCCGAGGTATTCGAATACCGATACAATGCTGGACTCGCCGCAGCTCAGCTCGGCGATTGGTCGCGTGCATGGGGACTTTGGACCGGCTCTTTTTGCCTCGATCCCAGCAATGAGGAGGTAGCATGGAACCTCCGTATCGCTCATCAGAATACATCCGCCTACGATCCGGTGCTGCAGTCGCTGCTGGAAAGCGAGGGGCTTTACGCACTTGTGAAGTTACGTTCTCCAGCTGCTTGGCAAAGCCTTTCGGTTCACTCACTCTGGGCGCTAGGGGCTCTCCTTTCGCTTTCGATACTTGCCCTCTACTTGCGTCCCGCCCGGAAGCTGGCGAGCCCGCTTTTCATCTTAGGTCTGCTCGCGGGAGTGTTAGCTTATTTTTCGATTTGGGCGCATATGAAGTATGAAGCGCTAGGCGATCCCAATACCCTCCTTGTCATACAAGAATCTGCCTTGCTCTCAATCCCCACCGACCTGCAGCCAGATCAAGTTAGCTCCTCCGTAAGCGAAGGGTCCGTTGCGAGATTTGAGAAATCCTTTCTCGGTTGGATGAAAATCAGTCTTCCCAACGGTGAAAGTGGCTGGGTGCGCCGGGAGAGCCTACTGCCTCTCTACGGTGAGCTCACTCAAATATAAGAGCGTCACGGGCTTTTCTTGAATTTTACCCAAAGTAGTACCTAGGGTATAACCTCGTGGAAAATACGCGAAATCACAGACCTCTCAGAGCCGTTCCTCTGGCATAGTTCATAGCTAAATGGAATTTATCAAACACCACTTTTCTACCATCTTTCTGATCACGATCGCTGCTTTCTGGATCGGGATCAGTCTCGGGACCAAGGACTGCCCGAGCTGTGTCGTTGTGAACATGGCAGAGAGCGCTTTCGGCGCCAATGAAGACCAGACAGCGAGAAAGCCCGAATTGCCATCGGTGAAAGAGGCCAATTGGACTGCGGTCGACATACAGGGCAACTTGATTTCTAGCACTGATCTCGAGGGCAAAGTTGGTGTCTTCGTCTATTGGGCAACATGGTGTGGCGGCTGCAAAAAGGAGATTCCCGATCTGGTCGCGCTCCGTGAAGAGTTTTCGCCTGACGAAGTCGAGATCATCGGCCTCTCGGTGGACGAGAAGCACAAGGACCTTAAGGCCTACGCCGAAGCGGTTGGCATCAACTACCGGATCGCTCGCGTGACTCCTTCTGTCGTGGAAGCATTTGGCCAAGCGGAAGCCATTCCAACGCTCCTCATCGTAGACCAAGAAGGGCGTATCCAATTCCGGCATACCGGGATTGTGAACAAAGACACGCTCTCCGAGCGCGTTAGAAGTCTACTCGCAACGCGTCGAATCGATCGCGAGTTTGGCAGCTAGAAATTCAAGATGTTAATCTATAACCTTGATTAGCAGCGAACCAACCGGCTTGTTCGTATCGCTTTCAGGCAATTCTGTTGCGAAAACGCGGCTATTATCGATTGCCTCGTCTGCTAATAAAGCGAGTTTGAAGTTTTGGATACGCTCGCTCGCTAGATCCGCCAGCCAGTTATCATCGATAGTAAGCGATGGCTGTTTCGACAGTACGACAGTAAGTTTTTCTTCAAAGCTAAGTTCTCGAACCTCGCTAGCCTCCTCGGCAATAGGCGCTACTTCAGGCGAGTTTTCTTCCAAGTCCTGAGCGGAATCGACCTCCTCTTTCTTTCGCTTGAACACGCCTACCAATCGTTTAACGACCCCAGTTTTTCCCGGCGTAGCTTCTTCGGCAGGAGGAGAGGCATCTCCAGACGACATAGCAGCTACGGATTCTGATCCGAGCTCTTCACTCTTCGTATACTCCTCAGTAACGACCGCTCTCAACGCGAGGCCATCAATCGGTTGGAGCAGATCGAGTCCACTTACCGCTTCGAAAGCAGGATTCAGTAAGCGACGCTTCTCGTATTGAGACAAAAGATACGACGCCTCCTTTTCATCCATCTTATAAGCGACATCAATGGTAAGTCCCGGGCGGAGCTTCATAATCTGCTGCAAGGCAGCAACTTTCTCAAGCCCCTCTGGACTGATTTCCACGGAGCCCATTTCAAACTGGATTGTATCCAAGTCGTCGCGACCTCCCACCATGCCAGCTAAGAACTTAAACGGGGATGCCACCGCATTAAGAATAAGGTTTCGAATGGCTCTGCCAACAAGTCCCCATGGTTTCACTTGCGGATCTGACAAGTCGCCCTGAACAGGAAGCCCATCGTATGAAATAACACCACTCGGGTCACTCATCAGCTTAATCGCAAAACCCAAAGGTAGGCTCATCGCCTGATCGCTTTCGACCTTTTCGCCAAGCGTTAGCTGATCAATTCTGAAGTTGTTCGTACCGTCGAGCTGATTGTCTCTGACTGAATATTTCGAGGTAATCTCAAATTGACCTTTCGCCAAAGCCCGACCGAGATAAGTCTCCCAATAGGGACTCGTTGCGGTCAGGTCGTACCCCCGAAAGCTCATATCCAAATCCAAATACTGTTTCGGATCCATGACGTTTAACTTGCCCTCCCCTTGGAGGCGAGCGCTACCATCGATCGTACCTCTAAACTCAAAAGACGCCAGACTTTCCGGATTCGCAGAAATTGATTCTATCTTCACGTCAAATCCGCTGATGCGGCTCTTGTGCGTCGAAAGCGGTGTTGTATCCACAAAATCAACACCACCTGAAAGCAACTCAAAGGTTTCGATATTAACCGCCAATCCGGTTTCAGCCTCAACTTCTGAAACAACCTCTTCCGCCTTTTCCTCGATCTTAGCGATACGGCTCAGATTCGCGCCCTCTTCATTTTGCCAAACCGTCAGCAGCGGTTCTACGATTTGTACGCTTTTAAAGGAAACGGAATCTCCAAGGAATTCTATTCCTTCAAGTGAGAGCCGCTGAAGCGCCAGCATTTCACGCTCGTTGCCGAGTTCGTTGAGTTTCAGACCTGACAGTTTAAGCGATCCAGTCGCTGAGGGATTCGCCATACTCTCGAGTTTCGCGCTGAGCTCCGCGGAGAACGCGCCTTCCTGCAACTCCACGTTCGCATACTCGCTCACGTAGGACTGCAGTTCAGACAGTTGAAGCTCATCAATCGCAAGCGTTGCTGTCGCTAAACCTCTTAGAGCCTCGAGCTTCGAGTCCAATTGAAGACTTCCGCCAAGAAGCGTCATGCCTAGGCTCATTCCCCCGGAAGCATCGTAGGCCTCCACTGTTTGGGTCGCTTTGAGATCGCTCAAAGCAAGTTCTATGTTTTCGACGATTGTCGAGAAAGGAGTCGCGAGGCTTCGATCCTCAAAAGCGAAACTGCCCTTCGAAAGGCTTACCCCTTCGATAGCAGCGGTGAAAACGAACGGAGCATTCTCCTCTTCTGCAGCGCTCGCTACGCTTGAGGTCGATTCCCTGAACGCAGGCAGGCGCAGGCTTCCGTCTTCAAGGAGAATCGCAGAAAAGGCAGGAGATGCCATGGATACATCTGCAATTGAGATATCCATGGTGACAGCGTCCGCTCTCAAGCCTGAAAAAGTCAGCGATTCGAGAGCGACAAATTCCTGCTCAGGGTCCGAGATGGAAAAACCGTTTAGGCCCAAATCTCCAGCGACGACGATCTCAGCTCCTTCCTCTGCCAATACGATCTGAGCATTGAAGTCGAAACCGAGAGCTCCTTCGACTTGGGCGATCACCGATTCGTCGATGTACGCTTGCAAGCTCGCTAAGGGAAAATCAGCCAAAGAAGCGTTCAACTCGAAACTCCATGGTAGTTGACCGGTGGCTCCCCCGTCTATAGCGAGGTTTGCGCCGCTAGCTGTCTTAACCACTCCACCGAAGTCCCAATGGTAAGCAGGTCCACCCGTATCCGAAGATTTGATACTGACTTTTTCAACTGTGCCAATGTCTCGACCGTTGAAGGATTCGATCGTAAGGGTTTCCTCATAGTCGCTCGGGAGGCTGGAGTCGGTGAAATGCAGATTGAAATTATCCACCGAAGTTTTCATGATTTGAGCCGTGATCTCGCTCGACGGTTCCTCTTCATCTGGCGTGGCCTCCGCATTGAAGCCGTCCAGCACATCCTGAAAACTAAGCCTTCCAGCTGCGTCCTTAGTTATCCAAATATCGCTGTCTTCAATTTCCACGGACTTGAGAAGAATCGTCCCAAAAACACTGGAGAGCTGCACATTTGCCGACAGTTTGCCGACTTTTAGAAGGCTTCCCGATTTCCCGTCTGCTTCCGCGATCACGAGATTATAGATCTTCGTCTCAAAAGAGAAGGGGTTGAAGCTTGCCCTGCCTATTGTCACTTCCCGACCCAACGCCTCGCTTCCATGCTTCTGGGCCTGCGAAACGAGAATCGCCGGAACACCCCAAATGCCGAAACACAAGTAGAGGGTGAAAAGGACCAATCCGGATATCAGGATTCGTTTGCGCCAAGGATTCCGAGAGCTCGATTTGTCAGACATAATAACCGCGTTAAGTCAGCGATAGCTACGCCTGCTTAGATAAGAACGCAAGAATTGGAGTTGTACCGATCCACCTTTTCCCTTCCTGTGGCTCGTGGGTACAAAACGACAATTTAAAGCAGTCGTTTGGGACATGGACGGTCTCATTTTCGATACCGAACGTCTCTCATTCGTAGCTTGGAAAGCTGGAGCCGAAGCGGTGGGTCTTGAAATCGACCTTCCTTTTTTTCAATCGCTCATCGGCATGAATTCAAAGGCCATCCAGGCCCGACTGCTCGACGTGCTCGGAGCGAACACCGATGTCGCCGAACTAACGAGAGTTGCCAGTTTAGAGTATGACAAACTCTTGAAAAAGGGTCCGCCGCTAAAGCCGGGTGCGAGGGAGTGCCTGGGGCTGCTCGTCGAGCTAGGAGTCCAGCAGGCCCTCGCTACCTCCTCCTCCTATCGATACGCCTCGCGAAAGCTCATCCACCACGGCCTACTGGAGCACTTCGACAAAATCGTGACCGGCGACCAAGTGACCAATGGCAAGCCCCACCCGGAACCTTATCTACTTGCCGCTCAACGGCTTGAAATCGACCCTCAACACTGTATCGCCTTCGAGGATTCAGTTAACGGGATCCGCTCTGCTCACGATGCCGGCATGTACACCATCCTCATTCCCGACATGTGCCCGCACGACGCCGACTCGTTAAGCCGCGTGCAAGAGCAGTTTGAGTCACTCGAGCACGCGAAACCGTTCCTCGAGAAAACGTTCGATACATCGGCGCTTCGCTAGTGCCGTTCTACCTTATCTCAGGAGCTTCGACAGCGGATGTCTGATTCTTCGCAGTTCTTCCACGAAAAGCTCCGCGTGAAGTCTGGCCCCTTCGGGTTTGAGGTGTGTGTCATCCGATTTCCCTTCAGGATAGTTCGCATTCTCGCCCGGCGCTAGGTGCAGAAAGAGCGCCGCGGATCGCTCCGGTCCAAGTTCAACCAACAGCTCTCGCGACAGGGCTTCCATATCCACAAACGCGACGCCGAACTCCAACGCGACCGCCTTCACGGCCGCCGGATATTCCCCATGAGTATCGAGAAGCGTTCCGTTTTCCTCGAATTTTCTACGGCAAATCGAGCTAAGGAGGATAACATCCGCTCCCTTCGCTTGAGCTTCCCCAGTAAACCGACGCAGATTCTCGCTGTAGCCTTCCCATGGAGCGGCGAAACGCTTGGCATCGCGACTCTTCTGATCGTTGTGCCCGAACTCGACGACTAAGATATCCCCTGCCATAAGCTCCGCGAGCGCGGCATCCCAACGGCCTTCGTCGATGAAACTCTTCGTGCTGCGTCCGTTTACCGCATGGTTTGAAATAGCGACGGTGTCATCAAAAAGTGGCGACAAGGCTTCTCCCCAGCCCGTTTCTGGACGCTTACTTTCCAGCTTTTCCGCCATCGTCGAATCGCCGATGAGAACGATCTTCGTAGACGCCAGCGGAGTGACCTTAGTTGATTCGCAGGAACAGAGGAGCAGTCCGACGATGCTGAAAATGAAGAGCTTGAGGAACGGCATCTCAACATGCATGCCAAATCCAACACCTGTTGGCGAACCTTTCGTTGACACACAAAAAAACAGGCGCGACCGAAGCCGCGCCTGCCTAACTACTCGTGATTTGTTAAACCCAATTTAACGAATCAAATTCTAATAAAGGAAATCGTTGATGATCTGCTCGTAACGCTCCTGCTTGCCGCTGATCTGCTTCGGCTCTCCGCCTTGCGAACCGATGGCGTAAACGTCCTCGAGGGAAAGTTCTCCCTTTTCGAAGGCAGCTCCCTTTCCAGCGTCGAAGCTCGAGTAGCGCTCCGTGAGGAGGCCAGGCAGCTTTGACTTGTTTAGAATCTTGTCGGCGATGAGCGCGGCGCGTGCAAAGGCATCCATACCCGCGATATGAGCAATAAAGATGTCCTCCAGGTCCGTGCTGTTGCGACGAGTCTTAGCGTCGAAGTTTACGCCGCCGCCCTGGAGACCGCCGGCCTTGAGGAAGACGAGCATCGCCTCGACAAGCTCGTTGATGTTCATCGCGAATTGGTCGGTATCCCAGCCATTCTGGTAGTCGCCGCGATTCGCGTCGATGCTGCCGAGCATGCCGGCATCTGCGGCTACCTGCAGCTCGTGCTGGAAGGTGTGGCCAGCAAGCGTTGCGTGGTTGACTTCGATGTTGATCTTGAAGTCGTCGAGCAAATTGTGCTCACGGAGGAAGCCGATTACTGTTTCCGAATCGAAGTCGTACTGGTGCTTCGATGGCTCGGCTGGCTTTGGCTCGATGAAGAACTGACCCTTGAATCCGTTCTTGCGAGCGTAGTCGCGAGCAAGCGTAAGCATGCGAGCGAAGTGCTCCTTCTCGCGCTTCATGTCCGTGTTGAGAAGCGACATGTAGCCTTCGCGGCCACCCCAGAAAACGTAGTTCTCGCCGCCGAGCGCGATGGTCGCGTCGATCGCGTTTTTCAGCTGAGCGCCCGCGTAGGCAACCGTGCTGAAATCTGGATTAGTCGAAGCGCCGTTCATGTAGCGAGGATTGCTGAAGAGGTTCGCCGTGCCCCAGAGGAGCTTTACGCCGGAGTCGGCTTGCTTGCCCTTGAGGTAGTCGACCGTGGCCGCAAGATTGGCCTCGGACTCCTTGAAGCTCGCGCCCTCCTCAACGAGGTCGAAGTCGTGGAAGCAATAGAAAGGAGCGCCAATCTTAGTGATGAACTCGAACGCCGCGTCTGCCTTCGCCTTCGCGCGGCTTACTGCATCCGCACCTTCCGCCCATGGGAAAACCTTGGTACCGGGACCGAATGGATCTCCACCAACACCGCAGAACGTGTGCCAGTAAGCGATAGCAAAGCGGAACAGCTCCTTCATAGACTTTCCGCCAATTTCCTGGTCCGGATTGTACCACTTGAATGCAAGCGGATTGTCGCTGTCGCGGCCTTCGAACTTAATTTCCCCAATGCCTGGGAAGTACTCTTTATCTCCTGTAATGATGCTCATGATACGGATTGATTAATTAAAACGGTATTTTTCTAGGGGTTTGAGTTATGAAAGCTTTTGCTGCAGCGCCTCTTTCCAGCGCGCATAGGCTTCCTGATACGGGCCGTCCTTTGGCGCAACATTCGCCACTTTCGTTAGCGATGCAAACGCCTCGGACAAAGATCCGTAGATGCCTGCTCCTACGCCTGCTCCACGGGCCGCGCCAAGAGAGCCGTCCGTCTCGTAGAGATCGATGCCTGCTCCGCTGACGCCGGAAAGAGTTTGGCAGAAGATGTCACTGAGGAACATGTTCGCCTTGCCTGCACGGATCTTCGAAATGTCGAGTCCGAGCGGCTTCATCAGTTCGATGCCGTATTGAAAAGAGAATACAATGCCTTCCTGCAAAGCGCGACAGAGGTGAGCTTGACTGTGGCGATTGAAATCGAGCCCGGAGAATGACGCGCCCAAATTTTGGTTACAAAGCACGCGTTCGGCTCCATTGCCAAATGGCAAAGCGGACAATCCGTCCGATCCAATCGGGGCGGACTCCGCAAGCGCGTTCATCTCTTCGTAGCTACTGACGCCGATCGTGCGCTTCATCCATGAATTGAAACATCCTGTTCCGTTAATGCAGAGCAGAATGCCTAGGCGTGGAGCTTCGGTGGTGTGATTGACGTGAGCGAAAGTGTTTACGCGGGATTGCGGATCGTAGCTGACCTGATCCGTTACGCCGTAGACGACGCCCGATGTGCCGGCAGTGGCCGCAATCTCGCCTGGATTGAGGACGTTGAGCGAAAGCGCGTTGTTCGGCTGGTCGCCTGCTCGGTAAGATACGGGCGTTCCTGCCGCGAGGCCAAAATCATCCGCTGCTGCTTTTGTCAAAACCGACTGTACTGAAAAAGTGGGTACGATGTCCGGAATAAGATCGGGAGAAAAGCCAGAGTGCTCGAGGAGGAAGTCGCAAACGCGGTCGTTCTTGAAATCCCAAAACATGCCTTCGGACAAGCCGGATGCGGTGGTCTGGGCCTCGCCGGTAAGCTTCATGGAAAGCCAATCGCCGGGAAGCATGATCTTATCGATCTTTGCATAGAGCTCCGGCTCGTTTTCCTTTACCCAAGAGAGCTTCATCGCGGTGAAGTTTCCGGGAGAATTCAACAAATGGCTAAGGCACTTGTCCCCACCAATCGCATCGAATGCTGCTTCGCCGTAACTTACCGCTCGGCTGTCGCACCAGATAATGGCTGGGCGGAGCACCTTCTGGTCCTTGTCCACGCAAACCAATCCGTGCATCTGGTAGGAAATGCCAATTGCCTTGATCGCCTCGCCTGTGATTCGCGCCGCAGTCATCGCCTCGCGCACTGCAATCCGAGCATTGTCGTACCACATTTGCGGATCTTGCTCGGCGTAGCCGGCTTGAGGCGAATTGATACGCTGTTCTTCCTTGGGAGCGAAGGCCGTGCCCACGCATGCCCCAGTGTTCGCATCCAAAACGGACGCCTTTACGGAGGAGCTTCCTACATCAATTCCAATTAAATATGCCATCTGCTTTCGGGGGTTTCCGGGTCAGTGAGTCAAGTATCGCACTTTTTGCAAAATTCTGCCTTTAACATTTTCTCAATCATTAGCATTATCGTCTCACACTGTAAAAATGCCTGCAAAATCTCCAATAAAACATTAAACTTCAGAACGTTACAGAAACGTCAAAAGAGATTAGAATAAGTGATAGCACGTCTGATCAACGATTACTAAAGATGTCCACAAGCATTAAGAATCCAAACAAAGAAAGCGGGCAAGGCGTTGTCGCAGAGGGAATAAACTATTTTGACAATCCTTATCACCCTTTGACTGTCCGCCGCGTCAAAGCGGGCTCTGATAGCGAAATCACGCACGAGCACGATCTGACGGAAGTGCGCCACACGCATGATTTTTGCGAGCTTGCCTTGATCACGCGCGGGAGCGCCATGCACTGGCTGGAAGGCGCGGAATTTCCGATCACAGCCGGAGACGTATTTGTGCTGCAAGGCCAGCAGAGCCACTACTACTATGATCTGCAAAAGCTCGAGATGATTAACATCATGTTCGACCCCGAGCAGCTCAATCTCCCCGAGACCCGTCTTCGCAAGATTCCCGGCTATCGAGCGCTCTTCCTTTTAGAGCCCCTCTTCCGCAAGCAACACCGCTTCACGAGCCATCTGCACTTAAGCCGCAGCACCCTTGCCCACTCGGAGCGTATAGCGGTCGAGCTCGACAACGAAGTCCGCGGAAAAATGGAAGGATACGAGGCCGCGATGTTCGCAAAATTCGTCGAGCTGGTCGTCTATCTGTCCCGACTTTACCAGGAGACCGAATCTACAAACGCCGAGGCTCTTCTTCGCGTGGCTAAAGTGATAGGCTCGATCGAAGACGAATTCACAAAGCCCTGGAAGGTCGAGGACTTCGCCGCCATGGCTCACATGTCGCGAGCGAATTTCATGCGCGTCTTCCGAACCGCTACTGGCGAAACGCCGATTAACTACCTTCTGCAGCTACGCATCCAAAAATCAATGACGCTGCTCACGAGTACGAAGCTGTCCATTTCCGAGATTGCCTTCGAAGTGGGCTTCAACGACAGCAACTACTACACGCGACAATTTAAGGCATCACAAGGAATCAGCCCGCTAGCGTACCGGCGGACCCATACTGGATTCAGAATGGGAGCCTGATAGAGGAGCTGTCTCGAAAGCGGGCTTAGTTTAAGCGCCGTTTTCCCCGTTGGACTTCTTCAAGTAACTGCTCGGCACAAAATTCGTGGCGAGAAAGCCAAGTGCACCTTTGGCATCGGAAACGATGTATTCAATTTCCTGATCCAAGGGATTTTTCCAGTCTTCGCTCACTGTCAGCAAGTCATCGGCTATGCCATCGGTTGCCTGGCCATTCGCAACAACAGTGATCGCGTTTTCCTCGTTCGGCAATTCACGATCCGTATTCAAAAACTGGTAGGCAACCACCGTTAGCGCTAAGGCTGCCGCCGCCATCCCGGCTGAACGTATCCAGCCTGCCCAGACCGAAACTCCATTGGTCCGCTCTTGCTCCGCAAGGTAGTCCTCTTCGGTGATCTGCCGCAAAACGCGCGATGCCATGCTATCTTCTGCGATAGACATGCTGTCGTTTGGGCGTTTCTTGAGCACTAGAGTAAGCTCGTCTCCGAAGTCGCGCTCATTGGCAAGCGTCTCGTCCTTTTGACAGGCCTGCTCCAACCATTTCGGTAAAGGTTTATCCGAGGCCTGGTACCAATTGATCAAAATCTTGTAGAGTGGCTTTTTCATTCTTCTATCCTCGGGTTCTCGATTTTCCGCAACTTCTTCAAATGATTGCGAGCGCGGAAAAGGATGATTTTAACGTTCGTCTGCGACTTGCCCATTACTCTCGATATTTCTTCGATCGAAAGATCGTCGACATACTTGAGACTGAGCGCCTCGCGAAAGTCTGGCTTTAAATTTTTGGCAGCCTCCCAAACCCAGTTCTTCTCGTCTTCGCGCGACGCTTCCACGTCCGGCGTGTCGGAAGAGGAAGCAATGTCGTATTCGAGCGACTCGGTAGGCTTGCTGTCTCGGAAATGATTGTAGGCGGTACGGCGAGCAATGGTGTAGAGCCAAGTGGAAAAACTGTACTTGCTGTCGTAGCGGTGGATGTTTCGGTAGGCCTTAACGAAAGTATCCTGGGTAAGATCTTCAGCATCCTGGCGATTCCGCGTATAGCGAAAGAGAAAGTTGCGAAGCTTATCCTGATGTTCTTCGACAAGGGCGGCGAAGCCGGCACGGTCTATCCCGTTCCCTCCTGCGAGGGATTGCGAGGTATCTATTTCTGTGGCCGAGCCCGTCACCGATCGAATTGCTATGGAGAAGGTAGATGAACTATTCATAGTTGCAATGCGCGACTACCAGATCTCGCACCATCCCCTCAGGGACGTGATGAGCTAGCATTTCGCTCCTTTCCTGCCAATCAGCATTGTTGGTGCTGTGCTCTCCGTTGTGGCTCTCCTCGGCCATCTCTCCCACAACCGTATTGAGCAATCCCATGAGGCGCTCGATCGGATATTGGAAATCCAAGGATACAAAATCGTCGCCTTGCTGCACATTCACGCTGTCTACGATTTCCATCATGCTCTGGTTTTCGACCTGAGTGAAGGATGCGAGGGCAAGCATGCCCTGTACGATGCGGAAGAGCTGCAGCGACGTTTCGCGATTGGCGGTAGTCAGGATGACGTTTGCCCGGAACATTCCTTCACTTTCGCCTATCGACAGCTGTCCGCCTTTCGTCTTTTGGAGCATGCGGGCCTGGGGCGGCACGTTTTTGAGATTATTGATACCTGAAGCCGTCACCATCATGAAAAACCCTGAGTCCGAGTTCAGCACGAGCTTATCCTTCGTGTCCTTGAGACTGTCGGACCTACCGTCGATTACCGCGTAAGCCTGCTCGATTCGTTCGTAGCTCTTGCTAGCAATCGCATATTGCTGATGCGGAAACGCGAGGTAAAGCTCATCACCAATGAGGAAGGTCTCATATTTCATGTCCTCTATTCGCTTGAGAGGCATTTCCTCTTCGGAGTTGATTTCGTGATGGGCGAGAAAACCGTCAAAAATGGCCTGCAAACGATCGCCGGTTTTTAGTATCAAAACGCTCTCGTTTGCGGCGGCTTCGTTCAAACTGACCCCGTAGGCAGTGATCGATTTGATTTCCTTGAGCACGAGATCGATATCGACCGATATTGCCGACTCGTTGGACTCCTCGATCACCTCTTTTAGCTTGCTCACTCCCAAATCACTGAAGGACGACTCCATCAGCCCCTCCATGTCGATATGGGCCAACCACTTAGCGTCCTTTGCTATTTCGGATTGTTCGAGGGGTCCCGCGGACAGGCAGCTTGCCACTGCTAAGGTTCCGGCGAGTAGGATGCAAAATTGTTTCTTGATCATCATGTTAAATGCTTTGTTGCCTGAATATTCACCGTGGTAGCGATTTGGTTACGAAAAATATTACGTTAACTCACTAGGATTCTTTTTCGCTGCCTGCGACGTAGCGAGACTGGCTAAAAATCGCTGCGCCTAGCCCAAGGGCCACCAGTCCGGCTCCGCAAATCCACAGGTAGGAACTGAAGCTTGCCGCGCCGCTCGAATCCGTCAGACCAGCAAGCAGTTCCTCAGCATGGAAGGTAATTGCCACCCTCTGAACTCCATTGGGGATCTGCTCCAGCCCAAGCTCTATGAACGCATAGTAGAGAATCCCGAGCACGACGAACTTGGACGACAAGGAACCGAATAAACCCGAGACTGCCGAAAAACTGAAGACCACCGCAATTGCCGTCAGCCAAAGCGTAGCGAGACCGGTAAAGTCCACGATCCCAAGAACCATCCCAGCCAAGCTGATGCCCAGCAAACTGGGTCCGACTATGGCGAGCGTTCCGAGCAAACCGCTCAGAAAAAAACCAACGTAGAGCTCAACCTTGCTAACAGGCCGCACCCAGAGGTACTCGATCGTACCATCCTTCAGCTCGGCCCGGAGCGTTTCCCCGCCTTTGGTGAGGCAATAAATCGGCAGGAAGACCAAAGCGAAGGTCGAGCCCACCAAACCTTGAAACTGTTCCGCTGCATCGTCCGGATCCAGGCGAAGCAGAAGCAGCAAGCCAAAACTCGCCGCGAATACGGCCGCTGCCCGAAAGAGAGCCGGTCCCGTCATAAGCTCCTGAACACGCATGTAGAGCAGTCCCTTTATCGCGCCCAGCGCGCCTCGCTTCCCCGTCATCGTGTCATCCTTTCAAATATGCTCGAAAGCGCCTGGTTCTTGTTGCGCATCTCGTAGATCTCTACTTCGCAACCGGCGAAGATCTTCGGCCAGATCGCGAGAAACGATTCGGGCTCGTTTACCCAAATTGTCAGCTCGTCGCCCTCAGCCAGGAAGCCGCGGAGCATCCCTTGTCCCTGCAAGTGAGACGCAAGACCATTCGGATCCGAGCAGCGAATCGATATCTCGTCCGACCACTCGACTACCGTTTTTCGAATATCGATCTGACTGCCAGCCGCGAGCACTCGTCCCCAGTTGAGCATCACGAACCCGCTACACAGAAACTCGAGCTCGTGTAGGATATGGCTGGATACAAGGATGCTTTTCCCGTGCTCATTGAGTTCCTTAAGAATTTCTCCGAACTCCGAACGTCCCATCGGATCGAGCCCGTTCATCGGCTCGTCGAGGATAACCAAATCCGGATCATGCATGATCGCTTGAGCGAGCTTCACCCGCTGCTTCATGCCCTTCGAATACGTTCCGATCCGCTTCTTCCAATGAACCTTGTCGAGGCGAGAACGCTCCAAGGCCTTCTCGGCCTCGGCTTTGGTGCCCTTCCAGTGCGTTCCGGAAATCGATGCCAAGGCTCGCAGCCAATCGACCGGTCGCAAGTCCTTGGGCAATTGCTCGCGCTCCGGACAATAGCCGATTCGAGAAAGCAGATCCGGATTGTTGCGAGGACGCTGTCCAAAGACCGAAAGGCTCCCGGAAGAAGGAGCAAGCTGACCGGTGACCAGCTTTATCAGCGTGCTTTTGCCAGCCCCATTTGGGCCGACGAGCCCAGTTATGCCCGCCGGCACCTCAAAGCTTACATTGTTCAGGCCGAGCACGATGCCGTAAAAGCAACTCAGCTCTTCCGCTTGGATAATCGAGTTCATGAGGCACGCACCCTTCTGCTTACCACGACTATGGAAACACCACAGTACAGAGCTAAAGCGAGCAGCGGCATAAGGATCTCGCCATTGCTAATTGGTATTTCGGAAGCCTCCTCCACAGGGCTCACTCTCGACAGAAAACCGCCGAAAAACGGCAGCATCGCCTGAGCATCGACCGCCAAATCCGCGATACGAAAAACACCCGAGCCAAAAGCGTAGATGGCCTTCAGCGGACTGATGTAGTTCAAAACTGGATGCGCTAGACTCGCCACCTTGGCCACGACGCTTAACGAAAGCCACCCAAGCATCCAGTACGCGACCGCAGCCCCCGTCTTTTTCGCCAATGAAGAAACGAGCAGCGCTAGACAACTGATGGAAACCACCGCGACAACTCCAAGCGTCAGCCCCCTTAAAAGCGAAGGAAAGGAGTGGTAGAAAAACGACCAGTCAGGCGAGAGCACATTCCCTAAAAACCAGGAAGCGACTACGGGCAGAATCCAGACAACCGAGAGAATCGTCGATACCACGAGAAACTTTCCGATAAGATAGTCCCAACGCGTCAAGGCTTTACTGTTGTAGATGACGATCGCGTTGCTCGCCAAATCGTTTGCTATCAATCGGTGCACGAAAAGCGTGACGATTATCACCGAAAAGGTCGGATTGGTGAACTTCAGAAAAAAGAACATGATCCGGTAGATGCCATCGACACAAATTTCTGGATACAAGAGCGCCCAGGACGTGAGGGCGCTGACCATCGTGCTTACTTGACGCCCACCCAAGGCCTCAAGCCAACCGAGCAATGCGCTATCCGGCGCCACTAGCTGGCCAAACAAGAAAAAGACACCAGCCAACACCAAGGTTTGGGCAAGCGACAAAACGAGGAAGATCTTGATGATTCGACCGGCCAGACAAAGCCGCAGCCCGTAGCGAGCGATCGACAGGCGCCGCTGCCAAACGCCGACGCTCTCGCCTTCCCAACGACGGTATTGAGCGTTCCATGCATGCTTCATACGCGAGCCGCCTTTCCAGATTCAAGCGCCTGCAAAAAGAGCTCGCTTAAGGCGTTCGGACTTTCCTTCACCTCGAGTGGAGCGATTCCCTCCACTCTCATGACTTCAATCAAGGGATTGATCGAACGCTCACCGTGCACCACCTTGACGTTACCATTGTTTAGCACGGAGCAGGTCCAGCCCTTGTCTCTTAGAAGGGCGATAAGCGACTCCCTGTTGTTCGCCACGACGACCTCCGCTTCTGGCCGTCTCTTTTCCTTCAAGGCAGCCAATGTGTCATGAGCAACGATACAGCCCTGTGAAATGATAACGATGCGATCGCAAATCCTGTCCACGTCGTGCAGCAGGTGCGAAGACAGCACGACGCTGATGCCCGACTCTTTCCAGATCCGCTCAATCAGCTCGAGAATCAATGCCTGCCCTTTCGGATCAAGCCCGTTCGTCGGCTCGTCCAAGAAGACCAGATCCGGATCATGCACGAGCGCCTGAGCAATCTTTATGCGCTGTTTCATACCCGTGGAATACGTATCCACTTTCCGGTAGCGCTCCTGCCCCATCCCGACGAAATCGAGCATTTCGTGAGCGCGTTGGCGGGCCGCTTCGAAGGGCATTCCGCTTAGCTCCCCGCAATAAGTCACATACTCGCAACCGACCATTCCAGGAATGTGGCAATCCTGCTCAGGGGCGTAGCCAATGCGCCGCCGCGTCTCGCGACCATGCGTATCGATGTCCTTGCCCAACAGGCTCGCGGTACCGCCGTTCTTTTCTTCCAGCTGGAGCAAGCACTTGATGAAGGTCGACTTGCCCGCTCCGTTGGGACCGAGCAAACCGATCGCCCCAGACGGTAGCGACAGGTCCACTGAGTCGAGTACAGTTTGAGCGCCGTAGCGCTTTAGCAGGCCACGCGTCTCAATTACAATTGTTTCAGGCATAGAGATTTAGGGAGGTTCTCGCCGAAGTACCCGTGGAACTCAACCCAAGTTACAGTTTTTTCAAAAAACTGCAACCGAAGCCCTTTCCGTAAGAATTGTATCAATTCTATAGTATCAACTCCTATATTGAATTCACCCAGTTGACCGATTCGTAAGCCTGCACACAATCGCATAACAATGACAGTAACCCCCTTAGCTCTCGCCACTGCGCTGATCGTCTCGACCACAGCCATGCTGGCCGACGATTCCAGTTCAGTCACTCCTCTTAAAGATGCCTTCGATGGCAAGTTCCTCGTCGGTGCCACGCTCAATGGCTGGATGCTAAGCGATGCGGACCATCCGGCTTACGAGCTCATCGAAACACATTTCAACAGTGTCTCGCCCGCCAACGCAATGAAGTGGGGACCAATGAACCCAAGTTTGGACGAATACGAACTAGAGCCAGCTGACACGTTTGCCGCTTATGGAGCCGCTCAAGGACTCGACATGATCGGGCACACCCTATTCTGGCACAGTCAAACTCCTGATTGGGTCTTCGAGGACGAAGAGGGAAATCCTCTAACTAGGGAAGCCCTGCTCGAACGCATGCGCGAGCGAGCTCGCATGATGGCGGCTCGCTATGCTGATCGCGTCAAAACGTGGGACGTGGTCAATGAGTCAATCGAGAGCGACGGCTCCTGGCGTAAGTCGAAATTCCAGCAGATCATCGGGGACGACTTTACCGAACAGGCGTTCCGGATCGCCATGGAGGAACTCCCCTCCGACTGCGTCTTCCTGTACAACGACTACAGCATGACAGACGAGGGGCGCCGAGACGCCGTCGTAGCCATGGCGAAAGACTTTCAAGCCAAAGGAATCAAAATAGACGGTATTGGCATGCAAGGGCACTGGGGTATGGACTTCCCGGATACGAAGGATATCGCCGCTAGTTTCGAAGCCTACGCCTCCACTGGACTCAAGGTGCATATTACAGAGCTCGACATAGATCTGCTCGGGCGAGACCGCTTTTTCGGAGCGAACGTCGATATCCGAAAAATCGAAGTAACAGAAGAGAACAATCCCTTCCCGGACGGAAAGCTGCCACCAGAGGAGGAAGAACGCTTCGCTACCCGGTACGCGGAGATTTTCGATACGCTTCTTAAACACTCGGACACAATTGAGCGCGTCACTTTTTGGGGCGTCACAGACCAGGATTCCTGGCTAAATTTCTTCCCAGTTCGCGGGAGAACTAATTTCGCCCTGCTCTTCAATCGCGAAAACGAGCCCAAGCCCGCCTTTCACCGAGTCGTCGAAACGGCAAAAAAACACTAGGGAGTCCAGCCTCTCAGCACCTTCTCCCTGGAATAGTCGCTCAAGTCGGATTTCGAAAGCTGACAGCTCCAGGCGATACGTCGCTTACCCGTCTTCTTAGATCCCTTCGGGATGTATTCCGCGTAAAAGACAGAAGCTCCCGGATCCTCGAGGCCCCAATCGTCCCAGCCTGCCTGCGCGATAAAGTCTCCGTAGTCGCAACCAAGATACACGGTCTTCGCGTGCTTCCGCCAAGGTCGCCCGAGATAAACTTCAGTGATTCCCTTGGCTGCATCTAGTCGACACTTATTGAATACGAAACCGAAAGAACTACTCTTTGGAGTCGAGGCGGCGCTAATGTAGGAATCTGCCTTGCTCATTAAGATGCAGTTCTGGAAAAACGCTGTCGCTCCCCCGAAAATGTAGTCGGTCGTGCCCTCGATGTAGCAGTTCTCGAAGTACTGTCGGTGCCCCTCGCCCGCGAGGTAGAGCGTGTCCTGGTTTCCGATCAGTCGACAATCGAAAAATGAGCAGCGATCCCCTTCCACCCTCAAAGCGATAGCCTGACCGACAGGTCCCGCCGTATTTTCAATCGTCAAATTGCGAGCGGAAAAATCGTTCGCCAACACCTCGACAGTACCCGTGAAAAATGTGCTGTTTCGCCCGCGATTCACTTCCTTGAAATGAGAATTATAGGCGATGATCACTTCACCCAACCCAAGAATCGTCAGATTCGTATTCCAGGCGTGCACCGTGACTTTTTCGCGGTAACGCCCTTCCTTGACCCGAATCGTAATCGGCAAATCCGGAAACGACTTGCAGTCGTCAATCGCAGCTTGGATGCGACTAAAGTCGCCGCTTCCATCTGCCGCTACCGTATACTCCGTCTTGTATCCGGAAAATGCGGACGCTTGCAGAACCGCTGCGGCAAATAGAATAACGAACGGACGAGAAAAAGAGCGTGCGGGTACCATAATCGATTGGGTTACACCACAAGCTCTGACTTTAGCGCTACACAGTGGCAAGCCCAAGTCGACCTGCCCCATGCAGCCAAGACCTAGCCCTATCGATCCAGCAAGCGATCCACTTCCGCGACCTGATCCGCGCTGAGCGGTCCAAAGGAAAGCGCTCCCGCGTTCTCCTTGGCCTGAGCGACTGTGCGAACACCGGGAATTGGCAGATTCACGCAACTCTTGCCCCAGTTCCAAGCCAACGCTCCTTGAGTCAAAGTGCGACCGCCGCTTGTAAGGATTTCGCGAATCGATTCGAGGCGTTTCAGAAACTCGGAATTCGGCGCGCCATCCCGGAAGTACTGTAGCCAGGTCGGAGCGTTTTGCCCGCGAACGTCGTCCTTGTGAAGCGCCGTGTTTGGCTTGTACTTGCCAGTTAGCAAGCCCATGGCAAGCGGTCCACGGTTGATGCCGATCATCCCGTTTTTCTCGCATATTTCGACCATCGCTGGATTCGGGTCGAAGACATTGAACTGGTATTGAAAACTAGCGCAGGAACGCGCCTTCAGAAATGCCGTCGCTCGATCCGGAAAATCCGTGCTCCAACCGTAAGCCTTGATTTTTCCGGCTTCCACCAGCCCGTCCAAAGTTTCAATAATGTCGTCGATCTGGTCAGCCGGATGATCGTTGACGTGAAATTGGTAGAGATCGATGTGATCCGTGCCCAGACGCTTCAGCGACGCCTCGCACGCGCTTCGTATGTAATCCGGCGATACGCCTGGCTCGGGAAGCATCTTTCGCGTTTCCGATTCGAAACGGTTGCCAAACTTCGTAGCGATCACCACCTCGTCACGCCTGTCAGCAAAAGCTTCGCCAACAAGCTTCTCACTGTGTCCGCCGCCATACATGTCAGCTGTATCGAAAAACTGGATGCCATCTTCGAAAGCCGCGTGAAGCGCTCTGATTGACTCGTCGTCATCCGTCGGGCCCCAACCGACCGCGTCGGCGCCAAAGTACATAGGGCCGCCAATAGCCCAGCATCCCATTCCCAAGCGGTTGAAACTCGGGCTAACTCCTGAAATCGATAGTTTATCCATAAAATTTACTGGCTTCTAGCGAGCGTAGCTCACCTTCCAAACCCGACCGCCATGGTCAGCTCCTATGTAAAGCGACCCGTCCGGACCGACCGCTAAGCCCATCGGACGAAAATTCGCCTCGCCGGGACTTACGATACTGTCCTTGCCGATAAATCCGTCAGCAAATATCTCGTATTCGCCCGTCGGTAGTCCGTTTTCACTTACAGGGATGAAGCACACGTTATAGCCCTTTTGCTCGGGCGAACGGTTCCATGAACCATGAAAAGCGACGAAGGCGCCCTTGCGGTAATGCTCGGGAAACTGCTCGGCATCGTAGTAAGCCATCTGCATCGGAGCCCAATGCGCCGGAAACGCTAGGTCCGGATCCTTGAAGCGGCCCTCTGCAGGCTGCTTTGCGCCATCGCCGCCGTACTCAGGCGAAAAGAGTCGAACCTTGTCAATCGGATCATAGTAGGTGTACGGCCAGCCGAGATTGGCTCCGTCGCGAATGACGTGCATCTCCTCCGCTACCCGCTCGGCATTGTACTCCACGCTGAAAATCGGACTCACAACATCGATCACGTCCCGCCCATTCTGAACCGCGAAGATCGCGTCGGCTTCTGGCGCCCAGGCCAAGCTCAGAATATGACGGTGCCCAGTAGAATACCGATGCCCATCCTCCTGCGTCTGCCCGAGCCTGTTTGCGTCAAATCTCCAGATTCCTCCGTATTGAGCCAAGAACTTCTCTACTTCCGCATCGCTCAAGCCCTTCGCTCCCGGAGCTCTGTCAGGGTCGCCCAAGGAATTTGAAGGCGAGCCTACCTCTACGTAAATGTTTCCGCTCTCGTCGAAGGTAAACATTTTCGCGTCATGTTGGCCACGACTCGCAAGTTTAGAGACAACCGTTTCGGGCGAACCCTGCGGGAGCAGATTTCCGTCCGTCAGAGCATAACGGAGCAATGCGCTGTTTGTCGTGTAGTAGAGATACCCATCGTGATAGCCGATACCACTTCCCTCGCCGGTGGAACCGGGCACAGTGTTAACGACTTCCGCCGATCCGTCTCCGTCGGAATCTCGCATCGCCACAACTCCTCGACCGCGTACTCGACCGTAGACAGTGCCATCCGGGGAAACGGCCAGACCGCGAATCCCGTCAAGCCCGTCGGCGAATACGCTGATTTCAAATCCTTGCGGAAGAGTGATTCCTGCGTCACTCTTTTGGGCATGGCCTAAAATGGCCGTAAACGTGAAGCTCGCGATTGCTCCAATAGTGTTGATTGTTTTCATGTCAGATTCGTTTGTTGGTTGAAAAGGCAATATAAGCTGGATCTCGATTCCTTCAAACAAAGCCCACTCTGTCCAATGCTATTCAAACGATTCTTATGAGCGAGCAAGCAACAACCCTCTCCTGCGATTCTTGCATCTTGCCGTCGTAAATCCTTACCCCATAACCCTAACGCTATGAAGCTAACGAAGCTCCTTCTTGTTGCCGCTACCCTAATCACAACTTCCCTGAACGCCGCGGACGAATACCCGCAACCACTCGCGCTCGGGTCCCAAGCTCCTGATTTCACGCTGCCTGGCGTGGACGGAAGAGATTGGTCGCTATCCGACTTTTCGGATTCGGAACTCTTGCTGGTGATGTTCACCTGCAATCACTGCCCAACCGCCCAGTACTACGAGGAACGCATCAAGCAGCTCGTCACCGACTACGAAGGCAAAGGCGTAGCAACCGTCGCCATTAGCCCAAACGACCCCGCTTCCGTGCGCCTCGACGAATTAGGCTGGGCGGTACGTGCCGACTCATTCGAGGAAATGAAGGAGCACGCCGTCGAGCGCGGCTTCAATTTCCCCTACCTCTACGATGGCGAAAATGAAGAAGTCTCCAAGCAATACGGTCCTCTCGTCACGCCTCATGCCTTCCTGTTCGACGCCGATCGCAAACTTCGCTACGTGGGAGCCATCGACGACTCCGAACGTCCCCAGCATGTCACTACACACTATCTTCGGGATGCCATCGACGCTCTACTCGAAGGAAAGCAGCCAGAAGTCGCTCAGACGAAAATTGTAGGCTGTTCGGTCAAATGGGCCGGCAAGTCGCACCTCGTTGACGACTACATGAAGAAACTCGCCGCCGAGCCCGTATCCATCGAACCGGCCGACGAAGCTGTGCTCAAGGCTCTCCGCGCCAACAAAGGCACCGAGGAAGAGCCAGCAAAACTGCGCCTCGTTAACTTCTGGGCCACTTGGTGCGCCCCCTGTGTCGCCGAATTCGACGAGTTCGTGAAAATCAACCGCATGTATCGCCACCGCGAATTCGAATTCATCTCCGTCTCTCTCAACCGCCCCGATGAGGAAAAACGAGTGCTCGCGTTCCTTAAGAAAAAGCAGGCCTCCAGCCAAAACTACATTTTCGCATCCGCCAAACGCGACCCGCTCATCAACGCCTTCGACCCAGATTGGCAAGGTGTCGCCCCCTACACCGTGCTCATCAACCCAGAAGGCGAAATCGTCTACTCTGAAATAGGCACTATCGATCCGGCAGCGCTGAAGCTTAAGATCGTCAACGAGCTAAACGCCCGCAACCCTTGGTAATCGGAGCTCGAGAACACCTTTAAGCAAAAGAGCCGCATCTGATAAGGATGCGGCTCTTTTCTTTCTAAAACACTAGACGGGCTAGAAATCGAAGTTATCCGGATCCGCTCCCCATCGTTCTTTCCGTTCAAGTAAAGCGATTTTCGACATGTCCTGATCGCTCAGCTCGAAGTCAAACACGTCGGAATTCTCCACAATGCGCTCGCTGCGTACCGACTTGGGAATCGTCGCCACTCCGGTCTGCAGTATCCATCGAACAATTACCTGTGCAGCCGTCTTGCCGTACATAGCTCCGATTTCAGTCAAAATTGGATCTGTCAAAATAGCCCCACCGTGCATGAAGGGACTCCAGGCCTCGAGCCGAATTCCTTTGGCTTCGCAAAACGCCTTTAGCACGGGACTCTGCAAATACGGATGATATTCAATCTGATTTACGGCAGGTGGGATTTCGCAAGCTGTCAGAATCTCCTCGATATGACGCTCAAGGTGATTGCTCACCCCGATCGCCCGAATGCGGCCGTCTTGGTAAAACTTCTCCAAAGCCTTCCACGACTGCACGATCTTCCCTTCAATAGGCCAGTGCAGAAGGTAGAGGTCGACATAGTCGAGCCCGAGTCGCTCCATGCTCTCCTCGAAAGCCGCTTCGACACGATCCGCTCGAATATCGGGATTCCAAACCTTCGAAGTAACAAACAGATCTTCACGGGCCACACCGCTATTTCTTACCGCGGCCCCGACCCCTCTCTCGTTCTCGTAAAGTGCCGCCGTATCGATTGAGCGATAACCACTGGCAATCGCTTCCAAAGCGACGCGTTCCGTTTCCGCATCGTTCTCCATCCGAAAAACGCCGAGACCTAACCACGGCATTCCGACGCCATTGTTCAAACGAACCCGCTGAGCGAGACCGAGCTCCCTTGTCGCAAAGGTACCTTTAACATTCATATTTCAACTGTAGTCTTATTTTCAATACCTACCGCTTGGAGAACTGCATGCTTTCCGAAGTGTACTGCATCAGCTCGATCGCATTTCCGTCCACGTCCTTGATCCAGCATTGATAGGAATTGTCCATTCCCTTGATGATTTCAGTCACTTCCAGCCCTTTACCAATCAGGCTTGCTCGAAGCTTCTCCAAGTCATCCACCTCGAAACAAATGTGCTTGTAGCGACTTCCCGCTTCTTCCCTCAGAGCCACAACCTCGCCTCCCCACTGCTTGACGGCTCCTCTCTGGTCAAAGACCTCGATAAAGGTGTCGTTCCCGCAATCTAGATACCAGCCGAACGGAGTCCCGTCATCGTGCTTCATATCGAAGACGAGCGGAAACCCTAGCGCCTTCTCGTAGAAGGAAAGCAACGCGGGAGCGTTATCAGTAAAAAAGCAAACATGCGCGAGTCGTTTAATCATGGATACATTCAGTTTAGTTAAAGTAATTACAAGCTAGTGAACGTGGGCGTGTCGATGTTGGCGAATAAGATCTTCGCCAAAATCCCCTTCGAACTCTCGCCACACGCAGTGGATGTGATTGTTGTTGTTTTGAGTATTGTCATACTCAATTAGAAAGCTCGAACCCTGGATGAAGTAATAGTTGCCCTCACCTCGCTTAAGCGAGCCAGCCCAGCCAAAGCTCACTTCGCCCCAGCCGTCCGCACCGATTTTCGCCAAAGCCGCCGATCGGATTTCAGAACGGTTTCTCTTCAGAAAAAGATCAACAATACTCTTCAACGAGTCCTGTTGCTCCGCATTCAAATCGCCAAACCCGAGCCCTTCGATCGGGAGCGGCTTCGTCTCCCGATCCACAAATGAAAAAATGTCATTCGGCGCCTTGGTTCTGAATACCGCCTTCGACAATTGAGTTTCGCTCAAAGACTCCAGAAACGCGAACGCGAGATCCTCTTCCTGCGCCAGAGCTCGATGTCCCTTCCGTTCGACAATAGGCACTTTAGCTGGATTTGTTCCAAGAAACGTCGGCGTCATCGATACGCCTTCTCCAGCCACAATCGTCGCATTCAAGGAAACATGATGCCCCTCGAATCTCCACGCCCACTCTTCGTCGCCGGGCTCGCCGAAAATCCAAACATGATACAGATCTGGATCTCGTGGAAAAGCCCGCCCCGGACCCTCCATCACCTGAAGCACCAATTCGAGACTCCGTATGTCCGAGACAAGCTCCAGCCCTTGTTCGCTCAATCCCTGAGACATTAAGCCGTAGGCCAGGTCAACTTGCTCCTCGCTCATTTCTTTCAGAGACAAACCGTCCCGATTCTTCGGAACGAAGTGCCAGTCCTTTCGTTCCGAATCAAATTCACGCTGAACCTTTGCAAGTTGTCCCTCGTCGAGGGAGTCCAAAAACGCGTTCGCCAAAGCGCTCATGCTTGTTTCGATAGTACGAATACCCGCCGTGGCTAAACACGTAAGAGCAAGGCCCAACAGCAGCCAGGACAGGCGCCAACGGATAAAAGAGAAACGGGGTGCTGTATTCATGGGGCGGAGACAGGGTACTAGGGGCAGAGGGCGAGTTCGTTTTCCGCGCTGGAAAGCGCCCGAAGCTAAAACGACCTTAGCGTCATATCCGCCCACAAAAAACGAAACCCTTTCTCTTCCAAAAGAAAAAGCGCAAAAAGAGTCCTCCCTTGCGAATATTCCCGCTGGTGACCAGGTCAGGCCTTGATCTCGCGAAACTTGATGTGCAGCTCAGTTTGCAGTTCGCGAATCCGCTTCACATCCCCGCGGGTGATGAAGGCCATCGAAATCCCCTTCCTGCCCGCCCGAGCCGTACGTCCACTTCGGTGCGTGTAATATTCGATCTGATCGGGAAGCTGGTGATGCACCACGTAGGCAAGGCCTTCGACGTCAATACCACGAGCGGAAACATCGGTCGAAACCAGAACTTCGCTTCGCTCCTTCCGAAAGCCGCGCATCACCTTGTCCCTGTCCTTCTGCGAAAGATCGCCCTGCAAGGTCGCCACCTCGAACCCGCGCTCGGTAAGTTCGTTGGCTATGTTTTGCACGCCAGCCTTAGAACGACAGAATACCACACCGCGACGTCCTTTCTGGGCCTTGATGAAACGGGCAATCTCGTCCGGCTTCTCCTCAATCGTGCAAACCGTGTACCAATGCTCGATGTTCTTATTAACCGGGTTCTTGCGATCGACCGTGACGTGTTTCGCGTCGGGAGATAGGTAACGCTCGATCATCCGCGTAACGCCTTTGGGCATCGTCGCGGAAAACAGCCAAGTCCTCTTCGCCCCACGGGTGAATTCGAGAATCTTGTTCAGCTCGTCCTGAAAGCCCATGCTTAGCATCTCGTCCGCCTCGTCGAGCACGAGCGTATCGATCGTCGACAAGTCGACAGCTTTCACTTTCAGTAAATCGATCAGGCGCCCAGGAGTTGCGACTACAATATGTGTAGTACGAGAAAGCGCCGCAATCTGCCCTTCGATCTTTTCGCCGCCAGCGACTGCTTCCGTGAAAATCTTGGCCGTATACTTCGTGTAGTGGAATAGCTGCTTAGCAATCTGCTTTGCCAATTCCCGCGTCGGACTGAGCACCAGAGCCTGAACCCGCTTCTGAGTCGGATCGATCCTCTGCAGCAACGGCAAGCCGAAGGCCGCCGTTTTTCCGGTCCCCGTCTGAGCCTGGCCCACGAAATCCCCCTCGTTCTTCAACAGGAGCGGAATAGCGAGCTCCTGGATTTCAGTTGGCTCCAAGATCCCCTTTTCCTCAATCCCTCTGATCAAATCCGCTACTACCCCTAATTCCTTAAATGTCTTCATATTGCTAAGCCTGCGACTTGATGGTGCCTCTCCAGCGATTGTCAAACTGTGACCAAAGTCCGCGCTCCAGTTACAAGCCTGCAAGTTCGCAAAAATCGTTTGCATCGCACCCGCCCTCTCACTTAGTACCGCCCTTTGCCGACGCTCCCAAACCAGCAAATGGACGAAAACCGCAATACTGCACTACAAGCCGCCCGCTTCCTCATCGTAAGCGGAATCTCCCTCTCGATAGACTACGGAGTTTATGCCCTTCTCAGCGAACTAACCGCCCTGGACAGCTCTTGGGCAAAACGGATCAGCTTCGCCTGCATTTTCTTCTGGGGCTACTTCGCACACAAGTACTTCACCTTCAAGAACCGAGGCTTTAGCGCCACCGAGCCCGCGCGATTCGCGCTCCTCTATCTGAGCGGATGGGCAATAAACAGCGTCGTGCACGACTACGCGTCCACCCATCCCGGCGCCTCCACTCCCGCCTTTCTCGCAGCCACCTTCGTATGGGCCTGCTGGAACTTCATCGGCCAGAAGTTCTTCGTCTTTCGCAAGCGCGAGTGCGAAGAATGATAGCGGTAACGGCCACCAAAACGGCAACCGCTACTACGAAATCATACACCTACTTCGCCACCGGAAACGCGCCCGGATAGGCGACGTCTTTTTTCTTCCAGCCTAGAGCGTCCAGGGCTTCTTTGGGAAGCTCCGCCTTTGAAGACGATCCCGCGAACTCAGGCAGCAGTTCGAAACGCTCCAGTTCCTTGCCCTTGAAAACCGGACCATTATAGTCGACGAAGGCTTGAGAATTCGCCTCGAACTGACCGAGCAAGTCATTCAGAGCGCTGGGAGAATCGAGCTCCATAAGGTTCGCCTCGATCGTGGACGGACTCCAGACAATGAGTGGCTCATTGCTTACGTATCCAGCCCGTGCATACACGTTGAAGTCGATATCCTTCGTCTGCGGGTCCTTCAAGCGCTCACGCAAAATCTCGCGCTGCTCGAAGTTCAGAAGCGGTCCCTCGAAGTCTCCATCCGCATAAAGCAAATTTCCCGTAAAGACGTGGCTATGACGTTCCTCGACCTCCGGACCAGTCGCGGGGTGCCACCCAAAGTGATCGCCCACCGCGCTGCGTTCAGTGCGCTCGAAAGAAGCCATGCTGTTAATCAGAGTATTCTGATACACGCGAACGCGCTCGCTGTTCAGAACGCGAATTCCCTTGTTGCAGTCTACGAACACATTGCCCGCGCAGATCGCCCCTTTCGAGATTTCAAAGAAGAAGCCATTGTCAGTAGTCTGTATCCAATTATTCACGAAAAGGCCGTCGACGTTTCCGACATCGTACCAAATCCCGCTTGAGCCGGGATTGTCGATGATCAGGTTTTCGCGACAGGTAACGCGATAGCATTGGTTGAAAATCTTAATCGCGGACGCGAAATAACCGGTGATCCCTTCCATGTTATTGCGGGTCACGATGTTTCGCTCGAGAAGCACGTCATTCGAACTGAGCACGAAAATCCCCTCCGTGCTCGTATTACTGACAAGACAATTACGGATCACTAGGCCATCTCCGCGAAAGTATCCACCCACACGAGAGCAATAGCTAAAGGTGCAATTTTCGAAAACCGACCCCACGACATCCTTGCCGTGTTCAGATTCTGGAGACACCTTTTCAGGATTGTAGCCTTCGATTTCAATTGCCCGATAGGCATATTGCGTAAAGACAATTCCTCGAACCTGAGGCCCTACCGTGCTCGGCTTCATTCCATGCACCTCAACCGTTGATCGCGTCAAAGCGTTGTCATAGGCTGTGATTTCTATTCTCTTCCCCTCAGGATCGATACTCGTGTAAACGTAGCCTTGCTCGTAATCGATGTAGTAGGAATCTTCGTCCAACTCGCCTGGCCAACCGACGTTGTGCAGCATACGACCATTTACGAATACCATGTCGTTATTAAATCGATACATAGGCGTGCGAGCAGCTTCACGCTCACGTCTCCACCATCCCTGAGGCTTCATTGGAAAAAGGGTTTCCCACTTGGTACGCCAAAGTCCGTCGCGCAACGCTTCCCACTCCTTAGCAACCGCAGTTCCCTTCAAAACCGGAGCCTCGTCGCGATAAGGCTGAATGACTAGACCCTGATTGAAGACGAGATCGCCCGTGCGGTATTCTCCACCACGAAGCACGATCGCGTCTCCCGTCACCGCCTTCGCAAAAGCGGCCTCGATCGAAGTCGGAGCATCCAATTCCTTGCCCGACGCGTTGAGGTCTCCGTCGGGAGCTACATAGTAAACAACGCCTTCGACATCGGGCAGTTCATAGTTGAGCTGCACTGGCCCATAGGGACCGCCAGAAGGCTGGGCAAACGAAACAGCCGAGCTGATCAAACAGACCAGAGCCGGAAGCATTAGACGAAGTAGATTTGGGATTTTTGACATAGCCTCAATATGTAGGAAGGCACCCCGTGAGGACCAATCCAAATTGATCGAACGTGCCATTCACGCTATAGAGTGAGACTAGCTGAATTCAAACTGCACCTTGTCGCCCTTGATTTTGAGCTTCGCGCTGAACTCCTTGCCCGCTTTGGACTTAAAGCCCTCCAACTGCGAAGTCTCGCCCTTTTCGAGCAGAAACCTTGCCTCTTCCTCGGAGATAGGACGCTGGGCCACCTGCTTCCAGATGATAAACTTGCAGCCGTTTTTCCAATTGCAGCAGCCATAGCCCTTCTCCCCTTCGACGATGGCGCTTTTGCATAAGGGACAGTCGCCAAACTTGGCCTGTCCATGCGTTTCCTGGCTCGACTCCACAAGCTCGTATTTCAAGGCGCCTTGTTTTCCAAGCACCACAAATCCGAGCAGCTTCTTGCCTTTGTCACTGATGGGCTGCGGTTCGAGCGAGCGTCCGTTGAAAAGCAGCTCTCGCATCAATGGCGGCTGGAAAGTGATCCCAAACACCCCGTCTTTTACGACAAATTTGCACCCTTCTCGCCAACGCGTACACCCGTATCCAGTATTTCCGCGCATCACAGGGGCACTGCATTTGGGACAGGGGCCGAGGTTTTTCAAATCCACGGTCTTCTCCGCGTCATTCGCCAGGATTTCCTTCGTGTATTCAACAACGTCGGACATGAATGCCTTGGGATCCTGCTCGCCTCGTTCGACCTTTTTGAGACGAAACTCCCAGTCGCCGGTGAGCTCCGGCGATTTCAAGCGCTCGTCCTGAATGAGCGAGATCAGATGCCGTCCACTATACGTACTGATCAGGTTCTTTTTCTTCCGCTCGACGTATTTGCGCTGAATGAGAACTTCAATGATCGACGCTCGCGTGGCCGGCGTGCCCACTCCCTTGTCCTTTAAGGCTTCCTTGAGCTCCTCGTCCTCAACAATCTTACCGGCCGTTTCCATGAGGGAAAGCAGCGTCGCCTCCGTAAAACGCTTCGGCGGATTCGTCTTGAATTTCTCAATACTGGGCCGATGCGGATTGCTCTCGCCAACTTGAAAATGCGGCATAGCCGCGGGTTCCGGAGCAGCCTTGCCCTTGGCCCCTTTCTTCTTCGAAGCGATCGCGAAAAGCTGCGGATAGAGAGCCTGCCATCCAGCCTCGAGCAACACTGTACCTCGCGCCCGAAACGTTTCCTCGGAAGCCTTAGCCTCAACAGTCGTTACCGCCTTCACGCAAGCTGGATAGAATACCGCAATGAGCCGCACGAGGATCGCATCGTATACGCGCTCTTCATCAGCATTCAGATTTCGCGGCAAATCGTCCGTCGGGATAATCGCGTGGTGGTCCGAGACCTTGCTGTCGTCCACGATGCGCTTGCCGAAAGAGAGCTTATCTAGTTCGAGCGGCGCTATCTCTTTTTCCTTGATTGCCTTGAGCCGCTCTAGGAGCGGACCGATCGTCGGCTGCAAATCGGTCGAAAGATAGCGGCTATCGGTACGCGGATAGGTGATCCGCTTTTGCTCGTACAGGTTTTGGGCAATGCGTAGGGTCTGGTCCGCGGTAAACCCATAGCGGCGATTCATCTCTCGCTGAAGCTCCGTGAGGTCAAACAGCAAAGGCGGGTTCGTGTTCTCGTTCTTTTGCTGAACATCGCTCACTACGAGCGGCTGCCCGTCGACCTTTTCGAAAAGAGCCTTCGCCTCCTCCTCCTTTTGAATTTTTCCCCCAGTATGGCGAAATTTCGTATCGCGGCACTCGGTGTGCAATTCCCAGAAATCTTCGGACTTGAAATTCTCAATCTCCATGTCGCGCCCGACGATCATAGCCAAAATAGGCGTCTGTACGCGCCCTAAGCTCAACAGGAGATTCCGCTTCCCGTACTCCACCGTAAAGTACCGCGTCGCGTTCATCCCGACGATCCAATCCGCTTCGCTCCGGCAGCGAGCTGCGTAGTGCAAGGTGTCGAAGTCCTTTCCTTCGCGCAACTTCGCGAATCCCTTGCTGATCGCCGCACCCGTAAGCGAGCTTATCCAGAGGCGCTTTACCGGCTTAGCCTCGCAACCCGACCACTCGAGGATGTAGCGAAAGATCAGCTCACCCTCACGGCCGGCGTCCGTAGCGCAGATGATCTCCTCCGCCTCACCGAATAGCTTCTTCACCGTTTCAAGCTGCTTCTTCGCGCCGTCATCTCCTCGGGCCCGCAACTCGAACTGATCCGGCACGATCGGCAACAGGCTGACCTTCCACGATTTCCATTCGGGCCGGTACTCCTCTGGCTCCTTCAGCTCTACCAAATGCCCAAACGCCCACGTCACCGCCCAGCCGTTTCCTTCTAGGTACCCGTCGTGTCGTTGACCTGCTTTCAGGTGCTTTGCGATATCGCGGGCTACAGAGGGCTTTTCGGCTAGGACGACTTTCATTCGGGAGGCTCGCAGAGGCAAATAAACCGCTGAACAAAGTCAACGCCTCCTTATCACTCCAAGCCGTTTTGCAGGGCCTCGAAAACTATTTCTCGCTTCCCGCCGGCTCTAGCCAAGCTTTCAGCGTTTTCTCAAGATCACAGGAGGACAAGGGCTTGGACAGAAAGTCGCTAAATCCTTTCGCGAGACAGTCTCGCCTTACTTTCTCCGAAGCATGCGAGGTTATCGCCACGATCGGCACTTCGCTATTCAATCTGTTGTTGCTTCTTAGCGCAGCAGTCGTCTCAAACCCATTCATCTCCGGCATGCTTAGATCCATGAGCACGAGGTCAAAAACGTTCCTATCTAGGACTGCGAGGGCTTCCTTTCCGTTGCTTGCTGAAGAGACGACACAACCGAATCCCCGCAAGCGGTCCAACATGAGTTGCATGTTCAATTCATCGTCCTCAACAGCCAAAACCTTGTATCCTGGCTCCAACGACGAAGCCCTTTCAGAGCCGAGAACCGCTCCTCCCTGAGTCGCCATCTGCAGGACAAGGTCAACCGTAAAGATCGTTCCGGACCCTAGCTGACTGCTGACCGAAATTGTCCCTCCGAGGGCCCCGACGAGCTGCCGGCAAATTGCCAAGCCAAGTCCTACACCACGCGTTTCCGCCTTGTGAACAGAACCCAATTGCTCGAAGGGCTCAAATATCGTCTCCAGCTCGGACTCTGGAATACCGATTCCCGTATCGGAGACTTCGATACGCACAGAATAAGCCTCTTTCGAAGTTTGACTCGCGCTGCTTGAAATAAGGATCTTACCGTTCTGCGTGAACTTGCACGCATTCGCCACCAGATTGCTAACAACTTGGCTCAGCTTGCGCTTATCTGCCTCTACCCAGGGATCGCCTCCATCTAAATCGACTTGGATTTTATTGCCTCTTTCCAGTGCGACAGACTCTATCTGGCGACTCACGAGGCTCAGCAAATCCGACATTCGAAACGTCTCAACTTCTATATCGATTCTGCCAGACTCGATCATTGAGTAATCAAGTATGTCGCTAACTAAGCTCGCCATCCCTTTCGCAGATTCCTTTATGATCTTCAGAAATCGCTGAGCCATTGGGTCTTCGATTTTCGCCGCCAAAATCTCCGCATATCCAACAATCGGATTCAACGGCGTCCTGAGCTCGTGGCTGACCATCGCTAAAAACCTGTCCTTTGCGGAATTGGCAGACTCGGCGGCCAGCTTCGCCTTCATCAATTCCTCATGCCTGGACTTTTGTTCGCTTATGTCGCGAGCGATGCCACAGATCGCTGTCGGCTCTCCATTTGCAGAACGAATAAGCGAAGAACGCATCGCCACCTGCACCCGTCCACCCTCTCCAGTGTAATACTCCTTCTCGTAAACGTCTGAGTAGCCACGGACCATGATTTGCTTCTCGATGATTTCCCTCTCCATCGGAAGCCACTCCGGAGGCGTAAGATCCTCACAGCCTAGACTGAGCACCGCCTCTCGCTTGCGACCTATCAGTCGCTCAAACGCTGGATTCACATCGGTTGTGGAGCCGTCCATCGCCACAATCCGAATCGCGTCACTGCTGTTATCAAAAAGAGACCGATAGTAGCGTTCCGACTCCTCCTGAGCGAGGCGCGAGCTCTTGAGTTGAGTTATGTCGCGAGAAAACCCAACGACGAACTTGATTTGTCCACTCTCGTCGAGAAAGCGATCCGCACGCGTCCAAACCCACCGAACAGCCCCATCCGGACGCATCACCCGAAACTCGATATCGCATCCGTGTTCACCTTTCAGAAAACCGGTCAGAGCATCGCCAACCCAATTATAATCTTCCTTATGTATCCATCTGTTGTATACGCAACCCTGAGATTTCAAATCATCCACCGAACGACCCCAGATTTCTTCGAATCCAGAATTTGCGTACACAATGTTTCGATCCAAAGTCGCCGGATCCACCTCAGCCATCCAAACAGCGTCCCCAGTCGCCTCAGCAATCAAGCGATACTGCCTTTGCCCTAAGTCTTCAGCTGACTTGTTGCCTGCAAGAGAAGCTCCGAAGAGTCGAAGCAAAACAATTCCACCTCCTCCCCCGACTATGCCTATCAGCGAAGATGCCAGCCACAGTTCGGCTGAATCAAACCGTAGGCTCGGAATGCTGAGGACTAGTACAAGCGAGCTGCTTAGGCCAAGCGCCAGTACAAATCCGAGGGCTAATACAAGTGAGCTAGGCGTTTTCTGTGTCTTATCGGGGAGGTGCAATACCTTCTTCTTATGAGTGGTGCTCTCTTGCTCAGCAATCCAATTTAGCTCTCAGATTCCTCAGGAAAAGCGCCTAAACACGGTCCGTCGTCTTCCAAGAAATGGGGAAACTTAGAGCATTGGACCTCTAGTTCGGACCGCCAACCAATCGCTCCACTATTGCCCTAACTACCTCTGGCCGAACAGGTTTTCCTAAAGCCGGATAGTGCAGGCCATCGACTTCGATTTTGGCCTCGTGACCTTTTTTTGCCAATTTCGAGAGCAAGGAGGTCACAAACACTGCTTTCAGGTAAACATTGCCTGAAGCCTTCACCATCTCCCGAAGAGCGTCCGTGCCCTTCATGTCTGGAAGCATCATATCGCAAACAACCAAGTCCACCTTATCCTCGCCCACAAACTCAATAGCTTTGTGGGCTTCGTGAGCCTCCACAACCGAATAGCCGAGGCGCATCAATGGCCAGGCAATGATATGCGACGTGGTTTTATCATCCTCCAAAACCAAAATACGTTTTGTCTTCGTGCTCATACGGTGGCGGCGATCCGATCGCCATAAATGAAATCGGAAGCTCAGGTCGCAGGAGCAAGTCGAGTTAACGCTTAATTTACAGCTAACTGGGGTGGATTCTATATTTGATTCCTAAAAGGCCTCAGGTTTAGTGACGGGTCGTATCCTTATGGGAAACAAGCGGAAGAGCGTCTCAGATTTAATCAATTGCTTGGCGTATCATCCCCCTAGGCAATCCACTTGTAGCCGCGCTCGCACAAAAAAGCCCCCGGGCTACCACCTCCGGGGGCTGATCAGATCAAACAAACTAACTGTTATATCCCATAAGTAGGGACCTTGAGCTCTACGCTAGAAACGTAAGCCCCAGGCCCCGTTATCCATTTTTGAAAGTCTCACCGAACCTGATTCGCTCGCGAAAATCGCTACCGTGCCCTCTCCCTCGATTTGAGGTTCAGCGGAAAGAGCGGCCTCGTAGGACGTTACGAGAGCGTCAAGGCTTTCGGCTTCGCTAAATTGTGAGCTTAAATTGGATACGAGCTCCTGCAATGCTTCTTCAGAGGAGGCATGCTGAGAGTCGAGGCAGCGCTCCTTGACGAGCCCTTCCCAATCATGGTTCTTGTACAGCTCTACGATTGCATGGAGACCCTGCTGCGGAGTTTCTCCCTCCGACGACTCGGCGTGAACGAGAGTGGCTCCGAGAAATAAGACAATGGATACGATGGATGTTATGATGTTCTTATGCATGTGTTTTTGGGTTACGGATTTGAAAAGCAGGCTTATGTATCCAAAAACTGAGCGCGCTTTACCAATCTCCCGTTCACATGCCAGCCATCGTGGGGCGATGGTCCGCGTGCTGGAATCTCACTGCTTAGGGATGCAGACTCAAAACTCCATTAGGATCCCCTACCTATTCGACCGTGTAGGGACGAACTTTAGAAAAAATTCGAAAAAACTTCTCCCCTCGATTCCCGCTCAAACGACACGGAGAAAAAACGAACCCTTCGCTCCGAGTTCTCTACACCTCGACCAGAAGATCGTAGGCATGCAGCAGCTTAACCATTTCGACATCTGGATAGTGCCCGCCTTTGAAATCGACGATCCTGCCGACGAAACGACCCTCGTCGATCAAGGCCAAGGCTGCCAACAAGTCCAATACCGCTCGATGCCACGCCGCCTCGAGCGACTTTCCCTCGTGCATATGGGTTGGCTGGTTCACGTACTTCCTTTTTCCAGCGATCAGCACGTTCTTGCTGTTGTATCCAAGATTACGCGACTCTGGAAAAAGCTTGCCGAAGGTCGTCACTAGTAGTTTTTGACGCGCCGTCGAATTCGTGCGGGCCGTAGAGCCGTGCAAAAAGGACCGCTCGTTGTTGACGAATCGAATACGCTGCTGACCGATTGCGTTGGGAAAATCACGCACGCAATCGATTTCTAAAGCGAGATTCCCCTCCTCGACTGGATCGATCTGCAAAAGTCCGTTGTGCGGGGTCAACAGTGATACCCGCTCCTTAACCGTGAAGTACCGCACCTTCCCATCGAGCTCCTGTCGACCGGCAGAATTGATCGCCTCCACCAGCTCCTTGCTGCCTTCGTTGAAAAGAGGCGGATCGCCTGACTCGAGCTTTATGAGGAGATTGTCCACATCCATCCCAGCCTTCAGCGCGATGATGTGCTCAACCAAGCGAACATAGTTGTGCGAAGATCCGGAACGAAGCACGATGTTGCTCACGATTTCGCCCGTCGTCCAGACGTTGCGAATCGATACTTTAATAGGCAAAGAGTGCGGCAAGTCCGATCGCTGCAGCCACCAGCCTGACAATTCAGTTGGCTCAAGCCTTAACGTGCGAATCGAGTTTTTTGAAAAAGTGCCCGGAGCGCTAACTTCCACAGGACGGGCAATCGTGCGTGGACGCGCGATACGCGGGGCAGGATTGTCAGAACTCCAGTCCTGATCGACAGGCACCGCTTCAAATGCGTTCTTGGCTTTTGATAGCAACTCAGCGCTGCCCTCCAAAATTCGTCCTAGTCCTTTTTCGTCTTCGACCGTCATTTCCCTAAAGCGCTGTAAAAGGACAAGCTTCCTCCTTCTGTTCAAGCCTCATCTCACTTTCCATAAGCGTTCTTAAAGCTGGATTTCCTTGCTGAGAATATCTGCTAATCCCTTGCAGAAGGCATGGTTTAAGGCCACCTTCTGAGCCCCAACCCAAGCAGAAACCTCCCGCTCATCCTAATTCATACGAGTTGAATTTGTTTTGATTAATTAAAGGTATTTTTGTCTTTAAAAACTTCAATATTAGGGAATGCTGATATTCATTCGAGCCTTTCGATAAGAACCGCCCTGATTTCCTTCGGGGCGTTTCTGTTCTCGGTCTCATTCTGAGGCGCTTTGCGCCGACAATTTTCTTAACGCATCAAATCATGATTGCTTCAAAACCCAAGTTCCCAGGCACAAGAATCACCACAAATGGTAACCAACTTGTCGCCCTCTACACGGAGGCGCGAATCGCGGAGGCTGGAGTATTCTACCCGATTACTCCCTCCACCGAGATGGGGGAAATGTTCGAATTCGCCCGAGCCAAAGGGCAGTTAAATGTTTTTGGCCGTCCCACCCTTGCTATCGAAACCGAAGGGGAACACGCCGCTCAGGGTGGCGCTATCGCCCAATCCATAACCGGTAAACGCACGGTCAACTTCACCTCTGGCCAGGGCATCGTATACGGCGTCGAACAATACTACCACGCTCCCGGCAAGCTCTCGACCATGGTACTCGAAGTAGCCGCTCGCGCCCTCACCAAGCACGCTCTCAACGTGCATTGCGGGCATGACGACATCTACGCGGCCCTCGACACCGGCTGGATAATGCTTTTCGCAAAAGACGCCCAACAAGCTGCGGATCAGGCTGTTATTCTTCGCAAAGTCACTGAAAAAGCCCTCACCCCGGGGATGAATATCCAGGACGGATTCCTCACCTCCCATCTCGAGCGTACCTTTCTCAAGCACGAGTCGGAACTTCTCCGCGAGTTCCTAGGCTCTCCCGAGGATATCATCGAATGTCCTACCGAAGCCCAGCGCGAACTCTTCGGTCCGACCCGTCGCCGCATTCCGAAAGTGATCGACCTGGCCGATCCAGCCCTCATCGGTCCGGTTCAGAACCAGGAACATTACATGAACGGCATCGTCGCTCGACGAAACAACTTCGTCGAACCGATCCTCGGCTTCATCGAAGAGGCCTACAACGAATTTGGAAATCTCACCGGCCGCTACTACAATCTCGTTAGCGAATATCGCAACGACGACGCCGAAGTCACCTTCGTCACCCTCGGCTCCGCAGCGGAAAACATCGAGGCAGCCGTCGACTACCTGCGCGAAACCCGTGGCGTCAAAGTGGGCTCGGTCCACGTCAACGTCCTGCGCCCCTTCCCCCAAGCAGCCATCGTAAACGCGCTCAAAGGCAAAAAGGCCACCATCATCCTCGAGCGTACCGACGAGCCGCTCGCAGGAGACAATCCGCTCGCCCGCGAAGTTCGCGCCGCGCTCACCAAGAGCTATATTCACCCTGGCTTCGCCCACCGCGACGGACTCCCCACTATCGAGCAAAGCGAGGTTCCACGCAATTACTCAGGCGTCTACGGACTCGGCTCGCGCGACTTCCGGCCAGAGCACATCATCGGAGCCTACGAATTCGTGGCCGAGGGACGAGCTCGCCAGGACGGCAAGACCGCTAGCGACGGGGTGACTTTCTTTAATTTGGGAGTCGATCATCCGTATTCAGTTTGCGCGGACGAAACGCCATCGCTCCTCCCAAAGGACGCTATCGCAGTCCGACTCCATTCTATAGGTGGTTGGGGCATGATCACCACCGGCAAGAACCTCGCCGAAATTATCGGCGACCTTGGCACCTACGTCGCCCAACGCGACAACGCCGTTGACGAAGATGGCAACCCCAAGGAAGTCGTCCACGTATCGGCCAATCCCAAGTACGGCTCCGAGAAAAAGGGTTCGCCCACAGAATACTTCCTGACGGCCGCGCCCGAGCGCGTTCGCGTTAATTGCGATCTCAAGCATGTCAACGTCGTCCTCTGCTGCGATCCGAAGGCCTTCACCCATATCAACCCGATCGAAGGCCTCGTCGAAGGCGGCTCTTTCGTCTGGGAGTCCTCCGAATCCCCTGCCAAGGCGTGGCAGCGCATTCCCCAGAAGTACCGCCAGCAAATCATCGATAAGAAAATCAAACTTTTCATCCTGCCTGGTTTCAATATCGCCAAAAAGGCCACCGATCGCCCCGAGCTTCAGCTCCGCATGCAGGGCAACTCCTTCCTCGGCGCCTTCTTCAAAGTTTCGCCATTCCTCAAAACTTTCGATATCCACGAAGATCATTTCACCGAAGTGGTCCGAGCTCAGTACCAAAAGAAGTTCGGAAAGTTCGGCGAAGCCGTCGTCGATTCGAACATGGAAGTCATGACCGAGGGAGCGTGCCAAATCATCGAGGTTCCCTACGGTCCGATGGACGCCCCCGATCTTTCCGCCATGCGCGGTGAAATGCTGCTGCCCAACACCGACTGCGGTGGCGCATGCGGATGCACACCTCATGAAGAACAGCAGGCGGGCACCCCTATGTACCGCCAAGAAGCCTTCGATAAGGAATATCGGTCTGGCCACGGCTACGATCAGCCTGCATCCCCCCTGTCCGCAGTGGGGGTCATGGCATCCGCCACTGGCTCCACTTCCTCAAAATACGGTGCCCGTCGCGAGACGCCCAGATACTACGCTGAAAACTGCACGCAGTGCATGGAGTGCATCACCTCTTGTCCAGACACCGCCTTGCCAAACACCGCTCAAGATCTGCAGACCATCTTGAAAACCGCAGTGGACAACTACGTCCGCGATCCCGCTCAACGCGCCTTAATCGCCGCCGCCATTCCCAATGTCGACGATGCGATTCGCGACCGCATGAAGGAGAACGCCAAGAAAAAGGAGGGCGAATCCGTGCACGAGCTTGTCATGGAAATCGTAAGACAAGATGAGAAGGTATCCGAAGCTGCAGCCGACGAACTGGATGCTATCCTCGAAATCCTCCCCCTCTCCTACCTAAAGGTTCCAGCCGTCTTCTTATCGCTCGAACGCAAGGAAAAGGGCATGGGAGGCATCTTCTCCATCTTCGTATCCGACCTCTGTAAAGGCTGTGGTCTCTGCGTCGAAGAATGCGGCGACCACGACGCCCTGCGCATGGTCGAAGACACCGAAGAGTACAACGCAGAGATTCTCTCCGCCACCGAGTTTCTCAGACTCCTGCCCGGAACGGACCAAAAATACCTCGGACTCTACAAGGACGAAACGCCTGAGGAATCACGTCCAGCAGCATGGCGAAACCACATGATGGTGAACCGCAACTACGACGCCCTCGTCTCCGGCGACGGAGCCTGCGCCGGTTGCGGAGAAAAACCCGTCCTGCACGCCCTCGCTTCCGTGACTGAGGCATACATGCGTCCCATATATCACAAGAAGGCAGACCGCCTCTCCCAAAAGCTGAGCACCCTCAAAAACGAAGGCGGCGCCTACCTCGAAAAACTGGCAACCGAGGACCCGAAAAGCTACGCCACCTGGAAACGCATGGTCGCTCACATTATCATGGGACTCGGCGGCGACTCGACCGAGGACACCAACTTGAGGCTCGCAGAGCGTGGTGAGATTTCGGATACCGAATCCATTGACGCAATTTGCGCGATTCTGGAAAAGGATATCTTCAACCATAAGAATCTTCAGGCTATCGATGGACGCCTAGCGAATGGCATGTCAGTCATGGCCATGGGCGCGCATACCGGGTGCAATACCGTTTACGGCTCCACCCCACCCAACAACCCCCACCCTTACCCATGGCTCAACTCCCTCTTCCAGGACGGAGCCACCATAACATGGATGATGGGCGAAAGCTTCATGGTGGACAACGCCCGCAAATCCATCGTTCCGGAGCGCCTTATCGACCACCTCGTACAAGGCGACGCCCTCGACGAAACCACCTACTTCGGCTACACGCACTTTACCGACGCCCTCATGACCGATCAGGAAATCAAGGAGCTTCCCAAGGTCTGGTGTGTCGGTGGCGATGGCGGCATGGGCGACATTGGCTTCCAGAATGTTTCAAAAGTTATTCTTCAAAACCGCCCGAACGTTAAGCTGCTCATGCTCGACACTCAGGTGTATTCAAATACTGGAGGTCAAAATTCGGACCATAGCCCCATGACTGGCGGCTTCGACATGAATCAAGCCGGAGCCGCATCCCAAGGTAAGCTAAGCGAAATGAAAAACATCGCCGAATGCTTCCTCAACGGACATGGCTCTCCCTATCTCGCTCAGGTGTCCATGGCTGATTCCGCTAAGCTATATACCGCGCTGCTCGACGGCTTGCAGTATCGCGGTACCGCCTTCTTCCAGTGTTACACCACTTGCCAGCCCGAACACGGCGTCGCCGATAATATGGCTACGCATCAGGCGACGATCGCTCGCGAGAGCCGCTGCCTGCCAGAATTCGTATTCAATCCGCAACTCGGGGAATCTTACCCCGAAGCCCTCAGCCTAAAAGGCAACAAAAACCTGGATCGCGACTGGTGGCAGGCCAAATACAGCGAGACCAAAGAAAGCTATGCCTTCACCATCGCTCACTGGTGCTGCACGGAAGCTCGTTTCCGCCAGCATATCAAAAAAGCGAATACAGAAGAGATAGAACGTATGCAGCACCTTGAGGACGTGCTTCTACGAGTTACGCAGCAAGACATCGTATATCGTCGCTACACCGATCCTAAGAGGAGTTCGTACATTCCGGATTTCGGCGTCTATATCATTTTCGACGCGGGCAACGGAAGACATATTCCCATGAAGATGTCTCGTCAAATGGTGCTCTTCAATGTCGAACGCCGTAAGGCTTGGCGCATGCTTCAAAGCCACGCCGGAATCGTCAACAAGGACTACGAAAGCCAAAAGGCCTTGCTTGCCAAAGTCGACAGCGGAGAAATCAGCGCGGAGGATCTAAAGTCTAACACTCGCCAACTGCTAGAACAGCTGGCGTAGGACGCGATTAGGGAAACGCGGCGGCGATCCTTCGGCGCTTGCGTTCCTAGCGCTCAACAGGTTTTTCCCAGACTGGCGGCAATAGTCCTTCCATTTTCCTAAAAAACCTCTTCGTCACTTCGGCTGCTCCAGGTCATGGAATCCGGGCGTACCTTCACGATCTTCTGAATCTTAGGGAGCTTGTCTTTCACCGAATCCGGCAGGTTCTTCAGCGCAGCTTCGTCAAGAGATCCAGCATAAATTTCCTTTCCGGATTCGTCTACGATTCTGAGCGTACGCTCTCCATTCTTGTCGATAATGGTATAGTTCTGACCGCTTCCGTCAGAAAATTCGAATACATGATCCTCTCCTTGAAAAATAAAGGTCGGCATCGGGACCGCGTCTGACTGCCCCCGGAAAGAGTTCACACGCTGCATCAAGGTTTCCATTTCCTCGTTCATTTCCATTCTTCGCGTGAAATCAACCTCGTCGTCGCTCTTCCAAATCATGACATTCGTCTCGAAATCTTCAGAATCAGTTAAGGCGTTCATCGCGCTTATGTGCGGCCTAGGAGCCATCGGCGCGCCGGGAGCCATTGGCATATCAAAGAACTGACCGTGCTCTTCGTGCTTTTTCTTCTTTGTCACTATCTTTCCCTCGATTGTCACTTTCACAACCTGCTCCTTACCCCCGCGCAATAGCGTTAGCTCGTGCTCGCTTCCAATTTCGCTTCTACGCACCAGAACCACTATTTGCTTAGTGCCAATCAAGATCTGATCGTCGAACTTCAAGAGAATGTCATTCTTCTTTAGCTCCGCCTTTTTCGCGGGACTATCGTCGACAATGCCCTCCACAACTACGCCTACTCCCTCGTCGAGGCCAAGCTGGGAGCTCACCACCGACGAAACAGCCTCTACGTAAACTCCTAGAAACGCGCGCTCCTCGCCTTCCATCATTTCATCGTCGCCCGCCCATGCAGGAACGACCGACAATAGGCTCGCCAAAACAGCAATGCCCGCTCCTAAACTTTTCATCAAATTGCTTCTTTTCATTTTTTGTAATATATTTTTGGTTATATTCTTAAACTGCTAAAAAGACTGCACTGGAATCACTCGAATCTCGTTTCGCATAGAGCTCACCGTGATCCTCTCGTCACTATCATCCAACTCCCAAATTTCCGTATCCAGAAATTGGAGCTGCACTCTCTGCACAGGACTTCCGTCCTCCAAATAATAGACCGGACTTGGCTCCGCTCCCACCAAAGTCGCGTACTGCTCGATAGGACGCGCTCCAACTTCGAAAAGCGCCTCCTCGCTGTCGTTCGCAACAGCGCTCACTCCAAGCTCTCCTCCCATTCGCGGCGGCTCAGCGCGATAATCCAGTACCAGGAGCACCGCCCAAGCCGCCGCCATTGCTGAGACCAAAGCCGTAAAAGTCGTTCCCCAAATCACCTTGCCGCGCGACACGCCGCCCGCTTTAGGCGTCGTCCTTTTCGCTGGAGCTTCCTCTGCCAACGCCGCTTCCAGTCGAGCTTTCAAGCCCGCGCTCGGCCGCTTTGGCTCAAGAGCCATCAAGCGTTTCTCAAAATCATTATTTTCCTTCCGCATAATCAAAAATCCTCATTTGACGCCTCAGCGCTGCGAGCGCGTAGCGATAGCGAGACGCCGCCGTGTTAGGCGATATTTCCAGAGCGTCCCCAATTTCCTGAAGAGTCAGGCCCACCCAGAGCTTAAGCACGACCACTTCCCTCTGCTCGCTCGGCAATTCAGCAAGCGCCGCTTCCACGATTTCAGTCGTCTCCTCACTCTCCACTTCGCTGACGAAACTTCTCTTGCTCCTCATCACGGACTCGTCGGCGCTGTAGCTTTCCTCACGTTTGCGAGCTCGCTTCGACCGTCTCAGATAGTCCAAAGCCGCCCAGCGCACGCAGCCATACAGGTGGGACTCCAATTTCTCCTCCGCGTGAACCGACTTACTCTTCCAGAAACGCAAGAATCCATCGTGGACCACATCCTCAGCGGTGGCCGCGCATCCAACAAACTGTTTAGCGAAAAGCAGCATTTTTCCTGAGCACTCCTCGTAAAGCGCTTCCCAATCTTGTAAGGTCGTCTCGTTCAAATCATCCAGTCTCGAGCAATATTTAACTCCAATACGTCACACCCGCTAGCCTTCGTCTAAAAAAATGACGCAAAAGCGAATCGAAGGAATAGTGAACTTTCCTCGAAAACACGCTTCACACGCTTAGCTGCGGTGACCAAGCTCCAAATCCTATGAAACTCGCCAAGCTCCTACTCGTCGCCGTAATCGCTCTTTCCGCGTCCTTCGCCTATCCGAAGGCATTTACCGATGGCCTATCGGAAGAAGAATTTGTCGCCGCCGGACTGAGCAAACTCACTGCCGAGGAGCTTAGTCTGCTCAACGAGCTACTGGAGCGGCAAGCCGACAAGCCCGCAGCTCCACCTGCCGAATATCAGCAAACCGTGCCAAACCCGCCGCCAGCCGTTAAAACAGCCACTGCCGACGACTTGCTGGGCAAGGAACAAGTCGCAATCGATACGACAAGAGCTCCCAAAAAAATCGAATCCCGCCTCGTCGGCAGGTTCACCGGCTGGCAAGGCAGCACGATTTTCACTTTGGAAAACGGTCAAGTCTGGCAACAGCGCATCGATGAGAAGCAGAAGTACACTCCTAGCGAAAGCCCCGAGGTGACTGTCTACAAGAGCATGGGAGGCTACCGCATTCGCTTCAAGGGCTACAATCAATCCTGCCCAGTTAAGCGCATCAAGTAGGCGCTCCTGCTGAAAACCTTCAGAAAGAGCCGGATCGCTCGCCCACTCGCTACGGCGACTTTGGGGGCTCTCGCTAAGGAACCTGCTCTAAATCCGCCGCTTCACCAAGCCATGCGACCCATTCTCGTCATAAGCTATAGCGGCAGTTTCTCGAATTCCACGCCTGGCACCCCGATGATCGAGGTTGTCCGTTACGAACGCATTCCCGACCGACTAGCCGATTCGCTGCCCCTATTCCCTCAACCAAGGAGCCTTCAGTGGCGAAGCCAATTCTGGTCTACCATCGGAACGTCGCAAGAGGTCCACTAGCTAGCTTTCAACAAAGGACCCAAGGTATACCCCGACCACTATTCTGTTACTTTCATCAGGGCGAATGAATCCGACTCTAATCAACTTGCGAAACCGATTCTGGCTCGCTACCGAAAACGCCAATTGGAACGGAACCGTGAACTGCCGAAGGGTTCCAAAAGCCAAGCAGCCTTACTCGCCCAAGCCTCATCTAACTCGATTTCTATTCTCGGCTGGATGAAGTGGCCTAAAAAAATGCGATCCGAATTCAACCACTTACAATATATGAGAAACCTAGCCATCGCCATCGCCAGTCTGCTCTTAACCTGCCTGGCCAATGCCGAAACAGAACAGGCAAATGCCTCCCGCTTCGCCAAACTCATCGAGGCGGAAGACACGCTGCTGATAGATTTTCGCACGCCGAACGAAATAGCTCAGGGCAAAATACCAAACGCTCTTGAAATCGACTTCTTTTCGAAGGAGCTCAGCGCCAAGCTCGCGGAGCTTCCTAAGGACAAGAAGCTCCTCCTCTACTGCCGCTCTGGAAATCGCAGCAGTAAAGCAGCCAAGCTCCTTGACGAAAAAGGTTACAAGGACCTGGTCAATCTCGTCGGCGGCATCGGGGCATGGCAGGCCGCCGATCTTCCGATGGAGAAAAAGCCGAAATAAACACTCACGCGTGCCCAATCAGAAAAACGAAACGCTCTCTTCCTCAACCTTGGTAGAGGAACCTTCCAAATGAAGTTCTCATTCGTGGCCATGGACCGCGAATACGCCGAGGAAATCGCCGGCTGGTCCTACCAGACGCCGTACGAGGTTTACGGATACGAAAAGGAAAATAGGAGCGAAACAATTCGCGACCTGACTGATCCTCAAAACCAATTCTTCGCAGCCGAACACAAGGGCGAGCTCCTTGGCTTTCGCTCCTTCGGATTCGACGCTCGCGTCAACGGAGGCACTTACGACAACGACTATCTCGACACCGGTGGCGGCTTGAGACCAAGCCTGACTGGACTTGGCCATGGCACAGAATGGATCAGGCAAGGCCTCCTCTTTGGCTTAGCGCGCTATTCTACCAATCGCTTTCGAGTCACGGTAGCTGCATTCAACACACGGGCCCAGAAAGCATGCGAAAAAGCGGGCTTTATACTACAAGATCAATTTAGAAGAACCAGCGACGGCGAACCCTTCCTTGTTTTTACAGCCACACTTCCGAAGTCCTAAGCTACGTCCCGCTACTCCTTAGTCCAAACTCGAGTGTTCAGGTTTAGATCGTCGACAATTCCAACGATCAAATCCAAGTCCTCCTTGTATTCGTCGATCAATGACATATCAACAGGCTCGAACATCTTCGGCTCAAAACAATTCTTCGAGCTGCTCAGGGCGATATACACCTTCGAGTGAAGAAAGGACAAGAAAACCTTGTCGCCGAACTTTCGCTTAAGCCGAAGAATTCTCTGCATCAAACTAGGAGAGAGAATGTACCGAGCTTCCACTTGATCATCCGCATACACGCAGAACTCTCGCTCAAAGTCAGGATCCTCCAGCCGCACGACATCCGGTCTGGCAAAATTCCAGTCCTGAAGCTTCCGCCCGAGAAACCCAAAGACCTTTTCGGCTGTATCCGGCAGCACAATCGTGCGCGTCCGGAACTCCTTATGAAAATCGGCGATAAAGAAGATGCCCTTGAATATCGTATGCCACTGCGTCCTTCGGTTCTTTCCGCTGCCGCTAGTCGTCTTGTACTCCGCGTGGACTTCCGAAAACTCAAACTCCGTCTTTTCCCACAAACCGCTCACGTAGTCCTCTGCTCGATAGCGATCTATCCCTTTCTTGAAAAGTTCGCTCGCCTTAAACGCCCCCCTCGAAATGCCGCTTGTAGCTTGGTAACGAAAACTCTCGTCATAAGTTGAAACCACGGCCCCCAAGACCTCCTGCTTAAAGGCCTTCTTAAACGGATTCGTTATCGCCCCAAAGGCGATGAACCCAATCACAGCTCCGCCAATCACCGCGAAAAGAGCGGCTTGCGCTCCCGCATTCGCTCCCACCAATAAAGCGACCAGAAACGCAATCGCTGCAATGACAGCGATACTGAGTTTAGCCTTTCGAATCGTCTCCCGCCGCCGCGTCTCAAAACGTTCGAGCACCGGGGCGATCTTCGCCTCAAATGTATCCGCCGATTCCGAGTCGCTCATAAACCTCGAAGTTGGTCAAAACCACGTTCCGCAAACTCAATTCCCGAAGAGCTTCCCTACATCCACGTTTTCGCGCTCCATCTCCGGTATTTCGAAAACCTGGCGACGCTTGTAGTTCATCATCCCGGCTACCACGCTGGACGGAAACATCTCGACCGCGTTGTTATAGCTGGTCACCGACGCATTATAGGAACGACGCGAAGCCGAAATCTGCTCCTCGACTTCATTGAGCGAGCGTTGCAACTGCAGGAAATTCTCGTTCGCCTTCAGTTCTGGATAATTTTCCACCGCCACCATTATGCCTCCCACGGCCTTGGAAATCTGATTGTCCAAGTCGATCCGCTCGTCCGTCGACAGACCGCCTGCCAATGCCTTCGTTCGAAGCTCCGTCACCTTTGTCAAAGTCCCTTCCTCGTGCGAAGCGTATTGCTTCACGGTGGCTACCAAATTCGGAATCAAGTCGTAACGTTTCTTTAGCATGGCGTCCATGCCAGCAAACGCATTCTCAACCTGGTTTTTCTTTCCAACCAGTCCATTGTATATCGAGATTCCCACTACGAGAATCAAGGCGAGGATAACGATAAGAATGATCATAGCAGTGCGCAGTGTTGAGTTACCGAAACCAGACCATGAAGCCATGAGCTGGAGCGATACGCACAACACACCCAAACTCGCCCGCCTTGTCCACTACAATTCAAAGGCGGGCGAGTTCACTAACCAACCATGAACTCAATCTGCTTCACGCGACCAGACCGTTTGAAAACTTCGCCGCTCTCCTCAGGCGACAAGGAAAGCTCCTCCCGCTCGAAACACGAACCATCCTCAAAAAGAACACGCGTTCCAACAGCTCCTGCTTTCTTCAGCACGATTAGGGTCTGGCAGAATGTAAACGCCAGCTCGCCAGCCTTTAGCTGAACTGATCTATCCTCACCCGACACGCTTGTGTATCTAAATTCTCGCGACGTTTTCAGCAGCTCGTCCTCAAGCAACAGAGCGGGCCGCAAAAGAATCCTTCCCGATTCGACATATAAGCCGAGCTCGGCCCAGCGACTTAACAGATCCTCCTTGACCTGCCCGGTCATTCCCGGCTGCTGAGCTCCTGCGTGCTGCGGCGTGTGCGAATACGCATCCAATGGAAACGCTCCATACTGAGCAGGCGTCTTATCAAGGCCAAGTCCAGCCAAGGCGGAGAAATACGAATCCTTCAAAGAGCGAAACGCCGCTTCATCACCCTTCGCCTCGAATACGGCGAAAGCGTTTTCCTGAATTGCCAACACAAGCTTGGAAACCATGTGCCAATAGATGCTCCCCAACCCTTCATAAGCGAAAAAGGTTCCGGAACGACCAAGGAAGCGCCTGTGGTCGAAGCATTCCTCGAACAATTCGACGCAACCTGCTCTTTCCGTCTCGGTAAGTTCAAACGTGCCGTCTTTCTGAATACAGTCTATGACCTTAATCAAATCGCCGCTATTCTTGAGCGAGCCGTTGAAACGATAGTTTCCCTGCGCATCTTGAGCTATTATCCTGCTATCTCCCCGTTCAATCATGTCCAAGAGAAACGCGAGCTTCTTAACCCCTGTCGCGTCTACTCGGTTCTTCTCAAGAAAACGCGGCAACTGCTTGTCAGGATAAAGCGTGTAGCTGTTCACATCTTCCCGGTAAAGTTGACTCGCGGGGAGCCCCTCGATCAGCCCCATCGCGTCTTCAGCGCCGATGCACCCTGAGCTTAAAGCTGCGACCTGCCCTTCCAGCATTACGGGCAAACGATCCAATTCTACTGACCGATTCGGAACGTCGATCTTCAAGAGATTGTAGGAGTGATACAAAGGGTCATCGCGGCGATTCGATTCGATCGAAGCAGCAATATGCCCTTTCGCTAGCTTCAGATAATCCAAAACCGACTTGTTCGAACATTTCTGAAGTTTGGCGCCAAGCCCTCCTTCATAGAGCTCCTCGCGGTAAGCGGTCGCTGACATTCCAAGACTCCTCATCATCGAGAATCTAGACTTTCCATCGAAGCCGCTCTCCAACTTGTCCGAAATCTCGTCAAAGCAAGCCGCCTGCTCGAGCATTTGCTTCACGATCATTTGATCCATTGAGTGATCACTATCAGGATCGGCGTCCTCCAAGATCCGTATCAGAAAATCGATGTAGCGATGCGTATAGCAAAGCGTAACCACTGAAACACCATAACCTACGAGGGCGTTGTTCGCATCGTTCCATTCTGGACGCTGGGTATTCATCCAAATTCCGCCTCCGGGTACGAAGTTCGAAAGCTTTGCCAGCAGTGGAACAAGAAGCTTCTCAATCAAAGATGCGCGAACGATTTCGCCATCCTTCGAGTGGAGCAGCTTGCCGTCTTCCCCGGTTCGGGAGGAACGTTCAATCAATGTATCCGCGGCGTCATCATCGTACACCACAGAGGATCTCGGACTGGCAAGCACCTCCTCAAATCCCAAAATTCTGTAGGGAACGTGCGCATACACGTAGCGTCTTTCGCCTAAACCACTCGATAGAGCCCCGGGATAAAAACGTTCTTGCGCTTCAAGGAGCTTAAGCAAGTAAACGATCTGGTGATCGCCCCAGTACCCAATGTTCGACCACGGTTCGTCAGGTTCGATTGTTTCCCAGTCAAATCCTACCCGAGCGAGCCGATAAGGATTGTAGCCATCTGCTGTCGAGGCATTTAGGAAACGGCCAACCATGCCTTCCAAGTATTCGGGAAACGAATACCCGAGCGGCTCCCAGTTCTGAAAAATGTCGCGCCAATTCCCTTGGTAAGCGAGCACGGGGTTTCCTTCTTCGTCCTGGGTCTCAATCGAGAATCGATTCCACGGGCGGCTTGGATCTCCATGTCTACGGCTAAATGTCAACGGCAGGTACTCGCGAGCGAGGCGAGAGAGATCGCTGTCGCCCCTCTCGTCTACCCAGTCAATCAACTCAGCTCGCGCAACCGTTCCTTCTAGACCTTTGAGTCCCTCATCAACCAATTTTAGTAGACCGCGATTCGCCGCCTTCAAGTAAGAGCGAAAATCGCTCAATTCAATCCGATAGGCATCATTGAAAACGCCCCCGCGCATGATGTTAAACAAGGCGTTCGACTGATGCCTCACGTCGCGCATCAAGTGTTCGCTGGACTGCAGTCCGTCCGCCGCAGCAATCTTCCTGCGAAGCTCGTCGGAGTTGCGCTGCACTTCTTCAGCTATTCTCTCCTCTATACCCAAACCTGTATTCAACTTTTCACGCAATGCCTCTATCGCCACCGCATCTTGATTGATGTCCGCCACGATATGCCAGTTTCGCTTGCTTCCGCTCTCAAGCTCAAAGCGCTTTTCCAACAAATAGGAACACCGCCGCCCTCTCCGGTCCGTTTCCCTCTCCAAGCTTTCCCCGCGCTTGAAGCGGTCTACTTGCTCACTGCACAAAAGCACCGACTCGACACCCTCTTCCGGCGACCAGGCGATCGTCGCCTTCAGGCCTTCGCTGGGTTCCGCTCGGTCTGTTGGGATAGAGCTGAGATAATAGATTCCTAGCTGCTCTTTTTCGAGCAACTCGCTTTTCTTGTACGCGTCAGCCAAATTGCTGAATTGATTTACGAAGGTTTGATCCAGTCCGTAGGGCAAAAGATTCTGCAAACCATCCAAAATTCGGATACGCAGTTTTCCTTTGCCTTCATTTACTAGCTCAGACTTTCGAACCACCCCAAACTCTGCGCTGAAACTCCACTGATAGCGGAAAGTAATCCCCGTATCGACAAGGCTTTCCTCGAAGACAATCTTGGTGCCAAGCACGTTTTTGTACAGCGTCCGCTTTGCTTCCCCTCGTGTCTCTCCAAGCGAAAACGGCTGCCACAGCCAGGATCTGCGTTCATCCGCGACCCAGACGAGCGTCAGATTACCAGTCACATTCGCGGAATCAAAGAGCTTGTCCTGAGTCACATAGGGAAACAAGGCGTTGTCCGGATCCTTCCGGCCGGCTGTTACCGCACCATTGCTGGCTACAAACATCCAATGGTCGAAAGAGCTCACCAAATTCACCAGAAAGGGAGGCATCCCGTCCACGTCATCTATCGCGTAAAAGACCTCGCCATCTCGCTCTACAAACTGGCCGCTAGCGGTTTTCGCGACACGGTGCGCTTCTGATACTCTCTGCTCTCTCTCTAGCTCAATTGCTTTCACGGGCGTAAGACGTTAGGGGTTACGAGGCAGAGGCTGTTCCGTCAGCTTCTCTCCGCCTTGATTTCTTGTCTCATTAAGATGCACACTAGTGCAATCATAAAACGGGGGTTCCCTGATTTTTTACGATTTCTAGCGACAAAAAAGGCCGCCCTAATCAAAAGGACGGCCTCGTGCTATGAAAACGAACCCATAAAGACTCTTCAGCTAATCACCTCTCTTAGCGTGGCTCATATAATAGATCAATGGCACTGCCAGCGGACTGATCAACAGCGAGGCGATTGCACCAAATAGCAGCGATATCGCAAGTCCCTGAAAAATCGGATCCGCCAGTATCACGATTCCACCTACAACTACCGCAAGCGCAGTTAGCATCATCGGCCTGAATCGTACTGCTCCCGACTCGACACAGGCTTCCTTCAAGGTCCGACCGTGACTCAGCCTTAACTCGATGAAGTCTACCAAAATTATAGAGTTGCGAACGACAATACCTGCTCCGGCCATAAATCCGATCATTGAGGCAGCGGTGAAAAAGGCCCCCAGTCCCCAATGCCCAGGCAATATTCCAACTAACGAAAACGGAATAACCGTCATCACGATCAGGGGAGTCGCATAACTCTTAAACCAACCAACCATCAACATGTAGATTATGATTAATACCGCACCGAACGCTAAACCAAGATCGCGAAACACCTCTATCGTCACCTGCCACTCGCCGTCCCACTTCATCGAAGGCTCCGCATCACTGAAGGGCATCGACGCGTTATAGATTTTCACCCCTTCGGCAGTGCCACCAAAGTCTTTTCCCAGTAGTTTCTTCAAGTCTTTGTTCATCTTGAGAATCGCGTAAACAGGACTCTCGATCACCCCTGCCACATCGGCGGTAACATAAGTCACGTTCATCAGGTTTTTGTGATAAATGTTCCGTTCGCCTACTGATTCTTCGACTGTCACAAGCTCACGCAGAGGCACCAGCGGAGCCTGCGGATTCATCTCAGAACGCACCGGCAACGCCAACAGATCTTGAGCGTGAGAACGTGAAGAACGTGGCAGTTCGAGCAATACGTTCACATCCTCGCGTTCATCGGCGTCATGCGCCAAGCCGACTGGAAATCCAAGCGATCCAATCTGTATCGCTCGCGCTATCGCCGCCTCAGTGATCCCATGGAGCGCCGCCTTTTCCTCGTCGATCTTAAATACCGTCTTGGGCTGCTGTTCCTCGACGTACCAGTCGATATCGACGACTCCATCGGTATTGCGGAAAACCTCCCGCACCGCTTCCGCTAGTTTCAGGCGAGCCTCCTCATCCGGTCCATAGATCTCCGCAACCAGAGTTTGCAATACCGGCGGACCTGGCGGAACTTCCGCGACCGCGACCACTGCTCCATACCTATCGGCGATTTCCGTAAGGCGTGGACGGATACGCTTCGCAATATCATGGCTCTGGGCGTCTCGATCGTGCTTCGGCAGCAAGTTAACCTGTATATCCGCGACATTCGAGCCCCGACGCATGAAGTAGTGACGCACCAGCCCATTGAAATTAAAAGGCGAGGCCGTGCCGGCGTATACCTGATAGTCCAACACTTCTGGCTCGTCGCGAAAGCTTGCCGCCATCTCGCGGGCAATCCGCGTTGTCTCCTCTAAAGTCGTTCCCTCGGGCGTATTCAAAATCACCTGAAACTCCGACTTGTTGTCGAACGGCAGCATCTTCACCTTAACCCCTCCGATGCCAACAAGCGCCATTGAACCTACGGTCAACAGTGAGATGACCAGCAAGAACCCCCAACGCAGCGAGCGGTGCTCCAACATTGGATGCATGATCCCCATATACAGCCGCGTGAACCAGTTGCTAGCGATTGCGTCCGCATCCTCTTCCTCTTCTCGGATCGGCGCATCCACATACTGCTTGGCGTGACCCTTTTCTTTCGAGGAATGATGCCCCTTGAGAGCTTTCAATGCCGCCCACGGCGTTACCACAAATGCAACCAACAGCGAAAACAGCATAGCCGCGCTCGAACCAACTGGAATAGGCCGCATGTAAGGACCCATGAGCCCGCTTACAAAAGCCATTGGCAACACCGCTGCGATTACCGCCAAAGTCGCCAGGATCGTCGGATTCCCGACCTCGTCCACCGCTTCTATCGCGATCTGAGTGAGTCCCTTGCGTTGCGGATTCTTAAGCCCGATGTGGCGAACGATATTCTCAACAACCACAATCGCATCGTCGACCAGTATGCCGATCGAGAAGATCAAGGCGAATAGCGTGATGCGGTTGAGCGTGTATCCATAAAGAAAGAATATCAACAGGGTCAGACCGAGCGTCACCGGGATTGCCAGCATCACGACCAGTGACTCACGCCAACCTAGGAAAAGCAGTATCAACACAGCTACGCCGAAAACGGCGATTCCCATGTGCAAAAGCAGCTCGTTGGACTTTTCGCTAGCGGTCGCGCCATAGTCTCGAGTCACCGAGATCTCGACATCAGAAGGAATAACCACGCCTTTGAGCGTATCCACTTTCTTGATAACGTCTTCAACAACATCGACCGCGCTGGACCCCGCCCGCTTGGCTAGACTCAAGGTAACGGCCGCTTGCTCGTCTGCCACCTTAGAACCATACAGAACATAATTGTCAGGCTCTTCCGCCTCATCGAGAATCGTCGCTACATCGCGCAAATAAATCGGACGACCCTCAAATACGCCGACCACCACATTACCCACATCTTCCGCGTTCTCGAAAAACTTGCCCGTCTGCAGAAGGGTTTCGCTGTTCGCGCTCGTCAGAGCTCCGGCATGTGCCTGCACGTTTGATTGCTGAAGCATCGGCAAAAGGTAGGAGGCCGACAGATTCCGCGAAGCCAAGGCCTGCGGATCGAGCTGCACCTTGATCTGCCGTTTCGTTCCCCCGATCAGTGTCGTCTCCGCCACCTTCGAAATCGACTTCACCTCATCCTGCACCTGAGCCGCGATGCGGCGAAGTATCAGGTGATCGTAAACTTTGCTGTGAAAAGTCAGAGCAAGCACCGGCACGTCGTCTATCCCTCGAGGCTTCACCAACGGAGGCGTCACGCCTTGCGGGATCCGGTCAAAATTCGTCTGCAATTTCTGATTCAACCGCACGAGCGCAGTTTCTAAATCCGTCCCCACCACGAATCGAACGATCACCATCGCGCCGCCTGGACTAGAGGTGGAGTACAAATACTCGACATCCGGAATTTCCCAAAGCAGCTGCTCCATCGGGCGCGTGACTCGATTCTCTACCTCCGCAGCGGTCGCCCCTGGCATCCCAACCATGACGTCTATCATCGGAACCTTGATCTGCGGCTCCTCTTCGCGAGGGAGCATCAATACCGCAAATAGTCCGAGCAATAAGGAAGCCGCCACCGCTAAAGGCGTGAGCTTCGACTCGATGAACATTGCGGCAAGCCTGCCTGCGAATCCCTGATTGTTCGTATCCATTTTTTTGAATCTCTTAGAGTTTCAATGGCTGGCCATCTCGAAGCGAGACAGGCGGATCGAGGACCACAGTCTCTCCAGCAGTCAAGCCTGACACGATTTCGACATTCCCGTCTCGAGCCGCTCCGGTCTTCACCAGACGCAGCTTCGCGATTCCACCCTCAACCACAAATACGCGCTCCATTTGTCCGTACTTCGAAACGGATTCGACGGGAGCGAGAACCGCTGGTCGGAACTCCCCGCTCAAGGTGAGCCGAGCGTATTGCCCTGCCCTTGCCTCGACTGCAGCAGGGATTGCGAAACGAGCAGTAACCGTACGGCTGATCGAATCGAACGCGGAAGAAACTTCCTTCAATGTTGCTTCGAAGCTACCTTTGCTCGACGGCAACTGCACGGGAAAGGCAGCCCCAACTTCCAGTCCCGCGATCAGCGATTCCGGCACCCCTGCCTCTATTTCGAAATCCCCATCGCCCTCCAGCTCCAGCAATGGCATGCCCGGAGCGGAAAGACTTCCAACTTCAGAAAATTTTCGAGCAACCCTGCCGTCGAAAGGAGCCCGTATCTCAGTATAGCCTAGCATCACTCGAGCCTCGTCGACCATCGCAGTCATGATCGTTACTCGATCCGCAAGATTCTTCACGATTTCAGAAGTGCTAGCTCCCTTTTCCAGCAGCGATTCCTCGCGGGCAAGATCCCGACTGGCCTGCTTTAGCTGAGCCTCCGCCTGCAAAACCTTCGCGCTAATCTCCGCCGCCTCTATTTTCACAAGCAAGTCTCCCGACTTTACCCTTTGCCCCAAGTCTACCGGAAAGGCGCTGATAGTCCCCATGACCTTAGGAGCGATGCTAGCCCGCTCACTGGCCCGAACTACTCCGGTAACGTGAATTAACGCCGGGAGCTCCTGCCCAACCGCCTTTTCGACTTTTACTTCCACTGCAGGCAAAGCCGGACGAGAAGCCGTCTCCGTCCCAGTGTCGCTACGCGAGCAACCGCTCAATGCGATACCTGCTAGTAGGGCTAGAACAGCCACTCTTCTTTGGTAAAATTGATTCTTCATCTTTCGAAAGTCTTAACTTTTAAAATCAGTCTTGTAGTGGAGATACACCTACCGCCTTGCGAAGCTGGGCAATGACTATCGTCTTGTCCGCTAAAGCAACTGCTCGTCGCATCCGTGCCTCCATCAATCGACTCTCCACACCGATCAACTCCGCCGTAAGCAATGCGCCTTCCTTAAACCGTGATCGACTCAACGACGCGCTTTCCTCTGCCTGAGCAAGTGCGAGTTCTGCTACCGCAACCCTGTCTTTAGCTAATTCAACGGCAAGCCGAGCCTGCTCCACCTCTAGCCCAATACCCAGTTCCGCTTTTCTAATGTATTCGCGAAGCTCGGACAGCTGAGCTTCTGCCTGCCTTATTTTGGATTCGGATTTCCCACCATTAAAAACATCCAGGTTCACCGAAACCCCCGCCAGCCAGGAATCGGCGCCCTCCGTCGTTTCCCAGCCATGGTCATACTGATAGCTGGCAAATCCCATCACACGTGGCTTCCGACCTCCCGATGCAAGGACTCGCATCTGCTCTGCCGCGACTTCCCGCTCCCTCAATGCCTGAAGCTCGGGCCGTTCACTGTAGTCGAGCGTATCCGGTTCCACGATACGATCCAAAGCTTCATCCTCCTCGACCAACTCGATCTCCGCTCCATTGGCTGGAAGCCCGAGTACAAAAGCGAATGCCCGGCGAGCCAAGCGCTGAAAGTGCTGGACCTCCACGAGCTGCTCCTTCGTTTGAGCGAGCTTGACCTCTAGGCTGAGCAAGTCCGACTTAAGGACCTGTCCGGCATCGAAGCGCAGACGAGCATTGGATACCGCAGCCTCATACGCCTTCACGCCGGCATCCACGGCCGAAACCGCTTCACCCGCCTTGCGAATGTCGAGGTAGGCCTTTACCGTCTGGGCCGTAAGCTGCTGCCTCGTCGCCGCTTCGTCGAAACCAGCAGCGCTCACTCCGGCCTCAGCCGCTCGCTTACCCGCCGATACTTGCCCGCCGGAATATAAGTTAATTCCGACCGTCGCAGTGGCATTAAGATTATCGATCGTGCCTGGATTGTTAAAATCGAGACCGAAGTCAAAAGCCCGCTGATTGAGTATAGAACCGAAAGCCATCATTGGGCTATCCGTTTGCGTGTAGCTACTTTTCAATGACACTTGGGGAAGACCATAAGATCTAGCTTCGTCGAGCATTGCCTCGGCGCCTGCAATTCGGGCCTGAGCCACGCGGCCGTCTGGACTGTTTTCAAGAGCAACCTCAATCGCTCGCCCCAAAGTCCAAGGCTGTGCCTGCATAACGACAGTCCCTGCAAGTACAACTACCGTCCAAACGAGCCTTCTAAAAATTAAGTGTATCATAAAAATCTATACGCTTGGCTTGCTAAGGGCGAAGAGCAGCCCGAGTACGCCACCATAGAGCGCTCCACGCCACCAAGTTGACGTCAGCGGACAAGTCCCGGACGAACATTGGCCAAAATAGCCCATAACCGCCCCAAGCGCCACCCCAAGCCCTACCGTTACCACGAATCGAAGCATCCCATCTATCCTCGCTGCTGATCCTTACTCGAACGCGCAACCGCTCTTCATTCCCAGTTTCTTGAGAATGATCGCCAAAGGACAGAACCCCGTGAACGAAGCCTGCAACATGTTCAGACCCACAAACGCGGGCAGGATGAACCAGTATTGATGAACCCAAATTCCAAGCGCCACTCCGACTAGGACTAGCGTTCCTCCAAATGCGAAAACGATGCGATCAATGTTCATGGCTAATGTTTAAGTTAGTATTTTCTAATTTAGCAAGTACTTATTTTAGATAACTCTAATATTTACTTGCCAAACACTATCGCAACACTAAACCTTTTGCATCATTAACGCATGCCAACAGACCAAGAAATAGATTCCCTCATGGAGGCTGTAGATACTCTTAAGGCCATGGCCAATCCGAAGCGCCTGGCCATCCTTTGCCGCCTGGGTATGGGAGAAGTCTGCGTCAACGATCTATCGGACGAGGTCGAGCTTAGTCAGTCCGCTCTTTCCCAGCACCTGGCGAAACTTCGCGATCAAGGCATCGTGAGCACCCGCCGCGAACAGCAGACCATCTACTACAAGCTGGACTCGCCAGAGATAGAGACGCTGATCGCCACCTTGCGGAAGATCTACTGCGATTGACGCACCGCGTCGACCCCTGCCCGCGCATTCCTGCGGATACGAAAAAGGCTTCAACCCAAACGGGCTGAAGCCTTCGAAAATTTTGTCTGTTCCAGACTAGGACTAGCGTCCGCGGAAACCGCCGCCGCCGCCGCCACGACGATCGCCACCGCGACCTCCGCCGCCGTAGCCGCCGCCACCGCCGTTGCCGCCACGGTAACCACCGCCGCCGCCGCCGCCATGGCCACGACCGCCGCCGCCAAATCCACCGCCACCAGAGCGAGGAGCGCGAGGGGTTGCTTCACGAACTGAAAGTTCGCGTCCTGCGATATCGCGACCATTGAGGCCTTCGATCGCTGCGTTCGCTTCTTCAGCGTTGTCCATAGTTACGAATGCAAAACCGCGTGAACGGCCTGTTTCGCGATCAGTGATGATCTTGAGCTGAGAGACGGCGCCGAATTCTTCGAACGCGTCTTGTAAATCGCCTTCAGAGGCGTCGAAGGAGATGTTCCCTACGTATATTTCCATTATCTTGATTTCTTAAGCATCACTGTATTCGAATAAAAAGGGTAATTCGAACAGCGACGCTAAACCGGAAAAACACCTCGAGCTCCCGAAAAATAAACGGCGCTCTTACACAAAGCAGCATCACAAGGCTGATTTCTGCCCAAGCAGCGAGCTTAAAAGCGATTCCTAGACCCGCTTTTTCGTTTTTTAATAGGTTTTGAGTCTCAGCGACTTATAAATGCGCTGGAAATCCTTCGAAGCCTCCTCTTGCCAAGAGACTGCTTCGCCGCTTCCGGGATGGATGAAACCAAGCTCCGCCGCATGCAGCATGGCCCGATTCGCCGGAATCAATTCCCCCTCGAATCCCCGAATATAAACCTTCTCGCCAACGATAGGATGTCCGATCTCGCTTAAATGAATTCGAATCTGATGCGTGCGCCCTGTCTCAATCCGACAGCTCACAAGCGTCGCTCCGGCGAGCCTCTCGACGACGTCAACATGCGTGATCGCCAAACGCCCAAGTTCCTCGCCCTCGCTATTGGTAGCTCCCTTCGGAGCCGACCCTCGCAATCCATCCCCGGTTTCTCGAACAAGATGCGTGCGAATGCTCTGAGCCTTGAGCTCCCCATGGACGATTGCCAGATATCGCCGTTCGATCGAGTGAGCCCGAAACTGTTCGGAAAGAGCCCGCTTCGCCAGAAACGTCCGGGCAAAAACGACCAGTCCGCTCGTATCCTTGTCGATCCGGTGCACCACGCCGAGACTCGCCCGATTGGTCTTTGCATCCGGATCGCGGATACGCAGATAGTCGTTTACCAGACGATCAAGCGTCTCCGTCTCATCGCTCTCAGGATGCGGCACCGTCATAAGGCCCGCAGCCTTGTTCACCACTACGATGTGCTCATCGAAATAGACGATGGCCGCATCAGGAATTTTCGGCTCAGGTCGCTTTTTCGGCTGACTCATTCGCAGTTCGATGCGCGAGCCGGCCGCGACGGCAAACGCCTGGTCGGACACGCAGTTGCCGTCGATGAAAACCTTGCCCGTGTCGATCCACGCTCGCGCCTTGGCCCAAGGGAGCTGGAAGTGCTGCTTCACCGTCTTGTCAAGCCGAGCTCCCTCTAGATCCGCACCAATGAATCGCTCTGGAGAATTGCCGGAATTTGCCTTGTTTGAATCCATTTCGAGCGACCGTGCTGCGGAAACCTCAAAGTGTCGAGTATCTGTTAGCGGCCCTCAACTCCCCACGAAGTCATTCAAACTCCGCTCGATCAAGGCCATCAACCCCCGAGCCGCTACGCTCAAATACCGATCGGGATGGTGCACCATCGATATGTCGCGACCCAAATCATTTCCCTCCACCACGCGATAGCACAAGACGCTCTCTAGAGAGTCCATCACCGCCATTTTAGGCAGAAGAGAGACCCCCTGCCCTTGAGCGACTAGCTTCAGGATGGTATCTATCTGAGCGCTTTCAAACACAGGTTTCGAGCGGCCGGGCCCTTGCTTGTAGAACTCGCTTATCTGGCGCCCCGCGCAGTGAATGTGGCTCAACGGCAAAAACGGCTCCGCCCGCACGTCCGCCGCCAAAATCCGCCGCTTCCGCGCCAATCGGTGATCCGACCTCATCACCAACACAAAAGGCTCCCGAGCAATCACCTTCACAAGAAGCTTCGGAACCTCAACCGGAGTCGACATGATCGCAAAGTCCAAGCTCCCGTCCAAGATCCCCGAAAGCAGGCCCTCCGTGAAATTCTCCTGCATGCGAAACGCTGGCATCCCTTCCTTCCCGGCATGGCTCACCACATAGGGAATCAAATAGGGAGCGATCGTCAGCGTCGCCCCGAAATGGGCCTCGCCTCCTTCCGTCACCGTATCCTTCAGCTCATCCAGCGTGCTCTGGTGCATCAGCAGCAAAGCCTCCGCCTTCCCCTCCAGGCGCTCTCCGGCCTGCGTCAAGGCGATCGTCCTTCCCTGCCGATGAAAGAGCGGTCCCCCCAACTCCGCTTCCAGCTTCTTTATCTGAATGCTCAACGCGGGCTGCGACACGTTGCACTCCTCCGCCGCCCGCGTGAAATTCCGAAGCTTCGCCACCGACGAAAAATACCTCAACTGCTGCAATTCCATAAATTCAAATTATCGAATCCATAACTTTTATATATTTCAACTATCTTTGTATGCCTGCTAGTATGCCCGACCAACCCAAACGAGTCCCAGAGCTCGCACACACATTTATGGCTAAAATCAACACAACCATTCCAGACTTCAAAGTTGAAGCTTTCCACAACGGAGAGTTCAAAACTGTCACATCCGACGAAGTGAAGGGCAAGTGGGCAGTCTTCTGCTTCTATCCTGCCGACTTCACCTTCGTTTGCCCGACCGAACTCGGCGATCTAGCCGACCACTACGAAGAGCTACAGAAGATGGACGTCGAGGTGTATTCGGTTTCCACCGACACGCATTTCGTCCACAAGGCATGGCACGATTCGTCCGAAACGATCGGAAAAATCAATTTCCCAATGCTCGGCGACCCCCGCGGCGTTCTCACACGTGGCTTCGACGTCATGATCGAAGAGGAAGGCCTCGCCCTCCGCGGTACCTTCGTCGTCAATCCAGAAGGCCAGATCAAGGTAGCCGAAATTCACGACCTCGGCATCGGTCGTTCCGCCAAGGACCTCGTTCGCAAGGTCAAGGCCGCCCAGTACGTCGCCAACAACGACGGACAAGTCTGTCCCGCGAAATGGGAGCCAGGCGAAGAGACCCTCACGCCGAGCCTCGACCTCGTCGGCAAGATCTAGTCCATATCCAAAAATCTCATACAAATCCCCTTCGCCCCACCGCGAAGGGGATTTTTCAACTCTCATCATCAATCATACTTCAACCTTCATCCTTTCCAAATGAAGCTCAGCCAGCAAATCATCGACACCCTCAAGGCCTATTCCGAAAAGCTCACCCGCACCGTGCAGCTAAAGCTCTTCGACGGCAGCCACCCAAAACGCCCTGAGCTCGTCGATATGCTCAAGCAAGTCGCATCCATCTCCGACAAGATCGACTTCATATACAGCGAGACTGGCTTCAACGTACGCGAAGGCCTCACCTTCGAAATCCTTTCCAACAACGAATCCACCGGTATCCGCTTCTCCGGAATCCCGGGCGGACACGAATTCAACTCCTTCGTCCTCGCCTTCCTCCAAGCAGGAGGCATCCCCGTCAAGCTCGACGACGCCCTCGTCCGTCAAGCCGCCGCCATCGACGCCGAACTGAGCTTCGAAGTCATCATCTCCCTCGACTGCCACAACTGTCCGGACGTCGTGCAAACCCTCAACCAGTTCGCCATCGTCAATCCAAAGATCTCTTGCGAGATGATCGACGGCAGCGCCCACAAGGCCTTCGCCGAAGAGCGCAACGTCCAAGGCGTCCCCACCGTTTTCCTCAACCGCAAGCCTTTCTCCAACGGCAAGATCAGCGCCGCCGAAATCCTAGAGAAGCTCAAGTCTCACGTCACCCTCGAGCCCGTCGAAGTCGTCGCCGACGAGACCCTCTACGACGTCGCTGTCATCGGAGGCGGTCCAGCCGCAGCCGCAGCCGCCATCTACACCGCTCGCAAAGGCTTAAGCGTCCTCATGCTCGCCGAAAAAATCGGCGGCCAAGTCGCCGACACCATGGGCATCGAAAACCTCATCGGCGTCACCAAAACAACCGGACCGGAACTGACAAAAAACCTTCGCGCCCACGTCGAGTCCTACCCGGTCAAAATCCGCGAGGAAGTCCGCGTCAACGCCGTATCCAAAATCGAGAACACCGCCAACTGGCAACTCGTCCTTAGCAGCTCGGAAACCATAAAATCGAAAACCGTTGTCATCGCCACCGGCGCCAAATGGCGCGAACTGGGCGTTCCGGGCGAAAAGGAAAACGTCGGCAAAGGCGTCGCCTACTGCCCGCACTGCGACGGCCCCTTCTTCAAGGGCAAGGACGTAGTCGTCGTCGGCGGTGGAAACTCCGGAGTCGAAGCCGCGCTCGACCTCGCCGGAATCGTAAAGAGCGTCACCGTCGTCGAATTCATGGATACGCTCAAGGCCGACCGGGTATTGATCGACCAACTACAAAGCACCGCCAACGCCACTATCGTCACCGACACCGCGACCGAGAGCGTAGAAGCCTCCGCCAAAGGCGTCACCGGCCTCGTACTCAAGGATCGCTCTACTGGCGAAACCCAGCTCTACCCGACCGACGGCGTCTTCGTGCAAATCGGACTGGCACCCAATAGCGCCTTCGCCAAGGAAACCGTTACGACCAATCGCTACGGCGAGATAGAGATCAACACCCGCTGCGAAACCGACCAAAGCGGCATCTTCGCCTGCGGCGACGTCACCACCGTTCCCTACAAGCAGATCGTCGTCTCCATGGGCGAAGGAGCCAAAGCCGGACTCTCCGCCTTCGAATACCTCCTCAAGTCGACCAACGTCCAAAAGTAGCGCGTCAATGAAACTCCAGCTCAATCAACTAACGACTTGCCGCTAACGCCTCAGCCTCCTGCCGCGCCAATTCCTCGGCCAACATCTCCGTGGCCATCTCTCGCAGCACCCGCGGCTCTACCGTAAAGTTCTGCCACTTCGGATCCCGCGTAAACGAAAGCAGATCCGGATCCCCGTACGGCAATTCCTCATTCACCTCCCGCATCGCCACACTCTCGTCCTCGCCAAGCAAATACTGGCGTAGTCCGTCGATGGATACATCGATACTCGTCTTCATGGCCCCTAGATAGGCATTCCGCCACTCATCCTCCAGCAAAACAGCCTTCGTCATATTCACCAAGCGCTCCCTCAGCTCGGCCTTCTCATCTTGAGTCAAGCTATCCTTTAAGCCATGGATTCCGATAAACGCATCCAGCGCCTTATCGATTTCGCCCGCCTCTTCCATCGCTTGCACCTTCAGCTCCACCTTCGCCAACCGCAACATCTCGATCCGCGGATCGTAGTTCGCTACCGGCGGACCAAACTCTATGTTTCCGAAGCTGGGCAATAGCTCCACATACGCCCCTTTCACTTTCTCAAGCTGATCTCGCTCCATCAAAGAGTAGTCTCCCGCTGGCTTGAACCCCACGCCCATCAGCATGCTCATGTCACCGCCTACCAGGTCCCCCCAATCGTTCGCGGTTCGGATCGGCGACGCCTTCCCCGCGCCTTCCATCTGACCGAGCATCGCTTCGAAATCGAGCCCGCCGAGCTTCATACCTCCGCTCGCAGCGTTCGCTTGCGCAAAGCCGACGCCCTGCGTTGAATTCCTTGTTTCCTGTATTTGCATAAAGTCCTTATTAAGTTATTTGCGAATGGTGGGCAGAATAGGACTTCCCCTGTGCAAAGCAGTCGCGATGCCAACCAACCATCCAGCGAACCAATTCAACCCATCCCCCAACCAAGCGCCTACCAACCGTGCCCCTCATGCCTTCAAGAGCCCGGCAAATTCGTCCCCTTCCCCGAACACCTTTTTCCGCATGACCCAAGCTGACCGCCAAGCCCTTCTCGCCACTCCCTTCGTCGTACTCATCGGCATCGGCTTCGCCTTCGCCGGCTCAAACGGCGCCCCGCTCGCCCACGGCATCCACCCCTTCGCCCTCTCCGTCGCCCTCGCTTTTATCATCAACTGGCTGGCCTTCATTCCCGCCTTCATCTGGCAAACCGAAAAGTACTTCGACCTCGTCGGCAGTCTCAGCTACATCACCGTCGCCCTCGTCTCCTTCATTTACAGCGGCCACCGCGATCCCCTCGCATGCTTGCTTCTCGCCATGGTCCTCATCTGGGCCGCCCGCCTCGGAACATTCCTTTTCAAACGTATCCATAAATCAGGGAAAGACGGTCGATTCGACGCCATGAAGCCATCCTTCATCCGCTTCAGCGCCGCATGGACTTTGCAAGGCCTCTGGGTCACCTTCACCGCAGCAGCCGCCCTCGCCGCCATTTCTGCAGACTTCCGCCCCCAACTCGGACTCGCTACCATCCTCGGCAGCCTCATCTGGATCGCAGGCTTCGCCATCGAAGCCATCGCCGATCTGCAAAAGTCACGATTCAAAGCCAACCCCGACAACCAAGGAAAATTCATCTCCTCCGGACTCTGGTCCCGCTCCCGCCACCCCAACTACTTCGGCGAAATCCTTCTCTGGATCGGCGTCGCCTTCATCGCCTTCCCCGCCCTGCAAGGCTGGCAATACCTTACTCTACTCTCCCCCGTCTTCGTCGCCATCCTTCTCTGCAAAGTCAGCGGCATCCCCCTCCTCGAAGAACGGGCCGACGAAAAATGGGGCGGCCAACCCGACTACGAAGCCTACAAGAAAAACACCCCCGTCCTCCTCCCTCGCATTTAAGGATCCACCCCGTAGCGCGGTGCTTTCGCAAGTCCGTCGAAGTTCGAAGGACGAAGTCGGAAGCCCGCGTCCCCCGCAACCCGATCTCCATTCTCCAAAGCCCACCCCTCTTCACCACCGAATAAATCAAACAAACAACCAAAAATGCAAAACATTGGCGTAAGCGATTCTGCTAAACTTCCACAAACCCCAAACGCCCATGATTCGCTTACTCGCATTCCTCGCTCTTGCCTCCCTCCTCAACGCCTCGCTTCACGCGACCCCAGACCTGCCCGTCCGCGGCCTCGCCATCCAAGCCCCATCAAGCGACCAGCTCGACCGCTTCATCGAATTTGTCGACACTGAACTCGCCCCACGCGGCCTCAACCTCCTCGTCCTGCGAGTCGATTACAACTTCGACTACCAAAGCCACCCAGAGCTCAAACGCCCCAATCCGCTCTCACTCGCCCAAGTCAAGTCCCTCGTCGCCATGGGCCAGCGAAACGGCATCGAACTCATCCCCCAAATCAACCTCCTCGGACACCAATCCTGGCACAGCTCCCTCGGACCGCTCCTCACCGTGTATCCAGAATTCGATGAAACCCCGCACATCGAACTCCCCGCCGAATACAAGTGGCCCAACGAAGACGGCCTCTACTGCAAAAGCTACTGTCCCCTACACCCCGACGTCCACAAGGTCGTATTCGCCCTCGTAGACGAAATCATGGACGCCTTCGAAGCCGACGCCTTCCACGCCGGACTCGACGAAGTCTTCTACATAGGCGACGATAACTGCCCGCGCTGCGCCGGCCGCGACAAAGCCGAACTCTTCGCCGGGGAAGTCACCAAAATCCGCGACCACCTTGCCACCACCAATCGCAAACTCTACATCTGGGGTGACCGTCTCCTAGATGCGGATACAACCGGCCTCGGCATTTGGGAAGCCAGCGACACCAATACCCACCTCGCCATCGACCTCATCCCCCAAGACGTCACCATCTGCGATTGGCACTACGAACGCGCCGAACCGACTCCCATCTACTTCGCCACCAAAGGCCTCAACGTCCTCGCCTGCCCCTGGAACAAACCCGAAGTGGCCGCCGCCCAGCTCGAGCAAGCCCTCCACTTCCGCCAACACGCAAACCCTACCCTCGCCAACCGCCACCGCGGCATTCTCCACACCTACTGGTCCAGCGCCAAACGCTTCATGGACCTCTACGAGGACCCCGGCGACGCCGACGAACGCGCCCTCGGCCCCATCCACGTCCTAGACGAAATCTTCCCCAAACCCTAAAGGCACCGTTGCCCATCGCTCATCAGTACCGAGACTTCCGACAAAGCGAAGCGCCTACGACCTACTAAAAAAAGCGATCACGCCGCCACCAACTACCTCTCAAAAATTCGCGTTCATTCGCGGTTAAGAACAGCACCCCCTCCTCCCGTATGCAAAGCCGGATACACTCCATCGATATTTTCCGAGGGCTAACCATGCTCCTCATGATTTGGGTCAACGACTTCTGGAGCCTCACCAACGTCCCAACCTGGCTCGAACACGCCCCCGGCGACGCCGATGCCATGGGTTTCTCCGACATCATCTTCCCCGCATTCCTATTCATCGTCGGCCTATCAATCCCATTCGCCCTACGTTCCCGCCTCGCCAAAGGCGACAGCAAACCAACCATCATTACGCACATCCTCGCCCGCTCCTTCGCCCTCTTGCTCATGGGCTTCCTCATGGTCAACTTGGAAAGCTACCACGACGCCTCCACGCTCCTCCCACGCTCCCTCTGGCAAGTCGCCATGGCTCTCGCATTTATCCTCATCTGGAACCGCTACCCAAGCGACCCATCCTGGAAAAAACGCCAAATCATCTTCAAAGCCGCCGGCTGGCTCATACTCGCCGGACTAGCCGCCACCTTCCGCAGCAATCCAGAAAACGGATACAATTGGCTCGAACCGCATTGGTGGGGCATCCTCGGCCTCATCGGCTGGTCCTACCTCCTCTGCTCCATCCTCCAGCTCGTTATCGGTGAAAACGCTCTCCCCAACGCCATCGCCTGGCTCACCTTCGCCTCATTCAATATCGCCGCCTTCGCCGGCTGGCTGGATTTCCTCGCCCCCGTGCGAACCTACGTGTGGATCGTCGGCGACGGTTCCCTTCCCGCCCTCACCATGGCCGGCTGCTTCGTATCGACTCTCTACTTACACTTCCAAAAAACGGAAGCCCCACTCCGCTTACTCTACAGCCTCATCGCGATCGGTCTCGCCTGCCTTCTCGCCGGCCTACTCCTACGCCCCTATTGGGGAATCTCCAAAATTCAGGCCACACCCGCTTGGACCGAGATCTGTACCGGACTCAGCATGCTCGCATTCGCATTTCTCTACTGGCTCGCCGATTTACGAAAAAAAACGAAGTGGGCCTCTTTCCTGAAGCCTGCTGGCGTCGCCACGCTCACCTGCTACCTATTACCCTACCTCGCTTATCCAGCCATGCAGGCCACCGGCGTCCGCCTCCCCGCTTTTCTGACAGATGGAGCAGTCGGTCTGCTCACCGCGATGGCATTCTCACTAGCAATCGTATTCGCCACGGGACTACTTAATAGAATCGGCGTCAGGCTGAAGATCTAGCCCCGTCCCCTCGCTTGCCAATCGGACTAAACGGGTGGACCAGTTCAGCGAGTCCATTCGACAAGATGCAAACGTGAAGTTGCAATGCTCCCCTAATTCCACACCGTTAAGAAAGGACAACTCCGGTTAGACGTTAAATCAACTATCATACTACCCAAATCCCCTGGCTATCTCGCTCTACCCCTCTTGATGACCGCTCGGCATACTATTTTTCTACTACTTGTCTGCTGGCTACAGCCTTACGCTTCCGCTTTTCAAAATCAAATAACGCTGAAGCAAATCTCGAAACCCGATGGCCTACCGAACTCTACCGTACGCGCCATCGAACAAGACCAAGAAGGAATCATGTGGATCGGCTTCGAAGCGGGCGGATTCGCCAGTTACGATGGCTCGGAATTCACGCTCTTCCGCAACGACCCGCAAAACCCGGACAGCCTGACAAGCGACTATGTAAACGACTTGTTCGAGGACGATTCCCATAACCTTTGGATCGGCACCGAAGAAGGCCTGAACATCTACCAGCTCCAAGAGAACCACCTGAGCCGCGTCGATTTGCCCATCGATTCGGAGGACGCTGGAAGACAGATCGTCAAACACATCATGCAGGACACGCAGGGCCGCATATGGGTCTCGAGCAACAAGGGGGTCTTTCGGCGCGATACGATCGACGAAGCCTTTCGCTTACTGCCCTTCCTTGCTGCAGACGCGGGAAGCCCGTCAGTACAGTGCTCGTCCACTTTTCAGGACAGCCATGGAAACATATGGGCGGCCACGCGAAAGGGCGTTTTCCTGTATCAGGCGGATGCAGATCTCTTCGCGCAACCCGCCGACATCGACTTCGGACACCGCAACCTTCGCTCGCTAGATTTTTTCGACATCATCGAGGATGACCTCGGCAACCTCTGGTTCGCCCATCAGACAGGGCTCGGACGCTTCAATCCCCGAAATCGCAACTACCAAGAATTTACCTTCTCCGACCAAAATGGAGATCCCGAGGAAACCAATGTCGCCCTTTTGATGAAGGACAGCCGCGGATACGTTTGGGTCGGCACCTTCTTTGACGGTCTGCGAATCATCGATCCGAGCGACGACAGCGTGCGCAGCCACCGAGTCGACCCATTCAATGACGACGGACTGCTCAGCAACAGCATTCGATCCCTCTTCGAAGATCGAAACGGTCTCGTGTGGATTGGCACCAAATTCGAAGGTATCTTCGTATACGACAGTATCATCGAGACCTTTCCGCTCTGGAAGGGAAAGCTCGAAAACGCCGAAGGACTAAGAGGCCAACACGTCCTTTCGATCCTCGAAGATGATCAGGGAACCATACTGATCGGCACCAAGCGCGGAGGGCTGAACGCATTCGACCGAGCCAACGGCACCTTCACCGCATACTTCGAAAATAAGGGCGATCCCAGCAGCATCATGGATGACCGCGTCGAGGCGCTTTTCCAAGACTCGGAAAAAAACATCTGGCTCGGCACCGAAAAAGGCCTTTCGAAATTCGACCGAGCCGCCGAAACATTCTCCAACTACAGCACATTCATCGTTCGCGATATCGTACAGGCAGATGACAATCGCCTCTACGTCGGCACCAACTACGGGCTTCAAAGCTTCAACATCGCCTCAGGTAGCTTCGAGCCCTTCCCGTTGATAAACGGTATCAATATCTCCACCTCATCCGGAAAAGAGATCAAAGCTCTCTTTCGAGACTCGTACGGCGATCTCTACGTGGGCACGCACCACGACGGACTCTTTATCTATTCGCCAAATACAAACACGCTCGATAGCTACTATCCCTCGCCTTCAGACCAGACGGGAATCAGCGGCGACAAGGTTCGGTCCTTCTACGAGGACTCCAGCGGAAGAGTCTGGATCGGTACCCGTCTAGATGGCCTCAACCTCTTCAATCGAGACACGAAAACCTTTCGCCATTTCAACGAATCTACCGGACTAACGGGCAAGTCCGTATTTGGAATCACCGAAGACCTTCAAGGCATTCTCTGGCTCACGACAAATCAAGGCATCAACCGCTTCGATCCCGCTACGGAGACCTTCACCTCATACAATTCCAACTACGGACTACAAAGCGACGTCTTCGAGCCAAACGCGATCGCCTCCAGCAAAACCGGCGAGATCTATGTCGGCGGCGAAGGGGGCTTCAACGCCTTCGACCCGAAGCTCGTCAAGAAACGCTCGATCGAGTCAAACATGGTCCTGTCGTCTATCAACGTATTCGGCGATCCAGTACAGGAAGACCTTTGGTCCGGCGACAAGCTCACGCTTTCGCATAACCAGAATTATATCACCCTGTCTTTCGCCCTAACCGACTACAGCGCGCCCGGACAAAACGAATTCCGATACAAACTCTTGGGGCTGGACGAAGACTGGATCTACAGCGGTCGCAGAAACTACATGTCCTATACCGCTCTCCCGCCAGGCTCCTACGAGTTCATAGCCGAGGGACGCACTCCCTCCGGCACATGGTCCAACGACTCAGTCCACCTAAATATAGAGGTCCTCCCCCCCTACTGGAAGACAGGCGCCTTTAGAGCCATATTGGTCATCGTTATCATTGCTCTGCTAGTTGGAACCTACCTCTACCTGACACGGCAGCAACGGCTTAGACGCATCAAGCTGGAAGGTCTAGTCAAAGATCGAACCTCCGAGCTCGAACAAGCCAATCAACAACTCGCCAAGCAGAGCCAAGAGCTCGAAGCCCACCAAGAGAATCTGGAAGAACAGGTTCAGCTCCGCACCAGAGAACTCGAGAAGGCGAAGCTCCAAGCCGAAGAGTCAGATCAGCTCAAGTCCTCTTTTCTCGCCAATATGTCGCACGAGATCCGTACCCCGATGAACGCCATCATCGGGTTCTCCAACCTGCTCTGCCAAAGAGACAACGACCCGGACGAAGAAGAGGAGTATTCAAACATCATCCAAAGCAACTGCACATCCCTGTCCCACCTCATCGACGACATTCTCGATCTCTCGATTATCGAGGCCGGACAACTCCAGGTGAAGCAGGAGGATTTCGATCTCAACAGCCTCATGCGAGAACTGGACAACGTTTTTCGGGCGCAGCTAAAACAAGAATCGAGAGAACACCTCGCCCTAAGGGTCGAAGAGCACCTCGGAGAACGCTCCAGCTATATTCTTTGCGATCGAGACAGGCTTCGTCAGATCCTAACAAACCTCATCAGCAACGCCCTCAAGTTCACTTCGACAGGATACGTCTCCGCTCGTTACACAATAGACCCTGCCGCTGGAAAGATTCGTTTCGAAGTAGAAGACACTGGCATCGGCATCGAGGCGAAACACCTCGATTCCATCTGGGTCCAGTTCCGCAAAATCGAAGACCACACCAAACAGCTTTTCCGCGGCACCGGACTAGGACTGGCCATCACCAAAACGCTTGTCCAACTCCTCGGCGGCAGCATTACGGTTCAGTCGACACCCAACGAAGGCTCCTGCTTCAAATTCGAAATTCCCTATGTTCCGAGCAGGAAAAAATCAACCGAGCCCAAAAACACTGCATCCAATATCGGCACGGACTCCGCACATGCAAAGCAAGAAAGCGACAAGCCGACAATCCTCGTCGCCGAAGACGAAAAGTACAACTTCCAGCTCATAGCGAAGATCATTCCGAATACCCTCGCAAACGTCATACGAGCAAACGACGGAGCAGAAGCCATCAAGCTCTGCGATGAAAAGCCGGATTCAATAGACCTCGTTTTTATGGACATAAAAATGCCTGTCATCGATGGGATGGAGGCAACCCGAACCATCAAGAAATCCCATCCGCAAATCCCCATCATCGCCTATACCGCCTACGCGAGCCAAACCGAGAAAGACGAAATAATGGGGTATGGCTTCGATGGATACATACGAAAGCCCACCACGCGCGACGAGATTCTCAAGCTTGTCGATCAGCACCTACCTAGCTGAAGGCCTTCACTCGCTTCAGATTACATTTTCGCCATAATTCAAATGAATGTTTGAAATTGTTTTTTGATCCCGCACGTATCCTCGCACAGTGGATCGAAAAACGACCAAAGGCAAAATTCTGGCAGCGGCTCTCGAAGTCTTCGCGCCGAAAGGCTACGCGGCCTCCACCATCTCGGTCATCTGCGAAAAGGCCGAGGTAAACATAGCCGCCGTCAACTACCACTTCGGCTCCAAGGAATCCCTCTTCCAGCAAACTATACGCTACGCCTTCGAAGTGGCCGAAGACTCCTATCCTCTGCGCGATCCCCAGGCGGCCACCCCCGAAGACGAACTCCGCTGCTACATCTCAGCCATCATTCGCCGCAGCTTCGATAGCGGACCCGCCGGCCGCATCGACCAAATCCTCAGCCACGAACTCGTGCGCGAAAAAAGCCCTCACCACCTCATCATCGGCGAAGTGCAAAACCATCAAGGCAAAGTCCTTCGGGCAATTCTCGGCAGACTCCTGCGCACACGCTCAGAAAACCTCATCACCAAAGCCCTCGTGAATGTCGTCGCTCTCTGCGTCTTCCCCAAGCTCGCCCTCCCCCTCCGCAAGCGCCTCTTCCCAGAACCACCCAACGACGTAAGACTCCAAAGCTATATCGACGGACAAATCGACTTCGCCCTCGCCGGTCTCGCAGCCCTCAGCCCTAAGCTTTCCAGTTCGCTATGAAACGCCTCCAATCCGCCGCACTCCTCGCCCTTTCGCTCGCTCTCGCGGGCTGCCAGTCCACCACGAGGTGGAGCGAGCAAGAGACCATTGAGCTCCCCTCTTCCTTCCAGCAGGCCGACGACCCCCAACTCGAGATCAAAGACTCACTCCTCGAACTCTTCGCCAATCCACAACTGGACCAAGTCGTAGAAGCCGCCCTCGACAACAACCCCGACCTCCTCCGCGCCCAGGCCCGCCTCGAAGAAGTGGGCTTCTCACTCACACGAGCGAAGTCCAGCCTCCTCCCAAAACTCTCCGCCGGGGCCAGCGCCATCCGCAGCGAGGCCGTTGGCGCCACATCCTCGACCGATACCTTCTCGGCCGAACTCGACGCCAGCTGGGAGGTTGATATCTGGGGAAAAGTCCGCTCTTCCGTTCGAGCCAGCAAAGCGGACCTCGCCGCCGCTGAAGCAGACTTCCAAGCCGCTCAGCAATCCCTCGTCGGACAAACCATGCAAGCCTGGTTCGCCCTCGTCGCCGCCGAAAAAATACTCGACCTCGACCAACGCCGCGTTACCTCCTTCGAATCCACCGAAAAACTGGTCTCCCGCCGTTTCGACCTCGGAACCGCTACCCTCTCAGAACTCAACCTCTCGCAAACCGATCTGCAAAACGCCCGAGCCGATCTCGAGTCGAGCGCCGACGCAAAAAACCGCGCCGCCCGACGCCTGCAAACCATCCTCGGCTCGTACCCAAGCGACCAATACGAAGCCAAACTCGACTGGCCCGAACTCAACGCCTCCCTCGCCGCCGGCATACCCTCGCAGCTCCTCACCGCACGGCCAGACGTCGCCGCCGCCTACCAACGCGTCCGCGCCGCCGACGCCCGCGTCACTGTCACTCAAACCGAACTCTTCCCATCGTTCCGGCTCACCGCCAACGGTGGCCGCGCCGGCCCAGAATTGGAAAATCTCTCCGACTCTGCCTTCAACTCCTGGAGCGCCATCGCCTCCTTAGCCGTCACGCTCTTCGACGCTGGAGCTCGCCGCTCCGATATTGGAGCCGCAAACAAACGAGCCGAACAAGCCTATTACAATTATCAAACCGTAGTGCTAAACGCCCTACGAGAGGTCGAAGACGCCATCGGCTCCGAGTACTACCTCGCCCGCGAGGAATCCGCCCGACTAGCGGCTCTCGACGCTGCCCGCCGTTCTCTCAACCGCTCCCAGCGCGACTATGAGACCGGCCTCATCAGCATACTCTCCCTCCTCGAAACCCAACGCCGTGTATTCACTACTGAACGACAAGTCATCAACCTAAAAGCCTCCCGACTCAATAACCGCGTAAGCCTCGCACTCGCGCTCGGCAAAGGAGCGTAGCCTCTAAACTTTCGACCTGCATTTCCTATGAACAACTTTAAATTCACCATCAACATCGTCGCGGCGCCTCTTGTCATCGCGCTTTGCGCTTTCATTGCTGTTTCGCTCGTCAAATCCAAGAAAGGACCGCCAATCATCCCCAAAAAGGAAGTCGTCATCTCCGTCGCCGTAAACCTCGCCCAGCCGGAAACCGTCACTCCCATCATCCAAAGCTTCGGCAACACCCAAAGCTACTTCAACACCTCCATCTCCAGTCAAATCAACGGCGAAATCATCGAGATTTCCCCAGCATTCGAAGTCGGAGCCTCCGTCGACAAGGGTCAGTGGCTCGCTAAAATCAACCGCGCCGACTTCGAAGCAAACCTCGCCAGTCGCCAAGCCGCCTACGCCACCGCCCGCACTGCCTACGCCGAAGAGCAGACCCGAAGCCTTCTCGCCGAGGAGGACTGGCTCGCCGCAGGCCGCGAACTATCCGAAGCGAGCGACCTCACCCTTCGCAAGCCACAACTGGAGGCAGCAAAAGCAGCCGTAGAATCCGCCCAAGCAGCCGTCGCTCAAGCCGAGCTCGATCTCGAGCGCACCTCCATCCGCGCCCCCTTCGACGCGATCGTCAACCAACGCTCCGCCAGCCCTGGCAACGTTGTATCACGCGGAGCAGACCTCGGCTCTCTCATCGCTCGCGACCGTATCCAAGTCCGCCTCCCGCTCACTCCTAGCCAAGCCTCCCGGCTCACGCTTCCGAGTTTTGACTCCGAAGCCTCCAACCTCCATGCCACCCTCACAACGCCTACTCTTCCGGGCATCGAATGGGATGCGCTTATCACCCGCGTCGAGCCGCTCATCGATCCAAAAAACCAAAGCGTCTACCTGGTCGGCGAAATCAAAAATCCCTTCGAGAACCCCGACGCTTTTCTCCCGGTCGGAGCCTTCGTCAACGCCGCCATCCGCGCCAACCCCATGGAAGACGTATTCAAGTTCCCGGAGTCCGCCGTCGTGGAAGACGCCTTCGTCTGGATCGTCAGCCCGGACAACACTCTCGCGAAACAGCCCATCACGATCGCTTTCAGCCAAGACGGACAAATCTACGCCCGCATCCTTGAACCGCTCTACAACCTTCCCCTTAAAGTCCTCAGCCTCCCCCTCGCCTCCCTGAAATCCGGTCAAAAAGTCATCGCTGTCCTGCCGGACGCCACATCCAACTAGACTACCTAGCTCGAGGAAAAAGACATGGCCGAAGATCCTATCAAAAAACATCCCATCATCGCTTGGTTCGCGGACAATTCCGTCGTATCCAATATCCTGATGTTCATCATCCTCGGCTGGGGCATTTACTCAGCCATTACCATTCGCAAAGAGGCATTCCCCTCCTTCGCCGCTGACTCGGTCACCATTCAAGTTCCCTTCAACGGCGGAGCCCCAGAGGACGTCGAACGTGGCGTCGCCATTAAAATCGAAGAAGCACTCCAAGGCGTCGACGGGATAGACCGTATCCGTTCCACCAGTACAGACAGCGGCGCCACCGTGACCGTCGACTCCATCGAAGACTACCCAATCACCAAACTCTTCAACGACATCAAGGTCCAGGTCGACGCCATTTCCACTTTCCCAGGCGAAGCAGAAAAGCCCATCATCACTGAAAACAAAGCGCGTAACAGCGTCATCTGGATCGACGTACATGGCGAGGTCGACGAAGCGCTCCTTAAAGAGACCGCTCGCGATGTTCGCGACCAGCTCCTCAAGCTTTCGGACGTCAACCAGGTCAACACCTACGGAGACCGCGCCTACGAAATCTCTATCGAGCTCTCCGAAAACAAACTCCGCGCCTACGACCTCACCTTCGACGAAGTCGCAACTACCATTCGCAACAATTCCGTAGACCTCTCCGGCGGGCTTCTCCGGTCTGATCGCGGCGACATCGCCCTGCGCTCCCGCGCGCAAGCCTACAACAAAGACGACTTCGCCGTCATTCCGCTTCGCACCAGCTCCGACGGCACTCGCATCCTTCTCGAAGACGTAGCGGACATCCGCGACGGCTTCGTCGATCAACAATACCTCAATCGCTTCGATGGCGAGCCAACCGTGAGCCTGCAGGTCACCACTGACGGAGACAAAGACATCATCAAAGCCTCCAAGCAAGCCGCCGAACTCGCCGCCACCTACCAGGACCGCTTCGGCCTCCCGGAAGGCATCACCCTTTCCGCATGGAACGACGGTTCAGAGTCCATCCGCAGCCGACTCGAGCTCCTCACCCGCAACGGCCTCCAAGGCGTTCTTCTCGTCCTCCTCTCGCTGAGCCTCTTCCTCAACGTCCGGCTCGCCGCCTGGGTTGCCATCGGCATTCCCGTCTCCATCGCAGGCGCCATGCTGCTCTTCAATCTCCCTCTGTTCAATATTTCCCTCAACCTGATCACCGCCTTTTCCTTTATCATCGTCCTTGGTATCATTGTCGACGACGCCATCGTTCTCGGAGAATCCATCTACACAGAAAAGGAGAACCAAGAGCACTGGAAGGACGACCAAGCCAACATTCGCGCCACCGTGCGTGGCGTCTCCCGAGTCATCACGCCCGCCACCTTCGGCGTGCTTACCACCATCGCAGCCTTCTTCCCGCTCACCCAAGTATCAGGCCGCATGGGCAACGTCTTCGGTCAAATCGCCATCGGAGTCATCTTCTGCCTCATCTTCTCGCTCGTAGAATCGAAGCTCATCCTTCCCTCTCACCTCGCCCACATCAACGTCCACAAAAAGCCGAACAACCCCATATCCAAGTTCTGGGCACGCTTCCAAGGCCTGTTTGCGAGCAGCTTGAAGTTTTTCATCAACAAGACCTATCGCCCCACTCTTCGTCAAGCCATCGAGTATCGCTACCTTACCCTAGCCACCTTCATCGGACTGCTTATCGTTATCGGCTCCCTGCTCCCATCGGGCAAGCTGCGCTTCGTATTCTTCCCCGACATTTTCCAGGACAACGTCTCCGCCAATCTCGAGCTGGAAGAAGGCCTGCCCGTATCCCACTTGCACGCGAACACCCTGCAGATAGCCGAAGCCATCCGACTCGTCAACGAGGACATCATCGCCGAAACGGGCCAGTCTGCCGTTCGCCACATTCAAATCTCCTCCCGCTCCAACACCGCGTCCAGCGTCTCCGCTAGCCTGACCTCCTCCGAAGATCGCGAGATAAACACCGGCCAAATAGTCAACCGCTGGCGAGCCAAAGTCGGCCAAATCGCCGGTTCCAAAGCGCTCACCTTCAGCGGTCGCGCTGGTCCGCCAAACCAAGGGCTATCCATCCAGCTTGAAAGCAAGAACCTCGATGCCCTGCAAACCGCCGCCGACGCCATGAAAGAAGAGGTCGCCGCGTATCCAGGAGTCTACGATGTCAAGGATAGCTTCAGCTCGGGTCGGCCAGAGATACAAGTCAATCTCACCCCGGCGGGCCAAGCCTCTGGCTTTGACAGGCGCGAGCTCGCGAGCGCCGTGCGCTCCGCGTTCTTCGGGATGGAAGCCCAACGCATTCAACGCGGTCGCGACGAAGTTAAAGCCATGGTTCGCTATCCGGAGGAAGATCGTGGAAAATTGGATACGCTACGCGACATGCGAGTCCGCTCCGCAGACGGCACCGCCATTCCCTTCTCCATCGTCGCCGAAACCGAATTCGGAAAGTCGCTGGCCGCCATCGAACGAGCCGACTACAACCGCATCGTCTCCGTATCCGCCGAAGTCGATAAATCGATCACTTCCGGCGACGAAGTTCTCAGCGCCCTCACCATCGAATACTTTCCCGTCTTCGCTGCTTCCCATCCAGACGTCAACATCGCGCTTCGAGGCGAGGCCGAACAACGCATGAAGTCCATGCAATCGCTCTTCACAGGACTTATGGTTTCTCTACTCCTTATTTATATACTCCTCGCCATCCCGCTTAAGTCCTACGTCAAGCCGCTCTTCATCATGTCCGTCATTCCCTTCGGCATCATCGGAGCGCTCTTAGGACATTTCGTCGTCGGCATCCCTGTATCCATACTTTCACTATTCGGAGTTCTAGCTCTATCAGGCATCGTAGTAAACGACTCGCTCGTCCTCATCGCTCGCATCGACGATCTCAAAGCCGAAGGCTACACCCTCCGCGACGCCATCATCGAAGCCGGACCACAACGCTTTAGAGCCATCCTGCTCACCACGCTCACGACCTTCATCGGTCTCGTGCCCATCCTTCTCGAACCGAGCGTGCAAGCGCAATTTCTAAAGCCTATGGCTGTCTCAGTCGCCTTCGGAGTCCTCTTCGCTACCACAATCACGCTCGTGCTCCTGCCAGTTCTACTCATCACCTTCGACGAAACCATCGCCTCCTCCTTCCGGTACTACAAAAAGCTCATCGCCAAAAAGTGGGGTTAAACTCAAATTGCTGGGGCTATTTTTCAAATACGGCCTGCGCTCTATAACTCTGCCTAAACGAATCGAGCTCCAAGCTTTACCAAAGCGAGAGTGCGCATAGCGTCAGGAGCCATGACTCCCGAGAACCCCTCGTTTCACGCTCACCATTCCCCCATTGGCGCCCTCGCCTCCTTCACATGCGGCGCTCACGGAGCGAAAGGCGGCATGGGCATCGCCCTTCCCAGAGCCTACCAAGGCGAAATCTCCATCGGCTACATGGACGCCGCCGATACTCTGCACCTTCTCCCGCTATTCGAAGGGTCGGACTCTTCCGAATCCGAACGCTACGTCGAAGGAGCGGAGGGCACACGCGGCAAGCTTAGCGTGATACATGACGTATCACGCGAGTACCTTTGGGCGACCGACCGAATCCTCTCTCAAAACGTAGAGCTAGAGATCGCCACCCCTTTCTTCCCGATTCCAGATCCCGAAAACGCCACCCCGACAGATCTCGCTTTCGCCTCCTGTCCTGTCGTCCACGCGGCCGTTACTTTCAAAAACGACACCGACGCCCCCATCCGCGGCATTTTCGCCCTTGGGATCGACCAACGCTGGAGCCCACTGTCCGAACAAACCGGAGGAGCTCTCGTCGGCGCCACCAGCCAGGACCAGATCGGTTTCGCCACCCAAACCCCAGGAGCCTCTTGCTTCATGGACTTCGATCCCATTTCGGCCATGAATCGCAAACACTCTACACCAGAGTTTCTCCTCGGCCCCACCGCTGGGCTCGAAATCGAAATCGCCCCCGGAGAAGAACGAACCCTAGAAATAACCCTCGGCTTCTACCACCAAGGTCCTGCTACTTACAACCGCTCCACAAGCTACTACTACACCCGCCACTTCACCTCACTGTCACAAGTTCTCGAATACGGCCTCGAAAATCGCTTCCACTACCTCGAGCAGGCCTCGGAACGCGACCTGGAGCTGGCCTCCGCCAAACTCAACGTCGAGCAAAAGTTCCTCATCGCCCACGCCACCCGCTCCTACTACGGCTCCAGCCAGTGGCTCTGGGACGGATCAAAATCCGTCTGGGTCGTCAACGAAGGCGAGTACCTCATGATGAACACCTTCGACCTCACCGTCGACATGCTGTTCTTCGAGATGCGCTTCAATCCCTGGACCGTTCGCAACGTCCTCGAACAATTCACCCAAGACTACTCCTTCTACGACCAAGTCTTCGATCCCCAAGATCCGGATACACTCCACCCTGGCGGACTTTCCTTCTGCCACGATATGGGCGTCATGAATCATTGGAGCCCCGCCGGTCGCAGTTCCTACGAAGTCGGCGGCCTCGACCGCGCCTGCTTCTCCCACATGACCTGCGAACAGCTCACCAACTGGGTGCTCTGCGCCGGCATTTATCTCGCCCAAACCGAAGACGCAGACTTCCTCCGTCGCCACCAGCAAACCTTTCTCGAGTGCTTACGCTCATTGCAAAATCGTGACCACTACGATCCCGCCAAACGCGACGGCATCATGTCCCTCGAATCCTCCCGCACCGAAGGCGGCGGCGAAATCACCACCTACGATTCCCTCGACCACTCCCTCGGCCAATCCCGCCGAAACATCTACCTCGGCGGCAAGATGTGGGCATCCTACCTCATCCTCGAAAACCTCTTCACCCAGACAAACCGGGAAGAGCTCGCCACCGAAACCCGTGCCGCCGCTGAGCTTGCAGCCAACACCCTAGCAGCTGGCTTCGATCCAGAGCTTGGATACATTCCAGCAGTGCTCGAGGGCGACAATACCAGCGCCATCATCCCAGCCATCGAAGCTCTCGTCTACCCATACCTCATAGGCCTCGAAAACGCTCTCTGCGAAGACGGTCCTTACGGAAGCTATATCACAGCCCTCCGAAAACACTTTCACCACGTCATGGATACAGGCCTGTGCCTCTACCCTGACGGCGGCTGGAAACTCTCGTCCTCCGCCGACAACTCCTGGATGTCGAAAATCAATCTTTGCCAATACGTCGCTCGCGCCGTGCTCGGTATCGATTTCGGGGAAGACCAGTATAAAGCAGATCAGGCTCACGCCCGCTGGGAGCGAGAAGGCTCCAAGCTCTCCGCCTGCTCCGACCAATTCCGCTCCGGCGTAGCCCACGGCTCCCTCTACTACCCGCGCATCGTTACCAACATCCTCTGGCTCTCCGAATAGGACAGTCGCAATAATCCTGATTTCTCAGGATAAGCTCTCACCGAACAGTCGGAGCTCTATTTTCGATTTAAATACCTTTTATTCGCTTTTTAGGATTGATTCATGCCGGTGACTTGCAGATTCTCCTATTTGCGGTACAACTTGTATTGCGCTCAGCACTACCTCAACTCCCCCTCAATAACGACTGTTCATGGCGTCAGGCCCTGAGAACAACACTCCCCCAAAAAAGAGCTCCTCTCTAAAAACGAGGATCGCCGCCCTTGGCCTTGGCTACGTCTTGCTGGCCTGCACCGTCGGCATGGCGAGCGGCATCGGTTTCTTCACCTTCGGCTACGGGCAAGGCGCTAGTTACCTGAGCAACAAACCGGAGACCTGCACCAACTGCCATGTCATGCAGGAATATTACGACAGCTGGCAGAAATCCAGCCACCACCACACCGCCGTCTGCAACGACTGCCATCTCTCTCACCACCCGATCGGCAAATGGGTGACCAAGGCTGACAACGGATTCTTCCACTCCCTCGCCTTCACTTTGGACAACTATCACAAGCCCATCCAGATCAAACCGCGTAACAAGCGCGTCACCCAAAACGCCTGCACCCACTGCCACGACGACATCGCGCACGACACCATGGCCTTCACCGACCCCGACGAAGCGGAAGCCTTCTCCTGCGTGCGCTGCCACCAGCAAGTCGGCCACGCCCACCGCTAAGACAAACGCGACTCGACAGTCCCCTTTTCCGAAAACTCATCCGAAAATACCATGAACTCTAACGACTCCGACTCCATTCCAACCAAAGCGAGCCGCAAACCTGCGTTCTTTCTCGTAGTCATCCTTTTCGTCGCCGCATTCGTGGCCTTCGGAGCCGTCGCTCTGCTCGTCAATATCTTCGAGCACAAACAGGAAGCCCGTCGCCCCTTCGTCCGTCTCGTTGAAGTAGACGAAACCACGACCGATCCCATCCCATGGGGCACCAACTTTCCGTATCAGTTCGATACCTACAAAAAGTCTGTCGACTCCACCGAGACCGAACATGGCGGCTCATCCGCCCTCTCCGCCTCCAAGCTCGAGCAATTTCCATGGCTTAAGCGCCTCTACGCCGGATACGCCTTCAGCATCGACTACCGCGAACTCCGCGGACACGCCTACATGCTCTACGACCAGGAAGTCACCGAACGCGTCGCCAAACGCGCCCAAGGCGGAGCCTGTCTGCACTGCCACGCCTCTATCGTTCCCACCTATCGCCGACTCGGACTCGAAGCCATGGGCGAAGACGCCAGCCCCGAAGCCGTCGCAGCATCTTTCCAATGGCCCGCCGTCTTAAAGGGATTCGAACTCGCCAGCGTCATGAGCTACGCCGACGCCCACGCCGAAATTCTAAAGACATCAGACGGCACCCCCGGCGAAACCAAGCCTCTCTTCCCCGGAGGAGCTCTCGCCCAATCCGCAAACCAGCTCATCGACAATACGCCGGATCCCCACAACATCGGCGACGCACATCCAGTTAGCTGTATCGACTGTCACGATCCAGACACCATGAAGCTCCGCGTCACGCGTCCTGGCTTTATCCTCGGAATCGCCTCTCTCGCCGAAAGCGACGAGCCCACGCCCCACCTTCCCAGTATCGAACGCTGGCGCAAAGGCTCCAAGGACCAACCCTACGATCCAAACGTCGACGCGAGCCGCCAGGAAATGCGCTCCTACTCCTGCGCCCAGTGCCACGTAGAATACTACTGCGCCACAAAAGAAACCCTCTTCTTCCCATGGGAAAACGGCCTGAAGGCGGACCAAATCGAAACCACCTACGAAAACCACACCTTCCCAGACGGCTCGCGCTTCCAAGACTACAAGCACGCCGAAACCGGAGCCACCATCTACAAGGCGCAGCATCCTGAATTCGAACTCTGGAGCCAAGGCATCCACGCCCGAAGCGGCGTTTCCTGCACGGATTGCCACATGCCCTACGAACGTCAAGGAGCGACCAAAGTATCCAACCACTGGGTACGCAGCCCGCTTCTCAATATCAACAACGCCTGCCAAACCTGCCACAACGTCCCCGAGTCAGACCTCGTCGAACGCGTAAAAACCATTCAAGGGCGCACCCGCAGCCTCATGGACAAGGCCGCTATCGCCATGACTGACATGCTCGACGCCATCCGCGAAGCCCAGGCCTCCGGAGCCAGCGAGGCAGCCGTAGCCCCCATCCTCGAGCTACAGCGAAAAGCCATGTGGCGGCTCGACTACATTTCCTCGGAAAACTCCCTCGGCTTCCACGCGGACCAAGAGGCAGCCCGCATCCTCGGCGAGTCGATCGACTTCTCTCGTCAAGCCCAGGCCGCCGCCCTTCGCCTTCGAGCTCCCGCCGCCCCCGAGCTCGACGCCCCAGTCGACGCCGTCGAAGGCATCACTCCCGCTCGCTAAGCCAATCTCCTAAAGCGGTAAGCTTTCTCGTTCGCCGAAGCTTCGGCGAGCGAGATTCCCCGCATTCCAACTCGGCGGAATTCTAGCTTAGCACCGTAGCGAGCCCTCGCAGCAACAACACCAAACTCTCCGTCCCCAAGTGCATCGTTTCCAAGTGAACAAACTCATTCGGTGCGTGCAGATTGCAGTTTGAGATCGAAAACCCCACACTCACCGTATCGATTCCTAGTATCTGTTGAAACATGTCGATCACCGGGACCGATCCACCAATCCAAGCTTGGTAAGGAGCCCGCCCAAACACACTCTCCAGAATTTCGATCAACAGCAAATTCGCTGGATGGTCAGCCCGCATCGAATACGGGTTCGCCTGCACGGGCATGATCTTCAACTCCGCCTTCACCGCTGTGGGCGTGTGCCTTTCCACATGTCGGCGAATACACGCGACGATCCGCGACGGATCCTGATTCGCCACCAAGCGACAGGAAAACTTCGCCGTCGCATGGGCAGGAATGATCGTCTTCAGCCCAGCTTCCGTATGGCCGCTGCAGATTCCGTTGATTTCAAAAGTTGGCCGCACCCATGTTCGCTCGATCGGACTGTATCCTGCCTCTCCATACAACTCCGAAACGCCAGACTCAGCCAACAAACTTTCCTCCGTACCGGGTATCTTAGCAATCGCCTCACGCTCCTTTGCCGGCAGTTCAAGCACATCATCGTAAAACCCGTCTATCGCAATTCGCCCGTTCGGGTCGCGGACCGAAGCAATCAAGCTGCATAAAGCCTCCGCCGGATTCAACACCGCTCCGCCAAACAAGCCTGAGTGCAAGTCGTGATCCGGACCGCTCACCAAAATTTCACCTGCTATCGCTCCACGCAGCCCTAAAACAACCTGCGGTTGCCCGACGCTCCAATGCGCCCCGTCCACGCTCACCGCCAGATCCGCCGCGAATCGTTCGCGATGCTCCAGCAGCAACGCCTCCAAATTTGCGCTTCCCGTTTCCTCCTCGCCCTCGAAGCAAAACTTCAAATTCACCGACGGCAGCTCGCCACTCTTCAACATCGCCTCTAACGCAAGTAATGCCGACGTAACCCCCGCCTTGTCATCCGTCGCTCCACGCCCAAACAGCTTTCCCTCGCGCACCTCCGGCGCATACGGAGGCGACTCCCACAACTCAAGCGGCTCGGGAGGCTGCACGTCGTAGTGTCCGTAAATCAGCACCGTCGGAGCGCTCTCCGCGTGCAGCCAATCGGCATAGACCGCAGGATGCCCCTTTGTATCCAGTATTTCAATATTCTCACCTCCCGCTTTCCTTAGTCCTTCCACCAACCATTTTGCGGCTCGACGCACCTCTCCCTTTAGCTCAGGAGTTCCCGATTGGCTAGGGATTCGCACAAACTCGTCCAACAAGGAAATATGCGATTCACGATGATTCCGAAGGTATTCAAGAGCAGCCGTAGACATGCATCAACCCTGCCTGTTGACAACCAAGACCTCAAGCCCTTCAACAGCCTAATCCCAATTCCTAATTGCCCTAGGTCTTCCCAGCTTCCATCTTCCATCTTCTTTTTTCATCCAATCCCAGTCCCCATTCGTAATTCCTAAACCCTGATTCGAAATTGAAACTCCCTCGCCCCATGAAAAAACCCTTACCTCTCGTAATCGTCACGCTTCTCCTCATCGCCCCGCTCGCGATCTACGCCCAAACCCATCAAACCCTACGCGATGCCTACAAGGACGCTTTCAAGATCGGCACCGCCGTTACCCCGGCAATCACATCAGGCCAAGACAAGCAGACGCAGAAAATCGTACTCAGCCAGTTCAATACTATCACTGCCGAAAACGTCCTCAAGACCGGTCCCATCAACCCTCAGCCCGGCATCTACAACTTCACTCCAGCCGACGGATTCGTAGCCTTTGGCGAAGAGAACGACCTCTTCATCATCGGTCACACCCTCGTTTGGCACAACCAAACCCCTGCCTGGTTCTTCCAAGACAAAAACGGAAATCCCAACACCCCCAAAGCCCAAGTCGAACGCCTCCGCAGCCACATCGAAACCGTCGCCGGAAGATATGCTGGCAGAATTCACGCGTGGGACGTCGTCAACGAAGTCATCGACAACGACGGCTCTTATCGCCCCACCACCTGGGTCAATAGCATCGGCAGCGGCGACGAGCTCGTAAAGCTAGCCTTCAAGTTTGCCAGCGAGTACGCCCCTGACGCCGAGCTTTACTACAACGATTTCAATGCCTGGAGACCGGAAAAGAGAGATGGCATCGTCCGCATGGTCAAGATGTTGCAAGACGCCGGCATCCGTATCGACGGAATCGGCATCCAAGGTCACTGGGGCTTAGACTTTCCAAAAAACAAATACATCGAAGACGCCATAGACGCCTATGCCGCCCTCGGAGTGAAAGTCATGATTACCGAGCTCGACGTCGATGTCCTCCCCCTCACCAAAGAAGGCCAAATCATCGGCAGCGTCATGAGCCACCCCCAATTTCAACTGGAAGAGTTCGAGTTATTCCTCGACCCCTATCAGGACGGACTCCCGAAAGACGTCCAGAAGCAGCTCGCCGATCGTTACGAAGAACTGTTCGAGATCTTCTACCGCAAACGCGAGAAGATCGACCGCGTCACCCTCTGGGGCGTACACGACGATATGTCCTGGAAAAACGGATACCCCGTACCAAATCGCACAAACTACACCCTCCTCTACGACAGGGACAAGCAGCCCAAGCCCGCCCACAAAGCGGTAGTGAATGTCCCCACCGGAAAGTAGCGACCCGCTGCTCCTCCAAGTTCAGGCCAGCCATACCGCCCAACCGCCAGCGTAACCCTGTCGATCAGGGTCCGTTCGCCAGACAAACTGCTTACAATTTGCGCAACCTGTATATCACTTGCCCTGTTTCAGGAACCGGACGCTGGATAGACAATTCGGAACCATTTCCAACGATCTGAGCGCCGTCTATAGTCCAATTCGTCATTTCAGTAGCTGACTCGAGCTGATACATCGCGCCTTCAACGGTTGAGAAATGTAAAGTAATATTGTCTGCGTCTACTTCTATCGTCACTGGCTCAAGCAGCTCAGCAGTGTCGACCGGATAAATCTCGTAAGCGTGCAACTTGAAAGACGTATCGCCGACCCCGCCTTCAAACACGTACATCACTCCTGGAGAGCGGGCTTTCTCCACCATCCAGGCGGAATCGGTCGTAGCGAATGGTCCCCCGATCGTATCGTCGGAAAAGACACCTTCCTCCCGGTAAAGCGAATGCAGTTCGTCACCATTCTTCAAATACAACAAATGATCCTGACGAAAGACCATCGGCACCAGTCGAGCGTTCTCCCAAGTAGGACTCGCGTAGGCGGGCTCTGGGTTATCCGTATCGGTCTGATCCTTGTCGAACCAGAAGAGGCTTTGCTCGGAGTTGTTCTCGCTAAGGCCAGTGACTACCGTGAAGGCGATGCTGCCGGAGGTGCTCACCGTCGAATTCAGACCGACGTTTAGGATCTCACGCGAGTCCAGCGGATCTGGGGTAACGCTGTCAGAATCGTAGGTCCACAAGTGTACCAAATAGGGCTGAGCGCTAACGCTCGATAGGCAACCGCAGGCTATGCTGAATAAGAGGATTCCAAGGATGCGTGTTTTTTGGGTTATGAAATGCATAGCGACTAGTAGTTAAAATCGATTGAGAAGTAGAACTCCCCGTCTCCACTGGAAACAGGATCGGTAGACGATTCGACGTCAAGCAAAGCCCTCGCGTATTCGAAACTGAAATGGACCAGTTTGCTCGCCTTACCGTAGAGTCCAAGACCGACGGACCAAAGCTCCCCGTCCGACTCGTAGGACTGCTTGTCGTAGTTTGAGATCCCACCCACATCGGTGAAGAGTCCCAGTGAAATATCCAAAGGCGGTATATCTCCTATAAACCTCGGCTTCCATTTGCTCCCCTCCTCTTCCGAATCAGACAGAGAGCTGAATCGATTGAGGTGCACGCGGTAGTCAAATTGTCCGAAAATCAGACTGTCACCAGAGGCCGTTGCAACGGGATAGCCTCTTACGGTAGAATGTCCCCCTAGCACGCTCATGAAATTCGACGGCAGACGCTCACCAGAAAGGTTCGTTTTGGCAGACGCCATCATCGTGAGCTCGTGAGCTCGACGATTCTTAGACCCAAAAACTGAATCCAAATACATGCGCGTGCCACCGTAGAGGGAGCCCAATATGAAATCAGATTCGGCGAAAAGGCGTCCCATTCGAGCGAGCTCTATGTCGTCCGCATCGGTCGATCCGCTTTCCACCTTGGCTCCGAAGAGCCACGAACGATCAACTTCCGACTTGCTGATTTTCAGCCCTGCGAACGGCACGAGGAAATCAGCGGACTGGATTGGTATGCCAAGCGTCGAGTGATCTTGCTCGGCCGTGAGGTACTGCACGCCGGTGGAGAAATCGAGATAAGCCCCGTCCTTCGTCCAAAGCGTGCGCTCGTAGCCAAGCGTCGCTCCAGCGCTAGTTCCTTTGTATTCGAAAAGCTGTACGCCAATATCCGCTGAATTGTAGTTCGAGTAATGGCCAGCCAGACGTAGGCGATTCTTCGCAATCTCGTCGAGCGGTAGCAGGTATTCCCCGCGCACGAATAGGCTATCGTCATCATCGCCAGAGGTGTACGTCGCGAAGATGTCGAGCTTGTCCGCCTCCGTCAAAATTCGATGGGTATAGGCTTCGATGGAGTGGCGGTTCTCTCCCGTACGCTCAGAGCCGTAATTATCAAACGAATACCCGCCACCAGAGCGCTGACCCGTTTTCACGCGATACTCCATTTCAAGATCACCCGCTTTGTTTCGCATAAGCACCGGCTGAACGTAGTCCGGCGAAAATCGGTTCAGCTGCCCGAGCGTGGTATCCAGTTTCTTTCCATCGATCGTTTCATTCTCTTCAAGCGGCGCGGCCTTGAGGATACGCTCCTTCACGCCTGCTGGAATTGTCTCTTCCGGATTCATTGCGACCACGCGACTGGACGCCAGCAAGCCCTCGGTAATCGATATCACGAGATCTCCTCCGCCCTGCGAGGATTCGTAAGCCCGACGCGTAACATCGGTTCTCACCGCAAGCTGCCCCACGTCCTGATAGTAACGACTCAATTCATTGAGGATCGCCTCGATTGCAGCTGCCGAAAGGTATTCAGGCATGACCTTGTCCATCGTCATGGGAATTCCGTTCTTATCCGGCACGTATTGCCCTTTTCGAAGCGTCAAGGCTACACGGATTTTCATCAAATCGCCGACAGGGATCGCCCGATTTCCGATGAAGCGAATCGAAGACGAAGGTTCATGCACCGTGCGCTCCGTGATAAAGATGACGAGATCACCGCCGTTTTGAGCAGCTTTATAGGCTTTGTCGGTGACGTCCGCTCGGGCTCCGCTAAAGCCTTCGCTGTTGTAGTAGGCGGTCACGGCTCGCAAAATGCCATCTACCGCATCTTCCGACAGGTACTCTGGCATGACCTTGTCCAGCGACATGGGAACGCCTTGCGGGTCGAGAACGAATGCCCCCCGTTCAAGGCCGAGCGGCACGCGGATATCCATGAGCCTTCCGGAGTCGATCGAGGTATTGCCTTGGAATGTTATGGTAGCGGCGGACGCTGCGACCGAGAAACCGAGGAAACAAAGGAATGTAATTAAATTTCGCATATTCAATCCGGTTTGAATTCTGTTATCGAGCCTTTGCATCCGCTATTAGGTATTCGAGTAGCTCCTCGTTGAGCTCCTCGGCGTCGTCAATTTCTCCCAGCTTAAACAAGATCCATTCCTGCTGCTCGCGAGCAAGCGCTTGCCACGCTGAGCTCGCCAAGAGTCGCGGCAAGCCGTTCGTCGAGATAGACGGGACGCCGTTTTCAAGTTGTATCCAAGGATCCCCACCGAACATGAACTCCTGATTATTCGGAAAGGACTCGGCTGGCGTGATCGCGGGAGCTGGGTAATTCTTTATGCGAAGGTTTCCAGGAATAATAGTGATCGCGTAGTTAGCGGAGTTGAAGCCATTACCGCCGCTAGTGCTATCCGCAGTCAATGAGTTCAGATATAAGCCCGGCGGAGCGCGCCTGCCCGGAACCCCTACATTGCTAAAGGTCACGTTCGTTAGCTGCTCGCCATTTGGCAGAAGCGCGCTGTTGCTCAAAGGATCGAACAGGACGAAAGCCGTTCCGTCCAAATCAACGAGCTCGCTGAAGAACTTCGACTGATCGAGAAGGTCGAGCGTGATCGGCCGACGGTTCACCGTGAAGTCTCCCGCACTATAAGTGATATCGTAATTGCTCGCCAAGAAACCGCTCGAACCAGTCTGCCCGGTAATTGAGAGATCATCTAGGTATGAGCCGGCATTCGTATCACTATTTTCAACACCAGCGGCGCTGGCCAAAGCTACGCTATCAAGCATTTCTCCGTTTGGCAGCGAGGCTCCTCCCCCATAATCCACCAAAGTGAACGCCTCCTCATCCAGGACAAACGCTTCACCATAGGTTTTCTCCTGAGCATTGGCCGTGAGCGCTATCGGACGCTTGTCGATTACCAAATCTCCAGTGTCGTACGTTATATTGTAGTTGGCCGCGTCGAATCCATTCGAGCCCGCCTGTCCTGTGATGCTCAAATTGTCTTCATATGCGCCTACGTTCGAGCTCGTATCCGAGCTGAGATTACCTGCGCTATTCAATACCACCGAATCGATTAGCTCCCCATTCGGCAGGTCCCCTCCATCCAAATCCTGAATAGTGAAACCAGAATCGTCCAATGTCATAGAATCACCGTAAATCCGGCTTTGATCAGTCGCCTTAATCGTTAGGTCTCGAGCGTCAACGACGAGCCCTCCGGTTACATAAGTAATATCGTAATTTGTCTCCACAAAATCACTACTACCCGATCCAATTCCTGAGATCGAAATATCGTCAGCATAGGTTCCAGCATTCGCCGTAGTGCTCATATCGATACCGCCAAGACTACTGAGAGCGACAGTTTCAATCATTTCTCCATTTGGCAGCGTGCTAGATGTCGTCAAAGTGTCGAGAACGCCAAAAGCTGTGTTATCGAGCGTAAGCGTTTCGCCATACTGCTTCGACTGTTCGTTCGCCAGCACAGTGATCGGGCGGGGATCGATGCGAAAATCTCCGTTGGCAAAAGTGACTTCGTAATTGGCGATATTAAACCCTGAAGCTCCATTTACACCGGTCGGACGGATCGCGTTGACGGTAGTTTCCACCGGAGCAGTCGTGCTCGCTCCGAGATCTTCCCCGAAGGTATAAGTCAAAACCGCGCTCACGATTTCCTCCCCATGCGGCAGCGCTGAATCACCATCATTATCTGTCACGGTAATGAGAGTGCCATCGAGACTCGTGACCTCCCCGTAGATTTTGTCTTGCTCTAGCGCGCCCACCGAAATGGGGCGTTTATTCACGATGAAATCCCCGGCGACGTAAGAGATGTCGTAGTTGGCGACATCAAAGCCACTCGATCCGCTTTGGCCAGAGATCGTAAGATCGTCCGCATAACGTCCGGCGTTTAAGTCAGTCGTAACATCAGCGCTATTGGCGCTCACTAGCGTCACAGTATCGATAGACTCACCGTTAGGCAATGCGCCACCATCCAAGTCCTCTAAAGTAAATTCCGTACCGACCAAGGTCGAGGCATCGCCATAGGTACGTGCCTGCGTGTTCGCGGTTAGTGTAATCTCACGCGGCGCGACCTCGAAGTCTCCCGTCGTGAAAGTGATATCGTAGTTTGATGCATTGAAGCCATTGCTGCTCGTGCCCACCCCTGCGATCTTCAGCTCGTCCGCATAGGTTCCCACGCCTGTGGTCGTACTCGCGTCCACACCGGTGAGGCTACTTATATTAACCGTATCGATCAACTCTGAGTTAGGGAGCGAGCTTCCCGATGTCAGTGTATCCAAAATTGTGAACTCTGTATTGTCCAAGGTGAGCGTCTCCCCGTACTGCTTAGACTGCTGGTTCGCCGAAATCGTGACCGGCCGAGGATCGACACGGAAGTCACCATTTAAAAAAGTAATATCATAATTCGAAACCTCAAAGCCGGACGCTCCGGTCACGCTCGTTGGTTGGATCACGTTTGCGGTTGTCGCTACCGATGCGATCGTGCTCGCCCCAAGGTCCGGCCCGAAAGCATAGGTCATGCCTGCACTTACGATCTGTTCTCCATGAGGCAAAAGAGAACCACCATCGTAATCGGTAACGGTAAAGAAAGTGCCATCCAAACTGACGACTTCTCCATAGCGCTTGCTTTGCTCCGTAGCAGTCACGGTGATGGGGCGCACCAGAACTTCCAAGTCGCCGGACACTGCGGTCAGCTCGTAGTTATCGGAATCAAATCCGCCAGTTCCGCTTAGAGCCCCCACCGTAACTTCATCGACGTAGTTGCCGACCGGCTCTGTGGTGGTCGTCGCCACGGCTGTCGCGCTTCCGAGTGTGACGGAGGTTAGGACCTCGCCATTGGGCAAAACCGTGTCGCCTCCCCCATCGAAACTGTCGACGTAAGTGAATTCGGATGTACCTAGACTTAGCGAATCCCCGTATAAACGAGAGCGGTCATTCGCAGTTACCTGGATCGGCCGACGGTCCACAGTGAAAGTGCCCGGCGTCACTCCAAAGGTGTATCCATTTAAACTTACAAATCCGGATATCGTCAAATCACTGTACGCGGCTGCATCAGCGGTCGTTGGAGAGCCTGCTGTGGAATAAACGACAGAAGAATCATCGATGGTGTTCGCAAGCGTATCCTGCGTGAAAACGCCTCCGTAAAGAGATGCGTTTACGATGGTGTTCGGATCAACGACGTAGCCTTGATAGGTCGAGCTTGTTGGCACTTCGCCATAGGTTTTCGAATCGTCATTAACGGTGATTCCCAATTCCGGTACTGCCGCGAAATGGTATTCATTTTTTGTGACAGCGGCAGCAGTAGTGCCAGAGCTGCCAAATACTGCCTTGTTGCCGCTAGACAATCCGCCGTAGACATGAGCGTTGGTCGATTCGGTTTCGCCCGCCCAATGTGGCAGGACGACCTGCCAAAAACCGGTCCCATTCAGATTGATGGCTCCCGCTCCAATATTGTTGATTAACTGTTGGGCGACGATCTTCGCGTTCGTATCGCCAAAAAGCGAAATCGCCCCGCCTCCGTTAAAAGTCACCGCACCAGCAGTAGCGAGCAGTTCAATTGTCGAGCCTGCTCCGACATTGCCGGATAGTACCTGAGCGTTTAGAGTGATCGCGTCCGCCGCCGTCATGAAAATGCTTCCGTCGCCATTGTCCAACAGCGCATCAACGATAACGCTTCCGGCCGCATCCATTGTGAAGGAGCCAACATCGCTAAAAGAGAAGTTGTCAATTGAGCTCGCCAAGGTGATGTCTCCGTTGCCCGCGGTGGGATCAGATGGTGAAGTCTCGACGCTGACATCCGTGCCAGCTCTCAAAGTCGTTTCGAATGTACCCGCCATGGTGGCGTCTATGGTTATGTCCGCAGGATCGATCAGCAGCTTGCCTCCGCTGCCTATCTTGAGATTCTCAGCGCCGGATTCTAGGAGCAGTTCGCTTCCAGAAATCTCTACAAAGCCGCCCTTTCCTTCACCGTTTCCAGACGCATCAACCGTTCCCGACATCCTAGTCTGGCCCTTGGAGTAAATTACGACATGACCACCGTCACCATCGGAAACCGCCGAAGCGTCGATGTGGGCAGTCTCTGCGATAATCAGTTCCGAGGCTACCGGCGCCTTCGCGCCTCCCAAGTCTGTACCCCCTATTTCAATACGTCCCGCGGCATCGGCATCGCGAGCGCTGACAGCGCCACTCACCTCGATGCGTCCACCGTCAGAATAAAGCCTTGCCGACTCCTTAGCGCTCACCGAGCCGCTGCTCGACAGGGCGATTGAATACGCGTCGCCTGAAGAAAATAGAATATCATCACCGCTCACGGTGCCGTCATTTTCAATAGCTGTTCCCTCTTGAACCGGCGTATCCAAAGTACTGAGCTCGACTGCTAACGAACTTCCGTTAGCCCGCAGCATGACCTTATCTCCCGCCGCGAGAATGGAGACCCCCGAGGTCGAAACGATATCTCCAGCATTGAACACTTGGCGCCCAAACAAGCCTGCATCGTTCAAGGTTTCGATCTGACCGAAATTGCTCACCTTTCCGCTAAGGTCAAAATTCAGCTGATCACCCAGAAAGTCCTCGTTAAGAATCTGACCGGCGACAGCCATAAAACTATCCGCACGGACCACGCTATCTGGCCCGAAAGTGACGCCCGCTGGATTGACAAAAAAGATTTGTCCGTTGCCCGTGATGGTGCCGTTAAGCGTAGATGGATCCGCCCCAAGGATGCGGTTTAGAATTGCTGACTGTGTCGAAGGCTGATCGAAGTGAACGCTTCCGCCGGACAGCAGATCGAAACGCTGGTAGTCGACGATCGCCTTCTCTCCGTGTTGAGTGATCAAGGCTTGATCCGATTGAAGCCCTTCGAAACTCACCTGGCCGGAGACGACCTGGGGCTGCTCGATGGCTACGTTTCCGGCCATGAGCATCGAGGCAAGGGAGAGTGACAAGAATGTGGCGAGAGAGAATTCTGTCTTCATGGTATTCAATCGTTTATGGGCAACTTAGATCTAAGGCTTAAAAAGTCGTTTATGTGGAGCAATCCTATTCAAATTTCTTCGTCCTCGATTCCTGTATTCAGATTCAGCGACGTCGAGAGGCGTTCTACTTGTACGCCATCGAGGCTAAAGACGTCACCAAGTGTCAAGCCAGGGAAGAAAGGATCGTTCAAAGGCTTGTAGAGCAAAGCGGAAAGCAGAGCGCCAGCATCGAACTCAAGGCGTCCCCCCGTCAGCAAGGTGTAACTGCCTGTACCAGTGGTTTCAATACGATCCAAACCGTAACCGCCGATCGCTAGATTATAGCCAGAACCTAAATTCAAAACGTCGCGAGCTCCATTGAGCGGGTTGCTGGTTTCCATCGAAGCGATCGAGTAGGAGTCGCTCAGTATATCGTAGTCGAACACGATACGACCGAGATCGCCCAATACCGCGTCGTCGCCAGCGCCTGTTGTGATCATGTCGGCTCCCGTGCCGCCGATGATCCAGTTCCGTCCTGAACCTGCATTGATAATATCGTTGCCTGCGACCCCGAGTACGTTCGCAACCGACTGCATGGAAGACGGACGATTTGCGGTAAAGTCGATACGCCCGAGATCGCCAAGTATCATGTCCCAGCCGCTACCTGTAGTTATCTTATCATTACCGGCTCCACCGAATACGATGTTGTCGCCGCCGCTCGCATCGATCACGTCATCGCCTTCGCTCTCAAAGGTGTAAGTCTCGAGACTAGTCATGAAAACAAGGCCTTCGTTTGGCAGTCCCTTCTGATAGGAAATGCGGCTGTCGATGGTTCTTGGAGTGCCTGCATCGTTGATCGTGACCGAACCGACTCCACCGAAGACAACATCATTGCCCGCAAAGTCGATGAACTGGTCGTCAGCTACGATGATGTCGTTGCCTTCGTTACCGAAGATCAAATCGTCACCACGTCCGCTATCGATGATGTCGTCGAAGTGCGTACCCTTAACGAGGTCGTCATCGAGCCCTGTCACAACTGTGATGCCAAAATTCGTGAGCACGGCGTCCACGTAGTCACGGTCTCCCAAAGTGACGCGGGCGATCGGTACTGATTCGGTGATCACAGTCGTTATCGTGTAAGTTACGTCCGTGTTTGCATAGAGATTGAAGCGAGCGTTGAAGACGACCTCAGTGCCATTCGTTCCTGGGGTGAGGAAGTAGTGGAAGCCTTCCTTGAGAAGATTGTCACCGGAGTAGATCGCGATGCTTTCGTTCTCAGCGATGGTCCGATTCAACTCATAGCTGAGAACTTCCGGAGCGACATCCAGGCGACCGTTGTGCTCCTTGTGGACGACTGCGGTTACGACGGAGTCCATCGAGACGGTGCCGACGCTTTCATCGAGGATGAGGTCGATCGCGTTCTCCAATGGATTGATGCGGGTCTTGCTGACTGGGATGAGAATGCCATCGAGATAGACGGACACTTCGTCAAGCGGGCTCACCAAGGTCGCGAGATCGATACCGGAGCGGAAGATCATGCGATGCGTGTACTCGCCCTGGGTGTTGATGACGAGCAGGCCGTCATCCTGACTGTTCAGATCTACGCGCACCGTATCATCGCCCAATCCGGTTTCTAGGTCTGTCACTGGGCTCTGACCGTCTACATCCGTGTGGGCGCTGCCGGTCAGGTAAATAGTGTCGTTTCCGGATCCGGTGCGAACGTTGAAGCTGCGCGTGAGGCCTCCATTATCGCTGTCTGCCTTGATCGTGATCGGAGCCGGAGCTAGTCCGAAGACGAAGAGGTCCGCTCCCTGATCGACGCCCGTCAGGTCAAGCGTGGTCCGCGAAGGAATCGCGTCGAGGATCTGGACATTCGGATCGCCAACGAGCGAGCCAGCATCGCTCAAGGTGACGAGCTGCCTGCCGCTGCCGCCATCTATATTTAAGGCTCCTAGCAAGTCGGCCAGCGAACCGACGTAGCGCACAGTGCGATCGCGGTTGTCGAAGCTGAAGTTGTATTGAGTCGATACATACACCTCGTCGTTTCCGCCGTTGAGATGTAGATTAGTAATAGCTGTTGTGCCGCGAACATTGATCAGATCGGCGCCAGTGCCAAGATTCACGTCCAGCTCGGAGACGTTGTAGTAGCTGATGCTTGGGCCGCGTACTTCGAGCGAGGCGTTGCCCACGAGATTGCCGATATTGATATCGACCGGATTGAGTCGGAAGTCGCTGTGCTCGCCTTGGAAATAAATGTGGAAGGCGCTGCCAAGCTTAACGACGCGGAAGTTGTTCGTATGCGGCAGAGCGTTGTCTGAATTGTTCGGGTTGAGGATCGGGTTGATCGCGTTGTAGAGATCGACCGCTGTCGCGTCGAAGGCGATCGGCACTGTGTCCTGATCGAGCAGACGCAGCACGAAGCTGCCACCCGTAGCGTCAATCTGGAGTACCTGATGGTTGTCACCGACTCGATAAGTCGGATCCGCATTTTCGATGGTAGCTGTGCCACCAACCAGAGCGGAGGTATTCAGAGCGGTTTGCGGAATCTCTAGGCCGATGTATTCAGCGCGGAAATACAGATGAAGCGCGCCCTCGTCGCGAACGACGCGGAAGTTATCCGTCAGCGGCAGAATCGGCTCGCCAGCTCCGGGATTCAGAATCGGGTTGAGGGCGCGGAAGATGGCGAGGGCGTCCGCGTTATAGGCAATAGGCGACGTAGTCTGACCGAAGAGATCGATGGTGAATGTGCCGCCCACTGCGTTGAGGTTCAGCACCTGATGACTTTCGGTAATGTCTCCTTGGCCGCCATTGCGCTCGGTCGTGATCGTGACGCTTGGCTCGCCGCCGCTCACTCCTGTCAAACTGTGGTTGGCCGGATCTGCCCAAACAAGTTGCGATACGTCCGTGCCAGCGAGGTCTCCTCCGAAAGCGATACGGAAACTGCGTGAATCTGAATTTGGAGCGGCGATTTCTTCGACGCTTACGTTTCCGTAGCCAAAGATGTTCTCGAGCGATTCTCTGAGCTCGTTCGCGCCGAAGGAATCGTGAACGTAGACGATCGTTCCAATTCCGCGGGCAGTGCCGTTACCGGCAATCGATTGCCACGCGATGTCGATGTCGCCGCGACGTAGTCGATAGAATCCGCGTTCCGCGGAGATGGTTAGGATCTGAGTTTCGTTGATTCCGTTGAAACCAAAGCCTTCGAAGGTGGATCCGCTCAACGAACCGCTTTCGGTGGTATCGTCGCTTCGATCGTCGATGAAGAGCGTGTTCTCCCCTGCTCCACCATCGAAGGCTACATGCCCGTGAATATTCTCGAGACGACCGCTTTCATCGGAGGGAACGTATTCACCTGATGGATCCGTGTGATCAGCGCTACCGACGCGCACATGGTCATCACCCTCGCCTCCGATGATCTCAACATCGCCTTGCGACGAGCGAACGGTGATAAGGTCATCACCATTATTGGCGTCGATAATTGTGGTGCCCTTGTGCGTAGAATCGACGAGTAGACGGTCGTTTCCGGTGCCGAGCTTGAGGTTGAAGACTTCCAGATCGCTGTAGCCGATGCCACCCTCGAACTCTCTACCGGCAATCCGCGTCGGCCCGCTCATGCCCAATCCAGTGAGGCGGTCGGAAGTGAGCGTGCCCACATCGTCGGACGGGCTGTCGTTGTTGTAGATATTGACGGTGTCGACCTGCTCCAGCTCATCGACCGCGAAGTTCGGGTTGAACGGCGCGTAGTAGTAAGGATCGCCCGTCTGCGGCAGGATTGGATTTCCGTTGGCAAGATTGATTGGCCAGTTGACCTTGAAAGTAACTTCCGTGCCAGAGATCGATGGGCTCAAGTCGGACGGAATCAACTTGAAGAGCTCAGAGATAGAGCGATCCGAGCCGATCGTGTAGCTAATACCTGGCAGGGTGAGCGCCCCACCCAATGTGGTCAGGTTGAGATCCCATTTCGTTCCTTCAGTAATTCCCGCTTCGCTCATGAAAATAGCGACCATTGAGAAGATCTCTCCCGCGCTCGCTGCTTGAGCGGCATCGAGCGAGCCGCTTTGCAGAAGATCCACGCCGCCGCCATTTACCACGCTCAGGTCCACGGTGAAGGTCGAAGAGTCGCTTGAGTTTAGGATGAGGTTTAGCTCACCCAGGAGGCCAATTCTCACTTCCGCGCTATACACGCTGTCTGCCTTTTCATTGATCTGATCAGCAAGGTCGAAGACAAAGCGGCCCAGCGTATCCATAGCACCCTCTTCATACTCAACCGTGAAGGATTCTCCGTTCAGCTCGAAGGTCCAATCCTCATCGACCGAGACGGAACCGCTGAAGGTGATGGACGACTTCGACCATAAAAGGGTGTTGTTCCAAGCTGCTGTCGTTACGAAGAGGCTGGCATCGGTGGGCGCTGCGTTGTTCTGGAGAAGCTCAATGCCAAGTGGTATTTCCTGATTCGTGGCGTTGTTGAGCGGAGCGCCGAAGGAGAGGATATCCTCTGAAACTGAGAGGACCTCGAGCTCGAAGCCTTCCGCCAAGCCGGCAAGGAACTCGATCGTGTAGGAGAAGTCGTTCATCCGCGGATCAAAGCCGGGACGCAGACCCGTGATCGGATTGATATGCGTCGCGTCCGGATCAGATATCGTTCCTAGCTCGTTGTTATCGATCGTAACCGTGCCGGAGTCAGAGACTAGGCCATCGGGCACCGGCTTGTTGCTCTCGCCCGGCAGTACAACAGGATTCTTGAGGAAACGCTCCTCAGAGTCTCCACGGCCTCCCGTTATGGTCAGTGGACCGCGAATGGTGTTGATACGCTCTTCAATTGCCGGGAAGACAAGCGCGTCGCCGCCATCGATGAAGCTGTCGTTCAAAGCTCCGACAACCACGCTCTGAGCGACATTCCAATTGGTACTATCGAAAACGACTTGGTGCAATATTTCCGCTTTCACCACATTGAAGGCGGCAGACCCTTCGGTGTTGTCGGCGCTTTCGTAGACGCGAACGCCCGTCGTGGCATCGATGCTGGCGATCGTCTTAACGCTCACAGTCGCGACTATATTGGATGTAGAGCTTATCTCGAGAATGCGGCCGTAACGCGTTGCGACATAATCACCGAAGCTTTCCGGTGCGGACTTGAAGAGGAGATCGATCGCTTCCGTGATTGCGGTCAAGCGCGGGTTGCGGTTGGTGGTCGCGATATAGCGGAAGCCACTGCTCGCATCGCCCGTCCAAGCGTCGATCACCTGTCCCTTGGCTAAGGTCGGGCTTAGGATTTCGAAACTGAAGGAAACGCCATCCAGGACAAAGTTCCAAGCCTGGGACTCACCAGTTGTTCCCGTGAGCTCAAGCTCGACACGGTTACCGCTGACAACTGCTGATCCTGTATCCAATTCTATATAGAAGTGCTTGCCGTTCTCGATGATGAGGCGGCCATCCTCGATCGTTACTTCTATTCCATGGAAGTCGTCGTCTGTCGTCGTGTTGTCATCCAATGCCAACAACGCTGTTTGCAATTCAGAGAGACTCATCCCCGATACCTCTCGCCATACCAACCGCGCGCTTTCTCCAGAGCTGACAGTGTAGTCAACTGGGGTCAGCGTCAGCGTCCAGGTGCCTGAGAAATCCGCGCCTTCGTAGGACTCGATCACAGCCCGCTTGGTCGCGACTTGGACCTGCTCTTCGTATTGCTCGCCAAAGTAAACGGTCGGATTGAAGGCTTCGTCGGAATTGTAGGTGCGGGTACGTTCCGGCTGGATCGTAACGATAACTTCGTCGCCAACATCTGGAGACGCCGTCAGCACGAGCTCGTAGCTGTCATCGATGATCTTGTTATTGTAGGCGTCCGGAACCGCAGTAAGCAGTTCGAATTGATCCGATTCGCTCAGCAGCGAAATGATATTTCCATCCGCAAGTATATAAGTCTTTTGCTCACTATCGTAACCGACAATCGTGGTCTGCAGTCCCGCAGCATCACCCGTGATAAAGCGGATGCTTGTCGGATTGGTCGGATCAGCCAGGTCGAGAGCTTGCTCGTTTCGTTCGTGATTCTGTGAGGAGATCACGAGGTTGTAGTCGAGCCCGTTTTCTACCCCCTCGTAAGCTCCGTCGGCAAACGGCGAAGGCGATCCAGATTGTGAAATGTCCGCGTAGTCTCGGTAGGTCGAAACGCGCACATAGTACTTTCCAACGCCGCGGTTTCCATCATCACCGAAATCATATGCCATGAACGGATCCAAGTCGGAGCTCGTCGCCAATATCGTACCGTCCTCCGCGATCAGCTCAAACATCACACGAGCGGTATAATAGACACGGTCCGTAAATGTATAGACAGTCGATCCGATCGGAATTCCAAAGAAGTAGCGGTATTCGATTCTTGAATTCGTGAACGTACTGAAACCTTCGACCGTCGAGGAAACATCTATATCGAAGACGTGACGCGATACGCCGCCGCCTCGTTCGATATCGAGGGCAAATGGATCCGCGTACGGATCCGTTCCAGACGGAAGGTCTTCAATGGTAATCGCGCTTCCAGTACGTGTAATCTTATAGGCGTATCCAGCGGCCTCTCCATTGTTGTTGAGCCCTTCTTCCGACTTGATTGCCTCATACAATCCCGTCGCGATACCAATCAGATTTCTCTCATGATCACTGGTCGGATTTGGCAGCGTGAAACTGTACTCCTTGCCATCGATAACGATCGACCAGATCTGATCTTCATAGACTTCACCGCTCAGCGTTATGGTAGCCTTGGTGAAGAAATCGCGGCTGTCTTCAACCTGTCGAACGCTGCCACTGGCTTCCTCGTCCACCCATTGTCTGGTTTGCACTGTCTTGTTAAAGTCTACCAAACCGCCATCCGAGCGACTGAGAACTAAGCCTGTATTTCCAGAATTAACCGTTACCACGAGTCCCGTGCTCGCGAGCTCGTCAACAAGTCCCTTGAGAACGCCACTGCTCGCATCGCCCAGAGTTCCGCTGTCAGCGACGGCTGCAAATTCCGCCGAGATCACGCCGCTTTCCATAAAAGAGATAATCCAAGAATCGCCCTCGTTTACCGTGTTTCCTGGGCTGGTTGGATCGAGAACGATTTCATAGCTCCACTGAGCTTGAGGATCGCCCGAAACGAGGGCGCCTGCTTGATGCCCAGCCGGAAGCGCGACTGTCAGATTCGCCGCCGTGGAACCGCCCGCAATCTGCACGAGGTAGAGGCCGCTTCCGGAAGTCCACTCATAGGCGAGATAATTTGCCCGTCCGTCAACCAAGAGGATCAATGCATCTTTAACTGCTTCGAGTGTCTGGGTCGAAACAGTATGCGTTGTCAAAGCGACGCCGTCCAAAGTCATCGTCCAGCGATCGCCAGCATGGGCCGAACCGCTCAGATCGAAACGAGTGACCGTGGCATCGACTTGAGCAGCGAGAGCTCCGTCAATTTGCTCGATTTCAACAGTGAAGGCATCTGCGGAACTTCTTTCTATGCGTAGCTTTCCGTCTACAATGCTGGCGCTGATTCCAGCGGCATCGAGACCTGAAACAAAGTCTGGGAGAATAGCCGAAGCGGCTTCGGCAGCTGAGACTGACACAGTCACCGAATCGATTTCCACGCCGTCGCTTGTATTGCTAACAATGATACGCCAGCTACCGGCGACCGCGGTAGCAGAGCTAGAGATATACTGAGCGTTTTCAGTTCCTACCGTCTCGGCGAGTGCTGTAGTGTCAGTCGTTGGTCCGTTGAGGTGAAGCTCGTACTCTGTTGAATTTGTCTGCGCGAGGGTTATCAAACCCGAGGGGTTAGAACTGAGCGTGACTCCGGACACAGACGTGATTCCGTCGGTCAATTGCGTGCCGATATAACCGATGTCGATCGAACCTGAGGCGCCGGTGTTGTACTGATCGAAACCTCCCGATACTTGAACCCCGCTACTATCCGTAAGAACTAGAGACCAAATCTGCAAAGCAGCACCGATATCTTCGAGCTGGTAGGTACTGATCACTGTGGAGTTCAGAATCGCGGTACCATCCACCGTAACGGATGTTTCTTCATTGGTGACATCGGCAGAGGGACCATACAACAATTCAAAAGCTCCAGTTCCATTGACTTGTTTAATGGTCAATTCTGTATCGTTCGTCGTACCCTGCGTTAACTCGTAGTTGGGGTTTGTCCACGCAGCGATGATGGCTGCCAAGGTATCTGCTTTTGTACCTCCACCAACAGGGACAGAAACAGTTCCTACGTTGGACCCTCCTTGCTTTATTCTAAGCGTTTGATTAGCGGCGCCGAGCGCTTGACCATCAAGCTCGTATACGTTTTCCAGCCAAGAATCGACAACCGTCAGTTCGCTTTCGATCGGCTTGGTAAGCTCAACGCTGAGGTCCTCACTGCCGAGGTGTTCGACGATCAGATCACTTCCTGAGGCCCTCACAGCGTAGCCGCTGAGACCAGCGAGACCGAGTTCAATTCCATCTGCTACGTCAGCCAGAGTATCGTCCGCCTGGACAAGATAGTCGTAGCTGCCACCCGCAACTGCGGCGCCATTCTCTTTCTTGATGGTAAAGGTCCAAGTCTCACCCGCAAGTGGGCGTCCGCTCAACGTGTAAGTCTCCTTCCTAGCGGTTTCGCTGGTGACTGCTACGCTGGTGGAGAGTTCGAAGGAGAATGCATCCGAATCGCCAATCAAATTGAGCAGGGTTCCATCGTTGCGAGCGATGTAAGTGCCAAGGGCGCTGCTTGCGTTAACCGCAGCCGCCAAGCCAGCGGCGACATCCGTTAAGGTGGGTGTGCCGGCGCTAGCCGTCGTGAAGCTAACCGTATCCACCAGAGCGCTACTTTCAGAGAGTCTTAGAATCCACGTCTGGGAATTCGTCACCGTGCCGCTAATCGTTTGGCTACGGCTCTTAATGGTAGTAGCTAAACTGCTACCGCTTCCGCCTGGTGCAATCGAGAGGCTGTTAACCGTAATGGCCACTCCATTGACCCGACTAACAGTGAGAACGCCACTCGCGGCACTATCATTATAATCCGTATCCGAAAGCTTGAAATCAAAGGCTGCCGCCAAGATCGCGAGCGAGTCAACCGTCGTTCCATTAACCGTGCTTCCAATTTCGACCTCGTAGTTCGTTTCGTCTAGGCGAAGCGTCCAGACTTCGCCGTCTCGGATCGCTCCGCGGAATTCGATATTCACTTCACCGAAGGCGATCGCCGATACGTCACTGAGCGCTGGAGTTGCCACCACTGTGATATCCGTTCCCGCGCCTTCCGAAGCGGAGTTGAAGACGAAGGTGAAGCCAGCGCTGGCGACGCTTGGGCTTTCGCCAAGATTCGTATCAGACGAGCTGGCAGATCCGATAGTGAAACGCGTGCTGCCTGCCGAAACCAAAGCCGCTGAGTAACTCGTATGTGCGTCGATAGCAGTGACAAACAATTGCGCGATTTGAGCAGCCGTTTCGCTTCCTGCCAGCGGAGTCAGCTCGAAGACGTCGGAGCCGAGCATTATGCTCAAGACTTGCCCAGCTTCGGAATCTCCTCCGACATTCACCTCGATCATCGCCAATTCTGCCAATGCGGAACTGCTATCCTCGACACGCATCGTCGCATTCAATGAAGCCGCGGACACGCGCTTCTGAGTGAGACCGAAACCGGTCTCGCCGGTGAGATTGAAGCCGGAGCTATCGCGGATGATAAGCGTATCGCCAGATACGGTGGAGAGATTGTCAGCTACCATGTAGCGGCCAACTGCTGAAACCTTACTGAAGAGCCCAGTGGCGACAGCAGCCAGAGGATCGGATGCCGACACATCCGAGGCAGTCACCGTGTAACTATAGTCACGATAGCGCAAACCAAGCGTCCAAACATCGCCCTCCACCACTTCTCCGGTGAGCTTCAGTTCCAATTCATTGTAGAAAGTATTGTTGTCGGGCGTCGTGCCCGTTGGCAACTCCGCTGCCTTCGGATTGAGCATGCCATCTACGACATTAAACTCGTAAATATCATAAGAGCCATCACCTGATCCCAAAATGCGGACATATGGCGTGCTGGAATCAATCAAATCGCCATCGCCGATATCCGCATCGTAGAAAGTATAATAGAAGTCCGCATCATCGATATTCTGGGCCTGATCAAAAGCGTTGTTTTCGTATTCACTTTCTAACAACGGTGACGGACTGAAAACGAAGCCATCCACACGATGATTTTCGAGAGATACCTGCAGGGTATAGGATACACCGGTCGGCACTCCGGCGCGACCGATCCAATCTTCGATTTCAATATAATAAGTACCCTCGGCGGTGAAACTGTAGCTCAAGAAATCATCGAGCCAGGTCGTGCTTCCCTCGCCTCCAGTTAATGGATACGAATAGCCTGCTCCGCGACGTAGTACATCTCCGCTTTCGTTATAGAGAATCAAGCGGCTCGCCCAGAAGACTTCGTCACTGTAGTCATAGCCGTTGTCGATATCGAAGTAGCCGACCACTGGATCCTTGTCACCGTCGCCATCCGGATCGAGCATCTCTTCGGTAATCTTAAAGCTGTAGAAGTCGTTCTCACCATCACCGGTTCCGAAGATCGAAAGGTGAGGCAATTCCGTCGATCTCCAGATATCAGCGTCATTATTGGCATTCCAACGACCAAGATCGATATCCTGCGCGTCCAAGCGGTTATTGTGCAGCTCTGTGCTTTCCTGAATATGAGACAGACCAAAGTCGCCCGCAAAGGCGTAGCGCACGGCATGCCCAGTTGCGGAAATATGGAGAATGTATTTATCCGTGGTATTGTTGGAAGCAGGGAGCACGACTTCGACAGTGTACTCTCCCGGAGTAAGGCCAGCATAGGTCTCGCCATCGGAGCCGACAGTCTGCAGTGTTCCAGAACTGTTATAGAGCTTTAGGCTTGGCTGAATATCCGCGCCTGAATCCGATCTCAAAATGATTGTTCCAGTCGAGCTTCCCGTTTCATTGCTAAGCGTAAACTTATAGAAGTCGGACTCAGCGCGAGCGAAGGTTCCGATCAGACTTATGTGCGGAATCGCATTCGACTGCTCGATGAGGCTTGTGCCCATCAGGGTCCAGTAGCCACCAGAATTGTCCGCCGTCGAATCGATGCTCTGGGCGGAGCCAAGGCTACCATGGGAGAAGATGCTTTCCTGCAGGAATGGAACGCCGATCGCCGCGCCCGTTCCGAGAAGGATTTGTTCGGTCGGCTCCGCAACGGTCGTACCGCCACCGGTTTCGGTCACAAGCACGCTTGGCTGATCGTCATCCGCAATCTCGACGTCATGCGAGTTGAGGAGGAGGACCTCACCATTTCCGCCAACGGTGTATTTGAATTCGAATGACTGAGTCGGCGTGTTTACATCGCCCGCGGCAGTCAGCTTGAGAATCCAAACGTCTTCCGGCGTGACCGATCCAGAAGCAGTCACCTTGAACTGCTTATATGGCGTAACCTTAGCGGCATCGTTTTCGATATCACCACCGTCGATAGGATCGCGAGTGACTGAGGTCGTGAATGCGACGCTACGGCTAATGCTGAGAGCGTCGCCGCGATTCACTACTGTGAAGCCAGCTGCAACAATATCCGACGCGATCGCCGCGAAAAATTCTTCCGCTGTTTCTGCCGTATCTATACTTCCAGATGTCGCCGCAATCGTATGCGTGATGACTGAGCCATCCAGGTCGATCGTCCACAGGTCGCCGATAACGAGCTCGTTGACGAGGCTGAGATGGATTTCACTAGAGGTGTTGCCTGTAGTCAGATCTGTGATACTCAAGCTGCCGTCGCCTAGGCTTTCGAGCGAAAATTCCAAGCCGCTAATCAGAAGCGAGTTCGGGTCAGAACCATCAACTTCCGCTTCCCAACCATCAGCGGTCCCATTGATCTGGCCAACGAGATCGCGGACCACGTCACTCAAGTCGAGAGCATAGTAATCAGCGATGTAACTGGAGCTTACAGGGTTTCCTGAACTGATAATCTCGTGTGTCAGGCGAGCGTAGTGGCGAGCCTCCTTCAAATCGTCGTTCACGGCCTTTACAAGGACGTACTGGAGATTGTCGTAGTTGACTGCGTCGAAGGTCAGTGTCGCGGTGGAGGTGAAGGTCGTTCCATTGTCTACCGAGACAAGTAGTTGCCCTGAAGCATCGCCAATTTCAATTGTGACGTCTCCCAGCGGCTGGCGTGTGAGCGCAACGCTGTAGACATCGGTCTCAAACAGGGCTGGATCCTCGGATACGCGCGTCATCCAATCAGGCAGTCCGCCGATGCTGGCCATCGGAGTGATCACTACATCCGCGGCGTCGTCATCGTATACCTGAACGGATACGTTTGGCGCAGTGAATCCATCGTAGGCATCACCGTCTCCACTCTTAGCGCCTTCGATAACTGTATGCTGAATATTATAGCTACGGCGGCCTTCAGCGACTGTATCCGCTGGAGCCAATACAGTAATCCGCTGCGGGATGTACCAATTGTCACGAGTGAAGAAGAGGACAGTACCATTTTCGCTAAAGGCGGATGCGTCGGTAACTTCAGCATCTGGAATGATTTCGCCGCTGCCATTTTTCTGACCAGAGGCCAAGGCAATCGACTTTGCTCCGGCTGCCCGCTCGCGTTCGCTCAAACTCGACGGCGAGGCTTGCACTCGAACGGTGTTCTCCGGAGCTCGAGTCAGAACAACCGTGTAGCTATCGATCACCAAGTCTCGAAGATCATCTTCCGTTCCCGTCAAGAGTTCGCTGCCTTCGAAGAGCTGAAGCAGTCCCTGATCCTGCACGATGATCATACCGGCTTCGTCGTTGTCCGCCACCTGTACTGAAAGATCTTGTACAAATATGTCTTGGAAAAGCTGGTCGCCAAAGACCGATACTATGTTTTGAGCGATCAAGCCGCTGTTGCCCGTCAAGCTGTTGCTTACAACCGTGACCGGCTTGCCGTCGCTACCACCGACATTGAAGGTGTCGCTACCGAGGCCGCCAACGATCTCGACCTCGACCCTGTCGCTCGTCGAAGCGATATAGAATCGGTCGTTACCCTCAAGAGCGTCTACCGTTAGCTTTTCGATGCCATTGTAGGTGATGTAGAGACCACCGCCAAAGACTCCGTAGTTGTTGATCACGAAGTCGTCACCAAACTCGGTACCGACCACGATAAGCGTATCGAAGCCATCACCGCCTTCGATGCGAACCGGAGCATTAACGGTAAAGGAAATGAAGTCAGCGCCCTGACCGCCATTGATATTAGTGAACGGGGCTTTCGGATCGCTTGGATCGACGCGGACGAAGGAACGAACGAGGAAGCTATCATCGCCCTCTTCGCCGAACATAAACACTTCCGCCTTGTTGCGATAAACGGTAAACAAGTCATCGCCCTCGCCTCCATAAAGCGTGGCGGTCTCGCTCAAGCCATTGCTCAGGAAGCCGCGTGTCGTCTGCGTGGTCTCAAAGTAGTCGATCGGATCGAGGCCATTGGTCGGATTCAAGTCGTCGCGAGCTGACTCGAAGACCTGGCCAAGCTGGAAAGTATCCTTGCCTGCGTCGCCGTAGACAGTGATGGCCGAGAAGGTATCATCAAAGACAAAGGTGTCATCTCCCTCGCGACCATTGACCACGACTTCAGCAATATCGCTATCGTAGTTCAGGCGCTCGATGAACCCGTCCAGAATTGGGTTCAGGTCCTCGTCCACTTCGTAGCTGGCGATCATGCCGCGCTTGGTGATTGGATTCGCCCTGAACAAGAAGAGGTCGTTCGACTTGGTGCCATTGACGAAGAGCTTATCAATACCGGTGTCGGCATTGCCGCCGGAATCCAAGGGAGACCCGTCCGCGATGGCGATGAGAGCTGAACCAAGTCCCGCGAGTCCGACGTAGTAAGTGTCGCTGCCAGCCAGGCCTCGCAGAGTGAGCTCGGACTGGACGCCAGAGAGATTTGTCTGCTCGCCTTTCTCGTTGTAATTGACGCGCAAGATATCGTTGCCCACGCCGCCCGTAATATCGGTTTCTCCAGAGATCGAATTGATGTTAACGCCATCATTTCCGTCTCCTGTATTCACAGTCGTAGTACCTTGATGAGTCGATTCGAGGTAGAGGAAGTCATCTCCGCTGCCGAGCGTGAGATCAAGCGTCTCCATACCGAGGTAATCAACACCGGCGGTCATGCCGAAGCCGGTCAGCTTAGTGGCGCTCAAAGTACCCGAATTGGCGGATCCATCCGCGCTGTCGTAGAATTTCAGAGCATCGTCACTGCCCGCGCCTCCTCGAAGGTAGAGACGGCTTCCAAGAATTCCGTTGAGAGTACTGTTCGGCAGTGGATCAGTGGCTCCCGTATCGCTACCGACTCGGAAGGTATCGCTGCCAAAGACTACCGTTTCAGTCTGACGCCCGACTTCGATCTCAGTCGATTGAGCATCGCCGAAAATTCTAGTGATTCCCGAAATCGATTCGATGTTGAAAGTATCATTGCCACCGCGACCTTCAATCCAAGTGGAAGTCGCGCTATTCGTGCTCTCGACTGTGAGCTTGTCATTTCCGGAGCCGAGGAAAAGCTCGACCCGCTCTGTAGTGAGATAGTCGATACTGCCAGCCATATCCAGACCGCTTACTCGAGCGCTGGTGAAGGTACCGCTCTGAGCATTGGTATCGCCCGTTTCGTCGAGAACGACTCGGTCATAGCCTGCTCCACCCTCCATGGTGACGACACCTTCGATAGCATCGAGCGTACCTTTCACGTTGATGAAGCTCGCGTCAGCAGGGTTTAGATCAAGTTGAGGCTTGGTACCTGCGGCGTAGTCGATATCCCAGAAGCCAGCCTGCGAACCAACCATGAGCGTATCGTCGCCCTCGCCGGCCTTCACGGTGATCTTACCTTGAGTCGCCCGAACTGCGATGTTGTCGTCGCCCTTGCCAGTGCTGAGAACAAGCTCGCTGACGGGCGTAGTGTGAACGGTAAAGAAGTCGTCGCCATCACCCGTGCGAATTTCGAGGATGTCGCTCGAGTCAGAAACCGTGTTGCCATTCGAATCCGGGAAGAGTCCATTCGCGAAAAGGAGCTGACCCGGAATTCCAAGCCCGGTAACGCGGTAGGTGTCTTTCTTAACGACGACAGGATCCGCCGAGCTATTATAAACCTGCTCGCCGCCAAAGTAGATCTTGGCCTCATTGCCAACGAAACGCATCGGCGTTAAGGCAGCGCCCTCGGCCGCATCGATCGTATCCAAAATCCACTCCTCTGATGCATTTTGAATATAGACCGGCTCGCCACGCTCGTGCAGCTTCACATTTCCATTCGAATCGAAGATGTAGACCATCGTTTCGTCGGAATTCGCGAGATCCAAATCGTCTGTATATGTAATCGTATTGCCATCGCCATCGGTCAAAACGATGCCGCCCTGCACAACTGGCTGGCCGTCTTGGATCGCCTCATCTCCAAAGTATGTCAGCACATCGCCCGAACGATGGAAGACCTGCAAGGCGAAGTTCATTTCGAGCGTCACCTCTCCAGAGATCGTGTCAGGATCAAGGGTAACCAAAGTCAGCAGACCGGTGGACTTGTTGAAAGTGTACTGGTCCTGTGTGAGCGCGTAGGTGCCGCGTTCGCTCGATACGACTATGGATACGAGTCGGTCCGGAGCATGCGATATCGAGCCGACACCCATCGGGTCGCTCACCGAGCCGCTGCGGTCGTAATCGAGCTCCCAACCGACTACTCCTTCATTTCCGTTTAGCTGAAGCTGGCTTTCATCCGTCAGGTCAAAAGTCAGGTTCGCGGAATCGTAGGTGAAGCGCATGTAGTCCGGAGCGAACACGAGATCGCGGCGATCATGAATGATTGCCTGACCCGCGAGACGACGGAATATGGAACCGTCTCCGTTGACGACCACCTGGCCGTTCTCGTCGAAGGCGAATTCACCACCGAGGTAGCGTTGGATCTCACCGCGACTGTGTAGAACTGGATTGTTCTTAAAGTACTCTACTGGATCGCCAGTCTTGCGGGATAGAATCTCGCCGAACGGATCGAAGAGTATGGCTCCATCATACAGATTGTAGGCCGTTTCACCGCCTTGGTAGTCAACACCCTCCACACGGAATTTGCCCGCAGGATCGAATACGGCAGAAATCAGATCGGACCCAGTCAAGCTCTGCGTAGACGGATCAACCAGTTGGTAAACCCGCTCTCCGCCAAAGTAAGTCTTCGCCTCTGTTGTATCCACATAATTGATATAAAAAGCGCTATCCACGCTAATCGAATTCTTTAGCGTGACGATGCCGACCACACCATTGTCTGAAACCGTGTAGTCTACGCCTTCCTGCAATAGAGTCGCCTCGCTGGCGCCGTTCTCGAGAACTACATATATCGGCAAGCCGGGGGCAGGCATCTTGGAAAGCGTGAAGCTATTGCTTGCCCCGGCGGAGCGATTGTAGCTGTCCGTGATCGCTCCTGGATGAAGCGAAAGCGAACCTCGTCCATCCAGAGCAGTTTCGATAAGTTCCGAACCGATTTCGAAACGGTCCAAGGCGCCGACGAGATTTCCGTCCTGCTGGCTGCCATCGACAATGAGCGTATCCACTGCATTCGAGCTATCCGTCACGTGTACATCGCGAGTCCGAGTATAGGTGCTCACCTCGCTGCGATCAATTTGCATAACCGATACAGTGCCGCCGCCAGACGCTCCGTAAGTCACGTAAGTTCCAGCGTTGATGTTCGCGTAAAGCCCGTCACCTGGAATCACAACCGCAGGACGCTGGAAGGAAGAAAGATTCGTCAGGCCGTCAACCAAGGTCGACGGATAGCGTGTATCCAATTTGTTGTGATTCGGTCCGCCGTGTCCACGGAGAATCTCGAGGCCTTCCAGACGAAAGTTCGTCGCAGAGACGCCAATCACGCGGATGTAGCGGTAGTAGTCTTCGTCGTTGTTGGCTCCGATATCGTATTGAGCGGTAAGAGCGTTTGCATCCGTCGTGCGGGTGGCTTCGGTCCAGTTGTCTCCGTCGTTGCTAACGAGGACGCGTACATTCGTGAAGTTGACGCTGGAGTTGAAGTGGCGGGTTAGCTGGATGTCCGCGCCGGAAGCGTCGAGAACGAGGTAGCTGGTATCGATGCCGGTCTTCACGCCATAATTGTCGAGGAAGAGCGGTACCTTCGAACCGTTGAGGAAATCGGTCACGTACAGGGCTCGGCTTGGATAGCCGTCGCTATCGGTCGCGATTGTCGTTTCACGGCCGTCGTTGTTTACGAAGAGCGCCTGTGATCCCGAAACGGATTGGTTTACAACTCTATAAACCGGCATATGAGCCACTCCGTTTTCATCGGCGGCATCGGTCACTTGCTGGCCGCCTGCATTGTAATAGAGCAACTGACCATCCTCGTTCTCAGCGTGGACTCCATAAGCGCGCACGCCATGATCGCGGACAAAGTCGGACTCAATCGTGCCATCCCCGCGAATCGCTACCGTGCGAATCTTCGCTTCACCGGATATCGGATCTATGTAGAGAATTGGCTCAAGGTTAACGCCCCAATAATTGATGGTATTTCCGCCCGCATCCTTGAAGCTGCCTTCAGGAGCGAAGTCGGGACCGGTGTTCGTGAACACTTGCGGATAGGGCCCAGCTGGGATGCTGGTAACAATCTCGGTCACTTCGTCGATGTGGGCATCGCCATCAAAGATTAATCCACCGCCGATCTGGGCCAACGAGCCATTCTCGCCTACCGTTACGGTATCCTCGCCCGCTCCGCCGTAGACGGTCGTCTCGCCGGTTGTTTGCAGCAGGAAGATTTCGTCGTCGCCTGCTCCGGTCACGATTTGCAGATCAATCGACTGCAGGTCATCGCCGGTAACGGTTCCGATCTCCGTCGGATTACGAGTCTCGGAGCTGCGCAGATCCGTCAAGGCAACGGTTACATGGTCGTTGCGGTTCGCAGTCGGAATGCCAACCGGAGCCTCATCCGCCAAGCGCAAGTCTAGGTTTTCGATATCACCCAACATTACGCCATAGGTCCTAACGCCATCAGCGCCAACAAACCCGTTGGTCGGAATATCCAAGCCGAAGCCTTCAACGCTCAAATAGACATCGGTGATGGGACCATTCTCATCGGTCGCCCGCTCGAAGATAATATTGCCCGCAGAATCCTTGCCGTTGGTTTCGTACCTCGGCAGTTCGCGATTCGTGATCAATCCGGGAATGTTGGCGCCTGCAGAATTGTGGACGATCAGCGTGTCGCCCTCGTCTTCAAACTGCGTGCCGCCCTCGATGATCACGCGACCGCGGATATCGCCAATATCGAATTTCGCATCCTGCTTGAAGGCCATTGGCAGCGGATCGACAGTCACTGTCGGCGGCTGCACCGTACCCGTATTCTCAACCAAGCGCCCGCGCTCGTAGCTAGCGGTCAGGCCGGTCAAGGTAACTACGATCTTCTTAGTAGTAACCGAGAACAACCACCAGCCTCGCGTCGTTTCTACCACACGCGCCGTTATGCTGGTATAGTCGACCTGCTCGTTGCGCATATTCGGGATGTTGGCCCGCCATGACTCGAACCACTGCTGTACCGAATTTTCGACTGCGCGGATGGCGATCTCGATCAAGCTGTTGCGAACTGCGCTGGAGAACTGAAGCAGGAAGCTATCCCACCAACCGAAATCGTAGGTGAAGGAGTAGGTTCCGAAATTGTGAGTGACCTCGTCGTAAACGAGTTCGGAGCCCAGATCGACCTTTATCGGCGGTGGCGTGTATGAGACTTCGGGTGGGTCGAAAACCAGTGGAGGATGGTCGCCACCAAGATGAATGGTGTCGTCGCCCGAACCTCCAACCACAGTCGTCGTGAACGATTCGTTCGTGCTGAGAATATAGATGTGGTCAGCGCCACCAGCTCCATCGATTTCAAGCGCCTCGATGTTGCGGAAACTCACCAAGCGGCCCGCTCCCGCGACGATCGACTCGGTCACTACAAAGGTATCCGCAATCGGCGTACCGACGATTACAAGGGTATCAACACCGGGACCGCCATTGATCGAGACCGGTCCGTTCTGCAGGTACTCGTAGCGGTTCGAGCCAGTTCCGCCGAAGACATTGGCGAGGTTTGTCACGTCCTCGTTGTCCTGCGGATTTTCACGCAGCACGATAAAGGTCTTGAGAAGGAAGCGATCGTCGCCTGCTCCACCGTGGAGGTAGAGGCGCGCCCGATTGAAGTTCACCTCGAAACGATCGTTCTGGTCGCCGCCGAATACAAAGAGCGGATTAGAAGCGCCGTTGCTCAAGCGAGACGTATCGGCCACAGGCACGCCTTCCGGGAACTCAAGGGTGCGATTTCCAGGATCTGGGATGAGCGGCACCGTGCCGATCGTGATGGAATCGTCACCGGAGCCCGTAGCGATAAAGGTCGTAGCAGCCGTGTCATCAGAAAGGACATTGTCATCGCCGCCACGCGTATCGATCGCCACCAGTTCAATTCCACGGAAGTAGACTACGTCTGGATTCTCGCTGTCCTTCGCTGTAAAGGTCATCACTCCAGTGCGGCCGGAGCCAAATCCGAAAGCGTTGCTCGTGATGTTGTCCGCGTGCTCGCCACCGAGTATGACGAGCTCGTCGCGTCCGGAGCCGATACCGCTGTCGGTGATATCGATGCGCCCGCCGTTCTGACCGCTCAAGGAGAGCACATAGAGCTCAGCAAGGTGTGTCGCATCACCAGTGGTCAGGTTCTTGTTGTCCAGCGTGACGTCTCCCGTCCAGATGCCGGCGGTGTAAGTGGTCGAGCCGACAGAGATAACGCCATCGGCGCTGCCGACCATTAGAATATTGCGATCGGTCGAACCGCTGATCTCAGCCGATTCGAAAATGCCGCCAAGCGACTCAACGGTCGCTCCGCCATTGAAGCGCGTGAAGCTATCGGGGATGCCTACGCTTGGATCGTTAGCCTTCGAAGTTTCGCGCAATTCAGATTCGAGCGGAAGACCACTGATCAAGCCGCCACCTACGAGGTTCGAACTGTCAGCCGTCAACATGAGAACGTTCAGTCCGCGAACGGTTGGGCTAGCGAGGAAGGTAATCTTCCAGGTGTACGGTAGCAAGGCGCCAGAGCTGTTCGAAAAGAGCTCGACCGATATGTCACCAATGTTCACCTGACCGGCAAGCGCCTCGAGAGCCGACTCGACCTCAGCTGCAGTGGCGTCCCAGTCGATGGCAGTCGTAGTGGCGGAGTTAACGCCATCGCTAAAGGTAAGCGTAAAGATTCCGCCCAAGCCGCTGTGCGTGATCCTCTGAATTTCGACAACCTCCGTGTCTTCGACGACCTGACGGGATATCGAAACGCCAGCGGAGTTATCCGTGAGCAAGGCCTCGCCTGGTTTTGGAGAGCCGGAAGGACCGATAAATGTGACATCCCAAATGTAGGGACCGCCCACGCTTTTCGCTGTCACGCGAACATTCGTAATAGTAGATAAGGCAAGCAGCGCCTGCTCGATGGTATCCGGATCCGCATCGTATGCGAGCGCCACGGTGGTTTGTCCTCGGTAAGTCAAGCTGAAGCTGCCGCTTGTAAGGTTACTCTCGATACGTTGCACCTCATTCTTGTCGTAACCATCGGTAACGGTGACGACTTGCACTTCACCGTCTCCGCGCATCTCACCGTTGATGAAGTAATCGTCGGTGATGAACGAGTCACCCGTGAGAGACTCGATCAAGGTATCATGTCCACCAGCATCGATAAACGTATCCATTCCATAACCACCGGTTACGCGGTCGTTATTGAGTCCACTATCTAAGATATCGTTAAACGGCGTGCCGATGAGACGATCATCCCCAGAACCGCCGACCAAGTGAACGATGACCTGGTCTGTTGGAGCGATGGTGATGACTTGCGAGTCGGTTGTAATGGTATCAGAAATACCAACTGCGCTCGCGTCTAGCCTGTCATCGCCGCCCTGAGCATCGACAATCAAAGTATCGAGCTCGGAACGAACCGCATTGATCAATCCCATGCTATACACGCCTATGCGGTTGATTGTGATTTCCGTATAAACTCTAGTATCTATATTCGCGCCAGAAGCGGTAAGCAGGAATACGTCTTCGCCATTGTTGCCGTAGACGATAAGCGTATCCAACGCGTAATCCTGAGAAATGCTCACTCGCGCGATCTGCTGAGTCACGGACTCTGTCTCGCCTGATTCGTTCTCAAAGGATTCAGTGACGTTTTCAAAGCCGCTCGATGTGATGCGGCGTCCGAAATCGACCAAGAACTCCTGCAGGCCGACATTGCCCAAGTCATTTACCGTAATCGTATCAGAGCCTGCTCCGGCATCGATGTAGAGCGACTCGATGCTGCTCGTGGTAACGACTACGCCATTGAGATTCACATCAAGCTGGAAGCTTCCGTTAGCGGCTTCGCTTACGGTGATCACATCGTTTTCAGGACGGCCAAAAATGTTCAGACTATCTGTGCCGCTTCCTGCGACAACCGTTAGATTGCCCTGCTGCGAGCCGATATCGACATTGATAACGTCGTCGCCTGTACCAGCGTCAATTGTCTTGGCAGGGCCCGTTATATCATCATTGCCCGAATTGCCGTTAATTACGACCTGAGAATTACCGCCAATCAATCGATCGCTTCCATCATTACCGTTAATAGTAACGACGCCTTCTCCGGTGTGCTCCATGTAGTCGTCACCACCATTGCCAGACATCACTCCTGAGCCGGAGCCAGTCCAGCCTATATAATCGGAATGAGCACCTCCGCTCAAGGTAGCGGTGTTCGAGCCGGTATAGATCAGGACATCGTTGTCGGGCTCGTCGGTGTTTTCCGGTCCCATACGGATGACCACCGGGACGGTGGGGGCGTTTGCGACCTGGCCAGTCGCGTCATCGTAACGACCGAAGACAAGCGTATCGTTACCTACGCCAAAATCCGCATGAATACTCGTAACATTTTGGAAAGTGTTGCTCCGGCCAAAGCCAGTTACCTTCACGATCCGGCCTACTCCGTCATCACTAACGCCAAGGTCTTCCACAATATAACTTTCGTCATCGTCATCTATTGCGAGGTTTCGCACTCCAGCCCGACTACCGACATTTAGATGGAGAGCGCCGCCGGACCAATTGCGCCCATTGTTCTCATCCCCGCCATGATAAACGGGTTCTGGCAACTGCAAGGTACCGATCTTGAAGTGGGCGGTTTTTGTCACCCGAATAAATAGGATTTTAATGCGGGCCTTTACAGTGAGTACGAGCGGGGTCGCTCCGTTTCCTTCGGCTACAAAAGCAAAATCGAGTCCGAGGCCTGCAAGCGTAATGCCAAAGACCTTTGCCTTCGCGCTGGCGCTACCGCTCAGCTCAAATCGATAAATATTATTACCAATATTATCCTCGCCGATCACTTTCGAAAGCACACGGAAGTGGAAATTTCCAAAGAGGCCGAAACCGCCGCCGCCGAGCGTAAGCGAGCCGTTGAGCGAAATATCAAACTGTCCGTCCGATTTGAGCCAAATATTAGCGCTCAATCGGGCGAGCCCAAAGAAGTTCATACCAATATTCGCCGTAAGCTCCCACTCTCCGCCAGCTACCTTGATCTCGAAATCCGCATTCAGTTTGAGAACTGCTAGGATTTCCAGGCGTCCATTTAATGCGAGCAGGAAGGATTTCTTAGTAACATTTACCCCGGCGATTACGCGATCTCGATTCGATGTATTGATTTCAAGGGTACCAGAAGCATCGATATCGAAAACGATGAAATTCGCGCTTGCCCGAACATCCAATCGGAGGGCCAAGCCCGGAGCATCATCTGTATAGACAGCTGCACCACCAGTAGCGCTCAAGTTCAGTGGTCCAATATTGAAAGAGATTCCGAACTCTAGCTGGAATGCGGTCGGACCGATCTGGATTCCCACGAATCCAGAAGCCTTGGCGAAACCGAGAAACTCAACGCTTCCCTGCAACCTTAATCGGAAGCCGGGGTCGACGTCCGTGGAACCAAAAGTCTGCACGGAACGCGAGGTGTTGAGCTCTATCAATGCCGATACCTGGAATTTCAGGCCGATGCTTTCACCGAAGGCTACGTCCAGCTCGACATCGAATCGAGCGACCAATCCATTTGCGTCAATACGGAAACCACTGTCGCGAAGCGTCAGATTTCCCAGACCTTCCAGAGCAAGGGAGCCGTTTACAATCAGCTCAATCGCTGGGTCCTCACCGGCGAGCTCGAGACGGAATTCAACAACCCCGATGATAGAGAATTTCTCGGCAACCGTCAGCGTGCCCGCGAGGAAGAATTTGAAGCCGCCAACCGTATCCAGAGTTACCTGCTCTGCGATCAGGTCACCGTTCGTATCGCGCTCAAATCCGCCGAAGAATTCGATGCCATTGATCGTCTGCTTCTTGGTCTTGAAAGTCTCAACCGTTTGTTGCGTTCCGAAAGTGTTGATCTCCAGCAGGAGGATGCCGCCCAGTTCGACGTCAGGAATGCTCGTGCTACTCAAGGAGAGAACGATACGGCCAACGACCCCGGTGTTCTCGCCGACATAAACGTTCAAGTTAATCGCGCCGGTCAAAGCTCCGAGGAACTCGATTTCACCGGAAACTGCGCCCGTAACCGATAGGCGCGCGCCCGCTCCTCCGCCAGCCGATTCCGTGCCGGCTGCCACATCGATCTTCAGGAATCCGGTCAGCGTGATGACTCCGCCAATCGTCAGCTCGGCTTCGACAATTGCAGAGACATACACTTCGCCGCTATCTGGCTCGTTCACGCTGCGGCTTCCATCAATGCCGGGCGAGCCCTTGTAGATAGTGATCGTCGTAGCCTCGCCCTCCTGCATGAGCGGAAGGATGGAGTCAGGCACCTCGAATACCACATCCTGCAGCGTGGTGTTGAACATCACCGTAACGGTACCGGTAGCGCTAAAGAGCGTGCCCACGTTTGGAAGTCCGATTCCAGCTGACTGCGTTACTTTGAGATAACCAGCGATGCCGAGGTTTTCGCCGTCTTCAACACCGGTCTGTATGACGACTAAGCCAGTCGCTTGAGCGTAGGTGATCTGAGCATCCCCAATGCCGAAGGAGAGTTCGGCAGTCGCGAACATTTCGAATCCGGTCGGATTGATATTCAGGTAGAAGCCACCCTCGAGTCTTACCAGATCCGTGCTAGTGCCTGGAGGCTGCAAGCGAGCTTGGCCGACAACTTCGAGGCCGAAAGTATATGGCGCCAACTCGAAGGTGCGCGTCACGTCGGCTCCATTGTCGAGTCCCTTCAGGGTCAGCGTTTCAGTCTTGGTGTGCGGCGTCAGGTTGAGCTGCAAAGTGCCCTTGGCGAAGAGGAAGACGCCGTACTGCTCGAGGAAGGAGAAATTCGTTTCCATCGTAGCAACCCCCCAGATTTGCGGTCCGTTGCTAAGCGAATTGCTGTTATCAAGGACGAAGCGTCCGGCGGTCGCTCCCACAGAGCCGAGCTTGTAGAGCTTCAGCTGACCATTGAAATCCAAGACGAAGACCGAGCGCTCGGTGTCGATTTCAAGAGTCACTTCCGCGGCGAGCTCAAGTATCGGCTCATCGAGGAAGCCAGCCGCATTCAGGATCAAGCCGCCGCTGATATCGATGAAGAAGGATTCGGACTGGGTAATAAGGCGAATCGAGGACGTGCCTTCCGCGGAAGTATTGCCCGCCGTATCGGACCAGCCGCCTTCGACGAAATTGATTTCCAACAGCCCGGTATCGAGCTGGCCTTCGTAGAGATAACGGAAAGTCAGTTCTCCACGATTGTTGTCGTTGGCGAGCGCATAGACGTTCTTGAACAGAAGGTTCTGAGCCTGAGCTCCGCTAAGAGTGAACTCGTCTCCATTGATGGTCGACGCATCGACCTGAGCGCCTGCGACAGGATAGAATGTGATATCAAAGTACGGGCCAGCGCGAGTCGGGTTGGCGGGATCAGTGAAAGCTGCAGCCACTTCTGCATCGGTCCTGTCGATCTGCTCCTGACTTACCGCATTGCCATTGGTGTCCTGCCAGGCTCCGGAGAAGAAACTAATAGTGACCGAACTAGAATTCGCCCCAGACGTAATGAAGTAGCGGAAGACGCCGTTTCCGAGATTGACGGGGATCGCCTCGACTTCGATCGCGTTGCCGTCGCTGTCCAGCAACTCGAATTCGGGAGCAGCATCGAGAATAGAGTCTACATCGATCGCCGCGCTACTAGTCACTCCGCCCACCTCAGTGATCACGTCGCTAAAGCTGATGTCTACATAGCCGCGACCATTGAGCTCCTCGCGGTTTTGTACGCTGCTCGACGGCGGGTTCGTCAACTCCGCGCTCGGCAGCTCGACGGTGAATCGAATGACATCAGCGAGATTCGTCATGCCTGCGTCATCAGCAACGCTACCGGCAACGAGGCTTAACACGTAGTTTCCTTCCGCCAGTACCGACTCAATCGTATAAATATAAGTATCCGTTCCGCTAATACGAACGGGAGCTCCTAGCTCTACAATCGTCCCGTCCGCAGCGGTCAGGATAAATTCGTCACCATCTACCGTGCTGCGATCCATTCCATTGCCGTCGCTACCGCGGAAAATGACTTCGAACTGGTTGCCCGCATTGGCCAATTCATCCGGCCCCAGACCCATACCATTCAAAGCAAAGTCCGTGTCTCCACGTGTCCAGACCGGCTGAGCAGTTGGACCCTCAACCATGAAGTTCAAGGTAAACGCGCGGTTGCTCACCTCATCGGCATCGGTCCAGCCGCCAGCCGCGAAATTGATATCTACCTCGCCCGTGCCAAACTCGCCGTTGAGGAAGAATCGGAAAGCGTTATCGCCGAGGTCCATTATCGAATCGCCGCTTAGCGACACTCCGCTCGCGCCCATGCCGCCGAGGCTGAAGAGATCGCTCGCAGCAAGGATGGCGCTAGAATCAAGCGAACTGCCCGCGCTCGCGGCGAATGCGACATCGATGTAACCCCGATCATTGCTGAGGAACAACTTGCCTAACGCAGCGGACGTGGTCGCCGCAATCGCCGATTCAGCTGTCATGGTACGACCACTACTCGCTTGATCGTAGTCGATACGAGCAAGATTAAGCTGGGTTTGTATTTGGAACGTTGCTCCCGAGAAAACAGGATCGATAACCGTATCTCCCGCTTCATTGAAAACATCCTCGCCCACATCGATAAGCACCGGAACTGCGAACTTAAGGTCCTCGATATGAGTTAGAGCGCTAGTTGTATCCAAAGTCACAATCACTCGACTCAGTACATCACCGCCCTGGTACGCGATCATCTGTATTCCCGCCCGATCCAAATCCAGATCAATAAACTCGATATCTGAATCGAGAACAGAATCGATATTTAGCGCAAAACCACTCGGAATATTTGCAGTCGCTAAGTCAATTGTAAGCAAAACTGAATACGAGTCGCCCGCCGAAAGAGAACCGAAGTCTGTCTCTAGGCTTTCGCTACGCGTCGCAGTTACCGTATCACCCGCACTCGTTCCACCCGATGCCGGTCCATCAAATGCGAATTTCGACGAATCGAGCAGAGCCTTCACTTCGAAAGCGCTACCTGCGACGCTGTCTCCCGAGTTGGAATCCACAATAATTACCGGAACCCTAAAAATAGTGGTATCCGTTTCGTGGAAGATTTCGAGAGTCGTATCCAGTGTAATCGTGATTCCTGCGATATCAGTGCTAAACTGAATGCCATCCATTGACGTATCCGTATCAATAAACTCAATACCGGAATCCGTGACGGAGTCCACATTCAGCGTGAAGCTACCCGGAATTGTAAAACCACTGAAGTCGATTTCAAGAACGGCCGGAGACGTTCCTCCCGGCGCCGGTCTGGCGGCGTTTGCTTCCACTTCGACATTGTTAACAGTACTGCTGAAGTTGTAAGCCCAGGCATTAGCAAGGTACGTGAGCGTAACCTCTCCTTCATCAGCCCACTGGCCATTGAGGAAGTAACGAGCCGTGACCGTATTGCCATCATCGCTGAGAATCAAAGGCGCCTGACCGCTGTCGAGGCTCATCGAGCCAACACCACTTCCGGTGAGACGGAATTCAGCATCAAAATCGGTAATCGAATCAAGGTCGATTCTAGCGCCGCTCGAATCGTCCGGGTGCTTGAAGACTACGTCGATATAGTTCCGGCCATTTAGCCGATTCACATCGATGTGGGCGCCAGTACCGGGATTCAGCAACACTGCGGTGGCGCCTTCCACTGAGAAACTTTGGACGAAAGCGTCGTTACCCACGCCGACGACTTCCACTCCACTCTCAAGAACTCCGTCCTGATGCTTGAAGCTGCCTTCGATGAACTCGACCTGATACTCGCCCAAATCGTAGCTAAAGGCGCTTTCCGTGATCACATAACGGAACCGACGTGTGCCGGTCTTACGAATGGCCGCGACAAGGAGGTAAGCTTCAAGCTCAGCCTGATCTGTCGGCGCGTCTGGGAAATCAGCAGAAGAGATCACAACCTCAAAGGGGCTCTCGCCAACCTGACGTACCACTTTCGTAATCTCGCCGTCCTTCATGATTGTAAGGGGAACCTCCTCCGCACCGCGTTCAGTGATGATAGTATCGATCGGAACCGGAGCGCCATCCACCCCAAGCAAGACGCCGTCGAGCTTCAAGCTGAACTCTGCTCCATCATCGAGAATGGAATCATAATCGAGCGTGCCATTTCGAGCTGGCTCGTAGTTGATATCGATGTAGTTCGAGCCGGATAGCGGATCGATAGCGCCTTTCGCCACGCCAATATCAATCAGACCACCGTTCGGGACAGGAGCTAAGATTTGAGCTCCGGGAGCGGTCGTGGCCGCAGTGGCGGAGCGTGGGTCGAAGACGTCAAAAGCAACTTCCTCGCCCGCTGCGTTACGGAAGCCCATCTTTATGCGGCCGTGGAGCGTCAGCAGCTCTACCTGCTCAGGAATGTCAGCGAGGAAGAGGATCGTCACATCACCCGCCGCGACATTCGAAAGGTCCGCATAAAGCTTGCCGCCGATGCTGAGATTATCGGCGAGGAAGTTCAGCTTGCCTCCGATGAGGAACTTCCCGTCGGTGCTGATCTTCACATAGACTTCGCCATTGAACAGCTGTTCGGACGCGTAGGTCGAGTAAACCTTGGCCCTTCCGGTAATCGTCATTGGCGAAGTAAAGGCCGCAGTGAATCCGTTCATGCCTGGGTTTTCGGCCACCAGCTTCGCCTGCAAAGCGACTTGGCCACGAACGGAGTCGAGCCAGTTGGCGGCGTTGACCGGACCTGGCGGGCCGAACTCGGACGAACGCAGAGCGAAAGGATCATCGATCGATGGCAAGGTCTTGAAGAACTCTACACCTGCCGAGAAATCCGAAAGCGTGAGACCGGTGTTAGGCTCGATCAAAACAGGAATGTCCGCAGTGATAAGTACCCCAAGCGGCCCAAGCTCGCTGAGCGCGAAGCGTAGACCGAAGCCTGCCATACCAGCCATCGAGAGCGATCCCTCCACGCCGATAAAGAACACACGCTGCTCAACCTGAGAAACCGTATCAAGCGGGCTGATGATGCTGTAGTTTGAATCCAATTTTAGGATACCGCCAATCAGCGTCGCGCTCACGTCACCTCCAAAGAGCTGCCCCTTCAAACCAATGCCGATCGATTCAATATCGATGATCGGGAACTTTCCTTCGAGCATGAGCTTCGGTGAAATCTTAATGCCGCGAATGGCTCCGGAGAATTCAAGACCGCCCACTCCCTGGATTTCCGTTACCTCGGCGGAAAGGATAATCACAAAATCACCAGGATCGTTTTCGACGTCATCCCACTGGATGCCTATCTCCGTAATCCGGATTGGCATGAAGGCAGGCCACTTGAAGGACTCGCCGGTCGCGGAACCGATGCCGATAAAGACGCCGAAGCCAGTTTTAGCATCAAAACTGCCATCGCCTAGGAAAGCGAAGTTGCGAGCCTCTCCAGTGAGCTCGAGAGCTCCGATCTTAACCTTGGCCCCAATAGAGATGAAGGATACCAATTCTTCCGTATCGGAAGCCCCAGTATCGAGCTCGAAGCCAACCGCGGTAAACGCGACAAAGCTGCTGAAATTGATCTCCAATGTATCTACCGAGAACTTGAAGGCTTCCACGCGACCACTGTCATCGAACTCGAGCGTCGCCCGCATGGCCTCGTCGTCCTGCGTTCCATCGGGACGAACATCCTTCGCGTCGTTGCGGTCGCGGATCGTGCCGTTGATCGTCTTGCCCGGGAGGAAGCGAGCCCCACCAGTCGCGATGTAGATTTCGCCGGTTAAGCTGACTCCCGTGTCGAAGTTGACCGTGAAGTCGCTCAAGCCGATGCGCAGATCGTCGAACTCGACAATGCTGCCGATCTTGATCGCGGGCTGATTGGTACTCGTAGCTCCTTGAGCGGTCGAAGTGGTGTTCGGAGCAATGCCTCCATAACGTAGCTCCGCCGTGCCGAGCGTGAACCCATTGGTGCGAACCACCAGACCTGGAATCACATCGCCGTTTTCCCGAGTGAACGGCTCGATCTTGCCCTGGATATCGAACTGAGGGAACTGGACCGTAGCAGTTTCTACAACCAGCAGATCTTGAACAGGATTGTCCGGGTTGTTCTCCGCGTAAGCTGGATCGTAGTTCAGAGCAATGCCTGCAGCGGTCACCTTAACCACATCCGGCACTTCCACCTCAAGCGCGCCGATACGCAGGCCAAACTTGCCGGGGACTTCCACGCGGACGTTTCCGCTCAACAATCCAAACGCGTCGACTCCGATATCAAAGGTTCCCAGCACGCCAAGCAGCTCTGCCGTAATGCCGCTGTCTTGCTGCTGCTGGCTCTGTCCTCCGGTCGTAGTGGATGAACCGCCCGTGCCCGAGCCACCTGTAGTGTCATTTCCACTACCTCCGAAAGCCATAGTCGCGCGATTCACGCCGATACCAACCGTCAGCATTAGCAAGCCATCGCTGAAACCGATGTCCTCGATGCCAATGGTCGGCCCTTCGAGCTCTAGTGGTCCGAGGCTGATAACCACCGCGTCAGGCGCCTTCGTCGCTCCAGGAGCCGATGGGTCGATGGTGAAGCTTTGCTTCAAACCAGAAATGTTCTGGCCCGCCAATATCGCCGCTTCCGTATCACCCTTGGTGCTGAAAGAATTGTCGAGGAAGACCACTTCCACCGTACCGGCCTTGAAGAGCTTATTGGTAACGACCACAGGAGTTGTAGTTCCTGTAGTACTACCTGTGCCAGTCGTAACCGCCGTAGACTGCGGCTTTTCCTTGAGGAAGTAACGGTAGGTAACCGTAGTCGCGGTATCCTCAAAACCACTGGTTAACAGTGGCGAGGCGACAATTACCGGAGCTCCCGTGCTTGGATCGATCAATAGCTGATCGATACCGGTGCCGACCAATTTGAATTCTGGCTGCGAGTCGGTGATGGACTGCTTGTTGATCGGAGTTCCGTCCTGGCTGATGAAAGTGATGTCGATGTAGCGCTTGGCGTTAATCGAAAGCACATCGATCGCTCCCCCGTTGTTCGGGCCGCTGAGCTGGGCAATCGGGCCGGGCTTAGAATCAGTCCTTGGTACGATATTCAGGTACTCAAGCTCTTGGAAGTTCCCTATGCCGTTGTTGTCCGAGAAGGAGCCCTTGAGGATCTCAATGGTTACCAAGTCGTTGGGGTTTAGGACCGTGTTGATGCCCGAGACCTGATAGCGATATGTATTCGTCATACCAGGTTCTGCAACACCGGTACCATTCACCGTAATTTCGGCTATTGGCTGACCATTCTTCAAAAGGCGGAACTCAGGAGCGGCGTCCGTGATTGTGGACGTTTTTAGACCAACCCCATTAAGATCATTGAATTGGATGAGAATATAGCCCGCGGCGAGGTCTCCAACCGTTATGACACCCCATTGGTCGATCTCAGGATTGACCGGACCAGCGAAGTCAGCGGTCGGGAAGAAATCGAATCCACTGCCCACAACTTCTTGCCCGTCAGGACCAGTTACAGGCGTCGGAGTCGGCGCGGTCACGCCAAGCTGCCCCATTACCGAGAAGCCATTGACCTTGAAGCTCTGCAGCTCGAAGCCCTGAGTCTGGCTGATGCTGAAAGCAGCGCTTCCCTTGATGGCGAAAAGACTTTCTCCGTTTCCATCATTGATCCCAACTTCCGCTCCACCAACCATCACATCAATGTCACCGCTCGGCTTGCGAGTAAGGAAGATTGTACCACCAATACTGAATACATTTCCGACAGAGAACTTGGCATTGCGAGCAATGAACGAGAAGGTTCCGGGCGCGATGGTCGTCGCATTTTCACCAGTACCGATCGTGACAGGCGAAGTGCCGTTGTTCACCAAGAAGGTTACATCGCCTTCAACTGACAACCCATCAAGTCCCACCAGGGCTAAATTACCTGTCGCCTTGAAAGCGTAGAGCCCATCGCTTTTCGAAGAAGGCGTCGGGTCGACGAAATCTAGGCTAGCGCGGGAAACACGAACACCAATTGCGTCCTCGTTGATCGAGCCGTCATCCAAGGTGTACGGACCGCTGCCCACGAATATTCCAAGATTCGTGCCGCTAAAGTTGCCGGAGCTGAGTCGGAAATCACCTTGGATTTCGAGAACGTTTCCGAAATTGAAATCAAGATCCTGCACGACGAATTGCGGGTCAGAATTTGCGGCCACATTCACCGAGATCTCCGCCACGCCGAGCGTCACCACCGTATTCACATCGAATGAGGAAGTATTGAAAATGAAGCCCACAGACGCATCCGCTTGGAAATCGCCAACACCTCCGCCGACACGACCGGTAACGATACCTGCAACGCCACCATTCAAGATAACAATCGCTCCGGAGCCAGTACCAGTGCCGTCATCATTCGTCGCTAGCTCCGGCTGTCCAGAGACGCCTCCAATTGAGACCCTAGCAGCGGCGATAATCATTACCTTCTGCTCTACCTCTTCGATTATCAAAAGCTTCTGTTCAAAGCCGAAATTTCCGTTCAAAGTGAAATCGCCGATCGTGAGCTCGGCATTAAGAGCCTGAGCGCGGAAGAATGGGCCCTTCTCCAACTTGAGCGTCTTGGTGGTCGTGGTGCCATCGCTGTTGTTGAATACAAAGCTTTCGTCCACGGTCCGGTTCAAATTATTGATCTGGAAGACGAGCGTAGCAGTTAAGTTGGCGTTAAGTGCGCTGCTGAGCGCATCCGTCAAACCAGTCTCGCCACTGAACTCGCCCGCGAGTCCCTGCGGAGTCATGATCAATGAGCCTTGTCCATTCCTCAAATAAACGCCTTTGTCGTCTTCGGTCGTCGGCAAGGTACCAGGGTCTCCGAGGAAGATTGATGTCTCCGTCAGGCCAATACGAACCACCTTCGTGCCGTTGTTCGTAGTGATCTGCTCGAAGAAGAACACCGTCTTCAGAGTCTGACCCATTACCGTCAGCTCGACCGGCGATCCTGGGAAGCCTGCCTGCACGCGAACATACGGCCCCGCTGCGACGTCCAAAACGATAGCGCCGAGACCAGTGATGGAGAAGGAGCGCACGACGCGGGCATTCGTAGTGTTAATCTGGATATAGGCCTCACCGCTGAAACTAAAGCTTTCAGCAAGCGATGGCGAAATCGTCAGTCCCACACGCAGTTGAGCAGCGATGCCCGTGTTGGTGATGAGGATCGCTCCTTGAGCTACCGTGGCAGTGACGAAAGTCTCGCTGCCGTTGCCGAGTTCGAGCGATACGTTCGCGAGCACGATGGCGATCGTAGTGCCCTGCTTTTCAAAAGCGAAATTCCCTGTAAGCGTTTGACCGGCGGCGGTGAGATAAACATCAGTGCCCTCAACGCGAACGCCGGCCTTGACGGCAATCTTCGCAGTGGCGGCGTCGCCATCATCATCAAGCTGGTAGAGGAGACCGGTCGTGTTGAAGGCGACTCGGAAGGTTCCACCAACAGCCACTCCAGTAATATCAACCGCAACGGTTACCCGAATGAGTCCGACCATGCCTCGCTGTGTCGGGCTGCTAACGATCTCCAATACGCTTGGCTCGCCTTCTGGACTCTCAGCTCGAACGAATTCGCGACCGCCCGCATTGAGAGACAGTACTACATTATCAACTACAACTCGGGTCAGCTCAGAATCGGCATTCGCTCCCGTACCTCCGATGGCGCCATCCGCCCCGAGATTGACGATGCGCTCAAAACTGAAATCACCGCGTAGTTGCTGCCCGGCGATCGTCACGTCCAGTCCAGTCACCGCAACCTTGATATAAGGTCCAGCTGGCAGTACCAAACTCAGATCGGTGGATCCAACTCGGAAAGTTTCGTTCACCGCGGCCGCCGTATTGTTAATCGATACCGCTACGTTAGCGACACGGAGTCCTTGACCTGGCTCGAAGTAGATTGTCGCACCCGCGCTAAACTCGCCCGCCAAGCCTGCTGGCGTTAGCAGAAGAATTGCCGTGCCGTCCGTGATCCGAAGACCAATGTCATCGCTGTGGTCCGTTGCTGTACCGCCATTGTCGCCAAGGAACAGTTCCAGGTCATTGATACCGATGCGAATGATAGCAGTATCGTCAGTGGTTCCGAACTGGCCATCCAGTCCCGGCGCTTTCACTTGCTCGAAGGCAAAATCGCCAGACAAGGTTTGACCGAAGAGCTCCAAAGAGAAGTTTTCGATATCCACTCGGAAGAACGGACCTGCCTTTAGGTCGAGCGCCAGATCTCCATCATCACCCGGGACCGGGAAGGTGGCCTTCACCGCTGTCGTACGTGTATTTATGGATACAGTCACATCTGCCGTCGTTTCGACAACATCGGGAATTCGCAGAGCAATGCTTCCGCTCGCCATTCCGGCTACGCCCTCCGGAGCGACGAGGAAGGCTAAGCTTCCGCCCGTCATGCGCAATCCAGTATCATCGGTGACGTCGTTTGGCGTTCCATTGTCATCGCCGAGGAAGAAGCTGATGTTCGAACCTGCGATCCGCATGAAGGTCTTTGGCGCTTCGTTTCCTACAGGAGTCGTAGTTGAACGCTCGAAGAAGAAGTTGCCGGAGAGCGTCTGCCCGGCAATCGCGAGAGAGGCGTTGTTTGCTCCGAAGCGGATGTAGTCCCCCGCCGCCATGGTCAGCGTTTCAGTAACGCCACCAATTTCGAATTCCTGACTAACCGCGAGGCCAGTGTTGTTAATTTCGAGCGAGAGATCGCCGCTAAACTCGATGCCTGGAATATTTAGCCCAACCGTGCCTGAAAGACGGCCCGCCAGTCCCTTTTTAGTGACGCCGTTTACGGTATAAGTCTCGATTACGAATCGACCCTCGCCTTCGCTAAGCGTCACAAAATCAGTCGTGCCATCGCCAAGAGCGAGCGATACCTTGGAAGCAGCGAGCGTAAGCGTCGATTCGTCGTCAGCCGTGCCCATCGTGTTGTCGGGGCCTGCAGTCTTTACCTGTTCGAAGGCGAAGTCACCAGAAAGCGTTTGTCCAGCGATCGTCAGAGAGGCGTTAGTCGCGTAGATTTGCAGGTAAGGACCCGCTGGCATGTCGACTACAGTCGTTTCATCGCCTACCGTAACCGATTCCTGAATACGTCCCTCAGTCTGATTTATCTTCAGGCCAAAGGTACCGCGAAGTTCGACCCCATCAATCACGCCTCCAAGATCTACTGTCACTTCGACCTGCCCGACGATGCCGCCGGTGTTCGCAACCGGAGTCCCGTTCACAATGCGATCAGGAAGAATCAACAATACGCCCTGACCTTGGGAAATTTGGATGCCACCGATATCAGCGTTGAGATTATTGACCGCAAGGGTCAGACGGCTCTGACCTTCTGCAGTGGTTCGTTTCTGGACGAAGATATCGGCAGATATCAGGATATCGCCAACTTCAAAGGAACCGCCAAGCGCCTCGAACTGGAAGAAAGGTCCAGCAGGAATGCGCGTGCCTTCCGAGTCGTCCAAGATGACAGGATCCAGACCCGTGTTGATGGCTAACGAAATCTTGTCCGCTGATATCGAAACAGGACCCAGATCTAGCGACGCGCCGAGCGTCAATTTGCCGGCAACCCCCGCCTCGGTTACTAGGAAGGCTCCATTGATATTTGTCAGCTCCGCAAGTCCGTCTCCAAGATTCAATGACGCGTTTTCTACGATCAAGCTTAGATAACGTTCACCATCTGGACGAGCTCCCTTCTCGAAGCTAAAGTTCCCAGTCAGGGTTTGTCCCGCAATGTTAAGATCAATATTGCGGCCACTCACGCGGAGGAACGGAGCGCCGACTTGTCCGGCAGGCACGTCTAGCAACACGCTTTCTCCGGTTGGAAGAGCCACCGATTCGTTTACCGCAACCGTGCTCGTATTGATAAGGAACTTGATATCGCCACTGAAAGAGATGCCCGGGATATTGACGCCCACCGTTCCGCCAATGACTCCGGCCATTCCAGCAGGTGTGATCTTGAACGCGCCCTCGCCTTCGGTGATTGATATGAAGTCGGTTTGGCCATCGCCAATTCCCAATTCTACATTCTTCAGAGCGACTAGTACCGTGTCCCCGTCTGAACTGAAAACAAAGTCGCCAGCAAGACGCTGTCCTGCGATTTCCAATACAGAGTTCGTCGCTGCGAGTTCGAAGTAGGTATTGCGCTGCGGCTTGTTGGGCAAGAGGACATCATCGTCATTCGTCTTGTTTCCGTCGCCATCGCTATCGACGTTCGGGTCGATATCTACGTAGTAAGTCGATGCGGTTGTTTCGGCACCATCCTTATCCCAGTAGAGCGCCTTTCCATCTACATCGGTGATCGCCGCGCCACCGCCGAGATTCAGGGAAAGCGTTTGATCGCCAACAGTGAAGGTTTCCTCAACCGCGAGTCCCGTCGTATTGAAGCGAACGAGCAGGTCCCCAGCGAGCTTAACATCCGCACCGGGCACGAGCAGCTCAACAGTTCCACCAATTGTTCCAGCGATTCCATCACTGTTAATGATGAGCAATGCGGTTCCGTCACTGAGCGAAACACCCGCGCCAGCATCGGCATCGCCAATAAAGAGATTAACCTCGGACGCTCCGATGCGTATTATTTGAGGCGCCTTGATTCGCGCCGCCGCTTTATCCGCCTCAGACAAAGTCGTATCCGCATCAATTTGTTCGTTTATACTGAGCGCGGCAGGACTCAAGGCGCCCGCAGCCTGTTCGAAACTAAATGTTCCAGAGAGCGTATTTCCGAGGATATCCACTCCATCGCTACCCAGCGTAGCCTTAACGTACGGACCTGCTTGGATAGTCACCTCTTCACCGCCAACAGTCAGCGTCTGGGCGCGGGATGTCGTATTAATAACCAACTGGCCATCGATGCCATTGCCGAAGTCAACCGCATCGGTCGGAAGGTTGAAATTGATATTCGCGTTTACGTATCCAGCAAAGCCTTCGCTGGTGTAAACGAAACTTGAGGCCGGACTGCTCAGGCTAACGAAATCCGTCGTTCCATCGCCCATCCCAAGGTAGAGATTCTCTACTCCGAAGGCAATTCGCTCAGCCGTGTAATCAAGAGTGAAATCACCGCTCAAAGTCTGACCAGCTATATTGAGGTCCAAACCGTCGATCTTGATAAACGTACCCGCAATATCCGGCACGCTCATCGTGTCTGGATCGCTGCCAGCGTCAGGACCGTCAGGGATCGTCAAGGTACGCCCAGTACCATTTGTCGAAGCGAACAGGACTTGAGCCGTTCCGCTGAGCTCGAAGCCGGGCAGACCGAGCGTTTGCACGGTTCCTTCAGCGAAGAACATCGTTCCGTCGGACGAGCGAGCGAAACGCGCATTGGAAAGCAGCACGCCTTGAGCTGCTGGATTGATGATCTTGGAGCCGTCATCCGCAAGCTCATCCAAGTACGCCGGACCAATTCCAACAAAAACCCAACCTGCTCCACCGTTGATGCTGCCCTCGGTAATCTCGACCGTGATGTAATCGCCGATATTGATCAGCGCCGAACCGAACACTTCGAATCCATCGGCTATCGGCTTCAGATCGATCACGAAGGTGCGCTGACCCAACTGAATCGACTGCTGCACGTCCCGCCCTGTCGTATTGATCCGTACCCCAACGGACGCCTGCGCCGAAACTCCTCCTCCTCCGGCATCTACCTTGCCGTTCAACACACCGGCAACCCCATCCGAGAAAATAACAATTGCTCCCTCCGCAGTGGCGATCGCTTCCCCATCCACCTCTAGAGCGGCCCCATCAATCGCCACTCGCGTAACCTTCGCTCCCAACTCATCGGTTTCCTGATCAAAGACGAAGCTGCCAACGATGCCTACGCCGGAAACTGTAAGCGTGGCTCCCTCAACTTCTATACGAACGTACGGACCGGCGCGAATCGGGCCCTGGCCACCGCCGAGGTCCATCTCGGTTCCAGTCGTGTTAAGCGTCATATTCGCGCTCGTGACGGAAAGCTCCAGACCGCCCGGGAGATCGGAGGCGATGCTAGCGCCTACGACCTGCAGCCCCAGTCCCTGATCATTTATCACGATAGCAGCGGACGCGGCGCTCAGGGTGAGCAGATCGCTTGATCCGTCAGAGAGGACAAACGAGAAATTGGTCGCCATCAACTTAACCACCGACGCTCCGGATGGCAGCGTACTTTGCTCTATCGAAATTGAATCGGCGCGTAGTACCTGATCCAATACATTCAAGATCACGTCGCTTGCCACAACTTGGAAAGTCCCCGCGACCGTATCCACATTGACCACTACAGAAGCCCCAAAGGTTACGCCGGGAACTTGCAGCAGGATTGTTCCGGAGAAGGAGCCAACCACGCCATTACGATCCATAATGAATTCGCCTTCACCCCCGGTGAGTTTGACGAAATCGGTTGTGCCATCGCCCAATCCAAATTCGACATCCGAGAAACTCACCCGCGTGACGACCTCGCCATTCACGGTTGCTTGCTCGAAAGCGAAGTTGCCCTCCAGACGCTGGCCTACGATTTCAAGAGCGACATCTTCACCAGCGATACGAATGTAGTTGCCCGCATCGAGAGCTACAACCTGCGGAAGATTGTTCAGCGTAAAGGTTTCATTAACCGCCCGCCCCGTTTGGTTAAGCTCCAGCTTCAGAGTTCCGGAAAGCTCTACACCGGGAAGGTTCAGGGCGACATCCGCGCTCAACGTGCCCGCGATTCCGCTTTGGGCTGGATCCAGCGAACTTATGAGGAGGAAGAAGCCATTGCCATTTGTCAGAGAGAGGAAATCTTGTTGCCCGTCTCCGAAGCTGAGCGAAACATCCGTCGCCGCGATACGCACTGCCTTCACGTCGTCCGCTGTATTCGCAATTCCATCGGCGCCCTTGTCGAGAATGAGTTGCTCGAAAAGGAAATTGCCCGAGAGGCGTTGTCCAGCGATCTCGATCACGATTTCCGTACCGCTCAAGCGGAAGTACGGGCCGGCTTGCATTACGAGAGTTTGTTCGGCCGAACCGACGCGGAAGGTCTCATTTACCGCAAATCCGGTCGTGTTAATCTGTAGCTGTAAGGAGCCTTCTATTCGAAATTCGTCAGCGGGTAAGACTTCTACGCGAATGCTAATCGATGCGACCATTCCGTTCGCAGTCAGCAGGAAGGTTCCAGAACCTTCGCTCAATCGTAATCCCGCGTTTTCCGCTCCAAAGAAAGCTTCCAAATTCGCTACCGCTACCTTGATGATCGATTCACCGAGTTCATTTGTCACTTGCTCGAAGCTAAAGTCGCCGCGTATCGACTGACCCATTACAGCGACTTCTACATCGGTTCCAAATACGCGCGTCGTTTTACCCTCGATTCCGAGAACGGTGTCAGTCGTCGTGTTGATCTCCAAGTCAAGCGTACCGGAAAGCGTGATTCCTGGAACGTTTAGGATCGGGCTAATGCCATTGACTTTGGCTACCATTCCGGTGCTCAAGAAACGCAGCTGAGCGGAATCGACCGTCACGCCCAAGAGTGGATTTGTCTCTGTGCCGCCAATACCAAAAGAAAGGTCGGTCATATCAACCGCCAGCTCACTCGAACCGTCAGCGGCTGTCTGCGACTCGATAAAGACGTTACCACTCAAACGAAGCGATCCGACTACGAGAGAAATATCAGTGCCCGCAACCCGCAGGTAATTTCCAGCGTCTAACTGAAGATCAAGGGTCTTACCACCAATCCGGAAAGTCTCGTTTACTGCCACTCCCGACGCGTTTACTTCGACCGCGAGAGAACCCTCAAGTGTAACTCCGGGTACGTCCAATGCGACGCGCCCCGAAAACCGTCCCGCTAAGCCAGCCGAAGTCATGATGAACGCGCCACTACCGTCAGAAAGCGTAAGCAGACCGTCCGCGAGATTCAGGCCAACATTATTGAATGCAATCCGTACAATTGACGTATCCGCATTCGCCCCAGTTCCACCTGGAACTCCGTCAGCTCCAAGCGAAGTTGCCTTTTCAAGAGCGAGATCGCCCGTCAAACGCTGACCGAAGATATCGACTTTCACATCGCTCGCCTCGAATCGGAAATAAGGACCGGCTCCAATTTCAAAAGTATAACGCTGACCCGCCAGATCGAAGACCTGGCTAATCGCCGTATTCATTGTATTGATACGCAAGCTGAGGTTCGCCTCGACTAGAACATCGGGACCGAGATTCACCTCGATCGATCCGGTCAATTCTCCCGCTATGCCCGTATCCGTGATTACAAACGCTCCACTGCCATCCGTGAGAGAAACAATCTCGTCACCACCCGCAGTCAGGGCGAAATCCACTTCGGTAGCCCGGATTGTCAACAAGCTCTGACCGTTCGCCGTAGTGGTCGATTCGATCGCGAAGTTTCCGCTCAAAGTTTGGCCAAGAACAGTCAGTTTAACATTTACTCCTTCAAGCCTAAAGAAACGACCTGCGGGAAGCTTCAAGTCCACCGTATCCCCAGCGAGCTCGAAACTACGATCGACAGCGCTTGCGCCGGTATTAATAGACAATGTGAAATCGCCTTCGAAGCTTACATTCGGAATGCTCAGGGCTACAGTTCCACTGATCTCAGCCGCTACGCCTCCATCACTGAAAAGAATCGCTCCTTCTCCTTCGGTGATTGAAACCCCAGCATCAGCAGTGCCGAGGGTGAGGCTTACATTCGAGGCGACAATGGCAACCGACGTTAGGTCATCCGCCGTGCCGAGCGTTCCATCCGCTCCTGCTCCAACCGTTACCTGATTGAATGCGAAGTTGCCTCTCAAGCTCTGACCAAGCACGGAAAGCTCGGCATCGGTCGCGATAAACGTCTTCACCTCTGCCGTATCCACGAAAACAACTTCGACTCCTGCTCCTGCGCTACCGGCGATCGTCAGCGTCTCATTGACTGCGTAACCACTATCATTCACACGAACCGTAGCGGTACCAATAATCGTCACCCCATCGACTCCGACGAGCTCAACCGTCCCAGTCGCATAAAGCGCATAGCTAGGCGTCGTCGTTCCGAACTTGATTACTCCAACAGAGGCATTCGTCAAAAGCACGCCGGTCGCGAACGGATTGATGGACTCGTCACCTAAACGAATCGGCCCGTTACCAAGGAAGATCTCAAGCCCTTCACCAGCAAACACACTCGCTTCCACCTCGATCTCGGACGTCCCGTCGTTAACCGTTAGAGTCTTGTTCCCAAAGGCCAAGTTGCCGGATATCGAAACGAAATCTCCAATCGTTACTGTAAGGTCGGAAATGGATACATCGAAGGCCATGCCTTCGCTGGCGGTGAAGCTGACCGACACTTCCGTGGATCCAAGCGTCACTGTCTCGTCAACTGCTCCACCTGTGTTGTTGATACGAATCGCGAGCTTGCCGCCGGCTTCGATTGGACCGAGCTTGCCCTTCACCTGGCCGCTCAGGAAACCGGCGATACCGCCATTGGCCAAAACAAAGATTCCCTGTCCCTCGACGAATTCAGCTCCGTCTCCACCGAACTTAATCTGAGCGTTCACCCCAGTAGCCGCCAATCGCGTAACCGTCGTCGTGGTGCCATCCGCAGCGCTTCGCTTGAACTGCTCGATGAAGAAATTACCACCGAGGGAAACGCCGCTGCCATCCTCCATTTCAACGCCACCTATACCGACAGTCGCACCCAGAGCTGCAACACGCAGATAGGGTCCCGCTGGCAAACTGAATCCGTCAAGCCCAGGCAAAGCGGTCATTTCCTCAGTCACCGCAACCGCAAGCGTATTAATTTCTATCACGACTTCTCCAACCGTAAAGGTCAGTCCCGGAATATTGATCGGGTTGCCGCTGAAGACGATTCGAGCCGCTACACCAGTCGGCAAGATAAGCAGCTGCGCGCTCGCATTCTGAATATCGACGAAGTTCGTCGTGCCATCGCCGATCTGCAACGAGAGATTCGTTATGCCAACTTTGACCACCGCGGGGCCGATTTGAGGCGTATTTTGTTCGAAGACGAAATCGCCGCGTAATTCTAGTCCGGATACATCGAGAACGATGTCCGTACCCGACAGACGCATATAGTTAGCGCCGCTGGAAATACGTGTATTCAGATCTAGGATCATCGTATCCACTGACAGCGACACGTCTGGCACGCCAAGACTAATCGATGCTTCGATCTGAGCGATCACGCCATCCTCGTAGAGCTCGATAAATCCGCTGCTGATTCCAGCCAGGATAATTCCATTGGCTAGGTTCAATTCAGCATTCGCAATCTCCAGACGGCTAAGATTAGCATTTTGCGTAAAGGCGAAATCGCCCGTCAAAGTTTGCCCCGCGATGCTCAGCGACACGTTTTCACCCGCCACCCGAACATAAGGACCGGCCTCCAAATTCAATACGAGCGAAACACCGGCAATCGTAAACGTTTCGTTGATCGCCGCAGAGGTCTGATTCACTTCGAAAGCAAAGTCTCCACTGAACTCGACGCCCGGTACGTTCAAGGCGACGGAACCAGAAACCCGACCCGCGATACCTTGCTTCGTCACTCCCAAGCTATCCGTGAACGCCCGGAGCAAGAAGACGCCTTCGCCCTTGCTCAAGCGAACGTACGGCGCAGCAGCTGGACCAATTGAAAGCTCCACTTCCGAAAGGAGAAGCAGGGTCTGCGTGACACCCGAAACAGTGAGCTGCTCGAACGCAACGTTAGCGCTCAGCCGTTGTCCCGCGATATCGATCACGGCCCCACGAGCAGATGCGCGCAAATAGGGTCCAGCGGGCAGATCCAGACTGATCTCCTCGCCGCCAAGAATCAGGCTCTCATTCACCGCGATCGTGTAAGTGTTGATCGCGAGCGTAAGTTCATCGACGGCCAGAGTAAAATCGAGCGAAGGCGCCAACTCCACTTGAGCGGATAACTCCCCAACAACTCCGCCGCTGGTCACAATCAAGAGCCCCTTGCCCTCGCTTACACTCAGATAATCCGTCGTACCATCTCCAAAACCGAGACTGAGATTGTTGAACCCGAGCACGAACACGCCTTCGCCACTGGCGAGACTTTGCTGCTCGAAGTAGATGTCCGCTCTCATCGACTGGCCGAGAATCTCAACACTCACACCAGTTCCGATCAGGCGAACATAAGGACCTGCCACGATTCGTGAAATTGTCTCCGTCGCATTCCCCGAACTGTCAACCGCAGTCACAAACTCGCGTTCTACCGCCGCCGCAGTTGTATTCAGGATGATGTTAAAACTCCCGCTGAAGCTTACTCCTGGAATATCCGTTTGGATAGTGCCACCCAAAGCGCCTGCGATACCCACGTTCGAAACGAGAATCTGACCGAAGCCATCGGTAAGACTAATATAAGTGTTCGACGAATCTCCGAGCGACAAGCTCGCGTTGCGCATCGTCAGGAGAAGGTCCTTTCGATCGTCAGTCGTATCACCTGGCGTCCCGTTCACGTCCGTGAGCACCTGCTCTATGAAAAGATCCGTGCTGATATTTTGACCAGCCGCTTCAACGGTAAGCCCGAGTCCGCTAATTGAGATAAAGGCCCCGCTAGCGTCCGCGACTTCAGAGGCGGAGAAAACGACCGGTACCGAATTATCCGTGCCCGGCAACAGAATCTCTTCGTTGATCGCGGTATTCAAGGTGTTGATACGCACGCGAATTGTACCCGAAATCACAATACCCTCGAGGCCGACAAGCTTCACCGTGCCTTGCGCGTCAATCGCGTACTTAGTCACGCCCCCGTCATCGACCTTTACCAGACCGACCTGCGCGTCATCCATCAACAACCCGTACGCGAAGGGATTGAGACTACCATCAGCTAAAGTGATCGGCCCTTCGCCGAAAAAGATCCGAAGTCCCGCTCCGGCTGCCAGTTGCAAGCCATTTCCGCCATCGGCATAAGTGAAAGAGCCTTCGATCGTGAGAACGTTCGCAATCGTAATGCTCGCGTTCGCAAGAGAGACTTGCAGGAAGTTACCCTCTGTTGCAGAGAAGCGGATCGAAAGCTCGCGTCCATTGAGCGACAGTGTCTCGTCTACCGCGGCTCCTGTATTATTGAGACGAACCACAACCGTGCCGCCCGCTTCAAGACCGCCGAGACTCGCCGCCAAGTCAGCCTTAACCGTACCAGCTAAACCGGTTTCGGTAATAAGCAGGAATCCTTCGCCATTTTCAATACCGGCTGATTCGCCATCCAGCTCGATGTTAGCCGACGCATTGGCGATGGCCAATCGTACCAAACCGTTTCGCGTTTCGAAGAAGATATCGCCGCTTAGACTGATCAACTCCTCACCCGGATTTTGAGTATCGATGATCCCCAGCGTCGCCCCCGAAACCATCACGCGGAAGTAGGGGCCCGCCGGCAGAGTCAACTCAACTGCCCCACTGCCAAGTGTAAACTCTCCGGTGTATTCCTCAAGTCGGGTACTGATCTCAACCCTCACCGTCGAAGTGCCAAGGTTGACCCCTGGAACGTTAAACTGAATCGAACCAACCTCTATAGCGCCCAGAATGCCATCTGCATCTAGAATGAAGTCTGCCGAACCATCCTCTATTTCAAGTAAAGCTGTGCCGCCGGTTTGGATGGTCAATGCCACGTCGCTCATGGTCAACCGCACGGAGCCGTCGTTTGTGGAGACGAATTCGAAGCTACCGGAAAGACTCTGCTCAGCGACAGTGAGAGAAACCCCATTTCCAGCAACCCTCACAAACGGGCCAGCGCGAATCGGATTGTCGGAAAGATCAATGCCTGCGGCGATGAAATACTGCTCAACCGGCCCATCGGTCGTATTGATCTGAAAGTCAAAATCCCCCGCGAACTCGACGGAAGGAACTTCTACCTTGACCGAACCGCGAACCGATGCCGCGACCCCCGTATCAAAAATCAGGATACTTCCAGCTGCCTCCTCGACTGACAGCAATGCGGAGTTTTCGTCTCCTAGCGAAGCGCTCGCGTTAGCCAGTTCCAACTGCAGCACCGTTTCGTCATCAGTGTCGTCAAGCGGCGTTCCATTCGCGTCGTAGCGGAAACGACGTATAGAAAGATCACCCGCTAGACCCTGTCCCGCGACTTCAAGTGAAATGCCCTCTGCCAGAATCTCGGCAAAGACGCCGCCTCCAGAAGTCGCCACTTCGCTCGAACTGAAATTCACGTCCACCGCTCGCTGGGTGCCGGGAATAGCGATTGATTCAGTCACAGCCTCTTCAAACATATTGAGGCGAACCGAAACCGTTCCGGTAAACTCAACCTCATCAATGCCAAGCACCTGAAGCGTACCCGTCGCTACCAAAGCGTACAGCGCACCCCCTGCTCCATCGACTTTTACAAGTCCAACTTCTGCATCGCTGATCAAGAACCCACGCGCCTGTGTATTCACGCTACCATCCGCCAATACTGGAGTACCATCTCCAATAAAGAGGCTGAGTCCGGTTCCGCCGAAAGTAAGCTTATCGCCAACTGTCTTAAAGCTGATCGAGCCCTCCACGCGGATCACATCAGCGATGTTCAGGCTCGCTCCAGACAACGCGACCGAGAACAGCATGCCTTCCGCCGCCGAGAAGACAATTTCGATTGTTTCATCACCGAGCTGAATGGTCTCGTTTACCGCGCCGCCCGTATTGTTTATATAAAGAAAAACCGACCCTCCCGCGCTTACGCCCGGCAAATCAATATCGAGAATTCCGCGAACTTGACCGGCCACGCCCGAAGACGTGATCACCATCGCTCCGCGACCTTCAGAGATCGAACCTATCGTGCCGTTCAAATCTATCGTCGCTCTTACATTCGCCATCGCCATCCGCGTGAGATCGCCAGCCTGCTCGAAGAAAAAGTCTCCATTGAGCGACGCCGTTGTACCACCTTCGCTTACGGAGAGACCTGCCAGCTGAACACTGACGCCAAGCACCGCCACACGCACGTAGGGACCTGCTGGATACGATACCGGCTCTGGTCCATTTCCAAAATCGAGACTTCCGCTAAACGCAATGGCCAAAGTACTCAGTTCCACCCTAGCTTCGCCAATTGAGAAACTCAAGCCAGGCACCGTAAGAGACAGACCGCCATTCGAGATCGCCAATCCTCCTACTGCCCCCTCGCTGGACAATATAAAATCTCCCGCCGCATTGCTTACATTTATATAAGGAGAACCGCTCGGTCCGATGCTCAGAGCAATCGAGCGAGCCGTGATACGGACGTCGTCATTGGCCGCCTCAAATTCGAAATCGCCAGACAAGCTTTGCTCCGCGATCACCAAACGTGTACCCGCTCCTTCAATACGGATGTAATCGCCAGCTGCCAGATCAAGCGCCACGCTCGAGTCTCCCACCGGTAGCGTGCGAGAAATCGCCTTGGCGTGCGTATTGATAGCTACCGCAAAGGAGCCGCCTGCAGAAATATCGTCAGACTCAAACGCCAAATCCCCTCCGAAGCTAGCCGCCACCCCGGAGCTCGTGAAAAGGAAAGCGCCCGCTCCGTTGTTCAAGCTCACCAAATCGTCCCCCAGCGATATGCTTCCATTATTTACCGCTGCGGAAATCTCCGGCTTGTTGAGTCCAGAAGCCGGATTGATCGTGAATCGGAAATCCGCGCTCAGGCTATTATCGAGTACCACGGCGGTCGCTCCGGTCGCCTCGATGTCAAAGTAAGACCCGCCCGCGAAATTATAGGTCACTCCCTGGAAAACATGACTAACCGATGTAGCTTGCGTGTTCAGCGAGACCTCAGCCGATGGCACCGAGAAACTGATATCAGGGAGACCTGTGAAACTCATGCCGCCATCGAAACGAGCCGTCAGGCCATTACTATCCGCGATCAGGAATCCATCGAGATAGAGCAAGTTGAGCGTGGCCGAACCGATGCTTTGCATGATGTCCAAACCAGTCATTTCGAGCAATAGGCTTGGATCTGCTCCACCACTCACTCCCGCATCAAGGACAAGCGACAGACTTTGGGCGCTGACGAAACTTCCAAAAAGCTCGAAATTCAAGTCATCGAAACCGAGCTCGAAATAAGGCCCAGCCGGAACCGCCACCTGGATCGCTTCTCCGTCAACCATCAAGCCGAGATCAAATTCGCGGCCGATCGTATTCAGGGCGATCGTCGCAGTCGCGGAGAAATCGAGATTCGGCACGTTGAGATCAAGATCGCCCGTATTCACTCCAACAAAGCCGTCCGGCAAAATGAAGTTCGTCCCGCTGAAGTTGGTGATCGTGCCCAAGCCGAAAATATCCATCGACACGTCCTGCAGATCGAGGCGCAGGCCTTCGAAGGCCGAGAATCCAACGGATGGAATATCGAACGATCCAGCGTGAGCGAATCCATCAACTGAAAGTCCATGTCGCCAACCAAACTGAAGTCGCCAAAGTCAAAGTTCAGGTCGCCTCCCAATTCGAAGACGCCGGCCGCGATTCCATTCCAATCAACTCCCGTCGTATTGAACGTGAGATCGGGCGTGCCGCCCAAATTCAATTCGCCGCCACCAATTTCCAAATGCGGCAGTTCGCCCAACAGTCCGTCCGGAGTCACCAGAAACTGGCCGCTTGCCAGATGCAGGCTCAAAAGCGGATTACGGAGATTTCCGCCAAATCGCAAATCGATATCGTTCAGGTCAAACTGCCAGCTCGGAGTTCCATCGAAATCCACAACCGATAGCGCGAAGCTTCCCTTCAGGAATGCCGCCTTGAGATCCGCCGTAAAGTCGTCAGCGAAAATTGCGAAGCTCGGTCCGCCGACAATCGTCACTGTCCCAGCGCCGCTCGCCGCGCCTAGCGTAACCTCGGCGGTATGGGTATTGATTTGAAGTCCGACCTGCCCGCTAATCTCAATTTGATCGAAGGTCACCTCAAACGCGCCGAGGAAATCCGCCGCGATCCAGTCGTTCGAAATCACCGCGCTCCCAGCAAGACTCATATCGCCGATATCAAGCCCGTCCGTATTGAGACCCACGTTCCAAGCCGAAAGCATGAAGACATCGAATTCACCCGCTTCAGCCGCCCCGCGATGCACCGATCCAGTCGCTGCGTTGTAGGCTCCATTTTCAAAAAGGAAATCTCCGAGAAGCGTTTCGCCCTCAACTGTCATGCGGACACTGTTGCCGCGAATTCCGAAGTAAGGTCCGGCTGGCAATTGAAGGTTACCCTCCTCGACCGCAGCGTCACCGGTATTGAATTCGACGGCGAAGCCTCCGCTTAGGCTGAAGAAGTCAAATCCATCGAAAAGCAAATCTCCGGTAAGCGTCCCATATGCCTGATCATCCGAAAGCACGATCGTTCCAGATGCGTCGCGCACTCCGATCAAGCTTGTTCCGAGAAACAAGGTCGCGCTTACCGAGCTCATTGCGACCTCGAGGCGATTCTCTCCGATCGTGATCAAGGCCGCTCCGGTCAAACTTTGATCGACTACCTCGAGCGCGAAATCTGCAACCGAGATCTGCACGGCGGCCGAACTTGAGAACAACATGCGCACTCCGGCGTTCGTTTGTCCTGGAGTCGGCAAGGTGATGTCGAAAGCCAAGCCGCTTTGATTGTACTTGAGCGTGCCGCTTCCGCCTAAAACCAGATCGCCGAGATCGGTCGCCTGAAACGCGCCGCTGGCTTGAATCACATATTTGCTGCCTTCTGCAAAATCGGAGAACTCGATGATCTGCAGATTCGCGTTCTCCAGCACAAGTCCCGAAGCGCCGACATCTATTCCCCAAACGCCAGGGGTCAATTTACTCGCGCCGACAAAGACATCGAGATTCGTAGCGTTCAAAGTACGAACAGCGAATTCGGTTCCGCCAATTTCCAGAACGCTTTGCTGCCATGCAAGGCTACCGCGAATTTGCAGGTTGTCGCCAAATTGGACAAACGCGTCGATGATCGCGATTTCGTAAAAGTCGACTGCGGTCTCCGCAGATGTGAAGACCAGGTCAACGCTTCCACTCAGGAAGTCTACGCTACGGTTGATCTCGAGTCCGGTCGTATTCGCTCGGAACTGGAGACGAGCGCCTGCCGAGAAGCCGGAAGTGCTGGCTGCAGCAGTGCCGAAGATGGCAACAGCGACGCCATCGACAGTCGCAAGCACAGCCCCGCTGCCATCTGAGATGACAACGTCAGGGGTGTTAAGGGTTAGATTTGAAAAAGAAAAGAAGTACTCAGGCGTCGTTCCGCTCGGGGGAGCCCGGGCGCTCATATAGAAAGCAGCGGTAGCGGACAGGTTCGCGACGCTAAGGCCGATCGGGGCGCTTGCCACGATCTCAACAATAGCCTCGTCACCCTGACCACCAGAGTAAGTCACCGCGACTTGCGTCGCTGAAATGTTTAGGCCCGCAAAAGTGGCGCTGAAGCTAGCCGAAAGCGCCAGATCAACCGCTCCCTCAGCATCCATATTCAAGGTGCCAGAGACGTTAGAAACACTGACATCCGCGCGTGGCGTACCAGGAAAATCAAGGGCCCCATCGCTCACCGAAACGGAAAAACCAGAGTCGCCATTGGCTGCGAGAGACACCGAAAAGTCCGAAGTCAAAGAGCCGGCAACGAAGCTAATAACCGTGTCTTGACCGCTCAAAACAGCGACTCCATTCACTGCATTTAAAGTCTGACTGAGGGAGCCCGCAGTGAAGTTCTCTGCCGCTAAATCACGTCCGAGGCTGTTCCATTTCAGGTCCAAATCACCTCCAATTTCCAAGCCTCCTCCCAGCAATTCAGCCGAGCCGGATCCGACAAAAGCAAAGCCTTTCGTGTTGGAATCGAAGACGATCGCGAGGTCCAAATCAATCAGACGGAACGCGGTTTCCTCTCCGTCAAAGCCGTTCGCAGAACCTGAGGCATCGACTAAAAGCGTCGCATCGGCTGCGAGAAAAAAGACCTCGGAACCGTTCATTCCAATCTCAAACGAGCCTGAAATACCCAGCGGTCCGTAGTTCCAGGAAAGGTCGAAAGCGCTTTGCGAAAGATCAGCGACACTGTCGAGAGCGCCGTTGAGAAGGTCTTCTATTTGATTATCTAGAGCAGCGATCCCCGTCGTGAAACTCATCAATCCATCGAGTAGTCCGACCGGCCCCGAAGCGTCTATAGCCACCAAATCATACCCGTTCTCCGTGACGATCGGCATCAAGCTTAGGCCATCACCCAAGTCCAAGCCGCTAAACTCGCTGAAGTCGCCCGACTGCTGGCCAGCTCCCCATTCAATGAAAGTAAAACGGTCTCCACTCTCCGGCCTAAAACCATCTAGCAGCGAAACCTGCAAGGAGCCTCCCAGGCTAGCCGCGCCGGACACGAGCACACGGTCGAACTCTCCGTTGGCCGTTCCAGCAAGTTCGATTTCGAGAACGCCTTCATTCGCGAAGTCCGCAACCTCGAGCGTTCCCGGACTGTTGCCCGGAGCCACTGTGCCGAAGTTTGCCAGATCCGAACCAAGATCGCCACTTCCGCTTAAAGTACTCTGCTCCTCGACGATCCGCTCATTGCCCGATCCCTCGGACCAATCGAAAACCTCGCCGTCAGACTGAAGCTCGAGGCTGTTCTCGGATTGGAGCTCTGAGACCTCGCTATCCGTTAGGATAATCTCCTCCGCAGCGCCGGCGCTCGGAGTGGAATTAGCCTCTGATTCTGCACCTACTCCTAAATCAAGAGCCGACACCTGCGGCACGTCAATCGGTGCCGCGGAAAGCAAAACTTTCGGCTCGAGCTGCTCCACAGCAAAGCGCGAGCGTTCACGACTTTGCGTAAACACGTCTCTTAGACGGCTGGCTGTTTGCGACAAAAACAATTGTCTAGAAGGAGGTTATAGGAGGTATAAGAATTGGAACTAAAGGACTCGGGTAACGGCTTGGCGAGCAAGAAGCTCAGAGATAGCGCTTTTTTAACAATCTCCAAGCTTTAAGGTAATTCCTAGTTGCTGTTTTTTGAGAACCCTAGCGATAAGCGCAGCTGATCCGCGTTTTTCGCGACCGCCTTACGCGCCGCCTTCGCGAGCTTCTCGGACCGGCTTTGCGCGGCGGACAATGCCAGAAAACTGCAAAACGTGAACAAACGACCGACCGCCTCGTAGCGGCTCAACCCGCTCAAGACCCGCAACACCCAATCCGGCAAATTCTTTGTTAGCAGATCGTCCTCGAGAGAATAGTAGGCGCTGGTCGAACCTCTCGCTCCTTGGCGAGCCGCACGCCCGAATAGCTGACGCTCGATACGCCTACTGCTGGATGGCTCGGTAGCGATCACATGCAATCCGCCTAGCGCCTCAACCCCTGCCCTTAGCTTGATATCCGTTCCACGCCCCGCCATATTCGTGGCGATCGTTACGTTTCCGCGCTTCCCGGCTTGGGCAATGATCTTGGCCTCGTCCTCGATACGGGTCGCGTTCAATACTTCGCAAAGCACCCCGTTTGCCATAAGGCGCCGTGCCAGACGCTCGCTAGCCGTCACGCTCTGCGTGCCCACCAGCACCGGCTGTCCAGTGGACTGCCTCGCGCGGATCTCGTCGATGATCGCGTCCTCCTTCTCATCGCAACTTCGAAAAAAGCGGGCGGGCTCGTTCAAAACGCGCTTGGGCTTGTTTCGAGAAATTCGCACCGTCGCGAGATCATAGGTCTGCCATACTTCCGACCCAATTTCACGAGCAGTACCAGTCGCTCCAGCAAGGTGGCCATAGCGACGAAAGAAGGATTGGAAACTGATCTGGGCAATCGTCTGAGTCGGCGGGGTCATGGGCAGATCCTCCTTCGCCTCCACCATCTGATGCATTCCGAGCTTCCAGCTGCGATTCGGCATTGGACGACCCGTGCTTTCGTCAACAATCACAATGGGACTGGTCGATGTGCCAAGGTACTTCTTCTCTATTATATAGTGAGTTCCCTGCTTGAAAAACTCCCGGGCCTCGAGTCCGAGCTGCACCAGCTGACTTCGTCGCGTCGGACAATCCCAAAGCGGAGCCTCGGGATACTCGCCCGATTCCCGGGCCAACTGACGTCCTGGGGGCAATTGCTCCAAGCGACGCTGCTGTTGCCAAACCCGATAGTCGCGCCCCTCTTCCAACTTTTCCGCTACAGACCAAGCCGCGCGGCAAGCGGCTTCCAAATCCACCATATTCTGCTGCCTGCTAATGATCAAAGGCGTTGTCGCTTCATCGATCAGACCGTTGTCTGCCTCGTCAATAAACGCCCGAAACAAGCCCCGCTGCACCATCCCGACATAGCCCTTTCCCACACCCGACAACCGCCTCGCGCTGTAGCGGGGGCCGGAACAAGTCGACTCGCCCAAATAAATCCTGTCGCGCAAATAGTCCGCCGCCACTTCCTTAGCTGTCGTGTACACAACCTGCTTCGCATAGGCTCCAGCACGCTCTTGTGGCTCCGTCTTGCTGACAACAAAACCGACGTCTATCCCTATTCTCTTATACAAAGGAGCCATCGTTTTCGCGTCACGCTCGGCTAGGTAATCATTAGCCGTTACGATGTGACAGAATCCACCGCCCATCGAAGAAAGCGAGGCTGCCATCGCCAAGGAAAGCGTCTTCCCTTCTCCCGTATCGATTTCCGCTAGCAAGCCTTGGCAAAGGGCAAGAGCAGCGATCATTTGGACCGGATACGGAGTCAGACCGATACTGCGACGCGACACCTCGCAAACCAAAGCGAGATGCTCAATCGCAGGATCGAGACACAAAGGTCCTGCAAGTCGCGCCTCCCGGCGGCAACGTGTCAGGTGCGAATCAAAGGTATCGTCCGACATCTCCATCAGCTCCGGAATCAAAGCAAGCGAAGCGTCTACCTTCTCGCGCCATTTTCTCTGAACCGAAGCGCGACGGGACCAGCGACCCGCCAATCCCTTCGCCCACACGTCCATGCCCTTCACCGGCGCTTGAGACGCCTTTTCGAAAAAGCGGTACTGGAACTCGCTGGGAGCCTGGAGGTTGACGAGCGTGTTCATCTATCTGCTAAAGCTGATACTCCCGCTGAAAAGCCTGGCGAACGCGCAAATACCACTGACGCCCCAAGGGCAAGTCGGGCAAACGCAAGCGCGCGATACCGCGCTGACCGTGATTTGCGATCCGCCCATCAGGCACGATCAATGTTGATCGAATTTCGAAAAACGGCTCGGAAGACGTCGAGCCAGTCCGTTCGTCCGTATCAACCCCCAATGATCCCCCGCCCAAGACGCCGAGCGAGGCCGATGGCAAAACGCTCTGCTCCGCCGGAATCGGAACCACATCGCGCAATTGCATCGTAGTTCCCTCTTGCCCGAAAAGCTTCACTTCCGCCGTTTCCTCAAGCTCGGTGAAGAGACGATCGACATCCTTCTGCTGCACCACCGCGGAAAACCGAAATTCGCGCTCGCCGCGCACAAAGCCCAGGGGCGATCCGCGAGCGACCATGCCGTCCGCGTACTCGTGCAAAGCAGGAGCGATCCAGCGACCGTCAACCGGCGCGCGCGCTCGCAAGGCCTCCATTCGCCGCTGTACATCCTGCCGCCGGGCAAGGATCGCGTCCCGATTCGCGATCAAACCGCTCAGCTGGGCCCCATCGACGCTCCGGTCCGACTGGATCAGCAAAAGCACTCTTTGATACTCCAGCTCGATCAACCGCGCCTCCTGCTCAAGCTCGCGATTCTTAAACGTCACCAACACATCGCCCGCCTTCACCAACGATCCAGACTCCACCGCGATCGACTCGATCTGGCCTGCCGCGCCGGCGTACACGTTTACAAACGGATTCGATTGCACGATGCCATCCGTACGAAAATAGTGCGGTAGCGGAACCCACGTTAGAAATGCGGCGAGAGCGAGAATACTACCGCCAGCGACCAAGACAGCCCTGCTTCGATTATTCATTAGTTCTGTTCCCCATAGTACATACCGAGCCCCCTTCACAATTGGCACGACCAGCCACATCACAGCGAAGACGACCGCGATTATCACTCCCGCAATTAACCATTGTTTGGATACGAAAAAAAGAATGCTAACGAGCAGAAACATCCGGTAGATCCAGCTCGCGAAGAAAAAGGACGTAAACCCGACCACCTCTCCCAAACTATTCGCCGGTACAGATTGGCCCCGCAGACCGAAGCCAAAGCGATTCACCGCGAATTTCATCAGCCGCTGCGAACGCATCTGCAGATTCGGCGTTTCCGTCAAGTCGGTCAAAATATGATAGCCGTCGAAGCGAAGCAAAGGATTCAAGTTGAACAGCAAAGTCGAAACTGAAGCCGTGATCGCCATATTGTAAGCCAGACGCGACATCGTCCCCTCGCCGGCATGCGCCCAATACAAGATGGATAGCCCTGCCACAAACAACTCGACGTACATCCCCGCGGCGCCCACCAAAACGCGCCTATACTTGTGCGTGTACGCGTAGCTCGCCGATGCGTCCATGTACGGCAGCGGATTGAAGACGAGCAGCATCACTCCCATTTCCGGCACTTCGCGTCCGTACCGGCGGCAAGCGTACGCATGACCAAATTCATGAAGCGTCTTCGTGATGATCATCGCCAAGTACAGCAAAGGCAGATTGGAAAGTCCCAAAAGCCCCTCCGACACGTCGCGAAACTCTCCCCAGTTAAGAGCCAAAGCCTGTATTCCAAAAGCCAATACAATCAGCCAAACCATGAATCCGACACTCGAAAACCACCAGCCGCAGAGCGAAATCGTCTTTTTCAGAAAGGGATCGGGATTGAACAGCGGAATCTTGAGAAACAAAAAGCTCGACCATTGTTGACGAGTACGCGTCGTCTTCTCCTTCTTACGAGCTTCTGCGAGCGCTTCGATATCCGCCAAATGATCGCCGCGCAGCAAGCCCGACCGATAGAGCTGGGAAAGCAGCTGAACCACTTCGCCCTGACTAGGCGAGTTCTCAGGATCCAAGTTCAAGGCCGCGTTCCACGCCTCTTCTACGCTATTGGCGTTTTCAAGATGACAGATAAAGGCATACGCCTCCGGACGAATCCGAAAATACTGGTGTCCTAGCTTATCGCAAACGACATACCATTGCTCGCCCTTGAAATGCTGACGCACCAGCTCGATCCCCGGCAACAAACGCAAGCGACAATCCTTAACCTTGTACCAAGACTCATCAAAGACTCCGCTCGCCGAACTCATGATCTTAACAGCGGCTTACAGCCAGAACAGCATTCGGAAAAACTCGACCGTGCGGTGCATCAGGATCCAAGCCACCGAACGCTTGCCAGCATCCACCTTGCACACGCCGCTCATGCCAGGACGCCACCACTCGTCGGGCGCATCGACTAAATGGATACGCACTCGAAAATAGGTGCCGGACTCTTCGATAATCGCAACCGGCTCGAACTGATCCAGTCGCACATCGTAGCGATCGTAGGGACGACTCGTAAACGCCATCTGGCCTACCTGATCTTGAAACAGATAATTAATATCCCGTTCGTCCACGCGCAACTCGCCGTAGAGCCCCTCCAGCTTGACAAGACGATACAAGGTCTCGCCAGCCTGCACGGGCGACGACAGGCGCTCCCGCAAATCTCCCTCGACAATGATCCCGTCAAACGGCGCCCGCAACTCCGTCTTCGACAAACGATAGTCGAGCACCGCGATCTTCGCCTCCACCTGCTGAGCCGCTAGTTGAGCCAGCCGCATCTCCGTTAGTTCGCCTTCCCCTTCCAGCCGACGAGCATCCGTCAAATTGCGGTCGCGATTCGCGTTCAGCTCCGCGAGCTGCACCACTAGTTCGCGTCGATCCAATTCCATCAACAAGTCGTCTGCCTCAACGATATCGCCAACATCCCGATGCACTTGGTCAATGTACCCAGGAAAGGGAGCCGTCAAATAAGCGGACGCCTCAGACTTCAAAATAAAAGTCGTCTTTACCTTGTGCTCGATACGTACCACCAGAGCGACCAAGGTAAACAGCACAAGCGCCAAGCCCGTAAACTTCCAACCCGTGTGTCGGTAGCCAATAAAGCCTGCCAAGAAACGACGAGAGGTCCGCCACAAGCGCGCCCCGTACCAACCCGTCTTTCGATGCATTTCCTCAAGGCGTGGAGCCACCAAATCGAGAATTACACGAAGCGTCTCGATGTCCTCCTGCCCAACAGGATTCTCCTCTTGCGGATGCTCAACCGTCAAAACCCCGACCGACTTTTCCTCAAAGCGAATCGGCAAGGAAATCACGCGGCAATTGGCATTGCTTTCTGAATACAAGCGATGCTGCAAATTCAAAGCATCGTTTTCCAACGGAGGCTCCGCAATCTCGATCGCCTGATCGAAGGATTCCTCCATCACGCGCAGGAGCGATCCCGCCGCTTCAGTATCATTTCTCACGCGCCCGCCATGGCTCGTCGCGACGAGCTTCAACTTATCCCCGGCACGCCAAGAGAGTGTCACCCGCATCGCCTTCAAATGATGCGCCACCTCGCTGCAGAGCGTCATCGCAGCCGGGTCGAAATTGACAGACTCGCCCAACAGCAAGCCAAGATCCACGATCTTAGCGAAGTGATCCAGCGAACGACTGGAACGCTGAGCGCTCTGCCGCGCTTCAGAAGCCGACAATATCGCTTGCGCAAGAGAAACGATCTTCGAGGCGTCCTTCTCGAGCCCGTCTCCGCCTTGGGCGATTAATACGAAAACAATTCCATCCGCCCGCGTGAGCGGAGCGACCAGCCAGCGATCGCTTCCCTCGCTTAGCACTTGCATCTTCGCGCCGCCTTTATCGACGACCGCGCGACGCACACTGCCCGGCATTGCCGCCATTCCTCCAGAACCGAATTGACCGAGCAACCGAACTTCGGAAGCCGACGCGACATGCAGCACAGCAGTTTGCGCCAGTCGCCATTGCTCGGAAAGGAACTGCGCCAACACGTTCCAAAACTCCACCGGATCTACGGCGTCATCAAGAAGACGCTCGAAGCGTACAGAATCAAATTGGTCGTCGAATTGCATGCGGCCCCCTTTAGTCCTCCAGATCAAGCTTCACCTGCACACGCGCCCCTGGCTTCACCGCAGACTCCACGTTATCCAAAACATACCGCACCCGAAACAAGCCACTGCGCGAATCGATCTGAGGATCTATGAACTGCAAGGTCGCGAAATACGACTCGCCCGGCTTTACGATCGGAAATTGCACCGTCGCCTCGTCACCCACCCTCAGAGCCGGCAAATCAGCGGCCGACATGAAAAACTGCAGCTTCAACTGATCCGAGTTGATCACCTCGAACAATGGCTCGACCCGTCCAATCGCCTCCCCAGGATCCTTCAGGCGAAAGACCACAATTCCCGAAACAGGCGACCGAATGATACGCTCCTGAACTTGGCTTTCCGCAATCTCACGCTCTATCCGCAGGCTCTTCAGCGCCGTCATGGCCTCAGCCAGCTTGTCCTGACTCTCGATCCTCTCGGCCACCAAGTCAGCAGTCGCCTTATAGTCCGCCTCAGCCTTCTCGATAAGCACGTCCAAACGGTCCACTTCCAGTCGCTCCTGAGAGGACAAGAGCTCCGCCAAAACCTGACCGGCCTCCACCACGTCTCCCTCAGACACGTGGACTTTCTCGACGATCTCTTCCACCGGAGAACTCACCGTGATCCGTTCCAAGGGCTGACTGATGCCCTCGATCCAACGCGATTCAGCGCGCAATGAAAAAGCTGATACTAACAAAAGGCAGGCAAGGCTGAGCCGCCTAAGAAACTTTGATTTGGGGTGTGGGCGCATAAACGAGATTCGAAGATTATTAATCAGCTGACTTTTCCTCTCCGAAAGTGAGGTTAAAGCCAAGCGCTTCCGAAAGCTTTCCCTGCAGCAGCAGCAACTGGATCCAAGCCTTCTGCACCTCGACCTCAGCCGCAAGTCCCTGAGTCTGCGATACGCTCAGCTCCCGCTGCTGATTCAACACTTCGTAATTCGTCGCTTTTCCGTTCTCCAGACGGCGCTCCTCCGCCGCGAGGGCCTCCCGAGCAAGCCGCACAGATTGCTGAATCAAATCCCGTCGCTCGATCCCAGCCTCAAGCTGGTCTATCGCGCTGCCCAGAGCGCTCAGCAGCTGCACCTCGGATTGCTTCACCTTTAGCAGGGCCTGCTGCTCTCGCTTGCGAGCCGCGTGATAGCGCGACTTCGCCGTGCGATTATCCAGCGGCACGTTCACCGCGATGCCCAAACTCCAGTCTACATCAGCTCGATTCTCGAAATCATCAATCGAGCCTTCTAGATTGTCGTGCAAACCACTCGTCCCGACTGACATCAACAAGTTCACCTCCGGGTAACGCTGGTTCTTCGTAAACACTACGCGAATCCCCTCGTTCTCCGCAGCCTTTAGCGAGGCCTGATAATCCGGATTGTTCGTAAGCATTACACCCGCAAAATTCGCGCGATCAATCAATGCCGGCACCGCTGGCAACGTCCCCTCCACCTCCGCGAGAACAAAATCCTCCGCCATCAAGTCAAAGTTCTCCTGAGTCAGTTCCCGCAGCTGATTCTGTCGCTGCTGGAAAAACACCCGCGCCTCGATCAGCTCGGCTTCCGCCTCAGCAACACGTGCCTCCGCCTGAGTCACGTTGATCGGAGACATCCGCCCGAGCTCAACCCGCTTGCGATTTTCACCTAGCAACGATTCAGCAAGCTCAATCGACTCCCGCTTCACTTCAAGATTACGAATTGAGAAAAACACCTCGTAGGAAGATAACAGCACGCGAGCCATTACCGTCTCTATCGCTGAACGTGTCTCGAGACGAGCCACCGCAACTTCCGCCTTCGCGAGCCTCATCGGCGCCAGGTTCACGCTTAACCCGAAATTTCGCAGCAAAGGCTGCGTCACAGAAAGCTTCACGCTCGTGTTGTATTCTGGATTGTAATACGCCGACTCCCTTTCGGTGTAGCTGCTATCCATTCTCCCCGCCGACGTCGAAAGCTCATAAGTACTGCCAAACGGCAAACGCCCGCCGAGCTTGGCCCGACTATAGGAGCTCCGGTGCTGATACTCGGGATCCAAAGGGTTAAACACTGAGGAACTGCTCAAGTCCTGAGCGTTCAACTGACGGTAAAGTCGATCCACCCCCACTTCAAAACCGAGATTCGGCGCAAAACGTCCCCATTCGCTGCGGGCGTTGTCCTGCTTGATGCCAGCTTCTAGCCGACTTACCTCAAGGCCAAGATTGTTCTCAAGAGCCTGAGAAATCAGGTCCTGCGGCGTGAGGGCGTCCTGCCCCAAAAGAGCAGAGAAAGGAAACATAAAAAGACCGGCTAGACGTGCTCTAACACGCAAGTTACGAAGTAAGGGAGTATTCATGGCAAAACTAAAAGCCACTGATTAACTATTCCAATTCGTTAGTCCAGAAAGAAAGGATTAGCCCTCTCGACTCTAGTATTCAAAACAAAGATACCTTCATTTATTCAAAATCTAACAACACCCCGACAGCGGTAAGCTATATGCGAAATCAACCATCCTCCATCTCAACAATTACCCCATCAAGAGCGTCAGGCAAACCAACTAAAACGAGACTCCCCCTTTAATGCCTAAGTCGAAATTTCAAACAAGTTTGTATCCAAATCACAACTTCAATCAACATCAAGACAACTGGCCCTTTTCACAAGCGAGTAGCCAATAACGCTTGTTCGCTTGATACACGCTTGGGGCCAATACCACGAGCCTTCAAACCGAAAGAGTCTCTCGCTGACTCGACGCCTCCACTATCCGAATCAGAATTTTCCGGCGGCTTCCCCGCCACCACCTCAACCAGTTCAGCAATCAACTTACGCATCTGCAGCGATTGAGCTTTTTGCTGGTCCGAGGCAACCGCCGTTCTTTCCGCGCAAGCAGCATTATCCTGCGTCACGCTATTCATCTGATCGAGAGCTCTATCAATCTGAGAAACACCCTCGTTTTGCTCGTCACACGACTTTGCTATTTCAGCCACTATCGAATCGAGCTGATGCACGATCTCGACGATTCGATTCAAGCTTCCTTCGACACGTTGGCAAATCACCGAGCCCTGCGTACTGTTTTTAATCGCATCTTCAATGCTCCGCGAAGTCTTGGCAGCTGCTTGAGAGCTCCTCAATGCCAAAGCCCTAACTTCGTCCGCAACCACAGCGAACCCCGCGCCCGCATCTCCTGCTCGCGCCGCTTCAACTGCGGCATTCAGTGATAATACATTCGTTTGAAACGCTATCTCGTCAATGGTCTTGATGATCGTAGATATTTCAGAACTGGACTGACCTATTTCTCGCATCGCGCTTATCATTTCCTGCATTTCGTGAGAGCTGGCATCGACCTGACTTCGCGCTTCCGCAGTTAGCCCGTTAGCGCTCCGCGCGCTGTCAGCGTTGTGACGAGTAATCCCCGAGATGTCTTTCAAAGAAGCGCTTGTCTCCTCAAGCGAAGACGCTTGCTCGCTCGATCCATTTGCTAGCAAAGCGCTCGCGTCGGAGACAGAGTTCGTAGCAATTCGACTCTCTCTAGCACCTTCCACCAGACGCCGCGCTATCGAGCTCACATTATTGACGATTCTAGTGGCAAATGCAAAAAACAATACAACGGAAGCCAATATGCTCACAGCCAATATTGAGAAACCCAAATAATTAGCGTATCTCAAGGTCTCGCTTACTGCGTTTTTGGAGGCGTAAACCTCAGACTCTGGAGCGCTCGCCGCAATAACCCAATCCCATGGTTCAAAGTATCCAAAGCTAGCAATCGAATAATCAAGACCATCACTATTCACTGATTGCGACAGAAACCGCACCGACCGGTGTTCTTCACCGTGAAGCTGGGTCGCTTCTTCAATCATGCTCTGAAAAACAGTTCTTGTTTCACTATTTGAATTTTCTAATACACTTCGCCCTCGCGCGCTCCGGTCACCTGAAACAACATAACTACCCTTCGAATCGCCACTTCCGTGCACCACAAACACATGGCCGCTGTTTTTGATCTTCGTTTTCTCGATCTGATCCCGAAGTGTGCTCAATACAATTTCCTCCGGTGTTCCTACATACAACACCCCTATAACTTCGCCCCTTTCGTCGCACAGAGGCTTGTACACTGTTATATAATATTGATTCACCACAAACGCCCGCCCTCGGAACGTCTCTCCTTTGAGCACCGTTTGCACGACCGGACTTGAACTAGGAATATAAGTCCCAATGGCGCGACTGCCATCGGCTTTCTTTACGTTCGTAGCAACCCGCAACATGTCCCCGTCTAAATTCATTCTTTGAAAAACCGTCGCCGTGTCTCCCGTTGCTGACATTAAGTCGTCTACAATTGGAACAGGATCATTTGGATTGAAATCTTCGATCTTCCCAAACCACCTATCTCCAATCAACAATTTTGGAAGCTCGATCGAAACGGCGTCTTTTGTGCCTTGATTGACCGCAACCCATGATACACGACGCTCCGGAGAAGTCACAATCTTCCCTGTTTTAGATAGAATATCCTCTGCAGTTCGCATACTATCCTCTACCCTTCTTTTTAGAAGGGTATTAGTCAGTTCAGCCTGACGCAGCAAAGAGCTGAGTTCAGTGTTTAGAATAGCGACAGCATCACTCTTTGCCGAACTATCGACTATATCATCTACCTTTTGGATCTGGAGCCCAAAAACAAAGGCTATGACTAAAAGAGGCAAAGCAGTGGCAGCTGCGCCCAATACAACAATTTTCTTTCGGAGTCCCATAACGATAACAACTAGGATAACTTGGTCCCTAGCTCTATCGTCCCTTATGTTACTTCTATTACTGTCTAAGTGATTTTTCTTAGTACATCGATCAATATTAAGCAGGATTAATAAACGCTAGAACCGGAGATTATCAACTTCCGCGCCAAGTCGTTTAAAACGGCTGCCAAACTTAAAAAAGACCTATTGAACCTGAAACTGTCTCGACTGATTTTCTCCGCCTTTAACCTGCAGTCTCCGGCCCAAAAGAATCGCGGAACCTCACTACAGTTCGAACTTCAATCCTGTGCGCACGGACCAGTGAAAATTGCGATAACGGACAAGACGTGACTCATCTCCCTCGAAACGAACGCTGTTCGGTTCGCTGCGAAGATCACGAGCCACTACAAAATAGCGGAGCTTCGGCTTAATTTGATAGCTAAAGTCGAGATTGATCCGATTCCTTGAATGTTCGAAACGATCCTCCGAAGGATCATCCCCCACTCGTAGCAAAGAAACATCAGTTCTTTGGTACATGAGTTGCGTAAACGTCTTTTCGCTTTGATAGTTTAGCGTCATGCGAAACTCAGCGTCAGGAAGATGGGTAACTGGTAAAAACTCTCCAGGTCGGCCTGGATACTCGGTTTCCGTGTCGTTCAAAATGTAGTTGGCATTAAAGGACAAACCCTCCGGAAGTACCGACATTCTTAAAGGAGCTTGCCAGGTCAACTTCGCCCCCTGAATAGTCGCCGTCGGCCCGTTCTCGCGACGAGAGAGCTCGTAGCCTGCATACGCGCCAGACACCACAGTTGATTCTGCTTCAAACACGATGTCCTCTACGGATTTCCGAAAGAGCTCTACCGAGAATCTATTCAATTCGCTGATCGCATAATCAAGCGAGAAATCCAGATTCTCGTACAAGGTTGGCTTCAAATTCGGATTTCCTTCCGACACCTCTGACTCGTCGCGATTCACTCTACGATACGGTACGACTTCTCCGTACCCTGGACGCTTGATCGTATTGGTAAAAGAACCAATCACACTTAACTTTTCATTCCACTGATAGCGAAGATGGAAATTCGGAAAATCGTTCGAGTAGCTATTGTCTCCATTTGTTGGATTCGTCCCAAGGTACACCGTTTCCTGCAGATCACCGTCTTCATCAGCGTCATCCAGATCCGCGCCTACGATTACTTCGTTCGCCCGGAAAGAAACATGCGTTTGCTCCCTTCTCCAGCCTAGGATAGACCGCCACTTTTTAATTTCCCAACTGAACATAGCATAAAGGGAGTCAACTGTCTCATCTGCTAGATAACTGTTCGAGTCCGCCCGCTCGCGCGTCCTATAGTCGCTGTAGAAAAACTCGTCCGCATGATCCTGCAAAAACTTGCGACCGCTCTCGATGCTCGGAATGGACCCCAGGCGATACTGGCCTTCCACAACCGAATCAATTTCCCCAGCGTACAGTACATCCGCCAAGGTATATTCGTCCGCCACAAAACCCTCGAATATCCGGTCAGCCGACACACGAGTCAGATCGCGCGCTCGCGACTTGAAACCTCCCTTCACGAACCCCTGATTGTCGCTTCCTAAATCCTTCCATTTCAAATCGAGCGTCACCACTGTATCACTTTCTTCATTACGCCATTCCTGCTGATCATTCATATCCTCGAATACGAACAGCGATGCATCATCCAAATCCGTGCCATCCGTCGAGACCGTGACGGGAAAGCGCGGGTTCGTCAGATCATAGCTCAAGTCGACACCTTCCCGCACGAAATCTAGCTGAAAGAAATTTGGCTGATACAGTTTCTCCTCCAAATAAACGTACTGAAATTCAGCTTCCAAAAAATCGTTCTCAAATACGCCTCCCACCGCTGCTTCTATCTCACGGTCTTCGTTGCTCCAGCCGTTCGCCATTCTCTGAACGCTCGCGCCTTGTACGCTAGCCCGTGTCGAGTCTACCGAAACGTAAGTACCGTCGCCATATTGATACCGCAAACGCGGCGCGTAAAACTCGCGGTCCTGCAATTCCCAATTCGCGCGGGCGGAAAACGAAACAAGCTCACTCGCCTTGAAATCTAACGAACCGCCAAGCTCCCACTCATCGGACTTGCGATGAAACCTCTCAATCCTCGATTCCGTCATGACAAAGGCCGGCTGCCCATCGACGACCTCCGTATCCCAGTCATTCCTGATATCGTCTATTGCGAAATGATCGATCTCCTGGCGCACGTTTAAACGCCCGCCCCAAGTTCCCGCTTCATTGAGCCGACCGCCCCATGAAAATATCTCCTCGTTGCTCAGCGAACCATCGGAAGCCTTGTACTCCAGTTCCAGAGTGCCCTTGGCCGTAAGCTCCTGCTCGTAGGTCGGCTTCGTCTTCAGACTGATCGCTCCATTTCTCGTGTCCGCATCGAGATCAGGCGTCACCGCCTTCATGACCTCTACCGATTCTACCGCATCGGCCGGAATGCTGCCCAAGGACAAGCCCGAGCCCTGACCATTGATCGTCACATTAGCAAAGGACAAATCAGGCCGACGGCTGATCGACTCGCCAACGGATGAATCTCCCACCAGCTCTACAGAGTCCTTCTCGCTAGTTATCGTCTCCTTTTGATCGACTGTCGAAGCTGGAAGATCAGCCGGCTCGGAAGCGACACTCTGAGCAAAACAGCCAGCCGATAGGCAAAAGGCTGAAACAAAGAAAAAAGATCTAGAGAAAAAAACCATCATACGCGGCAACGAATGATCAAATTAATCCAACGAGGGGAACCAATTCAAACTCACTCATATTAACCGATGAGTGAACGCTGCCAATACCACGTCGCAAAAGTCAGCAAGGAATACGTCGGAGCCACACAATCGGCTCTTCAAGTCCTAGACCTATTCCACCCTCAGAGCCGCCATAGGCTCAATCCTCGAAGCTCGCATAACCGGCAAGACTGTCGCCAGCAACCCCGCAAGTCCCAACACGATGACGGCAAAAAGGTTGGTCGATAGATCACTCGGCGACACTTCAAACAATTGGGACTGCATGAGCCGAGCGAATTGCCATGACAGCAGGCTTCCAATACCAATGCCAAAAGCTAACAACCAACCACCCTCTTTCAGTATCATCGCCGACACTTGCCCCCTTCGCGCTCCCAAGGCCATGCGCAGTCCGATTTCGCTGGTACGCTGGGACACTGCCGAGGCTACCACCCCATAGACGCCGATCACCGCGAGCGACAAGGCCATCGCTGCAAATATCCCAAGGAGCCACGAATTCAGTCGCGGACTTTGAATCTGGGTGCTCACGTACTGATCTAGTGTTTGAAAATCAAATACAGGTTGCGACGGGTCGATTTCCTGGACGATCGATCGAATCTCCAAAACCATCGTTTCAGGCTCCCCATTTCCCCTAATAACAAAACTCATAGTATCCCAGCCCCACCACTGCCAGGAAGAGAAAAACATAGCCGGACTCGGATCCTCTGAAAGACTTCGAATTCGAGCATCGCCGACCACTCCGACAACCCGATTCCAATTGTCGCCGCCTCCGGGTTTCAGTCGTTTTCCAAGAGCGCTTTCCCCCGGCCAAAACCGGTCCGCAAGCTCCTTGCTGATCAGCATGACCGGCTCCCCTCTATTCGTATCGAACCGCGTAAACACTCTGCCCTCAATTAAGGGAATCTCCATCGTATCGAAATACTTGGGACTGACGATTCGCCAATCCGCTTGAACCGAATCCTCCGGCTCAAGAGCCGACGGATCTGCTGAAAACACATTTAAGCTCGTAGTTCCCGGACCGTACGGAACTGAACTTGTCATGCCGGCCATCGAAACGCCGGGCAATGCCTCGATCCGATCGATCATATTCTGGTAGAACAACGACCTGGACTCCGCGTCGCCATAGCGCCCGCGGTCAGGAGTGACCCGGAAAGTATGAACTCCTGAAGCATTGAACCCAGGATCCACTTCCTGGAGCCGCTTAAAGCTCTTAATCAGAAGACCTGCCCCAGCTACCAGACTCAGCGACAGAGCGAGCTGCAGCACGACAAGTCCCGAGCGAATGCGCCCTTTCGAAGGAGCTCCCCCTGTCGATTTAGCCGCTCCGCCCAAAGAGCGAGCTGGTTCACTTTCAGAAAGCCGAAGGGCTGGAAATAGCCCCGACAAAACAATTGTCGCCATGCAAGCAACCGCCGAAAAAACGAAAGTCCTCGCATCAATCGATATTTCGCTGACTCTCGGCAGATTCGACGGCGCGAAACCGCGAACAAGCGCCACTCCCCAGATTGTGAATACAAGCCCTACCAATGTGCCCAAAAAACAATACACCGCCGACTCTGTCATCATATGGCGAATGACTCGAGGCCGCCCGGCCCCGAGAGCCACTCGCACCGCTACTTCCTTGGCCCGAACCGAACCACGAGAGAGCAAAAGGTTCGCTACATTCGCGCAGGCGATCAAAAGCAGCATTCCCACCGCGGAAAACAAAACAAGCATCCCTCTTCGCAAGTCCGCCGGAACGAACGCCTCATAGATGGGCTCCAGAGTGACGCCCCAGCCTTCGTTGCTATCAGGATAGGCCTCCTCCAGACTAGCTGCGATGCCCTCCATCTCCGCCTGCGATTGCTCCAAAGAAACGCCTTTCTTCAAACGCCCGCATACGGTCAGCATGTGATTGCTGCGATTCTCGCTCTTCAAATCGGCGGCCATAGGACGCCAAATATGCACCTCAGTATTCAGAACAAAAGTATCCTTCCCAAACACGCCCACGATCTCGTGCTCCTCTCGATTGATCTCAATCAACCTGCCGACGATCGACGCATCCGCGCCGTAACGTTCACGCCAAAGCACTTCGCTTATCATAGCTACCTTCGCGGCTCCGTGCTGATCTTCATCTGGCAAAAACTCTCGGCCTACTACCGGCTTCCAACCAAGCAAAGCCATCGCGCCCGCCGAGATTTCAGTTCCCTCAAACCTCTCAGGGGTGTCGCCGTCCAAAAGCGTAGCGCTAAAGCCGCGCAACGCGACCAGCCCATCCACCGTTTCCGCTCGCTCGCGAAAATCCTCAAAGTTAGGCACCGAAACGCTAAATTGCCTTATTCCCCGCTCATGATGATTCTCCCACAGTATGAAAACTCGATCTTGATCAGAAATGGGCAAAGGGGCTAGCACAGTTGACTGCGCCACGCTGAAGATTGTAGTGCTCGTTCCAATACCAAGCGCCAACGTGAGGATTATAAGCGCCGTAAATCCCGGCAGCTTCGTCATCTGCCGCATCGCAAACCTAAGATCGCGCAGAGTCGCCTCAACCCAAAGCACGCCCCAGTTATCGCGACAGTCCTCCTTCAAATGCTCGACACCTCCGAAACGCTTTCGAGCCGCCCGACGCGCCTCCTCCGGGGCCATGCCTTCGGCCTCATATTCAGCCGCAAGCAACTCTAGGTGATGAGCGATCTCCGCGTCGAGCTCGTCACGTTTAGCATCCAGCCCCACCAACGACATGACGCGATTCCTGAACTGCTGCAGTCGCCTCATCATCGTTCCCCCTAAGCCTTGCTCAGCACCAAATTGATCGCGGCGGAAACCGACACCCAGCTTTGCGTCTCCTTCTCGAGCTGGGCCTTACCCGCCTTGGTCAATCGGTAGACCTTTGCCGGCTTCTTCGATTCCCCAATTTCCCAACTCGCCTCGACCAAGGCCTTGTCCTCCAAGCGATGCAGCGCCGGGTAAAGCGAACCCTGCTGCACCGCCAAGACATCCTCGCTAATTTGCTCAATCCGACGAGCGATCGAATAACCATGCCGCGGCCCCGCATCAAGCACTCTCAACACCAGAAGATCAAGCGTACCGCTCAACAAGTCATTCTTAGATTTACCTGCCATAGTCAGAACATCTACATACATAGTCTTCCTACTCAAGTGGAAAATCTGCCTAAACCCGTATCAAAAGCGTGCAGAAGCCTCCGATCTATGTGCCGGAAAACTCATAAACTTCGCTCAGGAACGCTATCGCAGTGTGCTCTTGCCCTCTCCTTTAAGAGAGGCTCCGCGCCACTCAATTCTGAGTAGCATCGAAACTCGCAGCGATCTCCGGATAGTGACTCTTAAGATCGCTGATACGGTCTCTGAACTCAGCGGCCGATTCATAGGATTCCACTTTCACCGCTTCATTCATGCGGCTTTGCAGTAGTCGATCCGTGACTTGAAGATCTCCCGCGTAATAGCGGATTTCGGCACTTTACCGATGTGTTCCGAATCGAAACCCAGGCGGGCAAGAAGGACGCGAAGGTTTCATAACACGCAGGACAGCCAAAACGCTGCCTTTCCTTCACCGTCTCCAGAGAAATACCACAACGCGGACAATGTAGCAATTTTTCCAGCGAATAGGCCCGCTCCTCCTTCTCATCCGACTTGCGCAACTCGTTCGACAACTCCTGCATGGCAAGCGCATGCACCGGACAGAGACTAACATACAGTGTCTGACCATGAGAAATGATCTTAGCCGTCACCGTGCCTTCTCGACCGCACAATACGCATTTCGGAGATTCACTCATTCTTCCATTCCCCTTGCGTAATACTAACCCGAATACGCTTCTTCTCCATGAAATTCATACGCAATTCCCCATATATTAGAAAGCATACCCAACCCTATTCACGCACCGAATAATGCTCTCTGTAATATCTATTCAACTGAGCTTATTCACGTATTAGGCACCCATATATTACTGCTCTATGAAAACAAAAAGTCGGCTTTCACTATAAAATCCGCTACCTTACAGGAGTCATGTACGCCGATGAAATCTATACGACTAAACAATTCCACACGACAAACCTGCCAAAGATAGGCAAAAAAGTGACGCGACTCGGAATCGCCGGCAACTGCGGCCTCAACTCCGACGACGCCCTCTGGGCGGCCGACCAGGGCGCCAACTACTGGGTCTACGGCCAAGGCTTCAAGAAAATGAAGCCCGCCCTTCGCGAGCTGGCAAAGATCGACCGAGAAAAACACATCATCGCCCTACTCGGCTGGGGCTATTTCGGCAGTCAGATACGACACGCCGTAGAAAAAACCCTACGCGACCTGAAAACCGACTACCTTGACGTCTTCAAGCTGGGATGGCTGGGCGTCACCTCCCGCTACCACCAGTCCACCATCGACGCCCTCGTACAACTGCGCCTAGAAGGAAAAATCCGCGCCATCGGCACCAGCATTCACAATCGCGAACGCGCTGGGAAACTCGTTCTCGACTCTGAAATCGACCTTTTCATGATTCGCTACAACGCGAAACACCCCGGAGCTGAAGATGACATCTTCCCAAATCTCGACCTTCGCAAACCCGCTGTCGTCAGCTACACCGCGCTCGCATGGACCCAACTGACCAAGCCCGTCAAAAACGTCGAAATGCCCATGTGGCCTGGAGCAGGCCCGGCGCCCATTCCCCTCACTCCTGACCTCTGCTACCGATTCGCCCTCTCGAACCCACACGTGCACGTGGTCCTGAGCGCCCCTAAAAACCGGGACCAACTCAAGGAAAACCTAGAATCCCTATCCAAAGGCCCGCTCAACGAGGAAGAACTGTCATGGATCCGCAAATACGGAAAAATCCTCCACGACAAAAAGAGACGGGACTACTTCTAGTCTGCAGTCCGCACACGCTCAGTAAGCCAGCTTCCCTTACTCCTCAGAACCCTCGATCAACTTGCGTGAACGATTCGCATTTCCTAGACGCTTCATTTTACCCTTTTTGGCGACGCCTTCCTTCACCTTGATCTGACGTCGCCGCGCCGCGATCGCCTTATCTCTCGCCTCTCGCCGCGCATGAGCCACTGCGTGCTCCTCATTCAGTTTCACGTACTGCTGATAGCGACTCGCATCAAGCTCGCCACTTTCGATCGCCGCCTCTATCGCGCAGCCAGGCTCTCCGTCGTGCCTGCAATTCCTAAACTTGCAGCGGAGCATCAGCTCTTCCACGTCCTCGAAAGCCTTCACCACACCATCCCCCTCGCCGGTCAATTGAAGCTCACGCATTCCCGGCAAATCGATCAACACTCCCCCGCTTGGAATCATCTGCAGCTCGCGCCATGTCGTAGTGTGACGCCCTCGACCGTCCGCCGCCCGATTCTGTTGCGTAGGCAAACGATCCTCCCCCAGAAACGCGTTCACCAGCGACGATTTCCCAACTCCCGAAGAGCCCAGCAAAGCCACCGTACGCCCCTTGCCGAGGTAACCGAAAAGGCATTCCAGGCTCGACCTGTCGTGAGCGCTCACCGCATGCACCGGCACCTCGCCCGCCACCTTTTCGACCGCTTCCAACACCTCCGGCAAATCATCCCGCAAATCCGCCTTGTTGAGCACGATCACCAGCTCCCGCCGGCTATTCCAGGCCAGACTCAAATACCGCTGAATCCGACTCGTCTTAAAGTCCTCGTCCAAACCCGTCACCAAAAAGAGCGAATCGAAATTCGCCACAATCGACTGATGACGCGTAGACTCCCCAACCACCTTCCGCTCAAACAGACTCGCCCGAGGCAAAAAGCTACGTACCAAAAAATCCTCGCCTCCCGCGATCTCTTCCAAAGCTAGCCAGTCTCCGACGGTTGGATACGCCGCCGAGTCGAGTTTGCCAAGTCGCTCGATACCAGGCAGGCGAGCAACCCCGACACGTTCGCCCGTATTCACAATATACTCACCGCGATTCTCCCGGATCACGCGCGCAGGCACCAGCGTACCATCGTTCACCGCATCAAAATGCTCCTGAAACGTGGAGTTCCACCCTAACTCTTCTAAACTCAAATTCATATCAACAACACCCTACAACTAAACCATCCCAAAAAAGAAAACAATCATCTGATTTAATTAAAATTTTCACACAACCCAAATACAAATACCCCCCCCTCCCATATCAACTCACCGAGGCTGATCAATCAAATCTTCAAGAGCACTAACATCCGAATAAGATTTCATTCGCTTCATCCACTTTCATTATGTCGATAATCGAAACCTTCCCAACTCACAAAGCTGCCCCCGCGACCCACGACAAGGAGTCAATCACAACTTTTCGTTAGAATGCACTAACCGTGGTAAAGTCTTGCTTTCGCCGCAGCAATATGGTGTTTTCTGAAAATCCTTTGCCTGCTCTGGACAGTATATGTTACCGTACTGTTTCCAGAAAATCCTCTCTAGTTTCGATGCCTTCACCTGCTCCTACACAGTCGGTCCCTACTCGGATACGCAACTGGTACTGCTCTTTACCCGAAAAACGTAAGAAAAGCAGCAAGCTCACAGCGAGCTTAGTGCTACTTTGGGCAATTCAATTCATCGTTACATTTACACTACTTTCTCTGGAGGAGAAGAACCTCGACGTTTTTGGAATAGCCCAGCTAAAGCGAATCGGATTCCAACGTTCAACCGAATCATTAAAAAAGAATCCAATAACCTTATCAGGGCAAATCGACGCCACACAAATCCTTTTTTTGGATACGTCGAGAATGATCAATACTAATTTCGAGGGAGATCCACCTCGCAACTACACCCATCGAATCGGTTACACAGACCGACTCGAGCTATCTCGCACAATTATTCGGCTCGTTCAAGACGGAGTGAAAGTGGTTGGGGTAGACATCGACTTTTCTCCAGATGAATCGGCAAAGGGAGGTGAGCCTCCTGAAAACCACCATAATTTCATTTTCCTATGTAATTTGCTCAGTTTCAGCGATGATGAAAGAAGGCTTTTCACTATTGAAACGCTAAAAAAATTGAGAGAGGGCAAGGAACCGAACAACCAATCGGATCCCGCAAAGATGAATTTGTTTCTTCAGGCAAAGCATCTCGCAAAGTCTGAAATCGGAGAACTCCTATTGGCTGAAGAGACTCTAGCCGCAGTAGAACGTGGAAGAACAACCATCGTTCTAGGGGTAGGACGGTCTTTTTTTACTAGCGAACATGATAACTGGCTTGGCTATGGAGGGGAGATCAAGCGTATGGCAGGGAGCGTGACCCTTTTATCTCATGACAATATAAATCCCCCTATTTACTCTATCATCCCAAAAATCTTGAAAAGAAAGAGCGGCAAAGAGGCGTCGCTCCCCTCATTGAGCTTTCAAGTCGCCAAAGCCGCCGTTGGTAAGGAAAAGGAGGGCTTAATTGGCAAATTTCAATCAAACGGTCTGACGAACATTAAAACGATTCACCTAAACGATACGATAGAAATCGAAGGCTACTACCCAAACTACGCCCTCAAGTCACTCATTCACAAAGAAACCTCCAAAGTGGATATTGAAGACTACTTAAACGGGGCCAAATTACCGTCAAGCAAAACGAACAATACAATCGTATTCATCGGAGACGCAGATGAAGAGCTCACTTCGGACAAAATTATCGTCCCAGGGGAACGTGTTCTATTGCCTGGAATCTATGCCCACGCAATCGGAACCTATACGTTGCTAAACGATCCTGTCTTAAGAATGACCCGACCGTTAGAGTATTCGCTCAACTTCCTCGTGGCTACAGCTGCCTTCTTTTTCGTTAGACTCAAATCCTTTCCCTTTCTGCTCGAGCGTAATAGTATCAGAGAAAATATCGCCGAATTCAACTGCACTGTTCTAGCAGTGCTATTCTTAGCGTGGTTTTTAGCCTATGTATTTAGAATATTGTGGATTGGTAGCCTTGCCTGCATACTCGGATCAGGCATCGAATTACTCCTAGGGCTATACCTATTTACAGGCACTAAAAAACGTACCGATTCTATTCCTGAAGGACGCGAGAACAACGCAACACCGACAAACACCCCATCCTGAACAAAACAGTGAGCAAGAACCACTCATATCCTCACCTACCCGCTTTCAAGCTCTTTTTAAAGGCAATTCCAATGGTCGTTGCGTTTGCTCTGGAACTACCTCTATCACAAGGCCTCTATGCACAGTCGCCAATTGCCATTGTGGAGGAAATAGAGAGTGGCCAAGCGACAATCTACATTGGGGGATTTCCGCGTGAACTACAAAAAGGCAACTCCCTGTTTCGTTCTTCCGGTAACATACAATGGATTGGAGATCCAGGTACTCTATTAGTTGAATGGCTCGTTACAGCAGGACAATACGGAGAACCCGTAGTCGACGAAAACGGAAACCAGAGATTTGGAAAAAACAGCAGGCCATTATATAGAATAGATAACTGGAAAGAAGACTCGAACTTTACTAAAAAGGAAGGTGCCATCGAAAAGGATATAAAAGAATTGATTTACCATGCTGGGAGAACCCGCGGGGGAAAATCAATTTTATATACACCTGCCAATGGAGAGTCAATTGATACAACGACTTCCCTTACCCTAAAATGGACTCCTACGGAAAGTGGTAAAACGATCTATTTGAGAGCGGCAAAAAACAATGGTGAGCTCATCTGGTCCGGCCAAGCACAAGGCGATGGAGGAGAGCTGCTTGACGAGGGATTGAGCGAGGCGCTTCGAGCTGCAGAAGGAGAGAAACGTTTCCTCTTCTCATGCTCCGACGAACCGGTCCCAGACCATTGGAGCTACAATCAGTGTGAGGTGCTATCGGGAAAGATGCTCGAGCGGCAAAGAATCCTACTCTCCGCCAGCGAAGACTTGCAGGAACCATGGCGTTCATTGGCGAAGGCGGGAGTCTATAACAAAAGCAAGCTCTACTCGCGCTCAATCGAAATGCTTGAGCATACCTTAGAGCATCCCGACCTTCCAAATCGCGCCGAAATCCTATTAACCCTGAAACGACTATACGAAGATGTCGGCAACCTCCCTGCCGCAAAATCCCTTTCGCTTTAAGTTCCAATACCCCCGACTCATGATCCGATCTTTCTGTTTCCTCTCTTTGCTATCTTTTTCCATCCTAGGGGTCTCCTGTTCCAAGTCTCCAATGCAGCCCGAAGAGGAAACTCCTCCGTCCGTAGCCATAGCCGAACCGGAACCAGTGCGAACATTGGAACCTGAGCCAAAAATAGAGAAACTGCCCGCTCCTGAGCCAGTGGCTCTTGATCCGGAACCGGACCCTCTTTTAGCTGAATCGGAAAACGAAAATTTCGATTTCGACATGGTGGAAGACGAAGCAGAATCGCCCTACCACTTGGTCCGCATTCTGGTTGTAGGCGTCAACAAAGCAGGCGAGCGTAATCTACCCGTTCTACGCTATGCAGAAAGTGATGCTGATCACGTCGTAACGCTCTTCCGAGAGCGGTACCAGTTTGAAGTAGTGGAACTGATCGGAGAAGAAGCCACCACCTTCGCCATAAAAAGCGCAGTCATGAACTTGGTCCGAGAAACGCAGGAAGGCGAGGACCTGCTCTTTTATTATTCAGGCCACGGCTCTACCCTGAGCCTGTCCAATACCGAGAAAGTGGGAGCGCTGCTCCCTTTCGACAGCGCCTCGGAAGATAGCGACCCCTTTTTGCAGCAAGAGCAAATGATCAGAATCGATTGGTTGCTACAAGCCATGAGCCAATCGAAAGGCCGACACCGGCTTATGATCTTGGACTCTTGCTTTTCGGGCTTCGCTCTTCCCTCATTTGAGCCGGTAGGCCTCGCCACTACAAAGGGCGACTACGAAGACTTTGATCCTTTGAATAATCCCAGTCTTCAAATCTTGTCGGCGGGGACTGGCAGCGAACTCGCTGTCGAATTACCCGAAGCGGGCGGCGGATTGCTCAGCTCAGAGTTGGTCAAAGCCCTAAAACGAAGGGGAATTCGCCAGCTCTACAGCATATTTATAGATGTAAAAGAGGAAGTTCGGTACAACGGCGTCTACCTTAAATCCCTCGACGGTAGCCCGGGGACTCCCCAACTGAGAAGCTTTATCGAGACCAAAGGAGACTTCGTTTTCATCGAACCAAAGTCCTACCGAAACTGGGAACTCAGCCAAGAAACCGCTCTTGGCATTTCAGCTGAACCAAGCTCAAACCTCTATGCCCAAGACGTTTCCGAGGAGGAAATGGAAGAAACCCTCAAAACAATAACACCTGCTGAAAACGGAAGCCCCACTGAGACCTTGCCAAAGGAGAAAATCGAACGCTACCAGGCACGCGCTTCTGTCGGAGACCCAGAAGCACAGGCCATTTTGTCGGCAGTGTACGCCCAAAGCTCAGACAAGCGCGAACAGCAAGCCGCTGCGGACTTTGCTTTTTCTGCCTACGAAAACTCAGACACGGCCGGGGCTTGGGCATTGGGAAACGTCTACAACCTCGGAGCGGGGGTCGACCAGGATCTAGGCCTTGGCTCTCAGTTAATGCAGGATTCCGGGCTGCAAAACCTCGTATACTTTGCAAGCAGCTACAACCAACTAGATGATAGCGTAAACGCATTCCAGAACGCTGACACCCCTGAGGGAAAATTGAACGCAGCCGGAAAAGTTGCTGCCAATCTCGCTGGCACAACCAAAGCCTTACAATCGTTCATCGGGGGCGATACGCTCACCCGTTTCAGCCGAAATCTGAACGACGCGAAAAAGAACCTCACGAAGAACAAGCCCAATACTCAGAGAGCAGGACAAAAACTCTCAAAAGCAAGGGAGATCCTGGAAGGGGATATAGATTTGGATCCCGACTTGAAAACCCAATTACTCAACGCTTTGGAGTCGGCAGAACAGAGCCTCGCAGAGGACAAGCTGGATGCAACCGTTGAAACGATTGACTCGCTCTTCACTCAAACACAGAACGCGCAAAACTAAATACGGTCACCAACCGGATGCTGATGGCACTTCGTGGTAGCTAAGAAAGCTCAAATAGGCCCCGCGGCGTCACAGGCTATTCGACATTTCAATTCAGCCAGAAGCTGAAGTACAAGTACACCGCGGCCACCAGACCAAGCACGACCACCGTGCCAAACCAGTCCCAGCCGCCGACGCCGCTGCGCGTCTCTTCGCGACTGTCCTTGCTCAAGGTTCGATAGGTCAGATTCGCCACCTTCTCCGCCGAAGGAGCAGGCGTCATAAGCGATACCGCCACCACCGCCACGGCGCTGATCGCGAACAACCAACCCGTCGCGAAGAGGAAATTGTACTCGCCGATCGCAACCAGCCAGCCGATCTCCGCGAACATCCCGCCGCCGACCATGCCCTGGATCGTCAGCTTAATCATGCCGAGCAAAAAGCCGATCGACAAGCCTGCCACCGCACCCTCTCCATTGATGCGCGGAAAAAACAGGCCCAGCAGAAACACAGCCGTGATCGGAGGCGCAAGATAGCCCTGTACGCTCTGTAAATAGACGTACAACCCGCCGCCGGAAATCATCGGCATGATCGGGATCCAAAGCACGCCGAGCACTACCACGACCGTCGTCGCTACCCGCCCCACGTTCACGAGCTTCCGCTCCGAAGCCCCAGGATTGATCTTCTCGTAAATATCGATCGTGAAAAGCGACGCGCAAGAATTGAACAAGGAAGAAAGCGAACTCATCAAGGCAGCCAACAGTCCGCCGACCACCAGTCCTCGCAGCCCTGTCGGCAGCAAAGTCGTCACCATCGTCGCAAAAACGCCGTCGCCATCCACTACCTGCACGCCATCGTCGCCTTCCTTCATTGGCAAATCAATCAAGCCCTTTTGGTAGAGAGCGTAGCCGATCAATCCCGGTAAGAGAAAGATGAATACAGGCCAAACCTTCAGAAAGCCCCCAAAGATCGCACCGCGCCGCGCCTGCTGCAAATTCTTCGCCGCCAAGGTGCGCTGCACGATGTACTGATCGGTACACCAATACCAAATCCCGATAATCGGCGAGGCGATCATCACGCCGAGCCACGGAAAGTCGCTATCCGTATTGGGACGCCAAAGTGCGAAATTCTCTGCATTGGCAGATGCAACCGCCTGCAATTCAGACCAACCTCCCAGCTTCGAAAGCCCGATCCACGTTATGAATACAGAACCCACTAGCAAAGTGATCGCCTGCATCGCATCCGTGTAAACCACCGCTCGAAATCCACCGATGACCGTGTAGATTCCCGTCAAGGCCACCGTCGTCAAAGCCCCGATCCAAAAAGCGTTCTCCGGACTCCCAAAGGTATCCGGCAAAATCACCCCAAACACCATTCCGCCAGCGTAGACCGTCACCGACACCTTCGTGAACACATAGGCCACCAGCGAAACGATCGACAAAATCCAACGAGCCGTCGCGTTGAACCGACGCTCCAAAAACTCCGGCATCGTGAAAACCCCGGACCGATAGTAAAACGGCACGAACACCCAGCCCAGCGTCACCATCAGCCAAGCGTGCAGTTCCCAGTGGGCCATCGCCATACCGCTCGTCGCGCCATTGCCAGCCAAGCCCACGATGTGCTCCGATCCTATGTTCGAGGCGAAAAGCGAAGCCCCTACCGCAAACCAGCCAATATTTCGACCTGCCAAAAAATAGTCGGCCGACGTCTCCTGCTTGCGAGACGCCCTCCATACGATATACGCGATTACGACGAAATAAACGGCGACAATCGCCCAGTCCACGGTGGTCAAGGAAGTCATAAGTTAGGGGATAAGAAGGGATAAATGGAGCGAAAACCAAAATGCCCGACAGGAAACCAGGCATCAAACTCGGTAGTAAACTGAACAAGCCCCAGCCAATTGAAAGCACAACCTGTCTAAACTGTTCAGGAAATTTGCCGGAACGCGAGAGCCGGCCAATCCATCCACCAAAAAACCTCGTCTAGGCGCAACTTTCTCGCCAACTCATTTCCAGCGTGCCCGATCAAACACGAGAAGTCCGACCTCACCCGCATCCGCGAAAAGTCATTTCGTCCGATGGCGAAGTGCTCACCGTACCCAAAACATGGAGACTACTTCCGCCTGGCGACGCCACCCTGACCCGCCGCGTCAAAGCCGCCGGACCCACTTGGACGGTCAAGAAACAGAAAGGCCGACGCATCATATCGCTCGGAGTTTGGGCCGACGCTGAAACGATAGAACTCAACCGCCTCAAGCTCCTCGTCGAACGACAAACTCCCTCCTACCAAAAAAAGCTCCAATCCGGCCGCGCCTACCGAGAGAAAAAGCAGGAATCCTACGCCGATGCGTTCCGCGAGCAAATCGTCTCCTTTCTCGACTTTCACCCTCGATATCAGCCAATCGCCGCCGCGCTCGCCACACGCATCGCCAGCCACGCCGTTCCCGTGGGCAGCGGCACCGTAGCCCGCACCCAAACCATCCCAATCGAGCAACGTGCAGAGGCCGCCACCATCGCCTGGATGCGGCACCAGACCACCGCCTACGACTCCATGCATATTCCGCGCGTCAAAGGCCAACGCCGAGAAGTTCGCCGTAAACTCGCCGCCAAATCGAGATCTCTCCTAGAGTCCTACCGCAACGGCTCCGATATCAATCCAGACACCTGCCCACTGAAACAAGCCCTCCAGCCCCCGCTCGAGCGCTAACGACGCGACTCCAGTCTGCTCATCGCGTACAGCGAACCGAGAATCAGGCAACCTCCAACTACGATTCCCAAACCAACCGTTTCCGACTTCACGAACAGGGCCGATTCAATCACCCCGCAAAGCGGAATCAGAAACCGGTAAGCCGACAGCACATTCACGCTGTACTGCTCGATCAATCGATTCCAAAGCGTAAACGCAGTCGCTGAAAGAAAGGACAGGTAGAGCATAATCCAAATCGCCTCCACCCCCAGATCCTTCCAAAATCCGTTCCACTCATAGGAGCCAATCAACAGAAGCGCCATTCCTCCCAAAAAGAGCGAAAGAGCCGTCACCGCCCTGCTTCCATGCTCCGCGGAAATTCGCTTCAAGCCAATCGCCCCGATCGCTCCCGAAAAGGACGCCGCCAAAAACGCGGCCGTACCCACTCCCACCCTTCCGCTCCCGGCTCCGGGAGCGTAAACCGCGCAGGCGATCCCTACCGTGCAGACCCCTAGTATCAGCCATTGCTTCGCGCTCGGCATAGGCGTCTTGAGAAAAAGCGGAGCCAAAAGCATCCACCAAAAACTGCCTCCCCCCACGAGCAAGGCCCCCAGCGTTCCGCTCGACACGCTTAACGCGTAGTAGAAAAACACATACTGAAAAACCGTCTGGCCAAGAATAACCCAAAGCAGCAAGCCCTTAGGAGCTCTTCTCAACGTGCCTATCACCGAGCTCCGGCAAAAGGGAACGATCATCAATCCCGCCGCCACAAACCGCGTGCCCGCAAACACCATGCGTTCGCCAAACCCTTCCACAGCAAGCGCCTCGTAGCTAAGCTTGATCACCGGAAAGGCGCTCCCCCAAAGCAAGGCGCACACACAGACCTGAAAATAGAAACTGAACGGAAGCGGCTTCATAGACAAGGTCGACCACAAAGCGGATGGCAAACGCTAGCCTCAACTCAAAACCGCAACGACTTAATCCCAATACGAAAAAGCGGGCCCGAACCGGACCCGCTCCACTTAATAGTTTAACCTGTATGAAGAATCGCTCGACTACTTCGCAACCTCTTCTTTCAAGGCCTGAACAAATTGCTGGTTGTCAACATAGTCCAAGTTGAACTTCCAAACCGCATCGCCCAAGCCATTTGGAGTCGAAGTCAAATTCGTGCTATCGGGATGCTGCACCGCTACTACGAACTCGCAGGGATTCGCCGGGTTGAAAATCATTCCCGTCGCTTCGCAGCCATCCGCCCGAATGCTCATGAAATGGTCCAAGGACTCCGCCACGCCGTCGTTGTTCTTGTCGCGAGCGTACCAAATGTCACCACCTGTGCTCGAGCCGTTAGGAGCATCTTCGATGATATATATATTCCCGAGAGCGTCCTGAGCAAGGTTGTCAGGCGAGTTCAACACGCCGCTCGTTCCCGGAAAACCGAGATTCTTTGGAGTGTCTGGTCCGACTAGTACGCCTACCTTCGCCCTGTCGCCACCGATAATCTCAACCGTATAGACAGTCGACTCGGAAGTGGCAGTGAAGTACAGCACCTCGTTGCGATTGCGCAGCACACCGACTTCCATGTCCTCAGGACGTCCAAATGGCGTACCATTTACATCATCCGCAGCGTTTCTACCCGGACGACCCAAACTCTCCGTCACCTCAAACGGATTCGTCACACCTGGTAGCGGATTGCCCCAGAAGTCAGTGATCGGCACCCAAGTCGCCATACCTGTACGCGGCTGCCCGATATTCGCAGCAGCATTATAGTTTTGGGAAGGATCTCCCGCAAAATCATTTACCGACAATACAAATGTTTGACCCTTTGTATAATCGCCAGGTGTCGCCATTACAAACTTGTAGATTGATCCAGACCTGTCCTCGTCGACAAAATAAATTGGGCGCTTATTGCGAGGGCTGAAGTTAATCCCTTCATGTGAAACGTTAGCAATGCTATGAAGCTCTCTCCATTCTATATCTTCCGGAGCCGCATGTGGATTAAGCACCTCTATAATACGGCCTTGCCCAGACCACTCTTCACCGAGAAACAGCGTGTGATTCGGAGTATAACGACAGGGATCAAACGCTCCAAAGTCCGCCGACCAGTCACCTTCAATACCGCCAAGGTCACCCCTAAGCAACACGTGAGTCTCCTCAGTCATAAAATCATAGCGAGACACGCCTGCCCCAACAATAGTCTCATGTGGAATAAAGAGATACTCACCGCTTGGATCATAAGCTATCATATCAAACATCGAGGCCGTACTCAGGCCTCGATTCAACGCAGCCTGCGCTTCGTCCGGCACGCGAATGATAGATTGACCCGGGCTCAAAACCCCGTCCTCAATCTCTCTCATGCTTAGAAGGTTCATCTGCATAACCCCAGTAGGCACAACCCAAGGGGCAGAAACCTCTTCCAAAGAATTTGGAGCGGTAACAGGAGCAGATTCAGTTAATGGTACAAACCAAATGTCAGAGCCGCCAGCAAAGGCGGACTGGCCAAGAGCCAGGAAGGATGCAACAGACGCCAGCGCGCTGCATGTTTTAAGTGTGGATTTCATAGAGCTATAGTCAGTCGTTAGTGGGTTTCAACAGTCTAGGTCTTCATGTATCCTTTTTGTGATTACATTCAGACTAAAAGAAACGACAGCACTCAGAAAACTGACCAGACTCACTCAATCAAACCTAATGCACGCCATTAGAGTTACAATCAGAACACCAACGGCGCCACTTCGTAACTGGGTTACAATAATCTTCGATCTATCATATTTCCGCTACAAATGACGCGATTCTGTCACATTGAAGCGTTAAATTAACAATAGATACTTCGGCAAAACACTTTCTTTATATATCAAATGGAGAATCACGCCTAAAACCAGTACCTATCTGAAGTTCAACCGACCTCTCATCAATTCTTTATAGACACAGTCATGAATATCAAATTTCTCATACCTGCCATTTGGGTTCTGCTCGCTGGGTTCTTCGCGATTGGGGCGCGCCAGACATCTATAACAAACGAAAGTCAAAACCGCGATCTGGCTCTAAACGAACTCCCGCTCCACGAACAAACGCTCGATCTGCTATCTCGAAACGAAACCGTCTTGCCTCCCGAAATCAACGCGCACCCCGTTGACACCGTGTATAACCGCGAAGCGATCGTACCTCCGCAGTGTTACACGAAAACGCAAGGCTCCTTCAATCCCTGTTACGTCTGCCACCAGGACAGCATCCCAGAGCGCGAAAACGTCATGAACGACCGGGAGCTTCAGATCGACTACAGCTTCAGCGATCTCGGAATGAAGAACCATTGGAAAAATCTCTTCGAAGACAAAAGCGCCAAAGTCGCCAAAATCAGCGATTCGGAAATCCTCGAATATATAAACCAAGACAACTACTCCGAACTGGCCTCGCGCCTCAAGGAAGTCGACTACCAAGGCTGGATCCCCGACCTTAAAAACCTCCACCTCGGCGCCGCTGCCTTCGACGAACAGGGATTCGCGAAAGACGGCTCAAACTGGGTCGCCTTTAACTACAAGCCATTTCCAAGTACATTTTGGCCGACGAACGGCTCAACCGACGATGTCATGATCCGTCTCGACGAGCCCTTTCGCTCGCTCCCTAACGGATCGTATTCAATCGACGCATACAGAGCGAATCTCGCCATACTCGAAGCAAACATAAAAGGAATGAACGAGATCGACTGTCTGCCCATCGACGAGACGATTCTCCAAACAGACCTCGATAGCGATGGCTCTCTTCGAGTCATCCACCGGATCAAAAACACCAAGCATTTTGTCGGAGCCGCCAAGAGCGTTCACAACGAGCCCCACATGTATCCTCAAGGCACCGAATTCCTGCACACCGTTCGCTACATTGGCTTCGGCAATAATGAGGAAATCACCGTCTCCCCTCGCATCAAAGAAGTCCGCTACATGAAAAAATGGCAGGCCTACGCCAAGCGCGTTTACGCCAGACGCTACGAGTTGGAGGCCTTCGAAAAAGAAGCGGGCAACCTGCCGGGCTACATGAACCTCCTTCAGCACGGCTTGGACAACGGAAGCGGCTGGTCCCTTCAGTCCTTCATCGAAGACAGCAAGGGCCGCCTCCGCGCCAACACCTTCGAGGAAAATTTCTTCTGCATGGGCTGCCACAACTCGATCGGATCTACCATCGACAAGACCTTCAGCTTCGCTCGCAAAGTCGACGGCGCGAAAGGCTGGAGCTACATCGACCTCAAAGGCATGCCGGACGCTCCGAACCTTGGCGAACAGCAAGGCGAGATCCTCACCTACCTCGAACGCGTCGGCGGCGGCAGCGAGTTTCGAAACAATGACGAGATGGCCGCCCGCTGGTTCAAACCGGACGGAACCATCGACCGAGAAAAAATTACCGCAGCCGCCGACGTCTACGAACTCATAACTCCATCCCGCGATCGCGCCCTCATGCTCAACAAGGCCTACAAGACCATCGTCGAGGATCAGGACTACATCTACGGCCGCGACCCGACCGTCACCCCACAGACAAATGTCTACAGCGAAATCGACAACGATACCACGCCAACCCTCCCAGAAGACCGTACCTTTTCCTGGAATATCATCCTAGACTGGAACCGCGCCCGAAACGCCACCGCCTCCAAATAGCGGCCTTCTCATAAGCAATTCTCAGGTTTGCATCGCCTTTCGAATCGCAGGATTCGAAAGTCGAAGCATGCCCCGTCCACAGAAAGTCGCCCTCGTCACCGGCGCCGGTTCCGGCATCGGCAAAGCCTCGTCCCTCGCCCTCGCCCAAGATCGCTTCACTGTCGTTCTCGCCGGACGTCGCTCCGAGCCGCTCGCAGAACTAGCCATTCAAATAGCATCTGCTGGAGGAAACGCCCTCCCGATCCCGACCGACGTCACCTCGCCCGACTCGGTCAACGCCCTCTATCGCCACATTGCCGACGACTTCGGACGCCTCGACCTTCTCTTCAACAACGCCGGCGTCAGCGCCCCGCCCATCGCCTTCGACGAACTGACGCCCGAGCAATGGCAAGCCGTCATCGACACCAATCTCACTGGCAGCTTCCTTATCGCTCAAGGCGCCGTCCGCCTCATGAAGAGCCAAACCCCGCAAGGCGGACGCATTATCAACAACGGCTCCATCTCCGCCCACGTCCCCAGGCCAAACGCCGCCCCCTACAACGCCTCCAAACACGCCATCACCGGCCTCACCAAATCCATCTCCCTCGACTATCGTCGCTACAATATCGCCTGCGGACAGATCGACATTGGAAACGCCGCCACCGATATGGCCGCAGGCATGGCGACTGGCATGCCGCAAGCTGACGGAGGCATTGCCACCGAGCCGACTTTCAACGTCCAGCACGTCGCCAACACCATTCTCCACATCGCCAATCTCCCGCCTGAAGCCAACGTTCCCTTCATCACCCTCACCGCCAACCAAATGCCATACATCGGCCGCGGATAAACTCCCCTCAATCGCCAACCCTTCCAGCCCGTTCCCCTTCCAGCGCCTAGCCCGTCAAACCTGTGCCTTACGGATCCAAACTGAGCCCCATTCGCCCCTGCCCACTTTTCAGCGCCCTCGCCGCGTGCCTGCTCCTCACACTTTCACCCCTCGCCGCCCAAGACGAAGACAGCGAATCCGTCGAAGTCCCGGATCTCGAAACCCTTTTCGACCTCTACAATAACGGCGAATACGAACGTGCCATCGACTACGCCTCCACCGGACAGGAGCTCGACCCCTGGATCACCGACTGGGAAACCACCAAAGCAAAATCCCTCCTCGCCCTCGGCCGCTACGAAGAAGCCTTCCAAAGCCTCGAAGCCTACGTAGCCGACCGAAACTACGAGATTCGCCCCCGGCTCCTTCTCCGCGAAGCCGCCTTCTTCAGCGGACGCAGCGACGAAGCCCGCCGCCAAAAGGACGCCCTCGGCTACCTCGTCAACGAACGCTCCCGTCGCTACGCCTACGATCCGGAAAACATCGTCGCCGTCGGAAAAATCGCCCTGCTCTTCAACGTCGAGCCGAAGATCGTCCTCGAAAACTTCTTCCGCCGCGCCCAGGAGTTCGGCACCGCCCCCGTCTCCGCCTTCCTCGCCTCGGGAGAACTCGCTCTCGCCAAGCACGACTACAAGCTCGCCTCCCAGACCTTTCAAAAAGGCCTTGAAGCACATCCGCGCAACTCCGAGCTCTGGCAAGGCCTGGCCACCTCCTTCCGCGAAGGGGATCGGTCTAAGCTTATTGAATACGCCGAACGCGCCCTCTCGATCAACCCTCGCCTGGCCGACACCCGCGTACTCATCGCTGAGCACCTCATCGCTGCCGAATCCTACGACGCCGCCGGCGAGCAACTCGACCTCGCCCTCATCGTCAACCCCCTCCACCCCAACGCCCTCGCCCTAAAAGCCGTGCTGGCCTACCTGCGAAACGAAAACGAGCGCGGCGAAGAGCTACGCGCCACCGCCCTCTCCACCTGGAGAACCAATCCGGAAGTCGACTACCGCATCGGCCAGCAGCTCTCCCGCAAATACCGCTTCGAAGATGGAGCCAGCTCCCAACGCATCGCCCTCGGCCTCGACGAATTCTATAATCCCGCCCGTATTCAACTCGCTCAGGATCTCCTCCGCCTCGGCCTGAACGACGAAGCATGGCGACACGCAAACGCCGTGTATCAGTCCGACCCCTACAATATCGCAGCCTACAACCTCGTCACCCTGCGCGACCGCCTCGACGATTTCTCCACCCTCGAATCGGAGCACTTCCTCGTCCGCCTCAGCAAAGAGGAAGCCCCCGTCTACGGCCAGCGCGCCCTTCGCGTCTTGGAAGACGCCCACGCTCGTCTTACCGAACGCTACGGCATCGTCCTCCCCCAGAAAACCACCGTCGAGATCTACCCAAACCCGGCCGACTTCGAAACGCGCACCTTCGGCATGCCGGGAAACCCTGGATTCCTCGGCGTCTGCTTCGGACCGGTCTTTACTATAAACAGTCCGGCCACCCGCTCCGCCAACTGGGAGGCCGTTCTCTACCACGAGTTTTGCCACACCATCACCCTCACGCTCACCAACAATCGCATGCCGCGTTGGCTCTCTGAAGGCATCTCCGTCTTCGAAGAACAAATCGCCAACCCCGCCTGGGGCCAACGCATGTCCGCTGGCTACCGCGACCGCATTCTTTCAGATCAAACCCAAGCCATCAGCAACATGAGCTCCGCCTTCCTGCAGGCGGAAGACGGCGAGGACATCCAGTTCGCCTACTACCAATCTTACCTCGTAGTTGAATACATAGTACAAACCCACGGAATTGCCGCTCTCAAAGACCTGCTCATAGCCCTTGGCGAAGGGATCGAAATCAACGCCGCACTCGCTACCCATCTCGCTCCCCTCGAAGAACTCGACTCGGGCTTCGCCACCTTCGCCAAAGAAACCGCAGCCCAGGTCGCCAGTGATTTCCGCTTCGAAACCAACGACACGCCGCTCGGCATGGCCTTCGACCTCTTAAAACCAAAATCCAACTACAGCGACGATCTCCAACGCGCCAACGAACACCTCGCCGCCGAAGAGTGGCCGGAAGCCATCGAAAAACTGGAAGCGCTCGTCGCCTCCGCCGGCTACCTGCCGGGCGAACAAAACGCCCACTGGCCGCTCTCCAAAGCGTATCGAGGAATTGGCGACACAGAAAAGGAAACCGAAATCCTCACCGAAATCTCCCGCCACGAGGCCAATCGCATCGCGCCAGTCACGCGTCTGCTAGAAATCGCAAACGCCTCACAGGACCCCGCCGAGATCCAACGTTGGTCCGAAGCCTGGATCGCCATCAACCCCATGGCGGAAACCCCATGGCGAGCCTCCCTCAAGGCCACCCGCCAGCTCGACCAATCCACCCAAGCCATCGAGTCCGCCAAAGCCCTCCTAGCTCTCGACACCCCGGACGCGCCCTCCCTCAACTTCCAGCTAGCCGAACTGCTCGAACCGACCGACGCCGACACCGCCAAGCGCCACGTCCTCATGGCCCTCGAAGAAGCCCCGCGCTTTCAAAAAGCCTATGAGCTCCTCGCAAAATTGAAGACCGCCAAACCCGCCGCCATTTCCGAAACGCTCGACCCCTTAAATGAACTCGATCTCGACAATGACTTCACCAACTAAAGGCAGCATCTCCCTGGTTCGAAGCGACCTTGTGCCGCGATTCTTCGTTTTCATTTTTCTCACACTCTCTCCTCTCACTCTCACCCACGCCCAACAGGACCGAGCAGGCGTGCCAGAGTGGGAAGTTCCCGCCGCCTTCAAGCACGACGTCTTCACTTTCGCACGCGTTCACTACGATTCGTATGACAACGGTGGATACGGATGGGGCAGACGCGGTGGCCGCTGGTCCACCGACTACCCGGATGCCGAACTCAACCTCGCCTACCGTCTCCAGCAAATGACCAGCCTCAAGGTCAATCCTGACTCCGCAGTCGTTCGCCTCGACGAAGACGATCTCGCCGACTACCCCTTTCTCTACATGGTCGAGCCCGGCGCGCTCTCCCTCGCCGAAACGGAAATCACCGCCCTGCGAGCCTACCTTCTCAATGGCGGATTCCTCATGGTTGACGACTTCTGGGGCGACGACGAGTGGCTCAATCTCCGCTACGAACTCCAGCGCGTTTTCCCAAACCGCGAAATCCACGACCTCCCCCTTGAGCACCCGATCTTCCACATCGTCTTCGACCTCAAGGAAAAGCCGCAGGTCCCTTCCATCCACCACGCCCTATCCTACCAAGGCACCGGCATCACTTGGGAACAGGACAAAGGCCCCGGAGCCGAACACGTTAATTACCGAGCCATTTTCGACGACCATGGCCGCATGATGGTCATCATCTGCCACAACACCGACCTTGGCGACGGCTGGGAACGGGAAGGCGAATCTGAATGGTACTTCCACGAATTCGCCGAAAAACGAGCCTACCCCATGGGCATCAATATCATCGTCTACGCCATGACCCACTAACCACTCTTTCATAACTCATATTTCATAATTCAAAATTTCCACCATGTCCGACATCACCACCACCCAATCCGCCATCTTCGAACGCGTCCAAGCAGGACGCCAGCAAGTCGAGAGCGAACTCTCCAAAGTCATCGTCGGCCAAAAAGACGTTACCAAGCAACTGCTCGTCACCCTCATGGCCGGCGGTCACTGCATGATCACCGGCGCCCCCGGTCTCGCCAAGACCCTCCTCGTCAAGTCCATCTCCCAAATCTTCCAGCTCAATTTCCAGCGTATCCAGTTTACCCCGGACCTCATGCCAGCCGACATCACCGGCACCGAGATCCTAACCGACACCCCGGAAGCGGGACGTCAGCTCACCTTCGTGCGCGGACCCATATTCACCAACCTTCTTCTCGCCGACGAGATCAACCGCACCCCGCCCAAAACCCAGTCCGCCCTGCTGGAAGCCATGCAGGAGCACCAAGTCACCGCCGCCGGCGCTCGCCACACCCTTGAAGAGCCCTTCTTCGTCCTCGCTACCCAAAACCCGGTCGAGATGGAAGGCACCTATCCGCTGCCGGAAGCCCAGCTGGACCGCTTTCTCTTCAACGTCCTCATCGACTACCTTCCAGAGGAAGACGAAATCGAGGTCGTTCGACGTACCACCGCCAAATCAGGCGAAGCCATCCAACCTGTTTTCAGCGCCGAAGACGTCATCGCCATCCAAGGTCTCGTCAGAGAAGTTCCCGTATCCGACGACGTGATACAATTCGCCGTCAAGCTCACCGCCGCCACCCGCCCCAACACGCCTGGCTCACCCGACTTCATCAACAACTACGTCAATTGGGGAGCTGGCACCCGCGCCGCCCAAGCCCTCATACTCGCCGGCAAGGCCCTCGCCCTCTGGGAGGGACGCTCCTACGTCAGCAAGGACGAGATCAAGCTCCTCGCCAAACCCGTCCTTCGCCACCGCATCCTCCTCAACTACCGAGCCCAAGCCGAGTCCACCACCGTCGAGCAAATCATCGACCAGCTCCTGGCTCAGTAAGAAACTCACAATTCCTAATTCCTAATTCCTAACTTCAAAAACACATCCATCGACCCCGACGCCCTCCTCGCCATCCGCGACCTGGAGCTGCGTTCCCGCATCGTCGTCGACGGACTCTCCGCAGGACTGCACCGCAGTCCCCACCACGGATTTTCGGTCGAGTTTTCCGAGTACCGCCAGTACAGCCCGGGCGACGACCTTCGCTACCTCGACTGGAAAGTCCTCGCCCGCACCGACCGCGAATACCTCAAAATCTTCGAAGACGAAACCAACCTCCGCTGCACCATCGTACTCGACACGAGTCGCTCCATGAAATTCGGATCCGGAACGCACCCAAAATCTGAATACGCCCGTACCCTTGCCGCCACTCTTTCCTATTTTCTTCTCAAGCAGCGCGACATCGTCGGCCTCGCCCGTTTCGATCGCGATCTCACCGACTACCTCGACGCTCGCTGGCGCCCCGGCCATCTCAAACGGGTCTTCGCTCTTCTGGAACGCCCCGCCGAAGGCCAATCCACAAATTTCGGACAAACCCTCAAATCCCTCGCCCGACTGACTCGCAAGCGAGGTCTCATCGTCTTCGTCTCCGACTTTCTCTCCGATCCCGAAACCTGGCGACACCCTCTCGCCCACCTCACCGCCATGGGCCACGACGTCAGAGCCCTGCAAATCCTCGATCCCGCAGAGCTTAGCCTCGAATTCGGCAAGGCCGCCTACTGGGAAGATATCGAATCCGGCGAGACGCTCTACATCGACCCGGACGCCCTCCGTTCCCGTTACAAGCAGCGTTTCCAGTCCCGTCAGGCTAAAATCACCAATGTCTTCAGCGCCGCAAAAATCCGTCACCAAATTATAACGACAGACCAAGCCCTCGACATCGCCTTGCTCGACTTCGTTAGAAACATTCACATCCGCAAGCCCAGATGAGTTTTCTAGCCCCCCTATTTTTAGCGGGTCTCGCCCTCGTCGCCGGCCCCATCATTTTTCATCTGATCCGTCAGGCGCCGCGAAACCGCATCGTCTTCAGTTCCACCGAACTCCTCGACGCTTCCGAGCCAAAGACCGAAAAAAGCCGCCGTATCCAAAATCCTTGGCTCCTCCTCATTCGCTGCCTCATCCTCGCCCTGCTCGCATTCGCCTTCGCAAGGCCATTCATTCCTGATTCGCCTAGCGGATCTGCCAACGCCGCCGTCCAACGCGACATTGTCATCCTCATCGATCAAAGCGCGAGCATGCAGCGAGACGGCATCAACGCCGCTCTCCTCACCGAAACCAACAAACTCTTCGAATCCTTCACCTCGCAAGACCGCCTCTCCGTCATTGGCTTTAGCGACACTACCCAAAAAATCATCGCTCCGGAACAATGGTCAATTTGGCCCGAGGATCAGCGCAGCTCCTACGCTGCTCGCATCATCAGAGACAACAAGCCCACCGATCTCCCGGGGCAAATCGATCTCGCCATCGAAGCCGCCATCGCCGAAGTCGAAAGCCAACGCGAATCGAGCTCCACCCACGGTTTCGCCGAAATCATCCTTATCTCCGATTTCGCTCAAGGCACCTCGCTGAGCCAAATTCCCGGCATAGAATGGCCAAACGAACTATCGCTCACTCGTATTCAACTCTCACCGACATCGACTGTCCCAAATCTCGGACTTCGCTGGCTTGGCTGGGACGAAACCGAAGACGAAAAATCAAACGCTCGACTCTCTATCTCCAGTTCCATTCCAGAATTATCCGCATCCGCTAACCTATCGCTGCTCGATGCGGAAACCGGCGAAACAATCGGCGAATCCCTTCAGCTCATCCTCGAAGGTAAATCCGAACACTTCGTCTCCTTCCCCGTCGATGCCGCCACCCAAGCGCGCCCGCTTCGCTTTCAAATTAAAGGCGACCTAGATTCCTTCGACAACACCCTTCATATCGCTCCCCCATACATCCCGCAGCTCCTCATCGCTTTACTCAGCCAGCACGAAACAAGCGATACTCAACATTCCCCGTATTTCATTCAAAAAGCCTTTGCAGGCTTCGACTCGCCAAGAATCACTCTCACAACCGATACGGCCCCACCCTCGGAATCCGAAGCCTTCATCATCGACCGTCACTTGACCTCCAATGAATTCGCCACCCTTCGCCAGGAATTGAGCAAAGGCAAAACTGCCCTCGTTCTCGTTTCAGATAGTGGGTTTTCAAATACACTACGCTCGATCACCGGAGAAGTTGCTTGGCTCGTACAAAACGCCTCTTCGCGAGATCTTCTCATTGGCGACGTCGATTTCACTCATAGTCTCTTCGCACCTTTCGCAGACCCGCGATTCAGCAACTTCGCCAGCATCCACACATGGGACGGGTTCGAGATCACGTATCCAGAATCCGAATCCACTCGCGTTCTCGCCCGTTTCGACAACGGAAGCCCACTGCTTATCGAAACCCGCGTCGGCGAAGGCACGCTTTTCGTTTGGGCCAGCAGCTGGGCCCCGCAAGCGTCGCAGTGGTCCCTCTCTAGCAAGTTCATCCCCTTCCTACATCGACTCGCCCTCTTCTCAAGTGGCGGTCCCAGCCTGCCGAGCAATACATCGTTCACCTCAGCCAACATCGCGGCCTACCAATCTCTTATCTCCCCAACCATTCCCCGTACGCCTGGGCTCTACCGAGTCCCAAGCAGCGCGGGCGAATCACGCTGGATCGCTTTCCATCTTCCTCCCGAAGAAAGTCGCACCCAAGCGCTCCTCCAAGACGATTGGGATCGACTAGGGCTCCCGGAATTTGACGAAGCCACTCGGTCCGCCCAGATCGCCAGCATCACCGCCGCGCTCCAACGCGAGACCGACAACCAAACCGAGCAACGCCAGCAAATCTGGAAATGGCTTCTCTGGCTACTCCTAGCTCTCCTCGCCACCGAAAGCCTGGTAGCCATTTTAGTCAACAGACGAAGGGAACTCGCAGCGTCATGACTTCTCCTATACAGAATCGCTCCGACCTCTCGCATCCGCGACTCCAGCGATACCTCTATCCAGTCGCGAAACGCATTCGCCAAACCGACCTCCTACGCCAACGTATAAAATTCATGCTGGGAGCGCTTGCCATCGCCTCCATCATCGCGCTCTTCAGCTTTCTCTACCCGCCTGCAGCTGATTTCTCACTCATAGCAATCGCCCTATTCATATCCGGATTCCTCATCTATTTCTGGAAAAGCGAAAGCCGTCACACCCTCGATTATCTCGCAGCGGCCCGTGCAATCGAAGCCGAACACCCTGCGCTTAATCAAGCTCTCGTCACTGCAGTCGAACAAGAACTCCAGGGAGAACAAAACTTCTTCAGCCAACACGTCACCGAGCAGGCAATAGCGTCCGAAAGCCGAACCCTGTGGTATCAAGCGGGAAAAGCTGAGTCACTTATCGCACGTCTCAAATATTTGGGTACACTATTCGCCTTACTGAACGTCTTGTTCATCAATTTTCTCGCAACCAAAAATGCGGGCTCCATCGAAGAACAGGAGCGCATCGCGCTCGCTACAGAAACCAAGCTCTCCGTTGAACCGGGCGACCTCGAGGTGGAACGGGGCTCCTCTATCGTCGTCACCGCCCGCTTTGAAGGAGCTCTCCCCGAGGGAGCTCAGCTTGAAGTCTTACAAGACAACGGCGAAACGAATTCCTTCGAAATGGCTCAAAGCCTTTCCGACCCCGTATTCGCCTACTCCCTACAACGTATTCAAACTGGACTCTGCTATCGCATTTCCTACGACGACACCTCCAGTCCCGACTATCGTGTACAAGTCTACGATCTGCCCGAGCTTCTCCAGGCAGACGCTGATCTCGTCTTCCCCACCTACACCAACTGGCAAAACCGAACCATCGAGGACACCCTTCGCATCTCCGCTATTGAAGGCACGCGCCTCGACTACTCCTTCAACGCCAATAAGCCGATCAGCTCTGCCTACCTTCTCGACGAGCGCGGCCATCGAATCGACCTCGAGACGAACAACCAGCAACGCACCCAATTCACCTTCAGCGACACTCTGACCGAAAAACAAAACTACACGCTCCACCTCGTGGACGATGCCAGCCGTCAAAACCCCTACCCGCCGGAACTGCGTATTGATACCATTCCCAATCAGCGTCCCACCCTTCGCTTCAGCTCCCCGCGCGGCGACCAACGACTCTCCCCGATTGAAGAAGTCACTTTCACCGGCACCGCCTCCGACGATTTTGGCCTGCTCGACTACGGAATTGGATTCGTTATCGCCTCTCAGCCAAAAACTGAAATCTCGCTAACGGAGAACGCCCCGGAAGCCCGAAACTTGAAAGCCGAGATTAGCCACTTGCTCGCTCTTGAAGACTTCGAAATCGAAGCCAAAGACTCTATTAGTTGGTACCTTTGGGCAGACGACTTCGGACCAGACGGAAAACTTCGTCGCTCGACCGGCGACCTATTTTTTGCAGATATCCGCTCCCTCGACGAGATTTTCCGCGAGCAAGATCAAGGCGGTGGCGGACAAGGCGGACCTTCCGAGCAAGGCATTGAACTGATCGAAAAGCAGCGCCGTATCGTCATCTCAGTATTCCGTATCAAAAATACCGCTACACGCGCCGAAAATGTCGTCGACGACATCGATATCGTTCAACGCTCCCAAGTCGAAGCTCTCAACGAACTCCAGCAACTCATTCCAGAGTTGAATGAACCGAGCGCCCGCCAAGCAGCCATCGAAGCCCAGCGCTTTATGGAAGGCGTTGACCTTGGCCTGACCAACGCAGTCGACGAGCCAAGCCTCCAACCCCTCGAGCTCGCTTGGAGCGACGCTCAAAAGGCCTATCAGGAACTCGTCAAACTAAGCGAAGATGAATTCAACGTATCCCGCTCTCAAAACCAATCCGCCGGTTCGGGCGGCGGAACTTCCCGCAACCAGGCCCAGCTAAACGAACTCGATTTTCGCCAGGAAGAGAGCCGCTACGAAACTGCATCCGAAGCCCAGCCACTCTCCTCCCCGGAAGAGCGGCAAAACCTCGAGTTGATTAGCAAACTCAACGAACTCTCGCGCCGCCAGGACGACATGAACGAACGCCTGCAGGACATGCAAACCGCCCTCGCCGAAGTCGAATCGGAGGAGGAGCGCGAACGCATCGAACATGAACTCAAACGCCTTCAAGAGGAACAGAGGCAACTCATGGCCGACGCGGATCAGGCCATCCAGCAAGCTGGCAATCGAGAAAGCGCTCGCCAAGCCCGCCAACAACTCGAAGAAGTCCGCGACAATATGCAACGCGCCACCGAACAGCTCGAGCAAGGCGAAGTCTCCCAAGCCCTCGCATCTGGTACCCGAGCTCAGGATACGCTGGAACAGACTCGCGAACAAATGCGCGAACAGAATTCCAGCGAATTCTCGGAAGCCATGCGCCAAGCCCGCTACCAAGCTCGAGAGTTGGCCGAACAACAACGTGATCTCGAAAGCGAGCTCCAGCAATTCGAGCAAAGTTTCCAACGTAGCCTCGACGACAGCGAAGAACGCGAAGCCCTCGCCGAAAAGATCGACCAACAGGCGGACCAGCTAGACGAGTTCCTCGAGGAAGTCCGCCAAATCGCCGAAGGCTCTGAAAATGTGGAGCCGGGACTCTTTCGCCAATTGTATCAAGTTCTTCGAGACAGCAACGGATCTCAATTTGATGAACGCTACGAAAATAGCGCTCAGTTCCTGCGCCAAGGCTTCCTTCGCGAGGCCCAAGATGGACAACAAGGCATCGCCGAAGACTTAGAGCTGCTGAGTGAAGCGATCGCCGATGCCGCCGAAAGCATACTCGGCGACGAAACCTCGACCATGGAATTCGCCCAGTCGGAACTCGATTCCCTGAGCCAACAGCTACAGGAGGAACGGGAGTCCAATACCCAGCCGGGCAACAACCGCGGCAGCAGCGATGGACAAGGCTCGCAACCTCAAGCCTCTTCCATCGAGGAGATGATTCGCGACGCGCTCGCCGATATCGCAGAATCAGGTAACGGTCCCATCACCGGTGGAAGCTTCAATGATTGGATCGATCGTCTTAGCACTGTCGAATCGCTTATCGACGAGCCTCTCGCCCGGGCTCGCATCTCAGAAGCTCGAGAAACCGCTGAAAGCATGCGACGCGACTTCAAGCGCCAAGGAGCTGTTCCCCAATGGGAGATTGTTGAAGACGAGGTAGCCGCACCCCTTAACGACGTGAGAGCATGGCTTGCGACAGAGCTAAATCGTATTGAAAATCCGGATGCGCTACAGCCTGTCGATCGCGACCCCATTCCTGAAGAATACGACGCCTTCGTGCGCCGCTACTACGAATCTCTTGGAGAAGACTGAGCAGATATGACCTTCTCCAATCACGCCCCATGGCTCTTTATCGCGCTCGCTCTCGTCGTGCTTCTTCCGCTCACTTGGTATGCGTGGAAGGGCTCCAATTCGGGAAAGGGTCACTCACGCTCTCTCGCCCTCGGCTGTCGCATTTTAGGAATTCTCTTCATTGCAATTGCCATCGCCGATCCGCAAGTCATCGAAGAACGCCCCATCACCGGAGCAAACGTAGTCGCACTCCTCGCCGACGACAGCCTCGGCATGCGTATCAAAGACTCCGAGTCGATACTCGACAGGGGCGAAACGCTTCGCCAAAGACTCTCCGGACGTAACTCGGAATGGATTGGCTCCCTCAGCGAACAGTATCAAATCCGCAACTACCGATTCGAACGCAGCCTCCAACGGGTCGCTAGCTTCGATTCCCTCACTTTCGAGGGCCAGCAAAGCAACATTGCCACCGCCCTCCTGGAAAGCCAACAGCGCCTTTCCCAAGTCCCGCTCGCTGGCATTGTTCTCTTCTCCGACGGAAATGCGACCGATCAAGAGCTTTCCCCTAACGAACTCGCCAAGCTTCCACCCGTGTTTCCAGTCCTTGTCGGCAGCAGTACGCCAGTCCCCGATATTGCTCTGCAGAATCTCACTCTCCGCCAATCCGCCTTTGGCGACTCGCCCCTGCGAATCGAAACGAAACTCACAAACGCCGGACTACCCACTCAGCAAGTCCGCACGCGGCTCCGCCAAATCAAGGCAAACCCCAGCCGTATCCAATCTGCCCTCACAAACGTCGCTTCAATCGTAGATGAAAAGATTCTGGAGCTTGCCGACTCCGCTTCGCTTTCATTCGAATGGACGCCCAAGGATGGCGGCATCCAATTCTACGAAACCGAAGCCGAGGCCATTCCAGCCGCAGATGCGCCAGCCATCGTTGAAGCCACGCTCAACAACAACCGTCGCATAGTGGTCGCCGATCGCGGAAAAGACACCTACCGTATCCTCTACCTCACTGGCCGCCCAAATTGGGAATACAAATTCCTCAATCGCGCCCTTGCCGAAGATCCTCAACTCGACATCGTTGGACTCATCCGCGTCGCAAGCCGCGAGCCGAACTTCGAATTCAAGGGACGGGCCGGCGAGAACAGCAATTCTCTCTATCGCGGCTTCGGCCGCGAAGACGAGAACGAGCGCTACGACGAGTCCGTACTCATTCGCATGAATACCCGAGACGAAGCGGAGCTCCGAGCCGGATTTCCAAATCAAGCCGAGGCGCTTTTCGAATACGACGCAATTGTCATCGACGACCTCGAAGCCGACTTCTTCACCTTCAGCCAGCAAGCTCTCATACGCGATTTCGTGAAGCAGCGCGGCGGCGGACTGCTCATGCTAGGTGGAGTCAACGCCCTCGAAGACGGCGGATACGATGACACTCCCATCGCCGAAGCCCTACCGCTTTACCTCGATCGCTTTGGTCCAGCCGCACCAATCGACCGAACCGTACAGTGGAATCTGACGCGCGACGGCTGGGTCGAGCCGTGGATGCGTATCCGATCTTTCGAGACAGACGAGCGGCGACGCATGCAGGAAATGCCGCTTTTTCGCGTCTACAATACCCTTGAACGCATCAAACCCGGCGCCCGCGCCTTAGCCACTATAGAAGACTCGGGAGCTCAATCCTACCCTGCTCTTGTGACGAGAAACTACGGATCCGGACGGGTAGCAACCCTCGCTCTTGGCGACCTCTGGCGCTGGGGGATGCAAGATGCCGGCTCCCAAGCAGACCTCGCCCAGTTCTGGCGTCAAATCTCGCGTTGGCTAGTTAAGGATAATCTGCGTCGCATCGAGCTCAATTCGACCCGGAACGATGCTAACAAAACAGCCTTAACAGCCTACGCCCGAGACGGCAACTTCCGCCCCATGCAAGCAGGTACCGCCACGTTATTCGTTAAACAACTCACCCAAGGAGATACCGCTGTCGATAAGGCTATCGAGCTCGAGTTAGCGATGAAACCGGGATCCAACAAACCGGGACAATTCTCCATCGAACTTCCGCTTGTCGACGAAGGAGCCTACCATGCGCGCGTTCAAATCACCTCCGCCGACGGCACCGTATCAGGCGAGGCGGAAACGGGTTGGGTCAACCAGCCGCTCGTTCAAGAATTTGCAGCTCTTACACCCAATCGAGACTATCTGGCGAAGATTGCCGAGGCCACCGGCGGTCGGCTACTCGAGCTTAATCAACTGGCCCAGCTTCAAGACGAGCTAACTGCGCGCCCTTCTCCTTTGATGGAATCTTGGTCCAAACCCATGTGGCACAACAACTGGCTCTTCTGCCTAGCGCTCGCCGCCTTACTCGCCGAATGGTTCATTCGTAGAAAGCGAGGCCTCGCATGAAATCGTCGCTCCTATCTCGAATCGTTCTGCTCTTGTGCGCGCTTGCGGCCTCAGCAACACGCGCCGACCAGCTTCTTGTCATTCAAGGGGCTCCCGGCGAAAGCGACTACGCCCAACGCTTCGAAAAGGCGGCAGATCAGTGGCTTTCACTTGCGGAAGAGGCAAGTATCCCCGCCACTCGCATTGCCGGTTCCGATGGCGAATTCTCTACGAAAGTCCGTATCCAAAACTGGATTACCAAAGTTGCTTCGCGACAACAGGAAACCCTCTGGATTGTTTACCTCGGGCACGGCACTTTTAGCGCAAGCGGGGCGAAGCTGAACATCGCTGGTCCTGACATCTCCGCAGAAGAACTTAGAACTTGGCTCGAACCAATCAAGTCGCAGCTCGTCTTCGTACACGGCGGATCCGCCAGCGCTCCTTTCCTGAGCTCACTCTCAGCCCCCAACCGCGTTATCATCACCGCGACCAGAAGCGGCACGGAGCAGAACTACGCCCGCTTCGGCGAACTCTTCGTCCACTCCCTACGCAGTCAGCGAAGCGATATCGACCTAGACGGTCGTGTCTCGCTGCTCGAAGCCTTCGTTAGCGCTTCCAGCGCCGTGGAGACTTTCTACATTGAAGCAGGCCGTCTCACCTCAGAGCACGCCCTGCTTGACGACAATGGTGATGCGAGGGGAACCCCTGCCAATCGCTTCCAAGGGCTCCGCCCCGTAAGTAGCTCTGGCTCGAATGAAACTGTGGATGGTAGACTGGCACGCAGGCTCTCGCTCCTGCCAGCGAGTGGAGAACGTCTTCTCACCCCTGATCAGATCGAAGAACGTGACGCGCTCGAGGCCCAGCTGGAGATTTTACATACGCGAAAGGCAAATCTTGCAGAGACGGAATACTATTCAAATTTGGAAGAGATTTTGACCGAATTGTCCAAATTGTACCTCGACCCTGAGACCGATTCCTAGACGAGCCTTCAGAATGCGGTTGCCCAAGATGCTTAAGGCTCTATCCTAGCCTTTGTGAACTACCGACTCCTTGCCCTCATCGGAACCCTTTTCACCGCCATCCTTCTCACCTCCTGCGAGAGTACCCTTGACTACGGCTACTACGTCGAAGAGCTCAACGATGAAACCATCCTGGAACTCTTCGCCCTCAGCGACGAAGCCGCCAGCAATCAAGATTTCGACGTCTACAAAAGCTTTTTTTCACCGAACTACGTTTCGATAGACAAAAGCCAAGGCGAACGCAGCTACACTTACAGGCAAGACTATTTGGATATCGTGGAATCTCTCTTCAAAACAGCCAAGATGTTCGAGGTCCACACTCGGGTGATGGACATAGAGTATTCGGATTCTGGTTACGAAGCTGTGGTAAAGATCCAGGAAGAGGAAAAGAGCATCCTAGCTGGCAACACCAGGCACTACACAAGCCTTCTGGACGTAGAGGTCGCCATCGAGGACGGCTGGATATTCATCGACAAAACCACCCGCACCTCAATGCAGGTGATTGACGAATAAAAGCGGCGAACGCTCACTAAAGCTCCTTGGCAGCTACCGCATCTTCGGCTGCGTAACTGAAACGCTTTCCCGCCATGTCCGCTGGCGGATTGTCCTTATACCAATCAACCGATTCAGACAATCCATCATAGTAATCCGTCGGTTCTTTGTAACTGAGCTCCTTGCGAATCAAACTCGTGTCAAGAAGAAGGTCTTGGGAAAAGTCACCCGGAGTCCTTAAATAGTCCGGCAGGTCGTCATCATGCACGACCTTTACGCGCCCCTCCCACCCAAAAACCGTACCCAAATGCTCGATACGCTCAAGCATTGTCGGCGTTTTCGCCTCACCAACATTGTAGATCCGTTTCGATTCGCTCGGGTTCATTACGGAAAGCGCAATCGCATGGGCTACGTCCTCCACATAGGAATGCGTCCAGCGCCAGTTCGCTTGCTCCGCGCCGAGAAGCACAAACGGCCGATCGTCTATCATTCGAACCAGCAACGGATAAAAACGGCGCAAAAAATCATTGGGCCCGTAGATAGGAGCAACACGCAAGATAGTGCACGGATCCTTCGCCTTGTTGAGAATGGTCTCCACATCGCGTTTATCTCCCGGCTCGTCGCCGCTCAACGGCTTTTCGCGAATAGGCGAATTTTCGTTAATCGGCACCGACAAGGCCGATCCGGGCTCAGTCTGCTTCAGACGGCCATGGGCTAAGTAGACGTTCGCGTTGCTCATCACTACCGAATGAGCCACCTGCCCACCGAAAACCTCCAGAAAACTGGAAGCATCATCGCCAATGTTAGCAGTCAAGTGAATCGCTACGTCCGGCTTGAATTCCAGACACTCGTCCCGGTAAAACGCCAGCGAGCTCTTATCCGTCACAATATGGGTAACGCGACTGGCAACACTCTCCGGAGGCGGCACGGTATCCACAAAAGCCACCTCGTGCTTCGCATAGACTAGCTCTTCAATAAGCTTAGGGGCAATGAAGCGACCGCTTCCTATGATAAGACATTTCATTATTTACGTGGGCAATTGTTCTACCGAGCTGCGTTCCTCACAGTGACGTTTAGTTGCTGCTACGCAACTTTTTCGGCAAAACTCTAGTGCTATTCAGGCTACATAGATCGGCCGATTTCTCATTGCCCTAAATCCTAGATCGCTTAAATCCCTAATTCCTATGCCAAGTAGCCCCCGAAAAATCTTCACCGCACTAGTCGCCACAATCGGCCTTGTAACCCTCTTTTCCGGGTGCGCGAAGAAGGAAAAGCAACTCCACGCCACAATCGAAACCTCCATGGGCGACATCGTTGTTCGCCTTTTCGACCAACAGACCCCCAAGACGGTCGAAAACTTCGTCGGACTCGCCGATGGAACCCGCCTGCTCAAGGACGGCGAGGACCTCTCGATGGCTAAACCTTTCTATGACGGACTCACCTTCCACCGAGTCATTCCTGATTTCATGATCCAAGGCGGCGACCCGAAAGGCGATGGATCGGGCGGCCCTGGCTACTCCTTCGAAGACGAAACCTACACTCCCGGTCAGCCTCTTACCGGCAAAATTCCGGACGAAGCCACCGCCGAATACGTATTCGAACAACTCATCCTCCCGCACCTTCGCGAAAATCAGGGCAAAAGCCCCGTCGAGTTCATCGCCACGCTTTTCGACACCATGCGCCAGAACCAGAGCATCGACCCGATGCTCGATACAACCGTCGAGGAGATCCAGGAAGCACTCGGAAATGAGGACCCTCTCCTCTCCCGTGGCGAACTGATCAACCCCGTCGCCTACGGCACCCTCTGCATGGCAAACGCCGGACCAAACACCAATGGCTCGCAGTTCTTTATCGTCACCAAAAAAGGCGGCACCCCATGGCTCAATGGCAAGCACACCGTTTTCGGCGAAGTGATTTCCGGAATGGAAGTGGCCGAAGCGATCCAAAACGTCCCCACTGATGGTCCCGACAAACCGGTCGAGCCGGTCATCATCAACACCATACGCGTCGAGGAGGTTAAAGTCCTCGTCCAGCCAGTTGAGGAAGCGGATTCCGCAACGGAATCCTAAAACAAATCATCCTGCTTCCGGCGATTCCGTCGCTGGAAGCGCTTATCAATTTCGCCCGTGCTGATCTCGATCAACGAAGGACGCCCCTCCGGATCCGTCAGCGGTTTCTCGCAGGCGAAAAGTCGCTCCAGCAATTGATCGATCTCGGACTGGCTCGGTTCCCTGCCGGGACGACGCAGTTTCGCCGCCGCCCGCTTCGCGATCAGCTCCACCGCGACTCCCTCCTTTTCGCCGCTCAAGCTTCCCTGACGCAGCAGGGCGAGCGTCTCCTTTACGAATTCCTCCGCTTCGCCATCCTCCAGCCAAGTCGGAGTCCCCTCGATCCGGAAGAAATTCCGACCAAAGGGAGCAATCTCAAATCCGAGCCGACCGAAAAACGCTAGGCTCTCCTCCAGCAGAGCCGAGCTCACTGGATCGAGTTCCACGGGTTGAGCGATCAACAATTTCTGACAGCGAATCGCGTTCGCCGCAAAGTCACTATTCAGCCGTTCGTACAAGATCCGCTGCTCCGCCGCCCGCACGTTGAGCAATACCACTCCAGATCCTGTGTCAAAAGTGGCGAACTCCCCCTGAGCCCAGCCAAGGTAGTTCCAGTTTCTCTCCTTCGATTCGACGGGGACGGGTTCGACCTTCACCTTCTGCGCGGGAGCCGGCTTTTCTACTTCCCTTTTAAGGGCAACCGCCTTGGGCGTCGACTTCTCTTGCTGAACCAGTCGCCGGACTGATTTAGCCGGAGCCTCCGGTTTCGCCGCCACCGGTGGCAGCTTAGGACGAGTCGGCTGGATCGCCTCTACTTCTATCTTAGGCTCCGCTTTCGAGGGCAGCTTCACCTCCACGGGCTTGATATTCCGATAGGACTCGGTCTCAGCCCGCAAAGCCTCCAACAAAGTACGCACCGCAAAACCGCGCGCTTTCGCCTCCTCGCGAAAACGAATTTCCCGCTTGGCCGGATGCACGTTCACATCGACCCGCTCCGGATCGATATCGAGAAAAAGAAAGGCCACCGGATAACGCCCTTTGGCAATGTGCCCGTAATAGGACTCTACCAAGGCGTAGCTAAGCGTCTTGTTCTCCACCGGACGATTGTTCACGAAAAAGAGCATCTCGTGACGGCTGGATCGCGACAGGGTGGGCTTGCCGATCAAGCCATGCAAACGCATCCCGTCCTCGGCCGCATCTACCTCGATCAGCTTGTTCACCATCTGCTTGCCGAATATCTCCGCTACGCGATTGCGAAGCGAAGCGCAGGCTGGCGACTGAAAAAGCGATCGACCATCATCCAGCAAACTGAATCCAATTTCTGGATGCGCCAGAGCATAAAGCCGCACGCAATGCACGATATGGGCCGACTCAGTCGTAACACTCTTCAGAAATTTCCGGCGGGCGGGCACCGTGTTGAACAACTTGGTAATCGTCATGCGCGTCCCTTGCGGCATCCCGCAGTCACGTACATGCAACATCTTGCCACCATCGATCACGACTTCAGTCCCGCTCTCGGTATCAGCCTCACGCGTCTGCAATTGAAATCTTGATACGGACGCGATTGACGGCAAGGCCTCCCCGCGAAAGCCCATCGTAGAGAGACCATCGAGATCCTTCACCTTCTCGATCTTGCTCGTAGCGTGTCGCTCCAACGCAAGCAGAGCATCGTCATGGCTCATCCCGCCACCATTGTCCTCGATACGCATCAAGCTCGTCCCACCATTGCGAAACTCCACCTCGATCCGCGTCGAGCCTGCATCGATGCTATTCTCGACCAGCTCCTTCACGACCGAAGCCGGACGCTCGATCACCTCGCCCGCCGCTATCTGGTTGGCAACATGATCTGGAAGCAAACGAACCTTAGCCATCTATCTAGGATGCAGCAGTTACTAAGCGAGTAGCTTATGCCAGCGGGCCAACTGCTTGCGAATTTGCTTCGGGCCGGGCATTCCGATTCCTTCACGAGCCTTCATAGCTCGCTGGAGATCGAAAATCTCCACCCAGTCGTCACCAATTTTTGGATGCAAAGCCTTAGCCTTCTCATCCGGCACCTCGTGCAATGGACAATCTAGCTTTTCCGCCAGAGCGACCAATGCTCCCACCACGTGGTGAGCATCGCGAAACGCCACGCCACGCTCGACGAGATAATCGGCCAAATCCGTAGCAAGTAATGCCGGGTCGGAAACCGCGTCCGAGCAACGGTCGACGCGAAACTCCATTCCAGCTACCGTGCCAGCCAACACATCCAGACATAGCTTGATCTGATCAAAACTATCGAACACCTGAGGCTTATCTTCCTGCAAATCGCGATTATAAGTGAGCGGCAGCCCCTTAACCATCACGAAGAGCGACTGCTCGTTGCCAATGATCCGACCGGACTTTCCGCGAAGAATTTCCAGAGAATCGGGATTCTTCTTCTGCGGCATCAAACTGGAACCAGTACAAAACGCGTCCGGAAGCTCGACGTATCCAAATTCCGAGGAATTCCAGATGATCACATCCTCAGCGACGCGCGAAATATGAGTCGCCGTCACCGAGCACGCATGGGCGAAATCGAGAAAGAGATCCCGATCCGCAACCGAGTCCATGCTATTGGTCGTAACTTGCGCCTTGCCGCGACTGTTCACGAATCCTAGCGCCTTCGCAGTAAACTCACGATCAATCGGCAGCGTCGTGCCAGCGATCGCCCCAGATCCTAGCGGACACCAGTTCGCGTTCTCTAGGACTTCTTCGAAACGCTTGATATCGCGTCCAAACATTTCCACATAGGCCAGCAAGTGATGGGCAACCGATACCGGCTGGGCGCGCTGCAAGTGCGTGTATCCAGGAATGTATACGCCTTGGTTCTGGTCGGCGATGTCGAGAATCGCCTGCAAAAGAGACTGAAGCTTAGCGATCACCTGACCGCAGGCATCCTTAAAAAAGAGACGCACGTCGGTGGCGACTTGGTCGTTACGACTCCGCGCAGTGTGCATTTTGGCGGCAGCTGGCGTGATCTTCGTCAAGGCCTGCTCGATGTTCATATGCACGTCCTCAAACTCAGCCTTCCACTCTAGCTCGTCTTTCGCGATCTGCTTGCTGAGCGTGTCGAGTCCCTTGTGGATATCGCGAAGCTCCTTCTTGGTGAGTAGTCCGATATGCTGAAGCATCGCCGTATGCGCCTTGTTCACCTCGATATCGTAGGGAGCGAGTCGCTTGTCGAAAGACACGGATTCGCTAAAGGCCAGCATGAGTTCCGCCGGCCCTTTTGAGAAACGTCCACCCCAGGTCGCTTGAGCTTTTTTCGCCATGCGGGGAAGGCTTTCCATCGTCCCGCGTTTAGCAATAGGAAAGTTTACGCGGAAGCGCGGTCCCGCTCACTCCATGGCGAAACTCACCGAGGCCAGCCCTGCCCGCTCACAGGCATCCATCACCCGCACCACCATTTGATGCGGCGTCTGGTCAGAGGGGGCAATCGTCACGCGGGCCGCCGACTGACTCGCTTCCGCTCCCTCGCGGAACCGCTGCAACATTCGAGCAAGCTGCTGATAGTTTGGCGAGCTGGGCTCGTCGTAAGCGTATCCGTTCACCCACGCCCTTCCCTCCGCGTCAATCTCGATAATCTGCTCGTCGGGAAACGCGACCGGCTCGCTGCTCTTCACCATAGCAGGCAGAGAAAAGCCAATATCCGCCTCCTGCTTCTGAATACTGGAGCTGACCATGAAGTAGACGAGCAGGAGAAACACCACGTCGATCATGGGAGCAATCGGCAGCTCGTGAGCTTCTTTCCGCTCGGAATCTCGCTTCAACGCTATCGCCATCCCTCAAGCCCCTCCCGCCTGATAAGTCGCGTACAAATAACTATCGATACCCGCCGTCGCAGCCAATTTCATAAGACCCTTGATCGCGGAAAACGGAGTCTCTTTCGACGCGCGTATCGCCACCTTCCCTCCCGGCGATTGCTCGCGAAAATCAAGCAGCGCCTCGCTCAACTCCTCCGCATCGAGCCGCCGCGTCCCTAGATACGCCTCGCCCGCCGCATCGATGCTTACAATGAGACGCCCCGAAAAGTCCTGGGCGACCGCAGCATTGGGCGACTCCGGCAGATCGAGCTCCAACTTGCTGCCGGCTTGGGACATCGCGCTAGCGGTCATGAAAAACACCAGCAAAAGAAACACCATGTCGATCATGGGGGCCATAGATACGCTCGCGACCTTACGGCTTTTGCTGCGGGACTGTACTTGGATCGCCACTACGTCTACTAGATTACCACGGAAGCGAGTCGTAGTTATGGTCGATGAACTGACCTGCTTGATCAAGCGTCAGCTTGGCGAAGGACTCGCGAAGCGAGGATACGGATTCCTGCGGAGTATAAGTGGCTTCCTGACCGCCCATATCCGTCTTCACCCAGCCGGGATTGAATGCGACCGCAACAATCCCCTTCTGTTTCAGCCGAGGGGCCAATTGGCAAACGACCATGTTCAGCGCCGCTTTGCTAGCTGCATAGGTTCCCGTCGGGCCGCCGAAGTCCAAGGCCATTCCGAAGGAGCCGAGACCAGAAGAAATACTAATCATCTTCCCACCATCAGCCATCACCTTTTCAAAGGCCTGCATGATCATGGCCGGGCCCACCACGTTAGTTTCCAGGCTCGCCGAAAACGCGTCCGCCGTCCACTCGCCAGGATCTTCCTGCACCAACATACCCGCGTTGTTGATTAGCACATCGAGCTTGTCCCCCCGCTTGGAAAGCAGGCTCGCGAGAGATAGGATAGAAAGCGAATCCACCACATCGAGCGTCTGCAGCTCCACAGTCGGATGACTTTGCTCGAGGTGCTTCAGCGCATTAGCGGTCTCCGGATCGCGACAAGTCGCAATCACCTTATCGCCCGCCTCCGCGTATTGACATGCCAACTCCAAGCCAATCCCACGACTGGCGCCCGTTACAAGAATCAATGCCATGTCCAGAATTCTACCTAGCTACGACCAAGTGGAAAGCCTGAAATTTAGGATCGAAGGGCGAAGCCTATTTTCCGGGCACCCAAAGATCCGACCAGCCGAGATCCGCCGCCTGCATCGCTTGAAGACGAGCCTTCAGGCGAGCTTCATCAATATCAGTCGCGCCACCCGAGCTGAAAACGATCTTCGCTCCCGCAGCCTTAGCGGCCTTCAGGGCTTCGACGTTGGGAACCGAGTCACGATCATTCACGACCAACAAATTAGCTGGAGCCTGAGAAATATCCGCAGCGATAAAACTGAGCCCGTAGGTCCGGCAGGTCTTTACCTGCTTCTGAGCATACGAGAGAGACGGCGTATCGATACCGATATCGACGAGAGCATGGTTGCTGTTGGAAAAGCTGGTGACGAGCTGATCGAGTTCCTTGTCGGAAAGCGTCTTTCCAGGTGTTGGAAGATCGTCGGGCAAAAGCTTCACGCGGATATTTCGATACCGTACTATGCTGCCGGGGTCGTGAGCCTGGATGGCGAAGGTGCCCGAACCGAGGAGACGTTCCTTCTTGTCGTCCGGACGCCACGCGTTGTCTGGCTCCGTGTATTCACAAATCAAGCGCCCATCAATATAGGTCTGAATCGTTTTCCCCTGAACGCGGATCTTGTAGCTGAACCAGACATTGTCCGCAGCTGGCGCTTCCCAAGTATTGCGAACCGCATAAACGCTACCAGTCATCTTGTGCTCGATATAGTTCGCAGGCCCTTCGGGATTCGAATTGATCACCTGACACTCATAGCCCGCCGCAGGCCAACCTTCGTCCTGAAACTTGGTGTGAATGTAGAGCCCTGAATTCGCGCCGGGCGAAGTCATGACTTCCGCGGAAAACACGAAATTCTTGAAATCGTGATCGGCGACTTCACCCGCGTAGAACAAATGCGAACGCTCCCCTTTCGTCACGATACAGCCGTCCTCGATCGCCCATGATTCAGGACGCTCGTTGATCTTCCAGCCATCGAAAGACTTCCCGTCGAAGAGGGAAATCCACTCATCGGCAGCCTGAACAGATTGTAAGCAGAAAATGGAGACGATACTGATGCACAGCAGGGGCAGGTTCTTTTTCATTTTGGAGCGGGTTGACGAATAGCTTATCTAGAAAACGCCTTTTTGGCTGCGGCCAATCCGGCGGTATAGGTTTCAATCAAAAGGTCGTAGTTGCGATTGGCTTCCTCATCGATCGATCGCAGACTCTCGTCCGAGTCGAAATTTTTGATCGTACTCTTGATCCCATCCGCGTAACGGGTCGTAGCCACGTAGTCGGGCACAAAGCGCTTGATCTTGCTGTTATCAAATACCGCCGAAGCTGACTTGTCGCCGATCAGCGAACCTTCAATATCGGGTATACACTCCGCAATAAAGTCGCTCGCAATATGGATCAGCTTCGGCTCCTCCACGCCTGCAGCCTGCGCAGTGTAACGATAGATCTGGTCCCAAGTCAGCACCTCGTCCGAAGTGATGTGAAACGCGTGACCGACTGCGGCTTCGTTTCCCAAAAGCCCCACAAGGCCTTTGGCAAAATCGGAGTTGTGCGTAACCGTCCAAAGCGAAGTGCCATCGCCCGGCACGATGACCGACTTGCCTTTGCGCATACGGTCGATCGCAGTGTAAGGCTTCAGCCAGCTATTTAGCGCCAACGGAGCTTGAGTGTCCCCAAAAGTCAATGACGGGCGAACAACAGTTGCCGGCAAACGCGCGGACCGTACCGCATCGAGCAGCTTCTCCTCACAGGCCGCCTTGTTCCGCGAGTAGTCCCAAAAGGGATTCACCAAAGGCGTCGACTCCGTGATGATGTAATCCTGTATCGGTTTCTGGTAAGCGCTCGCTGACGAGATAAAGATGTACTGACGCGTCTTGCCGCCGAAGAGCTCAATTCGCCGATCAATGTCTTCCGTGCTGAACGCCGTGAAATCCACCACCGCATCCCAGATCACGGATCCTAGTACGGAGCGAGCCGCATCCAAATCGTTAACATCCGCGACAAGCGATCGCGTATCCGAAATCTCCTTACGGTTTCCGCGATTGAGAATACTCACCGACATGCCCCGCTTCAAGGCGAGCTCCACGCATGCGGTGCTGATAATGCCAGTGCCTCCAACAAATAGGACGTTCATACAAAATCTTACTTGATCTTGGAATAATCGACAGGGAGAAGGAAGACGTTCTTAACGCCATCCGGTTGGGTAAGAGAACCCCCTGCAGCGGCTTCCGATGCCGCCCTCGCCTCTTGCCAAGCGGGATCCTTAGCAAAGGCTCCGAAATTAGCGTCACGTTCCTTGCGCGACTTATGAGCGAGCAAATAGATTAGCGTGTCTTCAGAGCCTTCCTCGTCTTCAGCCACATGAAAATAAACGAGGTTCGTCATGCCATGCTTCTCAAAAAGATCTATCGTATGGTCCCGAAAACGAGCGTCCAGATGGGAAAGGTTACCGTCCGTCGCCTTGTAAGTGCGGAGCTCGAAAAGACGCTCTGGATTCGCCTGAATTTGAACGATGGCGGGAGAATAATCCGTCGTCCGAAGCATCGTACTGTCAACCCGAGCCACTAGCTTCCCGTCCTTAATCGAATTGGCATAGGCTGCCTTCCAATCCGGGTCATCCACAAAATCCTTCCAAGCCTTGTCCTTGGCCGCCTTGCTTTCGAAAGCGATAAGATAGATCAACTTCGGCTCATCCTCCTCCGTCAGCCAATAACCGACATGCTCCATGCCATGTTTCTCGAAGATGGCGAGCGTATGATCGCGAAAGCGATTGTTGAGAGCATCAAGCTTACCGGGATGCGGATAATAAACGCGGAGTTCAAAAAGACGATCGTCCTTCATAGGGATTTCTGATTTAGAGCAGGAGCTCAGCAAGGCGGCCACGCAAAGGGCCAGGATAGGGATTAGGAAACGGATCATACGGGGCATTCTCTGGCTGGGGTCGATTTACTGAAGACTAAAGAGCGGGAGCGCAACTCGCCCAAATGAGAGTTTGAGAAAACGCCAATCCGCGCGCTAGCCTCCGTGCAACTCTTTAAGAGCATCATGAGTGAATCAGGAATCTTCAATCAAACTATCAAAGTCTCTAAACCGCATATCGACGTCAACGGCCATGTAAACAATGTCGTCTACGTCCAATGGATGCAGGATGTCGCCTACGCTCACTCGAGCTCAGTCGGCTATGACGGCAGACGCCTAGACGAACTTGGCTCGACCTGGGTGATCCGCAGTCACTTTATCCAATACCACCGGCCGGCCCTTGAAGGAGACGATCTTTTGGTCTACACATGGCCAAGCACCATCAAACGCGCCAGCGCCCTGCGTAAATACAAGTTCATCCGGGCCCGCGACCAAGCGGTCATCGCCTCAGGCGAATCCGACTGGGTATACATTGACCGTACAAGTGGACGACCCCGAGCGATCGAAGAAGAGATGCGGGAGGTTTTCGCCGAAATCCCAAAAGACCAGGAACCCTAAACCAAAATCTCCAAATCCACCTCTTCCCCGCCAATTGATGATTCCCCCCCAATTTGCGCAATCCAATGTCTAACGTTAGACATTGGATTGCGCAAAATTTCAGGGTGCAGATCCCGCAGATTCATCTTCTCGGGTCGTTAACGGTGATATCCGAACGGTCTTTTGGGCATTGAGAGAAAGGATAACGATCGAATAGGCTATCGGTATCGAAATACCTAATACTTTCTTTCGTAACGGAAGCATGACCTCCCTGCTAAATGGCATAGCAAGAAAAAAGGCGGCCCTTCGAAAAGGACCGCCTAAAAGCCTAGTCTTCTAGCTGGACTCTCCTACCAGAAGACCGCGTAAAGTCCGAAAGTCGCGAGAGCGACCATTCCGCCCCAGAACTTGGCAGGACCGGAGGACTTGAGCTCGATCTCCTTGTTTTCCGGCATGACTACCGCCTTTGGAAGCGGACTGATCATTGTCAGGATAGCGCCAACGAGGATAACGATGAAGAAACATATCGCCATGCGATCGAGGAATGCCATCGAGTCAGCGTACCACCAGCCGTTGGACACGATCCAAGGACCGAGCAACCACTTGAAGGCTCCGTAGGCCACGACATTCGTTCCGATGCCCACGGCGCCAAAATAACGCGGCGTGCGCGGCGAGAAGAATCCGAAGATAAACACCGCCAAAATACCGGGAGAAATGAAGCCCTGGAACTCCTGAATGTAAGCGAAGATGCTGGTGAGATCGTTCAACATTGGAGCCACGATCGCCGCCAGGATGACGAAGACCACTACGAAGAAGCGGCCAACCTTGACCAGCTTCGCCGGATTCTTCTCGCCAGAGAATTTTGAATACAAATCCATGGTGGCAATCGTCGAAGCAGAATTCAGCATCGAAGCGAGCGAGCTAATGACGGCGCCACAAAGAGCGGCTAGCACGAACCAGGAAATCCATGGCGTCGGCTTAATGAGATTTCTCACAAGCACTGGGAACGCCCGGTCATAGTCGAATTCGCCCGTTGCCGTATTCATCAAGTCGCCGCTGAAAAGATTGTACGCGAGTATCCCCGGAATCACTACCACGAAAGGGATGATCAGCTTCAGGAACGCAGCGAGGACGATACCCTTCTGCCCCTCGGCCAATGACTTCGAGCCCAGCGTTCGCTGCACGATGTACTGGTTGAGGCCCCAGTAGAAGAAATTAGGAATCCAAAGACCGATCAAAAGCGCCGTCCAAGGAATATCGGAATCTTCCTTCGGACGTACCATGTGAACCTTGCCGCCGGAACCATTCGGTCCGTTTCGAGCCACGGCTTCACCATCGACACCGTCGTTTAGAAGCATAAAGCGCTCCCAAGCCCCAGCCGCTTCGAGGTCCGCTACAGTGGCATTCGAGTTTTGCACCTTGGTAAGGATCAGCTCCTCGGCAGGCTTTTCCGCCAGAAGATTGAAAGCGAAAGTCATCACGATCACGCCCCCGAGAATCAAGGCGACTCCCCAAATCAAGTCAGTCCAAGCGCAGGCCTTCAGGCCGCCTACGAAGACGTAAGCCGCAGCAAAGCCCGCGATGAGCCAGCACATCGTGGTAAGGTCGTTGATGACGGGCACATCGTTGTAGTATTCGGAAACGAACTTCGCCCCGGAAAAGATAACCGACGAAGTCGTCACGAAAACGAGCGTCACGATCGCTGGAATCGCCATCGCCAAGCGAGCCACGCCGTCGAAACGATACTCCAAAAACTCCGGAATCGTATAAAGCCCCGCTTTGAGAAACTTTGGCAAAAACCAGAAGCCGACCACGATCAGCGTCAAAGCCGCCATCCACTCGTAGGAAGCGATCGCCATGCCAAGCCAGTTAGCGGAAGAACCAGACATGCCCACGAACTGCTCCGTGGAAATATTCGCGGCGATCAGCGAAAAGCCGACCAGCCACCAGGTGAGTCCGCGTCCGGCGAGGAAATAATCAGTCGCGCCTTTTTCGCCAGTCGTGTCTTCGTCCCGGCTTTTCCAAATGCCGAGGGCGATTACGCCGACCACTGATACAATAAATAATACAACTTCTAGTGCAGCCATAACAGAGGATCGTTTATGGGGTTTTCGTTTGTGGGAGGGGTTGATTTACAGGATTGAGCAAGACTTTGGAAGAATCGCCCTGAATCGGCATGCTCTAGCAAAGTTTAGTCTAGCAGAAGACTAAACTTTGTAGAAATCCGGTCGGGCGGACTAGCTTTTACTTCGATGCCCGCCGGCCCCGAGGTAGGATATCTCGCTCAGTCCGTCTCCAAAAACTCGGTACGCCTTACCAAATCCGAGCACCAATCGCCCTTCCTCAGGCGTCAGACAAAAGAGATCGAAGTCCACTAAATCCCGCAAATACTCCATCGTGCTACCATGCCTCGCCACGAGCCCGGCGACGCCAGCGACCCACTCGTCGCTTTCGCGTTTCACGAGCTTCGCAGAGCAGTCCACGGTCAAGCGCTTGCGAGCGAACAGGTTCTCCGCCACGCTCTCGTCTTCAATTAAGCTCAAACTGGCGAGGCTCGATCTACGAAGGTGGCCGTAATGCTTGGCCATGGCGCTGACATAAACCAAGAAGCTACCACGCCCGTCTCTACATACAGGGGCATAGCTAGAAAGCGGTCTTCCTGAGCTCGACACCGTCGCAAGCACGCAGCTGCGAACTCTTTCGAGCAAACTTCCCATTTCCTCCCTCGCCCAGGCAAACTCCTTTTCTTCGTCTGTATCCATTTTCTAATACCTGCCATTAAGATTGCACCAACTTGCAAGCGTACAAGCGCCTTCCCACACCTGTGACCGCCGCCCCAATCGCGAAAAGGTCGCCCCCTTCCTTAAGTCCGAGCTTCTTTCTCAACTCTTCGGCGCTCATCCCGCTATTGCGAGAGATCACGTTGGCCTTCTTCTTCGGAAAGAGTCGCTTCGTTTCCTTCGCCCCAATAGGAACTTGATCAATAATCTCGTAAACGCGCCCCTGAAAATCCGCTATCAGCTCATCCGACCCATAAAGCCGTGTGCGAGGATTCAATGCGCTCAATCCCCACTTTTCCGATACAGTCTTAAAGGCTCCGGCCTTCATTATCGAAGCGTTTGGCTCGTATAAGTACTTCCCGGGAGCGGCATAATCGCCATCGCTCTCTTTTTCCTCAGAAAGATGAAAAGAAAGCTCATCGCGACTACCATCCTTCCTTATATTCACGCTATGGATACGGGCTTCCCCTTCGAATCCCTTCCGAGCAATGAAGAAAAGTTCTTTGCAATCGTTTTCGAGGGAAATCACATAGAGCGATTCGATACCCGAAAGATCCGCCAGCACGCTTGAAACGTCGAGTCCGGGAGAGACCTTGACTGCTACTCTCTCTGCCCGATCCAGCAACTCATCCCAAATCTCTAAAATATTCGGCTCGCAGCCCTCGAGCTCCGACACCTTGAACTGACGGCTGTCCCGCCTAGCGGGATCTACGAAAATCAAGTCAAGCCCTCCCTCGTAACTTCGCAACAACTCCAGTCCGTCTCCGCACGCCGTCTCAACCTTTTCGCCCAAACCGAAAGTCTGAAAATTCGAGGCAGCGATTTCCGCCAGCTCCCGGTCGCGCTCGCAATAGATAAGACGATCGAAGCCTTCCGCGACAAATCGAGCGTCCACCCCAAAACCGCCTGTCATATCGAAAGCCGCTATTCCCCTTCCCGCCAGCTCGCCATGCAAACGAGCCACCGCTTCGGAAGTACATTGCTCAAGAGCCAAAGACTTCGGAAAAACGACATCCTCGTTCCCATGCCAGCTCGGTAATTTCGAACGCATCCGCGCCCGCCCCTTTACCTGCTGTGCGATAAACGGCATCGGCAGCTCCGGATACTTGCCAGCGAGTAAGGCGAGCTGCTCCGGGGCGCGCTTCGCATTTTTGGCGATGAATTCCTTTATCTCGGGACTAAGCATTTAAAAAATGAATCAGGCCTTATCGCTTTGCCATCAGAGGCGCAACGCGATTCGACAACCCCTTCCCCTAGCCAGTGCCCGTTAAGTTTTCCCTAAATTTCCTCTCCATTGTTCACAAAGCCGCAAAGCGATTGACCCGAAACGGTCGCCGATTATCCCTCTGCACATGAAAAACTTACCTCTCGCACTCTTCGCTATCGCCCTTACCTCCCTGGTCGCGAGCTCAACATTCGCCAGCTCCCCCGTCACCCCCACTCCGCGAAATGTCGAATACAGCTGGATGACCATCGCTGACTGGTATCGGGCCCACGCTGACGACGTCGAAGTAGCTGCCAAAGGCGAAGCTCAACTGCTTTTCGTGGGAGACTCTATCACTCAAGGCTACCAATGGGCTCCGTCCTGGGAACGCGAAATCGCAAAGTACAATCCGGCCAACTTCGGGATCGGCGGCGACAAGACGGAGAATCTCCTCTGGCGTATCCAGAATGGCAGCACAGGTAAGCTAGACCCGAAACTCGTCGTCATGCTCATCGGAGTAAACAACTTCGGGCACAACAACGACTCTCCCCAGGCCGTCTTCTCAGGCGTGAAAGCAAACCTCGCTCAACTGCAAACCTCTTTCCCGAAGGCGAAAATACTCATCCTCGGCGTTTTTCCTTACGATGAAAATGCCGACAGTCCAAACCGCGCTCGCGTGACTTTGGTAAACGAAATGATCGCCACCTTGGCGGAGGACGGAGTCCAAGTTCTGGATATTGGAAACACCTTCCTGCAGGAAGACGGCTCCATTTCGAAAGACGTCATGGGGGACTTCCTTCACCCTTCCGCAGACGGCTACGAGCTCATGACCGAGGCGATTCTTCCCAAGATTCAGGAAACGATGGACCAGTAGCGCTTAACGTTCGCCTCGAAAGATTTCGCCCATCGGCTCCATAGCCTCTAATCCTACGTCCTACCGCGTTTCCCCCACCCCGAAAATGAGCATACAAAACCCCATTCTCCCCGGATTTAATCCCGACCCCTCCATCGTTCGCGTTGGCGAGGACTACTATATCGCGACCTCCACCTTCGAGTGGTTCCCCGGCGTGCATATCCACCACTCGCGCGACCTATCCAATTGGGAGCTCGTGGGTCGCCCGCTGGACCGAGCGAGTCAGCTCGACATGATCGGCAACCCCGATTCCGGCGGTATCTGGGCCCCCTGTCTCAGTTATTGCGACGGGCTCTTTTATCTCATCTACACCGACGTCAAACAGTGGAACAACACCCGCTACAAGGTAACGCACAACTATCTCGTAACCGCCCCCTCCGTCACCGGTCCCTGGTCGGAACCCACCTACCTCGACTCGAGCGGCTTCGACGCATCTCTCTTCCACGACGACGACGGACGCAAATGGTACCTCAGCATGATCTGGGATCATCGCGTAGATCGTAACCAGTTTTCGGGGACACTCCTCCAGGAATTCGATCCCATATCCGGAAAGCTCGTCGGAGAACGAAAAGAGATCTTCAAAGGAACCGACCTCAAGCTCACCGAAGGTCCCCACCTCTACAAAAAGGACGGCTGGTACTACCTCCTCGTCGCGGAGGGCGGCACGGGCTACGAGCACGCCGTCACCATCGCCCGCTCAAAAACAATCGACGGACCCTACGAAGTCGACCCCTTCAACCCCTTCATATCCTCTCGCTACGACGAAGACGCCCCCCTCCAAAAGGCGGGACACGCCTCGCTCGTAGAAACCCAGTTCGGCACGTGGTACGCCGTTCACCTTTGCGGCCGTCCTCTTCACGAAAAACGCTGCGTTCTCGGCCGCGAAACCGCTATACAGAAATTCGAGTGGAACGACGAAGGCTGGCCGCGACTGGTCCAAGGCGGCAGAGTCCCAGCCGTAGAAGTAGACAACTCCGAGTTTCAGCCGACATCCGAACCCGCGAGCCGATCCGCGAAAATCGACTTCGACACCACCGAACTCGACATCCACTTCCAAAGCCTCCGACGCCCCATCTCCGCAGAGTGGCTCAGCTTGGAAGCGAGGCCAAGCTGGCTACGCCTTTACGGAGAAGAGCCAACCACCAGCAACTTCCGCCAAAGCCTCCTCGCCCGCCGTGTCCAAGCCTTCAATACGCAAACCACCACCTGCGTGGACTTCAATCCGAGCAGCTTCAAGCAAATGGCTGGGCTCGTCGCCTACTACGACACCAAGAACCACTATTACCTCAGAATTTCTCACGACGAAAAGCTCGGAAGGCATCTAGGCATCATCCGCACAGACGCCGGCGAAACCGGAGATATTCCTGAATTCGAAACTCCCCTGCCAGCCGAAGGACCTGTTCACCTAAGCGTATCCATAAATGAAGAACAGCTTCAGTTTAGCTACTCTCTCGATGGCAAAGACTGGCGCGAAATAGGCTCTAGTTTCGATAGCACCATTCTCTCCGACGACTACTTCACGCTCGGATTCACCGGCGCCTTCGTAGGAATCGCTGCTCAAGATCTAACTGGACAGCGCTTTCATGCGGATTTTGACTCCTTCGAATATCTGGAGCGCTGACAACTGATCCGCTCCCCGACGCCACGCGTCACGCCTCCCTAGCAACTATGAGCGGAACAAATAAAAAAATCCTCCACATCTTCGCGTACCTCTTCTTGACGGGAGCCCTCGCTGCATCATTGGTCGGCAATTACTATCTCTTCAAAAAGGCGACCCTCTTCTACGCCCGGGAAGCAGAAGTCCGCATCGAACCCGTAAGCGATCTTTACGCAGAAAAGAACGCCCAAATTCGAGCCGCCAAAAAGACGAAGCCGCGTCTGATTATCTTCGGCGAGTCGAGATGCGGCATGTGGCGATCCAAGCACCCGAAAAACTGGGGCGACATAGAGATCGTCAATCGCGGCATCGGAGGCGAAACCACTCCGCAGATACTCCGCCGCCTCGAGTCCGACGTCCTTTCCCTCGATCCTGATATCGTGATACTGCAGATGGGAGACAACGACCTGAAAACCATGGCCGTACTGCCCGGCACCAAAAACAAGACTATCGAGCAGACCTACGACAATATTACGCAGATCGCCAAGACGCTTAGCGACAATGGAATCGAAGTCATTCTAACTACCATCTTCCCGCCCGGGCCCATCGAATTCCTCCGCAAGCCACTCTGGTCGGACGAAGTCAACGAATCCATCGACCACGTTAACCAAAGACTTCTCGCCTTCGAATACCCGAAAGTGACCCCTGTCGATTGCGACGCCATCCTTCGCGAGGGAAAATATATCAAGCCCGAGTACTCGCGCGACACCCTGCACCTCACCCGCAGAGGCTACGAAGCTCTCAATCTCGGCCTCGAGCCACTGATCTCTCCCATGGTCGAGCGAATCGCTCAATAACGCAAAACCCAGGCGATTTCTCGCCCGGGCCCGTGTGTGTGTATTTGCGTGTGAAACTAGAATCTCCGTATCCCCAATTAACGTTTGAATCTAGTACCCTCGGCCTATTCCGAAAGTGACCACACAAAGCCATCCCAGCCCCCATAAGCCAAACGTCTTTCAGTAACAATCTTGTTGGAAAGGCGAATTCGCCAACACCCTTGTTACCCAATTGCTGTTGACCGCTCAACCCCTGCCCCAAAACTCTTCAGCAAAGCCAGCACCCCTATGAACTCCGCTCACCGACTTCTCGCCCTTGCCGTATGTTTGACCTTTTCCCCACTAGCCGAGCTATCCGCTCAAGCCACCGTGTCCGGCACAGTTTCGCTTCCCCCGCCTCCACCCACTGACGTGATCGCCAAACGCTACAACATGGTTTCCGACGGCAGCACACTCACCCCTTCTCCTCCGATCGCAATCGTCTGGCTTGAGGGAGCCAGCACATCAGATTCCGCCACTCCAACAGCAAACGCTGAAATCTCTCAAGAGAACTTCGTATTCGAACCAGCACTACTTCCGATTCAAGTCGGAACCACGGTCGCCTTTCCAAATCACGACGAAGAGTACCACAACGTGTTCTCCTACTCAAAAGCCAAGCGCTTCGATCTCGGTAGGTACATGCCAGATGAAAAACCTGTCCCAACACAGACCTTCAACAAGCCTGGACAAATCATCCTCCGCTGCGACGTGCATGAACACATGAAAGCCGTTATTCTAGTTCTCGAAACGCCTTATTTCACCTCCAGCGATACTGAAGGCAGCTTTACCCTAGCCGACATTCCGAAAGGCGAATATACCTTGAAAGCTTGGGTCGATACCAAGACGACCTTCGAAAAAGCAATCACGATCGACGACGAAACAGAAATCTCAGTATCCTTCGATTGAATACCGAAAAACATTCCTGGAAAGCTGAAGCGTCTCAATTTCGAGCACGCATTTTTTTGCGAATCGTCATCGCCCTCTGTGTCCTAACAGGACTCGGAATACTCGCCAGCCACAGCTATCTCTCGACTCTGGCAAACGAAACCTTTCGCGCCAACATCGAGGAGGAAGCTCGCGCCACAGACGAAGCCCGTAAAATGCGTCAGCTCGTCCTCACGGAAATTTGCGAGTCTCTCGCGCGAAAACCAAGAATCCGCGCGGCGCTAGAAGATGACGCCCTAGACCTTCTATACCTCAGCGCCAAAGACGAACTAAGTATCATCTACAAGCCTCGCTCCACGCTTCCGGGTGCTCACCTTCATGCTTTATTCTACCGTTTTCTCGACGCAGATGGGCGCCTTATCAAACCCATCGCCTCAAGCCTCGCAGGAGAGGTTCCAACCGACGCCGAAGAAATCCTAGCCTCCAGCGAAGCTTCAAACTCTCCAGACCTCCGCTATCTCCAAACCTCCCTCGAAACATCGAGCAACGGAGTCATCGAACTCTATACAATACCGATTCACTCATCCGAAGCCGTGAATCCCATATCCTCGCTCGTAGTGGGATTCCCATTACTCACCCCACCCACTTCAAATTCAAGGAATCTATATCACTGCCTTTCGCTAAACGGCTCGCTCGTCTATAGCTCCCTTCCCGCGCAATACTCCAAGCAGCTGGAAACTTCGCTTTCAAAACAACTGCACTCGACGCAGATACATGCGCTCGAAATCGAAGACCATGCCTACAGGCTCGCATCGCGACGACTCCCAGGATCAAACGAAAAGATTGAACTTTGGGAATACACATTAGCGTCTACCCAAGAACTGGAGAGCGAACAATCCAAAGCCACCGTAGACATTCTCTCCAGTGCAGCCCTGCTGCTCCTCTTCGGCTTCGGCCTCAGCCACTGGGCCGCTCAACGCATTAGCCGCCCAGTAGAGGAAATGGCCAGAGCTGGCGCTTCGGAAGAGGCAAGCCGCGTTCAAGCCGAGTACCAACTTGACAAGACCAGCAAGGAGCTTAAACGCGCCGCCCGATTTTCCGCAGATGCCTCCCATCAGCTTAAAACACCAGTAACCGTATTGAAAGCAGGACTACAATCCTTGCTAGAAGACGATTCTCTTTCGCCAGCAAACCGATCCGAAACGCACGACATGATTCGCCAGACAGGAAGACTCTCCGCGGTGATCGATGACTTGCTTCTCCTCTCAAGACTCGATGCCGGTCAACTCTCCCTTAAGCTCACCCCCACAAAACTAAGGCTTATGCTCGAAGAGCTCGTCGACGACTTAAGCATACTGCCAGCAGCCGCATCACTCGATATCAAGATAGACCTAAGTCCGGATCTAGAAATTCTCGGGGAACGCGGCTACACCATACTCATTCTTCAGAACCTCATCGAAAACGCCCAAAAATACAATCGCCCAAACGGGCGTATCCTGATTTCCGCGACAACTACGAAAGACCGCGTCTCTCTGACCATCGGAAACACCGGCAAGTCAATACCACCAGATGCCCAAGCGCACATCTTCGAACGCTTCCATCGAGGATCTGCTGGCGAAAACGTGCAAGGATACGGTCTCGGCCTAAACCTGGCTCACGAGCTCGCCCTTCTCCACGGCGGCCAACTAAGCTTGCTCGTATCGAAGCATGACTGGACGGACTTTCAGCTCGATCTACAACTTGCCACTCCCCAGCCTGCCGACTAGTCCTTATTCCATGAAGTCCACCCTCACCCTTCTTGGCTTTCTCGCGCTATCACAAACGCTCTGGTCCAGCGAAGCCTTCGACATTTGGATGGACAACCTTCGCTCTCATTTCGCTAAGTCGAGCGCGGACTCGTTCTGGAGAGCCCGCTTAAGTGGCACACTTGACCTTGAATACCACAGCTTCGAAGGATCGCCGCCGAGCTTAATCGACACAACCGACAACGCGCACCTTCAGCCGCGAGCCATCCTATTCCTAGACATTCAAGCGGGCAAAAAAATCTATGCATTCGGCCAAGCCAGAATCGACAACGGCTTTGATCCCTCGAACGGTGACCGCGAATTCCGTCTCGACGAATATTTCATTAGGTATTCACCCTTTGGTGACGACTCTCTCAATCTCCAGGCAGGGCAGTTTGCAACCATAGTAGGACAGTGGCAAAACCGTCACCTCCCATGGCAGAACCCCCTTATATCCGCTCCACTCGCCTACGAACAAGTCACGCGGATTACCGACAACTCCAGTTTCACCTACGACTTTCCTGGCACAGAAGTCTCCGACAAATGGCTCTACAACTACAATCCAATCATCTGGGGACCCGTCTATGCAACGGGCTTCGCCGCGTCTGGGAAACGATCCAAATTCGAGTGGGCCGTCGAAATAAAAAACGCCGCGCTCACTTCACGTCCAGAGTATTGGACTCTCGGATACGATGACTTCGACTTTCCAAGCTATTCAGCTCGAATCGCCTGGAAGCCAGACCTGCGTTGGACAGTAGGTCTTTCCGCGAGCGAAGGTCCATACTTCGGCCCTTGGCAGAGAAGCACGCTTCCCAGAGCTTGGGATCCGTCCCGTTACAAGCAAACAACTTTTGTTGTGGACGCCTCCTTCGAATGGAGGCACCTCAGAATTTGGAGCGAATTTCTCCAAAGCGAATTTCTCGTGCCCGGAACTGGATACGTTGATTCAAGCTCAGCATTTGTCGAAGCTAGCTACAAACTAGACACGCGAATCTCGATAGCCGCCCGCCTCAACACTCAACGGTTTTCAAGCTTGGAAAACCAGTGGGGCGCTTCAGTCGCCTGGGGTGAGGACCAAAATCGTATCGATCTCGGAGCCACCCTTCGGCTTTCCGCTTATTCTCAACTTCAAGTAGAAGTCGATTTGCGTGACAACAAGACGGGCCTCATCGATATGGGAACTCACTTCTCCTCGCGCTTCACTCTCAGATTCTAGTTGGCCAATTTGTATCCAATTCCTCTGACAGTCTCGATCGCCGAAGGCTTTCCAGGGACGTCCAGTTTCTTGCGAAGCCGCATCACGAAAATCTCCACAGTCTTCGCCTCGTAAGTCTGCTCCCTCCCCCAAATCCGCTCGAACAACTCGCCGCGCGAGAAGGTCCGCCCCGGTTCCCGAATCAGAACCTGCAACAAGGAAAACTCCCGAGGCGAAAGCTCGATCCGATCACCGTTCCGCGTCGCCACTCTATGTATCACATCGAGCACTACATCTCCGGCTTCCAAAATATTGTCATCAACTCCGGGCAAAACGCGACGGCCCAAGGCTTCTACGCGAGCCAAGAGCTCCTTCATGTCGAAGGGTTTGGTCAGGTAGTCGTCCGCTCCGGCGTTCAAGCCCTTTACCCGATCATCGATTTCTCCACGAGCAGTCAACATCAGGACCCGCGGCCGCGCATCCATCGGACTGATACGTTTCATAACTTCCATTCCGTCAAATCCAGGCAGACTTAAATCAAGCACGATCAAATCAAACCGCCGCTCTCTAACAACCTCCACTGCCTCCGGCCCGTCAATCGCTACCGAAACCTCGTGGTCCGCCCGTTCAAGAGCCCGCTTCACATGCCTCAAGATGTCTGCCTGATCTTCGACGATGAGAATACGCATAGTGATAAGAGTCTCAGGCTTTCGCGCCCCAATGAAAAGCTAAAGCGACACGCTTACGTCAGCGCCCGCCAGCTGGACCGCACCAACTCAACGCCATTTTTCCGAATAACTCCCTCGTAAAGCGATCCCGCCTTTACGAAACCGACTCCCTTCGGAGTGCCGCTCATCACGATATCGTAGTCCTCCAAGTCGGTGAACGTTTTAATCTCCTCCAAAACATCCGCTGGCTTGTTGATCATCTCGGCGACAGATCCACATTGAGCCCTCACGCCATCTATCAAGAGCTCCACCTCGAGCTCATCGACCTTTCCTTCCAGAGGGACGAAGCCGCTGAACACCGCAGACCCCTTGAACGATTTACACCGCTCCCAAGGAAGACTCTTCTCGATCAAAGTCGATTGCAGCCCTCGCTTAGTGAGATCGATCCCAAATCCCACATAGCGAAACTCTCCTCCCACCAGCCCGAAGGAGATTTCCCCCTCGTACTGCAACGGCTCCTCATGGGTCGCATGCAAGTCATCAGATATCGCCGCATTCGGCTTGAAGAAAATAACCATCTGATCGGGCTTCACATTCCCAAGCTCTGAAATGTGGGCCACGTAATTACGCCCGATGCAAACAACCTTCGAAGGACACTTCCTAGTCCCGGAAAAATCTACAGAGTTCATAGTAGGCCACAAAATGCATCCTTGCCCCTTAGATACGAGTCACTTCCAAACTCAAACATGGAAAATTTTCCAGAAACTGTCTGTTAGCCCTTACAGCGAAACAGTCGGTTCTCAAAATGAACGCAATTACTCATCAGCCCATAATTCATTGCTTTCCAGATCCTTACAAAGTTCGAAACCGCTCTTAAAAATACTGGCGCAGCTCCTGCAAAATGACTGTCGCGGGACCGCTTATCCCGCACTGCTTAGGAGAAAAAATCATGCGTCACTTACTTTCGAATCCAGTTATCAAATCCCTTGCCCTCGCGGCGATGGCCAGCTTCAGCCTGCCATTTTCCCTCAACGCCCAGATCCGCTACGAACTCGTAGTGCCCGAAGTCTTCGGCTCGCAAATTAACCGCGCCGGAACTCGCGGAAACGAAATCAACGAAAACGGCGAAACACTGCTCAATCGCGTCGCTACCTTCGCGGTATGGAAAGACGGAGCAACCACCAACGTCGTCAACGCCAACACCGACTACCCCGCATCCCTCTCGCGCATCGGCGCCGCCTCCATCAACAAATTCCAACAGGCGGTCGGCACCAAAACCTATATCGTCCGCGACGACAATGGCTCACGTTTCGATACCTTCCCATTCTACTGGGACCCCTCAAACGGACTCGTCGATCTCGACGACATCGGAGCCCGCTCACCGCTCGGAGCTGGTTCCACCTCACTCTTCGACATAAACGAAGTCGGGATGGCTATCGGCACCTCGCAAAACTTCGCAGGTGAGGATATCGTCGGGAACTCCGCCTTTGCTTGGTCCTTCGAAACGGGTCGTATCGACATCCCAGCCCTCGATACCATCGAGACTCACAGCGTCACCACGCCAAAAGCCATCAGCGAATCCGGCAACGTAGTTGGCACCTACCGTCTCTTCCTAGATTCCGCCGCTCACTACACAGAACGCGCATTCCTCTTCGAACCCAACGCTGGGTCCGTCGATCTAGAGGACTTCGACGCGGATTTCTTCCAAGCGACTCACTCCACCGCCCGCGATATCAATCGTCACGAAAAGATGGTCGGCGAGCTCGACCAAGGCGCCTACCTCTACGACCTCGCAAAACGCGCTGGCCACTTCATTCCCGCACCCAGCGACTCCGCTGGAGCCATCCGAGCGTACGCTCTCAACGATAAGGACATCGTGGCTGGCACTGCAGAAATGCGCGACAGCGATGGGCATTCTGGATTTTCCCCCATCCTCTGGTCGGAAGACACCGGCACGATCGACCTGATGCCACACCTCGAACAAAAGCTCGCCGGCATCCTCCCCGAGGGAGTCGATTCTCTCGACTGCCGCATCACGCCTAAGTCCATCAACAACCGCGGCCAAATATCGGCCAGCCTCGAAACACAAGCATCATTCAGCCGAGAAGTCGTTCTCAACCCTGTGCTCGAATTCGATTGGAACTCCATGACACCAACTTCGGAAAACGGTGTACGCGGCGTGCTCTACCGTCACGACAAAGCACAACTCGAAGGTACCATCCCAGCCTCCGCTCTCGGATACGACATCGGCTTCGAGTGCAGCTCCGACATGCAAAACTGGTCGCCGATCGAAACGGAAAACGGAGCCATTCGCCACCTGGAAACAGATGACTCCATCGAGCTCTTCCTGCCTTTCTCCGACTGTGTATTCGTTCGCCCCGTCCTCGTGACCGCCTCGAACTAGACCGATTCTCTCGCCCGAGATCGCTTGACCACCGCGGCTCCTACCCACGGGTCCACCCAAAGCGCAAGTAGGCTTCCACGCCCCCGAAGCAGTTCCCGCACGACTATCTAGAGTTCATCCGCAAATCGGTGCAGTGGCGTGAAAAACCACCGATTAGCGAATAACCTAGGAATGCGGCATCACTACCCAAGCGCTAGCTCGGCCATTGTTCCTGAAGGCGAACCAGGAATCTTTTTTACACAATGACACCAAGCACTAAGTCCGCAAAGCCTAGCCGAAAAGGATTCACCCTGGTAGAAATCATCGTGGTCGTGACCATCATAGGTCTCATGGCCTCCATCGCCATCCCGACCTTTATCCAGTCCCGGCAAAACTCCAAAGCGGCCCGCACCGCTAATGACTTTCGACTCTTCGCCGAGAAATTTGAGATTTACAATCTAGGCGCCGGCGAATGGCCTGAAGACGGCTATCCGGCTACAGTCCCAAGCGGAATGGAGGAACTGCTCCTGAAAGGCACCTGGACCAAGCCGTCCGCGATCGGCGGACTTTGGGACTACGACTTCAATGCCTTCGGTTTCACAGCTGGCGTTTCCATTCACGGAGCAACCGCAAGCAACGAAACGATCCTCGCCGTCGACCGTCTGCTCGATGATGGAAACCTTTCGAGCGGAAGACTCCGCGACGTGGGCGATAATCACATTAGCTTCATCCTGGAAGAATAGACGCAGTCCGTTGGCTGGCAATGCGTGCGGGACGTTTCGGGCTTGTTCACGAGCTTCGAATCGTTCATCAGAAACGCATGCTCCCCAGGTTTGAGATTCGCCACGGATGAAGCTGCAAACTAAAGTCAGCCTGCCGTCCCCACAGAACAAATACGATCATTCAGATCGCATTGCATGTCTTGGCTCCTGTTTCGCCGACGAAATCGGCGAGCGACTCGAAAAACGACTCTTCAGCTGTACCACGAATCCACTCGGCACACTGTACAACCCACTCGCCCTGGCGGAAACAGTCATCCGAGCTCTCGAAAAACGCTTCTTCCAGCCTGAAGAGTTTTTCCAACATCTAGAGCTATGGAGACATTTTTTGATCCATAGCTCCCTTGCCTCTACCCAGCGCGAGCAAAGCGTTTCCCAAGCCAACAAAAGTCTCATACGCCTCCGAGAGCAGCTTCTCTCCGGCCGCCTCCTCATCCTCACGCTGGGCTCCTCATGGGTCTACGAAATAAAAGACAATCCACAAGCCGTCGCTCACAACCATAAACTACCGCTCGATCGCTTCAACAAATCCCTCATCTCACACCCGGAAATCTCCAAACACCTCGCTCGCGCCATCAAGCTGATCCGCGCAGAAAACGAGGACATAGATATTTGCCTAACCGTCAGCCCGGTTCGTCACCTCAGAGATGGCCTTCGAGAAAACAATCTCAGCAAGGCCCATCTGCTGCTCGCCGCTCATCAACTCGAAACAGAATTTGAACACATATCGTATTTTCCCGCCTATGAACTTCTGATCGACGAACTCAGAGACTACCGCTTCTACAAGGAGGACCTAGCTCACCCTAGCAAGCAAGCCACCGACTACATTTGGCGATGCTTCTCCGAAACCTTCCTTACCGATACATGCCGCAGACGATGCGGGGAAATCGAATCTGTTCTCGCCGCCCTAACACATCGTCCCCACCATCCTGATACAAAATCGTATCAATTATTCAAGGAACAGATAGCCGAAAAGATAGGCTCGCTCACGTCCCAATCGCTCGACTGCGCCCCCTTACAAAAAGAGCTGGATCAACTGCCATGACCCACAAAAAGCTGCCGGAGTCTATACGGTCGCTTGTAGACCCGAACCTCGCAAAACCAACACGCATCCACAAATTGCCCAGCAACCCAAACGGCAATCTATGGATCAAGCGAGAAGACGAACTCAGCTCCGGAATCAGCGGGTCGAAAATGAGGAAATACGCGAGCATGATACCGTTCCTCAAAGCGCGCTCAATCACGAATGTCGGCATGATCGGAGGCCCCAACTCCAACAATCTCGTCGGATTGGCCCAGCTTCTTCGCGAGAACGGAATAAGACCGATTGCCTTCATCAGAGAGGCAGCCGACGACTCCCTCCGAGGAAACGCCCTTTTGCTAAAAATGCTTCTCGGCGAGGAAGAAGTCGTGCCCATTTCTCGAGCCCACTGGTCCTCCGTTGATACGATCGCTCGCGATCACCTCCAGAAGCACACTAGCGTCAACGCCAAATCCTTCCTGCTTGCCGAAGGCTGCTTCGGCCCAGAGGCTCTACCGGGAACATTCACTCTGGCCGAGGATATACTGCGAAACGAGGCAGAACACTCGGTGAAATTTGAACGTATTTATGTCGATAGCGGAACCGGACTTGGAGCCATCGGACTGATCCTCGGCCTGGAGTTTCTCAGCGAGAGCGAGGGCATCGAAAGAGAAATCGTAGTCACGCTGATAGCCGGTACAGAAAAAAGGTTCAGAGAAGACCTCAACACGCTTCGGAAGAGCTTTATCGCGGAAAACGGACGAAAGGACCTCCCTCGTCTCTCTATCCGCTTTCTCTTCCCTACCTTGTCACCAAAGTTCGGATCAGTGAACCAAAGCCTCCTCAAAGCCTGCGGGCGAATTGCCCGTAGAGAGGGCATTCTAATGGATCCAACGTATTCAGTGAAACATTACGAAGCATCGAAATCAGATTTCACGATCAACCCCACTGAACACGACTCCCTATTCATCCTCAACGGCTCAGCCATCGGCTTGGCTGGTTTCCAGGAAAAACTGTCAACGCTACTGTAGCGGTAGCCTCCATAACAAAGTCGTTTCTAGTCCTAAATCCTTCAACTGGATAATGTATAGACCTATGGAGTATTCTCTAGATACTCAATCGCCTCAACTCCACCGTCACCACATACCTAATACGTGAAATCAGTTTTTCTTAAACCTCGAGCGTTATCGAGTACTAGTACCTAAGACTGTTTGCAGCAAAATCCCTGAGACTTCTGTAAACCTAGTGTGAAAACTATAATTCACTGGTATTTAGTCACTTACAGGTGTATCATTGTGCCTGTAAGCAAGAAATGGATTCAGTATTGAGAACACTAAAAAGGTTAACGGTAAACACGGCGCTTTTCTGCTCCGTGGCACTCTCCACAAACGCGTCAGACATGTCTGAGTCTGAGCAGCTTGCGGTAGTCCGACCTTGGCTGCCTCAATCAGACTCGCATCTGCAATTAATTTTTGAATACGACTCTAGCAATCCGAAGCACAAAGACCTGAGCTCTGAACGCATGCATAGAGCCATCGACAGGGCTGGTCCAACTGTAACCATCGTTCACGCAAGAGCTCCCTACGATCCAGAAACTCGGATAATTGGAGGCTACAATCCGAGAAAATGGAAATCATGGCTGGGTCGCTACGAACTAAGCGCAGGACGGTTCATCTTCGACATCGAAAAAAACCGCAAATGGGAACGTACCGAAAAGCGATTCGGTTCCATGAAAGTCTCACCCGAAGATTACGGACTCTCATTTGGTGAGGGCGACCTTGTAATCGATGCAGACCTACAAATCGGCAGCGCTCGCAACAACACTTTCGCCGCTCCCTCAAACGCCTCCGTAATTATGGGGCAAGCAGGCTCATTCTCGATCGCATCGATACGAATCTACAAAGTCATGAGCGAGGAGTTGGCGCACGCCCCGCCCGCTCCACTTGCTCGATCCTATGCCGTCCACCCTAGCACTCCTCCACACTCTGTACCCGACAGTTCAAATCTAATGGTCGAATTGGCAGCGGTCCTGGGCGTCATCGGCACACTCAGACTATTGCTAGCGCGTCATTCCTAGACACCGATTGTAATCAGACGCAAAAAAAGCGGCCCCGAAGGGCCGCTTGAAATGTTTTGTACAAAACGTGTGTATTAGGAAATGAACTACATCATGCCGCCCATGCCACCCATACCGCCCATGCCGCCCATATCTGGAGCGCCACCGCCGGCTGACTTTTCTTCTGGGATATCAGTGATCATACACTCAGTAGTGAGCAGCAGACCAGAGATCGAAGCGGCGTTCTGAAGTGCGGAACGGGTAACCTTAGTTGGGTCTACCACGCCCGCCTTCAGCAAGTCTTCATAAGTATCCGTAGCGACGTTGTAGCCCATGTTGCCTTCTTGGCTAAGGATTTCCTTAACCACGACAGAACCTTCAACACCTGCGTTCGCGCAGAGCTGACGGATTGGGCCAGCCACAGCTGTCTTGATGATCTGAGCGCCGATCGCTTCATCACCTTCGAGCTTAAGACTATCGATGGCCTTGGCAGCGCGGATGAGAGCAACACCACCACCTGGGACGATGCCTTCCTCAACTGCAGCGCGTGTCGCATGGAGAGCATCCTCGACGCGAGCCTTCTTTTCCTTCATGTCAGGCTCAGTCGCAGCGCCGACGTTGATGACAGCTACGCCACCAGCGAGCTTGGCGAGACGCTCCTGAAGCTTTTCACGATCATAGTCGGAAGAAGTTTCTTCGATCTGACGACGGATCTGCTTTACGCGGCCCTGAATGTCGTTAGCCGAACCAGCGCCTTCAACGATTGTTGTGCTTTCCTTGTCGATCGTTACGCGCTTCGCAGAACCGAGATCGCTGATCTGAACGTTCTCGAGCTTGATGCCGAGATCTTCGGTGACGCAACGACCACCCGTGAGAACAGCGATGTCCTCGAGCATTGCCTTGCGGCGATCGCCGAAGCCAGGAGCCTTAACCGCGCAAACGTTGAGCGTGCCGCGGATCTTGTTTACAACGAGCGCTGCAAGAGCTTCGCCTTCGATATCCTCAGCGATGAGGAGGAACGGCTTGCCAGACTTAGCGACAGTCTGAAGAAGCGGAAGAAGGTCGTTGAGGTTGGAAATCTTCTTCTCGTGGATGAGAATGTAAGCGTCTTCAAGGACAGCTTCCATAGTCTCAGCATCGGTTGTGAAGTAAGGAGAAAGGTAGCCCTTGTCGAACTGCATACCTTCGACAACGTCGAGGGTCGTTTCGATAGACTTGGCTTCTTCGACAGTAATTGTGCCGTCCTTGCCAACCTTGTCCATAGCGTCAGCGATGATATCGCCAATCGTTTCGTCCCAGTTAGCGGAAACCGTGGCAACCTGCTTAACTTCTTCGCGAGACTCGACCGCCTTGGAGATCTTAGTGAGCTCAGCTACAGCTGCCTCAACAGCCTTGTCGATGCCACGCTTGAGGTAGATCGGGTTGCTGCCAGCTGTCACGCTCTTGAGACCTGCGCGGTAGACAGACTCGGCGAGTACAGTCGCAGTGGTCGTGCCGTCGCCAGCAGAGTCGGAAGTCTTAGATGCGACTTCGCGAACCATCTGCGCGCCCATGTTTTCGTATGGATCTGGAAGCTCGATTTCCTTAGCGACGGTAACGCCGTCCTTCGTGACGGTGGGAGAACCAAACTTCTTATCGATTACGACATTACGACCCTTAGGACCGAGAGTTACCTTTACCGCCTTAGCGAGTGTTTCAACACCGCGGAGAACCGCTTGACGTGCCTTTTCATCAAATAGCAATTGCTTAGCCATGATAATATATTTTTGTAATTGGTTTTTAGTTACTAATAGTCATATCGAGCTTACGCTTCGATAATACCGAGGATGTCATCCTCACGAACAAGAAGGTAAGTGACGCCGTCTACCTTAACTTCGGTGCCACCGTACTTGCTGGTAAGAACGCGATCGCCGACCTTTACGTTGAAGGCAACTGCCTTGCCATCACTGTCCTTGGCTCCAGTGCCAAGCGCGATTACTTCAGCCTCTTGTGGCTTTTCCTTGGCAGAATCCGGGATGTAGATGCCACCACGAACTTGCTCGTCTTCTTCGATGTGCTTGATCAGCACGCGATCACCTAGGGGTTTTACTTTCACTGATGTTGATGCGCTCATGTTTTTGAGTTATCGTTTGTTAGAGTTATCTGTTGATTAACGAATTGGAAGGGACG
>DS990592.1:0-563898 GCA_000155695.1 Verrucomicrobiia bacterium DG1235 | reverse complement strand
TTACGCGTATAAGGGAGGGCGACTGGGTTCGAAAGCGGGCGAATCGCATCACGCCACCTGGGGTGATTTTGATACGGATGGGTTTCTGGATTTGTATGTTGCGAATTATGGAGCGGAGAGGTCGAGGTGAATTTTTTATATCGCAATTCCGGTGATGGAGTCATGTTGCCAATTCAGACGAGCGCGAATGATGTGCCCGGTCATTCGCATGGAAGTTTGTGGAGCGACTATGACAAGGACGGGGATCCTGATCTGTTTGTTTCTGGACAGCCGTATCTTTTGTATCGGAATGATGGGGACGGTACGTTTGTGGGTGTTGATCAAGAGGCGGGTGGGATTCCGTCTGCGAAGGAGGATGTAGATGTGTTCGGCTTTACCGCTGATTTCGATAATGATGGGGATTTGGATTTTCTACAGACAACCTGGCAGCCCGAACCGAGCGTTCTACTCTACAGGAATGAGGACGGGGCGCGGTTCGTTGATGTCACTCACATCCTGCCATCTTTGGGTGCGTCCCAAAAAAATCGGATACTAGCTTTTCTTGTCGTCATCGACGACTTCGAAATCCGCGTCCACTACGTCAGCTTGCTTTGGCTCACTCTTTTCAGAGTCTGCCGATCCAGCCTGCTCGCCTTCTGGCTGCGGTGGTGGAGCGCCTGCTCCGGGATCGCCGGCACCTGCTGCGGAAGCTGCCGCCTGGTAGAGATCCGCTCCGACCTTAGTCAAAGTCTCAAGAGCCTTCTTGATCTCCTCCGGATTGCCTGACTCGAGAGCCTTCTTGCCTTCCGCAATCGCTCCTTCGATAGGAGCTTTCTTGTCAGCAGGAAGTTTGTCGCCAGCCTCACCGAGCATCTTCTCCATCTGGTAAATAGATGAATCGAGCTGGTTCTTGGACTCTACGGATTCCTTACGGTTCTTATCCTCTTCCGCGTGGAGCTCGGCATCCTTGGTCATCTTTTCGACTTCATCCTCGGAAAGACCGCCGGAACCAGTGATTGTGATCTTCTGATCCTTGCCAGTGCCTTGATCCTTCGCGGATACGTTCAAGATACCGTTGGCATCGATATCGAAAGTCACTTCGATCTGCGGCGTTCCACGAGGAGCCGGTGGGATGCCGTCCAAGTGAAATGTTCCCAGAACCTTGTTATCCGTCGCCATCGGGCGCTCGCCCTGTAGGACCTTGATTTCAACAGACGGCTGGTTGTCCGAGTAAGTGGAGAATGTCTGCGACTTCTTCGCCGGAATCGTAGTGTTGCGTGGTATCATCGCCGTGGATACGCCACCTGCAGTTTCGATACCGAGCGTGAGTGGAGTCACGTCGAGGAGGAGTACGTCGCGTACGTCACCCTTGAGAACAGCTCCCTGAATCGCCGCGCCAATCGCTACAACTTCGTCCGGGTTTACGCCTTGGTGCGGTTTCTTCCCAGCAAGCTCGGTCGCGATTTCCACAACCTTAGGCATGCGAGTCATACCGCCGACGAGAACGAGCTCGTCCACTTCCGATGATGAAAGCTCCGCGTCACGCAAGCAATTCTGGAAAGGTGGCTTCGTACGAGCGAAAAGATGATCAGTGATTTGCTCGAGCTTCGAGCGCGTCATCTGAATGTTCAAGTGCTTCGGGCCGGAAGCGTCCGCTGTGATAAAAGGAAGATTGATGTCGTAAGTTGTCGCTGACGAGAGAGCGATCTTCGCTTTCTCCGCTTCTTCCTTGAGACGTTGGAGAGCCATCGGATCGTTCTTAAGATCGATTCCGTTCTCCTTCTTAAATTCCTCAACCAACCAGTTGATGATAGCGTCATCCCAGTTGTCACCGCCGAGCATCGTGTCGCCATTGGTAGACTTCACCTCAAATACGCCGTCGCCGATTTCGAGAATCGAAACGTCAAATGTACCGCCACCGAGATCGAAGACCGAAATTTTCTCCTCAGACTTCTTGTCGAGTCCGTAGGCAAGCGAGGCCGCGGTTGGCTCGTTGATTATGCGAAGCACATTCAAGCCAGCGATCTTGCCCGCATCCTTTGTCGCCTGGCGTTGGCTGTCGTTGAAGTAAGCCGGTACAGTGATGACTGCTTCCGTAATGCTCTCGCCAAGGTAGGCTTCCGCGTCCGCCTTCAGCTTGGCCAAAACAAACGAAGCAATCTGCTGAGGAGCAAATTTCTCATTCTTGTCGCCGACCTGACACTCGATGTAAGCGTCACCATTATCCGCTCCGACAATATTGTAAGGAAGCCCAGCAGCCTCTTCGCTAATTTCGTCGTACTTGCGGCCAATCATACGCTTGGCTGAAAAGATGGTGTTCTTCGGGTTCGTGATAGCCTGGCGTTTCGCCGCCTGGCCCACGAGCCGCTCACCGGTCTTGCTAAACGCAACGATCGACGGAGTCGTACGCGCGCCTTCCGCATTCGGCACCACGACTGGCTCGTCGCCATCCATAACTGCCATGCAGGAATTAGTTGTTCCAAGATCTATGCCTAATACACGTCCCATGCCGACGCATCAGCAATCCGTGTACCAGAGCAATCCTTGATCTTACTATCATCTCATTAACAATAACTTACACAAAAAAATCCCTATTTTTCGTATCTAAAATTCGCGTTTCCCCAGTCAAGATGTCACAGTTCGTGTCTCACATTTGCCGATTGTGGGACACTAGACACGCCGCTTGTCACACAAATCTCGAATCACAAAACCTTAAGCAAACCGGAAACATGCGGCCGACTGGCCACTCACATATAGTCATGATTTTGCCGCAAGAAATTCCAGCGATGATCCTGCCAGAGGCGGTCCTCCTCCCCAAAACCGTTATGCCCCTTCGCATATTCGAAGAGCGATACCGCGAGATGCTTGCCGGTTCGCTCAATGGCGAGCGAATGTTCGCCGTAGCAAAACAGCGAAACGACGAGGAGCTCCCTTTCCCGGAGGAAATCCTGCGTCTGCACGACGTAGCCACTGTTGGACTGATTCGAATGAGCTCCCAAAATCCCAACGGCACTTCCATCCTCATGCTCGAAGGTACCGAGCGAGTAAAAATCGAAGGCATCTCCCAAGAGTATCCCTATCCGAAAATAAGAATATCGCGCCTCCCGACCCTCAACCGTCCAGAGGGAGAGCTCCAGGACGAGCTGATGGCAAAAATATTAGAAAAGATCGATACCGTTAACGAACTCCTCGGTCGAAGCGACGACGAAGCATCCCGAGCCTGCCACACAATCGACGACCTTGAAACGCTGATCCACTTCATTATGCAAACGTATTGCACAAGCTCGACCATGATGCAGAACACTCTTGAAGCCATAGATCTCGTCAAACGCTGCAGAATAGTTTCCGACTACCTTGAACTGCAAATCATGCTCATAACAGATATGGAAGAGTAAGTTCGGTGAAGTATCCAAATACTCTGTACAAACTAATCCTAGCCCTGCAGCCGCTTTAACCCCGTCCGTTTCTTCGCGAACGCTTTTCGGATCTCCTCCAAGCTGCCCGTATTAAAGACATTCACTTCCCCCAGCCAACCTTTACGAGCCGTATTGACTCCCGCGCTTACGAAATCGAAATGCTCCGCCCGATGAGCGTCCGGATTGATACTCGTCAATAAACCCTTCTCGGCCGCTCGGCGCCAAAACCGCCAATCCATATCGAGCCGCCTCGGATTCGCGTTAATCTCGATGATCACATCATTCGCAATCGCAGCGTCTACAATTTTGGATACATCAACCTTGTAACCCTCGCGCCGCAACAGGATGCGACCAGTCAAATGCCCGAGCATCGTGGTGGCAGGATGCTCGATCGCGCGAATCAGCCGTTTCGTCATCTCATCCTCGGTCTGAGTCATCGAAATATGCACGGACGCAACGACGTAGTCGAGTTGCATCAAAGTGCTCTCCTCCAGATCCAAAGCTCCATCTCCCAAAATATCGCATTCGACACCTGCGAAAACATAAGTGGAAAATTGCTTCGAGGCATTCAAAGCCTCTATCGCTTCGATTTGTCGCAGTACCCGTTCGTCATCCAAGCCATTCGCCTGAAAACTTGCTTTTGAGTGGTCAGCCGTTCCCCAGTATTCCCATCCTTTAGACTGAGCAGCCTCTGTCATCTCCTCAAGTGAGCAACGACCGTCCGAAGCTGTCGTATGATTATGAAATACGCCGCGAATCGACGACTCCTCGAGCAAGTTCGGCATTTTTCGCTTTTCCGCCGCCTCCAACTCTCCCGCACCCTCGCGCAGTTCCGGGGGAATGTATTCAAGATCTAACAGCGCGAACAACTCCTCCTCGTTAGAGGCGACCTTGCTATTCGAAAAATCTTCGTCGTCCACCGGCTTCAGACCCCATTCGCTCAAGCTCAGTCCGCGAGCCAAAGCCCTCTGCCGCATCGAAACGTTATGATCCTTCGAGCCCGTAAAATGATGCTGAGCAAAGGTAAACTGCCCCGGCGGCACCACACGAAGATCAGCCTGCAGACCACTCTCAAAGCGTACGCTCGACTTCGTCTCTCCCTGAGCGGTGACCTCCTTCACTCCCTCCTGAGCAACGAACCAATCCATAATCGGCTTCGGGTCGTCCGAACCAACGATAAAGTCCAAATCCCCCACCGTCTCGCGCTTTCTCCGCAAGCTCCCAGCATGAGACGCCGAAACGACCTGCGGCAAAGCCTGCAAACCCGCTAAAATCGGCTTGGCCACTTCGTACGCGTCCCACCAAAGGTGACGCTTTCCATACGCAGCCCGATTTTCGATGCCAAGCAGGATCTTCTCCTCCGTCTTTTTCCCAAACCCTTTCAGACCCGCCACATCGCCACGCTCGCAAGCCGCCTTGAGGGCATCGATCGAGTCAACTCCCAACTCCTTATGCATCGCCTTGATCTTCTTCGCGCCGAGGCCCGGTATCTCAAGCATGGATACAAGACCAGGCTCAACCGAAGCTTTCAGTTTCTCGAAAAACTCCAGCTTCCCCGTTTCGTGCAACTCGGTGATCTTCTGCACCAAAGCATCCCCAAACCCAGCGACCTCCTTGAGCTTTCCCTCGCTAACGAGTTGACCTAGATCCTCTTCCAAGGTCTCCAGCTTGCGAGCGCCATTCTGATAGGCTCGAATTTTAAAAGGATTCTCACCTTTGATTTCGAGAAGCGTCGCTATCTCATTCAATACATCCGCAATATCGCTCTTATTCATCAAAATTATTTACACATTCACGCTAGACTCGATTTCCCGCAACAATGGCTTGCCTGCCTCATTTCTAGGAATCCGATCTAATCGTATCCATTTCTTGGGCATCTTATAGTTGGATAGTTCCTTTCCGATCAACTCCTTAAGAGCTCCCTCGCCGATTCCCGAGTCTTGCGGAACATAGGCGATCGACAGCAGCTCTCCCCACTCGCGATCCGCAACGCCAAAGGCGAATACATCTCGCACCATGCCGCTTCCCTCGAAAACGAACTCGATTTCGCGAAGATTCACCTTCTCGCCGCCGGTGATAACCACGCGATCCGCTCTCCCTAAAACCGAGAGATGCCCTGCATCGTCGAGATGCCCCAGATCCGAGGTCAAGATAGATTGGCTTGGCTTCGAATCTCCGTCATCATAGTATCCGCGAAACAAGGACGTTCCTAAAATCCTTATCAGGCCCACCTGTCCCGTAGGCAACAACTCACTGCTCGCCTCTTCATCAACAATATCTATCCGGACGTGAGGCAAGGCTCTGCCAAAATGAGTTTCGCCCGCTAGAAATTGATCTGGAGAAAGCGTCGCCACCTGAGCCCCCGTCTCCGTCATTCCATAAGTAGGCGCCAGCGGCAGCCGTAGTATCCGAGCCTTCTCCAGCAATCCCACCGATGCCGGACCGCCACCTATAAACACTGCCCGATACTCCCGCAAGCGCTCGACATTCGCTTCGTCCTGAAGCAAGCGCTCCAACTGCGTGGCCACAAGCGATAAAAACCGAACCTCCTTCTTCTCAGCCCCCAACAGGTCATGCCCTTGAGCAAAGGTATCAATTCGCCCAAAAACGACGCTGCCCATTGTCAACAAAGCCCGCACTAACTGCATGAATCCACTAACATGATACAAGGGCAGCACGCAGTGACCTGCCATGCGTTCGCAAGACAAATGTTGCTGAAATCCATAAGTCGCCGCCGCAAGCGTACTCCAATCATGGATAGCAAACCGGATACGTCCCGAGCTCCCTCCAGTCGGGATCATCACCCGCAGCTTGTTCACTCGCATCTCCACACTCTTCCCAGCAGGGGCGGACGGATTTCGGACATGGAAAAACTCTCCCGGGCCCTTATCCTGAATCTCGAAATGACAGTCCGCCAAACGTCGTCCCGTATCCATTTCCGTCCTACCCCATGTCGGATTGAAAAGAAAGAGGTCTACCTCCTCTCGCGAGAACGCCAGAAACAAAGCCGCAAAACTCAATGAATGCGTCGTTACGATTGCCACGCGCTTTCGGCCCGAGCCGCTTGCTCTTACGAGGTCGGCAATTTCATGAGCAGCGTCATAAACCGAATCCCAGACGCCCCCAAATTGGGGAAACAGCCCGCCGTGCGATTCAAAGTCAAAAAGTCTATCTAAGTCAGGTTCCACAAGCTTTCGAGATCATCGCTACTCGCTAAGCCACCCTTCTGCAAGAAAGGACCTAGCTCCAGCCCTACATTCCTGTCGGCAAAAAGGCGCTCCACGCCAAAACCAAGCGCTCGCCCATGTCCAGACTGTCGAATTGCGAAGCCAATTGCGTTCGACTCGCCGATCTTCGTTTCGAGCGACGAGGAAAAAACACAGTCACCCGCCCCGCCGCTCAACTCCTCGCCAAGCGCCAAGAGACTCCCAGAAAGCGAAGGCTTGATCACGTACAAGCCTGGCCACTGCTGATCGCGCCAGCGCTTGAGATCGTCAACGGAATCCACCGACTCGTCCAAAGCCAAAAGAGTCGGAAAATCCGCGCTCAACCGCCTCATCTCTACCTCCGCCCCAACGGGCAAAGGCTGCTCGATGAACTCCACCGGAAGCCCCGCAACTCGCTCCAGCCAACCGATCGCCGTCCGCATGTCGAGCGTCCCGTTCGCGTCGAGACGGATCTGGACTTTTCCTTCGCTCAATTCGATCACCCGATCGAGAGCCTTCAATTCTTCGATCAAGCTCTTCTTTCCGATCTTAAACTTAAGGCACTGATAGTGCATGCCCAACTTTTCCTCAACCGACGCCAAATCCCCCAGATCAGCCACCAAGCCGCAAATCGGCCACGGCTTCTCAAGCTCCTCCCACACCCCTTCCCTCGCGATCATATCGAGCGCCGACTCACAAGCCCACCGAAGGCATGGGTACCCTGCCAATTCCGGCAAGACCCGCTCAAACGCGACCTGCTCGCCAAGCGATTCCGCCACCGAAAACGCAGACGCAAAACTCTCCGAGCCAAAGCTCACAATGGGAGCCACCTCGCCAAAGCCCACGCGCCCATCCCTGTCCTCAAGCCGGATCATCAATCCCTCCCTCTTGGCGAAGCTCTCTCGAGCGTTGGCGAAAGTGCCGGCGAAAGAGCGCCGATAAGCCTTGTACTGGAAGCGATGCATCGTGTGCCGGATTAGGGTGCTTCCCCTCGAGCAGAGCAAAATTTTTCAGTCAAGTTTCCCAAAATTCTTGATTCGTCCGAAATGTCTCCCTAATCCGGACTATGGCCAGCCTGAGTTCAAACGACTTCAACGAGAACAACTACTATCTCGGCAGCGATGAGTTCTTCACCGCCCAGAGAGATAACGCGCTTACCTACGACGACGTGTCGTTGGCGACCAACTACACCGAGATCCTCCCGCGCAACGCATCGCTAGGTACAAGTCTCTCTGACGAACTCAAGCTCAACCTGCCAATCCTCTCCTCGGATATGGACACGGTCACCGAGTACGAGATGGCGATCCATATGGCCCTCTCCGGCGGCATGGGAATCATCCACTACAACATGCCCTACAAGGAGCAAGTCTCCCAGGTCACTCGCGTCAAGTACCACATAAATGGCCTCCTGCCCAACCCGATCACCATCCCCAATCACCTCTGCATCGGAGACGTGCTCGAGCTCATCGAGGAAAAGGGCTACAAGTTCCGCACCTTCCCCGTAGTCGACGAAAACGGCCGCCTAGCAGGCCTCCTCAGCAGCCGCGTCGTCAAGGACCGCTACCGTCATCTCACCCTGAAGGAAGCCATGGATCCGGCCGACACCGTCCACACCATGAACCAGAAGGATGTCCTGCACGACCCCATCACGGTGGCAGACAAGTTCTTCAGCAAGCACATCGGCATCAACAAGCTTCTCGTGGTCGACGACGACATGTACCTGAAGGGGCTCGTCTCGCTCTCCGACATCGAACGCATTACCTCCGAATCCCAGTCCGTGCTCAAGCCGGCTCGAGATTCGGACTTCCGCCTCGCGGTCGGCGCCGCAATCTCCGCCATTCGCAAGCAGGACGGCACTCTCGACCACGACGCCATCGCGGAACACGTCGGAAACCTCGTCGCCGAGAAAGTCGATGCCGTCGCCGTATCCACCGCCCACGGACACAGCTCGGGCGTCGGCGAAACCGTCAAATTCGTTCGCGAACAATTTCCAGATCTCACCATCATCGCCGGAAACGTCACCTCCGCCAGCGGCGTCGAGTACCTCGCCGACTGCGGAGCCAGCGCCATCAAGATCGGCCAAGGTCCCGGATCCATTTGCACCACCCGCATCGTCGCCGGAGTCGGCATTCCCCAACTCACCGCCCTCTACGTGGCCGCTCAAGGCGCCAAGAAAAAAGGAGTCCGCATCATCGCCGACGGCGGCATTACCAAATCAGGAGATATGGTCAAAGCCCTCACCCTTTCCGACGCCGTCATCCTCGGCGGCATGCTCGCCGGCTGCCGCGAAGCCCCAGGAGAAATAATCGAGATCAACGGCAAGCTCTACAAGCAGTACCGCGGCATGGGGAGCCTCAGCGCCATGGAGAAAGGCTCCGCCTCCCGCTACGGCCAGGACAAGAAGGACACCACTCGCAAGCTCACCGCCGAAGGCATCGAAGGCATGAAAGAAGTCCAAGGCACCGTCGCCGAAACGCTCGCCCAAATGGCAGGCGGCATACAAGCGGGGATGGGCTACCTGGGAGCCGCCACGATCCCAGAGCTAAAAGCCAAGGCGCGCTTCGTGAAGATTTCTTCAGCAGGCATGAAGGAATCCGCGCCTCACGACGTGATCGAAGTTTCCAAGCGAGGTTAGTTTCAGAAACAAAAAAAACGGCTGCCGAAAATGGCAGCCGTTTTGCTTTGAAATTCAATCAAGAGCGTTCCCGAAACTTAGCCGCTTCCGATTCCGCTTTGGGAATCTTCGAACGGAAGACTTCGCTCCAAACCGCGTGCATTACCCAAATGCCGAACACGCAAGGAGCCATTGTTATTAGACCTCCTGTAAAATCCGTCGGACGAATCAGCTCAAGCACGGTTGGGATCGTCAGAAAAAACGCGAAGCGCTTACACCATAGGCTCTTGCGAGCCAGACGCTCCGGCGAGCCCTGCACCTCCACTAGTTCTAATTTCGGTTTCAGCCGTTTCGCCACGTGCGTGAAATAACGACCGTAGAACAGCGCGTAGAAAACCCAAACAGCTCCCCACATCCAGCTCGATTCAGTCAATTCGTTCGTTTCGTTCATGTTTGATAAGTAGTTTGATTGGCAGTCGGTTTCCCGATTGCCGCCAACTGGTTCAATAGATCGGCTTAAAACCTAAGAACCTGAGCTTGTAGCTTTGTTCCGCAGGCCACGATCAAGCGCTCGGCTAGTAGTCGGCCTTTTTTGCTGGATTGCTTTCCCAGCGCGCCCCTATTTTCCCGCCATGCAATCGACTCAGGACGAAGTTCTAGACATTTTCAAACGCACCAAAGCGCTCCTTCAGGGACACTTCATTCTCCGCTCCGGACTCCGCAGCGAATACTTTTTCCAATGCGCCCAAGTGTGCCAGCACATCGGAGAAGTCGGACGTCTCATCGAACTGCTCAAGCCTAAGCTGGAAACCGTGGAATTCGACACCGTCCTCGCTCCCGCCATGGGCGGACTCGTCGTCGGCCAGGAAGTCGCGCGCCAATTCGACAAGCGCTACATCTTCGTCGAAAAGGTCAACGACAAGCTGGAACTCCGTCGCGGCTTCAAAATAGCGGAAGGCGAAAGAATCCTCATCGTCGAGGACGTCGTCACTCGCGGCGGCCGCGTCAACGAAGCCATCGAGATCGTCAAGCAAAACGGAGGCGTCGTCGCCGGTATCGGAGTGCTCGTCGATCGCAGCGAAGGAAAAGCGAACTTCGAAGCGCCGCTCCTTTCCCTGCTCGAGCTTGGCTTCCCCACCTACGATCCAGAAAAACTTCCCGAACACCTAAAAGGCACGCCAGCAATAAAGCCGGGAAGCTAGAATTCAGTCCGTACCATTATTTCGAATACAAAAGGCCCGACTACATGTCGGGCCTTTTCTGTCACTACGGAAAACGTATTATCACTCCACCGCCTCTAGACGGCGGCGGCACTGGAGTCGGATAGCGCTCGCGTTCGTTTCTATCGATCGTATCGAGATTGTCACGATTCAGCCCGATAAACGCCCCACCGTGCTCGTAGGTCAGGTCGTGCATCAGCTTGGCGAACTTCAGCCCAGATTGCCCAAGCAGCATCGCGCCGCTCTGTATCACGTTCGGAAAACCGATCGCATTGATACGCGCGATCCGATCCCCATCCTTGTTTCTGTTTAATTTACGGATCTCCAGCAACACCGGCTCCGGCTTGCCCGTGAACTCGTCGCCAAAGACGTAAATCCCAAACTTCAAATCCTCCGCGTTGGGATCATAAAGCTGGCGAATCGCCCGCTTGATGCCCGGTACAGGATTACTCTCGCTCTCGTACGGGTAGAGACGCACCGCACGCACCATCGCCTCGCGCATTTCCAGCGAATCGGGCAACCACTTCCCGCCCATTCGCGATCCCATGATAAAATGCCCAGACGCATCCAGAAGTTGGATACCTTTTACTTCCGGATAAGAAAGAATTACCTCCTCGAACTTACGCACCACGTGAGCATGGATAAGGTTTGTACTGTGCTCACGCATACTGCCTGACGTGTCGATAACAAAGGCGATCACATTACTCTCCACAGGCACCCCAATCGGCACAGGCTCGATCACCTTCTGCTCCACATCAGGCTCAGTCTGCAGTGCAGCCAGCTCTTCCTTGATCGATTCGAGATCAGTGATGAACAACTCCTTCGCCTTGTCCTTATCGCTGATCTGCTGCTTAAGCTTCGCGATTAAGGCGTCCAGCTTGTTGCGCTCCGTATCAAGTCGCTTGCGCTTAGTTTTCTCCAAATCGAGCTTAACGTTCAACTCGTCGATTTTGATCTGATAATCGGCCAACTTCAATTGACGCTGCATCACCACATTCTCGAGGATACGCTGCAACTTCACGATCTCCGTGGCCTGCACCCCCATAGAAACGATGAACAACAAGATGATCGCTCCGAACCCACAGCAGATACAGTCGAGAAAAGAGAGGCTAAACACCTCGGTCTTTCTGCGGCGTTGGCTCATATGTTAGGCCACCCTTCAGAAGGACAGATCATCGAACCATCGGTCGCATTCGCCAATCGCCAAAAATGCACCGCCGAGCCCGTGTCAGGCATTAACGGATACATAATCGTATTCACGGGAAGATTTAGTTTAAGGGCGTTCTGAGCTGCCCGAAGCATCGCGACACGATCGTCGTAACCTACCTGATTTCCACCGCTGTAAGAATCGGAAAGCGTCGGCAACCCGTCGCATATCAAAACCAGGCGATCCGGCTCAATCGGGAGCTCGTTGACGATGCCGAACGCCTTTTCCAAGTTCGCCCCTCCACCGGGCGTGATATCATCGATCGCGTTGAGGACATCTACCGTCAAATTATTATCCATCGGATCGAACCAGTCGCGGCCAAAGCCAACTTCGAGGGGAACCAACTCGTTATTGAAGAAGATGATCTTGTAGTTCGCGCCTTCCTTCATGTTGGCGATCAACCAACGCAACGCGAGCTTCACGCGCTTCCACTTCGGCGACTCACGGCGCTCTTTCTCCGTCTTGTCCGCAAACTCCGTTGCCTCCACGATCGTATCCGCAGTCATACCGCCGGACGCCTCTACCAGAAACAAAACCTGATTCCCCAGAATATCGAATCCAGTCAAATACTGACGTCGGTCGGGATTCGGAATTGGGATAGGAACCTTCTCCTCCTGCTTGGGCATGTTCTCCTTATCGTCTATCAGTTTGCCGAGCTCTTCCTCGATCGCGGCCAACTGCATCAACAAAAGCTTCAACATCTCGTCGAGCTCCGTGTGGCGTTTCTTCACGTCCGTTAGACGAGCGCCGCTTTCGTCCTTCCGTTGCGTTTCGTAAGCCAGGCTGAGATTCAGATCCTCAATCGTCTTATCCTTAAGGGCGATCTCGTTCTCCATCTCTCCGATCACTTCCATGATCTTCGACTGCAGATCGTCCATCGTTTCAGCCTTGCGACTAGCGGTTAGCACGAACAACAGCAGAACCGCTCCAAATCCACAACAGATACAGTCGAGGAAGGAGAGGCTAAAAACTTCGGTTTCTTTACGCTTTCGACTCATTTATTGATCACCTCGTCAGGCATTACTGAATACAATGTATGAGGAGCAGCTGCTTACGACGTCCGGGTAAAGCCACTTCAAAGGAGTCGCCTGCTCGTAGGCTCGTAGTGGATACCGATTCGATAATCGTGCTTTTCGATTCCGCCAAAATCCAACGGTCATCGTCAAATTTCAACCGGAACAGCTCCGCGGGAGATGGCGTTAGGTCACGCTCCACGACAAGGTCAAAGTCCTCTGAGTCGCCAAATCCGATAATGAAGTCGCCCGTGCCAAGCTCATAGGCAAGCCCGTCGCAAACGATATGCGTCGGGTTCAGAGACTTGCCATGCTTCAGCAAACGTATCGCTCCCACGGGAACGCGAGCCTGCACCGAGCCACCCTCGCCCTCCTGAGGCACGTCGAGATTGATCCCCGTCTCCACCCGGACCTCCTCAATCGTTTCTGGCAGTTCCCAAGTCTTCCCCAGGTTTGCCGCGCCAAACGCAGCGCTTTCCGCCGGCAGCTGCTTCACGACGCCCACGCCTTGAGCGATGATCGACTCTTTCAAGCCTTGAATCGCCGCAGCTCTCTCCGAAAGAATTACCTGCACAGGAAGATCCCCAGCGCCGAAATCGTTCACCGCCCTTAGCAATACCTGAGTGAGCACTTTGACATAAGGAGCGAGGTCCAGAGCCGCGAGATCGCGCGTGACGGTCATCTGGCGAGACTTTTCCTTGGTCGAAACCTCCAAGCTCGCCTCGCCAACCTTCCCTAGATGAAAGAGCATCTCGCGAGTCTGAGCATGAAAAGCCTGCTCGATCTTGCGATCTTCCGTAATGTCAAAAGAAGTCTGCTTCAGAAAGCGGTTTGCCAACGCGTTCGCAAAACGCTCCTGCATCGAATGAAACCCGCTTTGCGGCTGTCGGGAGAAATAAACCCGCTCCAAACCGTACCTCTTGTTAAAGACCGTGATATGCGTGGCGTGGAGCAAGAGATCCAAATGAAACAAGCGCTCGCCTTCCGCCACTCCCCACAGACCTTCGCTGTACAACGAAGCCGCTGCCATATCGACAACTCCCACAACCGGCACCTTCAAGTCACTCAGAATTCCCAGCAGGATTCCGATCCGCTGCTCGGACAGCTCGTTTTGCTCGAGGTAATGCCCTGGAACCGCGATCACAACTCGATCTACCGAGGAAACCTCCTTCCCTATTCGGTCAACTAATTCTCTGAGAAACTTGTATGCAATCTGCGAATACGCAATCCGTGACTGACGCCCTTCAAAGTTGGTCGACTGCAGAGAGAGCTCATCTATAAAGGACGAATTCACCCGCCGCGGAAAAACCTGCCCCAGCTCCTGCGCTTCCGCGCCAAACACGAGCGTGCCTGCGTTTGAACCGGCATAAGCGTATGCCGGAAGTCGCTCCGTGTCGCTGCCTAGCTGTATCGTGCGAGAAGACCCGTCGTCCTCAATCACCACTCCATGCACGCCTACATCACTCAGTTCAATTCCTAGTGTCGCCATACTTGATCTTAAATTTCAGGGTTGCCGCGTGCGAATCAGGTGAAGCTGATATGCGTTTCTTCGTGCTCGGGAGTCTTCATCAAGGCAATCACGCGCTTAGAGGCAAAATCCTTCAAATCAATCAAAAGCTTCTCCTGCTTCGACTGCAGCAAGTGCAGGAAGAACATCAACGCGATACTGAGCAACAGGGCAATCAAAGTGGAATTAAAAGCCAACCCAAGCGCCGCCGTCACTCCGGAGATGTCTCCGCGAATCGCCTCATCCGCCAAGGCAAGCGCCTCGCCGATACCGCGAACCGTTCCGATGAATCCTACCGAAGGAATCGCCCAAGCGATGTAACGAAGAAGCCCCAAGTCCGAATCCAGCTGGTCGTACGCCATTTCAGAGCGCTCGTGCACCGCGAGAGACGCGTCCTGAATCGAATGAGTAGAATCAAATCGATGCAAAGCCGCCAATATGATGTCCGGCAAAATCTTGTCCTTCAGACTGGCGCTTCGGTTAACGTCACTCTTCAAATCCTTGTAGTGGCTAAGAGCCTCCTCAGGTATGATTCGCTCCCCCTTAGAGATTCCGAGAAAGGGATAGCTCACAATCGAACGCTCTCCCACCACCCGAATCGTCTTGTAGGCGATGATGATGAGCGCCCAAAGCATCAGCATCAGACAAACCATCTGCTCCTTGTCCTTCAAAATGATGATGATCGAGCGATTGGCGACCATCGGCTTGTCCGGATTCTGATTGGCCTCGACGAGGCTAGCGATCTCGATGTCCTGGGCAATCGGCCATACGTACAGCCTATAGGTCGAGAAAACGACGAGGACGGAAAATACGAGGCCAAGTGTTAGTATTAAAAACTCGCGGGACAGAAAGCTGTTCCTCTTCATAAATTGCTAAGTGGTCTTGTTGTTACTGGGGTAGGATTAGTTCAATTTAGCTAAACAGGTCGCAAATTCCAGTCTCGCCTACGAATCTGTATACGATCTATGAATCAACATAGTTTCATTGAAATTTAGGACCAATAGCTCTATCTAATACGCTGGAAGGAGTACACATACTCCTAAAAATAATTTACGCGAATCCAATCAAACGTTCCCAAACGTAGTTTATTCAATATGAACCGGAAGAATGCCCTAATCTCAACACCGATCGCAATCATGGCCGTGGTTGCTCTACTCTTTCAATCCGGATGCGCCGGACCCGCCGCCTCGAAAACCGTGAAAGGGGCCACCATGGGGGGTGCCGTGGGTGCCGTAGGCGGACTCATCGCCGGTGAAGACGCGGGCGGAATTGCCACCGCAGGTGTTGCCGGCGCCGCTATCGGAACCGTCATCGGAGCAGTCGCCCAAGGCCGCGAAAACAAACGTCAAGACACTCTCGCCCAGCAACGAGCCTACAACCAGGCCATCGCCATGCAAAAACGGGCTCAGGAGAAAGAAAAGGCCCAACTCCACGAAGAACTGGAAATCGCTGAAGGATTCCGCATCACGGAGGAGGAACTCGATGAAATGACCAGCCGCGCCGAAACAGCAGAAGAACAGCTGGCCATCCTCCAAAAACGAAGAGACGACGCCATCGAGCGCAAACGTCAGCTAGACGAACTCGAAGAACGAGAAAAGGAGGCCCTCGCGGAAGCAACACGTCTCGAAAAAGAACTCGCAGAGCTCGAAGGGGGAACAACTACCGCCTACAAAAAGACTACTGAGGAGCCCTCCGCCCCACAACTCTAAGGCGATTAGGCACCAAGACAGTTACACCACAGGAAATGAAAATTCTACACCACGCCAAAAACATCCGCAACGCCGCGGTCGGCCTGGTCATCGCCTTGCTCATGCAAGCCTGCAACACGACTTACGAGATGCAGGTCGACGCAATTAAAAATCCCCAGCCGATAGATCCAGACGCCGACTCATACGTCCTCGTTCCGCGCGATCCCGCTACGGACACTACTGATCTTCGCTACAAGGAAACAGTTAGCTGGATCAAAACCGCTCTTTCCGCCAAAGGCATGTATGAGGCCCTTGATCCGCTGGAGGCCGACATGGTTATCGAAGTCGACTACGGCATGGAGCCGCCCCGCCAAGAGGTTCGCGTCATCGAGATCCCCGAGTACCGGACTGTCCAAGGGCCAGGTCACTACCAAATACAGCAGGTTCGCGATCCCGCCACTGGAAAGATTCGTACCATTCGAATCTACGTCCCCGGACGCAGGTCGACCGAGCTCATCGGCTACTCGCAGCAGGCCCGGACCATTATCATAAACGAAAAATACATGGTCCTTACCGCTAAACAGAACAAACTTTCCGAATCGGGCGACGCCCCTGCCGAAGAGCTCTGGAGCGTCACCGTCACCAACGAAGACGAAAGCAACGACCTTCGTGAATACCTGCCGATCATGGCATCCGCCGCGACCGACTACATCGGCGAAGACACCGAAACATCCACCACAGTTAAGCTCAAAAGCGACGACGAAGTGGTCGTATTCGTCAAAAAAGGTCTCGCGAAGGAACGCCTCGGAGATAGCTGATCGCCAGCCTCAGAACATACCTTTTCGAAACCGGCTCGTGTCCTGAGAGCCGGTTTTCTTTTGCCAAGGCGAAAATCAGCCTCCACTGCCGCATCAGACTCGCCCAGCCGAAAAACGGACCATGCTTCGGATCGTACATGTTTGTCGGTTCCGAGGTGATCCCGTTAAGCTCGATCACCCGAATGCCCTCCCCTCGCTTCAAGTGCTCAGGGCTCGGCACCCGGAGATCATAACGCCCAAAGTGAAACCCCTCCACGTCGCGGGAAAACCTGTCCACCGCCTCGCTCAACTCCGGCGTTATCAACTCCGCCCCATCCAAAAAAACCGCTCCGCGACTGTGCGTGCCAATTGACGCCAGCATAAACTTTTCCCCGTCGCTCAACACTCGCTCCAGCTCCGACTCGTATTCGCTAAGAAAATACGCCGCCATACAGACCGCCCTCTCGTCCCTCAAAATCAAAGTCTCCAAATTGGACCTGCCATCGCCGATCACAAAAACCGTTCTCTTATCCGTAATCGACGACACCACCCCAGACTCCTCTGAAAGGAAACGATGGTAGAAAACTCCATACTCGGATCCGCCAATGTACTCCTGAGCAATCGTATCCTCCTCCTGCTTCTCAAAAAACGCCTTCGCCTCCTCCACAGTCTTCGCAATCACCACACCTTGCCCACGTTGCCCAACATCCGGTTTTAGAGCCACCGGATACGACAAGTTCACCCGCTCCATAAACGCCTCCAGTCTGGCCAATTTTTCCTCACTCGAGAGTTCGAGCCGAATCGCCTCGAATCGAGCAATCGGCACCCCCGCCCTTTCCAAATGCTCAAGAATCTGAATTTTCGATTCATAGACCAGTCCACTCGCCGGCATGCAAGAGTTGACAGAAAAAGGGAGCGACACCGAACGATGCCGAATCGCTAGCCAAAGTATCTGGAAAACGACAGGAGCATAGACCGCCCAAATCGGCCAAAACTCCCAGCCTGTCAGCCTTCGCCAGCTCGAATATAGAAGTCGACGCCCCTTCCAGCTCGCCAATTTCGCGAACAGGCGCACCCCAAACGCGAAGCAAAGGATAAACGCCACAATCCCGAGCCAACCTCCCGCCCCCAGCGATTCGAAAAGCTCGAGAAAGACCTCTCCCAGAAAAAACGAACAGAGAACGAGAATCGGCGTCCAGATGGCGGATGCCAAAAGCAGAGCCAAAGTAAAGCGTATCCAATCTACCTTTACCACTCCCGCCGCAAAATATGTCGGCACCCGACTTCCGGGAAAAAAGCGCGTCAGCACCACCAAGGCCACCCCGCGCTTCGCAAACCAATCCGAACTCCTCCGCAGAGCCTTCGGCGACACGATGCGACGCAAAACCGGCAAATCCACAGCCGCCGTTCCAAAAATCCGACCAATGAAATAAATCCCTAAATCGCCGAAGAAGATCCCAAGCATACATCCTAGAATCGCCGGAGTCAGGCCAACTGAACCGCTCGCCGCGAGCAAGCCCCCGCCAATACAAGCGAAGTCCTCACTGGCAAAAGTCGCTACAGCAAGCAGAAAGCCCGCCCACCAAGCGCTGAGCCTTATTCCCGAAAAGTCCTCGAAGCGCGGACTCTCCGCCACGCGACCCGTTCCCACGACTCTACCCACCTGAGATAAGGACAGGAGCGATTTCGCCAATTCAGCGGAATGCTCGCTCAGCACTTCGTCGTCAGTTCCTGGATACCGAATATCACCAACGCGAGGGCGAACCGCTCTGAAAGCCTCAAGCGCTCCATTCGCAGCAATACCCCCATCCGCCCCATACGCGACGAATACCCGCGTATCCAAACTTTCGAACACTTGAGAGGCCGCGTCCTGGTCCGCATCGAAAACCCTCCGAGAGCTTCGCAAATTATACGGCAACAAATCCGTTAGACCGAAATGCGGCACCCCATTCTCCAAAGCCCAAAACCACGCCAGCTGAAAAGCCTTCAGCGCTCCATTGAGTCGCTCGTCGCCAAGCAACTCGAAACGGGTCGAAATGACAGGCGCTACCAAAGTCACGCTCGAAATCCTCTCTCCTAGGCGATCCGCCAAAAGCAAAGCTTCCACGCAACCGTAGCGATTTCCAACAAGTTGGATCGAAGGTGACGCATTCATGGCTAAAAAACCTTCGACGTCATCCAACTCAAACGCCCCAGCCCCAAAGTCCGGTACCCAAACGTCAGTATTCTCAATCCTCCCGAGCTCATTCGAAAGTGGCTCGAGCGCATTGTCAAAACCACCGGCCTCTCCCAGCAAAACGAAAAGTCGATCGCTCTCCCCAAGCTCAACCTCCTTCCCTGAATCCGCTGCTTGATCGCCCGAAAACGCCAACCAAAGATGCGACGCAAATAATGCCACCACATAAAAAACAGCTAGCTTCGTCTTGGACTTCATAAAATTCGATTCGCAAACGCTCTACTTCAAAACCGGCAAAACTTTCTCCGACGCAGGGGCCAAGGTTCTCGTGTCGTCAATCGTAGCCGCGTATCTCAGCGTGGCCTTATCCCCGTCCACCTCAATAAACGCCACGCTATGCGTTCGCGACTCGTCTCGAAGCATCATCGGATTAAATGCTGGATCCGCATTCTTTGTTTCCAGATGAAACAACCGTCTCGTCTCCGAGCTCAAGCCCCTCCCTTTTGCATTTAGCTCAGCGTATCGAATCGCTCGATACGCTTCCACCTCTTTCGTGCGACAAGAAGATGTCGTCAGAAAACCCCGCTCCAATTTCGATTCAGCAAGAGCGACGCCGTTCCACGAAAATACCGTCACCCCATCGCAGTCCGCCAAGCCCACATGAAACGGATTAAACTCCTCTAGTCCTATATCACGCAAAGCCGAAACCGCGCTGCTACGATCGGGACAAGCCGCCAACCGCTTTGGAATCGCACCGCGGCTGCGAGCTTTGATTGCTCCTCTTGTTCGCTGAGCTTGCGCTTCGTAGTTGTTGAGCAAGAAAACGCAAAGACCATACTCATTCACGCTCAGCCAAGTTCCACCACCTACCGGATCGAGAGGGCTCAGATAGCGAACCCCATCGATTTTCCGACAGTCTGGAGGGCTCGCCGCAGCGCGGTCTTTCCGCTCATCGCGGTTAAAGCAGAGCGAAAGGCGCCCGTGCCCCGCGCTCCATGAGGCCGTACACATCAGCCGCGGACCGTGTTCAAATACTTTAGCGTAGAGGGCGCCACGCCAAACGACTCGTCCGGATGGATCCCTTGCATACGACTCGCAATCGCTATCAGAGCGTAGTGATGCACCGTGTGACTCACCAGAAATTGCAGCTCTCGGCCGAAACTGGATATCGATTTCAGATCCTCGCCCACCGTCGACGCGCAGACCTTCACCCGGACCGACGCTCCCACATCCAGCTCAGTGGACTCTAGACGACCCGCTATTTCCGACAACGAAGCAAGGGCCACATCCCTGTCCTTCTCTTCAGCCGTATCGCGATCACGATCGTCGTAGTCGATCATTCCTTTCTCCATCCCGTCCAGAAAAGAACGGTAGTGATCGAGGACATGACGCAAATGAGCCCCAATTCCTGAACCGTAGCTCGCAGGATCACTAGCGGTGAAAGTACGTTGGTCGTGTCGAGACAGCAGTTGTATTCCTTGCCGCAAGAGTTCGCAGTTTGCTCGGAGCAGGTTCATCTAAAAGGGATTCTATTATGGAGTCGTTCTAGTGTCCCAATATTCCGAGTAAACCCAGTTTTTCATAAAAATTGGGGATCTTGCGAATAAAGTGGCGCGAAAAATCCTTACCAAAGCCAGCGATACCGCCCACCAAACCTATTTCACTCCACCGTCCTCACTCCTTTCGAATAGTGGCTATAAAATACAAAACCAGCCTCCCCCAACAGCATTTCACTTCAATCAACAAGGGTGCTAAAAGGCTTTGACCTGACTCCCGACACAGCTCTTCTTCTCAAGTCAGCCTCGAAGAGCAATAAGCAGCTCGCTAGCATCACCTTCCGAATCCATAAGCTAAAGGACATACCCCACGAAGTGCCCGGCAAAAATACGACAGAGCCCCAGACTATGCTGCCTCAAACTCAGAGGGTGGAGCTCGTCGCATTCCCCGACAAGGTCGGTGACGATCTACGCCACATCATCAAGGATTCCCTCGGTCACGATTGCCTTCGGTTTCGCGAAGAAAAACTCGCCCCCGACATGCTGCTCGGCGAGTCACTTGTGCGCTGCCTGTGGCTCAATCCTACCGGTCCCTTCCTAGAGCCTTCCTTCGCCGGTATCGTCATCGCAATTGGACGGAATTTCGACGGAGTCCGAAAAGCAGAGCTCGTCGCCTCCGGCTTTACTGCCGTCATCGACCTCGAGAGCGAGAGCATCCACGACGCCGCGAGAATTCTCTGCGCCTACGCAAAACAAGCCGCGAAAGACTCGCTAGTCATCGGAGCTACAGCAGCTATCCGCCCCCCCAACGCTAAGCAGCCACCCATCACGCTGAAAAAAAGCGACGCCGGACTGAAGTATCTAGCCGCCGCCGTTGAAATGCTCGATATCGGAGTCTACGTCATCGACGAATCCCAAAATGGCGAGATATCCGTTTGGAACAGCGAGATGGAACGCCTCTTCCAAATCGGAAAAAACGAAGTTATTGGCAAACAAATCCACGAGCTTTTCAACGATCCCCTCGTCTGCGGAGTTTTCCGCGATCTTTCGACCGACTTTAGCCAAAACCGAGCCATATTCCCTAGCAAAGGACTGAGTCGCAGCAACTTCATAGCAGACATCTCCAAGACCCAGCTCCACGGGATAAACGGCCAGCAAAGCGCCATCGTCGGCATCATACAGGACGTAACCAACCGAATTCATTCGGAGAATCGCCTCATCGCAGCCTTCAACGAACTCGAGACATCGAAAGAAAAACTGGAGCAGAGCAACCTCGAGATTAGAAAAGGCATCGAAAAAGCCAAAAAGCTAGCCGTGGTCGCCCAGTCCTCAAACAAGGCGAAGTCCTACTTCCTCTCCAACATCAGCCACGAGCTTCGCACGCCGCTCAACTCCATCGTCAGCCTCACCCAAGCCCTGCTCGAAGGCACCTTCGGCGATCTCAACGCCAAGCAACACGAAAACCTCGAGATCGTCTCCGAAAGCAGCAAACACCTGCAATCCCTCATCAACGATATACTCGACCTGTCGAAAATCGAACTCGGCAAGATGACCCTCAAATTCGCTCAGGCAGGCATCGGCGACATCGCTCGCTCATCAATACGCATGATCGAACAAGAAGCCTCGCTGAAAAACGTCCGCTGTATCCTAGAAATAAATACAGAGCTAGAGAACATAGAAGTCGACGCCAAGCGACTCAGGCAAATCCTTCTCAACCTCCTCGTAAACGCCGTCAAATTCACCAAGTCAAACACCGACGTCACACTGCAAATCGAGGAAAACAGCGAGAACGAATCCGTCGTCTTCAATGTCATCGACCACGGCATCGGCATCGACCAAAACGACTTCTCCAAAATATTCTCACCCTTCACCCAGCTCGACGACTCCCTCTCCCGCCACTACGAAGGCACTGGGCTCGGACTAGCCATCGCCTCCAAATTCGTCGAGCTGCACGGCGGAGGCCTTCGCGTTGCGAGCACGCCGGACCTCGGGTCTACCTTCACCATTTCACTCCCCATAGAACAAACGAAAGACGAGGAGGAACCAGAGCTCAAAAGCAACCTCGCGGAGATAGCCCTCAACCCAAAGGCTTCCCAGCGCCTCATTCTTATCCTCGATGAAAACGAGCGCTCCGCCCTCCGTATAAAAAGCCAAGTCAGTCGCATATCTAGACTCTCCCCCGTCATCACCCTCCCCAACGAAATCTCCGCCTACCACGACCAGATAGCCCCGAAAGCTATCTTCGTCGACGTGAACATAATGAACGCCCACGGCACCGAGTGGATTCTCCAAGCCAAACGCTTGCCAGCATGGAAAAAGACCAAATGGATAGCGATCGGATCCCTCGATCTGCCCGAAAACCATTCCGCTGCCGCCCGACTCGGATTTAACGCCTGTAGCTGCAAGCCCATCTCGAATATCCTGCTCGCCAAATTCCTCAGATAAGCTCCACCCCTCCAGCCCCCGCATCGATGCCAAAAAACCCACTTAGCACGATCCTCGTAGTCGACGACAACCTCGGAGCTCGACGCTCAATCGAAGCTCTCCTCACTCAAGAATCCTACCGCTTCCTTCTCGCAGACAGCGGAGTCGTCGCTCTCGAACTCCTTGAAGAACACACTCCAGACGTCATCCTCCTCGACGTCATGATGCCGGGAATGAGCGGATTCGAAACCTGCCAAAAGATCCGGGCCAATTCCCGCGTATCAGAAATACCCATTATCATGATCACAGCCCTCGACGACGAGGAGTCCATGATCCAGGGCATTGACGCCGGGGCCGACGATTTTCTCTCAAAACCTATCAGCAAAATCGAACTCAGGTCCCGCATACGAAGCATCCTCAGACTGAATCGATTCCGCAAGCTCTGCGACGAACGCCAAAAATTCGAACTCGTCGTCGCCCAATCCCACCTTGGGTACGTCGTCCTAAACGAATCAAACCGTATCATTTTCGCGAATACGACTGCAAAAAAGATGCTCGAGATCGATTCGAATCAAGACGCGGAAACGCCCTTCTTCGACATCGCGCACGAACGCTTTTTCGTTCAGCCAAACGACATAGAGAGCATCGTCGAAAACGCCGATCGCAAGACCGAGCTCGACCCCTTCATCCTCGTCCGCTCCAGCGAGCACGACAAAAAAGCCCGCTGGATTCGCGTCGCTTTCCAAGAGCTCGGACTCAACCAAGGATCCCAGCAACTGCTCCGACTCGAAGACATCACAGATCGCATCGTCTCATTCCAGGAGAAGCACACCTTCTCCCGCATGATCTCACACAAGCTCCTCACTCCGCTAAACGCGATCAAGGCAGCCCACCAGATGATCAACAAAAACGATTCGAGCCCCGAACGCCTCGCCCAAATCTCCCAAATCCAAAAGAAGGGAATCGCCCGCCTCGAATACGACGTCCACTCCATACTCAACTTTCTCGAAAGCGAGCGAACCCCATTCACCACCACCACGATCTGCGACACCGAATCGCAAATCAAGCACATCGCCGACTCGTCGCCATTCTCCTTCTCCCTCTCCCGCGAAGACGAATTCCCACCCGGCTCCAAAATCAACATCTCCAGCCACGCCTTCGACGCCTGCCTTCGCGAAATCGTAGAAAACGCCATCAAGTTCCACCACGGCGACTCAGTCAAAATCACCAGCATTATCAGGAAGACGCCCAACGCCACGAGCGTCGAATACATCTTCCAAAACAACTCCCATCCCCTCTCCGACGACGAGCTCTCCAACGCCTGGAAACCCTACTGGCAAGCCGACCGCTACGTCACCGGCGAAATCCCCGGCATGGGCCTCGGACTCTCACTCATTGCTACCAACGTCTGGACCGCCGGAGGCACCTGTAAGATCGAAAACTGCCCCGTCGCCAAAGGCGTGCAACTCACGCTCACTTTCCCAATCATATCCTGAAAATGAAACGCATCACCCAGCTTCTCCTCCTGCTTTCCGCCCTAACTACCGTCAACCCGTCAAACAGCGCCATCGCCCAGACCGCCACCCTGCAAAGCGGCGACGCCACCCTCCACTTCCAAGACGGAGCAATCACCGTCGAGCGAAAAGGACAAACCCGTATCCACGTCGACTCCATCGATTTCGACTACCACGCTCCCCTCAACTTTGAAGTCGCCGAGCAATCGAACAACAGTATCCAAATTCTCCTCACCTATCCCGCTACCGTCGATTACTATAGCCTTCCCACCGACAGCGAACCACGCCAAGCCACACTCGAAATCTCCAGCGTAGACGGCGGTTTCCGCCTCAGCTCCCACCCAGAGTGGGCCGACCAAACCACCATCCAGCTTTCCGATCTCGGCGACGCCACATTCGGTCTCACCGAGCCCCTCCAGCCCGACAACCGCCTCACCCCAAACCTACGCGGAGCAACCGTCACCGTCGAAGTCGCTTCCGAAGGCGAAAACATCACCGAAAACTACGCCTCCGGGTTCTCCTCATTCTACCTCAGCAGCCTCGGCTACGGCTCCTTCTTCGACACCTTCGCCCGCGGGCGATACCAGATCGCCGTCAACGGCAAGAGCCAGATCCACCACGAAACCGGCCACCTCGACTGGTATCTGTTTTTTGGAGACGACGGAGCTGAAATCCACGCCTCCTACTTCAAGCTAATCGGCAAGCCCAAAGCCAGCCCGCTCTGGGGTCTCGGCCCCGTCGCATGGCGCGACCACAACGAAGGAGCCGCCGAAATCATGGAAGACATCGGACGCATGTCCGAGCTCCGAATTCCCGTCACCTCATGGTTCGTCGATCGCCCGTATTCAGACGGCAACCACGCGTGGTCCGAGATGAACTTCAGCCAAAAATTCTCCGATCCCGAAATCTGGATCAAGTCCATACGCGAAGACTATGGGCTCGAATTCATGACCTGGACCGCCACCGCCATGTTCGGCAGCAAACGCTTCCCAAAACACCTCGAAGGCAAGTTCACCTATCTCGACCTCAGCCACCCGGAAACCGCCGCCCAATTCAAATCCGAACTCACCGAAAAACAATACCAAGTCGGCGTCAAAGGCCACAAGATGGACCGCGCCGACGAAGTTTTCCCCGTCTACGAAGACTGGCACAACAACACCATCCCCTACGCTGAACGCCGAAACCACTACGTCTACCTCTTCTCCAAAGTCCACCACGACGCCCTCCAAGCCGCTTGGGGCGACGACCACGTTAACTTCGCCCGAGCCGCCATTCACCGCACGCAACCCTACGTCTCCGCCATCTGGGGAGGCGATCCCCGCTCAAACTGGGCCGGCCTCCAAGCAAACATGGCCAACGGCATCCGCGCCAGCTACATGGGCTTCCCCACCTGGGGCACCGACGTCGGCGGCTACATCGGCGACGGACGCATCGACGAAGAACTCTACATCCGCTGGATGCAAGCCGGCTCCATGACCGGCCTCTTCGAAATCAAGCTCGACGGAGCAGGCGGCGCCGGAGAAGACCGCATGCCCTGGAACTACGGCCCCGAGCTACAGAACGCCTTCCGCGCCATCTGCGAAGACCGCATGCAGCTCCTCCCCTACCTGTATTCACTTTCCCATACCGCTCATCAGACCGGCGCCCTCATGCAGCCCATGGCCTACCGCCATCCCGCCGATTCCGAGACTCACGAAATCTGGGACCAATACTACTTCGGCCCAAACCTCCTCGTCGCCCCCGTACTCAAACCAGACACTAAAAGAGCCGTTTACTTCCCCATCGGAGAATGGATCGACTACGACGATCCCACCCAACGCATCATCAGCGCCAAAGGCGAATGGCGCCCCGTCGCTGCCCCTCTCGCCAAACTCCCCCGCTGGATCAAGGCCAACAGCATCCTCCCCACCGGAAACATCCACCCAGCCAACTCCAAGCTCTGGAGCGACGCCCCCATCGAGCTCACCCTTAAAGCCTTCCCCGGCCAGTCCGGAGAAAGCGCCACCTTCGACTACGTCGATCCCCTCGACCAAAACCAAGTCAAGACCCTCAAGCTCGCCCGCGACGAAAATACAATCCGCTTCGCCGCGCCCCCAATTCCCTGCCAAGTCACCCTCGAAATCCACGTCGCCGACCAATCCCCCATCGTCAAAACCTACGCCCCCAACACCCACATAGCCGAAATCATCCAGCTATAAGCACCCAGGTGGAGCGAGACGTCCCGGCTCGCTTTCCCCGCCCCCCAAAAAAAGGTTCATCACCAAACACAGTGGAAATTAGATCCAACCCGGAAGGAGCCACTCTCGCCATCTCGTATCCTGCCAAAAGAGGCAGATCCGCTATCCAGACCACACAATCCAGCCGCAAACACACAAGCCCATTCGAATCCTGCTGGCCGCAGGCCACCCAGTTCCGGCCAAAGGCCAGATCTCTGTTTAACCAGTTCCACCCCAAATCACCACCCAATCACCCAACCAAATCCTAATTCCTAATTAACAACTTGAACCTCCCCACCACCCTACTCCTCGCCGCCGCCGTATTCACCTCTTCCCTACAGGCCGAAGTCGGCGACCCCATTGACCGGCAAGCCCTCGTCACCCGGCACAATCCCTCCCTGAGCGAAGCCATCCTGCTTTCTCCATTCTCAGTCGGCAACGGCGCCTTCGCATTCACCGCCGACGTCACCGGACTGCAAAGCTTCCCCGCCGAATACGCCGAAACCGGCATCCCTCTATCCACCCAGTCTGAATGGGGCTGGCACAGCCTACCCAACACCGAAGGCCATACAATCGAGGATACCTACCAGCTCGTCGACACCCAAGGACGCCAAGTTCCCTACCCCATCGACCAATCCAGCCCCGCCGGGCAATTCGGCCGGTCCAATCCACATCGCCTCGGACTCGCAAACATCGGCTTCACATTTCAACATAGAGATGGATCAAAGGTAGGGCTAGACCAACTACAAGACATCCAGCAAACGCTCGACCTGTATACCGGCACGCTCGAGAGCGAATACTCGATAGACGGCATCCCGGTGAAAGTCGTCACCGTTTGCCACCCAAGCTCAGATTCCATCAGCATCTCCGTCGAATCAGAGCTCGTATCCTCAGGCCAACTACAAGCCGGAATCCGGTTCCCCTACGGAAATCCCGGTTGGGGCCTCCAGCCGGAAGATTGGACGAAACCCGAACGCCACAGCTCCACTCTAAAAATCCTGAAAAACGGACAGGCAAAAATCCACCGCGTCCTCGACGCAGACAACTACCAAACCCAACTCGCCTACTCCGAATCCGCAACGATCGAAGAAGTCGAAAGACACCACTTTCAAATCTCGCCCCAGAAAGGCGCCGGTACCCGCTTCGAATTTACAGCCAGCTTCCATCCCGACCCCAAGCTCCCCACCATTCCAACCCCCGCTTTCCCGGAAACCCTCGCCCGAAGCCAAGCCCACTGGAAACAATTCTGGCAATCAGGCGGAGCCGTCGACCTCTCAGGCAGCTCCGATCCCCGCGCCCGCGAAATAGAGCGACGCGTAGTCCTCTCCCAATACCTCACCGCCATCCAATGCGGCGGCAAATATCCCCCTCAAGAGACCGGCCTCACCGTCAATAGCTGGTACGGCAAGCCCCACCTCGAAATGCACTGGTGGCACGGCGTCCACTTCGCCCTCTGGAATCGCCTGCCCTTCCTCGAAGACACCCTGCCCTGGTACCAGCAAATCATCCCCAAAGCCAAAGCCATCGCAGAAACCCAAGGCTACCCCGGCATACGCTGGCCAAAAAACGTAGATACCGCCGGCAACCAAGTTGCCTCCTCCATCTCGCCACTTCTCCTCTGGCAGCAGCCACACCCCATCTATTACGCGGAGCTCAGCTACCGAGCCCACCCCGACCAAGCCACCCTGCAAAAATACGACCAGATCGTACAAAGCACCGCCACGTTCATGGCAGCCTTCCCGCACCTCAACGAAGAGACAGGCCACTACGACCTCGGTCCCCCCGTCATACCCGCCCAAGAAAGCTACGACTACCGCGTCACCAGCAATCCCCCCTTCGAGCTCTCCTATTGGCGCTGGGGACTCGAAATCGCCCAGCAATGGCGCGTCCGCCAAGGACAGGAACGCCGAGCCGACTGGGACGAAGTCCTCAGCAAACTCGCCCCCTTGCCCCACTACGAAGACATGTACGCCACCGCCCAAGGCGTCTGGAATCCAAGGGACCACCCCATCGTCCTCGGAATCAAAGGCATGCTCCCAGGCCCCGAAGTCGACGACCAGCGCCTCAGACAAACCCTCGTCCACGTTCTCGAAACCTACGACTGGCAACACACCTGGGGTTGGGACTATCCCATGATCGCCATGACCGCCGCCCGCCTCGGCGAACCCGAGCTCGCCATCCAAGCCCTTCTCCTCGACGTCCCCAAGAACACTTACCTCCCCAACGGCCACAACTACCAAGACGACCGCCTCCGCCTCTATCTCCCCGGAAACGGCGGAGTTCTCATCGCCATCGCCATGATGGCCGCCGGCTGGGACGAAGCGCCAGACATCCACGCCCCCGGCTTCCCCCAAGACGGCACCTGGACCGTCAAATGGGAAAACCTCTCCCCCATGCCCTAGGGCGCTCAAGTTCTCCCCCAATTCAGGCAACTTTTCTCTTGCCAACCGCCAAAATGATTGCCGTTTTAGCGACTCTGTTTTGGGGCCGTAGCTCAGTTGGAAGAGCGCCTGCATGGCATGCAGGAGGTCGTCGGTTCGATCCCGGTCGGCTCCACCATTTCAAATTTCGCCACTTCTCGTAAGTGGCTTTTTTTGTGCCTTTTACCTGCATATTAAACACTTACAGAGATTGTCCCGAAACAGCCAAACGGAATCAATCGAAGCCATAGCGGTTCATTACGCCTTTACTTTGCCTAAACCACGGTTTAGGCATTTGTCTAAACCAAGGACTCAATACCCTCTTTATGAAGATCGTAGACATTGACCGCCCCGACCGTCCAAAGAGCCCCTATGGGCTGCGCTGGTACGTTAACAGAAAAGCCAAACACCTATTCTTCGAAACCAAGAATGCGAGAAAGACTCACCGCAAGAAACTCGAGTCGCAGGCCAAGAGAGAGGGTTCGCAGTCTACGCTACTCAAGGCTTGGGAGGTACGAGACTATCTGAAAGCTCGCAAGAAGCTCGAAGGCAGCGAGCTCACTGTCCTTGAAGCAGTCGAGAAATACCTCGAGCTAAAACCTTCCGACGAGAGCCTGAAGGACCTTTCCGAGGCAATTAGCGAGTACTTGGAGGTGAAAGAGAGAGCAGTCTCTCAGCCTCATTACCGACAGATAAAGCGAACTCTCGACTTCTTTCAGACCACATTCAGCGAAACGGTAGCCATCGCATCCTCCGATATCGCTGATTGGCTCAATGGACTCCCATACGATCCCCAGACGAAGCAAAACTACCGCAAACGACTGAACGCATTCTTCGGGTATTGCGTGAGGCAAGACTGGATACAAAACAATCCTATACGTGGCGTGGAGCCCCCAGAGGTTATTCCAACCGAAATCGGAGTCCTGACTCCAATCGAAGCGAATTACCTTTTCAGAGCGAACCATGACGCTCCCGCTCCCGTATTGGCGCGGTTCGCCTTAGAGGCCTTCGCGGGACTTCGCTACTCCTCTGCATGTCGTATCGATTTTGTGGATATTAAGTGGGAGCTCAAAGGCATCGAACTTCCAGCCGCTAAGATAAAAACAAAGCGGCGTCACTTCATTGACGGACTACCGGACAACCTCTGGCGTTGGTTGGAGTTTTGTCGCGCCCAATCCGAAGACTGGAGAATCGAGGAAAGAAACTACCTGTACCACAAGTCGACCGCCTTCGAAAAAGCCACTTTGCTATTTCGACAAGAAAACGGAGGCCAAGGTGAAGTTCCTCACCCCAAGAACGCATTGAGACACTCCTTTGCGAGCTACCATGTTGCCCTCAACAAGTCCCCTAGCGCGACTGCCACAATCCTTTGCCACAACTCAGAAAAGAAGCTCTGGGACCACTACAAGGGACGTGCCACCGAATCAGATGGAGAAAAATACTTCGGTATAACACCAACCAAGGAAAATTAGCTTCTGACAACTATATCTCAACATCTCCTCCCATACATGCAAACCGACGGCACCCTTCCGACAACGAATGAAGAGAACTCATGGCGTTTTCCGAATCCTAAATGTCTTGTTGATAGTCTTGATATCGACGCTCTCGAATACGACGCGGCATGCTTCGCTGCCCTGTCGGGCGAGAAAGAATTTATAAGGGTTGATGATGCGTTTGGAGAAGAGATTTCTGTCATCAAAGCTTCCGAACTCGGCGATTCCATAGAGCAATTAAAATCTACACGGAAGAACTACCAAGAGAGATTAGAAGAGGGAGACAAATCCGATGCCTTTTGCGAAGGCTTCATATTGGCAAATGAATACTGGAAGGCCTGGAGACTACTCGGAGAAGAACTTTCCAAAAAGGATGTCACCAAATGGCTAATACGACTTAAGGCCTACATTTCGGTACGAAAAGAGTTAGGAGAAAAGGACAAAAGCTTAATCGGGCATAGCTACGTACTCGCGGAAAGGGTATCCAAGCAACCTGGGGTCAAAACCGTTGAAGAAAACAAGATTGGCTATACGGTGTATCCAGATGGAAGCAGAGTTAAAGCCGACACGGACCGTCAAGCCTTCAGTCGAAAAAACCTCAAACGCCTTGACGCAGCATTCAACCAGTTGATGAACAAAGGCTTAGTTTAGGCTTTTACAATTCCCGTAACCCTAGAGTTACACCCTGTTTTCTTTTCGATCAAGTCTGCTTTCGCTGTTAGACATGGATGCGACAAAGCATTTCATACCAAAACAAATCAACCGCCCTTTCCGTCATACCATTTGACGGTAAGGCTCCATTAAAACTCACCTTTACCCTCCAAGAAGCAGCGATAGCATTGGGCGTGACAGGGGAAACAGTACGGCAACTCATTGCCCGAGGGCACATTAGGAGGCTTCCACTAAGGCACATCCGCATTTCAGCGGTCGAACTGAATCGGTTTCTAGCGGAGGGCTGCAAGTGACTCAGAAACCATATTCTTTGAAGAAAAACGGCACGGCACTTTCCAATCAATCGAAGAAAATATTGATTCAAGCACTACGCCTCAGAAAGCAAGGATTTGCTACGATTCCAGTTTCTTGCAATAAAACCCCAAAAATCAGGGAGTGGAAAAGATACCAGGAAGAAAATCCTGAGGTAGCTCTCCTTAAAGAGTGGTTCTCTACAGCCACACACATCGCGAGCATCGGGGGTAATTTGCAATGCCTCGATATCGATGAGAAAGTGAGAAAAGGCCTTTGGGAGGATTTCAAAAAACGCTGCAATGACGTCGGCCTTGGAGAAGTAATTGAAAAGCCGATACTGCAAAAGACGGTAAACAATGGTTATCATCTGATTTTCAAGTGCAATGAGCATAGACAAAGCGCCAATGGCATTGCGAAAACGAGAAAGGACTCCAATGGAAACCGCAAAGGTCTCTTCGATTTCAAGGCAAGCGGAGGCTACTTTCTCGTGTGGCCTAGCCCAGGTTACGAAATCAAGCGCGGCGACTTTCAGAACATTCCCGAGCTTACACCTGAAGAACGAGACGAACTACTAGAGGTTGCCTGTTCATTTGATGAACCAGAGCCCGTGGAAGCTTTCAATCGTCCCAGTGAGACGCGGGGATCAGAAAATCACGGGACAAGGCCTGGAGATGAATATGATGCGAAAGCCGATATTCATTTGCCAGAGCTTTTAAAAGCACATGGCTGGACTCAGGCAGACGAATTCTATTGGCGACGCCCCGACAAGGATCGCGGCGTATCGGCAACTTGGGGACGAGTTAAAATAGACGGAGAGCCAAGGTTTTGGGTTTTCTCAAGCTCAACCTCATTTCAGACAGAGAAGGCATATCGCCCTTGGCACGTCTACTCAATCCTCGTTCACGGTGGGGATTTCGAAGCAGCGGCAAGGGAACTCGCCCGGCAAAGCTTCGGCGAATCGCGACGCGACAGGGAAGTTGGCCCGATTGCCGAACCTATACGACATGAAACAGCCCTCCCTGAGCCCGAGGAGAAAAAACGCGCTCCAATGGAAATTGCTCAAGCGATGGCGGAAGATGCAGTAAACTCAACTCAAAGGAAGGCTTCTAATATCGATTTACCGCCAATCCTCACCATTAATGAGGAGCGCGAGCAGGGTTGGCCTACTCCCCCGCAAGTAATCAAAAACATCCTTTATCAAGGAGCTAAAATGATGATTGCAGGCCCATCGAAAGCCCGGAAAACATTTCTGCTAGCAGACCTCGCGTTGTGCGTTGCGACCGGCACTCCATGGCTTGGGTTTCCAACTACGGAAGCCCCGGTTCTTTACCTCAACTTTGAGCTGCAGGACTTCGCTTCACGCAATCGCATAAATGCAATACGCAAAGCAAAGTTTCAAAGTGGCTTTGATGACCCCTTGCTTTTCTTTTGGCATCTTCGTGGACAAATGTCGAAAAGAGGCATCCCTCCCCAACTAGTATACAGTCGCATTGTGGAACGAGTTCGGGACTTCGCTGAAGCCGAGGGCGTTGGGCTCATCATCATCGATCCAATTTACAAGCTCATGCAATTGGCTGGTGAAGAGAACAAGGCTGAAGACGTTGGTAGAATGCTCAACGAAATCGAAGCCCTTTGCCAAGAGACAAAAGCGGCAATCGCGTTTTGTCACCACTTCGCGAAAGGCAACGCGGCAAGCAAGGAGTCAATGGATCGGGCAAGCGGTTCCGGGGTGTTCGCTAGAGACCCCGACGCCCTTCTGACCATGACTCCACACAATGAAGATGATTGCATGATCCTCGAGGCAAACTTGAGGAACTTCAAAGCTCCAGAGCCTGTAGCCATTCGATGGGTGTATCCAACATGGCAACACGATCTGACGCTTGACCCTGAAGCGTTCAAAGAAAACTCAAATACGAACAAAGGTGGACGGCCTAGAAAGTCGTCGAAACACAAGCTTCAAGAGCTACTGCCACGCTTTGGTGGCAAAGTGACAAGCGAAAACAAGCACCTCTTTGCCGAAGCAATGAACGTCAGTGAACGTACCGTTTGGCGCTACTGGAAAGAGATAGAATCGGAGGTGGACTATGAGAAGAACTAAAGTTCTCGATCCACTGCGAAGAATGCCGCCTTGTAGTCACCACCCTTTTCGAGGAACTAAGAAATACGACGTTAAAAACTCAGGGTTCGCATGTTTCATCGCTCATGACGATGAATTCGTTAGGCGATTGATCGACTATGCAGCAAGGCTGGGAATTATTCATTTCGATAAAAAGAAACGCCTTTGGAAAGGAGTAGATCACCAAGGGTGGGAGTTAACCAAGCCCCGCGCTGAAAAGCGTACCAAGCGAAACTCTAAGTCAGACCCAAACCAGCTATCGCTCTTCGAGCCAAAACCTATGACAAAACTGACAAAACCGAAATGACAGTAGTGTGACACATAAAGCGCGGCGACTGAGGCGCCGCTTTATTGTCACTGTCCTACGTCCTTGAATACATAATTCAACCAAGCGTCAACAATCTTCTCAAAAAACTGACCACATCTTTGGCTCCTACTCCCTATCCTTTGCCATCAACAACAAACTACAATAGACCACGCCATAAGACAAAACGTAACAGGTGATTTTGTCACCCCCATGAAGAGAGAAACAGAGGGTGAGCACCCCCCGCATCCGTCCCCCTCCAAGAAGGACCCATAGGGGGGGCTCTTCCATTGGAATCGAAGTACTAGAACTCGAAAATTGGTTCATAAGTGAAATAGATCGAGGGTTCGGGAGATAAATCGAGGCAACAAAAATTGATCGGATTCCTGTTTCCACCCTAAGGTCACTCCAATAGTGGTTGGATGAAGTAATCCCGTCGTTCACTAATTGAAAAACCCGCCTAAGTAAAAACCTTTAGCTCGCCACGCGTTCGCCGCTGTACCAACTTGAAAGACTTCGTATGCCTTCTCTTGAATACCTTAAACAATTACCACACAGATAATTGCGTGAATCAGAGCGTGAAACAGCAAACATCTATTTCCCCCACCCCGAGCGATGTCCAGTAGCCTGAGAGATAACCGCCCCAGCCGTGGCTCTGTAGGTGAATATCTCAGAGAACAAATCGTCCCAGGCACGCAGCTTTCATTTGTTTCTGCATATTTCACCGTTAACGCGTACGATGCTCTGAAATCGGAGTTGGAGTCAGCTGAAAGCCTCCGATTCCTATTTGGTGAGCCTTCATTCATTTCTGAGATCGATTCGGAAAAAGACTCCAAGAAAAACTTCAAACTCACCGAGGATGGCCTAGAGCTAGCTCATTCACTTAAGCAACGCCCCGCTGCGAAGGCCTGTGCGGAATGGATCCGACGGATGGTCGAAATTAGATCGATTCGCCAATCCGGCTTTCTTCACGGAAAAGCCTATCATATCCAAAACCTCAACGCATCAAGTGCGATCCTAGGCAGCTCGAACTTCACCGTCCCCGGGCTCGGCCTACGACAGTCAGGAAACAACATAGAGTTAAATCTGGTGGTCGACTCTGATCGCGACCGAAATGACCTGCGAGCCTGGTTCGAAGAGGTCTGGGATGACGACTCCCTTTCCAAGGATGTTAAGTCGGAGGTTCTCCGGTATCTCGAACGCCTTTACGCAAACCACTCTCCCGAGTTTATCTACTATCTCACCCTCTACCACGTCTTCCGTGAAGAACTAGAGGGGACGGTAGGTATCGATGATTCGCTCAAGAGAACCACTCTTCTCGAATCGAATATTTGGAAAATGCTCTTTTCCTTTCAGAAGGACGGGGTCAAAGGAGCAATCAATAAGATTCTCGAATACAACGGGTGTATCCTAGCCGATAGCGTCGGTCTCGGAAAAACATTCGAAGCACTCGCAGTGATCAAGTACTTCGAGCTACGTAACGAACGAGTACTCGTGATCTGTCCCAAGAAGCTGCGGCAAAACTGGACTGTCTATCGCTCAAACAGCCGACTGAACCCGCTACTCGACGACAGCCTCGCCTTCGACGTTCTCTCCCACACCGATCTGTCTCGTGAAGGAGGCATGTCCGGGGACATCAATCTCGCCACCCAAAACTGGGGAAACTACGGCCTCATCGTCATCGATGAATCTCACAACTTCCGCAACAACGCCGTAGGCAAAGAAAAGGAAGATGGATCACGTCGCCGAAGCCGCTACGAGCGACTCATGGAAGACGTCATTCAGTCAGGACTGAAAACCAAAGTCCTCCTCCTTTCAGCTACACCCGTAAACAATCAAATAGCTGACATCCGAAACCAGATTTCACTCATTGCAGGTGGCGATGTCGCACGATCAAGCAACCCCGCATTCGACGCAGCATTTCAGGATAAGCTTGGGGTTCCGAGCGTCAAAGAAACTACTCGCCAAGCTCAAAGCAAATTCACCACATGGACGAAACGTCCGCCTGAGCAGCGCAAGACCCGTGACCTTATCCACCAACTCGGCAGCGATTTCTTCAAGCTCCTTGATGGCCTCTCCATCGCTCGCTCTCGAGCTCAGATCAAGCGTTACTACGCTAAGGAACTAGCAACACTCGGCGGTTTCCCCGATCGAGATAAACCACAAGCAGAGTATCCAGAGATCGATGCTCAAAATCAGTTCTTAAATTTCCAACAGCTCGATGACCAAATTAGCAGCCTCACGCTGAGCCTGTACCACCCAAGCTCTTACCTTCGCAAAAACCTACCGCAGTCAGTACTCGATCAATACGCGCAACGAATCGGCAACTTCACCCAAGAAGGTCGTGAGCGTATCCTGATTTCAATGATGAAGGTCAACTTCCTCAAGCGGCTGGAAAGCTCTATTGATTCCTTTCGCAGCACTTTGGCCCGCACAATCCAGAAAATTGACGATCTCAAAGCTAAGATCGAGAATTTCCAAAAAGCGAAAATCCAAAACCCCGCTTTTGATTTCGCCAATCTGAGCGATGAGGATTTCGACGACCTAGACTTCGATCCAGAAGATCTGAAAATCGGCGGGAAGCACAAGATCAACCTCGAGCACCTAAACCTTCCCGATTGGAAACTCGCAATCAGCAAGGACCGTGACCAGCTCCAGTACCTTTTAGATCACGCTGAGCCCATTACGCCAAATCGAGACGCGAAGCTTCTGCGATTAAAAGACCGTGTATCCAAAAAGCTAGAGAACCCATCAATAAACAAAGAAGGTGAATCCATTCGTAAAGTTATCGTCTTCACAGCTTTCTCCGACACAGCACGCTATCTTTGGGACAACCTGGCCGAGCCGCTACACCAGAAGCACGGCACGCATGCCGCTCTGATATCTGGAGGTGGTGCAAATCGAACGACCTTAGGCAAATCCGATTTCGAGCACATCCTTACAAATTTTTCGCCGCGTTCCAAAGGTCGAGATCGCCAGCCAGAGTTACCCCAAGACCAAGAAATTGATCTCCTCATCGCAACAGACTGCATATCCGAGGGACAAAACCTCCAAGACTGTGATCTGCTCATAAACTACGACATCCACTGGAATCCTGTACGAATCATCCAGCGTTTCGGCAGAATCGACCGTATTGGTTCCCGTAACAAACGTGTCTCTCTCGTAAACTTCTGGCCGACCAAAGACCTCGATTCCTACCTCAACGTAAAACACCGCGTCGAGGCGCGCATGGCCCTTGTTGACCTGACTGCATCCGGCGAAGACAACCTGCTCAACTCCGAGCAGTTCCAAGACCTTATCGAGGCTGATCTCCATTACCGAAACAAACAGCTCAAGCGTCTCCAAAACGAAATCCTCGACCTTGAGGATCTCGACGAGGAAACGATCTCTCTCGCCGACTTTTCACTAGCTGACTTCCGCCTCGATCTCCTTCGTTTCTTAGAATCGAACCGTGAAGCACTCGAAACGGCGCCACTCGGCCTCTATGCAGTTGTCCCGCCTGATCCGAAGATCCCAGCAGCCCAACCCGGTATCCTATTCTGTTTCCGCCAGCGAAACGACCGCCGACCGACAGAGGTAAACCCACTCGCTCCACACTACCTCGTGTACGTACTCGACGATGGAAACGTTCGCCTCACATTCGCTCAACCCAAGCAGTCACTGGAAGTATTTCGAGCACTGGCAGCCAGCCAAAGCACCGCTCTCGATGGCCTCTGTGACCTCTTCGATGATCGCACCGGCGACGGAACCACCATGAAACACGAGAACCTGCTCCTCGAACGAGCGGTCGAATCGATCAAAGCCACCTTTGGCAAACGAGCCGCAAGCACTTTATTCTCTAGTCGAGACGGCAAACTACCTTCCTCTAAGGACACACCTTCATCTAGCGCTGACCTTGAATTAGTCACTTGGCTCGTTATCGCCAATAATTAGCCGAAACTCATCTTCCCATGCCCGACCTAAAAACGAACATTCAGACATGTCTGAATAACTTTGTACCCAAAAAACTGAGACAATCTGCACTCGACCTGCTAGCCACCCTTGGTTACAGTAGCGACAAGACCGTAGAACTCGAAGGTTCCAAGCCTCAAGCCTTTCTCGATCTTCTCGCTCAAAGCAATCCGGATGCACAGTTCGATAAGAAGAAGGCACTCTTCGACGATTGGACCTCAGCCGAACTTTTATTCCAACTTACTGATGAGGAACTATCGGCCAAAAAATCGCCTTTCCCTCAGACTGGTATCAAGTCTGGTCTTCTTCGCTCCTATCTCTTTTTCGCAATCGAGCTAAATGGAAAGTCTTCAGTCAATGGCAGCTACGCTCGCGGAAAGCTCACAGACATTGCCCGCCAAATCAACCGCGTGTTCCCGATGCCGGTCATGGTCCTGATCAAGCACTCCAAGGAAAAGCAGCCAGTCCTTTCCATTGCCGTGATTAATCGCCGTCAGAACAATCGTGACACTTTCAAGGACGTTCTTGGCAAGGTCACGATCATCCGCGACATTTCACTCACGGACCCCCACCACGGGCACCTCGATATTCTCAAATCCTTCGCCTTCGATAACCTCGAGCATCCGAAGAAACTCCCAATCCATGACTTCGATTCTATCCACGCTGCGTGGGAGCAAATTTTCAACGTCGAGCTGCTCAACAACCGCTTTTACAAGGAACTCTCCAATTGGTATTTCTGGGCACTCCCTCAAGTTGAGTTCCCCGCCGACCTCGAACCAGACGATGAAAAACGCCGAGCCACCGGACTCATACGCCTGCTCACACGCCTCATCTTCTGCTGGTTTCTTAAGGAAAAGGGCCTCATACCAGAAAAACTCTTTCACACAGCTGATCTCGACAAAATCCTCAAAGGCTTCGATCCCGAGAGCGAAACCAGTTCAACCTACTACCAGGGCATCCTTCAAAACCTCTTCTTCGCCACGCTCAACCAGCGCATGGGGAAGGACAGCAAGGGCAAGCCCTATCGCGTATTCGCCAAGGACGAAGGGTTCTTGAAAAACAAGGCAACGTACGACGTCAATAACCTCTACCGCTACGAGTCGCTTTTCCTAGAAAGCACCGAGGAAGCTCTCGCCCATTTCGCTGATATTCCGTTTCTAAATGGCGGTCTCTTCGAGTGCCTTGACCGCACCGAGGGAGATTCCGAAAAGAAACGCTACCTCGATGGTTTTTCGCGCAATGCCAAAAAGCGCCCCCACGTTCCCGACCATCTCTTTTTCGATAGCGGTGAGACTGCCGACCTTTCCTCGGCCTATGGTGACAAGAAGCGTAAAACCGAGCAAGTCACCGGCCTCATTACTATTCTGAACAGCTACAAGTTCACTATTGTCGAGAACACCCCTATTGATCAGGAAATCGCACTCGATCCCGAACTCCTCGGCAAGGTCTTCGAAAACCTTCTCGCTTCATACAACGAGGAAACCAAGACCACTGCTCGAAAACAAACCGGTTCCTTCTACACTCCTCGCACGATCGTAGACTACATGGTGAATGAGTCGCTCAAGGCTCATCTGGCCAGAGTTCTCGTTGAAAAAGCAGACATGCTAGAATCAAAAGCAAAGAAGGGGCTGGATAACCTTTTTTCTTATACCGACGAAGAGCCAACATTCACTACTTCTCAAGTAAACACACTCATAGCGGCCATCGATCAGGTAAAGATTCTCGACCCCGCTTGCGGTTCGGGAGCTTTCCCGATGGGTGTGCTCCACAAGCTCGTGTATATCCTCGGCAAACTGGACCGCGATAACGAGGGCTGGAAACAAACTCAACTTGCGAAGCTTGATTCCGCTCCTATGCGAGAAGCGCTCGAAGCAGCGTTTGAAGAGAATAACGACGACTATGGCCGAAAGCTCTACCTCATCGAAAATTGCCTGTACGGCGTGGACATCCAGCCCATTGCCATCCAAATAACAAAACTTCGATTCTTCATCTCCCTCGTCTGCGACCAGAAGACGAACCGAAATAAAAAGGACAACCACGGCATTCGGCCACTGCCTAACCTAGAAACAAAATTTGTCGCAGCCAATTCCCTGATCGGCCTACCAATTCCTGAACCAGACCTTTTCATCAAAAGTTCGATCGAACCAATCGAACGAGAAATCGAGAAAGCCTACCACAGCCATTTTGCGATCCAACGACGCGACCAAAAGTTAGCCCTGCAGAAAAAAATCAAAAACCTGCGGCTAACGTTATCAGACACGATCGTTAATGGTCTAGGCGCAAGTGAGAATTCCGATATATCTAAAAAGGCCCATCATCTTGCAGAGTGGGACCCCTTCGATCCACAGCTAACCGCCGAATTCTTCGATCCACATTGGATGTTTGGTATCTCGGTAGCAGACGGATTCGATATTACGATTGGCAACCCGCCGTATGTTCGTGCCGACGAACAGAGTGCTTGGAATCGCTTCCAGCGCGAACAAATCCTTGCAAGCGGACAGTATGAAACACTATGGGAGAAATGGGATTTGTACGTCCCTTTTATGGAGCGGAGCTTCAAATTATTACGAGCGGAGGGTATTAGCACAATGATCGTTTCCGACGCTTTCTGCCGGTCTAAATATGCCCAAAAACCTCAAAACTGGTTCCTCAAGCATGCACGCATTCTCCGCCTTGATTTTTGTGGCGAGGTTAAAATCTTCGACGCTGCTGTTCACAATATAATCTATTTCTTCCAACGTGCTGAGGGTACTAAATGGAAACCAGAGCGCCGCATTCATGATGAAGTCTTTGGGAACACAACAGAGCTCTCTAGTTCTTTTCAAGGAAACCGAACAAATCAATTATTCTACCCAGATAGCAGTAACAATCTCGAATTCACTGTGGACACTTTGCCTATAGGACACGTGTGTTACGTGAGCTATGGATGTAGACCCAATAGTAACGAAAAAAAAGCGAAGGGTCTTTTTGTAGCCTCCGATCTGGTATCAAGCAGAAAGGACTCATCACACCCCAAACCCTATGTGGAGGCAAAGGAAGCGAAAGGTTGGGTTTTAACCCACAATAATTGGTTAGAATGGGGTACAGAACGCTCACCAGCACTTCTTGCTAGGCCGACTTTCGAAGAACTCTTTGAAGTACCGCAGAAGCTTGTTGCAGCACGAGTAGCAGGTGGAAACAACCGAGCGTATTACGATGATCGTCAAATTTTCCACAACCATACTCTGATCTCCTTCGTTCCTTGGCATTTCCTCAGCGGAGTCCGGAACAATTCGTTAAAGAAAACAACACGGTATATAAGCGAAAAAGTACGCCCAGATCTGCCAAAGCGTGAGGAATTGGAGTTTACCAGTGAAAGGTTTGAAGTTAAATATCTTCTCGGTGTTATGAACTCAAATTTTGCTGGTAATTTGCTCCGTGCCAATCGTCGAAGCAATACCGATTTCTACCCCGACGATTGGAAAAAACTGCAGATCCCAGACGTCTCCGTAGAACAGCAACGGCCAATTGTAAATATTGTTAATCTAGTAATTGCCCTCCAGCGTTTATTCCAAGAGCAATCTGAACTCGCTACCGCCCGAGACTCAGTACTTATAGAGTTTCTTGAAAGCGTTAACGATGCCTTGGTTCGTGAACTTTACACGCCCGAAGAACTCCACAACCACAATCTTTACTTCGGCCGCCTCGTTATTGAAACGCAACTGCCCTCGATTACAGCGATCCGCGACTCTCATCATCTTCAAGAGATACGCTCAATCTTGGAATCAGCCTATAATATAAAGAGTCGCTTGCGTGCCGCACTCTTCGATCTTGGTTCCCTGTCAATTACAGATGAAGACGCCGCTGACGTATGAGTACTAAGGTTCCAACTCTTAGGCTGGCTGCAATTCATCTCTGCGGCTATCGAGCCTTCCCGAATCCGATAACAATCCGATTGGCTCAACACAACAACGACGGTCAAGTTACTGGCAAAGGGAAAAACCTCCTGCTCTACGGAGAGAATGGCAGTGGTAAATCCTCCTTGGGCAAATCGCTCCGTGACTTTCTCGACTTTCGGAAAAGTGCTATTGGCTTTGATGAATTCAAATACCGACACATCGAACCACCACGCGACGACCGCGAAATGAAACTGGTCTTCGACGACCCGACTGTTGACCCACTCTTCTGGATACCAAAAGAACGAAAACAAGACGATGCTAACTTCAAGGAGAGAAATCGGGGACACCCTCATTTCACGGATATGGCGCGATCGCGCGGTTGGCTCGACTATCGTGTAGTCTGGCGAGCAAGCGAAGTGCGTTGGGGTGACTATGTTCCAATCTTCAAGCCATTAGTCGAAGAAATCATCCCAGGGTGCCTGAGAGGCACAGGAACAGAAACCTTCGGTCAAGCATGGGCCAAGATCATCGATGCTGCAGATAAAAAGCCGATTAGAAACCAACATGGGTATCAGGCTGTTACTAATCTCATTACTTCAATCGAAAGCTTTAACACCTCGCTTGAAGGCTTCCTGCCGCAACTTGAAGCTCAAGCGAATGCTTTCCTTCGTGAATTCGACCCTTGGACGAGTATAGAAATCAAGTGGACTCACGGAGCAAATTACAACTCCAGTTCACACCATAACAAGTTCAGCCTTGGCAGTATTCAGCTACGAATGAGAGATCGCGATGGCGAATCACTGGACAATCCATCCGAGTTTTTCAACGAGGCCCGCCTTACCGCAATAGGCCTCTGCCTATATATGGCTGGTATGTCGCAAAGTATACCGCCTAAACGTGCAGACGGTTCCACGTATCCACGTCTACTTGTTCTCGACGATGTTCTACTGAGCCTAGACATGGTAAACCGCCTCCCACTTCTGAAACTTCTTAAAACAGATGGCTTCAAAGACTGGCAAACCCTACTACTGACGCATGACCGAGTGTGGTACGAAATTGCCAAACAACAACTCGGAGACTGGGCCCACCAGGAGCTTTTCACTCAACGTGTTGGTAATTACGACCAGCCAATTCTACGTGAAGATCGAGATCACTTGATACAAGCAATAGACTTCCTACATGACGGTCATGTAAAAGCAGCAGCAGTGCATGTACGAACGAAATTTGAATTGGTACTGAAGTGGGCATGTCATCAACTCAGTCTTCCAGTAAAATACCATTCCGATCCTAAAAAGATTCCAGCATCAGATTTCTGGGCTGCTCTCGCAGGTGCAAAATGGGAACAGATTCCACCAGTACGTCGCCATTCCGATTCAAAAGGAGCACAAATTTGGATCCAACCTAGACCTATCCAGAATCCCGTTGTTCCAGAGCTTCTTAAAAGCGAGATCATTCATGCCTTAAGCTGGGTAATGAATCCTCTCAGCCACTCTCAAAGCGTAGATCGGTATCGACCAGAAATTGAAGACGCCATCTTTGCAATCAACGACCTAGAGCAAGCAGTCCACAATGCCATCGCTATGAAGAGTGTAGGTCCAGTTGTCCTGCGTGAAATGTTTCTTGGAATCTTGAAATATCGGAGCGGAATATGAACCTCTTCAATACATCGACAGGAAAAGATAGGCATTCCTGGTACATACATCTAGTGCATGTCAGTAACAAGTGGATACTAGAAAACAAACAAGACTTCGAACACATTGATGTTGCGGAGTGTTTTCTGCACTAGATTGAACGTTCTTTCTGCGAACTGCAGCCAACAACTCATGGAATCCTCACTCAAAATTACGAACCAAATACAATTCGGTACTGTTACTACCGAAGAATTGGATCAAGTCGTCGAGCTTTGGAAGCCCGATCGAAAAACGTTAGGGTTCTTCCCGCTCGGGGCGTTCGAAGCCTACGCGGACAATGGGAATATCCGCGTCGCAAGAGATGAATCAGGTCGGATTCTTGGATACGCAGCGTTTCGCGAAACAAAAAACTGGATACGTCTGGCACATCTTTGTGTAGACCCAAGTTCCCGAGGTACAGGGCTAGCAAGGGGGCTAATTGAAGACTTAAAGGAGATCACGACGAAACGGGATTGCTTCGGAATAGCTCTCAAATGCAGGCGAGATTACGACATACACCAATTCTGGCCCAAAATAGGATTCACCGCACGAAACGAATCTGAAGGTAGGGGTAAGAAGAGGAAAGCGCTAACGCTATACATCTGGGAATCAGACGTTCCAGACCTCTTTTCGGGGGCGATCGAAGACGAAGAAAAACGACTGTCTGTCGTGATGGATACAAACATCTTCATTGATATTTTTGGAGATGGAGAGCAAATCGCATCGGAAGAATCAAGAGCTCTCGACGAGCCATGGCTTTCGGACTCAATCTCTCTTTCGATAGTCAACGAAGTCTTCAATGAAATTAATCGAATTGAAAACGATTCAGACAGGATCACTCTTACTCACAAAGCCCGATCTGTTGATGAGCGACAACACGACGAGGCCAAGGCCAAGCATTTTTTTCCAATCGTTAGAGCTATTCTGAACTGGGATGAGCTTACGCCGCCTCGCGAGTCGGATATTCACCAAGTCTCACGTGCCGCCGCATCAGATTGCGGTGTATTCGTTACTAGGGATCGTGAAATTCTAGATAAGGCGGAAGAGATTCTCGAGGCCTGTAGTCTAATGGTCCAAAGGCCTGTTGAACTGATTTCGCAGCTAGATCAAAGCGAGAGAACCGCATCTTACTCCCCGGCGTCTCTTGCTGGTACAACAATTTCTGACCGTCTTATCAGTGCGTCCGAAATAGAAGGAGTCGCAGATGTTTTCCTCTCCTTTAAGAATGGAGAAAGGAAGAACCAGTTTAGGGAAAGGCTTCTGGTCGAGGTTTCTCACGTTAGGTCAGAGGAACAGGGTATCAACAAAGTTGTGGAGGACGATTCGGGTAAACCGATTCTATTCTACACCCGCAGGCTCAACGGACACGCAATACAGGTAGAGTTTCTAAGATCTGTCGCCTCACGATTCGCTCCGACTGTAACTCGATGCGTAGTTCTGAATCTTATCAATGAAGCTGCATCCTTAAGGGCAAAGCGTATTGTAATCTCAGATACAAACTATACAACCGAAGTTCGCGAGGCACTCATCGAGCTGGATTTCTCATGGGACAATGGAACATACATACGGAAAGTTGGATACGGAGTTTTCGATATACAAGATGTCGCTAATCCTGAGCTACTTGAACTTGGCCCGTACCCGAAAGGTATTGTTGACGGAGAAAACCCCATTGAGCTTGCCCAACATATTGAGAAAACGCGATGGCCCGTAAAGACGACAGGATCAGGACTTAAAGCCGTATTGATCCCAATTAAACCTCATTGGGCGGGTAAACTCTTCCACTCGCCAATCGCCGAGCAAGAGTTGTTTCCCCCGAGTCCAATCCTCGCTCTCAATCGCGAAAACGTTTTCTACAGCAAGTCGGTCTCTGCTCCTCTGGACTACCAAGCAAGAGTGCTCTGGTACACCACCTACGACAAGAAAGTCGAAGGATCTGGAAAAATCTGCGGTTGCTCTCGATTAATCCGAAGTCACCGCGTGAAGGTGAAAGAAGCGTTCAAAAGCTTCAACCGACTCGGAGTATACGATTGGAAGGACCTTCTTGCAAAAGCCAGTGGAGATCCCGACGCTATTGTTACGGCCTACCATTTTGCGGACACAGAGATCTTCGATCACCCGCTGACCCTCGAAGAGGCACGTGCCCTGGGAATCGGAGGCATGATCGCTGGACCATCACTTTTGACCGAATCGCAATTTCTCGAAGTCTACAAACGTGGATTCAATATCCTTTAATCAACGCATGAGCCAAAAAGCAGTACTACTTTCAATCCACCCCAGATACGCGAACGCGATCTTCGAAGGGACCAAAACAGTCGAACTCAGGCGGAGAATTCCAAGTCTGCAAGCTGGGGATTTGGTAATTGTTTACGTCACGTCTCCAGTCTGCGAAATCCAAGGTGTCTTCACGGTCGATAGCCTCGAATCCGGCAACATCGACGGTCTCTGGAAAAAGGTAGGAAATCACTCCCAGGTCGACTACCATGATTTCAAAGACTATTTCGAGGGGCTAGATAATGGCTACGGAATCGTCATCGACGAAGTCTTCAAATTACCGCGCCCAACCAGCCTTTCTGCTATGAGAAAACGAAACATTCAACCACCCCAAGGGTTTCGGTATCTCCAGCAAGACGACTTAAATGCCTTTGTCGGGAATCGTGAATTCAAACGGGGTCTAGAACTTTGTTCTCCTGCTTAGAGCTTTCTCAATTGTTTAGCTACTTCCCACTGTTATGGTTCAAATAGGTCGGCTCTGCTTTAAGAGTAAAACGGAAGCGAAGAGGTTCTTCTCGGGAATCCTTAACCGCAACGAAATCGGGAGCGAACTCTCGGGCGATGATTTTATACATGTTAGGAGCCTCATCGAAAACCACCACAACGCGGCTGAAAAGATCGGCCCTGGTATAGCCAAGATCTTGGTCAAGAAAACCAAATGGGGAAATTCACATCGCTTTGTGGTGGTTCAACAGGATGGGGCAGAAGTAGCCATTAGCTACACGACCTGTCTCGATGGGAAACCAGACAGTAGAAAGAAATTCATAGCGGTTTGCCGCCTAATCGTTCACAAAGATCTGCATCGATGGAAGGTAAAACAAATCATCGAACCTAAAAGCGAAAGCATGCTTAGATGTGTTGAATCCGGCACTTTAGTGGACTTCGAAGACGCTCAAGTAGACCACAAGCCACCACTCACATTTTCTGTCATTGTAAAAGCATTCATTCAGGCAAGGAAACTAGACACCGGCGGTGTCGTCTTCATGACCGACAAAGACGGGATGGAAATCCTAGCCGATGAAGAACTATCAAAGGATTTCCGAGAATTCCACAAAGACATGGCAGTACTCCGGATCCTCAGTAAAACGGCAAATCTCAAAGGTGCGAGCAAAGGGCGGATAGCACCTACAAAAAACGACGGTACGCTCGAGAACTTTCAGCTCCGATAACAACCTAGGCACAGTCAATCGCAAAGACCGCAGTTCAAAACACCACTTTCGCCGCCTCTTCATCTCGTTCTGGTGGAACACGTCCGATGCTTCGATAGTATCGGTCGAGTAGACCATCAATTACCTAGTTGTACCAAAGAAAAAGGCGAACCTCCCCTATTCGCTTTCCAGCCACCATTTGTAGGTTTTGGGGTAAAGCTTGTCTAGGTCTGGATTGGCTGGGGATAACTTCTTGAGTGCCCGAGCCCAAAGAGGAAGAGCCTCATCAGGCCAAGGTCCCGCACTGATTTGTAAATATCTCATCTTTCTGCCAACGTTGAAGTGCATATGCGGAGAGGGAAAAGCCCACGGAATTGTATCTCACGACTTGTTAAGTTTTCTATTTCTAATGATTGGATGAGCTATCTTCATTCGGAGTTTTACATTTTCAATGTCAATTTTCCCAGTCGAATAGTCTTCCCAAGAACGTTTAGCTTCAGGTTGCAGGCGATCAATATCGAACACGCCTATTGCGTCATTCTCTTCTAGCTCTTTCCATATTTCGGAAATAACAGATTCGAGTCGCGCGGAAGAAGCTAGCAACCATCGCTCGTTTTTGTAGGTCTCCTCATGTGAACCGAAGAAATGCAAAAACTCTGAGGCAACTCCCCAGTACCTCATTAAATCAGACAGTGGCCAGTAGATAAGTCTAACTCCTAATTGCTGAATTGAGTTCAAGGCTTTCGAGAATTCTATGAGCTTTTCATAATTAGGTTCGTTCTTTTTTAATAATCTTTCGAGAGCGACCTTTCGACCGATACATTTTTCATATTCGCTGCGGTTGACTAATTTTCCTGTAATTACGAGTAGCTCGAACATTAGGTATTCTATGCCGTATCTTAAATGGATTGCTGCATAATGAATTCCTGATGCGTTCTGCTCGCGATGCAGAAGGTCTATCCAGCTGCGCGCTTGAAAAATGTGCCAAGCGTAGGAGTCAGCTGGCGCTTCTAGCGCAATGTCGCTAGCGTTTCGTCCTTTGTATTCTCTAGCCACTTAACGTCGAACTCAGGCGACGAGCGCTTGTTTTCATTGTTTTCGGCGCTTATTCGCTTTGATTTATTTAGTCAAAAATGCGGTAACGAGTGTTAAAGCGAATCCAACAACAGCACCACCTAAAGCACCCCATGCAGTGAGTTTTACTTCTCTCGATGCTTTGTTTTTATCCTCTTCACTGTCATCAAAAACCTTCTGCATTAAGTTTAATTCAAACTCTGCACCTCTGCCTTTCAGTGTCCATTGTGCTCCGAGTTTGTTCGTTTCACTTAGTACGCTATCTTGAAGAAGAGCTAAGCCCTCTCTCGTTCGGAGTATAACGGGAATCTTTTTGGTTTTATGCGTTATTTTAAGTTGCTTGAGTGCTGCGACCCCAACTGGGGTTCTCATTTTCTTAACCTCCTCTTTTAATTCCAAACGCTTTTTTTCTATTTCTTCTATTAATTCATCTACTCTATCCTCTGTTATTGATGGATCTGTCTTTGCGTAGAGATCGATTACGATGATATCGGGGAGGTCTGTTTTCTTTCTTTGTATTAATTTTCTTGAGACGTCATTCGCTTTAGTCATTAATGAGACTGAGACGTCTTCAAAGAGTGCAAAGTCTGACGCAAATTTTTTTGCCGCTTCTTTTTCGTCATCTATGTAGAGAACATTCATTTGGAGATCGGTTTTATTTTGCTAACGCAGAGCCCAGACGACAAGGCCTTAGCCGTGGTTGAGGTTTCTAGGTTGTTTGAATTTCATCGGGACGTGGTGAAAGTGGCGAGCGATCACCGGCATTACGCGTGCTGCCCGGTTCTCACTTTTAATAACTTCTGCTCGAGCTAGATACGGTGAACAAGAAGGCTCCACAAATCCATAGAAGTATTATCGGGGGAACTACGGCAGTCAGAATCCAGCCTATTGTATTTCCTCTTTTTTTCATTTCATTCCTTATTTCTTACCAACAATGGTGCTACGTTTGGAAGGAATGCTAGTACAGCTACTCCAATAAATCCGCTCGCAAACGTCCAAGCTACTGGAGAGCAACCCTTTGATTTCGACCAGAATGAGAGGATAGCTGAAGATAGCAGGAAAAGAAGTGGGATCATCTTTTTTGAGAACAAGTTACTCAAGGAGTTGTAGGTATTATTCTGATCGAAACGGCCTTAAGCAACATTCTTCTAAGTGTTTTCTCTCATTTTCAATCTCTGAGCAACAGTTTCCCGATGTAATTGAACCGTTTGGATAGAATACCTATTCATTTCAACCTACAATCAGCGGCGCAAGCGATGAAGCTATTCGCCACTAAAACCCTCTCACTACACCTAGCCTGAACATCACCTCCTATAAATTAGACAGAATAGCTGCGCCTAAACTTTGCCTAAACCAGATTTCCATAAAGACCAATTACCCTCTAGAACGTCAAAGCCCGGTCGGCTCCACCAATTTTGACTGCGTCAAAATTGTCACGCCGTAGTCCCGAAGGGCGAAGGCGGGCCCCACGTAGCCCGAGTATGCCAGCTTCCCCATCCCACTTCGTCCACATCCTCACTTCAAAAGACTGCCTCCACTACTACGTTGATTCAGCCGAGAATTCGCCAGAAGGCACTTCTAGAACCTTTCCTCTCTCCGAAAGACGAAGACCGCCACGCCACCGCGTCCAATCTCAATCCCACCGCTTCTCCCAAGCGGTTTTTTTGTGTCATAGTAGCAAGCCGAGCCCTGACGACTTACGCTAAATCTCTCCACTCCAAGGCTTCCACCGACGCGAAAGATTCCTAAACTAGGATTTCGAATACCTCCTCTTCGCACAGCCCAAATAAACTCCTAAAGACCAAATCAACAATCTGAACCTCATGAAACACCTCTACGCTATTCTCATCGCAGCATTCGCGCCCTTCACACTCTTCGCTCAAAACACCGAAAGCGATTTCCCCGAAAAAGGAATGATCCACGACAAGAAAATGCTACACGTCGGAATCGTCGTCGAAGACATCGACGCCTCTATCGAGCATTGGACCGCATTCCTCGGACTCGACGAAAAACCGAACTCAATCCTCGCGGCAGGCGATTCCAAGAACCCTACCCAATACCAAGGCCACCTGTCAGGAGCTCAAGCCAAGCTGGCCTTTTTCAATCTCGAAAACCTGCAGATCGAGCTCATTCAGCCACTCGGCGACGACAAAAGCCACTGGCATGACTTTCTGGATACGAAAGGCGAAGGTGTTCACCACCTCGCGTTCGAAGTCAAAGGCATCGGTGAAGGCTACAAAGAAAACTACCAAAAAGCGGGTCTGCCTATCGTCCAAAGTGGCGGCTGGGAATCCGGCGAATACGCATACGCAGACAGCATGGAAGCACTCGGAGTAATCATAGAACTCCTAGAAAACTACGAGTAACCCGAAAAAAGAATAACGCTTCCTAAAGCCCATTTTTATCCCACAAGATCCACCAAAGAGATTTGAGCAATCTGTGGTAAAAAACTGACCATCCAAACAATCGGAACCTTCGCCAGTACGATCAAAAAAATCCAAACCTTTCATCCAGATCCACTTCAATGCGGTATAAAATGTGACCTGCTCCCCGTAAACAGAGCCATTTGAGTTGAGAGTCTTCCCGTGATCAACATGAAAGGAAGACCATATGAGCCGAGGAAAAGGCAAACGATACAAGGAGGAGGAGATCGTGCGCATCCTGCGCGACGCCGAGGGCGGTACGCCCGTGGCGGAGATCCTTCGCAAGCACAACATATCCGCCGGCACCTTCTACCGCTGGCGCAACCAGTACGCGGGGATGGACGCGGTCCACCTGCGAAGGCTGAAGGAGCTGGAGGCCGAGAACGCCAAGCTCAAGAGGATGGTGGCCGAGCGCATGCTCGACATCGAGGCGCTCAAGGAGATCAACTCAAAAAACTGGTCAAGCCCGTAGAGAAGCGTCGAGCCGTCGACCACCTTCGCGAGAGCCGCGGCTTTTCCCTGCGGCGATCCTGCGGGCTTATGTCCATGTCGAGAAGCAGCTACGCCTACGAGCCGTCCCGCGACGACTCCGAGCTGGCGGGGCTGCTCAGGGAGAAGGCCCTCGAGCGCAAGCGATGGGGCTACCGCCGGCTGCACGTGCTGGTCAGGCGCGAAGGCATGGAGGTCAACCTCAAGCGGACCTACCGCGTGTACCGCGACGAGGGGCTGCAGGTGAGGCGCCGCAAGAGGAAGCGCCATCGCGTGGCCAGGACCTTCGAGCCGTTCGTCTCCACCGAACCCAACCAGCGGTGGAGCATGGACTTCGTGCACGACTCCACATGGAAGGGGCGGACGATGAGGATGCTCACTGTCGTGGACGACTGCACCAAGGAGTGCCTATGGATCGAGGTCGCCACCTCGATCCCGGGAAGCCGGGTGTCGCAGATCCTCGGCCACCTGTCCGAGCTGCGGGGCAAGCCCGGGAGGATACACAGCGACAACGGCCCGGAGTTCGCCGGCATGGCGCTGGACCGGTGGTGCTACGAGAACGGCGTCGAGCACACCTTTATCCAGCCCGGCAAGCCGCAGCAGAACTGCTACGCGGAGAGCTTCAACGGGAAGCTTCGCGACGAGTGCCTCAACGAGCATTGGTTCGACAGCGTCGTCCACGCTCGAGGCGTCGTCGAGAGCTGGTGGGAGGACTACAACGAGGTGCGTCCGCACTCCAGTCTGGGTAACCTGACGCCGAGGCGCTACGCAGCCAAACTGGCGGCGAGCCCCCTAGGGGGCTTGGGTAGGAATGATACAGTTGACCAATCCAGAAACAATAACCACAAAACAACTACGGAAGCCTCTCACTGCTGACGGTACTGAAAGGGGGAGCAGGTCAAATGCGTATCCACCTATTGAGCACATCCGTGGCCATTAGCGGTAAGAAAGCCCATCTCAATCCCTAAAAAAAATCCATTTAACACCGTTCGCTCCGCTCACGAGAACCCTCCCCAACCTTATCAGTTAATTAGCGCCACCCAATCTCTTCGTGACTTTTCGCGCCTCTTCGTGGCTAAAAAACACACAACCTGAGCCGCGCCTACCCGATCCCTTCACGCCTCTTGTTTGCTCAATACTGAGTACGCCACTTGTTCCGTCTACCCAACTTGCCACTCACTCTTCACCACTCGTGACCAGCTCGCCAATCAAACGAGGATCCCCGCTCTTCACCGCTTCCACCAGTGCCTCGAAGCGATTTCCATTCGCAGCCTGCAGATCCGCCTTCATCGAGAAACTGCGACGAAACTGAATCACCCTCTTGCCTTCGCTTGCCGCACAGAGCACGCCGAGAAAGACGAGAAACTTCTGCAAAAGATTCACCGACAAGCTTTCAGCCTCGCCGGAGAGCCGCATAAGCAAAGGAGCGAACACGTAAGCGCCATGATCAAACTGAGTTAAGGCAAAACGTTTTAGATCAAACAAACCGCCCGAAACAACAACCCCGAGAGCCAACTCAATATCACGCTCAGCAGCATCCATCAAATTCTCGCTCGTAACCATTCTCTTAATACGTTTTGTCGTATTGATAGTGCTCGACGCGTGAGCTACCAATGCCTTCGCAGCCGCTGCATGTTCCTGCGGACCAAATTTTTCCGCGATAGCAAACAACTCGTCCGCGACCTGCCCATAAAGCGTAATACGGCTCTCATCCAAATAGAAAGCATTCGTCTCAAAATTACCGCTCGCACCCGCGTCGCAGCAGGTCATGACAACTAGAAAATCGAGAAACAAACGCTTCCGTTTTGAATCCAAATTGAGCAGTGCAGCGAGTATTGGTTCCAGAAATACATTCGAAACCTCACCCAAGCGCGCAATTCCAAGCTGACTGTGAAACCGAGTCAGATGAACAAGCAGCTCCGCATTTCCCCTCTCCCAATGCAGCTCCGCTTGTAAGTCCCTACACTTCCTCAACACATAGTCCCCCGACCGCTCCTCATGCCCGCTTCCATTGTAGGACTGCGTCTCCAAATCGTACTTACCGATATCGTGAACCAACATGAGCCAATGCAAAAACTGTCCCGCATCCTGCAGCTCCGCGGCAGCCTCGCCTTCTAAAGCCGAGGCGATTCGCCGCGTCATCTCATCGAACAAACGACAGCCCCGCCTCCCCAGCAACGCGCCAATCTCGTTACCGGCGTTGCTACCATCCCACTCGACAACCCCCACCAGCTCCATACACCGCCGAATATGCTTCCGCTCGGATGGAACCTCGGAAATCGCGCGTTCTAACCCGTCTATCTCCTCCGAAAAAATATCTTCAAACTCGCTCATCACTTGAACGAGATTGCGCAGAAATCCCCCCATCGCTCAAGCCCAAGCCACAAAACCTAAACCGCGCCCTTCGAGCGTCGCTCATCCAGCTCAGTACCTAATTCATTATTACCACGCCTCCCGCCCTAAACGCTTCTATCGAATCCCCTGCTTCGCCAGAAACGGGACCAGTTCCTCGACTCCGAAATCCGCCAAAACCGCCGAGCCGAGCTTCATTGTCGGCGCCTTCGTCTGCCCCGAAAGCTTCACCATCTCCTGCATCGCCGCAGGATCCGAACGCACCTCGCGACGCGTATAGGGAATCTTCTTTTTTCCGAGATAATCCTCAACCTCGATGCACCACGGGCAACCGGCTTTTACGTAAACAATCGCTTCTTCTTTCATAATTCAATAAATGGGCTAAATCTCCAAAACGGATAGAAAGTAGCAAAAGCTGCGTTTCGTCAAACCACCCCTTGTATAACGCCAACGTAAAGAATCTAACTCACCGCCCCTTATCGAAGACCGTTCGAAGATGCGTACCCAATATCCCCATACGCTAGAAAGCACATACCTTTCACTTGCGCAAATGCATTAGCTCCACTCAATGGCATAAGCGACTCATCTTCAAAGTCACCGGCTAGCGTTGCCTTCGCGCTAAGCCTTTGATACGCCCGTCACTATGAATCCAAAAACCCTAAACTTCGCGCTCGTCGTTATCGTTTTTATACTTGGCGTGTTCGCCTTCCGCCAGCGCATCGAAATTGCCGAACTGCGAGAAACCCTTGCTTTGAAGCCAGTCGCCCCGCCATCCGAGAGCGATATCCCCGATGCCTCCAAACTAGCGTCCACCCCTCCAGCCGAATTGACTGAACCAACAATCGACGCCGTCATGGAAGCGGAGCCCGCACGCCCCGAACGAGATCGGGAGCGTGTCATGCGAGACCTCTCCTCCATGATGGAGAATCCCCAGATGAACGAAATCATGCAGGCGAGCCAGAAGGCGACCCTCGAGGTCATGTACAAGGACCTGCTCGACGCCTACGATTTCACCCCCGAAGAGCGATCCCATTTCATGGACTTGCTCATGGCCCGTCAGATGTTCCGCGTCGAGACCAGCATGAAAATGATGGGTGGTGGCAGCTCTCCCGAGGAAATGAAACTCCTTGGCGACGAAATGAAAGAGTACGACCAACAGGTGAAGGCCGAAATCGATACTTTCCTCAATAACAAGGAAGACTCCGGCGAGTTCGAATTCTTCGAGAAAACAATCGCCGAGCGCATGTCCCTCTCCGGTTTCAAGTCCAGCATGGCTCAAGCCGGCAAACCAATCGAGCCCGCCACCGAACGCCAGCTTCTCGAAATCATGGCCGACCAAAAGGATAGCTTTAGTTTCAAGAGCGACCTGGCCGACGACCAAAACTACGATATGGGGGCCAGCCGTTTCAGCGACGAAAACATTCAAGCATTCGAGAACGACCTCAGCGAGCTGCACAACATCATTGCCGAAGAAGCTCAGGCTTTACTCGATCCCGAACAGCTCGCCGCCCTCGTGCAAAGCCTCGAAGGCATGCGAAACATGCAACTGTCCCAGCTCCGAATGGCCGCCAACATGTTTGCCCCAAAGCCCGAAGAATAGGCCTGACCAATACCTTACACCTTGAAGATGCGCGTCCAATATACGCTCGCCTCTGAAGATGACTTTTCCGCCTTGGCCGAGCTACGCCTCGAGGCGATGCGCGAAAGCCTTCAAGCGATAGGTCGCTTCGACAGAGAGCGAAGCATTCAACGCTTCCGCTCAAACTTTAGCCCCAACCAGACTTATAAAATAAACTCTGGCAAAGAGCTGCTTGGGTTCTATGCGACAACGAAAGACGACGATCACCTCCGCATCGATCACCTCTATATCCATCCGGGGCGCCAAAGTCGAGGCATAGGGACTGAGGTGATGAACCGGATAATAGCTGAATCGAAAATCGACAAGCTTCCCATCAGACTGGGAGCTCTTAAACAAAGCCGATCAAACGAATTCTATCGTAGACACGGCTTCAAGGTGAGTTCTGAAGAAGAATGGGACACCTACTACGAACGCCCTGTATCCTAAACATGGACACGGAGCATTACACCATCTAACTGAGCTCGCCCGTTTTCTACGCCGAATAACTTAGGCGAAATTTACTGCACCGATGTCACCGCAACGCGGAAGCCTAGAGTCACGTCCTTACTCGTATTCCGAAACCTGAATCGTCTCGCGGAGCGGCAGTTTTCAGCGGGATCGAGATACCCTCCGCCGCGAATTACTCTTTGCTGATTTCCGTTCGGTTCGGCAGCCCCCGTAGGGTCGACCAATTCGCCGACGCTCAAATCTTGAGAATACCAATCCCAGCACCATTCCCAGACATTTCCATGCGTATCATAGAGTCCCCAAGCGTTCGCAGCCTTCCCAGCCGCGGCATGAGTATTGTCTCCGCTGTTTTCCGCATACCAACCTGCTGAATCAAGATTCGGATCCGCTGCATTTGATTGTGTGACTTCCCCTGTATAAAACCCAGTTTCAGTTCCAGCGCGACACGCGTACTCCCACTCCGCATCAGTCGGCAATCGGTAGCCGTTAGCATTTAAATCAGCGAAAGCTGCTGCAGTACCTGTGCGCAGCACATTTCCCGCTCCGAGTGACTCTTCTGTATAATAAACCGGCGTCTTCCCTTCTTGTTCACTGCGAGCATTGCAGTATTTTACGGCATCCCACCAAGAAACGTTCGATACAGGGTGGTCTCCCTCTGGAGCATCCATCGAACCGTTTGCGCCAACTCCAATATCCGAATACCCATTCGCAGTCGCAAACGCACGTACAGCCGACCAATCGCTCCAGGTCACTTCCGTTTTCGCCATGTAAAACGACTTGTTCAGCGTGACGTCATGCAAAACCTCGGATACAGCATCTCGCCCCACTTCTCCATTTGGTGAGCCCATCGCGAAAACACCGCCGGGAACCAACGAGAAATTCGCCGGATCCACACCACCACCAGTGCCATCGTTTGCCCGTACACGAACCTTGACCGCTGGAAACAGCTGAGCCGGCCATTCATCTTCCGCCGCCCAAACGACACTTTTGCCTGTGCCTTCGACCACTCCGAAACCATGAGCGGACGAGCTCGTCAAATTAGTCAGAAGCGTCCAATTCTCGCCGTCAGCCGTCGCCTCTATCGTCACCGTGCTCGCCAAATCCTCGTCGTGCTCAAGGTCGTAGGTGATGTCTACTAGCTTCGTATTCGGCCGTTGCTGAGCAGTCACGTTTGAGACCGTCGGTCCCGCAGCGAACACTTGCGAAGTCAGAACGAAAACGCCGGTTAGAAGCGATGATTGGACGATTCGAGAAAAATGGCTTAGTGATATAGTTACAATTTTCATGACTCAAAGGTGGTTTATAAAAAGGGGCGTATCATTATCTGCAAACAGCTACTGGTCCGAGGAAGCTTCATTTGATATTACGACTCTATAATATCTGCCTTCTGGCATCCCCCGCAGGTCTATCTGGATTTCATCCTCAATCACTTCCTGTAATTCGGAGCCGACCGAAGACCAATTATCAAAACCTTCCGTATACTGTATATCATAGTTAAGGCCCGAGACGATGGGTGAGACGCGCATGAACTCTCGAGAGTCGTCGACATAGTACACTTCGACCAGCGAAGATCGATCAGTCGGATCGACTCTGGCTACGAACTCATAACGATTCGCCTGTCCGTCCATATCCGGATCCGCGCTTTCGCCGGCCAGAGAGGCATCCGCGAGCTCCTCCTCGGAGAAATATTGGGCAAGCCAAGTTAAGAATTCAGCCTGCTCCGTTTCCGCTGCACGCCTAAAAACAACTTCCGAAGCTTCATTATCTGTGACAGTCGCAGTTTGCGTCGCCGCCTCATATGATACACCGCTTTGATAAATGGTCACCGTATAGTCACCCGGAGGAAGACCGCGGAGCGTAGACGGCGTCTTTTTTTCCAGCACGCTTCCGTTCAACACGATTGAAGAACCACCCACATGGTCTGAAACTTCCAAGGTGCCAGATTCTACGAAATCTGGAGAATAAAAAATCGTATCCACCGCTGTTGCTCCAACCGTTTCGCTCGAGCTTCGAAAGGCCACTCCGATTGATTTTTCACCCGGCAAATCATCAATGAAAGAGTAAGTCGCTTTCGTCGCATAAGGCAGCCACTCGAGGGTATCGCCAATTCCGATAAAACTCATCTCAGAGGCGTTTTTCGCCGAGATTTCCAGATCAACCGTCAAAGAGCTCGTAGTGACCTCCCCTTTGTCTATCAGGACAGACTGCTTTATAGGACCATCGTAGTCGTCATCCGGATACACAGTAAAAACATTCGGAATCGACACCTCGCCAGACACTTCCGCAAACTTCCTTTGCCCTGAATCCGCCCCTACCTGCGAGGCACTGGAAAAATCAACATCCATTTCAAACCCTACCGCTAACGCGATCAGGCGAGACGAGCCTTCAGGGATGAACAATCCGCTCGGCATTCGCAATTCGCCGGCATCGTCGCTCATGGTACTAATCAATGTAGCGACCCCGCGCTCTTCATTGTAAACCGCAACGACTGCATCGGACACCGGCTCCCCCAACTCGCTTCTGATCTGCACGATTTTCTGACTACCGTCCGTCACACGAACCACTGCATCCTCATCGATATCGGGCTGAGTCACGTAGCTGCCGTGGCTGAAAGCGTTCCCGTCACCCACAGTCAAGAAACCGAGAATCGCCGTGATCATCGCCGAGCGATCCGCATTCAAATCGCTGTTGTAGCTTCCCTGATTCGAATGAACGTAGACGTTCTTAAAGCTGTTTGGCGATTCCGCCGCGTGCTTTCCTCCAGAAGTCCAAGAGGTGAGTCCATCACTTCCACCTCCTGTCAGAAGTCCCTTCTCCATCGCTTCAGCCTGCAAACTCAACCCAACCGAGAGGTAGCGAACAAACGAAGTCGACTTCAGTCCTTCGAGCAAAGCAGCCGGCTCAAGCTCAAGGGCGAAAGGGTTAACTCCCAAGATAGCCAAATAGTCAGCATCGCTCGTAACCTCCGCCGACGAGTTGAGCCAAAGCGAATCGAGCGAAGCCTGCGGGTCAACCAACTCCATGCTGGCGACAGAATCCGCTGCGGCGCTTTGCGAAAAATCTACCCGTGGAATCCCCGAAGCGAGCAAACCCGCAAATAGCGAAAAATACGCCATCTCCCGTGCTCCACCGGACGCATCGCTTTTGTGAATCGAACCTTCGAACGGAACGCCCAAGGCGATAAAACGGTGAATCAACGACGCATTTTCGGCTAAAACGAATTGCTGAAGGTAGCGAACGAGAACGCCTCCCATGTTATGAGCGATGATATCGACGCTGTCCGTTCCTTCGATCGCAGCGATCGCGCGGAGAGCATCTTCCACCAATTCTGCATTCTCCGAAACACTGGCTATGTTTGGAAACTCCAAGGTGTAGGTCGGCCGACTCGCGACCATGATCCCGGAGATCGAAAGGTCGCCCGAAAAGTCATTACTCGGATCCTCATCCGCGATCAGCGTATCGTCCGCGAAGAAATAGGCGTTGGACCCCAAGCCGTGCAGCAGGACGACGGGCTTCGTATCAAACGCGGTCGTGTTGCGCGACTTCAATTGACCAAGCCGAAAAGTGCCCTCTGCAACCTCGACATCTTCCCCTCCTGCCGATTCTCGAAAGACCACGTACTCGTACTTCGCGGCCGGCCAATCAGACAAACCCCAGGCAGTCTCGTAGTCCTCCGATGAATCTGGCCACGCGAGACCAGATCCAACGGCTTCCGAAACTCGCTTTAGACCCACCACAGTGTCGTCATCCAGCAGCATTTCCTTTTTTGACGAGTCCACTTCGATTCGCCAACCATCCTTCTTCACCCCGCTCCCAAATCTCGGACGAAGCGTCGTGGAAGCGGTATCCAAGGTTATTTCAGCGTAGTACCGCTCAGACGGATCAAGCTCCACTTCGGGAAAGATAACTCGCAGGCTAAACGAGATTCCGCTCGGTCCGCCAAGCTCGCCTCCATACGCCTCGGGAAAATCCGTCGAGGGAAGAAGAGTCTGCTCGTTCGCCTCCGACAAATTGAGCACAAACGCGGCAGACTCGCCGACCGACTCCGCGCTTGGGTTCGAAAAAGGAGGCAACAAATCGAGCTCGAAGAAGGCCGACTCGCCAATCGATTCGGCAAACTCGTTCGACCCCGGGGGACGTAAATCCAAAGCGAAAGAAGGCGACTCGCCAATCGACTCGGCGGCCGATAACGCACCGGACAGAAGCGATCCAGAAAAAGCGGCCAAGAACACTGGGGTCTTGCTCATAAAGATCCTTGAAAGGCGCGTAGACGATCGCCACCAAAGTCTAAAGCAGCAGACTAATTTTCCTAAATGCTGGGAGGGCAAAAAAAGGCTCATCGGGAGTGGGATTTCTTCCAGACAGCCGTACTAGTGCACGGTCTAGAATAACCATTCAATTTGCGCCTTTACGCTTTTTTGACAAGAGAAGGCTTCTTCTTTCTCCCCGATATCTCAATAGAGCGAGCCACTAGCAAATCTTAGGAGAACGCCCCTGCAGTCACGCGCATCGCTGGCATTGCAAAGAGGCGTTCGCTCACTAAGCTCCATGGAATGAAGCAAGAATTCCTAATTACGTACGCGACCGATGCCTCAATAGAGCAAGTGTCCGAGCGATTGCCCGAGATTTCTCAGAATCATAAATTCGGAGTCCTCGGCACCCATGACCTTAAGGAGAAGATGGTGAGCAAAGGAGTGCCCTTCGAACGCGAATGTCGCGTCTTCGAAGTCTGCAACCCGCACCAAGCCCAAAAAGTGCTCAGTTCCGCCATGGAGGTCTCCACCGCTCTTCCCTGCCGCATCTCAGTCTACGAAGAAGACGGAAAAACGATCCTCGCCACCATCAAGCCGACTTCACTGCTCACGCTCTTCGACATCGATAACGCAGAACAGACAGCCAAAGAAGTGGAAGATACCCTCATCCTTATAATGAAGGAAACAGCCGCCGCCAGCTAGCCCGTTTCGACCGCTCAGTTTCCAGACACAAAAAAGCCCGCCCGAGCTAAGCTCTGAGCGGGCCAAATTGATAGCGGGAGTACCCCTACTCCCATGGCGCTATCTCTTGTTGTTACCCCAAAGAAAAGTGATAAAAGAAACGCTGCCCTTAGTAGGCGCGCTTCTTGGTTTCCAGGACGCCCATCGCGGCCAGTCCTGCTGCCACTACCACTACCGCGGTCATTACTCCCACTGTTGGGATCACGACTGCTGCGAGTCCGACGACCGCTACCGTGGCGACTGTGGCTTCTACTATCTGTGTCTTGTTTGCTGTGTTCATCTTAGTCTTCTTTCTGTTGCTGGACACACTATACGGTATTTGTGCCATAATCGGAAATACTTATAAATTCTAGAACCTATAGTTTTTGACTATAATAACACCCTGTTTATTTATAAGTAACTGATTTAAATGAACTTATGTGTATACTTAGGACCTCAATTTTTTAAAAGTCGCCCAAAAATCATAAACGGATACGCTTTGAATCCGACTTTCGACTCGCCAACCGACTACTCCACCGACGGTAGCTGGCTATCCTCCGGCATGTATCCAAACAACGAACGGTGCACATCCCCAAAGGCCTCAGTACGGCGCTTCGTCCACCATTCCTCAACTATCGATATACGGGAGCTATCATTCATCTGAAGGAGATCGATTGGGCCATAATCGCCGACGTTTTCATCACCGTCAGTCACCCATATGGCAAACCCGCCACGCACGATCGTATTGCCGTCCGCATCGCTCCACGTCCCGTTCGGATTCTCGGGATCGCGCGGCCATGCGTTTGCAGGCCTGTTCAGATCTTCCACAACAGGAGGAAGCTCAACAAACGACACTCCGTACTGTTCCATCACCTGATCGCGATCTTGGATCGCCACAAGGCCATCCGGTGAAAATCAGGAAACGAAGTCTCCAGACTTGAAACAAGCAATAGGCAAGAAAGAGCGCCCACACTCGCCATCGGGGTCAGGCAAAAGATAACGTGTTCACGCTAGATAGCACAAATAGAGGTAGACCTCCGAGCAATCTACGCTTCAACGTTATCACACTACCACAACGTGTTTACCCATTGAACCGATCTTCCCGAAATCCGGGCACGAAAAAACCCGCCCGAGATGATCTCAGTGCGGGCTAATTCGATTAGCGACGAGTACCCCTACTCGTGTGTCGCAATCTATGTTTTATACCCAAAAATTGTCTGTCAGCTTCGTTTGACTCCTTTCGGATTCGCTTCCTTTTCTGCTGATGGGAGGAGAATACACGATTCCTTCCATAATTGGAAATACTTGATTCCTCTAGATGTCATAGGAAATACCTATAGGAAGACCTAGCTCTATTTAAAATCTAATAATCAATTACTTATGAATCCCTCTCAGTTCGCATAGCCGCCAAAATTAGCTGCTGGAATTTGAAAATCTCTTTTTCGAGCTTACCCATTTCAGCGAAATCAAGCTAGCCTGCGTGATTACACGCACCTTTCTCCGCAGATAAACTCCTAGCTCAGAGCCAAGCGAAGCCAAATCGTACTGCACAGATGGAGCCTATTGAGTTTCCAGACACAAAAAAGCCCGCCCGAGCTAAGCTCTGAGCGGGCCAAATTGATAGCGGGAGTACCCCTACTCCCATGGCACTATCTCTTGTTGTTACCCCAAAGAAAAGTGATAAAAGAAACGCTGCCCTTAGTAGGCGCGCTTCTTGGTTTCCAGGACGCCCATCGCGGCCAGTCCTGCTGCCACTACCACTACCGCGGTCATTACTCCCATTGTAGGGATCACGACTGCTGCGAGTCCGACGACCGCTACCGTGGCGACTGTGGCTTCTACTATCTGTGTCTTGTTTTCCGTGTTCATCTTAGTCTTCTTTCTATTACTGAACACACTATACGGCATTTCAGCCATAATCGGAAATACTTATAAACACTACCATCCATAGCTTTAGGCTATAGCAGAACAGGAGACGATCTGACAGTTGGACCAGTTGTACAGTTTGATCACCGCAAATACTTCGCTCTTGGTATCGAAAGACATTCCTTCAATTCTGCTAACCGTAGTTGATATTCTAATACATAATCAATAAAACGAAAATTCTCTGCTATTGATCAAATCGATGACACACGAGACAGCTATCAAACGCTTCAACTCTAGCCCTCCCCCACCGAACTAAAATTCCTGGGATCCTCACCGATACCAGTGTAGAAAATTTTGGATACGGTCGAATAGCCCAACTCGCCGAGTTAGCTTCCCTAATCGTCGACGTAAGTATCTTACTCGATTTCAAAATCTCATGAACTTGAGTTCAGTTTCCAAAGGGGAACGCACTAAGGGTCGAGGCTCTACTCCTTTTTGCAAGCGACCCTTATCACCACGCTCGACGACGGTTCTCAAAATCGTGAAAAAATATTGTAACTCTCAACTCAGCATTGGGTATCACTCTGACAACAAGACTGACGCGAACATCATTCGCGCCACTCTCACAGCTTCAATCTGTTCGAAACTTGATTCTTCAACGACCATGACAACTCCATCTCCGCTCATTCACCTCGATAGCATCTCGAAAGTTTTTCTAACCGATGAGATCGAAACCCATGCCCTTGAGAACATAAGCCTCGACATAAACGAAGGCGAATTCCTCTCCATCAGCGGCCCATCCGGCTGCGGCAAGTCGACCTTGCTCTCCATACTCGGCCTGCTCGACTCACCGTCAGCCGGCTCCTACAACCTCGCCGGAAGAGAGGTCGCGACCCTTAACAACAGCGAACGTTCACGTATCCGAAATCTGGATGTCGGTTTCATCTTTCAGAGCTTCAACTTGATAGGCGATCTCACCGTGTACGAAAACGTCGAGCTCCCACTGGTATACCGAGGACTCAAGACGAGCGAACGCAAAGAACGCGTGCTCGAAGCCCTCGAAAAAGTGCAAATGTCGCACCGCAAAGACCACTACCCACATCAACTTTCAGGCGGCCAGCAACAGCGCGTCGCCGTAGCCCGCGCCCTTGGCGGTTCGCCTCGCATCCTACTCGCCGACGAGCCTACCGGAAACCTCGACTCGAAAAACGGGTCCAAGGTCATGGAAATGCTCCAAGAGCTCAACGAAGGCGGAGCCACCATTTGTATGGTCACGCACGACGAACGCTACAGCGATATCGCGAGCCGCATCGTCCACCTTTTCGACGGCAATATCATTGACGAGTCCATTGGCTCCCGAAACGGAGCACCCACCCTCGCAGCACTTTAGGGTCTAGTTATGTAATGTCTCAGCTGCAGGGTTATTGCAGCTGAGACCAACCTCGCTACAATCACTCGCTCGGCTGAATCCGATACAGGCCGCAGCCACGAAACGGTATCAGCGGGGCGAATACATCACTGTGCTCGCCTAGTTCCTGTCCGGTCCACAAATCGCGAATATGAACCGGTCCATCGAAGCCTAGCTCGCCAATTTCTACCGGAATCTCAACGCCTAGTGGACTCGCTTCCTCGCCACGGCCACCGACTGATACGATGAACTGAGCCGTTCCAGCCGTTCCTGGTCCCCAGCTTTCGATAACTCCCGTGGCCGTGAATCGAATCGCGTCAGATGGCAATGCGTACGAAATCCTCGCCGGCAACTGAGCTGCGATTCCCGCCTTGCCACCGTCATCGCCGCTTCGCACTGCCGCGCTATCCCAAAGCGAATCTGCCTTCTTCCAAGGCTCAAGCGTCAGGGAGCGGCTACTTCCATCCGCGAAATGAATCAACGGATTTTGCCACACCCCTCTGTCCGCAGCCGGACCGTCGAGCATCGCATCGATGAAGAGAATCAACTCGTCGCCTCCAGTCAGTTCCACGTCTATTGCCGCTTCAGAGGTGCCCTCTTTTGATAAAACCTCACTGGCAAATGTACAATGCTCCGCGGTAGAGCGTACCTGATCGCGAGCGTTGAAAACGGCGAGATACTTGCCCTCTCCATCAGGCGCGTCTGCGATCCAGGCAATAAGCTCATCCCTTTCAAACAAGGGACGATTCCCTGAGCTCAACTGATTTACTGCTATAACTTCGTCATTGTTCAGCAATGACAGCGTAAACGGATCGAGCTTCGTCAAATCTCCTCCAAACATCAGCGGCGAACGCGCAATGCTCCAAAGCGTCATGACCGTCAGCTGCTCGTCCTGAGTGAAACGGGTCCGTCGCTTCCCAAGCTCCAAAACGCCAAACGGCAACATATCCGCATCCGGCCAAGCGCCTGGAATTCGAAACTCGTTCCACTTCTCCAATCGCGCAAACTGCTCGTGCACCGGAATCCACCGATCCCAAAAGTCGTCGCTGATACGCCAGAGATTCGCATGCTGGCTCACGTGCCCACCCGCGCTGAGAGCGGTCGCCCCGGGCGATAAGCTCAGCACCATTGGCCGCCCCGTCTGATCGATCGCCGTTCGGATTGCTTCGATCTCCGCTTCATGATCGTGATACGGGCGCGAGATGTCGTCCACCTTCACGTAGTCGACTCCCCATGACGCAAAAAGGTCGAACACCGAATCATAATAAGCCTGCGCACCTGGCTTGCTCATATCCACCCCGTACATATCCGGATTCCAAGGACAAAAGCTACTGGTGTCCGCAATGTCCTGCGCCCGAACTTCCGTTCCCAAGACGGGCAAGTTCTGCTTCACCGCCTGACGCGGAATCCCCCGCATCAAATGAACTCCGAACTTCAATCCCTGCCCATGCACGTACTCTGCTAGCTCCGTAAAACCGCGCCCATCCGCTGAGGACGGAAAGCGATTCGGCGCAGGCTGAAGCCTCCCATAGCCGTCCATCTCGAGCACCGCATCATCGCGGTAAGCATGACTCTCAGCGCCGGGCTCATACCACTGGATATCGACGACGATGTACTCCCAGCCATGAGCCTTCAGGTCGCGAGCCATCACGTCGGCCTGAGCCTTGGTCTGAGCCTCTGTCACCGTCGTGGCAAAATTATCCCAGCTATTCCAACCCATGGGAGGCGTATCCGCCCAATTATGATAGTCTGCGGCATTTACCGCTCCTAAGCCGAGAACCGATGCGGTCAAAACCGCCAATGCTGATCTGGAGTATCGTTTCATTTCGGGGAAATTTTTGAGTGAAAACTATAGACGCTTTTTCGCGTCAGTACGAAACGGCGATGCCGGCAGGCCTGCCGCGTTAAACAAATTGCCGCTCGCTACATTCTTCCAAGCGTAACGCGCCGCAACGGGAGCTAACACAGACGGACTGGTTAACAGGAGCGAATCTCCCTCGATCTTCGCGTCCGCCTTGTAAAAGATGCCATCCTTGCCTGCCAAAACGAAACCGTAGAGCGGACCATCCTTCGCCACAAGACCGCCTCCCAAGTGCGTGAATTGCAACACCGCTTGCGAACCCTCGACTTCCATCGAATCAAAGACCGGACCGGAATATTCGATCGACTCTCCGTAGGCCAAAGCCCTCGCGGCGATAGCAAGCCGCTCGCCCACCGGAGCCTTCTCGGCCGGATGAATATCCTCCGCGTCTCCCACGTCGATCGTCACAATCATAGCCGTGTTCTCCGTCTCCTCGTTCGCGAATAGCTGCGCCTCTCGAATCTCCGGAGGCATGCCTTCAAACGGAGCAATCTGCACAAAGAGAAACGGAAACGCCCCCTGATTCCACTGCCGCCGCCAATCCTCTATCAACGCCGGCAATAGCCTCCGGTATTGCTCGGGCTGCCCCGCATTCGCTTCACCTTGATAGAATGCGACTCCACGCAATGCAAACGGAACGAGCGGAGCTATCATAGCATTGTACAAAACAGTCGGAGCTCCCGCGCTCTGACTCACGTCCACCGGCGGCCAATTCCCACCACCAAGCCTTACGCTGAAACGCGAGAGCCACCTTCCCGCAAGCGGCACTGTCTCGGACGGGCTCCCCGCCAAGGCCAACTCAAAGGGCTGATCCAAATTCCAAATACCGCCCCCTCCGCCAGTATCGAGCACCCGCACTGAAATAAGGTTTTCCCCTGCCCGCAACACGCTCGCTGGCACGCGATAGACACGTGGAGCATTCCAGCTCTCAGTCGCCCCAACGCGTACCCCGTTAATCCAAGTCGTATCCGCGTCGTCAACCGCGCACAGCCGGAGCTCGACCTCTTTCCCTACCCAGCTCGCAGGCAAGTCAAACGTCTTTCGAAACCAAGCCACGCCGTCGACCCCCTCGTAGCCCACGTCTTCCCAGAGATTCGGCAGCTCCATTTCAACCCAATCGCTTGTATCCAGAATCTCAGCGCTCCAGTCTTCTTGCGAACTTCCGGGATCATTGACGCCATACCAACGGGCGAGCTCCTCTGCATGAAATTGCTTCGCTCCCTCCGGATCGCCCGCAAATCTCTCCATTCCTTCGAGAATCGATTGGAATTCCGGAAACGTATCCAATCCTTCGTGACTGGTCCAAGCCTCCGCTGGCGTCCCTCCCCAGGAGCTGTGGATAATCCCCACCGGCACCCCAAGAGTTTTGTGAAGATTGCGAGCGAAAAAGTAGCCGACCGCCGAAAAATCCCGCACCGTCTCCGGACTGCAAATCGACCAACTGGCCGCCACGGAACGCTCCGGCTTCTCCGAACGCGTCTGCTTCACGTAAAGCTCGCGGATCAGCGGAAAGTGCGCTCCGGCCGCGGCCTCCTTCCAGCCTACAATTGGTTTCTGTGGCGGGCGCGGTCCGAGCTGTCGCTCCATATTCGACTGACCCCCGCAAAGCCATACTTCGCCGACCAGAACATCCTTTAATTCAATAGGATCGGGCGTAAGGCTCCCGCTCACCGTCAAAACGCGCGGGGATGCCGAAGCCGCCATCGGCTTCAGCTCCACTTTCCAACTCCCGTCAGCAGCCGCAGTCGTCGATACTTCCTCGCTAGCGAAGGAAACCGTCACCCGTTCGCCAGGCTCCGCCTTACCCCAAATCGGAACTGCGCGATCACGCTGCAAGACCATGTGCTCGCCAAATGGACTCGCAAGTTGAACGTCGCCAAAAAGCGACGCTGTGAAACATGTGATAAGGAAAACAAATAGTGAGTATCTCATCAAAAAAAGCAGATCGCTTACATTGTCCGCCAATCGGCGTATACTCTACTCTCTATTCGAAAAAGACATAATCAATCTAACAGTTGAGGAATGTTCTCCATAATTCCTCTTCGCAGCCACGCCGACATCCGTACCCCACATACACCGTATCCAAAATACGGATCACTTATTGCACATGCTGATCGATTAAAATCGGGTTTCCGTCCGGATCAACTAGGATGAGACTAGCAGGACCCGTCGTCGACTCGTCCGCTTCGGTTGCAAGCGTTAAGCCCTTTTCCTTGAGCTTCCGCTGAATGACTCGCACGTCTTCGAACTCCTCAAGCGGCTCGGCCTGGCTGTCCCACCCCGGATTGAAGGTTAGGCAGTTGTTTTCAAACATTCCCTGAAACAGCCCAATCGTCGTTTCCCCGTTGCGCATGATCAGCCATTTCTGATCCAGCTCGCCTCCTACCTTTTCAAAACCGAGCTTTTCATAAAAAGCTCGGGAAACGACTATATCTTTAACCGCGAGACTGATCGAGAAGGTTCCAAGTTTCATGCTCCCCTGATAAAAGATTCTGATACAATGTCCAATCGTTAGTTATAAAACCGAGGAAGCGCATCGGACATTCACGTGAGACCTCCCTCATAAGCCATACAGACAAAACTAGCGAAGCTTCGTAAAGAAGCGACTCACTCTCGGCTGATACCAATCCAGAATATTGAAAGATAAAATAACACCCGTAGCTTCTCCGATCACTTGTTCGCGATCGGCAAAACCGAAATACCGCGAATCCTGGCTCACATCACGATTATCGCCCATCACAAAAATTTTCCCTTCCGGCACGACCACGCTTTGAAAACTATGTCGTTCACTCACAACACGTGGAATCACCATAACGGCATGCTCGCGATCGCCAAGCCTCTCTTCGGCAAACACCGCCTGCTGTTCGAGCTCCTTCTCCAGCCCGGAATAACGCTCAGGAGGAAGTGGCCCGTAGTCGAGCTGTTCGCCATTGATAAACAAAATATTGTTACGCATTTCGACCAAGTCCCCTGCCGTGCCAACCACTCGCTTCACCAACCGCGTGCCATCATCGGGCGAAAAGACCACCACGACATCCCCCTTCTCAGGATCCGCCCAACGGTCAATGCGCTTCAGTGTCAGAGGTATCCTAAAATCATAGGCAAGCTTGTTCACATATACGAGATCGCCTTCTAGAATCGTCGGATTCATCGAGCCGGAGGGAACCCAGTTCCAGTCCGCAAAACTCGACTTCATCGGCACGAGCACAAACACGATCAAAAACAGAGTTAGCCGCCATTCGCTCCATTGTGTACGGAGGGTATTCAATAGTTTCTGTTTCATCATGGGTAAAACCGGGGACAAGCTTCAATTGGCAAACCGTAAAGGTGACACTTGATCCAATAAAAGGATCCCAACAAAAGCATCCCTGAATCTCAGATCGGACAAAAATAACTTAACTGTATTTGAGATTCAATTACCGCAAAGCATGCAACATGAAAAGACGACGCTCCTCGCTGACTCCAGATGCAAACCTCACACGACGCTTTCCCTCCAATACGATACACCGACTCGGACCGCTATCTCCAAAAGCAGGAGAAAATCCTTCGCTGATCGCGTCAACCTCCGTAAAATCAAACTCCCGCTTCCAGCCAACTGGACCAAGGTCTTCAACATCTGCCGGAAGACTAACATCGGCTTTTTAATGGGCTTTTGCAGTTCAATCAAAGACCTTTCGAAGATCTTTGCCATACCCACCATCATATGAAAAAAACTGAACAATGCTCCGCCGAATCCTAGCCTCCCTTCGCTTCGGATGCCTTTTCGCATTCGCTCTCTCCGCCATCATCGCGACTATACCGACCTTTCGAGACTGGAACGCTAATCCAGCAGGCATTTTTCGAGATGCAGATGGCACGCGATGGAACATGGTCCTCGAAACGTTTGAAAGCTGGTTTTGGCCAACCATTCTTTACATCGCTCCGGTTTCGATAATCTCTCATTTTGCCTTCTCATGCTTTCGTAGGCAAAGAAACGATTGAAGCTGCTCACTCTACATACTCGAGCAGCCAATCGGCAACTCCGCCTGAGCTGGGCTTGTCAAGCAGCTCTCGAAGCTCCGTCGCCCACTTTCGCGTTTGTTCAATGCGATCCACATTCTCGATACAATCGGTAACCTCGTCAGCCAATCGCCTACGCGTTGCCGCACCCTGTATATATTCTGGATACAAAGGCTTATCGAGCAGCAGATTCGCGATTCCGATATACGGAATCTTTACGAGCATGCGGCCCATGATATAAGTCAAGGGATGCGTGCGATACGCCACTGTTCCTGGGATGTTCGCCAAAGCGCAATTTAGCGACATCGTGCCTGAACTGGTCAATACTGCCCGGGCTCCCAGCGAATCCGTGTTCGGTCGCAATTCAATATGATCAGCCACCTCGGGAAATCGTTTTAGAATGTCCAGCAACAGCTGTTTCAAGTCTTCAGAGGCGTAAATGCAAACGGCCCGCAACTCGCCCCTGCGTTTCAAGCATTCGTCAAACGCCGAAAAAAGAATCGGGGCGATGCGACCAATCGCCGCCCGACGGCTCCCTGGCAAAAGCAGGATCGGTCCAGATGGATCGTAGCTCACTGGTAAATCGTAGTCGCTCGACAAAAAAGGATGCCCAACGAACCTTGTCTCAAGCTGAGTCCCTTCAAAGACATCGACCTCAAAGGGAAAAATCACCGCCAACGAATCGAGAATCTTCGCCATCTCGAACTTTCGCTTCTCCTTCCACGCCCAAACTTGCGGACTGATATAATAAAGCAGTCGCGTTGCCCCGCCGGAGCGAAAGGATATCCCCTCCTCCGTCAAACGCTTCGCTATACGCAGATTCATTCCGGGATAATCAACAAATACAACCGCCTTGGGCCTGTGCTCGCGTATCCATCGAACGATCTCATCGAACAGTTTTTTGAGTTCGCTGTAGTTCTTTAGCACCTCGACAAATCCAACAACTGAATACTGAGTCAGATCAAAAAGAAGCTGAGCTCCCGCCGCCTCGAGGTGACGCCCACCAACCGAGCTGACACGGAGTCCGGGTCGTTTGCTTATCGCCGACTTGACCATACGAGCCGCATGCTCATCGCCCGAATGCTCGCCAACAATGACAAGCACATCGACCTCAGAGTTAGGCGGAGCCGGAAATGAAAAATCCAAAGGAGCGGGTTTCGACATTTCGAAGAAGCTATCCTACAAAGCTGCCCGCTCGCGGATCTGCTTTGTAATTGTAATCGCTAACTCGAGAGCCGTCTTGCCCAACTCGCCGCCCACCTTAGGCTGCTTGCGAAGGTTCACGCTCTCTGCGAAACTAGCCAACTCGAGCTTAAGAGGCTCACCCTTCTCAATCGGCACTTCAGAGGTTTTCATCTCCCCTCCAGCGATATTCACCACATGGCCGGCCTGATTCATAAAGTCTAGAGAGAGATAACCAGAGGGCTGGAAAACGCGAATCTCACGCAGCTTCTTACTGCTGACACGACTTGTATTCAAATTCGCAACACAGCCATTTTCAAACTCGATGCGGGCATTCGCGATGTCTTCCGTTTTCGACAAGGCGCTTACGCCAACACTCTGCACAAGCTTTACCGGAGACTTCACCAGCTGCAGCACGATTCCAATATCGTGAATCATCAGATCCAGCGTAACACCCACTTCCGTGCCTCGGGGCTGAAAGGGAGCGAGACGATCCGCAGTAATGAATTTCGGAGCAGACACGGCCTCCTCCAAAAAGCTCATCACCGGATTGAAATGCTCGATATGTCCTACCTGCACGAGCACGTTCGCAGCTTTCGCTTTCTCCAAGATGTCCGCCGCCTCTTCGAGGCTCTGACAGATAGGTTTTTCGATGAGAAGGTGACAGCCAGCAGCGAGAAGCGGTAGAGCAACCTCATGATGCTTATCGGTCGGCACTACAACGCTTACCGCATCGCACACAGTACCCAATTCCTCAATCGAGCTAAATACGGGACAGCCAAATTTTTCCGAAATCTCCGCAGCTCGCTCTGTATTCGTTTCAAAGATACCGGCAAGCTCCACATTTTCTAGCTCGTTATAGATCCGAGCGTGATGCTGGCCGAGGTAGCCAACTCCTGCTACGCCACATTTAAGTTTGTTTTCGCCCATAATAATTTTGATCTAGAATTTCTAATGTATGCTGCCTTGTGATAAAGTAAGCCTGCGATCCGCCCGAACTGCATGCTCCGCGTTGTGTGTCACGAGCACCAAAGCGGTGCCAAGCTCCCCACAGAGCTGCTGAAGCAGGTCCATCACGCGATTGCCCGTCGTTTCGTCGAGATTCCCTGTCGGCTCGTCCGCGAGAATGACCTGCGGATTCGTAAGCAAAGCACGAGCAATCGCGACGCGCTGGCGTTCCCCGCCAGAAAGCGTATTGGGCATTTGCTTACAGCGATCGCCGAGACCCACTTTCTCCAGCATGGCCTTGGCTTCCTCGATATCCGCGCTCCCAATTCGACCACCCGCAATCCTCCGGCTCATCAATACATTCTGCAAAGAGTCAATTTCCGGCACGAGGTAGTAGGACTGAAAAACAATCCCAAGAAATCCGCCCCGCAATAAAGCCAGAGCGTTCCGTCCAAGCTTCGCAATCGAACTCCCGCGCCAACTAACGTATCCACTGTCTGGAGACTCGATGCCTGCCAACACGTTCAGCAAAGTCGTCTTTCCGCAGCCGGACTCGCCCTGAATGCTAACAAACTCCCCCGTATTTACCGATAGGTCCACATGCTTGAGGACTTCAAGGTTCGACTCGCCAGTCTTGTAGGACTTGGCAACCGCGTTCGCCGCAATCGCTACCTCACTCACTGCGCAGAGCCTCCACAGGTTTTAGCATGCCTGCCTTTATCGATGGCACGAGACCGGCAAGCGTCGCTACTGATACCGTAAGTATCGCGATCGTCACGAGATCAAAGGTATCGTAGTGTACCGGCAGGCGTGAAAAAAAGTAGAACTGCATAGTTTGTTCCTTCCCGCCAATAATCCAGAACAACGCGTTTGTAATGGTATCGCGCATACTAAGAATAGCGAAGCTAAGAGCATAGCCAATCGCCGTCCCGACAAGACCCACCGAAAATCCCTGCAAACAAAAGCATGCCGTAATCTGGCGACTCGTCGCGCCCATTGATGCGAAAAGTCCGATTTCACGCGTCTTCTTTACGACAGAGGTAAATAAGGAAGTCGCTATCGAGAAAGAAGCGACCAACACGATAATCAACAGCAGGAAAAACATCATGCGTTTCTCGAACTGTATAATAGCGAGGTATTCAGCGTTGCTCTCCAGCCAAGTCGAAACGCGAAAGGGACGCTCAAAGCTCTTCTGCAGCTCGGTCGCGGCTGAATCCGCGTCCACGCCATCGTTGAGTTTCACCTTTATAGCATGCACGCCTTCACCAAGTCCGTACAAATCCTGCATCGTTCGAAGCGTGCTTATGATCGTATTCTCGTCGATCTTAGCAAAACCGGTTTCAAAAAGCCCTGCCACACGCATCAGACGAGGGAGCAGAATTTCATCCTTCTTCAAGTGCTCGATCATCAGCGGCGTATAAATGTCGACCTCGTCGCCCACCCGAATGCGAAGCGTGTTGGCGATGCCGGAGCTAATAAGAATGGAATCGTCATCCATCTCGTCCAGAGATCCTGAATACACGTAATTATCCAAGGGCACGATCTCTCGCTCCTCCTCGATGTCTACGCCCTGGATTTGCGGAAAAATCGGGCGGTTGCCAGCTTGCAGAACGACAACCCCAAAAGCGGAAGGAGCAGCAGAGTGGACCAGAGGCGATTCCTTAAGCGTCTCGATCTTGTCTTCGTAGTCCTCGAAGATAAGGCCGTTCATTACCTTAAGGTCGCCAGTCGTCTCCGATACGACTTCTCGAATCGCGTGGCCAAAGCCATTGAAGACGCTGAGGACCACCACAAGCGCCATGGTGCCCAGAACCACACCCGTTACCGACATAATCGTGAAAAACGGCCAACGCTTCCCCTTTGGGAAAGTATGACGGATCGCGATATAAAGGTACCAAGGCATCGGCGTGCTAGAATTAGTATACGGCGTAAGGAAGCAAGCCCGTTAAGAGAGCAAAAAAGCGGGACAGTTCCGTAGAAGCCATCCCGCCATGTTTCAAATTACTGCCCGTATCCGCTGACGCCTTACGAGCGAAGCTGCGGATAAAGAATCACGTCTCGAATATTCTCGGCCTCGGTCAGCAGGATGACGATGCGATCGATCCCCATGCCGAGCCCTCCAGCTGGCGGCATCCCGTACTCGAGCGTTTCGAGGAAATCCTCGTCCATGTCCTGAGTTTCCTCGCCTGCCTGCTTTTCGAACATCTCGCGCTGCACGTCCGGATCGTTCTGCTCGGAATACGCCGGAGCGATCTCCATTCCGCCGATGCAAAGCTCGAAAACGTCGATCGTGGAATCATCGTCCTTCGTGATTTTGGCGAGCGGACAGAGTTCCTTCGGCAAATGCGTGACGAAAGTCGGCTGTATTAGGAATGGCTCGATGAGCTTGCCAAAGGCTTCGTTTGTCACCTCGTAGTCCTCCCAGTCTGCCTGGCAATCAAGACCAAGCTCCTTAGCCTTCGCGATCTTCTCTTCCTTACTCTTGGAAAACCAGTCCGGATCGCCCACCTTTTCGCAGACGAGATCCTTGTACTTGGCCTCGCGCCACTCGCCCATGAAATCGATTACCTCCCCATCCGGCATCTTAATCTCCTTGCCTCCGAGAATGTCAGTGACGAGGTGGCGGATCAGCCCCTGGATCAGCTCCATCATGCCACGATAATCCGAGTAAGCCTGATAGACTTCGAGCATGGTAAACTCCGGATTGTGCCGGCGAGAAATTCCCTCGTTACGGAAATTACGGCCAATTTCAAACACGCGATCATAACCGCCAACCAGCAGTCGCTTGAGGTAGAGCTCGAGCGAGATGCGCATGAAAAAATCGCGATCCAAGGTATTGTGATGAGTGACAAACGGCTTCGCCGCCGCCCCGCCCGCTATGTTCTGAAAAACCGGTGTCTCCACTTCGAGAAACTTTCTGTCCTCCAGATAGCGGCGAATTCCGCTCACGATGCGACTCCGATTGAAGAAGCGCTCCCGAGACTCCTTGTTCATGATCAGGTCGAGGTGGCGCTGACGGTACTTTTGCTCCGCGTCAGTGAGACCGTGAAACTTCTCAGGCAGCGGTCGGAGCGACTTCGACACGAGTGCGTAGCGCGAAGCGCGAATGCTGATCTCACCAGTCTTCGTCTGAAACAACTGCCCCTCCACGCCAATGATGTCGCCGAGATCTAGCTTCTTGAAATCGGCATACTCGTCGGCCCCGATTCCGTCGAGACGAACGTAGAGCTGAATAATTCCCGCCTGATCCTGAATTTTCACGAACTGGGCCTTGCCCATTTTGCGGATCACCACGAGACGTCCGGCAACGCTGACGATCGGCTGCTCCTCGGGCTCTACGCCTTCGACGAACGCGGCCACTGCCTCCGAGGAAAAATGGGTCGGCTGAAAATCGGCGCGGAATGGATCGACGCCCTTTTCGCGCAGGTCCGCTAGTTTTTGGCGACGCACTGCCAATTGGTCGTGGGAAATATCAGACAAGTTTGAGCTCATAATCGGAAGGCATGGGATTAGGCGACTGATCGCCAAAAGATCAAAGCCTTTCTCCCCAGAGCCCGCGATCAGCGGCGAGCTTTGTTGTCCAGGACGCATTTGAGGGTTGAGTTTTCCACGCGCCGATTAATCTCCTCCTCCCTTATGACTATGCGAAAGCCAGATTGGCTCAGGGCAAAACTTCCAAGCGGCAAGGAATACGGAGCGGTCCGCAAGCTCGTCGACGACAAGAGCCTGCACACCGTTTGCCAAAGCGCCCAGTGCCCGAACATGGGCGAATGCTGGTCGCGCGGTACGGCCACCGTGATGATTCTCGGAAACGTCTGCACCCGCTCCTGCAACTTCTGCGCGATCCAGACCGGACGCCCCACCGAATACGATATCGGCGAACCGGCCCGCGTTGCCGAAGCAGTCGCCACCATGGGCCTCAAGCATTGCGTCATCACCTCCGTAACTCGCGATGAGCTCAAAGACGGCGGAGCCAGCGTCTGGGCAGCTACCATCCGCGCCATCCGCCACCGCTGCCCGACCACCGCAATCGAGGTCCTGACGCCAGACTTTCGCGGAAAGACCGAACAGCTCGACGTCGTGCTCGACGCGGAACCGGACATCTTCAACCACAACGTCGAAACCGTGGAGCGCCTCCAGAAGCCGGTCCGCGTGCAAGCCCGCTACGAGCGCTCCATGAAGATGCTCGCCCACGCCGCCAAACGTGGCTTCGTCGCCAAGTCAGGCCTGATGCTTGGCCTCGGCGAAGAGAAGGACGAAATCGCCCAGACCATGCGCGATCTCCGCGAAATCGACGTCAAAGTCCTCACTCTCGGCCAATACCTCCAGCCTACCAGCAAGCACCTGCCCGTAGAGCGTTGGGTCACTCCCGAAGAATTCGACGAATGGCGCGACTTCGGCCACTCCATCGGCTACACTAAGGTAGAGTCAGGACCCCTCGTTCGTTCATCCTACCACGCCGACGAGCAGTCCGCCCACTTCACCGGCATCGACAAGCTTCGAGCCGAAGCGAGCTAGACCGCCTCCGCGCCTCGATTTTCTGCACCAACACCAAAACTCATGATCGACCAGATCGCCTCAAAACTCGAAGCCCTCGGGCTCGCCCTCCCTCCCGCTGGAGAGGTCAAAGGCAATTACCTCCCCTACACGATCAGCGGTAAGCTGCTTTCGCTTTCCGGGAGTCTGCCCGTAAGAAACGGAGCTATCATCACCGGACGCGTCGGAGGCGACCTTACGATCGAAGACGGCTACGAAGCCGCTCGCTGGTGCCTACTCAACGCCCTGGCCCACGCAAAAGTCGCTACGAACGACTTCAAAAGCTTCGGACGCGTCCTGCACATAGACGGATTCGTCAACGGCGTGGACGGCTTCACCGACGCCCCAAAAGTGATTAACGGAGCCTCCGACCTCGCAGTCGAATTGTTCGGAGAAGCAGGACGTCACACCCGCGTAGCGCTTTCCTCTAATGGCCTGCCTCTAAATGCTGCGGTCGAAATTCGCGTTATCGTCGAACTGAGCTGAACCTTTGCTCAATTCTGCTCAACTGAAAGAACCTCTAGGCCATTTTGAAAGGGTTTAGACTACAAGCAGTGTACTCCGATAAGTCTTCAAGATAAGCCAACTCCACGCTCGGTCGTCGCGCGCGCTCCAACCCACACTTTGATACAAAAAAAAAACAAACTTCTCACTATTTCTTTCGGGGGGGGAGCAATAACGCCTACCCGTCGAATGCCCGTTCGTAAAGGAATGTCGAAAAAGCGCATTTTGCGGGGATCTTTTGTAGCCTAAAGTTGACATAGTACACCAACTCCTACAACTGAAGGAATTAAGACGGCGCTAAAGACTTGCAGAAACCACATCGCATCCTCTTTTTGGTCAGCTTTCTTCAGTACATATCCCCCCCAATAACCAAATTTCGATTGAATCGAGAAAACCACAGTTACCCGAAATACCCGCTAGCCCGACTCGAGCGCCCTTCAACAACGGCCAGACACGCCAAGAAAACATCGCAGCCGGCTCGCGATTAAGCCTGCGATACCGCATCGAATTTCGTGTCGACTCCCCTCTATTTTCCCCTGCCCACCCCTTGGCGAGCTAACAAAGCAAGCTGCGACCAGCGGGTGAAACCCACCATCTAAAGTTTCAAAACTATAGCTATAGAAAATCCTTACGACTAAACGTAGACCGTACTATGACTAAGAACAAAGTAGTAATGTTAATCGCCGCAGGAATCGCTCTTGCTGGCCCAGCCGCGCTCAGCGCAGCCCCACAACTCGCAGAAACGCGCTCGACCCTTAAAGAGTGGGTCGAACTTAAAAAGCTCGTTTCTGAAGAGAAAAACAAGTGGGCCGTCGAAAAGCAGACTCTCCAGGAGTCAATCGATCTTCTCGAAGACGAAATCGACAAAATCCAGGACGCGATCGAAGCCTACGAGGCCGACGCGACTGACGCCGACAAGGTTCGCGAAGACCTCACTCGAGATGAAAACGAACTCAAGGCCGCGTCCGCAATCGTCAAGAGCTCGATCGTAGACCTCGAAGTCGAAGCCCTCGAGCTGGTCAAGTACCTGCCGAGCTCCCTTCAGGACAAGCTTTCAGTTGTCACTCAACGCGTTCCGAAGACGAAGCGAGAAATCGATGCCAGCACGCTCTCCGTACGCGTGATGAACATCATCGGTATCCTCTCCGAAATCGAAAAGTTCAACAGCCAGCTCACCGTCGTGAACGAAATCCGCGACATCAAGGGCGAGCGCGTTCGCGTCGACACCCTCTACGTCGGATTGGCAGTCGCCTACTACGTTGACGGCACCAAAAGCGAAGCGGGCTACATGATTCCAGCGAAAGACGGCTGGAAACGTTTCGAAGATAACACTCTCGCCAACGACATCGCCGATGCAGTCGCCATGCAAAAGCGCGAAGCGACAGTACGCTTCGTCGACCTCCCCATCAACATCACGGAAGTCGAATAAGCTAGTACTCGAAACACATTCAAAAGGATCAATTTAAATGAAGACTTTGAAATTCACAACAATCGCACTCGCCGCATTCATCATTGCAGGCACTGCGAACGCGCAAAAGACATTCGCCCAAGTCACTGCTGAAGCGAAGGCCGATCTCATCGCCGCAGAACAGGAGCTGTCAGAGCTCCGCGAATCGATCGCCAACCAGAAGATTCCCCTCTCGAACGAGCTCACTCGACTCGAAAGCCAGGTTCTCGAATTCCGTAAAGAACGCGACGAGAAGAAATCCATCCGCGACAACAGCGACCTCAGCCTCGACGACCTCCGCAAGAAGGTGAAGCTGCGCAGCGACGAGAACGTCTACCTCCGCAACACCATGGGAGCGTACGTCAAACAGTTCTCCACACGCATCCACGCTGCGGAACTTCAGGAGTACAAAGAACTCGCCGACACCGCAGAGCACCTCGCCGAAAACGAAACCGCTAGCGACTCGGAAAAACTCACAGCGCAGCTCGAAGTCGTTAAGGCTTCCCTCGCTCGCGTTCGCAACATTATGGGCGGCACAACCATTAACGGCGACGCCCTCGGCAAGAACGGCCTCCAAGTTTCTGGTACATTCGTTCTCGCCGGTCCTTTCGCCTACTTTGGCGACGGGGGCGAAAACATCGGATTCGCTGAAGGTGACCACACCAACATCGGTTACCCACTCGTCGTAAGCCGAGGCGTACCAGAGCCAGTTATCGCGACAATCGCCAACCTGACCGCTTCCGGTTCCGGATTCCTCCCAGTCGACCCGACTGAAGGCGACGCCCTCAAGCTCGCTCTCGTCGACGAAACGCTCATTGAGCACATCAAAAAAGGTGGCGTCGTCATGATCCCGCTTCTCTCGATGTTCTTCGTAGCGATTCTCCTCTCCATCCTGAAGCTCTTCGAAATCAAGTCCGTCAAGAGCCCGAAGGCAGGAACGCTTCAGCGCATCCTCGACGCCCTCAACTCTGGCAACAAGCAGGAAGCCCTCGAAGCTGCCAACTCGGTTGACGGTCCATTCGGAGATCTTCTCGTAGCAGGCGTCGAACACGCCGACCAAGAGAAGGAACTTCTCGAAGAAGTGCTCTACGAGCGCCTTCTCGCTGCTCAGCCAAAGCTCGAGCGCTTCATCGCCTTCATCGCCCTCACCGCTGCCGCCTCTCCGCTTCTAGGACTGCTCGGTACGGTTACCGGTATGATCGATACCTTCAAGGCGATCACCGTCTTCGGTACCGGCGATCCCGCTACCCTTTCGACTGGTATTTCCGTGGCGCTTATCACCACCGAGTACGGTCTCATCGTCGCGATTCCATGTCTTCTCGCTCAAGCCCTGCTCTCTCGCATCGCGAAGGGCAAGCTCGGCGAAATGGAGCAAGCTTCCGTAGCGTTCGTCAACGGACTCAACGACAAGAAATAGAAGATCAATCTGACCTGCCTATTCGAAGGCGGCATCGCCCAAACGCATGCCGCCGAAAATCAGACAGGAGCTTAACAGAAGGAATTAAACAGCCATGATGAAGAACAAGAAATCCCACTCAGCGGGAGACGCAGCAGGAGATATCAATATCTCCCCGCTGATCGATATGGTGTTCATTCTTCTGATCTTCTTTATTGTAACTACTGTATTCGTTAAGGAGCCAGGCGTAGAGATTCAAAAACCTTCCGCCATCAACTCCCTCGACCTGCCAAAGAATTGCGTGCTCATCGCGGTCACAGACCAGAACAACATATTCTACGGCGGCAGAGACTACGGGCTTGGCGGCATTCGCTCCCAAGTTCGCAGAGTCCTAGCGGGCAACGAAGACTACCCAGTAATTATCCAAGCGGATCAGAACGCGCAAGCGGGGACGGTCGTCCGTCTCGTTGACGAGTGCAAGCTGGCCAAGGCCCGCAGAATCTACGTCTCAACACTGAACTAACACAGAAGACATGAGAAACCGCAAAAATCTAAACGCGAGCGACGAGACTACTGACATCAACATCTCCCCGTTGATCGACATGGTCTTCATTCTCCTGATCTTCTTTATCGTCACTACGGTGTTCGTTGAAGAATCCGGTCTCGCGGCCAATACGCCAGACCCCACCAGCAATCCCGAGCAAAACGAAGAAAAGGAACTCGTTAGCTTTCTCGTTCGTCGAAATGGACAAGTGATCTACAAGGAACGGGATGTCGGTGTCGGCGCTGTTCGTGGAATCGTGGCTCCAGCCATGCGCCAGGAAGAGCACCCCATCACTGTAAACGTAGAGCCCCAAGCTCAAATGCGCCTCGTAGTCGCCGTCATCGACGAATGCAAGTCAGGCGGAGCTCCACAGGTAACGATGAAAGCCGCATCCGAATAAGACCAACCACTAATATTTAAAGAAAAGCAGTTAAAATGATTAGCAGCAAAACAATCAAAACGGCCGCCACTGGCCTACTCTGCCTAGTCGGCAGCGCCACGCTGTCAGCGCAGTTTAAGACAGATCAGGAATTCTGGAGCCAGCCGCACATAACGGAGGGCTTCGAAGCTTCCTACGCAATTCGGGCCAAAAACGAGCCTGATCTCACAGAAGAAGAACAGGTCGTCGTTAAGCAGGTCCTCGACCAGCTTCAACTCGACAATAATAAGGAAACAGCTCTCGCGACCATTCTCAGAGCTAACGGACCGGACGCGACCGCCGCCTACGACTTCATCGCAGCCAATTTCTACGCAGAAAAAGGCGACTTGAAGAATGCGATCAAGTACTACGATCAAGCAGCCAAAAAGTTCCCAAGCTTCCTCCGTGCCGTCCGAAACGGTGCGATAATGAAAGTAAAGGAAGGCCGCTACGAAGCAGCACGCAAAGACTTCACCAAGGCGATCAACCTTGGGGCAAAGGATACCACCACTATGGGGCTTCTCGGTCTTTGCTACGTGAACACTGAAAAGTACTTCTCCGCCGAAACCGCCTACCGCGAAGCAATCGTGCTCGATCCTGATGTAAAGGATTGGCAGGTCGGTCTCGCCAAATCGCTTCTCCAGCAACGCAAGTACGAAGAAGGTATCGCCGTCCTCGAGCAAATCCTCGTAGACGATCCGGAAAACGACATCCTTTGGTCTAGCGCGGCAAACGCTTTCCTCGGCCTCGAAGATGCGGAAACTGCCGTCGCTATCCAAGAAATCGTGGACCGCCTCGGCAAGTCGACTCCGGACTCGCTCGTATTCATGGGCAACATCTACATGTCCCGCAGCCTCAACGAGCTCGCTCTCACCTACTTCCAGCGCGCTATCCAAAAGGAAGCCAATCAAGAGCCAGACGTCTACGTATCCGTTGCGGAAACAATGACTGCTCGCGGCACTTACGATGAAGCAAAGGTCGTCATCAAAGACATTCGCTCAAACTTCGGCGAGAAACTAGACGACGAGCAGAAGCTCAGCATTCTCCGTCTCGAAGCGCAGATCGCTCTAGCGGAAGGCCTCGGAGAACAAGTGATTCCAATTCTTGAAGAACTCATCGAGCGTGATCCTCTAGACGGACAAGCCCTTCTGCTTCTCGCCGAGTTCAACTCCGGCAAAGGCACGATCGACGGCTATTCCCGCGCCGATCTCTACTACGAGCGCGCCTCCAAGGTTCGCAAGTGGGAAGTTCGCGCCCTCCTCTCCTGGGCTCGCTCCTATGTTTCCCGCGAAAGATTCGGCAAGGCGATCCCTCTCCTCGAGCGCATTCAAGTCATCGATCCACAGGACCACATCGGACGCTACCTCGAGCAGGTCCGCAAGGTTCACATCGCGACTCTCGGTCTTTAGTCGGATCCAAACAATTTGTTCTTAGTCAATATTTCAGCGGAGGCTTCGGCCTCCGCTTTTTTTGTATACTCCCAACCAACGAACCCCCGAAAGATACCAGTATACCGCATACGCAGAATCACAGATGCGCAATCCAATGTCTAACGTTAGACATTGGATTGCGCAAAAACGACAAGCCTTAAGCACCGATCCGATGAAAATCACCTTACTGCGGGACGAATTCATCCTAATTGGCGAAACGCTGCCGAGCGCTTTCGTCCGAGTCTTTTCGCTTTTGACGCCTTTCGCGTTCGTAGAAACTGCCTACTTGCGACGACCTCGTTTGTACCGAGACTTAGGCGACGGTTTGCTTGCGTCGCCGGATTTCAAAGAATCAATCTGATCTCTCAAAAGGGCTGCCTTCTCAAACTCTAGCTTCGCGGCCGCTTCATCCATTTCCACAGTCAATTCGTCGATCACCGCCTGCACGTCGTCATCCTCCCCAACTATAATCGCAGACGAAGCATCTTCCTCCTCCAACAATTGGCGGAGGCTTTCCTGGTCCCCGCGATTCACGCTTTTCGGCGTTATCCCGTGCTCTGCATTGTATTCAATTTGCTTGGACCGGCGATATTCCGTGGTTTCAACCGTTCTACGAATTGAATCCGTAATCACATCCGCATAGAAAATAACCCGACCATTCTCATGACGAGCCGCGCGTCCCGCGGTCTGAGTGAGACTCGTTTCGCTGCGAAGAAATCCCTCCTTATCCGCATCCAGTATGGCAACCAACGCCACTTCAGGAAGATCAAGCCCTTCGCGCAATAGATTGATCCCCACCAGCACATCAAATCGCCCCGCTCTCAGACGCCTTAGAATTTCCACCCGTTCCAAAGCGTCGATATCCGAGTGTAGGTACTCCACGCTGATATCCTTCTCTCGCAAATAGGCAGTGATATCTTCGCTCAACCGTTTCGTGAGCGTCGTCACCAGCACCCGCTCTCCTTTATCAATCGCCTTCCGTATTTCCGTTATCAAATCTTCGACCTGTCCCTTCATTGGACGAATCGTAACCACAGGGTCCAGCAACCCGGTTGGGCGAATCACCTGCTCAGCGATAACCTCGCTCTTCTCTCGCTCGAATTTCGCAGGAGTCGCGGTTACGTAGACCGTTTGCCCCGTTACTTCCATAAACTCCTGAAAGTTCATCGGACGGTTCTCAAGGGCCGACGGAAGCCGAAATCCATGCTCGACCAAGGTCGTCTTGCGAGAGCGATCGCCGGCGTACATGGCTCCAATCTGAGGGATCGTCACATGACTCTCATCCACAATCAAAAGCATGTCCTTGTGGAAAAAGTCGATCAGGCAAAACGGACGCTCGCCCGCCTTGCGGCCAGACAAGTGCATCGAGTAGTTTTCAATGCCATTGCAGAAGCCGACCTCCTGCATCATCTCCAAATCGTAATTGGTGCGCATGCTGATCCGCTGCGCCTCCAGCAGCTGGCCTTTCGACTCGAATTCAGCGACCCGCTCCTTCAATTCGGATTTTATCAAACCGACCGCGCTCTCCATCTTTTCCTTCGTGGTCACGAACTGGTTCGCTGGATACAGATCGAACTGCTGAAGCTCCTGGATCACATTTCCAGTCAAAGGATCAAACTCGGAAAGTCGCTCGATCTCGTCGCCCCAAAACTCTATCCTCAAGCCTTTCTCCAAATAAGCAGGCATCACATCCACCACGTCTCCACGCACTCGAAAACGTCCGCGCTCCAGACTGACGTCATTTCTCTCATAGAGAATCTCGACAAGGTCGCCAAGCAGGCGGTCTCTTCCAAATTCCTCGCCCACCTTTAGCGGAATCATCAGTTCCTGAAAATCCTCCGGCGAACCGAGCCCGTAAATACAGGAAACGCTGGCCACCACGATAACATCACGACGACTGATCAAGCTACTTGTAGTTGAAATTCGGAGACGATCAATCTCATCATTGATCGAGGAATCCTTCTCGATGTAGGTATCCGAGGACGGCACGTAAGCCTCGGGTTGATAATAGTCGTAATAGCTTACGAAATACTCGACCGCGTTTTCGGGAAAGAAGCGCTTAAACTCCGAATACAGCTGAGCCGCCAAAGTCTTGTTGTGCGAAATCACCAAAGCGGGCCGGTCGAGCTCCGCGATCACGTTAGCGATCGAAAAAGTCTTCCCGGAGCCGGTTACGCCAAGCAAAGTCTGAAACTTGTTTCCCGCTCGAATCGAATCGAGCAGGGAATTGATCGCAACTGGCTGATCCCCGGTTGGTTTGTATTCAGAACTAAGTTTGAACAAGCCCATGCCACGCTATCCGACTATGAAACCGAATTGGGATCAGAGTTGTAGAGATCTTCATCGAGCTGACCTTCGCTCTTCGCCACGATACAAGTCACCGCCGCGTCACCGGTCACATTCACCGCAGTTCGGACCATGTCTAGAATACGGTCGATCCCGACAATCAAACTGATTTTCTCCACAGGCAGACCGACTTGATTCAATACCATTGCCAACATCACAAGCCCAACCCCGGGCACGCCTGCGGTGCCGATTGATGCTAAAGTAGCCGTTACGACCACCATCAATATCTGCGCGAAGGAAAGATCGATACCCGAGAGCTGAGCAATGAAAACAGTCGCCACACCCTGCATGATCGCAGTCCCGTCCATATTGATGGTCGCCCCGAGCGGGATGGTGAATGCCGCCGTCGAGTTCGCCACGCCGAGTTTCTTCTCCGCAGTCTCCAGCGTAACAGGCAAAGTCGCGTTACTGCTCGCCGTACTGAAAGCGAAAATCTGCACCTTGTAGAAATTCTTGAGAAATTGAATCGGATTCAAGCCGCTCAGCAGCTTCAAAAGCGTTGGATAGACGACCAAGGCATGCAGAAACAAAGTCAGCAGAACGAGGCCGAAATACTTGCCGAGCTCGCTCAAAGCGCTGAATCCCTCCTCCGCAAAAACGATCGTGATCTTCGCGAAAACGCCAAATGGAGCGATCAACATGAGCAAAAGCACCAGTTTTAGAACGATCTCGTTTAGATCATTGAAAACTTTCAGAATCCGCTGACCCGCTTCGCCGGAAACCACCATTGCCAGTCCAAACAAAATCGAAAACACGATGATCTGCAGCATGTGCCCATCCGCCATCGCCTGAAACGGATTGGTCGGAAACATATCCGTAAGCACTTGCCAAATCGTCGGCGCTTGAGTCGCGACATAGTCCTCAGTGCCGCCCGTCGGATCCACGCCCACGCCCGGCTTCAAAACGAAAGCCAATGTCATCGCCAAGGAGATGGCGATGCATGTCGTCAGCAAATACAGACCAACCGTTTTCAGTCCGATTTTCCCAAGCTTGTAAACGTCGTCCATTGCGGCCGTACCACAAACCAGAGAAACAAAAACCAGCGGCACCACCAACAACTTGAGAGAGCGAATAAAAATATCACCCACCACTCCCAAAGCGCCTCCCAAGACCTGATTCTTGATGAAAGCATTCTCCTGCAGACCGAAGTGATTCAGGATAAGGCCGAGAAAAAGCCCCACGACCATGGCGATAAGAATGTTTCGAGTGAGCTTTGAATTGGATATCTTCATGCGTTCTGGGTGGATTGTGCGGCAAGGAGTGAAACGTCGCTAGTTCGCGACGAGAGCAATCAAGCGGTCTAGCTCGATTTCTTCAAAGCTATTTACCGCAAACGCCACTCCGGCCTCACGAAGCGCCTCGATCGGATTCGTCGTCGCCAAGCCGACCACCGTCATACCAGCCGCAATACCGGCTTCGATTCCTGAAATCGAATCCTCGAAAACAATGCAGTTTTCAGGATCCTTTTCGATAAGCGCTGCCGCTTTGAGAAAAACTTCCGGATCCGGCTTGCCGCGAGTTACATCCTCCGCCGCCACGATCCCCTCAAAAATCCCCTCGAGATTCGTGATCTCCATCACCGCATCGATATTCGCTCGCGGCGTAGACGATCCAACTACGCGCCGAAAATCGTTCTCACACAATGTATTCAAAAATTCCTTAACGCCCGGCAGAGGAATCAAACCAGTCTCTCGAACGATTCTTCGGTAGGCCTCTTCTTTTAGAAATGCCAGACGCTGAACTTCGCTCGGCTCCTGCGCCCATTTCAAAATCTCGGGAATAATGACTTCGTTCCGCTTTCCAAATCCGAGCTTGAAATGCCCGTCAAACAGCGGAAGTCCCTCCTTCTCGGAAATGACATCCCAACTCAAAGCATGCTGCCGCGAAGAATCTACAACAACGCCGTCCCAATCGAAAATAAATCCAAGCTTATCTGCCATCGCCGTAAACCAAAGTCGAACCGGCAAAAAGCCAGCAAAAACACCGCTCCACGCGCCTAAACGCCAAGCACCTTAAGCAGGCCGCTCCAAACGCCGCTCCAGAAACGGCCAGCCTTAGTCGCTTCCTCTTCTGAAATCTCCTGACAAAGAAAAGCCCCCTTGCCGCGAAAAACGTCGTCGAACAAGGGATTGAAGCCGCGAAAAAACGCCCAAAAAGTCTCTGCCCTCACCACTCCGTAACCGAGATCTGGAGTAAAGCCAATCGTAGCAACTTGATTCGACCGGCGCCCCTTGTCCGCATTCGTATCCAAAACCTCGATTCGCACTCCACGAACCCCCGAAACAATCAAGGCGCATGGACCCTCAAAAACGAAATAGCGAAACTGAAAGGTCAACCAAGCCTGCGGATGAAAAAGCCTCCAGCGTCGCTTGATGCCAACTGGCTCGCCCGAACGGGACACGATGCCAGCCACACTGCTCGGACGCACAACCATTTGACCGCCTTCCGGCAATTCGACCACTGCTACCTCTAGTTCAGCTCTCCGTTGAGGTGAAACCGTTACCTTACCGGTCGACTCCTCAACCCCTTCGAGCTCCACCATCTCTATCAGTCCCGCCGCAAGACAAGTGGCTGGGATGCTCCAGTCCAAAATGAAACGCGTGCGGCGCCTCAGACTCTCGTCCGAAGCCTGCAGATAGGACTCCTTCACCCATAGTCGCTGCCCCTTTTCGAGCGACACCTGCGAGGAGACACCGCTGCCCGTCAAAGTCGGCTGAGGCAATGGCTCGCGATGAAGACGAATCGGTCCTCCTATCGACAAGAGCGGAGCCCAGAGATAAAAAGCGAACAGCTTCCAGGCGATTGGGACGACGATCGCAGCAGCGAGAGCGATCAGCAGATAAGGTTTCAGCCTGCTCCAGGCCTCCTCAAAATCGCCCCAAAACCCCGAACTCTGTCCTTCGAGCTGACCGATTTGCGCCTCAAGCGTCTTGGCCTCTTCGCTGAAAAGCACTCGATCGATACGCAAACGCGACTGCTCGGTGACCAAAGCCTTTCGCAATTCAATCTCCTCCGCCTTCTGACTTTTCGCTTCCTCAAGCTTACGCTCGCTCTCCGCGCGCTCCTCCGAGCTCATCGTAATGAATCTCTCGATACGATTGAGCAAACCGTCGAAATACTTGATAATCTGCTCCGCCGCTTCGATGCGTTTGCGAGTTTGGTCGATATCCTCGCCTAGCTCGATTAAACGCAAATGAGCAGACTCGAGCTCGGAATACACTTCACTTGCTCGGTTCTGCAGCGAGGCAAGTTCGCTGACTCGTTCCCCTTCCGAATTGTAGCTCTTTTGAAAAAAAATCCACAGAGCGAATACGCCTACCGCCAACCCGCCAATAACCGCCAAGACAAGCCCCTTGCCTAAAAGCCATTTCGCGAGTTTCAGCAAGATCAGCGGCATGAGAAAGTTCCTAAACGAGCAAACCCCAAAACTATCCCTCTCGTTGTATTTTCGGAGCTACGAAATCCACTAGAGCCGCGAGCGATTCTTCCACGCTTTGCTTTTCGGTATCGATGACGAGATCGGAGATCTCCGGCTCCTCAAACCCAGAATCCTTACCCGTGAAATTCGGAACAAGCCCCTTCTCCACCTTTGCGTACAATCCCTTGACATCACGTTGCTTGCAGGTCTCGAAGGATGCTTTCACATACACTTCGATCAAATTGTCCTTGCCGATAATCTCGCGCGCCAGAGAGCGAAGCTCCTCGGTTGGAGTAATAAAGGAATTTAGCGTGATCGTTCCCGAATCCGCGAAAAGCTTAGAGACTTCGGCAATGCGGCGAATGTTCTCTCGTCGGTCATCCTCACTAAATCCGAGCCCGGCATTCAAGCCAGTACGAATATTGTCGCCGTCGAGCACATAGACATGGCGGCCAGCTTGATACAAAGCTTTCTCCAAAGCGATCGCTAAGGTGCTCTTTCCGGAGCCGGACAGCCCGCATAGCCAAACGACCTTTCCCTTCTGGCCAAGCGAAGACTCGCGATCTTTCTGAGTAAGCAACCGATCTGATATTGGATGTAGATTGTCGTCCATAGTCGTGCAAAATACTCCCTTAACGCGGCTCAAGGGCAAGCTTAGAGACGAGGCGGCTCAATCGGCGGCCGAGAGCTCCTTCTCCAGCTCCTGGATTCGCGAAAACACCACAGGCTTCATCGCAGAAAGTTCATTATCGGGAAGCGTCTCGTAGTGCTCCCTCAAATACTCCCAAGCCTCTCGAACGTTTCCGTTTCTATACAACAATTCCGCGTACACACGACACACGTAGTAAGGAACCTCTGGCTGAACGACCGCCCTTTCGAAATAGACCAATGCTCGATCTAGATCCTCAAGCCTCCGCCAACAGATTGCTCCCTTCTCCACCAGCAAAGGAATCTGGACAGCAATTCGCTCCGGAGCGTCATCGAGAAAACTTAGCGCCTTTTCACCAAATTCTTTCCGCACGCCAACACTTTCCCCCTCGCGGAAAAGCGATTCCATGAAATCGTCCCCCACCTGCCAGACAGGCATGTCATTCGCGATGATACGAGACCCGTCTATCCAAAAATAGAGCGAATCCGGATTAAGCGAAACCGCCAATCTCATCTTCTCCAGAACCTCCGACTTTCGCCTGTATTGCCAATCTCCATACATGCTGATCCAAACGAAATTCGCGGCCACATTTCTATACCCGCCAAGAGCGGCCAAGGTAATCCCCTGGCCCAAGCTGCCAGTCAAGCTAGCCAGACTCTCACTTTCCGACGCCGCCTCAGACGAATCCGGCGTAAGCGGGCGTACCACTACTCCCACCGCAAGAGAAGAAGCCAGCCAGATCAAAAATAGCCTAAGTCTAGAATTCACGTTTACTTAAGACCAACGCCGCGAGCGCCCCATAAAGAAGCGCATAGAGCAAAGCGTAAAACGAAAGGTTAACCACACTGCCGAGCTCCAAAGCGTATCCGCCAAAGACCTTCGCCCCTAAGTCAAACAAACGAAGATCCGGAATCAGCAGAGAGGCGATTTCCGCCAACGTCTTCGCCACGCCCGAGCCCTGACTCCATTGCTCTACCAAAACGCCTCTCATCTGACTAATTATCCAAACGAAAAAGCCCATAAAAACCGCAAACATCGATGAACTCGCGTAGCTGGAAAAAAAGGCGGTCACGCTGGCGAGCACCATCAAACGCATGCACTGCAAAAATGCGAAAATCAGCACTCCCGTATAGCTGACCGAATCTTCCACTCGCAAGGCCTCGCCCGAAGCGGCAAACAATTGTTGCTCCCGTATCCACAAAGCCGTTACCAGCGCCACAGTGAGAATTGCCACAAAGGAGCAAATAGTCAGCCACGCTCCGAGAAGTTTGCCCACTAGAAATTCGCCCCGTCCGATCGGCTTCGACAGTATGGGCAAAATTGTTCGCTGCTCGATCTCGCCATAGAGCAGTTGCACGGTCGCCACCACTGTCACGATCGATCCGAGCAAGGTCATGCTACCAAAGCCAAAGTCAGCGATAAATCGCAGCTCAGACGATCCGAGATTAAACTCCTGAAAATAAAGCCCGCCCGCGAGCGACGCCACCCCCGTGACTGCCAGCAGCAAAAACAGCCGCATGCGAATCGCTTCGCGATAGGTATTGCCGGCCACGGCGAAAATCCTTCCTGCAGCTCCCCTCAAATTCATCGAGCCTGCCCTTCGTCTTCAGAAACGAGAGTACGGAAAAGTTCTTCGAGGTCTTGTTTCCCCGGTGTCAATTCGCCGCCGCTACGCCTAACCACTTCTTCTAGCTCCGAACGCGTCTTTTCGCTCAAGCCGCTAACTTTCAGGGTTCCCGCGTCAGCAGGCTTGAGCAGGTCCTCGATGCGTCCCGATGCCAAAAGCCGGCCTTTATTCAACACGCCTACTTCATCACACAAATCCTGGACCTGGGTAAGCAGGTGAGAGCAAAAAAGGACCGTCTTTCCTTGCGCCTTCAGATCCAGCACGAATTCGCCCACTTCAGCCGCTCCCACCGGATCGACTCCCGCCGTCGGTTCATCGAGTACCAGAACATCTGGGTCCGCAATCAAAGCCTGGGCAAACCCAAGCCGCTGCAGCATACCTTTCGAGTACGATCCAAGCTTCCGATCCATCGCATCTCCCAGCCCAAAACGCTCCAGAAGCTCCACGCTCCGAGCCTCCCTCTTCGACTTTTCCATTCCCAGCAATTTTCCGAAGAAACGCATCAGCTCCCTGCCGCTCAAGAACTTGTGATAATAGGGAGCGTCTGGAAGGTAGCCGATGCGAGCTCGAACCGAGGCGTCCCGCGGCTCTTTGCCAAATACTCTCACCTCTCCGCGAGACGGCGCCGACAAGCCGAGCAACATCCTAATCGTCGTGCTCTTCCCCGAGCCGTTAGGTCCGAGCAATCCGAATACGGTATTCTCCTTGATCGAAATCGTGAGATCGTCGACCGCCCGCAAGTATCTCCCCTTTTCCGCCAGCGGAAAGTCCTTCGTCAGCCCTCGGAGCTCGATTGCCTGTTTGGCTGCGTCCAATTAAGCGATTCGAAAGGTGTTGAAAGTCTTGTTGCGAATCCCGTCGCTGAGCTCCGTTTTCCTCACGTAGGCGTCAAGCTCGTCCTGCACTGTCTCGATCATCTGTCTACACTCTGATTCCTCTCCCTCGATTTCGAGCTCAACGCGACCGTCTATGAGATTCTTTACAAAGCCCGTGACCTCGTAGCCTTTCGCGACCTGTGCCGTCGAATAGCGAAACCCCACCCCCTGCACGTGCCCGGAAAAGTGGGCTTTAAGAAAAAACGTCGAGTCCAGATCGTTCATAAACACCTTATAAACAGCTATAAACGAAAGACTCCAGCGTAAATTCAATCAATTCGGCAATTCGATTTCAGAGTAGCTTTGTTAATAACCTATCGGGAATAATGACTAAAACAATTCGATTGCATTGCCATTCTTCGATTCGTAACTTTCGGCGACTTTTTAAAAAGCCTGTCAAGAGACGAATGGGAAACTACGAGAGCGACGCCAACCCGAACAACGAATGGGAAGATAGTTGGGATTCCAACTGGAACGAATTCAACTGGGAACAGTACCTCCAGTCTGAGTCGGACGAGATCAAGAAGTACCAGACTATCTACAGTAAGCTAGTTCGCAGCCCTAACCGGCTAGACGAAGTAGCCCTCTACATGGGGTGGCAGCCAGGTCCAGACGCCCAGGAAAGCGACCGATCCGCTGAAATGGCTGAAGGCGAAATCCCCCCTTACACGCTCCATCGCCACCCGCTTTTCGTATCGAGCAAAGCCTTGCACGAATGGCTCACCAAGCAGTGGAAGCGTCGCATCTCACTCGCTCCGGACTCCATCAGCATAAGCGACGCGCTCGCCTACCAAAACGCCATCTCCGAATCCGACTACTACGGACTGCTGGCAGTAACCGCTTTAGACATGGACGATTTCGCTCTGGCGATCGCCTACTTCAAGCGCGGCATGGCCTCGGTAAACAACGCGTTGGGATTTCTTTCGAAATTTGACTCCCTGAAAATTGAATCTGTTTCGCTCTACGCGAAGCATGCTCGAATTCGTCTATTCGATATTCGAGAGATCTGGCTTCGAGTGACTTCCGATTGTCGAGCGACAATCGCCAGAGGCCCAGACGAAGACTAGGCAGCCCCACCCCGGCCTAGACCTACGTCCCTCCCACCACTGATTCCTTTCCCTTAAAGCAATGACCCTCCGAAAACTTCGGGCCCCTCGCGTTTCGCCAGGGTCCTTCTCTCCTGAGCGCAGAAAAATCCGCTCCCTCCTTCGCAAGGCGTCCCGTGGCAACGTGCACGCTTACGTGCAAGCAACTGCCTCGTATACGAATCTCATTTCGGAATACCTCTATCTGTGCGGCTTCGACCACAAAGAGGAACGCCTTTTCGAGCTGAGGACCATCCTCTCCGACTGCTGGCGCTATCTCCCCTACACGCGCCGCGTATCGGATTTCGAGCGCTTCCTACAGGTACGGCTCGAACGTTTGTCCAAGCGGTCTTCAGCTGTCTTTTCCGGACCGCACGAGGCCCTCTCCGAACTGAGCCACGAGGGGCGATTTCTACTAGCAGCCCGCTTCCTCAACGATTGGAGCGTCAAATCGCTCCGACTCGCCCTACGCACGAGCAAGAAAGAGATTTCCGAGGCCATAATGCGACTCCGTTGCAAGCTCACCGGAGTCGAACTTGAAAAACTCACTTGGGTGGAACAGGCGCAAATCTATCGCGTCAGCGAACTGCTCGAGGGCGGCTACTCAGACAAAGCCTGCCGAAAAATCGAAAAGGAAATCGGCAGCCAATACCACGCCCATCAATTCAAGGCAGACTGGCTAAGCTACCGATGCGAAATGGCAGACCTCCAAACCGAAATGTCTCTTTCCGCCGAGGACACCGCCGACCTCACCGAATCCGTGACCCAGCTGATCAAACAGCAACCCATGGAAAAGCCGCGTCTGTACGACAGTCTCGTGAATCAGATCTCATTCGTAAGACTGCCCCTTCTCTAGAAATACCAGCCCGAGCAGCTAGGCATCGGGCGGCTGGCAATATCGGTTAACGACTCCAAGCAAGGTGTCCTTCTTCACCGGCTTGGCCAAAAAATCGTCCATACCCGACTCGAAGCACAGTTCACGATCCTGAGCGAACGCGTTGGCTGTAAGAGCGATAATCGGCGTCTCGCGATTCCCGTTTTCCGGTGGCAAAGCCCTTATTCTGCGGGCCGCCTCATACCCATCTAGCTTGGGCATAAGACAATCCATGAAAATAATATCATAAGTATCAGTCTCGACCTTCTCCAGAGCTTCCAGACCGTTTGCCGCAATATGAACCGTGTGACTCGCTCGCTCCAAAAGCGACTCGATCACATGCTGATTTATTCGATTGTCCTCGACGATCAATATCTTCGCGCTAACCGAGCCCAAATCGCTATTAGGCCAAGCCTGGACCTCATCAACAGGCGAGCCTTTGAAATAAGGAATCCAAAGTTTGAATACCGAGCCTTTCGGGAAACTAGCGGCATAGCTCAAATCGCCATCCATCAACGCCGCTAAGCGTTTAGAGATCGCAAGCCCAAGCCCTGTGCCCTTCTCCTCGAGACCAGACTCAGCTTGAGCGAATGACTCGAAAAGCTTGTGGAAACGATCCGCATCGATCCCCATGCCGGTGTCAGACACAGAAATGAAAATGCCTTCCTTTTCGCGTGTTTCACGCCCCACCGAGAGAACCACTTTCCCTTCCTCGGTAAACTTCAAAGCGTTGCTCAACAAATTTGCGATCACCTGACGAAGACGAACCGAATCCCCAAGTATGTGACGCGGCGTATCCTCCGATATGTCCAAGCGATAATTAAGCTCCTTCTCGTCGGCCCTCGACTTGAACAAGGCATAAGTCGCGCTACAGGCAAAAACGAGATCGAAGGATTCCAATTTCACATCCAGCTTGCCTGCTTCGATTTTCGAGAAATCTAGGACGTCATCGAGAATACGCACCAAAGACTCGCCCGATAGCTTTATCATCTCGACCCTATCCTTTATTTCCCGGTCCAAATCATAGCTTAGCAAATCGTCAGCAATCGCGAGCACGCCATTCATAGGAGTGCGAATCTCATGCGACATTACAGCTAGAAAATCCCCCCGCTGGTCACTGCGATTCTCCGCCTGTTGAGCCGTTTGCGCCTTCCGGGACAAACGTTCCAAAAGAGCATTCTTCTCGCGCTCGAGAGCCGTCAAGGCTTCCGTTCGCTCGTTATTCAGCTTCTCAAACCAATCTTCGAACCATCTGAGTCGCTGACGAAGCTTGAGCTCGACCTCTCGAAAAGCCTCTAGTCTACAATCTCCAGCTTCGAATTCAACCAAGGCCTCGCCATCGACTATAGCACGCATACGAGCAGCATCCTTCCTAACAAGGCTCGAGTATCTAAAAATCTGATACATCGAAAAGAGGAAAAAAACCAAGCCAATCGCGAACAAAAGAACAGCGCTCGGGCTCCAAGTTCTCGCACCCGCTAAATCCACGCGCTGCGCAAACGCCTCGAAGCGTTCTTTCGACAGTTCCCTCTCCTTGCTGCTATTCGTATTCGCAAGGGCCAACTCATCGCTTGAATGAGCAGCCGAAAGCGCACGCGCCTCCTTTTCCAGAGAACTCAATCGAAGAGCGTAGCTCCCCCTGTCGATAATCAGCGACGCCAGCAAAAAGCTTATTCCCGCGAAAAGACTTACGAAAACCAAAGCTGGAAATCGGCTGCTCGAAATCATCGCGAAAAGGGGCTAACGGACATGGAAGTTGGACAAGCTCGACTGCCATTCGACTCAGACAAGAGAACGGCAACTTGCCACCAAGAAACATCGCTAGACTAAAAACGCAAACAGTTGCGCCGTTCCGAGAGTCAACGAAAGAGAAGGGTCGGCAATCGGCAGTCTCTTAAAATCTCCGTCGTGGTACTGCCAATAATCAAATGTCGAATCTTGGAATGTCCATAAGCGCCCATCGCCAGCATTCCAACTTCCATCTCTTTAGCGTAGTCCGACAAAGTCGCCGCCACAGGCCCATGAAGCATTTGGCAAACAACGTTCAACCCAGCCGAACGTAAACGCTCTTCGGCATCGCGTAGCTCAGAGAGCACATCCGCCTCGTCATCCGACCGAGCTACACTCACCAAATGCAACTCGATGTCAGAAAAACAAAGCGTGTTGCAAAAATAGTCGATCGCCGCGTTGCAGCTGGGCACGTTTTGATAAGCCAGCAGCATCTTCTTAATCGGATGAAAGCTTCGCGACGCCACCAGACAGGGTTTGCTGGCCGCTCGGGCCACTCGCTCCATCGTCGAACCCAAATGCTCGGCCGCAAAATTCGCGTTTTCTCCACGCTTTCCGATAACAATTAATTCCGCGGATTCCTCGAGGTCACTTAGCGAATCCACAAGAAAGCCAGTCTTGTGAACGCGCGTCACCTCACCCTCGTAACCAGCATCGCGAACGAGCGATTCCGCTTGATCGAGCACCAGAGTCGCCTTCCGCTCCTCAAGCTGCTGCAGCTCACCCATAATAGACTGGTAAGGCTGCAGTCCGAGGCTGCCACTTAAGTCGGCAACAAACGGAATCTCGAATTGCCGCAGATCCGTGACGTAAACAATTTCGATCTCAGCCTTGAGACGCTCAGCAGCCCACGCTGCATATTCGCAACAACTTTGTGAGTACTGGGAGCCATCGATGCAGGCGAGAATCTTCATTGGACTAGATTTGCTAGAATATAGTGTTCGGAGGTACGGACGTATTCTTCGTGACAATTACAACTCCATCTCGAACGAAGACGCCGTTCTTCTCATACATGTCAGGCTTGCCTTCGGGATTCAGCTTCACGTTGTCGCCAATGCGAGCCCCCTTGTCGATGATCGCATTTTTAATTTCGCAATTCATGCCGACTCCCATATCCGGGATTCCCAACTCGCGATTTTTCCGGCGGTCTTCCGCGCTCTCGAAATCGTCAGCTCCCATCATGATCACGTTTTCAAGACGCGTTCCCTCGCGAAGAACCGAGCGAATCCCGATCACGCAACGCTTGAGATAGGAATCCGTGATAATGCATCCGTCCCCCACGATTACATGGTTGATAGAGCAACGATTAATTTTGCTGGCTGGAAGATAGCGAGCGCGAGTGAAGATAGGACGCCCACGTGAGAAGAAATTAAACTGCGGCATCGGATCCGCCAGTTGGAGATTCGCGTCGAAGAACGCCTTAACCGTTCCGATATCCTCCCAATAGCCTTCGAAAATCGTCGCACGCAATTTCGACGACCCCAACAGAGACGGGATGACTTCCTTCCCGAAGTCCGTCATCGAGTTGTCCAAAGCGTCAATCATCGTCTTTCGATTGAAAACGTAGATCCCCATGGACGCCAAACAACACTCCTTGGCATCCGACGTCTTTAGGTTCACCGCGACCGATTGCGGGATTTTCAAGCCCTCGATAACCTTCGGATCTTTCGGCTTCTCAACAAACTCAGTAATCTCCAAAGTGTCCGAAACGCGCATCAATCCAAGACCCTCAACTTTGCTAGAGGGAAAGGGAATCGCCGCCACAGTGACCTCAGCCTCGTTCTTGATGTGCTCGGCGAGAATCTTGTCATAGTCCATCCGGTAGAGCTGGTCGCCGGACAAAATGATCACGTAGTCGTAATCGCTATTGGTGAAATGATGAATGTTCTGGCGAACCGCATCAGCAGTCCCCTGGTACCAGTTATCCCCTTTTTCGGTCTGCTCCGCCGACAAAATGTCCACGGTTCCTCCAGCGAAAGGATCGAAGCGATAGGTTTCCTGAATATGACGGTGCAGCGAAGCCGTATTGAACTGAGTGAGGAGATAAATGTTGTTTATCCCGGAATTCAGGCAATTGCTTATTGGAATATCGACCAAGCGATATTTGCCAGCTAAAGGCACTGCTGGCTTACAGCGCTCCTTAGTGAGCGGATATAGGCGCGATCCACGGCCACCTCCCATAATTACGGCAATTGCTTTCTTATGCATCATATTCTCTAAGCGGGTTTGGAATCAATGACTTCCAGAACCTAAAGCTATCGCCTTCTGGGATCTTCACAACTACAAAACCAAGAAGGCTTTGTGAATTTGAAGAAACAGGCGGTTCGACCTGTTAGAGAGTCGGAATGCACCGGATTCGCATCAGCGAAAATTTCAACCCGCAGCGTTAATCCGATCGTACACGAGCTTCGCCGCAGTCTTCACCGCGCTACGCGTCGATTTGACCTGCAACCACTCGAGCTGCGTCGTCAATATAGCCTTCACGTTCGGCCGAAGATCCTCAGCAGTTCCATTCGCAACGATTGGAGGAAGACCTGCCAGCTCCCGAATCTTCTGAATGTTCGTAAGCTGAAAAAGCATGAAGTCCCGTATGCTCACCCGCCGATCAGAATTGGTCGGACAACCCGCATCAATAGACAGCTGTACCCATCCCCGCGAACACTTCAAACGAGTAGCAATCTCATCAATCGTCAACGGAGACTCATCAGCCTTTTGCATAGAACACTGTTATCCCACTCGACCGAAAAACTGTAAAGACTTTGTAAACAAGAATGCCCTCTAAGGGAGGGCCTGATACAAAAAGACGCCTCGCCAAAAAGCGGCGAAGCGTCTTCCAAAAACAATCTTCGAGCTTCGTCTACTAGCGTATCATTCCGGCCGCTACCGTTTCGTTCGTAAACGAATCGATCAGAATGAACGAGCCAGTTACGCGGTTGGACTTGTAGGAATCATAACACAGCGGCGAGGCAGTTCGTAGCGTGATACGACCAATATCATTAAGCTTCAGCTCCTTGTCATCCTCAACCTTGTGCAAGGTGTTTATGTCTACCTTGTACTTGACGTCGCGAATGATCGCCTTGGCCTCCTTCGAGCAATGACGGATCACGAACTTCCCCTTCGGATTGAGCGGCTTATCGGAAAACCAGCACACCATAGCATCGATATCCTGCCCCACTTGAGGAGGATTATTCGGCTTCGCGATCATATCCCCCCGACTGATGTCAATCTCACGATCAAGCGTCATCGATATGCTCAACGGGGAATACGCTTCCTCCAATTCTCCATCAGCCGTGTGAAGCGCCTTTACCTTGGCATTGAAGCCGGACGGGTAAACGACCACATCGTCACCTGGCTTGAAAACGCCGCCAGCCACGCGACCCGCATACCCACGAAAATCATGAAACTCGTCACTGTGCGGACGGACCACCCACTGAACCGGCAGGCGCGAGTCCACATGGTTCGCATCCGGACCGACGTACAAGGTTTCCAAATGATAAAGTAGCGTAGGCCCCTTGTACCAAGTCATGTTCTCGGACTGATCCACCACGTTGTCGCCCTTCAAAGCGCTGATCGGAATGAAGGAGATTTCGACAATATTTCCCAAGCGGGACGCGAACTTCTGGAATTCCGTGCGGATCTCATTGAAACGCTCTTCAGACCAGTCAACGAGATCCATCTTGTTCACCGCGATCACCACATGCTGGATACGCAGCAAATTCGCGATAAAAGAGTGACGGCAGGTCTGCTCGATAACACCTTTGCGAGCGTCCACCAGTATGATCGCGAGATTCGCGGTCGACGCTCCAGTCACCATGTTGCGCGTGTACTGGATGTGCCCAGGCGTGTCCGCTATGATGAATTTGCGCCGAGGCGTCGCGAAATAGCGATACGCAACATCGATCGTGATGCCCTGTTCTCGCTCAGCCCGAAGACCATCGGTCAAGAGAGCCAGATTCACGTTTTCGTCGCCACGCTGCTTACTCGTGCGTTCGATGGATTCTAGTTGATCCTCGAAGATCGCCTTCGAGTCGTACATGAGACGGCCAATCAAAGTCGACTTCCCGTCGTCAACCGAACCTGCGGTTGTGAAACGAAGAAGATCCATGTCGAGATAGCCTTTTTCCGGAGAGCTAGTTTCTGTGCTCATAGTATTTGGAAATTTGTAGTTGAGATTCTAGTACAATTAAGGGGATCAAAAGTACCCCGCCTTCTTGCGGTCTTCCATGGCGCTTTCGCTTCGTTTATCATCGGCTCGATTGCCCCGCTCCGTCTGGCGGGCTGCGGCAACTTCCTCGATGATCTTGTCCATCGTGTCCGCATCCGAATCGACTGCTCCGGTGATCGTCGCGTCACCCATCGTGCGAAATCTGATTTTGCGCTTTTCCACAGTCTCACCGTCTCGAGGCTGTACGAACTCCGAAACCGCAAGAATAGTTCCATTGCGCACGACGACCTCGCGCTCGTGAGCATAATAGAGACTCGGCAGCTCGATGTTCTCATATTTCATGTACTGCCAGACATCCATCTCCGTCCAGTTGCTCAGAGGGAACACACGAAAGTGCTCTCCTTGATTCATGCGACCGTTGAAAATATTCCAAAGCTCTGGACGCTGATTCTTAGGATCCCATTGACCAAATTCATCGCGATGGGAAAAGAAACGCTCCTTGGCTCTCGCCTTCTCCTCGTCGCGTCGGGCCCCACCCATCGCCGCATCGTACTGCCCCTCTTCCAAAGCATCGAGCAGCGTCTGAATCTGTAGCATGTTGCGGGAAGCGTTCGCTCCCGTCTCCTCTACCACGCGACCATCCGCGATCGCCTCCTCAACCGATCCCACGACCAGATTCGCGCCCAGCTTCTCAACCAAATCATCGCGATACACAATGGTTTCGGGAAAATTGTGCCCCGTATCCACATGCAGAAGCGGAAACGGAATCTTGGCGGGCCAAAAAGCCTTCATCGCAAGATGCGTCATCACAATGGAGTCCTTCCCCCCCGAAAAGAGGAGTACTGGACGCTCAAACTGAGCAGCCGTCTCGCGAAGAATATAGATCGCTTCGCTTTCTAGCTGTTTCAAGTGCGTTACTTCGTAATCTTGCATAACTTAGGTAAGATAATTGGGTTAATGAAATTTCGTAGGAGCCGGTATCAGTCAATTTCAATCTTCATAAAGTTTTTATCAGCGAAAACCTCTTGGCGGCTCTGGCAAACCGACGTGCGGCCTGCTTGAGCTGCTCTGTTCTCAATACGCCGAAACTAATCCGAGCTTTACATTTTACCTGACATTCTGAGTAGCAGAGCTCACCTGGCACGTACATCACGCCCTCTTCGATAGCGCTGGCGTGAAATTTCGAATCGAAACCCGTCTCAATCTCAGGAGGGGCGCTCGCCCAGATATAAAGCCCTCCCTCAGGCCTTTCCCAAGTCCACCCACAATCTGCGAGATTCTGCGATAGCACTTCATCCAAAGCCATCATCTTCTTGTAGTAGGACATCCGAAGCGTTCGCAGATGCTCATCAAATAGCCCCGAAGTCAGGACCTTCAGCAAGAGCGTCTGATTGTAGTTCGCCGTGCCGAAATCCTGCTGTCCCTTTATCGCAAGCATTCGCGACAGCCAATCCTCATCAGTACAGTAGCCATAGCCAACCTTCAACCCAGTAGCGAAAGGCTTCGTCAAAGTTGTAGTATAGAAAACCGGAACACTCCCCCGCGCTGCCTGCAAAGCGACACAGCTCGGAGCCTCAAACGGCCTATCGTAGTATAATTCTCGATACGCCGCATCTTCGAACAAGGCAATGCGTCCATCATAAGCAGCCAAAAGCTCCAGAAGCGCCTTCTTGCAGTCGAGAGATACGCTGTGACCACTCGGGTTCGAGTAGTAGCTTACCAAATACACGGCTTTTACTCGGTCTATATCGCCCGACTCCGCGTATCCCTTCAGCATCAAAGCCAGAGCAACCGCGTCCACATCGCCATTGGCCCGCATCGGCATCGAAACCGCTTTCACTCCCAAGCCACGCAGCATTTCGAGAAAAACGAAATAGGTCGGCTGTTCGACCAGAACTATGTCCCCCGCGTCACATAACGTTTGCACAGCTAGATAGAGAGCCTGCTGAGAGCCATTTGTGATGAATGTTCTATCACTGCCGTAAGTCGAATCCACTCCGTCCTGGCATTGCAGGCGACGCGCCAAAACACTTCGCAAATCAGGACTTCCTTGATTCGATCCATATTGCAGAGCCCCGAGATCTCCCTCATCGCGAATTTCCATCGCGAGCTTCGTTAACTTTTCCAGTGGCAAGGTGTCGTTATCGGTAAATCCAGCCGCCAAGCTCAGAACATCCGGACGCTGCAACGCAAACGTCATCAGTCGAGCGATATCAGACTCCGTCTGACGTGCTCCGAGTTGGGAAAACTTTAAGGACATGAGGAATTGGACTATGCCATAAAAAAGGACAGTGGCGAATTTCTCGCCACTGCCCCAATAAATCAAGAGAGTAGTTGCCTAGAGCCTACGCGATTGACGGAGCTCCATCGACGGCCGGAGGAGGAAGGTCTTCCTTCTTCTCTAGCTTAGCCGCCTTATCGTTGTCCTTTTGCTCCGACTCGAGCTTCTCGTCGAGTTCGGTCTTGGAAGAAACAACTTCAGAGCGGATTTCACCGTGTGTCAGGATCTCATCGACATGCTTGCCCTCAATCGTCTCGTACTGCAGCAAGGCTTCAGCGATCTTCACCAGCTCAGTCTTGCGTTCCTCGATGATCTTTTTGGTGCGCTCAAATTGTTCGTGGATGATTTCACTGATCGCTTCGTCAATCCGCTCAGCAGTCCGTTCGCTATGGTCCTGCGTTCGGTTGATATCGCGGCCGAGGAACACCTGATCCTGATTCTCGCCAAAAGCGATCGGGCCAAGGTTACTCATACCATAGCTACAAACCATATCGCGGGCGATTTTGGTAGACTGGGCAATGTCGCCTTGCGCTCCGGTGCTGTAGTCGCCGGTGACGATTTCCTCGGCGAGTCTGCCAGCTAGGCCAACCGCGATCATGTCCTTCATCTGATTCTTGGACGATCCGAGCACGTCCTTCGTGGGTGCGAACATCGCCATACCAAGCGCTCTGCCGCGCGGAAGGATCGTTACCTTGTGCAATCGCACATCCTTGTCCTTCAAAATAGCGCGTACCAGTGCGTGACCCGCTTCGTGGTAGGCGGTGGACTTCAAATCATCCTCATCCACGACACGACGTCGTTCGCGACCGTAGGAAATCTTATCTCGGGCTTCATCTAAATCGATGCTCTCCACCTTGTCCTTGCCCTTGCGGGCCGCAGTCAAGGCGCCTTCGTTCAATAGGTTCGCTAGGTCCGCGCCAGCGAAACCGGGCGTCACACGAGCGATCGCCGCGAGATTCACCTCGTCGCTCAAGCGAATCTTCTTGGCGTGTACCTGAAGGATCTCCTTGCGACCACGAAGATCGGGAAGATCTACCACCACCTGACGGTCAAAACGACCGGGGCGAAGCAAAGCCTTATCGAGCACGTCCGCGCGATTCGTCGCAGCGATGATGATCACGCCTTCGGTCGTATCGAAGCCGTCCATTTCCACGAGCAAAGAGTTCAAAGTCTGCTCACGCTCGTCGTTGCCGCCGCCGAGGCCAGCTCCGCGCTGACGGCCAACTGCGTCGATCTCGTCCACGAAAATCAGGCAAGGAGCATTTTTGCGTCCCTGCTCAAACATGTCTCGCACGCGACTCGCGCCTACGCCGACGAACATTTCCACGAAATCGGAACCGCTAATGGAGAAGAACGGCACGTCGGCCTCGCCAGCAACCGCCTTGGCGAGCAAAGTCTTACCGGTACCTGGAGGGCCAACCATCAAAATTCCCTTCGGAATCCGTCCGCCCATACGCTGAAATTTCTTGGGATCCTTGAGGAAGTCGATCACTTCGCTAACTTCCTCCTTCGCCTCGTCGCAACCCGCAACATTCGCAAAGGTTACCTTGTCCTTGTCGCGAGTCAGAAGCTTCGCCTTGCTCTTGCCGAAATTGAGAGCTCCCTTGCCGGCCATCCGCAATTGACGAACGAACAGAAAGTAAAGCAAGCCGATCACCAACAGAAATGGGATGATCCCAGCCAGGAGCTGCGGCAGGAAAGTATTCGGGCTGTTTTCGCTGAAGACACCGCTCGACTGCAGGATGTCGTAATTAGCTTCGGATAGCCGGCCTTTCGCCAAAAACGCCTTGTTGGCCAAGACCTCTTCTCCGTTCTCGTTGACCACTGGAACAGCGATCGTGCCGCCGATCTCATACCAGTCCGCCCCGCCATTAGGCATCGGGGCGATTTTTCCTCCGAGCACGCGATCCTGCTGAGTCAGCTCAATCACTTTGCTCACCGAAATCGCGTCGACTGCGGAAGTCTCGTTGGACTTAAACCAAATGACCAACATCAGTACGATGAGGACCACCCAGAAAATTATCACTTTGGGTTGAAAACGTTCAGGCCCGCCTTTTACGGGGCCACGTCGATTGGAACTATTATTGTCGGGCATTAAGATTTAGTGGAAAAATAAACGTTGAGCCTCATCTTTCGTAAGTCAATCGCAAGGCTGATTCACAGCGAGAACCGAGCCTGCGATCTCCACTTGGCGGCAATCCGGGAACCCACACGATACCCTCTCCCTCCCAAACGAAAACCGGTAGACGATCTCTCTCCTCCCGATCGATCTTTCGATCAATGAACATGGTTTTTAGCTTCTTATGCGACGATTTCCCAAGGGGCTTGAATGCGTCGCCAGCTTGCCTGCGTCTGACAGTGACCGCCGCGCAAGTGTTCCCCAAGTCATTCAAGTAAGCGGACTTGCCGTCATCGTTACCGCCAGCAAGCACCTTGGAAAAAAGGCTCTGATCCTCGGAAATCTGCTCAAAAGCGAGTCGAGCCCCATCGGGCAAGTAAGCCACCGAGCCCAGCGGCAACCGAAACGCGCCCCACGCGCCACCCGACATTCCAGAGCTCTCCCGGACACATTGAATCGTGGATTCCGAAAACTCCAAAAAAACGCCCGCAGAAATCTCAATTTTCAACCGCGTCCCACCTGCAAGAGCCTCCAAACAAGCCTCGATCGCCTTCGCCCCGAGCTCCACGCCCCCGACAAGCCGATGCAAAACGCGCCTTTGCAACGCGACCGGCACCGTTGCGACCTCAGTCGTTGCCAGAGCTCCCAAGTCCTGATCCCAGGCCGACTCCCAAACCCGATCCGTCCACGCATCCAAGGCCTCCGCATCCTCAGCAAGCAAACTCCGACTCCTCGAAACCCCTAACCGCGCCGGACGATCCGCCGCCAAATCCCAGCTCGGGATTACGCTCTTTCGCAAGCGAGCCCGATAATTCCGATCCGAATCGTTCGTCGCGTCTTCCCGCCAAGAAATTCCACACCCTTCTAGCGTACTTTGAATTTCCTTCCGAGTGAAGCCCAACAGCGGCCTCAAAAAATGGATACCGCCGCCAGCTTTCGAAACTTCCCTCGGCGCGGTCAAGCCCTCCAATCCCGATCCACGAGAAAGCCGCATCAACATCGTCTCCGCCACGTCGTCCGCATGATGCCCCGTCACGACCCAAGCCGGAGTCGCAGCGGAAGCTCCCGTTGCCTTTCGAAAAAAGCCGAGTCGAGCCTCACGACCAATCGCCTCAGTCACCTTGTCGAGAGCAACTGCCCAGTCCGCCTTAGCATCCAGAAACGGAATACTCAGCCCATCGCATAGCTCTTTCGCGAATTCCGCGTCACCATCGGAGGCATCACCACGCAAGCCATGGTTAAAATGCAAAACACGCAGCGAACCTAGTCTGTCACTGTTTTTCAAATACAGAAAAACCAACATCAACGCAAAAACGGAATCCGCTCCACCCGAACACGCCACGTACAGCGACTCGACCGAATCTAGTCGCCCACGCACGCTCCGCGGAATCCGGGAGAAGTCGATCCCCGGCTCTAGCCGTCGAGCTGCCTCTTCCCAATCCAAGTCGTCACGCTTTCCGGTCTAAAGTTTCTCGATGAACTCCTTGCCGACATACGGCACGAGCGCATCCGGAATGCGAATACGCCCATCCGCCTGCAACCCATTTTCGAGAATCGCCACGAAAACACGAGGCACCGCTAGGCCAGAGCCATTGAGCGTATGGAGGATCTCGGGCTTGCCCGTTTCGGAATTGCGGTAGCGAATCTTGGCGCGACGCGCCTGGAAAGATCCAAAATTGCTGCAACTCGACACCTCCAGCCAGCGCTTCTGACCGGCCGCCCATACCTCAAGATCGTACTGCTTGCAGTTTGTGAATCCCATGTCGCCGCCGCACATCAGCAAGGTACGGAACGGCAAACCGAGCTTCTCGAGCAAACTTTCCGCATAGGCCCTCAATGTTTCGAGTTCGCCCATGCTGGTTTCGGGCTTCACCCATTTCAGCAGCTCTACCTTGTCAAACTGGTGAACGCGATTCAGTCCACGCACTTCCTTGCCATAACTGCCCGCCTCGCGGCGAAAACAGGCGGAATGGCCACAGCGATAAATCGGCAAATCGGCTTCCTCGATGATCTCGTCCCGATAGAAATTCGTCAACGGCACCTCGGCAGTGGGAATCGCATAAAGACCCTCCTCTACGGTTTGATACATCTGAGCCTCCTTGTCGGGAAGCTGGCCTGTGGCAGTCGCGCTCTCCGCATTCACGAAAAACGGCACGCCTACTTCCTGAAAGCCGGCATTGCCTCCCTCGTTGAGAAAGAAGTTGATCAAACCGCGAGCGAGCTTCGCCCCATCGCCCACGAAAAACGGAAAGCCAGCTCCGGAAACCTTTGTCCCGCGACGCAAATCCAAAATCTGCTCTATCCAATCGATATCGTAGTGGGCCTGCTGATACTCCGCCTCCGTTGGGATCTCTCCCCACTCGCGCACCACCACGTTCTCCGACTCGTCACGCCCTTCCGGCACGCTCTCATCCGGCAAATTCGGGATATTGAGAATGGCTTCATTCCACTCCTCCTCCGCTGCGTTGAGCTCCGCATCCTTCGCCTTCACTTGCCCAGACACCGCTTTCATTTCCTGAACCTTCGCGATAAACTCCGGACTGCCTTTCGGCAAATTCGCCATCTCGTTATTCGCCGGCTTCTGGGCAGCCCGCAAGGACTCGACTTCCGCGATCAACTCGCGGCGCTTCTCATCAAGAGCGAGGATAGCGTCGAGGTCGCACTTGATGTGCTTTTTAGCGATACCAGCGCGGACAGCGTCTGGATTTTCTCGGAGGAATTTCGGATCGATCATCTTCGATTGGGCTAGTGCTGCGTTTCCCGAAAGGGTTTCACTCGAAAAACGAGACCACGCCTTATTGACACCCCGTTGGCAGAGTCAAGCCAGCTCAGAGTGCGAGCAGCTTTTCTACCGCCTCGTAAACAACATCCAACTCCAGGCGCTCCACCTTGCCGTCCTCTGCGAGCAAGGCCGCGTTTTCAACCTTGGATACAGGATAGGACCCGCGACGTTCCGGAGAAACGTAGCTGTAAAGCGTCAAATTCGCGCAGCCCAGAGCGCCCGCCAACTGAGATGGCCCATTGTCATTCGCCACCGCAAGATCGGCCTCGCTCAACAGCGAACAAACCTCAGACCAGCCGAGCGTCTCCTGAAAATCATGGACCCCTTCGGGCAGCGGCTCAGCGAATTCATAGGGAACGATTCCGAGCAGGAACACTTCGACGTCGCTCCGCTCCTCCACCAAGCGCTTGCCGAGCTCCCCCATCAAAGGCCAAGCCCGATTCGACTTATACCGCCCGGGGAACAAGCAAACTCGCCGCTTCGCTCGCTCGCCTGCCCGTCGTCACGACTTCGGCGAAACCGCGCCAGAAGCAAATGCCAAGTTCCCCTCAACCTTGGCCTCCAAGCCAAAGACCGACCCAAACTCCTGCAACTGCTCGACCAAGTGCTCGCGGGAGCAAGACGTGCCAGTCACCACTTCCCCATAACAAATTGTCGCTCCTTCGCGTGCCGACTTAAGCCCGACCTTTCGCCTTCCACGCGCAAGAAAACACATCGCCCCCGTTCGCGCGTGCCCCTCGAAATCCAATACGAAATCATAACGCTCCCGGCGAATCTCCCGCACCAACCCCCACGCTTTCATCAATGCTCCACTGCGACGAAATACAATCGTCCGATCCACAAACTCGAAAGACGCAACCAGCGGCTCGTAGACACGCCGCACCACCCACGTCACCTCCAGCTCGGGCCGGCGGCGCTTGATGGAATCGACGACTCGCAAAGCATGCACGATCTTATCGAGCGGCGAGGTCATCAAAATCAGGACCTTCGCGCCTTTCATCGTCAAGGAGCCCCGCGCAGTTGACGCATCACTTCGAAAGTCGCAACCCCTGCCGCCGTGGCCAGGTTGAGCGAACGCAGACTCGAATTGTACTGCGGAATGTTGAGCCTTCTATCCTCCCCAACCTCATCGTGCAACCAATCCGGAGCCCCATGCCCCTCGTTGCCAAAAAGCAAACCATCCCCCTCTTCGTACTGAACATCCCAATACGGTTGACTGGATTTGGTAGTGAAAAGAAACAAACGCTTCGGCCCGACATCGCTCGCCTTAAAGGCTTCCCAACTTTCGTGATGGTGCACATCGAGCGACTTCCAGTAATCCATGCCGGACCGCTTTAGGTGCTTGTCCTTTATCACGAATCCGAGCGGATGAATCAGGTGCAGACGCGATTCCGTGATCGCGCAGGTACGCCCGATGTTGCCCGTGTTCTGAGGAATCTCCGGCTGAAACAATACGACATGAAGCATTGGCTTACTCACTGAGAGAAATTTGAAGTCCGGAATTGTCGGCCGAAAGATCGCGTCCCACGCTTTCGAGGCCAACCGCCTGAAACGCCTCGCGCATCGCTGCCATCACCTCAGCCGCCACCTCGGCAGAACACGCGCACAGAACGCTAGAGCCGCTTCCGCTCAGCCAACCCGTGTATGCTCCGGCGGATACGCCAGCAGCTATTGCATCCGAGGCCCCTGGGATATTCTGCAGGCGATACGGCTCGTGGATCTTGTCATGCACCGCTCCCGCCAAAGCTTCATATTGCCCCGACGCCAAAGCCGCCACTACGCAAGCGACGCTGTTGATACTTGAAATCGCCGAAGCGAAATCGAGCGATTCCGGCAACACCCCGCGCGAGGCGGAGGTGAGCACCTCGAATTCCGGCGAAACCACCACGAAACGAAGCGATTCTCCGATCTCGATCTGAGTCACGGTCTCGACCTTCGCCGGGTCGTCTAAAAATCTGGATACGGTGAATCCGCCCAGTATCGACGCGCTCGCATTGTCGGGATGCCCTTCGAGCTCGGTAATCACCTCGACCAACTTCTCCTTCTCCCAATTCGCACCCGCGAGCAAGGAGAGTCCGCCTAAAATCCCACCGCGCACCGTCACGCTCGAACCGAGACCCCGAGCTTGAGGCACCTCGCCGCGTATCCGAATTCTCACGTCAAAGGGTTCTATGCCACTCGTCTCAAAAAAAGAGGCCACCGTCGCGCGGGCCATTTCGCTCACCGGATACACGTCAGGGCCAAACGAATCATCGCCCGCCCTGTCCGCCCTTTCCACAGCTACCTCGTTGTAGATGGCCAAAGCCAGACCGAGCGTATCAAATCCAGAACCACAGTTCGAAGTGCTTCCGGGAACTTTACAGATGACGCGAGACAGTGAAGACATACCAAGGAGATTAAGAAGCTAGTGTTCGAGATGCGCTAACGCACGCGTACCTCTTTCATCACGCGGTCGATTTCTCGCATCTGCGATTTCTTCTTAAGGTCCTCCCTCTTGTCAAAGAGCTTTTTGCCCGTGCAAATCCCAACTTCCACTTTGATAAGCGCTTCCTTGAAATAAAGACGCGTCGGGATCGCCGACTTGCCGCCCGCCTCCAGAGCACGCTCGATCTTCTTCAATTCCGACTTCTTCAGGAGCAACTTTCGCTCGCGGCGAGGGATGTGATTGTTGATGTTCCCAAAGGCGTACTCGTCGATATGCAAACCGTAGATGAAGAACTCGCCCTTGTTGAATCGGCAAAATCCGTCTGAGACCTGAGCCTTGCCCGCCCGGATCGACTTCACCTCAGTGCCGGACAATACGATCCCCGCCTCAAAGGTGTTTTCAACGAGGTAGTCACGATGCACCTTGGAATTTCGGATATCCTGCGGCGTCGAGCTTTTCTTCTTAGCTGCCATCTCTTATCTGTTCTTGCGATCCGGGTATAAAAAGGGCGCGGAGGACAAGGTCTACCGCGCTCGGTCAAAGGGATTCAGACGCCGCTGCCGACGCCTGACTCGAAATCCGAAACTACTCAGCGAGCTCGTAGCTAATCTTGCCCTCGATGATCTCGCGCAGAGCGATGTCCTCTGGGTTCAACTTCTCGAGCGATTCGACCAACGGACGGTTGCCGTGGCGTAGCTGCTTTACGCGGCGCGACACCACGTTGATCAGAATGTTTGGGTCCGTAATGACCTTGCGGGCTTCTTTTATATAATCTTCTCTCAAAGCGACCTCCTTATAATTGGAATCCCGCCTTTTATCTTGCTGCCATGGCGCGTCAAGTGCTTATTCCGCGTTTCCCATCCGACTGAAGTTAAATCCCTGCCGGGATCAACCTAGCCTACCGTTACCTGCCATGCCAGAATCCGACGATCTGTATATCTGCTGGACCACCGTATCAGACCAAGAAGAAGCGGAACTCCTCGCCGATCAAATCATCCAATCCAAGCTCGCCGCCTGCGTGCAAATCGACTCGCCAATCATCTCCGTCTACCGCTGGCAGGGAAAAATCGAAAAAGACCCGGAAGTTCGCATTTGCATCAACGCCTTAGAATCCAGCATCGGTAGGCTCGAAAGCTTCGTTCACGAACACCACCCATACGACACGCCGAAATGGGTCTGCGCCAAGGCGGAAAAAGTTTCAGAAAAGTACTTGAAATGGGCAAATGAAGTGTGCAACCTCCGCGGCTTCATTTAACCAGAACCATTTTCGACCATGTCACAGCATCCTAGCTACAAGTCAAACGCCTCTACTGGCGCTAAGAGAAACGTCCTCAAACGCTTCGAGCGTGTCGAGCTTCTTAAGAAGCGTGGCGAGTGGAAAGATGGCGATCGCGTCAGCGGACTCCGCAAGACCAAGCCAGAAGCCTAAGTCTCCACAACAGATTTTTCTAAACGTCGTCTCCCGCAAGAGACGGCGTTTTTTTGCGCAGGCTGGCCCAGAGCTTCGCGCCCGCATCCCAAAGAAACCCAAACCCTAGTCGACAAACAAGCGCCGCATCAAACTGTTCAGCTTCGCCCCGGCCCCGCCGAAGATATCGTTGCGAGCCATGTCCAGGCAGAGCTTATCCTCTAGCAAGTCCGGGCGAAGGATGTTCACGGTTAGCCACCGCTCCCGCCCTTCCATCTCAGCAGCCGTCAGCGCCTTGAATCGAGTCGGCAACCCATACCAAGTCACCTCGACTCTCCAGCCGGCATGATCCGGCGGAATCACCACGTTCTGCATCAGGTGCGGATTGACCACCAGCAATTCCGGAATCGCAGTCTCCCTCACGAAAGCTTCAACCGCAATCTGCTCGCTCATCACGAACTGCCACGCGTCCTCCGCCTCGCCACGCCGCAAGGCTCCGAGCAGCTGCCAGACATCGAGCCCGATTATATTCATCCCATTGTAGGACCCATGATCATTCTTGGACTCATAAGGCTGCTGATCGTACCACTTCTGAAAATTCGGCCCCAGCCAGAACCCTAACTCGAAGTGCAAGTGAGCCCGACTTCGCGGAATCGTGTAACCGCCCGCGCTGCGCCCCATCACCGCAATCACTTGTCCGCCCTCCACGGATACGCCCGCCTGAATCGCATCCGGCACGGACCGCAGGTGCGCATACAAGCTCACGAAACCGGGAGCGATCTTCGGATGCTCGATGACCACATAGCGTCCATAGCTGCTATTGCCGGCCGTTCGATTCACGTAACGGACAAGCCCGTCCTCAAACGCGAAAATCGGATCCGTCGCCTCGTTTCTCTTGTCCCGCGAAATCGCCCGCAAGTCCACGCCTTCATGGAAACGCCGGCCATTGTTGCGGACGCAGCCAAAAAGCCCCGAGGTCAGCACGCCTGAAACCGTTGGCTGCAAGACCCCATCCATCTGCCCGTGAGCGACAAACTCGGGATTCGGAGTCGGCCAAAAATGAGGCCCCAAGCGATACGCCTCCTGCCCCTGTACCCAAGAGGCCACTACAAGAACCAGACATCCCGTCCAGCTAGCGACTAAATTTCTTCTGAATATCAAAATTGGTTTCCTTCAATTGCTTGGCCAAGTCCTCGAGCCGCTCGTCCGTCGTCTCAAGAAATACGAAAATCCGCCCGTCCGCGATCGGCCCGTCAATCCGACGCGCCCCAATTGGATCGCCATCGATCACAAGCACCAAGCGCTTGCTCTGATTGGCGACCGAGAGCTGATAAAACGCTCTCGCCGCCTGAGGCTTGAGCGAAAACACCAGGCACTTCCCCAGCTCGACCTCTACCAAATCGATCGCGTGATAATCAAATTCGGATAAAACCGCTTCCCCCTCCACCGGCACCTGGACCTGGCTCACCGGCAAGGTCACGACCGCCGAATAGCCATCCTTCGAGGTGGATTCGATTACGAAACGAGCCCTCGTGTACTCAGCAGTGTCCATCCCCGTCGACTGACATCCAGCGAACAGGACCAAACCAGCGCACAAAATCAAATTCCCGATCTTCACCACGCTTCGACTATTCATGCAGCGCCACCCATGAGGCAAGAGAAGATTTCGCGCCCGAAACTGACTCAACTCAGCTCCCCCAACAACGCTTCCCCAACCGCGTCCGCCACCATTCGTCCTTCCGACGTCAAACGCAGAACCGTTCCGTCACGCTCGGCCTTTCCTTCCGAAACGAGCTGCCGCAAAACCGGAAAATCCTCCAAGTCACGCCCAAACCGTCGCTTCAATGCCGCGAGATCGACTCCCTCGTTCATGCGAAGACCAAAAATCAGCGAATCCTCCAACAAAAGCCCATCGCTCAATTCCACCCGATCCACCAGCCCTCGCTCGCCGCGCTCCAGCCCCGCCAGCCAATCCTTCAGATCCGGCGTATTCGTATGACGGCTACCGCCCCACTGACTCGCCGCGGACGGCCCCACGCCAATCCACTCCGCCATCCGCCAAGTATTCATATTATGGACGCACGCGTGCCCAGGCCGAGCGTAATTGGAAATCTCATACTGGCCAAAGCCGCCCGCCGCAGCCTCCTCCCACATAACCGTATAGAAACGAGCCTCGCGATCCGTATCGATCTTCACCTTCCCTTGCTGCAGCTTTATAAAGAGCGCCGTATCTTCCTCGAAAGTCAGGCAATAAGTCGACAAGTGGTCCGGCTCGAGAGCCAAAGCCCCGCGCACGTCGGCCCGCCACTCCTCCTCGGATTGAGTCGGAATAGCGAAAATCAAATCCACGTTCACCGAACGAAACCCGACATCCCGAATCATCTCGTACGCATTCATGATCTGCTTGAGCGAATGCTGACGACCAAGCGCATCGAGCAAACGCTCGTTCAAACTCTGGATCCCCATCGAGATACGAGTCACCCCCGCCTCCTTCAGCGCCTCCAGCTTGTCGCGCTTCACCGAAGAAGGCGCCATCTCCACCGTCCACTCCTGCCGCGGCTTGCCAAGCGCGTCCGTAATCGCCCCCGCCACCTTCAGCATATCGCCAGCCGGCAATAAGCCCGGAGTTCCCCCGCCCCAGAACATGGTATCAAGTTTTCGATTACCCGCGTCGACCAGCTCAAGCTCGCGCTTTACCCCGTCAATGTAGCTAAGAATTCCCTTCCGATCCGACTGGATTTGGTAAAACCCGCAAAAATCGCAGGAGGTCGAGCAAAACGGCACGTGCAAGTACAGTCCAAGCGGCCCATCACGCGTCAAAGATTCCGGTTTGTCTTCCCCTTTCCTCACTCTATTCTCTCCAATTCTCTTAAATCGCCAATACCCCGTGAACTATTTGCTTCACCGACAGTCCGTTATGTGATTGCAATACAGGCATTAATTCACTCTACCAGCCCGAAAACATGGATAAGCGAATTTCCAAAACCAACCGAAGAACCTGGCTCGCGATCATACTCGCGCCAATCGCTCTTTTCCTAGCAGGTTGCGATGTCAAACTCGTCGACCTCACTCCGTCGACGATGAAGGCCAACCCTTCCCGCACCTACGCCATCACCGCGCAAGTGTCCGTGAAGAACAACGCGGTCGTGGACGGCTCGGTCAGACCCGAGATCATCATCGACGGCAAGGCTCACGCCATGTCCCGCGTTCCGGGCAGCGACTCGCTCTACGAGTACGACTACACCATGCCCCCCGGCCGCGAAAAAGCCGCCTACTACCTTCTCATTCGCTACCAGCGAAAGACCGCCACCGCGATCGTCTCCAAGGAGATTCCGACCGAGGTCAAAACAATCAACGTAGAAAACCGCTACTCCGTAGAGCTCGAAGTCAACCGAGCCCCAGTCGGCACCCGCATAGCCATACTCGGACGCGGCTTCACCCGCGACGACAAGGTACTCGTCGGCGGCACTCCCGCCGTCACCCAAGCGGAAAGCGCCACCTCGCTCGCCTTCTACGTTCCCTCTCTCCCAGAAGGCCGCAACTACAACGTCACCGTACTCGGCCTCAACGGCGAACTCTCCGCCGGCAGCCTCCGCATCGACGCCTCCAGCATCCGCGTCTCCCCCGGAAGCCTCAACCTTCGCAAGGGCCAACGCGGCGTGCTCGCCTTCTCGATTCCTGCGGAAGCCCCTCCAGGCGGCCTCGCCGTCACCGTCACCACTGACGTTCCAGACAGCGTCATCATGCCGGAAGTCATCATACCCGCCGGCCAGCGCTCCACCAGCATCCGCGTCGAAGGCGGCGAAGCCGGTACCGGAAACCTCTACGTCGAACTCGGCGGCTACTCCGACGTCGTAATCCCCATCACCGTCACCGACTAGACCACGCCAAAAAAACTTTCCCCCAAGCCCCGGCAGCCCAAAACGCTCCGGGGCTTTTTGCATCCCCACAAGGTCCTCGCCTTAGTCCCCATCCCACTCACTACTCACTACTCACTCCTCACCACTCCTACACCTCCACCACCAAACCGTCGTAACTCAAATTCACCCCATCCGGCAGCTCCGTATCCACGATTCCGTGATCGATGTGGTGCGTCATATGAATGAGATAGCTCTGCCCTCCACCGATTCGCGACGCCGCCTCCGCCGCCTCGCCCACCGTCATGTGCGACGGATGATCCATCGGACGAAGCCCATCCAGCACCACCAGATCCGCGCCCCGGGCCAACTCCTCGGCCTCCGCGCTCACCGAACTGCAATCCGTGTAGTAAACGAAACGCCTCCCCGAAACGCTTTCCTCGAAAACGAAGCCAAGCGTCTCAAACCTCCCATGCGCCTGACGCGTCGAGTACACCCGACCCGCCTCGCCCAGATCCAACACCCGCGGCATCAGCTCACCCCGAAAAGCCGGATACCCCTTGATAGCCGCCTTGTCCCGCATCGCGTACGGATAAATTTCCCTTAGCCTACGCAAACCCTCCTCGCTCGAATAGACCGGAATCGCCTCACCCCTTCGCAGCTCGCAATACTGCCGCAAATCGTCAAAACCCTGGATGTGGTCCGCATGCCCGTGCGTCAGCAAAGCCAAGTCCACCTTCGGAATACCCATCTCCAAAGCCCTCAAGCGAAACTCCGGAGCCGCGTCGATCTGAATGTTCAATCCCCCCATCTCCACATGCACATGCGTGCGGAACCGCGTGTTCCGCGGATCCTCGGAGCAGCACACCGCGCAATCGCATCCAATCATCGGCACCCCCTGCGACGTCCCCGTACCCATAAAGCGAATCTTCATCGCCTACGATTCCCATCATTCCCCGACCTCAGGCCAAGAAAAATAGCCCGAACCCCCATAGAAATCCCCAAACGTAAAAACCCCTTCGAATAAGCGGATTAGAGCTTGATCTCAAAAGAAGCATTTGCACAGTTCGATCTCCTCAGCGGAGAGATGGCTGAGTGGCTTAAGGCAACGGTTTGCTAAATCGTCGTACGGGTAAACCGTACCGAGGGTTCGAATCCCTCTCTCTCCGCCACTTTTTTAAAACGCCCTCGCTCGCCGAGGGCTTTTTTACGGGCGGATAGAGGGGGATGAGAACCACAGGGTTCGACGGAAGAAGCGCAGCGACTAGAGATGGGACATGCGAAGCAGGGGTCCAAAGGACCGAGCGAAGCTCGCCAATCCCTTGTCTCCCAGCTACGCTGCTCGAGTGTCGTCACTCCGCTCCTTATTGCCTGTCCAAGTTGTTAATCAATGCTGCGAGGAGTCCGAAGGACAAGACTCGCCGCAGCAGCATTGTTAACAACTTGCCGCGGCGGAGCTCTGAGGGAAACTTGTGGCGTCGGCCGTCCCGCACAACGGCTGTCGCTTTGGTTTCCCTCGAGGAATTTACCGAGAGCGCCGGCGGGGCGGAAAAGACGCCGCAAAACGAATGCTCAAGAAGAATGGACCGTGCGGATCCATCCAATAAGCGCTTCGCCGCGGCGCCTGCCTTCGCAAAAGAATAACTGAAAGCATAGTCATGATTGAGCTGAATAACCCGTTTTGCAACCAGTCCTCGCATGCCGCTTACGCTAGCGTGGACTGGGGACACCAGACCAACTGCATACATTTTCTTCCCGCGGGATCTCGAAGCGAGCAGCGCTTCGAGGTAGCCGCCGACCCAGGCTCCATGAACGCGTTCATGGCCGGGCTGCGCGAGCGCGTCGGGCAAGGGCGAGTCGCCATCCTCAGCGAGCAGAGCAAGGGGGCTCTGGTCAACCTGCTGCTCGACTTCGAGTTCGTGGACCTGTTCGCGGTCAATCCCCTTGCCGCGGCGAGGTTCCGCAAGAGCCTCCATCCCAGCGGGGCCAAGAGCGACCCCATCGACTCAAGCGCCTTGCTTCGCATGCTCTTCACTCATCGCGACCGCATCAAGCCAGTGCTCAAGGGCGACGAGGCCAGCCGTCGCCTCGACGCGTTAAACGCGCATCGCCGGGAGCTGGTCGAACAGCGCGTCGCGGTGGCCTTGCGTCTCAAAAGCCTGCTACGCGAGTACTATCCGCAGGCCCTGCCTATGGTCGGCGACGAGCTTTGGGACCCGATCAGCTTGGCGTTCCTGCGCAGATGGCCCTGTTACTCGAAGCTCTCCAAGTCCAAGGACCAGACACTCGAACGCTTCTACTACGCCAACGGCAGCCGCAGCGCGAAGGCTATCGCCAAACGCGTCGCCGCGTTGCGGTCGAGCTCGAAGCTAAGCTCCGACCCCTTGCTCGAGGAGCTTGGGGCCCTGCGTCTGGGCAACTGCGTCGAGCAGCTGAGCGTATTGAACAGTCAGATACGGGCTATAGCCAAATGCGTTAAGTCCTGCTTCGGCAGCCATCCCGAGAAGGATCTCTTCGCGACGCTTCCCGGGGCCGGTCCAGCGATGGCCCCTCGGCTTGCCGCCGCCTTCGGCAGCGATAGGGAACGCTTCGAGGACGTCTCCAAGTTCCAGGTCTACGTAGGGATCGCCCCGATCAAGGTCTCAAGCGGGACGAAGAACTATACCTTCATGAGGGGGCGCTGCCATAAGTTCCTGAGGCAAAGCTTCCACGAATGGGCTGGACTGACGATCCAGTTCAGCCCTTGGGCCAAGGCTTGCTACGAGCTGATGAGGCAACGCGGCAAGCGCGTCGGCGTGGCCAAGCGCGCTCTGGCGTTCAAGTGGACTCGAATCCTCTATCGCTGCTGGAAGGACCGAACCCAGTACGACGAGGCCGCCTACGTGAGATGCCTAGCCAAACGCGGTTCGCCGATCATGGGCAAGATGAAGGAACTCGGATTTATCGACGATGAAAACAATCTACTTTTTACTTGATGGAAAGGCTCAGAAGTCTCGGTACTCTCCGCCACTACTTTCAAGAAAACGTCATCCCACCAGGTGGCGTTTTTTTGTAGGCCGCGTTCCGGGATTCGGACCCGAGCAGCATTTAGCCAACTTCGTCACAGGCAAAAATCGGCTCCACGCAAGAGACCAGTCCCTCTGCCCGCCTGATTCGCCCCCCCTTTTTGGTTCAACACCAAACACAGTGGAAATAAGATCCACCCCGGAGGGCGTCACTCTTGCTATCTTGAATCCTGCTGGCCGCAGGCCACCCTGTTCCGGCCAATGGCCGGATCTCTGTTAAAATAGTTCATCCCCATCCGCCCCATTTAGCCCTCTTCTCTTACCCAGTACCCAACCATCGCCATATTTCTATTCATCCATCTCCTCTTAATCTCTACTTCTCATTGACTATGTGAACTTTATAATATTCATATTTCTATTCATTTGAGTTCGAAACACACAGATTCCATTGAGCGACTGCTCGCCTCCCAAGGCTCGTTGCCCGCAGCGGACATCGCTCGTCGACTGGGAGTCAGCCAGCCGACCGTATCCCGAGCGATAAGCGCCTCCTCGAAAACCTTACGCATCGGCCAAACCCGCCGCGCTCGCTACGCCCTGCCGCGCCCCCTCGACGGAAAGGAATCTAGCTGGAAGCTCTACCAAGTCGACGCCAACGGCCAAGCGCGAGTGGCAGGCACACTCTACGCCCTTCATCAGGGCGAGTTCTATCTCGAGCCGAACTGGGAGAGCGATGACTACAGCTACTTGCAAAACGGCGAAGATCACCCGCAACTCTTCCCGGACCTGCCATGGTTTCTCGAGGACATGCGTCCTCAAGGCTATCTCGGACGCTTGCTCGCCCACACCCACGGCCCAGCCCTCGGCATCGGAACCAACCCCGAAAACTGGACCATCGACGAAGCGCTCAAAGCGATACTCGCCCACGGAGACGATACGCCCGGCAACTTCATCTTAGGAGGCCAGGCAATCGATACTTTTCTAGACCGGCGCAGCCACTCGGAATTCATAGACGAAAGCGAGCGAGCTTCACAATATGACCTGATTGCCCGTCACGTCACCGAAGACGGTCAACTCCCCAACTCGTCAGCAGGGGGCGAGCAGCCAAAGTTCACCGCCTGCATTCAACACGCAGGCAATGCCTTCCAACGCGCTATCGTCAAGTTTTCCGGCTCCCTGCAAACCGACGCCGGGCGACGCTGGGGCGATCTTCTTGCCGCAGAAGCCGTCGCATCGGAGGAACTGTCCCGCATCGGCCTTCCCTCAGCAAACTCCCAGCTGATCCAAACCGAGCAACGCGCCTACCTCGAAGTCGAGCGCTTCGACCGCTTGGGCCGCCAAGGTCGCGTCGGCACCATTTCCTTGCGTCCGCTCATCGCTGGTCTCGGAGGCGAGCTCGAGCAAAGCTGGAGTCGCAGCTGCGAAAGCCTCGCCCGACAAGGTTGGCTCAGCCAAGCCGACGCCGATCACGCCGCCACCTACGAACACTTTGGACACCTAATCGGCAACTCGGATATGCACCTCGGAAACCTCAGCGTATTCCTGAGTCCGCAGCTTCCCCTCAAGCTCTGTCCGGCCTACGACATGCTTCCCATGCGCTACGCTCCGCAGCGTAGTGGAGATCTCCCTACAAAACCAATCGAAGTCCGCCCCCCACGTCCCGAGGAGTTCCCCCATTGGCAACCCGCCGCCCAAGCCGCCGACCGCTTCTGGACCCGCTTCATCGATGCCCTCCCACCAAACTCCGATCTCTGCAAGACCGCTCAAGAAAACCTCAAGCGAATCCAAAGCGCGAGCCACCGCTAGATTACAATCGCGGAAGTAAATATCTGCCCCCTTTGTTTGCCACCCCGCAGCAAGCTGTCGACTCCGTCGATCACGGAGAGACCTCGACGCCCTGATGAGTGCCGTCGTATTCAGGGCCTAAAATCGGGTCAATCCAATACACTTGTCACTAGACCTATCACACTTCCAAACCCAAACATTCTCCCCGCAACCCCACGGTTCATAGTTAAAAGTCTTCAACACCACAAGAGTATCGGAACGACCCCTAATGCCTTTCTCTTAAGTAAGGTGCCACGAGACCAGGGAGACACAAGATCGAAGTTAACTTCCCCCGCTCTGGTGCGCAAGACACTCAGCAGCTCGAGTCGATGACATGAAAGCCGCCATCGGCGTGCAACAGTACCGCCGACCCGCTTTCTTATCAATTTTCGGAAGAGGCTTTTGATAAAAAAAAGATGTATCCATAAAATGGAGCTTGAAAGCAGAGCAAGATTTACGAGCTGACCCTCTGTGTTGTCTCTCTTAGAGTGTAACCTATGTCCTTAGAATAACTGTTACCGATGTCCTCGGATCATATCCGGTGACCGAAGGGAAACTAGATTTCTCGGTAGGAACGACTTCCGTTCTCGTTGGCACGAGAGTGGGCGATCGCCTTTGAGCCGATGCAAGGCAGGTGTAGTTCAATCGTAAATACGCTGCCGGTTCCGTCTTGGCTCTTTAGTCGCAATTCGCCGTCGAGTGCGGCGACTTGCTGGCGACAGACGCTGAGTCCGATTCCAATCCCGTCGTTCTTAGCCTTTTCTGAAGGGTTGGCTGGATCCAGTTGAACGAATGGATCGAAAATACGCTCGTGCATAGAGCGATCGATTCCGCAACCGGTATCCGATACTACGATACGTACCCGTCCTTGGTCTGTTTGGGTGACGCCGAGTTTGATGGATCCTTCTTCCGTATAGCGGATTGCGTTGTCGACGAGGATGTCGATGCATTGGCGGAGGCGAGCTACGTCGCCTTTGCGGAATCTTGCGAGCTTGGGATCGATTTCGCAGGTAAGGCTAAGGCCTTTGGCCTCCGCTTCTGGCAGATGCTTTTCGACTAGTCCCCTTGAGAGTTCGTAAAGGTCGAAGGTGATGCTCTTGACGGAGACGAACTCGGAGGCCATTTCCGAAAACGAGGTGAGTTTCTCGATCATGTTTAGCATGCGGGTGCTTGCTCGCTCGATGGCTCTAAGCATCTCGCGGTCCATATTGTTGAGAATTGATAATTGAAGCAATTGGGACGGGCCAAGAATCTGGTTTAGCGGAGTTCGCAGCTCGTGGCTTACGTTCTCGAGAAAGGCGCCTTTGGCCGCGCTGGCGGATTCGGCCCGATGTACCAGTTGCTGCAGCTCGGAGTTCGCGATGGCGAGTTCGCGGGTGCGGAGATCGACCAGCTTTTGGAGGATGCTGTTCTTTCGTTCTGAGATCTTACGCGTCGCAAAAGCGACGAGGGCGACCGTCAGTAGGGCGACGACGACGTAAACCGCATACGCGAGGGGCGAGCGCAACAAGGGAGGGGCGATCGTGAATGCGAGGCTCGCGGCCGTTGCGGCTTCCGGGTCGAACCCGGCAGGGCGAATGCGAAGCTCGTACGATCCCGGCTTTAGATTCTCTAGCCTGAGGTGGGTGGGGTTTTGCGTGGCGGTCCAGTTATCTGCATATCCAAAGATCGCATACTCGTGGGAGATGTTTTCCGGACGATTCAGCGAAGGCGTCGTGTAGTGAACAGTAAATGAGTTCTTGGAATAGGGTAGCGCTATTGTTTTCCCTTCCCAGTTTCCAGACTCGTCGAATCGCGAATCACCCTGCCGATACTCGAGCGCATGAATTGTGGTGCGGGGAGCGGGCCCATTTGGGGCTGGTTTTTTGGGATCGTAGCGATAAATGACGGTTTCGCCCGAAAGCCATATGGAACCGTCGGGAGCGACGGAGGCGAAAATCAGATGCTCGTTTCGTATGCTATGCAGAGGCGTTCGGTCGATCGCGTAGCCTCGGTCGGGATCGGGGCGGATGACGGAATGATCGGCGAGAGCGGGTACCCAAAGGTTTCCCTCCTTATCGAGAGCGGGACGGGTGACGCCGCTAATGGCTTTGCGCAGCATATCGATTTGAGGTTCGGCGCAGGGTTTGAATTGCTCCGAGACGGCATCCCATTCGAGATAGGGAGTTTCGCTCGAACCGTTGAAAATCAGCCTATCGCGATAGGGCCAGATATTGACCCATTGGCCGTCTAGCTGCTCGGCTAAATCGAATATCTCGACCGTTAACCGTTCGCCATCCTCAATCGTAATACGCGCGGCTCCGGCGCTGCCTTGCTCTATCCAGAATTCGTCTTCGTTGACCGAAGATGCAAAGTAGGAGGTTTGACTGGAGGGCGCGGTGAGCGGTGTTGCTGCCCAAGTGTCTCCCCGGCTCCGTAGGAGGCGAAATTCGTTCTCTCCGGCGGCGAGCGCTTCTTGGGAATTGCCGGCGTTTGCCACCACGCTGGTAAACTCTTGGGATTCGTCGATGGCCTGCAGCAATCCGTCGTCGGGCAGAAAGTGCAGGCCCTGGCGGCTCGCGATCACGAGCCCGCCTTCTACTGAGATGGCGTTGTGGATGCCCGACAATTCGCTCGCGAGCGGGTCGTAGCCCCGCAGGGCGCCGCCTTCGTAGGATCGCGCGCGGAGAAGCTTTTCGTCGGTGACCACATGCAGTTGCGACCGGTGCCAGAAGAGTCGGGGAAAGTAGCTGGCGATGGGAATCGTTAGAGAGTAGTTGGTCAGTGGATACTGAAAATCGATTCGGATGAGCGAGGAATCGGTCGCTGCCCAAACTGTGGAACCTCCGACGTGCAAAAGGTGATGAACCTTGCCGAAGCGGTGATCGATTTGGCTGCTGAGGATTTGCTCGATTTCGCCATCCCGATTGACGAGAGCTATCCCTTGCGAGCCAATCGAGAAGGCGGCGGCGCGATAGCTTATTGGCTCGATGGCGAGAGCTCGTTTCGACTCGAGCGAATTGATTTCCGCCCGCCATCGCTTCGGTTCGTTTCCTTCGAGCAGGTAGGTGCCGGACGTGTCCCGGCCAAGCAGGAGCTTGTCGCCGAGCCAGCTCTGACTCAAGCGGACGACCGATGTGAAGGTATTTCGATCGTTTTCGTGGATTCGATCCCAGTCGCGATTTTCGCGGTGGACGTGGATACCTCCTCTCACGTCGAAGGCATAGAGTTTGCCGTTGAAGGTGATCGCGCTGCTGTAGGTCGGCGCTTTGGTCGGACTGAGAATTTGGAAGCTGCGATTGGCTGGTTGGTAGCTGGCAATGGCGTTCTGACCGTGGAAATAAAGCTTGTCTCCATCCCTGAAAGCGTGGCGAAAGAGCGAGGACTCCTCGTTTGCGTGGTCGGCGATGGAGGTGAGCGCGAATTGCCAATTGCTTTGCAACTGAATGCGGAAGAGGCCGCGATTCGAGGAGCAGTAGAGCGACCCGTCACTTGCCAGTTCGATGGTGTACAGCACAAGTTGCTGACTGAGTTCGGGATCGGAGCAGCTGAAATTTAGCCAGCCATTGCCATCGAATACGATAAGTTGGTTGCCCGCAGCGGCCACGATCCGGCCGAGGGAGTCCTGAGTGAGGTCGCTGATCGGATCGCTGGTGCCGAATGCGTCGCGACTATAAATCGTGTATGCAGGCGTACCGTTTTGCGCGTGGCGCGTTTGGCCTTCCGCGTAGGAACAGAGAAAGACCAAGCAGAAGAGCCAAGCAACTAAATGGTTCTCGGGAGCTGTGACCGTATTTTTCAATTGTTTGTAAAACGTTTTGCAAGCGGTGGAAGCTGGGAATGATTGGATAAGAATAAATTTCGATTAATACGAGTTTAGCTACTTATCAAATGCTTCCCGCCTTTTAGAAACGATCAGTTTTCGATCGTATTGGAGTAGTTCACAGTGGCATGCAGCGGGAAGACGTGTTGTTTATCAGATCGTTTTCGGTTGATGATTCTAGGATTCGCACTGTTGGGGCGGACAGGGCAAATTCGGAATAGCGAAATTCATCAATTCAGACTTTCCAATGCTCTAACTCCGCGCCCGGGACATCCGGGAAGAGCGGGGAGAAATATAAAAAGATTCGGCAATGTATGTTGCTGTCGGGGTTTGCCTTCTTCAACTACGGCGGTTGGAAGCGGGCAACGCGGGGTGGTGAGTAAACAGTCATCGCTTTGCTTGCTTGGCCTGACGAGAACTCGGAGTGTACAGGTGGGTTCAAAACAGGGTCATTCTAATGCACTTGCCATCAGACCTATCACACTTCCCAACCCAAACACTCACCCCGCAACCCCACGGTTCACCGTTTAAAGCCTCCAATACCACAAGAGTGTTGGAAGTCCCCTTTTGCCTTCGCAGTAAGTCCGATTGATGCTGGGCTCCGCCTCGCGCTTCGAAAGCCCAACCGCTCGCTTTATCCTGTGCCTACGTCTCGAGCTGGTCCACGAATGGCTGTCTGTACAGTCGTTTGCCGGTCGCCTGGTAAAGCGCGTTCGCCAAGGCCGCGAATACCGGTGGAAACGGCGGTTCGCCGAGGCCGGTCGGGTCGATCTCGTTTTTCACGAAATGCACGTCGATCCGCTTGGGGGCTTCCGACGAGCGTATCATGCGGTACTGGTGGAAGTTGTTCTTTTGAGGAACGCCCTCCTTGATAGTCATCTCGCCGAATAAGGCGCAACCGATTCCGTCGACGACCGCGCCCTCGACCATGTTGATCGCCGCGCCTCGGTTGACCACGATGCCGCAATCGACCGCGCTGCAAACGCGCTCCACCACAGGACGTCCTTGATTCATAACTACATCAACCACATGGGCCACGTAGCTGTTATGGCAAAAGTACGCCGCTACCCCGCGTCCGACACCCGGTTTCGCTTTTCCCCAATCCGACTTTTCGCGCACGAGTTCAAGAACGCCCGCGTAACGCTCGGCATCGTAGTCGTTTCGGTCGCCAACGGGCGTGTTCTTCGCGCGCTGAAGCAATTCCAAGCGCAGGGCGATGGGATCCTTACCCACAGTTTCCGCTAGCTCGTCGAGGAAGCACTGTTCGGCGGCGCAGTTAAAATTGGACCGAGGAGCTCGAAATGCTCCGGTTGTAATGTTCGACTGGATACTCGAGCTTTCGGCCAAGTAATTTTCGTAAGCTCCAGCGGGGAACCGGTTCGCGTGCAAAGGCGATTCGGGAATGCCCGCGGCTCGAATATGAAAGCCGGTCACTTTCTTGTTTTCATCGATTGCCGCCCGATAGCGCATGCGGTACGCGGGACGGTAGATGCCAAAGGTCATGTCGTCCTCTCGCGTGTAGACGAGCTTGATGGGCCGTTTCATTCGCTGGGAGATCAGAGCGGCTTCGACGACATAGTGGCAGTAGGCGCGACGACCGAAACCACCTCCCATACGGGTCATGCGGATTTCGATATTCTCTATGGGAACGCCAAGCCGTTCCGAGACGGTCTGTTCGATGAATTGCGGGGCTTGTAGGGGACCTTCCACTACAATCTTGTCGCCTCGCACGTCCGCGAAAAAGTTCTGCGGCTCCATGGCGTTGTGAGCCAGATAAGGGGCCGAGTACGTTCTGTCCAAAACTTGGCTAGCGGCATCGAACGCAGCTTCTGGTTCCCCGTCCTTGCGGGCGACACCGCCTGCTTCCTCATCGAGCTTAGCGAGCTTCTCCTCGTGGTCGGAGGTGCTTTCGAGCCCTCCCGGAATAACCGCCGCCCGAGAGCCTCCTCCCCAGGTGCCGAGCGTGATTTCCGTATCGTCGAACGCTTCCCATTCCACCTTCAACACCTTCTTGGCAGCGAAAGTTTGCCAAGTGGTTTCGCCCACCACGACTACGAGATCCGGAAAGGCGTTGTCATCGAAAATGCGACGCTGGTAATCGTCTTCGAAGGTTTTTATTTGAATGACGTCAACCACGCCTGGCATCTCTCGCGCCGACGCTGCATCGAACGACTTCAGTCTCATCCCGAAGGCCGGCGGTTTCACGATAGACGCGATCAACATACCCTCGTGATCGACATCGACACCGAAAAGCGGCTTGCCCGTGACGATGTCTTTTCCATCCACATTCTTTTTCGTGCTGGAGACGATCTTGAAATCCTCGGGATTTTTAAGTATCGGATTTTCCGGTACGGCTACCTTAGCCGCTTTGGCGGCGACCTCGCCGTAGCCTAGCGAGCGGTCACTCTTCGCATGGAGAAGCCTCCCATCGCCCGTGGCGACCTCGTCGAACGAGACTCCCCATTGATCAGCCGCCGCTTGCTTTAGCATGTGTCGGGCAGTGGCTCCTGCTCGGCGGAGTCCATTCCAACCGGCTCGAACCGACTGACTGCCACCCGCGAATTGACGGGTATACAAGTCCATATTAAACAGAGCCTGCTCCACAACCACCGACTCCCAGTCGACATCCAGCTCCTCCGCCACGATCATAGGCAGGGAGGTTTTCACCCCTTGCCCGAATTCCGGATTGGGAGCTTGGATTGTAATGGTTCCGTCACTACCGATCCTAAGGTAGGCGTTGATTTCGATTTGCTCGCCAGATTCCGCGCCCGTCGCGCCTTTGGCATTGGCCAGCCAAGAGAACCCTAAGATAAAACCACCGCCCGAAACGGCTACGCTTTTTATGAAGGACCGACGATTGCTTTGCGTATTCAAAATTTCCATATAGCGATTTCGTTAGGCGTTGGCGTTTCGGATGGCTTCCTTGATCCGTAGATAGGTCCCGCAGCGACATAGGTTTCCCTCCATCGCTCCCTCGATTTGAGAATCGTCGGGATTCGGATTCCGTTTGAGCAAAGCCGCAGCCGACATGATTTGCCCCGCTTGGCAGTAGCCGCACTGGGCCACGTCGTGCTCGATCCACGCTTTTTGGAGCGGATGAGTCCCCTCCTCCGACAGGCCTTCAATGGTGGTGACAGGCTGATCGCCGACCGCGGAAATCGGAAACTGGCAGGAGCGGATCGCTGTGTCGCCAAGATGAACGGTACACGTCCCGCATTGTCCCATGCCGCATCCATACTTCGTTCCGACCAACTTCAAGTGGTCCCTCAACACCCAAAGCAACGGGGTGGCTGGATCTACCTCTAGAGAGCGATTCCGCCCATTTACCTTAACTACGAATTCCGCCATACTACCTGACAGTGTACACAGAAACCGGTCCGGATCGATAGGACATTCGTCGGAAAAAGTTGAATGATCCTCCGATTCGAAGACTGGAATGAGAGGTTCTTGCGTCGGATGGACATAAAACGATTCAACGCGATCTGCGTTTAAATCGTTTCCTCGGTCGCTCGGTAGCTGAACTGGCTCAGCTTCACCTTTCCTGTGCCGAAGGAACAGATGCCGATTCGCAAGCTAAGGAAGCCGCCGAACACGTTGTGATGGAGTCCGGAGACTTCCATCCGCGTGGGGTGCAGCCGCCAGGAGTTTCCATTGTCAGTCGAGTAGTGGTACGTGATGACGTTGCGGTCGTTGGTGATGCGAACCCTTACCTTGCGGGCTTCCAACGGCACGTTCGCCCAATCCTCCGTCCCTGCGTATTGATAAGTCCTGACAGTATTGCCCGTGAAACCGAGACCGACGAAAGCCTTTGAATTGTAGAACAGGAAGAGACCGCCTTCGACTTCGCCGTGCAATTCCATGCTGACCTCCACACGGTAAGCACGGTCGACTGCGATACAGGTCAAAGGTGAACTATCCACAGGCGAGCTGCCTTCGCCTTTCAACTCCAGCGACTTCGAACCGTAGCTCACCCGCTCCATTTCGTTGGGACTCGGATCGTGGAACGACCACTGCACGCCGAACTTGTTGGAGGAAAACTCGTCGGAGAGGGCAAATCCATGCGGAACCGCTTCGCCACCCTTGGGCATGGGTAAAGGCTGGCCGAGATCGCCACCCTTGGCCCGGAACCAACCATCCTCGGTCCACTCGATGGGTTCCAGCAGGGTCTGCCGCCCGAGCGTGCGAAAGCCGTTTTCGTAGCCGTGGTAGACCATCCACCACTCGCCGCCCGGACCTTCGATCACCGTGGCGTGTCCCCGAGACCACCAAGGCTCCCGTTCGGATAGCGTACGCACTAGCGGATTGCTCGGGCAGTGCTCCCATGGCCCGTGAATGGAACGCGAACGGGCCGCGATCACCATGTGCCCGGTGACAGGGCCCGCCGTTCCGCCCACCGCGGTGACAAGGTAAAAGTAGTCGCCGCGCCGCAACAGCTTCGGACCCTCCGGAGCAAAGTTCTCAGTGATCCATTCCTCTGGATACCGCCACGGACTGTAGGCGTGCTCGAGTTCCCCATCGGTGGCCAAGCCATCGTCGGTGAGGCGGATCTTGCGAATCCCATTGACGAACAGGTAGCGCTTCCCGTCTTCGCCGACCGCGTGTCCTGGATCGATGCAGCCCTCGATTCCTAAGTCGATCGGATCGCTCCAGGGCCCCTCGATCTTGTCAGCCCAGATCACGAAAGTTGACCAAGGTTTTCCGGGCGGGATGGCGGGGATGTAGACATAGAAACGGTCGCTATGCTTGCAGATATCCAACGCCCAGACGGTACCGATATTCTTGGATAATGCCGGACCGACCGGACGCCAATTGACCAAATCCTTCGAGTGCCAGATGACGATACCCGGATACGAATTGAAGGAGGAGAAGGTCATGTAATAGTCCTCCCCGTCCTTCATGATCGTGGGATCGGGATGGTCTCCCGAGAGGATCGGGTTGAGGAAAGTGCCATCCCCGAGGTCCCCCTTGCGTTGCCCTTCGACACTTCTGGCCCACTTGAGACTTTCGCTCTGGGGCAGGTCGCTTTTTGTCTCTCTACCAGCGCCATGAGTCGCAGCTACCGGACCTAGCACAGTCCCGGCCAAGCAGGCCTTGATCAGGTCTCTGCGCGTTTTGTCGTATGGAACACTGTCTTCCAGAGGAGTCTCGCGAACATTGTCAGATCGAGTTTTGGGGACTTGGGGCAACTTCATTGATTTCTCGTTAAATCTTTTCAGAAAAATACTTCAACTCGAAAGGAAATATGCCACACCCTGCTTACTGCTGGATACCATGCGTATCCCTCACGCTGCTAAACGTCAGGTCGAGCAGCCTCCATTCGTCGCCCGCTTTCTGGTAGACTTCCGTGACCGTGAATTCGTTGGAAACTTCATTTCCACGAACCACTGCGAGAAGCGTGATGCGGTTCCAGACAATGGCGGTGTCACCAAAGAGTTCGACCACGACATCGTGCACATCCGCCTTCTTGTACCAAATGCTTCCCGACTCGATGATATCGAGCTCCCGAGGCGTGTTCCAGGTTCCACTCATGTGCACGAACTTGGCTCGTTCGTGAAACAGGCCCGAAAGCGCTTCGACATTCTTCTCGGCCATCCATTCCCATTTGATTTTGGATACGTCTTTGATTTCCTGCTCGGCGTCAGGGCTTTGAGCGAATGAGAGTTGAGAGCAGAAAAACAAAGAAACGAGCGCGATGACTCGTGCAATTGGATTCGTCAGACATTGCGAGGGGGCTTCTATACTGGTTCGATTTTGCATATTAATATTCCCATTGAGTTTCATTCTTAGCGTTCACTCCTTCGGCGGCGCTTCCACATCCGAGAAGGCTTGCACGAATTCCGGCAATCGAGCTCCCTGTATCTCAATTTCGGATACTTCATTGTTCAACTCCTTTAGTTCGGAGGTAGAGAACTGAATCTTTGCCGCGCCGATGTTCTCGAACATGTGCGCCATCTGCGTCGTCCCGGGAATCGGTACGATCCATGGCTTCTGGACCATCAACCAGGCCAAAGCGATTTGCCCGGGCGCGCATTCCTTTTTCTCCGCCCAGGTTTTAAGCAGATCGACCAACGCAAGATTGTGGCTCACGCTTTCTGGCGAGAAGCGCGACTCCATTTTGCGAAAATCGCCGTCGGCGAAGCGGGTGAACGCATCGATCGCCCCAGTCAGGAATCCCACGCCCAGCGGGCTCCAAGGAACGAAGCCGATTCCCAACTCCTCGCACACCGGAATGGCCCCCGTTTCCGGTCCACGCCACAGCATCGAATACTCGCTTTGCACCGCAGTGACGGGCAGTTCCGCATGAGCGCGACGCAGCGTGTTCAGACCCATTTCCGACAAGCCCCAATGCAGCACCTTGCCCTCGTCCATCAGTTCCTTCACCGCGCCTGCCACGTCTTCGATCGGTACCTCGGGATCGACTCGATGCTGGTACAGAAGATCAATCCGGTCAGTTCGAAGGCGTTTCAACATCCCCTCCACCACCCGCTTGATATGCTCGGGCTTGCTGTTCAATCCAGGCAACCTTTGCCCCGTTTCGAGATCGATGTTCCAGCCAAACTTGGTGGCGATCACGATCTCGTCCCGAAACGGTTCAACGCCCTCACCCAAGATTCGCTCCACTTCGTGCGGACCATACGCCTCCGCCGCATCGTAAAATGTCAGACCACGGTCGAAGGCAGTCCGGATGATAGTGTGCATTTCAGGCCGATACGGCACCGTCGTCTCGTACCTACGACTCATGTTCTGCACGCCGAGCCCAACGCTGGAAACTTCGAGCGACCCTAGTTTTCGGCGCTCTTCAAGGTCCGGCATCACATACGAACCATAGGTTCTACTTGCCGAAGGAGAGGCCGCGCTTAAGCGACCCGAGAGTAATGGTAGCGAAGCAGCCGTGGCTGCTACCTTCAGGAATCTCCGACGGGATGATTCACTTTCATGGGGAGCGGGCTTAGATTTCATATGTATTGATTTTTCAATGACTCTTTGCGAGTCGCTATTCGTTTTTAAAAACCTCTTTCGCGACGCCTACCGCATCGACGGAACTGGGCCAACCAGAGTAGAAGGCAAGATGGGTAATCACCTCGGACAGCTCCTCTTCGGTGACCCCGTTTCGCAAAGCGATCGCCATGTGGGAGCGAAGCTGGTTGGGACGATTCATGGCGATAAGGGCGCTCACCGTGGCGAGACTGCGGTCGCGTTTCGACAGCTCGGGTCGCTCCCAGACATCCGCGTACAGAACGTCGTCCGTCAGCTCCGCAAGCTTGGGAGCCACGCCTCCCAAAATCTGCTGCGCCCGAGACGGGCCGGACTCTTCCTCCGGCTCGGATTCGCCTGGCAAGGATGCGTGGAACTGCTCGTCGCTGACGTTCTCCATCCACTCGACCGACTTGCCGTTCTGTCGTTCGCCCAAAGCGAGGTGCTCCATCGAAGCCTCCGGCGATGCGCCATGCCAGTGCTTCACGTTTGGCGGTATGTTCACCACGTCGCCTACCTTGATCTCCTGAATCGGGCCACCCCACATTTGCACACGACCCACGCCAGCTGTGACGATCAAGGTCTGTCCTAGCGGGTGCGTGTGCCAGTCGGTACGAGCCCCCGCTTCGAAGCGGACCAGCCCCCCGTAGGAGCGTGCCGGTTCTTCCGCAAGGAAAAGCATTTCGACTTCCGCCTTCCCGGTGAAGTTTTCTGCTGAGGCCTGCGTCACGGGACGCTCGCCCGCTCGCGAGATAGCGAGTTCCTGGGCCATAGCGAAATTCGCCAGCCCGAGACAAAGAGTGGTTGTCAGTAGCAATTTCATTTGGTGAGTCCTTTCGAGATTCATGATACTCCGCGCTGCTCTGATTCGGGTAGGACGTTCGTCGAAATAAATTGAACAATCCTGCGAGAAACTGAATTCAACGGTCGGTATTCAACGTCACGTTACACAGAATGGACCCCTCAACCGCCACCCACTCATCGCCTCAGGCGAAGCTCGACCCATTGCACCGAGCGGAACTTGTCGAACGCTTGCAACGAATTCACCAATCCAACGGAATCATTCAACCGCTAGAGGGGGTTTTCGTTGCCCGAACAACGAAAGCGATGGACCCTGTCTACAGCGTGGTGCAGCCTTCCCTTTGCATTATCGCCCAAGGAAGCAAGGAAGTGCGGCTCGGCGACAGGCTTTGCCACTACGATCCCTACCACTACTTGCTCGCCTGCGTGGAGCTACCCGTCGAACTCAAGGTATTGGAAGCATCGGAGGAAACGCCCTATCTCGGAATGCGCATCAACATCTCGCCGGCCATGATCGGCTCGGTCATCTCAGAAGGCGAACAACTCGAAGCGTCGCGGCCCGGCTCGCAGCAAGGCATCGACGTAAGCCCGCTAGATTCGACCTTGCTCGACGCGATTGTCAGGCTTGTGAGATTGATCGATTCTCCGGCCGACGCCCGAATCCTGCAGCAATCCACGGTCCGGGAAATCGTCTATCGACTCTTGATGGGTGAACAGGGAGACCGCCTCCGGAGAATGAACCTGCTCAACGGCCAAGCCTCCCGCATCGCCAAGGCGGTGAAGCAGATCAGCAAGCGATTCAGCGAGCCGCTGCAAGTCGAGGAGATCGCCCGCAGCAACGAAATGAGCCTTTCCACCTTCCATCAGCATTTCAAATCGGTCACCACCATGAGCCCCATCCAGTTCCAAAAACAGCTCCGCCTCCGGGAAGCTCGTAGACTCATGCTGGACGAGCACCTCGACGCGGCCACCGCTGGCTACAAAGTCGGCTACGACGACGCCTCCCACTTCAACCGAGACTACAAGCGCTTCTTCGCAGCTCCGCCAAAACGACACATCGAAAGCCTACGCAAAACCGTTAGCCTCTGAATAGACTCAAACGTAGCGCTCGCGCTATGCCGCGTTGCAAGAGGCGTTCTCCATTTCGACCAAACAGCAATTTCCACTACTTCGGGTGATGAGCCTTCTATTTGCCGTCGCCGAGCGTCTGATTGGGATCTGATCTAGCGGCTTGGAGCGCCGGCTGCAGCGTCGCGATCATTCCGACCCCGAACATAAGCAGCGCGCAAAGCGCGTACACGCTCCAACGCGTCGGCTCGACCAGCGGAAGTTGGTTTTCGAGTAAGTCGAATACAACGAGCACGAGATAGGCCCCGAGCACCCCAAGCAAAAGAGCAGGGATCACAAGAGCAGCCGAGCGCATCATGATTCGGTTTCGAATCCTCCTCGGACTCGCCCCCAACGCGAGGCGAATCCCCATCTCTCTTCTACGTTGCGCGACGGCGTTGCTCACTGCCGAATAAATGCCGACACAGGAGAGCAATAGCCCGATGACGCTGACCAGAGTCTGGATGAAGACGATGAAGCGGAAGGAATTCTGCGATTCGGCGACGAAGCCTCGCAGCGATGAAAATCCATTCTGCACCACTTCGCTCTCTACCCGACGGATCGCTTCATTCACCTGACGCTCCACTTCCGGACTCCAGTACCTCGCCTTGAAATAGATCCAGCCCCAGTAATAACCTTCGTTGCCTTGGGCGATCGGGAAATACATTCCTGGCTGCGGTTCGCCGCCTTCTCTCCACCAACGCCTAATGTCGCTTACGACTCCGATGATCCGATAGCTGCTATATTGGCCGTCATTATTTCTCGTTTCGATGAATTCGCCCACTGGATTCTTGTCGGCAAAATGCTTTTTGACGAAGGCTTCGTTTATGACAACGACGGGCTCGCTATCCAAAGCGTTATGCTCAGGGCCGAACGTTTCGCCTTGGATCGTTTTCAAGCCAATGAGCTCAAAGAAGTTTGGGTCGACGTCGCCACGCGTTGCCAAAGGCAGATCTTGGTCTTTCAGGTCGGCGGGAGTGTCCTTGAGCTTGATGCGCTTGTCTCTCCCCCAATGTGGGCATTGTAGATAGGAAATGGTAACGGTTTCCACACCGGGTACACTCCTGATCGCCTCTAGTATGCTTTCACGCATCGCCGAAAGCGCGACCGGCTTCTGCTCCTTTTCAAAGCGATAATAAGGGAAGTTGATGTACCCATGGTGGATATTCTCGAGCCGGTAGCCGAAGTCGAATTGGTTGAGCTTGCTCAGGCTGTGAAAGAAGAATCCACCAAGAATGAGGAGGCAGCAGGTCAATGCAATCTTCAGGAAGAGCAAGGCATTGGTAACTCGATTGAAGACGACGCTACCAGTCGAGCTCCTCGTGTCTTGCTTTATGAATACGCTAATCGATTTCGTCCGCGAAAAGATCAAAGTCGCGAGACTGATGAAAACCAGGGCAACGAGGCAAGCGGCTCCCGTGTAGGCTAAAACCCGTCCGTTCAGCGAGACGTTTGATCCGAGCTGGCTGAGGAGTCCCCATTCTGCTCCTTCGAATCCCTTAATCGCGATTTGGATCAGCGCATGGCCGAAGCCAATGCCAAGTATGAATCCAGCGACAATGAGTATCCCGTTTTCAAATACAGAAATGCGGACCAGATCCCAACGGCTCGCGCCGAGCGCGACTCGGGTTGCGTATTCCCCTCCCCTACGATTAAGCCGCACAAGAGTAAGATTGGTCACATTAAAGGCGGCTATCGCAAGGATGACAATTCCGACACCCAGCAGGATGTTCATCTGAGTTTCAAGATATTCGTTTTCGAAGTGGTTCAACTCTTTCACTCCCAGACGCACGTATTCCCAATAATCTGGCAAGCGTTCCATTCCGTGTAGTTGAGCTTCAAGGGCAGTAATCTCCGTCTGAGCTTGAACCTCGCTAGTGCCTGGCTTTACCGCCCCTAAAAAAAGACAGTACGGCGTCCAATTTGAAAACTCTTCCGACGTAAACCGGGTAGCTGTTATGATAGAAAGCTTAATACGCTCGAATGCAAAACTGTCAGGGAGCACTCCAACAATGCGATGCTGTTTACCGTTTAGCATCACGATGCTGCCAATGGCATCCGGAGCACTGTTCCAGCCGCGTTTCCAAGTGTCATGAGTGATCATCGCTCCCGGCAAGGCTCCGGCATCGTAGTCACGAGGCTCGAAAGCGCGTCCCACATCGGCTTGGAGGCCAATAATCTGGGCGAAATTTGGACCGACACGGAGAGCTTTAAGCCTCATCGGATCTGATATGCCCGTGAGCGTGAGCCGCGTTTCTAGGACTTGCGAAATGTCGGTGAAAACTTCACGGTTTTGACGGATCGTATCAGTAAAGACGGAATCGATTTTAAAGAAATTCGTGTACTGAGGATCACGCGGCATCCCGCCGATGAGAAGCACGTTTTCCACATTGGTACCAGCGGGTTCGGAGACTGAGAGATCGTCTACGAGCGTGTAGATTCCGGAGTTGGTACCGATCGCGATTGCGAGTACCATAATCGCCATGAGAGACGAGATAGGGGTAGAGCAGAGCTTACGCGCCGCGTGACGCGATTCGTACAAGAAACGTTTCATAGAAGAGTATCGGGGGCTTGGACTTCACAACCTCACAGCTGAGAGTTTGTAGAAGCCGACTTGGAAATCGCAGATATTGAGTAAGGGTAACAGCGAATAGCTGATACAAAGTCCTACGCCTGTAGGACTGTCAACAAGCAAGTAATACTTTTATCATTCACAACGCGTATACACACTGTTGACGTCGGAAAAATCGAGATCCCCGCATCAACTTAAACCAACCCCACCCCTTCGCAAATTAAGAAGATCACCCCCATATAATGCTTTGCTCAGCCATCGCTTCCATGACTCAAATCACATGATTGATCCCACATATTGTGTTGTCATTAAACTCCTCAAGCATTGTGGCTAAAGCGATTCCCCTCATCCTCCACCATTCATAATTCATAATTCTTTACCACCATCTCCCATGCCTTCCTCCTCACTCTCCCAACTCACCGAGAAACTCATCGCCTTCCGCGACGCCCGCGACTGGAAGCAATTCCACAATCCCAAAGACCTTGCCACCGCCCTCTCCATCGAAGCCTCCGAGTTGCAGGAAATCTTCCTTTGGAAGAACCCTAAGGAAGTAGCCGCTATCGTATCCAAGAAACAAACACATATCAAAGAAGAAGTCGCCGACATCGCCTCCTTCCTCCTCCTTCTCTGCCACGAGCTCGAAATCGACCTCGTCGAAGCCGTTTCAGCCAAAATCGAAAAAAACGCCGCCAAGTACCCCGTCGACAAAGCCAAAGGCACCCACGCCAAATACAACGAACTGTAGAAAAGGATGAATTATGAAGGTTGAAGTATGAGCGATGTACCGAGACTTCTGAGCCTTTCCATCAAGTAAAAAGTAGATTGTTTTCATCGTCGATAAATCCGAGTTCTTTCATCTTGCCGATGATCGGCGAACCGCGTTTGGCGAGGCTTCTCACGTAGGCGGCCTCGTCGTACTGGGTTCGGTCCTTCCAGCAGCGATAGAGGATTCGAGTCCACTTGAACGCCAGGGCGCGCTTGGCCACGCCGACGCGCTTGCCGCGTTGCCTCATCAGCTCGTAGCAAGCCTTGGCCCAAGGGCTGAACTGGATCGTCAGTCCAGCCCATTCGTGGAAGCTTTGCCTCAGGAACTTATGGCAGCGCCCCCTCATGAAGGTATAGTTCTTCGTCCCGCTTGAGACCTTGATCGGGGCGATTCCTACGTAGACCTGGAACTTGGAGACGTCCTCGAAGCGTTCCCTGTCGCTGCCGAAGGCGGCGGCAAGCCGAGGGGCCATCGCTGCACCGGCCCCGGGAAGCGTCGCGAAGAGATCCTTCTCGGGATGGCTGCCGAAGCAGGACTTAACGCATTTGGCTATAGCCCGTATCTGACTGTTCAATACGCTCAGCTGCTCGACGCAGTTGCCCAGACGCAGGGCCCCAAGCTCCTCGAGCAAGGGGTCGGAGCTTAGCTTCGAGCTCGACCGCAACGCGGCGACGCGTTTGGCGATAGCCTTCGCGCTGCGGCTGCCGTTGGCGTAGTAGAAGCGTTCGAGTGTCTGGTCCTTGGACTTGGAGAGCTTCGAGTAACAGGGCCATCTGCGCAGGAACGCCAAGCTGATCGGGTCCCAAAGCTCGTCGCCGACCATAGGCAGGGCCTGCGGATAGTACTCGCGTAGCAGGCTTTTGAGACGCAAGGCCACCGCGACGCGCTGTTCGACCAGCTCCCGGCGATGCGCGTTTAACGCGTCGAGGCGACGGCTGGCCTCGTCGCCCTTGAGCACTGGCTTGATGCGGTCGCGATGAGTGAAGAGCATGCGAAGCAAGGCGCTTGAGTCGATGGGGTCGCTCTTGGCCCCGCTGGGATGGAGGCTCTTGCGGAACCTCGCCGCGGCAAGGGGATTGACCGCGAACAGGTCCACGAACTCGAAGTCGAGCAGCAGGTTGACCAGAGCCCCCTTGCTCTGCTCGCTGAGGATGGCGACTCGCCCTTGCCCGACGCGCTCGCGCAGCCCGGCCATGAACGCGTTCATGGAGCCTGGGTCGGCGGCTACCTCGAAGCGCTGCTCGCTTCGAGATCCCGCGGGAAGAAAATGTATGCAGTTGGTCTGGTGTCCCCAGTCCACGCTAGCGTAAGCGGCATGCGAGGACTGGTTGCAAAACGGGTTATTCAGCTCAATCATGACTATGCTTTCAGTTATTCTTTTGCGAAGGCAGGCGCCGCGGCGAAGCGCTTATTGGATGGATCCGCACGGTCCATTCTTCTTGAGCATTCGTTTTGCGGCGTCTTTTCCGCCCCGCCGGCGCTCTCGGTAAATTCCTCGAGGGAAACCAAAGCGACAGCCGTTGTGCGGGACGGCCGACGCCACAAGTTTCCCTCAGAGCTCCGCCGCGGCAAGTTGTTAACAATGCTGCTGCGGCGAGTCTTGTCCTTCGGACTCCTCGCAGCATTGATTAACAACTTGGACAGGCAATAAGCGAAGCGACGACAATTGAGGAGTGGAATGACGAAACACTATGAAGTATAAAATCGAAGAGGAGACTAACTGCTTGGTCGAAGAAGCAACCGACGATCTGCGGGAGCGGACAACTCAATTCGCTTTGCGAATCATCAAACTCTACGGCTCTTTACCCAAATCCACTGAGGCTCAAGTAATCGGGAAACAGATACTTAGGTCTGGCACATCTGTCGGAGCGAACTATCGAGAAAACCGCCGAGCGCGTTCAAATTCAGAGTTCATTGCTAAACTAGGCATTTGTCTCCAAGAATTGGATGAAACCAGCTACTGGTTGGAGCTTCTTGTTGAAGCAGAAATAGTCCCTTCCAAAAAACTGGAAAACCTCCAAGACGAAACAAATCAGCTCCTAGCCATTTTCACCACAATTTCCAAAAAAGCAAAAGGTCTTAAGAAGTGAAGAAAATCGACGCTAAAGGTGAGTGATAATCAAAGCCGAGCACACCAAGCCCCCACCCCTTCATCCCTCATACTTCATACTTCATACTTCAATCTTCATACCTACAAACTCACCTTCTCTTCAAAACCGCCACGCCAACAAACGACTCACCTTCTGCCCCTGACGCATCTCTAGCACCTCCACCTGACTCGCCCCGCTACGACCCAGCTCCTTCTTCAACGCAGGCAGATGCTCGCTCTTTGAAATCAAACTAGAGAACCAGCCAACCTGCTCCCCGAACGCCACGCTCTCCCGAATCATCTGGCTAACGAAGCGCAGCTCCCCGCCCGCGCACCAAAGCTCCGCCTGCTGCCCACCAAAATTCAGCGTATCCGTTTTCTTCACACGTGATCCCTTCGACAAATTCGATCGCTTCCGCTGATTCGCAGCTTGCGCCTCCTCAGCCGAACCGTGAAACGGCGGATTGCACAGCGTCAGGTCAAACCGGTCGTCTGGGCGAATGATCCCCTTAAAAATCGAATCCCTATTCTTCTGCTGCACCACCTTGATTAGCTTCCTCAAACACGCATTCGATTCCACGATCAAGCGCGCCGTCTTCACCGCAGTATTGTCGATATCCGTCCCCACAAACTGCCATCCATAGCTCCGACTCCCCAGAATCGGGTAAATGCAATTCGCCCCCGTCCCAATATCCAGCGCTCTCACCCGCTTGCCCCTCGGAATTTCGCCGCCATTCGAATCGCTCAAAAGATCCGCCAAATAGTGAATTACATCCGCTCTCCCCGGGATCGGCGGACAAAGATAGCCCATCGGAATCATCCAATGCTTCACGCCGTAATGGTGAGCGAGCAAAGCCCCGTTCAAAGCTCGCACCGCACCTTCATCACCAAAATCTATCGTCTGGTCCCCCTTCGGATTGGGCCGCAGAAAAGCCGCCAACTCCGGACAAGCCGCCACCAGAGCAGCGAAGTCGTAACGCCCCTGATGCGGGTTTCGCGGGTGCAAAAGCCCCAACTTTGGTGATGAGTCTGTGTTTCTCGAACTATCCATGGCAGCCCCTTTTCAGACACACCCTTCCCGCAAAAGCGATCCACGAAAAATTCGAGCAATCCTCTACTTTGATGCCTTCTCTCTCATGAGTCTTTCGGCAGTCTACTCTTTCACCCTTGCCCATTCTGGACATCCACAGCTTTAGGATCGAACTCAAGCCTCCGATCAACACTCTTGCCCGTGTGGGAAAAATGAAAGCGCTCGCTCTTAAAAAATACGGATCCACCGATCTTCTCTCGCTCGAAGAAACCCCAAGGCCCACGCCCAAGGACGACGAAGTATTGATCAAAGTACACGCCGCAGCGGTAAACGACTGGGACTGGAACATGGTGCGAGGAAAACCCTTCTACATGCGGCTTCTTTGCGGCTTGCTACGACCAAAAATCGGAATCCCCGGAGTCGAAATATCAGGACAAGTCATATCGACAGGAAGAAAGACAGAAAAATTCAAACCGGGTGATCACGTGTACGGAGACCTTTCGGAAGCGGGCTTCGGAGCATTCGCCGAATATACATGCGCTCCGGAAAACGCGCTCGGCAAAAAGCCTGCCTGTATGAGCTTCATCGACGCCGCCGCTCTTCCCCATGCGGCCATGCTAGCCATCCAGGGCCTGATCGACGTCGGTAAAATCCAGCCAGGACAAAAACTCCTCATCAATGGCGGCGGTGGCGGCGTCGGCCTTCTCGGTGTTCAAATCGCAAAATCGCTCGGAATCGACGACATCACCGGAGTCGACAGCGCCAGCAAAGCGGAAGCGATGCGCCTCGCCGGCTATGCTCGGACAATCGACTACCGATCGGATGACTTCACGAGAATGGGAGAAGCCTATGATTTAATTTTGGATACAAAAACAAATCGCTCGCCCTTCCGCTACCTCCATTCCCTGAAGGAGGGCGGCCTCTACGCAACCGTTGGAGGCCAGACCCTTCCGCTTCTGCAGCTCGTTGCCCTTGCACCCCTCATCCATCGCTTTAGCAGCAAACGCCTTCGCATGGTCGTCCTAAAGACCAACCGCGACCTCGACTACATCAACCAGCTCTACGAGACGGGAGACCTGAAGCCGATCATCGACGGCCCCTATCCGTTCAGCGAAATCGCATCTGCGATCCAACTTTTTGGCGAAGGCAAACACATCGGCAAGGTGGCGATAAACATCAGCTAAGTTTCTCGCCTCAAATGCGGATGCTATCCTAGCTTTCAATCCACCGCCACCAAACCCCACTCGTAAATAAACTCCCCCGCACCCCGCTCGTTTCATGCGCCAACAGATCCGCGTCCTCGCTCTGCTCACCCTGCTCGTCACCTCATTCAGTAGTCTCTCGATGGCCGAGCCCACCGATCGCCTCGTCTTCACACCGCCCGCCGCCATCGACACCGGTAAACGCATCGTCCTGATTTCCGGCGACGAGGAATACCGCTCCGAAGAATCCTGCCCCATGCTAGCCAAGATTCTCAGCCAAACCCACGGCTTTCACTGCACCGTCCTCTTCGCCATCGACACCAAAACAGGCATTATCAATCCCAACGAAAACGCCAACATCCCCGGTCTCGAATCCCTCTACGAGGCGGATCTCATGATTCTCGGCACGCGCTGGCGCGTCCTTCCCGGCGACCAATTGCAACCCATTCTCGATTACCTAAACGCCGGCAAACCGCTCATCGCCTTCCGCACCGCCACTCACGCCTTCAAGAACGACGACCACTTCGGCGGCTACGACTGGCAAAACTTCGGAAAACTCGTTGTCGGCGAAAATTGGCTCAACCACCACGGAGAACACAAAGACCAAGGCGGCCGCGGCGTCATCGAACCAAAGAACGCCTCGCACCCCATCCTCAACTCCGTTTCCGACATCTTCACCTACAGCGACATTTACGGAATCGAGCACCTCGACCAGCAAGCTGCCACCGTCCTGCTCCGCGGAGCCGTCACCGAATCCCTCGATCCAAATTCTCCCAACGTATCCGACCCGCAAAACGATCCCATGATGCCCCTCGCCTGGCTCAAAAACTACCCGACTCCCGACGGATCCAGTACCGGTATCTGCTTTGCCACTACAGCGGGAGCGGCGGTCGATCTCCTAAGCCCCGACCTGCGACGCCTCTTCGTCAACGCAAGCTACCATCTCCTCGATCTCCCCGTCCCCGCAAATGCCAAAGTTGATCCCATCGATCCCTACCACCCATCCTTTTACGGATTCCATGACGACGCTCATTGGACCGACAAAGCCCTCCGCGTCTCCGACTTCGCCCTCGGCTCTTCTCCCAGCCTCATCCCTTCACCCGAACGCGTCGCCATCCTCGGCAACGGCCTCAGCGAACGAATGCTTCACCACGGCTATTTCGAAACGGAACTCTACCTCCGCCTCCCAGACAAGCAGCTCACCATTCGCAACCTCAGCCATCCGGGCTTCACCGCTGGCTTTCGCCCGCACCCTTCCCGAAATTCCCAATGGGCCTTCACCGGAGCCGACGCCTTTCGCCCTGAATTCGCCCACCACAGCGGCGAAGGCCACTATCCAACAGACGACGAATGGCTCCGCCAAATCGCTCCCGATACGATTCTCGCCTTCTACGGTTTCAACGAATCCTTCGACGGCCCCGCCGGCCTCGACGCCTTTCGTGGCGAGCTCTCCGCATTCGTAAACCACACCCTGTCACAGAAATACAATGACAAATCCCCTTCCCGTCTCGTCCTTATATCACCCATCGCTTTCCAAGACCTTTCCGCCACCCTCGACCTACCGAACGGCGAAAAAGAAAATCAAAACCTAGCCCTCTACACCCAAGCCATGCGCGAGGTCGCCTACACAAAAGGCATCCCCTTCATCGATCTCTTAACTCCCACTAAACGCTGGTTCGCCAACACCACTGAACAACTCACAACCAACGGAGCTCACCTCAATGCCGCAGGCTACCAACGCCTCGCCAAGCACCTCGTCTCCTCCCTCCTCTCTTCGCCCACCCAGAACCCATCACCCATCACCCAAAATCTACAAAACCTCGTCAGAGACAAAAACTGGTATTGGCTTCAAGACTACCAAATGCCAAACGGCGTTCACTCATACGGTCGCCGGTTCGAGCCGTATGGATCTGACAACTACCCGGAGGAGATTGAAAAAGTCCGCCAACTCACCGCCAACCGAGATCAGGCGATCTGGAGCGCTATCGCAGGCGAATCCTTCGATCTCGCCGCAGCCGACGACGCCACCCGGCCGCTCACCCCCATTCCCACCAACGCTCCCGAACGAGCCGAAAACGCCTACCTCTACGGCCAAGCCGCCCTCGACTCCTTCACTCTCGCCGACGGCTACAAAATCGCTCTCTTCGCCTCCGAAGAAAAGTTCCCAAACCTCGCCAATCCCGTCCAACTCACCTTCGACAACAGCGGCCGACTCTGGGTCGCCGTCATGCCCAGTTATCCACACTATCGCCCCGGCGACCCCCGACCCGACGACAAGCTACTCATCTACGAAGACACCGACGGCGATGGAGTAGCCGATACAGAAACCGTATTCGCCGACAGACTACACCTGCCCATCGGCTTCGAACTCGCCCCCGAAGGCGTTTACGTTTCACAAGCCCCGAACTCAGTCCTGCTGCGCGACCTCGATGGCGACGATCGCGACGACTCGCGCGAAATCATCCTCTCCGGCTTCGACACCCACGACACCCACCACGCCATCTCCGCTTTCACCGCCGAACCATCCGGCTCCATTCTCATGGCCGAGGGCGTCTTCCTGCACACCAACGTCGAAACCGCCTACGGCCCTGTCCGTGGCGTAAACGGCGGCTTCTACCGCTTCGACCCAAATCGCCAGCACCTTCAACGCCTCGTCCAGACCCACATCCCCAATCCCTGGGGCATCGCCCACGACGACTGGGGCCAAGACTTCTTTCTCTCCACCTCAAACCCGGACATGCACTGGATGCTGCCCGTTGAAGTTAAAGCCCGCTATGGGCAGCTCATCGTCGGCACCGAATCACTCGTCCCAGAGGAGCAACGCGTCCGCCCGACCTCCGGTCTCGAATTCATCTCCAGTCGCCACTTTCCGGATACCGTTCAGGGCGACTACTTGCTAAACAATTGCATAGGTTTCCTCGGAGCAAAACAACACACGCTCGCCGACTCCGAAGCAGGATACAGCAGTGAATTCCGCCAAGACCTCTTCGCCTCCTCCGATCCCAACTTTCGCCCTGTCGACCTCGAGTTCGCCCCCGATGGATCTCTCTACGTAGTAGATTGGCACAACCAACTCGTCGGCCACATGCAGCACAACGCCCGCGATCCCCTCCGCGACCACGCTCACGGCCGCATCTACCGCATCACTCATAACTCGCGCCCCCTCGTAACGCCACCCCAGATCGCAGATGCCACCATCGAGCAGCTCCTCGAAAATCTAAAACTCCCCGAAGCGCGTGCCCGCTACCGGACCCGCCGCGAACTCCGAGGACGATCCGCTTCCGAAATCCTGCCTGCCCTAGAAACTTGGATACAACGCCTCGATGCAAGTTCGTCCCGATACGAGCACCACCTACTCGAAGCCCTCTGGACCACCGCCGGTATCAACGAGCTCGATACTCGCCTCCTCCGAAAACTCCTCGAAGCCCAAGCCCCGCAAGCCCGCGCCGCCGCCGTTCGCCTCCTGCGGAACCACCACTATAATTTCCCAGATCATACCGCTCTCCTTCTCGATGCCGCAAACGACCCTCATCCACGCGTGCGACTCGAGGCGATCGTCGCCGCCTCATGGCTCGACAACCCAGATGGACGCTCCATCGCCGAAGCCGCCGGCAAACACCCGCTCGACGACTGGATGACCAAAGCCTACCAGCAAGCCCTCTCCAATCTCGGCGGCACCATCCAAACGACAGCAGAAAGCGCCACCTCAGCGCCTCCGCACCTTTCGCCCGAAGCCCAAGCGGCCTGGACGCTTGGATCCGAAATCTACTCTCGCGAGGGCCATTGCGCCACCTGTCACCAACCCGACGGAAAAGGCTTGCCCGCCGCCCAATTCCCACCCCTCGCCGGCACCTCATGGGTCAACGGAAACCCGTCGCGCCTGATTGACCTCACGCTCCACGGTCTCATGGGACCTATTGACGTCAACGGCCAACATTACCCCGGCCACGTTCCCATGACTCAATTCGCCAATGTACTCACCGATCAGGAAATCGCCGCGGTCCTCACCTACGTCCGCAATGCCTTCGGAAACCAGTCGAGCCCAGTAAGCCGAGGGCTAGTCGAGCAAGTCCGCGCTTCAAGCGCTGAACAAACAGGCTTTTGGTCAGCTGATGCCCTCAACGAAAAGTATTCTGCAGATAACGAGACAAACTAATCACCTCGTTTGCCTTCGAAACCGCCGATATTGGTAGCGAGACGAATACTGGGCGCCTTTTTACTGTTACTTTCACCAAAAACACATAATCATTCGCAGCAAACTACAGCTCAACCTTTCGCCTACTTGCACGACCCGTCACACATCATTTCCTTTCCGAATGATAGACCTCTCGACCAGCTAACGGACCCGGAGCTCGTCGAACTGTGCAAGCGCCAGTTGCCAGACGACATCGAAGCCTATCGAGAGTTGGTGAAGCGCTATGAAGGCCTGGTATACAACTTTTGTCTCAAAACGGTAGGCTCCCCTCAGGATGCTGAAGAAGTCGCACAAGATGCTCTTATTCAGGTGTTTCACAAGATTCACCAATTCGAAGGCCGAGCGGCCTTTAAAACATGGCTCTATAAAATTGTGCACAATTACTGTCGCAACCGCATCTCTAAGATCATGAGAAAGCGTCAGGTGCACGAGGCATACGAAAATCACGTCAAGGACGACGTGCCCTCCACCAGTCATGGCAGCCCTAAAAACGCAGACAACAAGGCCCGAATCCAAGAGGCCATGAGTCACCTAAAGCCGACAGACAAAGAAATCATCACCTACAAATTCATGCTGGGAATGACCCTACAGGAAATTTCCGACACCCTCGACCTTGGCGCCTCTGCCGCGAAGATGCGCTACTACCGAGCGATGGAGGCATTCAAGGCAGCTTTCGAACGCGTCGGGAACGACGCCCCTCAACCCATTTCTCAGACCCCCTAACTTACATGGATAGTTCACACGCCATCTCATTCAACGAAGCCGAATTCCAACTCCTTTTCGAGGAGGCTGGCCTCGCAGACACGCCGGCGCCAGATATGGACCGGGTAGATAAAGTCATCGAACGCAGCATGCACGAGAAAGCCATCAAGGATACGGCATCCTTCGTCTTTCGAGGATTCCCCGCCGCTATGATGGGCTTTTTGGCAGTTGCCGCCAATGCGGTGGGCGACAAGGATGCCGACTACCGCACCTAAATTTCATATCCCTCCGCCCTCTAGAAAAAGTAATCCACGAGCATGAGAATCCTAGCCACCACCGAGTTTTCCTTATCCGGATTTGCCCTCGAAGTCAGAACCGCCCTGACGGAAATGGTAAACGACTTCGCCCAATTTCTGCCCAAGCTCCTTCTTGCGCTCATTCTGATCGTTATCGGCTACGCGGTTGCTAAGATCTTGTCCAAGATCGTACGCATCGTCTTCGACAAGCTAGGTGTGAACAACCTGCTCGAAAGGTCAGGCTTCACCGCCCAGCTACAGCGAGCTGGCATTAAGGCCCTCCCCGGCGCCTTCACCGCCTCTCTAGTCTTTTGGATAACCATGCTCTTCGTCATCAAGATCGCGGCCCAATCCGCCTCCATCAAGGACATCTCGGACATCATCCTAGCGATCATCTCCTTCATGCCGAACGCCATCACCGCAGCCCTGATCCTGCTCTTCGGCTTCATCGTGGCGGACGTGATTAAAAACGCAGTTTTCAACGCGCTCGACAACATGGGGCTCGAGTACGCCCGTACCCTTTCGAAGATCATCTTCGGCTTCATCTTCATCCTTATCCTCACCGTCGCCCTTTCAAAGATAAACATCCAGACCGAGCTCCTCAATGCGACCGTTCAGATCATCCTTGGAGCCATCGCTCTCGCCTTGGCACTAGCCCTCGGGCTCGGACTAAAGCGCATGGCTGGGAGCATCGTTTCCGGCGTGTATTCACGAGACATATACAAGATCGGAACCGAGCTTGAGTTCGAAGGCGAAATCATGACCATAGCCGGTATCGGACCTGTAACTACAAAACTGAAACGCCCAGACGGCGGATTCGTCATTATCCCCAACGAAAAACTCATTTCAGAGCCGATCCGCGGCCGTTCTGTGGAGTAATCAAGCTAACTTAGTTTTTTCACCAAAAGGACACGCCCTGCGGCTTTTTTCGCAGGGCGTGTCTTTTTTTGTGACCTTTCTTCTGCGAGGTAAAACTAAAGGGTCCGTATGAAACATATTCCCTTAAATTTCCTCCGCTCCAATGCCACGCTGCTCATGCTCTTCTTGCTTGCGGTAGCATCCTCCAAATTCGCTTTCGGCGGCACCGTACAGACCAAGGACGGTTCCTTCATAAGCGGTAAAATACTCTCCATCGAAGAGGGCGCCATAAAGATCGAAACCTCCTTTGCTGGGACCATCGAGGTTAAGCAAAGCGATGTGAGCAACTTCTCCACCGAGGACACCATCAACCTGTCCACCAGCGACGGCAATACGCTTGTCGGGACCGTCGAGGGATCCGGAGACGAGCTCCTCGTCTCAACCGAGGGAGGAAGCTTCGAAACTCGAACCGACCAAATTTCCCACGCTTGGCAGCCAGGACAAGACAGCCCCGCCGACCGAGCCCTTAAAGCGCAAGCCGACGCCAGCAAACGCAGCTGGAAATACAACGCCAGCGTAGACATCAGCGGCAAATCCGGAAACTCCGATCGCTCCGCCATGAGAATCGGCGCCAGCGCCACCCTGCAAAGCAGCGAAGATCGACTCCGCTTCTATCTGGGAATCGACAAGGGCAAGGAAAACGACTCCACCACCGCTGACGAAATCAAAGGGGGCATCGACTACTCCGCCTTCTTCAGCGACACCTTTTCTTGGTACGCGAGAACCGAACTCGAAACCGATGACATCGAATTGCTCGATCTACGCTCCACTACCGCATTCGGTATCGGCAAGCACGTCCTGCAAGAGGACGACCAATCCCTAGAGGTTCGAGGCGGCCTAGCCTACCGGTTCGAGAGCTTCCAGGATGGCTCCGAGGTAGAATCGCCAGGCCTTGATCTATCACTGATTCACTCGAAAGACTTCACCTGGGGGTCCCTTAACAACCTCCTCAACTATAATCCCTCATTCGAGGACTTCGGAAACTTTCGCGTCTATCACGAATCCTCCCTCGATCTCCCAGTAGGAACAGGCGAGTTCTGGACACTGCGAGTTGGTCTTAGCAACGACTATAACTCTGAGCCGCTTCCCGGTCTCAAAGAAATGGATACCACATACTTCACCCGTTTGCTCCTGAAATGGAAGTAGTCCGAAAAGCGATTGCGAAAAAAATGTGACAATACGCAAGGCAGCTAGCCTCTAAAGAGCGGCCTAGGAACTCCAACAGACCTCGACTCGAAAACTAATCATTAAGAATTACAAAATGGATACAGAAAAAATCATGAATTGGCTGCAGACAGACGGCCTAGACTTCCTCATCACCCTCGGGATCGCCATCGCGATTTTCATCATAGGAAAATGGGTCGCTCACAAGATCACCAAACTGATCAAAAAAGCGATGAAGAAGTCCAACATGGACGACACTCTCGTCAGCTTCCTCGGAAATGGCATTTATATGATACTCATGGTCTGCGTGATTCTAGTCACGCTTGACTACCTGGGGGTCAAGACAACTTCCTTCGTCGCAATACTGGGAGCTGCTGGCTTGGCAGTTGGCTTGGCCCTTCAAGGTTCTTTGGCGAACTTCGCCTCTGGAGTGCTCATCATCATGTTCCGCCCCTTCAAAAAAGGCGACGCGGTCGACGGTGGAGGCGTCTTCGGAATCGTGGAGGAAATCTCCATCCTCACCACCAACATGCGCACGCCTGACAACAAGGTGATCATCATTCCAAATTCGCAAATGATGGGTGGAGCGATAACCAACTTCTCCGCCAAGTCCACCCGTCGCGTAGACATGACCTTCGGATGCGGCTACGACGACGACATCCGTCAAGCCAAGAGAGTTCTGCAGGATATCCTCGACAACGACGAGCGTGTCCTGAAAGACCCAGCATACGTAGTAGCGGTTTCGGAGCTAGGCGACAACAGCGTGAATTTCACCGTGCGACCTTGGGTCGATGCAGCGGACTACTGGAATGTGTATTTCGACACGCACGAAGCGGTAAAACTCAAATTCGACGAAGAGGGACTATCGATCCCCTATCCTCAAACAGACGTCCACCTTTTCCCTGCCCAAACAGAAGAGGGAAAGAAAGCAGCTACCTAATACTAGTGTAGTTACGCTTTCGATACATAAACGGCTACTTCGCAGAACCACTTTCATTGGGGACATAAGTAGTCCAAACCTGCCCAGCTCGACAATCGAGCTGGGCTTTAAAACCTAAAGTTTCCTTCATACAATGCCATTCGAGTACTCATGGGAAGAACGCGGATTCTACTGCAGGTTCTGGGGCGAGGTTCCTGAATGGGAAATTAAGGCCAAAAATGTCAATTTCTCCAACGACCCGCGCTGCGACGATTGCCTCTACCAGATCTTGGATGGTACCGATATCGACGCATTCATATTGCCCGCGCAAGGCATCACCAAAATAGCCTCTAACGACATCGGCATGTGCGCCTATCTGAAGAGCCTCTCAGTCGTGCTCGTTGGCACCAAACCAGAAGTCAGAGATGTTTTTCAGCAATATGTCTCTACTTGCCTCCGGATGAACATCACATGGAAGTTCCACATCTGCGAAACCCTCGAACAAGCTCGGAAATGGCTGAAGCAACAGGAAAAAGTAAGATCACGGGAAAAGAATCCAAACGCGAATTCCAAGCTTGAGAACAGAACCTGATGGGTCATCCAACATGACCTAAGGCGCAAAAGCCATTTGTCTACAATTCGCAGTGAATACCCTCTTTTCGAGCAAACTCTAATGAAGTTTCGCGAACATCAGGTCAGCCAAAAGCTTCGACCCATACCAACGCGAAAGCCGACCCTAACCTGACACTTTCTCGGAGAAAAATCCATCCTCTCTGGAGTACCGGCAGGGCCGGCGATAGCAGTTACCGCAAAGAAAAGGGCTAGCGTCCGATTCGACCAGGGACGCCTACGCCCACTTGAGTGATTCTTGGGCCAGCTCCGGGAGGCAGTCCGAAAGCGATACTCGACGTGCCTACCGTAAACACCGTTTTCCGATCTTTAAACCGCGTCCCAAACGCGAGACTAGTCGGAAAGTCGAAGTCATCGATCGGAGCGGCGATAGGGTCGACGATCGCTTCAACCTCTCCAGTTCTGGGGTCGATCTTCACCAGCGGCGAAACAGGGAATCCCGTGAAGCCAGCTGGCGGATTTACTGTGTAGAGATTGCCACGAACATCTACCGCCAGACCATCGGGCGCGAAAAGCATATCCGGAGGCCCAACCGGCGGATAAGTTCCGACGATCGTCTCAACCGCGCCCGCAGTGCCGTCGGACATGATAGGCACATGCAGCACAAGATTCTTTTCCGAGTTCACCGCGTAGATATGATTCGGCGGATAGAACGCGATGCCATTGACGCCAGGCAACGGAAACGACGGCGCGGGTGGCGGCGGGCTCAAAGGATCATTGATCGGGTCCGGGGCCAGCAAATGGTCGCTTGCCCAGATTTCGAATACGCGACCTCGCCTCCCATAGCGCCAGATCAGGCCAGGCTCACTCGGGTCGAGTGGATAGCTGTCTGAAACGTAGAGATTACCTCGATTGTCAAAGGTCAAGGTATTGGGGACAAAGATCCCTTCGGACCCGTCGAGATGTCTCATTTCCCCGTCGGGATCCACTCTCCATACGCCATGCGTCGCCGTACCAGAAGCAACGGCCACATAGGCATTCCCCCAACGATCGACGATCACGCCGAGAGCGCCAAGAAGCCCCGGCTCAGCAGGACCGAAATCCGCTATCACTGTTGCTCCTCCCCAACGATCGATTTTCACGAGTTCGTTCCCAACTATTACTCCTGTATCCGTGTCAAGGGTACGCAACGTTACGATTTTATTTCCTCGTCGATCTATCGCGATCCCTTCAGGCGATGCAGCGAATGGCGGCTCGCTCTCGAACGTATAGACGACTTCAGTTTCTCCTTTGGCGAGTCCCCCAAAGGCCGATGGACAAGCGAATGCGAGAATGGGAGCAAATAGGAGCGCGCTCGCTATTCCTCCGACAATAATGATTCGTTTCATATTTACCTCCAATAATCGTTAGCGAATAGAGAGCAGAATGCTCCCCTGCCTCCAGAAACGCTGTTTCACTCTACATTCCGCCAAAAAATTTCACAGGAATATCAATGCGTCTCCGAAACGTTTTCTGTGACTGTTAGAAACTGATTCACCGACACATTCGTCAGCTCCTGAACTCTACCCGTTGGCCAAACGATTCGCAGCAAGTCAATATGCGAGGCGTCCCCCAACCCAAAGTGAATTCGATGATCCGTCCCGTTATTCGCGTTTCCACCTATCTGCAACTCACGCAACAAGACCATGTCGGCCTCCCTGATCCTGACACGGGCAAAAGCTTTAGCTCCTATTCCGTAGCGATTAGATTCGATTCCAACGAGTCTAATGGTAATCCAATTATTAGAGTTTCCTTCGTTTCGATATAATTCACATTTCTGTCCAAAAACACTAAAAACTCCATTCGCCACAGATAGGTCCAAATCTCCATCATTGTCATAGTCGACCCACGCGCTATCAACGGATACATTTCTTAAATCAGCCACTGGACTATCAACTATATGCGAAAACGTTCCGTTTCTATTGTTTCGATACAGTAGATTTTTTCCTATTAAATTAGTCACAAGCATATCAATAAATCCATCATTGTCACAGTCTCCCCACGCCACTCCAATTGGTCGAGCCACAACACCCGACGGCAGGGAATGAGTCGCCTCTTGATAAACGCGATTTTGATCGTTTCTATATAAAAGAAGGCTCGGGCTCGGCCGCCAAGTGACATACACGATATCCAAATCTCCATCGTTATCGTAATCCGCCGTATTCAACCCCATATCCGTATCTTCGGTGTATTCAGGAATCCCCCAGTCTGCGGCTCCCATTCCAACGAATTTTCCGGATCCGTCGTTTCGGAACATCAATGGATCTTGCCCGCCTACAAGAAGATCTAAGTGACCATCGCCATTAAAATCGCTGAAAAGACTACCGTGAGTCTTCGCTTCGATACGAGTTGCCACAGAATCAACTCTCTCCATCCCCTTTCCCTCTAGGTTCCTGAAAAGCCAGTTCGATTCGAACACTTCAAGTCCAGCATTTGCTACATACAAATCGAGCCAGCCATCTCTATCATAGTCGCCCCAAGAAGCGCAATGAGACGAAGAAGGCAAACTGACCCACTCTCCTTCGAAAACTCGGGTAAACGCTCCGCTACCGTTATTTTGATAAAAGCGGTTTGGCGTTCCTTCATCGCACAAAACATAGGCATCCAAGTCTCCATCATTGTCATAGTCGACCCACCGAATTCCCCAAGGGCCAAAAGGATCGTTTACGATCTCGCCTTCAGTGACCCGATGAAACTGATCGTCTCCATCATTCATGTACAATTGCAGAAACCCTCCCTCACTAAGATCCGTAATCGCAGCATCAAGCAAACCATCGCCATCGATATCTCCCCAAGTGATATTTACAAATTGACCGCTAGTCTCTACCAACGAACCCTCCGTGATTTGCGTGAAGGACACAAAACTTGCTTCCTCGCTTCTACTAGCCCCTAACTCCTCTTCTTCTTCTTCAGCTATGGTGAGATATTGATTAACTGAAATGTTCTCTAGTGTCTGCACGATGCCAGACGGCCACTCCACCTGCAGCACTTCGACGGTATCCGCATTTCCCAAGCCAAAGTGCAACTTGGAAACAAAACTCTGATTCGCATTTTCTCGCAACAGATTCATTGGTCTACCCTCGATAGTCACCAGGGCTTTTACCTTCGCCCCAATTCCAGACCGATTCGACTTCTTGCCCTCTAGGCTGACGCACAGCCAATTATTGTCTCCTCCTTCGTTCAGGAACAGTTCGCAGGGCTGACCAAACTCGGCATAGATTCCGTTGGCAGTCATCAAGTCCAGATCCCCATCATTATCGACATCCACCCAGTTAGCTCCTGCGGTCCAAAGACCGCTCTCAGTCGCTACCGACTTCGGCTCAACTAAAAATTGGCGACCCCGCTCGTTTCGCAATAGTATGTTCGGACCATCACGAACCGTAATAAAAACATCCAAATAGCCATCGTTGTTATAGTCTCCCCAATATCCGCCCATCGCCTTTATTGCACCCAAAGATGGCAGGATGTGAGTGACATCAACGAACCGCGCCCCGTCCTCATTCCTGTAGAGTAGAACGCTCGGTTCGGGCTGCCAGGTTGTCTGTAGAAAATCCAAATCCCCATCATTATCGAAATCAGCGGTAAAGCCGAACACATCTACATCCTCCTTCGCAGACGGAATCCCACCCGCCTCTTGATCAACACCCACAAACGTACCGTCCCCATCATTCCGATACAAAAGATACGGCTGTCCAGAAACAAACAGATCAGGATCCCCGTCCTTGTCATAGTCGCTCCACAAACTTCCATGCGAATGACCGGGCACATCATTCGCGCTCGTCTGAATTGGCAACATGACTCCATCACCGGAATTGCGATATAAAAAATTCACCTCAGGCCTCTCCGCTCCATAATTCGCAACATACAAATCCAGAAACCCATCCGTATCAAAATCACCCCAGGTGGCGTGATGCGATTCGCCCGCTTTCGAAACCCAGTCGCCCTCCCTTATACGCGTAAACTGCCAATCTCCTTCATTTCGGAAAAAGCTGTCAGTGCCGATATCCGAGGCTACGAACAAGTCGACATCACCATCGTTGTCATAATCCGCTTCCGCCAAAGAGAAACCGCCCACCGGCTCAGCCGCAAGAGCGCTATCCGTGATCCGAACAAAACCGCTGCCTCCATCGTTTCTATACACATTCGATGAACGCCCCTCTCCCTGGTTTCCCACAACAACATCGATCCACCCGTCGCTGTCAAAATCCGCCCAAGCAGCATCGACGAAATTGCCCTTTGTCTCAACCAGTGGTCCGCTCTCGACCCGAGAGAAGGCGTACCCACGCTCAGCGGTGGAGAACGACCAAAGCCCCGCCGCAAGCGCAAGCGCCAAACCCGAGACAATCCACGCGGACTTTCCTCCAATCAGCTTCCGGTCCCTCCACGTTCCCTTTCCCTTTCTTCTCCCCAAGTCGAGTCCCTCCCGCGATTTCAACAAATCCTCGAGCAAATCATTCGCGCTGACGTATCTAGATTCTGGATCCTTAGCCAAGCACCCACCAATAACAGACTCTATCGGTCCGGAAAGCGTGGCAGCGAATTGACTAGGACGCTTCGGCGGATCTTCGAGAATGGCTCGAATAATTGATTGAGTGTTCGAGCCTTCGAATGGCGTTCGCCCCGTAAGCAGTTCATAAAGGACGACCCCGAATGACCATATATCCGTTCGACTATCAATCGAGCTTCCGTTCGCTTGCTCGGGAGACATGTAGGAAATCGTTCCAGCCAACTCCCCCAACACCGTGTATCCAGACTCATGTGACAGTTTGGCCAATCCGAAATCGAGCAGAACCACGCGATCCCCTTCCGTGACCATAATATTGCCGGGCTTAACATCTCGATGGATGACACCGTTCTCATGCGCCTTCTCCAAGCCGCTAGCGAGCTGGATCGCATACTCCAGCGCTTGATCAAGACCAAGCGGCCCCTTGCTGACCATTTCCTTGAGCGACTTTCCGGGATAATATCCCATTGCGATAAAAAGCTGATGGTCCTCTGTTTCGCCGATCTCGTAAACAGTCGCGATATTCGGATGGTCCAAACCAGAGGCAACCTTAGCCTCACGAATGAACCGCTCCTTGGACCGTTCATCCGCGCCCAGCGAAGGAGGAAGAAACTTCAAAGCGGCAAGACGATCCAAGTCAGTGTCGCGCGCCTTGTATACAATTCCCATGCCGCCTCTACCGATTGGCTCGAGTATCTCAAAATGGGAAATCGTCTTACCTATCAGCGAGTCCTCCATGAGCTCCATCGCTGTATCAACGCCTTCGATCAAGTCGTGGAACTTAGCAGGATCATCACAGAGAACACTCAAGGCCGGCCAAATCATTCCCTTCGCCAAATCATCAAACGCCGAATCAACAGAATCAAACTCTCGCAGAAGCTCAATAAGCTCGTTTCGTAGATCAACATTATCGCCACAGGCCTTTTCAATGTACTTCGAGCGTTCCTCTTCCGACAGTTCACAAATCTCTTCGAACAACTTTCGAAGTCGCGACAAACTCCCGACTGTGGGTCGATTCGCCATCACACTCTCCTAAACGTCCGCTTCCTTGATTGCCCGCCCAAGCCACGCCCGAGCAAAAGCAAGACGGCGCTGCGCAGTCCGCTCTGAGATCCCAAGCGATTCAGCCGCCTCACCAACAGTAAGACCCACGAAAAAGTGCAACTCCACGAGCTTCGCAGTTTCCGGGTCTCCAGCCGCCAGACTCTCTAAAGCGTCATTTACCAAAAGAAGCGTATCATCGCCTTTCTCAATCGCATGCTCGTCAATTCGCTCCCAATTCCAAGAACTGAGATCGACGCGTCGCATTCGCCCGCCATGCCTCACCCGCTTTCTCCATCGAGCCCGATCGACTAGTATGTGCCGCATCGTCTTCGCCACAGCCGCAAACAAATGCTGCCGGTCGTTCCAATCGGGCTGCTCATCCCCGCCCAGCCGCATCCACGCCTCATGTAAGAGAGCCGTGGCTTGCAGCGTCTGGGGCTTTGGCTGCTCAGCCATGCGAACCGCCGCGAGTTTTCGAAGCTCACCATACAACGTAATGGTCAGATCAACGCGACTTCGTTGATCTGCAGACTGGAGTTCCATCGAATCTGATCGGTCCTGAAACACGGGGGTAACACTGCTGGATAGCAAAATGGCTAGATGCAGGAAGGACCATCTTCATAATCGCAGCAGTATCTCGAGTCGAGAATCAAAGCCGGGTGCGAAGCATCGAGAACTTCTAATAAACGACACTTATACCACTGTGAACCCAGCGTTTCCAATCGAACACGCATCCATCGCTAACTGCAGGGGCATCATCGAATATCACCCTTCCAAGCCGCCCGCACAACCCCTAGGTAACAGCTTTCCAACTACAGCGATACAAATCTCATAAAGCCACGTTTCCGAATCGTGACCTCCCATCGATAAGACTTTTTCAGTCCAAACTAAATCGACTCACAAACCCCAAGACACAAAAAAGCGTCCCTTTTGCAGAGACGCCTTATTGCTTCAACTTTACTCAGCCAATCAGGGTAGAAGAACGATCACTCGCTATCCTTTATCATCCCCACCACTTCGATCTCGATCAACAGCTCGTGACGGCAGACATCCGCTTCCACGCAGACAATTGGCATCGGCGGAATTCCCAGCATTCGCATGGTGCTCTTAAACGCTTCGTATGACTCCCGATTCTTACAGTATACTGTACCCATGCAAATATCGCGAAGGCTTCCACCATGGTCCTCTAGAATCGCTGCGATATTCATCAAGGTATCCAAAGTTTGCATCTCCGTATCACCAATGTAGGTGCTGTCTCCGAGCACATTGATGCTCGCCGTGCCTGAGATGTAGACCGTTTTATAACCTTCGTGGGCAACCACCATGCCGCGAGAGAAAGCGGATCCGTATCCAAATGCCTGATGCTGACGGGAACTCGTAACCACCGGCTCCATTTTAAACCCGTTTTCAGAATCACCCCCTACCGCTAGAGCATCTAGGAAAATATCCTCATCGGAAAAGCGCCCCTGGATACCAGTGCTCGCAGGGAAAACCGGATCCTTACCCGTCGAATAGATCCCTACCTTATGAAAATGATTCGTACGGATACGATTAAACTCGCCGTACCAGTCCAAGAGCCTCCTCGAATAGATCCACGTCCGAGCCACATCCTTAAACGACATACCATAGCGACTCATGGCAGCTGTCGTTCTCTCAAACACCGTTTCACATTGATGCGTCACGCAGCCCTTGTCGTCTGGGTTTGACTCGTCAAATCCATGAATGCGCGGGCAATAAACCAGCTGGTAACCGTCACCCTTGAAAACGCGCGCAGGCGCAACGGGATCTTCATCGGTTCGCACAAGCGTCGTATCTTCAAAACTACGCACGCCCCAAACCTGGATACTCGATATTTCCTGCTGCTCAAGCGAGCGGCCTTCGATATAGGTAAATGGCAATTCCGCATCCATTCCAGCAGCCTCTAGAATCCGCGTGCGCGTCGAGGTGAACTCCTCTAGGACGGATGCATTACCATGAATTTTCTCTTGAATCACCTGTACCTGATTCTCATTCAAAACGGAAATCAGCTGCTCGTAGAGGCCCTCAACGAGCTCTGACACAGATCCGTTTGCGACGGGCGTTACAGTAATATAATAGTCTGCGTACGAAGTTTTTGGATACTCTCGTACTGTTAGTTTGGGGCGGGGGTCTGCTGTAATCATAGTTTGTAGTGTTAAATGTCTTTCACGCAGCGGAAGCCAATGTCCGCATGCCAGTAGTTGGGATTGCTCCACAGTCTCCGAGTCGTGCGGAAATTAAAACGAGCTTGCTTTTCAGAACCTCCAAATCCTCCTCCGCGAATCACTTTGCGCGTATCTGACTCGCGACCCTGCTGGACGGTTCTCAAATGCGCCGTTTCGCTGTAAGGAGTCGGCAAGGCACCGTTTTCAAGCCCTTCCGGTCCTCGCGGATCAATAAATTTCTCTTCCTCAGAATAGTAAGCCTCTCCATACCAATCCTCTATCCATTCCCAAACGTTGCCGGACATGCCAACACAGCCATAGGGACTTTCTAAACTGTCGTCACCATCTACCGGATACACTTCCTCATAAGAGAGCTCTTTCCATTCATCTCCCCAAGGATACGCCGCCTCGGAAGTTCCCCGAGCGGCCTTTTCCCACTCCGCCTCGGTTGGCAAACGCTTTCCATGCCAGTTCGCGTAGCTTCTAGCATCTCTCCACGATACGCCTCGCACCGGGTGATTCGCCTGACGCGCCACGCCGGCCAAAAGGATTTCGTCGCTGCGCAACTCAACGGATGCTAACGCATCAAGCTCTCCGCTTTCCCTATTGGACTGCTCCCCCAGGGCGAGCAAAACAGCCGACCAAACTCGAAAATCTTCTACTGATAGCGCCTTCGTTTCTACTTCCGAAAAAGCTCCTCCGTATTCACTTTCCAAATGCTCGATCAAATCCAAACAACCCTCAATGCTATAGCGAAACCAAGTTCCCTCTATCGACATAAGCCTTTCGCTTTCTCGAGCGTACTTTGCGAATTGAGCATTCGTCACTTCGCACCGGTCTATCCAATAGGAAGACAAGCGCACCACATGCGCCGGCCGCTCGTCATATGCGCCATTGTCAGCGCCCATCACAAACTCGCCCTCCGGCACAAGCACCATTCCCTCTTCTGCTTCAACTGCTGCGAGCAATAAGCTAAGGACAGAAAATATGATTATCGAAAAGCGTTTCATGTTAAATATCCTTCGCGCACCGGAAGCCTAAGGTGAATTTCCTGAATTCTGGTTCCTCGAATGATCGAGCGGAACAGCGCACTCCACTGGGCACGCTCTGGGAACTGCCGCCACGGATCGATCGGTATCCCGAGTCTATAGTTCCAATCGGATTGCGATCTGGGAAAACCTTGTATGCATCTTCCGAATACCAGTCCGCGCACCATTCAGCCACATTTCCCGCCATGTCCATGCAACCGAAAGGACTCGCGCTATCGGCAAAGCTCCCTACCGGAGCAGGATAAATGTAGCCATCGCGATCCGGACTTTTATCTCTAGCATCCTTACCGCTCTTATCCCCGCCAATGTTACAAAGTCCCCAGCTCCAGCTATTGCCCCATGGCCAAAGGCGTTCATCGTCTCCGCGCGCCGCGAGCTCCCACTCCGCCTCGGTCGGCAAACGCTTGCCAGCCCACTTGGCGTAGGCGTAGGCATCGAACCAGTCTACGCCAACTACCGGCATGTTATCCTTTAGAAACGTTTCCGAACTGAAAGGAGCCAAAGCCGCGGTCGCCTCGTCTTGAAGCAGTGGGTTGTAAGAAGTCCAATAGCGAGGGGTGTGATCCTTGCCTACCGGCTGATCTTCATGTCGCACACTGTCGTCTCCGTTCAACTGTACCCAATCCAGAAAGAGCCGGTACTGCCGATTCGTCACCTCATGACGATCGATCGCGAACCTATCGACGCGAACCTTTCGCACCGGACGTTCCGCCTCCATCTGCCAAGCCTTCTTCGCCCTGGCGATGAGTACATGGTACGGACGCAGAGCCTTACCTTCGACCGCCTGGTTCGCGAAGTCGGGATGCGTCAGATCGTTCCCCATAGCGAAAATGCTTCCTGGGATAATCACCATTTCAGAACCATCGCGTTCGATCCGAATTACCTCAGCAGTCTCCTGCTTTTTCGGAGCGCAAGCGATCAGCAGAGCGGCCAAGGCGGAAACAGTCAAAATCGTCTTTAATCCTAGTCGCATTATTCGAGTGAGTTCATGTAGTTCACCAGGTCGTCTATTTCCTGGCGGGTAAGTTGCGTCGTGCCCCCATGAGTATCGAAACCAAGCCGACTCTCGGAAATCTGGTGGAGTTTCACGCGGTTTTCAGCGGTGGCGAAAACGAATGTCATGTTAAAGCCTACCTCCTGCCTGTCGGGACGTTCTGGATACCCGCCAAACAGCGGTTCATATTTAAATTTCTTCAACGACGGGTGTCCCGGAGTAGCGGAGACCTCGCGTAAAGTACGCGCCATCCCGTTATGCAAAAAGACCGGTGGTCGATCCCATATTCCGCGAAGCGGAAAGGTAGTCATGTGCCCTTGCTTCGCCTCACTGCGACCTTGATCCCATGGTTCCAAGTCCCGGAATTTCCCATCATTGTGATCCTCGCGATTTTTGCTCAACAGAGTGAACGACCCATCGCGTACTGTAAACATCACTACAGGCGGTATCGCCTGCTGCGGATTATCAGGAAAATCCTTTTTAGTGAAATGCGGCGCCGTATGACAGGAAATGCAGCCCACCTGCGGATCTTCAAACAGCAACCTGCCCCGCGCCACTGATGGACTCGCCTGATCGAAGGGATTGGGTAGCAGCCGCCCTTCGTGCATTTGCCACTCGCCCACGAAACGCTGAAAATCCCGCATGTTAAAAGACTTCCCAAACATCTCGCGCGAAAGCTCTCGAAACATCTCGTCGCGACGCTCCTCCAAATCGCTTTCGATCCCTACCGACGTATCCATTTTCGATTGGATGTCGCCATTTCCCTTCGATGCGTAGTGAGCTCCGATTCCCGTAAAGTCACCATTGGGATTTGGCGCCTTGAAATCGTCCGCCGGACAGTGCTCCATCATCATCGAGCGCGGCTCGTATCCAGAAATCACTCCTTCGAAGAAGAAAGGCTGTATCGCGAATAAGCCCCGCATTTGCGGCACGCTCATCGAGCCTCCTATCATTATGGGTCCGCTCTGATCCTCCTTATTCAGGAACTCCTGCCCCAACACCTGGCTGACTCCCCAGGTCCGTCCATCACCCGTATCTCCAACGTGACAGTGAATACAGGACGTATCTCCATCGGAGGAGAAAAAGGAAGTATGGGCGAGCACCTCTCCTCTCTCCGCATTGGTGGCTGGAAACGGCAATCCGCCTATCGACGGATCGACCACGATTTCTTCGCTCTTTCCGCTCAAACGATCCACAACACTAAGCGAGCCGCCAAGAAAGTTCGCCACCATAAGCTTCCCTTCCGAAACCGTACCGTCCTTGCCGCGAGCAATACCCTTTGGCATCAGCCCTGTCTCGAAATTCCCAACTGGCAAAAGATAGTCGATCGGGTCCGAAGCCTGCGGATTTATGCGCCACTCCTGCACTGAATTGCTTCCCTGCATCGTAACGAATAAGCGATCACCAGAAATCGTCATACGATCGGGAAAAGCTCCCACAACCCGCATCAAGGCAGGCGGAATATCTCCCTTGATATCCCCATAGGTCGACTCCGCGGTATCGGACGTGTAACGGACCCAATTTCTATGCGCCTCGTACTTGTTCGCCAACAGGATGTGTTGGAGCTCATCGTCTGCCGGCGCCTTCTCAGGTATCCGCAAGCCACTTACATCGATAAAAAGGATGTCATTCTGAATGTCGCGAAACTTGATCTCGAGCGTGCCGTCCACCGCGTCGAAAGGCCCAAGCACTTCCTGCTCTTCTCTCGGAAGCGGCAAACCCGTCGCTGGATCTCGCCAAACCGTGTACTGGGCCGCAGTGTTTTCAGTGTCCCATGACTCGCCCGCGAAGGGATCCCGCTCTTTCGTAACGCCAAAGCCAATTCCCATCGTGGCAACGATCAAATAGTCACGCCCCGTCTCGGCATCAGTATACACGAGCAAGTCGTTTACCGTGTTTTGAATATAGATCGCTCCCACTTCCGACTGGGTTTCCGTATCCACAATTGAAATATCCTGCGTCCCGGTATTTCCCACGAACAAGTACTTTCCATCACTCGTTACCGCGCAATTGATTGGCTTGCTTCTGGGATTGCCCACAGGAATACCTGGACCCGATTTGCCATCCGCTATCCAGTCGCGAATCAAAGCAAAATCCTCGCTCTTCGCCGGATTCTTAAAAACCACTTCGCCAAATGCGTGACTTTGAAATTTCGGGCTGGCATCGGCATATCCGCCATCCCGCGTCGCCAAGGTCGCTGCGAGCAATCGACTCTCCTGCGGCTTGCCCGGAACAAGGTGCCCGAGAGCGCTGGCATAACTTCTCAATGCGTCTTCCCCCGCATAAAAACCGCCTCGCTCCGCGTCGTGACACCCGGCCGCACTGCAATTTTTCCTCAAAACCGCGTGAATGGAAGGATCCCCTTCGACTGACTCTAAAAATCGTGATTCGTCCAGCCCTCCGAGCACACGCATGGAAAGCCGTGAATTCGAATCGCTCCCGTTTTCATCAACTACGAAAACTTGATCCAGATAACGATTCACGAGATAAAGCTCGTCACCAGAAGGCGAATACACTCCATCCTGACTGTAGAAATCCAAAGGCACCTCGTCTACGATTTCGTCAATCTCCGTATCGAGCAGCACAGCGAAATTCGAAAATCGATTCACCACCAACAAGTGCCTGCCATCGGGATGAACGATTATGCGAATCGGCGAAGAGCCTGCCACCGAATCCGATCCCGCTACCTTCAATGATAGACGCTTGATCACGCGCTTCGATTCTAGATCCACAACAGCTATTTCCGAACCGGGCTCCAGCTCCGAGCCTTGAAGCGTCACGTACGCTTTGCGTCCATCCGCGCTGAGCTCCACATCGGATGGATGATCTCTACGCGGCTGCGGCTCTGGCGATGGGTTCGGATTAGCGACCGGTTTCAAGGACTCCGCTTTGTACTCCGAACCAAAAGCCCAACGACTACTTGTCAGTATCCCGAAGGGCGACGGATTCGATTTCTCCAATTGCTCACGTCCTGGCTCTGTCTCTATTCGCGCCGCGGCATTGCTTGAAGGAAACGGATTCGACTCAAGCGTCAGCCCGTATCCAACCAGCGTCGCGCCTAGCCCAACGGCATAGAGATACTTCTTTTTTATGCTAAAACTCATTAGAGTGATTTTAAGTATGCCACGAGATCCGAGATTTCCAGTTTGGTAAGTCCCGCCGTCAGGCCATGCTTATTGTCGGGGTTGAACTCCGTGAAAATCTCTTCAAGCGTATCCGCCAATCCATGATGCAGATACGGTCCAGTGCGATAAACCTCCCTCAATGAGGGCGTGTAAAACCTCGAGCGCAATTCGAAGGAAGCCCGCAAGCCTAGATCATGTTTCCTTCCGTCCGCATAGGTCGGAGCGATGTGACAAGCCTGACAACGCGCCCGATTGAAAATCTCTTCACCTCGCTCAATCGCTACCGGATCCTCTTCCAGAAACGGATTCGGAGCTCGCGGCGCCTTGGAAAGATATTCCAACAAAGCCTCATGGTTTTCTTCGTTAGGAATAAACCCGAGAAAACGCTGCCCCGCGGCCACACCGGCAAACATGTTCGCCCTGACCCCGGACCACATAACAGGGGGCGTATCCATAGCATCGTGCAAAGACTTCGCATTTTTAGGATTTCCCTTTCCGTCATTTATCAAATCCCAATTCAAGCCGTCCATCGTGCCATCTTCCTGATGGCAGCTCGCGCAGCTGTAGTAATTCTGCTGACACATTCTAGCGTCGTTAAAAAGCATCTCCCCTCGCCTCCAAAGTGACATCTCCCGCTCTTCCGAATCCAGAGGTATCAGCTTCTCCACGACACCGCTCACGGCGTCCATTACCGAAACGTCGTTCGTGAAGTAGTTGGCCACATAAAGCTTGTCCCGCTTTTCGTCCAGAGTCAGGCCTCGAGGACCGTTTCCCCCAGTCTCAAAACGCTTTCCCAAACCAAAAGAGTCAAAGGCTTCCACATTCTGAGAAAGTCGCGTCACCTCCAACGGTTCAGTCGAATCAACCAAATCCAATAGCCTAGCCATATCAACGTAGGCGATCTCATGCATGCCGGCCAAGGAAACGTAGAGTCGCTGATTATCCGAAGACATCGCCAAGCCCCAGGGGTTAGCCGCTCCATTGATCAGACTATCAAGCGGTACCGTAACGAAGTGGCCCGGTTTGCCGACCTTCATAACGTACACGCCGTTGGAATTGATCCAGCCACGCTCGATCTGCGTCGTAATCATTTCGTCATGAGCGATCAATCCCGCAGCAATCGCGTATGAACCATCACTTGTCGCCACAATGTCACGCAGCAACGAGGCCCGATCCAGATCCCTTAATTCCAAGACCCTGCCGTCATGAGAATCCAGATACGTCACGCTACGTGACAGTCCATTCGTAACAGCCAAGACACCCTTGTCTGCGATCTCCGTCAGATAACGCGGATTCCTTCCGACAAGGGTTTCGAACAGAATCTCCAACGAATGCGTCGAAAGAGCCATAACAGACTCGGACATCGAATTCGCCACGTACAACCGCTCACCGTCTTCCGATAAGGTCAGGCCATAAGGTTCATGCCCAACCTTCACCGAATCTACGACCGTTCGTTTTTCTAGATCCACTATTTGGATACAGGCATCGTAGAGACAACTGACAAAAAGCGTATTTCCATCATGGGTAGCAACCGCGTCCGTGGGGAAGTAGCCGAGCGAGAGAGTCTCCACCACCTGACTCGTCTTCAAATCGACAACAGAAAGCGATGAATGCGTCTGATTGACGACATACAGCTCATCGCGTGAATCACTCATCACCAGACTTATGGGTGAACTGTATTCAAATTCCCCCTCAGGTCGTAGGACATTCGACCCATTCGCCGAAACCTTCGTGGCCAAGACTAAAAGGCCAACAAAAACATAGAGTAGATTTTTCGTTTTCATCGTTCTCATCGCCTACGCAATTGGGTTGTCCGCCTCCCTGTCCTTCGCCTCATAGCCTCGTAGCCATTTTATATAGATCATCACCTTCTGCAGCTCCTCTTCCGACAAGTGCTCCTTGTAGGCAGGCATTTGTATAATCTGCCGATTGATAAAAAAGCGGCCTATCGGATGCTCCATCAACCGACGCACCTCGCCATCGATAATCCACTCCCTAAGCTCATGATCGCTTTTGACCAACTCCTCGAAATGCTCGCCGTCCCACGATGGAATGATGCCGGTGAAACTTCTGGGGTTCTCCATACCGCCCATGCCAGAAGGACCATGGCAACCAAAGCAGCCGAGACGCTTCGCAATCACACTTCCTTCGTACGCCTCGTCCGGCATCTCTGGATAGTACTCCGCCACTGCTATGAAATACGCCTTCAGATCCGCCAGCTCGCCCGTCGAAACAAGATCACGATAAGCCGGCATAGGCACGAGCGTCTCTTCGCCAAACCGCTCGCTGTGCGCATTATTGGACTTTGGCTCGCCGTCTAGAATCCACTCCTCGATCTCCTTCTCATGGTTGATGTAAAGCACGGCCATTCCATTATCCCAGCCGGGCGCCCTGCCTCCAGGCGACACTGGATCAGGCACTCCGCCAAAGCCCTCGGGTCCGTGACAAGCGAAACAGCCCATTCGCTCCGCCACCTTCTTTCCTCGGATCGCGGGGGTGATTTCCGGCCGCCGCGCCCACAACGCTGTGGAGACTCCCACCAGAAGAAAAAGCGCTATAGATAGACCGATCAAACGCCCCAGCCGCGGCTTTTTGTTAGAATAAAACAGACTCTTTATTTGGGGACCAACTAACATAAACGGCCCCTTAAGCGGCCCATTAGACAGCCCAAAGTCAATTAGTTACAAACCCGCCAAGCCATTAATAATGCTTATTCATTTTTAGCATCAGAAAAATTAATGCTAATGAGCAATTTTTCATCAATTCCCTATAGCTTAAGTCAGAGACCGTCTATCTGACTTGCTCCATAGGCGATCGAGGAGTCCATCTATAGACTAAGTTTCGAAGCGCTCCACGCCCACTATTTTGCGGCGAGCTGAAAGTCGCCGTACTCATAGCGGTAGCCCGTCGGCACCAAACTCGTGCGAATTTCTTCCGTTCGAGAATAGAAATGCAACTGCTTCGGCATTTCATACCGCAGCTGAGTAAAGATCGAGATCGACTTTCCCTTGCCGGCTTTGAGCGAGCCCAAGGATCGACAGAGATAGGAGGATTCTCCGAAGCGATCGAAACGCATCACAAAATAGGCGTCCTCGATATCCCGATCCGAGCTTACGCGAGCGTTGAACTGAAACCATCCCTTCTCAGACGAAAAGCGTAGCGCCCCATCATTGCGAACCACCCCGCTGCGTTTGTTCTCGATGATTTCGACCTCTAAATATCCGTCTCCAAACGCTTCCGAAGAAAGCATCGTCAATTCCTTGTCGTCTCCCTTCACCAAACCGTCTCCAGTAAAGCAATACGGGGAACTTCCGCGCACCTCATAGACAGGGAGCCAAGCTCCGTCCTGCATCCAGTGCAGCGAACTTTGAGCTTTCATGAACGAGCACGCGACAAGTCCTAACAGTAAGATGAGGCTAACTCGCATTTGTCTTTGTCTTCGTTTCATAGGGTGGCGTGTGCCCTGAAACATCGACTCATTCGAATCTCTATCAACCGCTAGAAGCCCAATTGATAGTTAACTTACAAGACACTAACACCACTTTTACGACACTCCGTAGAGCAACCTACAGACAGCCCCCTAGAGACTCGAAAAGCGCTTTGAGGGAACGACGAGAACCCTAAGAATCGCCCTCGCTCAGCGAGTTAAAACAGCTTGCCGATAGCCCTAGGCAAATCGAAACAACTGCCCCACCCACCCCAATAGCGATAAGGCAAGCTGCACAATTACAGTAGCAACGCTTTACGTTTCCGCGGGATTCATCTAGCGTAGGGTCCAAGATTGAACGCCACCTTCCAAACCGTCCTCGTAACCGGCTGCAGCTCAGGCATCGGCTACGAGCTTATTCAGCTCTTCGACCGCGATGGCTACCGCATCGTGGCCACCGCCTTGCCTAACTCCGTAGAGGAGCTTCGCCAAAAACCCGTAGCCCAAAGCCCACGTGTCACCGTAGTTCCTCTCGACGTGAGCGACTACGGAGCCATCACGCGTCTCGTCAGGCAGGTTGCCGAAACAGTTGGACCGATAGACATTCTGATCAACAACGCCGGCATCTCCTACCGCTCGACGGTCGAAGACATGACCATCGACGACGAGCAAAGGCAAATGCAGGTCAACTACCTCGGACCCATGCACCTGATCCGAGAGTGCCTGCCACACATGCGGCGCAAACGGTCCGGACGCATCATAAACATTTCCTCAGTCGGCGGCATGATGGCCATGCCAACCATGGCCTCCTACTCGGCCTCTAAATTCGCCCTCGAGGGCGCCAGCGAATCCCTCTGGTACGAACTGAGGCCGTGGGGAATCCACGTCAGTCTCGTGCGCCCGGGATTCATCAACTCGCTAGCGTTCACAAAAGTACTCTACTCCAAACAAAAGACCGAAGGCCAAAGCTCGCCCGAATACGCTAGCCATTACGAAAACATGAAAAGCTTCGTCGAGCGCCTCATGCAACGCACGCCCTGCACCTCGAATGACGTGGCCCGAAAGATATTCAAACTCAGCCACATGAAACGCCCGCCCCTGCGCAGCGCGGGCACGCCGGACGCTCGTCTGTTCTACTTCATACGCCGCGTTCTTCCGCGCTCCATCTACCATCGACTCCTTTACGGCACCCTGCCCGGCATTAAAAGCTGGGGACCAAACCAAAAAAACGAAAAACCATGAGCAAAGACTTTTCCGACATCGTCTTTCGCCTCCTCTTCAGCCTCATTTTCATCGGTCTCGGGGGAGAGCACCTCGTAAGTGACGAGCTGATACAGAAGCTCATGCCCGCCTGGATGCCCAACCCGAGAGCCGTATCCGTTTTTTGCGGACTAATCCTATTTACGGGCGGCGGCATGATCGCCCTTGGATACCGATTAAAAGTAGCGGCCATCATCCTCGGCACATTTCTAGTAGTTGTCACAGCCCTTGTTCATGCCCCCGCCCTTCAAGGCATCCAGTCGCCGGTGGCCAACGCCGAAGACCAATGGCTATGGGATACCCTACAACGCAGCAATTTCGTCAAAAACCTGTGCCTGTTGGGCGTTTGTACCATGTTGCCCTACTACAGGACAGGACGCTGGTCGCTCGAGAGTTACCTGAGCAGGCAGAAAAACGACTAGCCCTTACCCACTACCCGAGGCGAGTCAGGGCTGCACTCATAAGTAAAATTTGAATACGCTCATTTTTTACTTCCAAACACCCTGAGTAACGGCATGTTTCGTCGCCTTTCGGAAATTCGAGGAACTTGTTCCGAAATTCCGAAACTAAGAAAGTGGCTCCTAGAGCCAGCTTCAAACTAACAAACAAACTACAAATCAGAAAATGAATACTAGAATCCTCGCTACCCTAGCGACGGCCGGGGCACTCGTGTCTACTGCCACCATCAACGCACAGGAAATCGAAGTCTCTGCCACCGCAGGTTTCGAGTCCGAGTACATCTTCCGCGGCGTGCAAATCGCTGACGAAAGCATCCAAGCCAGCATCGAAGGCACTTACGGCGACGGCTACTTCGGCCTATGGGCCAACGAGTCGATCGAAGACTACGACCGTAACGCTAGCGAATACGACCTCTACGCAGGTTGGGGCTACGCTATCGACGACACCTTCACCGCCGACTTCGGAGCCACTGTCTACTACTACCCGGATGCGGAAGGCGACGACTCGACTTTCGAGGCCTACGCAGGCATCAGCGCCGACGTAGAGCTCGCTCCTAGCCTGTACGTCTACTACGACTTCGATCTCGAAGTCCTCACACTCGAGGCTTCCGTTTCCAAGTCGTACAAGGTCGACGAAAAGAGCAGCATCGAGCTGGGCGCCGGTATCGGCTACGCGGAGGAAGACAGTTCCGACTTCTCCTACGCCTACTACAGCTTCAACGCTGACTACGTCTACACATTCCAGGACAACCTGACCGCCAGCATCGGCGTCCGCGCGTCCGGCAATGACCTCGACGAAGTCTACACCGTCAAGGGCGACAACATTTGGGGCGGAGTCTCATTCAGCTACGGCTTCTAAGCCGACTCCATCCATCCGTCACGAGACGGACCCTCATTTAATTGCGAGCCCGTTCTAGAACCCATCAGAACGGGCTTTTTCGCGCCAGATCAGACCCTGGCATTTGGGCAAAAAAAGTGCTGGCTCGGAGGCCCCCCTCCAAGCCAGCTATCCCTTTATTGTTGCCTTGATCCTGAACCTTAGCGGGTTTCCCCGCAGTCCAAATTAAGAAATTGCTGTCTGCTCTCCGAAACTCGTTGAGTGGGTTTTAACCCCGAGTCTCGTCTTGCATACTTACCACTATCGTTCGTTGCGGAACATAGTTAAACCAGATTCTGCAAATTTCCAGTCATACAGGCAGTTTTCGCGATTTATTCGCAGATGAACCAACAATTTGCATTCCTCGACTGAGGGAGTCACTCGTTCCAAAGGTTCTCCTCAAGCACCTGCTCGCGCGAATTCGCATTCCAAGTTGGCGAATCACTGGATCGGGTCGCCGTGGCAAGCTCTGGGAAATGTTTTCGATCTCGCGAATCGCCGCGTTCACTTGCCTACCCCGTCTCAATTCATCGATACTGAACCAGCGATAGTGGTAACAAGCTCATCCAATTCGCCTTCACCTCATTTTCACGCTCCAGAAAACGCCACCAACGTTTGTCGAACTACTCCGGATCATAGCCGCGCAACAGAGTATGAAACCTCGGCCCAAACCTCCTGTTACGCTCTTCGAAATTCGCTAAGGCCAAAAAGCCCTACGATTCCTGTGAGCAGACCGGTTGAGACCAAAGCGAGACAACCGCCGACTAATTTTTGATTAAGCGTGAATTTCATCTGAGCAATTCTTGAGTTGGATAAACGCCACTACACTACGATCGAAGTGATGAGCCACCAAACGCGCCTATCTTCTCAATCGACGAAATCCTCAAGTAAGCTGAAGCGCCTAAACAATTGCCGTTTATCGAATGCTTGATTATTCAGACCCTAGCGACCTAGGGACAAGTCCATGTCAGAAAATCCGAATACACGGTAAGCTCCCTATACCTAGACTCAAAAGTCGCAGCGTCCGTCTATAGCTTGCCGATCCAGGCGACAAGCTCGCGCATCGCCATGCCCCGATGACTCACTTCCGCTTTCTTATCACCCGTCAACTCTGCGAAACTTTCCGAAAACCCAGCCGGTATGAAAACAGGATCGTAGCCAAAACCACCTTCACCCTGACGCTCCCGAATAATCCTCCCGCGACACTCGCCCTTGAAGACAATCTCGTCGCCATTCGGCGAGACCACAGCCAAATGACACTGAAAACCCGCCCCTCGCTTCGCGTCGGAAACGCCTTCGAGAGCGCCCAACAACTTGTCGATGTTATCCCCATCAGTCGCGTCTTGACCCGCGTAGCGCGCCGAATAAACGCCCGGGGCCCCGCCGAGCGCGTCTACGCACAAGCCGCTGTCGTCAGCCAAAGCCCAGCCATCCTCCGGAAGCAAGGCCGCTAAAGCCCGAGCCTTTTTAAGAGCGTTCCCAGAAAACGTATCCTGATCTTCGTTAACTTCAGGCATGCCCCCTACTGCGATCGGAGTATGCACCTCAATTTGCAGACTCGCCGCCGCCAACATCGACTGCAGCTCCTCCACCTTGTGAAGGTTACCCGTGGCTAAATACAGTTTCATCTACGTCAAGTCGCGCTGGGTAGCCGACGAACCCACGCATCAGCTGATCGTCGCCAAACATCTCGTGGCGCACCTTTTCTAGCCGAATCGCCTGCGCCAGCTTCTCCGTACGCAATCCGCGGTAAACCGACTTCGCCTTGTCGTCGCCTAGCAAAATAGGGGCTCGATAATTGAAGTGATAGTTAAGCTCGCGCATGTGCAGCAACTCGCTCACCAGACGACTTCCACCCTCGAAATAGACTCCGTTGATGCCCACGTCCGCGCAACGCTTACGGAAGACCGAAAAGGGAACCTTCATGTTCTCAACCGGCAAAACCCAAACGTTCACCCCCTCCGTCTCTAGGCGGCGAATGTATCCAGTTCCCGCCGCGTCAGTCGTCACTACAATCGTGTTGTCGCGAAAGTCATCCGTGTAGATCGAAGGCAAATACTGACCCATCGCTGTGCGAAGAAGCCCGTCAAATACGAAACGCATCGGACACCATTCCGGCTCTCCCTCGATACGGCTTGTCAATCGCGGGTCATCCTCCACCAAGGTTCCAGCGCCTACCGCGATCGAAGGAAAAAGCCGACGCCACTTCATCACATTCTGGCGCGCCTGCTCGCCCGTTATCCATTTCGACTCGCCCGAGCGACAAGCGATTTTGCCGTCAAGGGTCGTGGCAGACTTCGCAGCGAAAATGGGAATTCGATTCTGTACCCAGAAATTAGATATTATATTCAGGTCCTCGCAGTCCTCGATGAGGATTCGCCGCTCGACCTTCACTCCCCCTTCCTTCAGCGCGTCCGCGCCCTTATTGGCATGCTCGGGCATAGGATCGCTCGCCCCAATTACCACATAGGAAACTCCCGAATCGATGATCGCGCGCACGCCGGACTCCAGCCGGTTCGAGCTCGGGCCCGGCTCTAGAGTGAGAAACAGGCTGGCGCCCTCCTTCGGCTTCCGACCAAGCCTTTCGAAAAGACGAACTTCCGGAGCTGTGGAACCGGGCTGCTCTATATAGGAGGTGGCTACCACCTGGCCAGCTTCTACCAGGGCGGCCCCAATCATTGGCTGAGGGTGCGTGCAGCCCCAGCCCTTGCGGGCCTCCTCGAGAGCTACCTTCATGAACGACTCTTTTTCAGACTGGGTCATAGTGGGAAAAATCAGCTAACATGTTCTCTTAGAACGCATCTTGATCAATCGCGCAATTCCCTATTCTCCAGAGACGTAGGGATTAAACGAGATCTCGTCGCCTACCGTCGTATTCGGACCATGCCCGGGCAAAACGACCGTGTCCGCCGGCAAGGTATAAATCCGCTCCCGAATCGCCCGCTCAAGATCCGAAAAACTCCCGCCTGGCAAGTCCGTGCGCCCAATTCCTCCCGCGAAAAGAGCATCCCCCACGAAGGCCGCCTTCGCAGCTGGAAAATAAAACAGGACGTTCCCCGGACAATGACCGGGCACATGCCGCACCTCACATTCGAGGCCGAGCAATTCGAGCCGCGACCCGTCCTCCACCCAGTGATCCACTTCGAACCCCTCCAGATCGATGTCCGGCGGATACGCATAAGCCTGCATGCAGGCTGGATTCTCGAAAAGCGTCTTATCAGCCTTGTGACCATAAAGCGGAACCCCGCGCCGAGCAAACTTCGCAACATCGCCAATGTGGTCATAGTGCCCATGAGTAATCAGCAAGGCCTTCAACGCGCAGCCGTCCTCGGCAAGCGCCTTGTCCACCATATCAACCAAGTCGTGAGGAGCGTCCACCAGGACCGCCTCGCCGCGTTCAGGATCGCTGAGCAAGAACGCGTTTGTTTGGATGTAACCGGCAGGAAAAATTCTGACCTTTAACGACATAAGCTCACGAGATACCCGCCCGACGCGGAAATACAACCACCAAGCGAATTGCTGCCGCTTATATGCTCTAGGACTTGCGCTAGGGCCAAGAGCTGCCAACTTTAGGTAGATTCCCAAGCCTTTCTAGGTCTCGGATTCGGTAACACCTCACCTTCAGAACTGACACTCACATTGCTCCCACGCCTGTCGCTTTATTTTACAAGGGTTCTTGCGTCCTTCGGCTCGCTTCTCGCAATCACCCTCCTCGCTAGCGAAGACCAGTCGCTGCGCAACCTTTCGCCCGAGAGAGACCTGCTCCGGCTCAGCTTGCGAAAACTCGACCTCTTCGGAGACTTCACTGTCGGGCGAATCCATACAATCACGCAAGGTCCAGACGGATTCATGTGGATCGGCACGCGCCAAGGGCTCTTTCGCTACGACGGCTATCGCGTCAGAGAATTTCGCCACGACCCACACTTGCCCAACACCCTGCCGGACGATGACATCCGCGCCCTGCACTTCGACTCCAAAGGCCGTCTCTGGATAGGGACCACGCTGGGCATTAGCCTCTACCAGCCGGAGCTCGAAAACTTCACCTCCTACCTCACCGAAATCGACTCAGCCGTCAATCGGGGCTCCAACCAGGTCAACGCTATCCTACACTCCAGCGACGGCACCCTGTACGCCAGTTCCGAGACCGGAATCGTCTATCAGTACGACGAGGAGGTTGACGCCTTCACCGCTATAAACGGAAAGCCATTCGGAACCATCAAGTCGATGACCATCGACCCCGCCAACCGACTTTGGATCGGCGCGAACAGACGCCTAAGCCGCTACGAGCTCAAAACCGGAGACCGCAGGGTTTTCACTAGCGACATCATCAGAGGCGACGGAGTATCCAGCAACTACATAAACTGTATCAGCTACGTAAGTCCTGAAGAAATCTGGCTCGGCACCAGCAACAACGGTTTGGTGCTCCTGAATTCGCAGACAGGCGAAACCTCGCAGGACGAACAACCCATCCAGAGAGCCGATTTCGTAAACCAGGTAAACGTAGACCCACAGGGGCGAGTCTGGTCCGCGAGCAACGCCGGCCTGAGCATCTACGACCGCCAAAACGATCAACGTACCTTCCATCGGGCCAACGATAAATCCGATCCCTCCTTCCCGCAAAGCGGAGTCACCGCTATGTGGGCCGATCACCAAGGCTCCCTATGGCTGGGCAGCAACTACGACGGCATCAGCCTCTCCAGCAGGACAAAACGTTTCCAAGTCGTTCACCTCGACAAGCACAACCCAGACATTTCACCAAACGCGCCAGCCGCCGCCATTATCGAAGATAGAGAAGAAAACCTCTGGGTAGGCTACCCCACGGCGGGCATAGCCGTGTATCAAAAAAATGGAACGCTCGTAAAAAAGTTCCTGCCGAACCCCAACGACCCAAACAGCATCAGCGAACAACCCGTGCTCAGCGTCTTCCAAGACTCTCGCGGAGACATCTGGATGGGCACCTACCGCGGCGGACTCTTCAAGCACACGCCCGGCGAAAACCACCTCACTCGCTACGTAAACGATCCCGACAACCCTTATTCCATCGGCGGTCACGACATTCGCGATATCGCGGAAGACGCCAATGGCGACCTCTGGCTGGCGACTCATGGCAGCGGCCTCATCAAATACGAAATCAGTAGCGAGCGATTCTACAACTACAGCCGAGGCGACGATAGCGAATCAGGCATCTCGATCGTGAACGACTGGATCAATAGCGTCCTCGTTGACGATCAGCAAAGGATTTGGTTCACGTCCTCAAGCGGAGTCACTCGCATAAATCCGGAACGAACCCAAAGCATCCGCTACCAAGACGACCGCGACAATGAAAACTCACTTTCAAGCACCCACGCTATCCACGCCATCCAGAATTCAAAGGGAACCATCTGGATCGCCACCAACAACGGACTCAACCGCTACCAGCCGGAAACGGACGACTTTAAGTCCTATTCAGTCTCAGACGGAATCCCCCATCGAAGCATATCTTCGATAGTCGAAGACGACGAAGGCATCCTATGGCTGGGCACGCTAGACGGACTCGCGCGATTCGACCCCGAAACCGAAACCGCCAGAGGATACAAATTAAGCGACGGACTCGCCAGCAACGACTTCTTCGAAGGAAGCGTTGCCAAAGGAACAGACGGAACTCTTTATTTCGGACAACCCCGAGGGCTCATCCGCTTCCAGCCGGCAGAGATTCGAAACGATACGCATGAGCCAAATGTATTCATAACTGGAATACGAGTCTACGGAACACCCCTCGAAATAGATCCCTCTGAAGGCGAAGTCGGCAAGCTACAAAAGAGCGTCCTCTTCACCGAGAGCCTAACCCTCTCCCGAACGCAAAACGCCATCACCATCGAGTTCACCGCCATCGACTACATCAGTCCCTCCGAAAACACATACCGCTACCTGCTGGAAGGCTTCGACAACGAATGGAGACACGCGAACTTCCGTCCCGAAGTCACCTACACGAACTTGCACCCAGGCAGCTACATTTTCCGAGTTCAGGCCGCCAACAAAGACGGATACTGGAACGAAGTCGGAGACTCGCTTGCCATCTCCATCTACCCGCCATTCTGGGGCACCATCTGGTTTCGCGTGCTCCTGTCCCTTCTAGTCGTCGCAGTCCCCGCCATACTCGTGCTCTGGCGCATCAACAACATCAAAGAAGTAGCCAAACGCCTCGAAATAGCAGTCAGCGAAAGAACGGCCGACCTGCTCAGCGCCAACCGAAGGCTGGAAGAAGCGAACACCAAAATCCTGTCCCAAGGCGAAATCCTAGAACGCACCGTAAACCAGAGAACCGAGGAACTCGAAATCGCCAAAAGCAAAGCGGAACACTCGGACAAACTAAAGTCGGCCTTCCTCGCCAACATGTCCCACGAAATACGCACCCCGATGAACGCCATCATCGGATTCCTCCACATCCTCGACAATAAGGACATTTCCGACGTCGAACGCGAACAGTTCAACCACATCATCCGCCAAAGCAGCAAGTCCCTCATGGCGCTCATCGACGACATACTCGACCTCTCCGCGATCGAAGCAGGCGAAGCCGAAATATCGCCTCAGCCATGCAACGTTGGCGAACTCTGCGACGAACTCGGCGCCCTCTTCCGCGAATCGCTAAGCCAAGACAAAAAAAATAATGTCGACTTCCGCCTCACCGGCGATGTCCCCGACCACTTCCTCGTCGGCGGAGCCACCCTCGTCCTCATCGATCCGCTTCGACTCAAGCAAATCCTCTGGAACCTCATTTCCAATTCCATAAAGTTCACCGACGAAGGCGAAATCCATCTCGGCTACAGCGTCAGCCAAGACAAGGAAATGCTCGAAAAAGCCTCTATCGAATTCATCGTGCAGGATACGGGAATTGGCATCCCCAAAGAAGAGCATCAGCAAATATTCAACCGCTTCCACAAACTCGACAAGGCAGGCAAAAAGCTCTACCGCGGCACCGGCCTCGGACTCGCCATCACCCAGACGCTAACCCAGCTCATGGAAGGTCGCATCACCGTCGACTCGACTCCAGGACTCGGCACCACCTTCAAGGTAACGTTTCCATTCAACCCCGTAGAAATCTACCCCCAGAAAAGTCCAAGCCTCCCGACCGAAACTGGCGCCGCGCAAGCCGACTTCTCTGATTTCAACATTCTCGTCGTCGAGGACGAAGCGCCAAACTACGAGTACATCGAACGCGTGCTTCAACGCACCGGAGCGCGCATCCACTGGGCCGAAAACGGTCGCGAAGCACTCGACATCTTCGCCTCGCGATCCATCCACCTTATTCTTCTAGATCTCAAGATTCCGGAGATAGACGGCTTCGAAGTCGCCCGCAGGATCAGAGCCATCAACCAAAGCGTCCCCATCATCGCCCAATCCGCCTACGCCATGCGAGAAGACCACCTACGCTCCTCCGAAGCAGGCGCCAACGAGCACCTCGCCAAACCCTTCAGTCCAGACGTGCTCATCAACACCCTTTCACGCTACCTGCTCCAAAGTACCACCTAGCGAAACGCCACGAGCGAAGGGAAGCGGAGACCCACGCAGTTTTCGCTTTAAAAAAGAGCGTTTTCCCCCTCAATGGCCCCCTTCATGAAAACGCTCAAATTCGCAGTTCTCCCCGGTGACTACATCGGACCGGAAGTTATGACCGTCGCGCTCGACGTCCTAAAAGCCGCTACCGAGCCCGCAGGCATCACTCTCGACTACACCGAAGCCCACGTCGGCGGAGCCGGAATCGACAACGAAGGCAAGGCCCTGCCCGACTCCACCGTCAAGATCTGCGAAGAAGCCGACGCCATCCTCTTCGGCTCCATCGGCGGACCAAAATGGGAAAACCTCCCGCCCGCCGAACAGCCAGAACGCGCCGCCCTGCTGCCTATCCGCAAGCATTTCAACCTCTTCGCCAACCTCCGTCCCGGACTCCTCTACCAGGAGCTCACCGACGCCTCCCCGCTCAAGACCGAACGCATCCCCGAAGGCATCGACATGGTCTGCGTGCGCGAGCTCACCGGCGGCATCTACTTCGGACCAAAACGCACCGAAACCCTCCCCGACGGCGACATTCAAGCCACCGACGAGATGGTTTACAAAAAGTCAGAGATCGAGCGCATCCTCGACGTCGCCATCGCCTCCGCCAAAGCCCGCGGCGGCAAGATCTGCTCAGTCGACAAGGCAAACGTCCTCACCACCTCCGTCCTCTGGAGAAAGACCGCCACCGAGTACATCGCCAAGCACGCCCCAGAGATCGAGCTCAGCCACATGTACGTCGACAACGCCGCCATGCAAATGGCCCGCGACCCCAACCAGTTCGACGTCATCGTAACCGAAAACATGTTCGGCGACATCATCTCCGACGAGATGGGCATCGTCTGCGGCAGCCTCGGCATGCTCTCCTCCGCCTCCCTCGGCACTGGCAAGAACCAGTACGGACTCCCCTTCGGCCTCTACGAACCATCCGGCGGCACCGCGCCCGATATTGCAGGCAAAGGCATTGCCAACCCCTGCGCCCAGATCCTCAGCGCCGCCCTCATGCTCCGCTACAGCTTCGGCCTAAACGACATCGCCGAAAAGATCGAAAAAGCCGTCAAGCAAGCCGTCATGGACGGACACCGCACCGGCGACATCTCCTTCGGCAAGCCCTCCATCAACACCAAAGAAATGGCCGCCGCCATCATTGAAAGACTGTAAAGAGCGAGACCACCCACAAATCGAACGAATGAACACGAATGAAGATGTTCTGTATCCTGATGAGTGTTACAAACTCATCGGGGCAGCGTTCGAAGTCTACAACGAGCTCGGCAGTGAATTCAAAGAGCCCATTTACCAGGAAGCCTACGAGTATGAACTCGGTATTCAGAAGCTTCCATTCGTCGCTCAACCCGAACTGACCGTAGATTACAAAGGCCACCGCCTTTCCGAAACCTACTACGCAGATTTAATCACCTACGAAAAAATTGTCGTCGAACTCAAAGTCCTTCCGAAGCTAACCAGCAAAGAAGAATCCCAAGTACTAAACTACTTGTAAGCTTCCAACCTCCGACTCGGAATCCTCATTAACTTCGGCCACGCCAACTCCCTAGAGTGGAAACGAATCATTAAATAACATAGTCGCTCGATTAGAGCGACAATACAAATTCCCAATCCATTCGTGCCCATTCGTCCAATTCGTGGGCAAAAAAGCCCAACCCGATCACAATGACTTCCAACCAAATACGCCAGTCCTTCCTCGACTTCTTCGCATCCAAGCAGCACGCCATCGTGCCCTCCGCTTCCCTGATGCCGGACGCGCCGAACCTGCTCTTCACAAACGCAGGCATGAACCAGTTCGTCCCCTACTTCCTCGGCGAACGCGAATCCGCCAACCCGCGCATCACCGATACCCAGAAATGCATCCGCGCGGGCGGTAAGCACAACGACCTCGAAGACGTCGGCCTCGACACCTATCACCACACCTTCTTCGAGATGCTCGGAAACTGGTCCATCGGCGACTACTTCAAACAAGAAGCCATCGAATGGGCCTGGGAACTCATCACAGAAGTCTGGAAATTCCCCAAAGAACGCCTCTACGCCACTGTCTACAAACCAGGTGAAGGCGACCCCGCAACCTTCGACCAGGAAGCCTACGACTTCTGGAAGGCCATCTTCGAAAAAGCCGGCCTCGATCCCAAAGTCCACATCATCTACGGCAACAAGAAAGACAACTTCTGGATGATGGGCGACACCGGCCCCTGCGGACCCTGCTCCGAGCTCCACATCGACCTCACTCCCGCCGGCGACACCAAAGGCTCCCTCGTCAACGCCGACTCCCCTTACTGCATCGAGATCTGGAACCTCGTATTCATCCAGTTCAACGCCACGCCCGAAGGCGACTTCGTTCCCCTCAAAAACCAGCACGTCGACACCGGCATGGGCTTCGAGCGCGTCGCCGGCATCATGGCCACGTCCAAGAACTTTACCGACTTCTCGACACCACCCTCGAACTACAACTCGGACCTCTTCGACACCCTTTTCCAGGAATTCGAGAAACTCTCCGGACACACCTACCAGCGCACCCTTCCCGAAGACCTCGAAAACATCTCCGAAGTCGAGATGAAGGACGTCATCTTCCGCGTATTGGCCGACCACATACGCTGCCTCAGCTGCTCCATCGCCGACGGAATTCTCCCCGGCAACGAATCCCGCAACTACGTCCTGCGCCGCATCCTCCGCCGCGCCGTCATGTACGGACGCAAGCTCGGCCTCGAAAACGGCTTCTTCGCCCAGCTCGTACCCATCGTAGTTGCCCAGCTAGGACACGTCTTCCCCGAGCTCAAAGCTCAAGAGGAAATCATCCAAAAAATCATCAAATCCGAAGAAGACGCCTTCGGACGCACCCTCGACCGAGGCATCCAGCTCTTCGATAAAATCGCTTCCGAACAGGATCAAATCTCCGGCCTGGACGCATTCACCCTCTACGACACATACGGTTTCCCAATCGACCTCACCCAGCTCATGGCCCGCCAACGGAATATGAAGGTCGACATCGCTGGCTTCGAAGCCGAGATGGAAAAGCGTCGCCAACAATCAAAGGACGGAGCGAAAGCCGCACAGATCCTAATCGCAGAAAGGGAAAACGACGCAGAGCCAACCCGCTTCGTTGGGTTCAACACCCTCGCAGACGAAGACGAACTCATCGACGTCGTCAAAGGCGAAAACAACAGCTCGTATCTAGTTTTCAACCACAGCCCCTTCTACGCCGAAATGGGCGGCCAAGTCGGCGACACCGGATCAATCGAATTCGAAGATCGACACTTCGACGTTCTGGACACCATCAAGGACGCCAACGGACGCTTCCTCCACAAAGTGAGCGGAGACGCCGAAAACATACTCGGACACCACGCCAACCTCATCGTCGACGTCAAACGCCGCCGCTCCATCGAGCGCCACCACTCCGCGACCCACGTCCTCCACTGGGCCCTGCGCAAAGTCCTCGGCACCCACGTTCACCAAGCCGGTTCCTACGTAGACGACCAACGCCTCCGCTTCGACTTCGCCCACTTCGAGGCCATCAAACCCGAGCAGCTCGCCCTCATCGAAAAGCTCTGCAACGAACAGCTCCTCGCCAACAACAAGGTAAATTGGTACGAAACCCCCTTCAATGAAAAGCCAAAGGAAGTCATCGCCTTCTTTGGCGACAAGTACGGCGACGTCGTTCGCGTCGTCGACATCGGCGGCTTCTCCATAGAGCTCTGCGGCGGCACACACGTACGCGCCACCGGCGAAATCGGCCTGCTGAAAATCGCCAGCGAATCCGGCATCGCCGCCGGTACCCGCCGTATCGAAGCCATCGTCGGCGACTCCCTGTATTCGCATATCAACGACATGGAAGCCACCATCGCTTCCGCATCGAAAAGCCTTTCCACTGCGCCCAACGAATTGATCAAGAAGATCGACATCGTTCTCGCTCGCAACGCCGAGCTCGAGAAGCAGCTCAAAAGCTTCCAGCAAAAAGCCAGCGGCAACCTCGCCGACGATCTCCTGAAGTCCGCCACCGAAACCAACGGGCTCAAGCTCGTAGCCGCCAAGGTGACAGCCTCCGATCCCAACGCCCTGCGTCAACTCGGAGCCACCCTCATCGGCAAGCTCGGCGAAGGCGTCGTCGTCCTCGGAGCGGAAGTTAAAGGCAAGGTCAGCGTAGTGGCATTCTCATCACAAGAAGCCGTCAAGGCAGGCCACAAAGCCGGCGACATCATCCGCGACCTCACCGCCAAGCTCGACGGCCGCGGCGGAGGCAAACCCGACTTCGCCATGGGCGGCGCCACCAACGTAGCCGAGCTCGAGAACACCCTCAAAGTCTTCTCGCTATAAGATCCCTAGCGGGAGAGTCACATCCTCATCCCGCTTTAGAAGGGAAGCGCCGCCGAATTATCACACGTTTACTTCATGTGAATCGCAACCTCGTCTACAAAGAACTCCAGTATGCTCTTATACCCGCCCCGCTTAAACTGGAAATGTAGCCGACCAACAACTACCGATACATCATATCAGACAGCTGTAGCCTGTACAAACATGCGCCCCTTCGGGTGGTTACTTATACCTTGTATTTTTTCCTCACCAGTCCAACGAAAAGCTCGGTCTTTGGTTCACATAAATTGCTGCGTATCTCCATAGCTGCGACAAACAAGAACACCGCTAGATTTCCAAGATTAGTCCCCCCAGACCTTCACCCTCAGGCACAATAACCATTGAAAACCTGCCCCCTCAGAAATCCTCCAACGGAGCCTGCAGCCCCTCAGCAAATCCATGATACGCTGGCTTCGGCTCCAGCTCCTCATCGAAAAGACAGGGCCAATCCATAATATTGAAAAACGGCCGGATCCAGCTTCCACGATCGTTAAACCCCCAAAAGGTGATCCCAAACTGCTGCTCCTCCGGCACGATCGATCGGTACATCAGCGCGAGCTTCCGATACTTCTCCGCCTGCTTCTCCCTCATCTCATTGGTGAGTTCCGTATAGACCTGCTCCCCTCCACCGCGCGAGTCATCGTGCCGATTGAAAATGATATCGACCTCCGAAAGGTGAATCTGCAGCCCCATTGCCGCGCCCTTCCGCAAAGCCTCCGCAATCGTCTCATCGGGTATATCCATGCGGATGTGCATCTGAAACCCAAGCCCGCTTATCGGCACTCCTTGCGACTTCAAATCCGCGATCATCCCCAAAGCAGTATCGAGCTTCTCCAGGTCGCGCTCGATATTAAAGTCATTATAAAACAACACCGCCTCCGGATCAGCTTCGTGAGCGTACCTGAAAGCCTTAGATATGTAATCCTTCCCCAGCGCCTGATACCAAACTGACTCCCGATACCCAGGACCTTTCGTATTCATCGCCTCGTTCACCACATCCCAACCGGCCACCTTACCCTTATAGCGGCCCACATAGGTATGGATGTAGTCCTTCATAAACGCGTCGAGCGCCACAGGATCCTTGGCCAACTCCTCCACCCAATCAGGCGTCGCGCTGTGCCAAATCAAAGTATGTCCAAACAGTCGCTGATCATGCCTCTCCGCAAACTCCAGCATCTGATCCGCCGGTCCGAAGTCGTAGGCGCCCGCTTCCTTCGCCACAAAGTGCATCTTCATCGCATTGCCCGCGGTCACACTGTCGAAGTGCTTGAAGTGCACCTCTGCCAACTCCGGCATACGCTCGTACCAACGAGTGCTCATCGCGGTGCCAACCGGAAAAGTGGCTATGTCTTTTAGGCCCATAATCTCATCAATTGGTTCGTTTTGGGAGTACACTATATCGCCAGAAATCAGCGCGGCGACGACGGTTGCGGCGATCTTCGCCCGGAGCTTCCATTTGAATAAAGTCATAGTTGGGGAAATTAGAGCAAAGGGGTGTGAAAACAGAAAGATTCTCGTAACAAACCCGAATACCTCAATCTATTTGGCCTTATAACTATAGATCCAGCCCCTACAGCTCAATTCGCCCCAGAGCTGGGATTCATCTCATCCCAAAAACGGGACGGAAGCGAAGGGTCCTAAAAAGCGGGAGATCCCAAAAATATTTTATAAACCTGTCAGACAGTGACTTAGCAAACAATCACCAGTAGTTGGCACGCATTATGATTAAGAAGGTTCAACAACATCAACCAACACCAAAAACCTTCGAACCAACACACACCATGATCACTACACTTATCTTCGCCTCACTCATCATCGTCTCTCTCGTGTATTCAGTAATCCTAGACACCATTCGCTAGACTCGACTCCTCAACTCTATGCGTACCTAACATCCAACTACACAGTGCAGCTAAACCGACACGCCTTTATGCCGCGACGCGACAGTAGCTATCGCTCATCGAAATACACAGCCAACATATCGCGAGCCTCTGCAGTGATCGACTCCGACAAGCGCTGAGCCAGTTCCGCCAGTTCCGGATCTGGCGGCTCGGAAAGATGAAGCTCCTCGCCAGCGACTGCCCTCTTGTTCCCAACAAGCACATCCCATTGCGCCGACCAAACACTGCGTCCATCGAACTCTCTAACAAATACGACATCACCCGATTCGCCGTCAAATATTCGCAATTGCACCGGACAAGATGACACCAGCTTCTTCTCGCGCCTGAATACCTTGGCCCGAACTTCCCGCGGTTCCGCATCCTCATCCTGTAGTTCCGTAGACAATACACGGTGATATTCGCGCTGCCCGACTTCCGCCTCAACCCTATCGATTGACAACTCGCCAATCGACATCTCCAAAAACCGAGAGGCCACGATATCTCCCAATTCCGCGCTGGGCAAAAAGGAAACAAAGCCGCTGACCGGATGCCGCTCGAGCTCCATAATCAGAACCGAGCCTAACTTGTCAGGATTGATTCCGTGCTCCTGAGCCACCACCGGATCAACGCCCACGTAAAGCGTCCCCTGCCGTCTCGCCACCTCGAGTTTCTGCAGCAAATCCTCTCTTCTTCCCGCAAAATCCATCGCAACCTGATAGTGGCCAAACGCCTCTCTTGCCGCGTAAAGATCTCCCGTGCCCACAAGACCGTCTCCAATCGCCACCCGAGCCGACACCGTATTCACGCGGGCTGTCTCCAAATCCTCGTTGTGATAGTCGATGACGATTCCCCTGCTTCCAGCAAACGGAGTCAAGGCCGCTCGATTCGACAGATCTCTCAATACCTCGTAAGCCGCGAAAACCCGCTCCCAACGAAACGGATCGGCCATGTCCCCCTCCGCTTGCTTCGCTCTCTCAAGCCACTCCGCCCTCGCCTGCGGATACGCATTCAGAAAAATCTCCGCCGCCTTTTCGCTCTTCGGCTGACGGGACAAGCGATCCGCCGACACCCGCGCCGCCTCCGCGTAATCTCCTTGCCGAAAAGCCGACTCACCCGTCGAACAACCCGCCAGGAAAACAGACCCCAGCAATGCAAACAAAATACCGTAAATACGGATCGCGCCCGAAGCGCCACTCCATTGAAGCAAGATCCATTCTTGAGAGTTTTTAAACATAGTTGCGAGATCTGAGGTTCTACCGAAACACCCTGATGAGACGCGCCGGAAAACGAAAACATTCATTCAAACTTACTATCCAAACAACCCCTAAACCCAAAAAACGAAAAATGCTTCATTCGAATTAGATTGCACTAATTTGCATCTTAAAAAGACTCGGGATTTCAACCCCAACCCCCAACCGACCCGCATTCCGATGCCCAAGCTAAGTGCTTTGATACCCACGCTAACCCTCCTAATTTGCTGCGCCGCCCAGCACCTAACCATCGCCCACGCGAACGACTCATTCTATACGGAGAGACTCGACGATTCACAAGCGATCTACCTGACGCCTGAAAACTTCCCCGTCGTCGGCGATGGCGTCGCAGACGACACCGCCGCCCTCCAGATGGCAATCAACGCCGTGCAAGAGAAATCTGAATACGGCATCCTCTTCGTCCCAGAAGGACGCTACCGCCTCACCAAAACCCTCCACGTCTGGAAAGGCATCCGCCTCATCGGCTTCGGAAAGAATCGACCGACCTTCCTCATCGGCGAAAACACGCCCGGCTTTCAGCATGGCGAAGAGCGTTACTTGATTCAATTCACCAGCAATCGTCCCCGAGAGGACCGCCCCATCAGAGACGCGAACCCGGGGACCTTCTACAGCGCCATAAGCAACATAGACATTGAGATTGCCGACGGCAATCCAGCCGCCATCGGCGTGCGCTCCCACTACGCCCAACACTGCTACCTCGCCCACATGGACTTCCGCATCGGCTCGGGCAAAGCGGGCGTCGAAAAAGTCGGCAACGAAATCGAGGACTGCCGCTTCTTCGGAGGCGACTACGGCATCCTCACCACCAAGCCTTCCCCTAGCTGGCCTTTCGTCATGGTCGATTCCCACTTTGAAGGACAACGCGTCGCCGCAATTCGTACCGAAGAGGCTGGCCTCACCCTACTGCGTATCCATATCCAGGACACGCCAACCGCCATCATGGTCAACCCGGACAGAGCGGAGGAGCTCTACCTCGCCGATTCTATCTTAGAAAACATCTCAGGCCCGGCCCTCGTCATCAGCGACGAGTACAACGCCCGCCCTCAGTTCAATCTCCAAAACGTCTTCGCGAAAAACGTTCCCATCCTCGCTTCATTCCGTAAAAGCGGAAAAACAATCCCAGCCCCAAGCGAAGTCTATCGCGTCAAAGACTTTACCCACGGACTCCAGATCGACTCCCTAAACAGCAAGCCGAAGATCGCCACTTCTCACGATATCCAGCCTCTGGATACGCTACCCTCCGCCACGCCGACTGACATTCCCGCCCTACCGCCTCAACGCGAATGGGTGAATATCAAAGATCTCGGAGCCCACGGAGACGGCGAGACCGACGACACCGAAGCCCTCCGAGCCGCCATCGCGTCTTATAAGACGATCTACCTACCCCTCGGCCGCTACCGAGTGAGCGAGCCCATCGAGCTCCAGCCAGATACCGTACTTATCGGCCTTCACCCTCTCAACACCCAGATTTTCATTCGCGACTATACTCCCGCATTCATGGGCGAAGCTGAGATTCCGGAGCTCGATCTGGAACGCCTCAAACGCTGGGGCATAGACACCTCGAACAAAGCCGCTCTCGCTCGCTTCTTGCCTCCGGTCCCCGCCGTTTCCGGACCTCCCATCCCGCTCCTCACCGCACCTAAAAACGGAACCAATATCCTCACCGGCATCGGGCTCAACACCGGTGGAGCAAACCCCAGCGCTCTCGCTCTCAAGTGGATGGCCGGCCCCAATTCCCTCGTAAACGACGTCCGCTTCCACGGTGGACACGGCACCTACAACGCCGACGGCACAAACGTTCCCACCTACAACGACAACCGCACCGCCGACGGAAATCTGGAACGTCGCTGGGACTCCCAATACACCAGCCTCTGGGTCACCGACGGAGGAGGAGGCACCTTCAAGGACATTTGGACGCCGAGCCCCTACGCCGCATCCGGTATGCGTATCTCGAATACGTCCACCGAAGGCCGCGTCTATCAAGTTTCATCCGAACACCACGTCCGCGCCGAAGTCCAACTACAAGGCGTCTCCAATTGGAAATTCTACGCCATGCAATTCGAGGAAGAAAGCGGCGAAGGCCCCAACGCTCTTCCCATAGAAATCGAAAATTCAAGCAACATCCTCTTCGCCAATACCTACCTTTACCGCGTCGATCGAATGATCTCGCCCTACCCCTACGGCATCAAAACACGCAATTCACACGATCTCGATTTCCGCGGCATCCACGTCTACAGCCCCACCAAATACTCCTACGACAACACACTCTACGACGAAACCTCCGGCGCCGAAATCCGTTCCCGCGAAATCGCTCGACTCCATGTATCCAGCGAACCCTCACAACTCCAAGAACCCGATCCCCGCATCGAAAAGATCGCCGATGGATTCCAGTTCATTGACGCCGCCACCTCCGACTCACGAGGAAACGTCTATTTCTCCGACTCCCGCTGGCACCGCATCTACAAATGGTCCGCTACCGAAGACCGCCTCTCCCTCGTAAGCGACACTCCCATAGCCCCAGTCGCCCTAGCCTGCGATCAAGACGACAATCTGATCATACTCACAGCCTCCAAAAAAGTTTTCTCTCTAGATCCCAATACTCAGGACAGCCTCATCGTCGCCCTGAAGGGAGATGCAGCCAAATCCCGGCCAGACCAAACCGCACTCTTGCCCGGCCACCGCTGGCGAGACGCTCACGACCTCTTCGAAGCCTCCACCACCACGCCCTCCCTGCACTACCCCGCACTCGACGGTCGAACCTATGTCACCGGCCTCGAAACCCTTCGGCGCGGCTTTACGCTCCGACCAGCCGTCCCAGGTCACCCCTACTACCTCGCCGACGAATTCGGGCAAAAAGTCTGGAAGTATTCAGTAAACAACGACGGCAGCCTCCATTCGCCAAAACTTTTCGCAGAAGAAGGAGAGCTCGACCTCGCAGTCGATTCCGCTGGAAACGTATTCATCGCAGCCGGACAAATCCACGTTTTCGATCCCGACGGCAAAAAACTCGAGACGATCCGCGTCCCTGAACGCCCCGCCACCCTGGTCTTCGGCGGTCCAGACAAAAAGGACCTCTACATCACCGCCCGTTCCTCCCTCTATCGCATTCGCCTCTCGGACGATCAATAAAGAGACCCGAAGAGACCATCTCATCGGCGAATCACCACCGCACCACCAATCGCGCCCCGCCCGGCGCGATTTTTTTGCGTCTAGCTCACCGCAAGACGCATCCGCGCACAGTCGCCGCTTGAAAAATCCTCCCTGCCGTATCATTTGAGAACAGGCTGCTCCCCGCTCATCCAACCACCCCCTTCAACTATTGCTTTCATGAATTCCCCCAATATCGGCTCTATCCTCATCTCCCTCCTCGGCGGTCTAGCCATTTTCATTCTGGGCATGTCCCTCATGACCCAGGCCCTCAACAACCTCGCCGGAGCCCGCATGAAAGCCCTGCTCGGAGCCTTCACCAAAAACCGCTTCACCGCGACCCTCAGCGGCATCGCCATCACCGCCACTGTCCAATCCTCTTCAGTCACCACTGTCCTGCTCGTCGGCTTCTCCTCAGTCGGACTCATCACCGCCGCCCAAAGCGTCGGCGTCATCTTCGGAGCAAATGTCGGCTCCACCGTCACCGCTCAAATCATCGCATTCAAAATCGCCGAAGCGGGCGCCCCCCTCCTCGCCCTCGGCCTCGTCCTCTCCTTCATCAAAAAATACGAGCGCCTCTCTCAAGTTGGCATGCTCATCCTCGGGCTCGGAGCCATTTTCTTCGGCATGCAGGAGATGGGAGACGCCACCCGCCCGCTGCGAACCTACCAACCCTTTCTGGACGCGATGCAAACCATCGACTCTCCCTTATGGGGCATTCTCATCGGGCTCGCCTTTACCGCTATCGTACAAAGCTCCGCCGCGACAATCGGGCTCGCCATGGTATTCGCAAACCAAGGACTGCTCCCCCTAGAAGGAGCCATCTCCATCGCCTTCGGAGCAAATATCGGCACCTGCATCACCGCCGCCCTCGCAGCCCTCGGACGCCCGCCCGCCGCATGGCGAATCGTCTTCATCCATGTCGTGTTCAATACCGTTGGCGTCGCCCTCTGGGTCGCCTTCATTCCACAGCTTTCCGAAGCGAGCCAGTATCTGGCGGACTCCCTCCTAGGCGATCACTCCCTTGGACGAAAGATCGCGATCGCCCACACCGTCTTCAACGTAATCAATCTCCTCATTTTCATCGGATTCGCCGGACCGCTCGCCCGACTCGCCTACCGCGTAGTGCCAGATAAAATACACAGACCACAAAACGCCTCGAAGCCGATCTACCTCGACCCCCTCTTTCTCGATACACCGTCGCTCGCTATCGACCGCGCCCGACTCGAAACCGGACGCCTCGCCGCGATTGCCCTTAAAATGTCCGAAGAAATCCCAATCGCCGCCATCAGCAGTGACGCCTCCAGACTTAACGAGCTCGCCAAATGCGACGACGAAGTCGACGACCTGCAAACCGAGATCCTCAACTACCTCGCCAAAATCGACGCCACCAAACTCGAGAAGCGCGACCAAGCCGCCATTCACGAAGTGATCACTCTCGTCAATACATGGGAAAACATCGGCGACACCCTAGACAACCATATCCTACCCCTCGGACACGACCGCCTGCGAACCGGACTCGTGATCAGCGACGCCACGAAGAAGGCCCTTTTAAGCCTCCATCAGGAACTCCTTAAAAACATGCGTCTCGCCATGCTGGTAACCACCAACCGCGACCCGGACGACATCAAAAAGCTCCTCGCCGCAAAAGAGGCCTACAACAAACTCGCCGAAACCGCGGAACGCGATCTCCAAACGCGACTCGTCGGCCGAGAACTCACACGCATGGAACTCTTCCGCCTCGAATCCGACCTGATAGGCAATCTCAAACGCGTACACTACTACGTTCGACGCGTCGCCAAAATCTCCCTACACGAAGCATAGCCCGATCCAACCCCTTTACACGTATTGTCCGCTTGATTCCAGCTCAACAATCCTGAATCCTCATCCCGTGCCCCTACCCTTCACTCGCTCCATTGGCCGAAAGCTGGCCAGCTACCTCTCACAACCTAGCCAACGCGGCGTACGCGTCGCCACCTGCTCAGTTAACGAGCTCGCCAAAACCCTGAAAAAAGGAGACGTGCTCCTCGTCGAAGGCCGCAGCCGCTTCAGCATCGCCATCAAGTACCTAACCCAGTCCACCTGGTCGCACGCCGCTCTCTACATCGGCGACGCCGTTGATGAAGATCCCGAAAACCCCGCATCGAAGACCTTGCTCGAAGCCGACATCATCGACGGCGTGCGCCTGTCGCCACTCAATATCTACGCCGACACACACACCCGCATCTGCCGCCCCTCCGGACTTTCAAGCGCCGAGATCGACTCCCTCATCGCCTATTCCATGACCCGGCTTGGCAACAGCTACGATCTCAAGAACATATTCGATCTCGCCCGCTACCTTATCCAAAAACCGCCCGTACCCAACAAATGGAGACGCAAGCTCCTCGCCATCGGAAGCGGGGATCCTACCCGCGCCATCTGCTCCTCCCTCATCGCCGAAACCTTTCACACCATCAAGTACCCCATCCTACCGGAATTCCGAGTCGACGGAGAACGCACGCCCCACGGCACCATCGTCTACGAAGAGCAAGCCCATATCCGGCACCACAGTCTCTTCGCCCCCGGAGACTTCGACCTCTCCCCTTATTTCGATATCATAAAGCCCACCCTAGCCTGCGGCTTCGATCCGCACGAAATCAAGTGGAACGAAAGCGAGTTCACCCACCCCAAACCATCCTAAACCTCCCAGCAAAACTCACCCCCGTCAATTCACCAACCACTACTCACTACTCCTTACTGGCTCCAAGGCGGAACCACTCCGGATGAGCGCGCATAAGCGATCAGCTGCCCCAAATGCTCATTCGTGTGATCACTCCACTGCAGCAGAATAAAGAGCTTGTTCACCTCGTTACCAAAAAAATCCGACTTCTCCTCAAGCTCGGACTCGGAAAGTCCCACAACCGTCTTCCGAGCAAACTCAACCGAAGCCTCCAAAGTCGCAATCGCCTCGGCCTTCGTTTCAATCGTCTTCTCAAGACTGAACGGCTCAATCCCTTCCGGAAGCGTAGCGCCTAGCTTCGTAGCAAGAAAATAATTACCAGCCGCAACATGCAGGACGGCGTCCTTCACCGAGCGTATTCCCTCAGCGGGCTGCCAGTCGTAACCTTCCTCGGAAAACGCATTCGCCAATTCAATAAGGCGACCCGTTGAAAAATCCTGCTTCTGCAGCAAGACTGACTTCAGGAGATAATCCTCCCCTTCATGATGCGCGGCGGAGACGCCCTGAACAGACAATGCTACAAATGCGAGCAACAACAGAGATAACTTTTTCATAGGTTGGATAGACTTAGGGTTTGTACTCAAATAGCTGATACTAATCGACAAGGCCAATCAGAGATAGGCCAAAGCACGCTCGAACAACTCTTGGACAGTCACTTTGACTGCAGTATTTACTGATCGTTTTTCGATACCAATCCAAGCAATTCACGCTTGAGCTCAAGACACTCGCGATGGGCCTGCAGTTCAAACTTCTTCAGATCGAAATTCAGGTAAACACGACTGCGCAACACTCGCCACTCGGGCGTATCCGCCAAACTGATAGCATTGTCCTGAGGCGTATCACCGGCAAAACCCACATGATTGTGGCGACACAGATCTCGAGCCAGAGAAACGAGCGCCACCAGCTCCGCGTCTTCAGTCGCGTCCTCCGGATCATGCATCCACCGCAACACATTGGTGAAACGACGCGGCAAGCCGTGCTTCTCCGCAAAATAGATAGCCATCTCCTGCGTGCTCGCCCCAATGAAAAAGCGCTCCGCCGTCTCCAGCTTCACCCCCGTCTGCAGCGCGTACTGCAGAATCGCCTGAAACGCGAACGGATGCAGATGAATCAACAAAATCTTACCCAAGTCATGCAGAAGCCCGCCAGTGTAAGCTGCAGCTTCGAGATTCGGCATCTCCAGATACTTGCAGACAAACTGAGCCAAGCGAGCCGTACCCAACTGAAACATACGGAAATTCGCCCAACTCGCGTGCGGCGGCGCATCAAACATCCGCTCCTCCACCGTTACGAAACCGGCAGCCAAAGACGCTAAGCGATTCTCCCCGAGCAGCCCCACCGCCATACGCGATTCTTCGATAGCGGAATCCCCCTCTTCCTTATCCTTCTTCTTAAGCTTGTTCGCCGACATCAAGATCTGAGCCGTCAGCCCCGGATCCTTTCTCACCAGATCCAGAAGCGGACTCAAGGAGGTCGGATGCCCCGTCGCCGACATCTGAAAACCAGCGGCGATAGAATCCACGATCGGACAATCCGATAGCTTGTCGATTTCACGCTGAAGCTGCTCCCAGCCAATTACCGGACAACGCTCTTCCGACGCCGCGTTTTCCCACAAGGCTCGTTCCCGCGCCTCCTTCTCGCTGTTGATCTCAGCCTCCGAAAGAAAATCCTCAGGACAATGCGACGGCTTGAGATGGTTAAACAAAAGACCAGCCGCGAAATCCAAAGCCTCCAAATTCGCCTCAAACCCAGGCCAGTCGACCGTCTTAACCTTCGCCTTCAACTCTTGCACACAAGCGACAATCCCATGCGCCCCCACCATTCGAGCGAGCTTTGAGAGCCTATCGAGCTCCTTCTCGATTGGCTCGATCTCCTGCTTCTTCGTAAGCCCGACCAAAACCTCCTTCGACGCTTCAAGAGTCGCGCACATACCCACCAGCATCCGCCGAAACTTCTCCTCAGGAAGATTTGTCCGGGCGCAAAAAGACTTCGCGCTCTCGAAAAGCTTCAATCGCCACGGATTCTCCTTAGACCGCGAAATCTCCGCGTAAACCGCCTCCTCCCGGTAAGGCTTGAGAAGAAAGTTCTGCACCTTGATCTGCAGCACCGTCTTCACGCTCTCGCGGTCAGCGTGCGCCGTGTAGACAACCATAGGAATCGAACTCAAAAAACAGTCCGCCTTCAGACGCTGAATCAGCTGCAGCCCCCCTTCGCCCTTCAGCTTCAACTCCAATATCACAAGATCCACCTTCACGTTGCGACGAATGAAATTCCACGCCTCGGCAACTGAATCTACCGCTACGAAACGATGATCCCCTCGCCCCAGAATGCCTTTCATGGCTCGCTGAGCAATCTCGTCTGAATCAACTAGTAGAATATTGGCCATTGTCGCTGGGGGGGGAATCATAAGGCACAGACCGGCGCTTCATGCCATTACGTGGGGAAAGTCCTTCAAAGGGGTATCGGTTTTTTTAATAAAAACTATAAATTCGCCACTAACAAATGATAAAAGACAAAACAATCATTAGGTACGTTTATCAACTTCATTGATACAAGACGTAGATTTTATACAAATCAACGGCCCCTCCACAGAAAACAGCCCCATAACCCATTTGATCCCTAAAACCACCCACAGACACGTAACCAAAAACCCAATACACGCGCCCACCAGCATTCCCGTTCGCCAAAAGGTCTCGGACCTGCCTGCCAAGCGCCCAAAGCCCTAGTCTTACGCATTAGCAGATTTGCGCATCCCTAGCCACGCTTTCGGATTCCCCTCGAGGCTACTACCTGCCAAATTCGGCCCCCTATGCGAAATACCCTCCGTACCCCGCTCCTTTCCTTCTCAGCTTTAGCCGCCGCAATGCTGCTCCATGCCGCCACTCCCCAAGCCCCCGACTGGGCTCAGCCAGGCTCAGCCACCCACCAGCAAGTCCCGCCTCCCGCCGGCTTCCACCGCCCCACCGTCAACTTCGACGAACCCATCGGCATCTTCCAAGGCCAGTCCGACGTCGGCGGCCCGCTCGTCCCCGGCTCCGCTAGCTACGACGCCGAAACCGGATCCTACACCATCGACTCCGCCGGATATAACATCTGGTACTTCCGCGACGAGTTTCGCTACCTCTGGAAACGCATGGAAGGCGACGTCTCCCTAGCAGCCGACATCGAATTTCCAAATCCCGACGGCTACGGCGACCGCAAAGTCGTGCTCATCTTCCGCCAGGAACTCGATGACGATGCCAAGGAAATCATGGTAGCCCTCCACGGCGTCGGCCTCGTCCACCTCGCCACCCGCCCCGACAAAGGAGCCGACATCTACGAAAACCTCCGCGTCGAAGCCTCCGCCAGCAACGTCCCCGCCAAAGGCAAGCCAGTCCGCCTCGGCATCCAGAAAAAAGGCGATCAATTCACTCTTTGGGCAACCGAAAATGGCGGTCCCCTCAAACAAGTCGGCAAACCCGCTGAGCTCAGCCTCGACGGCCCATTCTACGTCGGCATCGCCTTCACCTCACACCTGCCAGTCACCTCCGACACCGCAGTCGTCTCAAACGTCCTTCTCGAAAACGAAGCCGGAAAAGTGAAGTAGCCGCCCCAGAACTCGTCCCTATTTCTTAACGGACTTTTTCTTCGACTTCTTCTTTTGCTTGGAAGACTTGGCGGACTTTCCGCCTTTCTTCCCCTTTTTCTTCTTTTTGTCTGACTTCCCCTTCTTCGATTTCGGAGCCTTCTCCTTCTTCGACTTTGAGGCCTTCTCCACCTTTGCCTTCTTCGACTTTGAGGCCTTCTCCACCTTTGCCTTCTTCGACTTTGAGGCCTTCTCCACCTTTGCCTTCTTAGGCTTGCTCGGTCCGCCCTTGGCCTTATTGGCCTTATTGGCCTTGGCAAGCGGCGCAATCGCCCGCGCCGCGGCGATCACATTTTCAGCCCGTACCGGACCGAAACCCGGCACTTCGCAAAGCGTCTCGACATCGCTCTTCGCAATGTCCTCAACGCAAGCGTATCCATTTTTCGCGAGGATGGCAGCCGCAGAAGGGCCGATGCCAGCGATCGTAATAAGCGATGTATTCATTTTAGGGTACAGGAGTTAAACGATGGCAACTGCCAAAACGCGGCAATTCACCAGATACGTCCCCATCACAATTCACCCAAGCTAGCTTTTCAATTTATAAAGCAAGCCCACTCCCCGAAATCCCCCATTTCCCCAAACTCACCACTCACTACTCAATCTCCAGATGCGCGATCAACCAGCGATTCCCCCGGTAAACCACCCTAGCCCTAAACTCCGCCGTCAGCCCCTCCTCCGTCTCGATACCGCCCTCCACCTCGACGCTCGTCCCAAACAAACTCTTCTCGATCTCATATCCATAAATGTCGCTCGAGATCGACACATAGCCCGCCAGTAAATCCCGCTCCCTCCGATACAGCCGTCGCGTCTCGTACTCCGTCCGCCGCTCGTCGACCTCGAAAGACTCCATCAAAATCGCCCCGCGACTCGGATTCCGATCCACCCCCGCCTGCATAAAGTGGTCCAGCGTATCGATCGCGCTCCCAATCGCAAACGTCTCGAAATCCGCCCGAGCTGAAGACGCGAACAAAGCTAAAACAACACAAAGCAACGGGGCACGGACAGAATCGAGCAGTCTCATAATCGGCAGCGAGGATAAGGATTAGGCAGAAAGAACAGCGCTTCGAAAGGAAAAGCCGAAACGCTAAAAACGAGTAAAACAGTCCTGAGGCAAATTGCCTAGCCCAAAGCTCAGCTTCAGGTTTTCCCCCAGTAATTCACGAATTCAGCCACCCTCAAATTAGGGCGCGTTAACAAGCCAATTCGACCTATTGCTAAATAAAGCCCCAAACAAAACAGACTCATCGATCGCCGCCCCCGCAACGTATCAGTCTGTATGAAACGCAACAAAACGCTTCGCCTCGCCCTGCCCCGCCTCATAAACTACCTCCTCTTCTGCGGAGGCGCCTTCCTGCTCGGCAGCGGCCTTGCCCTCGAAACACGACTCCCTCCAGGCAGCCGCGGAGGCCACGGCCTCAGCATGCTCGGGATGACCCGCCACGAATGGGGCGAACTCCACTTCTACGTCGGACTCGCCATGGCCGCCCTCGTCCTCCTCCACCTCGCCCTCCACTGGGGCTGGCTCAAAAACGCCCTCAAGTCCGCCACCGCCAAGCTAGGCTACGTTGGCCTCGCCATCGGTCTCATCATCTTCCTCATCCCGCTCATCCTACCCATTACCCAAAAGTAAACGACCCGAAAACTATTACCTAATTGAACCCAACCGCCTATGCGAACCAGCTCAGCTCGATCAACGCTTTCCCTCCACCTCCCCACTCCTACTCCCACTCACCACTCACTACTCACCCCCATTCCTCCCGCTAATAATTACCCGTTTGTCTTTTATTCACTGTATTAGCGTGCCCCGACCTACAGTCTCTGCCCCATGGTAACAGATCTGTCCCAAACCCCGCTGCCACGCCTCATTCAAGGCGGCATGGGGATCGCAATTTCCAGCTGGCGCCTCGCCCGAGCAGTCGCCAGCCGCGGGCACCTCGGAGTCGTCTCCGGCACCGCCATAGACCGCGTCGTAGCCTGCCGCCTCCAAGAAGGCGATGCCGACGGCTCCATCCGCGAAGCCGCCGAAGCCTTCCCCGACCAAAGCCTCGCCACCCGAGTCCTCCAGCGCTGGTTCAAGCCCGACGGCCTCAAAAACCCCGGCTCCTACAAGCCAGTCCCCATGTTCAGCATCAGCCCGCCCAAGGCCCTCCTCGAACTCGCCACCTTCTCTTCCTTCTGCGAAGTCTGGCTCGCCAAGCAAAAAGCCAAAGGCCCCATCGGCATCAACCTGCTCGAAAAAATCCAGGCGCCCACTCTACCCATCCTCTACGGAGCCCTCCTTGCAGGCGTCGACACTGTCCTCATGGGCGCCGGCATCCCCCGCGACATCCCCGGTCTCATGGACCAGCTCTGCCAACACGAGACCTGCTCCCTGCGCCTCACTGTCGAAGACGGCCCCGCAGCCGATATTCCCTTCGACCCCTCCGTCGTCGAGGCCGACCTCCCCGCCCTCAACCGCCCCCAATTCCTCGCCATCATCAGCTCCCACGTCCTCGCCATGTCCCTCGCCCGTTCCGGCGGAGTCGACGGCTTCATCGTCGAAGGTCCCATCGCCGGCGGACACAACGCCGGCCCCCGCGGCTGGAAATACGAGTCTCACCAAGACCCCGTCTACGGCCCCAAAGACCAAGTCGACCTCGACCGCGTCAAATCTCTCGGGCTGCCTTTCTGGCTCGCCGGAGGCAAAGACGACCCCGATTCCCTCGCCCAAGCCCAAGAACTCGGCGCCGTCGGCATCCAAGTCGGCACCGCCTTCGCCTTCTGCTCAGACTCCGGCATGAACGACAGCATACGCCGCCGCGCCATCGCCTACGCAATCGCAGGCGAAGTCGAAACCCGCACCGAAGGCCGCGGCTCGCCCACCGGCTATCCCTTCAAAACCCTCGACCTCCCCGGCACCGAAGGCGGACGCGACCCCGCCATCCGCCAACGCCAAGCCTGCGCCCACGGCTACCTCCGCACCGCCTACCAAAAAGAAGACGGACAAGTCGGCTGGCGCTGCGCCGCCGAGCCCGAAGCCGACTACGTCCGCAAAGGCGGCGACCCCGCCGACTGCGAAGGCAGACGCTGCCTCTGCAACGGACTCCTCGCCACGGCCGGCTACCCGCACGCCATGCGTCTCGGAGGCGGACTCGAACTCCCCCTCATCACCTCCGGCATGATCCGCGACCTCCCCCGCTTCCTCAACGGCAAGGACGACTACAACGCGAACGACATTATCGACCACCTCTGTAGCCAAACAACCACTACACCCAATTTACTTCATACCGCTGTTTAATAAAACGACAGCGAAGTAAAGTCTCGTTCATCAAGCGCTAGGCGACCCCCGCCTAGCGCTTTTTCGTACTCAGCTACCGCCAAAGCCCTCAAGTTGCTACTTGCAAACTCTTACACAAATCTGCAGCTTCTACGGATCCCAAATCCGCCAAGCGAAATAAACGCCCACGTGAATTATCCCAATATTGTACCAACCTTAGGGCGGCAAAAAGCGCGTTAGAAAACGGTTTTCCCATTTCGAAATTAAGGATCTACAGAATCTAACAACATATACGACTACTCTATTTACGGACGAGGCTTTGTTCATCGATAGGAGATCAGCCGCGATTCAAAACAGCGGTCCAGGCGCTACAACCTAACCTCAAATTCCATAGATAGTGAAACGGGTCGAGTTCATCAACTACAAAGACGCTTCCAACAAATCGATACACAAAGCGAAAACGATGATGGAGAGAAAAAATTCTGGATTAAAGACAATGATTCATGAGCAAACGTTCCTTACAAAAATGGGTCAGAATTCGAGATCTACCCACGCTTGAGTCTTTGACGTACAACAAGAAACAATGATCTCGGACTACTACAAAAACCTGCGGAAATCTATAGGAAATAGTTTACTACTGATTCCAGCGGTTGCTTGCGTAGTTCATGATTCGGATGGACGCCTTCTTTTGCAAAGGAAGCAAGACGGAACATGGAGTCTTCCAGCTGGCGCCATCGAACTAGGCGAATCTCCTGAGAAGGCAGCAAGGAGGGAACTAAAGGAAGAAACCGGACTAGAAGCAGCGACTCTCACACTCGCGAGTTCCTTCGGCGGTTCGAGGTTCAGACACACTTACCCTAACGGCGACAAGGTAGAATATTGTGTTTTTCTCTTTCGATGTGGTGAAACAAGAATCGCAAGCTCCCTATTGGATTCTGAAACAGTACGACTAGAATATTTCGATGAAGATTCTATGCCAGATTTGGCAGTAAGCTTCCCCAAAGAGATTCTATTTTCGAACTCGCCAATCCCCGATGCCTGATATCGTCAACCGTTGATATTCGATCAAGTATGAAACTATTAAAAAGCAAAGCGCATAGGCTCCTCAAAGAGAGAGCGAACGGAATTGATCTTGGTCAGCTTAGCATGATCACTGGGAATCAATTCGAACACTTGAGGCGATTGATCAAAGAAAAAAATAATCCTACCATTCTAGACCTAGGGTGCGGTGTTGGAAAAATAGCACATACACTATCTAAAGAAACCGAAGCAGAGGTAACTGGAATTGACGCTTCTCCAGAATTCATTGAACAAGCCAAATATGCATTCGGAGATAAAATCTCCGCATCAATCGCGGATTTCGACAAAGCACCAAACGATCTTTCAATGTTCGATATCATCTACTCGGTGGATACTCTATACTTCAGTAAAGATTTAGATGCTTTGATAACGAAGTTACACCCTCTACTCAAACCCAACGGTACCTTAGTTGTCTTTTGGACTCAAACAGTCGATTCAGAGGAAGAGAGAACTTCGTTGTTACCAGATAAAACTCAGCTCGCCATTGCATTCAAGAAAGGCGGAATGAAGTATTCACACCATAATTACACGACAGAGGAACGTAACTATTGGAAACGCGCTCACAGAGCCATTCGCGAACTAGAAGAAGAATTCAAAAAAGAAGGAGAACTGGAGTTCTACGAACATTTCTGCAAGGAAACCGAGATTTTGATGAAAAGCGTGTCGAGAAATCTAATCAGAATATATATTTACGAAGCAAAGGCTCCAGAAAGAAACGAATCATCACCTCATTCCTCCAACCCAACTCCGATCAGCACTTAACAGTGGAGTTCGCAAACAACTCGGCCTTGGAAATAGATAGAATATGAAAATCTCGATTTCCATAACCATACTCTGTTTTATATGCCTACCAATCTTTGGCAGAACAGTCGAAGACTACACATTCGTAAAAGCTACTGCTGATAAGCACGGAATCCTTTCCGCTGAATTTTACGATCAAGCACCGTTCGAAATAGATTCATTAAACAGCTATTTGCCAGATCGAATTCGAAACAGAAATCCCTCAGATATCATCGAGCTCCATGGGGGAATCTTATGGGAAGGCCCTCTGAGAGTTGTCTACACTATCGAGATCGAAGGGGATCAAATATCGTCATTCACTATAAAATTCACGGGATTACCGAAACCCACTAAACTGATCGATCCAGAGTACCCCTCAAAAGCTCTAAGCAGTGGCATCGAGGGCTATGTTATTATAAACGTTTCGATAGATCAAACAGGAACGGTAGAGGACCTCAAGGTCACAGACTCCAAACCACGTGGATACTTTTTCGAACGTTCAGTCCTCAGAGCCTATCGAAAATGGGAGTTCGAGATGCCAAAAGTGGATGGGAAATCGATTCCAGTCCAAGTCAGTCATAGAGTGGAGTTCAGATTGATACCTTAAACCAATTGACTCTTTTATTACCACAATCGCTTGATAGCAGACCCTTAGCCCTGCATTCTACGAAATTTCGAAAAACCCATCCAGTCATAATCACAACAAAGCAACCGAACTTCTACTCCAAAAAAACTGCAAATCCATGAAGCTACTGCACGTTTTCTCAAACTAAAATGAAAACCTATCTATCAACTATCGGAACCGTAGGGCTAGTGCTAACGGTGATACTCGCACTTAACAGAATGGAGATCGGCTCACTAGCAGTAGCTCTTGTGTCAGCCACATCATTCATCGCCGCAGCATTAATGAAGGAACGAAGATCGATCCATCCGCATGAGTCAGCATTGCTCTTCGAACTAGCAAACCACGACAAAGACGAAATCTCCATTTCCGAGCTAAACGAAAAAATGAAAAAAAGAGCATTGGACTGGGAATTGTCCTATCACGAAATGCAAGACGTTTTGACGGCGGCCCAGCAAGCGCAAGTGATTAGCATTTCAAGTGGGGTAATTAAAATAATGGGGTAATCGTTCGCCTCAACCAACAGCCACCCTTTCAGTTGACTCCCCTTTACTACGAAACCGAACCACCAAAACACTCGACGAAAGTAGTGGCTTAAGCTCTAAGATCATCTCCTTGGTCCAAAACGGAATGAACCAACAAAACCTAGCATCGTGTCAGGCACGTTCATCTCACGAAAAACCCTATTGCATCATCATTACCGGACGACCCGGATCCGGAAAAACAACCCTTTCCCAAAAACTCGGCGAGCTACTTCATCTTCCTGTTGTTTCCCGCGATTCCATAAAGGAAGGATACGTCGTCTCCACAGGACTAAGCCACAATGCCCTGCCGGACGACTCGAACTGGATCGCGACAGAAGCGTTCTTCAAATCAGTGCGCCTCCTCCTCGACTCAGGAGTTTCAGTAGTCGCAGAAGCTGCCTTTCAACACAAAGTATGGAACATAGTCATACCTGAATGGATACAAATCAGTCATCTCCGACTACTTGTTAGCGATCCCAAGCCTGAAGTGTGTGCCACGCGACACCTCAAACGCGCCTTATCTGATCTTTCGAAAGAACGTTTCCACGGAGACAACCAAGAAACTGGAAAAGCTACCCTAACAATTGATTACCAAAAACCGGATTTCTCATGTCCAACTCTCGAAATCGACACCGAGAACGACTACCAGCCAAGCATTCAAAAAATACTCGAATGGCTAGAGATCGATAAGTCCAAATAAGCGCCCTTAAGAATATGATCGAAATACAACCAGCGCAATTTGAACAAAAATCCATACTTAGAAACATGCTGGAGCTTTATGCCTATGATTTCAGCGAATACGAGGACTCCGATCTCAACGAAGCTGGAGAATTTGGATACAATTACCTCGATCAGTATTGGACAGAGACTGGCAGACATCCGTTTCTCGTTCGCGTAAACGGAAAATTCGCTGGTTTCGTCTTCGTAAACAAATTCGTCTATTCAACGAATATTGATCACTCGATTGCCGATTTCTTCATCCTCAGAAAATACCGACGAAAAGGAATTGGCCGAAAAGTCGCCATCGAAATCCTTGCTCGATTTGCAGGCTCATGGGAAATTCGGGCGCTTAAAAACAACTCAAGAGCCATTCGGTTTTGGGATTCAGTCATTTCTGAATTTCCGCAAATTCAAAACGAAAGAATCGAAAACGGTATTGGAGACTGGGCCGGCCCAATATGGATACTAAGACCCCAAAACACTTCGCAACAAACCAGCCAAACGTAACGATGACCTCACCTTTCACCGGCATGGATAATACATGAAAGCAAAGATTCCCCTAGGCGAGCTCCGAGGCACTGGAGAGAAGGTTATCCTCTACCAACCCAACCATCGCCTTAATCCTGCAATACTAAAATCGAAGCGAGCTTCGAAGCACTAGACCCAAAGCAAATAGTACGAAAAGCTGAAGCTCGCTCAGATCGAAACCCGAAAACCTTTGCAAAGATCATGGAAAACGAAGGTTTGTGCACGGCCTTTGTAGAAACTATATTCAAATACGCGGAATGAAACCTTCGACTTGAGTAGATAGATAAACATTCCTTTTCGAATAATTTAAAATTGCCCGCTGATCCAAACTCAAACCTAGTATCTAAAGAAGAACAATGCCAAGCGAGGAAAGCAAATCGATCCGTCAACACATTCACAAGGAGACTGGCGAAAGCGACACGTCGCTGGGAGAAGAACGAAGGGCTTGGATCGACTACGCGAAGTCTCAATCAACTCATCCAAATGTGGAGCTTCTGTCAGAAATAATTGATGGCATCCCTTGCCTCTGGCTGACTCCATCCGTCCGATCCAAAGATTCGACCATTTTGTACATTCACGGTGGAGGCCTCGTTGATGGCGCAATAATCACCCACCGTGAATTTGTCTCAAGACTTGTCGCAGAGACCGGCTACCGAGCTCTAATGATCGAGTATCGACTCGCCCCCGAACACAAGTTCCCCGCCGCGCTCGATGATGTGGTACGTGTCTTTGAATCACTCTCCACTACAGAGAAATCAGGGGAAAGTCAGTTGATACTTGGAGGCGACACTTCTGGAGGAGGTCTCGTTATCTCAGCAATGGTGCGACTGAGAAAGGAAAACAAGAAACTGCCTAGATGCGCTTTCACGATTTCTGGAGTTTTCGACATGACTTTATCGGGCAATTCAATGGAAAGCCGGAATGACCTTGATCCATGTCTTTCCCACGAAGCGTTGATAGCATGGACCAAACATTTCGCAGACCAAGATCTCTCAGACGAACACATTTCCCCGCTCTTTGCCGCGCTTCAAGACCTTCCCCCTATTCTACTTCAAGTGGGAGACCATGAAGTGTGGCTCGATGATTCCTTAAGGTTTAAGAAGAAAATCGATGGGTCAAAGGGATATGCGAAGCTAAGTGTCTGGGAATCGATGTGGCATGTTTGGCCCATGTATTCCACACTCCCAGAAGCTGCTGAAGCACTTAGGGAGATCGGAGCCTTTATCGACAAAAATACGATGAAAGTCCCGAACCCATCAACTGATATAGCCCACTAATCATTTGAATTGAGTGAACACAATAAAACCCGCATACCTAGAATGAAAATAGCGTCCATTCAGCCAAAGATCGCAGATGAATTTTCGGACACTGTCAGCGGACAGTTTCAACTCATGGAGGCAGTTGCCAAAGACGGAGCAGATATTATTCTGCTACCAGAATTGGCGACAACCGGTTTTACGGGAAGGATTGCGAAAGTAGAAAGGTCCCTTGTCGTCGCGCACATTGACGAGACAACTGATCGCTTAAGGGAATGGAGCAAATCGACCGGGATCGTGATTTCCTTTGGTTCAGCGGTGTTCCCGAAGGATGAATCCCTAAAGCCACTCAACTCTATGCTCACCGTCTTTCCTGATGGTACAACGTTTATAGACGATAAGATTCACGCTAAAGAGGGAAACGAGGAAAAGTTTTTCGCCAAGGGTAAAAGACGCCAAGGTTTCCAATACAGAGATGTCAAATTCGACTTCGTCATTTGCAGGGAATTTCGAAATTATCATGAAGCTGTCGCGCTTATTTCCGAGGAGACTGACATCGTTTTCTGGCCTGGTTGCATTCGACACAACACAGGTGAAGACTCGATCGACAACCTGACTGAGGAAAATATTTGCGGATTCGCTAAAAAGAACGGCATTTACGTTGTTGGCTCCAATTGGGCCAACTTTTTAGATAGAAACTCTAACAGACCTGGGAACATGGGCGGAAGCTATATCGCTACCCCTAAAGGCGGCATCTCGCACAGATGCAAGTGGGATGAAGAAGATTATCTGATTATGCAATACAATCAGAAGCCAACTTCAGTCAGAAATCGATCGGCTATGTGATAACCACAAAACTCTATCAGATCTAAATCGAAAAATTCCCTATTCATTTGCATATGGTAAACGTAAGGAATCGTGGAAGACAAAAAACATATCACTTTATAAATAGAATCATCAGGCCGCCTTCGGAGATCATTTAGCTTTCCAGTTAAGCATCCATTTGTCCAGCTCTTCGTTCCCGGTTTGGTTTATCAAACGGTCCCTACTTAATGCTTCCGCAAAGAACGCTCTGCCGTCGAGGTCTCGCCTTGGTGTGTCTGAGCAATCCCCCTTCCACTATCGAGCAATTGGCGAAGACTGACGAGCTCAGCTTGAAACTTCGCGTACTGGGGAAGAAGCCGCTGGGCTTTTTCGAGCCGCTTTATGGCCTTCTTCAAATCACCCTCCTCAAGCGCTTCTCGAGATTTATAATAGTGAAAAAATGGATTCTTTTTGGACCGCTTTGCTCCAAGCCGAGCAAAGGTTTCTGCCTTGGCGACTTCTCCCGTTTTTTCATAATACTGGGACAGCAAAAAACAAACCGACGACGAGCGACTGTTTTGCTTGCTCGCTTCAAGCAATGCTTCTTCGCCTGCTAGATTATCACCTTCACGAAAGCGATAGAGGCCCAGATTCTGCCACGCTGATCCATTGGTAGGATCTGTTTCAATGGCGGATTTGATTAGCTCCAAGGCTCGAGACATCTCGCCTTCGGCGAGCGCCAGCAAACCGGAGTTGTTGAAGTAGTGCGAAAAGACACGCTCGTCAGGGATAGGATTGCGACTGCGAGAAGCGACCTCCGCATACTCGGGCAGGCTTTCGACCACGTATTGACTACCCGCGGAATAGACGATCACGTTTATATGAGTCGTTTCCACGAGAATACCGCCTATCTCCTCCCAAACCGGTGAATAGTCGATTTGATTAAACCGGGCATCCAGCCCCACCTCACGTGCAAGCGACACGAAAAGCATGGCAAAGGAAACGCAGTTTCCCCTTCTCTTCTCAAAGGCTTCACTCGCAGAAAGGGTCTCCTGAGCAACATACGAAAACGCTTCTTCTCCACCATAAAGACCATCCAAGATTCGCTGCATCTTGTCTAAAGGCCTCAGGTTCTCAGTGATGCGATTCTCCGCCAAAAACGATCTCATAGGCGGCGTCAGCTCGAGACTCGGATCAGCCAGTTTCGAGTTTCGCGGCTGGGCAGTTCCCCCAACCACCTGGCTACAAATAAATAGTAGAGAAAATAATGTTACGCCAAAACTCCTTGCTCGCTTCATCGGGACTTTGTCAGAGGTTCAAATTTCAAGCTGGTGTCGGTGAAACGCCACCGGTCATGTTCTTCGTCTAACAAATACTCCGATAGTAAGACATGAGTTACAGAAATTCATTCCAAAGAAAGCAGGGAAGCTAAATACGACTCACCGCCTCAGCAGATGGATCGAGATGATCGACCCACTGTCGCCCGTCGATTCCCGAGTCGGGAATCGATCCAGCAAACCTTTCCCGTCAGGCGATCCCTAAAAGATCAGCCCACCAGACAAGCGTTATTTCGACTCGCGAGCCTCGATCGAAACCGAGCCGCCCTCCAGCCCCTCTGCCTCTGCCTTCAAAACGATATCTCCCGCCTCCCCAGTGCTCTGCACGATGACCTGAGCCAGCCCGCTGAAGGCTTTCCGCTTGTAGGCCGCACCTGAACTATGCACGCCAAGCAAGGCGGGGTGGTTCTGGGCAATCGCTTCGCGCTCCCCCCAATCGACAAACGGCTTAGCCTCGATTCGCAGCACGTTATCCGTATCCTTGATCGTAAGCGTCTCATAGTCGATCGCAGCCGCAGCCGCCTTCCTGTCAGCTCCTTCGTAGAGAATTTTTCCGTTGAGGATAAGTCTCTGTTCTCGGCCAAGCGCTCCGAGTAATAGTTGAGCCGAATCTTCCTCCGAAATATCCGGACGATCAAAACGCGCTTCGAAAACCACCAGCGATTCCGTATCAGCAGCCGGTGGAGCTGACCATTCTCCCAGCTTTACCGTCGCAACCTTCGCATGATACTGGTCAGGCTCGTGCGAGCTTGGGTTTCCGTTACCCACTCCAATAATCTTCCCCGGACCGGTTATCGAGAAATGCGCTTGATCGTTCGCGGTCGGGACAATCGACCCGTCGGCATCAAGTATCCGCATTTCTATGACAGCGACATCTTGTCCGTCCGCCGCAATGCTTTGGCGATTTGCGACGAGCTCAACCGAAGACGAAGCCCCTGTCGTCACGACCACCTTAGATAACGTCTGCTTTCCGCCCTTATAGCCTCGAGCCTCAAGTTCGCCGGGCTCGTACACCACATCCCAAGCGAGATGGTCGTTCTTGCGCATCGTTTTTCGCCCTTGCGAAACTCCATTAAGAAAGAGCTCCACCTCTTCGCAATTGCTATGAGCCCGTACCTCGATCGTCTCGCCTTCCTTGCCTGACCAATTCCAATGCGGAAAGATATGCAAAACGGGTTCGTCGGTCCACCAGGACTTCAAGTAATAATAGCCATCCTTTGGAAATCCGCAAATATCGAGTATTCCAAACTGGGATACGACTGCAGGCCAGCCGTAGGGTGTCGGCTCGCCACGATAATCGAAGCCAGTCCAGTAAAAAATACCAGCCGCGTAGTCACGCTCCGCATAGTGGCGCCAACCGGACTCCGCATTGCCTCCAGACGAGCCATTTTCCATAGGAGGCTGATGAGCCAACGAAGCATCTTCAAAATAGATTCCACGCGTCTGCTGGGTAGTTGTTTCTTCAGTACCAACAATAATCTGATCGGGGTAGTCAGCATGCTGGCGATCCGTGTCCCCATGCTTGATATAGTTCACCCCCATTACCTCGATCGTTTTGGAGATGCCTCCCCAGCCCCCGCTTATTGCCGCCGTCACCATACGAGTCGGATCGAGTCGCTTGGCGAAGTCCTGCATATAGGTCGCGATACGAGCTCCCTTCACATTACCCTCGATTCCCCACTCTTCGTTTCCGACCGACCAAAGAATCACGCTTGGATGATTGCGACCACGCAAAATCAGATGCTCAAGCTGCCCGAGGTGATAGTCGTTGATCCCCATCAATCGATTCTCGTCGATCACCAGCATGCCCAAGCGATCACAGGCATCTAGCAAGGCTGGTGACGCATGGTGATGCGACACGCGATACGCATTGGAGCCCATTTCCTTGAGCAGACGAATTCGATACTCCTGCATCGCATCCGGCAACGCAGCTCCTATGCCCGCGTGATCGTGATGATTATTCGTTCCCTTTAGCTTAACGGAACGTCCATTGAGAAAGAAGCCCTCGTCCGGATCAAACCGAATCTCCCGAACTCCAAAACGCGTCTCGTAGCGATCTAGTTCCACGCCATTCTCGCCTTCTAGACTCGTCACCAGAGTATAAAGATACGGCGTATCCAAATCCCAAACACTTGGATTTCGAAGCTGAATGCCTTCATTTCGTTTGGTCGATTCGCCCGCTTCCAACTCCACAGACACTGGGGCACCTTTCGCCACAACCTGTCCATCCGCATCGACAATGCTCTGGCTCAGTTGAAAACGCTTCGAGGCACGACCCTCATTCACCATCTTTGTCTTCACCGAGACAAGAGCTCCCTTCTTGTTTTTCTTCGTAGATACAAAGACCCCATAGCGATCAACATGCAAAGGATCCGTCTTCAAAAGATACGCATGCCGATAAATCCCAGCCCCCTCGTAATACCAGCCTTCTTCCATGAAAGCATCCGCGCGCACCACGACTACGTTATCTCCTCCGTAGTTGAGATATTCCGACACGTCGTAACTCTGGGACACGAAACCGCTTGGCTCCTGCCCCACAAAAAAGCCATTCACAAACACCGCCGCATCACGGTAAATTCCATCGAATTCGATGCGGATCCGCTTCCCCAAGTCCGACTCAGGAATCGAAAAACTGCGACGATACCAGCCCACGCTGTTTTCCGGAAAACCTGGCCCAACCGTCTTAAAACCATGGCTATAGCTCGCCTCTTCGCTAAAGCCCTGCTCAACCGCCCAATCATGAGGCAGGTCGATCTTGCGCCAGCCGCGATCGTCAAAAGCCGGATGAGCCGGCCCGTCGCCAAACCCAGTCTTCGCCAAATACGAAAAATAACCAAGCCCATGTCCCCAGTCCGCCTGCTTGTCAGTCGCATGACCGAGGGCAAAGCGCCACCCATCGTTGATCTGCGTACGCTCGCGTCCCGCTCCCTCGAGCTGCAGGCTTCCACCCGCCACTATCGCCGCAAACACGCAAATCCCAAGTATCGCTTTCTTCATCGTAACGTAGATCGAAGCGGCTTAAGTGATTTAACGTCAAAGCAAAAATGAGGGCAACCGCCTAACCGAGCGTCGCCAAGGTCAACATCACTGCCGAGAGCACCGCGAAAACCGAACCGACCACCGAGACCACGCTTGGACGATCTCCCTCCCAGATCATGCTCATTGGCATCACCACCACGGGAGTCAAAGCCACTATTGGCAAGACCACGAAACTGGGCCGAACCGCCAAGGCCCATTGGTAACAGCTCACGCCAAGCACCGGCCCCGCCAATGCGTTCGCGACGATGAAAACCACCGTCTTACGATTCCATCGCCCCCTTTTCTTGAACTCGCCGGGCACCGACCGCGGCCGCAACAGCCTCAAGGCCAAAGCGGCCACCAGCAATCCACCCAGAACCCGAAAAAACGCTGCCGTCATCGGAGGCAGCACCAAAGCCTCTTCCGATACGATATCGTATCCATATCGACTGACAACCGCCCCCGCGCCCTGCCCAACCGCAGCCAGCAATCCGAAGAGCGCTCCGCTCCTCCACATATCCTTGCGAACTCCCTTCGCCTTCAATGGGTCCAAAGCCACGCACACGCCAAGCAGCGTCGCCACCGCCCACCAAACCTGAGTTCCAGACAATTCACTGCCGAGCCAAGCCCACTCTATCACTCCGGCGATAGGAGCTGCTAAGCACTGGGCAAACAATATGCAGAGTCGGGACCCCAAACGCGGCAGAGCGTAGAACACACCGATATCTCCGAAGCCGAAACCGATCACCCCGCTTAGAAAAAAGATCCAAAACACCGTCCCGCCTGGAAACTCCCCGGCGATCAAAGCGATCACACCCAGCAAAAAAGCGGCAAGCAACAAGCGGCTCGCGTTGGCTACGTTGCTTCCTAGCTGGCTGATCGAACGGTTCGCAGAGATGGCCGAGAGCGAAAACAGGATCGTCGTGAGAAATGCGGGAATCATCTTCACCCGCTCCTAAACAACGCTTCGGAAACTTACGATCCGAAATCTTCGCGAACCCTTTAAAACCCCGCCCCAGCACCCACCGCCCCCAACAGAGAGAACACGCTCTGTCTTAATCTTTCGACAGCGAACACAAGTTCTTCTTTATGGGCTCCATGGCACTCGAAGAACTACAAGTAGATCCAGAAAACGAGAAGATACCTGACGCCATTGATGTCTTCCTCCTCGAAGCCGACCGACGTTGTGATGAGTTTTTCGATACGGCTCTGCATAAGAAAATGCCACGCTTCCTCCCGGCCGACTATACCCTCGTTTATCGAGCCATACGCACGCTCCAGAAAAACTACGAGCTACTCGGAAATCGCTTCTGCGAATGGGGCAGCGGACTGGGCACCGCCACTTGCCTCGCCTCCTTCGCGGGTCTGGACGCCTGCGGAATCGAAATCCAGCCCGAGCTCGTCAATCGCTCACGAAAGCTCGCAAAGGACTTCGACCTATCGGCAAGCTTCATCGAAGGCAGCTTTCTTCCGGAAGGATTCGACTTCCTCGCTACCCAAGGCGGGCAAGAGCTCGCCACCCCTCCACGCTCCAGACATGACAGTATCCACTATCCTGACACAGATTGGGAATTATCAGATATCGACCTCTTCTACGCCTACCCATGGCCTGAAGAACAAGAATCAACCCTCAAGCTATTCGACACGGTCGCGACGGAAGGGGCCTATCTCATTTGCTACTTCGGCGACGGCGAACTCTGCATCTATCGGAAGAAAGACTAAGCCTCGCGGACACCTACGAGCTACTGAACGAACTCGATTTCCAGACCAATCAGCGGCATACCCTTCGGCGGAGTATTGAATTGCCGCAAACGCTCGTACCCCGCCAAAACCCTGCGATCAAACTCGGGATCCCCGCTGCCGCGAATCAGTCTCGCATTGCTCACTCGACCACTCGCAGAGATATCGCAACTGACAAGCGCCGAAAGTTTCACGCTACGCCGCTCGTAGTTGCCAACCGCAGCCTTCAAGGCCGAGTGGAAAGAGGAGATAAACTCATTCAAGGCGCTTTGATCCGCTAGACTGTAGGATTCGATGGTGGCCGATGGCAGATTCCCAATCGTTATCTGACTTAAGCTTCGCTGCATAGCGGCCACGTCCTTGCTCAAATCGATACGCGGCTGCTTTGCGGGGGCTGGAGTCTTACGGACATTCTTGATCTCATTCGCGTCCGGATTCTGTCGCATGAACTCCTCCAGACTCATCGGCTTTGGCTTCGGTGGCGCACTCTCGATCTCCACCACCGGCTGCTCTTTCACCACCGGCTCCGGCGCGGGCATTTGCACTTCGACTACGATAGGCGGACGATCAGGCACCACGAAATCCTCCTCCGTAGGCAGCTCCATCGGCTCGCTCTCGTAAGTGATCTCGCTCAATGGCTGATCCACCGGAGTCTGCGCAAATCCACTGGCTGGAGGCGGAACGAGCTCGAAGTTAAATTCCTCCGGCTCCTTCTCCGGCGAAACCAAAACCCATATTGCCGCCACGACCAGAAGCACAAGATGCACGCTCGCAGAGAAGACCAACGGTCCCCGCTGCTCGTAGAACATGTTTGCTAGCCTGACGTCCTCCACTCCGATCTCTCTCCTTTTCGACCTACTCCTCGGGCTTGGTCACGAGGTTGATCTTGCTGAGCTTGTACTCCTTGAGCAAGTCGAGCAAGCGAACAACATTCTGGTAGCGGGTGTCCGCATCGGCTCGAATGCTCAGCACCGGAGCTTTTGCCATAGTCGCAAATCGAGCCAACTCGTCCTCGAGCTCAAGCTCGCTAAGCAACGAGCCATCCACCCTGTATCCACTGCTCAATACAGTAATGTCCACCGATCTCGGCGGCGCTTGCTTCGAACTTTCCGCCGCCACCGGCAAATCCACCTCCATCACCTGCTCCTTCTCGATAAGCGGCGTGCTGATCATGAAGATGATCAAAAGCGCGAAGCCAAGGTCGATCAAAGCCGTGACATTCAGCTCGGAGTTCGGCTCCAGCGAGCGCTTTCTATGAAATGAACGGGCCATCAGAATTCACCACTCGCTACCACTAGCGGCTTTCAAGCTCGATCACGTCCGCCAAAGCGCTGGCGAAATTCTCCAGCTCCGTAACCAGAATCTTGGTACGGGACAGCAGATAGTTATAGCCAAACACAGAAGGAATCGCCACGCAAAGGCCCGCCACCGTCGTGAGCAGAGCTCCAGATACGCCCGGAGCGAGATTCTGCAAAGTCGCATTCGCCTGCAGCCCCATCGAGCCAAAAGCGTCCATCACACCCCACACCGTACCGAGCAGACCGAAAAACGGAGCGCCTGAAACGATTGTCGCCAGAAAGACCATGCTGGACTCATAGTTAAGAGTCTTATTCGCTAGCGCGCGCTGCAGCGCGTTTTCCACGTGCTCCACCCGAGCCGATCTCAATTGCTCGTCGGATTCGCCATCCTTCGCCTTGATACGATGATAGGCGTCCACCGCGTCAATGTAGAGCGAGGCGTACGGCACCTGCCTCGGGGCCTTGAAGGTGCTGGGCGGCACCAGCACAGACGGCTGTCGATGCAGGTTGTGCTCGAAGCCGAGATTGAGAAGCCGCAGCTTTTTGAGCTCCCAGTATTTGCCAATCATCACGGCCCAGGCGCACACGCTGAAAAAGGCCAGCGCCATGATGATGAATTTTCCGGCCAGATTGCTCTGGCTAAAGTATGTGAAGAGGCTCGCAGATTGGGCTAGAAGCACGGCAGAAAGTTAAGAAACGGGTGATGGTGGATGGAACGTAGCTGTTCCGACACCTGTTTGAACGCGAGCAAGGCAATCCGTTCAACAAATTTTCGAGCCCACGCGAAAATAGCTAGCCCTCAAGATCTTCGACGCGACTTTCCAGACACAAATTCTATTGCGCTATAGGCTGGCCGACGATTATTTCAGGCCTTTCTTCAACCTCGCATTATGGACTATCGTCAAAGAGCTCTTCAGGAACTATCGGAAAAACGCAGTAACCAGGCGGGCAAACGCGTCGTGGTCGGACTAGATGGATTTGTGGATACGATCCTCCATCTCGTCGACAAACGCTCAGGCAAAGGCGAAAACTTCTCTCGCCTCGAGACCATCACCGAATTTGGCTCGCGCGTCTCGGCCGCCGCCGGAAAAAGCGCGAACATCGAAATGTTTCCCAAGATGGAAAAGCTCGGCGGAAACGGTCCCATCATGGCCAACGCCCTCGTAGCCGCCGGCTTCCCGCTCCACTACATCGGCTCGCTCGGCAAGCCAAACATCCACCCGGTCTTCCAAGAATTCGCTGACAAAACCAACGCGATTTCCATCTCCGATCCCGGCTTGACCAACGCCATCGAATTCACCGACGGCAAGATCATGATGGGCATCACCAAGTATCTCGAAGACATCACCTACGATGCCATCGTGGAAGCCATGAGCGAAGGCGCCTTACTCGACGAGCTCTCCCGCTCCTCCCTAGTCGCCCTCGTCAACTGGACCATGATTCCAAACATGACCCAGATCTTCGAGGACCTGCTAATCCGAGCCCTCCCCACTCTTCCTCCAATGGACGGCGGACGCTCCTTCTTTTTCGACCTCGCCGACCCCGAAAAACGCTCCACTTCCGACCTCGTCGCAGCCCTACGCGTCATTTCGAAATTCCAAAATCACGGCAACGCGGTCATCGGCCTCAACCTCGCGGAAGGCCAACAGGTCAGCGAAGCCTTCGGCATCGACGAGACCGGCGAAGACGCCACTTCCCTCAAGGCAATGGCTGCCAAGATCCGCCGCGAGCTCGACCTCAAGATGGTCGTCATTCACCCCAAGGAACGCGCCGCCTGCGCCACCAAGGACGGCGAATGGTGCGTCGAAGGCCCCTACGAGCCGAACCCAAAAATCACCACCGGAGCGGGCGACCATTTTAACGCGGGCTTCATGACCGGACAGCAGCTCGGCCTCTCGCCAGAGTCTTGCCTCACAGTTGGCGTCTGCTTCTCCGGCTTCTACGTGCGTACCGCCAAGAGCCCGAACTTGAACGATATCGACAGCTTCCTCCGCGGCTGGTAGGCCGTCTACTCCCGATATGACCCAAGCGAACGCCGTTACAGGAAAATTCTTCACCTTCGAAGGTTCGGAAGGCAGCGGAAAATCTACCCAAATCGAGCTCCTCGCCGAAGAGCTCGCCGGTATGGGACACGAAGTCGTAGTCACCCGCGAACCGGGTGGCACCTCCATCGGCGAAGAAATTCGCCACCTCCTCATCCACAGCTCTGCCGGTAAGGATATGACCCCCGAGGCAGAGCTCCTGCTCTTCGCCGCAGCTCGCGCCCAGCTCGTGCGCGAGCTCATTCTTCCGGAGCTTGAGAAGGGTTCCATCGTCCTGTGCGACCGTTTCCTCGATTCGACCACCGTCTACCAAGGCGCCGCTCGAAGCATCGCCAGCGATCCCGTTTCCTATATCAATCAGTTCGCCGTCGGTCCCCTATCGCCAACTCTCACCTTCATCCTCGACGTGCCAGCCGAGGAATCTATCCGGCGCGTCAAGCGCCGCGTGAGCGACTTGCCGGACCGCATGGAGCAAGAGAACAACGACTTCTATAAGAAAGTGCGCGACGGCTACCTGCTATTGGCCAAGTCGATGCCCGAACGATTCCACGTCGTCGACGGCACCCGATCGCTCGCCGTGAATCGCGAGGAAATCCTCAAAACCGTTCTGGACAACCTCTAACGGCAGCTTCCGCCATCCAAGCGGAATCCCTAAAGCTCATAGTGACAGAAGCGACCGCGCCTACAGATCCCCAAGCCCTCATCGACAGGGCGATGGCAGAGAATCGACTCGCCCATGCACTTCTTATCCACGGGCAAAACCTAAGCATGGTCGAAGACTTCGCCATCAAGCTCTCCGCTCGCCTGCTGGGTATTCAAGCTTACGGCGACGAGATCGAAGAAAAGCTCTTCCGCCATCCCGACGTCTTCACCCTGCGGCCGTCCAAGAAGTCCCGCATCATCTCCGTCGACGATACCCGCGAGGCCATTCGCAAGATTCAACACTCCCCACAAGCCGGAGATCGCAAAGTCGCCATGGTCTTCGAGGTCGACCGCTTCAACACGAGCGCCGCCAACGCCTTCCTCAAAACCCTCGAGGAACCGCCCCTCAATACTACCATCCTCCTCCTCACCACGCGGCCGCACTCGCTCCTTCCAACGATTCGCAGCCGCTGCCAACTCTTTCGCCTCCCAACTGCCGCCAACACCTTCGACGACCCCTCCGCCCAATCCTGGCTAGACAGCTACATGCAGTGGCTCGAAGACCTTCTCAGCGGGGGTCCCGGAGGCAAGCAAAGCATCCCACACTTCATCATCGGGGCCTACGCCCTCGTCGAACGCTTCAGCTCCATCATCGGAACTCTCGGCAAGGAAGCATGGAAAGCCCAGTCCAAGCACCTTCCCGAAGATATGAAGGACGACGAACGCATCGCCCTCGAGTCGCGTATCAGTATTTCCATACGCCAGGAATTTCTCGCCGCCATGGAAAACGCGACCGAAACCTTGGCCCGCAAGAAACTCTTCGACGACGCGACAGTACCCCAAAAATTGGTCGAAACGGTAGACAACCTCGAAAACGCTACCAACCTTCTCCGTCTTAACATGAAGACCGAGACTGTATTGGAATCCTACCTACTTCGCGCCCTGCGCATCTGGACCGCCAAATAACGTCGGCTATTCCAAAGGCTTGCCGCACGCTCGGCAGAATCTCGCATTCAACTTGTGGTCAGCCTCGCCACAATGCCCGCACTTTCGAGCAACACCCTCTCCCCGGCTCGCCAGGGTGATCTCCGCAGTCACGATTCCCGTCGGCACCGCAATAACTCCATAGCCGAGTATCATAATAACCGATGCAAACATCTGCCCCAGAGGTGTCTGCGGGGAAATATCTCCATAGCCCACCGTCGTCAGGGTAACGATCGCCCAATACACGCTTTTCGGAATGCTCGTGAAACCATGCTCCGGACCCTCGATCAAATACATGATGGAGCCCAAAATCAGCACCAAGGTCACCACCGCCGTCATGAAGACCACGATCTTACGCCCGCTCGCCCAAACGGCACGGTACAGGAGATGCGCCTCCCCAACATAGTTCACCATCTTCAAGACCCTGAAAATTCTCAGTACCCGCAAAGCCCTGAAAAGCATGAGATAGTGAATTCCCGGAAAAAGCAGATCGAGATAAGTCGGCAAAATCGAAAGCAGATCCACAATTCCAAAAAAGCTGAATACATAGCGTAGCGCTTTTCTCGATACATAGATTCTTACCACATACTCTAAAGTGAAAAGAATAGTAAACGCCCATTCGAGCGTATACAGAAGCTGCCCATACTCCGCTCGGATCCCCTTCACGCTCTCCAGCATGACGATCACTACGCTGGTGATGATCGCTAAAATCAATACCACGTCGAATAGCTTCTCCTCGAAACGCGACGAATGAAAAATGATGCGGCGGCAGCGTTCGCGGAATTTCGACCCGTTGATGGGATCTTCCTCTGATTCAAGCATGACCGCCATGCAAAACGCTTTCCTCTCTTTCGACAATGAAAGATTCCACCCTAATTGCAGTCCCCTAATCCCCAACATTAGGGAATGAGAATTCCGGCATTAGACAGCTTCGACAGTCACTCGCTGCTTGCTCTTTCCTCAAATTTCACTACATTATCAAAACACAAGGCAAGCAAGTCATGAGCAGGGAAACAGGCCGCCTTGGCGATTCCTTGGCCACCCTGAAATCACGAAATTCTATAACTCACGATTCAGAAATGGGGGCATTTATGTTTGGCAAAAAAAGCGTCGAAACACTTGTTGTAGGAGCAGGACCATGCGGTATGCTAGCAGCGCTCACGCTAGCTGACGCCGGAAACGATGTCGCTATCGTCGACTCCGCTCCTCGAGCCTGCACAAGCAGCAACTCAGCCATCCTACATCCAAGTACTCTTAAAGTGCTCGAAAGAATGGGCATGGTTGAGCGTTTGATAGAAGCTGGCTACCGTATCGAAAAAATTGATATCTACGACGGAATTAGCCATCGAGACACGCTAAACCTGAGCGAACTCCCAATCGCTTTTCCCTACGCCCTCAGTATTCCCCAATCCGAGCTTGAGCTCTTCCTAGAAGACGAACTCGAGCAAGCCGGAATTCGCGTCCTCTGGAACCATCGCGTCTCCGAGTACCAAGAAGAAGAGGGAGAGCTGAACGTCACCGTCGACCGCTATTCCGAACGCGACACGGGTTACGCCGTTTCTCACACCGAACGCGTCATCGTAAAATCACTACACTTTAAGGCAAAAACCATGATCGCCGCGGATGGATACAACTCCATCCTTCGCCGCATCGCCGGAGTCGAGCCCACTCCACTGGGAGACAACCAGTACTTTGTCTCTTTCGAATTCGAAACGGATCGCGACCCAAAGCACACCTACCTCTTGTCCTTCAAGGACGACTTAGCCACCGCCCAACACCCGATGGAAGGCGGAATCGCGCGACTCCAATTCCAATTCTCCGGACTCACGCTCCCATCAAGCAATCGTGAGAAGGACCGCTCCTTCCTGCAGGATAAATCTAGCCTGCCGGACTATCTCGACGAAAAACACTTCAACGAGCTCCTGAAAAGCCGCGTACCCTGGCGGACTGGGTACATCAATCGACTTCGCTACCGAGCCGCCATTCCCTTCGTCAAACGCTATCTGAAAAAGCCCCGCAGCGGTAACGTCCTATTTTTGGGAGATTCCGCTCGAAGCTTCGGCCCCCTCGGCAGCCTTAGCCTAAACCTGGGAATCCAGGAAGCCGAACAGCTCGCCAAAACAATTCTCGAAACGGCAGACGAACCGCAATATCGAGACGAACGCTTCGACCAGATCTGTCAGAAAATGGTGGATACATGGAAGCAGCTCGCGAATCTAGACGAATTCGCGGTACCTGGCGAAATGGCTGAACCCTGGATCTCGAAAAACAGAGGAAAAATTCTCCGAGCCCTGCCGGCGACCGGCGACACGCTAGAGCGGCTGGCGAACCAAGCGTTCATCCACATCAACACCCAAGAATTCTCGCAAATCTAGGAATTGATCCTACCCCACGGCACGGTCACACCCACAGCTCGTTCCTGTGACCGTGCCTTTATTGTCGCCACGGATGTCCGACAAAGTAAATTCGCATCCCGTGACCAAGCACAGTTCCCAAGAAAGTCAGCTCGTATCCGAGTATCAAAACACCCTTCTTGTTTCCGCCGAACGATTTTTCGGGCGAGACGCCATGCCAAAACGGATTCGTCAGGCCTTTCTGGATACTCCTCGCCACCTGTTCGCGCCTCGATTCTACTCCTCGCAAAAACGCCAATGGATAGACCTGTCTAAAGAGGCGCTAAAAGAACACCTCGCCGAGCTCTACGCGGACCACCCCCTTTGCATCTACCAAGACGAAAACGGCCGGTCCCTATCCACCATTTCCCAGCCTTCGCTCGTTCTCTATATGCTGGACCTCCTCGAACTACAGCCCGGAGACAGCGTATTCGAACTCGGCGGCGGTAGCGCTTGGAACGCCGCGCTCATGGGCCGACTCGTCGGCAGCACCGGACGAGTCACAAGCATCGAGATTATCGAAAGCCTCGCATCCGGCGCGAAGGCTGCCCTAGCGAATCTCAAGCTCACCCAAGTCGAATTCATACCAGGCGATGCTAGCTCCGGCGGCAAAAATATCGCTTCCTTCGACAAAGGCGTCTTCACCGCGAGCGCCTGGAACGTGCCAAGCGTCTTCTTTGATCAAATCAAACAAGACGGACTCCTCCTCTTCGTGCTGAAAGCCCAAGCAAACTACGATTTGCTCTGCCTTCTCAGAAAAACCGATTCCCATACATTCAAGAGCGAGTTCCTTCTCACCTGCAGCTTCGTGCCCGTTACCGGATCTAGCCCTATTCCGGAATACAATCCAATATCCGTCAACTCGCTTGAGAACATCAAGCTTTCAAGCGAACTCGATTGGGCGGATATCAAGATTCCGGATACAGCGATTTCAGATTTTCTAGAATTCGCCAAACTCGTTTTCGACTGCCAGCAGCCCTACTTGCTCGAAACCCACGGAGCCACCTTCGACGAGGAGTTCTGGGGGATCCGTGACGAATCCGCCAACAGCCTCGTCATCTTCAACGAAGACCGCATCCAACTCTACGGAAACGAAGACTGCCTCATCACCCTTCGCCGGACCGCCAAACGCTGGCAAAAGGCCAATAAACCGAGCATCGAAGACCTTAAGCTCTCCATTTACAGACAAGGCTCAGCGCCCATTCCCTCAAACGACCAATGGCTCTCCTCCCGAGGGGAAAGCGACTTGCTCTGGGGCGTCTAGGTGAGCCTAACCTAAAAGATTCATCTGAGAATCCTTCACCAGATCGAAGGTCTTCAACACGCGCAACAACTGCAGCAAGTCGGACTTCTCGTAAACTTGTTTCGTATCCACACGATCGATCAGGTCTAGCGCCATCGACTTGAAAGAAAGAATCCCGTCAACCCCCTTTTCCTTGAGCAAATCAACACACTGGGAGCGATACGGCTCCTGAGTCGGAAAGACAGGGGCGACGAGGATTTTCTTCGGCGGAACCTTCGTTCCAAAAGTCACGTCTGCATCCACCTCAAACCATTTCTGGACTTTTTTGAATACATTCGCCTCCAGAAACTTCAGTATCTCAGCTCCGCCCGTCATACTCGCCAAAAAGGCCTTATCGCCATACCAGCCGCGCGCGCAGATGAGCCCGCTCTCGAGATAACGGAGCTCGCTTGAGAACAACAAAAAATTCGGATCGCGGCTCCCTTCACGAAACACCATATTGCGAACGTAAAGGTCCAGCCCTTCATCCAAAGTCTTTTTCGCCTGCGGGCGGGCTTTGCGCAGCGGACGAACCAAAAAACCATTCTGCTCGAGGTACTCCCGGACTATGACTTCTTCGACGCGCTGCATGGCTCTTATATCAATTTTGTTTTAGGCAAACACTCAACAAAACTCGCTCAACTCGCGCCGCATTCTCGCCAGATCTCACGAATCAAATCCATATCCGCGGACTCGATTGTCTCAGCCCGCCCAATACGCTTCATAATCACAAAGCGAATAACGCCTGCCTTAACCTTCTTGTCCAAACTCATCGCCTTCAGCAGGGCCTCGACAGACAAGGGCTCGTTCAGGCGGGTCGGCAAACGATGAGCCGACACCACTTTACGGATACGCTCGACATCACCAACCGAAATAAAGCCAAGCCGCTCACTCAAGATTGCCGCCGCTACCAGGCCAATTCCAATTGCCTCCCCATGCAAGTATTCGCCATAGCCGGCCACATTCTCTACCGCATGGCCAAAGGTATGGCCCAGATTGAGCAAAGCTCGACCTCCGGTGGCAGCTGTCTCCTTCTCGTCCGCGTTTACTACGCCGGCCTTGATATCACAGTTTCTCTCGACCACCTCCTCGAGCCGCGAATCTTCCGGTCCGAGAATCGAATTCGCTTCGAGCAAATCAAAAAGAGCCGCGTCCTGCAGCATCCCGTGCTTGATGATCTCCGCCATCCCCGACGCAAACTCGCGCGGCGGCATCGTCTTCAACATCTCTATATCCGAAAACACAGCGATCGGCTGATGAAACGCCCCTACCAAGTTCTTCCCCGCAGAAATATTGATTCCCGTCTTCCCGCCAACCGAGCTGTCAACCATCGCCAGAAGCGTAGTGGGAATCTGGATAAAACGCACCCCGCGCAGATAGGAGGCAGCCGCGAATCCCGCAAGGTCCCCCACGACTCCACCGCCAATTGCCAGCACTACCCCGCCACGATCAAGTTTGTTGGCCGCAAGAAAATCGAGAACCTCGCCCAAGCAAGACAAGTTTTTGCTGGTCTCGCCCGCCGGCACAGTGAGCACCGCCACGTTTTCATCTAGCTCGTCAAACCAAGCCGACTGGGCCGCCCGGACATTGCTATCGGTAATTGCCGCTATCCGAGAGCCCTTTTCCAAAAGCCCCTTGAGCGTTTCCGCAAGCTGACCGCCAAGGCTGCGTCCGACATGTATCGGATAAGTGGATCGAGACGTTTCTACTAATACTTGTTTCGAGGAGGACACGCGTGTATTCAAAAATCTGATAAGAGGCTAGTTAGCCCGAATCAGGTCCATCAACGCTATGTCTCTATCGCCCAATCCGAGCTGTTCGGAAAACTCGAGAATCTTCATCTGTTGCGGCAAAGGAGCAAACCCATTTTTCGCGCGGTGCTCGTTAATACGCTCTGTCATCAGCGAATCAAGCATCACAGGATTGTCGCTCAGCAGCACATAAGGTTCGGATACAGTATAAAGAGAATTGAAAATCGGACCGCCAACATACTGGTAGCGCTCAAGACTCACGATGTTCAGCGTCCACGTCTCTCGCAGCTCGGGAATCGCTCCCATCTCCGCCACAGCGACCGGAGCCGTAGCCGGACTATTGAGAAAACGAGTCGTATTGCTGGCATTCCAAAGGGTTGCGTTCATCAAGGCCCCGTTCACCCCCAGAACCGGATGATCGGAGTAGCAGGGCAGGTTTATCCAGAAATCTACCTCGTGTAGCAACGGCACCGGCAAATAGCTCTTGCGAGCGAGCTCCTCCTCGTTTTTCGCCGGAAACGGATTTTCCTCCGCTACATTGATCCAGTACTTAGCCGACTTCGCCGGCAGCGGACTATCGTAAAACCACTTTTCGTGATAATAGCTACCGGAGTCGAGCGAGCGCACGAATACTTGGTGAAAGTCGTAGGCTCGCTTGCTAAGTGGCGGAAGAAAACCGGAATCGCGCAGGCTGTTCGCGCTCATCCCCATAATAAAAACCTCGTTGCGCGCGTAGCCCCGCTTCTCCAAGGCCCGCACCACCGCCTCGACCAATGCCTCCGGAGTGCTCAATCCCGGACCGGAATCGCTGTACACCTTCAACCCGACACGTCCACGCTCCCCCTTGCGCACCTCCTTCCGATTCGCTTGCTCAAAAAGCAGAATCATGTCCTCGACCGCGTCGGCGTAATGCTGAACCTCAAACCCGCCTACCCGATACTCGAAAACTCGATTCGATGGCGGCGCTGGCTGATTCGAGAACATGTCCAGTTGCTCCTGGGCTCTCAACGAGCCCAGAGACGCGACCGCGAGGATCATCAGGCCAAACAGGCACTCCTTACGAAAGTAGCGATTTAGCTTTAGGGAAATTGGTAATGTAAAGGGGTGTGACACGAATACTTGAGCTTATTTAGTCAAACGAAGGGAGAGTGCTATTGATTCCTCTTAGGATCAAGCCTCGCGAAAGCGAATTCGAAAGCCGCTCTAATCTAAGACACGATCCGATGACATCAGGAACAAATAAAAGTTGTCAAAAATCACCCTCGGTCGTTACAACCTCCGGCAACCGTAAACTACGCCTACCCGCGTCCGCTTCCCAGACTGTCATCCTTGCTAATGTCATCCGCCCTTTCGTCGCTTAAAAGAGCTTCCACACTTCTCGCGATCGCCCTATTCGCCGCGTACATAAGCGGCTGCGCCAGCCGCGAGGAACGCATCAAAGAAGTGCAAGCCGAAGCGAACGCCGCCCTTTTCGTCAACGATACCGCGACAGCCATCGACGCCCTTCGCGAAGGCTTGGCGAAGTACCCAGACTCGAACGAGCTGCGCGTCGCCCTCAGCCGCGCGGTGCAAAACACGGGTGAACTGGAAGAGGCCGCCTCTCTCCTAGAACAAGCCATCGAACAGGATCCAGACGCAGATCAACTCTGGGTGAAGGTCGGAGAACTCAGAGCCAGCCTCGGCCAAAGCGAAGCCGCCATCCGCGCGTTCGAGTCCTTTCTCAAAAACCATGGAGGCGACTTTCTGGCCTGGAAAGCAGTCGCTCAAGAAAACGAAAAACTCGGCAAGTTGACCGACGCGATCAAGGCCGCGTCCAAATGGAACGAAATCACCCCCTCCTCCCAGCCAGCCCTTAAGCTCGGCGAGCTCTACCTCGCCAGCCGAAACATCCCCCAAGCCCGCTCATGGTTCAGCCAGGCGGCTGCCTACGCCGACAATTTTGCAGCCAAAGACGCCCTCGCCGAACTCATCAAACTGGAAACCAGCCTCAAGCAATTCCAGCAGGCAACGATCTGGATGAACCAATACACCCAGCGTTACCCAAACGAACTGCGCGATCCTCGTATTCAGGAATCAAAGACGGTACTCGACAATTGGGAGCGAGCCCGCCGCGAAATAGTCGAAGCCGCAGCAGCCCTCGAAAGAGAGCGAAACGAGCTCGAAGCCAAACGCCTCGCCGACGAACGCGCCGAAGCCGAGAGACAAGCCGCCGAACTCGCCGAATCCCTCGCTGCTCAGGAACCCGCCACCGTCGAAGGTGACCCCTCCGACCAAAGCGAAGAAGCCCCCGACCCTTCAGGCGAAAAAGCGCCGCTCGCGCTCTTCGACGACGAAGAAACAACTTCCGCAGCCGATAGCTCCACTACCGCCGAGACAACTGGCGACGAGCTGGAACTCTCACTCTACGATTCCGCAGTCGCCGCGTATGAAGCCGGCAACTACGACGAAGCGATACCCCTCTTCTGGGAACTCCTCGGCGAAAACTCCAACGACGCACAGGCCTGGTTCCGCCTCTCTCAAGCCTATTACATGCAGAACAACTGGTACGACGCGGAATCCACCATCCTCGAGGCAAAGCGGCGCGCTCCCCGCTCCGAAGTCATCGCCCACCAATATCTGCTCACCATTCGCAATACGCAGAACATCACCAGCGTACTTGAGGAGATCAAGGCGCTCCGCCTCCTTTTCCCACGCAGCCCAGCCATCGCCCTCACACTCGCCCAAACGCTACGCAACGCCAACGCCCCTCGCTCCATCGTGACGGCGGCCTATCGTGATTTCATTTCCCTGTCACAACGCGGAGCCCCCGGCTACGACGAGGCGATTCAGTACTTGCAAAACGGCAATTGATCTCGATCCTCCCCCAGCCTTCTCAGGCGATTCATGCCAGCAATCAAACCTAGTAGCATTCGCGACCTAAAAGACCGCATCAATATATACGACGTCGTATCACGCGAAGTCGCGCTGAAAAAAGCGGGGTCGGACTACAAAGGCCTCAGTCCCTTCAACAACGAGAAGACCCCCTCCTTCTACGTCTCGCCGGACAAGGGATTCTACAAATGCTTTAGCTCCGGAAATGCAGGCGACGCCATCTCCTTCGTCATGGAAACCGAGCGCCTCACCTTTGTTGAAGCGGTCGAAACACTCGCCAAACGATTCAACTTCGAGCTCGAGTACGAACAGGGCAGCAGCCACGCGCGCGAAGAACGCAGCCTCCGCCAGGAGCTTTTCGATCTTCACGAAATCGCCACCGACTTCTACCACGAGCAGTTTCTCGCTACCAACAAAGCGGGCGACTGGATCCGCAACTATTGGCTCGAAGGACGAAAATTCTCCCTCGATATCGCCAGCGAGTTCAAAATCGGCTTCGCTCCTATAAATAGCGTCGCTTTGGGCGAAATTGTCGTAAAGCGCGGCTTTTCAAAGGAAGCCATCGAAGCCAGCGGACTCTTCTACGCCAAGCGGGGCATCGACCCGCACCGCATGGGCTACCGCTTCCGAGGACGCCTCATGATTCCAATTCGCGATCACCAAGGCCGCGTCACCGCCTTCACCGCTCGCCAGTTGGAAGTCACCCCGAAGGACGATCCCAGTCACGAGGCGAAATATATCAATTCCCCGGAAACGCCGATTTTTCACAAAGGAAACCTGCTTTTCAATCTCGACCGAGCCCGCCTCGAAGCCAAGCCGGACAAACCCTTCGTCATGGTCGAAGGCCAGCTCGACGCCATCCGCTGCTGGAGCGTAGGACTCACCACCGCAGTCGCTCCTCAAGGAACCGGCATCACCGAAGCTCAGCTTCGCCTGCTCAAGCGTTACGAGCCGCAGCTCATCGTCCTGCTCGACGGCGACTCCGCCGGACAAAAAGCGGCCCTCCGAATGCTCCCACTCACCCTCGCCCAAGGCGTCGAGTCCGTGTTCATTCCTCTCACCGACAAAGAGGATCCCGACGACATTTTCCGCGAAGGCGGCGGTGAAGCCCTCGAGCAACTACTCGAACGCAAGCTCCAGCCAATTCCCTTCGCCTGTCGCTCCATCGCCCCAAAAGGCGAGCGGCTTACTCCGCAAGGAAAAGCCAAGGCAGCCCGCGAAGTATTCGCCATCATCCAAAAATCTGACTCGGAAGCCGCCAAAGTCGAATTCGTGCGACAAGCTGCCGCAGCGCTCGAGCTCGACGAGCAGGCGACTCTTTCGGATTTTCGTAGATTCGCCGGCGGACAATCAAACTACTCCGCTGGCCCTTCCCCCTCTCAATCCCAGCAAACGCCCGCGCCTTCCCCCTCGCAAAAAACGCAAAATGCCAACTCCGGCGAACCAAGCCCTAGAAGGGCTGTCTACTCGGTCGAGCGTGACTTGCTAGCGCTATGCATGCTCGATGGGGATTTAGGGAACCAAGTGGCTCAAATCGTGGATCACGAGTGGATTGACACCACTCTACCGGAAGGAGAACTGCTCAACTTCGTGTTGAATGAATTCCTCCACGACATGTGGAATGGCCCCGAATCCCTAAACGAACACCTCGAAAGCGCCGAATTAAGAACACTCGCCTCAGACATCTATTTCGACGCGAAAGAACCGGAAAACCCGGAAAGACTCTGCAATGAAGCGCTCAAGCGATTGCTCGCCAAATTCGTAGAACGAAAGACCAAAGAATTAAAACTTGAAATCGGAAGAAAACAGGCAACCAATGACGCTGACGCCCTTTCCCTCCTCGGAGAACTATCAGCGCTAAGCCAACTGAAGCACAAACCGCCTCAGGTTGGTTCTTTATTTTCATAAGACAGCACCAGACTCAGCAATATGCCACGCAAGAAGAAAAGCGAAGAAGAGAAAAAGCCTAGCCTTAGCAAGCATCAGGTTAACGAGCGAATCCGCTACCTGATCCGCCAATCAAAGGAACAAGGCTACCTCACGCACGGCGACATCAATGAAGCCCTGCCGGAGGGAATCGATAGTCAGGACGATATCGATAATGTAATTTCTATACTGCAAAACCTCGAGATCGACATTCTCGACCCAGAGGAAGTCGACAATTTCAAGGCGAAGCAGGAAGAAGCCGAGGAAGAACAGACCAAGGCAAACCAGCACGACATTCTGGACGATCCCGTTCGCATGTACCTTAAGCAAATGGGACAAGTCCCCTTGCTGACCCGCGAACAGGAAGTCGAGATCTCCAAGCGAATCGAAAACGCCGAGCAAAAAGCTCAAGAGGAGCTCTTCTCCGTCGGCATCATGGCGGAATTCACCATCGATCTCGCCGAAAAGCTGCTCAACCGCGAAGAACGCTTCGACCGGATCGTCATCGACAAGAAAATCGAAAACCGTGAAACCTTCTTCCAAGAACTCCCCGTCTACGTCGAAAAGAGCCAAAAAACTTACGCTCGCATGATGAACTCTTGGGAAGAACTCCAAGAGGAGTCCGACCCGGAAAAGAAGAAGAAAATCCGCTCCCGCTTCCGCAAGCAGGAGAATACTCTTCGCGCCTATTTCCCGAAATTCTTCTTCAAACTGAAGGTTTTCGAAGAGTACATGGACGAGACCCTGAGCAAGGATCTCACTCGCATCAACGCGATCTACCGCAAGCTCGATCGCGCCAAGAGACCCAAGACCGCAGCCGACACGCATATCAAAGTCGAGCCTCTCCGCGAAGAGCTCGAAATCATGCACAACACCTACCGCCTCGAGCCGGAAAAACTGCTTTCGCTCATCGCCGAAGTTCGCAGGCACCTCAAGGCTGCCCACAAGGCAAAGACGGAAATGGTCGAGGCCAACCTTCGTCTCGTCATATCCATCGCCAAGAAGTACACCAACCGCGGCCTCTCCTTCCTCGACCTCATTCAGGAAGGCAACATGGGCCTCATGAAGGCGGTCGAAAAATTCGAGTATCGCCGCGGCTATAAGTTCTCCACCTACGCCACTTGGTGGATTCGCCAGGCCATCACTCGCTCCATCGCTGACCAGGCCCGCACCATCCGCATCCCGGTCCACATGATCGAGACCCTCAACAAGGTCATGCAGGTGCAAAAGCAGCTTCTCCAAGAGTACGGCCACGAGCCAACTCCGGAAGAAGTAGCCGAAGAAATGGCTCTTCCAGTCGAGCGCGTCCAGACCATCATGAAGATGGCCCAGCAACCGATCAGCCTGCAAAGCCCAGTCGGCGACGGCGACGACACGAACTTCGGAGATTTCATCGAGGACAAGTCCGCCGAAAACCCTTACGACCAGACGGCCTTCAGCCTCCTCCGCGAGAAAATCATCGACGTACTCGACTCGCTCACCGAACGCGAACGCCGCGTTCTTTCCCTGCGTTTCGGCCTTGTTGACGGCTACAGCCGCACCCTCGAGGAAGTCGGCAAGCAGTTTAAGGTGACCCGCGAACGCATCCGCCAAATCGAGGCAAAAGCCCTGCGCAAGATGCGCCACCCGACCCGTATCCGCCAGCTGCACGGCTTCTTCGAAAACGAGCAGTTCGACGGTCCAAACACCTTCCTATCCGGAGCCGAAGAAGGGGGCAAGGACGAGAAAGCCTAGGCTCCACCCTACCGTGGCAGCCAAGCTAATTGGCTTTACACGGATCAGCCAAAACGATTCAAACACATCAGATGCAAGCAAGTAACGCAGTTCTCGGATTCATGAACATGGGTTGGCCGGAAATCACAATCGTAGTTGTGATCTTCATCCTCCTATTCGGCGCGAAAAAGCTCCCCGAGCTCGCTCGCGGCGTTGGCAAGTCGATCAAGGAATTCAAAAAGGCGACAAGCAACATCGAGGACGAGGTACGCAGCGCCATCGAGGAAGAACCTCAAAAGCCGAGCGCACCCAAGCCAGAAGTGGCCAAAGAGAAAACGCCTGCTGAGAAGTAAGCTGTCTCCGAATCCCAATTACAGAATTTCAAGCCGGTGTTTCCAAATGCGAAGCACCGGCTTTTTCACGGCGCTAAATCGCGCGATCAGAGAATTTTGTATCCAATCCATAAGCCACCCATCACAAATAGCCGAAATGCCCAATAAAACAGAGCCTCGCCTTAAATTTGCATTTGCCTAGGCGACCGTTTAAACGCTTGCTTCGAAAGGTCCTTTTATTGAGCATCTTAGCTATCCATGTGGCGTAATCTTCTCGGTCTCTTCTCCAACGACATCGGCATCGACTTAGGAACGGCGAACACCCTAGTCTACTCCAAAGACAAGGGCATCGTTCTCCGAGAGCCGAGCGTGGTCGCGATCCACTCCGCCACTCGACGCGTCCTCGCAGTCGGTAACGAAGCAAAGAAGATGCTCGGGCGCACCCCCGGAAACATCACCGCGATCCGCCCCATGAAGGATGGCGTCATCGCCGACTTCGATATCACCGAAGCTATGCTGCGCTACTTCATCAAGAAAGTGCAGACTGCAAAGATCATTCCGCCCCGCGTGGTCATCGCCATTCCCTCAGGCATCACGGAAGTCGAAAAGCGCGCGGTCAAGGAATCAGCCACCCATGCAGGCGCTCGCGAAGTAATGCTCCTCGAAGAGCCCATGGCCGCAGCCATCGGCGTCGGACTCCCCGTCGAAGAACCGGCTGCCAATATGATCGTGGACATCGGCGGCGGCACCACCGAGGTGGCTATCATCTCCCTCGCCGGCGTCGTTTACGCCAAGAGCATTCGCGTAGGAGGCGACGAACTCGACGCGGCCATCATCAATTACATGAAGCGGGCCTACAATCTCCTCATCGGAGAGCGTACCGGAGAAGAAATTAAGCTTCGCCTCGGATCGGCCTACGTACTGGACGAGGAAATGACCATAGAGGTAAAGGGACGCGACTCCGTCGCCGGTCTCCCGAAAACCATCATCATCTCCTCACAGGAGATTCGCGAAGCGCTGGCGGATACCGTAAGCGCCATCGTCGAAGCTGTCCGTAGCGCCCTCGAACGCTGCCCGCCTGAGCTTTCAGCCGACTTGGTCGATCGCGGCTTCGTGCTCGCCGGCGGCGGAGCGCTCCTGCGCGGCATCGACCGCCTACTCTGCGAACGTACCGGCCTCCCCGTCACCATCGCCGACGATCCACTTTCCGCCGTTGCAAACGGCACCGGCGCCGTGCTCGCCGAACTCAACGACCTGCTTCCCTACGTCACGAGCAATGCAAAAGACTAGGACCGGCATCCTAGACCAATACCCCAAAACCCATAAGGATTGAGCCTTGTACAAAAAGCGACTCGTCCAATTCAAACCCCTAATTGTCCTTGCCGTCGCTACCTTGGCTTGGCTGATGCTGCCGGTCGTCTTTAAGGCAATCGCCAAGACAAGCTTCTACGAGTTCCAAGCGCCCGTCTCCATCACCAGCTCCTACGTTCGCGATCTTCAAGATTTCTGGGCCGCGCGCACTAAGTCGAAAAACGAACTCTACGAAGCGGGACAAAGCCTCGCCCGCCTCAACGCCTCCTACGAACTCACCGCCCTCCAGAACCAAACGCTTGAGGAAGAAATCAGCCGACTAGAAAGCCTCCTCCAGCTCCCCTCGCGACCAGATTTCCAATACGAAATCGCCCGTGTCGTAGAACGGGATTTCAACGCCTGGTGGCAACGCATCACCATTCGCAAAGGAAACGACTACGGTATTCCAGTCGGAGCTCCCGTCGTTTTCGTCGGCGGCGTAGTTGGCCGCGTTCGAGAAGTGTACGCCTACACATCCGTTGTTGATATCATCAGCAACAACCACCTGCGACTCGCAGTCGTGATCGAAGGCGACAACCGGCCGCTAAGCTACCGAGGCGGCGGCTCTGCAAGTTTTGCCAAACCACTTGGAATCGCCGAATTCGTCCCCGTAGATATCCAAATTTCCGATACGCAAGATCTTCCAACCCTAATAACCTCCGGAATGGGCGGCGTCTATCCCGCGGGACTGCGCGTCGGCGAAATTCGTCGCCTCCGCCAGGGAGCGGGCGGCATGTTCTACGACGGCGAGGTTGAGCTCGATCCTCGCCTCGCCTCGCTCACAGAAGTCGCAGTCATGATCCAAATCCCCCCGGAGCAATGATCAGCTTTTCGCACAACCGCTGGCTTCTCGTTACCATCGGGCACTACGTGGCGCTCTTCTTTTTCGCCCAAGCCAACTACTACCTCGCCCCCCTCGGATTTCAAATTTTTGTAGTTGGAATGCTGATATCATTCAGCGCCATGGAACTAAACTACAAACAGGGCATCCTCTCGCTGATCCCCGTTTCCCTCTACATCGACAGCAAATCGCCCCTCCCCTTCGGATTCTCACTGCTGACTTGCATCACCCTCTTTACCATCGCGCACGTCCTGCGATCGAGGGTACGAAGAGAAATCACCGCCTCCTCTCTCGCATCCTCCATAATGCTCAATCTGGCAGCATTCGTCGCCTTCACCTTCGGCGCCATTCACTTTTTCGGATCCGAATCCATACACTTTGGCCCGATCGCTCTGAACCTTCTGACGAACATCGCTGTCGTAGCGCTTTTCAACCGAATCTTTTTCGACACGCAACAGGGAATCCTACTCGTCTTCGGAATCAATTTGGCTGAAGAGCAAAGAGAAGCGCGATGAAGCCGGAAGAAAAAATGAAATATCAGGGGCGACTGCTCCTATTCTACGGATTGCTGGGTCTGATGATCGCAACCCTTCTCGCTGGCGTCGGCTACCGTCAACTTATCGAAACAGACCAGTTTTCCGAGCGCGTCAAAGTCCAGAACCACCGCCGCATCGTCACGCCCGCTCCACGAGGAAACATCTACGATCGCGAAGGCCGACTTCTCGTCGGCAATAAGCCGAAATTCTCCGCTGTCGTCTACCTCTCCGACTCCGGCGTACGCTCCGCCTTTCGAAACGAATACCGCATTCTCGTGCGCGACTACCGCGAGCGCGGAGAAAAATACAATACTGGCAGGCTGCAAAAACTGGCTCGAGCAAACGTCATCCAAACCTATCTCGACGACGTAAACCGCATGCTCGGGCTCGAGGAAAAGGTCGATGTGGAAAAAGTCTCCAGCCACCTCAACTACAACCCCTTGCTTCCCTTTCCCATCATCGCCGATCTGACTCGTGAAGAATTCGCCGTCCTGCTCGAGTCATTACCCGTCGAATCTCCCGTTCAAGTCTACGTCTCCAACCAACGAAACTACCCCTACGAATCCACCGCTTCGCACACCCTGGGCTACGTTTCCTCAACCTTCCTCACACCGGACGAAAACCTGCCCGGCGAAGACCTCACGACCTTCGCCGAGAAAGGCACCTTCGGCCGCTCCGGCGTCGAGCGCCAGTTCGACGAAATTCTCCAAGGAGAAATGGGCATGGAAATCTGGGTCGTCGATCCCTACGGCTTCCAAGTCGAGAGCATCGAGCGACGCTATCCGACTAAAGGCTCAGATATTCAACTCTCTCTCGACATCGACCTGCAAACCGCCGCCGAAGACGCATTCTGGGTGTGGAACGACAAGGAGCAAAAAAAGATCGAGCACGTGGGAGCCGCCGTGATGCTAGATGTCAACACCCTCGAGGTTCTGGCAATGGTCAGCAAGCCTGACTACAACCTCAACGACACCACCCCTTTCATCAGCAATAAAACGTTCCAGCAGATCGAGGAAGCGGGAGGCTGGCAAAATCGAGCCATCCAAGGGCTCTATCCGCCAGGCTCGCCTTTCAAACTACTTACCTCCATCGCCGCGCTAAAGGCCCAAACCATCACCCCGGAAACCATGCACTACTGTCCGGGCTACTACCGCCACCCGACAGGGCGAATACAATATTGCTGGAAGCGAAGCGGACACGAGGAACACATTCTATGGGAAGGCATACGAGATAGCTGCAACGTATACTTTTATCTAACCGGACTCGAAACCGGCGTAGATATCATTAGCCGCGAAGCCATCTACATGGGGCTTGCGGACCGAACCGGCATAAATCTTCCACACGAAACGGGTCATATGATCATTCCAACGCGCGATTGGAAAAAACGCAGATTCGACCGGTCCTGGTACCCGGGAGACACTACCAATCTCTCGATCGGACAAGGCTTCACACGCGTTACTCCCCTTCAGATGGCCTTGTTCACCGCAAATATCGCTCGCAACGAAATCACGACCAAACCGAGCATTCTGAAACTAACGCCTAGCGCCGTCAAAAATCGCCCCCCGTCCAAATCAATTGGCCTCACCGACGAACAACACCAGGTCCTTATCGACGGCATGATAGGTTCCGTGCAATTAGGCAGCAGCAAGCGCGTGCAAATCCCTGGCGTATCCATCGCCGCGAAAACAGGCACGGCCGAGGTCGCCAAGGACGGCGGCAAGATCGAGCTCGCATGGATGGTCGCCTTCGCTCCCGTCGAGGACCCGAGAGTAGCGATCGCAGTCATTATCGAAGGACAAGAGCTCAATCAAAACTTCTTCGGAGGCGCCCACGCCGCCCCAATCGCAAGAGCCACTCTCGACGCATACTTCCAGAAGCACCCGGAACTCGTCGAGCAAAGCCCTACCGCAAGCGTCGCGCTTCCTTGAATACAAGGCGCGCGTTTGGCCAGCTTGCCTTCGAGCCGAAACGCAGACGCTGCAAGTCTTCAACCACTCGCTTCCTTAGTTCAAGGTTTCGAAATTCCCTCTCGCCAATACGAGCCAACAGCTTGCTCGCCTTTCGACGGATTGGGTCACCGCGACGAAATGGGGCAAGGAGCAACTCCCTCACATTCAAGGTCATGTTCCTTTGTATCATGAACGCCGCTACCAGAATCAGGGCAAGGAAAACCATGTACAGTATTCGCCAGACACTCCACGGAGCCGTTGCCCACATATAAAAGTATTCGCCTGTATTCTTCGCCCAGCGTTCCGCGACCGAAATGTAGGCCAGGAAAAAATCCTTGAGTTGTATCGCTGCCTCCTTCTGCGCCGTTTCGTCGAAATTTACGATACGCCGATACCAAAGCAGACGCAGACTATCGAGAAAGGCGGACGAACTGGCTTCGCCATAGCGATCGCTGACAAGCTCCGTAGGAGGAGTGACCAACGGAACCTCCGAGCCCGGAGTAGGATCAACACGTATCCAATTTCCCACTCCATCGTATATTTCCGCCCACGCATGGGCGTCCGCGTTGCGCACCATAAAGTAGTTTTCATAAGGATTCCAAACCCCTCCCTTAAACCCGACTACCACGCGCGCGGGATAACCAGCAGCTCGCGCCGTAAGTACAAAAGAAGACGCGAAAAATTCGCAATGCCCAGGCAGATCGGATTCTATCCAACGAGCGACCGGATCCCTTACGTCCTCAATCTTAGGCAAGCCAACCGACATCGAATAGCTATGGTCCTTCCAAAGATAGCGCATCGCGTCTCTAGAGAATTCCAAGGGAGAGAGCTCTCGGTCAGCCATAATTTGCAGCGCGACTCTCCGAAAAACATTGGCCGCTCCCTTTTCACTCGGAAGCGACAACAAAGACTCTGGATAGCTCACGCTGTTGCCTCGCTGACTCTCACTGAAGGACTCAGTCAAAAACTTTGGATACGAATTTGCGGACACGTCAGGAACCGTACCTCCTAGGTTAACAGCCTCCACCTGATAGGAAATCATCTTCGTATTGACCTCCTTCATCGCAATAGAATGCATGTGAGGGCCAATAGACAAATCCGTAAGACTCGCGACCGTCATATGCTTAAAAGTGCCCAAAATCGGTAGATAACGACTCACCTCCGGTTCGAGAAAAAAGGTCCACCGGTCACGATCGAGATCAGAAGGAGCCTGAGCAAAACGCCTATCTGGCCAGTATCGAACAGAATGATACGGCGACGCGAGCGGACTATTCTGCAAATCACTCAGATTCTTAGACAACTTGAACGAACCACTATCATATTCATCCAAAGCAAGCATTCGCCAATACGGTGTCAGCGGCACAATCGCATTTTCCGGCACATCCACACGTAAAGCGACACTCTCGTCATTTTTGATGTTCGTTACCTCGCCTAACTGTATCGTATCGCTAAATCCCGACAGGGATTGCTTGGACTTCATGTTAAAGAGACTGACCTTGTCCTCTATATCAATTCTGGGAATCGCTATGAATACAATAGACGCGAGACAGATCATTGATGCAAACATTGCCACCCCAAGAAAGGCAAACCGAGTAGAGGCTATCGATTTTAAGGCTGGAAAGATCTTTGGCGTATGACTTTTGCGAAGCGATTCGAGATACTCGTAGTCTCCTTCTGCCTTCGATTCAATCGATGTGTTAATGACAAGGTACGCCACCGCCACTCCCGCAAAGGCGAGTAACTGAAAACCGAATACAAGCGTAGCCGTCAAAATGCCCGTCATGATAATCAAAAACAAGCAGAGCAAAGCGAGCTGCATCTCCTCACGACGTTTACTGTGGTTCAGGCAGCGAAATAGAATCAGCCAGGTGTTCAGGTCGAGCAGCGCTGGAATCGTATCCTTGGCAAGAACATCCGCTAGCACCAATGGTATGATGGCTATCGCATAGCCCTTCCACACGATTTGCGGCACGCGGGCGATCCAAGACGGCTTCAAAAGAGCCAGCACAACCACTGAAGTCGCAACGATCGCAGGCACTTTGTTATGTCCGCTTATATTGAACAACGTGGTAATACAGATGAGCCCCATCAAGGCGCCCAGCATCCACTTCAGAGCGAGTAGATCCTCGAGACTATGCCTGTCCGATTTGGATTTCATTCAAAAACGCTCCTACGCCGCCGCCCTGCATGGGTTGAAAGCGAATTCGATTCGCTCCGCCCACTGGTTGAGTTTCCAATTCCGAACCCGTCGGCTCCAATTCCGACAAGGCATCAAAAAACGCTTCGAGATCCGTGACACGTTGAATACGAATACTCGGACCTCCTATAATAAAGCAGTTATCCAATTTGCTCTCCAGGAAAAGATCCTCCGCCAGACTTGCTGCAAAGGCGCACATATTCTCGAAGAGCTCCTCGTTTTTCCAGAGAAACGATGCCGGGTCCACAACCAAGTCATACAGAGACTGCGTTTCGATCGCGTTCTGCTTCACGATCAAGCGTCCTTGCCGCGCGGATACTTTCCAATGTATCGAACGAAGAGCATCTCCTTTCTCGTACTGGCGAAGCCCAATAAGCTCGCCCGACACCCCTTGCTTTTTGCTGCTGCGACCTTGCAGAGATCCAACGACCTCCGGACTCCGATAACGAGTATAGGCAATCCGCTTTGGCCAAACGCGAATTTCCTTTTCGCACTCGCCCGGCAAGTGCTTCGAGAGAAATCCGAATGGAAAACTGGATACGGCGTTCTTCACTCGAACAGTCGTCTTCATACGACGCTTCGGTTTGAAACGCCATACCAGCGAAGTCTCTTCGCCTGGATCAAGACGCTCCTTCATGTAAAGTTGCTTCTTGCTTTCCGCAGCGTCCGTCTCCACGCCAAATGAAACGCAAAACAGCGGAAATCGTTGTCGCGCATTTTCCAATACAATTGCCGCCATTCCCTCTTCACCTACGCGAAAGGTCGAGCTCGTCTCGAGGCGCCAGCGCGCGCAAAGCAAATTTCCCCAGCAAATAACACCGCTTAAAATCAAAGCGGAAATGAGCAAGGCAAGCGCCGCAAAGAGAATGTTATTAACCGTGTTGTAAGCAGCGAGGCCAATTGTTAGCCCGATAAATATCAATAGCATCCCCGAGCCCGTCGGAATGACCTTGTGACCCTTGGGGGGAATGATCTGCTCGCTCAACTTACGAAACAGCGAACCGCGACGGTTCGTTACCGCCGGGCCTTTCCAATCAAACCGCTCTTCTGCGACAGGAGCCGACATGGCCCGAATTACTTGGGTTGCGGAATCGCCGCGAGCAATCGGGTAAGAATACCCTTGACCATGCGACGCTCTTCCAAGGCATCTGAGGACGGACGACGCAGATTGATGCGATGCCCCATTACGGGCTGAGCAACCTGCATCACATCTTCGGGAATCACGAAATCTCTCCCGAGGTAAAGCGCCCGAGCTTGCGAAGCAGTCTTGAGAGCGATTCCGCCGCGCACGCTAATGCCAGCCTTGAATTCGCTTTCCGTACGGGTCGCGGTGATGAGCTTGAGCATATACTCTAGGATAGAGCGCTCGATGAAAACCTTAGGAACCGTCTCCTGCATCACCTTTATGGCCGCTGGCTCGACTGCATCTTCCACCACCAAGTCGTCATAGCTCGCGTTGCCATTCGACAGAATGTCGAGCTCGCTTTCCGGGTTCGGGTACCCCATCTGCAGTCGCATCAAAAACCGGTCCATCTGACTCTCCGGCAGCGGAAAAGTCCCCTCGTAATCTACCGGATTTTGAGTGGCGATCACCATGAAGGGCGATCCGACCTGATGGGTCTCCCCATCAATCGTGACTTTCCCATGATCCATCACCTCGAGCAGGCTCGACTGCGTTTTTGGAGTCGCGCGGTTAATCTCATCGGCAAGCACGACGTTGGAAAAAATCGGTCCCGGCTTGAAATGGAAATCGCGATCGCGCTCGTCGTAAATCGACACGCCCGTCACATCCGTTGGCAGCAAATCGCTGGTGAACTGGATTCGCTTAAACTCCGTCTGCATCGCCTTGGCCAAACAGTACGCCAAAGTCGTTTTTCCAACGCCGGGCAAATCTTCGATAAGCACATGACCACCTGCCGCTAGGCAGATAAGCGCCTGATCGATAACGTCTTCTTTGCCCTTGATGCGAGCGCTCATCGCTTCCCTGAGACGGTTCAGGGTGTTGCGTGACTCGCTTAAGGCGTCTGCGGGAAGAAATTCGCTCATCATAAGATCTTAGGGAGTAACAATTTAGCTAAAGTGTGACAGTCCACCTCTTTATCGACCATCAACGCTCCTAATTTACTGCAATATGGCCGCAAATCGACCGACAATTCTCTACGGGTTCCGGGAAATCACCAAGCCGCATCGCGTCACCCTACTAATTCATCCTGATGCAACTAGGAGCAATTGGACAAATAGTCCACCAAGTCGGAAAGGAATTGGTTGATCCTCACCTGATTGCTGGCCACCAAGGCCTCGAAAGCCTCCATCGACAACTCGGCCGAATTTACCCCATGAGCGAAATTGTCCACCATGCAAAACGCCGTCACCTCTATCCCGCGCTCAAGCAGCAAGTCAGCCTCATTGCCAAAGGTCATTCCGACCACGTCCGCCCCTAGCGTCCGAATCGCCCGTACCTCCGCCTTCGTCTCGAATCGCGGTCCGCGCGTCTGCATGTAGACCTTATCCCGCACGATTTCGACGCTCGAGCGCGAAGCGATTCCAGCGAGGTGCGGATTGCTCAGCACCGGAGCAAAAGCGCTCGTCCGATCGTCGATAAAGGTCTTCGGCGCAAAGCTCATATAGTCAGAGCACGATACCAGACTCCCAGGCGGCAAATCCGGATCGGCCGATCCGACCGAGCTCAAGGTAACCACGGAACGAATACCGAGCTGGCACAGCGCCTCAATGTTCGCTCGATAATTAACCGCGTGCGGAGGCAGCGGACGCTCGAAACCATGACGATTCAGCACGACCAAATCCCCCTTCTCCCTGACCTGCACCTCTCCAAATTGCGTCGCGACCTCCCGCGCTTCCCAATCGGCGAACAGTTCTGAGCGGGCAATGCTCGTCCCGCTAATGATTCCCATCTTCATTTCTTCAAAAAAACGCCTCCAGTCCCGTCTGACAAACCCGCAAATTGCCAAATCGTTCCGGCACGCGATTGTTATGCTTCCAACGCTTGCTTTTCCCTAAACCTCAGTCATAAGTTCCAGCCCTTCGTCGGGAGCAGCTCGACGGAAAAATCGTTAAATATCACAAAAGAAAATGACGACTGATATCATAGACATCAACGCACGCGAGATCCTCGACTCACGCGGCAACCCAACAGTCGAAGTCGACGTAGTACTCGCTTCTGGAATCATCGGCCGCGCAGCCGTACCATCCGGAGCCAGCACCGGCGAGCACGAAGCTCTCGAGCTCCGCGACGGCGACAAGGATCGCTACCTCGGCAAGGGCGTTAGCAAGGCAGTTGACAACATCCACGAGCTCATCCTTCCAGAAATCGAAGGCATGGACGCGTGTGACCAAGTCGCCATCGACAAGGCAATGCTCGAGCTCGACGGCACCAAGACCAAGAGCAAGCTCGGCGCAAACGCCATCCTCGGCGTCTCCCTCGCAGTAGCCAAGGCAGCCGCTCAGGCTTCCGGCCTCGAACTTTACCAGTACATCGGCGGACCAAACGCGAAGACTCTTCCCGTTCCCATGATGAACATCATCAACGGCGGATCCCACTCCGACGCTCCGATCGCGTTCCAAGAGTTCATGATCCGCCCCGTTGGCGCTTCTTCTTTCAAGGAAGGCCTCCGCATGGGCGCCGAAGTTTTCCACGCCCTCAAGGCTATCTTCAAGAAGCGTGGACTCTCCACTGCAGTCGGTGACGAAGGCGGATTCGCTCCAACACTCGAAGGTACCGAAGACGCCCTCGACTCCATCATCCAGGCAGTCAAGGACGCCGGCTACAAGCCAGGTCGCAAGGCCGACGGCGGCGACGTATCCATCGCTCTCGACTGCGCCGCTTCCGAGTTCTTCGAAAATGGCGTTTACGACTACACCAAGTTCGAAGGCGAAGGCGCCGCAAAGCGTAACTCCGAAGAGCAAGCAGCCTTCCTCAAGGAACTCTGCGACAAGTACCCGATCGACTCAATCGAAGACGGTATGGACGAAAACGACTGGGACGGTTGGGTCGCGGTAACCAAGGTGCTCGGCGACTCTTGCCAGCTCGTTGGTGACGACCTCTTCGTAACAAACGTCGACTACCTCTCCAAGGGCATCAAGCTCGGCGCCGGTAACTCCATCCTCATCAAGGTCAACCAAATCGGCACGCTCACCGAGACTCTCGACGCGATCGAGATGGCTCACCGCGCCGGCTACACTTCCGTTACCTCCCACCGTTCCGGTGAAACGGAAGACGCGACCATCGCCGACCTCGCCGTTGCCACAAACTCCGGCCAGATCAAGACAGGTTCGCTCAGCCGCTCCGACCGTATCGCCAAGTACAACCAGCTCCTCCGCATCGAAGAGCAGCTCGGCGCCAACGCTCGCTACGGCTGCTAGTTCCTAGCGATTAATCGTAACAAACGGTTTTCCAACAAGCCCGACGCCCACGCGCGTCGGGCTTTTTTGCGGCCAAACTCATTCGTTCCGCCAGCCTCCAAACCGGTTTTCCGCATAGACTTCCCCTAGCTCCACCCTACAATCGCCCCCTAGATGCCCACTCAAAATCTTCAGTGGATAATCAGCCACGGAAAGCTCAGACTTACCAGCACCCCTCTCCTCTACCACTGCGAACCCATCTGGAGCTGGAGGATGGACGCCCTACCAGACTACGCCCTCATCCTCATTCTCGACGGACGCGGCCATCTTCGCATAAACGACGAAGACTTCGCCCTCCGACAAGGACTCTGCTTTTTCCTCAAGCCTGGCTCGCGAATCGAAGCCCAGCAAAATCCCTCCTACCCGCTCTTTCTCTTCCTAGCTCGTTTTGACATTCTGGATACAGACGGAGACACCATTCTACCCGACACTCTCTCCGACGCGCCCCGCAGGGTATTCATCAGAAGCGTACGAAACCTAGAAGCCCTCTCGGAACTGATCGTCTCTCGCAGCAGTACCCTCAAATACGGAGACCCGCTGCTTACAGACGCCTTAAACATGCTCGTGCGCCTGCTCGTGGAGGAAGCCACTCACCACGCGGGCGACTTCAACTCCAACGCTTACGAAGCCCTACACGCCATCGAAAACGACCTCGCTCGCAAGTGGACTGTGCAAGACCTAGCCAAGGAAGCCGAAATGTCCGCCAGCAGTTTCGCCCGCGCCTTCCGCCGCATGATGAACGAGCCACCCATTCACTACGTCATCCGTCGCCGCATGGAAGAAGCGAAACGCCAGATCCAGCAATCCAGCCTCCCCATCGAGGAGATCGCGATCAACCTCGGCTACAACGACATCGCCTTCTTCCACGAGCTCTTTCAAAAACGAATCGGATACCTCCCTGAATCACTTCGCGAAAACCGAGAATTTTGATCGACCTAGCCAAGCCATCGAAAAATCCGATAACAAACATTTAAGCCAAAAAGCCCGATTTCTCCGCAACTTTCTTGATGCCTTGCGCGTCACCGGATTTATAAGCCACAGACTATGAGTGAAAACGCAGTACTTCTCGTAAACCTTGGATCGCCAGACTCGACCTCCACTCCGGACGTTCGCCGTTATCTCAGGGAGTTTCTTTCGGACGACCGCGTCCTCGACACCTGGAAACCGCTCCAGCAATTCGTCCTGAACTGCTTCATCCTACCCACTCGCCCGAAACGCTCGGGCGAAGCATACGAGAAGGTTTGGACCGACGAAGGCTCCCCACTCATCGTCACTAGCAAGAATCTCCAAAAGCTCGTACAGGCCAAAGTCGAGCCGACCGTCGAGCTCGCCATGCGCTACGGATCGCCCTCTATTCCAGACGCCATCGAGCGAATGAAGGGAAACGGGATCACAAATGTCTACCTCGTGCCGCTCTACCCGCACTACGCCATGTCTAGCTACGAGACAGTCGTCGTCAAGGTCATGGAGGAAGTCGCCGAGCGAGCTCCAGAGATGAAGGTCACTACCCTGCAACCCTTCTATAGCGAGGAAGCCTACATCGAAGCCCTTTATCAAAGCGCCAAACCGTACTTGGAAGATGAATACGATCACCTTCTCTTCTCCTACCACGGCATTCCAAACCGCCATCTCAACAAAGCCGATTCCTCTAAGGGCCACTGCAACGTCGTGAAAGATTGCTGCACGACCTGCAGCCCCGCCCACGCCACCTGCTACCGTCACCAAGTCACCAAAACCACCGAGCTCTTCGTAAAACGCGCCGGCATCCCAGACGACAAGTGGTCAATCTCTTTCCAGTCGCGACTCGGACGCGAACCCTGGCTCATGCCCTATACGGACAAAGTTCTCGAAGAGTTACCACAACAAGGCAAGAACCGCCTCGTCGTCATGACTCCGGCCTTCGTCTCCGACTGTCTCGAAACCCTCGAAGAAATCGCCATGGAAGGAAAAGAAGAGTTTCTCGAAGCCGGCGGCGAAAAGTTTAGCGCCGTCCCCTGCATGAATGAACACCCGGCCTGGATTCAGTACCTCGTCGATAAAACCAACGACTGGGTAAATACGAAATAGCGCCCTACTCGCTCAACTGTTAGCCAACGCTTCCACGAAACGGTATTCTTATTACGAATACCGTTTTTTCGTACGTCTCGCATTCTACTACTGGCAGAGCAATTCCGGCAGGGCCATCTAACATGCCTTGCTTGGCTAGCATGCGGAACCACTTCGCGTTTCGTCTGGAATGGCAAGCGATCGACTTTTCCCAGACGGAGCCGTAGAAAATCTGCCTAAGTTAAAAGGTTGACTCAATACTCATAGTCTTACATATGTAAGATTAGTTATCCGCACCGACTCTACTTTCTCCAACCTCGGAATCCAATCCCCAAACTCTATGTTTAGTTCATTCCTAAACGCCTTCCATGCGGGAGGCTTTATAATGTATACCCTCGCTGCCCTATCCTTAGTCGGCCTAGCTATCGCCTTCGAGAGAATCAAATGCTTGAGGAGTGAACGACTGGTTTCAAGCAACCTAATGGAACGCTCAAAAAACCTATGGGAAGCGGCCCAATTCGAGGAGCTGGCGAAACTTGCAGAAGGTCGAAACTGCGTGATGAGTCGCGTACTTTCCTCGATAATAAAACACAGAAGCAAGCCCTTCGATCGAGTTTCCATGATCGCTTCAAATACGGCGAGCTCAGCGATGAAGCGAGAGCTACAACGCATATACCCACTTAATATAATCGCTACGCTCAGTCCACTCATAGGCCTATTCGGAACCGTGGCCGGAATGATTACTTCGTTTCGAATGATCGTGATAACTGGCGTTTCCGGGGATGCGACAATTGTAGCGGACGGAATCTCGCAAGCTTTGGTAACTACAGCAGCAGGTCTCATCGTTGGCATTCCAACTCTCGCGTTCTATCACTATTTTAAGAACAGACTCAGTCGTTTTAGCAGCGTAATCGAAGACAATTCGAATACTGTACTTTACGATTGGCTACTCGATACGCCAATTAACGAATCCGACAAACATTAGGTCCGATGCAGATCAATACTGACGATAGTGAGGAACGATCTATCGACCTAGCGCCGCTACTCGATTGCATTTTCCTATTGCTGATATTCTTCATGGTCACGACGACCTTTAAATTGGATCGAACGGAACACCTAGATATTCCATTGAATGTGCCGCGAGTCGCTGGCTACGAACAATCGTCACAAGAACAGCAAACAAAGGCACTCACCATTTCGGTCGATCGACGCGGACAGTATTTTCTCAACAAGATAGAATGCGGCCTCGTGGACCTGCACCGCATATTACGAAAGGACGCAGCGGTGAATCCAGAGCGGAAAATAGTACTGGCCGGAGACCGACTAGCGGCATTCGAACAAATAGCCGAAGTGATGAATCTATGCCACCTGCTTGGCCTTACAAATGTATCAGTCAAAGTTGAGCGAGGCGAATGAGTAAGCGAGGCAAGTATCTAGCGCTTTCATTTCTCGTCCATCTCCTAGGTATTTGGATGTGTACTCCCTTCTTCTTCGGCGATATAGAGTTCAAACAAAGTCGTAACGAAAATTCAAATACAATTCGAAGAGAGACAATCAAACTAGCGGTTGCCCTAAACTCTATGGCGAAAGCAGAGCAATTGCTTTCCGGCAAGTCAGCCAATCAACGCAAGTTGGCGATTTCCTACGAGGAAATGACGAAGCTTCCCGACAGTGAAATCGCGAAACGCGCTCTCACGCTTCGAAAAGAGATTACACGACTCACAGACTATAAGTCACGTGAATCGAACAATGTGCGATCGCTCGCAGCACGGTCGGCTTCGAGAGAACAGGATCGGATCATGAAAATCGCTCAACACGGTGATCGCCCAAAACTGGTCTCAGAAATTGAAATGATGGCAACAGAGTCGAGAATTGCGGCGAATTCACTCAACACTGCCGTCTCTCAAACGAACCGTGAAACGAAACGAGATCTGCAAATCGTCAATAACGAGTCACAATCACGTGGCACAAGCGGCATGAATCTAATCGATACGCTACGCATCGAATCAATGTCCGGCTCACGGTTTCTAGAGATCGAAAACGAGACAGACGCTTGGTCGTACATAAATTCCTGGTACGTTCTTGGGCCCATCGCCAAAGGACAAGCTCCAGAATCAGAAAACAGAATAGATTTCGATTTAGACCTAGATCTTCCAATCCGCGGAAAGGCCAATGTTTATTGGGAATACGAAATATGCGACGGACCAGCTCTCGCTCTTTCGAAAAACGAAGAGCAGCAAACCTACTTCTTATACAGCGAACTCTTCGCAGCGGAAGAGCAGGAAGTGGTACTCTGCCTGAGGAGCACAGACAACGCCCGACTTTGGGTGAACCAAAATCCAGTTCCAGCGATCGAGTTCCGCGAGAAGGAACGCGGGGAGAGTGTCTGCATTGCGACTTTGAATCGCGGATACAATTCCCTCGAGCTACGCGTCGACAGCAACGGTCCCAATGGCTACCTTTGGCTGGCCCACTCTAGCAAAATAGCAAAAGCCATCGCCGAACTATAAAGGCCCTGCAGAATAATCAAGCCCTCTACTCGCTCAACAATTCGTCGACCGCTTCCACTACCGGTATCCTACCTTCGGATACACCTGATTCGAGACGCGCGAATTTGCTGTCAACGCCTTGAGTCCGGTAAAAACTATCCAACAAGCGTTGCTCGATCAGCGTGCGGAACCACTTCGCATTTTGCTTGGAGCGAATACTTTCGAAACGATTCTCCGCTTTCAATTTCAAGCAGAACTCTTGCACCATCTCCCAAATCTCCCATACGCCGGTGCCTTTCAAGCCCGAGCAGCAAAGAGCCTTAGGCTCCCAGCCTTCCGTAAAAGGATGCAAATGGTGCAATACGCGAGCGTACTCCCCCCGAGCGATTTGGGTTCGACGCACGTTGTCTCCGTCTGACTTGTTAACCACAATAGCGTCCGCCATCTCGATCACGCCCTTCTTGATTCCCTGCAATTCATCTCCCGCTCCGGCGAGCTGAAGCAAGAGGAAAAAGTCCACCATGGAGCGGACCGCTACCTCGCTTTGGCCAACGCCCACCGTCTCGACAAAGATCACTTTGTATCCAGCTGCTTCACACAGGATGATCGATTCGCGCGTCTTTGCCGCAACCCCTCCGAGCGTACTGCCCGCGGGCGACGGACGGATAAACGCCCGAATATCCCGACAGAGATTTTCCATTCGAGTCTTGTCGCCGAGGATACTTCCACCCGTCACCGAGCTACTCGGATCGACCGCCAACACCGCAACTCGCTCATCCGCGTCGCAAAGCAGTTTCCCGATACATTCGAGAAACTGGCTCTTGCCAGCGCCTGGGACGCCGGTGATGCCGATACGAATCGAGTTGCCAGAATGCGGCAGACAACGTCGCAAGAGCTCGCGAGCGATCACCCTATGTCGCGACGCTTCACTTTCCACGCAAGTGATTCCACGAGCCAAAGCGGTGCGATCTCCCCGAAGAATCCCTTCGTAGAGCTCGTCCACATTGAGCGGACGCCGCCGCGGCTTTCGCACAACCTTTATCGCGGGCGAGGCTTCGACTTTTCCAGCCATCACCTCGCCCGCGAACTTAGATTTGTCGGCGTCGCTAGGATGCCACTCTGGAGGACGGGTCTTACCCTGATCGCTCATGCGTCCTCTTCGAGCGTCTTGATCAAAGTCTCCAGCATTTGCTTTGCAGACTCCGGAATAATTGTCCCCGGACCGAAGATCGCGCTCGCGCCATTTTCGTAGAGATAGTCGTAGTCCTGCGCAGGGATCACTCCGCCACATACAACCATGATATCTTCACGGCCATGCGATTTGAGAGCTTCAACCAGCATTGGAAGCAGAGTCTTGTGACCTGCAGCCAAAGAGCTCATCGCCAGGATGTGCACGTCGTTTTCCACAGCCTGACGAGCCGCTTCCTCTGGAGTTTGGAAGAGTGGACCGATATCCACATCGAAACCAAGATCCGCGTAAGCGGTTGAAACCACTTTCGCGCCGCGATCGTGTCCGTCCTGGCCGAGCTTCGCCACCATGATACGGGGACGGCGACCTTCTAGCTTTTCGAATTTCTTAACGAGTTCGTTTACTTCACTCATTTTAGCACCGGTTCCAAATTCCTTAGCATACACCCCAGAGATGGAGCGAATTTGAGCCTTGTAGCGACCGAAAGTTGCTTCCATCGCGTCGGAGATCTCTCCGAGAGAGGCGCGAGCTTGAGCCGCTTCAACGGCGAGTCCGAGCAAATTGCCTTCGCCACCCGCTGCGCAAGCGGCAAGAGCGTCGAGCGCTGCCTTGCACTTATCAGCATCACGATTGGCGCGAAGCTCCTCAAGACGCTTTATCTGCGAATCGCGTACCGCGGAATTATCGATATCGAGGATTTCAAGAGGATCCTCCTTCTCGAGGCGGAATTTGTTCAGACCCACAATTGTCTCCGCGCCGCTATCGATACGAGCCTGACGACGAGCTGCAGCCTCTTCGATACGGAGCTTTGGAATGCCTTCCTCGATGGCCTTTGTCATGCCACCAAGAGATTCGATTTCCTCGATGTGAGCCCAGGCTTTTTCCATCAATTCCTTGGTCAAGGACTCGACGTAGTAACTGCCGCCCCATGGATCGATCACATCGCAAATACCCGTTTCCTCTTGGAGGAAGAGCTGAGTATTACGAGCGATACGCGCAGAGAAGTCAGTCGGCAAAGCAATCGCTTCATCCAAAGCATTTGTATGCAAACTTTGGGTATGCCCGCAAGCCGCCGCCAATGCCTCGATCGCGGTACGAGCGACATTGTTAAACGGATCTTGCTCGGTGAGCGACCAGCCGGATGTCTGCGAGTGAGTGCGCAGCGCCAGCGACTTGGGGTTCTTAGGATCGAACTGCTTGACGATCTTCGCCCAAAGCAGACGAGCTGCCCGCATCTTGGCGACTTCCATGAAGAAGTTCTTGCCGATCGCCCAGAAGAAGGAAAGACGAGGCGCAAAACTGTCGATATCGAGTCCAGCATCCACGCCCTTGCGCAAGTACTCCAATCCGTCGGCAAGCGTGTAGCCCATTTCGAGGTCAGCCGTAGCCCCTGCTTCCTGCATGTGGTAGCCAGAAATGGAGATGGAGTTGAAACGCGGCATCTTCTGCGAGGTAAACTCGAAGATATCGCCAATGATCTTCATACTCGGAGCCGGCGGATAAATATAGGTGTTACGAACCATGAACTCCTTCAGAATATCGTTCTGAATCGTGCCACTAAGCTGATCAAGCGTACAGCCCTGCTCAAGCGCTGCGGCGATGTAGAACGCCAGCACCGGAACAACCGCGCCGTTCATAGTCATAGAAACCGAAACCTGATCGAGCGGAATGCTATCGAAGAGAATCTTCATGTCTTCCACCGAGTCGATCGCGACACCGGCCTTGCCCACATCGCCCGAAACACGTGGATGATCGCTATCGTAACCGCGGTGTGTCGCTAAGTCGAAGGCGACGGAAAGTCCTTGCTGACCCGCCGCGATGTTTCTGCGGTAGAAGGCGTTTGACTCTTCCGCTGTCGAAAAGCCTGCATACTGGCGAACCGTCCACGGACGAAACACATACATGGTAGCGTAAGGCCCCCGAAGAAACGGAGCCAAACCTGCCGTGAACCCTAGATGGTTCATCCCCTCGTAGTCCACTTTCGTATACAGTGGCTTAACGGGAATCCGCTCCATCGTCTCGTGACTGCTTTCTTTCGGCTTCTTACCGTACTCAGATTCGAATGACTTTTCCCAATTATCGGGTTTAGCCTCAGTTTCGTCAGCCTTGTAGGCAAGGGTCGAGAAATCTACTGTTTTCATCGTATTAAAATTTCAATTACAGGACGCCCAACCATTCGAGGTGAGTCCGATTTACTGCATAGTTGTCCGACTTTATGAAAATATAGTCATCAAGTCCCGCTTCCGTGTATGTCGCCAATTGATCTCCAGGGAAACCAGCGAGGAGCAGTTTCATCTCCGGATCCGCAGCCTTGAGAGCTTTGGCCAAAGCTGGCACCGTTTCGACATAGGCTGCGTCTGTACCGCATATCACTGCAATTCGAGCACCTGATGCCTTAAAGACCGCGACTCCCGTATCAACATCTTCAATACCATTGGAGTACTGACACTCAAAGCCACCCGCCGCGAAGAAGGATCGAGTAAAGTCCGCGCGAATCTTATGCTTCTTAAGCGGACCTAGGTTCACTAGGAAAATCTGCGGAGCCGCTCCGGTCTTTTCCTTAAAAGCGGACGCTGCTGCACGAAGAGCTTCGTATTTCTGTGCTAGGCGCCAATTTGGAAGTGGCGTCGCCAGCGTTTCGCACTTCGCTCCGCCCCGAACAAGCTTCGAAAGGGCTCCCACCGTCGCGCCGTTTTCGGCTGCGGCGATAAGCATTTCGATTTTTTCCGGACCAACTACTGCGAGGTATTTCTCCCTCAAATCCGAACCATCCGATTTCGCTCTCACGGCTTTGGCGGCGGCCCGAACCTTTTCCTTAAAGCTCTTCTCTGTGACAATTCCCGCAGGCAGAGCTTTTTCCTCGAGATTTGGATACTGATTCGTGCCAATCAAGCTAGCCCGTCTTTGACCTAGCATTTTCTCTTTTGCGGAGCGGGTAGCGGACAGAGTTTCCTGCCACTTGCCCGACTTCAAGGAAGCGACAATACCGCCGTCCTTCTCCAGACCCTGGAACGCTTCCCAAGCCTTGCGAGCAAGCTCATCGCTTAGCGAATCGACATACCAAGACCCTCCGGCAGGATCGATCACAGCTGTAAGCTCGCACTCCTCCTGCAAGATTACCTGCAAGTTACGAGCAATGCGTCTCGAGAAGTCATCCGGCATACGAGTGATTTCATCAAAACAGCCAACGCAAACACTCGTCGCTCCACCGACAACTGCCGAAAAAGCCTCCGTAGTGGTCCGAAGCATATTAACGTACGGATCAAGCTGCGTCTTGTTGGAAATGCCCGTGCGAGCGTGCAAACGCATCCGGCAGGAATCCCCCTCGCCTCCAAACTCTTTCACGATGCGACTCCAAAGCATGCGAGCTGCTCTGAATTTAGCGATCTCCATGAAGAAATTGCCTCCGATGGAAAAAGTGAAACGGACTTGGCTGGCAGCCGCGTCAATCGAAACGCCTCGCTCGCCCATAGCCCTCAAATAAGCGACGCCGCTCGAAAGAGCGCTGGCCAATTCCTCGGTCGCGCTCGCTCCCGCGCAATGGTACGGCATCGTGCTTATGCCCGCAGCTACGAACTCCGGAGCGTTCTTGGAATTGTACTCGACGAGAAGCGCAAGCTCATCCCAAAGCTCACCGAGCGGGGCCGGCAATTCGCCGCGCGAAGCCATCACCGCAAGCGGGTCCATATTCAGCCCGCCCTTGATCGAAGCCGCATCCAAGCTTTCACCCTTCAGCCAGGAGAAGAAAAGAGCCTGCGTAGACAGTCCCGCGCAGGCAGTTTGAAAGTAGACGGGCAGGTAGTCGGCCTTCAAACCATCGAAAGCCTGCCTCAAATCATCGAGACTGGAGAGCGAAAGCCCGCACTCGCCGATTTGCTCGTCCGACGCTTCGTCCGGATCCAAGCCCAATTGCGATGCCGAGTCCAACAAGGCGTTCACCGCGCTTTGCCCTGCGTCGAGGTCTTTGATCAGGGCCGTATTAAATACAACGGGATCCCCATAGGGCTGCTCCTGGGCGATTTCCCAGGCATTGCCAAGATAGCCGCTCGCGGCACCACCGCGGGCCTGATTCCCTTCTCCGGGAAAGGATGTCGAACTCGATAGATTCTCGGTATCCTCCAGTCGGTAGATCGGCTGGAGTACGATTCCTTCCGGTGTTTTCGTAAGCATGCGCTTCTCGAACGGGGCACCCTTCAACAGCTTCTCAGCCGCCTCTTTCCAATCCTCGTAGGTCGCTTGCTTGAAATTTTTAAGCAGATTCTGGTCCGTTTCTTTGCTCATTTTTAGAAGACGTTTATGATAGGACTGATAAATAAATCTCATCGCCCTAATATCGAAAACAGAAGTTTTTATTTGAAAATTGTCAATTAGGTTTATTCATAAATTGCTTGTTTGACTTTAGCATATCTTATTATCAATTTCGACGACACACGAACCTATCAGAAAAATGATTCAGCAAATCGACCATATCGGTATCGCGGTTAAAGACCTGGAAAAAGCTTCGCGCTACTACGAAGAATCGCTCGGCCTCGAGCTTCACGGCACAGAGGAAGTCGCTTCCCAAATGGTGAAGACCGCCTTTTTCGACGCAGGAGGAGTCCACATCGAGCTCCTTGAGGCCACCAGTCCAGACAGCCCAATAGCTAAGTTCATTGAAAAGAAAGGCGAAGGCATCCACCATATCGCGTTCCGTACGGACAATATTGGCGAGCAGCTCGGAAAAGCGAAGGAAAGCGGCGTAGGCCTCATCCACGAGGTCCCCATCGAAGGCGCCGGAGAAAAGCTCGTTGCTTTCCTCCATCCCAAGTCGACCTACGGCGTACTGACTGAGTTCTGTATGCCCAAACAAGACTGATTCCACAGGAGCGACAGTAAATCGTTAGAAAAAGATTTCAACCAATACTCTAAAATGAGCATAGATCCAAAACTGTTGAAGGACCTTTCCGAAAAACGGAAAACCGCCGCCCTCGCTGGAGGAAAGGAAAAACTCGACAAACGCAAAGCCAAGGGGATCCTCTCGGCCCGCCAACGTCTCGAAGCATTGTTCGACAATGGCGAGTTTCAGGAGTTCGGCATGCACGCCGCCCATTCCTGCCACCGCTTCGGTCTGAAGGATAAGAAAATGCCAGGCGACGGCGTCGTCTGCGCCGCGGGCTTTGTCGACGGACGCCCCGTAGCGGCCTTTAGCCAGGACTTCACAGTCGGCGGCGGAGCCCTCGGACGCATCCACTCCAAAAAGATCTGCGACCTTATGGACTACGCCCACGATACCGGCATCCCAGTCGTTTCCGTAAACGACTCGGGAGGCGCCCGCATCCAGGAAGGCGTCGATTCACTATCCGGCTACGGTCAGGTATTCTACAAGAACGTGTACCTTTCCGGAGTCGTGCCGCAAGTCGCCATCATCGCAGGTCCCTGCGCCGGCGGAGCCGCTTACTCGCCAGCTCTCGCCGACTTCATCATCATGACGCAGAAGAACTCTAACATGTTCATTTGCGGGCCGGACGTGATCAAGGCAGCTACCGGCGAAAACGCCTCCCTCGACCAGTTCGCAACCGCTGCCGCTCACGCATCAGTCGCAGGCAACATACATATAGTAGCTGACGACGATAAACACGCGCTCGAACTTTCAGCCGAATTGCTCTCCTTCCTCCCGAGTAATAATATTTCCGATCCCCCGCACAACATGGATGCAGACTGGGAGATCGAAAACGACAAACGCATGAACGACGTCGTACCGGCCACCAACAAGATGCCGCTCGATACCCACAAGGTAATCGAATACCTAGTGGACGACGGTCACTTCTTCGAAATCATGCGCGATTTTGCCGCCAACATCATTACCGGCTTCGCTCGCATTGGAGGCATTATCGTCGGCATCATCGGAAACAACCCGATGGTAAAGGCAGGCACGCTCGATATCGACTCCTCAGACAAGGGAGCGCGTTTCATCCGCACGTGTAACATTTACAACATCCCCATCGTAAATCTCGTAGACGTGCCGGGCTTCATGCCAGGCCTGGCCCAGGAGCGCGGAGGCATCATTCGCCACGGAGCTAAGATGCTCTTCGCCTACGCCTCCGCCACCGTGCCCAAGATCACGCTCATCATGCGCAAAGCCTACGGCGGAGCCTACCTCGCTATGTGTTCAACCGACATGGGAGCGGACATTGCATACGCATGGCCAACCGCCGAAATCGCAGTCATGGGCGCCAATGGAGCCGTCGGCGTCATCTTCAAAAAGGAGCTTTCCAGCTGCGAAGACCCAGAAAAGCGAACCGCCGAACTGGTTGAAGAATATCATGAGGAATTTGCATCGCCTTATCAGGCTGCAGCCAATGCAATGATTACAGATGTTATCGAACCCGCCGAGACGCGCTCGAAGATTGCCCAAGCGCTTCGCTTGACTCTTTCTAAACGCGACACTCGTCCACCCAAAAAACACGGAAACATTCCTCTGTAATTAGAATTCGGATACACAGTTATCACAGAATCTCGAAAATGCATTCTGCAATACGCATATGACTCCTACCATCGCAGCCCTATCGCAACAGCCGACCGTTTCGGAAAACGTCTCCTTCATAATCGTAGGCTTCCTTTTCGTTCTGGTCGTGCTTGGAGCCCTGTCTCTTGTCACCTTCCTCATCGGCACGGTGTTCAAGAGACTCATGGCTCAACACGAGCTACACGCTAAACCGACCGCTTTGGCGCCAGCGCCCGTCGCGCCGCCCGCCTCGCCCAAGGTCGAGGATGGCATCCCCGAGCACATCGTCGCGCTCATCGCGACTGCTACTCATATCGCTCTAAAAGGAAGGCCGCAGAAGATAGTAAGCATTCGTGGAGCCAGCCAGCACTGGGCTCAGGAAGGTCGGCGTCAGATCTTCTCCTCACATCGCGTGCGCTGAAATCCGCAGTTCCCAACCAGATTCAATCCTCACAAAACACTTTTTTATGAAACACTTACGCATAACAATCGAAGGCAAGACCTACGAAGTTGACGTCGAAATCCTCGGCGAAGAAATGGAAGCCGCAAAGCGTCCCGCAGGATCCGGAGCGACTCGCTCGCGCCCCGCCAGCGCCGCCGCCCCCATGGCTGCCCCAAGCGCTCCAGCTCCGTCAGCTGCCGCCGCGGTCGCTTCTGCTCCGGGAGATGTTCCCAGCCCGCTTTCGGGCAAGGTCGTGTCAGTCGACGTCAAAGTCGGCGACGCCGTAACCGAAGGCTCCCAGCTCATCACCCTCGAGGCGATGAAGATGAACACCATCGTCAGCGCCCCCACTGGAGGATCCGTTTCCGCTATCCATGTCGCAGCAGGAGATTCAGTCGAAGAAGGACAACCCCTACTAAGCCTCGCCTAAGAGCGAAGTCACCTCCCACAACCACCTTCAGTTCACTGCTATGAAGCAAATCGAAGAGCTCTTCTACGAAACGGGATTCTACGCCCTCGAATGGCGCATGGTAGTCATGTGGCTAGTCGCTGGCGTTCTCCTCTACCTCGCGGTATTCAAGAAATTCGAGCCCCTACTGCTCGTTCCAATCGCTTTCGGCGCGCTTCTTGCAAACCTGCCTACGCAAAACATGGTCAATCCACCCGCTGGCCCCATCATGAGTCCCGTCGACGGCACCGTGATTCTCAGCACAGTGGAGCTTGGCCATTCCGTAACAATGCCGGCCGTCTCACACGAGATGCCGAGTTCGGTCGGCAAGATTAAAGCGAAAAGCGAAGCGGAGGCCCTCCTCCTCGACCAAATCGAAAAGGCCGCGGAGAAGAAGCAGACCCTTCTGTTCGCCATTCGTCCAGACAGTCCGGAGACATTCACCTCGATTCCTGACTTTACTGAGATTCAAATCGTTCTGAATGAAGTTCCCCTCACCCTGCGCTCTACCGACAAGCTCGTCTGGGCAAGCGCGAGCGGAAGCATTTCAGAATTGAATGTGCAGCCAGGCGCGAGGGTCGTAAAGGGTTCCGAACTCGCAACCGTTCACAGCTCCCACACAGGTGGCTTCTTTCACTACATATCGCTCGGTATTCTTCTCGAGATCTTCCCCCCGCTCATCTTCCTCGGAGTCGGAGCGCTTACGGATTTCGGACCGCTCATCGCAAACCCACGCACTCTCCTCCTCGGAGCCGCAGCGCAGTTCGGCGTCTTTGCCACCTATGCAGGCGCCATCGCTTCTGGAATCTTCAGCTCTAGTCAGGCGGCCGCGATCGGAATCATAGGCGGGGCGGACGGGCCGACCTCCATCTTCCTAGCGAACAGTCTAGCGCCTGAACTGCTGGCTCCTATCGCCGTGGCAGCCTACAGTTACATGGCCCTTGTTCCGGTTATCCAACCACCGATCATGCGAGCCTTGACGACTCCAACTGAGCGAAAGATCCGCATGAAGAGTCTTCGAAAAGTAAGCAGACTCGAAAAACTGATCTTCGCTTTGGTCGTAACCGTATTCTGCATACTTCTCGTGCCAGCGGCATCTCCGCTTATCGGATTGCTCCTGCTCGGTAACTTCCTTCGTGAATGTGGAGTCACCGAACGACTTTCGAAAGCTGCTCAGAACGAACTGATCAATGTCGTCACTATTTTCCTGGGCGCCAGCGTGGGCATCACGATGACAGGCGACCGATTCCTCAAGGCAGAGACCCTCGCGATTCTCGCCCTCGGCATCGTAGCTTTTGGCATCGCCACCGCCTCCGGCGTTCTAATGGCGAAACTCATGAACCTCTTCTCGAAGAACAAGATCAATCCATTGATTGGTTCAGCCGGTGTATCCGCCGTACCGATGGCGGCCCGAGTGAGTCAGGTAGAGGGCCAAAAGGCCGATTCTAGCAATTTTCTTCTCATGCACGCCATGGGACCGAACGTTGCCGGCGTCATCGGCACTGCACTCGTCGCTGGCTATTTCATGACCGTAATGGCGTCCGGACACTAACCCGAAACACCATAGACTCAATTTACGAAAACAGCTGCAGCGCTAGCCGCGCTCCAGCTCGAATCATACGCATACCCATATGAAGAAGCTTAATGAACTCACTCCCGAGGAAGCAGCTGCCCATATCACGAATGGCATGACAGTTGGCTTCAGTGGATTCACCCCAGCTGGCGCGGCAAAAATAGTGCCGCGAGCCATAGCCAAATTCGCCAAAGAAGAGCATACCTCCGGACGCGATTTCAAGATCGGCGTCATTACTGGAGCGTCCACCGGAGACTCGCTTGACGGCGAACTCGCCCGAGCAGACGCAGTCGCATGGCGCACGCCGTATCAGTCTGACAAATATTTGAGGAAGAATATCAACCTCGGAAAGACGCGATTCTTCGACATGCACCTTTCCGTCCTACCGCAAAATCTGCGCTATGGATTCCTAGGGAAGGTCGACGTCGCTGTCATCGAGGCGAGCGAAGTGCAAGCTGACGGAAAAGTCATTCTCACCACATCGGTAGGCGCTTCGCCAACACTCGCCCGAGTCGCCGAAAAAGTCATTATCGAGCTCAATACCTCCCACCAAGAGTCGCTCTACGGACTGCACGACATCTACGAACCGCTAGATCCCCCTCTCCGCCGTCCGATTCACTTGAGTCGCTGCGACGGCCGCATCGGCACCGAATACGTTCAAATCGACCCAGCCAAAATAATCGGTTACGTCAAATCCGACCAACCCGACGAAATCGGCGGCTTTCGCGATTCCGACGATACGACTAACAAGATCGGCGAAAACGTAGCCACCTTCCTCGCCAGCGAAATTCGTTCTGGCCGCATACCGGAAGGATTTCTGCCGATCCAGTCTGGTGTTGGCAATATCGCGAACGCAGTGCTTAGCGCCCTTGGAAACAACGAAGAAATTCCAAGTTTCGAGATGTACTCCGAAGTGATACAGGATTCGGTTATCGCCCTCATGAAGGAGGACAAAATCCGCTACGCCAGCGCGACTTCCCTCACTCTTAGTCCCGCAGTTCTTAAGGACCTGTATGACAATTTCACCTACTTCAAGCGACGTCTACTTCTCAGGCCTCAGGAAATTTCGAACAACCCGGAAGTCATTCGCCGCCTCGGTATCATTTCTATCAATACCGCTATCGAAGTAGACATCTTCGGCAACGTAAACAGCACCCATGTCATGGGTAAGGAAATGATGAACGGTATAGGAGGATCCGGCGACTTCACGCGCAACGCCTTCATATCCATCTTCACTTGTCCATCCATTGCCAAGGGCGGAGCAATCAGCACTATCGTTCCATTCGTAAGTCACCTTGACCACAGCGAACACAGTGTTCAGGTCCTCATCACCGAACAGGGCATCGCGGATCTTCGTTCGAAGGATCCACAAGAACGAGCCCGAGCAATCATCAACAATTGCGTGCATCCTGAATACAAAGAACAGCTGTTGCAGTACTTCCAAAGCTTCAAAGGCGGACACACGCCACAGATACTAAAGACTGCATTTCGAATGCATGAGCGCTTCCTCGAAAGAGGCGACATGAGAGGACTCATCTCCGATCTACCCAGCTCTTAATCGCAAGAACAATTCCAGAAAAAAGGCCGCAACCCAATGGGTTGCGGCCTTTTTGTAAAGTATCTAAATTTCAACTACGCAGCGTCCTTTTTCTTGGATTCCGACTTTTTGAATACAGGCTTCTTCTTGCCGAGTACGACATCGCGATTGATGACAACTTCATCGATATCATCGCGATCAGGCACTTCGTACATCATTTCAAGCGTAAGATTCTCCATAATCGAGCGAAGCGCTCGAGCGCCCGTTTGAAGCTCGATAGCCTTTTCGGCGATCGCTTTGACCGCGCCTGAAGTCAGTGTGAGCTTCACTCCGTCAATGGAGAAAAGTTTCGCGTATTGCTTGATGATGGAATTCTTGGTGCTCAAGAGAATGTTTTCCAAATCCCCTACCGTCAGCATCTCGAGAACAGAAACAACCGGGAGGCGACCGATGAACTCCGGAATCATGCCAAACTTCACCAGATCCTCCGGCTGTACGTTCTTCATGATTTGCTCTCCAGTGAGCTCCTCCTTCGTATCAGAACCAAATCCGAGAGTGCCGCCGCCAGAGCGTTTCTGAATAATAGACTCTAGCCCGACAAAGGCCCCGCCACAGATGAAAAGGATCTTCGAAGTATCAACTTGAATGTACTCCTGATTTGGATGCTTACGACCCCCTTGTGGCGGTACATTACAAGTCGTGCCTTCGAGAATCTTAAGAAGCGCTTGCTGCACCCCTTCTCCGGAGACGTCACGGGTGATGGATACGTTTTCCGTCTTGCGGCCGATCTTATCGATCTCGTCCACGTAAATAATTCCGCACTCCGCTCGCTTAACGTCGTAGTTGGCCGATTGAAGCAATCGCAGAACAATATTCTCCACGTCATCTCCAACGTAACCCGCTTCCGTAAGCGTTGTCGCGTCGGCGATAGCGAATGGAACGTCTAAGATGCGAGCGAGGTTGCGAGCGAGGAAGGTCTTTCCGGAGCCGGTCGGTCCGACGAGCAATATATTGCTCTTCTCGACCTCGACATCCGCATACTCGCTCGGAGGCGCAGCCAGAACGGCTTCTTCTTTCGACTCACCATCACTGGGTTTCGCGACTTCGAAGCCGAGGCGCTTGTAGTGATTGTAAACCGCTACCGAGAGAACCTTTTTAGCGTGCTCCTGCCCGATGACATGTTGATCAAGCACGGCCTTAATCTCGGTTGGCTTCACCAGATTAAAGTCAGGCTTTTCCTCCGTGGACTTCTCTTCGCCACCTAGCTCTCGCTCGATGATGGTCTTACACACGGACACGCACGCGTCACAGATGTAAACGCCAGGGCCTGCGATCATCTTGCGAACCTCCGACTGCGACTTACCGCAGAAGGAACAAAGGGTCATGCGTGAAGATTTTGCCATAATTCGAGATTACTTGTCCGACTTTGATTGATTGCCGGAGTACACCTTATCAATCACTCCGTATTCGAGTGCCTCTTGGGAGGTCATCCAGTAGTCGCGATCGGAATCTTTCTGAATGCGCTCCACAGACTGGCCCGTTTTCTCCGCCAATACCTTGTTCAACGTTTCGCGCCAGCGTATGATTTCCTTGGCCTGTATCGAGATGTCTGAGGCCTGCCCGCCCGCTCCACCAGATGGCTGGTGAATCATGACACGACTATTCGGCAAAGCATATCGCTTACCCTTGGTGCCGCCAGCAAGTAGGATCGTTCCCATGCTGGCCGCCATACCGATACACCAGGTCGAGACCTCGCAAGAAAGGAAATTCATTGTATCATAAATCGCCATACCACTGGTGACACTGCCACCAGGCGAATTGATGTATACGTTGATATCTTTCTTCGGATCCTCCATCTGAAGGAAAAGAAGCTGGGCGATAATAGCGTTGGCTATCTCGTCGTTGATAGGCGTACCGATGAATACGATACGGTCCTTCAAAAGACGGGAGTAGATATCCATGCTACGCTCGCCGCGTCCGGTGTTCTCAATAACGTTGGGTAAGTAGTAAGGCACGTTGTGGTAAGATTATTATGCTGTTGTCCACCTAACTAACTAGGCGTCGGCTAGTTGCTAAGCCTCGGAGACCTTAGCCTGATCGACTAGGAATTCAAGTGTCTTATCGTAAAGAAGAGAGGACTGGATCCGTCGAACCTGATCCTGATCAGCCCGAAGCTCCTTTACAATCGCGTCTGGCTTCTGGCCAGACTGGTAAGCTCGATTCATGATGAAACGGCTGAAATCTTCATCGGAAATCTTGATGTCTTCCTTTTCAGCGATCTGGGTAAGGATCAACTGGAGCTTCACTGCTTCCGCAGCAGCGCCGCGAGCTTCCGCATGGATCTGCTCCTTGCTTTCCTCCAGCTTCTCCTGGGATACGCCCTTGCGAACATTGTTCTGAACGACCTGGCGCATCGCCATTTCCGTTTCGTAATCAACTAGACTCTCAGGAAGAGGAATCTCGATCTTGCCCGCAATTGCTTCGGTGACTTGGCGACGGATATCCGCCCGGCGATCCTGCGACTTCTTGCCTTTCACCATCTCGGTGACGCGCTCCTTGAATTCATCAACGGACTCTACGCCCTGCGCCTTGCAGAACTCTTCGTCTAGCTCCGGCAGCTTACGCTCCCGAACTTCCTGCACTTCAACCGCGTAAACAGCCTTCTTGCCTTGCAAAGCCTCAACCGTGAAATCAGCCGGAAACTCCACTTCGATCTCCTTCTTGTCGCCAGTCTTCAGCCCCTCAAGGCCATCGGACAGACCGGGAATCAGACCATGCTCGGATCCGATCTCCTCCCAAGTCTGTGGCATCTTTGCGTAAACGGGCTTTTCCGGAGCAATCTCGCTAATTGCCTGACCATCAATGGTTCCTTCGTGGGAAAACTTAACATAGTCGCCCTTCGAAGCCTCGCGCTCAACTGGAGAAAATTCCGCCCGTTCAGTGCGAATGCGATCAATCGCTTCCTCTACGTCAGCATCTGACACCTCTTCCGAAAGTCCCTTTACGGAAATCTCTTTGTAGTCGGAAATTTCGAACTTCGGTCGTACATCCACTGTGAACTTAAGCTCGGCATCGCTGCCTGCAGCAATCTCAACATCTCCAAGATCCACCACGTTGATGAGATCGAGGCCTGCATCCTTCGTTCCGTCCTGGTAGCCCTTGGAGATCACTCGCTGACGCAGCTCTCCGGCGATCTGCTTGCCGAAGCGTTGGCGAATCATATTTACCGGAGCCTTTCCTGGGCGGAAGCCTGGGATCTTAGCCTCCTTCGAAAACTGCTTCAAAATTGCCGCCTCTTCGGTGGCAATTTCGCTAGCTTCAAAAGAAACCGCGAGGGTTTTACGGGTATCGTTGACGTCTTGTATGTCGATTTTCACTGCGTATTGCTGGTGTCCAGGTTTCAGTTAGCCGGAGAAAATCGCGCAAACTAGAAGACATTTTTCCGGTCGGTCAATGGAATTAGGCAAGTCCACGAGCAAAAGCGAAATACTGCTGCATCTTGGATAACTCATGTTGATGCGCCACTTCACCTAATTCACGCTTGAGCGCCGCATGAATCACTGATGACTCTGCTTGCTCGAAAATGTCAAATCACACGCCGGAATACCCAATGCTCGCGTTCGATACCTCGTCCCGCCGGACCTGGGTCGGATTGAAGTTAGAACCTAGCAAACTCGTCGCAGAATCCGAAGAGCAGGACCCGAGCAAAACGCTGTTTCGCCTCGTCGAAAAACTTTTCGGCGAAACCGGAATTTCTCTGGCCGATCTTCGATCCATCATATTTTGCGCAGGCCCCGGATCCATGCTCGGTGCGAGAACTGCCTCCATGGCTATCAGAGCATGGAAAGGCATCGGAATTGCCGCCGCTCAAAACGTATTCACTTATAATAGCCTGCAAATCGGCGCCTTGATCGCAAACGCCTCCCCGGACGCTCCGCCCTGCGGCCTCATCATCACCGACGCGCGACGGTCCTCATGGAACACCCTTCCCTACCCCCAGTCCCGCGACGACTCCATCGAGCTCATTCCAAACGAATCCCTCGAAACCGAAACGCACTCCCTCGTAAGCTTTGCGGAATTCCCGCGTTGGACAAAAACGGCCGCGAAGCTGATCGAGCTCGCCTACGACCCAACTCCCGTATTTGAAGGGGAAACCTTTCTCTCCCTTATAGAGCCCACTGACGAGGCGACTCCGCTCATAATCCGCTCGAACGAATACAAAAAGTGGGACGCGAAAATCCACACCGCCTCGAGAGAATGAACGGACTCGATCAATTTCCCCGTCGCTGCTGGGCCGAAATCGACCTCGCCGCCCTTGAACGGAATCTCAACGCCATAAAAAACGCCCTCCCGCCGCGTATTCGCTATATCGCAGTCGTGAAGGCCGACGCCTACGGACACGGCATGCACCAGACGGTCGCCCGTCTCATGCAGGCGGGCATCGACATGTACGGCGTGGCAAATGTAGCCGAGGCCGCCACCATTCGCGAAATCGGAGGCTCCGGCTGGTCGATTCTAATTCTTGGAGCAACACTCAGAGAGGAGGCCCAATTCCTCTTCGAATACGACCTGATTCCTACCCTCTCTAGCGTCGAAGAAGTGCGCTTTCTCGATGACTTGGCCGAAAAACGAGACGCAAACCTCAGAGTTCACATCAAGGTAGACACCGGCATGGGACGCCTAGGCATCTGGCACGAGGACGCTGACGAGCTCTTCGAAGCCATGCGCACAGCCAAGCGGCTCAAACTCGACGGCATCTACACCCACTTCTCCCACGCAGAGACCGACGTCGAATTTACCGAACGCCAGCGCCGACGCTTCATGACGGCGATTACAAGAGTGAATTGGATCAATCCTGCCGAGCTTCTCATCCACGCAGACAATAGCGCTGGCCTGACCAGCTTCTCGCGCGAGAGCGCCTACAATGCCGTCCGCATCGGACTGCTCCAGTTTGGCATTACCCCCTATGCTCAATCGCTTTTCGCAAAAGTCCCCACCAATCCGATCTTCAGTTTCAAAACTCGAATCTCCCTCGTCAAGAGACTGCCCGCCGGCACCGAAGTCAGTTACGGCCGAACTTGCCGACTGAAAAGAGAAAGCCGCGTCGCAATTCTCTGCGCCGGCTATGGCGACGGTATCCCCCGCTCTCTATCCAACAAAGGTTTCGCTCTGATTCAGGGCAAAAGATGCCCGTATCTGGGCCGGGTCACCATGGACCAAACCATCATCGACGTGACCGATTTGGAAGTCTCGCCCCAAGCGGGCGACGAAGCTTGCCTGATCGGCTTTCAAGACGGCGGTGAAATCAAGGTGGAGCAGTTTGCCCGCTGGGCAGGCACGATCTCTTGGGAAATCCTCTGTTCCATCACAAAAAGAGTGCCCCGGATCTACAAGACCTCCATTGCCACAGGCTAGAGCTCAACCGTAAGGCGCTCAGTTTCAAAATCTTGGAACAAAACGCGTTTTTACTGAATCTATTTAAAATTATACCTATTAAAAAATGAAGAAGCCCTTCTCTATGAAGATTTTGAGCCTTGCGCTGTTAGCATTTGCGACAGCCTCGGTCCATTCAACCCCGGCTTCGACCAATAGCCAGGAAACAGTGCTGAAATGCAAGGGCAACGGACTCAACGATGCCATTTCACAAATTCTCGAACAACGTGAGCCCGTCGAAAATCTGGGGGTCGTGCTTGCCAATATTCATGATTTTCCACCCGAATTAATCAAATCGGCCAAGCAAGAGCTTAAGTTCTCCGACCGCCTTCAAATAATATGCGTAGTCAAAGGCTCACTCGCGGACCAGCTCGGCCTTAAGCCAGGTGATCAATTGATTCAAATCAACAGCTTATACGTCTCTCGAGGGCAAGCAGCCCTGCAGCAATTCGCGGATCGAGTCATTCCAGAAGTCGACTGGAACGGCTCTATCGATACCACAATCATCCGCGACGGATTTGGCCAAAACCATTCGATAAAAGCAGGCAGTTCCCGCAGCTAACGGTATTTCCAAAGTTCTTCGCAAAAGCGCTCACTCCTTTAGGTGAGCGTTTTTCTTTTGCCTAAATCGACTTGAAAGCCTCCTAAAATCCGCTGTTTACAGACTTCCCCGTTCAACTAGGGTCACCCGCGAACCTATCCACGCATGCCTCAAACACCTAACGAAATCGTATTCGTCTGTACCGCCAACACCTGCCGAAGCCCGATGGCAGCCGCTCTATTTAGACACGCTCTCGACGCCCAGGAAGAGCCACTCAGATCATTGAAAGTATCATCCGCAGGCGTATCCGCTTTTCCAGGACAATCTGCCAGTCCAAACTCAGTGAACGCCCTCAAAAAGGTGAACATCGAGCTTGAGGACCACTCCAGCCAGCCGCTCAGCCAGGAACTCGTCGACAACACACTCGCTTTTTTCTGCATGACCGACTCCCACCTCGCCATGCTCAACTACCAGATTGATCCGCCCCCAGCCAACGCCTTCCTCATGAGACAATTCCTTGGCAACGGTTCAGACGATCAAATTCCCGATCCCTTTGGCGGTAGCCTCCTTCAATACGAAGCTTGCAGAGATAGCATGGTCGAAGCGATTCCTTCACTAATAGAGGTCGTCAAAAAAATCTGCGAATCGGCGAAAAAAGACCAAACCGCTGATTAGAGCCAACAAGCGATCCTCCACCCACTTTCTCCCAAACAAATCTACCTATGGGCACCACCCTTCTTCTCTTTCTCAAAGGCATCGCTATGGGCGCTGCAAATGTCATCCCCGGCGTAAGCGGGGGAACGATCGCCTTTGTAACCGGCATATACGAAGAATTCATCGACAGCCTCAAAGCCTTCGATCTCAAAGCTCTCAAACTCGCGCTCGGATTCAAGATCGGCGAACTGATAAAACACCTCAACCTCGCCTTTCTCATACCCCTCTTCCTCGGCGTCGGCGTCAGCCTATTCTCGCTCGGCAAGCTACTCGACTGGCTCTTTAACAATTATCCCGTGTTCGTTTGGAGCTTCTTTTTCGGCCTCATTCTCGCGTCCGTCTATTTCGTATCCAAAGTAATAAGACAAAGAACGGCTTCAGCCTACCTTACATTCACCCTCGGCACTATAGCAGCCCTAGCGCTCGCCTTTCTAAAACCCGCGGAGGAAAACCCAGCCTTCTTCTACATCGCCATTTGCGGGATCGTCGCTGTCTGCAGCATGATTCTACCAGGCCTCTCCGGTTCGTTCGTCCTCATACTCATGGGCAACTATCAGCTTGTCATGCTGCAGGCCGTTCCAAACCTAGACCTTCAGATCATTCTCCCCTTTGCAATTGGAGGAGGCATCGGATTTATCATACTATCTCGAATCATCTCTTACCTGCTTCACCATTTCCACGACACGACATTGAGCGCCCTTACCGGGTTTATCCTCGGATCACTCGTCGTTATTTGGCCTTGGAAAAACGAAGTCCATCTCACCGACGAATCAGGAGTTCTCATCCTCAAAAAAGGAGAAAAAATAGTACAAGGCTACGAATGGTTCGTTCCCGCCTTTAACTCCCCAACAACTTGGATCGCCATCGCCCTCATGGTCGCAGGGATAGTAGCTGTCTCGCTATTGGAGAAAACCGCTCAAAAACGCTAGTAAGCAAAAAAGCAGAACAATGGGAAAGAAGACAGCTATAGGCAGCGCCCTCATCCTCTTTATCGGGCTGCTTTGTCTCTTTCTCTACTCTCGCTTCATCGGCTTCGAACGTGAAGCGCTGGCAACTAAATTTCCTTCCGACACTTACGCCTACTTATCCATCCGACACATCCGCAAGGCGGCCATCGCCTTCGCAACCGACGATCAGCTAAAATCCGCCTCAAATGTCATTCGGGCCATCGCCAAAACGCTCAGCGACTCCGCCGAAGACGAAGACCTTCCGACGCTTGACGTCGATATCGATCCTGAACTGCTCGAGGACCTCGTCCAACACTTCAAAACAGAGCTAGCCCTAGCGGTTTTACCTCCTGCGGAAAAAGGTAGCCTTGCTCCAGAATTCGCGCTCGCCACGCAGTTCTATGGCTCGCCCGAAGACCTCGCGTCGACGCTCACGAAAATCGCCTCCCAAGCCTCGAGCGGAGAAGAGCAGTACACGTGGGCTATGAAAAACTGGAACGATACCCCCACTTGGGAACTGGAAATCAATCTCCAAGACGGGACAGTTCCCTTCCACCCAACCTGGACCGTCTACCAAGACGTTCTCTACCTCTCTTCCAATCCGTCTAGCCTATACGCGCTGCTTGAGTTCAATAAGAACAATATGCCGACTCCCTCGCTCGCCGACAGTATCGCAAAACACAAGCATGAGTCCCATATATCAAAACCAGATTTCTCACTTCATATAAACGCTCAGCCTTGCTTGGATTTATACAGTCACAACGCTCAAAGATCGCTGACGCAAAAAGGAAGCATGGCAGCAAGCATCTCGCTCAAGCGCCTCCTCAACGAACTTGGCCTAAACGAAATCGACTCTCTCCACATCGCGACCGAGCTCAGCGGAGAGAAGTCTTCGTATTCAAGCGTCAGATACAAAGACAGAATTGGCTTACTATCCACAATATCACCCTCGGAGACCGTACTGCATCAATACCCAGAAGAGATGCCCATCTTCTCAGCCGAAGGCCTGAACATAGATACGGGACAAGCTCTTCTTACGCTTAAAAACGCCATCCTCAAAGCAGCGCCCATAGCCAACATCCCCTATTTTGGACTTCGATCTAAGATTTACTCAGACACAGGTCTTCAATTGGAGGACATCGTAGCCGAAGGCTTCGAAAACCAGATCAATACCCTCCATACTTTGGATACAGGCACCGCCCGCAATGCCATGGTAAAAGTTACCGAAAAAGTCATATTCGACCACGCCATCAAATTTCGGCTACGCGAGGGAAACACAATCAGCAAACTCATCGACAGCCAAATCCCGATCCTTCTACGCGCCAAAGGCCAGCTTGCATACCAGGAGGACGGCATTCTATTTGTCGATAGCGACATTGACTCAAGCATCACGTCCGACCGCTTCGCCCTCGCCTACGACGATCATTACATCACCATAGGGCGAGGCACACTAAAGAGTTTCCATACGCTTCACGAACGCGAAGAAATCTATCTAGTAACCAATCCGATGAACGCAAACTCAGCCGACCAGATTGGAAACGGAACGCTTCTATTCCAGAATCTACCAACAACCCTCTTCCGCCTCGCCACCGTATTCTATCTTCAGCTAAATCCAGACAAAGGCATCCCGCCGGAGTACTTCGAATTCGACTGGGGCGCCCTAAGCGCCCTCGAACTGGAACGCGAATCGCAGACCTACGACGACCGACAAGGTCATCTATACCGAATCTCAAAGCAAAAGACAGATCAGTAAGCTCTAGCCGAAAAATCGTATAAAGTTGTCCTCAACCTGCCCTTTCAACTCCTCAAGCGGCATACCCAACAACTCAGCAACAAAAGAGTATACCCCGACGATATTGGCCGGATGATTCAAGCCCTCGTCCCCACTAAACCGATACAAGCTAAACTCTTTCGGTCCGAGCATGTCAGGTGCATCAGTTTCGATCAGTAATCGATCTAGCGGGATCTTTCGCAACACACTTCTTTGCCTCTCCTTTCGCTCCAGCGCAAAATATCCAGACACGGAAAAATACGCTCCCAACTTCGCCAATGGAGCAAGCATCTCTTCCGACCCTCCGTACGAGTGCAGCAAAAAGCCCCGTTTCGGGACCGGCTGCGACTCCAGCAGCTCAAGCAATCGTCCCCAAGCTCGTAAGCAATGAATAGATACAGCTGCATCTCTTTCCACTGCCTGTTCTAGCTGCCATAAAAACACGGGCTCCTGGATGGACAGATCGTAACCCTCTATCCAACGATCCAAGCCAATCTCCCCCACGCCTGAATTCGGATTCGAATCCCAAAGCTCGATCAATCGCTCTTTCCACAAAGCCCCAGCGGCAGGAGCCTTCCACGGATGCAGACCGAAAGACGGCCTCAGGCAGTCGTGGCTTTTTCCTAGCCGAGCAATCTTTCCCCAATCCTCCTCGCACGTGCCGTTCACCACGGATGCTCGAACACCGAGATTTCCGTAAAGCCGAACGACCTCCTCGACACGCGAAGCGATTCGCTCATCCTGCAAATGACAATGCGCATCGTAGAAACTCATCTACACAGAGCCAAACCACAGAGCCCAAATTGGCGAGACTCTTGAGAGCCGTCTAGGCTACAAGTCAGCGAGAAACTCTTCGAGCCCTCTCAAGCCTTCCTCGTAAAAAGCCTCCATCTGCTCCGACTCGTCGTCAGGCTCGCTCATCATCAACCGACCTTGCCAGGATACGATGCTGCCGTCCTCACAGCTCTCGAGACTGATTTTCGAACGATAACGGCAATCCGACCACAGACCTTGTACCACTTGATAGTGAAACTCGTCCTGATCCTCGTCTTCCCAGAACTTTTCCACGAGCTCGGTTTCCCCGCCGGAGAGAATCGATTTCCGGTAAAGAAGCCCTTCCTCCTCAAAAATCGAAATCTTCTCAACCCAAGGGTGCCAATTAACAATCAGCGCCGGCGCCGAGATAAAGCGCCGCACCATTTCCTTGTCATAAGGAAGTCTTCGTTCGACCGATGCGCCTAGTATTTTCATTTTCGCGAAATAGAAAGTTGGGTAAAACACCCCGCAAGCAGCTAGAGCCACTCACATACTCTCTATCGTCAGTTTTCTGAATAGCTTTCAGAAGATGCTCGAAAAAAACACACAATCCGGCTCCTCCCTTAGAGTACAGAGCTCATCACGCCGTCAAATGAGAGCCTCGAGCGAACCCGCCAGCCTCTAACGAGACTGCAAACGAATCTTGCTCAATCCATTGAGACGGCATGCATCCATCACATCCGTCACCGTTTCGAGCGGCGTCATGTTGTGCGCTCGAATGAGCACAGGAATATTGTTGCTCACATCGGACAGCTTCGAGATTACCGCCTCCAACTCGCCTATTTCCACCAGCTTGTTCTCCAAAAAGACTTGGCCCTCTTCGTCGATACTGATCTGGATCTTGTCCGGAAACTCATTCTTTCCGGCCGATTCGATTGTTGGAAGCGTCAGGTTAAGCGTCGTCATTTCCTTGAATTGCATGCTCACCAAAAAGAAGAAAATGAGTATCGTCAGCACGTCCATGAGCGGGACGATGTTAATCGTCGCCTTCGGACGCTTTCTTGTCAGCAAACTGCTCATACGTCCTTCAGGCCGAGCTGCTCGAGAAGCGACTCGATCTGCACCGCGAAAGTCTCAACTCTACGCTGAAAATAGCTGTTCGCGATCAGACAAGGTATCGCAACCGTCAGCCCCATCACCGTCGTCGTCATCGCCATCGCGATTCCCTTCGTAAACAAGGCAGGCTCCGGCAAGCCAGTATCCAAGGACACATTACCGAAGACAGTCACCAATCCCGTCACCGTACCCAGCAAGCCCAACAAAGGCGCCGCCCCGACCACGATTTCGAGAAATACAAGCCCACGCTCCATTCGGTTCACTTCAAGCCGAGCGTAAGCCTTCACCGCACCCACGTCCGCTTCATGCTTACGCCAGTATTTTAGAATACGACCAAAAGCTGAACTATGCTCCCCGTCTCCTCGCCGGCCCTCGCCCGCTTCGTCCACTAGCTCCTCCGGAAGCACCGCGCTGCTTCGAAGTGAAAAAAAACGCTCGCAGATCACGAACACACCTACCAACGAACAGGCTAAAAGGGGATAAACGAAAATTCCGGCGTCTCTAAAAAGGTCTGGCATAGCTGCGAAATATTTTTGTACAGGAGCGGACAACAAAAGCCGCGACCCACAAAAGACTCCTATGGACAGCGCTTGTTCAACAGAAAAACGTCCCAACCCAAAGCTCCCGACAAAAAAGTCCGAGGGCATTTACACCCTCGGACTATGACCTGTGGATATGAAATCAGATTCCTGCTCAAGTAGCCTCGCGACTACTTCGACATGTATGGCAATTTCGCCACCACCGAAGCGACATCTCCTGCAGACTCGCTAAGCTCGCCAATCATGTCCCACTTGCCAGCAACAAGCGCCTTCTGGGCCGTATCGCGTACCACAGCAGTTACGCTTTCGTTGCCAAACTGAATACGTTCGCTCTCGACATCGAGAGTGATCTCCAACGACGGGTCGGCCTCGACCGCTGCCGCCACCTTCGCGATGTCTTCCTTCGCAGCGATGAAACACGGGATACCCAGCGTCGTGCAGTTGCCAAAAAAGATCTCCGCATAACTCTCAGCGATGATCCCTCGAAATCCATAACGATAAATCGCCTGCGGAGCATGCTCGCGAGAGCTCCCGCAGCCAAAATTCGCGCCAGTGAGGAGGATGCTCGCTTCCTTGAAACGCGGATCGTTAAGCGGATGCTCCTTGTCGCTGCCATCCTCATTCTTGCGCACATCGTAAAACAGGTACTCTCCCATCGAATCGAAAGTGACGCACTTCATAAAGCGGGCCGGAATGATACGATCGGTATCGATCTCGTCGCCAGCGACGACAACACCCTTGCCTGAAACTTCTGTAATTTTTTCTAAAGCCATTTTTGTAGTTCCTTTCTGCTTACGCGCCTACGGTTTCCTTGATGTCGAACACTTCGCGAGAATCGCTGATCACGCCTGTCACCGCAGCTGCCGCCACCATCACAGGACTCATCAAAACAGTACGCCCAGTCGGGCTGCCTTGGCGGCCCTTGAAGTTACGGTTCGACGAACTCGCGCTAAGCTGATCGCCTATCAACTTGTCCGGGTTCATCGCCAAGCACATGGAGCAACCCGCTTCACGCCACTCAAACCCCGCATCCTTGTAGACTTGATCGATCCCCTTTTCCTTACAGATCGCATCCACGATCTGCGAGCCGGGAACTGCGATCGCCTTCACGCCCGAAGCAACCTTGTGCCCCTTCAGGTACTTGGCAACCTCCTCGAAATCAGACAAGCGACCATTCGTGCACGAGCCTACGAAGCATACGTCGACCTTAGTGCCCTTGATCGGAGCCCCGCCTTCAAGCTTCATGTACTCGAGAGCCTCCGCCGTGATCGCCTTTTCAGAAGCAGACACGCTGTCCACGGATGGAATGTTCTCCTCCACCGTGATAGCCTGGGCAGGATTAATCCCCCAAGTAACCGTCGGAGCGATGTCTGCCGCATCGATTTCCACAACATCATCGTATTCACAATCTGGATCACTCGCGAACGACTTCCAGCTCTCAACTGCAGCATCCCACGCTTCGCCCTTTGGCGAGTAAGGACGACCCTTCAGGTAAGCGAACGTCTTTTCGTCAGGATTGACGTAGCCCACGCGAGCTCCTCCTTCGATAGACATGTTACAAACCGTCATGCGCTCTTCCATCGAGAAGTTGTCGAAAATCTCGCCCGCATATTCGTAGGCGTATCCAGTTCCTCCATTCACGCCGAGCTGACGGATGATATGCAGAATCACGTCCTTGGCATAAACGCCCGGGCGAAGCTTCCCGTTCACCTTGATCTGGCGAACCTTCAGTTCGCTCAACGCCATCGTCTGCGTAGCCAACAAATCGCGAATCTGCGTAGTGCCGATACCAAACGCGATCGCTCCAAACGCGCCGTGCGTAGAAGTGTGTGAATCGCCGCAAGCGATTGTCGTGCCTGGCTGCGTGATCCCCTGCTCCGGGCCGACCACGTGTACAATGCCCTGCTTGCCGCTCTTCATGTCAAAGAACGTCACGCCCGTATCCGCGCAATTCTTACGAAGCTCGTTAATCATCGCATCCGCAAGCGGATCCGCAAACGGCTCCACACGCGAGTCCGTCGGCACGATATGGTCAACTGTCGCGAAAGTACGATGCGGATAGGCGACCTTGAGCTCAAGATCGCGAAGCATTCCAAAGGCTTGCGGGCTCGTCACCTCGTGAAGGAGGTGCGTGCCAATGAGCAACTGAGTCTGCCCATTCGACAAGGTTCGCACGGTGTGCGAGTCCCATACTTTCTGAAATAATGATTTACCCATGATTGTTGAAATTTCGGATTTGTTAGAGGCCGACCAAAATCGAAACAGCCCCCTTTCTTCGCAAACATATTCAACACTTCCAGTTAAGGCTCCAACACCTCGGAATTCGCAGCCTTTCGGTACGAATCCGGCGTCGTTCCCAGCCGTCTCTTAAACTGGCGATGCAAGGAAGCAAGACTCCCGAACCCGCTCAATTCCGCGACCTTGGAGATCGAATAATCGCGCCGGCTCCCCAACAGCTCAGCCGCCTTTCGCACGCGAAAGCTGGATACGTAATCGATAAAAGTCGTCCCAACCGAGCGATGGAAAAAACGGGAAAAAGCAGCCTCGCTCAAGCCGACAGCTCGAGCCGCTTCCGCTCGAGAAACAGAAGCGCGATAATGCTCCTCTACATGACGCTTCACTCGCTCAAACCGCGCAGATTCCGAAGGTGTCATATCTCTATTATCACCATCGACATCAACAACTTCCAAAACCTTGAAGCTCGCCACCAAATCCAAGGCCACATAAAATCGAGCCATCCTCAATACCCCTTGGGCTCGATCGACGGAACGCAGCCTCGCCCGCAATCGTTCACGGTCCGAAACCTCAAAACGAAGCGGCTCTCGAAAGGCTTCTCGAAACGACTTTAAGGCCGTCATTTCCGGTAGGCGAAGCAAGCCCTCGGGCAAAGACTCCCGACGAAAGCGCAACACTATCGCCGAAGCCTTCGAACGTGTCGCCGCCCCCCAATCACTCCTCCACGCGTGCAGCACGCCGGGCGGACAGATAAACAACATTCCCGGCCGAAACGTCCCCTTTGCATTCCCGATCTGCCAATCGCCAACACCTTGCGTCACATAGCTCAGTTCAAAGACGCCATGAGCGTGCAACGAATCCTCAAGTCGTTTATCACCAAACTCTTGAAACATAACAGAATGCAAGGCATCCGATCGAACTTCCCACTTCTCAAGCACGAAAAGAAAGTCAGTCTCAATTTGTGACTATCTTCAATAAAAACCTCAAAAAACGATCTTTTCTGAGACAAATCTCAATAAAACACCTTTTCGAGAAACAATCCCTTCGCTGGTGCGGCCTGCACCATCGGAGAGCGGACGGCTGACTCCAGAAGCCGCTCGATCTCGGACACTTGCATACGCCCGAGTCCGACATTCACCACAGCGCCAACGAGGCTTCGAACCATTTTGTACATGAAACCATCCGCTTGAAACGACAAGCCTACGTATTCAGTATCTTGAGACACGCCGGTCGCCAACATCTTTCGCTCGGTGCTTTCATACTCAATTCCCCGATTCGCCGCGAACGCTCCAAAATCATGCGTTCCAACAAAGCGATCCATAGCCTCCTTCACCAAGTTCAGGTCAAGCTTGCGCGACACAGGCCAACAATATGCCCACTGGAAAGGGTTCGCCTCTCCGAGAGCGAGCCTGTATTGGTAGCGCTTGGACACCGCGGAAAAGCGCGCGTGAAACTCCTCGCCAACTTCCGTGGCGGACTCGACCCGAATCTCCTTCGGCAGCTTCGAGTGCAGCGCCTTTACCAAGCTTTCGCCTCCGTGACGCCAATCATAGTCAAAATGAAAAACCTGCTCCAGCGCATGCACGCCCGCGTCCGTACGCCCACTGCCATGGATCGCCACCTTCTCCTTGAGAAGCTGCTCTAGAACCTCTTCGATAACCTGCTGTACCGAAATCTGCCCGCTTTGCTTCTGCCAACCGGCGTAATTCGTTCCGTCATAAGAACAGGAACACTTCCACCTCATCTACCCTCGCCCTCCTCGAAAGGATCGTATTCAGGTAATTCAATCGTCTGGTTCAGATAGTCTTGTAGAATCAAACTCGCCGCCACGGAGTCGATTTTTCCCGAGCGGCGCAGCTCATCGTCGCGTTTCTTCGGAAATGCCTTCGATGCCTCGACGGAAGTAAGTCGCTCATCTAATCGATGCACCGGCAGATCGATTGCCTTGAGCAGCTTATCGATAAATGCGTCCACCTCCTTCGCTTTGAAGCCGACGGAACCATTCATATTGTAAGGATATCCAAATACGAAATCCGTCGCTCGACGCTCGCGAGCGAGATCTACCAAAGCCTGGATACGCTCCTCTTCCGTCGCCTTCACGATCGCCTGCAGCGGAGTCGCTACGCCAATATCATCGCCGAAAGCAACTCCGACCCTGCGCTCCCCGTAGTCAACGCCGATGCAACGCATTGTCTCCCTTCCTTAAAGCAAGCGCCTGAGAGCTTCCTCTTCGCCTAGGCTCTTAACCATATCCTTGATCTTCTGAGCCTTGTCTTTCGAGCAAATCAAAGTCGCGTCACCGGTAGTCACAACAATCAAGTCTTCCACTCCGACCAAAGCCACCAAATGCTCGCCGCCAGCGACAACTATATTGTTCGAGCACTCCATAAAACGGGCTTCGCCCTTCTTGACATTGCCTGCCCTGTCCGCCGGGAAATGACGCTCGATCGCCGGCCAAGCGCCAACATCGTCCCAATCAAAAGTCGCCGCCAGCGTTAGCACGTTGTCCGCCTTCTCCATGATAGCGAAATCGACCGAGATCTTTTCGAGTTTTGGATACAAATCAGCGAGCAAGGCCACAAGATCCTTGCCTTCATTCATCCCTGCTTCGATCTCGTCGAGACCAGTTTTGAGCGTCGGAGTGAACTCCGCCAAAGCCGCGGAAATAGCATCCACACTCCAAACAAACATGCCCGCGTTCCAGAAATATTCGCCGCTCTGAAGATAGAGCTTAGCCGTATCCAAATCAGGCTTCTCCTTGAACTGCCTCACGCTGAAAATGTCGCGATTATCGATCACCGTCTTAACCGGACCACATTGAATGTAGCCATAACCGGTCGCAGGCTCAGTTGGCTGCACACCCAAAGTCACCAGACTGGGAGAACTCTCCGCCGCCTTAAAAGCAGTATCCAGCGCGTTTTGATAGGAATCCGTGTCGCTGATCAACGCGTCCGCAGGGAGCATCGCCATCGACGCCGACGGATTACGCTGCTTGACCAAAAGCATCGCCAGCCCGACCGCAGCCGCCGTGTCGCGTCCCACCGGCTCCGCGACAATGTTAGCTTCTGGCAGCATCGGGCAAACTTCCCGCACGCCTGCCATCTGCTCAACGTTTGTAATTACAATAATATTCTCGGCAGGAAGAAGTCCGACAAGGCGGTCAACCGTCTGTGTCAGCATCGGCTTCTCGCCGACAATTGGAAGCAGATGCTTAGGACGAGCAAGACGACTTGCGGGCCAAAAGCGTTCGCCCTTCCCTCCAGCCATTATTACAGCATATCGATCAGACATGCCTCCTCTGAAACCCGAAGTCTCCAAGCACGTCAATGTCGAACAAGGAAAAGCATCCACAAGAAATACCTCCAATTACCATTGATTCCCGCAAATCCATCTACAAAAACCGAACAATGAAGCCGACAGCCGAAACAACCTTAGGCCCCGCCGAACTGGCCCGCTACAGTCGGCATATCCTCCTCGAAGAGATCGGAGTAGCCGGACAAGAAAAGCTAAAGCAATCCAAAGCCCTCATCGTTGGCGCCGGCGGCCTGGGCAGTCCAGTCGCCCTCTATCTAGCAGCCGCAGGAGTCGGCACAATCGGACTGGCCGACTTCGACAAAGTCGAACTACACAATCTCCAGCGTCAGATCATCCACGGACAATCAGATGTTGATCGGCCGAAAATCGATTCGGCAAGAGATACGCTAAAAGAGATAAATCCGCATACTCAGCTCCAGTTCCACGAAGAAGGAGTCCAGCCGGATAACGCCATAGAGCTCTTCAAACAATACGATATCATCGTCGACGGAACCGACAATTTTTCAACTCGGTATCTCAACAACGACGCTGCCTTCCTAGCGGGAAAACCACTCGTCTACGGTAGCATATTCAAATTCGAAGGCCAGGCGTCCTTCTTTCACGCCGCCCAAAACGGTCCATGCTACCGATGCCTCTTCCCCGAACCACCGCCTCCAGGCACAGTTCCTAACTGCGGGGAAGCCGGTGTCATTGGAGCTCTCTGCGGAGTCGTAGGAAGTATTCAGGCAATGGAGACGATCAAATACATTACCGGCATAGGCCAATCTCTTTCCGGAAAACTACTATTCGTCGATACCCTGAATATGGGATTCAAAACCCTAAGCTTGAAAAAAGACCCCTGCTGCCCACTTTGCGGTGACCATCCAAAATATACTAAAATCGAAGCCGAAAACTATCAGGAAACCTGCGAAACGAAATTAGACGATGCGCAGCAAAACCAGCTCGAAGACAATATGAACGAAGCGCCTCTAGAAATTGATGTCGCCCAAACAAAAGCAAAGCTAGCCGACGGAAACAGTATACTGATAGACGTCCGCGAAGGTTATGAACACAAAATATGCTCTATCGATGGAGCGATTCATATCCCCATGGGCGAGCTCCCCACGCGACTAAGCGAACTACCGGACGACAAGGAAATCCTTGTACACTGCCACCATGGCGGACGCAGCTTGAGAGTCGTGCACTTCCTAAGGCAAAACGGATACACGCGCTCCACCAACGTGGCGGGAGGCATAGATGCTTGGGCGCTACAAATCGATCCCAGCCTTCAACGCTATTAGACGCGATTCGATATTAGTTCGCCGCGTTTTTTCGAGGAATGCGTCAAAAAAGGAACTAACGAGCGAACAGAAACTGGTCTTCGGGATATAAACGCAAGACCGCGAACCCGAGGCGCTCTCGTTATGTAAGCGCTAAGCTTAAACAAGCGAAAAAGGAGCAAGGTCGCGACACCATGAAATCGTAAGACCTTCTCAAAGAAAAAGCCTGCTCTCAAAAAGAGAGCAGGCTTCGAAAATTATCGATCTGAACTTCAGACCTACTTCTTGGCGCGAGTCTTGGTAAGACCGGCGGCCTTCTTGATATTCTGTAGAGAAGGAATAGAGATTCCGAATGCCTTTGCGATAGCAGCACCCTTGTCTCCAGCCTTAACCGCAGCAATCACCTGGCTCTTCAACTCTTCGGTAATACGAGCGCGTTTGGCGCGCTTAGTAGCCTTAGCAGCTTTTTTCGCAGGAGCAGCCTTCTTTGCTGTTGCAGCCTTTGGCTTACGTCCACGCTTGCCCTTGCCGCCTTCGAGCCCTTGAAGAGCTGCGATCAATTCGGCACGAGTAGCGAAACCAGCATCCTTGTGAAGGTTGCCTAGCTTCTTGGAAGTTTCAGCTGCGGCCTTCTTTTCGAGGGCTTCGAGCTTTGCCTTAGCGGCTGCAATTTGTTTTTGCGTATCTGTAATCATCAATCCGTAACAAATGTCACATTGTATTAAGTTCAACTAAAAATATCTATAAAACCTGAAATATGCTCGTATAATCAACTTTAGTAGACATCTGCACAGTATTTTTACGAAGAGTAATACTACCTTTTACATAGATTCAGAATCCGCAATAGAGCATTTTATAGGCTCCGCCGCCTTCCACACCGCCGAAAACGCGCGGCTAAACAATCAAAACGACCCCAAAAAGCACCTTTCAATAATACTCGTTCAATGGAAACAGACGCTAAAATCCACTCACTAAAACGCCCCGCTATCGAGCGAATGCTCCGTATTCACCAAGAGCTAAAACACGCCGCGTATCCAAACTGCTCAACCCTTGCCCGCGAAATGGAGGTAAGCTCCAAAACGATTGCAAGAGATATCGATTTTATGCGAGATCGCATGCTTCTCCCCATCGACTACGATTCGGCTAAACACGGCTTTTTCTACACAAGAGAAGTTCAAAGCCTTCCTACAATCGACATATCCGAAGGAGAGCTGCTCGCCCTATCCATAGCCCAAAAAGCGATGGACCACTATAAAGGTACCCCCTTTGAGCGACCTCTCTCCAACGCGCTCAACAAACTCGCAGCAAGTTTGCCTGAAACAATAACAGCAAATCTAACCGAGCTAAGCCATAGCATCTCATTCCGTCAGGGACGATCCTCCCATATAGACGACACTATACTTAATAGCTTCACTCGCTCAGCGCTGGACAAGCGAGAAATCACTTTCAACTATCGAAAGCTCGGCGCCAAAACAGCCGAAGAACGCGTACTGCAAACCTACCATCTTACGAACTTTCTCGGTAAATGGTACGCCATCGGAAGAGATGTTAATCGAGATGCAATACGCACCTTTCTCCTCAGTCGAGCAAGCGCCGCCACGCTCGGAAAATCAAGCTACACAATCCCAAAAACATTTTCAGCGGACGACTACCTCGGCAGCAGTTTCGGAATCTATTCGCCCGAAGGAGACCATGACGTAAGAATAAGATTTCTGAATCCGATCTCCGAATACATTTCTGAAAACATTTGGCACCCGTCCCAAAAGGTCGACTACCACTCCGACGGATCCATCACTATCAGCTTCAAGCTCGGTAGCCTTGTAGAAGTGACTTCTTGGATTCTGAGTTGGGGCGAAAACGCCATCGCAACCTCTCCCAAAACTCTCTGTTCAAACATTAGAGAAACGGCCGAAAAAATCACCAGACTTTACAAGTAGGACATCAAAACAACGGTTCATCCCACAACACTTTGATATCAACCCTATAGAAAAAGCCCGACAATCGTAGTGATATTACAATAGTTGCTCCTTGGGTAGACCCTGTTTGGCTCAAGCTTTCTAAGCGTCATCACATCAGACGAGAAACAAACAGCCCCAAAAAAGCCCCCTCATTCCTGCAAAAATCGCTAGACTCAGCCTTCCGAAAACTATAAAACAGCTACGCTTACATGTATGATCGGGGTGTAGCTTAGCCTGGTAAAGCGCTACGTTCGGGACGTAGAGATCGGAGGTTCAAATCCTCTTACCCCGACCAAGTTGGGACGGCAGTATTGCTGCGAAAAACGATACGCTCCAACCAAGATCAATACCGGGATCTCCAGACACTCCCCTCCTTTTCGAGAATCTGACAACCCCAACCGACGCAAAACAAGCGCATTACTCCAAGCCAATATAGCGTCCGCACCTCACTGGCTCCGTAGATCCTGCCAATGACGAAAAGACAAGTCTGCGAATTTCCTTTCTCCCGCTAGCGCGCTACTGTCCCGCCCTTTCCAACGAATCCAGCACGAAACCGCTCGATCGAAGCAGCCGCATCGATCGACACTCACCAAGACCGCAACGCTCAGGCTACCTCCAAAACACGGCAGCCAACAAAGAGACTTTTCCGTTCCAAGGGAACATTCTCGCCAATTTCCGTTTCCGAGCTCTGCAGTTTAGGGATCAACACCATGAAGCAATTCCTTCTTATCAGCATCGCCGCCTTGGCAGGTCTAGCCCGCCTCGAGGCAGACTCCTACGAGCCCACATCTTGGGAACGTCAAATCATTGCCGCCTGCCTCGTTCTAGAAGCCTCCAACCAAGGCGAGATCGGCATGCAAGCGGTTGCAGCCGTCATCGCAAACCGCGGCGAACGCGACACCTCGCGCTACATTTCCATTGTCAAGCACCCCTACGCTTTTAGCGCCCTGAATACCGCCAGCACCGGAAAAACCGGATCGGACGGCTACACGGACCACGTGCGCCGCGCCTCGCGCGACTCAAACTGGACCACCGCCCTGCAAATAGTAGACCAACTCTACGCCCGCAGTCTCACTGACATTACGTACGGCGCGGACCATTACTCGCGACGCGACGAGCTCCCGAGCTGGAGTCACAAAATGCGCGCAACAACCGTGATCGGCGACCACCTTTTCTTCAAGGCTCTCTAGCTTAAGTCGCGATCGCTCGGAAATTCCCGAAGTTTCTCCTTGAAACTCGAATCCAAAACGCAAATGTGACCGTCCTCTACAACGGAGGGCGTGGTAGCCAAGTGGTAAGGCCGAGCTCTGCAAAAGCTCTATCGCCGGTTCGATTCCGGCCCACGCCTCCAATTCCTTTCGAAACGCCCTCTTCCTTAGAGGGCTTTTTCGTATCCAAATGCCCACGCGGAGCGAGACCTAGCGCCTCGCTTCCTCGATACACCCACCGACCCCGCCTAAACCATTGCCATCCGCAAAATTTGCCTCATACACAGGCGTTTAAAATCCTATGGCCTCCACTACCGTATTCACCATCGCCAACCAAAAAGGCGGCGTTGGCAAAACCACCACCGCAGTCAATCTTGCCGCAGCCCTCGCTGAACAAAAGATTCCCACCCTTCTCATCGATCTCGATCCCCAAGCCAACGCCACTAGCGGACTCGGCATAGAGAAGCAGGAAGGCCGAAGCATCTACCCCGTCTTGCTCGGCGAAGGAGCGATCGAGGACATGGTCGTCGATACCGGCCGGAAAAACCTCTCCCTGCTCACCTCGGAAATGGATCTCGCCGCCGCCGAAATCGAGCTCGCCCAACGTGAGGACTACCTCCTGCAGCTCAAGCAAGCCCTCGCCCCCCTCTTCGACTCCGGAGACTACCGCGCCGTCGTCATCGACTGCCCGCCCGCCCTCGGCATGCTGTCCATGAACAGCCTCGCCGCCGCCGACTACCTCCTCGTCGCCCTTCAATGCGAGTACCTCGCCCTCGAAGGCCTCGGCCAAATTCTCTCCGTGGTCGATCGCCTGCACGACGCCGGCCTAAACGAAAAGCTACAAGTGGGCGGCATCGTCATGACCATGTTCGATATACGCACCAACCTGTCGCGCGAGGTCGTAGAAGAAGTCCGCACCAATCTGCCCGACCAAATCTTCGACACCGTCATCCCGCGCACCATTCGCCTCAGCGAAGCTCCATCCTTCGGCCAGACCATTTTCGAATACGACAAGATGAATCCAGGAGCCACCGCCTACCGCAACTTTGCAAAAGAGGTTATCAAACGCTTCGACCTACGCAAAAAGTAGTCGCAAATCCGCCCTCGCATGGTCGCATCAAAACTAAAACGCCTCATAAAATCCGTATCCAAGGACTCTGACAAAAAGGCGGCTCGTCTAAGCGCCAACGCTACCGAACTGCCTCAGGCAAAAGTTAAGAGACTCGAAAACAAGCTCGGCTACACCTTCAAGACAAAAGGCCTGCTCCACCAGTCCCTCACTCATCCTTCATTCCTTCTGAATACTAAGGACCAGCTGAAAAACAACCAGCGACTTGAGTTCCTCGGAGACTCCGTCATTCAGCTCGTCCTCACAGAAAAGCTCTACGAAAAGTTCCCCAGCCTCCGCGAAGGCAAGCTCACCTCCATCCGCTCCGGATACGCCCGCGGCGACTATATGGCCGGAATCGCCCGCGAACTCAAATTGGGAGACTACCTCATTCTCAAGCCGAAAGACCGAAACGCTGGAGTCGCGGAAAACGACTCCGCGCTCGGCGATGCTTTCGAAGCCCTTATCGGAGCCATCTACCTAGATTCAGATTTCGAAACCAGCCGTAAGATCATACTGGAGCTCTACAATTATCTGGATACAGCCCCAACCGCAAAAGGCGTCATCGCCAATCCCAAAGGCAAGCTCCAGGAGCTCATTCAACCCGTTCATGGCAACAACGCTCTACGCTACGAAACGATCGCCCAGACGGGAGAAGCCCACGAGCGGGAATTTGAAGTCGCCGTCTTCTGTCACGACGAACAACTCGGAAAAGGCGCTGGACGCACAAAGAAGGAAGCGGCGGAAAAAGCCGCCCTCATAGCGATCGCGAAAATCGATTCCCGAAGCTAGCCCCAAAAGTATCGGAGGCCATTTTCGAAACCCCGACCCGTGCAAGAATCTTCCGCAAGTCATCGCTCCATACTCCTGCCCTCAAACTTGGAGAAATGGGAGCAATACATCGGCGTCGGAGAAGAAGCGACCGCACCCATCCTTGAAGATTGGATACACTCTAGCAAATCTCGCGTTCTAACGATCGTAGCGAAAAATTCCCGCCTCGCAGAACAGCTCAATGCCGATCTCGCCTACTTCCACACACAGATTAGGGGCGACAAAACCAAGACCCGTTTTCTTTACTTCCCAGAGGAAACCGAACTTAGCGAAGATGAAGACAGCCCTGTAGACCGCTTCGAAACCGGAAGCGACCGCATAGCAGCGCTCGCCTCAATTCGCCAGAGCAACGACCAGCTTGTCCTCGTCACCACGCCTCGAGCACTCGCCCAAGCAGTGCCCGCAGTGGATGCGCTCACCGCCTCCCAGCTCGTCCTCAAGGCCGGACAAACGCATCCCTTCGAAAAGCTCGTCGAAAAGCTCAAATCGCTCGACTATGATAACGAAGGCCTTTGCGAAGCGCCCGGCCAGTTCGCTCGCCGCGGCGGTCTCATAGACGTGTATCCAATATCTGCTGACACGCCCTACCGCATCGACTTTTTCGGCGACGAGATCGACGCCATAAAAGAACTCGACCCCGTCACCCAGCGTTCAGGTGCACCCACAGAAAGCATCGCAATCGACGCCGCGCCCACTCTCGAACTAAAACCAGCTCCAAATGGTTACGCTGATCACCTACCAGCACGATCCGCATGGGCCCTTCTCGAGCCAGACCAGCTCATGGAAAGCTTCGATTCCGCCCTTGAGCAAGCGCACGGCCACAGTATTGGCAAAGCCTGGACACGACTTCGCAACACACGATCAGAACAAGCGGATCTATGGGCCACCTTCTCAGACCTCGACCTCGATTCGCAAGACGATCCTGCCGCTATAACTAAAACCTACGAAGCCGAGTCGCTCACTTATTATCGACCCCTCGCCGACAGCTCGAAACTAGCAGACGAACGCCTAGCGGACGAACAATCCGCTCGTATTCAATTCCTGGAACAAGTATTAAAATGGAGCAAAGCCGGTGAGCAAATCATCGTAGTGCTCCCCAACAACAGTGACAAAAACCGGATCCAGGAAATCATCGAGAGCTCAACAGAACTGAAGAAGATAAAATTCACCTTCTGGAAGGGCGACCTCAACCAAGGCTTCCGCATCCACTTTCGCCCTAAGCTCGGCAAACTCTCCTGGCCCTTTCTCAAGAAGACGAAAGGCTGCGTTCTCATCACCGAAACCGAGCTCTTCGGACGTCGCCGCGGACGCAAGCCACCGAGCAAAAGCAAAGCCCTCGTCAGCCAATCTCAGGTCGACCAGCTCCTCGACTTCGCCGAACTGGTCGATGGCGAATTCGTCGTCCACCTCTCCCACGGCATCGCTCTCTACCGCGGTATCACGAAAGTGGATATGCAGGGACAAATGCGGGAAGTCCTCTCGCTCGAATTCGACGAAGGCGTCGTTCTACACGTCCCGCTTCAAGAATCGCACCTGATCAGCCGCTACGTAGGCATTTCAAAAACTCGACCCAAGCTCGGCAAAATCGGCTCCAACCGCTGGTCCAAAACCCGCGAAGCCGCCGAACGCTCCACCCTCGACCTCGCCGCCAAGCTGCTCGAGCTGCAGGCTAAACGCGACACCGGCGGCGGCCACGCATTCGCTCTGGATACGGAGTGGCAAACCGAATTTGAAGGCTCCTTCCCCTTTAAGGAAACTCCTGATCAACTCAAAGCCATCAAGGAATCCAAGGGCGACATGGAAAAGGAAATCCCCATGGACCGCCTCATTTGCGGAGACGTAGGTTTCGGCAAGACAGAAGTCGCCATCCGAGCGGCCTTCAAAGCCGTTATGGACGACAAGCAAGTCGCCATCCTCGTCCCAACCACCGTGCTGGCCCAGCAACACTTTCTCAATTTCCGCGACCGCATGGCAGGCTACCCGATCGTCGTCGAAACGGTCAGCCGCTTCCGAAAACCTGCCGAAGTAAAAAAGATCCTCCAGTCGACAGCCGCCGGCAAAGTCGACATCCTCATCGGCACTCATCGAATCCTGCAAAAAGACGTCAGCTTTAAAGATCTCGGTCTAGTCGTCATCGACGAAGAACAGCGTTTCGGTATCAAGCACAAAGAAGTATTCAAAGAATGGAGATCGACCGTGGACATCCTCACCATGTCCGCCACGCCCATTCCTCGTACTCTATATATGGCGCTCACCGGAGCCCGCGAGCTCAGCGTCATCGAAACCGCTCCCGTCGAACGCAAGCCAATCCAAACCATTGTCAAAAGCTACGACGACGCCCTCGTATCCGAAGTCATACGACGCGAAATCGCCCGCGGCGGCCAAGTCTTCTACCTGCACAATCGCGTGCAAACCATCAATACCGTCGCCGCCAAGCTCGAGAAGATGCTTCCGGAAGTCTCCATCGGAGTAGGCCACGGACAGATGGACGAAAAGAAACTCGAAAACGTGATGCTGGATTTCGTGAACCAAAAATATCAGGTCCTCGTTTGCACCACTATTATAGAGTCCGGCCTCGATATCCCAAACTGCAATACCATCATCATCGAAGGCGCCGACCGCTTTGGCCTTTCCCAGCTTTATCAGTTACGCGGCCGCGTCGGGCGATTCAAGCGACAAGCCTACGCATACCTGCTCCTTCATAAGCACAAGCGGCTCATGGACGTCGCTCGCAAACGCCTCGCCGCCATCCGTCACCACAACCAGCTAGGAGCCGGATTCCGCCTCGCCATGCGCGACCTCGAACTACGCGGTGCGGGCAACCTGCTCGGTAGCGAACAATCCGGACACATCGTCGGCGTCGGATTCGAGCTCTACTGCCAACTCCTCAAGCAAAGCGTCGCCCGTCTCAAGGGAGACGCCACCGCCCTCCAAATTCGAGCCAGCGTCAAGCTCGACTTCGTCTATCAGGGCGAAGGCGCCATGACCGCCGCAAACCGCCACGAAGACGGATTCACCGTCCTCAATCGTCTCGACCTCAAAGAAGGCGCCTGCGAACCCATCCAAGCTCGCATCCCGGCAACCTTTATAGACGAAACCCGGCTCCGCATCGATTTGTACCGAAAAATGGCACTCGCCTCCAGCGTCGCCCAAGTACGCGAACTCAGAGAAGCCATCACCGACCGATTCGGAAAATTCCCAGCCGAAGTAGAGGCCCTTCTGAGACTTACCGAAGTCCGTTGCCTCGCGGAACAAAAACACATCCGCTCGGTCGAGTCCCAAGGCAACCGCCTGAAATGCCGAATTTATCGCGGTCGCGAATCGGATTACATCAAGCTCGGCAGCCGCTTCCCGCGACTCAACTCTACCAATCCCATGAAGCGGCTAAATGAAATCCTTGTCTTCTTGAATAATTTGCCTAGTCACGGCACATAGGCAAAACGCCGATCCCACGATACATGATTAAAAAAGCGACACTACTCATCTCCCTGTTCATCCCGCTCGCGCTCTCGTTCGCCCAATCCGCTCCAAAGGGAGCCCGCCTCGCAAACAGCATCGCCGCCATCGCCGAGGAGAAGATCATCACCGTCGAGGAAGTTCGCCGCGAGCTTCAGCCATTCCTCCCGCAGATCCAGGCCGACTCGAAAGGCGATCCCATGAAGTTCCGCCAGCTCATCGAGGAGATGGAGACGGACATCATCCAGAATCTCACCGATAACGTTCTCATAGTGAAGCAGTTCTACGAGGACAAAGGCCAGATCCCCGCCAGCTTCGTCGACAACGAAATCGAGGAAACCATCATCACCAAGTTCGAAGGCAAACGCTCGCTCTATCTCGACTACCTTAAATCTATAGGCAAGACCCCCGACGAGCACCGAATGATGATCAAGGAAGAGATTATCGTAAACTACATGCGCAGCAAAATGCGCAAGTCCGCCTCCGTCGTTAGCCCTGTACGCATCGAAAAATTCTACGACGAATACAAGCAAGAGTTCTTCCAGGAAGAAGCCATCCACCTGCGCTTGATCCGTCTCACCAAACTCGCCGACGAAAGCGACGACGTCCTCAAGCAAACCGCCGACGAAATCTACGAGAAGCTCGAGCTCGGATTCGCCTTCGACGAGCTCGCCTCCAAATACAGTAACGATGCCAAAGCCAAAAAGGGCGGCGACTGGGGCTGGGTCACCAAAGGCTCCCTCATCGAAGAGCTGAGCACTCCCGCCTTTGCCATGACCGAAGGCGACTACAGCGAACCAATTACGATCAAGAACAACCTCTTCATTCTCTACTGCGAAGAGCACCGCCCCGAAGGCTACATGCCCCTTCCCGACGTTCGCGAAGACATCGAGGACATCCTCATCTCGCAAATGGCCCGCGAAGCCGAAGCCAAATTCCTCGAACGACTTCGCCGCGACGGCTACGTCCGCCGCTTCAACTAAAGCGTCAATAAATTGCGGCTCAACTGAGCTCTACATAACATGAGGCCTCGCTACACGAGGCCTTTTTCATTGGCCCATGCTCAACTTATAGATTGCTCGTGCAATCTAGGCACATTACCGAATCGACTAGTAGATATACCAAACGCGATCTCTCTAAATCGATTAAAAGAAGCAGCGAAATGTTCCGTCAGAACGCCATCCGTATTTCAAGCATCGGCCCTCTATTGTTCCAGCCTCACTCGCGCTTACTCCTTCTGACTTGGCTCACGCTGCTAGCTCCATTCATAGCAAGGGCGAATGAAGCCGACAGCGTCGTGACATTCAACGAGATCCACTATCATCCGAAGAGGTCAGCCGAAGCAGAATGGATCGAGATACACAACCAAATGAGTGTTCGTGTTGATCTATCGAAATGGTCGATTTCTGGAGGAATCGAATACGCATTTCCCGAAGCATCAATTATGGAGCCCGGCGCATATTGGACAATCAGCTCCACTAGTTCACTTGCGAACGAGACTTATCACCATTACGGGCCTTTCGAGGGTAAGCTCTCCAACGACGGCGAACGCCTAATACTGAAAGATCGGAACGGGCGCACCATGGACTTTCTCGAATTTTCGGACGATAATCCCTGGCCACAGTCTCCAGATGGGACAGGAGCGACTCTCGCTAAAATCAATCCTAACACAGAAAGCAAAAGGGCTGACAACTGGACATCTAGCGAATTTGAAGGAGGGACGCCTGGTCAAATCAACTTCTTACACCAGCTAAACAGAAGCACACTCAACATCAATGAAGTAGCTGGAATCCTCGAAGAAAACTTCTGGGTAGAACTCAAAAACGTCAGTTCGGACTCGCTCAATTTAAATGGTTTCCTCTTGGGAGAACGTCAACTTCCCGACATGGACCTAGCGCCAAACGAGCGCTTTCTCGTAACGTCATCTAATTTTGGATACACTCCAGAGAGCAATCAGCTTCTTGTCCTAAAAAACAATGAAGGAGCAATCATTCAAGCAATCAAAATCAAAGATAAGCCAATAGCCTTCGACCCCCTCAATAAAGCATGGCAATACCCGGCTGAACCGACCCCAAACACATCAAACAGCTTCAACCGTCGAACAGAGATCGTCATCAACGAAATCCTCTATCATAATAGACCAACATACTCCGACCCCATAAACGATGTGGCCTATTCTGAAACCGCTCTGGAATGGATAGAACTCCACAATCGATCAAATCAGACCGTTGATCTATCCGGCTGGAGACTCCAAAACGCAATTGAATTTGCTTTTCCCGAAGGAACACAACTCCCGCCGAATGCGTTTCTCGTCTTGGACGATTCAAATTTCTCCGGGGGGCTTAGCAACGAAAACGATCGTATTGAACTTCTGGATTCAGTATCGAATATAGTCGATGTTGTCGAATACTATGATGATCACCCTTGGCCTCAAGCCGCTGACGGGCGCGGTTCGAGTCTCGAGCTAGTACATCCGTTTGCAGACAACAATAACTCCGCATCCTGGGCAGCGAGCGACGAATCGGATAAGTCGGAATGGCAAATCATCTCGTATCGGGGCATTGCCGCGTCCCCACCTGGAAGCAATAACCCAAAAGCATTCAACGAATTTCTAATGGGCATGCTCGATTCAGGCGAAATCTTGATCGATGACATCTCTGTGGTCGAAGATCCAGACGGCGAAAACATCCAACTCATTCAAAACGGCGACTTCGAACAAGATACAATTGGAGCCACACCCTCCAAATGGCGAATTCTGGGCAGCCACAAAGATTCCCATGTCACCGAGCTTAAGGACGGAGGAAAAGCCCTCCTCGTTGTCGCGACCGGCGCCGCAGATCACAGCTATAACCTAGCATCTACCACCTTCGCCGAAAATCGAGCCATTAATCCCAGCAAAACCTACGAGATTTCCTTCCGCGCCAAATGGCTATCCTCTTCTCCTCAACTTAATACACGCCTCTATTTCAACAGACTCGCCAGAACCCATATTCTACCACAACCCGTTTTCGCTGGGACTCCCGGAGAAGCTAACAGTACTCTAGTCTCAATCCCTCCGCCAAGCATCGCCGAAGTACGACATTCGCCGCTCGTCCCAGGAGAAGACGAACCTGTTTTAATCACCACAAAAATCGATGCAGCTGAAAGCAGTACCTCAGCTATAGTCCACTACAATCAAGGCGACGACTGGCAGCAGGTGACAATGAGCAACAACGCCCACAATGGCTATCAAGCTACTTTGCCCGGACTTCCAGATGGCTCCATCGTACAGTTCTACATAGAAGCGAAAACCGAAGCTGGCGGAGTCGCGACTTACCCCAAGCACGGAACGCAGTCTCCCGCTCTATATCGCGTAGGAGATCGTATAAATTTTAATCATCAAGGACACAGTTTAAGAGTCATCATGGATCCGGAAGTCGTCGATTTCATGCACTCGCCACTACACACCGTCAGCGACTACCGCTACCAGGCAACCGTCATCTACAACAACAGCGAAATTTGGTACGACGCCCTGACTAGACTCCGAGGCTCACCACAGGGAAGAAATGGAGCCCGCCGTGGTTGGAACATAAAGTTCCCCGCGGACCGTAAATTCAGAGGCGCCCACGAAACAATCTCGGTTGATGGCGGATTCGCCATACCTAAAGGAAATGGAAGCGACGTTCTGCTAGCTGGTGCTGGAGTCTCTACCAACGAACTGATCTACAATCAAATGGCTCATCGAGCTGGAGGTATACCATCTACCTACGACGACATCGCATTTATTGAGGCCCCTCAAGCTAGCGACGACAAACTTGCCCAACTCAAACTGGCGCGTTTCGGAAAGATCTGGAAAGAGTCCAATTACCAAGACGGAAACGACGGCACATCTTTTAAATTTGAACTGATATACCATCCGGTAACAACCGACGATGGAGAGCCCGAAAGCTTAAAAACGAACTTCACCAATGTGAAACACGTTTTCATTCGAGACATGGGAGAAGACAAAGAGGCCTATCGCTATAATTTCGAAATACAAAACAACAAAGACCAGGACAATTATAATGCGATAATGGAGGCCGGCAAAGCTCTGGTAGATACCCAAAACCTAAAAGCAGCAACAGACCAAGCCCTCGACATTGACAACTGGCTGCGAGTAATGGCCTTTCAGGCTCTCACATCCACAATTGATAGCTACAATGTACTCGGTTTTCCGCACAATATGCTGCTCTACCGCCCACCCTACTCCTCCCAAACCATGTGGATTCCGTGGGACGTCGACCGAACATTCTTCATGCAGCCGTCTTGGTCTATTTTCGCAAAGGGCAACGCTGATTTCGCCGCCGTTGTGCAGATTCCCGAAAATCGCAGACGCTATGCTCAACACCTTCTTGACTTATGCTATACCGGTTTCAATCCAAGCTACATCACAGATTGGGTTAATCACTACAACAACGTCGGAGATCAACCTCTCGCATCTCATTACTCACAGTGGATCAAAGACCGACGCGACTATGTCCTTCAAGAACTAGAAAAGCAGTACCCTCCACAACCATTTTCTATCCTAAGCAATGATGGAAATAATTTCACTACCAACCAATCGACAGTCGATATCCTCGGCTCTGCCTGGATTGACCTCGAAAAGATCCGCATTGCCGAAACAGGACAAGCTCTAGATTTCCACTGGTCTGATTCGGGAGAGTGGGAAGCGACTGTGCAACTAAACATCGGCCAAAACGAACTGACTCTCGTCGCCTTCAACTCGATCGGAGAGCAATTGGACAGCGATTACATTAAAATTGCCAATGTCAGCTCAACCGAAAACGCATCCGCCCAAAACCTAATAATAAGCGAATTAATGTACCATCCGTCCGAGCCAAACGAGGCTGAGATCTCGGCCGGTTTCGATGATGACTCCTTTTTTGAATACGTCGAACTGCTCAACATTGGGCCTCACCCAATCGACCTATCCAACCTTCACTTTACAAACGGAATAGACTTCGACTTCTCTACGAGTTCACTCACAAATCTGATGCAGGGCCAGACTTTACTCATCGCGCTCAACAAGTCCGCGTTTGAATTGCGATACGGAGACCAACACGCACCGATTGGAGAGCTCAGCAACGATACCAAACTTTCGAACGGAGGCGAGAGCATCAGAATAGAGAATCAATACGGCGAAATCGTAGTTAGTTTCGAATACAACGATAAATCCCCTTGGCCAGAGGAAGCCGACGGAGATGGATACAGCCTCGAACTAATCGATCCCTTCACAAATCCAAATCTATCAAAGCCATCGAGCTGGAAAAGGAGCGTCCTTAAAAATGGGACTCCCGGCTTCATCAATCAGATTGTCTTCCAAGGCGATCCATTCGGAGATGATGACCAAGACGGATACTCAGACTACCTCAATTTTCTTTTCGGAGGAAGCGGACCCGACTATGCCCCAAAGATCACTCTGGAAAATGGAGTTCTCATACTATCGCACTATCGCAATCTAAGAATCCCAACTGCCAACCTCGACGTCTTCACCTCGAACGACCTGGAAAATTGGATACCCGTAAACCTCGAATTGATAAACGAAAAAACGGCCGTCAATGGCACATCTCTACTACGCTGGAGAATCGATGACACCAGCGACGCTAAATTCATCCAAATCCGCGCAAGCATCCCATAAACCAACCGATTACAGCTCCAATGGCTAATCGCCGATTCGCTCCCGCGATTCAGTGACGTTCGGGCAAGAATCGACCCAACGACCCTGCGGAGCCGCCCAGCGAACCGCGTTGGCTAGCACGCGCTTTATCGAAGTGTCATAATAAGTTGGATACGACTCATGGCCCGGACGGAAATAAAATATCTTCCCATTGCCCCTGGTGTAGCAATTCCCGCTGCGAAACACTTCGCCCCCCTCAAACCAAGATATAAAAACCTGCTCGTCCGGAGTCGGCACGCCAAAAGGCTCCCCGTACATTTCCTCGTTTTCCAACTCGATGAAGGTCTCGATCCCCGCCGCTATCGGATGCCCCGGATTGCAAACCCAAAGTCGTTCCCGCTCGCCCGCCTCGCGCCAAGTCAGAGAACAACTCGTCCCCATCAAGCGTTTAAAAATCTTCGAATAATGCCCCGAATGCAGCACGATCAGGCCCATACCCTCCAGCGCTCGCCTCTGCACCGCATCAACAAGTGCGTCGCTCACCTGCTCGTGCGCCTTATGGCCCCACCACAGCAGCACATCCGTCTCCGCTAAACGCTCCACGCTGAGCCCGTGTTCCGGCTCCTGCAGAGTAGCGGTGCCCACATCCAAGCCTTCGTCCAGTTCCCGCAAGCCCTCCGCTATAGCATTGTGAATGCCGTTTGGGTAGACCGCTCGAACACAATCCGACTCCTGCTCGTGTTGAAATTCATTCCAAACCACTACTCTCAATCGATCGCCCATATTGCTCTCCCTCACTAATTGGTAACCAAGGGCATAATACTTCTCAGGGTTGTATAGCAAGCGACTTTACGTTCTAGTCCCAATGCTGTCCCCACAGTTTTACTCGACCAACTCTACCCTCCTACCCACATCCATGCCCACATCGACCTACCTCACTCCGAGGCTCGCCGATCTATCGGTAAACGAACGCCCGCAAGAACGTCTCGAAGCTCAAGGACCCCAAAGCCTCAGCGACACCGAACTCCTCGCTATGATTCTACGAAGCGGCAGCAAAGGCCGCAATGTACTCAGCGTCGCCTCAGAGATACTCCAAGAATCCGGCTCTCTCAACGGCCTCCTCAAGTGGAGCGACGCCGAATTCCGTGCCATCAAAGGCATCGGCAAAGTCAAAGCCCTCCAGCTAGTAACCATTGTCGAAATCTGTCGACGCGTGCGCGAACGCTCACCCGTTTCAGCTCCCATACTCGACAGTCCCGATCTTGTATTCGATTTCATGAGACGCGACACTCATGGACTCGATGTCGAAAAGTTCTGGACCCTTTCGCTCAACCGAAAGAATCGCCTCATCAAAAAAGTCGAAATCACCTCCGGCACCGCCAGCAACAGCCTCGTGCATCCGCGGGAAGTCTACCGCGACGCCATTCGACAAGGAGCTTCCGCCGTCATCTGTGTACACAATCATCCCAGCGGAGATCCGGCTCCCAGCGCCGCCGATATAAAAGTCACCCGCCAGCTCCGCGAGTCCTCAAAAGTCCTCGGCATCGACCTGCTCGACCACATCGTAGTCGGTTCCGTCGAGCACGATCCCCGCTCCCGCGGCTACTACAGTTTCCAAGAGTCCGGCCTGCTCTAGCGCCCGAATGAGCGAAAACAAGCTCAGAGAACCACTCGAAACCTCTCGTTTTGGACAAATCAAGCCCCTCGAACTTTTCTCAAATTTACACTTGAACTTTAAACCAAAACTCGGAGTGTAGCCACCTTTCTCAGGTCGGTGGGATACTCAAGCGGCCAACGAGGGCAGACTGTAAATCTGCTGGGGAAACCCTACACAGGTTCGAATCCTGTTCCCACCACCACTTTCCATTTCAGGAATGCGTCGAACCAGTTCCAATCGAACCCTTTTCAAAGAACGCGTCATGGAACAGGATGAGAACCGAAAAGGTTCGACGCAGCAAAGCGAAGAAGGGGCATGCGAAGCATGAGTCCGAAGGACCTGAGCGAAGCGAGGCCAATCCTGTTCCCACCACCACTTTCAAACACAAGACCCGCGCGAGGGTCTTTTTTTGTGACCGAAGGAAAGAACGCCTTCATGGAACAGGATGAGAACCGAAAAGGTTCGACGCAGCAAAGCGCAGGTGGGGCATGCGCAGCATGAGTCCGAAGGACCTAAGCGAAGCGGAGCCAATCCTGTTCCCACCACCACTTTCCAATCGCTTGGACATGAGGCAACTTACCAACAAAATTCATCGACAAACGACCTTTCCCGATCGTTTTTTTGTGCCCCAACCAAATGGACAGCTCACTTTTCGCATACCACCTGCCCGACGAGCGCATCGCCCAAGAGCCTGCCAGCGCCCGAGACGCATCCCGTTTACTTGTCGTGCACCGATCCGAACGCCGCATCGAACACCGGCGCTTTTCCGACCTACCCGAATTCCTGGGAGCCAGAGACTCCATCTTCCGCAACAACGCCCGCGTCCTTCCCGCTCGCCTATACGCCCAGCGCCAGACGGGAGGAGCTGTAGAATGCCTCCTCCTTCGCCCAGCCTCAAATGACGGGCTTGAGTGGTGGACCCTCATTCGTCCCGGTAAAAAACTACCCGTCGGCTCTACCTTCGCTCGCGATGGCTTCTTTTCCGCGTCCGTAGTCGAGAAAAACGAAAAGGCCGAATACCGCGTCCGTTTCTCCCTCGAGCGACACGCTTCCGTTCCCGCCCTCGCCGATGAGCTCGGAAAAATGCCGCTCCCCCCCTATATCGCCCGCGATAAATCCGACGACCGCGACGATTCCGACAAGGAACGCTACCAGACCGTCTACGCTGCCGCCGACAAGTCAGTCGCCGCAGCTGCTCCCACTGCCGGCCTGCACTTCACCCCAGCAATCGTCGAAAAACTCGCCGCCCAAGGCGCCACCTTCCACGATCTCGCTCTCCACGTCGGAATGGGCACCTTCAAGCCAATTCAGTGCGAACGCGTCGAAGACCACCAGATCCACCGCGAAATCTACGAAATCCCAGAATCCACCCAGAACGCTATCCGCACCCCAAATTCCCGCCGTCGCGTCTGTGTCGGCACCACCAGCGTCCGCAGCATCGAAGACTACCTCGCCAAGTCCACCACCATCCAAACCGGCAATTTTGTCGGCGAGGCAGACATTTTCATTTATCCGCCCCGCGACTTCCGCGGAGTCGACGCCTTGATCACAAATTTCCACCAGCCGCATTCCACTCTTCTCTGCCTCGTATCGTCCTTCCTCGACCCGAACGGAACGGACGGAATTGCTTGGCTTAAAGAGATTTACGCGGAAGCTATCAACATGAAATACCGCTTTCTCAGCTATGGAGACGCGATGCTCATCCTTTGACAAGCCATTCGGGATCGTGTACTCTCGCCCGTTTTTTAACGACCAACTATAGACTTCCGCATGGGCCAATTTCAAAAAGCGCCAATAACCAACATCGTCGAAGACGCCACATTCGACTTCACGATGGGCGACGCCGACATCGGCATTGCCAAGCTCCAAGCCGCTCTCGCCGAGCAGCCGGAAGCCTTCGAGGCCTGGCACGCCCTCTGCGAGATATTCTATTCCGAGAAACGCTTCGACGAAGCGCTCGAAGCGGCCGAGAAAGCCCACGCCCTGCGGCCAGACGACCTTTTCGTAAACACCAGCCTCTCCCGCATCTGGCTTGAAAAAGGCTCCAAAGAACAAGCCGAGCACTTCGGGGCCCAAGCTCGCATGGCCAGCTGGAAGGAACAGCTTACAAATCCCGACGCCTCGCAGTCACAAACTGACCTAGCTTGAGTCCCAAAAGACTCCGATTTGCCCAACAAACCGACCTTCGATAAAGCCTCGACATTATCGAGATAACACCCACATTCCACCCCTTTTTACGGGATAGGCCTATGGACAACAACTACGCGCTAGACTTCGAACAGCCACTTCGCGGACTCATCGAGCAGATGGAGCACCTGCACCAACTCTCGGCTGAGAACAATATCGACCTGTCTAAAGAGATAAGGGCGATCGAGGTGAAAATCGCGGACACGAAAAAGTCCATCTACTCGAACCTTACCGCCTGGCAACGCGTCCAACTAGCCCGCCATCCCATGCGACCCTACGCGCTCGACTACATCGAACGCATTTTCACTGGGTTTCAGGAACTTCACGGAGACCGCGCCTTTCGGGACGATCGAGCCATCATCGGCGGGACCGCATTCCTCAACGGCGAGTCCGTCATGGTCATCGCACAACACAAAGGCCGCACCACTCGCGAGAAACTCAAGCACAACTTCGGAAGCCCCTATCCGGAAGGCTACCGCAAGGCCCTCCGCCTCATGAAGATGGCCGACAAGTTCGACCTCCCCATCATCACCTTCGTCGACACCCAGGGAGCCTACCCAGGCGTCGCTTCCGAGGAACGCCACGTCTCCGAGGCCATCGCGGTCAATCTCCGCGAAATGAGCCTATTCGGCACTCCCATCATTTCCACCGTCATCGGCGAAGGCGGATCTGGCGGCGCCCTCGGAATCGCGGTCGCGAACAAGATTCTCATCCTCGAAAACGCCTACTACTCCGTCATCTCCCCAGAAGGCTGCGCCGCCATTCTCTGGAAGGACCGAGCAAAGGCGCCGGAAGCCGCCAAAGCCCTCAAGTTCGGCGCCACGGAAATCCACAAGCTCGGGATAGTGGACAAGGTCATCGCTGAACCAGTCGGCGGCGCCCACAACGATCCCGACGCCACAGCAGCGAGCCTCAAGCAAGAGCTCGAAACTCAGCTCGCTGAGCTCAAAAAGATGAGCCCCGCCGAACGCATCGAGCAACGCTACCAACGCTTCCGCAAAATCGGCGTCATGGAAGAAGAAGTCTCCGACGGAAAAATCGTCTCGATCAGCAAAGCCGCCTCCTAAACGCATCCAATTTCCAAATACCATTTCCTGAACAGCACCATGAGCGCAAAAACAGACCTCCATCCGGCCCCTGCCCAGACAGCCGCAGAAGAAATGAATGGCGCCGACATCGTAGTCGAATCACTGATACGCGAAGGCGTTGACGTCATTTTCGCCTATCCAGGCGGAGCCTCGCTCGAGATGCATCAATCTCTCGCCAAGCGCAAGGACGACATTCGCACCATCCTGCCCCGCCACGAACAAGGCGGTTCATTCGCTGCGGAGGGCTACGCCCGCGTCACCGGAAAAGCCGGAGTCTGTATGGCTACCAGCGGCCCCGGCGCCACCAACCTCATGACAGCTATCGCCGACGCTTTCATGGACAGCACCCCCCTCGTGTGCATCACCGGACAGGTATACTCCAAATTCATCGGCAAAGCAGCTTTCCAGGAGACGGACTTCTTCGGAATGACCATTCCAGTCGTTAAGCACAGCTACCTCGTTCTCGACGTGAACGACCTGCCACGCGTCATGAAGGAAGCCTTCAAAATCGCCACCACCGGCCGCCCAGGCCCCGTGGTGGTCGACATCCCTAAGGATGTTCAGCAAACCTTGACCACTCCCGTCTGGCCAACAGACGCGGACGTTCCCTATCGCGAATCCAAACTCCCGGCAAAAGCGTCCGACAGAGACCTCGAAAACGTCCTACGCCTCATCGAAGACGCAAAACGCCCCGTAATCTATTTCGGCGGTGGCGTCGTTTCAGCCGAAGCCAGCAAGGAACTCACTGAATTCGCCGAACGTATCGGCATACCCGTCGCGTCCACCCTCATGGGAGCTGGCTCCTTCCCCGAAACTCACGAGCTCTCGCTCAAATGGTTCGGCATGCACGGTTCCGCATTCGGCAATTGGGCAGTCCATCAATCCGACCTGCTCCTCACGCTAGGAGCCCGTTTTGACGACCGCATCACAGGAGACGTATCCAAATTCGCGCCACAAGCGGAAATTGTCCACATCGACGTCGACGCCTCCGAGCACAACAAAAACAAAATCGTCCATCACCCCATCGTCTCGGACATCAAGCACGCCCTTGGACGCATGATCGAGCTGATGGACCAAAAAGGCTTCAAAAAGCCGAACCTCGAGGCGTGGCAGCAACAATGCGCCGAGTGGAAGCGCGACTACCCGTTTTCCTACAACGAGAGCGATCACATCATCCCCCAACACGCGGTACAGACTCTCTGCGAGCTGACAAAAGGCGAGGCGATCATCACCACCGGCGTCGGCCAACACCAAATGTTCGCCGCCCAGTTCTACGATTTCAATCACCCGCGCAGCCTCATATCCTCGCTAGGACTCGGTTCGATGGGCTACGGCTACCCCGCCGCTCTCGGCGCCAAAGTCGCCCGCCCGGACCGCCAAGTTGTTGATATCGATGGCGACGGCTCGTTCATGATGAACGTCCAAGAACTCGCCACCGCCAAGATCGAAAAAATCGCCGCCAAGGCCATGATTCTCAATAACCAGCATCTCGGCATGGTCGTGCAGTGGGAAGACCGATTCTACAACAGCGTCCGCGGAAACACCATCCTCGGCGACGAGAACAATATCGGCACTCCCGAAAACCTAACGGGGCTCTACCCCGACTATGTCAAGATTGCCGAAGGCTTCGGTCTCCCAGGACGCCGCGTCCATAAAAAGAGCGAACTCAAAGACGCCATCCAAGAGATGCTCGACAGCGAGGAAGCCTTCCTTCTCGACGTCATCACCCCCTACGACGAGCACGTCCTACCGATGATTCCAGCCGGCAAAACCGTCGATCAAATGATCGTTCGCTAATATAGCAGAAGCTGTATCCAAACTTTAAAGCCGTATCCAATACCGGATACGGCTTTTTGCTGCCTAAATGAACTCCCTGCTCACTGAATCCCCACCACGATCGCCGTCAGATTATCCCGACCGGATTCCTCAAGCGAATCCTGTACGAGTCGGTTCGCTGGTTCGAAATCAGCGAAGCGCACCGGAGGCTGCCTCACAAGCTCCTCCACTCGCCTATCCCAAATTCCATCATTGATCCCATCCGAGCAAAAAACGAAACGATCGCCCGGCTCCACGCCGACCGAACCGATCTGCGGATCTATTTTCAGACACTTTCCTCCCAGCACCTGCTGCAGGTGATTTCTCTCGGCATGATTCCTCGCCTCACGCTCGTTGATCTTGCCCGTCCGAAAGAGCCAACCCACATGCGTATGATCATCCGTTAGCTGCTTCATTCCCCGGTCCTTTGGAAGGTAGTAAATCCGACTATCGCCAATGTGGCAAAAATGCATCCAACCAGGAGAAAGCCAACCTAAACTCAAGGTAGCTCCCATTCCGCGACACTCCTCATAGTAGATAGACATCTGCGTCATCTCTTTGTGGATACGCTGAAAAAGCTCAGTCAAGATGTCAGAGAAGCCTCGCTTCATACCATAGGCCCCAAGCTTAAAGCTGCTTGGCAAAAGCTCAGCTATCTTCTGCACCGCAATTCGGCTGGCAAATTCTCCGGCATTCGCTCCACCCATACCGTCGCTCACCGCGAAGACGAAATCGCCCCCATCCATGGGCGCTAATCCCGTCTTGCCTAGGTACTGCAGACCCTCAGCGTTAAAGGTCAGAGCGAGAAAAGCATCCTCATTGTTCTTTCGAAATCTTCCCGGATGCGTAAGTCCGGACCAGCTCACCGAAGCCTCTTCATCTCCCTCTAATTCGTCATCAATTATCAACTTTTCGCTCATAGTCTTTGCCGCGCGCTTCTTCAGCCTCTTTCAAAGTCAAGCCTTCACCCGTTTCGAGAATCACCGCGAATTCAAAATCAATCACGCAAAAGCGGCCCAGATGCGCGCTGTATGTGATGTTTCTCATAAACGCATCGTCGTGCCTCACCCCGAAGCTCTCAAGCTCGGCGAAAATCGCCTTCTCCTTTTCCGGACTCAGCTTTTGCACGATGTTTCCGCTGTTCGTCGTCACGATGTACAACTCCTTCGGATGCTCCTCCAACAACTTAGGAACAAAATCGCAGCCCTTCTTCTCAAGGTACTTGAGAACACGCACCTCGTTCTCGAAACGCTCTTTCGCGAGCTGCCCTCGGTACCTCTTGTGCACGCGACCATCAAAACCGATGTGCACCACCGCCCTTTGCGTATCTTTGATCTCTTGCATGATCGTTTTTGAGCTTCTGGGCCAAAAGTGTGAACCAGATCGATAATTTGGAAGGTAAAAGTAAAATTAGTTGAAAGTAGGCGCGCGTTTTGCTGATTTCGGAACCCGTCCCTTACAGCGGCACCCACTCCTTCGGAATTGCCTCACCATGAGGGGACTTTCCAAACCCTAATAGTTAAAACTAGTATCTATGGCTAAATTCAAATTCGAATACATCTGGCTGGACGGTTACGCGCCTGTGCCAAATCTTCGTGGAAAGACCCGCCTCGGCAACGAAGCGCCCAAGACCATTGAGGACCTTCCTCTCTGGGGCTTCGACGGCAGTTCCACTCAGCAGGCAGAAGGCAGCAGCTCTGACTGTGTACTCAAGCCAGTTAAATTTTACCCGGACGCGGCTCGAGGAGACAACGCCTACCTCGTGCTTTGTGAAGTGATGATGCCAGACGGCGAAACTCCACATCCAAGCAACCACCGCGCAACCATCATCGACGACGAAGACACTTGGTTCGGTCTCGAGCAGGAGTACTTCCTCTTCGAAGACGGACGTCCTCTCGGCTGGCCATCCGAAGGTTACCCCTCCCCGCAAGGCGAGTACTACTGTGGCGTTGGCTACCAGAATGTCGGCGGCATCGCTCGCGAAATCGTCGAAGAGCACCTCGACCTCTGTCTCGCAGCAGGCATCAACCACGAAGGCATTAATGGCGAAGTCGCCAAGGGCCAGTGGGAATTCCAAGTTTTCTCGAAGGGTTCCAAGAACTGCGCGGACGACATCTGGATGGCTCGCTACCTCCTCGACCGTCTCTGCGAAAAGTACGAGCTGTCCGTCGAGTACCACTGTAAGCCTTTCCAAGGCGACTGGAACGGTTCCGGAATGCACTGTAACTTCTCCACCAAGTTCATGCGTGAGGTTGGCGGCAAGGAGTACTTCCTCAAGCTCATGGACGCGTTCGAAAAGAACAAAGACGAGCACATCGCAGCTTACGGTCCAGACAACCACCTCCGTCTCACTGGTCTCCACGAGACACAGTCCATCGACAAGTTCTCTTGGGGTGTTGCCGACCGTGGAGCGTCTATCCGCGTGCCACACGGCTTCGTAAAGAACGACGCCTACAAGGGCTACCTCGAAGACCGCCGTCCAAATTCACAAGGCGACCCATACCAAATCTGCTCTCGCGTCCTCAAGACGATTGCAGAAGTCCCAACGACGTAAAGCCATACGGCCTAGGAAACACATCTCTTGAATTTCAGCGGCTCCTCTCCACGAGGGGCCGCTTTTTTTGCGTGATTCGACCTACCCGATCGCCAGGTCGATCGCGATCACCGCCATCATTATCAAACAAATCACGAGACGCCCCAACATAGACAGTCCAAAACCGACTCCTGCCCCGACTCCCGATCTCGCCGCTTCACGCGGATGACGCTTCGCCCAGACAAGCTCGAACAAAATCGCCCCGGCCACAGGTCCTAATATCAACCCCAGAGGACCAAAGAAAAGACCGACAAGCCCGCCAACCACAGCGCCAAAGATTCCCCACTTCGTGCCGCCAAACATTCTCGTGCCCGCAGCCGTACCCGCAAAATCCGCCACTCGGTCCAGAATCATCAAAACCGCTAGACCACCGATGGACCACCAATTCAGCCATCCTGGTGTCAAAAAATTGAATACAAGCGCACCAACCAACATCACGATTGCCCCCGGTATCACCGGAATCACTACACCGACCAGTCCCATGGCCATGCTGCAAAGCAGCAAGCCCCAGCTCAACGCCACCAGCCCGTACGAACTCGCGGACGACCAGACGCTATCCAACTCCTTTATCCAATCCCACATGCGATATACTCTAAATTGATACCCCTCCTACCCGCCCAACAAAGAAAACGTTACCTCGAATCTCACAAATTTTGGCGTTGAGCAGGCCCATTGACTCGCGCTCAATCCCTCCGATGCCAAGACCAATCGGATGGAATAAAAAAGACCCAGAGCTGGGAAAACTAAAGATCGAGGCCCGCATCTTCGGCAACAAGCTCACTTTTCACCGACAAGCCGGTCGCTTCGAACAATGGGAGGAATTCACTCCAAGCGACGAAGACTGGGATACCGTCAACGAGCTCGCAGAGAACAAGTTCCAGCGCGGGAAAGTCCAAGCCCAACACCTAAAGGTCATTCAAGCCCGCGGCCGCAAGTTCTAGCGCTCCGTCTCCGCGGCGGACCGCAGATACATAAACGCCATTCCCAAACAGCCCGCCAAGACGAGCAAGGCCGCTAAACTGTAAAACGCCACAAGCAGGCGCGGCAGCTCGGCGTTGATCTGTTCTGCGGTTCCCGGCGGCATCTGCGCGAGCAGTGACTCAAGAGGATCGCGATTCAACATCGCCGAAATCACCGCTCGATCAATGGACCTCGCCTGCCATCCCAGGTAAAGAATCACGCTGCCAGCGAGCGCTCCCTGATTCCAAGCCAACTTTCGCGCCACTCCCACCGAAGGATCACCCAAGAACAGCTTCCGCTGCTTCAATTCAAAAAAGCCATGTCCCAGAAGAGCCAATCCCACCAAGGCTCCCGCCAACGCGCCGGCAAATCCCGAAATCAGCAGACTACCACCCCCAAATAGAACAAGACTTCCTCCGCTCATCAGCGATAGAAAGCTCACAAGCCCCGAAACCTTACCCGAAGTTCGCGACATACTACGGTCGAGTGTTGCGAGCGGCTTTCATCAGCTCCGCAGGAGCTTCCTCGATCTTGGAAAGAATCTCCTCCTGCAAATCCAGGGCAGACATGCTCTGAGTCGGCACGTCAAACCCCGCGTAGACCGACGTCATTTCCGCCCTCGCGAGAGCAACAAAGCCCCCATCAGGCAGCGCCTTTCTGAATCGAAAAAAGTACACCACCGACTTCTGCTTTATTTCCTTCACAAAAAGATGAACCTCAAACCGATCGCCAAATCGAATCGGAGTGTGGTACTCGCAACTCGCTCGCACCCGCGGCCATCCCCAGAACTTATCCCTTTCCTGAACCACCGGAGGCACACCTAGCGATTTCAGAAACGCATGCTCCGCAATCTCCATCCAACGAAAGAAATTCGAGAAATGAGCAATACCCGCCATATCTGTCTCATTGAAAGCGAGTTCCCGCTCTAGTACGTAATCGAAAGCCATGCCCGCAGAGCATTCCGCCTACCATTAAAAACTCAAGTGCATCCGCGCTTGAGGACGCAATTCCCCTTCTTCGTAAACTCCCTTATAATTCACTTTTTCTAGGGGCATTCCATTCGCGCTTCGCCTACAGATACAAAGCAATCAGCCGATACCGAAGCCTAGCGTGCCGTCAATGAACACAATTTCCCCAGCAGACCTTAAGAACGCAGCTCAGCAGCTGCCGCCGTCACCGCGTATTTTCGGCAAACTAAGCAAGCTTCTGCGCGACTCCGGTACCGACCTGAGCGACATCACCGAGCTCGTAAACGCGGACTCGGCCCTTACCGCCAGCGTCCTGCGCCTCTCCAACAGCGCCATGTACTCCATCGGCATGTCAGTCGATACGCTGGACGAAGCCATAAATCGCATCGGCTTCAGAGAGCTTTTCAAGCTCGTCGGATACGCCGCCTCCAAGCAAATATTCGCCCAAGACAACAGCACCTACAACATCACCGGTTCAGAGCTATGGGAAAACTCGCTCGCCTGCGGACTCGGCATGGAAATTCTGGCCCGCAAAACCGGCCTCGACGACCAGGAAGCCTACACCATCGGCCTGCTTCGCAACATGGGCAAAATGGTTCTCGATTTCTGCGCCAAGGACGACAGTCGCTTCCCTACCTACTCGAAGGAATCGAATCTCCCGCTCATCGACTGGGAAGAAGCAAACTTCGGCGTTACGAATCCAACGGTAGCTGGTTTCATCCTCACCTCCTGGAATTTCCCCGAAGAAACCTCTAGCACCATTCAGTTCCAGTACCAGCCCGAGCTCTCTCCGCGGAAGCTCCCTCTCATCCACCTTCTCAATCTCGCGAACGGCGTCGCGGAACGAATCGGCAAAGGCCTGCACGGCGAATCGAACTACTGGGAAAACTGGGAAGAGCACCTGCCGCGCACCGGCCTTTCCGCAGAGGAATTCGAAGAGAGTGTAGAAGAAATTGAAAACGCCCTATCTAAAGTCGTTTCCCACTTCTAGGCGGAAAGACGCCAAAGTTTTACGAGTCCTTCGACTCATCCTCATCGGACTCCTCGTTTAGTTCCCTAATCAAGTCGCTGGGATCCGCCACCACGTCGTCTCCAGCCCCTTCCGCATTCATCTGGGCGATCAAATCGCTGGGATCTACATCATCGTCTCCGCCAGCATTTGCCTGAGCGATCACATCCTCTGGATTAAAATCGGAATCTCCACCACCGCCATCGCCAGCTAGGATTCCCGCAGTGTCGAGATCATCGTAGTCTTCCTCGTCCTCGTCTGCCGTTGGACCTTGCCCTAGACTACCTGAAGCTCCGGAGCTTGAGCCACCGCTATTCCCTTCCTCAAGGGCATCTCCCCCTTCGCCAATCTTAACCAGCATGTCGTTCTTGGAAAAGGTCAGCACCCGGTCAGCCAACGCTGGCAATTTCCAGATCTCCGGAGAAACAAGCGTCTCTTCAAGCCCCTTCTCCTTGCCCGCCACATTGACAAACACCTGGATGCACTCCCCTTGCTCGGACTTCATCACCGACTTGATGCGGATAATCATCCAAGGGGACGCTCCTTCCTTCGCGGTGTACACGTACAAGTCCGTCTGGCGCCCACCTAAGTCTATAAAACGCGTGAACTTCATCGGATAGCCACCACCCCAATCCTTCAGAAAACCTTGGAGTTCTCGCTCAATCGCGTCCGCTATCTCAATGGTGTGAACCTTCATAAAATCGACAGGCCTAAATCCAAATATCACTCAGTACCCGATTGCAACTCCCTTGCGCTACTTGGCGTCCTTCCGCTTGCTCTCCATCTCGCCCACGAAACGCGTCACGATCTCAGTCGTCAAATCCATCAGATTCAGCTCGCTCTCCATGTCACGCACCTTGCGCGGACGTCCCCATCCCGCGTAGACGCAATGCGCCACTCCAAAAAGAACCAAGGGAAACGAGTGGACCATATTTCTCGTCTGATTGTGCGCCCAAATTCCAAATACAGTGAACGCGATTCCCGCTAAGAAATACATTCCCTGAGCAAACGGAGAAAATGTCTTCACCTCGATGTCCTTCAGGTCATCGGCAGTGATCGGCGTACCCTTCATTTCGATACGCCTACGGCACAACTTAATGCCCGCAGAGATTATTCGTCTTTCAATATACGTTCGCCCCATCGCTCCAATCAATAAGCGACACCCAACAAGTCAACCCGCCCTTCAGGCCAATTTCTCGAATCGCCATAGACCATCACGAAGGGATCCCACCAGGGACTCGCCTCCGAACCCTCCCTCGAACGAGAATTCACGAACGAGTTCTCCACCTTAAACGCTCCCAGCCTCTGGTAAAAATCAGGCACCCCCGTCTGAAACAGACACCAAGGCACAGCCTCTCCCAATCGAGAAAAGGCATCCTTCACCAATACCGTAGCCAAGCCCTTTCCGCGAAATCGGGGCGAGCAGCATACTCCAGCCAAGGCGAGCACCGGAACCGTTTCGCCCAAAGACTCAAAACGCATCTCCCGAACGTAGCTCCGAGAGATCGCCGCTAGCTCACCCTCGACATCCAGCAAATGAAAAACCTCGCTCCCCGCAACAAGCTCCCGACTTAAGCTCTCCTGCGAACGCAAATCGTCAACCCTTTCGGACAACGAGGAATCGTCGCTAGACGGCCAAACCTCATCCCAAAGCTGGCACGCCTTCCAAGCCCATTCCTGACCAAGGTCACCGCGAGAAGATCGCCACACCCTCATAGACTACATTCCCAGCAAACGCCTCAGCGCCACGTTTCGATCAACTCCCTCTACCGCCACCGGATCCATCGCGACCACCTCGTCGAGCTTCCCAACCACAAGCTCCGCCAGCCGCTCAATTGCATTTTCCGACGCCTTAACGCCACCAATCTCAGCGTGCCCACATTCCACATACAAATGCATCGCATCGACAACCAGCGATACAGATCGCGGATAAAAGCTACACATCAGATTCCACGGATCGTCATTCCGATCTCCGCCCTTTCGAAAATCCGTACGCAACAAGACACAAGGAATGTCCGCGAACTTAGCGGCCATAAACTCAACCACAGTACCCGAATCAAGCTCCGTACCGTCATATTGGATAACCGCAGCCTGACAATCCAGCAGCCCCTCGAAATCGCTGTCGCGGATAGCCTTCGCCCCAAGGCTTTCAGGCTCGTAATCCTGGGGCAAGTAGACGCCATAACGGCCATTTGACCTTGACTCGATCTGCTCCCCGAGCATCGCATTTCCCGCCAAGTGACGAAGATCGAACAAACAACCCGCCAAGTAAACTTTCTTCGTATCCATAATCCTGATTCGCCTTAGTAAATGCTAGATTGGATGGTAGACGCCATGATCGCCGTCAGATAGCAGGCCACCATTCCGCCCACGAGCGCCCGAAACCCGTAACGCAAAAGATTTGGGCGCTGACTTTTCTCAAGCGCCGAAATCCCGCCTACCTGAATCCCGATCGAGGCGATATTTGCAAAACCGCACAATGCGTAAGTCAAAATCAGAATCGACTTCCCATCCGTGATCGCACCGCTGTTCTTCAATTCCGCAAAATGCAGGTAGGCGAAGAGCTCGTTGAACACCAGACGCTCTCCCAACAATTGCCCCACAATCAACAAATCTCCGTTCGGCACGCCGAGCAGCCAGGCAAACGGAGCGCTCAAAACGCCGATTAGAAAACTGAAATCGAAGGCTGAAAACTTGCCATCCGTGACGGAAGCTACCCAACCGTTCAGCCCGGTCCAATCTCCGATCCAGGAGCCAATCACATAGTTCAGCAATGCCACCAAACCGGTGAAGGCGATCAACATCGCGCCGACGTTCAACGCCAGCTTCAGCCCGTCCGAAGTCCCCCGAGTCGCCGCGTCAAGCAGTCCATCGTACTCCTTCTCCTTCGGAAACGCCACCTGCCCATCCACGCTCTCAGTCTGAGGAGCGATGATCTTGGCAGCGATCATTGCCGCCGGAGCGCTCAAAATTGAAGCGGTCAGCAAATGCTTTCCAAAAGCGATGATCGAAGCCTCGTCACCGCCTCCTAACGCGCTCATGTAAATTGCCAAAACGCCGCCCGCGATCGTCGCCATACCTCCGGTCATTAACGAATTAATCTCCGAACGCGTCATGCCGCGCAGGTAAGGCTTGATGACCAAGGGAGCCTCCGTCTGGCCTATGAAAACATTCGCCGCGGCCGCCAAACACTCCGCCCCGGAAAGCTTGAGCGTCTTGCTCAACATCCAGGCAAAAGCGAAAACGATCACTTGCAGGATTCTCAAATGGTACAAAATCGCGGAGAACGCAGAGAAGAAGACAATCGCCGAGAGCACCGTCCAAGCCATTCCAAAAAGCGGCACATCGCTCGGCATCGTACCAAAAATCATCGTCGCCCCATCGTCGCTAAATCCGATCAGGCGACTGAAAAAGGCAGACACTCCAGCCACCGCGTCGTGCACGAAAGATACCTTTAGCAAGGCCAGCCCCAGCAGCAATTGAAGAGCCAATCCCGAGCCCACGAGCTTCCAATTGATCCGTTTTCGGTCCTCGCTTACCCACCAACAAAGAGCCAGTAGCCCTATAATCCCAATCAATGCCCGAAGTAGCGTTAAAAGCGTGTCCATCGGGGCTCGTTTCTGTTGGCAAGCTCACCCCCCCGCAACCTCAAAACCGCCCAGACGCAACAAAGCGGCAGTTCCCTCAGGACAAGGCCGCCAAACGGTGCAAGCCGACAACTCTAAAATGAGCGTCGGCTTGTAGGATAGACTCGCGGAACCTCCTTTATGTTGTGCCTCGGTATTCCGATTCTTTTGTCGTTAAACTCCTTGAGTCTGATCAACTGCTAAATCGACTCTCCCGAGCCATTCCTGAAACTCCCGTCCGCGCATTGTCGGCAGAAAAGGCATAGTATAAGCCAATCGACTGGAGACCAGCGCGCGAACTTAACCCATCGACTCACCGGATAGCGCCACAGCAATTTCACATGCCTGCCTACTTTGGGAGCTTGTGATTCCACAAAGCTAACGTTTATTTCCCACCAACTAACCAACCCAACTAAAATCTGTGAAAGATCCGCTTTTCAACTGGCTTGACCACCGCTCTGCTGGAGTCCTCCTCCACCCAACCTCCCTTCCTGGTGAATACGGGATCGGAACCCTCAACAACCATTGCTATAGCTTCCTCGACTTCCTCGCGGAAGCCGGCTTCGAGTACTGGCAGATCTGCCCGCTCGGCCCGACGGGATTCGGCGACTCCCCCTACCAATCCTTCTCCTCCTTCGCCGGAAATCCCTACCTCATCTCCCTGAACTCCCTCGAAGCGAAACGCCTTCTCGATCACGAAATACTAGAGGAGCTTACCATCCTACCCGACAGCTTCGTCGACTTCGGCGGCCTCTACAATGCCAAGTGGCCCGTGCTCGACGCCGTCTACGAAACCTTCGTCCGCGGCAACAAGAAGATACGCCCCTACGGATCATTCGTCGCATTCAAGAAAAAGCACGCGGACTGGCTCGAGCCCTACGCCTACTTCCAAGCCCTCAAAGCCCACTTCAACGGCCAGCCCTGGTACGACTGGCCCGCAGAGCTACGCTCCTTTGCCGACGCCCAGACGAACCCACTGCACAAAGAGCTCGCCCGCAAGATCGACTCGGAAATGTTCTTCCAATACCTTTTCGAGGGCCAATGGCAGGCTGTCCGAAAATACGCCGCCCAAAAAGGCGTACAGATCATCGGCGACATCCCCATATTCGTAGCCCTAGACAGCGCCGACGTCTGGCAACACCCAGAGTACTTCCAACTCGATTCCAAGACCTTCCGCCCCACAGCCGTAGCCGGCTGTCCGCCCGACTACTTCTCCGAAGACGGACAGCTCTGGGGCAATCCGCTCTACGATTGGGACGCCCTCGAAAAAGACGGACACTCCTGGTGGGTCAATCGCTTCAAGCGCAGCTTCGAGCTCTACGACGTCGTCCGCATCGACCACTTCCGCGGATTCGACTCCTACTGGAGCATTCCCTACGGATCCGAAACCGCCAAGACCGGCGAATGGAAAAAAGGCCCCGGCATCGACTTCTTCAAGACCATCAAGAAGAAGGTTAAAAACTGTAAGCTCATCGCCGAAGACCTCGGAGACCTGACCGATGACGTACGTATCCTTAGACGCGACACCGGCCTACCGGGCATGGCCATCCTCCAATTCGCCTTCGGCGGCGAAGGAGACAACTACTACCTGCCCCATAACCTGCAGTCCAATTCCGTCCTGTATCCAGGTACCCACGACAACAACACCTCGCTCGGCTGGTATGCAGACGCCTCCGAAAAAGAGCGCGACCACATCCGCAGGTACCTGCGCGTCACTGGCGATGAAATCGGCTGGGACTTGCTTCGAACCGCCTACAAGAGCGTCTCCCGCCTCGTCATCGTGCCTGTGCAGGATCTGATGAGTCTAGGCTCGGAAGCCCGCTTAAACACGCCGGGCGAAGCTCAAGGCAACTGGACCTGGCGATACCTTCCCAACCAGCTGCAAGAGCTAAAAGGCGGCACTGCAGCCTACCTCAAGGAAACCGCCGAAGTCAGTTACCGCAGCAAAGCCCCTGCCGTTAATACAATCTAAGAAAACGGCGAGGCTCCGCTCTCAAATCAATAAACAGATTGCCCTTTCATCAACCATGCAAGGGCGCTTTCTTCCGAAGAAAATTGACGAAGGCAGGACTTTTCCGTGTCAAAAAACTCGCTGAAATAGTTGATATAGGCTGCCGGAATCGGGTTCAGATTGTAAAACGCAGTCGTTATCGAGCGATAACCTGTCAAGGCATCCTCCCGCCAATCCTTAATAAGGAGCATATTCTCCCGCGTAAGTGGGATATCGATTTCACCGACATCCGATGAGGTAATCACCTTAAGGTCCCGATCATAATCCGCATTCGCCTTCAACAATTCGAAATGCCTCCTGAGCGAGTGGATATCTATACGATTTCCCCAACTCACCCGAAGCAGCCCATTTTTCGAATAGTACGTGTGTAACTCCATCAGCGATCCTTCAAAGTACCCTAGCTTAATCAAGCCGATAGGCAATACAGCAAATCCATTTTTCAAGCCGTGAGGACTGATGAGTACGCGAACTAGTCCTCGTCATAGTCAGCCATCTGATAGATCGCTTCACAACAAGACTCGGTTTCGTCTTCCAGTATATAGTGCCCAGACTGTGGATACCTGAACGCGGTCGCGTCCGGAAGAAATCTCCTCCAGCGATCGTAGAAATGAATATTAAAGCAAAAGTCCTTACCGCCCCAAAGAATAGTCACGTCTCGCTGACGCAGCTTTAGCAAATCATTCTCTACCGAAAGCAAGGTGTTAAAGCTGGGGTGTGACACATGCATCGGAATATCCTTTACAAACTCGTACACTGCCCTCCGGTCCGACCAGTTTCCATATGGAAATAGCATACCTTCTTTCACAGCCTTCGACAGCGGCTTCTTTTTCACGGACATGCTAGCCGCAGGGCCAGCAAAACCATTCAAGCCTTGCACAATAAGCTTACCAAAAACAGGAGCCCGACAAAGCGATATTCTCGCAGGAATACGGGAGTCCACAAACGCAGCCGTATTCAAAATCGTAACACGCCGAAGCTTCTCAAAACGCTTCAAGGCCGCTCCCAGGCCGATCACCCCGCCCCAGTCATGTACCACGATGTCAAATCGCTCCAAATCAAGATGATCGATCAACTCGCCCAGATCCTCAATACGCTGCTCAAGGCGGTAGGAATAATCCGAGCCCGGCTTATCGCTCAAGCCACAACCAATATGGTCCAAAGCGATACAGCGAAACTTGCCACTCAGCTTCTTGATCACATTCCGGTAGTAGAACGACCAAGTGGGATTTCCGTGAACCATCAGCACCGGAAACCCCTCACCCTCGTCCACGTAACTCATCTCATGGCCGCAGCTCAGCTTCAAGCGCTTCGGCTCAAAGGGGTACTCCTCACGAATGCTGTCTGGAATCTTGGATACGCTCACCACTCTACCCCCATCATCAGGCAATTCAAGCCGCTCCCTATCCCCAAAAGCGCCACCTTATCACCAGACTTCACCGCTCCTTCTTCCGCCGCCTTCGCAAGCGTGATCGGCAACGCGGCAGAACCGGTATTGCCAAAAGTCTGATAAGTGGAAAAATCTTTCTCGTGCGGCAATCCCAAGGTGTCGAAAAGCAAACGCTGGTGAGCCGCTCCAACCTGATGGCATACGATACGATCCGAAGTCGACTCGTCCCACCCAAGCTCAAGCTTGAAAGCATCCCAAGTATTCTTCGCCAAGCTCACGCCCGCTTTCAGCATTTCCTCAGAGTCAGTCTGCATTTCCAAGCCGTCTCCAGCCATGCTCGAATCTCCCTTGCATAATTCGTTGCTCGCCGTATCCGCCATAGCAGTACCACCAACAATACGATGCCCATTGGGCGATAGCGACTCATGGCACACCACCGCAGCCACCGCGCCCGCTCCTATTGTAAGATTAGCGAAAAACGGCTTTATCGACTTTCGATTCAAATCCCGCTCCAGCAAGATCTGTATCGTTTTTTCTAGGAGCGGCTTTCCGTTTTCACCGGATACGACCACGCCCGCCTTAATTTGACCCGCATCAATCATAGCGCTCAAAAGCGAAATCGAATTCAAAAAGCCGAGGCAGGCATTCGACACGTCGAAAACCTGAACGCTTGGCTTCAATCCCATCAGGCGATGCGCAAAGGACGCAGTCGCCGGCTCGAGCATATCTCGGCAAACCGAAGAATGAATACATACTTCTATCTGCTCAGGCGAAATGCCCGACGCTGCAAGAGCCTTTCGACCGGCTTCAGCCGCTATTTCCGACGGCCGCACGTCACGCTCCCAAAAGCGACGTTCCTTGATTCCCGTCATCAACTCTAAGCGCCCTTCCGGCAATCTCAGACGTTGATACAAAGGAGCTAGCTTTACCTCGATATCCGAACTCGACCAAGCCGTCGGAGGCGAAACGTAGGAAATGGAATCAATGACTGCAGAACGAACTTTCATTAAACCGAGTCGCTTCCACCCTTTTCCTTAGGTCGCATTGCGAGCTTTATCACTTCCGAATCGAAATAGTTAATCCCCATGCCCGCATCCAAAGTCATGCTGGATCCATTCATTCCACTCGAACGATCACTTATCAAAAAGGCTGCCGCATTCGCAACCTCTTGCGTATTCAAAGCCTTCTTACGAAATGTAAGCTTCTCGCTGAAGAGATAGCTTTCCGCATAGCCGGGTATACCCGCCGAAGCGCTGGTCTTGAGCGTGCCGGGATTCACCGTGTTGAATCGCACTTCAGAATCCTTGCTGAAAGACTTCGCCAGATAGCGAATCGACGAATCAAGCGCAGCCTTCACCGGCGACATGTATCCATAATTCTCTGCCGTGATCGTAAGCGACGAAATACTAATCGCCACCACCGATGCCTTCTTATCGAGACAGCGCTTAAAAGCGTTCGACACCTCGACCACCGAAAATGCGGAAATCGCGGTAGCCTGCAAAAAGTCTTCGCGCTTCGTTTCGTGGAACGGCTTGAAGCCTTCGCTATAGTTCGCGAACGCAATCGAGTGCACGATCCCGTGAATCGTCCCAAAGTCCTTTCCTACAGACTTGGCTAAGCTTCCAATCTCCTCCTTATTCTCGACATCGCAAACATAGACCGGCTTGTCCTTTAGCAACTTCGCAGTGGACTCCCTACGAGCTTCAGAACGAACGCTATAGATCACCTTCGCCCCTTCTTCCTCCAAAGTCTTCGCGATATACCAAGCAACGCTTTTTCGATTCGCCACGCCCATCACGAGGACGTTCTTACCTTCTAGATTTAAAAAGCCCATCCGTCTATTGGTCCGCAGCCTTAGAAAGCGAAACGCAAAAATTCACCGTCATTATACGGCGACCATCCTCGGTTTTCACACTACCGCTCATGAACATGAAGCCACCCATCTTCTCCTTGAACTTCGCAGTAATCAGCAAGGTATCCTTGGGACGCACGATCCCTCGAAAACGAGCATCGGTTATCTTGCTCAAGACAGGAACCATGTCTGGATTCGCGGCGAGTTCGTCCGCGAGCAAACGATTCAAACAAATGGCGCCCGTCTGAAAAACCGCTTCGGAGATCAATACGCCTGGCATAATCGGATTACCCGGATAATGACCTTCGAAAAACGCCTCCGCTTCGGAAACGTAGCGGCGAGTAGTCAACGAGTCTTCAGTCTGCTCTACCACCTCGTCTACAAATAGAAAAGGAGGGCGGTGCGGAATCGCATTAAGGATTTCTTCAGTAGCCATTATATACGGAGTCGTCGGGGTTATTAAAATGATTTGTATTCGCTTCTACGCTACAGGTTCGGACTTCTCCGCGGCCTTCATCGCCACGACCTGCTTGTCTACTTTGTTCGAGACAATCACGCCATAGTTCATGGAGCCGAGCCAGCCAGACATGATGATACCCACCGAACCGGCATGATAGAGACCGTCAATCTGATCGGGCAAATCCATCGAGCACTTCAGCCCTTCGAACTTAGTGCCAAATGAAGTCCCTTCAGGGTGGCGCGTGTAGTGATTGATCGTACGCGGAGTGGCGGCTTCGAGATGGTCGATCTTCGAACGCACATCCGGGATATACTTTTCCAGAGAAACAAGCGACTCTTCTATCAGTCGTTCCTTATGCTTCTCGTATTCCTCATCCGTCAAATTCTCCCAATCGATATATTTGGCATTCAAGGACGCGACAATTGTATAGCGATCCGAACCGGGGCGCGTTTCTGGATAATATACCGAAAACGTGCGACTGGTCGTATTAAGATCGACCAATTCCTCGCTACTGAAGACAGGAGCATCAGAGGTAAACACAAGATCACCAATGTTCGGAATGGAGTCTCCCTCCCGAATCCCCATGTACACTTGGCAGGAGCTGCTGTTGATTCGAACCGCATTAAGCTCGTCGATGTAGGCCTTGGAGAACTTGTCCTCGCCCACCATCTTCTTGACCGTCGTAACCACGTTCGCGTTGGAAACGACTGCCTTGCAGCGAACCGTCATTACATTGTCTGGCTCGCTGTCGCGTGTGCGTCCCTCGATCACGACTCCGGAAACGCGTGGTTTTCCATCGACCTCCTCCGTCTGTATCTGCCGGACCAATACGTTCTTTTTCAGCGTGGCCCCATTTCGCTCCAGCTCTTCAACCATCTTGCCAACGAGAACATCCGTCCCTCCCTGAAAAGTGTAGACTCCCTTGCTCATGAAGTTCGAGAACACGATCCCGTACGTGATGGCCGGCTCGTCTAGCGTCGAACCATTCGCGTAGGCAATGGGCTCGAGCAACAGACGATGCACGTCCTTGCGACCGGGGAAGAACTCCTCGAAAAGCTCGCGAGTCGTGCGCTGATCGTCGTCGTAGAAATTCATCTGACGCAAATGCGTGTAGAAGCCCTCCACCTGCTCGCGCTCGAGCTTGAAGTCTTCGACAAGAATTCGAGTAAAGTCGGCTCGGTCAAAGGTCGTCCAAACGTCAAACTGCGGATTGATGAAACGAACGTCCTTCAACTGCACGATCGAATCCGCGATTTCCTTCGTCCAATACTTGCGGCAAGACTTAACCATGCCATGCGGAAAGCCATGCAGCGAGATGTCAAAGATGTGCTTGCCCGGACGCTTGAACCAAGTGGCGAGCCCCCCGAACTGATAATGGTGCTCGAGCAAGAGGACCTTGTGCCCGCATTTGGCGAGGACGTTAGCGCTAGTCAGTCCACCCAGACCGCTGCCGATTACGACCACGTCGTACTCCTCGTCTACTCCTTCTAGCCAGTTTTTGCCCATAAGCGGCCAACGAATAGAGCGGGAAACAGGAAATACAACCGAGAAATTGAGCCGCCCGAAAAGCTCTCCCCATTCGGCAAAAGAACTATTTCATCCCTCCCTGCACTCTCGCACGAATCAATTTTTCTGCTTGCGGATCCCTAAACGCGCGCGATTCGTAACGGTAATGGCCAAGACCAAGATCAAATTCGAAACCAACCAAGGGGCAATCACCCTCAAACTCTACCCGGACGTAGCTCCGAAAGCCTGCGAAAACTTCGCTACCCACGTGGAAAACGGCTACTACGACGGCATCATCTTCCACCGCGTCATTCCCGACTTCATGGTCCAGTGCGGCGATCCGACCGGCACCGGACGCGGCGGCCAGTCCATCTGGGGCAAGAACTTCGAAGACGAGTGCACACCTGACCTGCGCTTCGACAAGACCGGCCTCCTCGCCATGGCCAACGCCGGCCCCGGCACAAACGGCAGCCAATTCTTCATCACCACTGCCAAAACGCCATGGCTCAACATGCGCCACACCATTTTCGGCGAAGTCGAAGAAGGCTACGATATCGTTCAAGCCATCGAAGGCGTCGAGCGCGATGGAATGGACAAGCCTCTCGAAGAACAGAAAATCGTGAAAGCCACTGTCATCGACTAGACGACACAAAGAATTTCGAAAACAAAAGAGCCTGCTCCCAGACGGAAACAGGCTCTTTTTTGTAAATCCTTGCTCGCTATGACTTAAGCGTCGATAGCTGCGAATCGTCCAACTGCTGGAAACTGAACTTGAAGCCCTCGTAGACCGCGATTCCGTAGAAAAGCAAATCCATCGGAGCAAAGCTCTGAGCGTAAATTTCCACGATTACCTCGCTGCTTAATCCAAAGAGGATCTCGAAGAAATTCACATCCAATTCCGTAGCCGCAAAGCCGACCTGCGTGAAAAGGTTTCCCAGCAGACAGCCGACCAGCGCAAAGATCGCGCCCAAAATTCCATATTTCTGATCAACACCCTTCCCGAGTATTCTCACGCTGAAGCCAACTAAGGCCCCAACACCCACAGCCATAAACCCGATTTGATACTCGGTTGATACCGTGATCACCGCCCAGAGGGTGGCGCCAACAAGAGCGGACACGACGGCCGCCACTATCGCCAACGGGAAATTCTGCTGGCTATGCAACTTCTTGATTAACTCCGCGACAGCGGCATCGGAGTCGACCGCTGGAGCAGAAGGTTCTGAGTTCGGGGGCTCTGGTATTACAGACTCACTCATAGGATCATTACTTTGGGGATTAATACTAAAGGTTAGTACGAATACCCTCTGCTGCCCAGAGCCCGGAGTCGAGAGAAATGACCGATGCACAGCCTTGCACGCCGCGTCGCCATTTCCCTCAACTCCACCTCCGAAAAAGCGACTTCGATCTATATCGCGACCTCGCGCTCCGCCTGTTCGTGGATCGCCTCCGAATTCGCTCCACCTGGCGGAACCATCGGAAAAACCTTATGCGTTACGTCGATCGGCACGTTTATCAAGACGCAGCCCGGCGCCTTCAGAGCCTCCTCCAACATCGCTTTAGGATCCTCGCTCCCCGCCAAATCATAGGCCGCCACGCCAAAGCCCCGAGCAATCATGCAAAAGTCGAGGTGGCTACTGAAATTCGACGCGAAAATATTCTTTCCGTAAAACAGGGTCTGCTGCTGGTGTACGAGACCGAGCGAATTGTTGTTACACAATACGATCTTCAGATTAACGCCCTCCTCCGCAGCCGTCGCGAACTCCTGAATATTCATCATCAAGCTCCCGTCGCCCGAGAAACAAACCACCTGCTGATCCGGTGCCTCAAGGGCCGCGCCAATCGCCGCGGGCACGCCAAAACCCATCGTGCCCAAGCCGCCCGAAGTCAGCCAGCGACGCGGTTCCTCGAAAGTAAACGCCTGCGCCGCCCGCATCTGATGCTGCCCAACATCAGTGGTAACAATCGTATCCGGCGGACAAATACTCTGCGTCTGGCGAACGATTCCATACGCGGACGTCGGAGAATCGGAATCCGGCATCTCAAGGGCGAACTCGCGCTTCAATTCCGCTATCCGCTGCAACCAGGCTTCCCGTCGACGCTCCTGAGTCAAAGGCATCAAACATTCCAACGCTTCATTGAGATCTGCCTGTATTCCAATATGAGCCGTCTTTATTTTGTGCAGCTCCGCCGCGTCGATATCAATATGCACGATCTTCGCGTCTGGACAGAATTGAGCGACTTTCCCCGTCGCCCGATCATCGAAACGCGCCCCAAGAGCGATCAACAAATCACACTCCTCCAAAGCCATGTTGGTATAGCGAGCCGCATGCATACCCAACATGCCTATCGACTGCTCGTGACTCGCCGGAAACGCGCCCAATCCCATCAAGGTCGTCGTAACCGGAGCATGGATACGCTCCGCCAGCTCAAGAATCCGCCTTTCCGCGGAACCATGAATCGCTCCTCCGCCGACATATATTATCGGACGCTCGGAGCCATTGATCATGGCTGCCGCCAGCTCGATCTCCTTCGCGTCGAATTCGGGCGACTGATCCCGTTCGCCTACCGCCGGCCATTCCTCGATCCGGATTCGCTCCATCTGCACGTCCTTGGGAATATCAATCAAAACCGGACCCGGACGCCCCGAGACCGCTACCCGAAACGCGTCTGGTATGACCTCCAGCAATTCCGCCGCAGAACGAACCAAGTAACTGTGCTTCGTAACCGGAACGCTCAGGCCATAGGTGTCGATCTCCTGAAACGCATCCGTACCGATCAAACTCTGCGGAACCTGTCCCGTTATGCAGATGATCGGAATGGAATCCAGTTTCGCGTCGGCCAGAGCCGTCACTGTATTCGTAGCGCCCGGACCCGAAGTCGCGAAAAAGACCGCAGCCTCGCCCGTCACGCGAGCCTGCCCCTGAGCGATAAAGCCCGCACCCTGCTCATGACGAGCAAGGATATGGCGGATAGACTCGCTTCGAGACAATGCATCATACATCGGGAGATTCGCCCCTCCCGGAATGCCCGCGATTCGTTGGATGCCCTGTTGTTCGAGCAACTTGATTAGGATTTCTGCGCCTGTGTAGTTCATTTTCGGATTCAGTATTGATTGAAGGTCTTACACCGACTGATTCCGACGAGAACGTCCTAAAACGAACAACCCCGCCGGTTTCGCGCCGGCGGGGTTGTTTCGATAAAGCTCTATGCTTCGTTCAACCTCTCGCTGACGCGGTCCATCCGACCACGACCACCACGACCACGTTCACTAGCACGAGGTTGATAAGGCTTGTTGGCTTAATTGCGGATGGATGCATCTTGAGATGTTGATTCGTGTTTTCATCGGACAAGTCCGAAGAAAGTTGAAGGCAAAAAGGATTCTGCCCCGCGCCTTGTCAAGCCCCATTCAAATCCGCTCAATTCTAATGCTGCGTCAGCGGATACTGACCTTTCAGCATTTTAAGGCAATTCATGTAAGTGCGTCCGTCGTGATAAGAAGCCTTCCAACGATGGGCCTTTCTTCGACGACTCGCATCCGGATCGGAATCAGCGCCCTCGCCAAACCAACCTCCATGCCGCTCGTCAAAAAGATGCGTCTTCATATACCTCCACTGCTTCTCAAACGCGTTGCGATAACGAGGATCCTCCGGAAAGAGCTGCGACATTAGTAGCAACGCATTCAAGCCCTCTCCCGCCACCCACCAAACCTTTTGAGGACGTATCACCTCACATTCCCCGTTTTCCTCGAAATAGTAGCCACCATCGAAAAAAGACCCATACTCACTGTCCCAACCCGTCTCCAAAGCATGGTCCACCAGGCGCTTGGCAACAGAGAGCGTTCTTTCGTCTTTTTCGTATCCAAGAACATGAGACGCTTCAAGCATCAGAAACGCCGTCTCAACATCATGTCCCCACGAAACATGATCGAATGCATTGTTCTCTAAAGCAAACGAACGACCCTTGCCCCGAAAACTTACCGGGGTCCAATTACGCTCAAAATAAAGAATCAAGTACCCCTTCTCGTGTACAAACGTGTCACGCACCAAAGTAAGCATTCCCTCGAGGCGACGCTTCACGAGCTCATCTGGCCAAACACCATACAAGCTGGTTAGAGCTTCCAGCATGTGAATAGAAGAATTATAATCCTTAGATCCCAAGGTATCAAATGCATCGATACCTCCTGGCGCCCACGCCCCGGCTCTATCCATAGAGCTCACATAACCGCTGAATTCCTCATCCCAACTATGCTCCTCCATCCAACGAAAAGACTTTTTCGCATATTCTAAAGCTTCCGAATCGCCAGTCGCCGCATGCAAACTTGATAGAGCATAAATCGCAAAAGACATTCCATAAGCAGACTTTTCGCTACTGCGAACAGTACGCCCATCCCGCGACACCAATTCGTAAAACCCTCCGAACTGCGAATCCCACATCTTATCGACCAAAAATCGCATCCCTTTCTCCGCGAGCTCAGCGTAAGAAGAATCGTCCAAAAAAACAGCCAGCTGAGAAAGTACCCAGATGTGACGCGCCTGCCCCACAATGAACTTAGTCTGCCCCTCAGACTCCGTCCAGTCCGCCTCAAAACCAGTCAAAAATCCTCCGTATCGACTGTCCACAGTTTTTGGATACCAAGCTTCAACTAAATGCTTTTGAAACGACGCCTCCATTTCCGAGGAAATACCCAACGGAGCCCCCTTTGCATTTGCTCCTGCCCCAAAACAATTCGCCACTAGCGAGGCAAAGAGTATTATGCATCTAACCAATGGCATACAGCGCGTCTCCCTTTTCATAGCGTTACGCGAAAGGAGATGGACCACTAGTTCGCATCCCCTTCAGCTGTGCCATCCATTTCCAGCACTTCCAATTCCCCCAAAGTCACGGTCCCCCTCGAGTCGCCTTTTACCTTTGTCACCTTATCCATATTCAATCCGATAACACCAGAAACGGCGTGGTTCATCGAGTCGTACGCAGTACGAAAACCTATCCCAATCGCCTTGGTATTGTATCGAACGCGCCAAACTTGCTTCAACTCCCCGTGCTTCAACAAGTGCTGATAATCAAATGCGTTTAATATAACAAAATACCGTTCCTCATCCAAAACATCCCAGAGGCTATCCCGAGACATCGTCGAATAAAACTCTACCTCCAAGTCATCCTCCAATCCTAGCAATCGAATGTTCTTTCCCTTGGCGGTCGCGAACTTGGTGCTCATTACTTGATTCGCCCCGAATTCCCCAGGCGTCGTCATCGAGCCAATCGCCTGCTGATTTCCCGCGCCTCGCGTATCAGGACTGTCGCTCTCCGGAGGTCGACTAGCGGCATCCCGATCCTCGTCGCTGAGAGTTTCCCCAGCGCTCATGATTCCCATCAAGTCCTCATAGTTGGGATCGAGGGCCGTGCGACCCCAAGAAAGCATGATCATTAGATCACCCTTAGTCTGATCAGGCTCGGGATAGAAATCCCGAACCTTCAAAGTATGAGACAAGGACTCCGCCAACTCTTCAAACTGAGTCAACTCCAAGCCCTTGTCACGAGTCGCACCTCCAAAATACGTTCCTTTGACGAAATGATAAGTCTGATATTTCAAGTCTTTCGTCCGCTCGAGGTATTCCTCGTCAGCTTCAGCGTTTACAAGGATGTTGAAACGCTTCGCGGACACTGAGCAGACCAATAGCTCAGCGACGAAAAACAAACTTAGCAGTACAAACAGTGAACGTGAATTGCGGGGCATCCGTAGAGTAAAACTTATATCGCAAACTGACCGTCCTTGTAGATGACAGCGCTTGTACCATCTTTCAAGTAAGCAGTTACTGTACGATTCGAAGTTGCCACAATGTCTGTATGCACCACGGAATTGTTGTAGCCCATCTCAAGCCAATCCTTCTCGCCTACTTTAGAGGGATCACCCGTGTAGGAATCACGGTAGGCCGAACCGACCGCGATATGAGTGTTTCCATACTCGCCGCCGACATTTTCGTCGTAAAGCGTTTCACCCATGAATTTCGTGATTCGCGAAAAGCGACGATCCGTCAGCGAAAACTCGCCTACCTTGTCCGCATTCTCAACTGCTACCATTTCCTTGAGCAGTTCCTCGCCCTTGCTGGCCGTAGCTTTCACAACGCGACCGTCTTTGAATTCCAAATACGCGTTTTCAATTAGCGATCCATAGCGATAGAGCGGCTCCGTAAACTGGATACGTCCCTGCGTACCGTGCCAATCGGGCGACACGAAAAGCTCGAAGCTTGGAATGTTTCGACCGGAACCGCCAAGCCATTTGCGATGATCGCCTAGCTGGACCCAAAGATCAGTATTGTCGGCCTCGATGTGAACCTTCTCGATCTGCAAAGCGTCAAGCTTGTCCTTGTAGTCATACAATTCCCTGTAGAGCGCCTTCCACTTGTCGGCTGGCTTCTCCTCCTTCAAGTAGCACGCCTCGATAATCTGCTCCCAATACTCCTCCAGAGACATGCCAACCTCGTCCGCCATCTGCTGAGTTCCCCACATCGCCAAAGTCCAAGTGTACTTGCCCGCCGACTCCTTCTCGCGACGCCAGTCCATGTACGGCTTTAGCGCCTTCTGAGTCGCCATGATCTTCTTGCTGTCGATTCCCTCGAGCTCCTTCTTGTTCGTCTCCGCCAGAATCGCGACCGTATGATCAATCTGATCCACCGTTCCCTTATGGTACTTCTCAGCGAAAAACGAGAGCTGCTCCTCGTTGGCCAACTCGTAGAACTCCCGTGCCATGTCGTCCGGCGTGAAAAACACCAGCGGATGCGCCCCCGCTTTCAAAACCGCTCGCCGCAAGGCGACGAGAAAGGGCTTCGCGACTTCCGGCACGCGCAATTGCACCACTTCGCCGGGCTTCACTCCCTCCCCACTGTTCAACGCGAAGTTGATCATCACATCCGCGTATTTCTCCAAAATTTCCTTCGAAGGCTCGTAACTCATAGTTACTCCAAAGAATTGCCCCCAAACGCGAAAAAGCAAGGCGCCTGAAGCTCCGAGTCACGATTCCTATTCTGGACCCGCCACCGCTATCATCTCAATCTCTATCAAAGTCCCCACGTCGGAAAACCCAGCCACCTCCACAAGCGTGCTCGCCGGAGCGCTCTCCTCTCCAAAAAACGCCAAACGCGCCGCGCTCGCATCCGCGTAGCTCTCGCCAGCGCGAATGTAAATACGCTCCTGCGCCACCTCAGCCATGCTCATCCCATAGTTGCCCAGCACGGACTGCAGCCTCATGTAGATCGAGCGCGCCTGCTCCTGCAAGGTCGCCCCAGGGCCAGACATCGCCGAAACGAAAACCACTCCACCCACCCGCACCGCCTGTGGCGTTCTCTGGTCACGATCCACGTCCGACAGATAAAGAGCCTCCCGAAACTCAGCCTCGTCGCCTTGTGAGAACGATAAGGCAGGCAACGTGAAACCTACTAGAACGAGTAAGGCAAAAAACGCTTTGATTCTCATGAGGGTGCCTCTAGCATAAAACGCTTAGAACTCCAACCTTCCCCAGGCTAAACCCAACCGTCTACGCGACGATACCCATAGCCCATGCTGCCCGATCCACCCCTCATTGCTATCCTCACGGATTTCGGCGAAAGCGACTGGTATGTCGCCTCTATGAAAGCCGTTATCGCACGCATCTGCCCTCAAGCCCGCTCCATCGACATCACGCACAACGTCGAGCCGGGCAATGTCCGCTCCGCCGCCTTCATCCTCTCCCAATGCTATAGCGACTTTCCGCGCGGCACTATCTTCCTTTGCGTAGTCGATCCGGGCGTCGGCTCGGAACGCAAGCCCGTCATCCACTACGATGGCGACTACCACTTCGTCGCCCCCGACAACGGACTGCTCGATCTCCTCAAACCGGGCATGTGTCGCTGCTACGAAATCGAAAACCTTCGCATCGACCCGCAAATCCGCACGAGCAACACCTTTCACGGACGAGACATATTCGCGCCCGCCGCCGCCATGCTCGCCGCCGGACATAACCCCGGGGAGTTCGGCATGGCACTGCCGAAATTCGCCCACGAGGGCATCGAGTTTCCCGAACTAATCGGGCTCCCCACAAAGGGAAGCGTCATCTATTTCGACACCTTTGGAAACGCTATCACAAATCTTCGCATCACCCGAAACAGCCCAAATCCCGAGGCCGTTCTACTTGGAGGAGGAGAACGCATCCCCTTCGCCAAATCCTTTTCCGACGTCGCCAAAGGCAAACCGGTCGCCTACCACGGCTCCGGAGACTTTCTAGAAATCGCCGTCAACCTCGGCAGCGCACGCATCTCACTCAATCTCGAGGAAGAGCGAAATTTCGAATGCGTCTAGCCTGCTAGCTTCCGCCCAAACGAAACCAGGTCATCGGAAAACTGACTCAGCCGATCAGCGATCGATGGCTTCAGCGAATCGCCCTCCCAGTCATCGCCCGTCGCATACACGAATCGCGGCAATACAATCGTACGAAAATCGAGCATCAAACTATTGGCGAAAGACATGGCTCCCATGTAGGAATTCGCCCCCCCTGCCGCGCAAAGAAACCCAACCAGCTTGTTCTCCATTTTCCGGCCGGCGAACTCGATCACGTTCTTCAAGGCCGCATTGAAGCCGTAGTTGTAAATCGGCGACGCCAGCACATACGCGTCGGCAGCCTCCATCCTGCTACTCAACTCAATCACGGCAGGATCCCCATAAGTCGCCCCTCCGTCGCAAAGCGGCAACTCAAGCTCCTGCAAATCAATCAAGTCAACTTCCACATTTTCGGACTCCTCTATACGAGCTTTCGCCTGCAACGCCAAAAGGCGACTGCGGCTACCCGGATTCAAACTAGAACTAACAATCGCGATTTTCATAAGCAAAGTTTATTCTTTGCTTAATAATCGAAGTCAACTCGGAACTCTCAATCGCAGCGTCCTATTTGCTCTTTCCCCGAAAGGAATAAGCTTAAGATTTCGCTAATCTGTAAGCGTATCCACAGGAGTGGGTTCAGCTCCCTTCTTTCGTTTTATACCCACTCCTAGATTACCCAACCCGCCCCTAACCAAGCCCTATGATCAACAGAATCAAACTTAGCGCAGCGCTGTGTATCGGCGCCATCACACAACTCGCCTTCGGCGCCCATCACGAGGGCCTCGGCGACTTCGCCCATCACCATGATGTCGGAAATCCAGACCTGTCCGGATCCGCGTCTTTCGATTCCGAAAACCAAGTCTACACCCTCTCGGGCTCGGGCATAAACATGTGGGCAACCAGCGACCAGTTCCAATTCGCCTACAACCAAATGGAAGGCGACTTTATCATTCGCGCCACCGTAGAGTTCGTCGGCGAGGGCGTCGATCCCCACCGGAAGATCGGCATCATGGCCCGCAATTCCCTCGATACGGATTCGGCCTACGCAGACGCCTGCGTACATGGAGACACGCTTAGCTCGCTCCAGTACCGCACGGAAAAAGGAGGCGAAACCGATCAAGTCGTTCTCGACTCCTACCACCCGACCGAAATCGAACTGCAGCGCGAAGGAGACCTATTCACCTTCTCCGCCGCCCGCTTCGGAGAAACCTACAAGTCCGTCTCCAAAGAAATCGACCTGAACGACGAGCTTTACGTCGGGCTTTTCATTTGCTCGCACAACGCCGAGGTCATGGAAACCGCCCGTTTCAGCAACGTCCGCGTCGTCATCCCAGCCGCAACCGACTTCCAGCCCTATCGCGACTACATCGGCAGCCGACTCGAAATCATGGACGTACACAGCGGACACCGCAAAGTCCTGCACAACGCCCCCAACTCCATCCAAGCCCCCAACTGGACAATCGATGGCAAAACCCTCATCTACAACTCCGAGGGCAAGCTCTACAACTACGACCTCGCAAGCGGAAGTATCAGCGAATTGAATACCGGTTTCGCCGACCAGAACAACAACGACCACGTCCTCTCCTTCGACGGCAGCCAAATGGCTATCAGCCACCACCTCGGAGATGCTCGCACCTCCACTCTCTATACTCTTCCCGTCAGCGGCTCGGACAATCCTCGCCAGATCACCGACCCCGCAAACGGCCACTCCTTCCTGCACGGCTGGACGCCTGACGCGAAAAAGCTCATCTTCACCGGCCAACGAAACGACCAGTGGAACATTTGGACCATCGATATCGAAACAAAAAAAGAAGTCGCGTTAACAAATAACAATACTCTCGACGACGGACCGGAATACACGCCCGACGGCAAATACGTCTACTTCAATTCCGTCCGCACCGGCACCATGCAGATCTGGCGCATGAAAGCCGACGGAAGCGAGCAGGAGCAGGTCACCTTCGACGCCTACAACGACTGGTTCCCTCACTTCTCCCCCGACGGCAAGTGGATGGTCTACATCTCCTTCCCCGTAGATATCGATCCCAACGATCATCCTTTCTATAAAAAGGTATACCTGCGCCTCATGCCAGCAAGCGGCGGCGTTCCCAAGACGATAGCTTACCTCTACGGCGGCCAAGGCACCATCAACGTTCCCAGCTGGTCGCCAGACAGCAGCAAGATAGCCTTCGTCAGCAACACGCAGTTCCTAGACTAATAAGCCTCTAACGCTTCCCGAAACGTCTCAATAGGGACCGGCGGAAGTCGGTCCCTTTACTTTGCCAGACCCGCTCGCTGCTCCACTTCCCAATCGGGCGCCTCTGCAAGCTTCGCCTTATCAGACGGAACAATAGCCACCGCCAACGCGTCGTCAGATTTCAAATACAAACGAGCGACTTCCTTCAATTCATCAACCGTGATAGACGAGAGCAGCCCTTCCTTGTACTTGATCGCGTTATCTACAATCGCCGGGTACTCCTGCACCCCATAAAGCACGTTCTCGAGCAAATACGAATTATCCTTCCACGCCTGCTTCAGGCCTTCTTCAAGCGGAGCCACAGCTGCCTGCAGTTCCTCCTCCGAAATAGAACCGCTGGCCAAATTCGTAGAAATCTCAAGCACTTCGTCGAGCAGACGATCCGCATCTCCCTTCAGGCAATCCACATCCGCTCTCACATGACGCAAAGTGTCGTAAGCGGGAAAAGTAATATAGCGAACAGAGGGAGAGTAGCTCGCCCCCATACCCTCTCGGACCTTCTTTCGTATCCGGGATTCAAACACAGAACTAAGCACATAAAGAGCCGCGCTTTGTCGAATCGTTAGCTTATCTTGAATTGTCCAAACAATGACTGAGGCAGCATTGTCACCCATGCCATTCGTATACTCGATCGTGCGCTTCCCTTTCTCGGTTTCTAAATGTATTCCGCGAGCCGATTCAAAATCGTTTTTAGGCTCTCTCCTTAGTGGCAAGGCTCCCATGGTTTTGCCGAAGAGCTCCACGAGCTCATCCTCTTCCACATCGCCTACCACGGCCACCTCGAGATAGCCCTCCCTCATCGGTCCCTCCACCCAATCCTGGATACGATCCGGATCGACTGTCACGATATCGGAAAGAGATGGAGCGTGAAAACGCGGCTGCTCGGGGTAGAGCATTCGGTACAAGTCCCGATAGCCGTCATTCATGCCATCGGGCTCTAGCTCTCTACTTTGCTTTAATTTCGACTGAGCTTGCGAAAACGCATCCGCATCGATCCGTGGGTCCAACAAGTACTCGGATACAATTTTAAGAAACTCATCCAACCCATCTGTCTGCGTCAGAGCCCGATAGGTAAACGCGTCATGGTCTTCAACTCCGAATACAAACGAAGAAACATTGGATCGCAGTTCCTTATATACATCTTCGATGTCATGCCCGCCAAAGCCGCTTCGAAACAAGGCGGTCATAGCCAGCGCATGCGTCCCGGGATTCGTATCCGTAAACGCAAGCATGCCCCCGCCTACACGCACGAGTGCTCTCACCGTGTCCTTCTCGTTATCTGTGTGAAGAAAAGTCAGTCGCGCATTGTTCGAGAAACGATAGGTCCGAGCTCCTACCGCCTCCAAATCTCCCGACTCGGTGATCAGCCCAGGAGAGCCCAATTCCGTGTATTCAAATTTCGATGGCAGCTTCGGAATATAAGGCAACACCGTGTATTTCCGGTCTTCCTGAAAACGCCGCTTCAAGGCTTTTCCGGACAAAGGTTGCGACAGGTCGCCCGCCATGAAGTATGACATTTTCTTCAAATCCCATACCTCCGCGAAAGCTTCGTTCACATCCTCCAAAGTTAAGGAACTTATAAGCTCATTCATTCGCCGCGTAAAAATTTCTGCAGACAAGTACACACGCCCCTGTGAAATACTATCTACAAAATCGTCGATCAACATCCGAGGTTCCGCCGATTCGTAGCGTAAGGCCGAAGATCGGCTCGCCTGCAACCACGTCTTGCGAACGTAATCGAGTTCGTCCTGGGTAAACCCATACACAAGAGCCTGTCTTAGTAGTTGGTCCAGCCATACAAACGCGTCCCACCAAAATTCCCCTCCGGAGCTGATAGTCAATTGACAGTACGGAATTCCGTAAACCCGATTGTAATTGGCGAAATTATCGCTCATCCCGTCAATTAATATTCGACACCGCTCATTGAACAAAGAAGTCGCAAACGATCTCACAGCATCGGTTTCTCGCTTCTCCCAACTGTCGGACTTGCTCGAATCCATCCACGAACGCGACACCTCCAAAGTGTAACGCTCCACTCCCTCCACATCGAGCTGTCCCGTACGAAAAGGCTTCGAACGCGTGAGTCGACCGATCTTGCGCTTTGGCAACCTCGACTTGGTCGATTTAATCGAAGAAAAAGCCGCCTCGACCTGCTCTTCAAATGCGGGCGGGTCAATATCTCCCACCACCACCAATGTCATCAGCTCAGGCCGATACCACTTCTTGTAAAACGCCTTCAGATCCTCGAGCGACGTTTCCTTGACGACCCATTCGAGCCCTATCGGATTCCTCTCAGCGAGCTTGGTGCCATCGAACGAGAAACGAAACGAAGCCTGCGAGATTTTAGAGCTTGGCGAATCACGAGCCTGCTTCTCGCGCAGAATCACCTCGCGCTCGTTTTCGACTCGCTCCGCATCGAAAACAATGCCGTCCGCATAATCTCGATACAACCGCAATCCCTGCTCAATAAGACTCACATCGTTTTGAGGCAGCTCTAAATGATACACCGTCTTGTCGTGGTAGGTGAACGCATTCACATCCACACCATAGCTCATGCCGAGACGCTGAAAAAAAGCAATCAACTCGCCTGGCTTGAAGTTCCGCGTACCTTCAAAAGCCATATGCTCGATGAAGTGCGACAACCCTCGCTCGTCATCCGCCTCGTCGAGTGAACCGACCCCAACGAGCAAACGCATGCTTACCAACCCAGGTTTCGTGTCATGCGGCATCAGAGCGTAGCGAAACCCATTATCCAGAGTTCCCCAAACAATCCTCTCATCCGGCTGAAGCTCGCTACTTTCGTGCGGCCACTTCTGCCGTTTCCCCTCTGACAGAGCAAAAGGAAGCAGAATCAGGAATATGAATACACTCAGTCTTCTCTGCACAGCTCCCTCCCCCCCTCTAGATTAGCTTACCCTTCTGAGGGCAATTTAATGATACTCACCCGCTGGCCCTTTCCACCGCCTTGCTCGCTGCTTTGCTCAGGAACCGCAATGATAATGGATCCGTCCTTCAATTCCTGAAGAGCGATCTTACCCGGCGAGGAAAATTCATGACGCGGACGGAAGCGCAAAGGTCGCGTATCCTTTTTTCCCTTCGGAAACATGAGCTCGCCGGAATTTCCGGCCAAAAGCACGCGTCCTTTCGGCATAATCTGGATACCTGTCAAAGCGCTTAAATCCCGCACAATCGTCTGCATCGAAGAAATGCCCTGATACTGTCCCGCGCTGATGCGGAAAACCGAACCGCTCGGACGCCCCTGAGTATGGTTCGTTACGAAATAGAGCATGTTCTCCTTATCCCTGAAACTCATGTCTGCCGGCAAACTCGTCGTCCTAATGAGGGCTACCTTCTTGGGCTCGCGGTCCTCGATCAAGTCTTCCACAGCCTCCGCTTCGATACGCCAAATTCCGGGACGCCCAAGCTGCTTGCGGTCAAACATATGCCCGCCTACTCCTGATTCGCCGATGTAAAGATTGCCGTCTGTATCAAAACACACGCTCGAGGGAGCCAGAAGAGAAAGTTCGTCCTTCAATCGAATTCGGCTGTTTGGACCTAGATCGATCGTTTTGATCTGCCGCCCCGTATTTGGATCAACTATCTTGAGCCCGATCATGACGCGCGAAAGATCTCTCATCGAACGTCCGGCCTCGTCCTGCACAAGAGGAGTCCCCACTATCAAGAAAATCGCCCCGGGAGGAATGTTTCCAAAACGAACCGGAGAAAAGTCCAAATCGATCGGAGCCGTCAGGCTGCTGATGAAACGCATGTCATTCGCCGAGACTTCGCCCGACGCGCTCACGGAGAGTTTGCTGACAAAACTCTCGCTTCGGCGCGTACCGGACTCCCCTTGCGAGTGGTTGATAACAAACAAGTAACGCCCATCCGGGCTAAACACAGCCGCTGTCGGCTTGAGAAAACCGTCCAATTCCTGAGCGATAACGGGACGATCTTGGGCCTGGACCAGACCGGAGAAGAGAAACAAGATGCAACTGAGGGCTGCGAAAAAACGTGTCGATTGATTCATACGGATAAAATGGGGCAAGTTTGGCAGCTTATCGCTCGCCTTAGGTGACTCTGTCTAGAAACGATGGCCAGTTCCCAAATCATGCCAAGCTTCCTTTTCGGGGCGTATTGGCTCGTCACTGAAGGCGGATACTAAAAAGCCGCCCCGAAAAAGGGCGGCTCAAAAAGCGTAAAAACAACGGCGGACTCTACTTAACCGTTACCGGAGGCAAATTCCAAATCTCCGAGGCGTACTCGCCAATCGTGCGATCCGTAGAGAACTTGCCGACTCGAGCCGTATTCATGATGGCCATACGAGCCCAAAGCTTCTTGTCCTGAAACGCGTCGCTCACGCGATCCTGGCAATCCACATAAGCTCGATAGTCGGCCAATACCTTGAAAGGATCTCCACCTCCAAGCATGCTCTCCTTGAGAGACTCGAGGGCGTGCGGCTCGTCCGGCGTGAAATAGCTGGAGCCGATCCAGTCGACCACCGCCTTGAGCTCCTCGTCCGAATGGTAGTAGGAGAACGGGTCGTAACCCTTCACGTCAAGCGCCTGCACCTCGTCAACCGTAAGGCCAAAGATAAAGATGTTATCATCTCCCACCTCTTCGCCGATCTCGATATTCGCTCCGTCTAGCGTGCCAATCGTCAACGCTCCATTGAGAGCGAGCTTCATGTTGCCCGTGCCAGACGCTTCCTTACCTGCCGTGGAAATCTGCTCCGAAAGATCCGCCGCGGGAATGATCTCCGCCGCAAGCGACACGCGATAATTCGGCAAAAAGACAACCTTGAGCTTCCCTTTGATTCGCTCGTCGGAATTGATGATCTTCCCCACCGAATTGATAGCCTTGATGATGGTCTTGGCCAACGCATAGCCGGGAGCCGCCTTAGCGCCGAAAACGAATACGCGCGGAGCGATGTCGAGATCGGGGTTGTGCAGCAATCGACGGTAGAGCGTGAGGATGTGCAAAAGGTTGAGATGCTGACGCTTGTACTCGTGGAGGCGTTTGATCTGCACGTCGAAGAGCGCGCTTGGATCCACTTCCACGTCGCAAAGCTCCTTAATCGTCTTTGCAAGCGACACCTTGTTCTCGTATTTGATTTTCATATACGAGTCCTGAAACTTCTTGTCATCCGCCAATTTCTCGAGCCCGTGCAAGGCATCGAGATTCTTAGGCCAATCCTTCGAAATGCCAGAATCGTCGATGAGCTTCGAAAGCTTTGGGTTACACGCTAGCAGCCAGCGACGCGGCGTGATGCCATTCGTCTTGTTTGTAAACTTATTTGGATACAAAGCGTTGAAACTCGGGAAGAGCACAGACTTGAGCAACTCCGAGTGAATCGCCGCGACACCATTTACCGTATGGCTTCCCACCACGGCGAGGTGCGCCATGCGAATCATCTTTGGATGCCCCTCTTCGACCAGCGAAAGGTCGCGTTTCATCCAATTGTCGCCGGGCCAACGATCTTCGACCAGAATCATGAGACGACGGTTGATCTCGAATATGATCTGCAAGTGACGCGGCAGCACCTTTTCGAAAAGCGGCACGCTCCACTTTTCAAGCGCCTCAGGCAGCAAGGTATGATTCGTGTAGGCAAAAGTCTTGGTGCTGATATCCCAAGCCTCGTCCCATGACAACTTCTGCTCATCGACAAGAATACGCATCAGCTCGGCTACACCGATCGCTGGGTGCGTATCGTTGAGCTGGATCGCGACCTTGTCGGCAAAGCCATCCCAGCCTTCGTTGTTCTTGAAATAGCGGCGAATGATATCGTGCAAGGAACAGGAGACGAAGAAGTACTGCTGCACGAGACGCAGTTCCTTGCCGTTCTCTGTCTTGTCGTTCGGATACAGAACCTTGGAAATGGTTTCGCCAATCGCCTTTTCGCGAATCGCTTCCACGTAGTCGCCCTTGTTGAACTCGTCCAAATCGAACTCTTCAGAGGAACGTGACGACCAAAGTCGGAGGAAATTCACCGTTCGCGTATCGTAGCCAGCGATCGGGATATCGTAAGGCACGCCTTGGATCGCCTTCGTATTTACCCAGACAGCGTGCGGATCGCCCTTTTCGTCAAACTGCGTCTCCACATGTCCGTAAAGCTTCAAAGTCTGCGTGTACTCCGGGCGGACGATGTCCCAAGGAGTTCCGTACTTCTTCCAGCTGTCAGGCTTCTCGATCTGGTGGCCATTCAAAAAGTCCTGCTTGAAAAGACCAAACTCGTAATAGATGCCGTACCCAATCGCCGGCAAATCGAGCGTAGCAAGCGAGTCGAGGAAACAGGCGGCAAGACGTCCGAGGCCTCCATTGCCCAAGCCCATGTCCAGCTCCTCGCCATAGATCGACTCCCATTCAAGGCCGAGCTCCTCGACAGCCTCGCGAACCTCGTCGTAGACGCCGGCGCTGTACATGTTGTTCACCAACATCCGCCCCATCAAATACTCCATCGAAAGGTAGTAGCAGCGACGAGCGTTCGACTCGAAGTGAGTCTGCTGAGTGTGGATCATATTGTCCACGATCCGATCGCGGACAGCGAGAGAGATACAATTCCACCAGTCACGCTTCGTCGCGGCGGACGCGTTGTGAGCCAGGGTAAATTTGAGGTGATCTAGAATCGCCTGCTTCATGTCCGTAGGGGCAGAAGCCGCAGATTTCTTGGCGGCCTTTTTAGCGGCCGGTTTCTTTTTTCCAACAGTACTCATTCCAGTTCAAAAGAGGTTGATTGTGAAAGTGTCCTACTAGGACTTTTCTCGATAACTATACAAAGGCAAAATAGGAAATTATGCCACCCCTCAGGGCAGATGGCGCAGAGCAAGCCCCGTGCCGAAACGAACAACGCTTGTTTGCCATATAGCAAGACCACGACTGGCGAGTACACGTCTAATCGTTTTTGCTTCCGATCAGAGCGAATGACTTCATTGTCCCGTTTCAAACATTCGCATTCAAATCCCCCAGTTATCCTTAGGTCGCAAATATGGCGGATTCGGCTAAAGCAGCTCAATTTCTTCAGTAAAAACAACCGATCCCTCCCAAACTAAAACCCCACTTATGAGTCACTTCACCCAAAAACTCTCCGTTCGAGAAAAAATTGGCTACAGCCTTGGAGATTCTGGAGCCAATTTCGTGTTCCAGGTCCTGATGGCCTACCAGTTCTTTTTCTTTACCAACATTATGGGAATCAGTCCTGCAGCCGCGGGCACGCTGTTTCTGATCGGAAGGTTCTTCGATGCCTTTACAGACCCTATGATGGGCATTATCGCCGACCGAACGAAGCACAAGTGGGGACGTTTCAGACCTTGGCTCATCTGGTCCGCCATCCCCTTCGCCGGCATCTTTTGGATGACCTTCACAACGCCGGATTTCGAACCGACAGGCCGACTCATCTACGCCTACGTCATGTACTTCCTTCTCATGGGAGTCTACACGGTCAACAACGTCCCCTACTGCGCCCTTAACGGAGTAATGACCGGCGACGTCAACGAACGCACCAGCCTCTCAAGCTACCGATTCGTAGCCGTAACGATCACCCAGTACATCGTCCAAGGCCTCACCTGGCCGCTCGTGGCGAAACTGGGCGGAGGCGACGACGCGAAGGGATGGTCCATCACCATCGGCATTTTCGCTGTCAGCACCATCTTCCTCTTCCTGTTCGCCTTTCTCGCAGCGAAAGAACGGGTACAGCCCGATCCCAAGCAACAAGCATCCGCCCGACAAGACGTTAAGGACGCTTTCGCCAACAAGCCTTGGCGCATACTCTTCTTCGCAACTCTCATGATCTTTATCATGCTCGTCGTGAGAGGCGGCTCGCTCACCTTCTTCATGAACGAATACGTCGATCACGAAGCCATGTTCGGATTCCTCCTGAATGCGAATCTAGTGACGCCTGCGGACGGTGTGTTCTCGTGGTGGCAAAGCGTTTTGGACACCTTCGGGCTACTCATCACTACAGACAAATCAAACGTTCCAAACGTTGCCTACGGTCTATTCAACTTGGCAGGAATGCCGCTCACTCTGATTGGCGTACTCCTTTCCAAGCCTCTCTCAGAACGCTTCGGCAAGCGTGGAGTCTTCATCACCTGCCTCGTTCTCACATCCTTTTCAACCGTTTGGCTCCTCTTCATCGCAGCCGACAATATCGACTTGATGTTCATCCAAGGACTCACCTGGGGAGCTGCCTACGGGCCAACCATTCCGCTACTCTGGTCCATGATCGCCGATTCCGCCGACTATTCCGAATGGAAGACTGGACGTCGCGCAACCGGCTTCATTTTCGCAGGCGTTGTCTTCGCCCTCAAGTTCGGCCTTGGAGTTGGTGGTTTCATCGGCGGTATCATTCTGCAGTTCTACGGGTACGACGCGACTGCCGAAATCACCGAAAATGCCATTTTGGGTATTCGCCACTCCGCTACACTCTACCCAGCCCTCTTCATCCTAGTCGCCGCCGTCATCCTCCTATTCTACCCGATAACGAAGGAGCTGAATTATCGCATCGGAGACGAACTAGCCGCGCGCAGAAAAGAGCGTGAATCGCAGGCTTAGCTGACTTCAGCATAGATCTGCATAACTGTTTTCGCAATTGGAGGCTCTCGATTCGTCGGAGCCTCCTTTTCTACAACTCACCATGCCTCTCACCCATCTAAGATCCCAATCCAAACTTGCCGGCGCGATTGCATGCATGCTCCTTCTGACAAGCTGCGCGCCCGAACCGCAAATCAAACCGCAAACCGATCAACGCAACCTCTTTGCCGAGTACCTCGGCAAGTCCCAGCAGGAAACAGACGCTAAGGTCGAAGACGCCTTTCAACAGCTCTTCTACGGCGACGACGAATCGGAACGCATCTACTACCCAGTTGGCGACGACATGGCCTACATTTGGGACGTAGGCAGCGACGACGTCCGCTCCGAAGGCATGTCCTACGGTATGATGATCGCCGTCCAGCTCGACAAAAAAGACGAGTTCGACCGCCTCTGGAAATGGTCGCACACCTACATGCGCCTCCACGAAGGACCCTTCGAAGGCTACTTCAATTGGCAAAACGCCACCAGCGGCGAAAAGATATCTCCCGGCTCCGCATCCGACGGCGAAGAGTGGTTCGCCATGGCCCTCTTCTTCGCCTCCAACCTCTGGGGCGACGGCGAAGGCATCTTCAACTACAGAGCCGAAGCCAACAACATCCTGCGCGAGATGCTGCACAAGCAGCCGAGCGACCCGAAGATGGTATCCATTTTCGACTACGAGCGCCACATGGTCCGCTTCGTGCCCTGGACCGACTGGGACGGCGTCACCGACGCCTCCTACCACCTCCCTGCCTTCTATGAGCTCTGGGCAAAATGGGCCGACTCCGACAATGACTACTGGGCTAAAACCGCAGACGTCAGCCGCGAGTTCTTCAAAACCGCGGCCCACCCCGAAACCGGGCTCATGCCGGACTACTCTTACTACAAGGAAACCGAACGCCAAATCGGCTCCCACGCCGACTTCCGATTCGACGCCTGGCGCGTCATGCCAAACGTCGCCCTCGACCACGACTGGTGGGGCAAGGACGCCCAGTGGCAAACCATGCAGAGCGATCGCATCCTAAAATTCCTCGGCTCACACCTGCCCGACATACCAAACCAGTTCGCAGTCGACGGCACGCCCCTCGATACCCAAAGCTCCCCGGGCCTCTACGCCATGGCCGCCACCGCAGGGCTCGCCGCCAATAGGGATGTCGCCGAACCTTTCGTCCAACGCCTCTGGGACCAGCCCGTCCCCACCGGCCACTGGCGCTACTACGACGGCGTCATCCACATGCTCGGCCTCCTGCAGACCAGCGGTCACTTCAAAATCATCGAATGAGCTCTCTTTCAACCCCGTCATGAAAAACCAGCTACACAAAATCCTCTTCTCAATCGTACTCGGGTTCGTCGCCACTCTGGCTCTCGCCGAAGACGGCTACAGACTCTGGCTTCGCTACGAACCCGTTTCGGATGCGTCCATCGCTTCCGACTACCGAAAGCAAATCGGCTCCATCTCCAGCTCGCAATCTAGCCCGACCTTCAACCTCGCCCTCGCCGAACTTCAAAACGGACTCGATGGCCTGCTCGGTAGCGATCGCTCGAAAAAAGGCCCATCCATTCTCCTGGGCACCCCCGCAGGCAACCCTGAAGTCGCCAAGCTCGACCTCGATCTCTCCGCTCTCGGCGACGAAGGTTACCTCCTCACCAGCGTCCCCCAGAAGCGAAAACATCAAATCGTCATCGCAGCCAATACAGACCAAGGCCTGCTCTACGGCGTATTCGCGTTTCTAAGACACCTACAAACCCAACAGCCTCTCGACGGCATCAATGTCGCCAGCTCTCCCAAGATCGACCATCGCCTGCTTAACCACTGGGACAACCTCACTCGCACCGTCGAGCGTACCATGGCCGGAGCCTCCATCTGGAACTGGTTCGACCTCCCCTACTACGTCGAGCCCTACACCCACGACTACGCCAGAGCCTGCGCCTCCATCGGCATCAACGGCACCGTGCTCACCAACGTAAACGCCAATGCCACCGTGCTCCGACCGCAGTTTCTAGAAAAAGTAGCCGCCCTCGCCGACACCTTCCGTCCCTACGGTATCCGCGTCTACCTTACAGCTCGATTCTCCGCTCCCGTAGAAATCGACGGCCTCGAAACAGCCGATCCGCTCGATCCCGCGGTCATCAAATGGTGGACCGACAAGATCGACGAAATCTACACCTACGTGCCCGACTTCGGCGGCTTCGTCGTCAAAGCCAACTCAGAGGGCCAACCCGGCCCGCAAGCCTACGGCCGCGACCACGCCGACGGCGCCAATCTCCTCGCTCGCGCCCTCGCTCCGCACGGCGGCTTCGTCATGTGGCGTGCTTTCGTCTACGATTTCGAAGTCAAGGAGGACCGCCACAAGCAGGCCTACACCGAGTTCACGAATCTCGACGGCAAATTCGAACCCAACGTCTCGATACAGACAAAGAACGGAGCCATCGACTTCATGCCGCGCGAGCCCTTTCACCCGCTCTTCGGGGCCACTCCCGAAACTCCTCACACACTCGAGCTTCAGATTACTCAAGAATACCTCGGCGGCGACGTTCATCTCGCCTACCTCGCCCCAATGTGGAAAGAAACCCTCGAGGCCGACACCTATGCTCGCGGAGCGGGCTCAACAGTCGCCAAAGTCGTAGACGGCAGCGTCTTCGGCCACGAGCTCACCGCCATTGCCGGCGTCTCAAACGTGGGCAACGAGCGCAACTGGACCGGCCACCCAATGGGCGCTGCCAACTGGTACGCCTTCGGTCGCCTCGCATGGGATCACCAGCTTAGCTCCGAGCAAATCGCCGACGAGTGGACACGCATGACTTTCGGAAACGAAGAAAGCGTCGTCTCCACCACCAATCAAATTCTCCTCGACTCCCACCAGACCGTCGTCGACTACTCCATGCCACTCGGCCTCCATCACATCATGTACCCAGGCCACCACTACGGCCCCGGTCCATGGCACGACCAAGGCCGTCCGGACTGGACCTCCATCTACTACCACCGCGCATCCGAGGACGGAATCGGCTTCGATCGCACCGCTTCAGGCACCGACGCCCTCGGCCAATACGCTCCGGAGGTCGTCGCCAAATGGGGCTCCCCCGAGACCATCGAAGACAAGTACCTGCTCTGGTTCCACCACCTCGACTGGGACTTCAAAACCAAGTCCGGCCAAACCCTCTGGAACGAAATTTGCCTCGCCTACCAGAAAGGCGTCGATGCCGTCGGCGAAATGCGCGAGCAATGGGCCAGCCTCGAAGGCCAAGTCGACGCCCAGCGACACGCCCGCGTCACCGCCCTCCTCAAACGCCAGCACGAGGACGCCGCCTTCTACCGCGACGCCTGCCTCGCCTACTTCCAGACCTTCTCTAAACGACCCATTCCCGCAGGCGTAACGCCCCCCGAGCACGATCTTGAGTACTACAAGAACTTCGAGCTCTACCATGTCCCCGGCCATCCGGGCGAACAATGGTAGCAACCAAAACTTCAAAAGCCGCTTCGCAATCCACGAAGCGGCTTTTTGTTACCCAAACAAACGCCGAATACAATTTCCCGATTCCTTTCAATCATGGCTCAATCCGCCAGAGCGAGCCGCTCCATGAACAAATTTGACTGTTCACATAAAAAAACGCTTGCTCCCTACAAACTTCGCCTACCTCCATTGACCGATAAATTACTAGTGATTTTCCCGCAACCAACCAGCAATCTGCGTGTAATAGTAGACGTTCGCTCTTTCGGGAACTATCCCATCCCTTTTCACCCTCCATACATTTCCTTGTGAAACTCAAATCACTCGTCCTGCCTCTTCTGCTCGTCACAGTCGCCCCTTCCCTTCATCCGGCTACCGTCACACTTCGCGAAGCGATCGATCAGGCTTTAGCTAGCAATCTCGGTCTGCGTATCCAAACTTTGGATCCAAAGATCGCCGAACAAGCCGTCGTCGCCGAAGAAGCAGCCTTCGACCCCACCCTCTTCTCCCGAGCGAACCTAAGCCAAAGCGATCTCGACTGGGAAGACTCCGACGGAGCCACTCGTCAAACCACCTCAGACTCCCGCTCCTACTCTCTTGGCGTTACCAAACGCGTCGTCACCGGCGGCCAAATCACCGCGCGAGCCAGTCAATCACGGAGCGACGGATCAAGCTTCAACTCCGACCTCGGCCAGCTTGTAGGCGGCTCCCTCAGCGAACGCGCCTCCATCGGCCTCGAATTCACCCAACCCCTTCTCCGCGACTTCGGGCGCGACGTTAATCTCGCCCCCCTCCGCCAAGCTCAGTCCCAATCTCGCGTCGCAGACCTCCAAACGCGAAACTCCGTACTAAATCTCCTGCAGGAGATCGAAGTCGCCTACTGGCGGCTCTCCGACGCGTACGAACGCAGAGACCTCGGACTCTCAAATCTGGAACTCTCCGAAAAGCTTCTCGAAGAAGCCAACGAACGCGAACGCCTCGGACTCTCCACCAGAATCGAAACCTTGCAGGCGGAAGCGAGCCTCGCCCAAAGAAAAGAGCAAATCATCCGCGCCGAGCAAGCCATCCGCGAAGCGACCGATGCCCTGCTCGCCAGCATGGGCTCTCTCGACGAATCTCTTGAGCTCGAACCGAGCCTCGCCGTCGCGCCCCTGCCTGAATCCAATTCTACGATACAGGCATTCCCCAACGTTCTCGAAAACGCTCTGGAGCGCAATTTCGATGCCGACATCCAGGAAGAGCTCCTAGAGCAACTGGAACAACAACGCATCCTCGCCAAAAACGCTGAACGCCCCGAAGTCGATGTCAGCCTCTCCAGCTCCTACAACGGACTTTCTCCAAATAGCTTCGAAGACTCATTCAGCGAAGCACTCGACCGTCGCGGCGACGACTGGGGACTCAGCCTCAGCTTCAACCTCCCGTGGGGAAACCGATCCGCCAAATCCTCCGTCCGCCAAACCTTGTTCCGCATCGAGCAAGGCGAGCTGCGCCTCGCGGAAATCAGACAAGATCTGCTCCGCTCCGTCCGCTCCGCCTGGCGAGACCTCGACACTTCCCGCCAACAGCTTTCAGCCGCCGAGCTCGTAGTCGCCCTCCAAGAAGCCACCTACGAACAAGAGCGCAGCAAATACGACGAAGGCCTCTCGACCTTTCGTACCCTACTCGAAGCCCAGCGCGACTTAGACGTCGCCAAAGCCAGCCTACTCGACGCCAAGCTTTCAGCTATCGAATCGGAAATTTCCCTCTCGCGCGTCGAAGGCACGCTCCTCGAACGTCACGGCATCGAATGGAACGCCACCGATATCAGCAATAACTAGTATCCATACAACTATTACACTTTCACTCACCCATTTCTCATGAAAAAACGATACTGGATCTCCGCAATCGTCCTCGTCGGAATCGGCCTCGCCGGATTCTCCCGCCTCAACAAAGGCGAACAAATCACGGAAGTGACCGTTGGAAAAACCGAGCGGGGTGACATCACCAGTACCGTCACCGCGACCGGAAAGGTTTACCCAGAGATCGAAGTCACCATCTCCTCCGAAGTCGCCGGAGAGATCGTCGAACTCGGAGTCAAAGACGGGCAAACCGTCGAAAAGGGCGACGTCCTCGTCAGCGTAAATCCCGACCGACTCGAAGCCCAGGTCCTCCAGCAGGAAGCCGCCCTCCGAGCCAACAAGTCAAACGCCTCCGAAGCGAAGGCCCGCATGCTCCAAACCGAGCTCGACCTAAAACGCCTCAATAACCTCTTCGAAAAAGGCTTCGCCACCCAGGAGCAAGTCGACGAAGGCGAAACCAATCTCGAGATCAGCCAAGCCTCCTACCAAGCCACCCTCTCACGCATCGAACAACAGGAAATGCAGCTTAAGGAAGCAAACGACTCCCTCGCGAAAGCCACCACCTTCGCACCCATCAGCGGTACCATCACATCCCTCAGCTCTGAGCTTGGCGACCGCGTCGTCGGCACCGGTCAGTTCGAAGGCACCGAGATCATGCGCGTCGCGGACCTCTCTCAAATGGAAATACGCGTCGACGTTTCCGAATCGGACATCGTTCAAGTGAAAATCGGCGATCCCGCCACCATCGAAATCGAAGCTCTACCCGACCAAGAGTTCAAAGGCGAAGTCACCGAAATCGCCAACTCCGCTACCGGCGGAAACAACTCCAGCGACCAGCTCACTACCTTTCAGGTCAAGGTTCGACTCATCGAGCCCAGCGCACAGATCCGGCCAGGCATGACCGCCACTGCGGATATCAAGACAAAGACCGTTACCGATGTCCTAAAAATCCCACTACAAGCAGTTACTGTCCGCTCTAAGGATGAGGTTGCCAAACAGCTTGGAGAAACCGACGACGCATCCGAAAAGCCGAAAGACGAACAAGCCGAAAACGAATCTGGAGACAGATCCGACCGAGGAGGGCCTCCTGGCAACGGCAGCTCAACTCGCAGAAAAGACAGCCTCGAACGCGTCGTCTTCGTCTACAAAGACGACGGCACCGTAGAGCTCGTTCGCGTAAAAACCGGCCTAGCGGACAACCGTTCAATCGAAATACAATCCGGACTGGATGAAGATCAGCAGATCGTCACCGGCGGATACCGCGTCCTCACTCGCGAACTCGAAAACGGCAAAGCCGTAAAAATCGCCGAAGACAAAAAGAACGATAAATCCAAGAAACCGGCCCAGTGAGCGAAACGACAATCCAGATCACAGGGGTCAAAAAAATCTATGACCTCGGCAAGGCCAAGGTTCACGCCCTCGACGGCGTTGACCTCAAGATCTACGCCAACGACTACGTCGCCATCATGGGCCCGTCGGGCAGCGGCAAGTCTACTCTCATGAACATGCTGGGCTGCCTCGACACCCCCTCTGAAGGTCAGTACTTCTTCAGCGGCGAGGACGTGGCAAAAATGGATGACAACGAGCTCGCGGATATCCGAAACCGCCGCATCGGATTCGTCTTCCAATCCTTCAACCTCCTGCCCCGCGCCACGATTCTGCGCAACGTCGAGCTACCGCTCGTCTATGCCGGAATCCCGAAGAAAATACGCGCCGAGCGCGCCCGACTCGCACTCACTCAAGTAGGACTCGGCGACCGCGTCGAACACCGCCCCAACGAACTTTCCGGCGGCCAACGCCAGCGCGTCGCCGTCGCCAGAGCCCTCGTCACCGAGCCTTCCATTATCCTAGCCGATGAGCCAACCGGCAATCTGGACTCCAAAACCGGCGAGGAAATCATGCAGCTCTTCGAGCGCCTCTACGAAAAAGGCCACACCATCATCCTCGTCACTCACGAGGAAGACATCGCCCAACACGCCCGCCGACTCGTCCGTCTCAGAGACGGCATCGTGGAAAGCGATGAGCCCATCCCACACTAGAGGTCACTTTCTCAGCGGCCAATCACATGAAACGCTCAAGTATTAGACGTCTCGTCAACGATCTCGAAGAGTCCGCCCGCATAGCAGGCGAACAGCTCGGCGAGCACAAGGTACGTTCCCTGCTCACCGCTCTCGGCGTCATCATTGGAGTCTGGGCAGTCATCCTTATCGGCGTCGGTATGAACGGTTTGGACACAGGGTTTAAGAACAGTCTCAGCATGCTGGGCGACGACCATTTCTACATCGAAAAATTCCCTTGGCGAGACGTAGGCGATGATTGGCGCACCTACATTCGGCGACCCAACTTCGAAGCCCGCTACGCAGAGGACCTAAACGATATCATTTCCGATACGCCAAACACCGGCCTCCTTCTCGCAGTCCCCACCGTGACCTTCAACCGTGGCATCTCTTTCGAAGACCGCTCGGCAGACAGGATCCAGTTCACCGCGACCAACGCAGACTTCGGATTCGTCAATACCGCCGATATCGCCGAAGGACGATTCTTCACCACGACCGAAGCCTCCAGCGGTCAAAACGTAGTCATCCTCGGTTCAGGCGTCGTAAAGGCTCTCTTCCCCGACGAAGAAGAAAGCATCCTCGGAAAACGCGTAAAAATCGCTCGTATCCAGTTTACGGTTATCGGAGTGCTTGAAGAGCAAGGAGCTTTTCTCGGCCTGCAAAGCTTCGACAACCAAGCGATCATCCCGCTCCCCACTGCTAGAAAATTCTTCGTTGGCGGACGCCGTTGGAACGGCACGTCTATCCGCGTCGTCAAAAAACCGGAGACTGACCGTGAAGCCGCTCGCGACGAAATCATAGGAGCCATGCGGCGCGTTCGCGGACTCCTCCCGAACGAGGAAAACGATTTTGAAGTAAACGCCTCGGACGCCGTGGAAGATACCATCGGTCCTGTTAAAGCGGGCATTGCGATCGCCGGATTCGTGATCACCGGACTTGCCTTGTTCGTAGGCGCGATCGGCATCATGAACATCACTTTCGTTAGCGTAAAGGAGCGTACCAAAGAGATCGGCACTCGACGCGCCATTGGAGCCCGCCGCAGCTCCATCCTTACCCAGTTTCTAATGGAAGCTGTATCGATTTGCCTGCTCGGCGGATTGGTAGGACTCCTCTTGGCCTTTTTCTCCAAAGCGGTTCTAGACCACTTCGCGCCCAACTTCCCGGCGAGCTTCTCGATCAACCTTATGATTCTCGCCGTATCGCTCTCCGTAACGACCGGAATCCTCTCAGGATTCGTTCCAGCTCTCATGGCCTCGCGTCTCGAGCCGGCAAACGCCCTTCGCCATGAGTAGGAAAAAGAAACGCAAGTCGATGCTCCTGTCGGATTTGATCGAGCAGGCCTTCGCCTCACTCGGCGCCAACTTTCTGCGTTCATCGCTGACCATCCTCGGCGTATCCATCGGCGTATTCTCCGTCGTCGGAGTCATGACAGCGCTTTCCGCCGTTCGCCACAGCATCGACACCAGCCTAAACGTTTTCGGAGCGAACGTCCTGCAAATCACCAAAGATCCCGGCATTCAACTCGGCCATGGACCGCGCAACCGCAATCGGCAGCGTCAGCCCATCTCCCCCCGACAAGCCGAGACCTTCAAACGGGAAATGGACGCCCTCGGCATCCCGACTACCCTGACTGCGGTCGACTCTGGAGAACGCGCCTCCTATCGAGATCAGAAAACGCAGCCACGTATCCGCATCATCGGTACAAACGAGAATTTTCTCATCACCAACAAGTACGAACTCGAATATGGCCGAAACCTCACGCCCGCCGATATCGAGTTCAACCGGCCGGTCACCGTCATAGGGCAAGAGATTCTCGACGAGCTTTTCATCAACGAGGATCCCATCGAGAAACAGATAAACATGGATGGCGAAAAATACATCGTCGTCGGCGTTCTGGCGGAACGCGGTGAAATCTTCGGTCAATCGATGGACGGCATCGCCCTGATTCCTCATTCGAAATTCGTGCAGAACAATTGGCACCGGCGACGCAGCATGGAAATAGCCATCCAAGCCGACTCGGTAGACAAGATCGAAGACGTCGAGGACCTCGTCATCGGAAACATGCGAATGGCCCGCGAACTTCAGCCCGAAGATGAAAACGACTTCGAGCTAACCTCCAATGAAGCCCTTCAAGCCGCTTTCGCCGAAATTGCCGTCATCGTAGGAATCGGCGGACTCCTCATCAGCGGCATTGCCCTCGTCTGCGCCGGCATCGGCATCATGAACATCATGCTCGTCTCTGTCACCGAACGCACTCGCGAGATCGGAGTGAGAAAATCGCTCGGAGCCCGCAAGAAAAGCATCCTCTCCCAGTTTTTGCTCGAGGCGATCTTCCTCTCAGAAGTCGGAGCGGCCATCGGCATCACAATCGGCATCGTAGTCGGAAACATCATCGCCACCCAATTCAACGCGACCATGATCATCCCCTGGTTCTGGATCGGCGCCGCCGTCGCCATTTGCTCATTCATCGGCATCGGCTTCGGCTTTCTCCCAGCTTTCCGAGCAGCCAACCTACACCCGGTCGACTCGCTTCGCGCTGAATAAGAATACCTGGTGGCTTAGGCTGCTCGTAAGGAAATCCGACAGGACAACATTCGTCCTTAACTCCTCGCTGACAGCACCTTACGAATTACCTAGAGCACAGAACCGTTGGAATTTCTTACACAAAAGCGGATATACCCCAATAGCTCGGTCATTTTTAGCGATTTGTAAGTGATTCGCCATTCGCTACATACGAGATACACTAGTAGCTTACCCAAAAATACGGCCCAAACCCTGCTAGGACTGTTTCCTAGAAATAACTAAGTTCGATGCGTCAACGCCCCTAATTGGCCCACACATCGTTCCATCCCTACGCATAATGAACAAACTCAAGAAAAAAATTTTCTCGATGCTAAGCGCATCTCTTTGCGCCATCCAAGCTCACGCAATTCTCGTGGACAGAGGAGACTACACCAGGGACACCGACACCGGCCTAGACTGGCTGGACATGTCCTTCACCGACGGCCTTTCGTACAATGCGGTCGGAGCATTGCTCCTCCCGGGAGGAAGCTTGCAAGGCTGGCGTTTCGCTACTTCCGCTGAGTTTGACGGCCTTATCAACAGTGCCGTCGGACCTGCCCTCGCCCCATACACACCGACCGGCTTTGACCCCGCGATATTCTCGCAGATGCAAACGCTTGTATCCCTTCTCGGTGAAACCCTTAACCTAAGCCCCACTTTATCCACTATAGGCTATGTCGATAGCTCAAGTTTCACTTTTGCCGACGCCCGCCAGTTCTCTCATACTGCTAGTCAAGGATTCGTTCGGCCCGCGTCCGAACTAGATTGGGATCGTCCCAAATCTACCGAAAACGATGTCACAGGCAGCTTCCTCGTTCGCAAATCCGCCTCGAGCGTGCCCGACGCCGGAAGCACAGCCGTCCTCTTAAGCATTGCGATCTCGGGACTCTTCATTCTCAAGCGTCGCAAATAAGCAAAAGTCAGATCGCACTATAACTCTAAACCAGACGAGGTCGCTCGTCTGGTTTTTTCGTATCCACCTTCCTTCTACGCTTGTCCCAAAAGGGCATTACCTATGCGTCTTAAATTCCCGTCAGAACTACTTTCGCACCAGTCGGGTCCGTCGAAACCACAAATATTGGCATCTTCTCCCAATTCTTACTCGAAGCCATCTTCCTCTCCGATGTCGGAGTCGCCCTCGACATCCGCGCCGCCAACCTACACCCCGTCGAACCTCGCCACCAAGAGTAAAGAGGCGTTTACCAAAAAGCTAGCGACGCCTTACTGACATACTCACGGCTCTACAACTCGAACTCGATATAGCTTTTCAGATTCAGAATTGAGAGGAAGGCTTACTTCGATCTCCTCCGCCTCAGCGGGAAACTTAGTCCCAAGATCATCGTCCACGAGCTGCACGCTATTCCATTTATTCAGATCTCCTTCGCTTTCTTCAAGTATCGTTGCTCGATTAGCTGGATTCAAATAGCGTAACAATAGCGACTGACCATCACTTGATGTATTCAATTTCCAATTGCTGCTCGCATCTTTCGGATCAGTTCCAAGTACAAATTCATCAAAATTGTCTAGCCCATCATAATCTGGATCCGAATCTCGATCAGCAAGCTGATCATCCAAACCGAAATACTGTTCTTTCCAGGCATTATAACTCTTAATCTGTTCCGACTCGTCCATAATCCATCTCCTCACGAGATCGATAGCGGCCTGATCTAACTCAAAACTCGCCAAAGGTGGCATTCGACCCTCGGCTTGGCTTATTCTTTGATAGAGAACAGAATTCTCAGGAGATCCAGGAGTTACAAGTGCATCGCCCTCGTTCGCTCCTCCTCTAACCGGCTCGCCATGAATGAGATCCGCCTCGCGAGTCAAGGTCCTAAGTCTGCCATCCCAATTCGCAAGTACATCTCCCTCTGGCTGATGGCATTGAGCGCAATTTGCCTGCAAATAACTACGAACACGATGTGTTAACGAAGCGGACTCATCATCCGCTTTCGCCATGCTCGGTCGAACTGACGAAATTTCGGCTTCCTCTCCAAAAAAGCCATATTCGTTCATCGCGTCGATTTGATTCAGTCCATCCCATTCTCCAAGCCCTTCACGGTTCAATTGAGCTGTATGAAAAGCTAGGGCGTGCCCTCCATAGCTTGTATGGCAAGCGAAGCAATTCGCTTCACTAGGAAATAGCCATTTTTGCTCCACTTGCTCACCGTGTTCGTTCTGGATAGCAAAAGTCTCAACAAGTCCTTCCTTCGAAACAAGTTCAGCATCAGATTGATCATCATTCCATCTGTAGCTCAAACCATAGGTACCACCTTCAACCTTGACTAGGAAACGTGTCTCCAAATTCCTTTTACTGGAAGGATCTCCTCTAACGCTCTCTATTTCGAAATGCTTAATCCACACCGTACCCTTTGGAAACTCCCATTTCCCATCATCGCTATAGCCTATCGTCTTACCATCTGGAAGTGCCACGAAACGATTTTTAAATGCATGATCTGACCAAAATGGCACATTAATGTCATAAGGCAGAACCTTTGAAACAGGAACCAAATCTGGAAAATGATCTGTGTCGAAGGCCCCAATATCGCTCAAATTAAGTGGTGGCTGCCCACCGCTGCCATCTGCTCGCTCCAACTTCTCGAAATTGCGAGAATTCTGGCCGCAATATATAATTCCGCCGTCCCTTGGGTCGATCATTATATCCGTTAATCCAATACGATGTCGCGCCAGCTCTACAGGCCCCTTCTCCGCTTCATTCGGGTCGAATGCCCATAATATTCCACGAATAAAATCGAGCATCATCATCTTTCCGTGAAGTTCCGGAAACTTAGCTCCGTAGTACTTACGCCCAACTATAATTACATTGCCAACAGTATGGTCATACGCCCATACAGGAGACTCATAGACGAAGCCTGGCGGTTTATCATCTCGTAGCGAAGTCTCTGAATCAGCCTCGAAATAAGGCCATCCGTAGTTCTTTCCAGATTGAACTCGATTCAGTTCCTCCCAAGTACTCCATCCTACATCACCCAACCAAAGGTCTCCTGAATCTGGGTCAAAACGCATTCGGAAAGGATTTCGAAAACCGACTGCCCAAAACTCAGTTCTAACTGAGTTCGGATTCACAGGTTTACCATTGAAATCCGTTGCTCCCACAAACGGATTATCTCTCGGAATTTTATAATTCCCGAAAGACGCAGGATGTGGATTCGGCACTAGGTTTTCTGGCTTTTCGTCTACATCTATTCTTATAACCGCCCCGAAAAAATTTTGATCTATCTGCTGAGTATTCTCTCGAGCGCCAACTCCTTTGCCTCCATCTCCGAATCCCAAATAGAGATAACCGTCATTTGGACCAAAACAAATCGTGCCTCCCTGATGTTCCGAGATCGGGTCGTATTGGTGGATATAGATAACTTCAGTCGTCATATCGACAAGCATGTCGACAGGGTCGATCGACACTCGAGACAGTCTCATATATCCACCATCTCCCTGTGGCGTACTATCGATAACCGTGTAATACAAATACAGATACGGCTTAGCGGGGAATTCAGGATGAAATGCGGCCGAAAGGAATCCTCTCTCTCCCGTGAAGTCGGATACGATATCTTCAATCTCGATTATTCGTTGCGATGCCGACGGATTTGCAAGGTCGATTCTCAACAACGAACCAAGTCGTTCAACCGCAAAGATGTAACGTTCGTCTCCAGGAGCCATCAACATCTGCAACGGGCGCCGAGGCTTCACCTCCGAAAACGTCTTGGTTATTTTATAATCGGGTTGTCCAATCGCTTCAGGCAATATTAAGCCTCCGGCTACTTGTCCCCAATGCAAGTAGGGCAAACAAAGAATAGAGCTACTAAAAATGAATACCCTCAGGATTCGCATAAAGTCCAATTAAAGAATGTAGGTGCCTACGATGGCAAGACAGGTAGACACACTTAGCTTCCTGATTTATACAATTGGCCTCAGGTATCAAAGCTCAGCTGCCGCTTCCAAAAACGCGTTCGGGTCCCAGGCTTTTTTCACGGACCGCATCACGATCTTGCGATCCCGCCCCACCAGCACGGTCGCCAAAGAATGGATGATGTCGTCATCGGTTTCGATGTGCGTTAGCGCCATGGTCTTGATTAACTGACGCACCGCCGCCCGCTCGCCTGTTACGAAGCGGAAATTCTCGCCATCGATTCCGTATGCATCGGCATAAGTCCGCAAAACGCCAGGCGTATCGTACTTCGGATCAAGCGTCACGGATATGAACTCGAGATCGTCCAAGCCGCGCTCCGCCGCCATCTTCTGCAAGCTGGCCATCTTGGAAGTAGAGAGCGGACACATCTCGCCATCGGTACAACGGGTGAAAATGAAATTCAGCATGAAGGGCTTTCCCTCGTAGCGCGCCGGCGTAATCGTATCCCCGTACTGGTCGAGCAAAGCGAACTCGGGAAACGCCTCGCCTTCCCCCACGTAATAGCCGGACCCGAGCTCCTCGAGTTTCGCCGCCAACTGCTTGTTGACCTTCCGCATCTCCATGGCGGCTTGGTCGTCGATTTTCCAAATCTTTATCAGGCGAAATCCCCCATCCTCGTCACGCACCATGCGGGCCCGAATCTGATCGCCCGCCTTGATTACCTTCACGTCTCCAGGACCTACCCGAAACACCATCGTCATCGGCGGCATGAAATCAGGAATCTCCTCGTGCGCCACCGTCATGGCGTTATTCTCCGCGTCCACTGACTGAACCACTCCTAATAGAGCGTGACCCTCCTCATTTTCATCTTCTTGACTTTCGGTTTTTTGAGCGCATCCCAGAAGCCCTGCCGTGGCAAGCGCGACCAGCAGCATTCGAAAAAGGGTACTTTTCGTAAGCCGATTAATCCTAAAAAACGAGTGGTGAAGGAGTCCGTTTGTCATAACGCCTAGGTAGACAAACGATCCGCCAAAAAGATGCCAGCAAAAGCCGACAAGCCTTTCATACCCCGATACCAGCCCGCACTGTTCTGGTTCGGTCTGGCTTCGCTCGTCTGGATCACTTTCCTACTCTACGCTGGCGGCTTCACCACCACCATCCGCGCCGGAATGGCCTTTCTGGACTGGCCCCTTTCAAACGGCTCCATCAACCCTGAAGGCTGGCTGCAAGACAAAGACATGGCCGCCGAGCACTCCCACCGCCTTCTCGGCATGGTCATGGGACTTCTCTCAATAGGGCTCTGCGTTCTCGCCCACGCCACCAAAGCCGCCCCCCTCGTTCGCAAAATGGGCAATTGGCTGGTCGTCCTCGTCATCACGCAAGGTCTGCTCGGCGGACTGCGCGTCAAGCTCGACGCCCTCAACCTCGACATCGACCACAATCTCTACGCCCAAACCTTCGCCGTCGCCCACGCCACTCTCGCGCAGCTCTTCCTCTGCCTTCTCGTCGCCTTCGTCATTTCAACGAGCCGCTCATGGATCGAGCGAAACGCGGGCTTCGCCTCCACGCCTGCTTCATCGCTCGCGACCTTTGGCTACCTCGCCTGCGGAGCTACCGTTCTCCAGCTCATTGTCGGGGCCATCATGCGACACGCCCATGCCGGCCTGGCCATACCAACTTTTCCGCTCACACCCCACGAAACTCTCATTCCCCCAGTCTTCAACTTCGCCATCGGCATTCACTTTGCCCACCGCGTCGGCGCTGTCGTCGTCACGCTCGCCATCGTCGCCTACTGCATCCGCGTCTGGCGGGAACCCTCCAGCCGAAAAGCATTGGGTAAGTCCGCCGCCAGCCTCCTCGGTCTGCTTTTCCTGCAAGCCCTGCTCGGCGCCCTCGTCATTTGGAAAGTTCGCAACGAGCACGTCACGACCTTGCATATGCTCAACGGAGCCTTCACCTTAGCTCTTTGCTGGTCAATGACGTACAGAAGCCTCAAGCCTAAACTCGACGCCACCCCAGTCGCCACCGCTCCCTGCAGCGATTCAGCGGGCAAGTCCTCACCCTTCGGGCAAACAGCAAAAGCGTGAGTCTCGAACCATCAAAACGAGTCGATATGACTCCTTCCGCTACTTTGTCTGAGAGTACCGAAACCAAAGCCATCGCTTGGTCCGCCTATTACGAGCTGACCAAGCCCCGCCTCAGCCTGCTATCCGTGGTCACCGCCCTCGTGGGCTACCTCGCCGCCTTGCCGGAACGAAACGTCGGCGTGCTCGTCTTCTTTCTCGGAGGCACCGCCCTCTGCGCCGCTGGAGCCGCCACGCTCAACCAGTACATCGAGCGCGATACCGACGCTCTCATGAAGCGTACCCGCGAGCGCCCGCTGCCCGCCGGTCAAGTCACTCCCTTCAACGCTCTCTGGCTCGGCATCGCTCTTTCAATTGTCGGCATCATCTCCCTTACTTTCGGAGCCAACCTGCTGGCTGGCCTCCTCGGATTCGGCACCATCCTTACCTACATCGCCATCTATACGCCGCTTAAACTGAAGACCCGCTGGGCAACCGAAGTCGGCGCCCTACCCGGCGCCTTGCCTCCTCTCATCGGCTGGGCTGCAGCCGAAGGCTCGATTTCCCCCCTGGGCTGGATCCTATTCGGCATCCTTTCATTCTGGCAAATCCCCCACTTCATGGCCATCGCGTGGACCTTCCGTAAGGACTACGAATCCGCCGGATTTCCCATGCTCACCGTCGTGGATCCTAGCGGACGAAAAGCCTCGACATGGGCCGTCATCAACGCAATCGCCCTGCTCGTCGTCAGCGTACTGCCCATTTTCCTCGGACTCTGCAGCTGGCTCTATCCAATCGTAGCCGCTGCATTCGGTATCTGGATACTCGCCCGCTCCATTAGCTTCGCCACCGCGAGCAACAGAGACGCCGCCGCCCGAAAACTTTTCTTCAACTCGATACTCTACCTGCCCGCAGTGCTCTTCGCTCTGGTATTTGACAGGTGGATACTCTTCTAGCCACGTCCATGAACGTCAGCGACATTCCAGCTCTCAACGCCTCCCTTAACGCGATCGCCACAGTCCTCATCGTGGCAGGGCTCGTTTCCATCAAATCCCGCAAAGAAGAATTGCATCGTTTCTTCATGGGAGCAGCCCTGATCGTCTCGGCAGTCTTTCTGGTTGGCTATGTCTACCACAAGATCGCGGTTCAGGGAGTACACACTCCATTCAACGGCGTCGGAGCCATACGCTACGTCTACTACACGATGCTGATCACTCACATCATTCTAGCCGCGGCGATTCCCGTCCTCGTACTCCGCACCGCTTACTTGGGCATCAAAGACCGCCGCGAGCTTCACAAGAAATGGGCCCGTATCACCTACCCGATCTGGCTCTACGTTTCAGTCACTGGGGTGCTCGTCTACTTCTTCCTCTACGTCTGGTTCCAACAAGCGCCTGCCGCTTGACCAAAGGCTTAGGCCGAGTTAAATCTATCCCACCTTACCACTCTTCCGATGACCTGGGAAATTGCATTCGTATTCGCCATCCTCATACTGGCTCTCGCTAGCTTCGTATGGGAAAAGCTGCCGGCGGACGTCACTGCCCTCTCGGTATTTGCAATTCTGATAGCTAGCGGCACCTTGAGCTCCGAAAAGGCTTTCTCCGTTTTCGCAAACCCCGCCCCAATCACCGTAGGAGCCATGTTCATCCTCAGCGCGGCTCTAGAGAAGACAGGCGTCATCGCCACGATGAGCCAATCCCTCCAAGGACTCAGCCGCCTCAACTATCGCCCCTTCCTGCTAGTCATTATGCTCATAGCAGGCATCGTCTCAGGCTTCATCAACAACACCCCGGTCGTTGTCGTGATGCTCCCGATCGTGCTTTCTCTTTCTAACAAGATTGGCGTCGCCGGATCCAAAGTCCTCATCCCCCTTTCCTACGCTTCCATTCTAGGCGGCACCTGCACGCTTCTCGGAACGAGCACCAACATCATAGTAAGCGGTATCGCAGAAAGCGCCGGAGAGAAACCGCTCACCATGTTCGAATTCGCATTCGTAGGCATTCCAGTTTTCCTCGCGGGATTGTTCTACATTCTCGTATTCGGAAACAAACTACTTCCCTGGCGCGAAACCTTGACGTCCATACTAAGCGAAGAGGAACGCCGCGAATACATCACCGAAGCCTTCATCAACGCTGGATCAAACGCCATCGGCAAAACCCTCAAAGAAGCCGGATTCAAACGCACCAGCGGCATGCGCGTCATCGACCTCGTCCGCTCCGGCGTCTCCCTCCAAGGCCGCATGCAGGAAGTTTCCCTTCTCGAAGGTGACCGCCTCTTCCTCGCCTGTCGCGCTTCCGGACTCGCCAAGGCCCGCAGCATCGAAGGCATCGACCTCGCCGCCGAGCGCGAGCTCGGCCTCGAGCACATCAACGCTCACGAAGGCCTCATCGTCGAAGGCATCCTCGGTCCCAACTCCGAGATCCTCGGCAAGACGCTCGAAGAGGTCAACTTCCGCCAGCGCTACCGCCTTGTAGTCCTCGCCATCCATCGGAACGGCAAGAACCTGCGCGACCAGCTCGGCACCTTAACGCTCGAATTCGGCGACACCCTACTCTTGCTCGGCACCGAAGAAGCCATCCAGAACATGAGCGGCAGCGAAGATATCATCCTCATGGAGAACCGCGCCGTTCCTTCGAAAACCGAAAAGCGAAAAAGTCTCGCCGTCCTCGGAGCCATTGCTGGCGTCGTCGCCTGCGCCTCCACAGGATTCGCCCGCATCGAAGTCGCTGCCGTCGTCGCCGTCGTCTTCCTCTTCGTCACCAATTGCATTCGCCCCAAAGACGGCTACGCCGCCGTCCAATGGAATATCATCTTCATCATCTTCGGGATGCTCAGCCTAGGCATGGCCATGTCGGAAACCGGAGCGTCCACCTGGATGGCGGACCGTCTCATCTCAGGCGTTACCTTCTTCACCACGGAAGAACTTCGACCCTACGTGATGCTCGCCTGTCTCTACGTTTTGACAAATATCCTCACCGAGATCCTTTCCAACAACGCCGCAGCCGTCCTGATGGCAACCCTCGCCATCGGCATCTCCCAAACGCTCGGCGTCGATATGAAGCCCTTCCTCATGACCGTCGCCATTGCCGCATCGGCCAGCTTCTCAACCCCTATCGGCTACCAGACCAACACCTACGTCTACGGAGCGGGTGGCTACCGCTTCTCCGATTTTATCAAGGTCGGCGCCCCGCTGAACGCCATCTGCTTTGTCATCGCGGTGACCTTGATCCCCATGATCTGGAGCTTCTAAGCCGAAACGGACCGCATTTCCTAACTACCAGCGAAACTGCGTCTTCTTTCCGATTGTCTTCTCAATCGCGTCGCACAGAGCCTCGTCGCCAGCGATATGCGAAAACCCTTCCGCTTTCGACGAGAATTCAGTCATCGGAAAAACCTTCGTATCGAAAAATCGGGTACTTCCTCCCACAGCCGCTAGCAGTGGCATCCCACCCGCGATATCCCACGCCTTCACTCGGTGAGCGATCACACCATCCAGCCAGCCTAGCGCAGCATACGCCATATGAATCGCGCTGCTTCCAAAGGCGCGAAGCTTGAAAGCCATTCTCAACGCGTCGTCATCGCGAATCGCGTCATCGTCAGCCAACGTTTGCGTGGCGATAAGACTATGCCCAGTTATGTCTGTTTCAGAACGTTTCACCTTCTGGTCACCAATCCACAAGCCTTGCTTCTCTCCTCCATGAATCAGCTTCCGCGTTCCATGATCGTAGACGTATCCATAAACTGGGTCTCCATCTTTCAGCAAAGCGAGCGAGATCGAGCAGTTCGGAATCGAGCGAGCGAAATTGTTGGTCCCGTCAATAGGATCAAGCAACCAAGCAAAGCCCTTCTTCACCGGGATCGGCTTGTCCCCATGGTCCAACTCCTCGCTAAAAAACTGGTCGTCGGAAAACGCCTCGCCTATCGCGTCCGCAAAAACGTGAGACAAATGAATATCCGCCTCCGTCACCCGCGATCCATCGAACTTCCACTCGCTCGCCACATCGCCAAACTGAGCCGCGAAATACTCCACCTGCTCCGTTACTAACTCTTTTCCGAACGCTATTCTCGCATCAAGCGAATCTTCCATGCCGCGCAGCATGACCGAAGCCCCGCAATCCCGACAAGCCCGAACTCGAAACACCCCCAATCGGCACTGGAACGAAACACTTCCCCGAATCCTCGACTAGCCGCGCTTCAACTTCCAAATCGCCCGACACTTCTCCGCCAAGCTCTTGAACGCCTCCGGCGTAATCGCCTGCTTCGGATCGTCGCCCAAACCGCTCACCGGATCCAAATGCGACTCGATGCAAAGCCCGTCCGCCCCGTAAGCCACCGCCGCCATACTGCAAGACTCCACATACATCGCCTTGCCAACAGAATGAGACGGATCGACCACCACAGGCGCCCAAGTCTTCTCCTTCAGCAAAGGCGTAATGCTCTCGTCAGGCTGGTTCCGATACCCCTCGAGACCCGGCAACGTGCCGCGCGGACAGAGCACCACGTTTGGGTTCCCAAAATTCACTATGTACTCCGCCGCCGAAATGAACTCGTTGACCGGCCCCATGTGTCGCCCCCGCTTAAGCAGCACTACCGTGTCCCGCCCGGCCACCTTTTGCCCGACCTGGCGCAGCAAGGAATAGTTCAACGCATTGCGCGTGCCGATCTGCAGCATATGCACTCCCGCATCGAGCGCGATGTCGAGCTGCTCCTCGTCCATTACCTCAGCGTTCACCGGCAAGCCCGTTCGCTGAGAAGCTTCCATCAATACATCCAGCGCCTTCACGTCGCCCTGATAAGAGTACGGATTCGTTCGCGGCTTCCACACCCCACCGCGCAAAGCGTGCACTCCTGCCTCCTTCAAAGCGTCGGCCGTCTCGAAAAACTTATTCGCATCGTTCGGATCCACCGTGCAATGACCGCCAATGAGAAGCAGCTCCTTGCCCAATTCTACGCCACCAAATACCACCCGATGATTCTTCAGCTCCGACCGAACGTCCAGTAGCTTATGCGGCGACTGAATCGTATCAACCCGATCGACATAGGCTAGCCCCTCGATACGATTGATCATCAGCTCATGCCGCTCGTCTCCAACAATCGCATACACGTTCTGCCCAGCCCCCTCGATCACCTGGATCGAACAATTGAAATCCCCCACGATGGAGCGGATTTCCGTTAACTGAGCATCAGTAAGCTTCGGTGACTTTGGGATTATCATGGCAGAAACCCTACAGCTCCCCTCGCTTATCTCAAATACGAACTACGCCTTTTGAAAAAGGAAGAACTCGTAGCGCTTGACCTCGCTGAAGCGCTTGGAATCAAGCAGTGGCAACTGGTTCTCCATCTTCGCGATCTTCTTGCGGAAAAGCCACTTCACGAACTTGTAGCAAACCCCATGCTTCTCGCGAAAACGCTCCGTGAAAATATCCACTGCCATCAATATCCGATCCGCGATCTGCTTTCCCATATCAAGCGTCCGCGCCGCTTCCTTCGTGATGTCACGGTGCTTTATCACCTTGTACCCAGCATCCTCCGCGCACTTGAGAAAGGACTCACGATCATGCCCGCTGTTAGAGAGAATACCCGCACCGTGATCGACTACGAAATAGTCGCACACCATCAGATGCCCGCTTGACTTCAAAGCCACCGCCGCATTCTCGAAAACCCGCTTCATCGGGATGTACTGACACGACTCGCTCATGATAATGCAGTCGTACTTCCCCGCCTCAGGCTCGAAATCTTCGAATTTCGAATGGTGGAACGGCACCATCAGCTTCTCCGCAAAATAGCGCTTCTGATTCCGATCGGGCGAAAGCCCTTCCACGTCGTAGCCACGCTTCTGCAGGTTCACGCACATCTCTCCTGTGCCGCAACCGACGTCCAGCACCTTTCCGCTCCCCACAGGAATACTATCGAGCAAAAAATTCTCGTACCGCTCCTGAGCCTCTTTCAAAGCCTCGAACGTCAGCTCGTCGCCATCGTTCCAAATTCCGTAGTGAAGTCGCTCGAGTCCGAGCACGTCGCGATAAAATCTCAAGGCGGTGTCGTTGCTCGCCTTTTCAGATCGGGAGTCTGCCATATTCTAGAGGATAATGCGTTTGGACCGTCTGCTCTCTACGAGAAAGACAAACAGGTGTGGGGAAGCTGCAGATAGACAGCCATAAGTCCCCTTTTGTAAAGGCAAATCCCCTAGGGATCGGACTTTCAAATACGCTAAAAGTCACAGGCTCATAACGGCTGCGAAACAAGACAGTGACACCTTTCCATCCGTGTTGACAGAGCTTGCCCGCGCTCATGTGCATCCCGTTTGCGGCGCACCGCCGACAATCAAAAACAAACTTGTACTAGCTATGAAGCCCAACGCTGGAAAACTGTTCGCCGGCCTACTCGATGAAGAGGAAGAAGCGTCCTTCAACCCACAATCATTTTCCGACAGCTACAGCGATATCATGGCGTCCTTGAATACTCGATACGACGTAAATCAAAACACTATCGTTCGCGCACCAGTTTCCAACACGATCGCCCGACCGAAATTCAGCGACTCTTCCGCGTCTAGCCAGCGTGACATCATCGAAGAAGAAATCTCAAGCGGCAACCCGTACCTGGACCCATACGAATCGACCAACTTCGATCTCTCGATCGAACGCTACAACGATAAGCTCGGTCTCTTCTCCGCTAACTTCTTCTACAAGAACATCGACTCCTTCATCTACGATGCGGATACTGACGTTACGATCAGCGGCGTCGAGTACGAGTTGACACGTCCAATCAACGGCGAGACCACCAAGATCAAGGGTATCGAACTGGTTTGGCAGTAATGCCTCGGCGCCTACAGCGAAGCGCTCACTGGATTCAGCGTTGATACCAACCTCACCTTCAAGGACGCGGAAGCTATCTACGAAGACGATGGCGTAGCGATCGACCTCGAAGCTTCCCCGCGGTATCCACTGGGCATATTCTACGGTATCCACGACGACTCCGGCGTTTCCGCCTGGTCGATAGCCGATATCGCCAGAGCCCTGAATCTACGCTGACAAGCCACTCATTCGACGAGGCCGCAGTGTTTCGCGCTGCGGCCTCTTTGCGTCCAGAGATAGCGAAACGATTTACGCTTTCGGGCGATTTTTCATTCTTCCCGCAAAACCCTGGGTGCTTCCGTGAATAAACCCGACGCGCCTCCTAGGCTGTAAGCTCCATGCTCATAAGCGCTATCCGCAGGACTCGTGAGTAGCTTTCATTCGCCCTCAGAGATTTTTCGCTTCGAGATTCGCATTCCACACCTAACTCCCGCCTCACCAGCGATTCTTTATACTTTTTTTAATAGGGAAACACAGCTCCCCCTCTAGCAATTGGTCGATACTATAAGATAAGATTGATGCGCCCTAACTGTCCTTCGGTATCGGATACACCGCGACAGTCAGAGCCTCAATCACAACATTTCCAACCTGTTCACTTCTATGATGCTAGACTTTCCAAAACCGGGAGGCTTCACCTCTCTCACCAGTCCGACTCCAAAACTGGACTCGATACCGCTTGGCCGAGTACTTCGCGGACTCTCCGACCGACTCGCAACGGAAGCTCCTGCAACCGTCGACGAAACGCTGGACCTCTTTCTCGACGAACATGAGCGCTACGCCAACGCCACGCGCATCGCCAGCCTCTCGAGCCCGCACGCTCTTAAAGCATGGGCCGCAGAACGCCTTCCAAGTATCGGCCTATCCTACGGATTCACAAATCGCATCACAGCCAGCGGCGTCAAAGAAAACCTGGACGAGCAAGCCTCGCTCAAACTCGTTGAATTTGCTGATGACCTTACCCTCATCGCCAGCTACTGCCGCGAGCTGGACGAACTGAAAATCGAAGCCGCTCCCCATTCGCACGGCCTCGAATTTCGTTTCACCTTCCACGGACAACTTTCCGCAAGAGAGCGCTCGATTATCGAGGAGGCCAGTATTGAATCGCTCCTCCAAGAAGGAGCCCGAGAGAATTGTCTACGTAAGCGTATTTTCTCCACGAATACAAAGATCGAAGCCGAATGTATCGTGCTCCGAAAGAAAGTTCGGCTCGGATTCAGCCCGCTTTTCTAGCTAGCAGACCGCGTTTGAAAACACTCGATGAACGGCTTCCGAACTAAACGGAGCCGTTTTTTTTTGAGCCTCCTCTTCGCGCTCAGCTATTTGGCTTATACGCACGCGAAGAAGCTTACGAGCCCTATAGAGCCTGGTTTCCACCCCTCTCACTGAACAACCGACCACCTCGGCGATCTCCTTATAGCTTAGGTCTTCGTAGTGATGCAGCAACACCGCCGTCCTCAGATCGTGGGGTAAGCCCATCACCGCCTGCTTCAGCATGTCGAGCTCTTCTAGCTTCTCTATCGATTCCGCCGGCAATTCCCCTTCCGAAGAAATAACGTCCATCATGCTTCGCTCCCCCTCTTCGCCGCCGTTGCCTAGCGAAGCTTCTAAGGAAACCTCCGGATGCCGCTTATGCCACCGAGCCTTATTCTTACAGAGGTTCGCGGCGATCGTGAAGATCCAGGACGACAAGGGATAATCGAAATTGTACCGTTCGCGCTTTGTGAATACACGAACAAAGGTCTCCTGCACAATCTCCCGCGTCGCGAACTCGTTCTGAGTGTAGCGATAAGCAAACGAGTAAAGGGGGCGTTCCCACTTTTCGATGATGCTCTCAAGCGAACCTGGATCCTCGCGAATCAAGCCACGCATAAGCTCATGATCGTTTGCCCCGATCTTACGCATCCGTTGTCTTTTTTTCTCGAAAAGAGAAACTGGGGTAAATGCTGTCGAGCAACTCGCGATACCGATCGCGTTGCGACGGTTCTATGACTTGCTCTACCTTGCCAAGAAGCTCCTCGGTGAGACGAGCCGACTCTTCACTCAGTTGCTTCTGCGTCTGCAGCAACTCGTACAACTGAAAATAGTCGATCACGTCGCTATCCATTCTCTTCTTGTCGAAAGCCCGGTAAGCCCGATGGCTCTCGAGAAGCTGAGCAAACAGCTCGTCAAACGCCACCTCATAGTCTCCATGAAGAGCAGTGACTCGCTCGTACTGCGGCTTCGAAAGATCGAGCTGACCCTGCAGCCAGCCTAGACCTGCCAACAGAACAGGAGCTTCCTGAGATTTATGTCGCGCCGGGACCACTGAGCGATTCGTAAACTCATCCGCGCCCGCCATCGCCTGCAAGCGATAGAGAGGATCGATAGAAAGCCGATAGCTAAACGTAAGCTCGTCGCTATCGCGTACGACACCTTGGTTGAGGAGTTGAGAAACCCCCATGCCCACGAGCATGAATACCGCCGCAAAACAGGCAGCAAGTCCTGGGCGCGAAAAGGCGTTCCCAATCCATATGGCTACACTGTCGCCCCGCTTACCTTCTATTGTCTGCCTACGAGCCGCTTCCGATCTCACGCGAGAGGAAAGATACGGGTCCGCCTGAAAATCGTCTTTCCAGTGGTTCAGCAGCTTATCGATAGATTGGTCCTTGGACATCGTCGTATTGGGTAGAAAATGGGAGAGAACGCCCGAAACGCAGGCATTCGACACTTTCGCATACGCAAGAATAACTGGCAACCCTTCAAATAATTGCCAATTGAAGGGATACGGCTTGCTCAGGAGTAAGCCGTTTCATGATTCTACTCGTGCGACGCGCTCAATCCTCTCGCGAGTTTTCTTAAACATGAAACGTACGCTTAAAATCGTCATAACAACTCTGGTCCTCGGACTTGGCATAAATGCTCTCGCCGCTCCCGACGAGGAGGTACGACGCTATCGCGCCCACTCCGAATCCCAGGTCATTTTCGTCATTCACGAAAGCAAGGATCCCATCTTTCCTATGACCCTAAGGCGAAAAGGCTACGACGAAGGGACCGCTATATTCGCTATCTACGTCAACCAATTCGGAGAGCTCGCAGACTACTTGCTGCTGGAAGCATCACATCTCGATTTCGCGGAAGCTGTCGAACGTGTACTCCCAGATTGGGAGTACTCCGTTCCTCTACTAGGAGGAGAAACCGCCGCCATCGTCAGTACCGTGAAAGTAAAATTCAAGCGCGGATCAGGCGTCGTGTACGAGACTTCCGGATACGAAAACATACAAACCCAACTAGGCACATTCACAGACTACGAAGACGCGTACCGCACCTACACACCCAAGGAATTGGACAGCATCCTCATTCCAACCCACATCGAAAAGCCAGCCTTCCACGTAGAGCTTCTCGAAGATCGAAATCTAGTAAACGCCGTTTTCGAGTTCTATATCGATACCGACGGAAATGTTCGCATCCCCACCCTCAGAGAAGCGGACGACGAAGTGGACGAACGCCTGCTCATCATCGCCCAAGAGGCCCTGCTCCAGTGGAAATTCGAACCTCCTAGACGCAATGGAGTCCCCGTAGTGGCGCGCACAGCTCTGCCCTTTCGTTTTAAGAAAAAGGGCTATGTAGGATCTCTCGAGTAAAAAGAGTATTCTAAAAACTAATACATCTTTTCCGTTTCTAATCCCGTCGCTTTCGACGGGATTTTTTTATGCCCAAATTTTACATTCAGAAAAAATCGGCACTCTTGTAGGTCGATTTAGACTACATTTCGTGAAGTGCCCTTAATCCCGCAGACGTAGACAAATTGGGCCCAGTTACATTTCACATAACAATCTCAAACGAGGACAAAAAATGAAATTGGTAAGAACACTATTAAGCGCCTGCATCCTGTCCGGGCTTGCAATCAGCCTTGCGCACGCGGGACCCCAAAAATTCGAGTTTCACGAATACGGCGTCGACTTGAACATCGAAGTCATAAAAATGCCGCACTTCCCCAACTCGCTCATTGCAGACGGATATCTCGAGGGGGACGTAAAGATCGCGATGGATATCGACCACGATGGCGAACTTCGCGATTGGATCGTCATCGAGTCTACTCACCCTGAATTCACCGAATCAGTAGAAAGAGTGATCGACAGCTGGCGTTTTTCGCCACCTTACATCAACGGCGAGAACCGCTCAGTCGTTAACCACCTGAATATTCACTTCGAATCCCGCGGCAGCGTCGTTAGCTTCGATCTACCGACATCCGTGCTGAACGTTCGCTTAAATCAGCTAACAGGTTTTAGGTCAGAAGCTAGCAAGCTATCAGATATCAAAGAATTGGATACAGCACCCTACCCCATAGCCCAGCCAAGCCCTAGCATACCTAAAGACGTAATCCAAAAGCACGACGGCACTCGCGCGGTCTTCACATTCTACATCGACGAAGCTGGTCAGGTAAGGATCCCCGCCCTTAGCGAAACCGATGGCGAACCGGATCTAGGCATGCTTCTCGCAACGCAAGACGCCCTCTCGCAGTGGAGATTCCAACCGCCCACCAAAAACAATCGCCCTGTAAAAGTTAAGCTATCCCAAGCTTTTGTATTCAAAGATAAATAACAGCAAAAAAACAAAGGTAGCCCTTGTCCAACCAACAATTAGCCCGAGGCCTAACAGCCTCGGGCTTCGTTTTAGAAATTCGTTCGACCTGAGAAACTAGTCCTTCGCGATCTCCTCGTAGGCCTTCGCGTCGAGGAGTTCCTCTAGAGATGCGCTATCGGCGATTTTGATCTTCATGATCCATCCTGCCTCATACGGCGAAGAATTCACGCTCTCGGGCGAATCCTCCAAGGACTCGTTCACTTCGATCACCTCCGCATCCACCGGCATGTATAAGTCGGAGGCCGCCTTCACAGATTCGACAACTCCGAAACTCTCTCCCGCGGAGAAACTGTCTCCCACTTCCGGTACCTCTACAAAAGTGATGTCGCCAAGACTGTTCTGGGCAAAATCCGTTATGCCCATTAACGCCTCATCACCATCGAGGAGTTTCAGCCATTCGTGGTCTTTCGTGTATTTAAGGTCAGCGGGGATGCTCATAGAAATGCTAGGTATAGATTAAATAAGAGGAAAATCGTTAAGAGCTTCGCATAATCAGACGCCTGCCACCAACGGACAAGATCGAAATCCGATAAATCAGGCCTGCGGATTCAAAGGCAGAAAGGGCGGCCGCGCCCGCTCGATCGGGAACGCCTTGCCACGGAGATCAACCGCAAGCTCGTCAGACTTCGCGACAGCGGCGTCCACCAAAGCCGAGCCAATTGCCTCGTTCAAAATCGGCGAAAAGGTCCCGGAAACCACCGTCCCCACAGCAGCGCCGCCGGATACGACCTCCGTTCCGGGACGGGCGATACGACGCCCGCCTGTCTTGAAAAACACGATCTTTTGCGCAGGACCGCTCTGCTTTTTCGAGAGAATCGCCTCCTTACCAATAAAATCGCACGGCTTCTTGAGACTTACGGTCCACATCAAACCAGCCTCGACCGGTCCTATCTTCTCATCGATCTCGTGTCCGTAAAGTGAATACCCAGCCTCAAGCCGCAAACTATCGCGAGCCCCAAGGCCAGCTAGAACCAGACCATCCGCCTTGCCAGCGTCAAACAAGGCCTCCGCTAGCTCAGCGGTTTTTTCCGCCGCCACAAAAAGCTCCACGCCCACTTCGCCCGTATAACCGGTGCGGCTGATAATGCAGGAGATCCCAGCGATCTCGCCTTGCACGAACCGATAGTAGCCAAGCCCCGAAAGATCCACCGAGCTCAGGCCTTTCAATATCGGGAAGGCCTTCGGACCCTGCAGGGCAACCAGTCCGTACTTTTCGGATACGTCGACTAGCTCCACCTCGAAATTAGCAGCCTCCTTCTCTAGCCAAGCCACATCTTTCACCGCGTTCGCCGCGTTCAGACAAAGCAGATAGGAGCCCTCCGCCATCCGGTAGACAAGCAGGTCGTCCACCACGCCCCCATCGGGCTGACACATAAGGCTGTAGAGCGCCTTGCCGTCGTCCATCGTCGAAACGTCGTTGGTCAGCACGTAGTTCAGAAACGCCTCCGACTGAGGACCCTTAACCGTCACCTCGCCCATATGGCTCACGTCAAACAAGCCGGCCGCTGTCCGCGTGGCCTTGTGCTCTTCCACGATACTCTCGTACTGTACCGGCATCTCCCAGCCGGCGAAATCGACCATCCGCCCGCCATTGGCTACATTGAAATCATAGAGAGGAGTACGCTTCGCGTCTGACATGCCGAGAATCTAGGTTTCGCTCGAATTCCAAGGCAAGGATGAAGCAGCGAAACAATTCATCGCCCGCTCCTCCAATACGGTCGTCAGGGGCCCATGCCCGGGAGCTAACACCGTTTCCTCGCTCAGCGACAATATCCGCCGAACCGACTCCAGCCCCGCTTCGTAGGACACGTTCGCCCCGCCCATCGACCCCGCGAACAAAGCGTCGCCCACCACCGCTACCGGCCGGGACAAGCCCCTGATTAAGAACGTCATCCCGCCCCCCGTATGTCCCGGCGTATCAAAGCCCTCGATAGATAGAAAGCCCAGCTCGAATCGAAACCCCTCCTCTATCGCCTCCGTCTCATACGGGATCGCATCTTCCTTTCCACTCAGAAAAACGCGAGCCGCCGGCCAACGCTTCCTCAAAGCTCCCACACCCTCGAAATGATCCCGATGCGCATGCGTCAGAATAATCGCATCCAGCTCCAAACCCTTTCCTTCCAGCAGCTCGATCATCGGCTTCGCATCCGTGCCGGCGTCCACAGCGACCGCTCGCCCCGAATCAGTATCCCAGGCCACATAGGCATTCACCTGCCAATCGTAAAACGCGCTGCAAACCAAAGCGAAACCCTCGAATTCTCCCACATCCGCTGGCCGCCAATCGCCCTTCGCGATCCGCAAAACCGCCTCCACATTGAGCCCGAGTTCACTGGCGATCGCTTTAGCGGCCGCCTCGTCAAACTCTCCCCTGCGCGCGTCGCGGATCTTGCTCTCGCTCACGCCGCAACGCTCGGCCAAAACCTCCGTGCTGATCCCTTGCCCCTTCTGGGCCTTGCTCAAAATATCGCTGAATTCGTCTTCTACCGGGAGAATCATTAGGCTGCGTTACCGTTTGGTTAATCTTCTTGCAAGCGCTTACCAACCCACTTCTCTTCACCCCAATTCCACTCATGATCCAAATCGAATTCAGAAAACTCTCTGCGAAGGACCTCGAAAAGGTCCACCAGATTGACCTCTCCGAAAGCGTCGAAAAAATGTATCGGCCCGCCGGCGATGAACTCGAAGCCTACGACGATTCGGTTGAAGTCTCCAGCGATCCCGCCTTCTGGACCAAACTGCTTAGCTGGTGGAAAAACGAGCTGAACGCCGGGGCCGAGGCCTTCGGAGCGTTCGACGGCGAAAACATGACCGGCATAGCCATGATCAAGCACGGCATCCGCGACGGCGTCGATCAAGTCATCGCCATGTATGTAAGCGCTGAATACCGCCTAAGCGGCATAGCCAAGTCGCTCTACTTCGAACTCGAAGACTCCGCCAAAGCCTCCGGAGCCGAACAACTCTTCGTTTCCACCACCCCCACAGGCTCCGCCGTCGGCTTCTACTTAAGTCAGGGATTCCAGTTCGACGCCGGCTCCAGTTGCTCCATCGACGAAGACGAAGACTACGAAATCCCCATGGTGAAACGCCTCAAGCGATAGCCCCCGCGCTCCGTTTCACTTTTCCCCTCTCACTTTTCACTCTTCCATTTTCTCGCTTGATCTCCCCTTTCCCTCCCGTTCCTATCTGCCCCGATGGCAGAATCGAACTACACCGAGTCGAGCATCAAATCCCTCAGTCCCCGTGAACACATCCGCCTCAGACCGGGCATGTACATCGGCAAGCTGGGAGACGGCTCCTCCCCAGACGACGGCATTTACGTCCTAATCAAAGAGATCATCGACAACTCGATCGATGAGCACACCTCCGGACACGGCAAGCGCATCGACATTACGATACAAGACGAGACCGTCACCGTGCGCGACTTCGGACGCGGCATCCCCCTCGGCAAAGTCGTCGATTGCGTCTCCGTCATCAACACCGGAGCCAAGTACGACTCAGAAACCTTCCAAAAGTCCGTCGGACTCAACGGAGTCGGCACCAAAGCCGTCAACTTCCTCTCCGAATCCTTTGTCGCCTCCGCCTACCGCGAGGGAAAAACCAAGAAGGCCACCTTCGAGCATGGCGAGCTCGCCAAAGAAAGCCGTCAGGTCAAGACCGACGAAAAAAACGGCACCTACGTCGAATTCGTCCCCGACCACTCCATTTTCAAGAACTTCAAGTACCGCCTCGAATTCGTCGAGGCCATGCTTTGGAACTACGCCTACCTCAACACCGGACTCACCCTCTCCCTCAACGGAGAAACCTTCAAATCCGAAAACGGCCTCAAGGACCTCCTCCAGGACAACCTCTCCGGCGATATCCTCTACCCGATCATCCACCTAAAAGGCGAAGACATCGAGGTAGCCATCACCCACGGCACCCACTACGGCGAGGACTACTTCTCCTTCGTCAACGGCCAGCACACCACCATGGGAGGCACCCACCAAGCCGCCTTCCGCGAAGCCATCGTCAAAACCATCCGCGAGTTCTTCAACAAAAACTACGACCCCGCCGACGTCCGCACCTCCATCGTATCCGCTATTTCAGTACGCGTGCAGGAGCCCGTCTTCGAGTCCCAGACCAAGACCAAGCTCGGCTCCCAAAACATAGCCCCCAAAGGCCCCTCCATCCGAAATTTCGTAAACTCCTTCATCAAGAAGGAGCTCGACGACCACCTCCACCGCTATCCGGAAACAGCCAAAGCCATCCAGCAGAAGATCGTCTCCTCGGAAAAGGAGCGCAAGGAGCTCTCAGGCATCCGCAAACTGGCCCGCGAAAAGGCCAAAAAGGTCAACCTTCACAACAAGAAGCTCCGCGACTGCCGCGCCCACTTCAACAGCCGACACAAGCAGGCGGACGACGCCACCCTCTTCATCGTCGAGGGCGACTCCGCCGGCGGCTCCATCACCAAGACCCGCGACGTCAACACCCAAGCCGTCTTTTCGCTAAAAGGAAAACCGCTCAACGCCTTCGGTCTTAGCAAGAAGATCGTCTACCAAAACGACGAGTTCAACTGCCTCCAGTCCGCCCTCGATATCGAAGACGGACTCGACACCCTGCGCTACAACAAAGTCGTCATCGCTACCGACGCCGACGTCGACGGCATGCACATACGCATGCTCCTGCTCACCTTCTTCCTCCAGTTCTTCCCCGACCTCGTCCGGCAAGGACACCTCTACATCCTCCAGACCCCCCTCTTCCGCGTTCGCAACAAGAAGAAAACCATCTACTGCTACAACCAGAAGGAAAAGGATCGCGCCCTTAAAAACCTTGGCAAAGCCGCCGAAATCACCCGCTTCAAAGGCCTCGGCGAAGCCTCCCCGGACGAGTTCGCTACCTTCATCGGACCCGACATGAAGCTCGAACACGTCACCATGGCGCACCTTCACAACATCGACGAGCTCCTCTCGTTCTACATGGGCAAGAACACGCCGAAACGCCAAGAGTTCATCATCGGCAACCTCCAGGTCGAAAAAGACCTCATCGAAGAAGAAGCCAGCTAAACAGCCGTAGGGCTGGCGCTCGCGCCACGCCGCACCCACCAATTTTTCCGTTCCCTCCCAGAATGTCAGACGACACCCAAGACCACCTAGATTTCGACAACGAGCCAGACGACGCCTCCACAGAACTCGTCCCCGCAGAAACAGAGGAAAAATCAGGCAACGCCAAGGCCCCCCTCGCCAACTCCTACCAAAACTGGTTCCTCGAGTACGCCTCCTACGTAATCCTAGACCGCGCCGTGCCCGCCCTGCTCGACGGCCTCAAGCCCGTGCAGCGCCGCATCATGCACTCCCTCAAAGAGCTAGACGACGGCCGCTACAACAAGGTCGCAAACGTCGTCGGCCACTCCATGCGCTACCACCCGCACGGCGACGCCTCCATCTACTCCGCCATGGTCGGCATGGGCCAGCGCAACCTCCTCATCGACACCCAAGGAAACTGGGGCAACACCCTCACCGGCGACGGCGCAGCAGCAGCCCGCTACATCGAAGCCCGCCTCTCCCCCTTCGCCCGCGACGTCGTCTTCAACCCCAAGACCACCAAGTGGCAGCTCTCCTACGACGGCCGCAACAAGGAGCCAACCAACCTCCCCGTCAAATTCCCCCTCCTCCTCTCCGAAGGAGCAGAAGGCATCGCCGTCGGCCTCGCCTGCAAGATCCTTCCCCACAACTTCAACGAAATCATCGACGCCGCCATCTACCACCTAAACGGCGACGAATTCGAACTGTATCCAGATTTCGAAACAGGCGGCGTAGCCGACTTCACGAACTACAACGACGGCCTGCGCGGAGGCCGCGTCCTCGTACGCGCCGTTTTCGACATCGTATCCAAATACCAGATCGTCATCCGAGAAATTCCCTTCGGCTGCACCACCGGCTCTCTCATCGACTCGATTCTCTCTGCCAATTCCAAAGGCAAGATCAAGATCAAGAAGATCGAGGACAACACATCGGAAAAAGCCGAGATTCTAATCACTCTCCCCCCGGGCTCAGACGCGCAGGCCACCATCGACGCACTCTATGTCTTCACAGACTGCCAAGTCTCTATCGCCCCTAACGCCTGTATCATCGAAGATGATACACCGCTCTTCATCGGCGTCAGCGAAATGCTTCGCCGTTCAGCCGACAACGTCAAAGCACTCCTCAAACTCGAGCTGGAAATCAAGCTCGCCGAACTCGAGGAAAAATGGCACTTCGACTCCCTCGAACGCATCTTCATCGAGGAACGCATCTACCGCCGCATCGAAGAGTGCGAAACCTGGGACGCCGTCATCTCCGAAATCCACAAAGGACTCGATCCCTTCAAACCCACCCTCAAACGCGAAGTCACAGACGAAGATGTCGCCCGCCTCACCGAGATTCGCATCAAACGGATTTCCAAATACAACTCCTTCAAGGCAAACGACGAAATCAAGAAAACCGAAAAAGAAATCCGCGCCACCAAGCGGAACCTCAAGTCACTCACAAAATTCGCCACCGCCTACTTCGAAAACCTCAAGGAGAAATACGGCAAAGGACGCGAACGCCGCACCCGTATCGAAAGTTTCGAGACAATCAAAGCTGCCGAAGTCGCTCTCCCCACGGAAAAGCTCTTCGTCAATCGCGAGGACGGCTTCATCGGCTTCTCCCTCAAGAAAGACGAGTTCCTCTGCGAATGCTCGCAGCTCGACGACGTCATCGCCTTCTCATCCGACGGCACTTTCCGCGTTTCCCGCGTCGCCGACAAGGTTTTCATGGGCAAGGACATTCAACACGTCGCCGTCTGGAAAAAAGGCGATGAAGAAACCATCTACGACATGGTCTACCGAGACGGAGCCCGTGGCGCCTCCTTCGTCAAACGCTTCATCGTAAACGCAGTCACCCGCGACAAGGTCTACGACCTCACCAAGGGAACCAAAGGCTCCAAGGTCCACTACTTCAAAGCCAACCCCGACGGCTCCACCCGCCCAATTAAAGTCCGCCTCACTCCCACCTGCGCGGCCCGCGTCAAGGAGTTCGATTTCGACCTCGGCGAGCTCATGGTCAAAGGCCGCTCCAGCAAGGGCAACATGCTTACCAAATACGCCGTCGCCAAAGTCCGCAGCCATTTCAATACCGAACTCTGACACCCCCAGAATACTATGACCGCGCCAGCCAACCCCAAAAAATTCCTCCTAAGCCTGTGCGTATTCATAATTCCATTCTCTGCTCTAACCCTCTCCGCAGAGGAGTCTCTCAAACGCTTCAATAAAAAAAACGACCTACTACTCGCCCATTTCGACAGCAAGACAGACGTCGATGACATCCACTCCATCGCCGCATTCGCCACCATCGTCGCAAACGAAGACTTCGCCGACCTAAACTACCACGCCGTAGCCGGTGCCTACGGAATCCAAGAAGGTCTCTACGTTCCTGCCAACGAGCTCTTCACCATGGCTTTCGACAAGAATTGGTCCGATGCCCATACAAACTTCGACCAAGCCGTAAGCGAAGTCCACAAACTCACCACAGAAACCCTCATTTCCGGAGGCGACGTCTGGATCGCAGAATGCGGCCAATCCGACTTCACCGCAGCCGTCGTGGGAAAAATCCACGCAACCCACCCCGCCATCGACACCCAGCACCGTATCCACCTGGTTCAACACAGCAACTGGAACCAAGACGCCGCCGATCCGCAAAAACTTCAATTCGTCAAGACAGCGACCGACTACCACAAGATCCCCGATGGCAACGCCACCGGCAACGGAACCTCCGGCTTCAACACCGAACTCCGAATCGACTGGTCAAAGAGCATCAAGGATCCCCACTTAACCGAGATTTGGAAAACCGCCGTAGCCATAGCAAACCGCTACAACGGTAAAGACGGACGCTACCTCAACCACGCCATCTCCGCTGGCGGATTCGACTTCTCAGATACTGCCGAAGTCGTCTGGATACTCGAGCTGGAAAACGTCCCAGACGCCCCAGCCTTCTTCACTGTCTTCGGATACTGAATACAGCACTCCAGAAAGACCGCCCCTCAATCGTAGCTCAGGTCCGTCGCCTTCCCCCGGAAAACACGGTACGCGAAAATCGTATAACCGATTAAAAACGGAAACACCACCAAGGTGCCGAACAAGATCACCATGAGCGATTCCGGCGCCGCCGCTGCCTCCACGATGAGCAAGCGACCCGGCACGATGTAAGGGTGAAAGCTGTACACTAAGCCCACGAATCCTAGCACGAAGATCGACACCGATATCGCAAACGGCATCGCCGCCAAACGGTCGCCCGGCATTGGCAACGCTCCCAGCAAGAAATGCATGATGACTGTTAGCAACATGGAGACCAGAGGCATCGCGATCAACAAGCTCGCCTCCGGAAACGAGAACATCCGGTCGTAAATCCGCGTATTCACAAACGGCGCCGTCACGCTGCTGAGCACCGCTCCCGCCACCATCGCCCAAATCGCTCGCCGCGCCCACCGCACCGCGAATCGCTGCAACTCCCCTTCCGTCTTCAGGATCAACCAAGTCGCCCCCATCAAGCCGTAGCCCGCCACCACCAGAAACCCGAAGAAGATAGAGTAGAGCTCGCTCACAAACCCAGGCTGAAACCCGACCACGAAACGGCCCACCATATAGCCTTGGCTTAAGCTCACCACCAGCGAGCCTAGGAAAAACGAAAAGTCCCAACGCTCCTGTTTCTCCGGCGACACCTTCTTGCGAAAATCAAAAGACACCCCGCGAAAGATCAGCCCAATCAGCATCAAGGCCACCGGCAGATAAAGTTCACCCAGCACCAAACCGTGAGCCGCTGGAAAAGCCACAAGCAACAAACCAACGCCAAGCACCAGCCAAGTTTCGTTCGCGTCCCAAAACGGACCGATCGATCCCACCATCCGATCCCGATCAGGGCGTTGTACGAACCGCGAAAGCAGTCCCACCCCGAGATCGTAGCCATCGAGTACCGCATAGAGCAGCATCGAAAACCCAATCAGAAAAGCGAACGTATAGGGCAGCCAAATCCCCTCCTGCATCATATCGTTCATAGCGGATTTGGCTTTCGGTTAACATCGTCCAACTGCTTCGCGCTACGAGTCAGGTAGAACACAGCCGCCACATAAGCGACCAGCAGAAACGCGTAAGTCGCCAAGTAGCCGATCAAAGTCAGGCCTACATTCTCCGGAGCCACATCCGCCACCGCATCCTTCGCCCTCAGCACTCCAGTCACCAGCCATGGCTGCCGTCCAATCTCCGTCACGTACCAGCCAGCCACCGTTGCGATCCAGCCAGCAAAGGTCATTCCCAGCAGCAGCTGCAGAAACAACCGCGGAAAATTCCGCCGCCGCGCCACGAGCCAAGCCCCATACAGTCCCGCCAATATCATAAGCGTGCCCACGCCCACCATGATTCGAAACGCCCAAAAGACCGGAGCCACTGGCGGATGCTCACCCTCGAACTCATCGAGTCCCTGCACGTATCCATTCGGGTCCCGCGTGATGATCAAGCTACCTAGCCGCGGCACTCCTATTTCAAAATGGTTCTCGCGAGCCTCCTCGTCCGGCAAGCCGAACAAGGTCAGCGGCACCCCTTCGCCTCCTTCCCACAAAGCCTCCATCGCCGCCAGCTTGGCGGGCTGATGCTCTCGCGTATTCGTTCCATGGAGATCTCCCACCACCAACTGCATGGGAGCCAACACCGCCGCCAGCACCAGACAAGACCTCAACCCCGCTTCCGTCGCCGGACCCGCATTGCCACGCAAATGCCGATAAGCCATGAGTCCCGTCCCCAGAAACGCGACCGTCAAGCCGGACGCTATCAAGGCATGCACAAACCGATATGGCATCGAAGCGTTGAAAACGATATCCCACCAGCTCGTCGCATGCGCCACCCCGTTGATCATCTCGTATCCACTCGGCGTATGCATCCAGCTATTCAAGGCCAGTATCCAAAAAGCGGATAAGGTCGTACCGGAAGCCACAAGAAAGGTCGCCAGATTGTGTACCCAAGGCTTCACCCTCCGGAACCCAAAAAGCATTACGCCCAGCATGCTCGCTTCCAAAAAGAAAGCCGTCAGCACCTCGTAGGCCAGCAACGGTCCCGCGATATTGCCCACCGTATTCATGTAGCCAGGCCAATTCGTGCCGAACTGAAACGACATCGTCACTCCGCTCACCACGCCTAAGCTGAAGCTCAAGGCAAAGATCTTGGTAAACAGAGAATACAGCTCCATCCACTTTCCATCTTCGCTCCGCTGATAGCGGAACTTAAAGTAAAGCAGTAGCCACCCGAGACCGATCGTGATCGACGGAAAGAGGATGTGAAACGTGATGTTAGCCGCGAACTGAATACGCGAGAGGACGAACGCGTCCATGGCAATACGTGGTTAGGCGTTTTAGTTGAAATTAGGCAGGCCCACCAAACGGAGCAATTAGCCCAGCATCCAGCTTAAATCCAAATCTATAAGCTCACGTAATCGACTTCAATTCATTCTCTCATATGCCCCGCGCAACCCAGTAGACAATACTAGCCTCCAAATTTTCGGAGGCCTTCTTTAGTCGAAACGCCGACGACCGACTTTCTTACAGGTACGGTTCGATCTGATGATCAAGCGTATGGTAGACACAACCGACTTCCAAATTCTCCGTGATTTTCACCATCGTCTTCTCCGATAGCGAAATCACCTGATGCCACACCTGCTCATTTAGACAAATCGGCTGATCCAGTAGAAATACGCGATAGTCATCCGGAGTGTCGAAATCCGCCACGATTAGTAAAGACACGCCCGAAACAGGCTCAAAACTCTCTTTCGAATGGGGGTGATACTCGAGCGTATCCGCCTTCCTTCGGTCAAACTCTAGCAGAGCGATACGCCAGCCATCACTCTCACTGGTGACTCGTATCTCCCAGCCGTCGTTCTTCTTCTCGGTAAATTGAAGCAGCGTCCCAAAAGGCATGAATGCATCAACAGTGAGCGTCTCTATTTTTTTCGGCATTAGTTTTTTCCTTCGGTTCTCGAAGCGATCTTCTGGAAATTACAACTGAGATCAAAGCAATTCAGGAAAGGACACCGGTCCACTCGGGCGAGCTCCCTGTCTCAATAAATCAACTACCTCATCTTAAAAGGAGCCTAGGCCCCACTCGTCCCGTAAGGTCTTGCTTATCCAAAACCTCGTTCCTTCACATACTTTTAACAAGCAGACAGTCCTGAATCCAGATTACCCTTAGCGCTCGTAAAAGCAATGTAAGGAAAGTTTTAAATTTTGGATACAAACCGAACTTCGCTTTTCTTTCACGGTCTAATGACTTAACAATTGATGAAGGTTAGACGATACTCTTGGTAACGAAACCAAATCGAGTTTCCCCCACACAACTAACGAAAAGGAGAAGAACCATGACACTGTGTATCGACACGCAACTGACGCTGAGAGATCTAGAAACCTACATCAAGGTGCAACTGGACGATCCTCGCTATGCGCACATCAGCATGGACCCAGTTCTCGACATCATCCTGCACGCTAAAAACCGACTTCTTCGCGGAGACTACATGCCACGAGTCGTATCGGAATCGATGGTCAGCCTCGACGAGTACTTGATGTTTACTTCGGACTGCGAAGCCTGCGCCGTCTAGGACTATAAAATTTCATTGTATCAATTAAGTAGATACATCTACATAGGGACATCACTCGACTAGCTTCGTTTGTTGGCGAATGAACAATTCCGCCGGCAACGAAGCTTTTTCGTATCTGGAAAAAACGGCCCCGAGCACTACCAGTTCAACGCGTCCTGCCGCTCCCTAAGCCAAGCCTCATGCAATCGATAGTCCGGACAAGCGGACTCTACAAGAGCCCAAAACTTGGGCGAATGATCGAAACGCTTCATATGCATCAGCTCGTGAATTATCACGTAGTCCCGCGTTTCCCTACTCGCCAGGACAAGCCGCCAATTCAAAGAAATAGTTCCGCTCTTAGAGCATGACCCCCACCGCGTCTTCTGGTCCCTGACGACCACCTTCTTCACCTTCTCTCCAAAACGAGCCGCAAGCTCATGCGTGACCTCAGGAAACTCAGCCTTTGCTATCATGCGAAACCGCTCCTTCAAAGGACGCGAAAGATCCATCCCCTCATCCGCGATAAAGATGCGCTCGTTCGCGACACAAAGAACCGGACGCCCCCAATCCTTCTCGATGCGTAACGACTCCTCCACGCCTCGATACCAAATCGAATCCCCCGGCCGCAAGCCACGCCTTGACTCCGGCCTCGCCAACTCCTCCAAAACCTTCGCCCGCTCGGCAATCAACCATTCTCGATGCGTATTCGCGAAAGCCAGAGCATCCCGCTGCGTCCCCGCCCGCGGCACCGTCAGCACGATGCTGCCCTCCTTGTCTACTTTCGCCAAATAACGCCGAGCGCGCGGATGCGTCTTGAAAACGACATCCGCCCGACGAAGCGGCAACACCTCTAAATGAGCCTGGCTGGCAATAGATTCAGACATAGTACTTGAGCGCGTCCGAAAAGTTCGAATACGCTCCCCATTCAAAGATTCAGAACCCTAAGATCAAATGAAGATTATATCCAAACTCACTTTTGCCACTGTCGCCACTAGCGCCTTGCTCCTCGCAGGCTGCGGAAAAAAAGACGCCGAAATCAAAGATCTCGAAGAGCGCGTGCGCTACCTCGAAACCCAAGAGCCCACCCTATCGCACAGATTCCAGATAGAAGAAATCGCCAAGCTCTACCCCGCCGCCCAGTCCACCGAAAGTGGACTCCACTACATTGTCGAAAAAGAAGGCGAAGGCGAAAAGCCGAAAAAAGGACAAAAAGTCACCGCCCACTACCACGGCACTCTCCTCAACGGAAAAGTCTTCGACAGCTCCGTCGATCGCGGACAGCCGTTCCAGTTCGCCGTCGGCATGGGCCGCGTCATCAAAGGCTGGGACGAAGCCTTCCTCGACATGAAAAAAGGAGAAAAGCGAAAGCTCATCCTCCCCGCTCAGATCGCCTACGGACTCCGCGGCAGCCCGCCAGTCATCCCGCCAAATTCCGTTCTGATCTTCGACGTCGAACTCCTCGACTTCCAATAACCCATACGAAAAAGGACCGCTCAAAGCGGTCCTTCTTATTAAGAAACTTCGTAACGGCTCTCGCCAGCGACGCGAACTTAGTGGCTGCAACCGCAGCCGCCGCCTTCACCTTCGCCGCCATTGCCACCGCAGCAACCGCCGCTGCTGTGAGCATGGCCATGAGCGAGCTCCTCTTCCGTCGCGTCACGCTTGGCGACTAGATCGACCGAAAATACCAGATCCTCGCCCGCGAGCGGATGATTCGCATCTAGCGTGACTTGATCCCCTTCAACTTTCACCACGCGAACGACGGGCGAATGACGATCCTGACCCGCCTGAAAATAGTCGCCGACCTTCACTTCATCCACTGGAAGCTGAGCAATCGAAACCGTATCTATCTGCGCCTCATCGCGAAATCCGTAGCCCTTCTCCGGACGAACGATCACCTCATCGCTTCCCCCAGTCTCCATCGTGAGCAGATTCTCCTCGAGCCCTTCGATAATCTGGCCAGCGCCAGAAAGAAACTCAAGCGGACGCCCCTCTGGCGATTGATCCAAGACCTCGCCGGCCTTGTTACGCAACGTGTAGTTGAAGCTAATAACTTGCTGTGTCGACATGGCCACCACGCAAAGCGCCCACTCCCACCTTGGCAAACCCAAAAGCCCTTACCCCCTCAACGCCCAATTCACATTTCCTCATCAACCCGAAAAACAGTCATAACGCAGTAGCCCCCAAGAGCGTATCTTAAAATGAGCTCTTTGCTGATTCGCGCCCTACAAGGCCATCAGTCTTTCCCCTGTCTAAATAACAAATTAACTTTGGACGTTGACCTGCACATATCAACAAATCTACATATGTTGATATAAATTTAAACGCGCTACCTCTTTTCGCATGAGCCAGACACCTATCAGCAAACTATTTTCCGAATCCCGCCCGCTCCTCTCCGTCGAGTTCTTCCCGCCCAAGTCCGACGAAGCTCTCGACGAGCTCGTCGAATCTGCCGAAGAGCTCGCACCCTACTCGCCGGACTTCGTGTCCGTCACCTACGGAGCCGGCGGCAGCACCCGAGATCGCTCGGCCAAAGCCTGCCAGCTCCTCCGCGACGAGCACGACTTCAACATCATGCCTCACCTCACCTGCGTCGGAGCTAGCCGAGGCGAGCTGGCAGAAACCATCAACGGACTCTACGAAGCCGGCTACCGCAACATCATGGCTCTGCGCGGAGACCCCCCAAAGGACAGCAATTCCTTCGTCGTCGCGAAGGACGGCTTCGCCCACGCCTCCGACCTCGTCTCCTTTATTAAAGAGCTCCATCCCGACATCTCCATCGGCGTCGCCGGCTATCCCGAAAAACATCCAGAAGCCACCGACCTCGCTACCGACCTTCGCCACCTGAAAACCAAAGTCGACGCCGGAGCATCGTTCATCACCACTCAGCTCTTCTTCGACAACGCCGACCTATACCGCTTCCTCGATCAAGCTGCCGATCAAGGCATCGAAGTTCCCGTGATTCCGGGCCTCATGCCCGTTCTCTCCATCAAGCAAATCAAACGCATCGCCAGCCTCTGCGGCGCTAGTCTTCCCTCGGAACTCGAGACTCATCTCAACGCGGCCGGAGACAACGCCGAGCTCGTCCGCCAAATCGGAGTTCGCTGGGCCTCCGAACAATTGCAGGATCTCGTCGAGCAGGGCCTTCCCGGTGTGCACCTCTACGCGCTGAATCGCTCGGATATCGCCACCGAGCTCATGTCAGCATTTCGCTCCACCGAGCCCACAACCTAGCCGCCCGCAAACACAACGCGAAATCCCGCATCCTCAAGCGCCGCCCGAATCTCCTCGCGCTTGTCGCCCTGGATTTCGATGTTGCCATTCTTCACGCCGCCGCCAACGCCGCAGCGTTTCTGTATCGACTTGGCCAATACCGCCTTCTCCTCGGCGGAAATCCCTTTCCAGCCGGAAACCACGCTCACCGTCTTGCCGCCTCGGCCAGACTTCTCGCGTCTTACGTCGAGTCGACCGCGACTCTTCTTCACCGTCTCCACTTCTTTCGACGGCTGCGACACGGGAGAAACCGGTCCACTCGGCAAACTGCCCAAGTCAAGACCGCCAAAAGGATTCACCCCCAAGCCTTGTCCACCTTCCGTGGATACACGCTTCTTGCCCTTGCCCATCTTTTAGGAAAAATCGGTTCTACCCGCGCACCGGCCCGCCGGGATATCATCCTCACCGCCAAGGTAGGCCAGAGCCTTCATGTAACTCCGGTTCTTAAGGTAGTGCTTCAGTTGGGCGTCGAGTTCCCGACGATGCGTTTTCAAGGACTTGTCGATAAACGACATGCTTTCCTTGATCTTGCCAGCATCCGCTTCCGCAATCGCTCCCTGCAGCTGCAACAGTGACTTCTTGATCTCCGACTCAATCATTTGAACCACCAGTCAATCGCGGGCCCGCGTCTCCGCAAGCTCCTAGTTGAAGATGAAGGGAAAGGCCGTTTCCTCCCCGAAATACAAAAGCAAATATGCATGTCTTTATCGAAAAAAGCATAAATTGCTCATGCTTAGACGTTCCGATAAATAATCACCCCTATTAAATCCTCCGTTTTGCTTTACTCGCCCTCGGAGGAAGCTTAACCGTCTTTCTTCTTAAACAACGCCCCAACTAGTACACCAACGGGAAATTTCAGGAATGGTCACATTCGCAACGCGTTCAAACGCTGACTTGATCGATCTCAACTACGAGAAGTGGAAGACTGACTCCACGTCCGTAGACGAGAGATGGCAGGCTTTCTTCGAAGGCTTCGAGCTCGCCCTCGCATCAGCCCCCACCTCAAAAGCCACAAAAGGCTCCTCCGCTCAGCTCACCAGCAGCGGCGCCAAGCAGATGAACGTCTCGAGCCTCATCTACGCTTACCGCAGCCTCGGTCATACCCAAGCGAAGATCAATCCGCTCAGCGAATTCACGCCCTCGAATCCAAACCTCGAAATCGGGGAATTCGGACTAAGCGACGCCGACCTGGAAGCGACCTTCGACTCCGGCCACTTTCTCGACGGTCAGCCACTCAAGCTTCGCGATCTCATCGAAGCCCTCCGCAAGACCTACTGCTCCAGCATCGGATACGAATACATCCATATGCAGAACACCGAGGCTCGCCGCTGGATCCAATCCAAAATCGAGCCCCTCCAAGGCAGCATCGACTTCTCCGACAAGATCAAGATTCGCATCCTGCGAAAAGTCTTTGCCGCGGAAGCGTTCGAAAGCTTCATCCACACCCGCTACAGCGGACAAAAACGCTTCTCCCTCGAAGGCGGCGAGACCCTCATCCCTTGCCTCGACAACGTGCTCGAACACTGCGGACGCCTCGGCATCAAGGAAGTCGTCATGGGCATGGCACACCGAGGTCGCCTCAACGTTCTGGCAAACACCCTCAAGAAATCCTACGAGTTCATCTTCGAGGAATTCGGCGACAGCTATATACCAGACACTGTCGGCGGCGACGGCGACGTTAAGTACCACCTCGGCTACGAGAAAGTCATCGAAACCAAGGAAGGCCACTACGTCGAAATCCGTCTCGCCTCAAACCCTTCCCACCTCGAGGCCGTAAACCCAGTCGTCGAAGGCAAAGCCCGCGCTCGCCAACGCATCCTCAACGACACCAATCGCGACAAGGTCCTCCCCGTCCTCGTGCACGGAGACGCCGCTTTCGCAGGCCAAGGCATCGTCACCGAAGTCTTGAACTCCTCCCAGCTCCCGGGCTACCGCACCGGAGGCACCCTCCACATCATCGTAAACAACCAGATCGGCTTCACCACCACGCCAAAGGAAGCCCGCTCCACGCGCTACTGCACCGACGTGGCCAAAATGATCGAGGCCCCCATCTTCCACGTCAATGGCGACGACCCCCTCGCCGTCGTCTACGTGACCATGCTCGCCATCGAATACCGTCAAAAGTTCAACGCCGACGTCGTCATCGACATGTATTGCTACCGCAAACACGGGCACAACGAGGCGGACGAGCCCATGTTCACCAACCCCGAGCTCTACGACAAGATCTCCAAACACCCGCCAGTCAGCGAGATCCTCACCAATCGACTCATCGAGGACGGAACCCTCTCCAAAGAAGAAATCGAAAAACTCCGCAGCGAATACGAAAACTCGCTAGCCAACTCCCTCGAGCGCGTAAAAAAATCGGCCGAAGCCCAAATCCAAGTCAAGAAAGCCCTCGCCGGATCAAACGCCATTTTCCAGCCGAAGTATTCCTTCGAACCCGTAAATACCAGCGTCAGCAAGGACGTTTTGGAGACAGTGGTACAGGGCCTCACCGGGCTCCCCCCCCACATCAAGCCAAACCGCAAAATCAAACGCTTTCTCGACAACCGGAAAACCGCGTTCGACAACAACGAACCCATCGACTGGGCATACGGCGAAGCTCTCGCATTCGGCACCCTTCTCCACCAAGGCACTCCCGTACGCCTCTCCGGACAAGACTCCGAGCGCGGCACCTTCTCCCATCGACACGCCGTTATCCACGACGTCAAGACCGACGAACGCTACGTTCCTCTGCTCAACATCGACAAGGATCAGGCCCGCTTCTGCGTCTACAACTCCCTGCTTTCCGAAGCCGCCGTCCTCGGCTTCGACTTCGGCTACTCGCTCGACTACCCACGCATGCTCTGCATCTGGGAAGCCCAGTTCGGCGACTTCGCCAACGGAGCCCAAGTCATCATCGACCAATTCATCGTGCCCTCCGAATCCAAGTGGGGACGCGTATCCGGAATCGTGATGCTACTCCCCCACGGCTACGAAGGACAAGGCCCCGAGCACTCCTCAGCCCGCCTCGAACGCTTTCTTCAGTCCTGCGCGGAAGACAACATTCAGGTCTGCAACATGACCACTCCCGCCCAGTACTTCCACGTGCTGCGACGCCAGATGATGCGCGAATTCCGCAAGCCGCTCGTCATCATGTCCCCCAAGTCGATGTTACGCCTGAAAGACGCAGCCTCGCCATGGAAGGACTTCGAGACCGGCTCCTTCCAGGAAGTCATCGATGACGACCAAGCGACTGTCTCCAAGACAAAGCGCGTCATCCTTTGCTCGGGTAAAGTCTACTACGACCTGCTGAACAAGCGAAACGAACTAAAAGACAAGAGCGCAGCAATCATTCGCGTCGAGCAGCTGTATCCGCTCCACACCGACAAGCTTCAAGAACTGGCGAAAAAATACAGCAAAGCGACAAGCATCATCTGGTGCCAGGAAGAATCACAGAACATGGGCGCCTACACCTTTATCGCTCCACGCCTCGAAACCATCTTCGGAAAGAAGCCGATCTACGCGGGCCGCGACGAATCAGCCAGTCCCGCCGTCGGAGTCGCAGCCCTTCACAAGAAAGAACTCGCGCAATTTCTCGAAGACGCCTTCACCCTTTAATTTTCGTAACGACTATTCCAATACAGCATGGCAACTGAAGTAAAAGTGCCCGCCCTCGGCGAATCCATCACATCCGGTATCATCGCCGCATGGAACGTGAAAGACGGCGACTACGTCCTAAAAGACCAGATTCTCTACGAACTAGAGACTGACAAAATCACCTCCGAAGGCCTCGCCGAAGAAGCCGGAGTCATCACCCTCTCCGCCGCCGAAGGCGACGAGGTCGAAATCGGCGCCGTCATCGCCACCATCGACGAGACCGCCGCCGCTCCAGAAGCAGGCGAAACGCCCGCCGAGCCTACAGAAAAAGAGGAAGAACCCTCCGCGACCGAGAAGGCCGAGCCCTCCCAGAAGTCTGACGCCATTTCTCCGGCCGTCCGCCGAATCGCCGAAGAAGAAAAGATCGACCCAGCCACCGTTTCAGGCACCGGCAAGGACGGACGCGTCACCAAAGGAGACATGCTGAAAGCCTCTCCCGTCTCCCGCCTGTCAGCCGAAGAGCCGAAAAAAGCCGAACCCGCCCCGGCCAAGCCAGCCTCCAAGCCCGTCCCCTCAGGCGAACGCACGACACGCAAGCGCATGACCCCGCTCCGCGCCAAAATCGCCGAGCGACTCGTCTCCGCCCAGCAGGAAGCCGCCATGCTCACCACCTTCAACGAAGCGGACATGAGCGCCATCAAAGCCCTGCGCGCACAGTATCAGGACGCCTTTGTCAAAAAGCACGGCGTCAAGCTTGGCTTCATGTCCCTCTTCGTCAAAGCAGTCGTCAATGCCCTGAAAGAAGTCCCCGGCATCAATGCTCAGATTGACGGACAAGATGTCGTGCAAAACCACTTCTACGATATCGGCATAGCCGTATCCACTCCGAAAGGACTTATGGTTCCTGTCGTTCGCAATTGCGATCAGCTCAGTCTCGCCGAAATCGAGCAGGCCATCATCGCCTACGCCGGCAAGGCCCGTGACGGAAAGATCACCATCGACGATCTCCAAGGCGGCGTATTCACAATTACAAACGGCGGCATCTTCGGATCGATGCTTTCCACCCCGATCCTCAACGCCCCGCAAAGCGGCATCCTCGGCATGCACACCATCCAGGATCGCCCAGTAGCCGTTAAAGGACAGGTCGAGATCCGCCCGATGATGTACCTCGCTGTCTCCTACGACCATCGCATCGTCGACGGAAAGGAAGCCGTCACCTTCCTCGTAAAGGTCAAGCAAGCCCTCGAGGATCCCGCCCGCCTCCTCCTCGGAGTTTAAAACAACAACCATTTCACGCACACCACCCATCTGAGAAAATCTGTGCAATCTGTGGGCAAAACACCTCTACACACTTTCCATGTCTGATTCATCCACATTCGATGTCGCCATCATAGGCGGCGGTCCCGGCGGCTACGTCGCCGCCATTCGCTGCGCCCAGCTCGGCCTCAAAACCGCCCTCGTAGAAAAACGCGCCGCTCTCGGCGGCACTTGCCTAAACATCGGCTGCATCCCGTCCAAAGCCCTCCTTCACACCAGCGAGCAATTCCACTTCGCAGCCCACCAAGCCGCCGCATCCGGCGTAGAAATCGAAGGCAAGGTCTCACTCAACCTCGAGACCGTTATGGCCAAAAAGGATAAAGTTGTCACCCAGCTCACCGGCGGCGTCGACATGCTTGTCAAAAAGCGCGGAATCACTCGCTTCAACGGACATGGCACCCTCCTCGGCGACGGAAAAATCGCCGTAGACGAAAAGGAGGCCCTCTCCGCCAAGCACATCATCCTCGCCACCGGCTCCGCCGTGGTCGATCTCCCTTTCCTACCGCAGGATGGCGAAACCGTCGTCTCTTCCGACCAGGCCATCGCCTTCGACTCCGTACCGGAAAACCTCGTTGTCATCGGCGCCGGCGCTATCGGCCTCGAACTGGGCTCCGTCTGGGCTCGCTACGGCTCCAAGGTAACCGTTCTCGAATTCCTCCCCAATATCGCTGCGGGCTGCGATACAGACGTATCCAAACTCTTAGAACGCTGCTTCAAAAAACAGGGCATTAAGATCTACACCGACGCCAAGGTCACCGGCACCAAGGAAATCGACGGCAAGCTCAACGTCGTTGCCGAGCGAAAAGGCAAAGAGCTCGCCGTACCTGCCGACAAGATTCTCGTCGCCGTGGGCCGCAAGCCCTACACCGACAAACTCGGACTCGATACCGTCGGCATAACGCCAGACAAACGTGGCTTCATCGAAATCGACGATCACTTCAAAACCTCAGCGGCCGGCGTCTACGCCATTGGCGACATCGTTCGCGGCCCCATGCTGGCTCACAAGGCCGAAGAGGAAGGCGTCGCCATCGCCGAACTGCTCGCCGGCAAAGCCGGACACGTCAACTACGACGTCATCCCTAACGTCATCTACACCGAGCCCGAAGTTGCCGGAGTTGGCATCACCGAAGCTCAAGCCAAGGAAAAAGGCATCGCTATCAAAGTAGGTAAATTCCCACTACAAGCCAACGGACGTGCTATCGCCTCCGACGCCACAGATGGCATGGTTAAAATCATCGCCTGCGCCGAAACCGACAAAATCCTCGGCGGCCAGATCGTTGCCAAAGGCGCCAGCGAAATGATCTCCGAAATCGTCACCCACATGGAATACGGCGGCTCCGCCGAAGACCTCGGCCGCACCGTGCACGCCCATCCGACCATTTCCGAAGCGATCAAGGAAGCTGGCCTCGCCGTCGACGGCGCCGCTATCCACTCGCTCTAGAGCGTCCTAAATACCGTCTCCTAAATTGTAATCCGATTGGGAGGCGGCTTGCTGAAGCAATTTCACTCTTCGATCCGTATACCAGCTGATCGGGCCATAAAGCAGGTATACAAACCCAGCTACAGAGAATAGGCTCGTAATGGAGAGGAGCAATGAAACTACCGCAATAAGAACGGACAATAAGCCAACCAGCGAAGAGCAGAAAAAACCAATTTCACACAAGCGGGTTATTTCGGCTTCCGTAGAATCAAGCTCCAACAACGCTCTCTTCGAGTAGGCATTTCGGTAGAGCAAACCGAAAAGAAGAAAGACTCCGGTCCAGCCACTTCCATATAAAATCAAAATAGCTGGTACTTCCTCGATCGCCATCTCCACCGTACGAACTTCCGGACTCATGTAAGTCTCGGAAATCCAAGTGAAAAAGAATTTCAGCGGATAAATATAAAACAGGACCAGAAACAACTGAACGATCGTCAGAACAATTGTTGTATTGTCCTGAAGCCCAAAACGCCGGTGAAACTGGTAGTTATAGAACCAGAACAAAGCGAGAATGAAGAAACAAAACGCGAACGCCGGCAGCTGCATAAACGCCCGCGTCAATTCGTCAAAACTATGCGGAACTTCTAGCGACACCACCAGCAAGGTTATCGAAAATCCAAATACGATGTCCGACAAGGATTCGAGACGAGAAGTGCTCACTCCACGCCATGTGAAGTAGGAGTCACCCAAAAGAGCGTTTTTTTCTAACCGCATTTCAAAAACAAACTCTTCGAAAGTCTACAAATGACCGCCAAGAAAGTCGACCCCAAATAACCGCTCTGAAACGACTCGCAAAGAAAACGCAATCGAGGTTGCAACTCAATCAACCGAGATCGATATTTTGCGATCATGTCAAACCACCCGAAATCCCAACACGCCACCCTCGACTTCCTCAACGCCCGACGAGATTGGGTCCTCGCCGCTCCCAAGGACGACGCCCCCATCCTCACCCTCTGCGTGCGTCCCGACGAGGGAGAACGCGATTTCGTCTCGTCGCTCCAGCTCGATCCAGAACAAGGCGTCGTAGGAGATCGATGGATACGAAAGACCTGGATCTACACCGAAGACGGAAACCCCGACCCTCGCATCCAAGTCTGCATTCTCGGCAGTCGCGTTCTCCAGCTCATACGTCGCGACCCCGACGGCATGACCTATCCCGGCGACAACATCATCGCCGACATGGATTTCTCCGAAGCCAACATGCCAGTCGGGCAACGCCTCCAAATCGGCACAGCCTTCATCGAAGTTTCAAACGTATTCAACACCGCTTGCTCCAAGTGGAACGAACGTCACGGCAAGGAATCGATCAAATGGATCAACCTTCCGGAGAACAAACCACACCGCCTGCGAGGAGTTCTCTGCCAAGTCATCCAAGCGGGCGAAGTCGCCCTCACCGATTCGATCCGGAAACTGTGAACTCCGGCGAAATCACCTGCCCCTATTGCTGGCAGACAATTTCAATTGAGGAGCTCTCCCCCTCTTCCGAAAATGTCGAACTGGTAATGGATTGCGAAGTGTGTTGCCGCCCCATTCGCGTTACCGCGTATTGGCCAGATGGAGACACAGGAGAACCCGTCTACGAAGTCGAACCAGAGTCTTAGCGCAAACCATAGCGTGCCAAATCACTCAGGAGCCCACCATGCCCCTGTCGCTTGAACAGGCTTCAAGCTGCCACTTCGAGTCACCCAAACGACGACTGCATAGCGCTCCGCCAATCCTAGTTCATCCTTCATTGGCAATTCCACTGTCCAGGCTCCAGATGAGTTTTCATGCCAGAGCGACACGAAATCCTGCCTAAGCGTCTTATTGCGGTTCTCTCCTCGTTTGATTCTAGTCATGAGACCAACTCCCACCACAGCGACATTTAGTTGATCACCCTTTGCCGCCTCACCGTATTCAACCTCAAGACCTCTGTCTTGTATCCGTTCTTCCAGCACACCTGCAGTCCCTTTTTGACTTGGCCAATCAGCTCCCTTAAAATAGCCACGCCATTCCGAACCATCTACTATGAAAGCTGGCGTATATACAGAACCAAGGTTACCTTCTTCACGCTGCTTATATTGGCGTTTTGTATTTTCAGCGCTCGCAAACGGATCGCGCCAACCGAGACTATCCCAATAGTCTACATGAAACACGATAGGCACCATTTCGCTCCAAAGCCCTGGATGATCGATCAATTCGCTAAGCTTTCGTTCAGCCGACGGACAGCTGGAACAACCTTGCGATGTATAAAGCTCAATTAATTGCGCCCGCATTTCTCCACTTGAAAACTCGACCAGTTCACCAGCAATGCTCGCTGAGCGTACAAACATCAAGCCCACCACAACTGAAACCCTAGCTTTCGCCGCCCAACAGCTAACGCCGACTCTTGGATTTCGCTCCTCCCTCATATTATCGAAGAGAACGAATTCACACCGCTTTTATTCCACTATTCTCAATCACCTGTTCGACTACCGCCCACAAATAAGCTCCTGTATGTGTTTTACCATTACATCCGTATACCCAACATAAACGAGGAGACGCTTCAAAAAACGACGCTTCGTCGGCGTATCGATATTCATGATCGCCCAGTACTTAGAGTTAGGAATTTCTCGTGCCTGGTTGTATCTAGAAGCTTCACATATCTCCTCCTTCGACTGCCCAAAATAGCGCCGCTTCAATGTCTGAGCCGCGATAAACTCCCCAAACTCCGGTCCATGCAACTCATGCAACTTCGCCAACAACGCCAGGTAGCGATCCGAGTCGTTCCCGCAGGTTCGAAAATCCTTCGAATGAGAAAACGCATACAAAGGATTACCCACCAAATCCCCCGCCGACGTTCCTAAAAGCCCTCCTATAACCGATTCGATTGTAGGATGCTCGCTGTCCATTCGTCCCTCAAGCTCTCGCATCAAGGCTTCGCTCATTTCTACCTTAGGACTCATGCAGACCATTTATACCTGTTTTTTAGGTATTGTCAAACCTCGATAGCAATCGAAAAGGGCGAGCGAGCCGTTCTGTCTTTTGAGCGAGTGATGCTATCCTTGCGCCTCCCCCTTCCTGCTGAACAAAGTCACGAAATATCCAACTATGCTTATGCCTAAATTGACCTTACCCCTCTCGCTTTTCACACTCCTTTGCATCTCTTTGCCTGTTTCGCAGACACTAGACGGACAACACCTCGACTGGGAAGCCTACGATCCCCCGTCCTCTCTCGTCGTTCCCGAGACTATCATCACGCGAGCGAAATTCCCCTTCATCGACGTGCACAGCCACCAATGGCGAATGGCCGATCAAAACCTCTCGCAGCTCGCCAGCGAAATGGACGAAATGAATATGTCCATCATGGTCAACCTAAGCGGTCGCGGAGGCCAGCAGCTCAAGGCCATGACCGACAACGTCGCTCGCCAATTCCCAAACCGCTTCGTCGTATTCACAAACCTAGACTTCGACAATGTCGACGAACCCGACTGGCAAGAGCATGCCCTTGCCCAACTCGAAACCGATTTCAAAAACGGAGCTAAAGGACTGAAAGTCTACAAGAGCCTCGGTATGCGAAACACGGATACAAAAGGAAACCGCGTCGCAGTCGACGATCCTCGCCTCAATCCGATATGGGCAAAATGCGGCGAACTCGGCATCCCCGTCCTCATTCACTCCGCCGATCCCAAGCAGTTTTGGCAAGACCACGACGAGCAAAACGAACGTTGGCTCGAACTAAAGACCCACCCCCGCCGCAAGCGTTCCGACACTGACCCGGCCCCCTGGGAACAGATCATGGCCGAACAGCACCGCATGTTCAAAAAGCACCCCGGCACAAATTTCATCAACGCCCACATGGGCTGGCACGCCAACGACCTCGAAAAGCTCGGCCAGCTCCTCGACGATATCCCGAATATGCACGTCGGCATCGCCGCCGTCATCGCCGAGCTAGGACGCCAGCCACGCGCCGCCAACCACTTCTTCGAAAAATACCAAGACCGCATCCTCTTCGGAAAAGACGCCTACAACCCCGCCGAATTCCACACTTACTTCCGCGTCCTAGAATCCGACGACGAATACTTTCCCTACTACAAACGCTACCACGCATTCTGGCGCATGTACGGTCTCGATCTCCCCGACGAAATCCTCAAGAAGGTCTACTACAAAAACGCCCTCCGAATCATCCCCGGCCTCGATTCCTCTTTATTCGAAAAAGACTAGCCCGGCTAGGATCGCTATTTGAACAAGCTCGGTTTTCTAGAGGCTTAGAAAAGATATGTACCCCTAATCCCGATCTTCTCCAATCGGGCGAATATTTGTAACAAAAGCGAATCTCACCGCTACCAGCGCAACAATAGCGAGGAAATATCCTGCGACCGTATTCCAAACCGGTCCCAAGCCCGCTGTGATGTCCGTATCGATCACCCTAAAATTATGCAGAATTCCGGTTCCTGACAAAACGGCAGCCGCCAACAGCCAAGCAACTGCAGACCAGAACTTACGATCGATGATGGCTACCATAATCGATGCCACTATAATCGACACGTAGAGCCAGCCCTGCTCCAGGGCGAATACGCCCTCCGCAAAAAAACCGCCGTTGCTTGCGAGCGTCGACAACAGATCATTCGAATACGGCAAGCCTTCCTCTCCATATCCCACTCCACTCAAAACGCGTTTTGCAACTAAAGCTGCGAATGCTCCAATTCCCGGAATCAATCCCACCGCTACCGCTGGAATGTGTCGCCGCGGTACTGCATCAAAAGCTTGCGAACCAATCGTTATACCAATCCAAATGAGTATGGCCATGCCCGCCTCAATCGGCACGTAAGACGCTAGAAAGCCTATCATTCCCGAAAAACAAAGAGCGCCTATCACCACGCCATTGATCAAAGAATAGCCGGAACGAGCGCCGATCTCTTTCCAACCGGCATGACCAATAAATAAGGTCGTCGGATACGGGGCGCCAAAAACACCGGCTACTAGTGTTCCCAAGCCATTTACCACGAGAGAGGACTTTGCTGGGTAATCATCCCCCGATGCCGCCGCCGACTCCAATGCCTGCAGCGAGCCGACCGCGTTGATCAAACCCATCGAAATAACAACTGCTGCAAATCCGAGCAACTCACCCGACGACACCAAAGCCTCCAGCCCGTAGGGCTTAGGCAAATACACGCCAATAGGGATATCAGATAAAGACAAAGAATCGACAGGACTGGCCATTCCCAAGTACCAGCTCGTCCACGACACGACGACACCGAAGACCAACACTATCAAACCACCCGGAATTCCCCATCTTATCTGTACCGACCCATAATAGAAATAAAGAGTCAGAAACAAGGTCGATAGACCGATCAACGGAAAGGCGTAAGCCCGAAAAGCATAATCCGCCGCGATGAAAAAAAGCCCGACCGAAGCCAACGCGGAAAGCAAGGCAGCCCGAGCCGCCACCTTCCGAAGATGATGAACAAAGAAAGCGGCGACTACCTCGATCACACCCGAACCAAGACAAGCCACTATGCCTGCCATCCACGCAATCGTGTCCGCCTCTTCCTTTGTAGCCCCCTCCGCCAAAGCTATCTGCTGAGCCGGAGCCATCACGTAAAAGGTAAAAAAGAAAATCGGCAAAAGGTTGATGCCGTAAGGAAGCGCGCAAACATCGTTCCGATTCATTCGCATCGCCAAGCCCTTTGCCTGCCAAGCGTAAAACAAATTGCCAACTATCAACCCCATGGCCAGCCCCGGCAAAACACGTGTCGCCACAAACTCCGGACTGAACCCAAGCACGAATACGCACAGGTTTATTACCAAGAGTACGTTTACGAAATTATTGAGACCAAGACCAAAAAAGCCGTCCCAATCCCCTTTAGTTATCCACTTCATCTGGATGGGCGACCAAACTATGCTCTTTTCAAAAATCGTCCTGAAATATCGGATACTTGCGGAACGCCATAATTGAGGTTCACCTTAATTTCGCTCTTCGAATTTTGCTCCAGTTCGTATCCAGATAATACATTCGCGAGAACGATTGGCATATGAATTCTTGCCAAATTCATTCCAAGACAAATGTGTGTACTACCGCCAAAGGTGCCTTGGCTTTTCTTCGAATACTTGTTTTCGATCCAACGCATCGGCTTAAATCGGTAAGGCTCTTCGTAGACCTCATCCAAAAAGTGCGGCAGAGTCTGTAGATGCAGAACTTTATCACCCTTTTCCAAATGATGCCCCAAAAACTCAAATGGCTTCGCCACCACTCTCGCTAGAACGGGCGCCGCTGGAAACATTCGCTCTATTTCGAATACAGTCGCCTTGAGCTTCGGAAACCCATCCATTCCACGGGCGAAAGAACCCGGTCCGTAACCTTCGAGCTCATTTCTCAATTCGCTCAGCCAAAACTCGTCCGCTAGTATATGCTGCAATCCACAATTGAGAAGCTTCGCCGTATTTCCCGTACCCGCCATCAAGAGCAAATACGCTTCAGAAACGAGCTCCTGCAGGTCCATTTCCCCACCGCAGTCTTCCAAGGTCATGGCTAGCACCTCGGAGAAATTGTCGTCGGTCCTTTTCGGCAAGGCCGCGACTCTCTGCTTTACTAAGTCACCGAGCAACTTGAACACGAACCGCTTATCCGCCAAAAAGCCTTCGCTCGCATAGAATGCGTTGCGCTGCTCTTCCGCCCGAACAGTCGCCCCAATAAAAGTCTCCTCGAACCGAATGAAAACCTTGATCGCCTCATCGCTCAATCGAGTCTGCAGCACGGTCTGCGCATTCGCCTTGGTCAATGTACTCATGAAGAAATCCGCGAGTGAGCTCGAAGAGCCAACTTCCGCTGACAAGCTTTCCTTCACGATGCTGTCTATCTTCGGGATCCAGCGCGCGATGGCGCTCATGGCAAAGCCTGGCTTGAGTTGCCGGCGCTTTTGGCGATGCGCCTTTCCATCCATCTGGGTCACGTGCTTCTCCCCCATCACATCGCGGAAAGGCGATAAAGCAGATCGGTAATCCCACATGTCCGGATTTCTCCAAGCAACCTCGTTCGCCTCTACCCCTCCCATGCAAATCCATTTTTCACCTCTAAACATCACCGAATAGATCGGACCCAATTTTCGATAGGCCCCCACATGATCAAAAGAATCTAAACCCTCCACCTCATCCGGTTCCAACCCCGCAAAGTCAGTTTCGTAGGAAGGCACATTCGCGTTCTCTGTCGGCATAACGAGCCGTTAGCAAACGCTGCGCCGTCTGAAACAGCGCTCTATTTTCACCAAGGACCACTGGACTCGATCCAGCACCGCGAGTCCCCAGAATTCCTATCGAGCTACCACCTCACGAAAAACTAGCTCTCCTCACGAAAAACAAGCTCTCCTCACGAAAAACAACACCACATCGCGAGCACCACCCCCCCCAAAAAAAACAACACCACCCTCCGAACGCCACCTCCGGAACACGAAACGCGCAACGTTACACGTTTCGCGCGCCAAACTTCCCTGCCCGGTCACCTAGTGCCTAGCGCCCCAAATCCACCACCCAAAATAAACTACCTTCTTCTCCTTTATTTGGAACGATTCCAATTTTCACTTGATATTTAGAATTATTCCATTTCGATACTGCGACTTAGAGTTATTCCAAATAAGCCCGACAGACAACTATCCAATGAACAACGAAGTCAGAACAGAGATCCTGCACCAGAAGCTTGCCGCTTCTGGCCTTCGTTCCACGCGACAGCGTGAGATCGTCTACGACGCCATTCTCTCAAAACGCGATCACCCGACAGCCGACGAAATCTTCGCTCGCGCCAAACAAGAGATGCCGACCATCTCGCTCGCCACCGTCTACAACTGCCTCGACACCCTCGTACAGTGCGACCTCGTCAAACAAGTCCACCTCGAGCGCGAGTCCACCCGCTACTGCCCGAACCTCACCGAGCACGCCCATTTCCACGATAACGAAAGCGGCGCTATCTACGACGTCCAGCTCGATCCAGCCACCATCTCCAAGCTGACCCACCTCCTCCCCGAAGGCTTCGACGTCAGTTCCATCGACATCACCTTCCGCGGAAAAGCCGCCACAACCACTGCCACTTCCTAACCAATCACCCGCAAATTCAAATTTAAGATACCATGAGCAACACACTCGAAATCAAGAACCTCAACGTAAGCATCGGCGACAAGCAGATCCTAAAAGACTTCTCTCTCACCGTTCCAAAGGGCGAAGTTCACGCCATCATGGGCCCGAACGGCACCGGCAAGAGCACCCTAGCGAAAGCCATGGCAGGCCATCCCGAATACGAAGTCACTAGCGGCGAGGTCATCATCGATGGCGAAAACATCATGGAAATGGAAGCCGACGAGCGTTCCCGCGCCGGCCTCTTCCTCGCTTTCCAGTATCCGATGGAAATCCCAGGCGTTACTATCGCCAACTTCATCCGCGCCGCCCTCAACGCTCGCCTCCCCGACGACGAGGAACTAAACGCCCCCGATTACTACAAGGAGCTCTACGCCAAGATGGATCTGCTCAAGATCGACCGCAAGTTCACCGCCCGCGCCGTAAACGACGGCTTCTCCGGGGGCGAAAAGAAGCGCTGCGAAATCCTCCAAATGGCCATGCTCAATCCAAAGTACGCCGTGCTTGACGAAACTGACTCCGGTCTCGATATCGATGCCCTCAAGGTGGTCGCAGAAGGCGTCAACTCGATGCGCGGCCCCAACCTCGGAGCTCTCGTCATCACCCACTACCAGCGTCTGCTCGACTACATCGTGCCAGACGTCGTCCACGTCATGTACGACGGCCGCATCGTAAAAAGTGGGGACAAGAATCTCGCACTCGAGCTCGAAAGCAAAGGCTACGAGTGGGTCAAGGAACTCGCCGGCGAAGCCGCCGCATCCTAAGCCACCTCCACTGCCAAACCTAGCACCTAAAACCTAGAACCAAGTACCCAAATCATGGTTACACCAAATTCAGAGATCGAAGTAGATCGCGAGAAAGGTAATTTCCGCTTCAGCGAACACCACAAATACGACGCGGGCGTAGGCCTCTCGGAAAAGGTCATCGACTATATTTGCGACGTCAAAGAAGAGGACCAGTGGATACGCGACTTCCGCAAGCGCGCCCTCAAGGTATTCGAGTCCAAGCCCATGCCAACCAACTGGGCGACCAAGGATCTCGAAAACATCGACTTCGACAAGATTCGCTACTACCTGTCTGGCGGCAACCGCGCCTCCAAGTCTTGGGACGACGTTCCGGACGACGTTAAGGAAACCTTCGAGCGCCTCGGCATCCCGGAAAACGAGCGCAAGTTCCTCGCCGGTGTCGAAGCCCAGTTCGACTCCGAAGCCGCGTATTCAAATATCAAGGAAAGCGTCGGCAAGCAGGGCGTCATCTTCATGGGCTCCACCGAGGCTCTCATGAAGCACCCGGAAATCTTCAAGAAGTGGTTCGGCAAGGTCATCCCCACCGGCGACAACAAGTTCTCCGCCCTCAACAGCGCCGTCTTCTCCGGAGGCTCCTTCATCTACGTGCCGAAAGGCGTCAAGGTCAGCCACCCGCTGCAAGCATACTTCCGCATCAACGCGGAGAACTTCGGCCAGTTCGAGCGTACTCTCATCATCGCCGACGAAGGATCCGAAGTCACCTATATGGAAGGCTGTACCGCTCCCAAGTTCGACACCGCTACTCTCCACTCTGCCGTCGTGGAACTCGTCGCCCTGCCAGGCGCCAAGATCGAGTACGTCACCGTGCAGAACTGGTCCTCCAACGTCTTCAATCTCGTGACCAAGCGCGCCATCGCCCACGAAGGCGCCACTGTCAAGTGGATCGACTGCAACATCGGCAGCCGCCTCACCATGAAGTATCCTGGCGTCGTCCTGAAAGGCAAAGGAGCTCGCGGCGAAGTCCTCTCCATCGCTCTCGCAAACGACGGTCAGCACCAGGACACCGGAGCGAAGATGATCCACGCCGCTGACGAGACCAGCAGCAACATTATCTCCAAATCCATCAGCGTCGGCAAAGGTCGCTCTACCTACCGTGGGCAGGTCCATATGCCAAAAAACCTCAAAGGCTGCAAAAACAACACCGAGTGCGACGCCTTGCTCATCAACGAAAACTCCCGCACCGACACCTACCCGGCTATCACAGTGCGCGGCAATCGCAACGCCGTGCAGCACGAAGCATCCGTATCCAAGGTTTCAGCGGAACAGATCTTCTACATGCAGCAGCGCGGACTCAGCGAAGCCGCAGCCATGAGTCTCTCAGTCAATGGCTTCGTCAACGACCTCACCCGCCAGTTCCCCATGGAATACAGCGTCGAGCTCAAACGCCTCATCGAATTGGAAATGGAAGGCTCCGTCGGATAACCGCCCAGCACCTAGCACCCAAAACCTAGTACCAAGTTTACACCGTGAGTTCACTAACAGAAGACACTCCCATGAGCGAAAGCAGCGACGCGATCAACCCGATCAAAGAGGCATTCAATCGTCATATCGAAGATCTGGATACAGCCCCCGCATGGTGGAAGACATCCAAGACTGAAGCCTTCGAAAACTTCGCCAGCCTCCCGCTGCCAACCCGCCGTACCGAGACCTGGCGCTTCGCCAACATCAAAGGCCTCGAGCTCGACGACGTTAAGTTCGCCGCCCTCCCGTCCATCAGCGACGCCGCCTCCCTCGTAGACCGCTCGAACTTCATCGAGACCTACGCCGGGCGCTTCGTATTCGGAGACGACCAGACGCTCAAAGCGGACCGCCTCTCCCCTGAACTCGCCGCCAAAGGCGTCATCTGGGCACCCCTTCGCGAAGCCGTCTCCAAGCACGGCGAAATCCTGAAAGACTACTTCATGAAACAGGAAGCGGATCTCGGCTCAGCCAAGTTCGCCGCCCTCCACCAAGCCTTCCTCGAAAACGGCGCCTTGCTCTATGTCCCAAAAGGCGTGGAAATCGAAGACCCCTTCGTCGTCTACAACTGGAGCATCAACGCCGGTTCGGCCATCTTTCCGCACACCCTCGTCATCACAGAGGATTTCGCGAAAGTCCGCCTCGTCGAAGCAAACCTCTCCGCCACTGAAGATGCAGCCGCCTTCTCTTGCGGCGTAAACCATATCTTCGCCGGAGTCGGCTCGACCGTCGACTACACCTTGCTCCAGAACTTCAACGAGCAAACCCTCGGCTTCCAGATCAACTCCAACATAGCCGGCAAAGACTCCAACGTTAAAACCATCTCCGTCAACGTCGGCTGCAAGCGCTACCGCTCGGAAACCCACGGCCAAATCAAAGGCTCCGGTTCCCAGGTCAATATGCTCTCCCTCGCCGTGGCCGATCACGATCAGGAAATCGACCAACGCACTCTGCAGACCCACTCGGCTCCGCACACCTACTCGAACCTGCTCTTCAAAAACGCCCTCGTCGACGACGCTCGCACCATCTTCTCGGGCCTCATCAAGGTCGATCCCGGCGCTCAGCAGACCGACGCCTACCAAACCAATCGCAACCTTCTCCTCAGTGGCACCGCAGAAGCAAATTCGCTTCCCGGTCTCGAAATCGACGCCAACGACGTCAAGTGTAGCCACGGAGCCACTACATCCCAAATCGAGGACGACGAAATCTTCTACATGCTCGCCCGCGGCATCCCGCGCGAGAAAGCGCAGGAGTTAATCGTATACGGTTTCTTCGAGGAAATTCTCGAGCAGATCTCCTGCGACACCGTAGCCGAAAACGCGCGACAAATCATACAGGCCAAATTCAAAAAGCGCCTACGCAAGTAAAGGCTCCCTCGATCAAGAAACCAAAAACACCCAACCATCACCACACCCTTGCAAATGCAAACCGAAGAACAGCAACAACGCAGCCTCACTCGCGAAGTAGAAGCTGTCCAAATCCCCAGCGGCGAGCCCCTTCAGCTCCCAGCTCTCTCAAAGGTCTACATCACGCAGCAGCTCGGCGGTAGTTACACCGTCATGACAGACTACGGCCTCGCCCGCATCGACGGACGAGACGCCGACGCCCTCGGCTCCGACATCGCCGCAGAGCAAGCTGCCGTCGAAGAAGCCGCTCAACAGAAAAAGGCCGCACCGTCCGGCGAAACGCCAGACGAGGAAGCCATCTGGCAACAACTCCGCAACGTCTACGATCCGGAAATCCCGGTCAACATCGTCGACCTCGGCCTCGTCTACTCCATGGTCGTCGAAGAAAGCGAAAACTCCGCCAACAAGGTCGTCGTGCAAATGACCCTCACCGCTCCCGGCTGCGGCATGGGCCCCGCCATCGCCGAAGACGCCAAGAGCAAAATCCTCCTCGTTCCCGGCGCTGACGAAGCGGAAGTCAATCTCGTCTGGGAACCCGCCTGGGACCAAAGCATGATCAGCGAAGAAGGCCGCATGATACTCGGATTGGTTTAGGCTTGGAGTCTGAAGACTGAGGCAAGAAGAACCTTCAGCCTTAAGTCTTCAGACTATTCTCACCGAATTCCTTGCCAATCCCAGCTTGTTGGCTACCAAGGTCTAAAACACAAATCACAAGATGCCCGAAAAAGACGAAAAAACTCCAGATTCACCAGTCGCCTCCCAAATCCAGAAGAAATTTCTAGAAGAACGTAAGATATTCCTCTGGGGCCAAGTTTCAGACGAATCCGCCAAGGACGTCACTGAAAAGCTCTTCTACCTCGAAGCAGACGCTCCAGGCAAGGACATCACTTTCTACATCAACACGCCCGGTGGATCCGTTACCGCTGGCCTCGCGATCTACGATACCATCAAGCTAATCTCCTCGGAGGTGATCGTAGTCGTTACCGGTCTTGCCGCCAGCATGGGCTCCATCCTCCTATCCGCTCCTAAAAAGGGCAATCGCCTCCTCTACCCGCACGCTAAGGTACTGATTCATCAGCCTCTCATCGGCGGACAGTTCCAAGGTCCCGCAGTCGATATCCACATCTTCGCTCAGGACATGGAAAAGACCCGCGAGGAGCTCAACCGCATCCTCGCTGACGCATCCGGCCAGCCCCTCGACAAGATCAAGGAAGACACGGATCGCGACTTCTACATGAGCGCCCAAGAGGCCATCGACTACGGCCTCGCCGATCGCATCATCGAGTCCATTTAGAGAGCGGGCGGTCCCTGATCAGAGGCCAAAGCTAACACTTTATCAAGCCGCGTATCCGAAATTCGGAGCGCGGCTTTATAGCGCCCGATAAGAATCCCTGGTCTAACCCCAAAAGGCTTCCCCTAACTTCCACCCGCAAAAAACGGCTAGCAAGCAAGCGGCAAAGCTTCCGGCCGCATTCAAGCTCGCCAGCACATAATGCCCGCTCTGCAACAGCCGAAGCGTCTGCAGCGAAAAGGTCGAAAACGTGGTATAGCCCCCAAGAAGCCCAACCGACAAAAAGAGCGGCACAGCATCGTCACGCCCCCATCCGAATTTTGAATACAAGGGCAAAAGCAAACCAATCAACAAGGAGCCCACGACATTCGCCGCGAAAACGCTCCAGGGAAACTCGCCGGTCGCCTTGCGATCAATCCACCAAATCGTCGCGTAGCGAATGCTCCCGCCAACGAAACTACCAAGCCCCACCAACAAAATCGCCTTCAGATCCATAGCGTCTTAAGCGTCAAGAGTCCGCATCGCTAGGATTCCCAGCATACGCGACAATCGCCTCAGCCAAAGCCTGCGCCACTCGCTCCCGGTAGCCTGCAGTACTGATTAGCAGTCCTTCGTTCGCGTTCGAAACGAAGCCGCATTCGGCCAATACTCCCGGGCAGTCCAAAGTCTTTAGCACCTTGAACCGCGCTTTCTTCACCCCACGGTCTTCTCGTTCCAACCGATCGAGCAAAGATTTTTGAATACGAAAAGCTAACTCGAAATTATCGACATCGTATCGGTTTCCCGGATAGGCGATCGCATCCTTTCCCGCCACCGCTCCCGAACTCGAGGCATGCCCCGCTGGAGTAAGCATATAGGTTTCAAGCCCATTGGCCTTCTCGTTCAATGCCGCATTGAAATGCACGCTCAGAAAAAGATCAGCCTTTACGCCATTCGAGATTTCCGGCCGTTTGGCGAGCTCCACCAATCGATCGTCGTAGCGTGTCATCACTACCTTGAATCCAAGCTTTTCGAGATGCCCCTTCAGGCGCAACGACACGTCGAGGTTCATGTCCTTTTCAAGCACTCCAAGCGCTTCGTTTTTGGTTCCATCCTCCGTGCCTCCATGCCCCGGATCTAGCACAATAGTCGCGACGGAAGCCCTGTCGGTTGACCTAACACCAAACACAGCATCGAGCAAAACTCTCTCGTCGCTTGCTCCCAACAACCACTTACCTCGGACCCGCTTCAAAGGCGTATCCAAAAAAACCTTAACCCCATCGAGAACAGCTACCCTGCTCTCCTCCTTAAGAAGCAGGACGCGGCCACCTTTCGAAAGCTTCCAATGCTTCGTCTCGTCGAGCCTGACGATTTCTATGCCATAGCGGTCCGCTTGCTCCTCAAGAGATCGAGCCTCCTCCGCCCTAGGCTTCGCCTGCTCAAGCAGGGCTTCTTCGAGCTCGCGAAGCTCCGCATCCTTCGATTTTACAATATCGTCCTCGCTTGGCACCTCGCTCACGAGGTCAACCGGCTCAGTCGCGATCGGAGCTACCTCAGGACTGTCGACAAGACCATCCTTCGTGCTCTGACAGCCAAAAAGCAAAAAAGAAGCGGCAACGCCTCCTGAAATGAGCGTGCCGCTTCGTTTGAAAAGTTGCATCAGTGTGAAAGTATCCGAAATCCGCTTCGATCAACTACTCCTTGGCGTCTTCAGAATCCGCTCCTTCAGCGAGATCCTCGATCGAATCCGGTTCTTCGTCCCCATGATCCTTGTCATGGTGTTCGGAAGCTTCCACTTCATCGTGATCATCTTCCTCGCGGAGGAATTTCGGCTTACGCTTGTTGGCCGGTAGTGGCGATACCATTACATTGATGTTTCGTCCTACCAACCTCGGCTGGTTGTCGGCGTGCCCCATCGTCTCTAGGTCGACTATCGCACGACGTATCGTCTCGAAGCCAATCTCCGTGTGGGACATTTCTCGGCCGCGAAATGATAGGGTGAGCTTGAGCTTGTTACCCTTCGAAAGGAAAAGTTCAGCGCGGCGCAACTTCGTCTCGTAGTCGTGTTGCTCCACACGCGGACGAAACTTGACCTCCTTCGTCTTGCTGGAAGTGGCCTTGCTGTCCTTGGACTTCTTCTGCTGCTCGTACACGTACTTGCCAAAGTCCATGATACGGCAAACGGGCGGACGGGCCTGCGCCGCCACTTCCACCAAATCCAGTCCTCCGCTCAGAGCGATCTCCAAAGCCTCCTTCGTGTCCATGATGCCGAACTGCTTTCCGTCCGGGCCTACCACACGTATTTTCGGTACGCGGATACGATGATTTCGCCTTATTTGGGCGAATGGGTCAATTTTACGTGGGGGTCTACGTTTACCTCGTGGCTTTGGCATTCAATATTATACTTCGTTAAAAACAGAGAGAAGCTGCATCTAATCGCGGCTTTCCCCTCATGATCAACACTATTTACGACTAAACACTTGAATTCCAAGCAACAAAACGACGGATCGCAACCAACAGGTGAATTCCTCTAAACGCTGAAACTCTCCCCGCAGGAACAACTTGAGGTCGCGTTCGGATTGCTGAACTTAAATCCCCCAGAGATCAAAGCGTCCGAATAGTCCAAGTGCGTCCCTTTCAAATACAAGGCGCTCTTGCTGTCGACGATCACCTGGGCCCCTCCGAAATCCACGAAAATATCCCCCTTCCGAGCCGCCTCCACAAAACGCATCTTGTACGACAATCCATTGCAACCGCCCCCGGCGATTCCCACGCGCAGAAAAGGCTTATCCGACTCCTTCCGGGCGAGCGCAGCAACTTTCGCCACCGCGGATTCCGTGAGCTTGATCAAGCGATCGTCCCCTTTTCGCACGCCTTCCGGCAGCTCGACTGTTGAATGTTCCGACACGAGACGGACTATCGACCCGTCTTAAACCGAAATCAAGCTAGAGCTGAAACGAGTCGACGCTCAAACCATGTTGCAGGCTAGCCTGATCGCATGGTGCATGCTCCCTGCATTCGCCAGGCCCTTGCCTGCCAAATCAAAACCCGTCCCATGATCCGGGCTCACCCTCAGATACTTCAATCCAAGCGAAACATTCACCCCGCTATCGAAATCCACCGCCTTAAACGGAGCCAAACCTTGATCGTGATACATCGCCACCACCACGTCTCCATCCCCCTTGATCGCCCGGGCAAAGGCAGTGTCTCCGGGCACGCAGTCTTCGATCTCTGCCGTCAGCTGCCCTCGCAGCGACTCAATCCAAGGATTAAACAATTCAATCTCCTCCCGCCCGAGCAAACCGCTCTCGCCGGCATGAGGATTCAAGCCGCACACCAGAATCTTCGGCTTCGCAATGCCCGACCGCTGGCCCAGCTGCACCGCCGAACGCACACCATGCTTGAAAACCTTCTCCGTCAGGCTTTCCGCGACCTGCCTAAGCGGAATGTGCCAAGTCGCCAAACAAAGCTTCAGACGCTCGCCCACGAAGGCCATCGACGGCTTTCCACCCCAGCGGTCTGCGAAAAATTCCGTCTGACCGGGAAATGTGTATCCAACTTCCGCGCACAAGCTCTTCGAAATCGGTCCCGTCACCACCGCGTGGCATTCGCCGTCAATACAGGCTTTCGCCGCAGCCTCCATCGCCGCCATCGCCAGCCTCGCCCCATCGGGCTCTGGGATCCCCGGAGTAAAGCCTCTTTCGCAAAGCGAAACCCCCGACACGATCGTTCCTCGATCCGACTCTAGCCGCTCCACCCATGGCCCGTTGCCGAAAACCACAAACTCCGCGTCTCCATAGTCACGCGTATCCAAGCAATTCTCGATCAACTCCGGGCCAAGGCCTGACGGATCTCCGCAAGTTATCGCGATTTTCCTCATTGGAGTAACTATCAGGCGCCGCGACCCGGCTTGGCAAATCCCCGTTTGCCCCCAGCGAAAAATTCCAAGAACCGCCGCGTCTCAGCAAAATCATCAGCCCCTTCGCCCAAAATCTCGGCCGCGAGAGTCCGCATATTCCCAGCCCCGAGAAAAACCCTCCGGTAACACTGCTGCAAGGCGGCGATCGCCTCCTTCGAAACGCCGCGACGACGCAAGCCAATCAGATTCAACCCAAACAAAGCATTCCGCTCCGCGAAAATCGTAAACGGAGCCACGTCCATCGTAGCAGTCGACTGACCGCCGAACATCACGCCCTCGCCCACGCGGCAAAACTGGTGAATCCCCGAACAACCGCCTAAAAACGCGAAATCCCCCACAGATACATGCCCGGCCAGCAAACTCGCGTTCCCGATCACCACCTTCTTTCCGACCAATGAATCATGCCCAACATGGGCCGCCGCCATCACGAAGCAATGCGAACCGACCTCAGTCGCCCCTCCTTCTCTCGTCGAACGGTTCACCGTCACGCCTTCGCGCAAAGTCGTCTCGTCTCCAATCCGCGCATACGTCCGCACAGACGGATCGAAACTCAAATCCTGCGGAAGCCCGGCAATCACCGCGAAATTTCCGACCGTAACCGATTTTCCAATACGAGCACCATCCCTGAGCACCGCATGAGCCTCCAGCCTCGACCCCTCGCCGATCTCCACATCACCCTCCACGATCGCGTAGGGTCCGATCTCGACCCCTTCACCGATTCGCGCCTCCGCTGAAACGATCGCTGTCGCGTGAATATTCGCCATATCAATCGTCCCCGAAAAAACGCCTCCTAAGAGGAAACCGGAAGCAACTGCAAGGCCTGCAGCCGAACCATGATCAAGCGAAAGGCGCTAGAAAAACGCTGCGGGGTAAATTCGATACGCTCGAGCAAATTCGGGATGTTCATCCACTCCCCGATCTCGATCTCGTCGTGATTCAAACGAAACGGACCATTTCCATAGACGCGGTACACGTGAATGAATTCCTCGCCTGTTTCCTCGCAAGGCAAAAGCTTGAAAAGCATCTCGAGCTCTCGGTCAGCCTTGTAGCCCAGCTCCTCGTCGAGTTCGCGATGAGCCGCAGTCAGATAATCTTCGCCGCTGTCCACATGGCCCGAGCAAGAGGAATCCCAAGCGCCCGGCCAGGTGTCCTTCGTTTTGGAACGCTTCTGCATGAATACTTCCCCTTCGTTATTGAAGATCAGAACATGAATAGCGCGGTGACGCAGTTTCTTGGCGTGGGCTTCGGAACGCGGCGCTTGACCGACGACCCGATCGCTTTCGTCAACGATGTCGAAAATATCTTCTTGCATGGAGTGGTTGGAGAGGAAATCTGAGTAGGCTGTCAGACACAAACGCCAGCAGAGCAAAAGCAGCGAGACGAGTAAAAAATTTCCTAATTACCACTATGCCAAAAGTTTCCGTAGAACTGATTCACGAAGTCCTCTCTAACAACAACCTCGAGCCAGACACCATCGTCAAGGTCCTCAAGCAAATCGAGGAGCAGGCCGCCGCCGAAGCGGAAGCGGAAAAAGCGAACCGCGACCCCGTCGTTAAAAAGCAGTTCGTCATGATCATTTCCGATCCACGTGGCACCATCCCCGACGAAGATTACGTCGGATGGATCGCCCAAATCCCCGAAGACGATCCCGTCGGCGAAACTATGGACCGCCTCATCCGCGCCTCCTACGAGTACAACATTTCCAAAAAAGGCCGCAAGTACCCGGTCAAGACCGTCGGCGAAGCCTGCGAAGCAGTAGGGGCCCGCTTCCTCAAGGAACAAAACCTCGCCATCAAAACCAAGGTCCCGGTCACCATCCTCAAGACCGACAACAAGATCCCGGAAATCGAAAGCGATTTCTAGCCCCCACAACCTGATCATCGTGGGTACCGAGCGTAGCGACACTCGAGGAACGCAGTGACGAGACACGCGCTTGACACGCGATTCTCCTTCAATCCAGTCCCCAAAATGGCCCGCGACCTTGTGTCGCAATCGATTCCGCCTACCCTAATTACTCGCGGGTCACATCTCCGCGCCACTGACATTTCCGCGCAGCCACCCCGCGCCCCAACTCGTATCCCCCACCACGAACTCCAACAGACAAATCCTATGATCAGCAACCAGGCCACCTCTGAAATCAAGACCCCCTACACCCTCAACCTCGCCGAGGGTGACCCCGAAGAAAAACGCGAAGAAATCCGCCGCTACTTTCACGAAACCTACGACGCCTACGAAGCCCTCTTCGAGCCCATGCTCGAAAAAGTGGCCTACCGCACCCGGGCCGACACCCTTCGCCACCCGCTAATCTTCTACTACGGCCACACCGCTACCTTCTTCATGAACAAGCTGGTGCTCGCCAAACTGGTCGACCGCATCAACCCGAACTTCGAATCCATCTTCGCAATCGGAGTAGACGAAATGTCATGGGACGACCTCAACGAGTCCCACTACGTCTGGCCAGATCCCGACGATGTTCGCGAGTACCGGCAAAAGGTCCGATCCTGTATCGACAAACTCATTTCAGAGCTCCCCGTCTCCCTGCCCATTGGCTGGGAAAGCCCGTTCTGGCCTATCATGATGGGCATCGAACACGAGCGCATCCACCTGGAAACCAGCTCTGTATTGATTCGTCAACTACCGCTTCACCTCCTCGACGCAGACCATCCAGCCTGGCAGCCGAGCGAACTCGACACCAAGCCCGTTGACAACGAATTAATCGAAGTCCCTGGAGCAACCGTCGAGCTCGGCAAATCCCGTGGCGACGCCTACTACGGCTGGGACAACGAGTACGGCTCCTACTCGAAAAACATCTCCACTTTCTCAGCCTCCAAATACCTCGTATCCAACAAAGAATACCTCGAGTTCATCGAGGACGGCGGCTACTCCAATCAAAATTACTGGACCGAAGAGGGCTGGAATTGGGTCACCTACGAGAAAGCCACCTGCCCTCGCTTCTGGATTAAGCAGGAAGACGGCAGTTTCAAGCTCCGCTGTATGCTCAAAGAAATCGACTTGCCATGGTCCTGGCCCGCCGAGACCAACTACCTTGAGGCAAAGGCATTCTGCAACTGGAAGGCGGAAAAAACCGGACAACCCGTTCGCCTCCCCACCGAAGAGGAATGGTATCGACTTCTCGACTACACCGAACTCCCAGACGCGCCTGAGTGGGAAAAAGCTCCAGGCAATATCAATCTCGAAGGCCCCGCCTCCTCCGTCCCAGTCGATACCCACGAGTTCAAGCACGGCTTCTTCGACGTCGTCGGAAACGTCTGGCAACACACCGAAACTCCCATCCGCGGCTACGCGGGCTTCGAAATTCATCCACTCTACGACGACTTCTCGACACCGACCTTCGACACCAAGCATAACATCATAAAAGGCGGTTCATGGATCTCCACCGGCAACGAAATCATGCGCGACTCGCGCTACGCCTTCCGCCGCCATTTCTACCAGCACTCCGGCTTCCGCTACATCGTCAGCGACGCCCCCGTTGAAATTCCCGACGACTCATGGGAAACCGATCCGGAAGTCATTCCGTACTGCGAATTCAACTACGGAAAAGAATACTTCGGCGTCGCCAACTACCCGGAACGCCTCGCTCAGATCTGCCTCGACCTCGCCAGTAAGCGAACACGCGGCACAGCCCTCGCCCTCGGCTGCAAGACCGGACGCTCCGCCTTCGAGCTCGCCGCGGGCTACGAACACGTTACCGGCATCGACTTCAGCGCCCGCATGATCCGCATCGGCGTGCAGATGAAGGACAAGGGATACACCCAATACGTCCTTCCAGAAGAAGGCGAAATCGTCTCCTTCCACCAGGCCAACCTCCAAGAGCTCGGCCTCGACTGCGTTCGCCAAAACGTCGACTTCATGCAAGGCGACCTCGCCAACCTCAAGGAAATCTACACCGGCTACGACCTCATCCTTTTGGATACGCTTCTCGAACGCTCCTACAATCCGGAAAAATTCCTCGAGTCCGTACACGACCGACTCAACGACGGAGGACTGCTCGTCATCTCCTCCACCTACGACTGGCAAAAGAACGTCACCGAGCAGGAACATTGGCTCGGAGGCTTCAAGGTCGACGGAGAAAACGTCACCACCCGCGACACCTTCGAACGCGTCCTCTCGAAAAACTTCACGCAGCTCGGATCCGCCCGCGACGTCGAATACGTGCTTCGCAAAACCGCCCGCACCTTCGACCACAACCTCGCCGAAGTCACCGTCTGGGAGAAGAAATAGGAGAGCGCGTAAACGCATCCAAACTTTCAGGACGGACCCATACGGGTTCGTCCTTTTTTTATACCTACACCAATCACATAAAAAAAGACCTTTGCCTAAGCCGGCGAACTCCTGTTCACAAGTCTCACCAAACCTCCAAGCATGGGACCTCTCGCTAAAACCGCTACCTTCTCCCTCAGTGCGATCGTCGCTACAGCAGCCGCCATATTCTGGTACGCACAAAAGTCCGAGCGAAACGAACAACTCGCCTACCAAGCTCGCCTCGACCAGGGAGCCGCTCTCGCCAATCGCTGCGCCATCTGCCACCTCCAGCCCGACCCATCCATCCTACCGAAACGCAGCTGGCAAATAATGCTCGGGGACATGGGCCTCCTTCTCGGTATCCGCGACCAGGAGTACTTCGAACAAATGCCGGGCTTCGCCAAAGTCAGCCAACAACGCCGCCAAGTCCACCAGCACTTCAACATTCTGCCCGCCGGCCAGCTCATCACCGAAGAGGAGTGGGCAGACCTCAAATTCTACTACCTGGAAACCGCCCCCGAAGTTCCCCTCCCCCCTCCCGCAAAACCGGAAATCAACTGGACCCTCGATCAATTCGAAATCCAAAAACCACGCAACCGCCTGCCGAGCGCCTTCACCACCCTCACCCGCATAAAGCCGGATACCCAAGAGCTCTACCTCGGCGACAGCGGACAAAACACCCTCTCCATCTTCGATCCTAACGGACGCCGCAAAGGCCTCCCAATCCGTCTCCCCACCCCCATAACTCCGGTCGATATCGCATTCCACGGCCAGACCACCTTCATCGCCTCCATCGGAGATGTACGCGGCACCGACATGATTGGCCGCCCCGGATTCATCACCCGCTACGATCAGAAAACCGGCGACTCTCACGTAATTATAGAACAACTACACCGACTCGCCGACCTCGAACTCGCCGACCTCGACGGCGACCAAATCCCCGAGCTCATCACCAGCGGCTTCGGCACCGCCGTCGGTCGACTCTCCTCCTTCTGGTCCGAAGGCGACTCCTACACCGAACGCCCCCTCGTCGAACTCCCAGGAGCCGTCAAAGCCCAAGCCCACGACTTCAACCAGGATGGACTCCTCGACGTCGCCGCCCTCTTCGGTAACGCCCGCGAAGGTCTCCACATCCTCACAAACCGCGGCGACGGCGCCTTCTCCGACCGACTCATCTTCCAAACCCACCCAGGCATGGGACACACCTATTTCGAGATTCAAGACTTCAACGCAGACGGACGCGCCGACCTCCTCGTCGTCAACGGCGACAACGTTGATTCCGACCCCTACAATACCCTCAAGAACCACCACGGCCTCCGCATTCTTCTCGCACAAGAGGACGGTTCCTTCCTCCAAAGCTACTTCTATCCCATGCAAGGCGCCTTCATCGCCAAAGCAGCCGACTTCGACCTCGACGGCGACCTAGATATCGCCGCTATCGCCTACTACCCGGACTTCGCCTCTAGTCGTCCTGAAAACTTCGTCTACCTCGAAAACCAAGGAAACCTCTCCTTCGCCCCCTCCTCAGACGAAACCCTAAACCAAGGCCGCTGGATGACAATGGACGCCGGCGATATCGATGGCGACGGAGATCCGGACATCGCCCTGGGCGGGGCCTACACCCCTCTCGGCATGTCGCACTACAAAGCCCAATACGAGAAGCTCACAAAAACGGGAGAGGCCTTCCTCATCCTGAAAAACCAGACCCGCTAGCTCTCCTCTTTCCCGCGCACCAAAAACCGCTGGATCAGAATAAACACGAGAAGCAAAGCCCCTACCGATATCGGCCGCACCGCCGGAAGGAATCGCCCATCGTAATTCATGATGCCCTGGATCAACGCCAAGGTCAGCACGCCGAGCAAAGTTCCCGTCGCTCCGCCAACACCGCCGCTAAGCAAAGTTCCGCCAACCACAACAGCCGCGATCACTTCGAGCTCGAGACCAACACCGAAAAGCGGATTCCCGCTGCTCATATAAAGCGTCATCAAAATCCCCGCAAAGGCCGAACAAAAACCATTGAACGCATAGACGCCAATCTTCACGCCATTCACCGGCAAGCCCATCAGTCGAGCCGAATCCTCGCCGCCGCCAACCGCGTAGACATAGCGCCCGAATCGACTCCACTTAAGCAGGTATAAAACCACGAAGAAAAACACGATAAAGCTCAATGCTCCCGCTCCCAAATACGCGCCAGGTCCGATCTGTATGCTGAAATCAAGAATCGCGTCGTAGAACGAATCGCGAATCCCGATCGATACATCGCTCACCACATAGCCCATTCCCTTCGCGAAAAACAATCCCGCAAGCGTCACCAAAAACGCCGGCAAATCATAGGCTACGATCAGCCAACCCATAAACGCTCCGAATAGAGTTCCGACTATGAGAGCTAGCCCCCAAGCTACCGGCGTCGGCAAGCCTTCGACCATCACCAGGTGAGCCACGAACACCGTCGTGAAGCCCATTACGGAACCGACAGAAAGATCGATGCCGCGCGAGAGAATCACCACCGTCATGCCCAAAGCCGATACGCCGAGAAACGAGCTATCCGTAAACAAATTCGCAATGATGCGAAGCGAGAAAAAGCCATCGTAATAACTAGAGGCAAAGCCATAAAGCAGCAGCAAGACGCCTATCGTCGCCGCCAGTGGATTTCGTTGTAGTGAAAATTTCATTACTTGCCCCTCCTCAATCCTACGATCTTGGAGATCTGAGTTCTAAACCTTGGAGCCTGCAGCAAACAGACCGCTACGATCACTATGGCCTTCGGCACAGGAGCCACCGCCGCTGGCACCCCTACATTGTACAGCGTCACCGTTAGTGCCTGCAGCAAGATCGCCCCGAGAATCGAGCCTAGCAGCAGAAAACGTCCCCCGGTCAAAGCTGTTCCGCCAATCACCACCGCAAAGATCGCGTCGAGCTCTCGCAGCTCACCGGACTTGATCGGATCCGCCGCGCTCAAGGAAGCCGCTTCAAGCACGCCGGCCAAGCCCGCCAACAATCCGCAAACGCCATACACAATCAGCTTCAGCTGGCTAGCGTTAATCCCGCTGAATCGACTCGCGTTCTCATTGTCGCCCACCGCTTCGATGAGAAGTCCAATCGCCGTCTTGCGAATCAACAACACCATCCCCACGAAAATCGCAGCCACCAGCCAAAGCGAAAAAGGAATCCCGAGCAGGTAACCCTGCCCCATGAATTCCAATACAGGATCCTCGAAGATTATCACGTCGCTCGTAGTGATCAACTGAGCCACGCCACGACCCGCGACCATCAAAATCAAAGTCGCGATAATTGGCTGTATCCGCGCAAAAACGACAAGCGATCCGTTAAAGACCCCTAAAAGCATCGATACCGCCATCGCCGCCGGAAACGCCACGAAAAAGCCAAGTCCCGCACGCTCGACCAAAGCCGCCACCAACGCTCCCGCAATCGCCATAACAGCGCCGACCGACAGGTCCACACCCCCGGTCGCGATCACCAAAGTCATCCCCAAGGAAAGAAGCATCACCCGAGCGCCTTGGCTCAAGATATCTACCAAGTTCCCGTAGAGGTGCCCGTCCTGGATGCTGATCGAGAAAAATTCCGCCCCAAAAAACAGATTGAAGGCCACGACTAAAGCCAAGCCCGCCGTCGGCCATATCAGCGGATTCTCCCGCCAGTTTCGTTTGCTCACTGTGCTCATCGTATCACTAAATTCACTACGCGTGAGCTGCGATCAGCTTCACGATCTCCGACTCCGAAACATCGTCGCCGCTCAATTCTCCAATCACCTCCCGGTCCCGTAAGATCAGCACGCGATGACAGCAGCGGACCTCCTCGTCCATCTCGGAAGAAATCATCAAAATGCTCAAACCCTCGCGGCTCAGAGACTCAATCAACTTCTCGATCTCCGCACGCGCGCCGATATCGATCCCGCGCGTCGGCTCATCCAAAATCAAGGCCTTCGGCTCCGCCGCTAGCCAGCGAGCCAAAAGCACCTTCTGCTGATTCCCTCCAGACAATTCGCTGATCTTCGCCTCAGGTCCCGACGTCTTGATCTTAAACGCATCGATATACTTCCGGGCGATCCGATCACCCTCCTCCTTCGAAATCGGCTTAAAAAAGCCCCGCCTCGTCTGTAAGGCCACCACCATATTCTCGCGCACCGTCAGGTTCGGAAATATCCCCTCCGTCTTTCGATCCTCGGACGCGAGCATGATTCCCTCGTCGATCGAAGTACGTGGATGCCCCTGCCTGATCGCCTTGCCGTCGAGTTCGATCGAGCCGCCAGTCGCGCCGTCTATTCCAAACACGAGCCGAGCGCACTCCGTACGCCCCGAACCGAGCAAACCAGCCAAGCCGACCACTTCGCCGGGCTTCAGCTTCAAATCGAGACGCTTGATCTTGCCGGGAGCCCCCAGCCCATTGACAACCAGACGGTTCTCCTTCCCCGACAAGCCCTCGGAAAACGTATTCAAATTCCCGGGACGTCCCTGCATCTCCTCAAAAGCCTTTCCCAGCATATCCTGCAGCAAGGCTTCGCGTGAAAGCCCTTTTGCCTCGCGCGTCGCCACGTACTTGCCGTTGCGCAAGATAGTCATGCGATCGCTCATCCGGAACACCTGCTCCAAAAAGTGGGTAATGAATACAATCCCAATCCCGCTCTCGCGCAAACGGTTCATCACCTGAAACAAGCTCTCCACTTCCTTCTCATCCAAACTCGCCGTCGGCTCGTCCAGAATCAACACCTTGGAATCCACATCCAAGGCCCGAGCCAAAGCCACCATCTGCTGCAGTGCCACCGGCAAGGCCGAAAGCTTTTCGTCCAAATCGATAGACACGCCTAGCTTGTCGAGAGCCGCTTTCGCTCGGACGCGCGAATGCTTCCAATCGATCCGGCCCAGAAAACCCGTCTTCATCCGACCGAGCGCGATGTTCTCCACCACACTCAGATTCGGCAACAAGTTCACCTCCTGATAAACCGTGCCGATCCCCAGCTGCTCCGCCTCCCGCGGACTCTGCGGAGAGATCGCCACACCATCCAGAAGCACCTCGCCAGCATCAGCCTTGTAGGCTCCCGTGATGCACTTGATCGTCGTCGACTTCCCAGCTCCATTCTCGCCCAGCAAGGAATGAATCTCGCCCGCTCGCACCTCGAGGGATACGCCATCAAGCGCCTTCACAGGCCCAAACTGCTTCCGCAGCCCCGTTACTCGAAGTATTGTCTCAGTTGTCATTAATTCAAGGGCTTCAAAATTCTCTCCAAAAGACCGTCTGGCAAATTGCTGCCAAGTAGCCAAAGTACTATTTCGAGTTAAAAACTTAGGCTGCGATCCGAGCCGTACCCGGAGGGTACGGTGACGTGAGCAAATGAGTTTTTAGCCGATAATCGAACAAGGATACGCAGGCATGAATTTGTCAGGCGGTCTCGAATGATTAATACATGCGAGAGTCGATATTCGCGGCCGCGTTCGTCGCGTCAAAGACCTCATCCTTCATCACGATCTTCCGTTCCACTTCCTCGCCAGCTAAAATCTTTTCCGCCACGTCAAACGCAAGTGGACCCAGCAGCGGCGAACACTCGACCGTACAATTGATCTTGCCCGCGATGATCATCGAAAATGCCTCCTTGATAGCGTCGACCGAGATGATCACGATGTCCTCTCCGGGCTTCAAACCAGCTGCCTCGATCGCCTGGATCGCGCCAAAGGCCATGTCATCGTTATGCGCATACAGCACGTCGATGTCCTTGTGCTTCTTCAAAAGAGACTCCATCAAGTCCTTCCCGTCCGCACGGCGGAAATTCGCGCTCTGAGACTCGATGATCTGAAAACGAGAATTCGCATTCACCACCTCCACAAACCCTTTTTGTCGGTCGATCGCCGGAGCCGAGCCAGGCGTGCCCTGCATCTCTACGATCTTCACCGCATCCCCCTTCACGTTGTCCACCATCCATTGACCGGCCAAACGACCTTCTTCCACAAAATCGGAACCGAGGAAAGTCTCGAACAAACTTGTATCCGTCGTATCAACACGGCGATCCAACAGAACCACCGGAATGCGAGCGCGCTTGGCCTCCTTCAAAACCGGATCCCAACCCGTTTCCACGATCGGAGCGATCATGATCAAGTCCACCCCCTGAGCGATGAAGGAGCGCACCGCCCGTATCTGATTCTCCTGCTTCCCCTCTCCAGAAGAAAACTTCAGGTCCACGCCGCGCTTCTCAGCCTCGCTCTTGATCGAATCAGTGTGAGCCGTGCGCCAAACGCTCTCGGCTCCCGTCTGCGCGAAGCCAATCTTCTTGCCGGAAAGACCCGTCTGCTCCGCAGAGGACGCAGACTCCTCGCCTCCGCCGCCACAGCCCGCAAGCAGCGCGGACGCGGCCAATCCAACAGGTAAAACGACACACTTCAAAAATTCGCGACAATAATGGGATAACTTCATTTCAGATAGATCAGGGTTTCGATTTGGAAGGGTAAAACGCCGCGATCAGCGGCAGAGACCAAAGAACCTTGCTGCGGCCCATCTGTCCATCCAATCCGATAGTTACTTAACAGTAAAGTATATCTGAAATTGGCGGCGCAAACCTTCCTTTTCACCATAAGAGAGTCAGAAGACACCCCGTGCCTGACACTTTACCCAGTACCCACTAAACCAACAACCCTACATGAAACGTACCAGCAAAACCCTTCTGGCCCTAGGAGCGGCCTCCATTGCTTCCATGACCTACTCAGCGCACCACGAAACCGAGACCGCTGTCACTCTCGATCTCGACCAAACCGGCGAAGAGATCAACCCCTTCATCTACGGCCAATTCATCGAGCACCTCGGACGCTGCGTCTACGGAGGCATCTGGGCCGAAATGCTCGAAGACAGAAAATTCTACTTCCCAGTCACCGAAGACTACGACCCCTACAAGTCCCTCCAAGACTCCGACTTTCCTGTCGTAGGAGCCTCCCCCTGGGAGATCCTCGGCCAGGCCTCCGGCGTCGCCATGGTCGCCGAAGACTCCTTCGTCGGCGAACACACGCCAAAGCTCGCAGCAGGTTCCGGCATTCGCCAAAACGATCTCGCCACCGTATCCGGAAAAGCATACGACGGCTACATCTGGCTCAAAAACGCCGGCCAAGAACGCTCCGTCGTCAAGGTCTCCTTCGCAACCAATCGTAAGGGCAAGCAGTCCCAGAGCGAAACCTTCACCGTCCGCGAGGGAGCGTACCAGAAATTTCCCTACACCTTTACCGCCAAGTCCGATAGCCTCGAAGCCTCCCTCTCCGTCGAAGTCGAGTCAGGCGAAGCCTACATCGGCACCCTCTCCATCATGCCGGAAGACAACATTCGCGGCATGCGGGCCGACACCCTCGAACTCCTCAAGGAACTCGACGCCCCCATCTACCGCTGGCCAGGCGGCAACTTCGTGTCAGGCTACAACTGGCGCGACGGCATCGGCGACCGCGACCGCCGCCCCCCTCGTAAAAACCCGGCCTGGACAGGCGTAGAGCACAACGACTTCGGCACCGACGAATTCATCGACTTCTGCCGCGAGATTAACACCGAGCCCACCATCGCCGCCAACACCGGCTTCGGCGACGCCTACTCCGCCGCCCAATGGGTCGAGTACTGCAACGCAAACGGCGACACCATCGGCGGCCAATGGCGCGTCGACAACGGCAACTACGAGCCCTACGACGTCAAGTACTGGTGCGTCGGCAACGAAATGTGGGGCCCATGGCAGCTCGGCTTCATGCAGCTCAACCACTACATTCTCAAGCACAACGAAGTCGTAGACGCCATGCGCGCCGCCGACGACGATCTCGTCCTCATCGGCGTCGGAGCCGTAGACCAGATCAACACCGGCTACGACCCCGACCAAGTCGCAGCCAACAAGCTCTGGTCCGTCGGCATGATGGAAGGTTCATCCGACCATATGGAAATGCTCTCCGAACACTTCTACTCCGGCCAGACCCCATGGACCGAAACCGGCGAGATCCCCGTACTCGAACACGTCGTCCTCATGCGCGACCAAATACGCCGCATCACCGACGAGCACCGACGCCTCCAGCCCACCATCAAAGAGCTAAACGGCGAAACCATGCCCATCGCCATGGACGAGTGGAACTACTGGCACCGCCAATACGAATACGGCGAACTCGGCTGCGTCTACGACCTCAAGGACGCCCTCGGCACCGTCGTCGCCCTCCACGAATTCTACCGCCAGAGCGACCTCATCCAGATCGCCAATTACGCCCAGACCGTAAACGTCATCGGCTGTATCAAGACTTCCAAGACAGAAGCCGAATTCGCCACTACAGGCATCGTCCTCAAGCTCTACCGAGCCCAGTGGCAGCCCATCCCAGTCGAAGTACCCGTAGACGCCTACGGACACCTCGACGTCGCCGCTTCCAAATCCGAAGACGGCAAAATCCTCACCGTCAGCGTCGTCAATCCCACCGAGGGATCCGCAACGCTCGATCTCAGTCTAGCTGGCATCGAACTACCAGAATCCGCCACCGTCTGGACCATCACCGGTCCCGACCACCGCGCCCGCAACGCGCCCGGAAAAGAACGCCAAGTCGACGCAATCGAAACCACCGCCGACATCGGCGGCGGCATCAACGCCCCCGCCCTCAGCTCCGTCCTCTACCGCATCGAACTGTAACTTTATTCTGAATACCAAATACGCGATGACGCCTGCCCTAACCGGCAGGCGTTTTTTTTTGCATCCCCCAACCCAGCCACCCCGACACACAATTCCCAATTCATAATTCATAACTCCCAACTCAAAGCCCCCTCTAATAGGTCAGAAACCAATTCATTCACCAAAGGCTCAATCCCCACTCCACCCCTCAAACCATCCTTCATCCAAAAGCTCCCAGACCGCCAAACTCACTCAAGGGCTTCCCACTCTTTCCTCACAGCAATTATTAGACTTGAGGCGAATTCATGTCGGATAACCAAAGTGAGATCCACTATGGTTATCCGACAATAGCCCAACCTAAGTCGTTGACTTACGCCTGTTATACGAGTATTTATACTTAAAGACGTGTCGGATAACCAAATCAATTATACCGTCAAGTCTAACGCTCTATAATACTGTTCGACGAAAAATATGAATACAGAAGAAACGGTTCGTTTCACTTTGAAAGGTTTTCAGCCATCTGAGCTGAAACTGAAGAAAGGCGATGCTTCAAGAAGCGAACTCATACTTCTGAATGGTGAAGAAACAAAAGAATTCGTTTTCACTAATTTGAACCCGATTACGAAATTGGTAGCAGCCTATTCAGGCTTCGACGATTTTGAAATAATTGATCAGCGAACCATCGAAAACCAGTTAGAATCAGGAAGGTTCAAAATTCGATTCTACCGTGATGACGAAACAATCGAGTGTGTGTTTGATGAATACAATGAAACTACTTATTGAAAGAATGAGGTCGAACAAGGCAGAGCTCACAATGTCGGCAAACGCTCGCCTCTTTGACCACAACCCCATGAAAACCAACCTCGACAGACTTGGAACTTCAGTCGAAGCCGACATCGTGAGTCTTTGACGTTAGAAAAGGAATGAAAAACATACTATACCTCGTCTTAGTGGTTTTCCTCTGCGGCTGCAGCGGCGACAAAGCCACGTCAGCACTCGATTCACTCGTGCTTGAAGAGAAGGATATGGCGAGCGTTTCCGGACATATCATCGAGAATGGCTCGCTTTTCGGACTGATGAAGGTCTTCCGAGATGAAAAAGAAGAAGACTTCTCTTTTCTCTTTGTGATGACACTAACTGAGGGGTTTTGCTTTGTTCTCTGCAGAATCGACTCAAACAAAGAAAAGATAAAGGACATCTACTTCGCTGGACCAGTGGATTCGAAGGAAGCATCTACAGTATTGGATACACCTTCGGACTATTCGGCTTTGCTCTACGATGGAAAAGTCATCGCTAAAAAATCATCCTCAGGAATGAAAACCAACGACATTATCGAAGCTTGTGAGTCGGCACTTCTCTACTACCGAAGCAACCCCGACAAGTTCGCGAATGATACCTAAAGAAGGCAATGCTAACCAGGAACTGGTTCAGACAACGAGCGCAAGCGCTCGTCGTCTGAGCTAAGCGTTGTCCAAATGAACATTGAAGATATAGATCACATTTACCGGGATGGGCGACAGTATGATCGTTTATTCGGAGAACCGAATATGCCTTTCTGGATTGACATCATTGGGGCATGCTGTGCGCCAGTTCTGGAACTAGGATGCGGAACTGGAAAGGTCACTATTCCCGTCGCTGAAGCAGGTTATGAGACGGTCGGCATAGACCTATCATCAGAAGCGATGCTGGAGTAGGAAGTTTCACAAATAAGCAAAGTTCGAATACTTCGAGAATCCAGGGATTTGGATCAAATATTAGAAGAAGAATGAAGGTCTTTAAGTCGGTCCTCACAATTCCGGCCAGGCTTTCTGCACAAGGCCTCCGCGTATGCACTCGGCGCTTTTCAAATATAGAACTGAAATATGGATACGGAATCATCAGTCCAATCCGTGCTCATCCGAAGCCTTCATATACGAATATAAAGAACGAGGACTCTCAAGGTCGACCATAACCTAAATCAGATACTCATGAGCGAGGCATTAGTAAAATCTGATAAAACGAAACAATCAACTACTCTAGGAAATTGCTGGAATCACAGAACACTCGATCCAACTCATCTCGAAGCTCTCTTAAAGCGCCCGTAGTAGCGCTTGCCGAACTCTTGCAAGGCCGCAGAGCTGAAATGCAAAGCATCACCTTTACTCTCCAGATTCTTCGAGGAAACAAAGCCAACGTGCTCCAATCGCTTGGCTACTCGCTTCGTCGCTCGGTTAACCTCCTCAATATGTTTTCCCCACTTCACCTCGAACTGACCAAGTTGCCCAAGGATAACGGGCAGGTCTTCCCTATCCCATTCCACGCGAAACCTCTTAATCAGCCCTTCTAGTTTCGCCTCGTACAAATCTGAAAGCCCTTCATGGGAGTCGCTTTCTCCTTGATGCCAAAGCACTCCCTTAAGGGTTCCATCTTGAGTTGCTCTCGAAACTCGCTTTAAAGCGTCGTCGTAAGGATGGCTATCGGTTTGGTCAAAATACGCTCCCGCCTCCCACGAAGAGATTGGCGAGCCACCACAAGCTGCCGGTATCAGTCCTATGGTTACACCAGGATGATCCTTCAAGTATTCACGAGCGAACGACAAGCCGAGCCCGACCCCGGCCACGCTCTTGTCCCAATGCAGCGGGTCTTTTGCCACGACCCAACGCCCTTCCTTGTCCAAAGCCAACACCTGCGGATTTGACTCAACTCTAGGTCCTTCCATATCCCCCCTTCCCGCCATATTCGACTGTCCAGCGAGCAATATCAGATGAAAGCTATCCTGACTCGGCAGCACTACTTCATCTCCCATAGAAACAGTCTCCAACAGCCCGCATAGCGCTACAGTCAAACAAATCCTTACAAAGCGCTTTCCCATAGGATTCCAAATTCACTATTGTGACTTTTCTGCCAGCACCTGCGCTTGCATCGCCAATTCAGCCGCCTTGAAGGCATGAGCCTGCGTCATGGCATTTTCAGTACGATTAAGACAATCGAGCACGAATTTCCCAAAAAACGGAAAGCCGACCTTTCCCGCACAGTCCACACGCTCCTCGCCTTCGTCATCCACGATATAAACGACATCTGGCTCGCCACGCACGATGTCGCGATACTTGCGTGCCTCGATGTAACCCTTTTCTCCTAGGATAAAGGTACGACCATCGCCCCAGACCTGCGAGCCTTTTGGGTTAAACCAGTCCAAGCGGCAATAGCACGATGCCCCATTGTCCAATATGGCTGACGCCTCGCCAAAGTCCTCAAACTCCGGATACGAGGCATTCGCGAAGTTTTCGACTCGGGCAAACTTTATCTCCGCATCGTTGGCTCCCGCGCAGTAGAGAAACTGCTCGAACTGATGCGATCCGATATCGGTCAAGATCCCACCAAATTTTTCCTTCTGGAAAAACCACTCAGGACGCGTTTGCGCGGCAAGGTTGTGCGGAGCCAAATTCAGAACCTGCAGCACTCGTCCTATCCGGCCGCTTCGCGCCACCTCGCCGGCATAGTATGCCGATTCGCACAAAAGACGCTCCGAATAACAGACTGCGTACTTTCGTCCCGTTTCCTCCGCTTTCGCCTTGGCGAGAGCAAGTTGGTCGAGCGTCGTAAAGGGAGCCTTATCCGTAAGGTAGTCCTTTCCCGAATCCATGATTCGGATACCGAGACCGCAACGCTCATTAGGTATGGCAGCGGCTGTGACGAGCTTCACTTCATCATCGTCGAGTATCGCGTCAAACGACGAGACACGCTTAGCGCCTGGGTACTTTTCCAGCACCGAATCAACGCGTCCGTCCTGGGTGTCGAAAACGTACTTTAGCGTTCCACCTGCGCTGGCTATACCATCTATCTGACCGTAAATATGTCCGTGGTCAAAGTGGGCCGCGGCGAAAACAAATTCTCCGGGCTGCACAACTGTGTCTGCGTCCCCCATGTCGGGGGCATAGTTCATTCCATCACGAGCGTTCGCCATGGATTCAGAAAAACCTCTCGACGCCCTACTCGCCAACCTAAAATCAACTCATACTGTCAAGTGGACGCAAAACAAGGACAGCCCTTTAGACCTAGCTAAAGCCCCCCTCAACTTCGAGACCAACAGATCGAATCTACTTCTGCCCGTAATAGGCCCCCGGACCATGTTTGCGGTCGTAGTGCTTCTTGAGCAGATGAGCCGGAGCTCCTTTCGCATCGGGATTCAAAGCCAAAGTCTTCGCCGCCATATCTGCCACGATCTCCAAAGCAAACGCAGTCTCAACCGCCTTCGCTCCGCTCTTCCCCCAGACAAAGGGTCCATGGTTCCGGACGAGGGCTGCAGTCACCTCCAGAGGATTCACCTTGGAGAATAGCTCCACAATCACATTACCGGTCTCCCACTCGTACAAGCCTTCGACTTCTGCAACTGTCATTGAACGGGTCACCGGCACCGGTCCGCGAAAATAGTCGCAATGAGTCGTACCCAGACAAGGGATACTCCGCTCAGCTTGTGCGAAAGCAACCGCGTTGCGCGAATGCGTATGCACAACCGATGTGATTCCCTTGTCGCCGAGCTCGATAAAAAGGCGACGATGCGTAGGTTCGTCCGACGAAGGACGAAGATCGCCTTCCACGATCTTACCTTCTAAATCGACGATCACCATTTGCTCGGGAGCCAGCTCATCGTAAGGCACGCCGCTCGGCTTGATGGCGAAAACGCCAGCTGCCGGATCCAGCACGCTCACGTTTCCGAATGTAATATCAATTAACCCTAGCGACTGCAGCTCCTTGTTGGCCGCGACACACTCTTCTCTGATCTGATTGTAATTCATTTTTAACTACAACCCGCGAATTCCGTAGGCCGCATTGTTCCAGCGGATTTCGTTCTTGAATTCGCGAAGCTTCGTATCCTCGTCTATCAGCAAGTACTCGATGCCAGCCATGGAAGCAAACATTTCCATATCAGTCGCGTTAACCGTATAACTGAAGCCAGTGTGGTGAGCGCCGCCCGCGTATATCCACGCTGCAGCCCCATCTTCAAGACTCGGCATCACCTCCCAAAGCACACGGGCAACGGGAAGCTTTGGCAAGTCCTGCTCAGGCGGCATCGCCTTCACCTTGTTCACCAGCAGTCGGAAACGATTGCCCATATCGACGACAGAAGCATTGATGGCCGGACCAGATTTGCCATTGAAGACTAAACGAACTGGATCTGCCTTACCGCCAATACCAAGAGGATGAATCTCGCAGCTCGGCTTAGCGGCCGCGATCGAAGGGCAAATTTCGAGCATATGAGCTCCGAGGCATCGATTTCCGGCTGGATTGAAATGGTAAGTGTAGTCTTCCATAAAGGAAGTTCCCACATCCACGCCGCTGGCCATGATTTTCATCGTACGAACCAATGCGGCCGTCTTCCAATCTCCTTCTCCGCCAAAGCCGTACCCATCCGCCATCAGGCGCTGTACAGGAAGACCGGGAAGTTGAACCATGCCGTGCAAATCCTCAAACGTATCGGTAAACGCCCCGAAGTCCCCCGCCTCCAAGAAGGAACGAAGTCCCAACTCGATGCGAGCAGCATCACGAAGTGATGAGCGCATCGCGCCGCCTTCAAGTAGTTTGGACGCGAGCTCGTAGTCGTTTGCGTACTCAGCGCAGAGCGTATCCACTTCCGCATCACTGATACCGTTGATGACTTCTACCAGGTCGCCTACGCCATGCGTGTTAACCGAGTAGCCAAATACTGATTCCGCTTCGACCTTATCTCCATCTGTCACCGCAACCTGACGCATATTATCTCCGAAACGTACGACCTTTAGCGCTTGGCTAGCAGCCCAGGCTCCCGCAACACGCGTCCACCGAGCGAACTTCGCCCGAACGGCCGAATCCTCCCAATGCCCAACGATCACCGTACGTTCCTTTTGCAGGCGAGCGCAGATGTGCCCAAACTCCCGTCCGCCATGAGCGGACTGGTGAAGGTTCATGAAATCCATATCGATCGACGACCATGGAATATCGCGACCGTATTGAGTATGTAGATGACAGATCGGCTTACTGAGAGCTTTCAATCCGCGTATCCACATTTTGGATGGAGAGAAAGTATGCATCCACAAAGTCACGCCCACGCACTTCTCAGTATTGCTCGCTTCGCGGCAAACCGATTCGATCTCGTCAGGAGTTGTCACCAATGCCTTGAAGACCACCTTTAGCGGTACGTTCGGATCGGAATCAAGCGAGTCCGCGATCACCTGCGAATCCGCAGCAACCTGCTTTAGCGTTTCTGGCCCGTAGAGATGCTGGCTACCGACGACCAACCAAACTTCCTTCGTATCAAATGCTGATTTCATGTATTCTATAAATGGGGATTAATAAAAATATGGAGTTCGAGGTAAAACGCTTACTTGCCTTCCTTAATATTGAGCAGCTCCTTCATCACCGGGGCAAGATCCACGACCGCTACGCCACCGAAACCGTCATGAACTATCTTATACAAGTCGAAGAGTCGGTTGTAGGTAGCGTGACGCTCGGCATCAGGCAAGTAGCGCTCGGGCTTGACTCCCGTCATCACCTTCTGAGCGCTTTCGAAATCAGCGTATCCACCCTTATCTTCACCCGCCACTACCGCCGCTCCTATGGCAGCTCCCAAAGCGCAGCTCTGAGACGAAGCGGAAACAAGCATCTCGCGACCAGTGATGTCCGCGTAGATCTGCATTAGCATCGCGTTTTTCTCAGCGATTCCTCCCGCGCAAACGATGCGTTCGACCGGGATACCGTATTCGCTAATGCGTTCGAGAATCATGCGAGCGCCAAAGGCGGTCGCTTCAATCAAGGCTCGGTAAATCTCCGCCCGACTGGTATGCAAAGTTTGTCCCAAAACGAGACCGGTAAGCCGCTGGTCAACCAACACCGTGCGATTTCCGTTATTCCAGTCGAGGGCCAGCAGGCCGCTCTGCCCTGGAGCTAGTTTAGCAGCCTCTTCAGTGAGCGAAACGTGCAAGGCATCATCTCCTTTACAAACACCTTCTACCCACCATTTAAACAAATCACCAACCGCTGACTGGCCTGCTTCCACGCCAAAGTAACCTGGAAGTATCGAGCCGCGCACAATTCCGCAAATACCGGGAACGTCCGGAACTTCGCCACTGGCCTTCACTACCGCGCAGTCACAAGTCGACGTACCAATCACCTTGACCAACGTGCCCTCTTCCACGCCGCAACCTATAGCCCCGTAGTGCACGTCAAACTCGCCTATGGCAATAGGAATGCCCGCAGCCAATCCGAGACGCTCAGCCCAGTTCTCCGAAAGCGAGCCGGCCACTTCGAAAGCGTCGTAAGCTTTTGAATACATTCGATCGCGCAAATCCGCCAGCTTCGGATCGAGCAAGGCCAAAAATTCCTTATCCGGCAGGCCTCCCCATTCTTCAGCGAAAAAGGCCTTGTGCCCAGCCGCGCAGACGCCTCGCTTCACCGCTTTCGGATCTGCAATGCCCGCAAGCTGGGACGGAATCCAATCTGCGATCTCCACCCATGAATAAGCAGCGTCAAAAACCTCCGGCGCCACATTCAGGCAATGCCAAATTTTGCTCCACCACCATTCGGAGGAATAGGTATTGCCACACTTCGCAAGATACTGTGGCCGCTCCTTGCCCGCTATTTCCGTGATTCGCGCCGCCTCCTCATAACTGGTGTGATCCTTCCAAAGCCAACACTGAGCTGCCAGATTGTCCTTCCATTTTGGATACTCCGCTAAAGCTTGATTCTTCTCGTCCACAGGAAGCGGACTAGACCCAGTAGTGTCGACTCCTATACCGATGACATTCGCCGGATCGAAGTCCGGCAAAACCTTGCGAGCTACGGCGATAGCCTCGACCGTGGCTTTCTCAAGCGAACTCATGTAGTCCGCTGGCTTCTGACGAGCCAAATGATGATCGCTGGGGCTGAGCAGAATACCTTGATCGCCGGAAGGGTAGTTGACGACTGCGGAGGAAACTTCGCCTTGGCCATCCGTTCTTACAATCAAACAACGAACCGAGTTCGTACCAAAATCGAGGCCTATAGAAAACTTCATAGTCCAACTATTACTCGCCTCTTTTGCGTTGCAAAAGTGAGCGATTCCTTAACCGTTAAGAATTCATGAGTTCGCGCCAAAGCTAAAGTTCGCCCGATGCTAACACCTTGTCCGAAATGCCCCTAAAAGTCTCGATGAGCACAATCGCCGCGGAAGTAGGCGTTTCCAAGGCTACTGTATCCCTCGCTCTGCGAAACAGCCCTGAAGTCTCGACCGCCATGAAAGAGAAGATCCGAGCTGTCGCGGACAAGCTCGGCTACCAGCTCAATCCCGCGCTCGGCCAACTCCTTTCGCAGATACGTAACCGAGATAGCTACCGAGCGACGATAGCCCTCGTAAACGCTCACTCGGACAACCACTCGCTAAAAAAACACCCGACCATCCCCGAATATGTCGAAGGCATCCACGCTCGATCCGATTCGCTCGGCTATCGCCTCGACTACTTTTGGATGAACGATCCAGACCTCAAAGCTCGACGACTTAAGTCAATCATGCTCGCTCGCGGCATAAAGGGAGCGCTCGTCGTCGGCCTCATGAACGACTGCCAGTTCCCAGAAAAACTCCTGCCCATCGCCGAGGCTCTTCCACTCGTGGTAACGGGAGTTCGCACGCATAACCCCACCCTTCCCTACGTTTGCGTCGACCACCACGGACTCGCCCTTCAAGCCGTAGAGAACGCCCTCCGCCTCGGCTATAAACGTCCCGGGCTCGTGCTCGACCAAACCATAGACCAGCTCGTCGAGGGCCGCTTTTCCGCAGGCTATCTTTATGGCCAAATGCGGCTCGAACAAGAGAACCGGCTCGCCCCCTTCTATCAAAAGCAAGCTCCAGAAAAAGACTTCGAATCCTTCAAACATTGGTTAGCAGACGAGAAGCCCGACGTCATCTTCACGCTCTACAACGACGTATCCCACTGGCTGGAGGAACTTAAGTATTCAATTCCTGGAGACCTTGGCTTGATCCAGCTGGAATGGCGCAAGAGTCAACCGCGCTGGGCGGGCATGCACCAGCACAATGACCACACCGGCGAAGCCGCCGTCGACACGCTGGTCGGCATGATTCATCGCGGCGAAACCGGCCTTCAGGCAGAACCGCGAGCCCTCCTCATCGCCCCCTCCTGGCAAGACGGCCAAACCGCGGTCGAACAAAGCCATTCCTAACCGTCGAGATACAAAAAAAGGCCGAACCAATACCGGTCCGACCTTTATCACAAAAACGAGGATCGCCTAGCTCTCAGCCCGCTTGCCCGCGTCGGCCAAGATAGCTTCCTTCAGCTCATCGAGACTGGCCTTGGTTTTACTCTTAATAGCTCCGAGTTCGTCCGCCCCTGAAACACCCTCCTTACCAAAAAGGTAGAATTTGATCTTCGGCTCCGTACCGCTTCCACGAACCGCGTAGCGGTATCCACTTTCCAACTCCACGAAGTAAAGATCCTGCTTCGGAATCTCCTTACCGTCGGGATCCAGCACCGTCTCAACCCCGAAATCGGTAAACTTCGAAACTGCGCTTCCGAGAAACTCAGTAGGAGGAGTCGAACGGTAGGTCTCCAGGATTCGAGCGATCTTAGCCGCCCCAGCCGCGCCCTCATAGACGAGCTGCCCCAGACCTTCCAAAAAGTATCCATTTTTCAGATATATCGCATCAAGATACTCGAGCATCGAGCTACCCTTCGCCTTCAAGCTGGCCGCAATCTCGCAGAACAGCGCGCAGGCCGCGTTTGCATCCTTGTCGCGAACCGTGTCATTCGGCAGGTAGCCATAGCTTTCCTCACCGCCAAACACATAAAAAGTACTGTACTTCTGCAGCAGGTCCGCCCGCTCTTTCAGAGAAAGCGAATCGTAGTCAGACAATCCACTCTTCTCACAAGCCTCATCTTGATAGATGCGCAACTTCTCGCCGATCCACTTGAAGCCAGTCAGCGTATTCACGACCTTAATACCATGGTTTGTCGCGATCGCATCCTGCAAAGGCGAGGTAACGAAAGTCTTAACAAGGGCGCAATTCTGTCCGCCTTCCTCAGGAATCCAGCTCATCTCCTTAAGCTTGGAAATACGGTACTCGGCCATGATTGATCCAATCTGATTCCCCGTAAGCAATACCATCTTCCCATCTGCGCCCTTGACTGCGACGCCCATGCGGTCCGCGTCCGGGTCCGTCGCCATAAGCAGATCACAATCGTTTTCTTCGGCCAGCTTAGTTGCCATAGCAAGGGCCTCGGAGTTCTCTGGATTGGGCGACTTGACCGTCGGAAAATTCGAGTCGAACTCGAATTGCTCCGGCACCACCAGCGGATCGAGCCCCAGCTTCTTGAGAGCAGGCAAGGTCGCCACCGCGCCCGTTCCGTGGATAGGCGTAAAAACCGCCCTTAAGTCAGTCTTTTTGAATACGTCCTGATCGATCACGCAATTCGCCACGCATTGGGCATAGGCTTCGTCAAGCTCGGCTCCAAGAACCGTAACCTTCGAAAGATCGATCCCGATATAGTCCTGAAGCCCCACGAACGGCGTCGCGTTCACCTGGTCGATCACTCCCGTGTCGTTTGGAGGCACCATCTGCCCACCGTCCGAGAAGTACGCCTTGAAGCCGTTGTCATGCGGCGGATTATGGCTGGCCGTAATCACCACCCCACACGTCGCACCCAGATGGCGAACGGAAAAGCTGAGCTGCGGAGTCGAGCGCGGACCTTCGTAGATGAAGGCTTCCCCGCCTTTCTTCGCCCAAACCGATGCTGCAAGCTCGCAGAAGAAACGAGAGAAGTGACGCACGTCGTGGGCGATGACAAACTTCGGAGGCGTCGCGATCCCCTCGCGATCGTGGTAGGCCTTGGCGTATGCGAAAAGGCCAAGCGTCGCCCGCACGACCGTATACTCGTTGAGCATGTTGGAGCCGACTCCCGGATTGGCAGGACTGCCGCTCGTATCCATATCTCCCTTCTCGAGAGAGGTAGCGGTCAGTCCGATGGTGCGCCCGCGCATGCCGCCCGTTCCAAAAGCGATCTCCCGATAAAAACGATTGTTCAGCTCGTCCGCGTTCCCCGCGTCGAGAAGCTCGCCTAGACTGGACAGAGACGTTTCCGAGAGAAAACCGCCCTCAAGCCAGGTCTTCATGTTCTTCGCGGCGGAAGGCAACAAACCACCGTTTTCCTCTAGAGATGCGACTTTCGCGATAAGGTCCTGATTCATCAGCGCCAAATACACGAATTCGCCCGCTCCGCTTCAACCACTTTCGGAAGCCGAAACAAACGAAAGCGTAAAATCATGCGCCAACGCATTCCAACCGTCCGATATTCGCATTTGGGCATTGATTGGCAGGCAATAGAACTCATCGTCTTGGGCAGCCATCATCTTATGCCCAGATCTGACAAACAGGAAATCACTTACGTTATCGGCCACAAGAATCCCGACGCGGACGCCATTTGCTCAGCGATCGCTTACGCCAACTATAAAATACTCACCGGCCAAAAGGGCTTCATCCCGGCGCGCTGCGGCAACACAAACGCACGCATCGACACCATCCTCGGAAAATTCAACCAGCCCACGCCCTTGTTTATCGGCGACGTCTCACCTCGCGTCCGAGACATCATGGTCAGCCGCGTGGTCAAGGTCCACGAAAACGCCACCATGTCGGAGGCTCTGCAGCTGATCGACGAGTACGACGTGCGCGTCCTTCCCGTCGTGGACGACAAGAATATCCTCAAGGGATACATCTCGATTTTCCAAATGGGCGACTACTTCATTCCGAAGTTTAGCGAGCCCCGCACCATGCGCCACGTCTTCACAAGCATCAAAGACGTAGCCAAAGCCCTCCAAGCCGACGTCAAGCACGTGCGCGACGAGGATTCGCTCGAGGACATGTACGTCAAAATCGGTGCCATGGACATCCGCTCCTTCGGGAAGTTCAGCGGATCGGACGCCATCCCCGCCGATCAATCGATCATCATCGTGGGAGATCGCTGGGACATTCAGCAGCGCTCGCTCCAAATCGGAGTCCGCCTTCTCGTGATCACTGGGGGGCTCGGAGTGGACCAGGAGGTCATAGACCAAGCCAAAGAAAACGGAGTCTCGCTCATCATCAGCCCCTACGACTCCGCAACCACTGCTTGGGCGATTCGCACCGCCACCAAGATAAAAAGCATCGTCGAAAAGATCCCGACCACCTTTTCCGCTAGCGACAGGCTTTCTCGCGTGAGTCGCCGCATCGCCAGCTCCAACGCCCAAGCATTCTTCGTGACCGAGGACGAAGGAGAGCTCGCCGGAATCTTCACCAAGACCGACGTCCTCAAGCCCAACGCGACCAACCTCGTGCTCGTCGACCACAACGAGATGGCGCAAGCGGTCCCAGGAGCGGCGGAAGTCAACATCGCCGAAGTCATCGACCATCACCGGCTCGGCTCAATGAATACGCAGCAGCCCATCCTTTTCATCAACGAGCCCGTCGGATCCACTTGCACGATCGTCGCCGATCTTTTCCGCCGAAGCCGAATCGATCCCACTCCCGAAATCGCCGGAATCATGATGAGCGGAATCATTTCAGACACGCTAAACCTCAAGGGTCCCACCGCCACAGAAAAGGATTCCGACATCGTCGAGTGGCTCGAGGAAATCGCAGGCATTAAGACAAGCGATCTCGCCCAAGAAATTTTCTCCAGCGGCTCCGTCATTCTCAGCCTGAATCCCGAGCAAGTCATCTTGGCCGACCAAAAATTCTACGAAGAAAACGGCGTGAGATTCTCCGTCTCCCAAATCGAAGAACTAGGCTTTCAGAACTTCTGGGAAAAGTCCGACGAGCTTTCGGAGGCTCTCCTCAAATTCAGCGAAAAAGAAGAAATCTCCTTCGCCTGCATGCTGGTGACCGACATCAATCGCCACAACTCACTCCTGCTCGTGGCGGGCGATCCAGAGTTCATCGAGCGAATCTCCTATCCCGCCGTTGAAGAAGGTCTCATCTACGACCTACAAGGCGTCGTCAGCCGCAAGAAACAGCTCATCCCCTTCATCGCTAGCACGCTCAAAGGACTTCCCACGGCCGAACAAGCCACGCTTGGCTAGAGACCACCCCTTGCGGAGTTTTCCTTCAAAAAAGGAGAAAAACAAGAGAGCTGCTCAACCCTCGCCCTCAGCCAGCACCAGGTCAGCCACGATTTCGTCGCCATTCGAGACGTAGTTGTGTCGCAAGTGCTTCACCACGCCCAAAGTCGAAATATACAGCTCGTCACCGCTAAGCACCGTCGGGATCGTCAAAACTGAGTTGTAGTCAAGATCGGCCAACGCGTTCTTAAAACCGCCCGCGAAAACATTCGTCATTTCACCGCAGACGTCAGAAACAATTTCAAAATCCAGCTCCTCGCCCTCCAAACCTGTAATTTTTCTAGCCGCGCCCTCAGCGAAATGAGATTTCATGTAGAGATAGATAATTCCATTCACCGTCCCCACGAAACCGACCGAGCCAACGAAGATCATATTCATCTCCTCGCCCCCCAAATTCGGAAACGGCGCCTTCGCACCAGAATAGTCGGAAGCTCCCCGAAACTGTACCTCGCTTCCGAGCATAGTTTCGAAAACACTTGAGAGGGCATTTGTAGTGAGCTTATTCAGCTCTTGATCTGAGATATCGGGAAGGCTCATGGGAAGTGAATAAAAGTACAAATCGTCCTAGAGATCAACGAGTTGAGCAGCTAGGACCCAGAACTTCGCAACATGGCGCCATTTCCATATTTTGCCAAATTATTTCAATTTCTCCCTCCGCAATCCCAGCAGCCACCACTTCGTTGAGACCACTAGTCCCAACCGAAAAACTGCAATCCGCAACACCCTCATACCGACAGAAAATGCCCTCCATCGACAGCTTCTACGAAACCGATAAAGCCATTTCAGAGTACCTTCTCTTCCACTACGGGACAGAGGAGCTCTTCAAGGGACCCTCAGAGGCGCTCGACTTCGCCAAACGTTGCGCCGAACTCGCCCTGCGCCACCCCATTAAACTTGGCCGCGCCCTCGACCTCGGCTGCGCCGTCGGCCGAAGCGCCTGCGAGCTGTCCGCTCACTTCGACGAAACCATCGGCATCGACTTCTCGCACGGGCTCATCGCCGCCGCCGAGCGCATCCGCAACGGCGCCTCTATCGATACTGAAATCGCGACCGAAGGAAAGCTCACCGAAAAAATCACCCTAACCCTTCCCCCCAAAGCCCGCCCGGACCGCCTCCATTTCCAGCAAGGCGACGCCATGCAACTCCCCACCGACATCGGGACCTTCGATTTCGCCCTCTTGGCAAACCTCATCGACCGCCTCCCTGATCCCGCCCGCTGCCTTCAATCCATAGGAAAAACGATCAACTCCAGAGGAGTGCTTGCGATCACCTCTCCCTACACCTGGCTCGCCGAATACACGCCCGAAGACAAATGGCTCGGCGGCTACCTGAGAGATGGAGAGCCCGTCCTCACCTACCAAAGTCTGCAGGAAATTCTCTCGCCCGAATTCGAGGAGCTCGAGGCTCTCGACATGCCCTTTCTCATCCGCGAGCACACTCGCAAAAACCAATACAGCATCGCCCACGCTACCCTTTGGAGAAAACGCTAAAGCGAGCTCAAAAAAACGTACCCATGAAGTCGATACGCTACTTACTCATCGCCATTACTCTTGTTCTCACCTCATGCAAACCTGCCCCGGAAGACAATACGCTCGTGGTCGGCATGGAGCTCTCCTATCCGCCCTTTGAAATGTCGGACGAGAACAATCAGCCCCGAGGCGTCAGTGTGGATCTCGCCTATGCCCTTGGCGAAAGCCTCGGCCGCCCTGTCCGTATCGAAAACATCGCCTTCGCCGGACTCATCTCCTCCCTAAAGACAGGAAAAATCGACCTCATTCTCTCGTCGATGACCGCTACAGAGGAACGCTCCCAATCGATAGACTTCTCAGATCCCTACCTCGAAACTGGACTCTGCCTTCTTGTATCCAAAGACTCGGACATCCAAGACATCGCCAATGCCGATCAACCCGACAAGTCCATCGCCGTAAAACAAGGCACTACTGGTCACCTCTACGCCATCGACCACGTAAAACACGCTCAAGTCCTCCCACTCGAAAAAGAGACAGCAGCTGTTATCGAGGTTACCCAAGGCAAGGCCGACGCCTTTATCTACGACCAAATGTCCACCTTTAGAAACTGGCAGCGCCACCCTGATACGACCCGCCCCATCCTCACCCCCTTCAAAACGGAGCACTGGGCAATCGGCATCCAAAAAGGCAACGAGGAGCTCGTCCAATCAATCAACGCCTTCCTCACCGAATTTAAGGCCGCCGGCGGATTCGAAGAACTAGGTGACCGATACCTTGCCGAAGAAAAGAAAGCTTTCCAGGAAATGGGCTTTCCCTTTTTCTTTTAACTCGTGAGAGGTCTCCTGTTCGAGAAAAAGAATAACGGCGAAGCACAGGTGAGCTCGCTCGCCTCCGTCGTCAGCTTCACCCTCGCCTTCTCCATTCTTTGTCTGCTCACTCTCGCGGCCTTCGCATCACTCGAATACCACTGGAACTGGTCTTCAGTTTTCAAATACAAGACCAAGTTCATCGAAGGGTGGCTCGTCACTGTCCTCGTCTCAAGCCTATCGCTCGCTTTCGCATGCCTCATCGGCGGCCTATCCGCTCTCGCTTACCGTTCCCGCTTTCTCCCCCTGCGTTACCTTTTCAAAATCTACGTGGAAATCACCCGCGGCACACCTCTACTCGTGCAAATGCTTCTCATTTTCTACGTGTTCGCAGACGCCGCTCACATTGAAAATCGCTACGTCGTCGGCATCATCATTCTCTCCCTCTTCAGCGGCGCCTACGTCTCTGAGATCTTTCGAGCAGGCATCGAATCCGTCGGCAGCTCTCAGCTCCTATCCGCCAAATCGATCGGCTTCACTCCGTATCAAACATTTCGCTACGTCATTTTCCCGCAAGCCTTGAGTCGCAGTCTCCCCGCCCTAGCCGGCCAATTCGCAAACCTAATAAAGGACTCCTCACTGCTCTCCATCATCGCGATCAGCGAATTCACGCTCAACGCCCAGGAAGTAAACACCTCCACGCTCAGCGCCTTCGAGAGCTTCTTCCCGCTCGCCATCGGCTACCTTCTATTGACCCTGCCAATTTTCCACCTTTCGCGCCGCCTCGAGAAACAGCTCACATTCGATTCATGAAGATCCATCTCGATCAGGTAACAAAAAGCTACGGCGAACACCGAGCTCTCGACGGCATTTGCCTCGAACTGGAAGACGCCCGCAGCCTCACCCTAATCGGTCCGTCCGGAGGAGGAAAATCCACCACCCTTCGCCTGATCGCCGGACTTGAACACCCAAACTCTGGATACATTTCCGTCAACGAACAATTAGTGCCACGAGAGGAATCAGCCCTAAGAAATTACCGAAAATCAATCGGCGTCGTCTTCCAGTCCTACAATCTATTCCCGCATTTGGACGCGGTTACTAATATTGCTCTCCCCCTCGAAAAAGTCCACGATTGCTCGAAATCCGAATCGATCGATCGAGCAAACGAACTACTCAAACGCTTCAAGCTCGCCGCACACGGCAACAAGAGACCTTCAGAGCTTTCCGGCGGCCAAAACCAACGCGTCGCCATCGCCCGCTCGCTTGCCCACGACCCTGACCTGATCCTCTTCGACGAGCCCACCTCCGCCCTTGACCCGGAGATGAGCGCCGAGGTCCTCGACGTCATTGAAGAACTGATACAGCAAGGGAAAGACTGCGTCATCGTCACTCACCAGATGGGCTTCGCGAAACGCGCCAGCGATTTTGTCGCCTTCATATCAAAAGGAAAAATTGCAGAATCCGGACGCTGCCAAGAGATCTTCGAACAAGCGAAAACCCCGGGATTACAGCAATTCCTCGAGCGCGAGCTCAAATACTAGCTACAACTAAAGCCCCTTGAAGTAGCTATCCAAAACGGATACCTTCTTCTTCTTTTTCTTCTTAGCAGGGGCTCCCTCATCTACGGCTTTACGATCCGCCCTATCCTCAACTGGAGGAACACTAAGAGGCTCATCAAGCTCTGGACGCTGCGCCGAATTCGGATCCTCCTTCGGCTTTGCTGTCTTGGAAAGCACGCGCGAAGGCTGCGTCTTAGGAAGACTCTGAATATCCACAACCGGCCCGATTCGATCCACCAAGTCCTCAGCCACCTTCGCGACTTCCGCGTCAACAACAGGCTCAGGCTCAGCGGCAAGAAGCTCCTCGCTTTGTTCGATGAGCTCCTCCTTTGAGGTCTCCTCTTCTTCTATCGGAGCTTCCGCTTCCTTCTCAATGTCATCGAAATAGCTCGCAGAACCCGACTCCACCTCAGCAAGCATTTCGCCCTCCTTGGCTTCCTCAGAAACCTCCGGGCTTATCCCGGCATCGGGCTCTGTCTCTTCGCTCAAAATTTCACTATCATCGCTGACCTCGGAAGTCACCTCGAATTCGCCAACAGGCAAAGGAGTTTCCGGTTCCTGCTCCGTCAATTCCACTGAAGCTTCAAGCTCAATGGATGCTTCCGACAAATCTTCGCTCCCCTGTTCGTCCTGAGTTGTTGGCTCAAGAGCAGAAGGTGGTTCCACATTGTCGATCACCCTTTCTCCAAAATCCACCGCAGCTTCCAGCCCCTCGACAGGAGATTCCAAACCATCCTCGATTTCATCTAAAATCGATTCACCCGAATCGAGAGCTTCCTTATCAACCACAGCCGCAGGCTGTATTTTATTTTTAGATACAAGTGATTCCTCGATCTCGTCCATCGCAAAGGCTGGCTTGAGCTCTACCTCCGTTTCGTCCAATTCGGAATCCGAATCGTCCGCTTGGAAGACCTCTAGTCCGTGATCGACAGCTCGAGCATTCAAATCATCGCACCGACTGCGACGCTCCGCCATTTCACTAAAAATCGATTTCTGTTTTTCCGCCTCTGCCATTTAAGCCGCAATTAATAAGAAAGGACAACGACGCTGTAAACAATCGACTTTAACCCCACAGATTAAAGAATTGTTAAACCTAGACCGGATCACATTTTATTTTGCGAGCCCGGCCATTCTTAGCTCCACTCCCACAAACTTTTTAGACAGCCATGGCACAGAAAATCAGCTTCCTGAACATCAAAGGTGGCGTTGGGAAAACATCACTCCTCGTCAATATGGGGGCGTGCCTCGCCTACATGGGTCGACGTGTCCTCATCGTCGATTTCGATGCCCAAAGCAACGCGAGCATCTGGCTGATGCGACTCGACCGGTGGAATACCCTTAATCGAGAGCCCGAAAAATTCGTGCTCAATCTCTTCAAGGACCCAAGCTCCAAAATGGAAGCCTGTATCCAAAAGAGCCCTATTCGCGATACCGATGGTGACGAGATGCTGCCGCGCCTCGACCTCGCCCCCGCGTCCTTCACTCTGATGGACCTCGAACACGAGGTGAATCAACCCGCAGACAAGCCTTTCTACCGGCGCTTTTTCGAGGCCCTTTCGGAAATAGAAGATAACTACGACTTCATACTCTTCGATTGTCCTCCAAATTTCTTCTACACTACGCAGTGCGCCCTCTTCGCTTCAGATCACGTGCTCGTCCCCTCGAACCCGGACGCCCTCAGCATCATCGGCTTTCACCTCCTGGTGGACAAGCTCGCTCAGTTCCGAAAATCGACCGCCGCCCACCGAGAAGCTGCCAAGGCTCCTGCTCCTGAAATCATCGGCATCGCTCTCAATGCCGTAAAGCCGGGCACCAAGATCCACGTCCCGCTCGAGCGATTCAACGCCCAGATCGACCGCTTCAAAGCCCAAGGAAAAGTCTCGAACAAAACTCATATCTACCCCGATCTCATTCGCCACTCCGTGACTGTCGGAAGAGCCGTCATGCTGGGAGTTCCGACTGTGCTCATGTCCAAGCAGGACGCTTCGATAAACCTCGCCGAGGACTACATCAAGCTGACCAAGCACATGCTCGAGCAACTCGGCGACGCCGAGCCCGAGGATACGAAGGACGACGCCTGATTCCCACGCTTCCAGAGCGCCTTCCAGCCTAGCTGGCAGCGATCACCGAATCGATCCGCTTGAGCTCGTCTTCGGAAAAATCGAGCTTCTTCAAGCTTCCGAGATTTTCCGCAATCTGACTCGTCGAGCTTGCGCCCACGAGCGCTGATGTAACCGTCGGACGCTTCAAAACCCATGCGAGCGCCATTTGAGCGAGCGTCTGCCCGCGCTCCGTAGCGATCTCGTTTAGGCCGTGAGCAATCCGCTGGTATCCGAGAACCTTCTCTTCGTTGAGAAACTCGCCGCGCGTCGCCCGAGAAGCCTTCGGAATGCCTCCCAGGTATCGGTCGCTCAGGATTCCCTGTTCAAGCGGACTGAAAACGATCGCTCCCATACCGAGCCGATCCAAAGTATCCAGAACTCCTTCCTCCGGTCTGCGATCGATCATGTTGTATCGCGGCTGATGAATAAGACAACGGATGCCGCGCTTGAGCAGTTCACCGTACGCAGCTTCCGTTTGATCAGCGTTGTAGTTGGAAAGCCCTACATAAAGCGCCTTGCCCGAGCGCACTGCATACTCGAGAGCGTCCACTGTCTCCTCTATCGGCGTTTCGGGATCAGGTCGATGCGAGTAGAAAACATCAAAGTACTCCACCCCTACGCGCTGCAGACTCTGGTTCAAGCTCGCCACGAGATACTTTTTGGATCCCCAATCGCCGTAAGGACCTTCCCACATCTCATAGCCCGCCTTAGAGGATATGATCATCTCATCTCGATAGTCAGAAAAATCCATTTTGAGGATACGGCCGAAATTCGTTTCCGCCGATCCAGGCACCGGCCCGTAATTGTTCGCCAGATCAAAATGCGTGATTCCCCTGTCAAAGGAAAAGCGAACCAGCTCCCTCGCATTTTCGAAATCGTCCACGCTTCCGAAATTGTGCCAAAGCCCAAGCGAAAGAGGCGGCAAGCTCAGGCCGCTTTTACCGCATCGACTGTATTCAAATTGTTGATATCTGTTCTCAGCAGGGGTGTATGTCATTTTCTCTTAGCTATCTCAAAAAATCGAAAGGGGAATTGCAAAGTCCGGCGTAAACAGAACCTTCCATACCATAGAAATTTGTTACAGGAATTGTCCAACACAACACTGAAACCAAGCTTCCGATGAATAGTCCGCTCACCCTTCGCCCTCTCCGCTCCGCAGCCTCCACTCTCGCGGCGATGACTCTAGGCCTTTGCCTCGCCCACTCCCAGCTAACAACTCTACCCCAGGCCAGTCCTGCCGCCTCAGTCAGTCAGATTGTCGGTATCTCAGAAATCTCCATCTCCTACAGTCGCCCGAGCGTGAACGGTCGCGAGATATGGGGAAAGCTAGTCCCCTACGGCTTGAGCGACCTCGGCTGGGCAGGAGCGACTGAAGCTCCCTGGCGAGCGGGCGCCAATGAAAACACCGTCATTTCCTTTCAGCACGATGTTCTGGTGGAAGGACAAACTCTGCCGGCTGGCGACTACGGCCTGCATCTTGTCATTGAGGAGTCCGACGACGTGACAGTCATCCTATCAAACGATTCCGAATCCTGGGGCAGCTATTTCTACAACCCCGAAGCGGACGCCCTTCGAGCAAAAGTCAAAGCCACTCAAGCGCCCCACGAAGAGCAACTCAGCTACCGCTTCACCGAGGTAAGCAAAAACGCCGCAGTCCTGTCCTTGAATTGGGAAAAGAAATCCATCCCGATCCGCATCACAGTCGATACAGACGCTATAGTGCTAGAATCCCTGAAGACAGAAATGCGAAACGCCCACGGGTTCCGCTATCAGAATCATATGGACGCGGCGAACTACCTCCTGGCAAACGAGCTCGAGCTTGAGCTCGCGCTCGAATGGGCGGAAATTGCAATCAGCAGGCCTTGGGTCGGACGCAAATTGCCCGAAACCCTCGAGCTCAAAGCGAAGATACTGGACAAGCTCGGGAGAGCCGATGAGGCGAGCGCCGTTCGCAAGGAAATCGAAACGCTCTAACGCCGAAGGATGCAAAAAAAGGGCGTGTCAAACACTGCCCCTATTTCCTCTCACGATTGGAGCGCGACTAGTCGCGCGGCGGCAGCGAAGCTACGCGGACCCAAAAGTCTTCAATCATTTCTACCACTCCCATAAACTTCTTCAAGTCGACCGGCTTGGTGATATAGCAGTTCGCATGGAGCTCGTAACTTTCGTAGATGTCCTTGTCAGCGTCCGATGTTGTTAAAATGACAACTGGAATCGACTGGAGATCTTTGTGATCTCGGATTGCCTTGAGAACCTCAGCACCATTCATTTTCGGAAGGTTCAGGTCCAGCAACACGAGATCGGGACGAACCGCCCCAGCAAACTTACCTTGCCCGCGAAGATAATCCAAAGCCTCTTCGCCATCCCGGGCAACGTTCAAGACGTTCGCAAGCTTTGCGTGCTTGAGAGCTATTTCCGTCAAACGGATATCTGCCTCGTTGTCCTCAACGAGAAGCATTTCAATTGGACGTCCGATATCAGTCATTAGTCGCTTATCTCCACTCACTTACTTTTCAAGTCAAGGTTTGCCGCGAATTAGAATCAGGAAACCCCTGAATTCAGAAAAAAGCGAGCGTTAAACCCTAACTGGAAGCGCTAAGCAAAAACAGCTCCCCTTTCCCTCTCGAGTTTCCACCCAGACTTGGCCTTCGTGGGCGCGAACGATTTTCTGGACTACTGAAAGCCCAATGCCGCCTCCTTCAAATTCGTCTGCCGGATGCAACCTCTGAAAAATCGTAAATACTCGCTCACGGTACTTCTCGCTTATTCCAATTCCGTCGTCGCAAACAGAAACCAAGCCGTACGGCCCGTCTAACAAACCTTCACGACCCAACTCTGAAGAGTCGATAAGCCTGCCAGTAACCTTGACCTCTGGAGAATCCGAAAAGTTAAACTTCATTCCATTGCTCAACAATTCCTGAAAAACCTGGGACAACTCGAGCAAATCTCCTCTCACCTCGGGAAACTCACCTTTGATCGATAGCTGAGAATTCGTTTCCCCAATGCGACTGCTCAAGCCCGAAACCGCTAGATCGACTGCATCGCGCAGACTGAGATCAGCAATCGACTTCGGCTTCGCATCTAACTTGCTGTATTTCAACAAACCGCGAATCATGCCTTGAACCCGCGTTACTCCCGTAAGGGCGAAATCGATGTACTCGTTCGCGGCTGCGTCTAGCTTTGGACCATGCTCATCCTTCAGCAAATTCACGAAACTAGAAATCGTTCGCAACGGTTCCTGCAAGTCATGAGAGCTTAGAAAAGCAAAACTCGAGAGCTCTTCGTTAGCCTCACGCAAATCCGCTATTACCGCCGACAATTCGGACTCAGCAAGTTTCCGGTCATGGATATCTTGAATCGTTCCCGTCATCCTTCTGGCAGTTCCTTTCTCGTCCTGAGAAACCATTCCGCTCCCAAAATACCAGCGATACTGACCATCCTTGCATCGAAGCCGATAGTCTGAAGAAAAGACGCCGCCTTTCCTCAAGCACTCGTTCACGCGGGCGAAAGTGCCTTCCAAATCGTCAGGGTGCAAAAGCGAGCGGAAACATGCTAATGACGACTCGAGCTCTGACTCCTCGTATCCAATCAACTGATAAAACCGCGGAGACCACCAAACCTTTTCACCTTCGATATCATACCAGTCCCAAATCCCAACACTCGCTCCAGCCGCCGCAAGCTGAAATCGCTCCTCGCTATTCCTCAAAGCCAATTGGCCAGACAGCCGTGATGAGATATCAACTACAGAAGCCATAACGAACGAGCCCGAAGACAAAAACAGTGGATTGCAAACAAGCTCGATAGGAACGACTCCACCCTCTTTTCGTAAGGCGTGAAGCCCGCCAGAGGAGCCCGAAATTACCTTTTCTCTTTCACTCTCCAAGGTTTCGAAAAAACGGGCCACCACCCTGAGCCCTTCCTCGCTCATCAACTGGTCAATGCTCTGACCGTTTAACTCCTCAGAATGATATCCAAAAATTCGCCCGGCCTCATTATTCGCCAATACGACCCGCTTGCTCGAGTCGATCATCACCATTCCGGTAGGCGACGATTCCACAGCCATGCGAAATTCCTCTTCCGCCGCTTTCAGCGCCTCCTGACTCGCGACCAGTTCTGTAATATCAGTCACCAGTGCCACAACTCCAACTACTTTCCCATTCGGGTCTAGGTACGGAATCTTATCTGTCCTAATGGTTCGAGCAGCGCCCTTCTTCGGCGTGTACGACTCGACATAGCCAAGCTTCGCTTGTCCGCTTTCGATCACTTCCAAATCGTCCTTATAATATTCGTCAGCCTCCTCAGGAAAGACATCCTTCGTCGATTTTCCTTCCAGCTCCTCTATGCTAAATCCAACCGAATCAGCAGCCGCACGGTTCACGCGCAAAATATTATTTTTGTCGTCCTTGTACCAAACATAAGCCGGTAAAGTATCCAATAGCTGCCTCAGTTCCTCGCGCTGTTGCCTCAACTCCACCCCCTGCCTGTCCAACGCCACCAGCAGCTCGCTGTATCGACATGAAAACGTTTCAATTTCGTTTCCTAGCAATGATCGGTCCAAGCGCACTCCAGAAGTGCGCTCAATGCGGCTTTCCATATCCTCGAGCAACTCGAAAAGAGATCCGAACACTAGCCCGCGATTAAGATAAACAATATAGAGGCCTATCGCGATGAAAACCATAAAACCAATTAGCAATATATATCCGGCTCTCTCGAAGGCATACCACAGAACAGGCAGTTTTCTCTTCCTCACAACAACACAGGTCCAATCACGTTCCCCCATACCGCGAAAAGCCTCCAGCTGATACCAAAACCCGTCCTGACCTACTCCAGAAGACCACTCGCCTGAAGCGAAACCAAAGGCCAATAAGCTACTTGGCAATTCACTCCTATCCAGCTGGCTCCCGCCCAAAATCACTTCACCCCGCCCCGCAAGTAACCCTTCCTCGGTACCGCGTAGCGCTAAGACACCAAATGCCTTCGCTGTAAGTCCCAATCGTTCCTCCAAGGCTGCCCAACGCTCTTCCGAAGAACCGTCAGCGACACATTCCCTGACAAGCTTCGCAACTAAGCGAGCGTCGTCCCGCAACTCATCGCTCTGCAATTTATCAAACAGGAAATACACCACACTCAAAGCCAGTAGAAACGCCGTCACGACAGCGCCCAAAACTCTGAGCGAAATTCCATTCTTTTCTGAAAACGCCGTCACCTATGAATCCATTCCTTCAATACAAACATAGCATTACAGATACGAAACGCGAGAGCAGCCACTACCGATTGCAAACGCCAAGACAAGCGAAATCTTTTATACTCCAAGCAGAATATCTCACGACAGATCCGGAACATACTTCGAGTCGAAAGCATGTCAATCATGGGCGAGCTTCTGCCTTCAGTCGACTACAGGCAGCGTATTCTCTATTTCCCTACAGCCGGCATCCTAGCCAATACGAAGACCGATTGCCTACGCAGATAGAGAACGCTTCTCAAACGCCGTCTTTATCGTTTCCTCCAAGTCCGAGTGCAGAATTGGTTTCGCGAGAAACCCATCGAGCCCCTCTTCTAGACAGCGCTCACGACTGTTCGCCAAGGAGTAGGCCGTCATCGCGGAAATGTAGGGCAAAGACGAAATTTCTCGCGCCCTTTCCAGTATACGACGAGTCGCTTCCAGTCCATCGATCTTCGGGAGCTGGAGATCCATAAGGATCAAATCAAAACGATCCTCCGTCGCGATCTTGACCGCTGCCTCCCCATCAACCGCAAATCGAGGCGTGTAGCCAAGGCTGATGAACTTCTTCTCTAATACGAATCGACTCGAATCATTGTCTTCGACAATCAAAACATTCAGCGGAAACTGTTCCGCAAGCGGTCTTCCAGACCGTGGCTCATCGGAAATGAACCCCCTTTTTTCGATGTTCTCATGAGGTTCGATCGGAATCGTAACACTGAACTTCGATCCCACTCCAAGCTGGCTCTCGACTCTGATCTCTCCCCCCAGAATCCGAGTCAATCGCTTACAAATCGTTAAGCCCAAACCCGTCCCTTGGTAGCGACGCTGATAAGAGCCATCCACCTGAGAGAAGGACTCAAAGACCTTTTTGATATCCGCTTCAGCAATACCGATGCCGGTATCCGTCACGGTGAATTCAAGCATGCCGCCAAGACTGGAAGTCACCTTCAGCTTCACCTCACCTGAATCAGTAAACTTGACTGCATTGCCCACCAGGTTCAGCAGAATCTGACGGATGCGACGAGCATCCGATCGAAACGAATTCGGAACCGATGGATCCACAAAGCTCTCGAGCTTGATAGACTTGCTTTCCGCCTTAAACCCTAGAGTACCCATCGTCGAAGTGATCACATCGGACAAGCAGACAGGTCCTATTTCCAGCTCCACGCTATTCGACTCGATTTTGCTCAGGTCTAGAACGTCATTGATCAACTCCAGCTGATTGAATGCGCACTCTCGCATCATGCTCTGGATTTCCCTACTCGAATCTCCAGCAGGCTCATTCTTCAAAATTTCCAGTCCACCAATGATTCCATTCATAGGCGTGCGAAACTCGTGGCTCATGACCGCCAGAAACTCGCTTTTCGCTTTGCTGGCCGCTTCCGCCTTCAGCTTCTCGTTCTCGAGGTCCTTCGCCAGTCGATAACGCTCGATCGCATAACGAATCGAACGACTGATCGAACGCTCCCGCAGCTCATCTTTCATTAGATAATCCTGGGCGCCTCGACTCATCGACTTTATGGCAACCTCCTCGTCGCTGGTGGCGCTCAAAACGACTACGGCGCACTGCGCCACCGCAATGATCGAATCCAAAGTTTCCAAGCCGAAAGAATCGCTCAAACCGAGGTCTAGCAAAATCACCTCAAAACCTTGGCCCCTGCAAAAATCAATACCCTCCGCAAGCGTCCTCGCCCTTTCGATTCTGTAAACCTCCGATTTTGCCGAACGCTCAAGCATCACCTCTACCAATCGGGCATCCGATTCATTGTCTTCAACGAGCAAAAGCCTCCTCGGCTCCGGGTGAATTTGCTGCCCCTTGTTGGGGACGTCAGGATCAGAGGTCATGTTCAGGCACGTAGTGGTGGATGATGAGGATCAAGCCCTTTAACCCTAACGACTATTCGAGCGATCCAATCAGTTCGATTCATTCTCAGCAGAATTAGCGGAGCTTTTCACCCTGCCAATCCAAACAACACGCCGAAAACAAATTTAGCAATAGTTTTATCTATTACGCTCCAACGACTTACGCAAAGAATTCCCTAGGTGATCGAAAAAAACTTTTCCGCGTTAGAATAGCTGATTCCCTTCACCATATTTCCAACCAAATCCATATCGGCAGGCACTTCACCCTTTTCGATATCATTTCCGAGCATGTCGCATAAGATGCGACGGAAGTACTCGTGACGTGGATACGAAAGAAAGGACCTCGAATCTGTAAGCATGCCGACGAATCGCGAAAGCAGCCCGAGGTTGGAAAGGGCATTGATCTGCGCCTCCATGCCTTCTTTCTGATCAAGGAACCACCAACCACTGCCGAGTTGGATTTTTCCCGGAACAGTTCCATCCTGAAAATTCCCGAGCATCGTCGCCATCGCGTAGTTGTCCGCCCAATTCAGGTTGTAAATCACTGTTTTGGGCAACTCTCCGGTAGTATCCAGGCTGTCCAAAAACTGGCTCATCGACTGTACCTGGGGGAAATCGCCGATCGAATCGAATCCCGTATCCGGTCCTAAACTACGGAACATTCGAGAGTTGTTGTTTCGTATTGCCCCAACGTGCAACTGCATCGTCCAACCCTTCTCCGCGTTCCAGCGCCCAAACTCGCGCATCAGAAAAAAAGCGAACGCCTCCTTCTCCGCGACTGACGCGTCTGCGCCGCCTCGAGCCTTCGTAAAGATCTCGGCCGCCTGCTTCTCGCTCGTTTCCGCGAAGAAACAGCGCTCCAAACCATGATCAGATAGCCGACCTCCCATCTCGTGAAAAAAGTCGTGACGCGATTTCAGGGCCGCAAGCAAATCGAGCAAGCTGTTGATCTCGCTACCAACCACAGCGGATAGTTTATCCACCCATGCGTTGAAGGCTTCAGCCTGATCAACGTTAAGAGCTTTGTCCGGCCGAAAAGTAGGGGCGACAATTGTATCCAAATCCTGACCACGAATAAGCTTATGATTGGCCAAGTCATCCGTTGGATCATCAGTCGTGCCGACAACCTTGACCTTGAATTTCTTCAGAATCCCGTGAGCGCTGAGCTCATCAGACTTGAGCTTCGCGTTCGCCGCATCCCAAATCTCCTTCGCCGAATCCTCGTTGATGATCACATCGATATCGAAGTAGCGCTTCAACTCCATGTGACTCCAATGATAGAGCGGATTGCGCAGCGTGTAAGGCACCGTGCGACACCAAGCCAGGAACTTGTCATACGGATCCGCCTCGCCGGTGCAAAACGTCTCCGCCACCCCATTGCTTCGCATGGCCCGCCATTTGTAGTGATCGCCCTGAAGCCAGATTTCAGCCAAGTCACCGAAACGACGATTGCCCGCCACATCTTCAGGAGGCAGGTGGCAATGATAGTCGTAGATCGGCTCGTCCTTGGCGTAGTTGTGATACAGCTCGCGAGCCGCGTCCGATTGTAGAAGGAAATCGTCGTGGATGAATGACATGAGAAACAGGGTGTGGTTAAATCGTCATGGCGGCGTATCCACCATCTACTAACAACTCGACCCCAGTAACGAAAGAGCCGGCCGTGTCGGATGCGAGCAAAAGCGTAGCTCCCACCAGTTCCTGGGCTTCGCCAAAGCGCTTCATAGGCGTGTGCCCCATGATCTGCTTTACGCGATCCTCCGTCAGCACCTTGCGGTTCTGCTCAGCCGGGAAAAAACCGGGAACGATAGTATTGACGCGAATTTTCTCAGTCGCCCATTCGCGAGCCAAGTTCTTGGAGAGATTATGCACCGCCGCCTTCGTTGCCGAATAAGTGAAAACGCGAGAAAGCGGGAGCACACCGGTCATAGAGCCAACATTGATGACCGAACCGCCCTCGCCTCTATCGAGGAAATAAGCCCCAAACACCTGGCAGGCCAAGAAGACCGCCTTCGTGTTTATCTCGAAAAGCCGATCGTACTCATCCTCCGGAATCTCAAGAAAAGGAGTTGGCGAATTCGCGCCTGCCCCGTTGATGAGGATATCGACCTTGCCGGACTTTTCCACCACCCGAGCGAGCAGCTCCGAAATCGACGCCTTGCTGCCGAGATCCGCCTGCTCGAAGTAAGCGCTACCTCCAGCTGATTCGATCTTTGTAATTCGAGCCTGAGCTTTTTCCAGACTTCGCCCGACCAGCACAGTCGTGACTCCCGCTTTAGCGAGACCCTCTGCCATCGCTCCACAGAGCTCGCCGGTGCCGCCAATTATGACCGCTACCTTGCCGTTCAGATTGAAAAGAGTGTCTAAGAAATCGCTCATAATAAAACAAAGTAACGCGGGTCCTTCACCCGCGTCACGCAAAAGAATTAATTCTAACGAACGACGCGCGCTCCACCGCCGCCCATGATTTTTTCGACCTCCTTGACGGTCACCATCGAAGTATCGCCTGGAGTCGTCATCGCAAGAGCGCCGTGCGCCGCCCCATAGTTAACTGCTTTCGCCGGGTCGCCCGTGGTGAGAAAACCATAGATCAATCCAGACGCGAAGCTATCGCCACCGCCCACACGGTCCATTATCTCGAGCTCCGAGTATTGGTTAGACTCGTGAAATTCGCCTGCATGCCAGCAGATCGCTCCCCAGTCATTGACAGTCGCAGTCTTCACAGCGCGCAGCGTCGTCGCAGTTGCCTGAAAGTTCGGAAACTCGGAAACCGCCTTTTCGATCATCGCCTTAAACGCGCCGATATCGATCTTGGAAATATTCTCGTCGACTCCCTCCACTTCGAAGCCAAGACAAGCCGTAAAGTCCTCCTCATTGCCAATCATCACATCGACGTACTTCGCGATCTCACGATTGACCTCTTGGCATTTTGCATGACCACCTATGCTTTTCCAAAGCGAGGGCCTGTAGTTAAGATCGTATGACACGATCGTGCCATGCTTCTTGGCCGCCTTTACCGCTTCGATCACGAAGGCAGGCGTCGTTTCCGAAAGAGCTGCGAAAATGCCGCCCGTATGGAACCACCGCACGCCATCTTCTCCGAAAAGCTTTTCCCAGTCAATATCACCGACCTTCATCTGACTCGCAGCCGTAAGGCCGCGATCCGGCACGCCAACCGCTCCCCGAATGCCAAAGCCACGCTCCGTGAAATTCAGGCCGTTACGCACTTCGCGACCAAGTCCATCATACGGCTTCCATTGTATCCAGGAAGTGTCGACACCTCCCTGCATGATGAAATCCTCCACAAGGTGGCCGACTTCGTTATCTGCAAACGCCGTTACCACACCAGCACGCAGGCCGAAACACTTGCGCATGCCACGAGCCACGTTGTACTCACCCCCGCCTTCCCAAGCCTTGAAGCTACGAGCTGTTCGCACGCGCCCTTCACCGGGATCGAGACGGAGCATGACCTCGCCCAATGAGACGATGTCATATTTACAGGATTCAGCAGATTTGATTTCGATGCTCATGTCGTTTGATTCTATTAAATTATTTGTCCTTATTATTTGGCTACAGCGAAGCTACTCGCATCCCAGGTCTCGGCTCCACATTCTTCAGCAAGCTCGTTAAAGGCCGCGATTTCGGCATCGCTGAAAAGCAGGCCGCCGTTGGCTTCAGTTCGTGCCGCAGCTCCCGCCTCGATTTGGCCGGGCAGCAAGCAGTTTTCGTTTCCGTGACCTAGAATATCGTCGATGACTGCCTTCACGTTAGCCGACTGATTCCGGCCTTTCGCGAATGCTCCTGAACTCAACGCGTCCGGATGGATAACCTGAAAATAGAAACAAGCAGTGTGCTTTTCCTCGGTCTGATCCCAAGAGCGATTGCGCACCGTCGGGAGCGATCCGCCAATGAACCCGCCTACGATTTCATTGATCAAGCTCAAGCCATAGCCCTTGTGCGCTCCAAAGGGAATCAGCGCAGCGGCCTCCTTCGGGTTCGTAGTAGGGTTTCCGTCCTTATCAACGGCGGCGTTTGGAGGCAACGTAGCGCCTTCCCTAGCGAGCTGCTGCACGCGTCCCATCGCGATCACAGAGGTCGCCCAATCAATCACTATCGGGAAACCGACCGCGTCTACGGTTGGAAAGCCCCAACTATGAGGATTCGTGCCCAGCGTCGGATACTTCCCGCCAAAGGGGACCACCTCTGCAAGAGCCGCCGTACAATTCGTGTAAGCGATGTAACCACGCTTCGCTGCATCCATCACATAGCCGCCACCCCAGAGATAGTGGAAGGCGTTGTCGACCGATACCTGTCCGACGCCGTATTTATCGGCGAGCTCGATACAGGTTTCCAAAGCTTCGTAAGCGGTAGCTTGGCCGAGCTTGCGGTTCGCGTTCCAAATCTGACTCGCCTCGAAACGCGTATCCAGCTTTTCGATAGTCGCTCCTGGAACGCAGCCTTGCGAACCGGAGCCAAACAGATGGTCAAGGTGCAAAGCCTTGAGAGCATTATGCGTGCGAATGCCGTGATGCGATGCGTAGGACGAAAACTTGGCCGCATAGGCGGACTCTTCTTGCGTGAAGCCGCGGTGCTTGTAGGCAGCCTCTACGAGGAGGTTGTGCGTCTCTTCAGGAACGATTTTAAAGATTTCACTCATGACTGATGGTATCGTCGAAATTATTTAAGCTCAGCCCAGGGAGCCTTGTTCGCTTGGGCTTCCGCTGGCTTGCCATTAAAATAGTTGAGCAGGTTGCGAGTGGCCATGCCAGCTTGGCGAGCCACCGATTCGTAAGTACGGGAACCGATGTGTGGCGTTACGATGCAGTTTTTGGCGGACAGTAAAACATGATCCGCCAGAGGGGGCTCGACATCGAGCACGTCCGTGCCATAGCCGCCGACTTTTCCAGACTCCAGCGCCGACGCCATATCGGTTGGATTGACCAACTCTCCGCGAGCGCAATTTAGAATCACAACGCCATCTTTCATGGTCGCGATACTCTCAGCGCACACCATGTTCTCCGTCTCTGCTGTCAAATTCGTGTGTAGGCTCAATATCTCCGCTTCCTTGAAAACTTCCGCAATACTGTGGAAACGCTCGATACCGTGCTCTTCCGCAAATGCTTCCGGCCAATAAATATCGTAGCCGACCACGCGAAGCCCGAAGGCCTTGGCTCGAGTCGCGACCTCGCGACCGATGCGGCCTAGTCCGACGATACCAATGGTCTTGCCCATTATTTCATGACCGGAGAGACGCTTCCACTCGCCCGAACGCGTGTAGTTAGCCTCCGTTACGAGGTGACGGAAGAGCGCAAGCATCAGGGCAAAGGTGTGCTCCGCCACCGTGGTATGATTCACGCCGGGACAAAACGTCAAAGGCACGCCCATCTTTTCCACATGGGCGGTGTCGATCTTGTCGAGACCAATTCCGTACTTGGAAATGATCTTCAATCGCGGCAAGGCCTTGTCTACGACTGCGGCCGTAATCGCGTCGTCTCCGCAGATCATGCCGTCAATATCTCCGACCAGCTCAAGCATGCGAGCCTCAGTCAGCGGTCCGCGCTCGCGGATGATTTCAAAGCCCGAATCCTCGAGCATCTTGTGGTGCTCGCCAGGGATATCCTGAAACGAGGTAGTGGTGAGCAGAATACGTGTCATGGCAGATAAGAACTACGCCTTAAAAAAACGCAAAAATCAAAGTCAGAGAAGAAGTGAAGAAAACGACAGAACTACTTGCTGCAGGCAGCGGGGCAAATGTCATCAAGGAAGGCGCAGAACGTTGAATAATTATCGAGACGCTTCAACGCCTCATCGCAAACATCTGCGCTTACAATGCCAGTGTCCTTAGCCAGCCCCACGATATACAAGGCGACTCGTCGAGCAAAGGCCAAACGTCCCTCCTCGCTTATCGAATAAAAGCGAGCGCGCTGACGGTAACCAGATGGCGAATGGTCGCCGAGAGCCGTTTTTTCCGCTCTGCCCTGAGCCGCAAGAACGTAGAGAAAATTATACTCGAACCAATGCATGTGCTCTGAACTGGGAGCAAGAGATTCAAGGGCAGCTCGACAAGACTCAGGCGTATCGAATACATCCTTCGAACGCTTTTCGTAATCGAGCGTGGTTTCGATAAACTCCCTAGCCATCGAACGCTCCGAATCGGAATCGCTGAACGCTCCTGACACCGCTAGATCCACCGTAAACTGATACCAGTCCTTCCAGAGGTCCTGATCCCCCTCATCGCTTGATCCAGACAAGGCCACTCCCATTTCATAAGTATAGCGACCACTGGTCTTGATCTCCAAATTTCCGCCGGTCACCTCTCCCATCACTTGGTAGTTCTCGGAAGACTTACCCGATCCGGAGTGAAACCCGATGCTAACGCCAAATACCTCGCACACCTGCCATTGCCGCTCGATTAACTCTTTCAGCTCTCCATTATCTGGATACGGCATGTTCTTCTGAAAACCAAATGCGGGCGCGACGAAATTCACCGGCATATCCATCGCCTCGCAAAGAGAAAGCATGACCGCCGTCGTCTCTGGCGTGGTAAGCCCTGGCAACTCGTCGATTGAGAGCTCTCGAAGGTACTCGCGACCTAGATCGGTTGTGAACGCAGCAGAGCGGGCAGCCGCGTATTTCTCGTCGCGACGCTTCATCTTCAACATAGACGGCCAAACGTAGCAAAGCAGCGAATACAATTCCGCTTCGTCCACCGTAAGGCCTGAATCCGCTACGCGGCGAGCAACCCTATCAACCAGCTTCTGATCAATATTCGCCAGCACGAAAGCTTTCTTTTCCTCGAATGCCTCAGGCACTTCCGTAATCGCAAGCTCCGGCGAGATGTCAAAAGTGATGTACGACGCGAAGAGACAACCTTCCACCAGCTTGTCCTCCCGCGCGTCGAACTTGCCGCCTATCGGCTGATGGTCCGCATTGAAGCTCCACTGAATGCCCAGCGAATGAAATCCAGACTTGAGCTTCGCCAGCACACAGCCGTGGCTCATCCCCTGGACTGATTGTCCCTGATGCCCTTCCGGCACGTTCGCTCCGATAAAGGGAAAGGGCACGGTATCCAAATCTCCTGACAACATCGCGTCCACGTCGTAAACCAGCTCGCGCGGGATACTGTTTTGATTCGCCGTCAGGCCTACTCCAAGATTGGCCATCGCCCAATCCACTCCAGACCAGTGCAAAGTAGTAAACCTCGCTCCTATCCCCAAAGTGCTTCGCGAAATGTCGCCACGAGCAGTTGGAAAGATCGAACACCCCTCGTTGTGCTCCTGAGCGAGGTTCTTGATTCGAATCAGATTCTCGTAGCTTGCGGGAAAATAATAAGCTCCGCCGCGCTCGACACTTGGCTCCAACGGGCATTCTCCCAGGTCGGTTTCTGACGGCGTCAATTTCCAGGCATGATCGCCACCGGCTCCCTCGACCAGAAGCCACGAACCATAAGCTGACCCGAACTCGCTTTTTTCGTGCTCTACCAGCGTCGCGCCAGACTGAATAGAGGAGCTCAGTCCAGCCCAGTCCAAGCAAAAGTCCGGACTCACGCAGGGGTTGTCCTCGAGGCGCAAATCGTTGCGGAGAAGAAATTGGTTTATCTGTTTCATTGTTTATTTCGCAACCATGGGACGAGAACCCAACAGGTGTCGCATGACACTCCTAAAGAACGGGTTTAGGTTTCTAAATCAATCTAAATCTTACTCGTGTTGGGTGAATGTAGAAAACTCTCTTTCTTTTCGTATTAATGCACAGAGAAAACTAGCTCGAAGTCCTTACGATCAGCTTCGGCTGTACACGAATCACTGGCGCGACATTCGGTTTTTTGCCGTCATCGATCAGCCCTTGGATCAAAACAATCGACTCCTCGATAATCTCGCCAACATTTTGCCCAACGGTTGTTAGGGAGGGCTCGGTCCACTGCCCTATCTCGAGATTGTCGAACCCTACCACCGAGAAATCTTTCGGAATCTTGTACCCCCACTCCCGTATCGCCTTCATCGCCCCGATAGCGACCCGGTCGTTCAAGGCGATGACACCGCGTGGAGGATTCTCGAGCTGCAAGAGCTCCTGAGCCAGATCGTAGCCATATTCGTACGACCAATCCTTTCGGCTTTCCGTTTTCAAAGACAAAAAGCTACCATCCCAATCCAGGCCGAGCTTTTTCGCAGCCTCTTTCAGACCTTCAATTCTGCGTGCCCCGTAAACAGGATCGCTCTCCAAACCTAACAATGCGAACGACGAATGCCCGCGCTGCTGAAGGTGCCGAAGAGAAAGCAACATCGCCATATGACGATCGAGCTCGACGCGAGGCAGCGGGATGTCGTAGGCGGCATCAACCGTCACAACCGGCATCGCCTCGCGCGACAATCGCTTGAAAATGGGATCCTCCGGGGCGAGCTCGGAACCGATCAAAATAATGCCGTCCACTCGCAGAGAAAAAAAGTGATTGATAATATCACGCTCCGCCTCCGCGACGCCCGAAGTGATTTCCATCACGCCCCTCAAGCCACGAGAGCGAAGGCTCTCCTGCAGGCTGGAGATCTTTCGGGCAAGGATCGGAGACTCGATTTCCTGGAAGCAAACGCCGATCAAGCCGGTCTTCGCCCCCTTCAAGCTGCGAGCCATCATATTCGGCTGAAAGCCCAGCCGATGCATTTCGTCCATCACCCGCTTTCGGGTGTCTTCGTGAACCCCCGTATGGCCATTTAGAATACGAGAAACAGTCCAACGAGACAGGCCAAGATACTTGGCGAAATCGCCAACCGACCGAATGTTGCTCTCTTCCTCGCTAGTACCTGCCATAATCTTTTCTAACTAACTATAGGCCTAGGAGGCTTGGCAACCACATTGAAACCTGCGGCACGTAAGTGATTAACATTAATCCTATGAACATAGCGATGAAGAAGGGAATCATGTACGGAGTCACCTTGGCAATCGTCGTCTTTCCAACTCCACAACCCAAAAACAAACACGTGCCTACTGGCGGCGTACAAAGGCCAATACACAGATTCGCGATCATGATGATCCCGAAGTGCACGTCGCTGATTCCAAGCTGATTCGCCACCGGCAAGAAAATGGGAGTGAAGATCAACACCGCCGGCGTCATGTCCATAAAAGTGCCAACGAAAAGCAACAGCAGGTTGATCAAGAGCATGATCACCAGCGGATTGTCCGAAACCTCAAGCAAGGCAGCCGAAACAGTCTGAGGAATATTCGCAATCGTCATGATCCACGACATCCCAGCGCTCGCCCCAATCAGAAGCATGATTACCGCCGTCGTTACTCCAGCCTGCAGCAGAATATCGGGCAACTCCTTCAGCTTCACCTCCCTGTAGACAATGACCGAAAGCAGGAAGGAATACGCCACCGCGATCGCCGATGCCTCAGTCGCAGTGAAAACGCCTGCCAAAATTCCGCCGATCACGATTACGAGCAACAGCATGCTCAGTATCGAACGGCGAAACGCCAAGAGGATGTCGCTCAAGCTAGATCGTTCCCCGGCCTTGAGCTTCTTCTTAACTGCTACGATATAGCAGACAACCATCAGCAGAAGACCGATAAGAATCCCCGGCAGCAAACCAGCCATGAACATGGCCGCGATCGACACCGAACCCGATGCCACCGCGTAGACGATCATGATGTTGCTCGGAGGAATGAGCAAACCAGTCGTCGCCGCCGTCGTCGTGATCGATACGCTAAACTCGTTGTTGTAGCCCTTGTTCCTCATCTCGGGCAGCATGAAGCCGCCAATCGAAGTCACCGCAGCAGCAGCGGATCCCGAGATGGATCCGAAAAGCATACAGGTAAATGTATTCACATAACCAAGACCGCCAGGAAAACGTCCCATCAAAGTAGCCGCGAAATCCATAAGACGACGCGCCATGCCGCCCCGCCCCATCAGCAGACCTGACAAAATGAAGAACGGGATGGCAAGCAGAGCGAAACTATCAATGCCGTTAGCCATTTTCGAAGCGACCATCAGGCTCGGATCGTGACCGTCAATCACCATCGCCAGCATCGAGGCTGCCGCGATCGCCACCGCGATCGGCACATTCATGAAAAGCAGAACCCCAAAAACAACTACAAGGATAACAATGACTTCAATCATTTCGCCTCCTCCTTTTCCGAAGCCCTATCGGACGGAGCCAATAAGCTCTCGATCAGTTGCTCCACCAGAAAAAACACCATGAAGATTCCGCTAACCGGCAAGGCCGCGTACTTCCACCACATTGCAATCGGCAGGGCGACCATGGTCTGGCCCGAATCAATCGTCTTCTGCATCAAGACCCATCCGCCAAAAAGAAAAACGACAACTGCGAACGTCAGCGAAATAAGAGCGCCGATCACACCGTTCAGCTTGCCAGCTTCCGGATGAAGCTTTTCCGCAAAGTAGTCCAAGCCAAGGTGAGCCTTCATGCCGAAGGCGACGCTCGCCCCGAACAGAGCCACCCAAACCAGCAAAAGCCGCGCGAGCTCCTCGCTCCACTTCGCCTGCTGCCCGAGAGCATACCGAGAAAAGACTCCCCAAATCACGTCGAGCACCAGCAGGGCCATCAAAATGATTACGATCCACTGCAGCACCTTGGTCAGAGCCACTCGCACAGTCACGGCTCGCTCTAGTAGTTGATTTTTGGATTCAGGCATCGCTATTGAACGGCTAGGATTTTCGCGAGCCATGGAGCAACCGGCGTACCTGCCAAGCTGTCCCCGATTTTCGCGCACGCCTTCTGAAACTCGGAGGGATCGCAATCCACAATCTCCACGCCTGCCGCCTGCACCGCGGCGAGCGACTCCTTCGTCTTCTTCGCCCAAAGCTCCCTCTGGAACAACGAAGACTCGTCCGCCGCCTGCTGCACCCAAGCCTTTTCCTGAGCGTCGAGCGACGCCCATACCTTCGTGCTAATCATCAGCAGGTCGGGCACGCGAGTATGCGCGTCGGGAGTGAAGTACTTGCTCACCTCGTAGTGGCGACTCGTTTCGAAGCTCGGCGGATTGTTCTCCGCTCCATCCACCACGCCTTGAGCGAGAGCCGAGTAAAGCTCTCCCCAGGCAATAGGTGTTGGAGACCCACCCATCGCTTCAATCATGGCGATCGCCATGCGGCTGTTCTGCACGCGAATCTTCATTCCCTGAAGATCCTTCGGGCTGCGAATCGGCTTTTCCGTACTATAAAAGTTGCGGCTCCCCGCGTCGTAGTAACACAGACCGCGGAGCCCTGTCTTCTCTCCGACCGTAAGAAGGTCTCGGCCGATCTCGCCTCCAAGAATCTCCCAGAAGCTTTCCTCCGTCTTAAAAATGTATGGCACGCCGAATACGCCTAGCTCAGGGATGAAGCTCTCCATGGCCGCCGTCGAAGTCTTCGACATGGCGAGCACGCCGGCCTGCAATTGCTCGATGCACTGTACTTCAGATCCCAATACACCGCTCGGATAAATATCGATGGACAGCTTTCCGCCGGACACCTCCGCCAGCAGCTCCTGCATCCTCACCATTCCGAGATGCACCGGATGTGTCGTATCGAGGCTGTGGGCGAGTTTCAAAACGCGACCGCCAGAGCCGACATCGCCTTTCCGTGAACTTAAAAACGAAAATACAGTGGCGCTCGCAAGTATGCCGACCATGAGGCCTACCGCGAAAAATGAGAGGGGTTTTTTATCCATTTAGATCAAAAGTGGGTAATTAAAGGGAGAGCAGCCTTAGCAGACCTAGCTGAGCTGAGTAACTTCAAACTAACAATTTCTAATTCAACGTTTCACGCAAAGCCGAAATTCACAGCGGATTCCCCCAAAGATCCGTCTTAGCTCCGCTGTTCATGCGAACATTGTCGAGCTGCAAGCCACGCACATTGAGCAACACGCTCGGCCTTTGCACACCCTCGAACTGACAATCAATCAGACGAATGCCAGTGATTGGCGTATGCTCGTAACCCTTGAGAAACAGGGCGTACTTGCTTTCGCGGCTCGTCAAGCGACGCACCACCACATTCCGAACCACTGGAGCGAAATCGCCAGCATCCCCCTCTTCGTACAAAAAGTTAACCTTGATCACGGAATCCTTCACCACGCCGACTTCCACGTCGCGCACGAATACATTCTCAATCAAACCGCCTCGAATCGAATTCGTCTTGATCCGCAAGGCGCGGTCGAGATTCGGGCTGCTCATTTCACAGTTTTCCACGAACACGTTTCGCACGCCGCCAGAAATTTCGCTTCCGATCACCACCCCGCCGTGGCCGTCCTTCATTTTGCAGTTTCGCACGATGATGTTCTCAGAGGGCACGTTGACGCGGCGTCCGTCGTTGTTGCGGCCGGACTTGATCGCTATGCAATCGTCCCCGGTATCGAAAACGCAGTTTTCGATCAAAACATCCTTGCTGCTCTCCGGATTACAGCCGTCGTTATTGGATCCGTGGCTGACCACCGTCACGCCGCGTACCGTCACATTGCGCGACAGCACCGGATGAATCTCCCACATCGGGGAATTGATAATCGTAACATCCTCGATCAACACATTATCGCAACGATACGGCTGCAGGAAATTCGGACGCAGAAAGTCCCCTTCGCCAAACACTCGCTCGTCGACCGGAGTTCCCTTCGCTCCGTATTCAATCAATCGATTACGAGCGGGAATTTGCTTCGATCCACCGGGGGCTGACTTCACATTCCAGTCGAGCCAATTGTCCAAACTGGCCTGACCGTCCAAAGTCCCCTTTCCCGTCACCGCGATATTCGTCTGTTCGAACGCATAAATCAGCGGAGAATAATTATAACACTCCACGCCTTCCCACCGCGTGAAAACAGCCGGCAGGTAGTCCTTCGCCTCAGTGCTAAACTTCAGCGTCGCCCCCTCCGCAACATGCAAATTCACATTGCTCAACAGATGAACCGGACCTGTGTGGTACGTTCCCGCTGGCACCAGTACCGTGCCGCCGCCACCAGCATTGCACGCTTCGATCGCCTTCGCAATCGCGTCGCCCGCTCCGCCAACAACACCTTCCTCCGCTCCGTATTCGCGAATATCATACACAACCTCCGGAAAGACCGGAGCCTGAATGCGCTCGAGAATCTCATCGGCAACCAGCCACTCGTAAGCCTCCTCCTGCGATACCGCAGGCGACTCAGCCGCTACCGCAGAATTCACCAAAGCAACAGCCGCAAACGACGCCGCCCCAATCCATCTTTTCATCTGAAAATTCAACATCATCTAATTCTCCTCTAACAACTTCGAAACCTGCAGCCCCGCCATCAAAAACGGACCGATCCCCTTGGGATCATTCTCAGCCACCGGCTCGCTCATATAATACTTGTAGCTTCCGTCCCGACCGAACCCAAGCCCCGCCACGCGGCAGATATGACTCAAGCTCGTAGTCCCATCAGCGTGCACACGCACAAACTCCTTCAGCATTCCGGCAAACGCCCGCTCAGCTGGCGCCTTATACACAGCTGCGTCAAGCCAACCGTGGTTCACGCCCTTCGCCAACATATACGTAAACATGCTCGAGGCCGACGACTCCCGATAATTTCCGGCCGCTTCCGGTCGATCGAGAATCTGATACCAAACTCCCTTCTCAGTGTCCTGCACCTTCACCAAAGCTGCCGCCAAATCGTTCAACAAGCGACGCAACTCCGCTGCCTCATGCGAATCTTCAGGCAACATTTCCAGCGTATCCACCAGAGCCATCGCATACCAGCCTAGCCCGCGACCCCAGAAATACTTGGATCGCCCCGTCTCCGGATCCGCCCAATTCATTTGCCGAGACTCGTCCCAAGCATGCCAATACAAACCAGTCTCTGGGTCGCGTAGTTGCTCCTCGCATACGAGAAACTCATGCACAGCCTCCTCTAGGTTCTTCCCATCGTTGAAAGCCATTTCATAGCCGACCATAAAAGGGATGCCCATGTAGACGCCATCGAGCCAGACCTGCCACGGATAACGCTTCTTATGCCAGAAAGCTCCGTTCTTCGTGCGCGGATGCTCGACAAGCTGCTTGCGAAGCAGAGACGCGGCGACGCGATAGCGATCTTCGCCGGTCATCGCATGAAGTTCCAACAACATCTTCCCGGAATTGATCTGATCTATGTTAAACGTGTCATAGGTATAGGTCTTCACCGAACCATCTTCCTCTACATAAGAGGAAATCACAGATTCCGCCCAATCAGTATAACTCTCCTCCCCCGTCGCCTTACCCAAGTCGTGAACCGCCTTGGATATGAGCCCAGTCGTATAAGTCCACCTCGCCATGCGCTCCGCTTCAGGATCATAGCCGCCTAGGGCTAGCGTCTCGCCGCGACGCTTGAGAATCGAGTCACCCATGCGCTTGGTCCAATAAAGAGCTTTTTCAGAATCAAGAGCACCGGACTTTTCTTCCGTATCCATCTTCGAATACACGTCGACACGTGGTGTGATCGTAAGGCGCTCTGCGGTTTCATCCAAATAGGAAATAAATTCGTCCTTTGTCTTAATCCCTCCCGGCTCCTGAGACCAAGCTGCGAGAAACGCGTACTCCACTCCTTTTATCCGCTTTTCGAATACCGCGATTTCGTTGAACTCATCCTCGGCGAACTTATCGAGATCCTTCTTGCGCAAGAGAATCGCCATCCCCAGGTCGCTTCCGTCAAGAGATTGCTTTCCCCAAGTCGCTAGATACGTGAACGCTTCACCAGTAATATCCGTGTCACCCTTGATCAGCTCCGCATCTTCGTGCTTCACGAGACCCGCGCAAAGATTGCCAGCCGTATCGGACGGATGAAGACGCACCCAAGTCAGACGACTTCCTGCGTGTATTGAAAGATCTGCTACAAGATCCATCTTAGCTTGACCAGTTCCCTCCCAGCCATGGTAAGTCGCCTTAAACTGGCTGAGGACCGGACCGTTTTCGAGAATCTCGCAGCTCAACTTATCAGTCTTCGAGATTCGCTCCGCCTTTCCGTCTACCCAAAGTCCGTATCCACCAGAGCCAAGAGACGGCCCGACCTTGAGAATATCCATCCCCCACTCCGCGGGCTCATGGTACGAATCAAATCCATCTTGCCCCACATCGCCCAATACCAGCTCATCAGTTAGCTTTCCAAAAATATCGAAGCCATTTCGCCAATCCAGATAAAAACGATACCCGACCTTGTCGCTTTCCCAACCTGGGCCTTCGTACCGGATGTAAAAGGAATGATCCGTATGCTCAGGAGGTGTCTCCAGCGACTGGACATTCGAAAACTCTCCACCTTCGTAAACGCGACGATTCCACTCGCCGCCAAACTTGCGAGAAATCTCCGCATTCGTCCGACGCGGGAAAGTCGACTTTGCCCCGCCGTCTCCCAACTCGAGCCGCAGGCTCTTCCTTTCCGCGGCCTCGAAATCAAGAAGCAGACTCAAGGTATCCGCAATCCCATCACCACTGCGATCCCAAGCCTGAGCAGGAACTGCCTCTTTGCCAGCGTAAGCCTCGATACTCTCCGTAGAAGCATCGCCCAACTCCAGGCCCAAATCGATAAGACGAAGATTCACGACCTCATCCGCACGAGCATATTCTGTTGAATTCGCGACTTCTAGGCGAGCAAGCGGATCCACTCGGGAGCAACCGATAAGCGTGAAGCTAGAAGCTAAAACTAGGGCTAAAGAGACTTTCATAAGCAAAAGGGAAAATGAGAAAAAAATCGATAGACGACCTGCCCGGCACCAACCCCTTAGTACCGAGCAAGTCGATTTACATCATCGCAAATTTGAAACCTGCAGGTGGTCCATATCAGTAAAATCCTGGTTCTCGCCACCCATGCCCCAGACAAAGGAATAATTCCCTATGCCCGCGCCACAGTGGATCGACCAGTTAGGAGAAAGCGCCGCCTCGAGATTCCGCATCACCAGATGACGCGTCTCATCCGGCTCGCCCATGAAGTGCATGACAGCCTTATCTTCAGGAACGTCGAAATAGAGATACACCTCCGAGCGACGCGCGTGCGTGTGCGGCGGCATGGTGTTCCAGACGCTGCCAGGCTTGAGAACAGTGAATCCCATAACCAGCTGGCAGCTCTCCACCACGCCCGGACAAATCATCTTGTACAAACTCCGCTCGTTCGCTTCTTCTGGCGTGCCAAGCTCCAGCGGCTCAATATCCGCCGCCTTAACGACCATAGTCGGATGCTCGGCGTGAGCCGGATAGCTAAGAAGATAAAAAACTGCAGGCGACGAAGCATCCGCGCTGGAGAAACTGACTTCCCGCGAACCCCTGCCCACATAAAGGGCGTCCTTCGGTCCAAGCGCAAAATCATCTCCATCGACGCTGACAGTGCCCTGCCCGCCGAGGTTGATCACGCCGAGCTCGCGGCGATCACAAAAAAATTCAGTAGCGAGAAACTTGGATCCTCCTAGTTTCAAGCTGGTTTCCGTTGGGATCGCGCCTCCGATGGCGGTCCGATCCACCTCCCAATAGGCGAGATTCAACTCTCCAGCCTTAAAGAGGTCCTTAACGGTGTAGCTAGCGATCAGATCGCTTGAATTGAATCTTCGGGTACTTTTCGGATCCGAAGCATGTAGAACTGTGGTGATTGTTTCTTTCATTGTCTTGATTAGATGAACGCGGGAGAAGCAAAACCTCTCCCGCGTCAAATGTCTAACCGTGTATTTTATTAATCACTACCCAGTGCAATAATCGCGGTGTTAACTAGAATTCGCCCTTCACGCCCACAGTCCACTGAACTCCGAATCGCTCTTCGCGCTCGAGGATGAGTGTACGGTTTCCGTCAGTGCCGGGAACGTAGTAGCCTTGGCGATGCGGCGCATCGTTGAGATTACGAGCATTCACGAAGAGCTTAGCTTTGTCGTTGAACTTGTAACCGAAGTCGAAGTCCAGTGCGAGGCGGCGTTCACGATACAAGAAAGCATCTCCCGATTCGCCTTCGAGAGTATAGCCACGCGAGCTTCCGCCAATCTCATCGCCACGGACGTTCCAGCGGAACTTGAAGTCTACTGGTCCATAGTCGAAGAGGTAACCGTAGTTGATCGAAGTCTTTGCGAAATCCTGGAAGTCGTTTCCGAAATCACCAGTCGTCGACAGGAACGTGCCGTTAGCATAAATGCTAGAACCACGAAGCAACGCTGGCAGAGCATCGAAATTGAGATCCTGATCCCATCTGAGTTCCACACCCTCAACCTTCGCATTACCTGCATTGTAGGTAGTATCGATGCGGTACTGATCAGCTCCACCGAAGACATATGACGGAAGACCGAATGTCTGAACATCAGTTGCAACAACATCGCGTTCTTCGCTCAGAATATAATTCGTCATATCATTCTGAAAGAGTGATACAGACAGTACGCCGGTGTCGCCGTAGTAGTATTCTGCGGTCAAGTCGATATTGTCCGACTTTCTTGGAAGGAGACCAGGATTGGTCGTTTCAATATAACCTTCTGTAGCATCCTCGTCTGTTGGATCCGGCTCGCGGATAACTGTTGGTCCAAACATGTCCCCAAAATCAGGACGCCCAATAGTCTTTGCGTAGCTCAAACGGAGAACGAGATTTTCCGTAGCATCGTAAGTGATATGAAGACTTGGGTGAGATGTTCTATAGTCCGATTGTACAGACAAGGTTTCGAAATTGAAATCAGTCGGGCTAAGAACGTAGTTCTGGGAACTGCCCGAAAGCGGCACAAGTCCGTTCACTGAAGTTTCTTCAATTCGCACACCGCCCAAGATTCCTAGCTTGTTATCCAGCATCTCGATTTTAGCCATGCCGTAAATCGCATCTATGTTCTCTTGCAGCTCGAACCAAGTTCCGATTGTACGATCGACAGCTCGACCTTCGTCCAGATCCCAAACGCTACGATCAGAATTATAGATGGTATGAATTTGAGCGATGCTCGCCCAATCCCAATTCTCGTATCCAAATCCTGGAGACCTTCCTGAGTACACGTCATCCTTGATGTCGCTAAACCAGATACGCTCACCGTCGGTGTTGTAGCCATCGTATTCGTAACGAAGCTCTAACTGATAGCCTTCACGTTCCTGGCGAGAAGTACGTCCACCGAACTGGAACCAACCTTGGTTTTCGCCGATGCTGAAATTACGACGGGCATTGAAGCGCAGTCCGTCTATCCGATCTACCGATTCCTTGGGACGCTCGCGAGTGCGGCGCAGTTCGTAGTCTCCGAGCGCAAATCCACGATCCGGAAGAAGGTTTCCGTCCTCGTCGTACACCTTGACGTCGGAAAAAGCGAATTGGTCACCCATCGTCTGATCAAACACAATGTACTCTGCATCGCCACGGTAGCCAGCTTCCCAAGTTTCCAAGAAGCCACGATCGTTGTCACCATAGTGATTGGTAGCGACGGAACTTGTATAGCCATAGTCGATCGCCCAATCGTTGACATAATGCTTCATGCCAAAATCAAGGTGAATCGTGCTTCCGTACTTGGAACGGAACGAACCGCCAAATCCAAGGCCGCGATTTCCGCCCGCCGTGTAGCCGGCATTGCTCAAGTCATCCGTAGAGCCATTCAAACCGATATCTGACAAATCATCCTCCGCGCTGATTCTCCAGCTGCGATTACGGTTGAAGAATGTTGAGTCGTAGGTGTTGGCCTGTCCTCGGAAAGAGAAAGTCGTGTTTTCATTAACCTTGAAATCCACGTTCGTAGAGAATGATTCGCGAGAAGTTTTCTTTGGTCCGTCCTGCGCTTCTAGGCGAAGGAAGTAAACATCGTCCGCATCACCTGAACCGCCTTGCGGGGACAAGTCCCACTCTCTCCAGCGGAAACGCTGCTGAACATTAAACATGTTCGACTGCTTGTAGGTCATGTTGAAGCCCAGACGCTCATCCATGAATACATCAGAGTAGTTGAGCTCAACACCTGGAAGGACCTTGCTGCGCTCTACATCTGCAGGCCAACCTGGCGACTTGCCAAGCGAGCTTTCCTGATCGTTCATATTCAAAGAGACCTTGTAGCTGAGCTTGCGCTCGCCCGCCGTAAAAGCGTTCTTGCTCACTAGATTCACGGAACCGCCAATCGCATTCGCGGGCATTGCTGGAGTCGGAAGTTTTGACACTTCCAACTGCTCGACGTTAGCGAGCGAAACCTGCTCCAGCTCGAACGAACGAATCTTATTGCCGGAACCCGCGCTCGCCATCTGCGAACCGTCGACGGTAACTTGCGTGAAGCCAGGAGCCATGCCGCGGAGCTTGATCGAACGAACGTCAGCAGCCACGTAATTGACCGAAACGCCAGGGAGATTTTTCAAGTACTCGCCAATATTGCCTTCGGCGATTTCTCCGAACGCTTCCGCATGCTGCACGGAAATGAGGTTATCCGAGTTGCGCTGCTCGTTCAGAGCAATTGCGTTGCTGTCGTAAGTGCCACTGCCATCGACTTCGAAAGCCTCAAGCTCAAAGACTTCTTCGTCATCGAGGTCAGCTTCGAGACGATTAGACACGAGTAAAATGTCGCCATTGGTACTCACACCGGAATCGACCGTTACCTGAATCGACTTGCCCCTCAAACCTACGAAGGACGCTTTGATCGTGTAAGTTCCCGTCTCAACGTTCGAGAAACGGTAGACCCCGTATTCGTCGGTCTGCGTATTTTGGCCTGTTTCTTCTATCGTCACGCGAGCATTGTAGAGAAGCCTTCCATTAGACAGGTTCTTAACTTTACCAGTAATCGAGCCAGTTGATTGAGCGAAACCGGTCGCAATCATTGCGAACGACAACAGAAAAAGCGGCACGCATCTCAGCGCCGCTCGCGATACACGACTCAAGGCCGTGGATAGGGTAGGTTCTTGGTAGAATGACATCGTAGGTATGGGTTCTGTTGGCACTTTATCCAACACGTGTTTGTTATATGAGGCAAAAAATAGCCCAAACACTGGGCTAAAGGGTATTGAGGTAGGTAGAGTTCGTTTATTGATAATACGCTAAAGCCCTGTCAACTCATTTTAAATACCAAATGATTAATTCAGATTGCGCGCACTCCTAACACGTGGTTGTTTTGTTTAAAATTAAAAGCGTTCCGCTGACCAATACCCTACTAAGATAGTCAAAACATTACATTTTTCGACCTACATGATCACAATTTACCGACTAAATATTCTACTGTTGTTCGTCTTCGCTATCACGTGGGGCATCGCCAAGGAACCCACCAGCTCAAGGGCTCATATCTCCCCAACAAACGAAGAATGGATATCCTATAATCTACGCTCAGCGGATGCCCGCTCGACACTTCAAACAACCCTGAGCGACGAGCTTTCAGCCAGCGAAGCGGAAAAACCGATCAAAGCTCCCTACAGCAAAAAGTTCCCGAAACTCGCCGACCTCGGCGACCCTTGGTTCCAATCGCCAGAAGGAACCGCCTACCTAGCTGCCGTTCGCAGCTACCAATGCCCCAACGGAGGCTGGTCCAAACAGGTTGACTACTCGACCGGCCCCAGAAAAGCCGGCCAGCACTACGGCCCGGAATCAAAATACGTGTCCACTTTCGACAACAACGCCACCATACCGCAAATCCGCCTTCTCGCCCGCTCCTACCGACTGCACGGAAACCCTGCCGATAAAAACGCTGTCCTTCGCGGCCTCGACTACATCGAAAACTCCCAATACCCGAACGGCGGATGGCCCCAAATCTATCCACTCGCCGGCAAATACCACGACCATATCACCTTCAACGACGACGCCATCACCAACATCCTCTTCCTCCTTTCAGACATCTCAAAAGGAGACGAAGACTTCGCTTGGCTCGACTCCGAGTATAAAAACAGCTTATCCGAGTATTTCCAAAAAGGCATCCAGTGCGTTCTCGCCACCCAAATTTCGATTGCCGGACAACGCCTAGGCTGGGCCCAGCAATACGACGCCCGCAGCCTCTCCCCCGCCCCTGCTAGAGCCTTTGAAATGACAAGCCTCAGCAGCAAGGAATCGTCAAAGATTCTCGACTTTCTCATCACACTGCCGAACCCAAGCGACAAAACCGTCGCCGCCATCAATTCAGTTACCGAATGGCTCGAAGCCACCGCCATTCAAGGCTACGACTTCCGCAAAGGCGAAAATGACGTCAGGCAACTTATCCCAAATCCAAATGCCAAACCCCTCTGGGCCCGCTTCTACGAGATCGGAAGCAACCGCCCCCTCTTCGGCGATCGCGACGGTTCCATCCACTACTCCATCGACCCCATCTCCACCGAGCGTCGCAATGGCTACGCCTGGTACACCACGGACCCCGGATCCACGCTCAATCGCGTAGCGAAGTGGCGCCGCGCCCGCGAAAAAGCAAAAAATGCCGCGCCCTAAAAGGGCGACTTCGAACTCGCTTTAAATCGAAAGCTTCGCCCGGACAACTGATACTGAAGCTCCGTACCCACGCAATGGAGACAAAGTCTCTTCATCCCCTTCTTCGCAGCCATCTTGTTTTTCTGAAAATCTCCGTAAGTCCGATCGCCAACGATCGGGATACGACGCTTCGAAGTCTGAATACGCAGCTGATGGGTGCGGCCCGTAATTGGCATCAAGGTAAGTCGCGAGACAAGCGGCACTCCGGGAAGCAGTTCCACTTTCACCAACTTCGTCTCCGCGCTCAAACCACCGCCAGCCGAGGCGCGAACTCCCCCTTCCGCATGCTTCACGCTCAATCGATCTCGCCAAAGGGGAGGTCCGCCACGCGGCGCCCCAAAAACGAGAGCCTGATAGGTCTTGCGAACGTTCTTCGTCTCGAAAGCTTTTAGCGCCGCCTTCGCCGTCCCTTCTTCGAGAGCGAGCAACACGATTCCGGATGTCGCCGAATCCAAACGGTTCAACAGATAAACCAAGCGCGTTTCACCCGATTCCGTATCCAGAACCGAATACGCCTGGCGCTTCTCGTCGTAGCCCGCATCGAGCAAGGCCTTAGCCTTCTCGCCCTTCTTATTCGGATGCGAAAGGACACCCGCCGGCTTTTCGATCGCGAGCAAACCATTCTGATCGCAATCAAGCACCGTCACGCCACGCGCCCAAGGCAACTTTTTCGCTATCTCCGCATGCCCCACTGAATAACCCCCGATTCTAAACGCTCACCGCGCAAGCCGCCTCAGCGCAACGCACGCCATCAAGTGCCGCAGAAACGATTCCGCCCGCAAATCCAGCCCCTTCTCCACAAGGATAAAGCCCCTCGAGTTCAGGATGCTGCAAGCTTGTATCATCGCGAGGGATACGCACCGGCGAACTCGTACGCGTCTCAAAGCCGATCAAACAAGACTCATCCGTAATGTACCCCCTCATAGACGCCCCAAACTGCTCCAGCCCCTCCTTCATTCGCCAAACGATAAACTCCGGCATCAGCTCGTGCAAAGGACAGCTCGTAAGTCCCGGAAAGTAGCTCGACTTCGGCAAGCTCAAGGAAAGCTTCCCCTTGAGAAAGTCCGTCACCCGCTGAGCAGGCGCCTTCTGTAGGCCTCCTCCGGATACGGACGCAAGGCGCTCGAGATTTTTCTGAAAAGCGAGACCTGCCAATATTCCATGCTCCGCCTCCAGCTCTCGCGTATCTTCCGGCTCGACCGTGACCACCAGCCCGGAATTCGCGAATGGCGAATCCCGTCGAGCCAACGACATCCCATTGACCACTACCTCGTCGTTCTCCGTAGCAGCCGGTACGATGAAGCCTCCCGGACACATGCAAAAAGAATGCACCCCGCGATCCTCGATCTTAGTCGCCAAGCGATACGCCGCAGCGGGCAAAATCCTCGGTCGCTCCGTGCCACGTTCGTAGTGATACTGAATACTATCGATAAGCGGCTGCGGATGCTCGATTCGCACCCCCACCGCAAACGCCTTCTGCTCCAGCCGCACGCCTTCCGCTTGCAGCAAACGGTAAATATCCCGAGCGCTATGCCCGGTCGCTAGTATCACTCCCTCGCCCGTAAACTCCCGACCGTCGCGCGAACTCACGCCTACCGCCCGTTTCCCATCAACCGATCGCAGAAAGCCGGTAACCCGCGTCTCGAAATGCACCTCGCCGCCCGCCGCCAAAATCGACTCGCGCATCGCCCGCACCACGTTTGGCAACAAGTTCGAGCCGATATGCGGATGCGCGTCTGTCAAAATCCGGCTCGGGGCCCCGTGCGCCACCAGCGTCTCGTAAACGAAACGAACCGGACCACGTTTCGTCGCCCGCGTGTAGAGCTTGCCATCCGAAAACGTCCCGGCCCCGCCCTCGCCGAAACAATAGTTCGAATCTTCCACCACGCGCCCTTCCCGCAAAATAGGAGCCAAGTCGAAGCGTCGCTTGATCGCGTCCTTCCCGCGTTCCAACAAAATCGGACGCCAGCCAAGCTCGATCGCACGCAGGGCCGCGAACATCCCCGCCGGACCGCTTCCCACAATCACCAGTTTCCGAACATTCGAGCCGAGCTTCGCATAGCTTGGCTCCTGCACCGAATCCTCCGGCAAAGGACCATTGGTGGAAACCTCCAAACGAAGCTGAATCTTCACCGGAGACTTACGAGCGTCGATCGAGTGCTTCCGCAAGCGAATGTCCTCTATCGACTTAGGATGGATCTTTAGCTTTCGCCCCGCCTTCTTTTTCCACAACTCAACATCTTCCGACTGCTCCAGCGGAAGTATGATATCAACGGTTTGCACGGGCGCTCTACTCATTTCCAAAGGCCTGATACCAACAGCCATCCCCTAAGCAATCGAATAAAAAGAACGCCGGGAGCAACCGGCCTTTCCGCACTCGCCATTTTTAGGGAATAAACCAATCTCTCAAACGTTCTATTTCTGTCGTAGGTCCTCCAGTCTCACCAAATTTCCAAACGACAAGCCAATGCCGCCAGAACTCCAAACGGTCGTCGACGACCACTACCAAAACCTCTACCGCTTCGCCATGAGCCTCACCCGCTCAAGAGACGACGCATGGGACCTCACGCAGGAAGCCTTCCTGCGCCTCGCCAAAAAACGCTCCACCATCCGCTCGACCGGAGCCATAAAATCCTGGCTCTACACCACTCTTTACCGCGAATTCATCCGAGTCGCCAAACGCGGCTCCCGTTTCGATTCGTGGGAAGAAAACGGCCCCGCCGAAACCGTCGACAACGAAAAGTCCGACCAAGTACGAACCACCGAGGCGCAAGACGTCATGGACAGCTTGCTCACGCTCAAAGACGGGTACCGCCAAGTCGTCTCCCTCTACTATCTCGAGTCTTACTCCTACAAGGAAATCGCCGCCATTCTGGAAATCCCCATCGGCACCGTCATGTCGCGCCTCGCTCGCGGCAAAGAAATGCTCCGAGTCCAGCTCACTAAACCTAACCGTAAAGGGAACCTCGTCCCATTCTCCGAAAAAACGAGAAAGTCATCCAATGGATAAGCAGGAAGCAAAACTGATCCTCAGCAGCTACACGCTCGATAACGAGCCGACTGGCGACGAACGCTTCACCCAAGCCAAAGCTCTCGCCGAAAACGACGAAGAACTCAAAGCCTGGTGGAGCTCCCAAAAACAGTCCGACGCGTCTGTGAGAAAATCCCTGCACAGCTTCGACGTGCCGCCAGACCTTCGCTCCGCGCTCAAAATGTCCATGGCCGACCAACAGCGTAAGCGCCTCCGCTTCGTTCGAGCCCGCAAATGGCTTTCCATCGCCGCTCTCTTCGTATTCGGCTCATTTCTCTTCTTCGAATACGGCATCGACCGCAGCGACGACTACATCGGACCTCTCGCTCAACGCGCCTTTGAGTACTCCTACGACGGGCCACGCCTTTCATACTTCAACCGCGATACCAGCAGCCTCCAAACCTGGCTCACCAATAACGGCTTCGACCTCCCCGATCAGCTACCACCGAAGCTCCTCGAGCTCGAAGGCGTTGGCTGTCGACCCCTGAAATGGTCCGAAGAACGTGTCGCCCTCATGTGCTTCAACGCCGACACCGTCTACCACCTCTTCATTGGCAAAGACAAAGACTTCCCCTCATTCGAGGCGTCCGAAGAAATTGGATACGCTCAAAAGGAAAACGGCTGGACAGTCAGCAAATGGAAGGACCAAGACTACCTCTTTGTGCTCACCGCAAAAGCGTCGCAAAGCGAAATGTCTCAGTTCCTCGCAAGCTACACGCCAGGCGGCAGTCCGACCTTTCACTAGAAGGTTTCCAATGCCAACTCGGTCCTAGGCCACTTTATCTCTCGCCAACTCGCAGCATCAGGACGCCGCCTCAAAACAGTTCGCCCTGCGAGTAGCGTTTCAGAGCTTCCGCATGGTGGCTCTTCATTTCCATCTCTTCAAGGATAGCGCAGAGAGCGGATACGTCGAGAGTTCCCGTGTCCAGCTCGAGGCCCTCATGGTGATTCAGATTAAACCCGATGATCTTCCGATTGATATCCATGCGCTCCTCAAGAGTGGGAAGCAGCTCGCGAAAACGGGGTGGCTTGATGTCGGCGGCGTTGGCTAAAACACCATTGATATCGCCGTATTCAGTTAGCCACTTCACCGCCGTCTTCGGGCCACAGCCGGGAACGCCGGGGATATTGTCCGAGGTGTCGCCAATCAGCGAAAGGTAGTCTACCATCTTCTCTGGGGGCAGTCCCCACTTCTCCTCAACCCCCGCCGGATCAAGCTCACGCCAGCCAAGGCGCGGATTCGCAGTAGGCGGTGGCAGCAAAAGATGGATACGATCTGTAACCGATTGAGCGAAGTCCTTGTCCGCGCTGACGATCTTGACGATCGCGTCCTCCTCCTTCGCCACTAGTCGAGTCGCATAGGCAGCCAGCAAGTCGTCCGACTCCACTCCATCAAGCTCGATATGCCCAAATCCCATCGCCTTAGTGAGCTGCTTGATAATCGGAATCTGCTTCTCGAAATCTTCCGGCGTCTCCCCACGGTTCGCCTTGTATTCAGGAAGCAATGCCAACTTCTCCTGAGCGCCGCCCAGATCGAAAAAAACCGTCACGTAATCCGCCTTCTGATCGTCCTGCAACTTCCACATCGAGCGGACCCAACCATAGAGCGCATTCGTCGGAAAACCGTCGGAACGACGTAATTCCTTCACCGCGTAAAAAGCACGGAACGCCATATTAAAGCCATCGATAAGGAGATATTTCGCCATGACGTAGCTCAAGACACGCGCTCCCCCTTTTCAAACCCAAAGAAGCCAAAGAAAAAGCCCGGCTAAAATCAGCCGGGCTTCGTTCATTAAAAACTATTGGCTGCGCGACTCGCTGCCGCCAGGGGTGACAATCGTCGGATTCTGGAAAAGCGAACCAGGCTGCACGCCGCGAAGCGTCTGACGCTTCGGAGAACCGCCAGGGCTCACCAAATTCGCAGTCACGAAAATAAGCAGATTCCGCTTGGCTGAGCTTTCCCCTTCCGAGCGAAAGAGTCGACCAACGAATGGAATGTCTCCAAGAAACGGAATCTTGTCGTTCACCGTCACGACATCCTCTCGTGTCATGCCACCCATCACGACCGTGGCTCCATCCCAGATAGTGACCTTCGTTTCCACCTCGCGCACAGCGAAAATCGGCTGGTAGAAACCAGATGGAGTTTTAACTGTCCGTCCGCCAGAAATGGCGATGCTTGGACCACCATACTCAACAAATCCTTCGAATTCTGTGACGCGCGGATTCAAATCTAGCGTGATGCTGTAGTCGTCCTCTTCCACGATCGGAGTGACCGCGAGTTCCACGCCTACATTGCGAGTAACGAAATCTTCCGGCGTCCCGGGTGTGATGGTCACGCCCGCGCTGCCTCCTGTGAGCGAACCGCTCGTGCTGCCAACGTCGCTCTCCGTATCCGAATAGCGAGTCGGATAGCGAAACTCTTGGCTCACGTTGATTTTCGCCTCATTGCCAGAGAGAACCGTCACCTTCGGAGCGCTCAGAAGATCCGATCCTGACTGCTGCGAGAGCGCCCGAATCGCCACATTCAAGTTAACGCTATTGATGTTTCCAATCACGTTGGTAAACGGCACCGCGCCCGCGCCGAGGAGATTGGATCCAGGGAGATCCGGAGCGTCGATATTGTCGATAACCTCTCCATCAACGAGAATAGAGCTGCTCACGCTCGAAGGCGCCGCCGCCTGAGCCAAGGTACGCATCGAAGAGCGGTAAACCTCGCCTGTCTCGTATTGCGGATCATTTGGTGATCCGCGTTCATCGATTACCCAATCAAATCCGAGCTCATCCAAAGAACCTTCCTGGATTTCAAGAAACTTCGCCTCGATCTCGACCTGCTTCACATCGGTGTAGCGATTAAGGATATTGCGTATCCGCTCAATATTACGCCGCGTTTGAGTCACGATCATTGAAGAACCGTCATAAGCCAAGGTGCTCCCCTCCGTCGCCACGAAATCAACACCCGCCTGCTGGAGAAAGTTTCGAATCGTCTGCGCGTCGGTAGCCACACCCTGATCGCGAACACGATCCCCACCATCCGTGAAAAACGGATCGTCAAACACGCTGCTCGATCCCGCGCCTGAACTCGCCCCCGTCATGCGAATAACCGTGGAACGAGAGATCGGAAAAAATTCCGTATCCAGATTCGTACGCTCGCCGCCTGGGCGCACAACCACCGCATCCGCCTCGACCTCGTATTGGAAGCCGACCGAATCCACAATAAAGTCGAGGATACGTTTTAGAGAGAGATTGCGGAGCGTGATGTTAACGGTCGGATCCGCCCGGTCCGGATCGAGAAGCACGAGATTCACACCTCTAGCCCCCAAGCCCGTTCCATCAAACTGCTCGGAAATCGCGCTCAAGGTGTTCACCACCTTGCTCAACTCGACTTCGGTGAAGTTTACGCTCGGGATGATAATCCGATTTAGCTTCTCCGTAAGCGGTAAGGTTACTGTATCCACTGTTTCAACACCGGGACGTTCCTCGTAGATGCTCGGCCGCTGCCATGCGTTTGAAACTTCTTGTAGGAGTTGCTCGCGGGTTTTGAGCTTGTTGAGGTAGCCCATCGTCTGACGCTCCCGAGCAATCCGGATGAGAAAGTTCTTCGCCATGTCGTTGTTGGGATCGAGCGACTCGATTTGTTTGAAAGTCGCCTCCGCGCCTTCTATGTCACCAGCGAAAAACTGGCTGCGACCCCGAAGATTCAGCACCTCGATTTGCTGCTGCAACTTCACGAAATCAGGACTGGCTTCCGACAAAGAAATAGAATCGGGCGAACCGTTTGCGCTGCTCGCGGAATACTGCGAACGCTGGCGGAGAAACTCGCGCTCGTCTCGTTTGAGCTCCTCGATGAGCACCTGCGTCATCGGGTTCGGCTCCAATCCGGCGATCGCTCGCCCAATCGTGCGCAGTGCCGTATCATACTCGCCACGATTCGCCTGCCGACGGGCGACCTCCCGCATGTCACGCGAACCCTGCATCGCCCTCTCGATACGTTCCGTCTCGAGACTCGCCAAATACTCCGCCTCCCTCTGCAAAGCGGCAAGGCGATCCTCGGGCTGAGCCGGTGCCGATCCGCTGCTTGTCCCTTGATTTTCAATGAGACGATCCACGCTCCCTAGTATTCGTTTTACGGATGCGTCATTCGGAGCGATAGCAATGAGCTCCTCGAGCTTCGATTTCGCCAAGGACAAATTGCCCGAATCACGAGCCTGCAAAGCTTCGGTCATAAGCCTAATCTTCGTGTCCGTATCATCCTGCCCGTAGGAACTTGCGCAGAAAGCGAGGACGAATCCAAGGCAAAGCACTCGAGCGAGGATTCTGAGTAGTGGCATCTTATTAGTCATGTGGCTGGTGGATTTGAATTGACCGAGGAGCTTAGGGTCAGCCTTGCGGCTTTTTACTCTGGGATCTGGGTCTGATGGCGAAAGGACTTTGGGGAGAGGTTTCTTGACGACTGCCGCGAGGCATCAATTCCGAGGGAGCAGCAGGAGTGAGGGTACGAGAAATACGGCGAGCTCCATCTTTTGAAATTTTAGTGATCATTGCCTCTTGAGGCTGAGCAGACAAGTCTTCGATGAGATAATCTCCGGTTTCGAGCTCCAAACGCGTGCCAATTTGGGCATACCGAATAATACCAGCCGGAAGCAGCCGGATTTTGGCTTCAAGATCTGAGAACATCTTTGTCTCCATATTCGTGAGACTCACCTCCTGCCCGCTCGCGTAATCCGCAATGCGAGCGACTCCGACATTCTGCACGACCGGCGTATCGTCTTCATTCACGATCTCAATTTGCTGCTCTTGAAACGAGGTCAAGCGTACGCCTAATTCCGATTCTTCCTGCCCTTCCCTGAGCAAAACGATCGCTCCGGTATCCGTGTTTTCGAAATAGACGATATAAGTTCCCGTTTCGCCAGCGTAACCTACGAGCTGGAGCTTGTAAGGGCGCAATCGCACCTCGAGAAGCTCCACGTCAAATGACGCCCACTGATTCTCTCCTGTATCGACGACTTGCATACTCGGCGGAGTGACCGCGAATTCCCGAGAATTCGGATCGTAGTAGATCACCGGCGGAGTGAAAACGTCGAACACCCAATCGTCCCCCCGACTTTGGCTTTTGGCCGGGTTCCAGGAAACATCAGAGATACTCGGCGTCTCCGCCTCGAAAAGCGGAGCGTTCACCTTCAGCTCGGACAAAAGTGGACGACCCTGTCCAGCAATGCTATCGAGCTTGCGAACCTCTATGATCGCTCGAATTCCTACCCATGCAAACAGCAGCATCGCGCAAAGCAGCGCCAATTTGTCGAAAAACTCGGAGAACTTAAACCTATGCACTTTCGTCCTCCTCCCCTTTTTCAACTAGCGTGGGCGCAGCAATATCCACAACTAGCTGCAAAAACTCCACAGTGACGACAAACAAGGAAGTGTTATCCGAAATGATGGGTACCCCAGCCGCCTGGTTAGAAAAATTCTTCTCCTCTCCCACGAATGGGTTATCGGCGATAGACTCCAGGCCAAGCTTCTCCCCTCCCTCGCTCGAGAGATCCGCCTCAACGCCGCGAATGACAAACGGCAGGGGCGAGTTCGCCACTCGATTCAGAAAGCCCCTCAACGCGATCGACTGACCCCGAAACACGAGGCGAAAAACATAACTGTCGATTGTACCCGGAATACTGATACTTTGCCCTTGACTAACCACGAATTGATCTCAGTCGCTATACAACTGATTCACGGGCCGACGACTACCAACCGCAGTTCTTGACCCGTCCGGTTTCACTCCTCGCTGGATTTTCACAAACGACTGAACTCCCGAATCGAAAAGGGTCTCCAGAAGCGACGACATCACAACAATCTGCTGGTGAACCTCCTCCATGTTTTCGGGAGGCGGCCCCCCGTTCGCGTAGTCCTCAAATCCAAACTCCACCACCGTCGGTAGCTCGATCGAATTACTCAAAGCCGCGTAGCGGGCGTTCTCCTTAAACTTGTGCAATTCGAAGGACCAGTCCGCTCTCGAAACCGGTGTCTCCCCGAAAAACGCCGCCTGGTCGAACGTATTCAAATTAAGGGTACCCATCGCCTTTTCATAAACAGAGTACAATTCCCGATAGTTATCTTCAATAGCCTCGAGATTGGAACGCGTCGGCGACGGCCTCGCTGCAAGGTAACGGTCATACTGCGAGGACTTCGTCTCGTAGGAAGACGTCAGAGCCGAAAGCTCGCTGCTCAGTTTCGTCAAATACCAAATCCCCACGATGCTAGCGGCGAAGAGCACAAGCAGCAAGGTGTAGAAGAACGGATTCTGGCGGTAGAAAACCATAATCTAAAGCGGAACGTCCTCCTTCACGATTAATGTAAAATCGAATCTCAGAATCCCCGGAACGGAATAGTCGAAACGCTCGTCCTCTAGGGTCGCAACAAAATCCGCGGCGCGAAAGCTCTCCAGCAAAGACTTGACCCGCTCGTACGAATCGGGGCTGACGCTCGAAACCGGATTGTACACGTCAATCAATCGGCCAACGAGCTGGATCTTGGTACGGGAGTCATTCTGCTGGACCCGAGCCACTCCGCGACCTCTCGGAGCTGCAATTTCAGGGCGTTCAAGACGAAGATTATCCAGCCACACATCCTCGACCTCCACGAGTCGCGATTGAAGATCGTTCAACACCTCCAACCAAACTGACTGAGAAGCCATGATCGTCGACGCCTTGCCAATCACATCCTTGATCTGCTTTATCTGCTCGGTTCGATCGAAAATCTCCTGGTTCAACTGCCGAAGAGGACGAATTTGCACATCCAAATTCTGCAATTCCTGCTCATACGCCTTGATTTCAAGTGCCGTATTCAAAATTGGGAGACCAATCGCCGCGCAAGCTACCAATCCAGCTAATACATAGAAAGGCTGTTGGCGGCGGAATTTGCGCTGCCAAACCAGACTGCGAGGCGTCAAATCCAGCGTCGCCCCGTCCGGCATAAACCGACCGACTCCCATGCCGATCGCGTCAGAAAGAAACGCCGACGCCCCCTGGATCTCCTCCCGCAAGACTTCATCCGAAACATTTAGTTTATGCAATGGATCCAATCGAACAACCGGGAGCTTAAGCTTCGCGCCCAGCTTTTCGCTCAAGCCGGGCAATAAAGACCCGCCACCCGCCAAATAAATAACTTCCGCCTCAAAGCTGAAACCTTGCCGCTTCAGCACTGCCGCCGTGCGAAGAACCTCAGTACTCAAGCGCGTTTGGAAGCTGCGCTTTGCATTCTCGTAGGCTGTATACTGTTCGCTCGGAAGCGCTTCTTCCTGCGTAGCCGAAATCTTGATACGTTCAGCTTCGCTAACCGTCACGCCAAGCATCTCCGCAATCTCGCCACTTATTGATTGACCGCCGAAAGGCACGTTACGCGAATGATATCGAGTCCGATCCACAAACACGAGATCCGTGGACTTGGACCCTATCGATAAAATCAAACTGCACCGCTTTTCGTCGGCGTAGTTGTAGCGAAACGCATTTACCAGCGCGGTTGTGGAGGGCTCGACCCCACGTAAATCGATCTCGGAGTCTCTGCTATAGCGGGCGATCGTCTCCACAATCTCAGTACGCGTCGCCCCAATCACCGCGTCAAAATCAAGCGAGTCCTCTTCCACTACCGCATACGCCCAAGTCACTTCCTCGATCGGGTACGGGATGTTCTGCTTCGCTTCGAAAGCCACGATTTTCTGCCTCTTCCCCACCGCAACCTGAGGGATCTTGAGGTACTTGCACAACGCTACATGGCCAGGGATCGAGAAGCCAGCAGGCATTTCACTCCGAAACCGCAGAGCCACTGAATCAAGGTGCGACGACGTTGCCTTCAGCCAAAGCAATGGGTCGTGCGACGAAAAATCCACCGTATCCACCTGGTAATCCAAAAGCTCACAGCGACCACTCGGGTTCATCTTCAGATGAACCGAACACAAATGGTTCGCCCCAAGGCTGATCGCTAGAAAGTGAGGATTCGACATACAAACAAAGGAGAAATTGGATCATTCATTCTTTTTTAACAAGTAGGCATTACAAGCTAAAACCGTTATATAATAGGGACTTACGTGCAAGCACCAGAGGGACTATAGAATTTCTCCCGACCCGCGCGAAAAGCCCCGCCACCGGGATCGAACTAGTCCAGGCGGATCCGAAGCCTTGGATTTGGAGTGTCGCGAGGACTTGCCAGCCCAAACGGAGTCTCGTTCTGCAACCGAAGCAAGCCCTCTTCCGCGCTGGACGCAATGCGCGCTCGGAACGATTCAAGAGCGCTCGCCGCCTCCAACTTTCTCGAAACTATGGCAGAGAGGATGCTCTCCCCTGACCGCACCTGGGCCTCGAATCCAAAGGGCTCGCCCCGCACGCGATCACGCTTCACTAACTCTGGTGGCAGATAAAACCGAATCATGTGACGCCCGACTTCAAGCGTCGGATACTCGGCAGTCGCCGAATAAAATGCAAATCGCGAGCCACCCCCCTGCTCCGACTGCGTCGCCAATGACAAGGACACATCAATATTGTCTGCGAAACGAGGATTTGCCCCAGCTTCCCCATCTCCCCTCTCGACGGATATCGCAACAGCTATTTCAAACCAAGGATCAGAAGCGCCTGCCTGATCGACAAGACCAAAGTCCACCTTGAGAATCTCCAACTCCGCGTCTTGAGCGAATGCAGCAGGAACGAAAACAAAAGCAGCCAGCAACAAGCGAATAGATCCAAGCATGACTATGCCTATCTCTCGAATCGCCACAGGGATCAAGAGAATCCCAGTCATCGGGGCAACAAGCTCCCGCCAGCGACGCCAATTCCGCTTGCCCCGCACCTCTTCCTCTAGCCTACTCGCCCCGCACCAGACCTTCATGCAGTACAAGATCAGCGTTCTCATTTTCCTGAAAGACCGTTCCGGCCGCTTCCTCATGCTCCAGCGAGCCAAAGCGCCAAACAATGGGCTCTGGAGCCCCATCGGAGGAAAACTGGAAATGCCAACAGGCGAGTCCCCCTTCGAGTGCGCTATTCGCGAAGCCGAAGAAGAGACAGGCATCCAGCTAGAAAACAAGGATTTGCACCTCTTCTGCATGGCGGCCGAAAAAGCCTACGAAGGAAAGGGCCATTGGCTGATGTTCCTCTTCGAATGCTCGAAACCGCTAGAAGCCCTACCCGCTGACATCGACGAAGGCAAATTCGCCTTCTACACCCGCGAAGAGATCGATACGCTCGCGATTCCCGAGACAGACCGCGAGGGCCTTTGGGACATTTACGACAAATACCATGACCGCTTCGTCGCCCTCAAAGTCGACTGCCTTCCCGGAAAACCGCTGCAATTCGAGATCGAAGGCCTCATCCCAACCGAGAACAGCGAGTAAAGTGACCCTAGCCGCATATCGGACGAGCTTTGTTGTTGTCTCATAGCGGCCAACTCCTTGAATCCCCGTTTTCCAAAGAATTTCCTTCTCAAAATCCGAGAACACGAGACAGAAAAGTGAGCGCAAAAACCACGCCAAAGAAACGCGTTAAGCCAGAGACATCCAATCTGGCGAAAGAAGCGAAACTGCCTATCAACAAGGATCTCTCCAAGGACGAGCTGATCCATTTCTACCGCGAAATGGTACGTATCCGCCGTTTCGAGGAACGCTCCCTTCGCGTCTATCAACAGGGCAAAATCGGCGGATTCCTCCACCTCTATATCGGTCAGGAATCCATCGCGGTCGGCTGCGCATCCCTCATGGGCGCACACGACCACATGATCACCGCATACCGCAACCACGGCCACGGCCTCGCAGTCGGCATGAACATGAACGAATGCATGGCCGAGCTCCTCGGAAAGGCCACCGGCTGCTCCAAGGGAAAAGGCGGCTCCATGCACTACTTCGCTCCGGATAAGAACTACTGGGGCGGCCACGGCATCGTCGGCGGCCAGATCCCTCTCGGCGTCGGACTCGCCTACGGCGTCAAGTATAAGGAACAGAAAGGCTCCGCCATGGCCTTCATGGGAGATGGAGCCATCAACCAGGGAGCCGTTCACGAAGCCTACAATATTGCCGCCCTCTGGGACCTCCCAGCGATCTTCATCATTGAAAACAATGGCTACTCCATGGGCACCTCCCAGGAGCGCTCCTCCTCCCACCCCAAGGAAGGCCTCGCCGCTCGCGCCGAAGGCTACAACATGGCCTGGGAAAACATCAACGGCGAGTCCCTCTTCGCCATTCGCGAAGGAGTCGGCCGCGCCATCAAACGCGCCCACGAGGAATCCAAGCCTACCATTCTCGAAATTCACACCTACCGCTACCAAGGTCACTCCGTCGCAGACGCGAACGCCAAGAAGTACCGCACCAAGGAAGAGATCGACGACTACCGCAAGAACCACGATCCGCTAAACGTCTACCGCCTCTACCTTCTCGATTCCAAAATCATGTCCGAAGAGGAAATGAAAGTCATCGACGACGCTGCCAAAAAAGAGGCGGAAGACGCTGCCAAGTTCGCCGACGAGAGCCCATTCCCCGAAGCCTCCTCCATTACCGAAGACGTCTACTGGGAAGCGGACAACCCAGAGCAGCGCGCCTCAGAAGGCCGCCTCTTCTTCAACGACTAATTTTCAGACATCAGGACACCTGACATGCCAACAATTTCCTACAGACAAGCGATCAAAGACGCCCTCGCCGAAGAAATCGAGCGAGACGAAAACGTCGTCGTCATCGGCGAAGAAGTCGCCCAGTACAATGGCGCCTACAAGGTCACCGAAGGCCTGCTCGAACGCTACGGCCCAAAACGCATCGTCGACGCCCCCATCTCCGAAGCCGGCTTCATCGGCATGGGCATCGGCGCCTCCATGCTGGGCGTCCGCCCCGTTATGGAACTCATGTTCTGGAGCTTCGCCTACGTCGCCTGGGACCAGATGATCAACAACGCCGGCTGCGTACGCTACATGTCCGGCGGACTCATCAACGTGCCCATCGTCATCCGCGGGCCGGCAAACGGCGGCACAAACGTCGGAGCGACACACTCGCACACACCGGAAAATCTCATCGCCAATATGCCAGGCCTCAAGGTCGTCTGCCCGGCCACGCCCTACGATGCCAAAGGCCTCATGAAGTCCGCTATCCGCGACAACGACCCTGTCTACGTCATGGAGTCCACTCTCCTCTACGGAACCACCGGCGAAGTGCCCGAAGAAGAGTACGTCATCCCGCTCGGCAAGGCCGACATCAAGCGCGAAGGCACAGACGTCACCATCGTCTGCCACGGGCCTTCCGTATCCGTCGCCATGACCGCCGCTCAAGTCCTCAAGGAAGAGCACAACATCGACGCGGAAGTCGTCGACCTTCGCTCCATCCGCCCACTCGACGAAGAAACCATTCTCGAGTCGGTCAAGAAGACCAACCGCGCCGTGCTCGTCGAAGAAAACCGCCCCTTCTGCGGCGTAGACGCCCAAATCGCCTACACCATCCAAAACAAGGCCTTCGACTACCTCGACGCACCCATTCAGCGCGTATCCACCGTGGACGCGCCGGCCATCTACAGCCCAGCCCTTGAGCCAGAACAGCTCCCTAAAGCGGCCACCGTAGTGGAGAAAGTTCTCTCCATCATGTAAGGCGACACCGTCCTCTAATTCTAATTTTCAAATCTTAAATTCTAAATCCACATGGCTACATTCATAGATATGCCGAAGCTCTCCGACACCATGACTGTCGGAACCGTCGCTAACTGGCTCAAAAACGAAGGCGACGCCATCGAGTCCGGCGACGTCATCGCCGAAATCGAAACTGACAAGGCCACCATGGAACTGGAAGCCTTCGACGATGGCATCCTGCTCAAGCAAATCGCAAAAGCAGGCGAACAAGTAGCCATTGGAGCTCCTATCGCCGCCATCGGCGAAGCCGGTGAAGAAGTGGAAATCCCCACAAGCTCCGCTCCCGAGCCTGAGGCGAAAGAGGAAAAGAAAGAAGAAGCAGCTCCAGCCGCTTCATCTTCGACTCCCGCTGAACCCTCTGCCGAAGAGTCTACAGATCGCATCAAAGCCTCTCCCCTTGCCAAGAAACTCGCCAAAGCCGAGGGCATAGACCTCGCATCAGTCAAAGGCACCGGCCCCAACGGTCGTATCATCAAGGAAGACGTCATCGCCGCCAAAGCCAACGGCGGCTCGTCCGTGACCGCAAACACTTCAGCTCCTGCAGCAGCATCCGTATCCCTCCCAGGCCTCGCCATCGCGGAAGATGCTGAACTCCCCGTTTCTACCATGCGCGGCGTCATCGCCAAGCGACTCGTCGAGTCAAAGGTCAACGCCCCACACTTCTATCTCCAGATCGAAGTCAACGCGGCCAACCTCCTCGCTACCCGCGCCAAGATCAACGCCGACCTAGCCAACGTACCGGCCGAGCACGGTGGCGGCATCAAGCTCACCGTCAACGACTTCATTCTCAAGGCCTCCGCCGAAGCCCTTCGCCGCGTACCAGCGATGAACCGAGCTTGGGGAGGCTCCACCATTCGCCAAAACGGATCGGTACACCTCGCGTTCGGCGTCGCCATCGAAGACGGACTTCTCACCCCCGTCATCCGCAACGCGGAAAGCAAGACGCTCAAGCAGATCGCCATCGAAGCCAAGGAACTCATCGGCAAGGCCCGCAACAAGAAGCTCAGCCCAGCCGAAATGTCCGACAGCACATTCACGGTCACCAACCTTGGCATGTTCGGCATTTCCAGCTTCTACGGCATCATCAACACGCCAAACGCGGGCATTCTCTCCGTGGGCGCCACAGAAACGAAGCCTATCGTCAATGACGCTGGCGAAATCGTTCCCGGCCAAATCATGACCATCGGCGTAAGCTGCGACCACCGAGCAGTCGACGGAGCGGTCGGAGCTCAATACCTACAGGCACTCAAGATCCTCCTCGAGACGCCCGCTCTTTCGCTCATCTAGAAAGCGACGCGTAACAAAATCTCCAATACAGCCTCACGTTCCCAAACGTGAGGCTTTCTTCTGTCCCAAAGCCTAAGCTCGCACTCGAAGCGACAAGTCCTCGATAGCCTTTTTCAATTCCGATATTCCAAAAGGCTTCGACAAAAAACAACTATGCTCGTCGAGCCTATCAAGCAGCTCGCTACGCTCATCAGCCGAATCTCCGCTCATGCGAATCACTGGCAAGTCCTCACGCGTCGCGCGTATCGAAGCGACCACCCCGTAGCCATCGATTTCTGGCATCTGCAAATCCACAAGCGCTAGGGCGAACTCAGACTTCCTCCGCGCAAAGGCATTTACCGCCTCGGCTCCATCCTTTGCTACAACCACTTCAAAGCCGAGTGATTCCAACATCGTGCGTATCGCAAGTCTCAATACACCTTCATCTTCAGCAAGCAAGGCGAGCTGCGAACTAGCCTGAGTCGCGGTAGGCGACCGCTCATCAGATTCAAACACAATCTCCAGAGCAGACAAACTGCTCTCGCCTTCACAAGTTACCGAAATATGTAGTGTCTTCGACAAGGCCAGCATCTCCGCCTTACCGATCTTTTCGCCCTGATAGACGAATCGAGCAAAGGGCAACGAGTCCAAATCCTCCGACCTTTTCCTCCTTCCAATCGAAACCTGAATTCGATTCTTCATATCGGCCGAGACCTTGTCAGCCACGCAAATCAAGGCTTCCGTCAAAGCAAAGCGAAGCCCCCGGCGCGACAAGCCATGTAATCGAATCTCACCAGTCGCCTCGACCTGAAGCGAAGCTTTAGCGGGCAACAAACTACGTTGCGAATTGTACAGCTCGTTCGTCTCTTCCACTAGATCAATTGCCTCGATGACGTGATCACTTCTACTCGCGTCCAATTGTAGAACTTCATTCAAGCAGGAAAAACTGCGAGACAAACGCTCCAATTCTTGAATACGCTCCACGATCGCCGAGTCCCCTCTAAAATTCGATCGAATTTCAGAAGCGTTTTTTTCCAGCTCGGCCGCAATTCGCTCCATACGAATACTGAGCTTCTCGCTCAAGGAAGCTTCGAGCCCAAGCTTTCCAGAGGTCGGATTCCTATCGGTAATATCAATATGCGATCCGAGAAGCGTTGAAAGCTTGCCCGAATCGTCAGGGAAGATTTCAGCGCGACAAAGAATCCAGCGAAATCCGCCCTCCTTATGTCGCATACGATATTTCAATTCGATTTCGCTTATCTCACCGCGCAAGGCCTGGCCAAAAACCTCCTCTACCTCGAGATGGTCGTCAGCATGAAGTTTACTGCGAAACGCGCTCAGCGAATTCGAAAACTCACTCCCCGAGTAGCCAAGCTGCCCCTTCCATCGTTCGCTAAAATGAAGTTGATTCTTCCTAAGATCCCAGGACCAAAGCCCGATATTCGAGGCCTTCAAAGCCAAATCCAAACGCCGTTGACTTGCCTTGTACGCCTCTTCCGCCCGCTTTCGCTTTGAAATATTTCGCAAAGTTACAAGCGAGCACTCCCTGCCCTTCCATTCGACGATCACCGAACGTAGTTCCGCATTGGGCACAACCGCATTCTCCGTCAGAATCTCAAGCTCTATCAGTTCCGATTCTAGTACCCCGTATTCAAAAAGCTCCTTCAAGGTTGATTCCTTACTCTCAGGAAACCACGCGTCAGCTACCTTGTTGTTGAAAAGAAGTTCCCCATCAGGCCTAGAAACCAGAAAAAGCGCTGCATCCAAGCAATGAAGCAAACCCCGGTACACCGCCTTCCCCTCTCCCGGTCCTGCCTGCACCGTTTTCAATTCGTTAAGAAGCACGCGTCGCTCAAACCCATGCTCTACTGCCTCGAGCAAGCGTTCCGCCGTTAAGTCCTTATAGAAAATATAGTCATCCGCCGCTTCTTGAGCACTGTCCAATATCACCGATTTCTCTTCGTCTTCAAGAAGACACAACACGACAGAGTCGTATTCATTTTTTCGATATCGAGTAACTACGTCCAAATGCTCGATATCAGGGAAGACACCCTTTGAAATCACGATATCCGCCCGAACATCTACAAGTTTCCGATTTGCCTCGAACAGATTGGAAGCAAGATGACACAAAAAATCAAATCGCTCAGAGGTCTTGAGGAATTCGATTATCTGTTCTGCTCGGTCTGAGTCAGATTCAACTACCAAACAGGCAATCGATGAGGTGGACATTTCACGCAAAAACTTGGGGAGGTTAAGTACAGAACCAAGCAAGTGAATTAATACACCGCAAGCGGAACCGCTTTAAATAGTACTCATACTTATTGCAGCATAACACTCGCACTAAAGATCTCTAAGGGTATGTTTCTATCGTATTGTTAAGGAAAAAAGGAAGTAGCTCAAAGATTAGAAATCCAGTAAGGCATTAGTGAATACGCTTCAGCAATCAGCCAATGTATACGTCGCTTGAGAAATCAATCGAGACGGAATTCTTCTTCCAAGCGCTAACGAAGCTTTCCTTGTCCAACGCGTAGAGTGGAGATACCTCAATCGAGCCATCAAAACCTTGTGGAATGTTGATACCCGCCGCGTCGAACCACTCTCTAAACAGTTTAAGCTGATCAGCTCTACAACTCTCAGGCGAGTCGATACCTTCCGCATTCTTGACCGGACTAAAGTCATTCAAACGTGTCGTTTCGATAACAAGCGGATTCTTCGAAAAAGGAATAGCATCGAACACGAACATCTCAAATTTCACCCCATTAGCCGTATCCGGTTTCTGGGTATTTCCCTCTTCGTTAACAAAAGGCACCTTCTTGTCAGCTCGATGAAACGGCAGTGACACAGAACTCCCAGCAGCGACAAGCGAACGAGCAAAATCGAGCGAAATAACATGTATGGCTATGCTGCCCGCTCGGAAAGAGAGCTTACCGTCTGGATCTCGCAGCGCGCACAAATCATCAGGCATATCGCTGTATTCAACAATCTGTGTCACTCCGTCCAGAACACAAAAGTGACCGAGCTTCTCCTTCTCGTATGCTTTGGGAAGCATCTTGCTCGACATGGTCGAACCGGATTTGAGATGGAATCCTATGAAATACGGGTCAATCGCTTGGACTAGCGGATTATCCACTTGGAAATAACTAAGGACTTCGATGCCGGCATCTTCCATCGCTTTGAACGAACCACTACGTTCAAGCGCACGCAAGGCGCCCCCATGTCCGTCCGGACTCATCGCGATGCTACTTTTGGACTCGAGAATAATTTTCCCGTCATAATCGACCGCAGGCATCCGTCCTTGCCGGAAAAACGTGATGCTATCTGGAGCGAGACCAAAAAAATCGTTCGCTTCGAAAAATGCAACGGTCGCCTCGTGGTTCACATCGCTCGTCATGATAAACCAAGGAAGCTCGCACTCGTAGCGAAGACGAGCCGCTTGTATTTTCTCAGCAAATACTTGAAACAGCGTCTTCTTCTTAACTGGAGTCACAGGAAATGTGCCCTTCGGCCCATCGTAGCCGAGACGCGTTCCCTGCCCCCCCGCTACGGTGAACGCGGCGACCTTCCCCTTTCGCAAGGCGTCTTCGCCCAACTTCTTGGCTTCCTGCCAATCTTCGTTCGTATCCAAATCTTCCGGAATCGGCAAATAGGGAGCGGGCTTCAATGCCGAAAAGTTAACCGACTCCTTATCTCCCGAAGCCTTTACCAGCGTGGAAACAAGATCGTCCAGTTCATCAAGATCAATCTCGTCGGCCTGCGATATCAGATTCGCTCGTTCCTTCTCATTGAGACCTTCCCAAAAACGAAAGATCTGACCCTGCCCGCGAGACTCGAAAAGCTGCTTTTTCTCCATAGTAGTCGGTGTTTCGACAAAAAGCTCCTAAACCAAAGCCTCCGTGGCAACAAACTTCTAAAAACAAAAATGCGCCAGAACCTTGGAGCGAACGCCTAGCGCTCAAAGCGAAAGATCGTTTCCCCGTCTTTCGCGAAATTCAGTTTTGTTCGGATGACCGTCTCAATGTATTCGGAATCTCCCTTCAGCTGATCCAGCTGGACCTCGCGCCTCGTCGATTCTTCCGCCAAAGAGTCAAGACGCTTGGAAAGAACCGTGTTTTCCGTTCTCAAATTATCCAAGTGTTGATAATCCCGATACAAAAACGCAGCCGCGAAAATCCCTGTTCCGAGAAACAGAAGGACGAAAAGTAGATTAACAAACCGGCTAGCACTCATTTCGAATTGGATTTGTAACTACAGGCGCCAATTCAAATATTGCAAAAAAATAATTGTAAGGCCGCTGCAAATAGCGGACATTTCGCGCCGATGTACCAAAGTTTCTACGGTCTTAGGGAGATGCCGTTCAACATAACTCCCGATCCTAACTTTTTGTACCTAAGCCCCACACACCAGGAAGCGCTTCAGCATCTCAAATACGGCGTAGCTGAGCGGAAGGGTTTTATCGTCCTCACCGGAGAGGTCGGCTGCGGCAAGACCACCCTGTGCCGCCATTTCATCAACGAAATTGACGACGACAAGTACGAGGTCGCCCTGATCCTCAATCCGCGCATCACCGAAACACAGCTTCTTAAGACAATCCTCACCGAACTGGGCGCCGAAGGCACCATGAGCCGCAGCCGCGGCGGCCTCGTCCAACAGGTAAACGATCTTCTCCTTGAGAAAATACAAGCCGGCAAAGACATACTGCTTATCATCGACGAGGCCCAAAACCTCACTTTCGAACTCCTCGAACAACTTCGCCTCCTCTCAAACCTAGAGACTGACAAGCAAAAGCTCCTCCAGATCATCCTCATGGGGCAACCGGAATTCAAAGAGATCCTCGGAGAGGAGCGCCTCCGCCAGCTCCGGCAGAGAATTCTCGTTCACACCGAACTCCGCCCCCTAAACCGACTGCAAATCGAGCAATACATCCACCACCGCATCGCCATGGCTGGCGGACAAGGCATACCCTTCTTCACCAGCTGGGCCGTAAGATGGATTAGCTGGAAATCACGCGGCATACCCAGAATCGTAAACAATATTTGCGACAAAGCTCTCCTCTCGTCCTACATTCGCAGCAGCGAAGTCGTCACCTGGAAGGACGTCCGAGCCGCCCTGAAGGAAATCCGCACCCTCGACTTCAAGTAGGCGAAGTCCATCCTTTCGGCCACTTTTCGGCCTAGAGGCCTCAAGTCCGCTTAATAATAGAGCAACGCGGCCGTTTCATAGTTTGTCGGGTCTAGCCCGACAAACCAACCTAACCGAAACGGACATGAGCCTAATCAACCAAGCGCTAAAGCTCGAACAACAAAAACGCCACGCGCCCAGCGGCCCCCAACCACCAATGGTGAGCCACATGGCCCGGCACGGCCAAAGCGACAGGCTGCCCCTCATCCTTATCGGCTTCACCGGAATGGGACTGCTTCTCGCATTTTCAATCTCCGCCATCTTCTACTTCGGCTCAGGCTACCTCAAAGGGGAAACGGCGCTCGCCGCTCAAAGCCAAACACCCCAACTCGCGACACCAAGCTCAGACAAAGAACACTCTCCCACGAGCGAATCACCTACTACTGACGCGGCCGAACTAACCGACCTACTCAGCGAACTCTCTAGCGACCAGCTTTCCACCGTGCAAAAAATGCTGCTCGAGCGCGAGCAAGCGACGAACCCCTCCAAAGCCGCCACGGAAACAAAAACCGCAAATCAGCCTGCAGTGGTCACGAACGAACTGGATCTAGCTGAAGTATCTCGCATTCAGGAGCTTGTAGACGGATTCACTGTGCAAGGAATTCGCAAAGCCGGAAAGGAAACCCGCGTTTTTCTCGACGGAAAAATCCGCCGCATCGGTGACGTAGTTGACATCGAGAATGGCCTCGTTCTCGTCGGCTTTACCGAAATCGCCCTGATATTTCACACCCAGACCGGCCAATCCTTCGAAAAAGCTCTCTAGAGGCAAGCCCCCCCCAAGGCACGCGCCGCGTTGATGTCGATCCCTCAAGCATCTACAACAAATTGACGCACCCACTCGAACCCTTAGGCAATCGATAGAAACAAAAGGCTCAGGCGAAAACTGAGCGCCTGTTAGTGTCACCCATGGACTAGTAAGTAGCGCTACTGTTTTAAATTGCGCTAGTACTCAAAACATCGAATATTGATTACGTCTTTTTTTACACCTGACGTAATCGTATGCTCAAGAATCGCCAAGAAGGAATTCTCAATCTGCACGGCCTCTGGCAGGCAGCTTGTCTCCTCATACTCTTTCTCGTAGTTCGCGAAATATTCCATCAGGTCGGCTATCGACTTCGCGTGGAGTACCTCAATCTCTACATGGCGGGTATCGTCATCGGTTCCTTCGCGAACGTGCGCCTGCTGAAGACCTACGCTGAGCACTTCGTTAACATGGGGTGGTTCCGCACCTTTTATCTAACGTTCCAGCAACTCATCCGCATCATGCTCCTGCAACTGGCGGTTGTCTTCGCGCTCAAGGACACCGATATCAGCCGACTCTTCCTGTCCTCCTTCTTCGCGTCCGCCTTTGTGCTTTTGTTCGCCATGAACAAGATTCTGCCAAAGCACCTTTGCCGCCTTAGCTTCAAAACACAGGTCATACCCACCCTAATCATCGGCTCCACGAAGTCTCTGAAAAGCCTGGAAAACTGGATCACCAACAAAACAGACTACGGCATCGAGATCATTGGCTACGCCGGCGAAGAGACATGCCCCCCCGCAAGTGAACAGCCAATTCCCTGCATGGGCACCATCGACGACCTCTCTAGATCCATCGAGCAAAACCAAATCGCTCAGGTGGTCATCGTCGACAAGTCCCTATCCCCTGAAAGCTCCAAAAAGGCCATGTCCATTGCCCAAAAAGCGGGCTGCCGCGTGCGCATCTACAACAACTGGCAGGACGATTTCCAGCAGCGCATCGTAGTCGAGCACGAAGGCGACTACACTTTTCTAACCTACGAAAACGAGCCTCTCGAAAACCCGATCAACCGCATGGTTAAGCGCAGCTTCGACGTAGCAGTCTCCCTGCCCATCGTAGCCTTTATCCTCCCCCCTCTGACCCTGCTCGTCTGGGCCTTTCAAAGGAAACAATCACCCGGGCCAATATTCTACGCACAACCGCGCACAGGCATGACCAAGCGTACTTTCCACATAATAAAGTACCGTACCATGCACGTCTCAGAGGCGAACCAGAAAAACGTCGCCAAACAAGCCACGAAGGGCGACTCCCGCATCTACGCCTTCGGATCTTTTCTGAGAAAGACCAGCCTCGACGAACTTCCACAATTCATAAACGTGCTCCTCGGAGAAATGAGCGTCTCAGGTCCCCGACCCCACCTCATCGATCACGACCGCGAGTTTTCGGAAAAACTCCAAGTCTATTACACGCGACACTTCGTCAAGCCGGGCATTACTGGACTCGCTCAATCCCTCGGGCTACGAGGAGAAATCGAGAACCCAGACCTTCTGAAGGCACGAATCGACTACGACATCAAATACATCAACACTTGGTCATTCATGCTGGACCTGAAGATCATGCTTCGCACCGCCAAGGCCGTATTCTTTCCGCCGGAAAGCGCTCGATAAACGGCACCTTCACTTAAGTTTGCCAGTCGAGAAGAGTCTACGCATTCTCAAAGTATTGTGGATGAAGTAGATTTCAAAAGCCCACTAGGCACTCTGCATCTCACCGCGGGCGAAAAGGGAATCCAATCGATTCGCTTCACGGAAAAATCGACGGTTGAGATGGCTGCCGTGCGAATTGAAAATCCCCACCTAGCGCTTCTCTATGAAGAATTAAGAGCGTACTTCGCCGGCCATCTCACTGAATTTACCTGTTCCGTCACCCCCGAAGGTACCGACTTTCAAAAGCGAGTCTGGAAACAGCTAACCGCAATCCCCTTCGGACGCACCAAAACCTACGGCCAGATCGCTAAGGAAATAGACCAGCCAAATTCCTCGCGAGCCGTAGGCGGAGCAAACAACCGTAACCCCATCCCAATCGTCATTCCCTGCCATAGAGTCGTGGGCGCCTCCAACGCCCTCGTCGGATTCGCAAGCGGACTCTGGAGAAAACAATGGATGCTCGAGCACGAAGGCGTCACCCTGCCACTCGGCGAATAGCAGACAAGAATGAATCCAACTATCCTCATCGACACCATTCTACCGCACCTAGGCGCTATCCTCGGACTCGCTCTCGGCTTTATCCTGATCGCCCGCCTCATGCGGGAAAAACGCCGCCCGAGCAATACCTTCGCCTGGCTGCTCATCATCATCCTCGCCCCCTACATTGGAGTCCCACTCTTTCTACTCATCGGTGGTAGAAAGATAGAAAAACTCACGCGCGACAAAAAATCGCTTCGCCTCCACCAACTCACACCACTCCAAGACTCTATAACCGTCTCGCCCTTCGGACTAATCGCCAGCGGAAACACGACTCGCTTTCTACCAAAGGGAACCGATGCCTACGATGTCCTCATAGATTCGATACAAAGCGCAAAAACGTCCATCGACATCACGACCTTCATTCTGAGTCACGACGCGGTCGGGCGTCGCGTGATCAAGGAACTCTCGAAAAAGGCCAAGGAAGGCGTGGAAGTTCGACTTCTCCTAGACGCCATCGGTTCATGGGGAAAGAAAACGCTCTACATGCTCGACCTCGAAAAAGCGGGCGGACGCATAGAACGCTTTATGCCCGTCTTTCCCATCTCCTTTCCCGGGGCCACAAATCTTCGTAACCATCGGAAAATCGCGATATTCGACAAGTCCTCCGCCATAGTTGGCGGTCGAAATATCGGACGAGAATACATGGGTCCCACACCCTCAAAAGGTCGATGGACAGACTTCGGCGTCTATTTCAGCGGACCCGCCGTGACCGCTCTCAACACGATATTCGAAGAAGACTGGGCTTTCGCGTCACGAAAACGCGGATACACCCCCAAACCCCTAGCTACGGTACCGCCAATCGAAAACGGAGACTCTGTCATAGAAATAATGGCAAGCGGTCCCGACACTCCCGGCGACCCTTTTTACGAAAAAGTCCTCGCGAGCATACAGGAAGCGGAAAAGGCCATCACCATAGTAACCCCTTACTTCATCCCGGACGAAGTCCTACTCCGTTCACTCACCGTAAAAGCGAGAACTGGCAAGCGAGTCACACTTATCGTCCCCAAACGTTCAAACCACCGCATCACCGACCTCGCCAGAAAGCACTTCCTCCGCGAGCTAAACGAAGCAGGCGCTCACATCCTCACCTACGAGCGCGAAATGATGCACGGCAAAGCTATGTTGATTGATGACTCCATGGCGATGACAGGCTCCGCAAATATGGACCTACGAAGCCTTTTCGTTAACTACGAGGTAGCCGCATTCTTCTACACCCCTTCCGACATCAAAGAAGTGGAAAACTGGATACAAGACGTAATCTCTCGGTGCTCTCGACTCACAGAAGAAGAGCTCGCCCCTCGGCGACACCTCAAAGGACTCGCCGAAGACCTAAGCCGCCTCATCGGGCCTCTCTTGTAGGCGCTCGCCAACTAAACCTTCGTATCGTCGAGCAAGATCTTGTATTCGATCGCGTCGCGAATCGCCTGCCAACTTGCTTCAATAATATTGTTAGACGCCCCAACCGTACCCCAAATTTCTTCGCCATCGCTCGACTCGATCAACACGCGGGTCTTTGCCTCTGCACCTTCTTTTGAGTCAAGGATACGGACCTTATAGTCCTTGAGAGCAAGTTCCTTGAGATTCGGAAACGCATCGCCCAAAGCCACGCGCAAGGCCTTGTCCAAAGCGCCAACCGGTCCCGGATCCTCGGCCACCACGTAACGCGGCTCGCCGTCTACCTTCACCTTGATCGTTGCTTCGGAAATAGGATCATCATCCTTGAAACGCTTTTCCACGATCACACGATACCCCTCAAACTCAAAGTGAGACTTGTACTTGTCAGTCAACTTATCGAGCAACAAGCGAAGCGAACCATCCGCCGACTCGAACTCGTAACCGTTGAACTCGAGTTCCTTGAGCTTCTCGATGATCACAACTGTCTCAGGCGAATTTCGGTCTAAATCGAATCCTAGCTCCTGTGCCTTCATCAGCAGGCTGCTGCGTCCTGCCATATCGGATACGAGAACTCGCTGCTTGTTGCCAACCTTCGTCGGATCCACATGCTCGTAGCTATAGCTCACCTTCTTCGTCGCATCCGCGTGAGCTCCACCCTTGTGCGTGAACGCTGACAAACCAACGAACGGCGCCTTCCCGTCGTGTTCGAGATTCGCTAAATCAGCGATAAATAGAGACAGCTCGCGCAAACGCTTCAAGTGATCCGCGCAATTGAGCGGATACTCCATCTTCAGAGCGATATTTGGAATGATCGTAGTGAGATTCGCATTACCGACGCGTTCGCCATAGCCATTGAAAGTCCCCTGTACCAACGTAGCTCCAGCTTCTACGCCGCCGAGCGAGAGAGCCACGCCGAGTCCAGAATCATTATGACAATGCACGCCAACGCTAACACTCGGAAAGCGCTCTACAACCACCCTTGTAATCTCCTGAAGCTCGCTAACAAGCTTGCCGCCATTTGTATCGCAAAGCGAAAGATTTTCCGCGCCACCACGAACCGCCGCTTCTAGCGTCTGAATCGCGTATTCAGGGCTATCGATATAACCGTCGTAGAAATGTTCCGCGTCGTAGATCACCTCGCGGCCGCTTTCCTTCAAAAAGCGAACGCTGTCCTCGATCATCGCGAGATTCTCCTCGGGAGCGACACGAATCACTTCCGTAACGTGCAAGAGCCAAGTCTTGCCAAAAATCGTCACAACTGGAGTGCCCGCATCGATCAAAGTCTTAAGTTGCGGATCCTCCTCCGCCTTTAGATTCGCCCGACGCGTAGAGCCAAACGCGGCGATCTTCGCATGCTTGAGCTTAAGCTTTTTCGCTTCCTCGAAAAAAGCCATGTCGCGCGGGTTCGAACCCGGCCAACCACCTTCAATATAGTCGATACCAAACTGGTCGAACTTCTCCGCAATACGGAGCTTATCCGTCACGGAAAATGAGACGCCCTCCCCTTGGGTGCCGTCTCGCAGGGTAGTATCGTACGTCAGAATCGTTGGCTTACTCATAATAAAAGGACTTTGTATTGAAGAAATGGAGACTATTGTTTCGAGCGTATAAACGCCTTGATCGACGCCTCGTCGGGGGCAACGGCAAATTTCCGAATATCTTTTGACTTCAAAGCTTCAAGACTCGGATGGGTGGGCTCAACTCCGGTGCACTTTTCAACGACATCGGGAAACTTCGCAGGGTGCGCCGTCGAAAGAATCACCGCAGTCTCAAGCTGTTCTAGCTCCTTGAACCCGCAGGCCGTATGCGGATCGGTTACGTACCCATAGTCACGATACACATTAGTAATCGTCTGGGCAATTTCAGCATCATCCATACGTGTGCTCGTCATGAATTCCGTGATCGCCATTCCACCCACCTGGAAGTTGCCGTCCTTCTTAAACCCTTCCATTATCTCGCGCGTCATGTCCGCGTTGCCGCCGAGCGAAAAATAAAGAAAGCGCTCAAAATTCGACGCCACCTGAATGTCCATCGACGGAGCATGGCTCGGCTGCACATCACCTAGCGAATAGTCGCCTTCGCTGAAGAATCGATGCAGAATGTCGTTCTGATTCGTCGCAACACGGTAACCATCAACGATCATCCCCATTCGCGACGCCATCCAACCAGCGAGCACATTGCCGAAATTCCCGGTAGGCACCACAAAGGTCGCTCGTTCGCGACGCTCCGCAGGGAGCTTCAGATACGCGTAGATGTAATACACGCACTGAGCCAAGATTCGAGCGAGATTGATAGAGTTCACCGCAGAGAGATGCACCTCCTGGCTAAATTCCTTATCTCCGAAAACATCCTTCAACGCCGCTTGAGCGTCATCGAAACTGCCCTTGATACAAAGCGGAAAGACATTCTCTTCCTCCAGACAAGTCATCTGGCGCTCCTGAAGCGGAGACACTCGGCCATCTGGATAAAGGATGAAAATGTTCACGCCCTTCTTGCCAAGCAGACCGTTAATCGCAGCCGCCCCAGTATCGCCCGAGGTAGCCCCCAAAACGTTGATACTCTGACCGCTCTTCGCCACCTGACGCTCGTAGAGGCAGCCGAGCAACTGCAATGCGAAATCCTTGAACGCGAGAGTCGGACCATGAAAGAGCTCCTGCACGTAAAGCTTGTCGCTCAATTTCACCATTGGCGCGTGCTCGGCGTGGTCAAAGCGACTGTAGGCTTTTTCGATCAATGCCTTCAACTCGTCCTGAGGAATGTCCGTCGCGAAATGCTTGAAAAATTCGTAGCAAAGTTCCGGATACGAGAGTCCGTCCCAAGACAAAATCTCAGAGCTCAAATCCGGCAGCTTCTCCGGAACGAACAAGCCCTTATCCGGAGCAAGACCTATCCTTACCGCTTCAGAAAAACTATGCGGCTCCGTCTGCCCTCTTGTGCTTACAAATTTCACGGAACTAAGCCTCAGCCTTGTCTAGCCCAAATGCGGAATGAACGATGCGAAGCGCGTTTTCCGCTCCCTCTTCGTCAATCACCACCGAGATCTTTATCTCCGATGTACTGATAATTTGGATATTTGATTTCGCTTCCGCCAAAGAGGCGAAAAGCTTGCTCGCCACGCCTGAATGACTACGCATACCGATGCCTACGACCGAGAGCTTAACGACTTCGCCAAAGACCGAAACCTCGCCGCCACCGAGCTCATTGAGCACCTTCTCGACCGCGTCGAGAGAACGCTCGGAATCATCACGCGGAACCGTGAAGGTAAGGTTCGCCACCCCATTGCGGCCTATGTTCTGCACAATCATGTCGACGATGACATTCGCCTTGCCGAGCGCCTCGAAGATTTGCGCCGCAGAACCGGGCTTATCGGGAATGTTGCTGACCATGATCTTGGCCTGGTTACGATCGAGCGCGACGCCGCGTACCACGACGTCCTCCATTGAGCTTACTTCCTGTTTCACGATTGTGCCTGGGATTGAGGTGTCAAAACTGGATCGTACTTCGAATACGACATTGAACTTGTTGGCAAATTCGACCGAACGGGCCTGCATCACCTTCGTGCCGAGACTGGCCATCTCGAGCATTTCATCATAACTGATTTCTGAAATCTTACTAGCCTTCGGGACGATGCGCGGATCCGCCGTATAAACGCCGTCAACATCAGTGTAAATCTGACACAGATCAGCATTCAAGCCACTGGCAAGAGCTACAGCCGACAAGTCCGAACCGCCACGCCCCAAAGTCGTCGTGGTGCCCTCATCGTTAACGCCTTGAAAACCGGCCACGATCACAACGCTGCCTTTCTCGAGCTCCGCTTCGATCTTCTCGCAATTCATGCTGACGATGCGAGCGCGTGTGTGAAAAGGGTCGGTCTTTATGCCGGCTTGAGCTCCCGTCATCGAGATCGCTTCCTGCCCGAGAGCATGCAAAGCCATTGCTGTCAGAGCGATTGTCTCCTGCTCGCCCACAGCCAAAAGAACGTCCATCTCTCGGTCGTTCGGCCTTTCATTGATCGCTCTGGCGCGCGCAATCAACTCGTTGGTCACGCCCGAGCGAGCCGATACCACTACCGCCACTTGATGGCCCTTCTCTACATCTTCCTTGATGATACGAGCCACGTTTTTGATGCGATCAACATCGCCTACAGAGGTGCCTCCAAATTTCTTAACAATACGAGCCATCGTGAATAGTTTCCAAGAAGTGAATACGCTTAGTCCTCAAACGAACTGATCGGCATCGTAAAAGGCTTCCCTTTCACACTCGAGCTCTCCTCAAGAGCTTTGACCGCTTCAAGAATCGCTTTCTCAGTCGTGTAGTGAGTTGTTATTATTAGCGTCGCGCTTGTCGCGTTTTCCTCGACTTCCTTCTGGGTCACGCTCGCGAGGCTTACCTCGTTCTTCGCAAGCATGGAAGCCACTTCAGCCATTACGCCTGGCTTGTCTGCAACCTCCAATCGCACATAGTATCGAGACTCGATTTCCTCAGGTTCAGCCAATTCGATCTGATCGCCATTTCGCGGCGCTGGATCGACAAATCGTCCCGCTCCGCCATTCACTATCAGCTTGGTCGCGTCAACCACGTCTGCGATCACCGCGCTCGCTGTCGCGTCGCGGCCCGCTCCTGGCCCGATGTAAACAGTCTCACCCACCACGTCTCCATGGATAGACACCGCATTGTGAACCCCGTCAACACTTCCAAGTACGTATTTTTTGGATACAAGTGTAGGAAGTATGGAAATGTACAGCTTACCTGAAGCGTGCGCCACGTCGATGACAGCCAGCAGCTTGATCGCGTAGCCATTTTCCTTGGCGAAGGCGATATCCTCCTGAGTCACCTCCGCAATGCCCTGTACCAGAATGTCCTTGTACGGAACCCAGCGACCATAGGCGAGATACGCCAGCACAACTGCCTTGTGCGCCGAATCGATACCGTCGACGTCTAGAGACTCGTCCGCTTCCGAGTAGCCAAGAGCCTTTGCCTCCTCAAGAATCTTCTCATAGGAAGCTCCCTCGTTGGTCATCCGCGTCAGGATGTAATTGCAGGTTCCGTTGAGAATTCCGTAGATGCTGCTGAATCGATTGATAACCAGTCCATCCTTGATCGCTTTGATCACCGGAATTCCGCCGGCAACGCTGGCTTCGAAAAGAATTTGCCCGCCACCTTCTTTGGCAGCCGTAAAGAGTCTCTCTCCATGATCGCAGATCAAAGCCTTGTTGGCAGTCACCACGATTTTACCTGCCTTCAGGGCGGCCAGGGTTACCTCAAGAGCAAGTCCGGTCCCGCCCATCAGCTCGCAGACGACATCGATTTCCGGATCGCTCGCGATCGAAACCGGATCGGTAGTCAGCATCGAAGCGTCAAATTCGAAATCGCGCTTCTTGCTTGTATCACGAACCGCGATACGAGCCACCTCTACGCGAGCACCTAGCTGATCGCTCAGCAGTTTCTCGCGCTTTCGCAAGTGGTTAAAAACGCCCTGCCCTACGACCCCAAAGCCGCAAAGGCCTACTTTTATCACGCGTTCACTCATCTACTTCTTTGAAAATTTGTTTTCCTCGCCCCTTAGAAGGCGAGCAATGTTATCTTTGTGTCTCACGATCACCAATACAGCCAACGCCAAAGACACCCAGGTCAATGTACTCGGGACTCCAGCGATCAGATTCGTAATCGGCAGACTGATCGCCAAACAGATCGACGCCAGCGAAACGTATCTGGAAGTGTAGAAAACAGCCAACCATACAAGCACGCCAACCAAAGCCGCCCCGTACATGAGAGCGACCACTCCTCCAAGCATAGTTGCCACGCCTTTGCCTCCGCGAAATTTTGTGAAAAGCGAAAACGAATGTCCCAAAACCACGAATACAAGCCCTAGCAAACCGTAATGAAACGATTCGCCTGCCAGCAACATCGGCCAAGCGGTAGCCACAAATCCCTTCAGAGCATCGAGCAGGAAGACGATATTGCCCGCCTTCTTGCTCACGCATCGCTTCACGTTGGTCGCGCCTGGGTTGCGACTGCCGACGCTGAAGATATCAACGCCGTTTGCCTTCGCTACCAAATAGCCAAAAGGCAGGGAACCGATAAGGTACCCTGCTCCTGAAGCCGAAATGGCGATTATCGGATCGATGGACATTCGATATATCCAGACAGCAACTACAAGTGGACGACTTTCGCCTGCTTGATTGCTTCGATGGCCTTGATTTCCGCCATGGCTGCGTCGCTGAGATCACTGTCCAAAGACGCGATATTCAAAGCGACTCCACCTACCTCGTTACGGCTGAGAGACATGGCCGCAATGTTGACGCCGTCCTTGCCGATGATTTCACCAATCTTTCCGACAATGCCGAGTTCGTCGCTGTTAGCGATTACTAGCATGCTACCGTGCGGCTCGACCTCCACTTCGCGTCCATTGATGGATACGATACGTGGAAAATTGCCTTTGCCGATTAAAGTGCCTTCCGCGGATACGCTTTCGTTGTTGGCGCAAAGGGCTTCGACTTTGACGAGTTCCGTGTAGTCGCACTCTTCGGATGACTTGAGAACGTCGACGTTCAAGCCGAGACGATCCATGATAACAAGCGCGTTCACGAAGTTCACATTGCTGCTCACATCCTTGAGGAAACCCTTTAAGATTCCACGCGTAAGAGAATTCGCATCGAGATCGACGACCTTACCGGAGTAAGTGATCTTCACCTTCTCAACCTTTTCGTTGGCGAGCTGCTGGACGAGCGATCCCAAAGCAGAGCAAAGCTCGAGGTACGGACCCACCGTCTTCAAGGTTTGCTCGTCGAGAGATGGCATGTTGATCGCATTGCGAATCCCGCCGCCGCGAAGAACGCTGGTCACGCTTTCCGCGATTTCAAGACCTACGCTTTCCTGAGCTTCCTCTGTCGAAGCGCCGAGGTGAGGCGTAAGATTGAGAGTCTTCTGCGAGCGGAAAGGATGATCCTCCGCTGGCGGCTCGCTCGTGTAAACATCGAGACCGGCCGCCGCAACCTTGCCGCTTTCGAGACCTCTGAGAAGAGCGTCTTCGTCAATGATGCCACCACGAGCGCAATTGAAGAGACGCACCCCGTCCTTCATCGTCGCGATTGCCGCGTCATCGATCATGCCACGAGTCGCGTCGGTAAGCGGCATGTGTACTGTTATATAGTCAGATTCGCGGAAAAGCTCATCAAGCTCGACCTGCTCCACTCCCATCGTCTCGGCCTTTGCGCCAGAGAGATAAGGATCGTAGGCGAGCACCTTCATGCCAAACGCCTTCGCGCGCTTCGCGACTTCCGCCCCGATTCGACCCATGCCGCAAACGCCAAGCGTCTTCTTGAAGAGCTCGCTACCGCCGTAAATCTTGCGATCCCAACGGCCTTCGCGCATCGACTGCGCCGCTTGAGGCACCGGACGCGCCCCACAAAGCATGTGGGTGAAAGTCAGTTCCGCCGTGGCGATCGTATTGCCACCGGGCGTATTCATGACGACTACGCCGAAATCGGTAGCCGCTTCCGAATCGATATTATCCACACCCACGCCCGCGCGACCAACGGCCTTCAAGGTCGGAGCAGCCACTTCGAACACTTCCCGAGTTACCTTGGAATCGCTGCGCACGATGATTGCGGCCGCGCCCTTAGCGAGCTCGAGAAATTTGGAATAGTCTTCCTTGAAGGTGCCGTAGGCTTCTACGACTTCGAAACCTTCCTGCTGCTTCAGGAAGTCGACTCCAGTGGACGAGATTTTGTCTGCTACTAGGATTTTCATCGGAAAAAAAGAGTGCCCATCAAAAGTGATGCCTTTCAAAAAGCAAATATAGAATAGGACGGCTTCCGAGACTGCCGGACAATCCTCGAAACCGTCACATTCCCTCGCCTAGATGCCGGACAAAAAGCCCCGCAGCGACGCCCAATAAGTCGCGCTCGCCCGATCAACGAGATCGTTGTGCCCCACTCCTTCGACCCAAAGCGTCTTCACGAGCTCCGCAGGCAACAGAGTTGAAAGCTCCTCGCCATGCCCAAACGGAACCACCGTATCAGACCGCCCGTGGATTATTAAAGTGGGACAGCTCACTTTCGGAGCTTTCCTGTAATTTACGAACTTGTCGCCTGGCAAACCGCTGAACGGCAGAAATAAACGGTACACGCTCAAAAACGTGGACTCCAGCACCAGCCCCGCCGCGCCGCGCGTGGATGCCAACTCCATCGCCACCCCGCCGCCAAGCGAACGGCCGTGAAGAACCACCCGCTCCGCGTCCACTCCAAGATTCGCCACCGCAAAGTCCAATACTGCGTTCGCGTCCCGATAGGTACTCTTCTCCGTCGGCTCCCCTTCCGAAAGCCCATAGCCGCGATAGTCGAAGCTCAACACGTTCACTCCCTGCAAACGATAGTTGCTGAGGATGAAATTCACCTGACCGAGATCCTCCCCGTTTCCGTGAAAGTAAAACACCGTCTTCGTCGCGCCGGGAACCGGACCCCAGAAAACCGCCAATTGAGTCCCATCCTCCGCCGAAACCATCAATATCGACTCGTCCGCCCCGTAACTCGGCGGACCGGGCACAAACAGCCTCTGCTTCGTGATCACCTGCGAAAAGAGAAAGAAAAAGAGCACGCAGACGGAAATCAGCACCAAGACCGAGTTCAATCCACTGCGCCGCTCCCTATCCATCATCGCCTCTTTTCGCTAAAGCCTAGATCAATCCGCGGACCGCTTCAAGCAACTGCCCGCGCGGAATCTCCTGCTCGGAACGATCCGCCAAATTCCGCAGCTTCACCACGCCCTTCTCGAGCTCTTCGGATCCGACGATCAATGCGAACCGCGCCCCGGACGAAGTCGCCGCCTTAAACTGCTTCCCAAACGCTTGCGGCTTGAGCTGATACTCCACCGAATAGCCAGCCTGACGCAACAAAGCCACTTCCTCGAGAACGGCCAGCTTCTCGGCATCGCCGCCAATCACCGCGAAAAAGTCCACCGTATCGACAAACTCCGGCATCTTGCCACGCGCCTTGAGCAACTCGCCCAATACCACGTCGCCCATGCCAAAACCGACCGCCGGCATATCCGGACCGCCCATTTTCTCCACTAGCGCATCGTAGCGCCCGCCGCCGGCCAAGGCCCGAAACTCCCCCTTCTTATCAAACGCCTCGAAAACGAAGCCCGTGTAGTACGCCAATCCGCGCACGATACTCAGGTCGATTTTAATAAAGTCAGCCAATCCCATCGCACCCAAGCCTTCGAGCAGCTGCTGCCAATCCGCCAAACGAGCCGCCAAGGCCTCCGCCGAAGCCGCATCCTGCTCAAGCTCCGCAAAACACGAACGAATCCCCTCCACCGAATCGAGCTTCAAAAATCCATCCACCGCAGCCTTCAGCTCTGCCGCCCGCTCGCCCGCTACTTCCTGCAGCTGAGCCAGAAGCTTTTCCTCCGGCAAACGCTCCCACTTGTCGACCACGCCAAGAATTCCGCCGATCGCTTCCTCGTCATAGCCGAGCGTCTCCAAGTAGAGCATCCACAAATTCCGGTCGCTCAAACGCACAAAGAAATCCTCCTCGCTCAAGCCGAAGCCGAGTAAGGTCTGCACCAGCAGAGCAATCAGCTCCACCTCAGCCGCCGGACCGGGCTCGCCCAACAAGTCCACATTCAGCTGAGTGAAACAGCGCAAACGCCCCTTCTGCATCCGCTCATAGCGAAAATTGTCGCCAATGCTGAACCACTTGATCGGACGTTTAAGCCCGTTCGCCCGAGCCGCCACCATACGAGCCAGCGACGGAGTCAACTCCGGGCGCAGCGACACCTGGCGCCCTCCCTTGTCCTCGAAGCAAAAAAGCTGGCTCTCAATCTCCGGGCCAGACTTCGCCGTAAAAAGCTCCAGCGACTCCAGTACAGGACCATCAAACTCCTTGAACGCGAAGCGACGCGCCACTTGCCTCCAAATCTGGAAGATGTGTTTCCGCTGAGCGTAGTCCTCAGGGTAGAATTCACGGAATCCGGGCAATGATTTAAAAGTGGCCATGTCTCTAAAAATAAAACGCGGGACTATGCCCACTCCCCTTCCACCAAGGCAACAATAAGGTGCGTGACCTCTAAAACCGGTTGAGTTGCAGCTCGCTGCAGACCACATCGCCCGAATATCCCTCTAAAGCCCTGAAGCACTCTTCACTCGAGCGAAGCACCAAACACAGCGGAAATAAAATGCACCCCGGATGGCGTCTCTTGAATCATGCCGAAAAAGGCAGATTCGGTATCCAGACCACTCAATCCAGCCGCAAACACACAACCCCATTCGAATCCTGCTGGCCGCAGGGCACCCTGTTCCGGCCAAAGGCCGGATCTTCTGTTAAACCAGTTCATCCCATCCACTCGATTTGACGATGAACCAAAAAAAAGACGCCTCCCAAAACAGGAGCCGTCCTCAAAAAAATTATATCTGCGAAACGCAGTCCTAAGCCAGGCCTTCCAGATCGATATCCTTGATCTTCGCCTTCAGTACCTTGCCGGCCTTGAACTTCACGACCGCGCGAGTCGGGATCACGACATCGGTTTCCGGACGATTCGGGTTGCGGCCCACACGAGCCTTGCGCTTCTGCACCTCAAATACGCCGAAGTTGCGTAGCTCCACGTTTCGCCCTTCGGCCAACGCGTCCAAAATGATATCCAGCGTCATCTGGACGGTGTCCTGGATTTTGCTTTGAGGGATGTCCTTCGTCTTTTCGAAAATTCGAAGAACTATATCGCGTTTTGTAAGGTTGTTGGACATGGCAGCATTGAGAGTTGGAAACTCGTTACATAGTTGAGGGTAAGCTACTTCCACGCTTTGGGTTGCGTCAACCTCAAAGCCATCAAATATCCGAGCCAATGAGTAAAGACGACCAACCGAAAGATCCCTTGGAAGAATTGCAGAAGAACCTGCAGGATCTCTTGAAACAGGGTAAGGCATTCATCCCATTCGGCGGCCCCATGGGCGGACCCAGCGGCGTAGCCAGCCAACCGAGCGGCACCGGCAGCGAATCCCCACCTTCAGACGAAGAAGAAACCGAACGAGCCGAAGCCCTCAAACGCATCGAAGCCTTCAACCTCAAACCGCGCGAGATCCGCGACTACCTCGACCGCTACGTCATCCAGCAAAACGAGGCGAAAAAAGTCATCTCCGTCGCCATCTGCGACCACTTCAACCACGTGCGCCGCTGCCTCGAGCGCCCCGATCTGGGCGACCTCGAATACGCCAAGCAAAACATCATTCTACTCGGCCCGACCGGTGTCGGAAAAACCTACCTCATGCGAAACGTGGCCAAACTCGTCGGAGTCCCCTTCGTCAAAGCCGACGCCACCAAGTTCTCCGAAACGGGCTACATCGGCGGCGACGTCGAAGACCTAGTCCGCGACCTCGTAAAGGGCGCCAACGGCGACACCGAGCTTGCCCAATACGGCATCATCTACATCGACGAAATCGACAAGATCGCCAACAAGATGAACGGCTCCGGCGGACGAGACGTATCCGGACGCGGCGTACAAATCAACCTCCTCAAGCTCATGGAGGACACAGAGGTCAACCTGCAGAGCCAAACCGACATGATGGGGCAGATGCAGGCCATGATGGAAATGCAGCGCGGCAAGAAAAAGAAACGCACCATATCCACAAAACACATACTCTTCATCGTCAGCGGGGCCTTCGACCAAATGGACAAGGCCATCGAAAAACGCCTTACCAACACCTCCATGGGCTTCGGAGCCAGCCAACACTCCGACTCCGACGAGGACGAAAACTTCCTCGACCAAGCCGAAACGCGCGACTTCATCGACTACGGCTTCGAACCGGAGTTCGTCGGACGCCTACCCGTACGCGTCGCCTGCCAGCCGCTCAAGCCAAACGACCTCTTCGAGATCATGACCACCTCCGAAGGAAGCGTACTTCGCCAGTACATCTCGGACTTCGAAGGCTACGGCATAACCCTTGAAATGGACAAAGACTCCCTAGAGGAAGTCGCCGAGCGCGCCTACAAAGAAAAAACCGGCGCCCGTGGGCTCATGACCATTCTCGAGCGCGCCTTCCGCAGCTTCAAGTTCGAGCTGCCCTCCACCAGCATCAAAACCCTGCAAGTCACCCGCGACACCATCGAGGATCCGGACAAGCAACTCAAGCAGCTCCTCCGCGAGAACCTCACCGACCAGCACGGCGTATTGAAAAAAGACATACAGGAATATTGCTCGCGCTTCGAAAGCCAGTACGGGTTCACCCTCGACTTCACCGACAACGCCATCGTCGCCCTCATCGAAGAATCCCTCGAAACCGACAAAACCATCCGTGCCCTCTGCGAGCGCAAATTCCACGACTTCAACCACGGACTCACCCTAATCTCGCGAAACACCGGACAAAAGACCTTCAAAATCGACGCCGAAGTAATCCGCGACGCCGAAAAAGCCCTCTCAAACTGGGTCGTCGCCTCCTACAATCGAGAAGACTCAAGCAGCGAGAACAAGTAGCGAATTGACCATTCGAAGTTTTCTCCCAATTCACTCCTCACTACTTACCACTCACCACTCCTACGGTGCCAGATCCCGATAAAGTAAACTCCATGTTCAGCCGCATCGCGGCCAAGTACGACCTCGCCAACCGCGCCCTCAGCCTCGGCATCGACACCCTGTGGCGCGATCGGCTCGTCGACGAAGTCTGGCTGCGCAACCCCTCTCACATCACCGACCTCGCCACCGGCAGCGGCGACGTCGCCTTCGAGCTCCGCAAGGAATTCGACCCAAGCATCCGCATCGACGGACTCGACTTCTGCGAGCCTATGCTCGACGAAGCCCGCAAAAAACAAAGCAAAGCCGGCTTCCAAAATATGAGCTTCGAGGTCGGGGACTGCCTCGAACTCCCGCTCCCCGACGCCTCCACCGACGCCGTCACCATCTCATTCGGCTACCGAAACCTCGGCGACCGCCACCAAGGCCTGCTCGAAATGAGACGCATTCTACGCCCAGAAAACGGCTACCTCTATATACTAGAGTTCTCACAACCCGCCGCCATCGTCCGCCCCTTCTACTACTTCTATCTGAAAACGCTCCTGCCAAATATCGCCGGAGCCCTCACCGGAGACGTCAGCGCCTACCAGTACCTCAGCGATTCCATCGAAGCCTTCCCCCCCAAAGAAGGCATCACCGAAGAACTCGAACGAGCCGGATTCCGAGACGTCCAAGCCATCCCCATGACCTTCGGCACCGTCGCCCTCCACATCGCCAAAGCTTAAAAAAAACGCGGCCCCCTTAAAAGGCCGCGTACTCTAAAACCGAAATTTGCTAGGCTAGATCCCAAAGGCCTCTTTCGCCCGGCGCTCCATTTCCTCTGGCGAAACCTCTTCGATGATCTGGGTAAACGACCAACGGTAGCCATACGGGTCACGAATCATCGCCGAACGAGCTCCCCAAAACATGTCAGTTGGCTCGCTCAAAACCTCTCCGCCCGCCTCAGACGCCCGCTGGAAGGAGTCGTCGCAACTCTCCGTCGCGATACTAAATAGACAAGAAGCCTTAGCCCCTTCCTCCATTGCAAACGCATTCCATTCCGGCGATTCGTCCGAAAGGTAAATCTTAGTCTCGCCGATTTGAAACTCCGCATGAGCCACTCCTCCAGCAGGAGTCGCCATTCGATAAAGCTCTTTTGCTCCAAAAGCCTTGGCGTAAAAATCCAGGGCCTTGTTTCCGTCCTTCACTGTCAGAGAAAAAGATACAGTTGGTTCACTCATATTGATTATTTAGCTTAGGTTAGAATCAATCGCCACCAAACCTTCTGGAAGCGAATATCCCCAAACCTACCTCATTCAACTGACAACCCTATGTCAGGAGCGCTTCAGCAAATCACAAAAAAACGCTGAACGCCTCGACTAGCTGAAAGACTTGCCGCACCCGCAAGTGCTTTCGGCATTCGGATTCTGAATCTCGAAACCCTTGCCCTGCAACCCGTCGTCAAAATCGATCGTGCTGCCATCCATGTAGGCGACACTCGCGTCGTCCATCAGTACCGTGACCCCTTCGCTCTCGATGATTTGGTCCTCCGCCTTCTTCTCGTCAAAAGACATCCCATACTGAAATCCCGAGCATCCGCCCGACTCCACGAAGACGCGAAGCAACTTGCCCTCGCCCGCCTCCTCCTGAAGCTCCTGAACTTTCGCCGCGGCTCTTGGTGTTAGTGTAATCATGCCATAGCCTCTACTCAGCTTCTCATCGCTGTCAATTCATCACCACGGCGCTGTCGGACGATCCCTAGAGTGAATGAAGCATAAATCATGCTCAATATTCTCAAGCAGCTTGCATTTACCAAAAAAAACTCTTTCACTCCCAAACATTCAGGTCGATTCGGCTAAGAGAGCCATCCTGAATCATCCTCCCTAACCCATTTACCAACACTAAGAAACGTATGGCCGCGCAAGGTTTCAACCAAGAGCTACGACAAAAGCAGACACAGTCTCTCGTACTCGCGCCACAACTTCGTCAATCGCTCAAAATTCTTCAGGTCGCCCAAATGGACCTGCGGACCACCATCCTCGAGGAGCTCCAGACAAATCCCTCATTGGAGGAAATGTCTATGGATACGCCAAGCCTCGACGAACCGGCTACCAGCGAATCAGAAAACAGCAACGATCCCAAAGACGAGCACTCTCAAAGCGAAGAGCTCGAATTCGGCGAAAACTTCGAGATCCTCAACAAGCTCGACGAAGATTGGCGCGACTACATGTCCGAAGTCGGCGGAGCCCAAAAGTACACTAGCGAGGACGCCGAAAAACGAGAGCACTTCTTCAACTCTCTCGTATCCGAAACTTCCCTACAGGAGCACTTGCTCGATCAAGCCTCCCTCGCCGACCTCGACCCCAAACAGCGCGAAGCCATCGAGTACCTCGTCGGAAGCATAGACAATTCCGGCTTCCTCGCCACCTCCCTCTCCGACCTCGCCCTGCTCTCCGGTCTGTCGCTCGGCGAAATGCAGGAAGCCCATCGCATCCTACGCACCTTCGAGCCAGCCGGCATCGCCGCCTTCGACGTGCAGGACTGCCTGCTCATGCAGCTTAAGGCAAAACACCGCTCCCGCTCCATCGCAGCAGAGATCATCCAAGACCATTTCAAGCTCCTCTCCCGTCGCCGCATTCCCGACATCGCGCGACGCATGAGCATCGACGTCGAGGAAGTCCAGGAAGCAATCGCCGAAATCGCCCTGCTCGATCCCGCGCCCGGGCGCCGCTTCGCCGAAGACACCAACCGCTCCGTCATGCCGGACGTCATCGTCGAATGGGACGAAGACAAGTGGAAAGTCACCCTCAATTCCGACTACATCCCCCGCCTTCGCATCAGCCCCATCTATAAGGAGATGATCGCAAGAGGCACAGTCTCGAAACAGGAGAAAGACTACATTCAGGAAAAGATGCGTTCCGGCAAGTTCCTCATCAACTCCATCGAGCAACGCCAGCAAACCATCGAGCGCATCTCCAACGAGATCATAAAGCTCCAAGGCGACTTTTTCGAGGAAGGCGTATCAAAGCTCCGCCCCTGCACCATGACCCAGGTCGCGGAAATCGTCGGCGTGCACGAGACTACCGTCTCACGTGCCATCGCCAACAAATACATGCAAACTCCGCATGGCATCTTCGAGATGAAATTCTTCTTCACCCCTGGCTACAAAGGCTCAGACGGCGAGGCCATCTCCAACACCTCCGTCAAGGACATGATCCAAAACCTCATCGCCGCCGAGGACACAGCCAAGCCGCTCAGCGACCAGGAAATCGTATCACGCCTCCAGGAAAAGGACCTCAAGATCGCCCGCCGCACCGTCGCCAAGTACCGCGAAGAGCTAGGCATCCTGCCCTCCAATCTCCGTCGACAATACTAGATGAGCCGAGCCACACTCGTCCGCTCCATCGAGCGCTACCGAGAGACATGGCCCGAAGAAAGCGAAACCACCAATCGCTTCATCGAGTTCGTATCCAAAAATCCTGACTGTTTCGAACGCAGTCTCGCCATAGGACACGTCACCGGATCCGCCTGGATCGTACACCCGAGCAAGCCAAGCATCCTCCTCACCCACCACCGAAAGCTAAAAAGCTGGTTCCAGCTCGGAGGCCACGCCGACGGAGACGAAAAACCTGCCCGCGTCGCCCTCAACGAAGCTATCGAAGAATCAGGCATCCCCGATTTCGAGCTACTTAGCGAGGACATCTTCGACATCGACATCCACCTCATTCCCGCCCGCAAAAACGAGCCTGAGCACTACCACTACGACCTTCGCTACCTCCTCCGCCCCATCGGCTCGGAGCAGCTCGTCGTCAGCCAAGAGTCGCTCGACCTCCAATGGGTCGAGCTCTCCAAGCTCGAAAACTATACCACCGAATCATCCATGCTCCGCATGGCCAAAAAGTGGATACAGAAAAAAGACGAATCTATCCGATCAGCTTCAAGGCGATCTGCTGGCTCTGGTTCGCCTGCTGCAGCATCGAAGCCCCAGCCTGTTGAAGAATATTCAAGCGAGCCAAATTCGTCGACTCAGCCGCCACGTCCACGTCCATGATCCGGCTCTTCGCCGCCTCAAGGTTCACGCGATTCGTATTGAGCTGCTCCTGGGCAAAATTCAGGCGGCTTTGCTGAGCCCCATTCTGCGCCCGAAACGTCGCCACCTCGCCAATCGCGTCCTTCACGGTTTCAATATCCACGCTATCGAGATCCGCCGTACTGGCCACCGATCCGACACTCGAACTGGAAGAGACTCCACTTTGAGGAGACACACTCAAATTGCGAAATTCAACGCCGTCTCCAGATCCCGATTCACTTAGCCCGAAGCTTATATCTCCGCTCGCAGTACTCACAGTTCCAGTAGCCGACGAGAAGTCAGAACCATCAAGCTCCAGATTCGCCATCGTTCCATCGGTCGCCAGGTCGAAAGTCAACGTATGCCAATCGGTATCGGGCAATTCATTGCCATCAATATAGCCAGACAGATAATAGTTACTGTCGTTGTAAATATCCAACTGATCCGAGGAATTGTCGAACCGGACCTGCACCTCGACGCTTACGTCCTCATCAAACGCCTCCGCTAATGTGATACGACTTCCATCAAGAGTAAGCACTCCAGAATTTACTGCAGGACTACCCGAGTTGACCGTCCAATCACTACTCAAGCTGGAACCAGAGAAATCGTCCTCAAACAAAGGACCAGACCCCAGCAAATCCACTCCGCTAAGCTGAATCGTTCCCCCATCCGGATTGCCTGAAGTCTTCACCGTAAGAGACTCTGAGCCAAACAACGACAACCCGTTAAACGTCTCGCTCGTCAGCCCGCTAAGCTGCTCCTTCAACTGGAGAAACTCCGTGTTGTAATTCGCCTTGTCCGTAGTATTCTTCGTCACATCCTGCGACAGCGTTTTCAACTCGCCGATACGCGATAGAATCTCGCTCGCCGTATTCATCGCCCCGTCCTGCGTCTGCAGATACGACAAAGTATTTCCTATGCTGGCGCTAGCCGAAGCCTGCCGCCTTATAGCCGCGTCCATCTTCATGGACACCGCCAGCCCCCCAGCGTCCTCGCTAGGGCCTGTAGCGCTCATGCCGCTCGTCATCCTTCGAAGACTTTGCTGCAACTGAGTGCTCACCGATGACAGGTTATTAGCCGCCATCGTCGCTGATTGGTTGGTTAACAGTGATATAGACATAACAATCCTTTGTTGGAAATTCGCAGCATCCTTGCCACGAGAAGCTCGACGTCCGGGATAAGAACGCCTCGCCTCGACCCTTCCGAAGAAGAGACAGGGTACTATTTCGGCGATTAGCTGAACTACTTTACGAAATTAATTAGGGAATTTTCCCGCCGTTCCATAGAGAACTATCTCCTCCACCCCTAAACGCCCAACCTCAGCTCAATTCTTGAGCTCCTTTACCTTTGCGCCGAATCGGCATCCCTCTTATTGCTCCAAACCATGTCAGCAAACCAAGACCGACTCGCCCAGCAAATGGCCTTCATCATCGAAGCCGACAAGCTCAAGAACATCTTCCGCCAGTCCTACATCAGCGACGAGTCCCGCCGCGAAAACGACGCCGAGCACTCTTGGCACCTCGCCCTCATGGCCATCACCCTCTACGAGCACGCCAACGACCCCGACCTCGACCTGCTCAAAATCCTCCGTATGGTCATCATCCACGACATTGTCGAAATCGACGCCGGCGACACCTACATCTACGACGAGGAACACAAGCAAGACCAAGCCCTCCGCGAACAACAAGCCGCCGACCGCCTCTTCGGCATGCTCCCCGAGGACCAAGCGAAAAGCTTTCGCGCTGACTGGGACGAATTCGAAGCCGGCGAATCCCCCGAAGCCCGCTTTTCAAAAGCCATCGACCGCCTCCACCCCATGCTTCTCAACTATCTCGCCGGCGGCAAGACTTGGAACAAGCACGGCGTAGTTGCCACCCAAGTACACGCCATCAACCAAAAGATCGGCCGCGGCTCCGACACCCTCTGGGCCTACGCCCAAGACCTCATCCAGAAATCCATCTCCGAAGGCATCCTCCCCGCCAAGTAAACCCGCCGGTCCACTCCCGATGGGAACATTCTACAAGTACGGACTCTTTTCGCTTCTAGTCCTTTGCACTCTCCTAGCAACAATCCTTTCCCGCAAATCTGAGCGAGGCGAAGGGAGCTCAACGAGCAGCGCCTCCATCTACGACATTGACCGTGACAACTACTCCACAAAACGACTCACCGATCTACTTTCTCCCGAAACCATCGATTATCTCAGGGCCGCAAAACAGCCCACCCCCTAACAACTCCCTCATTGCCCTCCCGTCCACATTCTGTTTTCTTTCCTCCTTTCACAAGACTAGCCCACTTTCTCGAAACACATGAAATCTCCCCTCGCAGGCCTCAGCAAATTTGACTTCTTCGGAGTCCTCCTACTCCGCATCGGAGTCGGCGCTCTCCTCGCCTTTCACGGCTACCCCATCCTCACCGGCGGCGGAGACGTGTGGATAGAAGTCGGCCAAGGTGCCGAAATCGCCAGCCTCAACGCCTCTCTCTTCAAGGCCGCCGGACTCGCCTCCGGCATCATCCAATTCATAGGAGGCATCCTCCTCGTCATCGGACTCTTCACCCGAGCATCCTCCCTATTCCTCACTATCGTCGTCAGCTTCGCCCTCGCCAACCACATCGCCGCCGGCTCCTTCCAGCTCAGCTTCCTCGCCCACCTGCAAATCACCCTCGCTCTCCTCGGCCTCGTATTCATCGGCCCAGGACGCCTCTCCCTCGACCGAAAAGGCATCTAACTCCATACCGCTTCCCGCTCAACTCCCAAGCATCAAAGCGATCAGTAGTAGAGCAATTCACCACTCACTACTCACTCATCACCACTCCCCAGTGCCCTGGCAAATCGAGCAACGCAACGGCCTCTACCTACCGCAACTCGACTGGCACCTCGACGCGCGTAAACCCGTCGCCCGCTCCTTCGTCTCACACGCCCACTTCGACCACATGGGCAAGCACGAGGAAATCCTCTGCAGCCCCCCAACCGCCCAGCTCATTCGGCAACGCATCCCGGGCGATCGTAAATGGAGCATCCACGAATTCGGCGAGCCCTTCGAACTCGAGCCGGGCACCAAAGCCTGCCTCTACCCCGCCGGCCATATCGTCGGCTCCTCCATGCTCTGGCTCGAGAAAGACGGAGAAAGCTTTCTCTACACCGGCGACTTTAAGCTCACCCCCGGAATCTCCGCCGAACCCTGCCAGCCCGTTCAAGTCGACACCCTCATCATCGAGACCACGTATGGACTTCCTCGATACACCTTCCCTCCGGAAAACGAAGTCTACGCAGACATAATCCGCTTCTGCCGCGAAACCCTCGAAAACGGCGACACCCCCGTCCTCTTCGGCTACAGCCTCGGCAAAAGCCAGTCCATTCTCCGATCCCTCACCGACGCCAAGCTCGAAGTCATGCTGCACCCAACAGCCCTCAAGCTCACCCAGTCCTGCGCCAAGCTCGGCTGGACCTTCCCGTCCCACCTCCCCTTCAACGAACGCGACCACCAAGGCAAAGTCGTCATCTCCCCGCCCTTCCAAAAAAACGCCCCTTTCCTCCAGCGTATCAAAAATCCCAAGACAGCCATAATATCCGGCTGGGCCATCGATCCCTCCTCGACCTACCGCTACCAGACCGACAAAGCCTTCCCCCTCTCCGATCACGCCGACTACCTCGACCTCCAAAGCTTCGTCGCCAAAGTCGCCCCGAAAACAATCTACACCGTCCACGGCTTCGCCCAAGAATTCGCCGCCACCCTCCGCCAGCAAGGCTACCAAGCCTGGGCCCTAGGCCGCGAAAACCAACTCGGCCTCGACATCCCAACCCCCTCCGCCAACGACACCTCCGCAACTAATTCTCGTAACCTTACAAAAAAAAGTCGAGCCACCCCGCCCCCTCCCACTGCCGCCCCAGGCTCCCTCGAAGCACTCGTCCTCACGTCCCTAGCCCTCGCGGCCACAGACTCCCTCCAAAACAAAACCGACCTCATCTCCAATCACATCGCCGCGCTCGACCCGGAATTCGTTCCCATCGCTCTCCAACTCCTAGTCGAGCCAAACGCCAAAACCCTCGACGGACTCACTCAAAAACTCGTCCTCCAATCCCTCATCCTCGCCACCGGATCAAGCGAAACAGAATACAAGCAACTGTATCAGGAATCTCGCGACAAATTCCAAATTACCCACCAACTTCTAGCCCGCTCCGCCAAAACTCCTCAAAAAACGCTCCGAGACATACACTCATTCCTCACCACCCTAGCCGCTGCGCCAAACCCCATTTTCAAGCAATCCCTCCTCAGCGAGCAATTCCGCAAGCTCTCTCCAAACGAAGGCACGTTTCTCCTCCAATTCCTATCCAGCACCCTACAAACCGGCATCACGCCGAATCTCCTTTGCGAAGCCATCGCCAACCGCTACCAACGCCCTGTAGATGCTACTCAAGCCGCCTACCTCCGTAGCCAAAACTTAGATACAGTAGCGCAAGCCGCCGCTAGCGATACCCTCGACAGTATCCGTATTTCACTCTTTCAACCCATTGCGCCGATCATCGCCCACCCCGAAACAAGCGCCGAAGCCATTATCGAAAAGCAAGGCCTCTCTCTCTGGGTGGAACAGGAGCACGCCGGCATGCGCTGCCAAATCCACAAGCAAGAAGAACACGTCGAACTCTACTCGACCAGCCACGAGCGTATCACACACCTCTTTCCGGAATTCGTAGACGAAGCCCGAAAAATCCCACAGCACTTTATCTGCGACGCCGTCATCGTCCCTTGGGGCTACGAGGCGCCACTCCCACGCTCCGAGCTCGAGAAACGCCTATCGCGGAAAGCCGAAGATCTCTTCCTTGGCGAAGAAGTGCACGTCGTACTCTGGCTCTTCGACATCCTTTGCCTCGCCGACATCGACCTGCTCGACCTTCCGCTCGAAAAACGTCGCCAAAAACTCGATACGCTCTCCGTTACGCCAAAAATCCGCATCACCCCCGTCCTCCCCCTCATGGGAGTCGAGCAAATCGAACAAGCCTACGCCCGCTCCATCAACACCGGAAACAACGGCCTCGTCTTCAAGGACCCCCGGAGCCCCTACAATCCGCTCGCCGCCGGAGACACCTGGCTCAAGCTGGCCCCTCAAGAAGACTAGCCCACCTGAATATTGGAACCGACTCGCCTCCCACGCATCCAATTTCCCAGCCTATTCGTCTTTATCTGCGCCCGCTAATGCACATTCGAATTTCAAAGTCCCTACGCACACGCCTCGCCTTCGCCGCGCTTCTCGCAAGCCCCGTCATTCTCTATGCAGGCTTCGGCAGCGACGAATTCGACGAAAGCACAACCACATCGGAGGACGACACGCTCGATTGGCCCGAAGTCTCCTTCCCAGCCTCCGAGCAACGCGGCAGCGGCTTCCAATCCGGCGAGCAATTCACCTACCGCGCCCAATGGGGCATCTTCCGCAAGGCGGGCAAAATCAAAGTCTCCACCGACCAACTCGCAGACGAGACCGGCGACACGCCCCTCTTCTCCGTCAAGCTCGATACCCGCTCCGACGGACTCATCCGCCGCATCTACCCGCTCACCCTGATTTCCAACACCACCCTCGACGCCGAAAACTGGCGCATCATCCGCGACGAGGTCGACGAGAAGGTACGCTCAAAAACCAGTCGCACCCTCGCCCTCTTCGACTACGAGGAAAACATCGTCGACTACAGCGACGAAGAAGATCCCGAACGCAACAAAACCCGCCAGATCCCCTACGACGTCGCACTCGACTACGCCAGCTTCATCCTGCAAATGCGCGGTTGGGAGATGAACATAGGCGAACGCTACTCCTCCTGCGTCTCCACCCGCGGAAAATTCTACTTCGTCGAAATGCAAGCCATGGAAGTCGAAACCATCAAAACCGAATTCGGAAAAATAGACTGCATCCGCGTCGAGCCCGTCCAGGTCTACCCGGAAAGCAAAACCCTACGCGAAGGCGGAAAGATGGCTGTCTGGTACACGGCCGACGACGATCGCGTCCCCGTCCGCTTCGACGTCAAAACCTCCGTTGGCACCGCCTCCATCCGCCTCGAGGACTTCACCCTCGCCCAGCCAGAAAACCTCGCCCAACGTTAGGCCTGCGCTGAAGCGCTCCACGGCAGACACCCTTTCGCCAAGCATCCAATCTAAGGCAACTAAGGCAATTAACTTGCCATCTAACCACTCAAACCTAGAACCGCGCGAATCATGAGTTCCGCAGACGCGACACCAAAGCTCGAGAAAAACGAGTACCTCAAAGAGGAGAGTAACAATCTCCGCGGCACCCTTATGGAGGAGCTGGCAGACTCCAGCACCGCCGGCATCACCGCCGACGCCTCCCAGCTCACCAAGTTCCACGGCATGTACGTGCAGGACGACCGCGACATCCGCGGCGAGCGACGCGTCAAAAAGCTCGAGAAAGCCTACTCCTTCATGCTCCGCGTCCGCCTGCCGGGAGGCGTCTGCACCCCCGAGCAGTACCTCATGATGGACCAGCTCTCCAGCGACTACGGCAACCACACCATCCGACTCACCACCCGCCAGACCTACCAGCTCCACGGCCTCCTCAAAGGAAACCTGCGCAACGTCATCCGCGGCATGGACAAAGTCCTCATGGACTCCATCGGAGCCTGCGGCGACATCAACCGCAACGTCATGTGCCAGCCCGACTTCCAGAAGACCCACGCCCACGCCAAGGTCTACGAAGTCGCCAAAAACGTCTCCCTCCATCTCCTCCCAAAAGGCAAGGCCTACCGCGAAATCTTCATCGACGGCGAAAAATTCTCCGGCGAAGTCGAGGAAGAACCCGTCTACGGCAAGACCTACCTGCCTCGTAAATTCAAAATCGGCGTAGCTATCCCGCCCACCAACGACGTCGACGTCTTCTCCCAAGACCTCGGCTTCATCGCCATCTTCGAAGGCGAAAAGCTTCTCGGCTTCAACGTCTCCGTAGGCGGCGGACTCGGCACCACCCACGGCAACGACAAGACCTACCCCCGCGTCGGCGACGTCATGGGCTTCTGCACCACCGAGCAAGTCAACCAAGTCGCCGAAGCCGTCGTGCTCGCCCAGCGCGACAACGGCTCCCGCACCGACCGCAAAAACGCCCGCCTCAAGTACACCATCGCCCGCATGGGCCTCGCCGCCTTCAAGGCCGAAGTGGAAAAACGCACCGGATTCGCCCTCGGCGAAGCCAAGCCCTTCCAGTTCACCACCATCCAAGATGACTACGGCTGGAACCAAGACATTCACGGCGACTGGTACTACGTCCAATTCGTCGCCTCCGGCCGTATCGTCGACAAAGACGGCGTCAACCTACGCACCGCCTTCCGCGAGATCGCCAAGATCCACAACGGCGACATCCGCCTCACCCCCACCCAGAACCTCGCGTTCTGCGGCATCAAGGACAGCGAAAAAGCCGCCATCCAAAAGATCCTCGACGACAACGGCGTCGCTGGACCTGCCAAGCTCTCCGGCCTGCGCAAAAACGCCATGGCCTGCCCAGCCCTGCCCACCTGCGGCCTCGCCCTCTCCGAATCCGAACGCTTCATCCCCGAGCTACTCGACCAGTTCGAAACCGTGCTCGACGAAGCCGGCCTCCGCGACGACGCCATCAGCATCCGCATGACCGGTTGCCCCAACGGCTGCGCCCGCCCCTACCTCGCAGAGATAGGCCTCATCGGCAAAGCCCCCGGCAAGTACAACCTCTACCTCGGCGCCGCCTACAACGGCATGCGCCTCAACACCCTCTACAAAGAGTCCATCACCTCCGAAGAGATCGTCCCCATCATGGAGCCGCATCTCAAGTCCTACGCCAAAGACCGCCAAGACGGCGAAGGCTTCGGCGACTACTGCGTCCGCACCGGCATCGTTACCCCCCCCAGCAAAAACACCGTCGGACAAGACTAAGCAGGAGAGAGCTTGCTCGCGAACCCAAAACCCGATCAAACAAACAACCATTTCCCCCAAAAGGCGGACCGCACAAGCGGACCGCCTTTTTCACGCCCAATTCCGATTCACAATTCCTAAACCTTTTTGTGCTTCTTCGCGCCTCTTCGTGGCCCTATAAAGCCAATACCAAATACTAACATCACGCCAATCTCCACCACCCCAAGCAGCAACATGAAAAAACTCCCCCTCATCCTCTCCCTCATTCCACTAGCCACCGCTCTCCTCACCGCCGCCCCCGACACCTTCACCTGGCCCGACGGCAAGAAAGCCGCCGTCTGCCTCACTTACGACGACTCCCTCGCCTCCCAAATCGACATCGCCTACCCGCAGCTCCAAGCCGCCGGACTCAAAGGCACCTTCTTCCTCCAAGGCAACGGCGGCACCATGACCGACCGCGTCGACGACTGGCGCCAAGTCGCCGCCGCCGGCCACGAACTCGCCAGCCACTCCCTCTTCCACCCCTGCCGCCGCGGACTCCCCGGCCGCGATTGGGTCAGCGAAGTCCACGACCTCGATCAATACGACCTCGACCGCGTCAAAACCGAGCTCGAAATCACCAACACCCTCCTCCACGCCATCGACGGCAAAACCACTCGCACCTTCGCCTACCCCTGCGGCGACACCGCAGCCGACCACGGCGAGCACTCCTTCCTCCCCATTACCAGCGAACTCTTCATCGCCTCCCGCGGCGTGTATCCAAATCTCGATACCATGCGCGACTTCAAATTCTCCAATACCCCCGCCTTCGACCCATCCGGCAAAGACATCTCCGCCAGCATCGCGTATCTAGAAGACTGCTACAAAAAAGGCACCCCTGCCATCTTCCTTAACCACGGCGTCGGCGGCGACTACCTCGTCACCTCCGCCGAGCTCCACCAGCAAATCCTCGACTACCTTGTAGCCAACCAAGACCGCTTCTGGATCGACACCTTCCAAGCCCTCACCACCCACGCCCACTCCGAATTCACCCGCCTAGGTTGGCCCATCGAATAGCCCACAAACTCCAGTCATCAGACCCGCACCATAAATCCCCATCAAAATCTGTGTTCATCTGCTGTTAAAAGCAGCACAACCCAATTCTGATTTCTCCATCCTAATTAGTGATCATTCGTGAAATTCGTGGCACTCCCATCCCAGCCACCCCCAACCAACCTCCTCCCCGAGTCATCAGACTCGCACCACAGCCCAAATCAAAATCTGCGTTCATCCGCGTTCATCTGCGGTAAAAACAGCCCAACCTTATCCTCGTTTTTCAATTCATATTCGTGGGCACCCCCACTACCCCATCCCCTCCAAAACCTCCTTCAACACCCTAACCCCCTCCAACATCTTCTCCTCCCCAAACGAAGAAAACCCAAACATTAGCCCATCCCGCTCGACCCCACCCGCGCCCGGCACCGCATAGCTCGAAATAGGCATAAAGACACACCCCCGTTTTCGCCCCTCCGCCGCCAGCCACTCGACATCCACCGCCTTGCGAAAATACCCCACGAAGTGCATCCCCCCATCCGTCAACCCCACTTCGATCCACTTTCCCAGCTCCGCTTCCACCCGTTCCGCCAACCACTTGCAACGCTTCGCGTAGAGCTTCCGCATCTTCCTCACATGCCTTTGATAGTGGCACTCCCGCATAAACTCCGCTAGCGTCGCCTGCATCGCCACCGGCGGATTCATTGCCCCCGTTTTCCAAAGCGTCAGAAAATCCGGATACACAGCCTTAGGCACCACCAAGTATCCAATCCGCAAATCCGGAAATAGCGAACGCGTAAACGTACCCAAATACAAAATACGCTCACTCGACGCCAGCCCCTGCATCGCCGGCAACGGCTTCCCGCGAAAACGAAATTCGCTATCGTAGTCGTCCTCCAAGATCCACGCGCCCGTTTCCCTCGCCCACTCCAGCAATTCCACCTGCCGCCCCACCGGCATCGCCACCCCCAGCGGAAACTGCCGCACCGGCGTCGCCACCACCACCCGCGGCGCCTTGCGCATCCCGCGCAACTCATCCACCACCAGCCCTTGGCCATCCACCGACACCCCGCAAACCTCCGCCCCATTCAACCGAAACGAATCCACGATACCCCGATAGCTCGGGTTCTCCACCGCCACCCTATCCCCACTCTTCACCAAAGCCCGCGCCACCAATTCGATCCCCGGCTGGCTCCCGCTCAAAATCAAAATCTGCCCCGCCTCGCAACACACTCCCCGCTGCGTCCTCAAGTGACCCGCAATCGCCTCCCGCAACCCCAAGTATCCGCCCTCCCCATGGCCGTAATTGTTTAACGAATACGCCGACCCCCTCAACTGCTTCGCATACAGCTTCAGCCAAAGCTCCATCGGAAACGCCTCCAAATCCGCGCACCCCGACAAAAACGCCGGCTGCTCCAAATACCGCTGCCCCTCAACCCGACACACTTCAGCCCCATCACTCCCTATCCCCCCGACACTCTCCGCCCGAAAGAACCCATCCGGTAACTCCCCCGCCACAAAAGTCCCCGCCCCCCGTCGCGTCTCCAAATACCCCTCCGCCACCAGCTGCTCGTACGCCTGCGTCACCGTGATCCGCGCCACGCTCCACCGCGCCGCCAGCTCCCGACTCGAAGGCACCTTTTGCCCCGCCGCCAGCTGCCCCGCCCGCACCGCATCACGAAACGCCTCGTACACCCTCCGATACGCAAACAGCTTCCCCTTCCCTAAAAAATTGGCTCTATCAAATTCCATAAAAGTGGATCTATCCATAAACCCACTATCCCCCTATCCTCCAGCCCGATTTTCACCATCAACCAAACCTCCCGTCGCCCCGCGACACCTACTCGGCCAACGGCCGACCTGACAAACCTTCCCCTCATCACCCATCACCCAGAACCCACTACCTAGCACCCAGCACCCAATCATTCATGTCCTGCCCTTTCGCCAAAACCTCCCGCACCACCCCCAACCGCTCCCCAAAGCGCGTCACCTTCGAGCGCGAGCCCGTCTACGCCGTCATCGACGCCGCCCCCATCGTCCACGTCGGCTTCACCCTCCCCAACGGCCAGCCCTTCGTCATCCCCACCATCCACGCCCGCGTCGGCGACACCCTCTACTTCCACGGCTCCACCCAAAGCCGACTCCTCCAAGCCATCGCCTCCGGCAACCCCATCTGCTGCACCTTCACCTTCCTCGACGGCATCGTCGCCGCCCGATCCGCCATGCACCACTCCATGAACTATCGCTCCGTCGTCGCCTTCGGCACCGGCACCCTCCTCACCGACGAAGCGGAGCGCTGGGAGGCCTTCCGCCTCACCGTTGAAAAACTCATCCCCGGCCGCTGGGAAAACTGCCGCCAGCCAAACGAAGCCGAATCAAAAGCCACCGCCATCGCCGCCCTCACCATCGAGGAAGCCACCCTAAAGGTCCGCTCCGGCCCGCCCTCCGACATCGAGTCAGACCACTCCGGTCCCCACTGGGCCGGCGTCATCCCCACCCAAACCGGATTCGCCACCCCTATCCCAGACCCGGGTCTACCCCCTGAAACACCTATCCCCGACCATATCCAAAGCTTAAGCGATTGGTAGAGGCCGACCTAGACCGCAAACAATCCTACTTTTCTCGTAAACGCTCGCCCACCCAGCGAGCGTTTTTTTATGCCACCTCACTTCCAAAACCTAACCTATAAAAACCAACTCCCTTCGGAAAATCCCTCTGCGGGCGCCAATAATCCGTCTCGGAGTGGTCAAGCGCTCACATTTTTTCTACTCTCGACACCCCCTGCATTCCGCTCGGGCAAAACAACAGAAACTCGTCCCGCTTTTCCACACCGTAAAATGTCAAATACCTACCATCCAAGCAAACACACTGGCTCCGCTGTTGTTCGCCCCCTAGAGCGAGCGAAAGCCTTGTCTCGTACGGAAAAGCAACGCTAGTCACCGACTAGCCCGCGCCCGCACGCCTGTCTTGCTTCGATGCCGACCGATACACCAGCTCCACCGCGCCCAAAAGGAAAGTCCAAGTCCCGAAAAGCCTACTGGACCAAGCAGTTCTATATTTGGCACTGGGTGAGCAGCGCCATCTGTCTCGTCGCCATGATCCTTTTCGCGATCACAGGCATTACCCTCAACCACGCAGGGCAGATCAAAGCCACCCCGAGCATATCCGAAAACACGGTCGAGCTCCCCCCTGGCTTGCTCGAGCAAATTCGCTACCAAGATGGCGAGACGCTCGATCAGAAGAAAGCCCTCCCGCGCGAGCTGCGTCTCTGGATAGACCAGGAGCTCGACGTCGCCGTGGGTGGTCGTGCCTACGAGTGGTCAGACGTCGATATCTATCTCGACCTTCCACGTCCGGGCGGTGACGCATGGATGAGTATCGACCGCGAAACCGGCGAAATCGTCTACGAAAAAACCACCCGCGGATTCATCGCCTACCTCAACGACCTCCACAAGGGACGCAACACCGGGGCCGCGTGGGTTCTCTACATGGATATCTTCTCCGTCGCTTGCGTCATCTTCTGCCTCACCGGCCTCGCCTTGCTCTGGGTTCATGCCAAACGCCGCCCCAGCACATGGCCCATCGTCGCCGCTGGATTCCTCATTCCCTTCATCGTCATCGCCATCTTCGTTCACTGAACGGAGCCCCCCACAGACTTACACCGAACCATGAAAGACCGCACCCTTAAGATTCTCGCCACCCTGTCCCTGCCCAGCGTAGCCGGACTCCACGCAGGACAACTGACCACCTCCATCGAGATCCCTCGCCTCGACGTCGCCGAATACCACCGCCCCTACGTCGCAGCGTGGATCGAATCGGAAGAACGCCAACTCGTCGCCAACCTAGCCGTCTGGTACGACACTGAAATGGCCGACCGCGAAGGCGAGACTTGGCTCAAAGACCTTCGCCAATGGTGGCGCAAGGGCGGCCGCTCTTTAGAGCTGCCAGTCGACGGTGTCACCGGCCCAACCAAACCCGTCGGCACGCACGAGCTAAGCATCGACCTCGACCAAACCGCGATGGCCGAGCGCCGCACCGGAGAGTACTACTTTGTCGTCGAAGCCTCCCGCGAAGTCGGCGGCCGAGAGCTTCTGCGCATTCCCTTCCAATGGACGGAAAATCCATCGCTCCAAGGAGAAGCCAACGGAGAGCGGGAACTCGGCAAGGTTACTCTAAACATATCCGAATAATCCAATCCTAGAAATTTGAATACAACCGCCAGCACACCTAATACACCTTCGATCCATCGACCCATTATGAAAACACTCAAGAAAATCGCTCTCGCCACAACCCTCGCCGCAATCGCCACCAGCGCCCTCGCCCATCGCCAATGGATCCTGCCCTCAACCTCCATCCTCTCCGGCGAGGACCAGTGGATCTCCGTGGAAGCAGCCATATCGAACAACCTCTACTTCCCCAACCACCACGCAATCGCCCTCGACAATATCACCGTGCTGGGACCATCGGGCCAAGCGCTAGAAAAGCACAGCGCCGCCCAAGGCAAGATCCGCAGCACCTTCGAACTTCAACTCGAAGCAAACGGCAGCTACCGCATCTTCAGCGGCCGCTCGGGCATGTTCGCCTCCTGGGAAGAAGACGGCGAGCGCAAGCGCAAGCGTGGCACGGCCGAGGAATTCGCCGCCATGGACCTCGCCTCCATGGATAAGCTCCAACTCCGCGAAAATGCCAGCCGCGTCGAAACCATCGTCACCAGCGGAGCCCCCAGCGAAATCGCCGTTTCAGGAAAAGGCCTCGAATTCGAGTTCAAAACTCACCCGAACGACTTGTTCACCGGCGAATCAGCGTCCTTCCGCGTTCTCCTGAACGGAAAACCCACCGCCGGCGTCGAAGTCACCGTCGTGCAAGGAAACGACCGCTTTCGCAACGAAGCCGGAGACTTAACCTTCGTAAGCGGCGAGGACGGACTCGTCGAAATCGAATGGCCGCAAGCGGGCCGCTACTGGATCAACGCTAGCGCGAACATCGCCGGAGCCGATTTCCACGGCATTCCCCTAAAGCGCAGCGCCAGCTACACCCTCACCGTCGAAGTCTTGCCCGATTAAGCTCCCTCGAAAACGAACCTCTTTGCAATCGCCTTCCCTAACAGCCAGGGAGGGCGATCTCGCTTTCCAAGGCGAGCCATAAAATCCAACTCAACTCCGCCGTGAGTCCCATCCCGCCAGAACCGTTCGTATTCATCCCGACAGACATCAGTTCTGCCCGCGAAGGAGCCTTTCGTAGCGACTGGCAGTTGCACGCCCTTTCCGGCAAGACGATGGGAACCCATTGGGCGGCCAAATTCTCCACCTCGCAGCCGGTCGATCTTCATGCCATCGAGCAGTCGATTATCCAATCATTGGATACCGTCATTTCCCAAATGAGCCCATGGGAAAACGACTCCGATCTCCGACGCTACGAACGCGCTCCGTCCGACTCTTGGCTCGCGTTTCGCCCCGAAGCCTTTCACGTCCTCCAGAACGCCCTCTCCATTGCTCAAGAAACATCCGGGGCCTACGACCCGACCTTCGCTCAAGCCATCGATCTGCTTGGATTTGGTCCGTCACATTTCTCTGGATACTCCTACTCTTCGAAAGAGGTGAAAAGCGCTTTTGCCCAAGCAGGATTCCAAAGCGTTCAACTTGCTACTGAAACGCTCTCCGTCTACCAGCCGGGTGACCTGACGATCGACCTGTGTTCCATAGCCAAAGGCTTCGCCGTCGATCTAGTCTGCCAACGCCTTCGCGAACTCGGGCTCAAAAACTACCTCTTCGAGATCGGAGGCGAAGCAAAAGGCCTTGGCTGCAAGCCGGATGGCACCCCTTGGCTCTACGAAATCGAGCTACCACCCGATTCAAACGTCGACTTACCGAAAGCCCAGGTCGCCCTCTGCGGCTTATCGGTCGCGACTTCGGCCAACTACCTTCGATACGCCCAATGCGGGGCACAAGTGGTCGCTCATATCGTCTCCCCGATTCAGCAGGACGAAGCGGACAAAATCCTAAGCGTATCCGTTTTTCATGACAATTGTATGAAAGCCGACGCTTACGCCACCGCCCTCTATTTACAGGGTGCTAAAACAGGGCTCGCTTTCGCCGAAAAACGCTCCCTCGCTGCCTTATTCCAAACCAAGAACGGATTCCTGCTAAGCTCCCAAGCCCGCCAACTACTAGCCTAATCGAGGACCCCAGCCGACTGGAAAACAAAAAAAGGCCAACCTTCACAGGCTGGCCTTTCGAAAAATGAGTGCGACAAGAGCGCTGGCTAGCGCCTTAGAAACTGTACGTCGCGGTCAACCAGAGTCGACGCGGTTCTTGGTTGTTGGCGTACAGATTCGTATAGCTAATTGCTCCAGTGCTCGTATTGCTCACGTAAGGACGGTAGTCTACGAAGTTCTTGTCGAAGAGGTTGTAGATAGTGGCGTTCAGAGTCAGCGACTCGTTGATATCCCAGTTTCCTCCTAAGTGAAACAAGCTGTAAGCACGGTAGTTGCCCCAAGTCTCCTTCGCTGTCGAAGTAGCTCTGCGATCAGGCGAACGATAGCGTTCGCTACGATATTCGCCGCTAAGCCAGAAGGAGTAGTTTTCACCAGCGACCCACTTCAAGCGGCCATTGAGCATGTGTTCAGGAGTTGAATACAAAGGTTGCCCCGCGCTCGAGCCACTCTTCTGCTCGCTTTCAGTGTACGTGTAGTTGGCATTCAACGACCAGTCCCGATTGAAATCGAAACGCGTGGTCGCTTCGATGCCTCGGGTCTCAGCCTTGTCTACATTGATCGACTGGGAAAACTCGTCCACCAATGGCCAATATCCATAGTCTACCGAACCGGGACGATTTGGTTCAGAGGCCCACGTCGCATTTGGCAAGCCGGGACCGCGAGCGATCTTGTCGTCAAAGGAATTGTGAAAAAGTGTCACACCGGCCCGAAAGCCCTCAAGATTGTCGTACATTGCAACAAATTCAGTTGTCACGCTTGTCTCAGGCTTGAGGTCCGGAGAACCGATGTTAGGAATCGTCCCCTGTCCCGTGAAACCAATGATGCCGTCTGCGATCTGATCGAGACGTGGAACTTTGAAACCCTTGCTCACGCCACCTTTGAAGGACCACTGAGGCGTAGCGTTCCATACGGCGTAAGCACGTGGACTGGCGTGCTGGCCGAACTGGCTGTGGTCGTCAAGCCGGGCGCCCAATGTCAACCGTAGCGATTCAGTTAGCTTCCACTCGTCCTCCAGAAAGAGCGCCCACTGTGTCTGCTGGTAAGCCTCGGGAGCAACTCCATCCACCATCTCAGCGTCCCACCACTGGCCGCCGATCACTAGCGAATGCGATTCCCAAGTGTTTACCAGAGCCTTCACATCAAACACGATATTCTCGTTCGTCAAATCGCGAGGGCTGCCAGTTTCCTTGCCTGGTGTACCCGCAGGAGTAATACGGCCGATCGTCTCGGTTTCGTTCTTCATCAAGCTGGATTCCAACTGTACGTCACCGAGCCTCCAAGTATGAGCCACCGTGAATTGATTGCGGTTAAACTTCAGCTCCTCCGCATACCCACGCACGCCCAAGGTGCCGAGCTGGGATTGAGAGTTATCGTAAGTTTGCCAATAATAGTCGGCATCAAACCATAGATCGTGGTCGCGGTTTCCAAGGAAGTTCAAACGAGCCCCTGCGGTATAGATGTCCGCCGCGACAGGGCTGGGGCCGCGCTTGCTCACTTCAAGCTCTTCACCATCTTCGTCGAGGTAGCTTAAGTCAGACGCCTCACGGTTGAATAAGCTGCCCCGTAGCGTCAGTCCTAGCTTATCCGCGACCAACGGACCAGTCGCGTAAAAATTACTCTCGCTCGCATTTCCGAAATCCGAATCCCCTTGCAGCGTTCCGCCCGCCGTCACGCTCCCGCTCCAAGCGCTCTCGCCACGGCGGGTGATGATGTTTACCACTCCGCCCATTGCGTCCGAGCCATAGAGAGTCGACATCGGTCCGCGGATGACCTCGATACGATCGATCGCCGCAGCGGGAGGCAAGAAACTGCTCGAAGTATCGCCAAATCCATTCGGAGTGATGTTGCCAGCCGCATTTTGACGGCGACCGTCGACAAGCACCAAGGTGTAATCACTTGGCATCCCACGCATGCTGATGTTGAGACCACCGGTCTTTCCAGAGGAGGCGCCTACGTCGATCCCCTCGATCGTTGCCAACGCGTCAGCGAGGCTGTTAATACGAGTCATTCCCAGGTCCGTAGAGGTTAAGACCGATATGCTGGCCGGAGCCTGCGCAATTCCCTGTTCGAAGCCGGCCGCTGTTACAACGACTGCATCCAGCTCGAACGCGTCGTCCTCGAACTCGGATTCACCCTTTTGAGTCCAGCCAACTGAGACGGTTCCAAAAGCAGCTGCCCCAAATACGAGTCTGCGGAAAGCAAATCGGTGGTTCGCTAAATAGTTAAGATAAGTCAGGATCTTCATTTCGGGGCAAAGCATGCCCCAAATCGACCCCACCGCTCCACCCCAAGAGGGACAGATCCAGCCCGCAGCGGGATAAATTCTTCGAAACGGAAAATTCTTCCGACTTCGCTAGACATCCTATTTTGCCGAAGCCCCATTCTGAAAACGGTTGGACCGCCCGCTCTCGCGACCTCAAGTTCAAACGATAAGACATGCCCTCCTATTCTCGCTTCGACTCCGAAGCGTGCCCATCGCACCCGTAAAAGAAAAAAGCTGCTTCATTCTAGCAGCAACCCATCCCTCCAAGACAACTCTGAGCGCTTCAGAAATTGCTTCCTTCACACTACAGTCACACGTCGCTACCAATCCCTACCCGAGCCGCGGCTCGGTAACCTACTGAGCCGCCACGCTGAAGGCGATCGTACCAGTATACATACCTTCCACGACAAACTTCGGGATGTCATAACGCACTTCGTAATCGACGAAAAACTCGCCGCCATCCCCGATCAAATAGGTTAAGCTGCTCGAATCCGTCACCGGAATATCCGTATTCACCGGATCACTCGAATTATAGAATCCCGGCACAGTTCCGAGAGTAAGCTCCCGCTTCTGAGGCTGCCCCTGCCCAGGCGTCGTCAAGCTCGTCGGAACAGCCGTCAAGGTGAAGCCAAGCCCGTCCGCGTTCAAGTCGACCACCCGAATTCCCTCCAACTGAAATATCACCCCGTCCGTCTGAATATTTCCCGTCGTTACCCCATTGCCCGTGATCGGCAAAAACGGACCCGCCACCGTCGCCGGATCGATCGACAACTCGCCCGGTATCAACTCCGCCTCCAGCGTCGCCAACTCCTGCCCGAATCCGACTCCCATCGCGCAGATACAGGCGACAGTAGTCAAAACAACACTACGAAAATACCTTTTTGGATTCACTGACTGCATAACAAAGACACTCCTTAGAGCATCTCTAGGGACCTTTTCTATCGGAAGGGGCGATCACCCCCTTTAGAGATTCTTCGAGATAAACGAAAAATCCCAATTCGCCCTCAATCTACTACTCATCCTAGGCCGAATTCTACTCATACCACTAAGCGCCACGCTCCATCCGCCTAAGCCTACAAAAACATTGCTTCAAACCGCCCCACTCCTATCCCTCAATCCCCTACTATGAGCGCCATCGAAACCGCATCCGCCACCCTCCAATCGCACGTCGCCGCCAACCCCTACCCGGGCCGCGGACTCGTCATCGGCAAGTCCACCTCAGGCGACGCTTGGCAACAAGTCTACTGGATCATGGGACGCAGCCCCAACTCCCGCAACCGCCAGTTCTCGCTCGACGGCGCCACCCTCAGTACCGAGCCCTTCGATCCCTCCAAAGTCGAAGACCCCAGCCTCATCATCTACGAAGCCATGCTCGAGCTGCCCGGCCAGTTCCTCGTCTCGAACGGCGACCAAACCCGCACCCTCTGCGACGGACTCGCCGCCGGCAAGTCCATGCGCCAGGCCCTCTCCGTCCGCGACCGCGAGCCCGACGCCCCCAACTACACACCACGCATCACGGGTATGCTCGACCTCCGCGGCGACTCCCCAGAAATCGCCCTCTCCATCCTCAAGGCCAACAAGATCAACCCCACCTACTCAGACCGTCACTACTACTATCCGCAGGAACCAGCCACCGGCATCGGCTACGGCCTCACCACCTATATGGACGACGGCAACCCTCTCCCTACATTTAATGTAGACCCGATTCTCCTCCCCCTCGCCACCACCGCCGAGAAAACCCTCGAGCTCTACTGGAACGCCCTCGACCCCGAAAACCGCATCTCCCTCGCAGTTAAGGAAATCACCCTAGACGGCTCCTCCTCCCGCACAATCCTCCGCAACAAATATAAAAAGTAGCGCGGTGCTTTAGCCCGCGACCCCACTGCAGGCTCAACCCACAGCTTTCTCCCCACAAAAACGCTAGCCCACCCGCTAACGTTTTTTCATGCCCAAATTCCATCACCCCTAACCAAACATCCCACTCAGTCCCTCCCCGAACTCATTCAGGCCCCTTCGTGAGATTCGTCAATGAATCCTGAGCTCCATCCAAAGGTGGGCAAAAAACTAAAACCAATCACCTCCCACTAAAACACCCCAACACGCTCATCAGAGCAATCCCATGACCGACACCAAACACAAGAGTCTACATCAGCGTTAATCTGCGTCCATCTGTGGTAAAAAAAGATACAACCCGACCATTTCACCGCCCATTTACTCCTCACTATTCTACCCTCACCTCACTCACGCATCCCGCAAAATCCGATAAGCCAGCCCCGGCCAAATCCGAAAAATCGCCCCCAGCAGTCGAGCCTTCCCGATACTCATTTCCCGACGTTCCTCCACCAAACACTCGATCAACTCCCGAGCCGCCTCCTTCGCCAAGATCTTCCCCTTCCCTCGACCCGCCGACATCGCCAAATCGCCCAGCCGACCGATCGATCTCGCGCGAGTCCTCCATGTCCGACAAATCACAAGCCAGCGTATCCACATTTCCATAACACGCTCCCAATTCCGCCAACCGTTCGCTTCCTCTCGCGATAACCAGCAGCTCGTTCTCCCGAGCCAACTCCTCAACCAAAGCCCTACCCACTCCTGACGTCCCGCCCGTCACTACGATACGTTTCCCTTTTAACTCCACAATACGCCTCCTTTGCCTAAGATACCTGTCTGCTTCATCCAGGCATCCTACTCTGCCCGCCCAGAATTCGCCTTAACCCAAGTTAAGAAATCGCCCACAAAATACCCCACATATGCGCCTGCCGGAATTCCTAGCCCAACACGCTTCCCCCGCAGCCCTCGCCAAAGGCCAGCACCTATTTCGTCAAGGCGAGCCCGAGCAACGCCTCGCCTACGTAGTCCACGGCACTCTCAAAGCCTACTACCTTCAAGAAAACGGCTCCGAGCGTATCAAGTCCTTCATTACAGAAACCGACATCATCGGCAGCCTCCAATCCGCCGCCCGAGACACCCCAAGCCCCTTCAGCCTCATCGCCCTCGAAGACTGTCAACTCCTCCGCTTCGAATTCCAAACCCTTCAAGACGCCGCCGACCTCCAACTCTCCACCGACGTCGTCCAAACGCTCATTTCACTCGCCGTTAAAAAGGAACGCCGCGAGTACGAGTTCCTTTGCCTCAAGCCCGAACAACGCTACCTTTCCCTCCAACGCCGAGCCCCCAAGTGGTTTGGCCGCGTCACCCAAAACGACATCGCCCTCTACCTCGGCATCACCCCCGTCGCCCTCTCCCGCATCCGCCGCCGCATCACTACCAAAACCTAACCCCCACTCCCTCTCTCCCCTTCACGTCTCCCTTTCATCCCTCACCCTTCATCCTTAATAATGAACCGCCAAACCGCCCTCGCCACCCTCCGCTCCCAAACCGCTCCCTTCGACATCCTCATCGTCGGCGGAGGAGCCACCGGTCTCGGCACCGCAGTCGACGCCGCCTCGCGCGGACACTCCATCGCCCTCGTCGAGCAGGCCGACTTCGCCAAAGGCACCTCCTCCCGCTCCACCAAGCTCGTCCACGGCGGCGTCCGCTACCTCCGCCAAGGAAACGTCTCCCTCGTCCTCGAAGCCCTCCGCGAACGCGGCCTCCTCTACCGCAACGCCCCCCACCTCGTTCACGACATGGCCTTCGTCATCCCCAACTACAAATGGTGGGAAGGCCCCTTCTACGGCGTCGGCATGAAAGTCTACGACGCCCTCGCCGGAAACCTCGGACTCGCCCCCTCCCAAATCCTCAACCTCGAGGAAACCCTCGAACGCATTCCCACCATCGAGACCGAAGGCCTCACCGGAGCCGTCGTCTACCACGACGGACAGTTCGACGACTCCCGACTCGCCATCAACCTCGCCCAAACCGCCGTCCAGCACGGAGCCACCCTCGCAAACTACACCAAATGCGTCGGGCTCCTCAAAACCGACGACGGCCAAGTCCAAGGCATCCTCGCCGAAGACACCGAAACCGGAGACCAATTCGAAATCCTCGCCAAGGCCGTCGTCAACGCTACTGGCGTATTCGCAGACCAACTACGCCGACAAGACGAACCCCAAGCCCCCGAAATCATCTCCGCCTCCCAAGGCATCCACATCGTCCTGCCAAAAAAGTTTCTCCCCAACGACGCCGCCATCATGGTCCCAAAAACCGACGACGGACGCGTCCTCTTCGCCGTGCCCTGGCACGACCGCGTCGTCGTCGGCACCACCGACACCCCCCTTCCCGAAAAGTCCCTCGAACCCCGCGCCCTCCAATCCGAGCGCGACTTCATCATGGAGCACGCCGCCAAATACCTCGCCCACGACCCAAAACCCGAAGACGTCCTCTCCATCTACGCCGGACTCCGCCCTCTCGTAAAATCGGGCGACGCCTCAAACACCGCCGCCCTCTCACGCGACCACACCATCCTCATTTCCGAATCCGGACTCCTCACCGTCACCGGCGGCAAATGGACTACCTACCGCAAGATGGCCGAAGACGTCGTCGACCACATCGAAATCGTCACCGGCATCGAAGAGAATCCCTGCGCCACCAAAACCCTACCCATTTTCGGCTCCACCACCGAAAAAATCCCGGAGCCCAACCTCGCCCCCTACGGCACCGAATCCGCAAAAATCCACTCTATCATCCAACAACAACCCGAATCCGCCGCCCCCCTCCACCCGCGCCTTCCCTACCAAGAAGCCGAAGTCATCCACCACGCCCGCCACGAAATGGCCCGCACCGTCGAAGACGTCCTCGCCCGCCGCACCCGCGCCCTCCTCCTCGACGCCCAAGCCGCCATCGAGTCCGCCCCCCGCGTAGCCCAACTCCTCGCCACCGAACTCCACCAAGACCAAGCCTGGACCGATAACCAAATCCAAACCTTCACTACCCTCGCCCAAGGCTACCTCTTCCAGCACCCCTCCTCCACCAGTAGCTAGGAGCAATCATGCAAGTCCGCCAAAGCTTTGGCGAAGGCAGGAGCACGCGATTCCCTCATTCTCACAAAATCCCCCAATCCCAACTGTCCGAAGAACCATCTGTGCCAATCTGAGTTATCTGTGGGTAAAAAAAAAACCACCCCCAAACTCACCCCTTAAAAACAATTCGAGATCATTCGTGAAATTCGTGGGCAAAAGAACACAAGCTCTCTCCCATTCCTTCAACCACACTTGACACCCAATTTATCGCTAAACTAAACCTTACCGTCATGCGCAACCCCCTTCGCAAATTCACCCCCCTCGCCACTCTCGCCTTCTTCCTGGCGACCAACGCCGCCACAGGTTGGACTCAACCAGCCTCTCCCCAAGTTCTCACCGACGGCTGGCTCTTCCACCTCGGCGACCTCCCCACCCCCGACGACACCCTCGACTCCGCAACCTTCTCCGGCACCCCCGTCCAAGTTCCCCACGACTGGGCAGCTGCAGGCCCCTTCGACCCCGATGCCCACGGCGGCACCGGAAAACTCCCCTGGCAAGGCATCGGCTGGTACCGTGCCGAACTCGACATCCCCGCCACCGCCGCCGGCCAACGCGTCTACCTTGATTTCGACGGAGCCATGGCCTTTCCCACCATCTACTTAAACGGCCAAGAAGTCGGGTCATGGGATTACGGATACACCCCCTTCCGCATCGACCTCACAGAACACGCCAAACCCGGCCAAGCCAACATCCTCGCCGTCAAACTCGACACACGCAAATGGTCCTCCCGCTGGTACCCCGGCGCCGGACTCTACCGAAAAGTCACCCTCTCCTTCGAAAACCCCATCCACATCGCCAACTGGGGTCTCGGAGTCACCACCGACGGCGACGAACTCCTCGGACTTCCGCCCGAAAACGCCACGCTCTCCTTAGCCATCGAAAATCACACCGAGGCAAATTCGCCCATCAGCATCGAAGCAAGCCTCCTCGACCCCGATGGCGACACCGTCGCCACTAAAACACTCGAAACTGAAACCACACCTGGAGCAACCTCCCAACGCGAACTCTCCTTCCACGTATCCACCCCCTACCTCTGGGACGTCAACTCCCCCAAACGCTACACCGCCCAAGTGCGCCTTCTCGACTCCGACGGAAAACTCCTCGACACGCAATCCACCCGCTTCGGTTTCCGCACCTTCGCCTTCACAGCCGACGACGGCTTCCACCTAAACGGCCGCCGTATCCAGCTCAATGGCGTCAACCTCCACTCCGACCTCGGCCCACTCGGCATGGCCTTCAATCGCTACGCCCAAAAACGCCAACTCGAAATCATGATGGAAATGGGAGTCAACGCCATCCGCGCCTCGCACAACCCTCCCGCCGAAGAACTGCTCGAGCTCTGCGACGAGCTCGGACTCGTCGTCTGGGACGAAGTCTTCGATAAGTGGGCCTGGACCGCCGGACGCGACGATCTCACTCCGCCCCTCGCCCCCTTCGCCTACCGCCACATTCGCAACACCCTCCTGCGCGACCGAAACCACCCCTCCGTCGTCGTCTGGTCCATCGGCAACGAAGTCGGCGGCGGTGACGAACAAGAAGGCATCACCCCGGAACGCGTCGCCATGATGGCCGGCCTCGCCCGCTCCATCGACGCCCACCGCCCCATCACCACCGCCGGACACATTCCCCGCCTCGTCGATGGCAAAAACTTCGCCACCCTCGACCTCATGGGCTGGAACTACGCCCGCCGCTACGCCCGCTACCGCTCCGTGTGGCCTGAAAAAGCCATCATCTACTCCGAGTCGGCCTCCGCTGTCAGCACCCGCGGCTATTACGACCCCGAGCTCCCCACCCGCACCGCCGACTACGGCCCCTCCTACGAAATTTCCTCCTACGACCTCAACGCCGCCTTCTGGTCCGACGTCGCCGATCAAGAATTTGAATACATGGAAAACGACTCCTATGTCGCCGGAGAATTCGTCTGGACCGGCTTCGACTACATCGGCGAGCCCACTCCGCACGACGCCGATTCCCGTTCCTCCTACTTCGGCATCGTCGACCTCTGCGGATTCCTAAAAGACCGCTTCTTCCTCTACCGCGCCCATTGGCGTGAAAATGTGAATACAATCCACATCCTCCCACACTGGAACTGGGAAGGACGCGAAGGCAAAAACGTCCCCGTCTTCGTCTACACAAACGGCGACTCCGCCGAACTCTTCCTCAACGGAAAATCACTCGGCAAGCGCTCCAAAGGCGACCGCCCCACCCACCCAGAAAACCTCGCCCTAGAAGCGACCGCATCCGCATCCTCCGGCCAAAACCCAAGCGCCGCCCTCGACGACAACCTAGATTCCGCCTGGACCGCCGACTCCTCCGACGCCACCCCCTCCTGGACTCTCGACCTCGGCAAGTCCTCGCCGATTCGTCACCTACAATTGGATACAAACAACAAGGAGCACCTTTTCGCCTATACCATAGAAGCCTCCACCAACGGCAAAAACTGGACCACTATCGTCCAAAAGCCCACCACCGAGCTCATGCCATGGCAAGGCACCCAACGCATTCTCCACCCAGTGGATATACAAGCCCGCTACCTCCGCCTGACCTTCACAGAAAAAACAGGCGACGCCCGCCCGGGACTCAAAGATTTCCGCGTCTTCTCTAAGCCAACCACCAACGACTACTACGACGTCACCTACGACTATCGCCTCCGCTGGAACCAAGTCGCCTATCAGCCCGGCGTGCTCAATGCAGTCGCCTACAAGGACGGAGCTGTAATCGGCGAATCCATCGTAGAAACCACCGGAGATCCCATAGCCATCCGCCTGACTCCCGAGCGCAAACAAGTCGCCGCCGACGGACAAGATCTCGTCTACGTCACCGCCGAAGCCATCGACGCCCAAGGCCGCCCCTGCCCGCTCGCCGACCACGATATCACCTTCACCGTCGAAGGAGCCGGCACCTTCCAAGCCACCGGAAACGGAGACCAACGCTCCTTCGTCAGCTTCAGCTCGCCCACCAGAAAACTCTTCTACGGCAAGGCTCAGCTAATCGCTCGTCCCAAGAACGGTAGTGGCGGCACCATTACAATCACCGCCAAAGCCAACGGCCTAAAAACCGCCACCGCAAAAGTCACCACCCACTAACCCTTCCCCGTAGGGCGGTGTTTAGCTCGGATTGGGAGCGTGCTTGTCACGCGATTCCCACTAGCCCGATCCTGTGGATACCGAGCTAAACAACACTTGAAGAACAAGGTGACGAGATACGTGCATGTCACGCGATCCTCAACCCGATCCCCCTCGAGCAATTCACCACTCACTACTCACTACTCACTACTCACTACTCCCTCTCCCCCACCGACTTCCGTTCAACAATCTCGGTCGGATAAACGATCGTCCGCGACTTCCCCTGCTCGTCATCATCCTTTTCATCGATCTGACTCATCAAAATCGATACCGCCTCCATGCCCATCTCGCGAAGCGGCTGGCGAACCGTCGTCAAAGTCGGAACCGTAACCCGAGCCACCAAAGTATCGTCAAATCCGCAAACCGAAATATCCTCCGGTACGCGAATATCCTTAGCCGCCAAAGCTTCGATACAACCCAGCGCCATCGAGTCATTCGCGCAAAAAATCGCATCCGGCAACGCATCCCTAGGATTATCACGTAACCAGTTTTTCATTACATCACGAGCTTCGATGTCGCTGTACGCCATCGACTTCAGCAATTCTTCGTCCGGCTCCACTCCCGCCTCCTTCAAAGCGCGACGATAGCCAGTGATACGACGCTCCACCCCGATCAATCCGCGCGGACCGCTGAAATGCATGATGCGGCGATGCCCCTTCTCCGTCAGAAGCTTCACCATATCGTAAGCGCCCTTCTCCTCATCCGACTCGAGATTCACCAGCCCATCGATGTCCGCATTCGCATGCAAAGACACACACGGCATATTAGGATCCAGCCCCTTGGAAAACTCGTTCGTAATCACAGGCGCGATCAAAATCATCCCATCGATACGCCCGTCAAACGCACGCTCAAGCTGAGCCTTCGCATCCGACCAAGTCTCCAAAGTGAAAACCGTCACGTTCTGCTTAAACTTAGTCGTCCCCTCGATAATCCCGTTAAACACCTCCAAAAAGTAGTGATTCAACTCGTTCCCCTCCACTACGATGAAAGTGCCTATCGTGTTCATCCGACGATTCACCAAAGCCCGAGCCGCGATATTCGGTCGATAGTTCAGCTCCGTAGCCGCCTTGCGGATCCGTCGCTGAGTCTCCTCCGAAATTCGGACAGAAGAATTTGAACCGTTGAGAACCGCCGACACCGCCATCGCGGAAACTCCGGCGGCGCGACCTACGTCAGCAAGCGTGGGGGGGCGCTTGCCCTTATTTTTAGGAGAGGAAGGCATGGGTACGCACTAGGACACGAATCCAACCCCAACTGGCAATCCGTTTCTCATAAAGACATTGCAATAACTCAAATTCGTCCGCCTAAACCCGCTTTATCGCTCACGCCCGAGGGTGAGCCTGGTCAAACGCCTCCTTCAGACGCCCGATATTCACATGCGTGTAGATCTGCGTCGTCGAGAGCTTCGCATGTCCCAGAAGCTCCTGCACCAGCCGCAAGTCCGCCCCATTGTCCAGCAAGTGCGTCGCATACGAATGGCGAATCTTGTGAGGCGTCAAATCCATCGGCAAATCCGCCAAGGCCAAATACTTCTTCAAAAGCAGCTGCACCCCGCGCGGCGTCCACTTCACCCGCCGATTGCTCAAAACCACCGGATCCGCAAAGGCCGTCCCCACCGCGAACTCCCGCCGCCACTTGTCCAGCACCGCCATCGCAACTCGACCCAGCGGACAAATCCGCGACTTCCCGCCCTTCCCCACGATGCGCGCCACTCCCTCGTCAAAACTCACCTGCCCATACGTCAAGCCGCACAACTCGCTCACCCGAAAGCCCGCCCCGTAAAGCAACTCCAGAACCAGCCGATCCCGCCAAGCCTGAAACGCCGTGATCGATTCGTTCTCCAGCAACAGCATCGGCCCGTCCAGCAACAGCTTCACCTGCTTCTGCGTCATAAACGCCGGCAACTTCTTCGGCAGCTTCGGCAACACTAGCCCCACCAGCGGATTCGCCTCCAGCTTGCCCTGCCGAATCCAATACTTAAAAAACGTCCGCAGCCCCGATACATAGTTGTGCAGCGTGCGTCGCGACACCCGCCGCTGCTGCTCGATCACGAAATCCCGAGCCTCGCGCAGCGATACCTTGCCCAAATTTCCGCCCCACTTCGAATCCGTATCCAAAAACTGGAAAAACGTCTCCAAAGCCGCCTCGTAGTTGCGAACCGTATACGCCGACAGACGCCGCTCCCCGGAAAGATGCCTCACAAAAGGCTCCACCCAAACAACACGCCATTTCTCCGCTTCACTCATAAAACTCCATCAACCCAATCCGTGGGAGCGTGCTTGTCACGCGATTCCTCATTTCACCACTCACTCCTCACTACTCACTACTTTCACCCTTTCATCCGTCTCCTCCATCACCCGCCGCGCAAACCTACGCAACGCGCTCTCCGGATCGATCCCCTTCAACCTGCAAGCCGCCGCGATCTCGAACAAAATATGCCCCGCAGCTTCCTCGTCCAACTCTGCAGCCATCGCCTCGATCGCCCCCATATCCACAGAATCGCCAACCGGCAAAGCCTTCTTCTTGATCTGCTTGAAGACATCGTAGGCAAACAACAAAGCAGGTAACGCAGGCGGCAGATCCTTAAATTGCGAGACACTCTCCGGCTTGCCCGCCTTCTCCGTCGCCTTGATCTCGTCCCACTGCTTCAGAACCGCTTCGGAATCACTCAAGTCGACATCCCCGAAAACATGCGGATGACGCCGCACCAGCTTCTCATTGATCTCCGCCGCCACCGCGTCGAAATCGAAATGTCCCGCTTCCATCGCCAACTGAGCATGGAAAACCACCTGCAAAAGCACGTCCCCCAACTCCTCACGCATGTGGTCCATGTCCAGTTTGTCGATCGTCTCCAACAATTCGCTACACTCGTCCACCAAGCACTGAGCAAGCGATTGATGATCCTGTTCAATGTCCCAAGGACACCCACCCGGCCCCCGCAAACGAGCCATCGTTTCCAACAAATTCTTAATACCGTTCACCCCTCCAATCAAGCCGCCCCAACCACACCAAAGCAATTCCCGAATAAAAACTCCCCTCCGCGGCAAACGGCCTCGCGCCACGATAGTCAACCCAATCTCCTCAACGAGCCTATTCGCCTGATTCCACAATCTCAGTGTCATCGGTGGTTCAAAAAACAACTACCTAGCCAATCCTCACCCAAAAAATACATTCGCATTCACCCCCAAACCCCACACCTTCCCCACACAAAAACGCCCGAGACAAATGGACAAACTCACCGAAATCATGAACTGGAAGGCCCAGGAAATCGCCGACCGCATCCGCCCCGTCGCCGACTCCGAGCTCGCCGCCTTCGTCGCAGACGCCCCAGCACGCGGCTCCTTCCTAAACGCCCTCAAGTCACCCGCCGGACTCGCCGTCATCGCCGAGATCAAGCGCCGCTCCCCCTCCGCCGGCCAGATCAAAGACCTCGGCCCCTCCATCGAGCAAGCCGACACCTACCTCGCCGCTGGAGCCGACTGCCTCTCCATCCTCACCGACACCAAATACTTCGGCGGAGAACTGCCCGACCTCTCCTCCGTCACCCAAAAATTCCGCTCTCAAAACCACGGCATCCCCTGCCTGCGCAAAGACTTCATGATCCACCCGATCCAAGTCCTCGAAGCCGCCCAAGCCGGCGCCTCCGCCATCCTCATCATCGTCCGCGCCCTCACCGACAATCAGATGACCGCCCTCCGTCGCGCCGCCGACCTCGCCGGACTCGACTCCCTCTACGAAATCCACTCCGAGCCCGAGCTCGAACGCGCCGTCGCCCAAAACGCCAAGATCATCGGCGTCAACAATCGCGACCTCGCTAAATTCACCACCGACCTCGCCTACTCCGAACGCCTCATACCCCAATTTCCCGCCGACGTTCTCCCCATCTCAGAGTCCGGCATCTGGACCCAAGAAGACGCCGCCCGCGTCCGCGCCTGCGGAGCCAAAGCCATCCTCGTCGGCGAAGCCCTCATGAAGTCCCCCGACACCGCCCAACTCCTCGCCGACTTCCACACCGCCTAATCGCTACGCTCCAATTACGAATTAAAATTTAGAACTCACGACTCCCCCATTCCTAATTCATAATTCATAATTCATAATTATTTTCCAGTGCCACTCTCTCCCTCACAGACCCGCGAACTCCTCGAGCAGCTAGGACACCGCCCGAAAAAACAACTCGGGCAAAACTTCCTCATCGACGGAAACATCGTTCGCAAGTCCCTCGAGCTCGCCCAAGTCACCCCCGGCGACCACGTCGTCGAAATAGGCCCCGGACTCGGCACCCTCACCCGCGCCCTGCTCGACGCCGGAGCCATCGTGCACGCCGTCGAGTTCGACCCCACACTAGGCGCCCACGTCGCACGCCTCGCCGCCGACTCCCCCAATCTTCACCTCATAAAAGGCGACGCCCTCGACCATCCTCTCGGCGACCTGCCTCCAGATACCGAATACAAAATCGTCGCCAACCTCCCCTACGCCATCTCCACCCCTTGGATGGCTGCCGTTCTCGAAAGTCAACTCCCCAGCGTCATGACTCTCATGCTGCAAAAAGAGGCCGCCCAACGCTACGCTGCCAAAGCCGGCACCAAGCAATTCGGAGCCATCAGCATCTTCCTCCACGCCGCCTTCGACATTCTCCCTGGCCACGACGTCTCCGGCTCCTGCTTCTACCCCAAGCCCGACGTCGGCTCCACCCTTCTCCACCTCCGCAGAAAAACCACACCCCACCGCTTCCACCCCGAAAGCATCCAGCTCATCCGCGAAGTCTTCCAGCAGCGGCGCAAGCAAATTTCCTCCCTCCTCCGTAAGGCAAAAACGGATGCCGCCACTCGCTGGCTCAACTCACTCACCAACATCGGCATCGACCCTACCGCCCGTCCCGAACAGATCGACGCCGAAAAATGGATACAACTCGATAAAGCCTAACAAGGTTCGCCACCACGACCAGCCAAGAGTCTCCTCACGACACCCAATCCGTCGCCTTCACCAAACAACCGCTTGATCCAAGCAGCATCCGACGCTGGCGACGATCCCGTATCCACTGTGGAATGACAAGCAAGCGACGAATCATATTCTCGCTGCGGCTATCTGCCGACAGAATCATCTTCTCCTGACTACTCATCGCTCGCGACCTCCAAGCTAAGATTTTCGAAAAAGCTGATTACATCGCCAAGACTAGACGTCTCGCTCGCGATTCGGCGATCTACCGAGCTCTGGCGATTCAACACCTCCCGAGTGGCCATCTTCCAGGGATTCGGCCGCTCAGTCACAAGCTCAGTATCCCCACTAAGCTCTTCGATTTCCGAAAAGCCGAATTCATCCTGCAGTCCAAGGTCCCACTGCGGGGTCCAAGTATCTTCGAGTCGATTAATTGAGTTCATGAGGCTAATTTACCTCACGACCTAGGACATTAACTGTCCTACCCTTTTCTTTCTAGGCAATATTTACGACTAAATGAGCGCTTGAACTCAACGGTTTCTATGAATAGCTTCTTCTTCAGTAATTTTTCCCTCCCACCCACACACACCACCCTGCCAGGCCGTCCCCCTCGACGGCCTGGCAACTTTTTGGGCTAGGACATCGAAGCGATACGCTTCTCGCTTGCTCCATCCGCAGCTAGCCAAAGACTTCGCCAACAGCATGAAAGCGAAACTTACTCCCTTCCTTTACCTCCTTTTCTGCGGCCTCGCAGCCCTCCTCTCCTCCTGCAAGGACACCCCAGCCAAAAACGAGGCAGGTCCCTTTCAGCTAAGCCTCGGAGACAAGACCCTCACCATCGAGCTCGCCCTCACTCAAAGCGAGCAACGCAAAGGCCTCATGGGGCGCGAAGGCATCGCCGACGACCACGGCATGCTCTTCGTCTACACTTCCCCCCAGAGAATGTCCTACTGGATGAAAAACGTAGACTTCCCCATCGATATCGGATTCTTCACCGCCGACGGCGTCCTGCGCGAAGTCTATCCCATGTACCCCCAAGACACCCTCGCCCGGAAATCCATCCGCGACGACATGCTCTACGCCCTCGAGACCCGCTACCAATGGTTCAGCGAAAACAAAATTCGCCCCGGCGCAAAACTCGACGTCGAAGCCGTTAAAAAAGCCGTCGCCTCCCGAAACAATTAAGCCCGTAGGTCTAGACCCCATCGGCAATAGCAAGACCGCCCCTATTCTTTTCTTCTGAAATCTGAGGTGAAAGACACGCCCCCAACTACCCGTTTCCGAAGCTCTGCATAATCGAAAGAAACGGCAAAAACAGCGCCAACACGATCAGCACCACGGCCGCCGCCAGAAAGACGATCATCAGCGGCTGAATCATCGCAGTCAGGCTGGATATCGAATTATCCACCTCCTCGTCGTAGACATCGGCGATCTGCCCCAGCATCTCCGGCAAGTCGCCCGTCTCCTCTCCCACCTCGACCATACTCGTCACCATCGTGGGGAAAATTTTCGTCTCCGTCAGAGTCGAAGCGATCCCCTCGCCGTCCTTAACTCGATTGCGAACCTTGTCCACCGCCAGCATCACATGCTTGTTGCCGCAAGCGTCCCTCGTAATCCGCAAAGCCTCCAAAATCGGCACGCTGCTCTCAATCAAAGTCCCCAGAGTTCGCGAAAACCGTATCACGTAGATCTTCGTGCACAGATCGCCCAGGCCGGGAAGCTTGATCTTCAGCCAATCATAGAAGCTGCGCCCCGGACTCGTCGCCCCCACCAACTTCTTAAAAACAAACAGCCCGATCACCGCGCCAATCACCACGTACCAATAGGCCACCAGAAACTCGCTCACCATCAAAACGTAAACCGTAAGCATTGGCATCTTGTCCTCGCCGATTTCGTCGATGAAGATCTGCTTAAAACTCGGCACCACAAAAACGAGAAGCCCCATCACGATGATGCTAGATAGAATCATCACCACAGTAGGATAAGTCATAGCCGACGCCAGACGCGACTTCATGCGCTCGGTCTTCTCCAGATAAGTCGCCAATCGAGCCAGCGACACCTCAAGCATGCCGCTCGCCTCCCCGGCCCGAGCCATATTCACGTAGAGAAAATCAAACTCCTTCGGAAAATTCGCCAAGGCATCGGAAAACGTACTTCCAGACTGGATACTCTCAACCAAACTGTTCTGTATCCAACGAAACACGACGTTCTTCTCCTGATCCTTAAGCACCTCCAAAGATCGTATCAAAGTAAGCCCCGCCTGCAGCAAGGTCGCTAGCTTTCGAGTAAACTCCGACAAAACCTTCTTCTTGACCGCAGACCCAATATACATCGGCTTCTTCGCAGCTTGAGGCGATACCCCTCCCTTCGCGCTGGCAGACGTATCATTCGCCCCGGCCGGACGCACCACCGTCACCCTAGCAGGCGTCAAACCATAGCTACGGATCTGCTTGACCGCCTGCTGACGCGACGGTGCCTCGACCACACCTTTGCGCTCCTTCCCTTCTCCGTCTATCGCGATGAATCTGAATTTCGACATAACTGCTCGGACCTCCTAAACAAAGAGATCACGAGTAACGTATCACCTCTTCCACCGAAGTGACACCGGTGAAAATGTTGCGCAACCCGTCCTCGCGCAAAGTACGCATGCCCTCGTTCAAGGCCTGTTCGCGAATCGCCATCGCGGGACGACCCTCGCTTATCAACTCCCTCACCGACTCAGAAACCGCCAGCATCTCAAATATCCCCAGCCTCCCCGCGTAGCCCGTATTCGCGCACGCGCCGCAGCCAGAGCCCTGGAAGAACTCCTTCTGCCTTAATATATCCCCGTCCAAATTCAGTTGCTGCAGCAAAGCCGTATCCGGCAAATAGGCCCGCCGACAATTCCCGCAAATCTTCCGCAAAAGCCGCTGCGCCAGCACCGCCTCCAAAGACGACGAAATCAAAAACGGCTCCACACCCATATCCATCAAGCGCGTCACAGCCCCCGCCGCATCGTTCGTGTGCAAAGTGCTCAACACCAAATGACCCGTCAAAGAAGCCTGAATCGCTATCTGAGCCGTCTCCAAATCACGGATTTCCCCCACCATTATGATGTCCGGATCCTGACGCAAAAAAGACTTCAAGGCGCTCGCAAAGGTCAGCCCGATGTGTGAGTTGATCCCCACCTGCATGATCCCGTCGATCTCGTACTCGATCGGATCCTCCGCAGTCATCAACTTCGAATCCACCTGGTTCAAACGCTTCAGACAACTATACAAAGTCGTCGTCTTGCCCGACCCCGTCGGACCCATAGATATGAAAATCCCATTCGGACGGGCGATCGCCTTCTCCACCGACTGCAACACGTCGTCCGGCATACCGAGCGAAGCAAGCTCCAACTGCGTCGCCCCCTGGTCAAGCACGCGAAGCACCACGCTCTCGCCAAACTGTGTCGGCAAAGTGGATACACGCAAATCCACATGCCTCCCGGCCACCACCAGACGCACCTTGCCGTCCTGCGGCACGCGACGCTCCGCAATATTCAGATTACCCAGAACCTTCACACGAGAAATGATCGGCACCGCCAACTCCCGCGGAGGCGGCGACATCTCATAGAGCGCCCCGTCAATTCGATAGCGGATCTTGAACTCCTTCTCAAAGGGCTCGAAGTGAATATCGGACGCCTTATCCTTAATCGCCTGAGCCAAAACCAAATTGACGAAACGAATAATCGGCGTCTCCCCCGCCATGCCCAAAAGATCGTCCGGACTCATCTCGTCCTCAGTACCCACCTCAGACAAGTCGATCTCTTCCAAAATCCCCGTGTAGTCGACGTTCTTCGGACGATAGTAGACGTCGAGCAACTCGTCCACCACCCGCGGATCGAGCAACAACAAGCGCACGTCCCGATTCACCGCAAACGCCACGTCATCCACCACCCCCGTGTTAAACGGATCAGTCGTCACGATCGTTACCTGTCTGTCCCCGCCCTCGATCGGCACCACTCCATGCATCCGAGCCAAAGCCGGATCGATCAACTCGATCAGTTCAGCAGGTATGTCATACGGAGCATCCTTCAAGCGCCCAACACCCAGATAGCTCGCCACCGTATCCAAAAATACAGACCGGCTCACCTTTCCCTCGTCCACCACAAACTCAGCCAGCGACTTGCTACCATCCACCACCTTCGCCTGCAGACCGTCCAGGGTCGCTCGATCCAACAGACTGTGAATCTGACATAAGTCATAGACCGCTTGATTGTGGGTTTCGTACATAAAAGAGAGAGACTCTCAACAACCTACTCCTTCGCCCCTCACCATGTCCAGCGACATTCAACCCCCGTCGCCCCTCCCCTCAAATCACCCCACTCCCACTCTTACTCTTACTCACGACTTCCCCTCTTCCTCAATCAAATCCCCATTCGCGCCGTTAGACACAGATGAACTCCCAACCGTAAATAGACTTCACAAACACTCCGAATTCTATCACAACTCCCCACAATGCTCAGCGTCAAAGCAACAGCGATCCTTCTGATCACAGCGATTTTCAACCCGCTGTGCTGCTGCCTTGACCTCTTCGCGAACGAAGCCGCCACAGCGACAGCAGAAATGCACAGCTGCTGCTCAACCACCGCGACCGACACACAAGCCACCCCCAAGCACGCCAAGGCCGACTGCCCGCACGATTCGGAAAAGCACTCGCAAATCAGCGAAACCCCAGACGCCCACTCGACCATCGCCAAAACCCAGGCGTCCCTCCTCAGCGTCCTCTACGTCCTCGATTTTCAAGTCAGCGAAACCACCGTCGAAACCACTCTCGCGACCCTCGCCGACTCCCCCCCTATTCCGCCCAGCAGCCCACTCTCAGAGTCGTACTGCGTCTACATCCTTTGATGCGACGAGCCCGCTGCGCAGCCCCCAGGGCTAGCTAAGCAGCAAAAAAGCTCCCCCAGGCAACCGCTCCGAGCGGTCCGCCTTTCTAGAACCCAAATTGCTCACGCCAAAACGGTTCACCCACTCGGCACCAGAAAAAGGCCGAACCCAATCGCATCAAAATGAAGACTTACATCCGCGCCCTCTCTCTCGCCGCAGCCCTCGCGCTCGGCCTCCACGCACACGCTCAGGACACCACGCTCCCGACCGTCGACCCCGCCATTTCCAGCGGAGCCATCGCCGGCCCCTTCATCACAGAAGCCCTGCGCTCCAGCCCATCCCTCGACGCCAGCGAACACCGCTACCAAGCCGCCCGAGCCGCCATCGACTTCGCCGGAGCCCTCCCCAATCCCTCCGCCCAAATCACCCACTTCGTCGAGTCCATCCAGACCCGCACCGGCCCCCAACGCCAAGCCATCATGCTCCAGCAGCCCATCCCCTGGCTCGGCAAGCTCGACAGCCGCAAGGAAACCGCCCGCGCCCAAGCCGAATCCCTTTGGCACGCCTACGCCCAGACTCAGCTCGCCCTCGTCGACACCGTTTCCAACCAAGTCTTCGAACTCGCCTACCTCGACAAAGCCATCGCCATCCAAAAGCAAAACCTCACCCTGCTCCGCCAACTCGAGCCCATAATCCAAGACCGCGTCCGTGCCGGAAGTCCCCTCACCGACCTCCTCCGCCTCCAAGTCGAAATCGGACGCTTCGAAGACCAGCTCGCCCGCCAACGAACCCTCCGCACCACCACCGCCGCTAAACTCGAAGCCTCCCTCGGCAGATCCAGCTCACCCCCAATTCCCACCATCGACTGGCACGTCCCCGCCCCCCTTTCCTCATCGCCCACGCAATGGCTCGACGCCATCCCCACCCGCTCCCCCCAGCTCGCCCTCCTCCGCGCCCTCGACCAAAGCCAAGACGCCCGCTCGCGACTCGCCCGACTCGCCAACCGCCCCGACTTCTCCGTCGGCCTAAACTACATCCGCACCGGCCCAGCCATGAATTCCGCCACCCCCGGCAGCGGCGACGACCCCTGGGCCATCATGGTCGGCATCTCTCTTCCCGTCTGGGCCAAAGCCAACAACGGCCTCGCTCGCCAAGCCTCTCTCGAAAAAGACGCCATCGCCGCCCAAATAGCCGAAACCGAGCTACAGCTCCTCGCCACCGCCCGAGCCACCATAGCCCAGCTCCAAGACTCCCAAGCCCGTATCCAACGTTTCGACACGCAACTCCTCCCCCTCGCCCGCCAGTCCCGCGAAATCCTCAATTCCAGCTATCAATCCGGCAACGCCACCATCCTCGATGTAATTGACAACGAACGCACCCTCCTCGACCTCGAAACCGAATACTGGCGCGCCGCCGCCGACACCTGGCAAGCCCGCTGGAAACTCGCCACCCTCTCCGGAGGCACCTGGCTCGAATAACTCCCAATACCCCCATCACCCAAATACAACCACACAACCCGATCTCTTCGTGACTTTTCGCGCCTCTTCGTGGCCATAAAAACAACCAAATCCCAACATCTTCTGTGCCTCTTGTGCTTTCTGTGGTTAAAACAAAACACAACCCATCCAGCCAACAACCCACTTTCCAAATGAAAACAAAAACGTATCCAATAATCGGAGTCATCGCCCTCCTAGCCATCACCTTTCTCCTCGGTCGCTGCACCGCACCGTCATCACCCTCTTCGTCCGCTGACCCCACACCCAGCGCCACCCACCAACACGACGAGCCCTCCACCTGGACCTGCTCCATGCACCCCCAAGTCCAGCAGCCCGAGCCCGGCGACTGCCCCATCTGCGGCATGGACCTCATCCCGCTCTCAAACGAATCCACAGCCGATCTCGGCCCCCGCTCCATGAGCATGAGCGAAAGCTCCCGCGCCCTCGCCGACATCGAAACCTCCCTCATAGAACGCCGCTTCCCCGAAGCCGAAATCCGCCTCGTCGGCAAGCTCGACTACGACGAGACGAAAGTTAAATCCCTCACCGCCCGCTTCCCCGCACGCATCGACAAACTCTTCGTCAACTTCGCCGGAGTTCCCGTCGCCAAAGGCGACCACCTCGCCCGCGTCTACAGCCCTGTACTCCTCGCCGCCCAATCCGAGCTCCTCACCGCCCACCGCTACGATCCCCAAAGCTCCGCCACCCGAGCCGCCCGCGAAAAGCTCCGCCTCTGGGACCTCCTCCCCGAACAAATCGACTCCCTTATCAAAAACGGCGTCGCCCAAGACCACTTCGAGCTCAAAGCCCCCATCAACGGCATCGTCGTATCCAAAAACGTCAACGAAGGCGACTACCTCAAAACCGGCCAACCCCTCTTCAAAATCGTCGACCTCGACCAACTCTGGCTCCGCCTCGACGCCTTCGAGTCCGATCTCCCCTGGCTCAAATTCGGCCAAACCGTAACCTTCTCCGTCGAAGCCATCCCCGGCCAAACCTTCCAAGGCATCATCGCCTTCATAGATCCCGAGCTTGACCGCAAGACCCGTACAGTCGCAGTCCGTATCAACGTTCCCAATACAGACCGAAAACTCAAGCCCGGCATGTTCGCCCGCGCCACAGCCCACTCCCGCCTCGCCCAGTCCGGCACCGTCTACGCCCCCGAATACGCCGGCAAGTGGATCAGCCCCATGCACCCGGAAATCGTCAAAGACCACGCCGGCCAGTGCGACATCTGCGGCATGGACCTCGTCCCCGCCGAACAACTCGGCTACGTGCAAGACCCCAACGCCCAAGCCCCCCTCGTCATCCCCGCCTCCGCCGTGCTTCGCACCGGCAAACGAGCCGTCGTTTATATCCAAACACCAAATACAGACCGTCCCACCTACGAAGGACGCGAGATCGACCTCGGCCCCCGAGCCGGCGACGTCTACCTCGTCACCTCCGGCCTATCAGAAGGCGACCGCGTCGTCACCCGCGGAGCCTTCAAAATCGACTCCGCCCTCCAAATTCAAGCCAAGCCCAGCATGATGAATCCACCCACCCAATCCACAATCCAGCTCACTTCCCCTCAAAAAATCCTTCCACACTACCTCGACCTTCAAGCCGCCCTCGCAGCCGACGACCTCACAGCCGCCCAAGCCGCCATCGCCGCCATTCAAGCCTCCGACTCCCACATCCACGAACTCCATGCAAGCGACACCCTCGCCACCATTCGCGCCGGATTCGAAACCCTCTCCAACGCCCTCATAGAGACCGTATCCAAAAACCCGGACGTCATCGACACCAGCATCTACCAAATGCATTGCCCCATGGCCTTCGACAACAAAGGCGCCAGCTGGCTCCAGTCCACCCCAGAGCTCCGCAACCCCTACTACGGCTCCATGATGCTAACCTGCGGCACCCTAGAAAAAGAGTTTTAACCACAAAAAGCACATAAGTCACAAAATAATGAATACAGATATCCAAAACCTCACTGACACTATACGCGAAACCTCCTACGCCCTACATTGCTACTTAAAAAACGGCCTTCTCGAAAAAGTATATGAAAACGGCCTAGCCCATCGTCTCCGCAAAATCGGACTCAACATCAAACAACAACATCCTATCCCCGTCACAGACGAAGACGGAACGCTGCTCGGCGAATACTTCGCAGACCTACTCGTAAACGACACTCTCATCATCGAGCTCAAAGCAGTTAAAACGCTCGCTGACGAACACACCGCCCAAGTGCTAGCCTACCTACGAGCCACAAACCTGAAACACGGAATCCTCATCAATTTCGGTAATCCGAAACTCCAGATCAAAAAACTAGCTCAATAATAACGAAGCCTATCCTCTTTTGTGCCTCTTGTGCTTTCTGTGGTTAATTAAAAAATAGCTGTGCCCACCATCAAATGACCAACCACCTCATACGCTTCTGCCTCGAGAACAAACTCGTGGTCATCCTCTTCACCGCCGCCATGATACTCTGGGGCGTCATCGTCGCCCCCTTCGACTGGCAAATCAACTCCCTTCCTCGCGACCCCGTGCCCGTCGACGCCATACCCGACATCGGCGAGAACCAGCAAATCGTATTCACAGAATGGATGGGCCGCTCCCCGCAAGACATCGAAGACCAGATCACCTACCCGCTCACCACCGCCCTGCTCGGCCTGCCCGAAGTCAAAACCATCCGAAGCTACTCCATGTTCGGATTCTCCTCCATTTACATCATCTTCAAAGAAGACGCCGAGTTCTATTGGACCCGCAGCCGCATCCTCGAAAAACTCAACAGCCTCCCCTCCAGCACCCTTCCTCAAAACGTATCCCCACAGCTCGGCCCCGACGCCACCGCCCTCGGCCAAGTCTTCTGGTACACCCTCGAAGGCCACGCCCCAGACGGAAACCCCTCCGGCGGCTGGGACCTGCAAGAACTCCGCTCCACCCAAGACTGGTATGTACGCTACGCCCTCCAAGGCGTCGACGGCGTCGCCGAGGTCGCCTCCATCGGCGGCTACGTCAAAGAGTACCAAGTCGATGTCGATCCCGATGCCCTACGCGTATACGATATCCCACTACAAGACGTCTTCAATGCCGTACGCGCTTCCAACCTCGACGTCGGAGCCCGCACCATCGAGATCAACTCCGCCGAATACGTCATCCGCGGACTCGGCTTCATCAAGAACCTCGACGACCTCCGCAAAACCGTCATCGCCCAACGCGACAACGTCCCCATCACGCTAGCCCAAGTCGCCACCATCGAGTACGGTCCCGCCCTCCGCCGCGGCGCTCTCGACAAAGCCGGAGCCGAAGCAGTCGGCGGCGTAGTCGTCACCCGCTACGGCGAAAACCCGCTCGAAGTCATCAAGCGCGTCAAAGCCAAGATCGCCGAAATCTCCCCCGGCCTCCCCAGCAAAACCCTCGCAGACGGCACCCTTAGCCAAGTCCAAATCGTCCCCTTCTACGACCGCAGCAACCTCATCTACGAAACGCTCGGCACCCTCGAAGAAGCGGTCACTCTGGAAATTCTCGTCACCATCATCGTCGTCATCCTGATGGTCATGCACCTGCGCAGCGCCCTCCTCATTTCCGGCGTCCTGCCCCTCGCAGTCCTCTTTGCCTTCATCGGCATGAAACTCTTCAAAGTCGACGCCAACATCGTCGCCCTCTCCGGCATCGCCATCGCCATCGGCACCATCGTGGATATGGGCATCGTCGTCGTCGAAAACATCCTCAAACACCTCGACGCCGCCGACCCCGAAGAAAGCCGCCTCGAAGTCGTTTACCGCGCCTCCTCCGAAGTCGGCGGAGCCGTCCTCACCGCCGTCACCACCACCGTCATCAGCTTCCTCCCAGTCTTCACCATGGTCGCCGCCGAAGGCCGCCTCTTCCGCCCACTCGCCTACACCAAGACCTTCGCTCTCATCGGCTCCATCATCGTAGCCCTCACCATCATCCCACCTCTCGCCCACTGGCTCATCGCCGGCAAAAAAAAGAAACCCGCCCTTCCTTCCAAAAACCTCCGCGCAACATCCAAAAATCTTCGCGCTTCTTCGTGCCTCTTTGTGGCCATCCTCACCGCTCTCTACCTCGCATCCGTCTGGAAACCACTCGGCCCGGAACACACCATCCTGAACATCCTCTTCGTCATCATCGCCATCGGGGGACTTCTCCTGCCCATGCTGGCATTCATTTGGTTCTACCCTCGCATCCTCCCATGGGTCCTCAGAACTAAAGCCCTCTTCCTCGGCGGCGTTCTCCTCGTCGTCCTCTTCGGCTTCACCACCTGGCTCGGCCTGCCGCGCCTCACCGCCTGGATGCCAGCTTTCGTCCAGCAATCCAGCCCCTACAGCGCCGCCGCCCACGCCCTCCCGGGCTTCGGCAAGGAGTTCATGCCAAACCTCGACGAAGGCTCATTCCTCTACATGCCCACTACTATGCCGCACGCCTCCATCGGCGAAGTCATGGACGTATTGAAAAAACAAGACATGGCCATTAACGCCATCCCGGAAGTCGAAATCGCCGTCGGCAAACTGGGCAGAGTCGACAGCCCGCTCGACCCAGCCCCGATCTCCATGATCGAAACTGTCGTGTCCTATAAATCCGAATACACAAAGGACGAAGACGGCAACCTTATCCGCCAATGGCGAGACCACATCAAGACGCCCGACGACATCTGGGCCGAAATCGTCGCCGCCGCCACCATCCCAGGCACCACCTCCGCCCCCAAGCTTCAGCCCATCGCCGCCCGCCTCGTCATGCTGCAAAGCGGCGTCCGCGCCCCCATGGCCTTCAAAGTCACCGGCCCCGACCTGCTCACCATCGAACGCGTCTCTCTCGAGCTGGAAGCCCTTCTCAAACAAGTGCCCGCCATCAACCCCAAAACCGTTTTCGCCGACCGCATCGTCGGAAAGCCCTACCTCGAGATCGAGATCAACCGCGACGCCATCGCCCGCTACGGCATCAAGATAACAACCGTGCAAGACGTCATCGAAGTCGCCGTCGGCGGCAAGCCCATCACCATGACCGTCGAAGGCCGCGAGCGCTACCCCGTGCGCGTGCGCTACCAACGCGAACTGCGCGACTCCATCGAAGCCATCGAGTCTATCCTCGTCGCCGCCCCCGACGGTACCCAAATCCCCCTCAAGGAACTTGCATCCATAAACTACCTACGCGGCCCGCAAGTCATCAAAAGCGAAAACACCTTCCTCGCCGGATACGTCATCTTCGACAAGCAGCCGGACTTCGCCGAAGTCGACGTCGTAGAGCAAGCCCAAGCCTACCTCCAAGGCAAACTGGACGACGGCTCCTGGCAACTCCCCGCCGGCGTCGCCTTCCCCAAAGCCATCGGCAGCTACGAAAACCAAGTCCGCGCCGAGAAGAAGCTCCAGCTCGTCCTTCCCATCGCCCTCTTCGCCATCTTCCTCGTACTCTATTTCCAATTCAAAAAAATCCCCGTCACCCTGCTCGTCTTCTCCGGCATCGCCGTTGCCTGGTCGGGCGGCTTCATCCTCATCTGGCTCTACGGACAAGACTGGTTCCTCAACCTATCAATATTCGGAACCGATCTGCGCGACCTCTTCCAAATCCATACCATCAACCTCAGCGTCGCCGTCTGGGTCGGCTTCCTCGCCCTTTTCGGCATCGCCACCGACGACGGCGTCATCATGGCCACCTACATCGAGCAACGCTTCAAAGAAGCCCCACCCCAAACCCGCGCCGAGATCCACGAGCGCATCATCGAAGCCGCCAGCCGCCGCGTTCGCCCCGCCATGATGACCATCGCCACCACCATCCTCGCCCTCCTGCCCGTCATCACCTCCAGCGGCCGCGGATCAGATGTCATGGTCCCCATGGCAATTCCCACATTCGGTGGTATGCTCCTCGCCATCATCACCATCTTCGTCGTCCCCGCCCTCTACTGCTCCCTCGAGGAACTAAAATTCAAAACCAAAAACTAAACCCAACAAAGCCAGAACCCAGTCAACCCAACCACCTACTGCGCTTTTTACAGTTAAAACAAACTGCACATGACCTAATCTCTTTGTGAATCTTCGTGCCTCCGCAAGTCCGCCAAAGCCTAACCGGCGACGGCTGGATTGGTGGCCAAAAAAACACACAACCTACACAAGCCTATTTTTTGTGCTTTCTGTGCTTCTTGTGGTTAAAAAAACAACCCCTTTCCAAAAACAAAAACCGTTTTACTAAAACCAACAACCAACGATAATTATGAAAACACTAATCGCATCACTCATCGCGGCCACCGCCGCCGTATCCACACTTCAAGCGCACTGCGGTACCTGCAGCGTCAGCGAAGGCGCCGACGCACACCACGGCGAAGCCCACGCCTCCTGCTACGACGGCACCCTATCCAGCTACTTCGCCATCCAAAAAGCCCTCGCCGGCGACGACCTACCCGCCGCCAAATCCGCAGCGGCAGCCCTGCAAGAAGGCATGTCAAAATCCGAGTGCGCCACCGACGGAGCAGACTGCTGCGCAGAAGTAGGCGGAGCCTCCGACGCCATCGCCCAAGCCGCCGACATCGCCGCCGCCCGCTCCGCCTTCCTCGGCTTCTCCAAAGCCATGATCGCTCAAATGGAGTCGCACGGCAGCGAAACCGCCGCCTACCAAATGTACTGCCCCATGGCCTTCAACAACAAAGGCGGCGCGTGGCTCCAAGATTCCTCCGACCTACGAAACCCCTACTACGGCTCCATGATGCTCACCTGTGGCATGCAAAAAACCGCTTACGGCCCAGCCGCCGAAAAGCATTCCCACGACGGCCACGAACATCACAGCCACTAAAATATATTTTCCAATTCAAGCGGCTCGGGACCCATGGTCCTGAGCCGCTTTTTCGTATTCAGCCCCCACTCCACACCAACTCAAATCAATACCAGCCCCGTGCCGCGATTCGCACCTCTCTGCCAGACAAAGACTCCAAGTCCTTCAAAATGAAATGCGCGAGCGAACCTCATCGCTACCCAGATTTCCACCTATCACATAGAAACATAACAACACGCTATCCACAAGTTGGATACAAAACAGAGCATCCACACCTTCACAAAAATCGATGTCCGCCGGCAACACCTCAAGCCCCAGGCGCGACGCAATTGCACGACAACAACCGCGCCCCACCACAACCCCAACTCCCATCTCACTCCTGCTCATTCAACTCGGCAAATCCAAGACGCTCCTGACTCACGCCTGAAGTGCGCAAAACGAATGCACTCCCCATAGCCGGCCAAGCGATGCTCCCACTAACGGCTCAGTCCTCTTCAGCAACCCTCCCGCCTCGCCACTTTCCGCACTTTCCTAGGCAACCGAAAAGATCGCTCCAAAACCTAACAAGAGCCGAAACGTCTGCATACCCAGCCCCATACCCTCAGTTTATCGGAATTAGCATGCGCGAATGCTCACGGGAATCATGCGCCCAATTCGCTCTGGCGACCTTCCCTCCAGTGGCCGCTCTTCCCGCGCCTGTTGAAACTCACACATTTTTTGAACTACTTCAAATCTCCCTCGTGGCAACTCTGCCCAAAACGTCCGTACAAACGCCCTCCAAGGCCGATTCTTCTTGCCGCAGCCTCCCCTTCATTCTTGAGAAGTACAGCCTACCGAGAAGCTAGGCTACTAACCTTAATATGAGATCCCGACACAAGATGCGTTTAAAACGACACCTTACCTCAATCTTCCTCGCTCTTTTCGCTTCAATCGCCCTTGGCGGAGCGGACCTACTCGCAGCCGGCGGCGGGCACGGAGCCCCGGTCGACACTAACTTCCCGCTCAGCGACGATCACTACGAAGTAGCCGAGGCACAGAAGATCGCCGAACTCGGACGCGAACTCTCCCTCGTCGAAACGCTTAAAATGCGAGCAGCCGCGGATCCCTTCAATGTCGTCGCCACTCTCATCTTCTTCCTCGCCATCGCCCACACCTTCGTCGCAGGAAACCTGATGAAGCTCGCCCACAAGTACGAGCACGACCACGACCACAAGGTAGCGACTGGCGAAATTCCCCACGTCGGCGACAAGCGACCCGTCTCCTTCAAGGCCACTCTATTTCACTTCCTCGGAGAAGTTGAAGCCGTATTCGGCCTCTGGCTCCTCCCTCTCATGGGCGCCATCATCTTCATGAAAGGAGGCTTGGCTGAAGGCTGGGGCATCGCCACCAACTATATCGACACCCGCAACTACGTCGAACCCATGGTCGTCGTCGTGCTCATGGCCATCGCCTCGTCCCGACCCATCGTGCAATCGGCCGAACGAAACGTCACCCTCATCGCCGGACTCGGCGGTCGCAGCCCGGGCGCCTACTGGTTCTCCATTCTCACGATCGCCCCTCTGCTAGGGTCCTTCATCACCGAGCCCGCCGCCATGACTATCGCTGCCATCCTACTCGGTCAGCAGTTCTACAAGTACAACCCTTCCCCGACCCACAAGTACGCCACTCTCGGCATCCTCTTCGTCAATATTTCCGTGGGCGGCACCCTCACCCACTTCGCCGCTCCTCCCGTACTCATGGTCGCAGGCACTTGGGGCTGGGACATGCCCTTCATGTTCAGCAACTACGGCTGGAAAGCTGTCATCGGCATACTCATCTCAAACTTCGTCTACTACGCCATCTTCCGCAAGTCCTTCGCCGACCTGAAGACCAAAGTCGCCGCGGTAGACACTTCAGGAGAGGTTAAAGAACAATACGCCCCAGTCTGGGTCGCCGCGGTGCACGCAATCTTCCTGGCGTGGACGATTATCGTCCTGCATCACCCCGCTCTCTTCATCGGCGGCTTCCTCTTCTTCCTGGCCTTCACCATGGCCACCGACCACCACCAGTACCAAATCCAGCTCAAAGGCCCCATGCTCGTCGGCTTCTTCCTCGCCGGCCTCGTCACTCACGGCGGCCTCCAAGGCTGGTGGATCTCCCCGGTGCTAAGCTCCCTCACAGAACTCCCCCTCTTCATCGGTTCCACCGTTCTCACCGCCTTCAACGACAACGCCGCCATCACCTACCTCGCCTCGCAAGTGCCGGCCTTTAGCGAGCCCGAAGCTGCAGCCCTACGCTACGCAGTGGTAGCGGGAGCGGTTACCGGCGGCGGTCTCACCGTCATCGCCAACGCCCCGAACCCGGCCGGCCAATCGCTCCTCTCCAAGTACTTCGACGGCGGGATCGCTCCCATCAAGCTACTCGCGGGCGCTCTGCTACCGACCTTCATCCTCGCCCTCTGCTTCATGCTGCTTCCGTAGTACGATCAACAGGCACATTTTCGAAAAGGCGCGACTCGCAAGAGTCGCGCTTTTTTTGCGCCCCCAGCTCAATACCAACATTGCAAACCGAAGCGTCATACCTACATTACCGCACAGCTTCGCCTGAGCCATCCATGTACCTGACTAGCCTTCTCCCAATCGCCGCCTCCGCTCACTCCTCTCCTATCCTAGCCGACCTTGCCTGGATCATGCTCGCAGCTTCCGTGGCCGCCTTGATCAGCAGCCGCATCAAACTGCCATCGCTCCTAGGCTACCTCTTCGCGGGCTTCTTCCTCGGCCCCAACCTCGGGCTCTGGCCTCCCATCGTCACCCTCTCGAACGTGCAAGACCTCAGCGAGCTGGGCGTCGTCTTCCTCATGTTCTACATCGGCCTCGAGTTCAATCTCGAGAAGGTCCGCAAAGTATTCGCCCCCGCCAGCGCCGCCCTCGTCCTGCAAACCCTCCTCATGGTCTTTATCGGCCTGCAAGCGTCCAAATGGCTCGGACTCTCCACCATGGATGGCTGGTTCCTCGGAGGACTGCTCTCCATCAGCTCCTCCATGGTATCCGTAAAGCTGATGCGCGAAAACGGCTCCTTCAACCGTCAGCACGGCCAACAAGCGGTCGGCATTCTCGTCTTCGAAGACATCCTCGCCATCCTCCTCCTGGTCCTGCTCAACGGTATGGCCACCTCCGGCTCCTTCGACTACGCAAAACTCGGTCAAACCGCCTTCTTCATCGGCCTCTTCATCGTCGCCGTATTCCTCATCGGCACCCTCGGCTCCAAGCGACTGGTACGCGTCCTCGAAACCCGCGGCACTGCCGAGATGATCACCATGGCCACCCTCGGCCTCATCTTCGGCGTCAGCCTTATCGCCGAACAATTCCAATTCTCCTGGGCGCTCGGCGGCTTCCTAGCCGGAGCCATCCTCCCCAGCGCCGGACTCGGCCACCGTATCGAAAGCCTCACCGAACCCCTGCGCGACCTCTTCTGCGCCCTCTTCTTCGTCACCGTCGGCATGCTCCTCGAGCCTGCCGCCCTCTGGGCCAACGCCCCCGCCATCCTCATCCTCTCCGCCGTCGTCATCATCGGCAAGTTCGGCGCTTGCTGGCTTGGACTCTTCGTAGCGGGTCAACACGCCGGAGTCGCCGGACGCGCCGCATTGATCAAATCCCAAATCGGCGAATTCAGCTTCGTCATCACCGCCATCGGGGCCAAATACGGCGCCACCAGTCCGGAGCTCCAGTCCATCGCCTCCGGCGTCGCCTTCGTCACCATCCTGCTCACTCCCGTTCTCATAAAGGGCGAAGGTCCCATCCTCAAAACCATCGAACGCGCCGCACCCAAAGCCCTCAAAGAGTTCACCCAGCTCTACGCCCAATGGCAGGACAACCTAGAGCTCTCCTTCAACCGCAGCGTCCTCAACCTCGCCCGCGGCCCACTCCTTCGCATCGTACTCTACTTTCTCGTCATCAACGCTATCATTATCGGCGCCGCCATCGTATCCACCCACGTCGCCAAGCCGGAGTTCATCCCCATCAGCCAAGAGCACTTCAGCCAAGTCCTCTTTCTTACCTCCCTCATTTTCAGTCTTCCTTTCTTCGTGGATACAGTACGGAACTTCAATGTGCTCGTCCTGCTCTTCTCCGACGCGGCTCTAAGCAAAAAACTGTTCCAACAATTTTCAAAAGGCGCCTTCCGCAACGTATTCAACGGACTGATACTCCTCATTCTCCTCTTCGTCTACGGCACCGTGTTCCTCATCGTGGCAGCTCCCTTCTTCCCTACCGGGGCCATCTTCTTCGCCTTTATCGGAGTCGCCCTCATCCTCGGCTTCACTTTCTGGAAACGTCTCGTGCACATGCATAACAACTGGGAAATGGCATTCGTCGAATCGATGGAGAACGAGTCCCGCAGCCAAATCGAAAAACGTATCGAGGATAACTTGGCGAACCTGCAAAAAAAGGATCCATGGCAGGTGCTCGTCGAAGCTGTCGACATCCATAAAACTTCCCGCTGGACCGGAAAGGAGATTCGGGAAATCGATCTTCGGCGCCAAACCGGCACTACCATCGCCGGCATCGAACGCGGCGGATTCGACCTCACCGACATCCAGCCGTACTCCCGCATCTTCCCGCACGACAAGCTCTTCCTCCTTGGCGAGCCCGAGCAAATCGCCGCCGCGCGCACCTACCTAAACCAAGCGAAATCAAGCGAAGAAACCATATCCTCTCCATTCCGTTTCTCCAAGGAAGTCATCCCTCCCATGAGTCCTTGGAATAACCTCTCGATCAAGGATACTCGACTTCGCTCCGACCACGGCGTCACCATTGTAGGGATACAACGTTCCGGCCAGCGCATCGTAAGCCCCAGCCCCGATGAAGTCCTGCACGAAGGCGATCTTCTCCTCCTTATGGCCTGCGAGGACCGACTCGCGAAAGTTAGCAAACTCCTCGCCACCGAGACAACAGTTCAGGAAAGTCCCGCGACCGTTTAGAACAATAGCATCGCCCGAAAAAGAAGCGCCTTCGCTAAGCCTCCGAGCAAGCGACTAGCTGGAGAACCAGCGCCTTTAGCAGCTCCATCTCCACAGGATTAAGAGCCGAGATGCTGAGCTTATCGGCCGTCACCGACACCGAGCCAACACGCACCGGAGCCTCTTCTCCACCAAGAGCCTCGTCCTCATCCTCTTCATCCTCGAAACTCGCCATCGGAGGCCCCGACATCGGCAAAACATACACGTCGAACAAGCTTTCGCCCATAGGATCAAAACCAAACTCAAGCGGATCCACTTCCGAGAAAAACGGATGTCTCCGCAAAGCCACTACAGCTTCCTCCTTATCTGCGTCCAACATGAAACTCACCCGACACGGATCTTCCAGCAGTGAATCCCCTTCAGCCCCTCCACCTCCTAAACCAACTCCGTCATACTCGTCCTGGATCGCCGCGCACAGATTCCAAATCTCCGGAAGCGCCCCTTGCATCGCCTCCTCCACTTGATCCGACTCCTCGTCCAAAAACTCCACAATCGCGTCCATGATCAAACCCAGCACCGCAGCCGTTCCCACGAAAACGCCCGGGATCACATAGATGCAATTCTCATGCGCCAGAAACCGACCGACCATCAGCGCCCCACGATCAAGCGGTTCCTGGTCGCCAAAGTCGACGTAGAGAAATTCCTCCTCCGGATTGAAAACATTCTGCATCGTGTAGTACGGCAGCCCTTCGTTCGGCTCCGTCACCTGCACAAAAAGCACTCGACTGCGTGCCAACTTTTCGAATACAAGACGAGCATCATTCTTCAGGCTAGCCTTCGCTTCATCGTTCAAAACCTCCGCCACATTCGGATACGCCCGACCTTTTACCGCCATATCGAGCAGAGACCATTGCGTCTCGAATGAGATCAACGGCAAGTCACGCTCCGGCATGAAGCGTCGATCCATCGCGTCAAAACGCCGAGCCCACTCCGCCGTGCCCACCGCCTTCTCCAACCAGCGCGAAGCCGCAGCCAAACCACGCCCCACGATCGCGTCAAACGCCTTCGGCGCATCCGGGTTGAACGGGTTGAAGCGACACGTCATCGGACACTCCAACTTCAAAACGCGCTCGGCAACGCAGTGCTGCACCGTGATTGATGTCCCTAGTGCCGGACAAAATCGACGGCTCGGTGATGATATTGGAGAAACCATATAGAAAGACCCACACACTATTCTCCAAACGCTTAAGATCGAGACGGAAAGCTCAGTCAGCCCTCTTTTCACTCACCACAACCATACAAAAGATGCTCTAACACAATTCGTTAGCTTCTCTTCAAAGATCTCGACACTGGCGTTCAGAGTTCGTCGTAGGTTGACTTAAGGCTTCTGTGTGTTATTTAAACTAATGTCACGTTGTTTCTGCATGAGTCTTACTTATTGAGATTCTTCTTGGGACCTGCCGCTCTCAGGCGCTGGACAGGCCCTCGCCGAGTCACTCGGACAACGAAGCGCCCTAACCACCAGATCGAAGTTTAATAAACTCAGGAGGTTCCCATGAGGCCCGACCAGCAAGGCGAGGCCATATTCCTTCTGCCAGACGAAAAGCTGGCGGAACTGCTCTCCGCGATCAAAGAACGCGGCTACCAACTCATCGCGCCCATACTTCGAGACGCAGCGCTGTGCTTCTCCGAAATCGACGGAGCCAGCGAACTGCCTCAAGGCCTGCGCGACGCCCAGAGCCCCGGCAGCTACCGCATCAAACAAACCGCAAGCCCAGAACGCTTCGCCCACGCAAGCGGTCCCACTTCGCTAAAACGCTTCCTCTACCCGCCGCGCCTCAAGCTCTGGCAAACCCAGCGCAAAGCCAACGCCATGGTCTTCGAGGAACCCGCAGACCCTCCGCCTCGCTACGCCTTCATCGGTCCGCGCCCCTGCGATCTACAAGCAGTCGCCATCCAGGACCGCGTCTTTCTAAGGTCCGCGCATCCAGACAACGACTACCGACGACGCCGCGAAAACGCCCTCTTCGTAGCGGTCAATTGCCTGCACCCAAGCGAATCCTGCTTTTGCTCTTCAATGAATAGCGGCCCTAGCGCCAAGTCCGGCTTCGATATCCTGCTCACCGAACAGATCGAAAGCGAAGAACTCTACTACCTCGTCCAAACGGGCACCGACGAAGGTCTCGAAATTTTGAATACACTCAAACTCAAGCCCGCCGCGGATTCCAAAAAACGCAAAGCCGCCACCGAACTAAAACAAGCGACGAAAAAGATAGAACGAAAGCTAGACCCTACAGGCATCGGTCCCGCCCTGAAGGAACGCCTCGACTCACCTGCATGGGACGAACTCGAAAATCGCTGCCTTGCCTGCGGAAATTGCACCCTCGCCTGCCCGACCTGCTTCTGCTCCACCGTAGAGGACCATACCGATCTCGCAGGAGAGATCGCCACCCGCGACCGCGTCTGGGACTCCTGCTTCCAGCAAAGCTTCTCATATGTCGCCGGCGGTCCCGTGCGCTCCACCATTAAAGGCCGTTACCGCCAGTGGCTTACGCACAAGCTTTCAAGCTGGTCAGACCAATTTGGAACGCTCGGCTGCGTCGGATGCGGCCGCTGCATCACCTGGTGCCCCGTCGGCATCGACCTCGTCGCAGAGGCCAATGCGATCTGCACAGAGCGCCAAAGCCAAAATCCAACCAAAACAACAATAGGAGTGTCACCATGAGACAACTACGAGATCTACTACTCACGCATCCGATCTTTCATGACTTCCCAGAGAAATACATCGAAGCGATCAACGAATGCGCGTGGGAACAGGAATTCCTAGCCGACCAATATCTATTCTGGACCGGCCAGGAAGCCAAGTTCCTCTATATCATTAGAGACGGAACCGTCTCTCTCCAAGCCTACACCCCCGAAAAGGGTCCAGTCGCCATCGAGAAACTGGGCAACGGAGACATCATCGGCTGGTCATGGCTCTTCCCGCCCTACAAATGGCACCTCGACGCCAAAGCGGAATCACCCTGCCATGCCCTCGTGCTCGACGGGCGTTGCATTCTGGGTAAGTGCGCCGATGACCACGAGCTCGGCTACGAGCTCATGAAACGCTTCAATTGCATCATGCTGGACAGACTTGCCGCCACCCGAATGAGGCTCATCGACGTCTACGCAAAGGGACACCTCACCGGCAGCAACTATGATTTCATTTGAAACAAGCCCTATGCGGCCCGAACCGTGGCGAGTGAAACGCGTTCACAAAGACACGCGCGACACCTTCTCCTTGGAACTTGAGCCGGAAAACGGGGACCCCTTCAGCTTCCTGCCAGGGCAGTTCAACATGCTCTACCTCTTTGGAACAGGAGAGGTCCCCATCTCCATCAGCGGCGATCCCGGCCAGACCGACGCTATTCTACACACCGTGCGACGGGTCGGAGTCGTCACCGACGCCATGGGCCAACTGCGCAAGGGCCACAGCCTCGGCTTGCGCGGACCCTACGGCGAGCCTTGGCCGCTCGACCAGGCCGAAAACAAAGACATCGTCATCGTCGCAGGCGGTATTGGACTCGCCCCCCTTCGTCCCGCGCTTCTCAGCATCGTGGCGAATCGAGACAAGTACCAAAACATCGTCCTGCTCTACGGAGCTCGCACTCCGGACGACATCCTATACCGCAAGGATCTCGAAAAGCTCAGCGCCCAGCTCGATATTCAAGTCTTCGTCACCGTCGACCGCGGCACCGCCAATTGGCGAGGCAGTATCGGCGTAGTCCCTAACATGATACGCCGAGCTCCCTTCGACGCCCAAAACGCAGTCGCCATGATCTGCGGTCCAGAAATCATGATCCACTACGCGACCAAAGAACTGCACCGCCGAGGACTCCCGGACGAAAAAATCTTCGTCTCCATGGAAAGAAACATGAAATGCGGCATCGGCCTCTGCGGCCATTGCCAATTCGGTCCGTACTTCGTTTGCCGAGATGGTCCCGTATTCCCCTATTCGAGAGTCGAGAAACTTCTTCAAGTCAGAGAGGCCTAAACATGCCATTCGCCCGCCCCACCAAACCAAAACTCGCCGTATGGAAATTCGCGTCCTGCGACGGTTGCCAGCTCAGTCTACTCGACTGCGAGGACGAACTTCTCGCAGTCTGCGAACACATCACCATCGCCAATTTCCCCGAGGCCTCCCGAGCCCGCGTCGACGGACCCTACGACCTCTCACTCGTCGAAGGCTCCATCACCACGCCACACGACGCAGAACGCATCCACCGCATCCGCCGCGCTTCGAAGTACCTCGTCTCCATCGGTGCCTGCGCCACTGGAGGTGGCATCCAAGCCCTGCGAAACTTCCAGGACGTCCAAGAATTCGTATCTGTCGTGTATGCGAGGCCCGAATACATTCAAACCCTCGCCAAATCCACCCCTATCGCCGATCACGTCTACGTCGACTTTGAATTACGAGGCTGCCCCATCAGCAAGCCCCAGCTCCTCGAGCTCGTAAACTCCTTCCTCAACAAGCGCCCCCCAAACCTACCCAATCGCAACGTTTGCGCAGAGTGCAAGCTTCGCGGAAACACCTGCGTTATGGTCGCCGAAGGCAAGCCTTGTCTCGGTCCTGTAACCCAAGGCGGGTGCGACGCCATTTGCCCTTCTTTCCGCCGAGGATGCTACGGTTGCTTCGGCCCCGGCGAAGCTCCCAACATCGCCGCTCTCAGCGCCCGCATGTCTGAACACCTCGGAGTCGATACGTCCGACCTCGTCAGAGTCTACCGAACCTACAACTCCGCAGCCGACCCATTCCGCAAGGAGAGCGAACGCCATGAGTCCTGAAAATTCCACTACGAAGAAACCCACTCGCAGATCCATCAAAGTCGACTACCTCGCCCGCGTCGAAGGCGAAGGCGCCATGGACATCAAAATCCGCGGCGAAAAAGTCGAGGACGTTAAACTCAAGATCTTCGAGCCGCCGCGCTTTTTCGAGGCATTCCTACGCGGTCGCAGGTTCGAAGAGGCGCCAGACATCACCGCGCGCATCTGCGGAATCTGCCCGGTCGCCTATCAAATGAGCTCCTGCCACGCCATCGAGCAAGCCCTCGGCGTCACCGTCGACGGACAGCTCCGCGCCCTCCGGCGACTCCTCTACTGCGGCGAATGGATCGAAAGCCACGTGCTGCACATTTACATGCTGCACGCCCCTGATTTCCTCGGATACCCAGACGCCGTCACCCTCGCCAAAGACTACCCAGACGTAGTTAAAAAAGCCCTACTCCTCAAGAAGATTGGCAACGAACTCGTCACCTTGCTTGGCGGTCGAGAGATCCATCCCATCAACGTAAAGGTGGGCGGCTTCTACCGCGTACCGGATAAAGCCGAGCTAAAAGCATTCCTGCCTCGACTCGAGGAAGCCCTTCCCATCGCTCAGGAAACCGTAGCCTTCGCCGGCGGTCTTCCCTTCCCGGACTTCGAGCCGGAATATGAATTTGTCTCCCTCCGCCACCCGGACGAATATCCATTCAACGAAGGACGAATCGTCTCGAGCAAAGGCATCGATATCCCGACATCGGAATTCTTCGATCATTTTCAGGAAAAGCACGTCGAACATTCCACTTCCCTACACGGGCTCATACGCGAGCGCGGTTCCTACCTCGTTGGTCCCCTCGCCCGCTACAGCCTAAACTTCGACAAGCTCACCCCCACCGCCCAACAGGCAGCAAAGGATGCCGGTCTCGCTGAGACTTGCAGCAACCCCTTCAAGAGCATCGTCGTGCGCAGCGTCGAAACCCTCTGGGCCATCGAGGAAGCTATCAAAATCATCGAGAGCTACGAACGATCGACGGAATCTTCCGTGCCATGTCCCCCACGCGCCGGCGTCGGCCACGGCTGCACCGAAGCCCCGCGCGGCATTCTCTACCACCAATACGAGATCGACGAGCACGGCTTCATCAAAAACGCCATCATCGTCCCTCCCACCTCGCAGAACCAAAAACGCATCGAAGAGGACCTTTTCGAGTTCGTATCCGAAAACATAGGACTATCCGACGAATCTCTACAATGGAAATGCGAGCAAGCGATTCGCAACTACGATCCTTGCATCTCCTGCTCCTGCCATTTCCTAAAAATGAAAATCGAGCGTCATGACTGATCCACGCCACAAGCTCCTTGTCATCGGCATCGGAAACCCCGAATGCGGGGACGACGGAGCTGGACCTGCCGTAGTCAAACGCATCGAACACTCGCACCCCGACGATATTCAAACGCAAATCATAGCAGGAGATCCCTCACATCTCATCGGCGCCATGAAAGGGCGCTCTTTCGTCGTCCTCGTCGACGCAATTCTCAGCCAAAACGCGATGGGAGCCTTGCACGTGCTGGACGCCACCAAGGTCGCCCTGCCCGTCGACCTATTCGGCAACGTATCCACCCATGGCTTCGGACTCGCAAACGCGATCGAGATGGCCAGAGCCCTCGGCGAGCTCCCTAAAAAATTGGTGGTGCTAGGCATCGAAGGCGAAAAATTCGAGCCGGGAGACGGCATGAGCCCACGAGTCAAGGAAGCGGTTACCGAAGCCACCCGCTGGGTGCTCGAACGCTCAGACGCGTATTCAATTATTGGAAACGATTAACCCCAAAAGAACTATGCACGAACTATCACTGCTTAACGATCTGTTCAAAAAAATAGAAACCGTCGTTATGGACAACAACGCCGAACGCGCGACTCATGTTACGGTTCAACTCGGAGCCCTTGCTCACATTTCACCCAACCACCTTCGCGAGCACTTCGATCAAGCGAAACCGGGCACCTCAGCTGAAAACGCGGATCTCGAAGTGCATCTTACCGAGCAAAACCATCCGCAAGCACAAGATATCATGCTGGAAAGCATAGAAGTCGAATAAGAGGAAAACCAAACCATGCCGGTCTTCACGAATAACCGTCAAGCAAAGCACAAACGCCTCCAGGTATTCATTCACGGAGCAGTGCAGGGTGTCGGCTTTCGTCCCCATGTCTACCGCCTTGCCCGTGACCTCAATCTAGTGGGGTGGGTCATCAACAACTCCCAAGGCGTGCGCATCGAAGTCGAAGGCCTCGCTTTCGACCTAGAACAATTCCTTGATCGGCTCAAATCGGAAAAGCCTCCCCTCGCCCAAGTCACTAGCATCGAATCTCGATACGTCAAACCGGTCGGATTCTCCGACTTCCGCGTGCGTCACAGCGATTCAAACGGCGAGAAAACCGCTCTCATACTGCCGGACATCGCGACATGCCCTGAATGCCAAGCCGAGCTCTTCGATCCTAAAGACCGCCGTTATCGGTATCCATTTATCAATTGCACTAACTGTGGCCCCCGCTTCAGCATCGTCGAAACCTTGCCTTACGATCGGCCAAACACGACTATGAAGCGATTCCCCCTTTGCCCCCTTTGCCAAAAGGAATACGACGCGCCAGAGCATCGCAGATTCCACGCTCAACCGATCGCCTGCTCGACATGCGGCCCAACACTCGAATTCTGGAATAAAGCCACCGGTCCCTGCGCCCATGGTGACGAAGCCCTGAAAATGGCGGAACACCTTGTCTCCAGCGGTCACGTTCTCGCTTTAAAGGGAGTCGGCGGTTTTCAACTGATCGTCGACGCCCGAAATGCCGACGCCATTGCTCGACTTCGTAAGTGCAAGGGCCGTGGACCGAAGCCTCTCGCCATAATGTGTCCAGACTTAGGATACACGAGATCCATTTGCCACCTTAGCGCCCTTGAGCGAAAACTCCTGCTTTCTCCGGCCTCCCCCATCGTACTCCTGAAAAAAAGAAGCAGAGCCTTCGATGCAGTCGCTCCGGGCATGAGAGACTACGGCGTCATGCTTCCCTGCTCGCCCCTTCACCACCTTCTCATGCGAGACTTGGGCTACCCAATAGTCGCCACCAGCGGCAATCGATCCGAAGAGCCCATTTGCATAGAAAACGAAGAAGCCATCGAACGCCTCTCAGACATTGCCGACGCCTTCCTCATGCACGACCGCCCGATCGCACGTCATGTCGACGACTCCATCGCGCGCGTCATTCTCGGTGATGTGCAGATCCTAAGAAGAGCCCGTGGCTACGCTCCACTTCCCATTAATGTCGACTTGGAAATACCCAGCTGTATCGCCCTCGGGGCTCACCTCAAAAACTCCGTCGCAATCGTCGCCCAGAACAAAATCTTCATCAGTCAGCATATCGGCAATCTTGAAACCGCCGAATCTTACCGAGCCTTCGAAACAACCGCCCGAGATCTACCCATCCTCTATGATTGCCAACCCACTTTCGTCGCTCACGACAAGCACCCGGACTACGTATCCACTTTTTACGCGCGAGGCACACCTCTAGAGAGAATCTCCGTGCAGCACCACTTAGCCCATGTATATTCCTGCATGGCCGACAACCAATTGCAGGCTCCCGTCCTAGGGATCAGTTGGGACGGCACCGGCTACGGAGACGACAAATCCGTCTGGGGAGGAGAGTCCTTTCTGATCGAAGACTCCGCCGAACGACGCGTTTCCAGCATCACTCAGTTTCCCCTGCTCGGAGGAGATATCGCCGCCCTCCAACCTAGACGCGTCGCCCTCGCCTTGCTGCAAGCTTCCTTTCCTAAAAGTCTAGGCGACTACGCTAAGCTCCCGGCTCTTAGAGCATTCACAGCCTCTGAATACAGAATACTAGAGCAAATAACGCTCAAGCACCGCAATCCACTGACAAGCAGCATCGGACGACTTTTCGATGGCGTATCCAGTATTCTGGGAATCTGCCAAACGAATCGCTTCGAGGGACAAGCGGCAGCCTTACTCGAGTTCCTCGCCGCAACCGCTCCAAAAAACCAGCTTCCCTATCCCTACATTCTCCACGACCAAGGCGGGTTCACCACCTTCGACTGGAAACCCATGATTCGCGCAATCGTGGAAGAATATACAAACGGAGTGAATCCGCCAATCATCGCCGCGCGTTTCCACCAAACCCTTGCCGCTTACGCCGTCGATATCGCTAGCCGCCATGGAGTCCCCAGCATTGCTCTCACCGGCGGATGCATGCAAAACCGCCTGCTCTGCGAGCTCATTGCCGAAACCCTAAAAGAAAACGGATTCAATCCCTTCATCCACAGACGCGTTCCTCCCAACGACGGCGGAATTTGCGTGGGTCAAGCCTACGCAGTTGGACGAACCCACCAAACGTCACCAAGCCTTCAACACGAAACACCATGTGTTTAGCTATTCCCGGAAAAGTTCTCAGCATCGAAGGCGAAGGTTTCGATAAAATCGCCCAAGTCGATTTCGACGGCGCTCGTAGAGAGGTGAATCTCGCTTTCACTCCAGAAGCGAAATCCGATGACTATGTGCTCGTTCACGTCGGCTTCGCCATATCGCTTATCAACCAGCAACAAGCCGAATCAGTGTATCAACTCATCAATGACGTTTCTCAATGAAACATCTAAGCGAATACCGAAACCCGGACCGCGTGCGCAAAATAGCGCAAGCGATCGCCGAAACCGTGACGCGTCCCTGGACAATCATGGAGATTTGCGGCGGACAAACGCACAACATCGCCCGATTCGGACTCGAAGAACTTCTACCAAAATCAATCTCCTTAGCTCACGGCCCGGGATGCCCCGTCTGCGTTACCCCCGTTTCGCTCATTGACAAGTCAATCGCCATTGCCCGCCAACCCGACGTTATTCTCTGTTCTTTCGGAGACATGCTTCGGGTGCCGGGATCTCGACAGGATTTGTTCGCGGCGCGGGCAGACGGGGCTGACGTGCGCATCGTCTACTCCCCCCTCGACGCCCTCGCCCTCGCCAAGCGAAACCCAGACAAACAAGTCGTATTCTTCGCTGTCGGCTTCGAGACTACCGCCCCGGCAAACGCCATGGCCGTTTTCCAGGCCGCCGAAAAACGCGTATCCAACTTTTCGATCCTCGTCAGTCACGTTCTCGTTCCGCCTGCTATTCACGCTCTACTCTCGGATCCTGAAAACCGCGTACAAGGATTCCTCGCCGCAGGCCACGTGTGCGCCATCACCGGCGAATCGGAATACTGGCCCATCGCCAAAAAGTACGGTATCCCCATCGTCGTCACTGGCTTCGAACCGGTTGATATCATGCTCGGTCTCCAACGCTGCATCACCTTGCTCGAAGAAGGCCGCGCCGTAGTCGAAAATCAATACGCACGGATCGTTCCACCAGATGGAAACGCGCCCGCTCTCCGACTAATACGCGAAATCTTCGAAGTCTCCGACAGGGAATGGCGAGGCCTAGGAACTATCCCGCAAAGCGGATTCACGCTGAGAAAATCCTATCAAGAATTCGACGCCACGAGACGATTCTCTATTCCCGATATTCCATCCAGAGAATCCCCCGACTGCATCGCCGGCAAAGTCCTGCGCGGCATCAGCACCCCCATGCAATGCCCCCTTTTCGAAACCAAATGCACGCCGACACGCCCACAAGGAGCTCCCATGGTATCGTCCGAAGGAGCCTGCGCCGCCTACTACCGATACAGACGCGTTCAGACAGCTAGCTGATGCCTACCAAAAAACAGCTCACCTGCCCGATTCCTCAGTCGGACTACCCGAAGATAACCCTCGCACACGGTGGCGGCGGACTTCTCAGCAATGAACTGGTCGACAAGATTTTTGCTCCCGTATTCAACGACCCACTACTCTACGAACGCCACGACGGAGCTCGAACAAATGTCAAGACTGGCGAAATCGCCTTCTCCACAGATTCCCATGTGGTCAAGCCGCTATTCTTTCCCGGAGGAGATATTGGAAAACTCGCAGTCTGCGGTACGGTCAATGACATCGCCATGTGCGGAGCTAAGCCGGAGTTTCTCAGCGTCGGCTTCATTCTCGAGGAAGGCCTCCCAATGGAGACCCTTTGGCAAGTCGTGCTCTCCATGAAAGAAGCGGCGAAGTCCGCTGGAGTCCGTATCGTCACCGGGGATACCAAAGTCGTCGAACATGGAAAAGGAGACGGAATCTACATCAATACCAGCGGTATCGGCCAAATCATTAGCCCGACCCCCATCAGCCCCGCCAGTATCCAAACGGGCGATGCCATAATACTTAGCGGCGATATCGGCAGGCACGGAGTAGCCGTCATGGCCGCCCGCGAAGGCCTTCAATTCGAAAGCCATATTCAAAGCGACTGCGCCCCCCTTAACAGAATGATTGAAGCTCTCTTTGACGAAAACATCGAGGTACGCTGCTTACGCGACCTCACCCGAGGCGGTCTCGCAACCGCTCTCGTTGAAATAGCCAGCTCCTCCAAACAGAGTATCGAAGTCTTGGAAACAACCATTCCCGTAAAACCCGAAGTCGAGTCAGCCTGCGAATTATTAGGCTTAGATCCCCTGTTCGTAGCGAACGAAGGCCGATGCATCGCCATTGTCCCAGAAAAGGCCTACGACCTCACAATCAACACCATGAAACGCTTTGCATGCGGACGCGGAGCCTGCCGTATAGGCGTCATAGAAAAAACGAGCGGATCCCCCCAAGCAACCTTACGCACAGCCATAGGGACACACCGCCTCCTTTCACTCTTTAGCGGAGAACAACTGCCCAGAATCTGCTGATTCCTTCTCCCTAAAAAAAGAGACCACTCCGGCCCACGGAGTGGTCAAGTTAGTTGGTGCTTCAGGATTGCCGCCCAGGAAACACCAACCTATACCCAAAAAATTGAAGTCTACCCCGCTATGACAGGGTTGAGGCGAAACTGATTAAACACCCTAGCCGATAGGCGCGAAATACGGCTACGTGATGACTTTTCGAATACAAAGAACGCCACCTTCAGTCGCCCAGAATAGAACTACATATATATAATTTGAATCATTACAGGAGTGATGGCCGGACTTCTAGCGCTGTTCGACCAAAGGAAGGCCCATTACGGACGGGGAGTGTACACTAACGGATCACCCTCTTTTTGTCATTGTTCATTTCGGCAAAGTTCATAACGTTTTAGCCAAAACTGATGACGAAAGCAAAACGCATACAAGTAGTCCCAGACATGTCCCTTGAGTATTTCCGACAAGCGACAGTTGGAGCTCTACGCTACGCTTTCAACACCGGTCGAATGGAATTTCCTGGTCGCTGGCTTGACCATGAAAGGTACGGCGACATCAGCCCTCTCGTTAAGCGCGACGACATTCATGGCCTGATCGTCGCCGCGCACGACGCGGCGGAAGAGGCACGCTTCGCCGACCTCGAAATCCCCGTAGTCAACATTTCCAATTCCATGTCAGCGCCCCGCATACCGGTCGTCACGCAAGACGACGTATCGGTGGGACGCCTCGCTGCCGAGCACCTCATTGATCGCGGCTGCCGCAACTTCGCCTTTTGGGGCGACAAGGGAAAAAGCTATTCGGACGAACGCTTGCAAGGCTTCCGCCAAACCCTCGGAAGCCGGCCGCTTCAGGTAAAACTAGGCGGCCGCAACCGAGTCCGCCCCCATCCGGTTTTCAAATCTATGAAAGCGTTCATGAAAACGCTTCCACCAAAAACCGGACTCTTCGCCACCCTAGACGATTCCGCGCTCTACTTCCTGCGCGCTGCTCGAGAGCTAGGACGCTCTGTACCCGATGACATCGCAGTGCTTGGAGCAGGCGACGACGATTTCCTCGTAGAGATAGAAAGCGTTCCCCTGTCAAGCATCCGACTGCCCGCTAGAGAAATTGGATACCAAGCCGCAGCCCTACTCGACGAAATGATCGAAAAAGACACACGCAACGTCGATTCCATTCGCCTACCCGTACACGGCATTTCCGAGCGACACTCGACCGATGCCCTCCAATTCGAAGATCCAGTCGTCACAAAAGTCATGCGATACCTTCGAGACGACATCACCTGCCAAGCGTCCGATCTTATCGCAATTTCTGGCGTCTCCCGCTCCGGTCTGCAAACCCGTTTCCGCGCAGCCGTCGGTCGCAGCCTCCTCGAGGAGATCCACCGAGCACGCATATCCCAAGCCAAGCACCTCCTCGCCACCAGCGACCTCACGCTGGAAAACATCGCCGACCGAGTAGGCTTCAACAGCGCCCAACGCCTGCACGCCATTTTCACAAAAAGCGTCGGTACGCCCCCCGGAGTCTTTAGAACGAGAAACCGCGCCATAGCAGCCACTCCGCTCCACAGATAGACCTTCTTTCTAATTGAACTTAAGCTCCCCTCATCTAGAACCCACCCCTAACCCAAGCGACCCCCTGCGCCCCAACCCGTCCTTCCCATCGCCCATGAAGAATCTTAGCGTCCTGCTGACCACCCTATCCCTTATCCTCAGCGTGCTCATCGGCATCGTCATCTCACGCAGTCACACCGGAACCGATTCCTCCTCGCCGGACCACAAACTCCTCATCGGACTATCAATGGACACCCTTCAGGAAGCCCGCTGGCAAGTCGACCGAGACGTCTTCCTCGCCCGCGCCAAAGAGCTCGGGGCAGAAGTCTCCGTCGCCTCCGCGAACTCCGACGACTCCACCCAGATCCGCGACGTCAACTCCATGATCTCCGCCGGCGTCGACGTCATCGTCATCATCCCGCATGACGGCCAAGCCATGAGCGAAGGCGTCCGCCAAGCCCATCAAGCCGGCATCCCCGTCATCGCCTACGACCGCTCCATACAAGACAGCGACCTCGATCTCTATATCACTTTCGACAACGTCAAAGTCGGAGAAGCCCAAGCCCAATACCTCATCGACCACCTCCCGTCCCCCGGCAAGGGCCGCATCGTCCGTATCTACGGAGCACCTACAGACAATAACGCAAAGATGTTCAAACAAGGACAGGACAACATCCTCCAGCCCTACATCGACCGCGGAGACATCGAAGTCATCCACGAAGACTGGGCCGAAAACTGGGAGCCCGCCAACGCCAAGAAAATCACCAACGCCGCCATCACCAACAACGGCTCCGACTTCCACGGCATCCTCGCCTCAAACGACGGCACCGCCGGAGGCGCCATCCAAGCCCTCAAGGAAGAAGGCCTCGTCAGCAAGATCATCGTCACCGGCCAGGACGCCGAGATGGCCGCCTGCCAACGCATCGTCGACGGTTCCCAGATCATGACCATCTACAAGCCCATCAAAGCCCTCGCCTCCACCGCTGCCGAACTCGCCGTATCCATGGCGACAGGACAGCCCATCATCGCCCGCGGAGAAATCGACAACGGCTTCAAGACCGTCCCCTCCATTTTCCTCCCCATCACCTCCGTCGACAAAAGCAACATGATGCAAACCGTCATCGCCGACGGCTTCCACTCCTTCGAAGAAGTCTACCGCAACGTCCCCGAAGCCGAGAGACCTCGTTCCAATTAGGAATTACGAACTATCAATTAAGAATCCCCACTGCCCAACCAACATTCCTAATTGAAAAAAGCTCTCCAAGTCCAAGCCCTCACTAAACGCTTTCCCGGCGTCCTCGCCCTCGACCGCGTCTCCTTCGACCTCGAGCCGGGCGAAGTCCACGCCCTCTGCGGAGAGAATGGGGCCGGCAAGTCCACCCTCATCAAATGCCTCTCCGGCATCTGGCAGCACGGCACCTACGAAGGCAGTATCCACGTAAACGGCATCGAAGCCCGCATGCGCGGTATCCGCAACGCGGAGACGCTCGGCATCGGCGTCATCTACCAAGAGCTCGCCCTTGTGTCCGAAATGACCGTAGCGGAAAACATCTTCCTCGGCTCGGAGCCGACCACCGCCACCGGTCTCATCGACTGGAACCAAATGTATTCAAAAACCCGAGCGCTCCTCCAAGAGTACGCCCTCGACCTGGATCCCGCCGCTCGCATCGGCGACCTCGGAATCGGACACCAGCAGCTCGTCGAAATCGTCAAGGCCCTCTCCAAGGATACCAAAATCCTCCTCCTCGACGAGCCCACCGCCGCCCTCACCGAGACTGAAGTAGAAATCCTCCTAGACATCATCCGCAGCCTCCGCAAACGCGGCGTCACCTGCGTTTACATTTCCCACAAGCTCGACGAAGTCTTCGCCATCTCCGACCGCATCACCGTCCTGCGCGACGGCTGCTCCATCGCCACTCACCTCGCCGCCGAAACCAGCAAATCCGCCATCATCGAAGAAATGGTCGGCCGCGAAATCAAAGACCTCTTCCCCAAACGAGTCAGCCACCCGGGCGAAACCATCTTCTCCGTCGAAAACCTCACCGTACTCGACGAAACCGACGGCAAGCCCCTTATCGAAAACCTCAGCTTCTCCATCCGGGCTGGCGAAGTCCTCGGCTTCGGCGGGCTCATGGGCGCGGGACGAACCGAGCTCGTCATGCACCTCTTCGGAGCCCTCGGGAAACGCGTATCCGGAAACGTATTACTACACGGCAAACCCCTCGAGAACCATACTCCCAGCGATGCCATCCATCGCGGCATGATGCTCGTCTCCGAAGACCGTAAACGCTACGGACTCGTTCTGGAAAAAGACATCGGCTTCAACCAGTCCCTCGCCTCGCTTGATCAATTCACCAAAGGCCTCTTCGTCAATGAGCTCGCCGAAGTCCAAGCCAATTGGAAACTCTTCAAATCCCTCCGCGTCAAAGCCCCCGGACTCGAATACATCAGCGGCGGACTCTCCGGAGGCAACCAGCAGAAAATCGTGCTCGCCAAAGCGCTCATGACCGAACCCAGCATCATCCTTCTCGACGAGCCCACTCGCGGCATCGACGTCGGAGCCAAGCTCGAAGTCTACGAACTCATCAACCAACTCACCGAGCAAGGCAAAGCCGTCATCCTCGTCTCCAGCGAGCTCCCCGAACTCCTCGGCATGAGCGACCGCATCATCGTCCTCAGCGAAGGCAAACGCGGCGGCGAATTCCCCGCCACCACCGCCACCCAAAGCCAAATCCTAGAAGCCGCCATGACCAACAGCTAATTTTTCTAGCCCACGAATCTCACCAGTCTTCACGAATAGTACTATATTCCCATTCGTGAACATTCGCGAGATTCGTGGGCCAAATGTTTTCATCTCATGAACTCCACCGTTTCTCTCCGCAATTACTCCATGGCCATCGGGCTTATCCTGATCTGGCTCTTCTTCTCCTTCGCGACCGACAACTTTCTCTCCTCGCGAAACCTCTCTCTCCTATCCATCGAGCTAGCCATCACCGCCACCCTGGCCCTTGGCATGCTGCTCGTATTGCTCCCTGGATACATCGACCTCTCAGTCGGCAGCGGCGTTGGACTCATCGGCGGCATCGCCACCGTATTGATTTTCCACTACGAATGGAATGCCGTCGCTGCCATGCTCACCGGTCTCGCCGTAGCAGTCGGCCTCTGGTGCCTCATGGGCTCCATTATCACCAAGCAGCGCGTCCCCGCCTTCATCATCACCCTCGGAGGTCTGCTCGTCTTCAAAGGGCTTTTCTGGAAAGTCATCCAAAGCGAAACCGTACCCGTCACCGCCGGCGACAGCGCCAACGCCATGTCGCTCACCACCACCTACTACCTGCCGGAAACTGCAGGCTTCATTCTCCTCGCCATCGTCACCGCCTTCCTTATCCGCGGCAAGCTCCGCGAACGCGCCCAACGAGCCGCATACGGCTTCGAAGTCGAGCCTAAGCGCCACTCCTTCCTAAAAGTCTTCGTCGCCTTCCAGGTCATGCTGCTCTGCACCCTGATCATGAATCAGTACCGCGGCATCCCGCTCTCCGTCGTCATACTCGGCGCGGTCGCCTTCGGGGTCTTCCTGCTCACTCGCCACACTCGCTTCGGCCGCTACCTCTACGCCATCGGCGGAAACAAGGAAGCCGCCGTGCTCTCCGGCATCCCAGTCGACAAAGTCGTCATCACCGCCTACGCAATTCTAGGCGGCATCGTCGCCCTCTCCGGCTTTATGCAAACCGCCTACTCCGGAAATTCCACCACCACGATTGGCAACCTCATGGAGCTCGATGCCATCGCGGCCTGCGTCATCGGCGGCACCAGCCTAGCCGGCGGCCGAGGAAACGTGCTCGGCGTCCTCGTCGGAGCCCTCATTATGGCCTCCCTCCTCAACGGTATGACCCTCATGTCCGTCGATCCCTCCGACAAATTCATCGCCCGCGGCCTCGTTCTTGCCGTCGCCGTCTGGCTAGACGTCTATCTCTCCCGCAAAAAGTAAGCTTCGCTTCTACCTTTTCACGGGACAAATTTGTAAGAACGCAGTCATTGCCATTTCACTTCACCCAAACACTCTTTCACCCCAAAACATCATCCATCATGAAATTAGGAAAACTCGTTAAACCCCTCTCATTCGCAGCCGCGACCTTCGCAGCCGCCTCCGCCTTCGCAGGGCAATTCAACGTCCTGCTCTTCACCAAGACGGACGGTTGGCACCACGACTCCATCAACGCAGGCGTCACCGCCGTACAGGAGCTCTCCAAACTGCACGACTTCGACCTCTTCTGGACAGAGGACGCCGGCCGCGTCTTCAACGACGAATGGCTCGAGAAGTACGACGCCGTCATATTCCTCCTCACCACTGGCGACGTCCTCAATGAGGAGCAGCAAGCCGCCTTCACCAAATACATCAACAACGGCGGCGGCTTCGTCGGAATCCACAGCGCTTCTGACACCGAATACGACTGGGATTGGTACACCAGCATGGTCGGTCACATGTTCCACATTCATCCCGCCGTGCAGACCGGAGTCATGAAGGTCGAAGAGCCAAACTTCCCCGGCATGGACCGCTTCGCCCCGAAGTTCATCTTCACCGAAGAATGGTATGAGTTCGACGCTCCTCGGACGGACGATCTCAAATACCTTCTCTCCGTTGACGAAAAAACCTACAAGCCCGAAGCCAACTGGGGAATCAAGCAAGGTGATGGCATGGGCGACTTCCACCCCGTCAGCTGGTATAAAGAGTACGACGGCGGCCGCGCCTTCTACACCGCTCTCGGCCACTTGCCAGCCACCTACGGCGACGCGGACTTCATGCACCACGTCTACGGCGGCATCTACTGGGCAGCTACCGGAAACGGCTTCGAAGCCGGCGAGTAGTCGCGTATCCAGATTTTAAAACAACAAAAGGTCGTTCCGCAAGGAGCGACCTTTTTGCTTTTCGAATCAGCGCACTGGCCAAGGCCTTATTGAACAATTACCACATCCGGCAATCCGATTGACCGGCGTACCTGAGCGGCGGATACATTGTAGCGATAAAATGCCTCAGCCTGATTCAGGCGAGCCTCAGTCAATGACACTCGAGCTTGCAATACGTCGAGCTGACTCGCATCACCCGCCTCGTAGCGAACATCCGCCAAATTCAAGGCCTCCTCCGCCTGCCCCACCACCTGGATGCTCGCTTCGGCGAGCTCCGCCGCCGCCTGCAAATCCGAAAGAGCCCGGCGAACGTCCACCTCGACGGCCAAGGTAAACTGCTGCACCTCTAGCTTGGATTGCTCGAGCTGAGACTTCGCCTGCACCACCTGGCCACGCGTCCTGCGACCGTCGAAAATCGGCACGCTCACCTGCAGCCCTGCCGTCCATCCTTCAAGCGAATCATCGAAACTGGACGAAGCGCTCGCCTTGTTAAACTGATAGAAACCAACCAAAGCCACCTCTGGACGGTAACCAGATTTGGCGATGATTACGCCTTCTTCGCGAGCCTCCGCCACTTTCGCCAATCGCTGCAGTTCCGGACGTTTTGCGCGAGCTGAGCTCAAGGAAGAATCTAAATCGTAGTTAACCGGCGAATACTCAAGCTCGCCATGCAAGACCGGCGCCTTGCGTTGATCCCCGCCTTCGATAGAGAAAAAACCGAGCAGCTCCCGAAGCTCCTCGATCGCTATCCGATAATCATTCTGAGCTTGGATCAAAGCCGGACGGGCGTTCGCTAGCGAAACCTCCGCCCGCAACACCTCGAAGCGAGAATCGATACCGACCTCAAACCGATCCTTCGCGCTCTCAAGCAACTCCTCGAGCAAATTCACATTCTCCTCCTGCACCCCAATCCGAGCCCGAGCCAGAAGGGCTGAGTAATAGCCAACGCGCGTGCTCAGCAGCGTATCATTGACCACCGCCTCAAGCTCAAGCAGGGCCGACTGCTCGATCAAGTCCTGCACGTTAAGCGCCGCTCGAACTCCACCCCCCGCATAAAGCGTCTGTCTAGCCTGCACAGCAAGCGACCACTGAGTCGTAACTGCCGGACCAAAATTGTCCGGATCGCTCAAACCCTCGTCAATCTCCGTGTATTGGCCCTGTACCGACAAATCAGGTAGCGCTTGAGCCCTCACCTCGATTACCAAACCATTTTGCTCCTCTATACGCTGCTTAGCCCTGAGAATGTCGAAGTTATGCTCCAAGGCGAACCCGAGAGCCGTTTCGATATCGAGCTCGTCGGGAATCTCGTAGGACACAGTTTGAGAGCTCGCGATTGCGGCTATGGCCAGCGAGCCAACTGCGAAGGAATGACGGAATATGCTCAAGAGTTGCATTGTAAGAAATGTAGATCAGTCGCGACGGAAAGGCTGCAAGCCCACAGCGCAGCTTCAATCCCATAATTCAAGAAGCGCGCTCAACGAAAAACCTTCCGAATGAGTAGGTATACGCGACGCTCGCTCTTTGGTTACCGAATTTGCAGAGCAATCTTAGACCCGGGAACGGCGCAAACCCGCCTGGGCCAAGCCGACTACCAGCTCTCTTCTTCCGCCGCCTTTTTTCGATAGTACTCCTGAAGCACGAAAAAGGCCTGCTTTCGGACTCCGTTATCCCCTATCAAGCCTTTACGATTCCAGCCGTCCTGAACCACCGGCAAAGGACGACGCGGCGATCTGAAATCAACCAAAATCCAAGGAGTCGTTCCACTAAAGCCGGGAATCCGCTCCAGCATCCTAACAGTACGCCCATAAAGATCGGCCTGATATTCCTCGCTAAACCGCGTCAGCGCATCGCCATGCTTGCCCTGCAAAGCCCCGGCCCCGAATTCGCTGATCACAACCGGCTTGTCGTATCCAATTTCCCATGTCGTCCGGTCAAGCTTCTCCGGTAATCCGTCATACCAGCCTACGTACTGGTTGAAGCTAAGAATATCCGTATACTGCCCAAAGGGATCGTCCACGATCTTATGGGCGTTGTTCCCGGCGGGACTATGCAACTCCATGGCCGCGGAAATGAGACGAGACGGATCAAGCGCCCGAGCGTCGTCGACCAGCTTTTTCAAAAAAACTGTCCGCGGCTCGCTGACCGGCGTCTCGTTCGCCATCGACCAAACCACCACGCTCGAGCGATTCCGGTCGCGCAAAACAAGCTCTCGCAACTGCGAGCGGGCGTTCGCCAGCGTCTCTTCGTTTTCCCATGAAATGGTCCAGTAGACAGGCACTTCCTCCCAAAGCATGATCCCCATCTCGTCCGCCACGCGAGCCATGTGCTCATTGTGCGGATAGTGGGCCAGCCGAGCGAAATTGCAGCCCAGCTCCTTCGCCCAACCGAGCAAAAGACGAGCGTCCTCCTTGGAGTTGGCTCGTCCTCCACGCAACGGATTCTCCTCATGAATACTGATCCCGCGAAGGAACACCCGCTTGCCATTTAGCAAAATATCACGCCCACGTGTTTCGATTGTGCGAAAACCAATCCGATCCCGCGTCTCATCTCCCGCAGCGGACACAATCACCTCATAAAGCTTCGGCGATTCCGGACTCCAAAGCACCATCTCCACCGGAACGGGCATTCGACCCGACACTCTTCCTTCCTCATCCGATTCGAAAATCGCTTCCGCCCCGAGCTCGGGCAACCGCACTAGGACCTCAGTCGATTCCGACACTCCATCCAGCAATCCGGAAAAGCTGATGTACTCGCGATTGTCTTCCAGCGATAAGTAATAATCGGTTACAAAAGCCTCCGGCGCTTCTAGCAGCAACACATCCCGAGTGATTCCGCCGTAGTTCCACCAGTCAGTGTTCAAGGTAGGCACCGCATCCTTGTGCCGATTGTTGTTCACCATCACTACCACCGAATTCTCACCATCCTTGAGCCGATCCGTCACCTCGAATTGAAAAGGAGTGAAGCCCCCAACATGTACGCCCAGCTTACTACCGTTTAAGTAAACATGCGCCTCGTAGTTGGCCGCCCCAAAATGCAAAAACTGTCGGCCACTCGCCTCATCCTCACTAAAAGAAAAAGTTTTCCGATACCAAACCGAACCTTCATAATAGAAGAGCTTGTCGTCCTGAGAATTCCAGTCGCCAGGCACGTTCAAAACAGGCGAACGATCAAAATCATACTCTAGCAAGACTGTCTTGTCCTCCTGCTTCCGATCCAAAAAGTAGCCACCCGTCGCTGGTTCAACGGCATCAAAGGGCTGGTATCGATAATTGTAATACCCGTTTTCATAGGGGTCGACAA
>DS990593.1:40130-236456 GCA_000155695.1 Verrucomicrobiia bacterium DG1235 | reverse complement strand
CCTAACCCCTACCGACAAGGCTCCCCCCTCGCCTAAAACGCTCGAACCTCGCTCATCCATATGAGACGAGGCACGGGCGAGGGCAAAAGACTGCCCTACTCTCCAGATTCTAATAAGCGCAACTACTTCTCGATAATAGCCGACCAGCCGCCACCCGGAGCCATCTTTACCAACAACGACTCTTTCGACGTAACCGTTTTTTCACTACGTTCGTAATCGATGGCAATGTTATGGGAATTTGCTCCATCTTCGAATAAAACCGCCTTGTGCTTCCCCTTGGGAAGGAAACTCAAATCAATCTCCAGCTCGCGAGCGTCCCCATCCGTCATGGCCGCGACAAACCAGGTTTTGCCGCTTCGGCGAGCCACTACGATGTAGTCGCCCACTACCCCGTCGATCGCAATCGTCTCATCCCAAACCGACGGTATCCTCGTTATGAACTCCGTGGTCTCCCGCTCCTGCAAGTAGCGCGACGGCGTATCGCAATACATCTGCAGAGCGCTCTCGTACACGATGTACTTCGCCACTTCGTGAGCGCGAGTGCCCAACCCCATCGGCCGAAAGTGATTGATCGCAAAGCTGCGCGGATTCGCATTAGCCATAGCTCCTGGCGTATAGTCCATCGGACCAGCCAGCATGCGTATGAACGGAATGGTTACATTGTGCTCAGGAGTGATATCCGCCGACCACTTGTTGTTTTCGTTCCCCTTCACTCCTTCGTACGAAATCACGTTTGGCAAAGCCCGCCGCAGACCGGCTGGCTTGAACGAACCATGGTAGTCGACTAACAGCTCACGCTTGGCCGCCTCCCGCGCGATTCGCTCGTAATACTGCACCATCCATTGGTCGGAGCGTTGCATAAAATCGATCTTCACCCCGGCCACTCCCCAGCTCTTGTACAAATCAAACAAAGCCGGAGCATCCGTATCCATGGGACCCCAGAGCGACCAGAGTATGATCTTTACGCCTTTAGGCGCTCCATACTTAACCAGCTCCGGCACGTCGATTTCGGGATTGGGCTCGAAAAGATTCGTCGTGGATTTCGACCAGCCCTCGTCGAGGATTACATACTCGATCCCGTACTTCGACGCGAAATCGATGTAGTACTTATAAGTGTCGTTGTTGATGCCGGACTCGAAATCGACGCCCCAGATATTGTTTGCATTGTACCAATCCCAAGCGACTCTCCCCGGCTCTATCCAACTCGTGTCTTCCAACTCATTCGGCCGGGAGAGTAGGAATACTAACTCGTTCTCGACGAAATCCGCATCGCGATCGCTCACCGCGAACACCCGCCAAGGAAAATTTCGAGCACCCGAGGTTTTCGCGATGAAATCGGCTTCCTTCACGATCTCGACATTTCGATCTCCCCCATTTTTAGCTGGACGAGTCTCAAGCACATACATCGGGAACTGCGTGTAAAGCGAAGCTCCGTCTCCACCTTTCAAATACATAGCCGGATAATCAAAAAGATCGGCCTCGGTGAATACCACCTTCGCAACACCCGGCACGTCCACCAGGACCGGCAAAGAACAAAACCGATCCGATCCCACATCTTCCAAATCAACAAAAGGATACAAGCGCTCATTGTGGGACATCATCGTTTCCTCTTCAGGAAAAAAACTATGCGAACCTTCCGGGAAACTCAGCGACATTCGCTCGTCCTTCACCTCGACACTTCCCTCTAGACTCGTCACGAATCGATAGCCTATCCCGCTGTCGAAAGCGCGGACTTCGAGCCCGTAGCCTCCGTCAAAAGATAAAGAGAGTTCCTCGTATTCATTTTCCAACTCTGCGCTTTTTCTCCGGACAACCGGACGCAGTCTTTCAGAAACCCTTTTCCGAGCTTCGCCCAAGACTACCGCGCCCTCGCCAAGGGTCGGGCCATCCTTTATCGCCAATGCGAGCTCAGCTTTCGTCACAACGGTTTCGCCGTCAAACGTGAGGGACAAACTAAGCTCATCCTCCACAACTACCTCCGCTCGCAAGCGACCATCGGGCGAACTGAGCTCAAAGCTCTTGGACTCAAGAAACGAAACAGGCAGCGCTACCAGCAGCGCGGACGAACAAAGAAACGTCTTCAAATTTGAATACATGGAAACAAGGGGGGTTGTTATGTGTCGAACACGCCATACCAATGGCTCCAGTCAGGCTGATCTTACGCTAAAGCGCTGACAAGCGATTTAACCCAAAAACCAACGCAGCTAATTGCCCATTTTTTCACATATCCCTACTTGGCAAGCCATGCGTACTAGCTAGGCTACTGCCCATGTCACTGGAATCGGACAGCTCATTCACGCGCAAACTCCTTTCAAACGAGTTTCTGGGCACCCCTACCTCCTCATCTCCAGAGACCCGCCTCACCCTCTCCTACCGCGAATGGAAGGAAGCCCTCGAAGGCGCTCAGAGGAAAGGGCTCGAATTTGAGAAGTCCCACCGTGACGAAACCAGCCCCGACCTCTTTTTCTGGCAGCTCATGGATACCCTGCCCGATAACGTTTACTTTAAGGACTTGCGAAGCCGCTTCACCTGCATCAACCGCGCCCAGGCAAGCTTTCTCGGCCTAGCCGATCCGAACGACGCTATTGGCATGTCCGATTTCGACTTCTTTCCCGAAGAACTGGCCAAAGTCCAGTTTCAGGACGAGCAAGACATCATCAATACTGGCGTCGGCTACAGCTTGCACGAGGAAAAGTACGTCCGCGACGACAACCAGCAACGCTGCCTCGTGGCGAGTAAACTCCCCCTCAGAGATCAACAAGGCAATATCTACGGCACCTTCGGCATCTCGCGCGACATTACGACCCGCTACCTCGCGGAGCGAGAGGTCGAACGACAAAAGACCCTCCTTGAAGCGATCATTCAGATCCTCCCCTGCCGCATCTTCGTCAGAGATCGAGAAAACAAATTTATCCTCGTCAACAACGCCTACCAAGAAGCTCTCGGAGTGAAAACCGCGACGATATCCTCGGTCATCGACTGTCGGAGTTCAGCGACGAAGATTGCATTGCGGACATCCGCAATGAAGACGAGCGCGTCCGTGAACACGGAGAATCAATCATCAACCACGTCGAATACGACAAAAACGTATTCAAGCAGGGAAACTGGGTCGTCACTTCTAAGGTGCCGCTTCGCGGACCAGGCCACGCAATTGAAGGTATCGTGGGCATGACCTACGACATCACCGAGCAAAAGCAGGCCGAGGAGCAAGCCCGGAGCCTATCCGAAGAACTGCGCGGCAAAAACGCCCAGTTCGAAGCCGAGCTGCTCGTCGCTCGCCAGCTCCAGGAAACGCTTATGTCGATGGGCTTCGACAGAGATCGACATTTCGCAAAATCTGGCAGCAATTGGGAATTCGAAGCGAGCTACTACTACAAGCCAAGCCACCACCTCGCCGGCGACTTTTTTGACCTTATTCCCATTTCCGACACCAAGCTAGGCGTCCTCGTATGCGACGTCATGGGCAACGGAGTCAAAGCCGCCCTCGTGACCATGCTGCTGCGAGGGCTCATCTCGGAGTTTTCCAGTTTCCTCGACCAACCGGCCAAAGTTCTCGATCAGCTCAACAAACGACTCTGCTCCTTGGCCGAAGATCAGGAATTCCCACGCTTCACCACCGCAGCCTACCTGATCCTCGATATCGAAACCGGCATGGCAAGCGTCGCCAACGCGGGGCACCCAGGCCCCCTATGGAAAACGCGCGGCGAAGACGGACGCGAAAAATTCGAACCCTGCCCTTCCGGCGAAAGAGGCCCCGCCCTCGGGCTCGTCTCAGACCAAGAGTACTTTCTCCACGAATTCCATTGCGACGAGACGACTGAGTTTCTCCTCTACACCGACGGAATCATCGGCCAAAAAGACGCCATGGGACACGAATTTGGCATCCTCAAACTCGAAGAAATCCTGCTGAACAATAGAGGCAACGGACTCGCCAGCCAGCTTAAGACAATCAAATTGGCGCTCAAGCTTACAGCCGGCACCGATGATTTCGATGACGACATCTGCCTCGTCGCAGTGAAGATGAGTCCAAAAGCCTAGGGACGAGCACCACCTTCATGCTCGCCAGAAAAGCCAGCTTTCAAGCCAATCTCGTATCCACTGCACCGATACTCAGGCTACCCCAGCACTTTCTTCACCTCAGTCGAGGCAAGCTTCATGTCGAGAGCCGGACCGACCTCAGCCTTCAGCTTCGCCATCACCGCTCCCATGTCTCTCATGGAAGAAGCGCCCGTCGCTTCGACCGCGTCCGCAACAAGTTTGGGATAGGCATCCACCTCGAGTTTCGCAGGCAGCAACTCCTTCAGCAGCTCAGAGCACTTGGCTATATCCGCCACCTTGTCCGCCCGACCCGCCTTTTCGAAAGCGGCGGCTGATTCCGCAAATTTTCCCGCTTCCTTCTCTATCACCGAGATCACCTTGGCCTCGTTGAAATCCTCGTTCGCTCGGACCTCTCCTTCCTGAATAGCCGCGAGAGCTGCCCCGTAGGCTTCAGTCGCGATCGCGTCGCGAGCTATGCGGGCTTTCTGGTGAAGTTGCTTCAATCGATCTTTCATTCCGAGGCCATTCTTAGAGGAAGAGCCCTCTATGCAATTGAATAAGCCGCTAATCGTGCCGATCTAATTAAGAACATTCACCTAGCGAATACGCAGGGACATGCCTTAAATAGTTTGCTATTTTCAAGTGTTAAACCTCAACCAGTCCCTAATCTCGACGTAACTGTTTACTGACCATCGACATAATTACTATTCGAATCAGTGAACTACCATCCCACTCGTCACCGACCCTTTCTTCGTATCGGATTAGGTATCCTGCTACTAGTTAAGCCCTTGCTGGGCGATACCGATGAAATCTCAGACCTTTCTCTAGAAGAGCTCGGCGATTTTCCAGTCGTCCAGTCCGCCAAAGGAAAAAAGCGCCTCTTCGACGCTCCAGCCGGCGCATTCGTTTTCGACGAGAAAGCTATAGAAAACCTTCCAGTCGACTCCATCCCCGAAATGCTTCGCTACGCTCCGGGCGTGCATATCATGCGCTCGAGCAATGGAAACTGGGGCCTCGGCATCCGCGGCATGAACTCCCGCTTCCTCAGCCGAGCACTCCTCACCGTAGATGACCAAAGCCTCTACGGCACCCTATTCGCCGGTCTTTTCGGCAGCGACCACGACCTCCTTATCGACGACGTCGCTTCCGTCGAAGTCGTTTACGGGCCGGGCGGAAGCCTCTGGGGACCTAACTCTGCAAACGGGAGAGTAAACGTTATCAAGAAATCCGCGTTCGAAACCGAAGGGTCCGTCCTCCGCGCTCGCGTCGGGACTCAAAACAGGTCCGTCGAAGGTCGCCATGGCTGGTCCATCAACGAAAAAACCGCAGCCCGCGTCTACGCCCGTTACAACGACCGGCAATCAAACGAAAACCCAGTGTTCGACGACGATTGGGAAACCAAACGCGCCGGTTTCCAGTACGATACTCGCCCATCGTCCTCCGACTTAGTTAGCATCTCAGCTGAAATCTTCGAATCCGAGTTGGGCTCCGCTAGAACAATACTCCTTCCTGAAACGGGCGCGATCAGCACTCTCGATCAAAACGAGTTGCACGATGGGCTGAACGCCCAAGCCAAGTGGACCAGACAATTCGATTCCGAAAACGGATTCAACATCCGAGCCTGGATCGGCAGCACTAATTTCGAATCATCCTGGTCCAACTACGAAATCGGTATTGTTGGTATCGAGGGAAGAGCTCGGTTCAGACTTAGCGACCGTCAAAAAATAGTCTTCACCACCGGGATCACCGTGGACGAGGAAGAGCTCATCGACTCCGAATTCATCACCTTCCAAGCTGACTACAACCACAACAACACCACTGCCCACGCAGGCGGCGAGTACACGCATACCCTCATACCAGACCGTCTCGATCTTTCGATCGGAATGAGCGGAAACTACGATACATACAGCGGCGAAATTGCGCCCCTCCCCTCCGCTCGCATGCTCTTCAAACCGAACGAATCCGAGCGATTCTGGCTATCCTATTCCAGATCCACTCGCTCCGTTCCTTCCGGCCTGAACGACGTCGAGTATATGTACAATGGATACACTCCAATTCCCCCCACACCGATACCCACTCCTTTCGGGACCTTTATCGTCGAAAACCAGCTAGTTGTCACAACCCGCACGCCACAAATCGAGAACGAGAATTTGGATACATTTGAAGCGGGCTACCGAAAACAGTTCTCCAACAAAGGATCCTTCGTCCTCTCTGGATTCTATAACAAATATGACAACCTACTCGGTGCTCAGGATTTCGGGGTGACACCTGTATTAACCGTCCCGAACCCCTATCTCCTCACCCCCATCGTAGTGTCAAACATCGCTAAAGGCGAATCCTACGGTTTGGAAGCGAGCCTCAAATGGGATCTCAACGAATCACAGAATTTCACGCTCAACTATAGCGCCATAAGCGACAGTTTCAGCAATAAGCTTCCCCCGGGGACGCCCCCGGAATATTATCCCGTAATAGCGTCAGAGGTGGACACCCTCAGCAACAACGTGCCAAACCAAATGGCGAGCCTCTGGTATTCAACTCGTTTTTCCAGAAACTGGAGCGCCGACCTTGGCCTACGCTACACCGAAGGCTTCAACAGCATCCGCACCAACCAGGCAGATATCTTTCAAAGCGACGTCCGGCTATCCTGGTCTTCGTCCGAAAGACTCAAAATATCCCTCGTTGGCCGAAACCTCTTAAACCCCACCACCGACGAAACTTCGCTCAAAGATTCATTCGGCCAATCAACAGAGCTAAAACGCGAGGCCTACATAGAGCTGAGCTACAAACTTTAGAAAGGAGACAGAAAAATGATACATCTAAAAACAAATATTATTCGTTTCGCTGGCCTCCTACTTCTCGGCCAAATCCTCGGACTCGCTTCGACACTCCAAGCCCAAGTGCTTCACGACGATAGTCTGAGAGCCAACTACCTGATACGCTTCGTAGACTTCGTCCGATTCGAGCGCCCCACCAACGAACCCACAACCCTCGCCGTCCTCGGATCAAACGGACTCTACCAGGAACTCTCCAAACTCGCGGAAAAGAAAAAAGCCAGTGGAAGAGACTTTAGGATTATTGAGATCAACGCCTCCGATTCGCTAGAAAACATCGATCTAGTGTACGTCGGAACAGGATACAAGGAGCATTGGAAGGAAGTCATAGATAAGGCAAGAGTCCACTCGGTCGTAACCGTATGCGACGAACCTGGATTTCTGGATACAGGTGGCTTGATCGAATTCCTGATCCAAAAGAACCGACTTCGCTTTTCCCTAAACCTTGAAGAGTCAGACGCCTATAAAATAGGCGTAAGCTCAAAACTGATGCAATTGTCCGTCAGGTGAAATGTCCGAAGTCGAAAAGTCACTAAAAACTCGACTGCTATCAATCAGCGTTTCGCGAAAAATATTTTTCGCGACAGTCTTTTCGAGCTTCGTTACCTTAGCCCTCTTCGCCTCGGTAAATGTCTTCCGCGACAAAGCCTCATTCATAGAGAAAAAACTCGAACAACTAGATTCTATCGCGCGAATCGTAGCCTCAAACTCCGAAGCAGCGCTTGGATTTGAGGATCCGGTGACCGCCGAGGAATACGTCGCCACCCTCAACCAAGAAAGTGACATCGTAAGAGCGGTGCTATACGATGCCCAAGGACAACCCTTCGCAACGTACCTCCGCGATCGTTCCGACACTACGCCTTCCATTCCCCAATACACCGGTGGCAAAGTCTCCCCCGCCAAGATAACTTTCGTCAGAGAAGTCCGAATCGAAGGAGAGCTCCTCGGAACCCTGCTCGTAGAGGCAAGCACCAGAGCGATCCAAGAGCAATTCCTGCTAAGCTTGCTCAATGCTATCATCATGCTCTCGGTCGGCACCATCATCGCCGGATTCATCGGATACGGTATCCAGCGTCTCATTACACGTCCCCTCCAAGAACTCGAAGGTCTTGCCACGAAAGTCTCCCGAGACCGTATCTATACTCGCAGAGCCACGAAACGCTACGAAGACGAAATCGGTTCACTCGTCGAAAGCTTCAACTTTATGCTTGAGAGCGTTCAAACCCGGGACGAAGAAATCCAGTCCAACAATCGCGACCTGGAAATGGAAGTCGCCGCCCGCACCATAGAGCTACGCACCGCTATGGAAAAAGCTCAATCGGCCAACAAAGCCAAGTCAGAGTTCCTCTCCACCATGAGCCACGAACTGCGTACTCCCATGAACGCTATCGTAGGCATGTCCAGTCTTCTCATGGACAAGGACCTCGACGACGAGCGCCAAAGCTACATAAAGATCATTCGCTCCAGCTCCGACGCACTTCTCTCTCTCATCAACGACGTACTCGACTACTCAAAAATAGAGAGCGGCCATCTCGACCTCGAAGACCAGCCTTTCAACCTTGTGAATTGCCTCGAAGAGGCCATGGATATCGTAGCCGCTCCGAGACGCGACGCGCCGATCGACTTCATTGTCACCATCGATCCCAAACTTCCCGCCATCGTCAAAGGCGACGTCACCCGCCTGCGTCAAGTACTCATCAACCTCCTTGGAAACGCCGTCAAATTCACCCAGAAAGGTCATGTTTGGCTCGAGGCAAAATGCTGCGTCGTAGGAGAAAGCGAAAACGTATTCGCAAGTATCGCAATTCATGATACAGGCATCGGCATTCCAGACGACCGCAAGCACCGCCTCTTCCAAACCTTCTCCCAAGTCGACTCTTCCATGACCCGCCGTTTCGGCGGCACAGGACTCGGTCTCGCAATCAGTCAGCGGCTGGCAATGGCTATGGGCGGAATTATCGAAGTCGAAAGCGAAGTCGGCTCCGGCTCGACCTTCCAGTTCACCATTCCTCTCAATTGCGAAGAAAACGAAACGCTTGCCACCTACCCAAGTCCCAATCCCGACGCCGTCCCTTTCACCGCTTCCCTATCCATCGCTAACGAGCCACTTAAGAACTGCATAAGTGAAACCCTAGTCGAATGGGGATGCGAAATTGTCCACGACAACGACGCCAAACCGACCCTCTCCATAGTTTCTTCGACACAGTTCGACGACGAAAACACAGCTGTGCTTTTCGTAGAGCAGGAAACGAAGTACCTTTCCGAAAAGACGAACAAGAACATACTATGCCGCCCCAGCCACCACACAACTCTCAACGACAAGTTTTCAGCGCACGTCATTACGAGTCCACTACACATTTCAGACCTGAGAAAACTGGTCCATCAAGTACTTGGAACCGCCAAGCCGAAAACGAAATCCGACAACAAATTCGATAAGCCGGCTCCCGTAATCGAGAACCTCAACATCCTTCTAGCAGAAGACAACAAGCTCAACCAAAAGGTCTTCAAGCTTATCATGAAAAGAGAAGGCTATAAGATCGACATCGTCGACGACGGAGCAGAAGCCCTTGCCGCCATCCTAAAACAACGCTACGACCTCATCTTCATGGACCTGCAAATGCCGGTCATGGACGGCCTCGAAGCCACCCGCTCCATTCGCTCTTCTGGCGACAAGATTAGCCAACCATGGATAATAGGATTCACCGCAAACGTCGAATCTGATGCCGCTCCGGCAATTCGAGCCGCCGGCATGAACGACTATCTTCCCAAACCCGTCAAAGACGAAAACATTCGCGCCGCCCTCAGAAAATTCGCCGACAACCGGGAAGTCGATCTTTCAAACAACTGAGACAGCCAGAAATCGCTCGCAAGCGCCAAGATACTTCTTTCGAATAGCCGCAGACCTCCCAGCTGCCATGCCCGAAAAGAAAACCTCTTGGTACAAATACCTTGTCGTCGCCGCCGCCATCGCCGCCGCCTACTTCGCAAACGTCGAAATACAAACCTACTTCGGCAAAAAAGCCCTAGAAGAAATGGGGCTCGAGCGCCACGCCCTGCCCGCCGCCATGCAGAAGGCGCACGCGGAAAACAAACTCGTACTCGCGGACCTTTCCGCAATCTGGTGCCCGACCTGCAGAAACCTGGACAAGCAAGTCTTCTCCAATCCCGCCGTCCAAAAGGCAATCAACAAAAAGTACGTTTTCAGCAGGATCGAATACGAATCCGACGAAGGCGAATCCTTCATGGAAATGTACGACGCCCGCTCATTCCCCACATTGCTTATCCTATCGCCCAGCGGAGAAAAGCTGAGAGAGCTCCCCGTCACTACCAATCCCGACGAGTTCATCCAATCCCTCTAGCAACAAGCGCCCACTCGCCTACCCAGTCGACCCCCCACCCCCTCAAGCCAAAGACGAAACCGGAGGCTTGACATTCTATATTTTCAGTATTTTCTGAAACTTAAATTCAATTATGAGCGAACTCGCCAAAATCAAAGACAACTTCGTAGCCCAGTGGGGCGCCCTCGGCAGCCAGTGGGGCATCAACAGAACCATGGCCATGATCCACGCCCTCCTCCTCGTCTCTCCCAATCCGCTCACCACCGACGATATCATGGCCGAACTTTCAGTCAGTCGTGGAAATGCGAATACGAACCTGCGCGACCTCGTAAGCTGGGGCCTCATCCGTCAAGTTATCCTCAAAGGCGAACGCAAAGACCACTACGAGGCGGAGAAAGACACCTGGAAAATCTTCTGCATCGTAGCCCGCGAACGCAAGCGTCGCGAAACAGAACCCGCAAGCCAAGTCCTCAAAGACTGCGTCGATCGCTCCAAGCACCTCAAAACCGCCGAGGCCAAGGAACTACACAAACAACTCTCGTCACTCAACGAGTTCGTCACCCTCGCAAACTCCATAATGGAAAAGGTCGCCTCCAAAGAGAAGAGCAGCCTCCTCCCAAAAATCCTTAAAGTCCTCTCCTAGCCACCCGACGCCCCCACCGCACAATGCCCAGATAAATTTTCAGTTTTTTCCGAAAATTAAAATAATTTCATTGTTTTCATCCTCCAACCAAAGCAGCCATGAACTATACGCTACTCGCCACCCTCGGCTACCTAGCCGCCGCCATAGGCATGACCATTTACGTGGGCCGCACCCTGCGCACTCACGGAATGCCCTTCCTCGAGGAAGCCTTTCAGGACAAGCCGGCCCTCGCCGACGCCATCAACGTCCTGCTAAACACCGGATTCTACCTCCTAAATCTAGGCATCATCGGCACCAGCCTCCGCTTCACAGTAACCGCCAGCAACCTCGTGGAAGCCATCCAAGTCGCAGGATACCGCCTCGGCATCGCGCTCCTCATCATTGGCCTCATTCACTTCTTCAACATGCGAATGATCAACAAGGTGCGCAAAGGCGAGCCCAGGTACAGACCCGCTCCCAAACATGTCGCTACCGCCTGACAAAGCAAAACCGGCTAGCAAAACGCTCAGCACCCAAAAACCGAATACAAGCTCATGAAAAAGATAGTCCTCGCCGGAGGCTCCGGTTTTCTCGGACAAGTCCTCGCTCGCCACTTCAACGAAAAAGGCTGGGACGCAGTCATCCTCACACGCGGCGATGACCCAAAGTTCGCCGAAGGCCGTCCCGTGCAGTGGGACGGAGAAACCATCGGCCCCTGGACAAGCGAGCTGAATGAAGCCGACGTCCTCGTCAACCTCTGCGGAAAGTCAGTCAACTGCCGATACCGCCGCCGCAATCGCGAGGCCATCCTGCAAAGTCGAATCCGCCCCACCCGCGTATTGGCCAAATCCCTACGCGAACTGGAAAACCCGCCTTCCGTCTGGCTAAACGCCTCCAGCGCCACCATCTACCGCCACAGCTTCGATACGCCTATGGACGAGACAGACGGAGAGCTGGGCCACGGCTTCTCGGTCGAGATCTGCCGCGCATGGGAAGATGCCTTCTTCGAAGCTGAACTTCCAGCCACACGCCGCATCGCGCTCCGCACCAGTATGGTGCTCGGCCACGGAAACAACAGCGTCTTCCCCATCCTCGCCCGCATCGCTCGTTGCGGCATGGGTGGCAAGCTCAGCCACGGCAACCAAATGACGAGTTGGATACACGAGAGGGACTTCGCTCGCGCCATCGAATTCGCAATAGACGATGAGGATATCGCCGGTCCACTCAACCTCACAGCTCCCGCTCCGGTCACAAACAGCGTATTCATGAAAACCCTACGCCAATCGCTTCGAATCCCTTTCGGCCTCCCTCACATCAAGCCCATGCTGGAAATCGCCGCCTGGATCATGCGAACCGAAACGGAGCTCACCCTCAAAAGTCGCTTCGCCATACCCGCCAAGCTCCTCAGCCACCGCTTCGTATTCAACTATCCATTCCTAGACGAGGCCTTCGAAAACCTCACGCGGCGAACGCCTTCGCAAGAGCTCCCCACCGAGCCAGCCCTTACCTTACCCAGACTATGAAACATCCGCTCAAACGCTACCTCGCTTGCCTGATCGTGCCGCCAACGATCGGAACCCTCTCCCTATTCGCCTGGGAACTCGCCAATTCCCCCAGCTTAGAAAACCCACCCGCCCTCATCGGACGGTTCCCTTTCTACTTCGCCTTCGCGTTCCTGTTCTGCCTCATCCCGGGAACCCTCTTTTTCTTCGCCCACGAAGCGTTCACAAAAACTAAATCCCGTCCCTCGAAACCACGCATCTTCATCGTGGGCCCACTCCTTGGCGCGCTCTGCGGCTTCTTCATCGGCATCGTAATCGACGTGGCAACCCTGCATAACTTTGTTCCAATCGGCATTGCAGCTGGAGCTGTCACCTCCTGGATCATCCTGCCAAAAACCCCCGCTCTTTCCGCCTAAACCGCCGCAGCTGCTCAATTCCAACCACGCCCCGCGCCCCAAAGGAAGCGCCCACAGTCAATTTCATCCGCTTTCGCCACCTGTGGCGGCAATGGCACGTTCGCTGCTTATCGAGGTTCAAATACGTAATACGATTAGGAACATTCGTATTACTTCCTCGAGAACCTGAACGTCCAAAACTATATGAAGTTCGCCCGCTACGCTGCCCGTGCCCTCTCCGGCATTGCCCTCCTCGCCGCCCTCCCGCTTTCACAAGCAGAACCTCTTAAAATCGGCTACTCAGACTGGCCAGGCTGGGTCGCCTGGGAAATCGGCCTCGAAAAAGAGTGGTTCGCCGAAGAAGGCGTCGAAGTCGAATTTCTCTGGTTCGACTACGTCGCATCCATGGACGCCTACGCCGCCGGCCAGCTCGACGCTGTCACCATGACAAACGGCGACGCCCTCGTAACTGGAGGTACCGGCAAGCCTTCCGTCGCCATCATCGCCGGCGACTACTCGAACGGCAACGACATGATCGTCGGCGCTCCTGGCATTGAGTCACTCGAAGACCTCGTCGGCAAGAAAGTCGGCCTCGAAGAAGGTTTCGTCATCCACCTGCTTCTGCAAAAAGGCATGCAGATGCACGGAATCGACAACGACGCTATCGAAATCGTAAACACTCCCACCAACGAGACACCGCAGGTGCTCGCCTCCGGAGCTGTCGACGCCATCGGAGCCTGGCAGCCAAACTCCGGACAGGCTCTCAAAACAGTCGCCGGATCCAAACGCGTTTTCAGCTCCGCCGATGCCCCGGGCATCATCTATGATTTCCTCTCCGTCTCTCCCGAGAGCCTCGAAGCTCGCCGCGACGACTGGATGAAAGTGGTCAAAGTCTGGTATCGAATCGTTGAATACCTTCACGACGAAGACAACCTCGACGAAGCCCTCAGCATCCTCGCAGCGCGCGTCTCGGTTAAGCCCGAAGAGTACGAGCCCTTCTTCGAAGGCACCTACATCCTCTCGCTCGAAGAGGCCCTCGAAGCATGGAAGGTCGGAGACGATCTCGACTCGGTCTACGGCTCCACTGTAATCGCCGACAAATTTAATGTCGAGCAAGGCGTCTACGACGAGCCCCTCAATACCGATCAGTACCTCGACCCGAGCCTCACCATCGAATACGCCAAAAGTATCATGGCGCCGATAGGATCGAAATAGTTAAAGCGCCTCCCCCTTCCGCTTTCTTATCCATGGCAGGCCGCTAGCAAACGGCCTGCCCTGCGTTAGCCTTGTCCGAATTTCAAGTCGCTCCTCGCAACCCCACTCCACCAAATGAACAAACCGGTATCCACTGGATCAGCACGACGTCCCTGGCTCGCCATTCGCAAGGACCTCACGCCTCACCGCCAACTCTTCCTGACGGTCTGCTCCTTCCTTCTTCCACTCGCCATTTGGTGCCTCTTCAGCTACACCCCCTTCATATGGCATCCAGACATGAAGCTGGAGATCTCGGCTGATCGCGAGAACGTCACCGTCGTCTACACCGCGGGCGACCACGTCAGCAAAGAATTTTTCCCGACTATCGTTAGCGAAGTCCAAGCGGAGAACGTCCAAATCCTCGCTAATCGCGAAGCAGGCATCGAACCATCGGGATCCAGCAGCCGGATACGTCGAGCCAACCAGAAGATCCTTCGCCACATCGCCACCTTCGCCGTCGAGAAAGGCTGGCTTCCCCGCAACGACCGCGAAAACGACCAAGCGATCTATGAAATCTGGAAAGCAGTCGCCACCGACAAGATACCGGACGCAAAACGCCGCCTAACCAATGAAAACCTCGCCATCATAGAGCGAAACTGGGACCTCCTCTCAACCCGATCAGACGTATTCAACTCCAGACTACTTCCGGAAACGCCGCTCGAAAAACTCGTCCCGCAAGGCAAAGCAGCCAATCCAGTCTACCTCCCCGATCCGCACGAAGTCCTCCTACAAGGCTGGTCCCTCTTCACCGCAGATTTGGCTGACGACGAGACCAGCATGTCAGATCGATACTTTCACTCGCTGCGCATCGTCTTCTTCGGATTCTTCCTTTCCTGCCTTATCGGAATCCCCATCGGCATTCTCTGCGGCGCCTACGACTTTTTCTCCAAACTCTTCGAGCCCTTCATCGACTTCTTCCGCTACATGCCGGCGCCGGCATTCAGCACGCTGCTCGTCGCCGTCTTCCTCGCCCACGACGCTCCCAAGATCGCTCTCGTATTCGTAGGCACCTTTTTCCAAATGGTTCTCGTCGTATCCAATACTACACGACTACTAGACGAATCCCTCCTCGAAGCCGCGCAAACTCTCGGCGCCAAAAACCTCTCCCTCCTCCGCCGCGTCATTATTCCAGGGATACTGCCCAACCTCTATAACGATATGCGAATCCTCCTCGGCTGGTCCTGGACATGGCTCGTCATTGCCGAACTCATCGGCGTTAAAAGTGGTCTCACCGAATTTATCGAAACCCAAGGCCGCTGGAGAAACTTCGACGCTGTATTCCCAATCATAATACTGATCGGCATCACCGGCTTCCTCACCGACCAATTCCTCTCCACCTGCAGATCCTACCTCTTCCCGTGGACTCCCGAATCTGCCGAGAAAAAACGTGGCCCCATCGGCCGCTTCTTCGCCTGGGTCATAAACCGCGATGTCTACGTCTCCCCCAAATGATCAACTAGCTAGACCATGAGCAATCCACACACCGTCGAGCTCCCGTCATACAAAGAGCAAAGCCCCGAGGTCGCCAGACACTTCGCCGAAATTCGCGAACGTCCGGTCAAGCTCGAGATCAAAAACCTCTGCAAAACCTTCCAGAACGCCAACGGCTCCGTCAACGTCCTCAACGACGTCAGCCTCAAAGTCCACCGACGCGAGTTCGTCTCCGTCATCGGACCCTCGGGCTGCGGAAAGTCCACCCTCATACGCATCCTCGCCGGTCTCGAGGACGCTACTTCAGGATCCTTCCTCCTCGACGGCGACCAACCACATGGTCCAGGCGCCGACCGCGGCATGGTCTTCCAGAGCTATACCCTTTTCCCTTGGCTCACCGTCAAAAAGAACGTCATGTTCGGACTCGAAGTTGCCGAGCGCTCCCAGCAAGCCGCCGAAGCCGAAGCCCGCGAATGGATCGACCTCGTTGGACTCACAAAATTTGCCGACGCCTATCCGCGACAACTCTCAGGCGGCATGAAGCAACGCGTCGCCATCGCCCGCGCTCTCGCCAACCAGCCGAGCATCCTCTTCATGGACGAGCCTTTCGGCGCCCTCGACGCCCAGACCCGCGCCCAGATGCAGTCACATCTTCTCCAAATCTGGAGAAACGTGGACATCACCGTCCTCTTCGTCACCCACGACCTCGAGGAAGCCATCTACCTCTCCGATCGCATCCTCGTTCTCAAAGCACACCCGGGCGAAGTCCTCGAATTCGTCGAAGTCCCCGTCAGCCGCCCACGCTCGCCACAGCAATTCCTCCAGCCGGAATTCCTCGCCACTAAACAACGCCTCGAAGAGCTCATCCACCCTCGCCGCGACATCGAAGAAGAAGCTCTCCCCATAACACGTATGACTAATGTAGGAGACGAAGCAGAGTAGTCAGAAGATGGATACGAAAAAATCGAGACAATGGGAGAACCACACTTGGGAAGAAATTCGCGACCTAGTGGCAAGCGGCATGGACGCCGCCATCCTCCCCGTCGGAGCCACCGAACAACACGGCCCACAGCTCACCCTTGGCATGGATTCCCTCCTCGGCCGTCAACTTTGCTCAGACGTGTCCGCAACCACCGGCGTACCCACACTTCCAATACTTCCCTACGGCTGTTCCCTCGGACACTCCCACCGGTGGCCCGGCACCCTCGCCCTTAGCCCGCAAACCCTCATTTCCACAATCACCGACATTGCTGACTGGCTCCACCCCGCCGGCATTCGAAAACTCTTCATCGTCAATAGCCACGTCACCAACGAAGCCCCCCTTCGTTGCGCCCTCGAGCTCCTCCGCTCCAAATACGACGACCTCTGTATCGCTATTTTCAATACCGGAAAGCTCACTCCAGAGATCGCCTCAGCCTTTTCCGCCGACGCCGCCGACTGGCACGCAAACGCCGCCGAAACGAGCCTCGTCCTCCACCTCGAACCCGCATCGACACGCCCCGAAAAGATACCCATCTCCGACGACCCCGACCGCACCACCGACTGCGTCTTCTCCCACCCTGTCAATCATACCAGCCTCAACGGCGTCACCGGCAAACCGAGCCAAGCCACCCCGGAAGCCGGCGAAACACTCTACCAAGAGCTTCACACCACACTCTCTGCTCTCATCAAAAAAGGCCTAATCGAAACGCCCCCGCTCTCCCATTCCTATTTCACCTCCGAACGCTAAAACCAATTTTCCGAGCACTATGATCACTCTCTCCGAAACCTACGAACGCCCACAAGGATCCCTTTCCAAGATCTACCAATCCCACAACACCGCGCGCGGCTTCGCCTACGACGAAACGTATCCATGGTCCAACGACCAGCTCAACGCCATCCAAGCCTCCCTTAAGGAAGCCGGCGTCAAGTACTGCGTCGGATCCTACGTCGACATTCATGGCACTCCAAAAGGCAAGTTCGTGCCCCTCTCCCATTTCGAACACTTCGCCCACGGCTCCGAACTCTATACCGGCTACGCTCTCGACGGACTCGGCCAAGCCCCCAACGACGACGAAATTGCCTCCGTCCCAGACCTCGGAATGATCATTCCACTCCCATGGAATCCCGAAGTCGCCTGGATCCCCGCCGACAACACTCTTCACGGCAAACCCTACGAAGTCAGCGCCCGCGTCGCTCTCCAAAAAGTCCTCGCCCAAGCCAAGGAACTAGGACTCGGCATGAACCTCGGCATCGAGGCCGAACTCTTCGTCCTCAAGCAAGACGAAGATGGTCGTCTCCAAGTTCCCAATACCGACGACAACCTCACCAAAAGCTGCTACGACATCAAGCGCTTCATGGACCGCTACGGATGGCTCGATAAAATCGCCACCGCCATCGACGACCTCGGCTGGGGACTCTACTCCCTCGATCACGAAGACGCCAACTCACAATTCGAGTTCGACTTCAACTACGCCGACGCCCTCACCATGTGCGACCGCTTCACCTTCTTCCGGATGATGGCCAAGCACTACGCCGCCGAAGAGGGCCTCGTCGCCACCTTCATGCCAAAACCTTTCGCCGACAAGACCGGCAGTGGAGCTCACTTCAACATGTCGCTCTACGACCTTGAAACAAACGAGAATCTCTTCAAACGCCCCCACGCCGAAGATCCCCGTGGACTTGGCATCTCCGAGCTCGGCTACCACTTCATGGCAGGCATCCTAAAGCACGGTCCCGCCCTCTGCGCCACCTTCGCCCCCACCGTCAACAGCTACAAACGCCTCGTTCGCCGCGGCCTCATGGCCTACTACTCCTGGGCACCCGTATTCAATTCCTACGGACGCAACAACCGCACCAACTCCCTCCGCGTCCCCATGTCCGGCGGTCGCGTCGAATCTCGAAACGCCGACGCCTCCTGCAATCCCTACCTCGCCGCCACCCTCGCCCTCGCCGCCGGCCTCGAAGGCATCCGAGAAAAGCTCAACCCTGGCGACCCGCAAGAAGTAAACCTCTACGAACTCTCCCCCGCCGAAATGCAAGAACGCGGCATCAGCGAACTCCCCAAAAGCCTCCAGGAAGCCGTCGCCGCCTTCGCATCCGATCCTTTCACCAAAGAAACCCTCGGCGAAACCCTCCATTCCGAATTCGTTACCTACAAATCTGAAGAGTGGCGCCAGTACCACCAAAGCGTCAGCCAATGGGAAATCGATCGCTACGCCAATCTCTACTAATCAGAAAAAACGCTTGTCCCGCCCGCCTTCATTAGTATTACGTTTTTCAAAATTCGTAATACTGCATGACAACCGAAAACATGACCGATCCAGCCGAACGCGTAAGCATTACGATTCCGCGCTCCGTTCTCGCTAAGTTCGACCAGCTCCTGGTCCAGCGCGGCTTCTCCAACCGTTCCCAAGCCATCGCGGAGATACTCAATCGAGAAATCATCGAAGCAACAGCGCACGGAGAAGACCAAGTCATGGCGGGCACCATCACCCTCTTCTACAGCACCCGCCGCAACACGCTGCAAAGCACCCTCAGTAAGATCCAGCGCCAGCACATCGCCGAAGTCATCAGCTCCCTTCACGTCCAGCTCGAAGACGACCACATCATGGAAGTCCTCGTCGTGCAAGGCCCCGCTCCCAAGCTGCGTTCCATCGCCAACGAGCTCATAACCTGCAAAGGCGTCAAAACCGGCAAGCTCAACCTCTCCTCCACCATCATCCCCCCACTCCATCAAAAGTAGCAGGATTCATAATTCACCCTTCATACTTCATCCTTTCAAAAAATGTCCTTCATCCATCAAGAAACCCTCTCCGGAGCCGGCATGTGGTCCAAAGTCGTCAAGCGCGGCCGCTCCCTTCGCCTCACCGACCTCGAAGGCGGCGCCAACGTCGGCATGCTCCTCTACAACGCTTACGAGAAACACGAGCGCTACAACATGCCCGATACCCTCAAAGGCCAATACATCTTTAACCTCAAGGCCCCCTACTGCCTCCACTCGGACATGGGCCGACTCCTCGCCTCCATTACCGCCGACACCTGCGGCTGGCACGACACCGTCTGCGGAGCCACCGATGCAGCGTCCGTAAAATCCAAATACGGCGAAGGCGACTACCAATCCCTCCGCAACAACTTCTACCGCAACTCCCAGGAATGCTTCCTCATCGAGCTCGCTAAGTGGGGGCTCGGCAAACGCGATCTCGTGCCAAACATAAACTGGTTCTCCAAAGTCGTCGCCGACGAAACGGGTAAGCTCAGCTACGTCCCAGGCAACTCAAAAGCAGGTGACTACGTCGAGCTCCGCTTCGAACTCGACTCCCTCGTCGTCCTCAACACCTGCCAGCACCCCTTCGATCCAAATCCTGAATACAACCCGAAACCCATCCAGCTCACCGTCACCGAAGCCGCTCCCGTCCTCCCCGACGACCCCAGCCTCCTCATCCGCTCCGAAAACCAACGAGCCCACCAAAATACCGCCACCTACAACGCCCTCCGCTTCTAAAGACTAGAGTCTCATTCACCACTCACTCCTCACTACTCACTACTTTCTCCCCATGCTCACCGAATCCACCCTCAATCCAGCCGACGCCATCTACCGCCACGTCATCAAAGCAGGCGACCACTGGAGCCACGTCATAAAAAAGGGCCAAACTTTCCGCATTCTCGACCTCGAAGGTAACCAAGCAGCGGATACACTTTTCTATAATGCCCACGACCCCGTCGACCGCTACTCCGCCAGCGACACCATTCGCTGCCAGCAAGCCCTTTACCTCACTACCGGCAGCAAGCTCATGTCCACCGGAGGCCACGCCCTCCTCGAGATCACCGGCGACACCTGCGGTCGACACGACACCATCGGCGGCGCCTGTTCTCGCGAGTCCAACACCATGCGCTACGCCCTAGAGAAGGAGCCCATGCACGCCTGCCGCGACTCCTTTATCTGCGGCCTCCACCATCACTCCGACGACCTCGGCAAACGAGACATCACCTGCAACATCAACTTCTTCATGAACGTCCCCGTCACCCCCGAAGGCGGACTCAGCTTCGAAGACGGCATCAGCGCCCCCGGCCGCTACGTCGAAATGGTCGCCCTCATGGACGTCATCGCCCTCATCTCAAACTGCCCCCAGCTCAACAACCCCTGCAACGCCTACAACCCGACCCCCGTCGAAGCCCTCATCTGGGACTAAACCAGCAAAACAGGCCTCTAGCGCGAATGACCACAGATAGCCGCGAATCTCATAAAGAACTCTAAAAACCCGCCTCCTTGCTCATCAGAGCAATCCCACCACCGCCACCAAACACAAAACACCCCATCTGCGTCCATCTGCGGTTAAAAAAGCACAACTAAATCACTCTCCACCAAACCACCGTGTTCACCAAAGTTCTCATAGCCAACCGCGGCGAAATCGCCGTCCGCGTTATCAAAACCCTCCGCAAAATGGGAGTCGGCTCCGTCGCCATCTACTCCGACGCCGACAAGTTTTCCCAGCACGTCGATCTCGCCGATGAAGCCATCCGCATCGGACCCGCCCCCGTCGCCCAAAGCTACCTCGATTCCGACGCCATCCTAACCGCCGCCAAATCCACCGGGGCTCAAGCCATCCACCCCGGCTACGGCCTCCTCTCCGAAAACGCCGACTTCGCCACCGCATGCGAGACCGCCGGCATCGCCTTCATCGGTCCCACTCCCAAGCAAATCACCGAGTTCGGACTCAAGCACACCTCCCGCCAAATCGCCATCGCCAACGATGTTCCACTCCTACCAGGTACCGAACTTCTGGATACTTATGAAGACGCCCAAGCCGCCGCGTCAGAAATTGGCTACCCCATCATGCTCAAGTCCACTGGCGGCGGTGGCGGCATCGGCATCCGCCTTTGCTGGAACGATCAGGAGCTCCACGAGTCCTTCGACTCCATCAAACGCCTCTGCGAGCACAACTTCGGAAACAGCGGCGTCTTCATCGAGAAATTCGTGCAACGCGCCCGCCACATCGAAGCCCAGATCTTTGGCGACGGAAACGGCAAAGTCATCGCTCTCGGCGAACGCGATTGCTCCGTCCAACGCCGCAATCAGAAAGTCATCGAGGAAACGCCCGCCCCCGCCCTTTCAAGCGAACAACGTGCCGACCTCCTGAATACAGCAGTTCGTCTCTCCCAAGCCGTCAAATACCGATCAGCTGGCACCGTTGAATTCGTATACGACGTCGACGAAAAAAAATTCTACTTCCTCGAAGTCAACACCCGCCTCCAAGTCGAACACTGCGTCACCGAAGAAGTTACCGGAGTCGACCTCGTCGAGTGGATGGTCAAACAAGCCGCCGGAGACATGGCCGACCTCGATACCATCACAGTCAACTCTACCGGCGCCGCCATCCAAGCCCGCATCTACGCGGAAGATCCCAACAAAGACTTCCAGCCCTCCTCCGGACTGCTCACCCAAGTATCCTTCCCTGAAAACGTTCGCGTCGACTCCTGGATAGAAACCTCCACCGAGGTTTCCGCCTTCTACGATCCTCTCCTCTCCAAAGTCATCGCCAAAGGCGCCGAGCGATCAGACGCCATTAAAAACCTCGCAACCGCCCTCGCCGATTCCCGAGTCGAAGGCATCGAGACCAATCTCGAATACCTCGAAAACATCCTCGCCGACGACACCTTCCTCGCTGCCCAGCATACCACCAAATTCTGCGACAGCCTCTCCTACCATCCCCGTACTATCGACGTTATCGAAGCAGGCACCCAAACCACCATACAGGACTACCCAGGACGCGTCGGTTATTGGGACATCGGCGTACCGCCATCAGGCCCCTTCGACGCCTACGCATTCCGCCTAGGAAACAAGCTCCTCGGAAACTCTGATTCTGCAGCTGGTATCGAGATTACCGTTACAGGCCCTACACTCGTTTTCAACCACGCCACTACGATCGCCCTAACCGGAGCGCTCACCCACGCCACCATCAACGGCGAACCCATCCCCTTCTGGGAACCCATCCGCGTCGCCGTCGGTGACGAACTCGAATGCGGAAAAGTCGTCGAACACGGCTGCCGCGCCTACCTTTCCATCCAAGGCGGCTTCGACGTGCCGGACTACCTCGGCAGCAAATCAACATTCACCCTCGGACAATTCGGAGGACACTGCGGACGCACCCTCCTTCCCGGGGATGTCCTCCACTTTCACCACACAGAAGCTCAATCGCTTGCGAAGATTCTTCCGTCTCAGATTCCCAACTACAGCAACCAATGGGAAATCCGCGTCCTCTACGGTCCTCACGGAGCCCCGGACTTCTTCACGGACGACGACATCGCCACCTTCTTCGCCTCCAACTGGGAAGTTCACTACAATTCAGCCCGAACCGGCGTACGTCTCATCGGCCCCAAGCCGAAATGGGCCCGCACCGATGGTGGCGAAGCAGGCCTCCACCCATCCAATCTCCACGACAACGCCTACGCCATCGGAACCGTCGATTTCACCGGCGATATGCCCGTCATCCTCGGTCCCGACGGTCCTAGCCTCGGCGGCTTCGTCTGTCCCGCCACCATCATTAAGGCTGACCTCTGGATCATGGGACAGCTCAAGCCCGGCGACACAATCCGCTTTAAAAAAGTCGACCAATCCACCGCCACCAAGCTCGAAGCCGCCCAAGAAAAAGTCTTCTCCGATTCGCCCTTCACCCTTCACCCTTCAAGATTTGGTCTCGATGATGCCGTCCTAGAGCGAAGCGAAGAACAAGCGATACTATCAAGGCCCTCTGTCTGCTACCGCCGATCTGGCGACAAGTATTTGCTCATCGAATACGGAGAAATGAAGTTGGAGCTCAACCTCCGCTTCCGCGCCCACGCTCTCATGGAGGCAGTCAAACAAGCCGCCATTCCCGGCGTACTCGAGCTCACTCCGGGCATTCGATCCCTACAGATCCACTACGAAAGCCTCCAGCTTCCGCTCGACGAACTTGTTGATCGACTCAAGCAAATCGAAGACGAGCTCCCGCCCATCACCGAAATGAAGGTGCCCACCCGCACCGTCTACCTCCCTCTCTCCTGGGACGACGAAGCCACCAAACTCGCCATCAAGAAATACGAGTCCGTTCGTAAAAACGCTCCATGGTGCCCGTCCAACATCGAGTTCATCCGCCGCATCAACGGCCTCGACTCAATCCAAGACGTCAAGGACATCCTCTTCAACGCGTCCTACCTCGTCATGGGATTGGGCGACGTCTATCTCGGCGCCCCCGTCGCCACCCCCGTCGATCCGCGTCACCGTCTCGTCACTACAAAGTACAACCCTGCCCGCACCTGGACTCCCGAAAACGCGGTCGGCATCGGCGGCGCCTACCTCTGCGTCTACGGCATGGAAGGCCCCGGCGGCTACCAGTTCGTAGGCCGCACGGTGCAAATGTGGAACCGCTACAAGCAAACCAAAGACTTCAAGGAAGGAAAGCCTTGGCTGCTCCGCTTCTTCGACCAAATCCGCTTCTACGAAGTCAACGCCGACGAACTCCTCGAAATGCGCCAAGACTTCATACATGGACGCTTTGAGCTTCGCGTCGAAGAAAGCGAATTCAATCTCGCCGACTTTAATAAATTCCTCACCGACAACGCCGAAGACATCAAAACCTTCAAAGACAAGCAACAAGCTGCCTTTGATAAAGAACGCCAGCACTGGATCGAAACCGGTCAAGCCACCTACGAGGCCGAGGAAGCTCTCGCTACCAACCACCAAGAAAGCGAAATCCCAGAAGGCTGCCGAGCCATTCAAAGCCACGTCCCCGGCAGCGTATGGAAAATCTGCGTACAAGAAGGAGACCAAGTGAAGAAAGGCGACGCCCTCCTCATCGTCGAGTCCATGAAAATGGAGATCAACATAACCGCCCCCGCCGACGGAACCATAGAATCCCTCCTAAGCGCCGAAGGCTCCCCCACCCAAAAGGGTCAAACCCTAGCGATTATAAAAGAATGAATCTCACGAATCCACACGAACAAGATCTTATACATATAATTTTCGATTCGTGCGTATTCGTGTGATTCGTGGGCAAAAAAAATCCATGAACATTTCCTTCGACATCACCACTCTCCTTTCTGGCTACCGCTCAGGCTCCTTCACTCCCTCCGATATCATCCGAGAAACGCTAGCGCGCATCGAAGCGGGCGACTCCAAAATCTGGATATCCGTCGACTCCGCCGAACGCCTCCTCGCCCAGGCCACCGAGCTCGAAGCAAAAGATCCCACTTCTCTTCCCCTCTACGGCATCCCCTTCGCCGTCAAAGATAATATCGACGTCGCCGGACTTCCCACCACCGCCGCCTGCCCCGACTACCGCTATTTCGCCGATTCCGACGCCACGGTCGTCGCCCAGCTCCGTGCCGCCGGAGCCATTCCGATCGGCAAAACCAACCTCGACCAATTCGCCACTGGCCTCGTGGGAGTTCGTTCCCCCTACGGCGTTCCCGGAAACGCTTTCAATCCTGACTACATCCCCGGCGGTTCATCCTCCGGCTCCGCTGTATCCGTTTCTATCGGACAAGTCTCCTTCTCCCTTGGCACCGACACGGCAGGTTCCGGACGTATCCCCGCTTGTTTTAATAACCTCGTCGGTCTAAAGCCTTCGCGTGGGCTCCTCAGCGCCACAGGCGTCGTCCCCGCCTGCAAATCGCTCGACTGCGTCTCCATCTTCGCCCTCAACGCCGCCGACGCCCAAGCCGCTTTTCGCGTAGCCGTCGCATTCGATCCTACAGATTCCTATTCCCGTCAGTATCCTCAAAACCTGGATACACCCCGCCGCGCCTACCGCCCCGGCATGACCTTCGGCGTCCCTAGACCCGAACAGCTCCAATTCTTCGGCAACGAAGCCTACCTCGACCTCTACCTCCAATCCCACGAACGCCTCGAATCCCTCGGCTACAAACGCCAAGTCATCGACTTCTCCCCCTTCCTCGCCGCCGCCCGACTTCTCTACGAAGGCCCTTGGGTCGCCGAACGCTATTGGGCTATCCAAGAGCTTATCAAAGATTCCCCCGACTCCCTCCACCCCGTCACCCGCGCAATCATAGAAAAAGGCATCGACGGCACCGCAGTCGACGCCTTCGAAGCTTCCTACAAGCTTCAATCCTTCCGCCAAACGACACTCCCTATCTGGGACTCCGTCGACTTCTTCGCCACTCCGACAGCCGGAACTCACTACACCATAGCCGAAGTCGAAGCCGATCCTATCCAGTTGAATTCAAACCTTGGATACTATACCAATTTTATGAACCTGCTGGATCTCGCATCCATCGCGGTCCCCACAGCTTTCACTCCAAAGAAACTGCCCTTCGGCATCACCCTCATCGCTCCCGCCTTCCACGACGAAAAACTCCTCGTTGTCGCCGACCAACTACAAAAAGTCAGCAATCTCCCTCTCGGAGCTACCGAACACAAAAGCTATCCGCCACTCGCCCCCGCCACCTTCGACTCCCTACCCATCGCAGTCTGCGGAGCCCACATGAGCGGACTCCCCCTCAATCACCAGCTCACCGAGCTCGGGGCCGCATTCAATCGCTCGACACAAACCAGCGCGCGCTACCGACTCTTCGCCCTCCCGGGCACCACCCCGCCCAAGCCTGGCATGATCCGCGACTCCGAAAACGGGGCCGCCATAGAGCTCGAAATCTGGGACCTTCCTAAATCTCAATGGGCCGCCTTCATCGCCCAAATCCCCGCCCCACTCGGCATCGCCAACATCGAGCTCTCAGACGGCACTTACGTCAAAGGATTCTCCTGCGAATCCTGGGCAATCAAAGATGCCGAGGAAGCGACTTCATTCGGTGGCTGGCGCTCCTACCTCGCTTCGAAAGAGTAGCACTGAGAAGGCGAGGACTACTTCACCTTACTTCAAATTCCTTACAAAAACAGGAGCATAAAACCCCAAATCTGTATCTATCGGATCGATACAGGTCAGAATCCCGACGGACTCCTGAATGCTTTCATTCCTTAGGGTCGTTTCCTCAGGTTCCTGATCGGAAGCGCCCGAGATCATTGTAAAAATCGGGGCAAAAAAAGCGAAGCATTTTTCATTTCTCAAGCGATGGGCTTATTCCGCGATCACGCTAATGTACCATATTAGTTTCATTGAACGCACGGACCAGCTCCCACATGAAAATCACCTTCGCTAAAAAGACCACATTGGCGTTTACCACCCTCTCCCTCCTCTGTCTTACAATCGGAGGAGTAGGTATCGCGACCAACAAACTCGTGCTTACGGATCTAAAACTCTTCTCGAGAAACATCCTGCCTGCCACCGACTACCTTCTGCAACTCGATCGAGACATGCATCAAGCCCTCGTCGCTCAACTCATGTTGAGTGAAGCGAAAAGCGACGACGTCGAGGGCTTCATCAATGACGCCGAAGAAAACATCGCCCAAGTTGAAAAGCGATGGGGACTCTTCCAAGAAGCGGTTAGCCCCTACGCCACACCTAAAGTCAAAGAATTCCAACGCGCGTTCGATTCCGACTTTGCCGATTGGAAAAACGCTTCAAATCAGGCGATTAAAAAACTTACCAGCGATAGCGAAAATGAAAAAGTAGCCGGAATCAGCTATGTCAAAGGTGAGGCGCTTTCCTATTTCAACACCGCCAGGGATCAAATCGACCAACTCACCGAAGTCCTCGAAACACAATCTGAACGAATCAGAGAAAGCGCAGAATCTACTGCTCGAAGCGGGCAGATCACCGTACTTTTTGTCATTCTAGCAAGCGTTTTGATCGGTCTCCTAATGACATGGAAAATCGGATACAACGTAGCGGGTAAGCTCAAACTGATTGCTCAACACCTCTCCACCACAGCACAGAAGACCGCAGAAACAAGCAGCCAAATCAGCAACAGCAGTAAGCGCGTCGCCGAAGGCGCGTCCGAACAAGCTGCCTCCCTGCAGGAGACCAGCGCCTCACTCGAAGAGAACTCAGCAACCATCAAAAACAGCTCCATAGCCGCCCAACGAATCAAAGCGGTTTCCGAAGAAACAAACAAGGCGGCTCAACAGGGAAGTTCCGAGATGAACACCATGATCGAAGCCATGCGCCTTATCTCCGAGTCGAGCAGCAACATCGCCAACACCCTCAAAACCATCGACGAAATCGCTTTCCAAACAAACATTCTTGCCCTCAATGCAGCGGTCGAAGCCGCTCGAGCCGGAGAAGCGGGAGCAGGCTTTGCAGTCGTGGCCGATGAAGTCCGCGCCCTAGCTCAGCGATGCGCCAAGGCGGCCCGAGAGACTTCCAACCGCATTGACGAATCCACCCAACGTAGCGAAACCGGCATTCGCACAAGCGAACGTGTTGCCGAAGTACTCGAGCAGATTTGCAACAAAGCCTTCGAAATGGACGAACTCATGACGAATATGGCGACCTCGTCACAAGAACAGTCAGCGGGCATCAGCGAGCTAAACCTAGCTCTCACCCAAATGGACCAAGTCACCCAAGACAACGCAGCCTCCGCAGAGGAAACTGCCAGCGCCACTGTTCAGCTCGATACCCAGACCAACGAACTTCACCAAATGGTCGAACAACTATCTGACATTCTCGGTATCGAATCTACAAATACGAACGCCTCTCAAGCCCCTGCGAAGAAGCCCAAAACCGAGGCGCTAGCTTCGCGCCACGCCAGATCCGAACCTGCCATGTCCTTCGATTCATCCAGTGACTGGAATTAGACTAACGCGATCAAACACCATGCAAAAGAAGCTCCTCACCATCCTATCTATCCTAACTGCTATTTTCGTTTCTCAAGTCGCCCGCGCCGACGACTGGGGAGACTTATGGACAACCCTGAATAGCGGCACCACAAATCTCAGCGATACATTCAGCACCAAGAGCCACTTAGAACTCCGCCTTCCAGACACAGAAGAAGTCGGCTACGTTCGCTTTTCCCAAAAATTCTATACCAAGCTAGCCAAAGGCTGGAAACTGGGCTCGCACCCAGTCTTCGAAAACAGCAAGAAAGGCGACGACTGGAACCACACCTTCCGCCTCGATCTCGAACTCAATCCGGGAAAGTTCAAGCTTGGCGAAAAGGGCCCCAGCATCAGTATGCGCAACCGCTGGGAACTCCGCTGGAAAGAAGGAAAGGGCAGCGAAATTTTCCATCGAATTCGCCAGCAAACAAAAGCCACTTGGAAAATCGATGCCGGCCCCTTCAAGTCCTACTCAATAGCGAACGAACTCTTTTTCGAAGAAGACAAAGGCAAGCTGACTATCAACCGTTTCTACCCCATCCAACTGGGCTCGAAGCTCAACGAGAAGATCAAGGCTACCTACTACCTGCTCTACCAGAGCAAACGCGCCGGCACCTCATCAAACTGGAACGGCGCCTACATCCTTGGCACCTCATTGAGCTTCTAAATACGCGAGCCTCGAGAATCGAATGCTACTTTAGGAATCACACAACACCTTTGCTACACTATAATAGTGTAGCGCTTCTATGGTCCGCTTCTTAAGCGGGCCGTTTTTGTTTACAACCCCTTGATGCAGCCTGAAAGTTGAACGCCTCTTCACGCCCAATTCCCTTCTTATTCTGCAACGCACACAGACGCTAAAGCCCCCTGCTAGCGCATTATATTACACCCCTATAAATGCAGCTTATATAAGCACGCTTATTGGGTAGTTTAGATAATAATAATTGCTGCTAATCACCTTGTTGCCCAAACTCATTGATGTGGATTCGAACGGGCATACAGGACGCAGTCTTTCCGTCACCTCCAGATCACTCGTATTGCTGGGAGCGATCATCGTACAGCTGATTCTCGGCACCATCTATGGCTACAGCATTTTCTGGGAGCCGCTCTCTTCACGCATATTTCCAGAAACGATAACAGAAGCACAACAAGCTAGCCTGCTCGCCCAAGGCATTGATATTTCCGAGATGAAGGTAGTCGCCGACGACGCTGCCATCGATCGCGAACGAGCAATCCAGCAAGGCTATCTCAAATACGCGTTTTCCATCTGCGTGCTCAGTTTCGCGGGAGTCATGGTTTTTGCGGGACGCATCCAAGATATAAAAGGTCCCCGCTTCCCTGCCATCATTGGCGCCACTCTGATGGGAGGTGGTTTCCTCGTGGCGGGCTTGATGAATAGCCCCATCGTATTCTTCATCGCCCACTCTCTATTCGCCGGGCTCGTCGCTCTTCTGGCTCTTATGCTTTTCCACGCCTTCTTCCATGATATTGATCAAGAGAAGCACGCCATGGTGAAGTACGCCCCTCTCGCCATTATAACCATTGTGGTTGTTGCTAGCGTTTCCCTAGCCGAACAATACGTAGGCAAATTCCAAGAACTGGATCGACTGTTTCTTCTCTGGGGAACAGTCGGTTTCCTTTCAGGAGCGGGCGTAGGCTTCGCGTACGTTTGCCCTATCGCCGCTCTCGTTAAGTGGTTCCCAAACCACAAGGGACTTGTAAGCGGCCTGGCGGTCGCGGGATTCGGATTCGGGGCCTATCTCTTCAGCCAGAAATGGGGAGCGCTCGGCTTCATCGGAGAATTCGGAATCACCCGTTTCTTCGTCGTGCACGGACTCGTCTGTTTAGTCGGCATATCCCTTGGAGCATTGCTCTTGCGAAACCCGCCAGACACCGAAACCAAACCTGCGCTCGTCAGCGAAACCACCTGGCAACAAACGCTTCGCCAACCGGCATTCTACGTTCTCTGGACTATGTTTTTCAGCGCGTCCGTCGCTGGCCTCGGAGTCATCGGAATCATGAAACTATTCGCGGGTGAGCAACTCGTTACAGCGGCGCAGGAAGCGGGCTCCATCCTCACTGATTCGGACACTGCCGCCCTCATGATCAAAGGAGCCAGCGCCGTGGGCGTGCTCGCGATCTTCAACGCCTTGGGCCGGATCGTCTGGGGCTTCATTAGCGACCGTATCGGTCGAACCACTACATTCGTCGCCATGTTCACTCTTCAGGCGATCACCATGTTTTCCCTCGGCGCCGTAAAAAGCGAGCTCACCCTGATCATCGCCGCTTCCATGGTTGGCTTCAACTATGGCGGAGCCTTCGCTCTCTTCCCCTCAGCCACCGCAGACTTGTTCGGAGCGAAAAACCTCGGAGCCAACTATGGCTGGGTGTTCACCTCCTACGGCATTGCCGGAGTCGTAGGCATAGCCGCAGGAAACGCCGCGAAAATCCTGACCGGCAGTTACATTGCCGCGTTCTCGGTCGCAGGTTCGCTATGCATCGCCTCAGCAGCCCTCGCCCTCTGGCTGCACCGCATGAAAACAGCGGATAGCTTAGAATAGTAAAACACTTCCCCATACCCCAAAAACAATTACCCCAATCATGAAACGCAGAAAGTTCATTCTGTGCCTCGTCGGCACGACAGCAGCTGGATTGGCTGGCTGGAAATGGAACCCGCTTCGCGACGTATCCAAATATTCAAGCCAGAATTCAAATTGGATAAGAGTCAGCCGCTCGACTTGGGCGCTGGGAGCGGAGGTGACCCTAACCGTTTACCACGACGATTCTACGATAGCGGAAAACGCGATCTCCCAAGCCTTCAGCGAACTCGAGACAGTCGAGAGTCTGATGAGCCTCTACCGCACAGACAGCCAGCTAAGCTTACTCAACAGAAACGCTTACCTCGACGACCCGCACCCCTATTTGGTCGAAGTGCTACAAGAGGCTAAATTAATGTCCCAGATAACAAAGGGCGCTTTCGACCTTACGGTACAACCCCTTTGGAAACTATATTCCGAGAAAGCGAAACAAGATCTACAACCCAGTGACGCTGAAATCAAAACCGCTCTCAAGCGAGTTGACTGGCGTCGCGTCGCAATCTCTCCCGCTAGGATTGAGCTTCAAGGCATGGGTACCGAAGTCACGCTTAACGGCATTGCGCAAGGATACGCGTCGGACCTCGTTCGACGCTCCTTAGTTAATAGCGGTATTCACTGCGCTTTAGTTGATACCGGAGAAATTGGCTCCATCGGAGGCCCTCCGCAAAAGGAAAACTGGACCATCGGCATCAAACACCCGCGCAAGACCGACGAATTCCTGCGGCTCGCCAAATTGAAAGACCGCTGCCTCGCAACATCCGGCGACTACGAAACACGCTTTGGCGAAAGCTACCTTACACATCACCTCTTCGATCCATACACAGGAAAGTCCCCCCTCGAACTTTCAAGCGTATCCATCGCGGCGCCGAGCGCCATGCAAGCAGACGCCCTCTCCACTGCCGTCTTCATCCTAGGTCTCGACGCTGGCAAAACGCTCGTTCAAGCCACGCCAGGAGTAGACGCCTTGTTCGTTGCCAAAGATGGCAGCGTCTCAACGACGCCCGGCTTTCCGTCCATGACCTAATAGCTTCAACCGTGTAGGTTTCCGTTGAATACAGCACTAACAAGCGAAGTCGTAAGCGTTCTCATCGTTATGGGAGGGCTAGGCCTTGTACTGTCCGCGATACTCGCCATCGCTAGCCGCAAGCTGCAAGTCCCCGAAGACCCTCGCATAGACGAAGTCGAGGATATGCTGCCCAAAGCAAACTGCGGAGCCTGCGGCTACCCGGGCTGCCGCCCCTTCGCGGAATCTTGCGTCTCCGGAAAGTCAAACCCGGCCAAGTGCACCGTCAATTCCAAGGACATGTCGCAGTTCATCGCCTCCTACCTCGGAGTCGAACTGGGAGAAGAAGAAAAGCAAGTCGCGCGTCTCGCCTGCGCCGGAGGAAATCATGTCGCGAGAATGCGAGCAAAATATAACGGCCTTGGCTCCTGCCGCGCCGCTGTAGTCGCAGGCGGAGGCGGCAAGGCCTGCTCATGGGGCTGCCTCGGACTAGGCGACTGCGAAGTCTCCTGCGGTTTCGATGCAATAAAAATGGATGAGCACGGGCTTCCCGTCGTGGACGAGGAAAAATGCGTCGCCTGCAACGATTGCGTGGTAGCCTGCCCGCTCGACCTGTTCTCACTCCAGCCAATCAGCAATCAATTATGGGTCGCGTGCAAGAACCTGGACGAAGGAGAGAAAGCGCTCGCGGATTGCGAAGTCGCTTGTACCGGATGCGCCCGTTGCGCAGCCGACGCCCCAGAAGGACTCATCTGCATTAAGAAGAATCTCGCAGTCATAGACTACACAAAGAACAGCCTCGCATCCCCGGTCGCCATACAGCGCTGCCCGACCGGAGCCATCGTCTGGCTGGAAAAAGCTACCACTCTTAAAGGACAAGCCGCCAAAAGAATTATCCGCAAGGATCCCCTGCCCATTCAGTCGGACCCCAACAACAAACGCCTCTGAGAAACGGGCTCATTTAAACACGAAAACGTCAATCGCTCTTAGCTATGGTTACACAAAAACAAATGATTAAGTACCCCGGAATTCCCGCCGCCATGGACGGAAACACTGCAGTCATCCAATGCGAGCGGGAGTCGAGCGACGCAGCGGGAGCGTATCCAATAACTCCCTCCACGCAAATGGGTGAGTACTGGGCGGAGGAGACCGCGAAAGGACATATCAACATTTCCGGGCACCCCTTGATCTTCATCGAACCTGAAGGCGAACACGCCGCCGCCGGAGTCACCGCTGGGATGTCGATGACAGGACTGCGAGCCTCCAACTTCTCCTCAGGCCAAGGCATCGCCTACATGCACGAATCTCTTTACGCAGCGGTAGGGAAGCGTCTCCCCTACATCCTCAACATCGGCTGCCGCGCAATCACCAAAAACTCCCTCAACGTTCACGCCGGCCACGACGACTACCACCTGATGGACGATACGGGCTTCTTCCAAGTCATGGCGAAGAGCGCCCAGGAAGCGGCCGACCTCAATCTCATTTCCCGAAAGGTCGCCGAGCTCTCCCTCACGCCTGGAGCAGTCGGCCAAGACGGCTTCTTGACAACCCACCTCATCGAAACTCTCAAGGTTCCCGAGCGTGAACTCATCGCGGAATTCCTCGGCCACCCGCATGACATGATCCAGAGTCCCACGCCGGCTCAAAAGATGCTCTACGGCGTGACGAGGCGGCGCGTCCCCATGCTCTGGAACGTTGACAACCCCGTGCTCTCCGGACCGGTGCAAAACCAGGATGCCTACATGCAATCCGTAGCCGCCCAACGTCCCTACTTCTTCGAGCATATTCGGGAAATAGCCGATCAATGCATGGCGGAATACGGAGAACTTACCGGACGCCTCTACAATCGCGTATCCACATATAAATGCGAAGACGCGGACTACCTTGTCATCGGACAGGGCAGCGTCGTCGGCACCTCAGAAGCGGTCGTCGACTACCTTCGCGAGACCCGCGGCCTCAAGGTTGGCGTCGTCAATATGACGATGTTTCGCCCATTCCCGGGCGATCTCGTGGGCCATATTATCAAGGGCCGAAAAGGAGCAGTCGTACTTGAACGCACCGACCAACCCCTCGCCGAAGACCTGCCCCTCATTCGCGAAATCAGAGCCGCTGCTAGCAAGTGTCTGGAAAATGGCATGACTGGAAAACACGAAGATCTGCCGTATCCAGAATACGCTAGCTTCAAGAACCAGAAAGACATGCCGCACCTCTATTCTGGATGCTTCGGCATGGGTAGCCGAGACCTGCAGCCGGAAGGCGTCGTCGGAGCGATCGAGAACATGCTGGATGACGGTCCCAAGAAAAAGTTCTTCTACCTTTCCATCGACTTCCTGCACGAAAAGCCGTCTACGCCGAAGAACGAAATCTACCAGCAAACGCTTCAGGCAAACTATCCAAACGTCAAAGAGCTCGCTGTCAAAGGCAGTGAAAATCCTAACCTCCTGCCCAAGGGTGCCATCACCGTTCGCATGCACTCGGTCGGCGGCTGGGGAGCCATTACCACCGGGAAGAATCTCGCCATCACTTTGTACGACCTTCTTGGATACGACATCAAGGCCAACCCGAAATACGGATCCGAGAAGAAAGGCCAACCCACGACCTACTACCTCTCCGCCGCGCCAGAACACATCCGAATCAATTGCGAATACTATTTCGTCGACGCCGTTCTCTCGCCCGACCCGAATGTCTTCAGTCATTCGAATCCGCTATTCGGACTCAAAAAAGGCGGTGTATTCATAATCCAAAGCGACTTAGACTCCGCTGATAAAGTCTGGAATTCATTCCCGAACCACTCCCAAAAGTACATCGTCGAAAACGACATCAAGGTATTCTACCTCGACGCATTCAAGATAGCTCAGGACGAGGCCACAGACCCGGAACTTCGCTTCCGTATGCAAGGAATCGCCTTCCAAGGCGCATTCTTCGCCGGATCCACATTGATGGAATCCTCCGGCATGACTGAAGAGTCCCTCTTCAAGGCCATAAGGTCCCAGGTCGACAAGAAATTCGGATCAAAAGGAGCCCGTGTCGTCGAGGACAACATGCGCGTCGTCCGACGCGGATTCGACGAACTGACCGAGATTACGGATAAAACCGGCTCCTCCGAGAAAACCGAAGAAACGCGCAAGAACACTAACTTGCCAGTCATGCTAAAGCGGATACCGGAAAGCGATGACCCGAAAACTGATATCCATCGCTTCTGGGAACAAACAGGCAGCTTCTACCTCAACGGCCGTCCGAATGACAATCTAGCGGACCCTTTCAACGCCCTCAGCCTCATACCGGCAAACACAGGCGTCTATCGGGACATGTCTCAGATTCGATTCAATCATCCCGTTTGGGATCCTTCTAAATGTACCGCCTGTAGCGACTGCTTCACTATCTGTCCCGACAGCGCCATACCGGGTCTGGCCACCACCATTACCGACGCGTTCAGCACTGCTATAAAACGCGTCCAAAAAGCCGGACACGAAGTCAAGCTACTGCCTAAAGCAGTGCGTGTAGTAGAAAAGAAAATACGAAGCATCGCCGGAGAAGACAAGGGCGACACCAATAGCATCGACGTTAAGCCATTGCTCAATCGTGCTATTACCGAAACCATTGCCGAAGAAACAGCTGATAAGGATACGCTCACGAGAGAATTCGATTGGTTCCGCGAATCTGTCGGTAACTTCTCCTTTGCCCTCACCAAGCCGTACTACAACCAAAGGGAAAAAACGCAGTCAGGCTCGGGTGGACTCTACTCCATCACCGTAAATCCATACACCTGCAAAGGCTGTATGCTCTGCGTCGACGCCTGTAACGACAATGCGCTCCTCGCTGTCGATCAAACCAACGAGACCCTCGATGACCTTCGAAGCAACTGGCAATACTGGCTCGACCTGCCAACCACGCCGCCCGATTTCATTCGCATAACGGATATCGACGAAAAGATCGGCGCCCTCGAAACCATGCTCATGGACAAGTCCGTCTACCAGTCCATGGCTTGCGGCGACGGAGCTTGTACCGGTTGCGGCGAGAAGACTGTCCTGCATATTTTCACGAGCACCATAACTGCTCTCATGCAGCGACGCGTGAAGAAGCACGTGGAATACCTCGACAGTCTCATCAAGCGCTTCGAGAGACACATAAAAGATAAACTCGCTGACACTGTCGACATAAGCGATCTGTCAGCTGTTCAAAAAGCGATCTCAAGTCATCGAGACAAAGACCTCAAACTCTCGGAACTCGCGGAAGCCCTAGACGAAGGTAAAGCCGGACAACCCCTAGACCAAGACTGGCTCACTACGGCAAGCGATCTTCTAGCGCAGCTGAAGGACCTGAAATGGCGCTACGAAGAAGGCACCACCAAAAACGGACGCGCCAAGCTCGGTTTCATCAACTCGACTGGATGCTCCTCGGTCTACGGATCTACGTATCCATACAATCCATACCCATTCCCCTGGTCGAATCACCTCTTCCAAGACTCCGCATCCGTAGCTCTTGGATTGTTCGAAGGACACATGCGGACTATGGCCGACGGATTTAAAGCCATCCGACTTGCCGAATCGGAACTCGAAGGAATGGAGACCGCAGTCCAGGCAAGAGAAAACCTCAAGCGCTTCACTTGGGAAGAATTCTCAGACGAGGAATTCCTCCTCTGCCCTCCTGTCGTAGCAGTGGGCGGCGACGGAGCCATGTACGACATTGGCTTCCAAAACGTCTCGCGCGCCCTCATGGCGGGCCGTCCCGTGAAGATCTTCGTGCTAGACACTCAGGTCTACTCCAACACCGGAGGCCAAGCCTGTACGTCTGGATACATCGGACAAATCTCCGACATGGCGCCCTACGCTTCCGTCTGGAAGGGCAAGAGCGAAACCCGCAAGGAGATGACACTCATCGGCGCAGCCCATCGAACCGCCTTCATTCTTCAAGGAAACGTCGCTAACTACACGCACTTGATCGAAGGCTTCATTGACGGACTCAATACCCGCCGTCCCGCTCTCTTCAATATCTACGCTGTCTGCCAGCCCGAACATGGAGTGCCCGACGATTCCACAGCCTATCGCAACAAGATGGCCCTCGAGTCTAGAGCGTATCCAATTCTTCGATTCGATCCAGACGCCGGAGAATCATGGGAAGATTGCATCGACCTCGACGGAAATCCGGAAATCGATTCCGATTGGCCTACCTACCAGTTGGACTACCTCGATGGCGAGGGCAACAAGCTGAAGATGGAACTGCCAATGACCTTCGCGGATTTCGCCGTGCAGGAAGGCCGCTTCCGCAAGCACTTCCGAACCGCTCCGCGCGACACTTGGAACGACGACATGACGCCGCTTGCGGAATTCATCAAACTCGATGAGGAAGACAGAGAAGGACTCTTCCCGTTCATCTGGGCCGTAGACAAGAAGGATCACCTCATTCGCGTAATCGTATCCAAAGAAATGGTACTTTCAACCGAAGAACGACTTGGCTTCTGGCACACCCTCAAGGGACTGGCCGGACTCACCAAGAAAGTGGATCCAGATGCGATCGCCCAGCAGGTCAGAAGCGAGACCGCCCAAAAGCTGGCAAGCGGACTTCTCGCTATGCTCTCTGGCGATAGCAACGCCACCTTCGCCATGGACGCGTCAGTCGCTACAGCAGCCGCACCATCGGAGAATGGCGCAAAAGTCGATTTCGAGCCCGCGTGGATCGACCAGACCGACTGCACGGCCTGCGACGAGTGCACGAACATAAACTCGAAGATCTTCGCCTACGACGAGTCCAAAAAGGCATACGTCAAGGATCCGAAAGGCGGCCCCTACAAGGACGTTGTCCGAGCCGCCGAAAAATGCGCCGGTCACTGTATTCACCCTGGCACGCCAGCGAACCCGAACGAAAAAGGAGTCGATAAGCTCATCAAGCGAGCCGAAAGCTATCAATAGGAGACCTTGATGTTTACCAAGTTGCAGAGGACGCTTGATTGGCGTCATTGGTTCCTGGGTACATTTCCCCACGGAATCCACCCGGCCGAAAACAAGCACTTCACGGCCGGGCTGCCAATCCAGCGTCTGCCCTTCTCGAAGAGATTGGTGCTCCCGCTCTCACAGCACGCAGGAAAGCCTTCGAAGCCGATCGTGCACCCGGGACAGGAAGTCGTCCGAGGCGAGCCCATCGCCCTGGCAGACGGATTCATGTCCGTGCCGCTGCACGCTCCGGCCACCGGCGTGATTCGAGAGATCGAGCTCATGCCCACCGCGAAAGGTCCCCGCACGCTCTCTATCATCCTCGAAGTCTACCCGGGAGACAGCCAGGAGGTCCGCTACTTCAAGTCCCGTAACGTGGACGAGATGTCCCAACAGGAAATCGTCAAAGCCGTGCAGGAAACCGGCCTAGTCGGTCTGGGAGGCGCGGCTTTCCCAACGCACGTTAAGCTCACTCCGCCCAAGGACCATAAGGTTCACACCGTTCTGATTAACGGCTGCGAGTGCGAACCCTTCTTGACGACCGACCATCGTGTCATGCTGGAGCAAGCAGAGGACCTAGTCGCCGGAACCCGCATTTTCATGAAAGCCCTGAATGCGGAGCGAGCGATCATCGGGACGGAAAACAACAAGCTCGATGCCGTCGAAGCGATTCGCGCCAAACTTCCAAAGGACGGCTCGATCACCGTCCAGGCGGTGAAAACGAAATACCCGCAGGGCGCCGAAAAGATGTTGGCCAAAGCCCTGATGAATTTGGAAATCCCTTCCGGCGGATACCCCTCATCCGTAGGACTGGCTGTATTCAATGTTTCCTCCACTGCCCAAGTCGGCGCCTTGCTTCCCGTAAATGGAGGCGTCATCGAACGCGTCGTCACCGTCACCGGACCGGGCATCGAGAAACAGGGAAACTACAACGTCCCCATCGGCACTCCGATTCGCTTCATTCTCGACCAACTGGGATTTCGCGGAAGCGCTCAACATATCATTCTGGGCGGACCCATGATGGGCTCCTGCATCTCGTCTCTCGACGTGCCGATCACAAAAGGTTGCGGAGGCGTGCTGGTGCTCACCGAGAGGGATGTCCAAAGCGAAGCCTCCCGAACAAGCCACCCATGCATCAGCTGCGGCGCCTGCGTCGAAGCGTGCCCCATGCACCTGAATCCCTGCCAGCTGGGCCGCCTAGCCTACAAGAGCCAATACGATGAGATGCAATCCTCGTTCCATCTGAACGACTGCTTCGAATGCGGCTCATGCAGCTATGTATGCCCTTCTTCAATACCGCTGGTCCAATACTTTAGAATAGCGAAATCGGCCAATAGGGAGAAAGCCAAAAAATCATGAACAAATCTGCATCCAGATCTCCCTCCCAAGAGACGCTAAACGTGCAGCTGCACACTTCTCCCTATCTGCGGCCAAGCGCTTCCGTAGAGGTGATTATGCGCAACGTCGTCTACGCCTTGCTGCCAATATGCATGTTCTCCGTCTACCAATTTGGCATCAGTGTCTTGGCGTTGGTTATTGTCTGCGTCGGCGCTTGCTTGCTGACCGAACATTTCGTCTGCCTTTGCTCCTCCAAGCCTTCAACTACGAATGACTGGAGCGTAGTGATCACGGGACTACTTCTCGCCCTCACCCTTCCGCCTGGATTCCCTCTCTGGATGGCTGCCGTCGCCTCCATCGTAGGAGTCGCCGTAGGGAAGCTGTTCTTTGGCGGACTGGGCTACAATGTCATGAATCCCGCGCTCGTCGGTCGCGCCTTCGCTCAAGCCGCTTTCACCGTACCCATGACCACATGGGTGCCCTATCTCTCAGAAAATCGATTCACGGAATTCATACCGTCCTCGCTCACTCTCCCCTTCCTCAGGCCGATACCGACCGCAGACTGGGTAGCCGAAAACGCGATAGACGGATTCGCCGGAGCGACCCCGCTCGCCCTTATGAAATTTGAGCAGGTACCCACGGATTCGATACAGATGCTCTTGGGAACGACTGCCGGATCCTCTGGCGAAACCTCCGCCTTGCTGATACTGCTTTGCGGCGCCTACCTCGTCATGCGGAGAATGATGAACTGGCGCATTACGGCCAGCGTCCTTCTCACCGCAGCCGCAACCTCCGGAGCTTTCTACCTGCTCAACCCGGAGATCTATCCAGACCCGCTTTTCACGCTCTGCTCGGGTGGTCTGATGCTTGGCGCCGTATTCATGGCGACTGATATGGTGGCATCGCCCGTAACCCCTTGGGGCATCTGGATCTATGGAGCTTTCATCGGCTTCGTAACAGTGATAATAAGACTTTTCGGCGGACTGCCTGAAGGAGTCATGTACGCGATCTTACTCGCGAATGCAGCCTCCCCACTCATCAGCGCCGCCACGCAGCCGAAAATCTACGGAGCGGTTAAACGAAAGGGAGGTCAATGAGCGATACCACCTCAACTCCCCTCCCAGCTCCTCCAAAAAGCAGTTCGCTTATGATCGCACTCGCGACCATTTCGATCGCGTCCGGACTCTTCGTCGTCCTCACCTTCCAACTTACTAAATCGCGGATCGAAGCCAACAAACAGGCAGCTCTCGAACAAGCGGTTTTTGCCGTGCTCCCCGAGGCAAGCGTTCGGAAAAACTACTTTCTGGATACGACAGGCCTAGAACTCCTCTCCGACGAGTCCTTCGCCGAAGCAAACATCTTCGCAGGCTACGACGCCAAGGGTGAACTGTCCGGATTGGCCATCGAAGGCTCCGCACGCGGATACCAGGATATCGTGTCCGTTCTCTACGGATACTCGTTATCAAACGAATCCATCATCGGAATTACCGTGCTGCAAAGCTCGGAAACGCCAGGCCTCGGAGACAAAGTGGAGACCGACCCCGACTTTCTCGCCAACTTCGTCAAACTAGAGGCAAGCCTCAACCAAGATCGCACCGCCCTGGAAAACGACATCGTCACCGTAAAAAACGGTAAGAAGACAAAGCCTTGGGAAATCGACGGCATCTCGGGAGCCACCGTGACTTCCAAGGCCATCGGCACGGCCCTCAGAGAAAGCACGAACCAAACGCTTCCCCTCCTCGCGAAGCACAAAGACTCGCTGCAAATGACTATTCCCATGGAGAAAGGAGACGAATAATGGTCAAAGATCCTAGAATTCCAGAATCCCTAAGCTGGGACACCTTTCTTCGAGGCCTTTGGAAAGAGAACCCAGTATTCGTCATGCTACTCGGGCTTTGTCCCGTACTGGCCGTAACCAATACCGCCATTAACGCCTTGGCCATGGGAGTGGCCACCACCTTCGTGCTCATCTGCTCAGGCATACTCGTTTCCTCGCTCCGGTTCCTGATTCCTAAACAGGTCAGAATCGCCTCCTACATTATCATAATCGCCACCTTCGTCACGATTGCCGACTACGCCATCCAGGCCATCAGCCTTGATCTCTATAAAGCTCTCGGAGCCTTTATTCAGCTCATTGTGGTCAATTGTATAATTCTCGGCCGAGCCGAAGTCTATGCCTCTAAGAACAATATAGTAAACGCATCGGTCAACGCCCTTGGCATGGGAGTCGGATTTACCTTTGCCCTTCTTTGCCTAGGAGTCGTACGAGAGATTCTTGGCAACGGCTCGCTCTTCGGCTTCGACCTCTTTGGCCCGGGCTTCCAGCCATGGGGCATCTTCGCCCTACCGCCGGGCGGCTTCTTTGTATTGGCGTTCTGGCTCTTTCTATTCAGCGCCGTCCAAAACCGGCGCCAAAAGGTACAGCATCAAAAGGAGACCTTAGAAAATGCAACCTGACTCTTTGACGTTCATATTCCTCAACGCCTTCATTATAAATAACTTCGTTCTCGCGATGTTTCTCGGGCTATGTCCCTTCCTCGGTGTATCGGGCAAACTGAAGACCGCTTGGAACATGGGCCTAGCCGTCATTTTTGTCATGCTGGTAAGCTCGACTTGCGCCTATTTGATTAACGGATTGCTCGTTCGATTCGAATTGGAGTTCCTTCGCTTGATTTGCTACATTGCCGTAATCGCTTCAGCGGTACAACTGGTCGAAATGACCATCAAAAAATTCAGCCCTACCCTCTTTAAAGCGCTGGGAATCTACCTTCCGCTCATCACCACGAATTGCGCCATACTAGGACTCGCCCTTTTTCAAACAAATCGAGAGTACAACTTCCTCCAATGCCTAGCCTTCAGTATCGGAGCCGGAGCAGGCTTCACCCTCGCCTTAGTGCTCATGGCAGGCCTAAGAGAAAAACTCAACCTAGCCGACGTGCCAAGCGCCAGTTCTGGAGCCGCTCTTAGCCTTACCCTCGCCGGCCTCCTCTCGTTAGCGTTCATGGGTTTCGCAGGTCTTGGAGGATAATAAACGTTCATGACTATGACTTATATCATCTCAATTTTCCTCATCTTCGGACTGCTATCCGGATGGATCTTCGTGGAAAAGTTGGGCCGCGCCTTTGCAGCTAAAAGACCAGACCTAGGTCCACCGCGCAACGAAGGTCTAAGCTGTTCGCTCTTTTGCATGTGCGTGGATCAAGGCACATGTCCCAAGCGCGAGCTACTATCCGATTCGAAGAATCAGAAAAATATCACTACAATAGATAATTCAAAAACCTCAGGTGAAACCAAATGAATCTAGCATCATACGACATCAGCCACCCTTATATCGCTACCGTTGAGAAGACGGATCGTATTACCGATGAAAATACAGCGGAAGTGAGACATATAACCCTGACTGTCCCTGACCCTACCTTTCAATATATCGAAGGGCAAAGCATTGGAATACTAGCCCCCGTTCCCCGCGATTTCGGCAACAAGCACCACATGAGACTCTACTCAATCGCGAGCTCCAGAAAAGAAGGTCGTCAGACAAAGATCGAATTGGAAATATGTGTTAGACGTTGCTTCTATATTGATGAAGTAAGCGGCGAGCGCTACCCGGGAGTCGCGTCGAACTATCTCTGCGACCTAAAGCCTGGCGACTCCCTGAAAATCACAGGCCCTTACGGTAGACACTTCCTCCCTCCTAATGACCCTTCGTCCAATATCGTCATGATCGGCGTCGGTACCGGCATCGCCCCCTACCGCGCATTCATGAAGCATATCTACGAAAATAATAAATCGTGGAAAGGAACAGTTCGCCTCTACTACGGGGCTCAAACAGGAATGGACCTACTCTATCTAAATGACAAAAACAGTGATATATCCAACTACTACGACGAAGAAACCTTCAAAGCCTTCCAATCGCTTAGCAGTAAGCCCTACCTAAACGAGTCCGACGAGATTGAAGAATCGCTGGCAGAAAACGCCTCCGAAATCTGGGATCTTCTACAGGACCCCAAAACACACGTTTACGTTTCAGGATTATCACAGCTGAAGAGTAACTTAGACGATGCCCTATCGAAATTCGCCGACTCAGAAGAAGCCTGGATCAAACATCGACTCACTATGAAAGAGGAAGGTCGCTGGTCCACGCTTTTTTATAATTAAACCCAATAGGTCCTTTCCCACACTTATAGAATCTTATCCCACCCCATTAACTCCATACTAAACCCGCCCTAACGCAATGCGTCGAAAGGGTATCATGAAGTCCGAAAAAAAAGAGCGTAGAGACGAAATAAAAGACCCTGCCATCAACGAAAATCCCGAAAAAGAACAACGTCAATTGACGAAAAGCTTCCATAGGATTCCCGAAAATGTAATCGATGATATACTCAACGAGCTACGGGAAGAGGAAAACGTCAATCACGAGTAGCAGGTGAAAATTTTGGTCGCTACCACCCCTACGACCTGGTCGGGGTGAGGACGTCTCGTTTCCTCTATTAGAGCAATTTACGAAAACCTACCTTACAACACGATCTTCACGCCGCGACGTAGATATGTCGGCGAATCGAGATCTTGCCCTTCAAAAATCGTTCCATCGGTGTTTTCAAACTCGCCCTTAGGATCCCCCTCCGAAAACGAGAACTCCTCTTGAGCCGCGGACGCTGAACGACTATGCGTAACGGGACGTGCTTTCTTTCCAGTCGGAGCCGCTTCAGCCGTATCCTGAGTTTCGATTCCGGATGTGGGCTTTGAAACAGCAACACGCGGCTTTACCACCTTGGTGAAGGGAATACTCGTCACCTCGCTCGTTCCGAGAATGCAGATTTCCACGGTTTCGCCCAAATCCTCATCCACGACCGCGCCCATCGTCACGTTCGCATCAGCTCCGAACTCTTCCGAAATCGCCTCCATGATCATCTGCGTATCCGAAATCCCAATGCGCGTGCCGCCGACAATGTTGACGAGCAACTGATCTGCCTTCTTGGAAAACTCAGGAGTATGCAGCAAGGGGCAGAGCTTCAGATCTGCCATCGCATCGGCAGCAGCGTTTTCCCCGCTTCCGAAACCTAGGCCAAAAAGCGTCTTGCCCGCCTTCTTTGCCAACATTTGACGTAGCTGGGCAAAGTCCAGGTTGATCATGCCCGTCTTGTTCATCATGCACCAGATCGAACGAATCGCCTTCTCGATCCACGCATCCGCCTTGGCGAAAGCATCGAGCAACGAGGCGTCGGGATCGGACTCTTGAATAAGCAAGTCGTTGGGCAGAGGCACCACGGCATTGCAAGTGTCGCGCAGTCGCTTAAGACCTTCCTGGGCCACGTTCGCCCGGGCCGAGCGCTCGATCGTAAAGGGTAAGGCGACAAAGGCGATAACCAGAGCTCCTTGCCTCAGAGCTTGCTCCGCGATGACTGGAGCCGCGCCCGTTCCGGTGCCGCCGCCTAGACCTGCGGTGATGAAGAGCAAGTCCACACCGCTGACAAGCTCGTCGATTGCGTCGATGTGCTTGAGCGCCGCCTCTCGACCGACCTCTACATCTCCGCCCGTTCCAAGACCGCCTGTCACCGATTTCCCGATACAAAGCTTTTGCACAATAGGCGAATTCGAAAGAGCTTGCTGATCCGTATTGACCGCTACCAGCTCTACCCCCGAAAACTGCGAAAGCATGAGACGATCGACGATATTCGAACCGGCTCCCCCAACACCGATCACCTTCATGCGGATGTCGGTGGAGTCGTCTTGCTCGTCGGTGTCTACGTCGCTCATGGGGTTAGATAAATGGGGCTAAGCTTTCTGGAAAAGAGTTTTCAGGCGTCCGAATATGCTGCTCTGCCGATGCTTGGCGTAGCCCTTTTCACTTTGATACTGAAGACCGTAGTGCAGAAGCCCAAGCGCCGTGCTGTATTGAGAGTCCTTGAGCTCGCCGGAAGCCATTGCGGAATTGTCTCCCACGTGCGCTTGGATTCCGAATACGTTCTCCGCGCATTGGTCGATATTCGTCAACCGACTCGCTCCTCCCGCCAAAATCACTCCCGAAGAAATCTTCTCCGGCACGTAGTGCGCGCCGAGCTTCTTGCGGACGACTTCGAAAATCTCCGTCATCCGCAACTCGATGATCTTCTCAATGCTCCAAAGCGGAATCGGTCGGTCACCAATCTCAAAATCGTTATTGAGCCAGACTTTTTCCGTCTTGTCCTTATGCTCCACTATCGCGGAACCATAGCGAAGCTTGAGACTCTCCGCCTGCTTGAGGCGCATGCGCAAACCAATGCTCAAATCGTTGGAAATATGGTCGCCGCCAATCGGCAAACAGCCGGCCTTCATGCAACGCCCATCAAGAAAAAGACAGTAGTCAGTAGTGCCGCGACCGATATCGATTATCAGCGCCCCGCTTTTCTTCTGGTCAGCCGTCGCAACCGCCGCGCTGCTGGCGAGCCCTGCCAGCACGATATCGTCCACGTGCAAATTGAAGCCGTTGATGATGTGGATCGCGTCGCCTATCTTGCGCGAGTCGCCATGAACCGTCCAGTAGCCAACCTCCAGACGCTCGCCCTCCATGCCAACAGGCGACTCCACGGAACGGCCATCCAGCTTGTAAGGACGACGTAGATGATGAATCGTCGTGCGATTCTCCGGCAGCTCGCGCCCCTGAGCGAGAGAACAGGCCTGCTCCACGTCTTCCGCCTGCACACGCCCGTCCGAAGAAGTGATATTAACCGATGCCTCGCTGGGAAATCCCTCGATATGGCCTCCAGTCTGAGCTAGGTAAACGCCATCGATAGACACGCCGGCTTGGCTCTCCGCAGTTAAAATCGCCGCGTGCACACAGTCGCTAGCGAGGTAATAGTCCGCGATCTCTCCCTTGAGCATCCCCTTGGAAGACGATTGACCAAGGCCGATCACGTTAAGCTTACGGTCTTCATGGATCTCACCAAGAAGCACCGTCACCTTGCTCGTACCAATATCTACTCCTGCAATTACTTTCGTCTTATACACCTTGCTTGACCGTACGGCTGACTGGTTCTCGAATTATTTCAACCCGATACTTCGCGTCTAAAGAGATCTTACTGGCACCTGATCTCCCAAGGTCAAATCCACGCTTTCGATTTTTCCAATCCGAGCGCTTCGATAATAGTCCAAAATATAGTCCAGCTTCCCAAGCTGCCTACGAAAATCAGCGTTTCGATCGAAAACTACCTCCTTCGCGACCGGTCCCTTCGCAATCAAACGATCCTCCCTCTCCAAAGAAACCACCCTCCAGCGACTGTACAAGTGCGGAGCGATAGCCTGCGCCTCGGAGAGGAGATCCGCCAAGGGAGCAATCTCCTCAATACGTGAAAAACCCTCCTCTTTCTTGGAAAGAGCCACCCCGTCCAAAAACGGAAGCGAGCGGGAGAATTTCGCATCGAGCCGATCCGCCTCAAAAACCTCGCCCTCCTGGTCCACGAACAGCATGAGCTTCTCGCCGTTGGGACGCTGCGCTAAAAGCCGCGCGATCGGTTGACGCTCGGCAATCGTCACCACCAATGCATCCGGAAAACGACGCGATACCACCGCGCTTTCGATCTGCCCAACCGATTCCAAGCGCTCCTTCAACGTGTCAAGATCCACACTCAACAGATTCGCGTCCTCTGGCACGCTCAAGCAGTCGAGAATAAAGTCACGCGTCAGGCTACCATCCGTCTCGATGTCGATAATCGCCACCGGCATCGACTCGCCCGCTTTCGTAAGAAGCTCTGGACCACCCTCAATTCGCGGCGCAAAGTGTAGCGCCGCTCCAACTACAACGACAAACGCCAAAACCATGCAGGCCACCTTCGCTCGGCCAAACCAGACACGACGTTCAGAAGCCGAGCTCATAGCCTTAGGCTTAACGCTTTGGTCAATGTCTTTCCACGTATTGGACTTACGCTTACGACGACTTGCAGGTGTGGGATTACGGGCAGCCATATTAGCTAGAAGAATAGCGTTTCCTATACCTCAACAAAGCCGGTTCGACAAGCTTTTGCAGTAGTTCGTCGAAATTGTATCCAGAAAGCGCTGCCGACATGGGCAAAAGGCTGGTTTCCTTGAGTCCGGGGAGTGTATTAATCTCCAAAAAATAAGGATTTCCCCCTGTATCCACCATACAGTCAATGCGAGCGTAATCCCGACAGCCGCATGCCTCGAATGCCTTTGTAGCCAATTTTCGGATGCGCTCCGTCAGTTCCTCATCAAATTCAGCAGGCGCGATATACTCCGTCAGCCCTTTCGTGTACTTGCTGCTGTAGTCGAAATGGCCGCTTTTCGGACGTATCTCTACCACTCCCATCGCCTCGCCGTCCAAAATCCCGACTGTCGCCTCCTGCCCTTGGATACGGGGTTCGACCAGCCAACGCCCTTCCTCGCAATTCTTTAGGCACCCCACAATCTTCGCTTCACTTTCCGCGAACATAAGCCCCACGCTACTGCCCTGAGCAACCGGCTTCAATACGACCGAAGACCCGAGACGACCGATAATTTCCTCCACGCCCGGGATTGCCCCGTCCGCAAAAACGACCTCCCGCGTCACCGGCACGCCCGCCGCGCTCATCTCCCTCTTAGTTGCTACCTTGTCAAAGGTCAATTGGCTCGAAACCGCGTCGCACCCAGCGTAAATCACGCCGGCCTCGTCCATCATACGCTGAGCTGTCCCATCCTCTCCGAACGAGCCATGCAAAGTTGAAAAAACGACATGCCTCCGAGGATCCAGTCCGTCAGGCAAACGTGAATACGCCTGAACATCGAAAAGATCGACTTCGAAGCTCTTACCCAAAGCCGCCGCGGCTGCTTTTCCCGAGCCAAGCGAGACCTCCCGCTCCTCCGACGTTCCCCCATACAATACCGCGATTCGTGGATCATTCATCTCAAAGTATCCTCCCAAGACGTACCAAAGAGCAGTACCTCAGGGTGCAGATCCACACCCTTGCGCTCGCGCGCCACCTTACGAACGAATTTGACCAGCTCGATCACATCCGAGCTCCTCGCTCCGCCCCGGTTAATGATAAAGTTTCCGTGCGTGTGACTAATCTCAGCCCCACCGACCACCGCGCCCTTGAGCCCCAGTTCATCAATCAAACGCCCCGCCGAATCTCCTTCAGGGTTCTTGAAGATGCAGCCTGCGCTTGGCTCGCGAGGCTGCGATTCCTTGCGCTTGTTCTGATACGTATCGATCGTCCGACGAATCTCTTCCTGAGAGCCGATTCCCTTGTTAGAAACCAGCACCGCATCTATCGCGATGGCGGACTCAAGCTCCCTACAGTACCGGTATCCAAATTCCAAATCGCCCTTGGTCGCCTCCAGCACTTCGCCCTTCAAAGTCACATAGCGTATCGATTCCACCACATCGAAAACCCATCCGCCCATCGCTCCCGCATTCATGCGAAGTACGCCGCCCAGACTTCCAGGAATACCTTCCAAAAACTCAAAACCCACCAAACCTTCCTTGGCCGCCTGACCGCACAGTGCCTTGATTCGCATGCCCGCTCCCAAGCGAGCTCGACCTTCGCCCAGCAATTCAAAACGACTCCAGTACGGATGCCCAAGCCGAATCACCAATCCGGATACGCCCTCGTCCGGCACGAGCAGATTCGAGCCTCGTCCAAGTGGACGGGCCGGTATATCCGCCGCATAACAGGCCTTCAAAACGGCCAAAAGTTGCGAAAGCGACTCTGGCTCGAAATAGCGTTCCGCAACGCCGCCAACCCGCAAGGTCGTTTTCGAGGCCATCGGCTCCTCCTCGCGAATCACCGTCTCGAAACTTGAGACCTCCGCTAGTGACTCGTAAACCGACCCCCAACGCGGCTCCGATTTCACGAGCCTATCCCGCAAAGCCTTCGCGTGCCGATCTCCATTACCCGCCCCCAAAAAGAGGATACGCGTCGGACCGCGCCTCGCTCGCTCTGCTAGCATGCCAATAGGATCAGAACTCTCGGGAACGTACACCACCTTTTCAGTTCGCTCGCGACAAGCAGACAACAGATCCTCCGCCATTCCCCCCTCAAGCGGACTCTCGCTAGCTGCGTATACATCGAGCAAAACGAGCTCTTCGCAATTCGCTAAGCTTCTGGCAAAAGCGCGCTTCAACTCCCGCGTTCTCGAATAGCGGTGCGCTTGAAAAACAACTACAGTACTCCAGCCTTTTCGAGTTCCAAAGCTTTCAAATACGGAATCGATTTCCTCCGGATGATGAGCATAATCCTCAAACACTTGAATGTTCGGACTGTTGTACCAACACCGCTGGCGTCGCTTGATGGAGCGAAATTCGAAAGCTTGACCGGATTCGATTCTCGCCCCAGCCGAGCCTGAAGCCAAAAAAGCAAAGCCTGCATCGCAAGCGTTCATCTGTCCGCTACGGTTGATCAACGCGCCGTCAAGAGTGACAGCTCCCGTTAAACTCAAGCTCGTCCAAGACGATCCTGCTCGCTCAGCCTTCAAGCCAACTTCACCACCCTCTCCCAGCGAAAGCAAAGGGACCGATGCAAACGAGCGAAGCCGCTCCGCGACATCTGCATTCAAAATCACCTGACCTCGAGTACGAGCTACCAAGCCTTCGAATGCCGCAAAATACGCTTCCTCCGTAGCATAGCGGGCGTGATGGTCGTGATCGACATTCACGATCACTGTGATCTCAGGCTCGAAAAGGTCGATCGTGCCATCGCTTTCGTCAATCTCCGCTACCAGCCACTCGTTTCCATCGGATCGGTAAGGATCCCCGCTCGAAAATTGAGCTCCGAGCAAATAGTCGCAGCCAAATCCGAGCGTATCCAAAACGTCGATCAACATGCCACAGGTCGTCGTCTTCCCGTGCGAACCGGCAATCGCGATCAGCTTCCTGCCTCGCGAAATAAGAGCAAGGCACTCGCCGCGCCGAAGGCATACACTGCCCTGGGCTCGGGCGAGAACGCGTGCGGGGTGATCTTCCGCAATCGCAGACGAATACACGAGTCCGGCTTCCCCAGCCTCCGAATAGGAGCCAATCCTAACGCCTCCACATTCAAGCAGCTTAAGCGCCTCCTCTCCGAAATCACTATCTTCAGCGGAAACATCATGCCCTGCATTCGCTAAATAGAGAGTGAGCGGCAACATCCCGGCTCCAGCCGCCCCCAAACAATGGATACGCTTAGGCAATCCCTCAATCATGCTTGTACGCCTTGCTTCGATCCAGCTGACAAACCCATACCGCCAGTAATTATCCTCTCCAAGTCAGAAACCATAAACCCTTGAATATCGGTACGGTCCGCGAGCTCCAGATTCCGACGAAACTTCTGTAAAAGCCACTCGTTGTAGATAACATCCATCACTTCCTCGAGCATGTTCCCGATATAGTCCTGAGACATTTGCATGCCACAGCCGAGCATCTCGAAATTCTGAGCATTGGCTACTTGATGATCGTCAGCTGAAAATGGATACGGAACAAGAATCCCAGGAACGCGGCAACGCATCATCTCCGCGATACTCCCCGCGCCGGAACGAGAGACGACAAGATCCGCCGCCGAAAGCACAGTCGCCATCTCGTCGCTGAATTTGCGAAAAAGCGACTTTACTTCCTCCCCTTTGGAGGAGCGGAAAGTCATCGAGCCATCGGCTCCCGAGCCTCCCGTAAGACAAAACACTTGAATATCTCGTTTAGCCAAAGACGGCAAACTTGACTTTACCCACTTGTTCAACGACTCGGCGCCTTGACTCCCTCCCATCACCGCTAGCAATTTCTGTTGTGGATTGAGCCCTAGCTTTCGTTTCGCGGTCGTCTTGGACAGGCTACGAATTTCATTCCGCACTGGCATCCCAAGATAGCGGATACGACTACTCCGTTTAGTCCGAATCCCAACGCCTTTGGGCAAATAGATCCTCCGAGCAAACAGACTGACAACTCGAGTAACGCGACCCGCCACTCTATTCGCCTCGTGAATCACAGTTGGCAAACCTGCAAAAAAACCAGCCAACATTGCAGGCATTGAGAGAAATCCTCCAAAGCCGATTACGACATCTGGACGACGCTTCTGGATAATGCGACTGCACTTGATCGTTCCGCGAAGCAAACTATACAAAAACAGAATCAACCGGTCCGGACGTACGGAAAACGGTCTACCATCTACAGATTCGTATTCAAATTGCTTGTACTTCTTTACGAGCCTGGAGTCTACCTGCTTGTTGCTGATCAGCAGCGTGCACTCCCAGTTTTGGGAAACCAGCTCTTCGGCAAGAGCAATACCGGGCGACATGTGACCTCCCGTTCCGCCGCACGCGATAATGACCCGCCTCATCCTCCGATATCCTTGAGCTTACGTTTCGACTGTTGGAGAACAGGACTCCGCCAAGCGAAACTAGTGTTAAGAATGATCGCCACGAATATTCCCATAGTTAGGAAATTCGAGCCTCCATAGCTGATGAACGGAAGCGGCAATCCTGTGGTGGGCAACACTCCTGTAACGACACCTAAGTTCAAAATCGCCTGTACCGAAATCATCAATACACATCCTGCGGCGAGCAGATACTGGTAAGTGTTCGGAGCCCGACGAATATGCAACACGCCAGCGGCAAACAGAACTCCGTAAGTCACCACCACCGCAAGCGTCGCGATCATGCCTAGCTCCTCGCCGATGATAGCAAAGATAAAGTCATTGTGAGCCTCCGGCAAAAAGCTCTGCTGCTGACGCCCGTTGCCCAACCCGACTCCCTCTATTCCACCCGCCCCGAAAGCGAGCAACGCTTGCCAGCCTTGATACGCGTCACCGGACTTTTCAGCCTCCATATTCCAAAAGGCAGTCAAACGACTCCAACGTTCCACGTCGTTATAGATCAAACCAACCACTCCGGCAAACCCGGCAAAAACCGAGGGAACCAGATAGACGAGACGAACACCAGCAAGGTAGAGCAAGCTAACCGCAACCATTACGAATATCAAAGCGGTGCCGAGATCGGGCTGCAAAATGACCAAACCGATATAAATCCCCATGCCGATGCTAGGATAAATAAACCCCCGCAAAAAGGTGTGATTCTCATTCCGAATCGAACTGAAATAGTGGGCGATGAAAAAAACGAAACCGATCTTCGCGAACTCCGCCACCTGAAAGCCGACTGGGCCAATCCGTACCCAACTTCTGCTGCCATTGATCGTAGTGCCAATTCCCGGAATGAACACGAGCAAAAGCAGCCCAATGCCTAGAGCGTAACCTACCCAAATAAAACGTCGAATCCAATCGAGATTCACCATCATCAGGACAAGTCCCACAACGATTGTAAGCGCGATCCAGATCGCCTGCTTTTCAAGGAAGAAGTAAGGCGAACTCGAATGGATATGAAGACTGGCGCTAAACAGAATGGTGATCCCTAGTATGGCAAGCAGACCCGCGCATACCAGAACCACCGTCGCCGGATTCAGTACGCCGCTGTATCCGACATGAGTCTTCTTCTTTTTCGCCATTCCAGGGGTATCGAAAGAAAGAATACAGGCGACTATTCCGTTATCTGAATCAGTGGTTGGTCGTCCAAGTCTTCTTCGCCAAATTCATCCTCGAGCGTGGGTAGCGGAACTAATTCGTCATCCGGCGCTAGGTCATCAAGTGATTGCAGCGTCTGCTCCTGAACGGGAGGGGTGCGAGCGGGTTGCGTCACGGTCTGCTGCCTTGGTTGCGGAGTTACCACTCGACTCGAAGTTTTCTCGGGAATCAAGAGAGTTTGGCCAATGCGGATTAGACGCGGGTTGTCGATGTTGTTGAGCTTCATCAAATCCGCAATCGATACGCCATAAATCGCCGCGTACTTGTCCAAGGTATCTCCCGCTTCAACGGTAACTTTTGGGCCTCGATGCTGCTTCGAGACGAGAGCCGCGCTATTGGTACGAGTAGGTACTACAAGTTCCTGGCCAATGCGGATCATATCGTTCGAAAGCCCGTTAGCTGCCTTGAGCTCCGCAACTGTAACGCCCTGACGCGAAGCGATACGCGAAAGACTATCCCCTGCCTTAACTGTGTAAGTCGATCCCACTACGGGCGTAGATACAGTCTCGGGCTTCACTGCGACTAACGAAGCAGGTGCGGAGTCCGATGTGCGAGGAATATTTACCGTCTGACCGACACGAATAGCATTCGCCTTGATCCCTGGGTTAACCGCAGTGATTTCCGATACGGATACTTTGAAACGTTTCGAAATTCCCCAAAGGCTGTCGCCATTCTGCACCTTGTATTCAATCGTTTGAGACAAACTGGAGTCAGGGCGAGAAGGCGAGCGAGCTGGGTAGAGCTCATTGCTCGACCGGTAGACCGGCTGCAGCAATTCGTCGTCAAGAGAAGAGCTCGCAGTGGATGAACTCGCAGAATCATTCGAGCTGCCGGAGCTGGTCGGACGACGCGGCGCGTAGCGACCGCCGGAGGAAGAAGTCGGCGTAGAATTACTGGCGAGGAGCACCGGCTTCGCCTCCCCTGAATTGTATCCGGAGAGATCACTGGCGCGAGGATCGAAAAGCGTGCTCGACGAAGCGTCGACACTTGGCTCGTTAGCACTGCTGCTTTGATTCGACCACGTACCGACTCCCGCTAGAGAGGTTGAGTCGTCGTTGTTCTTTTCACCAAAATTAGTTACAAGAAAGGCGCCTCCGATGATCACGAGGTGAGCGCCAGCTATCAATATGATGCGGCTCATAGTCTGGGCGCGTTTGCTCGATTCGAGGTCTTTGTACGCTGATAGTTTCATAGGTCTGACAAATGGCTGATGGCTCTCCTGAATGCTTCCCCACGCTGCGAATAACCCTCGAACATGTCGAGACTCGCAAAGCCTGGGCTCAATAAAATGTTGCTGCCGGACTCCGCCATGGCATTCGCTCCAGCCACAGCTTCCTCCAAATCCTCGTAGACACGCACCGGCACGCCGTGCTCCTCAAAAGCTGCTGCTAATTCCGCAGACGTTTCGCCAATCAAATGAGCCGAGCTTATACTGGAAGCGACCCTCGCGACGAAACGCGGCAAATCCCCTCCTTTGTTCTTGCCGCCGCCAATCCACACCACCGGGTTTTCGAAGCGCTTTAAGGCTCCGTAGACCGCGTGAAAATTCGTGGACTTCGAATCATCCCAGTAGGAAATACCGTCTTGGTTTACGATTAGCTCCATCCGATGCGGGCTTTTCTTGAAATTGTTCGCCGCTTCAATGAGCTCCCCCTCGTCCAGGCCCATGCGCAGCCATAAGGCTCGGGCGATCAAGTAGGTGTTTCGCTCGGGCAGAGTTTCGAATACGGTGCCAGCTACGCCAAGCTCCAAGGCATCGAGACTACTATCGATCAGTCCTTCATCAGGTATCGCATAGTTAAACCGCTCGCCAAACTCCTTCACGCTCTCGTCAAAAAGAAAAACGTCGCCACGCTGCAACTGAGTCAGCGTGTATTTGCATTTGAAATACGATTCGAGAGACTTGTGCCGGTCGAGGTGATCTTCGTCGAAATTCGTCCACAGAAGCGAATCCGCGTGCAAGCGCTTGGTGATTTCGGCTTGGAAGGAACTTACCTCGCAAACCGCGATTGCCTCCAAGTTACAGTCGTCCGCCACCAAGCTCGAAATGGGACGGCCAATGTTTCCGCACGCGTAAGCCTCGATGCCTGCGCTGCTAAAGGCGGAGGTGATGAACTCCGTAAGCGTCGTCTTTCCATTCGTGCCAGTGATGACTACGATAGGCCCTCTCCAAAGACTCGCTCCAAGATCGAGCTCCGGAACCACCTCGCAACCAACAGATCGGGCCGCAACCAGCCAAGGATGATCCGCCGAGAAACCGGGGCTGCAAACGACCAGCTTGTATTGCTGAGCCTTCTCCGCGCCGAACGATCGCCATGCCTCGTCTTCATGCCCCTGATCAAAGACGTGACACTCGCATCCGAAACTCTCCAGCAGATTGTTCGCAGCCTGACCACTTGACGCGCGACCGAAAATTGCAACCGGAGCATCCAGTCTCGTCTTCAGCCAATCCGGCAACTCTGAGATCCGGACGCTCATCTCAGCTTCAAGGTCCCCAGCCCAGCGATCGCGAAGATTAAAGAAAGTATCCAAAACCTGACGACAACTTTAGACTCCGCCCAACCCTTCAATTCGAAGTGATGGTGAATCGGAGCCATACGAAAAATACGCCTTCCAGTCATCTTGAAAGAACCGACCTGAAGGATCACGGACATCGCCTCCATGACGAATATTCCGCCCACGATTACGAGCGTTACGGGCTGGTGCACCATAAATGCTACGATACCGATCAAGCCTCCGAGCGCAAGCGACCCAGTATCGCCCATAAACACCTCGGCCGGATGGGTGTTGTACCAGAGAAACGCCAAGCCAGCCCCAACAAGCGAACCGCAAATGATCGTCAACTCCCCTACTCCGGGGACATAGGAAATTAAAAGGTAGTCGGCGATGATCGCATTTCCCGCCGCATAAGCCATCACCGCGTAAACCAGAGCCGCCGAGATTGTGCAGCCAATGGCAAGACCATCGACTCCATCGGTCAGGTTGATCGCATTGCTCGAACCAACCAGCACGAAAAAAAGGAAGATGAAAAGAAACCAAAACGGCATCGTCTCAACCACCACATCCTTAAAGAAAGGCAGCCACAGCTCTCTCGTCAGATCTGCGCTAGCGGGATTGTTCACGAGAATCAAAATCGCCACCAAAGTCGTAACGCTTTGCCAGACCAATTTGAACCGAGAGCTCACACCCTTGCTGTTCCGCTTGGAGACTTTGAGAAAGTCGTCCATGAACCCGAGCGCCGTCAAACTGACGTAGACCATGAGAGCTGTCAGCACCCAGACGTTCCACTGGGCCCAGAGCAAGCAGCTCGAAGTCACGCTCAAGCAAATGAGAAGCCCCCCCATGGTTGGCGTGTTCTTCTTCCCTTCGTGCAACTCGGCAAGCCTTCCGACCTCGCTCTTGTCGCGCAGACTCTGCTGAAAACTGAACGAACGCAGCTTGGCGATCACCCATGGACCTAGCATGTATCCAATCAGCAAGGACGTACCCGATGCGAACAAAGTCCGTAAAGTGATGAAACGGAGAAGACGAAAGGGGCCAAAAACCTCCTCGTATTGTGCGAGATAGCTTAACACTTCTCGTTCCCTTTCTCCTCCGAAACAGACGCGAACGCGCCGAGCATCGACTCCAGGCGGTAGCGGCGGCTTCCCTTTAGGAATACGCTCCCAGCAAAGTCCTTCAAGCGCTCGCTCGCCTCCTCAATTGTCTCAATTTCAAAACAGCGATCCATCTCGTGTCCAGAGTCCTTCATACCTCGCAACACGCTCGCCGCTTCGCTCCCAATCACAAGCAGGAAATCTTGATTTCTAAGAGGGAACTCCCGCCCCAGTTCCTCATGCAAACGAGACGCCTCGGAGCCCAACTCCTCCATGCAACCGATCACATACATCCGCGGCTCCCCCTCCGGCGTGTTCGACACGAAAGTCGCAAGAGAATCTCGCATGGAGATCGGGTTCGCATTGTAGCAATCGAGGAAAACGAGCCTCCCCCCGATCTCCTTCCATTCATTGCGCATTTGGGACGGTTTCCAAGAACCAAGGGCCGAACGCAACTGGTCGACCTCAAGTCCCATCGAAAAGGCGGTCGCCAACGCAAGCGCTACATTGGATGCCAGACCGGCCCCCAAACCTTCATACTCGAAACGCTGAACCGAGCCCCCAATCCTTTGCTCAAGACAAGTCCGGCCCGCTTCGCTAGAGAAACGGAACGCCCACTCAACCGAAAGATAGGGATCTTGCTTTACCAAGAGCACTCTCGGAGCCGCCATATCCGACAGATACGGCTCGCAACTTTCACCGGCAAACACGCGACGCAACCGGCTCCCCTGAAAAAGCTTACCCTTTTCCCGCGCCACATTCTCCACAGTGCCAAGATCCTCCAAATGAGCGGGACCAAGAGCCGTGACGATTCCCCATTCTGGATTAATCGCAGCCGCCAGCCGCTCCATCTCGCCTGGTTCGGAAATACCAGCCTCGAGAACCGCAAATTCGCAAGACGCCCCCTCAGGGCGCAGCATGCTCATCGGCACCCCGATCAAATTGTTCAAATTCCCCCGCGTGCTGAGAGTCGCAAATCCCGAAAGCAAACACGCCAAAACTTCCTTGCAGGTCGTCTTTCCACAACTCCCCGTGATACCAACCACGTTCGCCTGCCATGTCGCGCGATACCCGCCAGCCAACGCAAGCAAAGCTTCTCCGACTTCATCCACCACAAGCTGTGGCAACTCTATTTCCTCCTGAAACCGATCCACAATCGCCCCAGCCGCTCCGGACCTTCGAGCCGACTCCAAAAAATCGTGCCCGTCGCGAGCAGCAGTTTTCAAGGCCGCAAAAAGCTCACCGCTCTCTATCTTACGAGAGTCGTTCGTCAATCCCATGATCCGCGCAGGAACGCCTCCCTTCCATACACTGGAACACCATCGGGCGAGATCGCTTGGGTCGATCGTATCCACCTAGCCCCTACCTCCTAGACGCATATTTTCTATCAATTCGATCGCTACCTTACGGTCGTCAAATGGCACCACGGTTTCGCCATACTCCTGAAAAGACTCATGCCCCTTGCCGGCGATCAAAAGGCAATCCCCCGCATGACTAGCTTCTAGAGCCAGCTCGATTGCCCTACGGCGATCCGGCACGAAGTGAACCCGTTCAGGATCGACAAGACCCTCCTTCATATCGGCAAAAATGTCTTCAACCTGCTCGTTCCTAGGATTGTCGGATGTCGCCCAAGCCTCGTCAGCTAGAGTATTGGCGACCTTCGTCATAGCAGGCCGCTTTCCCCGATCGCGATTCCCTCCGCAGCCAAAAACCACACGAAGCTTCCCGACCGTAACGCCTTGAAGCATGCTTAAAGCATTTTGCAAAGCGTCCTCCGTGTGAGCGTAGTCTACGAGGACCGTAGCCGCCTGCCCCGCCTCGACCTTTTGCATTCTCCCAGGAATTCCCGGAAACGAATCCAAGTCTTCAATACAATTTTCAATATTCAAGCCTAGCCCTGAACAAATGGTCAAAGCTGCCAGCGTGTTGCTCACGTTATAGTCGCCCACGAGCGAAGTCTTAACGGCAAAATCTCCAAGCGGAGTCGTGAAACGAAACTCCGATCCCTCCGAGCTCAGCTCTATCTCGCTCGCCCGAAACGCGGCACCCTCAGTTTCGCCGAAAGTTAGAATCGCTACCTGTTCTGGAATTTCGGATACAAGACGTTTGCCATAAGGATCGTCTATGTTTACGACCGCTACCTTCGGCAATGGACCGCTCTCGCCATTGAAGAAGCGGCGTTTCACCGCATAGTACGACTCCATATCTTGATGGTAGTCGAGATGGTCGCGAGTGAGGTTTAAAAATGCTCCCACTTCGAATCCCAAACCGGACACGCGGAATTGATCAATGCCATGCGAACTGACCTCCATCACCGCGCCGCGACACTCGAAATCGCGCATCTGGCTAAGCAAACCGCAGAGATCGTGCGATTCCGGAGTCGTGCGAAAAGATGGCACCGTGCGACGCACCAGATCGTAGCCGACCGTACCCAAGCAACCGTAGCGTTGACCGAGATTGGCTAAAATCTGCTTCACGAGGTACGCAACAGTCGTCTTCCCATTCGTTCCCGTAATCCCGACCAGAGAAAGGTCTTTATCGGGATGATCGTAGAACGCTCGCGATACAGCAGCGAGAACCAAGCGTGGATTGTCCACCGTAAGATAGGCCACCTTCGCGCTGCGAAAACGGCGAGCCTGCGACGAAATAACCGCCACCGCTCCGCGCGAAATCGCTTCGTCCACGAAAGAGTTTCCATCTGACTTCAGACCTGAAAGAGCAAAAAAAAGACTGCCGGGCACCACCCGCCGACTATCGATAGCCAAGCGAGAGATTCGTGGATCAGGTTGTCCCTTGAGAAGCTTTTCAAATTCCTTTCCGAGAAGGGAGCTAAGTTTTTTCGCTTTGGTCTGCATCGAATAATTTGATCGAACTCCCCATTTTGACCCGCCCAAGGGAAGCCTGTTTCCCCCAAGTGAAATAGCCATCTCCCGTCAGTTGCCTCCAGAGTAGAGGTTGCCGGATTGAGTCTGAGCAAGGCCGCTTGCCGATTCAGAACGAGAAATTGCGTAGTGGGGAATCAACTTCAGCCCAATGTTGCGAAACGAGGGAGCTGCAACCACTCCACCATAGGCAAGACCGCCCTCTGGCTTTCCGCTGTCAACAATCACCGTGATGACAACCTCGGGATTATCCGCAGGGAAAAATCCTGTAAACGAACCCACATGCTCCCTAGTAGAATACCGGCCGTTGACGATCTTTTGAGTGGTACCGGTTTTTCCCGCTACGCGATAGCCATCGATCATCGCCCGACGGGCAGTCCCCCTCTCCGACGCGGCATCCTCGAGCAACTGAGAAACCATGCGAGCCGTACCGAGTGAAAATACTTTTCGCTTGGCCAAAGGTCCGAACTCCAAAACAACCTCGCCCTCGTAGTTCGTGATCGCCTTCACGACCCGTGGAGTCATCAACACTCCGCCATTCGCGAGCGTCGCGGTCGCCATATGAATCTGTATGGGCGTAGCCGCAATCGAGTGCCCCATCGTCATACGAGAAAGAGTCAGCCTATCCCACTTCCGTGGAGGGTTCAGAATACCTTTCGACTCGGATCCCAAATCCAAACCGCTGTATTCACCAAATCCATACTTCTCGACCCATTCATAGAATGTTCGATCGCCCAATTTAAAACCGAGATGAGCCGCGCCGCGATTCGATGACTTCGAAATCACCTGCCCCACCGTCAACACACCCATAGGGTGATCGTCTCGAGGAAGCTTTACCCGGTAGCCATCCGGCATCACTGCGATCGGCTCCGCGCAATCGATTTGAGTATCCACGTTTACGACACGCTCCTCCAGAGCAGCTGTCGCAGCAACAATCTTAAAAGTAGACCCGGGCTCCAGAATATCAGTCAAAGCTCGATTCTTCCGCGATTCGTCGTCAGACTTCGAATACGTATTCGGATTAAAATTTGGATAATTTCCAAGCCCGCGGATATCGCCCGTATACGGATCAGACACGATAATCGTCGCGGCCTTCGGATTAAACTTTTCCACTACCGCCTTAAGCTCCTTCTCGACAACGTCTTGCACGTAGGAATCGATGGTAAGAACCACATTGAACCCATCCGTCGATGACACCTGGCGACGGCGAAACTGCGCCATCTCCCGACGACCAGCACCGATCTCCGTTTCTGTCCACCCCTCTTCTCCGCTGAGATAATAGTTAAACTCGCGCTCCACGCCCATCGCCGTCTCGCCATCCTTACGAACAAAGCCTAGCACATGCGAAGCGAGCTCCCCTTGCGGATACTCGCGCTCGTAGCTCTTCGTGCTGGTTACGCACTTTAGGCCGAACTCGCTCAAGGCTTCGAAAGCCCGTGGCTCAACTCGACGCTTCAGCAATTTCCAACGCGGACTCAAGGTCTTCGTATCCGCAGGCATGCGACCGTTGCTAATTCCAAAAGCCTCCTGAACCTGCGTTACCGTTAGACCAAGATTCTTTGCAATGACAGGAATTCGCTCAAGGTCAGACGGCTTGATCTCATGTCGATCCACGCCGACCTCGAGAAAGATGTGACTCGTAGCCAAGATCTCCCCATTAATATCCAGAATATCGCCGCGACGCGGCAACTCACGCAAAACGCGAAAACGACTGTTCTCTAGCTCCCCAACAAGCTCAGTGCTCTTGAAGGCATGCAATTCGACCAAGCGAAACCCGATCGCTCCGTAGCCGGTTAGAAAAAAGAGAGCGAGTATCCAAAATCTGAAATTCGTTCCTGGGCGACTTGCCATCAGTACTTAGAAGCTGGATACGGTAAGCATCGGATCCGATTGCTTGTCGTAGAGGCGCTTCATGGGGTCTTCCGTTACATGCACGATTTGACGCTCACGCGGCAAGTGCAGGCCAAGGCTGTAGGCGTGGTTGAGCGACTTAAGTCGGTCCCGCGTAGTTTCGCGGGCGATCACTGCTCCGAGCTCCGCGATGTGACGCTTCTGCTCCGAGATTCCTGTGTAGAGAGCCTTGTTCTGATTCGCTAGGACTGCCGCTTCATGGCGGAGGTAGACAGTGCTAAGTCCAAACATACCTACGAAAAGAAAGAGAGCGAAGGTAAGCCAGATGACGCGGTTGAGAATGGAAGGTCTACGGGAAGTTTTCTGAGTCTTGCGTGTGCTCATGATGCCTCAAGCGCTAGTTCCCTATCTCGCGACGGGATCTTGTAAACGCGTTCGAAAGGTTTGAAAGAGATGGTGGGTGATTCCGTGCCGATACTCGCCTCTTGGCGACAATCGAACGAGCCAGCCTCTAGAGGACGGCCAAAGCCAAGCGTTACGACCTGGCGATTAAGTATAGACTTAAGCGTAGTTGAATTTCTCATTATCCTGCGACTCCGTGTTACTAACGTATTCATGTTTTTGTTACTTTATCTTCTTTAGAACGCGGAGCTTCGCTGAGCGACTCCGCGGGTTGACGGCGACTTCCTTGTCACTAGCCGTTATTGGGCGCTTGCCGAGCAGCTCGGCGCGCGTCACGCGCATGTCCTGTGGGCGATTGTCTCGAGAGCCTTCCGGCCTGCCAGCCCAACGTCGGTAGAGCACCTTAGCCACGCGGTCTTCCAATGAATGGAAGCTGATCGCGCAGAGGATCCCCCCTGTTTTGAGCTTGTCGAAGGCTGCGGGCAGCCCTCGCTCGATCACGCCAATCTCGTCATTGATCGCTATCCGAATACCTTGGAAAACCTTGGTAGCCGGATGCAGCTTGGAATTAAAACGAACCCTCGCTGGAGTGCAGGATAGGATAAGATCAGCGAGTTGCGTGGTGGTGCTGAGTTCGTTTTTCTCCCGAGCGGCAAGGATCGCATTAACGATTTTGCGCCAGTTTTTTTCTTCCGCGTACCCGCGAATCGCGCGTAGCAAGTCTGCTTGATCGGCTGTGGCAAGCCATTGGGCAGCTGATACTCCCGATTCGGGATCCATCCTCATGTCTAGAGGGGCTTCCCCACGGAAGGAGAAGCCTCGATCTACCTCGTCCAACTGGAAGGAGCTAACTCCAAAGTCGAAGAGGATCCCGTCAAAGGGACCTTCCTCAAGCTGGTCGAGGGTTTCGAAATTCATTCGGTGAAAACGTAAACGGTCGCCGTAACGCTCCTTCAGTTCGGCCGCGCGAGCTACTGCAGCCGGATCCTGATCGAGGGCGACGACCGTACAGTTGGCCGCCTCCAGCACTAGTTCGGTGTGCCCTCCTCCGCCAAAGGTGCAGTCCAGATACAGGCCACCGTCGCTAGGAGCGAGATGCTCTAGCGTCTCCGCGGCGAGTACTGGTACATGTCCTTCCATTACGGGGGCGATACCTACTAGACTATCGATTACCGAAATCACTGTTGTGGTTGCGAGCCGCCACGCGTGGCAGCTTGTATTCAAAATCCCATGTCGAGCAGTGGCGAATCTTGGCGCGGCCAAAGGTGCCACCCATCCCAAGATAGCGGCCCGCCCCTGGAGCGAGCCTCTTGCGCGGGCCAAGCCCGACTGCTTCCATTATGTTAGAGAGTATAGATTGGCGATCGTTCATGGTTCTGCTCCTCCCTTAAATTCCTGCGAGCTTCATGATCTTACCCATGTCGTCATTGTTCGCCTTCGGATCGACCGACGACCAACGCTCAGGCGACCAAATGCGAAAGTCAGTCAAACGACCGACAACCATCACCTCCTTGGTGATACCGGCATGTTCGAGCAACTCTTCCGTCAAATTCACGCGGCCCTGCTTGTCACAGCCAAACGAATGAGCCTGCGAGAAAAGCTTGTCTTGTAGCGTAGCCATTTCCTCGTCGCTCAAGCTCTGAGACTCGATGAGCTCCATCAGCTTTTCAACACGAGACGGAGGAAGCACGTGAATCGAGCCCGTGCCCGGATCCGGAAAGGCCAAGTAAACGTCCTCTGTGTCCCCGTCAAAGCGCCACTTCGAAGGGATCGTAAGACGATTCTTCGAATCAAGGTTTCGTTGGTGTTTGCCAACGAAAATTGGTCTGCCCAAGGCGCTCATTAAAATCTGTTTCCGGAAGATCTGTGAAAAACTTCCCCAAAACTCCCCATTTTCCCCCACTTTTCAATTAAAATCCTCCACAACCACCCTTTTTTACTATCAACAAGTTGTTAACACCCCATTCCTTGACAGACATTTTACGTTTTTCGGGATTTTCCCTCTAAGCAAAAGCAAAGCAGTAGCGGATCACGCCAAAATCGGAAATGAGGGCCTAGGTTGTTAACCACCCGAAAAAGCCCCTAAAACGGGCCATTTTTGAGCTTTCGAAAATCCCTGTGAATAAGTCGGGAATAAGTGCGCCAACTTCCCCCGGACGCTCGCCTCCAGACTTGCCTGAAAAGTCCGTCCGCCCTATTCCCGAGCCTGATCAAAATCATGACGCCCCCTAAAAACATTCAGCTTATCGGCTCCGAAATCGCCATCGTCTGGCAAGACGGCTCCGAAACCTACATTCCCTCGGCCAAGCTCAGAGCCGCCTCGCCCAGCGCCGAAACCGCGGGCGAACGCGATATCCTCGGAGTTCTCCACGGAGGCGAACGCGGAAAAGACTACTCCAAGGTCGAAGTCCAAAACTGGCAATTCGTAGGCAACTACGCCGTACGCTTCCGCTTCTCAGACGGCCACGCCACCGGACTCTACAGCTACGAGCTTCTCAAAAGCCTAGGAGCAGAGTAACGCCGCCGCTTCCCACTCATGCAGTTTTCCCAGGTCAAAGCCGTCACCTTCGACGCCGCCCATACCATCTATCACCCATATCCCTCAGTCGGCCAAATCTACCGCGAGGTCATGCAGCGCCACGGATTGGACTACGAGGCGACCGAACTTCAAGCCGGCTTTCGCCGCGCCTTCCGTTCAGTATCCAAGGACAAGGCCATCGTAGACGGCGAGCGACGCGAATGGAGCTACTGGAAAGCGATCGTCGCAGAGTCCATCTCCCAACTCGACCCACAGCCCGACGATTTCGATAGCCTCTTCCAGGAACTCTGGGACGAATTCTCGCACGGACACAGATGGAAGCCCGAAGCCTCCGCCCGCGAGACCATTTCCGAACTCCGCAAAAAAGGCTACCAAACCGCCCTTCTCACCAATTGGGACAGCCGCGTTCGAAACGTAGTGGACGAAACAGACTTCGCCAACCTCTTCGACCACCTCTTCATCTCCAGCGAAATCGGCCACGAAAAGCCGGACCCGGAAATTTTCCGCCACTGCCAAACCGCCCTCCAGCTCGAGCCTCCCGAAATACTCCACATCGGCGACAGCCTCCAGCACGACATCCAGGGAGCCCAAGCCGCCGGCTGGCAGACCCTTCGGATCACCGACGAACCCAGCCATCAAGCAAACGGCTACCGCCACATCGCAAAACTCAGCGAGCTCCTCCCACTCCTTTAGAACGCGAAACGCGCAACCTTACACGTTTCGCGCCCCAGCCGCCCTCCACCAGCGAGCGGAGAGCGCTTTTACCGACTTTACATGCCTGCCACACTCGGATTTCCTCCACGCCGTTATGTCACACACATGCATCCACGAACGCACCTCGCACGAGGAAATTGAAAACGGCCAGAAGCTGCAGCCAAAATTCGACAGCAACGGCCTCATTCCCTGCATTACGACCGAGGTCCATTCCAACGAGGTGATCATGTTCGCCTGGATGAACGAGGAAGCCCTCAAGCATACAATCGAAACCGGCAAGGCGACCTACTTCAGCCGCTCCCGCGGAAAGCTCTGGGTAAAGGGCGAGTCCTCCGGACAAATCCAGTGGGTCAAGGAACTCCGCACCGACTGCGACCAAGACGTCATCCTCATCAAGGCAGACATTGGCGAAAACGGAGCCGCCTGCCATACCGGCTACAAGTCCTGCTTCTATCGCAAGTTCGACGGCGAAAAGCTCGTCTACGACGGCGGCGAACGCGTTTTCGATCCCGCCGAAGTATACAAAAAATAACGATTCTACCAAGAGGGTGAGGCACCGCGCCTCCCCTCTTTTTTTATACCCCTTTCTCAAAACGACCTCTATGCCCGCCACCTTCCCCTACTACTTCGGATGCCCAGCCTGGTCCAACCGCGACTGGATCGGCAAAGTCTTTCGAACCGGCACCGCCACGGGCGACCTGCTTCGAGAGTATTCGCGCATCTTCAACACCGTCGAGGGCAACACCCTTTTCTACGCCCTTCCCCCAATGGCCACCGTCGAGCGCTGGATGGCGGAAACAACAGACAGCTTCCGCTTCGCCCCAAAATTTCCAAAAGCCATTTCGCACGAACGCCGCCTATCCAACGCCGGCGAAGAAAACAGCGCCTTCTTTAAAATTCTCGAAGCCCTCTCCCACGGACAAAAGCTCGGCGTCTCCTTCCTGCAGCTCCCCCCCTCATTCAATATAAACAATCTGGATACGCTCACAAGCTACCTCAAAGCGCTCCCCAAGGACTTTAGCTACGCCGTCGAGCCGCGCCACATCAGCTGGTTCGACGAAGCGGACAACGAAAAGCGTCTCGACGACCTGCTCGAAACCCACGGCATCGATAAGGTAGTCTTTGACACCCGCCCCCTCTTCTCCAGCAAACCGGACGACGAGGAGGAACGCGACGCCCAAGCCCGCAAGCCGCAGATGCCCATTCGCCACGTCGCTCTTTCGAACAATCCAGTTCTACGCTTCGTCGGAAAAAACCTAATCGAAAAGAACGAGCCTTACATCAAGGAATGGGCACCCGTCATCAATAAGTGGATACTCGAAGGAAAGAAGCCCTACATCTTCTCCCATGCAGGAGACGACGCCTTCGCTCCCTACGTTGCCCAACAACTCCACCGGCAGATCAAACGAATAAACCCGCTTCTACCGGAATTTCCCGAATTCGAAAGCGACCGAACTCCGCCGCAAAAAGATACCGAACAGCTGGACTTGTTTTAGTCCACGCTCCAAGCAAACGCTACTTATTCCCGCCCGTCAGTCCTCGTTCAGACTTTTCCGCGAAAGCGACATAGGCCTTCACTTCATCCGTATCCGAATACGGACTACTTAATACAAAGTCTATCGCTTGCTGGCGGTTCAAGCCCTGACGATAGAAGGTTTTAAAAATTAGCTTCACTGCCGACATCTGCTCCGGCGTAAAGCCGCCACGCTCAAGACCAACTTTGTTAAACATGCGAATCTTGGCCGGATTTCCGTCGCCCAGCATGAAGGGAGGAATGTCCTGCTCCACCTTGGCGCAACCGCCTATGAAGCTGCGCTGCCCGATGTGGCAAAACTGATGGATCGCCGTGCCGCCGCCACCAACGCCAACATAGTCCTCCACGATCACGTGCCCCGCAAAAGTCGCTCCATTGCTCGCAATGATGTGATTCCCCAACTTGCAGCAGTGCCCCACATGGCAATACGCGAGCAGGTAATTATCGTCGCCGATCTCCGTAAACTCGCCGTCATTCGTTGCCGCATTGATAGAAACGTATTCGCGAAAAATATTTCGATCGCCGATCTTCACGCCCGGACTGCCGCCCTTGAACTTCAAGTCCTGCGTCTGCATGCCAATGCTCGAATAAGGATAAATCTCGCAGGCCGCGCCGATCGACGTATTGCCCCATACCGTCGCATGATGCCAGACCTTCGAGCCTGCGCCGATTTTCACTCCCGCGCCCACCACCGCGTACGGGCCAATTTCCACGTCTGATGCGAGCTCCGCCTTCGGGTCGACAACCGCAGTAGGATGAATCTTCTCACTCATAGCTGATCGTATTTGGAAAGCTTATACGTCTTCTCCTTCGCCCAAGATCATAAACTTGAGCTCACCGGAAGATGCCACCTCGTCACCCACATAGCAAGTAGCCGACGCCGTACCGATCTTGGCCCGCATGATCTTAAGGAGCTTAATATCGATACGAAGTTGATCACCAGGGGTAACCTTTCGGCGCCACTTGACCTTGTCTACGCTCATGAAAACCGCGGTCTTGCCCTCCTGATTGATCTTGCGAAGCATTAAAATACCCGCCGCCTGCGCCATTGCTTCGACTTGAAGCACCCCCGGCATGATAGGCTGTCCTGGGTAGTGCCCCTGGAAATACGGTTCGTTGATCGTGACGTTCTTGATCGCCGTCAGCTCGTCCTCTCCCCGAAACTCAACCACGCGGTCTATCATCAAAAACGGATAACGGTGCGGCAAAGTCTCAATGACTCGTCTGATGTCGAGTTGCGTTTCCTCTTCGATTTTCGCAGTCTTGGGCTTTCCCTTGGCGGGAGCAGCCTTGCCTTTGGCTAATTCCTCCATCCGCTCAGCTAGCTTCGCCGTGAGTTCAGCGTTTACGGCATGGCCCGGGCGAACCGCCACGATATGAGCCTTAAGCGGTTTACCGAGTAGGAAAATATCCCCAATGACGTCCAGAATCTTGTGCCGTACGAGCTCATCCTCGAAGCGCAACGGCTCCTTGGACATGATCTTGTCGTCCTTCAGCACAATCGCGTTTTCAAGGCTGCCTCCCTTGATCTTGCCGAGCTTCAGCAGCTCCTCGATATCTTCGTAAACCGTGAAGGTTCTCGCCGCCGCAATCTGCGTCGCGAAGACGTCCGGATCGATTTCGATAGAAAGATGCTGCGTATGGATCCCTCGATCATCCGCCGAGGTACACGAAATCTTGAAGCCATCGTAGGGCAAGGCGATCAGCGAGGAGTTCCCCTTCGATACCGATATAGGCTGATCCAATACAAACACATCGCGCTCCGCGTCCTGCTCGACGATTTCACCCTCGAGGATGAGGTTCACGAATCCCTTCGAAGACCCGTCCAGAATCGGCGGCTCGGACGCGTCCATCTCGATCTCAACATTGTCAACGCCCATCCCATGCAAGGCCGCAAGGATATGCTCGACAGTATGAACCTTCGCGTGGCCAGAGCTTAGCGTCGTGGCGCGAACCAAATCGGTAACCAGCGAAATGTGCGGCTTGATCACCGGCTTATCGTGCAAATCCGTACGGCGGATCGTAATGCCAGCATTGGCGGGAGCAGGCTTCAGCGTGAGCTGTGTTTTATCACCGGTGTGGAGGGACGCGCCTTTGATAGAGACCTCGCGCAAGATCGAGCGTTGCTTCATGGGGATCGCTTAGTGGCAGCAATGCGCCACGAATTCAAGAATTTAGAAAACCAAGGCAGCAAGGCTTCTTCGAAAGCAAGCGGCAATCGCCATATCCTCTATGATCAGCTTTCCCTAAACGCCGAAAAGAGCTGAACCCTCAAAGGCTTGAGCAGATAGTCGAGCAAACTGCGCTCTTCCGTAGTCAGCAAAGCCGTAACGGGCAGTCCCGGAATGATGATTCCCGTCTTTATCTTGGCAACCTCCTCATCTGGCAGGTTCACGATTACTTCGTAATAGATCTCTCCCGAAGCTTCATCGGTGATGCGGTCTGGAGATATCCCCAAAACCTCGCCAAGCACTTCAGGAGTCGTCTTGCTGTCGAAAGTATCGAATCGCACACGCACTTGCTGCCCTTCGTAGACCTGTTCGACATCCATCGGGCTCACCCGAGCAATTACGGTTGGTCCCTCGGACACTGGTACGATTTCCATTATCGTCTGTCCCGGCGAGACAACTGCTTCGACGTTCCGAATCTCGAGCTCGTGTACGCGACCGCTCGCCGGAGCTGAAACAACCAAGCGACTCTGCCGATCCTGAGTTGCGTCGAGCGAACTTGAAACTTCGTTCATCTGCTCTCTCGCAAGCTCCATTTCCCGCCAGAGATCAGAAAACTCCTCCATCTTCAGAAGATTCGACTGCTGTCGGGCATCATTGTACGCGTTGCGAATGCGAGCTTCGGACAAGGCCAACGCATCAAGCTCGCTCAAAACCGCCACCCGATCGCGCCTTAAAGCGGTCAATCGGGCCTTGGAAACAAGCTGCTCGTCGAATAGCTCCTGCACTTCTTCGATGGACTCGCTGAGAAACTCCAACTGCTGACTGCTCGTCTTTGTTTGCTTCTGCAGCGCCGCCAGCTCGGACTCCAAACCATTCATGCGCACCTCCAATTGCGTCTGAGCGCTCAAAGTCCGGTCCTTGTGGGCCTGAAATATGGACTCCTGCGTTAACACAATGTCAGGATACTCAACTTCGCCATCGTATCGAAACGTCTCGTCGCCAGCTGTGAGCGCCTTCAATCGCGCAATCGTCACCTCCAACTCAAAACGTCGCTTCTTAAGAATATCGTACTGCGATGTGACTGAGGCGGCATTCAAGATCAACAACGGATCCCCCATCTCCACCAAGTCCCCGTTCTTCACGAAAATCTCCGCCACGCTTCCACCCTCGGCGTGTTGCACGGCCTTGTTCTCACCCGTTTGAACAACATAACCAACCGAGGTCACCGCTCCGGAAATCCGAATGAAGATTCCGCAGACTATCACCGCGAGCACGAATCCCAAACAAGCCACGACCCCCAATTTCTCGAAGCGCCTCTGCCTCTCCTTAAACTCAGACATCCGACTGGTTTCCTTTCCTCGTCGAGGCGAGAGCTTTGGGCTTCGCCCCTGCAGCTGCCTGAGCTTTCATGGCCTTCACAAGGTCTTCAGGCTTTCCAAATACCTTCATCTGTCCCTTTTCCATCACCAGCAGCTTGGTGGCTCGATTCAAAATATTCTGCCGGTGGGCGATCACGATCACAATTCGCCCTTTCAGGCGTAAACTGTCCACCGCCTGAGCAAGGGCCTTCTCGCCCTGCTCGTCCAAGTTCGAGTTAGGCTCGTCCAAAACCACCAGAAACGGATTTCCGTACAGCGCTCGAGCAAGAGCTACGCGCTGACGCTGGCCGGCGGAAAGCGACACGCCACCTTCTCCCAACACCGTATTGTATCCATCCGGCAAGGACAAAATCATCTCATGAGTCCCCGCCAGCTTACTTGCCTCAAGGACCTTTTCGAAGTCTGCGTCGCCGCGACACCGAGCGATATTCGAGGCGACCGTGTGGTTGAAGAGCTCAATATCTTGAGGCAAGTAGCCCACATGCGCTCCTAGCTCTTTTTCAGACCACTGGGATAGCTCAGCGCCATCGAGACAGACTTTGCCAACCGTGCAAGGCCACGCTCCGACGATCGCCTTGGCCAAAGTCGACTTGCCAGAACCGCTGGCGCCACTCACTCCAAGCACGTCTCCCGATTCCAGGCCAAATGTGATTCCCGCGATGATAAACTGCTTCACGCCGGGAGCGCACACCCCGAGCCCAGAGACTTCCACCGAGCGCTCGGGAGGAGGCAGGCCTTCCTTGAAAGGCACGTCCTTCTCCTCCGACCACCAGGAATTCAGGTTCGCATAGCTGTCGCGAGCGCGGGCCAGCTGAGTGTAGTTGCTCAATATTTGCTCGAGAGGGGCTAAGGCCCGAGAGAAAATGATAGATCCAGCCACGATTCCACCAGCGCTGAGCTCGCCTTGGATGACAAAATACGCTCCCGCCGCCAGCATCACGGATTGGATGGCAAGCCGCAGGGTCTTGGTTGCAGTCGAAAATCCAGAATTGATCGCCCCAGTCCGAAGCCCGATCTGACGGGCCTCGCGATCCGAGCCGCGCCAAAGCTGACCGACCGCTCCGACCATTCCATTGCCCCGCAAAGAAACCGCATTACGACGCGCGTACTGAGCCTTTTTTCTGGCCTCAGTCGATACCGAAGTCGCCTTCGCGATATTCTTCCGGGACAGCCTCTCGTTCACGATCGCCAATCCCGCCAAAACCGCCGCCGCGATCGTTGCGATCACCCCCAGCATCGGGTGAAGTCCGAATACAAAAAGCAAAAAGATCGGAGCCCATGGAAGGTCGAACAGGGCTGAAAAAGTAGGAGATTTCAGAAAACTGCGAAGCCTGTCCACATCCTCCAAAGCGCTCGCCTTTTCAAGGCTCGGATTCGCTTCGCAACTGCTCGCAACCGATACCCGGTAAGAGGCGTCAGCCAGAGTTTCAGTGATTGCTTCCCCATTCGAGGCGATCACCTGACTGCGAATAAACTCTAAAACCCCGAAAAAGACATAGAGCACGACTACGATGAACAAAAGCCCAAGCAGGGTTGGTATGTTTGCGCTCGCAAGCACGCGATCGTAGATCTGAAGCATGAACAAAGGCCCCGTCAGATAGAGCAGGTTTATAACGAAGGAAAAGACCACGATCGACCACACCTGGCGGAGGCCAAAAACTCTGACCTTCGCATCGGTTGCTTTCGAGACACTTGGTGGGGGATTCATTTCGTAAGAGGATGAAGGACTGGTACTAACTTATCGGGCAATTGCCACGAGTACTGAATTTTTTGTTCGTATGGAAGGAAGGAACATTAGACAGCATTGGAGGCGACACTCTATTTGGGTTTGGCTGTAACGAACTGGAACTCAACCCTCAACATTCCAGCCAGAAAACTAAACTTACCCAAAGCAGATACGATATCTCCTCCAAATGAACCAACCAATGGAGCTCATCCCTAGCAAATTCCCACACCTCGCTATCAAAGCTATCGCGCCTCTGATTTGCATCACCTTCGTCGGATGCGTGAGTCGGAGAGGACAGGATCTAGCCTCCGAAATCCAAAGAAACCAAGACCTAGAGCTCCCGAGCCAAGCCTCCGCGGAGGCGAACCTTCCCTCCGAACAGTTCGCGGCTTCAGACTCTCATTTCTGGTGGGAAGCCCTAGAAGACGAAACTCTCAATTCCCTCATCCGCATAGCTCATGAGCAATCATGGGACATACGCATCGGAGCGACCCGCCTGCAAGAAGCGCTGTCGGGACTTCGAAGCTCCCGAGCGGCCCTTCTACCGAGCGTCGATCTCTCGCTTGAGGAGACCGTCAACGAATTCGATGTCGATTCCAACGAGTTCCAGCGCGAAACGCTGCGCTTCACAACAGATCTCAACTTAAACGCCGTTTGGCAAATCGACGTATTCGGACAAGCCCGGGCTGCCCTCAAGGATACGAAGTACGAAGTCGCCGCCAACGAGGAGCTGCTTCGCGACCTGAAGCGAATCGTCACCTCGCAAGTCGCTACGACCTATCTCCAACTTCGCAGCACCCAAGCCCAAATATCACTTGCCGAGCAAAGTGAAGCGCGCCGGGCCGACAACCTCGGCCGCATCGACAGCCTTCTGGAGAAAGGCTATGCAACCGCGCTCGACTTCAGCCGAACCGAAAGCCAGCTCTACCAATCCCGAGCCACTCTCGCGGGCTTGAAGGCCAACGAAGTCCAGCTCACCAACCAACTCTCCATTCTTCTCGGGATTTCACTCGTCGAAGTCCGTTCCCTCATCCCGTCAGGGCCGCTCGTCCAGCCCCCGCAAAAAACTCCGCCACCCTCCGTCGAGCAACTAATCTACAACCGCCCGGACATCAGAGCAACCGAACACCGCCTCTACTCCGGCGCTTACCGTCTCAATGCCGCCAAAGCCAGCCGCCTCCCGAGCCTCTCCCTCAGCAGCCAAATAGGCAGCTCCGCGAGCGAAACCGGACAACTGCCCAGCCTGGAACGTATCACTGCAAACATGATAGGAAGCCTAGTCACCCCCTTGCTCGGGAGAGGCAGAATCCTTGCAGCTATCGATTTGCAATCCGCTCAGCTCCAGGCCGCCTACCTCAACTACGAGAGAGGCATCGCAAACGCGCTGGCGGAAATTGACTCCGCCCTATTCTCCCTTTCGCAAAGCCATGAAATACTCAGGCTGCGCACCCTTGAATCCAATTCCGCCAGACGGGCAGCAGAGCTCTCCCACCGGCTCTTCCTCGCTGGAGAGCTCGACTACACCTCGGTCATCGTGGCCGAGCAAACGCGGTCAAACGCAGAGAGCAACGCGATCGCCGCCCAAAGAGACGCCCTCACCGCGTACGTGAACTACGTCTCCGTAGTATCGCCTCGCTGGTAGCCATAAACTCGGGGGCAAAACCCCGTCGGGAAGTCGCTCCTACGTCATTCTTAGGCGCTCAAGCCTACTAGAAACTCACTGTCAGAGTAAGGTTAAGCCTGATTGTGTGCCAATCTCGTATCTCTACTTATGTTAAGGGTTGCAAAGACCGGCTCAAATTGGATCGATAGAACTCCTCTTTAAGCTTTTTTTACACAAAGCCTATTCAGCGCAACATCTACTCCTTCTCTTCATGAGCTACAGAAAATACGAATTCACCGCTTTTACGGAAGCTGACCTCGCAAACGACGGAAACCTGAGCAGAGGCGATCGTTTTGAAATGCCGGCATCGGCAACCACATGCATCACCGTCAAAGACAATGACGGATCACTCTCGGGCGATTCATGCAGAAACGAGAACGCCAACGACCGCTACGGCCAGAGAGCTCAAATCGACAACGACGGAAACGAAGTTGGAAACGGGGGTCAGATCTACGCCGAGAGTTATTTCCGCGTAACCGACCAATACGGAAACTGTTACATCCTAATCGAAATCGAGCAGGAAGGCTCCAATCAGGACTTCTTCACTTTCTACACCGGTCACGGCTACGGAACTCCCCCAGCTGGCGCTCAGCTCACTGTAGGCAGCTGCTGCAACGTCAAAGGTGACTGGGTCGACTACAAGTGCCTCGACGCTGGCGAAAAGACTCCTCCTCCACCACCGCCATCTAGCGATTGCATCGTCATCGAAGCTGAAGACATGGTTCGCTTCGGCGGTTTCACAGTCGAGAGCGGCTCCCAAGCCTCCGGCGGCGAACTCGTCCGGCTCGACTGCGGCCACGACGGAGGACTGAAAACAAACTTCAATGGCGAGACAGGTTCCTACAACCTCTCAATCTTTGCCCAGGACGAAACGGACGGCGTGTCCAAGATCAAAGTGTTCGTTGACGGCGTTTTGGTTGAAACCGTCATGCTCGATCGCCAGTCCGACGGCGGAGGCTCAAACGACGGCAGCTTCAGCGAATTCACCATCGAAAACCTCGACATTCCAGCCGGCGCCGAAATCAAGCTCGTCGCATGGAAGGACAACGGCGAATACGTCCGCATCGACAAAATCGAACTCAAGCCAACCGAAGGATGCGAAGGAGACGACGTTTGCGTAAGATTCAATGAACTCCAGACCGGGGCCACCATCTCAGATCAGTTCGAAGGCGTCACGATCACCGCTACTCGCGCCGGCGATACCTCCGGCGAAAACGCAGCGATGGTTTTCGATACCAACAACACCACAGGCGGCGACAGCGACCTCTCTTACAACGGTCTCGGCAAAGTACTGATCATCTCGGAAGATGGCGACGCCAGCGATCCTGACGACAACGCAGGAGGAGGCACTATCACCTTCGAATTCGACAAGCTTGCTGAGCTCGACTCCATCCGCGTACTCGATATCGAGGAATCCACCGGCACCATCGATTTGTACGACGCCGGCGGAAATCTCATTAAGACAGTCGCCATGCCAGCGACCGGCAACAACGGCCAAGCTCTCGTAGAGCTCGACGCCTCCGGCGTAGCGAAAATGGTCGTCAACCTGCCTGGCTCCGGAGCAATCGACGATCTTTGCTACACCCCTGGCGATCCAATTCCAGGCTCCCTCTCCGGTCGCTACTTCTGCGACGAGAACCGAAACGACATCGACGACACAGGAGATGTCGCAGTCGCCGGAAAGCTGGTCACACTTCTCGATTCCGACGGAAACACCGTCGCCACCACGAACACACTCGCCGACGGAACCTACCGCTTCGACAACCTCGTAGCCGGCGAATACTCCGTCATGTTCGAGGACTCAGCCGCAGAGAAAAAGGAGTTCGTCGCAGCCGACGCCGGTAACGACGACACCATCGACTCAGACGTCGTCGACGCCGCAAACGGCAAGACCGCGTCCGTCACCGTCAACGCCGGACAGGAAACCAAGGACGTCGACGCAGGCGTGGTCGAGGAACTCGGATCCCTCTCAGGACGCTACTTCTGCGACGAGAACCGCAACGACATCGACGACACAGGGGACGTCGCAGTTGAAGGAAAGCTCGTCACTCTACTCGACGCCGCGGGCAACACCGTCGCCACCACGAACACACTCGCCGACGGCACCTACCGCTTCGACAACCTCATAGCCGGCGATTACTCCGTCATGTTCGAAGACTCGGCCGCAGAGAAAAAGCAGTTCGTCGCAGCCGACGCAGGAAACGACGACACCATAGACTCAGACGTCGTAGACGCCGCAAACGGCAAGACCGCATCCGTCACCGTAAACGCAGGACAGGAGACCAAGGACGTCGACGCAGGCGTGGTCGAGGAACTCGGATCCCTCTCAGGACGCTACTTCTGCGACGAGAACCGCAACGACATCGACGACGCAGGCGACGTCGCAGTTGAAGGCAAGCTCGTCACTCTACTCGACGCCGCGGGCAACACCGTCGCCACCACGAACACACTCGCCGACGGAACCTACCGCTTCGACGACCTCGTAGCCAGCGAATACTCCGTCATGTTCGAAGACTCGGCCGCAGAGAAAAAGCAGTTCGTCGCAGCCGACGCAGGAAACGACGACACCATAGACTCAGACGTCGTAGACGCCGCAAACGGCAAGACCGCATCCGTCACCGTAAACGCAGGACAGGAGACCAAGGACGTCGACGCAGGCGTGGTCGAGGAACTCGGATCCCTCTCAGGACGCTACTTCTGCGACGAGAACCGCAACGACATCGACGACACAGGCGACGTCGCAGTTGAAGGCAAGCTCGTCACTCTACTCGACGCCGCGGGCAACACCGTCGCCACCACGAACACCCTCGCCGACGGCACCTACCGCTTCGACAACCTCGTAGCCGGCGAATACTCCGTCATGTTCGAAGACTCAGCCGCAGAGAACAAGCAGTTCGTCGCAGCCGACGCAGGAAACGACGACACCATAGACTCAGACGTCGTCGACGCCGTAAACGGCAAGACCGCGTCCGTCACCGTCAACGCCGGACAGGAAACCGAAGACGTCGACTCAGGCGTGGTCGAAATTCTACCGTCACTAGAAGACGACGAAGGAAAAGGCTGCTACAACGAGGAAGTTAAAGTCGACGTCGCTGCGAACGACACAGCTTCCGGCAGCATTACGGTTCTTGCAATCGATGGGCTCGCCCTAACAGAAGGTGGAGCTCCTGTTGAACTCTCTAGCGGAGTTCTCGTAAGCCTCGTCAACGGACAGCTTTGCTTCGACGGTGAAACCGCTTTCGCAGATCTCATGGCAGGCGAGCAAGCAGTCGAAACGATGGAATACACCGTTTCTGACGCATTCGGCAATATCGCCACAGCCAACGTAGAAGTCACCTTCTGCGGAGCCAACGATACGCTCGATAAAGTTAAGGCAACGCTCCCAACAGGTCCGATTACCTTTCAGATTATTGACGAGAATGAGCCAGCTGGAACATCTTCAGATGCTTTCACTGTCCAAATAACTGGAGCAAACGACGCAAGTATCGACGGCATCTACGAAAACGCGTATTGTCTTTCTGTTTTTGACACAGTCCTTTTTGGACAAGCGGGAACTCCTATTGATGACGCTCCTGAGATCAATGCAGAGCTTTACATCGCAGCAGATGGCGAATTACCAACCAACGCGCTACAAGGCGTAGGTGGTTTCGGAGGAGTTGGTACAAACGGCGAAACAGCAGTCGAAAACTTGGATCTAATCAACTGGATCGTGAACCAAGACTTCGAAGGGACTGACAACGGCGACAATAATGGCACCAACTATACGGACGCAGAAATCCAGGGAGCAATTTGGGCTCTAACAGACGGTGCATCTCTCGACTCGTTTGGATACACAAACGGATTGTTCGTAGCTGATGGCGCTGGCACGACTTCCAACGCTCTGGAAATCTACAACGCTGCAATAGCGAACGGCGAGGGATTTGAAGCACAAGCTGGAGATCTTGTCGGCCTGTACGTTGATCCCGAGGACTCGTCAGATCATGACCAGCCCTTCCTCGTGGTAGTCGACCTTATCGATGAAGATTGCCCTTGCGGTTAACAACCGATAAATAAGAGGCGAACTACTCTCGAGATGAGAACCTTAACCGGTTCTCATCTTTTTTTTGCCCCAGCTACTTGTTACTTCCCCATTGCCAATAGACAAACCCAACAATCAACAACTTGAAGAAACACAACCCAGAGGCCGCAAAAATCATCGGCCTACTCTGAATTTTAGTGTAAAAAAACATTACAATTTTACACTATCGAGCTAGCGCCTAGAGCTATAATCATCGCACCCAACCCCTCACAGAGATCAAATAGCATATAGCAGCTCATTCCTGGCACGTATATTGCTTTAAAACTTATGAACGCTCTTTCCAGGACTAAAAAAGTCGATTTACACCCTCAGAACAATATAAACACACTACTATGAAGACATCTAGAATCCTCGCCTACGTAATCGCGTTTTCAGCTCTCGCATCGACTGCAGCAGCTCTGACTAAACCCGTCATCCCTGCCCAGCCGGTTCCTGACAGCGGCGCAACGATCGCTCTACTAGGTCTCGCAGTTGCTGGTCTTATCGCAGCTCGTCGTCGCTTCAGCAAGTAAGCGCTCCGAACTCTCGGGATCTAACCGAATTCTTTCCTAACCCTGCCATTTCGGCAGGGTTATTTTTTTGTCGCCATTCCCGGCCACTCACAAAAAAGCCAGCCGCTTCTGCGACTGGCTTTGAAAATTGAAACGATACCCGACGTGCCTTACGCGACGCGCTCTACGATGAGAGGCGGCGGCGTTGGACGCTTCGGAGCGAGACGATAAGCAGCTTTGAAGTATTCAAGGGCCTGTTCGAGCTTCGCTTCGTCGTTGTAATGGATCATCATGAGGGGCTCGCCCTGCTTGACCTGGGTGCCGACCTTCTTGATTTCGGAGACACCCACCGCGTAGTCGATCTTGCCATCCTCGTCTGCGCCCGCGCCGAGGAGATGCACTCCCTTCGCGATTTGAGCGGCGTTGATCGTGTGAACGTAGCCACGCTTCGGGGCAGGCAGCTTGCGAATATGCTGAGCCGTCGGGAATTTCTCGGGATCATCGATGTAAGAGGTGTCGCCACCCTGAGCCGCGATGATTTCCTTGAGCTTTTCCAGAGCCGTACCGTCCTCGATATGACGTTGAACCGTCTGCTTCGCAGAAAGTGTCGAACCCGCAACACCGGCTAGACGAACGATTTCCATGCCCAGCTTGAGCACGAGCTCCTGCAGGTCCTCAGGCCCCTCTCCCTTGAGAAGCTGGATCGCTTCCTTCAATTCGAGAGCCGTGCCCACGGTATCGCCCAAAGGCTGATTCATATCCGTAACGAGAGCCACGCAGCGACGCTTCATGGAGCGGCCGACGCGCGTCATGCTGCGAGCAAGCTGTTTCGCCTGCTCAAGATCGCGGATAAAGGATCCATTGCCCCATTTGACGTCGATCACGAGGCCTTCCGCGCCTTCAGCGAGCTTCTTGGACAGAACACTGCCTGTGATGAGCGGAAGACTTGGAATCGTCGCAGTCTTCTTGCGGAGATCGTAAAGCTTCGCATCGGCAGGCGCGAGCTCGGGGCTCTGACGCACCATCGCGCCACCGATCTTCTCGAGCTGCGCAATAAAGGGATCGATACCCATGTCCGCTTTAAAACCGGGCACCGCGCTCAGCTTATCTAGCGAGCTGATCGCAAAGTCCTGATCGATTCCACCCATCATCGGAATAACGATGCCGGAAGCGACCGCAAGCGGCACGAGCACGAGTGAAGTCTTATCACCCACGCCTCCTGTTGAATACTTGTCGATCTTCGGCTTCGCGATGTGCGACAAATCGATAACTTCTCCGGAAAGCATCATTTCCTCGGTGAGTATCGCGGTCTCCTGGGCAGACATTCCCTGGAAGAAGATTGCCATAGCCATAGCGGCCATTTGAAAGTCTGGCATCTCTCCATCCAAGATAGAGTCGATTATATACCTGATCTCTTCCTTGGTGAACTCTTGGCCCTCGCGCTTCTTTTCTATAAGGTACGCGTAGCTCGGCTTGATGAAACGACGGCTGCTTAAGGTTTTTCTAACCATATTGAATTGTACGGGAACGTAGTATAGGCCAATTGCGGCTATGGGAGGACGATACCCGCGAAACAATTCGCTAGGAAGATATCACCCACACCATTGTCGCTCTTGGACTTACAAAGGATTTCGCCATCGAAAACGAAGCCCTTTGACCGCCCAAGCGGCAATTTTGAAGAGCGTATTATGCCACACGTGTCAAGCCCCTATCCAAAAGCCGCCACCGAGTATTGCGCCCATGGAAAACTAGGGTAAATGCGGACCGTTTTCAGCTTCAATTATCAGGCAAGATATTATTCGAAGCTTGCTCGCTGGGCAGAGGAAGATTTTGTAGCCGCTCTATGCAAGACTGGTTCGACGTCGCCAAAAAAATCGACTCGCTCGTGCTGGAAGCCGCCGCTTCCGCAGGGCTCGAAAACTCCTTCTCATCGGAGATCCGCCCCGCAGATCCTCGATTCGGCGATCTTCAGGCCAATGGCGCCCTGCCTTACGCTAAACGCAACAAGAACAATCCTCGCCAAATCGCTCAGTCCCTCGTCGAAAAACTGGAAGCGAACCCAAACCTCACCGAACACGCCGACATATCCATCGCCGGACCGGGCTTCATCAATTTCAAGTTCAAGCCCAGCTTCCAACTCGCCTGGCTATCCGCCTTCCGCGATCGCGAGAGCTTCAAGTCCGCCGCCAAGGCCCTGCACGCTGGCGAAAAAGTCGTCGTCGACTACGGCTCCCCCAATACCGCCAAACAGATGCACGTCGGACACATTCGCTCCATCGTGATCGGCGAAGCCATCTGCCGACTTCTCGAATTCTGCGGAGCCGAGGTCGTGCGGGACAACCACATCGGCGACTGGGGCACGCCCTACGGCAAGCTCTTCTACGCCTACAAGCGCCATCTCGACGCGAAAGCCCTAGAGCGTGACCCGCTCGAGGAGCTCGAACGCCTCTACAAGCTCGGCAGCAAACTCGCTGATGACGCAGCCGTGCTCGAGGAGTGTCGCCAAGAGCTCGTCGATCTGCAAGCCGGCAAGCCAGAGAGCATGGCTCTCTGGGAAACAGTCAATAAACTCAGTATCCAAGGACTGGAGACAATATACAAGGAGCTCGACGTTCACTACGACTGTTACCTTGGCGAAAGCTTCTACCGCGACAAGGTCGAGCAAGTGTATCAGGAACTAAAGGACAACGGCCTCTCCGAGGAGAGCAAAGGAGCCGTCGTCGTCTTCCATCCCGAGCACCCGCGCTTCAAAGAGCAGCCCTTCATCATTCGCAAGTCAGACGGCGCGTCGAACTACGCCACCACCGACCTCGCCACCATGCTCTATCGCAATGAGCACTTCAAGGCGACCTCTATCGTCATCGTCACCGACGACCGCCAAAAGGACCACTTCGAACAGCTCGATCTCACTACCAAAAAGTGGTTTGAGAAAACAAGACGCCAAATGCCGAAGTTCAGCCACGTCATGTTCGGCAAGATCAACGGCGAAGACGGCAAGGTCATCAAATCCCGCTCCGGCGATCCGATTCGCCTGCGACAGCTCATTGACGAAGCCGTCGAGCGCGCCGCCAAAATCGTACGCGAGAAAAACGCGACGCTTCCCGAGGACGAGATCAAGCACATCGCCGAAGTCATCGGCGTAAACGCCATCAAGTACGCGGACCTCTCGCAAAATCGCACCAGCGACTACATTTTCACTTGGGAAAAGCTCCTCTCTTTCGAAGGCAACACTGCTCCCTACCTCCTCTACGCGGCCGCTCGCATCCAAAGCATTTTCCGCAAGCTCGACACGGACCAGCTCGCCGACCTCGAAAGCAAAGCTACCCCCTTCGAAACTCCCGAAGAAATAGCTCTCGCCAACAAAATCATCGCGTTCGTCGGCGTGCTGCAAAGTACCATAGAGCAGCTACGCCCTCACCTGCTCTGCACCTACCTCTTCGAGCTCGCCGGGGCCTACAGCAGCTTCTACAGCGCCAACAAGGTGATAGTATCCGAGAGCGACGTGCAAGCGAGACGCCTACTGCTCTGCCAGCGAACTCTAGTCGCGCTGCAGTCTGGCCTAGGCCTCTTAGGCATTCCTACTTTGCAACGCATGTAATAGCCGTCTCGGCGCCTTCCTGCGCCTTGACAAAGTACCGCTACCAAGTGTCTCATTGGCCTACTTCCCTAGCCCATGAGAGAGTATTACATTCGACGCGAAGGCGATGAAGATGCGAGCGGTCCGTTCGACATCGACCAAATATCTTCCTTAATCGAAGCCGATAAGTTGGACCCGAGCGCCTACTTCTACGACATCGAGACAGAATCCTGGCTTCCCATCTCCTCCAACGAAGAGCTAATGGAAACCCTGTTTCCCAAAAAACGGAAACTCACTCTTCGCACCGACGCCTCCGAAGCCGAAAAGAAAAAGCTCGCCGAAGAACAGGCGGCTAAAGCGGCCACTGAAGCTGCTGCGGCCAAGGGCAAGGAAGACCCTGACGAAAGCGTAGACAGCTCCGATACGCAGGAAGGCGATGCGTCAGCTCCCAAGGAGAAATCTAGCGAAGAAACAAAAGAGTCAGACAACAAAAAGAAAAAGAAACCCCAAGCTGAAGAGCGCGAAAAACTGGAAGTCACCAAAATGCTCGCCCTCGCCGAAGGAAGAGCAGACGACCCCAGCGGAAAATCTCCCCGCGAAAAACAAGCCGCGGTCGCCTTTTTCGGACTACGCTTTCTCACCCTCTTCTTCGTCGCCTCCATCTTGGCCATGGCCTTCATCGAGAAGGACCTTATCCTCGCGGCCAACGCGATCCAGATGGCGAAAAGTCCGTTCATCATCGTGGCGGTATTCGATCTTATCGTGGTCGTAACCCTTCTACTCCAAGTCACGGAGGTGTATCCACTTCTCCGATTCAGAGCCGCGATCGGCGCCGGGCTCCTCAGCCTGCTTTTCTATTCGAGCGGAGATACCATCCTGCTACTGAGCAATCTCTTGCTGATGCTCTCCATCTACTTCTGCAGCGCCATCATCAAAATCCGCTTCCTCATCGTCTTCGGGGCCACCGGACTGGCCGGCATATTTGGCTACGCTTACGTTTTCTTCCTGTCGTAGAAGGACGATTCGCTAGGCCGCTGTCCTAGCTCCACCCTATGAACCCACGCCTACAGCGCCTCGTATCCAGAGGCCGCATACTGCAAAAGGAGATCTGGCGCCAACACGGCGAGCCGCTCTCGCGGCGTCGCAGCGTCGGCTACGCGATCGCCCGCGTGATCGCCATCACCTTTTCAGGGCTCAAGGAAAATCGCATCTTCGCTCGCGCTGCCGCCCTGAGCTTCAGTTCGCTTCTCGGTCTCGGGCCCCTCATCGCGCTCATGGTGCTCGTATCCGGCTTCGCCCTAGATCAGGCAGACCCAGATCTCGCCCAAAACATGATCGAACGCGTCGTCACCTACATCGCGCCTCAGGTCAATCTCTCCGAAACAGACGAATCCGAGCAAGAAGGCGGCGGACTTCGCGAAATGATTTCCCACTTCATCGAAGCCAGCCAGTCGGGAACCGTCGGAGTGGGCGGAGCCCTCGTGCTCGTGCTCATCGTTCTCCAGCTCTTCATCACCATCGAGGACGCCTTCAACGACATCTGGGGCGTATCAAAAGGCCGCAAGCTCATCACCCGAGTCATCCTCTATTGGACCATTATCACTCTGGGCACGGTACTCGTTTTCGCAGGCGTGGCTTTCGCCGTCTCCGAGCTGATGAAGCTCAACGAACAATTCGTCGCCCTCACCGAAAGCATTCCAGGCTCCGAAACCGTTAACAGCTGGCTGGCGACCTACGGCGGCAAGCTCGGCAGCTTCCTCCTCATCACAAGCGTTCTCGCTCTCTTCTACCGCTTCATTCCCAATACCCAAGTCGAGTGGCGAGCCGCCTACGTCGGCGCCCTCTTTTCCGTAAGCTGCTTTATCGCCAACAACGCCTTCGCCTTCCTCTACTTCGAGCGAGTCGCCATGCAACGCACCCTCTACGGCTCCCTCGGAATCCTGCCGGTCCTCATGATCGGCCTCTTCACCTTCTGGCTTTGCCTACTGCTTGGCGGGCGGCTCTCTTTCGCCGTGCAAAACGCTCGCTTCAAGAGCGGAAAGGTCGCCTGGGACGAGCTCAGCCAAGCTTCACAAGAAAGCCTCTGCCTCCTCCTTCTCGCCCAGATCAGCAGACGCTTCCGCGAATGCGGCGACGCCCTCTCGAGCACAGACCTCGCCAAACGCAACAACCTCCCGCGCCCGCTCGCCGGAGCCGCCCTAAACCGACTGACCGAGCTCGGCCTCGCCTCCTCCCTCCCCGCCAAGGACAAGGACATTTCAAACGCCTACCGCTACCAGCCGGCCCGCCCCCTCGAGAAAATCGGACTGCTGGAGTTCAAGCAGCGCTTCGAATCCTTTGGCGAAAATCCCGACGACGACCTATTCAACTCCCGCGATCCCTTCGTGCGACACTACCACCAGCTCGTCGACCAAGCCAGAGCCTCCAGCTTCCAGCAGGTCACACTCGCCGAGGCCCTCGATTCCCTCGAAAGCAAAGCCTGACTAGGTCACTCCTCACTCCCAAACCCCATCAATTCCCCTCTGCAAACCGCAGGTTTTGTCCATTGACAGGCTAGGCGCCAAGCCTAGTTTAGCCGCCTTCAATCGCTCTTTTCCCTATGATATCCTGGATACAAAACAAACTTCAAAAGCATCTGCTACTCGTAATCATCATCTTTGGCGTCCTCATCGTCGCCTTTGTCATGCAGATCGGCAACATGGGACCACTCGGCGGGGGAAGAGAAAGAACCGCGGATCTCAAATTCTTCGACACGCCCCTCAACACCGAGGCGGCTCGAGCCCGATTCCAGACAGACGCCCAACTCAGCGCCTCCCTCAACCGAAACAACCGCGCCAGCGGCTCTCTCCACTTCGAGCGCGCCACCGTTCTCCACATCGCCAACCAGCACTCCATTCCAGAGCCGACCAAGGACGAACTTCGCCAGTACATCGAAACCCTGCCGGCCTTCCAGAACCAGCTCGGACAATTTGACGCCCAAGCCTACAACATGGCGCTCGACAGCCTTCGCCTCGGCGGAGGCGTCACCGAAAGCGACCTGCACCGCGTCCTCGTCGACGACTACCGCATCGCCAAAGTCTATTCCGTGCTCCGTGGCGCCGGTTTCGTAAACGAATCCGAAATCCTCGAAAGCCTTGGCCAACGCCTCGCTACCTGGTCCATCCTGCTCGCCGAAGTAGATTTAGGCGCCTACGCCCCAGAAATCGAAATCACCGAGGAAATGCTCCAGAAGCACTACGAGGACTTCAGCTTCACCTACCAAACACCAGAACGTCGCGTCGTCGACTACATCGAAATCAACGCCAGCGACTTCATTGAACAAGTAAAGCCCACCGAAGATCAGCTCATCACCTACTTCGAATCCAACCTCGACCGCTATCAGCCAGAGCCTGCGGAACCAGCCGAAGGCGAAGAAGCCGAACCAGAAGAACCGATCACATTCGAGGAAGCGCGGCTCGCCGTCCGCAACGACTATCGTATCACCGCCGCCCGGGAAATCGCATCCGAACGCGCCCACGATCTCGTCGTCAGCATCATCGAAAACGACTTCCAGCACGACTCCGAAGGCCTTGCGACCATCCTCGCAGAGCTCGAACTCAAAACCTCCTCCCCCTTCGCCGCCAACCAAACGCCAATTGGCACTGTCTGGGGCCGCGATGTCGTCGAACAAGCCTTCGAGCTTTCCACAGAACGCTTCTACTCCGAACCGCTCCAAGTCGAAAACCGTTCGATCGTGTTGTTCTACAACAACGTGATCGCGCCCATCGTCCCCTCCTTTGACACCCTTCGCGACAAGATCATAAGCGACGTCCGAGCCGAGGAATACCGCAAAGTGCGCGCCGAATACGCCGTCGAACTGAAAGCCAAGCTCGAGGCAAATGCGGACAGCGAAATTTCATTCGGAGCTGCAGCCGAAGAGGCGGGTCTATCCGTTACCCCCTTCAACGAATTCACACTCGTCGAACCGGCCGAAGGCCTAGACCGCCGCGCCCTCTCCTCAATGCTCGAACTAGACTCCAAAGAAGTATCCGATTTTATCCGGCTCAACGGAGAAAACCAAGGCGCCTACTTGTATGTAGTTTCCAAGGACGTTCCAGAAGTCAGCAAGGATGACCCGCAGTACGCCCAAGTCGAGCAGTCGCTAAAATCCCTCTACGGACAATTTTCCGCAGAACAGTACATCAAGACTCTGATGCTCGAGGAGCAGGCCCGACTCGGTCTGGTCCAGCAGAGCAACTAGTCGAGCGCGCCTTGATGCCACTGCAGCGATTCAGACCGACATCCGGCCGCTGTAAGCTCTGTCGAGGCGAAGTCGAGCTTCACCTCGCCTCCCATGATTCTCCCCCCGTGGAGTGTCCCAAGTGCGGGCAGGACATCGAACCCTGCCCCACGCTCGCCGCTCCGCAAATGAAAATCAACCGGAAGCCTTCCGTCAGCAATGCGAAGGCCGCAGGCTTCAAGGTCCTCAAACGCCTCGACGGCGGTGAATACGAAACCCAATGACTCGCGATCCTCGGCACCTGCTTTACGATCTCTCGCCCGAGCAATCCTCCTACCGAGGCCTCAAACTCCTCGCGCTGCTCTACTTTGGCTCACTCATATCGGGCGCGGTTCTCAGCTTGATCGCCTTCAGGCTGACCCACTACTTCGACCCGGACGCCAGCGGCTACCTCGCCCATAAACCGTATCCAAACTTTTTCGACAGAGCTCGCTGGCTAAGCGTTCTGCTGCTCATTCCCTACCTCTTCATTCAATGCCGTATAACAAGTTTTAAGGCCGTCGGCTTCGCTCGCCCAGCCCTGTCAGTATTCGGATACTGGTTTGTCAGCGGTATCGTGATGATATTACTGATCTACGGTTTCAATTCCGCTACCGGAGCCTTCTCCTTCGAGTGGAGCTCAGAGTCACTGCCAAGCAGAATAGGAGAAGCCATCGTGGCGGCGCTCCTGATCGGCATCCTAGAGGAAACCGTGTTTCGCGGGCTCGTATTCAGAATGTTCTACACAGCCTTTCGCCCCGCTCTCGCAATCGCCGCTTCCTCTTTCTTCTTCGCAGTCCTCCATTTCAAAACGCCTGAGTTCACGCTCGGCCTTATCAATCCTTTAGATGTCGGTGTAGCAGAGGCTTCGCAGATCGCAATTGGCACCGCGTTCGCCGTATTCACTGAATTCGACCTAAAGTACATTCTCGCCATCTTTCTCGTAGGCGTCGTCCTCCACCAAGTCTTCCTGCTCGCTAACAATCTCTGGGCAAGCATCGCCATCCACGCTGGATGGGTTTTCACCATAAAGTTCTTCGGAAGGGCCTTCGAGACCACAGATAAGGCCAACGCCTTCAGCGGCACCACCAACGTGGCAGACGGCTACTGGGTAAGCGTGGTCCTTCTCTTGTTCGTCGCCATCTTCGCCTTCATGTTAGGAAAGAAAAGGGTATGAGCGAGCACGGCATCGCAGTCATTTCCGACACGCACGGCAAAGTGCCGAACCGCCTGCTCGACCATATCGCATCCGCCGAGGAAATCTGGCACCTTGGCGACGTTACTCGACCAGACATCCTGATACCCATTCAAAACCTAGGACGCCCCCTCTTCGTAGTGCAGGGAAACTGCGATCCCTACGGAGCATGGCCCAAAACTCGAACCCTCGAGAGAAACGGCTTCACTTTCCATCTGCAGCACCTGCCGCCACACGGCTTTCTGCCAGGCGTCACAGCTATCCTCTACGGTCATCTGCATCAACCACTCGACGACGATTGCCAAGGCACGCGAGCCCTCAATCCCGGAGCCGTCACCGGTCCAAGAAACGGTAGCTCCAGCAGCTTCGCCTGGCTACGCTTCCCCAAGCCGAATCAATGGAGCTGGGAAGTCGAAGCCATTTAGCCGACCAATAGAAGCGCGCCTCACACGCAGTTTCTTGCGGCCTCGACGCCCGAGGCTACCACTTTCGCGGAAAACGCAGCAAATGGCTCACCCGCCCGATTTGCGCTGGTTCAAGGGCCGGCAAGTCATCAACCAAAAGCCTCTGGTCGTCCTCCGCCAAAATCGCCTTCCCACAATTCTGCAGCTCTCCCCAACGCTCGAAATCAAGGCTCGGCGCATTAACGATATGGCGCAACAGACTCAACCACTCCTGACGCGCCCGCTGCACATCGCCAAACTTCAAATTTTCGCCCAGCAAGCGTCTTCCCTTGCCGCCGGACGCGGCCCAACCCGCAATCACTTCCGCCGCCCCATCTCCGTACTGCAATGGCAAGCCATGCTTTAAGTAACCATCGTAACTACGATCCTGATACGCCACCCGACACGCCCGCGAGATGCGGTGACTGTACTGCGAGTAGTCGTCAAACCGATACCCCGCCCGCAAGTTCGCAATATCCCGAGCGATTGCGTCCACCGCGTAGCTCTCGTCTTCCAGAGCCGCCGCAATTGCCAAACCTTCTCCTCCCTGAAACAGACTGAAAATTCGTCCGCGCAAAGTCGGCCGTCCCCGCTCGTCGATGAGCTTGAGTTGACGCCAAGCCAGAGCCGGACTGCGAGCTGGACTCAACTCGCCTTCGCAGACCGCCCGTTGGGAGCAGCTTTGACATTCGATCGGGTAAGCCCGTCTCATTTCAGGCTCGTAAAGCGGCACTCCAAGAACATCAACATCGAGCGACGTTTCCACCTTCTCGAAATCAAAAATCCCAAGCAGCCGAAACCCCTCTTTTCGCGTATCCACCAAGTCACCACACTGGGGCAAACGATTCCAATCCAGCGTTGAAAGAGCATCCGCCTCACACCGCTTCTCTAGCTTCACGCCCTTCTCTGCAAACTCCGCCAACAGCCAAGTCGCCAACTGCACCCGCGTTTTTTTCTTCTTATTTAAAAAACCAATCAAACGCTTCTTTCCGAATCGTTTTTCTATTCGCGCGAGCTTGCCGCCACCGAACGCCTTTACGATCCGCCCCACTTCCAAAACAGGCGCGAGCTTGCCATCACGCCTTGTCATAGCCCTTCCCCAGGCTACCGGCGCTGGCTTTCGTCGAGGTTCCCAAACCCCTTGAGAATTGAGAATCTCCTCGCTGTTCGCCGTTGCGTACCGAGCTCGTTCCGCATCCACCATCAGGCCGCACGGCATATCCCTGTTTTGGATACAATGTTCCGCCCCCAAACGGGCAGGTGTTTCTCCAAACAAGCGACCACAAGCGGAAACGGCATCCTCAAAGGGCTCTCGATCAAACCGATCCGCTACATCCAAGATCCCGATCAAGCTCGGCCAATCAAGCAACTTAGGACGCCGCACCGGGAGCTGTCTCCCCTCGCGCAAACGGGGACGATCCGGAGCGACAAGCGCATAGCCAATCGTATCAAAGCCACGTCGACCCGCTCGGCCAAACATCTGCAAAAGCTCGTCCGGACGGATAAGTTGCTGCCTGTCACTAAGCGTAAACTGCGACTCCGTCACAAGCACGGAACGCATCGAAAAATTCACGCCTGCAGCCAGTCCTGTAGTTGAGACCACGATACGCAGCTGTCCCGCTTTGGCGAGTGGTTCCACAAGTCCCGCCCGCTGCTGATAGCTCAATCCGCTATGATGATACGCCACCCGCTTGTTGAGCAGCTTCTCCAGCGTCCCCCCAGCAAGTCGCTTCTGGTCCGGACTGAGAGCAAGCGAGTTCTCTACAGGCAAGGCCGCCGCCAGCTGACGCGCCAAAGACTCGGCGCCCTTTCGCTGCGGAGCGAAGACGAGTATCGGCCCCAGGTCCGCCATGAGCGCCTTTGCGATCAAGCGCGGCCAAAACCCAGTGACGCCTCGTGGCGGATTCTGCGAGAGAGCATCGAGATGGATTTCCTCCAGCGGTACCGGCCGCTTCTTCACAGATATGAGATAAGACTGACGTCCCAACCGTTGCAGCCAATCCACAATGTCTTGCGGATTGGATACGCTACCGCTGAGAAGAAGAAGCTGCGTCGAGGGCGGAGCCAAAGCGATGCACAGCTCGTAATTCACCCCACGCGTCTCGTCTCCAATCATCTGATACTCGTCTACCACAAAAAGCCGCGGACCTTTCCCAAGCAAGAAACGGGGCTTTTGAGTTTCAAGGGTGGCCACCACGACCGGCGCCTCCGGGTCGATCGCTACGTCCCCCGTGACGATTCCCACGCGCCAGCCTTTCGCCCGAAACTCACGAAGCTTGTCGTTCGCCAGAGCTCGCGTCGGCACCGCCAGCACGATCTGCCCGCTCTTGTAGGTCTCAGCAATGAGCTCGACCAAGTACGTTTTTCCCGCCCCTGTCGGAGCGTTCACCACCACATCTTCACCCGCCTTGATCCTGTAAAGCGCGTCCTGCTGCCACAGATCAGGGATCTTTAGATGAATGTCTAGCTCGCCAAATGAATTCACGACAGTTCCGTTAAAGGGCTTAGTGATAAACTTATGATGAAAGAACGAGCAAAGCCTTTCGTTAGGCAACAAATTCACTAGCGTGGGTGAAGCGTTTACCTATCTAAGCAATGGAGTCTCCAAAACGAGAAATCAAACTGATGACCTTCAATATCGCCCACGGGCGGGGTCTCTCGCTCTATCAAGGCTTCAGCAGCGCTCGGACGATCTCCAAAAACCTCGATCGCATCGCCCACATCATCCGCGAGCAGCAGCCCGATATCGTCGCCCTCCAGGAGATCGACGCCTCCTCTCACTGGAACGGACACATCAATCTGCTCGACTACCTCCAATCCGCGACCGACTACCCCGTTTCCATCCACGGAATCCATAATCGAAGAGACGGGCGCAAACCGCTCGCCTACGGAAACGCCTTCCTCTCGAAGTTCCCCGTAAAAGACTGGAAAGTCGTCTCCTTTGGCGAAAAGAAACTCGGCGAAAAAGGCTTTCTCGAAGCCTGCTTCCTCGCCGACGGAACGGAAATCGACGTCATCAATCTTCACCTCGACTTCCGATCACGCCGGACGCGACTGCGGCAGGTCGATCAGCTCATCGCTTCCATCCACCAACGCAGCCTCGCGGATCCCTACCATCTGCCGCCCATCATCTGCGGCGATTTCAACACAAGTTCCCGCTCCTCCTCGGACGCCCTGCACCAACTGATCGAGCGCTCAGCCGGAGAAGAAGACTACCACTACTTTCCGAAAAGAGAACGAACCTTCCCCGCCCACTTTCCTTCGCGCGGTCTGGACTTCATTCTTCTCGCAGCCCCCTTCGAGGCCGAAAACACCGAAGTCATCAAAAGCTTCGCCTCCGACCACCTGCCCGTCCTGTCGACTATCTCCGCCCCAGAAAAATGGCCTGCAAGCGACCCAAGCTTCCCCGGGAAGCTCGCTAAATCCTCCCTCGGAAATTGACCTTTTTCGCTATTTCGCTTTTTTTCGCCTTCCCCAAAAAACCGACGCGCCCTTCGATCAGTTTCCAAACGACGAAACGCCTTTTCGCACCTAGCGTCGAAAAAAGAGAGAATCCTAAGCCCTACCTGAAATGCGCAACGAACAGGTTGCATCAGGTTTTCAACAGAAAAGCCCGGAGCAAACGCCCCGGGCTTCTCATTTAAAAATTCGATTCTCGCCTTACTTGACGACGTGATTGGAGACCAACTTGGTCATTTCGAACATCGAAACCTTGTCCTTACCATCGAAAACAGCTTTGAGCTTAGCGTCAGCGAGGATCTCGCGCTTGTTTTCAGGATTCTGAAGATCGTTGGACTTGATGTAGTCCCAGAGCTTCTTGGTGAGTTCGGTGCGTGGGAGTGGGTCAGCGCCAACCACAGCAGAAAGTACTGCATCAGGTGTTACAGGTTTCATGAAAGCTGCGTTGGCAGGTTTAGTAGAAGAAGATTTAGCCATAAGGCATCTTTGGATACGACTGCGACGGGCTGAATCAACCTAAATAAGCGGCACAGGCCGCTATTTACCCACAAATTCGCTGCGCTTCTCCCTTCAATTCGAATCGCGCAGCAATCCGTGACTTGCCGCGAATAAGCGAAAACTCTCAATTTCAACGAGCAGGCCATCTAGTTTCTGCCTCAGCACGCGCGAATCAGGATCCTGGCACTCCGCCAGAAGCTCCCTGCAAACCTCCGACAAACGGTAGGCATGCAGGAGATCGCAGCCGTTCTTGAGCGACTTCAGGTCCTTCCCGAAATCATGCCCCAGCGAATAACTTGGGTTTTCGCTCAGCTTCGAAGTGAACTCCGTCGCCTGCGCCATAAAGGCCTGAGACAGGCGCCTGAGCAAAGGCTTGTCGTTTTGCCAAACATCGAGCCTCAAAACTTCCAACTTTCCGTCCTCTCCCCGACTGAGCAAAAAGTCATGGCGGTCGCGGCGAGCGATCGCCACCATCTCCTTGAGTTCGCTCATTCCGATTGGCTTCTCAATCGCGAGTTGACCCACGCTCTCCTGACTGCGGATGTCCTTGCTCATTATGACGATCGTCGGACAGCGCCCCCAGTCGCGCCCGCTTCGCTCCCGAAGAAGTTGGCCAAGAGCCGACGCTCCCAGACCAGGCACAAGCGCGTCGATGACCACTAGGTCATAAAGTCTCGCTTTCGCCTGAGCGAGGGCTTCGCCAGCCGATGTCGCCCCAAACGAGCGACAGCCGAGCTTGCGAGCAAGCGTCTTGCCGTAGTCTACCACTTCCGAGTTCTGGTCGACAAAAAGCGCCCGGATCGGCGCCGCTTCGGGTCTCACGTCGAGAAGTCCGAGCGAGCGTGCCATCCAGGACGCCCAATCCCACGCCTTCGACAAGGCCTTCTCCGCCTCCGGATCGATGCGAGGCCGCAACACCACGCAAGACACCCCCTTGGCTCCCGTCACGCCCCGAGCGACCACATTGAGACCCGGATCTCCAATCCTCATACGCAGTTCGCACTCCGACGGCATCTCCTCTAGACAAACCAAAAGCTCGCCAACCCCAGCCAAATCCATGCTCTCCTCCGTCAAATAGTCCGCCAAATCGTCGCGGCTCTGCGAATTTCCCAGCTCGAAGCCGTCGATTCCCGATACCGCGACGACCTTCATTTTCGCGTTTACCAGAAAAAGACGCCAATCCTTCGGCAATTCCGGCCCTCGGCCAGCCATGTCTTCGCTTGTTGGTTCACTCATCTCAGCCTGTAGAATCACAAAACAATCCATGACTCCGCATTTTTCGAATGCCCCAAGAGCTTTTAGCAAAAGTCTCGCAAATCCACGGTTTTAAAAAATATGTTAAACCGCTTTGACAACTCACCAGATACAAGCAGTTTAACTTAGAGTTAAGCCTCTTTTGCCCTCTGAGCTCTAGGCGGATACCCTTCGGGGGAGCCTCGGAATCAGTTCCAGAATTAGCCATCCCGCGCCAGCTTTGGCGCGATTAAGCAGTTTCCGAACGAGGCCCCTGTCAACCAACCAACCCACACCACCATGACTCAACCAACCAACCAAACTAGTCGTATGGTCGTTCTGGAGGATCAGCTACTGTTGAGAGACCTCCTCTCATCGCTTGCTGTCACCATCCCCGGAATAATGGTCGTAGGCGAAGCTTTGGAGGGGCGAGAGGCCCTAAAGCTTTGCGAAGAAGAAAAGCCCGATATCGTAATGTTCGAAATGTACCTTCCCGGGCTGAACGGAATCGAAATCCTACGACAGTACAGCCCCAAGAATCCGGGCACCCGCTTCATCGCCATCTCGGCGAACTTCACCCCGGATTCCATCAGAGAACTGCTGGAGCTAGGATGCCACGGCATCGTCTCGAAGTCCTCTTCCGCAGCCAAGCTGAAAGAAGGCCTCCGCGAAGTGAAAAGCGGCAGCGGCTACCTCTGCCCTATCTGCGCCAGTCTCCTGCGCGAGTCACATCTCGTAGGCAGCGCCGTGGCGAAAAAGAAAAACCGACTTTCCAATCGCGAGAGAGAAGTGCTTCAAGCCGTCGCCGAGGGCTTCAGCACGAAGCAAATCGCCGAGATGCTGGAAGTCAGCGTCAAGACCATAGAGGCACACCGGGCAAATCTCATGAAGAAGCTCGACGCGCGTAGCGCCGTCGAACTGACACGATGCGCCTTTGAGCTCGGCATCATCGAACTTCCCGGCCAGTCCAAACCGGCCGCTTACACAATGCCGACCTGACATCTCGTCGAGCCCTTTTAGCAGACAGCCCGCCATGGTTCATAGCCAGGCGGGTTTCTTTTTGTACGGGAAAACCATGCCATTCGAAGCTTGCTCGAGGACACTAACTAGGCGACTTCATTGGATGCCATTTCTCAAACTGTCGATCACCCCCAAAAGATGCCCCTAAGAATTCGACGCTTTTTCGCCAAGATTCTGGTAGCTATCGCGTTTGCTTTCCTCCTCAGCCCGACGCAGGCGGCTAACAAGGACGAGGAACGCCTCCTGCGCCGCAGCGGAAAAATCGCTACCTCCATTCGAAATATCCAAGCTGACGAAAGCTCGAAAATCCCCGCCTCGGTCATGAGCCAGGCGAAAGGGATCATCATCCTCAAGCAATACGAGGCAGGCGTCATCTTCGGCGCGAAAGGCGGCTTCGGGCTTGCAATGAAAAGGGCCGAAAGCGGCGACTGGGGTCCGCCCGCATGGATCAAAACGGGAGAAATCAGCGGCGGTCTGCAACTGGGCGCCCAAAAGCTCAACGTCGTCCTCATCATCGTTAACGACAAAAGCCTCCGCATGCTCGAAAAGGCGAAATTTCAAATCGGCGTGGACGCATCCGTCACCCGTGGCCCGACCGGCTCCAACTACGAAGCCCGAATCGGAGAAAACGCGGACATACTCGCTTACACCGACTACCAAGGATACTACGCCGGGGCGACTTTCGAAGGCAGCTTCCTCCTCCCCGACCGAAGATCGAACGATCTCACCTACGGCGAGCGCTTAGAAGTCGCCGAGATAATAAACAGCTCGGAGCTGCCGACGCCTGCTTTCTTGGCAGATGTGCTCGAATTGCTCGCTCAAATCGAAACCTCCCACAGCGCGGAGTAGCGTATAGTCGGCAGTTTCCGGCAAAGAGCGTCAGAAAAGCCTTCGCTTTCAAGGAATGGTAAAAGAAAGCCCGGCTCCGCCAAATCAACAAGGAACCCTTGCTTGTATTTCAGTAGAGTGAAAATTTTCCGAAAATGAGTTTGACGTACAAATGTAGGAAACCGGTTTATAGTCCCACTGTCACAAATTGCGGACGCTATGCCAACATCGCTGAATCCAGCGCCAATTCTCGCCGGATCAAACTTCAGGGATACGCTTGACTCACGTTCACAACGATATTTCAACCATCATCCGAACTGAATTTTGTTACCCCTCCCCCCACCCCGAGCTTGAGCCCCTCAAGCCCAGAACGGCCGGAGACGACATCTCAGCTCGCAAATTTCTGAAACCTCAATGGAAAATTCATTCACTGATACCTTAGTAGACGCTTGGGAAATTATTCTTTCCGGCGGCTGGATTATGATTCCGCTCTTCTTGCTGGGGCTCGTCGCTTTCTATGTCGGAGCGCGACTGCTTCTCTTCTTCTTTCGAGGAAACCACAAGAAGACCTCCGTCGAAACCTGTGAGGAATGGGTACGCGACACCAACAAGGCACAGGGTACCGTCGGAGAAATTATTCGCTATTCGCAAGACGGCGTAAGGTCGCTGGAAGACATCCAGAATCGCTTCTCCGAAATTCGCACCGCAGAAATCCCTCGCCTGCAGCAAAACATCACTTTTCTCGGAATCATGATCAACACCGCCCCCTTGCTCGGCCTCCTCGGCACCGTGCTCGGCATGTTGACCACGTTCTACGGCATCGCGCTCGGCGGATCCGAAAGCACCACCTCTATCGTGGCCGGTGGTATTCAGGTCGCCCTCATCACCACCCAGATGGGCCTCTGCCTCGCCATTCCAGGCTACATCTTCGTCTACTTCCTCAAGCAGAAAGTATTGGACTACGAAAGCTTCCTTGTTCGCCTGGAGAGTATCTCCCTCCAGCACTTCAGCGGCAAACGCTCCCAAGCCTAAGCGCCAATAGCTAAACAGCCAAAACACAATCAGCCGCTATGAGCTCAAATTACACTCCATCGAATCAGCAAGGCAACTCCATCGCGAACGGATTGCTAGCGATCGCCTTCACTGTGGCCGTATTCGCAGTGCTGCCGTTCATGCAATACCTCGGCAAATTCGCCAATCCCGGCGTACAAGTGTCAACTGAGGACGCATCTGTCCAGCCGCCTCCGCCTCCGCCGGAAGACCAGCCACCCCCGCCAGAAGAGGAGACCAAGCAGGATGAGCCGGAAATGGAGGAACCACCTCCACCTATGACTCTCGCTCAGCTCGAAATGGCGCTGAACCCGGGCTCGGGCGACGCTGTTGGCGACTTCGGTTTCGGCGATTTCAACACCGGCATCGACGCCCTCGAAGGCATGCAGATCTTCTCTCTCGCAGACGTAGACAAAAAGCCCAGCGCTCTCGTCATGTCGACTCCCCTCTACCCTTACTCGATGCAACAATCCAAAACCAAGGGTCGCGTCGTCGTAGAGTTCGTACTCGATCCGCAAGGCAAGGTTCACCGCGTCCGCGCCACGAAGTCCACTCACCGCGAATTCGAAGAACCCGCTATCCAATGCGTGCAGCGCTCGACTTGGAATCCCGCCGCCAAAGACGGCAAGCCCGTTGCCTGTAAAGTTCGAATCCCCATCGACTTCTCGCCATAGGATTCAGTCGAAAAGCATTTCACAAAAGCGATCTCCGCCAGAGATCGCTTTTTTTGGCTCATCACCAAACACAGTGGAAACAAGATCCACCCCGGATGGCGTCACTCTTGCCTGAGACACAGTTGCTTTTTTTGGCTCTAAAATCAAATTACTACAGATGTAGTCTTGCTATTTCGTCTCAAATTCCTACTCTTGTAGGAAATTCAAGGCAACAAACGTCGTAACCCCAAAAAACATGAGCGAAATCTACACCCAAAGTTCAACTGATACAAAAAACGACCTCTCCGCCCTCAGCCTCGCTGGACTCTGTATCGTCGCCGCCTTCGCCCTGCTGCCAGCCCTCTCGCAGTTCCAAGGACTCATTACGAGAGATCCGCCACCCGAGGTCACCACCACGACCGACATCCCCGACTTCATCATTCCCGATGATCCACCGGTCATCATCGAGGACAAAAAGATCGATAAACCCGAAATCGAAACTCCACCGCCCCTTATCACCATTCATCAACTGGAAATGATGATCACGCCCGGCGACGGTAACGTAAAAGTCAACACCGGTTGGACTGCCGCCGTCACCGCCAAAGACACCGATATGGAAATCTTCCTCCCCTCCCAACTCGACCAGCAGCCCCGCGTCCTCGTGGCCGCCAATCCCCTCTATCCCTACTCCATGAAAGGCATCGACGGCGAGGTAACGGTCGAATTCATCATCGAAGCCACCGGCCGCGTCAAACGCCCCCGCGTCATCAAATCCTCCCACCACCAGTTCGAACAAGCGGCCATTAACGCCGTTCTCAAATCCAAATGGCAGCCCGGTCAGAAAAACGGAGAAAACGTCCGCACCCTTGTCCGACTCCCCATCAACTTCAGAAAATAGACAACTCTCAGTCCAGTTGAATAACGGCCGTCTCGGTAATTCGAGACGGTCTTCACTTTGTCCGAAAGCAAAGCGCCGCCAGATGCGTTTCTCGTACGAAAGCATGCCTTCCTCATTGCGACCCGACGCAAGCTCAGCATTCTCTGGCAAAAACCGCAACACCCCCCAATTACCCGACACATGAGTCTATACACCCTCGACATCAACGGCCAGAAGCAGGTCGTAGACGTATCGGATGATACGCCCCTTCTCTGGGTCCTCCGCGACCACCTTGGCCTCGTAGGCACGAAATACGGCTGCGGTAAAGGCCTCTGCGGCGCTTGCACCATACACCTCAACGGCGTCGCCATGCGTTCCTGCCAACTACCGGTCGGAGCCGCCGCCACCGGAAAAATCACCACCATAGAAGGCATCGCCAAAAAAGGAAAGCTCACCGCAGTCCAGGAAGCCTGGGTGGAGCACGACGTTCCACAATGTGGATACTGCCAAGCCGGCCAAATTATGAGCGCCACCGCTCTTCTCGCCAGCAACTCCAAGCCCAGCGACGCGGACATCGACGCCGCCATGTCCGGCAATCTCTGCCGCTGTGCCACCTACACCCGCATCCGCGAAGCGATCCACACCGCAGCCAGCAAATAACCCGAAGACCACGCGCCATGACACAATCAAGCACACTCTCCCGCATCGCACGCCGCGACTTCGTCAAAGCCAGCGCCCTCGCCGGCGGCGGACTCCTCCTTAGCGCCCTTTTCCCGAGCTCTAGAGCTATCGCCGCCGCCAAAGGCTCCTCCGTCTTCGCTCCAAATTTCTATATCAAGATCGCCAGCGACGGACTCGTAACCCTCATCTCGAAAAATCCCGAGATCGGCCAAGGCATCAAGACCTCCCTTCCTATGATCATCGCCGAGGAGCTCGAAGTGCCATGGGAAAACGTCACCGTCGAACAAGTCGGCTACGTACAAGGCCTCCAGGGCTGGCAAGGCGCCGGCGGCAGCGGAGCCACTCCTGGCCACTACCACAACTTCCGCAAGGTCGGAGCCGTCGGCCGCACTATGCTAGAACAAGCGGCCGCCCAAAAATGGAGCGTGCCCGTCGAAGAATGCCAAGCCGATCAAGGCTTCGTCAAACACACGAAATCCAAGAAGAAGCTAGCCTACAAAGACCTCGTCGACATCGCCGCCAAACTGGAAGCCCCCGATCCCGACTCGGTCACCCTTAAGGATCCCAAAAACTTTAAGCTCCTCGGACGCCGCATCGGCGGAGTAGACAACCACGCCATCGTCACCGGAGGTCCCCTCTTCGGAATCGACCAACAGCACGAAGGCCTTCTCTACGCCTCCTTCGTTCGCTCCCCAACCTTTGGCGATAAAGTCCGTACCGCGAATCTGGATACCATCAAACGCATGACCGGCGTCGTCGACGCCTTCATCATCGAAGGCACCGACGACCGCTTCGGACTCCAGCCTGGCGTCGCCATCGTCGCCCACGACACCTGGACCGCCTTCAAGGCTCAACAAAGCCTGCAAGTCCTCTGGGAACAAAGCGACACCGCCGAGCAAAACTCCTTCCTCTACCAGGAAAAAGCCCAAAGCCTAGCCTCCGAGCAAGGCAAGCAACTCCGCTCGGATGGAGACGTAGAAAACGTATTCAAAAACGCGCCACACGTGGTCGAAGCCAGCTACGACTACCCCTACCTTTCGCATACCAACCTCGAGCCGCAAAACACCACCGCCCTCTTCAAAGACGGTGTCATGGAAATCTGGAGCCCCTCCCAAAACCCGGGCTCCGGACACGGACAGGTCAAAAACCTCTTCAAGCTCGCTGACGACAAAGTCATCGTTCACATGACACGGATCGGCGGAGGCTTCGGCCGTCGACTCATGGCCGACTTCATCTGCGAAGCTGCCGCCATCGCCCACCGACTCGAAGGGCGCCCCGTAAAAGTCACCTGGACCCGCGAGCAAGACATGCGGCACGACTACTACCGCGCCGCCGGCTGGCACCACTTTAAAGGAGCCGTCGGCGACGACGGAAAACTCGCCGCCTGGTCCGACCACTTCATCACCCTCGGACTCAACTCCACCGAGCAAACCGGACACGGGGCAGGCATCAGCTCCGACGAGTTCCCGGTCCGCTTTATCGACAACGCCCGCCTCACCCAAACCATCCTGCCCAGCAACGTCCCCATGGGCTGGTGGAGAGCTCCCGGCAGCTGCGCCATCGCCTGGGCGGTCCAAAGCTTCGTCGACGAGCTCGCCGAGAAGGCCGGACGCGATCCCCTCGAATTCCGACTCGAAATCCTCGGCCCCGACCGCTCCCTCGAGCCCGCCGGACGAGGCGTTCCCTACAACGCCGGCCGCATGAAAGGCGTGCTCCGCCTCGCCGCCGAAAAGGCCGATTGGGGCAAAAAGCTGCCAAAAGGCCAAGGCCAAGGCATCGCCTTCCACTTCAGCCACATGGGCTACGTCGCCGTCGTCGCCGAGGTCACCGTAACGCAAAACGGTTCCCTCACCGTCAACAGCCTCATCGCAGGCGTGGACGTCGGTCCCATCGTCAACCTCTCCGGCGCCGAAAACCAAGTCCAAGGCTCCATGCTCGACGCCCTTAGCTCCGCCTGGAATCAAGAAATCACCATCGAGAACGGCCGAGTCCGCCAAGGTAACTTCGACGACTCTCCGCTGCTCCGCATCGCTCAATCACCCAAGCTCGAGGTCCATTTCGACCAAACCGACAACCCGCCCACCGGACTCGGCGAGCCCGCCTTCCCGCCCACGACTCCAGCCATAAGCAATGCAATTTACGCCGCCACCGGCAAACGCATCCGCACCCTCCCCTTCACCAAAACCGACCTAAGCTGGACAAGCTAGCGCGGTGCTTTAGCCAGCAACCGAGAGGCAAATTCAACCCAAATTCGTCTTTCCCGAGGCCTTAAGGCGTCCCAACAAAAGGGACGCTTTTTTGTTGTACCGAGCGACGCGAAGAAACGAGGAGTGCAATCCCTCGAATAGAGACGCTTTCGCAACAAGCAAAAGTGGCGGAGAGAGAGGGATTCGAACCCCCGGAACCTTTCGGCTCAATGGTTTTCAAGACCACCGCATTCGACCACTCTGCCATCTCTCCAAAAGTCGAAGGTGAAACGCATAGATTCCGTTCACTCCATGTCAACACTCCGATTTGGAGGAAAGGGACAAATCGAAACATTCGTAGATCAAGCCTGCTAAACACCCACCACACCTTCCTCTTTCCATTAAAAAGTGGCATTGCACCTTCCCTTAGTAGAAAGAGCTTCAACAGATCTCAAATTAGCCATAGCTATCTAATCGTACCTTCGCGTCTGTCACCACGCATCCACTACCTTTCCCACCAACTCTTCCCGTCCCAGATAAATGAAAGTCACCAAAGCCCTCATCACGCTTGCAGATCCCAACCAACGAAGCCTGCCACTCCAAACCCTCATCGACCAAAACGGCAGGAAACGTTCAGCCTTGGAAGTCGTATTGGAAGAGACCTTTTCCACCGGGATCGAAGAAGTTTGCCTTATCATTTGTCCGAACTCGCAGGAAAGCTACCTGAACGCTGCTGGTGAATTCGCAAATCGAATACAATTCATCGAGCAGGCCGAACCATCGGGTTACGCGCAGGCCATAAAACTAGGCAAAGGCTTCACCGGTGATCACGCGTTTCTGCACCTCGTGGGCGATCATCTATGCGTTTCCGATAGCGGCCTTAGTTGCGCCAAACAAGTGGTCGAAACGGCCGAGCGGGCAAACGCCTCCGTCTCTGGCGTGCAGGCGACCAGGGAGAGCCAAATCTCTTCTTTCGGAGCCGTTGGAGGTCGCCTCGTTGACCGCCAAGAAAGCGTCTACCAAATCGAGCGAGTCATCGAAAAACCGAGCCCCACCCAGGCCGAGCTGGAGCTCACCGTTCCGGGCCTACGAGCGGGTTTCTATCTCTGCTTCTTCGGCATACACGTCTTAAAACCTTCCATTTACGATATCCTGGAAAAAACGACCGCCCTTCCCACTCCCGAGGGAAGGAGCCTCTCCACCGCGCTCAATCTACTGTCCCAACGCGAAAAGCTCCTCGCATTGGAGGTTTCGGGAAGCCGCTACGATATCGGATCCGACTACGGGCTGCTGTTTTCCCAACTCGCTCTCTCATTTTCGGGCAAGGACCGCGACCGAGTCGTCACCGGAATCCTCGAATTGCTAGCTAGCAAGCCTCACGCTTAGCCCTCCAAGCTCAAGATGAACGCCTCCAGTCCTTTCCTCGCCACGATCACTTCCGAGGACGCAGCTCTTCGCAATCGCTCGCTGGATTCGCTTTGCGAAGCCCTCAGCATCGAAAACCTTCTTTCCGAAGCCGCCCAACTGGAAGCTTACAGACAGCAAGAGCCCAGCCTCTACAATCGCGTCCGCGCCCTCTTTTTTTTGCACGGAATCCACAGGTTCCAACTACCCGCAAGAAACGGCTATCCAGATCAAGCCCGACTCTCCCACCAAGCTCACGAACTCATTCTGAATCGCCGATTCGAGGAAGCGATTCAAGCCCTGCTGAGCGAGATGAAAACCTCAGGAGCAAGCGACACGCTTTCCAGCTCCCTCGCCCATGCCTACCACAGTCTGGCGTTTCAAACCTTGGCAGATCAAGTCCGCCAAACCGTGCGCTCAACTGCCGGCAATACCTGGATCTTTCGCATGGGACACCACCTCGATCATCCCTTGAAGCTTCGCAAATCGCTGCTTGAGAAATCGGGATCAAACAAAGTCTACCCCATCCTAAAGGAGCAGACCGCCGTTCGCATGGACCTTACCCACTGCGCCTGGAGCGACATCTTTTTCCTCGGAATGGACTACCCTGAGGGAGCCCGCGTTCTGAACGTATCCGTCGATCTCGGAGTACACGGACGCGACAATGAAATCCGCCCGCCCATCGAAGCCTATCTGCGTGTCATTGAAGAACCAATACTCCGTCTCTGCAGCGTCGATCTGGGCACGACGACCGAACTGACAATGGTCGACGAAGTATTCGACTTTGCCCGCGACTACCTCGGACTGCTTAAGGCTGCAGTCATCGCATCCGGCCTGGTACCTCCTGGGCTTGAAGGCTCTCGGCAAAAGCTCTCAAGCGTATTCGAAAGCATTATTGGAGAAGGAAAAGGACTGGAGATCGTCAGCAACGTAAACCGCATCCCAAAGGGTTCGCGGCTGGCCGTATCCACCAACCTATTGGGCGCATTGATATCCGTCTGCATGCGAGCGACCGGTCAAACCGCTTCCATCGACGGTCCTCTCAACGAGACTGAGCGACGCATCGTGGCCGCCCGCGCCATCCTCGGCGAATGGCTCGGCGGCTCAGGGGGCGGCTGGCAGGATTCGGGCGGAGTCTGGCCAGGCATCAAGCTTATCGAAGGCGAAAAGGCAAATGTAGGAGATTCTGAATACGCCTCCAGTCGCGGACGCCTTCTCCCAAGACACACCTTGCTCGGCAAAGAAATTGTCAACGAAGACGCTCGAAAAAAGCTTCAGGACAGCTTAGTTCTCGTGCACGGCGGCATGGCGCAAAACGTCGGCCCCATCCTCGAGATGGTCACCGAGAAATACCTCACCCGCGGATCCAAGGAATGGAAAGCTCGTAATCAAGCTTTGGATACCATCGACGCTATCGTCGAAAACCTAAAAAACGGCGAGATCAAAGAACTGGGCAAGCGGCTTACCGAAAATTTCTTTGGCCCTCTGCACGACATCATTCCTTGGGTGAGCAATATCTATACGGAAACCTTGATCGCCGATGTCAAAACGGAGTTCGGCAAAGACTTCTGGGGATTCTGGATGCTAGGAGGCATGTCCGGCGGTGGCATGGGATTCATCTTCGATCCATCATTCAAAACGAAAGGCCAAGCCTTCCTCTCCGAAAAGATGCTCGAACGAAAGCATCAGTACGAAAACGCCCTGCCCTTCGCCATGGATCCCGTCGTCTACGACTTTAGAATCAACGAATCGGGATCAACCGGAACGATTCTCGCCGGAGACTCCGCCATCTTCCCGGAAGCATTCTACCAGCTCACCATTCCCTCGGCCCTGCGCTCCAACCCTCAGGACATGACCGACGCCCAGCGCGGCGACCTTCGCCAATACGCGAACGCCATCCAGCCAAACCAGCCAAAACGCTACTCCGCGGCAGACCTTATCGGCCGCCTCCTTCCGGAAATCCAACAAGAGACGGACGACAATAACAACCTGGAAGCCCTGCTCCACGAGAACGGCTTCGACCGTGAACAGCACGAGCAGATTCGCTCCGAGCTCCTCGCCGGCCGCATCGGTCTCGCCATGAACCGAGTCGCTTCCTCGGCGACCATCAGCGATGTCGGCCGAAACGAGCTCTACGACGCCACAAGAGACAAAAACGCGGATTTCGAGCAGATCGGCCAAAATGCGATCAGACAGGGCGAGGTCGCAGTCGTCACATTCGCCGCCGGCGTTGGCAGCCGCTGGACCCAAGGGGCGGGCGTCGTCAAATCCCTGCACCCCTTCTTCTCCTATCAAGGCAGGCACCGAAACTTCATCGATATTCACCTCGCCAAAACCCACTGCGCCGAGCGCTCGTTCGAAAGTCGCATACCCCACGTATTCACAACCAGCTACCTCACCCACCAACCCATTCTCGAGCACCTCGAACGCAGCCACTCAGATCGACTTCGGGATTCCGCCTACCTCTCCTCCGGCAAATCCATCGGACTGCGCCTCATCCCCACCGAGCGAGACCTGCGCTTCGCTTGGGAGGAAATTGCCCAGCAAAAACTCGACGAGCAGAAACAAAAGATGCAAGAGAGCGTCCGAGCCGCCCTCGTTGATTGGGCAAAAAACTTCGGCGAGGCCGCCGACTACACGGACAACCTTCCCTCCCAGTGCCTTCATCCCGTCGGCCACTGGTACGAAATCCCCAACTTGATCAAAAACGGCACCCTCGCCCGCATCCTCGAGCAGCAGCCACAGATCAAATACCTTCTCGCCCACAACATCGACACCCTCGGAGCCTCCATCGACGCCGAGCTGCTCGGATGGCACATCCAGTCAAACGCCACCCTATCCTTCGAAGTCATGTCCAAACGTCTCGAAGACCGCGGCGGAGGACTCGCCAAAATCGACGGACGCATCCGCCTCATCGAGGGCCTCGCGCTCCCCCACGAGAGCGACGAGTTCAAGCTCACCTACTACAATACCAACACCAGCTGGATTAACGTAGACAAGCTGCTCCAATTCTTTGGCCTCGATCGGGAAAGCATCAAAAACGTCAAAGCCGTGGAAGCAGCCGTCCGCAAAATCGCTCTGCGACTTCCCACCTACCTCACCCTCAAAGACGTCAAAAAACGCTGGGGCGAAGGGCAGGAAGACATCTACCCCGTCAGCCAGTTCGAAAAGCTCTGGGGAGACATGACCACTCTCCCCGATTTCGAATCCAATTTCTCGATCGTGCCCAGACAACGCGGCCAACAGCTCAAAGACCAAGCCCAACTCGACAGCTGGGTCCAAGACGGCTCCGCAGATTACATCAACACCCTCTGCACCTGGACCGACTAAGCCAGATCCCAAATCCCAAATCAAAAAACACGCTGCAAGATCTTTTCGTGCCTTATGGTGCCTCTTGGGCTCTTGCGGTCATGTCCCCTTCGGCTCGGAAGTGGCTGAACCTCATTGCAGGATCACACAAGCTCAGTCTCGCGCCCTTTAGCGCCTTTCGCGGTCAAAAAAGCCCCCCGTTGCAGGATCACTCCACTCACCACTTACCACTCACTACTCTTACCGGATCTACTCCGACGCCACCACTCGATAGCACACCGCAGAGACAATTGGAGTCGGATCGATCAGAACCCTGCTACCCGCATCGACCGATACCTCGACATCATCGACCTTCGCCCAAGCTCCGTTCAGCGAATGAATCTTCCACAGCGTGAAATCCGCTCCCGGACGATCTTGGACTTCAATTACGGCAAGCCGCTCCTCAATCGAGAAATTCAATATTTCGACCACCGACTCAGGCTCCAAAACGCGTAGTTCAAAGGTATGGACCACGGACTTGGCGCCATCCGACACCACGACCGTTATCTCTACCGAACCGGGATAGCCAAGATTCGGAGTCACATCCAAAGTACGCTGAGCGCCCGTACCCTTCAGACGCAGCCCAAACTGCGATACGATCATAGAATTCGAGGATGAAACAGAAACCTGCAGATTTCCGACAGACGTTTCCTTGTCACCGACCGAGAAAGCCAAGCCGCTAAGCTTGCCGCCACTTTCGATCGTATAGGAATCCTGAAGCCCGGTTAACGTCGGAGCCTCATTGGCAGTCACGGTCACTGGCAAAGCGCCGTTTGTCTGGTTCACGCCGTCGCTCACTGTCAGGCGAACCGTGGTCGAGCCCGAAGCTCCATCTTTCGTCCAAAAACTCAGAGTCCGGGAAGCGCCCGCTCCAGAAAGCGAAATACTGCTCGAATCGATAATATCCTCATCCATCGATACCGCCGTCACCGACAATTCAGAAGCCTCGTACTCAGTATCGGAAATAGTAAACTCTACAGGTCCAATCTGTTGTCCATCAAACGCCTGCACGCTAGCGAAAGAACTGATTGTCGGAGCAAAATTCCGCAGCACCTCAAGAGTAAAGTCCTCTTGAGCGATCTCAACACCGTCACTTACCAGCAGCGTCACTACCGACGAGCCAGTCGCAGAACCAGCGGGAAGCACGGTCACACTCGCCATTCCCTCATTCACATCGACCGAAATATTCTCGAGTGGCAAAAGTTCCAAATTTGAAGAAAGCGCCTCGAAAACCAGCTCGCTTGTATCCGACTCCGCATCCGAAAAAGACATCGATGCTACCGGAATCTCTATCCCCTTCAAAACCGAGATGTTTTCGACGTCCCCAAGGGCCGGAGCCGTATTCGGCATATGCCCGATTGAAACGTTCGTGTAGCCGGAGTAGCCAAACGCATTGAACGCCCGCACGCGGTACTCGTAATCCAGTCCCGGGATAATCGACTCGTCAGTGTAAGCCACCACATCCGCCTCCACCGAATCCAGCAGCGCAAAATCCTCTCCCAGCAAGGCGCGTTCGATTTCGAAACCATCCTCGTTTCCCGAGTTGTCAAGCCAGCTCAGGGCGAGCTCTCCAGCCTCCGCAGCATTCCAAAACTGGATCGAGACCAACCCAACAACAACCAACCTACCAGCTGCTCCGAGGAGTCGCCTCCCTGGCTTGAATACTGTGCGTGCTGTCTTCCGGCGGTGTCCCATGTTGGGACCAAACTTCGCCCGCGAAACGCCCCCCTGAAGATGAGCTCGTTAAAATGAACGACCACACGCATGCCTGAGCTGAACCTACGCAATCGCACTAGGCATTACTCGCACAGATCTTTGCGGAATTGATTCAATATACTCCAGAATCAGACAATTTGTTAAAATCCGCCCTTTCACCCCGCCCGCTCACCCTCAACACCGTGCAAAAACACTCTACGCCCACGCGCTACACAAATCCCAAATCATAACCTCAAATAGCAAATTCGCACACCAGAGCACAAAATCCAGACCCCGCGTGTGCCGAGCCGTAGGCGACATCACCACAATCTCTGTGGGAAGCGACCTTGGTCGCGATAAACCAATCCGATCCCTTCCAGCCCTTAGCGGCCTTAGCGTTAAATTCACTCTTCACCATTCACCACCCCTATTCCCCATTCACCACTCACCACTCACTACTCACTACTTCTCCCCTTTAGCGTCTTTCGCGGTCAAATTCCCCAAAGCAGGATCCCTACCCGCCCTCTGCGGTTACCCCAAGCGCAGAATAACTTCGCGATCTCCGCGTACTTTGCGGTTTCCCCCTCTGCAGGATCACACCATTCCCAATTTACTCCTCACCACTCACAACTCACTACTTCTCCCCCCGTCCCCTATCCAAAAATAAGGAATTCACTCATCACCTGCAGGGATACACGTTACGGGTTGCAATGATTCCCTGAGGGGCTCCACATTGTGCACTGATGGCATAATCTGAGCTATCGAGCTTTCAACTCATTAAGAAGTCTCAAGTTTCACCAAGACCAACCGTAAAAAAGCCTATAACTCTTGCTACGCCTATGCAGGGGCAGAACACCATGCGCATGAAACAAGTTCCAACTCATCCAACTTCAACCGAAGCCATTCCATCAAGCAGCGGCGTTTCGCTAATCTAGTGGTCAAGAAATTCGAACGTAGCGCTCAACTCCACCGATCACAGATCGTAAATCTATCATTGTTCATCACCACAACAAGCTAGCGAGCTTCGCGCCCTTAGTGGCTAAACACATCACAATTTCCCGTGCCCACCCTCTTCAATCTTCGATCTTCAATTTCCTATCCAACTCATCAGTCGTCGGTGCTCACACTCTTCAATTTTCCATCATCAATTTTCTGTCCAGCTCCGCTGGCTAAAGAATGCCTTCCCAAACGACAGTTTTAATGAAGATCGACGAGCCAACCTCCCGATCCCTCGAAAACAAGGAAACCGATTGTCGAGTGATCGGAAAAGACGACGCTTTAGCTTGGGATGAAGCAATTCAAGCAATCGACGAAGCATCGCGTTTCTTGTGCTCCGATTGGACCCAGCTCCTTCAAGATACCTACGGATACGAACCCAAACTCATTGTTCTAAAGGAGAACGATGAGATCAGCGGAGTAATGCCCTTCGTCATCGTGCGCTCCGTTCTTACAGGCACACGCGGGATCTCACTCCCATTCTTCGACATTTGCCGCTCTTACTCGAAATCTCCCCAACAAATTGGCCGACTCTACGAAGCGTTCATCGCCGAGGGAAAACGACAGAATTGGGACTATCTCGAACTCCGTGGCGATATCGAGAAACTTCGCATTTCCGAGCCGTCCCTCAGTTTTTACAATCACGTCGTAGACCTGAGCCAAGGACCCGATAAGGTTTTCGCGAATATGGCCTCTTCAAATCGCCGAGCTGTGCGAAAAGCGGAAAAGCTCGGACTTCGCATCGAATTCTCAGACACGCTTGAGGCGATAAAAGGCTTCTACTCCCTACAATGCATCACAAGAAAGCGACATGGCCTCCCGCCTCAACCCTTTCGCTTCTTCAAGAATCTCCACCAGGCATTGATCCAGAACGGCAAAGGAACGGTTCTGTCCGCTTTCCGAAACGACAACTTGGCAGCCAGTGGCATTTACCTCGAGCAAGGCAATTTCGTTCATTACAAATACGGTGCGTCAGACACCCGCTATCAGGATGCCCGCTGCAACAACCTTGTGATGTGGAACGCCCTGAAACTCTATTCAGAACGAGGATTTGATTACATAGACCTAGGCAGAAATTCTCTAGAGAACGAAGGTCTCAGAAAATACAAACTCTCTTGGGGATCTGAAGAGCGAATCACCCACTACCATCGATACGATCTGAAGAATGACAGTATCATGACCATGTCCGACGATGTATATGGTTGGCACAATGCAATATTTGGCAAGCTACCCAAACCCCTAGCCCAATTAACTGGATCGCTTATATATAAGCATATCGCTTAAACAGACACATTTTCAAAATCTAATCTCAACATGAACAACGCAAACGGACAACCGACAACGGGAGGCATGAAAATAACTCCTGGAGATATTATCTATACAATATTTAGACACCTGAAGAAAATCGTCTTCTTCATCGTCATCGGACTAGGCGTCGGAGCAGCCGTATATGTACTTTGGCCAGACACCTATGTATCTCAGGCACAGCTTCTCGTAAAATACGTCACAGAAAACAGAGAAGTCGTAAGCGAAGATGGCAGTACAAGAACACTCTCGCCTGGAGGTCGAAGCTCGCTCGTGATGCAAACAGAGCTCGCTATATTAAGAAGCATGGACTTGGCCATCGAGGTCGACCAAAATGCCACGGCTCTAAAAGAGACCCTCGACCCCGAAAACAAGCTAGCCGTTATAACTCCTGGAACTGTAAGAGGAGGACTTACAGCCGCCTCCGGACGTGGTTCAAACATTATCAGCCTTACTTTCAGCCATAAAGATCGAGCGCTCTCCAAACCTCTTCTAGATCAGATAATACAAACCTATCTCGATCGTCATTTCCACATTCACCAAGACCGCGGCACCTTCGACGATTTCCTCACTCAGCAGACGGATCAAGCCAAAGCCCGACTCATGCAAACAGAAGAGGAGCTGATCAACGAACGTAGAAAAGCGGGGCTCATATCAATCGAGCAAGCTCGGTCCAACCTCGTTGCCGAAATTTCGCGTATCCGCCAATCAGTCAATATCAACAAGGCCGATCTAGCCGAAGCCGAATCTATCTACAAGCAATTCACTGGACGCTTTGAAGAACTAACAAAAGCGAATGAGAACGCCGAGTCTCAAGAGGAAGCAGGTCCGAGCCTGCCCGAGGAAGAGATGATATTGGCCGTGCGAGATTACGAGCGCAAGCGGACTCAACTCGAGATTCTTAAATCAAGAGAAAAGAGCCTCCTCACTCGTTTTACTCCAGAGAGCTCACGCTATAAAGCCGTTATTGCACAGATTGCTCAAACGGAAAATGAGATCAACGCATTGACCACCCAGTACCCGAGCCTCTTCACCCGAAACACAATCGAGGATTCGATCGCAACCACAAATCCCGAGGAGGCGGCTCAACAAGCAAGGCTACAGCTGACGCGTATCAATTCCATTAAATCCCGACTGAATCAGCTTGATGTTCAAATGGGCGAATTACAAGCGGAGGCCTCGAGAATAGATCAGGTTGAGTTAACCATCAAAGACCTTACCCGAAGAAAAAACCTGGAAGAATCAAACTACCGAACCTTGCTGGCAAATTTAGAGAAAAACCGACTCAGCGATGCCCAATCAGCCGGGCGCGTGAGCAATATCACAATTTTACAATCGCCCACTTCCCCTAGTGTCGCTCAAAGCGTAAAAGCGAAATTCGCAGGTGGGTTCGCCGGAGGCATTTGCGCTATTGGACTGCTCTGGGCCTTCCTCGTAGATATCGTTTTCGACCGATCAATCAAACGCCCCACCGAAATACAACGCAACCTCGGGATACCACTCTTCATGAGCCTTCCCGACCTCAACAGCAAACGTTTCAAAAAAATAAAGGGGAAGGCGTCGCGACATATGCTGCAACAAGCAGGGCGTATAAAACAAGAAGAGTCCAAAGATCCAAAGGGTGACTTCAAGCCCACCTCTCCTACTCTACAAGCCGCCGCCCTTAGCAAGCCAACAGAATATGGCATAACCCAGAGCCCTGCAAAAGGCGCTACTGCGCCTTGGGATAGCAACCATGCCTTAAGCGAACACTTTGAAGGCCTTCGCGACAAAGTCATCACCTACTTCGAAAGCAAAAATCTAACGCACAAGCCCAAGCTGATTGGCATGACCGGTCTCGGCCAAGGCTCCGGCGTCACAACGATTGCTTCAGGCTTAGCAAGCAGCCTTTCAAATATTGGAGAAGGCAATGTACTATTGGTGGATATGACGCTCGGACATGAAACTGCCCAACAATTCTATAAAGGAAAAAATATTCTAAACCTCGACGAAGTTCTCGAATCAAGTGATGACGCAAAAATGGAGAACAATCTCTACGTTGTCGCCGAAGGCACCAACGGTACGAAGCTTCCGCGCATCATGCCTCAGCGCTTCAACAAGATCATGCCGAAGCTACGAGCGAGCGACTTCGACTATATCGTATTCGACATGCCACCGGTGAGCCCTATCAGCTCAACACCTCGACTCGCTTCGTTCATGGACATTGTACTCATGGTAATGGAATCGGAAGAAACAAACCGTGACGTCGCGAATCAAGCCCTTGAGATACTAACCGACTCGAAGGCGCATCTCGGAGGCATTTTAAATAAGACAAAATCGCGCGTACCGAGAAAACTGGAAAAAGACCTGCTCAGCCAATCCTAGAGCATAAAAAAAAGATATTCCTCAAAAGTCTTTCCCACCCAAGTGACAAAGCCACCCTCCAGTTCAACCCTCGAAGAAGCTACAGCTCAGCAAAAGCAATCTTCCGCAACCTCTAGGAAAAAGGTCCTCGCGATCGCGTCCGGAGGCGGACACTGGGTTCAGCTCTTGCGACTTCGCCCTGCTTTCTCCGAATGCGATGTAATCTTTGCAACCACTCGAGAAAGCTACCGAGGGGATGTGAGCCCACACCGATTCGTTCGCGTTCCCGACTGCAACAGGTGGGAAAAGATCAAACTACTCAGAAGCGCCTTGATGATTACAGCTCTTATTCTGAGAGAACGACCGGATACGATTGTCACAACCGGAGCGGCTCCCGGATACTTCGCTATCCGAATTGGCAAGCTTCTGAACAAGCGAACCATATGGGTGGATAGCATCGCCAACGCCGAGGAACTTTCCATGTCAGGAACAAAAGCTGGCAAGCACGCTGATCTGTGGCTCACCCAGTGGGCTCATTTAGAAAAGCCGGCCGGTCCGAAATTCGCCGGAAACGTATTGGGCTAAACAAACAGTTTTCATGATCCAGCACGCCACAGAAAAAGACGGTGTCCAAACGCCAAAGAAGAGGATTTTCGTCACCGTCGGAACCGATCTTCCATTCGATCGACTCGCTAAGGCCATCGACGATTGGGCCCGCGAAAATAAGCTCGGTGGCATATTCGCCCAGATTGGAGAGACAAACTGGAAGCCTAGCTATATCAGCTATCAGAACTTCCTCGAACCGCCTGTTTTTAAGAACGAGTTCTTAAATGCCGACATCATCGTATCCCACGCCGGCATGGGCACCATTCTCTCATCCCTCCAATACCAAAAGCCACTTATCGTCATGCCAAGAAAAGCCTCGCTCGGCGAACACCGAAACGAGCATCAGCTGGCTACCGCCAAGCACCTGCAAAAGCTGAACAAAATCAACGTCGCCTCAGACGAAAACGAGCTCCTCGAAATGCTCTCCAACCTCGATTCCTTCGAAACCAGAGAGCCCATAGGCCCATACGCCCATCCTAACCTCACCGATACGCTCAGGCAGTTTATCGCCCAGTAGGACGCAAAAGTCGCCGCTATCTTCCCCACCGATGAGCAATCTTCCCAAAAGCAGCACTTCGTTCGACAAGGCCTTGAGGTCCATAGCCTCTCTGCTCAATCCGAAAGCCTACCTGCACGCTTTTCGAATTATCCACTTTTATCGCTATAGCCACGTCGCGCCAAAGTCTAAAATGACAATAGGAAAAGGCAGCGCCATGGCCCCGAATACCTCGCTGCGAAACGGCGAAAGAATCAGTATAGGCGACAACTGCCATATCGGAGAGCGATGCAGCCTCTGGGCAGGCGAAAGCAACGGTAAGATAAGCATTGGGGATTTTGTATCGCTCGCGCCCAACGTCTTTATTACCGCCTCAGATTATCAATTTAAAAAAGGCCTAAACTTCCGCCAGCAGGCTAAAAGGGATCGCGATGTAACCATAGGAAACGACGTCTGGATCGGCACGAATGTCACCATTACAGCCGGCGTCACGATTGGAGACGGCTGCATCATCGCTGCCGGGGCGGTTGTGACCAAAGACCTCAGTCCCAACTCGATCGCGGGAGGTGTCCCGGCGAAGAAAATCAAAGAACGCGTCTAAACAAAGGCGCCGCATTCGACCATTATTCAGCCTATCTCAACGCCAAAGAAACTTCCCAATCGTAAAATGCCACCTCCAGCATCCAATCCAGACTCTGATCCGACAACGCAGGGACTTAGCTCGCAAGAAAACGTGACCTCAGAAAACCCCGACGTCGCGGTGGTCATCGTCTCCTATAACTCAGAGGGACAGATCGAGGCTTGCCTCAATACTCTCATCGCCCAGCGACTATCCATCCGCCAGGAAATCATCGTGGTGGACAACCAGTCCCAGGACAGATCCGCAGAAATAATACGAGAGAAATTTCCTCAGGTAAGACTCTTCACTCCCTCGGAAAATCTTGGTTTCGCCAAGGCAGTGAACTTCGCCGTCAAACAGACTGAGGCAAACTACATTCTCCTACTAAACCCAGACACCGAAGTGCTCGAGCATGCGGTGGACAAGGTTCACTCCTTCGCGATTGCGAATCCTGAATACGGCTTCTACGGCGGCCGCACGCTCAAGGAGGACGGCACCACTCTCGAACGCTCTTCCTGCTGGGGTCAGCCGACCCTTTGGAGCCTCTTCCTATTCGCCACCGGAATAAGCACAGTTTTTCGTCACAACTCAGTCCTCGATCCCGAATCCCTCGGCTCATGGAAACGCGACTCCATACGCGAAGTGGGCGTTATCACTGGCTGCTTCCTGCTAGCTGAAAAAAAGGCTTGGGAAGCCATCGATGGTTTCGACGAGCACTTCTGGCTATATGGAGAAGACGTCGACCTCGCCATGCGAGCCCGCAAAGCAGGCTATAAACCCGTCATAACGCCTGATGCCGTAACCATTCATGAGGTGGGTCAATCCTCCACCGCAATTGGAAAGATGATTTGGCTGCATCGCGGAAAGGTCAGCCTTGTCAAAAAACACTGGCAAGGTCTGTCCAGATTCGCCGCCCTGCTCTTTATCAAAACGGGCGTCTGCCTCAGGGCCCTAGCGTACAGCCTGAAAGGAGCAACAGACAACCAATGGGTTCAAGGCTGGAAGCGAAGAGCTGAATGGCAAAACGGTCATCCCGAAGAAAGCACATGATCAGCGTCGTTATACCCAGTTACAATCGACGCGACAGCATGCTCGAACTCCTTGCCAACGTGTCAGCTCAAGAAGAAGTCGAATTCGAGATCATCGTTGTCGACGACCAATCACCCGACGATTCCGTGGAAGCCATTCGCAACGCCTTTCCCAAGGTTCGTCTCTTCGTAAATGAGAAGAACGGAGGGCCGGCCGTTACTCGAAACAAGGGTATCAAGGAAGCCAAAGGAGATATCATCGTTGGATTCGATAGCGACGTAACAGTTCCAGATCGCTTCTGCCTCAAAAAGGTCGCCGCTACTTTTGCAGAGCTGCCTCAAGCCTCAGGCCTTGCCTTTCGACTGTTGCAACCCGACGAAACCTCTGAGGACTATGCCCGATGGTGGCATCCCGTTCCAATTGAAAAGTGGGCAAACCAAAGATTCAAAACCGACTACTTCAGTGGGACAGGCTACGCATTTAGAACCGCAACTCTACGCGAAGCTGGCATGTATCCAGAAATTCTCTACATGCATTACGAGGAAGTAGAACTGGCATTCCGAATACTAGATCTAGGTGGCGACATCATCTACTGCCCCAACATCACCGTCATTCACCACGAGGGACAAGTCTCGCGACGCAGCGAGATCAAAGAATTTTACAAACACCGCAACCAATGGCTGATCACCATCGCCTGCTATCCATTCTTTCGGGGTATTGGGTACATTTTACCAAGAACAGTTTTCCAATTTTTAACGGCAATTCGAAACAGACACCTAGGCTCCTATTTCCGTGCATTGTCCTCAGCTAGAAAACTCGGCTCCATTCGCTTTACTGATCGCAAGCCCTTGCGTAACGAGACTTTCCATCGGATTAAATCGTTCTCTAAAGGATGCAGTTTGTAGCAGTCCTCGAAAAGAGTGAATTACCGGATAGAGGAAATACTTTAGCGCTACAGCAAGATTATGAATATAAAAAAAGAACAGAACAACGCACACAAAGTTCTCATTCTTGGAGCAACCTACTCGACCGGTAACCTTGGAGTTGACGCCTTACTTACAGGTACTATGACCTCCGTTTTTGAATATGACAGAGATACAGATGTACGTCTCCTCGACTATGGTAAAAAAACAATATCCTATCCATTTTCAACTCAGTACGGAAATTCAACTACCATCCCACAAATCAACCTTCGCTTTTCCTGGAAACCAATTCAAGCGAACAATGTTTTCCTACTTTTTGGTCTTTGCTTAGCCCTACGCCTTCTTCCAAAATCTGCCCGTCGATCTATAGCGACCAAAAACGCAGTTCTCAGACAGATATGTGAAGCAGATACCGTGCTTTCAATTGCTGGTGGAGATAGTTTTAGCGATATCTACGGCTTCAAACGACTTCTCTACATTTGCCTACCTATCTACATCTGCCTTCTCCTTGACAGAGTTCTAATAGTTGTTCCGCAAACACTCGGCCCATTCAAAGCCTCTTGGGCAAAATCAATGTGTGCCAAAATAATATCTAAAGCAAAAGCAGTGTACTCTCGCGACAAGGACAGCATAGAAGCAGCAAATGAGATACTCCCCCAACCAAGGACAATTACCTTTTCCCACGACATGGCCTTTGCTCTCACCCCAAAAAAGCCGGCCAGTGACCTTCTTCCTGATTGGCTTGATCGAACAAACACCAAGCGGCCCCTCATTGGACTAAATGTGAGCGGACTCCTATACCGAGGGGGCTATACAGGCAAAAATGAATTCGAACTCGGAGGAAGCTACGCCGAGCTCGCGCAGAAGATCGTAAAGCTTTTCATCGAAAAACTCGAGTGCGACGTTTTCCTAGCAAGTCATGTGGTTGGCGATGGTGAAAACGACTACGATGCGGTTATGCAATTACAAAAGGACTTGCCCGATAATGCCCATGCTCACCTACACGCAACCAATCCCGCCCTCAGCCACCGAGAAATTAAATACGTTATCGGGCAATCTGATTTTTTCCTCGGATCGCGCATGCACGCTACAATTGCAGCTCTAAGCCAGAGTGTCCCAGCCGTAGGCCTGGCATACAGCCGTAAATTTGATGGAGTCTTCAATTCGATAGGAGCTAAAGATCTCGTGCTCGATCTACGCTCCATGCCGAATGACAAAATCCTCACCGCAATTGAATCCCTTTTCAGACGAAGAATAGAACTGCAAAAAAAACTAACCCCTAGCGTATCGAAGGCTAAAGAAAATGCTCTCGCTCTTTACACCCGCGCTATAACGGAAATCGGATAACTCAGTTTTCGAGTAATACATACAATAACGTGCAGTCTATTCTATATTTTATTTGCGCCGTCCTGCTAGTCCTACAATTGGTACTACCCAAAAAGTATGCGATGCTGCCCATGGCATTCGCAATATTTCACGTTGGTGGAAATTTAGAGGTCATTGGAGACTTTACAGTAATTCGTCTCCTAATTCTAGTAGGAGTGGGACGGGCGATTGTTAGCGGTTCGCTTCGTTTTAGCCTTAGCAACCCCTTCGATCGCATTATGGCAATCCTCGCCGCTTGGCTTGTTATTAGTTCTATAGGGCACCCCGATTCACTTACCAATCCATATGTATACCGCTTAGGACTCGTTTGGAACTACTTAGGGAGCTACCTATACGCTAAAGCATACCTGCCAGCTTTTAACCGAGAAAGCCTTTTACGCTACTGCTTATTACTTTCTGTATTTGCGATTCCTTTCTCCGCTGCGCTACTGGCAGAAAAGAAAACGCAAAAAAACAGCTACTCGATGCTTGGCGCTCGATCAGCAACTGCAGGTTCACGAGAAGGCAAGGTCAGAGCACAAGGCACCTTCGGGCATCCAATACTGGCTGGTACCGTAGGAGCGACCACTCTGCCGCTGGCATTCTTTATATTCAGAAGAGGTCGAAAAAAAATTGGACTACTCGCCATCGCTGCCTGTGTGGCGATAGTCATAGCTTCCGCTTCAAGTGGACCTCTCGCTGCACTGGCGACAACCATGCTTGGCATTTACGCTTGGAGGTGGCAGCGGCATGCCAGCTTCATGATCAAAGCCGGACTGGCGTCTTTGGTGTTTCTGCAATTAGTCATGACACGCGACGTGTGGCATTTGATGTCTATGATGGATCTCGTAGGAGGAAGCACAGGATGGCATAGAGCTCGTTTGATCGACAGAGCTGTTGAATATTTGGGAGACTGGTGGCTATTCGGCACCGATTATACCCGCCATTGGATGGCAACAGGCGTAAGCTGGAGTCCCAACCACGTGGATTTCACGAATCACTACATCGCGCTCGGAGTCGTATCAGGGCTTCCTACTGTAATCCTCTTTGCTACCCTGATCACAAAGTCCGTAAGAACAGCGCTTCTCGCTCTGAGAACCTGGGCTCCTAACAGCGATGAAAGTTATCTAATCTGGTGCCTCCTAATATCATTAAGCGCTCACGTGATTTCCATGTTCTCTATCGATTACTTCGACCAAAATTACGTGTTAATGTATTCTCTTTTCGCCATATTCAGCAACGCCAAAGAGAAACTCACCAACGAGCTTAACAATGGAGAGCCGAGCATGCCCATTCATGAAATAGGAACGAGACAAAACTAAATAATCGACTCGCTAATCTTGAATCACCCCCTAGGACCTGCAGACATTTAAGTTTATAAAGGAAACTCCGTTTCTTGCGCACGCCCTTAAATTAATAATTTATCAATTCAAATTCAGCTCACTTCGCATGAACCAGCTTACGATACTTTCAAACGATGCTCTTTCAATCGTTCACTTACACGAGAGCAAATCTTTAGACACCTTATCGTATCTCAGAAAATCCGACAGAAACCTATATAGCTACTCTTACGAGCGGTTCTAAAAACTTTAGATAATATATAAAAGGCTATGAATATCCAGAAGCTTGAAGACGTTCTTTCAAGACGCCTGTGCGTCGGATGCGGAGCCTGCTCCTTCATAGCGGGTGCAGCAAAGGTCGAAATGATAAACGCCCCCAAATCGGGACATCGCCCACTCATAAAGACCAACTTGAGCGCCGAGGAGAACCAAGCCTGTCTCGCCGTCTGCCCAGGAGTCGAGTCTGCCCCTCCTGCGTTCTCGAATCACGACTTCAACAGCAAGGCCATGGGGCCCTACATTGCAGTATGGGAGGGTCACGCTGTCGACCCCGAAACCCGACTCAAAGGCTCGTCCGGAGGCGCCTTGACAGCCTTGGCCGCATACGCTCTCGAATTCGAGAAGATGCAAGGCGTCCTTCACATCGAACAAGACCCGACTCGTCCTCTTCGAAACCGAACCACCTACAGCAAATCCAAGGAGGAGCTTTTGGAGCGTACCGGATCGCGCTACGCGCCCGCCTCGCTCTTGGACCAGCTAGAAGTTGTCGAGAAAGCTAACGGACAATCTGTTATCATCGGTCAACCCTCAGAAATCGTCGCCCTCCGAAAAATCGAAAATGTCCGACCGGACTTGAGTGAGAAAGTCGGCATCGCCCTCTCCTTCTTCTGCGCCGGCTCGCCCTCCTACGAGGGCACCGAATCACTCATTCGCAAACAAGGCATCTCGCCACAGGACGTCACCAAACTCAAATATCGCGGTAATGGCTGGCCTGGGCTCTTTTCGGTCTGGACCAGAAACTCAGATGATCCTGTTTACCAGACAACTTACGCAGAGAGTTGGGCTTTCGTCCAAGCCTTCAGGGCTTGGGCTATCCACCTCTGGCCAGATGGCAGCGGCGAGTCCGCAGACATTTCCTGCGGCGACCCGTGGTACAAGGATGTCGAAAAAGATGCCAAAGGATCCTCTCTCATCGTAGCCCGAAACAAGAAAGGGCTCGAGTTCGTAAAGGCAGCAGCAGCAGCCGGTTACCTTGAAATCTCCGAAGTTCCCCCGGAGCGTATGGTCGAAGCCCAGATGAATCTGGTTCGAAAGAAAGGCGCCATCTGGGGGCGTCTCCTCGCAATGCGTCTGTTCGGAATGCCGACCCCAGACTTCTCCGGCTATCATCTTTTCGAAATGTGGCGAGGGCTCAGCCTGAAGGAAAAGCTTCAATCCGTCTTCGGTACCCTAAAGCGGATTATAAAGCGAAAACTATACAAAGCCGAAACTATCGAATTCGAATCCACGAAATGCGAGCGCTAGGATTACAAAGCCTTTGGAGAACAAACACGCCGAAAACAATCACGATATGAACGAGCGCATCGACATTCTGATGATCACTTACAACCGCCCCGGGTACACGAAGCGCGCCCTTGGAGCGTTGCTCGATTCATGCGATGCCACCATGCGTGTCTGGGTTTGGCACAACGGCACCCATGAGCCCACCCTCGAAGTCGTTCGCTCCTTTCAAGATCATCCCAACTTTCACCGCCTTGAACTCTGTCCGGAAAACAAGCGCCTGCGCGAGCCTACCAATTGGTTCTGGGAAAACTCGGATGGAGCCTACGTTTGCAAGATCGACGACGACTGTATGCTACCAATCGGATGGGCTCAAACCTTGCGCGCTGCGCACGAAGCCAACCCTAGCTTCGGAGTCATCGGCGCCTGGCGCTTCTACGACGAGGATTACGTACCGGAACTCGCAGAAAAGAAAACAGAGGCATTTGCCGGAGGGCACAAGATCATGAAAAACGCCTGGGTACAGGGGAGCGGCTACCTCCTCCGGCGCGAATGCCAAAAACAGAACGGTCTGCTTGGCGAATCGGAATCCTTTCCAGCCTACTGCATTCGCGCCGCTCTTTCAGGCTGGCAGAACGGATGGTACTTCCCATTCATTCACGAGGAGCACATGGATGACCCCAGATCAACCTTTTGCGAAATTAAGAACGACGAAGACTTCATGGCCAACCGTCCGCTCAGCGCCATCAACGACAACGTAACTACGCTTGCGCAATGGGCAGCCCGCGTGAAACACATGGCCATGCTCGCCCAACAAGCCCATCCGAATCCGAAACAACACGTAGGCTGGCGACGCCGGAGAAGAGACTACCTGAACCGCCTAAGGGGAATGTTGGGCCTACACAAGGATTGGAGAAAAGCTACCTAAGCCAGCCCCCATCGCCCCTACCGCGGCGGCCACAAGAATGAAAGGCTCGTGAAATTAAAATCAGGGCAGCTTTTTTACACCATAGAACTAATTTTGCCACGAATGAGATCGAAACTACTAGAGATGAGAAATTCAAATGAACCGAGAAAAGCGAATCGACCGTGGCGTGTCGCCATCACCCTATTTTTCTGCGGAGCCTTGCTTTGTGTCCAGAGTTTCGCCGAAACCATAACCAGCTCCGACTACATAATAGCCGACACCTTCGTGGAGGGGAGTGACAAGGCCGCCACTAATTTCGGAAGCGCATCGAGTCTCATCATCAAGACTGCCACCAACGAAAAATTCACGCCCCAAGCGATCGTCTCGGTCGACCTGACGGAAATCGGCACTGCTGACAAGGTCACGGTAAATTTCTTTGTAGAGTCAGTTTCAGCCCCCGCAAAAATCGACCTTTTCCTCGCGTACGGTATCTGGTCAGAATTCGGCGTAACATGGAACACCGCGCCCCATAAGAGCGATTTCGTCACCTCCCAAACGATTGATCCTTCCATGGCTGGAGATTGGGTCAGCTTTGACGTTACAGAAGAGTCTCTCGAATCCATCGATTTTGATGGTCGATTGAACTTCTATCTCATCGCCGATCAATCTAGCAGCGTTCCCACCGCCCAAATAACGAGTCGAGACAGCAGCAAAACCAACAGACGGCCTACCGTCACGTTCGTCGATCATGTTCTGTCCAAAGATTACACTCCGCCAGAGCCAGAACCAATCGAACCGGCCGACTCGGTTTCCCAATATGGAATCACTTGGCATTTCGAATCCCCCCACCAGATCGGACAATACGCAAACGGAGACTTCTACGTCGTAGAAAACACTCCTGGAGCAGGGGTAATTATCAACAAAATTGACCCGTCCTGGACTGACGCCAACGGATGGGATCAACACGGAAGCATGGCCAACCCTGCCTCTGGGCCAGCAGAACGACAGGGCTTCGATAGCTCCGCTCATCATTGGAGCGCCAATCTCAATATTGAACCAACTCTCCCCGCGAGCTTTGCAGCAGGAACCTCCATCCTATCCGCTCGGTCGCTCTCGACCCAGAGCAATAGACCGCAAATTTCAGACTTAGCGATACTCACGATTGTAGCGGAGGCCCCGCCTGCAAATTCATTCCGCCCTCCCTACGCTGGCACAGATAAGTCACCGCGAGGCACTGTCGAAGATTTAGACTACTCCATTCTGAACAATCTCTACTTGCCTAACAAAGGAGCAAACGTACCGCACATTCTATCAATCGCAGCCGAGTTCAACCGTGCCTGGGTAGAGGTGAACACTCAGTGGGTTGGTAGAGATATTCATCCCTCCAACAACCAGCCGGACTATGGACGAGAGATCGCCTACGCCTACTCGAGAGGACTACTCGCTCTCCAGCTAAACTACACCGAAAAACAAAAAAAGGCCCTCTACCTGCGCCTAGTGCAACACGGGATCGATATATTTGGCGCCGCGAAGTCTGGAGCAGACTGGGTAAACAACGGCGGTCACAACCACGGACGAAAAGGAGTCCTTCTCCTCGCAGCCAAGGCTCTGAACGACGACGAAATGCTTTGGTACGCGGACGCCGACAACTTTTTCGGATTTCAAGAAGACCAACAAACGTTCTACGTCTCCCAAAACGAGATCGCTACTACGAACAGCTCGAAATGGGATCCAGACGATCGAGCAGGCCCACCCGAACCCTACAACGAAAGCCATCTGGGCATGGCCGAGTGGGGCATCAACCATAGCAGCAACGGCAATCGCGACAACGCCGCATGGAAAGCCAACTACCGACAAAACGTCGGAGCTTCGCAACTAGGGACCGTTCTCGCCATGAGGCTCATGAACCTGGAGGAAGCATGGAACCATCCAGCCCTTTTCGACTACGCCGACCGATTTTGGGAAAATGAGAAAGACGCCGCCCAAAACAGCTCGAATCGCATCAGACTATTCACAAGAGACATGTGGACAGCCTATCGGCACGTGCTCCGCATCGACGCGCCCGGCCCATTGTCTACGAAGGCTGCCATAGGACAATCAAAACGTAGAGACAAACGAGGAATGACCGGAAGCTTAACACACAAACGGCCCCCTCCTCCACGGACATTCGCCTGATCCGAACGCAAAGACTCTTGAATTCCCACATCAAACCTTCCCATCCGAAACTGGACCTGCCCGCAGCATGTTCGGATTCCACGATTTCAGTTATCATTCCCGTCTACAACCGAGAAGATACCATTGAAGCGTGCCTCGACAGCATCGCTTGCCAAAGCCTTCCGCCTTTCGAGGTTCTTATCGTCGATGACGGCTCAGACGATGCCTCCGCTTCAGTCATTGGAGATTGGATAGAGAAAAATGAAAGCGCTACGAAGTACCGCTTAATCCACCAGGACAACCAGGGCAAGAGCGCCGCCCTCAATACCGGCTTCGCTGCCACCGAGGGCGACTGGATCGCCTTCAACGACTCAGACGACTTCTGGCTCCCAAACAAACTCGAAGTCCAGATGAATCTGCTGAGCCAATATGCCAACGCAAAGGTCTGCTTTTCCGATTCACGTTTCATCAACGACCCAAGCCTCACTCGGACCAACTTCCAGATTCGCGGCTTCGACAAAGAGCTCCACCAATCGGAAGTGATAGAAGCTCCCTACCTCAGCTTGGCCAAGAACCCAAACGGCATCTTCATGCAAAGCCTGATCGCGCACCGAGACTGCGCGAATCAAGTATTTCCCCTAAACCCTGAACTCCGAGTCGCCCAAGACATAGACCTAATATTCAGGCTCTCTCTGACGACAGACTTCTGCCTGTCGCACGAACCACTAGTCGAAATCGACCGCACACCAGAACGAAACATCGGGCTCACCAAGCAGCACGACATGAAAAGCCTATATCGCCTTCAGACAAAGGAGGCAATAATCAGCCGATGGATGCAAATAGAGTCCCCCAAGACCAAAGAGATCAACAAGCAGCTAAAAACAAACCTTTCAATCGTTCAAAAGATCATCGCCGGGCACTTTGCCCAACGCGGAGAAAGAACCGAAGCAAGAAACTACTTTAAGAAGTCCTATTTGAATCGACGCCGCCTCGTAACACTCGCTCGCTGGATACTTGCGTAATCATCCAGCTAAAGAGTTCTCTTTTTGATCAAAGCCCCTCGCAATCAGCCGACAATAAGAAGGGGTGACTAAAAATTGCTTTAACAAATTCCTCTAAGCTTTACCAAACCTTGACCGATGAACTCTGCAAGAACCCCCTAGGGGCGAGTCAGGCATCCCCACTAAACTGGTCCAAAACTAGCTGGTGCCAATCTAGCTGCATCTGACAATTCTGAAAACACCACATGAGCCTAAACGAACAACCAAAAGTACGAATCTACGAACCTGGCAGCGACCTACGCCATCCAGGGCAATTCTTTAGACTCCTCAGCGAAGATCTTTCTACCTGCTGGGAGCTTTCTTGGCAACTTTTCGTCAGGGACCTGAAAGCTCAATACCGTCAAAGTTTTCTAGGCTATTTCTGGGCGTTCGCTCCACCTCTGCTCAATGCCGGTGTTTTCATCTTTCTTCAAAGCAGTGGAGCGGTACAGATAGAAGACACAGGTGTCCCTTACCCACTTTTTGTCATGATCGGCACCTTGATGTGGCAATCCGTGGTAGAGGCTTTGATGAATCCAGGATTAGGCATGAGTAAGGCTAAAGGCATACTCTCAAAAATCAATTTCCCCCGAGAGTCTATCCTATTAGCTAGTATTTGGCTGCTCCTCTTCAATGTCATGATTCGCATGCTAATACTAGCTTCGCTACTGATTTTCTACAAAGTCGAGCTACAATTGGCCGCGCTTTGGTTTCCAGTAGCTTTCACAAGCTTACTCACGCTAAGCCTATCAATCGGCATACTCCTAAGCATAGTAGGAAGCCTCTATACTGATATCGTTCGTGGTCTACCAATTATCACACAGTTCCTCATGTTTCTCTCTCCTATCATATACCCTCCGAGAGACAGTGGGATTATCGGCTTTTTATCTTCATGGAATCCAATTAGTCCGCTACTCACTTCCGCTCGACACGGCTTACTCGGACAACAACAAACTCAACTTTTTGAAATAAGTATTTTCATACCTATATCATTCGCACTTTTCCTCTTCAGCTGGCTTGCATTCAAGTTAGTCCTACCGCGCCTCATCGAGCGGATGCCTAGCTAGTCTATAATTCTCAACAACGACACTGCACAATGCTAGAAACACAAAGCACTGAAGCCCAGAAAGCAATAGCCCCACAATCAGACGATGTCTTAATTCGGGCAGAAAACGTCGGGAAAATATTTTGCCGCGACCTTAAGCGTTCACTGATTTATGGTGCTGGCGACTGCTTTTCCGACATGTTCGCGATAAAAAACCAGCGTAAGCTCGACTCAAACGGCGAACCGATTTTGCGAAAGCATGAGTTTTGGGCCAACAAAGGAATTTCATTCGAACTCAGACGCGGGGAATGCCTCGGACTTATTGGACACAATGGAGCCGGAAAGACTACCCTGCTTAAGATGCTAAACGGACTGATAAAACCGGACACTGGGCGCATCGAAACAAGAGGTCGCGTTGGGGCTCTCATAGCCTTGGGAGTCGGGTTTAATCCTGTGCTAACAGGTCGCGAGAACATCTATTCATATGGATCACTGCTGGGACTAACAAAATCCGAAATCGCTGAAAAATATGACGAGATCGTAGATTTTTCTGAAATACCAGATTCAATTAACGCTCCCGTACAAAGCTATTCCTCAGGAATGCGCGTAAGACTGGGGTTTGCAGTAGCAAGCTCGCTCAACCCAGATATACTATTATTAGATGAAGTCTTAGCTGTCGGCGATGCCGCGTTCAGATACAAATGCTTGAGTCGCATCACGAGCCTAATGTCAAATTCAGCTGTTATTTTCGTAAGCCACAATCAAGAGCAGATTCGACGAATCTGCACTAGCTGCTTATACCTACAGAAAGGGTCTCAACTGAACTCCGGTGACACCAGCAAAATCCTTGACCAATATTTTGAAGATCAAGATTTAAACAATGGGCAGACAAGCCACTCAGTAGTAGCTAAAGACGAATGCATTACAGAGTTCTCTCTTTCGGCAAAACCCGATGTAATCGAGACCAATGATCCAGTAGAAATACAACTACTAGTCGACTCCACAGAAGACATACCCAATTGCTTTATCCGTCTAATATTCCTAGATGCCAATGCCACAGCCGTGGCAGAATACAACTCGCACAACAAGCAAATCAGGATCGATATTAAAAAAGGAAAAAACACAATATCACTACCAATAGAGAGCTTTCAGCTTAAGCAAGGAAACTACCCAGCCAGACTTCACCTATGTGATGTAAATAGCCCCAAGCAATACCTTTGGGTAAACAGTGCTACAAAAATCAGAGTAAAAGGATCCAAAGGGAGTATAGCCAGCTACCTGCTGAGCTAGAATCTAGTCTACTATGAACTCAATACACACACTCAAGAAATCTTTAAAGCAGATAGCTACGAAACCAAAGGAGTCCCTCAAAACTATTGCGAAACAAGCAGACTTGGAAAATAGCTTTACCCTCTCACCTTCGTCGAAAACGCACTCCGGATCTACTTCTCAGCTTCTGCACATCGCATACTTTCAGGACAAAGGAAACGCAGGCGACACCTTACTGCCCATCACCATTCAAGATTTCTTCAGAAATGAAGAAAAACTGACCTTCGAGAACAGGCACGCTCACAAACGAGTCAAAAACTTAGAGCTTAAAAAACAGCTCAAGAACAAGTCCGGGATAATAATCGGCGGAGGAGGACTTTTCCTGCGAGATACAAATCCAAATCAAATTAGCGGCTGGCAATGGGCTTGTCCAACCGAGACAATTAGAGAAATAGAAATACCCATATGCCTCTTCGCAGTGGGTTACAATCGCTTTCGAGGGCAAGATGACTTTGGCCCCTATTTTACCGAAAACGTAAACGCGCTCGCCGAAAAATCCGTTTATTTCGGACTCAGGAACAATGGTAGCGTTCAGTCAGTAAAAAGCTACTTGAAAGAAGAGCTAAAATCTAAGGTCCGGTATCAACCTTGCCTCACCACAGTCTTAGCGCAACTTTACCCAGAACACTTTAAAGAGAAGCCCGAAAACAAAAGACCACGCATAGGAATCAACATCGCGTTCGATCGACCCGACCTTCGATATAAAGGCAATGAAATAAAGATCCTTACTCAATTCGCAAAAGCGGCTAAAGCCTTAAGCGAAAAGAATGATATACATATTATTCTTCATGATGAGACGGACCAACAATGCCTCGCTTTCATGCGAAATGAAAACGTTCCCTATACGCTAGTCAACATGCACCGCCAAACTCCGGGACAAATCATCAATACCTATAAATCCATTGATATGATGTTCGCGATGAGGGGGCATGGGCAAATGATTCCGTTTGGATGCCAGATCCCCACCATATCTTTGATAAGCCACGACAAATTAGCATGGTTCCTGCAAGACATCGGCCATACAGAATGGGGAATAGATATACACTCCGAATCCGACATTACCTCCGCAATGATCGACCGAGCAGAGCACTTATTGAAAAAGAGCGAGACCATTGTAGCGCAAATCCGAACAAGCCAGGAAAGCCTATGGGCGACGAGCCTACAAAACAGACGCGACTTTCTGAATGCGATTAAATGAAAGCCCTTGCCATCATTCCAGCCCGTTCCGGATCAAAGGGAATTCGTGACAAAAACATCCGCCCTATTGCCGGTAAGCCGCTGCTCGCCCATGTCGTTTCCGCGTCTGTAGAATCAACCCTAGTCGACCGCACCCTGGTGAGCACCGACAGCGAAGGCTACGCCGAGATCGCGCGGGCTGCCGGCGCCGAGGTTCCCTTCCTCCGTCCAGCCGCCATTGCAGGAGATACCGCATCGAGCGAGTCAGCCCTCATACAGGCCCTCGACTGGCTCGAATCCAACGAGGACTACCGTCCAGACTTGATTGTATTTCTCCAGTGCACATCCCCCCTCACTACCGCTGAGGACATCGACAATACCATTCGGCTTGTCACCGAGCAGGGCGCAGACTCCGCCTTCACCGCCGTCAACAACCACAGCTTCATATGGAAAACAGGTGAAGATGGGGCTGTAGGCGTCAATCACGACAAAAGCTTTCGCCCACGCCGCCAAGATCTAGAGCCCGAGTACCGAGAGAACGGCGCCGTTTACGTCATGAAGACCGCTGGCTTTCGCAAGTCGCAACATCGCTTTTTCGGAAAGACACTGCTCAATTGCGTACCCGCCGAAAGAGCCTGGGAAATTGACGATCCTCATGACTGGACGATCTGCGAGTCCTTGCTAAAGAGCCGCATCCAGCGCCAACGACACTCAATCCTTCCGACCCCGCTAAAAGCTCTGATCTTCGATTTCGATGGAGTCTTCACCGACAACCGCGTCTGGGTCGACCAAAACGGAATCGAGTCCGTAGCCTGCTCACGCTCAGACGGACTGCGCTTCAACGAACTTCGCAAACGCTTCCCAGAACTGGAGCTTCTCATCGTCTCCAAGGAGCCAAACCCAGTCGTCTCCACTCGAGCCAAGAAAATGAAGGTCCCTGCCCTGCAAGGCATCGACGACAAGGTCGCCGCCATCGAGACCTGGATGGCAGACCGCAATATAGAGTGGAGCGAGATAGTTTACACCGGCAACGACCTAAACGACATCGATTGCATCCAACACGCCGGATGCGGTGTCGCCGTTGCCGATGCGTATCCAGAAGTGACTGAATGCGCTCAGCTCGTGCTCGAAAAGCCAGGCGGCCACGGAGCCGTACGCGAACTCGTAGACCTCATCCTCTCTAAGTAACTATAAAATCTCAATATATAGAGATTCCTTTAAACCACTCCATAACGCAAAAATCATCTCCTGCAAATTTTCGTCCTAGCCTACGTGGCTTTTAATGACATTAGCATCCCAACAGAAACCGTCTAATTCCAATTATACATACTATGACAACAACAGCTCCCATTAAACCCAAAGTAATCGCCGAAATCGGCTGCAACCACAAGGGAGACATGGACATCGCCAAAGAGATGATCCACATCGCCGCCTACTTCTGCAAAGCAGACGTAGTAAAATTCCAAAAACGCACGCCGAAGGAACTCCTCTCCGAAGAGGAGTACAACGCGCCGCACCCCAACCCAGCAAACGCCTACGGACCCACCTACGGAGCGCACCGCGAATACCTGGAACTCGACCTCGATCAGCACAAACAACTCAAGCTTTGGTGCGAGGAAAATGGCGTCGTCTACAGCACTTCGGTCTGGGAAGTCACATCCGCCAAGGAAATCGTCACAATCAAGCCCGAGCTCATCAAAGTCCCCTCCGCCTGCAACCTGAACTTTGAGATGCTTAAAGTTCTGACTCGTGAATACGAAGGCGAAATCCACCTATCGTTTGGTATGACCACTCAAGAAGAGGAAGAGAAAATCATTTCATTCCTCGAAGACGAAGGCGCAGCCAAGCGCACCGTCGTGTACAGCTGCACATCAGGCTACCCAGTCGAGTTCCAAGATATTTGCCTCTTCGAAATAACTCGCCTCATCGAACAGTTCAGCAAACGCGTAAAACACATCGGCTTCTCCGGACACCACCTTGGTATCGCCGCAGACGTGGCAGCCATGGCCCTCGGCGCGGAATGGATAGAGCGCCACTACACCCTCGACCGTACCTGGAAAGGCACCGACCACGCTGCCTCGCTAGAGCCGGACGGATTGCGACGCCTCTGCCGCGACATCAAAAACGTCCACAAGGCCCTCGCCTACAAGACAAACGAAATACTCGATGTCGAAGCTGTCCAGAGAGACAAGCTCAAGCGCGTATAGGAAGAAAACACCTCTTCTCGTACCTCCCAGACAAGTAGATTCAACCCATACAAGATGTCTTTCGGCTACCGATTTCGATACAAGACGGCCAAGATCCTCTACCGGCTCTTAACCGATCGAGACCTGCATGTTGATCTCTGGAACTTCAAGCACATCGAAAGAGCGCAAACCAAAGCCTTCCAAAACGAAGCCAGACTGGAGTGCCTCGGCTGGATGAACAAAATCGTCCATTCAAACGTCAAGCCCGCGGCCATGCCGCGCCGGCCAGATGGATGGATGCATGAGGAGATCTTTCTACTCGGCTCAGGAGCCTCGCTCGCAAAGCTCACTCCCGCCGAGAGAAAGGTCATCCGAGAGAGCGCGTCGATCGCTCTGAACAAATACCTCATCTACTGGGATGAAATAGGCATCTGGCCAACCTACACGGCCTTATCCGATATCCACTTCCCGACGAGTCGCGTCATGGCCGAGAAATTGAAGGTCGTCTCTCAAAATCTCGACAAGCCCATACCACGTTTCGTCCTAACTGAAGAATACCAAACTTGGGGCCTAGAGGGCATCGAGCCCATGTATTTCAAGCGGCCACACGGAGAAGGCGATCACCCTTGGGCGCAAGCGCCGGACGAGCCCATGTTCTATCACCGAGGAAGCCTCACTTGTATTCTCAATTTCCTTACCGTTCATCGGATCGCCCCCAAGGTGACCATGATTGGCGTAGACTTGAACAGCGCTAGCTCTTTCTACGACCAACGCTACCAGCAAGATACCCACCTGCACGACATGTGGGAATCGTTTAAGAAAAAAAACAACATACACCCCACCGCTGCAGAGGTGAATTCAGTGCCTCCCGTTCAAGCCATACTCCCCATGGTCTTTGACAAAATGCGAGAGCTAGGGATCGAACCTAGCTGCTACAACGACGACAGTCTTCTGATAACAGACTCCCTCTGTCCCCTGCGGGAACGATTGACCTAGGCGACTGACAACCCACCAATCAGGTCCCACTCAACCTGGGCGCCTCGACTCGCCTTCCTGCCCCCAGCTCCTCTCAGCATTCAAAAGGTATCCAAAATCTGAAGACGACAACCAAAAAAATGGACCCACAGAAAGCAAAAACAACAAGTGCTATAGCGCCCATGATCAGCATTTTGCTACCTGTCTACAACGCCGAGCGATACCTTGAAAAAACGCTACAATCCTTGCTTGCCCAATCATATGCCAAGTTTGAACTGATCGCTCTGAACGATGGTTCCAAAGACGGTTCTCTCGCTATTCTAGAGAAATACGCAAAACAAGATAACCGCATCAAAATCGTCTCGCACCCAAACATGGGCTTGGTGGCTACCCTCAACAAGGGACTAGAACTCGCCCAGTGCGAGCTCATCGCAAGAGCAGACGCTGACGACATTTATTTCACCGACAGACTCGAACACCAGTACCGTCGCTTCCAGGAAGATCCCACCCTCGTGCTCCTCGGGGCGCGGTCTATCAAAATCGATGAACATGACCGAATCCTCTTTAAGGAAAACCAACCTATAGAGAAGGAGACTATTCTCGAATCTCTATCCGCCGGATTCGGTGGCATCATCCCCCACCCCGTCTCCATGTTCAAACGCACAGAAGCAATAGAAGTGGGAGCCTACCGCCCTGAAGCGAAACACTGCGAGGACCTCGATCTCTGGCTTCGCTTGGCCGAAAAGGGATCAGTAACGAATATCCCAGCCCATCTCGTATACTATCGGACCCAGAGCAAATCCGTGAGCGCCGTACACGCCACCGAGCAAGCCGCTAACGCCCGATATTTCGCGACTGAATGGCAACGGAAAAACAAACGGGAGTGTCCACCGCATACCTTCTGGTCCCATTCCGACGAAGAACGAAGGGACCACATTTGGTACCGTGCGCGAACATCTTATGCGCAAGGACTTTACGCGAGCGCCTATTACCAAGCAATCGAAGGCCTAAAAACGACACCCTTAACGATGGGTCGCCTCAAAACCACGCTAGTCTTTTTAGTTCGTTTCCTTAGGAATCCCGCTTGCGCCAAAGCAACCCCTTTCGAACGATCAGCTTACAATTTCGATGATGCCCCTAAACTACATTCCACAAAATAGCATCTGCCGTGGAAGAATACTGAACTTTTGAATACTACCGTGCTTACACGACCGGGAGCTCGTCTCAAACCTTCTTCAGAACAATGGTAATCATCCCTGAAGTCTCTGTAATCGTGCCTGTCTTCAATTCCGCGAGGACAATCGAAGCATCGCTGGACACTCTATTTGGCCAGACACTCGAATCGATTGAAATCATAGTCATAAACGACGCCTCAAACGACAACACAGCCGAAATACTTGATGATATAGCTGAAAAGCAGACTAAGCTAAAAGTCATCCATATGCCAAAAAACCGAGGTGTCCACGAAGCAAGAGCCACCGGACTGCGCGCTGCATCTGCGCCTTGGATCGGATTTCTCGACGCCGACGATTTTGCAGAGAAGACCATGTTCGCCACGCTTCATGAAGCCTGCAAAAACGACGATCTAGACATCGCGATATGTGGAACCAATCTTGTCACCTCAAACCGCCAGTTTCTCAGACCAAAGGTTCTTTTCGAAAAGGATGAACTCATCACAGACTCGTGCTTCGAACGCTACTGCAGCTTCGAGCTTGGCACCGGCGCTTTATGGAACAAACTCTATCGGCGAGAAGTGATTATTCCTGCAGCGACAAAGAGCTTTCGCTGGCGACAGGATACCAACGAAGACAATCTCGTAAACTTGGAATGCTTTCTTCAGGCAAAGCGCGTTCGCTTAATCCAGCAAACGCTGCACAGCTATGTTATACACGAAACAAGCGCCACCCAATCAACTGACTCGGCGAAATCCTATTGCCAAATTTTGCGTGCTTACGCCATCGCGCTAGAGAACTCACAGAGGCATGGTCGCCAAGTACTCGATAAGATTACTCACCTCTACAGCATTCAACTTCGATTTCAACCATACCAAGTCTCGAACAAAGAAAACCTACTCAAATACGAAAAGCCTCTTTGTGAAGCAATTGAACTGATCGCTCGAATCCATCCTTTTGGCTTAGCGATTTTGACAAACAAACACCGCCCAGCTTTCCCAATAAACAACTCAATTCGCTCAAGACTTCGAAGATGGTGGCACGCAACACGTTGCCTTTTACTCGGAAATGAAAGTGATGAAACTCGCTAGCCAACAGTTTACTGACGAGCACCCGACGCGGTCAAAACTATGCAACCAATAGCAAACTTCGCTAAACACGTACAGAATTCCGCATGAATATCGACCCAAACCGAAGCACATTCTTCGTAACTCCTCACTGGAAGCGATCTTCGGAAACTTGGATTCTTCGCATGATAGAGGTGCTCCATCCTCACCTTGCCGCAATCGTGACAAGGCATTCGAAGGAAAGACACTATCTAGGCATCCCAGTGCTTCCCTGCTACGACAAACGACGCCCCTTCGAGTTCCTGCTGCAAAGATTCAACTTATCTAAAAAAACACCCTTCCCCAGTATAGTCGACCACGCCCGCAAGAGCAAAGTCCCCACAAAGCTACTGATCAACTATGCCGATTTCGCCATTAAGACAAGATCGTCATGGGACCCTTTTCCAGGTGATGTTTTTATACATGTTCACGGAATTGATTTTCAACTAGAGGCGCGGAGCGACAGTTTCCCTTACAAAACAATCAGAACTCCCGCGTACAAGGAGGCATTTCTAGATCTATCCACGCGAGCAACCTTAATAGCCAACTCAGAGGCGACTCGAAAATACTTGATAAAAGAAGGCGTAAAAGACTCTCAAATCGTCACCAAATACTTTGGTTGCCCTATGCCAGAGCATAGACCAGAGCCGCGCACCCTTCCTCTCAAGACCGACTTCAAGTTGCTTTACCTCGGCAGGCTGATTGACTTTAAAGGACCTGACATGACAATCCAGGCCTTCGATCTGGCCTGTGAGCTCGGGTTTGAAGGCTGCTTGACAATCGCTGGCGACGGAAGCCTCCGCCAAGCCTGCGAACTAATAGCTCGCAGGAGTAAATACAAAGACAGAATATCGTTTGCTGGCGAAGTAAACGCTTCTCAAGCAAAAGAGCTTTACCAGAGCCACGACGCTTTTATCACTCACAATCAAACGGGTCCTCTTACCTTGCGCGACGAAGCATTCGGCGTGACCTTCATAGAAGCTATGTCATACGGACTACCCGTGTTGTCTACTCTTTCAGGTGCTATTTCCGAAAGCGTAATAGATAGAGAAACTGGTTTCTTATGCGAACCCTTGGATATAGCTCAACAGGCTAAGAACATCCTAAATCTTTCTCAAAACAAAGAGCAGTACCGAAAATTCTCTATAGCAGCATCTGAAAGAATCAAAAACCACTTCTCCCTAGAAATGGAAAAACAACAACTGTTCGACATACTAAATTTAAAAAATTAAACATCACGAGCGTTCACGTCTCGATAAAATTTAGAATCTTTTCTCATACCTATCAACTCTTCATACGCATAAGCTAGATCAACAGCTGCGATGCATCATATACATGAAAAATGAAATGATCGCCGTTTCGGCCATGCTCGCGCCCTGAAAAAAGGTTACCCTAGTTTTTTCACTTTCTCAAAGTCAGAAAAACCCACGTTCTCGCTCTTCTTACTAATCTGATAGCGAGGTTTGTTTCCAAGATAGGCACTCCAACGATTAAAGGTCGAGTGAGGGCCCATTACGTAGTCACAGGTAGAAAGCGCATATAGGTCACCCATCATCGACCCGGGACCCCGCACCCAATCAAGCCCAGCAAATGCAGTCTCTGATATTTCCTCGTCCGAACAGATTACAAATCTGACTTTCAATTCGTCCGCGTTTAAGGCTACAGATCTAGCAACTGATTCATAGTGAGAAATCTCGAAATAAAATTCACCACCCACGTAATCAATATAGTCGGTTCGCCTTATGTGGATCCCAACAGTTTTGCCAAACTGCCCATCGTGGACAGATTCCATATGTTTGACATCCGAATCCTTCAAGACAGGAGCTAATTTCTTGCGAATAGCGTCCCCATGCTTCTCCAAGTAACTGAAGTCAGTATAAATGTAATATCCCACGACTACAGTAACCCGCGCATCGAGAATTTTCTTCCTCACTTCCTCATTCGTCAAAAAAACAGGGTCCCTCTTTGTACTATTGATAACAATGATCCCCAACATGGCCATGAGTGAGGGATAACGCATTATGAGATAATAAAAATTGCGCCCAATCTTTTCTTGGAAACGCCCTATCGCTCCAGAAGGAGTACAGGCAATTTTGCCTTCATAACCGAAAAGACAATAAAGCTTCGCCTTAAGGCCGTACTCTTCACAAAAAGCTAATGCATTCGCACTCGTCTGAAGACGATTACCAAGCCGACCGCTAGGCGAAAGAATTACTAGAGACTTTTTAAACATTTCAATCTTCTTTAGGTTTCGTATGCAAATAGACTCTTGTTAGCTCATCGCACAGTCAATTACTATTAAGTTCGGTGACGTCCTCAACAGATTTTTTTTGGGCACCCTGTCCTTCAGTTATTTGGGGAATTGACGTAGATCGGGAAGGGAAGAATCGATCTCTAAACTTCAAAATTGGAATTTCCACTAAGCGACTAATTAATGCGCTTATCAATACGGACAGAGTGGCAATCCCTACACTGTAAGCGATCCACAGCAGCATGGCATAAGGACCTGACTTCTCGTATCCGAGCACATTTTCCACTTGCCGTTCCATAATGCGATAGAACGTCACATGCCAGATATACGTTGCGTAGGAATATGTACCGACCCAGCAAAGCAATGAAACGATCTTGCCCGCTGACCTTCTAAACATTGCCGGAACATCCGTTATTTTCATTTGGTAAGTGCCTATCAACACTACAGCCGAGGCAATCGTCGTAATCAAGTATCCCCAAGTAAATTTCTCATCTCTGCTTAGATAGGGAATACAAAAAAAGCTGAAAGAACCAATCAGAATTAAAAGGTAGCGATAGCGACCTAATTGACTGAAAATCTTTGGCCAACTTTCAGCAAGGCCTCGAATGGCAACCCCGGCAAACAACGCATCGATTTGGAAATGAGTTTCCCTCATAATCTCAATCTTAACCTGCGATCCATAGACGACATAAAAACGATACGCCACCACCGGCACAAGAATCGCTGCGCACAAGCCCGTGATCATCTTGATAGAAAGCCAACGAGAGAAAAACAGAAGGAAAAATGGCAACAACAAATAAAAGTGCTCTTCAATTGCCAATGACCAGGTGTGCCCGATAGGATTCCCTCCAATATAACCGTTCAAGAATAAAAGATTAGGCCAATACTTCAGCCACAACTCACTAAAAACCGAACCCAATTGCTCCCCGGCGACAGCAGCTTTCAGCATTGGCATGAAAAAAAGGTACGCGAAGAAAAGATAATATACTGGATATATCTTCAAACCGCGACGCACAAGGAACCGCTTTGGATCAATGGTACCATATGTGCTTAACTCTGTTATCAAGAGCCCGCCAACCAAAAAACCGCTCAACGCGAAGAACAAATCTACCCCGACCCAACCAATTCTATGAAGAGATTCTATTAATGGCCCAAGAATCAGCATGTCCGGAATCTCGAGGTGTATATGAATGATCAAAACGAGTAAAATCGCTATACCACGCAGGAAATCAAGCTGCCGACTCCGCCTGTTAACAGAAGCATTCGTTACGGTCCCTGTCGCTGAAGTCATCAAATAATCGTCACGTTAAGTTGGAAGAAGGAAAACAAATCTAGGGAGTTTATCGGTGCAATGCTCCACCCCTTGAGGATTCTCCCGATCGCATAAAACTCCTTGAACATCGCACGATCTATGCCAAAGCCTTTTAATAGTCATTCTAAACAAACTTTGTATCGTAGGATTCGACCGTTTCAGAAAAGGATTGATTCGATATTTTTCTTCGAGACCGTTGAGTGTTTCAAATGCTGAAGAACTTTCCCTAAGGCAATCTTCCTCCGAATTTTCGAACAAAACGGACAAAATCAAAACACTGCCGAGAACAATTCATCAGAAAGTTCAAATGTGTTTCCAATACCCGTCGATACTAGAGCCAATACACTAGATTTAAAGGCCATCTCCGGCCATTCTCCTCCAACTCTCACCTGAATATACCATGAAAAAAGCCCTCATCACCGGCATCACAGGACAAGACGGTTCCTACCTCGCAGAACTCCTCCTCGCGAAGGGATACGAAGTGCACGGAGTCATCCGCCGCGCCTCCACCTTCAACACAGACCGCATCGACCACCTCTACCAGGACCCCCACGTCAACGGCGTGAAGCTCTTCCTGCACTACGGCGACCTCGCCGACTCCGTCCAGATGGTCAAGCTCCTCTACGACCTCCAGCCCGACGAGATCTACAACCTCGGGGCCCAGTCCCACGTCCGCGTATCCTTCGACGTGCCAGAGTACACCGGAGACGTCGTCGGCACCGGCGCGGTCCGCATCCTCGAAGCGATCCGCGAAGCCAAACTCGTCAACAAAACGAAATATTACCAAGCCTCCTCCTCCGAGATGTTCGGCAAGGTCCAGGAAGTCCCCCAGACCGAGGACACCCCCTTCTGGCCGCGCTCCCCCTACGGCTGCGCCAAGATGTACGCCCACTGGCTCACCGTGAACTACCGCGAGTCCTACAACCTCTTCGCCTGCTCGGGCATCCTCTTCAACCACGAGTCCCCCCGCCGCGGCGAGACCTTCGTCACCCGCAAGATCACCCGCGCCGCCACCCGCATCAAGGAAGGCCTGCAGGAGAAGCTCTACCTCGGCAACCTCGACGCCAAGCGCGACTGGGGCTTCGCCAAGGAATACGTCGAGATGATGTGGCTGATGCTCCAGCAGGACCAGCCCGACGACTACGTCATCGCCACCAACGAGACCCACACCATCAAGGAGTTCGTCGAGGAGACCTTCGGCCTGCTCGACCTCGACTGGGAGAAGTACGTCGAGTACGACAAGCGCTACGAGCGCCCCGCCGAGGTGGATCTTCTCATCGGCGACCCCGCCAAGGCCAAGAAGCAGCTCGGCTGGGAGCCCAAGGTCAAGTTCAAGGAGCTCGTCAAGATCATGACCGAAGCCGACCTCCAGCTCGCTCAAAACGAAGCCAAAATCAAAAAAGCCCTGGCCTGACACGCAGGCCTTCAAATCAAAGCTTTCTGGTTTTGAATTTAGCAATGACCTGAATTCGTGACTTAAGGGTCACGAACGAAGGGCCAGCTATCGGCTACCCTGCTCTCTGCAGGTGGAAAGATTTCGCCGGACAATCCAGGAAAAAGACAGGCGACCCAGAACCAAGCCAAGAAAATCCCTAGGTTAAACAAAACGCCGTGCCCATTTTTGTTAGGACACATCACTTTAACCGAAACCGCGAATCCCGCAGACGGTTAAACGTCTGTTCATTCACATTGTTTGATAGTCAAAACCCTTTTGCTCATCATAGCAATTTTCAGCACGCGAGTACGACCTAGACAAGACAGAGCACTGCAACCTTAAAAGACTCCACAGCAAGCGATTGGCTAGAAACGGAATAGTCTTAATCTTCTCGCGCTGCGGACCGATATCACCTGATAGTACCAACTGCGCTTCTGGCTTATCCACTGCCCGCTTCACACATGCCCTCCGCCTCCCACTTCGAGATCCCCTTCAACAAGCCGTACCTCTCAGGCATGGAAGTAGAGTATATGCGACTCGGCGTGTCCCACGGTCACATCTCGGGAAACGGTCGCTACACCAAGCTATGCCAAAACTTCTTCGAGGAGCGCTGGGGCATAAAGAAATGCCTCTTCACCACCTCCTGCACTGATGCCCTCGAGATGTGCGCCCTCTTGCTTCGCATCGAGCCAGGCGACGAGGTCATCGTACCCTCCTACACCTTCGTCAGCTCTGCGCTCGCTTTTGCCAGACAAGGCGCGAAGATTGTTTTCGCCGACTCCAGGAAGGACCACCCCGGCATCGACGAAAGTTCCATCGAAGCCCTTGTCTCCCCTAAAACCAAGGCCATCGTCGTGGTGCACTACGCAGGCATTGCATGCGAAATGGATGTAGTGATGGACATTGCCCAGCGCCACAAGCTCTACGTTGTCGAGGACGCCGCCCAAGCCATCGACAGCTACTACAAAGACAGGCCGCTCGGATCCATCGGACACCTCGCCTGCTTCTCTTTTCACGAAACCAAGAATATCCAGTGCGGCGAAGGCGGAATGCTCGCCATCAACGATCCGTCTTTCATCGAACGGGCCGAGGTTGTCTGGGAAAAAGGCACGAACCGCGCCCAGCTCTTTCGCGGCGAGGTAAACAAATACCAGTGGATGGACACCGGCTCGTCTTTTCTAGCCTCCGACATGCTGGCCGCCTTCCTTTGGGCTCAACTAGAAAATTTGCAAGATATCCAAAATCGCCGAAAAGAAATCTGGGACTGGTACGAGCAAAATATAAAATCACTTCTTCCCGAGTTCGAATTCGATCTGCCTAAGATCCCTGAATACGCCTCCAACAACGCCCACATGTTTTACCTTGTCTGCAAGACGCCAGCAGAACGCGACCGACTCATAGCCTACCTGAAATCCAACGGTATTCACGCCATTTTCCACTACCTAAGCCTACACAGAAGCGCCTACTACAAGGAGCGCTACCCCATTCCTAGCCTCCCTAACAGCGAAGCGTTTGAAGAACGCCTAGTCCGGCTGCCCATCTTCTACCAGTTGAACCTCGCCAATCTGGAAAAACACATCCGCGGCACCGCGGCCTCCAATTCCCGTTCGACAAGAAGCGCTTCCTAAATGCAGATCAGCAAAGACAACACCTAGGTCCTAATCCATAAACACAGTTCGAACGCTTCTCTAGCGCCGATACTGAATTCACTGTTTACCCGTCCAAACTTCAGTCCTTGCTCCCACTTTGAAACCCCTCCTCCACATTGCCGCCGATGAACGCTTCATCGACCGGGGAATCTCCCTCTTCGAAAGAGCTCTTCCTGGACAAAATCGGTTTTGGGTTTGGCAACGCAACGGAGAAAATTCTCTCGAGTTTGTTAAAACGCTGCGACCCGACAAAGATCGCGTTATCAGCCACGATACGCCCTGGTGGAAGCACGCCTTCATCGATAAGACCGCCTACCGAGCAGTGCTCTTCCACAACCTCTATTCCCATCCACAAATTTTCCTCGCGAACAACCTGCCGGCAGAGCTTCCCGCCTACTGGCTTTTTTTCGGAGCCGAATACTACAACGACCCACACTTCTTCAAAGAATCCACGATTGGCCCTCTCACCCTAGACCTTCCCAGATCCAAAAAAACGCGAGATGCACGCAGCACCCCCTTGAAGCGGCTCAAAGCCTTCCTGCAAAACAGACTCTCCCGCGCCTACCGCGCCCAGAATCCGAGAGCCCGCGACAAACGCGCGGCGTTTCAGCGCATCAACTGCATCGCCACCCACTTGCCCAACGAGATGGAAGCGATAAAGAAATCGCTCGAAATCGCACCCCTTTGGCTAAACTTCAGCTACTACACCATCGAGGACTTCAAGACCGACAACTGCGAAACGCTTCCCAAGAAGCACCAAATCCTACTCGGAAACTCCGCCACACCTTCAAACAATCATCTGGAAGCCCTCCAACTGCTGAAGCAGCTCAGCTTCAAGGGCACTATAAAATGCCCCCTCAGCTATGGTGACGCGACATACCGCGACGCGCTTAAAACGTCTGCCAACGAGCTATTTGGAGCCTCATTCGAATCGATCGAGTCATACCTCCCCCTCGACGACTACAATCGGCTCATAGCAGAAAGTTCCGTCGTTGTCATGAACCACTACAGGCAACAGGCCCTCGGCAATATCATCACCGCCCTATGGTACGGCACGCGCGTCTTTATCTCCGATCGCTCCCCCGCATTGCTCTATTTCCAAAAACTGGGGTGCATCATACACTCTATCGAACGCGACCTAAAAAGCCCAAAGCAGCTAGTAAGTCTCTCAGACACCGAAAAACTTACCAACCGCAATATCTTATCTCAGGCATATGCAGCAGAGACCTTCATCAAGTCGATCAAGAAAATGGATGAGCATCTAAACATGAAGCTCTAGACCCATTGGCCTAACAACGAATCACGTCCCGTCGCCCACAGAGATTCAACTAACACTTTCCATATTATAACAAACTCAAAGAAAAACTCCCCCGAATCCTCCCTCAAAAAAACTTACGACTAGTCAATTCGTACATAAACGCTATACCAAATGAATTCATCTATAAATTTTTGGGGCATTGGGGCGCAAAAAGCTGGAACAACATGGCTACACGACCAGCTCTCTTTGCGCGAAGAGTTTCTAGTACCTCCCGTGAAAGAGTTACATTATTTCGATAAGGCATTGAAATACCCATCCAGGAGTCCAATCGGCATTCCACTCAAAAAAAGGTTCAAAAACAAACGCGTTCGAGAACAAGCCCTTAAGGACTTCAAAAATTCACTACCTCAACTCAAAGAGTTATCCTTTTGCCTTCGCTACTACTTTACAACAAACCCAAACGACAATTGGTACAATAGACTATTAAAAAATTCTGAAAAATACACAGGAGAAATCACTCCAAGCTACGCTATTTTGGACCCAGAAGACATAACGCGTATGCACTCAATGTCACCTAAGGCAAAAATTATCTATATAGTCAGAGACCCTATAGACAGGGCGTGGTCTCATTTCAGATTTTCCCAAAGGGACAGCAAAACATTCCACAACTCAACATCCCAAATCAAAAACGTAATCGATTTTATTAATAGCGATTCCCAACAACAAAGATCAGACTACATAAAAACAATTCGTAACTTTTCTAAGGTTTTCCCGAAAAACCAGATACTTATCGTATTTTTCGACGCGATTAAAACCGACCCAGATGGCTTGATGCGTGACGTCATTGACTTCATAAGCGATGGAAACATCAGCATAAATGACTCTGATTCGACCCCAAATAAAATATCGAACCAATCAAAAAGTCTAACCTGCCCACCTGAAATAATAGATTTCATTAAAGAAAAATACTACCACCAAATCAAAAGCCTATCAAACGAATACGGAAATTACTTCAATCTCTGGCTTCAAAAAAATTACGCAGGTTACGGCAACCAATCGCTTGCGAAAGTGACTCCAACACTACGACTAAAGCAGAAATAGGTAAGATTCAAAACGCTAGCTTATAACGAATCTATCGAAACAATGTTATAGATGGACTCCAGCCAATTCAAAAAAATCACTACATCAAGCCTAAGATGGAACACATTGAGTCAGTTCCTCTCTCAGGCAATAAGCCTAGTGATCGGCATAATCCTAGCTCGCAGACTCTCTCCCGAAGAATTTGGAGTTGTCGGCATGGTTGTGGTACTTACCGGATTTGCGAATATTTTCGTCAACTTCGGCTTAGCGAGCGCAATAATACAAAGAAAAAACACATCCGACAAACATCTAAGCAGTGTCTTTTGGATCAATATTTTTGCCAGCCTGTTGATGTCCGTAACGATGAGCTTGTGCGCTCCTCTGGTTTCGAAATTCTACAGCAATCCTTCACTAACCTCAGTCACCATCGCTATCGCTTGGACCCTTTTCCTTCAATCATTCACCATGGTTCAAAACGCGTTACTGAGAAGGAAGATGAATTTCAAACGAATCACTTTCATAACCAACATCTCCTCACTGGTTGCTGGGACTGCCGCCATCATCTGCGCCTACCTAGGTTTTTCCTACTGGAGCATCATAATCCAAAGCTATGTAGCAATTCTCGTCACAGCTGCGTTCCTATGGCTGTCATCGTCATGGCGTCCGGCATTTCTTTTCGAAAAAGATTCAATCAAAGAGCTACTCAACTTTACCCTACCTCTAGTAGGAACAGAAATCCTAAACTACTGGAGACGAAACGCCGACTATTTGCTAATCGGGAAAATACTAGGAGATTCTGCACTAGGTATATATACAAGAGCATACACACTAATGCTCAAGCCAATATCTAACGTAAGCAGGGTAATTAGCAGCGTTATGTTTCCCGCATACTCCGCTATTCAAGACGATAAGGATAAAATTAAGCGTATCTATTTGAGAATTACCCGACTAATTGCATTTCTCACATTCCCAGCAATGTTTGGGTTATTAGCCGTATCTGAGTCTTTTATAATGGTACTACTGGGCGAAAAATGGGAAGCAGCAATTCCCATTTTGAAGATACTCGCTCCAATCGGCGCAATCCAATCACTTTCTACATTGAACGGAAACATTTTCCTAAGCCAAGGAGCCACCAAACTTCAGTTTCACGTTGGAATCTACACAAAATCATTTGCAATCATAATGATGTTTATCGGATTGCTCCTAGGTGAATTAAAAGGACTAGCGTCATTCTACCTCATTGCCTCTATAGTTAACTACTTTATCCTGTACCACTTCATGGGGGGACTAATCAATCTAAAGCTAAGAGAAATACTTTTGAACATATACAAATATTTCATTTCTAGCGTAATCATGGCATCAGTTGTCATCATCATTCATGACTATCTGCTAGTTGAATTCTCATATTTTCACCGCCTATCCGCATCTATGCTCACGGGCATATTGACTTACACAGCCCTAGCCCTAGCTCTGGGAGCTAAAGAGCATAAGGAGCTGCTAATTTTGTTTAGGAGAAACTCAGCAGAGTCTAAACCAGCGCAATAAACTCATTCTCACAGCTAAAAACTCACGAGTGAAACCATTTCACGCCCACTGAAGTAAACTTTTAAACCAACCGCGCATGAAAATCGCCCTACTACAATCCAACTATATCCCTTGGAAAGGTAACTTCGACATGATCAACATGTCGGACAAATACGTGATCTATGACGAAGTTCAATACACTAAAGGCGACTGGCGTAACCGCAATCGAATCAAGACTCTGAACGGCACCTGCCAATGGCTGACTATTCCCGTCAAACTCGAGCACACAGAGCAGACTATCGACGAAACACATATTGCTGATAGCAAATGGAAGCAGAAGCACTGGGGTATGATCAGTTCCAACTATTCCAAAGCTCCCTATTTCAAAAAGTTTAAAGCCCGAATCAAAGACCTCTACGAGACCACCCCAGAAGACAAACTATCTCGCATAAACAGACATTTTATTGAAGGAATATGCGACATTCTAAAAATAAACACCCCAATCTACGATAGCCGCGAATTCAGCTTAATAGAGGGCAAGCAAGAGCGAATAATTGATCTCTGCAAAAAGCTCGAGGCAGACGTCTATCTTTGCGGGCCAGCAGCTAAATCCTACATTCAGGAAGAACTTTTCGAGGCCAACGGCGTAAAGCTGGAATGGATGGACTACAGCGGCTATCCAGAGTACCCTCAAATTGCGGGCGACTTCGAACACGCAGTTTCAATACTGGACTTGTTGTTCAGCGTTGGAGATGACTACCCTAAGTACATGAAAAGCTACTGAACTCATATCCTATGGAATGGGCGGAGTTTATGTGAAAGCGAGGCAACCTCGCGAAAGCGTTGGCCACGAAAACTCTCAACAGCCATTCAGTAGCCAAACTGTTGACGTATTTCTTTCGTGATTAAATCGATACGACTGTAGTTTTTATCGCCGAAAAAGGAGTTTAGATCTACGTCCCGACTACCCTTTGGTTGAAACTGCATATCCACTTGCGCTGAAATATCATTGACTACCGGAAACCCTAGCTCGTCAGCGAGTCTACCCACAAATCCCTTCTTCCCGTCGACGAAATCCTCATATTTTACCACTAAACATTGATCTGAATGTTTCGCCATTAGTTCACAGGCTCGACGCCACCGAAAAGCCATCGCGTCTATATAATGAGCCGCCGGGTAACCAAGCAGCTCCGACTGCAATGACATCCTCCAAGCGGGAACCTTCCGAAGCTCACTCCAATCCTCAAAGCTCAAATCGGCAAGAGTACCGGGTATTTGTAGGCGGTTGAGTATGCTTCGGATATTTTGAAAAGGATTCCGAACAATTCCGATAAACCTAGAGTTGGGAAATCGACCGACCAGATCATCCAATTGAAAACTTAGAAACGGCTCCTTTACTATATCGCTTGAAAACTCGTACCGATACAGATCGACAAAATCTTCGAAAGACAAAAGGCGACAGGCTAGCTCCGCCTGCAAAGTTGGTCTAGCGATCGCCCTTTTGAAATCAGATGTCAGCGATTTTCCCGTGGCCATACTCAACAATGTCGCAATTGCCGTCGTGCCGCTTTTCGGAGCTCCCAAAATAAAAACAGCGTCCTCATTCACTTTGGCCGATCGGTAGAGGCGCTGGTTGGTAACCTTGCTTTTCCAGGCTCTCTGAAAACGTCCAATGGGATTCATTCCTTCTTAAAATCGGATAAAAACCAGTTTATCGAGCATCAATATCGTTCATCTCGAACCAAAGCTGCCAACTGTCCTCGTCAAACAAAAGGCTCGGACACTTCGAGAGCGTCCGAGCCTGAATAAAGTATTTGCTTGCTAGATCTCTTGACTAACGGCGGCGGCGAACCAGCGCCAATCCCGCAAGGCCGAAACCGAGGAAAACCAAAGTCGTACCGGAATCTGGCACATAGACCAATACATCCTGATACTCTGTCCCACCGATAGTCAGATTCATCACCTTGACCTTACCCTGATCGTCGTCGGCCTTTGCGCCGAGGAGAGAACCAAACTTAGCGACTACGTCTGCGATGAACGGATTTGTAGCGACATTGAAGAACTTGTCTTTGGCAATTTGCTTTTTAGCAGAGAAGTCCTCGTCCTCGAGTATCCAGATTGCTGCCTGCAAGAAACCGGCAAACTCATCGTGTGCCGCATCAAGGGTGCGAGCATACAAGGCTCCCTTAGTGAAGAGCTCGAAGAGATAAGCGGTGCCCTTGGAAATGACGTCTCCGTTCACATCGACCGAGTTCGAAAGAGAATAGTCATAGTCTTCAGGAAGGACGATGCTTTGATCAATTTCCATACAGAAGGTGTAGAAGGTACCAAAGCCAGCAATAGTGGCTTCAAACTCTCCGCCGCCTATGTTGTAGCTGCCTACACCACCATCGTAGGAGGTATTCTCCATGTGCACAGTTCCACTAGAGGGAATGAGTGCCGCGTTGAGGGCAGTGGCTGATGTTAATGTAGCCAGGGCTACGAGTGTCTTGATTGCGTTTTTCATGTGTTGTTTAGGATCCGAAAGAGGTTTCAGGTTCAGTTTCGCCTCCATTTTTGCAGCAAGCGCGCCAACCGCCGCGCCACCCGAAACGAAGAAACCTCCTAAAACGATCATAAGACACTTATAAACAATAATTTATAAAAATAATCGTACAGTTCAGAATAGAGGAATCACTCCATGCAGCAGAACCGAAATTCCGACTGCTTCGCCTTACATCCTTACAAAAAGGACCCTTCCGGTCCATGCCCGCGCCATTCCAAAAAAATCAAGCTTAGCCACTGAGGCAGGACACAAAAAACCCGGACGCTTCAGAGCGTCCGGGTTAGAGAAACTGTACTGTAGCGAATCCTTTCCGACTAGCGGCGGCGGCGAGCCAAGGCGAGTCCGGCTAATCCAAGGCCAAGAAGGGCCAATGTGGTACCGGAATCTGGAACGTAGACCAAAACGTCCTGATACTTGTCGGATCCTATCGTTAGGTTTAGCACTTTGACCTTCCCTTGGTCATCGTCAGCCTTTGCTCCGGCGAGAGTACCGTACTTAGAAACTACCTGTAGGATGAAGGGATTGGTCGCGACATTGAAGAACTTATCCTTGGCAATTTGCTTTTTGCCGGAGAAATCCTCGTCTTCGAGAATCCAAATTGCTGCCTGCAAGAAACCAGCGATTTCATCATGGGCCGCGTTGAGCGTACGAGCGTAGAGAGAACCCTTTGCGAACAGCTCGTAGAGATAGGCCGTAACCTTGGAGATTGGGTCAACTTGGGAATCAACCGTGTTAGAGGTCGTGTAGTCGTAGTCTCCTGGGAGGTCGATCGATTGCTTGATCTCTACACAGAAGGTGTAGAAAGTGCCAAAGCCTGCGATCGTGGCTTCAAACTCGCCACCGCCAATGTTGTAGCTGCCAGTGCCGCCGTCATACGGAGTGTTTTCAAGGTGGACTGTGCCAGTTGCTGGAATCAAAGCCGCACTAGCTACGGAAGCTACGCCGAGAGAAGCCACCGCGATAATTGTTTTTACTAGTTTATTCATAATTGAGCTAAGGTTTAAATTTCTGTGTTTGGACCTGTACTAACGCATTGAGTATGCCAACTCAGAGAGAATTACTCAGACACTATTACGATGCTACCAGTAAATACCTAACTAACAGATATTTACAATAGGAAACAAAATTTGAAATCTTTGGCTAAGGTGCAAAATGTAGTCCTGTACTTTGTCAGTAAAACCGTACAACTCGTGCCTTTAGCAAACTCACCCATTCATAAAGCACTGATAATGAGCGAATTAAGCCAATAATCCCGACATTGTAAGGTTTTCTGACAGTTTCGAGGGGATTTAGAGAAGCTTTCCTGCCGGAATCACAGTGGACACCCGAGCCAAGCAGAGAGGCATATTACCCATAAAATCAGATTTACTCCGTTTTCCGCTGAGCTTTTCGCAGAAAATGGCGATGAAAAGCCCTGCAACGAATTGCTTGGCAGATTGAGCTCTATCTGTGACAAGTACTGAAGAATCCAATTATACCGACGCCAGTCCCTAGTAAATGAAGCACCCCCGATCCGAAGCGCCTGAGGCTAGTTCCAAGGACCCTGAAAACGAGAAAAAGCAGATAGTGCCGCCTCTGCGTCTCTCATATACCTTGATCGGAGCCATCCTCCTACTCTCTGCAGTGTTCGGAAAACAGCTCCTCCACCTTTGGGAACTGGCTATGAGCAGCGACTTGTACTCGCACACGCTTTTAATACCTGTGGTTTCACTTTACCTCGTTTGGGAAAACCGAGGCCAAACCAAAGCCTCCTCTCCCCTTCGATCTCTCGCGATCGTTCCAGCTTTAGTAGGAGCTGCGCTCTTAACCCTATTCATCCAAAGAGAACTCGACCCAAGCGGGGGAGACGAACGCGAAGCGTATCTATTCTTCGCCATGGGAGCATACGTGAGCTTTCTGATCGGCGCCATAGTCGCCCTTGCCGGCAGGGATGCGGTCAGAACGAATATCTTCCCTATTTTCCTACTTCTCTTTCTAGTACCTTTCCACCCTGAGGTTAAAATCGCGATTCAGACCTTTTTCCAGCACGCGTCCGCGGATGCTGCGTACTGGCTCATCAAAACCTCCGGCGTTCCCATCTTTCGAACAGGTCTTATCTTTGAGATGCCCACTATCGACATGGAAGTAGCGCCGCAGTGCAGCGGCATCAGATCGACGCTGGTACTTTTTATAACAAGCCTAGTCGGCTCCTACCTGTTTCTTAAAAAGCCTTGGAAGAGAGCGGTAATCGTCTTCCTAGTGATTCCCCTCGGCATTGCGAGAAACGGAATTCGCATCCTAATACTGGCACAACTTTGCTACCAGTACGGTCCCGAACAAATCCACGGATGGTTTCACAACAGAGGCGGGCAACCGCTCTTCGTAGTCACCCTCATTCCACTCTTTGCCCTGCTGTACCTTTTCTGGCGATCCGAAAGATCGAGTAACAAAGACCAGAGCCAAGCCTGACCCTCACCCTGAGAACACTTTATCCAAACCAATAAAATCAAGATGAAACGCCCAGTAGCTAGCTTATCTGGTACTATCGCTCTAATCGTTATTGTCCTACTTGCTGCAGCTTGCTCGAGACAGCCAAATGTCGAAAGCACCCTTCTGAAAGTCCGCGACTACATGGAGGCGGAAAACTATCCCGCAGCCGAAATCGAACTCAAAAACGTGCTAAAGGCCGACAATCGAAATCCTGAAGCGATTTCGAGCATGGGCATTTTGTACTTTAACCAAGGACGTTTCAGAGAAGCCTTCCCGTTTCTGAATGCCGCTCAAAGCTTGGACCCTGAAAACACAAGCGTTCTAGTAAAACATGCGTCACTGCTCCTCATCGCTGGGCGGCCAGATGTAGCGAGGCAAGAAGCAGCCAAGATTTTAGCCCGCGACCCTAAAAACGAAAACGCGCCACTGATCGTAGCCGATTCGATCCAAAGCCTTGCCGACCTATCGCAGGGGGACGCGATCCTGAGAGAGCTGGAAGAGTCGCCTGCGGTTCTCACCGCAAGAGCCTTTCTGGACATTAAGCGCCAAGCGCTAACATCAGCGGAAACAAGATTAAACAAAGCACTCGAACTGAACCCAGAATTCGGCCCCGCCTATAGCGGCAAATTCACGATCGCGATGTCGCAAGGTCAGCTCGAAGCTGCAACAGAGGCCTTGGAAAAGGCAGCAGAGTACACCCCGAAGCGGACAGGCATACGAGCAGCCTACGCCGACCACATCGCGAAAAGACTAGGGAAGCCTGATGAAGCCCTCGCCTACCTCGAAGCTTTGAACGATGAAATTCCCGATTTCATTCCAATCGCAACAAGGCTTGCCGAACTCTACGCTCAAGCAAATCGAATAGAGGACGCGAAAAAACTCAATCTTGAGGTCCTGAAACTCGATCCCATGGAGCCCACCGCCTTGAGGCTGAAGGGCGTAATTGCAGCAAGCTCCAAAGATTACGACGCCGCTATTTCCATACTAACTTCTATGCTTGAGCTCTACCCTCAGGACGTAAAGGCCAATTACCAGCTAGCTCTCGCCTACATCGCGAACAACCAGAAAACGAAGGCCAAAGCCCCTCTCGAATTCGTTGGAGCTAACGCGCCGGGCAGCATCGAAACTGCTATCCTCTTGGCAAGCTTGCAGAGTGAGGAAGGAGACTTTAGCGGAGCAATCATTACTCTGAGGAACCTTGTCGCCAATCGTCCTGAATCTTCTGAGGCGAAACTGCTGCTAGCAGAAGCCTACAATAGACAAGGTAACTATGACGCAGCCCTTGCCCTTTACGAAGAGATCGATTCGCAAGCCGAATCCACACCTGACATCAGCTACCTCTCCGGCATCACTCAACTGAGAAGCAGAAATCGAGACGAAGCCCGTCGAGCATTCGAGTCCGCCCTCAAGTCAAACCCTCTGCACCTCCAATCAGTCGAGCAATTGACCGCTTTAGACTTAAGCGAAAGAAGTTACGAGTCCGCTCTTCAACGTATCAGCGACTCACTCCAGCTCGCGCCCGACACAAGTATTCTACACGTGATAAAAGCTCAAATTCTCAATGCCATGGGAAGACGAGACGAAGCAGAGGATTCCTTCAAACAGGCTATCGAACTAGATTCTGAAAACCGAATAGCTCATACACTATTAAGCCGCTTTTACCTATCGCTAAACCGAACAGACGAAGCCCTCGAGCATCTTAATATTATACTCGAAAACAATCCCGAGGACATAACAACACTTACCAGCCTCGCAAGTCTCTACGAGGCAGAAAGAAATTATAAGGAAGCAAGGGAATCCTATGGAAAAATACTCAACCTTGCTCCACAGAATTTGGCGGCCTTAAACAACCTAGCATATCTCATTTCAATTGAAGACGGGCCAACAGACAAAGCGCTAGAACTCGCAGAGAGCGCCAGAAAAGTAGCCCCTACGAGCCCTTTCACAGCGGACACTCTAGGCTGGATATTGTATCAGCGGAAAGAATTTGTTCGCGCCAAGGCTCTTCTACTCGATTCACTCTCACGATTAACCGACAATGCAGAAGTCAATTATCACGTAGGAGCGGCATCCTACGCGCTTGGAGAAATCGACGACGCCCAAAGAACTCTCAGAGTCGCAACCGCAGGCGAGGATCAATATAATGGACGCGAAGACGCCCTGCATAAACTAAAAATACTCGAAATAGACACCTCCAATCCAAGCGATGAAACCCTGAGTATCCTCGAAGAATCGAGCGCAAACAACGACCCCATCGCAACCGTCAAACTTGGAATCATCAACCGAGAAAAAGGCGATAGCCAGGCCGCCATATCACAGTTCCGCAAAACCCTTGGAGACTATCCGACGAATTTGCTCGCTCAGCTAAACCTCGCCCTGGCGCTGTCAGAGACTGGCTCGACAGAGGAAGCGATCGAACTGACGAAATCGGCTGAGATACAAAGGCCCAACGATATTGAAGTCACCTACGCCCAGGCGAAAGTCGCCTATCAAGCGAGGGACTACACTTGGGCAGCCAGCCTTTTCAGCCAAGTGGAACGTCAACTCCCTAATAACGCCGACGTACGACTAGAATCTGCGCGAGCTAAGATAGCAGTTGGACAACTAGATGATGCCATTGATTCGGCCACCAAAGCCGTCAACCTTTTCAATGGGGGCACTAAAAAGGAGGACGCGCAAAACGTAAGCTCAGGGCTTTTGGCATTAAAATCGAGCGCCACGCCAGATGTTGATCAGCAACTAAACCCGAACGATTTAGTCGCTCGTCTAGTAAGAGCGAAATCAATGGGAGGATCTGAAAACTCATCCCCGGCTGTAGTCGCCTATGAGGAAATAATAAAGGACTATCCGGAACAAGCTCAGGCCAAACTAGAGCTCGCCTCCCTGCTTCTAGATTCTGAACAGACAGCGGCTAAAGCATACCGACTTGCCAGAGAGAGCCGATCGGCGATCGGAAACACGCCGAGAGTCATCGCTGTACAAGCCATCGCTCAATACATCTTAAAACAGTACGATAGATCGGTTCAGCAATTTGTATTAATTCCAGAAGGTCAGCGAACGTCTCCTATTTGGACATACTACTACGGCATGTCTCTTGTCGAGACGGGCAAACTGGAGCAAGCCAAAGCATTACTCACTGAGGCGATAGAGAACGGGCTCCCATCGAAATTCAGCGAAAGCGCCAACACTGCCCTGCAAAGAATAAACTCCGAAATGTAGAGACAAAGCATCTTCGCGTTTTTTGCGGAGACAACAACCTCACTATATACTTTGAACCTACCCGAGCTGTTCTCATACACCAGCGCTGCTTTGGCGGCGGTATTCGTAGCCTTCGCCCCCTTCAGCAAACGTCACACCCTACCCCAATGGAGTTTCTCACTGGGGATGCTGGCCCTCGCAGTAGAGCAATTATTGACAGGACTTGCAATTCGAGCCAATCAACCCCTCGAAATCGCCCAACTGATTCGCTGGAGGTTTGTAGCAAGCGCATTTCTGCCAGGACTCTGGCTTCTATTCGCCGCCACCTATTCGCGAGGCAACGTTAAGGAAAAGATCGGCAAGCGACTTCCTATAATTGTATTAGCTTTTATAGTACCAATTCTCCTCGTTCTATTGGCTCCCGATCATCTTGCTCGGCTAACGAAGGATCCACTGTTGCCCTTCCAATGGAGCGTGCATCTTGAGTGGGCTGGGTTTTTCCTGCATATAGTATTTTTGCTTTCGATGATTGGCGCCCTGGTAGGCCTGGAACGAACCTATCGAGCATCCGTCGGCACCCTTCGCTGGAAAATCAAATTCATGCTTTTTGGCATGGGAACCCTTTTCGCCGCGCGATTCTTTACCAGTAGTCAAATTGTATTGGCTCAAGAGATTGACCAAAATCTAGAGTCAGTGAACGCCGCTGCACTGCTTATCTGTTGCTTACTTGTCGGTCGGTCACTCCTTAGAAGAGGAAGTTTCGAAATAGATCTATACCCCTCGCAATCAATTATCAGCGGCTCTGTTGTTATATCGCTCGCCGGCGCCTACCTGATCATCGTCGGAGTACTCTCAAAAGTAATTGGACACTTGGGAGGCGATCAGGCCTTCGCAATCCAGACCTTTCTCATCCTGATCGCGCTCGTCGGACTCGTACTCCTCGTTCAATCCGACCGCGCTCGCCAAATCGTTCGCCGCTTCGTCAGTAGAAACTTCCAACGTCCCCTTTATGACTATCGAACGCTTTGGCTAAAGGTGACCAATGCCACGTCTCAAAGCGTTCGAGAAAAGGACATCTGCCTTTCAACAACAAAACTACTCTCCAACCTCTTCGACACTAAGCTCACAAGCATCTGGCTCCTCGAACCCAGCAACACCCAGTTTCTGCTCGCGGCATCCTCCGATCAGAAGACCGACCAAAATCTGGATTCAGAAGCGACCCACATCGAAGCTGGAAGCATTCCCGAAGAGCTACTCGCCCACCCCGCTCCTATCAATCTAGACAAGCAAAAAGAGAGCTGGACCAAGACCATTGTTGCTTCAAATACAAGCCGATTCCCAAAAGGCGGAAATCGGATTCTCGTTCCGCTCACCGGGCAGGAGCGGGTCGTTGGATTTATGGTGCTCGGAGACAGGACAAACACCTTAAAATTCACCCAACAGGAATTCGATACACTGAGCTGCATAAGTGATCACGTTGCCGCCAGCCTTCTCAGCGCCGCTCTCACGAGAAAACTTGAAGAATCCAATGAGATCGAAGCCTTTCAGACGATGGCGACTTTCTTCGTGCACGATCTCAAAAACGCCGTCTCAACCTTGAACCTGATGCTCAAGAATATGCCGAAGCATTGGGACAACCCCGAATTTCGAGCAGATGCCTTGAGAGGACTCGGCAATACCAGCGAACGCATCACGAACCTGATCAACCGATTAAGCCAGGTCCGGCACGAGCTTGAGATTTCACCTCAAAAGCTAGACCTCTCCGAGCTCGCAAACCACGCAATCAAAGAGTGGGAACAGCCGAGTCACGTTCAGTTTGAAAGCTCCCTGAGTGATGACCTCCAAATCAGAGCTGACAAAATCAAGCTTAAGAGCGTGATCCTCAACCTCGTCATCAACGCCTGCGAGGCAATCGACGAAGATGGAAAAATCGCACTGAGAACAGAACGAGATGGGTCGCACGCAGTTCTGAACGTGACCGACAGCGGCTGTGGGATGAGCGACGAGTTTATTCGTTCCTCTCTCTTTCGCCCCTTCAAGACCACTAAGAAAAGCGGTCTCGGTATAGGTATTTTTCAAAGCAAGATGATAGTTGAAGCCCACGGTGGTTCGATAACCGTAGTGAGCAGAGAAAATCACGGATCCACCTTCTCGATTCGCCTACCCTTAGCTTAGTCAGTCGAGCCAAAGCCCCCGTCGCTCGTACTAAGCCCTTGGCTATCAGACAGAAGGAACCTCTACCCTCCCGATTCACCCTACGAGCCTGAATCGATCTCCTCCTTGAATCGCTTCGCGCAGATTACGAGAACTGCGGGGCCGCTGCCACAGCTCCAAATCGTGAAAAACAGATATCAGCACAGATTCAACCAGACCACTACAAGTATAAGTGCTATTTCATACCTAAAGGTAATACTTGACCATTAGGTTGTATATCCCAATATTGGCGGACAATTCCCCATCCGCCCGATGACCGATTCGTTAAGAATCGCATCCTAACGATAATCCAAATCCTCCTCTAACTATGAAAAGGCACAACCACCTCGTGGCGAAGCTGCGTCTCGCCACTATCCTAGCTGTTCTGGCTTCATCATCCCTCCACGCCATCTCCATCAAAGACGTTTGGATCAATGAGATCCATTATGATAACTCCGGCGCTGACAAAGAGGAATTCGTCGAACTCGCCGTAAAATCAGGAGCCTCCTTGTCAGGCTTGGAGCTAATTCGAGTCGAAACGTCTAGTTCAGGCAATGTTACGTACAGCGATAACAGCGACCTAAGTGGTTTAGTCATTAGCAACATAACCAATGGATTCGGATTCGGTACTGTTGATATCTCAGGGATACAAAACGGTCCCAACGACGGTCTCGCCCTAAAGATCGGCACTTCGATCCTTCAATTCATAAGCTACGAAGGAGTCCTCAGCACTAATTTCGGTATACTACCCGCTCCTATCACTAGCGTTGATATTGGGGTGCAAGAATCATCTTCAAACACCGACCAAGAAAGCCTCCAATTTTTAGGATTTGCTGGTAAAGGGACCTGGACCGGCCCCATTCAAAACACCAAGGGAAGCGTAAATACCGGTCAGAAATTGACCGCAAGTTCGGTTCCGGATCAAAGCTCCACCTTCAGCCTATTCGGCACCGTATTTCTCCTCGTCCTAGTCCTAAATCGGAAAATCAAATCAAGACGTACCTGATCTGACACTCCCAACCAAAGAACTTACAGCCCGCCGTTTTCGAAACGGCGGGCTTTTTACATCCAAAATCTAGAGCATTCGAGAAATCCAGAACCCAGAAAAAGATCCCAAACCCAAAATTCGAAATCCAAAATCCACAACCCAGAGCCAAACCCCAAAATCCTTGTGGGAAGCGACCTCGGTCGCGATAATCCAACCTCAAACCACCTTCGCGCCCGCAGTGAACTTAGCCGTTCGAACCCCACATTGCAGGATCCCTTCGCGACCTTAGCGGTTAAATCCCCAGAGCCGGATCACTCCATTCACACCCCCTAGGATCACCACATCCCAACTCTTTCGCGCCCTTTAGCGTCTTTCGCGGTAGACGAACCACTCCTCGTCATAAACTCACTAATTCTTCCCCTACTCAACTTCAGAAAAAGCTTCATATTCCGATTGTTAGGCAGATACTGTAAGAAAACCTGACACAAAATTCCTCTTTCGAACATGCCGCCGAAACCCAAGCTCTTGATCGTCGATGACGACGAAGAAATCCGTACCCAAATGCGTTGGTCGCTCGGTACGGACTACGAAATTTTCCAAGCGGGCAACCGCGAAGGCGCCCTCCAAGCATTCAAAGAAAACTCGCCTCCCGTCGTACTGCTCGACCTCGGCTTACCGCCTCGACCCAACCTCATCGACGAAGGTATGAACACCCTCGCAGAGATCGTTCAAATCTCGCCCGCGACCAAGGTCATTATTATTTCCGGACAAGGAGAACGTGACAACGCGCTCGAGGCGATAGGACGCGGCGCCTACGACTTCATGTCAAAACCGGTGGATACCGAAGAGCTCCAGCTTGTTCTAAAACGTTGCTACTACGTAGCGGACTTGGAACGCGACTACGTCGCTATGCAAAGAAAGCTCAACGAAGACGCATTCGAAGGCATGCTCGGAACAAGCGAACCCATGCAAAAGGTCTTCGGCCTTATTCGCAAAGTCGCGACAAGCGATGCTCCCGTAATGATTCTCGGCGAAAGCGGCACCGGCAAGGAAATGGTGGCAAGCGCCATTCATAATCGCTCCAGCCAAGTAGACGGCCCGTTCGTCGCGATAAACTGCAGCGCTATCCCGGAATCACTCCTCGAAAGCGAACTCTTCGGACACGAAAAAGGATCTTTCACCGGCGCGGACGGGAAACGAATCGGCAAAATCGAACAAGCAAACGGCGGAACCCTCTTCCTCGACGAAATCGGCGAAGTTCCGCTCAACGTCCAGGTGAAGCTACTCCGATTCTTGCAGGAAAGCTATATCGAGCGCGTTGGAGGAAGGGAGCAAATCCCTGTCAAAGCCCGAATCGTAGCGGCCACTAACGCGGACCTGAAAAAAGGCATGGCCGACGGTTCCTTTCGCGAGGATTTCTATTTTAGGCTTTCAGTCGTCGAACTCAATCTTCCTCCTTTACGCGATCGAGGCGAGGATATCGAATTTATAGCCACGAGCTTTCTCAAGCGATTCGCCGCAGAGGCAGGAAACTCTAACCTGAGCTTCAGTGCCAGCGCCCTAAAAGGCATTCGTTCCTACCCTTGGACAGGTAATGTAAGAGAACTGCAGAATCGAGTACGCCGCGCCGCAATCATGAGCGAGGGAAACAAGGTGAACCCCGAAGATCTGCAGCTTCCTAGCACCCGAGCGATTCCGTCTGGAACGACTCTCAAAGAGGCTCGCGAATCCCTAGAGAAAGAGATGATCGAGGCTGCCCTCAAAAAGCACAAAGGCAAGGTCACCGCAGCAGCAGCCGAACTAGGTATCAGCCGACCGACCTTCTACGAACTGATCGATCGACTCGGCATCAAGCGTTAGCGAGAAGCTGTACTCGACTTTTCCTCCGTCACTCCCTGAAATCTCGGCCCTAAACCCCGAATTGGGACGCAAACAAATTGCATCCCAAATTCGAACTAGAGCTTTGATTTTAAACTATGTGCGGAATAGTCGGATACATCGGTCATGATAACGCGACCCCTATACTTCTCAACGGACTCAAACGTCTCGAATATCGTGGCTACGATTCAGCCGGACTAGCAATCCGCCAAAAAGACGGCTCGATTAAGGCCACCCGACGAGTGGGTAAAGTCGCGAACCTTGCCGCCGCCCTCACCACAGAACCTGAGGATTCGGGACTCGGCATCAGCCACACACGCTGGGCAACCCACGGAGGCGTCACGGAGCCCAACACGCACCCACACGCCTCTTGGAACAAGAAGATCTTTCTCGTTCACAACGGCGTCATCGAAAACTACCAACAGCTGAAAACCTCCCTCTTAGCCAAAGGCGTTACCTTCGAAAACGAAACCGATTCCGAGGTGCTCTCGAACCTCATCGCCTACAACCTCGAGCAGCAGAGCGAAGAAATCAGCGTCAAGAGCGTCAACAAAGCGATCCGAACCAGCCTCGCCAGCGTCGAAGGCACCTACGGACTGGCCATCCTCTGCTCCGATCTCCCTGACTCACTATTCGGCGCGAGAAAAGGAAGCCCCCTCATACTAGGGGTCGGAAAAAACGAAATGATGCTCGCTAGCGACGCCAGCGCCATACGCGCCCGGACGCGAGAGGTAGTCTACCTCGACGATAACCAGATCGTCACCCTCAACCATGACAATTTCAACATCACGACCTTCGAGGAGACTGAGGTCGTACCAGAAATCAGCACGATTTCCTGGAAAGACGAAGACGCGAATCTCGGAGATTTCGAGCACTATATGCTCAAAGAAATTCACGATCAGCCGAGCGCCCTAGAGAACGCTTTCCGCGGCCGCCTGGACATGGAAGAAGGCATCAGCAAGTTTGGCGGTCTTAACCTCTCCCGCCAAGCCATCCGCCATATTGACCGCATCACAATTGTCGCGTGCGGCACCGCTTGGCACGCTGGCCTCGTAGGCGAGTATCTTATCGAAAAATACGCCCGTATCCCGGTAGAGGTCGAATACGCCAGCGAATTTCGCTATCGCAACGCTCCCATGGACAAAAACACTTTGGTTATCGTCATCAGCCAAAGTGGCGAAACCATCGACACCCTCGAGGCTCAGAGAGAAGCTCAACGCAAAGGCTACCACGTTATTGGAATTATAAACAACGTCGGTTCCACCATCGCTCGCGAAAACGATGGCGGCATCTACCAGCACTCCGGCCCTGAAATCGGCGTCGCCTCGACCAAGGCGTTCACCTCACAGCTTCTCATTCTCTCCATGCTCTCCATCTACTTCGGTCGCACTAGGGACCTCTCCTACGCGGATGGCTGCAAAATGGTGGACGCGATCAAGGAGCTGCCAAACCTGATAAAGCAAACGCTCGAATTGTCGGATTCGATAAAGGCCATCGCCAAGAAATTCGCCCATTATCACGACTTCCTATTCCTCGGACGCTTGGAGATGTTTCCCATCGCCCTCGAAGGCGCCTTAAAGTTAAAGGAGATCAGCTACATACACGCGGAAGGTTATCCATCCGCAGAAATGAAGCACGGACCGATCGCCCTCATATCGGAAGACTGCCCAAGCATCGTCATCGTTCCAGACGACGAAACTCTGAAAAAAAACCTATCCAGCGTGCAAGAAGTCAAAGCACGCAAAGGAAAAGTCATTATCATTACCGATTCGCACGACATTCCTTCCTCCCTGGCGGACGAACTGATAATCGTGCCCAAAGCCCACAACTGTGTCCGGCCGATATTGATGACGATACCGCTTCAATTGATAAGCTACTATATCGCCGTAGAACTTGGAAAAGATGTAGACAAGCCCCGCAATCTCGCAAAGAGCGTTACGGTCGAGTGATTATCGCTCAGACTTCCACAAGCGGCAAACACTTACTAAAAAAGAGACCCGGGGTACAACCCGGGCCTTTTTTCGATAAAAGCTTTCTTCGTGCCCTTCGCAGCAAAACCACAGACTCTTCCCAATTCCCCTAGCCGAATCCTTCGCGACCTTAAGGTTTTAAACTCTCCAGTTTTATAATCTAAAATTCCACCGAACTCCGCGTCCCTTGTGAACTTCGCGTTTAGAAAACAAACGCTATTTCAGCATTTTCCGGAGGTAGGTCGCGTAAGTTGTTTTCCCCAAAAACTGAATACGCTCCTCCAATTGAGACCGCTTCAACCAACCATTTTCGAACCCGATCCCCTCCAAACAAGCCATCTTGAGCCCTTGACGTTCCTCGATAACCTGCACGAATTGACCTGCCTCCATTAGATTCTTGTGAGTACCCGTATCCAGCCAAGCCGTTCCTCGGCCCAAAAGCTCCACACTCAAATCACCATTCTCAAGGTACACCCGATTCAGATCAGTAATCTCCAGCTCGCCTCTCGGCGATGGCTTTATCTGCTTCGCAAACTCCACTACTCGCTCGTCGTAAAAATAGAGTCCAGGAACCGCGTAGTTGGATTTTGGATTCTCAGGCTTCTCTTCGATCGAAAGCACTTTTCCATCAGGGGAGAATTCGACAACACCGTAGGCAGTCGGATCCGCCACGTTGTATCCAAAAATAGTTGCGCCCTCTCTACGAGAGTCGGCTGACTTTAAGGTGCGAACCAACTCATGCCCATAAAAAAGGTTATCTCCCAGAACGAGTGCAGCAGGAGCGCCATCCAAAAACTCTTCACCAATGAGAAAAGCCTGAGCCAAACCGTCAGGACTGGGCTGAACTTCATAACTGAAGTTAACTCCAAACGCTGAGCCATCACCAAGAAGGCGCTCAAAAAGTGGCGTATCCTGAGGAGTAGAAATGATCAATATATCCTTAATTCCCGCAAGCATCAGCAAGGAAACAGGGTAATAAATCATGGGCTTATCATAGATCGGCATCAACTGCTTGGATACTGCAATCGTACAAGGATATAGACGTGTTCCCGACCCACCGGCCAGAACGATTCCTTTTCTAGGTTTTGAAGACATTATAATTAATTGTTTTAGTTTCTAACCGCTAGATACGCGAAAAATCGCGAAAACCAGATTCGGGTCGTATAAGCTATCCTCTCCCATTCTAGTTTCGGAAAAGAGGCGAAATTGACGAGTAAACCCAAAGGCTTTCCTGTCGCTCGAAGGTAGTTTATTAACTGTGCGCGATGATCATCAAAGAGAGCTTTCACTGCCTTGATTTCCAAAACAATCTGATCGAAGCACAGAAAATCAGGTATGTACTTTTGAGAAAGTAATTTACCTTTGTATTCAAGACTCAAGGGCAATTGAGCAACAGAAGGAACCGCACTCAACTCAAATTCAATCTCAAGGCATTCTTGATAAACTGCCTCGTGAAAACCATTTCCCTTTTCTTTATAAACCTCAAAACAAGCACCAACCACTCGGTAGCATTCATCTTTTAATATCAACTCAGCCATTTTCGCGGTCTTTAGCGTATTTCGCGGTAAAAACAGCCCCTTAAGAATTCCCCAAGCGCTCCCGGGCGTACTTTTTCTCAGCGATATCGCGACACCAGTCCTGGTTATCCAAGTACCACTGAACGGTTTTTCGGATTCCGCTATCAAATGTTTCAGCTGGCACCCAGCCGCACTCCTTCTCGCTGCGCTCGCAATTGATTGCATAGCGGCGATCATGACCAGGCCTATCCTTTACGTAGGTAATCAAGTCTTCGTATCTTTCGATACCTGCTTTTTTCGCGTTTTCGTTTTCAGAGATTGGAGCCAATTCGTCTAGCAAGGAGCAGATACGCTTAACGATCTGGATATTCTCCATTTCGCTGCGACCGCCAATACAATAGGTCTCGCCCAACGCTCCCTTTTCCAGAGCCGCCAGAATACCGGTGCAATGATCTTCCACAAACAACCAGTCTCGGATTTGTTTGCCGTCCCCATAAATCGGAAGCGACTTTGCCTCTAAGGCATTAAGCGTAACAAGCGGAATCAGTTTCTCAGGAAACTGGAAGGGCCCGTAGTTGTTCGAACAATTCGTTGTGACTACCGGGAAACCGTAAGTGTGGAAATAAGCGCGCACCAAAAAGTCGCTGGAAGCCTTCGACGCTGAATAGGGACTATTCGGCGCGTACGGTGTCGTTTCACAAAACGCCGGATCATTCGGACCCAGCGTACCGAACACCTCATCGGTGGATACGTGAAGAAAACGAAACGCTTCCTTTTCCGCTCCTTCGAGCTTCGCCCAGTGATGCCGAGCCGCTTCCAACATGCGAAGCGTACCCGTTACATTCGTTTCCACAAACGGCTCGGGCGTGTCTATGGAACGATCTACATGACTCTCGGCCGCAAAGTGTACAATCGCAGAAACGCTGTGCTCCTTGATCAAAGAGGCTATTGTATCCTGATCGAGTATACTGCTATGCGAAAAAACATACGCGTCAGATTTCTCCAGGTCGCTTAAATTAGCTGGATTTCCGGCGTAGGTAAGCGAATCAACGTTAATAATTTTATCAAAGCCTTTCGCCTTGAGCAGTTTCGCATCATCTCGAAGAAGAACGCGAACGAAGTTGGAGCCGATGAAGCCACAACCACCAGTAACGAGAATTGAGTTCATATTAATTTATAGGATTTGAACCGCTAAGGACGCAGAAATCGCAAAGAGGGATTGTATTAGAAATATGAGGACTAGGAGGTTTTTCGGCTTCAGCTAAGCCTTTTTCCAATGAGCGAGCGACCATTCGAGAGCTTCTTCAGCCGTTCGCATTAAAACTCCGGCGTTCTTTAACTTACTGTCATCCAGCACGCAATTTGAGCGAGGTGTCTTGGCTGCCTTCGACATGAAATCCGCTTCGTCAGCGAAAAACTGAAAATCCTTGTTGTTCACTCCCGACTTTTTAATCAGATCAACGACTTGCGACGTAGTGACTGCTCCCGGATTGGTAACGTTGTAGATGCCGTAAGGAACCTCCTTCTCGAAACACTCGAAACAGGCGGTGACAAAGTCTTCCAGCTGACTTAGGGAATTCGTCGCCTCAAGAAGAGTCGCGTAGGTTTGCACCTTCGTTAGATAGTTTCTCGGATTATCAATATGATTGAACGGTATCCGCAATCTCCATACATAACCCTCAGGCGTTCCTTCATGCTCCCAAGCTGGCCATTCGCCTTCGCCACGATCAACTTCGCGGTAGCCTAGAACTTCCTCCCCGAGCGCCTTAGTGCCACTGTAAAAAGAGCAAGGAGGCTTGCGAAACGAAAAATTTGGAGCGTCGTCTTCACACCATCCGCCGCCACCTGGGCGCTCACCTCCGAAGATGCAACCGCTCGAAACATGCCCCCAGCCAATCGAAAGATCAGAGCAAACCTCGCGTATCAATCCCGGCAATACAGCGTTTCCATCCAAACAATTGCCTTTGTCTAGCTCGCAGGCATCGACATTCGGTTTCCCCGTGTAGCCGGCGCAATTGATAAGGAACTTTGCGCCCAAACCCTTCAAAGCATCGGAAAACTCCTGCTGAGAACCGTTGGCCACGGCGCGACCACTGAGCGTTTTGAATTCAACTCCCTTTTTTTCTAGGAGTTGGCGAAATGCGGTACCGACATAGCCGGTGGATCCTACAAGTACGATCATGACTGAGTATATACTGGATTAGATATAAAAGAAAAAACTACCAGACTCTCTGCGGGACAGAAACGATATCGTGCGAATCGAGCACAAAAGCCCCGTCCTTCTTGCCGTCAATGATTGCCGCGAGGTCCAATTCGAAATGCTGGTACTTGTCGCCCTTTCGACGTATCACGACTACAGACTTCATCTTTCCAGTGACTTTGTTTATGCCGCCCGCCGCGATAATCGCCTCCAAGACAGACAATTGACGAAAGGACCTAATGATACCAGGACTTCGGACTTCACCTTCCAAATAATAAGTGAAATAGGACTCGAGGACCACTACCATCACTTCATTTGATACGAGCTGGTTCTCAAATTTATCGGCTAGTAAATTCTCTAGCTCAGTAGGCGTTTTGCCGGCAGCCACGATTTCCCCAATTATGGGCACGGAAATGACACCGTCACGTCGCACCTGAATGTTCGCATCCAACTCCGGGGCGCCCGGGAAAGTGATCCGGAGCTGATCCTCTGCTTGCAGAATGAACTTTTCTAGTGGCTGTTCTTCACTCTGACCAGAGACCCTGAGAATCGAGGCCAAAAAAAGTAGAAAAAGAAGGGAAAATTGACTGAGAGAGCGCCGCCGCATAACAGCCGAGCCCCACGCTGCAGGTGATTGGTAATTCATAATTTATTTCAAACGAGTCGGTTAGGGAACGGCGCAATCCCACTCAACTTAAATCACTCACACAAGCAGAAAGCCCTAGAGTAAGAGCTTGCAGCGAACTTGTGGAGAAAGCTTTACACCGATTGTAGTGGATACCCTTACAAGAAGGATCTCAGAGCCGCAAAAAGGCCTCGAGAACTCTTCGTCCCCGAGGCCTCCAAATTACTTGCTCTTGAGTCCTTATTTGGCAGCCGCCACAATTGACTCAGGAGTGATCCCTAGCTCGGCCATCACTGTATCGCCTGGAGCGCTGATGCCAAAACGGTCGATTCCAATAACCTTGCCTTCAAGGCCGACGTATTTGTACCAAAGCGCCGAAACGCCAGCTTCGATGGCGATGCGCTTCGTGCAGGACTTCGGCAGAACCGATTCGCGATAATCCGCGCTCTGCGAATCGAAACGCAACATCGACGGCATCGAAACGACACGCGTTCCAGCACCAAGCTCTTCAGCCGCCTTGACCGCGTGCTGCAGCTCTGAACCGGTCGCGATAATTATAGTTTCCAGAGCGGCCGTTTCCTTCTTGATGACGTAGCCACCCTTGAGAACTCCCTTTCGACGCACATCTGCTGAAACCGTATTTATATTCGGGATATTCTGGCGCGTAAGCGAAAGCATCGTCGGACCGCTCATGCGTTCCATCGCCGCGACAAATGCCCCCGCGGTCTCTTCCGCATCCCCCGGACGAATCACGTCGAGATTTGGAATCACCCGCAGACCGGACACCGTTTCAACAGGCTGGTGCGTTGGACCATCCTCGCCTACTCCGACAGAATCGTGCGTGAAGATGTAGATGGTTGGCAGACCAGCCAAGGCCGCCAAACGAATCGATGGGCGGCAATAGTCAGCGAAGACCATGAAAGTCGCTCCCGACGCTCGGAAAATCCCGTCATACGCGATACCGTTCATCAACGCGCCCATCGCATGCTCGCGAATACCGAAGAGCAGATTGCGACCGGTCTCACTACCGGGAAGGAAATCACCGCCGTCTTTGATGTAATTCTTGGTGGAGCCATGCAAATCCGCGCTCCCAGAAATCAACTCCGGACGCGCCTTCGCAATTGGCTGAAGCACCGAAGAACCAGAGCCACGAGTCGCAGCTTTCGTATCCTCGGCAGTAACCGGGATCGCCGCAAAAAGCTCGTCGACATCTACCGGAGCGCTCGCGCCCGCTTCGAGCTGAGCCGCCAACTCTGGGTTCGCAACCTTCCAAGCCGTGTAAGTTTCAAGCCACGCCCCATAGGCAGCCACACGCTCAGCCTTCTTACCCTCGAAATATTCGCGAACGTCTTCGGAAACGTGGAAAGTCTCTTCCGGCAGACCAAGCCCCTTGCGGGCGGCCTCGGCGAATTTCGCCCCACCCTCGCCGTGTCCCGCGCTCGTTCCAGCGACCTCGGGAATACCACGGCCAATCTCAGTCTTGCATATAATAAACTGCGGCTTGCCAGTCGCAGCCTTCGCAGCCGCATAAGCCGAAGAAACCGCTTCGAGATCGTGCCCATCAACGGTTACTACGTTCCAGCCCATCGCTTCGTAGCGCTTAGCCGTGTCCTCGCTCTGGCTCTTTTCAGCCATGGCATCAAGGGTCACGTCATTGGAATCGTAGAAAAGGATGAGGTTATCGAGCTTAAGGTGCCCCGCTAGGGCGGAAGCTTCCTGAGCGACGCCTTCCTGCAAGCAACCATCGCCCGCTAGCACGACGATGTGACTATCGATAATCGCATGCTCAGCTGTATTGAAGCGAGCCGCCGCCATTTTTCCAGAAATGGCGAAACCGACACCATTGCCTACGCCTTGACCGAGAGGACCGGATGTCGCTTCCACGCCTGGAGTCTCCATATACTCGGGATGGCCCGGAGTCTTCGAGTGGAGTTGACGGAAATTCTTAACTTCCTCCAGCGGAAGATCGAAGCCAGCCAAGTGAAGCCAGCTGTAGATGAACATGCTTCCGTGTCCCGCCGAGAGCACGAACCGATCGCGGTTCACCCAACGAGGTTCATCTGGATTAATACTCAGCGCGTCGCCAAAAAGGACGGAACCGATTTCGGCGGCTCCGAGCGGAAGTCCGAGATGCCCGGAGGAACAGGCGTGAACTGCGTCGATCGCAAGTCCACGCGCTTGAGTAGCGGCTTTTTGGAGGAGTTCTTTGTTCATAGTAAAAATCAGAGGGTAATTCTTTTCAAAAATGAGAGGCCATGAGCATCCGCGCCCACTGCTTCGTTTCAAGTCTCAAGGTCACAAAGATCTCTTGAACCGTTGAACTGAGGCCCGACGTTGCCCGTCGAATGAACAGCTCTCAAGGCAAACCCGAACCAGTCTAATAATGAGACCGTTTTACTCTTCGGATGTCGATATCAGCTCTATTTCTCGACACAAAAAAAGCCGTCTCGGTAAGAGACGGCCTTCCTAAAATAATTTCCGCGAATCGGACTAGTGCTTGCCCTTGGCGAGACGCTTTTCCTTAACCTGCATCGCTTTCTTGCCGATGAGGTCACGGAGGTAGTACATGCGAGCGCGCATCGTCTTGGACTCCTTGTCGATTTCGATCTTGTCAACGAGCGGGCTGTGAACCGGAAAAACCTTCTCAACGCCTTCGCCATAGGAAATACGACGAACCGTGAAGGTCTTGTTGATGCCAGATCCCTTGCGAGCGATTACGATGCCAGCGAAAATCTGGATACGCTCTTTGTCGCCTTCCACCACGCGAGTGTGGACCTTGACGCCGTCGCCTACCTTGAATGGGGCTACGTCCGCCTTGAGATGCTGTTTTGTTACTTCGTTAACTACTGCGTTCATGGTGAATCCTCTAATAAATCTGGTCTGCGTTTTCGCGTTCTCTCTTCCCGCTCTCGCTGCCGCCACTTGTCGATTTCCGCATGATTTCCAGAGAGTAGAACCTCCGGAATTGGCATGTTTCTGAACACCGCTGGGCGCGTGAATTGTGGAAAGTCGAGCAAGTTGTCTTGGAAGCTTTCGTTAGTCAATGACTTTTCTTCCCCTAAAAATCCGGGCAAAAACCGGCTTAAACAGTCGATCAAAACCGCCGCCGCAAGCGTCCCGTTCGTCAGCACATAATCCCCGATACTGACCTCCTGATCGATCAAGTTTTCGCGTACGCGATCGTCGATTCCCTCGTAGTGACCGCTAACAAGCAGTAACCGCTCCTTCTTCGCCAAATTCCGAGCCAACTCCGGCGTAAGCGGATCTCCATCCGGAGCCAGGTAGATCCTGTGCGTCTGCGGCGTCTGAATCTCCTCGATCGCGTCAAAAAGCGGCTCGGGCATCAGCACCATTCCAGCGCCCCCTCCAAACGGCCGATCATCGACTTGGTTGTGCTTCCCCTTCGACCAGTCGCGCAAATTATGCACGTCCACCTCGAGAATCCCGTTTGTCACCCCGCGTCCAATCATGCTCTCGGACAAAAACCCATCGAGCATCTGAGGAAACAAGGTCAAAACATCGATCTTCATGAAACGGAGGAGCGGCGAAACCCTAGCCGCTATTATATAGTGTTGCTACTTCGAGCCTGGAAATAAAAAACCCGGCGATTCCGAAGAAGCCGGGCCTAGAAATACGAAGCTTTCGGGACAAGCCCTCAGCCTTACGCTTCGGCAGATGCTGCCTGCTCTTTGCGAGCGCGCTTGATCAGCGAATTAGAAGTGTCGGTTGGCTGAGCGCCTACTGACATCCAGTACTCGGCGCGAGCTACATCGAGCTCGAGCTGCTTAGCTGCGTCCTTCTGCTTCGGCAGGTAAGTACCGAGCTTTTCAACGAAGCGACCGTCGCGGCGTCCGCGTGCTTCCGCTACCACTACTCGGTAGACTGGTTCGTGTGTTGCGCCTGCGCGTTGAAGTTTGATCTTAAGTGCCATCTTTGAGTGTCCTAGAAATTGGAAAAGGTGGCGAAGATTAATCAAAAATGAATCTTGTCAAGCAACAACCAATTCAATGGTCTTTCCGCCCTTATGCTGAAAGCTGGTATCGTCGGTCTCCCTAATGTTGGCAAGTCCACATTGTTCAACGCGCTCACTCGCACACGCAAGGCGGAGTCGGCGAACTATCCATTCTGCACCATCGACCCCAACGTGGGAGTCGTCAACGTGCCGGATGCCCGCCTGCAGGTACTCCAAGAGATAGCCGGCACAAACGTGGTCATCCCCGCCGCCATCGAATTCGTCGACATCGCCGGACTCGTCGCCGGAGCCAGCAAGGGCGAGGGCCTAGGCAACAAGTTCCTCGCCAACATTCGCGAAACGGACGCCATCGTCCAAGTGGTTCGCTGCTTCGAAAACGACGACATCGTGCACAGCATGGGCGACGTCGACCCCATTCGCGACATCGAGGTCATCAATACAGAACTCATTCTCTCGGACCTGGAATCCGTCGAGCGCCAGAAAGAGAAGCTCGTCAAAAAAGTCCGTTCCGGCGACAAGGAAGCTGCCGCCACCGTCGAGCTGATTGAGCGCCTCCTCCCCCACTTCAACGAAGGCAAGCCTGCCAACACGCTTGAAATGAGCAAGGAGGAGCAAGAAATCCTTCGCGGACTCCACCTTCTCTCGTCCAAGGCCGTCATCTACGCGGCAAACGTGATGGAGGACGATCTCGCAGACGCCGAATCCAATCCATTCGTCACCAAAGTCCGCGACTACGCGAAAACTGCTCACGACGCAGGCTGCGTTGTCATATCCGCCCAAATTGAGTCCGAGCTCATCGACCTTCCTCCAGAAGAGGCCGGCGAATTTCTCGCCGATCTCGGCGTCGAAGACTCAGGGGTATCGCTGCTCATTCGCGAAACCTATTCCCTTCTCGGCCTCAAAACATACTTCACCGCCGGCGAGAAAGAAGTTCGAGCCTGGACCTTCGAGGACGGCATGACCGCTCCCCAGTGCGCTGGAGTGATCCATACCGATTTCGAAAAAGGCTTCATCAAGGCCGAGATCGTCTCCTACCTAGACCTTTCCTCTCTCGGCAGCGTTTCCGCAGCCCGCGACGCCGGCAAATATCGCCTCGAAGGAAAAGAATACCACTTCAAGGATGGAGATGTCGCGCTTTTCCGCTTCAACAACTGAACTTAGTCTTAGTCGGGCGGTCCATCCGCTTGCCTAAATCTCTACTAACTTCACCCGAGCAGAGATATTTCTAAGGCTCGGGCGCAATAGCGCGATTTAATCGAAACGTCTTCCCTTGAAATAAACAGAAAAGCAGCGACTTTAGACCGGCCTACCCAACAACTTGATGTACGACAGATCCTACATGACCACCAGCTTTGAGGAAAAAGCGAAGAAAACCCTCATTTGGATCATCGGAGCCAACATTGCCGTATTTGTACTGCAAAACATCTTCGATCGTGAAGGCGGCCCTGGCTACATCGGCAACTTCTTCGCCTTTCACTCCGACTCGCTGCAAAGCGGGATGATTTGGACCCCCATCACCTACTCCTTCCTGCACAAAGTCTCAAACGGCCTGCCACTCCACCTCATCGGAAACATGCTAGGGGTCTTCTTTCTTGGACGAGCCGTGCTTCCTGTCTTGGGGCAAAGCCGATTCCTCCAGCTCTATTTCGGCGCCTCGTTCGTCGGAGCCATTCTTTGGTTCGTAGCTAGTTTTCAGTCCGGCGCAGGATCGGTCATCGGAGCATCCGCCGCCGTATTCGCCCTGCTCACCTTCTTCGCCTGCCTCTACCCAGACCGCGAGATCCAACTTCTGCTCTTCTTCGTGCTCCCCATACGCGTCAAACCGCGCTACCTCGCCTACGTGATGCTGGCGATTTCCGTTCTCGGGCTCTTCTTCCAGGAACTCTTCGCCGCTCGAGGCGCGGCCATCGCCCACTCCGCCCACTTAGGCGGCATGCTCGCAGGCTACCTCTACTATAAGTACGTCTACCTGCCGAATCCTCACGACAATTCAGGCACCATTTCGCTTTCCTTCGCCGGCCTCTTTAAGCGATCCAAGACCGCAAAAAGCTCCGCCGGCTACAGCTATCGCGTTAACGTCTCCAAAGAAACCAAGGACCTCAAAGGCGAGGTCGACCGCATTTTGGATAAAATCAACAGCAAAGGATTCGGATCTCTTTCAGCAAACGAGAAACAAATCTTAGACGAAGCGCGAGATCTGCTACGTAAACGATAAGTCAGACCAAGCAACAATACTCGCTGGCAAATTCTGGCGACTTTCGTAGACATTCACTAAAAGTAACTTTTCCAACAACCCCCTTTCGGTGGGAAACGACGGGACGACAGAGTCCACCCCTCGCCGACTAAGACAACTCGAACCAGAACCCTATGACCAAGCGCCTAACCGCCGCCGTAGCCCTCCTGGGCATATTCCTTACCTCGCTGTCCTTGGCAGTCACCGCCATTGACGAGATTGCAATCGGCGAGCTTCCTGAACTTTCTAGCAGCCCCCTCATGCAAAACGAGGCGAGGCTGATCGTTGAAATGCTCGAGACCATGCACTTTGAAAGCGCCGAGATTTCAAAAGAAACCTTTGCCGAGCTCGTCACCAAGTTCATGAAGGATCTCGACTACAACAAGCTCTACCTCCTCGAAGAACACGAGCAGCAGTTCATCGAGAAGTATGGCGAAACGCTTGGCTTCAAGCTCCGTTATCAGGGCGAACTGAACGTCGCCTTCGAAATCTACTCACTTTACCGCGACCGCGCTCTAGCCCGCGTCGACTGGGTGCTCGAACAACTCGAAAACGACTGGTCATTCGATACCGACGAATACTTCGTCTACGATCGCAGCGAAAGCCCATGGCCCTCCAGCGAAGAAGAAGCCAACGAGCTTTGGCGCCTCCGCATCAAGTACGAGCTCCTGCAGGAAATCCTCAACGACAAGACTCAAGAAGAGGCGAAAGAACGCATCGCCAAACGCTACAAGCGAGTCCTGCGAAGCCTACACGAATTCGGCTCCAAGGACGTTCAGGAGATCTTTCTCACAAGCCTGACCAAGATGTTCGACCCGCACTCGAGCTTCCTCTCGTCGGACACGCTGGAAGACTTCAACATCAGCATGAGACTCAAGCTTATCGGCATCGGAGCCATGCTCAGCGAGGAAGACGGCTACTGCGTCATCCGCGAGCTCGTTCCGGGAGCCCCCGCCATTCGCAGCAAAAAGCTCAAGCCGAACGACCGTATCGTCGCCGTCGCCCAAGAGGGCGAAGAGCCCGTAGACATCATCGGAATGGGACTCCGCAAAATCGTCGATCAGATCCGCGGCGAAAAAGGCTCCAAAGTCACCCTCACCATCATTCCAAACGACGCGACCGACGATTCGGTACGCGAAGACGTCATAATTGTCCGTGACGAAGTTCACATCAACTCCAGCCGCACCACAGGAAAAATATTCGACGTTCCAGACGAAAACGGAAATGTCAGCCCTATCGGCGTGATCGAAATCCCAACCTTCTACGGCGGCGACGAATACATCGAAAACGGCCAACGCTACACGACAAGCGTAACCGCCGACGTGGAAGAGCTCGTCTTAAAAATGAAAGAGGCCGGCGTGCAAGGTATCGTCCTCGACCTTCGTCGAAATGGCGGAGGCCTACTCGACGAGGCCATCCGCATGACCGGGCTATTCATCCGCCGCGGTCCCGTCGTGCAAGTACGCGAAAAAAGTGGATACGTCATATCCCACATGGACCGTGACCCGAAGGTAGCCTACAGCGGCCCCCTTGCCGTTCTCACTTCCCGCTACAGCGCTTCCGCCTCGGAAATTCTCGCCGGGGCCCTTCAGAACTACGGCCGATCCATCACGATCGGCAACACTTCCACGCACGGAAAAGGCACCGTCCAGCAAGTCTTCTCTCTCGACCAGTACGTACTTCGGAAAGACGTCGCAAACGATCGAGCCGGAGCCGCCAAGCTCACCATTCGGAAGTTCTACCTGCCAAACGGTTTTTCCACGCAACGCAAAGGTGTTGTGCCCGATATTCAACTACACTCCATGGAAGAAGTCACCGCAGTTGGCGAAGCCGACCTTCCGCACGCCCTGTCCTGGGACTACATCAAGCCGGTCCAACGCTTTGTGGAAATGACTCTGAAAAATAGCCTTCTCGAAACCCTTATCACCAGCAGCGAAGAACGAGCGAATTCGCTCGAAGAGTTTGACTTCCTACAAAAGCGTCTCGACTGGTTTGCCGAGCGCGAAGACCGGAAGCAGATCTCCCTGAATCTGGAACAGAGGAAGGTAATGATGGAAGCCGACGAAAAATTCCTCGATTCCATAAAAGACGAACAACGCCTCCTCGCTGAAAACAATTACGACTTCACCGAGATCAAACTCGACAGCGTAATGCGCGAAGAAGCAAAACGCGAAGCCGAGGAGAAGGAGCTCGAAAACGAGACTCCCGAACCAGAAACCGCTGCCCTGCCAACTGCTGTCGAAGGTGGAACCGATCAGGAAATAGCAAGCGTTTCGCCATCCGAAACGAGTGACGGCTCGACCGAGACCAAGGAAGAAGAAGAGGAAGAACTCCCAGAGTTCGACATTCAGCTCCGCGAAACGCTTCGCATCATGACTGACGCCATCGGCGTTTCGCCCAATCCGGTCGATTGGAGCCAGCCCGCACTTCCAATCGCATCGAAGTCGCGCTTCGAAAGACTGCTCAACTAGAGAGTCGAAACAAATTCAAAGTACAAGAAAGCCGCTCCTCATTCGAGGCAGCGGCTTTTCTTTTTCCTCCTCCACCTGCGTTCAATCAGAAGCAATCGTCCCCGAAAAGAAGACCGTCCCCTCCTAGCGAGAAAAGCAATGGCTCACCGACCCGAGGGACCAGTCGAAGGCGCGTCGCGCGCTCGAGCCTCTACTCAGGCTTGAGAGCCCAGTTGCTCGTCAGAGCAAAGACGATCGCAGCATAGCGATTCTCAATCCCAAGCTTACGGAATATGCTTTCGCAGTGCTTTTCGACCGTTCGAGGACTGATTTCGAGGATGCGGCCGATATCGCCGTTGGTCTTCCCTTCGACGATCCAAAAGAGCACTTGCTTCTCACGTTTCGTGAGCCGCTCAAGCTGCTCGGCGCCGGGAACGGATCCCGGACTAAGTTTCGTGGCGGTTTCGGATAGTTGGTTCGGTTTCACTTAGTTGGATTCTGTTTTCGTTCCGGCCAAAAAGTACGCTTCTGGCTAAACCGACAAAAGGCGACCTCAATAGATCCCTCAGTTTAGCACCGATACGCATTTAAAGCCATCGAGTGTGACTTCACGAGCGACCGTCAAATACGGAGCGACTCGCTTGGCCTTGATGTAGGAGATTACTTTACAGTGTTTTTACTAAGACGCCCCGAGACCCTTAGTCAACAGTAGATATTTTCCACCTTAGTCGAATCAGGTATTATACCGGTGTCGCATCACGACCATTAGAGCCACGCTAGCGTCTGATTGCCAAAACCTTGCGACGCGCCTCGGTCAGTCCTCAGACACTTCGCCCAAGCAATCCGAACAAATCGCTCCATCGTCTCGATACCTGAAGTCACGTTCCGGATGAGTCAGGTCCGTCGCGCCACACACCGCGCAAGTGTGAAAAGGCTCCGCGTCCAATTTTCGCTTGGCGGACTTCATTTCTCGAACCCGCTGCTTCGAGCGAAACCCACGCACGATATCCGCTCCAAAGAAAATCGGGAAGTTGATGAGGGAGGCGACTATTTCCAACTTAACGGCTGCATTTCCTTCGAAAAAGAACATAATAGCTAACACCACAGAGAGTAATCCAAGCCACTTCATCTTCACTGGTAAGACGAAAAATAGATTCAATTCAATGTTCGGATAAAGATAGGAGAACGCCAAAAATACCGATGTTAGCAAAAAATAACTAGAAACAGAATGGTAAGGAAAAGTTATTCCGCTGAAAACAACCGCTACGATGCCGACGAGAATATACAAATTATAACGAAAAGCCCCCCAATGCTGCTCCAAAGCAGTTCCCATCATGTGAAGAATCGAAAGCGTAAAGAATATCCATATTAGACTGAAATTCTTCGGTATGAGAATGAAACTGAACGGATTCCAAATATGCCCCCTCAAAAAGTCGACTAAGCGAAACTCCATCAATTCAAGGACGCGACCGGCTACCTCCGGCCTTAAAGTCGCGACTAGCAAAAAGGTAATTGCTTGACCAACAACAATGTAATTCGTCAGCCCATGTATCGCGAGAAACCCAAACTTCCTCTCCAACTTGTCTAAAAACCTCATCCCGACTCGACGCTAATCAGTTGCCCGCGGAAATTCCGCTACCGACTCGATCTCGATTCCTCCACGAGCCTTCTGGAAAGTCATGACCCGACAACGCCTAGGAGAAATATCCTGCACCACCCGATCACAGATCACGGCCGCGATTTTCTCAGCGAACATCGCCTTGTCCCGAAATCCCCAAAGAAAAAGCTTCAGGCTCTTGCTTTCGATGCACAGCTCCTTCGGGGCGTACTCGATCGAAACGTTGTAAAAATCCGGTTGTCCCGTGATAGGACAGGAACTCGTGAGCTCGTCCGAAGTCATCGTGACCGTCGTAACCCCCTCGGGAGCTTCGAAAGTGTCGAGCTCGTCGATCGGCTGTTGGACGGTCTTACCTAAATATTTCGATTCCATAAAACTTTTCTCTCAGCGCCAAAACTATCGAAGGCGGACTGCACGACATCAAGCTTTGCCTTCAGCGCCACAGCAACCCACAAATCCACGCCAATTCTACAGGTTTGCGCAATAGAGATCTTGCGACCCACCTCTAACCGATTTGTTCTAGAAACCATGACAACCCTACGCCCCTTTGTCTTCTTCCTGTTCGCAATTGCATCCCTCGCTTTCAGCGCCCGCCTGCACGCCAACTCCTCCCTCTGGACCGCTCACGAATCCGACACTGTGCAATGGCGCCACTGGAGCCCTGAGACACTCGCCGAGGCGAAATCGTCCGACAAGCCGCTCTTCTTCTTCGTCGCCCACTACGGAAACAGCCTCGCTCGAGCTATGCTGTCAGAAACCTTTCAGAACAAGACCATCGCAAGCACCCTAAACGACACCGCCGTACCCGTTCTCATCGACGTCAACGAACAGCCGGAATTCGCCTCCCTGCTCGGACTCATCGCCTACGAACACTTCGAAGCAAACGACTGGCCAACCTGTCTCTGGACAAATACGGAACTCGCTCCGCTCAATGGAGGCAGCTATTTTCCTCCAACAGACGACTGGGGCGGCCAAGGATTCCTCAGCCTCGCTCGCAACGTAGCCGAACAATGGCAAACCCGACGCGACGAGTACCTCGGCCCTGCCAAAGAACGCCTCGCCAAAAGCCTCACGACCCAATCACTCTCTCTCGAAGAACTCCAAGCAAGCGAAACCGCCTTTCCAGCGACTGCATTCGAAGCCGAGGAAGCCCCATCCCTCCCCGCTGCCGATCTCTACAACTACTCCCGCATTCTCTCCGAACTCGAAGCGACAAGAGCCGAGGAACTCCAAAACGCGATGCAGCAAATCGTCTCGAGAATTTCCAGCGGAGCCGGATTCGACAGCATATCAGGCGGCTTTTTCATAGGCTCAAACGATACGGACTGGAAGCTCCCCCTTTTCCAAAAATCCACCATCGAACAAGCTCTCATGCTCAAGGCCCTGTCCAAACTGAATGAGCTCGATCCAAAATCCGAATACGAAAACCTGATCCGCCTCACCGTTTCGTTCATAAAACGAGACCTTCTCAAATCGAACGGTCTCTCGATCCAGTACCTAGACAGCTTCGCAACTGGCGAAACGCCAGACATGGTAGAAGGCAGCTACTATCTGATCGACGACGCGCAACTCTCCAGCCTGCCAGCCGAAGCTGCAGAAGCTTGGGGCCTCATGGCGGAAGGAAATCTAGACCCGAACACCGATATCCTCGGGATCTACGAAGGACTCAACGTTCCCTTCGCCAACAACCCCGACATTCTGTCCCCGAGCTTCGACAAGCTACGAAACAAACTTCAGAAAAAGCGAGCCGACAAGCCAAGCCCCCTGTCTGACGATACTGGATACACTGCCACAAACGCGCTTCTCGTCAGTTCTCTAGCCAAGGCCAGCGCCGCCACAGGAAACAAGACCTACCTCAAGCTCGCTCGAAGCATCTACGACAGCATCCTAAGCTCAGCTTTCGATCAGGCAGACAAAAAGCTCTACAACTCCGATCGCAAAACCCGCAGCGCCTCCAGCCTAGACTACGCCTACCTCGCAGCGGCTGCCCTTGATCTGCACAAAGCTATCGGAAGTAACGATTTTCTGAATACAGCAAAAAAACTGTATTCGATTTGGCAAAGCGACAAACGGTTCCTTGCAAATAATCCACTTGTTTCACCAAGCGGGATCGAAGGCATCTCACTCGCGAACTACCACGACGCCCCCCTCCCCAGCGCAGCCGCAATCCACCTCGAAAACCTTATCGAGCTTCAAAGTGCCGACAGTCTTCCCGAAGCGAGCGCATTGATCGAAGCTGCCCTTTCTCCCATTCCCCATCTCGCAGCAGAACACCCAGAAAAGTTCCGCTCACTCTTCGCTCTCGCTAAACTAGCGCAAAAGCCAAACTAGGGTACAATTCCTAGTTCAAGAACTTTGAACGCCTCAACAGGCGTAGTCTCAATTCGTCCCCCCGCTGAGGGATAATGGGCTTCAAGGCTGTGGTGTCCAGTGCCGTAACAAGTGTGCACTAACAACACATGAAAAGCTCACATCACTCATCAAATCTGGGTATCCTCAGCATCCTCGCTGCAATCGCGCTACCACTCGTAGCCAGCGCAGCCACTACGGTTCCCACACCTAAGAAAACAGTAGCGCCACACCTTTCTGACGCTCTAAGCGACGCAGCAGGCGAAATTAGCGTTCTCGTTGACATCAACGAGTACGGATTCGTAACCGACGCCAACATCGAAAGCTCGACCAATGCTCATCTAAACGAAGCAACAATCGCAGCGATTCACCAATGGACTTTCGCTCCAGCTCAAGAGGACGGAGTCGCCATCCCTTCGAAGGCGATTCAGCCATTCTACTTCAATCAAGGCTCCATCGTGCTTGATACCAAGAAGGCTCCAGAAGACACGCACCCAATCGTTAAGAACTCCGTAAAGCCGGATCTCACAGACGATCTCAAGAACATTACAGGTGAAGTCGTCCTCCAGGCCAGCCTCGACGCCGATGGCCAAGTCAACGAGATTTCTGTCAAAAGCTCAACACACGGCGAGCTCGAAGCAACCGCCTCGGAAGCTCTCCAGAAATGGAGCTTCAAGCCTGCCATCAAATCAGGTGAGGCCGTCGCGTCCAAGATCATCATCCCCTTCCGCTTCAATGGAGATGGCAAGAGCCACGACGCTGTCGTCGCCGCAGCGAAGACGCCCGTTGACAAGGCGCCTATCGCCCTACGTCAACCCACTCCAGAGCTCCCACGTGAAATCCGCAAGGAACGCGGCGAGGCCAAGCTGGCTATCACCGTCGATAGCCACGGTTACGTAGCTGATGTTGACGTATTGGAGTCAACCAATGACGCCCTCTCCACCGCCGCTCGCGAAGCAGCCCTTCAGTGGAAGTTCAAGCCCGCGATCAAAGACGGAGTAGCAGTCGCCTCCAAGGTCATCCAGCCATTCAGCTTCAATGGTGGAATCCTCACCGCCGACCTCCCCGTCGACAGCATGCCTACCGTTAAGCGCTCCCGGGCTCCAGAGCTTCCAAAGGCTCTCGCCAAGGTTCAAGGCTTCGTAAAGGTACGCCTCAGCCTCGACGCCCAAGGCAACGTACTCAGCGCGTCCTGCACCAAGAGCTCCCACGACGAGCTCATCGCGCCGACTGTCGAAGCCGCCCAAAGCTGGTCCTTCAAGCCCGCCATCCGCGACGGCGAAAACGTGCCGTCCTCCGTTATCGTACCCTTCGTCTTCAACGAGCGAAGCTAGGTCACAGCCACACATAACAATCTCTTCCAATGGGCGACTCGTCGAGTCGCCCATTTTCTGTTGCCAGCGAACCCTCAGCAAACACACAACTCCTCCATGCAACCTACCTTGCTCGTACTCGCAGCTGGAATGGGAAGCCGATTCGGCGGCCTCAAACAAATGGAGCCAGTCGGTCCCAACGGAGAGTGGATCCTCGACTACTCGGTCTTCGACGCCTGCAGAGCCGGTTTCGGAAAAATCGTCTTCGTCATCCGTGAGGAAATGGAAGCGGATTTCCGAAAGCTGACCGAAAGCAAGTACTCGGACAAAATCGAGCTCGCCTACGCCTTTCAGGAAAAAATGGATACGCCCATTTCCGTATCCAATATCGAAAACCGCCAAAAACCGTGGGGCACGGGCCACGCCGTTTACGCCGCCCGAGAACATCTGGACGCCCCATTCGCAGTCATAAACGCGGACGACTTCTACGGAGCCGAAGCCTTCCAATCCCTCGCCACCTTTCTCGCCGACTCGAGCCTGCAGTCCGAATCCGCGACCTACGGCCTCGTAGGCTACCGACTCTCCAACACCCTCTCCGCCCACGGAACCGTATCGCGCGGCGTCTGCCAGACCGACGAAGACAACACCCTTCTGTCCATCGAAGAGCATACCGACATCGGCTACCGCGCCGACAAGTCAATTCACGCCCGCAACGCCGCTGGCGAGGAACGCTTGCTCCCTCCAGACACGCTCGTTTCCCTAAACTGCTGGGGCTTCCCCGCCGGTTGGGCCGCCAAACTCGAGCCGCTTTTCAAAGCATTCCTCGAAGAACACGGCACCGAGGCAAAATCCGAGTTCTACCTGCCCGCAGCTGTCGATCAACTCATCCGCGAAAGCTCCGCGCGCGCCCTCGCCTTGCCATGCGATTCCCGCTGGCTCGGCGTCACCTACCGCGAAGACCTTCCCTCCGTCCGCGAAGCGGTCGCCGCGCTCTGCTCAAGCGGAGCCTACTAGAAAATCATTTCTTCGGTACGCACGCGATCTCCCACCTTGTACATGTCGAGGTTGCTCACGATCACCTGATCTCCTTCCTCAAGTCCGGAAAGGATTTCTACATTGGTCATGCTTCCGAAGCCCTTTTCGATTTGCTTCATCGAAACTTCGCCATTCTCCACAACGAAAACCCGGTCGCCGATGATCGCAGACCCAGGAATGATTAAAGCCCTATCCCGCTCGTCGAGCGTGATCGTCGCCTCTCCAGTCAGTCCCGGGAAAAGTCGCTCGACCTCGATATCAACCTCCAAATGCACCGTATAGCGCTGCGTCAACGGATCCGCCACCGGCAAGGTTTTCGAAACGCTCGCGTCAAAAGTCGTATCACCATACCCAAGGAACTTCACGCGAGCGATCTGCCCTAGCTCGATCCCCGAGAAATTCTCCTCGCTCACCTTCACCTCAACGATGCGATCGACAGAAATTATCTTCGCAACCTCCTGACCGCCGGCGATCAAGTCGCCGCGATACGCAAGCACCTCCGTCACCACTCCATCCATAGGAGCGCGAATGGACATCTTCTCCTTGTTGCGCTCGAGAAGCTTCAGCTCGTTCTTGTACTGGGCGATACGCACCTCCTTCGCGTTGAGCTCAGCTTCAATCGCCTGCTCCACTTCCGTCAAGTCACGCTGACGCGCCTCGAACTCGGACTTGCTCGCGATCCCGGCCTCGAAGCGGCGCTTCGCGTCAGCCAATCGTTCCTTCACCGTTACCAAATCGAATTGACGACTCGAACCTTGCTCGAGAATCAGTTCCGCCGCCTCGATCTCGATCTTCACCTTCTCGATCCCAATTTCGATATCGCCCAAGTCGAGCGATATCAGGACATCACCCTCGCTTACCTTGGCGCCCAGTTCGAGATTCGATTCCAGGACACGTCCCTGGAGATCGCTCCGAATCAACATCTCCCGTTCGGCCACCACCTGAATGGTTCCGGGAACCGAGCGCACCGCCACATGTCGCTTCGCCGTCGCAACTAAAGCCATCGGCTGCAGCGAACTCACGAAATAAAATCCTCCGGCGCCTATCGCCGCAAGAACTAGAAAAAGCTTAATAAAAAAACCTGGCTTCATAATAAATTCGTATCCAAAATAGTCATACCTCTAGTTCGAACTACCGAACCCAAGCTCAATCGCAAACTCCGAAAGGGCCGAAAGGTAGTCGATCCGCGCCGATTGCGTCTTCAGCAAAGTCGCGTCGAAATCCTTACGCGCCTTGTCCAAATCAGTCGCCGGTAAACTACCCTCCTCAACCGATTTTGTGATCCATTCCAAACGACCTGAAACAGACTCCAGCACTCTTTCCTCAATCGCTAGGGCGCGTCCCGCGATTTCCAGGCGAGTCCCCAAATAATCGTAGCGACGCACCTTGCTCTCCACCGCAAGCGACTTCGCCCGCTCCTTGCGAGTCAAACGACTCAAGGTTTCCTGGGTCCGCCCTTTCTTCTGAAATCCATCGAAAATCCTCCAAGCAACGCTTAAGCCAAAGTAGGAGTAACTCTGCTCCCGTCTTGTCCCGTCGAGGTCTAGGGCGTTCGAGCTCAAGCCCAGTTGAGCATTCACCTTCGGCCGTAGGGACTTGTCCTGTATCTTCAGCCGACGACGCTCAATTTCGATATCAAGCCCCAGTTTTCTCAAGTCGTCGTCATTCTCCAAAGCAGTATCATAATAAGCCTCCAACGTCTGAGACAAAGCCGATTCAAGAGACTCAATTTCGGGGATCTCGTCAACGAGCAGACTCTCAATTCGTACCGGATCCATGGATACATAAGACGCAAGCTCAGCCAGTTGATACTCCCAGTCACCAAGTTCCTTAAGCTGCGCGAGCTCCTCGCGCTGAACCGCAAGCCGATAAGGCAAAATCGAAACCTCGCTCGCGATTCCCGCTTCTACCTGCCCCAACTGAAACTCCAGCTTATCTTCCGCCTCCTCTAGATCGATTCCGCTGCGATCTAGCTTTTGCTTGGCGATCACCAATCTCATATAGTCGCGCCTCACTTTCGCCACAACCGAACTGACCGAATTCCGCGTATTCAACTTCTCAATCTCGTACTGCAAATCCCCTATCTGCTTCTCGGAACGAAGCGCCCCCCAGTGATAAAGCGGCTGAGTCAAAGCCACGTTGTAAACCGTTCGTTCCTCAAAGCCCTCCTTGTCCGCATCGTCCTCGTCCTTCTCTTGGCGAAACGCTATATTTGACGCGAATGACGGAAGCATGACCGAACGCGAAACAATTCGTCGACCGTCCGCTTCCCTCTCGATATACTCCCGATCCAGCATAGCATTCGAGTTTTCCAGCGCAGATGCGATCACCTCCCTCAATTCTGGCATAAGATCCTCAGGCATTTTGCCGTCAAGGACGCCTCCTGCATAGGACTTTGCGCCAAGCAGGCACACGACGAGGAGCATGAACGAACGCATAAACTGTTTCTGTAAAATCGGGTTTTTGAAATCGGGTTTGGTCCAATCAACGGAACCTTAGCTAGGGCAGACGCCGAAGAGCTGATCCATGGACAACGCAACAGAGTCTCGGTTCTGAGAGAAGCGAGTTTTCGGATCAACATTAATATCTTCCACCTACACAAGCGTCTAAACTTCTGCAATTCCTCCAAATTAAAGGGTTGATTTCCATGAAAATGCGCGTCTTCTTCTGCGACTTTCCTAAGCTTGCCCAGGTGGCGGAATTGGCAGACGCGCTAGATTTAGGCTCTAGTATCGAGAGATGTGCAGGTTCGACTCCTGTCCTGGGCACCATTTTTGAGAAGGACTCAATGGAAGCATCCGCCGCACTCGCTTAGCGAATCGCCCGCCCAAGCAGATCGCCGACCTTCGCGTACACCTCGATCTGGCGCCCTCCGTTATCCCGGAGATCCTCCGCCAGCTCCACCCGCCCCCTCTCGAAAATCGTTATCACGCACGATCCCCCAAACGCGAAGTACCCGAGCTCGCCACCCTTCTCCACCACATTCCCTTCCTCGGCCGTCATGAGAATCGAGCCAACGCAAGTCGCCCCGATAGCCAGAAAAGAAACCCGGCCTAAATCCGGCGTATCGATCACCGTCAGCACACGCTTATTCTCCCAAAGGTAGTCCATCGACCTACGAAGCGCGATCGGACTCACGCTGTTCAAGGGACCATTGATCAAACGCTGTTCTACGATCTTACCGGCCACCGGAGAATGGAAACGATGATAGTCCACCGGGCAGAGCCGAGAAACCACCGCCGCGCCACGTCGATAATTGTCAGCCAGCGAAACACTGCCCACCAAAGCCTGGATGTCGAAAAACTGCCCTTTCGCAAAAAGTCCCTCTACCTCGCCAAGATTCGAAACGCCTAGATGCCGAGCATCCGCTGGCAAAGCCACCATCCCTTCCTCCTCAACCAAAGGTCGAGCCGACGCCTTGAGCTTGCGATAAAAGAAGTCGTTGAAATTCGAATACGACTCCACTCCCTCGAGAAACTCGTCCTCGTCGAGACCGTACTCCTCGATAAACGGACGAATCTTCGAAACGCTCGACGCCCGATTCATGCGCCAGCCATACCAATGCGAAAACGCCGCCCGCTTTGCCAAAAGCCAAAGCCCGATCCTTCCCATCGTAGTCTCGTAGGTCCAGCGGACAAACGATTCCCCGTAGACCTCCTCGACCTCTTCCCGTCCTGAATACCGGTTGTAGAATCTAATTTCTGACATCGCCTAAAACTCCGCGTGGCCCGGCACGCGCGGATACGGAATCACGTCACGGATGTTGCCCACGCCGGTGATGAACATCAACAAACGCTCAAACCCGAGACCAAAGCCCGCATGCGGCATGCTGCCATAGCGGCGGAGATCCACATACCACCAGTAGTCCTTCTCGGAAATGCCGTGCTTCTTCATGTTCTCGAGCAAAAGCTCCAGACGCTCCTCGCGCTGGCTCCCGCCCACGATTTCGCCGATGCCAGGCACCAGCACGTCCATGGCGGCCACCGTTTTGCCATCATCGTTCGCCCGCATATAGAAGGGCTTCAACTCTTTCGGATAGTCATAGACCGTAACCGGACTCTTAAAATGCTCCTCGGTCAGGTAACGCTCGTGCTCGGACTGCAGGTTCACCCCCCACTCCACCTTGTTCTCAAACTTCTTGCCGCACGCCTGCAAAATCTCAACCGCCTCCGTATAGGTCACGCGCTGGAAGGGTCGCGAGAGCACGAACTCCAGACGCTGACGCAACTCCTTGTCGATGAAATTGAAAAACAGCTCCAAATCGTCCGCGCAGCTTTCCATGACTTCTTTGATCACCGACTTCACGAATTCCTCCGCCAAGTCCATATCCGCTGCCAGGTCACAAAACGCCATCTCCGGCTCGATCATCCAAAACTCGCTCGCGTGACGAGACGTATTCGAATTCTCCGCCCGAAAAGTCGGCCCGAAAGTATAGATATTGCCCAGAGCGCTCGCATAAGTCTCGCCCTCAAGCTGCCCGCTCACCGTCAAGTACGTCGAGCGTCCGAAGAAATCCTTGCTCGAGTCGATCTCTCCACCCTCGCCTAGAGGCGGGTTCTTCGGATCCAATGTCGAAACGCGAAACAACTCCCCCGCTCCCTCGCAGTCACTGGCCGTCACAATCGGCGTATGCACATAGAAAAACTGCCTGTCGTTAAAGAAGCGATGAATGGCAAATGCCAGCTTGCTCCGGATTCTGAATACAGCTCCGTAAAAATTCGTGCGAGGCCGCAAATGGGCAATCTCTCGAAGGTACTCGTTGGAGTGACGCTTCTTCTGCAGCGGAAAGGTCTCGTCCGCGCTACCGACCAGCTCCACCGAGTCCGCCTGGATCTCCCATTTCTGCCCCTTCCCCTGCGAAGCGACAAGCCGGCCCTTTACCGTAACCGAAGCCCCGGTAGCGATCCCCTTCGAATCAGCGTAACCCGCCGCGTCTTCATTCACCACGGCCTGCATGGACTTCAGGCAGGAGCCGTCGTTAATCTCTAGAAAGAAGAAAGTCTTGGAATCGCGGCGCGTCCGCACCCAACCCTGGATCACAACCGAATCCAGCCCCGTTTCACTCTTCATCAAATCAGCAATCAACTGTCGCGTCATAAGACTCCATATGGAGCGATTTCCGAACAGGATGCAAGTGGGGAACGCAAGCCAGCTAACGCACTCGCCGCATCAGAACATAAGCGAGCAGAATCATCGCGACCATTGGGATCCACGCCGCCATTTCAGGCGACAGCGCACCCTCCCGCCCAAAGGCGTTCAGCACGCTCGTGAAAATGTAGAAAACGAAAAACAGGCCAATCGACTTCGTCACGCCGACCGCCGGATTGGTGCGAACCCCGGAAACCGCGAACGGAATCGCGATCCCTGCCACGATCAGACAACTGGCCGCGCTCGCCATTAAAGCCTGCAAGCGCACCTCGTAGGCCAGCACGTTGGGATTGTCCTCCTGGGTGAAACTATCGGTGATTCGCCTTAGCTGGAAAAACGACAGATCCTTCGGACGCTTCCCGAACAGAAGCATCAAAGTCGGGTCATCCGTAAGATCCTTTGCATCCAACCGTTCGAAAGGAGGCCAACGCTCGCGACCCGTATCCGGATCGTTGAGACGCTCCCGACCGTCAAACAGAGTCCAGTATCCGAGATCCTCGTCAAAGTAGCCATAGCGGGCCATCACTCGGCGCACCTCGCGACGCTCCTCATCCATGATCGAAACCGAAATGCCAAAGGCCTGGCTCTTGTATTCGCTGTATCGATTGATGAACCACATCCGGTTTTCCCTGCGATTATCGAAGGCGAGCCCCTCGACCACCCCAATTTCGTCGCTGTCCAAAATCTTCGCCTCGCTGTCCTGACGCAGCGTCGTGATCAGCTGGTTCGACTGCTCGACCGACCACGGAATCAAGCTGGAATTAAGATACCAAAGCCCCCCCGAAATCAGCAGGCTCGCCAGCCAGATCGAGCGCGTCACCCGAAACACGCTCATCCCCGCCGCCCGCAAGGCCACGAACTCGTTCGCCCGATGCAGCTGCCCGAGCGCGTAAAGAATGGATACAAGGATCGACGCCGGCAGCGTCACCGTAAGAAAGCTCGGTGCGAGAATCGCGTAGTAGAAAAGAATCTGCCCGCCAGTCGCATCATAACTTACCAGATCCGTGAAACTGTCTTGGATCTCAAACAGAATCAACAGCCCGAACATCGAACTCAAAACGAGCGCGAAGGCCTTGAGCCATTCTGTAAAAACATATCTGTCGGCGACGCTGAACATGCGGATTGACCAGTGACACTGCGAGCGGCGTCCACGAAGTCCAGCGGGTTTTGACATCAGGTTTTGACTGGCGTTTCATTAGCGTGGCTTTACAAAACCGAAGCTAATGACGTCCCATGCCCCCAAAGAGTCGTGGAATTCACGACTCGGAATAATCCTCGCCGTCGCCGGAAGCGCCGTCGGTCTCGGCAACTTCCTGAGATTCCCTGGACAAGCCGCGCAATACGGAGGAGGCGCCTTCATGATCGCCTACTTCGTGGCCCTCATCATCATCGGCCTCCCGATTTGCTGGGCCGAGTGGGCTATCGGCCGTAAAGGGGGCCAAGCGGGCTTCAACTCCAGCCCGGGCATTCTCGGCTTCGTGACCGGTCAGAAACGCTTCCGCTACCTTGGCGTCATCGGCGTCGTCATCCCGGTCGTCATTTACATGTACTACGTCTATATCGAGGCATGGTGCTTGGGATACGCGGTCAATTTCGCCCGTGGCTCCATGAATTTCGAAGCTGTCAAAGACGCCAGCGCCTTCTGGCAAGGCTTCATCGGCATCGCCGAAAACGGCAGTGCCCTTGGCTTCGGCTGGACCAGAGTCGGCGGATTCCTCGTCATCGTCTTCACCCTCAATTTCTTCCTGATCTACCGAGGTCTCTCAAAGGGCATCGAACTCTTCTGCAAATACGCCATGCCGACTCTCCTGGTGCTGGCTGTCATCATTCTCATCCGAGTTCTCACGCTCGGAGCTCCTGTCGCGGAGCATCCCGAAAACAGCGTCTACAATGGCCTCGGCTTCATGTGGAATCCCAACAAGGCCGTTCTCCACGAGCTCGTCGCCGACGAAGCGGGCGGCTCCGAAAAATGGATACCACTCGCCGATGGCGAAATGGTCGGGCCGCGCATGATCAAGGCCGCCGAGGAGCGAGCCGCAGCCGACCCCAAGCTCGAGCTACGCATCCTCACCATGTGGTCGCAGCTCGCCAACCCCCAGCTCTGGCTCGCCGCTGCCGGACAAATCTTCTTCTCCCTTTCAGTCGGCTTCGGCGTCATCATCACCTACTCGAGCTACCTCAAGAAAAAGGACGACGTCGTTCTCAGCGGATTAGCCGCCACGAGCACCAACGAGTTCTGCGAGGTTACACTCGGCGGCCTCACCACCCTGCCCGCCGGCTACGCCTTCCTCGGAGTCGCTGGAGTCGCCGGCATGGGAACCTTCGGCCTCGGATTCAATGTTCTCCCCATGGTCTTCTCGGAAATGCCGGGCGGGCAATTCTTCGGCTTCGCCTTCTTCTTCCTCCTCTTCCTCGCCGCCGTCACCAGCTCGCTTTCCATGCTGCAGCCGGGAATCGCCTTCCTCGAGGAAGCCCTCAACATCAATCGCAAGCAGTCGGTCGCCTTCCTCGGGTTTCTCACCGCCGCTGGCTGCGCCTTCGTCGTCTACTTTAGCGCCGACGTCAAAGCCCTCGACACCATCGACTTCTGGGTCACCAATCTGCTCATGGTCGTGCTCGCCACCGTTCAGATTATCGTCTTCGGATGGGTCATCGGCATCGATCGGGGATTCGAAATCGCCCATAGAGGAGCGGCAATACGAATTCCAAGCATCTTCAAATTCATCATGAAATGGCTCAGCCCGGCCTTCCTCATCATCATTTTCGGAGCTTGGGTCTACAATGGCGTACTGGGCTTCAGCTTCACTGGAGGTGAGCGCTCCTACAGCGCCTACATCAAGGATCTCTTCATCGAGCCAAACGCGGTCGCATGGTACAGCGTCGGACTCATCGCCCTCACTACCGGCCTCATCGTCCTACTGACCGCGTGCGGCAACTTCGAAAAAACCTCAAGCAAGGAGAGCTCCAAATGACACTAGGCGGCTGGATTATCATGCTCGTTTCCACCCTTTCCGTTAGCACCCTCTTCTCATGGTGCATCTGGAAAGTGCTCACTACAGAGGGCGAGGAGGAAAAAATGCACGGGTTCGAAATCGACACTCCCGACAAAAAGTAGCAAGCCGCTGAGATGCAGCGACTTCCCGAAACAAACCCGCACCGAGAGGAGCGGGTTTTTTCGTGCCTTCCTAAAAACTGCCTCTAGGCGTTCGCACCCATCAAAGGCTTAAGGTTTTTTAACCAAAATATACAGAAGTCGTCTCAAGAATTTCTCCAAGGTCTCCGATTAACTGGAGCAGAGCGTACCCACCCTACGCTCTCGTTTCTCCTCAAGCGCCACTCTCGAGGCAAACAAAGCAACGAATAGACCGACCGCACATGTCACAGCAAAGCACCCTTTCGCCCGCTAGCAACAAGTCCGATATCCTTCTCGAAGTTGGAACCAACGAAGTTGAAGTCTTCGAATTCAATCTGGCTGGCCAGCACTACGGAGTAAACGTAGCGAAAGTGAACCAGATTATCCAGCGCGAGCAGCTCACCATCACCCGCGCAGACTGTCCGCCAAACGGCGTGCTCGGCAGCATCACCTTCCGCGGACAGCCCATCATGGTCATCGACCTGCGAGCCATCCTCGGCATCTACGACGAGGCTCCGGACCCGAGCCGCGCCCTCATGCTCGTCACCCAGTTCAACGACCAGATCGTCGCCTTCGCCATCGACGGAGCAGAACGCATCCACCGCGTCTCCTGGCAGAGCTTCGAGCCGATCAGCTCCAACTTCGCCCAGGAAAATCCATACGTAAACGGCATCATCCGTCTCGAAGACCGACTCGTTCTCATCCTCGATCTCGAATACATTCTCACGCTCATCAACCCGCGCCTAGGCATGTCCATCGACCATTCCAAACTCGAGAAAATCGAGCAGGAGTTCAAGCCGCGCGACCATATCAAAATCCTCTTCGCGGAAGACTCCGCCATGATCCGCAAAATGGTGCACAACCAATTGCAGGAAGTCGGATTTACCAACGTCACTCTCGCCACCAACGGCAAGGAGGCCCTCGACCAAGTCGTCGCCGCGCAAAACGACTCCAAGGAAACCGGCAAGCCCTTCTCGGACTATTACGATCTCATCCTCACCGACATCGAAATGCCGGTTATGGACGGACTCACCTTCTGTAAAACCGTCAAGAAAGACCTCGCTCTCGAAACGCCGGTCATCGTCTTCTCCTCCCTGATCAACGATCAGATGATCACCAAGTGCAAGGCAGTCGGAGCGAACGGCTGGGGCACCAAGCCCAAGGTCAGCCTCATCGTCAATATCATCGACCGCCTCATCGTGCACGGCGAAGAAAACATCGGCGACCTCCTCGAGTGAGCCGCCAACGACACTTTTCATAAACGCGCAACGCCCGCTGCCTCCACAGGCAACGGGCGTATTCAATTTACAAGCGCAGAGCTAAACGAGCTCATCGCTGCGCAAGACAGTCCCTAAGACTTCTTCGGGGCGATTCCCGCTAGGCTGAGGCGAAGCTCGATCTCGTCCGCCACCTTATCCTCCTGCTGACCCGCGTTTACGTCGAAGTCGCTGCGGCTGATCGAAAACGAGGAGCGAATCACCAGTATGTCTCCCGGCGTGCGCTGACGGTCCGCCAGCTTCCCTTCGAGATAGGACAAACTCACTGGAATTGCCAGCTCCTTGCTCACTCCCTTGATCGTCATCGTCCCGTTCGCGGTTCCGGAAACCTTGTTTCCGGACTTCTTCACGTCGCTCAAGCCGTTCAGCTCGTACACGATCTCCGGGTGCTTAGCCGCATCCATCCAACGAGCGCCCATGATGTGCTCAACCATCTTCGGATTGGCCACCGACATCGACTCAACCGCTACCACAAGCTTGCCGCTCGTGGACTCGGGCGCTGCCGGATCAAAGGACACGTTCCCGGAGATTCCAGTCGCAGTTCCGTTGATCGACTCCAAAGGAGCGTCCAGCAGGAAGACGATATTGTTGACCCCTTTCGGATCCTTCAAATCGAAGTCGATCGCGCTCGCAAGCGGGGCGAATACGATAGTGGCAGTGGCAAGTAGACTGAGGATAGCTTGTTTCATAATAGTTTCTTGATGGTTAAGGAATTCAAAGATTCACGCATTTTCGGATCGTCTCTCTAAAATTACGCTAGCGGACAAAAGGACCACAAATGCCGCGAAAGCGATCACCAGCGTCTCGATTCCCGGAAGAAACGCTTCAACACGCTCCTGGTATTCGAGCTCGGTTATCTCGTCGACACGCTGCACCGAGTAATAGGTCTTGTAGAAGCCAATCTGAGCCCCTCCGTAAATCCAAGTGAGCAGGCCGAGCAACATCACTCCTACCGCCGCAATTCTAGTCCCTAACGCTTTCATAAATCAGCGGACGAACCCGCATTGCAGCACACAACGACAAAATCCAAACCGCGCATGCGCCAAAGGCGGAAACAAATTACTGCTTGAATGCATCTCAAGGGCGCATAACGCATTTAGCCCCTAATTTTAATTAAACAACCATGAGCGCACAAAACATCGAAAAGCACGAATTCAAAGCTGAGATCAAGCAACTGCTGGATATCGTCATCCACAGCCTCTACACCGAAAAGGAGATCTTCGTTCGCGAGCTTATTTCCAATGCTTCCGACGCCTTGGAAAAGCTGCGCCACCTCAAGATCACCGAGAGCGAAATTCAGGACGACTCTCTCGAACTCGAGATCAACATCTCGACCGACGAAGAGGCCGGCACCCTCACGATCCAGGACTACGGCATCGGCCTCACCCGCGACGAGCTCGTCGAAAACCTCGGCACCATCGCCCACTCGGGCTCCAAGCAGTTCCTCGAAGCCCTCAAGTCGGGCGGCGAGAAAAACGCAGACCTCATCGGCCAATTCGGCGTTGGCTTCTACTCGGCCTTCATGGTCGCCAAGGAAGTCAAGGTCTACACCCAGTCCTGGCGCAAGGACACCCCCTCGCATTGCTGGACATCCGACGGCGTCGGAGCCTACGAGATCGAGGAAACCGAAACTCAGAAACGCGGCGCCAAGATCGTCATCGAGCTCGCGGACGACTTCAAGCAGTACGCCAAGGCCGACACCATCAAGGAAATCGTCAAGCGCTACTCCTCTTTCGTCCAATTCCCAATCAAGCTCAACGACGAGAAGATCAACACCGTCGACGCACTCTGGCTCCGCTCCAAAAACGAAATCAAAGACGAAGAATACACAGAATTCTACAAGTTCCAGGCCAACGCCCACGACGAGCCCCACTACCGACTGCACTTCTCCGCAGACGCCCCGCTCGATATCAAAGCCCTGCTCTTCACACCCAAGACCAACACCGAACGCTTCGGCTACGGCCGTATCGATCCCGGCGTCGCCCTCCACTGCCGCAAGGTCCTCATCGACGCCAAGCCGGAAGGCCTCCTCCCAGAGTGGCTCCGCTACGTCAAAGGCGTCATCGACTCCGCCGACCTCCCGCTCAACATCTCGCGCGAGACTATGCAGGACAACGGCCTCACTCAGAAGATCAGCCGAGTCATCACCAAGCGCTACCTCAAATTCCTCGGCGAAGAAGCCAAGAAACGCCCCGAGCAATACGCGGAGTTCTTCAAGAACTTCGGAGTCTTCCTCAAGGAAGGCGTCGCCACCGACTTCACCTACCGCGACGACATCGCCAAGCTCCTCTACTTCGAGTCCTCCGTCACCGAAAAGGGCAAGACCACCAGCCTCGCCGACTACGTTTCCCGCATGAAGGAAGAGCAAAAGGAGATCTACTACATCCTCGGCCAAAACCGCGAGTCCATCGAGTCCGGCCCCTACCTCGAAGGCCTCAAGTCCCGCGGCCTCGAAGTGCTCTTCCTCTATGAGCCCATCGACGAATACGTCATGTCCAACCTCAACCAGTTCGAGGAAAAGACGCTCGTATCCGCCGACCAAGGCGACCTCAAGCTCGACGACGCCCCCACTCCCAAAGGCGAAGCTCTCTCCGAAGACGACGCCAAGTCCCTCTGCGAGTGGCTCAAGACCTCCATCGGCGACCGCGTCAAGGAAGTCAAAGTCTCCACCCGCCTCGTCGACAGTCCCGTCATGGCCCTCTCGCCCGACGCCATGTCCAGCCAGATGCGCCGCATGATGAAGCAGATGGGACAAGACTCTCCAATGCCCGTCGAAGTCCTCTTCGAGATCAACCCGCGCCACGAGCTGATCAAGAATCTGAATACGCAGCGCGCCAGCAACGAAGACCTCGCCAAGCTCATCGCCCAGCAAACCTTCGACAACGCCATGGTAGCCGCCGGTCTCCTAGAAGACCCCAAGGAAATGATCACCCGTATGTACGAGATCCTCGAGCAAGCAGCCACCAAATAAAGGTAGAGCGTGGGCGCTGACCCGCGCCTCACAAAACCCAATTCTCATGCCCGGCCCGCCCAAGCGGTCCGGGCTTTTTCGTGTCGAATCCCTTATCCACCAATCAAGCCCCCCTTTACATAGCAAATCATCCCTAGGCTCTTCTTGACGTGGAATTTAAGTAAAGGTACGAATCTCCTTATCTAAAGCTCCCCTATACATGCGCCCTTTACTCATCTCCCTCCTTCTCCTCCTCGCAAACACGGGACTCGCTTCCCTAAACGCTGCTCCCAATTGGGTCGATTCGAGTCGCTTCGATGACAAGGCCTACTTCCTCCATGCCCTAAACCCGCGCATCGAAATCTACAACTTTCAGAGCCAGGCTTGGGATTCCTCCATCACTCTCTCGAAAACGCCCTCCGCCTTCGCAACCGACGATTCATTTCTCTACATCGCCTACGGCAAAGCCCTCTACCGTTACAACAAAGACGGTTCAGGCGAAACCCATATCGCGAACATAAGCAACAACGTTCGAAGCATTAAGCTAGACGGAAACATTCTCTTCGCGGACTACTCCAGCAACTCTATCAGCGTCGACAGCTTCAATCGATCCACTCTAGCCAAAATCGACAGCTTCAACACTACTAGCTATCACTGGTCCCACGATTTCGAAATAGATCCCGAACGAAACCGACTGTTCGCCGCCAACAACTACAGCCGAATCGCAGAACTGGACTACGACGACAACGGAACATTTGCCGCCTCCGCTGCGGCTCTCTACTTTTCCGACAACTTTGGCCAGCGAATATACCAATGGCCAAATGGAAGCCGCTACGTCGCGTATTCGGGAACTGTATACAACTCATCCCAACGCGAAAAAATCGCGCAATTGGAATCAAACATTATCCACATAGATTTCGTCGAGGACACACTCCCTGTCATCGCAACAGAAGGCGAAGTCATTGCTTACTCGGTTGCCTATCAGGAAACAGGACGGACTAGCTTAGAGAATAAGCCAGAAGCGCATTTCGTGCATCATAGCACGGAGTTCGTTTTCGCGTTCTATCCCAGCGACGAAAGCGAAAACGGCATATCAGTGGAAGCCATTTCCTATGACACCCTATCCGTCGACGACCCAACCGCTCCCATCGATCCCTCGACTCTGTCATTTTCTCCTGACGACATTATCATAGACCAAAACGGCATCCTCTACCTGTCGCACCGCACTTTCGGAATTCTGTTTCGTTGGGATAGCGGCACCCAGGCATGGCTGGAAAACCTACCACTCAAATCCAGCCCCAATACCCTATCATTTGCCGAGAATCAAAATCGAATCTACGTAGGATACGAGTCCGGCGAAATCACCTACTTTGACACCACCTCGGACACCTTGACCGAGACCCTCTTCAAAAACGTAGGCCATCCCGTCGGCCTCATCGTCAGAACAGGCGACTATCTATTCGTCGACCAATACGAAGGGAACTCTCAATCGTATCACATTTATAATGACAGCGGCACCGACGTAGATTCCACCAGCCACGGAAGTCGGGATCAGTCCGCAGTCTGGAACGAAAGCACCCGACGCATCGTCTACACCAGCCAAGGAAATTATAATAGAGTTCATTCAGGCGGCATCGGCACCGACGGAAAACTAACAGACTACACCTTCTCACATTCCTCTCTCTCCGGCCAACAAGCCCCCCTCTACTCCCACCCCACTCAAGGCCTTATCCTTACAGCAAACGGCTACCTCCTAAAGTCTGACGAGCAAGGAACCGTCACCACCGTACCCGACCCGATATTTGGGGCGACTTGGATAAACGGTCGGCTACACACTGCACAGGGAGGCAGTATCAAAAACTGGGATCTACCGACCTACGAAGAAAACGCGACAAGCTACAGCTTCTCTCAACAACCTGTCGGACTCGCCGGAACTCCAGACGACCACCTTTTGTTGATCACCCAAGCCGACTCCGGCCAAATTCGTATCAAAAAACTAGATACTTCCTACAGTATCATAGCGCCATCCACGCTTTCCACTCCTCTTCTACATCTCGATAAGATCGTCGGCACCTCTACACGACTGGAATGGTCCTATGTATCAGGCGCGGAAACATACGCACTTGAGCGCTCAGAAGATAGTGGAGCCACATGGGAAACGATTGCGAACATCGCAGACGCAGAATCCACCAGCTTCGTCGACAACGGTCTAATCCTAAACTCCGAATACAGCTACCGAGTCCTCGCGAAAAACGGCGATCTCTCATCTCCCTATTCAAATACGATTCTTGTCGACACCTCGATCACTCCCAACGACTTGCCCCCCCTCGCTCTCGAAGACATCAAAGGCAACCTGACATGGGCAGAAGCCGACAGTGCAGGAACTCTCTACCTTAGCTTTAGAAATACCGCAGCCATCTACCGCTACGACCTCGTCGAACAGAATTGGATCGAATCGATCCCCCTTAAAGATGCTCCTACTGCCGTTCACATATCTGATTCGAGAAACGCCATTCTCGTCGGCTACAGAGATGGAACGGTTAGTTTCATAAGCCTATCCGGCGTGAACTACAGCGAAATCCCCTTCGCGGTGCTCACCGGCGACATTCGCTTTATCAGTTCAAATTCTGGATACATCATCGCGAGCGACTACTACAATCAGAATGTATACGACAACGTAGGAGGAGAATACGACTCCGACCGAATCATGTATCCAGATTCAAACGAACAATTTTGGTGGGATGAATTTTCACAACGCTTCTACTGGAAAGACAGCTACATCTACGCCACCGAGCTTGACGAAAATCATCAGCTTAAAGAAAGTAGCCTTGTCAGCGATGTATACAATTCCGGCAATCTGATCGCCGAATACTTCGAGAAATCCCTCCTCCTTTTGAGCGATGGCTCTATCTACTCCGTCAACACCCAAGGACAACTCCTTAGCCTAAACCGCTACCTGGTTTCCGGAGTTTGGGTCGGAGGAAATCTCTTCACCTCCTCCGACCGCGAATTACAAAAATGGAACGAAACGACCTACGAAGAAGAAGCGGTCAAGACAGTGCAGAACAGTATCCAGAAACTCGTCGAAGGACCGGAAGACACCATCGTCGTCGTTACGCAATCGTCCTATACAGAACCAAAAATAGAGCTCCTTAAGACAGACCTAAACGTAGCGCCACCCGACACGCTCGCTAAGCCGATCGCCCCAGTCCTGTCCTATCCAGCCAACAACGAAATATCAGTCAACTGGCAAGACGTGGGAGGAGAAAACGGATACAAGCTCGAACGCCGAACAAACGGCGGAGATTGGGAAGATCTCGCCGAGCTCCCTGCAAACCAAACCTACTACCAAGACAACAACGCATCCTCGGACAACACCTACCAATACCGCGTCAAGGCAGTAAACGGAGAGCTCGAAAGCCAGTACTCGGATATCCTGGAAATCACCAAACTAGAGCCGACCGCCCCAAGCAACCTAAGCGCCGAAATCACCGAAGACAGCGAGATCAGGCTCAATTGGGACGCTGCCGAAAACGCTTACGCATACGAAATCCAAAAAAGTACAAACTCCAGATACTGGTCCAATATCAAAACAGTATCTAAAAGCACGCTACAGTGGATCGACGGCTACAATATCTACTCAGACCAACTCTACTTCTATAGGATTTCCGCCCTTGGTTCCTATGGCAGAACCGCCATCAGCGAAACCATCGCAGCAGGCATAGACTATGGACTGCCAACTTCACCCAGCTTGAGCACCAACGTAATCGATACTAACTCTATTCGAGTTTACATAAACGGCGGCCACTCGAATACAGAAAAGGTACGCATCGAACGCGCGCTCGGCTCCGAGCCGGATCAATGGATAGAAGTCGATACTATCAGTATAGTTGAAAACGAAGTCATAGACACAGGTCTAACTCAAAACACGCGCTACCTATACCGTTCAGTCTCAATCAACCCGAAAGGCGAAGGACCGCCAAGCACCCCTGTCGAGGCCACCACAAACAAGCTTCTGCCACCATCCGTGCCGACGATTCTAATCGGTCAGACAGAGAACGACCACGTCCAGGTCTACAGTTTCGCTAGCGGCTCGACAGACTCCCTCTCCGTCTATCGAAGAAAGTTCCTCGAAAGCGATCCAGAGCTCATCTTCGAATCAAGCGACTCTCGCCTCTTCCTCGACGAAGACGTCAGCCTAGGCGAAGGCTATCTATACTACGCCATTGCAGAGAACGAAGCGGGCAAGTCCCCCCAATCCGAACCAAAACTCATTACCGTAAAAGAGACCGAGACCCTCTTCGAAGAGAACTTCGAAGCAGATATTCCAGACGACCGGTTCGAAAAGCTAGATGGCCTTGTCACAACCGAAGACGGAAACAAGTTTCTAGTGCCAAACAAGCTCTACGATGCCTATATATCTCCAAGCAAAAAAATGTCGAACGGCGGAACCATCGCGTTCTCAGTTAAATTCACCAAAACTGAATCATACTACAATGGATACATCGAACTATCCCTGTTCGGAGGAACCTCCAACCTGTTCAGGTACTACCAAATAAATAGCTCCCAACTGGCATCGCCAAACGGATGGAACCGCTTCTACCTAGACATCCCAGAAGAGATGGTAAACACAGACCTGGATATCCGGATTGGTCTCAACGGATACGATAGCGACCACGCTAGTCCATGGAACTTAGACGATATCCTGATAATTCAACACCCCCTAAAAGCTCCAAACAAACCAATCGCCGTCGTCGCGAAAGAAACAAGCGAAGGCGACAATGCCGTATTCTGGATACCATCACCCGAAACGAATTTCTATCTCGTAGAATCAAGCGCAGACGATGGAGTTACATGGACAGAAATAGCCCAAGTCTATCCACCCGCCACCTACTTCCACGATATAGGTCACATCACTGTTCCAGTTCAATATCGTGTCTCCACCGTGAACAACGGCGGAGCCTCGGAGCCAACCTATTCCGAAAAAGTCCAAGGCGACTACGACCTAGCGCTCGCCCTGACTACAGGTATTGAAAAAGTGATTACATCGCCCGACAGCTATTCCCTGCACACCCCTCAAGAGCTAGAAGAGGCGATTATCAGCGGCCAAAACGAAGTGAAGCTCTACCCGGATCGCTTCGGTCTCTTCCGCGAAGAAGTCATCTCGCACCTCTACTATCGTGTGAACAGCGAATGGGTCGCTCTCAAAGGCGGACTCATATCCGTCACCTGGTCGCTCTACCAAAGCTCAAACCTCACAGACTGGACAAAATACACCTCCGATCTCAGCTTCGAACTCGAACCGGAAACACAAGCTAAGTTTATAAAAATAGGTCCCAACGCCGAGCCATCCGACGCGGCAGAAGCCAACTAGCCCAGGCATTCACCCTCGCACAATCACCCATTCCCAAGCCCGGCCCGCCCACACGGTCCGGGCTTTTTCACAATCAAGCCAGAACGAGATGCCCAAACCGCATCGCGCTCACCACCCAACATCCAAACCTCACGACACCTAAGTGTGTCAACGGCCTCCCTGACAATTCTCCTAGAAATCCTTCCCACTTCGCCCTTCACAGCTCATCCATCGCCCTCCACTCTCGCCCCATGTCCATCTTCCGCCGCCTCTTCGGCAAGCCCGAGTCACCCGACACCCCAGCGCCTCAAGTCTCCAGCGACGCAGAGCTCATCACCATCTACGACCAGTACGGACGCCAGATGCAGATCGCCAAAAGCGAATGGCGCGACAAGGTCCTCGCCCCCAATCTCAAGCAAGCCTGGGACCAGCCAGACCAGCTATACAGCTTCGTCCTCAGCGCCTTCAACGACAAGCTCTTCGCCGAAGTCGAAGACGCCGCCAAGCGCCTCGCTGCCATCGATCCCCATCCCGAGCGTGGCACCACCACCCTCGCCATCGTCTACCAGCAAACCGAGCGGCCCGCCCTCGCCGAGGAAACCCTCCTAGCCCACATCCAAGCCCACGGAGAAAACGGCGTCATCCTCACCAACCTCGCCAAAGCCCAACAAGCCCTCGGCCGCCACGACGAAGCCATGCAAACCCTCTGGCACGCCCTCGAGCTCGACCCCAACCAAGACACCGCCCTGCTCTGGTACGAAGTCGTCCAAAGGGAAAAGCACGGTAAATCCGCAGGCCTTGCCGCCTTCAAACGCGTCGCCGCCCTCCCCGGCAGCTGGCGCGCCCAACTCTGGGTCGCTCGCGCCGCCCTCAAGTCAGGCCAGCTCGAAGAAGCCCTCGCCCTCTATCAAGAAAGTCTCGACGCTGCCGGCGATCCCGTACCCACCGACGCGCTACAGCAAATCGCCGGAGACCTCGGACGCCAAGGACACCTCCCCGAAGCCGTCACCCTCGTCAGCCCGCGCTACGACTACGAACGACACGGCCTCGAAGTCGGAAACAACCTCATCAAAGCCTATTTCGACCTCGGCCAGCTCGACCACGCCCGCTCCCTCCTCACCCAGCTCCAATCCCTCCAACGCCCCGACTACCAAGAACACCTCGCCCACTGGGAAGACGTCATCGCCAAAGCCGATTTCGAAACCCGCGAAGCCCCGGACCCGGAATCCGTCAAAATCCAAGTCATCCCCGTACCTGGCCCCCTCTGGCTTAAACAAGACCACCCCATCTCCGCACACTTCCCACCCAAACTCCCCGACGCCCCGCTCGTCGCCTTCACCGGGTGCTCCCTCGACCAACCCCAAGCCCCCGCCAAAGCCACCAACGGCCCAAGCAACAGCTCCGGACGCTTCACGCGAGCCCTCCCCCTCTACCTCGCCGAACGTATCCACCTCGAAACTACTCTCCAATCCCGCGCCCTCATCCCTATGGCCGTCAACGAAGGAGGCGGCCTCGTCGTCACCACTGGACAAACCGCGCCCGACGCAATCTCAAACCTCGCCCGCATGTCCGCCGGACCCGCCAGCGCCGCCGACTACGCCATCGACTCCCACCTCATCGCCCAAGGCGAAAACTGGACCCTGCAGCTCCGCCTCATCCGCACCATCGACGCCAAAGTCCTCTGGGAGTCCGACTACCCACTCCCCGAAAACGGCTTCCACAACATCGCCCCAGACGTCCTCGCCGACATCTACGCCACCCTCGCCCGCGAAGCCGAGCTCGACCTCGCGCCCGCCGCTCCAGCCAACACCCAAGTCAAAGGCCCCGAGATCGACCACTACCTGCTCCGCCTCGAGCAAAGCCTCGCCGCCCGCTGCGCCGTCA
>DS990593.1:0-40110 GCA_000155695.1 Verrucomicrobiia bacterium DG1235 | reverse complement strand
AAGCCTACCGAAATCATATCCGGCACTATCATCCTCTGTATCCAAAATCCAGAACACCTACCCTCCCGCTTCATCCTCTGGCGCACCCTCGACGCCATCCATCAACTCCAGCCCGACCTCGCCCGCTCCTTCGCCAAAAAAGTAAATACCCTCCAAACCAACCACCCCATTCCCCACCCCGCGTATCCAGATTTAACCGACGAACTAAAAAAGCTCCTCTAGCCACATACACCTTCCGTCACCCAAAAAGAACCCAACGAGCCCCCTTCAGCCCTCAGCAATCTTAGCCGTTCAAAAAAAGCCACAACCCCATCCCCCACAGCAGAATCTCTTCGTGACCTCCGCAAGTCCGCCAAAGCCCAACCTGCGACGGCTGGATTGGCCCCAAAAAGCAACTGCAGAATCACAGCTTCTACCCAAAAAACTATTTGCGATGATTAGTGGGCAAAACACCAACACCCACCACGTCTCGTCATTACACCCTCACTACACACTACTCACCACTCACTACTCACTACTCACTACTCCCCTCACTTCTGCGAATGTAGCCCAATCATATTCCCATCCGGATCCGTCACCAAAGAGATGAAGCCATACTCGCCGATCGACATCTTCCCGCGAGAGACCGAACCACCCGCAGCCGCAGCCCGACTCTCCTCCACCGAACAATCTTCGCAAGAGAAGTAGACCAGCGTACCCCCACCGCCCGAAGCCACTCCGTCCATCTTACACAAAGCCCCCGGCGACCCATACGCCTCCCCATCCATAGGGAAGCTTAGCATCTGCAGACCACCCTCTTCAGGCAGAGGCAAAGTCTGTAACTCGCATTTGAAAACGGATTCATAGAAAGCCTTCGCCCGCTCCATATCCTGCACATAGATTTCGAACCAACCAACTGGATTTCCTTTCATAGGCATCACATAAAAACACCCCGCTCAAAAAAGTCGATTTCCCATCACGCCCCGTATCTCAAAGAAGGCAGACCCTAAAAATAACGTTCCAGAAACGCCAGAAACACCTCCCAATTCGGACCCGGCGTATGCCCCCCATCATGCTGGCGAAAGGCGATATCGCCATCCAGCAAACCCGTTTCCACCGCAGGAAAGCTATCCCCGCTCAAAGGCTTCCGGCCCAACAAGCGATAAACCGGGCCCGCATGATGCGCCGCCAAAAACATCCCCTTCGGATCGACCCATTGATCCCCATTGTTGCCCGAGCTAATAAAGACCGGCCGCGGCGCGCAAAGAGCGATCAGCTCATGCGCATCCACCGGCAAATCATCCACCGTGAGCGGACCAGCGTAGCGAATGAAATTCCCCGCCATCCAATGATACTCGCCGCTGCCCGCGACATTGCCGATCTGCTCGCCGAAACTCCGACGCCATAGCTTCGCCCCACCCTCGCCCGACGAGCTGATAAACCCCGCCGCAAACCGCTCGTCATAAGCCATCGTCACCAAAGCCGTCTTCCCAAACCGCGAGTGCCCCGCGATCGCCACACGCCCCGCGTCCACCAGCTCCTCAGTCTCGAAATAGCTCAGCGCCTCGCTCGCCGCCCAGCTCCAAGCCTTTATGCTCCCCCAGTCCTCAGGCGAGCGCCCCCGTCCCTTGTTCACCAAACCAATGATCCCCTCGCGCAAGCCCGCCCCATTGTCCGCCTGCACGCTCGTGCAAATCAGCTCCGCGTAGCCCCAGCCCTTCGCGATGATCTGTTCATCCCAAGGCGCCGCATCCCCCCTAAACGACTTGATCTGCTCCGGACTAAACCGACTCAACAGCCTCTCCAAAACCACCGGATCAAACGCATGCTGCAAGATCACCGGAACAGGCCCCTCCGCATCCGCAGGCACCGAAAAGCTCAGCTCAATCTCCACCGAAATATCCGGATACTCGCTGTTATCCACCCGGCCGACCAAACCGTAAGTCACCACCGGCCGATCCGCTTTCACAGACTCGACCACACTGCTTCTCTCCCAGCTCACCGAAGGCAATTGCGCCGGCGTGCGGCCATAAACTTCCCGGTCAAACAATTCCAGCAATTCAGGACGACGCGCATCCCACCACTGCTCAGCAGACCTCACCGGAGTACCATCCTGCATCGTAAGAGCGTCCGGCAGCGACCCCATATGCCCGTTCGCCTTCGCCTCGTCATAATTCGCCGCATACGGCGAATTCGGATCGCCATCCGCCCCCCGCCGTAGCGACTCGATCCCCAGCTTCTCCATCATCTCCCCATGATCCTGTTCCGCGCTAATGGAAGCCGCCGGTTCATCGCCGAAGCCCGCCACTCCCAAGAGCCCTAAAACAAGCAAACACAAAACTCCGCGCAGCCAAACGATCATACCGGGCAAACTGCCCGAATCCGAAGAAGAGGTAGGGTATAAACTCATCCCAACATCTATGGGACCAGAGAGAAACAAGGTAAAGAATCGCATAACAAATTTCCATGCTTTCACTCGAGCAAGCTAGGACGTTCCAGCCAGGTCCGCCACGCCAGTCCGATCCACCCCATCCCATCCACGCCTCCAACCGCCAAACGTCCCTCTGTATCCGCAACTCCAGACAAGGCATCAAACGCTTTATCCATGCCGCGCTCCGCTACCCGTCCATCCCTCGCGGCAAGCCAGTCGAAGTCATTCAAAAGCCACCTGCCCATTCTTCAAAGAAAACGGTCCGGTCGAGTTGGAAGAATTTCTGTCAAATAACCAAAGCGACTTTTACTTTGCTTATCCGACAAAAGACCAAGCTAAGTCGTTGACTAACCCAAGCCATCTAAGTACTTCTAACTAAAAAAGTGCCGGATAACCAAGCCAATTATACCGTCAAATCTGACGCTCAATAATACTGTTAGGGAGAAAAAGAAAACATGGACCAAATCATCGAATTGCTGAAGCTACTCGGCTTTATTTTTGTATTCTATATCTTCATTGAGCTAATGGATCTGCCTGAGTGGATATCGTCACGCATTCGCAAACGCCCTAACAAAAACGAACTCATACGCAGAATAGAAATACTCGAAGGAGAAATAGACAGAATAAAGAATAGCGAAAAATAGATCAGACATCGCATTGTCCTGCACTGGAAAAATCTGCTAATCGAAACCGGATGTAACAGGACAAACCGAACAAAGATTTGAACATATCAACCGAAGAAACGAAACTCGCAAAGGAAACAAAATCGTAAACAAAGTATATGACCCTAACCAGTCGTCTCATACAACTCCGGCCATCGCTCCGCGAAGGCCTCCGTGTATGGACTTCGCGTTGAGCAGAAAAGAATGAATACCCGCGAAAAGCATAGGATCCTTATACTTGGAGGTTCAGGAACCGTTGGTAGCGCTGTCGCGGAGGTTTTCGCCGAGAGCGGGGAGTTCGAAGTTCATTCAGTATCCAGACGAAGCACGAGCACCATCGAAGGTGTTTTCACGCATTGCATTGATCTTCACGCATCCAGCCTCGTCAACGATCTTCCTAAAATCGAATTCGACTACATCGTGGATTGCGCCCAACCCCGATACAATGCTGAGGACGTGGACGATTTCGGGATCGACCACATCAAGAATATCGAAGCGATTTGTTCGACTCGCACGAAGCGTTTGCTATACACGAGCGGAGTCTGGGTCTACGGGAGTCAGTCCGGATCCAGCGTAATCAGCGAAAAGAGCCCTTTAGCCCCACTCGACTACGCTAAGCCTAGAATACCCATTCTGGAGTATCTCAAAGAGAGTTCCTATCCTTGGGTTCAGCTCTGCCTGCCAAGTATCGTTTACGGATCAGTCGGACCTTTTCAGGATATTTTGAGGAGTGCGTACCAAAATGATTTGGTGTCTATAGATGACGAAAGAGTTCTTTGGTCGGTGGTCGAGAGATGCGACCTAGCAACAGCGTACCTATCGATAATCGAGAGGTGCTTGAGTGGTCCCGTCTACTGCATCGCTGAGCCAAGAGCGGTTTCCGTGGTCGAATTCTTCGACTCTATTGGTCATGCGCTGGATAGACAGGTTTCTCGAAAGTCACGCGAAGAGCTGAGCAAGATACAATCAAGAGAAGATCTAGAAGTATCTTTCGCCAGTGAGCCAGTTGACAGCAGTCTGATCGTGAAGGACGCAAACTGGATTCCCAAGCATTCCTACGTGAAAGACTTCCAGAAATTCATAAAGAAAGAAGAGCTCAACCAGTCAGCCCATACAACTCCGCCGGATGTTATTCACAATGCCCCGAAAGCGAGCTCTTCGGCCCGCTACTTTCGGGCATCATGAATAACTTCTCCTAGCCTATATCCGCGTATGCACTCGACGTTAAGCAGAAAATGGAAATAGAGGCAAAGTCCGATACTACGATCCCCGAGCTACTCGAAGGCAGAAACTGGCATTGGAAAAAGCACGGGCGCTTACAGTACTGGTGGTACGTCGCTGGCGTGATCTTCATCTTTTTCGGTATCTCCTTTGCCATTATCGATGAGAGCGTTTTCGCAGTCTATCTTTTCATATTTGGTACATATTGCATTCTCAGAAAGAAGTTTCTGGAATATCGATTTCGAAAGAGCATGGGAACGTCCCCTGCAATCAATAAGCAGATGGTTTGGAGATTCAAGGAGGATGGGTTCACGCAGGAATCAGAGTTGGGAAATTCCAAACTTAAATGGTCATCTGTTTTTCAGTCCTACAGTACTCCAATCGGATTCCTGATTTATCCGCAAAAGAACCTCTACTATTGGATCCCAAGATCCGGGTTTTCTTCTCATGAAGATTACGATGAGGTCGCTAAACTACTCCACACGAAAACACAGAATAGAAATATTGTTTAATGTGGCTGTCGAAAAACACCCGATTGTGGATAAGTCATAGTTGAGTCCTACTGCACTTGATTTGTGGATACAACCATGGCGCGATGTTGTTCGCTTCGCTGTCGCCTACGGCTCGGTACAAGGAAGACCAAAGGGCCCAGGACCAGATTTCCTACGCCAGCCTGATAGAGAGCAGGTCAGACCGGCAAACGCTCGGCGCTAATATCCATCGTACGCACTCAGCGCTAGAAGAAGAAGAAAACAGCGTACCCACTATTCGCGGGCTATATCTTACTCACAGGCTGCGAAACAACTCAGCCTGAGAAAACCAACAAGGAACCAATGACGATCGAGTTTAAAACATAACTTGTGTTGATCCTTGAGAATTTCGATGCGATTGAGACCGCTCTCTGTAAACAGCGTCATTTGAGTTGAAAGTCTTCCGATTAAGAACATGAATGGAAGACCCTATGAGCCAAGGAGAAGGCAATCGATACAGTTGGAAAAGCCTTCTAGGCAAGGTGCTTGGATGGTCCGCGCTATTCCTGCCCTTTCTGTTTTCAATCCTCTTCCTTGGGCAGTTCATCGGGCTATCAAGCGGCCGAGCCGCCCTGATCTCCCTGCTTTGCTGGCCATTTGTCATTCGCCTATTATCTATTCGCCAAGGCGTCTTATTCGTAGCCTTGTCAGTTATTCTCTCCATTGCGGGCTACCTACTGCAGCGACCCTCCCACCATCGCGCCTGGATGCCGGAGATCGCTGAGCTTCCGAGTTTTGAAATCGAAGCCAACACTATCAGCGCAACGAACCTGCGCGACTTCAACTGGAGCTCTGCCACAGAGTTCGATGAGCGTTGGATCAACGCATCCTACGACCTGACTCAAATAAGCAGCATGGACGTATTCGTGGTTCCCTTTGGTGAATCCGACCTGGCCGCCCACGTGATGTTGAGTTTCGGATTCGACGATGGCCGCCACCTCGCCGTGTCCGTAGAGACGCGCCCCGAGATCGGCGAAAAATATAGCCTTCTCGGCGGAGCTGCTAGACAACTTGAGCTGATCTATCTGTTTGGCACCGAAAGAGACCTTCTTGGCCTTCGCATTCTGCATCGCAAAAACCGCGTTTACGCCTTTCCTCTCAATACCGATGCCAGCTTCGCCAAAGACCTTCTCTTAGAGCTCTGCTCCGCGGCAAACCTACTTCACGACGAGCCTCGATTCTACGCCACCCTTCGACACAACTGCACTACCACCTTGCTACGTCACGTAAATCGTCTACGAAGCGAACCCATCGGTATTTATAGGGAAGTTCTGTTCCCGGCGAAACTAGGTGAGCTCCTCCATCGTCTCGGATATTTGGATACTGATCTCAATTGGCCGGAAGCCATGACACACTACCGCGTCGACGAAAAAGTGAGAACGAACCATAACTTGAAAAGCTTTTCTAGAGCCCTTAGAAATTGAATCAAAAACTTCACGTGATACCACTTCGCACCCTACTCGCCCCTCTCGCCTTTCTCCTGCTCGCATGTAGCAGCTTCGCAAAGCCAGCGGACATCTACGACGAACAACTCGTCGGAACAGAGCAAATCAAAGCCGCCCTTGAGATAGCGAAAGCGGAAGACAAACGCGTGCTACTGCAATTCGGCGCAAATTGGTGTGTATGGTGCCACAGACTCCACGAACTCTACCAATCCGATTCCGAAGTCAAAACCAAGCTCGATTCAGACTACGTGCTGGTGCTTGTAGACGTAAATAAAGGCAACAACGCCGAGGTGAACGAACGCTACGGTAAGCCAACTCAGCACGGACTGCCCGTTATCGTCATCCTCGATAGCGACGGAGCTCAACTCGTCACTCAAGAAACGGGCGCCCTCGAATCCGGACAGGGGCACGATCCCGCGAAAGTAATGGCATTTCTAGAAAAATGGTCCCTTTAAAATAATATCCACTTATCGGATACGGAATTGGACAATAGTTGATCGAATAGCCAATATCGAACTCTATAAAACATCCTGAATCGCCTATTCTAAATCCTTCTACTTTGCGGAAAGGTTGATCGAGGCGTTTCGCCTTCACGGCCCCTGACTTATAGTTGCTCAACAAACGAGCTGAATGCCCCTCGCATGGACAAGGATCGAGCGAGCCATTCAGAGAACTAACGCAGAGATTCAATGTACATACGATGAGCACGAGCAACCGAAACGAGCTAGCTTTCCCATATATAGGAACCTACAACCCTTGGACCAGTTTCCAGAAATTCTTCAACATCAACCCAAATATCGACATTGATTTTTTTGGATCCAACACTGAAGATGCGCCAATCGAGCAACATGTCCTAAACGAAATTGGAAGCTACGGAAAGCAACTGAGCACCGTCATAGAAATGCTCAACGTCGTAGCTCAAGAGCAAGACCTAAGCTCCCACTCCGCTACTCTCGACGACAAGCAGAAAACGGCAGTCGAAAATTTCGATATGCTAAGGGAAAAACGACGCAAAGCGGTAGCCAACTACAAGCTGCCTCGCGATCTAACCCTGCGAGACCTCGACCGTGTCAAAGCGTTTATCGCTTACTGTAAACGGCACCACAATTCGCAGTACGAAGAGCTTCAAGAATCACTGAAAGACGAGTAGCGAAAAACTCCCAATAGTCTCAGCCCGGATTCTAAATCGGTTATTGAAACAAAGCGCGTTCGATTGTACCACGACACGCGATCCCACTTTCAATGACGACCTACTACGAATTCGGCCCCATTCCCAAAGACTTCCACTCTTTCGAAAAGGGCGCGCCTTTCCAGCACTGCTCGCTCTGCAATGCGGATCTCTTCAAGGAAGGCACCAACTACCTAATCGAGAAAGCTTTCAGAAAAAAGGAGACGATCTTCGAATACGCGATGTGCCTCGACTGCTACTCAGGCCTGCAACAGTCGCTATCGAAAAAAAGTCGGGAGCTTATCGAAAACTACTTCGAGGAGCATATCGACACTAATACGCGCGCGTCCACCTTGCTCGACAAGCACGGACGCCGATCCCGCTCCTGGCTGGGCCATTGCATGATAAAAGGCACTCCTCGCTGGAAGTGCGAGGAACATCAAATCTATGGACTGTTTATCGACAAGGATATCGTGTTCAATGGACTCCCCTACATGCTATCGGGCGCCGCCATCGATGATATTCTTCAACTACTCTCCCCAGAAACAATCGGCAGTCTCAACGATCTTTCCGATAAACTCTTCGGCATCGACCTCCCGCAAAGCATCCTCGTGCTTTGACTGTGTCTATCGAAACGGAAGCCACTCCCTCACGAATTATCTTCCCGCGTGTAGAACCTCCGATGGGCCAGCATATCGAGTTCGTGCATCGCTAGGCCCAAGTCGGCAAACACGTCGCCAGCAGCCCCATCCACAAGTCCCGACTCCACTCGCCGCTGCGCCCTGCGGAACCGAACTCCGATCGAGCTGCGTTCATCCGTGTCACCAAATTTCCGCAGAAGCTCCCGAACCTTTTCCGCCTTTCGTCGCCCGCGCTTCACCTGGCGCAGCGCCGCCTCCAGAGTGATCTGGCCCGACTGACTCTCTTTGAAAACCCCACACTCGAAGCTTCGACAGTGACTCGGTCGTTCCGCGTAAATCCGACACTTCAAATCTCCGCACAATGCCGAGCAAGGCTGGCGGACAAAAGCGACCGGCACCTTCGCTCGTGAGACCTTTACCGGCAACCCGCGGGCCTTCGCCCCTTCGACGTCATCGCCAGGCCCAAACCGCACATTGTCAAAAAGCGATCCATCGCAGCACAGTCCGCAAGCGAGGCATAGTTGTTCTCCAGATTTTTCAGCCATAGGAATAGTTCTGGGATCCCCCCTCGCGATCCCTTTGCACCATCCCGTCAATAGCTAGAAAGTAGCAAGTAAAGATTACCCTGCTCACCCAATAAGAGATCCAACCAGCACCATCCCGCGAACGAGCAACAGTGGTTTACCATCTCGACATTCCTCCCATATGCATCAGCATCTCACCCACGGATAACGACCCGCTGCTTCCTCCTCTTGTCCCGCCAAATGCCCCCTCGTCCCGCAGAGTTCTCGATTCACCGCGTTCGGTTTGCTCGCCTAAGGCTGCTCCTATTATTATCCGTGGGATTATCCTCGCTCGTCAGTTCAACGGCGGAAACGAAAAACGCTCGCGACGGCTCTGAAGCTGCCCCCTTTCGAATCGGTTACCAAAGCTCCCCTCCTTATCAAATAATAGGAGATCAAGGAGAACTGGAAGGAATAGCGATTGACCTCCTTCGCCAAGCTGCCGACCGACTAGACATCGAGTTGGAATGGGTTTACTCGCCCGATTCTCCCGATGCCAACTTCGCAGCCGACAAGGTGGACCTTTGGCCGATCGTCACCGACTTGCCCCACCGCCGCGAAAACTTCCACATCAGCGATCCAATCTACCAAAACGCGATCGGAATCCTTTCACTGCAGAAAGACCCGATCCTACGCCCACAAGATTCCGCCGGAAAAAGAGTCGCCTACTACGATAGAGAACCAAGCCTCACTCTCGTACCTCGACTCCTTCCCGACGCCATCCCCGCTCCCATGCCCAGTCACGTTGTCGCCATTGATTCGGTGCTTTCAGGCGAAAACGCGGCCGCCTTCCTCTGGAGCACCAAATCAAACTCCGTCGATTTCAAACGGGCTATCGACGAGCATCCAGAGGGAACTATTCATTTCTACACCTTTCCCGATGAAAAGCTCAGCTGTGGCATCGGAGCCAATAGCAGAAATCCCCAAGCCGTCGCCGCCGCCAACCGCCTCCGCGAAGAATTACGCCTTCTGGTGCGAGAAGGCTCCGTCCAAGCCGTCTACTTCAAATACTATCTCGATCCCGAAAACGAGATCAGCTCCTACTTCTATTTGGACGACCTCAAACAAAAAGCGAAAAGCCTCACCATTGCCATCTCCGCGCTCTTCGCCTTCGTCGCCATCCTTTGCGTCATGGCCCTGAAACTCCGCAAGTCCTCCAAACAAGCCAACGCCGCGAGCGAGGCCAAGAGCGAGTTTCTCGCCAATATGAGCCACGAATTTCGCACTCCACTCAACGGAATCATGGGCATGACACAGCTCGCCATATCAAAATCGAGCAACACTCAGCAGAAAGAGCTTCTAGAAGTCGTGATACAGTCAGCCGACGCCTTGCTAATGATCGTGAACGACATACTCGACCTCTCGAAAATCGAGTCCCATCGCCTCACTATCGAGTCCGAACCCGTATCGCTGCACGCCTTGGTAGACTCCACCACCCCCTTTTTCCAACTAGTCGCTAAGCAAAAAGGAATCGAGTTTACCACGACTGTCAGTCCGCGCTGTCCAGAACTGATCGTCAGTGACGCCGTACGCCTTCGGCAAATACTCTTCAACCTGACTGGAAACGCCATAAAATTCACCAAATCCGGATCCGTCACCGTATCGATTGAGCCAATACAGCTTCCAGACGGCAAGTACCTGCTCTTCGAAATTGCCGACACAGGTATCGGAATTCCAGACAAGCTCCTCAACACCATCTTCGAAGCGTTCACTCAAGCGGACACCTCCTCCACTCGAAACTTCGGAGGCACCGGGCTTGGACTCACCATAACGCGGCAGCTCACGCACCTACTCGGGGGCGAAGTTCACGTGGAAAGCGTCGTGGAGAAAGGCTCCGTATTCAGCGTATTCATCCCACTCGTCCTTCCGCACCAGACACCCAACGCCTCAAACATCAATTCACTCGGCTCAACCGAATCTCCACCAAAGGAGATTTCCATTCTCGTCGTAGACGACAATGCCATAAACCTCCAAATTACGGAGAAAATCCTCACGCGCATGAACTACAAAGTCACATGCGTCCAGGATGGCGAAGCCGCGATCCGCAAAGCAGCCCATCGGCACTTCGACCTCATTCTAATGGACCTGCAAATGCCCCATATCGACGGATGGGAAACTGCGAGAGCCATTCGAACAAACGCCAATTCCACACCCCCCATTATCGCCCTCACAGCCAGTATTTTCAGCGAGGACCTAAAGGAACGAGTGCATCAGGAGATGGACGGTCTCATCTTCAAGCCATTCGAAATCAGCGCATTGCACAAAGAGATAGTTCGAGTCACCCAAAACGGCAATCAAACCCGATAGTATTCACTCGATCCCTACAGGAAAGCTCGATTCCTAAAACTCCAGCAGCTTCGTTTCACCAGCAGCAAAAACCAAGCTCCGACTTTCAGACCCGTAAAGAGCTTCAACCTCTCCCGAAAAGTCGCTCCTAACTTCAGCTTGCTTCAACATCCCCTCAGACCAGATGAGAGAAACTTCAAATCCTCCCCTCGCACGCAGTCCGCTTACATAACCTTCCTTCCATTCGCTCGGTAAAGCGGGGAGAAGCACGATCCGCTTCCCGTCGCTCTGCAAAAGCGACTCTGCGATCGCTGCCGTTCCCCCGAAATTCCCGTCAATCTGAAATGGCGGGTGCGCGTCGTAAAGATTCGGATACGTTCCTCCGCTAAAATTGAACTCCGGCGTCTTAACATCTGCCGGCTTAAGCAATGCGCGCATAAGCTTGTGAACACGGTCACCGTCGCCAAGCCGCGCCCAGAGATTGAGCTTGTGGGCGAGACTCCAGCCCGTTCCCCCATCGCCGCGACGTTCAAGTGTCTTGCGAGCAGCAGCCGCTAGCTGCGGAGTCGTCTCCGGATGTATCTCGTTCCCTGGATACAATCCCCACAAATGCGAAATATGGCGATGATGCGGATCAACCTCCTCGTACTCCTCCAGCCATTCCATCACGCGCCCATCAGAGCCAATTTGCGTCGGAGCCAGACGAGCCGATTTTTCCGCAAGCTCCGCCGCGAATTCCGGATCCTGCCCCAGAATTTCCGCTGCCTCGATACACGCCCCAAAAAGATAACGGAGCAATTGCTGGTCAATCGTCGGTCCCATACTCACGTGAACCGTCTCTCCATTCGCCAGCTTAAACGCGCTCTCGGGAGAATTAGACGGACAGGTCACTAGCCAGCCCGTCCTCGTATCTTCCATCAGCATTTGAGAGTAGAAAACAGCAGAGTCCTTAAGAATCGGATACGCCCAGCGCAAAAAGGCTTCGTCCTTCGTAAACAGATAATGATCCCACAGGTGCTGGCAAAGCCAGGCCGAGCAAGAAACCGTCGACCCCCAACTCGCAGACTCCCCTGGCGAGGTGAATCCCCACGGATTCGCCAATAAAAACGAAACCCATCCTTCCGCGTCATAGTAAGCCTTCGCCGTCTTCCGGCCCGGCTCGACCAGAGACTCGATGAGCTTGAACATTGGCTCGTGCAATTCGCTGAGATTGCAAAGCTCCGCCGGCCAATAATTCATCTGCACGTTTATGTTCGCGTGCCAATCCCCATTCCACGGCGTCTGAATCGTATCCGACCAGATTCCCTGCAAATTCGCGGGCTGACCGCCGGGGCGGGAGGAGGATATCAAGAGATAGCGACCGAAATCGAAATACAGGGCCGCTAGATCAGGATCGTCGACGCCCTCCCAGTGGTCCACCAAACGCTGTGGCGTCGCCACCTTCGCTCGACTCGCGGCAAGCTCTTCTGATCCAAGTTGAAGCGATACGCGTCCGTAATACTCCCGAAACGCCGCTACATGACGCCTCTTCAACTCCTCAAAGGAATACGATTCCACACCCGCCAGATCCAGCTTCGCCGTCGCGATCGGATCCTCAACCATCCGACCCGCGAAGCTACGTTTAGCAATGTCATTCGCCGTAGTGAAATAAACAATCACCTCGTCAGCTCCTCTCACTTCGAGCCGTCCCTCCTCGCTGCGAACCTCGCCCCCACGTGCCGAGGCCTTCAAAACCCCGGCATAGCGGACCCCATCCTCGCCACCGTATCCATCATTCAATTGCCCCGTCATCAAAAGAGCGTCAGCCCCCAGAGGTTCAACCTGCATCCGCTCCTCGCGCGAAAGCGAAAAATCCAAATCCAGTCCACCGGCTTCGCTCGCGGTGAATCGAACAACAAGCGCCTCGTCTGGACGACTTGCAAACGATTCACGGATGTAGCCAACCCCACCTCGCTCGAAAGAGTGACGATAAGTCGCAGTCGCCAGATCAAGCTCTCGGCGATAGTTCTTCACTACTGTATCCGAAGATTCGCTACGATCAACTATGTGTAGCTTAGCAAGAATCTGATAGGAACCATAGGGATCGTTCGCCCCGCCTCCATAGCCTGACCCTCGTCCCGCGCAGGTGAAATTAGCGTTAACCAAGGCCTCAGCCTCGGCATTCCTGCCTTCGAGCAACAATCGCTTAATCTCAGGAAGCGCCTTGTGCGCATCCATTCGATCCGCCTCCTGCGGCGAGCCCGACCACATCCCGCTCTCATTGAGGATTACGGTCTCCTCCTCGACCATTCCAAAGAACGAGGCCCCCAGACGACCATTTCCCAGAGGGATGGATTCAGTGAGCGAAGCGCCCGCTGAGTCGAACCAAACACTTCGCTCAGGCGTTTGAGCCGTAGCGGCAGAGAGACCGAGCCCAAGCACGGCAGCAGCGGAAATTCGGGAAAATAAAGGGATCATGGAAAAAGGAGGACCATCTTTCTTAGGGTCGATTCGTTTGGGAGCTCAGGCAACCAAGCACAATTTGATTGATCGATAAATCCCAAATTTGGAAACGGCTTTCGTTTTCTGACGGTCAGTCTAAGCGAAAACGTCGGGATCCTCTTCGAAGGTGCCCGGCCACCAGTCAATCACCCGATTGCAAACCCCTATCGATTCGATTCGCTCCATCTCCACGCGATCGAGTTCGAAGTCGAGCATCCCTAGGTTCTCACGCATGCGAGCCGCCGAGCTCGACTTCGGAATAACCGCTACGCCTTTCTGCAACAACCACCGCAACGCCACTTGAGCCGGGCTACGGCCTATACGTTTCGCTATATCGCAAATCGTCTCGTCCTTGAGCACGCTTCCTTGACCCAAGGGCGAATAGGCTGTGAGCAGCACCCCATTCTCCTCACAGAGCCGCAGCAAGCCCCTTTGATTCAGGTGAGCGTGATACTCCACTTGATTGGTGACAAGGGGAAGATCGGATGCTTTCAACAAAGCCTTAAGACGCGGTCGTGTAAAATTGGATACGCCGATGAAGCGCGTCTTGCCTGCGGCAACCAATTCACTGGCTCCGGCGAGCGTTTCTTCGATCGGGATTTCAGCATTTGGCCAGTGGACCAACAGAAGATCGACATAGTCGCAGCCCAAAGCGGCCAAACTCGCCTCCGCGGACCCAATGAAATCCGACGTCCTGAGGTTTGCCCGATCTACTTTCGTGGTCAGAAAAATCTGATCTCGAGCCACCTTCGAAGACCGAATCCCCTCTCCCACCGCTTCCTCGTTCTCATAGGTCGCCGCAGTGTCTACGTGCCTGTAGCCAAGCTCGATCGCCGTTCTCACCGATGCCGCGCCTTCCGCTCCTCTCAAGTCATAAGTACCGAGCCCCAGCATAGGCATGAGAGATCCATCAGGCAGACTATAGTGCATCATGATTTTCCGAATACACGAAAAAGCGGCCCCATCGCAAGACGAGGCCGCCGGAAAGTGTAGACTTCCTGTAGAGCGCGAAGTCCGAAGCGGAGGAAATCAACCCTCGGCCGCCGCTTTGCGCTCCTGCAGATCGATCTCGATTTTTCTCATCATCGAATCGCTCACCGTGTACTTGAGCAAAATCAGCCCGGCCACCGCCGCCAGAATTCCCGGCGCCCAGGTAAACAAAAGAGATATCGCGTGCACTACCTCTGGCGTCGCCGCAGCGGTGTCCTTCGAGTAGTCGACGATCCAGAGAACCAACGAATTAAACTGGGCTCCGATCCAAAGACCGCCCTTGATCGCAAACAGTATGGTAGCGATGATCAAGCCGGTCGCCCTACGATTCGTCTTCCACTCAGAGTAGTCCGCCACGTCCGCATACATCGAGAAGACAATCACAGGTCCGGGGCCCGCGAGAAACATTCCTACGATGTGAAGAGTGAGAATTAAGCTGTAGTTTTCTCCGGGTACGAAATAGATCGCGATGTAGGATAAGCCCTGCGTCACCATGAAAATAATGTACAGCGTCCGCTTCTCGAAACGCTTGACGAGGTACTGAGTCGGAAGCACGCCGATCATCGTGGCCAAGGCCCCAATCGACATGAAAAGCACGGTGCGAGTCACTTCCAGCTCGAAGAATCCAAAGTTGACCGAAAACAGCGAGCGAGCCGAATCGACGACGTAGTAGTTTAAGAAATACAACATCGCTCCATTGCGAACTGCGACGTTGGCAAGATTCAGCACCGCGGAAATAAACAAGATAAGCCACGGGAAGTTTCCGACCAAGTCCTTCACGTCCTGGCTAAAAGGCGACTTTACCTTGGTCACCGGAGCCACACGCTCCTTGGTCGTAAAAAAGGTCATGAAAAAGAGCAACACCGCCAGAGTCCCGAAAACGATCATCGCTGTCGGGTATCCAGAGACTGGATCGTAGCCTACCTCCTCGTTAAAGGTAGGAGAAGTCTTGTCGTCGCCAAAAAGACGCACAAGCGGAAGCGTAAAGGTATTGATGAGCCATCCACCAGCGAACGCCATGAAGAATCGATACTGCGAAACACTGGTACGTTCCTGGATATCGGGCGTGATTACACCCATCAAGGCACAATACGGGATGTTTACACCCGTGTACATCATCGTAGCGAAGATGTAAGTCGCCCCGCAGTAGAAGACCTTAGCCGTATCCGAAATATCAGGAACCGTGAAAAGTAGAAAGGCGCTGATACCATAGGGAATCGCCAGGGCAAAAATATACGGTCGGTACCTGCCCCAGCGGGAATGCGTCCGGTCGGCAATAGCGCCCATCATCGGGTCGTTCACCATATCCCAAATCTTGGCCACCAGAAATATCCAAAAGACAGATCCTGCGCTCAAGCCCACCACATCGGTGTAGAAGAAAAGCAGAAACATGTTAAAGGTCTGGAAGAGGAGATTCGAGGCAAGGTCTCCCACTCCAAATCCAAATTTTTCCAGGAATCCCAGCTTACCCGAATCAGAGGATTCAGAGGAAGCCGAACTAGGCGGAGTTGGGGAAATATCGCTCATAGGTACATGTGTGCCTTCGAAAAAAGGCTAGATGGGGTTGGGTTAGAGTTTGCTGATGCCAGATTCAGCGGACTGAGTCTAAGCCAGCGGGGGCCAGAACTGGATTTCTGACAACAGGGCTGCAACAGAATCTTGCAGCCTTGTCACCGTCTACCGTCGAGTAACAACACCGAACAACAGGATCTCCCGCTTTCAAATGTTAGAAAAACAGCGCCCGAAAGCCTCGGCCATCAAATCGACCGCCTAGGTAGACCAAGAGCTAAACCACAGCAGTCAATCCACCGTCGATGTAAATCAGCTGCCCGTTCACGTAGTTTGATGCCGGAGATGCCAAAAACACAGCAAGTCCCTTGAGATCCTCGGGCTTGCCCCAGCGACCGCTTGGAGTGCGCCCCTTCAGCCAAGAGTCAAACTCAGGGTTGTCGCGAAGCACTTGCGTCATTTCGGTCTCGAAATAACCAGGTCCAATGCCATTCGCCTGGATATTGTGAGACGCCCATTCGCCCGCCATGGAGCGGGTCAACATACGAATGCCGCCCTTCGCAGCGGCGTAATTGGCAATCGTCGGACGCGCCAAATCACTCATGAGCGAGCAAATGTTGATGATCTTGCCCGACTCCTGCTTAATCATGTGCGAGGCTACCGCCTTGCCGAGAATGAAGGCAGCAGTGAGATTCGTATCGATCACCGCCTTAAAATCCTCGAGAGCCATGTCCACCAATGGACTGCGACGCTGAATGCCGGCATTGTTCACTAAGATGTCAATGTGCCCGCGCGATTCCACAATCGCATCGACCGCCGCGGCTGAAGCCTCTTCGTCAGTGACGTCGAATACCGCAGAGTGAGCATCCAAACCCTCCGCTCGAAAAGCCTTCACGCTCTCTTCTACCCTTTCCGAACTGCGCCCGTTCAGATAAACAACCGCTCCCGCCTCGGCCAGCGCTCGCGCGATCTCCGCGCCCAAACCACGATATCCCCCTGTGATGAGGGCAACTTTTTCGTTGAGAGAGAAAAGTGGGATAATCTTGTCCATGACACCTAACCCAATACGTGTAGGGTTTTCAGATAACAAGCAGAAATTTGTCAGCAACAACGAATTTATAAGTATCCAAATAACGGATTCAGCGAGACGGACACGTTGTGTATGCAAGATGAAACCCTTGTTTCCTTTCCTCAAATCTTCGCAGTCCCCCGAAAGCTCCATCGACCAACAACTCGCAGCTTGAGAGCGCTTCAGCTGAGCTACGGAGTTTTACTGATAAAACGCGAAAGGGACCGTATCCAAATGTTCGTGGCGCTACCGAATTGAACATTGAAGCAAGCGATCGATCCTCACCCTTCCAAAGCTGAAGCTCAAATTCAACCGATGCACATGAGTCCCACTTGTGCGAAAATGAACAGACCAGCTCAAAAACCGACAGCGGTCTAGATTACAAATTCAATAGCGTCGCTCACTTGTCATGATTTCTTAGGGTGGAACAAATTTTAACAAAAAATCCGAAAAAACTCTAAATGCCGTCACAAAAGAACCCAAATTCCTAATCACAAAACACAACCCTCTATATACATACTTTTATTCTGACCGCTTCTTTACGTAGATACACTCATAAAAAAACCCGTAAATTAATACTCTGAAATAAAATTTAAAAAAATCATTAAATATCATTGCCATTGGCAAAATACCTGCAAAACAACAGCGAACCAACAACGCGGGCGGAAAATAAAGTCTTATCGTCCATTACCGCTTCAAAAAAAGCACACCAACGCTTTTATATAAACTGACCAACTATGAAAATACTGAGCCTGAAACCACTTGCTGCTCTAACTGCGTTCACCGCGCTTGCTACTTCGTCTTTCGCGATTCCCATCGACGGAACGCTACTATACAATGACGTCGCTGCTTTCACGATGAACACCGGAACCGAAGTTAGCTTCGACGCGACTCCGGACGGAAAGGTGAACAACGCTACAGGTGACCTCACTGGTCTGATTAGCCTTGAGATTGATCATGCGGATTTCATCTACAATCCATTCGGAGGTAGCATCAATCCACTTGTAACTGTCGGTGGATTCAGCTTCGTTCTCCAAACCATTCAGTACGCTAACTACATGGTAAACGGGGACTTCACGACTCTGAACATCGGAGGAAAAGGTATCGGATCCCTAGCTGGATTTGACGACACTGCCTTCTCTTGGAGCTTCTCCGGAACACGCGATGACTCAGGAACAGAAACAGCGAAAAACTACTCCGCTACACTCTCCTCTATTCTTCCAAGAATAGCAGTACCTGATGGCGGCACCACCCTGACGCTACTCGGATTTAGCATTGCGGTACTTATGACAGCTTCCCGCACTCGCGCAATTCGCCGATCAGCGAAGTCTGCATAATCAGCTTAATACTGATATTAAATCCAGAAGATGACTCAGTAACTTGCTATACTATATAGCCTTTCTCATAGAGAAAATCTGAGCTTCAAAAGTCATTCAAAATCGTCGTCTGATAAATTATATCGGGCGACGCTTTTGTGTGCATAAACCCAAAGAAAACTTCTATATATTGGCTACATCCTTATTAGACTTCCGGTGAACGGATGAATTCGTTTTCACGCGAGCGAACCTTGAACTAGTCCAAATTTCACCTACATAAAAACCCCTTGGATTCTACAAATCGCTCCGGCGCCTAATTCACCGTAGAAACGACGACTTTCCTCGCATGCCATACTTCAGAATATTCCTAACAGTTACACTTTTCTGTATAAAGATCGCAGTGTTCATAGCGACTACAAGCGCCCAAACACCATTGATCACCACGCTACTCGATATAGATGAAAATGTTGAAGAGTACGGGCTTAATGGCGAAGGAGTCGCAATCGCGATAATCGACGAAGGAATCGACTACGAATTGGCCGATTTTCGACATCCGGATGGTTCCACCCGCATAGCCTACGCTTTCGATCTTGGAGACGACTCTGGGTCAAATACTCTCAACAATCCCATCGGACGGGGCACCGTGTATTCAGAATCTGAGATCAATACCGCTCTCGAATCCCAAATCCATCTTTCCTTCTATGACAGTTTTGGAAGCTCTACGGCCCTTGCCGGTCTCGCAGCAGGCAAGCCAAACGAATCAGAGTTCAGTCAATTCCAGGGGCTAGCGCCCAAGGCAACTCTGATTGTCGTCAAATCCACCTTCCTCGGCTTGCCGGAAGACGACAGTGCGGAACTGAACAATCCGACCTCCCTCTACCCCGCTATCGAATTCGTCATCCTCAAAGCGCAAGAGCTAGCCATGCCTGCGGTGGTCTTCGTCAACAGCAGAAGACTGGAAGGCCCTACCGACGGAAAAAGTCGAGCGAGCGAGCTGATCGACTCCTACTCGGGCGCAAACCGTCCAAGACTCGTTTTCGTTACCAGCACCGGTGACTCGCAAGGAATAACGAACCACTCGCTGGGCTCTATTTCACCGGGAGAGACGATTAGCCTGCAAATCGACAAGAGACAAGAATCGTCACTTTTCATGGATCTCTGGTATCCAAACGCAGACTCGTCCGGAGACCCAACCCCCAATCTCAAAGTCTCCATCACTACCCCCTCAAACACTAACTACGGTCCCTATGGACCCGCTGTGAGCGCGGGTTCCTTCTTCGACGACCAAAGCGAGCCGGGAATCATCTCCCTCTTCCACCGAAGCGATGAGTTCGACCTTCATCGAGCCAACAATGGTCAGAAAGAGATCCTTCTCCTTCTACAAGGAGCTAGTGGCAGGTATTCAATTACTCTGACACTCGATCCTAGCGCCAAGGAATCCCTACCCTTTCAAGATACCCTCAGCTCGAACCCTCGCACAGGAACCAATCCTAGCGAATTCGCGAATTTCCTCGGCGACGGAACCGTATCGGACGCCGCCTCGAGCGCAAATGCCATTGTAGTGAACGGCTACGCAAACGGAGCGAGCTGGACGAATCTCGAAGATCAAAACAGAGCCGACGATCCAGCGAGCGGAACGCCCGGAAACCTCCTTACAAACGCGAATCGAGGTCAGACATTCGACCAGCGAGATGTCGTCGATTTCACGGTTCCCGGCGGAGGAATTTTTGGACCTTACCCCAGCACGTCCTACCTCAGTGAATCACCGGCAAACCTCATCAAAGAAGGATCTGGCCGCTACGGCATCGCACAGGAAAACCAAGCTGCCGCAGCACTAACCACTGGATTGATCGCTCTCATGCTCCAGATCGATCCGCAGCTTTCAGCAACAGAAGCGAAAGACATCCTACGCTCCACGGCCACCATCGACGATATCACCGACCAGACTCCTGCACCTGAATGGGGATCCGGGAAGCTCTCCGCGCCTGCAGCCCTTCAACGGACAATCCTTCACAGCCAGGCCCTACTCTCTCCAAATCCCATCGGATTTGCGAGCGACGCCGGCGAACGCCAAATCAAGTTCAAAACCATTCCAAACCTTCGCTATACGCTCCAATTCAGAGAACTGCTCGAAATCGGAGACTGGACTGACTTAGGAACAGAAACGCTTGGCGACGGCGGAGAAACGACCTTCGAAATCCCCGAAGGACATCCGGCAGGATTCTTTCGCATCAAAATTCGATAGAATTTCCCGGCTCGACCGCCTACTCCGCGCTGGAGGCGGCCCAGAGATCTAGTCCGCCGTCATCCGCGTAGCGATCGATGTCAGCTAGCTCCGTATCGCCGAAATTACTCTCCGCAGAACCGGCAGGCGGACCATAGTTGTTCGCCAGATCGAAATGCGTGACTCCCAAATCAAACGCCCGGCGACACATCTCGCGGGCATTCTCCGGCGGAGAGTCGCCACCGAAGTTATGCCAAAGCCCGAGCGAGAGCGCCGGCAGCTTGAGACCGCTACGTCCGCAACGGTTAATCGTAGCGCGAATCGGAAGGTACGTAAGTCATTGCAGGATATGCTATGGCGCAGCTTCCAGCATCAATCCAGATCGTCCGCATGCTAATGAGCAATATGAGTCTTTACCCTAACGATCACCCGCTAATACCTTCGAATCACCATGAACCCCCAAAGTCGACGCGAATTCCTCAAAGCGAGCGCCCTCGCAGCCGCAGCCACAACGCTCCCACGCTTTACAACTGCTGCAACGCCGCCTGCCAAATCAATCCCTAAGCTCAACATCTTCTCCAAGCACCTGCAGTTCCTCGACTATCCTGACATGGCGAAGATGGCCAAGGCGATCGGCTTCGACGGCATCGACCTAACTGTTCGTCCCGGCGGACACGTGCTGCCGGAAAACGTAGTCCAAGACCTACCCAGAGCGACGGAGGCAATCAACGCCGCTGGACTTGATGCCCCCATGATGACCACCGCAGTCGACGACGCCAAAGATCCGGTCGACCGCCAAGTCCTCAGCCAAGCCGCAAAGCACGGCATCAAGCGCTACCGCATGAACTGGTTTCCCTACCCAGAAGGAATTTCCATGCCGGAAACCGTAGGTAACTGCCAAAGCCGTATCCAATCTCTCAGCGCGCTCAATCGCGAGCTGAACCTCATCGGCTGCTATCAAAACCACGCGGGCACCCTTGTCGGAGCTTCCCTTTGGGAAGTCTGGCAAATGCTGCAAGGCGCCGACCCAGAACATTTCGGAGTGCAATACGACATCCGCCACGCAACCGTAGAGGGCGGTCTCTCCTGGCCAAACGGCTTCCGCCTCGTCCAGTCCCGCATCAAAACCATCGTCATCAAAGACTTCAAATGGGCAAAAAAAGACGGACGCGCCGAGATTGTGAATACACCCGTAGGCGAAGGCATGGTCGATTTTCCTCGTTACTTTCGAATGCTCAAAGAAGCGCAAATCGACGTTCCCATTTCACTGCATCTCGAATACGACATCGGCGGAGCTCAATGGGGCAAAACCGAACTGACCACCAGTCGCGACTTCGTCTACGAAGCCATGAGAAAAGACATCGCTGCCTTCCGAAAGCTTTGGATCGAAGCCTAAAATCCATTTTCCAACTACATGCCTTTCCAGAAATACCTTTTCCCGTCTCTCCTTCTAACACTGGCCGCAAGCGCTTTCGCAGAGAGAGCCTTCGACCCCCAGCGCTACCTCGGCCACCTTGAACTCGGCAGAAGCACCTTCGTAGTTACGGAGGAAGTATCTGGCCTCGACGTTCCCTGGGATGTTGAAGCGGCAGCCGACGGTTCCATTTGGTTTACTCAGCACGCCGGATCCGTAAGCCGACTCGATCCAGATACGGGAGAAGTCATCGTCACGCTCGAATCCATACCCGATCTCTACAACAAAAAATCCCTCGGCCTCTTTGGCATGGCCCTGCACCCAAACTTCAAGGACAAGCCATATGTTTTTCTACACTACTCCTACCGACTACTCGCAGAAGACCTCTCAGAAATCATAAAAACACGTCTCGTCCGCTACAAATTCGATGGCCAACGCCTCGGCCATCCTGTCACCATTTTTGACGAAATACCGGGAAAGGCCTATCACAACGGATCTCGCATCGTCATCACCCAAGACGAAAAGCTGTACCTAACGACTGGCGACACGGGAGACACCATGGGCAGCCTCGACCCAGACAAGCTTACCGGAAAAGTGCTCCGCATGAACCTCGACGGCAGCGTGCCCAAAGACAATCCTACTCCGGGCAGCTACGTCTGGAGCCTCGGCCACCGAAATGCGCAAGGACTGGTCCTCGCCTCCAACGGAAAGCTCTATGCCTCCGAGCACGGCCCGAACAACGATGACGAAGTAAATCTCATACAAGCAAACAGTAACTACGGCTGGCCAATCATAGAAGGATTCATCGACCAGGAACGCGAAATCGAAAACAGCAAAAACCAAGAAACAGTCGAACCTCTCACCGCTTGGACTCCCACCCTCGGAGCCTCAGGTTTGGCATACTACGAGAACCCGTCCGCCCCGGAATGGCACAACAGCCTCCTTCTCGTTGCCCTGAAGGGACAGGTCCTTCGATCTCTAAAGCTCGACGAATCAGGCGAAAAAATCGAGAGCGAACGCATCTACTTTCAGAAACGCTTCGGCCGGATCCGCGATATCACCGTAGCCGCAAACGGCGACATTTTCTTCACTACAAGCAACCGTGACTGGCATCCTCGCTACCAGCCTTGGATGTACGATGGATTGCCCGAAGATCCAGATCGAATCATTCGTCTCCATCTCGCGGATACGAGACTACTCGATACGCTCGCAAACCTTGAGCACCCGATCGCGATCAAGGAAGACCCAGAGCCCCTGCCTCTCTTATCCGAAAACTGGAGCTTCCCCGTAAGTGACGAAGAGATGGAACAAGGCCAATCACTTTACATGACCCACTGCGCCGCCTGCCACAATCCGCTCGGCACCGGCTCTCCAGACCTTTTCCCGCCACTTACAAACACAGACTGGGTCGCAGGAGACAAATCACGACTCATCCAAACCGTGCTGACTGGACTTTCAGGACCCATCATCGTCAACGGCGAAAAATATGACCAAGAAATGCCCGGCTTCGCTAACCTCGCCGACCAAGACCTCGCCGCCATCCTCAGCTACATCAGGCGTAGCTTTGGCAACAACGCCAACGGCGTCATCCCCGGCGAAATCTATGAAGAACGCAAAGGATTAAAGAAGTAGCTACGGCTTATTCCAAAATCAGAACAAGTGTTCGCTTCGCCGGGATTCTCACTCGATATCTATCGCCTCGTGCTAGCGCGTCGCCAAAGCCAGCTCTCCGAAAAGCTTCAGACGACTCCACTCCAGGCAGGCCGAGTTCGCCCACGAGCTCGGAATCGTAGTAGTTGATCAAATACACAATGGTCGAGTCGCCATTCTTATGAACCGTCGCGAACGGCGTCCGCTCCCCCGTTGCCTTTCCATGCAACCGGAGAGATTACCCCTGCCTGTTTCGCCAGCCTGACAATCACCTCGTTCGCCAAATTGCTTTCATCATGAAAGTAGGAGCCGCCAAGTGGCACCGCCGCAAGCACAGCGCTTCCCTTCCCATACTGATTCCGAGAAAAAGCAGGCTCTTGCGTATCTGAAAAGCGAGCGAGTACTTCCACTCCGCCTTGAAGCTCCCAAGATTCACGGAAGAATTTCCCATTGAAAACCTTCCCGTCCATATCAGCCCAACTATCCCCCTCCAGCCTCACAGCATAACTTCCTCGGCGTTCGCCAATCCAATCATCACGTCGGACGCCAAACACTTCGTCCAATCCCGCTCCTGGATTTATTTCGTATCCAAAATCTAATTCATCGATGACCGCTGACCTCGCATCGGCCACCAAAGTCCCTCGATCTCCTGAAATTTCCAAATCGGAATGTAATGCCTCCCCTGCTCTTCCTTGAACATGAGCGGCACCAGTCCGAGCTCCAGTTCCTCAAGCTTGCTAACCATGTAGTCAGTCCGAGTCCAAAGCAGCTCTCCCGTATCGCGATTCCACGGCTCATAGGAAAAATCATGACCGCGTTGATACCGTTCTCTTTCATCAAGCCAAAGCCGCGGTCGATGCGGGCGAAAAACTCTTCATCCGTATCGAATTGCTCGTAAAAGACATTGTAGATCGCGCCGACCACGATTTCGTCAGGCATCTCAGGAGCGGCATTGAGAAAACTGCAGAACAATGCAGCAAGAAGGGGCAAGACTCGGGGTTTCATTGCCGGAGAGCCTTAAAGGGCAACCTAGCCTCGGCAAGCCGAGGCATCCTCATTCAAATGGAAGTGAAGAAAATCGAGCCCGAGCAAAGCACCCCCACGAGAAGCAACAAGCCAGCAGTCTTAGCGAGTAAAGCATTAAGTTCCTTCCCCTGAGTCTTCTCCAACGAAGAAGCGAGACGATAACCGAGCGGCAAGGCAAGAAATGGCGCCGCATGCGCCAATTCGCCGGTTCTGCTTACGTAAACAGCAATTGCCAGAAACGAGAGCATTAACTGCACCCGATACTGAGCTAATCCGAAGCTAAGCCCCCAGCGAGCGATAAGCGTCATCTTCTTGGCCACTCGATCCGTTTCCCTGTCTCTATAGTTGTTAACTACAAGAATGTTATTGGCCAACAGGCCGAGAGCGGCCCCGAGAAAAGCGGAGCTAAGCGTCAGACTTCCGGTGATCACGTACACCGTCCCCATCGTCGCCACCAAGCCAAAGAAGAAGATGACAAACACGTCCCCAAGACCTCGATACGCGAGCGGGAACGGACCTCCCGTATAACCGTATCCAAAAATAATTGACACCACTCCTACCACCAGCAGCTCCCAACCGCGATAGCTAACGAGATTCAGCCCCACCAAAAACGCTAGAAGAAAAACAGCAAGCGATACCCAGAGCATTCGCTTTGGCTCGATCCGCCCACTGGCGACGAGACGTTCCGGACCTACTCGATCACTCGTATCCGCTCCACGGATATGGTCGAAGTAATCGTTGGCCATGTTGGTGCCAATCTGCACCAGCAATGCAAAGACGAGACAAATCGCAACCGGCCACCAATCGAAGATCCCCATGCGCTTCGCCTCCGCTGCGCCAACCATGATGGGCACGACCGCTGCGGGCAAAGTCTTCGGACGGGCAGCCTCTATCCAGTCACCGATCATGTCTAAACCCCCTCAGGAAAGTAGAGCCGGAATTTCGCTCAGCTTGTAGACAAAGCGCTTGGCCTCGGCCTTCACCTTGGCTCGTTCGATGTAACCACCATAGCCGATAAAGAGGTCCACAAAGGCTTGAGTCTCCAGGTCGCTCGACCCATCGCCTACCATTACCACCTTCTCACCATCTAGCTCGTTACGGTCCGCCTCGATGACCTTCATCTTTCCGCCCATGCGGGAAGTCGGACAATCTCCATCGAAACCGGCATAAGAGCCGTCTGACCCGAAAATCAAATCCACCGCGCGTACGCGATCAACGCCAAGATGACGGGCAAACGGGGCAATTGCCTGCGTCAGCCCGCCGCTCACGATGATCGGCTCCCAGCCCTTTGCTCGAAGCTCCGCAAGACAATCCAGCGCAGTCGGCTCGATAGTCTCTATATACAGCTGCCCGATTTGCTCGCACTCCTTTGCGGTCGGCTTGATCAAGTCGAGACGCGCACCATAGACGTCTTCGATGGCGATCTCTCCGTCCATTGCCCGATTCGTCATGTTTTCGCACTCGCGAAAGGTGTCCTCGCCACGAAGACGGGCAAGTTCGTCGATCCCCTCGATCGAGCTAAGCGTACTATCGCAATCTATGAAAATGAGTTTTTTTGGCATGTGAAAAATCGGGCTAAGAAATCAGGGCGAGCCGAGTTCTATTCAACAAAAAACCCCCGAAGCAAAATGCTCGAGGGTTTGGAAAATCATTTGCTGGCAAGCAACTAGCGACGTCGGCGGAACTTGTTCTGGAACTTTTCCACGCGGCCCGCTGTGTCCACGAAACGCTTCTCGCCTGTGTAGACAGGGTGCGAGTCCATGGTGATATCGCGGAAAACCTTGATGCACTCCACACCGTCCACGGTTTCCTTCTGGTGGCCCTTGGCAGGGATTGACGAGTTCGTGACGAACTGCTTACCGGTCGACACGTCGATGAAGACAGTCGGGTTATAGTCTGGATGAATACCTTGTTTCACGGCGAAAAATTGAGCGGTTTAGAGCGAATATTAACCCTGACGGGCTTTAAAACGCGGGTTGGTCTTGCAGATCACGTACAATCTTCCCTTGCGACGTACAACTTGGCAGTCGGGGTGACGTGTCTTAGCGGACTTGAGTGATGACACTACTTTCATAAGGGGCGTAAAGAGAACGAGTCGATCCCCACCTGTCAATAGAGGAATCGCGAAAACTCGAAGCCGGAGAATTCGCCTATTTTAAGCGATCCAGCCCTACTCAATTACTGTCGGGATCCTCCGGCACAAGCGACAAAAGTCCAAGCTCTGGATTCACCTCCATTATTAAGTGACGCCAAAGATCCGAGCCCTCCTTCGTGGAGATGGACTCGGCATCCACCTCGGACACCACCCAAGCGTTGTCCTCAAGCTCTCCCACAAGCTGCCCTTCGCTCCAGCCCGAATAGCCCTTGAAAGCTCGAAACTCGAGATCCGGATCAGTTTCCATCTTCGATTGGGCGACAAGCGGCTCCATCCCGAAATAAAGCTGAAACTGACCCTTCTCCGGAATTAGCTTCCAAGCGGCGAGAATGATCTGGTTCTGGTTGACCGGACCTCCCAAATAAACCGGCACCTCGCCCAGGCCACAATCGGCGAATTCCGAACTGAGCTGCCCCAGACGCTCGCCGGTGCCCTTATTCAAAACCACGCCTAGCGATCCCGACTCCTCATGCCGCGTCAGCAACACCACCGAACTAGCGAAATTCGGGTCCTTGAGATGTGGGTGGGCCAACAATAGAGAACCGGTTAGCGGCGCAGAATCATCTTGGGTCTCGTCGTACATGAGTCGTCTTCCTGACCTCACGAGACTCACTCCACCACGCGATCAAAGCGACCAAAAAGTTTGCGAACCATCAAGCGCATCCTTGCTCTCCTTCCCGCCTATCGCTTCCTTCATTCCCCCTCTTCTCCGACAGCTTTACACAAATAGACCCTTTCCCTATGACACTACTTCAGGACATCGTCTCCTTCTGCGACCAACGCGCCAACACCCACCAGGTGAAGGATTTTTCAGGAGCTCTCAACGGCTTGCAGTTCGCCAACGACGGCGTCGTCACAAAAATCGGAGCAGCCGTTGACGCTGGACTCGTTCCCTTCCAGAAAGCGGTTGAAGCGAAAATCGACTTCCTCATCGTGCACCACGGCATGTTCTGGAGCGGAGCCAAGCGCGTAGTTGGATCTGAATACGAGAAAATCCGAGCCCTCGTCGACGGAAACCTAGCCGTCTACTCCTGCCACCTTCCGCTCGACGCTCATCCCGAAATCGGAAACAACGCCATCCTTGCCAAAAAGCTCGGCATCAAGCCCACCAGCACCTTCCTCCCCTACGAGGGCACCGACATCGGTTACCTCGGGAGCTGGAACAGCACCCGCGCCGACCTTCGGGCCGCTCTGAAAGGACTTTTCGGACAGAAATTCTCCGCCATGGAATTCGGCTCCAAAACCCCCGAACGCATCTGCGTGCTCACCGGTAGCGGAGCCAGCGCCATCGAATACGTCAAATCGACAGGGGCAGATACCTTCATCACAGGAGAGCTCAGGCAGAACCACTACAACTACGCACAGGAAGCTGGCCTCAACGTGTATGCGTGCGGCCACTACGCCACCGAAACCTTCGGCATCTCCGCCCTCGCAGCCGAGGCCGCCAAGAAGTTCGGCCTCAAGTGGGAGTTCGTGAAAACAGACTGCCCGCTTTAGAAAACCCATTCGCAATTTCGGCGTGTACAAATCCCGCCGTCTCTAGCAAAACGCTTAAGCATGAAGAAGATCGCAGTACTGAACGGACCGAATTTGAACCGCCTGGGCAAACGCGAGCCGGACATCTACGGATCGAAAACGCTCGACGATATCGCGGACGAGCTTCGCTCCGACTTCCCCGAGGTGAGCTTCGACTTCTTTCAGTCCAATCACGAAGGAGCTCTTATCGACAAGTTCTCCGAGCTGGCGGAATCCGACTGCGACGGTGTAATCTTCAATCCCGCCGCCTACTCGCACACCAGCGTAGCCCTGCGCGACGCGATTAGCGGAGCTGGCCTACCCGTGGTGGAAGTTCACATCAGCAACATCCACGCTCGCGAGCGCTTTCGCCACCACACCCATACCGCAGTCGTTTCCCGCGGCGTCATCACCGGCCTCGGAACGGATGGCTACCGCCTCGCGGCCCGAGCCCTTCTCGAGCTCGCCTAGGCGAAAGCCTAGCGCTCGACCTCGTCGAAAACCTCCCAGCCATGATGCCGGAGGCGAAGCTTCGCAATCGGCGAAACCGTTCCCGATACCCATACCTCGCGCTTGTCTGACTTAAGCTCCTCGGAAAGCAAAGCTTCGTAGACGAGCGGAGTCCAATGCAGGTAGTCGACTGCTAAAGGATAAATTTCGTATCCATTTTTCGACGACGCTACCAACAACCCGCGTTTTTCCTGGATATCGACGATTTCCGAAACCTCCTCCTGGTACTGCACGAACACTCCCATCGTTCGCAGAAAAAGAAACGCGTCCTCCTTTGTCTTCGCCTCCAAAGCGAACTCTACCAAAAATGGCACCGCCCCCGACTCCTTCAATCGTAGAAACGCTAGGCTAAGCTGCGTCTTCTCCGTCAGCGAATAGGCAGAGGAATCCCGAAACGCCTCCACAATGTACTTGTCGACTTTGCATTTCTTGAGATTGCCAACGATCTCTCGCTCAAGCTGATGAGCAGGTCGATCCCAAACCAGCTCCTGAGCCTTGCCGGCGTATGAAAAGACCTCGCTCGACGGCACCGCAAAATCACCCGCGAACTGCCCCAGCGAAGACGCCCAAGCGATACGCCCTAACGCCTCCTGTAGGCGTAGGTTGTCCGAATAAGGGTCCACCTCCAAGCGCCGCGCCCATTTACGCTTGGCCGAATCATGCCCGAGATGCTTACGACTAAGCTTGGAAGTAGAGGCGCGAAGCTGACCCTTTTCCTTTGGCGAATCAGCCTCTACCTCCTCACCTTTAGCTTTAAACGAACGGATCTTCGAGACCGCCTTGTCCGACCCTCTACGAACCTGGTAAAGCTTGCCGCCCAAATAACGAGCGATCCCTGTCGGCAAACCAGTCACCGATGCGATCGGCCGCCTCGCCACGCCCACCGTCGTCGCGACTGGATCCGTGAAACTGGTCGAAAGCGAACTCGCGAACGCTTCACTTTGGCTAATTTCAGCCAATTGACCAATCACCTCCAATTCGTGCAAAAGCTTTAAAAGCTCACCCTTCCCAGTGACCCGATAGTTTCCGTAAACCGATTCAACGGAAAACTCATAAGCGAAGCCGGTAACCTCCACCATTTGCGATACGGAATAAAAATCCGTCCTCAGCAGGTTTTCCGGCAACAGCTCACGAGCCAAGAAAATTGGCGGACCCTCAACTGGCTCAACCTGCCCGAGCACGCGTTCTCCCGAAGCGAAAAAGACGCAGCAGATAGCAGAGATTAGAAATCGAATTCGCATGAAAGAAAATCAACCTGAGATAGCTACCAAGCAGAGATAGTTCCGTCGTTTATCTACGCGAAGTTCCGCAACTCCTCAAGATACAAAAAAGTCGCAGCCCTTCGAAAGAGCGACGACGAATAAAACCAAAAGCCGCGCGACCTACTTGTACTGATTTACGCCCTCTACGACGAGGCCGCTGTCGTTGTAGTACATGCGACTGAAAGCAATGCCCAACAAGCCTTCCAACTCGTCCTCGCTCGGCATAAGTTCGACAAGCTCATCCATCAAAGCACCCGTTTCCTCCCCCGAAGACGCTCGCATAGAACTGCTTAAAGACTCCAGCACCGGCACTAGATTTTTGAGCATCTGCTCGCCTCGCGAAAAACTGAACAGGATCCCAGGCTTTACTCCCTGCTCCGCGACGAACTCTCTCAACTCGGAGCTATTCGCCAAAGCGTCCTCGCCTTCCGGCACATTGACGAGCGTCGAGAAGATTCGACTAGACGTGCTTTCCGTACCCACCGCGATCACGAGTTTGCCCAATCCGTGAGCGATTGTCACATCGCCCTGCACCGGATGCTGGACACGGATCCCGCTGAAGCCCTGCTCGTCGACTAGCTCGAAACCGCCGTTGGGATTTTGAGCCATGCCAGCCAGCATCGCTACCCCAGCCTGAAGAATCTCCGGACGGGTAAAATCCATGACGACGGCCTGGGACGAACGCGGAATCTCGACACTCGCGCCGTCTGGAGAATCGACGGAGACAATTTCAATCGGATACTCGACCACGTGGATGCGCTTTCCAAAGGATGATATTAGCGTCGGGATATCGGTCTGCAGCATCATTTGCAGCTGAGCGTTGCCCATCGCGACTTGCTGCTCCACCTGCTCCGGCGGAGAAAACTTCTTAGCGATATCGAGCAAGAAGTCATAGAGCTTAGTCATATCAAACGAGGCAGCGGTGTAAGTGTTGACTGAAACCGGAACCCAGGCAGGAGGCTGAAATTCGAAAAACTCGTTTTCGAAAAGCTTGCCAATTCCGGAGCGCGGCGACGGGGAGCCGAGAAACAAAACTGACCGCTCCTCCATGTCCACAAGCCCGCTCCAAACGCCGACTTTCGTAAACTTGTCCATGTCCATGCTCTGCAGGGCCTGCAGATTCTGCTGCGGCACAAAATTGAGAACCTTGCTCACATCGCCTAGCAACTCTAGGCGAGACTCGAAAGAGGGACGGATTTCACTCACTCCTGGGTCAGAATAAAACGTGCTCAAAAAATCACCGCCATTCTCCTGCTGCGAAGCGAGAAATTGGCCCAAGGCCTCAAGCTCGGCATTTTCGAAGACCTTTGCCGCATCCATATCGGTAATCTCCTCAAGCACGTTTCCGATCGCGAAAAAGAAGCGATTCTCGAGCTGAGCGACGAGGAACGAAGAGCCATCCGCGATCGTGCGAATACGGGCGCCCGGGCCACCGGGAAGCTCGAGATCCGTCCGCTCAATGCCTTCGTTTTCGGCAGATCCTTCCAAAACGGCATTGAACGCTCGCTCCGCCACGCCATCGCGCATCTCCGCCCAAACCAGAATCGTCGGCATGGCGAGATGCCCGGGAACTTCCTGCTCCACCACAGCCGCGCCAAATTTGCTCGAAACCATTTCATAAAGGTCATCCAGCTCGAGGCCGACCTCGCCCAGAGTGCGAATGAAGTTACCATCCGCGTCTTCAGACTCGATGAGCTTCTCCACGAAAGCCTTGTACTCCACGATTTTCGCGTCGGAGAGCAAAAGCTGTCCGATACGCGTATTGTCTACGTAGCGAGCGAGCGTCTCAGGCGAATTGTCGAAGCGGAAGGCAGCGACCGTTTCCGCAGGAAGAGATTCGAAAGGGGTTTTGAGATCCGCAGCTGAGAGCGAAGCAGCCGCGACAAACGGAGCAGCAAGGCTCAGGATCGTAAATTTATTTTTCACTAGATTCGGTTTTTGTTGGTTCTGGTTGTTCTTGAGAATCGCGATATGGAGGGGCGAGATACTTCACCCCGTTTTGAGGAAAGGACGCGTCGTAAAGATAAGTCTCCTTATTCTCGAGAAAGCTGATGAGCTCCTGGACAGGAATCCCAAACGCAAGGCCCGCGAACATAGCATGTCCCGCGCAGGCGACGCCGATAACCTCGCCGCGTGAATTGAAAAGGGGTCCACCGGAGTTCCCGGGGTTGATAGCCGCATCCGTTTGGATGAAACGCAAGTAGCCGATCGAGCGCGTACGGGAGGACACGATGCCCTGGCTGACCGATCGCTCCAATCCGAGCGGGTTGCCGATCGCGAACACAAGAGAGCCGACATCGACCCCATCTCCCTCCGCCAGCACCACCGGTTTGATGCTCACGTCCGCAGCCTCCTCCTGGTCGATCTGCAGCAAAGCTAAATCGCGAACCGGATGAAGAGCGATTATCTTAACCTTCTTAAGCTCCTTGCGCTCATAACCCGTTTCCGTCTTGTGAAAAATGCTGACCGTAATCGCTGTCTCACGTTCGATCACATGGTAGTTGGTTATCAAATACCCAGACTCGCTTATGAAAAAGCCGCTACCGAGTCCGCTGGGAGTCTTCACCATCACCACCGAGTCCCCGTAGCGCTTCACCAGCTCCATCACCGGAGCCGCGCTCAACTTTCCAACTGTGAAGAGCCCGTTACCCGCCTTCGAAACTTCGACCGCGTCCGAGTCCGCCTTCTCGATAGTGAGAACCTGATCCGAAGGAATCTTCAATACCTCGAAACCCAAGTCGAGCACGATGAAGTCATCGTCCTGCTTCAAGATTTCCGCCACGATTTCCGTGCCGTTCTGAAAAGTGAGCCTGTCGAACCCAACCGCGGAAAGGTGGGAGGCAAAAATAAGAGCTGCGAAGGCGGCAAAGCGTTTAATCATAATTCGGGATCCCTTGCTAGGTAGATTAGTATTCGGTCATGGCTCGCTAAAACTAAGTCCTGAATCGCGTCGCCATCTAAATCGACGGAAAGCATGCGGTACGGATTAACGCTGGTTCGCCCACTCATATCCTGTCCGTACGGATACTTTCCATCGTCATAAACTTTCCAGGAAATTACTTCTTCGTAGCCATCGCCACTCTCGCCATAGACGATGATGTCGCGTTGGCCATAGTCAACGGTCGCGATCTCGTCGATCCCGTCTCCGTCGATGTCTACATCAAACAGGGTGCCCAGCGTCTTCTTCTCGTAGTCGCGTCCCGCATTCTCGTTGGGATCGACCGTCGACTTGAGCACGAGCTGGCGCGAGCTGCCCGCGCTGGGAACATTGATCGCGTTGGTACCGATTAAGGTGAGACCCAGCACTGGATCCATCGAGATGCTCAATGCGTAAGGTACCGTCTCGCGACTCTCCGTCTGGAAAATTCCAGTCTTGTCCATCTTTAAGAAATGAAGGTGTTCCCCATCTGCTTCCAGAGCGTAAGCCTCGCGCTTGGACACCGGAGCGAAAGAGCGGATCGAATAATCACCATCAAGCATGATCTGATCGATCACTTCGAGATTCTCGTCGAGCTTCTGCACCACCCCGTTCTCCGCAAGGTAAAGTGTGTCGTCGTGCAGGCGAATACGGCGAATATCCGCCCCTTTGAAGCGAGAGGTAGCAAGCGAAGCCTTGCCCTCCTCATCGAGCGTGCAAATCGAAGTCGTCTTGGAAAATTTCTTCTTCACCAAGAGGCGCTCGCCGCCCAGCCAGACGCAATTCTCGAAATCCCCTTCCAAACCGGGGAAAACGATTTCACGCGGAGCCTTCGCCTTCGCGCTCCAAACTGAAAGCACTAGAGAGTCGCCCTTCTGCGTCGCCCACCAAGTGTCTGAGCCGAATTGGTCAAACGCCAAAAGCTTCCAGTCGCCAGAGTCCTCGGTCGATTCCCCCACCCGCTTCGGGAAGGTGAATCTCGATCCGTCCCAGTGGCTCTCGTAAACCTGCCCTTCGTCCTCTACCCGAAAGAGAAGCGTCTTCGCCTTGTCGCCAATCGACGCCAATCCCTTGATGTCCTGCAATACTGGATACGACTTGCTGAAGCTCCAAAATCCGTCCTTCTGAACGTAGACATTCAAAATCGGCTTGTTCCGACCCAGCTCCACGATCGCATCCTTGCCATCGAGCTTCACCGACGCCCATCCGCCCGAGTCAGGCTGACTCAACGGAAGCAAGTTACGCTTCCCAAACTCGGATTCCTCGCCCTCGCCCAGCTCATAGAAACTAATCGTGTTCGCCTGGTTCGCTCCCAGAAACGCGACCTTCGGACCCGTGCTGGAACGAATCATGCGAGCCACGTTCGTGTTGGTGATATCTTCCGAAATACTCACCGCCGGACGAAAGAGTTTCCCCTCGGACTCGTACCAGCGAATCGGAGCGCTCACCGTATTCCTAGCTTCAATCACGTCCAAATCCTCATCGCCGTCTAGATCCACAAACCACCACCGATTCCGCTCGATGTCGCGCTCTCGAGGCTGCATCCACTCCACCTCGTCCTCAGTGTCGTAATCGATCATTTGTATGCCGTCACTCAGGCTGATCAAAATCTGCAGCTCCTTTTTCACGCGACGAACAATCACAGGATGATGCGTGCTCAACTCAGACTCGGCGATCTCCCACTCCTTGATTGAGTTCCAATCTCCCTCCTTGTCCTTCTTCAACACGATCAGCTTGCGCGGATCCGTCTGAATAAGAAAAATCTCGTCGATCCCATCGTCGTCCACGTCGTAAACCGAAGCGACTTGCGGCAATCGCGAAAGCGGCACTTCCACCTTCTCGAAGTCTTCCGCCATCGGCAGATAGTTCGGATTCTCGACATTCGAGAACTCACTGCCGTCCCCCTTCCCCACATATCGGTAAAAGTCGAGGCGCGACTGGCGCGACTCCACTACGAGAAGGGAATAGGCCCCTTCTGCGTTCTCTCGGATCGGCAGCATTTTGTACGCTCCATTATCAGACTTGATAACGCGGAGACCTTGCCAACCGGGGAATTCGCCAGCGGACGCAAGCAGTGCGGACGCTAAGGCAGCCAAAACGAAAAAGGGCTTCATAAAACGAAAAAATCTCACAAGACGAAAATCGCAGTAACACGTAGGATCCCACGGGGCTTGCCTAATGCAATAACCAAATCTCGACACCGCAGCAACCGCCAAGACATCGAAACATTTCGGATCCCGTGACCCACTTCCAAGGCAGAACGTTCCCAAGGCGCTCCCAATTTTCTAAAATTTGAGTAAACTCGCCAAATTCGCATAAAAAATAGAACAATCTTGGCGGGGAACCTGCTTTTTGCGGCGTAAAATGGTACATTCAAGCGAACGCGACGTACGTTGCTCTTAAACAACCGCAGAGAAACATGTCATCAAGAAAATCACCCCTACCCCTTCTCGTACTACTCGCCCTCGCGGCACTGCTTACAAGCCACTCCTCAGCACAAGACGATACCGACTGGACTGAGTTCGACACTTCGATCGAAAGAGAAGTGCCAGACGACAGCTACGAAACGCCTGCCGTTCGTTCTCAAACCGAATCGAGAGCGCCCTTCCGTCGCCGCATCATGCGAGACGACATCACCATCCGAATCAAGAACCTCCGACTGGATTCCGGAGGCAAGGTCCGGCTCGTCTACGGCATGCCGAAAAACGCCAAGAACGTGCCGGCCGTCTTCGTGCTAGACGTCGAATCAAACACCATGGCCAACGCTAGCGGCTTGAGGCTCCCCGGCTCAAGCGACCGCCAGAAACGCGAATTCCGCCAGGCCTCCTACCTGCTCAAGTCTCCCTTCGGCAGCAACATGCTCGGCAACGGCTTCGCAGTCGCCTACATCGTAGCGGACGACCTCGAAACAATCCGCTCGGCTCGAACCGCAGACTGGGTCGGGATTTTCAACCGGGTCCGCGACCTCAAACCGATTGACGGAAACAATGTCTTCCTCTTCTCCACCCGAGAGTACGCGAACCTCTCCGTCTACCTCACCTCGAAGTACAATTTCTCCGGCTTCATTCTCGAAGAGCCCTCCTACATGCTCTTCTCTCGGAACACCCACGAAAAAATTATCGAAGACAGCGATAGACTCACTCCCGAGGAAATCTGGCGCCGGACCGACCCAACGCGCGAATTCCGGTACGAACAAGTGCTTGGCAAGATCTCCACTCCCATCATGCTGATCCGCAACCCGGACTCGAAAGCCTACACCTTCAACGAAAAAACGCTCATCTCGAAACTCAATCAGGTGAACGCCTACTACGAGACCGTCGAAGTCCGCGGAGCAGGACGCGCCCTCACCGTATTTGGCGGCAGCGCCCGCAGCGGCGTCATCGAAGTATCCCCCGAGGTGTCCTACTACGCCCCGACCGTGAGCAAATGGGTCGACGAAATCATCACCTACATGAGGATCAACTCCTCCGTAGACCCGATAGCGCTGCGCGACCCGAGCAACTACCGTCGTTGGTAGCCACAAGCGGCAGCATCCAAACCACTTCAACAAGGCCGACCGCTTGAAAAAGGGTCGGCTTTTCACTTTTTCACAGCTTCGCACCAGCCCTGTAAACGAAGGCTAAATCGCCCGCATCCAGCACGCAATTTTCCCCCATATACTATTATTGCGTTGCCACTGGGCGCAGAATCCATACGCGCCTATCTTTCCGCGAGCGCATCCGCCGCCAAATTTTAAGGAATAAGACCATGGCAACAGACCTATCCAAGTATAGAAACATCGGTATCTTCGCCCACGTTGACGCGGGCAAGACCACCACAACTGAGCGTATTCTTAAGCTCACCGGCAAGATCCATAAGATCGGCGAAGTGCACGATGGCGCTGCGACAACTGACTTCATGGAGCAGGAGCAGGAACGTGGCATCACGATCCAATCCGCAGCGACCACCTGTTTCTGGAAGGATCATCGCTTCAACATCATCGACACTCCCGGCCACGTTGACTTCACTATCGAAGTCTACCGTTCGCTCAAGGTGCTCGACGGCGGCGTTGGCGTATTCTGCGCCTCTGGCGGCGTTGAGCCACAGTCAGAGACCAACTGGCGCTACGCCAACGAATCCGAAGTCGCCCGCGTCATCTACATCAACAAGATGGACCGCGTCGGCGCCGACTACTACCGCGTCATCAAGCAAATCAAAGATCGCCTCGGCGCGAACCCGCTCGTCATGGTCCTGCCAATCGGCAAGGAAACCGAGCTCAAGGGCGTCGTAGACCTCCTCACACGCAAGGCTTGGGTCTGGGACGAATCCGGCGATCCCCTCAACTACGAAATCACCGACGTGCCCGCAGACATGGCTGACCAAGTCGAGGAGTGGCGCGAAAAACTCATCGAGACAGCCGTCGAGCAAGACGACGAGCTCATGGAGAAGTACCTCGAAGGCGAAGAGCCTTCTGTCGATGCCCTCAAGAAGTGCATCCGCAAAGGTACCATCAACCTCGACTTCTTCCCGACCTACTGTGGTTCGTCCTTCAAGAACAAGGGCGTCCAAAACGTGCTCGACGCCGTCGTCGAATACCTGCCTTCCCCGACCGAAGTTAAGCCACAGCCAGAAGTTGACGCCGAAGGCAATGAGACTGGCGAGTTTGCGATCGTAGATCCGAAGCGTCCCGTTCGCGCCCTCGCGTTCAAGATCATGGACGACAAGTACGGCGCCCTCACCTTCATGCGTATCTACTCAGGTACCATCAGCAAGGGCTCCACTCTGGTTAACACCTTCACCGGCAAAACCGAGCGTATCGGCCGCATCATCGAAATGCACGCCGACAACCGCCAGGAAATCGATTCCTGCCAGGCCGGCGACATTGTAGCCTTCCTCGGCATGAAGACCGTTCAGACAGGCCACACCCTCGCAGACGAAAACGATCCTGCGACCCTCGAGCCTATGGTCTTCCCGGACCCGGTTATCTCCATCTCCATCACGCCAAAGGATAAAGCCAACGCCGAAAAGCTTGGCGTCGCCCTCGGCAAGATGATCGCGGAAGACCCTTCATTCCGCGTTGAGACAGACGAAGACTCCGGCGAAACCATCCTCAAGGGCATGGGCGAGCTTCACCTCGACATCAAGGTGGACATCCTCAAGCGCACCTACGGAGCGGAAGTCGAAGTCGGCAAGCCTCTCGTCGCCTACCGCGAATCCATCACGACTCCCATCACCGACGGCTACACGCACAAGAAGCAGTCCGGTGGTTCTGGTCAGTACGGTAAGATCGAGTACACCATCACTCCAGGCGAGCCTGGCACTGGATTCCAGTTCGAGTCCAAGGTCGTTGGCGGCAACGTTCCAAAGGAATTCTGGCCAGCCATCGAAAAGGGATTCAAATCCTGTATCGAAAAGGGCGTTCTCGCCGGCTACCCAATGGTCGATGTCAAGTTCGAGCTTCTCGACGGTGGTTTCCACCCTGTCGACTCCTCGGCTGTCGCCTTCGAAATCGCAGCAAAGGCAGGCTACCGCCAGTCAGTGCCCAAGGCGAATCCACAGATCCTTGAGCCTATCATGAAGATCGACGTCTTCGTGGCGGAGGAAAGCATTGGCGACGTCATTGGCGACCTCAACCGCCGCCGTGGCATGATCAAGTCTCAGGATGCGACCACTACCGGTGTACAGATCAAAGCAGACGCTCCACTGTCCGAAATGTTCGGATACATCGGATCGCTCCGCACCATGACCTCCGGTCGCGGCCAGTTCTCCATGGAGTTCTCGCACTACGCTCCTTGTCCTCGCAACGTGTCCGAAGAAGTCATCAAGGCCGCTCTCGAACGCGAAGAGGCCAAGAAAAAGAAGTAGTCGAAACTTCAATACATTCCTTTCAAAGCAAACGCCCGGCTCGCAAGAGCCGGGCGTTTTTTGTATTAATTCGAAACGGCCAAGCCCGCCCCATCACTTTCGCCCGAAGGCAGCGGTCAATTTCTCCAGAACCACCACACCTACAAACCCAGCGAACGCTCCCGTCAAAAAGGCACCAGCTTCCGTCGCCACAATAGCCGACGGCAGCCCCAAATTGCCAACCCCCAGCACACCCGCCACAAAGGCGATCACACTGACAACCAAACCTTCGACGACCCAACGACCCAACTTCACCGTAGGAGCCCCCTTCACAAACCGACGCGCATAGCCGCCCAAAGCCCCGCCGATCAGGACGGCAAGCAAGGGTCCAGTCGGAAAACGCTGAACCACCGTCGCCACCGCCACCGAGTCGCCTACTCTGGCCTGCACCTCCATTTCGCCAAGCCCCGAAGAACGCACGTTAAACTGAGTGACTGCTTCCCCCTCCTCGAAAACCGGCTGCTCCGGTTCCACGCGCCCTCGCCCCGAAACCGTCACCGACACCGGGATCCGTCCCTGATTTTCGACTACCTGCCCGTGCGGCTGAACTTCGCTCACGCTAAATGCCACCCGCTCCAAGCCAAAACCAAGCACTTCCTGGCGTAACGCTCGTAATGCCAACCTGGATACCGCTTTCAACTTTAAGTCGATATCGACGATCGACGAGCGAACCAGCAGTTTAGGCTCACCTGTAGTCGGCCTGAAATTAAGCATAAACGACTTCTCCGCGCTCAATCCCGCCCCCTCAATAGCGAGCGGCGGAGGTTCGTCACCCTCCAAACCTTCAAACGCTACCCGCACCTGGACCGGTTCATCCAGCGGCGGATTGCCGCTCCCCGGCGGAGACTTTATACCCAAGGTCACCTTCGTCGAATAACGCTCGGTCGACGGATTCCACGAGGCTGGCAACGGACTCGCCAAAATCGTTAGCTTAAACCAATCAAGAGCTTCACTCACTACTCCCGAGCTTCCACTCTCCCTCATCACGATTCCACCGGGCAATTCCATGACTTGAGCCGCGTCTAGCACCCTAGTTTCAATCGTCTGCGGCTTTAAGGCGAATTGCTTCAACTCGCCCGCAACCACTGTCAGCTTCCCATCGTCAAGCGCCGGAGCGAGCTCTCCCTTCAAGTCGCGCCCCTTCAAATCCGTCACCTTCCAATCCTTCAAGTCGCCCGCCAAACGAGCCGTGTTCAAAGGCACTCTCTTGAACTCAGGCTGAGCCACCACCTCGGTAACGCGAGCGCTCACCGCAGCTCGATC
>DS990594.1:18526-19879 GCA_000155695.1 Verrucomicrobiia bacterium DG1235 | reverse complement strand
AGTCGTCACTTGGAAGCTCGTCGCTTGCGTGGAAATGACTCTCCAAAAATCGAGAAACTGAGGTGCCTCTTTTCTTTGCTAGTTGCTTCGCCTTTCTGACTAGGGCCTCCTCGACTCTAAGGGTTAGTTTCGTTTGCATGACGTACTAATGTAGGGTTGTGTACGTCTTGTCAATTTCTTAGAGAACGCAGAGGTCTCGCGTGGAGGCCTTCGCGGAGCGATGGCCGGAATTGTGAGGACCGACTTGATGGCCTTCATTCTTCTTCAAATATTTGATCTAGATCCCTGGATCCTCGAAGTATTGAACTATGCTTACTTGTGAAGCATCCCGAACAAAGAAGATGATGTATTTCTTGTGGGGAATGCTGAGCAAACCATCGGCAAGTTCGTCTCTTCGACGTCCTATTCCATCAAGTTCGGAAATGCTGATACACTTACGGTAGAGCTGCTCAAGGAAGCGGTCTGCCTTGAGGGGGCTGTCCTTGGCGATGTAGTCCCAGATATCGTCGAGATCCGACTCGGCTTCTTCAGATATGTAGAGATCTCTAGCCATTGAGACGCTCTCTTGCTCTCTTTTTGATGCTCTCGATCAGAGAATCGTCCAACTTCTTCGATCTACCAGCTTTGAGCTGTTCTAGGCCGATTTGGATCTCGGATTGAAGCGATGAAAACTTTCTAACGCGTTCCTGCTCAAATTGATGTAGGATGCGAAGAGCATCGCGAACAACCTCGGATGATGACCCGTAAAGTCCCGACTGGACCTTGTCTTGAACCCATTTTTCGAGTTCCGGTGTAAGTGACACATTCATGGCTCGAAAGTGAAGTGATGGCGAAAAATGTCAAACTCTGTTATTTCGGCCATCGTCGAGGTGTCACGCGTATGGGCGCAGCCTCCGGAATTGTATGCCACGACTTGTTAGGATTATTTTGCTGTCGCTTTTTTGAATGCGGAGAACTGCTCTGAGGTGAATGTAAAACCGAATGTCTCGTGACCAGGATTTAGGGCTAGGCCAATTCCTTCTGCGATCCCCTTGCAAAGTTCCGAAGTCTTAATCGAGAGGAGATATCTGTATTCTGGGAACTGATTCACGTATTCTTTGGCGTGCTCATTTTTCGTAAAAGCCACCAAAGTCGCCTTGTCGTTCTTATCCTTCACAAATAGAATGGACTCAGAGCTGGCTGGGTTTGAGGACATTACCTTCAGCGTGGACTTTTCGAGCTCTCGAAAAAATCCGGGTAGCACTTCGTTCATGCCCATACGAAGCATCGCTATCGCCGCATCGACTGCACCTTCTTCAGGTACTCCCTTTGCGAACTTTTCCATCTCTTTGACTATGTCTTTTCTTTGGTCTT
>DS990594.1:0-17934 GCA_000155695.1 Verrucomicrobiia bacterium DG1235 | reverse complement strand
GACTCAAGGGCACTCTGTATTTGCTTTGGGGTTGGGGTTATGAAGTACATCAATTTTTGGTGAATCGCAGAGGTCTCACGCGGCGCTTGTCGCCGTTGTGAGCACCGATTTGATATGATTCATTTTGTTAAGGTTGGTATGCTCAAAATCGAGAAGAGTAGATTTGGGTAACCCCACCACTTCGAGTAAAACTGTGTAAGTTCATACTTTTCTTTGTTTTTTGGCTACAAGCTTAGCGAGTGGCTTAATATGGCCGATGCTTAATCCATAGATCGCCCATCCTGCAAACATGACTGGTAGCCACTTTGTTTCGATGGACCAATGTATCCATTCAGTTAGCTCTAGTTGAGTTTCGATAAGGAAGACGGGGACTAGAGCAGACGCGAACAGGTAGGTGGTGCCCATCCAATTCAGGTTTGCGTCGAATTCTTTTTCTTCACTCATATCGTCAAATCCACACGCTGCCGGCTTCGGTTGAGGTTCCAATTCTGTTGAGGTTGATTTCCATGGGGTCGAAGTGAAAGAGGCGAGCGTTTGCCGACATTGTGTGCGATGTCTGGTTGGAGTTATTTTTCACTTCAGTTTTTTGTATACACTCGGCTTGAGAATAACTTCTTCTAGTTCTGAATCGTAGAGCATCCGTAACGGCATCTCGTTTTTCACTAAATCGATCGAAAGTCCTTTTCTTTCGTATTTCTTTATCGATAGGTCGCCAGACTAGGCGTTTGTCGTGGTATGACCGTTTTCAAAATGGATGAATATGTTGTCGTCGTCTTCGCAGACGTAGATCCCGTTTGGGCCAAACGTACAACCAGTCAGCAGGAGAAGTGCTAGTAGTGTAGAATTCGTAGCTATGGTTTTCTTCATCTATTCTTCTCCAACAGTATTATTATGCGGCGTTTTTTGCGGTATAACTGAATTTGGTTATGTGTGCTTGGGTTTAAGCGAAAATACTTAAAGTTCTTGCTGGGTCAACGATTTAGGGGGAGGTTTAGGGCATATAACCAAGAGTTTTGCTGCTTGGTTATATGTCTTTAGGAATCGTAATCGTTACTGTGTGTCGAACGAAGCTGATTCGCCGGAATGGCTGTCGGGTGCCCGTAGTCTTTAGTCCAGCGGCGGTGTGCCTCCGAGGTCGGATGGAAAGTGGAGCCCTGTTTGGGTCAGGCGTTTCGTGAGCTATTTGGAGCTGAGGAATGGGTGAAGGCGTTTGCGCGGGTGTTTGGGTGAGTATTAGTTTTGGGAGTCTTTCGGGGGGGAGCTTGGATCTTGCTTTGAGCGTTTTGGCGGGGTTCTTTTGGTGGCGATGAATCGGATCGATAGGCTGATGGGGACTTTGTTGCTTTTGCAATCGAAGCGGGTGATTCGGGCGGAGGACATTGCGGGTCACTTCGAGATCAGTTTGCGAACGGTGTATCGGGATGTGGCGGCTTTGAGTGAAATCGGGATACCGGTGGTGGCGGAGGCGGGCGTTGGCTATTCGCTGATGAAGGGGTATTTGCTGCCGCCGATCATGTTTTCTGAAGAGGAGGCGTGCGCGCTGGGGATGGCGGCGATGGCGCTGAGCAAGACGAGCGACCCTTCGCTGGATGCGTCGATGGAGTCGGCGCTTTTGAAGGTGAAGGCGGCTTTGCCGGAGAAGCAGCTGGATCGTTTGGCGCGGGTGGAGGAGTCGGTGGTGTTTGGCTGGAACAACTACGGGCCGAAGCCGATGGATGGGGTTGTGCGTTTTGTGGATATACAATCGTGTCTGGCGGAGCAGAAAGCTTTGCGAATATCGTATAAGACCGGGGGGCGTGGGGAGGTGACGTCGCGGGAAGTGGAGCCTCTGGGGCTGGTGCACTATTTGGAGTATTGGCATTTGATCGCTTGGTGTAGGCTGCGGGGCGACTATCGGGACTTTCGTTTTGATCGTATCCAGAAGTTGGAGGTATTAGACGAGAGGGTGACGCGTCATGGAGATTTCGATCTGCAGGCGTATATGGACAAAGAGAGATCGTCTTCAGAACTTTTGGAAGCGAAGGTCTTTTTTGGGGAGTTTGCGGCGGGGCGTGCGCGACGCGAGTGGTCGCTGGGCTTGGCGGGCGAGGAGGATGCCCAGGGGGGACGAGTGCTGAGGTTGCTGACGGGCAACTATGAGTGGCTGGTGGGGTGGCTGCTTTCGTTTCGCGAGAACGCGACGGTGCTGGAGCCGGCGGAGTTAAGGTCGATGCTGGCGGAGGCAGCGGGGAAATTGGCGATGCATCATGGGAAGGGTGGTGAGTGGTGAGTGGTGAGTAGTGAGTGGTGTGTGGTGAGTAGAAATTGGTGAAGGATATGCGCCGTTTGTGACGGTGAGGTGAAAGTTAAGTGGATCTACGAACTGGGCGTTGCGATGTAGGGAGCTTGTTTGGTGTAGTTTTTGGATGCTCTTTATTAATCCAATCCGACTCGTTGCTCTAGCAACACTATCTCTAACTATTGGGCTTTCTCTTCAGGCCCGTATTTCCTTGGTTCACCGGGGAACTCATGAAACTGGAGTTTTCGATGAAAGCGCTGCCGAAATTGTGGACTACGATTCTGCAACTCAGAGGCTTTTTGTAGTGAATGCCGATTCTGACACGATCGATGTGCTGGATGCTTCGGACGTTGATAATCCCTCGCTTTTGTTCTCGATCGATATCAGTCCATGGGGTGCTCCGAATAGTGTGGCTGTTGACCCCAGAATGTGGATACATGAAATAGCTGTCGCGGTTGAGGCGGATACTGTGACTGATCCTGGTCATGTGGTGTTTTTCGATACGGATGGAAATTTTATAAAGAGCCTGATGGTGGGGGCCTTGCCGGATATGCTTGTTTATGGGCAGGGTGGAAAGCTGATCGCGGTCGCGAATGAAGGCGAGCCGGACGGTGGCGTGGATCCGGAGGGGTCGGTGAGCTTGATCCCGGTTCGCTGGGGCGGTATGAACGCGATGCAGTCTGACGTGATGACGGTGGGCTTTGGCAGTCTGGATACGGAGGGGGCTCCGGAGGGGCTGAGATTGTTTCCGGGGGTTGAGTCGATTGCTCAGGACTTGGAGCCGGAGTATATTGCTTTTAGTCCGTTTGGGGTTCGCATCTGGGTGACTTTGCAGGAGGCGAATGCGGTTGCTATTATCAACACGTTTTCTGGAAAGTTGGAGAAGGTTCTTCCACTGGGGACGATCGATCACAGCAAGTGGGGATTTGGCATAGATGCGAGTGATCGTGATGATGAGATTAATATAGCGAATTGGCCGGTTATGGGAATGTTCATGCCGGATGCGATTGCGTCGTACAGCGATGGGGAAGAGGTCTTTTATGTAACGGCGAACGAGGGTGATGATCGCGGCGAGGACGAGCGGGTGAAGGATTTGGATCTGGACCCGACGGTTTTTCCGGATGCTGACGATTTGCAGGAAGATGAGGAGTTGGGCCGTTTAGGCGTGTCGACAATCGATGGGGATACGGATGGCGATGGGGATTTTGACGCTCTCTATAGCTATGGGACGCGTTCGTTCACGATTTGGAGCGCGGGCGGAAAGCGAATTTTCGATAGCGGCGACGATTTCGAGCAGATCATTGCGATGCAATTGCCGGAGGAGTTTAACTCGAACAACGACGAGAACGGGAGTTTCGAGAGTCGCAGCGACAACAAGGGGCCGGAGCCGGAGGCGATAGAGATCGCTCATTTCTGGGGTCGCACCTACGCTTTCATCGGACTAGAGCGAATTAGCGGAATCATGGTTTACGATATAACGAATCCGCGTCGCGTGTCGTTTGTCGAGTATGTGCACAATCGCGATTTCGGGGGCGATGCGGAGCTCGGTACTGCTGGCGATTTGGGGCCGGAGGGGATTAAGTTCATTCCTCAGCACAAGAGTCCGACCGGTACGCCTTTGTTGGTGGTCGCTAACGAGGTGAGCGGAAGCACGTCGATCTACGAGATCAAGAGCTTGAGACCGATTGGCATCGGTGATCTTGGCGGCAATGCTCCTTGATTTGGTACGCAATTTAGCGTCTGATGCTTTTTTTGAGATCCGACTCCATTTGGGGTCGGATTTTTTTTTAGATGTAGTTGAAGAGTGGGGACGGAGGGTGAGTGGAGAGTAGTGAGTAGTGAGTAGTGAGTAGTGAGTAGTGAGTAGTGAGTAGTGAGTAGTGAGTAGTGAGTGGAGAGTAGTGAATTTTTTTTGGGTGGAGTAGTTGAAGAGTGGGGATGGGCAAATTAGGGTGTTTGGGTGGGGCCGAAGGTGGATTTTCGTTTGAAGATGACGCGGTTGGTGGCGAGGGCGAAGGCGACGCAGGCCCAGACGGTGATGAACATGACGTGGAGGAAATGCCAGGGAGCGGTGATGGTTTCGGGCGAGGCGCTGTGCCAGGCTTCCCAGCCGAAGGTGAGGGCGGCGTAGAGGCCGGCTCCGAAGAAGAGGGAGGCGATGACGGCGCGGGCGTCGACGTTTCGGAAGAGCAGGCCGGTGATGAAGGTGGCGAGGATGGGCATGCTGAAGAGCCCGATGAGCTGCTGGATGAGCTGGATGATACTCTCGGCGCCCATGTAGAGTGGAACGAGTCCGATGCCGAGGAGCGCGAAGAGGATGGATACGGTGACGCTGAGTCGGGCGACTTTGACGAAGGGATTGAGGTAGCGTTGGTGGAGGTCGCAGACGTAGAGGGCTGCGGAGGAGTTGAGGGTGGAGTTGAAGCTGGTCATGGTGGCGGCGACCATGGCGGCGGCGAAGGCTCCGGTGAGCCAGTGCGGTAGGGTGTCGGCGACGATGCGACCGTAGGTGCTGTCTCCAGTTTCCCCATACAGTTTGTAGGCGCAGAGTCCGGGGATGATGACGATGGCCGGCACGATGGTGGCGCGTATGACGGCGGCGGCGTAGCAACCGCGCTGGGCTTCTTTGAGCGAGGTGGCGGCGAGGGCGCGTTGGGTGATGGTCTGGTTGGTGCTCCAGTAGTAGACTTGCACGAGGACCATGCCGGTGAAGAGGGTGTGCCAGGGGACTTTTGAAGTGGAGTCGCCGATGAGGGAGAGGCGTTCGGGGGGCAGGCCGGAGAGGTCCCAGTCGACGGCGGCGAGGGCGAGGAAGACGACAAGCAGGGCCATGCCGAAGAGCAGGACGCCGCTATAGGTGTCTGAGATGGCGACGGCGCGGAGTCCGCCAAAGATGGCGTAGAGGGCGCCGGCGATGGCGATGGTGGAGGCGACGAGGATGAGCGGGATTTGCAGGTCGAAGAGGGATATGAGAAAGAGGGAGCTCGTGTAGAGCATGATGGGGAGGAAGATGGCGACGTTTCCCAGAAGGAAAAGGAAGGCGACGGTGGCCCGCAGGTTTGGCTCGCCGTAGCGTCGTTCGAGCAGCTCGGTGACGGTGGTGCAGTTGTTTCGGTAGTAGATGGGGAGGAAGACCTTGGCGAGGAGAGTGAGGCCGAGGACGCCGGCCAGCTCCCACCAGACGACGATGAGGGTTTGGTTGCCGTTCCAGCCGACGAGGGTGTCGGTATTGATGTTCGTGAGGGTAAGCGAGCCTGCGACGAAGATCCAGCTGAGGCCGCCGCCTGCGAGGAAGTACTCTTTGGCGTCGGTGCCGCGCGGGCCGGATTGGCGGCATTTGAAGAAGGTCAGTAGGGCAATGCTGACGGTGATGAGGGTGAAGACGAGGGTCTGAATCATGGGGAAAGGGTATGGGTTATATCTCTAGATCCTAGTAGGAAGGGGTTCTCAAGTTTGCGCCGCCTTTACTGTCAAATTTCTAGGGGAGAGAGGTCGGGGGCGTTTTGCGCTTTGTTTGGTCTGTCAAGGCAAGAGCGGTGACTGCAAGTGAACGCGTATCCAAATTCGCAAAACGGTTTCAGTCTTCCTATTTCGCCTTGATGACAGGTATTTGCCCAGTTATTTCAAAAACTCGGCGACTTCGGTGATACCGCGTTCTCCTTTTTTTAATTTCTCCCATTTGCTTGTATTAGGACGATTTTAGGCAAGCGAATTATGAATACAAATATGAACAAGTATATAGATTTTCTAGATAATATTAGCGGTAAGGTGTTGCTCGGATGCGACGGTTTTGTTGACGAGGTTTATCAGATCGTCGATGTCAGGCAGAGCCTGACTGAGTTTACTCCGATGGATAACCTGAGGGAGTTCGGGGAGCTGATCGTGAAGCGGGCGGACGGAGGGGTGGGCCTTGAAATCGTGCCGAAGCGCCGCTGTTCGGGGGGCTTCACTCCGAACACTGGAAGAGTCGCGGCGTTTTTGGGGCTGAAGCCCACGCTGGCTGGGTTGTACGGCAGTAAGGCAATCGATCCCGCTTTCGAGGAGTTCGTGGATAATTGTAATTTGCTCTCTCTGGGCGATCCGGCCTTGACGCTTGTATTCGAATTCTCTGACGGGAAGATTTTGATGAGCGCTCTGAAGTCGGTCGCAAATCTTACTTGGGCGGAGTTCGTGGAGTTCTTCGGGGAGGAGAAGGTGAAGGAGCTGTTTGCCGACGTAGATATTCTCGGTCTTGGCTATTGGTCCCTGACGCCGGACTTCGATCGATTTCTGACGGGTTTCATGTCTCAATATGAAACTGCGAAACCGCCTCGGCGCATGTTTTTCGATTTCGCCGATATAAAGAAAAAGTCCAACGAATCCTTTATGGAAAGCTTGGGATTGATAAAGCGGTTCAACAGCAAGATCCCGATGACGATGAGTTTAAATGAACACGAGGGAGCGGAGCTGTTTTCGAGGTTTGGGCTCGAGTGGAAGGAAGAGCCCGGCGAGGTGGCTGCTGGTTTGACGACGCTTCGCAAGGAAATCGGCATCGATGAGCTGGTGGTGCATACTCCGGATTTTGCGGCGGTGTCTAATGCTTCCGATGGCGAAGCCTATGCGCTGCAGGAGCATCAAACAAAGGTGATCCGCACGGCAGGCGCGGGGGATACTTTCAATGGTGGCTATCTTTGCGCATCGCTCGGTGAGCTGCCCATAAAGGAACGACTTGTAATCGCAAATGCATGTACGGCCTTTTTCGTCACCCATGCGACGGCTCCGACCAAGGAAGAATTGATCGCTCAGATAGAAAAGGCTTCGGACAAATAGTTGGCGAATCTGAGACCTGCAATAACCCCTGTCCCCAAAACTATCCATGACTTATACGCGTACTCTCCTGCATCCCGACGCCTCGGAGCCGATGCCGACATTGCGGCTCGACTCCGAAAGACTTTCCGTTGGGGAGGCGCATCGGTGGTCGGTGCAGACTCGAACCCTGCGCGGCGGCACGCAAGAGGGGGTCGACGTGGTCGAGATCAATAACGGCAAGCTTTCCTTCGCGGTGTTGCCTACGCGTGGAATGGGAATTTGGAAGGGCCAGTGCGGAGAGATCGCTCTCGGTTGGGATTCGCCGGTCAAGGCTCCCGTCCATCCTAATTACGTGCAGTCGCTCGAAAATGGCGGTATCGGCTGGCTGAAAGGATTCAACGAATGGATCGTGCGCTGCGGACTCAGTAGCATGGGGGCGCCCGGCGCGGATACGATTGTCGACAACAACGGCAACGCATTGGAGGCCTTTCTTCCGCTGCACGGGAATATCGCTAACATCCCGGCTCACACGGTTTCGATCGAGATCACTGAAAGTGAGATCGTATTGCGCGGGGAGGTTTTGGAAACGATGATGTTTGGCCCGGCCTTGCGTCTGCAGACGGAGATTCGCGCGGCCTTTGGCTCCGGCTCGCTCCAGATTTTGGATACGGTTACGAACATGGGCGACAATCCGACCGAGCACGAGCTTCTCTTCCACGTGAACTACGGCGCTCCTTTGCTGGAAAAGGACGCTCGGTTTCAGGCTCCTTTCAAGCAAGTGGCTCCGCGTGATCCGCGTGCCGCGGAGGGGATGAAGGACTATGACCGCTACGAAGCGCCTTGTCCTGGCTTCGTCGAGCAAGCTTACTTTTTCGAGTTAGCTGGCAAGCGCGGGAGTCGCGAGACGCTTGCGATGTTGAGCAACGCGAGCGGAGAGCAGGCGTCGCTGCTTCGCTTTTCGCTAAAGGACTTTCCTTGCTTTACGCTTTGGAAAAATACGGCAGGCCAGAAGGACGGCTACGTGACGGGGCTGGAGCCCGCGACCGCCTATCCAAACACTCGACGCTTCGAGCGCGAGAGAGGGCGCGTTCTCACACTCGCTGGCGGAGAATCGCGTACTACGAAACTCGTGGTAGAGGCTTTAGAGACGAAGAAGGCGATTAGGGCTGCGAGCGCCGAAATCAAGGCGCTGCAAAAATCCGCAAAAGGGAAGGTGCATCCGGAAGCTATCGCCCGTTTTTCGGATATCTAGCTGCCTTGCTTTTTCGAGCGGATGCCGGGCTTGGCTAGGATTTCGAGGTAGAAGGATTCGAGGTTTTGCTTTTCGACCTCGTCGATGCATTTGGTGATTTCAGCCACGTGCACGACTTTGGCTTCTTCGGCAGTGGGACCGTAGCGGCAGTCGAAGTCCCAGTAGTCGACGTCTTCGGGTAGCTTCTTTTTGCGTTCGCGCTTGAGGTACTTGCGGACGTCGTTTTTGGCGGCTTCGATTTGGCGAGCGTACTTGAGCTTGGGATTAGTGAGAGTGAAGGTCTTTTTCATGTGTCTGAGGGTGGGGGTGGTAGCGCGCGAGGAGGGAATAGCGAGCTGGATTCTCGGCGACTTTCTTTGAATTGTTTCAGGCTGCTGACATAGGGTTGTCAGTTGGGTGGGGTAGAGTGGCGGGGTTATGAAAAATCGCACTGTTACTATCACTGTTTCCGCTTCGGTTGACGAGGTGTTTTCTTTTCTCGCTAATCCTGAGGCTTTGCCGCTCTGGGCGGTGAGCTTTTGCAAGTCAATCCGCGAGGAGGCGGGGCGTTGGATCGTGTCGACCGGGCAGGGCGAGTTGGCGTTCGCGATTGAGGCGGATCGCGCGAGCGGCTGCATTGATATGCTGGCGGGGCCGACGCTTGAGACGGTGGAGAGTTTTCCGATCCGCGTTTTCAAGGCGGACAACGGTCAGACAGCGGCGTCGTTTACGATGTTTAAGTCGCAGCGTCCTGACATGACGGATACGCTTTTCGAGATGCACTATCGCGGACTGGTGAAAGAGGTCGGCACGCTGGTGGAGCGTTTTGGGGGCGGGGAGTTGAGCTCGGGCTTGCCGGAGGCGAGCAAGTTAACGGTCGGGTTGGTGAGCGACGACATTGGGGCGACGCGAGATTTCTATGTGAAGCATTTCGGATTTCAAGCGGTGTTTGATGCGTCATGCTATGTTCATTTGTCGCGCGAAATTGGCGGCGAGCAAATCGGCCTGATGGCGGCGACCGCGGAGGCCGGGCAGGCTGAGTTCGAGTCGGCGACGACAGGACAGGGCGTTTGGATCTCTCTGGAAGTGGAGGATGTCGACGCGGAGTACGAGCGGCTCAAAGGCGAGGGTCTCGTGTTTCGCGAATCTCCGGCCGATCAGCCTTGGGGTGAACGGACCTGCGTGACGAGTGATCCGAACGGGGTGCTGATTTACGTGAGCCAGCCGAATGGAAAGATGGATGAGTCGCTCAAGCAATTCGTGGTGGAAGAAGGCGCGGAGCTAGTCTCGTGAGGATTGTATCGACTAGTTGAATACTGTCATAACCAGTTGGATACTGGATTTCGAAAGGCCGGTGCCGGGGGCGATGTCGTTCAGCATATGGGAGGCATGGACCCCGACGCTGGTGTTTTCGGTCAGCTTGCGGTTGAACTCGGCGGAGAGCATGGCGGTTTGGATGTGGGTGGGGGCGATGGTGTTGTTGGCTTGGACTCCGTCGCGATTGAGCGAGGCGTAGAGAGCTTTCCATGTCATTGATTGTTGGGTACCGAGCTCGTGGAAGCCGCCGACGGTGAGGAGGCGGGAGTCGTTGTCGGTGGAAGCTCCGATGGGCTGGCCATGGTAGCGGTAGCCGGAGCGGTAGATGTGGTGGTTGTAGGTGGAGTTGTACATCTGGTCGTCGATGAAATCCATGGTGGTATCGCTCGCTTCGAGGTAGAGGTGTCCGTGGGTCCAGTCGGTGACGACGGGAGTTTCGATGCCGAAGAGTCCGATCTTGCGCGAGGGGAGGCCGCCTGACTCGTCTTCGCCGATGAGTTGTCCGTAGAAAGCGAAGGGCTGGTCGCCGAGGTGTCCAGACCAGCGCCAGTCGAATCCGCCGAGCTGGTTGCCTGGCTCGTTTGAGCCGTCGAGCGCGATGTCGTCGTCGCCGACGTTGTCGTGTCCGAGCAGGAGATCGACGAGGCTTCCGAGGGATTCGGGTCGCCCTTCGCCGCCCCATTGAGCGGCGCGGGAGAGTCCGATCTCCAAGGATGGGCTCGGCTTGAAGGTGAAGCGGGTTCCGAGGAGTTTGGCGTGGGGAATGTGGCGATCGCCTTCCAGTTGGTTGGCGAAGGCGGTGAAACTCCAGGGACCGAGGTGTCGGAGGATGGGGAGGTCTGTTTTGCGAGAGGTGTTTCGGCTGAGGAAAATGCCGGGGCTAGGGCGGGCGTTGTTTGAGAGGATGGCGCTGCTTTGCCAGCCGGGGCCCCACCAGCGATCGATTTGGCCGATACCGACCTGCCAGTCGCTCCAGTCGACGGAGAGGTAGCTGCGGTCGAGACGGAGGGATTTGCCGTCGGTCGGGTTGTCGACGGCGGAGAATTCGATCTGGGCAGCGAGGGGGACTTTTTGCGAACCGAGAGCGATACGGAGTTCACCGTTTTCCCGGAAATCGTTGGAGAAGCCACGAAGCTCTTGGCGGCTGGTGCCGTATTGGGTTTGCAGGTGGGAGTTCGCGTCGGTGGCGAGTTGGTTGAGGAGGAAGTTGACGGATCGAGATTGGGTGGGCGTGAGGCCTGTCGTATCGATTTGCGAGAGTTGCGTTGAGAGGTCTTTCGAGACGAGTGGCCAGGTGGTGTTCAGCTCTTTTATAAGGTCCTGGTCAGCAAGGACCTGCAGGTGGTGGCGAGCGGCTTCGTCTCCTGGAGTCAGGATAGATTGGGAGGCGGTCAAGCAGGTGGACGCCATGGCAAGCGGCAGCGAGCAGGCGAGAAGGGTTGAGAGGAAATGGGATTTGGAAGGGATTTTAGACATGGGAGATTGGGGCCAGATTTGCGTGTATTCGTATAAACGCTTTTCAAGGCTAAGTGATGACAGCTATACGGCAGTTATCCTAAGTCTAGATTCACTTTGCTGGGATTCGAAGAAGTCGAAAATCGAATACTGCCTATTTCTGCGAGGAATAGTCGCGGCGACTGATTTCTCGACTTTTCCGTGCTTGGGGCTATCCCGCCTGCATGAGTACGGAAAAGTCATTGGTGGTGGCCTACTACAAGTTCGTTGATTTGCCGGATTTCGAGGCCCGCAAGGAGCCGCTTCTAGAGGTGTGCGAAGAGAACGGGGTGAAGGGTACGATCCTGTTGGCCCATGAGGGGATCAATTCGACGATGGCTGGACCAGAGGCGGGCGTGGATGCGGTGCTGGATTATTTGCAAGCCGATCCGGCGATCGGGCAACTGACGGTCAAGCGATCGTGGGCGGACGAGTGTCCGTTTTACCGGATGAAGGTGCGGCTCAAGAAGGAGATCGTGCGGCTCGGTCTGCCGGAAGTAAATCCGAACGACCAGGTAGGCGAGTACGTGCCGCCGGAGAAGTGGAATGATTTGATTAACGATCCGGACGTGATCCTCGTCGATACGCGTAACGACTACGAGTATGAGATCGGCACTTTCAAGGGAGCGCTGGATCCGAATACGAAGTCGTTCCGCGAATTTCCCGAGTACGTGAAGACGGAGCTCGGCGACAAGAAGGATAAGAAGATCGCTATGTTTTGCACCGGCGGAATTCGCTGCGAGAAATCGACCTCGTTTCTTTTGAAGGAAGGATTCGATAAGGTTTATCATTTGCAGGGAGGCATTCTCAATTACCTCGAAAAGGTCGATCCGGCGGAGAGTATGTGGGAGGGGGATTGCTTCGTCTTTGATAATCGTGTGGCAGTGGATCACTCGCTGCAGAAGGGCGATTATGAAATGTGCAGGGCGTGTCGCCATGCCTTGACTGAGGAGGAGTTGAAGTCGGAGAAGTATGTGGAAGGTACGAGCTGTCCCCATTGTTTCGATACGTTGACTGAGGAGCAGCGCGTACGCGCTGCGGAGCGTCAGAAGCAAGTGGAGATTAGCAAGGCTCTCGGTCGCAAGCATATCGGGGCGACGCTTCTCGAGCGCGAGCAGTGGCGGGAGATGAAACTGAAGGAGCGCGAAGAGGCGAACCGGAAGAAGCCTGAGTGCGGTTGCGGGGAGTGAGGGTGATTCTGAAACGTCGGGACTAGAAGACTGACGTGGACGGGGGCTCAGTTCGCGCGAGGCCACGGACTTGATTTGCGATTGAATTCGTTCGTAGGATCGGATTGGTTTTATCTGCTCAAAGTAGTTGGGGTATGAATACAATGATTGCTCCGAAGCATATGCCGAATAGAGCTTCTTTCCGTGATAGGCGCTCTTGTTTCAATACGTTTGAATAGGCGATCCAAAGGCAGAGAAGAGAGATGGCGAAGAAGAAGATGAGTACCCAAGCATCGAGCGAGCTACTCGAGAATCCGACCCAGCTAAAGAGGGCTTCTTCTGAGGCGGTATGACCGAATACGGCTAGGTTAAAGTTAGCTTTTTTGTGCTCTAGTCCTAGGAATGCGCCGGCTATGATGAGCATCACGGAAACGGCGATGGGCAAAAACTGGGAGTAGTTCTTCGCCGCAAACCAGACTCTCGGGTCTGGGTTCGTTTCCGCTTTCATGCCAAAGTGGATCGCCATCGTGAGGCCTACGACTGACAGCGCGATGCCAAGCGTTCGTGTGTGTTTTCGGTAGTTCATTGCAGGTTTCTCCTGAGGAAAAGAAAGGAGACGCAGCGAGTGGCCACGTCTCCCGAATTTTGTTTATTGAAGCCTGATCGCGACAGCGGTGACTTTTTTATGCTCAGTGCTGAAGAGAAGGTCGAGGTCTTCCTCTCCTCCAAGCGAAAAGTCAGATACCTTCTCGCTGGAATAGTCTTTTAGGACGACAGCATGTGCTCCGATGCTGGCAGCTTGCTTTTTTAGCGCTGCGAGAGCGAGCTCGGCAGCATGTTTAGGTTTGCGGAGATATCCTTTGGGGGCGCTGGCTTCTATAAGTCCGATCGTTTCGTATTCGGCCGGATATTCGACCAAGACTTGAATTAGGGCCGCGTCGGTGCTTGGATAGCTGGTGGTACTCGTAGACAAGCTGCTACTTGTGGAGCAGCCTGGGCCGAAGAAAGCGATTGTGGCTGTTAGTATTGAGAATAATGATACGCTTTTTATTTTCATGATTTTTTATTTGATTTCCTTGATTCTAAAGAAAGTGGATTCTCCCAGATTCTCTGGATCGATCTCCAGCTCTGTGGGTTCTTGATATTGCCAGACAAGCGCTTGGCTCCAATCGGCCAAGTCCTCTGAAACTTGCAGCTCGAGGAGGGATCCGGGTTCCGCTTGATTTACTAGCATGGCTGGGCCCTGGATTGAATATAGACGGAGGTGCGGGGTGAGTTGGCGTTGCTCGCGAATGTACGAGATGAAGCCTTCAATCATCTCGTAGTGCGGCAGGTTAATTCCATCTTTGTATACGTTGTATTCAAAATCAGGAACAATGCCGCTTCCCTCCCAAACGACGCCTTCGAAATCGGTGTAGATTTCGTTGCTCAGAGTGAGGCCCCACCCGTTTGGCAAGGGTTTCGGAAGGAGATTTGAGATCGCGCCGTAGGTGTTCAGGCCATAGTGGCGCGTTTGCGGAAGAGCTCGGAGGGAGAGTGTCAGGTCCTCTCCGGCGCTCAGGGTGACGTCGCTCGTTAGCAAATAGAGCGGTCCGTGGTAGTTGACGCGACTGCTTGGCTCGACGATGTAATCGAGTGGCGGGACTTGAGATGCATTGTGGAGCGTTTTGCTATGCACGTGCACGGCTTCCATAGCGAATCGTTTGGCTATTGTTTGGGAGAGCCATTCGTATCCTCCGAGGTTCAAGGTGAGGTCGACGACGATAGCCTCGCAGTCGGCTAGGTCTGAGAGCGCCTCGTCTAAGGCGGATTCCAGGCCTGATATTTCGTCTTCGAGTTTGCCGCTGGTCGAGAACCCTCCCTCGGATCCGATGTGAAGGTATCCGATTTCTAAAAATTTTGACCAGTAGAACGGAGTGGTATCTACGACTTGGCCTACCTCTATCATCTTGGTTTCCAAACTGCTGAGCTGTCCGATGATCCAGTTGAGGAAAAGGTTGTCGTCTGAGGCGTGAGAATTGCTGGAATTGGCTCTGATCATCGGCATGGCCTGTCTAGGGTAGATGCCGAGCGGGTGAACGAGTTGGTCGTTTAGCGCGGCGTACAGGCCGGTGTGAGGGTCGCCGAGATCTTTGAGCAGGCCGTACATGGCATTGTAGAGCTGTTGGTCGCTGGAGTTGAAGCTGAGCGCGCTGCGAGCTGCTATCGAACGGCTCTCCCAGTCCATGCCTCGCTCTTCGAAAAAAGGATAGTGCTGGCGCATGAAGGAGTCGAAGAAGTCGAAAGTGGTTAGGGCGTTGGCTTCCTGTCTATCGCGGCAGTCGGAAAGAGGGTTCGCTCGGGTGAAGAGCCACTTGTTGCCGAAAGGAGCTGGGCTCGCGAAGAATGTGTCGGAGTCGATCAGCTCGATGTATGCGTAGTCTTTTAAGAGCTGAGCTTGAGACTGATCGGCTGTCTCGATGCAACCGTAGGAGTTGCTATGGTATTCGCGTAGTTGCGTGTTGGTTACTTGAAGGAACTTTCCGTAGCCGACAGCTTCCCAGCTGCCTTCGATTTGCGATAGCAGGGAAACGCTAGTAGGTTTCATCTGCGCGGCGACAGGAAGGATTGACGCAAAGGAGAAAGCTAAGGAGGCAACAAGGCGTGTGAAAGGAAATCGCATTGGAATCGAGTTAGTCTTAAAAGGAGGTGCCACTTCCATAGGAGCGGGTGACAAGATTTGTTGATTATATCCTGCCGCTTGAATTCATTCCATGACGTAAAAGCCTCGTATTGGGACATGTTTTGTCTGGCCCGGCCTCGATCGGGCTGTTGTGCTTTGGCCGCTGTTACCAAGGGACTCTATTAGTATGGATGTTGGCTTCTTTATTTTTCCCACTTTTCAGTTGCTTGATCTGTCGGGTCCGCTGTCTGCTTTCGAGATTGCTCAACGCTATCACGGCGCGGCCAACTACAGGCTGCATGTCGTGTCTTTGGAAGGCGGGTTTATTGAGAGCTCTGGCGGATTGGCGGTCGCAAGCGACCGCTTGGAGGATAGGGTTTACGATACGCTATACATCATCGGTAGCGACGAAATGGATACTGTTTGCAGTTGCTCCGAAACTCGCAGGGCTTTGTTGGCTGTTTCGAGTAGCGCGCGGAGGATGGTCTGTATCTGCACAGGCGCCTTTTTATTGGCCGAGACGGGGTTGCTTGAAGGCAGGAAAGTGACCACGCATTGGCGCTTTGCCGAAGCGTTGAAACGAAAGCAGCCAGGTCTGAAGGTCGAGTTCGATAGAATCTACCTTAAGGATGGATCGTTTTGGACATCGGCAGGCATTACTGCGGGGATTGACCTTTCTCTGGCTCTCATCCGGGAAGATTTTGGTGAGGATGTATCCAAAAAGGTAGCTCAGGATCTAGTCGTTTTCCATCGCAGGCCAGGGGGGCAATCGCAGTACTCGGCTCTTCTTTCCAAGAGTGGTGAATCTGACAGAATAGCGAGAACCCTGTCCTATGCCCGAGAGCATCTCGACGAAGACTTGTCGCTAGACGTTCTGGCAGCGAATGTCTCCTTGAGCCCGCGGCAGTTCGCTCGCGTCTTCAAGTCTGAAACGGGAACGACTCCAGCAAAGGCTGTTGAGGCTTTGCGAGTAGAAGCAGCCCGAATTCGGGTAGAAGCAAATTTCTCGGAGTCGCTGGAAGAGATTTCCGATTCGGTCGGATTCAAGGATCTAGAACGAATGAGGAGATCGTTCGTGAGAGTTCTGGGTCAAGGACCGCAGGCTCTGCGTAGAGCGATTCGAGGCTAGGACGCGATGGGAGGTTAAGAGATATGCGTCGTAGATCTGACGTCTAGTCGTCGGTTGATGATTTGCTGGGCTATCCAGTAAATCAGCTAGGGTAGGATTAGCGCTAGGATTCTTGATCGGTGTACTTGGGGTTTCGGGTGCCGCCGTAGAGTTCGTATTCGAGGAGGCGGCATTCGATGGGGCCGTTGTAGAACTCGATCTTGCGCTTGGTCTTGAGGCCGACGCGTTTTCCGAGGGTTTTGTTTCCGGTGAAGATGTAGCCCCAGTAGCCGGGGCAGCGTTTCTTGAAGAGGTCGCCGATGGCTTTGTAGGTGTCTTCGAGTTGGCGTTGTTCGCCGAGGCGTTCGCCGTATTCAGGATTCAATACGATAACGCCTGGCTCCTCAGGAATGGGGGCGTCACGGAAGTCGCAGACGCGGAATTCGATGAGGTGGGCGACGCCGGCCTTTTTGGCGTTGGTCTCCGCGGCGCGGATGGCTTGGCGGTCGATGTCGGAGGCGATGATGGGGAAGGGAAGGGAGTCGGGAACGCGTTTGCGGACTTCCTTGCGAATCTCGTCGTAGCGCTTGGGGTTGAAGGGCTTAAAGTGCTGGAAGGCGAACTCGTGTCGTAGTTGCTGTCCTGGTACGCCGCTGGCCATGAGGGCGGCTTCGATGGCGAGGGTGCCGGAGCCGCACATGGGATTGAGGAAGGGGGAGGCCTTGTCCCAGCGGGTGGCCGAGATGACGGATGCGGCGAGGTTTTCGCGCATGGGAGCGGCTCCCGGCATAGCGCGGTAGTTGCGGTTGGAGATGGGGATGCCCGAGGTATCGAGGTAGATACAGACTTCCTCCTCGTGCCAGTAGAGGAAGATGACTCCGCGGTCGCGTTCGTTGCCGGAGTTTGGCCGGTCTCCGGTGACTTCGCGCATGCGGTCGACGATGGCGTCCTTGAGGCGGAGGTTGGGGAAGTTGGTATTAACGACGGTGTCGTTGCGGACGGAGGAGACGATGGAAATGTAGGCGTCTTCGGCGGGGATCCAGTCTTCCCACGGCATGCGGACGGCCTGGTGGTAGAGGTCCTCGCCGTCTCGGGCGGTGAAGTTGTCGACCTCCCAGAGCACGCGCAGGCCGGTGCGAAGCGTAAGGTTGAGGTGGATACAGTCTTCGTAGTCTCCTTCAATAAATACGCCATTAGAGACGAGGGAGCTGGGCTTGTAGCCTAGGGAGTCGAGCTCCTCGGCTAGGATTTCGGAGCAGGCCTTCGGGCAGGTGACGAGGATGGTACGTTTTGACATGGATAAGGTGAGTCTAGCGTTCGATGAATGGCAGGCCGGCTGCCTGTTCTTCGGCGAGGGTTTTGATGCGGCTGTCCGCCTTTTTGTAAATAAAGAATCCCCAGATGATGGGTCCGAAGGAGATGATGAAGGCGTTTCGGACGAAAAGGAAGGTGACGATGGTGAGGAAGGCGCCGACGCCGAACCAGATGAGGCCTTCGGTTCGTTTGGCCTGGGCTTTGTGCATTTCCGCGGCGCGTTTCATATCGGAGATGCGGTTTAGGGATTCTTGACTGGGGCCCGTTTCGGCGGGCGTTTCTTGCGGATCGCCTTCGACCCAGACGCTTTCGTGCAGAGGAAAGTTGCTTTTAGCGATAGAGATGGCGGCTTCTTCGGATTCGGCTTGGATGGTTTTGGAGCGGACGCTGCCAAGCTTGGTTCGGATCTGTACGTGATAGGAAAGCATGGGAAGGCGAGAGTGTGCGGCGTGTTGGTTTGGAGGCGAGTTTGATTTACGTATTGCGGGGATTGGAGCTGCGGGGCGGGGGCGATTGACAGAAGGAAGCTGGGGAGGTATAACTGTTCTTTCTGCCGTTACGTTGTTTAGAGAG
>DS990595.1 GCA_000155695.1 Verrucomicrobiia bacterium DG1235 | reverse complement strand
AACTTTTCGATTTCGGAGAGGATACCGATGATGTTCATCACGCGTACGGAGAGCGTGCTGGCATCGATTTCTCGCTTCGTCTTCGGAACGCGTTGAGTGACAACTGAAAGCTTGTCGTGAAGGGAGCTCGGCAGGTACTTGACCAGCTCGAGGGCTTCGACTTCGAGGTCTACGATCGAGCTCTTGACGATTGCGGACGCGGCCTTGAGTTCGTTTTCATCTCGAGTGAGGTCTTCGCGAACCTTGTCGGCGTCAGTCGCGTCGGCCTCGTAGGCTTCGATCGCGTCCTGGATTTTGTCGATTTCGTCTTCGAGAAGATCGATTGACTCCTGGAGAGTCTGCTTTTCGACGGCCCACTTGTTTTTCTCTTCAGAAACGAGCTTTTTAAGTTCGACCCACTCTTTAAGGGTCGAGCGCGTTTCTGCGAGTTGTGGGGCTGCGCTGAGCGCGGCTGGGCCAGCAAGAGCGATTCCTGCGGCGATTAACATTACTACTTTGTTCTTAGTCATAGTACGGTCTACGTTTAGTCGTAAGGATTTTCTATAGCTATAGTTTTGAAACTTTAGATGGTGGGTTTCACCCGCTGGTCGCAGCTTGCTTTGTTAGCTCGCCAAGGGGTGGGCAGGGGAAAATAGAGGGGAGTCGACACGAAATTCGATGCGGTATCGCAGGCTTAATCGCGAGCCGGCTGCGATGTTTTCTTGGCGTGTCTGGCCGTTGTTGAAGGGCGCTCGAGTCGGGCTAGCGGGTATTTCGGGTAACTGTGGTTTTCTCGATTCAATCGAAATTTGGTTATTGGGGGGGATATGTACTGAAGAAAGCTGACCAAAAAGAGGATGCGATGTGGTTTCTGCAAGTCTTTAGCGCCGTCTTAATTCCTTCAGTTGTAGGAGTTGGTGTACTATGTCAACTTTAGGCTACAAAAGATCCCCGCAAAATGCGCTTTTTCGACATTCCTTTACGAACGGGCATTCGACGGGTAGGCGTTATTGCTCGTCGGAGTAAGTGATTTTGCGTGAATTTTATTTTGTATCCAAAGTTTGGGTTGGAGCGCGCGCGACCGAGCGTGGAGTTGGCTTATCTTGAAGACTTATCGGAGTACACTGCTTGTAGTCTAAACCCTTTCAAAATGGCCTAGAGGTTCTTTCAGTTGAGCAGAATTGAGCAAAGGTTCAGCTCAGTTCGACGATAACGCGAATTTCGACCGCAGCATTTAGAGGCAGGCCATTAGAGGAAAGCGCTACGCGGGTGTGACGTCCTGCTTCTCCGAACAATTCGACTGCGAGGTCGGAGGCTCCGTTAATCACTTTTGGGGCGTCGGTGAAGCCGTCCACGCCGTTGACGAATCCGTCTATGTGCAGGACGCGTCCGAAGCTTTTGAAGTCGTTCGTAGCGACTTTTGCGTGGGCCAGGGCGTTGAGTAGGCACCAGCGAGCGGCTTCGTAGCCGTCTTCGATCGTAAGGTCGCCTCCGACGCGTCCGGTGATGATAGCTCCGTTTCTTACGGGCAGACTCCCGGAAAGCGAAAGCAGCTTACCGCTGATCGTGTAGGGGAGGTAATTGCCTTTGACCTCTCCAGCGGGAGGGAGGGCGAGCCCGAGGGCTTCGAGTTTTGAGGCGATCTGGTCGATCATGAGTTTTGGTGTTGGTGCAGAAAATCGAGGCGCGGAGGCGGTCTAGCTCGCTTCGGCTCGAAGCTTGTCGATGCCGGTGAAGTGGGCGGACTGCTCGTCGGCGTGGTAGGATGAACGAACGAGGGGTCCTGACTCTACCTTAGTGTAGCCGATGGAGTG
>DS990596.1 GCA_000155695.1 Verrucomicrobiia bacterium DG1235 | reverse complement strand
GGGGAGCTGCCATCCGGCATCGACGGTGTAGCGATGGAGCCGCCGCCGAGGTGATCGCGGATGCCTCGGCGAGCATGGCGTCGAGGGTCTCTAGGGCGAGGCGTTTGGCGAGGGAGCGGTCTTCTTGGTGGAGCTCCGGCGTGGCTGCGGCGCGGAGCAGCAGGCTGAGGGTGTTGGGGCTGGGGAATTTTTGGTCGTTGCCGAATCCTTTGTTTTGTTCGTCGAAGATGAATAGGAAGGCGGTGATGGATTCGGAGAGGCGCTCGAGCGATGCGGCGTTTTCGCTGTTGGCGGCGAGGGTTTGGGCGCTGTGTTGATTGAGGGTGTCGACGATGGATTGGGAGCGGGCGAGCACGCCCGTTGGGTCTTGTATCCAAAAATCGTTTATTTCTTGGATGAGTGGAAGGAATCCGCGGCCGCGGCTTGGGTCGTCGCGAGGCGGAAAGTAGGTGCCGCCGAAGAAGGGTTTTTTGTCGGGACTGAGCCAGACGTTGAGGGGCCAGCCTCCGTTGCCGGTGAGGTTTTGGACGAAGGTCATGTAGACGTTGTCGATGTCGGGACGCTCCTCTCGGTCGATCTTTATGCAGACGTAGTGCTCGTTTAGATACGCGGCGATTTCTTCGTCGGAGAAGGATTCGCGGTTCATGACGTGGCACCAGTGGCAGGTCGAGTAGCCGATGGAGATGAAGACCAGTTTGTTTTCCGCTTCTGCCTTTTCGAAGGCTTCGGGGCCCCATGGGTACCAGTCGACGGGGTTGTCCGCGTGCTGGAGCAGGTAGGGGGATTGGGAGTCGACCAGCCGATTAGCAGCGAAGCTGTGAAGAGTGAAGGGCGAAATGCAAAGGGTGAAAAGGAGAAGGGTGGCGTTGGGGCGTAACATGAGAAAACAAAGCTGGCCCGTCGGGGACGGGCCAGCAAGTGGTAAGTTTGTTGGTATGGTGCGTACTATTTTGCGGCAAGACCGGTGGTTTGTTGGAGAACGACGCGGGTGTGGGTGGCGTCGATTGCTTGGGTGCTTTGGGTGCCGTCGGGCCAGGTGATTTTGGCGGAGACGGGGGGCTTGCCGGTTTTGTAGCCGAGGAAGAGAGCGGATTCGCTTTGGCTGAGGTAGCCGGAGTTGGCGGCTAGCTCGTAGGCTTGGGCGGTGCCGTCGGCGTAGGTGACGAGAACCTTGGCTCCGAATGCGGCCCGGTTGCCTGCGTCCTTGCCTTTGAGCGAGAGGGCGAGTGAGTGACGATCGACTCCGCCTGCATTGAGGTAGGCCTGCACGGAATTATTGGGGCGGCTGGCGAGCAGGTCGGCCCATCCGTCGTTGTTGAGGTCCGCTACGGCGAGGCCGCGGGCTTCGTCTTCGATGAGTATGCCACTTTCGCCGGCGTCGGTTCCGCGGAAGTTTCCGGCTCCGTCACCTATGAGGAGCAGGCCGATGGCTCCGTCGTAGCGTCCGGTTTCGACTTGCGGCCCATTGAAGTTTTGGGCGAGGGCGAGATCGATGTTTCCGTCGCCGTCGAAATCGGTGGCGGCGATGCCATAGACTGGAGAGGTTTGGGCGATGCGCGGGAGGCGTTTGAAGGTGAAGGCTCCTTGTCCGTCATTTAGCAAGATGCCGTTGCCTAGCTCGGTGGCTTCTTTGACGAGGGAGGTTTCCAGCTTCTCCAGAGCGTAGACGGAGTCGAGGCTGGCGACGCCATAGTCGTGGTAGTCGGGAATTTGGTGGCGAGGGATGGCATGGCTCGCGAGCTGCAGCTGCGAC
>DS990597.1 GCA_000155695.1 Verrucomicrobiia bacterium DG1235 | reverse complement strand
TATGCAACCTTGGATGAACCAGGAAATCGCCACCCCACCCTCCAGCCAGGTCTACACTTCGCTGTCAACGGAGAGCCTGATCGCTTCCTGTTCCCTCACGTCTTTAGCCGAGCATCGGGGATGACTTTCATTTGTGTTTACTATGATGAGCACAAAGGCCGTCTACTACCGCGGGAATTCAACGATTCGATGCCAGAGGACGACAATCTTGTTTCAGGCTATATCATTCCAGGGAACGAAGATGTTTGGAATCCTGAGACAGATCTAGAATCGCTTCCAAGCTCTTGGACGAGGACGGATCGCACGGGCAAGATGCGTTTCGATCCCAAATATCGCGATAGAGCACCGCAAAGGATCTATTTCAAGCCGGACGGAAGCTGCTCTGATGACGAGAGTGAAGGTCTGCCGGGTTGGTTCATGCCATGTGAGCCCAAGGGGTTACTTTTCGACCCTACTGCTGGTGTTTTCTTCGAGGCAAACACCAGTGAGCGTACGAAGCTCACTACGCTAGGAAACGAGGGCCGAAGCACTTCTACGACCATAACATCTTTTCTGACACTCGATTCCCTCAATCGCAACGGATTCCTTCCTCGCGACCAAAAGCTTCTTAGCTTTACGGACAACCGTCAGGACGCAGCTCTACAAGCGGGTCACTTCAATGATTTCATTCGGGTCACCTTTATTCGCTCAGCTATAGCAAAAGCTCTCAAATCGAATCCCAACGGCCTCGACTACACAAAAATAGGTCCAGCTGTATTGGAGGCTCTTGGCCTGCCAGCAACAGCCTTCGCTAAGAACGTGGTGAATGATGCCCCAACCTTCATTCTCGATGAGATCAAGAGAGTCTTTTCCGACTATTTGACTTACCAGGCAGTGTACGACCTCCGTCGCGGTTGGCGGGTCATCCTTCCAAACCTCGAAAAATGTGCCCTCCTAAGTATTGATTATGTCCACCTCAAGGAGACCGTAGATTGGAAGGAAGGATGGAATGATATTCCAGTCATTGCCGGGTTGAACAATGAGGAGCGCTCTGAATTCCTCCGCAACATCCTCGACCACTTCCGATTGGAATACGCTGTACACAGTGATGTTCTACTGAAGGAAAGCGTTCTCCAGGAAAATGAGAAAGTCTTCAGCGACAAACTCCGAGCCGATTGGGCATTTGATGATTTGAAGAACCTTTTCCCCGCTTATTTGAGACGGAAACGCCTGAGCTCACGATCGCGGGGCAAGAGTAGCTCAATGGTTATCACCAGTGCGCTCGGTAAATACATTCGCCAATTCTTCGCAGAAAAAGCTCCTGAGTTTGCATTCAACCGCGAAAGCTATGACGAAATACTGGATAGTCTACTTGCTCTTCTGGAACAAGCGGGGTTCGTCGTAAAGCAAGAGAGGCGCGATGCTGAGGGTCAAGCAACCTATATCTATCAGTTGAGACTGGACCGGATTATATGGAAACCGGGAGACGGTAAAAAAGTTCAGCGCGATGTAGTAAAGATACGCAGCTATAAAAGCTTTCAGGAGAAACCTAATTTGTTTTTCAAGCGCATCTACGAGACCGATTTTTCGAAAATAAAAGCGCTACGTGGAGAGGACCACACTGGTCAGTTAAAGAACGAACTACGCATCGACCGAGAG